>CAWKDV010000001.1:0-816772 GCA_963848495.1 uncultured Thermoleophilaceae bacterium
CATCGGCGAGGCCGGAACGATCGCCTGCACGCCGGCGGTCACGAACGCTGTCATCGACGCGCTGAAGCCGCTGGGCGTCACCTGGATAGACATGCCACTGACGCCCATGCGGGTGTGGAACACGATCCAGCAAGCCGGCAACGGGCAAGGAGGTGCGCGGTGATTCCCGCCGAGTTCGACTACACGGCGCCGGACTCGCTGGAGGAGGCAATCCGCCTACTCGGCGAGGGCGGCGAGGACGCCAAGCTGCTCGCCGGCGGCCATTCGCTGCTGCCGCTGATGAAGCTGCGGCTGGCGTTCCCCACGCTGCTCGTCGACCTGCGCAAGGTGCCGGGGCTGAGCGGCGTCGAGCGGCACAACGGCGGCTGGCGGATCGGCGCGCTCACGCGGCACGCCGAGCTGCAGTCGAACGCCGACCTCGGCCTCCTGGCCGAGGCGGCCGGCGTGATCGCCGACCAGCAGGTGCGCAACCGCGGCACGATCGGCGGCTCGCTCGCCCATGGCGACCCTGCCTCCGACCTGCCGGCGATAGTGCTCGCGCTCGACGGCGTGCTGAACGTGAAGGGGCCGAACGGCGATCGCCAGATCGCGGCCTCAGACCTGTTCCAGGACTACCTCACGACCTCGCTCGAGCCGACCGAGGTGGTGACGAGCGTCGACATCCCGGCGATGGACGGCTACGGCCACGCGTACGAGAAGTTCGTGCGCCGCGCCGAGGACTGGGCGATGGTCGGCGTCGGCGCCGCGGTGAAGTCGAACGGCGGCGTGGCCGAGGACGTGCGCGTCGGCCTGACGCACATGGGCTCCACGCCGATCCGCGCGACCGCCGTGGAGGACGCACTGCGCGGCCAGCCCCTCAACGCGGACACGATCGCGGAGGCGGCATCGCACGCGGCCGAGGGCACCGACCCGCCGGGCGATTTGAATGCGACGCCGGAGTACAAGGCGCATCTGGCGCGTGTGTTGACGCAGCGGGCGCTGGCGACGGCGGCCGGAGGTTAGTGCTTGGTGCTTGGTGCTTGGAACTAGGCTCTAACCAGATGTTCAACTCGATCGAAGACGTCGAGCAGGCTCTGTCTGCGCAGCACTACCTGCCCGACAGGGCTCTCGCCACGTCGATCTTCCTCGCCTCGCAGCTCTCCCAGCCGCTGCTGTTAGAGGGCGAGGCTGGTGTCGGCAAGACGGAGGTGGCCAAGGCACTGGCCGCGGCCACCGAGTCGCGCCTGATCCGGCTTCAGTGCCACGAGGGGATCGACCTGCACCAGGCGCTCTACGACTGGGACTACCAGCGTCAGCTCCTGGCGATCAGGGCAGCCGAGTCGCGGGACGGCGGCGACCCTCCCGAGGGGCGGCTGTTCAGCCGTGAGTTCCTGCTCAAGCGGCCCCTGCTCGACGCGCTCGAGGAGGAGGGTCCGGTCGTCCTGCTGATCGACGAGATCGACCGCGCCGACGACGAGTTCGAGGCCTTCCTGCTCGAGTTCCTGTCGGAGTTCCAGGTCACGATCCCGGAGCTGGGCACGGTGGAGGCGCGCGGGCACCCGCTCGTGGTCATCACCTCCAACCGCACGCGCGAGCTGCACGACGCGCTCAAGCGGCGCTGCCTCTACCACTGGATCGACTACCCCACGCCCGAGCGTGAGGAGGAGATCGTCCACGCACGGCTGCCCGACGTGCCCGACGAGATCGCGCAACGGGTGTGCGAGGCGGTGGCGCGGCTGCGTGGCAAGGAGCTCTACAAGCTGCCGGGTGTCGGCGAGACGATCGCCTGGGCGCGCGCGCTGATGGCGCTCGGCAACCAGGACCTCGACGAGGTGCTGGGGGTCGCGCTCAAGGTGCGCGAGGACATCGAGCGGGTGCGCGAGCTCGGGGTGCTCGAGGGTGTCTAACCGGCTGGGCGGTGCGGTGACCGCCCAGCTTGGAAAGCTGGCCCGGGCGATGCGCGAAGAGGGGGTTCGTGTCGGAGTCGACGAGCTGCTCGCGGGCCACCGCGCGCTCGCCGCGATCGACCCCTCGTCCCGCTCCGATTCGTACAACGCGCTGCGCGCGGCGCTCTGCTCGCGCCACTCCGACTTCGTCGCCTTCGACGCCGCGTTCATCGCCACGTTCGGCCGTGGCGGAGACGGCACGGCCGGCCGAGCGCAGGCCGAACTGGACGCGGCCGGCCTGGTATTCCCACGGGTGGTCGTCCCAGGCGACACCCTGACGCCCGATGCGGGGCGGCTCGACCCGCGGCCGCTTCCGGCCGCGTGGAGCGACGTCGAGATCCTGCGCCACAAGGACTTCGCCGACTACAGCGAGGCCGAGCGTGAGCTGGCGCGGCGCCTGATAACGCGCCTGGCGCTGCACGGGCCGATGCGGCGCAGCCGGCGGCTGCGGCCGTCGCGGCGCCGCGGCGCCCACGGCGCCGCCGCCTCGCCCGACCTGCGGCGGACTCTGCGCGCGTCCCTGCGCTACGGCGGCGAGCCGCTCGAGCGGCGCTGGCGCGAGCCGTCGCGCAAGCCACGGCCGCTCGTGTTCGTCTGCGACGTGTCCGGATCGATGGAGCCGTACGCCCGCATGCTGCTCCAGTACCTGCACGCCTACGTGGTCGCGCGCCGGCGCGTGGAGGCGTTCGTCTTCGGCACCCGCCTCACACGCGTGACGCGCGAGCTGGGCCGCCGCGACCATGACACCGCGCTGGCGCGAGTCGCCTCCACCGCCTCGGACTGGTCGGGCGGCACGCGCATCGGGGACTCGCTGGCGGAGCTGAACCGCACCCACGGGCGCCGCATCGGCCGCGGCTCGGTGGTGGTCGTGCTGTCCGATGGCTGGGACCGCGGTGAGCCCGAGGAGCTCGCTGCCGAGATGGCCCGGCTGGCGCGCTGCTCGCACCGGCTCGTCTGGCTCAACCCGCTGAAGGCGCACACGGGCTACGAGCCGCTCACGCGCGGCATGCAGGCGGCGCTGCCCTACGTCGACCACTTCCTGGCCGGCAACTCGATCGCCTCACTCGCCGAGCTGGCCGACCTGCTCCAGGACGAGATGTCGTGATCGGCGGCGTGGTGCTCGCCGCCGGCGAGGCGACCCGCTTCGGCGGCCCCAAGCAGCTTGCCGAGCTCGACGGGCGGCCGCTGCTCGAGCACGCCCTGCGCGCCGTCTCCGCCGTGCCGGCCATCGACCGCATCGTCGTCGTGCTCGGCGCCCACGCCGAGGAAATCCGCGCGAAGGTCGACTTCCTCGACACCGAGCCGATCGTCTGCGAGGACTGGCGCGAGGGTCAGGCGGCCTCGCTGCGGACCGGACTCGCCGCGCTCGGCGACGTGGAGGCCGCGCTCGTCACCCTTGGCGACCAGCCGCGCATCACGCCGCAGGTGATCGCCATGGCGCTCGACGATTTCGACGGCCGGCGGCCGGTGCGCATGACCTACGACGGCCAGCCGGGACACCCTGTCGTGCTCCCGGCGGGCATGATTCCGCGCGTCATGGAGCTTGAGGGAGACGTCGGGGCACGCCACCTGCTGGAGCAGGCGAGCGTGCGGGAGGTGGAGGCGGGCCACCTCGCCAGCGCCGCGGACGTGGACACTCCCGCCGACCTGGAGGTGCTGCGCAGATGAAGCTCGAGCAGTCGTTCGACGTGAAGGCCCCGATCGACGTCGTCTGGAAGACGCTGGTCGACGTCGAGCTGGTGGCGCCCTGCCTGCCCGGCGCCAAGATCACCGGCTCCGACAACGGCGTCTACCACGGCGACTTCCAGGTGAAGGTCGGCCCGACCACCGCCTCATACCGCGGCTCGCTCGAGATGAAGGAGCTCGACGAGGCCTCGCACACCGCCACGATGTCGGCGCGCGGTCAGGACAAGCGCGGCCAGGGCTCGGCCAACGCGACCATCGTGAGCAGCCTCAGCGAGACCGGCGAGGGCACGCACGTCGAGGTCATCACCGACTTCACCATCACCGGCGCGCTGGCCCGCTTCGGCCGCGGCGGGATGATGCAGGACATCGCCAACCGCCTCCTGCGCGACTTCGCGTCCTGCCTGGAGAAGCGGATCGGCTCGGAACAGCCCACGCGGCAGATGTCCGAGTCCGAGGTCGCGGCAGCTGTGAAGCCCGAGGCGAGCTCGCCCGAGGTCGCCGCCGCTGAGGCGGCTGAGGCGCCTGAGGCGGCGGCGCCCGACCCGGTCCCGGCCCCGGCCGCTCCCGCCGCTCCCCCGGCCGAGCACCACGAGCACGCGCCGCCGGTCAAGGCGATCTCTCTCTTCTTCTCAGTGCTCTGGGAGCGGATAAAGCGCTTCTTCGGCCGGTTGTTCGGCCGCGGCTAATAGCGCTCGATCACCGGCGACGCTCCCGCCGTGACGTGCTCGAACTCCTCGCGCGCGTCGCGCGAGTCGGAGAACAGGCGCGCGTAGATCACGAGGCCGTCCTCGAAGCGATAGAGCCAGCCCACGGGCTGGGTGATCTCGAGGCCGCTCGCCGCACCTCGCAGGGTCAGCTCGGCGAGCTACAGCGCCCACTGTCCGGCGGCCACTCGCTCGAAGTCCCGCCGGATGATCTCGGACCACGTGTCCCACCAGGTGTCGTACAGCCGGCCGAGCGCCTCGCGCCCCTGGACGACGCCGCCCTCGGGCCCGGGCGCGGCGACGTACTCGATGTCGGGATGGAACCCCGCGAGCCACCCCTCACGATCCCGAGCGTCCCAGGCGTCGGCTCCCCGCCCGAGGACTCCGAGGTGGTCCTGCTCGGCAGCCATGCTGCGATTTCTACCGCTTGCGGGTCGAGCCGACGATGGACGGGCTGCGCGGAGTCTGCGAGGGGTTCGTGTAGTGCCCGCCCAGGCCGGCGGCTACGCCGCCGGGAGCTCCTGGTCAGTCACCACACGAACCCCTCGCCACCAGCGTGGTCGGTTGCCGTCAGCGAACGACCGGCGGCTACTCGGAGGGCCGCCATCGCGCGCTGTTTGCTGAGCATTGTTTGCCCACAGCGGCTGCTGCTCCTCGTCCGGAGCGAGGGTGCCGAGTTCACGCGGGAGCGGCAGTCGCCGGCGGCGACGGTGGCGTCTCTTTGGCGCTGTAAATGCGGTTCCCGGTGGTGGTCAGTCTAGGCGGCTGTCACCTCCTCGGGGATGGTTTGCTCGGTGCCGTGGTAGCGCGTTCGTTTGAGGCGTTGGCGGTCGAGCGCGTTGAAGTGGATGCCGTTGGTCTGGTGGGTGATCAGCAGGTCGAGCACCGCCCAGACGAGGGTGAGGCAGCTGCTCTCGCCGGGGAAGCGGCCCATCACCTTCGTGCGTCGCTTGACCTCGCCGAGCGAGCGCTCGAGCAGATTCGTTGACCGCCACCGGCGGCGATGCCTGAGCGGGTAGCGCAGGTGCACCACGAGCGCGTCGAGGTCGTCGGCGAGACAGCGGGCGGCGGCGGTGAACCCGCCCTGGTCGAGGTCGTCGACGAGCGCCTGGAGCCTGTGCTTGGCGTCCGTCTCACTGATCGCCTCGTCGAGCGCTTGCCAGTAGGCGTGCTTGACGCGTTCGCGTTCGCGGTCGGGCAGCTTGGCGTAGAGGTTTCGGGCGCGGTGAACGCAGCAGCGCTGGCGGTCCGAGGCGGGCCAGCACTGCTCGATCGCTTTGATCAGCCCGGGGGCGCCGTCGGCGACGATCAGCATCGGCGCTCCCAGCCCGCGACTGATGAGATCACGGCCGAGCGTCTGCCAGTCCTCGAAGGACTCGCGCATCCCGAGCGCGACTGAGAGCAGCACGCGCTCGCCGGCCTCGGTGAACCCCCAGGCGACCTGGACGCCTTCCTTCGGGCCATCCGGGCGGACGGCGATGAAGGTGGCGTCGAGGAACAGGGCGACCAACCGGATCTCGTAAAGGTCGCGCCGCTTGAACGCCTCGAAGCGCTCCTTCAGCTCCTCACAGATCCTCGAGGCCGTGGACTTCGAGAGCTTCCCGAGCCCGGCCTGCTCGCACAGCGACTCGACGTCGCGCATCGACAGGCCGCGCACGAACGCGCCGATCACCAACGCCTTCAGCGGCTCGGTCCGCAACAGTCTCGGCGTCCGCGGGAACAGCTTCGACGCGAACGTCTCGGCCGCCTGGCGGACCTGCGGGATCTCGATCTCGAGCTCGCCCTCGGCCGTCTGCAGCTTCCGCGCACGGAACCCGTTACGCAGCCCGCCATCCCCGCCGCCGCTGTCCTCCTCGCGCCGGCGCTCGTAGCGGGCGCGGCCCAGCCACGCGTCGAACTCGTCCTCAACGGCGCGCTGGATGATCAGCCGCGCGCCGAGCCTTGCCAGCTCCGACAGCGACTCGCGCGGGTTCTCACCCACCCCCACGGACAACATCTGCTCGATCCGAGCCTCGATCTCCGCCGACGGCGGTACCGTACGTTTCACGGCGTAGGCCTCCTTCATCGTCTTCCAGGACTTGAGGGAACCTACGCCGTTGCCTTGACAGCACCGACGCTATTTACAGCAGTTCTGAGACGCGACCACACCCGGCTGGCGCTGCTGCTTCTGCCTCGTTGCAGTAGCGGTCAGCGGCCCCGCTTGTTGCCACGGCACCGAGCGAGACGCTCGTGCCGGCCGGCGATCCCAAGAACGCTCCGGCCACTGCCTGCGGAACGCGCTCAGCTGTCGTGGACGGTCCAGGGCATCTCGCCCACGATGTTCGCCACGATCAGCGACCGACCCTCTGGATCCCAGACCAACACGGGATCGGTCTGCACCAGGGCCGCCAACGCCGCCACTGATTGCGCGCTCGCTGGCACGACGTGACGCTCGTCGTCGTCAGTCACCATCAGCACCTCGAACGTCCCGTCTCCGGCCTGCCGATCCGGTGCCCAGTTCGCGTTCAGCACGCGCACCCGACGGCTCTTCTCGCTGGCACCTGGCATCCGACCTTCCTTTCCGACGGTTGTCCGGCTTCACCCGTATCTGATCCGCGAGCCTAGAGCCTGCCTGGTCGACACGGGTCGGCGAGCAAGAAGCCGAAATCGTCGTACTGCCGCTCTACTTTCGCCCGCGAGCAGCGGCAACTAGAGCGACGGCGTCCGCGTCTCCTATCCAGGCGAGACGGTACTGCCGCTTGTCGTCGTGAGCGGCAGTGTGCGTCACGGCGATTGGGCCGTCGCCGGCGAGCGCTTTGGTGGCGGGGCAGGCGTATGCGGAGCGCTCGCCCTCGGCGGCGCACTTTTCAGTTCTGGAAGTGGCGCAGTATTGGGCTCGTGGCGTCACCGGGGTCAGGCGCAACGTCTGAGGAACCGCCACCAATAGAGCTTGGCCCACGCCAGCGGGGCGTCTCACGCGCGTGACATCACTTTGCCGGGAGGGGCGGCTACATGTCGTCGAGAGGGCCAAACTGGCGCTCGGTGGGCTCCGCTCAGCAGAACCACGGCTCGGTGAGCCGTGGCCTCCCCTCGGTCGAGCCGGCGAGGATCGGCGCGGCGCGGCCGGCGGGCGACGGCGATCGCCCAGCCGCCTGGAGCGCTGCCGCGCGCACTTTCGCGAACGTCTCGGGGATCGGCTCGGAGCCGGCCGTGCTCTGCTCGACGAGCGCCGCGAGGCGGGCCTGGAGGCGGTCGCTGTCGGGGTCGATCGGGGTCCACCTGTAGCTGAGCCGCTCGGCGTCGTAGCCGCCGAGGTGCGGGCGCATGTCGGGGCGCTCGAGCAGCAGCGATCCCTCGGGGAGCAGCAGCCGGATCGTGTACTGGACCGGATCGACGTTGCCGACGAGGTCGTGCTCGGCCACGAAGTCGAGCATCTCGACCACGTCGCCGGGCGTCGTCCAGGGGGTGAACGGCATCCACGACGGCCTCACCTCGATCCCGTGCTCGCGCAGCAGCGCGATCGCCCGTGCGGCTTCCTCGGTCGTGTGGCCCTTGTCGAGCCGCTCGAGGATCTCGTCGTTGACCGACTCGAACGCGGAGACCACGAACAGGCAGCCCGCCCCGGCGAGCGTCGGCCACAGCTCGGCGTCGCGCAGGATGTGCTCGACCTTCGTCGTGCAGTCGAAGGTGAGGTCGGGGAAGCGCTCGTGCATCGCCTGCACGACGCGCAGCGAGTGGCGGCGGCCGTTGAGGAAGTCGGGATCGCCGAAGGTGATATGGCGGGCGCCCAACTCGACGAGGCTCGCGATGTCCCGTAGCACGGTGTCTGCGCCGACGATCCGGATGCGCCCGTCGTAGACGGGGGGCACCGGGCAGTGGCGGCACCGGTGCACGCAGCCGTGGCTCGCCTCGACGTAGCCCACGAGCCGCTCCTCGCCCCCGAGCGCGAGCTGCGCGTAGCGTTCGAGCGGCGGCAGCAGGTCGCGGGCCGGGAGCTCGAACTCGCCCCGGCCGAGCTGGATGAGCGCCTCGTCCGCTCGCGCGTCGGGCGGACCTCCGGCCGCCAGCTCGCCGACCCACGCCGTCAGCGCCGGCTCGTACTCGCCGGCGATCGCGCGGTCGGCCAGCGCGCCGACCGTGAGGTCGCGGCTCACCGGCGCGTAGAGGCCGTAGAAGCAGACCGGCAGCTCGGGGCGCGCGCGGCGAACGCCGGCCGCCGCCCGCATCGCAAGGCGCATGGCGGTGTGCATCGGCACCGAGAAGCCGGCGGCCTGCGCCCACTCGAGCGTGCCGGCGTCCCAGCGCTCGACCGACAGGTCAAGGCAGCGCACCTCGTGCCCCGCCTTACGCAGCGCAGCCGCCGGCGAGGCCACGTGCAGCGGCTGGTGGCCGAGCTCGTAGGTCGAAACGAGCAGGACGCGCATCGCTTTGAGAGCCTAGCCCCGCGCCGCCGCGCCCGCCGACCGCTCACCGGCCGCGGGCTCGACGATGTCGATCTCGAGCCGCTCGTGCGCCGCTCGCAGTGCGTCCTCGACCTGCGCGGGCGTCTCGCCGCGGGCAAAGAGGAAGCCGAGGTAGCGATCGCCCTCCGGAAGGGGACGGACGGGACGGCCGCGGCCGATCGAGATCTCGAGCGCGGCGATCCCGGGCACGGCGCGCGCGGCGTCCTGGCCGCGCACCTCCCGCAGCACGCCCGCGCGGAAGATCGGAAGCATCATCACGCCCGACGCCGCCGCCTCGCGGCGGCGGTCGCCGAGCGGCAACCCGAGCGCGTGGCGCAGGATCACCTCCTCGAGGCTGACACCGACGCCGAAGCGAAGCGAGCGCGAGCACAGCCCGCCGATCGAGCGCGCGGCGAGCTCAAGCATCCACACGTGCCCGCCGTGCACGCGCAGCTCCGCGTGGACGGGGCCCTCGCGCAGCCCGAGCGCCGCGCAGGCATCCGCGGTCGTGCGGGTCACGGCCGCGACGATCTCGCCCGCCAGCCGCGACGGCGTGGTGAAGATCGTTTCCTCAAAGTACGGGCCCTCAAGCGGGTCCGGCTTGTCGAAGACGGCGAGCGGCTCGAGCGCACCGCCGCGCAGGAGACCCTCAACGGCCACCTCGGCGCCCGGCACGTAGCGCTCAATCAGGAGCGGCCCCTGCGGGTCCTCCCCGGCCTCGGCGAGAATCGCGCGAACCCTCGCAGCGGCCGCCGCCGCCGCCGGCGGATCATCCGCCCGGATCACGCCCCGGCTCGCCGACAACGACAGCGGCTTTACGACGCAGGGAAGCCCGACCCCGGCGGCGACCGCCGCCGAGTCGTCGCTCGGGCCGACCGTGCGGTGCTCGGGCTGCGGCACACCGGCGGTGGCGAGCGCGCGCCGCATCGCAGCCTTGTCGCGCGTCGCCGCCGCGGCCCCCGGCGGGTTGCCGGGTAGCCCCAGCCGCTCGGCCGCGAGCGCGGCCACGCGCACTCCCTGGTCGTCAACGGCCACCACCGCGTCGAGCGGCCGCTCCTTCGCCACCGCCGCGATCGCTTCCGCGGCCGCCTCCGGCCGGCGCAGGTCGAGCGTCAACTGGGTGTCGCCGATCGACACGAGCCGCCGGTCGGACGCCACGATGACCTCGGCCCCGAGCGCCCGGGCGGCGGTGAGGAAGTCGGCCGCCCGGTAGGTGGCCGTCGGCAGCAGGAGGAGCACACGAGCCACACCGTTAGCATAGGTCCGGACCGATGAGCGCCGACGATCAGACCTCCGGCGAGCGGTGGCTCGACATGACCAACGCCGCCTACGACAAGGTCACGGGCTTCCTGCTCCAGGTTGCCGAGCCCGAGCGCCAGGCGATGTGGATCGAGGTGACCGGCACCTCGGGCAACCAGTGGACCTGCAGCATCTCGCTCAAACCGCTCGACGCGGCGGCGCCCCACGACGCCATCGTCCGCCACCGCGACATCGCGATCGTGGTCCCCGAGTGCGACTTCGACAGGGTCCGCGGCGCGACGATCGACTGGCTGGACGACCCGTTCGGCACCAGCGGCCTGCGCGTAGAGAACCCCAACACGCCGAGCCCAGCGATCGGCGCGCCACCGCCCGCCGACCTCAGCGGCGACGTGGCCCAGCGCGTGATCCAGGTGCTTGACCAGCAGGTGAACCCGACGATCGCCGCGCACGGTGGCCGCGCCGAGCTCGTGGCGGTCGAGCAGCGAACCGCCTACCTCAGGCTGGGCGGCGGCTGTCAGGGCTGCGCGATGGCCACCGTCACGCTCAGCCAGGGGATCGAGACGGCCATCATCCAGGCCCTGCCAGAGATCACGAGCGTGGTGGATGTGACCGACCATCAGAGCGGCACGAATCCCTACTTCGAAGCCGCGAAGAAGTAGAGGCGGCCAACGCCACGGGGCGGGGGACGAAGCGGTCGCCTTCTTCGAGTTCTCTCCGCGGCCACGAAAGCGGCCGTGATGGGCGACGCTCGCGCTTGCGACGAGCTGCCGGCGCCCTCCGGCACGCGATCGGCTCCCGCGTCGCTCCCGCATGCGTGAAACGCAGACGCCAGGCCGCTTCAGATCCCGGTGTTGTAATCGGGGGCGCCTGCCTGCGTGGGTTGATCGCCTGCGTAGGGTCGAAGGCCGAACCGGGGCCTGACCCATCTCAGATCTTGACCCGGTAGCGGTGTCCTCGTTCTGAAGTGTCGACTCCGGTTCGTGCCTTCGATGGTTCGGCCTGACCTGATAGGAGCGTCGGCATCCCCAGCCGGGGGGGTGTCTGGACCGGGATGTTGTCGACCGGGCCCGCCCACAACAGTACGCCGGGAGGGAACTGATGGGAAGCCGCACGCAGGGGCCGGGGCCGTCCTCGATGCTGATCAGCGAGGATCGCGCGGGCAACGCGGTCGGGATCGATCCGCACAAGCGCACGCTGACCGCGGTCGTGATCGACGCTCGTGGCGGGATCCTCGCCGGCGAGCACTTCCGCGTCTCCGGTGACGGGCACCGCGCGCTGGAGGCATGGGCGCTGTCGCTGGGTCCGGTGGTCCGCTGGGGCGTGCAGAACGCGGCCGGCTGGGGCCGGCACACCGCGATCTACGTCACCGGCGCAGGTCATGACGTGCGCGACGTGTGCCCCAACCGCACCGGCCGTCAGGACCGCGCGCGCCAGCGCGGCAAGTCCGACACGCTCGACGCCGAGCGGATCGCGCGCGAGACGCTCGCGCATCCGCTGCTGCCGCTCGCGTTCAAAACCGCCCGCCAGCAGGCCGGGCCCGACGAGCACACCGAGCTGCTGCGGCTCTACCACGGTCAGCGCCAGTCGCTGCTCAAGAGCCGCCAGCACCTGCTCAACGAGGCTGAGTTCCTGCTCGCCGACCGGCCGCTGGCGCTGCGCGACTGGCTGCCCGACACCAAGGCTGTGCGCCCGCGGCTGGCCGCGCTCACGCGCCGCAACCGCCGGGCGCGCTCAGATGCACCGACCGCGCTGCGATTGCGGATCCTCGACGGCCACCGCGCCGAGATCGCTCGCCTCGACGCGCCGAGCAAGACGTCACCAAGCAACTCGCGCAGCTGGTCAGCGGCGGGCACACCACCCTGGGCGAGCTCTGCGGCCTGGCGACCAGGTCGGTCGCCGAGCTGCTGATCGAGGTCGGCGACCCGCGCCGCTTCACCGAAGGCGGCTTCGCCCGCTTCAACGGCTCAGCACCACTGGCCGCCTCGACCGCCGAAGGCCCCGGCGAACCGGTCCGCCACCGCTTCAACCCCGGCGGCAACCGCCGCGTCAACGCGATCCTTCACCGAATGGCCGTCACCCAGCTGCGCTGCGAGCCGCGCGCGCAGACGATCTACACCAACGCCCGCGCCCGCGGGCACACCAAGCGTGAGGCGCGACGCATCCTCAAGCGCCACCTCTCAGACGTCATCCACCGCCGCATGATCCGCGACCTCACCCCCGCCCGCAACGACATGAACTTGACATAGGAGCTTCAGACAGTGGTCCCGTTGACCGACCACGGAGCGCGCCACGCGAGGCTCACTTGGCGCTGGTGACACGGACCCGAGCACTGGCTGGGCCGAGACTGAGCGGAGCGGAGCGGGTCTGCTAGGGCTTCAGAAACAGCAGCGCGAGGCAAATGCCGATGGGCAGCGCTGCGGCGAGAACGCCGCGCGAGAGCAAGCGTCGTAGTCGCAGTGCCGTCGGTGCGACGGCCGGCCGGATCCATCGAGCGGGAACCAGCCGCAATGCCGGCCATTGGCGGCGGGCCCAGGCCACGATCAGGCCTTCCAGCCGACTGTCGATCGCCGCGCTGAGCCCGCTGCGCATCGCGTGAGGATACGCCTGGGCTCCCTCAACGGCGAATCATGCAAACCCCCGCCCACGACCGCGCGCATCGAGCGATTGTCCCGGAACCAGCGCCACTTCCGCTCCCGCCCGATTCCGACACTCTCAGGAGTTATCCGGTGGCGTCTCTTTGGCGCTGTAAATGCGGTTCCCGGTGGTGGTCAGTCTAGGCGGCTGTCACCTCCTCGGGGATGGTTTGCTCGGTGCCGTGGTAGCGCGTTCGTTTGAGGCGTTGGCGGTCGAGCGCGTTGAAGTGGATGCCGTTGGTCTGGTGGGTGATCAGCAGGTCGAGCACGGCCCAGACCAAGGTCAGGCAGCTGCTCTCGCCGGGGAAGCGGCCCATTACCTTCGTGCGTCGCTTGACCTCGCCGAGCGAGCGCTCGAGCAGATTTGTGCTGCGCCATCTGCGGCGGTGCCGGACTGGGTAGCGCAGGTGGACCACCAGCGCGTCCAAGTCATCGGCGAGGCAGCGAGCGGCGGCGGTGAAGCCGCCTTTGTCGAGGTCGTCGACCAGCAGCTGGAGCCTGTGCTTGGCGTCGGCCTCGCTGATCGCGTCATCCAACGCCTGCCAGTAGGCGTGCTTGACGCGTTCACGCTCCCGGTCGGGGAGCTTGGCGTAGAGGTTGCGGGCGCGGTGCACGCAGCAGCGCTGCCGGTCAGACGCCGGCCAGCACTGCTCGATCGCCTTGACCAGGCCGGGTGCGCCGTCGGCGACGATCAGCATCGGCGCGCCCAGCCCGCGGCCGATCAGATCGCGGCCGAGTGCCTGCCAGTCCTCGAAGGACTCGCGCATCCCCAGGCTCACCGCCAGCAGGACGCGCTCGCCCTGCTCGCTGAATCCCCATGCGACTTGCACACCCTCCTTCGGCCCGTCCGGTCTGACGGCGATGAACGTCGCATCGAGGAACAGCGCGACCAGCCGGATGCCGTAGAGGTCACGCCGCTTGAACGCCTCGAAGCGCTGCTTGAGCTCCTCGCACATCCGCGACGCGGTCGTCTTCGACAGTTTCCCCAGGCCGGCCTGTTCGCACAGCGACTCGACATCGCGCATCGACAGACCGCGCACGAACGCGCCGATCACCAACGCCTTCAACGGCTCGGTCCGCAACAGCTTCGGCGTCCGTGGGAACAGCTTCGAGGCGAACGTCTCGGCCGCCTGACGGACCTGCGGGATCTCGATCTCGAGCTCACCCTCGGCGGTCTGCACCCTCCGAGGCCTGAACCCGTTCCGCAGTCCGCTCTCCTCGCTGCGCTGCTCGCCCTGATCGCAAGCCCGCCGCTCGTAGCGGGCGCGGCCCAACCACGCGTCGAACTCGTCCTCGACAGCGCGCTGGATGATCAGCCGCGCACCCAGCCTCGCCAGCTCCGACAGCGACTCACGCGGGTTCTCACCCACCCCCACCGACAACATCTGCTCGATCCGAGCTTCTATCTCCGCCGACGGCGGTACGGTACGTCTCACGGCGTAGGCCTCCTTCATCGTCTTCCAGGACTTGAGGGAACCTACGCCGTTGCCTTGACAGCACCGACGCTATTTACAGCAGTTCTGAGACGCGACCAGTTATCCAGCGCACTTGCGCCTCGGACGAAGGGCAGGCGTCACGCCTGACCTTGCGGGCGATCGCGCAAACCAGCACTCTTGGGAACGGCCAAAGAGCGTGCTGGTTCTCCTCGGGAAGCAGGAGTGCAGTTGGACGAGGCGAAAGGCAACGGCGTGGGTCGCGGCTGGGCGTCGGGGCGTTCCGGTTGTGCACGAGGCCGCCGGCCCCGATCGGCCCGCGGTCGATAGCCCATGTCTGAAGCCACGACACCGGACGAAGGCCAGTGGCGTGACCCAGGCGCGTCGGGTGCCCGATCGGCCCGGCACGATCGGCAGATCGAGCTGCTGGTCACCATTCTGCTCGCGATCGCGACCGTCGCCACGGCCTGGAGCTCGTACCAGTCGGCCCGCTGGAGTGGCGTGCAGACGGTCAACTTCAGCCGGGCAAACGCCGCGCGCGTCGAGTCGACGGCACAATCGAACCGGGCCGGCCAGCAGACCCAGCTCGATGTCGCCACATTCATCGCGTGGACCGGCGCCTACGCCGCCAAGGACACAAAGCTCAGCGACTTCTACTTCAAGCGGTTCCGGGCTGAGTTCAAGCCCGCCGTCGACGCCTGGGTGGCCACCAAGCCGCTGAAAAACCCCGACGCCCCGCTCAGCCCCTTCGCCATGCCGCAATACCACCTTGCCGCTCAGAACAAGGCCCGGGCGCTCTCGCGAACAGCCGACACCGCGACGGCAATAGCGAAGGTCGACAACCAACGCTCGGACAACTACGTCCTGGCCCTCGTCCTGTTCGCGTCCGCGCTGTTCTTCGCCGGTATCAGCACCAAGCTCGACGCCGTTCGCTCCCGCGTCACGATCGTCGCCCTGGGCTACCTGCTCTTCTTTGGGACGTTGATCTGGCTCGCAACCTTCCCCGTGTCCGTCTCGGTCTGACCGGCCTCACTGCCGGGACACCCCGACGACGACGTGGCGCCCGGCATCGGAGACTGTGCAGGCAGCGCTACGCACGTCACCGTGCCCATACCCTGACCGGTGATCCTCTACTTCGTGATGGGTGAGCGCTCGGGAGCGCATCCTCGATGGTTGAAGGGGTAGATGGCCGAGCACAACGCGGCCATCATGACCGTGCTTCACGGTGATGCGCGGAACGAGCTCGAGATTCGACCCCCGCTCCAGGTGGGCTCAACTCACGGCTTGCGAGGCGAGCGGATTTCCCTTTCTAGAGCGGTAGGCTGACTCTGACCACCGCTTGAAGGCGAGCGTGCGTCAGCAACGGGTGCAAACGCACTATTTGCAGGTACTTGAGCCAAGCGGACCGACGGATTCGAACCCTCGACCCGCTTTACGAGAGCGCCCTGGCACCCGGAGCGCAGTCCATCGCAGGCGATCTGTGACTCGCAAATCCCCGCAAAACCAGCCCTTCTTCAGGCGCTCGGGAGACCCGCGCGCCCGGGCCTGGACTCCCTTCAGCTTCCGGCTGTGTCCGAAAAGTATCCGGCCCACTTCGTCTCCGGCAAGACGTGGGCCCGCCGCGGTGGCGTGCAGCAGCGTCTAACCGATCAGCACGCCGACCGGCCCAGCCCTGCATCCGTGACCGCACCGGCGGCATGGCGCCGACGCCGACAGTCCCAGAATGCGCGGAAAGGAGTGCCGTGTGCGCCTGCTTTGCCTCGGCAAGCGGTAGGCAGCGGTGCCGCCGATCTCGTGCCCGCTTAGGACGAGCAGCAAGTCATCGGACGGAGCGCGCGACGCCCGCTCCGGGCGCGAAGCGGGACTCTCTGATGTGCGAAGGAGAAACAGCGCGACCGCGAACGAAGAATGCCGCTCGCGTTCCGAACGAGCGTCTCGAAGATCGGAGGTGCCCACCTCGGAATGCCGCTTATGTGATCAGCCGGGCTCTCGCTTTCCGCGAGGAACACCAGCGGCTGCGATTTCCGCTTCTCGTCCGACGCGGCAGCGTGTCGGTCTAGGCCGGTGCGACGGCGGTGCTCGCGCGCGAGGGGACGGTCGCGGTGGAGGCGAACCCGCGGGCGATCAGCCAGATGGCGAACGTCAGCTCGAACAATCCACCGGGGATGGCGCCGACGAGCCCGGCGCCCGCGACGCCGAACAGCTCGAGCAGTGTGCCCCCGGCGATGCACGCGTAGCCGATGAAACCCCAGACAGCTAGGAAACGCGGAACGAGTCCGGTGCGGAAGAGCAGGGCGCAGAAGAAGAGGCTTCCGATACCGAGCCCGGCCTCGGCGATGTTGTAGAAGACGGAATTCGCGTCGATGGCGGCGGAGTCGTTGAGGACGATGAGGCTCACGACACCGATGGCCAGAACGACGCCCTCGAAGATCCGCGTGCCCAGGTAGCCCGCAGCTATAGCCTCGTTGTGGGCTCGCAGGATCGGGAACATCAGGACACCGATGCCGATCACGATTGCCGAGTTGAGCATCATCAGCGCGGTGCCGGTGACGAACAACGCGGTGGAGCCGCTGTGGTCATCGGAGCGGACGATGCCCGTCGCTATGAGGTTGCCTACGCCATAAGCCAAGAAGCCCGCAAGGAAAAGGACCCCAACGATTCGGGCGGTCCGACGCACGCTGGAGTCCGGGGGAACGACTGGCGGGGAGGTCGCGTGGTTGGAGGCGGTTATCGGGGCCATGGTCAGTCATCCAGTCCGCACGCGAAGTGCAACGTTTGCGTCGGAAGTGGATGGTGCCCGGCAGCCGCCAGCGGCGCTTTTGACTACTACCACGAGCCAAACTACACCCGACACCCGCTGATCGCCAGTCCTCTGCTGCTTTCCATGCAAAGCAGCAGAACCTGAAGAGGCCGAACCGCGTCTCACCTGTCAACCGCCAACGCGGCTGGCGAGGGGGTTGGTGTGGTGACTGACCAGGAGCTCCCGGCGGCGCAGCCGCCGGCCTGGGCAGGCACCACACCAACCCCCTCAGCCCCCGGGCGGCAGCGCGGAAGGAAGCGCCGCTACTTCGAGGCGCCTGCGACGGCCCGCTGGAGCTGCGCCTTGCTCATCTTCGAGCGACCCTCGATGCCGAGCTTCTTGGCGTCGTTGTAGAGCTGGTCGCGCGTGCGGCCCTTCGGGCCTCCGCCCGACCGGAGCCCGCCACGACGGCTCGAGGAGATGTCCTGCGTGGACGTCCGCGAGCGCGTGCGCGACTCGCCCGATCGGGCCTTCTCCTTGTTGACCGTCCGCGCGGCGATCTCCTCGGCCCGGCCCTCGGAACGGCCGGCCCGCTTCTCGCTCTGCTTGACGTGTTCGTATTGACGGGCACGCTTGGTGCCCTTCTTGACTCCGCGTGGTGGCATGCGAATGGGCTACCCAGGCAGTGGCGGGAAAAACGTGAAGGGATCGGCGCATTTGCTGGGAACTGTTTGATCGATGCGCCCCTACCTCGCAACCTTCCTGGCGTCGCTGGTGCTCCTGGGCGCGACGCTGGTCCCGGCGATCGCGGGCAGGTCCGCGGCTCCCCGGGCCGCAACCGTGGCCTGCACGTCCGCACTCATCCAGGGCAAGCGCGAGTGCATCGCCCGCGGCCAGCTCTGCACCCACACGAGGCGCGCCAACCGGGACTACCGCCTGTACGGCCTCTCCTGTTCGCAGCGCGACCAGGGCGGCCGCCACCACCTGCAGTAGCTAGCATGGCGCCCCCATGGACCACCGCCTCGAACAGATAGTCCTGGAGACCGACCGCTGGCGCATCGAGGGCAACCTCACGCTGCCGCGCGAGGGCTATCGCAGCCGACTGTCGGACTTCGTGAACCAGCGGGACCGCGAGTTCTTCTCGATCCAGGACGCCACGCTGATCGCGCTCGACTCGCCGAACGAGGTGCAGCAGCGCGCGTTCCTCATGGTGGCCAGGCGGCACATCCGCCTGATTGCGCCGGTTACTCCGGAGTGACGTAGGCCCCGGACAGGCCGCCGTCGACCAGGAAGGTCGACCCGGTGACGTAGGACGACTCATCCGAGGCGAGGAACAGCGCCCCGTTGGCGATCTCGCGTGCCTGCGCGAAGCGGCCCATCGGCAGGTGGACGAGCCGGCGCGCGGCAGCGGCCTGGTCGTTCGCGTAGAGCTCCCGCAGCAGCGGCGTGTCGACCGGGCCGGGGCAGAGCGCGTTGACGCGCACGCCGCGGCGGGCGAACTCCACGCCCAGTTCGCGCGAAAGGGCGAGCACTCCGCCCTTGGAGGCCGTGTAGGAGATCTGCGAGGTCGCGGCGCCCATGACGGCCACGAACGAGGCTGTGTTGATCACGGAGCCGCCGCCGCGCTCGAGCAGGTGCGGGATCCCGTGCTTGCAGCAGAGGAAGACGCTCTTCAGGTTCACGTCCTGCACTCGCTGCCAGGCCTCGAACGTGGTATCGAGCACCGAGGCGTCGTCGTTCGGCGAGATGCCCGCGTTGTTGAACAGCACGTCGATCCCGCCGAGCTCCTCGCGCGCGCGTGCGTACATCCCGGCCACCTCCTGCTCGTCGGTGACGTCCGCCTGGATGGCGAGATCGCCGGCCGCGCCTTCGATCAGGTCCACGCCCACGACCTGGGCGCCCTCGGCCTGGAAGACCTTCGCCGTCTCGGCGCCGATGCCGCTCGCGGCGCCCGTGATCACGCACACCTTCCCGTCCAGTCGGCCCATGCTCACTCCGTCGCGTAGTAGACGTTCTTGACTTCGGTGTAGTGCTCGAGCGCGTGCGGGCCGAGCTCCCGCCCCACGCCGGACTGCTTGAAGCCGCCGAAGGGCGTGGACACGCGCACCGAGGTGTTCGAGTTGATCGAGAGGACGCCGGTGTCGATCTCACGCGCCACGCGCAGCGCCTTGGCGCCGTCGCGCGTCCAGACCGAGCCCGACAGCCCGTAGATCGTGTCGTTGGCGAGGCGCACCGCCTCCTCCTCGCTGGAGAACGGGATCACGACAGCGACCGGGCCGAATATCTCCTCGCGCGCGGCGCGGTCGTCGTTCGACACCGGGCAGAGGACGGTCGGTGGGAACCAGAAGCCGGGCCCGTCCGGCGCGCTGCCGCGAATCGCGACCGGGGCGTCGTCGGGCACGAAGGAGGAGACGGTCTCGCGCTGACCCGCGGAGATCAGCGGTCCCATCTGCGTTTCGGGGTCGAGCGGGTCGCCGACGCGCAGCGCCTCCACGGCTTCCTCGAGCGTCGACATGAAGCTGTCGAGGACCGGGCGCTCGACGAGGATGCGGGAACGAGCGCAGCAGTCCTGGCCGGCGTTGCCGAAGACGGCGAAGGGAGCGACCGACGCCGCCTTCTCCACGTCGGCGTCCGCGAAGACGATGCTCGCCGACTTGCCGCCGAGCTCGAGCGTGACGCGCTTGATCGTGGCGGCGGCTCCCTCGGCGATCCGCCGCCCCACCTCGGTGGAGCCGGTGAACGCGACCTTGGCCACATCCGGGTGCTCGACGAGGCGCTGGCCGCAGACGCGGCCCGGGCCGGCCACGACGTTGACCACACCCTCGGGCAGCCCCGCCTCGAGCGCGATCTTCTCGAACTCGAGTGCGGTGAGCGGCGTGAGCTCCGCCGGCTTGAGCACGAGCGTGTTGCCGGCGGCGAGGGCGGGCGCCATCTTCCAGGAGGCGATCGTGAGCGGGAAGTTCCAGGGCACGATCAGCGCGACCACGCCGAGCGGCTCGCGGAAGGTCATGTCCACGCCACCTGAGACCGGGATCGTGTCGCCGAGCAGCCGCTCGGGCGCGCCCGCGTAGTAGCGGAAGGTCTCGACCACCATGCCCATCTCGCCGCGCGCGTCGGCGATCGGCTTGCCGGCGTTGCGGGCCTCGAGCTGAGCGAGCTCCTCCTGGCGCTCCTCGAGCCCATTGGCCAGGTCGTGCAGCATCCGCGAGCGGCCCGACGGCGTGACGGCGCGCCAGGCGGGGAACGCCGCGCGGGCGCGCTCCACCGCGGCGTCGGTCTCCTCCACGCCGGCGGAGGGCAGTTCGGCGAGCGTCTGCTCGGTGGCCGGCTCGAGAACGGTGATCGTCACGCTGCGCTCCTCAGGCTCGCCAGCACCTCTTCCACGAACGCCGCGACGAGGCGGCTCTCCTCGTCCTCCTCCGGATGCCAGAGGACGCCGAGCGCAAAGCGCCGCTCCGGTGCCTCAACGGCCTCCACCTCGCCATCGTCCGCCCGCCCGGTGACCACGAGCCCGTCCCCGATCCGCTCGACGCCCTGGTGGTGGTGCGACTTCACCGCGTGGCGCTGCTCCCCGGCGGACCGCTCTGCCAACGAGCCCGGCTCGAGGTCGACCTCGTGGTCGCCGAAGACGCCCGGCGTGTGCCGGTGCAGCTCGACGTTGTCCACGTGTTGAATCAGCGTGCCGCCGGCCGCGACGTTCATGATCTGCATGCCGCGGCAGATCCCCAGCAGCGGCATGTCGCGCTCAAGCGCCCGCCGCGCGAGCGCCACCTCGAAGTCATCGCGCTGTGGGGTGGTGTGCGTGGTGACCTCCTCGCGCTCGGCGCCGTAGCTGGCCGGATCGACATCGGTGCCGCCCACGAGCAGGAGGCCGTCGATCAGATCGAGCAGCTCGTCGGGCTCCGCCTGCTCATCGGGCGGCAGCAGGACCGCGAGCGCACCGGCGCTCTGGACGGCGCGAACGTAGGACCAGCCCATCAGCGCGATCGGCCAGTCGCGCCACGAGGCCCAGCTCGCACGCTCAACCGGCGTGGGAAGCCCGATGACGGGGCGTGGGCTCAAAGCCGCTCGAAGCCGCGGTACAGCTCCCAATCCGTCACCGCGGACTCGAACGCCTCGAGCTCGATGCGCGCGCGGTTGAGGTAGTGGTCCACCACGTCCTGGCCGAACGCGTCGCGCGCGAGCTGGCTGCCGGCCAGCAGGTCGCGCGCCTCGTACATCGTGCCGGGCACCGTGGGCTTGTCCGAGTCGTACGCGTTGCCCTCGAACGCAGGCTCGAGCTCGAGCTTGTTGTCGATCCCGTTGAGCCCGGCGGCGATCATCGCCGCGATCGCCAGGTACGGGTTGACGTCGGCTCCCGCCAGGCGGTTCTCCACCCGACGCGAGTGCCCGTGCCCGACCACGCGCATCGAGCAGGTGCGGTTGTCGTGGCCCCAGGCCACGGCTGTCGGGGCGAACGAGCCCTTGGCGAAGCGCTTGTACGAGTTGATGTGCGGCGCGTACATCAGCGTGAGCTCGCGCAGCCCGGCGAGCTGGCCGGCCACGAAGCTCTCGAACACTCCGTCGTCCGGGGCGAACAGGTTGGTGCCGTCCTCGCGCGCGAGCGACAGGTGGATGTGGCAAGAGTTGCCCTCGCGCTCGTTGAACTTGGCCATGTAGGTGATCGCATAGCCCTCCTGGGATGCGATCTCCTTGGCGCCGCTCTTGTAGATCACGTGGTTGTCGGCGCTGGTGAGCGCGTCGGAGTAGCGGAAGTTGATCTCGTGCTGGCCGAAGTTGCACTCGCCCTTCGAGTTCTCGACGGCCATGCCCGCGCCCATCATCGAGTTGCGGATGCGGCGGATCAGCGGCTCGAGCCGGGCGGTGCCGATCATCGAGTAGTCGACGTTGTAGAGGTTGCCGGGCTCGAGGTCGCGGTAGCCCTTCTTCCAGGCCTCCTCGTAGGTATCGAGGAAGACGATGAACTCGAGCTCGGTGCCGGCCATCGCGGCCCAGCCGCGCTCCTCGAGGCGGCGGAGCTGCCTGCGCAGGATCTGCCGCGGCGACGCCAGGACATCGCTGCCGTCCTCCCACTCGAGGTCGGCCATCAGCATCACCGTCGCCTCGTGCCAGGGCACCGGGCGCAGCGTGTCGAAGTCCGGCTTCATCACGAAGTCCCCGTAACCAAGGTCCCAGCTGGACATCCCGTAGCCCTCGACCGTGTTCATGTCGACGTCGACGGCGAGCAGGTAGTTGCAGCCCTCGGCGCCGTGCTCCACCACCTCGTGGAGGAAGTGGGAGGAGGTGAGCCGCTTGCCCTGCAAGCGGCCCTCCATGTCGGCGATCACGAGCAGCACGGTGTCGACCGTGCCGTCCGCGTGTGCCTTCTTGAGCTCCTCGAGAGTCACGCCCACATGACCTTACTCAGCGGGCGGTACCGCCATCACGGGCCGGTGGGCGATGTGGAGCAGGCGCTGCGTGACGCTGCCCAGCACGAGCCCGGCGAGCGGCGCATGGCCGCGCGTGCCCACCACGATCAGGTCGGCGCCGACGCTGTCGGCAATGTCGACGATCGCCCGCGCGGGGCCCCCGAGCACGGACACGGAGGTCTCGACGGACGCGTCGATGCCCTCGCCCTTCATCTCATCCGCCCTGTCCTGCACGCGCTTGCGGATCGAGTCCTCGTCGGCAAACACGGGGCTCGCGCCGCCCTTGCCCACGATGCGCTCCTCGATGTGCGCGATCACGAGCTTCGCCCCGTCCCGCTTCGCGAGCTCCTTCGCCACCGGAATGGCAAGCTCGGCGCTGTCGGAACCGTCGAGGCCCAGCACGATTGTCTTGAACACCTTCCCTCCTTGGGGGGCTGGCCGATTGGTCTGGTGCCCTTACCTTTGCGGAGGCGACGTTAAGGCAAGGCGCCTTGCCGGGTCAAGCCGACGCCTCGGAGTGAGGCATCAGGCCGACCAGGATGTGCTCCGTGCCGACCAGGTGCGCGCGCACGATCGTCACCGCGGCGGCCACGTCACGCCGCTCGAGGGCACGCACCAGGTCGCGGTGCTGGTCGTTCGAGCGCGCCAGCACCTCGTCGGGGTGCGCGATCAGCGCGATCAGCTCGCTCATCTGTCCCTGCACCTCTGTCATCGCCGCCACCAGGCGCGGCGATTGCGACGCCTCGGCGAGCGCGATGTGGAAGCGGATGTCCGCGAGCCGGTAGGGGTCGAACGGCGGGTTGGAGAGGCCGGCCATCGTGTCCACCAGCTCGGTCATCGCGGCCAGATTCTCCTCGCCGCGCCGCTCGCAGGCCAGCGCGGCGGCGCCGGCCTCGACCGCCACCCGATAGTCGAGCACCCCGCGCATCCAGTCCTCGTCCGGGCGCTCGTCGGGCCCGATCGTGAGCGGTGGCGACTCGGCCACGAACGTGCCGCCGCCGCGGCCGCGGTGCGCTACCAAGAGGCCGCTCTGCACGAGCGTGTTGAGCGCCTGGCGCAGGGTCGAGCGCGAGATGCCGAGCTCCTCGGCCAGGTCGCGCTCAGCGGGCAGCCGGCTGCCGGGCGACAGCAGGCCAAGCTTGATCGCTGTCCCGAGGCGCTCGACCGTCTCCTCGAAGGTCGTCGGGGGCTGGACCGGCTCGAAGATCGCTGCCACTGCCGCGCTGCGATCCATAAGAGGCAAAGGTACTCGGAGCGGCCCATTGGAACAACGTCTTGCGCTTTAACAAGTGGGCGCAAAGACACTCTCAAGATTCTCGCGCGGCCTTGAGAGAGGTTTCGGCGGCTTAGAACAAACGTCCAAGCCCTGTTGCAGAGCTAAGCGCCTGCCCCGGGCGGAGCGATGCACCCCTATGCCGTCCGTCCCGCTCCGGCTCGCAATCCTTGCTACCTGCGCAGTTGCCGCGTCGGCGCCCGCCCTGGCGAAGAAGCAGCCGCCGGGCGTTCCGGTCCAGCCCGGCGCGGCACCGGTCGACACCAAGTCTCCGGATCAGGGCAAGAAGAACCCCTACGACCCCACCACCGCCACCGGCGGCGGCGGCACCGCAACCCCGCCGGCCGCCAGTGCCCCCGGTCAGCCGCCGAGCGTCAAGAAGCGGCAGGCGATAACGGTCGACAAGGGCAAGAAGGCTCCGACCACCAGCGCCGGCGCGGCCAGCAGCCCAGTCAGCTCGACCGGGGCGACGCCGTCCCCCACCCCCGTGCAGACCACGCCGGTCACCTCGACTCCCGTGAATAGCGGCGGCACGAAGGCGCGCCGCTCGCCCAGCAAGAAGCACAAGTCCTCGCGCCGTTCGCGCAAGCCGTCGAACAGACCCTCGACGCTCACAGCGCCGCTGGCCCGGCGCCTGCCGATCGCCGCCCCCACGCCTGCCCCGAAGCCGGCTGCGAAGACCAAGCAGACGCACCCCTCGAGCCGCACCAGCACGCCCGCGACCTCCGTGGTCACACGCACCGTGCACGACATCGTGAAGGTGATCCCCGGCCCGCTGAAGGCGGCGCTCGCCGGGCTCGCCGCGATGCTGATCGCCACGCTGGCCGGCTGGATCGCCGTGACCCTGCGGGCGCGCCGGCTCAAGCGCCAGCGCCATGAGCTCCTGGCCGAGGTCGGCCTGCTGCAGGCGGCGCTGCTGCCCGAGGTGCCCGATCGCCTCGGCCCGCTGGCCACCTCCGCCGCCTACCGCCCGGCCGACGGCCCCGCCGCCGGCGGCGACTTCTACGACGTCTTCGAGATGGAGGACGGCCGCATCGGCGTCGTGCTCGGCGACGTGGCGGGCCACGGCCGCGACGCGCTCGCCCGCACCGCCCTGCTCCGCTACACGCTCCGCGCCTACCTCGAGACCGGCCTCGAGCCTCGCACCGCCCTGCGCCTCGGCGGCGAGACGCTCGACCGCAACCTCGCCAGCTTCGCCACCGCCGTCATCGCCGTCTACAACCCGGCCGACGGCGTGCTCACCTACTCCTGCGCCGGCCACCCGCCGCCCATCCTGCTCGGCCCGGCCGAGCACGAGCCGATCACGGTCTGCTCTTCGCCGCCGATCGGCGTGGGCGAGCGCACCGGCGACCGCCAGACCTCCGTCGTCCTCCCCGCCGGCTCCACCGCCTGCTTCTTCACCGACGGCCTGGCCGAGGCCCGCGTCTCGGGCTCGCTGCTCGGCCGCGACCGCCTGTCCACGCTGCTCAGCGAGCTCGGCCCCGAGGCCACGGCCACCCAGATGATCGAGCAGGTGCGCCACGACGTGCACCACACGCCCGATGACATGGCGGCCTGCATCCTGCGCCCCGTCCTCACCGCCGCCGAGGCCGAGCCCAACCGCGTGGAGGAGCTCGAGCTGCAGAGCGACGCCACCGAGGACCTGCACCGCTTCCTCACCGCCGCCGGCGTGGCCGAGGCCGAGATCGACTCGATCGTCCGCGAGAGCGGCGCCCGCGCCGAGGACTACGGCGGAGCAATCGTCCGCGTGACGATGGCCGAGCCGCACCCCCGCGTCTCGATCGTGCTGCCGATGATCGAGCTGCTGCAGTCAGCGCGCCGCTAGCCGCTGCGCTCTGAAGTTCTTAGTTCCGCGGCCGGCGAGATACTGGGCGGGCAATGTCGCAGAGGACGGACGAGGCCACGTTGCGACAGATCGCGGACGGGATCAGCAACCGCGATCTGACCGTTCTGCAAGCCGCATCTGATCCGGAGCTGGAATACACCTCCAGGCTCACCGCCGTCGAGGGAATGACCTACCTAGGACATGCCGGTTGGTCTGCCTATCTCGCTGATCTGGAGGCCGTCTGGGACGCCTTTCACGTCACTGTCGAGGAGCTGATGCCCGTCCGCAACGGGACTTTCGTCGCAGTCGTGCGGATTACCGCCGTGGCGCGCGAGAGTGGCGTCCCCATCGATCAGATCGTGCACGCCGCCTGGTCCCTCCGCAACGGCAAGGCCATAAGGGGGCGTACGTTCGCGACGCGCGAGGAGGCTCTCGAAGCCGTGGGGGTGCGGGAGTAGGTGCGGCAACCCTGGCCGCGGACCGCGGACGGGCTCGGCGTCCCCTGGTCCTCACAGGCGAACGCGGATGATCGTCTTCCCGTTGAGTCGCTCGGTCGGGTTGAGGGCGGCGACGGCGTCGTCGAGGGTCGCGACGTTGCCGATGTTGGACCGCAGCCGTCCGTCCCGCACCCGCTGGACGATCTCACTCAGTTGGGCGCGATCGGACTCGACGACGAAGTCGACTGCCAGGCCGTCGGCGGGCCGCGCCTCGGGGGGCCCCACGATGGTCACAAGCGTTCCTCCGGCCCGGATCAGGCTTGCGGACCGCTTCTGGATGTCTCCGCCGATGACGTCGAACACCAGGTCGACGCCGCCGACGTCTTCCAGGGCGTCGTTCTCCAGATCGACGAACTCCTGCGCGCCGAAGTCGAGCGCCTTCTGTCGGTCGGCGGCGCGCCCGGTGCCGATGACGTAGGCGCCGGCCTCACGTGCGAGTTGCGTCACCATCGTCCCGACTGCGCCGGCCGCGCCGTGCGCGAGGACGCTCTGCCCCGCCTGAAGGTGGCCGTGGTCGAACAGGCCCTGCCACGCGGTCAGGCCCGAGATTGGCAGGCTCGCGCCCACGGTGAACTCGACGTCGCCCGGCAGCGGCGCGAGGTTGCGTGCCTCGATCGCCACGTACTCCGCCAGGGTGCCGTCGCGATGCCAGTCCGCGAGGCCCAGCACCCGCTGTCCCACCGACACCCCCGTCGTGCCATAGCCGAGGGCGCTGACCACTCCGGCCAGCTCGTGCCCAGGGATCGACGGTGTTCGGTCACGGTCGCGGCGATCGGTCCAGGTCGAGGGCCACGCCATCTCAGTCGGGACGAATCCCGACGCATGAATCTCAACGATGACGTCGTTGATCGCTGCCGGCGGCTCGGGCCGCTCCACCAGCGTCATCCCGGCTGTTCCCGCGGCCTCGTCCGTCACCACAATCGCCTTCATCCGGAACCCCCTGTGTCGAGTTCTCGCCCTTTGGCCGACTCAGGGTCAAAACTCATCCTTCGCAGACCAAGTAACCGAGACGGTCATCGAGGCAGCTAACCACGACGAGTCCCGGGCAGGAGCGCCTGAGTCCGGCCGGGAGGCCCTCGCCTACGCCTGCACATGGGCGTGGCGCGGTCCCGGTTGTCGTCCCCTCACCGGCACACGTTCCTTTCCGCACGGAGCATCTGCTTGGCGTCGTGGTCAACTGGCCCCCGGTGGGTCTGACCGATGATTTTTGCGCGCCGTGCTGGTCTGTACGCCGAATACCGACTCACGGGAGGCTGACGCCATGCGGAAACTGACCTTCGGCATGAACCTGAGCCTGGACGGCTACATCGCCGCGCCCGGCGACGACCTCGGCTGGAGCATGCCGAGCGACGAACTGTTCCAGTGGTGGTCCGACCGGGTGGGGGCGACGGGCCTGGCGCTGTACGGGCGCAAGCTGTGGGAGACGATGAGCTCCCACTGGCCGACCGCCGACCACCAGCCTGGCGCCACACCGGCGCAGATCGAGTTCGCCCGCCGCTGGCGGGACATGCCGAAGGTGGTGTTCTCCTCGACGACGAGCACGGTCGACTGGAACGCCCGCCTGGTCACCGGCGACGCGGTGACCGAGATCACCCGGCTCAAGGCCGACGACGGCGACTCCATGGACATCGGCGGTGCCACCCTCGCCGCGGCGGCCATGCGGGCCGGGCTGATCGACGAGTACGCGATCGTCACCCACCCGGTCCTGGTGGGCGGCGGCACACCGTTCTTCACGGCCCTGGACAACTGGGTGAACCTGAACCTGGTGGAGACCCGGACGTTTCCCGACGGCGTGCTCCTGACCAGGTACGAGACCAGGCGCTGAATACCCGACCTCGGATCGGCGCGGGCTCGGGCCACCCAAGGATCTCGTGGCGCTGTGTTCCGAGGCGATCGTGACGTCCCTGCCGGATCCTGTTCTTCACCACAGACCATCCGTCCGAATAGGGATCCGCTTACGGCATTCCGCGCCCCGCTCTCTCATGCGGACCTCAGGAGCCGACACTGTCGCTTTGGGACAGTCTGGGGCTACCAGACGGAGTGGTCTGGCTGCGGGTGTACCGGCTCGCACGACCGGTCCCTCGGGGGAGGTCTCCACCGGTCGGTAGTGTCAGTGGCCCCGAACGAAACGGCACATTGTCTGATTCCGTCGTCATGACCCCCGAGAGCCACGATGCGCTCAAGCGCGAGATCGATCGCCTCGAGACCGAGGGACGCCGCGAGATCGCCGAGCGGATCAAGACCGCTCGCGAGTTCGGCGACCTCAAGGAGAACGCCGAGTACCACGACGCGAAGAACTCCCAGGCGCTGCTCGAGACGAAAATCCTGACCCTCCGCGACAAGCTGCTCCGCGCCGAAGTCCAGGAGTCAACCCCGCCCGCTGACGTCGTGGCGCTGGGCAGCACGGTGACCATGCGCGACGAAACCTCCGTCCGCGAGGACACCTTCACACTGGTCCCGGCGACAGAGGCCAAGCCGTCCGCGGGCAAGCTCTCCTTCGACTCTCCGCTAGCCCGCGCACTCGTGGGAGCGACCGTCGGCACCGTCGTCCAGGTCCACACTCCGCGGGGAGTGCGACAGATCACCGTGCTCTCGCTGGGCTAAAACCGCCAGTTCTAAGCCGCCCGCTCCTCCGCCCGCTCGAGCCCGCCGTCGGCCGCCAGCGCGGTCAGTGCGTCCACCACGGTGGGGTCGAACTGGGTGCCGGCGCAGCGCTGGAGCTCGGCCAGGGCGTCGGTAGCCGAGCGGGAGTCGCGGTAGGGCTGGATCGAGACCATCGAGTCGAAGGCATCGCACGCTGCGACGATGCGGGCGCCCAGCGGGATCGCGCTGCCGGCCAGCCCCGCCGGGTAGCCGCTGCCATCCCAGCGCTCGTGGCTGGTCCCGACGAGACGGGCCACGCGCTCGAGCGCCGGGGCGCGGCGCACGATGCGCTCGCCGATCAGCGGGTGGCGCTCGATGAAGCCGCGCTCCTCGCGCGTCAACGCCGCCGGCTTCTTCAGGATCGCGTCCGGGACGCCGACCTTGCCGATGTCGTGCAGCTGGCCGGCGTGGCTCACCTCGTCCGCCTCGTCCTGCGAGAGCCCGAGGCGCAGCGCCACGGCGCGCGCCAGCTCGGCCACGGAGGCGGCGTGCTCGCCGAGCGTGCGGTCGCGCTCGCGCACGACCCCGAGCAGCACGTCCGCGCTCTGGTAGCCCGCCGACTTGCGGCCGCCGCGCTTCTGGCGGTACATGCGCTGGTCCGCGGTCTTGAGCGCGGCCGCCGACGTATGGGCCTCGCGCGGCAGCTCTACCGCGCCGGTGGACGGCTTGATCGAGAAGCCGGGGCCGGCCTCCGTCAGCGCCTCGATGCAGTCCTGCTCGACCAGCGAGATGTCGTCGCCCTCGATCAGGACGCAGAACTCGTCGCCTCCCATGCGGTAGGCGCGGCCGCGGCCCGCCACGGCCGTCTCGAGGCCGTGCCCGACGCGCGACAGCAGAGCGTCGCCAGCAGGGTGGCCGAAGGTGTCGTTGTAGAGCTTGAAGCCGTCGAGGTCGAACAGGCCGAGGATGGCCGGACGGCCCGCGTGGAGCGCGTCGTCGAGGTCCGAGATCAGCCTGCGGCGGTTGGCGAGGCCGGTGAGCGAGTCGGTGGCCGCCTCGCGCTGGCTCGAGGCGATCATCTTCAGGTACTCGACGAAGGTCATGCCCATGCGCGCCACCCCGGCCAGCACCGCGCAGGTCGCGAGTACGACTGCGAGCAGGTTCAGCTGGTGGAAGTGGTCGACCACCAGCAGGACCAGCCCTACGATCGCCGCGCCCGCCGGCACCGCCAGCGTCCGCCAGCTCTCGCGCGGGGCCGCCAGGCGGCGCGGGGCCGGCTGCCAGGCCGCCAGCGGGAAGATGAGATAGGCGCCAAGCCAGCCGGCGTCCAGGATGCCGCCGTCCTGGTAGGTGCCGGCGGCGGTCTGGTACAGGTAGATGCTGTCGGTGACCGCGAACAGCGCGAGGCTCACGGCGAGCAGGGCCCCGGCGCGGTCGACGCGCCAGCCGTTCAGCGCCGCGGACGCCATCAGCGTGCCGAGCAGGAGCAGGTCGGCCAGCGGGTAGGCGAGATTCGTGGCCACCGCCGCCGGGCTCGAGCCGCCCACGCTCGACAGCACCGCCTGGAAGACGACGGCGGCCGCGATGGCGCCGACCGCCAGGGCGGCGCCGATGCCGTCCAGCCAGCTGCTGCCGCGGAACGTCGACGTCCGCGAGCGCACGAACAGCCCGAGCGCGATGTAGGCCGGCGGGTACAACGCCAGGTACATGGCGTCGTCGATCGACGGGAACGGGATCGAGTCGAGGTGCTCGAGGGCCACCGAGTAGTAGACGTCGCCCGCCGCCCAGGCACAGAGCCCCGCTCCCAACAGCAGCCAGGCCCAGCGCTGCGAGTCGCGCTTGAAGAAGCGAGCCACGCAGGCCAGCGCGCACAGCACCAGCAGGCAGTTGTAGAGCCAGTCGTTGAAGAACGAGTCGCTGGCGCGCCCGCCCAGGCCGACGAGCACGTGCGCGACGTAGACGGCGAACGCCAGCCATAGCGCCGCCAGGGCGCGCCGCGCGGCGGCCGAATCGATGCCCGTCATCACATCGGTTCTATCGGCTCAAACTGCCCCAAACTGATGCTTTTGGCCCTGTTCTTGGGCGCTCGGCTACCATCGCCTCGATGCCGGGTCGCCTCTACTTCACGGAGTCGGACGAGGCGAACGCGCTGATCGCCTCCGATCCCATGGCGCTACTGGTGGGATTTGCGCTCGACCAGCAGGTTTCCGTGCAGAAGGCGTTCGCCGGACCGCTGGCGATCAAGGAGCGGCTCGGCACCCTCGACGCTGGCGCGCTGGCGGTCACCGACCTCGAGCCGGTGTTCCGCGAGAAGCCCGCAATCCATCGCTTTCCGGGCTCGATGGCGAAGCGCGTCCAGGAGCTGGCCGCGCACGTCCGCGACCGCTACGACGGCGACGCCGGCCGCGTCTGGGGCGACGCCGCCGACTCCGACGAGCTGCGCGCGAACCTGGCCGCGCTGCCCGGCTTCGGCGAGATGAAGATCAAGGCGCTCGGCTCGGTACTGGCCAAGCGCTTCGGGATCGAGGCCGCCGAGCCGCTCGTGCCCTGGCACCCGACGCTCGGCGACGTGGACTCGCCCCAGGCGCTGCTCGACTACCAGGCCGCGAAGCGCGCGCACAAGGCCGAGTGGCTGAAGGCGCGCGCCGCCACCTAGCTTCAGGCGACCGGGATGAGCTCCGTGGAGGTGGCGTCGTGCGTCCACTGGTCCAGGAGGTCGAGTAGTTCCCCGTCGAACTGGGAGCCGGCATGGCAGCGCATCTCGGCGATGGCCTCAGAGGGCGACATGGGAGGCCTGTAGGGGCGTCCGCTCGTCATCGTGTCGTAGGCGTCGGCGATGGCGAGCAGCCGGGCGCCGTCGGGAATGTTCCCGGCGGTGAGGGCGTCCGGGTAGCCGCGTCCGTCGGGGCGCTCGTGATGGCCGCGCACCCAGCTGAGCTGCTCTGAGTCCAGGACGCCTTCGGCTATCTGCGCGCCGAGCTGGGCGTGGGACTTGACGCGTTCGTACTCCTGGTCGGTGAGCCTGCCGGGCTTGGTGAGGATGCCGTCGGGCACGCCGATCTTCCCGACGTCGTGGAGCAGCGCGGCTTCGCGGAGCCGAGTGCGGCGTGCGGTCGCCCATCCGAGCCGGAGGGCGAGCTCGGTGGAGATTGTGGCCACGCGCTCGGAGTGGCGTTGGGTGGGAGAGTCCTTGGCGTCAACGGCGCGAGCCAGAGCGGTGAGACCGCCGAGGGCGCGGCGGCGGTCTGCATCCTCTTCCGGCCCGGTGTCGTCGATGCCGGGCGCGTAGCGCACGGCCTGGTCGCGGCCGTGATGCTTGGCGTGGTAGAGGGCGCTGTCGGCGAGGTGCGAGAGGTCGCGCATGGTCGGCGCCGTGGTGAGATCGGTGACGCCCGCGGACAGGGTCACGGGAAGCCCCAGCTCACCGAGCGCGGCGGCGATGTCGCAGCGGAGGCGTTCCGCGAGGCCGAGCGCGTCGCTGCCGGAGGTGTCCGGGGAGATGACGGCGAACTCGTCGCCGCCGACTCGGGCCGAGATGTCGTTGACGCGCGGGGCGCGCTGGAGGACCCGGCCGACGGTTCGCAGAACGCGGTCGCCGGCTGCGTGGCCGTGCAGGTCGTTGACGAGCTTGAAGCCATCGAGGTCGAACATGACGAGCGACAGCGGTCGCTGGTGACGTTCGGCGCGGGCCACTTCCTCGCGCAGACGCTGCTGGAAGGCGCGGTGGTTGAGCAGGCCGGTGAGCCCGTCGGTGGTCGCCTCGCGCTTCAGGGTGGCGAGCGTGTCGGCCTGGGCGAGCGCGACCGCGGCGAGCCCGGCGAACCGCTCGAGAGTCGCCTCGGCGGTCGACGGAAAGCTGTGTGGGTCGGCCTTGGCCACGACGATGGAGCCCCAGCGCCGGTCGTGCACACGAAGGGGCACGGCTACCGCGCTGCGGAACCTGCTCGCCAGCGGGGTGATGGGTCCGTCGCCGGGCTCCCGGCCGTCTTCGTAGTCGTCGACACGCGCCGGCCGGCCGCTGCGCCAAGCGGCATTCCAGGCTGTCCCATCGACGAACGGGAGCGTGGCGGGCACGGTCTCCAGACCATAGGCGCCGACCGGCGTGCCGCCGGCCGAGTCCACCTGCACGACCATCGCCGCGGGGGCGTCCAGCAGTTCGGCCACGCGGATGGCGATCAGCGCGAAGAGGTCGTCTGAGTCAAGTTCGCCCGAAGCGCTCTCAGCGCTCAGCTCCTGCAGCGTCCGCTCGAGCCGCGCCTCATCGCGCAACCGGGCCTGGGCCTCGGCGTTGGCCAGCGCCGCCGACGTGAGCTGCGCGAACCGCTCCAGCAGTTCCACCGCATCGGACTGCGCGGCGCCCTCGGCCAGCAGCACTCCGAGGCTCCCCCAGAGCGCGCCGCCGACGAAGATGGGCACGCCGACACCGGTTTGCGCGCCGGCGCGGTCTGCCAAGTCGACATACCGGCTGCCTGAGTCGGCGTACTCGCCGACCATGATCGTCGTCCCTGACTGCGCGACCCGTCCGGTGACGGAGCGCTCGTCGATGGTGCTGTTGACGGGCAGCCCCTCCGGCCCGCCGCTGCCCAGCATGGTCAGCCGTCCCGGATCGAAGCGGACCACGGAGGTTGACTTGGAGTCGAGCAGGTCAGCGAGGCGGTCGGCGACCAGCGCCGCGAGCTGCGCGTCGTCGGTGTCACCGGACGCGCTCGCGACCGCGACTTCCCGCAATGCTTCCTCCAGCCGCGCCCTGAACCGCAGGCGCTTCTGCGCCTGCGCGTCAGCCAGCGCAACTGAGGCCAGGCGCGCGAAACGCTCGAGCCAGCGCTCCTCCTGCGGGGCGAACCCGCCTTCCCGCGTCGTGGTGACGGTGATACATCCCCAGACGCGGGAGTGCATTCTCACCGGCACGCTGATGCCACAGCGCAGTCCCAGCGCGGCCATGAACTCGCTCACCGGACCGCCTGGTGGACCGTACTGCTCGACACGGGCCGGCTTGGCGGTCCGGACGGCCCGGGCTGACGACGAGGGCTCATCCCACCCGAGGCGCTCCGGGTATGGCATCGGGCCGCGATAGGCGACGATGCGCAGCGACTCGGGTTCGGCACGGATAACGGCCGCGGTCGTGGCATCGAGCAGCTCACCCACTTTCGCTGCCACCACAGCTGCCACATCGCTTTCGGCGCCGTCGGCGCTCGCGGCCGCGACCACCTCGCGCAGCGCTCGCTCGAGCCGCGCTTCCTGAGCGAGCTCGCCGAGCGCCCGGTCACGCTCACGGCGCGCACGCATGCTCCTCAGCCGCCAGGACCCGCCGAGCGCCAGCGCCAGCGCCACGAGCGCGGCGTCCACGGTCAGAGTGAGTTGCTGCGCGTTATTCGCGGTCGAGCGGGCGGCCAGGGGAAGCCGAGCGGCGACCCTCTCGACGTCGGCAACGCGTGCCCGCACAAGGTCCATGGTCTGCCGGCCGGAGCTGGTGTCGACGACAGTCAGCGCCTGGTGGCGATGTCCCGACCGGGCGAGCGAGATCGTCCTCGTCAGCTCTGAGAGCTTGCTCCACGCCAGCATGTGCAGTGCCGCCACGTCGGCCGCCAATGGCGGGACCGTCCCGCTGGCGCGCGTCAGCGTCGCCAGGTCGCTGTTGGCCGCCCCGGAGCCGGCCCGGTACGGGCGCAGGTAGACGGGATCGCCGCTCAGCAGGAAGCCCCGCTGTCCGGTCTCGGCGTTGAGCAGGTCCACGAGCGTGCGATGGGCCGAGCCCGTGATGGCACCGGCGCGGCCGTCGAGCTCGTTCGCGTGCCGGTCGGTCTGCCACGCCACCACGGCGAGCGCCACCGCGGCTCCGACAAGAGCCGTGATCGCCAGCACACGCGCCACGGGATGCCCGGTGCGAGGTGGGCGATGGAGGGGGGCTGGGGCGGCGAAACTCGACATGCGGACTCGGCGGCGGGCGGCTCTTACTTGAGCGCAATGTCGGCACCCTGGACAAATGGACGACCGTAGTTCTCGGCAACTCGCGCGGTGGGAACCACGGCAGCTGCCGCTCAGGGGAGAATGCGGAGAGGGAGGGATTCGAACCCTCGAGGCAGGTCAACCCCGCCCACGCGATTTCCAGTCGCGCTCCTTAAGCCACTCGGACACCTCTCCGGGCAGCGCTAAAGCGTAGCCGCCGGGACCTACAGGCCGAGCTCGCGCACGCCCGACTCGTCCCAGCCCAGATGGTGCGCCAACTCATGCCGCAGCACGCGCTCGACCTGGGCGGCGAGCAGGTCCGGGTGGTGTCCGAAGTCGCGCTCGAGCGTGTCCTGGTAGAGCACGATCCGGTCCTCGTAGTGGCCGCGCGCGACCGTGTCGCCGAAGTAATGACCGTAGGCCCCGGCCTCGGCGCCGCGGTTCGACACCACCACCGGCGTGTGCTCGAGCAGCCGCCTGAACTCCTCAGGCAGGTTGTCGATCGCGTCGGAGACGAGCAGCTCGAACTCGGTGGCCTCGTGAGCGAGCTCCGGGTGGCGCGCAAGCTCCTCGCTGCGGCGAACGAGACGCTCGAACTCCTCCTCGCTCATCCCGTCGCGCCCCATCAGCACCACGGTGATCCAGGCCGTGACGAGCACGAGCGCGAGCGCCGCGACGATCAGCGCCATGAGGCCGGGCGCACCGGACAGCGACGGCGGATGCAGGAACATCATCGCCGTGCCGACCACGAACGCCGTGATCGCAGCGGCCCTCAGCACCGGCCTGAGCTCATCTTTCATCGGACTACAAGCGTAGGCCGCCGTGAAGAGGGTTCACATCGGCTGCTCCGGCTGGAACTACCGCGACTGGCGCGAGCGCTTCTACCCGAAGGGTCTGCCGGCCGCCCGCTGGCTCGAGCACTACTCGAGCGTCTTCGACACGGTGGAGGTGAACAACACCTTCTACCGGCTGCCCAACCTGCCGGCGGTCGGGGGCTGGGCGCGGCAGACGCCGCCGAGGTTCGTCTTCGCGGTGAAGGCCAGCCGCTACCTCACGCACGTGAAGCGCCTCACGAACATGGACGAGGGCATGGCCCGCTACTACGAGCGGATCGAGCCGCTGATCGCCGCCAAGAAGCTCGGTCCGGTGCTCTGGCAGCTCCCGGCGAACTTCCAGCGCGACGACGAGCGCCTGCGCCAGGCGCTCGACAGGCTGCCGAAGGGGCGCCACTGCTTCGAGTTTCGCCACCCGAGCTGGTTCCACGAGGACGTCTACCGGCTCCTGCGCAGCCGGCGTGCGGCGCTCGTGATCGGCGATGACCCGGAGCGCCCGTTCCAGACCTACGAGTTCACCGCCTCCTGGACGTACATTCGCTTCCATCAGGGGCGGCGCGGCCGCAACGGCAACTACTCGCGGCGCGAGCTCGAGGAATGGTCGGGGCGGATCCGCGACTGGCGGCAGGGCGTCGAGGTCTACGCCTACTTCAACAACGACTGGAGCGCCTACGCCGTGAACAACGCGCTCGAACTGCGGCGCCTGCTCGAGGCCTAGCGGACCGGCGCGGCCGTGGCCCCGGATCGCCCTTCGCGGACCGGGCGCAGCGTCGTGATGCGCTGCATCATGCGCCGGGCGTTCTCCGTCTCGAGCACCAGCGCGCCGTGGCGCGTCGCCCGGACCACCACCCCGCCGTGCGTTTCGCGCAAGCGTCGAGCCGCGTTCGTTTCCTCGCGGTCAGGCTCCATCTTCCTCCCCTTCGTGCGATTCCAGAACGTGGATCGCTGCTTACCCCTGTTGCTCGAGGGTAAACCAAATTGGGCACATTGCCGACCATCCTCAACAAGTGTTGTAGAGACCGCAGAGGTCCGTCCCGGTAGCCTCAAGCCGATGCGCCGTCCCGCATTGCTCGCCGCCGCGGCGATCGCCGCCGCGCTCACGACGAGCGGCCAGCTCGCCTCCGGTCATCCCCTCCCGGCGGCCCGCGCCTGCCCGCTGTTCCCGGCGAACAACCAGTGGAACCTGCCGGTGGACAAGCTGCCGGTGGCGAGCAACTCCGACACGCTCGTACGCACCATCGGAGCCGACTCCCCGGTGCATCCCGACTTCGGCTCGGGCAACTACAACGGCGGCCCCATCGGCATCCCCTACACGGTTGTGTCCGGGCGCCAACACCGGGTGCGCGTCCACTTCCAGTACTCGGACGAGTCCGACAAGGGTCCCTACCCGATCCCCTCGAACGTCCCGATCGAGGGCGGCCGCGGCTCGGACGGCGACCGCCACGCGATCATCGTCGACAAGACCCGCTGCCGGCTCTACGAGCTGTACGCGCTCTTCCCGCCCTCAGGCGGCCACGGCTGGACCGCCGGCTCGGGCGCGATCTGGAACCTGCGCTCGAACAAGCTGCGCCCCGCCACCTGGACCTCCGCAGACGCCGCCGGCCTGCCGATCCTCCCCGGCCTCGCCCGCTACGACGAGGTCCGCCGCGGCGCGATCGACCACGCGCTCCGCTTCACCGTGCCGGACACACGCAAGGCGTTCATCTACCCCGCCCGCCACGAGGCCTCCGACTCGACCGACCCCAGCCTGCCGGCGATGGGCCAGCGTTTCCGCCTCAAGGCGAGCTTCAACACCGCGGGCTTCCCCCGCCAGGCCCGCATCGTCCTCAAGGCGCTGAAGCGCTACGGGATGATCGTGGCCGACAACGGCTCACCCTGGTACATCAGCGGCGCCCCGAACCGAGGGTGGAACAACGACGATTTGCATGCGCTATCGCGCGTGAGCGGGTCTGACTTCGAGGCCGTTGATACGTCTTCGTTGCCGCGGGGGTAGATCGCGGATTGCGGAGTTGCGGATTGCGGTATTGCGGGTTAGCTCGGCGGTCGCTTCTTGATCAGGCCGTTGAGTGGGCGAGCAATGTCCTGAATCCGAAGCGACGTCCCCGTTGGAAGGAGGCCGCGCTCCTCCGCGCAGAGGATCCAGTGCTCGGTCTCAAGCAGCGAGCCCCGCGCAACGAGCAGGAGCCGTCTGCGGTCCTTCTCGTGCCAGCGGCCGCTGGCCTCAGCGATGTTGGCGCCGACAGAATCGGCGGCCCGCACCAGTTGCGGCGCGAGCGTCTGCCGATCAAGGCGCGGCCACTGCGCGGCTGCTGCGTGTAGCTCACGTGCGAGCGAACGCGCGCGCCGGTAAGCGTCCAACTGAAGAAAGTGGCTCGCCACACACAGCTAAGGCAGCGGCCACCGAACCTCGCCCCGCAATCCGCAATCCGCAATCCGCAATCCCTATGACCGCACCCGATCCGCCAGTCGCCTCGCCCCCGAGCGCCTCGCCCCATCGCTCCCACTCCGCGCGATCGTCTCGAACTCCTCGAGCGAGGCGCCGGAGCCCACGACCACGCAGGTCAGCGGGGAGTCGGCCAGGCTCGCCGGCATGCCGGTCTCGTCGCGGACGCGCTGGTCGAAGCCCTGCAGCAGCGCGCCGCCGCCGGCCAGCAGGATGCCGCGCTCGGCGATGTCCGAGGCCAGCTCGGGCGGGGTGCGCTCGAGCGTGTTCTTGATCGCGTCCATGATCTCCTCGAGCGGGGCCGCCAGGGCGCCGCGGACCGCGGTGGCGGTGAGCGTGACGGTCTTCGGCAGGCCGGACACGAGGTCGCGGCCGCGGACCTCGGTGATGCCCTCCTGCTCGAGCGCGCAGGCGCTGCCGACGGAGAGCTTGATGTCCTCGGCGGTCTGCTGGCCGATCGCCAGGCCGTGCTCGCGCTTGATGTAGCTGGCGATCGCGTCGTCGAGTTCGTAGCCGCCCGTGCGGATCGACTCGGCCACCACGATCCCACCGAGCGAGATGACCGCGACCTCGGTGGTGCCGCCGCCCACGTCCACGACCATGTTCCCGACCGGCTCGTCGATGGCGAGGCCGGCGCCGATGGCGGCCGCGATCGGCTCCTCGATCAGGTGCACCCGGCGTGCGCCGGCGGAGAGCGACGCCTCGATCACGGCCCGCTTCTCCACGTCGGTCACTCCCGACGGCGCGCACATCACGAGCCGTGGGTGGGCGAAGCGGCTCTGGTGCACCCTGCGGATGAAGTAGCGCAGCATCTGCTCGGTGACCTCGAAGTCCGCGATCACGCCGTGCCGCAGCGGGCGGATGGCCGAGATCGAGGCGGGCGTGCGGCCGATCATGCGCTTGGCCTCGCTGCCCACCGCGTGCACCTCGCCCGTGTATGTGTCCATTGCCACGACCGACGGCTCCGAGACCACGATCCCGCGGCCCCGGACGTACACCAGCGTGTTGGCCGTACCGAGGTCGATGGCCATGTCGCGGGCGCCTATCTGAGAGCTGAGCAGTCCCATTTGGGCTCGTGGGTTGCCGCAAGCGGCGTCCCTGGAATCGTTCCGTGGATCGCCGGATTCAAGTCGGGCGTGGGCGGGGTCGATCTAAGCATGTAGCTCACGGAAGAGCCCCACCAGCGCTGAATGAAGAGTAACCCACCGCACGATGACGTCGTAGCCCAGTGGGGGCAGGGAAGCGCGGTGGCCCATCTGCGCGGCCTGCTCGAGCTGACCCGGCTGCTGCGCGCCGACGAGGATCTCGACAGCCTGCTGGACGCCATCGCGCGCACGGTCTCCGACGCTCTCGGCTTCGCGACAGTGGTGATCACGATCTACCGGCCCGAGTGGAACGACTTCCGCGTGAACGCCGTATACGGCAGCGAGGCCGCCCGCGATGTGCTGATCGGCACCGTGCGCGAATGGAAGGACTGGGAGCCGTTGCTCGACGAGCGCTTCCTCCGCCGCGGGGCCTACTTCATCGAGCACGACCGCTTCGACTGGACCACGGTGGAGCAGACCAGCTTCGTGCCGGACATCGAGCCGAGTGACGATCCCTCGGCCTGGCATCCCGAGGACGCGCTGATCGTGCCGCTGAATCGCTCGGACGGCGCCTACCTCGGAATGATGTCGGTCGACGAGCCCGCCTCCGGCCGCAAGCCCACCGACGAGGAGCTCGACGTGCTGGTGGCGGTCGCCGCCCACGCGGCGCTGGCGGTCGAGGCCGCACAGGAGGGCGCGCTGGCGGCCCGCCATCGCACCGCCCTCGAGCACCTGCTGCGCGTCTCGGCGCAGGTCGCCGAGTCGCGCTCGATCGAGTCCGTCCTCGGCTCCGTCTGCGAGGGCATCCGCGGAGCGCTCGGCTTCGAAAAGGTCTCGATCGACCTGCCCGACCCCGACAGCGGCCGCCTGCGCGTGCGCGCGGCCGTCGGCTGGACGCTCGAGGACGACGGCTCCTCGACCGCGATCGACGACCTGCGACCGCTGCTCGACCCCCGCTTCGACATCGAGGGCTGCTTCCTGGTGCCGGGCGAGGAGGCGCGCCGGCGGCTGCGCCGCGGGCCCGGGAGCTACTCGTCGGTGCTGAACGGCTGCGGCCCGCATGCCTGGAACCACCACTGGCTGCTCGTCCCGCTGCACGACCGCGAGGGCGAGATCAGGGGCATGATCTGGGTCGACGACCCGAGCGATCGCCTGTTGCCCTCGCGCGAGCGCCTCCAGGCCCTGCGCATGTTCGCCAACCAGGCGACCACGGCGCTCGACTCGATGGCCCAGTTCGAGGAGATGCGCTTCCTCGCCGACCACGACCCGCTTACCCGCCTCGGCAACCGGCGTGCGTTCATGACGCGGTTGCGGCTCGAGACCTCGCGGTCGCTCCGCTACGGCAGCTCCTTCGCGCTGGTGGTCTGCGACCTCGACGGGTTCAAGAGCGTCAACGACCGCTTCGGGCACCTGGCCGGCGACGAGGCGCTCGAGCACGTGGCCGACGTCCTCCGCAGCGCGCTGCGCGACTCGGACGGCGCCTACCGCCTCGGCGGCGACGAGTTCGGCCTGATCCTCGTCGAGGCCGGCCAGATGGAGGTCGACGACGTGCTCGTCCGCGTCCGCCGCGGCCTCAGCTGCAGCGAGGACGAGCACCTCAGCGAGCTCTGCGCGAGCTTCGGCGTGGCGGTCTGCCCCGACCACGGCGTCACTCCCGGCGGCCTCTTCAACGCGGCCGACCAGGCGATGTACGAGGCCAAGCGCTCGAGCGGCGGTCTGAGCGCGCACGTGTAGCTTTGTCGGCGTGAGGACGGGCGAGCAGATCGCCGTCAGGCTGGCCGGCCCGGACGACGCGGACCACGTCACGCGCCTCATGCTCGGGTTCCGCGACTGGTGGGGACGCGACTGGCCTGCGGCGGAGACTTGGGCGAGCGGCGTCGCGCGCCTGCTCGGCGACGATCGCACCGACTTCCTTCTTGCCAGCGTCGGCGACGACCCGCCCACCGGCGTGGTCGTGCTGCGCTACCGCCACAGCCTGTGGCAGGACGCGCTCGACTGCTGGCTCGAGGACATGTACGTGGACGACAGCTCTCGCGGCATGGGCGTGGGCGAGCGGCTGCTGCTGGCCGCGCTCGAGCGCGCGGAGGAGCGCGGCTGCCGGCGCGTCGAGCTGGACGTGAACGAGGCCAACGAGCCGGCGCGCGCGCTCTACGAGAAGCTCGGCTTCAGCTCGTTCAGTCCCGAGCTCGGCGGCAGCAACTTGATGATGCGCCACTACTTCGAACGGCGCGGGTAACCGGCTTGACGTCGACGACCGGCGTGCCGTCGATCGCCTCGAGCGGCGCGACCTGAACCCTCGCGCCGTCGATCGACAGGACCTCGACCTCGTGCAGCCCGATCGGGTTCGGCCGGTCCGGAGAGCGCGTGTTGAAGACGCCCTGGAGCGGGTTCGCGGGATCGTCGCGCGGGTGCACCTGCAGCACGTCGCGGCGGCCGCGGTCGAGCCAGGTCAGGAGGATGAGCTGCTGCCCCGGCCGGATGCCGGCGAGCGCGTCGAGCACGTCGGGCTCGAACACGAGCCAGGCATCCGGCGCGCCCTCGCTGCCCTGCATGGGCGCCTGGTCGAGGTCCGTGAGCGCCGACTCGACGCGCGCCACCGCCCGCAGCTGGATGCTCACCTGATCACTCGGTAGGCCAGGTGCGTGGCCAGCGGGGAGTCGATCACGCGCGTCTTCTCGAGCCTGATGTCGGCTTCGTCGAGCTTGTCGAACAGGCGCCTGCCGGCCCCCAGGAGGATCGGCGCGATGTGCACCTGCCCGTCGTCGACCAGGCCCGCCCGCAGCGCCTGCTGGATCGCGTCGGCGCCGCCGGAGACCTGCACGTCCTTGGCGCCGGCCGCGGCCCGCGCCTGCTCGACGGCCGACTCGATGCCGTCGGTGACGAAGTGGAACGTCGTGCCGCCCTCTTTCACGAGTGGCTCGCGCGGATGATGCGTGAGGACGAAGACCTGCGCGTGGTAGGGCGGGTTGTCGTCCCACCAGCCCTCCCAGGGCTCGTCGCCCCAGGGCCCGGGGCCGCCGCCGAACATCCCTCGGCCCATGACGAACGCGCCGGCCCGTGTCATCGCCTCGGTGAGCACCTCGTCGTCGATCGTGCGCTCGCCCTCCACGGACCGCCCGTGCATCTGCTGGAAGCTCACGAGGTCGTACGCCCACTCGTGGAGCTCCTCGCCGCGACGGCCCAGCGGCTCGTCCAGGCTCTGGTCCGGCCCCGCCGCGAAGCCGTCGAGTGAGATCGAGATGTCGAAGTAGACCGCCACCTCACGCCCCCTTCGCGCCCGGCTCGAAGACCAGGATCTGCGTCTCGCCGGCCTGCTTCGAGTCGGTGAGCCGCAGCGGCGTGGGCTCGCCGCCATCCGTGAACAGGCGCTTGCCCTCGCCCAGCACGACCGGGAACACCATCAGCCGGTACTCGTCCACGAGGTCATGGTCCATCAGCGCGCGCACGAGCTGGGCGCTGCCGTTCACGAGCACGTCGCCGCCGTCCTGCGCCCGGAGCTCGGCCACCCTGGCGGCCAGCTCGGCCGGGGCGATCACGGTCGTGTTGTTCCAGTCCGGGTCGGCGAGCGTGCTCGAGACCACATACTTCCGCATGCCGTTGAACTTGTCGGCGAACTCGCCCTCGCGCGACGGCCAGGCGGCGGCGAAGCCCTCGTAGGTGGTGCGTCCAAGCAGGAGCGCGTCGCTAGCCATCACCTCGTCGAGCTTGAACTGGTCGCCTACCGGTCCGCGGTCGTACTGGAACGCCCAGCCGCCGCGCGGGTGGCCCTCGGATCCGCCCGGGTCCTCGATCACACCGTCAAGCGTGACGAACTGCGATACGACGATCTTGGCCATTGCCGGTCCTTTCGTTCGCTTGCTCCACTGATGACTGCTGCGACCCGTGAAATTCGTCGCGTGTCTGGAGACGCGCCTCCGGGAGCAGCAGCACGATCGCCAGGCCCAGCAGCGCCAGCGGGGCTGCGACGGCGAACACCGTCTGCACCGACGATGCCACGCCGGCGTGCGATCCGATGCGTGCCGTGAACACCGCGCCGAGCAGCGCCGCGCCGGCGGCGCCCCCGATCGCGCGGAAGAAGCTGGTCGTGGCCATCGCCACGCCGAGCCGGCGACGGTCGACGCCGTTCTGCACCGCCGTGATCAGCACCTGGCCCACCATTCCGAAGCCGAGGCCGAACGCGCCGATCGCCACGCCGGTCGCGATGCGGGAGGGATGGCCGCTGAGCAGCGCGAGCGCGCCCAGCGCAGCGGCCATGATCGCCAGGCCGGCGAGCGGGAACCGCTTGTAGCGGCCGCTGCGCTCGATCCTGCGGCCGGCGAAGTTCGTGGACGCCGTGATGCCAAGCATCGCCGGGATCATCAAGAGGCCCGCCTCGGTGGGGCTCGCGCCGGTGGTGGACTGCAGGAACAGCGGCACGAACACGGTGATGGCGAACAGCGACGCCGTGGCCAGGAACAGCCCGGCGCTGGCCACCGCGACGACGCGCGTGCGCAGCAGGTCGAGCGGCACGATCGGGTCCGCGGCGCGCCGCTCGCGCATCACGAGCGTCACGGCGAGCACGACGCCGGCGGCGATCAGCGCGACGATTGCCGGCGAGCCCCAGGCGTAGCGGTCACCACCCCAGATGCAGACGAGCATCAGCGCGCTCGTGGCTCCGGCGAGCAGGGCCGCGCCCAGCGCGTCGAGCGGCCGGCGCGCGGTCTCGACCTCCGGCGCCGGCAGCCGCAGCCGCAGGCCGGCCAGCGCCACGAGGCCGAGCGGCAGGTTGACGTAGAAGACCCAGCGCCAGCTGGCGTTGTCGACGAGCACGCCGCCGATCAGCGGTCCGACCACGGTGGCGACCGCGAACGCCGCGGCGATGTAGCCCTGATAGCGGCCGCGCTCGCGCGGTGACACGAGGTCGCCCACCGCGGCCATCGCCAGCGTCATCAGCCCGCCGGCGGCCGCGCCCTGTACCGCGCGCGCCAGCACCAGCATCGTCAGGTCCTGCGCCAGCCCGCAGGCCGCCGAGGCGGCGAGGAAGAGAGCGAGCGACAGCTCGAGCAGCGGCTTGCGCCCGTGGCGGTCGCCGAGCTTGCCCCACAGCGGCGTGGTGGCCGCCGCCGCGACGACGTACGCGGTGACGACCCAGGAGAGGTCGGTCAAGCGGCCGAGGTCGGCGGCGATCGTCGGCAGCGCGGTGGCCAGGATGGTCTGGTCGAGCACCGCCGGCAGCATCGCCAGCACGATCGCGCCGAAGGCCACCTTGGCTGAGCGAACATCGGCCCCATCGGACAGACTGCGGTTGGATCCCATTTCGAGCACCTCCCATGTGCGGCTCGAAGTTCGGGTGGCTAAAAACTTAGGGTCACTCTATCATTGACCGCGAAGATGAGTCAAGAGCCAGGTCTACGCGAGCGCAAGAAGCAGCAGACGCGCCAGCTGATCGCCGACACAGCGCGGCAGCTGTTCGTGGAGCGCGGCTTCGAGCACGTGCGCGTGGCCGAGGTGGCGCGCGCGGCCGACGTTTCCGAGGCCACGGTCTTCAACTACTTCCCCACGAAGGAGGACCTGCTCTACAGCCGCCTCGAGGCGTTCGAGGAGGAGCTCCTCGCGAGCGTGCGCGAGCGGCCCCGGGGCGAGCCCGTCGTCGCCGCCTTCGCGCGCTTCGTGCTGCAGCCGCGCGGCCTGCTGTCGGCCGGCGAGCCCGAGGCCGTGGAGCAGCTCGCAGCCATCACGCGGGTGATCGAGGAGAGTCCCGCGCTGCTCGCGCGCGAGCAGCAGATCTTCGCCGGCTACACCAACGCGCTGGCGCGTCTGATCGCCGGGGAGACCGGCGCCGCCCCGGAGTCCCTCAAGCCCTGGGTGGTGGCCAACTCCCTGATCGGCGTGCACCGTGCGCTGGTGGCCTACGCGCGGCAGCAGGTGCTCGCCGGCGTGCGCAACCCGGAGCTCGCGTGCAAGGTCCGCGCTCACGGTCGACGCGCGCTCGAGCAGCTCGAGCGCGGCCTCGCCGACTACTCGCTCAAGCGGTGACGGCCGGCGCGGAGCGGCGCCCGCCGTCCGCGAACAGCGCGATCGTCTGAAGGCAGGTGGTGAGCAGCGCGCGGCCCTCGTACTCGAGGTGCTCGTCCGGGGTGCCGTACTGCTCCGCGCCGAACGCGTGCGCCTCGCCGGTCCGGTCGATGCAGCAGTTGCAGGCGGCGTCCACGATGTTGCTCGCGGATGCGAGCAGGAGCTGCAGCCACTCGGTCCAGCAGGCGCTGCCCGGCCGGTCGAACAGCTCGTCGCGCCCGGCGTGGATCATCGACTGCGTGAGCCGCAGCGCGAGTTGGAACTCCCGCTCGCCCTCCGTGCGGATCGAGTCGTAGACGCTGACCGCCAGCGCCAGCAGCGCCAGCTCGATCACGGCGTCGAGAGCCTCGCGCGTGGGATCGCCCAGCGCGCTGGATTCGGTGAGCGAGCAGAAGCGGCCGAGCAGCTTTCCCGTGCCGATGGCCACGGCGAGGCCGCCCCCGAGCACGGGCAGGCCGTGGCGCCGCTGCGCCGCGAAGACCTCCATGGCCGCGCCCCGCACGAGCTCCTCGCCCAGCCGCTCGCCCTCCTCGTCGTAGAACCCGCCCCAGTCCTCCCGGAGCACCCCGCGACGCGCCATCACGGTCAGGCGGCCGTTCTCGATGTGCGCCTGCAGGAAGTCGTCGCCGAACTCCTCGAAGCACTCGAGCCCTATGACGACGAGCGGGTGGCGGCTCGAGAGCTGCTCCCACAGGTCCGTGCCGTCGGCGGACGTGGTGACCAGGCAGCGCTCGTCGACCGGGCGCGCGCCTGCCGCGCACAGCTCGGCGATCAGAGCGTCGGCCGCCTCCCGGGGACCGTTGACGTTCACGCGGCAGTGATGCACAGCACCAGCATGCATCGGTTGAAGCGGGTTCTGGACGCCGTGGCCGCTATTGGCACGCAACTGTCACAAGCGTGTTGCAATCTGGTCGCGTCCGGGGCGTCAACCTATGCAATCGGGTGGTGCGCGAAGTACTCGTCGGCCACGCTCTTCGGCACGACGAACGCCCACGCGTCCTCCACCAGCGCACGCTTCTCCGCCTGGTCGATCGCCTCCAGGCGCACCAGCACCCAGTTGTAGCGGAGGTCCCCGCCGGTCGGGAGCATGAACTTCTCGGGCTCGGTGTCCACCAGCGCGCTGCGCCACTCGCGCGAGAACGCGAAGCCCATGACGGTCTCGTCGCGCGAGAACGCGATGTAGACGATGCGGCCCACGCGCAGCTTGAACCGCCCCCGGACCACAGCCTCGGTGCTTCGCGGCAGCGTCCGGGCGAGCTGCCGCACGTCCTCGAGTGTCACCACGCAGCTATTGTGAGCGCCGGGAAGGGGTCCGGTGAACAAAGGAGCAATTACATGGCGCTTTCGCTAGGCGATACGGCACCTGACTTCGAGGCCAACACCACCGAAGGCAGGATCAACTTCCACGACTGGATCGGCGACTCCTGGGCCATCCTCTTTTCGCATCCGAAGGACTTCACTCCTGTCTGCACGACCGAGCTCGGCTACATGGCCAGAATCCAGCCGGAGTTCGACCGCCGCGGCGTGAAGGTGATCGGGCTCTCGGTCGATCCCATGGACCGCCACCAGGACTGGATCAACGACATCACCGAGACGCAGGGCGCGACCCCCACCTACCCGATCATCAGCGACGCGGACTTCAACATCTCGAAGCTCTACGGGATGCTCCCGGCGAGCACCGAGGGGGACCCGCTCACGCGCACGCCCGCCGACAACCAGACCGTCCGCAACGTGTTCGTCATCGGCCCGGACAAGAAGGTCAAGCTGATCCTCGTCTACCCGATGACCACCGGGCGCAACTTCGATGAGGTGCTGCGGGTGATCGACTCCCTCCAGCTCACGGCGAACCACAAGGTGGCCACGCCGGTGAACTGGCAGGACGGCGACAACGTGATCATCGCCGGCTCGGTGTCCAACGACGAGGCCAAGGAGAAGTACCCGGACGGCTGGGAGGAGCCCAAGCCGTACATCCGGATCGTGAAGCAGCCGGCGATCCGCTGAGCGGCTCCGCTACTTCAGCGTCTTGATGTAGTCCGCCAGCGCCTGTAGCTGGTCGGGCGGGATGATCCCTCCCCAGTGAGGCATGCTCACGATCGGCGCCTTGCCGATCACGCTGCCGGACTTGATCACGTCGATGATCTTCTGGTCGGTGTTGAACTCCTTCTTGAAGGTCTGGCCCGATAGGGGCGGGACCGTCTTGTCGGGCGACTCAGGGTTGGGCACGCCGCCGAGCCCGTTCGGCCCGTGGCAGTTGATGCAGCCGTAGCTCGTGTAGAGCACGCCGCCCTTCACCGCGCTTCCCTGCTTGGTCGGCACCACGGGCGGCTGGGCGGTGGGCACCACCGGCAGGCCGGCTCGCAGGTAGGCAATCAGGTCGTTCACCTGGGTGTCGGAGATCACCGCGCCCCAGACAGGCATGTACGGCTGGGTGGGGTTGCTCGCCACTCCGAGGCCGTGGTCGATGATCGAGCGCAGCTCGGCGGGCTGCAGGCTCGTGGCCACCGTGGTCAGCGCCGGCACGGCCGGCGACACGCCGCCCTTGCCGTGCTCGCCGTGGCAGCGCGCGCAGGCGAACGTCTCGAAGTCGTGGCCGCCGGCGGCGATGTGGGGATCGACGGGCGCGGTCTCGGGCGCGACGGCCGCGGTGGTCACGGTCTTGGTCTTCGTGTTGCCGCTGCCGCCGTTGGCGGCGATCCCGATCACGCCCCCGATTCCCACGAGTGCAGCCGCAGCCACAGCAAGCAGGAGGCGATGACGCACACGACCCGGCTCGTTTTCCATTTCCGCTCCTATCCGGCTGGATCCTCCGGCGAGCGATCGAGCGCGATCTCCCGCACGGGAATCTCCAGCTCTCTGTCCAGGTAGCCGAGCATGCGGTTGGCGAGCCAGCTGTTCCGCTCCTCGGGGTAGGTCACCACCACGAGCTCGTCGGCGCCGAAGCGGCGCAGCTCGTCCTCGATCGCCAGGAGCGCGTCGGGGTCGCCGACCTCCCCCTTGGCGTTGAAGCCCTGGCCGGCCGCCCATGCGAGCGAGGCCCGGAGGCGCTGCCGCGTCTCCTCGCGTTCACTGTCGACGTCGTCGGAGAGGCTGTGCGAGCGGGAGGCCACGATCGGCATCAGCACGTCGAGCTCGAAGTCCTCGCCGCCCACCTGCCTCAGCTGGTCGCGCAGCTCGTCGCCGCCGAGCCGGCCCGCGCTGACCAGCAGCAGGCGGCGCCTGCCGTCGCGCGCCTCACCCGGCCGCGAGGCCTCCTTGAGCGACGAGCCTTCTTCGCGTTCGCGCCCGGCGAGCTCGAAGACCACGCCCGCGGCGATGCCGGCTGCAAAGACGACGATGCCGTAGGCGCGCGTGCTGAGGACGCCCACGAGAACGGAGATCCCGGCCAGCAGTCCGAGCACCGCGACAACGCGGAAGGCATCCGTCTCGGTCTTGAAGGGAACCCGCATGGCAAGCCAGTGCCGGACCTGCGGCGGACCCATGCTACTCCCGCGCGAGGGCGGCCCGCTAGGCGTCCATCGTCACGTGGCCCGGCTGCGCGGCGACGCGCTCGAGCCAGGCCCCGATCGCCGGATACCCGGAGAGGTCGAAGCCGCCCTGGCCGGCCACGTGCGTGTAGGCGTAGAGCGCGATGTCGGCGATCGTGTAGCGGCCTGCGGCGAGGAAGTCGGCGTCCGCGAGCCAGCCCTCCATCGCGTCGAGGGCGCGGTAGCCCGCCGTGCGCAGCGGCGCGAGCTGCTCCTCGGTGGTTGGCCTCCCCGAGTGCAACACGAGGAACCTGGCCACCGCGATGTTCGGCTCGTGGCTGTACTGCTCGAAGAACATCCACTGCAGCACCTTGGCCCGCTCGAAGCGGTCCTCGGGCACGTACTGCGTGCCCTCGCCGAAGTACCAGAGGATCGCGCCGGACTCGCCGAGCGGCCGGCCGTCGTCGAGCACGAGCGTGGGCACGCGCAGCCCCGGGTTGAGGTGCCCCAGCAGCTCGGGCCGGTTCGTGCGGTCGACGACGTCGACCTCCTGGCGCTCGTAGCCGAGGCCGAGGTGGGCCAGCAGGAGCCGGACCTTGTAGCAGTTGCCGGAGGTCTGGGAGTTGTAGAGGAGCACCGCGGAAAGCTATCTGTCCGTACTGTCGCGGATGTGCTCACCCGAACCGCCGTCATCGCACTGGCCGGCCTCGCCTTCGCGGCGCCGGCCGGCGGGGCCGGCACTCCGGCCTGGCCCACCTGCGTGCCGCGCACCGCGCCGGTCCGGATCGGGATCCACGAGGTCGGCCGAGTGAGACAGGGCAGGCTGCTCACCCTTCGCCTGCGGTCGCGGGCGATGGGAGACGTGCAGCCCGTCAACGTCCTGCTTCCGGCGCACTACGACGGGTCGGGTCGCACGCGCTACCACGTGCTCTACCTCCTCCACGGCGCCGGCGGCGACCACCAGAGCTGGCTGCGGCAAGGCGTGCAGCGCCTGCTGGGCAGCCTGCCGGTGATCGCCGTGATGCCGAACGGCAGCGAGCCGTCGATGGACGGCAACTACACGGATTGGCAGGAGAGCGCCCCGGGCGGGCGGGCGCCGGCCTGGGAGAGCTTCCACATCCGCGAGCTCGCCCCGTTCATCGATGCCCACTTCCCCACGCTCGCAAGCGCGGCCGGGCGAGCAATCGCCGGGATCTCGATGGGCGGCGGCGGCGCCACGAAGTACGCGGCCGAGTATCCGGGGACGTTCAGCTACGCGGCCACCTTCTCCGGCGAGGCGCACCCCCTGCTGCCGCTGGCGCTCGGCTTCCAGAACAAAACCTGCCGCTGGGGCGACCCCGCGAAGAACGAGGTCATCTGGCGCGACAACGACTCCACCGACCTTGCCGGGAACCTGCGCGGCATGCGCGTGTTCGTGCGCACGGGCAACGGCACGCCCGGCCCATTTGACTTCCCGGAGCCGCCGGCGGGCTCGCCGCAGGCCACGATCCGCCAGCTCACCCTCACGGTCGAGTTCGGCGCGGGCCTCGAGAACCAGGCTCTCGTCAAGGCACTGCGCGCCGCGCACGTCAGGGGCGTGGACGCGCGCTTCTTCGACGGCTCGCACAGCCTGCCCTACTGGCAGCGCGACATGCGCGAGCTCGTGCCCTGGCTCCGGCGCCAGTTCCGCCATCCGCCACGGACTCCGGCGACCGCGAGCGTCGCCTCCGCCCACACCTGGTTCACGGCCTGGGGCTGGACCTTCCAGGTGAGGCGCCGGGTGCGCGAGTTCGTCTACCTGAAGCTCACTCGCCATGGCATCCGCGCCACGGGCAGCGGCAAGCTGCTGGTCACCCCGCCCTCCGGCCACAGCTTCGTACTCGACCTGGGCCCCAGCCACACCCACCAGCAGACGCGGTTCGGCCGCTCCGCGACCAAGGGCTGGCGGACGGTGGTAGCGTCCGGGCTGATGTCGGACGATGAGCGCCACGCGTCCAGCACCATCCGGTAGCGCGGCAGCAGCCGCGGGCATCCACGACTCGATCCTGGACGCGATCGGCGAGACGCCGGTGGTGCGGCTGTCTCGGTTCGCGGCGGGAATGACGCCGGAGCTGATCGCGAAGCTCGAGGCGTTCAACCCCGGCGGATCGATCAAGGACCGGGTGGCCGTGGCCCTGATCGACGCCGCCGAGCGCGACGGGCGCCTGCGCCCGGGCGGCACGATCGTCGAGCCCACGAGCGGCAACACCGGCACGGGCCTGGCGATCGCGGCGCGGCTCAAGGGCTACCGCGTGATCGCCGTGATGCCCGACAAGATGAGCCGGGAGAAGATCGACCTGCTGCGCGCGTACGGCGCCGAGGTCGTCGTCGCCCCCACCGACGTCCCACCCGACAGCCCGGAGTCGTATTACCGGGTGGCCGATCGCCTCGCCGGGGAGATCCCGGGAGCCTTCCAGCCGAACCAGTATGCGAACCCGGCCAATCCCGAGACCCACCTGCGCAGCACCGGACCGGAGCTGTGGCGGCAGGCCGGCGGACGGATCACGCACCTCGTGGCGGGGGTCGGGACGGGCGGCACGATCACCGGGGTCGGCCGCTACCTGAAGCAGCAGAATCCGGAGATCAAGGTGATCGGCGCCGACCCGGTCGGCTCGATCTTCTCCGGCGGTCCGGTCAAGCCCTACCTCGTGGAGGGCGTGGGCGAGGACTTCTGGCCGGAGAGCTTCGACCCCTCGGTGGTGGACCGCTACATCACGGTCTCCGACCGCGACTCGTTCCTGGCCACCCGCCGGCTGGCACAGACGGAGGGCATCCTCGCTGGCGGTTCGGGCGGCACCGCCCTTCACGCCGCCCTGCAGGTGGCGCGCGAGCTCGGCGACACCGAGGCCGTGATCGCCGTGATCCTGCCCGATGGCGGCCGCTCCTACATCTCGAAGATCTTCAACGACGCCTGGATGACCGAGCACGGCTTCCTCGAGCGCGGAGCGAGCAGGACCGTGGGCGACCTGCTTACGCACAAGCACGAGGAGGACGCGACGCTCGATCTCGTCACCGTCGACAGCCGCAGCCGCGTCCGGGACGTCGTGGCGCTGCTGCACGAGCACGGCGTGTCGCAGCTGCCCGTGGTCTCGGCGCACGACCCGGAGAGCATCGTCGGGTCGATCGGCGAGCGCGGACTGCTGGCGCACGCGGTCGGCGACCCGAGCCTGCTGGACGCCCAGGTCGCCGAGGTGCTCGAACCCCCCTTCCCCGTCGTCGCGGCCGGTGAGCCGGTGCGCACCGCGATCGAGCTACTCGCGGGCGACCGCCAGGCGGTGCTCGTCACCGTGGCCGGCCGCCCGACGGGGATCCTCACGCGGGCCGACCTGCTCGAGGCACTGGCGGAATGACGCTGCCCCCCGGGGCGCGGCTGGCCACGCGCCTGGTGCACGCCGGCCTGGAGCCCGATCCGAGCTTCGGCTCGATCGTCCCGCCGATCCATCAGGTCTCCACCTACGTCCAGCCTGCCCCGGGCGAGTTCGTGGGCGACTACGACTACGCGCGCTCGGCGAACCCCACGCGCGCGGCGCTCGAGACGGCGCTCGGCGAGCTGGAGGGCGGCCACGCCAGCGCGTTCGCGAGCGGGCTCGCCGCCTCGCACGCGCTGATCACCGTCGTGGCCGCCGCGGGCAGCCACGTGGTGCTGCCGCACGACCTGTACGGGGGCACGTTCCGGCTGGTGGACAAGGTCCTCGCTCGCTGGGGCCTCCGCTACACCCTCGTCGACCAGACCGACATGGCCGCGCTCGAGGCCGCGGTGGGCGAGGACACCGCGCTGGTCTGGGTCGAGACGCCCACCAATCCGGGCCTGACCGTGGTGGACGTGGAGGCGGTGGTGGAGCGGTCGCGGGGCGCCCTGGTGGCGGTCGACAACACCTTCGCCACGCCGGTGATCCAGCGCCCGCTCGAGCTCGGCGCGGACGCCGTGGTCCACTCGACGACCAAGTACCTGGGCGGGCACTCCGACACCGTCGGGGGAGCCGTGGTTGTGGGGAGCGAGGAGCTCCACGAGCGCATTCGCTTCGTGCAGAACGCCGTCGGGGCCGTGCCCGGCCCGCTCGACTGCTTCCTCGTCCATCGAGGCATCCGCACCCTCGGGCTGCGCGTCCAGGCTCACACCGAGAACGGCCGCGCCGTGAGCGAGTACCTGGCCGGCGCGCCGGGCGTCTACGACGTGCGCTGGCCGGGCTTCGGCGGCATGGTGGCGTTCCGGCATCCGGACGCCCGCCGGATCGCGGCCTCCACACGGGTCTTCTCGCTTGCCGAGTCGCTCGGCGGCGTCGAGTCCCTGATCGAGGTGCCCCAGGCGATGACGCACCAGGCGGTGGAGGGATCGAGCGCCGCGGTGCCGCCCGATCTGATTCGGCTCTCGTGCGGCATCGAGGCGCCCGAGGACCTGATCGCCGACCTGGCCGCGGCGTTCGCAGGCGGCTGAGGCTTGTCGCTCTTCAAACGCCACCGCAGCACGGAATCGGGCGAGCAGCCCGCGGAGGTGCCCAGCCCGCCGGGCCTCACCGAGCATGCGGCGTCCCACGGCTGGCAACCCGCGGCCGAGCGGCCGTTCGACGGGCACCTGGAGGACGCCGTCCACGAGATCACGCGGGTGATGTACGGCGCGCCCAGGGACCTCCTGGTCGACCAGCGGCTGCGGATCGGGGACACGGTCTTCAGGGACGCGTTCCGGGCCGGTGTCGACGGCCGGGGTGTGGTGGTGGCGAACGGCTGGACCAACATCCAGACCGAGGTCCGCTACTCGCCCGACCACTGGCGGGGGGTCGCGGTGTGCGCCGCCGAGCTGCCCTCGATGCTGATGCTCGAGGCCATCCATCCGCGCCGTTTCCCCGGCCTCGTGCACGCCCGGCCGGTGGCGACCGGCAACCCGGAGTTCGACGAGCGCTTCGTGGTCACCGGCCCCCCGGAAGGCGTCGGCGAGGTGCTCACCCCGGAGGTGCAGCGGCGCGTGATGGCGCGCGACGACTGGTCTTTCCGGGCGGAGCGCTACCTGTTCGGCTGCGTGAGCAAGGGACCGTTCGACTCGATCGCTGAGATCGATCAGCGGATCGAGGACGTGCTCGGCATCATCGCCGCGATCCCGTCGACGGTGATCCCCGACCACGTCGACCACTCGGCCGACGACATCATCGCCCGCATCGACCGGCTCACGAGCGTCGAGGAGGCGATGGCGATGCTGCGGGAGCTCACCCCGGCGGACCGCGAGCAGCTCGCGCGGTCGGACACCCCGCTCGCGGCGTTCGCCGACGTGACCACGCCCCAGGAGGCGATGGCCAGGATGAAGGGGCTCGATCGCGCCGCCAAGATGCAGCTCTTCACGATGTTCATGCGCGTGAGGGACGACGAGCGCGGAAGCTGAGCGGGGTCCGCCCTAAGCCGTACGGCGGAGAACTGGGCGCCCCGGGAGCCAGGCTCGATTGTCTGAAGCGTTGCCGACGAGCCAGCGGAGCAGCTCGTCTCTCGGCATCGGCCGCGCCATCAGGAATCCCTGCGCCTGGTCGCAGCCTCCCCCTCGATGATCGGCGGCCGAATGCGGCCCTGAAGAGCTCGCCGAGCTACCCCGCCGCGCGCCCGCCGGGGCTGACGATCCCGGCCTCGTACGCCACCACCACCGCCTGCACGCGATCGCGCAGGTCGAGCTTCATCAGAAGGCGGGTCACGTGGGTCTTCACCGTCGTCTCGCCGATGATCAGCTCCTCGGCGATCTCGGCGTTGGACAGCCCCCTGGCCACCATGCGGAACACCTCGAGCTCGCGCGGGGTCAGCTCGTCCAGTCCGCGCCGGCGGCTCCGCGGGCGTGGCTGAGACGAACTCCTCGATCAGGCGGCGCGTGATGGCCGGGGCGAGGAGCGCGTCGCCCTGGCCCACCGTGCGCACCCCGGCGGCGAGCTGCGCCGCGGGCAGGTCCTTCAGCAGGAAGCCGCTCGCGCCGGCTCTAAGGGCGTCATAGACGTATTCGTCGAGGTCGAAGGTCGTCAGCATCAGCACCCGCGGCGGCACCACGTCCCGGCCGTCCGGCGACACCACCTCGCGAGTGGCCGCGATCCCGTCGAGCTCCGGCATGCGGATGTCCATCAGCACCACGTCGGGACGCAGCTCGCGCGCCATCGCCACCGCCTCGAGGCCGTTCGTCGCCTCGCCCACGACCTCGATGTCGGGCTCGGCGTCGAGGATCATGCGAAAGCCGGTCCGCACGAGCTCCTGGTCGTCCGCCACCAGCACGCGGACCGTCATACGAACGCCTCCTCGAACGCCCGCGGGAGCGTCGCCACGAGGCGCCGGCCGCCGGCGACGCCCGGCTCGGCGTGGATCGCGCCCGCGCACATCGCCACGCGCTCGCTCATCGCAAGCGTCGGCCACGGAGCGGCGCGCTTCCCGCCGGACGTCGACACCTCGAGCTCCACCTCGTCCTCGCCGAAGCGAAGCCGCACTTCCACGAGCTGGACCGGATCGTGGCCCGTCCCGGCCAGCGCTTCCTCGAGGATCCGGTACACGCCCAGGTCGACACTGGCCGGGAGCGGCCCGGGCTCACCCTCCACGCTCAGCTCGATCCGCCGCGTGTCCCCGCGCGCGCTCTCCACCAGCGCGTGCACCTGCCCCACGCCCGGCTGCGGAACGAGGTCCGGCCCATCGTCCGAATGCCGCAGGACGCCCAGGATTCGGCGCATCTCAGCGAGAGCCTCGCGCCCCGTGTCCTCCACCGCGGCCATCACCTCGTCGGCGCGCCCCAGGTCGGCGTCGAGCAGGAGCTGCGCCGCCTCCGCCTGCACGACCATGGCGCTGACGGTCGACGCCACCACCGTGTGCAGCTCGCGCGCGATCCGCGTGCGCTCGTCCGCCACCGCGAGGCGCGCGCGGCTCTCGCGCTCGGCGTCGATCCGCTCCGCCTTGCGCTCGAGCTCCCCGGCGAGCATGCGCCAGGCGCGGATCGCACGGCCCAGGGTCCAGGCCACGCCCACCGTGACGGCGGTCCCGATGTAGTTCCCGGCCGTCGGGCTCGAGGTCGCGTTGACGATCGTCGCCCACGCCAGGAGAGCGCCCAGGCCGATGAGCGCGACGCCCCGCGGGCGGTACGCGGCGAGGGTGTAGGCGGGAACCGTGAGCACATAGATCGGGGCCAGGTTCGTACCGTCGGAGCTCAGGCCGGCGATTAGCGCGGTGGCACCCGCGAGCACAGCCGCGGTGTAGAGCACCGGGCTGCGGCGCCGCCAGATGGCGGGCACGGTCATCAGGGCGATCGCAAGCAGGTTGAGCACCAGCGGCCCGCGGTGGTGCCTGAGGGTCAGGTTCTCGATGACGAGAGCGGTCAGACTGCCGGCCGCGATCAGCGGGTCGACCCACCGATCCGGAATCGGGTTGCGCCAGCCCCGCGACCTCACGCGGCGCGCCCCTCGTCCACCGGCACCCGCGCGTGCACGCGGAAGCCGCCCCCGTCCCGGTGGCTCGTGGAGAGCTCGCCGCCGTAGAGCATCAGCCGCTCACGCATGCCCACCAGGCCGTGGCCGCCGCCCTCCCCGGCCAGCTCGGACGCCGCGTCGCCGCGCCCGTCGTCGCAGATCTCTAGCTCGAGCGAGCTCGGCGCGAACGTCACGGTCACCGACGCGCGCGCCGGGCCGGCGTGCTTGATCGCGTTGGTCAGCGCCTCCTGCACCACCCGGAACGCCACCAGGTCGAGGCTCTCCGGGAGCGTGCGGCGACGCCCGTTCATCTGCAGCTCGACGGGCAGTCCGGCGAGGCGCGCCCGCTGCACCAGCAGGTCGAGCTGGCCCAACCCCGGTGCGGCCGCGCCCGCCAGCTCGAGGTCGCCGTGGCGGAGCACGCCGATCATGCGACGCATCTCGAGCAGCGCCTCGCGGCCGGAGCCCTGCACGGACGCGAGCGCCCGGCGCGCCGCGTCGCGGTCGCCGGGGGCCACGCGACGGGCGGCCGCCGTCTGGATGACCATCACGCTCACGCTGTGGGCGATCACGTCGTGCAGCTCGCGGGCGATGCGGGTGCGCTCCTCGGCGGCGGCGCTCCGGGCGCGCGTCTCCTGTTCCCGGTGCAGCCGCTCAGCGTTGGCCTTGAGCTCGCGGGTGAGCGCGCCGCGATTCTCCGCCGTGCGTCCGCCCACGTAGGGGCCGGCGATGAACAGGCCCCAGGTGGCCAGCACGTCGACCACCGTCGACTGGTGCGGAGTGAGGGCGCAGGCGACGGCGCCGGCCGCGAGCGCCGCGAGGTCGACAAGGGTCGAGCCGCGCATCGTCGCCGTGCGCCCAAGCGCGTAGAAGCCGAGCAGGGCCGCGAGACCCTCGAGCGTCTCGTCGGAGAGCGCCGAGTCGGTGCGCGAGAGCAGGATCGTGCCAGCGGCCATCACCGCCACGCTCGCCACCGGGGCGCGGCGGCGCGTGGCCACCGGCGCGGTGGCGATGACCGCGGCGGCGAGGGGAACGACTCCGGCGTGCCCCGCGTTCAGGACCGCCGCGACCGCGCCGGCCGCGAGGCACAGCGCCACCGCCAGGTCGACCATGCGCAGGTCGATTCCGCGGAGCCGAACGAGCAGATTGTCAACGCCGGCCACGGTGCGGACGCTAACCGCCGCGGCCCGTCTCCGCATCCCCTCAGGCGATGACCGGGGTCCTCCCTGAGGTGGACCCGGAATCGCCGCACAGGCGACCCCAATCGCCGCCGCGGCCGACGACATGGGCCGCGCCTCCTGTGACGGTTACGCCGTAGCCGGATTCCCACTTCGAGGAGGACGAGATGTCGGATCGTTTGAGTCGCCTGGCACCGCTGACCGGACTGGTCTTCGCGGTGATCATGGTCGTGTCGTTCGCCACCATTCCCACCGAGCCGAAGCCGAAGTCGAGCGGACAGCACGTGATCGCCTTCTTCACGGCCCACCGCTCGGGCGAGCGCGCCGGCGCCGTGGTCGGCACGGTGGCGCTGGCGCTGTTCGTGTACTTCGCCGGCTCGCTGTACAACACGATCCGGCAGTCGGGCCGGGGCGAGGCGCTGGGCGCCGTCGCGCTGGTGGGAGCGGGGCTGTTCGCCGTGGGCCTGATGCTCTCCGGCGGCCTCACGTGGGCGCTCACGGACAGCCCGGCGCACCTCAGCCCCGCCACCGCCCAGGGCATCAACACGGTGGCCTACGACATGTTCCTGCCGATGATCGGGGGACTGCTCCTATTCGGCACGGCCATGGGGATCGCGGTGGTCCGGGGACGCTGGCTGCCGGCATGGATGGGCTGGGTCCTGATCATCCTCGGCGTGATCGCGGCGAGCCCCGCCTTCCCGATCTCGCTGTTCGGCGTGGTCCTCTGGACCGCGGTGGCGTCCGTCGTCCTGGTCACCCGCGCCAACCGCACCGCCACCGCTCGCGCGCCGGCGATGGCCGGAGCGAGCTGATGCCCCGCGTGCGGGCGGCGAACCGCCCCACAGCCGGCTGACCGAACCGCGATCCCCGCCCCTGGCGGGGATCGCAGCGGAGGGGGAGGGATTCGAACCCTCGAACGACGAAACCGCCGTTAACGGTTTTCGAGACCGCGCAGAAGCGGCGCCGATGCCGCATCAGAACTGGAAGCTGCGTCCCGGGGGAATCCCGGGGGGAATGAATCTCAGCCCGTGTCCGCGGCCGCTGTCAGCCTCCGGGAGCGATGGCGCAGCCACTCTGGACCGCCGCGCGCCTGAGCTGTCCGTCCCAGGTGACGAGGATCGCCCCGTGCCCAAGCGCCAGCACGCTCGCCAGATGCACGGCGTCGAAGCCGCGCAGGGCGAGCTCCTCGGCAAGCTGTCCCGCTTGGCGGGCAAGCGACACATCGATCCCCACCAGCAGCAGCTCGCACTGCAAGGACTCGAACTCCTCGCGAGCCCGGTCGTGGGCCCTGGCAGTCAGTCGTCCGGAGCGGCGTGCGGCCGCGAGTGCGGCGCGACCCTCGGGATAGGACAAGATGCTGGACGCGGCGCGGTGGCGAGTAGCCCACAGCTCAGCGACGAGCTCAGAGCCGTCCTCGACGATGACCAGCTTCACCAGCGCCGACGTGTCGAAGTACAGGATCAGCGGCGCTGCTCGGCGACGAGGTCCGACACCGAGCCGCGCGCCTTCACGACCGCCCGCCGCACCCGCCGCGCCCGCACCGGCGAGGTGACGAGACCGCGTCGCACCAACCCCGTGAGAGGATCTTCCTGGTCAACCGCAGACAGGAGGGCGATCGGCTTACCACGACGCGTGACGACCACCTGCGCGCCCCGCTCGACCCTCTCTAGGTGCTCGCTGAGGCGATCGTGAAGCTCCCTCACGCCCACCTCGTAGTCCTCGCCATGTAGCGTCATATCGATGATCGTAGCAGCTACATGGGCCGTCCTCGGCGGCACTCCCCAGTCGACCCCGTCAGGATTCCGCCCTCGCAGAGGGCAGCCTTCCCATCCGATCCGCTGGCCGCAGCTCATCCGTCGCGTGGAACGTCGGAAGGACAACGAAACCAAGCGTTCATGTCAGCTGCCTCGGGCCATCGAAGCTGCCGAGATGATCCGGAACGAGAAGCGACACGTCGCGCGTTCGACAGTACTCCGCCTCATGCGCGGAGCAGCGATCGATTGCCCGTCGTGCTGCTCCTTCGCGCCTGATGGGTGAGGTCGAGGCAGGCGGCGACCGCCTCTGCTTCTCATCCGAGCGGGCACTACATCGGCAGCGACGACTGCTGCCGCTTCCCGAAGCAAACCAAACGCCGCGTCCTGCTATTGCCTCTCCTATGTCAAGTGAAGTTCGGTATTTCCGTATTTGAGCGAGCACGTTTGCTGTGGGGCGGGGCGGCTTCGACGGTGGTGTAGAGCAGGCGCCAGATGCGCCGGGCGAGGTGGCGTTTGAGGCAGCGGATCGCTTCGCGCTTGGTCTTGCCCTCGCTGTGTCGGCGGTCGAGATAGGCACGGGTCGCGGGGTCGGTGCGGGCACGTGAGAGGGCGATGATGTGCAGGGCGCGGTTGAGCTGGCGGTCGCCACCGCGGTGCAGTCGGTGGCGTTGGGTGTTGCCGGAGCTGGCGGGGATCGGGGCGGTGCCGGCGTGGCGGGCGAAGCACGCGTCGGTCGGGAACCTTTTGGCGCCGGCGGTGTGGCCGATGATGATCGCGGCGGTCACTGTGCCGCAGCCGTGCTCGGCGAGCAACTGCGGGCAGTGAGCCTCGATCAGCGCCGTGATCTCGGCGTGCAGCTCTCCCTCTTCGCGGTAGATCTCGTTGATCCGTTTGAGGATCGCCCGGGCGACCCGGACTTGTGGGCTGCGGGGAAGTCGCGCGAGCCCTCGCGCGACCTTGGCGCGAATCCGCGGGCCGATCAGACCCTGGGGTCGCACTTGTGCCTCGAGCTCCGGTGCGATCTGCACGAGGTGCCAGCGCAGCCGGCTCGCGAGCCGGACACGCTCGTTGATGAGCTGGTCACGGTAATCGTTCAGCACCCGAATCTCGAGCGCCCGCTCGTCAAGGAACGCGACCGGCAACGTGTCAATGCCTTCTCGGAGCGCGGCGCGAGCGATCGCGATCGCGTCGATCGGGTCGGACTTCCCCGGCTCGCGCACCGCCCGCCTCGAGCTCTCGGTCAGCCCGGGCGCGACCCGGATCACCCGATCGCCGCTCGCGACCAGCGCCCGCTCCAGGCGGCCGGAGACGTGCCGGCAGTCCTCGATCGCCCACACCCGCTCGTCGTCGAGCTCGGCGGCGAACCCCAACGCTTCGAGCGTCCCATCGTCGCTGGCCGGGATCGTCAACTGGCCGCGCGTCACTCCGGTCGCCGCGTCAAGCGCCACGAGCGTGTGCGATCGCTTGTGTGTGTCCACACCGATCACGATCATCTGCACCGTCCCTTCGTTGGAGTTATGGCCGACGGAGTGGATCCCCGGCGGACACACCTCAGTTGGGGCGATGCCACGCTCCTATGAAGTCACGCCGATGGATCCTCGGGCGGCGACGGGCGACAAGGCAAAAGCCGGTCAGACCCAGAGCAGGTCGACAGGCGAATAGAGAGTCAGCCCGCCGCCGCCCGGGAGCCAAACCGACGAGCCGGACGACACCGACCGCCGGCGCGTCAGGTTCTCACTGAGGCGAATCTCAGGTGACGGCCGAACGCGGCCGAGACACGTGGATTGCTGCGATTGGGGTAATCAGCTCGCACGCGGGCCGCCGCGCTCGCGTCTGTTCCGATGCGGTCGTCTCGCACAAACCCAAATCCGCACGTCCTGGTTTCGTTTACCAGCATCAGCGGCGGTGTCGTGCGCGCCGTCCCGATCGTGTTCTGCATTTCGCGGCCTTAGACTGCTGGCGGTGTTCGGCATAGCCGATCAGACCAGAGCCCTCATCGCCTAAGGCAACATCACGCGGGTGCTGGACGACGCTCCTCCGAACAATCTGCCCGATCAGCTGACAAGTTTCGTCGGCCGAGAGGGGGAGCTCGACGAGGTCCGAGGCCTGCTGGCGGGGACGCGCCTGGTGACGCTGATCGGCGTCGGCGGGACCGGAAAGACGAGGCTCGCGCTTCGGGCTGCTGCCGATGCGGTCGAGCGTTTCCCGGACGGCGTGTGGTGGGTTGAGCTGGCCGCGCTCGGGGATGGGGAGCTGGTTGGCGAGCAGCTGCTCGCCGCGATGGGCGTTCGGCCGCTGCCGGGGATGACTGCGCTCGACGGGAGCTGCGTGCGTCTGGCTGAGGATCGGGCGTTGATCGTTCTCGACAATTGCGAGCACATAGCGGCTGCGTGTGCCGAGGCGGCGGAGGCATTGCTTCGCGCCTGCCGGCAGGTCACGGTGCTGGCTACGAGCCGATCTCCGCTAGGAGTCGCTGGGGAGACGGAGTGGCGAGTTCCTTCGCTGGTGTTGCCCGTCGCAGAGCGGACACGCGGGCCGCTGGAGGCGCTCGAGCGGTCTGATGCGGGCCGTTTGTTCGTCGAGCGTGCTCGCCAGGCGCGGCCGAATTTCGCGGCTAACGATGAGAATGCGTCCGCGATCGCTGCGATCTGCCATGCGTTGGATGGCTTGCCGCTCGCGATCGAGCTTGCTGCGGCACGGGTGCGAATGTTGTCGGTCGAGCAGATCTCGAGCGCTCTCAGCGACCGTTTCCGTCTCCTGACGCGAGGGGTTCGAACTGCACTGCCGCGCCATCAGACGCTGCGTGCCTCGGTTGATTGGAGTCACGATCTTCTCTCAGACGAGGAGCGGATGCTGCTGCGGAGGCTGGCGGTGTTCGCGGGCGGCTTTACGCTCGATGCGGTCGAGGAGGTGTGCGCTGGGGACGGTCTGTCACAGGTGGCGATCCTCGACCTGCTCGGCCGCCTGGTGGACCAGTCGCTCGTCGTGGCCGAAGAGCGTGGTCCAGCAGTCCGGTACCGGCTGCTCGAAACGATCCGGCAATACGCTTGGGAGCGGTTGGTCGATGCCGGGGAGCTGGAGTCGCTCCGCGATCGTCATCGCGACGCCTACCTCGCCCTCGCGGAGGACGCGGCACCCAATCTGGCCGGAGATCGCGCGTGGCTTGAGGTGCTCGACGCCGAGGCCCCCAATCTCGAGGCGGCATTTGATCGTGCGGTCCAGACCGACGGCGATCGGGCGCTGGCGCTGTCTGGGGCGTTGTTTCACTGGTGGCGCCTGCGTGGACTGTTCGGGGCGGCGGAGCGCTGCTGCGTGAGGGCGCTCAGGGCGGCTGACGGGTCCGCCACCTCGCCGCGCGCTGGAGCGTTGTGTGCTCATGCCTATCTGCTGGTCAGCGGCGGAAAGTCGGAGCCGGCGGTCGAGATCGCGGAGCGGGCGTTCGCAATGGCAGAGGAAGTCGACGACGAGTCAGCGCAGGCGCGTGCGCTCAACGTGCTTGGCTTGATCCAGAGCTTCCCTGATCCAGTTGGCAGCCGTCCGCGGCTCCGGCGCGCCTGCGAGCTGGCATCCGCGAGGGGCGATGACTGGTGCTTTGCCGATGCGCGCCTGAATCTCGCGTGGACTCACCAGCAGATCTGCGATGAGCACGAGGAGGGTGAGCGGCTGCGAGCAGATGTGCTGGAGCTCGCCGAGCGCCACGGCTACCGCGATTACATCTCGTGGTACTGGCTGATGGAGTCCTACCGACCGCTGATGCGGGGCGAGGGCGAGCGCTTCCGTGAACTCGTCGAGCATGCGCTCGCCGTTGGGCGGGAGATCGGCGAGCCGATGACGGAAGCCACCGGCGAGATGTGGATCGCGTGGCGCGAAATCGAGGAAGGGCACCGCGACGTGGCGATCGAGCGGGTGAACGCCGCACGCGAGCGGATGGTCACGTCCGGCGCGGGCCTGATCCTTCCCTACCTTGAGGCGTCCATGGCGCGAGCGTATGTGGCGATGGGCGAGCTTGATCGTGCACGGGTGGTGCTCGAGCCATTGGTGGCGAGCGGGATGGATGCAGGATGGGGTCTTGGGTGGACGACGGTGACGCTCGCGGACGTGCTCCAGATGGCCGGCCACGCGGATGAAGCGGAGGCCCGTGCGCGGGAGGCGGTCGCGATCGCTGAGCGCATCAGCTCGCGACAGCTGCTCGCGTTGGGCAAGGATGTCCTCGCGCATCTTTCGATGCGGCGTGAGCGCTACGGCGAATGCGAGACGCTTCTGCACGACGCGCTTGCGCTGCGCATGAACTGGGAGCTGTTCCAGGATCTGCCCCGGACGCTCGACGCGCTGTCCGAGCTCGCCACCCGCTTGGAGAGCTACGAAGAGGCCGCGCGAATCATCGGGGTCGCGCAGCGGGCAAGAGCCGATCTCGGAACCGTGCCACGCGTGCCTGACCAGGAACGTCTCGGCGAGCTCGAGCACGTGCTGCGCGCCGCTCTGGGTGCCGAAGCGTTCCAGGCCGCACGAGACCAGGGGGCGAGCCTCACGGTCAGAGAGGCGATTGCCTGGCTGCGCCGCATGCGTGGCGAGCGCAATCGACCAGCCCGCGGCTGGAAGAGCCTCACCCCCACCGAACTGAAGGTGGTCGAGCTTGTCGCCGAGGGGCTCACGAACCCTCAAATCGGCGAGCGCTTGTTCATTTCCCGTGGGACGGTGAAGGTCCACCTCTCTCACATCTTCGCCAAGCTCGGGAGCTCCTCCCGCGCAGAAGTCGCGGCCGAAGCGGCCCGGCGCGCCGCCCGACCCCCCTGAGGTTGACAGATACATGTAGCCAGGCGTTGGTCGCGTATACGCCATCTGGCAGATGTACTGGCGTCGCCGTACGCCTAGTTTGACGCTCGCAAACTCGATCACGCAGCACGGTGATCCACGATCCCGGGAGGGACCGATGAGCACACCGACCACGCTCGACAAGACCTTTGCGGGCGAGTTGATTCGCCCGGGCGATGCTGACTATGACCATGCCCGCCGAGTGTTCAATGGCGCGATCGATAAGCGTCCGGCGCTGATCGCCAGGTGCACCGGCTCGAGCGACGTGCAAGCCGCGTTGGCCATCGCACGCGAGCACGACCTGACGATCGCGGTGCGTGGCGGCGGTCACTCCGCGATCGGATTCTCAAGCTGCGACGACGGGATCGTGATCGACACCGGACCGATGAAGAGCGCGGAGATCAACGTCCAGGGACGCACTGGCCACTTCGGCGCCGGTCTCACCTGGGGGGAGCTGGATGCCGCGACCCAGCGGCACGGGCTCGCGGTGACCGGTGGCCGGGTCACCCACACTGGCATCGCTGGCCTAACGCTGGGGAGCGGATCGGGGTGGATCGACCGCAAGCTCGGCCCAACCTGCCAGAGCCTCATCTCGGTGCAGCTCGTGACGGCCGACGGCCGGATCATCCGTGCCAGCGCTGACGAGAATCCAGACCTCATCTGGGGGCTCAAAGGCGGCGGCGGGAACTTCGGCGTGGTGACCGAATTCGAATTCCGCCTCCATCCCGTTGGGCCGATCGTGTTCGCCGGGATGATCCTGCATCCGCGCGCCGCGGCTAAGGGGCTGTTGCGGGTCTACCGCGACTTCATGGAGCAGGCACCCGACGAGGTGGGCGGCGGATTTGCGCTGCTGACTGCGCCGCCTGAGCCGTTCGTGCCCGAGCACGCCCGCGGCGTGCCCGCATGCGGCCTGATCGTCGTCTACGTCGGCGATCCCGAACAGGGCCGGCAGGTCCTGCGCCCGCTGCTCGAATGGGGCGAGCCGCTCGTCGAGCTCGTCCAGCCCATGCCCTACGTGGCCGTACAGCAGATGCTCGACCCCGCAAACCCGTGGGGGATCACCGACTACTACAAGGTGGACTACCTGCCGGAGCTCCCAGACGCGGCAATCGACGCCGCCATCCAGGCCACAGCGGACGTGCGCTCGCCGTTCACCCAGATCATCTTCGCACCGCTCGGGGGTGCACTCGCGCGCACCGACCGCAACTCGATGGCGCTCGCGCTCCCGGACGCCAAGTGGCTGTACTTCTACCTCGCAATGTCGCTGGACTCGGACCTGACGGGCCACGAGCAGCGACTGGCGCGGGATTTCGCCGAGACGATGCGGCCATGGGCAGTTGACCAAGCGCCAGCCAACTTCATCAACGGCGACGATCGCGAGGGGCGGCTGCGCGCCTCCTACGGCGAGGAGAAGTTCACGCGACTGGTGGCGCTGAAGAACAAGTACGACCCCGACAACGTCTTCGCGCTCAACCAGAACATCCCGCCGACCGCCGTTTCGGCGCAGGGCCCGGAGTCAGACTGATGGACTGGCGAGGGTCCGGATGGCGCGGGTATGGCGTGCCGTGACTCCTTCGTGGCCAGAGCGGTCGCCCGCGGGAACAAAACCGGCCCTGCCCTGCTCGCCGCGGGGTGAGAGGGTTCAGTACGTGTGGGGGCGACCATGAAGGCGACGCGCAGGCTGCTCGGCCTATTCCGACCCTTTCTTGCAAAGGCGACTTCCTCGCGGAAGGGGATGGGAATGAGGGATTCAAGAAGTGCCGCCCAGACGATCGCGCCGGCTCGTTGGCGGAGCGGCGTCGCGGCGTTCGCAGTGGCAGCGGTGGCGATGCTGAGCCCTTCGTCCGCTCTGGCAAACGTGCCGTCGACGCAGATCAGCTCCGATCCGTTCAGCAACCCGACGAGCCAGCACGCGACGGAGGTGGAGCCCGGCGCATCGGCTTTTGGATCCACGATCGTCGCCACGATGCAGGCAGGGCGTTTTCTCGACGGCGCCGCCTCGGGGATCACGTTTGCTACCTCGACGGACGCCGGGACGACCTGGACGAACGGCATTCTTCCGATGACGACGTTTTCGGGTGGCCCCTTCGACCGCGCCTCAGATCCGACGGTCGCCTACGACGCAAAGCACGGGGTCTGGGTGGCCTCAGTGCTTCCGATCGTCGAAGCGCAGCTACCGAAGACGCATGTCCCCCCCGGCGACCCGGGGGTGGTCGTGAGCCGCTCGTCCAACGGGATCACCTGGTCGGGACCCATCGGTGTCGCCCCAGGTCCGGACCACGGCTACCTCGACAAGCCGTGGGTTGCCTGCGACAACACTCCCACGAGCCCCTTCTATGGCCATTGCTACGAGCAGTGGACCAACGTCGGCAATGCGTCCCGCGTGGAGCTGAGCATGTCTACCGACGGTGGGCTCACGTGGGGAGCGGTCAAGACACCGGCGAGCAGTCCCAATGGCTGGGGGGTCAGCCCGGTTGTGCAGCCCAGCGGCACCGTGATCGTCCCGATCACTAGCTCTGGCGGCACCTACTCCCTGCGCGCATTCCGCTCGCTGGACGGCGGCGCGAGCTGGTCGAAAGTGACGAGCGTGGATCCCATCCGCTTGCACACGGTGGTTGGGATGCGCCCTGACGGCGTGTGGCCGTCGGCGGCCGTCGACGGAGCGGGCAAGGTCTTCGTTGCGTGGTGGGACTGCCGCTTCCGCACGAAGTGCAGCTCCAACGACATCGTCTTCGCGAGCTCGATGAACGGGGTCGACTGGTCGCCCGTCGCACGGGTTCCGATCGACCCGGTGACGAGCGCCGCCGATCACTTCATCTCGGCGATCGGGATCGACTCCGCCACCTCAGGCGGCGGCGCTCACATCGGCGTGACCTATTACTCCCAGCCCGACGTCAGCTGCGACCCGGTCACCTGCCAGCTCGACGTCGGCTTCGTCTCTTCGGCCAATGGCGGCGCCACCTGGAGTGGGCCGACGCGGCTGGCCGGGCGGATGAGCCTCGACTGGCTCGCCAACACCACCAAAGGCAGGTTTGTCGGCGAGTACGTGTCCACCCCGTTTACGTCTGACGGGCTCGCCCATAGCGTCGTCCCCGTTGCCAAGCCTCCTAGCGGCGCCCTCTTCGACGAAGCCACCGACACGCCCACTGGCGGCTTGTCGGTGGTCGGCGGCACGGCGCCGGCGAGCTCGCGTGGAGTCGTCTTCACGGGCACAACCGCAGCGCAGTTCGAACCCGAGCCCTGACCGGAGGTTCAGAGCTCAATCGGCCGCTCGCGCGGCCGTCGGCATCCTCGCTCCCACACCGGTAAGTGATCGTTACCTGCCGGAATCGAAGCGCGCGACGACGGAAATCGCGAGCCGCAACGGACGACCAACGGGAGCCTCGCCCGCTGGCAGCAGCGTCGGCCTTGACAGAACGTGTCCGCGTCACTGGCGGCGTCGCTCCACGCCGCAGGAAGCCCGAAACGTGAGCACAAGGCATGTCCGTGCATTCGTCGCCGCGCGGGTTTCGCAGCGGACACGCCGGGACCCGCTCTGCGCGGAAACGAGGGACGTGGCGCCTTCTTTGCCTCGGCGAGCGGCAGCAATCGTCGCTGCCGATGTGGTGCCCGCTCTGGACGAGCAGCAGAAGCGGGGCGGTCGTCTGCGTCGGCCACACCTATCGGGGCAGAGCGATCACGCCCGCTGGTGCCATGGCGCGTGAATGCTGCGCACCAGGAGCTGCCGTCAGGACACCTGTGGCGCCGTCGCGGTGGGCACGCGGCACTCTGAGGACGGAATACGCACCGCAGTCGAGGCGGAGTCCGACCGGCGGGCTCCTGAGTGGCCTCGTAGGAACGACCACGCGTGCCATGCCCGCCCACGCGACTTGGGGAATGCGGGGGAATGAAATCCTGGTAGCGGAGGCGGGCCTCGACGCGGGCTGACGTTCGTTGACGCGGGGCCCGCGGTCTCGAGACATCCCGCCATCGTCCAAACTGCGGCAACCAACGCCCGTTTGCCGCGAACGTGGGTCTACCACGCCAAGAAGCGGAGGGGGAGGGATTCGAACCCTCGAACGACGAAACCGCCGTTAACGGTTTTCGAGACCGCCCCGTTCAACCACTCCGGCACCCCTCCGAGGGTCAGGCCGTCGAAGGCTAGCGCAGGCCCTGGGACCGCTAGCGGCGCGAGGCGAAGAACGCACGCAGGAGGATCGACGACTCCTCGGCCAGCAGTCCCCCGGCCACCTCGGGCCGGTGGTTGAGGCGGGGCTCGCCGAGCACGTCGAGCACGCTGCCGGCGGCCCCGGCCTTGGGATCGAGCGCCCCGAACACGACCCGCGGCACGCGCGCCAGCACCAGCGCGCCGGCGCACATGGCGCAGGGCTCGAGCGTGACGTAGACGACAGCGTCCGACAGGCGCCAGCTCCCAACGGCCGCCGAAGCCTCGCGGAGTGCCAGGATCTCGGCGTGGGCCGTGGGGTCGGAGCGCAGCTCGCGCTCGTTGGGGGCGGCGCCGATCACCTCCTGCTCGCGGGCGATCACGCAGCCCACCGGCACGTCCTCGTGCTCGAGGGCGCGCTCGGCCTCACGCAGGGCCAGGCGCATGAAGTACTCGTCTCGCGGGAAGAAGACTGAGCTCATGCCGTCTTCTGCAGTGGCGATTCCGCCATTTCCTCAACCTGCACGTAACAACTTCTGCTGGTGAGCGTTGTTTCCACCGGCATAGACTTGTCGAAAGCCACGTAGTCATGCGCCGCCGCCCCGTCCTAGCTTCGGCCGCTGCAATAGCGGCCTTTCTGATCTTTGCGCCCGCTGGCGCACGGGCGGCTGACTACGTGCCCGGCCAGGTGATCGTGAAGTACCGCGGCCACGCGCCGCGCCTCGTTCGGGCGATCGTCCAGCGTCGCACGGGGACACGCCTCGCGCGGGTGATGCCAGGCGGGGCGCGCGTCCTGTCGGTGAGGCGCGACCGCTCGGTCCCGGAGACGATCGCCTCGCTGCGCAGGCACCGCAACGTGGAGTGGGCGGTGCCCGACTACATCGCGCACGCCGACGCCTTCTACCCCAACGATCCGGGCCTCGCCACGACGCCCACGGGCTGGACCCAGGTCCAGTGGGACCTCGTCGGGCCGTTCGGGATCGACGCGCCCGACGCCTGGGCCGAGGTCGCGGCCGCCGGGGCGCCCGGCGGGCGCCGGGTCACCGTCGCGGTGCTCGACACCGGACTCGCCTACGAGAACCGCGGCCGCTTCCGCAAGGCTCCCGACCTCGCGCGCAACCACATCACCCACGGCTACGACTTCGTCGACAACGACACCCACCCCGACGACCTGAACGGCCACGGCACCCACGTGAGCATGACGATCGCCGAGAGCACCAACAACGGCATCGCGCTCACGGGGCTCGCCTACGGCGTGAAGATCATGCCGCTGCGGGTGCTCGACTCCGAGGGCGCCGGCGACGCCGTGGCGATCTCGCGCGCGATCCGTTACGCCGCCGACCACGGCGCGAAGGTCATCAACATGAGCCTCGAGTTCGACACGAGCGTCACGGCCAGCCAGATCCCGGAGATCGTCCGCGCCGTGCGCCACGCGCACGCGAAGGGCGTGGTCCTGGTCGCAGCGGCCGGCAACGAGGCCGACACGGCGGTCGCCTACCCCGCCCACACCGTTCACGTGATCTCGGTCGGCGCCACCACGCAGGACGGCTGCCAGGCCGACTACTCGAACGGCGGCCCGGGCCTCAAGCTGATGGCGCCGGGCGGCGGTTCCGACGCGCCCAACGCCGACAACGCGGCGGACGTGGCCAACTGCCACCCGGGGGTCGACGAGCCGCCGATCTTCCAGCAGACCTTCGCGCGCGACGGCGCCGTGCGCAGCTTCGCAATACGCGGCGCCGAGTACGAGGGCACGTCGATGGCGAGCCCGCACGTGGCGGCGTCGGCGGCGCTGCTCATCGCGAGCAAGCGGCTGGGGAACGATCCGACGCCGAACGCCGTCGAGTTGCGGCTCGAGCAGACGGCCCGAGATCTGGGGCCGCCGGGCTATGACACCCGCTACGGGTTCGGGCTGGTTCAGCCCGCGGTGGCACTCGGGCCGTAGTACGGTTGCGGCGGCCGCCGCACCCCGACGGAAGGACTCGCCTTGCTCTCTCGCCGCCAGTTCCTCGGCTCGGCCGGGTCGGCCGCCGCCGCCACCGTCCTCGCCCCGCAGGCCCTCGCGCAGGGACTGACCAGCGCGCGCAAGGCGCCGCTTCTGCGGAGCGGGAAGTTCAGCGACGGTCTCATCTCGGGGGACCCCACTCCGAACGGCATCACGCTGTGGACACGCGTGGCGGACATCGAGGGTCCCGGCCGGGTGCAGCTCGAGGTGGCGCGCGACAGGTCGTTCCGGCACGTGGTGGCGCGGCAGCAGATCGGCACCAACAAGGCGCTCAACCACTCGGTCAAGGCGCGGCTCGAGCATCTGCGGCCGCACGAGGAGTACTGGTACCGCTTCTCCACGAAGGGCTCGCACTCCGAGATCGGCCGCTTCCGCACGGCCCTCCCGGCCGACTCGAAGCAGCCCGTCACGTTCGCCTTCTGGTCCTGCCAGGACTTCACGCACGGCTACTACAACGCCCATGAGGTGATGCTGCGTGACGACTACGACTTCATGGTCTGCCTCGGCGACTACATCTACGCGGAGACCTACCACTCGAAGGCCGACGGCACGGGCGTGCGCGACGACGACATCGGCAGCGTCAACCCCGGCAACCCGGACATCGTGCGCGAGGCGCTCACCTACCAGGACTACCTCGACAAGTACGCGCTCTACCGCTCGGACCCGGCGCTGCGCGCGGTCCAGGCCAAGTTCCCCCTGGTGATGCTCTGGGACGACCACGAGGTGCAGGACAACTACGCGGGCAAGGAGGGGGACGGCGGCCTGCCGCCGCAGCTCCGCTACAGCGCGGCGCGCAAGGCGGCCGCCTACAAGGCGTTCTTCCAGTCGATGCCGGCCTATGTGACGCCGGGCCGCCAGTACCGCACGCTGCGCTTCGGCCGGACGGTCGACCTGGTGATCATGGACCAGCGCCGCTACCGCGCCAACCAGCCGTGCGGGGACGCCGTCGCCCCTCCCTGCGCCGACTGGAACCAGCCGCGCGACTTCCTCGGCCAGACCCAGATGAAGTACGTCCAGACCCAGCTGCGCAAGTCCAAGGCGGCGTGGAAGGTGCTGGCCAACGAGGTCACGATCATGCCGACCAAGGTGCTCGGCGGCTCCTTCTACGGCTTTGACAACTGGGACGGCTACCCGCAGGAGCGCGAGCAGCTGCTGACGTTCATCCGCGACAAGGGCATCAAGGACGTCGTGTTCATCACCGGCGACATCCACACCTTCATCACCGGCGACGTGAAGACGAACATGGGCCAGGGCGACACGGTCGCGATCGAGTTCGTCGGCGGCTCGATCACCGCCCAGGGACTCGGCGAGATCAACCTCGACGCCGGCGGCGGCGTGACGATCCAGGGCAACGACCAGAACCCGCACACCGATCCGGCGCTGATCGCCGCCCTGCGCGGCATCAACCCCTGGGTGGCGTCAGCCGACTTCGACCATCACGGGTTCGCGCGCGTGAAGGCCACGCAGAAGAGCTTCGACTGCGAGCTGGTGCGGATGGCGACCATCAAGCAGCGGTCGAAGCAGACGCTCGCGCCGGGGAGCGACTTCCACGTCACCCTGAAGCGGGGGCAGAAGACGATTCTGGCTTAGATCGCAGATCGCAGATCGCGGGGGTGAATTCCTCGGTGCGAATCGGCGCGCGGCAGACCTCGCCGACGAACTGCATCGGGTGGTTCGCCGCTGGCCGGACTTCGAGCGCTATGTAATCGGCCGCCAACTCGTGCGAGCCGCCCACAGTGTCGGCGCAAACATCGCCGAGGCGACCGGTCGCTGACACGTAAACGACCGCCGTCGCTTACCGTACATCGCGCGCGGCTCCTTACACGAGACCGAGCATTGGATCGTGAGCGCCGAGCGCCAGGGTCTCGTCCCGGCCGGAACCGCCGCGTCGATCGACGAGATCGCCCGAACCCTGAGCGGCTTGATCAAGAACGAGTCGGATCCCTAACGCGATCTGCGATCCGCGATCCGCGATCTAAGTGGTCCGAATGATCAAGACAGAACACGGCGCGTGGTGCGACACCTTGTTCGGCACGCTCCCGAGCAGGAAGCGCTTGGCGCCGGTCATCCCCTTGTTCCCCACCACGATCAGGTCGGCGTCCTGCTCCTCGGCCACATCCAGGATCGCGTCCGCGGGGTCGCCCTCGCGGGACACCGTCTCGACCTTCACGCCGAGCTCCTCGATGCCCTCGGCGGCATCGCGGAGCGTGGCCTCGACGTCCTCGCGCGGGTTGATCGACCATTCGAGGTCGGGCGGGGCGTCCTGGCGCTCGTGGCGCAGACGGCCCTCGGGGACGGGCTCGTAGGCGCTGACCACGTAGACCGTTGCGCCAATCGACTTGGCCAGCTCGGTGGCTTGACGGACGGCCTCCTTGGCCGTCTCGGAACCGTCGGTTCCCACCACTATCGAGCCGAACATCGTTCTCCTTCCGCTTCCCCGCCGCAGGACGGCGCGGATCATATGGCGCGCCACGTTGCTTGCGCAGCCGCAATGGCGTTAACATCGCACCAATGGGCGCTCGGACTCGCTGCCTGGGCGTAGATGATCATCCCGTCGTTCGGCAGGGACTCGACCTGCTGTTCGGGCATCTCGACGACCTCGAGCTCGTGGGCACGGTTGAGACGGGCGAGGAGGCGCTGGAGGCCGTCGCCAACCTCGAGCCGCAGATCGTGCTGATCGACGTGCGCCTGCCGGGCATCGACGGCATCTCCGCCGTCAAGCGCATCCATGAGGCCGCGCCGAGCGTGCAGTTCGTCGTCTTCTCCGCCTACGGCGACAAGCGGCTGCTCTCAGACGCGATCGCGGCCGGCGCTCGCGGCTACGTGATGAAGGGGTCGCCGCCGGAGGACCTGCTGCGAGCAATCCGCACGGTGGCGGGCGGCAAGCCGTTCGTGGACCCGTCGCTCTCGCCGGCGCTCCTGATGACCAGCGCGACCACGGACGACCAGCCGCTGAGCGAGCGCGAGCGGGAGATCCTGCAGCTCCTGGCGGAGGGGTACCACACCGAGGAGATCGCGCGGCGGATCGGCCTCAGCGTGGAGACGGTCAAGTCGGACACCAAGCGCGTGATCGCCAAGCTCCAGGCGGACACGCGCACGCACGCGGTCGCGATCGCGCTGCGGCAGTCCCTGATCGATTGAACCCGATCCCGCGCTTCTGGATCGCGATGCAGATCGTGATCGTGGTCTGCGTGCTGGCGGCGATCGTGATCGCGATCGTCAAGCTCTCGTAGCCGGCGGGCCCTCCGGCTCGGCCAGCTCACCCTCGGCGGGTGCGAGCGAGTCGAGCTCGGCGCGGCGGCGGCGGCGGTCGGCCTCCTCCATCGGCTTGACCCACACCTCCTCGACGCCGATCACGAGCAGCGACAGGATCGGCACCGCCACGAGCAGGCCGACGATGCCAAGCAGCTCGCCGATGATCACGACGCCGACGGCGATCACGGCGGGGTGAAGCTTCACCGTGCGCGCGTAGACGAGCGGGATGATCACGTTGCCCTCGAGCTGGTGCACCCCGATGTAGATGGCGAGCACGAGCAGCGACTTGCCCGGGCTGTAGGTGAGGGCGAACAGCGCGGGCGGGATCGCGCTGATGATCGCCCCGAAGTAGGGGATCACGACCAGGAGCGCCGTGAAGACGGCGAAGACGATGGCGAACTCGATGCCGATGATCGTCAGCCCGACGTAGATGAACACGCCGGAGATCACCATGTGGATGCCGACCCCCTGCAGCCAGCCGAGCCAGGCGCCGCGCAGGCGCCCCATCACGTAGAGCACGCGCCCGCGCTCGGCCGGCGGGAACAGCCGGAGCGCGCCGTCGATCAGCGGCTGCGGGCGCACCGCGACGTAGAAGGCGGTGATCAGCATCAGGATGAGCGCGCCCACGATGCCGGCCACGCTCAGGCCGATCGACGTGATCGGCCCGACCAGCTTCTCCGGGTGATCGGTGTAGTTCTGGAAGAACTTCTGCACGCGGTCGCCGATCTGACTCGAGCTGGCGCCGGTGATGTTGTGGAGCTTGTCGCGCAGGTCGTTGACGATCCCCGGCACCTGGTCGACGAACTTGTTCATGTCGTGCACGAACGGTGGGATGACGAGCGTGAGGATCCCGGCCAGGGTGCCGACGGCGACGAGGATGCCGAGCAGGGCGCCGATCGGCCGCGGGATCCCCTGCCGCTCGAGCCGGTCGGTCCACCAGCTCAGCGCGATCCCGATGATGATGGTCATCAGGATCGCCACCATCAGCGTGACGAGCTGGCGGAACAGCAGCCCGAGGATGACCAAGAAGGCCGCGAGCAGCACGGCCTTGTAGATGGCGTGCAGGTTCCGAGGCTGGGCGTCCACGCGCTCGAACCTACGTTACCCGGCGGCGCCACGGTGCATATCGCGCGTATTCGGGTATGCCCCCAGGACCCGACGATGCAGACCAGGAAAGGGAGTCGATCCAAGATGGCTGAACTGAACGAGCGCGATACGAAGCTCGTGCAGTACCTGAATGAGGCATACGCCAAGGAGAAGGAGCTCGAGACCGCGCTCGAGGCGCACATCGCCATGACGAGCCGCGCGGCGTACAAGAAGCGCCTGCAGCAGCACCTCAAGGAGACCAAGGCGCACGCGCGCCTGGTGGAACGCCGCATCAAGAAGCTCGGCGGCAGCGCCGACGGCGTGGGCGAGCGCGTGGCCGAGGCCGCCACGGCCGTGCAGGTCGCGGGCAAGAAGGCGGCGGCGCTGGCGCGCGGTCCGCTCCACGCGGTGCGCGGCACCAGCGGGCCGGAGAAGGAGCTGAAGAACGCCAAGACCGAGTACTCGGAGGAGGCGGAGGAGATCGCCACCTACACCGCGATCGAGACGCTCGCCGAGGCCGTTGGCGACAAGGACACCGCGAAGCTCGCGCGCGGCATCCGCCGCGAGGAGGAGCGCATGGCGAGCTACCTGTCGAAGCTGATCCCGCAGCTCACGAAGGCCGTGGCCACGGCGGAGATCCCGGCGGCGCAGCGCGCGTCGAACGGCGGCCGCCGACGCAGCAGCGCGCGCACGCGCGCCCGGGCCGGCAGCCGCTCCTAGTGCGCGATCGCGATACCCAGCCAGACGATCGCGACTGACGCGAGGAAGATGAGGCCCTCCAGCGCGTGAAGCTCGGGTTTGCGGCTGTGCCAGCCGATCAGCAGCCCAATGAGCACCACCAGCCCGAGCTTCACGTGGAGGTCCCCATCGCCCCAGCGGTGGTAGTGGGAGGCCATCAGCGACCCGGTGATCACCAGCACGGCGATCGCCACCAGGCTCCCCACACCGAAGCGGCGCGCCACCGCCCTGATCAACTTCGGATCGCCGCCCCGCGCCACGGGCACGACCACCGCGGCGAGCATGAGCTGGCCGCCGACGAAGAAGGCCATCGACAGGAGATGCAGCCAGCGAATCAGCGTCCAGGCGAACACGCCGGCCGCGGATCGTAGCTAGCAGCTCGGAGTGGGAGTGCCCTCTTCGGGCGCGTGCGCGAGACGCTCCTCGAGCTCCTCGGCGGAGGCGCCGTGGGCGTAGAGGACGTCGTCGAAGAAGCTGCCGTAGATCGCCCGCACGGCCTCGAACACGTCGACGGTGCCGACGGCGCGCACCCCGCGTCCTCGAGCCTGGTCGACAGCCCGCGCGGTGACGAGGTCCACGACGTTCTCGCCGCCGCGCCGGAAGCGCTGCGTGGACTCGTGCGGCACGCGCCCGCCCTCGAGCGGCCGCTCGCCCACTCCGAGAGCCTGCATCGCGCTGCCGACCTCGCCGTGCATCCGCAGGATGCGCAGCCAGTGCTCCGCCTCGGACTCGGCTGAGTGCGAGAACGGGATCGCGGTTCCGGCGAGCGCCAGGACTACCGCAGCATCTTCTGAGAGGGCCAGGTCAGGCATTGGGGTTGCCAGGGTGTTAATGCCCGTCACGCCGACCGCCTACACCCGCATCGACGAATGTATGGCCCATGACGGAAGGCCACATGCTGCTCGCGGCGGGCGCGCTGCTGGTCGGAGCGCTCGCAGCGTCGCTGCTCGCCGTACGTGTGCGCGTGCCCAGCCTGGCGCTCTTCCTCGGCATCGGAATGCTGATCGGAAGCGACGCGCTGGGCTGGGTGCAGTTCGACAACTACAAGCTGGCCCGCACGATCGGGATCGTCGCGCTGGCGCTGATCCTGTTCGAGGGCGGGCTCACCTCGGGCCTGCTGCACGTGCGCGACGTGCTCGGCGCGGCCGCCAGCCTGGCGCTCGTCGGCACGATGGTCACGGCCTTCATCACCGGCCTGGCGGCCGCTGGGCTGTTCGGCTTCTCCACGCTCGAGGGGCTGCTGCTGGGCTCGATCCTCGCCTCCACCGACGGCGCGGCGATCTTCGCCCTGCTGCGCAACTCCACGCTCAAGCGCCGGCTGGCGAGCACGCTCGAGGCGGAGTCCGGCCTCAACGACCCGGTGGCGCTGCTGCTCGTGCTGGGGTTCATCAACTGGCTCGACCAGCGTGGCTACGGAATCGCTGACATGGCGTGGCTGTTCGTGCGCCAGCTTGCGGTCGGTGTGGTGATCGGCATCGGGTCGGGCTGGCTGGCGGCGCAGGCGCTGCGCCGCGCGCGACTCGCCACGGCGGGCCTCTACCCGGTCGCGTCGCTCGCCACCGTGGCGGTGGCCTACGGGGCGGCCGACTCGCTCCACGGCTCGGGCTTTCTCGCCGTCTACCTCGCCGGACTGGTGGTGGGCAGCGTGTCGATCCCGGCGCAGCAGACCATCACCCACTTCCACCAGGGCCTCAGCTGGGTGGCTCAGCTCACGATGTTCGTCGTGCTCGGGCTGCTCGTGTTCCCGAGCCAGCTCGGGGACGTCGCGTTCAAGGGCACGATCCTGGCGCTCGTGCTCGTGGTGGTGGCGCGGCCCGTCGCGGCCACGCTCGCGACGCTGCCGTTCGACTACACGGGCCGCGACCGCGTGCTGCTCGGCTGGGCTGGCCTGCGCGGGGCGGTGCCGGTCGTGCTCGCCACCTTCCCGGTGATCGAGGGCGTCGAGCACAGCCTCGAGTTCTTCAACATCGTCTTTTTCGCGGTGCTGCTGTCGACGCTCCTGCAGGGAGCGACCTTCGAGCCGCTGGCCGAGAGGCTCGGGCTGACCACGGCCGAGCCGGCGCTGCCCAGGCCGTTGACGGAGGCGGGAACGATCCGGGCGCTCGGCGCCGAGGTGCTCGAGTTCCCGATCGGTACCGATGACGCGATCGCGGGCGCCCGCGTGCGCGATCTCGGCCTGCCCCGCGACGCCGTGGTGAACGTGATCGTGCGCGGGCAGCAGGCGATCCCGCCCCGTGGCTCGACCACGCTCCACGCAGGCGACGAGCTGCACCTGCTCATCGCCGAGGAGTCGGCGAACGAGGTGTGGGACCTGATGGGCCGCTGGCGCAACGGGCCGATCGGCCCGCCGCCGCGCGCCGCGCGCGAGCTGACCGGCACCTCGCCGATCTTCTCGGTCTGGGCCTGGAGTGACCGCGACGGCGATCCGGCTCGTCCGAAGGAGGTCCGCGGCCAGCCGGTGGTCGAGGTGCTGCGCATACGCCGCGATGTGCCGGGCGGCCTGTTCGCGCTCGCCGACGGCCGTTACGCGGTGAGCGGCCCGCAGGGAGCGATCGGCGGGCGCACGAAGCTGTCGAACTGGGCGCGCGGCCGCATGCGCGACGCCGACGCCGAGGAGCGCTCCTGGCTGCAGACGATCGTGGGCGCCCTCGCTTCGGACCTGCCGAGCTAGCCGCGCGGCAGCGACGCCAGCGCCGCGTACAGCTCGCGCGACGCCCGCTCGCCCAGGTGCAGGCTCTCCACGCGGTAGGACTCGTTGGGCGCGTGGAAGGCGTCGTCCGGCAGGGTGAAGCCGCTGACGATCGTCGGGATGCCGTGCCCGATCAGCTCGGCGACCGCCGGGATCGAGCCGCCCGAGCGCACCACGGCGGTCTTCATGCCGGTGGCCCGCTCAAGCGCCTCCACGGCCAGGCGGATCGGCGGTGACTCGGGATCGGACAGCGCCGGGTCGGCGAGGTGCCAGCTGAAGCTCGCGTCGGCGCCCTCAGGCAGAGCCGAGCGCATCAGGCGCTCGAGCTCGTCGCGCATCTCGACGGGCCGCTGATGCGGCGCGAGGCGCAGGCTGATGGTCGCGCGTGCGCGCGCGGGGACGAGGGTGCGCGGCTCGCCGCCCACCAGCTCGTTCAGCTCGAGCGAGGCGTCGGCGCCGTTGCGCCGGTAGTAGTCGTCGCCGACTCCCGGCGTAACGGGGCGGCCGCCCACCTCGCTGATCACCTCGTCGCCCGGCTTCAGCAGCTCCCACGACTCGATCTCGCTCGGCGCGGGCGGCTCGATCCCCCTGCGCAGCTCCTCCCGCACCAGCCCGTCCGGGCCCGGCAGCACCTGTCCCAGCATGCCGTGCAGCACGTGCAGGGCGTTCAGCACGCTGCCGCCGTAGAGCCCGGAGTGCAGGTCGCGCTCGGCGGTGCGCACCTCGATCTGCGCCATCGCCACGCCGCGCAGGCCGACGGTGATCGCCGGGGTCTGCTCGTCCGCCATGCCGCTGTCGAAGACGATCGCGCAGTCCGCGCCGCGCTCGTCCGCCGCGATCCACTTCGCCACGGCCTCGCTGCCCGCCTCCTCCTCGCCCTCGAACAGCACGCGCACGTTCACGGGTAGGGCGCCCTCGCGCGCGAGCGCGCAGGCCACGTATAGGGTCGGCAGCGAGTTGCCCTTGTCGTCGGCGGCGCCGCGCGCATAGATGCGGCCGTCGCGGATCTCCGGCTCGAACGGCGCCGACAGCCAGGCGTTCTCGTCGCCCACGCCCTGCACGTCGTAGTGGCCGTAGATCAGGACGGTCGGCGCGTCGGCCGAGCTCGCGCGTAGCTCGCCCACGGCCAGCGGATTGCCGCCATGCGTCGTGTCGAGCTCGGCGCTGCCGCCCGCGGCTTCCACACGTTCCAAGACCCACTCGGCCGCGCGCCTGATGTCGGCCGGATCGCCGCCCCCGGTCGAGATCGAGGGAATGCGGAGCCAGTCGAGGAGGTCTTCGAGAAGCGGATCGGAGCTCATGGGTCTCGGGTAAGGCGGTCCGACAGCTCGCGCAGGTGCGCTCGGGCTGCCGGATCGTAAGCCTGGTCGTCCGCCCGCGTGTCGTGGGTGCCGTTGAAGTAGCGCCCGCTCACGCCGTCGAGCTCGGGGTCCTCGATGAGCCGCAGTGTGGCGTCGCGGCCCTCCTCGAGCGTGCTGGTCGCGCTGCCCCGCGCCGCGAAGACCATCTTCGTGGGCATGAAGGTGGCGGGATGCAGGCAGTTGGCGGTGACGTCGGCGGCGGGCAGCTCCTTGGCCAGGTCGAAGGTGAACATCACCTGGGCAAGCTTGCTCTGGGCGTAGGCGCGGAAGGGCTCGTAGCCGCGCTCGAGCATCACGTCGTCGAAGTCGATCGGCCACTGGCCGGCGGAGCTCACGTTGACGATGCGCGCGGGCGCCGAGCCCACCACCAGCGGCAGCAGCATGCGCGTGAGCAGGTAGTGCGAGAGGTAGTTGACCGCGAAGCGCAGCTCGATACCGTCGCTGCTCTCCTGGCGCTCGCTGCCGCCCGGCAGCGTGGTGCCGATGCCGGCGTTGTTCACGAGCGTGTGGATCCGCTCCTCGCGCTCGAGCAGCTCGTCCGCCATCGCCCGCACCTCGTCGAGCGAGGCGAGATCGGCGCGATAGGGGCGCGCGCCGAGCTCGCCCGCGAGCTGCGCGAGCCGCTCCTCGTCACGGCCGTGCACGAGCAGCGTCGCGCCGCGCTCCGCGAGGGACTGCGCAAGCGCGCGGCCGAGCCCGTCGGTGGCGCCGGTGATCAGGATCGTCTGCTCGGGAAGCGGCCTCACCGCGCGCGATGCTACGCATACCCTGCGCTGCGTGACCGGCCGCTTCGCCCCCAGCCCCAGCGGGCCGCTGCATCTCGGCAACCTGCGCACCGCGCTGCTCGCCTGGCTGTTCGCCCGCTCGGAGGGCGGGCGCTTCCTGCTGCGCGTGGAGGACCTCGACCGCGGGCGCTCCCGGGACGAGCACGAGCGCAGGCAGCTCGCCGACCTCGCAGCGATCGGCCTCGACTGGGACGGCCCGGTGGTGCGGCAGTCGGAGCGCACCGACCTGTACCGCGCGGCGCTCGATCGGCTGCCGATCTACCCGTGCTGGTGCACGCGCGCCGAGATCCGCGCCGCGGCCGAGGCGCCGCACGGGCCGCTGCCCGAGGGCGCCTACCCGGGCACCTGCCGCCGCCTCACCGCCGCCGAGCGAGCCGAGCGCGAGCTGTCGGGGCGGCCCGCTGCGCTGCGGCTTGATGCGGGCGGCGCGGAGGTCGAGTTCGACGACGTCCTGCACGGGCGCCTGAGCGGCGTGGTGGACGACTTCGTGCTGTGGCGCGGGGACGACACGCCGGCCTACCAGCTGGCCGTGGTGGTGGACGACGACGACCAGGGCGTGGACCAGGTGGTGCGGGGCGACGACCTGCTCGACTCCACTCCTAGGCAGCTCCTGCTCATCCGGCTGCTCGGCCTGCCCGAGCCGCGCTACGCGCACGTGCCGCTCGTGCTCGGGCCGGACGGCCGGCGCCTCGCGAAGCGCCACGGAGCGGTGACGCTGGCGGACCGGGAGGCGCTGCGCGAGACGCCCGCCGACGCACTCGCGTGGATGGCCGCGAGCCTCGGCCTGGCTTCGCCGGGCGAGCGTCCTTCGGCGCACGAGCTGATCGCGCGCTTCGACCCCGCGCGGCTCCCTCGTGTGCCCACGACGTGGCTAAAGTAGAAGCGTGTTCCAGCTACGAAACAAGACCTCAATCCCCGCGCCTGAGGACGCCCTTCCGGGCCGCCCGGAGCGCATGCCGGTGCCAGACCGCCACTACGTGCTCGGCACGCCGCTCGAGCCGCCGTTCCCCGAGGGCACGGAGACCGCCGTGTTCGGCTTAGGCTGCTTCTGGGGCGCAGAGCGCCTCTTCTGGCAGCTGCCGGGCGTCTACACAACCGCCGTGGGCTACGCGGGCGGCCACACGCCCAACGCCAGCTACGAGGAGGTGTGCAGCGGCCGCACCGGCCACACCGAGGCGGTGCTCGTCGCGTACGACCCCTCCAAGGTGAGCTACGACGACCTGCTGCGCACCTTCTGGGAGGGTCACGACCCGACTCAGGGCATGCGCCAGGGCAACGATGTCGGCACTCAGTATCGCTCGGCGATCTACACCTACTCCGACGCTCAGCGTGACGCCGCGATCGCCTCGCGCGACCGCTATCAGGAGCGCCTCGCGGCCGAGGGCTACGGGGAGATCAGCACGGAGATCGCCGACGCCGGCGACTTCTACTACGCCGAGGACTACCACCAGCAGTACCTCGCCAAGAACCCGGGCGGCTACTGCGGGCTCGGCGGCACGGGCGTCTCCTGCCCGGTCGGCCTCACCCAGGCGCAATAACTGCGGAAGAGACGCCCTCCCGAGGGCGTCTCTTCAGGTGATGAGAGTTGCAGCTTCGATCGCAGTGCTTGCCGGCGCAGCCGTCCTCGCCGTGGGCTGTGGCAGCGGTGGCGGAGGCGGCGGCAGCAGCAGCGCGCCTGCCACCACGCAGCCGAATGGCGCGGTGGTGCTGAGCTCGAGCGACACCGCCACGCTCGGGAAGATCCTCACGGCCGGGAACGGCCGCACCGTCTACCTGTTCATGAGGGACACCGGGCCGTCGAGCACCTGCTCCGGCGAGTGCGCGGCGAACTGGCCGCCGCTGACCACCACCGCCACGCCCAAGGCCGGCGCCGGTGTCTCGGCGGCGGAGATCAAGACGACACTCCGCAGCGACGGGAAGATGCAGGTGGTCTTCAACGGGCACCCGCTCTACTACTACGCGGGCGACAGCGCCGGCGGCGACCTCAACGGCGAGGGCCTGAACGCCTTCGGCGGAGCCTGGTACGCGCTGAGCCCGGCCGGCAAGCAGCTGACGCGCGGCTCATCGGGCGGAGGCTCGTACGGCGGCTACTAGCCGGCCGTAGTTCCCCCCGAGTCGAAGGCGTAGGCAGAGCGGACGCCGCGCCCGCCCGCCCGCCTTAGGGTCGAGGGTATGAGCAGGAAGCTCGCGGCTGCAGTGGCCGTGGCGCTGCTCGTCGGCGCCGCAACGGCTCGGGCATCCACGATCAGCGTGGCCGGAGGCGGCTGGTCATGGTTCGGCGATCCGAGGGCGATCGCCATCGGCGACGACGTCTACGTCGGCTGGATCACCAGCGAGGGCAACGTGGAGGTCGCGCGCATCTCGCTCTCGACCGGCGACATGTCACAGGCACGGCTGCACGAGACCTTGCCGAGCGACGACCACTCGAACCCATCGCTGACCACGTTGCCGGACGGGCGCCTGGTGGCGTTCTACTCGCCGCACTCCGGCCGCCAGAACACCTACACGAAGATGTGGTTCCGGGTGAGCGACCGGCCGGGCGGCGTGAACGCCTGGGGCGGGGAGCACACGGTTCCGGTCAACTCGCCCGGGCGCCTCGGCTTCACCTATCCAAACCCGGTCTGGGTGGGACCGCGGTTGTACCTCTTCTGGCGCGGTGGGAACTGGCAGCCGACCTTCAGCGCCACGCGCGACCTGCACACCTGGACCGCCGCGCGCACGCTGCTGCACGGGCCGCCCGGCCAGCGGCCGTACGTGAAGTACGACGTCTACGGCAACTCGATCCGCTTCGCGTACACCGGCGCCCACCCCGGCTCGCGCGCCACCAGCCTCTACTTCGGCCAGCTGGGGGACTGGGCCGTGCGCCGCGCCGACGGCACGCGCATCGCCAGCAGCATGCGGCTGCCGTTCGACTTCCGGCGCGGCGAGCGCGTCTACTCGTGGCACGCCGACGGGCGCGCCTGGGTGTGGGACATCGCCCACGACTCAGCCGGCAACCCAGTGATCGTCTACTCGACCGTGCGCGGCTCCGACCTGCACTCCTACCGCTACGCGCGCTGGACGGGCCAGCACTGGCTCGACCGCAAGCTCGTCGACGCCGGGCCGCACATCGACGCCGACCCCTCCTACAGCGGCGGCATCACGATCGACCACTCGGACGCGAACGTGGTCTACCTCTCGCGCAAGATCGGCCACCGCTTCGAGATCGAGCGCTGGCAGACGGCGAACCAGGGCGTGAGCTGGACGCGCAGCCCGGTGACCACCGACAGCACCCGCGACAACCTGCGCCCGGTGGTGCCGCGCGGCATCTCCGGCGACCGGGCGCTGCTCTGGTCCTGGGGCAGCTACGTCTACTTCAAGGACTTCTCGGACCTGGTCGTGATGCTCCGGGGCGACTTTCCGCCCGCACCTTGACGGCCGCTTGGCATAGTCCAGGCCATGAACTACCTCGCCGCGCCCACGCGCTACGACTCGATGCCCTATCGCCGCTGCGGCCGCAGCGGCCTCCAGCTCCCGGCGATCTCCGTCGGGCTGTGGAACAACTTCGGCGACGACCACCCGCTCGAGACCCAGCGCGCCGTGCTGCGGCAGGCATTCGACCGCGGCGTCACGCACTTCGACCTCGCCAACAACTACGGCCCGCCGCCCGGCTCGGCTGAGACGAACTTCGGCCGCATCTTCCGCGAGGACTTCCGCCCCTACCGCGACGAGCTGATCATCTCCACGAAGGCCGGCTACGACATGTGGGCCGGGCCGTACGGCGAGTGGGGCTCGCGCAAGTACCTGCTGGCGAGCCTCGACCAGAGCCTGCAGCGCATGGGGCTCGACTACGTCGACATCTTCTACTCGCACCGCTTCGACCCGGACACGCCGCTCGAGGAGACGCTCGGCGCGGTGGCCACGGCCGTGCAGCAGGGCAAGGCGCTCTACGCAGGCATCTCCTCCTACTCCGGCCCGAAGACGGCCGAGGCGGTGCGCATCCTGCGCGACCTCGGCACGCCGCTCCTGATCCACCAGCCGTCCTACTCGCTGCTCAACCGCTGGATCGAGGAGGACCTGCTCGACGTGCTCGAGCGCGAGGGCGTGGGCTCGATCGTGTTCTCGCCGCTGGCCCAGGGAATGCTCACCGACAAGTACCTGGACGGCATCCCGGAGGACTCGCGCGCGGCGAAGGACGGCTTCCTCAAGAAGAGCTTCCTGTCGGAGGACAACCTGGCCCGCATCCGCGGGCTGAGGGAGATCGCCGAGCGCCGCGGTCAGTCGCTCCCCCAGATGGCGATCGCCTGGGTGCTGCGCGACCCGCGCGTGACCTCGGCGCTGATCGGCGTGCGCAACGTCGGGCAGCTCGAGGACAGCCTGCGCGCGCTCGAGCGGCTCGACTTCTCAGACGACGACCTCGCCGCGATCGAGCAGCACGCCGTGGATTCCGGCGTGAACATCTGGGCGGAGTCGAGCCGCTACTGAGCTCGGCTCGGCGCGGGGCCCGTCCGCCCGCAGACCGGGCAGCTGTCGCCGGGCGCGAGCGGAATGTCCACGCAGTGCGAGCACCGCTCCACGGACTCGAGCACTCCCAGCAGCTCGCCCACCCGGCAGACCAGCAGGCGCTCCTCTTCAACGTCCACCCAGGCGCCGGCCGAGGCGGGGAAGACCACGTGGTCGCCCGGCTTGACCGGCATCAGCACGCCCGCGCCGCCCCACCAGTCGAGGCCGGGGCCCACCGCCAGCACGATGCCGTGCTGCGGCGGCGGCTCGTGAGTGCCCGGCGGCACGACGAGGCCTGAGCGCCGCACCCGGTCGGGCTCGAGCTCCTTGATCACAACCTGATCGAACAGCGGCCGAAGCTGATGCCTCATACCGCATACACGTTATTCGTCCAGCTTCCCGGAAAGCGCTCCCGGGCCGGGCGGCTACCACCGATGCAGTAGGCGTGTACGCCTCTTCGCTGAGCGGCATGAACGCGGCGGACACCCTCCTCACATCGCGGGCCGACAACATCGCAAATGCAGATACGCCGAACTTCACCTCGTGGGTGGTGCAGCTCACCGCCCAACCTCTCCGGGGTGTGAGCGCGACGGTCACGAAGGCACCCGAGCCGGGCGTGGACCTGGTCGACGAGTCGGTGGGCCTGATCACGGGCTCCCTGCTCTACAAGGCCAACGCACGCGCCCTGCAGGCGAGTGCCGACACCGACCAGAGCGTTCTCGACGTACTGGCGTAGTGCCAGTTGCCTGAATCGCCTCCGGGCGGCGCCAATCGGCGCCTGTCCAAGACGGTCCTGATCGTCGACGACGAAGATCGCTTTCGCAGGCTCGCGCGCCTCCTGCTCGAGTCGGCGGGCTACGCGGTGGTCGGCGAGGCGCCCGACGGCGACTCGGCCCTGCGCGCGGCGCGCACGCTCGACCCCGATGTCGTGCTCCTCGGCGTGCACCTGCCGGACTGCACGGGCTTCGAGCTGGCCCCGAAGCTGAAGGCGGAGCTGCCGGAGGCCGACATCGTCATGACCTCCACGCTCGCACGGGCCGACGTGGAGCTGATGGTGAGCCGCAGCGGCGCGCGCGGCTTCGTGCCCAAGGGGGAGCTCACGCCAGGCGTCATCGGAGAGCTGATCGGATGAGCGCGCCGCCGCTGCGGGCGGACCAGGAGGTGGCCCGGATCCTCGCCGAGTCCGACTCGGAGGAGGAGATCTACAGACTGCTGCTCGCGGCGATCGGCGACTCACTGGGACGGGAGCTGGGTGCGATCTGGGAGCTCGACGCCGACGGCGACGAGCTGCGCTGCCTCGTCGTCTGGTGCGCGCCCGACTCCTGGAACGGCGCCGCGCAGTTCGCCGAGACGACCCGCAACGCGCTGCTCGTCAGCGGCCAGCGCAGCGCGGCCTGCTTCCCGATCCAGAGCGCCCGCCAGATGCTCGGGGCGATCGAGTTCTTCAGCTCGGAGCGGCGCGAGGCGGACGCCGAGCTGCTCGGCACGATGGCCACGCTCGGCAGCCAGATCGGGCAGCTCCTCGAGCGGCGGCGGGCGGAGGCCCAGGCGAGGCAGGCGGGCGAGCGCCAGCGGGCGATCGTGGAGGCGGCGCTCGACTGCATCGTCACCGTGGACGAGCGCGGGCGCGTGCTCGAGTTCAACCCGGCCGCGGTGCAGACCTTCGGCTACCGGGCCGACCAGGCGATCGGCCGCGAGATGGCGGAGCTGATCGTCCCGCCTCATCTGCGCGACCGCCACCGGGAGGGTTTCGCGCGCTGCATCGCCACCGGGGGCGGGCCGCTGCTCGGCACGCGCGTGGAGATCACCGGCATGCGCGCGGACGGCAGCGAGTTCCCCGTCGAGCTCACGGTCACGCGGGTCGGCGTGCCCGGTCCGCCGCGCTTCACGGGCTTCCTGCGCGACATCACCGACCGCCACCGGGCGGAGGAGGACCTGCGCGCCTCGCGGCGGCGGATCGTGGAGGCGGCCGACGACGCGCGGCGGCGGATCGAGCGCGATCTGCACGACGGCGCGCAGCAGCGGCTGGTGAACCTGGGGCTCGGGCTGCGCCTGGCGAGCGCGCAGCTCTCCGAGGATCCGGAGGCCGCGCGGCAGCTTCTGGACGACGCGCTGACGGACCTGTCCCAGGCCACAGCGGAGCTGCGCGAGCTGGCCCGCGGCATCCACCCCGCCGTGCTCACCGACGGCGGTCTCGAGCCGGCGCTTGCCGGCCTGATCGGGTCCTCGAAGCTGCCGGTCCGGCTCGAGGCGATGCCGGGCGAGCGCTTCCCCTCCCAGGTGGAGATCGCCGCCTACTACGTGGTGGCGGAGGCGCTGACCAACGTCGCGCGCTACTCGGAGGCCACCACGGCCACGGTGAGCATGCGCTCGCAGGACGGCCGGCTGCTGGTGGAGGTGCGCGACGACGGCCGCGGCGGCGCCGATCCCGCGCGTGGCTCGGGGCTGCGCGGCCTCGCCGACCGCGTCGCTGCCCTCGACGGCGAGCTGACGGTCGTCAGCCCTCCGGGCGAGGGAACCCTCGTGCGGCCGAGCTTCCCGTGCGCGTAGCCATCGCCGAGGACTCCGTGCTGGTCCGCGAGGGCATCGCCCGCGTGCTGGGCAACGCCGGCTTCGAGGTGGTGGCCGAGGTGGGCGACGCCGACGAGCTGCTCGCGTCCGTGCGCGAGCAGAGGCCGGACGTGGCCGTGGTCGACATCCGCATGCCGCCGGGCGGCGCCGACGACGGGCTCGTCGCCGCGTTGCAGATCCGCTCGGAGCTGCCCGAGATCGGCATCCTCGTGCTCTCCCAGTACGTGGACGAGCACTACGCGATGCGCCTCCTCGAGGACGGCGCCGAGGGTGTCGGCTACCTGCTGAAGGACCGGGTGGGCGAGGTCGGGCGCTTCACCGATGCCGTGCGGCGCGTGGCCGAGGGCGGCTCCGCGCTCGACCCCGAGGTGGTGTCGCACATGCTCGGCAAGCGCTCGGGCGACCGGCTGGCGGAGCTGACCCCCCGCGAGCGCGAGGTGCTGGAGCGCATGGCGGAGGGACTCTCGAACCGCGCCGTGGCCACCGAGCTCGACGTCAGCGAGCGCGCCGTGGAGTACCACGTGACGAGCATCTTCGGGAAGCTCGACCTGCCGGCCACCGGCAACGAGCACCGCCGCGTGCTCGCCGTGCTCGCCTACCTGCGCGGCTGACCTTCGGCCCTCTCAGGGCTACAGCTCGAGAACTACCTTGCCGACGGCGCCGCGCTCGTCGATCAGCTTGAGCGCGTCCGCCGCCTGCTCGAGCGGGAAACGGGCGCCGACGACGGGGCGCACGAAGCCGCCCTCGATCAGCTCCTCGAGGGCGTGGCCGATGTCCTGGTTGAGGTCGGGCTTCGACATCACGAACGCGCCCCAGCCGGCGCCGACCACGTCGAGGTTGTTCAGCAGCAGGCGGTTGACCCTGACCTCAGGGATCGAGCCGCCAGTGAAGCCCACCACCACGGCGCGGCCGCCCTCGCGCAGGGAGCGCAGGCTGTCGGTGAAGCGGTCGCCGCCCACCGGGTCGAGCACGACGTCGACGCCGCCGCCCGAGAGCTCCTTCGCCTCGTCCTTCCAGGCGCCGTCCGAGCGCACCACCTCGTCGGCGCCCGCCTCGCGCGCGACCCTCTCCTTCTCGTCGCTCGACACGACCGCGATCGTGCGCGCGCCGAGGCCCTTCGCCACCTGGAGCGCCGCGGTGCCCACGCCGCCGGCGGCGCCGTGCACCAGCACGGTCTCGCCCTCGCTCAGCCGGCCGCGCAGCTTCAGGGCGAAGTAGGCCGTGTGGTAGTTGAGGACGAGCGCGGCGGCCCGGGCGAAGTCGAATTCGTCCGGCACCTTGAAGGTGAGGTGCGCGGGCGCGACGACCACCTCGGCGAAGCCGCCGAGCATGCAGAAGCCGGCCACGCGATCGCCCGCCTGGAGTCCGCTGCCGTCGGGAGCCGAGCGCACCACGCCGCCGACCTCGCTGCCCGGTACGAAAGGCAGCGGCGGCTTGACCTGGTACTCGCCGCGCGTCTGCAGCACCTCGGGGAACGAGACGCCGGCAGCGTGAACGTCGACAAGCACGCCGCTGCCGGGCGTCATGAAGTGCGACGGCTCGGGCTCCGGCATGTCGACGATGCTGAGCGCGGAGTCCGGGCCGCTGAGATCGGTGATCTGAACGGCCTTCACGGGGGCGCGACGGTACCAGTTGGTCCGCGGAGGGCGCCGCTAGGCTCGGCGCCCTCCGCGAGCTTTGAGGTGTCCTGGATCGGTAATTCGGCTTCAGCTTCCCGAGCGACTGGGCGCGGCTGACGGGTGACGCGACCGGAGTCGGACTTGTAGTCCGGCGAGGGAGCGGCGACCGTCAGACGTGTCCAGGCGCCGGGAAACTGCGCGCGAATTAGCGACCCAGGACACTAGGTCTAGGCGGCCTCGGTCTGGAGCTCAGCCTCGAAGGCGGGCTGCTCCTGCGCCGTCGGCGACTGGAGCATCGACACCGCCAGGCTGATCGCCACGATCACCAGTCCGGCGCCGATGATGAACGCCAGGTGGTAGCCACTCGTCAGCGCCGAGTTGCCCGGGTGGCCGCTCGACAGCAGGTGGTCGGTGCGAGTGGTGGACAGCGTGGCCAGCACCGCGAGGCCGAGCGCGCCGCCGACCTGCTGCGTGGTGTTCACGAGGCCGGAGGCGAGCCCAGAGTCCGCGGGCGTGGCGCCGGACATGGCCAGCGTCATCAACGCCGGGAACGACACGCCCGCGCCGATGCCGAGCATCACCATCGAGGGCAGCACGTCCGCCCAGTAGCTCGCATGCACGGGCGAGCGGGAGAACAGCGCGAGGCCGGCGATGATCAGCACGAGGCCGGGGATCAGAGTGGCCTTGGGGCCGAAGCGCGTGATCAGCCGCTCGGAGAAGCCGAGCGACATCACGCCGATGCCCACCGACACCGGCAGGAACGCCAGGCCGACCTCGATCGGGTCGAACCCGAGCACCCGCTGCAGATAGAGCGCGCCCAGGAAGAACATGCCGAACATGCCGGCGACCATCAGCGTCTGGATCAGGTTGGAGGCCCACACGTTGCGCGAGCGGAACACGCGCAGCGGCATCAGCGGGTCCTTCGCCGTGGCCTGCCGGACGATGAAGCCGGTCAGGAGGCCGAGAGCGATCGCACCGAGCCCGAGCGTGTGCAGCGAGCCCCAGCCGAAGTCGCGCGCCTCGACGATCGTGTAGACGGCCAGCATCAGCGCGCCGGTGATCAGCACCGCGCCCGGCGTGTCCGCGCCCTGGCGGATGCCGATGCCCTCGTCCTTCTCGATCAGCCGCCTGGCGAACACGAAGGTGGCGATGCCGATCGGCAGGTTCACGAAGAAGATCCAGTGCCAGTTGATGGTCTGGGTGAGCACGCCGCCGGCCAGCAGACCGATCGACGCGCCGCTAGAGGCGACGAAGCTGTAGACGCCGATCGCCTTCGCCCGCTCGCGCGGCTGCTGGAACATCGTCACGATCATTCCGAGGATCACGGCCGAAGTGAGCGCGCCGCCGATTCCCTGGACGAACCGCGCGCCGATCAGCACGCCCTTGCTCTGGGCAAGGCCGCAGATCAGGGACGCCGCGGTGAAGGACACGAGGCCAGTCAGGAAGACGCGCCTGCGCCCGATCAGGTCGCCCAGCCGGCCCGCCAGGAGCAGCAGCCCGCCGAAGGCGATCAGGTAGGCGTTGACGACCCAGGCGAGGCCCGACTGGGAGAAGCCGAGGTCCTTCTGGATAGTCGGCAGCGCCACGTTCACGATCGTGGCGTCGAGGATGATCATGAGGAAGCCGAGGCAGAGCACCACGAGGGCGATCCAGCGCTGGCGCTCGCTCTGCTGAACATGGGCGGTGGCAGAAGTCATGTTCTGCACCGTAGCAGATCGTCTGCTACAAGACGATCTCGAATGAGACCTCTTTACCTGAGAGGTAAGGAGCGATCAGTTGCGCCGGCGCACGGTGCTGTCGCACTCGCACGGCTCCGACAGCCGTCCCGACACCAGGCTGCCGAGCGCGCTCATGAAGGCGAGACGCTGCTGCGCGGGGAGCCCCTCGAGCACCTCCGCCTGCACCCGCTCCACGAGCTTCGCCCCCTGCGCGACCTTCTTCTCCCCCGCCTTTGTCACCGCGATCACACGCGCGCGCCGGTCCGTCTTCGACGGCCTGCGCTCGGCCAGCCCCTTCGCCTCTAGGTGGTCCATCGTCACGACCATCGTGGTCTTGTCGAGCCCGACGGCGTGCGCCAGCTCCGACTGCGTGAACTCACCGGTCATCGCAGTGGAGAGCACGCAATGCCCGCGCGGCGACAGCCCGAGGTCCTCCAGCGCGGCCGTCATCTCGACGGTGAGGGCGTGGCTGGCCTGGGCGAGCAGCCAGGCGAGGTTCTCGGCCGGTGGGTCCGGAGCGCGCTTTTCGACTGCGATGGCCATGTGGTAAGTCTAGCCTCGATAGGTCTGGTGAAAAACTATCTGTTCCAGAACGATCACCGATCACGGATCACGGATCACCGACTTTTCCCTAATCTGATTCTCGTGCCGGACGCGGGCTTCGCATTGGCTCTCCCCGACCGGCCGGTGCCTGCGCGAGACCACTGCCTCGCGCCGAGCCGGGCCGGGGCGCCCGTCGAGGGCGGGCGCTACGGCAGGCTGTTCCCCGAGCTCGAGGCGCTCATGTGCGACGAGTCCCTGCTGCACGGGCTCGGGCGCAGCGGGGGCATGTGCGACGGGCGCGCGCTGGCGGAGCAGGTCGGGGCCGACGACGCGCGGGAGGCGGCCGGCTGGCCCTTCTTCGGGCAGTTCGTGGCGCACGACATCACGGCGGACCGCTCGCCGCTGACCCACCACGCCGACCCCGAGCGGGTGGCCAACTTCCGCTCGCCGCGCCTCAACCTCGAGGCGGTCTACGGCGGCGGCCCCGTGGGCAGCCCCTTCCTGTTCGACCGCGACGACCCGGCCAAGCTGCTGCTCGGCGAGGGAGGGATCGACGTGCCGCGCAACGCGCAGGGCATCGCGCTGCTCGGCGACCCGCGCAACGACGTGCACCTGTTCGTCAACCAGCTTCAGGTCGCGTTCCTTCACATGCACAACCGGCTGGTGGAGCGCCTGCGTGCCGACGGCGTCGTGGAGGCGCTGCTGTTCGACGAGGCCCGGCGGGCGGCGATGTGGCACTACCAGTGGATCGTGCTGCACGACTTCCTGCCGCGCCTGATCGGCGAAGAGCTGACCGAGGAGCTGCTCGACCAGGGGCCGCGCTACTTCCGTCCGAGCGACGGCAGCTTCATCCCGCTCGAGTTCGCCGACGGCGCCTACCGCTACGGCCACAGCCAGGTGCGCCACTCCTACCGGGTGAACGACGGGCTCGGCCCGGTGCCGCTGTTCCCCGACCTGATGGGCTTCGGCCGCGTGGAGCCGCAGCACGCGGTGGACTGGTCGCTGTTCTTCGAGGTGAACGGCCGGCGGCCGCAGCCGGCCAAGCGCCTCGACGGCAGGCTGCCGCAGTCGCTGATCGACCTGCCCTACCAGATCAGCGGCGCGGATCCGGGCTCGGACTACGCGTCGCTCGCGGTGCGGGACCTCCAGCGCGGGCTGGCGGTGGGCATCCCGTCGGGCGAGGCCGTCTCACGCCATCTCGGCGTGGAACCGCTCTCCACCGGCGAGGTCGGATTGCGCGAGCTCGGCTGGGAGGCCGAGACGCCGCTTTGGCTCTACGTGCTGCGCGAGGCCGACGTGCGCGCCGGCGGCGACAGGCTCGGCCCGGTGGGCGCGCGGATCGTCGGCGACGTGCTGGTCGGGCTGATCGACGCCGACCTCGAGTCCTACCGGAGCGTGGACCGCTCCTGGCGGCCGGCGCTGCCGTCGCGGACGCCGGGCTCGTTCGCGCTCAGAGACGTGCTGGCGCCGGTCGAGCGCTAGTTGTAGTTCCTAGCCACGTTGTTCATCCGGGCCCCCTTGGAGGCTGGAGGTGTCTAACGCCACCAGTCCCAAGGAGGACACCGGATGAAGCTTCACGCTAACGCGGCGCTCAGCCTGAATCAGCGGCGGCGGATGGTCCGCCGGGTTGTCGAGCGGGGGTGGGCGCTGACGGAGGCCGCCGCGGCGGCCGAAGTCAGCGAGCGCACCTGCTCGAAGTGGGTCGAGCGCTACCTGGCCGATGGGGAGGCTGGGCTCTTGGATCGATCGTCAGCTCCGCTGTCGATCCCGCACCGCACACCCGAGGATCGGGTCGAGGCGATCGCGGCGCTGCGCAGGTTGCGGATGACCGGGGCGGAGATCGCGTTCTGCCTGGGGATGGCGCTCTCGACCGTCTCGGCTGTGCTGACACGGATCGGGCTCGGGAAGCTCTCCCGGCTCGAGCCGCCGGAGCCGCCAAACCGCTACGAGCGACGACGAGCCGGCGAGCTGCTGCACGTCGACGTCAAGAAGCTCGGCCGGATCAGGGGTGCCGGCCACCGCGTCACCGGCAAGCGCACCCAGCGGCGCACCACCTACACCCCCGACGGCAGACGGATCGGTGACGCCGGCTGGGAGTTCGTCCACGTCTGCGTCGACGACGCCACCAGGCTCGCCTACGTCGAAGTGCTCGCCGACGAGAAAGCGACCACCGCCGCCGGCTTCTTGCGCCGCGCAGTTGGTTTCTACCGCCGCCACGGCATCCACGTCGAGCGTGTCATGAGCGACAACGGCGCCTGCTACCGCTCCGCTATCCACGCGCTCGCCTGCCGCGCGCTCGGGCTGCGCCACCTGCGCACCCGCCCCTACCGGCCCAGGACCAACGGCAAAGCAGAGCGCTTCATCCGCACCCTGCTCGCCGGCTGGGTCTACGGCGCCATCTACGGCTCAAGCACCGAACGAACAGCCGCCCTCGACGGCTGGCTCTGGACCTACAATCACCGCCGACCACACGGCGCCCTCAGCCACAAACCGCCCATCGCTCGCCTCAACGAGCTGAACAACCTACCTGGGCCCTACACCTAGGAGTCCTGAGTCGGCCGCGGATAGGCGCGGCCCACGACGTAGTCCCAGGCGCGGTCGGGCAGCACGGCGTGCAGCCCGAGCATCGCTCGCGCGGAGTTCGTCACGGCGTAGCGAGTGCGCGGCCTGCGCCGCGAGATTGCCCTCTCGACCGTGCGCGCAACGGCGTCCGGACCGGCGCCCAGGCGGCTCATCGGCCCCTGGTATGCGCCCGCCGTGGTGGCCGCTACCGCCGCGTTGAAGCCGCCATAGACACCGTCGGTGGCGGCCTCCCCCACGGACCCCGCCGCGGTGTTGCCGAACTCGGTCCGGACCAGGCCGGGCTCGATCACCACGACGTCGATGCCGAAGCCCTCGACCTCGAAGCGCAGCGCGTCCGACAGCGCCTCCACGGCGTGCTTGGTGGCGTGATAGGCGCCGCCGCCGGGGAACGTGAGCCGGCCGCCCATCGAGCTGAGATTGACGATCCTGCCGAAGCCCTGCCGCCGCATGCCGGGCAGCACGAGCTGGCACATGCGCACGAGGCCGAACACGTTGGTCTCGAACTGCTTGCGGAGCTGGTCGGCCGGGATCGTCTCGACGGCGCCGCTCTGGCTGTAGCCCGCGTTGTTCACCAGCGCGCCGACCGCGCCCTCGCGCTCCTCGACCGCCGCCACCGCGGCGCGCATCGAGTCCTCGTCGCAGACGTCGAGCGCGAGCTTCTCGCAGGGCAGGTTGGCGATCGACTCGACCCTGCGCGCGGTGGCGTAGACGGTCCAGCCCTTGCCCGCCAGACGCGTGGCGGTGGCCCGGCCGATGCCGGTTGAGCAGCCGGTGATCAGCACCGCCTTGGACACGCTCATGCGACGCAATGTAACCGCCGTGTGAAAGAGTCCAGCCATCAAGCGCGTACTGGCCCCGACGCTGCTGCTCACACTTCTGCTCGTTACCAACGCCGCCGCGGCGGGCTTCAGCGCCCACGGCAGCGTCGAGCAGGCCTACGTCACCGGGCTCAAGGCGCACGCGAAGACGACGCTCGTCGACAAGCGCGGCCGCAGCGTCGCGACGCGCAAGGCGGACCCGCAGGGCGGCGTCGTGTTCCGCAACGTCAAGCCCGGCAAGGGCTACCGCGTGCGGGTCGGCGCCAAGCAGTCGGCGGCGTTCACGGTCCTCACCGCCCGTAACGCCCCGCCCAGCACCAAGCTCTTCAAGCAGAAGATCCCGGCCAGCGGCTACGGCTACCTCACCACGCGCGACGGCACCAAGCTCGCCATCGACGTGCGCCTTCCCACGGGGGCGGGCCCCTTCCCGACGCTCGTCGAATACTCGGGTTACGGCTACGCGAACCCGGCCGGCGCCGAGAGCTCGATCTCGCAGATCGCCAACCTGCTCGGCTTCGCGGTCGTCGACGTGAACATGCGCGGCACCGGCTGCTCGGGAGGCTCGTTCGACTACTTCGAGCGGCTGCAGGCGCTCGACGGCTACGACGTGATCGAGACCGTGGCCCGCCAGTCCTGGGTGAAGGACCACAAGGTCGGGATGATGGGCGTCTCCTACGGCGGCATCAGCCAGCTGTTCGTGGCCGCCACCGATCCGCCGAGCCTCGAGGCGATCGCGCCGCTGTCGGTGATCGACAACTCGGCCACGACGCTCTACCCGGGCGGCATCCTCAACACCGGCTTCGCGCTCTCGTGGGCGAAGGACCGCGTGCACGACGCCCGGCCGGCCTCGAAGACCGGCGGCCAGGCGTGGGCGCTCAAGCAGATCCAGTCGGGCGACAAGACCTGCAAGGCCAACCAGGCGCTGCACGCGGACGCGGTCGACCTGATCGCCAAGATCCATGCGAACAACTACTACGTGCCGAAGGTGGCCGACCCGGTCTCACCGGTCACGTTCGTGAACAAGATCAAGGTGCCCACGTACATGGCCTGCCAGTGGACCGACGAGCAGACCGGCGGCCACTGCGCCGACCTCGCGGAGCACTTCAGCGGCACCAACCGCAAGTGGTTCACGTTCACGAACGGCACCCACATCGACTCGCTCGACCCGGTGACGTTCAACCGCTGGTACGACTTCCTCCAGCTCTACGTGGCGAAACAGACGCCGTCGCTGCCGCCGTCGGTGAAGGCGTTCGCGCCCACGGTGTTCAGCACCGCCATGGGCGTGCCGAACGTGAACCTGCCGGACGACCCGATCCAGTCGCAGCCGAACTTCGCGGCCGCGCTCGCCGCCTTCGAGGCGCTGCCGCCTGTGCGCGTCCTGTTCGACAACGGTGCGGGCAGCTCCACGCCGGGCGCCCCATTCGCCGGCTTCGAGCAGTCGTTCCCGAGCTTCCCGCCGCCAGGCACGCAGGCGCGCTCCTTCTACCTCGACGCGAACGGCGCCCTCAGCGACGGCGCGCCCACGAGCGGCGGCACCGACGTCTTCACCTGGAGCAAGTCGGCGCGGCCCGCCACCAGCTTCACCGGCAACACCGGCTCGGGGCCGGGCGGCCTCTGGACCGCCACGCCGAACTACAACTGGGCTCAGAGCCCGGCCGGCGACGCGCTCTCGTACCTGAGCGCTCCGCTCGGCGCCGACACCGTGGTGGTGGGCGCCGGCGGGCTGCAGGCATGGGTCAAGTCGTCGACGCCCGACGTGGACCTGCAGGTCACGATCTCCGAGGTCCGCCCCGACGGCAAGGAGACCTTCGTTCAGAACGGCTGGCTGCGCGCGAGCCGTCGCAAGCTCGACCCCAAGAAGAGCACGCTGCTCGAGCCCGTGCCCAGCTTCAGCCGCTCTGACGCCGCCCCGCTGCCGGCCGGCAAGTTCAGCGAGCTCACGGTGCCGCTCTATTACGAGGGTCACGCCTACCGCGCCGGTTCGCGCATCCGCGTGACGATCGCGGCGCCCGGCGGTGACCAGCCGGTCTGGGGCTTCGCCACCACCGTCCCGAAGGGCCAGGCCACGGTTTCGCTCGCCCACTCGGCGACGATGCCCTCACGGCTGATACTGCCGGTTGTGCCCGGCATCGCCGTGCCCACCCCGCTGCCGCCCTGCCCGGGTCTGCGCGGCGAGGCCTGCCGCACCTACCAGCCGTTCACGAACCGCTCGGCCTAGATCGCCGCGCCACGCCCGCGGGGGGACCTAGATTCATCGCGAGTCCGCCGGGCCGCCGCCTAGGCTCAGCGCGTGCGGGTACAGGGCGGCGTAGCGACCTCGAACGTCATCGCGTCGGCGCACGTCGGCGGCAACGCCGAGGTGTTCCCGCTCGTGCTCGAGCTGCACGTGCCGAAGGGCTCCGTGGTCGCCGACGTGACCTTCGGCAAGGGCGTGTTCTGGCGCCATGCGCCGGTCGACGACTACGTCGTGCTGGCCAGCGATCTGCAGACCGGCGTGGACTGCGCCGAGCTCCCCTACGGGGACGAGAGCATCGACGCGCTCGTTCTCGACCCGCCCTACATGGAGGGGCTCTTCCGGCGCTCGACGAGCCAGATGGCGGGCAGCGGCAGCCACGCCGCGTTCCGCAGGCGCTACTCCAACGGCGCGGCCACGAACGGCGACGGCCCCAAGTGGCACGACGCCGTGCTCGACCTCTACTACCGCGCGGGCGCAGAGGCGCGGCGCGTGCTGCGTCCCGGCGGCGTGCTGATCGTCAAGTGCCAGGACGAGGTGAGCGCCAATCGGCAGCGGCTCACGCACGTCGAGCTGATCAACCGCTTCGAGGCGACCGGCCTCCGGTGCAAGGACCTGTTCGTGGTGGTGCGCCCCAATGCGCCCGGCGTCAGCCGCGTCAAGCGGCAGGTGCACGCGCGCAAGAACCACAGCTACTTCCTGGTGTTCGTGAAGTCGGTGCGTCGGTAGAGCGCCGCCGCGGCGTTGCGCGTAGCGCTCAGCAGCGCCTGTGTGGAGGGACGGGCGGCGTCGGCGGTGCGGGTGGCGGCGAAGATCGCACGGTTCACCGGGCCCTCCGCGATCCGGCGTACCGCGATCCCGGTGCGGCGCTCCGGGAGCGGCAGCTCGGGCAGCATCGCCACCGCCAAGCCACGCGATAGCAAGGCGAGGCAGATCGAAGCGTCGTTGGCGCGGTGCCGGATGTCGGGGTCGAAGCCCCCGAGCTCGCGGCAGGTGCGGTCCGTCATCTCCTCCCAGCCGGTGCCGACATGGCCCGTCGTCCATACCTCCCCCGCCAGCTGGGCCAGCGGCACGACCTCCCTGTGACGGCGCGCCGCAGAGTGCCGGGCCGGCAGCACGATGTAGACGGGATCGCTCAGCAGCTCGTGGCGCTCCACGCCGTGGGGCAGCCGCCGCGGCTGGTGCTGCCACTCGTCGCCGATCACGAGGTCGACATCACCGAGGGCCAGCGCCGGGAGGCTCTCCTCCGGCTCGGACTCGAGCAGCTCGCAGCGCAACCGCGGCGCGTCACGCCCAAGCGCTTCCAGCGCCGGCAGCGCGATGTACCTGAGCACCGACTGGAACGCCGCGATCCGCCCGCGCCCGCCCACCGTGCCGGCCGCCGCGGCGAGCTCCGCCTCCGCCAGCTCAGCCCGCTCGAGCAGCGCCTCGGCGTGTTCGACCAGCATCAGCGCCGCGTCCGTCAGGCGCACGCCGCGGCCCTGGCGCTCGAGGAGCGGCACGCCCACCTCGCGCTCGAGCTGGGCGAGCTGCTGCGACACCGCCGACGGCGTGAACTGCAGCGCGTCGGCCACCGCCGCGATCGTGCCGCGCTCGTTCAGCTCGCGCAGGAGCCGCAACCGGCGGAGGTCGAGCATCGTTAAGGAACGCTACTGGATTTCATGCAGAAATCGGAATTGCTATTGATGCTTCTCTCGGCCACCATGCGCTCCAGTGCGCCCCTCCGGAACCCTCATGTGCCTCGCCTCCGGCGCCGCCTTCGGCGCGATGGCGATCTTCGGCAAGCTCGCCTACAGCGCCGGCGTGAACGTCGGGACTCTGCTCGCCGTTCGGTTCGCGCTGGCCGCTGCGCTGTTCTGGGCGCTCGTCCTCGCCGGGGGGCACCTGCGCGACTTGCGCGCGCTCAGCCGCCGCGACCTGGGCATCGCGCTCGCCCTCGGCGCCTGCGGCTACGCGCTCCAGTCCGGCTGCTACTTCGCCGCGCTCGAGCGGATCGACGCCTCGCTGCTGTCGCTGCTGCTCTACACCTTCCCGTCGATCGTGGCCGCCGCGGCGGTGGCGCTCGGCCGCGAGCGCATGAGCGCGCGCAGGCTGATGGCGCTCGTGCTCGCATCCGGCGGGCTGGTGCTCGTGCTGGCCGGCGCGGGCGCGGGCGCGCTCGATCCGCTGGGCGTGGCGCTCGGCCTCGCCGCCGCGCTCGTCTACAGCACCTACATCCTCGTGAGCGAGACCGTGGTAGGGCGCGTCGCGCCGATGCCGCTGTCGGCGCTCGTCTGCACCGGAGCCGCGCTGAGCCTCACCGCCGGGTCCGGACTGCTCGGCCAGCTACGGCCGGGATCGGTCAGCCTCGCCGGCTGGGGCTGGCTGGCGTGCATCGCGGCCGTGTCCACGGTCGCCGCCATCAGCCTCTTCTTCGGCGGCCTGTCCCGCGTGGGCCCGACCAGCGCGTCGATCCTCTCGACCGTCGAGCCGGTGGTCACGACCGTGCTCGCCTTCATCGTCTTCGGCGAGACGCTGAGCGCCGTGCAGGTCGGCGGCGGCGCGCTGGTGCTCGCGGCCGTGCTCGTCCTGGTGATGCGGCCGGCACGGGTGCCGAGGCGCGCCGCCGCATTTGCCGAGAGTTAATGCCCTGAGTCGATAATTCGCGCGCATGCGCGAGTCTCTGACCGACGGCTGGCGGCTGGGCGGAGCTTCGCTTGCCTTCATCCTCCAGCACCGTCCGGTGCGCCGCTACATCCTCGCGACCGCCGCGATCCTGATCGTGATCTGGGCCGCCGCCGCTGCCACCGGCGTGGCGCTGCGCCGGCATGCGGGCCCGGTCGAATACGCGCTGGTCGGAGTCGGTTCGGCCTACGCGCTCAGCCTGATGGTCACGGCCGCGTCGGTGGGGTTGGCCGGCCTCGTGGCCGAGAGCCTCGACGGGCGGCCGGTCACGCCATCGACCGGCTGGCAGGTGATCCGCCGCCGCCGCCGGTCGATCGCGGGCTGGGCCATCGTGGACTGCGCTGTCGGCCTCCCGAGCAGGACGATCGGCAGCTGGTCGGCGGATCAGCTCGCCACGCTCCTGCTCGGCTTCGGCTGGGGTCTCCTGAACTTCTTCGCCATCCCGACTATCGCGCTGACCGGCTACTCCGCGCGGCAGACGGCCCGGCACTCGCTGCAGCTCGCCCGCAAGCAGTGGGGCGAGGCGGTCTACAGCACCGTCTACCTCTGGCTGAGAGCCGTGGTGGTGTTCGGCCTCCCGTCGGCCGCCTCCGCCGCGGCCGGCGTGCTCCTGATACGGGCGGGCGCCGAGATCACGGGCGCGATCCTGTTCGCCGCCGGCGTGGCCGGCCTCGCGCTCACCTACCTGCTCACGCAGGGGGCGAAGGCCGTGATCACCGTGGTGCTCTATCGCTTCGCCGACTCGGGGACGGTCTACCCGGCGTTTCCGAGGGAGCTGCTCGAGCGCAGCGTGCGCGGGCCGTCGACGATCCTCAACCGCATCGCCCGCCGCGTCGAGGGCGATCGCCTGAGGCGCCTGCGCAAGCGCCTGCTGGGCGAGCTCGAACGCTAAGCGGGCGCCGCCGGCGGGCTGGATGCGACCGCCTCCGCCAGCGCTTTCGAGTCCTCCTCCGAGAGGCTCCGCCTGACGAGCTGCCCGTGCCGGTTGTCGCCTATCGCGGCGATCATGTCGTCCACGTGCGCGGGCGCCGCCAGCAGCACGATCGCGGACGACTTCTGCGGGACGTCGCCGCGAACCTCGTCGAAGAAGGCGCTGTGGATGTGGGCAGCGCTGTGCGATTGGGCGACGCCGCCGATCGTCCCGCCCGCCGCCAGCCCCGCCGCCATGCCCGCCGGCCCGAACACGAGACCGGCCAGGGCGCCGGTGAGCGCTCCCTCCACCGCCTTCTTGCCCATCGCGTCCTGGTCGTCGTCGGCGTCGACGTAGCGCCCGGCGACGCTCCCGCGCACCGCGATCCGATCGTGCCGGTGGTGCTCGACGACCGCCGCCTCGCGCAGCCAGGCTGCGTCGTGCGCCGCCACGCTGGCGTCCGCGTACACGTGGTCGGCGTCGTCGATGTGCCGGAAGACCATCACTGCGAGATCGAGACTCATCTGAGCGACTCCTAGTTGTAGTTCCTAGCCACGTTGTTCATCCGGGCCCCCTTGGAGGCTGGAGGTGTCTAACGCCACCAGTCCCAAGGAGGACACCGGATGAAGCTTCACGCTAACGCGGCGCTCAGCCTGAATCAGCGGCGGCGGATGGTCCGCCGGGTTGTCGAGCGGGGGTGGGCGCTGACGGAGGCCGCCGCGGCGGCCGAAGTCAGCGAGCGCACCTGCTCGAAGTGGGTCGAGCGCTACCTGGCCGATGGGGAGGCTGGGCTCTTGGATCGATCGTCAGCTCCGCTGTCGATCCCGCACCGCACACCCGAGGATCGGGTCGAGGCGATCGCGGCGCTGCGCAGGTTGCGGATGACCGGGGCGGAGATCGCGTTCTGCCTGGGGATGGCGCTCTCGACCGTCTCGGCTGTGCTGACACGGATCGGGCTCGGGAAGCTCTCCCGGCTCGAGCCGCCGGAGCCGCCAAACCGCTACGAGCGACGACGAGCCGGCGAGCTGCTGCACGTCGACGTCAAGAAGCTCGGCCGGATCAGGGGTGCCGGCCACCGCGTCACCGGCAAGCGCACCCAGCGGCGCACCACCTACACCCCCGACGGCAGACGGATCGGTGACGCCGGCTGGGAGTTCGTCCACGTCTGCGTCGACGACGCCACCAGGCTCGCCTACGTCGAAGTGCTCGCCGACGAGAAAGCGACCACCGCCGCCGGCTTCTTGCGCCGCGCAGTTGGTTTCTACCGCCGCCACGGCATCCACGTCGAGCGTGTCATGAGCGACAACGGCGCCTGCTACCGCTCCGCTATCCACGCGCTCGCCTGCCGCGCGCTCGGGCTGCGCCACCTGCGCACCCGCCCCTACCGGCCCAGGACCAACGGCAAAGCAGAGCGCTTCATCCGCACCCTGCTCGCCGGCTGGGTCTACGGCGCCATCTACGGCTCAAGCACCGAACGAACAGCCGCCCTCGACGGCTGGCTCTGGACCTACAATCACCGCCGACCACACGGCGCCCTCAGCCACAAACCGCCCATCGCTCGCCTCAACGAGCTGAACAACCTACCTGGGCCCTACACCTAGTAGCCGGTGCCGGTCTTCACGCGACGCCGGTCGAGCTCGTGGAGCCCGCCCTTCTTGTCGAGCGTCGCGCATGCCTCCCTGATGTCGCCGACGAACGCCTCGACCAGCGAGTGCGCGAGCGTCTCCTTCACCAGCACGCGCATGATCGTCAGGTGGTCGGCGTTCGGCGGCAGGGTGTAGGCGGGCACCATCCAGCCGCGCTCCGCCGCGAGCTGTGAGGCCACGTCGAACTCATCGTAGTCGCGCTCGCCGGTGAGCTTGAAAGCTACGAGCGGGAGCTGCTCCGCGTGCTCGCCGCCGACCAGCTCGAAGTCTCCGCTCTCGTTCACGAGCTTTCTCAGGACGTCGGCGTTCCGCTGCATCGTCTCCATGATGGTGCGGTAGCCCTCGCGCCCGTAGCGGACGAAGTTGTAGTACTGGGCCAGCACCATCGAGGCGCCGGTTGAGAAGTTGAGCGTGAAGGTCGCGTCGCGCTTGCCCAGGTAGTTCTCGTAGAAGACGAGGTCCTCGGGCAGGTCGCTCGGCTCGCGGAACACGAGCCAGCCGAGGCCGGGATAGACGAGGCCGTACTTGTGCCCGGACACGTTGATCGAGCGGACCTGCTCGAGCCGGAAGTCCCACGCCGTGTCCGGGTAGAGGAAGGGCCAGACGAAGCCGCCGCTCGCGCCGTCGATGTGCAGCGGCACGTCGAGCCCGCGGTCGTTCTTCATCCGCACGAGCATGTCGTTGATCCCGGGGATGTCGTCGGCGTGTCCGGTGAAGGTCGTGCCGAGCACGGCGGCTACGCCGATCGTGTTCTCGTCGACGTGCGGCTCCACGTCGTCCGGGCCGATCGTGAGCTTGTTCGGCTGGAGCGGAATGATGCGTGGCTCGACGTCGAAGTAGCGGCAGAACTTCTCCCACACGACGTGCACGTCGCCGCCGAACACGAGGTTCGGGCGCTCCGTGCCCAGGCGGGCCTGCTCGCGCCGCGCACGCCATTTCCACTTCAGGCAGAGGGCGCCGAGCATGATCGCCTCCGACGAGCCCTGGGTGCGCGTGCCGGTGGTCGCGCCCGGCGCGTGGAAGAGGTCGGCCAGCATGCGGATGCAGCGCTGCTCGATCGCGGCCGTCTGCGGGTACTCGGCGTGGTCGATGTAGTTGCGATGGAGGTTCTCGGCGATGATCCGCTGGGCCTCGGGCTCCATCCAGGTGGTCACGAAGGTGGCCAGGTTGCGCATCGGGATCCCGTCGAGGATCAGCTCGGCGCCGACCAGGCGCATCGCGTCCACCGGGGGCATGCCCTCCTCCGGCAGCCGGTCGTCCGGCGCGCCGCGACAGAGGAAGTCGGTGCCGTAGCGGTCGGGGTACGGATCGGGCGTCATCGGCGCAGCTCAGCCTCCTGAACAGCGGCGCTCGTCGCATCATCCGATCGGGGTGAGCTCGTCGAGCAGCCCCGCCACGGCGCAGGCGAGGAAGCAGGCGGCGCCGAGGCTCGTGTTCCAGTTCGCGGCAGCGAGGTCGAGCATCGATCCCTTCGACGGGACCACGTAGCCGGCCACCGCCGAGATGCCGAAGAACACGCAGCCGAGCAGGTTCACCGCCGGCTGCCAGCCGTGCCCGCGAGCGGCGCGGTAGGCGATCGCCCCCGAGACGAGGAAGCAGACCGAGCCGAACGCATCGGGGCGCCAGACGAGCCGGTTGTACTGCGGGTTGGAGATGGCCGTGTCGAGCGCCCGGAAGGTCGTGACGTTGAAGAACAGCGTGCCGGCGGACTGCACGATCGCGCTCCACCAGAGCGCGCGGGGACCGCGGAACGCGAGCCAGCTCTGGAGCGCCCCGCCGAGCGTGAAGAAGATCGAGCCCACGAAGAACGTGATCGCGCTGGCCTGCTCGCCGACGAGCTGCTGGTAGCCGGGAAACGGGCCGACCAGGAAGCAGGTCGAGCCGACCGCGAACGACAGGGACATGCATCGTTCGCGCATGCCCAGCCACGCTGCGCGACTCGCCGAGGCGGCGCATCACCCAGATCAGGTGACCGGCGAGCGGCAGTCTCCGATGGTTACGCGAAATCTTTAGGAAGGCGGTCTCGCCGCCATCGGCGGCCCGCCGGACGAGGTCGTTTCGGGTGGACTCAGAGGCCGTTCGAGCGGCGTCTGCGTCGGCGGTCCCAGAACGAGAAAACCCCGCTGCAGCGGGGAATTCGAACGCGCCCGAGAGGATTCGAACCTCTGACCTTCGGTTCCGTAGACCGACGCTCTATCCAGCTGAGCTACGGGCGCAGGCTGACAAGGGTAGCGGCCCGCGAATGCTGCAAGTTTTCGTCCCGAAAGAGGACTCGGAGTTCATGCGTCGGGCAAATGGGGTAAAACACCGGACGCGTCGGTTGGGGCGAACGGAACCGGCGTTCGAAGCATTCCCTGATGCGTATCCCACTACAGCTCAGGCGAGTTGCCATGCTTTTGCTCGCCGTCGCCGTCCTGGTCAGCGCGGCCTTCAGCGCTGCGCCCGCAGGCGCGGCCAAGAAGCGCGCACGCGCTGCGAGCGGCCCTAATCCGTTCGTCGGCGTGGTGAGCGACGAGACCTTCGCCGCCCTCGGCTCGGGCGGCCCGTCGTACCTGAACAGCATCGCCGGCGCCCACGTCGGCCTGCTGCGCCAGAAGTTCGATTGGGACTTCCTGACTCACAACGCCGGGCCCGACGGCATCAACTGGACCTTCATCGACCGCTTCATGGCGGCCACCTCGCAGCTCGGCATCACGGTCATGCCGGTGCTGTTCGACCCGCCGGCGGCCATGACCACGGCGCCGCCCGGCGGCGGCATGCGCGGTAACTACCCGCCGCGCGACCTGGGCGCGATCGGCGACTTCGGCGCGAAGCTCGCGGCCCGCTACGGCACCTACGGATCCTTCTGGGCGCAGAACCCGAACCTGCCCCGCCACCCGATCACCGCGTGGCAGATCTGGAACGAGCCGAACATCCCGGTCTACTGGCAGCCGGCGCCCAACCCGGCGGCCTATGTGCAGATGCTCAAGCTGGCCTCGCAGAAGATCAAGGCGGTCGACCCGAACGCCGAGATCGTCACCGCCGGCATCCCGGACACGCACATCGGCGGCTCGATCCCGCTCACGAACTTCGTCAAGCGCATGTACAAGGCGGGCGCTGCGGGCTCCTTCGACACGTTGGCGATCAACGGCTACGCCCCCACCGGCAAGGACGTGCTCACGCTCGTCAAGAGAATGCGGAGCCTGATGAACCGGCTCGGCGGCGCCAGGGAGGCGCTGCGCGTGACCGAGTTCGGCTGGGCCAACTGGGGCCCCGAGGCCAAGCGCGGCCGCTTCACGGTGGGCGCGAAGAAGCAGGCCCTCTACACCTCGCAGGCGATCAAGGAGCTGTGGAAGGCCCGCTTCAGGCTGAACCTGCGCGGCATCGTCTACTACGCCTGGCGCGACCAGTCGGTCTACTCGGGCGGCAAGGACTTCTGGGGCCTCCACACCGGCCTCCTGACGCTGAACGGCCAGGCCAAACCGGCTCTCAGCTCGTTCCAGCACACCGTCGCTTCGCTGCACTGACGCAGCCCGCGATTTCCTCTCAAGAGCAGCGCCAGACGGTCGACCATCTCGTTCATGGCGCGGCCAAAAGCGGCTCCGGTCAACCGCGAGAGCCCATTCACGCTCGATGAGCTGTTCGTCTCCTCGACGGACGAGAAGGGCCACATCACATTCTGCAACCGCACCTTCGTGCGCGTCAGCGGCTTCGCCGCGGAGGAGCTGCTCGGAGAGGCGCACAACATCGTGCGGCACCCCGACATGCCCCGCTGCGTCTTCAAGCTGCTCTGGGACTACCTGCTGTCCGGCCGGACGGTCGCCGCCTACGTGAAGAACATGTCGAAGGACGGCCGCTTCTACTGGGTGATGGCGGTGGCCGAGCCGGTGACCGGCGGCTACACGTCGGTCCGCCTCAAGCCGACCACGCCCCTCTTCGACGCCGCGCGCGAGATGTACACCGAGCTGCGCGCGCTCGAGCGCTCCATCGAAGGCGAGGACGGCAAGAGGCGCAAGCAGGCGATGGAGGCATCGGGCCCCCGGCTCCTGGAGCTGCTGCGCGGCGCCGGCTTCCGCAGCTACGACGCGTTCATGCGGGCGGCACTGCCGCTCGAGGTCGCAGGCCGTGAGACCGCGATGGGCGAGAGCGCCCAGCCGACACGCCGCGGGCGGCTCGACGGCGATCCCCGCCTCGCCACGCTGCTCACCGATTGCGAGTCCGCTCACCGGATGCTCGCGTCGCTCGTCGGCCAGCTCTCGAGCTACGCGAACCTCGGCGAGGAGCTCGCCCCCCGCGCAGCCTCGGTGCTCGACCTCTCGACCGACATCGAGCTGTTCTCGATGAACGCGCGCATCGCGGCCGTGCGGCTTGGCAACAGCGCGACGCTCGGCGCGGTGGCCGACATCCTGCGCGGCCAGTCGAACGCGGTCGGCCCGCTGCTGTCGCACCTCGGCTCGTCGATGACGGGCGCCGTGGGGATGCTCGAGCAGATGGGTTTCGAGCTGAGCGCGACCAAGCTCCAGACGGAGATGATGGAGATCTACGTGCGCGAGCTGATCGAGGACGGCGGCAGCCCCGAGGCCGCCAGGGAGCAGCTCGCCCTCCGCGTCGAGTCGGTGGCGGCAGCGGTGGCGGACGTCTGCGAGTCGCTGGCGAGCCTGGACCGGCAGCTTCGGGAGCTGATGCAGGCCGCGCAGCTCATCGGCCGCGACCTCAAGGTGATCCGCTCCCTCGAGGTGAACGGCCGCATCGAGGCCACGCGCAATGCCGAGGGCGGCCAGCTCAAGAACCTCTTCCTCACTATCGGGCGGCGCGTTCGCATGGCCTGCCGCGAGATGGAGGAGTTCGATCGCATCAAGGACCTGATCGAGTCGCGCGACGGCGCCAGCGAGCGCCTCGTGCGCGCGCAGGTCGACAAGATGCGCGAGTCGGTCACCGCACTTGGCGAAGCCGCGTAGCGGCGAGTGATCCAGCCGCCCGCCTGCTGCGCAGGTAGGTGTGATGGCAAGAGCCGGCGATGTTCTCGAGATGGCGCCCCTCGGTCTGCGGGCCGAGCTGGTGCGCACCCCTGAGGAGACGGGCGGGGAGTTCGTCGAGTTCGACGTGATCGGCCGCGCGCGCGGCTTCCTCACTCAGCCGCACATCCACCCCGACCAGACCGAGCGGATCGAGATGGTCGAGGGGGACCTGCGGCTGATCATCGACGGCAAGGAGCACCTCGTGCGCCCGGGCGAGGCGATGGAGGTGCCGCCCGGCACCCCCCACCGCCAGGTGCCGGCCGGCGACGGCCCCGGCCGCGTGCGCATCCAGGCGCGCCCACCAGGTGACAGCTGGGCGTTCCTCACGCGCCTGTCGGAGCTCTGCAACGAGGGCAAGTTCACGCGCTCCGGGTTCCCGAAGCCGCTCGCGGCGGCCGAGCTGATCTCGGACTACGCCCAGGCCGGCTACGCCACCAAGCCCTCGCTCAAGACGCAGAAGCGTCTGGCCTCACTGATCTTCGCCATCGGGCAGCCGCTCCGCCCGTACGTCTTCGTGGACGAGTGGGAGGTGGCCGCTCCGCCCGAGGCCGTCTTCGACGCGATCGCCGACGCGCGGACCTATCCGGAGTGGTGGAGCCCGGTCTACATCGACGTCGACGCCGACGGCCCGGCGGAGCTCGGTCGCTCGTCGAACCAGCACTTCAAGGGCCGCCTGCCCTATCACCTGCACACGCGCTCGACGGTGGTGGAGCTCGACCCGCCCCACACCGTCACGGCCGAGGTGGACGGCGACCTGCGCGGGCGCGGCACCTGGACGCTCACGCCGACCGCGAGCGGCACCCACGTGCGCTTCGACTGGCAGGTGCACGCCGACCGCCGCCTGCTCAAGCTGCTCACGCCGCTGCTGCGGCCGGCCCTGCGCTGGAACCACAACTGGGCGATCGCGCGGGCGATGGAGGGACTCGAGCCGTTCGCGCGGAGAAGGGCGGCGATGCGGCAGGCCGCCGTCAGCGGCTCGAGCTGAGCGAGCGCACCTCGACACGGTCGCGGCCGCGGCGCTTGGCCGCGTAGAGCGCATCGTCGGCGGCTCCTGTGAGGGCGTCTATGTCCTTCGCGCCGTCCCACTCGGCCACGCCGGCGGAGAAGGTCACTCCGTCGCGCGCGGTGCCGCGCAGCCGCTCGACGGTGTCGCCGGCGGTACGCGCGTCGCAGCCGGGCAGGAGGACGGCGAACTCCTCGCCGCCCCAGCGAGCCACCACGTCGGTCTCGCGCATCCCCTCCCGGCACAGCCCGGCGAAGCTCTTGAGCAGCTCGTCGCCGGCGAGGTGGCCGTGGAGGTCGTTGTAGCGCTTGAAGTGGTCGAGGTCCAGGAGTGCCAGCGCCAGAGGCCGGCCGCTGCGCTCGGCGAGCTTCATCTCGCGCTGGAGCGCCTCCGTCCAGGCCCTCCGGTTCGGCAGCCCGGTGAGGTCGTCGGTGTGCGACAGCTCCTCGAGCCGCCTCAGCAGGTCCGCGCGCTCCAGCGCCACGGCCGCCTCGTCGGCAAGGACCGTGAGCAGCGCCTCGCTTTCGGCCGGTAGCCGATCCCGGCCCTCGCTCCAGTAGAGCGCGAGCATGCCGCGCATCCCAGACGCGGCCTTGATCGGCTGGAAGAACACCGACTCGGCGCCGGCCGGCACCCCCCGCTCGGACTCCACCAGGCGATCCGAGGCGGAGAGCATGAGCGGCTCGGCGCAGTCCCAGGCGGCGCGGACCGATCGCGGCGCCGCTGTGCCCGGCTCGACGAGCCACGACTTCTCCGCGCCGGCGCACGTGAGGCTCCTGACGCGCCCGTCCTGGTCGAGCTCCCAGACGATCGCGCCGCGCGCCCGGGTGATCGCGACGGCCACGTCGCAGATCACCTGCCGCGCGTCCTCGGGCGAGCTGTGGCTCAGCGCCCGCGTGACCGACGCGATCGCGGCCAGGTCGTCGGCGCGGCGGGAGATCGCCTCCTCGTGCGCCTTCTCGGCGCTGATGTCTCGGAGCGTGGTGAGCTTGACCTTGCTGCCGTCCGACAGCCTGCCCGGCGTCGAGCGAATGTGCGCCGGAAAGCTGGACCCGTCCGCGCGCTGCAGCATCGCCTCGCCGTCATCGGGGATGTCCTGCCCCGAGCCGGGCAGGAAGGGAAAGGGCATCCGGGCGCCGAGCAGGTCGCCCTCTTCGAACCAGGTCATCGCAGCCAGCGCCCGGTTCACGGCCACGATCTCGCCGTCCTTGACCAGGGCAAAGCCCTCCGACATCGTCGCCAGGATCGAGGCCGAGTGGTCGATCTGCGCCTGCAGGGTCTTGACGAGGTGGGCCACGCCGGAGCCCACCGATGCGGCGATCACCGTGATGAGAGCGCCGGAGCGCCACCCGCTCACGGGATAGGCATCCCCGCCGACGGCCAGCACGGGCACGAAGTAGACGCACGCGACACCGAGGACGCCGAACCAGAGCTCCCCCCGGCGGTTGTGAAGGGCAGCCCACATCACGGGCAGCAGCACGAGCGCGCCGTAGCCACCGCTGGCGCCGCCGCCGTCGCGGAGCAGGGCCACGGACAGGAGGTAGGCCGCGACGCCCGCGAACGTGGCGGCGCGGGGCAGCCGCACGAACCGCCCGTAGGTCATCGCGGCGCCGACCGCCACCTGAAGCGCGATCGCCAAGCCTGCCTCCGGCCACGACGTCGGCGTCGAGATCGGCAGCAGGCAGATCACGAGCGCGCAGCAGGCCCAGTACGGCAGGACGATCGAGGAGCGGCGGAGGGCGGTCGAGCTGAGCGAGTTCATGCGTACGGGGTTCGAGTCCCCATCGGCACGACACGCGCGAAGTTGACGGGAGGGGCGCGCGATCGACCAGACGGCTCACGGGTTGTGCCAACAGGACAAGTTCGCGCCAGTCGTTGCGCCGAAGCGCCCAGGTAGGGGAGGATGCGCGGGTGGCCATGCCCGCGCACATCGAGCGGACCACGATGCTCGCCGGCTTCGATGGCGAGGTGGAGCGCGCGGACGGGCTGGCCCTGGCGCACGCGCTCGAGGCGCTGACCTGTGCCCGCCTCGACCTCGACCTGAGGGCGCACACCGGCTCGGAGATGCCCGACCCCGACCAAGCGTGCCTCGTGGTCCTGGGAGCGCCGAAACACGGCGCCGACGACTACGTCGGCATCGGTCGCATCGGCGAGGGCCTGCTGTACGGCGGAGCCTGCTCGGTGGCGCTCGCGCCGAAGGGCTTCGGGGCGCGGCGGCACACGCAGATCACATCGGTCGGCATGTACGGGTGCGACGAGTCGCCCGCGGTGCAAGAGGCCGCCGACTTCATCGCGCACTGCGCCGGCGGCAGCGTCCACGATCTCGGCGCGGGCGATCGGGCGGACATCGACCTACTGGTGATCGGCTCCGCGCCCTACGCGCCGAGGAACCGCGTGGTGGTGGACGAACAGGAGGAGTGGCTGCTCCGCAGCGCCACCTGCCCGGTGCTGGTCCTTCCACGCAGGGCCTGCTGAAGACAAACAGGGGCGGGATGAAATCCCGCCCTCTCCGTTTCGGGGCGCCCGCCTGGCAAGGAAGAGCCCGGCGACGCGCACAACGTACGCGAGCCGGGCGATGACGCCGCCAGGCGATGCGCATCCGGGACGGAGAGGGGGGGATTCGAACCCCCGAGAGAGCGTGAGCCCCCTACTCGCTTAGCAGGCGAGTGCCTTCAGCCACTCGGCCACCTCTCCCGAGCGCTTCGGATTGTAAGGGTGCCTGGGCAGGCTGCTCCGGCGGGGCGGCGGACTCCTGGAGCAGCTCGCCGGGACGCCACCGGGTCTTGGGCGCGACCTCGCCCATGATCACGCGGTCGCGGTGAGACTCGATCGTGCGGAGCATCGAGTGGATCAGCTCGTCGCCGAGGTAGTGCGGCTCGAGCCCGAGCGACATCAGCTTGTCGTTGACTGCCCGGTAGTAGTGCTCCTCGGCCTCGACGCGCGGGTTGGGGAAGTGCTGGACCTCGGGCTTGAAGCCCAGCTCGGTGGCACATCGCATGACGAGCTGCGCGAGCTCGAGCACCGAGAACTGCTCGGTGAACTGGTTGAAGACTCGGAACTCGCCCATCGCCGGCGGGTTGTTCACCGCGATCTCGACGCACTGGAGCGTGTCGCGGACGTTGAGGAAGCCGCGCGTCTGACCGCCCTCGCCGTAGACCGTGATCGGGTGGCCGACCACCGCCTGCACGCAGAAGCGGTTGAGCGCCGTGCCGAATACCTCGTCATAGTCGAAGCGGGTGACGAGCCGCGGGTCCCAGGAGGTCTCCTCGGTCTCGATCCCGTAGACCACGCCCTGGTTGAGGTCGGTGGCCCGCAGGCCCCAGACGCGGCAGGCAAAGTGCAGGTTGTGCGAGTCGTGGACCTTCGACAGGTGGTAGATCGAACCGGGCAGCTTCGGGTACGGAAGTACGTCGGAGCGGCCCTTGTGGTGGATCTCGATGAAGCCCTCTTCGACGTCGATGTTGGGCGTGCCGTACTCGCCCATCGTGCCGAGCTTCACGATGTGGCAGTCGGGCACGTGATCCCGGATGGCGAACATCAGGTTGAGCGTGCCGATCACGTTGGTCTGCTGCGTGAGCACGGCGTGGCGGCGCGACTTCATCGAGAACGGCGCGGACGGCTGCTCGGCGTAGTGGATCACCACGTCGGGCAGCACCTCGGCGATGACGCGGTCGAGGAAGTCGCCGTCGTGGACATCGCCGACGAACGGCTTGATCGCGCGCCCCGAGAGCGCCGCCCAGGAGTCGATTCGCTCGGCGAGCGACCGGATCGGCGTCAGCGAATCCGTGGACTGCTGCACATGCCAGTAGCGGCGCGAGAAGTTGTCGACGATCGACACGTCGTGGCCACGTGCCGACATTCGGAGGGCAGTTGGCCAGCCTAAATAGCCGTCCCCTCCCAGAATGAGGACTTGCACAGGCGGTGACAATACCGTCACCGCGCCCACGGATGACTTGGGACCGTGACCATTTACGAAAGCCTGCACCCTGCTGAGCGCGAGAGCGCCGGCTCGCCTCTGGATCTAAATGACCGCATGCGCGGCGCTGTCGCCGTGGTGATACCCGCGTACAACGAGGCCCAAAGCATCGGCGACGTCGTGCGGCGGGTGCCTCCGAGCGTCTGCGGCGTGCGCACGGCGGTGCTCGTGGTCGACGACGGCTCGAGCGACTCCACCGCCGACGCCGCCCGCGAGGCCGGCGCCGGGGTGTCCCGGCACGAGCGCAACCAGGGCGGCGGCGCCGCGATCCGCACCGGCTACCAGGCGGCGCGCGCGGGCGGCGCCCTGCTGATCGTCACCCTCGACGCCGACGGCCAGCACCTCCCCGAGGAGATGGAGCGGCTCGTGGCGCCGATCGTCGAGGGCCGCGCCGACGTGGTGATCGGCTCGCGCACGCTCGGCAGCGCCGACCCCAACACGTTCGCGCGCGAGCTCGGCCTGCGCGTGTTCAACCGAGTGATCTCGACGATCACGCGCCAGACGATCACCGACTGCTCGAGCGGCTACCGCGCAGTGAAGGCCGACGCGCTCGACGACCTCGTGCTGCGCCAGGAGCAGTTCCACGCCTCCGAGTTCCTGATCGAGTCCGTGAAGCGCGGTCTCCGCCTCCAGGAGGCGCCGATCACGGTGGCGGCGCGCCAGCACGGCCAGACGAAGAAGCCGACCTCGCTGCTGTACGGCTTCGGCTTCGCCAGCGCGATAGTTCGGACCTGGCTGCGCTAGTGGCCTGAGGCCACTAACCGGTCGCCGGGTCGCTGTCGAACCTGTACCAGTCCACGTAGCGGCCGCAGGCCTGTGACAGCGGGATGGTCTGTCCAGTGTCGCCGTGCCGTGAGGCCACCAGCGCGCCGAGCGGGCGCCCGTCGGTCGACACCAGCGCGCGGGTCTTGCCCTGCGCGCCCAGCAGGCGAGCGGCCAGCGACAGCCGCTGCGTGGTGGCCGTGATCGTGACCGGCGTGCGGCCGTCGCTGCGCACCGTGCCCGCGAGCCAGAAGGACCCCATGCGCTCGAGGTCGCCCGGCATCGTCACATCGAGACCGGTCGAGGAGCGCACTCGCAACGGCTGCCGGGTCACGTACTGCAGCGAGATGTCCCACTCGCCCGCCGGCAGCCGCAGCCGCTGGCTGCCCGACTCCCCGGCACCGCGCACCGAGCCGGACCAGTCGGCCGCATGCCCGATCACCGGGGGCGGGAGCACGTGGGCCACGCCCGGCGTGCGCGACACCGCGCGCTGGTCCTGCTTGGTGCAGTCGAGCACGGCCGCCGGCTGGCCATCCTCGAACAGCACGCGCCGCGGCCTGGCGGGTGCGGTGCGCTCCCACAGCTCGTAGGAGCGCGTGGTGGCCACGAGCCGCATGCCCTCGGGCGGGCTGCTGGCGAATGGCGTGCGCGAGGTCACCACGTAGCGCACCAGGTCGAGCGTGTCGGCCGGCGCCGAATCGAAGTCGAGCGGCTCGCCGCCACGGAACGGCTTCTGCGGGTTGACCGCGACGATCCAGGGCGAGTAGAGGAAGGCCGGGCGCGCCACGACCGCGCCGCGCAGCAGCCAGATGCCGAAGTCGTCGTCCAGGAGGAAGAGCGTCTTCTGGCCGGCGATGCGGTGGCGGATGGCGGCCAGCTCGTTGTCGTGCGCCTCGGAGCCCACCGGTGCATCGCGCAGGGCGATGAAGCTCGAATAGGCCGCCGGCAGGAGCACGATCAGCGCCAGCGGCAGCCGCAGGCGCTCGAGGCCCCGGCGCGCCGTGGCCTGCCGCGGCCGCTGCTGCGGGAGGAGCGCGCTGACGATCAGGAGCATCACGAGCGGCGCCATGATCGGCAGCCCCTTGGCGGCGTTGTAGGGGTTCTTCGCGTGGGTGGCCCAGAGGTAGAGCAGGAAGGCCGCGATGACGGCGGCCGGCACGCCGATGTCGCCCTCGCGCCACCAGCGCGCCAGCGCCCACACGAGCGCGAGGAGGGCGAGCACGAGGCAGACGACTGTCAGCGCGCGCGGATGCGGGTTGAAGCGGAAGTCGGACGCGAGCCAGACGCCGAGCGTCTGGGCCGGGCTGATCTTGTGAGCCAGGTTGCCCGTGCCGTGCGGCGGCTCGTTCGCGTAGTGCGAGTGGCTGAAGTCGATCATCCGGCCGATGTCGGGCGCGACCAGCACGGCGCAGACGCCCACGCCGACCGCGAGCGGCAGGGCCGCGTCGCGCAGCAGCACCACCCCGCGCTGCACGAACGCCGGACCGGCCTGCAGCGCCGCCAGAGCGCCGGCCGCAAGGAGCACGGCTACCGGCCAGGCGATGCCGTTGTAGCTGTAGACGTACATGGTCGCCGCCGCCAGCACCCCGAGCGGCACCGCCTGGCGCGGCCGCGGCCAGCGCAGCTCGCCGGCCAGCTCGCGCAGCACGATCACGAACGCGAGCAGGAGCAGCGCCTCGATCGTCTCCTTGAACGCCGCCTGGGCCAGGTACGAGGCGGCGGAGTAGGCGAATCCGGCGAGCAGCGCGCCGAGCCAGCGCCAGCCGGGTCGCACGCGCTCGAGCCCGGCGTATGCGGCGAGCGCCGTCAGGATCGGCACCGCGAGCATCACCGCCGTGAACCCCTGCACCACCGACACGCGCAGGCCGGTGCCGAGCGTGGCCGCCAGCGCGTGGGGCCCGAGCGGGTAGCCCGGCTTGACGAGCATCACGTCCTGCTGGACGGCATGCGTCTGGAGCCAGTAGGCGGCGCCGAGGTGCACGGCCATGTCGTTGTTGTCGCCCTCGCCGAGGATCCCGAAGCCGCCGCTGGCGATGAACGGCAGCCCGACGAGTAGGAGCGAAAGCGCCACCACGAGCGTCCCGCCCCCGAGCCCCGAGCCGCTGGGGAAGGGCGAGGAGGCCAGCACCACGAGCGAGCCCAGAACGAGCACGCCGGCCACCGCGCAGGCTGTGACGGTGCGGCCCGGCAGCCGCGAGGCGATCTCAGTCACCACGAGCAGCAGCGCGAACCCGACGGCGGGCGCGCAGAAGGATGCGCGCTCCCAGCCCGACAGCCGCCAGAGCGCGAGTCCGATGGTGACGGAGGCCGCGAGCAGCACCGCCAGCGCGGCATAGACCCCGAACACGGCTGGGAGGATAGTTGGGACGTTTGTGGGAATTCCGCCGGGGTAAACGCGGAGGGATGGAAGTTCCAGGAACCCCAGACATCCCCGAGCAGCCGATGCCCGAGCCGAACGACCCGGTTGTGCCACAGCCCGATCCCAAGGGCCCGGAGATCCCGGAGGAGGATCCGGACGAGTGACCGGCGAGGCCGACATCCCGCGCATCGACGAGCTGATCGAGCGCGGCGAGCAGGCCGGCTGCGTCAACCTGTCGCAGTTCTCCGAGCTGGTGCAGGAGCTCGACCTGAGCGACGAGCAGGCGGCCGAGCTGCAGGAGGATCTCGAGCGGCGCGGGATCGAGGTGAGCGACGACTGCGGGCGCGAGCACCAGGAGGCGCTGAAGGTGGCGAACGACGAGGTGGTGGGGATCACCACCGACGCCCTGCAGCTATTCCTCAACGAGGCGCGCCGCTACCCGCTCCTGACCGCCGCCGAGGAGATCGAGCTGGCCAAGCGCGTCGAGCGCGGCGACATGGCCGCCAAGGAGCGCATGATCAACTCGAACCTGCGGCTGGTGGTCTCGCTCGCCAAGCGCTACCAGGGCCACGAGCTGCCGCTGCTCGACCTGATCCAGGAGGGCATCTTCGGGCTGATCCGCGCGGCCGAGAAGTTCGACTGGCGCAAGGGCTACAAGTTCTCGACCTACGCCACCTTCTGGATCCGCCAGGCGATCCAGCGCGGGCTCGGCAACAAGGCGCGCACGATCCGCATCCCGGTGCACATCGGCCAGCGCGAGCGCAAGATCGCCCGCGCCCAGCGCGAGCTGGCGGCCGAGCTGGGGCACGAGCCGACGCGAGGAGGAGGTGGCGAAGGCCGCCGAGCTCCCGCTGCAGCAGGTGCGCGAGGTGCGCGAGGCGGCGCGCACGATCACGAGCCTCGACCGGCCGGTCGGCGAGACCGGCGAGACCTCCTTCGGCGATCTGCTGCCGAGCGACGCCCCCGAGCCCGACGAGCAGGTCGAGGTCAGCCTGCGCGGGCAGTCCCTGCGCCAGGCGCTCGAGCACCTGCCCGAACGCGAGCGCGAGGTGGTGAAGCTGCGCTACGGCATCAACGGGGATGAGCCCACGCCGCTGCGCGAGACCGGCCGCCGGCTCGGCATCTCGCCCGAGCGGGTGCGGCAGATCGAGTCGCGCGCCCTGGAGCACCTCGCCACCACGCGCGAGCTGGAGGGACTGCGCGAGGCCGCCTGAGATGGCCCCCGAGCGAGACTTCGACGAGGCCCACCGCGCCGGCGAGCGCGAGGCCGACGACATGGAGCGGCGCGGCGGGCAGCTCGGCGAGCAGATCGAGGAGGCCCGCTCCGACTGGGAGTCGAAGAAGGGCGACCAGTCCGTGCCGGGCGCGCAGCCCGAGGACGAGGACTAGCTCAGGCCTCGGGCCCGCGGATGCTGAACGGCAGCGTCTGCTGGTGCCGGCCGTCCACGTAGACCTCGAATGTGTGCGTGCCCTCGCTGCGAGCATCGAACTGCACGAACGTGGCCATCAGATGGCTGCCCTCCCAGCCCGGCGCCTTGAGCGGGTTGGGCGGCCCGAGCGTGAGCTCGGTGCGGTTCTCGTCGATCTCGTCGAGCTGTGGATCGAGCATCCGCAGCAGCACCTCGTGCGTGGTGGATGCCTCCTCGTCGCCGAAGACGAAGCGCACCGCGAGCCAGGTGCCGACCCGCGCGGGGAACTGCGCGACGCGCGCGGCGTCGACCTGCGCGCCGACTATCGTCGCCAGTCCGCCGTTGATCTCGGCATAGCGGCAAGGGATGGCCCAGTCGACCCGCACGCGGCAACAGCGTAACCAGCCACGCGGGCCCCGCCCCGCGCATGATGGAATCCCCAGCGGCCGCATGAGCGTTCAGACCCCCAGGAGACCACCGCTGCGCCCGCGGCTGTCCTCGTTCGAGTGGGCGCCGCCGATCGGACCGCTGGTCCTCCTCAGCGCAGGTTGCGTGGCGCTGGCCGCGCTGTCCCTCCTCTGGCCGTCGGCGCCGACCTACGACCCGTTCTCGTGGCTGGTCTGGGGCCGCGAGATCATCCACCTCGACCTGAACACGACGGACGGCCCGTCGTGGAAGCCGCTGCCGGTGGCGATCACCACGCTGCTCGCGCCCACCGGGGCCGCCGCACCGTGGCTGTGGCTCGTGGTGGCGCGCACCGGTGGGCTGATGGCGCTGGCCGGCAGCTACCGGCTGGCGTCCCGGCTGGCGGGCTGGCCGGCGGGGCTGCTGGCCGCCGCCGGGCTCGTGCTGAGCCGCGAGTGGCTGCGCGACTCCTGGCTCGGCAACTCCGAGGGGATCGTGCTCGGACTGCTGCTGTTCGCCGTCGAGCGCCATCTCGACGGCCACCGCCGCCAGGCGCTCGTGCTCGGCTTCCTGTCGGGCCTGCTCCGGCCGGAGGTGTGGCCGTTCCTCGGCCTCTACGGGCTCTGGCTCTGGTTCAAGGAGCCGGCGCAGCGGCGCCTGATCGTCGTGCTGGCGGGACTGATCCCGCTGTTGTGGTTCCTCCCGGAGGCGATCGGCTCCGGCGATCCCTTCCGCGCCGCCGCGCGCGCCAAGATCCCGGCGCCCGGCTCGCGCGTACCGGCGCTGTCGCCGCACCCGGTGCGAGTGCTGATCGACGACGCCGAGGACGTGCTGATCAAACCGGCCCGCTGGGGCTTCGCGCTCGGCATCGCGTTCTGCCTCTGGCGGCCGCGCCGGCGCGACTGGGTCACGCTGGCGCTCGCCGCCTGGGCGCTCCTCTGGTTCGCAGAGGTCGCGGCGATGACCGCCCACGGCTACTCCGGCAATCCGCGCTACCTGATCGCGCCCGGTGGGCTCGCATGCGTGGTGGCTGGAGTGGGCTGGACGAAGCTGGGCCGCGCGGTGGTGTCGCGCGTGCCGCTGCGGCCGGCTCGGCTCGTGGCGGCGCTGGCGCTCGGCGCCGCGTTCGTGCTCTGGTCGCTCCAGTTCGTGAACCCGCGAGTGGCGCTGCTCAAGGCCGAGGCCCGGATCATGCGCCACGAGGCCAGCATCACGCACGGGCTCCACAAGGCCGTCGGGCGCGCCGGCGGCGCCGCCAGGCTGCGCGCCTGCGGCACGCCCTACACCGGGCCGTTCCAGGTCCCGCGCGTGGCGTGGGAGCTGAACCTGCACATCGACCAGGTCGGCCTCCTGCCCGTCCCTCCGGGGGTGGTCTTCCAGGCGCCGCTCGTGCCGGGCTCGCCGCCGGTGCCCATGCGCACGCAGCGCTTCAGGCTGACCGCCGCCGCCGGCCCGTGGCGACTCTACGAATCGTGCGCACCGCGACCGGCGGGCGGTTGACTATCTTCCCCCGCTGATGGCAACGGCACCCGCCCGCCCGCGCGTCCTACCGCAGTTCGCTCCCGGAAGGTTCGTCAGCAGCGCCGCGGTGCGCACGGTCATCGGCGTCGGGGCGCTGATGGCGCTGTCGGCCTACCTGCGCACGCGCTCGTTCAACGCCGCCTTCTGGATCGACGAGGGCCTCTCCTGGGGCATCTCCTCGCACCACTTCTTCTCGATTCCGCACGTGCTGCGCCAAGACGGCTCGCCGCCGCTCTATTACATGGTCCTGCACGTCTGGATGGGCCTGTTCGGCACGAGCGAGGCGACCACGCACGGGCTCTCGCTGCTGTTTGCGCTGCTCACGATCCCGGTGGCGTTCTGGGCCGGCCGCAGCATGTTCGGCGAGCGCGCCGGCTGGTTCGCAGCGGTGCTGTTCGCCCTCGACAGCTACCTCACGACGTACGCGCAGGAGACGCGCATGTACTCGCTGATGGTCCTGCTCACGCTGCTGGCCACGGTGGGCTTCATGCAGGCGTTCGTGTTCAGGCGGCGGCGCTACCTGTTCCTGTTCGGGGGCGCCACGGTGCTCATGCTCTACACGCACAACTGGGGGGCGTTCTTCGTGGCCGCGAGTCTGATCGCGCTCGCGGTGCTCGTCGCGAGATCGCAGATCGCGGATCGCAGATCGCTGCTCAGGGACGCCGCCTTCGCGTACGGCGGGGCGTTTCTTCTCTTCATCCCCTGGCTGCCGACGCTCGCCTTCCAGGCCAAGCACACCGGGGCGCCGTGGGCGACCGTACCGACCCTCGGCACGCTCATGAAGGCCACCTCGTCGACGCTGGACGGCGACCGCATCGCCTTCCTGGTGCTGCTCGGCGGCGGCGCCGGGCTGGCGAGGATGATCGAGCGGCGCCGCGGCGTGGAGCGCGACGCGGCGATCACCGGCCTCGTGCTGTTCGTCGGCACGCTGCTGATCGCGTGGCTGTGGTCGCAGGCATCGCCCGCCTGGGCCTACCGCTACTTCGCAGTGTTCGTCGCGCCGCTGCTGCTCGTCGCCGGCATCGGGCTCTCGTATGCGCGCCGGCTGGGGATCGTGGCGCTGGCGATCGTGGTGGTGCTCTGGGTGCCGTTCACCGCGATCAAGCACAAGAGCATCAACCGGCACGTCGTGTGGGTGGCGGCGCCCGCGCTCAAGGCCGGCGACCTCGTGGTGGTCACGCACCCCGAGCAGGTCCCGTCCATCGTCTATTACATGCCCGCCGGCATGCACTACGCGACCGAGCTGGGGCCCGTGAAGGACACCGGCGTGGCCGACTGGATCGACGCGCTGAGCCGCCTGCAGGCCGCCACCCCGCGCAAGGATCTCGTGCCGCTGCTCGATCAGGTGAAGGTCGGCCAGCACGTTCTGCTCATGCGGCCGGTGATCGGGCCGGCCTCCGCCTGGAAGGCGCCCTGGACCAAGCTCGTCAGGGTCCGCTCGGCCCAGTGGGCGCGCGCGATGAGCCGCGACCACCAGTTCAAGCTGGTGGCCCGCTACCCTCGCCTGAGGCACGGCTACGCGCCTCGCGGAATGCGCGCTCTGCTGTACACCAAAGTGGCATCGCGCTAGTAACGGCTCCCCGACGACTGGGTTAGTAACTCCTAGGAACTTGGTAGTAATACAAGCTGGGTGATCGGGGTCGACCCGGTCGTTGCGCCCAAAACAGGCCCTCGCTCGCCCCGTTCGCGCCGTCCCTTCATGACTCAGATCCCTCCAATCACACGACGGTTCAGCGCGCTCTCTGAACGCCGCGACGCCCTCGGGCGCAAGCCCACGGTGGTGCTCGGAGCGGGTCCCGCGGGCCTCACCGCCGGCTACCTGCTGGCGAAGAAGGGCCTCCCGGTCATCGTGCTCGAGGCGCACGAGAAGGTCGGTGGACTGGCGATGACGGAGGAGCGCGACGGCTACCGCTTCGACCTCGGCGGCCACCGCTTCTTCACCAAGGTCAAGGAGGTCGACGACCTCTGGCACGAGGTGCTCGACGAGGAGTTCCTCAAGCGCCCGCGCCTCTCGCGCATCTACTGGAACGGCCGCTTCCTCGACTACCCGCTGCGCGGCCCGGACGTGATCCGGAAGCTCGGCCCGATCGAGCTCACGCGCTCGTTCTGCTCCTACCTGGTCGCCGCGGTCAAGCCGAAGGGCAACGAGGACAGCCTCGAGGAGTGGGTATCCAACCGCTTCGGCAAGCGCCTCTTCACGCTCTTCTTCAAGTCCTACACCGAGAAGGTGTGGGGCGCCCCGACTTCCGAGATCCGCGCCGAGTGGGCCGCCCAGCGGATCAAGGGGCTGTCGTTCTTCAGCGCCGCCAAGGCCGCCTTCTTCGGCAACAAGGGCAACAAGGTCAAGAGCCTGATCTCCGAGTTCCACTACCCGCGCTTCGGGCCGGGTCAGATGTGGGAGGTCATGACCAACGAGATCCGGCGCCTCGGCGGCGAGGTGCGCACCGAGACGCCCGTCGAGCGCATCGTGGTGGAGAACGGCCGGATCGTGGAGATCCAGGCCGGCGACGAGTCGTTCGAGCCCGGCGAGGTGATCTCGTCGCTGCCGCTGCGCAACGTGGTCGGCATGACGCGCCCGCTGGCGCCGCCCGCCGCGCGCGATGCCGCGCGCGGCCTGCGCTACCGAGACTTCCTCACGGTCGCACTGATCCTGGACGGCGAGGACCTCTTCCCGGACAACTGGATCTACATCCACGAGCCGGACGTGCAGGTGGGGCGCATCCAGAACTACCGCTCGTGGAGCCCGTGGATGGTTCCCGACGAGAGCAAGGCCTGCGTCGGCCTGGAGTACTTCTGCTTCGAGGGCGACGAGCTCTGGACCATGAGCGACGACGGTCTGGTCGATCTCGCCGCCGATGAGCTCGCCAAGCTCGGCCTGGCCGACCGCGCCAAGGTCGAGCGCGGCTACGTCGTGCGGGTGCCCAAGGCCTACCCGATGTACGACAAGGACTACAGCGAGCGCGTCGCCTCGATCCGCGAGTGGCTCGAGACGGTCGACAACCTTCAGCAGGTCGGCCGCAACGGCCTGCACCGCTACAACAACTCCGACCACTCCATGCTCACAGCGATGCGAGCCGTGGAGAACCTCACCGAGGGCACCGAGCACGACATCTGGGCGGTGAACGCCGAGAGCGTCTACCACGAGGAAGACGTCAAGGACGAGCACCCCTACCGCGAGGCCCCGGAGACGCCGGCGATGCAGCAGCCGGTGGTCAGCGAAACCTAGTGGGCTAGCGGCCGGCCGGGTGTCCCCGACCGGCCGCTAGGTCTTAGTTGAACGACAGGGTCAGCATCACCCAGTTGGGGTTGTTGGTCCCCGTCCGAGCCAGCTTCCAGTTGATCTCGGTATCCGACGCGATGCTGACGCCCGACACCGTGCAACTGGCCGTCGTCGCGGCGTTGAGGATCTGACAGCTCGCTGTCGTGTCCGTGTTGGCGCCGGCGTTGTGGAGCGTGAACGTGTAGCTGTTCCCGTTCCCAGGCGCCGTGCCCACCTTCACCTGGATGTTGGTCACGTTGATCGCCGGGCCAAAGATCTGACCCGTCGACTGGCCGTTCGAGGCGTTGGTCACGCTGAACGCGGCCAGGTTGCTGATTCCCTCGATGTAGCGCGGCCACGTGGGGCTGTTCACGTTGCTCGACACCACGAGGGCGGCGGTGCCGGACGGACCGGCGGGACCCTGGTCACCGGTGGCGCCCTTGTCACCGGTGGTGCCCTGAGCTCCCTGGTTGCCCACGACACCCTGGTTGCCCTGAGCTCCCTGGTTGCCCGTCGGACCCTTGTCGCCGGTTGCACCCTTGTCTCCGGTCGCGCCCTTGTTGCCGACGGCGCCCTGACCGCCGGTGGCACCGGCCGGACCCTGGCTGCCCTGGTTGCCCACGGCACCCTGGTTGCCCACGGGGCCCTGGCTACCGGTCGGGCCCTTGTCGCCCGTCGGACCCTGGATGCCCTGCGGACCCTGCGGACCGGCCGGGCCCTGCAGGCCCTGAAGGCCCTGCACACCCTGGATGCCCGCGGCACCCTGGACGCCGGCGGCACCCTGCGGCCCCTTCGCACCAGTCGGGCCCTTCGGGCCGGCCAGCTGCGTCGTGGCACGCTTCTTGTTCTTTTTCTTTGCCGCGAAATGCGTGGCCGAGTGGTGACCACGCGGAGTCCGCGCATCGGCACTCGAGACGATTGCCGCCGAGAGGACCGCGAGCACGGTCACGCTCAGGCACAACCGGAAGAACGGTCGGAGCATCGGAAATCCTTTTCCCTCGGCACCCGAAGCCGGGCCAGCGGCTGCGGATGAGACGAGTCCTGGGACTTGGACGGAGGGCAGGCCTCATGCCTGCCCGACGGTTCGAACGTAAACGCGCCTAGATCAGTTGTCCAGATCCTCGGGCCTCAACTCAACACATTTCTTGGCACGTTCGCAGCGTCCACTCAAGCTCGTCCGCCCGACGCCGATAGGGACTGAAGATGTCCCGCGCACCCGGCCCTGAGAACGCAACGATCGAAGCCTCTTCGCCCAAGTCCGTGAAGCTGAACCGCTCCCGCTTGCTGATCGCGGTGGGCGTCGTCCTCGCCGTTGCGGCGGTGATCGCCGTCGTCCTCGTCTCCACCAGCGGCGGCAGCAGCAAGTCTTCCTCCAGCGTGCGCGCGACCCCGGTCGCGGCGACCGCCTCGGACCTCGGCAGCGTCGCGGCGAAGCTGGGCCACCCGCTCTACTGGGCCGGTGCCCGCGCGGGCTTCACCTACGAGCTCACGCAGGCGTCGAGCGGCAACGTCTGGGTACGCTACCTGCCCCAGGGCGTGCAGCTTGGCGACCCGCGCGCGAACTTCCTGACTGTCGGCACCTACCCGAAGGCGAACGCGCTCCAGAGCGTGACCGCGGCGAGCAAGCGCAAGGGCGCGGTCTCGTTCAGCGTCCCGGGCGGCGGCGTGGCGGTGCAGTACACCGACCGGCCGAACAGCGTCTACATGGCCTTCCCCGGCAAGAACCTGCTGATCGAGGTCTACAACCCGTCCTCCTCGGCGGCGCGGACGGCCGTCAAGGCCGGGCAGATCCTGCCTCTCGGCTGATTCTCAGACTCCCCTGACTCCTTCCAGCGGGGAGGACGGGCAAGATGACCATGGTGGTCGCCTGGCTGCTCTTCCCGCTGGTACTGGGCTTGGCGTGCCTCGGCTGCGGTCTCCTGGTGGAGGCCGCGGCCGGGTCGCGGCTCCCGACCCCGCTGGTCCTCCCCGTCGGCCTGACGGCCGTGGTGGTGATCGCGCAGTTCGCCACGGCCACGTCGGCCACGGCGAAGCTGGCGCTGCCGGCGGTGGTGGTGGCGGCCGTGGCGGGCATCGCGCTCGGCCGGCCATGGCGCAGCGACTGGCGTGACCACCGCTGGCCGCTGGCCGCGGCGGCAGGCGTGTTCGCCGTGTTCGCGGCCCCCGTCGTGCTCTCCGGCCAGGCGACCTTCGCCGGCTACATCAAGCTGGACGACACCGCCACCTGGTTCGCGCTCACCGACCGCGTGATGTCGCACGGGCGCAGCGTGTCCGGGCTGCCCGTCTCGACCTACTTCGTGGTGCTGAGGAGCTACCTCGGCGGCGGCTACCCGGTCGGCTCCTTCCTGCCGCTCGGCATCGGGCACGAGATCGTGCGCACCGACATCGCCTGGCTGTTCCAGCCGTACCTGGCGTTCCTGGCGGCGATGGTCTCGCTGGCGCTGTACTGGGTGGCCCGTGCGGTCATCCCTTCCCGGCGCCTCGCCGCGCTGGCGGCCTTCGCGGGGCCGCTGGCAGCGACGCTCTACGGCTACGCACTCTGGGGCGGGGCCAAGGAGATGATGGCCGCGGTGCTGGTCACGCTCACCGCCGCGCTGGCGGCCGATGCGGTGAAGCAGGCCCGCACCGGGCGCCAGCTGCTCCCGCTCGCCGTCACCGCCGCGGCGGGCGCCTCGGCGCTGAGCGCGGGCGCAGCCATCTGGCTCGGCCCGCTGCTGCTCGGGGCTCTGCTGATCGGGTTCAGGTTCCAGCGGCGCGATCTGCCGCTGCGCCAGGCGGCCGTGTTCGTCCCGCTGGCGGTGCTGCTCACCGTTCCGGCGCTCGGCGCGGTGAGCTCGTTCGTCGGCCCGGGGGCCGAGAAGACGCTGACGAGCGGAAACGAGCTCGGCAACCTCAGCCGGCCGCTGAAGTTCGTGCAGGCGTTCGGCATCTGGCCCACCGGCGACTTCCGCACGAACCCGGTCCAGCCGGCCATCGCCTACGCGCTGATCGGCGTGCTGATCCTGGCACTGGCGCTCGGGCTGTCGATGGCCATCCTCCGGCGCTCGTGGGAGCTGCCGCTGCTGGTGATCGGCGTGTTCGTGGGGCTCGTGATCGTGGTCCACTTCGGCTCGCCCTGGGTCGACGGCAAGGCCCTCGCCACCGCCGCGCCCGTGTTCGTGCTCGGCGGGATGGTGGGCGCCGCGATGATCTTCTCCGCCGGCCGCCGCATCGAGGGGACGCTGATTGGCCTGGCGATCCTGCTCGGCGTGCTCTGGTCGGATGCCCTGGCGTTCCGCGACGTGAGCCTCGCACCGAAGCCCCAGCTCGCCGAGCTCGAGCACATCGCCGGCCGCATCCACAACCAGGGCCCGACCCTGATGACCGACTACGAGCCCTACGGCGTGCGCCACTTCCTGCGCAACTCGGCGCCGGAGGGCGCCTCGGAGTTCCGCTGGCGCCAGGTGACGCTGCGCGACGGCACGCTGCTCCCCAAGGGCCAGTCCGCCGACCTCGACCGCTTCCAGCTTCAGGGCATCCTCGTGTACCGCAACCTGGTGATCCACCGCTCGCCGGCCGAGAGCCGCCCGCCGGCGCCCTACAGCCTCACCTGGCGCGGCAAGTACTTCGAGCTCTGGCAGCGTCCGGCCGGCGCGCCGCGCGTGCTCGCACACCTGCCGCTCGGCGACGGCAACCAGCCGGGCGCGGTGCCACCGTGCGCGAACATCCTCACCACCGCGGTGAACGTGCCGGTCGGCGGCCGGCTGGCGGCGGTGATCCGCACGCCTCCCACGGTCGTCTCGCTCGGGCGCAGCGGCGAGCCTCCCGGCTGGACCCTCGTGCCGAGCTCGCCGGACACGATCATCCCCGGCCGGGCCGGCTCGCTCGACGTGGGGGCGCTCGTGCGCCAGAGCGGCAACTACTCCGTCTGGCTCGGCGGCTCGTTCAGCTCGCGCGTGCGGATCTACGTCGACGGCAAGCTCGTCGGCTCCCGGCGCAACGGGCTCGAGTGGGAGCAGTACCAGCCGTTCGGCAGCGTGCACCTCGACGGCGGCCGCGTGCACGACATCCGCCTGACCTACGACGGCCGCAGCCTGCTCCATCCCGGCAGCGGCGACACGCCGACGGCGATCGGCCCGATCCTGCTGAGCACGCAGGCCGACGACGTGCCCGTCACCTACCTGCAGGCGTCACAGGCCCGCTCGCTCTGCGGCAAGTACCTTGACTGGGTCGAGGCCCTGGGCTAGCTCTTCGCAGGCGTCAGCTCGAACGCGCCGTCGCGGGCGTCGCGGTCGAGCCGCAGGCCGTGGCGCAGCGCGAGGTACGGCGACAGGTAGTGGCCGGCGATCTTCGACGGCGGCCACCAGAGCGCGCCGGTGCCCGCCACCGACTCGCCGCGCCCGCCGCTGACCTCCGCACGCATGTACGACGGCTCGGAGCCCGTGAGCAGCATCCCGCGCATGACCGGCCGGAACGGCTTGGGCTCGACCTCGGCGCCTGCCCGCGCCGCCAGCACCTGAGCCACTCCGTCGGCCTCCTGCGTGGCGATGCCGCCCTGCTTGAGGGGGAAGTTCGTCGCGTCGCCGGCGGCGTAGACGTCGGCCACACCGGCCACCGCGCCATACGCGTTGACCGCGAGGAAGCCCTGGCTGTCGTGCGGCAGGCCGCGTACGTACGGGCCCTCGAGCACCGGCAGGCCGATCACTCGGTCAGCCACAATCGGTCGCTCCGGGACGACCCACAGGTGGCCGCGCTCGAACGCCTGCGGGTACTCGCCGGTGACGAGCTCGATGCCGGCCTCGGCCAGCAGACCGGCGACGTGCTCGCTTGCCCCCGTGCCGAACATCCCCAGCGGGCGATCCTCGGCGGTGACCAGCATCAGCTTCGTGCCCGAGCCCGCGGTGCGCAGCCGCGTGGCCGTCATCAGAGCGAGCTCGTAGAGCGGCAGCGCATACGTCGGGCCACCCGGGACCACGAACGCGAGCTTGTCGATCCTGCCCGCCTCGGCGTCCTCCACCACCGCCTGGACCGCCGGGATGTCGGCGGCGTCGGAGAAGCAGATCGCGCCGGGCACGGCCTTGTGGGGCCGCGCGCCGAGCGCCACGATGAGCGCGTCGTAGTCCAGCTCCGTGCCGGTCGTGGTCGTCACCACGTGCCGGTCGGCGTCGACGGCATCGAGGCCGTCGGCGCGAAGCTCCGCCGCGTGGTCGGTAGCGATCGTGGCCATATCGAAGCGATGCGCCTCTCCTAGGCCGAAGACCTCCGCGGTGACGAGCGGCCGATAGACGAACGACTCCTCGGGAGCGAGCAGCTCGATCGAGACGAGGTCCTCGGCGATCGCACGCAGGGCGATCAGCGCCTCGAGGGCGGCCGGGCCGCCGCCTGCGATCACCACTCTCGGGGGCTGGTTGGGCCGGTGGGGGAGCGGATGCAGGAACTTCATGGTGACCTCCTCAAGCCGCCGCTGTGGCGGACGACTCGGCGGCACCGCGCGGTACCACGTAGAGCGGGCAGGGGCAGGAACGCATCAGGTGCGTCGACACGCTGCCGAGCAGGGCTCGGCGAACCGGCCCGTGCGCGCGCGAGCCACTCACGAGCAGATCCACGTCTTGGGCACAGCACTCGACCAGCACGCGCACCGGTGGGCCGGTGCGGAGCTCCCAGTCGAGGCTCACGTCGGTGGGCACGCCGGCCACGGCCGCCTCGAGCGCGCTCATGAGCGTCTCCTGGCGGCCGGCGGTGAGCTCCGCGAAGGCGTCCGGCTCCACAACCGTGCCGAAGTCGCCGTGAGGCTGCTCGACAACCGCAAGCAGCCGCACCCTCGCGCCCAGCGAGAGCGCCATCTCAGTGGCCGTCGCGAGCGCCCCCTGAGACTCGATCCCGCCGTCGAAGGCCACCGCGATGGTCCCGATGCGCGAGGGCACGTCGGCGGCGAGGCGCTGCGGCGCCACTGCGAGCGCGCAGGGAAGCCCTCGGAGCATCTGCTCACCGGTGCTCCCGAGCAGCACGCGGCCGAGCGGGCCGTGGTGACACGAGCCCACCACGACGGTGTCCGCGCCCTCTTCGCGCGCCAGGCGAACGAGCGCCTCGGCCGGCGAGTCGTGGTGCACGAGCGGGCGCGTCTCGACGCGCACGCCGTAGGGCACGCGCTGGGACGCCTCGTAGAGCAGCCGCCCCCCACGCGCGGACTCGTCGCCGCGCTGCGAGTGGGCGAGCATCAGGCGGGTGTCCGGGCGGCGTGAGAGGAGTGCGCCAAGGGCGAGCGCATCTTCAGCCTGGTCCCTGCCGTCGTATCCGACTATCACGATGCGATCGCCCACGGAACAATCATCGGGTAGGTGGCGCGAAGCGTCATCGGGGCTGTTCCGCGGCCGGCACCGGGTTTTTCCGCAGCGTCACAGCTCCGCAAACGGCTCAGGAGCGCAGTTCCGTAGGCTGCTGTGCATGCACGCAGCCAAGTCCTACCCCGAGCACCTGGAGGCCGACGTCGTCCTGAGGGACGGCTCAACAGTCCACGTCAGGCCCGTTAGGCCGGAGGACCGGGACGCGCTGCGCGAATTCCTCGACGGGCTCTCGATGGACTCCCGCTGGCTGCGCTTCTTCGGTGGCGCGAACATCGCCCGGCAGGCGGATGCGGCCGCGGACGTCGACTACCGCGAGCGCTACGGCGTCGTTGCGACCGGCCCGGACAACCGCATCATCGCCCACGCCGAGTACGTCGCCGTCGACGACCTCCGCGCGGAGGTGGCGTTCGAGATCGCCGACCCGATCCAGGGCCGCGGCCTCGGCACGATCCTGCTCGCCCACCTCGCCACCGCCGCCGAGCAGAACGGCATCCGCACCTTCGAGGCGGAGGTGCTGCCGCAGAACTACCGCATGCTGGGGGTGTTCCGCGAGAGCGGCTTCCCGGCGGCTCTGCACGCGATGCCGGACGCGATCACCGTGGAGCTTCCGACCTCGATCACCGAGGAGGGGCTCGAGGCGTTCGACCAGCGCGACAAGGTCGCGGCCACCGCGGCAGTCGCCACCTTCCTGCGGCCCACCTCGGTCGCGGTGATCGGCGCCTCCAAGCGGCGCGGCAGCGTGGGCGCCGAGATCTTCCACAACCTGCTCGAGGCCGGCTTCAACGGGCCCGTCTACCCGGTGAACCCCACAGCCGCTGTGGTGCAGTCGGTGCCCGCCTACGCCAGCGTCAAGGACATCCCCGGGCCTGTGGACCTGGGCGTGATCGTGGTGCCCGGCCAGCACGTGCTCGGCGTGGCGCGCGAGTGCGGCGAGAAGGGGGCACGCGCGCTCGTCGTCATCTCGGCCGGCTTCAGCGAGATGGGCGGCGAGGGCGTGACGCGCGAGGCCGAGCTGCTCCGGATCTGCCGCGAGTTTGGCATGCGGCTCGTGGGCCCGAACTGCCTCGGCGTGATCAACACCGACCCGGAGGTCTCGCTCAACGCCACCTTCGCACCCGGCCGCCCGCAGGCGGGCCGCGTGGGCTTCATGTCGCAGAGCGGCGCGCTCGGGCTCGCGCTGATCGACACCGCCGGCGCGCGCGGCCTCGGGCTGTCCTCGTTCGTCTCGGTGGGCGACAAGGCCGACATCTCGGGCAACGACCTCATCCAGTACTGGGAGGGCGACGACCAGACCGACCTCATCCTCTTCTACCTGGAGTCGTTCGGGAACCCGCGCCGCTTCGCCCGCATCGCGCGGCGCGTCGCGCGCAGCAAGCCGATCGTGGCGGTGAAGAGCGGCCACTCGAAGGCCGGCGCGCGCGCCACCTCCTCCCACACCGGGGCGCTGATCGCCGCCTCGGACGTGAACGTCGACGCGCTCTTCTCGCAGAGCGGCGTGGTCCGGACGAGCACGCTCGGCGAGCTGCTCGACGTGGCGTCGCTCCTGGCCAACCAGCCCTATCCCAAGGGCAATCGGGTGGCGATCCTGACGAACTCCGGCGGCCCCGGGATCATGTGCGCCGACGCCTGCGAGGGAGGCGGCCTCGAGGTGGTGAGCCTGTCCGAGCCCACGGTCGCGCGCCTGGGCGAGCTGCTGGCCGCCGAGGCGTCGCTGAGCAACCCGGTGGACATGCTCGCCACCGCGAGCGGCGAGCAGTTCCGCGACTCGATCCTCAGCGTGGCCGCCGACGAGGTCGTGGACGCGATCATCGTGATCTTCACTCCCACGCTCGTCACCCAGCCCGAGGACGTCGGCCGGGCGATCGCCGAGGCCGCCGACCGGATGCCGCGGCCGATTCCGCTGATGGCGTCGTTCATCAGCTCGGCCGGGCCGCCGAAGGAGCTGCAGGCCTCCGCGGCTCACGTGCCCGCCTTCGACTACCCCGAGCAGGCGGCCGAGGCGCTGGGGAAGGCCGTGACCTACGGCGCCTGGCAGGCGCGCGACCCTGGCGAGGTGCCCCAGTTCCCGGACACGCGCGAGGACGAGGCCGCGGCCGTCATCGCGGGCGCGCTCGTGCGCGGCCCGGGCTGGCTGCGGCCGAGCGAGGTGGACCGGCTGCTCGACTGCTTCGGGCTCAAGATGGCGGAGTCGCGCCTCGTGCGCAGCCCGTCCGCGGCCGGCAAGGCGGCCCAGGAGATGGGCGGCAACGTGGTGCTGAAGGCGATCTCGCCCACGCTGATCCACAAGACCGAGGCGGGCGCCGTTCGCGTGGGCCTCAGCGGCCGTGCCGCAACGGCGCGGGCGGCACAGGAGATGGAGGCCTCGGTGGCCGCAACCGGCCACAGAGTCGAGGGCTTCCTCGTGCAGCGGCAGGTGCCGGACGGCGTGGAGATGCTGGTCGGAGTGGTGAACGACCCGCTGTTCGGGCCAGTCGTGGCCTGCGGCGCGGGCGGCGTCACCGCCGAGCTCCTGAAGGACGTGCAGGTGCGCCTCACGCCGCTGAGCGACCGCGACGCGGGCGAGATGCTGCGAGCGCTGCGCACGTTCCCGCTGCTCGAGGGCTACCGGGGCGCTCCGGGCGCCGACCTCGCCTCGCTCGAGGAGCTCGTGCTGCGCGTGGGCGCGCTCGTCGAGGCGCACCCGGAGCTCGTCGAGATGGACTGCAACCCCGTGATGGCCACGCCGGAGGGAGCCGTGATCGTCGACGCGCGCATCCGCGTGCAGCCGGCGCCGCCGGTCCGGCCCTGGGCCGGCGTCCGCACGAGGCCGGGAGTAGATGGCGCAGGCTGAGCTGACGGTCGCGATCCGCGACGGCAGCCAGATCGTGCTGAGGCCGATCCGGCCCGACGACAAGCAGGAGCTGAAGGAGGGCTTCGAGCGGCTGAGCCCGGAGTCACGCTACAAGCGCTTCCTCGCGCCGGTCACGGAGCTGCGGCCGAAGGACCTCGAGTATCTGACCGAGGTCGACCACCACGACCACGAGGCGATCGTGGCCCACACGCTCGAGGGCGAGCCGCTCGGAGTGGCCCGCTACGTCCGCACGAGCGACGACACGGCCGAGGCCGCCGTGGCGGTGGTGGACGACTGGCACGGCCGCGGCGTGGGCACCGCGCTCGTCACCCAGCTCGCCGAGCGCGCCTGCGAGGAGGGCATCGACCACTTCACGGCAACCTGCCTCGCCACCAACAACGAGGTGCTCGATCTGCTGCGCGAGCTGGGGCCGACGGAGGTGGCGAACAGTGGAGAGGGCACCGTCGAGGCGACGATCGACCTGCCGACCAGCGCGGACACGGAATCGCCTTTGCGGCGCGTCTTCCGCCGGGCAGCGGCAGGGGAGCTCGAGGTGCGCCTAGCCGCTTTGAGGGATCGTTTGAGCCGGGCGCGAAATCCCGGCTAGAGTCCGTATCAAGTGGGCGAGATTTCGCTGGACGAACCGCGTCTGCGCCGGCTCATCGAGGTCGGGAGGAGCCTGGTCGCGGAGCACGACCTCGAGACGCTTCTGGGGCGTCTCCTCGCTGTCGCGCGGGAGCTCACGGGGGCGCAGTACCTCGCGCTCGGCATCCTCGACGAGCGGCGCCAGGGCCTGGAGCGCTTCATCACCCAGGGCATCGACGACGACGCGCGGGCCGAGATCGGCGACCTGCCCCGCGGGCGCGGCGTGCTGGGCGAGCTGATCGTCAACCCGCACCCGCTGCGCCTCCACGACGTGAGCCAGCACCCGCGCTCCTACGGCTTCCCGCCGGGTCACCCGCCGATGAACACCTTCCTCGGCGTGCCGATCCTGATTCGCGGCGAGGCCTTCGGCAACATCTACCTCACCGACAAGGAGGGTGGCGGGGACTTCACGGAGGAGGACGAGCAGTCGATCGTCGTGCTGGCCGACTGGGCGGCGATCGCGATCGACAACGCCCGTCTCTACCAGGGCCTGGTCGCCCGGCAGAACGAGCTCGAGCGGGCGGTCACCGGGCTCGAGACCACCACCGCGATCGCGCGCGCCATCGGCGGCGAGGTCCACCTCGACCGCGTGCTCGAGCTGATCGTCAAGCGGGGGCGCGCCCTGGTCGAGGCGCGCGTGCTGGTGATCCTCCTGGAGCAGCAGGACCACCTCGTCGTCGCCGCCCTCGCGGGCGACGCGGACAGCGGGATGGTGGGCATGAGCATCGACCCCACCCAGACGCTCGCCGGCAGCGTCATGCGCAGCCGCAAGCCCGAGCGCCTGTCCGACGCCAGCGCACAGCTGCGCTCGCGCATGGCCGACCTGGTGGGCGCCAAGTCGGCGCTGTTCGTGCCGCTCGTGTTCCGCGGCCGCGCCTCGGGCGTGCTCGCCGCCTTCGACCGCCTCGCCGCCGGCCCAGACTTCGACGGAGAGGACGAGCGGCTGCTGCTCTCCTTCGCCGCCAGCGCGGCCACCGCGGTGGCCACCGCCCAGACGGTCCAGGAGGACCGCCTGCGCCACAGCATCCAGGCCTCCGAGCAGGAGCGCAGGCGCTGGGCGCGCGAGCTGCACGACGAGACGCTGCAGGGTCTCGGCGCGTTGCGCGTGCTCCTGTCCTCGGCGCTCCAGAAGGGCGACCGGATCGAGGAGACCGTGCGCCAGGCGATCGGCCACATCGGCACCGAGATCGAGAACCTGCGCAACCTCATCACCGAGCTGCGGCCGGCCGCGCTCGACGAGCTCGGTCTCCAGCCCGCCATCGAGAGCCTGCTCAGGCGCACTACCTCGATGGAGGGGCTCGAGGTGTCGAGGTCGATCCAGCTCGAGGGCATTCGCTACGACGCCGAGCTCGAGAACACCGTCTACCGGCTCGTGCAGGAGGCGCTCACGAACATCGCCAAGCACGGCGCGGCCAGCCACGTGGACGTCAGCATCAAGGAGCACGACGGCATGATCGAGGTCTGCGTGAAGGACGACGGCGTGGGCTTCGACACGACCGCACCGTCGACCGGCTTCGGGCTCGCCGGCATGAACGAGCGGGTGGCGCTTGCCCTCGGCGAGCTCCAGATCGCCTCCGAGCCGGGGCACGGCACCACCGTCACCGCGACGATCCCGGTCAAGCACGAGGGCGAGCAGCACCCAGGCGTGTCGGTCGCCGTGTAGCGACGCGTTATCTCCGGAACAGCGGCTAGTTTTAGGCGCGTGAGCAGCCGCAAGGAGCAGAAGGAGGCTCTGCGCCGCCAGCGCCTGGAACGCGAGAAGGCGGCCGCCGAGGCCAAGGCGCGGCGGCGGCGCTTCCAGATCGGAGGCGGCGTGATCGCGCTGGCGGCGGTGATCGTGGTCGCGGTCGTGCTGATCGCCGGCGGCAGCTCCAAGTCAGGCGCGAGCAGCGGCTCGAAGGCGAGCTCCAGCTCGGCCACGAGCGGCACCCAGGCCGGTCTCGAGACGGGCACGGCGCCCTGGCCGCCCGAGTACAGCTTCCTCGCCCAGCGGCTCGGCGCCTTCAACTTCCCGACGCAGACCGACTTCGGCTACCACGTCCACGCCGAGCTGTTTGTGTACGTCAACGGCAAGAAGCTCACCGTGCCGGCCAACTTCGGCATCGATCCGCAGGGGCGCTTCCTGGCGCCGGTCCACACCCACGACACCACCGGCATCATCCACATGGAGTCGGCCAAGCCGTACCCGTTCACGCTCGGCGAGGCGTTCGACATCTGGGGCGTGAAGTTCACCGACGCGCAGCTCGGCGGCTACCAGGCCGGCAACGGCAACGTGCTCCAGGTGTGGGTCAACGGCAAGCAGGTCAGCGACCCGGTGAACTACAAGATGAAGCCCCACGACGTCATGATCGCGGGCTACGGCAAGCCCGGCTCCTTCCCGCACTCGAAGCAGTTCAGCTTCCCGGCGGGGCTCTAGCTGCTCGCCTAGTCTAGGCGCCGAGTCCCTTCGTGGCGTCGCTCGCGCCGATGCCGCAGATGCGCAGGCCGTAGCTGTGCGCGTAGCCGTCGCCGAGGGTGTCGATCTGGTCGACGCGGCGCTGCATCTGGGCTGCGAAGAGCGCATCGCGGTGGAGCTCCGCCACGCCGGCCAGCCGGTAAAGCGAGGCGCGCGCCTTGAGCGTCTTCACATAGCCCTGGAAGGCGCCGCCGGCGGGACCGGGCGCCGGGCCGAGCTGCTCGAGGCGGCCGATCGAGGCAGACATGATCCGGAAGATGCCCTCGTCCTGGGTGGCGAGGCGACGGTAGGTGCTGCCGGTCTGCGGTTGGCCGAGCCAGTTCAGGACCGCGCTCAGGTGGTCGGCGCAGATCTGGTCGGCGGAGTTGACGAACTGGTCCTTCACGCCAGACCGGTGGTGTGGGCGCGGGCTGCAGCTCGTCACTGCGAGCACCAGCGCAAGCGCGGCGAGCGCCGCGTAGCGAGTCCGCCCCATCGGCCATTCCACGCTACCCGGGGGCAGCGACCGCGGTCAAGCGATCAGGCGGAGCGGCGCGCGTCGGAGACGTGCCAACAGAGCGTGGCGGTGGCCGCGGCGGCGAGCAGAACCGCCGGCCAGGCGCCGATCACGAGGCCGAGGAGGTGCGAGAGCGCGAAGGCCAGCAGCCCGGCGGCGCCCAGTAGCGCCGCGGTGCGGGCGCCGTCGCGGCCGAGCCAGATGGCGATGCAGGCGAGCCCGCAGAGCGCGAGCACGAGGCCGCCGAGCGGCCGCGAGCCGCTGGCCACGGCGACTGCGTAGCCCGCGACGAGGCCGGTCGCGGCGATGGGGGCTGTGGCGACACCGGTGCGCACAGCCCGATTATGGCCAGTTCAGACGCGGTACTGGCCCGCAAGCTCAGCAAGCCCGGCAGAGAGGGCCGTGAGCCGCTCGACGGCGGTCCGCGACTCATCCACGCCTGCCACGAGGCGGCCAGTGGCCTGCGAGGTGTCGCGTACGGCTGCGGTGATCTGCGCCATGCCGATGCGCTGCTGCTCGGCGGCGTCGGCGATCGCGGCCGCCTCCTCCGCCTGGTGGCCGTTCGCCGCGGACACCTCGGTGTTCACCTCACGCGCGCGCTCGGCGGCCAGCACCTGCTGCTCGACCACCGTCCGGCCCACCTCGGCGGTCTGCACCGCCTCGGCCGTCGCCGTGCCGATCGTCGCCAGGATCTCGCCGACGCGCTCGGTGGCGTCCTTCGACTGCGTGGCGAGCTTGCGCACCTCGCCGGCCACCACCGAGAAGCCCTTGGCGGCTTCGCCGGAGCGAGCCGCCTCGATCGCGGCGTTGAGGGCGAGCATGCTCGACTGCTCGGAGATGTCGGCGACGGTGGCCGTTATCTCGCCGATGCGACCGGTGTGCTCGGACAGGGCGGCCACCTGCGTCGCTATCGACCCCACCGCCTCGCTCACCGACTCCATGCCGGCGGCGATCGCCTCGACCGCCTCGGCGCCGCGCTGGTTCAGCTCCTCGGCGGCGCGCGCCTGCGCGGCCACGTCGCTGGCCCGCTGGGCGGCCTGGTCGGCGGAGGCCTGCACCTGCTCGGCGGCGGCTGAGGTGTCGTTCATCGCGCTCGACTGGCGCGCCGCGGCGCTCTTCTGGTCGCCGACGGTCGCAAGCATCTCGTTGGACGTCGCCGCCACCTCGTCGGCGCTCTCCCCGAGCCGCCCCGCGATGGACGCAAGCCCCTCGACCATCTCGTTGAGCGAGTCGGCAAGCCGGCCCAGCTCGTCGGCGCGGCGCAGCTCAACGCGCGGGCGGAGGTCGCCCGTGCCCCAGGTGTCAGCCGTCTGCGCGAGTCGCACGATCGGCGCCGCGATCCGGCGCGCCAGCAGCGTGACGAGCAGCGCTACCGCCAGCAGCGCGATCAGCGCGACGAGCAGCAGTTGGTTGCGCAGGGTGTGGGCGTCGGCGAGCACGGCGGACAGCGGCTCGGACGTGATCACCGCCCAGCCGGTGGACGGCACCGGCGACCATGCCAGCACGGAGCGCTGGCCCGTGAACGGATCCCGCATCGGCAGGTGGCCGCTCTTGCTGGCGGCGACCGCCTTCGCCATCTGGCCGAGCGAGGCAAGCTTCTCATCGCGGGCAAGCTTCAGGAGGCTGGTCGTGCCGATGGCCGAACGCTTGGGGGCCGCTAGGAACGTCCCCTGAGGGCTGACCGCCATCACATAGCCCTTGCCGTTGTCGGCGTGCAGCCGGGCCAGCTCCGAGCTGAGCGAGCCGAGCGCCTTGTCCACGCCGACGAGCCGATGAAGTGCCCGTTTTGCCGGATCGGCGCGAGGTAGGAGGTCATCAGCAAGTGGTCCCCCTCGTCCGCATACGGTTCAACCACCGTGTCCGCGTTCGCCGAGCGCGTGTGCGTGAACCAGTAGTTCGCCGGCTTGCTGACCGTCATCGGGTCGTCGAAGAGCGACTCGGACTCGAGCCGGCCGCCGTTGCGGTGGACCCATACCCCGGCCCGCGCCCGGCCCGTTGCCCCGGCTCCCAACCCGCATAGACGGCCGTCAACCGCGGGTTGGCCGCCGCCACGCGCCGCACGTCAGCCACCACGCTGGTGTCGCTGAGCGAGGCGCGGTCCGAGTATGCCGCCGCAAGTGTCCTGGCCACGCGCCAGTCGTCCTTCACCTGCCCGTCGAGCTGCGCCGCCTGGCCGCTTGCGAGGTCGGAAAGCCGGCTGTAGGCATCCTTGCGGGCCACGGCGGTCGAACGTGAGCTTGCGACCCACGCCAGGGCCAGGAGGGCCACCGCGGCGAGCGCGAGGATCTGAACGCTCAGCTTGACCCGGAGGGTGCCCAGCGAGGCGGGGAGGCGGCTTGTGAATCGAGCGAGCAAGGGGTTTCCGGTCGGCTGCCCGGTTAGTCGACCGCGAGGCGCGCCCGCCCATCCGTACTTCGCCGCACGCCGGGCCCCTGTTCAGGCGAAATGTGTCAGCGGAGGGGGAGGGATTCGAACCCCCGGTCCCGGTCACCCGGGACAACGGTTTTCAAGACCGCCGCATTCAACCGCTCTGCCACCCCTCCGGACGCTCTGGTGAGCACGCCCAGCCTAGTCGGGAAGGAGCCCCTCGGGGCCCGCAAATGTGCCGTAGACGCCCCGGAAGACCACGAGCGGCGGGGTGCGCATCGGAGCCGTCTCGAGAGCCAGCACGTTCGCCAGAGCGATCGTGTGGTCGCCGGCGTCGTGCTCGTCTCGCAGCGAGCATTCGATCCAGGCCACCGCGTCCGCCAGGGCCGGCCCCGCCTGCGTCTCCCGGACCTCGACGCCGGCGAAACGATCGATGCCACGCATCGAGAAACGCCGGGTGATCTCCTCGTGGTGGCCGGCCATCACGTTCACGCAAAAGGCTCCGGCCTCGCGGATGAGCGGCCAGGTCCGGGAGGACTTGGCCGGGCAGAAGAGGATCAGGGGCGGGGCAAGCGACACCGAGGTGACGGAGTTCGCGGTCATGCCCGCCGGCCCCTCCGGGCCGTCGGCCGTTATCACCGCGACACCGGTGGGGAGGTGTCCCAGCACATGCCGGAAGACCTCGCCGCGGATCTGGCTCATCCAGTCGCCCCCGCGCGCACCCTCAGCAGGCCGGCGATCGCGGGCGGCAACATGCGCGGGTGCTCGACGATGGCCTCCGCCTGGGCCGCAGCCAGCTCCTGGCGGGAGCCGGCGCCCCAGGCGACGCCGATGCACGGCAGGCCATTCGCGTGAGCGCCGAGGACGTCGAACTGCCGGTCGCCGACCATGACGGCGCTTCCGGCCCCCAGGAGACCGAGGGCGGCGCCGATCGTGGTCGCCTTCGTCTCGACCGTGGCGTCCGGGTCCGAGCCGACGACCAGCTCGAAGAAGCCGCGGAGGCCGACGCCCTCGAGCAGCGGCTCCGCGAACAGCCCTGGCTTGGACGTGGCCACAGCCAGGCGGAAGCGCCCGGAGAGCTCGCCCAGAGCCTCCGGGATGCCGGGGAAAACGCTCGTCTCGCGCACGGACACCTCCGCGTAGCGCTCGCGATAGTGGGCGACGCAGGATCTGACGACGGCCGACTCCAGCGGCTCCGCCGTGAGCTCCGCGAACGCTGCCGCGAGCGGAGCGCCGATGAAGCGGTGGAGGCCCTCGGCGCTCCGTTCCGCGAAGCCCTCTACCGCGAGCGCGTGATTGATGCAGCCCGTGATCGCCAGCTGGGAGTCGACGAGCACGCCGTCCAGGTCGAACAGCACGACCTCGGCCGCGGGGCTCTCGGGCCGGCGGCTCACAGCGTCAGGACGATCGCGCCGCCCGGGTGCCCGCCGGCCGCCAGCCGCAGCGCCGAGGCGGCATCGCCGAGCGGTGCGGCCAGCGCCACCTCCGGCTCCAGCGTGTGCGCCTCGAGGAGGGCCGACAGCTCTCGCAGCTGAGCGCCGTCCGGCCGCACGTACACGTTGGCGACCGCTATCCCTCGCGCTTCGGCCGGCGGATCACCCGTGATCGTCGCCAGCCGTCCGCCGTCCGCGACCGCTTCGAGCGCCGTCTCCGCGCCCCCGCGCACGGCATTGGCAGCGCTCGCCACGCCTCCCGCGCCGGCGGTGGCCCGGAGCTGACCGGGCCAGCCTGCGTCGCGGTGGTCGAGCACCAGAGCCGCCCCCAGCTCGCTGAGCCTCGCGTGGTTCACCGGGCTGGCCGTGGCCGCCACCTGGGCGCCGCAGAGGGCGGCGAGCCCGACCAGCAGCCGCCCGGTGACTCCCCCGGCGCCGTGGACGAGCACCCACTCGCCCTCCTGGACGTGCAGCTCCTCGTCGAGCACCTGCAGCGCGGTCAGCGCCGGCACCGGGAACACGGCCGCCTCCTCCCAGGAGATCCGTCCCGGCTTGCGCGCCAGGAGGTCCGCCGGGGCGATCAGCCACGGCGCCCAGGCGCCCTGGTCGCGCAGCGGCAGCGGGTGAGTCATGACCTCGTCGCCGGCGGCCCAGCCCCCGCCGCCGCGCCAACGCCGGCCACCACGCCGCTGGCCTCGACCCCGAGCGCCATCGGCGGAGCCGTGCCGACGTCCCAGCCGCCGGTCCTGACTATCTCGTCCCAGTTGGCGACGCCGGCGCAGCGCACCTCCACGAGCACCTCGTCGCCGGGGGGCGGACGCGGCGGTGGAAGCTCGAACGTCTCGACCGGCCCGCCCAGCGTGGTGATCCCGGCCACCTCCATCGACGCGTCTGCCAACACAGCAACCTCCTTACGTGCCCCGCGGTCCCCAGCGAAAGCCCCCGGCGATGCGGTAGGCGGCGTGCTGGGCCAGGCGCCGCCGCGGGGTCCGCCAGCAGCGCAGCGAGTGGTGGCCCTCGTGCATCAGGCAGATGTTGCAGGAGGTGCAGTCCACCTGGCCGCCGTGGCCAGTTGCGATCGTGAGCGCCAGGTCCGGCTCCCGGATGAAGGGACGGGCCAGCGCGATGAAGTCGGCGTCGCCGGACTCGAGCAGCGCGTTCATCGTCTCGGTGCGGCGCATGCCGCCCACCGCGACGAGGCGCGTGTCGACCGCCTTGCGGAGCTCGCGGACCCAGCCCGCGAAGTAGGCCTCGCCGGCCGGGCGCGAGAGCAGCCGGTGGAAGAGCAGGTCCCGCGCGGCACGAGACCGGTCGACCGCCACGTACTGCCTGGCCGAATCGGTGGCGGCAACCATCACGCCGCAGGACACCTCCAGGGCATCGAGCCCCTCGGCGACGAGCAGGCTCGCCACCCGCGTGGACTCCTGAAGGTCGAGGCCGCCGGGCAGGGCGTCGACCATGCCGAGCTTCATCGTGAGGGCGCGATCGGGGCGCACCACGGCTCGCACCGCGCGGACGACCTCGAGCGCGAAGCGCGCGCGGCGGTCCGGGCTGCCGCCCCAGGCGTCGTCGCGGCGGTTGGTGAGAGGCGACAGGAACTCGCTGACGAGATATCCATTGGCCCCGTGGATGTGGACGCCGTCGAAGCCCGCGTCCAGGATCCGCCGGGCGCCGGCGGCGAACGCGGCGATCGCCTCCTCGATCTCGCCGGCGCCGGCAGCCGGCACGGGACGGCCCGTGAGCGCGTTGGGGACGGCGGACGGCGCCACCGGCGAGACGCCGGAGACGCGTGACTGGCTGCCCGCGTGCGCCACCTGGCCGAGCACGACGCCGCCCGCGCCGTGCACGGCATCCGCTATCTGGCGCAGGCCGGCCACCAGGCCGTCGTCCCACACGCCCGTCTGCCTGCGGGCGTACTGGCCCCGCGGATGGCAGTAGAGGTGGCCGGTGAAGATCGCTCCCACCCGGTTGCGCGCGAGCGTCTCGTACAGCCCCACGAGCCGGCTCGTGACCACGCCGTCCGGCCCCGCCATCGTCTCGGAGGTCCCGGCCCGGATCAGCCGGTTGCGGGTGCGCAGCGGCCCGAGCGTGCCCTCCCGCAGCAGAGCGTCGTTCACGACTCCCCTCCGGCGCCGGTCTCAGATGGGGCCTCCGCCACCAGGCTCAGCTCGTAGACGTCCGAGCGGCGGTCCTGCCGCGGCCGGATCAGCGGATCCCTCACCTGCGCTTCCTTGGCCTGCGCGAGGTCGATGGTGACGAGCTCGAGAGCGGGCTCCGCGGCCGGCAGCGGCCCGGCCACGGCCTTGCCGAAGGGGTCGGCGACGATCGACGAGCCGAGGAACTCGACGCCCCCGGCCTCGCCGACCTGCGACGCGCAGGCGATGAAGACCTGGCTCAGGTTGGCCTGCAGCAGCGCCCCTCGAGCCTGCGGGGCGTAGCCGCGATCGTCCCAGCGCTCGGAGTCGAACCCCGCGACCCAGGCCGTGGGCACCAGGACCAGCTCCGCGCCCCGGAGCGCGAGCAGCCGGACCACCTCGACGAAGCGCAGGTCGTAGCACACGCACAGCCCCACCCGGCCGAACGGCAGCTCCGCCACCGGCAGGCCGAGGTTGCCCGGCTCGAAGGCCTGCTTCTCGTCGCGGAACGGGTGGAGCTTGCGATAGTGGACCGCCACGCCGTCCGGCCCCACCAGCACGGCGGTGTTGTAGAGCAGGTCGGCCTCCCGCTCGCAGAACCCGCCGGCGATCCAGCCTCCGTACTCGCCCGCCAGCTCGTGCCAGGCGGCCGTGGTGGGACCCTCGAGCGGCTCGGCGATCCCGGCGAGGCGGCTGCGGTCCGACACGTAGCCGGGCACGATCAGCTCGGGCAGCACCACGAGCTGCGCTCCACGCTCGAAGGCGCGCCGGGCAGTCGAAACCGCGAGCTCCCGGTTCTCGTCCGGGGCGTACGGGCGGCCGGTGACCTGCGCGAGCGCGACCGTGAGGGGGCGAGTCACGAGAAGTCGTCCGGCAGGGCCCCGATCGCCTTGAGCATCCGCACGTCCGACGGGCAGGGCCCGCCGACGCTGACCACCGCAGAGTCCCGGTTGGCCTTCACGCGGTGCTCCACCCCGGGCGGCACCTGGATCGCCTGCCCGGCCTCGAACTCGAGCTCGAAGCCGTGCGTCAGGTCCTCCACGGTCCCGCACCCGGACAGGATGTAGATCGTGTCCTCCGACTCCTGGTGCGTGTGGGGGACGTTCTCCTCGCCGGGCTGCATGCTCACGTAGTTCATGTTCGCGTCGCGCGCGCCGGCGCCGACCCAGACCACGAGCCGGGCGTCGCTGGCGATCATGGGCATCAGCACGTCGGGGCGGTCGCGGTGGAAGAGGCGGATGCCGTCCGGCCCGCCGCCGCCCTCCCCCTCCGCCGGGGCGGCGTCGTACAGCGAGGCGTCCGCCGGCGAGGGGCCGCCGATCAGCTCGAGCCCTTCGTCGCTCGCCTCGAAGCTGTAGGCGACCTCGGGCGCGACGTGCACCATCGCCCCCTCTTCGAGGGTGTGGCCGCCGACCGCCCCACCGCCGGAGATCACGTAGTAGACGGCCTCGTGGGGGTGGCTCTGCGCCCGCGTGCGGGCGCCCCGCCCGAGCGACACGCGGTGCAAGGAGCGCAGGCGCGCGCCCGCGCCGGGCCAGACGAGCGCGCGGGCGCTGCCCTCGCCAACGACCAGGTCGAGCGCCGGCCCGTCGGGGCCGAGGACCTGCACTCCGGAGGTCACGCCGAGGCCCCGTCGACGACGGTGTAGGCGTGCGGGGTATCGCGCTGCGGCACGACGATCGCCAGGAAGCGCGCGCCCTCGTCGCCGGCGCGGATGCCGTGAGGGACGCCCGGCGCGATCACCGACCAGCCACCGGGTCCGAGGCGCCTGACCTCGTCCCTGACGGTGAGCTCCACCTCGCCCTCCTCGATCAGCGTGATCTGCTCCTGCGGATGCGAGTGCAGCGGGAACTCGGCGCCCGCCTTGAACTCATACCGGGTGACGGTGGCCTTGCCGCTGCTGAAGGAGCTGCGCTCGACCCCCGGCCAGGGCTCGTCGTGCTCGAGCTCCTCGAACGTCCCGGCGGAGGACTCGGGCTCGACCACGCTCAGTCCTCGACGAAGGCCACGACGCGACATGGCGATGCCTCCCCTCCCACGATCGGGATCGGGAAGGCGCCGATCAGGCAGCGGCGGTTGAGGACCTTCTCCATGTCGCCGCCCATGTTCTCGACATGGCAGACGCCCGCGCGGAAGGGCACCTTGTGCATGACGAAGATGTCGTCCGGCGGGAACGTCTCGTCGACCGACTTCCCGATCTTCTTCTCGTACGCCCGGGCGGCATCCTCGCGCTTGTAGCGGATCGAGGTGTTCATCGGGTGGTCGCCCGAGGCGCAGTCGAAGCCCGTCCAGGCGAACTGCATCTCGGCGACCCACTCGGCGAACTCGCGGTCGCCGCCCGGGTGGCGCAGGAAGTAGCGCTCCTCGTCCTCCTCGGGCGCGCCGTTGTAGAAGCGGTGGTAGCCCGTGTGGTAGATGAGGATGTCTCCCTTCTGCACCTCCATCTTGTCGGTGATGTGGTGCGGCTTGATCACCGACCAGTCCTCGACCTCATCCGAGATGTCGACGATCACCCCGGGGCGGCAGAGGCGGTCGATCGGGATCGAGCCGACGTCGTGGCCGCCGGAGATGATGTGCATCTCGCTGTCGAAATGGGTGCCGCTGTGCAACGGCAGCTCGAGCAGCTGCGAGACGATGCCGTTCGTCGCGTGGCGCTGGAAGTACGACAGCTTCGGTGACGGATATCCGACCCAGCCCGGCGTGTGGATCGTGAATGGGTGGGTCAGATCGATGGGCTTCATTCAGTGGGTCTCCTCTGGGATGGCCGCCTGGGCGCCGGCGCCCGACATGCGCTCCGCTGCGAGCCGGACTGCGGCGACGATGTTCTGATAGCCCGTGCAGCGGCACAGGTTGCCTGCGAGCGCCTCCCGAATCTGCCCCTCGTCGAAGTCGCGGGCCTCCGCGAGAAGCGGCTCGAGCGACATCAGGAATCCCGGCGTGCAGAAGCCGCACTGAAGGCCGTGCGTCTCGTGGAACGCCTGCTGCAGCGGGTGCAGCGTGCCGTCCTCCGCGGCAAGGCTCTCCACGGTGCGCAGGCTGTGTCCCTCCGCCTGGACGGCGAGCATGATGCAGGAGCGAACCGGCTCCCCGTCCATCTGCACCGTGCACGCCCCGCAGACGCCGTGCTCGCAGCCGACGTGCGTGCCGGTCAGCCCGGCCGAGTGGCGGATGAAGTCCGACAGCAGGAGGCGCGGCTCGATCTCTCGCTCGTACACCGTGCCGTTGATCTCGATCGACACAGTCCGGTTGGTCATGCGGCTCTCCTCTCGTGTGCGAGATCCACAACGCGCTCGGGCGTCAGCGGAAGGTTCCTTGCCTCGTTGCCGAGCGCATCGGACAGGGCGTTCGCGATCACCGCGCCGGCCGCCGCCGTGCCGCCCTCGCCGGCGCCCTTGACGCCGAGCGGGTTGAGCGGCGTTGGCGCGTCCTCGGTGATCTCGACCCGCACCGGCGGCACCTCGCCGGCCGTGGGGATCAGGTAGTCCATGAACGACCCGGCCACGAGCTGGCCGCTGTCGTCGTAGGCGAACTCCTCGAGCAGCGCGCCGCCGACACCCTGCGCCACCCCGCCCACGATCTGGCCTTCGACCAGGCGCGGGTTGATCGCCCTGCCCACGTCGTAGGTCACCGCGTAGCGATGGATGTCGAGGCCGCCGGTCTCGATGTCGGCCTCGAGCGCGACGCAGTGAAGGCCGTACGGGAAGCTCATGTCGGGGCAGTCGAAGTAGGCCTCCTCCTCGAGGCCCGGCGCGTCGCCCCGGCGCAGCGCGTCCCCCGCGCGCGAGGCCGCGGCCAGCTCGCTGAGCGGCACGCCGACCGCCGGCGCGCCCCTGGCCACCACGCGGTCGCCCTGAACGGTGAGGTCGCCGGGGTCGACCTCGAGCCGCTCGCCGGCCAGCTCGAGCAGGCGCGCGCGCAGCGCCTCCGCGGCCCGCGCTATGGCGCTGCCGCCGAGCATCGAGGCGCGGCTGCCGAACGCGCCCATGCCCTCGGGCACCGTGTCGGTGTCACCGTGGTGGACCGTGACGGCGTCGTAGCTCACGCCCAGCGTGTCCGCGCAGACCTGGGCGAGCACGGTGTCCACGCCCTGGCCCACCGAGGCCGAGCCCACGTGGACCACCGCGCCGCCGTCGCTCGCCACGCCCACCCGCGCGTACTCCCAGCGGGCGATGCCGCTCTTCTCGACGAAGTAACCGACGCCCACGCCGCGGCGGCGGCCGGGGCCGGCGTCCTCACGGCGCCAGCGCAGCATCTCCTCGTAGCCGAAGTTCGCCAGCCCCTTCTCGAGCAGCAGCGGGTAGTCGCCGCTGTCGAACACCACCGGGTGGCCGTCAGTGTGGGTGCCGACCTCGTACGGCATCTCGGCGGCCGCGATCAGGTTCTGGCGGCGCAGGTCGACGGGGTCGCGGCCGAGCCGGCGGGCCGCGATGTCGATCATGCGCTCGCGGATGAAGTTGGCCTCGTAACGGCCGGGCGCGCGGTAGGTCCCGGCGGGTGTCTTGTTGGTCAGGACCTGACGCGCGACGCAGTCGTAGGCAGCCCAGCGGTAGGGACCCGGCAGCAGCGCCGAGGTCATGCCCGGCACCACCGAGCCGTGGGTCCGGACGTAGGCGCCGGTGTTCATCAGGAAGCGGTCGCGGAGCGCGAGCAGCGTGCCGTCGGCGCGCACGGCCAGCTCCACCTCGTGCACCTGCTCGCGCGAGTGGTTGAGCGCGCGCAGGTTCTCCTCGCGGTCCTCCGTCCAGGCCAGCGGGCGGCCGAGGCGGCGGGCACACCAGGGGATCAGGTAGTCCTCGGGGTAGAACTCGCCGCGCCCGCCGAAGCCCCCGCCCACGTCGAGCTCCACCAGGCGCACCTGCTCCTCGGGCAGGCCGAGCAGGCGGGCGAGGATGCGGCGGTTGGTGTGGGGCACCTTCGCCGCCCCCCAGACGGTGACGCGGCCGCTGCGCGGGTCCACCTCTGCCAGCAGCCCGCGCGGCTCGAGCGGCACCGCGCCGTGGCGCTGGCAGCTCAGGCGCTCGCGGACGATCAGCTCGGCCTCGGCAAAGGCGGCTTCGAGGTCGCCGTAGCTGATGCGGATCTCGCCGGCGAGGTTCGACCCCGCGCCGGCGTGCAGCACGGGGCTCTCGGGGGCCAGGGCGAGCTCGGGGTCGACGAGCGGCTCGAGCGGCTCGTACTCGACCTCGATGCGCTCGAGCACGTCCTCCGCGGCGTAGCGAGAGTCGGCGATCACGACCGCCACCGGCTCGCCCGAGTAACGCACCGTGCCCTCGGCCAGCGGTGGCTGGAGCAGCGTCTCCATGCCGGGCAGCGGGTACATCCGCATCGGGATGCGCACGCCGTCGGGGAGCTCCGCGCTGGTGACCACGTCGACCACGCGCGGGTCCTGAAGCGCCCCCGAGGCGTCGATCGAGGCGATGCGCGCGGAGGCGTGCGGGCTGCGCAGGATCGCGGCCTGGAGGGCGCCCGGACGCTGCAGGTCATCCACGAAGCAGCTGCGGCCCGTGAGCAGCGGAAGGTCCTCCTTGCGCGGGAGTGAGAGCCCGATCACCCCGCCGCCGCCGACTCGGCCGTTCGGGCCGCGCGCCTCTCCGGCGCGAGCTACCACCGGTACCTGATCTCGACAAAGGCGCCCCGGCGCCCGCGGCGCCGGCCGGCGAGCAGGGCGAGCGCCAGCGCGAGTGCGCCCGCGCCGGCTCCGGCGGCGACGGGCACCGGGATGCGCGGCTGCGTGGGCAGGGCCTCGGGCGGCGGCTCGTACCGGCCCTGAGCGGGGACGGGAGCGAGCTGCGGCCTTGAGGGCGCGGCCGTAGGCCGCTCCACAGCGGGGCGCGCCGCGCGCGCCGTGAGGTTCGTCTCGAGGCTCGCGACGAGCTCGCCGAGCAGGCGCTCGCCCTCCGGCCTTGCACCTTCCTCGGCGACGCTCTGGGAGGCGAGGCGGCCGTCGACCGACACGCTGACGCGGGTCGACCCGTCCGAGCCGTGCACGCGGGCGCGGATCGTGGCGCTGGCCAGCGCCGGGCCGTCGTCGTGGCGCAGGCGCAGCGCGTAGCTGGCGCTCCGCGAGTCCTCGTCCACGTCGACCGGGCGAAGCGTGGCGAAGCACTTGAGCTCCGCGCCGCCGATGCGGGGGGCCAGAGTGCCCTGCAGCGCGGTGTCGCCATCCAGGGGGCGCAGGCTCGCGGCCGGCAGCGACTCGCCGAGGGCGGCGATGTCCTGGAGCTCGGCGAAGACACGGTCGGCGGGCGCCGCGACGATGAACTCGTTCTCGAGGATCATGACGCCCCTCTCCCCATTGGCAAAAGTATAATGTTGGACATTAGCTCGTGGGGCGACCTTCTGGGGGAGCGATGAAGCTGCGGAACGAATTCACTGTCAGCGTGCCCGTCGAGCGCGCCTGGGAGACGCTCCTCGACATCGAGACGGTGGCGAGCTTCCTCCCCGGCGCGAAGATCGAGCCGAGCGGCGGCGACGGCGTCTTTCACGGCTCGATGAAGGTCAAGGTCGGCCCGATGGTCGTGAACTACGAGGGCACGGCGCGGCTCGCGTCGGCGGACGAGCAGTCGCACCGGGCGGAGATCGAGGTGCACGCCAAGGAGGCGAAGGGCCAGGGCACGGCGGCGGCCGTGATCACGAACACGCTCGTGCAGGAGAACAACAGGACGCGCGTGATCGCCGAGACCGACCTCCAGGTCACGGGCCGCCAGGCGCAGTTCGGCCGCGGGATCATGCAGGACGTGGCCGGCCGCATGCTGGGGGACTTCGCCGGCCGCCTCGAGGCCTACCTCGCCGGCGACGGCGCGGTGGAGGCCGCTCCGGGCGGCGCGGGCGCTCCCGCAGCCGAGCCCGAGGAGGTGCTCGACCTCGGCGCGGTGCTCACCCAGACCCCGCTGGTGCGCTACGGCGTGCCCATCGGCGTGGCCGTGGCGGCGCTGCTCCTGCTGCTGACGCTCGGTCGCTCGCGCAAGCGCGGCCTCACGGTCCGCGTGGGCTTCCGGCTCTAGGTGCCTTAGCCCGCGGCGCACATCGCCAGCGCGGTCAACGCGTAGACGCGCGATGTCCGCAGCAGGTCCTCCTTGCGGACCGCGAACGTGCCGGCGCCGGCCACGCCCGGTGGACCGTAGGTGAGCGAGGGGATGCCGGCCTCGTTGAACACGTTGTGGTCGCGCCACATGCTGCACTCGGGCGGCGTGGCGATCTGGCAGTCCTCGCCGAACTCGAACTGGTGCGCCTCGTCGACCGCGTCCGAGAGCGGCTCGATGCCGCGCGCCTCGTAGCCGGGCCGGTCCACGAACTGCTCGACCTTGCCCTCGAGACCGAGCTCGTCGAGCAGGTCGCGCAGCTCGAAGCGGATCGCGCCCCCGTCCTGCCCGGGAACCGTGCGGATGTCGAGGTAGATCATGCAGACCTCGGGGTTCTGGAGCACGAGCCACGGCTGTCCCGCGCGGATCGCCGACACGTTCACTCTCGGTACGACGGTGCCGCCGGGCGACTCGTAGGTGTGGCGCCGCTCGTAGTCGAGCGCCCACTCCTCGAGGCGCGCGATCAGCGGCAGCGCCCGGACGATCGCGTTCGGGTGCCTGCCTTCGGGGTACGGCCGCGCGACGTACGGCGTGTACAGCACCGGGCCGCCGTACACCGTGACCTTGTAGAACGCCTTTCCGGCCTCAATCCAGCCCTTCCTGAACCCGGTGGCCTCCGCACAGACGCAGAAGCTCGCGCGCGGCGTGTGGTTCACGAGGTAGCGCGCGCCCACCTCCTTGCTCAGGTAGCGCTTGCCCTGGAACTCGTCCACCGGCTCCTGGCCGATCTCACCCGGCACCGCGGTGAGGTAGATGCTGCCGTCGAGCTTCACGCCCGAGTCGCGGATCGCCTTCGCCGCCAAGAGCCAGGCTGCCATCGGGCCCTTGTCGTTCACCACCGGGTTGCCGATCAGGAGGTCGCCCTCCTCGCGGCCCAGGTGGAAGTCGTCGTTGCCCGGGTCGCGCCAGATCAGGTGGTCGTCGCGGCGCATCCAGGTGTCGATGTGGCTGTTGAAGGCGAGCGCGGGCCCGCGCCCGGAGCCCTCCACCTCCGCGAACACGTTGAAGCGGTCCTCGAAGAGGCCGACGCGCTTGGGGGAGAAGCCCTCGTCGGCCAGCCACTGGTAGATGACCTCGGCCCCCTCGCCCTCCTCGCCGGGCGGTGCCTCGACGCTCGTGATGTGCAGCGCGAGGTCGACCAGGTCCCGCTCGGCGATCCGCGAGAGGACGGATTCGGCGACGTTCGGATCGATCATGCCGGCGCCCCTTTCTTGAACACGTGCGGCTTCGCGTGGTCCTCGGGCCAGAACTTCGCGTCCCACTCGCGCGAGAGCTCGACGAAGCGCGGCGCCTCCTTCTGCATCGCGCGCAGGATCGCCCTCTCGTCCATCGTCAGCACCTCGCCGCCGCGCACCACCACCCGGCCGTCCACGAGCACCGTGTGTACGAGGCTGCCGCTGCCGGAGTAGACGAGGTTCGCCAGCAGGTTGTCCTCGTGCCACGGCACCATCTCCGGCCGCATCAGGTCGAGCAGGACCACGTCCGCCCGCTTACCCGGCTCGAGGGTGCCGATCTCGTCCTCGAGGAGCATGGCGTGCGCCGAGCCGATCGTGGCCAGCTCGAGGGCCTGGTAGGGCGAGATCAGCGTCCAGTCGAGGCGCGCCTCCTTGTGCCCGGTGGCGGCCAGATGGACCTCGCGGAACATATCTAGGAAACAGGCTGCGGCGGGGCCGTCCGTGCCCAGCCCGACGCTGCCCCCGGCGGCGATCAGCTCGGGGAAGCGGCCGTGGCTGAACGCGCCGTAGGCCCCCTTCATGCTCGCGCTCGGACAGTGGATGGCGGTGGCGCCCGTGTCGAGCAGCAGCCGCACCTCCTCCTCGCTCAGCCACGCCATGTGCGTGCCCGCAAAGCGGCGGTTGAGGATGCCGAGCGAGTGGAAGCGCTCGATCGGCCGGGTGCCGAAGCGCAGGCCGTGCGCCTCGATGTCCTCGCGGTCGACGTTCGAGTGCGTGACCACGCCGACGTCGAAGCGCTGCGCCAGCTCCATCGAGCCGACGCACAGCTCGTCCGACGCCGAGGTCACCTGGATCGGGCAGGGCCAGGCGCGCACGCGGCCGTCGCCCGCGCGGTCGAAGCGCTCGATGAAGGCCTCGGCGTGCTCGAGGTTCTCGCGCGTGACCTTGTCCGAGCGGCTGAGGAACTCCGCCAGGTCGTCCTGCACGTCGGCCATCGCGCGCGCCAGCACCGCGCGGATGCCGGCGGCCTCGACGCCCCGCACCGCGGCCTCCTCGAGCTCCTGGTAGGTGCCGCAGTCGAGGAACGCTGTCGTGCCGGTCTTCAGCATCTCGAGGCTCGTGAACTGCGTGCCCAGGTAGTAGTTGTCCGGGTTGAGCCCCTTCGAGGTGACGTAGAACTTCTTCTGGATCCAGGGGGTGAACGAGAGGTCGTTCACGAGGCCGCGCGCGAACGCGCCGAAGAGGTGCATGTGCGTGTTCACGAGGCCGGGCATCACGAGCTGGTCGCGCGCGTCGATCGTCTGCTTCGGGTCGTAGGCCCGGCGCAGCTCGGCGGTGGTGCCGACCGCTTCGATGCGGCCGCCGTCCACCGCCACCGCGCCGTCCCAGACGAGGTCCTGCTCGCCGGTCATCGGCAGCACGACCCCGTGCTCGATCACGAGCTCGACCTGCTTGGGCTGGTCAGGCATTGCCCACCTCCGCGTGATGGTGAAGCGTGCTCTCGAGCCGGCTCTCCGCCATCAGCCGCCCGCCGTAGAAGACGAGCCGCCGGGGCGGCACGAGCCTCAGGGCCTCGCGCACGCTCGGGGCGTCGATCACCACCAGGTCGGCCCGGTGGCCCGGCTCGACGCCGTAGCCCTCGAGCCGCATGGCCCGGGCCGCGTTGTAGGTGATCATGTCGAAGACGGTCTCGAGCTCGGGCAGGTAGGTGAGCTGGGCCACGTGGGCCGTGTACTGGCCGACCTCGATCTGGTCCGGTTTGCCGAACGGGTAGTAGGGATCGTTGACATCGTCCTGGGCGGAGAGCACGTTCACGCCCGCGTCGAGCAGCTCGCGCACGCGGGTGATGCCCCGGCGCACGAGCCCACGATCGGCGCGCCCGTCGAGCACCAGGCTGATCTGGGTGTTGGAGGAGATCGACACTCCCGCCTCCTTCACGTAGCCGATCACCCGCGCGGCATGGTTGTCGTCGTAGGCGGACAGCGCGCCGCAGTGGCTCGCGGTGACGCGCCCCTCGTAGCGCTCCTCGATCGTGCGCACCGCGAGGTACTCGAGGCTGCGCGAGAACGGGTCGTCGGTGTCGTCGGCGAGCATGTGGATGTCCTTGCCGGTGCGCTTGGCCAGCTCGAAGCAGAAGTCGATGTGCTCGTGGACGTGCCTGTCGAGGCGCTCGTACCAGGGCAGGCCGCCGACGACGTCGCAACCGAGCTCCATGGCCTGTTCCATGAGCCTGTCGCAGCCCGGGTCGCGCACGATCGCCTCCTGCGGGAAGGCCACGACCTCGAACGTGATCAGGCCCTCGAAGCGGCGCTTGAGCTCCAGCAGGCCCTGCACGGGCACCAGCCCGCCGATCGTGTCCACGTCGGCGAAGCCGCGCATCGCGGTCGTCCCGTTCACGATCGCGGCCTCGACGACCGGGCTCGCGCGGTCGGCGATCTCCTCGACCGTGTAGCTGCGCTTGTGATCCCAGGTGATCTCGATCGCCTCCTGGAGCGTCTGGGACTCGTTCTGGCGCATCACGTCGCCCAGCATGCACTTGTCGAGGTGCTGGTGTGCGTTCACGAGGCCGGGCACCAAGAGGCCGCCGCCGCCGTCGTGCTCTCGATCGGCGTCAGCGTCGATCTCCTGCTCGACGGCGGCGATGCGGTCGTCCTCCAGCGCGACGTCGAAGGTGCCCTCGCGCCCGCGCAGGCGCACGTTGCGGATGATCTGCTTCAAGACGGCCTCACTCCTTTGTTCGTTTCCAGCGCGCCCGCCGCGGCCAGCAGCGCGTCCGGGGTGAGCGGAAGGCGCCCGAAGGCGCTGTCGTCGCCGAGGGCGTCGGCCACAGCGTTCGCGATGGCCGCCCCGGATCCCACAATCCCTCCCTCGCCCGCGCCCTTGACGCCGAGCGGGTTGCTCGTGGCGTGGTCCCAGTGCGGCAGGTCGAGCTGCACCGTGTCCACCGGCGGTATCTCCACCGCGGTGGGCATCAGATAGTCCATGAACGAGGTGGCGAGCGGCTGGCCCTGGGGGTCGTAGGCGAGCTCCTCGTAGAGCGTCCCGCCCACGCCCTGCGCCGCGCCGCCCACGAGCTGCCCGTCCACGAGCTGCGGGTTCACCGCCTGCCCGATGTCGTGCGAGACCACCATCCGCTGCACCACGACCGCTCCGGTCTCCGGGTCCACCTTCACCTGCGCCAGGCAGGCGCCCATGTCGAAGACGGGAAGCGGCTTGTCGAAGCGGTGCTCGCCGGTGCAGCCAAGCTCCGCGATCGGGATGCCGCGCGCGGGGCTACCGCGGGGGTGGACGACCGCGCCCGGCCCCACCTCGAGGTCGCCCTCTGCGATCTCGAGCCGCTCGGAGGCGGCCCTGAGCGCCTTGCGCTTGAGGTCCGCCACCGCTCCCACCACTGCGCCGCCGCCCAGGATCGTGCCGCGGCTCGCGTAGGCGCCGAACCCCTGCGGCACGAGCGCGGTGTCGCGGTGGCTGATCTCGACCTCCTCGATCGGGACCTCGAGCTGGTCGGCGACGATCTGCGAGAGCACGGTGCGCACGCCCTGGCCGAGCGACGCTATGCCCACGTGCGCCGTCCAGCCGCCGCCCTCGCGCGGCACGATCCAGGCGTACTCGTGCTGGCCGAAGGCCGTCTCCTCCACGTAGGCCGACACGCCCACGCCCACGAGCTCGCCGCGCGCCCGGCGGCGGGCGAGCTCGTCGCGCAGGCGCCTGTAGGACGACCGCTCGAGCAGGCTCGACATCACCTGGGGGAAGTCGCCGTTGTCGTAGATCACCGGCGGCTTCACGTCGGTCAGCTCCATCCGGTAGGGCATCGACTCGACCGGGATCAGGTTGCGCGAGCGCAGCTCGGCCGGGTCCAGCTCGAGCGCGGCGGCCAGCCGGTCCAGCATCCGCTCCCTGAAGAACGCCGCCTCGAACTGCGCCGGCCCGCGGTAGGTGCCGGACGGCGTCTTGTTGGTGAGCACGCTGCGCGCCTCGATCTCGAGCCCCTCCCAGACGTAGGGCCCGGCGAGATGGTGGACCAGCACCCACGGGAGGAGGAGAGTGCCGTGGGTGCGGGCATACGCCCCCTGGTCCACCAGGCACGAGGCACGGAAGCCGAGCAGTCGCCCGTCCGCGCTCGCGCCGAGCTCGAACTCGCACGACGTCTCGCGCGAGTGGTTGATCGCCGTGAAGTGCTCGCGGCGGTCCTCGACCCACTTCACCGGACGGCGCAGGGCGCGCGCCAGCCACGGGACGAGGAAGTCCTCGGGATAGAACTCGCCGCGCGCCCCGAAGCCGCCGCCCACGTCGGGCTCCACGAAGCGCACCGACTCCTCGGGCAGCTCGAGGAAGCCGGCGAGCAGCGCGCGGTTGAAGTGCTTCACCTTCGTCGGTCCCCACACCGTGAGCGAGCCGCTCCGCTCGTCGAACTCGGCGAGCAGTCCGCGCGTCTCGAGCGGGATGGCCGCGTGGCGCTGGATCGCCAGCCGGTCGCGCACCACCACGTCTGCGGCGGCGATCAGCTCGTCGACGTCGCGGCCCCAGCGCGCGAAGAGCCGGTTGACCACGTTGCCCGTGAGCGCCCCGTCATGCAGCACGGGCGCGCCGGGTGAGGCCGCGCGTGGGCCGTCCACGAGCGGCTCCAGCGGCTCGATCTCGACCCACACGTCGTCGGCGGCGTCCTCGGCCGTGTAGGCGTCGCCGGCGAGCACGACGGCCACCGGCTCGCCGACGTAGCGCACGCGCTCGCGCGCGAGCGGCGGCTGGGTGACCGGCACCGCCTCGGCCGAGGGCATCATCCGCACGGGTATGCGGATGTCCGGGATGTCGGCCGCGGTGATCACCGCCGCGACCTCGAAACGCTGGCGGGCGGCTTCCGCGTGCACGGCGACGATCTGCCCGTGCGCCACCTCGCTGCGCACGATCCGCGCGGTGAGCTGGCCGCCGCGGCGCAGGTCGTCGAGGAAGCGGCCGTCGCCCCTGAGCAGCGGGCCGTCCTCCACCCGGGGCAGCGACTGCCCGACGTAGGTCATCCCCCGGCCGCTGCCAGCCGCTGGATCGTCTCGGGCATGATCGGCAGCGAGGTGATCTGGTCGCCGCCGGGGCCGATCGCGTCGGCCACCGCGTTCGCCACGGTGGCCGCCGTGGCGATGATGCCGCCCTCGCCGCCGCCCTTCGCCCCGGCGAGCGGATCCGTCTCGCTCGTCTGGCCGAGCTCGACGAGCTGGACGTCCATCGGCGGCGACTCCGCGGCGGTGGGCAGCGCGTAGTCCATGAAGCTCGTGGAGAGCGGCTGGCCGTCCGGGCCGTACGAGAACTCCTCGAACAGCGCCCCGCCGAAGCCCTGTACCGCGGCGCCCTGGACCTGGCCCTCCAGCGTCTGCGGGTTTACCGCCTTGCCCACCTCGTAGGCGATCGTGTAGCTCAGCAGCCTGACCTCGCCGGACTCCCGGTCCACCTCCACCACGCCCACGTTGCCGCCCATCAGCACGTGCGAGCCGCCCTCGGGCTCGTAGCGGTAGAAGGCCTCGACGCCGAGCTCGCCGAGCGGCACCTCGAGGTTGCGCCGGCCCTCCTTGGCCCGCGCAACCCCCGCCTCGACGGTCACCACCTCCGGCGGCGCCTCGAAGTGCTCCGCGGCAGCCTCACGTGCCTTCTCGTACAGCTCCTTCACGGCGCCGGCGATCGCGTAGCCGCCCCAGACCGTGGCACGGCTCGAAAAGGCGCCCTGGCCCTCGGGCACCGTGGCGGTGTCCTGGTAGCGCACGGCCACCCGCTCTATCGGCACCTCGAGCAGGTCGGCGGCCACCTGCGACAGCACGGTCTCCACTCCCTGGCCCACCGAGGCGACGCCCACGTGCGCCGTGAAGCTGCCATCCGGCTCGGCGACGATGCGCGCCTGCTCGAAGATGCCGGGGTTGCCCATCTCGATGAAGGCCGTGACGCCGAGGCCGACGCACTCGCCGTTCGCCTTGCGCTCGTCCACCTCGCTGCGCAGGCGGTCGTAGCCCACGCGCTCGAGCAGACCCTCGAACACCAGCGGGAAGTCGCCTTCGTCGTAGAGCACCGTCCTGCCTGTGTCGACGTCCGGCAGGCCGGTGTCGTAGGGCATCTCCTTGGGCCTGACGATGTTGCGGCGGCGCATCTCCACGGGGTCGAGCCCGAGCCGGCGCGCCACGAGGTCCACCATGCGCTCACGCACGAAGGTGGGCTCGTACTGGCCCGGGCCGCGGTAGGTGCCCGCCGGGGTCTTGTTGCTCAAGAGCGTCAGCGCCTCGGCCTCGTACGCCTGCCAGCGGTACGGACCTGTGGAGTGGTTCAGCATCAGCATCGGCAGTAGCACGCTGCCGTGAGTGCGCGCGTATGCACCCTGGTTCCACCAGGCGCGCGCTCGGAAGCCGAGCAGCTCGCCGTCGGCGCCGGCCGCCCACTTGACGTGCCACTCCTGCTCCCGTGAGTGGTTCAGCGCGATCAGGTTCTCGCGCCTGTCCTCCACCCACTTGACCGGCCGGCCGAGCTCGATCGCAAGCCACGCGATCAGGTAGTCCTCGGGGTAGAACTCGCCGCGCGCGCCGAAGCCGCCGCCCACGTCGCCCTCGATGCAGCGGACCCGCTCCTCGGGGACGCCGAGCATGTCGGAGAGGATGCGGCGGTTGAAGTGCTTGACCTTCGCGGCGCCCCAGACCGTGAGACCGGTGTCGGAATCCCATTCGCAGAGCAGGCCCCGCGGCTCCATCGGCACGGCGCCGTGACGCTGCACCCGGAAGCGCTTCTCGATCACGAGGTCGGCGTTCGCGAACAGCTCCTCGAGGCCGTCGCCGTGGCGCACCTCGAAGCCGCCGATCTCGTTGGTGCCGAGCTCGGGGTTGAGCAGCACCGCGCCGGGCTCGGCGGCGGCCCGGGCGTCGAGCACCGGCTCGAGCGGCTCGATCTCGATGCTGAGGTCCTCGGCGGCGTCCTCGGCGAGGTAGGGACTGTCCGCCACCACGACCGCCACCGGATCGCCGACGTAGCGGACGCGATCGCAGGCCAGCGGCGCCTGGAGGGCGCGCTCCGCGTTCGGCGTCGGGAACAGGCGCACCGGCACGTGCACGTCGGGCAGGTCGCGGGCGGTGATCACCTTGACGACGCCCGGGCGCCGCTCGGCCGCCTCGGCGTCGATGCTCCTCAGCAGGCCGTGGGCGACCGGGCTGCGCACGACGTGGGCGTGCACCAGGCCCTCGCGATCGAAATCCGCGGCGTAGCACCCGGTGCCGGTGAGGAGGCGGTGGTCCTCGACGCGGGGGACGGACCGCCCGACGTACGCCTGTGGCCGCGTAGCCAAGCGCTCAACACCTCACCCTCTCGACCACCCATTCGTGATTGGTCGATCGTAATACATTTGTCAGAACGGGCCGGCGACGCGCCAGCCGGCCCGATCAGGCGCCAGTATCGGCGGGGCGGGCGGCGCCGTCATCGGGAGAACGCGCCACCGTCGAGCGGGTATTCCCCATGTTCGCCGCGCGCCAGACCAGCTCGGGCGTGAGCGGCAGCTCGTTGATCTCCACCCCGAGCGCGTGGCAGACCGCATTGGTGATCGCCGCCGGCGGAGCGAGCGTGCCGCCCTCGCCCACTCCCTTCGCGCCGTTCGCGGAGTCCGGCGAGGGGATGGCCAGATGGTCGATCTCCACGGTCGGCAGCTCCATCGCGGTGGGCACGAGGTAGTCCATCAGCGAGGCGGTGAGGAGCTGCCCCTGGTCGTCGTAGACGAGCGACTCGTGCAGGGCGCCGCCCACGCCCTGAGCGATGGCGCCGTGCGCCTGGCCCTCCACGATCTGCGGGTTGATGAGCGTGCCGCAGTCCTCGACCACGACGTAGCGCAGCAGTTCGACGTGGCCCGTCTCGGGGTCGACCTCCACCGCGCAGACGTGCGTGGCGTACGGGTAGACCGTCAGCGGCTGGTCGAACATCGCGTCCGAGTCGAAGCGGCCGTGGTCCTCCGCCGCCAACTCGGCCACGGCGACGCCGCGCCGCGGCGAGCCGCGCACGCTCACGCGACCGTCCACGAGCTCGAGGTCCTCGGCCGCGGCCTCGAGCTTGTCCGCGGCGGCCGCGAGCAGCCGCCCCCGCATCTCGCCGGCCGCCGCCGCCACCGCGCCGCCGCCGCTCACGGCGCTGCGGCTGGCGAAGGTGCCGGTGCCCCCGCCCGCACCGGCGGCGGTGTCCGAGCGCGCCACCACCACGTCGGCCAGGCTCATGCCGAGCGCCGCGGCCGCCATCTGCGCGAAGGTCGTGGCCACGCCCTGCCCGATCGCCGGCAGCGTGGTCCAGACGGTCACCCGGCCCCGCTCGTCGATCCGCATCCAGGCGCGGTCGTGGCCCGCGATGCCGACCATGCCGCGCCCGTGGAACACCTTCGAGCCCATGCCCGTGTACTCGACATAGGACGCGATGCCGATGCCGATTAGACGGCCCCGTTCGCGCGCGGCGCGGCGCTCGTCCTCGAAGCCCGCGTAGCCCGCCGCCTCGAGCGCGCGCTCCAGGGCGAGGCCGTAGTCGCCGCTGTCGTAGCGCTGGTGCGTGACCGTGGTGTAGGGCAGCTCCGCGGACGCGATCAGGTTGCGGCGGCGGATCTCGGCGCGGTCGAGGCCCAGCTCGGCGGCAAGCAGGTCCATCGTGCGCTCGTGCACGAACGCCGCCACGGGCAGGCCGACGCCCCGGTAGGCGCCCTCCGGCGCCTTGTTCGTGCAGACCGAGCGAGTGCGGGCGCGATAGTTCTCCAGCCGGTAGGGCCCCGGGATCATCGCCGGCGTGCCCAGCGCCTCGAGGATGTGGCCGTGCGGGTAGACGCCGTACGCGCCGATGTCGCAGACCACGTCGGCCTCCACGGCCAGCAGGCGCCCGTCGGCGTCCGCGGCGGCGCGCAGGCGCACGACCTGGTCGCGCGCGTGGCTCGCGGCCAGCAGGTTCTCGCTGCGATCCTCGAGCCACTTCACCGGCCTCCGCAGCTCGAGCGCGAGCCAGGCGGCCAGCACGTCCTCCGGGTAGGCGTGGGCCTTCTGTCCGAAGCCCCCGCCGACGTCCACGGCCTCCACGCGCACGTCCTCGAGGGCCAGCTGGAACATCTCCGCCAGCAGGCTGGCGAGCCGGTGCGGGATCTGGGTGGACGACCACACGCGCAGCCCGGCGCCGTCCGGCGCGGCCACCAGCCCGCGCGCCTCCATCGGCGTGGCGGAGTAGCGCGGCGAGTGGAAGGTCCGTTCGACCACCGCGGCGGCGCGCTCGAAGGCGGCGTCCACGTCGCCGGCGCCCAGCACGGAGTCGAACAGCACGTTGCTCTCGTGCTCGTGGAGCGGGGCGGCGCCGGCCGCTTCGAGCGGGTCGACCAGCACGGGGAGCGGCTCCAGCCGGGCGTCGATCAGCTCGGCGGCGTCCTCGGCCAGGTAGGGCGACTCGGCGACCACGACGGCCAGCGGCTCGCCGACGAAGCGCACCACCCGCTCGGCCAGCAGGGGCCGCGGCGGGGAGAAGGCCTCCAGGTTCTCGACCGGCGGGTGGAGCGGCGGCAGGCTGAGGTCCGCCGCCGAGTAGACCGCGACCACGCCGGCGGCGGAGCGCGCCGCCTCTAGATCGAGCGACTCGATCCGCGCATGCGCCAGCGGGCTCCTGAAGAAGCGGGCGTGCATCATGCCGTCGAGCTCGAGGTCGTCCACGAACCCGGCGCTGCCGGTGAGCAGCGGACGGTCCTCGACCCGCGGCACGCGCTCGCCGATCGGGTGGGTCACGCGCGCCTCCTCCGGAAGCTGGGCACGGCACAAAGGTATAATGTTGGACCTTGTCCCGCCGCCCCCGCACCTCCACCGCGGACGGCCTCCCCAAGCAGATCGGCCGCCGGGTGGCCCGGGTCGAGGATCGCGCCCTGCTGGCCGGCCGAGCCCGCTTCCTCGACGACCTCGACGCGCCCGACGCCCTGCACCTCGCCTTCGTGCGCAGCGAGCACGCCCACGCGCTCGTGCGCCAGGTCGACCTGTCGCCCGCCAAGTCGATGCCGGGGATACGGCTGGCGCTCGGGCCGCGCGAGCTCAGCGCCCTGCCTCCGCTCACGCCCACGCTGACGCGACCTGGAGCCGTCCGCGTGGAGCGGCCGGTGCTGGCGGGTGAGCGTGCGCGCTTCGTGGGCGAGGCGATCGCGGCCGTGGTCGCCGACTCGCCCTACCTGGCCGAGGACGCCGCCGACGCCGTGGCGGTGACCTACGAGCCGCTGGCCGCCATCGCCTCGGTAGAGGATGCGCTCAACGGCGAGCTGCCGCCGCTTCACGGCGATACGAATGTGATCTTCCGCGAGGAGCACGAGCACGGCGATGTGGCGGCTTCTTTCGAGTCGGCCGCCGTGGTGATCGAGCGCAGCTTCCGCAACCCCCGCTACAGCGCCGCACCGATGGAGAACCGCGGCGTGCTCGCGGTGCCCGAGGGCGACGGCCTCGTTCTCTGGTCCGGCACGCAGATCCCGCACATCCTCGCCGAGGCCGTAGAGGAGGTGCTGGGGATGGACGGCAGGGTGCATGTCAGGTGCCCCGACATCGGCGGCGGCTTCGGGCAGAAGGCGCATGTGTTCCCAGAGGAGATCGCGGTGGCGTGGGCGGCGATGCGGCTCGGGCGCCCCGTGAAATGGGTCGAGGACCGGCGCGAGAACCTGCTCAGCTCCACGCACGCGCGCGAGCAGCTCGTGCGCGCACGCGCCGCCGCGGACGTGCGCGGGCGGCTGCTTGCGCTGGACGTGGAGGTCTACTGCGACGTGGGCGCCTACGGCATCTACCCCTGGGGCCAGGTGCTCGAGTCGCTCGGCACGGCGGCGATCCTCCCCGGCCCCTACGACCTGCGGAACTACCGCTACGTCACCCACTCGCTCGCCACGAACAAGGCGCCCCAGGGCGCCTACCGCGGGGTGGGGCTGCCCGTCGCCGCCTTCGTGCACGAGCGGCTGATGGACCTGCTCGCCGCCGAGCTCGGCATCGACCGGGGTCACATCCGGCGCGCGAACTTCGTGCCGAGCGACAAGTTCCCGTACCAGACCGCCAGCGGGCTGCGCTACGACAGCGGCAACTACGGCGCCGCGCTCGACGCCGCGCTGGAGGGCATCGGCTACGAGGAGTTCGCCGAGCAGCGCGGGCGGGCCGCCCGGGAGGGCCGGCGGCTCGGGCTCGGGATCGCGTCCTACGTCGAGTGGACCGGCACCAACTCCGAGACCTATCGCCTGCGCGGCATGACCAACGTGCGCGGCTACGACGCCGGCCGCGTCGCGGTGAACGAGGACGGCTCGATCTCGGTCTGGACGAGCTGCCCGGCGATCGGCCAGGGCGTGGCCACGACCTTCTCGCAGATCGTCGCCGAGCACGTCGGCGTGCCCCTCGAGCTCGTGCGGACGGAGCTGGTGGACACGGCGCAATCGCCGCCCGGGAGCGGCACGTTCGCCAGCCGCAGCGCCATCAGCGCCGGCGGCGCGCTGATCTCGGTCTCGGCACAGATCCGCGAGCACATCGTCGAGGTGGCGGCCGGCGCGCTCGAGGCGAATCCGGGCGACGTGGTAATCGAGAACGGCCTCGTGGGCGTGCGCGGCTCGCCGGCTGCCGCACTCACGCTCGCGGAGGTGGCGGCCGCCGCCGAGCCCGGCCAGCTCGACATCGGCGAGCCCTATGACCCGGAGGAGACCGCCTACCCCTATGCCACTCACGCCTGTGTGGTGGAGGTCGATCCGGAGACCGGCGCGGTGAGGATCCTGCGCTACGTGGTGGCGGAGGACTGCGGGCCCGAGATCAACCCGATCGTGGTCGAGGGCCAGGTGCACGGCGCCACGGCCCAGGGGATCGGCGGCACGCTCTACGAGGCGATGCGCTACGGCGAGGACGGCCAGGCCGTGACCGGGAGCTTCATGGACTACCTCGTGCCCACGGCGTGCGAGCTGCCGGCGCTGACGGTCCGGCACCTCGAGACGCCGGCGCCGGACCTGCGAGGCGGCGTGAAGGGCGTGGGCGAGGGCGGCACGCTGGCACCGCCCGGAGCGCTGGCCAACGCGGTCTCCGACGCCCTCGGCGTGGAGATCAACGAACTGCCGATCGACCCTGAGCTGGTGGTGCGTGCCGTCCTCAGCTCTGAAGCGCGGCCAGCACCCATTCGGGCGTGATCGGCGTGTGGCGCGCCGTGACACCGAGCGGCCGGAGCGCGTCGTTCACCGCGGACACCACGGCCGCCGGCGAGTTCACCGCACCGCCCTCGCCCATCCCCTTGAAGCCGCCGGGGACAAACGGGGTGGGCGACTCGAGGTGGCGCACCTCCACGGGCGGCAGCTCGCACGCCGTGGGCACGAGGTAGTCCATGAAGCTGCCGGTGACGAGGTTGCCGGCGGCGTCGTACACGAGGTGCTCGTAGAGCGCGCCGCCGATGCCCTGGGCGACCCCGCCGTGCACCTGGCCGTCCACGATCATCGGATTGACGATCGTCCCGCAGTCCTCCACCACCACGTAGCGCAGGATCCGCACGGCTCCGGTCTCCGCGTCCAGCTCGACATGGGCGGCGTGCGCGGAGCTGGCGAAGGTGCCGGGGTCGGGCGGCACGAAGCGGCGCATGGCCTCGAGCCCCGGCTCCTCGCCCTCGGGCAACAGGTCCGGCTCGAACGCCGCGCGTCGCGCCACCTCGCCGAAGCTGACCCCGCGCGAGGGGCTGCCCCGGACGGAGACCCGGCCGTCGGCCAGCTCGAGGTCGCTTGCGTTGGCCTCGAGCATCGACGCTGCGAGCCGCAGGACCTTGTCCCTGACGTCCCGCGAGGCGAGGATGGTGGCGCCGCCGGAGCAGACCGTGCTGCGGCTGGCCCAGGTGCCGAGCCCGTATGGCACGCGGTCGGTGTCACCCCAGATCACCTCGATGTCGCCCGGCGGGATGCCGAGCTCGGCGGCGGCAATCTGCGCGATGGTGGTCTCGTGGCCCTGGCCGTGGTTGTGCAGCCCCACGGCGATCCGCACGCGGCCGTCCGGCTCAACGCGCACGGACGCCGTGTCATAGCCGAGCGTGAGCTCCATCTTGCGCGATGCCAGCGCCTGCGGCCCGTAGGCGGACTGCTCGATCGCGAGCGCAACTCCGAGGCCGCGATGGACGCCCTCCGAGCGCAGCCGCTCGTTCTCCTCCCGCAGGCGCCTCCAGTCGATGGCGCTCTCGAGCAGGTCGACCATGCCCACGTAGTCGCCGCTCTCGAAGCGCAGCCCCACGGCCGTGGTGTGCGGGAAGCTGCGCACGAGGTTGCGGCGCCTGATCTCGAGCGGGTCGATGTCGAGCCGCTCGGCCAGCTCGTCCATCGCCGACTCCATCCCCAGGCAGGCGATCACCCGGCCCACGCCCCGGTACGGCCCCATCGGCGCCTTGTTGGTGACCACGGCGCGCACGCGCCGGGCGTAGGACGGGATGTCGTAGGGGCCGGTAACGTTCTCGGACGCCTGCCCGGAGTCGAGCGACGCGCTGTAGGGCCAGGGCGCGTAGGCGCCGTTGGCCGCGTAGATCTCGCTGGACACCGCGTGGACCCGGCCGTCACGGCCGGCCGCCGCGCGCAGCCTGTGCAGCTGCTCGCGGCCGTGGGTCGTCGCGTGCAGGTCCTCGACCCTGTCGCCCACCCACTTCACCGGCCGGCGCAGCAGCTTGGCCGCCGCGCAGATGGCCACGTCCTCGGGGTAGAGCACGACCTTGGCGCCGAAGCCGCCGCCCATGTCGGGTGCGATCACCCGCACCTTGTTCTCCGCCAGCTCGAGGTGCTTGGCCAGGCCGGTGCGCGCGATGTGCGGGATCTGGGTCGACAGCCAGGCGGTGAGCTCACCCGTGGCGGCGTCCCAGCTCGCGATCGAGACGCGCGCCTCCATCGGCACGGCGCAGTAGCGCTGCTGGCGGATCTCGAGCTCCACGACCTCCTCGGCGCTCTCGAAGGCGGCGTCGACGTCGCCGGTGGTGGTCTCGAAGCGGTTGAACAGGTTGCCGGGCACCTCGTCGTGGATGAGCGGCGCCCCGTCTGCGAGCGCATCCTCGATCGACAGCAGCGGGGGCAGGTCCTCGTACTCGACCGCGACAAGCTGCGCGGCGTCCTCGGCGCGATAGCGGCTGTCGGCCACCACGAGCGCGAGCGGCTCGCCGACCATGCGCACCCTGTCGCGGGCCAGGACCGGCATGTCGCACTCCGAGTAGCCGGGCGTGCCGTTCTTCGCGCGAATCGGGAGCGCCACCCCCTCGAGGTCGCCGGCCAGGATCACCGCCACCACGCCGCCGGCGGCGCGGGCCGCGCCGGCGTCGATCTTCCCCACGCGCGCGTGCGCGCGCGTACTGCGTACGAATGCGGCCTCGAGCAGGCCCGGCAGCACCACGTCGCTCACGTAGCGGCCGCCACCGCGCACGAGCCTGGCATCCTCGCGCCGGAGCACGCGTGCGCCCAGCGCCCGCGGCGCCGCCGTGCCCGGATCGCTCTGCATCAGCCCTCGCCTCGGGTGTACGGCAGCGTGAGCTTGCTCGGCATGTGCGCCTTGGTGGTGGCGCCGGCGAGCACGATCAGGGCGAACAGGAACGGCACCGAGCGCCAGAGCTGGTCCGGCAGGTCGATGTGCGGGTCCGCGACCGCGAGCACGCTGCCGGACACGGCGACGAACACCGCCAGCCCGAAGGCGACCGGCCGCGGCCTGTTGTGCCGCCAGCGCAGCGCCAGGAAGACCGCAATCGCCGCCCCGTTGGCCGCGACGACCGCCCACACGGCTGTGGGCACCGTGCTCTGATCCGCCAGCCGAAGCTGCAGTGCGTCCATGCCGCCGAGGGCCAGGCACGCGGCCAGCACGCCGAGCGGCCGCCAGCGGCCGAAGATGACGGCGACGAGCGCCAGGAAGCCGCGGCCCGCGGTCATCTCCTGGTGGAAGATCCCGACCTGAACGATCGTCAGGTTCACGCCGCCGAGCCCGGCCAGGCCGCCGGCGCAGAGCACACCCGCCCAGCGCACACGCTTCACGCTGATACCGGCCGTGTCCACGGCCGCCGGCAGCTCGCCGGCGCCGCGGATGGCGAGCCCCCATCTCGTGCAGAAGAGCAGGAACCAGCTCGCAGGCACGAGCAGGAAGGCCAGGTAGATCGTCCAGTCGTGGTTGAAGAGCGCCGACCCGAAGTCGGGGATCTTGGACAGGCCCGGGAGCGCGAGCTGGCCGATCGTGGGCACCACGATCTGGGCGCGGCTCCCGAAGATCTGGGCGAAGAGGTAGCTGGTGAGGCCTATCGCGGCGAGGTTGATACCCACGCCCGAGACGATCTGGTCCGCCCTGGCCTCGATCGTGAGGAGCCCCATGATCACGCGCGAATACGAGGCCGGCCGCCACGCCCGCCGCGGCTCCGGCGGCGAGGTTGCCCGTCTTCCACGCCACCAGGTAGGAGAAGAAGCAGCCGACGAGCATGAAGCCCTCGAGGCCGACGTTGAGGACGCCGGCGCGCTCCGAGATCAGCTCGCCGATGGCGGCGAGCAGGATCGGCGTGGTGAGGACGATCGCCGCGCCGAGCCAGGCGGTGTCGAACGGCCCGATGCCGATGTTCGCGATGACGTTCATCGGGCGGGCTCCAGCTCGGCGGCGGGCGGAGCGGGCTTGGACCTGTGCCGGCTGGTGCGCGACGCACGCTGGCGCCGGCGCAGCGACGTACAGCAGCGTGGTGGCCGCGAGGACGAGGACGATCATGAGGCCCTGGATGAAGTCCGACGAGCGAGGACGAGATGCCGATCGTGCCCTCCATCACGCCGCCGCCCTGCTCGAGCGCCGCGAACAGCAGCGCCGACGGCAGCACGGCCACGGGCGAGTTGCGCGCGAGCAGCGCCACCGCGATGCCGGTGAAGCCGTAGTTCGCGCCGAAGTCCTCGCCCATCGCGTGCGGTGGAGCCAGCGATCACGAGCGAGGCCCCGGCCAGTCCCGCCAGCGCGCCCGACAGCAGGATCGCGCGCGTGCCGATCCCCTCCGGCGACACGCCGGCGAGCCGCGCCACGCGCTCACCGGAGCCGACGAGCCGGATCCTGAACCCGAACAGCGTGCGCGCGAGCATGAACGAGATCACGGCGACGGCCACCGGCACGAGCACGATGTCCCAGTGGAGGTCGGTGTTGATGAGCAGCTCCGGCCAGCGGGAGGTGTTGGGCAGCGACGGCGTGAGCGGCAGCGGCGTGGTCTTGTCGTGGAACGGCCCGCGCACCCACCAGGCGAGGATCTGAGCCGCCACGAGGTTCAGCAGCAGCGTGGAGAGGATCTCGTTCACGCCCCGCTTGGCCCACAGCCAGGCCGCGATCCCGGCGTACAGGGCTCCCCCGACCATCCCCGCCGCCAGCGTCAGCGGCAGGTGCAGCCCGGCGGGGACGTGGATCTTGAGGGCGACCACCGAGACGAACAGGCCGCCGATCAGGATCTGGCCCGGGAAGCCGACGTGGAAACGACCGGCCTTGAACACCACGATCCAGCCCAGGGCGACCAGGGTGAGCGGGACCATCTTGGCGAGCGTGCCTGCGACGTTCAGCCGGGTGCCGAAGGCGCCGTCCACGAAGGCGGACGCGCCGCGGCCGAACGAGACGCCGGAGGCGACGACGAAGATCATCGCCACCATCAGCGCCGCGAGGGCCACCGCCACCGAGAGGATGAAGTCCATCCCGCCGGTCGAGAGGCGTGCTCGCAGCGTCCCCGATCACGCGCTCGCCTCCGCGCCGCCCATGAGCATCCCGACGGTCTCGGGATCGGCCTGGCCGCCGTCGAGGATTCGCAGGAAGCGGCCCCCGACCATCACCGCGAAGCGGTCCGCCATCGTGAAGATCTCGTCGAGCTCGAAGGAGATCAGCACGATCGCGCCGCCCGCCTTCTTCTTGTCGTTGAGCTCGCCGTAGACGAACTCGATCGCGCCCACGTCGAGCCCGCGCGTGGGCTGGAAGGCGATCACGAGGCGGGGGTCGCGGCTGAGCTCGCGCGCGAGGACGAGCTTCTGCTGGTTGCCGCCGGACAGCGTGCGCGCCGGCGCGCGAGACGTTGGGCGGTCCGGACCTCGTACTGCTTCGACCAGGCGCTCTGCCGCGGTGCCCGCGGCGTCCAGGTCGAGCACCCCGCGCTTCACGAACCGGCCGGCCTGGTAGTCCTTCATCAGGAGGTTGTCGAGCACGCTGAGCTCGAGCGCGATGCCCTCGTGGTGACGGTCCTCGGGGACGAGCGCGCCGCCGTTCGCCGTGAACGAGCGCGGGGTGATGCTCGTCGAGCACCTCCCCGTCGAGGAGGATCTCGCCGGCGTCGGGCGAGCGCAGGCCGGTCAGCGCCTCGACCAGCTCGGTCTGGCCGTTGCCCGCCACGCCCGCGACGCCGAACACCTCCCCCGCGCGCACCTGGAAGCTCGACGTCGTCGAGGAGCGTGCCGCCATCCTCGTCGGCCGAGCCGCAGGCCCTTGACCTCGAGCACGGGCTTGCCGGGCTGCGACGATCGGCCGCTCCACCCGCAGCGTCACGTCGCGGCCGACCATCATGCGGGCGAGCGCCGGCTTGTCGGTCTCCTCGATGTTGACCGTGTCCACCACGCGACCGTCGCGCAGCACGGTGCAGCGGTCGACCAGCCCGAAGAGCTCGTCGAGCTTGTGCGTGATGAAGATGACCGAGCGCCCCTCGTTCGCCCTCGAGCGGAGGAACAGCGACAGCTCGTGCCACTCGGTGGGCGTGAGCGCGGCAGTGGGCTCGTCGAGGATCAGCAGGTCGGCGCCCCGATAGAGCAGCTTGATGATCTCCACGCGCTGGCGAGCGCCGACGGTGAGCTCGTCCACCCTCGCCCCGGGATCCACGGCGAGTCCGAACCGGCGCGAGAGGTCGGACACCCGGCCCTCGACATCCTTCGAGCCGCGAGAGTCCCGGGAGCAGCGACGGCCCGAGTGCGATGTTCTCGGCCACCGTCATGTCCGGCACGAGCATGAAGTGCTGGTGCACCATCCCGAGGCCCAGCTCGAGCGCGTGCTCCGGGCTGTTGATCTCGACCTGGCGGCCGTTCACGAAGATCTCGCCGCTGTCGGGCTTGTGCAGCCCGTAGACGATGTTCATCAGCGTCGACTTGCCGGCTCCGTTCTCGCCGAGCAGGCCGAGGATCTCTCCCCTGCGCACGTCCAGCGAGACCGCGTCGTTGGCGAGCACGCCGGGGAATGCCTTCGTGATGCCTATGAGCCGGAGAGCCGGCTCGCCCCCGTCAGCCTGCGGCTCGGTCGTGCGCGCGTCGTCCGGTTGCAGGCGCGAGGTCTCCGAAGCTCAGCCCCCCTCGTTTGGCCGCGGACACAAGGAAGGCTCCCCGGCACAGGGCCGGGAAGCCTTCGGGATCGGGCGTGTTATCAGTCGAGCGATCAACTGGACTGGATCACCGGCACGGGGGTCACCCCGTCTGCCCGGCGTTCTGCACCGGACCGTCGAAGCCCTCCTGGTAGGGATAGTTCGGCCGCGCATTGACCGCGTTCGCTGGGAGCTTGATCGAGCCGCCGTTCACACCGTCGATCGTGTCCTTGGTGGCCTTGGCGATGTCCGACTTGGCCTGGTACTTGGGGCACAGCTTAAGCGTCTGCAGGTTCGGGTCCTGCAGGTCGAGGAACACCGCGCCCGGCTTCAGCGTGCCCTTGGCGTAGCGGTCGAGCATCAGGCTCGTCGCCGCGACGTTGTTCACGACCTCGGTGCCCACGATGTTGTCGTAGGAGGTGCAGTCCGGGATCGTCAGCTTGAACATCGCCGGGTCCTTGCCCGACTCCTTGCCCGCCGCGTATGAGCCGGCGATGCCTGCGTCGAGGAACGGGAAGACCACGTCGGCCTTGTCCGTGATCATCGCCGCCGTGGCAGCCTTCGCCTTCGCCACGTCATTGAAGTCGCCGGTGATGTTCTTGAGCACCTTGATCGACGGGTCGACACTCTTCACGCCCGCGGCGAAGCCGTTCGCCGCCTGCACGGTCGGCGGGATCTCCGCTCCGCCGACGTACCCCACGACCTTGCTCTTGGTCAGGTGCGCCGCGTCCACGCCGGCCACGTAGGCCGGCGCGCCCCAGTCGTTGGCGAAGCCGGTGACGTTCTTGTGGTAGTGCTGCGTGTAGCCCGCCACGTCGACGAAGTACTTCGACGGGTACTTGTCGGCAAGCGCGTCGAAGATCGGGCCGAAGCTGGCGCTGACGCCCAGGACCACGTCGTTGAGTGGCGCGAGCGTGTTGACCGCGTCGGTGCGCTGTTGGTCGGTGGCCTTGTTCTCGAGCGTCGCCGTCAGCTTCAGGTTCGGGTTCGCCTTCTCGGCGGCGAGGATGCCCTCGTAGGCCGCCTGGTTGAACGACTTGTCGTTCTTCGGGCCGATCAGCGCCGCGCCGATCTTGATCGTCTTGCCGCTGCTGCCTCCGCTGGTCGCCGCTCCTCCGCCCGAGCTGGAGCTGGAGCTGGAGCTGCTCTTGTTGCTGCTGCCGCAGGCGGCGACCGTCAAAGCCACTGCGAGGACGACGATCGCAGCCGCGATCGAACGCCTGTGAGTCCCAGCAATCCTCCTCATGACCTCTCTCCTTGCTTGGGTCCGCTGACGTTCCGAGGTCCCCAACAGGGCCCCTCCGGCCGCTGCGGTAGCTCTACCACAAAAGTCCTACAAATGCCAAACCAACCCGGTTAAGCGTGGGTGAAGCCAACGCTCTCTCCAGCCCGACTTCGGCGCGAGTATCCCCAAGCCCTCACACCGTGTCATCGGGACACTCCCGCTTGCGCGGAGGGTTTTCCCTCTGCCCCATCAGGCGGCCGCCCCGGCCCGCTCGAGCCCGAACAGGCGGCCGGCGTTGGCGCTCCGGATTGCCTCGGCCACGTTCTCCTCGAGGCCTGCGTCCGCGAGCGTCCGCAGGCTCCGCGCCGGGTCCCAGAACGGGTAGTCGGAACCGAACATCACGCGCTCGGGGCCGAGGAAGGCGAGGGTGGACCGCAGCGCCGGCGCCCAGACGCAGACCGAGTCGGTGTAAAGCAGAGCGAGCGCCTCGCTCGGCGCCACGCTGAGCTTGCCGGTGCCGCCCGGCAGACGCGCGGCCTCGTAGTCGATCCGCCCCACGAGCTGGGGGATCAGGCTGCCCGCGTGGGCCAGCACGAGCTTGAGATCCGGGTGGCGCTCGAACAGCCCACCGAGCGTGAGCCGCAGGACCGCGCCCGTGGTGTCCACGAGGAAGCCCAGCGTGGGAATCAGCGCGTAGGCGTCGAGCACCTTGGCGACGAGCGGATAGGTCGGGTGGATGTAGATCGGGACGTCGAGCCCGGCCGCCGCCTCCCAGACGACCTCGAAGCGCGCGTCGTCGAGCGCCACCCCCGCGGCGTTCGAGTAGATCATCGCGCCCACCGCCCCGCCGCTCACGGCGCGCTCGAGCTCGGCGGCGGCCTCCGCGGGCGCCTGCAGCGGGAGCACGGCGAGCGGCACGAGGCGGCCCGGCCGGCTGCCCGCCACGTCGTTGAGCTCGTCGTTCACCTCCCGCGCCACGGCGGGCCCATCCGCCACCGGGAACCAGTCGACCCCGGGCACGTTGGCGCTGATCACGGCGAGATCGATGCCCTGCTCGTCCATCTGCCGCATGCGCAGCCCGAGGTCGCCCATGTTCGGCAGCAGCGGGTGGACGTTGCCCTCGCCGTACTCGATCAGCTTGCCGTCGCCGTCCCGCGAGATGCGCGGCAGCTCCGTGCGGCGCTCGAGCGCGGCCACCATCGTCGAGGGCAGGAAGTGGCTGTGCACGTCGATCAGCCGGGGAGCGCTCATGCCGTCCCACCCGCTCCGAAGTCCACGAAGGGACGCCGGACGTTCGTCACGTGCCTGTTGCACCAGCGCATGAACGACGCCCTCATGGCCTCCCCCTCGGTCGCGCCGTAGAGGCCGGTGTCGATCAGGCCGTGCAGGATGCGCGCCTCCTCCCCGGAGAAGTCGAGCTCGAGCGTCACCGGGCTCGGCGCCGGGCGGTAGCTCGCCACGTACTCGGCGTCGGGCTCGAGCTCGCGCGAGGCGAGGACCGGCACGGCGGCCAGGTCCTCGCTCTTCACCTGGCTGTCCATCGCCCCCCAGCGGCTCTCGATCTCGTTCACGAGCGCTTCGGTGTCCGGCGAGCGCGAGTAGATCTCGAGCCTGATCGGGGTGACCGTGTAGTTGTTGATGCCCACCAGGTCGCCGCAGCCGCAGATCACGGCCGCGGCGAGCACATCGAACATCGCCAGGAGATCGATGCGGTCGCCCTTCCGCGCCGGGTTCCACCTGAACTGGCGCCGGCCCGAGTCGTCGATCGTCGTGGCCATCCAGAGGTTGAACGAGTCGTGCACGTCGTCGGGTGTGAGGCGGTACTCGCGAATCGCCTCCGCGAGCGTGTCCTGACAGTTGGCATGGGTCGTGAGCCCCCAGCCGAGCTCCTCGAACACCCGGTTGCAGCGGTGGCCGACGATGTCGAGCTCGCAGGTGTCCGCGATCTCGAGGATCGAGAACATCGGCCGCCCGCGCGGCGCGTTGGTCCAGATGAACTCGCCCTTGCGCGGGTCGAACGACTGGAAGCTCCTCGTGAAGCCGCAGTCGAGAAACTCCTTGTAGTCGTGCAGGTTGAAGGCGTTGAAGTCCACGCAGGTGCCGCCCTCGACCTGCTCGATGCGCAGCACCTCGCCGCGCATCACCGGCACGGCCTTGCCGGTGATCGGCTCGAGGATCAGCTCCCAGCGCTTCTCGCCGTACTCCGGGAAGGCGGTCTCGAGAACGTCGTAGCGAGCCGTGCCGCCGACGTAGCCGCCGGCTCCGGCCAAGCGGTCGTTCACGTGCTCGAGCAGCACGTTGTGGAGCACCTCCTCGCGGGTGGCGCCGCGCCCACCGGCGCCCACCACCCGGTCGAGGAACTCGACCTGCGTGTCGTAGAGCTCGACGCTCCCCATGACGCGACCCTCGGCTAGATGTCCATCAGCGCCTTGCGCTGAGCCCCGTCGATCGGGATGTGGGCGCCGTTGATGAAGCTCGCCCGCGGCGACGCGAGGAAGGCGACCACGTTCGCCACCTCATCGGGTTCGCAGATGCGCCCGAGCGGGATGCTCGACACGGCCAGCTCGTGCGCACGCGCCTGGTCCACTCCCTTGTCTCGCGCAAAGGCCTTCTCCAGGCCGTCCCAGCGGTCGGTGTTCACCGGGCCGGGGTTGACCGTGTTGATGCGCACGCCGTAGCGGCCGTACTGCTCGGCGGCGGAGGACGCGAAGTTGATGTCGGCCGCGTTGGCGGCGCCTGCGGTGACCTCCCAGTAGCTCGGCTTGAGGCCGTCGTTGCCCACCACCAGCACGATGCAGCCGCTGCCGCGTTCGCGCATGTGGGGCAGGACCGCCTTGCACGAGCGCACATAGCCCATGAACTTGAGGCCGAGGCTGACCTCCCAGTGCTCCTCGGTGAGCTCCTCGATCAGGCCGCCCGGCGACGAGCCCGCACAGGTCACGAGGATGTCGATCCACCCGAGCGCGTCGATGGCCTCGCGGACCACACGCTCGACGTCATCCGGCTTGCTCATGTCGCCCGGGATCCCCACCACCTTGCGGCCGCTGGCCTCGGCGAGCTCGTTCGCGGTGTGCTCCAGCCCGTCGGGCGTGCGCGCGTTGATGGCGACGTCGCAGCCCTCCTCCGCGAACACCAGGGCCGACGCGCGGCCGATGCCTTTGCTCGCGCCGGTTACGAGAACGGTCTGGCCCTCCAAGCCGAGATCCACCGCTTGCCCCTCTCCTTCGCTCGACTGACACTGACCGGCGCGCCGGTCATTCGTCGAACGTTATACCAATCAGCAAGGGCGCGTTTCCTCTGCCCGAGCGGCGAGCTCGAGCAGAGCATCCTCGCCCCGCGCCCTGCCGAGGAGCTGGAGCCCGACCGGCATTCCGCCGGCGCCGAGGCCGCACGGGACGCTCAGCGCAGGCTGCCCGCTCAGCGACGCGAGCGCGGTGAAGACCGACTGGAGCGCCTCCACCGAGCGCTCCCGCCCGTGCAGCTCCACGCGCTCGACGCCGGCCGGCGTGGCCGTGACCGGCACGGACGGGAGAGCGAGCGCATCGAGCCGCTCGCGCCCGAAGAGCTCGGCCAGCTCGCGGCAGATCAGCCCGCGCATGCGCTTGGCGTCGCGGTAGGCGGACTCCGGCACCTCGGCGCGCAGCGCGCCGCGCACCTGCGGGCCGAAGCCCTCGGGGTGCGCCGCGAGCTCCTCGGCCCAGGCCGCCCCCGCCTCGCGCACGATGGCGAGCACCGAAGCCGCTCCGGCGAGCGCGAGATCGGGCGCGCGTACGTGCACGAGCTCGGCGCCGCCGGCGGCCGCGAGCGACTCGAGCCCGGCCTGCACCGCCGCGGTCACGTCGGCGGCGGCGCTCGAGCAGGCCTCATGGTCCACACCGATCCGGGGCACGCTGCGGGGGCCCGAGGCCTGCCCGCCGAGGACTCCCCACGCCGCCGCCGCGGTCCACGCGTCCGGGGCCAGCAGCCCCACCGTGTCCTGCGTCCAGGCGAGCGGCGCGACGCCTTCGAGCGAGAGCGCCCCGCGCGTGGGCTTGAGGCCGATCACGCCGCAGTGCGCGGCCGGGCAGCGCACCGAGCCGTTGGTGTCCGTCCCGAGCGCCAGGGCCGCGGCGCCGGCGGCCACCGCGGCGGCCGAGCCGCCGCTCGAGCCACCCGTGATGCGCTCCGGATCGCGCGGGTTGCGCGCCCGCGGCGTGATCATGCCGTAGGCGAGCTCGTGGGTGGCCGCCTTGCCGATCGTCACCGCCCCGGCGGCAGTGAGCGCGGTCACCACCGGCGCGCTCGCCGACGGCAGCCGGTGCCCTGCGCCGGGCGTGCCGAGGCGGGTGGGCACGTCCGCGACGTCGATCACGTCCTTGACGGCGAGCGGGAGGCCGTGCACGAGACTGCGCGGGCCGCCCGGGAGCAGCGCGTCCTGCGCCCGCTGAGCCTGTTCGAGCGCGAGCTCGTGCGTGATCTCCGCGAACGCGCCGATGGTGGGTTGAAGCTCGTCCGCCCGCTCGAGGGCGGCCTGAGTCAGCTCGATGACGCCGATCTGCCGCGCGTCGAGGGCGCGTCGCGCCGCCGCCGGGTCGGCGCAGAGGCCGCTCACGGGCACGGGCCGGGGTCGAGCTCGGGCTCCGCGTCGGGCTCCTCGGCCAGCGCGCGCTCGATCGCGGCGGCCGCGCGCTCGATCAGCCGCGTGTAGGCGGCGAGCGTGGCCTCCTCGAGCTCGCGCTGGGGATCGTCCGGGCTCATCCCCCCATCAGCCTCACGAGCTCCGAGCGCACGAGCTTGCCCATCTGGTTCAGCGGCAGCTCGTCGAGCACGACTATCCGCTTGGGGCGCTTGTAGGGAGCGAGGCGCTCGCCCGCGAACGCCAGCAGCGCTCGCTCGTCGATCCGCACTCCGGCCGCCGGCACCACCGCGGCCACCACCTCCTCGCCCCAGCGCTCGGACGGCACGCCCACCACCGCGGCGCGCTCGACCGCCGGCGACTCCTCGAGCGCGAGCTGCACCTCACGCGGGTAGACGTTCAGGCCGCCGCTGATGATCAGCTCCTTGAGCCTGCCGCTGATTGTCACGTGGCCGCCGGCCGGGTCGCGGCGCGCGAGGTCGCCGGTGCGGAACCAGCCGCCCGGATGGAAGGACGCCGCGTTCGCCTGCGGTTCGCCGCGGTAGCCGGCGAACACCTGCGGGCCGCGCAGCACGATCTCGCCCTCCTCGCCGTCGGGCACCGGCCTGCCCTCAGGGTCGGTCAGCCGCAGCTCGACGCCGGGGAGCGGGAAGCCCACCGTGCCGGGGCGGCGCGGCCCGTCGTAGAGGTTCGACAGGTCGAGCCCGCTCTCGGTGGTCCCGTAGCGCTCGAGTGGAAGCTGTCCGGCGATCGCCTCGACCCGCCGCGCGAGCGCCGGCGACAGCGGAGCTGAGCCCGACACGAGCAGCCTCAGCGAGCTGAGATCGGCGCCGGCTACATCGTCCCAGGCCGCCAGCCGCTCGTAGATCGCGGGCACCGCAAGCAGCACGGTGGCGCGCTCGCGCTCGATCGTCCGGCAGGTCTCGTCGGGGTCGAAGCGGCTGGCTATGACCGCCCGGGCGCCGGCCAGCAGCGTGGCGTGCACGCCGCCCAGCCCGTGCTGGTGGAACAGCGGCAGCGAGTGTACGAGCACGTCGTCGGGGCCGAGGCGCCACGCGAGCATCGCCGCCCGGATCGACGACAGGACGTTGGCGTGCGTGAGCGGTACGGCCTTCGGCACGCCGGTCGTACCGGAGGTGTAGGCCAGCAGCGCGACGTCGTCGCTGCCGGCCGGCTCGACCGGCAGCGGCCGCTCGCCGGCGGCCGCCGGGTCGTCCACCGCAACGGTCAGGCGCACGTCGTGGCACACGGCATCGAGCGCCCGGGCGCTCCCCACCGCGGCCGCCGCGCGGCTGTGGCGGGCGAGGTGCAGCAGCTCGCTCGCCGTGTAGGTCGGATTGGCGAGCACCACGGTCGCGCCGATGCGCAGGATCGCCAGGTACGCCTCCACCATCGCGAGCGAGCTCGGCGCTGCCAGCAGCACCGCGTCGCCGCGCTCCACTCCGCCCGTGCGGAGCAGCGCGGCGAAGCGGCCGGCCGCCTCGTCGAGCTCGCCGTGCGTGCGCGCGATCCCGTCGATCGCCAGGGCCGGGCGGTCCGGCGCGGAAGCCGCCGTGGCGTGCAGGTCCTGCGCCAGCGAGCCGGCCCGCAGCCGCTCCACGAGCTCCCCCGGGTCCGACTCGTGGCCGAGGTGGCGCCCCCATGCCTCGAGCGTGAGCCGGTCCGGCGGGCTCACAGACCGGCCACCGAGCCCGACCACGATGCGCGGTTGGCGGCGCGCTCCTCCGCCAGCGCGGCCATGGCCCCGCTCGCGCTGCGCACCACCGACTTCACGCGCGCTACGGCGTCCGCGTCGAGCCGCGCGAACGATGCCGCGAGCTCCAGCGCCGCCTCGCGCGGAGCGTCCACCAGGCGGTCGAGCAGGCCGATGACGAGCGCCTCGTCCGCCTCCACCGGCCTCATCGTCAGGCAGAGCTCGGTGGCGCGGCCGCGGCCGACGAGCGAGGGCAGGCCCCAGGCGCCGATCGCCAGACCGTGCCCCGGGCCCACGAAGCGGAGCAGCGCACGCGAGCTCCCGAGGCGCAGGTCACAGGCGAGGGCGAGCTGCGCGCCGCCGCCCACGGCCGCGCCGTCCACCGCGGCGACGATCGGCGCGGGGACGGTGAGCATCCGCTCGTAGAGCGCGTAGAGCAGGTCGCTCACCGCGGCGCGCTCGTCGTCGGCGAGCGACAGGTCGGCGCCGCCCGAGAAGCTGCCGCCCTCCGAGCTGCCGAGTACGAACGCGCGCGCTCCGGGCTCCGCGAAGGCGTCGCTCAGGGCGGCGACGAGCGGGCGATCGAGCGGGTTGCGCTTCCGCGGCCGGTCCAGCCAGAGCGCCACGACCCCGTCCCCGCGGCGCTCCACGACCAGGCCGGAGTCCGACGCCGTCGCCACGGCCGGTACGGTAATACGAATGCCCACCGTACGAACGGACGACGGCGTCGACCTGCACTGGGAGGAGACCGGTTCCGGCCCGCCGCTCCTCTTCATCCACGAGTTCGCCGGTGACCACCGCAGCTTCGAGCCCCAGGTGAGCCACTTCCGGGACCGCTACCGCTCCATCGTGTACGACGCGCGCGGCTACCCGCCGTCGGACGTGCCGAGCGACGAGTCGGCGTACTCGCAGGAGCGCGCGGTGGCGGACGCGGTGGCCGTGCTCGACGCCGCGGGCGCCGGGCGGGCCCACGTGGTCGGTATCTCCATGGGCGGCTTCTGCGCGCTCCACCTCGGGCTGCGCCACCCGGGGCGAGTGAGCGCGCTGGTGATCGGCGGCGTAGGCTACGGCGCGCGGCCGGAGGCACAGGCAGGCTTCCGCGGGGAATGCGAGGCGATCGCGCAGGCGTTCGCCGGCGAGGGCTCAGCCACCGTGGCCGAGCGCTACGCGGTGGGCCCGGCGCGCGTCCAGTTCCAGAACAAGAACCGCGAGGGCTGGGAGCTGTTCGCCCACCAGCTCGCCGAGCACGACTCACGCGGCGCCACGCTGACGATGCTCGGCGTCCAGCGCCTGCGACCGTCGCTGTACGACCTGCGCGACGAGCTCGCCGCGATGACCGTGCCGCTGCTCATCGTCGCGGGCGACGAGGACGAGGGCTGCCTCGAGACCGACCTGATGCTCAAGCGCACGGTCCCCTCCTCCGGTCTGGCGATCCTGCCGCGCACCGGCCACACCTGCAACCTCGAGGAGCCGGAGGCCTTCAACGCCCTGGTGGAAGGCTTCTTCGACGCCGTGGAGGGCAGCCGCTGGGGGCTGCGCGACCCGCGCTCGCTCAGCGCGAGCGTGACGGGCATGGACGACTAGACAACCGGCCCGCAGACCTCGATGGCGATCGCCGCGTACACGCGCGCGGCTGTGACCAGGTCGTCGATCTCCATCGAGAAGTTGCCGCCGCCCACGCTCGCGCCCGGGCCGTATACGACCGTGGGGATGCCGGCCTCGATGAAGACGTTGCTGTCGCGCCACATGCTCGTGATCGCATCGATCGGGCGTCCGGGGCGGCCGCCGATGACGCGCTCGTGCGCGGCCTCGACCCGGCTCACGAGCGGCTCGACCCCGGTGGCCTCGTAGCCGCGCCGGTAGGCGATCGGCTCGACCGTGACCGGCACGCCGGTGCCGGCGATCGCCTCCTCGAGCTCGCGCTGCACCGAGCGCGGGTCCTGCTGCGGCGTGATGCGGGCGTCCACGTAGAGCAGGCAGACCGACGGCGTCTTGGTGATCTTGTATGGCACGCCGCTGCGCACGGCGTTCACGCTCACCTTCGGCACCACCGTGCCGCCCTCGCAGCGGTAGGTGTGCCGCTGCTCGTAGTCGTAACCCCAGTGCTCGATCGCTTGGATCACGCTCGTCGCGCGCACGATCGCGTTGGGCGAGTCGGCGATGGCGGTCGGCCGCGGCAGATAGGGCGTGTAGAGCGGCGGCTCCTGCCCGTGGACGATCACCTTGAAGAACGCCTTCCCGGCCTCGACCCAGCAGAGCGCGAAGCTCGTGCCCTCGGCGACCACGGCCCAGTCCGCCGTGACGCCGCGGTTGACGATGTAGCGCGCGCCGGCCTCCTTGGCGATGTAGCGCGGCGGCTGGAACTCGTCCACCGGCTCGAGCCCGATCTCGCCCACCACGGCGGTCATCAGGACGTCGCCGGACAGTTGCACGCCCGCCCGCTTCAGCGCCCGGCAGGCCGTGAGCCAGGTGGCCATCACGCCCTTGTTGTTCACGATGCCGTTGCCGATCAGCCGCCGCCCCTCGCGCCAGGCGGTGTGGTGCTCGGGCGCGGCGGCGCGCAGGGTGGTGAGCCATTCCTCCTTGGCGATGGTGGTGTCGAGGTGGCTGTTGAAGAGCAGGCTCTGGCCGCCGCCCGCGCCCGGGAGCCGCGCGACCACGTTGGCGCGATCCGGGAACAGGCCGAGCCGGCGCGGCTCGAAGCCCTCCGCCTCGCACCAGTCGTGCACGTGGTCGGAGGCGGCGCCCTCCTCGCCGGTCGGGCTGTCGAGGTTGCCGAGCGCCAGCGCGAGCTCGACCAGCTCGTCCTCGTCGATCTGCCCGAAGACGCGCTCGAGCACGTCTCCGGCCACGCCGGGCGAGCCCGTCATGCGGCGGCGTTCACGAGCGCCCGGCGCACCATCGCCTCGATCAGGCGCTTGCGGTACGAGGACGAGCCGTGGATGTCGCCGGTGGGCTCGATGTCGCGCGCGGCCGCGCGCGCCGCCTCCGCCGCCAGCTCGGCGTCGAGTGTGCGGCCCACCAGCATCTGCTCGGCCTCGCCGGCGCGGAGCGGCGTGTCGGAGGCGCCGAGCAGGGCGATGCGGACCTCGCTGCACGTCCCGTCGCCGTTCCGCGTGTAGAGCGCAGCGGCGCCGCCGAGGGCGAAGTCGCCGTGCCTGCGCGAGTACTCCTCGAAGGCGTGGCCGGTGCCGGGCGCGAGCGGCGGCACCTCCACCTCCACGAGCAGCTCGTCCGGCTCGAGCGCGGTGGTGAGGTGCGTGATGAAGAACTCGTCGGCGCCGATCATCCGCTCGCCGCGCACGGAGCGCGCCTTGAAGCGAGCCCCGAGCGCCCTGAGCGCCACCGGCAGCTCCGCCGCCGGATCGGCGTGGGCAGCCGAGCCACCGACCGTGCCCCGGTTGCGGATCTGCGGATGAGCCACCAGCTTCAGTGCATCGCCCAGGAGCCCCCAGCCCTCGCGCGCCACCGGCGAGAGCTCGAGCCGCGCCTGCCGGCAGATCGCGCCGATGTGGAGCCGGCCACCCTCGCGGCGGAGGTAGGACAGCTCCGCGACTCGGTTCACGTCCACGAGCACCGACGGCTGGGCCAGCCGGAAGTTGAGCAGCGGCACCAGGCTCTGGCCGCCGGCGAGCACCTTCCCGTCCTCGCCGAACTCGGCCAGCAGCGCGAGCGCCTCGTCGAGTGAGCGCGGGTCCTTGTACTCAAAGGGCGGTGGCTTCAACTGCTCTCCTCACTGGCACGCGGCGGGTGCAATCGTAATACATTGGACCAACTTCAATGACGTGGACCGTCAGGTGAGAGGGGTTGGCTGTCTTATGTCATACGAGTACCATGACGCGATGGGCGCCCCGCCCATACTCGACCTGGAGGACCGGGTTGAGCGGCGCTACGTCGGACTCGCACGCCTCGCCCGGGCCGTGTCGACGGCCGCCGACTTCAAACAGCTCACCGCAGCGGTGGCCGCGGCCTTTGACGACCCGCTGGATGGGATGGCGTCCCCGGCCGTCCGCCTCTGGGCCATCACCTCCGACGCCGTCGAGGAGCTCTCGCGCCATCCGGCCGACCGCGAGTTCCCGCACCTGTCGCAGCGCGAGCTCCAGCGTGCAGTCGTGAGCCCGGAACCCGCCGTGACCGCGGAGGGCCGCGTGCTCGTCGGGCTCGTCGCGGGCGGAGTGAGCCTGGGAGTCGTCGAGGTGGAGGAGGGCGCCGCCGACCTCGAGCTGCTGGCGAGCGCCGCGCCGGTGGTCGCCTGCGGGGTGGGACTGCTGGCGGGCCAGGGCCTCGGCGACGTACTCCTCTCGCCGGTGGCGGTGGAGGGCGCCAGCGACACGGTGTCGCTGATGGCCACGTTCGCCTGCGAGGCCAAGCGGCTGCTCGAGCACGACCGCCTGAGCGCCTACCTGCTCACCTGGGACGGCCGCGCATTCGAGCGCTTCGCTGTGGCCACCTCGCCGATCGTCCCTGGCGAGGGCGTGATCATCCCGTTCGAGGACGTGGGGTTGCGGCATGTGGTGATGACCAACCGGCCGCTCGTGTCCCCGGACCTCGCCTCCGACCCCCGCATCGTGGGCCGCGAGGACCGCGTGATCGCGCGCGCAGGCTTTCACGGCCTGATCAGCGTGCCGCTGAGGCTCTCGGGCCGGCCCTTCGGCGTCCTGAACTTCGTCAGCCGCACGCCTGGCTTCTACTCCGACCACGACCTCCCGATCGCGGAGCAGATCGCGGACCAGGTGGCGGGCTTCATCGGCAACCTGCGCGCGCAGGAGCGCATGCGCACGCTGATCCGCCACGAGGCCGTCGAGGCGGAGCGGGCCCGGGTGGCGCGCGAGGTCTACCACGCGGTGGCGCAGACCGTGCCCGCCATCGAGTCGATCGCGGCGACGCTCGAGCGCCGCTTCGCGGACATCGACAAGGAGGCGAGCGAGGACGCGCGCCAGGTGCGCGAGCTCGTCCGGCTGGAGCTCGCCGACGTGCGGCGCGTGGTGGCCGACCTCGTACCGCGCGGGCTCGACGCCCAGTCGCTGGCGGACGCCGTGCGGGCCACGGTCGCCAACTTCGGCGAGCGCGACCCTGCGCTCGAGCTGACGATCGAGGGCGAGACCAGCAGCCTCTCCGGCGCCGCCAGGCGGGCCGCCTACCGGATCTTTCAGGAGGCGCTGGCGAACGCCCGCCAGCACGCGGGCGCCCGCACGATCGAGATCAAGCTCGAGGTGGGCAACGACCTGCTGCTGGTCGTCAGCGACGACGGCCGCGGGTTCGACCCCGACGAGACCGACGGAGGCACCGGCCTGTCGTTCATGCGCGAGCGGGCCCGCGCCCTGGGCGGCATGGTGACCGTGGCGAGCGCGCCGAAGCGCGGCACCGCCGTGACCTTCCAGCTCCTCGGCGTGCGCGACCGCGCGGAGGAGGCGCGGCCGCCCGAGGACGGCGTCGAGACGCTCTCCACACCGGCGAGCCTGCGTGTCTGCGTCGTCGAGCCCCACAACCTCACCCGCGCCGGGCTGGTGGCGCTGCTCGAGCGCAGCGACGGCATCCGGGTCGTGGGCGAGGCCGCACGCGTGAGCGAGATGCGCACCCAGCTCCCGCGGCTCCATCCCGACGTGGCGATCATCGACGGCCACCTGGCCGAGGCCGAGATCGAGCGTGCGGTGGCCGAGCTCAAGGCGCTGCTGCCCGCCTGCTCGCTGCTCGTGCTCGCCGACTATGAGACCGGCCGCGAGGCGGAGCTGATGGAGCGCGGCGCAAGCGGCGTGGTGCCGAAGTCGGTCACGGGCGAGGAGCTGATCGAGTCGGTACGGGCTGTGGCGCGAGGCGTGACGGTGGCCAGGTTCTCGGGCGGCGGCGAGGTCGGCGCCGCCGGACTCAGCTCCCGTGAGCGCGGCGTGCTCGCGCTGCTCACGGCGGGGCAGACCAACGCCGAGATCGGCGCCACGCTGTTCCTCGCCACCAAGACCGTGGAGCGGCAGGTGGCCACGATCATCCGCAAGCTCGGCGCGCGCAACCGCGCGCACGCGGGCGCGATCGCCGTGGCCCGCCACCTGGTCGACAGCTCGGAGCTCGAGCTCTAGGAGGACGGGGGCACCGGCTCGGGGACGCCGTAGGCGCGCAGCGCGTTCTCGCCGAGCACCTTCGCCACGACCTCGGGCGGCGCGATGCGCGGCAGCGCGCCCCGCGCGGACACGTCGGCCATGTCGAACGGCAGGTCGGTGCCGAACAGGACGGCGTCCGGACCGGCCAGCTCGAGCAGGAAGCGCAGCGCGCGCTCGTCGAAGATGACCGTGTCGAACAGGAAGTTCCCGAGGTAGGAGGCGGGATCCCGCGCGGCCACCGAGCCCGTCTCCTCCCTCGCCCCGTAGGCGTGCTGGAGCCGGCCGAGCTGGTACGGGAAGGCGCCCCCCGCGTGCACGAGCTGCACGCGCAGGCGCGGGTGGCGGTCGAACACGCCGCCGACGATCAGCCGGCTGGCCGCGACGAACGTCTCGTATGGGTTCCCCACGACGTTCGAGAGGTGGAACCCCTCCAGATCGGGCCCCGGCTTGGCGACCATGTTCAGGTAAGGGTGGAGCATCACGGTCACGCCGAGCTCCTCGGCGGCCGTGAACAGCGGGTCGAAGCGCGGCGAGTCGATCATCGTGTCGCCGACGCTCGGCCCGATCTCGACACCCACGAGGGCCAGCTCGCGGCAGGCGCGCCAGAGCTCCTCGACCGCCGCGGCGGGGTCGTTCAGCGGCACGGTGGCGAGCACCGCGATGCGGCCGCCGGAGCGCGCGGCGTACTCGGCGCCCGCGTCGTTGATCACGCGGTGGGCGCGGAGGGTGTCGGCCGGGTCGGCGTCGTAGAGGAAGAGCGACGGGACGATCGAGCAGAGCGACACGTCGATGCCGTCACGGTCCATCTGCTCGAGCTTGGCCGCCGGGTCGTGGAACAGCGGGAAGACCGGGTAGGCGAGCCCGTTGGCGTGCGAGATGAGCGGGTCGCGGCCCTCCCGCTCGACCACCTCAAGCCCGGGCGGACCGCCGCCCGAGCGCAGGAAGTCGACGAACTCGAGCGGGATGAAGTGCGTATGTGCGTCGACTACCGGCACCTGCGCGCGATGGTACGGAGACCCGCTCGCGGGGGTCAACGCGAGCGGCCACGGAGGCGGGATTTCCCCCTCGAACACGCGGGTTGACCCCCCGCACGTGACCTTAGACTCGGGAGCCCGACGGCCCCCCGACCGGAGAGCGCGCCATGAAGTTCCACTGGTTCCACCTCATGCCGTACCCCGACCTGCCGGAGGACTTCCGCCAGCGCTACCGGGGGGTCTGGGTCGATCCGCCCGCCAGCGAGCTGTTCGACCGCCGGCGCGGAAACGAGATCTACAACGAGTACCTGGACGAGCTCGAGTACGCGGCCGAGGTCGGCTTCGACGGCATCTGCGTCAACGAGCACCATCAGAACGCCTACGGGCTGATGCCGTCGCCGAACATCATGGCCGGGGCGCTGGCGCGCCGCACCCGCGACGCCAAGATCGTGCTGATGGGCAACTCGGTGGCGCTCTACAACCCGCCGATCAGGGTCGCCGAGGAGATGGCGATGCTCGACTCGATCTCGGGCGGGCGGATCGTGGCCGGCTTCCCGGTGGGCACGCCGATGGACTCCACCTACTGCTACGGCATGAACCCGGCCACGCTGCGCGAGCGCTACCGCGAGGCGATCGACCTGATCCTGCGTGCCTGGACCTCGGAGCAGCCGTTCGCGTTCAACGGGCGCTACACCCAGCTCCGCTACGTGAACGTGTGGCCGCGCCCGGTACAGGAGCCGCACCCGCCGGTCTGGGTCCCCGGCGCCGGGAGCGTCGAGACCTGGGACATGTGCGCGGAGAAGAACTTCCTCTACGCCTACCTGTCGTACTTCGGCTTCGAGCGCGGGCGCAAGAACTTCGACGGCTTCTGGGAGACGATCGACAGGCACGGCCTCGAGCGCAACCCCTACCGCGCCGGCTTCCTCCAGTTCATCGGCGTGGCCGAGGACGACGCCGAGGCCGAGCGGCTGTACGCGGAGCCCGCGCTCTACTTCTACAACCGCTGCCTGCACATGTACCCCGGGTTCGCCACGCCGCCGGGCTACGCCACGATCCCGACGATCCGGCGCGGGCTGCAGAGCACGCTCGCCCACGCGGCCGCGCAGCGCGAGTTCCAGAACCTCACCTGGGCGGACATCATCGAGCGGGGCTACGTGGTGGCGGGGAGCCCGGCCACCGTCGCGCAGAAGATCAACGAGATGGCCGACGTGATGAACGTGGGTCACCTGATGGTGCTCATGCACTTCGGCAACATGCAGAAGGACACCGTCCTCTATAACACGCGCCGCTTCGCCGAGGACGTGATCCCGCTCCTGCGCGACCGGTTCGACGAGTGGGAGGACAAGTGGTGGCCGAAGACGTTCATCGAGGACCCCGCGCGGCCGGCGCCGCTGGCGCCGAGCGTGGTTGGCTGAGGAGGGGAGGCGCATGTTCACCGAGGAGACGCTGACCCTGGCGAGCGGCCGTGAGCAGGTGGTGCATCGCGGCGGGGCCGGCGAGCCGCTCCTGTGGCTGCACGGGCTGTTCGGCTTCGACGAGTCCGACCCGCTCGTCCAGGCCCTGGCCGCCACCCACGAGGTGATCGCGCCGGTGGCGCCCGGGTTCGCCGATGTGGCCGAGCTCGTGGACCTGACGGACGTGAACGACCTCGCCCGCCATTACGACGACATCGTGCGCGCGCTGGACGTGGCGCCGGCCACGGTGGTGGGTCACTCCTTCGGAGCGATGATCGGCGCCGAGCTGGCGGCGCTGCGGGCGGAGGCCGCCTCGCGCCTCGTGCTGATCTCGCCGATCGGGCTGTGGCGGGACGAGGAGCCGGTGGCCGACCTGTTCGCCCTGCCCTATCCCGCGATGCCCTCGCTCCTCTACGTCGACCCGTCCGCGGCCCACGGCAGCACCGGCGAGGCGACCTCCACCGAGGGCGACGTCGAGCGGCTCGTGACGCTCGCCCAGGCGCTCACCTCGGTAGCGAAGTTCCTCTGGCCGATCCCCGACAGGCGGCTGCGCAGCCGCCTGTACCGGATCACCACTCCCGCGCTCGTGGTGTTCGGCGAGGAGGACGCGTGGGTGCCGGCCAGCTACGCGGACGACTTCGTGGCGGGGATGCCGTCGGCGCGCAAGGCGATCGTGCCGGGCGCGGGCCACATGGCGCAGCTCGAGCGGCCTGAGGAGGTCGTGCGCATCGTGCTCGACTTCCTCGGGATCGAGGTCCCGGCGGGAGCTGATGCCGCTTCACGCTGAGGTGCTCCAGCTCCTGAGCGCGATGCGCGAGGCGGGAGCGCCCCGCTGGTCGGAGCTGACCCCCGAGGAGGGGCGGGCGTTCATGCGGGAGCGGCAGCGCTCGCTGGAGCTGCCGCCGGCCGAGGTGGAGCAGGTCGTGGAGCTTGCGCTCCCCGGTCCCTCGGGCCCGGTCGGCGCGCGGCTCTACCGTCCGAGCCCCGACGCGCCCGGGACGATCGTCTACCTCCACGGCGGCGGTTGGGTGCTCGGCGGCCTCGACGAGTTCGACCGCCTCGCGCGCGCCCTGAGCCTGGCGAGCGGCTGCGACCTCGTTAGCGTCGACTACCGGCTCGCGCCGGAGCATCCGTTCCCGGCGGCGCTCGAGGACGCCGACGCTGCGCTGCGCGGGGTCGCGGAGCGCCTCGCCGGCGACCGCCCGCTCGTCGTGATGGGCGACAGCGCCGGCGGCACCCTGGCGACGGTCGTCGCCGCGCGGGCGCTCGACCGCGGGGAGCCGGAGATCGCGCTTCAGGTGCTCGTGTACCCGGTCACCGACGCAGCTATGGACACGCCCTCCTACCACGAGCACGAGGACTCCTTCCCGCTCGGCCGCGCGGACATGGAGTGGTTCTGGGACCACTACGCGCCCGCGGGCGTGGACCGCGGCGATCCCGAGCTGTCACCGCTCCGCCGCGAGGACCTGTCCGGGCTGCCGCCCGCGCTCGTGCTGGTCGCGGGGCACGACCCGAACCGGGACGAGGCGATCGCCTACGCCGAGCGCCTCGGGGACGCGGGCGTGGAGGCGACCCTCGTGCGCTACGACGACGTGATGCACGGCTTTCTCTCGCTCACCGGCGTCATCTCGCGCGCCGACGAGGCGATCGCCGGCCTGGGCCGCTACGTCCGCGCGGCGGTCGCCAGCTAGGGCTCGAAGACCTCGATCTTCATCGGCGTGCAGTTGCGCGCGTTGCAGTCGGTGAGCCGGTCCTCGGGACAGTTCGAGAGGCCCACGAGGCAGTCCATCTCGGCGCGGAACTCGATGTAGTCACCCGGCTTCGACACCGGCAGCAGGATCTCCCAGTGGTGCTTCTCGCAGTTGTGCTGGTAGTTCATGAAGACGTCGAGCGTGTCCGGGATGTCCTCGGGCAGGATCCCGTAGGACGCGACGGCCTTGCTGATGATCTCGTGGCAGCCGTCCTGGACCTCGGCCCCGTGCGACTCGAACAGGAAGCGGTTGCACATGCGGTTGTGCGTGTCGTGGATCCCCTTCGGCTCCGGCGTGTCCCTGACGATCGTCATCATCGGGCGGCAGAGCGTGGACATCAGCGTGTCGCCCTCGGTCAGGTGGTCGCGCGGGATGTAGTCCTGGCCGGGCGGCGGCACGTAGCGGGTGCGCGAGTTCGAGGTCGAGAGCTTCTCCCGGTGGTTGTCCGCGTTGAAGACGGCCACGTCCACAACCTGCTGGCCCTCGATGTCGGTGATGCGGAGGTGCTGGCCCTTCTTCACCTCCAGCGCGTGTCCCGACTTGGGCGGCATGACGTGCTCGTGGATCTGGTTCAAGATCGGCTCCTTCGTGTGAGCTAGGCGTTCTTCAGAGGACCGGGGTCGCGCAGCACCCGCATTGTCCGGCAGTGGAGCGCGCCGCCGATGCGGCTGAACTCCTCGTTGGGCACCTCGATCACCTCCACACCGGCCTTGCGCACCGCCGCGACGGCGCGCTTGGCCTCCTTCACCATGAAGATCGCGCCCGGCTCGAGCGGGATCGTGTTGGTGGGCGTGTAGAGGATCTGCTCCTGGCGGTCCTCGACCTCGACGATCTTGTAGCCCTTGCGCTTGAGCCACTCGTGCGTGCCGGTGTCGATCCCGGACGGGTAGACGAGCACCTTGTCGATGTCGAGCGGGCAGATCGCGTTCGTGAGGTGCGCCGAGCATCCGCTGTCGCGATCCACGAAGCGATCGGTGGAGAGGTAGATCGTGTGCACCTCGAGGTCCACGTCGCCGGCGGAGCGGCGCACCACCGGCTCGAGCTGGCGGTTGCCCTCGGCGTTGTAGGCGGCGGAGATGCCGGTGACCCAGACGTCGTCGGCGAACCACATGGTGGTCGCCGGCTCCTGCACCCCCTTGCCGACGACCGTGTAGAGCACGGGCACGCCCAGGTGGTGCTGCGCCCAGCGCGCCATGAACTCCGAACGGCCGAAGCTGAACGGGTGCCAGCCAGTCTTCTGGATCACCGACCCGCCGCGGATGATCCAGAGGTCGGACGGCGCCCACATCGCCTGCATCGGGCCGAAGGCGGACATCGGCGACTCGCCCCAGTCGATCCAGTGCACGGTCACCCCGGCGTCCTCGAGCGCCTGGGCGTAGGCAGCCTGCTCCTCCTGCATCTTCGGGATGTCCGCGCGCTGGAGGCCGTGCGACTCGAGCCAGGGGAGGTCGTCGTGGAAGGGGTAGCGCTCGTCGTAGGCCGCCATCTCGGCGTCGGTGATCAGGCTGATCGCCACCTCGCGCAGGCGGCCGATGCCGTTCTCGCCGCAGCGCCGCCCCCAGACCTCGGGGTAGATGTCCAGGTAGTCCAGCTCCGCCACGTCGGCGAAGTCGGTCGCGCGCCCGGGCTCGTAGAAGGGCACGTCCTCGAGGGTCCAGTGCCGCTCCCTGAGCGACTCCAGGTGCCGCTCGTACTGGCTCTCGGTCGCCGGTCTCTGCTCGATGGCCATCTCGCCCCTAGCGGTCCGCCATCAGCGGGCCGGGCTCTCGGTAGATCTCCATCGTGGTGCAGTGGAAGCCGCCGCCGGCGTGCTGGAAGCCGGAGTACGGGACCTCGATCACCTCCACGCCGGCCGCGCGCACCTTCTCGATCGTCGTCCGCGCCTCCGCCGCCATCACCACGCGGCCCGGTTCGACGATCTTCAGGTTGCAGACGTCGTTCTCGACGTGCTCGCGGAAGTCGGCCTCCACCACGTGGTAGCCGTTCTGCTCGAGCCACAGCAGCGTGGCCGTGTCGATGCCCGGCTTGTAGGCCAGCACCTTGTCCACGTCGAGCGGCGCGAGCAGGTTGGTGACGTGCGCGCTGGCGCCGCTGTCGCGGTCGAAGTAGAGGCGGCCCTGGCAGCGGATCGTGAGCACCTTCAGGTCGTCCACGCCCGAGGTGAGCTCGACCATGGGCAGCAGCTGGTCCAGTCCGGCCCGGTTGTAGGCGGCCGACAGCCCGACCACGTACACGTCCTGCGCCAGCCAGACGGTGGCGCCTGCCTCGGCCACCGCGCCCTTGCCCGAGATCGTGAGCAGCGTGGGGATGTTCAGGTTCCAGAACGCCCAGTGGGCGAGGAACTCGGTGCGGCCGAACGAGAACGGGTGCCAGCCGAGCTTGGGCACGACCGCGCCGCCGTTCAACACGAGCAGCTCCTGCGCCGCCCAGGTGGCCTGGAGCGGACCGTAGGCGCCCATCGGCGAGTCGCCCCAGTCGATCCAGTGCACCGTCACGCCCTCCCCCTCGAGCACGCTCGCGTACTGCTCCTGCTGGCGCCGGCAGAGGTCGATGTCGGGGATGCGGCCCAGTCCGTGCGCCTCGAGGAAGGCGCTGTCGGCCGCGTACGGGAAGCGCTCGTCGTAGACCTGGTTCTCGGCCTCCGTGATGCGCGTGAGGGCGACCTCGCGCAGCCTGCCGATGCCGTTGCAGCCGATCTTGCGGCCGTAGACGCGCTCGTAGACGTCGAGGTAGTCGAGCTCGTGCAGGGGCGCGATGCTCTGAGGCGCGCCCTTCCCGCCGTAGAACGGGATGTCGTCCCAGCTCCAGCGGCGCTCGTGGAGCCGGCGCTGATATTCGTCGAAGTACGTCGTCACCGCGCGGTGCAAGTCTGACCCGCCGCCGCCGGACGCCGCATCGGGGGAAACCTCCAATCGCGGAGGGATTCCCCTCCGGTGTCAGAGCGCGCTTCGGCCGCCGTCGACCGTGATGGCCGCGCCGGTGATGAACGACGCTGCGGGGGAGCAGAGGAAGACCACGGTGGCCGCCACCTCCTCGGGCTCGCCGTAGCGGCCCATCGGGATCGGGCCCGTGAAGCCGGCGCGCGCCTCGTCCACGCCCACTCCGGCCTGGCCGGCGCGCTGCTCCTCGAGCGAGCCCATCATGCGCGTGCCGATCGGTCCAGGGCAGACGGCGTTGACCCGCACGCCGGAGCCGGCAAGCTCGACGGCTGCGCTGCGGGTGATGCCGAGCACCGCGTGCTTGCTCGCCACGTAGGCCGACATGAACGGCAGCCCGAGCAGCGATGCGCCCGAGCCGGCGTTGACGATGCTGCCGCCGCCGCACTCGAGCATCAGCGAAGCCGCGCGCTTGAGGTTGAGCCAGACGCCGCGGACGTTGATGCGCATGACGCGCTCGAATGCGTCGTCGTCGTAGTCCTGAACGGCGGCGACGAGCCCCTCGACGCCCGCGTTGTTGAACAGCGCGTCGAGCCCGCCCATCGCGCCGGCCGCGGCCGACATGTAGCGCTCGACGTCGGCGGCGTCGGACACGTCGCCGGTGAGCACGGGGAACCACTCCGCCGGCCGCCCGCTCGAGTCCGCGAGCTCGGCCGCCAGCGCACCGAGCGCCTGCTCGTCGAGGTCCACGAGCGCCACCCGCGCGCCGGCTCGCGCGAACGCCCGGGCGGTCGCGCTGCCGATGCCGCCGGCGGCGCCGGTGATGAGCACGCACTTGCCGTCGAGGCCGTCACCGCCGGTTCGCTCGGTCGTCACGGCGGCCACCGTAGCGCTCGTGTCAACCCCGGGGCGCTTGACGGGCGCTCTTAGGATGGCCCGCGTGACGAGCGAGCACGTCGAGCTGCGCCGAGGCGTCTTCCAGGACTCGGTGAGCCTGATGCTCGCCTCCCGGGACGCGCTGTCGCAGCCGGGCGTGCTTGCCGGGGCGGTGCTCGCGGCCACCCCGCTGAACCTCGAGCTGCTGGCCGCGCAGGGGTTCGATCTGGCGCAGGCGGACGGCGCGCGGCCGGACGACCTCATCGTCGCGATACGGGCCAAGGGGCCGGCTGCGGTCAGCGCCGCGCTGGCCGCAATCGAGCACAGGCTCGCGTCGGCGACGCCGCCCGAGGGCGCCGGGGTGCGTCCGCCCGCCCGCTCCTTCCGCGGCGCCGCGCGGCGCACGCCCGGGCTCAACGTGGCGCTCGTCTCCGTGCCCGGGCCGCACGCCGCGGGCGAGTGCGCCGCGGCGCTCGAGGCCGGGCTGCACGTGTTCTGCTTCTCGGACGGGGTGTCGCTCGAGCACGAGATCGTGCTCAAGCGGATGGCCGCCGCGCGCGGCCTCCTGCTGATGGGCCCCGAGTGCGGCACCGCGATCGTCGACGGCGCCGGCCTCGGCTTCGCCAACGTGGTGGAGCGCGGCCCGGTCGGGATCGTGGGCGCGTCGGGCACGGGCATCCAGGCGCTCTGCTGCCTGCTCGACGCAGCGGGCGTGGGCATCTCGCAGGCGATCGGCGTCGGGGGCCGCGACCTTCTCGCGGAGGTGGGCGGCGCGATGGCCCGGCGCGCGATCGAGCTGCTGGCCCGCGATGCCGGCACCTCGGCGATCGCCCTCGTGGGCAAGGGCGCGGCCACCGCCGCGTTCGCGGAGGAGGTCGCCGGGGGCAAGCCGCTGGTAGCGGCGATGCCCGCGGGCGACGGGGGCTCGATCGAGCAGGCAACCGCCACGCTCTGCGGGCTCGTGGGCGCCGCCGTCCCCAGCTTCGGCGAGCGCCTGCGGACCGAGCCGCGTGCCGGGCTGATACTCGGCCTCTACAGCGGCGGCACGCTCTGCGACGAGGCGGCCGCGATCGTGGCGGCGCGGGCGGGCGCCGTGACCCGCGCCGCCGGGCGGCTTGCCACCCCCGCCGGCGCGCACCTGTTCGTGGACTTCGGCGCCCCGCCGCTCACGAGCGGCCGCCCGCACCCGATGATCGATCCGAGCCTGCGCGCGGAGCACATCGAGCGCGAGGCGGCGAGCGAGGACGTGGCCGCGCTCATGATCGACGTGGTGCTCGGCCGCGGCGCCCATCCGGACCCCGCGGCCCCGCTGGCGGCGGCGATCGAGTCGGCCGCCGCGCGGCGGCGCAGCCCGTTCGCCGTGATCGCCACGCTGTGCGGGACCGAGCGGGATCCGCAGGGGTTCGCCCGCCAGGCGGCGCGCCTCGAGGCGGCGGGCGCGGTGGTCACCCGCAGCGGGGCTCACGCCGCCCGGCTGGCGCTCGAGGCGGCGGGGATCGGCGCATGAGCGAGCCGCTCCTCGGCGGGCCGGTCTCGGTGGCCAGCGCCGGGGTGGAGAGCCTGGCGGCCGCCGTGGAGGAGCAGGGCCTGCCCCTGGAGCGGCTGGCCTGGCGGCCGCCGCCCGAGGACGTGCGCGAGGCGCTGGCCCGCCTGCTGCCGCGCACGCTCGAGATCGCCTCGGCGAACGACGCCGCCGTGGGGCGGATGCAGGACGCGCGGCCGCTGCTCGCCGGCGTGGCGCGCGCGGGCGACGCGCTGCCGGGCATGCACGAGCGCATGCTGCTGCACGCCGGACCGCCGATCGCCTGGGAGCGTGCCGCCGGACCCCTGCGGGGCGCGCTGATCGGCGCGCTGCTCTATGAGGGGCTCGCCGCGGATTCCGAGGAGGCGGAGCGCATGGCTGCGGCAGGCGAGATCGAGCTGGCGCCCTGCCACGAGCACGCCGCCGTGGGGCCGATGGCCGGCGTGATCAGCGCGTCGATGCCGGTCTGGGTCGTGGAGGACGCGACCGGCGCAGGCCGCGCCCACGGGACCTTCAACGAGGGCCTCGGAAAGGTCCTGCGCTACGGCGCGCACGACGCCGAGGTGCTTGAGCGCCTGCGCTGGATCTCCGCGGTGCTGGCGCCGGTCATGGGCGCTGCGCTGGCCGCCCTCCCGGAGCCGCTCGACCTGAAGGCGCTCCAGGCACAGGCGCTCCAGATGGGCGACGAGGGGCACAACCGCCACCGCGCCGCCACGGCGCTCTTCCTCAAGGCGCTGACCCCGGCGCTGCTCGAGCTCGGCGCCCCCTCGGCCCACACGGCGGCCGCAGCGCGCTTCGTGGCGGGTAACGACCACTTCTTCCTCAACCTGGCAATGCCGGCGGCCAAGGTCACGGCGGACGCGGCGGCCGGCGTGGCGAGCTCGTCGATCGTCACCGCGATGGCGCGCAACGGCACCGACTTCGGCATCCGCGTCAGCGGCAGCGGCGGTCGCTGGTTCACCGGCCCAGCCCAACCCGTGCAGGGTCTCTACTTCCCCGGCTACGGCGAGACCGACGCCGCCCTCGACCTCGGCGACAGCGCGATCACCGAAACCGTTGGCCTCGGCGGCTTCGCGATGGCCGCCGCGCCCGCGATCGCAAGCTTCGTGGGCGGCACGCCGGAGGAGGCGCTGGCCGCGACGACCAGCATGTACGACATCGCCTGGGCCGAGAGCGAGAGCCTGCTGATCCCCGCGCTCGGCTTCCGCGGCGTCCCGCTCGGGATCGACTGCCGCGCCGTCTGCCGCAGCGGCGTGCTGCCGGTGATCAACTCCGGCATCGCCCACCGCGAGGCGGGCGTCGGCCAGATCGGCGCCGGCATCGTGCGCCCGCCCGCCGAGCCCTTCCTGCACGCGCTCCGTGCGCTCGCGGAGCCGTGAGCGCGGTGCGCGACAGGCTCGCTCAGGCCGGGCTGGCGCCGCTGCCGCCGGCGGCTCCGCCCGCTGGCATCGGCCGATCCGCCGTGGCCGCGCGCGGGCGGGCGCTCGCCACCGCGCGGGCGGCTCTGCCAGAGGCGCGCCTGCTTGCCGCCGGGCTCGATGCGCTGTCGGATGCACTCCGGCGAGGCGACCCGGGCGCTGCGCGCTGCGCGGGGCTCATGCTGACCGGCCTCGGGCCGGGGCTGACGCCGCTCGGCGACGACGTGCTCGTGGGCGCCATCGCCGCGGTGGACGTGCTCGGGCCAGCCGCCGGCCTCGCCGCACCCACGGCGCGAGAGCTCGCCGACGAGCTCACCGAGGCGGCAAGGCAGGGCCGCACCAGCTCGCTCTCGGCCGAGCTGATCGTGCTCGCCGCGCGCGGATGGGCGATCCCGCCGCTGCACGAGCTGCTCGACCTGAGTCCGTCCGGGGAACGGGGCTGGCGCGCCAGCCTATGGCGCCTCGAGCGCGTGGGTGCCACGAGCGGACGCGGGTGCGCGCTCGGTGTGATGCTCGCCTGCGCGGGCCTCGCTGAGGCGGTGGTGCCCGTCGACGCGCTCAGCGCGCCGGCGGGGACGTGACCCCCTTCCTGAAGACGTGCGGCCTGGTGTGGTCCTCGGGCCAGAACTTCGCGTCCCACTCGCGGGACAGCTCGACGAAGCGGGGCGCCTCCTTCTGCATTTCGCGCAGGATCTCCTGTTCGTCCATGGACAGCACCTCACCGCCGCGGACGACGACGTTGCCGTCCACGAGCACGGTGTGCACGAGATTGCCGCTGCCGGAGTAGACGAGGTTGGCGAGCAGGTTGTCCTCGTGCCAGGGCACCATCTCGGGGCGCATGAGGTCGAGCAGGATCACATCCGCGCGCTTGCCCGCCTCCAGGCTGCCGATCTCGTCCTCCATCAACATCGCGCGCGCCGAGCCGATCGTGGCCAGCTCGAGCGCCTGGTAGGGAGAGATCAGCGTCCAATCCAGGCGCGCCTCCTTGTGCCCCGTCGCCACAAGGTGCACCTCGCGGAACATGTCGAGGAAACACGACGCAGCAGGACCGTCCGTCCCCAGCCCGACACCGCCGCCGGCAGCGATCAGCTCCGGGAAATTGCCGTTCGAGAAGGCGCCGTAGGCGCCCTTCATGCTCGCGCTCGGGCAATGAATCGCCGAAGCGCCAGTGTCGAGCAGGAGCCGTACCTCCTCGCCGCTCAACCAGGCCATGTGCGTTCCCGCAAAGCGACGGTTGAGAATGCCCAGCGTGTTAAACCGCTCGATCGGCCGCGAGCCCCCGAAGCGCAGGCCGTGCGCCTCGATGTCCTCGCGGTCCACGTTCGAATGCGTCACGAAACCGACGTCGAACCGCTCGGCCAGCTCCATCGCCCCCATGCACAGCTCGTCGGAGGCGGACGTCACCTGGATCGGACAGGGCCAGGCGCGCACACGGCCGTCGGCAGCCCGGTCGAAGCGCTCCATGAACTCCTCGGCGTGCTCGAGGTTCTCCCGCGTCACGCTGTCGGAACGCGTCAGGAACTCCGCCAGGTCGTCCTGCACGTCTGCCATCGCGCGCGCCAGCACCGCCCGAATGCCGGCTGCCTCGACACCCGCCACGGCGGCCTCCTCCAGCTGCTGATAAGTGCCGCAATCGAGAAACGCCGTCGTGCCGGTCTTCAGCATCTCGATGCTCGTGAACCGCGTCCCCAGGAAGTAGTTGTCCGGGTTCAGCCCCTTCGACGTGACGTAGAACTTCTTCTGAATCCAGGGCGTGAACGACAGGTCGTTCACGAGCCCGCGCGCGAACGCGCCGAACAGGTGCATGTGCGTGTTGACCAGTCCCGGCATCACGAGCTGCTCGTGCGCATCGATCGTCTGACGCGGCTCGAGGCGTGCCGCCAGCTCTGCCGTGGTCCCGACCGCCACGATCCGCCCACCGTGCACCGCGACCGACCCGTCCCAGATCAGGTCGTTCTCGCCCGTCATGGGCAGCACGACCCCGCGCTCGATCAAGAGGTCGACTTCCTGCCTCTGCGAATCCGACATGCTCAGACCTCCAGTACCGCTTCAGGTTTCACCGACCCATCCAACCGAGAGACCGTCATGGGATCCGCACTGCGACCACGGCCGGCTGCCCGTCGCGCGTGGCGGCGAGACCGCGGGAGAGCGCCGCTTCGACGTCCTGCGGGTCCTCCACCGACTCACCATGGGCCCCGGCGGCTCGCGCCTCCGCCGCGAAGTCCGGCGGCGGGTCGAAGCGACCGCCTGGGAAGCCCGCCGCAGCCGCGTAGCCGTCGTCGCCGTAGAAGTCCACGACCTGGCTGGTGCCGGTGGTGTAGCGCGCGTTGACGTAGACCACCGCCAGATACGGCAGGCCGTGGCTCACCGCCGTCCACAGAGCAATGGTGGGAAGCCCGAAGGTGTAGAAGCCGTCGCCCGACGCGAGGATCACGTCGCGGTCCGGCTCGGCAAGCTTGGCGCCGATCGCAGCGCCCGAGCCCCAGCCGCCTCCGCTCCCGCCCTGGGCGAAGAACGACGCCGGACGGTCCGTGGCCACGTAGCGGCGCACGGAGGACGCGTTGCTGAGCGCCTCGTCGAGGAAGATCGCCTCCTTGCCCACGATCCGACCGAGCTGGTACGAGAGCCAGCGCGGGTCGATCGGCTTCTGCGTCGCGGCCGCGTGCGCGTCCTGTTCGTAGCGGGTCCGGAGCTCCGCCTTGCGACCCTTGGCCACGCGAACGCGCTCGGCTGCGCGGTCGCGGCCCGCTGCGTCGATCCGGTCCTCGAGCGCATCCGCGAGCGCCCGCAGGGCAAGGCGCGGCGCGGAGGCGATCCGCAGGTCTCCTGCAAGTTCGAGCAGCGGCAGCTCCGTGATGGCGGGGTCCTCGGCGATCCAGGCGATTCGGCAACCGTCCCTCGGTGCGCGAGCCGGATCCGCGAGACCCAGGTCACTCCGGTCGTCCGGAACCGCGCCGTCGGAGGGCCGTTCACCTGCGGGCACCCACGGGACCTTGCGGTCGATCACGAGCACGACGTCGGCCTCGGACGGCGCCGGACCCGTTTCGAGCAGCGGATGTGTCGAGGGGAAGTTGAGCCGGTCCCGGAAGCCGTTATCCGTCACCGAGGCGCCGACCAGCTCGGCAACCCGCACCAGCTCCGCGACGCTGCCCGGGTCCCGCCCGGCCCGTCCGGTGATGATCACTGGCCGTTCCGCGCCGAGAAGCCAGCCCGCGAGCTGATCGATCGCGTCCGGGTCCGGGCCAGTGGGGCGGACGATCCCGAGCTGCTCGACAGTCGGAAACGAACCGCCGTCCACGCTCGCCATGGCTATCTCGCGCGGCACCGTCAGGAACACGGGTGCCTGCGGCGGCGACAGCGCGAGCTGCAGGCCGCGGCTGACAACGAGGCCGGGGTTGTCCTGCAGCTCGAGCCTGTAGATCCACTTGGTGTAGCTGCGCGCCAGTTCGCGCTGGTCGAAGCGCTCCTGAATCCAGTAGATCGGGTGATCCCGGGCGCCCTTCCGGCTGCCGGGATAGGCCTTCGCCGGCGATCCGGAGATCATCAGGACCGGGTAGCTGCCGGCGAACGCTGTGTGCAGCGCACAGCCGTAGTTGAGCGTGCCCACGTCGACGTGCACCGCTGTGGCCGCAGGCCGCCCGCTGACCATGGTGTTTCCGAGCGCGGCGTTCAGCGCGATGGTCTCGTGCATCGTGGTGACGATGTCCGGCGTCGGCCGCCCGGTGGCCTGCGCCTTGGCCACCGCCTCCTGGAAGAAGAGGATGTCCGAGCCCGAGGTGAAGAAGAGGTGGTCCACGCCGCCGAGCGCCATCGCAGTGACGAGGATGTCGGCCACCTCGTCTCCGGCGCACTCGGCCCACCCCCGCTCTCGAAGGGCGGGTTCGCTCGTGATGGTCGGTATCTGAGTCATCGCTTTCTCCTTCGTCAGAGGGTCAGCTCGCGGCCACGCGCGCCCCGAGGTCCGCGCTTCGCGCCAGGTATTGCGCGCGCCCGGGCTCCCCGAGCAGCGTGTGCTCCTCGACGACGACCTCTCCAGCCTTGATCGTCGCCACCGGCCAGCCGGTCAGCTCCTTGCCCTGCAGCGGCGTGAAGTCGGCGTACGACCCCATCTCGCTCGGGTCCACCAGGCGCTTGAGCGCCGTGTCGACGACGGTCAGGTCGGCGTCGCCGCCAACGGCGATCGTTCCCTTGCGGGGGTAGAGCCCGAAGATCTGCGCAGGGCGCTGCGCCATGAGCTGCGCTACACGCTCGAGCGGAAGGCCGCGCTCATGGTGGCCGTAGTGGAGCACCGCCGAGAGGTGCGTGCCGATGCAGGGCAGGCCGACGCCGGCACCGTGCAGTCCCTTCTCGGGCGCCTTGCTGTCGCTGCTGCGGGCGGTGTTGTCGGTGCCGATGACGTCCACCACGCCGGAGGTCACGCCGTCCCATAGGGCCGAGCGCGTGGCGGGATCGCGCACCGGCGGCACCATCTTGGCCAGCAGCCCGATGTCGTCCTCGGTGGTCACAGACAGGTAGGGGCTCGTAGTCTCGAGATAGATGCGCGAGCCCTGCGCTTTCAGCGCCGCCGCCCGTGCCAGGCCCTCGCTACTCGAGATGTGCACCACGTAGAGCGGCACGCCGGCCGCACGAGCGAGGCGCTCCGCCGTGGTGATCGCCATCTCCTCCGCCAGCGGCGGGTGCGCTCGCATCCACTCGGCCAGCCCGCCCTCCGGAACGGTCTGCTCGAGCTGCGACCGTGCCGCTGCCACGAGGGAGCCGTTCTCGGCGTGCACGCAGGCGACGGCGTCCGGCCCCACGCTCGCAACCTGCTGGAAGCCCCGGAAGAGGATCGCATCGTCAACCGCCGGGCAGATTCCGGGGAAGCCCGACATGAAGAACTTGAAGGAGCGCACGCCGTACGCCTCGGCGTACTCGGGGATCGCGTCGGCCTGGTCCCGGTTGAAGATCCCGGCGTGCACGAACACGTCCGTGAACGCGTTCTGCGCGACGGCGCCCTGGACCATGTCCATGTACTGGTCGTACAGCTCCCCGAAGTTGAGCAGCATCACGCCCACGGTCGTCACTCCGCCCAAGATTGCCGCGCGCGTCTCGGTCAGGCACTCCTCCTCGAACGTGAGCTGGTTGCCGAAGTGGACGTGGGGGTCGACGATGCCGGGGAAGATGTGGTGGCCGCCGGCGTCGATCGCCTGCTTCGCTGACTGAGCGTCCAGCGCCCCCAGCCCGGTGACCTTGCCGTCCGCGATGCCGATGTCGCAGGACACCACTCCGACGCCGGGAATGACCACCCGGCCGTTCTGAATCACGAGGTCATGCATGTCGCTCCCCTCCGGGTTGTGATGACCGTGCCCACTGAGAAGTCCTGAGCAGCGCCGTGCGTGCCTGGGATCGCAACCGCCCGAGCGGAGAGCGCACGAGATCCGGAGCGGTGACGATGGTCACCACCAGCAGAAGCAGGCCGGTGATGATGCTGCTCACGTAGTCGGCCGCACCAATGATCGCCAGGGTCTCGTTGAGTGTGGCGAGCGAGAGCGCCCCCGCGGCAATGCCGAGCGGACTTCCGCGCCCACCCGTCAGGGTCACGCCGCCTAGGATGGCGGCGATGGTGGCGAAGATCAGCGGTGCCACGCTGACGTCCGATGGACCGCTGGCGACGCTGAAGCTCGTGAGGGCTCCGCCAAGCGCGCAGCATCCGCCCGACACGACCATCACCCCGAGAACCGTGCCGCGGACGCGAACGCCCGCTGTTCGGCTCGCGCGCCTGTCACCGCCCACAGCCCTCACGTTTCTCCCGACCTTGGTGAAGTGCATGACCGCGGCGGCGGCAACGAACAGGCCCAGCACGATCAGGCTGCGGGGCGAGAACACCGTCGCGATCTGGCGGTTGAGGTTGATCCCCAGGTCGATGTTGTCGTACTGGACGGGCTTCCCATGCGCGATGGCTGAGGTGAGCCCCGCGCAGATCAGGTATCCGCCAAGAGTCACCGGGACGCTGCTGATGCCAAGGCCCGTCATGAGACCGCCCTGGACGGCGCCCAGAACGATCCCGACGCCGAGCGCGAGCAGCGCCCCGAGCAGCGGGCTCGACTCACCGGCTTTGACCGCGAGCAGTCCTCCCAGCGCGTACACGGCAGTCGACGAGAGGTCGTACTCGGCGATCACCATCGAGAGGCCCAAACCGAGCGCTACCAGCCCGAAGTCCGAGAACGCTTGGAGGATCGTGTAGACGGTGAACGAGTCGACGTGGCCACTGAAGAGCTTCGGCAGGACGACCAGCGCGACCACCATCGCCAGCAAGATCAGCCAGGGCTGAAGCGCGCGCACCTTGGTGGGGGATTGGCGGGCCCTCCTCAACGCGACCGTCCCGTCGTTGCGATGTGGACGAGCACGACGACGCCGAGCAGGATCACGCCTCGGATGAGGATCTGGACGCCCGTCGAGTAGCCGCGCAACAGGGCGGTCGACGTCGCGGCCGCGATCACGAGCGCGCCGATCAGGCTCTGAGCGGCAGATCCACGGCCGCCCGCCACGGCGTTGCCTCCGACCAGCACGGCCGCGATCGCATCGTACGAGTACGTCCCCTGCAGGTTGAGCGTTGCGGTGTGATAGGTCGACGCGAGCAGCACGCCGGCGGCGGCCGCGCAGACTCCCGAGATCGCGAACGCGCCGGTGGTGATGCGGCTGATGTTCAGCCCCGCGGCGCGAGCGGCAGGCTTGCTGTCTCCGACCAGGTAGAGCTCGGTTCCGAATCGCGTCCTGCGCAGGACCAGCTCGACCAGGATGGTGATGGCGATGAGCGCGAAGACGGGAAACCCAAATCCCAGCGGCGTGCTCGTGAGGAGATGAAAGCTCGCGTCCTTCGGGGCCGACACCGTCGTCCCACCCGTGATCCAGGTGGCCACCGCCGTCTGCAAGAGGCCAGCGGCGATCGTGACGATGATCGGATTCGCCCCCAGCGCCCCGACGATCCAGCCCTGGAGGCCGCACGCGACCCCACCGATCGCCAGCGCGAGGACGATCGCTTCTCCGAAGCCGATCCGGAGGAACTGGGTGAATGCCATGGCACACACCGCCGCCGTGATCCCGAGCGAGAGGGAGAAGAGGTTTCCGCCGATGGTGATGGGCGTCATCCCAACCGCGATGATCCCGACAAAGGCGCTGCTGAGCAGGACCGCCTTGAGGTTGCCCCCGGTCAGGAACCCCGAGGTGGTCGCCGCGGCGATGGCGAGGAACACCGCGAACGCCACCGCCGGCGCGAAGAGGACCGGCCGCAGCAGGTACCCACGCTGGGACGGCAGAGCGGGGGCCCGATCGGGTGCCATCGTAACGCTCACCGGTCGCCACCGGCCGCCGGGTCGTGCGTCATCTCCCGCAGCACGAGCTCGGCCGAGGTGTCCTCTCGCGCGCAGATCGACACGCTGCGGCCACCGAACATCGTCATGACCACGTCCGAGAGCTCCATGATCTCGTCGAGCTCCGTCGACGAGAACAGCACCGTGGTCCCGCCCGCGGCCGCGAGACGAATCAGGCGGTGGATCTCCGCCCGGCCGCCCACATCCACGCCCCGGGTCGGGTCGTCGAGCAACAGCAGCGAGAGCGACTCGTGTTCGAGGCAGCGCCCGAGCAGGACCTTCTGCTGGTTCCCGCCGCTCAGCGTTCCCACCGGCGACCGCAGCCGCTCGGCGGGGATGCCGACGAGGTTGGCGAGCGCACGCGCGCTCCGAACCCTCGCCTTGGGCGAGAGCCAGCCGGCACCTCTGGTGAGCCGCCCCAGGCGAGTCGCGTTGAGGTTCGCCTCGATCGTCTGGGACAGGAACAGCCCCTCGGCCTTTCGGTCGTTCGATATGAACTGAACGCCCGAGGCCTTCGCCTGGCGTGGGGTCGCAAAGCGCACCTCTCGCCCATGAAGCGTCACTCGACCGGTGGCTTCCGGCGTCAGCCCCGCAATCGCCCGCAGGATCGCGCTTGCGCCGGAGCCGACCTGCCCGGCGATCCCCAGGATCGCCCCGCCGCCACAGGCGAAGCTCATCCCCTCGACTCGACCGGGAACGCGAAGGTCGGACACCCTCAGGGCCTCGTCTCCGGCCGGCTTCCGGGCCGCGACGGGGAGTTCCTGGCCGGCGCTGCCCAGCATCAGGTCGACGAGCCGCCCCTTGTCCAGGTCACTCGCCGGCGCGGTGGTGATCGCGTGCCCATCGCGCATGACCATGACCCGGTCGCAGATCGTGAGGATCTCGTCGAGGCGATGCGACACGAAGATGACGCTCCGGCCGTCCGCGACCACGCTGCGCACGGCGTCGAAGACGCGGGTGATCTCGCCTTTGCTGAGCGCCGCCGTCGGCTCGTCGAGGATGAGAAGGGCCGCGTCGCGGCCAAGTAGTCGCGCGATCTCCACGAGCTGCCGCTCGCCGAGCTGGAGCTCCTCGGCGGGCGTCTCGGGCGCAACGTTTGAAAGACCGACCCGAGTGAGCAGCTCACGGGCTCTCGCGCGAAGCGCGCCCCGACGGACCAAGGCGGGCTCACGAACGTTCCCGAGGACCAGGTTCTCCGCAACCGTCAGCATCGGGACGATGCTCAGCTCCTGATCGAGCAGCGCGATGCCGTGGTGCTGCGCATCCTGGGGCTGGCGCAGCTGAACCACTTCCCCGCGGATGCGGAGAGCCCCCAGATCGGGACTCTCCAATCCGGAGAGGATCTTCATCAACGTCGTCTTGCCGGCCCCGTTGTGCCCGCAGATGCCGAACACCTCACCGGGCAGGATGTCGAAGGAGACCCCCCTCAGCGCCTCGACCGGCCCATACGCCTTCGTCACGCCGGAGACGGCAACGAACGGCTCCCCGCCACCACCGTGCGGGGAGGCTTCAGGAACCGCGCCGGCCGCTGTCACTGACCTAGTAGGTGCAGATTCCGGTGAGGGAGTCGACGTTGCTAGCCGTGATGCGCTCCACTGGGAAGAGCGTGATCTTCTGGACGCTCTCTCCGCCGAGCAGCTTCGCGATCTCCGCCGCGGCCTTGGTCGCTTGCGGCGTGGGCGCCTGGGTGGCCCCTCCGTAGAGCGTGCCGGCCTTGATGGCCTTCATGCCGTCCGGGCCACAGTTGCTGCCGCTGACGATCACACCCTTCTTCGTGACGCCGACCGGCAGCCCGGCCGAGCTCGCGGAACGGGTGATCGACACCGCCATCAGATCGGACATGCCGTAGGCGCCCTGGATTCCGCCCTTGCCGCGGTACTTGGCGAACAGCTGCGAGGCGATCTGGCCGGTCTTCACCGGATCCCACTGGCCGTCCTGGATCTCGACGACCTTCAAGTCCGGCGTGGTCGCCATCTGCTTCTTGAAGGCGGCCAACCGTTGCTGGACGCCGAGCTGGGACGCCGAGCCGGTGATAGCAATGATGTTCCCCTTCGTGATCCCGATCTTGTCCAGCCCCTGCTGGAGGTTCTGCGCGGCGAACGTTCCGAGGCTCGCCTGATCGTCGAGGAACTCGCCCGAGGACAAGTCCACCGCGCGAGGAGACGCGGGGTTGATGACGATCACGACCGGGATGCCCGCCTGCTTGGCCTTCGCGAACGGCACCGCCACCGCGCTTGGATCCTGCACGGCAACCGCGATCAGATCCGGACGCTCGGAGATCGCCTGGTTCAGCTTCTGCTCCTCGACCGCCGAGTCGAAGTTGTTCGAGAGCACCGAGACCTTGACGCCCTTGGCCTGAAGCGCGCTCGTGAAGGTGCGGTTGTACGCGGCGATGAAGGGATCGGCGGGCGAGCCGTCCACCAGGATCACCTGCTTGCCCTGCACGGACGCGGCCGCCGTGGACGCACCCCCGGACGAGCTGCTCGACGACGAGTTGCCCGACGAACCGCAGCCCGCAGCGACCGCGACCACCCCAGCAGCGAGGAAGGCAGACGACAAGGTCCGGAGCGAGCGCTCCGTAAGCCTGTTCCGAAAAGCCATTGCGAGTTCCCCTCTCCCCAGAGTTGAATGCAAACCCCACTCGGCCCAGCCGCGGCTCACATTAGTGATAGGTCATACGAATTGCAAGTGCCAGGTCACGCAAGGACCAGCCTGAGGCCGAGCTACCGTCGGCCGTTCCGCGCCACGACCCTGCCGGCCTTGATGACATGCGTTTTCTCAGGCTGCGTCGTGACGATCGAGCGGTGGTCGTCGGTGTCGAGCAGCACCACGTCGGCGCGGTCCCCGATCGCGGTTCCGTAGCCCTCGAGCGCCATCGTCTGCGCGCCGTTGTAGGTCACCATCTGCGTGAGCCGGCGGAGCTCGTCCTCGTTTCCGAGGTGAGCCGCGCAGGCGCAGATATGCGCCTCGAGCAGGAGGTTCATGTTGGCGAAGGGGAGGTAGGTGTCGTCGAGGTTGTCGGTGCCGAGAGACACGTTCACTCCTGCCGACAGGAAGTCCTTGACCCGAGTTAGCCCTCGCCGTGGGTTGTCCGGATCGGTCCGGCCCTCGGTGAAGAGGTTGCTGGTTGGCAGCGTGATGATGTTCATCCGCGCTTCCTTGATCCGTTCGACCACGGGTTCGGCCGAAGCGGCGTCGAGGGCGCTGAGGGCGAGGACGTGGTGGGCGGTCACGGCACCCGCTGCGTAACCGTGGCGTAGAACGGCCTCCGCCAGGCGGTAGACACCGAGTCCCTCGGGCTGCGGCGGGCTCGACCGGTCGTCCGGGAAGAGCGCGTCGACGCTCATGTCGACCAGCCGGCCGTCCGCGATCTCGAAGATGTCGTCGATGTGCCGGTCGTAGTCGAGCGCATCCGGCGGGTCGCCGTGGGGCCGACCGCCAACCACGTCGGCGCCAGCCTCCACCGCCCGAGCGAGGAGCTTGTGCATCCCATCGACCCCGAGGAACCCCTCCTGCGGGAAAGCGAGGATCTGCAGGTCGATCCGGTCCAGGTACTCCTCTCGGACCTCGGCCGTGGCCTCGACGCCTAGCGTGCCGACGATGGGATCGACATCCACTGGTGAACGCAGCGCGGTAACCCCGTGCCGGATGGCAAGGTCGAGCGCCCGCCTCACTCGCTGCTTGACGTCCTCATGGGTGTACTCGCGCTTCCGCGCCGCGCCGCGTGCCACCCCGTCCAGCATGAGCCCGGACGGGGCCAGTCCACCCACGAAAGCCTTGTCGAGGTGCACGTGGGCGTTCACGAACCCCGGAATGAGGACGCGTCCGTCGGCTTCGATCTCCTGACGTCCTTGGAGCTCGGAGGCCGGCTCGACGGCGACGATGCGACCGTCGTCGATCCCGACATCCACGAGCGCATCGGCGTCCTCGACCCGGCAGGCGCGGATCAGCAGGTCAATCATCCAGGATGCCGACGAGCCGGCAGATCGACGCGTCGCCCCCGACGAACTTCCACGGGAACGCGCACAGCGTGAGCCGGCGCCCGAGCACCTCCCGTACGTCTCCCCCGACGTTCTCCACGTGGACGATGCCGTGTGCGAAGGGCAGCCTGTGCATCACCGCGAGGTCGTCACGCGGGAAGGCCTCGTCGACCTTCACCCCCATCTCCGCCTCGTACTCGCTAACGAGCTCGGGGCGGCCGTCGCGGAACGGCGGGTTTAGCATGGGGTGTTCGGGCGTGCACGTGTCGACGCCGGTGAAGCGGAACCCCATGTCGACGATCCATTGCGCCAACTCCCGGCCGCCGCCCGGCTGCCTGAACATGAACAGCCGCTCGTCGGGCGTCTCGCCGAACTCGTAGTAGCGCGACCAGCCCGTGTAGTAGATGAGGATGTCCCCCGGCCTGACATCCGCGCGCTGGGTGATGTGCTCCGGACGGATCACGTCCCACTCGCCCACCGCGTCGCTGATGTCGACGACGACGCCCTCGCCGTAGAAGGTCTCGATCGGCATGCTCGCCATGTCGGCGCCGCCGTCGATGAAGTGGCGCGGGGCGTCGATGTGGGTCCCGCAATGCATGCTCGTCGCCACGCGCGTCATGAAGGTGTTGTTGACGGCCATCCGGTGTGTCACCGTCACCGTCGGATACTCGAGCCCGATGAACGGCGGCGTGGCCACCCCCCACGGATGCGAGAGATCCACGAGCCGCAAGCCGCCGACCCCGACCGCTATCGCCCGTCCGGGCGGCAGATCTGGAGCGCCGTGAGCGCATAGAGCTTCGCGGCCTCGATCAGCTCCGCGACCGGGATCTGCTCGTTGTAGGCGTGAGCCTGCCAGGGCTCTCCCGGTCCGATCACGGCGCCGTTGCGGATGTGGCCGCCGTTCCAGACCGGCCACAGCTCTCCGCTGGAGTACCAGCCGCCGAGGCGGATTTCGCGGCCGCCCACCTCGCGCCCAGCCCGGCACAGCGCACTGATGAGCGGTGACTCCGTCGGGAACTCGAGCGGCTCGCGGATCTCCGTGACCCGCATCTCACCGAGCTCGAGCTCCGGGTCGCTCTGCTCAGCCGCCCGCAGCGCCTCGTCGACCCACTGCCGAACCTCGGAGCTGGACGTCGGCGGTCCCCAGCGCAGGTCGAAGGCAACGGTCGCCTCGCCGGCAACGACGTTCACTTGGTCGCCCGCCCGCATCGTCCCGACGTTCACGGTGCCGGCGCCGAGGACCGGATGGCTGCCCATGTCGATCCCTCGAATGGCCTCGATCACCCCCATCGCCTTGTCGATCGCGTTGATCCCGCGCTCGGGGAAGGCGCCGTGGGCGGAGCGGCCGATGATGTCGAGCTCGAACCAGATCCGGCTCTTGAACACATATTGGATCTCGAAGGCGGTCGCCTCCCCGAGAACCAGGTTGTCGGCCCTGATGTGCCCCTTGTCGAAGACGTGGCGCAGCCCCATCGGACCGGCCGTCTCGTCGTCGACGTACGCGCAGAGGTAGAGGTCGCCGTCGAGCTCGACGCCCGATTCCCGAATCGCGCCGGCCGCCGCCATCATGCCGGCGAGCATGCCCTTGGAGTCGGCCACACCGCGGCCCCACATCACGCCGTCCACGATCGTCGGCTCGAACGGGTCGTACCTCCACTTCGAGTGGTCCCCCGCGCTGACGACGTCCGTATGCGAGGCGAGACAGAGCGCGGTCGCGTCGCGGTCGCTGCCCCTGATACAGGCGACGACGTTGATCCGCCCGGGCTCGCCTTCCACAGTGGTGACATTGTCCAGGCCCATCCTCCGGAACTCCTCCACCGTCCAGCCGGCCACCTCCTCGTAGCTGCCGGGAGGGTTCTCGGACGGGCGCCTCACCAGTTCCCGGGTGTAGTCGACGACCACCTCGCCGCGCAGCGACGCGAGCACTCGATCGCTGAGGGAGGTGTCTGCCTGCCTCGTCGAACCCACGCGCTGAGGTTAAGGCATTTTGTCGTACCGCATACGTAATCTCTCGAAGAGTGCGCTTCTCGTTGTGGCTGTATCCATATTTCCGCTGGGGTGGGATCGAGGCGATGGGAGCGGCCGCCCGGCGCGCCGAGGAGCTCGGGTTCTCCAGCATCAGCATCTCGGACCACACCATCTGCCCCGTGGGATCCGAGGCGGGCGGCGTCACGCCCGTCTGGTACGACTGGGTCGTTCTGGCCACGTACCTCGCCGCCTTGACGGAGCGGGCGAGGCTCGTGTGCTGTGTGGTCTTGCCGCACAGGAGGCTGCTGCCGATGGCGAAGCAGATAGCGACCATCGACGTGGTGTCTCGCGGCCGCTTCACGCTGGTTGCCTGCGCCGGCTGGCTGCGTCCTGAATTCGAGCTGCTCGGAGTCCCGTTTGCCGAGCGCGGAGCGATCACGGACGAGTACCTGCGCGCGATGAAGGTTCTCTGGACCGAGGACGACCCGCGCTTCGCCGGGCGGTATGTGTCCTTCAGCGACATCGTCTTCGAGCCGAAGTGCGCCCAGCGCCCGCACGTGCCCATCTGGATCGGCGGCCGCGGCAAGCGGCCGCTCAAGCGGGTCCTCGAACTGGGCGACGGCTGGATGCCCATGGGCGGCGATCTCGACCTAGAGCTGGAAGACGTCGTGGCCCGGATCAAGGCCGAAGCCGGCGCACGAGGTCGCGATGGCGACGCGCTCGACTTCCGCTACACCATCGAGGTGGGCGAACGAGGCGCCGCGCTGGCCCAGCTGAGCCAGACCGTCACGTCGTCCTCCGCCACCGCCACGGTTCCCGGGGACTCACCGGATGCCGCGGCGGAAACGATCAGCCGCTTCGCACAGGCGGGGTTCACCGAGCTGGCCGTGAACTTCGCCGGGCATTCCGCCGCAGACTGCATCGAGCGGCTGGAGTGGTTTGCCGCGGAGGTCATGCCGCTGGCGGGCGACGGCGCCTGACGCCTCTTCGAGCAAAGAGGGAAAACCCTCTCGCACGTTCGGCATCTTCCCGATGACGCCGCCGCTGAGACGCTCTGATACTGGCTTCGTCATCAATGTGGCACGACGGGCGTCCTGCCCGCTGCCGTGGGAGGAGTGAGCTGGGTGAGGAAGCTCAGAGTCGCGGTCGACATCGGTGGAACGTTCACGGACCTCGTCGCGTACGACGAGGACAGCCATGAGTTGATCACCGTCAAGACCCCGTCAACCCCACCCGGGTTCATCGACGGCGTGATGAACGCGCTGGCGAAGGCCGGTATCGAGCCGGGCGAGATGACCGCCTTCAAGCACGGCTCGACCATCGCCACCAACGCGATCATCGAGCGCCGCGGCGCCAAGACCGGCCTCGTCACCACCAAGGGCATGCGCGACGTGCTCGGCGCCGGCCGCGCCAACCGGCCCGACCTCTTCAACTCGAACTGGGATCCGTCGCCGCCGCTCGTGCCACGTCGCAACGTGCTCACGGTCGAGGAGCGGATCGACTACGAGGGCAACGTGCTCACCGAGCTGGACGAGGACGGCGTGCGCGATGCGGCGCGCAAGTTCAAGAAGCGCGGCATCGAGTCGGTGGCCGTCGCCTACCTCAACTCGTTCATGGCCCCCGACCACGAGCTGCGCACCAAGCGGATCCTGCAGGAGGAGCTCGGCGAGGACGTGCGCGTGTGCGCTTCCTCGGAGATCCTGCCCGAGATCCGCGAGTTCGAGCGCACCTCCACCACGGCCGCCAACGCCTACCTCGATGCCGGTGATCGAGCGCTACCTCGACCGGCTCGTGAAGGCCCTGCGCGAGTGGGGCTACGAGGGCGACGTGCTCGTCACGCACTCCGGCGGCGGCGTCATGACCGCCCAGGCTGCGCGCCACGTGCCCGCGCGCATCTGCCACTCGGGCCCGGCGGGCGGCGTCGTGGGCGGCGCGCTGGTCGGCGCAGTCGGCCGGCCTCGCCGAACGTGATCACCTTCGACATGGGCGGGACGAGCGCCGACCTCTCGCTGGTCTACGAGGGCCGCCCGTCGATCGCGTCGGAGTGGCGCGTGGACTGGAACATCCCGATCCTATTCCCGGCGATCGACCTGGTCGCGATCGGCGCCGGTGGCGGCACGATCGCCTGGGTCGACGCGGGCGGCTCCCTGCGCAGTGGGCCCGCAGAGCGCGGGCGCCGACCCGGGCCCGGCCTGCCTGGGCAAGGGCAACGAGCGGCCGACGATCACCGACGCCCATCTCTTTCTCGGCCGCCTGGAGCCGGAGACCTACCTCGGCGGCGACCTCGAGATCTACCCGGAGCTCGCCGAGCGCGCCATAGCGATCCTGTCTGAACAGCTCGGCCTGTCGGAGGCGGAGACGGCCAGCGGCATCCTGCGCATCGCGAACGCGAGCATGACCGCCGCCACGCACCTGATCTCGGTGGAGCGCGGTTAGGACCCGCGCGAGTTCGCGCTCGTCGCGGGCGGCGGGGCCGGGCCGCTGCACGCGGTCGCGATCGCGCAGGAGCTCGGCATCCCGACGGTGGTCGTCCCGCCGACGCCCGGTGTGACCTCGGCGCTCGGCATCCTGCAGGTCGACCTGCGCCACGACCTCCTGCGCTCGGTGCTGAAGCAGGTGCACCAAATCGAGCCGCGACGAGCTGGTCGCCGTCTTCGACGCGCTCGAGAGCGAGGCGCGCCAGGTGCTGGAAGGCGAGCGCGCGAGCGGCGACGCAGCGGATCGAGCTGTCGCTCGACGTGCGCTACTACGGCCAGACCCCGTACATGAACATGGTGCTCGACCAGCTCCCGCGCGACCGCGCCGCGATCGACGCGATAGTCGAGCGCTACGGCGAGCGACTACGAGCGCGAGTTCGGCTACCGCCTCGAGCCCGACGTGGCGACGGTGGAGTTCGTCAACGCCCGCGCGGCGGCGATCGGCGTCACCGCCGACACCGAGCTCCAGCGCTCCGCGGAGGCGACTGGCCGGCCAGAGCCGCGGCAGGTCCGGTCCGTCTTCTTCGAGGAGTCAGGGGGGTTCGTGGACACGCCGATCTACGCGCGCGGCAGCCTCGGCAAGGACACCCGCCTGGCGGGGCCGGCGATCGTCGAGCAGGATGACACCACGCTGCTGCTGCCGCCGGGGACCAGTCTCGAGGTCGACCAGTACCTGAACATCCTCATCGACGTCGCGAGCGGATCCGGGGCGGAGAGCACCGCTGGCGCCGGCCAGCCCGCCGCACAGGGAGCGTGAACATGGAGCCAACCGCCAGCGCAACCCAGACCGCGCCCGCTCTCCGCAACGACCCGATCACGTTCGAGGTCCTGCGCAACGCCTTCAAGGCGATCTGCAACGAGGCCAGCGCGCTGATCGAGCGCGTCTCCTACGCGCCGACGATCACCGAGGGCCACGACTACTCGGTCTCGATCCTCACGCCGGACGGCCGGCTGGTCTCGCACGGCCAGCGCGACCAGGCGCCGCACATGGGCACGTTCGAGTCCTCGGTGCAGCACCTCGTCGAAGGTCGTGCCGGAGTTCCACCCGGGCGACGTCTTCATCTTCAACGACCCGTACACGGGCGGCACGCACCAGAACGACGTCAAGATCATCCGCCCGATCTTCCACGAGGGCGAGGTGTTCGCGTTCGCGATCGCGCTCTGCCACTGGCCCGACGTCGGCGGCCCGATGCACGGCACGTTCAACCCGCACGCCACGGAGTGCTACGCCGAGGGCCTGCGGATGCCGCCGCTGAAGCTGTACGAGAACGAGCGTGCCGAACAGGCCGATCTGGGACCTGATCGACATGAACATCCGCGTGCCGAAGGAGCGCATGGCCGAGCGCTACGCGCAGTACCAGGCGGGCCGCCTGGTCGAGCGGCGGCTGCTCGGCTACGTCGAGAAGTTCGGCGAGCAGGTGATCAGGGACGCCTTCGAGGACACGATGGACCACTCCGAGCGCCTGTTCCGCGAGTGGGTCCGCCGGCTCCCCGACGGCTCGTACGAGTTCACCGACTTCGGCGACCGCGACATCGGCCGCGAGGACCAGCCGCCGATCAAGGTCCACGCGAAGCTGACGATCGACGGCGACCAGGTGACCATCGATTGGACGGGCTGCGATCCGGCGCCGATCGGCTTCCTGGGGCTTCGCCCGTCCCGCTCTTCAGTCCGCCACCTACGACGGGACGATGCACTGCTTCCCCGAGCTCGCGCCGCTGAACCACGGCGTGGTGCGGGCGATCAACATCGTTTCGAAGAAGGGCACCTGCGTGGACGTCGAGGAGCCGACGCCGGTCACCGGCTACTGCTCCGGCGCCTACGAGAAGGTCGACGCGATGACGATGGCCTGCTGGGGGCAGGCGCTCCAGCAGGTCGACCCCCACCGCGTCCACGCGGCCACCGTCAACCTGCAGAACTTCTGCACCGGCGGCGTGCACCCGAAGACCGGCCAGGACTTCGTGTCGTACCTCTGGCTCGAGGGCGGGCAGGGTGCCCGCACCTACGCGGACGGCAACTCCTTCTACATGATGATCTTCATCGGAGGTGCGTCGAACCAGCCGAACGAGGTGCTCGAGCGCTGGTACCCGATGTACTACACGAGCACCGAGGCCGAGGTGGACTCCTGCGGCGACGGCGAGTTCCGCGGCGGCTTCGGCCTCTCGCGCAACTTCGACGTCTGGGGCGACACCGAGCTGGTCGTGCTCGGCGATCGCGAGACGGTCGGGCCTCCCGGGCTCGCCGGCGGCACGAACGGCGGGCCGAACATCCTGATCCGCAACCCTGGCTCGCCGAAGGAGCAGAACCTCGGCATGTTCACCACCAAGGCGATGCTCAAGAAGGGCGACCGGGTCTACTTCGCCTCCAACGGCGGCGGCGGCTACGGCCTGCCGTGGGAGCGCAGGCCGGAGAAGGTGCTCGAGGACGTGATCGACGAACTGCTCTCGCTCGAGAAGGCGCGCGACGTCTACGGCGTGGCAATCGAGGCGATCGACCCCGACGCGCTCGAGTATCGGATCGACGAGGAGGAGACCGCGCGCCTGCGCGCGGAGCTGCGGGCAAAGGACGACCGCCCGCGCGGCACGGCGCCGTTCGAGGTCAACCCGATCGGCGAGAAGCTGTTCCGCCGGCCGGCCGAGCTCGGCACGAGCGGCGGCCCGATCGGCCCCCTGCCGGGCCAGGCGGCGTGACGCGATGACCAAGCAGTCGCTCAACCCGGAGGGCGCGCCGGCGCCGGTCGGTCCCTACGTGCAGGTCACCGTCGCGCCTCCGGGCGGCAGGCTCGTGTTCTGCGCCGGCGCTGTCGCGCTCGACGCCGACGGGAAGGTGGTGGGCGAGGGGGACATCGTCGCCCAGACCCGCCAGACGCTGGAGAACCTGAAGCTGTCGCTCGAGGCGGCCGGCGCCACGTTCGACGATGTCGTCAAGATCAACAGCTACGTGACAGACTTCGGCCTCTTCCCGCAGATCGCCCCGGTGCGCGCCGAGTACCTCAGGGAGCCGTACCCGGCCAGCACCACCGTGGAGGTCCCGGCGCTGATCTATCCCGAGCTGATGATCGAGATCGAGGCCGTGGCGATCGTCCACGACGCGGCCTAGGAGATGGCCGCCGACGACCTCGTCGTCATCACCGTAGCCCCCACCGGGCCGCTCACCACACGGGAGCAGCATCCGGGCCTGCCGCTCACGCCCGCCGAGATCGGCGAAGCGGTGGCCGAGGCCGCCGAGGCCGGCGCTGCGGTCGCACATATACACGCGCGCGACGGCGCCGGATCGCCGACCGCCGACCCGCAGGTGTACGCGGAGATCGTGCGCGAGATCCGCTCGCGCTGCTCGATAGTCGTGCAGGCCTCCACCGGTGTGGGCCTGGACGTGACGCCCGAGGAGCGGGTGGAGATCATCGGCTCGGGCGAGGTGGACGTGACGATGGCCACGCTCAACCCGGCGTCGATGACGTTCGGCAATGGCACCTTCCACAACCCGCCCTGGTTCGTGGAGCGGCTGGCCGAGCTGATGCGCGAGCGCGGCATCCGGCCGGAGCTCGAGGTCTACGACTTCGGCCACATCGGGCTCTGCCTCGACCTCGTGCGGCGCGGGCTCGTGCCCGAGCCGCTCCAGTTCAGCTTCGTGATGGGAGTGAGGGGCGGGATGCCGGGTGACCCCGCACTGCTCCCGCAGCTCAAGGCGATGCTGCCGGCGGGCACGACGTGGCAGGCGATCGGCATCGGCCGCGCCCAGCTTCCACTGTCGCTGGCTGCGCTGGCGATGGGCGGCAACCTGCGGGTGGGCTTCGAGGACAACGTCTACTTCAGCCGGGGCGAGCTGGCGGAGTCGAACGCACAGTTCGTACGCCGGGCCGTCGAGCTCGTCGAGACCTCGGGGCGCGAGGTGGCGAGCCCCGACTGGGTGCGCGAGCGCCTGGGGGTCCAGTGAGCGCAGGCGACCTCCTGGTCCAGGGCGCAAGGCTGGGCCTCGACGGCCTGGCGGAGACGGACATCCTGATCGAGGGCGGCTCGATCTCGGCGACCGGCCCGGGCCTCGACGCACCCGGGAGCGCGGAGCGCCTCGACGCCTCCGGCATGGTCGTCTTCCCGGGGCTGATCAACGCCCACATGCACTCCGGCGAGAACTTCAACCCGGGCCTCTACGAGAACCTGCCGCTGGACGTCTGGTTCGTGCACTCGCACCAGGTCACGCGCAGGGAGCCGATGAGCCCGGAGGGGATCTACGCCCGCACGATGCTCGGCGCCATGCTGATGCTGCGCAGCGGCACCACCGCCTGCGTGGACTTCCTCTACGAGGCGCCCGAGATCACCCTCGAGACGCTCGAGCCCGTGGTGCGGGCCTACCGAGACGCCGGTCTGCGCGCGACGATCCTGCTCGGCGTCGCCGACCTGCCGTTCGCCGAGTCCCTGCCGCTGCCGAACGGCGCCGGCGCGGCCGATCGCGAGGCGGCCCCGCCGTCGCTCGAGCGGATCATGCGGCTGGCTGCGGACGCGGTGGACCGCTGGCACGAGCCGGAGGGGATGATCGGCATCGGGCTTGGCCCCTCCGCTCCACAGCGCTGCAGCCGCGAGCTGCTGGAGCAGACGCTCGACCTCGCCCGGCGCCGAGGGCTCGTGTGGCAGACGCACGTGCTCGAGACGAAGAGCCAGGCGTACACCTCGCGCCGCTGGCACCACAAGTCGTTCGTCGAGCTGATGGCCGACCGGGGAATGCTCGGCCCGGGCTCCACGCTGGTCCACACGGTATGGCTGAGCGACCGCGACATCGAGCTGATCGCCGGCAGCGGCACCCCGTGCGTGCACTGCCTGCTGAGCAACCTGCGGCTGGGCGACGGGGTGGCCAGGGTGCCCGCGATGCGCGACGCCAAGGTGCGCCTCGCGCTCGGTACGGACGGCCGCGGCTGTGACGAGACGCTGGACATGCTCGAGCTCACGAAGATGACCGCGCTGCTGCACAAGGCGCGCGGCGGCGACTTCGGGCGCTGGCTGACCGCGCGCGAGGCGCTGGCGATGTCCACCTCCGAGGCGAGCGTGTGCACCGGCCACGGCGAGCGGCTCGGCCGCATCGAGGTGGGCGCGCTCGGCGACCTGATCCTGCTGCCGCTCGACTCGCCGGCGTTCAGCCCACTCCACGACCCTGTGCGCCAGCTCGTCTACGGGGCTCCGAGCCGCGACATCGCCGCCGTCGTGGTGAACGGCCGCGTGGTCTTCCGGGACGGGGCGCCGGTGCAGGTCGACCTGGCGGGCGCGATCCGCCAGGCGCACGAGCACGTCGCGGACTCGCTGGCGGGCGAGCGCTCGGACGATGCCGCGCAGCTCGAGTCGCTCGTCGCGGGCATGTACCGCGACATCGAGGGCGCCGAGCTCGACGTGAACTCCTACCTGCGTCCCTGAGCGCGCAGCGTGGTGCGGGCGAGTGGAAGCCGCTCGAGCACGTCCGCGAGCGCCTCGAACGAGCTCAGGCTCTGCCCGGGCATGAAGTGGTCGACGTACGGGAGCGCCGCCGCCATGCCCTGGGCGAGCGGCTCGTAGTCCTCGTCGCCCGCGAGCGGGTTGACCCACACCACGGCGTGCGCCGCACGCTGGAGTCGGGCCATCTCGGCGGCGAGCCGGGCGGCGTCGCCGCGCTCCCAGCCGTCCGAGACGATCACGACGGCGGCACCGCGGGTCACCCCACGCGGGCCGTAGGCGTCGCTGAAGGTGGCGAGGTTGTCGCCGATGCGGGTCCCGCCCGCCCAATCCGGCACCGCGCGCGCAGCCGCCCGCAGGGAGCGATCGGGGTCGTGGCCCGCGAGCTCGCGGGTGATCTCGGTGAGACGGGTGCCGAAGGTGAAGGCGCGCACCTTCGTGCCCGCCCTGACAGCGGCCTGGAGGAACATGATCGTCGCGCGCGCGTAGGGCTCCATCGAGCCCGACACGTCGACGAGGAAGACCAGCTTGCGCGGCGCGAGCCGGCGCCGCCGCCACTGGCGCTCGAGCGGGTAGCCGGACGTGCGGATCGCGCCTCGCAGCGTGCGGCGCTGGTCCAGCTCGCGCCCGTCGTGGGCGGTCTCGAGCCGGCGTGACCTGCGCTTCGGCGCGGCGCGGGCCACCCGCTCGAGCAGCCGCCGAGCCGCCCGCAGCTCGCCGGCGCTGTACTCGGCGAAATCGAGCTGCCGCAGTTGCTCGGCGGCGGACCAGGCCATCCCCGCCCTGCCCCGCTCGCCCTCGCCGCCGTCTTCGTCCGCCGCGCCGATGCGCGAGCGCTCGAGCTCGCCGCCGCCCGGGTCGGCGTCGCCCGCGGCGCCGGGCTCCTCCTGTGACGGCAGGGGCAGTCGCGGCGGCTCGTCGGCGCCGCCGGGCGCGGCCCGCTCCCAGAACGCGGCGAAGGCGGCGTCGAACGCCTCGAGGTCCTTCTGGTGCGACACGAGCGTGCAGCGCAGCGCCCAGTAGACGTCGTCGCGGGAGCGCACCCCGACTGCGTCCAGCGCGAGCACCGCGTCCTGGAGCCTGCCCGGGCCGACCTCCGCGCCGGCCTCCCTCAGCACGCGCCCGAACGCCGCGAGCCTCCGGACGAGGGCCCCGCCCGGCGCCGCGGCGGTCATCGCCCCGTCGAGCCCCGCGCTCCGGCGATCAGCTCGCCGAGACCGTGCTCGCGCGCCCGCTCGATATCCTCGTGGTACTTGAGCACCGCGCCGAGCGTTGCGTCCACCAGCGCTTCGTCCAGCTCCTCCTCGCCGAGCGAGGCGAGCGCCTCGACCCAGTCGAGGGTCTCGGCGATGCCGGGCGCCTTGGCCAGGCCCAGCTCTCGCAGCTCGGCGACGAACCGGGCGGCCTCGCGCGCCAGGCGCTCGGGCACCTGGGGAAGCCGCAGCTGGACGATCGCCACCTCGCGCTCGATGCTCGGGTAGTCGATCCAGTGGTAGAGGCAGCGGCGCCTGAGCGCGTCGTGCAGCTCCCGGGTCCGGTTCGAGGTGAGGATCACGAGTGGCCGCTCGCGCGCACGGATAGTGCCGAGCTCGGGGATGGTCACCTGAAAGTCGGACAGGAGCTCGAGCAGGAAGGCCTCGAACTCGTCGTCGGCGCGGTCGATCTCGTCGATCAGGAGCACCGGGGCCCGCTCGTCCTCGTGTTCGATGGCGTCGAGCAGCGGGCGGCGGACCATGAACTCACGGCCGAAGACGTCGCTCACCCGCTCGGGGGCGGCGGCGTCGGCCGCCTCGAGCGTCCTGATGTAGAGCATCTGGCGGGCGTAGTTCCAGTCGTAGAGGGCGTGGGCGACGTCGATGCCCTCGTAGCACTGGAGGCGGATCAGGCGCGCGTCGAGCACGCCGGCCAGCGCCTTCGCGCACTCGGTCTTGCCGACGCCCGCCTCGCCCTCGAGCAGCACCGGCTTGCGCAGGGAGAGCGCGACGCTCATCACCGTGGCGAGCCCGCGGTCGGCCAGGTAGGCGCGCTCGCGCAGTCGCTCGGTTATCTCGTCGACTGAGATCAGCGCCGGCGAAAGATCTCGAAGCGGATGTACTCGTCGTCGACGTCGATCATCGAGTAGGCGATCGCGGTGCCGTTGCTCGAGTAGTGGATCTCGTGGAGGCGGATGAAGCCCTCCCCCGCCGGCATGCCGAGCTTGGTGGTGCTGTCGTCGCGCTTGACGACCGGCACCATCTCCGCCACCGCGTGGTCGATCGGTGTGCGGCAGTAGCGCTTGCTGAACTCGAACAGCGACGCCGCCGGGTTCTTCGGCAGCTCGCGCTCGATGTTGTCCCAGGGCACGAGGTCGCGCACGTAGATCGCCAGCGAGCTGTCCGCGTAGTAGAGCTTCTCGGTGAGGAAGCACTCCTCGATGTCGTCCACGCCGAGCACCTCGATCATGTCCTCCGGCGGGCTGGTGCGCTTCCACGACTGGTCGACCTTGACCTTGTGGCCCTTCTCCTGGAGCAGCCAGTCGAAGCCGATCAGGCGCTGCAGGGCGAGCGTCGAGGGGCCCACATGGCGATTGATCGTGGTGCCCACCGCCCGCCTGCGGGTGATGATGCCGTCCTGCTCGAGGCTGTGGAGGGCGGTGCGGATCGTGGTGCGGCTGACGTTCAGCATCTTCGCCAGCTCGTCCTCGGACGGCAGCCGGTCGTCGTCGAAGCGCCTGCTGAGAATCGCCTCGAGGATCGCCTCGCGCGCCCGTTCCGCAAGCGGGGTGTTCTCGAGTTCGGTGAACATGCCGTCCAAGATGCTCAGCACTTCGTGTTACGAAGGAGAAAGAACATTGTAGGCGCCAGATTGGCGGAATCGCGTGGCGCGGTCGCACTTGCCCGCTTCCTGGGAATACGTATGTAGTATGACCAAATGGCCCGGCAAGCCGCTGCAGTCAGCGCGAGCCGGGACACCGCTCCGCTCGCGGTGCTCGGCGGCATCCTGGCGGTCGCGTTCAACCTCCGGATCGGCGTCGTGTCGGTCGGCCCGGTGATCGAGGACATCCGCTCGAGCGCCGCGATGAGCAGCACGGTGGCCGGCCTGCTGGGCGCCGTGCCGTTCATGTGCATGGGGGTCTTCGCGCTCGGCGGCCCGCCGCTCGCCGCGCGAATCGGCTCCGAGCGGCTGATCGCCTACGCCCTCGCGCTGCTCGCGGCCGGCACGCTGCTGCGCGCGGCGGCGCCCAACGCGGAGCTGATCGTGCTGGCCACCGTGCCGATGGGGATCGCCGTGGCGCTGATGGGCCTGACGCTGCCGGGCGTCGTGAAGCGCTGCTTTCCAGGCCGGCCGGGAGCCATCACCGGCAGCTACGTGGCCGCGCTCGCGGTGGGGGCGGCGATCACCGCGCTCCTGATGGTGCCGCTCGCGCATGCCCTCGGCGGCTGGCGTGCGGCCTTCGCGGTCAGCGCAGTGCCCGCGCTGCTGGCCCTGCCGCTCTGGCTGAGGGCGTGGCCCAGCTTCCCCGCGCCGCGCGAGGCCGGCCGATCGCGGCCGTCGCATCGGCGCCGGCCGGGACGCTCCGAGCTGCGGCTCGGCGTGATGTTCGGCCTTCAGTCGATGGGCTTCGCGGCGGTGATCAGCTGGGTGGCAGCGCTCTACCGCCATCAGGGCTGGAGCGCCGGCCACGCCGCGCTCACCACCGCGATGGTCGCGATCTTCACGGCGCCGGCGTCGCTGCTCGTGCCGCGCCTCTCGGACGGGCGTGATCGCCGCCCCTGGCTGCTCGGCACCGCGTCGCTGATGGCGGCCGCGGTCCTCGGCCTCGCGCTCGCGCCGATGGCCGCCCCCTGGCTGTGGGTGATCGGCTTCGGCATCGGCACCGGTTCGATCTTCCCCCTGATGCTCACGCTGCCCCTCGACCTGCGCGAGTCGCAGGCGGAGATCGACGAGCTCACCGGCTGGATGCTCGGCATCGGCTACGGGATGTCGGCCTTCGCGCCGCTGCTCGTCGGCGCCGGGCGCGACCTGACCGGCGGCTTCGAGCTGCCACTCGTGCTGATGAGCGCGGCCGGTTTCTGCACCGGCCTGCTCGGCCTTGACCGGCGCCTCGCGCCGCGGAGGAGGGAGATGTGACCGATACGCGAGTGATCGACGCCCACACGCACCTGTACAGCCGGGAGATGACGCCCGCCTACTGGATCGACGCGATGGCCGACTACGGCAGCAGCGTCTCCGGGCGCCCGAGCGAGTACGTGCGCGAGCGAATCGAGACGGGCTGGTTCGACCAGGACGGGGACCTGCTGGTGGCGGACATGGACGCGGCCGGCATCGCCAGGTCGGTGGTGTTCGTGCTCGACTTCGCCCTGCACGCCGGCGTGGGCGACGGGATCTCACTCGAGCGCCGCTACGAGCTGTTCGCCGCCGCGGTCGCGCGGCACCCGGAGCGGCTCGTGCTCTACGGCGGCATCGACCCGCGGAGGCCCGATGCCGCCGCCTTCGTGGCTCGTGCGAAGGACGAATACGGCATCCACGGCATGAAGATCTGGCCGCCGGCGGGCGCGCTCCCGAACGAGTCCTACTGCTACCGCGTGTACGAGCGCTGCGCGGAGCTCGGGCTGCCCGTGGTGGTGCACACGGGGCAGGAGATAGGGCCGCTCCGCAGCGAGTGCACCCGCCCGATCCTCGTGGACCAGCCGGCGAACGACTTCCCGGAGCTGACCTTCGTGCTGGCACATGCCGGTATGGGCTGGTGGCAGGAGGCGGCCGAGATCGCCTGGCACCACCCGAACGTCAACGTCGACATCGCCTACTGGCAGGCGAAGTACCTGCGCAGCCCCGAGCAGTTCTGCCGGGAGCTGCGCGGGGTAATGTCCACCGCCGGCGCCAGCCGCGTGATCTTCGGCAGCGACTGGCCCGCGCTGCGGCAGGTGCGGCGGGTCGCGCATGCCACCTGGGTCGAGCTCCTCCGCTCGCTTCCCGACGAGGCGCCCGGCGGCGTGACCTTCGAGCGCGAGGAGATCGACCTGCTGCTGGGCGGCGCGGCGGAGCGGGCGCTAGGCCTGTAGCGCCGGCACCACCTCGCTCCTGATCAGCCCGAGGCGCTCGAGCCGGCGCGCCCCCATCAGCGGGAATACGAGCTGGTCGATGCCGGTGGCGAGGATCTCGGCGAGGCGCGCAGCGCAGTCGCCGGGCTCGCCGGTCACCGCGAGCAGCCGCACGAGCTCGTCGCTCACCGAGTCCTGGTGGCCAGCCCGCGTCGACAGGTGCTCGGCGAAGTCGTAGCTGCGCTTGGCCCGGATCAGCTCGTCGCGGTGGCGTTCGAGCGCCGGCGGCAGCGCCTCCACGTCCGCCAGCAGGCGCGCCTGTGCGCTGACCCACGAGCGCACGTCGTCGAGCGCGGCGGCCTCGTCGGCGCCCACGGAGGTGGTGGCGACGAACGACAGCTCCACCTCGGCGGGGTCGCGGCCGGCGGCCGCGGCGCCGGCTCTCACCCACCCGACCTGCTCGGCCACGAGCTCGGGCTGCGCCGGGCCCATGATCAGGGCGCCGTCGGCCAGCGCGCCCGCCAGCCGGCACATGCGCGGCCTGCTGACGGCGAGCTGCACGGGCACGGTCGGCGGCGTCTGGGGCAGTCGCAGCTCCCGCCCTTCCCACCGCGCCGGCTCGCCGGCGAGGACGGCCTTGAAGAAGCGAAGCCCGGCCTCTATCTCCGCCACGCGCGAGGGCTGCCGCCCGATGGCGCGCACCGCCGAGTCGCCTGCGCCGAGGCCGAGGATCGCGCGGCCGCCCGAGACCTCCGACAGCCCGGCCATCGCGCCGGCCGTGACGGTCGGGTGCCGGGTGTGGAGGTTTGTCACCCCGGTGGCGAGCTCGATCGTCTCCGTGCCGAGCGCCGCCATCAGCAGGCCGGCGTGCACGTCCTTCATCGCGAGCTGTGAGTCGATCAGCCAGATGCGGCTCACGCCGCCGCGCTCGAGCTCGACGCTGAAATCGGCCCAGTCGCGCAGCGACTCGCGCGGGCTGATGCCCAGGCTCACGGCTAGCCGCACGCGCGCTCTTCCTTGCGCCTGTCGTACAGCCGGCGGCGCTTGTGGAAGCGGTCCTCGATGCTCGCGGTGAGCGCATTGCCGGTCACTGCGCGCACGCTGGCCGCGAGCCCGGTGGCGTGCCTCACGGCATCCGCCACCGCCTGCTCCGCTCCGACGGCCGGTTCGACGAGCTCCACGTCGAGCCGCAGGAGCTCACGGCCGCTCTCGTCGGTCTCGACCTCGGCCCGGTACTCGCGCACCTGCTCGACGCCGAACACGGCACGGTCGAGCGCCTCGGGCCAGAGGTTCACGCCCCTGACCTTGACCATGAAGTCGTAGCGGTCGACCGTGCCCGCCGCGAACAGCGGGCCCGGGCGGCCGCAGGGACACTCCGGCACGAGCGTGACCCGGTCTCCGGTGGCGAAGCGGACGAGCGGCGAGGCACTCGACACGAACGGCGTGACCACCAGCTCGCCGGCGCCCTCGCTCACGGGCGCGCGCGTCTCGGGGTCCACCACCTCGTAGATCCCGTGGTCAGAGAGGGCGTGCAGCACGCCGCGGCCGTCGGGGGCGAGCGCGCCCACCGGGCAGCTCCATGCCATCGCGCGCTGCGTGGAGCCGTACTGCTCGAACACGCGCGCGCCCCAGTGCTCCTCGAGGCGGCGCATCCAGTCCTCCGACCAGCACTCGCCCGCGACGACGACCCGGCGCACGCTCGTCCCGGCGGGGTCGAGGCCCGAGTTCCGCGCCTCGAGCGCCAGCCGCAGGACGTACGAGGGCGTGCCCACCAGCGTGTCGGCCCCGAAGCGGATGAGGTACTCGAGCTTGCGCTCGGTCGCGTAGGTGCCGACGCCGAGCACCGTCGCCCCCAGGAACCGCAGGCCGTGGTAGTACCACTGGCCGGCGGCCGCGGTAGTGAGCGGCAGCGTGTTCAACACCACCGACCCGGGCTCGACGCCCGCCCAGTGGAAGCCGCGGGCGGCCATCGCGTAGAGGCGGCGCTCGTCCTCGGCGTCGAGTGGATAGACCTCCTCGCCGGCGCCGCTCGTGCCGCTCGTGGTCACCACCTGGCGCACGCTCTCCGGCGGGACCCGCGCGCGCGAGCCGAAGGGAGGGTGGGCCGCGATGTCCGACAGCACGTCCCGCTTCGTCGTGAGGGGGAACGTGCGCAGCTCGGCGATGTCCGTCAGGCGGTCCGGGAGGCCGCTGAATCGCCGCTCGTAGAAGGGGGTTTTGCGCGCGCGCGCGAGGACCTCATTCAGCCGCCCGAGCTGGAGCCGCTCGAGCGACGCCGGTTCGCTCGCCTCATGTGCGAAATCGAGGGAGTGCGCGCCGGCGGCGATGGGCGCGTGCGTGTCCACGGTCAGCGCTTCAACAGGGTGAGGGCGTACGCGGCGGAGTCCATGCCGGCCAGCAGCCCGCCCTGGTTGTGGGCGAGCGCGGTGAGCGGGCGCTCCTTGGCGCGGCGCTCGCCGGCCTGCCCGCGGAGCTGCCAGACCAGCTCGACCACCTGCGCGAGGCCGGTGGCGCCGACGGGATGGCCGCGCGCGGTCAGGCCGCCGCTCGGGTTCACCACGTGCTCGCCGCCGATCGCGGTGGTGCCCTCGCGCACCAGGGCCGGCCCCTCGCCCGGCCCGCAGAGGCCGAGGCTCTCGTAGATCAGCAACTCGACCGGCGCCATGGCGTCGTGCACCTCGGCGACGTCGATGTCCTCGGGCCCGATGGCCGCCTCTTCGTAGAGCTCCGCCGCCAGCTCGCGCAGCGTGCTGAAGCCGGCGTCGCCGCTCATGAAGAGGTGGCCGGAGCGCAGCTTGGCCGCGGCGATCGTGATCGGCAGCGACTCGCTCAGCGCCGCCGCATGCTCCCTCGCGCAGACGATCGCGGCGGCCGCGCCATCACCGATCGAGGAGCACATGTAGAGCGTCAGCGGGTCGGCGACCATCGGCGCCGCCAGGACCTCGTCCTCCGTCAACGCCCTCCGGTGCTGCGCGTAGGGGTTGAGGGAGCCGTGGCGGCTGTTCTTCACCGCCACGGCGGCAAGGTCGGCGTCCGACCAGCCGTACTCGTCCATCCGGCCGTCGAGGTTGTACTTCGGGTGAGCCGCATAGACGGCGCTGAACTGCATGCCCATGCGCGCCAGGTCGATCTCGGAGTCCGCGGCGAGCGCCGCCAACGACCGCGCCGTGTCGCCCACGTACATCTTCTCGACCCCGAGCGCGAGTGCCACGTCGGCCGTTCCGGCGGCCACCTCGAGCCAGGCTCCGCGCAGCGCCGTGCTCCCGCTGGCGCAGGCGTTCTCGACGTTCACCACCGGGATCTCGTCGATCCCGGCGTCGTGCAGGATCACCTGCCCGCGGATCCCCTCCTGGCCCGTCAGCAGTCCGGCCAGGGAGTTGCCCACGTACGCGCAGCCGATCCGCCGCGGGTCGATGCCGGCATCCCGGATCGCCGCCCACACGGCCTCTCGCCCGAGGTCCTTGAGCGACTTGTCCGGATGCTTGCCGAAGGGGTGCATCCCGACGCCGACCACCGCCACCTCACGCATCGGGCTCGGCGGGCCGGTACTTGTAGGTCACCGCCTCGGCTCCCGGCTGGACGGGTTCCACCACCAGCTCCATCGGCGTGCCGCGCTCCAGCGCGTCCGCCCTCGGGTCGATCTCGCTGCTGATCAGCGTGAACACGCGGATCCTCTCCGGCAGCTCGACGTACGCCTGCAGGTACGGCGCCCGCCACCCCTCGGGCGCGACTTGGCAAACCGTGGCGCTGTACAGGGTGCCTCGCTGCCCGAGCCGCACCGGCTCCATCGTCGGCGCCTTGCACCTGGCGCAGATACTGCGCTCGGGGAAGCAGTGGCGCGCGCACCTGACGCAGCGGCTCGCCACGAGTCGAGGACCGTCGGCTGTGAGCTCGAACAGTCCCGGCAGGAGGTGCGCCTGATCCGTAACCGCGGGCACGGTCAGGTAGAAGGTACTACGAATAACGATTGCCCGCGAACTCTCGCAGCTCCTCCATCATCGGCGCCGGATCGTCGAAGACGTCCGTCCACGTGTAGCGGCGGAAGGCGTCTCCCCGCTTCTTGGCGGCGCGCCGGCGCTCATGACCCTGCTCCCAGGAGTAGCGGCTGTTGTGGAAGGCGTAGCTGTCGAGCTCGACGGTAAGGCGCAGCGCGGGCCAGCGGCAGTCGACCCAGTGCGCCCCGGTCTTGCGGTTGGTCTGCGGGAGCGGGAACTTCTCCCGCTTGAGGAGCTGGATGAAGCCCTTCTCGAGGCGGCTGAGGACGATGGCGCTGTCGCCAGACACCATCGCGCGCAGACGGGCGGCGCCGGGAGCATTCGGCCGTTGGGCGAGCACCGCCTCGACCCGGTCGGGCTTCACGCGGAAGCGGACGAAAGCCTCGTGGACGGCGCGCGCCAGCTGGTCGTCGTCGAGGCGGCCGGCCACGTCAACCAGTGTGCGGGGGATCGTGGTGATGGGGATGTCGTTGTAGGTCGTCTTGTCCCGCGGGTCGATGCCGCGCCGCGCCCAATGCGTGAGGACGCCGTCCACATCGCGGTCCTTCGGCGCGGTGACCTCAGGGAGCGGCGGATCGCCCTTGAGGAGGCGGTAGAGGTGGACTGCCGCCAGTCCGCTGAGAATCGCCCCCTCACCACAGGCCTTCACCGCGGCCAGGAAGGAGGTCTCCACGTTGGGCGCCCTGTGGCCGACCCGGTAGACGCCCGGGTGCTCGCGGATGAGCGAGCCCTTTCGCACTCGCCAGCGGATCTCGTCTCGGCTGAGCCCGGCGTCCATCAGTTCCTCGCGAGTGGCGATTCCCTTGCTCCGCGTCCCGATCCGGGCAAGGATCTGTTCCGCTGTCAGGTCTAGGGGGCACATACACCCCCTAAGCCCGACGGCGGCCGAGATTCGCCCCCCTACGTCGTGCGCACGATCAGCACGCTGCAGTGGGCGTGGTGCGAGACCTTGTTCGGCACGCTGCCCAGCAGGAAGCGCTTGGCGCCGGTCATGCCGCGGTTGCCGACCACGATCAGGTCCGCGCCCTCCTGCTCGGCGGCCTCGAGCAGCGCGTCGGCGGGGTCACCGCGCAGTGCGCGGCAGTCCGCCTGCACGCCCATCCCCGACGCCACGGCCGACGCCTCGGAGAGCACGCCCTCCACGAGCACGTCGGGGCCCACGTTCCAGTGCGCACCCTCGGGCCCACCTCCCGCCTGCACCTGCGCGGCCACCGGCGCGTATGCGCTGACGATGCTGAGCTTGGCGCCGGAAGCGGCGGCCAGCTCGATCGCCTCGCGTACGGCGATCTTCGCGGTGTCGGAGCCGTCGGTTCCGACGACAATCGATGAGAACATCGGATTCCTCCCCCGGGATCGGGCAGGGCGATCCTACCGCTGGGGCTCAGCTCGCGGGGGCGATTACCGGCGGCGCCCCAAATGGGTGGAGCACGGCGGGCACCGCGATGCTGCCGTCGTCCCGCTGGTGGTTCTCCACCACCGCGATGATCGTCCGCCCGACCGCCACGGCTGTGCCGTTCAGCGTGTGCACCTCCTCGGGCTTGCCGCCATCCGGCCGGTAGCGGATCCCGAGGCGGCGCGCCTGGTAGTCGGTGGTGTTCGAGCACGAGGTCAGCTCCCGGAAGCGGCCCTGGCCGGGCAGCCACGCCTCGAGGTCGTACTTCTTCGCGGCCGAGGAGCCGAGGTCCCAGGCCGCGATGCTCACCACCCGGTAGGGGAGCTCGAGCGCCTGCAGCAGCTCCTCCTCGATCGACAGGAGCCGCTCGTGCTCGTCGAGCGAGTCCTCCGGCCGCACGAAGGCGAACATCTCCACCTTGTCGAACTGGTGTACGCGGAAGATGCCGCGCGTGTCCTTGCCGGCGGCGCCCGCCTCGCGCCGGAAGCAGGTGGAGAAGCCCGCGTAGTGGAGCGGCAGGTCGGCCTCGTCGAGGATCTCGTCGTCGTGGAGCGACGCCAGCGCCACCTCCGAGGTCCCGACCAGGTAGAGGTCGTCCTCGGGGAGGCGGTAGATCTGCTGCTCGGTGTCGGGCAGGAAGCCGGTGCCGAAGAGCGCGCGTTCGCGCACCAGCACCGGCGGGATCACGGGTGTGAAGCCATGTCCGCCGAGCACCTCGAGCGCCCAGCGGACCAGCGCGAACTCGAGTAGGACGGCATCGCCCTTCAGGTAGGCGAAGCGGGAGCCGGACAGCCGCGCCCCGCGCTCCATGTCGACGCGATCGCCGAGCAGCTCGAGGTGGTCCTTGCCGAGCTTGCCGCTCTCGCCGACCTCGCGCAGCACCCGGTCCTCCTGCTCGGGCGCATCCGGGTCGGGCAGGTTGGGCAGGGAGATCAGGAGCTCGTGGACTCGCTGGTCGGCCTCACGGACCTCCTCGCCGAGCGGCCCCAGCTCGGCCTTCAGCGCCGCTGAGCGCTCGAGCGCCGCGGCGGCGTCCGCCCCCGAGCGCTTGGCCTCGCCGATCTCCCGCCCGACGGCGTTCTGCTCCGCCTTCAGCTCCTCGAAGCGCGTGGTCAGCTCGCGCCAGCGGCGGTCCGCCTCCAACAGCCCGTCGATGGCCTCGGCCGCGCCACGACGCGCGAGCGCGGAGCGCACGCCTTCTGGATCGCGGCGGATGAGCTTGAGGTCGAGCACGGCGGCTCCCCCGTCGAGGCTACTTTGCCGTCGCGGCCTTGCTGCCGGCGTACTTCGACACGAACGCCGCGACCTTCTGGGCGTCCTGCCCCACCACGACGTTCGCGGGCATGATCGAGCCTGAGAAGCCGCCGTTGCGGATGGCGAACAGCACGTCGTTCATGCTCTCCCTGATGAAATCGAGGTTCGGGCCGTCGGTGCGCTCCTTCTGCGTGACCTTGCCTGGAGGAACCGAGCCCTGGGTGTCCGCCGCGGTGAGCGTGTGGCAGCCGCCGCAGCGGTCATGGAACAGCTCGGCGCCCTGATGCACAGGGGCCTGTGGCTGGCTGTTATCGGCGTTGATCGTGCGGGTTCCGCAGGCCGCGACGGCGAGTACGACCGCCGCCGCCCCCACGATCCACAGCGGCCTCGGGCGTGACACGGGCGCGCATGTTATCCGGAGCCGCCGTCCGCGATGCAGGAGCCCCACCACCGCCGCCGAATCAACACTCGCCCCGGCGTAGGCCGGAGGCGGTCCGAGGCGGCGAAAGATTCGTCCGCGGGCCGCCCACATCGGCGGCGATTGAGGCTTACGCCGGGGCCCTTCGGACCCTTTCTAGCCCCGCCGGCATCCTGCCGGCGGTACCGACCTGACTGTCGGCATCCGGCCTCCCGTAGCCGCATCCCCTGCGGGGATGCTTCTTGCGCGGCCGCTACGAGTCCAAGCGCTTGCAAAACCTAAGCTCCGTCCCCTGCTCGGACGGCTTGATGTCGACCTCGTCCATGAGCTGGCCGAGGAAGGCCAGGCCGCGGCCGCGCTCCGGGAGGTCGCCGCGGCGGGCCATGCGGGGGATGAAGCGGCCGGTGTCGCGGATGTAGAAGGCGAGCGCGTTGCCCTCGCCGACCGCGCGCAGCCGGATCTGGTCGGTGGCCGAGGAGGAGCCGTGCTCGACGGCGTTGGCCACCCCCTCGCTCACGGCCATCTTGATCTGGTAGCGCACCATCTCGTCGAAGCCGAACTCGCGCGCGGCGTCGTCCGCCCAGTTGCGCGCCTCCGGCAGCCGCGACAGCTCGGCCGTGAGCCGCAGCTCCGCCCCTCCGAACCCTGTCTGGGTCCCGTTCACGCCGATGCCTCCTGGTATACCCCGGCGCAATGCCGGCCGAGCCCGACGCCGCCGCCTACCGCGCCGCGATCAGCCACTTCGCCACGGGCGTGACCGTGGTGACCACCACCGGTCCGGCCGGCATGACCGCGAACGCGATCTGCTCGCTCTCGCTCGACCCGCTGCTGATGCTCGTCTGCCTCGAGCTCAGCTCGCGTACGCTGGCCGCCGTGCGCGAGTCCGGCCGGCTCGCCGTGAACGTCCTCGCCCAGCACCAGCAGCCGCTCGCCTCGGTGTTCGCCAGCAAGGCCCCTGAGCCCGAGAAGTTCCTCGGCGTGGGCTTCGACGAGGTGGACGGCGTGCCCGTGCTGCACGAGGTGGTGGCCTGGCTCACCGGGGACGTGCAGGACCTGCTGCCGGGGGGCGACCACCTCATCGGCGTGACCGCGGTGAGGAGCGTTGGCTCGCCCGGGGGCGAGCCGCTCGTTTATTACAGGAGCGGCTACCACTCGCTTGGCGCGTAGAAGAAGTGCCTGACAAATTACCCGCCCGTGCTGAAAGCACGCAGCGCCAACGTGACGATCAGGATCAACCCGATCGTCATGATGCCCATCTCGCGCCTCACTACACGCCGCGCGAGCAGCACCTTCTCGCGGTGCTCGAGCGCCTCGGGGTCCTCGATCCCGGCCACGTCGAGCTCACGCTGAGCGGCGCCCGCGCGCGTGGCCTCGCTGACCAGGGCGACCACCAGCGGCGCGATCCCGTACAGGTAGTGCAGCTGGTCGTGGGCCCGCTTGCTCTGACCGATCAGGAGAAACAGTCCAATCGCCACCTGGACGACGACGACCGACTGCGCGACGCGCAGGAGGTACCAGAACCAGACCGACGTGACCTGGCGAATCCAGGCCACGACGCCCCACGTCGCTCCAAGTGCGTTGGCGGCCAGCACGGCGATGCCGACGGCCATGTGAATGCCGCTCAGATAGCGACCTTTCGCACTATGTAGCAACGTGTCACAAGGGTGATATAAGAGGGGTCCGTCCCGATGCTCAAGAGCTACTTCCCTGTCGTCGTTTTCATGGTCCTCGGCGGGGGCGTTGGCACGGCATTCACCTTCCTGAACGCGGTGCTGGGCCCACGACGGCCCAACCCCGTCAAGCGTGAGCCCTACGAGTGCGGCCTGCCCTCGGAGGTCACGAGGAACTTCCGCTTCGGGATCAGCTTCTACCTGATCGCGATGCTGTTCATCCTGTTCGACATCGAGGTGATCTTCCTCTACCCGGTGGCGATCCAGCTGAAGGCGATCGGGACCTTCGCGCTCGGGGAGATCGTCGTCTTCGTCGCGCTCCTGCTCGTCGCGTTCGTGTTCGTCTGGCGGAGGGGAGCGCTCGAATGGAGGTGACGCGCCAGAAGCTCGACGACCTCCGCATCCGCCAGGTCACCGCAAAGCGGATGCTGCAGGGGGACGTCGGCGACGCCGACCTCGAGCAGTACGTCGAGGAGCGGGTGCTGTTCACCACGCTCGAGAAGGCGCAGAACTGGGCCCGCGCCAACGCGGTCTGGCCGGCCACCTTCGGCCTGGCCTGCTGCGCCATCGAGATGATCTCGGTGATCGGCTCGCCGCGGAACGACCTGGCGCGCTTCGGCGCCGAGGTGTCGCGCGCCTCGCCCAGGCAGGCGGACATGCTGATCCTGTCGGGACGCGTGTCGATCAAGATGGCGCCCGTCATCCGGCGGCTCTACGACCAGATGCTCGAGCCCAAGTGGGTGATCTCGATGGGCGCCTGCGCCTCGAGCGCCGGCATGTTCAACAACTACGCGCTGGTCGCCGGGGCCGACAGGTTCCTGCCGATCGACATCTACGTGCCGGGCTGCCCGCCCCGCCCCGAGGCGCTTCTGTACGGGATCATCAAGCTGCAGAAGAAGATCAAGGACGAGCCGGACCTCGGGTGGCGCGAGCGCTACCAGGCGTACGGCACGGAAGAACGTGCCTGACGCAACCGGTCTCGAGCTGATCGCGCAGCGGGTCCGCGACGAGCTGGGCGAGGACGCCGTCGTCGGCACCAGCTTCTACCGCGAGCAGGCCACAGCTGGAGGTCGCGCCGCCGCGCGTGCACGACGTCCTCGCGCACCTGAAGAGCCACCCCGAGGAGCCGTTCGAGTTCCTCTCGACCGTCTACGGCTGCGACTACCTGCCCGAGGAGCCGCGCCTCGGCGTGCACTACCAGCTGCTCAGCATGACCCGCGTGGACCGGCTCGCCGTGAAGACGCGCGTGGGCGTCGAGGACCCGCGCGTGCGGAGCGTCGTCGACCTCTGGGCGGGCGCCGACTTCCCCGAGCGCGAGGTGTTCGACATGTTCGGCGTGGTCTTCGACGGCCACCCCGACCTGCGCCGGATCCTCATGCCGGAGGACTACGAGGGCTACCCGCAGCGGCGGGACTTCCCGCAGGGCGGCGAGCCGGTGCTCTTCACCTTCAACCAGGACAAGAACCCGCGCTGGTATGAGTAAGACGCCCGACCCGCTGGGAGTGCCCTACCGCGAGCGCGAGCGCTCGATCACGATGGAGCGGCTCGACCGGCCGGACGTGCCGATCTCCGGCACCGAGGTCGAGCCCGAGACCGAGCTGTTCACGCTCAACATCGGCCCCCACCACCCGGCCACGCACGGGGTGCTGCGCCTGCTGGTCACGCTCGAGGGCGAGTACGTGCGCCAGCTCACGCCGCTGATCGGCTACGTGCACACGGGCATCGAGAAGAGCTGCGAGGACCAGTCCTACTGGAAGGTCATCCCGTTCGTCGAGCGGATGGACTACCTCGCCTACTACTTCAACGCGATGGCCTACTGCATGGCGGTGGAGCGGCTGCTCGACGAGGAGGTGCCGGCGCGCGCCCAGTACCTGCGCGTGATCCACATGGAGCTCAACCGCATCTCGAGCCACCTGTTCTGGCTCGCCACCTCGGCGCTCGACCTCGGCGCGATCTCGTTCCTCTGGTGGGGACTGCGCGACCGCGAGCACACGCTCGACCTGTTCGAGATGTCGGGCGGCCAGCGAATGCACCCGCGCTACTTCCAGGTCGGCGGCGTGATCGAGGACATCCCGCCCGGCTGGGAGGAGAAGTGCCGCGGCTTCATCAAGCAGATGCCGTCGCGCATCGACCAGTACGAGGCGGTGCTCGACAAGAACGAGATCTTCCTGCAGCGCACGCGCGGGGTCGGCCCCGTGCCGGCCGAGCGGCTGCTCGAGCTGGGGGTCACCGGGCCGCTGCTGCGCGCGGCCGGCAACCCGTTCGACCTGCGCAAGGCCGCGCCCTACTCGTCCTACGAGCAGTTCGAGTTCAAGATCCCGGTCGGCACCCAGGGCGATCACTACGACCGCTACCGTGTGCGCCTCGCCGAGATGCGCGAGTCGCTGCGCATCATCGAGCAGGCTCTGGACGGGCTCCCCGAGGGCCCCTACATCACCGGTAACCGCAAGGTGGCGCTCCCGCCGCGGCACGAGCTCGCCACCAGCATGGAGGCGCTGATCCACCACTTCAAGCTCGTCACGGAGGGCTTCCGGGTGCCGCCCGGAGAGGCCTACGTGGCCATCGAGTCGCCGCGCGGCGAGCTCGGCTGCTTCGTGGTGGCCGACGGCTCGTCGAAGCCCGCGCGCGTGCACATGCGCGACCCGTCCTTCCACAACCTGCAGTCGGTGAGGGACATGGCGGAGGGCTGGCTCATCGCGGACCTGATCGCGGCTGTGGCGATGCTGGACCCGATCCTCGGAGGCATCGACCGGTGAGCGGGTTCGACACGCGAGCCGACCTCACCAAGGACCCGGCGCTGATCCCCGATCTGTCCGAAGTCGAGGTGCCGCCCGCGCTCGAGCGCGAGATCCGCGAGCACATGGCGAAGTACCCGGACCGCCGCTCGGCGGCGCTGCCGGCGCTCGAGGCCGCGCAGCGCGTGCACGGCTGGTGCTCGCCGGACGCGATGCGACCAGGTGGCCGCGGTGATGCAGGTCACGCCCGCCTACCTGTCCTCGCTCGCCACCTTCTACGACATGCTCAACACCGAGCCCGTGGGCCGCCACCAGGTCTACGTCTGCACGAGCGTGGCCTGCAACCTGCGCAACGCTCAGGCGCTGCTCGACGCGCTGCAGGCGGCGGGCGCCGACTACGACGACGCCAACATCCGCGGCTTCGAGTGCCTCGGCGCCTGCGACATGGCGCCGATGGCGTCGATCGACAACCGCTACGTGGGCCCGATCGACCCGAGCGAGGCGCCGGACGTGATCGCCGCGCTGAAAGAGGGCCGCACGCCCCTGCCCGGCCGCGGGCTCGGCGACGAGGGCTTCAGGCTGCCCTGGGAGGACTCGGCCGATGCCTGAGACGCGCGTGCTGCTCGAGCACATCGACGAGCCCGACCTGCACCGGATCGACGTCTACGAGCGCATCGGCGGCTACCAGGCGATGCGCAAGGCGCTCACCGAGATGGAGCCCGAGCGGATCGTCGAGGAGCTCAAGGGCTCCGGCCTGCGCGGCCGCGGCGGCGCCGGCTTCTCGATGGGCATGAAGGCCGAGCTTCATGCCCAAGGGCGCGATGGACAAGTACCTCTGCTGCAACGCCGACGAGTCGGAGCCGGGCACCTTCAAGGACCGCCTGTTGATCCAGAAGAACCCGCACCGGCTGATCGAGGGCATCATCATCGGCGCGGTCGCGGCGGGCGCCAACCGCGCCTTCATCTACATCCGCGGCGAGTACGTGCTCCAGGCCGACATCCTGGACGCCGCCGTGGCCGAGGCCTACGAGAAGGGCTACCTCGGCGAGGACATCCTCGGCTCGGGCCACGACGTCTCGCTCGTCGTGCACCGCGGCGCGGGCGCCTACATCTGCGGCGAGGAGACGGGCCTGCTCGACTCGCTCGAGGGCAAGCGCGGCAACCCGCGCCTCAAGCCGCCGTTCCCCGCCAACCAGGGCCTCTACCAGGGGCCGACGCTGATCAACAACGTCGAGACGCTCTCGAACGTGCCGCTCGTGATCGCCAACGGGCGCAGAGTGGTTCAAGTCGCGCGGCACCGAGCAGTCGGCGGGCACGAAGGTCGTGTCGGTGTCCGGCAACGTGCAGCGGCCGGGCAACTACGAGATCGAGCTGGGGATTCCCGCCCGGGAGATCATCTATGGATTGGCAGGGGGCCCGCCCCCCGGCCGCCGTGTCAAGTGCTGGTTCCCGGGCGGCTCCTCCGCGCCCGTGCTGCTCGAGGAGGACCTCGACCGACCCTACTCGTTCGAGTCGATGGCCGAGGCGGGCTCGATGCTCGGCTCCGGCGCGATCATCGTGGTGGACGACTCGGTGCCGATCGTCGCGGTGGCCCTGCGGCTCGCCGAGTTCTACCGGCACGAGTCCTGCGGCAAGTGCGTCCCCTGCCGCGAGGGCACCAACTGGACCGTGAAGATGCTCGAGCGCATCGACGCCGGCGAGGGCACGCCGATGGACCTCGACATCATGGCCGAGGTGCAGACGAACATCATCGGCAACTGCCTCTGCGTGCTCGGCGACTCGATGGCGATGCCGGTGGGCTCGATGATCAAGAAGTTCCGGCCCGAGTTCGAGGCGCACATGGAGGCCGCCCGCCAGCGGGCGGACCACCTCAGCATCGAGCTCGGCGTGGGCGCGGCGCCGGCGGACGAAGCAGCCTGATGCCGCGGCCCGAGCCCAAGCTGGTCACGTTCGAGGTCGACGGCCGCGAGGTGCAGGCGCCGGAGGGCATCTCGCTCGTGGACGGCGCCAAGCTCGGCGACGTCGAGATCCCCTACTTCTGCTACGAGCCCAAGCTCGGCCAGGCGGTCGGCGCCTGCCGCATGTGCCTCGTGGAGATCGAGGGCATGCCCAAGCTCCAGACGGCCTGCTCGACGGTGGTGAAGGAGGGCATGGTCGTCATCACCACCTCCGACCGCGTGAAGCACGCGCAGAACGCGATCGTCGAGTTCCTGCTGGTCAACCACCCGCTCGACTGCCCGGTCTGCGACAAGGGCGGCGAGTGCCCGCTGCAGGACATCTCGTTCGGCTGGGGGGCGGGCCGGTCGCGCTTCATCGAGCCCAAGCGCCACTTCGAGAAGCCGCTCGAGATCTCGCCGCTGGTGGCGATCGACCGCGAGCGCTGCATCCTCTGCTACCGCTGCGTCCGCTTCTCGCAGGAGATCGCCGAGGACTACCAGCTCGTCTTCCTCGAGCGCGGTGACCACACCTTCGTGGGCACGCACGACGGGCACCCGTACGTCGGGCCCTTCAGCGGCAACATCATCGAGCTCTGCCCGGTGGGGGCGCTCACCTCCACCGCCTACCGCTTCCGCGCCCGGCCCTGGGACATCGAGGACGCCGGCTCGGTCTGCCTGCTCTGCCCGAGCCAGTGCAACGTGAAGTTCACCACCCGCGACGACACCAAGGTCATGCGCGTGCTCGCGCGCGACAACCACGAGGTGGACGACGGCTGGCTCTGCGACAAGGGCCGCTTCGGCTACCAGGCGATCCACGCGCCGGAGCGCATCACCAGCCCGCTGGTGCGCGACGGCGGCGAGCTGCGGCCGGTGTCATGGGAGCGGGCGCTGTCCACGGCGGCGTCGGCGCTCGGGCGCGCGGGGGCGCGCAGCGCGGCGCTGGTCGGCGGCGAGGCCACCAACGAGGAGGGCTTCCTCGTGCAGCACCTCCTGCGCGACCTGCTCGGCTCGCCCCACGTTGACTCACGCACAAACGGCCTGCTCGACCCCGGCCAGGCGCGCGCGCTCGCGCGGCCCGACTTCAGCGCCAGGGTCAGCGACATCGAGTACGCAGACTCGATCCTGGTGCTCGACACCGGCCTGGTGGACGAGGCCCCGATCCTCGACCTGCGCGTGCGCAAGGCCGTGCGCCGCAACGGCGCCAGGCTCGTGGTGGCCAGCAGCCGCCCGGGCTCGCTGGACGAGAACGCCGAGGCGATCCTGCGCTTCGCGCCGGGCGCCGACGAGGCGGCGCTGGGCGGTCTCGCCGCCGCACTGGCGGGCGGGAGCAGCGCCGACCTGGACGACCTCGCGCGCCGTGCGGGCGCGACGAGCGAGTCGCTGCACCACGCCGCCGCGGCGCTCAGCGGCGCCGGCGCCACCGTGATCCTCTGGGGCGAGCGCCTCTCGCACGGCGACCGCGGCAAGCACGCCATCGCCGCGCTGCTCGCGGTCGCGCGCCGCGCCGGCGTGCCGGAGACCGACGGCGCCGGGCTGATCGAGGTGCCGGCCGCCACCAACGCACGCGGCCTGCGCGAGGCGGGCTGCCTGCCCAACCTGGCGCCTGGCCTGGCCGACGCCGCCACCGCGGGCAGCGCCGCCCCCGACATCGCCAAGGGGCTGGCCGGCGGCGAGCTGTCCACGCTGCTGCTGGTGCAGTCAGACCCGCTGCGCACGCATCCCGATCGCCCCGGCTGGGAGGCCGCGCTCGAGGCGGCGGGCAGCGTGATCGCCTTCGCCGATTTCGTCAGCGACGACCTCGGCGAGCACGCCGATTTGGTCTTCCCGGCCGAGTCCTACGCCGAGAAGGAGGGCACCGTCACACACCCGGACGGGCGCATCCAGCGCGTCCGGCAGGGCATCGCCCACCCCGGCGAGGTGCGCGCCCAGTGGAGCGTGCTGGCCGAGCTATGCGCGCGGCTCGGCTCGCCGCTCGAGCTGGCCTCGACCCCGCACGTGTTCGCCGAGCTGACCCGCGCGGTGCCCTTCTACGAGGGCCTCACGCTGGAGGAGGTCGGCGGCCGCGGGGTGCGCTGGCAGGAGCGCGAGGCCGCAGCGGCGCTCAGCTCGGTCCCGCTGCCCGACACCGAGCTCGACACGCCGCCGGCGCTGTCCGACGGCGGCCTGCGCCTCGGCACCGCGCCGTCGCTCTGGACGGGGCGCGAGACCCAGCACGCCACTGTGCTGCGCTTCCTGGCGCAGCAGCAGGAGCTCGAGCTGTCCCCGGACGACGCGGAGCGCCTGGGCGTCCGCAGTGGCGACGAGGTGAGGGTCTCGGTGGACGGCCGCAGCGTGCGCGCGGTCGCGCGCGTGCATGACCCGGTGCCCCCGGGAAGCGTCTTCCTCGTCGAGGGCGTCGAGCCCGAGAACGCCACGGCGCTGATGAACGGCCTGCCGCGCACGGTGGAGGTGGCGAAGGCGTGATGCTGCCGCTGGCCGACGTCAACTACGTCGAGGGCACCCTCGTCCAGATCGTCAAGTCGCTCGTGATCTTCGGCGTCGTGCTCGGGGTGGTGCCGCTGATCCTGGTGCTCGAGCGCAAGCTCCTCGGCCGCTTCCAGGCTCGCCTCGGCCCCAACCGCGTCGGCCCCTTCGGCATCCTCCAGCCCATGGCCGACGTGCTCAAGCTGCTGTCCAAGGAGGCGTCCACGCCCACCACCGCCGTGCCCTGGCTGATGGCGATCGCGCCGGTGATCTCGATCTTCACCGCGGTCGTCACGCTGGCGATCATCCCGTTCGGCGACAACGGCGCCTGGGGCGGCAACTGGGGCCTCTACGGCATCGACGTCCCGATCGGCGTGCTGTTCTACTTCGCCTTCGGCGCGCTGGCCTTCTACGCGCTGATGCTCGGCGGCTGGGGGTCGGGCTCGAAGTACTCGTTCCTCGGCGCGATGCGCTCGGCCGCGCAGCTCATCTCCTATGAGATCGCGCTCGGCCTGTCCCTGCTCGGCGTGGCGATCCAGGCGCAGTCGCTGTCGATGACCTCGATCGTCCAGGCCCAGCACAACCTCTGGTACATCGTGCCGCAGTTCGTCGGCTTCCTGATCTTCATGATCGCCGGCTTCGCCGAGACCAACCGGCCGCCGTTCGACCTCACCGAGGGCGACTCGGAGATCGTCGGCGGCTACAACACCGAGTTCGGCGGCATGCGCTTCGGCTCGTTCTTCATGGCCGAGTACATCAACATGATCGTCATCGCGGGGATCGCCACCGCCGCCTTCCTGGGCGGCTGGCACGGGCCGGGGCCGGCCGCGCTCGGGCCGCTCTGGACGATCCTCAAGATGTTCCTCTTCATCGTCTTCTTCATCTGGGTGCGCGCCACGCTGCCGCGCTTCCGCTACGACCAGCTCATGTCGTTCGGCTGGAAGGTGCTCCTGCCGCTGGCCACGATCAACGTCCTCGTCACAGCGGTCCTGGTGGCCACATGAGCCCGTACGACCCGGGCCCAGACGTCATCCAGGTGCAGCGCGGCCCGCAGGCCGGCGGGCCGGGAGCGGTCTACCGCGCCTTCGGCGAGACCCTGCGCGGCCTCAAGACCTCGTTCATGCGCGTGGTCGAGGGGCCGGTCACCATCCAGTACCCCGAGCAGAAGACGCCGGTCTACCCACGCTTCCGCGGCAAGCACAAGCTGCACCGGTTCGAGGACTCGGGCCTCGAGAAGTGCGTCGGCTGCTCGCTCTGCGCCGCCGCCTGCCCGGCCGACTGCATCCGCGTCGTGGCGGCCGAGAACACGCCGGACCACCATGTCTCGGCCGGCGAGCGCTACGCGGCGGTCTACGAGATCAACATGACCCGCTGCATCTTCTGCGGCTACTGCGAGGTGGCCTGCCCGTTCGACGCGATCACGATGGGCAACGACTACGAGCTGGCGGACTACACGCGCAGCGACCTGATCTTCACCAAGGAGATGCTGCTCGAGGACCATCCGGAGCGCACGCCGCTGCGGCGGGAGGGCGAGTAGCCATGTGGTTCGAGCAGGTCATGTTCTTCGTCGGCGCGATCGGGGCGCTCGCGGGCGCGCTCGGCGTGGTGATGATCCGCAACCCCTTCTACAGCGTGCTGGCACTGGTCGGTCACCTGTTCTCGCTGGCGCTCCTGTTCCTGCTGCTCCATGCCCAGTTCCTGGCCGCCGGCCAGCTGATCGTCTACGCCGGCGCGGTGATGGTCCTGTACGTGTTCGTCGTCGCCTACATCGGCGGCGCGGATGAGCCGCTCGGGCCGGAGGTCGCCGGCGTGCGCAAGCTCGGCGCGCTGTTCGCCGTGGCGGTGGGCGTGGAGCTGTGCGTGGCGATCATCGGCTCGGGCCTGGCCAAGCTCGACAGCCACGGAGCCCACATCCCGGCCGGCTTCGGCACGCCGGCGCAGATCGGCACGCTGCTGCTCAACCGCTTCCTGATCCCGTTCGAGATCGCCTCCTACCTGCTGCTGATCGCGGCCGTGGGCGCGCTCGTGCTGGCGCGCCGCCGGCGCGGCCACCCGGACGAGGGGGCGCTCGAGCGGATCACCCACGCCCCGCAGTCGGCGAGGACCACACCGTGAACGTCGACTGGTACCTCGTGCTGTCGGCGTTCATCTTCGCCATCGGCGCCGCCGGCGTGCTGACGCGGCGCAACCCGCTCGTGATCCTGCTCTGCCTCGAGCTGATGCTGAACGCGGGCAACCTCGCGCTGATCGCCTTCTCGCGCATGTGGGGCAACGGCGACGGCCAGATCTTCGCGCTCGTGGTGATGGTCGTGGCGGCCTGTGAGGTCGTGGTCGGCCTCGGGATCATCGTGGCGATCTTCCGCCGCCGGCTTCCCGAAGACGTCGACCAGCTCTCGGAGCTCCGAGGATGACTCGCGGCCTGCAAACCTTCGCGCTCCGGCGTCCTCGGGTCTCGGCTTGCCCCAGCAAGCCTTCGACCCTGCGTCCTTGGATCGCTCGGTTTTTGGAACGAGTCGTCCTCGGAGGATGCGGATGAGCCCCACCGCCTGGGGCTGGCTCGTGCTGGCGTGCCCGCTCGCGGGCACGCTCGTCATCTCGCTCGGCTACCGCGTCTGGCCCGGGCGGGTGCCGGGCTTCATCGGCAGCCTGGCGATCCTGGGCGCGTTCGGCTGCGCGCTGGGGACGTTCCTGTCGCTCCAGGACCGGGCGCCCGGCGCTCGCCACGTCACGTCGACGCTCTACGACTACGCGCACACCGCCGGCGTGAACGTGGGCATGAGCATCCTGATCGACCCGCTGTCGGTCTTCATGGCGCTCGTCGTCAGCGGGGTCTCGTTCCTGATCCACCTCTACTCGGTGGCCTACATGGACTCCGACCGGGGCTACACGCGCTTCTTCGCCTACCTCAACTTCTTCGTCTTCTCGATGCTGCTGCTGGTCCTCGCGGCCAACCTCGTCCTGCTGATCGTCGGCTGGGCGTTCGTGGGCGCGGCGTCCTACCTCTTGATCTCGTTCTGGTATCGCCGTCGGACCGCCACGGCGGCAGGCATCAAGGCGTTCGTGATGAACGTGATCGGCGACGTGGCGCTCGTGATCGCCGCGTTCATCTTCTTCAAGCACACCCACTCGCTGAGCTACGACGGGATCTTCAAGGGCGCGCACAGCGCCTTCGCCAAGGACGACAGCGCCCTGGTGGCCGCCGTCCTGCTGCTCACGGTCGGCGCGTTCGCCAAGTCGGCACAGGTGCCGCTCCACACCTGGTTGCCGGACGCCATGGAGGGCCCCACGCCGGTCTCCGCCCTGATCCACGCGGCCACGATGGTCACCGCCGGCGTCTACCTCGTTGCCCGCTTCCACTCCGTCTACGAGCTGGCGCCCACCGCCGCCAACATCACCGCCGGCCTGGCCGCCTTCACGCTCTTCTACGCGGCCACCTGCGCGCTGGCGATCACCGACCTGAAGCGGATCATCGCCTACTCCACGATCTCGCAGATCGGCTACATGATGCTCGGCGTCTCCACCGGGGGCTACGACGGCGGGCTCTTCCACCTGATGACGCACGCCTTCTTCAAGGCCCTTCTGTTCATGTGCGCCGGCTCCGTCATCGGCGCGATGGCGGGCATCCAGGACATCAACCGCATGGGCGGCTTCCGCAAGGCGATGCCGTTCACGTTCATCACCTTCACCATCGGTGCGCTCGCGCTCGCGGGGATGGTGCCGATGTCGGGCTGGTTCTCGAAGGACGAGATCCTCGGCTTCGACGTGCACCGCGGCGGCTATGACCTCGTGCTGGCGATCGTGGCCTTCGCCGGGGCCCTGCTCACCGCCTTCTACTCGTTCCGCATGGTGTTCCGCGTCTTCTACGGCGACCCGGTGCCGGAGGCGGCGTCGCTCGAGCGCGGCGAGCTGGCGCACGGCGAGCACATGAACCCGATGACGGGCGAGCACGAGGACACCGACGTCGGCTTCCCGGGGCCGGACCACCACATCGCCGAGCGCGACTGGCCGATGCGGGCGGCGATGGGCACGCTCGCCGTGCTGGCGATCGTCGGCGGCATCGTGGCCATCCCGGGCGTGACCGACTGGCTGAGCAACTTCCTCGAGCCGACCTTCGCGGACTCGAAGTACATCAACGACCTACCGTCCACCGGTGCCGACTGGGTCGGCCTGATCGTCGGCGCCGGCATCGCGCTGGCCGGCATCACCACCGCGTTCGTGATGTACATCCAGCGTCCCGGCGTCACGCTCGCCCTGCGCGACCGCCTCCCGCGCCTGCACGACTTCCTGGTGCACCGCTGGTACTTCGACGAGCTCTACGACGCGCTGTTCGTGCGGCCCACCGCCACCTTCGGGCGCTTCGGCCGCTACGTGGTGGAGAGCGCCTTCGTGCAGGGCGTCATCGTCGGCGGAGCGGTCGGCATCGTGCGCGCGGGCGAGGCGATAGCCCGCAACGCCCAGTCCGGCTACCTGCGCCTGTACGCGACGCTGCTGCTCGCGGGCGTGGCGGCGCTCGCCCTCTACTTCCTGCTCCAGGCGACCTGAGATGACGATCTACCTGTCGATCATCGTCTTCCTGCCCGCGGCCGCCGGTGTGCTTGGGCTGTTCCTGCCCAAGCGGCTGGCAGCCCCGGTCGGCGTGCTCGGCGCCGTGCTCGCGCTCGCCTACTCGATCGTGATGCTGGCCCGCTTCCACTCCGGCCAGGCCGGCCTGCAGTTCGTCACCGACCGCAACTGGATCTCGGAGCTCGGCATCCGCTATTCGCTCGGCGTCGACGGGCTCAACCTGTTCCTGATCCTGCTCACCACGGTGCTGTGGACGGCGGCGGTGATCGCCACCGCCATGCGCGAGTGGGACCGGCCGCGGCTCCTGTTCCTGTTCACGGGCCTCGGCGAGACGGCCGTGCTGGGCGCCTTCATGGCGCAGGACCTGGCGCTGTTCGTCGTCTTCTTCGACCTGATGCTGATCCCGTTCTACTTCCTGATCGGCATCTGGGGCGGCGAGCGGCGCGTGTACGCCACCACCAAGCTCGTGATCTACACGCTGGTGGGCTCGCTGCTGATGCTGGCGGGCGCGGTCGCGCTGGGCGTGCTCTCCACGCCGGAGGGCGGCCACATCTCGTTCTCGCTCGCCACGCTGGCGCAGCACCGGCTCGGCTCCGGCTCGCAGGAGTGGATCTTCCTGCTGTTCGCCATCGCCTTCCTCGTCAAGGCGCCGGCCTTCCCGCTGCACGGCTGGATGCCGGACGCCTACCGCGAGGCGCCGATCCCGGCGATCCTGCTCTTCTCGGCCGTGGTCTCGAAGGTCGGCGTCTACGGCTTTCTGCGGATCGTGCTGCCGATCATGCCCCAGGCGTCGGTGCACTACCAGGAGCTGATGCTGGCGATCGCGGTGGTCTCGATCCTCTACGGCTCGGTGCTCGCCTTCTCGCAGGACGAGGCGCGGCTCGTGATCGGCTACTCCTCGATCGCGCAGCTCGGCTTCATCCTGCTCGGCATCTTCTCGCTCGACCCGAAGGGCGCCCAGGGCGCCGTGATGCAGATGGTCAACCACGGCCTGGTCGTGGGCCCGCTGTTCCTGATCATCGGCTACCTGGCGCTGCGCGCGCACGGCTCCGAGCGGCTCAGCGACATGGGCGGCATGGCCGTCCGCGCGCCGGTGCTGGCCGCGCTGTTCCTGATCGTCGCGCTCGCCACGCTGGCGATGCCCGGCTCGTCCAACTTCGTGGGCGAGCTGCTGATCCTGTTCGGCACCTTCCAGACGAAGATCGTCTACGGCCTGGTGGCCAGCGGCGGAGTGATCCTGGCCGCCGTTTACATGATCCGCTTCTACCAGCGCTCGATGCACAACCCGCCGGGTGCCAACGTCGAGTCGCGCGACCTCGTGCTGGGCCGTGAGCTCAGCGTGCTGGCGCCGCTCGTGCTCGTGATCGTCGCGCTCGGCGTCTACCCGAACTTCATCCTGCACCGCACCGAGCTGGGCACAACGAGCAAGCTGCAGGCCACCCAGGCCGTGCAGCACCGGGAGGTCAGCGCGATCCGGTGAGCACGCTCGTGATGGCCGCCTTCAAGGCGCCCCACATCGACTACAAGGGCCTCTCGCCGCTGTTCGCCAGCGGTGGCGGCTCGATCCTCGTGCTGATGGTCGCCCTGCTGCCGGGGCGCACCGTGCAGCGCGTGGTCGCGCCGGTGCTTGGCCTGGGCGTGCTGGGCGCGGCGGTGGGGCTCGTGATTTGGAACTGGCACGCGGGCCACAGGACGATCGTGGAGGGCGCGCTGGCGGTCGACCCGCTGGCGCTCGGGCTGTCGCTGCTGTTCTACGCGGCGGGCATCGCGGCGATCCTCCTGTCCTGGCGCGAGCTGGCGATGCGCGAGGCCGGCTCGGGCGAGTACCTGGCGCTCCTGCTCGGCTCGATCACCGGCATGTCCGTCCTGGTCGCCGCCGAGAACCTGATCACGCTGTTCATCGGCATCGAGCTGCTGTCGATCCCGCTCTACGTGCTCTGCGCCAGCGAGGTCCGGCGGGCCACCTCGCTCGAGGCGGGGCTCAAGTACCTCGTGATCGGCTCGGTCGGTTCCGCCACCCTGCTCTACGGCCTGGCATTCCTCTACGGCGCCACCGGCAGTACGGACTTCGCGGGCATCTCGAACGCGATCGGCAACACGGTGAAGGTCACAGACCCGCTGCTGCTCACCGGCGTGGCGCTCGCCGCCACCGGCCTGGCCTTCAAGGCCTCGGTGGCGCCTTTCCATCAGTGGACGCCCGACGTCTACCAGGGCGCGCCCACGCCGATCACCACCTTCATGGCCGTCGCCACCAAGGCGGCCGCCTTCGGCATCTTCCTGCGCCTGTTCGACGAGGCCCTCGGCGGCCTGCAGGTGCAGTGGGGCCCCGCGCTGGCGGCGCTCGCGGTGATCACGATCATCGTCGGCAACGTCGGGGCGCTCGGCCAGAACTCGCTGAAGCGGATGCTCGCCTGGTCGGGCGTGGCGCAGGCCGGCTACATCCTCGCGGGCCTCGTGGTGGGCACCCAGCTCGGGCTCAAGGCCACAGTCTTCTACCTGGCGGGCTACCTGCTCATGAACGTGGCGGCGTTCGCCGTCGTGGTCGCCCGCGAGCGCGTATCCGAGCACGGCGACGGCATCCGCTCGCTCGAGAACCTCGGCGCGGCCAGCCCTTTGCTGGCCGTCCCGATGACCGTGGCGATGCTCTCGCTCGCCGGCTTCCCGGCCACCGTCGGCTTCATCGGGAAGTTCTATTTGATCGAGGCTGCGGTGGACGGCAGCTACGCCTGGCTCGGCGTGATCATCGTCATCGGCTCGATGATCTCGCTCGGCTACTACCTGCGGGTCATCGCGGTGATGTGGATGACGCCGTTCCGCATCCGCATGCCCGAGCTGCCGTCGCGGCGCACGAGCGTGCGGCCGGTGAGCGGCTGGTCACCCGAGGCGGACGCCCGGGCCCAGCCCGAGGTGGCGTTCGTGGCGGTGCTGATGGGCGCGGCTACAGTCTTCTTCGGGATCGTCCCGGCGCCCCTGTTCCATCTGGCGCACGACGTGGGAACGTCGATCAGCTCGCTCTTCTAGGAGGCTCCGCACATGTGCCGAAACATCCGCCAGCTCCACAACTTCGATCCGCCCGCCAGCGAGGACGAGGTCCGCTCGGCCGCCGTGCAGTACGTGCGCAAGGTCAGCGGTTCGACCAAGCCGTCGCAGGCCAACGCCGAGGCGTTCGAGCGCGCGGTCGACGAGGTGACCGAGGCCACCTCGCGGCTGCTCGCGTCGCTCGTCACCAGCGCGCCGCCGAAGGACCGCGAGGTCGAGGCGGCCAAGCGCCGCGCCCGCGCGTCGCAGCGCTACGCGGCCTGATCCGTCGGCTCCCAGCGGAACTCGTCGTTGCGGTGCAGCTCACCCGCGTTGCCGACGATCAGCGGGTGCACGCGCATCGCCACGTGCATGAAGTCGCCCGGTAGCGCCGGGCCGTCGTATACGCACAGCGCGGTGGCCCCCAGCTCGTGCACGCGCTGGTGCACCAGCCGCTCGAAGGTGCGCCAGGGCTCGAGGCCGATCTCGGCGGCGGCGTCCCCGTCCGGGCCCGCCAGCACGCGCACCGGCTCCTCCCCCGCCCTGACGAGGTCCTCGTACCAGTCCACGAGCCGCTCCGGATCGAAGTCGCTGTAGGCCAGCCCGGCGTCCGCGAACTCCATCTGCCCGCGCTCGGCCGGCCCGAGGCGGCGGGCCACGGCGCTCAGGAGCGTCTCGGGCAGCACGGCCACCACCCGCTCGCCGCGCTTGAGCCCCTCGCGCGCGTAGGCCAGGCAGAAGTCGGCGGCCCGGCTGGCGTCCGAGTAGACGATCGCGGCGTGGTCCGAGGGCTGCGCCGAGCGCGGCAGCTCCGCCACGCGGTCAAAGCTGCCCTCGGAGTCGAAGACGCGCCAGATCGCGCCTCCGCAGCGCTCACAGCTCGTAAAGCGCGTGGCAGAAGCTGAGTAGAACAGCTCGTTACAGCGCGAACATTCGAGAACCGGCACGGCCCCTTGCCTCCCTCAAAGGGTGTACTGCGGCTATTAAACAGGATTCACTCGACCACCAAGCCGTGCCGCATTGTGTTCTCGGTGACAACGCGCGGCTCAAGGAACTGGAGCAGGTAGTCGGGCCCGCCGGCCTTCGAGCCGCTGCCGGAGCGGCGGTTGCCGCCGAACGGCTGGCGGCCGACCATCGCGCCGGTGATGTGGCGGTTCACGTAGAGGTTGCCCACGGGCGCCCGCCGCGTGACCTCGGCCACGGTGGCGGGGTTGCGAGAGAAGAGGCCGCCGGTGAGCGCAAACGGCGAGCTCTCCAGGGCGGTGCAGGCGGCGTCGATGTCGCGCACGCGCTCGAGCGCCAGCAGCGGGCCGAAGATCTCCTCGTGCAACACGGCCGAGTCCGGCGGCAGGTCCGTGACCAGCGTGGGCGGGCAGAACCAGCCCTCGTCCGGCACCCGCTCGCGGCGGGCGGCGATGCGCCCCTCGGACTGCGCCAGGTCGGCGTAGCGGGCCACCCGCTCCTGGGCCTCCTCCTCGATCACCGGCGGCACCTCGCTGGCGAAGTCGTCCGCCTGGCCGACCTCGAGCACGTCCACGGCGCCTGACAGCCGCTCGAGCAGCGGGTCGGCGATGCGCTCGTGGGCGAGCACCCGGGAGGCCGCCGAGCACTTCTGGCCCGCGTAGACGAAGCCTGAGCGGATGATCGCGGGCACGGCCTCGTCGAGGTCCGCGTCGGAGTCCACGATCACGCAGTTCTTGCCACCCATCTCAGCCACGACCCGCTTCACGTGGGTCTGGCCGTCGGGCGTGTCGGCCGCGGCGCGCACGATGTCGAGCCCCACCGCGCTCGAGCCGGTGAAGGCGATCACGTGCACGCGCGGATCGCGCACGAGCGCCGCGCCCACCTCGCCGAACCCGGGCAGCAGCGAGATCGCCCCGACGGGCACGCCGGCCTCGCGCAGCGCCTGCACGAGGATCAGCGCCGACGCCGGCGACTGCTCCGCCGGCTTCAGCACCACGGCGTTGCCGGCGGCGAGCGCCGCCGCCGTCATCCCGGCCGGGATCGCCAGCGGGAAGTTCCAGGGCGAGATCACCGCGGCCACGCCGCGCGGGACGTACTGCATCGCGTTGCGCTCGCCCGGCACCTGGAGCAGCTCCGGGCCGCCGTCGAGCCGCAGCGCCTCGCGCGCGTAGTACTCGAGGAAGTCGATCGCCTCGCAGACGTCGGCGTCGGCCTCCGGCCACGGCTTGGCGCACTCGCGCACCTGCAGCGCGGCAAGCTCAAGCCGGCGGGAGCGCAGGATGTCGGCCGCGCCCACCAGCAGCGCCGCGCGCCGCTCGGCGCCGAGGTCCCGCCAGGCGGGGAACGCCCGCTCGGCGGTCTCCACCGCGGAGGCGGCGTCGGCCTCGCTCGCACGGCCCGCGGTGGCCACGACACGCGTGGGCGCCCCCGGGTCGGTGGACTCGAAGCCCTCGTGGGCGCCGCGCTCACGCCCGATCAGGATCGGCACGGCCAGTGGCAGCCGCGGCTCGAGCTCGTCGAGGGCGGCAACCAGCGAGTCGCGCGCCGGCGCCCGGCGCAGCTCCAGCGTGGGCTCGTTGGCGAACGGCTTCACGGGCTCGCAAGCAGCTCCTCGAGCGGCACACCGCGCGCCTGCTCGTACAGGAAGGACTCGTTGGAGGTGTTCTCGAGCAGGCGGCGCACGAGGTAGGCCATGCCGGCCACGAGGTCGCCGACCGGGCAGTAGACGCGCACGCGCTGCCCCTCGGAGGCCAGCGCGTGGCCCAGCTCGTCGCCCAGGCCGCGCAGCACCTGCAGCTCGAGGTCGCGGTCCTCTCCGCCGAGCACGCGGTTGCAGGCGATCGCGTGCGACACCGAGCGCAGGTTGTGCGAGGCGATCGCCACCCGCACCGACGGCCGCGCCTCGAGCAGTCGTACGGTGAGCTCCTCGAAGTTGCGGTCGCAGTCCGCCTTCACCTCGAACACCGGCGGCTGCCAGCCGTGCTGGCGCGCCTCCACGATCTCGTGGTCCCAGTAGGCGCCCTTCACCAGGCGCACCACGAGCGGCGGGCGGCGGCCGCTGCCGGCCGCCCAGGCCAGGATGCGATCGAGCTGGGAGGGCGACTCGCGCAGGTACGCCTGCAGCACGAGCCCGGCCGACGGCCCGTCGGCGAACTCGTCCTCGTCGAGCAGCTCGAAGATCAGGTCCATGGTGGTCTCGAGCGCGTCGAGCGACTCCATGTCGATGTGCAGGTGGGCGCCGAGGTCGCGCGCCTCCCGGAGGAGCGGCCGCATGCGCGCAGAGGCGTCCTCGCGGCCCACGTCCGGGGCGTCAGGACGCAGGTGGGGGGTCAGCGCGGAGACCTTGACCGACAGGTTCGCGCGCGGCAGCGGCCCGAGCGAGTCGGACTCGAGCGTGGGACTCTCCGGCCAGTCGGAGGCGGCCTCGGCCAGGGTGCGCAGGGCATCGCTGCAGCGGCCCGCGTAGCGGTCCGCCTCGGCCTCGGTCACCGTGGCCTCGCCGAGCAGGTCGACGGTGGAGGCGTTGCCGTCGTCCCACAGCTCGCGCAGGAGGCCGAGCGCCTTGCGCGGCGACTCGCCCACGATGAAGCGATGAGCCATGTGCCTGACCCCGCCCGCCGCCGCGGCGCCGAGCGCGGCCCGGCCGGGCTTGCTCCCGCCCATCTTCATCGCCACGTCGATCGACGGCGGCCGCTCGCCGACCTCGCCCAGGTAGCCGGTCAGGTGGCTCGCCAGATCGTCGAGCGAGCGGCAGGCCGGAGTCACGTCCACGAAGCGGAAGAGGGCGGCGCGGAGCTGCGCGTCCTGGGAGGCCAGCTCCATCGCCTTGGCGTCGAGCGCCTTGACCGGACTGCGGCCGCGTTTCGGGAAGGCGGCGTAGAGCGATCGCCCCACGCGGCCGAGCTGCTGCTCCACGGCGGCGTCGTCCATTGGGGGAAACCTACTCCGGGCCACCGCCGGGCTGTCGCCTACACTGGCCAGCCCGATGCTCTACCCGGTCGAGTCGTTCACTGACGAGGAGCGGGCGCTGCTGGCGCCCCACTTCACGAACCTCGACCTTCCGGTGTTCGCCCTCGTCAACCTGCCGGAGACCGTCAAGGGCGCGCTTTTTGCCCGCTATTCGCGCTATCAGGGCACGCTGCGGCGGCTGTTCCTGGAGGAGTTCGCGGGCGACCTCGAGGGCGCCACCGCCGCCACTTTCGACGGCTCGGAGGGCGAGCGCGCCGCCGATCTCTACCGCAAGATCTTCCTGGGGTACGGCGATGACTCCGTGGCTCAGCTCGGCGGGGCCCATGTGGCCTGCGAGTGGGTGTCGAACGTGATGACCAAGGTGCTCCAGCGCGGACGGCTGGCCGCCTACCTCGAGCAGTCCACCCGCTACATCGCCTACGACACGCCGATGCCGGGCGGCGGCTACCGCTACTGGCGGGACGAGTCCCTCGGCCCGGAGTACGAGGCCGCGATGGACGCGCTGTTCGGCGCCTACGCGGCCGCCCTGCCGCGGGTCGAGGCGTGGGCGGAGGAGCGCTTCCCGCGCGCCGAGGGCGAGCCGGAGGCGGCCCACCGGCGCTCGATCAAGGCCAAGGCGCTCGACCTGCTGCGCGGCCTGCTGCCCGCCGCGTCGCTGTCGCACATGGGCATGTTCGCCACCGGCCAGGCCTACGAGCAGCTGCTGCTGCGGCTGCATGCCTCGCCGCTGCCCGAGGCGCGCGACTACGGGCGCATGATCCTGGCCGAGCTCACGCAGGTGATGCCGAGCTTCGTCTCGCGCCTGGTCAAGCCCGAGCGCGGTGGCCGCTGGATTGACTACCTGGCCGAGCGCGAGCGGGCGGCCGAGCGCTCGGCGGCCCGGCTCGGGCTCGACAGCGAGCGCTCGCGCGAGGAGTCGCACCCGTCGGTGCGGCTCCTGTCGGCCCAGGGAAGCGAGGACGATCTGCTGGCGGCGCTCCTGTTCGAGCACGCCGGAGTGTCCGAGGACGAGATCCGCTCGGCGGTGCGCGTGCTGCCTCCCGACGAGCGCGCCACGCTGCTGGGCGAGCTGGTGGGCGAGCGGGACAATCGCCGCCACCGTCCGGGCCGGGGCTTCGAGGCGCTGCGCTACCGCTTCGAGATCGTGGGCGACTACGGGGCGTTCCGGGACCTCCAGCGCCACCGCATGCTCACGGTGCAGTGGCAGCCGTTCACGCCGCACCTGGGCGCCGGCGTGCCGGAGGAGCTCGAGGCGGCCGGCGTGGCCGGCGACTACCGCCGCGGCCTCGAGCGCTCCCGGGAGGAGTACGAGCGCCTGGTCGACGCCGGCCTGCCGGAGCTCGCGCCTTACGCGCTCTGCCTCGGCTACCGCATCCGCTACATCCTCGACATGAACGCCCGCGAGGCGATGCACCTGATCGAGCTGCGCTCGGGGCGGGAGGGGCATCCGAGCTACCGCGCCGTCGCGCACGAGCTGCACGCGCAGATCGCGCAGGTGCACCCGGCGGTGGCCGCCGCGATGACGCACGTGGACCGCGACACCGAGCCCCGCCTCGAGCGGATCCTGTCCGAGATCCGCACACACGCGCGCCGCGCCGCCCACGTGTAGCGTTCCGCGCAATGGGCTGCGAGCTGCCAGCCGGCCGGCGTGTCGCGCCCTCGATCCTCTCGGCCGACTACGCCCGCCTCGGCGAGGAGGTGCGCGAGGTGATGGACGCCGGGGCGCGCGTCATCCACGTGGACGTGATGGACGGGCACTTCGTCCCGCCGATCACGATCGGGCCGCTGATCGTCGGCGCACTGCGCGAGCAGGTCCACGCCGACGGGGGCTTCATCGACGTGCACCTGATGATCGAACGGCCGGAGCGACACGTGGAGGAGTTCGCCAAGGCGGGGGCCGACTCGATCTCGATTCACTGGGAGTCCACGCCGCACGTCCATTACGCGCTCAAGACCATCCGCGAGGCCGGGCTCTGCGCCGGGCTCGCCATCAACCCCGCCACGCCGCCCGAGGCCGTCGTGGCGGCGGCCGATTACTTCGACATCCTGCTCTGCATGACCGTCAACCCCGGCTGGGGCGGCCAGCCCTTCATCGACGGGTCGATCGACAAGGTGCGCCGCCTGCGCTCGATCCTGCCCGACAAGATCGCAATCGAGGTCGACGGCGGCGTGGACGAGACCACGGCGCGCCCGTGCCGCGAAGCCGGTGCGCGGCTGTTCGTGGCGGGCTCGGCGGTGTTCGGATCGGAGGACCCGCCGGAGGCCTACCAGAAGCTGGTCTTGGCCGCGGGCGCGGACTAGGACCACGGACCACGGACCACGGACCACGGACCACGGACCACGGACCACGGACCACGGATCCCTAATTGTCTATCGGTTTTGTGTACTGCTCGACGAGCCGGCTGTCGAGGCCTGGCTGATCTGCTGGATGCCGGGCCACGACACCGGCTTCCATGACCACGACCTTTCATCGGGCGCCGTCGCCGTGCTGGACGGCGAGGTGCGCGAGGATCGGCTCGCCCTGGGTAGCGCCGCCCCTCTCTCCCGGCGCTACTCGGAGGGCGAGCTGTTCGACTTCTCACCCGCCGACATCCACCGCGTGGCCCACCACGGCCGCCGTCCCGCGGTCACGCTGCACGTCTACTCGCCACGGATCGCGCGCCCCGGCGCCTATTCGGTCTCCCCCCAGGGAGCCCTCCGGCGCCACGTCGTTCCGAGCGGCCAAGAGCTGCGGCCTCTAGAGGCCGTTTAAGTCGTCCGCCCTCCCAGAGGCCGTCGCCGGCGACCGGCGGCGGCCGGGCGGCCGACTCCCGCGTCAGTCGGGCCGTTTCCGGGTAGTAGCCTGCGGAGAAAGCGAGAGGAGAGGTGGCCATGGCCGATGCCGTGCAGGTGGAACGCGACCTCGAGGTTCTCCTCAACGAGGAGGACCGCTTTGAGCCGCCGGAGGAGTTCGTGAAGCAGGCCAACTTCTCCGACCCGGCGATCTACGACGAGGCGGAGAAGGACTTCGAGGCGTGGTGGGAGCGCTGGGCCAAGGAGCTCGACTGGTTCGAGCCCTGGCAGACCGTGCTCGAGTGGAACCCGCCCTGGGCCAAGTGGTTCCAGGAGGGCAAGCTCAACGTGTCCCACAACTGCCTGGACCGTCATGTGAACGCCGGCAAGGGCGACAAGATCGCGTACCACTGGGTCGGCGAGGACGGCGCGACGCGCGACGTGAGCTACGCCGAGATGCTGGACATGACCAAGCGCTTCGCCAACGTCCTCAAGTCACTGGGCGTGGAGAAGGGCGACGTGGTCGGCATCTACATGCCGATGCTGCCGGAGACGCCGGCCGCGATGCTCGCCTGCTCGCGGATCGGCGCGACGCACAACGTGGTCTTCGGCGGCTTCTCGGTCGAGGCCGTGCGCGAGCGCATGGAGGTGTCCGAGGCCAAGGTGCTGATCACCGCCGACGCGACCCTGCGGCGCGGCAAGCCGACGCCGATGAAGGCGAACGTCGACGAGGTCCTCGACAAGCTGCCGAAGATGGACCACGTCGTGGTCGTGAACCGCACCGGCTCCGACACTCCGATGCAGGAGGGCCGCGACGTCTGGTGGCACGAGGCGATGGAGCAGGCCGATCCGGACTGCGAGGCCGAGCCGCTCGACGCCGAGCACCCGCTCTACATCCTGTACACCTCGGGGTCGACCGCCAAGCCCAAGGGCATCCTGCACACCACCGGCGGCTACCTCACCGGCGTCTACGCAACCACGAAGGCGATCTTCGACGTCAAGCCCGAGAGCGACGTCTTCTGGTGTGCCGCCGACATCGGCTGGGTGACCGGCCACTCCTACATCGTCTACGGGCCGCTGGCCAACGGTCTCACGTCGGTGATGTACGAGGGTGCGCCGGACTACCCGGACAAGGACCGCTGGTGGGAGATCGTCGAGAAGTACAAGGTCACGATCATGTACACGGCGCCGACGGCGATCCGGGCCTGCATCAAGTGGGGCCGCGAGTACCCGGAGAAGCACGACCTCTCCTCGCTGCGGCTGCTCGGGTCGGTCGGCGAGCCGATCAACCCGAAGGCCTGGGTCTGGTACCACAAGGTGATCGGCGGGGAGCGCTGCCCCATCGTCGACACCTGGTGGCAGACGGAGACCGGCCACATCATGATCACGCCGCTCCCCGGCATCACCACCACCAAGCCGGGCTCGGCCACACAGGCGTTCCCGGGCATCAAGGCGGCGGTGGTCAACCGCGACGGCGAGATCGTCGAGGAGGGCGGCGGCTTCCTCACGCTGCGCCGGCCCTGGCCGGGCATGCTGCGCACGCTCTACAAGGAGGACGAGCGCTACATCCAGACATACTGGTCGAAGTACGGCAAGGACGTCTACACGGTCGGCGACGCCGCGAAGATCGACGCGGAGAGGTACTTCTGGATCGTCGGTCGCGTGGACGACGTGATCAACGTCTCCGGCCACCGGATGTCGACGATGGAGATCGAGTCCGCGATCGTCTCGCACGACCGCGTAGCGGAGGCCGCCGTGATCGGCGCGCTCGACGAGGACACCGGCCAGGCCATCGTCGCCTTCGTGACGATCGAGGGCGGCGGGGATTGGCCCGACACGCTCCACGAGGAGATCCGCGAGCACGTGGCCAAGAAGATCGGCAAGCTGGCGCGTCCCAAGCGGATCATCCCGGCGGACGACCTGCCGAAGACCCGCTCCGGCAAGATCATGCGCCGCCTGCTGAAGGACATCGCGGAAGGCCGCGAGCTGGGCGACGTGACCACGCTGCGAGACCCGTCCGTCACAGAAGCGATCAAGAACAAAGTCTCGTCGGGCGTGGTCGAGGAATAGGTGGCAGAATCGCGCGGCCCCTCTGACAAGGAGCCGCGCGATGCCCCCTGACACGACCAAGTACCTGCTCTCGGAATCCCAGATTCCGACGCACTGGGTCAACCTCCTGCCGGACCTTCCCGGCGACCCGATCCCGCCGCTGAATCCGGGGACGATGCAGCCGGCGGGTCCGGATGACCTCACGCCGATCTTCCCGATGGCGCTCATCGGCCAGGAGGTCTCGATGGAGACCGAGGTCGAGATCCCGGACCAGGTGCGCGAGGTCTACAAGCTCTGGCGGCCCACACCGCTGTTCCGCGCCCACCGGCTCGAGAAGGCCCTCGATACGCCCGCGCACATCTATTACAAGTACGAGGGCGTCTCGCCCGCGGGCTCGCACAAGCCGAACAGCGCGGTGGCGCAGGCATACGAGAACAAGCAGGCCGGCATCAAGCGGCTGGCCACCGAGACCGGCGCCGGCCAGTGGGGCTCGGCGCTGGCGCTCGCTTGCAAGCTGTTCGACCTCGAGTGCGTGATCTTCATGGTCGGCGCGAGCTACGACCAGAAGCCCTACCGCCGCTCGATGATGGAGACCTGGGGCGCCACCGTGCACCGCTCGCCGAGCGACACCACGGACGCCGGCCGCTCGCAGGCCGGCCACCCCACCGGCTCGCTGGGCATCGCGATCTCCGAGGCGGTGGAGGTCGCGGCGGGGGATGGCGACACGAACTACTCGCTGGGCTCGGTGCTCAATCACGTCTGCCTGCACCAGACGGTGATCGGGCAGGAGGCGATGGAGCAGATGGGCATGGCGGGCGAGGAGCCCGACGTGGTGGTGGGCTGCGTGGGCGGCGGCTCCAACTTCGCGGGCCTCAGCTTCCCGTTCATCCGCCGCGTCCTGCGCGGTGAGGCGAAGACCCGCTTCGTCGCGGCCGAGCCGGCCGCTTGCCCCACGCTCACGCGCGGGGTGTACCGCTACGACTTCGGCGACACGGTCGGCATGACGCCGCTCCTGCCGATGTACACCCTCGGCCACGACTTCGTGCCGCCGCCGCTCCACGCGGGCGGCCTGCGCTACCACGGCGACGCTCCGATGCTCTGCGGCCTCGTGAAGGCGGGCGTGATCGAGGCGCGCGCCTACGCGCAGAACCCGGCCTTCGAGGCCGCGGTGAACTTCGCCCGCACCGAGGGGATCGTGCCCGGCCCGGAGCCGGCCCACGCGATCAAGGCGACGGTCGACGAGGCGCTGGCCGCCCGCGAGGCCGGCGAGGAGCGCGTGATCCTGCTCGGCCTCTCAGGCCACGGCCACTTCGACATGAGCGCCTACGACGACTACCTCGCCGGGCGCCTGGAGGACATCGAGTTCAGCCAGGCCGAGATGGATGCGGCCATCGCGCGCCTCCCCGAAGCGCCTGCTATTGCCTAGATTGCGGAATTGCGGAATTGCGGAGTTGCGGATCGCGGACTCCGCAATCCGCAATCCGCGACCCGCGATCCCTAACGCCTCTTCTTCCTCTTCCGCTTCCGCGCCGAGGCACTCGGGCTCGGATCGCCCTCCGGCTCGGGCGGCGGCGCGGGTGGCGGCTGCTGGCCGCGCCCGCGGCGCTGGGGCCGCTCGGGCAGCGGCTCACCGCGCGCGAGGGCACGCTTCTCGGCCAGGTTGGGCCAGCGCTCGGCCTTGCCGGAGGCCCAGGCCGGGCCGCGGCCGCCGGGCCACCTGTCGATGAAGGTGACCGCTAGGAAGGCCAGCCAGAAGAAGGACAGGAGCTGCGGCGGCCCGATCGGGACGATGAACAGGACCGAGGCGATGATGCCGACGATCCCGACGAAGGTGCTGAGCGTGCCCGCGCGGATCGAGTTGAGGTTGAGCACCGCCAGGCCGCCCACGAAGGCGATGATCGAGATCGGGCTGATGATCCCTAGCACCCGCTCGGGCCCCTCGTTCACGAGGTGCTTGGCCTCCTTGACGGTCTGCGCCGCAGGAGCGAGTTGGTGGAACTGGTTGGCCACGTGGCGCAGCTCCAGCGAGGCCAGCACGGCCGTGACCGCCACCAACACCGGGCCGATGACCACGAGCGCCAGCACGAATGCCCTCGTCTGCGGCCGGCGGTAGCGGGTGGCGCGGTAGAGGTAGACGAGGGCGCCGACCATCAGGAAGAGGCCGATCGCCTGCGTGATGCTGGCGCCGATCAGGCTCGAGGAGTGGTCGTAGACCGAGCGCAGCGTGCCGGCCTCGTTCTTGGCCTTGGCCTTCAGGGCGGGAAGCTCGACGGCGAAGCTGACCAGGAACAGCACCGCCGACAGGCCGGCGGCCACGGCGGCATAGCGGCCAAAGCGCCTCTCCCAGGCGAGCTGTTCCTCCAGCGGTGGTTGCTGCACGTCGAATTCGACTGTCATGAGAAGGCCTAGTCCGCGCTGCCGCGCAACTCGCGGTCGGGCTCTGGTGGTGGCTCCACCTGTCCCCGACGGGGAGGGTAGTACTCGTGGTCCACCGGCTCTATCAGCCGGGACAGGCGATCGCCCGCCGCGAGCACGAGATTGAGGCCCGGAGCCATCAGGCGAATCAGCGCCTCCACCCGCTGGCGGGTGCGCAGCTGCTCGGCGGTGAGCTGGCCCACTCAGCCGCCCCGCTGATGGAAGTAGAACTCGGGCAGAGCCGCCTTGGCCACCTCGGCGGTCATCTCCTGGGCCATGTGGAGGTCGCCGGCGCGCACGGCGAGGTCGTCGAGCGTGGCGATGCCCACGAGCTTCTCCCCGTTCACCACCGGCAGCCGGCGGATGCGGTGCTGGACCATCAGGGCGACGGCCTCCTCGAGGTCCATGTCCGCATCGCAGGTCACGAGCGGGCGCGTGGCGTACTCGCGCACCGGCTCCGCGGCGTCGACGGCGTCGGCGACGACCATCAGCGCGAGGTCGCGATCGGTGATCAGCGCGTTCGGATAGCCGTGCTCGCAGATCACCACCGAGCCCACGTTGCGGTCCCGCATCAGCTCCCCAACCTCGCGCAGGCTGGCGGAGCAGTCAGCGGTCACGACGGATTCCGTCATCACCTCCCTGATCTGCACGGGGCGACTATAGATGGACGGCACCCCTGGACGCTCACGAGGTGTCCAGAGGCGTGTTCGATTGACCCCTGAGTTTCGCCGCCTTACCGTGGACCTATGTCGTACCCCTTCAGGCGACTGGCGGCAGGGACGATCGCCGGCCTCGCGTTCTCCGTCCTCGCGAGCTCCCCGGCCTTCGCCTCGACCCGCCCCGACACGGGCGGCTGGTCCACGACTCCCGTCGGGAGCACCCATTTCGTGGTGCATCCGTCCCCCGGCGTGAGCGCGAGCGACGCGCAGAAGGTGTCGGACAACTTCGAGGCCGCCTACGCCACCGAGGTCGGCAGCTGGGGCTTCGCCCCCCCGCTGCCCGACGGCTCGCTCGGTGGCGACGGGCGCGTCGACGTCTACGTCACCCAGACGACAGGCGACGGCGACACAGGCGAGTCCCTGCGCGACGACGACGGCAGCGCGACCACGAGCGGGTTCGCGGTGATCAACCCGGACGCTGCCGACAGCGCGTCCACCGCGGCGCACGAGCTGTTCCACCTGCTCCAGTACGCCGTCTACTCGCGCGGGGCCAGGTTCCTCAAGGAGGGCACCGCCGAGTGGGCCGCCGCGAACGTCACCGGCGCCACCTCGTGGCTCGTGACCTACTGGGACAACCCGGAGCAGCCGCTCGAGTGCTCGCCCGGCTCGACCTGCGGCGCGCAGAACCTCTCCTACTCGCGCTGGATCTTCTTCGACTACCTGTCGGAGCACTACGGCGTGGGGATCGTCAAGGAGATCCTGCAGCAGACGGCCGCGACGGGGGCCGACAGCGCGGACCGCGACCTCGACGCGATCGACGCCGCCCTCGCCGCCCACGGCAGCTCGCTGGCGCAGGCCTTCGGCGACTTCGCCGCGGCCAACGCGGGCGGCAACTACGGCTTCAACGGACTGGCCGGCGCGACCAGGTACCTGCGTCCCGCCACCCTGCCGCGCTCCACCGGCGCCACCGACATCGCCCAGGCGCTGCAGCTCTCGGTGGACCACCTCAGCGCCAGCTACGTCCGCATCTTCAGCGGCGATCCCAACTCCACGGTGCCGAACTGCGGCGCCGCCACGCTCCGCCTCAGCGTCACGATCCCCGCCGGCGTGACCTCGCAGCCCAGCTTCGCCGACTCGGCCGGCGTGCACAGGCTGACGGTGACCGGCAGCACGGCCACGGTCGACCTGCCCTGGAGCAACTGCACCGGCAGCCAGGGCGTGCTCGCGCTGCCGAACCAGAGCCGCACCCAGGACGGCGGCCAGTTCCTCGTGCGCCTGTCGATCACCGTCACGCCGCCGAAGCCGGCCGCCGCCACCAAGGCTCCGGGCATCAGGCTGGCGAGGATCGCCCGCCAGGGCCGTTACATCGCCGTGCGGCTCAACGCCACGGGGGCCGGCCGCCTGCAGGTGCTGTTCAAGTGGCACTACATCCGCGGCAGCTACCGCCTGCACGCGGGCCTCAACCGGCTCAAGCTGCGGCTGCCGTCGAGCTTCCCGGGCGGCCGCCACCTGATCGTCCTCACCGCCTACTCCACCACCGGCGCGCGCGGCAAGACGATCAAGCGGCACGTAGCTGCCTAGAATCAGGCACATGTCCTCAGAGGATCCCTTCGGAATCTTCGGTGACCCCGAGGAGCTTCGCCGCCGGATGGCCGAGCTGGCCGAGCAGATGCAGGCCGCCCAGCGCGTCACGTGGGCGGACAACGCGATCAAGCTGGCGGTGGACATGACCGTCGCCGGCCTCAACCGGCTGAACCTGCAGGGGAACACGGAGCAGCAGGTGGACGAGCTGCGCAGCGCGATGTCGCGGCTCTTCCCCGAGGCGGTCACGCTCGTGCGCGAGGCGCGCGAGGGTCTCGGCACCTAGCCGCGGGCACGCCGTCGTTAGGCTCCTTCGCCGTGCCCCCACTGGACGTTGCGTGGAGCTTCGAGTCCGCGCTGCAAGACCGCTGCGCGGAGCGAGCCGAGGCGTTCGAGTTCGGCACCGCCCTGTTCCGGCCCGACCTCTCGCGCGTGTATGACGAGAACTTCCTGCGCGTCGAGCGCGGCTTCGACGAGCTGAGCGCCAAGCAGCTCGTGGCGGACGCCGAGCGGCTGCAGGGCGCGGCGGCGCTCGGCCACCGCAAGCTCGTGGTCCCGGACGAGGACGCGGGCCGGCGCCTCGAGCTCGACCTCGGCCGCATGCGCTTCCGCCGCAGCGTCCTGCTCGTCATGGCGTACGACGGGCGGGCGCCGGGCGAGCCCGCGCACGAGGTGGCGCAGGTGGAGATGGCGCAGCTGCGGCCGTCCCGCCTCGACGCGTTCGTCACCGACATGCACAGCAACGCGGCGCGGCAGGTGGTGGCGCACCTCGAGCTGGTGGCCAGCGTGGTGCCCACGCGCGCGTTCGCCGTGATGGCCGACGGCACGGCCGCCTCCTGGTGCGTGCTCTACGAGGAGAACGGCATCGGCCAGATCGACGACGTGGTGACCGTGGGCCGCCACCGGCGCCAGGGCTACGGCAAGGCGGTGGTGCAGGCGGCCGTGGCCGCCTCGCTCGAGAGCGGCAACGAGCTCACCTTCCTCGTGGCCGACGACGACGACTGGCCCAAGGACATGTACGCGCGCCTCGGCTTCGAGCCCCTCGGGCGGCGCTTCGAGTTCACGCGGACGTAGGCAGCGAGCGCCTCGGCACGGGGGCTGACTGCACGATCGAGGTCGTGGTCGTGCCGTAGATCAGGAAGCTGTCGATGAGCTGCTCGAGCTCCTCGATCGAGTGCACGTGGAGCTGCATGTAGAAGCAGTCCTCGCCGGTGACGCGCTGGCACTCGACGATCTGCGGCGTGTTGCGGGCCAGCTCCGCCACCTTGGGGAGCTGGCGCGGGGCCGGCTTGATGCGCATCACCGCGCTCAGCGTGTAGCCGAGCGCGCGCGGGTCGATGTCCGCGCGGTAGCCGCGGATCACGCCGGCCGCCTCCAGGCGTTGCAGCCGCTCGGCCACCGCCGGCGCCGACAGCCCGACCCTGCGCCCGAGCTCAGCAAGCGAGATGCGGGCGTCCTCCTGCAGCTCATGCAGCAGCCGCTCGTTGATCGGATCGATGCCGTTCTCGTTCATGGACCTTCGATCTTAAGGCATCTAGCCCTGATCGGCTGGTAAGTGCCATGTACGAACGCATTTTGACCTGCGACTCTGCGCTCTGTGCTCCGCGCTCGAGCCTTCCCCGCCCAGGCCTACTTCGCCGGCAGCGCGATCTTCCATTACCTCGGGCCCGCCTTCGCGGTGCTCCTGTTCGCGCGCGTGGACGTGCTCGGGGTGGCGTGGCTGCGGATCGCCTCGGCGGCGGCCGTGTTCGCCGCCTGGCGCCGGCCCTGGCGGGCGCTCACGCCGCTCACCATGGCGCTAGGCGGCGTGCTCGCGCTCATGAACTGCTGCTTCTACGAGGCGATCGACCGGCTGCCGCTCGGCACGGTCGCGGCGATCGAGTTCCTCGGCGTGATCGTGCTCGCGGCGGTGGGGGTGCGCGGCAGGCGGAACGCGCTGGCGCTCGCCCTGGCGGTGGGCGGCGTGTACGTGCTCACGGACGTGCGCATCGCCGGCGAGCCGCTCGGACTCGGGTTCGCGTTCGCCAACGCGGCGCTGTTCACGCTCTACATCGTGCTCGCCCACCGCGTGTCGCGGGAACTGGAGGGCGTCGACGGCCTCGGCGCGGCGATGCTCGCGGCGCTCGTGGTGGTCACGCCGCTGGCCGGCTGGGCGGCGCTGCCGGCGCTGGCCGATCCGGTGGCGCTCGCGGCGGGGATCGGGGTTGGGATCTGTTCGTCGGTGATCCCCTACGTGTGCGATCAGCTGGCGATGGCGCGCCTACCCCGTGCGAGCTACGCGCTGCTCGTCTCGCTGCTGCCGGCCACGGCGACCGTGATCGGGATCGTGGTGCTCCGCCAGCTCCCCACGCCGGCCGAGCTGCTGGGCGTCGGCCTCGTCGTGCTCGGCGTCGCCGCTCACGAGAGCGCGGAGTGACCATACGATGACCGGATGCGCAGCCGCGACGGCATCGATCCGGCGACCAGCGAGCCGCCGCTCGAGGACACCGGTCTCTTCTACGGCCGCGACCTCGCCTACGTGCACGACCGTGCCTTCGGCCACCTCGCCAGGGCCGGCGGCGCCACGCTGATCCGGCAGCTCGAGCGCTCCGGGTTCGAGGACGGCCTGGTGGTGGAGCTCGGCTCGGGCAGCGGCATCACCGCCCGCCTGCTCACCGAGCAGGGCTACGACCTGCTGGGCGTGGAGGTGTCGAGCGACCTCGTGGAGATCGCACAGCAGCGAGCGCCCGCCGCCCGCTTCGTCAAGGCCTCCCTGCTCGACGCCGAGCTGCCCGAGTGCGTGGCGGTGGCGGCCATCGGCGAGTGCTTCAACTACGCCGGCGAGGCGCTGCCGCCGATCTTCGCCCGCGTGCACGACGCGCTCGAGCCCGGCGGCCTGTTCCTCTTCGACGTGGCCGGGCCCGGCCGCGAGCGCGGCGGCCCGCGCCGCACCTGGTGGGAGGGCCCGGACTGGATGCTGTGCCTCGAGGCCGTCGAGTACCCGGCCGAGCGCCGGCTCGATCGTCGCATCACGGTCTTCCGGGAGTCGGACGGCGGCTACCGGCGCAGCGACGAGCTGCACGTGCAGCGGCTGTATGACCCCGAGGAGGTGAAGGAGGCGCTGGTCAGCGCCGGCTTCGAGGCGCGCCAGCTGGGCGCCTACGGCAGCGCCGTCCACTTCGGCCGCGGCCACGCGGGCTTCCTGGCTAGTAGGCGGCGCTGATTCGACGCACCTCTAGGCGGCGCTGAGCTCGCGGAGCGCCGGCTCGGTCCAGACGCCGGCGAGGCGCACGATCGTCGCGGTGGCGGCCGACATCTCATTCAGCGATGCCCACTCGCGTACCGAGTGGTATTCGTGGCCGCCGGTGAAGAGGTTCGGCGTCGGCAGGCCCATCTCGCTCAGCATCGAGCCGTCGGTGCCGCCGCGGGCCGGGATGCGCACCGGCTCGAGGCCCTCGTCGCGGAGCGCCCGTTCGGCAGCGGTGACCACCTGCGGCAAGCGCTCGATGTAGCGCCGCATGTTCGGGTACTGCTGCTCCACCTTCACCTCGAGCCGGGCGCCGGGCACCGCGCCGACGACGTCCTCGGCGGTGCGCCTGACCAGCTCCGCGTACTCGGCGATCTTGTCCTCGTCGAAGTCACGCAGGATCGCGCGCACCACCGCCTTCCCGGCGGTCGCGTTGATCTCGTAGGGATGGATGTAGCCCTCGCGCTCCGAGGTGGTCTCCGGCGCGACGTCTGCGGGCAGCGCAGCCACCAGTCGTGAGGCCAGCCGTGCGGCGTTCACGAGCTTGTCCTTGCCCCAGCCCGGGTGGACGTCCACGCCGTGAATCGTGACGGTCGCCTCTGCGCCGTTGAAGGTCTCGTCCTGCAGCTCGCCGAGTCCCGACCCGTCGATCGTGTAGGCGCAGACCGCGCCGAAGCGCTCGACGTCGAACAGGGCCGCGCCCTGTCCGATCTCCTCGTCGGGCGTGAAGCAGACGCGCAGGGTCGGCCGCGGCAGCTCAGGGTGGGCGGCGATGTGCGCGACCGCGGCCATGATCTCGGCCACTCCCGCCTTGTCGTCCGCCCCTAGCAGCGTGTCGCCGCTCGAGCTGACGATGTCGTGGCCGACAGCGCCGCGAAGCGCCGGCATCGTGGCCGGGTCGAGGCGCGTGCCGCCACGCGGCAGCTCGACCACGTGGCCGCTGTAGTCCCGGTGAACGAGCGGCTCGACCCCTGCGCCGGGCGCGTCTGGACTCGTGTCCACGTGCGCGATCAGGCCGATCACCGGCGCGCCCTCCACGGTCGCGGGCAACGTCGCCATGACGTAGCCGTTCGCGTCGAGCTCGGCATCGTCCAGCCCGATCGCGCGCAGCTCGTCGACGAGCATCCCCGACAGCTCGAGCTGCCCCGGCGTGCTCGGGCTCTGGGTGCGGTCCCGCTTCGACTGCGTGTCGACCTGGACGTAGCGCAGGAAGCGCTCGAGCACGTCGGGCGCCAGCGCCTCGGCCAGCTCCGAGGTGAACGGTGCCGGGCTCATCAGGCGGTCGCGAGCTCGCCGAGCGCGCCGAGGATCAGGTCGTCGTGATCCTTCGGCGAGACCTGCGGGAACTTGCGCGCGATCTTGCCCTCGCCGTCGATGACGAAGGTCGTGCGCTCGTTGCCCCAGTAGGTGCGGCCGTACTTGTTCTTCTCGATCCAGACGCCGTAGGCCTCGGCCAGCGAGTGCTCGGGGTCCGAGACGAGGGTGAACGGGAGGTCGTACTTGTCGGCGAACTTGCGCAGCGCCTTGGGCTCGTCCGGCGAGACGCCCAGCACCACGGCGCCGGCCTGCTCGTACTCCCCGGTGCGGTCGCGGATGCTGCAGGCCTGGATCGTGCAGCCCGGCGTGTCGGCCTTGGGGTAGAAGTAGAGGACCACGGTCCTACCCGCGAAGTCGGACAGCTTGACGGGCTCGCCATCCTGGTTCAGCAGGTCGAATCCGGGGGCCTTGTCGCCTTCGTTCGGCATCGTTTCTCCTCTCACTTGAGCAGGCGCGACAGGCGCCTGTCCTTCAGCACTCGCCCGCCTGTCTGCTCGGCGGGGCAGTAGGTCGTCACATGGTCCTTGAAGAAGACGGCGGCCAGTTTCTCACCGCAGCGCGGGCAGGGCTCGCCGGTGTGGCGGTGGACCTTGAGCGGCATCGGGGCCTTGTCGGGCAGCGAGTCGCCCACCACCTCCTCGTAGTGCACGAGCACGTTCCCGAGGACCTCGTCGATCGCGGTGTGGAGGCGCTCGACCTCCTCCTCGGACAGGTCGCCCGCCTGCCGAAACGGCGACAGCTTCGCCTCCCAGAGGATCTCGTCCACCCAGGAGCGGCCAATGCCCGCGATCACGCGCTGGTCGCGCAGCAGGGGATGCAGGTGGCGCGGCTCAGCGATCAGCTCGGCGAACTTCTCGAGCGGCGGCGGCGGCCAGGCCTCTGGCCCGAGCGTGGCCACGGCCTCGTCGGCCGCGAGCGCGTCGACAGGCAGCAGCTTGGCCCAGGCCCGCTGCTGGGTGCCGAACTCGCGCAGGCGCAGCTCACGCCCGTCGGCGATGCGGACGAGCAGCCGCGAGCGCTTGTCGCGCAGGGACGCGCGCTCATTGAAGAGCTGCAGGCGGCCCGCGGACATCAGGTGGATCAGCAGCGCGAGGTCGCCGAACTCGACGATCGGCATCTTCCCGGCGCGCCGGACGCCGGTGATCTGGCGGCCGGCGAGCGAGTCGAGCGGCGGGTCGAACGTCTTCATCGTGACCATGCCGGGCGCGAGGGCGGACTCAACGGTGGCGCCGCTGAGCGCGCTGTTCATCCGGCGCGCGGTGATCTCGACCTCGGGGAGCTCGGGCATGAATCCGAGAATAGGATGCCGCGCGTGAAGATCGCTGTCGCCGCCGACGAGCGCACGGGGGTCGCCGACGCCGTGGTGGACGAGCTGCGGCGGCGCGGCCACGAGCCGATCGTGCACGGGGCGCTCGCGGAGGGCGAGCGCGACGACTGGGCCTGGGCCAGCGAGGCCGCCGCCCGCGATGTCGCCGACGGGCGCGCGGAGCAGGGCGTGGTGTGCTGCTGGACCGGCACCGGCGCGTCCATCGCCGCCAACAAGGTGCACGGGGTCCGGGCCGCGCTCTGCGCCGACGCCGAGACGGCCCGGGGCGCCCGCAGGTGGAACGACGCGAACGTGCTCGCGCTGTCGCTGCGCGGCACGAGCGAGGCCGTGCTCGAGGAGATCCTCGACGCCTGGTTCGAGGGCCGGCCGAGCGAGGAGCGGGACGACGTGGAGAACGTCCGCCACCTGGAGGAGATCGGGTGAGCCTGCCGCCGCTGATCGTCCACGAGCCCCTCGAGGCCTTCCTCGACGAGCACGGCCTTGGCAGCGGGCCGATCGCGGAGGAGCAGATCGGCGAGGGCCACTCGAACGTGACCTTCAGGATCGACCGCGGCGGCGAGAGCTTCGTGCTGCGGCGGCCGCCGCGCCCGCCGCTGCCGCCCTCCGCCCACGACATGCTGCGCGAGGCGCGCGTGCTGTGGGCGGTGCAGGGGCAGATCCCGGTGCCGCAGGTGCTGGCCGTGTGCGAGGACGAGTCGGTGCTCGGCGTGCCCTTCTACGTGATGGAGAACATGGAGGGCACGGTGATCACGAGCCGGGTGCCCGAGCCGCTCGACAACCCGGGCGAGCGCGGCCGGATCTCCGACGAGCTGGTGCGGACGCTCGTGGAGCTCCACGCGATCGACTGGCAGGCGTGCGGGCTCGAGGGCTTCGGCAAGCCCTCCGGCTACCTCGACCGCCAGCTTCGCCGCTTCATCGGCCTCTGGGAGGTGAACAAGACGCGCGAGCTGCCGCTCGTGCAGGAGATGGCCGACTGGCTCGCCGAGCACAAGCCCGAGTCGCCCGAGGCGACGATCGTCCACGGCGACTTCCGGCTCGGCAACACGATGTTCGCCCACGAGCCGCCCGCGCGGTTGATCGCCGTGTTCGACTGGGAGATGGCGACGATCGGCGATCCGCTCGCCGACCTCGGCTACATGACCGCCACCTGGTCGGAGCGGGGCGAGGAGCCGGGGGAGATGGGCTTCGATCTCGGCCCCGTGACCCGCGCCGAGGGGTTCTACTCGCGCGACGAGATCGTGCTCCGCTACGAGGAGCTGTCGGGGCGCTCGATGAGCGACCTGCGCTGGTACCAGGCGCTGGCCGTCTGGAAGGCGGTGGTGTTCATGGAGGGCAACTACAAGCGCGCCATGCTCGGCACCACCGACGACCCCTACCTGAAGCTGTTCGACGAGGGCGTCCCGCGCCTGGCCGAGGCCGCGCTGCGCATCTCCCAGGCGCCGCCGCCCGGCTAGTGTCGTGAGTCGGAAATTCGACATCAGTTTCCCGAGCGACTGGGCGCGGCTGACGGGTGACGCGACCGGAGCCGGACTGAAGTCCGGCGAGGGAGCGGCGACCGTCAGACGTGTCCAGGCGCCGGGAAACTGCGCGCGAATTTACGACTCACGACACCAGTGAAGAGCGGCCTGCTCACGGACTTCGGCGGCGTTCTGACCACGAACGTCTTCGACTCCTTCCGCGCCTTCTCGGTCTCAGAGGGCCTTCACCCCGATGCCGTGAAGCGCACCTTCCGCGAGAACCCGGAGGCGCTGGCCGAGCTGCGCCGCCTGGAGCGCGGCGAGCTGGGCGTGGACGAGTTCGAGCGCCGCTTCGCCCCTCACCTCGGGCTCAGCGCGCATGCGGGGCTGGTCGAGCGGCTGTTCGCCGGTGTCGGCCCGGACGAGCCGATGGTCGAGGCGGTGCGCCGCGCCCACGACGCCGGCGTTCGCACGGCGGTGATCTCGAACTCGTGGGGCGACGCGACCTACGACAGCTTCGACTGGGAGGGCCTCTTCGACGAGGTGCTGATCTCCGGCGAGCTCGGCCTCCACAAGCCGGAGCCGCCGATCTTCGAGCTGGCCTGCGAGCGCATCGGCCTCACGCCGTCCGACTGCGTCTTCGTGGACGACCTGCGCGAGAACTGCGCCGGCGCCGAGGCGGTGGGGATGACGGCCATCCTCCACCGCGGCTCCGGCAGCACGATCCCCGAGCTCGAGCGGCTGCTCGGGCTCTCTTTGGGCTAGCTGGCGCTCAGCTCTCGAGCGTCGCGTTCAGGATGAAGTCGACGTTGCCCTTGAGCGCGCCGGACACCGGGCAGCCTTCCTTCGCGCCCTCGGCGATCTCGCTGAACTGCGCCTCGTCGATGCCGGGCACGCGGGCGTTCACGGTCAGCTCCGACGTGGTGATCTTGGGCCCGGCATCGGTGTCGAAGGTCACCTCTGCGCTGACCTCCACGCGCTCGGGCGCGTGCCCGGCCTGCGCCAGGCCGTGCGAGAACGCCATCGCGAAGCAGGAGGCGTGTGCGGCGGCGATCAGCTCCTCCGGGCTCGTCTTGCCGGCGGAGCGCGAGGTGCGCGAGGCCCAGGTGACCTCCTGCTCGCCGAACGCGCCGCTGCCGGGGCTCACGCGCCCGCCGCCGTGGACGAGATCGCCCTCCCAGACGGCGTTGGCCTTGCTGGTGGCTGCCGGCATGTCTACCTCCCTGCGCGCCGCTTGCGCCCGTACAGCAACACCAGCGCGCGTTCGAGCATCTTCGCCTTGCGCGGCGAGTTCGGGTACATGGTGGGCTCCTTGCTGGGGCCCCAGCGCGTGATCAGGATCGTCTGCGGCTGGCAGTACTTGCGGATGCCCGCCGCGCTGTGCCGGGTGCCGAGGCCCGACCCCTTCATGCCCGCGAACGGGGCCTCCTGCGCGAGGTAGTTCATCAGCGCGTCGTTCACGCAGGTGCTGCCCGCCTCGATCCGCCGCGCCACCCGCTCGCCCTTCTCGAGGTCCTTCGTGAAGACGCTCGAGTTGAGGCCGTAGCCCGAGTCGTTGGCCATCGTGGATGGCCTCCTCCTCGTCGCGCACCTTCATGATGGGCAGCGTCGGGCCGAAGGTCTCGTCTGTCATCACGTCCATCGTGTGGTCCACGTCGACGAGCACGGTGGGCTCGAAGAAGCGGCCCGGACCCGGCTGGCGCTTGCCGCCGATGAGCACGCGGGCGCCCTTGGCCACCGCGTCGTTCACGTGCGCCTCGACCTTGTCGATCTGCGGCGGGAACGTCATAGCCCCGACGTCGACCGTGCCGGGCGCACCCGGCGCGCCCTGGCGCAGCGCCTGCGTCTTCTGCACGACCTTGTCGACGAACTCGTCGTAGACCGGCTCCTCGACGTACACGCGCTCCACCGACATGCAGATCTGGCCGCTGTTCGACATGCCCCACTGCACGGCCATGTTGGCCGCGCGCTCGAGATCGGCGTCGCGCAGCACGATCATCGGGTCCTTGCCGCCGAGCTCGAGCGAGACCGGCGTGAGCGTCTCGGCCGCGCGCGCCAGCACCTTCTTGCCGGTGGCGGTGGAGCCGGTGAACATGATCATGTCGGCGTGGTCGACCAGCGCCGCGCCGGTCTCCCCGCGGCCGGTGGCCACCAGGAATGCGTCCTCGGTGCCGCCCACGGCGCGGAACGCCTCCTGCATCAGCAGCGAGGTGAGCGGCGTGACGTCGCTCGGCTTGAGCACGACGCTGTTGCCGGCCGCGAGGGCCGGGAGCGCGTCGCCGAAGTTGTTCGTCAGCGGGTAGTTCCAGGGGCCGATCACGCCGATTACGCCGTAGGGGCGGTAGCGCACGATGACCTTCTTCCCCAGCAGCAGCGGCGAGTGCGTCTTGACGCGCTCGTCGGCCAGGTACTTCGGCGCGCTCTTCGCCCAGAAGCCGAGCGAGTCGCAGAGGTAGAAGATCTCGGTGAGCAGCGCCTCGTCCGCCGGCTTGCCGTTCTCCTCGACGATCGTGTTCGCCACGCGCTCGCGGTTGGCCACGACCCAGCGGCGCAGCTCGTTCAGCACCTCGGCGCGGCCCTCGAACCCGAGGGCCTCCCAGGCCGGCTGCGCCTTGCGCGCGCGGGCGACGAGCGCTGCCACCGCCGCCGCGTCGAGGTCCGGCACCGTCGTGACGATGGCGCCGGTGGCGGGGTTCTCAACGGCGATCGTCGCGCTGGTGGCGGGCGTGGGCGCGGCTTCGGTGGTCGCCATGGGCCCGCGAGTCTACTGCGACTCAGCTCTGAGCGAAGAGTCCGCCGGCGCAGTCGTGGCCGGTGATGCGCGTGCCGACGTAGGCGTCGCCGGACACGACGGTGCCGCTCGGCGCGAGGGCGGTGAAGAAGCCGCCGTCGCCGTCGAAGTCGGGCTTGCCGGGGCCCAGGCTCTTGCTGACGTCGGTCAGCGGGTAGGCGAGGCCCGCCGCGAAGTCGGCCGCCTGGGCGGTGCTCGAGGTCTCGATCGCGACGTGATCCTCGCTGGAGATCAGGTCGATCTCGCCGGTGATCACCGTGCCGGTGCCCGCGCGGCAGGCGAGCGTGAACCTGAACGGCCCGATCGTGAGCAGGTCCACGGTCTGGCCGGCGTTGGCCGTGACGATGCCGGTCTTGTGCATGGAGTCGACCGCCACCGAGCCGGAGCTGCGGTTTGCGTTCTGCGAGTTCCTGGCGAAGGCGACGTGGAGCTTCGGAGCGAGCCTGCGGATCTCGCGGTCGACAAAGCGCTTGGTGGTGGCGGCGTGCGCCTTGGGCGTCGGCTTGGGCTTGCCGCCGCTGTCAGTTGCGGCGATCGCCGTGCCCACGGCGGCGGCCACCCCGGCGATCACGATGGCCAAGAGTCCGCTCTTGAGGAGTCGCGACATCCAACCCACAGGGTAGGGATCCCGCGCGACGGGTTACGTCAGTCGCCCGTGGAGCCGCTCAGCTCGACGCGCTCGATGGTGCACGCCTCGACCGGGCGGTCGCGCCCGTCGGTGGCCTGGCCCTCGATCGCGTCGACGGTGTCCATGCCGTCCACCACCTGCCCGAACACGGTGTGCTTGCCGTCGAGCCAGGGGGCCTCCTGCGTGGTGACGATGAAGAACTGCGAGCCGTTGGTGTTGGGACCGGCGTTGGCCATCGCCAGCGCGCCGCGCACGACCTTGTGGTCGTTGAACTCGTCCTCGAACGTGTAGCCGGGGCCGCCCGTGCCGGTGCCCGTGGGGTCGCCGCCCTGGATCATGAAGTCGCGGATGATGCGGTGGAAGATCACACCGTCGTAGAAGCCGTCCGCCGCGAGCTTCTTGAAGTTCTGCACGGTCTTCGGCGCGTCCTCGTCGAAGAGCTCGAGCTCGATCTTGCCGTGGTTCGTGTGCATCGTCGCGCTGCTCATCGCTTGGCTACCTCCAACCGGAGCTCCGTGCCCCGGACCGCTCGACCGGAAACGCTGTCTATCACTTCCTTCGCGCGCTCTGCGGGCACCTCGACGAAGCTGAAGCGCTCCAGCACGCGCACGTTGCGGATGTCCTCGCCCTCGAGGTGCGAGTTGTCGACGATCGCGCCCACCACGTCCGCCGGCTCGAGCCCCTGTGCGCGGCCGGCCGACACGATCAGCTTCTGGCCCGGCTCCTCGAAGGGGCGCCGCGGCTTGGTGTGGCGCGGCCTGCGGGTCTCCGGCTCCTCGATCGGCTCGACCTTGATCTGCCGGCGCTCGCTCTGCGGGCGCTCGCCGTTGGTCGACCACTTGCCGATCTGGGTCTTCGCGTGCTTCTCGATCGCCTCCAGCTCGCGCCGCTGCCGCGGCGTGATCAGCGTGATCGCGCGGCCCGAGCGGCCCACCCGTCCGGTGCGGCCGATGCGGTGCACGTAGACGTCCGGCGAGTTCGGGATGTCGTAGTTGATGACGTGCGTGACGCCCGAGATGTCCAGCCCGCGCGCCGCCACGTCGGTGGCCACGAGCAGCCGCTCGCGCCCGCCCTTGAAGGCGAGCATCACGCCGTCGCGCGAGCCCTGCGACATGTCGCCGTGCAGCGCCTTCACGCGGATACCGCGGCCGTTCAGGCCATGCGCCAGGCGGTCCACGCCGATCTTGGTGCGCGCGAAGATGATCGCCTGGTCGGGCCGCTCGGCCTCCAGCACGCGCGCGAGCGCATCCGGCTTCTCGCGGTCGCCCACCTCGACGTAGAACTGCTCCACCGTGTCGATCGTCAGCTGGGCGGCCCGCACCTTGATCGTGACCGGGTCGAACATCCGCTTCTCAGCCAGCTTCTTGATCTCCGGCGGGATCGTGGCCGAGAAGAGTGCCGTCTGCCGCCCGTTGGGACAGCGCGAGAGGATCGCCTCGACGTCCTCGAGGAAGCCGAGGTCGAGCATCTCGTCGGCCTCGTCGAGCACCACGTAGCGAACGTCCGAGAGCACGAGCTCGTGGCGGTTCATGAGGTCCATCACGCGGCCGACGGTGCCCACCACCACCTGCCCGCCCTGCTTGAGCTGCGCCACCTGATTGCGGATGGGCGCGCCGCCGAAGACGGCCACCACCTGGATGCCGCGCCGCTCGCCGTACGCGCGCAGCGCCTGGGTCACCTGGATGCACAGCTCGCGCGTCGGCGTGAGCACGAGCGCCTGCACCTCGTTGATCCCCGTATCGACGTACTCGAGGAGCGGCAGCCCGAAGGCCGCCGTCTTCCCCGTGCCGGTCTGCGCCTGGCCGATCACGTCGTGCCCGGCGAGCAGCTCGGGAATCGCCTGCTCCTGGATCGGGGTGGGCGACTCGTACCCGAGATGGTCGAGCGCTTCGAGCAGGGGCTTGCTCAGGCCGAGTTCGGCAAAAGTGGCCATCAGTACTTGAGACTACTTAGGGGGTGGGAGTAGAGCGGCTACGACCGCAATGAAGGGGGCACGGGCGGAAGGATCAGGACTTACCGGGCATATGACCCGGTAAGTCCTGACGCTTAGCTCCGGCCGCCCCTCATTGCTGCCGTAAGCGTCCCGTGCCACCTAGGCGCTCGGATCCAGCAGCTGCTTGCCGCTCGTGCGCCGCCCGGCCAGGTCCTCATGCGCCCGCTGCACGTCTGAGAGGCCGTACGTCTCCCCGACAAGCGGCCGGAGCTCCCCGCGTGCCGCCCGTGCGAACAGGTCCTCCAGGGGCTCGCGCATCATGTCCTCGCGGCCCAGGCAGTGCATCAGCCAGAAGCCGATCACGCCGCGGCTCTTGCGCATCAGCGAGCCGCTGCCCACGCTGTTCGGCTGGCCGCCGGCGATGCCGTAGGTGACCAGACGGCCAAAGGGGGCGAGCGCGTCGAGGCTCTGGTCGAACACGCGGCCGCCCGCCATCTCGAAGACCACGTCGACCAGGCGGCCCTCGTTCGCGTCGATGAGGTCCTGCTTGAGGTCCTCGGCGTTCGAGTCGACGGCGGCGTCAGCGCCCAGCTCGAGCGCGCGGGCGCGCTTGTCCTCGGAGCTGGCGGTGGCGATCACGCGGCCTGCGCCGAAGGGCTTGCCGAGCTGCACGGCCAGGTTGCCGACTCCGCCCGAGGCGGAGTGCACCACCACGCTCTCGCCCGGCCGGAGCTGCGCAGAGGTGCGGTAGAGGTGCCAGGCGGTGAGGCCCTGGATCAGGAGGGCGAGGGCCACGCCGTCGTCGACGCCGTCGGGGATCGGGAAGGTCGTGGCCTTGTGGGCCACGGCGTACTCGGCATAGCCGCCGCTGCCCACCAGGGCGATCACGCGCCGGCCCGACTCGTCCGTGCCGGCCACCTCCCCGCCCGGCACGAGCGGCAGCTCGTACTTGGCCAGGTAGGTGTTCTGGCGCTGGTGGGTGTCGGCGAAGTTGATGCCCGCCCGCGAGACCTTGATCAGGTGCTCGTCCGGGCCCGCCTCCGGGACCGGCAGATCGGCGAGCTGCAGGACCTCGGGGCCGCCGAACTCCTCTACGAGGATCGCGCGCATTGGTAGGAATTTGACAGGTTTGAGCGAATCTGCATAAAGTCGGATTGGTCTAGTCCAATCGAGGACGAGAGGACGGAATGGCGTCGACCCCCGCCGCCCCGGTTCCTGAAGTAGATCAGGATGCCGCGGATCTAGCGCGCTACGGCTACAAGCAGGAGCTGAAGCGATCGCTCAATGTGTTCAGCTCGTTCGCCGTCGCGTTCAGCTACATCTCGCCGGCCACCGGCATCTTCACGCTCTTCATCCTGGGGAGCGGCTTCCTCGCAGGCGGGTTCTTCTGGACCTGGCCCGTGGTGTGGCTCGGCCAGTTCATGGTCGCCCTGGTGTTCGCGGAGGTCTCGAGCCACTTCCCGCTCGCCGGCTCGGTCTTCCAGTGGACCAAGTACCTCACCCGCAACAAGACCTACGCCTGGTACGCGGGCTGGATCTATCTCTGGGCCGGCGCGCTGACCGTCGCCGCGGTGGTGGCGACCCTGCCGCTGGCGCTGATCCCGATGATCGACAACCTCGGGATCCATGCGATCAAGATGAACCCGGCGGATCTCACGAATCAGAAGTGGATCGCCGCCGTCACGCTGATCGTCATCACGATGCTGAACATCTTCGGCGTCCGCCTCGTGGCTCTGATCAACAACACGGGCGTGCTGTTCGAGATCCTCGGCCTGTTTGTGTTCGCCATCATCCTGGCGGCGTTCAACCACCACCACTCGGTGGGCGTGATCTTCGACACCGGCGGGGCGGGATTCACCGCGCACAACTTCCTGATCGCGATGTTCATGGGGTTGTTCGTCATCTACGGCTTCGACACCGCGAGCACTCTCGCCGAGGAGTCGCACGAGCCGCGGAAGAAAGCGCCTCAGGCCGTGCTCGGGTCGATCATCGCGGCGGGCATCATCGGCGGCATCTTCATCTGGGCCATGCTGATCGCCACGCCGGGCAGCATGTCCGCCCTCGTGAAGGGCAACGCCGGCATCTCGCCGGCGGACATCATCGACGCGAACCTCTCGAACGCGCTCTCGGTGGCCTACCTGCTGGTGGTGTCGGTGGCGATCTTCGTCTGCTGCCTGTCGATCCAGGCCTCGACGATCCGGCTCGCATACGGCATGGCTCGCGATCGCCAGCTGCCCGCCTCGCGGCTGTTCAACAAGGTCCATCACCGCACGAGCACGCCGATCGGGGCCTGCATCCTGGTGGCGGCGATGGCCGTGATCTTCCTGCTCAAGTACGCGGGCGTGGCCTACATCGCCATCGCGGCGACGGGCATGATCTACATCTCGTACCTGTTCGCGACGCTGGCGATCTTCAACGTGCGGCGCAAGGGCTGGCCGCACGAGAAGGGCGAGTTCAGCCTCGGCCGCTGGGGCATGCTCGTCAACATCCTGGCGATCCTCTGGGGCGTGGCCATGCTCGTGAACTTCGCCTGGTACCGGGTGGCCACCAACCCGAAGCCGAAGGACCTGCCGGGCACGCTGAAGTTCGGCTGGGGCTTCATCGACGGCATCCCGATCCAGTGGCTCGTGCTCGGTGTGGTGCTGATCGTCGGCTCGATCTACTACTGGGCCAGACGCGCGCAGATACCCAACCCGGTCGTCACGGACACAGCAGCCGCCGAGGCCAGCTAAGGACGGGGTGGCCGCGCTTCGGTCGATCTTCGGGCCGCGCTGGCGGCTGCGGCCGGGGTCGGCTGTGCCGGCCTACGCGCAGATCGAAGACCAGCTCGCCGGCAGGATCGAGTCCGGCGAGCTGCGAGTGGGCGAGCGCCTGCCGCCTGAACGCCATCTCGCCGAGGCACTCGGCGTGAGCCGGATGACGGTGCGTCAGGCGCTCAGCTCACTCGCTGCACGGGGACTGGTCGAGCGAGGCGTGGGCCGCGGCACGTTCGTGGCACGCAGCAAGCTCGACCACGACCTCGGCCGCGTGGCGGGGTTCAGCGAGCTGATGGAGCGCCACGGCCTCGAGCCGGGCGCCAGGCTGATCGCCGCGGACGAGAAGCCGGCGCCCGATGCGATCGCGGCGGCGCTCGGCCTGGCCCAGGGCGCCGCGGTCTACCGCATCCAGCGGCTGCGCTTCGGAGGCGGCGTGCCGATGGCGCTGGAGGACAGCTGGCTGCCGGCTGGGCCCTTCTCGGGGCTGCTCGACCTGGGGCTCACGCGTTCGCTCTACGGGCTGATGAAGGAGCTGTACGGGCTCGAGCCGGTGCGCGCGGTCGAGCGCCTCGAGCCGGTGCTCGCGCGCGCGCATGAGGCGGCCGCGCTCGACGTGGCGGAGGGCTCGCCGCTGATGCTCGTGGAACGCACCGCCTACGCGGCGGACGGCACGGCGGTGGAGTTCGCCCACGACCGTCACCGCGGCGACCGCGCGAGCTTCGTGATCCAGGTCGCCGCCGATGCTGCCGCATACGTCTGAGCTGATCGGCGAGCCGATCGGTGAGCCGGAGGCGCTCGACGGCGGCATCACGAACCGCAACTTCCGCGTGCGCACCGGCAGCGGCGACTACGTCATCCGCATCTTCGGCCGCGACACGTCGCAGCTCGGCATCGACCGGCGGGCGGAGCAGGCCGCCGCCGAGGCGGCCGCGGCCGCCGGCGTGGGCGCCGAGGTGGTGGCCTTCCTCGACGACGCCGCGATCACGCGCTTCATCGAGGGGCGGCCGATCCCCCCGGAGGAGCTGCAGGAGTCGCCGGCCGGCGTGGCGGCGGCGCTGCGCGCGGTGCACGCCGGTCCGGCGCTGCCGAGCGACTTCAACGCCTTCCGGATCGTCGAGCAGTACCGCGAGCGGGCGGGCGGCGCCCCCGTGGGCTACGACGAGGCGCTCGCCCAGGCGGGCAGGATCGAGGCCGCGCTGACCGGCCCCGAGCACGAGCCGGTGCCCTGCCACAACGACCTGCTGAACGCCAACCTCATCCACGATGGGGAACGCGTGCGGATCGTCGACTGGGAGTACGCCGGAATGGGCGACCGCTACTTCGACCTCGGCAACCTCTCGATCAACAACGACTTCGACGAGGACGCTGACCAGCGCCTGCTGGCCGCCTACTTCGGCGAGCCCTGCACGCCCGCGCGCTTCGCCTCCCTGCGGCTGATGCGGATCATGTCGGACTTCCGCGAGGCCATGTGGGGCGTGGTGCAGCTCAGCCTGTCGGACCTCGACTTCGACTTCGCCGGCTACGCCAACGAGCACTTCGGCCGCCTGCGCCGGTCGGTGGCCGACCCGCGCTTCGAGCGCTGGCTCGAGGAGGCGGCAATTGGCTAGGCGCCGGCTCGAGCTGCCGGGCTCGGCGCAGTGCGTGATCATCGGCGGCGGAGTGGGCGGCACCAGCGTCGCCTACCACCTCGCCGAGCTCGGGATGAGGGACGTGGTGCTGGTCGACCGCAACCAGCTCACGAGCGGCTCGACGTTCCACTCCGCGGGGCTCGTGGGCCAGCTCCGCGGCTCGGTCTCGCTGACCAAGATGATGATGTACAGCGTCGAGCTCTACCGGCGGCTGCGCGAGGAGTCCGAGTTCGATCCCGGCTGGAGCGAGGTGGGCTCGCTGCGGCTTGCGTCCTCGCCGGAGCGCATGGAGGAGCTGCGCCGGCAGGCCGGCTGGGCGAAGACGTTCGGCCTGCCGCTCGAGCTGATCGGCCCGGGCGAGGCGCGTGGCCTGTTCCCGCTGATGAGCACAGAGGGCGTGCTCGGCGCCGTCCACCTCCCCACCGACGGCTACCTCGACCCCTCCCAGCTCACCTACGCGCTGGCCGACGGCGCCCGGCGAGGCGGCTGCCAGATCTTCACGAACACGCGTGTGACCGGCATCGACGTGGAGCGCGGCCGGGTGTGCCGGGTCCGCACCGAGCGCGGCGACGTCGAGGCCGAGCTGGTGGTGAACGCCGGCGGCATGTACGCGGCCGAGATCGGCCGCATGGCCGGCATCCGCGTGCCGATCGTGCCGATGGCGCACGAGTACCTCGTCACTCAGCCGATGCGCAAGCGCGCACCCGGCGAGCATCTGCCGACGCTGCGCGACCCGGACCTGCTGATCTACTTCCGCGAGGACGGCGACGGCCTGGTGATGGGCGGCTACGAGCGCCACTGCGCGCCCTGGTCGCTGCAGGGCGAGAGCGGGCTCGACGCGATCCCGCAGGACTTCAACGGCCGCCTCTTGGAGGAGGACTGGGACCGCTTCGAGGACATCGTCGAGGCCTCGAAGCGCCGCGTCCCCGCGATGGCCGACGTGAAGGTCACGAAGCTCATCAACGGCCCCGAGGCGTTCACGCCCGACGGCGAGTTCTGCCTCGGCGAGACCGAGGTGCGCGGCCTGTTCGTGGCCGCCGGCTTCTGCGCCCACGGGCTGGCGGGCGCCGGCGGAATCGGCAAGGTGGTGGCCGAGTGGATCGCCGAGGGCGAGCCGAGCATCGACCTCTGGCACATGGACATCCGCCGCTTCGGCCGCCAGTACCGCTCGCCGTCCTACACGCTGAAGCGCACGCGCGAGGTCTACGAGACCTACTACGACATCCGCTACCCCGGCCAGGAGCGGGAGGCGGGGCGGCCGCTGCGCGTGAGCTCCGCGTACGACTGGCACCGCGAGCACGGTGCGGTGTTCGGCGAGAAGTCGGGCTGGGAGCGCGTCAACTGGTACGAGTCGAACGCGGAGGGCGGCGACGAGGCGCTGCGCCCACGCGGCTGGGCCGGCCGCTACTGGTCGCCCGCCATCGGCGCCGAGCACCTGGCCACGCGCGAGGCGGCGGGCCTGTTCGACGAATCGTCGTTCTCGAAGATCGAGGTGGCGGGCCCGGGCGCCGCCGAGCTGCTGCAGCGGCTGTGCGACAACGACGTCGCGCGCGGCGTCGGCCAGATCACCTACACGCAGATGCTGAACAGCCGCGGCGGCATCGAGTGCGACTTCACGGTCACGCGCGTGGAGGAGGAGCTGTTCTCGATCGTCACCGGCACGGCGTTCGGCAACCACGACCTGTCCTGGATCCGGCGCCACCTGCCGGAGGACGGCAGCGCCAGCGTGCGCGATGTGACCTCCCAGTGGTCGTGCTTCGCCCTCTGGGGCCCGCTCGCGCGCGAGATCCTGCAGCCGCTCGTGCCGCAGGAGCTGTCGTTCCCGTACATGTCGACGCGCGAGATCACGGTCGGCGACGTTCCGGTGCGCGCGCTGCGCGTGACGTTCGTGGGCGAGCTCGGCTGGGAGCTCTACTGCCCGAGCGAGTACGGCGCGGCGCTCTGGCGGACGCTCTGGGAGGCCGGACGGCCGCACGGGCTCACGGCCTGCGGCTACCGGGCGATCGACTCGCTGCGGCTCGAGAAGGGCTACCGCGTCTGGGGCGCCGACATCACGCCGGATGAGACGCCGTACGAGGCCGGGCTCGGCTTCTGCGTGAGGGCGGACAAGGACTTCATCGGGCGCGACGCGCTCGAGCGCGAGCCGGCGCAGCGCCTGCGCTGCCTGCTGCTGGAGGATCCCCGCGCCGTCGCGCTCGGCAACGAGCCGGTGCGGGCCGGCGGCGAGATCCGCGGGCGCGTGACGAGCGGCGGCTACGGCTACAGCGTCGAGCGCTCGATCGCCTACGCCTACCTGCCGGCCGAGCTGGACGGGCCGGTGGAGGTGGAGGTCTTCGGCGACTGGATCCCGGCCGAGGTGGCGGCGGAGCCGCTCTTCGATCCGGACGGCGAACGCGTGCGGGAGCTAGTCTTCCCGCGCTCATGAGCCTCGTAGTAGTCGGTTCGATCGCGTTCGACGCCGTGAAGACGCCGTTCGGCGAGCGGGAGAAGATGCTCGGCGGCTCCGCCGTGCACTTCTCGCTGGCCGCCAGCTTCTTCACCGACGTGCGCGTCGTGGGACCGGTGGGCGACGACTTCGGCGACGCCGAGTACGAGGTGCTCCACTCGCGCGGAGTGAACACCGAGGACATCGAGCACGTGCCGGGCGGGCAGACCTTCTTCTGGCAGGGCCGCTACGAGTACGACCTCAACACCGCGCACACCGAGGACACCCAGCTCGGCGTGTTCGGCGACTTCGAGCCCAAGCTCTCCGACGGCTCGCGCTCGGCGGAGACGCTCTTCCTGGCGAACATCCAGCCCGACCTGCAGCGGCGGGTGCGCGAGCTCTGCGAGGGCGCGCGGCTGGCGGCGCTCGACTCGATGAACCTCTGGATCGACACGGCCCGCGACTCGCTCGTGCAGACGATCGGCGGTGTCGACCTCGTGTTCATGAACGACGCCGAGCTGCGCATGCTCACCGACCAGCCCAACCTGGTGCGCGCGGCACGCGAGGTCATGGGCCTGGGCCCTAGCGCCGTGGTGGCCAAGCAGGGCGAGTACGGCGCGGCGCTCTACAGCGCGGCCGGTTTCTTCGCCCTGCCGGCCTACCCGCTCGAGACCGTGATCGACCCCACCGGCGCGGGCGACTCGTTCGCCGGCGGCTTCCTGGGCTATCTCGACTCGCAGGGGCCGGGCGCCGCCGAGGACGACGCGACCCTGCGCCGGGCGATGACCTACGGCTCCGTCCTGGCCTCGTTCAACGTCGAGGAGTTCGGCACCGAGCGCGTTCGGCGCCTCACGCGCGAGGAGATCGACGCGCGCTTCGGCGAGTTCAAGAGCATGACGACGTTCGAGGAAGTCCCCGCCGCCTAGCGCACGAGGGCATGTCCCGGCCGGGACAGGCCCTGAGTTCGCCGGCTTGCCGGGCGGGGTACGATGCTGGGCGTGACCGGGGGCGGTTGGATGCTCGTCTGGATGATGCTGGCGCTGAAGATCCCGTTGGCGCTGCTCCTCTACATCGTCTGGTGGTCCGTGCGCCAGACCCCCGAGCCGGCGAGCGACGACTCTCGCGGAGGCAGCGACCGCGTGACGCACCGGCCATCGCGCCGGCCGCCGCCGCGGCCGCCCCGGCGCGGTCCGCACGCTGACCCGCCGCCGCCCTCGCCCGCGCGCATGCGCGCCAAGGGCAAGCGCCTGTCGCCGTCGCACGACTGAGCGGTCCGGTACTCTCGCGCCAAATGCCGCTCGCGGCCATCGACTACTTCTTCATCACGGGCGGGATCGCCATCGTCTGGGCGCTCGCCATCGCCACGCTCGGGCTGACGCGGAGCAACTTCCCCGGCAAGGCCCTGCCGGTCGTGATGGTGGTCTCGGCGCTCCTGTTCGTGGCCGGCATCGTGGGCGCGGCCACCGGCGCCAAGCACAAGTCCGGCGAGCGCAGCGGGCCACCGGAGGGCACTCCCGTGGCCGGTCACAAGAACGACTGATCGCGTTCTCGCGTCTTTTCGCAACAATCTGGGCACTACAGCTCAGACAGCTAGGAGGCGTCCATGGCCGAGCACGACCCACAGGAGCAAAGCAGCGACGGCGGAGTAGCCATCGCGCAGGACACGCTGTCGGTCACGGACAACCGCACCGGTAAGACCTACGAGCTGGAGATCAAGAACGGGACCGTCCGTGCGATAGACCTGCGCGGGATCAAGACGGGCGACGACGACTTCGGGCTCATGTCGTACGACCCGGCCTTCACCAACACGGCCGCGGCCTCAAGCGAGATCACCTACATCGACGGCGATGCCGGCGTGCTCGAGTACCGCGGCTACGCGATCGCCGACCTCTGCGAGCAGGCGACCTACCTCGAGGTCGCGTATCTGCTGATCAACGGCGAGCTGCCCACCAGCGAACAGCTCGACCAGTGGGTGTTCGAGATCACCCACCACACCTACATCCACGAGAACATCAAGAAGTTCATGGAGGGCTTCCGCTACGACGCCCACCCGATGGGGATGCTGCTCGCCACCGTCGGCGCGCTCTCGACCTTCTACCCGCCGGCCAAGAACATCAACGACGAGGGCGAGCGGCACATGGCCGCCGTACGGCTGATCGCCAAGATGCCCACGCTCGCGGCCTTCGCCTACCGGCACAACCTGGGGCTGCCGTACGTCTATCCGGACAACGACCTCAGCTACCCCGGCAACTTCCTCTCGATGATGTACAAGATGACCGAGGTCAAGTACGAGCCCGACCCGCGTCTCGAGCGGGCGCTCGACGTCCTCTGGATCCTTCACGCCGACCACGAGCAGAACTGCTCGACCAGCGCGGTTCGCGGCGTCGGCTCCTCGGAGGTGGATCCCTACTCGGCTGTCGCCGCCGGCGTGGCCGCGCTCTACGGGCCGCTCCACGGCGGCGCCAACGAGGCGGTGCTGCGCATGCTCGAACGCATCGGCTCCACCGACAACATCCCCGATTTCCTCGAGGGCGTGAAGAACCGCGAGGAGAGGCTGATGGGCTTCGGCCACCGCGTCTACAAGAACTACGACCCGCGCGCGCAGATCATCAAGAAGAACGTCGAGGAGGTGCTCGAGGTCACCGGCAGCACCGTGAAGCTCGACATCGCCACCGAGCTCGAGAAGCGCGCCCTCGACGACGACTACTTCCACGAGCGCAAGCTCTACCCCAACGTCGACTTCTACTCCGGCCTGATCTACGAGGCGCTCGGCCTGCCCACCGACATGTTCACGGTGATGTTCGCCATCCCGAGGACCTCGGGATGGGTCGCCCAGTGGCTGGAGATGGTGAAGGACCCGGAGACAAAGATCGCGAGGCCGCGGCAGGTGTATACCGGCCCGCGCGAGCGTGACTTCGTTCCCATGGAGAGCCGCTGAGCGGCCCCGGGATTGCGGATTGCGGATTGCGGATTGCGGAACCCCGCCTCTGCAATCCGCAAATCTGCAATCCGCAATCTCCGGCTACCCTCCCCGTATGACCCTCGACCCCCTTGTCGACGGCCACGAGCGCCTGATCCAGGATCTCCGCGTCTCGGTCACCGACCGCTGCAACTTCCGCTGCCAGTACTGCATGCCCGCGGAGGGGCTGCCCTGGCTCGAGCGCTCGGCCGTGCTCACGTTCGAGGAGATCGAGCGGGTGGTCCGCCTGCTGGTGGCGATGGGGATCCACGACGTCCGCCTCACCGGCGGCGAGCCGCTGGTGCGCAGGGACTTCCCCAAGCTCGTTTCGATGATCTCGGCGATCGAGGGACTCGAGGACCTCTCGCTCACCACCAACGGCTATCTGCTCGAGCGCGACGCCGCGGCGCTCGTGGAAGCCGGCATCCAGCGCGTGAACGTGTCGATCGACTCGCTCCAGCGCGACCGCTTCTTCCAGATGACCCGCCGCGACTCGCTGCCGCAGGTGCTGCGCGGCCTCGAGGCGCTGGCGCGCCACCCCGAGGTGCACCCGATCAAGATCAACGCAGTGGCCATGCGCGGCTTCACCGAGGAGGAGGCGCTGCCGTTCGCTGAGTTCGCCCGCTCCACCGCCTACCAGGTGCGCTTCATCGAGTTCATGCCGCTCGACGGCGACCACGCCTGGACGCCCGACTCCGTGCTCACCGGCGACGAGCTGCGCCAGATCATCGGCGCGGTCTACCCACTCGAGGAGGTCCCGCGCGAGCCCTCGGCCACCGCGCGGGTGTTCCGCTTCGCGGACGGCGACGGCGAGATCGGCTTCATCAACCCGGTGTCTGAGCCCTTCTGCAGCGACTGCAACCGGATCCGGCTCACCGCCGAGGGCAAGCTGCGCACCTGCCTGTTCTCGCTGCACGAGACGGACCTGCGGGAGCCGCTGCGCGAGGGCGCCTCGGACGGGGAGCTCGAGGAGCTCGTGCGCAACGCGGTCTGGCGCAAGGAGCTGAAGCACCACGTCGGCGAGCCGGGCTTCCGGCAGCCGCCGCGCACGATGAGCGCCATCGGCGGTTGAAGCGCTACCGGGTCGTAATCCGCCAAGAGGGAAAGGTCGAGCGGCTCAAATCCGACTCGCTCGCCGCAGCCGTCGACCTCGTCGAGGCCAGGGCGCGCGAGCTGGCGGACGGCGCCGGGTCGCGCACGGTCGGCGGCAAGCTGCTGCGCAGGTTCGAGCCGATCCAGCAGGTCACCGCGCGCCTCGAGCTGGCGGGACCGCGCCGGCTGCGCGCCGGGATCGACGTGCGCGGCGACGGCTCGGTGGAGAGCTACACCGGCCGCATGAGGCGCGAGCTGATCGAGCAGCGCGACGACGAGGACGCCTACGACGCGCTTCGCCGTACGCTGCTCTGAGCTGATGGAGGACTACTGGATCGTGAAGCTGCCGCCGGGCGCCGACCCGCCCCTGGGGGTGTTCGTCAACGGCGTGCGCCAGACCGAGGGCGTGGACTACGACCTGATCAAGGGCCACCTGGCCTTCAAGAAGCCGCTCGCCAAGGAGGGCAAGCTGGGCTTCTGGCGCTGGCTGATGATGTTCCTGTCGGTGGCCGGGACGTACCGGAAGAACGATTCGGTGGATGTTCAATACGAGCTGGATGGCCAAGTTCGAGTGGCCACTGGGCTGGAGATACAGGCGCCAGCGGGGGATACATGACCTAGGCTTCGGAGCTTGGTGCTTGGTGCTTGGAACCGGGCCCCGGCCTCCAAGCACCAAGAACTGAGCCCCAAGCACTCGCCATGCGAATCGACCACATCCTGGAGCAGCAACGCCCCGTCTTCAGCTTCGAGTTCTTCCCGCCCAAGACGGATGAGGGCATGGAGCAGCTCAAGCAGACGCTGCACGACCTCAAGGAGGACCAGCCGGCCTACGTGTCGGTGACCTACGGGGCCGGCGGCACGACGCGCAACCGCACGATCGAGATCACCAAGTGGATCAAGCAGGACCTCGGTGTGGAGGCGATGGCTCACCTGAGCTGCGTCGGCGAGCCGGTGGAGGGCCTGCGCGCGATCCTCGACGCGATGCGGGACGTGGGCATCGAGAACGTGCTCGCCCTGCGTGGCGACCCGCCGCGCGGCGAGACCGAGTGGAAGGCCCATCCCGGCGGCCTCAAGTACTCCACCGAGCTGGCCAAGCTGATCGGGGAGAACTACGACTTCGCCATCGGCGCCGCCTGCTTCCCGGAGGTGCACCCGGAGGCGCCGGACATGGCGCACGACCTCAAGTTCCTCAAGGACAAGGTGGCGTCCGGGGTCGGCTTCCTGATCACCCAGCTCTTCTACGACAACGAGCTCTACTTCGACTTCGTCGACGAGGCGAGGGCGGCCGGCATCAACGTGCCGATCGTGCCGGGGATCATGCCGGTCACGAACTTCGGCCAGATCAAGCGCATCACGCAGATGTGCGGGGCCACGATCCCGGAGTCGTTCGAGCACGAGCTGGCGGCCCGCGCCGACGACCCCGCCGCCCTCACCGAGCTGGGCGTGGCCTACGCCACGCTCCAGTGCGCGGAGCTGCTCGCGCGCGGCGCGCCGGGCATCCACTTCTACACGCTGAACCGCTCGCCGGCCACGCGGGCGATCCTCGCGGCACTGCGCGGCGCCCGCCCCTGGGACCGCGCGCTGTCGCCCGTTTAGGCACGGTCCCTGAAAACGCGAAACGCCCGCCGGGGAGGACGGGCGCTCCGCTTCAGCTGGAGGGTTCGGCCGTAAGGCCTTGGGTCAAGCACCAGTCCTATGCGACTCGGGCGCGTTTGTCCAGTAGTGGGTGCCGACAATTACCCCAGTCCGGTTATGGACTTGGCGCAGTGGAGTAACGCTCGGGGTCGCCGCCGACTTTCTCGACCTTCCCCAGCAGCTCCAGATGGCGCAGGTATGAGAGGACCTCGGACAGCCCCCAGTTGACCATCATCGGCGTGAGGTTCTCCTCGCCGACGAGGGCCGGCACGATCTCGAAGGGTGTCTTGGGGGAGTCGGCGATCGCCGCCCGCACCAGCTCCGTGCGCTCCGCCACGGCGGCGCGGTTGGCGTCCACGTGCGCCCGGACGTCGCGGAAGGGACGGCCGTGGCCGGACACGCACAGGCCGGCGTCGAGCTCGTCGACGACGTCCAGGCTGTGGAGGAACTCGCCCGCCGGGTCGGGCGTCCAGCCGTAGTCGTAGTAGAGGGAGACGCGGCCGAGCAGGTGGTCGCCCGAGATCAGCAGGCCGCGCTCGCGCTGGTGGAGCACCACGTGCGAGGGGGCATGGCCGGGCGTCTCGTAGACGTCGAAGCCGCCGAGGTCCGTGTCCACCACGACGCCCGGCATGAGCTCCCGGTCCGGCAGCACGATGCCGGCGACGCCGTAGCCGCGCTCCCTGCGCGCCGACTGGTATTCGCGCAGCGCCTGCTCCGGCACGCCGCTCTGGCGCGCCACCTCGATCCGCCGCTCGAAGGCGCGCTCGGGATCCTGCGCCGCGCGGGTCATGTGGGCGTGGTTGGGATGCATCCAGAGCTCGCAGCCGGCGGCCTCGATGATCGGCGCGGCCAGGCCGTAGTGGTCGGAGTGAGCGTGGGTGCAGACCAGCAGCCGGACGTGCTCGAGCCGCAGGCCCGCCTGCTCGAGGGCCGCCTCGAGGCGCGCCAGCCCGCCGGGCTCGGCCAGCCCCGTGTCCACGAGCACCACGCCGTTGCCGGCCGCGATCGCGTAGGCGTTGACGTGCGGCACCCCGGGCCAGGCCACGATCGGCAGCCGCAGCCGCCAGAGGCCCGGAAGGATCCGGTCGGCGCGCGGCAGGTTGCGCTTGCGCTCGTCAGGCGTCACGCCGGGTCCACGAGCACGCCCGGGTTGAGGATGCCCGCCGGGTCGAGCTCGCGCTTGGCGGCGCGCAGCGCGGCCGCGAACGGCTCCGGGCGCTGGCGGTCGTACCAGGGGCGGTGGTCGCGCCCCACGGCGTGGTGGTGGGTGATCGTGCCGCCGGCCGCGATCACGGCCTCGGACGCGGCCGCCTTCACCTCGTCCCACTGCTGGAGCTCGGCGCCGCGGCGCGCGGGGGCGAGCAGCGTGAAGTAGGGCGCGGCGCCGTCCGGGTAGACGTGCGTGAGGCGGCAGGTCACGCTGCCGGCCCCGTAGGTCCGCTGGAGAGCGTCGCGCGCCTGCTGCCCCACCGACTCGACGAAGTCGCCCAGCCGGTCCCACGTCATCGCGGTCTCGAAGGTCTCGCTGAGCACGCCCGCGGCGATCATCGTGTCGCGCAGGTAGGGCGCCTGGACGAACGCCATGCGCCAGGCGTCGACGCCGGCGCCCCGCTGTTCCTCGTCGCCCGCCCGCCGGTAGCGCGGCGCCTCGGCGGGGATGCCGCCGTGGTCGGCGCAGCACGCGAGCGCGCGCGCCATCCAGGGCTCGAGCGGGTGGTCGGCCGACTCGAAGCCCAGCACGAGCAGGGCCTTCCCCTCCGGCGCCGAGCCGGTGATCGCCGCCTCGCCCGGGTCGAGCAGACGGCAGCCGGCCGGGTAGAGCCCCGCCTGCGACAGCGCCCGCACCGCCATCAGGCCGTGGGCGAAGCCCGGGAAGTGCACGCCCACCGAGGCCCGGTACGTGGGCCGCGCCTGCACCCGCACCCAGGCCTGCGTGATCACGCCGAGGATGCCCTCGGAGCCGATCAGGAGGCGGTCGGGGCTCGGCCCGGCGCCCGAGCCGGGCAGCCGCCGGCTCTCCCAGACCCCACGCGGGGTGAGCGCCCGCACCGACTCCACCATGTCGTCGATGTGCGTGTACAGCGTGGCGAAGTGGCCGCCCGCCCGGGTGGCGATCCAGCCCCCGAGCGTCGAGTACTCGAACGACTGCGGGAAGTGACGCAGCGTGAAGCCGCGGCCGCGCAGCTGGTCCTCGAGCGCCGGGCCCGTGGCGCCGGCCTGGATCAGCGCGGCGCGCGAGACCGTGTCGATCTCCAGCACGCGGTCGAGCCGGCCGAGGTCGATCGACAGCGCGCCCGAGTAGCCCTCGCCGACGTCGGCCTCGACGCCGCCCACAACGCTCGTCCCGCCGCCGTAGGGGATCGCCGCGATCCGCTGCTCCTCGCACCACTCGAGCAGCCGGCGCAGCTCGTCCTCGTCGCCGGGATAAGCCACCAGGTCGGGCGGGTGGTCGAAGCGGCCGCGGAAGGCGCGCACGATGTCGCGGTACGAGCGCCCGTAGGCGTGGGAGGCGCGCGGGTAGGGCTCGCTCGAGCAGATGTGCGCCAGCGAGGCGGGCGCCGCCACCCGCGGCGGCGGCAGCTCGACCGCATCGAGCGGCACCGCCTGCTCGACCTCCGCCGGCTGGAAGCCGAGGTGCGCCCGGATGCCGGCGCCGGCCTCGCGGAGCTCCTCCAGGGGCAGTTGCTGGTCCTCGAAGCCCCAGCCCCAATGCTTGCGCCGACGTGTGGCCGTCTCCATGACGGCGGAAGCTTCTCACGCCGCCGCGGCGAGCCTCTAGAGTTCATCGCCGAGCCAGATGGCTACGCAAACAACCGTCGAGATCACCATGCCCCAGATGGGCGAGTCGGTGACCGAGGGCACGATCCTCGAATGGCGTAAGCAGGAGGGGGATCCAGTCGACCAGGACGAGGCGCTCGTTGACGTCTCGACCGACAAGGTGGACACGGAGGTGCCCTCCCCGGTCGCCGGAACGCTGACGAAGATCCTCGTCCAACCGGACGAGACAGTGCCCGTGGGCACGGTGCTGGCCGAGATCGAGGTGAACGGCGCGAAGCCGGCGGCCGCCGAGCCGGCGGAGCTCGTCGACGTGGAGTTCCCGCAGATGGGCGACTCCGTCACCGAGGGCACGGTGCTCGAGTGGCTGAAGAACGTCGGCGACGAGGTGGCGCTCGAAGAGGAGCTCGTCGAGATCTCGACCGACAAGGTCGATGCCGCGATGCCCTCGCCCGTGGCCGGCACGCTGGTGGAGATCCTCGTACAGGCCGACGAGACGGTGCCCACCGGCACCGTGCTGTGCCGCATGGCACCCGGCGCGGTGGCCGCGAAGCCCGTGGAGCCCAAGGAGGCCCCGGCGTCCGCAGCGCCGACCAACGGCGCAGCAGCTGCCACTCCTGTGGCGGCCCGCATGGCCGCCGCGAACGGGATCGATCTGAGCACGCTGCGGGGCACCGGTCCACGCGGACGCGTGCTGAAGGAGGACGTTGAGGCCGCGATGGCCGGCAACGGGGCTTCGCCTGCAGCGCAGGCCCCGGCCGCCGAGGCCGGCGTCAAGCCGATCCGCGGTCCGGCGGCCACGCTCGTGCGCTTTATGAACGAGAGCCGCACGATCCCAACCGCCACGAGCTTCCGCACGCTCGACGTGGATCAGCTCGATGTCCGCCGCAAGGCGCTGAAGGGCGCCGGCCAGAAGCTGTCGTTCACTCACCTGATCGCCTGGGCGATCGTCCAGGCCGCGCGCGACATGCCGGTGATGGCGCACGCTTATGCCGAGCAGGACGGCGTGCCGCAGCGGGTCACGCCCGCGGGTATGAGCCTGGGCCTGGCGGTGGACGTGGAGCGCAAGGACGGCTCCCGCTCGCTCGTCGTGCCGGTGATCCGCCAGGCCGACCAGCTCGACTTCCCGACCTTCGCCGCCCGCTACGACGCGGCGGTGGCCGGCGCGCGCGACAACACCCTGCCGCCCGAGGCCTACCAGGGGGCGAACATCACGCTCACCAACCCGGGTGGAATTGGCACGGTGGCGTCGGTGCCGCGGCTGATGCCGGGCCAGGGCACGATCGTCGCCACCGGCGCGATCGGCTACCCGCCCGGCCTGACCGGCGTGGACCCGTCCAAGCTGAGGGAGCTCGGCGTGTCGAAGGTGATGACGATGACGAGCACCTACGACCACCGCGTGATCCAGGGGGCCGAGTCGGGCGCCTTCCTGCGCCGGATCGACCAGCTTCTGCAGGGCGAGGACGGCTTCTACGAGGCGCTCTTCGGCGCACTCGGCGTGGACGCCGCGGCGGCGCCCGCCGACGGCGCCGGTCTGGCCACCGCCACCGGGCCCGCGCCGCTGCACGTCACGCCCGACGAGTCCCTCATGCAGGCCGTGCAGGCGGCCACCTCGCTCGTCAAGGCTCACCGCATGCACGGGCACCTTGCGGCGCGGCTCGACCCGCTCGGCTCGAAGCCGGTCGGCGACCCTGCGCTCAACCCCGCCACCGTCCACCTCACGCCCGAGCTGATGCGCGCGATCCCGGCCAGCGTGCTTCGCGTCGCCGTGCCTGGCGAGACCTTCGCCGACGCCCTGCCGCATCTGCAGGAGACCTACACCGGCACGATCGCCTACGAGATCGAGCACATCTCAGACCACCGGCAGCGCGTCTGGCTGCGGCAGGCGATCGAGTCGGGTGCGCACCGCGAGCCGCTGAGCAGCGAGCACAAGCGCGCGCTGCTCGAGCGGCTGTCCCAGGTGGAGGCGCTCGAGAGCTACCTGCACAAGGCCTTCCTCGGGAAGAAGCAGTTCTCGATCGAGGGCCTGGACGTGGTCGTGCCGATGCTCGACGAGGTGATGCACCGCGCCGCGGGCGCGGGCGCCCGCGAGGTGGTGCTGGGCATGGCGCACCGCGGCCGGCTGAACGTGCTCGCGCACACGGTCGGCCGCCCGTACCAGACGATCCTCGTGGAGTTCGAGGGGGAGCAGAACCTCGAGGCCGACACCGCGATGCCCGAAGGCGGCACCGGCGACGTGAAGTACCACCACGGCGCCTCGGGCACCTACAAGCTGCCGGGCGGCAAGGCGATCACCGTGTCGCTGTCGCCCAATCCGAGCCACCTCGAGATCGTGGACCCGGTGGTGGAGGGCCGCGCCCGCGCGGATCAGACCACGCGCAAGGACCGCGAGGCCCATCACGACGCCACCGTGGTGCTGCCGGTGCTGATCCACGGCGACGCCGCCTTCCCGGCGCAGGGCGTGGTGTCGGAGACGCTCAACCTGCAGGCGCTCGACGGCTACAACACGGGCGGGACGGTCCACATCATCACGGACAACCAGCTCGGGTTCACCACCAACCCGCAGGAGGGCCGCTCCACCCGCTACGCCTCCGACCTCGCAAAGGGCTTCGACGTCCCGATCATCCACGTGAACGGCGACGACGTGGAGGCGTGCATCGCCGCCGTGCGGCTGGCGATGGGCTTCCGCGAGCGCTTCGGGCGCGACGCGCTTATCGACCTGATCGGCTACCGCCGCTTCGGCCACAACGAGACCGACGAGCCGGCCTACACCCAGCCGGTCATGTACTCGAAGATCAAGAACCATCCGCCGGTGCGGAAGCTGTACGCGGACAGGCTGATCGCGGAGGGCGTGATCACCCAGGAGGACGCCGAGCAGATGGCGAGCTCGGCCTACAAGGAGCTCGCGGACGCGCACGCGGACCTGAAGGCCTCGCTCGCGGCGCCCGGGCCCGAGACCGGCGAGCACCAGCTCGACCGCACCGCCAGCGCCGAGCCGCGGACCCCCGTGGCGGCGGACGTGCTGCGCTCGCTCAACGAGCAGCTGCTCAAGGTGCCCGAGGGCTTCCACCTGCACCGCAAGCTCAAGCCGCAGCTCGACAAGCGGCGCACGGCGCTCGACGAGGGCACGATCGAGTGGGCCCAGGCCGAGTCGCTCGCGTATGCCTCGCTGCTCCAGCAGGGCGTGCCGATCCGGCTCACCGGCCAGGATGTGGAGCGCGGCACGTTCAGCCAGCGCCACCTCGTGCTGCACGACTCGGAGACCGGCGAGCGCTACACGCCGATCCAGCAGCTGCCCGGCTCGACGGCGCCGTTCGAGCTCCACAACAGCCCGCTGTCGGAGTCGGCCTGTCTCGGCTTCGAGTACGGCTACAGCGCCCAGGCGCCCGAGGCGCTGGTGCTCTGGGAGGCCCAGTTCGGCGACTTCGTGAACAGCGCCCAGGTGGTGGTGGACCAGTTCCTCGTCTCCGGTCTCGCCAAGTGGGGCCAGACCAGCCGGCTCACGCTGCTCCTGCCGCACGGTTACGAAGGCTCGGGGCCCGAGCACTCGAGCGGGCGGCTCGAGCGCTTCCTCCAGCTCGCCGCCGAGGGCAACATCCGCGTGGCCAACTGCACCACCCCTGCGCAGTACTTCCACCTGCTGCGGCGCCAGGCGCTCGTGCCCAAGCCGCGGCCGCTGATCGTGATGACGCCCAAGAGCCTGCTGCGCCTGCCGGCCGCGTCATCGCGCATCGAGGACCTGTCCGAGCGCGGCTTCCAGCCGGTGATCGACGACCCGGCGCTTCCCGGCCCGCGCGAGGAGGTCACGCGGCTCGTGCTCTGCACCGGCAAGATCTACTACGACATCGCCGGCAACGAGGCGCGCGCCGACGCCCGCCACGTCGCCGTGGCCCGCGTCGAGCTGCTCTACCCGTTCGCCGCCAACGAGCTGCGCGAGCTGATGGCCGGGTACCCCGCGCTGCGCGAGGTCGTGTGGATGCAGGAGGAGCCGAAGAACATGGGCGCCCGCGCCTTCATGAAGCTGCGCATGCTCGACGAGCTGATGCCGGAGGGCGTGAAGTACGAGTACGTCGGCCGCGAGTTCCGGGCGAGCCCGGGTGAGGGTTATCCGGCTGCGCACCGGGCGGAGCAGCTGCGGATCGTCCGGGCTGCCCTCGGAATGCCTGGTACTTAGCGCTAAGTCGGTGATCGGTGATCCGTGATCGGTGATCGATCACACGCGCTTCGGGCGTTGTTTCTCACCTAATTCCTTGGCCACCTCGTGGCCGCCGAGCCGCCTCGCCATCGCCGACACCGTCGACGGCGAGATCCCTGCCAGCCAGGCGCTCGTGCGCATGAAGAGGGGCGCAACGTCGATCTCGGCCCGGTCTCGCTCTATGCCTCGCACGACCGCCTGGGCCACCTGCTCGGGGGAGCGGGTGGAGACGCCTGTGGGCAGCTTCATGCCGGTTTCCGCGAACATGCCGGCGTCGCTGACGAAGCCCGGGAAGACCGTGGTGACGCCGACGCCGCGGCCGTGGAGCTCGTCGCGCAGCGCCGAGGCGAAGCCGCGCATGCCGAACTTCGTGGCCGAGTAGACGCTGCCGCCGGCGGCCGCCACCTTGCCGGACATCGACGAGACGAACACGAGGTGGCCGGAGCCGCGCTCGACCATGGCCGGAGCCAGGGCCCGCGCGAGCTGCACCGGAGCGCGCAGGTTCACGTCGATCGTCGCGTCGATCTCCTCCGGGGAGAAGCTGTCGAGCCAGCCGCTGCCGGGCAGCGCAGCGTTGGCCACGAGCACATCAACCGAGCCGACGCGCTCGGCCAGCGCTCGCACGCCCTCGGTGCTGGCCAAGTCGGCGGGCAGCGCCTCGGCGCGCGAGCCGAGGGCCGTCGCAAGGCCCTCGAGCGCGTCGGCGCGCCGCCCGCTGAGCGTGAGCTCCGCCCCGCGCGCATGGAGCGCACGGGCGATTGCCTGCCCGATCCCCCCGGACGCCCCGGTCAGGAGGATCCGGCTGCCGTCGATCTCCATCGGCGGCATGGTAAAGCCGAAGGGCGCACGCCGCGCGGGGTGGCGTGCGCCCCGACCCGAGGAAGGTCAGGCTGCGATGGCCTCGATCGGCTTCGGAACCGGGAACTGGATGATCTCGGCGCCCTGGTCCTCGACCGTGCCGGCCAGCTCGTTCACGAACAGCTCACCGAGGTAGTCGGTCCAGGTCTGCTGGGCGGCCTTCATGGCGAGGTAGTGGCGATCGCCGAAGCCGACGACGGCAACGCGCTCCAGCTCGTGAAACGGATGCCAGCCGAAGAGCGTCGCGCGGAAGATGAGGCGCTGGCCGGTGCGGATGACCTCGAGCTCTGACGAGGTCCAGGCGTTGTGGTCGACGAGCTCGTCGAGCTCAGGCTTCACGTACTGGAAGGCGACCCCCACTCGCTGTACAGCGGCGCCTGTGACGGCGGTGCCGGGATAGCTCAGCGAGGTGCCCGCGTTCTGGATCTCGGCGGGCCGCCGCTCCTCGCGGAGCCGCTCCTGGCGGTCCGCCTCGTGTTGGTAGCGCGCTTCGTCGAGGTCGATGACCACGCTGGTGTCCTTGACGATGTCCATGACTCTTCCTCTCTGACCTGGCTCTTTTTTTGGACTTTGTAACTACTTTGTGATTCGGTCAGACATTAGACATCGTACATCGGACATCCGTCGACTGCCAGCACCAGACCGTGCTCTGGCGCACCCGCCGTATATCGTCCAAGCCATGCCCGCAGAGCGCTTCGTCACCGCCCTCAACGAGCAGGTCGCCAACGAGTTCGCCGCGCACCAGCAGTACGTGGCGATCGCCGTCTACTTCGACGCGCAGACGCTCCCCCGCCTCGCAGGGTTCTTCTACGCCCAGGCGCTCGAGGAGCGCGACCACGCGATGATGATGGTCCGCTACCTGCTCGACGCCGGCGCCGAGGTCACGATCCCCGGCGTGGCGGCGCCCAAGCCGTCCTTCGGCGACATCGTGGAGCCGGTGCGCCACGCCCTCGAACAGGAGCGCACCGTGACCAGCCAGATCGAGCGGCTGGCCACGATCGCCCGCGAGGAGGGCGACCTCACCAGCGAGCAGTTCCTCTCGTGGTTCCTCAAGGAGCAGGTCGAGGAGGTGGCGACGATGTCGGCGCTGCTGCAGGTCGTCGAGCGCTCGCGCGACAACCCGATGCAAGCCGAGGACTTCGTCGCGCGGGAGCACTCCGGAGGCGGGGTCACCGACCCCACGGCGCCGCCGGTCGCGGGCGCCTAACTCGCTCCGAGCAGCAGGCCGACCGGCACGGCGGAGAGACCCGCGTCGTGAAGATCGGTGCTGAGGGAGTCGATGGCCTGGCCCCAGGTGGAGCGGTCGGCCGGTAGCACGAGCTCCACGATCTGCCCCGCTGCCAGCGTCGAGCTCGAGCTGCCGGCCCGCACGTGCACCGCCGGCGTGACCGCGCGGCCGTCGGCGGCGCGCGCCAGCACGTACTGGTTGCCGGTGAGCCCCTTCGTGGCTGCCGCGTAGAAGATCTCGTGACCGGACAGCTCGGACCCGCGCGCGGTGCGCTCGAGCTGGCCCTTGGCCTTGAGCCAGCGGAAGGGGCTGTGGTTGGCGAGCTGAGGCACGCCCTCGTCACCCATGAGGCGAAGCTGCGCCACGGCCGGCGGCACCCTGGGCCCGCTGACCTCGAACGAGGCGCGCAGGTCGCGCCGCTCCAGCGAGCGGGCCGCCGCGACCAACTCGCCCTGCGGCGCGTCGACCAGCAGGCCGACCTGCTGCCGGCTGGTGGGCACCGAGCTGACGGGCCGCCAGTGGAAGACCGAGGCGAAGACGGGATAGACGTCGTCGTTCGAGAGCGTCCACAGCGAGGCCGCGACGAACGTCGCGGCCACCGCGGCTGCGCGCGACGCGCGCAGCCGCCAGACGGGCAGCCGCCGGACGCGCGATCGGCCCTCGAGCACGATCGAGGAGATCGGCCGCTGGCGGGCGAACGAGGGATCGGGATCGCGCCGCTCGGCGAGCGCGGCCTGCAGCTCAGGTCCGAGGTCCGAGCGACGCCGCGCCGTGCGGGCCAGCCCGTGGTGCTCGTAGGCACGGTCGTTGACCTTCACGTGGGCAATCGAGAAGCCGTAGGAGATAGGGGTGCAGCCGCGGATGATCGCCTCGAGCACGGTGAGGCCGGCCGTGGTGTGAACGAGCGCCTCGGACGCCGCCATGAAGTCGCTCATCCGCTCCGTGAAGCCCTCGAGCCGCAGGCGCGGCTCGGCGCCGAAGCGCCGCGCGAGCCGCTCGCGCAGCTCGTCGCTTCGCCCGCACAGCACCACCACATGGACGCCGTCCTGCTCGAGCGCGGTCTCGACCGCCCCCTCGACGTCACCCACGCCCCAGCCGCCGCCCGACACGAGCACGATCGGCCCCTCGGCCGGCAGCCCCAGCGCCTCGCGCGCACCGGCCCGGGAGCGCGGCTCGTGGAACGCCGGCATGATCGGCGGCCGCGCCCAGCGCGCGCTGCCCTCGCCGGCGATGGCCTCGACCTCCGGGATCGACTCCGGGTGGATCACGAAGTGCATGTCCACGCCGGGGTGGGCCCACCACCAGAGGCCGGCGAGATCCGTCACCGCCGAGTACAGCGGTACGTCGAGCTTGCCCCGGCGGCGCAGCTCGCCGAGCACCGCGCTGGCGCCGGGGTAGGTCGCCACCACGAGGTCCGCGCCGTGGCGCTCGATCAGCCTGCGCAGCTTCCCGCCGCCCACCAGCGTGAGCAGCTTCTGAGCGATCCAGCGCGTGGGCTGATGGGTGATCAGGAAGTACTGGAGCGAGAACAGCCAGGGCAGCCGCTCGAAGACGAGACGCGAGTTGTCCTTGCCGAGCCGCCGCGGCAGCCAGCCCATCTCGTCGAGCACGTCCATCACGGTGGCCTCGACGCCCGGCCGCTCCGCCTCGAGCTCCTGCGCGATCATGCGCGCCGGCAGGTCGTGGCCCTCGCCGATGTCCGCGCTGAAGATCAGCACCTTGGCGGTGGCTGGCCGGCCGGCCCCGTTGGCGGAGGCCCGCCAGTCCACGTACTGGCGAACGCCGTCGGCGAAGTCCGTGCGCGCCGTCCAGCCGAGCTCGGCGCGCGCGCGCTCGCTCGACACCCGCTTGCCGCCGAAGTCGCCCGGCCGCGCCGGGGTGCGCACGATCTCCACGTCGCCGACGGTGGCCTTCACGGTCTCGGCGATCTCGCTGATCGAGGTCACGTCGCGGTGGGCGAGGTTGTAGACGCTGACCCCGGCGGGCGCATCGAGCGCGCTGACGATGCCCTCGGCCAGGTCCACCACGTAGACGAAGTTGCGGAACTGCTCGCCGCTGCCGGCCACGGTGAGCGGGTCGCCGCGCAGTGCCTTGCCGACGAACGCCGGCACCACCGCGGCCTCGCGCGCCCGCGGGCCGTAGGGGATGCCGAAGCGCAGGATCGACGCGCTGACCCCGTAGCTCTCGGCGTAGGCCTTGCAGTAGAGCTCACCCGCGAGCTTGGTGGCCGTGTAGAGGTGCGTGGGCGGCGGCACCGCCGTGTCCTCGTCGACCTCTTCGTCGGCGCAGTCGCTGTAGACCCAGGTGGTGCTGCCGTAGACCACCCGCGCAACACCCGAGCGGCGCGCGGCGTCGAGCACGTTGGCGGTGCCGCGGGTGTTCACGTTCTCGGCGCCGGACGGCCCCTTGTGCACGTGGTTCACGTCCGCCACCGCGGCGAGGTGCACCACGGCGTCGCAGCCGGCCACGGCGCGGTCCACCACATCCGGATCGGTGATCGAGCCGAGCTCCGTCTCCGCCTCCGGATGCCAGGGCGACAGCGTGAGGTCGAGGATGCGCACCGAGTGGCCGCCCTCGATGAGCTGGTCCACCACGTGCGAGCCGATGAAGCCGGCGCCGCCCGTGACGAGCACCTTCATTCGCCCGCCTCCGGGTGGTAGTAGAGCGGCACGCACCAGTGGTTCTCGGCCACCCAGTCGCTGTTCGGCAGCTCCGTGTGCGTGTGGCCGAAGATGCGGTGGCAGGGCTCGTCGTAGACCTTGCCGGTGGAGCGCTCGATGGGCTCGAAGACGATGTACTTGTAGAGGCCCGACACCATCCCGTCGGGCAGCTCGAGGCGCGCCGGATGCCCAGGGTCGAGCAGCTCGCGCGCCGCCGCGTTCTTCCAGGCCACGATCTCCTCGAGCCGCTCCACCTGCACGATGCCGAGCGCCGCCGTGAACTCGCTCATGCGGTGGTTCAGGCCCTGCACCTCGTGCTCCGGCTTGCCGTAGTTGCGGTGCTTGCGAGCGAACTCGATCAGCTCGGGGTGGCGCGACACCAGCACGCCGCCCTCGCCGGTGGAGATCGTCTTGGTGGCGTAGAGGGAGTAGACGCCGGCGTCGCCCCACTGGCCCGGCCGGGTGCCGTTCCAGGAGGCGCCGTGAGCGTGCGCGCAGTCCTCGAGCAGGAAGATGCCGTGCTCCCGGCAGTAGGCCGCGATGCGCCGGCTGTCGAAGGCGATGTGCCCGCCGATGTGCACGAGCCAGGCGGCGGCCGGCCGTTCGCGCTCGGCCCTGCGCTCGAAGTCCTCGAAGGACATGCAGAGGTCCTCGCGGTTGCAGTCGACGAACTCGACCTGCGCGCCCGCATGCATGGTGACGAGCGGCGTGCCGGCGAAGGTGTTCGACGGGCAGAGCACCGTCCGGCCGCGCACGCCGGCGAACTCGAGCGCGGCCAGCGCGGCGCCCGACCAGCCGCCGGTGGCCACCGCCGGTAGCCCGTTCCAGTCCGCCCAGGCCGCCTCGAGCTCGTCCACCAGCGGCCCCTCGGTCCAGCGGTTCGAGTCGATCACGCGGTCCCAGAGCTCGTGCAGGCGGTCGCGATCGCGCCGATCGAAGCCGATGGCGAAGGCAGCGACGTCCGCGGCAGTGCGGGCAGCCTGAAGAGAAGGTTCCATGTGTGCGTACCGGGAGCGCTCGGCGCGGCTCGACTGCCAAGGGCAATCCGGCTTGGCGAAGGCTATACGGACCTGCGGCGGTCCGTGGACACCCAACTGTGAAGGCGCGTTAAGACACAGAAGAAGCGAGGCCGGCACGGGGTCACCGTGCCGGCCTCTGGCTCGTAGCGCCTTCGGCTGTGGATCAGCCGGCGGCGAACTTGCGAACTGTGGCGATTCCCGCCTTGTTCACGACCTTCGGGATCGGCGCGAAGTCGAGCGCCGCGCCGAACCTCTGCCCCTGCCTCATCGCGTAGTACAGGAACTGGGACAGAATGAACTTCTTGCTCGTGACCTTCGGGACGATTGCGTACGTGAAGGTCGAGAGCGGGTACGCGCTCTTGTACTTCTTCGGCGGGTTGACGATGTGCAGCTCGTTGCTCTTCGGCACCTTCTTGACCTGCGCCGCCGCCGCCGAGATGTTCTTGATGTTCGGGTAGACGAACTTCCCGGCCGCGTTCTTCAGTGCCGCCGCACCGAGCTTGTGGGCGATGATGTAGGAGGCCGAGATGTAGGCCAGCGAGCCATTCGTGGAGCTCACGATGGCGGTGAGGCCGTCGTTGCCCTTGCCGCCGGTCCCGGCCTTGAAGCTCACCTGCGTGCCGAAGCCAACCTGGCTCTTCCAGGTCTTGCTGACCCGGGACAGGAAGTCGGTGAACGCGTAGGTGTCACCGGAGCCGTCGCTGCGGTACGCCGGCGTGATCGCCAGGTTGGGCAGGTTCGCGCCCGGGTTGATCTTCTTGATGCGGGCGTCGTTCCAATTGGTGATCTGGCCCAGGTAGATGGCTGCCAGGACCGGACCCGAGAGCCTCAGGTTCGGGACCCCGTTCAGGTGGAACGCGATGCCCGTCGCAGTCAGCGCCCACGGAATCTGGTAGCACCGGTTGCACGCAGTCGCCTGCGCCGGCGTGAGCGGGGCGTCCGATGCCCCGAAGTCGACCGCGCGTGCGGTGATCTGCGCGATGCCGGTGCCCGAACCGACGGCTCCGTAGGTCAGGTTGATGTTGTACTTGCTCTGGACGTCGGCCTTCCACTGCGCAACAAGCGGTGCCACGAGCGTGGAGCCAGCGCCCGTGAGGGCGCCACCCGCGGCCTCGGTCGCCGTCGGGGCAGCGCCGGCGCCGCTGGTCAGGCTGGTCGCCGTGCCGGCCAGAACTGCGAGCACGGTGAAGCTGGCGAGTCGTTTGCGATTCAAATGCGTTCCTTTCCGCCTCGTCGGCGCGATTAGCGGCCGTAGCATGAGGGCGCCCCGGACCCGACCTGTTGCGATCCTGTTTCCTTCTGGTGAAACACGCTGTTGCAATTTGGTGAACGGGGCTGGAGCGCGCACGGTCCTGCTTTAACGTGCGCGCCGTGAGGCTCTCTCTGGCCCCAGGGGCGTCCGCGCGCGCCCGCTCGAGCAGCCGCGTGGGCATCGCCGATCGCGTCGGCGACGGCCTGCTGATCGGCGCCTGCGTGCTCGCGTCGCTGCTCACCCTGGTGCTGATCGGGGCGATCGCCTACCAGGTCTTCCACGGCGCCGGCCTGGCGATCTCGCACTTCGGCCTCGGCTTCATCGGGCACACCGCCTGGAAGCCGAACTTCGGCGTGTTCGGTGCGGGCGTGATGCTGTACGGCACGCTCGTCAGCTCGGCGATCGCCCTGCTCCTGGCCGCGCCGATCGGCATAGCCATCGGGATCTACCTGAGCATGCTCGCGCCGAGGCGGGTCGGCGCGGTGGTCGGCCCGCTGGTCGAGATGCTCGCCGCGATCCCCAGCGTCATCCTCGGCTTCTGGGGCATCCTGCTCGCCGCGCCGTTCCTCCACAAGCACTTCCAGCCGTTCCTGCACCACACGCTCGGCTTCATCCCGCTGTTCGGGAAGCCCCCGACGACGGGCGTCGGCGTCTTCACCGCCGGCCTGATCCTGGCGATCATGGTCGTGCCGATCATCGCGTCGATCAGCCGCGACCTGTTCCTCACGGTGCCGAAGGAGCTGCAGGACGGCGCCACCGCGCTGGGAGCCACCCGCTGGGAGGTGGTGCGGGGAGTCGTGCTTCCGAGCACGGCGTCCGGCGTGGCCGCGGCCTGCTTCCTCGGGCTCGGCCGCGCGCTCGGCGAGGCGATCGCGGTGGCGCAGGTGATCGGCGCCGGCAACGCGATCCACAGGTCGCTGTTCGAGACCGGCGACACGTTCGCCAGCCGCATCGCGCTCCAGTTCCCGGGTGCGATCACGAAGCTGCACATCTCCTCGCTCTTCTACCTGGCGGCGATCCTGCTCGTGATCGGACTCGTGACGAACCTCTTCGCCCAGTGGATCTCGCGGCGGTTCGACGTCTATTCGGCGGTGACGCGGTGAGCAACCTGCTCTACATGGACATCGACGACAGCTCGCTCCCCGACCCCGCGGCGCCGCTCATCGCCACCGGCAACCTGCGCCGGCGGGAGCTCGTAGACCGCCTGTTCGTGGGCACCGCCAGCGCCGCCGCCCTGCTCGCCGTGGGGGTGCTCGGCATCCTCATCTACTCCGTGATCAAGAACGGCGCCAGCGTGCTCAGCATCGACTTCCTGACGAAGGCCCCGCCGGCGTTCGGCGCCGGGGGTGGGATCGCGCCGCAGATCGTCGGCACCGCGCTGATCGTGGCGGCGGCGACGGTCATGGCGATGCCCGTGGGCATCCTCGTGGGCATCTACCTCACCGAGTTCGCCGAGCGACGCACGGCACGAGTCATCCGCCTCGCGCTCGACCTGCTCAACGGGCTGCCGACAATCGTCGTGGCGCTGTTCATCTTCGGCCTTCTGGTCGTGGGACACGGCCAGAAGGGCATCTATGGCTCGATCGCGCTGGCGATCATCATGCTGCCGCTGATCGCGCGCGCCTCTCAGGAGGTGCTGCTGCTCGTGCCTCAGACCCTGCGCGACGCCGCCGACGCGCTCGGCGTGACGCGCCGGCGCACCGTTCTCGGCGTGGTGCTGCCCGCGGCCCTGGGCGGCATCATCACCGGCACGATCCTGGCCGTCGCCCGCGCAGCCGGGGAGACCGCGCCCGTGCTGCTGCTGACTTCGATCGCCGCCAACCAGGTCAACCTCAACCTCACCAAGGCGATGCCCAACATTCCCGTGTACATCTTCAACGCCTCCGAGCAGGCCGACCCGCAGGGCTTCGCCCGCGCCTGGGGCGCGGCGCTGGTGCTGCTGGCGGTGATCCTCGTGTCGAACATCGGCGCCCGCGCGCTGTTCGCCCGCAGCAAGGCGAAGATCGGACAATGAGCGACACGACCGAAACCCGAATCGACCAGCTCCCCTCGGCTGAGCCGACGCCGGCGCCGCGCGTCCGCATCCAGACGGGCGAGGTCCCGGACACCCGCAGGCACCTGCCCTCCGAGGCGCTGGCCGGCCGGCCGGTGGTATTCGACTCGCAGGACGTTGCAATCGACTACGGCGCCCACCGCGCGCTCGAGGGCGTGAACCTCCAGATCTACCGCAACCTGATCACCGCCCTGATCGGACCTTCCGGCTGCGGCAAGACGACCTTCCTGCGCAGCCTCAACCGCATGAACGACTCGATCCCCGGCTTCGCCCTGAGCGGGCAGATCCTCTATCACGGGCACGACCTCTACGCCAGCGCCGTGAACCGCGTCGAGGTGCGCCGCCGGATCGGGATGGTGTTCCAGAAGCCCAACCCGTTCCCGAAGTCGATCTACGACAACATCGCCTGGGCGCCGCGCAATCTCGGCATGAGGCATGGCCTGGACGAGCGCGTCGAGCGCGCGCTGCGCAGCGCGGCGCTCTGGGATGAGGTGAAGGACCGGCTGAAGAAGAGCGCGCTCGGCCTGTCAGGCGGCCAGCAGCAGCGCCTCTGCATCGCACGGGCGATCGCCATCGAGCCCGACGTGCTGCTGCTCGACGAGCCGGCCTCGGCGCTCGACCCGATCTCCACGGCGTCGATCGAGGACCTGATGCACACGCTGAAGAACCGCTACACGATCGTGATCGTCACGCACAACATGCAGCAGGCCGCGCGCGTGGCGGACCGCACCGCGTTCTTCAGCCTCGACTCGAACGAGCGCGGCCGCGTGGGCGTGCTCGTGGAGTCCACCGACACCGAGACGATGTTCACCCGGCCGGCCGACTCGCGGACGCGGGACTACGTGACCGGCCGGTTCGGCTGATCGTCCGAGGAGGGCGGCTTGATCGCCGTGTGCGGCACCTGCTCGAGCAGCGGGCTGCCGCACTGCCAGCAGTAGACGGCGCCGCTCGAGTGCGGTGCTCCGCAGGAGGCGCAGACGCCGGCCGAGCCGGTCTCCTCCATGCGCAGGATGCGCTCGACCTCGCCGAGCTCGGCGTCGAGCTCCTGGAGCGCGGCGGCGCGGCGGACCAGCACGTCGATGCGGATGCGGTCGCGGATCGCCATCTCGTACGCGAGCCCGCCGAGGTCCCACTGATGCTCGGCCACGCGGGCCATGAGCTCGTCGCGCCGGCGCACCAGGTCGACCAGCTTCTCGGGCGACTGCGACCCGCCGAGCCCGCCGGCCGGCTTGCCGGGAGCCGGCGGCCCGCCGTTCGTCGACGGCGGGCGCCTGCGGAAACGCAGCGCGTGGGGCACGTGGGGCAGCTTCGGCGCCACGGCTACTTGCTCGTGCCCGGCCCGAAGAAGTTCCCGGTGAACTTGCCGTTCTGGTAGCCGGGGCCCGTGCCCGGGGAGCCGACCGTGACGACGGCCTTCTTCGGCTTCAGGATCGTGCCGGCGCCCTGAACGCCGGAGCCGCCGCTCGACTTGCCCTTCTTCTTGGACTTCGAGCTGCCGGCCGCGGCGGCCGCGGCACTGGTGGCGGCGACGCCGCTGGCACCGGTGGCGCCACCGCCGCCGCCGACCACGGTCACGACCGGCAAGCCGGCGTTCTTCGAGGAGCCGTTGTTGCTGGAGCGGCCGATCAGCACACCCACGCCCATCGCCAGGATCAGCGTGGCGATGCCGGCGATCACGGTCGTGCTGCCCGTGATCTGCGGGGTACGGCGCTTCGGGGCGGGCGGTGCGGGCGGAGGCGGCTGGCGGACCAGCTTGTCCATCACCGGCAGCCGCGCGTCGCCGTTGCGCTCGCCGCACTCCACGCAGTAGCGCTGGTCGGGTGACAGCGCGGCGTGGCAGTTGGAGCACTGCTGGTTGCTCGCTGTGGCAGCGAGCGTCGGGTGGAGCTCGGTCTTGGTGGTTGAGTCCATGGGAGGAGGGCGGCGACTGCCGCGCGAGACCGAAGCCAGTATCCGGGCTGCCTCCCGGACACCTGTGAAGAACTGGTTACCTGGATATTCACACTCGCGTGGTAGCCGCTGCGTCAGAGTGCGCGGGTGTGACGGCTCGCTGCGAGGAGTGCAGTTCTCCCCTGGCAGTAGACCAGCGTTACTGCGTGCACTGCGGGGCGCGGCGCGGGCCTCTTCCCGCCGTGATGCAGCGGCACATCGCCACGATGCTGGAGGCCAGCCGCTCGAGCGCTGCCGCCGAGCCGGCCGAGCCCGAGCCCGTCCCCATCGCCCCGGCGCCGGTTCCCGAGCCGGTCGCCGCGGAGGACGCCGGCGTCCCGGCCTGGCTGCCCGGCCAGAAGGCCATCGCGGTGGCGATCATGGGCATCCTCGCCTTCGGCGTGATCGTCGGCTCGCTGCTCAACCCGATCGCCGAGAGCGTGGCGGGGCGGCCGCTGATCGTGGCGGTCAACTCACCGCCGCCCGCCGCCGCGCCGGCGGCGGCTCCTGTGACCAGCGACAACACGAGCTCGAGCGACAACACTGCCGCCCCGCAGCAGACCGTGACCGAGACGGTCCAAGCCGTCACCCCGCCTCCCGACGGCGGCGGCGGCGACCAGACGGCCCCAGCCGGCCCCTCCCTGCCGCCGATCAAGCACGTCTTCCTGATCGCCCTCTCGGACCAGGGCTACAACCAGTCCTTCGGCGACGCGGCCGACCCGAACAGCTACCTGGCGAAGACGCTCGCGAAGCAGGGCGAGCTGCTGCCGAACTACTACGCCGTCGCCCCCAGCGAGCTCGCCAACGCGGTCGCGCTGATCAGCGGCCAGGGCCCGAACGACCAGACGGCGGCGAACTGCCCCACCTTCGCCGATATCTCTCCGGGTACGCTCGACAAGGACAAGCAGGTGACCGGCAGCGGCTGCGTCTACCCGACGCAGGCCACGACGCTTCCCGACGAGCTGGTCTCGAATGGCAACAGCTGGAAGGCCTACGTCGAGGACGTGGCGGGTGGCGCGGCCACCGACCCGAAGACCTGCCGGCACCCCGCCCTCGGCCAGCCCGACCCGGCTCAGGCGCCGCAGCCGAACGACGCCTACGTGACCTGGCGCAACCCATTCGTCTACTTCCACTCGCTGATCGACACCACGAGCTGCAGCGACAATGATGTCGGGCTCGACCAGCTCGCCACCGACCTGAAGTCGATCGGCACCTCGCCGTCGTTCGCCTACATCGTCCCTAACCGCTGCCACGACGGCAGCAGCCCCCAGCCATGCACGCCCGGCCAGCCGGCGGGCCTGGCCGCCGCGGATGAGTTCCTCAAAACCGTGGTGCCGGAGATCACCGCCTCCGCCGCCTACAAGGCCGACGGCCTGATCGCCATCACCTTCGACCAGGCGCCGCAGGCCGGTCCGAACGCCGACCCGAGCTCCTGCTGCGACACGCCGGCGTATCCGAACCTGACCGCCGCGCGCGACCGGCGGCCCAGCGGTCCGAGCGGTCCAAGCGGCCCACAGCGGTCCGAGTGCGGCCCCAGCGGTCCGAGTGGGCCAAGCGGCCCCAGTGGACCGAGTGGACCGACTGGTCCCGCAGCGCCGGTGAGCGGCCAGGTGTTGCCGACCGGCGGCGGCGGACAGGTCGGCCTGCTGCTGATCTCGCAGTACGTGAAGCCGAACACCACCAACACGCTCGGCTACTACAACCACTTCTCCCTGCTGCGCAGCATCGAGCAGCTCTTCAGCATCGACGAGACCGGCTACGCGTCGGCCCCGACGACGCCGACCCTCGACACCACCGTCTACACGGCGTTCAGCGGCTAGTTGTCCTGCCCACGGACGTTGTGAACGCTGGTGGGCGGACGGTCGCCGAGTGAGCTGTGTGGTCTGCGGCGGTTGTAGTAGCGGATGAAGGATGCCAGCGCGCGTGAGCGTTCGGTGGAGTTGGGCCAGTTGTGCGCGTCGGCCCATTCGGTCTTGAGCGTGCGGATGAAGCGCTCGACTTTCCCGTTCCAGCGCGGCGTGTAGGGCGGACAGGTGATCTGGCGAGCACCGGCACGCGCGAGCACGTCCTTGAAGGCACCCGCCTTGGTGTAGGCGTACGCGTTGTCGGTGAGGACGGCCTCGGGCGGCGAGAGCCCGAGCTGCGCGAAGTGCTCGATCGCCCTTGCCAGCACGGCTGCGGCGGTGGCGCCGTCCTTGCGCTGGTGCTGTTCGACGTAGGCGTAGCGAGAGCGGTCGTCGACAACGCAGTGCAGATAGACGACTCCCAGGCGGTGGCGGCGCTCGTAGCCCGTGCCCGAGCGATCCCCGGTGACGCGGTGGCCGGGGCGGCGGAAGCGCGGCAGCTCGGCCATGTCGACGTGCAGCAGCGCACCCGGTCGCGACCATTCGTAGCGGCGAAAGGTCTGGCGCTCGCCGCGCCGGCGCCGCGAGAGCCCGTGGCGGCGAAGGACCTTCCAGATCGTCGAGCGAGCGCGCCGGACAATCCCGGCCAGCCGCCCTGGGCCGAGCCCCGTCTCGCGCCGCGCTCTCAGGATCGGCTCCTCCTCGCCCGCGCTCAGGCGACGCGGCTGGCGCCGCGGCCTGCTCGAGCGATCGAGCAGCCAGCCACCACCAAACCGCTCCTCCTCGCTCGCCATCCGATAGCGCCGCCACCAACGATTGGCCGTCGCCGGCGCCACGCAGAAGGCGGCGGCCGCCGCCCTCTGCGTCATCCCCTGCTCGATCGCCTGAGCGAGCGCGAGCCTGCCTGCTGGTCCGAGCTTGGCGTTAGCGTGAAGCTGCATCCGGGCCCTCCTTCGGGCTGTTGAGTCCTCGCAGACCCACAGCCTCAGGAGCGGCCCGGACGTCTTTCAGCCGTTCACAACCTGTGTGGGCGGTTCAGCTAGTGGCCTGAGTCAGGCCGCGGCCGCGGCCGCGCTTTGCGGCAGCTTCCAGCCCGGCCGCGGGTAGTGACAGCTGTAGCCGTCCGGGTAGCGCCGGAGGTACTCCTGGTCCTCCGCGTCGGCCTCCCAGAAGCGGCCGGCCTCGCTGATCTCGGTGAGCACCTTGCCGGGCCAGAGTCCCGAGGCGTCCACGTCGGCGATCGTGTCCTCGGCGACCTGGCGCTGCTCGTCGGTCGTACAGAAGATCTCCGAGCGGTAGAGCAGGCCGGTGAACTTGCCCTGACGGTGCCCTGTGGTCGGGTCGTGGATCTGGAAGAAGAACTCGAGGATCTCCCGGTAGGAGATGCGCTCGGGATCGAAGACGACCTCGACCGCCTCGGCGTGACCGGCATGGTTCTGGTCGGTCGGCCTCAGGTCCCTGCCGCCCGTGTAACCGGCCCGGGTCCCGAGCACGCCGTCGCGCGTGCGAAGCAGCTCCTGCATGCCCCCAGAAGCAGCCGCCCGCCAGGATCGCGGTCTCGGCCTTGTCGCTCATCCCGGGTCTCCGCTACTCCGGCTGGAAGAGCGCGATCGTATTGCCGTCAGGGTCCTTGAACCAGGCTGAGCGGCCGATTCCCGGCGACGTGACGATGTGGTTGACCGTCTTGAAGGCGTCGGTGTCGTATTCCTCGAAGACGACGCCGCGCTCTGCGAGCTCCGCGACGTCGCCCTCGATGTCTGTCGACCAGAACCGGACCTGCGTGTGGTCCGCCTTGTTACCGCCGCCGCGGCCGTAGATCAGCAGCGTCGTCGAGTCGCCGCACCCGAAGAGCAGGTGGTTATTGATCGTGCGCGGCGACAGCGGCAGCCCGACCTTCTGCTCGTAGAAGCGCCGCGCGGCGTCCAGATCCCCGGAGATGAGGACCGCCGAGATCGCGTTGCCGGCGACCATCGGATTACTCGGGTTCGACCAGGATGAGCATCGTCTCCGGGCGCACGCCGTCGTGCGCCATCGCGTCGGCGGCGTCGGGCCTCTGGAGAGCCTCCTCCAGCGCGTCCATCGACGGCACCTCGACGATCAGGCCTACTCGGTTCGAACCCGAGGGGTCGCGAAACGGGCGCGCCGTCATTCCCAGCGGTCCGAAGAACTCGTCGCGTTTGGGCGAGGCGAACCAATGGTCGACATCGTCAACTTCGTGAAACACCAGCAGTGTCTGCATGCGAGCTGTCCTTTTGGTCAGGGCCGCGCGCAACGTAACAGCGCTGGGGTCAGCGAAGCAAGGGCGCCTCAGGCAGCGGCGAGACTCTTGGCGATCCCCTCGGCTGCGCGCCAGGCCAGCGCCTCGATCGTGAGGGTCGGGTTGTAGCCCGTCGAGGTAGGGAACACCGAGCCGTCGATCGCGTACAGGTTGGGGATGCCCCAGAAGCGCTGCTGCGGGTCCACCACGCTCGTGTCCGGGTCGCTGCCCATCCGCATCGTGCCCATCTGATGGTTCACGAGACCGGCGATCGGGTCGGGGGCCGAGCGGCCCGGCCCGCGCGCCAGGGTGCCGCCGGGCGCCGGCTGCGGGATCGAGGTGTCCGCCGCCAGCGGCAGCACCTCCTGCACCGAGTCGGCGCCCATCTCAGTGAGCAGCGCCGCGATGCGCGGCCCCATCACGGCCGCCACCGCGTAGTCGTTCGGGTGGTGGCTGTAGGTGATGCGCGAGACCGGGAAGCCGTAGACGTCCTTCACGCTCGGGTCGAGGTCGACCATGTTCGTGCGCACCGGCGGGTCCTGCCCGACCATCGTCAGCCACTGCGAGTGGCCGAAGATCTGCTTCATCAGCGTCTTGTGCTGTGCGCCCCAGCCGGCCAGCTTCGCGGTGGAGATGATGCCGCCCGCACCCAGCGGATAGCCCGACGACGGCCCGACCGTCTGCAGGTTGCCGAGGCCGAACATCGGCGTGCCCGCCGCGGGCCCGAGGTAGAAGTCGTCGAGGCAGCGCATGCTCCAGTAGCCGCGGTAGTAGTCGATCCGCTCGGAGAAGAAGCCGATCCCGCCGGGGTAGTGGTGGACCATCAGGTAGCGGCCCACGAGGTCGTGGTTCACCAGGTCGGTGGGCAGCTCGGACAGCAGCACGAGCCGCGGCGTGTCCACGGTCGAGCAGGCCAGCACGATCACGCGGCCCGACACGGACTGCGTGTTGCCGTCCCCGTCTACGTAAAGCACGCTGTCGGCGCGTCCGTTCCGGAGCTCCACCCGGAAGGCGTAGGAGTCGGGGCGGATCTCGAGCTTGCCGGTCTGCATCGCGTCGGCCAGCGCCGTGACGCTGAGGTCGCCCTTGGCCTTGATCGGGCAGGCGTGGCTCGAGCAGAAGCCGCAGTAGGTGCAGCCGGGCCTGCCGTTGTAGCCGCCGTTTGCGATCGCCACCGGCGTGGGGAACGGGTTGAGCCCCTGCCGCCGCGCCGCGTCCTCGAACAGCTTGGCGCCGTAGTTAGGCGGGTGGCCGGGCATCGGATACGGATCCGCCCGCCACTCGGCGCCCGGCACCGGCCGTCCGTCGCTCAGCTGCCCGCCGGCCACCCCCACCAGCGCCTCGGCCTTGGCGTAGTAGGGCCGCAGCTCGTCGTAGGTCAGCGGCCAGTCGGCGATGTCCGCCCCCGGCAGCGAGCCCCAATAGCTCTTCGCGCGGAAGTCCTCCGGGCGCGACCGGAACGACACGGCGCCGTAGTGCACGGTGCCGCCGCCCACGCAGCGGCTGATGCCGAGGATCTTCCCCACCACGAGGTGCTCGCCGTCCTCCGCCCGGTTGCGGAAGGTGCGCGGCTCGATCAGCGGGTCCTGGTCGATGAAGTCGCGCTCCCCGAACCGCAGCTCGTCGTCGCCCGTGTTCTCCGGCTCGAGCCACGGCCCCTTTTCGAGCACGCACACGCGCGCGCCCGCGCGCGCGAGCACGTAGGCGGCGGTTCCGCCGCCCGCGCCCGAGCCCACGATCACGACGTCGAAGGGCTCCGCCATCAGGGCACGACCTGCTCGGCGCTGCCGCCGCTCGAGTCGGCGCAGCCGGCATAGAGGATGTCGTCGTCGTTCGGGCAGGCGGCGCCGCTGTTGTAGCCCGCCATGTAGTAGATGCCGTTCGCGGTCGCGCCGCCCGGCAGCGGCGCGGCGTCGGCGGTGTCCACGTCCAGGTAGACGCCGCCGATGCGCCTGCCGTCGCGGCTCAGGTACCAGGACCCGATGTAGTACGGGCCCTGCGAGCCGGTGTGCACGAAGTGCGCCGTGTCGGTCACGAAGTCGATCGCGTGCAGCTCGAACGCCTGCGCCACCGCGGCCTGCGGCGAGCCGTCGGGCGCCACCAGCTTGTCGTTCGTGAAGTCCTTGGTGTTCGGGCTGTGGTCGACCGGGTCGACCGTGTAGCCCGGATTGACCGACGCCAGGTGGTAGTAGGCGTGACCATGCGCGCCGTTCGCCGCCGGGATCTTCGAGAAGTCGATGAACAGCCGCCGGCAGCCCGTGCAGAGCGTGGGCGTGTCCACGTGGATCTTCACGAGCCCCGTCGTCGTCGGCGAGAACCCCGACTCCGCGCAGGCGGGATCGGCGCCCGTCCTTATCGGGCCGATGCCGCCCGCCGCGTACTCGTTCACGTCGGGCTTCACGCAGAACGTGCCCGCCGGCTGGTAGCTCTGCCAGTCGCCCGTCACGTCGCTGATCGGACCCATCGGGTCGTTCTGCACCGGCGTGGCCGGCGCCGCGGGCAGCGCAAGTGCGGCTGCCGCCGCGAGCGCCTGAACGATCATGTCTCCCTCCCGGGTTGAGCCATCTCCTCCGGCGCGTAGCCGCCGTAGACGTTCCAAGGCGCATCCGCCGGGCCGATCCCGGGGAAGCGCACGCCGTGCACGTCGCCCTGGTAGCCCAGCGATCTCCACGCCAGGTAGTTGGTGTTGCCGCCGTACACGGGGTGGCTGTAGACGCCCTCCATCGTGTGCTTGTAGAGGGCGGCGAAGAAGTCGCCGCCCGCGAGGTCGAGCGCCCTCAGGATCGTGTCCTGCAGCGGCGCCGGCGCGGCCGCGAAGTCCCCGGCGGCGCGCGTGTCGAGGTCCTTCAGGCCAGCGTGGTAGACGCCGCGCAGCCGCTCCACCTCGCGGCTCCAGCCGAGCTGCTTCAAACGCGAGAGCGTCTGGAAGCTCGCGAACTCGGCCCGGTTCGGGCCGCCGGCGAAGATGTGCTCCGGTCCGGCGAGGAGCACCGCGATGTAGTTGTCGGCGCCCGCATCGGCCGCCGACCAGTCGCCGGGGCCGCTTGCCGGCACCATCCTCGCCACCGCCGCCCGCAGCGTCCGCCGCTCCTTCGCGCTCAGCACACTCGCCGGCACGGCGGCGGCCGCCTGAGCGAGCAGCTTCGGCGGCATGCCGAGGATGAACGCCCCGATGCCGGCGTCGCGCAGCAGCTCTCGCCGTGTGCGCCCGCTCATACGAGATCCGGCCCCAGCGCCCGCAGCGCGTAGCGCGTCAGCGGCTCCACCAATCCCCGCCATTCCCGAAGCCTCCCTGTCGCCACCAGATGTGTGACCGGCTCCGAGATCGCCGCCATCGTGGCCATCGCCGCGAGCTGCGCCTCCTCGGCCCGCTCCTCCCAGACTCCGACGTCGCGCAGCTGGTCCGCGATCAGCGCGGTGAACAGGCCGCGCGCCTGCGTCCGCGCCTGCTCGACCCGCTCCTCGGCGCCCACGGCCTCGATCAGCAGGACCTGCGCCATCTCCGGGTCCCGCGCCAGCGCCTCCACGAAGCGCTCGACCCCGAGGCGCACCTTCTCGATCACCTCGAGCTCCGACTCCGCGACCTCCCGCATCACGCCGAGCAGCCGCTCGCTGTCGTGCCAGAAGAGCGCGAGCAGGCACTCCTCCTTGGTCGGGAAGAAGCGGTAGAAGGTCGTGCGCGAGACCCGCGCCCGGCTGACTATGTCGTCGATCGAAGCCGCGGCATAGCCGCGCTCGGCGAACACGCCGCGCGCCGCCGCGAGCAGGCGCGCCCGCTGATCAGCGCGCCGCTCCTCGAGCGACTGACCCGCATAGCGCCGGCGTGCGCGCACGCCGGACACCCCTGCCCCCGCGTGGTCCCCTGCCACGGCGCGGACTTGTACCAGTACGTACCAGTTCCGTCAAATTTGAACCGCCTGAGAGACTCCCCGTCGTGACACGGCCGACCGGCTCCGAGGCGATCACCCTGCCGATCACCGAGGCGGCGATCTTCCTCACCCTCAGCGTGGATCCCGGCGGCGAGGACGCGGTCCGTGACCTGCTGGCGGACGTGAGCGGGCTCCGCCGATCGGTCGGCTTCCGGCTGCCGGAGGGAGAGCTGACGTGCGTCGTGGGCATCGGCGCGGAGCTCTGGGAGCGGCTGTTCGGCTCGCGGCGCCCGGCCGGCCTGCACCCGTTCCCCGGGTTCGCCGGCGCCACGCACCGCGCGCCCGCCACCGTGGGCGACCTGCTCTTCCACATCCGCGCCCACCGCATGGACCTCTGCTTCGAGCTCGCGCAGCGGCTGACCGACCGCCTCAGGGGGCAGGCGCGCACGGTCGACGAGGTCCACGGCTTCAGGTCGTTCGACGAGCGCGACCTGCTGGGCTTCGTGGACGGCACCGAGAACCCGGAGGGGCCCGATGCGGTCGCGGCGGTCACGATCGGCGACGAGGATCCGGAGTTCGCCGGCGGCAGCTACGTCGTCGTCCAGAAGTACCTCCACGACCTCGAGGCCTGGGATGCGCTGTCGGTGGAGGACCAGGAGAAGGCGATCGGCCGGACGAAGCTCAGCGACCTCGAGCTGCCCGACGAGCAGAAGCCCGCGAACTCCCACGTGGCACTGAACACGATCGTCGACGCGGACGGCGAGGAGCGCCAGATCGTGCGCGTGAACATGCCATTCGGACGCGTCGGCGACGGGGAGTTCGGCACCTACTTCATCGGCTATGCCCGCGACCCGGACGTGATCGAGCAGATGCTCACCAACATGTTCGTCGGCGACCCACCCGGCAACTACGACCGCATCCTGGACTTCTCGACGGCCGTGACAGGCAGCCTCTTCTTCGTGCCTACGGTCGCGTTCCTGGACGACCCGCCGGGGCGGAGCGGCGGCGGGGATGGCTCGCTGGCCATCGGGAGCCTGAGGGAAGCGCCCGAGAGCTAGCGCCTCGCCGCCCTGTCGACGGCGGCCACCGAGGCGACGTAGGCCACGTGGGTAGCGATGCTCGTGGCCATCACGTCCGCCGGCCAGCGCCATGGCGGCGGTGTGCGCCCGAGCAGCGGGAAGAGCGTCAGGGTCGCGGTCATCAGCGTCCCGCCGAACACGCTCGTCGCCCACGGCTCTCCGACGCGCCGCCGCAGCAGCCCGTGGAACAGGCCGAACGCTGAGCCGTAGCTCCAGCGCAGCAGCGTGCCGAGCTCCTGCTCCTCACGGTTCGTGACGTGCGGCAGATGCATGACGCTGGCGACGATCTGGCCCGGCACGATGCTGTCGTCGTAGTCGAGCGGTCCGGTGTGCCGCGCTCGCAGCCGCCGCTCGGCCGCGTAGGAGAGCGTGAGCGCTGCGGTGCCGGCGGTGCCGGCCAGGACGCTGCGGAGTGGCCAGGCGGATTTCATGTGCGGGACCTCCAGGTCAAAGCGCGACGATCTCGTCCACCAGGTCGAGACCCTCGGAGCGGTGAGTGATGAGCAGGATCGAGCGATCGGCGGCCGCGCCGAAGACGTCCGACACGAGCTCCTCGGCGGTCGCCGGGTCGAGGTGGGCGGTGGGCTCGTCGAGCACGAGCACGGGCGCGTCCGCCAGCAGCGCGCGCGCCAGGACCACGCGCTGTGCCTGGCCGCCCGACAGCTCGCGGCCGCATTCGCCCACCTGGGTGTTCCAGCCCTGCGGAAGCGACTCGATCCAGTCCCAGATGCGCGCGCGGCGGAGGGCATCCTCGACCTCGCAGTCGGACGCGCCCGGCCGGGCGAGCCGGACGTTGTCGCGGATGCTGGCCGAAAACAGATGCGACTCCTGGCCTGCCACTGCGATCGCGCGCCGCACGTCCTCCTGGCGGTAGTCGCGCAGATCCCGGCCGCCGAGCGTGACCCGCCCGTCCTCGGGATCCAGGAAGCGGAGCAGCAGGTTCACGACCGTGGTCTTGCCGGCGCCACTCGGCCCGACGAGCGCGAGGCGGCGTCCGGGTTCGAGGCGCAGGCTCAGACCATCGAGTGCGGCCGGCTCGCCCGGTCCGTAGCGCGCGCGCACGTCCTCCAATGCGACCGTGAACGGGGCGCTGGGCGCCGCTGCCGGCTGCTGTGGATCTGTTACCGCGGGCTCGCGCTCGATCAGCTCGAGCAGCCGGTCCCCTGCCGCGACTGTCGCGGCGAGCTCGCGCGCGCCGGCCGAGAGGGGCTGGATCGCCTCGAAGGAGGCGAGCGCGATCAGCGCAAGCGTTGCGACCAGCACGCGGGACAGGTGGCCGGACGCGGAGGCGTGCACGGCGGTGGCGAGCACTCCGGCCACCGTCACCCCGGTGATCAAGACGCAGAGGCCGTCCGCCACACCTCCGGCCAGCGCGTCGCGCCTTCCGATGCGCAGCAGCTCCCGGTCGGCCTCACCCAGCCGGGCCAGCGCGGCCTCGCCGGCCCCGTTGACCGCGAGCTCGGGCGCGGCGTCGAGCAGCTCGACCAGCTCCGCGGACAGGCGGCCGCGCGCCCCGGCACGCCGCCGAGCGGCGCGCCGCCCCAGCCGGCCGGCCAGCGCGGGCACGGTCACACCGCCGAGGACGAGCCCGCAGCCGAGCACGAGCCCCGCGGCGGGCAGGAACGCGGCCACGACGGCCGTCGATACGCCCCCCGCGAGCAGCGCCACGAGCGGCGGACCGACACCGCGCAGGTGAAGGTTCTGGAGGGCGTCCACGTCGGCCACCATCCGCGACAGCAGGTCGCCGCGCCGGTAGCCCTCGAGCTGCGCGGGCGCGAGTGGCTCGATCCGCCGCCACACCCGAACGCGCACACCTCCGAGCACGCGCAGCGCGAGGTCGTGCGACACGATCCGCTCGAGATAGCGCACGAGCGGACGCCCGATCCCGAAGAAGCGGACCGCGACGATGGCAACCGTCAGCGAGAGGATGGCCGGCCGCTCCGCCGCCCGGGTGATCAGGTAGCCCGCCGTTCCCATCAGCCCCGCTCCGAAGAGCACGGTGAGCGCACCCAGCAGAACGGACAGCATGACCCGGCTGCGCTGAGCATCGGTCAGGGCGAGCAGCCGCCTGAGCGTCGCGGTCACGCGGCCTCCCTCACCAGCGCCGGGATGGCGGCGCCAGACTCGAGCGCCACCACCCGGTCGGCATGGCAGACGAGCTCGGGGCGGTGGGCGATCAGGAGCACGGTCCGTCCCGGCCGAAGGCGCTCCACCGCCTCCGCCACCCGCTCCACGCTGTCGCCGTCGAGGTCGGCCGTGGGCTCGTCGAGGATCACGAGCGGCGCGTCCCGCAGGAACGCCCGCGCCAGCCCGATGCGCCGCCGCTGCCCGGGCGACAGCGGCCGGCCACCGTCGCCGACGATCGTGTCGTAGCCCTCCGGCAGCGCCTCGATGAACTCGTCCGCCCCGGCCAGCCGGGCGGCCTCGCGCACGCGCAGGTCGGAGGCGCCGGGATCGCCGAGCCTGATGTTGTCCGCCACCGTGCGGCGAAGGAGCGAGGGCCGCTGCGGCACCCACGCGACGAGCTGCCGCCATGCGTCGGTGGAGCAGGCGGCGAGGTCGACGCCGCCCACGGTGATGCGCCCAGCCGACGGCTCCAGGAGGCGCAGGAGCAGCGCGGCCACCGTGCTCTTGCCACAGCCGCTCTCTCCGACGAGCGCCACCGTCTCGCCCGGGGCGAGCTCGAGCTCCAGCCGGTCGATGACCGTGACCGGCCGCTGCGGGTACGAGAACGAGACGGCCTCGAAGCGCACCGGATGTTCCACCGGACTGGCCGGAGCGGCGGCCCCGCCGGCGGGCACGGCGGGCGGCGCGTCGAGCAACTCGAGCATCCGCCTGGCGATCGCCAGGCCGTCGGCGCTGGCGTGGTACTCGGCCCCGAGCCGCCTGAATGGGAGGTAGAGCTCGGGCGCGAGCACCAGCACGGTGAGCCCGGCCTGGAGCCCGAGCTCGCCTCCCACGAGCCTCACGCCGATCGTGACCGCCACCAGCGCCACGCCGAGGGTGGCCGCCAGCTCCAGCACCGATCCGGAGAGGAAACTCACGCGCAGGGTGCCCATCGTCGCCTGGTGGTAGCGCTCGCCGGCGTCTGCGATCGACCCAGCCTGAGCCTCGGCACGATTGAACGCGCGCAGGGTGGGGAGGCCGCGGACGACGTCGAGGAAGTGACCGGAGAGATGCCGCAGCGCATCCCAGCGCTCGCGGGTGCGCTGCTGCGTGTAGCGGCCGATAAGCCACATGAACAGCGGCACGAGCGGCAACGTGAGCATCATGATCAGCGCCGAGAGCAGGTCGATCGACGCGACCCAGGCGACCACCGCCAGCGGCAGGACACAGGCGAGCGCGACCTGCGGGAGGTAGCGGGCGAAGTAGGCCTCGAGCGCATCGGCCCCCTGCACGGCAGCCGCGGCGATCTCCCCCGAATCGACTCCGTCCTCGGCCGCGGGGTGCGCGCCGAGCCGCCGGGCGGCCAGCTCCAGCCGGAGCTCCGAGAGCACGCTCGACGCCGCGCGCCGCCCGGCGACCTCCATCGACCACGCGAGCGCCCCTCGCGCGCCAAAGGCCACGACGAGCAGGGCCAGCTCCACACTGAGCGCGGACAGCGAGGCGCCGTCGAACGCGCGCGCCACGACGTGCGCGAGCAGAGTGGCCTGGGCGATGACGGGCGCGATAGTCGCCAGGCCGAGCCCGCTGTCGAGAGCAAGCAGCGGCCGCACGGCCCTCGTCCGGCGCAGCAGGCGCGGATCGAGTGCGCGCACCCTGACCCTCAGCCGGCCGGCTCGCCGCCGAGCCGCCCGCGGAAGACGTGGTAGGTCCACGCCTGGTAGAGGAGGACGATCGGCGTGAAGATCGCCGCCACGACCGTGATCACGGTGAGCGCGTAGTGCGAGGAGCTGGCGTTCGAGATCGTGAGACTGTTGGCGAAGGTCGGATGGGAGACCATCAGGCGCGGATAGAGCGCCGTGAAGAGCGTGGCCACCACGCCGATGACGCCCACCGCCGTCATCGCGAACGCCGGCCCGGCCCTCCGCCGCATCAGGAACACCACCGCGAGCACCAGTGCCCCCGCCGCGACTGCCGCGGGTATCGCCGGCGGCAGCACGCCGCGAGCGTTCCGGTTGTGCGCGACCACGACCGTCCACGCGAGCAGGCCGGCGCCCAGGACGGCCACGGGTGGTGCAAGCCGAGTCGCCGCGAGGGCCGCGCGCTCGCCCAGGCCGCCGCTGGTGCGAAGCGACAGAAAGGTCGCGCCGTGGAGCGCGCACACCAGCACGAGCACGATCCCGGCGAACACGGTGTAGAGGGTGAAGAGGTCGAGGATGTCGCCGGAGTAGCCGCCGCTCGAGCTCAGCGGGACGCCGTGCAGGAGGCTGAAGAGCGCAATGCCCCACAGGAACGGCACCCCGACGCTCCCGGCGGTGTTGGCCCAGCGCCAGGTGGTGCGCCAGCGCGGGTCCTCGCTCTTCTCGAGCCACTCGAAGGAGACCACCCGGACGATCAGCAGGACGAGGATGGCCAGCAGGGCGAGGTAGAAGCCGGAGAACATCGTCGCGTACCAGGCCGGGAAGGCGGCGAACGTGGCGCCGGCGGCCACCACGAGCCAGACCTCGTTGCCGTCCCAGACCGGGCCGATCGTCTTGAGCATCGTCCTCCGGTCCGCCTCGTTGCGGCCCAGGAAGGGGAGCAGGATGCCGACGCCGAAGTCGAACCCCTCGAGCAGGAAGTAGCCGCTCCAGAGCACCGCGATCAGCCAGAACCAGGCGACCTCGAGGCCCATCTCAGTAACTCAGCGCCATCTCGCCCGGCGCCGTTGCCGCCACCTCGGGCGGGTCGAGGCGCGCGAACCGCCGCATGAGGATGAAGTCGACGACCCCGAGCGCGACGTAGAGCAGCACGAACACGCCCAGGCTGGCAGCGATCGTCGCGGTGCCGACCGAGGGCGAGTTGGCCTGCGAGGTCTTCAGGAGCCCCTGCACGATCCACGGCTGGCGGCCCATCTCGGTGAGGATCCAGCCGAAGCTGGCGGCGATGAACGGAGCCGCGATTGTGGCGACCGCGGTCCACAGGAACCAGCGAGCCTTCTCCAGCCGCCGCTTGCGGTACAGCCAGGAACCCACCGCCGCGACCAGGAACATCAGCACGCCGAGCATCGCCATCACCCGCATCGACCAGTACACGAGCTCGACCCTCGGCATGTAGTTACCGGGCCCGTACTGCTTCTGCTCCTGCTGCTGGAGCTGGTCGAGCCCCTGGATCTTGCCGTCGAACGAGCCGGTGCCCATCCACGACAGGAGCCGCGGGATGGTGATCGAGAAGCTCGGATTTGGATCCTGCGCGGAGAAGCCTCCGATCTGGATGAGCGAGAAGCCGCATGGTTGACACGTGTTCCACTGCGCCTCGGAGGCCGCGATCTTCATGCTCTGCTGGGAGGTCACGTCCTCTCCGAAGCGGTTGCCAACCGACAGCTGCAACAGGGTCGCCGGCACGGCAACGATCAGCGCCAGCTTCGCCGCCCGCCTGAACAGCTCGACGTTGCGGGCACGCAGCAGATGCCAGCAGGCGACACCGAGCATCACGATCGAGCCGAAGATCAGGCCGGCGAGGATCGTGTGCAGGTACGCGATCAGCGCGAACTCGTTGGACAGCAGCGCCCCGATGCTGGTCAGCTGCGCCTTGCCGTTCACGACCTTGTAGCCCACCGGGTGCTGCATCCAGGAGTTGGCGACGAGGATGAAGTAGGCCGACAGCCAGGTGCCGAGCGCCGCCAGCCAGATCGTGGCGAGGTGCAGCCGCGGCGAGAGCCGGTCCCAGCCGAAGATCCAGAGGCCGAGGAAGGTGGCCTCGAGGAAGAAGGCGGCGAGCCCCTCGATCGCCAGCGGAGCGCCGAAGACCCCGCCGACGTAGTTCGAGTAGACGGACCAGTTCATCCCGAACTGGAACTCCTGGACGAGCCCGGTGGCGACGCCGATGGCGAAGTTGATCAGCAGCAGGGTCCCGAAGAAGCGCGTGAGCCGCAGCCACGCGTCGTCGTGGCCGCGGTGCCAGATCGTCTGCATGACGGCAACCAGCGGGGCGAGCCCGAGCGTCAGCGGGACGAAGAGGAAGTGGTAGAGCGACGTGGTCGCGAACTGGATGCGAGCCAGGTCGACCGTTGTGGAGGCGAACGGGAGCACTGCCGCTAAGCGGTGGGCTGCCTCTCGCGGACGAACCGGCTGAGGTCCTCCTCACCCGGCTTGACGCCGGCGCTGGCGGCAATCACCCGGGCTGACGCCTGAAGAATCGAGATCGTCCGCTCGTCCCGCGATGTTCCGACGAACGCGGTGAGCCACTTCGACAGCGCCGTGAAGCGGTTCTTGAACCCGGTCAGGAACGTGAGGTGCACGAACACCCACATCAGCCAGCCGAGCAGGCCGGACACCCTGATGCCCTTGAAGTCCACGATCGCCTTGAAGCGGGCGATGCTGGCCATGCTCCCGAGGTCGCGGTACTTGAACGGCTTGCTCTCTCCGGCGCCGCCCGCGGCGCGCCGCTTGATGGTCCGGGCGGCGTGGATGCCCGTCTGCATGGCGACCTCCGCCACGCCCGGCAGCTTGTCCAGGCTCATCATGTCGCCGATCGCGAAGACCTCGGGATGCCCGGGCAGCGAGCAGTCGGGCAGCACCTGGATGCGGCCCGCGCGGTCCGTTTCGGCCCCGCTCGCCTTCGCCAGCATCCCCGCCAGCGGCGAGGCCGTGACCCCGGCCGCCCAGACCTTCACGTGGCAGGGGATCGTCTGCGCCTCGTCCGGTCCCTTGACGGTGATGTCTCGGTGGGTCACCCCGGTCACGAGCGAGTGCGTCCGGACCTCCACGCCGATCTTGTTCATCGACCGCTCCGCCACTCCCGAGAGCTTCGTGCCGAAGCTCGCCAGGATCGCGTCGCCGGCGTCGAACAGCAGCACCCGGGCGTCGGCCGGGTCGATCCGCCGGAAGTTGCCCTTCAGCGAGCGGCGCGCCAGCTCGGTGATCTGCCCGGCCACCTCCACGCCCGTCGGGCCGCCACCCACCACGGCGAAGGTCAGCCAGGCGCGCTGCGCCTCGGGGTCCTCCTCGAGCTCAGCCATCTCGAATGCGCCGAAGATGCGCGCGCGCAGCTCTAGCGCGTCGTCGATCGTCTTGAGGCCCGGAGCGACGCGCGCGTACTCGTCGTGGCCGAAGTACGAGCTGCTGCCTCCCGTCGCCACGATCAACGAGTCGTACTCGGTCACGAGAGGCGGGCCGAGAGGCCGGTCCGCTGTGACCCGCCTTCGGTCGAGATCGATGTCGCTCACGTTCGCCAGCTCCACCCGGACGTTCTTGTGCTTGCGGAGCACCTGCCGGAGCGGCGGGGCGATCGCCCCCTCCGACAGGATCCCGGTGGCGCACTGGTAGAGGAGGGGCTGGAACAGGTGGTGGTTCGTCCGGTCGATCAGCGTGACGTCCACAGGGGCGCGCTTCAGGAACTTGGCCGCGAACAGGCCCCCGAAGCCGCCGCCCACGATCACCACGCGGTGGCGCGGGGCGGCGGCGCTCATGCCGCCGCTTTCACTTTCGCGCTCGCGCCCATGCGTTCGAGCAGGTGGTCGCCAACCCGGATCGCGTTCGCCATCGCCGTCAGTGCCGGGTTGACTGCTCCGATGCTCGGGAAGATGCTCGTGTCGACCACATAGAGGTTGTCGACCTCGTGCGCCCGGCAGCTCTCGTTCAGCACCGAGCTGGCCGGGTCCGAGCCAAAGCGGCAGGTGCCTGCCTGGTGGGCCACGCCGGCGACCGGGATCTCGTTCTTCAGGTAGGCGTGGTGCCCGAGCAGGTGGTCGTGGTGCATGCCGAGATGCCCGAGCATCGACTTGAGCTGGTGGTAGAGGCGCTGCTTCGGCACCTCGTTGCTCGCCGAGTAGCTGATCTGGAGGTTGCCGTCCGGCCGGAGGATCACCCGGTTCTCGGGCAGCGGCAGGTCCTCGGTGGAGAGCCAGAAGTCCACCGCGTGGCCCGCCACATCCTCGAGGGTCCAGTGGGGGGCGAACTTCGTCTCACCCGGCTTCTCGCCGCGGAACATCGGCGCCTGGGACTTGCCGACCATCTGGATGTTGCCCATCGGGAACTCGAAGGCGTCGCTGGCGAAGTAGAAGTCGTTCACGCCGAGCGTCTTCTGGAAGACGGTCGGGTTCTCTTCCTTCGACAGTGCCAGCACCGCCTGGCTGTTGTGGAACATGTAGTTGCGGCCGACCTGGTCGGACCCGTTCGCCAGCCCGGCCGGATGCGCGTCGTTCGCTGAGGCGAGCAGCAGCTTGGCGCTGTTGGCCGCGCCGCAGGAGACCACGACGAGGTCGGCGTGGTAGGTCTCGCGCTCGCCGTCGTGGTCGACCACGACGCCGGTCACAGTGGTCCCGGCATCGTCGGTCTCGAGCCGCAGCGCCTCGGCCTGCGTAAGCAGCGTCACGTTGTCGTGCTCGATCGCCGGCCGCACGGCGATCACCTCGGCGTCCGACTTCGCGTGCACCAGGCAGGGGAAGCCGTCGCAGTTGTCGCAGCGCACGCAGGCGCTGTAGGGCATGTTGCCCTCGTCGAGCAGGATGCCGCAGGGGGCGTGGAACGGGTGCAGCCCGGCCGCGGCGAGGTCGTCGGACAGCTCCTGGATGCGCGGCTCATGAGACACCGCCGGGAACGGGTAGGGCGCGCTGGCGGGCGGGTCGGTCGGGTCCTCGCCGTGGGCGCCGTGCACCTGGTAGAGCTGCTCCGCCTTGGTGTAGTAGGGCTCCATCTCGTCGTAGGAGATGGGCCAGGCCGGCGAGATCCCGTCGTGGTGCCGCAGCTCGCCGAAGTCCTCCTTGCGCAGGCGGTAGAGGGCGGCGCCGTAGAGCTTGGTGGCACCGCCCACGAAGTAGTGCACCTGCGGCTGGAACGCGGAGCCGTCGCTGTAGTACCAGGTGTCCGGCGAGATGTAGCGGCCGTCGACGAACACGTCGCCGGCCAGCCAGTTCTGCGGCTCGCGCCGCAGCCAGTCGCCGCGCTCGAGCAGCAGGATGCGCTTCCCGGAAGGCTGGAGGTGGCGAACGAGCGTTCCACCGCCCGCGCCGCTTCCGATCACTATGACGTCGTAGTCGTTCATTCCGTGTACTCCGTGATGCGTTCGGCGAGGATGATTCGCGCCGCTGCCTGCAGCAGCGCCAGGTGGGAGAAGGCCTGCGGGAAGTTGCCGAGGTGGCGCCCGGTCGCGGCGTCGTACTCCTCGGCGTACAGGCCCAGCGGCGAGGCCACCCTCAGCAGGCGCTCCATCAGGTCCCGAGCCCGCTGTTCCTCACCGATGATGGCGAGCGCGGTCACGAGCCAGAACGAGCAGATCAAGAAGGTGCCCTCCTTGCCGGAGAGGCCGTCGTCGGTCTCACCGGTCTTGTAGCGCAGGACGTAGCCCTCCTCGGTCAGCTCGTCGGCGATCGCCAGGACGCTCGCGCGCAGGCGCTCGTCGTCGGCCGGCAGGAAGCCGAACAGGGCCGCGAGCAGATTCGAGGCGTCGAGCGAGTCGGTGGCGTAGTGCTGCCGCAGCACCCCGCGCTCGCTCACCCCGTGCTCGAGGATGTCCGCCTTGATCTCGTCGGCGGTGGCAGCCCAGGCCGTGCTCTGATCCGGCTCCCCCCTGATATCGGCGAGCTTCGCGGCGCGGTCGAGCGCCACCCAGCACATCAGCTTGGACGACACGTAGTGCTGGGGCTTGCCGCGCGCCTCCCAGATGCCCTGGTCCGGCTGGCGCCAGACGCGGATCGCGCACTCGGCCTGCGCCTGCACGATCGGCCACAGCGCCCGCGGCAGCCGCTGGCTGCGGCGGGTGTGGAGCAGGGCCGAGTCGAGCACTGCCCCGTAGACGTCGTTCTGCCGCTGATCGAAAGCGCCGTTGCCGACCCGCACCGGCTTCGCCCCCGCGTAGCCCGACAGGTCATCGCGTGTGGACTCCGTGAGATCGCGCCGGCCGTCGATCCCGTACATGATCTGGAGGCCGCCGTCCCCGTTCGGCTCCAGGTCGGCCACGAACTGCATGAACTCGTCCGCCTCCCAGTCGAGGTCGAGGTAGTGCAGCGCCTGCAGCGTGAACGTGGTGTCCCTGATCCACGTGTAGCGGTAGTCCCAGTTGCGCTCGCCGCCCGGGGTCTCGGGCAGCGAGGTGGTGGCGGCGGCGACGGTGGCGCCGGTGGGCATGTAGGTCAGGCCCTTGATCGCCAGCGCCGAGCGCTGGATCGGCTCCCGCCAGCGGTGGTCCGGGATGCGCGCTCGCGCGATCCAGTTGCGCCAGAAGCGGGTGGTGGCCCCGAGCCGGGCGTTGGCCTCGTCGACGTCCGCCGGCGAGTCGAGCCCCTCCTCCCACGAGAGCGAGCAGTAGAGCTGCTCGCCATGCTGGAGCGTGTGACGAGCGCGAACGCGGTTGCCCTCGACGCCCAGCTGCATGTCGGTCCGGAGGCGGATCGTCTGCCCGGCGCCGGTCGCGTCCGCGATGTGCCGGTCATCGCCGGCCAGCGCCCACTCGGCCGGCACGCTGCCGTAGTCGAACACCGGCTCGCAGACGAGCTCGATCTCGACGCTGCCGTCGAGGCAGAGGACCGTCCGCACCAGCAGGTGATCGGCGTCATCGTCCGCGGGCGGCCGCGTGTGGGGGGTGACGGTGTCCTCACGCCGCCGCGGTCCCATCGTGAGGGCGTCGCGGACCATCACCCAGCCGCTCTTCGTGTGCCAGCTTGTGAGCAGGATGTTGGTGCCGGGCTCGTACACCCGGCCCGCCGGCACGTTGATGCCGAACGGCCCGACGCGGAACGAGCCCGCCCCGCGATCCAGCAGGCTCCCGAAGACGCTCGGCGCGTCGAAGCGGGGCACGCTCAGCCAGTCGATCGAGCCGTCGGGCGCGACCAGCGCCGCGGTATGGCAGTTCGACAGGAACGCGTAATCGGCGATCGGCGTGAACGGCGACGGCGCGGCGGCGCTCTGCGGCTGGGACGCCTCACTCGCCTCGACCTCGGGCTGCTTCGCCGCCTTCCCGTCGCGCTTGGCGCGTTGCTTCGTGTCGGCCGCGCTCATGACGCCACCCACGGGCCGTACCAGCCGCCGTGGTGGGCCACGAGCTTGTCCGCCTTGTCCGGCCCCCAGGTTCCCTTCTTGTACGGCTCCACCGGTGGCGGCTGGTCGAGCAGCGGCTGCATCACGCGCCAGGTGTCCTCGACGGCGTCCTGCCGCGTGAAGCGCAGGCTCTCGCCCTGCATCGCAGCGTGCAGGAGCACCTCGTACGGCGCGGCTCCCTCACCCCCCTCCTGGCTGAACTCCATGTCGAGGTTGATCTGCTCGGGCTCGGCCGAGCCGCTGCGCTGCGCCTCGATGAGCAGCCGGATGCCGGTCGTCGGATCGAGCCTCACCACGACCTGGCTCGGCTCGGGCGAGCGCTTGGCGATGTGGAAGCCGAGCCGCGGCGGCTTGCGGAACACGATCCGCAGCTCGGTCTGGGTCACCGGCATGTGCTTGCCGGTGCGCAGGAAGAACGGCACGCCGCTCCAGCGCCAGTTCTCCACCTCGAGCCGCAGCGCGGCGTAGGTCTCTGTCGTCGAGTCCGGCGCCACGCCTGGGATGTCCAGGTAGCCGTCGTACTGCCCTCGCACGTAGTGCTTCGGATCGGCCGGCGGCATGGCTTGGAAGACGGCGTGGAGCGCGTCCTTCAGCGTCGCCGCGTCGTGGCCGGCCGGAGCCTCCATGGCCGATGCGCCGACGAGCTGCATCATGTGGTTCACCACCACGTCGCGCAGGGCACCCACTGGGTCGTAGAAGTGCCCGCGGTCCTCCACGCCGAAGCTCTCGGCCATCGTGATCTCGACACAGTCCACATGGCTCGTGTTCCAGAGCGGCTCAAACATGCGGTTCGCGAAGCGCAGGTAGAGGATCTCGACCAGGCCCATCTTTCCCAGGAAGTGGTCGATCCGGTAGAGCTGCGACTCGTCGATGTACTGGTGCACCTCGTCGTTGAGCTCGCCGGCCGAGGCGAGGTCGTGGCCAAACGGCTTCTCCACGACGACCCGCGCCGACTTCGTCAGCCCCGCATCGGCCAGGCCCTTGATCACCGCGCCGAACAGGAAGGGTGGGATCTCCAGGTAGAAGACCGGGCTCTGCGCGTCGCCGATCTCCTTGGCGACGCGCTGGAAGGTGCCGGGATCCCCGAAATCTCCGCTGATGTACGACAGCCGGTTGGCGAAGCGGTCGAATACCTCGGGATCAAGCGTCTCGCCGCAGTCCACGATCGCCTTGCGGGCGTGCTCGCGCAGATCGCCGACGCTCCAGTCGTCCACGGCGACGCCGACGATCGGGCAGTCGAGCAGTCCGCGCCGCTCGAGCCTGTAGAGCGACCTGAAGGTCATCACCTTGGCGAGGTCGCCGGTGATCCCGAAAGCCACGAATACGTCCGCCGGCGCCTGCTTTCCAGCTTGAGCTCCGCGCGGTGCGAAGCGAGCGCCAGGCTTGACTGCTGTCGTCATCCGTCCTTCTTTCTTGCGGGGGGGGGCGGGCCGAGTCGCCTGATCTGGGTAGGCGTAAGTGGTTAACCCACCGCCCACGGAGCCGCATCACCTGATCGGGGTGATTGGCTCACGTGACGGTGCGCGGCCGCACCCACGGCTGCGTTGGGGGGAAGCCGTAGGAGACCAGCCCGTACAGCGCGAGCGCATCGACTGCGATCGCCACGATCGACCACAGCGGCTTGCCGCCGAAGCCGAAGACGTGCGCGACGGCATTCAGGAAGATCGCCACGATCCCGAGCGTCAGGCCCACGGGATTGCGCACGAAGACCAGCAGGGCGATCAGGAACTGGGCGACCGCGAAGCCGATGTAGAGCCAGCCCCACAGTGAGTGAGAGCCGGCCAGGAGCGTGTCGCCGGTGAAGTAGTAGTCGTTGGCCAGGGCAAGAATCCCCCAGACCGCGTTGAGCGCCGAGGCCACCAGCAGCATGAGCCCGGCGAACACCACCCAACCCCGGTGCGACGCCGGCGGCGGGGGCGGCGACGGGACGAGCATGATGCCCCGTGAATGCGGCGGCTCGATGATCCTGACCGACGGGTCCATGAGTCCGGGGCCGATGGTGCCGTCAGCGGGCAAGAATCACGTCACCCGAAGCGGGTGAAAGCGGCGAAGTCGCCCGACGTACGCAGATTTGCGTCCGCTAGGCTTGTTCGTCCAGCGGGCGTAGTTCAGTTGGTTAGAACGCCGGCCTGTCACGCCGGAGGTCGCCGGTTCGAGTCCGGTCGCTCGCGCTGCTGCCGCCGATGTACCCAGCCCGACGCGCAGTCCCGCCTCCGCCCTCCTCCATGCGCGCCGTCGTCCTGGACGCCGTCCCCGCGCCGCCCGAGGCGCTCGTCGCCCGCGAGCGCCCCGTCCCCCAGCCCGGGCCCGGCTGGGTCCTCATCGAGGTCAAGGCCTTCGGCCTGAACCGCTCCGAGCTGAAGACCCGGCTCGGCCTCGCCGACCCCGACGTCACGTTCCCGCGCGTGCCGGGGATCGAGGCGACCGGCATCGTGGCGGCCTGCCCGAGTGGCGAGCTGCCCGCCGGCCAGCAGGTCGTCGCGATGAATGGGCGGGATGGGCCGCACCTTCGACGGCGGCTACGCGGACTTCACGTGCGTGCCGGTCGCACAGGCGATCCCGTTCCGCAGCGAGCTGCCGTGGACGACGCTCGGCGCCGTACCGGAGATGCTGCAGACCGCGTACGGCGCGCTGACCGTCGGCCTCGAACGTGCACGGAGTCGTTTGCGTCGCCGGCTACCTCTCCATTCAGTGGATCGTGCCCGGCTTCTACCCGACCGGCTTCCTGCCCAACGGCGTGCGTCTCAGCGGCGACAGCGGCGATGCGTCCGACCTGCCGCAGGCCGTCCTGCAGGAGTTCCTGGACCCGGTCGCCGCCGGCGAGGCGACGGTGCCGATCGCCCAGACCTACACCATGGATGAGATCGCGACGGCCCATGACGACATGGAGCACGACCGTGTTGCGGGCAAGTTGGTGGTCTCGGCCGGGCGCTGACGGCTGCAAGGCTCCCGGCTTTGCAACCACCGCTTCACGGCCTCTTTACATCGCCCCGAGGGGCCGCTGCGACGATCGGTTTACACGAGTTCCCTCCTCGTGGTCTGCGCGTGGCCCCGGCGCTCCCCGACGGGGCCACGCCTCGTTCTGGGGCCTGTAAGGGCCGCTCGCGGGAGCCTAAGGGGTGGTGCGCCGAAAGCGGCTGCGAACGCCAGATGGCGGATCGCGGTCCTTAGCCCAGGATGGTGGAAGACCCGATCAAGGAGCCACCATGACCGAGCAGATCTCCGCCATTTCCACCCTCTTCGCAAGGCAGCGCTCAACGTCGCTGGCCACCTCGGCGCTACCCAACGCGCCCGTGGTCGCCGCCACGGTTCGCTCGCCGCGCGTTCGCCTCCTGCGGCTCGCGCGCGCGTAGCTGGTTGATCCCGCGCGCCGCCTGGGTGCGCGGCCGTTGACGGCGGCAATGAGGGTCGGCCCGAGGCCCGCTGTCAGGTTTAGGGGGGTCTATATGCCCCTAACTCCTGACAGTGGCGACCGCCGTCTCATCGCTAGAGCCTGAATAGCGGCAGCAGCCGCTTCTCGTGCTCCTCCTCGATGCGGGCGATCACCTCCACGTGGTCCTCCAGCCCCGAGCCGCGCAGCTTGGTGGCGAGCAGCTCGTCGATCTGGAAGATGCCCGCCGAGTTGTTCATCTCGATCTCGATGCGCACCGCCTTCTCGCGGCCGGGATCGATGCGCACCTCGTCGATCGCCGCCGCCGACAGCGAGTGGATGTTCGGGCGCCCAGCCTCGAACGGCACCCGCGAGCGCCCCTTTGCCATGTCGAGGGCGTCGGCCACGCGCACGATGCCCGCCTCGAGCGTGAGCGGCTGGCCGCGGCGCCGGTGGGCGATGATCGCGTGCAGCGCCTCTGCCGCGATCACGGTGCGTTCGGGCTCGTCGTACAGGTCGCGCAGCAGCGAATCGAGCTTCGGCGCCGCCAGGAACAGGCTGTAGGTCTCGTGGTCCTCGCGGTGGATCGCCATCCCCACGCAGTGGAGCAGCGCCGCCGCGACGATCGTGACCTCGGCGTCGCGTGCGTCCATGCCGTAGTCGCGCACCAGCCCCGGCTCGACGCCGCGCCGCGCCAGCAGCCGGCAGAGCCGTAGCGCGATGTTCACCACGATCTGGATGTGGACCCAGGAGTGGTCCGACATCCCGAGCCGGTCGGCATTGACCTGCGCGACCTGCCACCAGGCCTTGACCTGGCGGTCGGCGTTCACCGCGGCGAGCAGCCCCTCCAGGCGGCGGTTGCCGCGCGTGGGGCAGCGGATCGTGGGGCCGCCGTCAGCCGCTGGAGCGTTCAGGTGAGAAGCGGTAGCCGATGCCGAAATGGGTGTGGATGTAGGTCCACCCGGGCGACACTAGCTCCAGCTTGCGACGGACCTTGCGCACGAAGACGTCCACCGACCGGTCGCGCCTCGGCATGTCGCCTCCCCACACGAGGGCGTAGAGCTCCTGCCGCGTGATCACCCGGTCGCGGCGCTGCGCGAGCACGAAGAAGGTCTGGAACTCGCGCACGGTGAAACCCACGCGCGCGCCGTGCGCGAACACCTGCAGCTCGGCGGGCCTGATCTCGAGGCCGTCGACGGTGAGCACCGGTCCCGAGTCGATGGCTTGGGCCGCAAGCTGCTCCACGGGCTCGAAATTACGGTTTCGGCCAAGCCGGGGCCGTGAACCAGTGGTGACGCACCGGAAAAGATCCTGTTAACGAAATCTGGGCTGACGCGCCACGAAATAGACGCAAAATGCAGGAAGTTTCTGGCGACGGAGCCCTCCATCGGGTTGTTGCTGAGGGAGAATCGCCGCTTCCTCCATGTCGCAGGCGGTCGACAGCTGGACCACCCGCGAGCGCATACTCGCGGAGCTGGTCTCGCACGGCGTTGCCGTGCCGAACCTCAGCCCCAGCGCGCGCTTCATCGGCGTGATGCGGCTCACGGCCGACTACCGGCCGCTCGCGCGCGCGTTCGAGACGCTCAACGCGGCGCTCCGCTGGCTCCAGCAGGCCGAGGGCGAGCACGCGCGGGTCGACGTGATAGTCGACCTGAACTCGCCCTCCGCCGACGCCGCCGTGATCCGTCCCTTCCATGTGCTCACGTGCGACGACGCGAGGGAGCCGCTCGACCAGCTCGACCTCGGCGCTGGCCCCGCGGCCGCCGCCACCGCCACGCCGTCTCCGCTCAGCGCGCTGCGCCCGCCGCCCCGGCGGCGCGCGGGCGGCGGCCCGCGCCTGGTCGATTAGAAAGCTCTCATCGCGGCCGCCCAGATCGCGGTTACCCTCGGTTCAATGACAAAGAATCGTGCACTCATCCTGCCTGCCGTCGTACTGGGCATCGTGCTCGTCGTGGTGGGCGTCATCTACCTGGCCGAGCCGGCCAAGTCACTGCCGTCGTTCTTCCCCGGCCACGCGGCCGGCTCGACGCACCACCACGTGAAGCACGCGATTGCCGCGTTCGTGGTGGCGCTGGGCGCGTTCGCGCTGGCCTGGTTCCAGACCGGCCCGAGCACCAAAGCGGCCTCACGGCCGCAGATCACTGATCACTGATCACTGATCACAGTCGGTCATCCGTGATCCGTGATCGCGCGGTCGTCAGAGCGCGAAGATCAGCGTGCAGGTCAGGCCGGCGGCGATGCAGTAGATGCCGAACGGCGTGAGGCGGTTGGTCTCGAAGTACTTGAGCAAGAACCTCACCGCGAAGTAGGTCGTGATCCCTGCGCAGATGGCGCCCACCAGCGCCGGCCCGCGCACGCCGTTGCCCTCCGAGCCGAACAGCTCGGGCAGCTTGAGCAGGGCTGCGGCGCCGATGATCGGCGTGGCCAGCAGGAAGCCGTAGCGCGCGGCGTCCTCGTTCGAGAGGCCCACGAGCAGGCCGCCGCCCATCGTGACGCCCGCGCGCGAGATGCCGGGGACGAGCGCGGCCGCCTGCGCCGTGCCCACCCCGATCGCCTGGCGCCAGCTGAGCTTGGCGATGCGCGCATCGCTGTCGCCCAGGCCGTCCCCCGGCCGGGGCGGGCGGCGGCGCAGCCGCTCGAACGCGAGGAGCAGGAAGCCGTTGACGATCAGGAACGCCGCCGCCGACGGGGCCGAGGCGAACAGCTTGCGCAGCGGCGACTCGAGCAGAAGGCCGATGATCCCCGCCGGGATCGTGCCGACCACGAGCAGCCAGCCGAGCCGCGCGTCGTTGTCGTCCTCGCGGATCTCGCGGTCGCGCAGCGAGCGGCCGATGCCGGTCACGATCCTCACCCAGTCGCGCCAGAAGAAGCCCAGCAGCACGATCGCGGTGGCCAGGTGGGTGGCCACGAGGAACGTGAGGAAGAACTTGTCGTTCTGGTGGATGTTCCAGTGGAGCAGCCGCGGCGCGATCACACCGTGGCCGAGGCTCGAGATCGGGAACGGCTCGGCCACGCCCTGGAGCAGGCCGAGAATCGCCCCCTGCAGATACGAGATCGGGTGATGCACCTACTGAAGTTCTACTCGAGGTCCCGGCTGGCTACGGCCGCCGTGGCGCGTTCCATCAGCTCGGCGTGCACCGACCGGGTGCGGCCGTCGCGCCTGGTCCAGCTTCCGTCCGGCTCGAGCTCCCAGCCGAAGGTGTCGTCCGCCAGCGTACGGTCGAGCGTGTCCTCGAGCTCGCGCTTCAGCGCCGGGTCCTCCACCGGAGTGAGGAGCTCCACGCGTGTATCGAGGTTGCGCGGCATCAGGTCCGCCGAGCCCATGAAGTAGCGCGACTCGCCGTCGCGCTGGAAGCCGTAGATGCGCGAGTGCTCGAGGAAGCGGCCGACCACGGAGACCACGCGCAGCCTGTCGCCCGACCCGGCCGCCCCCGGGAGGAGGCAGCAGATGCCGCGCACCAGCAGGTCGACGGTGACGCCCGCCGCCGCCGCGGCATAGAGGGCGTCGATGCAGGCGCGGTCCACGAGCGCGTTCATCTTCATGACGATGCGCGCGTCCCGGCCGGCCGCCACGGCGTCGATGCACATCTGGATCTGCTCGAGCAGGCCCTCGCGCATGCCGCTCGGCGCGACCAGCACCTTGCGGTGGTGGCGCGGCCTGGCGTAGCCGGTGAGCGAGTTGAACAGGTCCGCGACGTCGGCGGTGATCGCCGGGTCCGTGGTGAAGAGGCCGAAGTCCTCGTAGAGCCGCGCCGTGAACGCGTGGTAGTTGCCGGTGCCCACGTGCACGTAGTGGCGAACGCCGCCCGCCTCGCGCCGGACGACGAGCAGCGCCTTGGCGTGCGTCTTCAGGCCCGGCAGCCCGTGCACCACGTGCGCGCCGGCCTCCTCCAGCGAGCGCGCCCAGCCGATGTTCCGCCGCTCGTCGAAGCGCGCCTTCAGCTCCACCAGGCAGACCGCCTGCTTGCCGCGCTCGGCCGCCTCGATCAGGGACGGGACGAGAGAGGAGTCATCCGAGGTGCGGTACACGGTGAGCTTGATCGCCAGCACGTCCGGGTCGATCACGGCCTGCGAGACGAAGCGCTCGACGCTGCCCGCGAACGACTGGTAGGGATGGTGAACGAGGATGTCGCCGGCGCGGATCGCCTTGAAGATGTCCGCCTCCTCGCGCTCCTCGTCGATGAAGGCGGGGTGCGGGACCGGGATCCAGGACGGGTCGCGCAGGTCGCTGTGGCCGTCGACGCCGTGGATCTCCCAGAGGTCGCCGAAGTCGAGCAGCCCCTCGACGTCGTAGATCTGGCGCTCCTCCACGTCGAGCCAGCTCACCAGCCGCTCGCGCAGCTCGGCGTCCATGTCCGAACCGACCTCGAGCCGCACGACCTCGCCGAAGCGGCGGCGGCGCAGCTCGTCCTCCACCGCCTGGAGCAGGTCATCGGCCTCGTCCGACACGGTGAAGTCGGCGTCGCGCGTCACCCGGAACATGCTGTGGCGCAGCATCTCCATGCCGGGGAAGAGGTCCCCCAGGTGGCGCGCGATCACGTGCTCGAGCGGCACGAACGTGTCCTTGCCGATCTTGATGAAGCGCGGCAGAACCTCCTTCGGCACCTTCACGCGCGCGAAGGTCTCGGCGCGCGTGACGGGGTCGCGCAGCCAGACGGCGAGCGAGAGCGACAGGTTGGAGATGTAGGGGAACGGCCGGCCCGGCCCGACCGCGAGCGGCGTGAGCACGGGGAAGATCTCCTGCGCGAAGCGGCGGTCGAGCTCCTCCAGCTCCTCGCTCGAGCAGTCCTCGCACTTCAGGATCCGGATGCCAGCTTCGCTGAGCTCCGCGCGCAGCTCCCGGTACAGACGCGAGCAGCGGCCGTCGAGCTCGGTGACGCGCTGGGCGATGGCGTCGACGGCCTCCCTCGGCGTGAACCCGTCGTGGCCGCGCTTGTCCACCCCGGCGTCGACCTGGTCGTGCAGACCGGCGACGCGGACCATGAAGAACTCGTCGAGGTTCGTCGTGTAGATGGCGAGGAACTTCGCCCGCTCGAGCAGTCGCGTCCGCTCGTCCTCGGCGAGCTGCAGCACGCGCTCGTTGAAGTCGAGCCAGGAGAGCTCGCGGTTGACGTACTGCGGCCGCGTCTCCTCGGCCGGGACCACGGAAGTATCCGCGGGCGCGGCCGCGCTCCAGTCGGTGGTGTCGGCGGCGTGCTCCATGCCTAGGTTCGGGCCCGGCGAGGCCCACCCATCGTAGTGGTACCGGCGAGCAATTCCAGGATCACGCCCTCCCTGACGCCGCCCTTGCAGACGTGCAGGGGCAGGTCGAGCCGATTCGACAGCTCCTCGAAGATCAGCGCGCCCGCGGGCAGCACGCTCACGCGCTCGGCCTCGAGCTCGAAGCGGGCGGCGATTTCGCTCGTCCTGCGAGAGCCGAGCACACGCAGGGCGCGCTCAAGCGTCTCGCCCACGAGCTCCGCGCCGATCAGCCTGCGCAGCGCATTCGCGCTACCTCCCGTGGCCACGGCGTGCAGCGCCGGCGGGATCTCGAGGCCCTCGAAGGTGCCGGCCACGTGCAGGCGGGCGGCCGTGAGCTCGGCGGCCGCCGGCGGGTCGGAGCGCAGGTAGCTGTCAGCGAGGAAGGCCGAGCCGATCCGGAACGACTCGGACCAGGTCACGCCTTCGGCCAGCGTGCCGACCACGATCTCGGTGGAGCCGCCGCCCACGTCCACTACCGCCACCGCGCCGTCGAACGGCCCGCTGAACGTCCGGGTCGCGCCTAGGAACGCGAGCCGCGCCTCCTCGTCTTCGCTTAGCACGCGCACCGCCAGCCCGCATTCCTCGGTCACCGCCAGCTCGAACTCGTCGCGGTTCTTCGCGTCGCGGACCACCGAGGTGGCCACGACGGCGATCTCGCGCGCGCCGAGTGCGTCGGCGAGGCGAGCCTGGGTGGCCACCGCCTCCGCCGTCTCCGCGATCTTGCGCGGCCCGATGCGGCCCTTCGCCAGAGAGCTGCCGATGCTCGTGAACGCGCGCTGGCTCATCAGCTCGCGCAGGCCCTCGTCACTCGGCTCGGCCACCAGCAGCCGCGTGGTGTTGCTGCCGATGTCGATGCAGGCGTAGGCCACGGCGCTCAGCCGGCGATCGTGGTGGTGTCGGCCGGCCGCAGCAGCACCTTCAGCTCGCCGCGCTCGAGGCCGGCGAGGCCGCCCTTCTTCATCCGCACCTGCGCACCGGTGGCGGCGTGTACCGCCGAGGAGAAGTCCGGGTCGTGGCCCACGAGCAGCGCGTTCGCCACGTCGCCCACGAGCTCCTCGGGATCGAACGGCCCGCCCTTCAGGCGGGGCTCCACGGCGACGTCCAGGCCGAGCGCCTCGCACGCGAGCCGGGCCGTGTCGAGCGCGCGCTTCTTCGGACTGGACAGGCAGAGCTCCACGGGCTCGCCGAGCTTCGCAAGCGCCTGCCCGGCGGCGCGCGCCTGCTGCTCGCCCCTCTCGGTCAGCGGACGCTCGTCGTCGGGGTGGCCGTCCGCCGCCTCGCCGTGCCTGAGAAGCCAGATCATGGGACCCTCGGCACTGTACCCGGGCGGCCGCGCTCAGATGTGGCGGCGCCGGTAACGCGCGCAGGCGCTGTGGAAGACGACGCCGCGCAGCCTCACGTGCGGCTCGCCGAGCTTCACGCGACCGCCGCAGGCGACGCAGTGGCCGATCTCGCCGGTGCGCAGCGCGGCGGCCACTCGCTTGAGAGTCGAGTCGCGGAGCTCCATTTCAGCAGACGGTAGGAGCGCGTTGACGGCGATTCGTGAAATCTCGGTAAAGCGCTTGTTACCAGGGGATTCACTGCGCGGTCACCGCTTCTTCACGGGGTTCTCGCGCGAGCTGACGAAGCTGGAGAGTGCGATGGCGATCCGCCGGGCCGACATCCACTTCCACATCCTCCCCGGGATCGACGACGGTCCCGCCGGGATGGAGGAAGCCGTGGAGCTGGCCCGTGCCGCGCAGCGCGACAGCACCGCGATCGTGGTGGCCACGCCTCACGTCCGCCACGACCACGTGACCGACCCGAGTGAGCTCCCCGAGCGCGTGCGAGAGCTGCGCGACCGTCTGGCCCGCGAGAGCGTGGACCTCGACGTGCACTGCGGGGCCGAGCTGGGGTACGAGATGGTCGGCCGCCTCGGGCAGCGCGAGCTGGACGTCATCGCCGTCGGGCCCTCGGCCGCGAGCTGGATACTGCTCGAGCCACCGACCGAGGGACCCGGCGAAGAGCTTCACGCGGCCGCCGACGAGCTGCGCGACCGCGGCTTCGGCGTCCTGCTGGCCCACCCGGAGCGCAGCATCACGATGATGTCGAACGACGCGGCCGCGCTCCGCCGCGAGCTGAGCCGCGGCTCGCAGCTTCAAGTCACCGCCTGGTCGCTCGCGGGAGCGTTCGGCGCCGAGGCTGAGCGGATGGCGATCTGGCTGGTGGGCAGCGGCGTGGTCACGGCGCTCGCCTCGGACGCCCACGGCGAGCTGCGCGGCCCCGAGCTGTCGGTCGGCCTCGAGCGGGCCGGCTGGAGCCTCACGCCGCAGCGGGCACGCGTGTTGACGGACATGGCGCCGCGGGCGCTGATCGAGCGCGGCATGCGGGTCCCGGCAAGAGCGGCCTAAAGCGCCCCGTCGAAGAAGTCGGTCACGCGGCGCTGGTAGTCGGCCGGGCGCGCCTGCAGACCGCCCGTGTGATTGGCCTCGGGTATCTGCCAGAACGCCTTCGGCTGCTTCGCTGCCTTGTAGTAGATGGAGTTCAGGTCCTCGCCGCCGGCGCCATGGCCGGCGCTGATCAGGAACAACGCACGCGGGGAGACGCGGCCGGCCAGGTCCTTCAGGGACGGCGGCGGGAGGTGGCCGCTCAGCAGCGCCAGCGCCGAAGTCTGGACCAGCTGCTGCGGGATCACCAGCGCAGCGCCGGCGCCGCGCACGAGCGTCTCGCGCAGCGACCGCTCGCCGGCGCCTTCGGATACGACGGCTCGCAGGCCAGGGTTCTCCGCCGCCGCCTCGATCATCTGCTCGCCGCCCACCGACAGCCCGAGCCCGCCGATGCGCCCGTCTCCTACGTCCGGCTGCGCCTGCAGGAAGCGCACGCCGGCATCGATGTCCTTGACAGCGCCCCAGCCGAAGGCATTGGGATCTCCCTGGCTCTTCCCGTAGCCCCGCATGTCGAGCGCGAGCACCCCGTAGCCGTGCCTTGCGAGCATGCGCGTCTGCCCGACGGTCCAGTTGCGGTCTGGAAACGTGATCACGGCGGCGCCGTTGCGCGAGGGCACGTACCAGCCGGACAGTGTCAAGCCGTCGGAGGTGCGAACAGCGACGTCACGGTACGGGCGGCCGAGGCTCACGGCACGGATCGAGTCGCGCGGGCGCCGGGTGGCGACGATCGCCACGTCGAGCGGCAGCACGAACTCGAACAGCGCCACCACTCCGGCGAGCAGGAGCAGGCCACGGCGCAACACGACTCGACCGGTCCGCTTCCGCGAGCGCCACAGCAGCCAGCCGCCGAGCCCGAGCAGCGCGACCGCGGCCGGCAGGCTCACCAGGCCACTGAGGTCATCGCCCCGCGGCCCGTGGGCGAGCGAGTCCGCGAGCGCCACCCCGGCGGCGGCTATCCCGACGGCGCCGAACAGCAGGGCGAGCACTGCGCGCGAGCCGGCGCGCAGGCGTGGGTAGAAGACGGCGGCGATAGCTGCTACCAGCAGCGTCACCAGCCCGGCCAGGCTGAGGAACGCGCTGTCGAGCACGTGCAGGACCAGCAGGCACGCGGCGGCCCGGAATACGAGCCTCTCGCGCCTGGCGGCCGTCGCGGTCATGGCCCTACGTGAAGATCACCTGGCTCCCCGCCGCGAGCTCGTAGAACTCGCCAACGGTGAGGATGCCGTCGACCTGGGGCACGAAGTCGTCCTTCGTCAGGCCGAACATGTCGACGGTGGCACGGCAGGCGTGGAGGCCGGCGCCAGAGTCGGAGATCAGCTCGATGAACTCCGGGATCGGCGGGATGTCGAGCTTCTCCATCTGGCGCTTCATCATCCAGGTGGCCATGCTCGAGAAGCCGGGCAGAGCGCCGAGCAGCGTGGGCATGTGCATGCCGGGGTTGCCGACAGTCGCCACCTTGATGCCGCCGTTGCGCCCCTTGCGGATCGCGTCGAGGCCGAAGAACGTGAAGAACACGTCCGCCTCGATGCCCTCCATGCGGGCGCCGTTGGCCATGATCAGCCCGGGGTAGATGCCCTCGAGCGAGCCCTTCGAGATGACGATCGCCACCTTCTCGATCGCCTGCGGCTCGACCGCCGCGGCAACTGGTGTCTCGAGTGTCTCGGTCATCGTCGTGCTCCTTCCTAGATGCAGCCGCGGGGCTTCGGGATGCCGCCGATCTTGGCGGCGAGCTTGGCCGGGCCCTTGGGGAACAGCTGGTACAGCTCCTTCACCGGCACGCCGGACTCCTTGCCGAGGGCGCGGATCGACGGCGCGCTGCCGGTGCTGAGGTAGCGCTCGCGCATGAACTTCACCACCTGCCAGTGGCGGTCGGTCAGCTCGGGGACTCCGTTGGCCCGCGCGATCTCCGCGCCCATCTCCTCCGTCCACTGGGACGGCTCCGTGAGGAAGCCCTCGGCGTCGACGTCGACGCTTCGGTCCGCAATCGTGATCAGGCTCATCTCGCCCTCCTAGGCGGCCTTCAGTTCAGGTGGCAGTTGCTTGCCGGCGGTCGGCATCGCCGGGCCGATGCCTCGAAGCTCTCGCCCCGGCAGGAGCGCATGCCAGTAGACCCACTGGAAGGCGAGCTTGCCGACGTGGTTGAGGCGCGATTCGCGCAGCAGCGGCAGCGGGCCGTGGGCCGTGGGGAAGCGGCCGGGGAGCGGCTCGACGTCGTAGTTGAAGTCGACGAGCAGCGCGCGCTTGAAGCCGGTCTCGATGAAGCAGTTGGCGTGGCCGTCGTAGGCGGGCTCGAGCTCGCCGGCGGCCAGGAAGCGCAGGATGTTCTCGGTCAGGACCTCGCCCTCGAAGTGCGCCACCGAGCCGGCCTTGGAGGTGGGCACGTCGGTGGCGTCGCCGAGCGCGAACACGTTCGGCCGCGCTGCGGCCTGCAGTGTGTGCTTGTCGGTGGGCACGAAGCCGAGCGCGTCGCCCAGGCCGTCCGAGCGCTCGACGAACTCCGCGCCGCCGTGCAGCGGGATCGTGACGAGCAGATCGAAGTCGAGCTCGGTGCCGTCGTAGGAGGTGAGCTTGCCGCCCACGCCGTCGACCTCGCCGGCATTGAACTGGGTCACGAGCTCGATGTGCTTCTCGTCGAGCAGCCCGCCGAGCTGCTCGGAGCACGTGCGCTTGGTGAAGGCGCCATCGAGCGGGGTCGAGTAGACGAGCTCCGTGCGCTCGCGGATGCCGCGCTCGGTGAGGTACCAGTCCGCCAGGAAGGCGAACTCGAGCGGCGCCACCGGGCACTTGATCGGCATGTCCACCAGGTTGACCACGAGGCGTCCGCCCATGAAGCGCTCGAGAGCCCCGTGCAGGGCGGCGGCGCCCTCGGGTGTGTAGAAGGTGAAGACGCGCTCGTTCCAGCCGGCGTCCGTCATCCCCTCGGTCTCCTCCGGCTGGAGGCGGGCGCCGCTCGCCACGACGAGCACGTCGTAGCGCAGCCGCCCGCCGTCGCGCAGCAGCACCTCGTCGCGCTCCAGCTCGACCGCCTCGACCTCGGTCTCGTGGAACTCCACTCCGCCGCGCAGCTGCCGGCGCCGCGGCCTGACGATCTCGTCGACGCCAGTGAGGCCGAAGGGCACGAACAGGAGACCCGGTTGGTAGACGTGCCGGTCGTCGCGATCGACCACGTGGATCTCTGCCTCGTCGCGGTCGAGCCTGCGCCGCAGCCGGTTGGCGAGCAGGGTCCCGCCGGTGCCTCCGCCCAGGATCACAATGCGCTTGGGCATTTCGGTGAAAGCCTCGGGCCTTTGAGCGACCGCGCCAACCGGACAAGTCCGACCCCTCGCCCGGAGAACTACCGATTCGACCCTCGTACTCGCACACAACTGTGTAGTTGTGCTAGGCTCGCCGATGTGCCCGAGTCCTCGGTCCCGCATCCCCTTCCCGACGCTCTCGTCGAGTTGATCGCCCAGCGCTTCCGGGTGCTCGGCGAGCCGATGCGGATCAGGCTGCTCGACCGGCTGCGCGACGGCGACGCCACGGTGCAGGAGCTTCAGGAGGCCACCGGGGCCTCGCAGCAGAACGTCTCAAAGCATCTCGGGGTCCTCCTGAGCGCCGGCCTCGTGGCGAGGACGAAGGACGGCACTCACTCCCGCTACTCGATCGCCGACGACGGCGTGTTCGAGCTGTGCGAGAACGTCTGCGGCGGCCTCCGGCGCCAGCTCAGCGAGCTGGATGCGCTGCTGAGGCCCTAGCCGATCGCTAACCCGGCGAGCAGCCGGTGATCGATCCCACTCCGGCGTCCGGGCGAGCATGGCCCTCGGGCCAGTAGTCGCCGGTCAGCGGGTCCGCGACGTAGGTCACGGGCGGCGGCGTGGCGGCGACGGTGGCAATCGCGGCGACGAAGCGGTCGATGTCGGCCGCGCTCGTCGAGATCCCGCACGATGCGCGCACCGCGCCCGGGAGGCTCCTGCGGTCGTGATGCCGCGCAGCTGCCCTGAACTGCTCCAGGTCCTCACCGCTGAGGCCGAGGAGGCGCACGAGGTACGGGTGGGCGCAGAAGCAGCCGTGGCGCACGCCGATGGCGAACTCCGCGCTCAGGCGGGCGGCGAGCAGGGCGTGTGGGACGCCGTCGACCACGAAGGTCGCAATTGGCAGCGTTTCCGTGTCGAGGTCCGGGCCGAGCAGCCGCACGCCGGGGATCGCCGCGAGGCCGGAGCGCAACTGCCGCGCAAGCGCGGCGTCGTGGGCGGCGATCGCCCCCCAGCCGATGTTCTCGAGCGCCTCGATCGCGGCGTGCAGGGCCACCGCTCCGATCAGGTTCGGCGATCCCGCCTCCTCGCGGTCGGGCGGCAGGTTCCAGACGGTCTCGTCGAGATCCACCAGGTCGACCGCGCCGCCGCCGACCAGGAACGGGTCCCCGTCGAGGAACGCAGTGCGCGGTCCGATCAGCGCTCCAGCGCCGAACGGGGCGTACATCTTGTGGCCGCTGAAGGCGACGAAGTCCGCCTCCGCCGGCAGCGGGCGGTGAGGGGCAAGCTGTGCAGCGTCGACGAGCACCGGTATGCCCCGCTCGTGTGCGCTGTCGAGGATCGCCTGGATCGGGGGCAGCCAGCCGCTCACGTTCGAAGCGCCCGTGACGGCCAGTAGCCGCGGTGCCGGCCAGGCGTCGAGGGCCGCACAGATCGCGTCGAGGTCGAACATGCCGCTCGATCCCACCTCCACGAAACGGCGGGTGGCGACGCGGGCCCACGGCAGCAGGTTCGCGTGGTGCTCCACGGCGGTGGTCACGACCACGTCCGCGGGCTCCAGGCGCAGCCGGTAGGCGAGGTGGTTGATCGCCTCGGTGGCGTTGCGGCAGATGATGGCCACGTCGTCCCGCCCGGAGCGGCCGGCGAAGCGCATGATCGCCTGGCGCGCCTGCTCGTACTCAGCCGTGGCGAGTTGCGACTTGTAGCCGGCGCCGCGGTGGACGCTCGAGTACCAGGGCAGGAAGTCCGACACCCGGCGCGCGACCTCCGGAAGCGCGCTGGTCGAGGCGGCGGCGTCGAGGTTGAGGTACGGGCGCTCGCGATCGTCGATGCAGGGCACGCCCAGGCCGTCGCCGACGAGCTCCACCCCGAGCTCCCCGTCCGGCCTGGTCATCCGCGTCATCCGGTTCATCGTCTCAAAGAACTGAACTCGCACACTATTGTACCGCTACACAACTGTGGAGTTGTGATGCCATCCTGCCGATGACTCAGGTTGGCCCCATCGGGAGGCTCGGGCGTTGGGCGCTGTCCGGTGCCGGCTGGGAGGCGAGCGGCTCGCAGTCCCTCCAGGCGCGGCAGCTGATCGACAGGAACTTCAAGGGCCTCTCGAGCTACGCCCTGATGGTCGTCGTCCACTCCTCCTCACCTGGCGCTGACATGGCGCCGACGCTCGCCGCCGCCGAGCGGGCGCTGGCGGCCAGCCCGGCCGTGAGCACGGTGGCGTCCCCGCTGATGTCGCGCGACGGCCACACGGCCGTGATCCAGGCGGGCGCCGCGCGCAACTCGAACGAGATGGTGCGCGCCGCCGACTCGCTGAAGGGCAGGCTGGCCAGGCTCGACTCGCCCGGTGTGAGCGTGAACGTCACCGGCGCGTCCGGCATGTGGTCCGACTTCAACCAGGCCAACAAGTCGGCGATGCTGAAGTCCGAGGTGATCTCGTGGCCGGTGACGATGGGCATCCTCCTCCTGGCGTTCGGCTCGCTGGTGGCCGCCGGGCTGCCGCTGATGCTCACGATCCTCGGCCTCGTGGCCGCCGCCGGGTCGCTCTACCTCGGCACCCAGATCCTCGACATCTCGATCTGGGCGATGAACTTCGCCCTGATGTTCGCGCTCGCGCTCGGCATCGACTACGCGCTCTTCATCGTGATGCGCTTCCGCGGCGCCCTCTTCGGCGGCCGCCTGAGCGCCGAGGAGGCGGCGGCGGCGACGATGGACACGGCAGGCAAGGCCGTGCTCTTCTCGGGCCTGACCGTGCTGATCTCGCTCACGGCCGTGATGCTCGTGCCGAGCCCCGCCTTCCGCTCGATGAGCCTCGGGATCATGCTCGCAGTGATCTTCGTGCTGGCGGCGACGCTCACGCTGCTGCCCGCCGTCCTGGCGAAGCTGGGCCCGAAGGTCGACAGGCTGGCGCTGCCCTGGGTCCACTCCGGCGAGCACCGCTCGGCCCGCTTCGCCGCCTGGGCCGAGCGGCTCTGGCGCCGGCCGCTGCCCTACGGCATCGCCGCGCTGGTCGCCCTGCTCCTGCTCGCGCTGCCCGTCCTCGGCCTGAAGACCGGCATGCCGTCGATCAAGGTGGTGCCGAGCGGCGACCACTCGCGCCAGGGCTACAACCAGGTGCAGTCGGCCTTCGGTCCGGGCGCCACCGGCCCACTGCAGCTCGTCACCCCCGCGGGCAGTGCGCGGCAGGTGGCGGCGATCGCGCAGCGCGATCCCGGCATCGCGCAGGTGATGCCCGCCCAGACGGGCGCAGGGGGCCTCGCGCTGATTCAGGCCGTGCCGCGGCAGGACCCATCGAGCAGCGCGGCGAAGCACACGATCGACCGGCTGCGCTCTGACCTCCCGCGGGGCACGCTCGTCGGCGGGGCCGTGGCCGAGAACCATGACCTCGAGCAGGCGCTGGCCGCCAGGACCCCGCTCGTGATCGGCGTGGTGCTCGGGCTCGGCTTCCTGCTGCTGCTGGTGGCGCTCCAGGCGCCGCTGATCGCGGCGGTGGGCGTGCTCACCAACCTGCTCGCCACCGGTGCGGCCTTCGGCGTGGCGCGCCTCATCTTCCAGGGCGGCGGCCTCCACTCGCTGCTCGGCTTCGAGCCACAGGGCTTCCTCGACGCGTGGGGGCCGGTGTTCTTCTTCGCAATGATCTTCGCCATCTCGATGGACTACACGGTGTTCCTGCTGAGCTCGGCGAAGGAGCACTGGGACCACTCGCGCGGGGACGCCCGCGAGGCGATGGTGGGCGGCGTGGCCCACTCGGGCCGCGTGGTGTTCGCCGCCGCCGCGGTGATGGTGGCGGTCTTCTTCACCTTCGCGCTGTCAGGGCCGCTGCCGCCAAAGGAGATGGGCGTGATCCTCGGCATCGCCGTCCTGCTCGACGCCTTCCTGGTCCGGCTGCTGCTCCTGCCGGTGATGCTGCGGCTGCTCGGCCGCTGGGCCTGGTACGCGCCGAGGTGGGTGGGACGAGTATTGCCCGACGTTCGCTTCGGACACGCCTAGATCACTGATCACTGATCACTGAAACTCGGTGATCCGTGATCGGTGATCCGTGATCGACGTCAACCGCGGCGCTTGAGCTCTATCCCCTCTAACACGTGCGCAACGGTCTCGCACGAATCAATCGCCTGTTCCAGCGACTCGAAGATGTCCTTCCAGCGGATCACCACCATCGGGTCGGTGCCGCTCTTGAAGAGCGAGGCGATCGCCTCGCGGGAGATCCGGTCGCCCTCGTTCTCCAGGCGGTGGATCTCGACGAGCTGCGAGGAGATGTCGTCGCCCTGGCGCAGCAGCGAGAGCGCGCTGCGCACGGCGGCCGCAGCGCCGGCCAGCACCTCGGCCAGCTCCTCGGCCTGCACCATCGGCGCCTCCACCGCGTAGAGCTCGAGCGAGTCGGCGGTCTCCTCGGCGAAGTCCACGACGTCGTCGAGCGCGCGCGCCAGCTCGTAGGCGTCGCCGCGATCGAGCTTCGTGCCGTTGCCGAGCCGGTGGATGATGTCGTGGGTGATGCGGTCACCCTCCTGCTCGCAGATGAGGATGTCGCGCGCGAGGGCGGAGCGCTCGGGGAACTCGGTCATCAGCTCCCGCAGGAGCGTCCCGGTGCGCTCGACGTTCCGGCCCGACTCCTCGAACAGGCCCAGCAGGGCATCGTCGTGCGAGGAGCGTCGCCTGCTCATTTGCCCGAGGTCACCTCGTCGCGGAGCTCGTCCGCGGGATCGGCGTGCTCGGGCGGCGGCTGGCCGTCGGACTGCTCCGGCTCGAAGCGGTAGCCGATCCCGAAGTGCGTGTGGATGTAGCGCCAGTCGGGCGAGAAGCGCTCGATCTTCTGGCGCACCTTGCGCACGAAGACGTCGACCGAGCGGTCACCGTGGACCATCGCGTAGCCCCAGACGTGCTGGTAGATCTCATCGCGCTCGAGCACACGGCCGCGTGCCTTGGCGAGCAGGTGGAGCAGCTCGAACTCGCGGCGGGTGAGGTCGATGCTCTGGCCGCCGACGAAGGCCTGGAACTGGTCGGCCCGGATCTCGAGCTCGCCGGCCACGAGCGGGGAGTCCTCGGCGACGCCGGTGGTGCGCTTGCGGCGGCGGACGATCGCCTCCACGCGCGCGATCACCTCCTGCGGGTGGCAGGGCTTGGTGATCCAGTCGTCGGCGCCGATGCGCAGGCCGCGCACCCGCTGGGCGACGGTGGACTGGCCGGTGCAGACGAGCACGCCCAGGCCGGGCAGCGCGTCGCAGATCCGCTCGAGGAACTCCCAGCCCTGCGGGCCGAGCAGCGCCAGGTCGACCACCACCGCGTGGATGCGCATCGACAGGAGCTCCTCCGCGCGCGGCGGCGCGGTGAGCACGCGGTGCTGCCAGCCCATCTCGCCGATCCGCTTTACAAGCACGCGGACGAAGCCGGTGTCCGAGTCGATGACTGCCAGTCGTATTGGGCCAGGCTGGACGCGCACGCCGGTTTGGCTAGAGAACGGGGCCGGCGCGAAGGTGTTCGCGACGGTCGAGTACTCCTGCATTCCTGGCGCAGTGTATTGGGAGGCCGCGCAGGGCTGAACCGCTTTCACGACTTCTTCACAGGCAGGGGGAAGATCACCCCATCCGGGGGACGCGCCCGGCAACAAGTCATTCACATCCTTTTCACAAGTCGGCCACACCCGGATAACAGACTGCCCCTGGCCAGATGGGAGCCTCGCGGCGACCGAACGCAAGCTATTGAAGGAGTCTCTGTGAAGTCACGCCAGTGGCTGGCGGTGGCTGTGGTGGGAATCGCCGCGTTGAGCGCGGCCGCCTGCGGCAGCAGCAACAAGAGCAGCAGCTCAAGCAGCAGCTCGTCGAGCGGCGGCGCCAAGATCAACGCGACCCTGAACGGAGCCGGCTCAACGTTCGCCGCACCGATCTACCAGCAATGGGGCAGCGAGAGCGCGCTCAAGGACCAGGGCATCACGCTGAACTACCAGAGCGTCGGCTCTGGCGCCGGCATTGCCCAGTTCACCTCCGGGACGGTCGACTTCGGAGCGACCGATCCGCCGATGAAGGACGAGGAGGTCACCGCAGCCCAGAAGAAGGGCGATCCCGTCCATTTCCCGATCGCCTTCGGCGCCATCACCGTCTCGTACAACCTGCCCGGCATAAAGAGCGGCCTGAAGCTCGACGGCAAGACGCTCGCCGACATCTACTTCGGCAAGGTGAAGAAGTGGAACGACCCGGAGATCGCCTCGCAGAACTCCGGGATGAGCCTGCCGTCGACCACCATCACGGTCGTCCATCGTTCAGATGGCTCGGGCACCACGGCCGGGTTCACGGACTTCCTGCAGCGCTACAGCCCTGAGTGGAAGAGCAAGGTCGGCTCCGACAAGGAGATCAAGTGGCCGACGGGGACCGGTGGCAAGGGCAACGAGGGCGTGGCGGCCGCTGTCAAGCAGACCCAGGGCGCCATCGGCTACGTGGAGCAGGCCTACGCACTCCAGAACAACTTCACGTTCGCTGACGTGAAGAACAAGTCGGGCAGCTACATCGCCCCAACGCTGGCTTCGACGTCGGCCGCCGGTGACGGCGTGTCGGTGCCGGCGGACCTGCGCTTCACGGTGATCGACTCGCCGAACCCGACCGCGTATCCGATCGCGTCGCAGACGTTCATGGTCGTCTACAAGGACCTCTGCAAGGCGGGGCTCAGCGCCGCCAAGGCGAAGGGCATGGTCGCGCTGCTCAACTACGCCTTCGGCGAGGGCCAGAGCGTCGTCAAGCAGCTGTCCTACGCGCCGCTGCCCGCGTCGATTGCAGACAAGGCCAAGGCGCAGATCTCGACGTTGCAGTGCAACGGGAGCCCGGTTCCCGCGCCCTGATGGAAGCGGCCTCCCTGACGACTCGCGACGACCGCCTGACACTCAGGCGGTCGTCGCTGTCGCGCCTGCCGGACCGGGCGATGCGCTGGGTCTTGACCGGGCTCGCGGCGGCAATCCTGCTGCTGATCGGCTACTTCTTCGTGCGGCTCTACATAGAAGCCCGTCCCGCCTTCTCGAAGTTCGGGGTCTTTGGCTTCACCTTCAACAACGACTGGAACGTCACCAAGGACATCTACGGTGCGCTGCCGCTGCTGGTCGGCACCCTAATCACGGCCGCGACCGCATTGCTCATCGGCGTCCCGGTGGCCATCGCCGCCGCTTTGTATGTGACCGAGCTGTGTCCCCGTCGGTTGCGTGGCCCATTGACGATCATGGTCGATCTTCTGGCGGCCGTTCCATCCGTGGTCTATGGCCTCTGGGGCGTCTTCGTCCTGATCCCGAAGCTCAAACCGGTCGAGCAGTTCCTGGCTGACAAGCTCTCGTTCCTGCCCTTCGTCGGCGGTCACGTCGCCGGGCCCAACTACTTCATCGGCGGCCTGATCCTCGCCATAATGATCGTGCCGATCGTCAGCGCGATCAGCCGCGAGGTGATGGCCACCGTGCCGCCCGACCACAAGGAGGCCGCGCTGGCGCTCGGCGCGACGCGCTGGGAGATGATCCGGATGGCGATCCTTCCCTACTCGCGCGCCGGCATAACGGGTGCCGCCATGCTCGGCCTCGGCCGGGCGATCGGCGAGACCATCGCCGTCACGCTCGTCGTGGGCAACGCGGCGGCGATCGGCAAGCAGATCTTCGACCAGGGTTACACGCTCGCGGCCGTGATCGCCAACGAGTTCGGGGAGGCCGCGAACAACCCAGTCCACCGCGCGGCGCTGATCGCGGCGGGCTTGGTGCTGTTCGTGCTCACACTCGTGATCAACGCTGCGGCGCGCTACTTCGTGATCCGCGGAAGCCGCGGCGCCCGTTCGTCGAAGGATCCCGCCACCGCCACCGCGGCCGCTGGAGTCGGCGGGTGAACGCCATCCAGGCGCCGGGGGCGCTGGCACCGATAAGCCCAGCGCGCGAGCGCAAGGACAAGCTGATGCGCGGGGCGCTTGCTGCCGGCACCGCGATCGCGCTGGTGCCGCTGGTGCTCGTCCTCTACTACCTGATCAAGAAGGGCGCCAGCGCGATCAGCTGGCACTTCTTCAGCAGCGACCCCACCGGCAACTTCCTGGGCGATCCCGGAGGCATCAAGAGCGCGATCCTCGGCACGATCGAGATCGTCGCCCTGGCGACGCTGATCGCGGTGCCCATCGGCATCGGCGTCGCTCTGTACCTGGTCGAGTACGGCAAGGACAGCCGCTTCGCCACCGTCGTCCGCTACTTCGTCGACGTGATGACCGGGGTGCCGTCAATCGTCTTCGGCTTGTTCATCTACATCACGCTAATCCTCAGCGGGAATTACGGCACCTTCGCCGGCTGGAAGGGGTCGATCGCACTGGCTCTTCTCATGCTTCCGATCGTGACCAAATCGGCGGAGGTAGTTCTGCTGCTCGTGCCTGACTCGTTGCGCGAAGCCGCGCTCGCGCTCGGCTCGCCGCGCTGGCGGGTGGTCGGCCGTGTGGTACTCCCGACCGCCCTTCCCGGACTCGTGACAGGCTCCCTGCTCGCAATCGCCCGCGCCGCCGGCGAAACGGCGCCGCTGCTCTTCACCGCGGCCATCGTCAACGGCACCACGTTCAACCTCGGGCAGCGGATGAACTCGCTGCCTCTCCAGATCTTCACGGACGTCGGTCAGGCTCAGGATAGGCTGGTCGCTCGAGCCTGGGGCGCCGCGCTGACGCTCGTGCTGATGATCCTGGTGCTTACCCTGATCGCCCGCCTGTTCTCGCGAAGGAGCCGCCTCTCATGACCACCCGCCCGTCGACTTCGTCAGAATCGGGGGCGGTGGACTCCCCAGCCGGCACCCAGAGGCAGGAAGCGGACGCGGGGCGCTTTGCCCGCGCCGAGGTCACCGGCAAGCCGGGCCGCGCCATCTCGGTCAGCGACCTCAACGCCTGGTACGGCGAGCAGCACGCGGTGAAGAACTTCAACCTCGAGTACGAGGCCAACAAGGTCACGGCGTTGATCGGGCCGTCGGGCTCCGGCAAGTCGACGATGGTGCGCTGCATCAACCGCATGCACGAGGAGATCCCGGGCACTCGGGTCACTGGCAAGATCACGATCGACGGCGAGGACCTCTACGACAGCGGCGTCGACGTCACTGCCGTCCGCCACGCGGTCGGCATGGTGTTCCAGAAGCCCAACCCGTTCCCCACGATGTCGATCTACGACAACGTCGCGGCCGGCCCGCGCCTGACCGGCATGAAGGGCGGCAACCTCAAGGAGCGCGTCGAGCGGAGCCTGCGGGGCGCGGCTCTCTGGGAGGAGGTGAAGGATCGCCTGAACCGGCCGGGCATCGGCCTCTCGGGCGGCCAGCAGCAGCGCCTCTGCATCGCCCGCACACTCGCCGTCGAGCCCGAGGTGATCCTGATGGATGAGCCCTGCTCGGCGCTCGACCCGATCGCCACGCTGCGCATCGAGGAGCTGATCGACGAGCTCAAGCAGCGCTATACGATCGTCATCGTGACGCACAACATGCAGCAGGCCGCGCGCGTGGCCGACACCACCGCGTTCATGCTCGACGGCGAGCTGATCGAGTGCGACGCCACCGACAAGATGTTCACGAAACCAGACGACAGTCGGACGGAGGAATACGTGTCAGGAAAGTTCGGCTGAGATGGAGACCCGCGTCGCGTTCAGAGAGGAGCTGCGCGAGCTGGAGGAACGCGCACTGCAGGGCCTCGACATGGTGGTGAACACGCTCGAGCGCACGATGGAGGCGCTCCAGCACCAGGACGTCGAGCTCGCCGAGATGGTGATCGTCGACGACGACCGCATCGACGGCCGCTACCTCGAGGTGCACCAGGGCATCCTGTCCCTGCTCGCCCGCCAAGCTCCCGTGGCCACCGACCTGCGGCTGGTGGCCGCGCTGCTCGACGTCATCAAGCATGTCGAGCGCATGGGCGACCAGTGCGTGAACATCGCCAAGCTGATCCCGCTCACCGGCCACGACCCGCCGAGCGACCGCGCGATGCTGCGAGACGCTAGCCGAGATGGGCCGCCATGCAGGCTCGCTCGTGGAGCAGTCGAAGCGGGCGTTCGCCGACCGCAACGTCGACCTGGCGCGCGACCTCGTGGCGCGCGACGAGTCGATCAATCGCCTGCAGCGTGAGGTCTTCAGGCTCGCGATCGAGATCGGCGACGATCCCGACACGCGCGAGTGGGCGATGACGATGATGCTCGTTGCCCGAGCGATCGAGCGCATCGGCGACAACGCCGTGGACGTCGGCGAGCAGACGGCCTTCGTGGTCACCGGTCTGTTCCGCGAGTTCACCGACGCGTCGCACCCCGCGGGCGTCTAGGCCTCCAGTCTCGAGTCGCGGACCGGCCTGGCGAGCCCCCGTTCAGGTCGTCCGCCCATGGAGCCGCGCCCGTCTGCCGCAGAGGCGCCGAAGCGAGGTTGCGGAGCGATGAAGTTCCCGTGACTTCGGTTTGCGGAGAAACCCGGATAGGGCCACGCAGGGTGCACGGTTGTCGTATGACAGCCATCTGCCGATCCTTCGAGATACGTCGATTAAATCGACGAAAAGCGATACAAGGACGCGCGATGGACCCGATCTTGGTCCCAAAGCAACGTGCAGCTGGCACACACGGCCGCCGAGCCGGCGCTGGTATTCACACGAGCCACCGAAAGGACCTCAAATGAAGATCGAAGTGTTCGACCCCGCGATGTGCTGCTCGACCGGCGTCTGCGGCCCGAGCGTTCCACCGGCGCTGGCCCGCTTCGCCGGCGATCTCGAGTGGCTGACCGGCCAGGGAGTGGAGGTCACGCGCCACAACCTCGCCCACGAGCCGCAGGCGTTCGTGGCCAGCGAGCTGGCGCGGACGGCGCTCGCCGAGCGAGGCGAAGAGGCGCTGCCGCTGATCCTCGTCGACGGCGACACCGTGCTGAGCGGACGCTATCCGTACCGCAGCGAGCTGGCCTCCTGGGCGGGCCTGCCAGTCCCGAAGCGCCGGATCAAGCTGAGGGCTGCCGGACTGCCAACCAACGGCGGAGGCTGCTGCGGCGGCGGGGGTAGCTGCTGATGAGCGATCTCTCCGCCCTGCTCGAACGACCCACGCGCGTCTTGTTCTTCACCGGCAAGGGGGGCATGGGCAAGACCACGCTGGCCTGCTCGGTCGGGGTCGCGCTGGCCGCGCGCGGCCGGCGCGTGCTGATCGTGTCGACCGACCCGGCGTCGAATCTCGACGAGGTGCTCGGGACCGAGCTGGGGGAGCGCCCCCGTCCGGTCAACGGAATCCCGCGTCTCGACGCGGCGAACATCGACCCGGAAGCCGCCGCCCGGGAGTACCGCGAGCGCGCGGTCGGGCCCTACCGGGGAGTGCTCCCCGACGCCGCCGTGGCCAGTATGGAGGAGAGCCTCTCCGGCGCCTGCACGGTCGAGATCGCCGCCTTCGACGCGTTCGTCGGGCTGCTGGGTGACCCCCAGGCGACCGCGGGCTACGACCACGTCATCTTCGACACCGCCCCCACAGGGCACACGCTGCGGCTTCTCGCACTGCCGGCCGCATGGACCGGCTTCATCGACACCAACACATCCGGCGTGTCCTGCCTCGGTCCGCTCGCCGGTCTCCAGGACCAGAGGGACCTGTACGCCGCCAGCGTGCATGCGCTTGGCGACCCCGAGACCACCACCCTGGTGCTCGTAAGCCGTCCCGAGGTGACGGCCCTCGCCGAAGCCGAGCGCACACGTGAGGAGCTCGCCGGCGCCGGAATGCGACGCCAGATCCTCGCTCTCAACGGCGTCTTCGAAGCCGGTCACAGCGCTGACGACACCGCCGCGGCCCTAGCCGAGCGCCAACGCGACGCACTCGCGACCGTGCCCGCCGGACTGGCAGCTCTGCCACGAGTCGAAGTCCCGCTGCTCGGCTTTGCGCCGATCGGCCCGGAGGCGCTCGCCAAGGTGCTTGACCCGACTTCGACCCTCACCGCTCCCCCGGAGCCGGCTGACGAGGAGCTGCCCGGCGCGCCGCTGTCAGAGCTGATCGACGAGCTCGAAGCCGCAGGCTGCGGCGTGATCATGACAATGGGCAAGGGCGGTGTCGGGAAGACCACGCTGGCGGCCGGAATCGCAACCGAGCTTGCTCGCCGCGGGCATCACGTCCACCTCTCGACGACCGACCCTGCCGCTCACGTCGCCGACGCGCTCGGCGACGGGGTGGCGGGCGTGTCGGTCTCATGGATCGATCCCGCAGAGCAGACCCGCATCTATTCGCAGCAGGTGATGGCGACCGCCGGAACCGATCTGGACGATGCCGGCCGCGCGCTGCTCGAGGAGGACCTGCGCTCGCCCTGCACGGAGGAGATCGCGGTGTTTCGAGCCTTTGCCGATGTGGTGGCCTCCGGGGAGGACGGCTTCGTCGTCCTCGATACGGCCCCCACCGGTCACAGCCTGCTGCTGCTCGACGCGGCTCAGTCCTACCACCGCGACGTCGCGCGGGGCTTGTCGGAGGTGCCCGACGCGGTCTCGCAGCTCCTCCCCCGGCTACGCGATCCGTGCTACACGCGGGTCCTGATCGTCACGCTGCCCGAGGCCACCCCCGTCCACGAAGCAGCCCGCCTGAGCGACGACCTCCAGCGAGCCGGGATCACACCGTACGCCTGGATCGTGAACCAAAGCCTCGCCGCCGCCGGCGCTACCCACCCGACCCTGGCCGCCCGGGCCCGCGACGAGCACACATACCTCTCCGAGGCCGCCGCCCTTGCAGAGCGCCTGGCCCTCGTGGCGTGGCAGCAACAAGCTCCCGCCGGCGACCACGGACTGCGAGCCCTGGTCGGCGCATGACACAGCTCACGCTCCTCGCGCCCCCCAACTCCCTGCGCACGGAGCACGGGCGCCGTATGCGTCTAGCGCAGATTTTTCTCAGCGTGAAGTGATCCGTCGCGCGGGCTGACGCGCAACTGCCTACATCCGTCTGGCCCGCCTCGCCACGGGACCGGAGACCGTTCACACAAAGGAGTGGGCATGAAGAAGCTCGCATCAGCGGTGCTGCTTGCGCTTGCTGCGGCGGCAGTCGCGGTCTCGCTCAGCTTCGGCTCGAGTCACCGTGAGGCCCCGCTGACGGCGCTCGACCCGACCGCTGACGACACCGACATCTATGCGTTCGTGGCGCCCGACGCCACGGACAAGCTGACGGTGATCGCGAACTGGATCCCGTTCGAGGATCCCGCGGGCGGTCCGAACTTCTACCGGTTCGACGACCGCGCGCATTACTACATCAACATCGACAACACCGGTGACGGGGTCTACGACATCCGTTACCAGTTCGCGTTCAAGACTCACATCCTGAACAAGAACTCGTTCCTCTACGCGCTGCCCGGCGTGAGCGGGATCCGCGATCCCAAGCTCAACGTCCAGCAGACCTACACGGTCACGCGCGAGAAGCTCAAGAGGGGCAAGACCGTGTCCGAGAAGGTCGTCGGCCGCAACCTGCCGGTCGCGCCGAACAACGTCGGCCCGAAGACGATCCCGAACTACACGGCCGTCGCCGACCAGGCGATCCAGCCGCTGTCGAACGGTGGCAAGGTGTTTGCCGGCCAGCGTGACGACCCGTTCTTCGTGGACCTGGGCACGACGTTCGACGCGATCAACCTGCGCCTCGGCACGGGCAACCAGGGTGGCGGCAAGGACGACCTCGCCGGCTACGCGGTTCACTCGATCGCCCTGCAGGTGCCGAAGTCGGACGTGACCGTGGACGGCAAGACCGTCAGCGGCCCGACCGCCTCCAACGCCGTGGTCGGCGTGTGGACGTCGACCGAGCGCCCGAGGGTGCAGGTCCAAGGCGCCGGCAACGCGTTTGCCGCCAAGAAGCACAAGAAGCACAGCAAGAAGACCGGTGACGAGGGCTTCGTCCAGGTCAGTCGCCTGGGCAACCCGCTCGTCAACGAGGTCGTGATCCCGCTTGGGCAGAAGGACCACTTCAACGCCACGCAGCCCAGCCAGGACGCGAAGCTGTACGGCAAGTACGTCCTCAACCCGGAGCTGGCGAAGGTCATGAACCTGCTCTTCCACGTGAACGCCCCTGAGACGAACCGCACGGACATCGTGCAGGCGCTCCTCACCGGCATCCCCGGGAAGACGCAGATCGGCACGCACCCGGCAGCGGCCGACACGCTGAAGATCAACCTCGGCGTGCCGCCCACCGCCACCCCGAACCCGCTGGGCGTCATCGGTGGCGACCTACAGGGGTTCCCGGACGGGCGCCGGCTCACCGACGACGTGGTCGACATCTCCCTGCGCGTGGTCGCGGGCGAGCTGAAGGGCAACCACGTCCCGCTGGGCGACGGAGTGGACGCGAACGACAAGCCGTTCCTGACCACGTTCCCGTACGTCGCAGCGCCGAACTCGGGCTTCGACTCGGAGATCCCGAAGCCCATTACCCCGACCCATCCTCCGACGCCGTAGTCGGAGCCAGAGGAACCGGAAGGGGGCCCGCCTCGGGCGGGCCCCCGACCGGGGACCACTCGCCATGACACTTCCACGGAACCCACGTCTCCTCACTCTCGCCGCGGCCGTCGCCGTCTTCGCCGCCGCGCTCCTCACCTTCACGCTCCTGAACCGCGCTTCGTCGTCGGGTCTCTCCCAGAGGGTCGGCTCAAGCGGCAACCCCGCGGCCCTGGCCGACGCGTCCACCGACACGCAGATCGCGCACTACCAGGCCCTCGTCCGCGCGGTGCCCAAGGACTCGCGCGGCTACGACTTCCTCGGCAACGCCTACCTCCAGAAGGTGCGCGAGACCGGTGACTCCTCTTACTACATGCGCGCGGGCGCGGTCTTCGCCACCGCTGAGCGGCTCAACCCGCGCGACCCTGCCGCAGCCACCGGCATGGGCGCACTCGCCCTCGCACGGCACGACTTCCGCGGCGGCCTGCGCTGGGGGGTCGAGGCCCGGCGCCTCGCTCCGATGGTGGTCAAGCCCTACGGCGTGGTCGTCGACGCCCAGGTCGAGCTCGGGCGCTACACCGAGGCTCGCAAGACCCTGCAGCGGATGGTCGACCTCCAGCCGAACCTCGCCTCGTACGCGCGAGTGTCGTACTGGAAGGAGCTGCACGGCGATCTCCCCGGCGCCATGCGTGCGATGGAGCTCGCGGTGTCCGCCGGCGGCGGCGCGGCGGAGAACGTCTCCTACGTCCAGACACTGCTCGGCAACCTCTACTTCCAGGTGGGCAGGCTCGGGTCGGCCGGCGAGGCCTACCGCCAGGCGCTGGCCAGCTTCCCCGGGTACGTGCCGGCCAGCGCAGGGCTGGCGAGCGTGGAGGCGGCGCGCGGCGATCTGGGCACGGCAATCCGCCGCTACCGCGACGCGGTCGCGCGGCTGCCGCTGCCCCAGTACGTGGTGAGCCTCGGCGAGGCCGAGCTGGCCGCGGGCCGTCCCGCCGCCGCTCGCCGGGACCTCGCGCTCGTCGGCGCCGAGGAGAAGCTGCTCCAGGCGAACGGCGTGAACACCGACGTGGACCTCGCGCTGTTCGAGGCGAGCCACGGCAGCCCGGCGCGCGCGGTCACGCTCGCGCGGCGCGCCTGGGCGGAGGCGCCGAGCGTGCGCTCCGCCGACGCGCTCGGCTGGGCGCTGACCAGCGCGGGGCGTCCCGCCGAGGGTCTGAGCTGGGCTCGGCGTGCGCTGCGGCTCGGCTCGCGCGACGCGATGTTCCTCTACCACGCGGGGATGAGCGCGCAGGCCGCCGGCCGCGCAGCGCTGGCGCGCGCCTACCTGAGTGAGAGCCTCGCGCTCAACCCGCGCTTTTCGCCACTGTACGCCCCGCGGGCCGAGCGGGCACTGAAGGAGCTGGGCCGGTGAGGCGGCTCGTCCTGATCGCGGTTGCGGCGCTCGCGGGCCTCGCGTTCGCCGCGCCGGCCGCGCTCGCGCACCCGCTCGGCAACTTCAGCATCAACCACCTCGACCGCGTGAAGGTCTCGCGCGACCGCGTGGACGTCGTCTACATCCTCGACCAGGCGGAGATCCCGACCTTCCAGGAGCGCGGCCTGCCCTCCGCCACGGTGCTGGCGCGCAAGCGCGCCGAGGTGGCCCGGCGGCTGTCGCTGGTCGTCGACGGGCGCCGCGTGCCGCTGGTCTTCCAGCCCGGCGCGCAGATCTCGTACCCGCCGGGGCAGGGCGGCCTGAAGCTCACACGCGTGGTGCTGCCGATGTCGGCGATCGTGGCGGCGGGCTCGCACTCGGTGCAGCTCCACGACGAGACCTTCCCCGGCCGCATCGGCTGGAAGGCGATCGTGGCCCAGCCGGGCAGCGGCACCGCGGTGCGCTCGAGCGCGCCCTCCGATGACCCCACGAACGGGCTGCGGTCCTACCCGCAGGACATGTTGAAGAGCCCCCTCGACATCCGCGACGCCACGCTGTCGGTGAAGCCGGGCAGCGGCACGCTCACCGCGCCGCGCAGCCCGGGCGGGCACGAGGCCACGACCCACAACCGCTCGGGCGACGGCTTCGCCGGCGTGTTCGAGCGGGCGGCCGCCGGCAAGGGCGTGCTCGTCTTCTTCCTGCTGGCAGCGTTCGCCTGGGGCGCCTTCCACGCCCTCTCGCCCGGTCACGGCAAGGCGATGGTGGCCGCCTACCTGGTTGGCACGCGCGGCACCGCGCGACACGCGGTGGCGCTCGGGGCCACCGTGACGATCACCCACACGATCGGGGTCTTCACGCTCGGCGTCGTCACGCTGCTCTTGTCGCATTTCATCTTCCCCGAGCAGCTGTATCCGTGGCTGAACCTGGTCTCGGGGCTGATGGTGCTCTGCATCGGCGGGGCAGTGCTGCGGAAGCGAGTCCAGGCCGCACGGCCGCACAAGCACGAACACGGGCATCACCACCACCATCACCATCAGCAGGAGCTCAGCTGGAAGGGACTCATCGCGATGGGCGCGTCCGCCGGCCTCATCCCCTGCCCGTCAGCGCTTGTGGTGCTCCTCGGGGCGATCGCGCAGCACCAGATCGCGCTCGGGCTGCTGATGATCGTGGTCTTCAGCCTGGGCCTCGCCGCCACGCTGACGGGGCTCGGCCTCGCGGTCGTCTACGCGGGCAGGCTCACCGCGCGCGTGAACTTCTCGAGCCGTCTCGCCATGGCCCTACCCGCCGTCTCCGCCCTCGTGATCGTCGGCGCCGGCTTCGTCCTAACCATCCAGGCAGTGCCCAAGGTGGTGTGACAGATGTTCGGACTCGATGACAAGATCGCCTCCCTCAGCACGGGCGAGACCTTCCTGATCGTGATCGCGGTGGCCGTGCTGCTCGGCCTGCGCCACGCCACGGACCCCGACCACCTCACTGCGGTGACCACGCTCGTGGCCGGCGGCGAGGAGCGCGGCCCCCGCCGGGCGGGGCGGCTGGGAGCCTCCTGGGGCCTCGGCCACGCCACCTCACTGTTCCTCTTTGGCGTGCCGATCGTGCTGGCCAAGGGCTACCTGCCCGAGCCGGCTCAGAGGGCGGCGGAGCTCGCCGTCGGCCTGATGATCATCGCCCTGGCAGTGAGGCTGCTGGTGCGCTGGCGCCATGGTCATTTCCACTCACACCTCACACCTCACACCTCACACCTCAACTCTCGCTCCCCTCTCCAGGCGTATGGCATCGGGGTCGTGCACGGCGTCGGCGGCTCCGCCGGGGTCGGCATCCTGCTGCTCGCGTCGATCCCCGACCACGTCGAAGCCCTCGCCGCGCTGTTCGTCTTCTCCCTCTTCACGGCCGTCTCGATGTCGATGGCCTCGGCCACCTTCGGCTACACGCTCTCGCGCGGCCCGGTGCTGCGGCGCTTCGTCACGGTCGCGCCGCTGCTGGGCGCGCTGAGCCTCGCGTTCGGCGCCTGGTACGCGCTCGGGGCAGTCGGGGCCGTCCCGTACGGTCTCTAGATCCGGTCAGCGACCCACCCAATCCTCGCGACACGCGACGGCCGGCTGCTGCTCACAGCCCAGGGACTCGACGCGCTCGCCATCGGAGCGGCCGGCGTCGCGCTGCCGTGGCTCGTGCTCAAGGCGGGCGGATCGCATGCGCAGGCCGGGCTCGTGTACGCGGTCACGCTGGTGCCGTACCTCGTGTTCGGGCTGCCCGCCGGCGCGGCGGGCGACCGGCGCTCGCCACGGGCGCTCATGCTCGGCGCGCACTGCGGGCAGGCGCTGTTCGCCGCGGTGATCCCGCTGTGGACGATCGTCGGCACGCCGCCGGTCGGAGTGGTGCTGGCACTGGCATTCGCGATCGGCACCGGCCGCGTGTTCGCCGACTCGGCGACGTTCGGCGCGGTGGCATCGATCGTGGGCCCGGAGCGCTTCACCGAGGGGCAGACGGCGCTGTCGGCCGCGTGGGGGGTCGGGCTCTTCGCGGGCCCGGCGCTCGGCGGCGTGCTGGTGGCGGCGGTGGGTCCCGGCTACGCCCTGGCGGCGGAGGCCGGCGCCTGCGCGGCGGCGGCGCTCTGCGTGCTGGCGATCCGCACGCCGCTGCGGCGGGGCCAGGTGTCCGGCGAGGCCAGCTCGCTGGGGGCGATCGCCGACGGGCTGCGCTTCATTGTGCGCGAGCGTGGCATCGCCACCTACACGCTCATCATCTGCGCCAACGGCCTGGCCGGAGCCGGCGCCTACGCGCTGCTCGTGCCGCTGCTGCGCGACCGCGTGGGCCTGCCCGCCGGCCGGGTCGGCGCGATCCTCGCCGCCGGGGAGCTGAGCGCGCTGGCGGTGGCGCCGCTCGTCGGGCCGCTGTCCCGGCGCTTCGGCCCGGGGCGGCTGATCGCGGGCACGCTGCTCATCAGCTCCCTGGCCACGGCGGGCCTCGGCCTGGCCGAGGGCTTCGGCGCCGCCTGCGCGGTGGGCGTGCCGTTCCTCATGGTCCAGGCCCTGCTCACGATCCTCGTGATCGGCGAGCGCCAGCGCCGCGCGCCGGCCGAGCTGCAGAGCCGGGTGGGAAGCGCGGGCCGCATGATCGTGCTCGGCTCCGTGGCGGCGGGATCGGCGCTTGCCAGCGCGCTCACGGGCCCGCTCGGCCTGAAGACGGTTTACCTGGCGATGGCGGCGGCCACGGCGGCGGTGGCGCTCGTCGCCACGCCGTTCATCCTTCGACTACCGATCACGGATCACGGATCACGGATCACGGAACACGGAACGAGCTCCGGCCAGTGATCGGTGATCGGTCATCGCTCTTCCGCCAGCGGTCGCGCGCCCGGCAACATCCGCTGCAATCGCTCGGGCAGGTACCAGTTCCAGCGCCCCATCAGCTTCATCGCGGCGGGAACCAGCAGCGCGCGCACGATCGTCGCGTCGAGCAGGATCGCCGCCGACAGGCCGAGGCCGAACTCCTGCAGGTCCACGAAGCTGCCGGCCGTGAAGCCGGCGAACGCGGCCACCATGATCACAGCCGCGGCGGTGATGATCCGTCCGGTGCGCTCGAGGCCGTGCGAGATCGCGTACTCGTTGTCGTGCGTGCGGTCCCACTCCTCGCGCATGCGCGAGAGCATGAACACCTCGTAGTCCATCGACAGGCCGAACAGCACGGCGAACAGGAAGATCGGCACCCAGGCGGCCACCTGCGGGCTCGTCTGCAGCCCGATGGAGGAGCCGCCGCCGTGCTGAAAGACCAGCACCAGCACGCCGTAGGTGGCGCAGACCGACAGCAGGTTGAGCAGCACCGCCTTGAGCGGCAGGAACACCGACCGGAACGCACGCAGGAGCAGCAGATAGCTGATGATCAGCACCGCCAGGATCAGCCAGGGGAACGCGCCGTAGGCCTTGTTCACGAAGTCGACGCCGAAGGCCGGCGCGCCGGTGAGCAGCACCGTGGACGAACTGGGGAAGCCGGCGGCCGGGATGTAGCGGTCGCGCAGGCGGTGGACCAGCCGCTCGGTGGGCTTCTCGCCCGCGTCGTGGCGGCCGGCCACGCGCAGCTGGATCGTGCTGGAGCTCGCGTCGATCAGCGAGGCGCGCTGGAGCTGCGCGAGCACAGCCGGAGGCGGCGGGCCGCCGTTGCGCGCGAACGCGCCCGGGACCTGCAGCGAGACGGGCTGCACCTCTGGGTCGCGTCGCAGCTCGGCCACGAGCCGCTGCTGAGCCGCGAGCACCGCGGGGCTCCAGGCGCCGCCTGGGCGGTGCGTGGCGACGATGATCTGGTGCGGCGCAAGGGCGCCAGCGCCGATGCGCGCCTCGAGCAGCTTGAGGCCGTCGGTGGCCTCGGTGCCGGACGGCACGCCGCGGTTGTCGCCGCTCGTGAGCGTGATCTGGAACACCGGCCAGGCGAGCGCCAGCATGATGCCGCCCGCGCCGAACAGGTAGAGCAGCGGCCGGCGCATGATCGAGCGAGACAGCCGCGTCCAGAATCCCTCCTTTCCGCGTGCGCGGGCGTCGATCACCTTAGCCGGGATCAACCTGAAGCGGTTGACGCCGCGGCCCATCGTGGCGAGCAGCGCCGGCAGGAAGGTGGCCGAGGCCGCGATCGACACGAGCGGCACCATCAACCCGCCGAGGCCCATCGAGCGCATGAACGGCAGCGGCATCAGCACGAGCAGCGCGAGGCCGATGGCCACGGTCAGGCCCGAGAAGAGCGTGGCGCGACCCGCGGTGCGCATCGTGGTCTCGAGCGCGGCGTGAACGTCGTCCGTCTTCGCAAGCTCCTCGCGGTAGCGGAAGACGATGAGCATCGAGTAGTCGATCGCGATCGCGATGCCGATCAGCGTGACGACGTTGGTCACGTAGACCGCCATGCTCATGAAGTGGGCGAAGATCCAGACGATCCCGAGCGTCGTCGGCACGGTCACCGCGGCAAACATGAACGGCACCACCACGCCGCCGAGCGTGCCGAACATGAACAGCAGCACGAACAGCGCCACCGGGACGGCGATCTCCTCGCCCGTGCGCAGGTCGCTGTTGTAGATCGGCTGGGTGTCGTGGTTCACGGCCGGAAAGCCCGACAGGTAGGTCTTCACGCCCGGCACCGTGCCGATCGCCCGGCGCACCGCCGGCACCTTGTCGGAGGCGTCCTGGTTCTGGAGCGGTGTGACGATCTGCGCGTAGACCACGCCGCCGCCCGCCTGGATCAGCGGGCCGGGCTTGCCGCCCTTGATGGCGCCCGCGGCACGCGCGGTCGCGGTGTGCGCGGCGGCGAGGAAGGCTGGGCTGCGCGTGGATGCGCCGGTCGACCGTACGACGAGCGTGAAGTCGCCGTCACCGTGCTCGCCGAAGCTCTGCTTGGCGATGTCGAGCCCGCGCTCGGCGTCCGACCCGGGCACGCTGAAGCGGTTCGTGAGCAGGTGGCCGAGGTTGGACGCGCCGGCGGCGCCGACCACGAACAACCCGAGCCAGAGAAGCAGGAACTTACGACGGTGCCGTACTACGAAGCGAGTCCAGCCGAGCACTGCGCCTGATCGTACCGAGCGTCAGGCGGCTTCGCCCTTGGGCTCCGGGGCCAGCGCCGTGGCACGTCCGCCGATCAGCGCGTCGACCGCGTGCGAGGTGGCGAGCAGCAGGACTCCGGCCACGACGACGGCGAGCGCGATCGCCACCGCCCAGCCGCCGAGTGGCGTGCCACCCCAGTGCTCACCGGCGAGCAGCGGCGCGAGCAGGACGGGCAGCACCGTCTGCGCGCTGAACACGAGCGGCGCGACCTGGCTTGCGGGGCGCGACTGGAGTGCGGTGTTCTCGCTGAGCACTCCGATCACCGCGGCGAGCCCAACCAGGTCGGCCCACAGCCAGGCGCTGAAGAGCGCTCCCGACGACAGGTCGTCCGACACGAGCTTGGTCACGAACCCGCTCAGCGCGAAGGCCACGCCCGCGCTCATGATGCTCGGCAGGCCGTGGGCGCCCCGGCGCCCGCGGTACGCGTAAGGCACCAGCGCCACCGCCGCCAGCGCGAGGATCGCCACGATCAGGCCCGCGCCGTGGGTGTGGGTCGAGCTGCGGTGCGGCGCGGCCCAGGCCAACCCGGCCTCGCCCGCGATGATCGCCAGGACCCCAACGAGCTCTCGGCGCCCCACCGGCTCGTGGAGCACCCGCGCCGACACGAACAGCAGGATCAGAAGGCCGGCGGCCAGCGCGGGCTGGACCGCCGTGAGCGGCGCCAGCAGCAGCGCCGCCGCGTGGAAGGGCCAGCCGGCGAGAGCCAGCAGCATCCCCAGCCGCCAGCGCGAGCGACGGATGAGCTGGCGCAGCAGCGACAGCCGCAGCGAATGATCGGCGCCGAGCGTGCGAGCATCAAGCGCCTGCACCGCCACGGCGACGTTGAAGAGCGCCGAAGCGATGAACGCGAGCAGCATGCCGAAAACCATCTCCAGAGAGAGTGACACGCGACGGGCGATCGCCGCCACGGCAGGCGCGGCACTCTTCGCATACTGGCTCCCCGCGCTGTGCCCCGTGCTGCCGGCGGTGAGCCGCCCGCTCGGCGTGCGGCACGTGCTGGACGGCGACGGCGTGGCGATCACCTTCGACGACGGACCACACCCGGAGGGCACGCCAGCCGTGCTGTCGCTGCTTGCCGCCGCCGACACGCGCGCGACCTTCTTCCTCGTGGGCGAACAGGTGGAGCGCCGGCCGGCGCTGGCGGCGCGGATCGTCGCCGACGGGCACGAGATCGGCCTCCACTGCCAGCGCCACCGCAACCTCATGCGGCTCACCCCGCGGCAGCTGCGCCGCGACCTCGACCGGGCCACCGCCGCGATCGAGGACGCGTGCGGCCGTAGGCTGCGCCTCTACCGCCCTCCCTACGGCATCTTCAGCGCGGCCGCGCTGGCCGAGACGCGCCGCCGCGAGCTCGAGCCGCTCCTATGGTCGCGCTGGGGACGCGACTGGTCGCGCTGGGCCACGCCGGACTCCGTGGCCCGGCTCGTCATCCACGGAGTCGGACCGGGCGACGTGCTGCTGCTCCACGACGCCGACTACTACAGCGCGCCGGACTGCTGGCGGGCGACCGTCGGGGCGCTCCCGAGGGTGATCGCCGAGCTGCGCCGACGGGGCCTTCGGCCGGTGGTGGCGAGCCAGTGACCTGAGAAGAATTAGAGGGAGGGGGCCCCGCGCCCCCTCCCTCTGCCGCCCGCCGGTACCGGGGGATCGATCGGCGGCGGACGGTCTCGCCGGACAGGCCGGCAAGCACCTCAAATGTTCCTCCCGCAGTTCGGCTCCTGTCTAGGCAAAATCGAGCCGGATTTGCGAAGTGAGGTAGCCAGCACGGAACGCCGTGCGCGGAAGTACGGAGGCGGCGTGAGGGAAAGGGCGGTTGACAGCCGAGCGCTGCGTGTCCTACGACCAATATGGCCCGCCGGCGTACAGCCGGCCGAGCCAGCGGTCCAGCGAGCGCATGGCGGCGATCATCAGCCCGCTGCCGGTGCTGATGCGCCTGACTCCGAGCGCGCGCAGGCGCTCGGGCGTGGGCCCGTCGGGCAGGAGCAGCGCGTTGACGGGCGCGCCGATCTCCGCTACCAGCCGCTCGAGCGCACCCTCCTCCTTGGCGAAGATCGGGAAGACGCAGTCGGCGCCGGCCTCGACGTAGAGGCGGCCGCGGCGGAGGGCCTCCTCGACGGGGTCGTCGACTCCGCGCAGGAAGCAGTCCACGCGCGCGTTGATGACGACGTCGACCCCGGCTTCCCCGGCGGCGGCGCGTATCGCGGCGATCGCCTCCGCCTGCTCGCCGGGCTCGACCAGCGCCGGCTCGCCCGCGTCGTGGTCGCTGTCCTCGAAGTTGAGGCCCACCACGCCCGCATCGAGCATCCCGTCGACAAGCTCGGAGGGGCTCAGCCCGTAGCCGCGCTCGAGGTCGGCGGTGACGGGCACCTCCACAGCCGCCGCGATGCGGCCCACGGCCGCGAGCATCTCCTGGGCGGGCGTGCCGTGCCCATCCTCGTAGCCGAGCGCGGCCGCCACGCCGCCGCTGGTGGTGGCCACGGCCGGGAAGCCCGCCTTCACCACCGCCCCGGCGCTGGCCACGTCCCAGGCATTGGCGAGCACCAGCGGCCGCGACGCGTGGTGCAGCTCGCGCAGGCGCGTCGCCTGGTCGGCCAGGGTCACCGGGCGGCGCTGGGCGCGGACGCCTCGGCAAGCGTCCGGAGACCGGTGAAGAAGATCATGAGCATCGTTCCGTAGAGCTCATCATCCACCACCTCGGGCTCGAGCAGCTTCTCGAGCGCCACGCCCTTGGCCATCGCGAAGGTCATCAGCGAAATCTGCTCGAGCGGAATCGGCGGGCTGATCCCGTCGCGCTCGGCGCGGTCCTGCAGCGCCGCACTGACGCGGCCGCGCAGCGCCCGGTAGCGCGTGACGAGCTCCTCGCGGAAGCCGTCGTCGCGCGCTGCGTAGGAGGCGAACTCGAAGAACAGCCGCTCCCACTCGGGGTCGGCGATCACCGCGCGCGTGAAGTCGGCCCCGGCCTGGCGGGCCTGCTCCTCGGGGGCTTCCTCGCCGCCGAGGGTGCGCTCGATCTCGCCGAGCCGCTCGGCGAAGCGCTCGTCGAGCATCGCCAGGAAGAGCTCCTCCTTGTTCTTGAAGTTCGCGTAGAAGGCTCCCTTGGTGTAGCCCGCCTGCTCGGCCACCTCGTCGATCGACGCCTGCTGAAGGCCGCGGCGTGCGAACACCTTGGCCGCCGCCTGCATCAGGCACTGGCGGGTGTGAGCCTGCTTCTCCTTGCGGCTGAGTCGTGGCATCAGGCGGCAACCCCTGACCGCTGACCGCTGACCGCTGACCGCGTCAGCGATTGCGCCACCACTTCTGCGCCCCTGCTCGGCGTGAGCGTGATCGCTCGTCGCACAACTCGCTCGGGCCTCGGGTCGACCGCGGTCAGGGAAATGCGCCCGGCGATGGCTGCCAGCACGGTCTTCATCTCGAAGACGGCGAAGCTGCCGCCGATGCAGCGCCTCACGCCGCCGCCGAACGGGATCCAGGTGTAGGTGCCGGCCGGCTGCTCGAGGAAGCGCTCGGGCCGGAAGGCCGCCGGGTCCGGGTAGACGCTCGGGTTGCGGTGGACCAGGTAGATGCAGGGCGCGACGGTCACGCCCGCCGGCAGCGTGTAGCCGCCGATCTCGTACGGCTCGGTGAGCCTCCGCACCACGATCGGCAGCACCGGCCGCAGACGCAGCGCCTCCTTGGTCACGGCGTCGGTGTACTCGTCGCCCCCGGCGTTCGCCTCCTCGCGCAGCCGCTCGAGCTTGTCGGGGTGGCGCACGAGGCGCTCGAGCGCCCACGAGAGGGCGGTGGCGGTGGTCTCGTGCCCTGCCACGAGCAGCGTCATCAGCTCGTCGCGCAGCTCCTCGTCGCTCATCGGGCTGCCGTCCTCGTGCCGCGCCTGGAGCAGCAGCGAGAGGATGTCGTCGCGCTCGTCGAGCGCCGGGTCGCGCCGGCGCTCCGCGATCAGCTCGAACAGCAGGCGGTCCACCGGCTCGAGCGCGCGGCGGAAGCTCGGCAGGCGCTCCACCCTCCGCGGCCCGAGCGCGGCCAGCAGGAAGAGCTGCGACTTGCGCGTGGCCCAGTGCAGCGTGCTCTCGAGCACGGACCGCAGCCGGTCGAGCCCGGCGCCCTCCTGCATGCCGAAGACCGCCCGCATGATCACCTCGAGCGTCACTGACTGCATGTGCGGCCAGAGCTGGAACGTGCGCCCGCGCGGCCAGCCGTCGAGCTCGCGCTCGGCCACCTCGCGCATCAACTCGCCGTAGCGCTGCATGCGCTCGCCGTGGAAGGGCGGCAGCAGCAGCTTGCGCTGGGCCAGGTGCTGCTGCTCGTCCAGCAGCAGGACGGAGTTCGGCCCGAGCACCGGGCGCAGCACCGCGTTGCCCTCACCGGCGTGCAGCACGCGCGGGTCGCCGGTGAAGACCTGCCGCACGTGCTCCGGGTCGGCGAGCATCACCCAGACGCCCTCCTGGGCGATGCGCAGCGTGAATACGTCGCCGAAGCGATCGCGGCAGCGTTCGAGGAAGGGCCCGGTGCGGGCCACCCAGCCGACGGTCTGGAGGGCGCGCGGGTAGCGCGGTCCGGGAGGGATGGAGGTGGTCATGGCATCACGGTCCTGGTGGTCGGGATCCTCGGCAGTCGCAGTTGCAGGAGCCGGCAGTGGCTGTCGCTGGCCAGCCGCGCGGGCACCGGCTCGGTGAGGTTCTTCAGCCAGTGGAGCTCGGTCTCGCCGAGCTCCACCTTGCGCAGGCGGCCGGCGGCGCGACAGGTCTCCTCGCTCACCAGCACGCTGCCGGCGCCGGCGGCGGTGCAGAGCCGCGCCGCCACGTTCACGGTCGTGCCGTACCAGTCGCCGTCGCGCGCGGCGGCGCTGCCGGTGTGCACCCCCACGCGTGCGAGCGGGAAGCCGGGCAGGCCCTCGAGCTCGCGCACGATCCGGAGCGCCAGGCGGACCGCGTCCGCCGGGTCGTCGCAACGCAGCATCAGCGCGTCGCCGATCGTCTTGATCTCCTCCGCGCAGTGGTCGCCGAGCAGCGGCCTCACGCGCGCGTAGAACTCGAGCGCTACCTCAGCGGCGCGGTCGTCACCCTCGGCAGCAGCGAGTGCCGTGAACCCGACGAGGTCGGTGAACAGGAAGGTGTGGCGCTGCCTTCCGTCTCCCACATACCGGACGGTATCTGAGTACCGGGAGGTATGTCAAGTGGGAAGTGGGCCTCGAAGAGCGCGATCAGCACGAACGGGGCGAACCAGACGACGTAGAAGTAGAACCAGTACCCGCCGGGGAGCTGCGTGGCGATCAGGACCGCCGCGGCCAGCGCGGCCACCTGGCCCGCGCTGCGCCGGCGCGGCACGAACGCGACCGCCGCGGCGAGCAGCAGCGCGCCCGCGGCGAGCAGCGTCTTCAGCCACGCCAGCGAGGGATGGAGGCTCCAGGCGCTCATCGGAGTATGGCGGTGGAGCTGGAAGCCGACGGTGAGGTCCCAGAGGCGCCCGAGACCGCCGTGCGGCATGAAGGGCAGGGACGTGAGCGCGACGGTGGCCGCCAGCGCGATCACGTAGACGACGAGCGCTCGCGCCCGCCGGTCGCCGGCACCGCGGGCGAACAGCGGTACGAGCACGAGCGGAGCGAACTTGGCGGCCACGGCCGCACCGACCAGCACGCCCCGCACCGGCGGGGAGCGGAGCGCCAGGAAGGCGAACAGGAGCAGGGCCGCGACCAGCGCGTCGTTCGTGTTGAGCGAGAGCGCGTAGGCGCTGTAGGGGTAGGCGACCCAGGCGAACGCGAGCGCGGCGCCCAGCCTCGTGCCCTCCGGGCCGGCGCGCAGCTGCCGGCCGGAGAGGAACAGCCCGGCCAGCACAAGGAGGTCGAAGAAGATCGCGGCGAAGTGCGCGGCCGGCGGCTGCTGCGTGTAGAGGCTGTTCGGCGACAGCCGCAGGAACGGCACGTACGCGACGTAGTTGAAGGGCCCGTAGGTGTCGCGGTGCAGCCGGTCGCCTACGTAGATCGGATGGTGGTTCACGATCGCTCCCGCGCCCGCGACTCCCGCCTGGCCGATGTCGAGCACCTTGTGGGTGTCCACGTTCACGAACACCCGGAACGCAACGAGGACCACGATGCCGGCGACGAGCCAGCGCGTGCGGACGTGCGGCACGAGCGGCCCCCGGCCCGAACGCCCCGTGAAGCCGAGCCACAGCATCCGCGCCAGCAGGTAGCCGAGCACCGGATAGACGAGCGGCACGGACGCCAGGTAGTCGCCCTGGTTGAAGAAGAGATGCGACACGCCAAAGCCGAGCAGCACCAGCAGATCGAGGTGCAGCAGCCGCAGCGGCCGGCGGAAGTCGAAGAAGGGCACCACGAAGAGCAGGCACAGCGGCAGCCACACCCACCAGCTGTCGGCCGGCCCGCCGAAGTGCCCGCGGCTCATGCGGTAGTTCGCGTGCCAGCCGTGCCAGACGTGCAGCACGCGGCCGCTGCGTGCGTCCAGATCGACCTCGGTGAGCACGTTCCGCCGCCCTGCGTAGGCGACCTCCCAGACGGGCACTCCGCTCGGGAGCCGCACGAAGTAGACCGTCGACCGGCCCGGCCCGGCCACCCGCGCAGCGGCCTGCTTCGCCTGGGCCTGAGTAACCCGCGCGCGAGGCGGCAGTTGCTTGAAGGGCCAGATCGCGCCGGTCGGCGGCGACGGCGGAGCGGCAGACGCGGAGGCCGCGAAGCAGAGGAAGATCGCGAGCGCGAGCAGCATGCGGGCGCGCATACGGTGCCTATCGGCGCTTCGTGGTCAGTGAATGAGCGCCTGGGCCACCGGCATCGGCCTGCCGATGTAGAACCCCTGCGCGCAGTCCACGCCGAGCGCGCGCAGCAGATCGACCGTGTCGGCGTCGCCGGCGAACTCCGCGATCGTCTGCTTGCCGAGGCCGCGCGCGATCTGCACGACCGAGGCCACCAGCACCTGGTCGATCTGGCTGCTCGGCAGGTTGCGCACGAACTCGCCGTCGATCTTCAGGTAGTCGAGCGGCAGGTGCTTCAGGTAATAGAAGGATCCGAAGCCGGCGCCGAAGTCGTCGAGCGCGAAGCCGCAGCCGAGTCCGGTGAGGCGCTGCACGAACGCGCGCGCCTGCGCGAGGTTGGCGATCGCGGCGGTCTCGGTCACCTCGAAGATCAGCCGCGCGGGGTCGATCCCGGCGTCGGACAGCCGCTCCTCCACGAACAGCGGCAGGTCGGCATCGCCCAGGGACTCGGCGGAGAGGTTCACCTCGAGGCGCAGCTCGTCCTGGGCGCCGCCCAGCAGCGCCGCCGCGTTCGCCACCACCCAGCGGTCGAGCTCCGCCGCCATGCCGAAGCGCTCCGCCGTGTAGAGGAAGGCGCCCGGCAGGATCAGCTCGTCGTCGTCGCCGGGCAGGCGGATCAGCAGCTCGTGCTGGCAGACCTCTCCTGTGTGGAGGTCGATCACCGGCTGGGCATGCAGCTCGAACAGATCGTGCTCGAGCGCCCGGCGGATGCGGCCCGGCCAGGTGAGCCGCATCGCGCCGGCGCCATCGCCGAGCTCGGACTGCGAGGCGAAGCGGTTGCGCCCTCCCTCCTTGGCGGCGTACATCGCGTGGTCGGCGGCCGCGAGCACGTCGCGCCCGGTGAGCTCGTCGTCGGCGTCGAAGAACGCCACGCCGATGCTCGCCGTCACCGCCGCCGCGCTGCCGACAGCGGCCGACGCGCGGCCCGACTCCTCGCGTACCACGCGGCCGAGGTCCCCCGCCAGCGCCTCGGCGGCCTCGATGGTGGTGTTCGGGACGAGCACCGCGAACTCGTCGCCGCCCATGCGGCCGATCACGTCCGTGGTGCGCAGGCGGTCGCGCAGCAGCGCCGCGACGCCGGCGATCAGCTCGTCGCCCACGGCGTGCCCGAAGCGGTCGTTTACGCGCTTGAGGTCGTCGACGTCGACCATCAGCACCGCGCCGCGGCCGCCGTAGCGGCGCGCGTAGGCGAGCTGCCTGGCCAGCTCGCGGGCGAAGCGGCGGCGGTTGTAGAGGCCGGTGAGCGGATCGTGGTCCGCCAGGTGCTCGAGCTGGCTCTCGAGGCTCTTGCGCTCGTCGATGTCCTGGAGCTGAAGCAGCCCGTGGAGCGGGCGGCCCTCCACGTCGCGGACGAGCGAGGCGCTCACCATCACCCACACCGGCTGCCCCGAGGCGTGAGAGCAGCGGAGCTCGAGCTGGTAGCGGCCGACCTCCGCCGCGGCGAGCTGGAGCAGCATCGTCGCCACGTCGGCGACGTGCTCGGACAGCGACATGTCCTGGAGCGTCATGCGCGTGAGCTCGTCCGGCTGGTAGCCGGCGATCTCACAGAGCGCCGGGTTCACCTCGAGGAAGCGCCCGAGCTCGCCTTCGCCGAGACCGACGAATGCCATGCCGAGCGATGCCTCGCGGAAGGCGCTCTCGAACCGATTTGGAGTTTTTGTCTGCGGGAGGCGGGGGCGGCGACGGAAGCGGCCGGCGGGAGGCACCGGCTAGCCGTCGTCCCGGTCAGGGGTCTGCATCCGGGCGCTACCTGACACTAGGGGGAAGGGGCTTCGGAAGGTAGCTCTCCCGGGCGGTTTTCGCCATAGGACATTCGTCGAGCCGCGCGCTCAACCTGGCACGCGCGCGGTCGATCACCGTGGCATGACCCGGACCGCCATCGTCACGGGCGGCGCGGGGTTCATCGGCTCACACCTGGTGGACTCGCTGCTCGGCGACGGTCATGAGGTGGTGGCAGTCGACGACCTGAGCTCGGGTCGCGCGATCGTGCGCTCCGAGCTCGAGCAGGTCGACGTGGCGGACGCCGCGGCGCTCGGCGCCGTTTTCGACGCCGCGAAGCCCGACTTCGTCTTCCACCTCGCGGCCCCTCAGAAGGGCGACTCCGGGCGAGACTTCGAGGTGAACGTCCGCGGCACGCTGAACGTGCTCGAGGCGGCGGGCCGTCACGGCGCGCCCGTCGTGTTCGCCTCGGCGGGCGGGGAGCTCTATGGCGACGGCGTCCCCCTTCCTGCGCCTGAGACGCAGCTTCCCGCCCCCACCACCTCCCATGGCGCCTCCAAGCTGGCGGCCGAGGCGTACGTGCTCGCCTGGGCGTCGAGCTCGGGGCTGCCGCACGGCGTCTGCCGGCTCGGCAACGTCTACGGCGCCCGTGACGAGACCGGCGTCGTGGCGATCTTCTCGCGCCTCCTCTGGGAGGGCCGCCCGCCCACGCTCTACGGCTACGGCGACCCGACCCGTGACTACGTGCACGTCCACGACGCGGTGTCCGGCCTGCGCGCCGCCTCCGGGGTCGCTGGAGTCTTCAACCTCGGCAGCGGGGTCGAGGCCGGCACGCGGTCGGTCTTCAAGCTGCTGCGCGACGTGTCGGGCGCGCACGTGGACCCGCTCCTTGCGCCGCTGCGGCCCGGCGAGCCGGCGCGCTTCTCGCTCGACCCGTCGAAGGCGCGCCGCGAGCTCGGCTGGAAGCCGACGATTCCGTTCGGCACCGGCATGCGCGCCGCCTACCGCGAGCTCGAGCTCGAGCTCGAAGAGTCGGAGACACTGATCCGAAACGAAGGCTGACGCGAATTCGTCAGTCGTGGGACGGACTCGCACTCTGTCACTTCGGACAGCCATCGCGCTGGCGGTGATCGTTGTCGGCATCGGCACGGTGGTCGAGCCGTTCGCGTTCTCGCTGTTCGGCGACGCCCCCGCCGGCCAGCGGATCATCAAGCGCTTCGGCCCCACGCTGTCGACCCAGGGGCTGCACGCGCTCGTCACGAACTTCGCCACCATCGGCGCGACGGCCAACCAGCTCTTCGGGCAGACGCTCCCCGACGCGCGCGGCGAGCTGCACATGACCCGCCCCGAGTTCGCGGCCTACATCAAGACGCAGCACCCGGCGATCGCGCACGCCGAGGTGGAGATCCCCGCGGCCGTGGCGCTCGTCGGACCTGTGAACCCACAGCTCGTCGCGGTCCACGACGACTTCGAGCAGGTGAAGTCGCTCCCTGGCCTGTTTGGCCTGCCCCTGACGTCGATCCCGTGGCTGCTCGTCGCGCTCGGCGTGGCGCTGATCGCGCTCGGAGTCGCGGCTCTGCTCCTGCCGAGCGCGCTCACCGCCGGAGCGATCGCCGTCGCCGGCCTCGCCATCGTGGCGATCGCACTGGCGCTGTCGCTCCCGGCCAAGGCCAACGCCGCCGCCCACGTCGACAAGGTCGGCAAGGTCGCGCTCTCCCCCGTCGCCGCGAAAGCCGCGATCGACACGACCAACACGATCGACGCGCTGGTGAACGACGTGCAGCACAGCTTCATCCCGGACCTCGCGCAACGGACCGGCAGCACGCCGGCGGCCGTCACTGCGCAGATTGAGAGCAGCTACCCGGCGGTAGCGCGCGGCCTCGCGGCCTGGCCATCGATCCGGCCGGGCGCCTACGCCCTCGCCGCCGCTCAGCGCGAGAGCCTGCCGGACCGCCCGCGTCTCGACAACACGCCGTTCAGGGTCTTCCCCTGGCTCGTGATCGGGCCGGGCATCCTCCTCGCGCTGCTCGGCGCGCTGGCGCTGCTGCCGCGGCGGGAGCCGGAGCCGGCGGCCGAGCCCGCCTGAGCTCTGCGTCGTTCGCGCGGCAGCGATTGACGAACGGCAACCGATGGCCGCTGTTGCCGGTCTGCCGCTTGGCGTCCCGCCCACACACACCGATCGCGTGGCGTGGACAAGCGAATCATCCGTTCAGGGTGATGTCGACGCGGCGCGATCGGTCTTGAGTGTCGTTACTCCTGTCCTGTCAACCATGGGAGAACTCATGCGCGGTAGCGGTCGAGTCGTCTTCGTCGGGGCTCTGCTCCTGATCGTCGGGACGCTCAACATCATCTACGGGATCGGGTCTGTCGGCGACGCGCACGCCCTCGTCGGGGACCAGCGCATTGTCTTCACGAACCTCCACACCTACGGTTGGACCCTGATCATCCTCGGTGTGATCCAGCTGACGGGCGGCCTATCGCTGCTCGGCGGGAACACCTACGGTCGTGTGCTGGGAATCATCGGGGCGGGCCTCGGGGCACTCGACGCGCTCGCGGCCATCGGTGGCAGGAACCCGTGGTGGTCACTGGGCGTGTTCGCGCTCTGCATCTACATCCTGCACGGGCTCATCATCTTCGGCCGCGACGAGAAGGCGTCCGAGCAGTACTAGCGGCTTCTCGTCTCAAGCGCCGGGGCCGAGGCGGAATCGCCACGCCGCACCAAAGGGGGTCTTTGAGGAAGGGCAAGCGATGGGCCCGGTACGCCCTACCGGCTCGTCGATCGCTCCAGTGCGGCCCCAAGCCGCCGCGCCGTTCAGATTGAGCGGATGGAGCCGCCATCGACCGGGATCATCGCCCCGGTGATGTAGGACGAGGCTGGCGAAAGCAGGAACGCGGCAACTCGCCCGAACTCCTCGGGCTCGCCGTACCTGCGCAGCGGAATGTCCTCAGACTTGCGGGCGCGCACCTCATCCGGGTCGCCGCTCAGGGCGTCGAGCTGGCGCACTCTAAGGCCGCGACTGCCGCCTGTGACGAGGTAGACCCGGTCGCGTAAGTGGAGATCCATCCAGTGTCTGCGGCGAGAGCATAAGGCGGCGATCGCCTAAGTTGCTGCCGCCGTTCGAGCCGGCCTAGCCGCGCGCCAGGTAGGCGGCCGACTCGCTGCCCACCAGCTTCAGCAGGTTGCCGAGCGCGATGTTCGCGTCCGTCAGGTGCTCGCCCCAGGTCGCGTCCGGCGAGGGCTTGGGGTTCACCGCGAAGCCGCGGGCGGAGATCTGCAGCACGTTGGCACCGCCGGCCGACGAGCAGTGTGCCGCGTAGCTGCCGGGCGCCTCGATCCAGGGCGTCGAGGCCGAGGGCAGCTTGAACTCGAGCAGCTGAATGCCGAGCGCGATCGAGCCGGGCGCGAACGGCGCCGTGGGCTCGATCGGGTCGATCAGGCCGCTGCCGCCGTGCAGCGAGGCCGGGTTGGTGCAGAGCACCTGGAGCCCGGGCGTGCTGGTGCGGCCGAACAGCGAGTTCGGGGGCGGCGGCTGGTCGTAGGTCGAGAACGCGATGACGCAGCCGAGCTGGGGGGCCGAACGGCAGGCCGGCACGTGCTTGAAGTCGCCGCCGGCGGCCTTGCCCTTCTTCACGGTCACGTCGCCGCCAAGGAGGATCGCCGAGATCAGACGGCGGCGGACCGCCGGCTTGTTGTCGACCTGCTCGCGGACCAGCTTGCGCAGGTGGAAGCTGCCCTGCGAGTGCCCGATCAGCACGACGCCCCGGCCGTGGTTGAAGTGCGCGAGGTAGTCCTTCCAGGCGGCGAGCACGTCCGGGTAGGCGATGGCGAACGCTTCGCCGATCTGCGACCCCCCGATGCCGGCGATCGTTCCCTGCCGGTACATCGGCGCGAAGACGCGGCAGTACTGGGAGTAGCGGGCCGCCTGGAAGAGCGCGATCGAGCGCTCTACCGGATCGATGTTCAGGTTCGCGTTCAGGCCCGGCTGGTCGCTGACCGTCGGGTAGACGTAGAAGCAGTCGATCTTCGGCGCCTTCGGGCGCGCCGGGGTGACCACCCGCAGCTTCTTGCCGGCGGGCGAGAAGACGGTCGTCTTCAGGCTCGGCGTGCAGGGGTCGTTCTTCATCCCCGGCTTGCAGAGCCAGACGGTCTTTGCGGACGCGCCGCCGGCGAACACGCATACAAGCGCTAGCGCCAGCGCCGAAGCGAGCACCACTCTCCTCATTGCGACACGGGAGGGTATCTGTCTCAGGTCGGAAACGCGAGCCCCACCACGTACGTCGCGCCGCCCACGATCACGCCGGCCAGCGTCATCTCGAGGCCGGCGGACCACCAGCTGCGCAGCGTGACCAGCGACTTGGCAGCGCCGACGAGGAAGTGGGCGACGAGCGAGACGATCGCCGCCAGGACAATCGCGGTCGTGCCCGTGTAGAAGATGAACGGGATCACTGGGATGATCGCGCCGACGCCGGTGCTGAGACCGGCGGCGGCTGCCGCCTGCGCAGGGTTGCCGGGGTGCTCGCTCACGCCGAACTCCTCGGCGGAGAGCGCCTTCAGCATCGCGTCGGGCTCCTGCGAGAGGCGCTGGGCGAGCTGGTCGGCGGTGGCCGGATCGACGCCCTTGAGCTGGTAGAAGAGCGACAGCTCCTCGATCTCCTCCTCCGGGTGCTCCTCGATCTCCTGCCGCTCGCGCTCGACGTTGGCCGCCACGACCTCGGACTCGGAGCGCTCGGCGAGGAAGGCGCCCGTGGCCATCGACAGCGCCGACGCCACGGCACCCGCCAGCCCGGCCGTGAGCACGAAGCTCGAGCCGCCGGTGGCGCCGGACACGCCGGTGACGATGCCGAACACGGCCGCGAGCCCGTCGTTGGCGCCGTAGATCGCGCCGGAGATCCAGCTCCCGCCGCGCTGGTGCCAGGTCTCGCGGCCGAGGATGCGGTCGAGCCGCGCCTGGGCGCCCGGGACGGCGACCGGCGACGGCTCCCGGACGGCGGCGCCGTCGCCGGAGCGCATCTCCTGAACGGCCATGGAGTGCGAGCGCTCCTCCTTGCGGATGGAGCGCAGCAGGGCATCGGTCTCCGGGTCGCCCGTGGACCGCTTGTAGAGGTCGTCGACCTCGCCGTCCTCGGCCGCCTCCCGGGCGGCCAGCAGGCGATCGATCGGCGCGATCTTCGCCTGCATGCGCAGCCACGGCGACAGCCTGACCTCCGACGGGTCGGGCACCGGGATTCCGAGCTCCTGCATGCGCGCCTCGAGCCGGCGGCGGTGGCCGCCCTCCGCCTCGGCCATCTTGCGCATGATCTCGGCGCGGCGATCGTCGAGCCGAGTCGCGATCAGCTCGTAGACCGCCCCCGCCTCGATCTCGCCGCGCCAGGCCTTGAGCAGCCGCTCGCGTACCTCCTCGGACACCGCCGGGACGCTACTAGGAGGGCCGCTGAATCTCCTGCACCGCCCAGCCGTTGCCGTCGGGATCCTCGAAGAACACGAAGCGCCCCCAGGGGAAGTCGCGCACCTCGGACACGTCCACGCCGCGGCCCGCCAGCTCGGCCCGTGCCTCCTCGATCGCGATCGAGCAGGCCGAGCCCGGCGGCGTGAGCTGCACGAAGCGCATGTCCTCGCTGACCGTGTGGTCGTGGTCGGCGCCCCAGCCCGCGTTGTCCGTGTAGAAGGCCTTGGCGCGATCGACGTCCGACACGGGCACGGCCACCAGCTCGAGCTTGAAGTCCATCTGAATCTCCTGAGTCGGGGAACGAGCCCGAGGCTACGGGCATTGCGGTGCGCCAGCTTGCGGGGCGCTTCAGCCGGGCCGCGAGCAGGGAAGTTGCGGGTGACCACGGAGAAAAGTCTGCGGGAAACTACGGTCCAGGAATCGAGAACGGATCCGACAACGGTGCATGACTGGGCTTCGCAACGGTGATGACCCCGCCGCCAGACGGCCGCAAGGATGCACGCAGCCGGCTGGGGTTCGGAGAGTGGGCCTTGGGCCACCCCACCGTTCTGACCAGGTGACATAGCGCCTTTCGGAAAGGCCCCTGCGTGGGGCTCTGGCCCGAGGGCTCGAACCCTTCCACCCTCAACCCCCCAAGGACCGATGCCTCCAACGGTTTTGGCGTCCTCGTCGACGCCCTCAATAGCCCCTGCCGTAACCCTCCCCGAGACTCGCAAGCCCCGCGTCGCCATCATCGGCATGGGGTACGTCGGTCTCCCGACCTCGGCCGCGCTCTGCGCCGCCGGATTCGACGTGATCGGGCTCGAGCTGTCTCAGGCCCGCATCGACGCGATCCGCAAGCGGGACGTCGAGCTGCTGCCGAGCGAGCACGATCAGCTCGCCGAGGCGCTGGCCACGGACAAGCTCACGCTGTCCACCAACCCGCGCACGATCGAGCAGGCCGACGCCGTGATCATCGCGGTGCCGACGCCGGTCGACGACAACCTGCAGCCCGACATCACGCCGCTCGCCCGTGCATGCGCGACCGCCGTGACGAACGCCCGCGAGGGCCAGCTGTTCATCCTGACCTCCACCACCTACGTGGGCACGACCCGCGAGCTGATGATCGAGCCGCTGCAGCGCCGCGGCTGGACGGTGGGCGAGGACATCTTCGTCGCGTTCGCGCCGGAGCGGATCAACCCGGGCGACTCGACGCACACCCAGGAGACCACGCCGCGAGTGTTCGGCGGCCAGACCCCCGCCTGCGCCGAGCGCGCACGCGTGGTGCTGGAGCCGCTCGTGCCGCTGCTGCACCAGGTCTCGAGCCCGGAGGCCGCGGAGCTGACCAAGCTCTACGAGAACAGCTTCCGCGCGACCAACATCGCCCTGGCGAACGAGATGGCCGGCGTCGCCCGCTTCTACGGCGTCGACATCATCGAGATCACCGAGGCTGCGGCCACCAAGCCCTACGGCTTCATGCCGCACTACCCGGGTCCCGGGATCGGCGGCCACTGCATCGGCGTCGACCCCTACTACCTGATCCGGCCGCTGGCCGAGCGCGGCGGCAGCGCCCCGCTGCTCGAGCAGGCGATGGAGCAGGTGTCGGGCCGGCCGCTGTCGGCCGTCGAACGCGCCGAGGACCTGCTCGGCCTCGCCGGGATCCGGATCGAGGAGGCGAGCGTGCTGATGGTCGGCATCACGTACAAGGCCGGCCTGAAGGACGTGCGCGAGTCCTGCTCGGTGAAGATCCTCCACGGGCTGGCAGCCCGCGGCGCGCGGATCGCCTACCACGACCCGCTCGTGCCGGCGCTCCGGCGTGCCGAGGACCCGAAGCTCGAGTCGGTTGACCACCCCGATCCCAAGGCCTACGACCTCGTGATCGTCACGGTGCGCCAGCCCGACTGCGACTACGGCTGGCTTGCCGATTGCCCCCGGATCCTCGACTGCACGTACAGCATCGAGTCGTCCGACGGCCAAGACGTCTTCTCGCTCTGATGTCCGAGGCCAGGGAGTTCGACAAGCCGGCTGAGCCGGCGCGCCGCAGCACGCTTTCACGGGCGGTGGAGAAGTGCCTGCAGGTGTTCTCGTTCGCCTACCTGCTGGCGATCATCGTCGGAATCGTCGTCTACAAGACGCTCTTCATCAAGCTCCTGATCGGCGACCCGTTCTTCGCCGTCTACGGGCTGAGCGTCGCGGTCTACATCCTGTCGCGCTTCCTGCTGAGCCTGTTCTACCGCTCGGGGAAGGACCACGGGCTCGAGCCGCGCGTGGCGATCGTGATGCCGGGCTTCAACGAGGAGGAGGCGATCGCGCAGTCGCTGCGGTCGCTGCTTCGGCTCGACTACCCGGCCGACAAGCTCGAGCTCGTGGCCGTGAACGACGGCTCGAACGACCGCACGCTGATCGAGATGCGCAAGGTCGAGCGCGACGCCGGCGGCCGCGTGCGGGTGATCAGCTTCCCCGAGAACCGGGGCAAGCGTGCGGCGATGGCCGCCGGCATCCGGGCGACCGACGCCGAGATCATCGCCTTCGTCGACTCCGACTCGATGCTCGAGCCGGACGCCCTGCGGATCCTCGTGCAGCACTTCGCACGAGCCCAAGGTGGGAGCGGTGGCCGGGCACGCCGAGGTGCTGAACATCAAGGAGTCGTGGATGTCGCGCATGCAGGCCGTGCGCTACTTCGTGGCCTTCAAGGTCCTGAAGGCCGCCGAGTCCGTCTTCAGCTCGGTGACCTGCTGCTCCGGCTGCTTCTCCGCCTACCGGCGCACGGCGATCATGCCCCACCTCGAGGCCTGGGAGCACCAGATGTTCCTCGGCCGGCCGGCGACGTTCGGCGACGACCGCTCGCTCACCAACTGCGTGCTGCGCGACTGGAAGGTCCCCTACGAGGCCAAGGCGCGTGTCGCACACGATCGTGCCGGCGACGCTGCCGCAAGTTCCTCAAGCAGCAGGTGCGCTGGAAGCGCTCCTGGACGCGCGAGTCGCTGATCGCCGCGCGCTTCATCTGGCGCAAGAACCCGATCGTGGCGATCTCGGTCTACATGGGCATGGTGCTGCCGCTGGCGGCGCCGATCGCGGCCTGCCGGGCGATGTTCTGGCGGCCGATCATGGACGGCGCCGGCTCGCCGCTGATGTACCTGATCGGCATCTACGCGATGGCCACGATCTACGGCCTCTACTACGCGATGCGCCAGAACAGATGGGACGCGCTCTGGCTGTTCGGGATCCTGTTCGTCTTCTTCTACCTCTGCTTCCTGGTCTGGCAGACCTACTACGCGATCCTCACGTCGAACCGCACGAGCTGGGGCACGCGTCCGTCCGAGCACGTGAAGGTGGCGGAGGAGTTACCGGCATGAGGCGCCTGCTCGCCCGCCTTGCGGACCAGTCCGGGCTGATCAAGCTCGGCGCGCTGCTGATCCCGCTGTCGATCGTGCCGATCCTCGCGGTCACGCCGGCCGTGCGCACCGAGTACCGCTCGTTCATGGCGAGCTTCCAGCCGCGCGAGCCGCTGTCGGTGCCGCAGCTCCAGCTCGACCCGAACGAGGTGGCGAGGTGGAAGCCGCTGCCCGAGTACCAGGGCGCCGTGCCGGTGCTGATGTACCGCGGCATCAACGACACGGGCGACCGCTGGTCGGTCACGCAGAAGCAGTTCGCCACCCAGATGGCGATGCTGAAGCGGGCGAACTTCCAGACGATCTCGATCGACCAGTACGCGGCCTTCCTGCGCGGCGATCGCAGCGGCCTGCCGGTGCGGCCGATCCTGATCACCTTCGACGGCGGCCGCTGGGACAGCTATGCCGGCGCCGACGCTGTGCTCGCCAGGTACGGCTTCCGCGCGACGATGGCGGTGGTGGCCGGCCAGGTCGGCCACGGCGACTTCTTCCTGGATTGGAAGGACCTGCGCTCGATGCGCGGCTCCGGCCGCTGGGACATCGCCCTCGAGGCCGGCCTCAACGGCGGCAACGTCCCGACCGGCACGAGGCGCCAGGGACCGTTCTACGCGAACCTGCGCGTCACCTCGAAGGGACGCCGCGAGACCTTCGCCGCCTACAAGCGAAGCGCCACGAGGGACGTGCAGTTCGGCATCTCGCTGCTGCACAACCAGCTGCGCGGCTGGCGGCCGGTGGCGATGGCGCCACCCGCCGGGAACTACGGGCAGCTCGACTCGAACGACGCGCGCGTCGGCGACTTCATGCGCGACTACCTGCACACGCGCTTCCAGGTGCTGCTGCTGCAGGGCCCGCCGGTCTACTCGATCGCGGGCATGCAGGACATCGACCGCTACGAGGTGATCGCGCACACCTCCACCGACCAGCTCTATGCGTGGCTGCGCCACGGCCTGTCGTACACGGCCTGGACTCCCCGCGAGCAGCGGGCGCAGGAGGCCGTGATCACTCAGCCGCTCAGGGACAAGCTCACGAGCCGCCTGGCCGAGTGCGACCGCCTGAAGTCGGGCCGCCGCCACAGGCGGGCGCTGGCGATCTGCCAGAGCGCCGCGGCGAAGGACCGCCTCACCGTCAACGCCACCGTCAAGCAGATGAGGCTCGCCGCGCGCGGGCTCACTCTGGAGTTCTCGCCGCCGGACGCGAGAGTGGCGGTGGGCAAGGTCCGGCTCAGTGCCAGGAGGGCCCATTAGATGTGCGGCATTACGGGATACGTGGGGAGTCGCCCCGCCGAGCAGCTTCTGCTGTCGGGGCTCGAGCGGCTCGAGTACCGGGGCTACGACTCGGCAGGCATAGCCCTGCTGGCTGAGCACGGGCTCGACAAGGTGCGCACGGTGGGCAACCTCGCCGCCCTGCGCCGGGCGATGGCACGGGATACAACGCGCCGCGCCGCCAGCACCGCGACCATGGGCATCGGCCACACCCGCTGGGCCACGCACGGCCGCGTGGAGGTCCGCAACGCGCACCCGCACGGCGACCACCACGGGCGCGTGGAGGTCGTGCTCAACGGCATCGTGGAGAACTTCGTCAGCCTGCGCAAGCGGCTGCAGTCGGACGGCTACAGCTTCAGCTCCGACACCGACGCCGAGGCCGTGGCCCAGCTCATCTCGGCCTGCTACGAGGACGACCTGGCGGCCGCCGTGCAGGCGGCCTGCCGCGAGATCGACGGCCACTTCGCCTTCGTCGTGATGTCGCGCGGCCGAGCCCGACAAGCTCGTGGCCGCGCGCCGCGAGTGCCCGCTCGTGATCGGCCGCGGCGAGGGCGAGCAGTTCCTCGCTTCCGACATCCCGGCGTTCCTGGGCGAGACGCGGTTCGTGCAGTACGTGGACAACGACGAGCTGGTGGTCGTGCGCCGCGACGGCGTGACCTTCCTCGCCGGCGACGGGAGCGAGTGCGAGCGCGAGATCAAGGAGATCGACTGGGACCCCGAGACCGCCGAGAAGGCGGGCTTCGACACCTTCATGCTCAAGGAGATCCACGAGCAGCCCCAGGCCGTGGCGCGCACCGTGCTCGACCGCATCGTCAGCCGCTCGGTGAGCCTCGACGACCTCGGCGAGATCGACGAGAGCGTCCTCGCCGGCGCCCGCCGCGTGGTGCTGATCGGCTGCGGCACGAGCTACCACGCCGGGCTCGTCGGCCGCTACGCGATCGAGGAGTGGGCCCGCGTGCCCACCGAGCTCGACATCGCCTCCGAGTACCGCTACCGCAACCCCGTCGTCTCAGCCGACGACCTCGTGATCGGCATCTCCCAGTCCGGCGAGACCGCCGACACGCTGGCGGCGCTCCGGCTCGCCCGCTCGCGCGGCGGCCGCGTGCTCGGGGTGACGAACGTGATGGGCTCGCAGATCACACGCGAGACCGACGGCGTGCTCTACACGCGCGCCGGCATCGAGATCGGCGTGGCCGCCACGAAGACCTACGTCGCGCAGGTGGCCGCCATGTACCTGCTCGCGCTCAAGCTCGGCGAGCTGCACGGCACGATGCCCGCGCTGCAGCGGAGGGAGCTGCTGAGCCAGCTCGAGGAGATGCCGCGCCTGATCGACGAGCTGGTGGACTCCTGCGACGAGCCGGTGCGCGAGATCGCCGAGCTCTACCACCGCGCGGACTTCTTCCTCTACCTCGGCCGCCACGTCGGCGTGCCCGTGGCGCTCGAGGGCGCGCTCAAGCTCAAGGAGATCGCCTACGTGCCCACCGACGCCTACGCGGCCGGTGAGATGAAGCACGGGCCGATCGCGCTCCTGTCGGAGGCGACCCCCGTGGTCTGCGTGGCCACCGAGTCGCCCGTGAGCGAAAAGATGGCCTCGAACATCCAGGAGGTCCGCGCCCGCGGCGCCCACGCGATCGCGCTCGCCACCGAGGGCAACCGCGAGATCCGCTCGTTCGCCGAGCACGTGATCGAGCTGCCCCGAACCGACTGGATGCTGCAGCCGCTGCTGGCCGCCGTGCCGCTCCAGCTGCTCGCCTACCACGTGGCCCGCCTGCGCGGCCTGAACGTGGACCAGCCTCGCAACCTGGCCAAGACCGTCACCGTCGAATAGGACTCGCCGTGAAAACCCTTCCCCGCCACCTCGCACTGCTCCTCGGACTCGCCCTGCTGTTTCCAGCAGGCGCGCTGGCGAAGAGCCACCACAAGGCGCACAAGCCCAGTTGCGCCAAGCTCACGCCACTCGCTCTGGACTTCCGGCGCGAGCCGGGGCAGCAGTCGGGGATGCTCAGCTGGCGGCAGCCGCGGGCGAGGGTCACGGTCAAGCGCAGGGGCCACCGGACGCGCCACGTGATGAAGGAGTTCCCGGCCAAGTCCTTCCGCGTCTACCGCAACGGCCTGGTGGTGGGGCAGACGCCCAAGCCCTGGATGTCCGTGAAGGTGAGGACGGCACAGCAGTACACGTTCCAGGTGCGCGTGGTGAACGGCCACGGCAAGCAGTCGGGCTGCAAGGGCGCAATCATCGCCCGCAGCATCCCGCTGCTCGGCCCGGGGCAGCCCGCATCGGTGACCGCCAGCACGGTCTCGGACACCAGCCTGACGCTCAACTGGCAGCCGGGTCCGCGCGGCGACGGCACCGTCGTGGGCTATCGCGTGTTCCGCGACGGCGTGCCGCTCGGCCAGACCAAGGCCACCTCGATGCAGGTCTCGAACCTCTACTCGAACCGCGACTACACGTTCACGGTCATGGCGGTGGACAACGCCGCGCGGCTGTCACCGCCGAGCCTGCCGCTCTACACGAGCACCCGCCCGCCCGTCCAGACCACCGGCAAGGTGCAGGCCTTCCTGCTGGCCACCACGGACCAGTCCTTCAAGGACCTCCAGGCGCACTACCTGGACATCGGCACGATCTTCCCGACCTACTTCGACTGCAACAGGGCCACGGGCCAGGTGATCGGCAGCGACGATCCGCTCGTCACGCAGTGGGCCAAGCGGCGCGGCGTGCAGGTCCTGCCGCGCTACAACTGCCAGTCGCCGGTGGCCGAGCACAAGATCTTCACCGACCCCGCCACGCGCGCGGCCAACCTTGACGCTGTGGTTGCCCTGGTGCAGCAAAACGGCTACGACGGGATCAACCTCGACTTCGAGGCCGCCCCCGCCTCGGACAAGGACAACTTCACCGCCTACGCCCGCGACCTCGCCGACCGCCTCCACGCGATCGGCCGCAAGATCTCGGTGGACGTCTCCCCAAAGACGCAGGACTTCGACCCGAATCACCCACGCGGCAACACCTTCGACTACGCGAGCCTGAGCCAGTTCTCGGACAGCCTCTTCCTGATGATGTGGGGCGCTCACTGGACCAGCTCCTGGCCTGGGCCGCTGATGGACCTCGGGCTGACGAACGCCGTGCTGGCCTACGCGGACCAGGCGATCCCGGACCCGTCGAGGTGGGTGCTCGGCGCGGCGATGTACGGCCTCGACTGGCCCGCCGGCGGCGGCATCAACCACCCCGCCACGGCCCGCGAGTACTCGGAGATCATGGGGCTGGCGTCGCAGTACGGCGCCACGCCGCAGTGGGACCCGACCTCGCAGGAGATGTACGTCAACTACACGGACTCCTCGGGCGTGCCGCACGAGGTCTGGTTCGAGAACGCCCAGGCGATCGCCACGCGCATCGCGATCTCGAAGCAGCACGGCTTCGGCGGGCTCGGCGTCTGGCACCTCGGCAGCGAGGATCAGACGATCTGGACCCAGCCGATCATGCAGCCGCAGGGGTTCTGACCATGGCACCGGTCTCGCTCGCGCCTCACCGCGTACAGCGCTCGCGCCTCGAGCGCCTGCGCGTGACGCTCGGCGACGGCGCCACCACCATGCTGCACATGGCGAGCTTCCACCGCAGCGGGTTCCTGCCGCGCGTGGTGGTGCTCGACGAGCCGGCTCCGCTGGTGGACTGGTGTGCGCGGCAGCGCGTCGACCATGCGGTGGTGGGCGGCTTCTTCGCGCGATCGAGCGCCCAGCCGCTCGGACAGCTCCGGATCGACAGCGAGGCGCTGCCGAGCGTGCCGTTCGACCCGCCCTGGGGCGACCTGCGGGCCTGCGTGCAGTTCGCGGACGGCGAGGTGCGCATCGCTCGCCGGGACGAGCTCGAGGACGAGCCGGGGGGCGACCTCCTGCAGGCCGGGCCGCTGCTCGTGTCCGCCGGCCGGCAGGCGTTCACCGAGGGCGAGGATCGCGAGGGCTTCTCCGCCGCCTCGAGCCAGTTCGACTCGGACATCACCCTCGGGCGCTATCCGCGCTCGGCGCTGGCACTGGTGGGTGACCTGCTGCTGGCGGTCGTCTGCGACGGACGCGGACCGGACGACGCCGGCATGACGCTGCCCGAGCTGGCGCGGACGCTGATCCAGCTCGGCGCGACCGACGCGCTCAACCTCGACGGCGGCGGCTCATCCTCGCTGGTTCACGACGGCCGGCTGCGGAACCGCCCCCGCGAGGAGCACGGGCTCGACCTGCTAGACGGCCGCGCGATCGTCTCGGCGATCGTCTTCGAGCCGCGCTGACTCCCGGCGCGCGACCTCCTCGCGCACGACTGGCGCCACCTCGGTGCCGAACAGCTCCATCGAGCGCAGCACGTCCCTGTGCTCCACGGCGCCCACGCTCATCTGCCCGATGTAGCGCTGGTGGCCGAAGAGCTCGTGCTCGAACAGGATCTTCTCGGCGACCTCCTCGGGCGAGCCCAGCGCCAGGGCACCACGCGGCGAGCGCAGCGCCTCGAACTCCGGAAGGCCGGACGGCGGCCAGCCGCGCTCGCGGCCGATGCGGTTCATCATCGCCAGGTAGGAGTGCGCGAAGGCGGCGTCGGCCTCGGCGCTGGTGCGGCCCACGAAGGCGTGGGTGTTGATGGCCACGCGCGTGTCGGCGTCCGGCACCGCCGCCTCCTCCGCCGCTCGGCGGTAGAGGTCGACGAGCGGGACGAAGCGCTCGGGCTGGCCGCCGATGATCGCCAGCGTGAGCGGAAGGCCGAGCGCCGCGGCGCGCACCACTGAGTGCGGCGTGCCGCCAACGGCCACCCAAATCGGAAGCTTCTCCTGCACCGGGCGCGGCCAGACGATCGCGTCCTCGAGCGGCGCGCGGTGGCGGCCCGACCAGGTGACGCGCTCCGAGTCGCGGATCCGCAGCAGCAGCTCGAGCTTCTCGGCGAACAGCTCGTCGTAGTCGTCGAGGTCGTAGCCGAACAGCGGGAACGACTCGATGAACGAGCCCCGGCCGGCCATGATCTCCGCCCGGCCGCCCGAGATCAGGTCGACCTCGGAGAACGCCTGGAAGACCCTGACCGGGTCGTCCGAGCTGAGCACCGTGACGGCGCTCGAGAGGCGGACGCGCTCGGTCCTCGCCGCAATGGCGGCCAGCGCCACAGCCGGCGCCGAGACCAGGAAGTCCGGCCGGTGATGCTCGCCCACGGCGAACACGTCGAGGCCGAGCTGGTCGGCTAGCTCTGCCTCCTCGAGCAGGTCGCGCATGCGCTGCTCAGGGGTGATCCCCGAGGAGAGGTCGGCGAAGGTGGCGACTCCAAGTTCCATGCCGCCCAGGCTAGCAGGTAGTTGAGAGCACAACTAGTGCGCCGGAGTGGCGGCACCGGGCCCGCTGACCACGCCGGCGTCGTGGAGCCGGCCTATCTCGCCCGCCGACAGGCCGATCACGTCCGCGAGCACCTCCTCGGTGTGCTCGCCGAGTAGCGGCGCGCGCATCGGCGGGAGCCGTTCGGCGCCACCGAAGGCGAGCGGACTGCCCGGCATCAGGTAGGTGCCGATGCCCGGCTGCTCGACCGGGGCGAACATCGGGTTGGCCGCCGAGCAGCGTGAGTCGCGCTCCACCAGCTCGGTGAAGGTCTGGTACGGGCCCCAGGAGACGTCGCGCTCGTTGAAGATCTCGCGGATCTCGGCCTCGGTGTGGGCGAGGAACCAGGGGCGCAGGGTCGCGCCGATCACCTCGCGCGCAGCCCAGCGCCCGCCCTCGTCCTCGAGGTCGACGTCCATCAGCTTCTCGATCGTCGGCAGCGCATCGCCGATGCCCGTCGCCTCCACCAGGTTGTGCCACTGCCGGGAGGTGAGCGCCACGACCATCACGCGCCGCTCGTCGCGCGTGAGGAAGTCGCGGCCGAAGGCGCCGTAGAGGTAGTTGCCGGCCTTCACGCGCTCGTGCTGGTTGATCTGCACCTCGGCGATCTTGCCGAGGTTGCCCACCATCCAGAAGGCGACGTCCGAGAGGGCAATCTGCACGCGCTGGCCCTCGCCGCTGCGGCCACGATGGCGCTCCGCCGCCAGCAGGCTCGTCGTGGCCAGTGCCCCGGTGATCGCATCCCAGGCCGGCAGCAGGTGGTTGAACGGCACCGACAGGTTGCGCGGCCCGGTGGCCCAGGGGAAGCCGGTGGACGGATTGATCGTGTAGTCCACCTCGGAGCTGCCGTCGGGGTTGCCGACGATGTTCACCATGATCAGGTCAGCGCGCCGCTCGACCAGCGCCTCGTAGCTGAGCCAGGAGCGAGCGGGGAAGTTCGTGAGGAAGAGGCCGGCGTCCGGCCCCGGCGCGGCGATGAGAGCACTGACCAGCTCGCGGCCCTCGGGGGAGCTCAGATCGACCTGCACCGAGCGCTTGCCCTTGTTCAGGCCGGCCCAGAACAGGCTCTGCCCATCGGCCGTGACCGGCCACCGCCGGCGGTCGAGGCCGCCGCCGATCGGGTCGAAGCGGATTACGTCGGCACCGAGCTGCGCCAGCGTCATGCCGCCTAGCGGGGCCGCAACGTAGGCGGACCCCTCGACCACTCGCAATCCATCCAGGATGCCCGTCATCAGCGTGCCTCCTCAGGCGATCAGCGCCACGAAGCGCCAGTCGAGCACGGGGGTGGCCCCATCCTCCCGAATCGCGCGCACCTGCGCGCGCAGGTGCGCCAGCCCGCCGTCGGCCAGGCCGCGCACCGCCTGCACCTCAAGGTCGGTCTTCAGTACGTCGCCCTCGAACACCGGCCCCAGGTGATCGCAGCCCTCCCAGGCCACGATCGTGGCCAGCGCCGGGATCGCGCGTGTCGCGTGGGCCGCGGCGATCGAGATCGTGTGCCCCCCGTACACGAGCCGTCGGCCGTGCGAGCTGCCCGTGGCGTCGGTGTGCGCGGTGGCCACGTTGAGCGTGAGTCGCGCCAGCTCGGGGGCGCAGGTCACGGTCTCGCCCGCCTCGAGCGCGAACTCCATGCCCGGCTCCAAATCGGCGAAGTGCGGCGCCGGCGTGCGCTCCCGGAGGGGCCCAAGGCGCCAGCCGCGCGGCACCGCGGCGTCGAGCACCGCCGGGTCGAGCTGCTGGGGGAACGCCGATACCTCGTCGGCGTGCCCGGTCTGGGCGTCGGCGTCGCGCAGCGGAATCATCGGGCAGCGCAGGAAGTCGAGCACCTCGTTCCCGTCCTGGTCGAGCGTGCGTATGCGCAGCACCGCCAGGCCGGTCGGCTGGCCGCGGTTCTGCTTGAGCGCGACGATCGTGGTCGTGGTCGTGAGCGTGTCGCCGACGAACACGGGGCGCCTCAGAACCAGACCCCTGTAGAAGAGGTTGCCGCGGACGCGCTGGCTCGGCCCGGTCGACTGGCCGATGGCCACGTCGCAGACGAGGTTGGGGTGCACGAGCGGCGCCTCGCGCGAGCAGACCTCACGCGCCAGCGGCGCGTCGAGCGCGAGGCGAAGCCGGTCGCCCGCCAGCGCCTGGTGGATTGCCGCGTGCCCCTCCGTCAGCGTCAGCGCCGGGGCGTCCGTGTACTCCTGCCCCACGGCCAGGTCCTCGAACCAGGGCCCGCCGACGTTCACGGCCCACCCTCGGCGCGCGCCAGCACCGCGGCGGCCTGCCGCCTGTGGGCCTCGTCGATCATCTGGCCGTCGAGCTCCACGGCCCCGCTGTCCGCGCGGTCGAGCGCTGCCACGATCGCCCTCGCTCGCTCGACCTCTTCCGGGGTCGGCGTGAAGGCGGCGTTGATCGGCTCGAGCTGGGCGGGGTGGATGGCCCACTTGCCGTCGTAGCCGAGCGAGCGAGCATGCGCCGCCCAGGCCCGCAGTCCCTGGTCGTCGTCGAGGCGCAGGTGGGGGCCGTCGATCGCCTGCACGCCCGCCGCGCGCGCCGCCACCAGCACGGTCTCCTGCGCGAACAGCCACGTGGCCGGCGGCTCGTCTGACGCCGACGGCCGGCCGAGCGACGCGCGCAGGTCCGCGTAGCCGAGTATCAGCGTGCGCACGCGCGGCGACGCGGCCGCGATCTCCCCGGCACGCTGGAGCCCCGCCGCCGTCTCCACCAGCGCCTGCAGTCCGAGCGGCGACTCGCGCTCGTCGAGCAGCCGGGCCACGCGCTCCACGTCCGCCGCGCCCTCGACCTTGGGCAGCACGAGCGTGGCCGCGGCGCTGCCGGCCAGGGCGTCCACGTCGCGCTCGCACCAGGGCGTGTCGAGCGCGTTGATCCGCACGGCCAGCAGCCGATCCGCCAGCTCCCCGTCCGCCAGCGCGGCCGCCACCGCCTCGCGCGCGGAGTCCTTGTCCGCCGCGGCCACGGCATCCTCGAGGTCGATCACGAGCTCGTCCGCGGGCAGCGTGACGGCCTTCGCCAGCATCCGCGGCGAAGAACCGGGAACTGACAGGCATGACCGGCGTGCCGCAGGCTCGTCCAAGTGGGCCGGCATCTAACCCACCAGGTGCTCGTCCCTGAGCCAGGCCAGCGTGCGCTCGAGACCCGCCGCGTAGTCCACGCGCGGCTCCCAGCCGAGCAGCTCGCGCGCCTTGCGGTTGCTGAAGTCCTGGTTGCGCCCGAGCACCTGCACGGCCTGCCGGGACAGCAGCGGCTGCGTTGTGATGCGGGTCGTCCGGCGCAGCAGGCGGTAGCCGTGCTCCAGCGAGAAGCCGATGCCGTTCGCCGCCCAGTAGGGCAGGCTCCAGCGCACCTGCCGGCAGCCCAACCCCTCGGCCAGGCCGTCGGTGAACTCCTTCCAGGTCACGCCGAGGCCGTCGCTCGACGTTGAAGGCCTGACCGGCCGCGGCCTCGTGGCGGAGCGCGAGCAGCGCCGCGTCCACGAGGTTGTCGACGTAGACGAGCCCGGCCACCGCGCGACCGCCGCCGACGAGCAGCATGTTGCCGCCGCGGATCGCCTTGGCGATCTCGCCGACGACCTCCACCGAGCGCGGCCCATAGACGGTCGCGGGCCGCAGGATCACGGCCTCCATGCGACCGGTCTTGCTTCACCGCGCTCGACCTCCGCCTCGGCGTCCAGCTTGGTCTGCGCGTACCAGTTGGCGAAAGCGCGTCGTCGCGTAGGTCTCCTCCACCGACGGCCCGCCGGGATAGCCGTAGACGTCGGTGGTGCTGAAGTGGACGAAGCGCTGCACCGACGCGTCGAGCGAGGCCTCGAGCACGTTGCGCGTGCCCTCGACGTTGACGCGCTCGATCTCCTTCGTCGTGGCCCAGTCGGACACCAGCGCGCCGCAGTGGAAGACGTAGCGGCAGCCCTTGGCGGCGCGCGCGAGCGAGCTCCCGCTCGTGAGGTCGCCCGGCGCGATCTCCACGTCGAGCCGCTCGAGCAGTGAGGTGTCGCTGGTGTCTCGGGCCAGGCAGCGCACCTGGTAGCCCTCCTCCACGAGCCGCTGTGCCAGATGCCCGCCGATGAAGCCGGTGGCGCCGGTGACCAGGCAGGCGTGGTCCCGCGACGGGTCGATGCGCTTGCCGCGGAACGGCGCCGGCTCGGCCGCGGGCCCCTCGTGCGTGGCGCCGCGCCGCCTCAGCGTCGCCGTGGCGATGTTGCGCACCACGCCCCAGTTCCTGCCGGCCGAGCCATGGCAGTCGGCGAGCACCGCCTCGAGCGCGCCGAGGAAGCTGCGCACCTCCTCCTCGGACAGCGTCAGCGGCGGCAGCAGCTTGATCACGTCGTTCTTGCCGGCGGCCATCGTGATCACGCCGTGGTCGCGGTGGAGCGGGATCACGATCAGCTGGGGGAAGAGGCCCTCGCTGGCCAGGTGGATCAGGCGCCAGTTCAGCCGCGCGACCCGCGAGCTCGGCGCCCCCAGCTCGATGCCGATCATCAGCCCGCTGCCGCGGATCTCCTTCACCATCTCGTAGCGCTGCTGGAGCTCCCGCAGGCCGTCCATCAGCAGCGCGCCCATCTGGGCGGCGTGCTCGACCAGGCCGTCGCGCTCGATGATGCGCATAGTCGCCAGCCCCGCCGCCATCGACAGCCGGTTGCGGCCGTAGGTCGACTGGTGCACGTAGGAGCGCTCGAGCGAGCCCACGGCCTTCTGGAAGATCGCCCGCCTCGTGACCATCGCCGCCACCGGCATGTAGCCGCCGCTCAGCGCCTTGCCGACGAGCACGAAGTCGGGCTCGAGCCCGAAGCGGTCGAGCGCGAACCAGTTGCCGGTCCGGCCGAGGCCGGTCTGGATCTCGTCGGCCACGAACAGCGTGCCGTAGCGGCGGCAGAGCGCCTGCGCCGCTTCGAGGTAGCCGTCGGGCGGCAGCGTGACCATGCGGCCCTGGATCGGCTCGACGATGAAGGCTGCGACGTCCTTCCGGCGCAGCTCAGCCTCGAGCCGATCGAGGTCGCCGAACGGCACCCGCGCGCAGCCCGGCAGCAGCGGCCCGAAGCCCTCCTTGAAGAACTCGTCGCCGACCATCGACAGGGGTCCGAGGGTCACGCCGTGGAAGCTGCTGTCGCAGGAGATCAGCCGCGGGCGGCCCGTGGCGGCCCGCGCGAACTTCATCGCCGAGTCGACCGCCTCCGCGCCGGTGCTGGCGAAGAAGGTCGCATCGAGGCCCTCCGGCAGGCGCCGCGTGAGCGCCTCGGCCAGCATCCCGGCGAGCGCGGAGTAGTGGATCTGCACCCCGTCCACGAGGTCCGCCTCGAGCGCCGCCCGCAGCACCTCGCGCACGTCCGGGTGGTTGTGCCCCAGGCTGGCGAAGCCCTCGCCGGTGTGGAAGTCGAGACAGGCGCGGCCCGCCGAGTCGTACAGGTACGAGCCCTTCGCCGAGACGTACTCGCGGTCGAAGCCGAGGATCCGCAGCACCTCGACCAGCGAGCTGTCGAGGTGCCGGGTGGCCAGCTCAAGCGTCTGGTCGGCACGCGCCATGGCGTCGCTGACGACGCCGAGGGAATCCCCGGCGCCGATGGATCGATCGTCGGCGTTCATCGCGACCAGGGGACACTAAGGGAGCGGCGAACTCGGCGGGAGGCGCGCTACCTGAAGTCCCAGTGGTATTGGAGCGATGCGGGGCCGGCGCCGGCGCTGTAGCTGTTCGCCAGCTTCTCGTCGCCGCCGAAGGGCGGCAGCGCGGTGAGCGGCCCACCGTCATCGAGGAACGTCGACTGCACACTCGCGTCGCTCGAGGTTGAGAGGCCCGGACAGGTCACCGTCGCCGGAATGGTCGCGTCGCTTGGAACGTCACCGCGGATGTCGTAGCCGCCGTTCGTGTAGTCGATCAGGAGCTCGCCCTCGCTGGCCGACACGGTGCCGGCACCCACCGAGGTGCAGAAGGAGCGTGTGGACGTGTGCTGGTAGTTCACCGGTGCACGGTTGATGCTGTAGGTGAACTGCCCGCGGCCGTAACGCGCGAAGCTGAAGGTCACAGCGCCCGCCTGCCAGGCCTGGTTGTCGTCCTGGGAGGACTGCGTGCCGCCCACGGTGCCGTTCCAGCTCCGCTTGCCGATGAAGAAGCACTTGCCGCGGCAGAACTGGCAGCCGTCCCTTCCCTGGCTGTTGCTGTCCGAGAAGCAGACCTCCGTTCCGTAGGCGCCCAGCGGCAGGGCCAGGGTCCCGCTGCCGTGGGCGCAGACCTCGCGGGCCGGGTGATGGGCCCTGTGCCCGCGCTTGACGGGCGGCGTCCCGGCGAGCTGACCGAGGTCGTGCCGCGCGACGATCTCGTTACTGCCGTCGGGGCCCAACAGCGACATGATCAGCTCGGCCCCGCGCGAGCTCGCACCCTTGCCGAAGTTGGCCGCCCGCGCGCAGACCGAGATGGCGCTCGCGGGCTCGGCCTTGAAGGCGTGATCGGTGCGGACGTCGACCTGGCTGATGACCAGGTGGGAGTGCTGGACCCTCCGGTGGGTCCTGGCCAGCGCCTGCGTGGCGGACAGAGCCACCAAACCCGCCATCACGACCACCACCGTTGCGATCCGGCCCATTCGCCCTCCTAGCGCGGAACTGCAGCCCGAGTCTCCCCAAGCACCGGGACCAAAGTCAAGCCCGCGCTCAGGCCGGGGCCGCCGCCTCCGCCTCCTTGATCTCCTCGGCCAGCTCGTCGGCCGCCATGTCGGTCTCCATGGCCACGATCCGGTTCGCCGCCTTGATGTTGGCCGCGATCTGATCCGCCATGTTGGCCGCGTAGACGACGATCAGCCCGGCCTGGCCCTCGTCCAGCACCTCGCCGAGCTCCTTGAGGTCGTCGCGCCGCATCCCTCCGCTCACGTGCCCGGAGACCGCGCCGATCGCCGCCCCCGCGCCGCCGCCGACCGCCAGTGCCCCGATAATGCCCACCGCCGGGAACAGGGCGGCCACCGCGCCGGCGGCCAGGCCCCAGCCAAGGCCGTGGGCGGCCCCGTGGCGGGTCGGCTGCTCGTGCTTCTTCACGATCTCTACCTTGCCCTGGCTGTTCTTGGCGATCACCGCCGCGTCGAACTCGTGCGAGGTGTGAATCACGTCGTACAGCAGCTTGACCGCCTCGTAGTCCGCGATCGCGTCGTCGACGTTGCCATAGGAAGCGGCGCCTACGAACAGGGTGTCCGGCTCATCGCCCATCAAGTCCTCCGATCTTCGGGTTCGACGGAACCGTGGGCGAAGCGCGCCAAGGCCGCATCGCCCAAACCGGGTGAGGCCCTGGCCCACCCGCCTTGCCAGGGTGGCGTCGTGGGCTGGATCGACGGCGAACTCGTGCTGGTCGCGCTGGCCGCGATGCTGTCGCCGACCACGCTCACGTTCTCGCTGTTCGTGCTGATCCTCGGCGACCGGCCGCTGCGGACCGGCTTCTTCTTCTACGCGGGGGCCCTCGGAGCGACGCTGACGATCGGCGTGGTCGCGGCCTTCGTGATCGGCGACGCCGCCTCGTCCTCGCATCCCAACACGCCGAAGACCTGGGTCGCCATCGTCGACGTCGTCCTGGCCGTGCTCATCGTGATGTTCGTCGTGCGAACCCTGCGCCGGCCGCCGGACCCGCAGAGGACGCAGAGCGCGATCGACCGGATGACCAAGGTCGCCTCCGCCCCGGCACTTGCGATCCTGGGCGCCGGCGCGACGCTGGCCAACCCGGGCGGCTTCATCCCGATAGCGCTGAAGACCATCTCCGAGCTCAAGCCGAGCAGCGCCGAGTACGTCGTCGACTGGCTCTTCTTCGCGCTCGTCTCGCTGCTCCCGCTGCTGCTCGCGCTGATAGCGCTGCTCGTGGCCCCGGCTCCCACCGAGCGCCTGCTGGGGACAACGCGCGGCTGGCTCGAGCGTCACGCCCGCGCAATGGCCGCGGTGATCGTGCTGCTGCTCGCAGCCGGCCTGCTGCGCAACGGCATCGCTGGCCTGGCTGCTGGCTAGCCTACGGGCATGAGCGAGCACACGCCGGCGATCGACTTCGAGAACCTGCCGGCCCCGAGCGAGGGCTTCCTCGTGACCCATTTCATCACCGTACGAAGCGTTGCTCGGTCCCGCGCCTTCTACTCCGAGGTCCTCGGCGGCCAGGTCGTGCTGGAGGAGAACCCATGCATGATCAAGCTCGCCAACTCATGGATCATCATGAATCCAGGCGGTGGCCCGACTCCGGACAAGCCCGACATCTCGGTCGTCGACTACGAGCCCGGGGACACGGTGTCCACCTTCATGAACCTGCGCGTCGCCGATTGCCAGGCGTCCTACGAGCAGTGGCGCTCAAAGGGAGCCGAGTTCCTGACCCCTCCGATCGATCGCGGCGCCGAGATCCGCTGCTACATGCGGGACCCCGACGGCTACCTGATCGAGGTCGGCCAGTCCACGGGACTGCTCAAAGGAAAGCTCGCCAAGAAGCGGCCCGAAGATCTGCCGGGCTAGGGCGCCCGGGTCAGCCCTACAAGGGGCAGGCGACGCTCAGCGCTTCACGATCCGGAACGATTTGGCGGCGGCCTTGCCCTTGCCCATCGAGTTGGAGCCGACGGCCTGCAGGCGGTAGCTCCCCGGGGCGAGCTTGCGACGGCGCAGCCGCCCGGTGAACCGGAAGGAGACCGAGCCCGCGGCCGCGTCCACGTGGGTGAACGAGGCGACGTCGACGAAGCGCTGGCAGGGCTTCGACTTCTTCTTGCTGCCGTGCTTCGGCGGCGCCACGCAGCGCCTGTCCTTGCGCACGCCGCGCGCGGGCCGCTGAACCGTGAACTTCGTCGTCGACTGCTGCGAGACTCGGTAGCGGATCGTGGTGGCGGTCGCGCCGGCGATGCTGCCGCCCTTGGGTGCCGCCTTGAAGGACGCGGGCGACATGCTGAGGCCGGCGATGGTAGGCGCCGAGCTCGGCCCGGCCGCCGCGACCTGCACCGCCTGCGAGGCACTGGCGGAGTTCCCGAATGCGTCCGTGGCCGTCAGCGTGGCGAGGAACGACCCCGGCGCGGCGTACGTGTGCGTGCCCGCCAGCGGGCCCGTGGCGCCGTCGCCGAATGCCCAGCTCGTCGTGACCGGCGACCAGCGGTCGGTCGCAGCCGCGCTGTAGGCGAACGGCTTTCCGGCGACCGCGCTGCCCGGGAAGGAGGTGCTCGATACGACCGGCGGGCCGGCGTCCAGTCCGCTCGCCTGGATCATGGACTGGCCGGAGCTGCTGTGGATCCACGCGGCGGGGACGTTGCCCTGGTCGTCGACCGCGGCCACCGGTTGACCGTTGCCGGTCCCGGGCACGGCGGGCAGAGCGCTGAACGTCGCCGCCCCGGCGGCACGGCTGGCGGCGCCGACCATCGACTGGCCCGCGCTCGTGCCGGCAAACAGCGCGACCACCCCACCGCCGGGTGCGGTGGCCAGGAATGGAGTGGAGAGGCTCGTGAGGCTGGTCGGCAACGTCGCGGCCGAGGCAAACGACGACCCGCCCGCTGCGCGCGTCCGGTCCTCGATCACCCCATTCCGCGCCCAGGCGATCGTCGTCGTGCCATCCGGCCCCACCGCGATCGTCGGCTGGCCTGCGTCGCTGCCGAGCGGAGAGAGATCGTTTGCGCCGGGCGTCACCGAGGTGCCGTTCGGCGCTGCCGGCCATGACGAGGCCGCGATGGTCTTGGTGGCGAACTGGACGATGTTGTTCGGCGCGTTGTGGTTGCGCGTCCATGCGGCGGTGGCCGTCCCGCTCGAGTCCATCGCGACGACCGCCTGGCTCTGCAGCGTGTCGCTCGCCGAGTCGGTCGAGATCGCATTCGGGGTGGTCCAGGTCGACGAGCCGGCGGTGAAGGTCTCGCCCCACAGGATGCGGTTCACGAAGCCGCCGTTGAAGCGTACGAACAGGAACGCCGCGTCCCCCGCTGGATCGATCGCGAGCGACGGCGACGACGGTATCGCCGAGGCGGAACCGCAGCCGCATGCGCCGGTCACGTCGGCCTTCGCGCTCCAAGTGGTCGAGCCTGCCGGCTTGATGGCGAACTCGAACTTCGAGAACTCGTTGCCCGCCGTGTGTCCCTGGTCCCAGACCGCGATGGCGCGGCCGGAGGGCGTCACGGCGCCGATCGGCGTCTGCGGCGGATCGGTGGCGCTGGCGCTGGCAAGCGGGGTGCCTTGGAGCCGCCGGGGTGGCCGTCGAGTCCGGTTTCGAGGTGGTGGCGCGGTGGGTCGGGGCGCGCTTGACGCTCGACCTTTTGCGGGAGCCACTTTTCCGCCGTGGACGTCCTTCGGGCCGTGCTCGGGAGCCTGGTGTGCTGGGTCGGACAGTGATCGGGTCGGTCGCGTAGGACTCGCGTGTGTCCGAGCGGCCCCCCGGAGAGGTTGGACGATCTTCCGGCCGACGAGCCGGTGCTTCCTGACCCGACCGAGCCGGTCGAAGAGGCGGACAAGAGCGAGGAGAAGTGACAATGGCTTGAGAGTCCCGACCCTGACGATCGACCGATCGAACCCGATAAGACGGAAACCTGCCCTGGGAGGCTCCGCAACCCGGCCGTGAGAACCGGCCCTTGAGCCCGACCGGACGGAGAAACTGCCGTTTTCGATCGATCCCCTGAAGGAGCGCGGCTCTTAGTGCTCCCCTCGGCGCTGAAGCCAAGCCTCGAGCGCGTCGGCCGCGGCACTCATCGTTAGCCCGTCGAGGAGCGCCAGCAGCGACCGGGCTCCTGACTCCGGTCGGCTGCCACCGAGCGACGCGAGGGCCGATAGAGCAAGCTGCGCGTCGTCGGTCGACAGACCGCGAACCTCGGCGCAGAAGCGCGCGTGCCAGCGAAGCGCCGCGCGCTCGTAGCGGCTGGGATCTTGGTCGCGGTAGAGCAGCGTCAACGCGAGCGCGTCCTCGAGGCTGAGCCGCGCGACCTCATGCGCTGCCGAGGTGGCGATGGTGAGGTTGCCGGTCGCCAGGGCGCGGCGGAACAGCGCATGCGGCGAGCCGGCGTCTCCCATCACGGCTCATCCTCTCACGAACGCTTGTTCGTACTTGATTAGCGTGGAGATGGAGCTGGCCGCCGTAGGCGCTTCCGGAAGGCGCTTCGAAGACCGACCGCCTCCGCAGGCGTGTCTCTGACGCCATCGAGGCGCACGCCGCGCCTCGCCGCAATCCTCAGCCGACCAGGATTCTGGAGGTCACGCAGCCCCCAGGCTGCGCGCACAGCCTGCCCCTCCAGCCGTTCAGGCGCTCGCGACCACCTCGCGCACCTCGACGCTGTCGACCGTCACCCCTTCCGGCGCCGCCCCCCTGACCATCTCGCTCGCGGCCCTGGCCGCCTCCTCGGACTCCCAGACCGACATCGACAGGCCGCTGTTGTCCTTCCGCGTCCAGTAGCCGGCGACGAAACCGGGCGCCTGGGAGATACGCGGGACGACCTGGTCGTGTAGCGCCGCCACGCTCGCCTCCACGTCGCTGACCGTCACGTTGACCACGACTGCGTGCATGGTTCCCCTCCGATGGCTGACCCGCCGAACGTACCCGATCGCCGCTGACAGGAGCAACCATCGACCTGCTTGCGTTGGGCCGCCCTCCGGGGCATCGCACGCGGCCCGCCGGAGCAGCGGCACCGGAACGGCCGCCTGCTTCATCTCCGTGCACGCTTGTTCGATCCCAGGGGTCGGCCGGAGGCCGCGTCAGAGCCGCGGGTGGATCAGCCCGCGGCGCATTGCGATCGCCACGGCGCTTGCGGCTGTGGGCGCGCCGAGCTTCCCGCGGAGGTTCTTGATGTGGGTCCTGACGGTTTGAGTGCTAATGACGAGCGCTTCGGCGATCTGGGCACCCGTGAGCCCTTCGGCAAGGAGTGTCAGCAGCTCGAGTTCGCGCGCGGTGAGCGGGGCTCCCGCTCTTTGGAAGCGCGGTGGCACGGGAGCGACAACGCTACCCACAGCGTGAGACGCCTAGTCAGATGTTCGATTGCGCCTTGACCGGACGATGCGTAGCCTCGTGCGCGAGTCGACGGGCAACCCTCCAAACTGCCCGGCTCATCGCTTCCAAGGCAAGGTTCGGGCGGGCTCCAGAGGACGGGGAGCCTGCCCGGATCGGCCACCCGCGGCCCGGCCGCCTACTCGGGCGATACGGCGTTGAGGCAGCGAGATACCGCAGCGGCGGTACGCCAAATACTGCAACCGACGTATGGCCGCCGCTCGGGTCGCCGCGTACGCTCCCCGCCGTCCGAGTACCCGGGGAGGCGGCCAGGTCTCGCGGGGGAACATCCTGAAGCGTTCTCCCGCGGGCCCGGTCGTTGCCGGACGCTAGGCCCATCTCCCAAGGCCACCTGGTCGGACTAGGCTCGCGGGGTCACGGGCCGGAGGCCCATGGCGCGGAGCTCAGCGCCTCCGTAGCAATCGGCGCGCAAGGTCAGGCAGTTTTCGAGCACTGTCCACCCGCCTTGCGATGGATCGCCAACGGTTCCTTGTACGCGGAACAGGCGGAAGCCTTCAGTCAGGTATGCGTTGGCTGGGAGCTCGGGCTGCGGCTGAGCGCGGGTCCAGGCGGTGGTGAGCGACATGCACCGGAACGTAGCCGCCGGTAGCGGCGTCGGTCATCCGCCGCGACCACGATCGCGGCCCGAGGAAAAGTACGGAGCCCGGTGCCGTATCGAAAGCGGATGAGCGACACGGTGCCGCTGGCGTAGGCTCGCGCTCCGATGCCTAGGTCCATAACGTCGACACGCTCCTCACGCGTCTCGAACCACCGGCATCCCCCGCGCGGCGGGAGTCGGTCTTCTCTCCCCGGTGACGACGGCTCCCCCGCCGCGTGGGTCTTGCTCCCCCGCCTCGGCTTCTGCCGCGCCAACCGGCGCGAATACCGCAGCTGAGCGACCGTAATACCCCCGCCGGGGTATCCCAGTCGCCCTAGGCTCGCGTGTGTGGAGCCGGGGGATACGGTCACGCTGCGCGGAGGGCCATGGGACGGGGAGCTATGCCTCTCCGCGCACCTGACCGTGCGAGACGAGTTCAGCCTGAGCGTGTTCGAGCTCGGTCTGCGTCATCAGTACGACGCCACCGGCACGACAGTCGACACCCCGGGCGGTCGGCAGCCGGTGTTCCGCTACTGCGGCACGTTCGCCTGCCCAGACGCCGACCGAGTCGCTTAAGAGGACTTGAGTGATCTAGTGGGCTTACGCTAGCTTGGTCAGCCATGGGGAGGGCGCACAACCGGCGGCCTGAACAGCCGCAGTGGCGCCAACGGCGTTGAGCCCCACCGCGCGCCAGCCAACCGCGTTGGTCGCCGACCGCTCGCCCGCAGTCATCGGCCGGCTGGCCTCCCATTTGGTACGCCACGGCTTCCTGGTGCACGAGGCGCACGACGGCGCGCTCGCGGTCGCTGTAGCCAAGGGCCGCCACCCCGACGTGGTCCTGATCGACCTCGAGCTGCCCGTGATCGACGGCTACGAGGTCATCAAGGAGATCCGCCGCGACCCACTGCTCGAGGCCACCGGCATCGTGGCCATGAGCTCATCGGCGTTCGCTCCCGAGCTCAAGCTCGCGCTCCAGGCCGGCGCGGACATTCTCGCCACTCGCTACTCCTCAGAAGAAGAGCTGATCGCCACCACCGAGCGCGCACAGGCGCTACGCGCCGGCGCGGCCTAAACCCGAGATCACGGACGCACTGGACGAGCCGGGCGCCGGGCCGCGTTTCAGATCGAACGCCGGTTCAGCCAAGCCTCGACGGCGTCGGCCGGAGCCCTCATCGCCAGACCGTCAAGCAACGCCAGCAGCGCCCGAGCGCCCGAGTCGGGCCGCGGGCCGCCGAGCGACGCGAGGGCCGATAGAGTCAGCTGCGCGTCGTCGGTCGACAGGCCGGGCACCTCCCCGCAGAAGCGCGCATGCCCGCTCGTACCGGCTTGGGTCTTGGTCGCGGTAGAGCAAAGTCAGCGCGAGCGCGTCCGCAAGGCTCAGACCGCCGGCCTCAAGCGCGGCGGTAGTGGCGATCGACGGGTTGCCAGTCGCTAGGGCGCGGCGGAAGTGGGCGTGCGAAGAGCCGGCGTTTCCCACGAACGCATGTTCGCATGAGGAAGGCCCCAGCTTTCCCGGGAGAACCTAGTCAGGCGGGATTGATCGGTCTATCGCCTCACGACGTTGTGAACCTCGAACACCTCGGGCTCAGCGGAGAACTCCATTCCGAACCCCATGAGAACCGGCATGAGCTTCTCGCCCCACGCCTGGAACTGCTCGGGCGAGTCCCAGATCTCGCTGACTGTGAGGTTGTCCGACGAACCAAAGGCGACGTGATAGTCGAGCCCATCCGCCGGAAAGCCGATTTCTTCGAGCTTGGGATGGATCTCGTCGTACTTGTCGGCGGTCAGGTTTGCAGGATGGAAGCGGACGACGATGCTCATGGCGAGCTCCTGGCGGTCGGGTTCGGCCGAGCCTAACCGCTCGCCGTCGGCTAAAGGTCGGATCGCCGTTGCCGACAACTCGACTGCATCGTGTTATCGCCGCCTCGTCCAGACGCGAGCGGGTACACCCCCTGAGTTGCTGAGCAGCCACCCGCTCCAGGGTGGCTCTTTGCATTCAGGGGGCGAACTCTGTGTTGCGAGTCTTCGAAGCGAAGAAGCCGCCGTCAGCTACACAGCGGGCGGCAGGGCGGTAACGCCCACCACACAGTTACTCGTACAGATCCGGCCGGCGATGGACCTAGTCGTACCGTTGGTGGCAGAAGCGCCGCTGGGCCTACTCCCGCAGCCCCACGGCTTCGAGGGCTTCGGAGCGATCGCCGTAGGTGCGGAACCCGACCGCCCGCCCGTGTGCGACGTCCCAGAGGGTGGAACTGCCTCCTGTCGACCAGCGCCCCGCTGAGTGAGCCACGGCCGGTCCGCCGGACGTCGACCAACACTCGGTCCCCAAGGTCGACGAATCGTTCCGGCGTGTAGCGGACGTCGTCAAAGCCCTCGTTCACGCTAGCGACCATGTCCAGGAGTCCCCGGGGCCGTAGTAGGTCCCCGGCGTGTCGAGAGTCTGCTCGCCCTCTTCGGAGATGAGCTCAGAGTCGAGAAGGCCGAGGACCGTCTCGAGGTCGCCCTCGGCGAAGGCCTCGTATCCCCGGCGCACGACCTCCACGTTCTCCTGAGACATCGCCCGCCCAGTATCCACCAGCCCGATGGCTTCCTGGCACCTGAGCACGTCTGCCCGGGACCTGACGTGCCCGGCGGGGTTTCCTACGCCTTGACCTCGGACGCCTGGCGACCCGTCGGGGAGAGCTGGTGACTTCGACTTGCCTTGACAGCTGTTGGCAGTTGCGAGACTGTGGCTGGTGAGCCGGCTTGCAAAGTTCGGGTGGTCTCGCCCGTTGCGGCGGTCCCCCCGCGGCGCTACGGTGGCCCGGTCACGATCATGGCCATCTCGACGGAGGTCTGCCCGCGATGACAGACGAGGAACGGAAGCAGGAAGACACCGAGGAGATCGAAGATCTCGATGCCTCGGAGGAGGACGCCGAGCAGATCAAGGGCGGCGCGCTCCAGGCGTACCTGAATCTCGAGGGAAAAAAGCAGGGCAAGATCGAGAACCAGCAGTCGAGCCGGTAGACGAGTCCGGCACCCAACTGGACGTCCGCGATCACCGACGAGGAACGCAAGCAGGCACCGGCCGACGAGGGGATCGACCCCAACGCAGGCGGCTCACCGGGCGGCCCCAAGGTGGCCAGGTACGCGGAGGAAATCGAGGAAAAGCAGGACGACGGCGAACCAGACGCAGGCGGCTCACCGAGCCCCGGCGCTGACCAGAGCGGCGGGACTCCCGGCCCGACGGACGACCTGCCCGGCGTCGACGACCAGTTCCCACCGGGCGACGACGAGATGGCGGGCACTCCTACACAGGAGATGCCAGACGCAGGGACGGATAGTGGCCAGCAAGGGCCACAGGTTGACGTCAACACCGACACGGGCACAGTCGAAATTACGAGCGACCACGACCTCAGTCCCGAGGAGGAGGTCGCGGCGCTCGAGTCGGCTTCCCAACAATTCACGGACGCGGCGATGACAGCGCTGCACAACCTCGAGGACGCTGAGGCGGATGGCGACGACACAGAGATCGCTGACGCGCGTGCACAGTTCAAAGAGATGGCGAAGGGGATGACGGTCGTCGACCGAACGCTCAGCGACCTGAAGGAGCACTTGAAGCGCCCGTAGGGCAGCTCCGGCTAGCGCCTGAGCGACACTAGTACCCGACTGGGTACCCACCCTGTAACCCGAGCGGCCGCCAGCGCAGACACCACGCGGCCAGGCGCGGCGTGCTCTGGAAGCTCGCGGCGCCGCCGGTCGAGGTAAACAGATCGGCTAGTTGCGCTAGGCGGGGCGGCTAGGTGCGCTTACTCACGCGGCGAGAGGAAGGCCCCGTTCCGCAGACAACTGGCCCCACAGTCGATCCCGTGCGCCTAGAAGTGTGTTGCCACGGCGCGTTGCTCACGCTTCGGCGTACCACCGCTCCTGGGCCGGGATCGTTGGCCGCAGGGCCAGCTCGCACAAGCCTACTCTTCCTGGCTAAAGGGCGGCCGACTTTCGCTAGCCGTCTGCCTTTCCGCCAACACGCTCATCGCGGTAGCTGTGCATTCGTACCCGAGCGCTCTTTAGGGACTGGCCGATCGACTGGCCGAGCTCACGCCGATGCCTGTAGTGGCGCATGAAGCGCGGGATGTAGAGCAGCGAATCGCGCATGGGTGGCTGCTCTTAGCTGCCCGGCCCAGCAAGGTGCGCGTAGCGAGGATCGGTACCCCCGACCTCGCGGCCGTTTATCCAGGCACGGCCGGGATTCAGGTTGCGCCGGGCCGTGACTGCCTGCCCAACTCTACGGTCGCCAGTGGCGCGGTGCGATCCACCCCGCCGTCGCGATGCTTCTTCAGAGGAGCGGCGCTGCTCTGTGCTCGTCATGGTCTCAACCTTCCAGTCCTCTAGTGGGCGGCTCTCGGCGAGCAGTTCGAACGGGCCCGCGTTGAGCCCTCGGTAGCCCTCGTCATCGACCCAGTTGAGCCAGGCCTCCCGCGCTTTGACTTGATCGCCCGCGGCCCGGAGCCGGACGTAGGCCCCGAACTCGCTTGACGTGCCGACGGCGGCGTCAAAGCGCTCGCCCAGCCGGTCCTGCTCGACCAGCGCCGCCTCGAGCTGCCGCATTGCCCGGCCGCGTTCCTCGCTTGCCACGGTCCTCAACCTTTGAGTCCCTCTGTGGAGGGCCGCACGAAAGGAAGAGAGAGTGAGACCTAACGAACGATCAGTCGTGAGCAAGGCTAGCGCGACTTTCGCTCAGAATGCGCGTCCAGCCACACCTTCCGGGCTCTTAGGCGCAGTTGGCGCAGTTCGACCAGTTGGTGATGAGGGATGCGGCAGCGGTCGTGGATGACTGGCTCAGCCGACGACCCGCAACGTAGGGCTCGACGGCACCCCCTTTGGCCACATGTCCGATAGCCGGCAAGCGCCGATCCTGGAAGTGCATCGTGTTAACGCGAGCGCGCTGGTCTTCGCTGAGGAGCGAAGCCGGAGGCGCCGTCGAGCCAGTCGTTCGCCCACCCCGTCTGAACGAACCGTTCGCTCCCTTTCGAGGGAAAGATCTCGTCGTATATGCCCATCTCTGCAGCTCTGCTTTCCAAACCTGCTTTCCAAGCGGCGCGGGTGAGCGCCGGGTGAGCCGAGATTTGGCTCTGGAGGCAGTGGGCGGTGCCCGATTCGAACGGGCGACCTCCTGCTTGTAAGGCAGGCGCTCTAACCAGCTGAGCTAACCGCCCGCGAGTGCGAGTCTAGCCGCGGGGGCTAAGCGGCATCCGAGCTCTTGCTCAGCGACGCCGAGAGCGAGCCCTCGCTGCGGCGGACCCACTTGACGGTGGCCCCGATGCCCTCGCCGAGGGGCGTCGACGGCTCAATGCCGAGCTCGCCGATGCGCTCCGTGGACCCGAAGTTGCGGGCGGCGGAACCGGCGCGGAGCTCGTCGTCGAACTCGATCTGCTTGTCGATCGCGGCCGCGTCCAGGATCGTCGTGGCCAGCTCGCGCATGGTCGTCTCGCGGCCGCTCGCCACGTTGTAGATCTCGCCGCAGGCCGGGGCTCGCTCGGCCAGCGCCACCGCGGCCTCGGCCACGTCACGCACGTACACGAAGTCGCGCGTCACGTCGGGCGGCGAGAACACCTCCAGCGCGCCGTCGTCGAGCAGCGCCCTGCGGATCAGGTCGTAAACGACCTGCTTGCGCTGGCCGGGGCCGTAGACGGAGAACATCCGCAGCGCGATCGCCGGCAGGCCGTGAGCACGGTGGTACTGGGCCAGGTACTGCTCGGCGGCCAGCTTCGAGACCGCGTAGGGGGACAACGGCGCCGGCTCGGCGGCCTCGCGGAGCGGCACCTGCTCCTCGGCTCCGTAGATCGCCGCGGACGACGCGTACACGTAGATCGCGTCCTGCGGGATCCGCTGCAGCGCCTCCAGCCTGCGCACCGTGGCGGCGGTGTTCTCCTCGAGCGTGTCGAGCGGCTCCTCGAACGAGCGCGGCGGGTCCGCGTACCCGGCAAAGTCGAAGACGGCGTCGATCCGGCGGTCGCGCAGCATGCGCGCGAAGCCCCGGGTGCCAAGGTCGCCGCCCACCCAGTCGCCGTCCTCGTAGGGGCCGCCGCGGCCGGCCACGGTCGCGTGAACTCCGTGGCTGCGCAGCGCAGAGACCACCCAGCGGCCGATGAATCCGCCGCCACCCAGGACGCATGCTCGCCGCACGCGCCGCCTGGCCTCATGCGCCCCCGGCACACCACCAGTATTGCGAACGGCACCGTCGGCCCAAGTCAAGAATCGCCAGCCTTGGGTCTAGCCTTCGTCCGTGGCATTCGTCCTCACCCTCCTCGGGGCGATGCTCGCCTGCGGGCTCGAGATGCTCGAGGCGCTGGCGATCGTCCTCGCCGTGGGCATCACCCGCCGCTTCCGGGACTCGATCATCGGGGCGGCCGGCGCCACCGTGGCGCTGGCGGCGCTCGCGGTGGTGCTCGGGCCGGTCCTGATCTCGCGGGTACCGCTCGCCCCGCTGCGGGTGGTGATCGGTGCCTTCCTGATGCTCTTCGGCCTCGAATGGCTGCGGAAGGGCGTGCTGCGCCTGGCACACCTGCGCTCGCCCTCGTCCTCGTTCCGCGAGTTCGTCGAGGAGCAGGAGCAGCTCGAGGCGCTGGCAATGCCGCCCGAGGGCCGGGCCGACTGGGCGGGGCGCGTGATCGCCTTCAAGGGCGTCCTCCTCGAGGGTGTGGAGGTGATTCTGATCGTCACTGCGCTGGGCGCCCGGCCGGGCGGCCTCGAGCCCGCGCTGATCGGCGGCGGCGTCGCGCTCGTGGCCGTGATCGGGGTCGGGCTCGTGCTGCACGCACCGCTGTCACGCCTGCCCGAAACGCACCTCAAGTACCTGGTAGGCGTCGTGCTCTCGAGCTTCGGCGTCTTCTTCGCGGCGGAGGGGCTCGGCGTCGCCTGGCCGCTCGGCGACGCCGCGCTGCTCTACCTGGCCGCCTCCTTCGGCCTCTTCTCCCTCTGGCAGGCCCACCAGCTCGCGCGCCGCACGGCGGTGATGGCGTGAGCGTGCTCGCCCAGTTGCGCAAGCTGGTCCTGGGCGAGACCTGGGTACTGCCGCTCGGCGTGGGCGCCGCGCTCGGGATCGCGGGCCTGATTCGCGCAGTGGCCGGCGTCGATGGCTGGTGGCATCACGCGGGCGGCTTCGTGCTGCTCGGCCTCGTGCTGCTCGCGCTCGCCGCATCCCTCGCGGGCGCCTGGCGCCGGAAGTAAGTAGGGGCGAGGGGAATCGAACCCCCGATCTCCGGCTTGAAAGGCCGGCGTCCTAACCGCTAGACCACGCCCCCACGGGCGCAGCTGATTCTAGGCTGCCTACTGCAAGCCGTGGCGGCGAAGGAAATCGGCCGCCACCGCCTTCGGTGAGGCCCGGCCCACGGCCACGTCGTGGTTCATCCGGCGCATCTCCTCGGTGGTGAGCAGCGCGCTCACCGCGTTGAGCGTCTTCCCGAACTCCGGGCCCTCCCTGGCGAGGACGGCCTCGCGCACCAGCGGCACGGCATTCTGGAAGCCGAACAGTCCCTTCGGGTCCTTGAGCACGACGTACTCGCCCTTGCTGAGCTGGCCATCTGTGGTGAAGACGTCGATGGCGTCGACCTTGTCGGTGTTGAGCGCGTCGTACTGCTGCCCGATGCTGAACGGGCGGAAGTGCAGGTTCATGAGCCCGTATACGGTGGCCAGCCCCACGTAGCCCTGCTCCCGCGTCTTGAACTCCGGCGGGCCGCCGATCGTGGCCCCGCCCGGGATGCGGGCGAGGTCGGCGACGGAGGCGAGCCCGAAACGCCGCGCCAGCGACGGGCTTCACCGCGATCGCGTCGCGGTCCGAGAAGGGCGTGCGGTCGAGCAGCACGAGCCCCTGCGGCGACACGATCCGCTGCGCCTGCTCGTATGCCGCCCGCTCACTCCGCACCGGGCTCGTCTGGTTGCCGATCACGGCTGAGATCACGCCCGTGTACTCGGGGTACATGTCGAGCGTCGAGCTCGTCAGCGCCCGGTAGATGATCTCCGTCGCGCCCACGTTGCTCTTGAGGTTCACGCGGAAGCCCTTCGCCTCGAGGGCCTGCGCGTAGAGCTCGCCGAGCAGGAACTCCTCGGGGAAGTTCTTGGTCCCGATCGTGACCGGCGGCTTGCCGGCGCCGGGCAGGCTCGTGGTGGTGGTTGGCGCGGTGCCGGCAGACGAACCGCCCCCGCAGCCGGCGAGAGCCAGCGCGAGCACGAGCGCCGCCAGTACGCACCGGGGCGTACGCGGTCTCAACGCCGCTGACTCTAACCGGCCGTGGTGGAGGCGGACAGGTGTTCGGTCGGGACACGGCCAGCCGGGTCGGGCCCGTCGTCGCCGGGGATCGTGAAGTGGAAGGTGGAGCCGGCTCCCGGCTCGCTGTCCACCCAGATGCGCCCGCCATGGTGCTCGACGATGCGCTGGCAGATCGCCAGGCCGATGCCCGTGCCGTCCTTCGAGCTGCCGAGGCGGGCGAACGGCTTGAAGATCCGCTCTGCCTGGGCAGGGTCGATGCCGATCCCGTTGTCTCGCACGGAGAATCTCCACACGGCGCCGTCCCGGGTTGCGCTCACGTGCACCTGGGGCTCCTCCTCGTCGCTGAACTTGACCGCGTTCGAGAGCAGGTTCTGGAACACCTGGCAGAGCTGGTTGGGCTCGACGGTCACGGTCGGCAGCGCCTCGATCGTGACCACGGCGCTGCGCTCGGAGATGTGGCCCGCCAGGTTGTCCCGCGCGCGCTCCGCGAGCTCCTCGGCGGGCACCGGCTCGCAGGCAAGCTCGCCATGGCCGACGCGCGAGAACTCGAGCAGGTCGCGGATCAGCGTGCGCATGCGCTCGGTGCTCGCCAGGATGCTGTCGAGGAAGGTCCGGCCGCTCTCATCGAGCTCGTCGCGGTAATCGCGGTCGAGCAGGCCGGCGAACACCGTCACCGTCTGCAGCGGCTCCTTCAGGTCGTGCGAGGTCACGGCGGCAAACTGGTCGAGCTCGCGGTTCGAGCGCTCGAGCTCCGACGTGCGCGCCGCCACCTCGTCGTGGCTGTGCTCGAGCGACGCCGCCATCGTGTTGAAGGCGCGGCCGAGGTCGCCGATCTCGTCGCTGCGCTTGTCCGGCGTGCGCGCCGACAGGTCCCCCTGCGCCACCCGCTCGGCCCCGCGGGCCACGTCGCGCACCGGGCGCACGATCGCGCGGCGCAGGTACACGGCCAGCACCACGATCGAGCCGAGCGCCACGCAGCAGGCCGCCGATGCCGATCAAGATCGCCGCACTGGAGCGGTTGTTCGCCTGCTGGGTGCGCGTCTTGGCGATCGCGCGCTCGGTGGCGAACAGGTTGTTGAACCGGCGCGCGGATGCGCGTCGATCCGGTCACGGCCGGTGTTGTTCACGATCACGCTGCGCGCCACGGTCAGGTTGTCCTTGGCGAGCGACACGATCGGGATCGAGTAGAGGTTCACGTAGTCGTCGATCGCGCCGCGGATGCCGAGCGCCTGCTGGTGCGCGCTCGGGTCCTGCAGGACCAGCAGCTCGAGCGCGCGAGCCTGGCCCGGGTACTGGACGCGCGCGTTCGTGTAAGGCTCGAGCAGCTGCGTGTTGCCGCTGGCCACGAAGCCGCGGACGCCGGTCTCGAGGTCGATCGCCAGCTTCTCGAGCGACACCCCGGCGGTGATCGCCTCCTCGGACTTGATCGCCAGGCGCGCCGAGTGCCGCTGCTCCTTGATGGCCACGACGAGCACCACGAACACGATCCCGACCAGCACCGCAAGCGCGGCGCTCGCCACGACCATGCGGGTGGTGATGCTCCTTCTCAGCAAGATCTGCCGGCGCTCTGCCGCATCGCCGCTAGGGCAGGTCAGGGAGGGCGGCGAGTCCCCGGAAGCACCGATGATAGTTGCGCCCAGGTGCCCATGGCAATGGGTTTGTAAGCAACCAAACGGGTGGTTGCCTGTAACCCAGACGCTAAGAAAGATGCTGCCGCAGGAACGGCACCACCTCCGCCCACAGCCGGTGGGCCGCCTGCTCGCGGTAGTTCTCGCGGTAGTCGGCGAAGAAGGCGTGGCCCGCGTCCTCGTAGACGTCGACCCTGAACTCCTTGCCCGCAGCCGCGAGCCGCTCCCTGAAGATCTCGCCGTCCTCGGGCGACGGGTTCTTGTCGTCGGCGCCGATGGCGATCATCAGCGGGCAGGCGAGCTGCGGGATCAGGTCCGCCGGCGGCACGGGCCGGTTGGCCGTGGTCAGCTCGTCGGCGTTCGCTCGCAGGGTGGTGCCGCCCCAACAGTCCACCGCGGCGTCGAGCGCCTGGCTGCTGCAGGTGAACAGCAGCGTCTGGCGCCCGCCGGAGCAGAAGCCGATGCAGCCGACCTTGCCGCTCGCGCTCTGGAGAGCCCGCAGGAACGCCGCCGCGCCCTCCAGGTCCGCGACCAGCCTGCTGTCGGGCATGGCCTGCATCGTCCTCTGGATGGCGGGAAAGTCCTCGCCGGGCGCGCCCTCGCGGGTGTACAGGTCCGGTGCGAGCGCGGCGAAGCCGACATTGGCGAACCGGTCCGCGACGTCGCGGATGTGATCGTTCAACCCGAACGCCTCGTGCAGCACGACCAACCCCGGCCGCGTGCCGGCCTCGGCGGGCTCGACCAGATAGCCGCGCATCGCGTCCCCACCGGCGCCGGGAAACTCGACGTCACGGCCTGCGATGGCGGAACGATCGGCAACTGCGCCAGGTACAGCCACGAAACCCTCCTTCCGGCCCCCTAGGATCCACTCCGGGGCCTCTAGCTCATCCGGTAGAGCACCGGGCTTTTAACCCGGCGGGCTGGGTTCGAGTCCCAGGGGGCCCACTCGTCAGTGACGGAAGTGCCGCCGTGACGTGAACACCATCGGCACGCCGGCTTTCTCGCAGGCCTCGACGACCTCGGGGTCGCGCTGCGAGCCGCCTGGCTGAATGATCGCAGCGATGCCCGCGTCTATCGCGGCCTGTGGGCCGTCCGCGAAGGGGAAGAAGGCGTCTGAGGCCATCACCGCTCCCTCGAGCGGGGACTCCGCCTTGCCGATCGCGATGTTCACCGAATCGACGCGGCTCATCTGGCCGGCGCCGATGCCGACGGTGCCAAGGTTCTTGGCGAGCACGATCGAGTTCGAGCGCACGTGCTTGCAGACTCGCCAGGCGAACAGCAGCTCGCCCCACTGCTCCTCGGTGGGCCGCTGCTCGGTGGCGACTGACATATCGTCACGCGTCTCGCTCTCGCTGTCGCGGTCCTGGATCAGCATGCCGCCGCGCACGCGGCGCAGGTCCGCCTCGCCGAGCGGCACGCGCCGCCGCTCCTGGTTGTCGAGGATGCGGATGTTCGGCTTCTCGGTGAGGATCTCGAGCGCGTCCTCGTCGTAACCGGGCGCGAAGACCAGCTCCACGAAGATCTGGTGGAGCTGCTCCGCGAGCGCCCTGTCGACCCGCCTGTTGAAGCAGTAGACGCCGCCGTACGCGCTCACCGGGTCGCAGGCGAGCGCCTTCTCATACGCGTCGAGCAGGTTGGCGCCCACGGCCGCCCCGCACGGGTTGTTGTGCTTGATGATCGCCGCCGCCGGGACCTCGAACTCCTCGATCAGCTTCCGGCCCGAGTCGAGGTCGAGCAGGTTGTTGAACGACAGCTCCTTGCCGTGCAGCTTCGAGACCATCGACAGGAGGTCGGTGCGCGCCCCGGCCTGCGAGTAGTAGGCGGCCCGCTGGTGCGGGTTCTCGCCGTAGGAGAGGTCGAGCACCTTCTCGTAGGCGCGCACGTAGAGACCGGGCAGCGAGTCCTCGCGCTCCGAGAACCAGCGCGAGATGGCGGCGTCGTAGCGCGCCGTGTACCCGAAGGCCTCCATGGCCAGCGCCTCGCGCGTGGGCTCGGACAGGCGGCCCTCGCGGCGGCCGAGCTCGTCGAGCACGGCGTCGTAGCTCTCGGGCCGCACCACCACGGCCGAGAAGGGGAAGTTCTTGGCCGCCGCTCGGATCAGCGTGGGGCCGCCGATGTCGATGTTCTCGATGACCTCCTCGTCCTCGACGCCGCGCCGGCCCGACACCCGCTCGAACGGGTAGAGATTGACGCAGACGAGGTCGATCGGCTCGATCGAGTGCTCGTTGAGGGTGCTCACGTGCTCGGGGTTCGAGCGGACCGCGAGCAGGCCCGCGTAGATGCGCGGGTTGAGCGTCTTCACGCGACCGTCGAGGATCTCCGGGAAGCCCGTGTAGTCCTCGACCGGACGTGTGTCGATGCCCGCGTCGCCCAGCTCGCGCGCCGTTCCCCCGGTGGAGACGATCTCGATCCCGAGGTCGGCGAGACCGCGTGCGAACTCGACCAGCCCCCGCTTGTCCGACACGCTCAGGAGCGCCCGCCGGATCCGCACCTCCCCCGGCGGCACAGCCTCCACTCGGCCCGACTCAGTGGCCTCCGACATCCGCTCGCTCCTCGATCAACACCCTGCGTGGATTTTCCGGGTCGATTCGAACCGCCCCTTTTGCGAGGAGGCGCACCGCCCGCGGAAGCAACTCGTGCTCGATCGCGTGGATCGCCTCCTCGATCGCCTCGACCTCCGCAGAATACGGAAGCTGAAAGGCCTCTTGCAGGATGATCGGGCCGCTGTCGACGCCCTCGTCGACGTAATGGACCGTGACGCCGCTCACCCGGACCCCCGCGTCGAGCGCCTGCTGGATGGCGCGAATGCCGGGAAACGCGGGCAGGAGCGACGGGTGCACGTTGATGATCCGGCCCTCGAAGCGGCGGATGAAGTCGGCACTGAGCAGCTCCATGAAGCCGGCCAGGACGAGCAGGTCGATCTCGTGGGCGTCGAGCCAGTCGGCGAGCGCCAGGTCGCGCTCGCGCCGGTCCGCGTAGTCGGAGCGCTCGAACCCCGCCGCCTCGACCCCCGCCGCCTCGGCGCGCTCGAGCCCGCGGGCGGCCGCCCGGCTCGACCCGACGCACACGACCTCGATCCCGTCGTGGCCGTGGACGGTGTCGAGGATCGCCTGGAGGTTGGTCCCCTCGCCGGAGACCAGCACGGCGACCCGAAAGCTCACGCCACCATCGAAGCCGACGGCGGCTTGAGCACCGGATAGGGCCCACCGCTGACGGCCAGCCGCCGCTCTTCGATCAGCTCGTCGATGCGGGCAAGGATGGCAGCCCGGCTCATGTTCGACGAGACGCCGTAGGCCTGCAGGCCGTCATAGGAGTTGCGCTCGATCTTCTGCGTGCGGGCGCCGTGGAGGATCGCAGCGCAGGTGGTCCTGCCGACCGCCGGCTTCGCCTGACGAGCGACCGACAGGATGGCGTCGTCGAGATCGGCGATCGACTCTGGCGCCGGTGGCGCCAGCTCGGGGACCAGACCCGGCTCGCAGACGTCGCAGCAGGGACCCGCCGCAAGCGGCTCCGCCGGATCGCCGAAGTGCCGCAGGATGGCGCGCCGCCGGCAGGCCTCATCCTCGACGTACGCCCAGACCTCCCGGTACTGCCGCCAGCGACCGCGCGCAGCCTCTCCCATCGAGCTGCGGCAGCGAGCGTCGGCCCGGACGTCGAACGGCCCGCTGAGCCGTCCGCTGAGCCGGTCCGGTGCCGCGGGCAGCGGCCCGAGCACGCCGGCGCTGGCGAGGTGCCCGACCAGTGCCGCGAACTGGTCGCCGCCGACGCCGACCGCCCTGGCGGCCTCCGCCGCCGCAAGCTCGTAGCGGCCGTCGCCGTCCGCCACCGCCGCCAGCCGGTCGAACAGCACCCGAGGCAGCTCAGGCGCAAGCTCGTCGCGCTTGATGAAGTGGACGTGCAGGGCCTTGTCGCGGTTCTCGGCCAGCAGGAGCGCCCGCGCCGGCCGGCCGTCGCGCCCGCCGCGCCCGGCCTCCTGGTAGTAAGCCTCGAGCGACGCCGGCACGCTGGCGTGGACGACCGTGCGCACGTTGGCCTTGTCGACCCCCATGCCGAACGCGTTGGTGGCCACGATGATGCGCGCCTCGTCGGCCATGAAGCGCGCCTGGACCTCGGTGCGCCGCTCGCGGTCGAGCCCCGCGTGGTAGGCGAGCGCCCGCTCCCCCAGCGCCTCGCTCAGCACTCCAGCGAGATCCTCCGCCCCCGCGCGCGTGCCCGCGTAGACGATCGCCGGCAGAGCGTCCTCGCGCCGCAGCGCCTCGACGACCAGCGACTGCTTCTCGTGCGGCGCCGGGCGCGCGACCGCGAACGACAGGTTGGGCCGGTCGAACCCCGTCGCCACCGTGAGCGGCTCCCGCAGCGCAAGCCGCCGCACGACATCCGCCGCCACGCGCGGCGTGGCCGTGGCGGTGGAGGCGACGATCGACTGCGCGCCCAGGTAGCGCGCCGCGTCCGCCAGTCGGAAGTAGTCCGGCCTGAAGTCGTGCCCCCACTGCGACACGCAGTGCGCCTCGTCGACCACGAACAGCCCCACGCGCGCCTGGTGTATCCGCTCCACGAAGCGCGGCGACGAGAAGCGCTCGGGCGCCACGTACAGGAGCCGCAGCGAGCCCGAGCAGGCGCGCTCGAGCGCATCGGCGTTGGCCGCCAGGTCCTGCTGCGCGTTGATGAGCGCCACCCGCTCGGACAGCCCACGCGCCCGCAGCGCCTCCACCTGGTCCTGCATCAGGGCGACCAGAGGGGAGACGACGATCGTCAGGTCGTCCCGCAGCAGCGCGGGCAGCTGGTAGCAGAGCGACTTCCCCGAGCCGGTGGGCATGACCACGAGCACGTCGCGCCCTGCCAGCGCGGCCTCGCAGGCCTCGCGCTGACCAGGCCGGAAGGCGGAGAACCCGAAGTTCTCCCGCAGGGCTGCGGTGAGATCTGACACGAAGGCCACCCTAGCGGCGGGTCCGGCCGGAGAAGCCCCGAAAAGCCGCTATGTGACGGGAAATTCGCGAACCCGTTTCAGACCTGTGGCAGAACCGGCAGGACCATCCCGACCGGCTCCTCGAGCGCGTACTTGCCGCCGGCCGACTCCGTGCGCTCCAGCGGGTAATTGCCGGTGAAGCAGGCGTCGCAGTGGGTGTCGGCGCCCATGCCGATCGCCTCATAGAGACCGTCGACAGAGAGGTAGGCGAGCGAGTCGCAGCCGAGCTCGTGCGCCACCTCCTCGACCGTGCGGCCGTGGGCGATCATCTCCTGCGTCGTGGACATGTCGATGCCGTAGTGGCAGGGGTGCCGGATCGGCGGCGCCGAGATGCGCAGGTGCACCTCGCTGGCCCCGGCGTCGCGCAGCATCTTCACGATCTGGCGCGTGGTGTTGCCGCGCACGATCGAGTCGTCGACGACGACGATCCGCTTGCCGCCGACGATCTCGGGCAGCGGGTTGAACTTCAGCCGCAGACCGTGCTTGCGCAGCTCCTGCCCGGGCTGGATGAACGTGCGGGCGACGTAGCGGTTCTTGATCAGGCCGTCGTCCTTGGGGATCCCCGACGCCTGCGAGTAGCCGCCCGCGGCGGCGTTGCCCGAGTCCGGGACCGCGATGACGACGTCGGCCTCGACCGGCGCCTCGCGCCAGAGGATCTCGCCCATCCGGCGCCTCGATACCTGCGTGAGCCGGCCCTCGAGCTTGGTGTCCGGGCGGGCGAAGTAGATGTGCTCGAAGACGCAGAAGGCACGCCGCGCGCCGGACACCACCTGGCGCACCTCCATACCGCGCTCGTCGATCGAGACCAGCTCGCCGGGCTCGACCTCGCGCAGGAACTTGGCGCCGATGATGTCGAAGGCGCAGCTCTCGGAGGCGACGCAGTAGCGGTCGCCCAGCAGGCCGATGGCGAGCGGCCGCAGGCCCGCGGGATCGCGGAACGCCACGATCGACTCCGGCGTCATCACCACGGTGGAGAAGGCGCCCTCGAGCCGCGGCAGCACGTCCTCCACGGCGTCCTCGATCTCGTCGGCCTCGTGCGTGGAGAGCAGCGCCGCGATGATCTCCGAGTCGGAGGTGGAGCTGAAGCGCACGCCCTGGTCGCGCAGCTCGAGATGCAGCTCGAGCGCGTTGATCAGGTTGCCGTTGTGGGCGAGCGCGAGCTCCCGCCGGTCCGAGCGGTGGATCGGCTGCGAGTTCTCCCAGGCGCTGGATCCGGTGGTGGAGTAGCGCACGTGCCCGAGCGCCATGTGGCCGGTGAGGGCGCGCAGCTTGCGCTCGTCGAACACCTGCGACACGAGGCCCAGGTCGCGCAGCGCCATGATGTGGCCGTCCTCGCAGGTGGCGATGCCCGCCGACTCCTGGCCGCGGTGCTGGAGCGCGTACAGGGCGAAGTACGCGAGCCTGGCGACGTCGGATTCAGGCGCGTAGACGCCGAAGACGCCGCACTCGTCGCGAGGACCGTCGCGGAAGGAGATGGCCTCCGAAGGAGTCATGAGAAACAGCCGGGAAGCCCGCCTTCGTATGCGGACCGCGCTTCCCCGACCGGCAAATTAAGCCTAGCAACGCCGGCGGTCAGCGCGAGCAACTCGCCCCCCACCTCGCCCAGCCGGATCAGCCCGTCCGCACCCGCCTCCTCGGCCAGCCCCTCGATCGCCTCGAGCGGCCCCGAGACAAGCACGCCGCCAAGCCCCTCGCCGAACATCGCATCGTCGATCCGGCTCTCGTCGCCGAGCCGCGCGAGGAGCGGAGCGAGGTCCACCCGCGCGCCGATTCCGCCCGCGATGCAGCTCTCGGCGAGCGCGCAGGCGAGGCCGCCGTCGGAGATGTCGTGGGCCGAGGTGAGGCCGCCGCCCGCGACCGTCCGCCGCAGCAGCTCCAGGTGCCGGGCGAGCAGCTCGAGGTCCGCCTCGGGCAGCCCGTCCGCCAGGCCCCCGCGCAGCTTCTCGAGCTCCGAGCCGGCGAGTGACGGGCGGAACGGCCCGAGCAGGGCGATCTGGTCGCCCTCCGCGCCGAACCCGGCACCCGCTGCCCGCTCCGCGTCCGCCAGCTTGCCCACCATGCCGACCACCGGCGTGGGGTAGATCGGCCCGCCGCCGCCCTCGTTGTAGAGCGACACGTTGCCGCCGACCACCGGCACGCCGAGCGCGCCGCAGGCGTCCGCCAGCCCCTGCACCGCCCGCTCGAGCTGCCAGGCGATGTGAGGCTTCTCGGGGTTGCCGAAGTTGAGGCAGTTGGTGAGGCCGAGCGGCTCCGCACCGACGCAGGCGAGATTGCTCGCGCACTCGACCACCGCCTCGATGGCTCCCCGGTATGGATCGCAGGCCACCCGGCGGCCGTTGCCGTCGATGGACACGGCGAGGGCCCCGCTGCCGCCGTCGTTCGCCAGCGACAGCACCGCCGCATCCGCCGCCTCCGGCCGCCGCACCGTGCGGGAGCCGACGATCGAGTCGTACTGCTCGAAGGCCCAGCGCTTGCTGGTGATGCTCGGCGAGCGCAGCAGCGCGAGCAGCGTCTCGGCAGGGTCGGCGTCGTCGCCGATGCGGCGCTGCGGCCGCGCGTAGATCGGCCCCTGCGGGCGCTCCGGCTCGAGGTCGTACAGCGGGCAGTCGTCGACCAGCGCCTCCACCGGGATGTCGCCCACCACCTCGTCGCCGGACAGCACGCGCAGGTGGCGGCTGTCGGTGACCGTGCCGATGGGCGTGGCCCGGACCTCCCAGCGGGCGCACAGCGCGAGCACGTCTTCGAGCCGCTCCGGGGCCACCACGCAGAGCATCCGCTCCTGCGACTCCGAGATCATGATCTCGAACGGCTCCATCCCCTCCTCGCGCAGCGGCACCCGCGCGATGTCGATGTCGAGCCCGACCTCGCCCTTCGACGCCATCTCGGAGGAGCTCGACGAGAGCCCCGCGGCGCCCAGGTCCTGGAGCGACGCGAGCAGCCCGGCCTCGAGCAGCTCGAGACAGCACTCGACGAGCTTCGACTCCTCGAACGGGTCGCCGATCTGCACGCTCGGGCGCTTGGACTCGTCCTCGTCGCCGAGCTCGGCGCTGGCCAGCACGGACGCGCCGCCGATGCCGTCCCGCCCGGTGAGCGCGCCGAGTAGCACCAGGTGGTTGCCCACGCCGGCAGCCGCGCTCCGCACCAGCCGCTCGCGCGGCGCCAGGCCCAGGCACATCGCGTTGACCAGGCAGTTCTGCTCGTAGGGCGCCTCGAAGTAGATCTCGCCGCCCACGGTGGCCACGCCGATCGAGTTGCCGTAGTGGCCGATGCCGCCGACAACGTGGTCGAGCAGGTAGCGCGAGCGCTCCGAGTCGAGCTCGCCGAAGCGCAGCGAGTCGAGGATGGCGATCGGCCGCGCGCCGACCGCGAACACGTCCCGCAGGATGCCGCCGACGCCCGTGGCCGCCCCCTGGAACGGCTCGACAGCGCTGGGGTGGTTGTGCGACTCCACCTTGAACGCCACCACCAGCCCGTCGCCCACGTCGACCACGCCGGCGTTCTCCCCCGGCCCCATCACGACGTGCGGGCCCTCCGTGGGCAGGCGCCGCAGCAGCTTCTTGGAGTGCTTGTAGGCGCAGTGCTCGGACCACATCAAGGAGAACACCGCCAGCTCGAGGTCGTTCGGCTCGCGCTCGAGCAGGTCGACGATCGCGTCGTACTCGGCGTCGGTCAGCCCGAGCGGCCGGTGGCGGGCGTCGGTGGTGCCCGCGCTCATGCGGGCGCGAGCGCCTCGACGTGAGCGACCAGCGAGGCGAACAGCCTGCCGCCGTCGTCCGAACCGGTCAGCGGGTCCACCGCGTGCTCGGGATGCGGCATCAGCCCCGCCACGTTCTTCTGCCTGTTGGCGACCCCGGCGATGTCGCGGGCCGAACCGTTGGGGTTCTCGCCCTCGGCGTAGCGGAGGATGACCTGCCCCTCGGCCTCCAGCTCGTCGAGTGCAGGCTCGGGCGCGTAGTAGCGGCCGGTGGTGTGCTTGACCGGGACCGACATCCGCTCGCCCTCCTCGGCCTCGCGGGTGAACGGCGTGCGCGCGTTCTCCACGACAAGCTCGACCTGCCGGCAGACGAAGCGCAGCCCCGCGTTGGGCAGCAGGGCGCCCGGGAGCAGGCCCGCCTCGCAGAGCACCTGGAAGCCGTTGCAGATGCCGAGCACCGGGCCGCCGGAGAGGGCGAACTCGCGCACGGCCTCCATCACGGGCGAGAAGCGCGCGATGGCGCCCGCGCGCAGGTAGTCGCCGTAGGAGAAGCCGCCCGGGACGACGATCGCGTCCGCGCCGCGCAGGTCACGGTCGCCGTGCCAGAGCAGCTCGGCGTCGGCGAAGCGGCGGCAGGCGAGCAGGGCGTCGACCTCGTCGCACGAGCCGGGGAAGCGGATGACCCCGAACTTCACCGCTCTACGACGAGGATCTCGTAGTCCTCGATCAGCGGGTTGGCGAGCAGCTTCTCGCACATCTCGCCGATGCGTGAGGCGTCCGGCGCCTCCAGCTCGACCATCCGGCCGATGCGCACGTCGTGCACGCCCTCGAAGCCGAGCGCCGGCAGCGCCCGTTCGACGGTCTGCCCCTGTGGGTCGAGGATGCCCGGCCTTCGGCCTGATCAAGACCCGCGCCTTCAACCGGCCGATCCGCTCCTCTCGAGCCAGGCGGAGAAGGGCTCGCCGGTGATGCGGTCGTAGGCGTCCACGTACAGCTCGCGCGTGCGCGCGACCACGTCCTGCGGCAGTTCCGGCGCCGGCGGCGACTTGTCCCAGCCCGAGCCTGCCGCCCAGTCGCGCACGTACTGCTTGTCGAACGACGGCTGGCCGCGGCCGGGCTCGTAGCCGTCAGCCGGCCAGAAGCGAGACGAGTCCGGTGTGAGCACCTCGTCGCCGAGCACGATCGTGCCGTCGGCCCGCCGCCCGAACTCGAACTTGGTGTCGGCGAGGATGATGCCGCGCTCGCGCGCGTGGTCCGCGGCCGCCGAGTAGATCGCCAGTGTGAGCCGCCGCAGCTCCTCGAGCAGCTCGCGGTCGCCGAGGATCTCGGCCGCGCGGTCGAAGTCGATGTTCTCGTCGTGGTCGCCGATCTCCGCCTTGGTGGCCGGCGTGAAGATCGGCTCGGGCAGCTGCTGCGACTCCACGAGGCCGTCGGGCAGCTCGATCCCGCAGACCGCGCCGCTGCGCTGGTAGTCCTTCCAGCCCGAGCCCGTGATGTAGCCGCGGGCCACGCACTCGATCGGGATCATCTCGAGCCGCTCGACCAGCAGCGCCCGTCCGCGCACCTCGCCGGGCACCTCGCTGAAGGAGACGAGGTGGTTGGGGCAGATGTCCTCGGTGCGGTCGAACCAGAACACCGACAGGCCGGTGAGCACCTTGCCCTTGTCCGGGATCGGGTTGGGGTGGACGACGTCGTAGGTGGAGATGCGGTCCGAGGCGACCATCAGCAGACGGTCGGGACCGGCGTCGTAGATCTCCCGGACCTTGCCCCGGGCGACCAAGTCGAGACCCTCGAGCGTGGCGGCGTTGCTCATGGAAGTGAGGCTAACAACTGAAGCTGACAGCGCCCTAGAGCGCGTCGAGCCGCCCGACGATCTCGTCCGCATATTGGACGAACGCCGTCGGGTCGAAGATCGCGTCGAGGTCGAGCTCGGGCGCGGCGGTGGCCAGCAGCTGGCGGAACTCGACCCCCTCGTTCCAGGCGCGCTGGGCGTTCTGCTGGACGATCCGGTACGCGTCGTCCCGCGAGTGGCCCGCCTCCACCAGCGCCAGCAGGGCGCGCTGCGAGTAGAGCGCCCCGTGGGTCGCGTTGAGGTTGGCCCGCATGCGATCCGGGTGCACGGTCATCCCGTCCACCACGCCGATGGCCAGGTGCTGCGCGTAGTCGAGCAGGGTCGTGGCATCCGGCAGCGCGACCCGCTCGACCGCCGAGTGCGAGATGTCGCGCTCGTGCCACAGCGCCACGTCCTCGAGGCCCGCCTGCGCGTAGCCGCGCAGCAGCCGCGCGATGCCGGTGATGCGCTCGCTCACGATCGGATTGCGCTTGTGCGGCATCGACGACGAGCCCTTCTGCCCGGCCCGGAAGGGCTCCTCCACCTCGCGCACCTCGGTGCGCTGGAGGTGGCGGATCTCGGTGGCGAAGCGCTCGAGGCCGGCGCCGGCCACGGCCACCGCCGACAGGAGCTCGGCGTGGCGATCGCGCGCCACCACCTGGGTGGACACGTCCTCGCGCGCGAGGCCGAGCCGCTGGAGGACGATGCGCTCGAACTCCGGGCCGTTGGCGGAGTAGGTCCCCACGGCCCCCGACAGCGCCCCCACCGAGACGTGCTCCACCGCCCGCTCCAGCCGGCGCAGGTTGCGGTGGGCCTCGAACGCGAAGCCGGCCAGCTTCACCCCGAAGGTGGTGGGCTCGGCGTGCACCCCGTGGGTGCGCCCGACGCAGATCGTGCCGCGATGGGCGCGCGCCTGGCGGATCAGGGCGTCCCGATAGTCCCGCGCTCCACCTATGAGGATCAGACCGGCCGCGGTGAGCTGGAGCGCCAGCGCGGTGTCGAGCACGTCCGACGATGTGAGCCCGTGGTGGACCCAGCGCCCGGCCTCGCCGACCGACTGCGCGACGACGTCGACGAACGCCGCCACGTCGTGGTCGGTGACCTTCTCGCGCTCCTTGACCGCGTCGACCGTGAACGACGCCCGGTCCCGGATCTCGGCGGCGTCATCGGGCGGAACGACTCCCTGCTGCTCGAGCGCGTCGATCGCCGCGAGCTCCACCTCGAGCCAGGTGTCGAGCTTCCGCTGCTCGGACCAGACCGCCCCGATCTCGGGCCTTGTGTAACGCTCGATCAAGCGTCGAGGATCTTGGCAGCCATCACGGCCGCGTTCCTCGCGCCGTTCACCGCCATGCAGGCCACCGGCACGCCGGGCGGCATCTGCGCGATGGCCAGCAGCGCGTCGAGACCGCCGCCGACCGAGGTGCTGGAGGTGAGCGGCACGCCGATCACCGGCAGGTCGGTGTGCGCGGCCACGACGCCCGGCAGCGCGGCGGCCAGGCCGGCCCCGGCGATGATCACCTTCAGGCCGCGCATGCGCGCGTTCTTCGCGTAGTCGGCCACCACCTCCGGATCCCGGTGCGCGCTCATCACGCGGGTCTCGTAGCGGATGCCGCGCTCCTCGAGCTCGACGCCGGCCTTCTCCATCACCGGCATGTCGCTCTTCGAGCCCATGACGATCCCCACGAGGGGCGCGTCCACATCGAGGTCGTCGAACATCGACTCGACCTCTGTCTCGGTTGCGGGAGCCGCCTCCCGCTCGCTCACGCCTCCACCCTGTCTACCGCGCGCGCGGCTATGTCGTGTCGCATCTGCTTCCCCTCGAACTCAACTCGCTCAGCGGCGGCATAGGCGCGCTCCCTCGCCTCGGCGGCCGTCGCCCCGATCCCAGTCACGTTCAGCACCCGGCCTCCCGCGGTGACGATCTTGCCATCAACCTCGGCCGTGCCGGCGTGAAGGACCTCGACCTCGAGCGAGTCGATCGCCCGCAGCCCGCTGATCTCGTCGCCGGACGAGGAGGATTCCGGATAGCCGCGCGAGGCCAGCACCACGGTCACCGCCCAGGTGTCGGACCACTCGAGCTGAGCGCCCTCGAGGCCGCCGGGGCGGCTGGCGCGATCCAGCAGGTCGAGCAGGTCGGAGCGCAGCCGCGGCAGCACGGCCTGCGTCTCCGGGTCGCCGAAGCGGGCGTTGTACTCGAGCACCCGCGGCCCGTCGGCGGTCATCATCAGCCCCGCGTAGAGCACTCCGTGGAACGGCGTGCCGCGCCGTCGCAGCTCGTCGACGATCGGCTGGTGCACCGTGCGCGCCAGCACCTCGGCGTGCTCGGGCCCGATGCCCGGCACCGGCGAGTAGCTGCCCATGCCGCCCGTGTTCGGCCCCCGGTCGCCGTCGTAGATCCGCTTGTAGTCCTGAGCGGGCGCCATCGGCACGGCCGTGACGCCATCGCAGAGCGCGAGCAGCGACAGCTCCTCGCCGTCGAGGAACTCCTCGAGCACCACGGTGGTGTCGCCAAAGCGGCGGTCCACGAAGAACTCGTCGACCGCCTCGCGGGCCTCGGCCTCCGTCTGGGCGATGATCACGCCCTTCCCGGCCGCCAGCACGTCCGCCTTCAGCACGGCCGGGTAGGAGGCGCAGGCGAGGTGGACGAGCGCCTCCTCGCGGTCCCTGAACACCGTGTGCGAGGCGGTGGGCACGCCGACGTCGCGCATCAGCTGCTTTGCGTAGGCCTTCGAGCCCTCGATCCGAGCGGCCGCGCCGCTCGGGCCGAAGGCGCGGATGCCGACGTCGGCCAGCGCGTCCACGAGCCCGGCCACCAGCGGCGCCTCCGGCCCCACCACCACGAAGTCGCAGCCCTCGTCGCGGGCGAGCGCCACCAGCCCCGTGACGTCGTCCGCCGCCACGGGATGGCAGGGCACCTTGTCGCGCGCGATGCCGGCGTTGCCCGGAGCGGCGATCAGCTCCGGCCGCTGCGGGCTCCGGAACAGCGCGCGCACCATCGCGTGCTCGCGGCCTCCACCTCCGACGACGAGTACGCGCAACTCGACCCTTTAGAGAGCCGCGATGAAGTCGTCGACCGGGATCGCCACGAGCGACTCGTACTTCGCCGTGCCGCGCGATCCAAGCTCGAGCGAGACCCGCGCCATGGTCAGCTCGTCCGGCGCCTCGACGATGTTCACGAAGTCGTAGCGGCCGAGCGTGGCCCACTGCGCCTTCACGGTCGCACCCAGTTGCTCCACTTCCTTGTTGACCTCACGGATGCGCGTGGGGTTGTTCTTGACCGTCTGGACCCCCTCAGGGGTGAGCGTGCTCAGCAGCACGAAAGTGGGCATGGCATTCCTTTCCCCGCTAGCGAGTGCACCGGGGTTTCTCGCATTTTTTCGGCGCCGATGCAAGCACGCCGCCCGAGCCACGCCGCGCAGCTAACTTTCCATGTCGTGGAGGCGTGCAAGAAGGGGAGACTCGCGCTCGCCGTCGGCCTGCTTGCCGCGCTGGCCGTGGCCGCGCCGGCGCACGCCGCCAGCATCGCCGTTGGCGGCTCCTGCTACCTGGACACGGACATGATCATCGTCACCGGGATCGGCTTCACGCCGCGCGCGGACGTGACGTACGCCTTCGACGGCGTGGCGTCGGGCTTCGGGTCGGCGGACCCGGCCGGCGACGTCAGCCAGCAGGTCCCGGCCCCCGCGCTGCCGGCCGGCACGATCGAGCACACCTACAACCTGACGGCCACTGACCAGAGCAACCTGACGAACGTCGGCACCGTGCCGGTGCGCGTGACGAAGCTCACCGCCACGCTCACGCCGCAGAGGGCGCGCCCCAGCCGCCGGATCAGGTTCGCAGTGCACGGCATGCCGCCCGGCGTCGAGCTCTACCTGCACTACGTCTACAAGGGCCGTTCGCGGGCCACCGTGCCTCTGGGCAAGCCCTCCTCCCCCTGCGGAATCCTGGTGGTCAAGCGCCGCTTCTTCCCGATGCGCAACCCGCACATCGGCACCTGGACCTTCCAGTTCGACGACAAGAAGGCCTACTCGCCGAACACGCGCCCATCGGTGCGCGGGAGCGTCGTGCTCTTCCATTCCGCCCGCTAACGACTCGCAAAGGAGACCAATGCTGATCTCGACGATGAACGACCTTCCCGGCCGCCAGGTGGTGGAGGTCTACGGCGAGGTGATGGGCCTGACGGTCCGCTCCCGCAACATCGGCTCGCAGATGGGGGCCAGCCTCAAGTCGCTGATCGGCGGCGAGCTCAAGGGCATGACCAAGGCGCTCGTGGACAGCCGTCTGGAGGTGATCCAGCGGATGGTGGAGGAGGCCGAGTCGAAGGGCGCCGACACGATCCTGGCAATGCGCTTCGACACCTCGGAGCTCGGCCCGAACTGGACCGAGGTCTGCGCCTACGGCACCGCGGTCAAGACGCAGGCCATCTAGGACGGCGGGGCCCCCGGCCGGCTTACTGCGCGTCTCCGGGAGGGGTCGCTGCCTGCCGGGGGCCGTCGGTCCCGCCGTCTCATCTACTGGAACCGAAAAGGGGAGCTGACGTAGCGCTCTAGACGGTGGCGGCGGCCGGTGCGGCCGCGCGCTCGAAGCGCAGCTCGCCGTCGGCGGCGTCGACCAGCACGCGGTCGCCCACCTGGAAGCGGCCCTCGAGCAGCGCCAGCGCGAGCTTGTCCACGAGCTGCTTCTGGATCACACGCCGGAGCGGGCGGGCGCCATAGGTGGGGTCGTAACCGAGGTTGCCGAGCAGCGTGCGGGCGTCGTCGGTGAGCTCGATCTCGATGCCGCGCTCGCGCACCCGGCCCGCCAGCTTGTCCACCTGGAGCTCGACGATCTCGCCGATTTCCTCGCGCGTGAGCTGGTGGAACTGCACGATCTCGTCCAGGCGGTTGATGAACTCGGGCTTGAAGGTGGCCTGCACGCCCTCGATGCCGCCGGCGACGTTGGAGGTCATGATCAGCACGGTGTTCTTGAAGTCCACCGTGCGGCCCTGGCCGTCGGTGAGGCGGCCGTCGTCCATCACCTGCAGAAGCACGTTGAAGACGTCGGAGTGGGCCTTCTCGATCTCGTCGAGCAGCACCACGGAGTAGGGGCGCCGGCGTACGGCCTCGGTGAGCTGGCCGCCCTCCTCGTAGCCCACGTAGCCTGGCGGCGCGCCGACCAGCCGCGACACGGAGTGCTTCTCCATGTACTCGGACATGTCGATGCGCACCATCGCCTGGTCGGAGTCGAACATGAACTCGGCCAGCGCCCGGGCCAGCTCGGTCTTGCCGACGCCGGTCGGACCCAGGAACAGGAAGCTGCCGATCGGGCGGTTGGGGTCCTGGAGCCCTGCGCGTGAACGGCGCAGCGCGTTCGAGACGGCCTCGACGGCCTCGTCCTGCCCCACCACGCGCTCGTGAAGGCGCGCCTCCATGTGGATCAGCTTCTCGACCTCGCCCTCGAGCAGCTTGGACACCGGGATGCCGGTCCACTTGGCCACCACCTCGGCCACGTCCTCGTCGTCCACCTCCTCCTTGAAGAAGCGGACGTCGCCGCCCGACTGCGACTCGGCGGCGGCGAGCGACTGCTCGAGCTCGGGGATGAGCCCGTAGCGCAGCTCGGCCGCGCGCTGGAGATCGGTGTCGCGCTCGGCGCGCTCGGCCTCGCGCTGCGCCTCGTCGAGGCGCTTCTTGAGGTCGGAGATCGCGTCGATCGCGGACTTCTCGGTCTCCCACTCGGCCTTCATCGCGCCGAGCTGCTCGCGCAGGTCAGCCAGCTCGCGCTCGATCGCCTCGCGGCGGGCGACGCTGGCGTCGTCGGACTCCTTGGACAGCGCCTGCTGCTCGATCTCGAGCTGCATGATGCGGCGCTCGACCTCGTCGATCTCAACCGGCACCGAGTCGATCTCGATGCGCAGCCGCGAGGCGGCCTCGTCGATCAGGTCGATCGCCTTGTCGGGCAGGAAGCGGTCCGCGATGTAGCGCTGCGAGAGCATCGCCGCGGCGACGATCGCCGAGTCCTGGATGCGCACCTGGTGGTGCACCTCGTAGCGCTCCTTGAGTCCGCGCAGGATGGCGATCGTGTCCTCCACGCTCGGCTCGTCCACGAACACCGGCTGGAAGCGCCGCTCGAGCGCGGCGTCCTTCTCGATGTGCTTGCGGTACTCGTCGAGCGTGGTGGCGCCGACCGCGCGCAGCTCGCCGCGCGCAAGCATCGGCTTCAGGAGGTTGGCGGCGTCGACGGCGCCCTCAGCGGCGCCCGCGCCGACGATCGTGTGCAGCTCGTCGAGGAACAGGATGATCTGGCCCTCGGCCTCGGAGACCTCCTTGAGCACGGCCTTGAGCCGGTCCTCGAACTCGCCGCGGTACTTGGCGCCGGCGATCAGCGCGCCGATGTCGAGCGCGATCACCAGCCGGTCCTGCAGCGAGGCGGGCACGTCGCCCGAGACGATGCGCTGGGCGAGGCCCTCGACGATCGCCGTCTTGCCCACGCCCGGCTCGCCGATCAGCACCGGGTTGTTCTTGGTGCGCCGGGAGAGGACCTGGATCACGCGCCGGATCTCGTCGTCGCGGCCGATGACCGGGTCGAGCTTGCCGTCCTCCGCGGCCTTGGTGAGGTCGCGGCCATAGCGCTCGAGCGCCTGGTACTTGTCCTCGGGCGACTGGTCGGTGACGCGGTGCGGACCACGGATCTGGTTGACGGCCTCGAGCAGCTGGTCGTGCGAGGCCATGAGGTCCACGTTGGGGTCGCCGCTCAGGGCAAGCAGCAGGTGCTCGGTGGAGACGTACTCGTCGCCCATGCCGCGCGCCTCGTCGTCGGCTCGCCGCAGGAGCTCCGCCACCGCGTGGCCGATCTCGGCCCCCGACGACGCGTCCCCGGTGACCACCGGGAAGCTGTCGAGCTGCTCGTTGGCTCGGGCCCGAACCGTCTCGACGCTCGCGCCGACGCGCTTCAGCACCGGCACGACGATGCCGCCCTCCTGCTCCAGCAGGGCGACCAGCAGATGAGCCGGCGCGACCTGTGGGTTGCGCCGGCTGGAAGCGAGTCTCTGAGCGGCCTGGATGGCCTCCTGCGACTTTATGGTGAAGCGGTCCGCGTGCATAAAATCTAAGTGAGGTTATAGCAGATTTAGCTCTGCCTGCCCACACCGCCCGAGCGCTTGATCGGGATCTTCACGCCCGGCATGTTCCTGGGCACAAGGGCCGATCCCGGCGGCTCGTAGGGCACCAGCTCGTAGCGGAACGAGCGCCTGATGCGCTCGATCTCGTCGCGCATCTCCCGCTCCATCCGCTCGGCCTCACTCTGGAGCCGCCTCATGCGGTCCTGCATCCGAGCCATCTCCTGCTCGAGCTCGAACACCTTCTCGACGCCCGCCAGGTTCATGCCGAGCTCAGAGGTGAGCTCCTGGATGCGGCGCAGGCGGTCGACGTCGTCCTGCGAGTACAGACGGGTGTTGCCGCTCGAGCGCTTGGGCGTGATCAAGCCGCGCGACTCGTAGATGCGCAGCGTCTGCGGGTGCATGCCCGCGAGCTCGGCGGCCACCGAGATCATGTAGACGCCGCGCGCGGGGTCGTTGGTCGCCTTCTTGCGTGGCATGGCCTACCCCCTTCCCGCGAACAGCCGCTCGCGGGGGTTGCCGTCCATCACCTGGGCAAGGTCGTCGACCGCCTTCTGCTGCTCGCGGTTGAGCGAGCGCGGGACGTCGATCGAGAGGCGATAGTGGATGTCGCCGCGGCCCTTGCCGCTCAGCTTCGGCGGGCCCTCGCCGCGCAGGCGCTGGACCGTGCCGTGCTGGGTGCCCGCGGGCACGCGGATGCGCTTGCTGCCGGACAGCGTGGGCACATCCACGGTGGCGCCGCGGATCGCCTCGACGATCGTGATCGGGACGTCCACCTCGAGGTTGTCGCCCTTGCGCCGGAACACCGGCGAGTCGGCAACCCGCGTGATCACGTAGAGGTCGCCGGGGGTGCCGCCGCGTCGACCCGGCTCGCCCTTGCCGGCCAGCCGCACGCGGCCGCCGTCCTTCACCCCCGCCGGGATGTTCACGCGGTAGCGCTTGACCTGCATCGTCTGGCCGCGGCCCTGGCAGGTGGGGCAGGGATCGGTGATCTGCGTGCCGGTGCCGCCGCACTGCGGGCACGGCTGGGAGATGGAGAACAGGCCCTGACCCTGCGACTCGATGCCGCGACCCTGACAGCGCGGGCAGACGGTCGGGCTGGTGCCCGGCTTGGCGCCCGTGCCATGGCAGGTCGGACAGGCCGACGGCACCTGTGCCACGACCGGCACCTGCGCCCCCTCCATCGCCTGCTCGAACGAGACGTGCACCTCGGTCTCGAGGTCGCGGCCGCGCTCGGGCACCGGCTTGCGTGCGCCGGCGCCCCCGCCGCCTCCGAAGAGGTCGGACAGGATGTCGCCGAAGCCGCCGAAGCCGCTGCCACCAGCGCCGCCGCCGCCCGTGCGGAAGGCGCCGGGGTCGAAGCCGCCGAAGAAGCCGCCGCCCTGGTCGTACTGCTTGCGCTTGTCCGGGTCGGACAGGACCCCGTAGGCCTGCTGGATGTCCTTGAAGCGCTCCTCGGCCGCGGCGTCGCCCGGGTTCTTGTCCGGGTGGTACTGGCGCGCAAGCTTGCGGTAGGCCTTCTTGATCTCGTCAGCGGAGGCCTTCTTGTCGACCCCGAGGGTCTTGTACGGGTCCTTGGGGGCGGCCACTACTGGGAGACCACCACCCTCGCCGGACGCAGGATCGTGTCGTTCAGGCGGTAGCCCTTCTCCACCACGTCGAGCACGACGCCCGGGTGCTGGCCCTCCTGCGGGCGGGTGGACAGCGCCTCGTGCAGCGTCGGGTCGAACGGCTCGCCGCTCGGGTCGAACGGCTCCACGCCGCTGCGCTGGAGCACGCCGACCAGGTCGGCGTGGACCAGCCTCAGCCCCTCGAGCAGAGGGTCGCCCTCGTCGGCGTGATCGAGCGCGCGCTCGAGGTTGTCGAGCACGGGCAGGAGCTCGCGGACCAGGCCCGCCTTGGCCCGGTTCCCCGCGCCCGCGGCGTCCTTCGCCGCCCGCTTGCGGTAGTTCTCGAAGTCGGCCTGCGTGCGCTGGGCAAGCTCGAGGTACCGGTCGCGCTCAGCGCTGAGGGCGGAGAGGGTGTCACCCTCCCCGCCGTCTGCGGTCAGCGGTCCGCGGTCAGCTTTCGCTGCCTCCTCGGTCGCCTCGACTATCTCCTTCTCAACAGCCGGATCCTGCTCGCCCGAAGGCTCCCCGGCGTCGGGCTGCTGCGTTACCGGCCTCTCTTCGTTCACTGGTCGCGCTCACCGTCCACTACCTCGGCGTCGACGACCTCCTCCTCGGTCCCAGCGGCATCGTCGCCGTTCGGCGAGCCGGCACCGCCGTCCGCGGCACCGGCCTGCTGAGCCTGCGCTGCAGCCGCGTACATCTGCTCGGACACCTTGTGGAACGCCTCCTGGAGGGCGGCGGTCTTTGCGTTGAGCAGGGCGGCGTCCTCGGACTCCAGCGAGTCGCGGATGTCCTTGATCGCAGCCTCGATCTGCTCCTTCGACGTCGAGTCGACCGAGTCGCCCATCTCCTTGAGCTGGCGCTCCGCCTGGTAGGCGGCGTTCTCAGCCGTGTTGCGGGCCTCGGCGAGCTCGCGCTGGCGACGGTCCTCCTCGGCGTGCGCCTCGGCGTCCTTCACCATGCGATCGACCTCGGCGTCCGCGAGGCCGGAGCCGGCCTTGATCTCGATCTTCTGCTCCTTGCCGGTGCCGAGATCCTTCGCCGACACGTTGAGGATGCCGTTCGCGTCGATGTCGAAGGTGACCTCGACCTGCGGCACTCCGCGCGGCGCCGGCGGGATGCCGGTGAGCTGGAACTTGCCGAGCGACTTGTTGTAGGCCGCCATCTCGCGCTCGCCCTGGAGCACGTGGACCTCGACGCTCGGCTGGTTGTCCTCGGCCGTCGAGAAGATCTCCGACTTGCGCGTCGGGATCGTGGTGTTGCGCTCGATGAGCTTCGTCATCACGCCGCCCTTGGTCTCGATGCCGAGGGTCAGCGGGGTCACGTCGAGCAGCAGGACGTCCTTGACCTCACCCGCGAGCACGCCCGCCTGAATCGCGGCGCCAACCGCCACGACCTCGTCCGGGTTCACGCCCTTGTGCGGGTCCTTGCCGGTGAGCTGCTTGACCTTCTCCTGCACCGCGGGCATGCGGGTCATGCCGCCCACGAGCACGACGTGGTCGATCGCCTCGCCGGTCACGCCGGCGTCGCTCATCGCCTGCTTGGTCGGGCCGACCGTGCGGTCGAGCAGGTCGGCGGTGAGCTCGTTCAGCTTGCTGCGGCTGAGGCGCGTGTCGAGGTGCTTCGGCCCCGACTGGTCCGCTGTGATGAAGGGCAGGTTGATCTGCGTCTCCTGCGTGGTCGAAAGCTCGACCTTCGCCTTCTCGGCGGCCTCGTACAGCCGCTGCAGGGCCATCTTGTCCTGGGACAGGTCGATGCCCTGGCTCTTCTTGAACTCCGACACGAGCCAGTCGACGATCGCCTTGTCGAAGTTGTCGCCGCCCAGGTGGTTGTCACCCGAGGTGGACTTGACCTCGAACACGCCGTCGCCGATCTCGAGCACGGACACGTCGAACGTGCCGCCGCCGAGGTCGAAGACGAGGATCGTCCGGTCCGTGGCCTCCTTGTCGAGCCCGTACGCGAGCGAGGCCGCGGTGGGCTCGTTGATGATGCGCTTGACCTCGAGGCCGGCGATCTTGCCGGCGTCCTTGGTGGCCTGGCGCTGGTCGTCGTTGAAGTACGCGGGAACGGTGATCACCGCGCTATCCACGGTGTCGCCGAGATAGGCCTCCGCGTCGGCCTTCAGCTTCTGCAGGATCATCGCGCTGATCTCGGGCGGCGAGTACTGCTTGCCGCCGATGTCCACGCGAGCGTCTCCGTTGGGGCCGGTGGCCACGTTGAAGGGGACGATCTTCTCCTCCTCCTTCACCTCGCCCTCCTTGCGGCCCATGAAGCGCTTGATCGAGAACACGGTGTTCTCCGGGTTCGTGACCGCCTGACGCTTCGCCACGGTGCCCACAAGACGCTCGCCGCTCGCCGTGAACGCAACCACGGACGGCGTGGTGCGCGCGCCCTCGGCGTTCTCGATCACGTGCGGCTCTCCGCCTTCGAGCACCGCCATGCACGAATTCGTCGTGCCAAGATCGATGCCGATCGTCTTTGCCATCTAACTCATTCCTCCTGTCGAAAGAAATCTGAGTCTGAGAATGGCAGATTTTGCGCGAAGCGTCTACGCCTGTTTGGGTGACTCGTGACTCGTGACTCGTGACAGCCGAGCCTTGCCGTACGGGCACAACGGGAGCAGCGGGCATTCCCAGCAGTCGGGATTCCTCGCGCTGCAGGTCCGCCTTCCGTGCCTGATCAGGCCGACGTGCACCTCGTAGGCGTCCTGGCCCGTTCCGTCCCTGCCGAGCAGCCGCAGCATCTCGTCGTGGGCCGCGTCGAAGCTCGTCTTCTCCGGCCACAGGCCCAGGCGCGTGGAGACGCGGTAGACGTGGGTGTCGACGGGCACGTCGGGGCGGCCGTAGCTGAAGAGGAGCACGCAGGCCGCCGTCTTGCGGCCCACGCCGGGCAGCTCGCAGAGGTAGTCGCGAGCCTCGTCGAGCGGGGCGGTCTCGAGCCACGAGAGGTCGTCGTCGCCGAGCGCGCGCAAGATGCGCTGGATGCGGCCCGCCTTGACGCGCGAGATGCCGCCGGGCCGGATCGCCTCCTCCACCTCGTCCTCGTGGGCGTCGCGCACCTCGGGCCAGCTCGCGAAGCGCTCGCGCAGGCGCTCGTAGGCGACGTCGCGGTTGCGGTCGTTCGTGTTCTGCGACAGCACCGTGAGGATCAACTCGTCGATCGGTGCCCGGTGCGGGCGCAGGATCGGGCGGCCGTACGCGGAGCGCAGGCGGTCACGGATCGATTTGAGGCGTCTGTTCATGGCTGAGGTCGTAGTCTGCTCGACGTGAGCGTCTCCGACAGCCGCGCTGAGGTCGGCGGGGTTGAGCTCTTCTGGCGGGAGGCGCCGGTGCCGCAGGGGGCCACGGCCCGTCCTGTACGTGCACGGGGTGCCGACCAACTCCGACGACTGGCTCGACTTCCTGCCGCGGACGGGCGGCTTCGCGCCCGACCTGCCGGGGCTCGGCCGATCCGCCAAGCCCGCGCACTTCCCGTACACGATCGAGGGCTACAGCAACGTGCTCGAGGCCTTCCTCGCCGACCGCGGCGTGGACCGCTACTCGCTGGTCATGCACGACTGGGGCAGCGCCGCGCTGGCGCTCGCGCAGCGCGCGCCCGAGCGCGTTGAACGGCTCGTGATAACGAACTGCGTACCGCTGCTGCCGGGCTACCGCTGGCACCGCATTGCGCGGATATGGCGGACGCCGCTGGCGGGCGAGCTGTCCATGGGACTGGCGACTCGCTGGGGCTTAAAGCGGCTCTCCCACGAGGCGGTTGCGGCGAACGGCGCGGCGCCGGACGAGCTGGTCGACAGCGTCTGGGCCCACTTCGACCACGGCACGCAGCGGGCGATCCTCAAGCTCTACCGCTCGGCCCCGCCGTCGGTGCTCGCCAAGGCCGGCGAGCGCCTGGGCGAGCTGCGCTGCCCGGCGCTCGTCGCGTGGGGCGCCGACGACCCCTACATCCCGAGCTCGTTCGCCCGCGCCTTCGCGGACGCGCTGGGAGGCGAGACCCGGCTCGAGCTGCTGCCCGGGCTGCGGCACTGGCCCTGGGTCGACGACCCGAGCGTGATCGATCTCGTGACCGGCTTCCTCACGAGCTAGATGGCCGTCACCCAAACCCGCCGCCCCCGCCTCACGATCTCCGTGCCGGAACGCGCATGGCGCTTGGCGCCGCTGGCGGCCGCGGCCCTGGCGGCCGGCATCTACCTGATGCTGGCGCCGAAGACCGGCGACCTGCCGGCGCACGTGTTCCGGGCCAAGCTGTTCGGCCGCGACGGCTTCGGCGTCTGGAACGGCAACTGGTACGGCGGCCATCACACCCCGGGCTACAGCCTGCTGTTCCCGCCGATTGCCTGGCTGCTCGGGCCGGCGGTGGCCGGGGCGCTCGCGGCGCTGGCCGCCACCGCGCTGTTCGAGCCGCTCGCGCGTGCGCACTTCGGCGAGCGCGCCCGCTTCGGCGCGCTCTGGTTCGGAGCCGGCACCGCCTGCATGCTGCTGAACGCGCAGCTGCCGTTCGTGATGGGCGTCGCGATCGGCCTGGGCTCGCTGCTGGCGCTCCAGCGCGGCCGGCCGATCATCGCCGTCGGCCTTGCGCTCCTGTGCCCGCTCGGCAGCCCGGTGGCCGGACTGTTCCTCGCGCTGGGCGCGCTCGCCTGGGCGCTGGCGGCCAGGCGCCGCGCGGCGCTGGCGGTCGCGGTCGCGGCGCTGCTGCCGCCGCTTCTGCTCGCACTCGCCTTCCCGGAGGGCGGGCTGCAGCCGTATGCCTTCTCGGCCTTCATCCCGGTGCCGGTGCTCGCGGCCACGATGCTGGTCGTGCTGCCGCGCGAGGAGCGGGTGCTCCGCTGGGGCGTCGCGCTGTATGCGCTGGCGGCGCTGGCCGCCTATCTGCTGCCCACGGCGATGGGGGGCAACGCCTCGCGGCTCGGCGTCGTCTTCGCCGGCCCGCTGGCAGCGTGTGCGCTGCTGGGCGCGGGCCGGCCGCGTCTGCGGCCCTGGATCGTGGCCTTGCTTCTCATCCCGCTCGCGTACTGGCAGCTCGGCCCCGCCGTGCGCAACGTGTCGAGCGAGCAGGACGACGCCTCGCGCTTCAGCCCCTACTACCACCCGCTGCTCGAGTTCCTCGAGTCGCACGAGTCGCCGCCGGGGCGAGTCGAGGTCGTCTTCACCCACTCCCAGTGGGAGGCCGCGACGGTCGGGATCCACGAGCCGCTGGCCCGCGGCTGGGAGCGCCAGCTCGACGTGAGCCGCAACTCGATCTTCTACAAGAAGGACGCCCTCGACGCGGGCACCTACGAGCTGTGGCTGGGAGAGAACGCTGTGCAGTGGGTGGCGCTGCCCGACGTGAAGCTCGACTACAGCGGCAAGCAGGAGGCGCAGATCGTGGAGGCGGGCCAGCCCTACCTGCGGCTCGCATGGCGCTCCCAGCACTGGCGCGTGTACGAGGTCACGAGTCCGCATCCGCTGGTGGTGCCGGAGGGGCGGGCGCAGATGGTGGCCCGCACGCTGGCGACCACGCGCGTGAGGCTGGAGGTCAAGCGACCCGGCAGCGCGATCGTGCGGGTGCGCTGGACGCCGTACTGGGAAGTCGGCGGCGCATGCGTGGAGCGCGCCGGCGACTGGACACGCGTGATCACGGATCACCCCGGGTCCCTGCTGCTGCGCATCCATTTCTCGCTCGACCGCATGTTCGAGCACGGGCGCCGCTGCTCCTAGGCGACGAGACGACGGGGCGCCGAAGCGCCTGGTTAAAATCCCGTTGTGCTCCGTCCGATTCGTAAAGGAAGGCCCTTCCTCCCGAACGGACGGCTGGATGCGCTGCGCCAGCTCTTCCTGTTCGCGGCCGCGTACTACCTCTACCGCGTGGTCCGGGGCGTGGTGGACGGCCAGGTCACAGCCGCCTTCTCGCACGCGCGCGGCGTGATCGACCTCGAGCGCGGCCTGCATCTGTTCTTCGAGCCGGGCCTCCAGAGCTGGGTCGAGGAGCGCGGCAGCTTCATGATCCATTTCGCCGACGTCATGTACGTCAACGCGCACTTCCTGCTCACGCTCGCGTTCCTCGTCTGGCTCTACTTCAAGCGCAACGAGAACTTCTACTTCGTGCGCAACATGTTCATCGTGGCGATGGGGTTCGCCCTCATCGGCTACGTCGTGTTCCCCACCGCGCCGCCGCGCTTCATGTCCGAGTGGGGCTTCCAGGACGCGGTCGGCGACTGGGTCGGTCAGAGCGCCTCTCAGACCGCCAGCCTCCTCTACAACCCGTACGCGGCCATGCCCAGCATGCACGTGGCCTTCGCGCTCATGATCGGCGTCACGGGCGCCCGGCTCGTCAAGTGGCGCCCGCTCAAGATCGCCTGGAGCCTCTACCCCCTGCTCATCACCTGGGTGGTCATCGTCACCGCCAACCACTTCTGGCTCGATGCGGCCATGGGTGGGGTCGTGGCCGCCCTCTCCGCCTACACTTCGGCGGCACTCGCCAAGGCTCGTCCCGATGCCTGGGCGTTCGCCGGAGCCACCGCTTGACGACACCAGATCCCGGACAGCCGGCTCAAGCGCCGACACCGAGAGAGGGCCGCCGCCGCACGCGGGGCGCCTTCGCCGCTGCGCGCCGCAACGGCGAGCCGCTCACCGCCGCGGAGGTGCGGACGCTCGCCCGCGACCGCCTGATCGAGTCGCGCCTCACCCCCAACGCGATCTCGCTCACGGGGCTCGTGCTGAACGTCGCGGCCGCCGTCCTGATCACCCAGCGGCTGTTCTTCCTCGCCGGCGTGACGTTCATCATCGGCTCGATCATGGACACGCTCGACGGGCGCTACTCGCGCATGTCGGGCAAGGGCACGCCCTTCGGCGCCTTCCTCGACTCCACGCTCGACCGCGCCGAGGAGGGCATCGTGCTCACCGCGGTGGCCGCCTACTTCGCCAAGCACAACCAGGACGTGGCCGTGGCCGCCGTGGTGATCAGCGTGCTGGGCTCGCTGCTCGTGAGCTACACCCGCGCGCGCGCCGAGGCGCTCGGCGTGGAGTGCAAGGTCGGCCTGGCCACGCGCGCCGTGCGAGTGGTGATCCTGTCCGACGGGCCTGGTGTTTGCACGGGGCGCGGGACTGGGCGATTTCTCCTTGCTGAAGCCCGCCATCTACACGCTGGCGGCGCTGACGACAATCACGGTTTTCCAGCGCGTCTTCCACGTGCGCCGTGAGCTGAGCAAGCTGAGCCCCGCGTAACCTCGCGTGGCTGCCGGAGTTCGATAGAAGTGCCGGGCCTGTTTCCGGGCCCCGGAGTGGAACCCCCAGGAGGGCAAAGAGCTTTGACTGACAACGGATCAGAGAACGGCGCCTCGCGCTATCAGGCCGACAAGGTCCGGGTCGCCATCATCGGCGTCGGAAACTGCGCGTCGGCGTTCGTGCAGGGCGTCGAGTACTACAAGAACGCCGATCCGCGATGAGCACGTGCCGGGCCTCATGCACGTCGACCTCGGCGGCTACCACGTGCGCGACATCGAGTTCAGCGCCGCCTTCGACATCGACGCCGACAAGGTCGGCAAGGACCTCTCCAAGGCGATCTGGTCGGGCCAGAACAACACGATCAAGTTCGCCGAGGTCCCGAAGCTGAACGTGAAGGTCGAGCGCGGCATGACGCATGACGGCCTCGGCAAGTACCTGAAGGAGAAGATCAAGAAGGCGCCCGGCCCGACGGCCGACATCGTCTCGATCCTCAAGGAGACCAAGACCGACGTGGTCGTCTCCTACCTGCCGGTGGGCTCTGAGCAGGCCACCAAGTGGTACGTCGAGCAGATCCTCGAGGCCGGCTGCGGCTTCGTGAACTGCATCCCGGTCTTCATCGCCCAGGAGGACTACTGGGCCAAGCGCTTCAAGAAGGCGGGCCTGCCGATCATCGGCGACGACATCAAGTCACAGGTCGGCGCGACGATCGTGCATCGCCAGCTGGCGCGCCTGTTCGCCGACCGCGGCGTGAAGATGGTTCACACCTCGCAGCTGAACGTCGGCGGCAACATGGACTTCTACAACATGCTCGAGCGCGAGCGGCTCGAGTCGAAGAAGATCTCGAAGACGCAGGCGGTCACCTCGATCATGGACGAGAAGCTGCCCGCCGACGACGTCCACGTCGGCCCGTCGGACTACGTGCCGTGGCTGACGGACCGCAAGTGGGCGCACATCCGCGTCGAGGGCCACGCCTTCGGCGACGTGCCCCTCAACGTCGAGCTGAAGCTCGAGGTGTGGGACTCGCCCAACTCGGCCGGCATCGTGATCGACGCGGTGCGCTGCCTGAAGCTCGCTCTGAACAACGGCCTCTCCGGGCCGCTGGAAGGCCCCGCCTCGTACCTGATGAAGAGCCCGCCGGTCCAGGTGCCGGACTCGATCGCCCGCGAGAACACCGAGGACTTCATCGCCAAGTACGCCGGCGCGCCGAAGCTGCCGGGCAAGGCGAAGATCAAGGCGAAGGCCTAGCTCGGATCGCGGATTGCGGGTCGCGGATTGCGGAACTCCGCTCTCCGCAATCCGCAATCCGCAATCTCCTATCCTGCGGCCGTGCCGCAGGATAGGTTCTCCATCGCCCAGGTCACCCCCTACGCCTGGGAGCAGCATCACGAGGTCAACACCTATGTCGAGCGGCTCTCCGATGAGCTCTGCCGGCGGGGCCATCGGGTCGTGGTCATTGCCCCGTCGGACTCGCGTGACCTGATCAGGGACGGCCGGCGGATGGTCAAGCGCCTGGCCGAGGACCCGGAGTCGGTGTTCGCCGCGGACGGGTGCGCCCAGGTGCTGGCGGTGGGGCAGAGCCTGCCGTTCCCGCCGGCGCGGCGGGGCCCGGCGGTCTCGCTGCCGCTCGACGTGGCGCGCACCGTCGAGGACCTGCTGGCGCAGGCGCCGTTCGACTTCGTGCACGTGCACGAGCCGTTCGCGCCGAGCCTCTCCTCGGCCGCGCTGCGGCACTCACGAGCGCTGAACGTCGGCTCCTTCCACGCCGCCACGGAGCGCGTGTTGTCCACGCAGGTCGCCCGCCGGCTGGTGGAGCTCCTCTTCGGCCGGCTCGACGGCCGCACCGCCAGCTTCGCCACCACGCGCGATCTGGTGGCCCGCTTCTTCCCGGCGAGTACCGCGTCGTGCCGCCCGGCGCGGACCTCGTGGAGCTGGCCGGCATCGGAGCGCCTGAGGACGAGCGCGTGGACATCGTCTTCTGCCTCGAGGAGGAGCGCGCGGCGCTGCGCCTGTTCGTGCGCGCGCTGCGGCGGCTGCCGCTGGACCTGCCCTGGAAGGCGACGGTCTGGTCCCGGCTGCACGGGCCCGAGCCCACGGTGCCGCTGTCGCGCGCGCTGCGCGAGCGCGTGAGCTTCGTCGGCCCGGCCGACGGCTCCGAGGCGCAGTTCGTGGCCCGGGCGCAGGTGGCGGTGGCAGCGTCGTCGGGGATCTCGCCGGCGCCCCAGCTGCTGATGCGCGCACAGGCGGGCGGCGCGGTGCCGGTGGCCTCGCGCCTGCCGGTGTACGAGGAGGCGCTGCTCGACGGGGAGCGCGGCCTGCTGTTCGAGCCGCGCGACGCGGGCATGCTCGCGTCTCAGCTCACGCGGCTCGTGAAGGACGCCGCCCTGCGCAAGCGGCTGCACGACGTCTGCTGCCGCGCCCGCGACGACCTCTCGTGGGATCGCACGGCCGACGCGGTGGAGGACCTCTACCGCGAGATCGCGGCCCGCCGGCACGACTCGGACGGGCGGCCGGACGTACGCCGGCGCCTCGGCAGCCGCGAGTTCGTGCACGTCGACCTGCATATGCACACGGACCACTCGCCGGACTGCGCCACCCCGGTGGAGACGCTCATCTCGAGCGCCGAGCGGGCGGGCCTCGGAGCCATCGCCGTGACCGACCACAACGAGGTCTCGGGTGCTCTCGAGGCGCGCGAGCGGTCGGGCGGGCGCGTGAAGGTGATCGTCGGCGAGGAGGTGAAGACCGCCGACCAGGGCGAGGTGATCGGCCTCTTCATCGAGGAGAAGATCCCGCGCGGGATGACGCTGGAGCAGACGATCGCCGAGATCCGGCGGCAGGGCGGGCTCGTCTACGTGCCTCACCCGTTCGACCGCATGCACTCGGTGCCGGACTACGAGCACCTGCTGAAGGTGGTGGAGGACATCGATGCGATCGAGGTCTTCAACCCGCGCGTGGCCTTCTCGGCGTTCAACGAGGAGGCGGCCCGCTTCGCGGCCAAGTACCGGATCGTGGCGGGCGCCGGATCGGACAGCCACGTGGCCCAGGGGCTCGGCTCCGTGAAGATCAGGATGCGCGACTTCGATGGGCCCGAGGAGTTCCTCGAGTCGCTGCGCGACGCCGACATCGTGCGCAAGCGGCAGAGCCTGCTCTACGTCCAGGCGCTGAAGTTCATCCAGACGAAAACGCGGCCGCCGAGCCGCCGCCGGGACGGCAACAAGTGATGCAGGCAAAAGGAGGGGGCGCGCTCCGTCAAAGCCTGAGGAGCGAGTGCCGGCCACCGACGACGAGATCCGTGAGAAGTACCTCGAGCGAGCGATCCGTGAGCTGAACCAGCTCACGCGCGACCTGCAGTCGTGCTCGCACTGCCCCCGCGGAAACCTCATGCCGGTGCTCGGCTCCGGCCACCCGCAGGCGGACGTCTTCCTCCTCAAGTACGCGCCGATGCCCTCGGAGATCGAGGAGGGCGTGGCCTTCTACGGGCGAGCGGGCAGCGCGCTGATGAAGAGCTTCAAGCGGCTCGGCATCGACCCGCTGGCCGTCTACGGCACGCTGTTCGTGAAGTGCCCGGTGCCGGACACCGAGATGTCGGCGCCGGAGTGCCGCGCCCGCGTCCTCGACGAGCTGGCGATCGTGCAGCCGCGCATCGTCGTGGTGATCGGGGAGGCGGCTCTCGACGAGCTGAACGACCTGGGCGTGCCGCTGGGCCGCCCGCTGGCGCCCGTGCTGGGCGAGATCCAGCGCCTGACGCCGAGCTGCGAGGCCCTCTACGTGCCGGACATAGACGCGGCGCTGGACGAGGAGTCGGCGAAGCGGAGCTTCTGGCGGGCGTTCCGGGCGCTCGGTCGACTGGTACGAGGATCTGCCGCCGTACTAGCCCGGAGAAAGGCGTAGCCTTCTTCCCAGGCGAGGGAAGGAGCGCTAATGGCGAACGTACTCGTTGTCGCCAACCGCACCGCGGAGTCCCCAGAGCTGCTGGATGCACTCCGGCGGCGCGCTCAGGACGGGGATGTCGCGTACAGCCTGCTCGTGCCGTCCACGCCTCACGGTGTGGCCTGGGCCGCCGACATGCACTCCGGCGGCGAGGAGGCCGAGCAGCACATGCAGGCGGCCGTGAACCGGCTCAGGTCCGAGGGGCTCACCGTGACCGAGGGGAAGGTCGGGGACCCCGATCCGGTTGCCGCCGTGCAGGACGCAGTGAACTTCGGCAGCTACGACGAGATCATCGTCTCGACGCTTCCGGGCGGGATCTCGAAGTGGCTGAAGCTCGACCTGCCGCACCGGGTGGAGCGGGCCTGCGGGCTGCCGGTCACGCACATCACGGCGAGCGAGGTGAAACCCGCGCACGCCTGACGGAAGCCGGCCTGCCGGGTTGTGTATGGTCGGCGCATGGACCTCGAAGAGCACAGCCTCGACCCTGTGATCGAGCAGACCTGTTCCGAGTGCGGCGCGACGCTCACACGGGAGGAGATCGTCACGTCGCTCGAGGCCGGCGGCCCCTACCTCTGCTCCGTGCATGCGGCAGAGGAGGTCCCGGTCGAGGACGAGGACCTTCCGGACTAGCGCCGCGCTTCTACGCGGCTTCGGCCGAGCCGCTCAGGTGGACGGCCAGCGCCTGCACGCAGGCAGGGTCGAACTGGCGCCCGGCGCAGCGCTCGAGCTCCTCGAGCGCCTCCTCTTGGCTCACGGTGTCGCGGTAGGTGCGCTTGCCGGTCATCGCCGCGAACGCCTCGGCCACGTGCAGCATGCGCGAGCCGAGCGGGATCGCCTCGCCGCTCAGCCCGTCCGGGTAGCCCGAACCGTCCCAGTTCTCGTGGCTGTGTCGGATCCACATCACGGCTGGGCCGAGGCCCTCGACCCGTGACACCAGCTCGGCGCCGAGGATCGGGTGGCGGCGGATGTGCGCCTCCTGCTCCTCGTCGGTGAGCTGGCCGGGCTTCAGCAGGATGCGGTCCGGGATGGCGATCTTGCCGATGTCGTGGAGCATGCCGGCGAGCCGGATCAGGCCGAGGTCCTCGCCGGACCAGCCGAGCTGGCGGGCGATGATGCCCGCGTAGCGCGCCACCTGGCTCGAGTGGTCCTCGGGCGGTGTCATGCGCTTGTCGACCGTATGGGCGAGGCTCGCCACCCAGCCGAGGTCGCGGCGGGCGAAGCCGGGCTGCGGCTTGGAGCCGTGCTTGGCGGCGTAGAGCTCGGCGTCGGCCGAGCGGTGCAGCTCCTCGCGGTCCGAGCCGTCGACCGGGAAGGCGGCGATGCCGACCGTGACCGAGATCCGCTGGGCCAGCACCTCGCCGATCCGCTGGCTCACCTCCGCGGCGTCCGGGCGGGCGGCGGCCGGGAGCAGCACTGCGAACTCGTCGCCGCCGAGCCGGCCGATGTCGTCGAACGGGCGCAGCGTGGTGCGCACGGTCTCAACGACCCAGCGCAGCAGCTCGTCGCCCGCCTCGTGGCCCATCGTGTCGTTCACGCCCTTGAAGTCGTCGAGGTCGAGCAGCAGCAGGCTGAGCGGGCGGCCCTGGCGGGCGGTCTGCTGGAGTTCCGAGTCCAGGCGCTCCTCGAAGCCGCGCCGGTTGAGGCACTCGGTGAGCGGGTCGGTGCGCGAGATCTCCGCGAGCTCGATCCGCTGGCGGTCGTGGTTGCGCGCCTGCCAGACGCAGAGCAGCCCGGTGCAGCCAAGCGTAGCCGCGAAGAACGAGAGGTAGATCCAGTCGGTGTTGGCGACGAAGACGCCGACACCCGTGCAGGCCGCCATGTCGAGCAGGGCGATGGCGACCACCGCCGGCAGCGGGTAGGACAGCGCCGCGAACACGAGCGGCAGGAAGTAGATGAGCGAGACCGGGCTCTTGGTGCCGCCGTCGAGCGCCTCGATGGCTCCCACGAAGGCGATGTCGAGCACGCTCCAGGTGACGAAGAAGGCTTCGCGCCAGTGGCTCCGGACGATGCGCTCGGCATCGAGGCAGCCGGCCGCGATGGCGGTGACCATCGCCGCGCTGAGCAGCCCGAGGATGATCGGCCGGTTGGGCTGACTCCAGGTCGCCGCCACGTAGACCACCGAGATGCTGCAGACCGCGATCGTGATCCACACCGCGAAGCGCACCGTCGTGGCGCGCAGCCGGATGTCCCAGAGGTCGACGCTTTGGGCCTGCTCGTGCGGGGCCATCACGACCATATCGGCCGCTGCGCCCGCGAGTTGAGCGGCGAATCAGGCTTTCGAGAACGCAGCCACACACTCGATGTGCGGGGTCTGCGGGAACATGTCGACCGGCAGGACGCGCTCCACGCGATAGCCGCCGTCGACGAGCTGGCGCGCGTTCGGCGCCAGCGTGGTGGGGTTGCAGGAGACGTAGACGATGCGCTTCGCGTCCGCCTCCAGCATGCGCCGCACGATCTTCTGGGACAGACCGGCACGCGGCGGATCGACCACCATCACGTCGGGCGCGCCGGCCTCCTCGACCAGCGGCCGCAGCGCCGTGCGCACGTCGCCGGCGTAGAAGCGCGCGTTGTCGATGCCGTTCAGGCGCATGTTCTCGAGCGCGTCTGCCACGGCGCTCTCCACCACCTCGACGCCCCAGACCTCGCGCGCCTCAGGCGCGAGCGCCAGCGCGATCGTGCCGCTGCCGCTGAAGAGGTCGAACACCCGCTCGCGGCCGCTCAGGCCGGCCAGCTCGGCCGCCGCCCCGTAGAGCCGCTCAGCCATCTCAGTGTTGGTCTGGAAGAACGCCTCCGGCGAGATGCGAAAGCGCAGCGTCTCGCCGGCGCAGTCGAGCCGCTCCTCGATCGTCGCGGAGCCGGTGAGCAGCTTCGTCTCGCCCTCGCGGGTGGTCTCCGCAACACCGGCGCTGCGCGTCCAGAGCACGCCGGTCACGCCCTCGAGCGCCGCGGCGAGCTCGTAGGCCGCGAAGTCGCCCTCGCTCGTCACGAGGCGCACCTGCAGCTGGCCGCTGCGGCGGCCCTCGCGCACCACGAGGTTGCGCAGGAAGCCCGCGCCGTCGCCGCGGTCGTAGGCCGACAGGCCCTGCTCGCGGCACCAGGCCTTCACGGTCTCGCGCACCGCGTCGACGCGCTCCGAGGCGAGGATGTCCTCGCTCACGTCGTCGATCTCGTTCCAGCGACCGGGGCGATGGAAGCCGAGCACGAGCTCGCCGCGGTCCTCGCCGAACGAGTACTCGAGCTTGTTCCGGTAGCGCCACTGCTCGACGGCGGGCAGGATCGGCTCGACGGGCGGCTGCTCGAAGCCGCCGATGCGGCTGAGCGCCTCGCGGACCTGCGACTCCTTCTCCTCGAGCTGGCGCTCGTAGGGCAGCACCTGCCAGGGGGCGCCTGGGTGTGGCGCGCGCGGCTCGATGCGGTCGGGGCCGGGCTGCAGCAGCTCAACTATGCGGGCCTCGGCGTACGCGCGCTTGCGCTTGGTCAGGCGTACGCGCACGCGGTCGCCGGGCACGGCGCCCTGGACGAACACCACGTAGCCGTCGAGCCGCGCCACGCCGGCGCCGCCGTAGGCGAGCGTGTCGACGCTCAGCTCGAGTTCGGCGCCCGGCTTCGGCCGGGCGCTGTCGGCGGTCAGCGAATCCACGCCACTATGCTGGCACGCCGATGGACATCGACCTGTTCAGGCAGGAGGCGGAGGAGTTCGTCTCGGCTCTCGACCGCGAGTACTACCTGCACTTCTCGGGGCAGCAGGACTCGTTCGACATCGAGCCGGTGTACGACGAGCACGCCGGCCTCTTCTCCCGCCAAACCGTCGACGCGCTGCGCCAGAGCGGCAACCGGAAGCTGCTCGAGTTCGCGGTGCACGGGCTGATCGGGCGCGCCACCAAGGCCGAGGAGGCCGAGCTCGCGCGCCGGGAGGCCACGCTCGAGCTGGAGGTGGACGGCGAGACGATGCCCTTCCGGCAGGCGGCCGTGCAGCAGTCCAACGAGCCCGACACGGACCGGCGCGCCGCCATCGAGGACGCCCGCATGGAGGTCACGGAGCGCGAGCTCGACCCGCTGCTGCGCGAGATGCTCGAGCGTTCGCACACGCTGGCGAAGGAGCTCGGCTGGCGCAGCATGCGGGAGATGTGCGAGGAGCTCTCGGGCGTCGACCTCGACCGCCTCGAGCGCCAGACCGCCGGCTTCCTCGAGGCCAGCGACGCGCGCTACGAGGCGCTCGTCACGCCGCGGCTCGAGGCCGAGCTCGGCTTCGGCTTCGACCGCCTGCGCCGCTCCGACCTCGCGTACTTCTTCCGGGCGCGCACGCTCGACGGCGACTACGACGAGTCGCTGCTCCTGCCGAGCTTCGAGAAGACGGTGGCGGGCCTGGGGCTCGAGGGAGCGGGGGTGCGGCTCGACGTGGAGCAGCGGCCGAAGAAGACACCCCGCGCGTTCTGCGCGCCGGTTCGCGTGCCGGACGAGGTCTACCTCGTGATCGCCCGCCACGGCGGCCGGGACGACTACGAGACGCTCATGCACGAGGCGGGCCATGCCGAGCACTTCGCCCACATGGCGCGCGAGCTGCCGATGGAGCACCGCTACCTCGGCGATAACTCGGTGACCGAGTGCTTCGCCTTCGTCTTCCAGCACCTGGCCGCGAACCCGGCCTGGCTGTCGGCGCGGCTCGGACTCGAGGACGTGGAGGCGGTGGCCGCGCACGCGCGCGCGACCAAGCTCGTCTACCTGCGCCGCTACGCCGCCAAGCTCTCGTATGAGCTCGAGCTGCACTCGGACCCGCCGGCGCTCGATCCGCTTCAGGATGTCTATGCGCGCCGTCTGTCCGACGCGCTCCACATCGACTGGCCTAGCCAGAGCTGGCTCAGCGACGTCGACGCCTTCTTCTACGCCGCCTGCTACATCCGCGCCTGGGCGCTCGAGACCCACCTCCGGCGCGTGCTGCGCGAGCGCTTCGGCGAGCGCTGGTTCGACGAGCCGGAGGCGGGCACGTTCCTCAAGCAGCTATGGCGCGACGGCCAGCGCCTGAACGCCGACGAGATGCTGGGAGAGCTGACGGGAGAGGAGCTGGACTTCTCGGCGCTTCTCGACGACCTCGGCTTGGTGGCGAGCGCCTAGCCGAGCCGGCCCTCGACCGCGGTCAGGATGCCCTTCCTGTTCGCGTGCCGCTTCTCGTAGTCCCTGACCTTCCGCAGCTCGGCCGGCTTGAGGGTGCCGAGCCGCTTCTGGATCTGCGAGACCGTGAGGTCGTCGTAGCCGGTGATCGGGAAGTTCGGTCCGACGCCTGCCGCACGCCGGGCGCGATCGGCCTGGGCGAGCACCGGATCGGCCGCCGAGCGCGCCTTGGCCGTGGCCTCGCTCACCTGCTTGCGGGCGCGGCCGGCGGCCGCGGTGCCGCGCTTGCGGGCGCCCTTGACCTCGGTGCGGCTGCGGTTGAGGAGCTGCTCGAGATCGCGCATCACCTCGTTGGTCTGCTTGCGCCCGCGCGTGACCAGGTCCTGGGCGAGCTTCTGGGCGTCGTCGGCGGTCATGCGGCCGCGCGACACGGCGTCCTCCATCGCCTCGTCGATGCGCTCGCGCGTGAGCATGACGATGTTGAGCGGCGAGATCACGCCCTTCGTCAGCGCGTCGCGCAGATCGGCGACGCTCTTGCCCGAGAACTCGGCCGCCGGCTTGGCGGGTGCCGGCTTGGCGGCGGGCTTGCGGCTGCGGGCCTTAGTGCTCTTGCGTGCGGCCGTGGTCCTGGCCGCCGGCTTGGCGGCGGCGGCTGCGGGCTTGCGGCTGCGGGCCTGAGTGCCCTTGCGCGCGGCCGCGGTCGTCTTGCTTGCGGTTCCCCCGGCCCTGCGGCCTCCTGTCCCCTTGCGTGCTTCTGCCATGCCTGCTCCTCTCCCGTTAGTCCGGCGCTTCGGCAGAGCGCACTATCTCATGCGCGCGCTCGCCGTGACGGAAGCGCGAATACGATGCCCGCGTGTCGCGCGACTTCCTGACCGGTGAGGAGCTGTCGCGCGCTGAGCTCGAGGCGCTGCTCGAGCGCGCGGAGGTGCTGAAGCGCGACCGCTCGGCGTCCCGCGCGCTGGCCGGACGCAGCGTCGCGCTGCTGTTCCAGCGGCCGTCGACCCGTACGCGGCTGTCCTTCGAGGTCGGCGTGCACGAGCTCGGCGGCCAGCCGCTGATCCTGCGGGAGAGCGAGATGCAGCTCTCGCGCGGCGAGTCCGTCCGTGACACCGGACTGGTGCTGTCGCGCTTCGTCCACGCCGTCGGGGTGCGCACGGGAGCGCACGCGCTCGTCGAGGAGCTCGCGGACTACGCCTCGATCCCGGTGATCAACATGCTGACCGCCGACCACCACCCCTGCCAGGCGCTGGCCGACCTGCAGACGATCCGCGAGCGCTTCGGAGGCACGGCGGGGCTGAAGCTCGCCTACGTGGGCGACGGCAACAACGTGGCCAACTCGCTGATGCTGCTCGGAGCGAAGGCGGGCATGAAGGTGGCGGTGGCGACCCCGAGCGAGCTGGCACCGAACCACCAGATCGTCGCGCGCGCAGCGACCGGCGATGGCTCGGTGCTCGTCACGACCGATCCGCTCGAGGCCGCGCAGGGCGCCCACGCGCTCTACACGGACGTCTGGGTGAGCATGAACGACGACACCGACGAGGCGGCCGCGCGCCGGGCGCTGCTCGAGCCCTACCGCCTCGACGAGAGGCTGCTCGCCGTGGCCAGGCCCGACGCGATCACGCTCCACTGCCTGCCGGCGCACCTCGGCGAGGAGATCAGCGATGTGGCGCTCTACGGGCCGCAGTCAGCGGTGTTCGACCAGGCCGAGAACCGCCTGCACGCCCAGAAGGCGCTGCTCGAGTGGCTCTTGGCAGTGCCCTGAGGCACTAGGCTGTGGCGCCATGAAGCGACTCAGCATCCTGGCGATCGCGGTCGTGGCTCTCGTGGCGGGCTGCGGAGGCAGCAGCAAGAGCTCGAGCAGCGCCGTCCGCGTCCACCCCGGCACCGGCGCCTGCGACCAGCAACGGCGGCGCCAGCGGTGGTGGCGCGGCGGTCTCGATGAAGAACATCGCCTTCAACCCGGGCTCGCTGACCGTGAAGAAGGGCACCACGGTCACCTGGACCAACGACGACTCGGTGAACCACGACGTCACCAAGGTCGGCGGGCCAGGCCCCGACTTCAAGTCGGGCAGCGGGAACCTCGCGAGCGGCGACACCTACAAGGTGACGTTCGACACGGCCGGCACGATCACGTACCGCTGCACCATTCATCCGGGGATGAACGGCACAATCGTCGTTACTCCGTAACGACGGGTTCTTGGTGCTAGCTTCGGGGTAACCCGAAGCCGCGGATGACCAGCAGCGCCTTCTCCCCGAAGCTTCCCCTTTGGGGCAGCAGCCCCAGTTGCACCGCGGCGTCGTACAGATCGAAGAAGCCGCGTGCTCGCCTGATCCGGCCGTCCAGCAGCTCCACGTAGTGGACGCCCTGTAGGACGACGAAGCGGCGGGTTGCCGGGAGGCCGCTGAGGTCGCCCTTGTTGGTGCCGATCGCGCGCCACGGGATGCAGGCCATGGCGGCGTCGCCCAGCGGGACGGCCGCGGGCTCTACGCGCAGGTCCGGGAAGGCCGCGCGCAGCTTGGCGGCGTGGCCCTCGAGCGCGTCGAGGCCGTCGAGCGGACTGATCGCCACCGGGTCCTCGTAGCCGACGTCGGGGGTGCAGCAGCTCTCGAAGCCGCCCGCCGGGTCCGCCCAGGCGGAGCGCCAGGCCGCCGCCAGCTCGTCGAGCGTCACGTGAGCTCCGGCACGCCCTCCAGCGGCGTGGACGCCTCCGCGTAGAGGCGGTGCGGGATCCGGCCGGCCTCATGGGCGAGGCGTCCCGCCTCGACGGCCAGGCGCATCGCGCGCGCCATCTTGGGCGGGTCCTCGGCGCGCGAGACGGCGCTGGCGAGCAGCACGCCCGCGCAGCCCAGCTCCATGGCGATTGCGGCGTCGGACGCCGTGCCGATACCGGCGTCGAGGATCACGGGCACGCGGGCCTGGTCGAGTATCAGGCGCAGGTTGTAGGGGTTGCGAATGCCCATGCCGCTGCCGATCGGCGAGCCGAGCGGCATCACCGCCGCGCAGCCCACGTCCTCGAGCCGGCGGGCGAGGATCGGATCGTCATTGGTGTATGGAAGGACGGTGAAGCCGTCGGCGACGAGCGTCTCGGCCGCCTCGAGCAGCTCCACCGGGTCCGGCAGCAGCGTCTTGTCGTCGCCGATCACCTCGAGCTTGACCCAGTCGGTCTCGAACGCCTCGCGCGCGAGCTGGGCGGTGGTCACGGCGTCGCGGGCGGTGAAGCAGCCGGCGGTGTTCGGCAGGAGGAAGCAGCCCGCCCGCTCCAGCACCTCGACGATCGAGCCGCGCGCCGAGGGATCCACACGGCGCAGCGCCAGCGTGGCCATCTCGGCGCCGGACGCCGCCACGGCCTCGCCCATCACCTGGAGGTTGCGGAAGCCGCCGGTGCCGATGACGAGGCGCGAGCCGAAGTCGCGGTCCGCTATCCGCAGCTCAGCCACCCTGCACCGCCTGAAGCACCTCGACCCGCTGGCCGTCGCGCAGCTCGGTGAGCCGCCACTGCCCGCGCGGCACCACCTCGCCGTCCACGGCCACAGCCACTCCCCGGCCCGCGGGGGGCGCGCCGCTGATCTCCACCACGGCCTCCACGGTCGCGCCCTCGCTCAGCTCGCGCGGTTCGCCGTTCAAGACGACCCTCATGCCGCCACCGCCGCCGAAAAGCGCGCGGGGCTGAAGGGGGCGACGGCGGTGGGAGGCTCCTCGCCGACGAGCAGGGCCGCCACCGCCTCCGCCGTGATCGGCGTGAGCAGCACGCCGTTGCGGTGGTGGCCGGCGGCCCAGATCACGTTGCCCGGCTCGCCGCGGCCGATCAGCGGCGAGTTGTCCGGCGTGCCGGGCCGCAGGCCGGCACGCGCGTCCTCCAGCTCGAGCTCGGAGATGTCGGGCAGCACCTCCCAGGCCGCCTCGAGCAGGCGGTAGACGCCGTCGGCGGTGACCGTGGTGTCGAAGCCGCGCTCCTCCATCGTGGCGCCGAGCACCACCCGTCCGTCGCCCCGATCGACGATGTAGCAGCGCAGCGTGCGCACCAGGTGCTCCGCCAGCGGCCGCTCGGGCGGACGGCGCAGCGACAGGATCTGGCCCTTGACTGGCCGGATCGGCGCGGCCGGCAGTCCGTCGATGCCCTCGCCGCTCCAGCAGCCGGCGGCCACCACGACGTTCGCGGCGCCGATCGCGCGTCCGGACGCGGTGCGCACGCCGTGCTCGTCGAGCGCCACAACGGCGTCGCCGCTCACGACCTCCACGCCGGCGCGCTCGCAGGCCGCGAGCAGCGCGTCCACCACCGCCAGCGGGTCCACGTTGTGGTCCTGCGGCGCCAGGATGCCGCCGCCGCAGCGGGGCGAGAGCCCCGGCTCGAGCCGGCGGCATTCGCTGGGGGTGAGCCACTTGGCGTCGAGACCGAGCGAACGCTGGAAGGCGTGCAGGCGGCGCAGCTCCTCCACGTCGTCACGGTCGACCGCGGCGACGATCGCACCGGTGCGGCGGTAGTGCAGCTCCGCGCCGAGGTCGGCAGCGAAGCGCGGCCACAGCTCCCAGCCCGCCAGGTTGAGGCGCAGGAGTGCCTCGGCGCCAAACTCGGCCTCGGTGATCGGGGCGAGCATCCCGGCGGCTGCCGACGAGGCACCGGCGGCCGGCCCCTCGCGGTCCAGCACGAGCACGCGCAGGCCCCGCTCGGCCGCGCGCCAGGCGCACGCCAGCCCGACGAGCCCGGCGCCGATCACCAGTGCGTCGTACTCGTCCCTCTGCGGCGTCGCGCTCACTCCATCTTGCCTTCCTGCGGAGGTCGCGCCGGGTTTCCCTACGCCGGAATTACCCGGGTCAGGTTCAACGGTCGGCAGCGACCCAGCCGCCCTCTCAGCCCGGTTCTCCCGAGCTCCCGTACTGCGGCAATGCTACTCCGAGTTCGATCCCGGTAGCGGCCGCGCACCGCAACCCGGGCCGCCGGGGCTGGTTTAACCCCGGACTACCATCACCGAGCCTTTGCGACTCATCCGACTCACAACCGCCGCCGCACTGGCCGCGGCGGCGCTCGCCGGGGCGACCGCGCGTCCCGCGGCCGCCAATCCCACCCAGCTCTCGATCGTCCAGGACGAGCAGCGGCTGCTGCGCGACGGGCCGCTCGTGCAGGCTGTGACGCTCGACGAGATCAAGAAGCTCGGCGCCGACGTGGTGAAGGTCACGCTCGACTGGCGCAGGGTCGCTCCCGGCGGCTCGCGCAAGCCGGCCGGCTTCCTCGGTGACGATCCGGCGCAGTACAACCCGCTCGCCTGGCTGCCCTACGACACGCTCGTCCGCGCGGCCGATCTGCGCGGCCTGCGGGTGATGTTCCTGCTCGGCGGCCACGCTCCCGACTGGGCGGCCGGCAAGGGCCGCACCGGCACCGTGCGCCCCGACCCGACCGAGTTCGGGCGCTTCGTGAAGGCCGTGGGCACGCGCTACTCGGGGACCTATGTCCCCGCCCCGATCCCCGGCGGCGGCACCACCGGCCCGCCACCCTGCCCGTTCGTGGTCCAGCAGGGCGATCAGTGCCCGCAGCCGCTGCCCCAGTCGGCCTCGGCGGCCAGCGCGCGCGACGCCGTCGTTCCCGACCCGGCCCTGCCGCGGGTCTCGATCTGGTCGATCTGGAACGAGCCCAACCTGTCCGGCTGGCTCGGGCCGCAGTGGGCGAACCGCAACCTGCCGGAGTCGCCACAGCTCTATCGCGGCCTCTACCTCTCGGCTCACGACGCACTCGCGGCCAGCGGTCACGGCGGCGACGAGATCCTGATCGGCGAGCTGCTGCCGTTCGTGCGTGGCGGCAAGCCCTATCCGGGCCGCGTCTCGCCGCTCCAGTTCCTGCGCGAGCTGGCCTGTGTGGACAGCCACTACCGGCCCTACCGCGGCAGCGCGGCCGCCGCCCGCGGCTGCACGAACTACAGGCCGCTGCCCGGCACGGGCATCGCCTACCACCCGTACACGCTCGCCGGCGGGCCGGAGACGCTCACGCCGCTGGCCGATGACGCGACGATCAACGACCTCACCCGCCTCGACCGCACGCTGTCAAAGCTGTCGAGGCGCTTCGTCGTGCACCGCATGCCGATCTGGCTGAGCGAGTTCGGCTACCAGACCGATCCGCCCGATCCGTTCGCCTCGCCGCTCGGCAAGGTGCCGCAGTTCATGGGCGAGAGCGAGTGGCTCGCCTATCACGACCCACGCGTGAAGAGCTACGCGCAGTACCCGCTGTCGGACGACAGCGTGGCGGGCCGCGGCCTCGCGCGCTTCCACGGCTTCCAGTCGGGCATCGACAGCTCCAGCGGCAAGCCCAAGAAGGGCGTCTACCAGGCCTACAAGACCCCGCTGTTCGTGCGCCTCGTGTCGCGCCGCCAGGTCGAGGTTTTCGGCGGCGTGCGCGCCGCGGTGCCGGGCGCCACGGCCACGATCCAGTCATCGCTCGGCGGCGCCTTCAAGCCGTTGCCCGGCGGCACCGTGACGCTCAGCCCCCAGGGCTACTTCGACAAGGTCTTCCGCCTGTCGAACGCGGCCAAGCGCCGCTTCCGCTTCGTCTCGGGCTTCGAGACGAGCAACGTGATCAAGCCCCTCGCCCGTCCACGGGCGGGGGCGCTGTACCCACGCTAGCGTTCCGACCATGTCGAGTGGCGCTTTGCGACGCGAGCGCTTGCGTCGTGCCCATCTGTATCTGGTTATCGGGACTGCGGACTGCGGACTGCGGACTGCGGATGACGTCGTCGCCGCGGCTCTCGCCGGCGGTGTCGATCTCGTTCAGCTCCGTGACAAGACTGCATCCGAAGAGGAGCTCCTTGAGGCCGGCGCTCGTTTTCGCGCCCTCTGCGACGAGCACGACGCCCTGTTTGTCGTGAACGACCGGCCCGACCTCGCGCTCGCCTGCGGCGCCGATGCGGTGCACGTCGGGCAGGACGACGAGCAGATCGACGCGGTGCGCCGCGCGGTGGGGCCCGATCTGCTGATCGGCGTCTCCACCCACTCGCCCGAGCAGGCCGACGCCGCGCTGCGCTCGGACGTCGACTACTTCGCCGTCGGCCCGGTGCACGCCACGCCCACCAAGCCGGGCCGCCCGGCCGTCGGGCTCGAGCTCGTCCGCTACGCGGCGGCGCACGCCGGCGAGCGGCCGTTCTTCGCCATCGGCGGGATCGATCCCGGCAACGTCGCCGACGTGGCGGCCGCGGGCGCCGAGCGGGTGGCCGTGGTGCGCGCGATCCGGGACGCCGCCGACCCGCGCGCAGTGGCCGCCGAGCTGCGCGCCACCGTGGTGCGCGAGGGCGCGCATGCCTGAGCGCCAGAAGCGCAAGCGGCGGCCGCTGCCGGCCGGCCCGACGCCGCGCGAGTCGCGCTCCGAGCTGCGCAACGCCGAGGCGCGCGCCGCGCTCGAGCCGCTGGCCGAGGGCGAGCGCCCGGCCGTGGTGACGGTGGCGGCACTGGTGGCGTTCGCGCTCGCGCTCGGCAACCTGGCCGCCTGGCTCGCCGGCGTGAAGATCGACGGCAGCAGGCCCGCGTTCGGCAACGTCGTGCTGCCGGCGGCGATCATGCTCTGGGTCGGCGTGGGGATGTGGCGCTCCCGCTACTGGGCGGTGGTCGTGATGGAGGGGATCCTCGCGCTCCTGATCGTGATCGTCGCTGTGGTGGCGCTGAAGGCGTCGAACATCACGGCCGTCCTCGTGGTGCTCGCCGTGCTCGTGCCCGCAGGCCTCCTGTTCTGGAAGCTCGTGAAGGCGATGGCGCGCCTTCAGATGCCCGAGCGCCGGTGACGGAGCCCTCGCGCGACGGCGGGCCGCCCACCGCCGCCTTCTCGATGCTGCAGCGCGTGCGCTTCGGCGACCTCGACGCGATGCAGCACATGAACAACGTCGAGTACCTGCGCTTCTTCGAGACCGCGCGGATCGACTACCTGATGAGCATCGTGCCGGAGCACCGGCCCGGCAGCCGGCAGCCAGTTCGGCTTCATCTTCGCCGAGTGCCACATCGCCTACCGCTCGCCCGCGCACTTCGGCGAGGAGATCCGCACCTGGGTCTGGCCGGGGGAGCTGCGGCGCTCGAGCGTGCGGCTCGAGTTCGAGATGCGCTCCGAGTCCGACGGGCGGCTCGTGGCCAACGGCTACGGGGTGCTCGTGGGTTACGACTACCACGCCGGCAAGGCGCGGCCCGTGCCCGAGGACGTCGTCCGCAAGCTCGAACTCGAGCTGGCCCGCTAGCCTGCCCTTCCGCAGATGCCTGAATCAAAGTACGACTGCATCGTCATCGGCTCCGGCCCCGGTGGATACGTCGCCGCGATCCGCGCCGCCCAGCTCGGCATGAAGACCGCCGTGGTGGAGAAGGACGCGATCGGCGGCCGCTGCCTCAACTACGCCTGCATCCCGGCCAAGGCGATGCTGCGCGTCGCGGAGGTCTGGTCTGAGATCGAGCACAGCAAGAGCTTCGGCATCAACGTCAAGGGCGCGTCGCTTGACATGAAGGGCGCGGGCGCCCACCGCGACAAGGTGATCAAGACGCTGACCGGCGGCGTGGCGATGCTGCTGAAAAAGAACAAGGTCGACGTGATCGAGGGCCACGGCTCGGTGACCGACGACGGCAACGTGCGCATCGGCGGTCAGTTCGACGGCACCGTGATCGAGGCGAAGACGGTGGTGCTCGCCACCGGCACCGTGTCGAAGACCCTGCTCGGGCTCAAGTTCGGCGGCCGCGTGCTCGGCACCGAGACCGGCTGGGCGCTCAACGAGCTGCCGGGCACGCTCGCCGTGATCGGCTGCGGCGCGTCGGGCAGCGAGGTGGCCTCGGCGTTCGGGCGGCTCGGCAGCAAGGTCACGATGCTCGAGGTGCTGCCGCAGATCCTGCCGCTCGAGGACGAGGAGATCGCCAAGGCCGCGGCGCGGGAGATCGCCAAGCAGAACGTGGAGATCGTGACGAGCGCGAACATCGAGGGCGCCGAGGCGAAGGACGACGGCGTGGAGCTGACCTTCGGCGGCGATACGAAGAAGTACGACTACCTGGTCATCGCCGCCGGCCGTAGCGCCGACGTCGAGGGCCTGGGCCTGGCGGAGGCCGGCATCAAGACCACCGACTCCGGCCAGGTGGAGGTCGACGGCCGCATGCGCACCTCACTCCAGGGCGTGTACGCGATCGGCGACCTCGTGCCCGTCGGCCCGGCGCTCGCCCACAAGGCATCGGACGAGGGCATCATCGCGGTGGAGGACGCCGCCGGCCTCGACACCCACCCGCTCGACTACGACTACATCCCGGGCGCGACCTTCACCCACCCGCAGGTGGCGAGCTTCGGCCTCACCGAGAGGCAGGCGCGCGACGCCGGCCACGATGTGGTGATCGGCAAGATCCCGATCGGGGCCGTCGGCGCGCCTACCGTCTACGGCGACCGCAGCGGCATGGTGAAGATCGTGGGCGACAAGCAGTACGGCGAGCTGCTCGGCGCGCACGTGGTCTGCACCAAGGCGGCCGACCTGATCCAGGAGCTGGTGATGGCCCGCGACCTCGAGGGCGGCTACCCCGAGGTGGCCCGCAGCGTGCACGCCCACCCGACCTTCTCCGAGGCGATCATGGAGGCGGCGCGGGCGGCCGACGGCTGGCTGATCCACGGCTGACGCGTGTCCCGAGTCGCAAATTCGGCTTCAGCTTCCCGAGTGACTGGGCGCGGCTGGCGGGTGACGCGACCGGAGTCGGACCTGTGGTCCGGCGAGGGAGCGGCGCCGGTCAGACGTGTCCAGGCGCCGGGAAGGTGCGCACGAATTTTCGATTCGGGACACTAGGCCGTGGAGGACGTACTGCGCGACCGTGTAGCGCTCGTCACCGGGGCGAGCGGTGGCATCGGGCGCGCGATCTCGCTGCGGCTGGCGGAGGCCGGCGCCCGCCTGGCGCTCCACTACGCGAGCGGCGGTGACCGCGCCGAGGCGCTGCTCGCGGAGATCGGCAACCGCGGCCTCGTGGTTGGCGCCGACCTGGCGAGACCGGAGGCGCCGGGCGAGGTGGTGGACGCCGTCGAGGAGGCGCTCGGCCCCGTGGACGTGCTGGTGGCCAACGCCGGCATGAGCCGCGTGCAGGGACTGGAGGACGTGACGCTCGAGGACTGGGACCTCGTCATCGACGTGAACCTGCGGGCGCCCTTCCTGCTCGCCCAGCGGATCGTGCCGGGCATGCGCGAGCGCGGGTTCGGGCGCGTGCTGTTCACCTCCTCGGTCGCCGCCTATGTGGGCGGCGTCGTCGGCCCTCACTACGCGGCGTCGAAGGCGGGGCTGCTGGGCCTCACCCACTACCTCGCGGGTCGCCTCGCCGGACACGGCGTGACGGTCAACGCGATCGCCCCCGCGCTGATCGAGGAGACCGAGATGCTTCCGGGCGATCCGGGCGAGCTGAGCAAGCGCATCCCCGTCGGCCGGCTCGGCAAGCCGGACGAGGTGGCGGACATCGCGCTCGCGCTGCTGCGCAATCCCTACGTCACCAACAAGTCGATGCTCGTGGACGGCGGCCTGTATCCGCAATGACGGTGTGACCTAACTCACGTTGGCCGTGCCTGTGGCGGGGTACGCCCGATGTGGGTATGAGGCGCCAACTGACATGCGTCGCGGTGACGAGCGTCATCGCGCTGGCGCTCGCGCTCGCGCCGAGCAGCCACGCCGGGACCTTTCCCGGCGCGAACGGCCGCATCGCGTACGTCCAGAACGTGAACGGCACCTCGCAGGTGTTCACGATGGGGCCGAACGGCACGGACCGCCGCCAGGTGACGAACGAGACGGCCGGCGCCGCCAACCCGGACTGGTCGGCCGACGGGCGCTCACTGGCGTTCGACGTGGGCGGGACGCGTATCGCGGTCACCGACCCGAACGGCGGCGGCGAGCGGCTGCTCGACGCCGGCGCGAACATGGTCGACCCGTCCTGGGCGCCGAACGGCCGGACGCTCGCCACCTCGGGCGTCGACTACACGCCGCAGGGCCAGATCGAGGACACCTCGGTCTACACGCTCGACGCCGGCGGATCCGGCCTGCACACCCGCCTGTTCGACGGCAGCGACGCCGACTGGTCGCCCGACGGGAACTGGCTGCTGTACCGGCCCACGCCGGCCACGACCGACTTCTGCCCCGGCATCTACGCCGTGCACCCGGACGGGAGCGGCGAGCGCCACGTGGTGGACAGCTACCCCGACGGCGCCGGCGCCTGCTCGGGCGGGGGCAGCGACCCGTCGTTCTCGCCGGACGGCAAGAAGGTGCTCTACGTCGGGCCGAACGGTGTCGACATCTACAGGACGAACATCTCGGGCTCCGGCGTCCGCAGGCTGAGCTCGGATTCCGCCCCCAAGAGCTCGCCGATCTACTCGCCGGACGGCAAGACGATCCTGTTCGTCACGCCGAAGGGCACCTTCACGATCAGCTCTTTGCGCGGCGGCCACGAGCGGCGGCTGGGTGGCGCGATCAGCGAACCCGCCTGGCAGCCGCTGCCGCGCTAGCCGCCTCGCGCACCCGCACGGCGCGCCGCCACGCGGCGTCCTCGTCCTCGTCGCGGATCACGCGCAGCAGGTCGCCTGCCGCGGCGCGCAGCTCGATCTCGGTCGCGGCCACCTCGGGCGGGCCGTAGACGGGCGCACGCTCCTCGAGCAGCTCGTTCACGAGCTGCCGCACCCGCTCGCGCTCGTCCGGGGTGGCGCCCGACGCGAGCGTGTCCACTGCGCCGGCAAGCTCGCCCACTCCCTCCACCAGCTCAGGCGGCGGCGGCTCGTCCTGCTCGAGCACGGCGGCCGCCAGCCGGACCAGCGTGAGCGAGGTGTTGGCAAGCAGCGCGACGTGGAGGGCACGGGTGTTGGCGCGGTCGACGTGCGGGCGCAGGCGGCGGCGCAGCGGCGCGAGGCGCACGATGTCGAGCGCGGTGGAGCGCGCCGAGGCCAGCCCGGCCAGCCGGCCATGCAGCGCCTGGGTGATCGAGAGCGTCCACTCCGCGTCGCGTGGCCTGCCGGTCGCGAGCGCCTCCGCCGCGCCGCGCAGCACGGTGGCGACGCCCTCCAGCGAGTTGCGGATCGCGTTCGACAGGATCGGCAGCGGGTGCGGCGGGAACAGGAGGCCGCTCACGAGCAGGGCGCAGGTCCCGCCGATCAGCGCGTCGATCACGCGCTCGCCCGCCACGCCGTTGGTCCTGAGCGTGACCACGAGGATGCCGGACACGGCCGCCTGGTTCACGAACAGTGGCATCCCGCTGAGCATCACCGCGACGCTCATCGTGAGCACGACCATGGCGGCCAGCGCGAACACGCTCGTGCCGATCACCTGCACCACCCCCTCGCCGATCCCGATGCCGAGCGCGACGCCGATCATCAGCTGCACCGCGTTGCGCCAGCGACGGCCGACGAACGCGCTGAGGGAGATCGCGGCTGCGACCGGGGCGAAGAACGGCGACGGGTGACCGAGCACGTCATGGGTGAACCACCAGGCAAGGGCGGCGGCGCCCGCGGCCTCGAGGATCGGGAAGATCGCCGCGCGCAGACGGCGCAGCGATGCCTTCAGGTGAGTGGAGAGAATGCTCGTCATGAATGACGATCGCCCGGTCTTCTACTACGACCTCGGTTCGCCGTACTCGTACCTCAGCGCCGAGCGAGTGAACCACGTTCTCGGCGTGGTTCCGATCTGGCAGCCCGTGCTGCTCGGCGCCATCTTCAAGGCCACCGGCCGGAGCTCGTGGGGAGTGAGCGAGGAGCGCGCCGAGGGCATGGCGGAGGTGGAGCGCCGCGCCGCCGAGTACAGCCTGCCGGCGATCCGCTGGCCCGATCCCTGGCCCGGCAACATGCTGTCCGCCATGCGCGCCGCGGTGTTCGCGCAGCAGAGCGGGCGCGTCGTGGCGTTCTCGCTGGCAGCGTTCCGCCAGGCGTTCGCGGGCGGGCGCGACCTCACCGAGGTCGACAACGTGCTCCTCGCCGCGGCGGCCTGCGAGCTGCACCCGCGCGCGGTGCTGAAGGGCATCGAGATGCGCTCCGTGAAGGACGGCCTGCGCGCCGCCACGGAGGACGCGCTGGCGCACGGGGTCACCGGCGTGCCCACGATCAGGGTCGGCGAGCGCCTGTTCTGGGGCGACGACCGCCTCGAAGAGGCTGCCGAAAGTATTCGCTAACGTGACTCGCCTATGGCCCGTCAAGCTGCCGAACGCAGTGCGAAGGGAGCCAACGGCTCGCCGGACGGCGCGAACGTGAAGCACTCGCTGCCCGACCGCGACACCTGTCTCGCGGTGCTCTCGAAGATGCTCCTCATCCGACACTTCGAGGAGCGGGCCGGCGAGATGTACGCGAAGGCGAAGATCGGCGGCTTCCTCCACCTCTGCATCGGCGAGGAGGCGACGGTCGTCGGCGCCACGCAGGCGATGCGCGAGAGCGACTATCTGCTCTCGACCTACCGCGAGCACGGCCAGGCGCTGGCGCGCGGCACCCATCCCAACGCGGTGATGGCGGAGCTGTTCGGGCGCGCCGACGGCTGCTCGAAGGGACGCGGCGGCTCGATGCACCTGTTCGACTACGAGCGCCGCTTCCTCGGCGGCTACGGGATCGTGGGCGGCAACCTGCCGCTGGCCACCGGCGTCGCGCTCGCCTGCGACTACTCCGGCACCGACGACGCCGTGGTCTGCATGTTCGGTGACGGCGCCACCAACCAGGGCACGTTCGGCGAGTCGATGAACATGGCCGCGCTCTGGAAGGTGCCGGTGGTGTTCATGGTGATCAACAACCAGTTCGGCATGGGCACCGCGCTCGAGCGCCACTCGGCCGTGACCGACCTGTCGAGGAAGGCCGACGGATACGGCGTGCCGGGCTCACAGTGCGACGGAATGGACGTGCTCGACGTGCACGCCGCCACGACCGAAGCGCTGCGCAAGGCACGCGAGGAGCGCCAGCCGCAGCTGCTCGAGGCCGTGACCTACCGCTTCCGCGGCCACTCGATGGCCGACCCCGAGGAGTACCGCACCAAGGAAGAGGTGGAGGAGTGGCGACGGCGCGATCCGATTGCCTCCTTCCGCCGCCGCCTCGCCGAGGAGGACGTGATCTCGGAGGCGGACGCGGACAAGCTCGACGCCGAGGCGATCGAGGCGGTGGACGAGTCGGTGCGCTTTGCCGACGACTCGCCCTTCCCCGACCTCGACTCCCTCTATGACGACCTCTACGTCTTCGGCGAGCAGGTGCGCGGCTGGTGGTCGGTGGACGAGCGCTCGCCCGACGCGCACCGAGGCGAGCGCGAGCGCGAGTCCGGAGTGGTGGCGCACGACCTGGCCGAAGCCGGCGCGGCGTACGCCGGCGTGGGCGAGGCGCAGGCGCGCAAGCGGCGCCAGCGGCAGGCCGAGCCCGGCGAGGGCGAGCCGGCGGCCGACGCGCGCGACGAAGAGGGCGGAGCCTCCTAGCCGTGCCGGTGATGCGCTATCGCGAGGCGCTCAACCAGGCGCTGCGCGAGGAGATGCAGGAGGACGAGCGCGTCTTCATCATGGGCGAGGACATCGGCGTCTTCCAGGGTGCGTTCAAGGTCACAGCAGGGCTGCTGGAGGAGTTCGGCGAGAAGCGGGTGCGCGACACGCCGATCTCGGAGAACACGATCGTCGGCGTGGGAGTGGGGTCGGCGATGGCCGGGCTGCGCCCGATCGTCGAGCTGATGACGATCAACTTCTCGCTGCTCGCGCTCGACCAGATCATCAACCACGCCGCCGCCATCCACTACATGTTCGGCGGCCAGGTGAGGGTGCCGCTCGTCGTGCGGATGCCGCAGGGCGCCGGTCACCAGCTCGGCCCCACGCACTCGCACTGCCTCGAGGCCATGTACCTTCACGTGCCCGGACTCCTGGTGGCCGTTCCGAGCACGCCCGCGGACGCGAAGGGTTTGCTCAAGGCGGCCATCCGCGACGACAATCCCGTGATCTTCATCGAGCACGAATACCTCTACGGCCAGCGCGGCGAGGTGCCCGACAACGGCGGGCCGATGCGCTTCGGCGAGGCCGCCATCCGGCGGGAGGGCGACGATGTGACGATCGTCGGCATCTCGCGCATGGCCGTCACCGCTGAGCGCGCCGCCGAGCACCTGGCGGCGGAGCACGACGTGCACGCCGAGGTGATCGACCCGCGCACGCTGCGCCCGCTCGACCTCGACACGATCCTCGAGTCCGTGCAGAAGACCAACCGCGCGGTGATCGTCGAGGAGGGCTGGCCGCACGGCGGCGTCGGCGCCAACCTGGCGGCGCTGATCCAGGAGCAGGCCTTCGACTACCTCGACGCGCCGATCGCCCGCGTGACCGGCGCCGACGTGCCCATGCCCTACTCCAAGCCGCTCGAGCAGGCCTCGTTCCCCCACGAGGAGCACGTCACGCAGGCGGCGCTGTCCCTGTTCAGGGATCTCTGATGGCCAGCGACGTCCTCATGCCCCGCCTGTCCGACTCGATGGAGGAGGGCACCGTGCTCAAGTGGCTCGTGGAGGTCGGCGGCGAGGTGAAGCGCGGCGAGCCGCTCGTGGAGATCGAGACGGACAAGGCGAACATGACGTATGAGGCGGACTCCGATGGGATGCTCATCGAAGTGCTCGCGCAGGAGGGGGACACACTGCCCATCGGGCAGGTCATCGCTCGGGTCGGGGAAGCAGGGGAGGAGATCACGGATCACGGATCACCGATCACGGATGAGGAGCCCGCCGCTGTTGCTGAGCCCAAAGCTCCGAGCACCGTGCACCGTGCACCGAGCACCGAAAGTGGCAACGGTCGTGTGAAGGCCTCGCCGGTCGCCCGGCGGATGGCTCGTGAGCTCGGCGTCGAGCTCGCTCGCCTGGAGGGCAGCGGACCGGGCGGTCGGATCGTGAAGGCCGATGTGGAGGCCGCGGCGCAGGGCGGCGGTGTTCAGGTGGAGGAGAGGCCAGCGGAGCCGGAGCCGACCGAAGCCGAAACACCGGTCACGAGTCACGAGCCACCAGTCACCCAGCCTGCTGACGGCGCCAAGGGTCAAACAACCTTCCAAGAGCTGACACGCCTCCAGCGCACCGTTTCAAGACGGATGGCCGAGAGCAAAGCGACGGCTCCGGATTTCCAGCTCCAGATGGAGATCGACATGTCGCTCGCGGTCGAGCTGCGCGAGCGGCTCAAGCAGGTCACGGATCCGGCGCCGTCGTTCAACGACATGATCGTGAAGGCGGCGGCGCTCGCGCTGCGCGAGTTCCCGCGCGCGAACGGCGCATACCGCGACGGGCAGTGGGAGCTCTACTCGCGGATCAACGTCGGCGTGGCGGTGGCGGCGCAGGAGGCGCTCGTCGTTCCGACCGTGTTCGACGCCGACCAGAAGTCGCTCGGCCAGATCGCCAAGGAGGCGCGCAAGCTGATCGGCAAGGTGCGTGACGGGACGATCACACCGCCGGAGCTGTCGGGCGGCACCTTCTCGGTGTCGAACCTCGGCATGTACGGGATCGAGAACTTCACCGCGATCATCAACCCGCCGCAGGCGGCCATCCTTGCGGTGGGCGCGCTGAAGAAGAAGGCGGTGGTGGACGAGTCGGGCCGGATCGTGGCGCGCGACATGATGGGAGTGACCCTCGTGTGCGACCACCGGATCCTCTACGGAGCCGACGCCGCGGAGTTCCTCGCCCGCATCCGCCAGCTGCTCGAGCAACCGCTTTCGCTGGCTCTCTGAGACGCCGTCTGAGACGGGGTCTCGACGCGGCCTCCGGCGTGCAGATCGGCTCGAGCGCGAGTGCGCCGGCGAGCTCGACCTCGGGCAACCTCACCGTGAGCTGGTCCGCGGCCGACACCTGTGGCCCCGGCCTCGCCTCCGTGGAGCTGTGGGCGTCCACGCCCGCCGTGGTGTCGCCGGTGCTCAAGCCGCCGCTGCTGAAGGCACCGACCACCACACTGGCGCGCGTGTTCTCGCTCAAGCTCAAGCCGTCATCGTTCCGGGTCCGCAGTGTCCACGACGCCGGCACCGACGTGCGCTACACGCTCTCGGCCGCAAGCTCCGCTCCGGCAGCTACCTGCTCGTGCTCACGCCGGTGTCGAGCGACGGCTTCCGCGGCCAGGCCAAGCCGCGCACTTCCGCATCATCGGCTGAGCCGGTAGTGCAGGAAGACGGCGCCGCTCCGGAAGCGGCGCTCGTCGATCAGCTCGAGCTGCAGATGCGCCCTCGGCAGGGCGCGCTTGCCGCCCCCGACCACGACCGGGAGGAGATACAGGTGCAGCTCGTCGACCAGGCCTGCCGCGATCGCCTGCGCCGCCAGCTCCGGGCCGCCGACGCCCAGGTCGCGCTCCGCCGTGACCTTCAGCTCGCGCACCGCGTCCGCGTCGAACTCGCGCTCGAGCCGCGTCCTCGTGGTGTCCACCGCCTCGAGCGAACGCGAGTAGACGACCTTGTCGGCCGCGCGCCAGAGCTCTGCGAAGTCGCGCCCAATCGGCGAGTCTCCGTCCATCGTCTCCCAGTACCGCATCGTCTCGTACATGCGGCGGCCGTATAGGTAGGTGCCGAGCGGCCGCTCGAGCTCGTTGATGAACGCGTGCAGCTCGGCGTCCGGCGCCGCCCACTCGAAGCTGCCGCTCTCGTCCTCGATGTAGCCGTCGAGCGACGCCAGCGCCGAGTAGATGAGCTTCATCGCACCACCAGGACGTCGAGGGTACGCGGCCCGTGCACGCCGCCCACGCGCGAGAGCTCGATGTCCGAGGTGGCCGAGGGGCCGGAGATGAACGTCAGCGGGCGGCCCTCCCGCACTGCCGGCTCGAGCGTCGCCACCGCCTCCGGCACGCCGCCGACGATCTGCGCCTCCTCCACCACGCAGAGGTGCCAGTCGGGCACGAGCGTGAGCGCGCGCCGGCCCTGACTGGCGCCGGCGTCGAGCACGATCGTCCCCGTCTCGGCGATGGCGAGCGCGCAGCCGCTGATAACGCCGTCGAGTCGATCGAGCTCCTGCGACGGTAGCGGCGGCGAGTCCTCCACCGCGCCGGCAGGCCGCCAGCCGGCGGGCAGGTCGGGCGGCACCGCCATCCGGCGTCCCTCGCAGCGCTTGGCCAGTGCGGCCGCCAGATCGGCGAGCGGCAGCCGCTCGACGGTGGCGTCGTAGTCGGCCACCCGTTCGCAGAACAGCCGCACGGCCTCCTCGCCGGCCGGGCCCGTGCGCCGGTACGAGCGCTCCACCTCGGGGGGCGCCGGAGCGTCGCGCAGCGCGGCGCGCACCCGGCCGAGCAGCTCGTCACGAGCGCTCACGCCACCACTCCCTGAACGTCTGGCCGGGCACCGGCGGCAGGTCGCGCGACATCGTCCAGCCGCGGAGGGGTCCGGGCAGCCGCTCGATGCCCGGCAGGCGAGCCGCGCGCTGGGCCAGCTCGTAACGGGCGCGCGTGGAAAACGCGAGCGCCATCGCCTTCATCGCCGCGCGCTCCGGGTCGAACGGCCGCTTGTGCGCCACCACCTCGGAGCGCAGGTGCACGAGCACCTCCGGGATGTCGATCTTCACGGGGCAGACGTCGGCGCAGGCGCCGCAGAGGCTCGACGCATAGGGCAGCGAGCCGGCCTCCTCGACGCCGCGCAGCTGTGGCGTGAGGATCGCGCCGATCGGCCCGGGATAGACCGAGCCGTAGGCATGGCCGCCGACCCGCTCGTAGACCGGGCAGACGTTGAGGCAGGCGCTGCAGCGGATGCAGCGCAGGGCCTGGCGGCCGACCTCGTCGGCGAGTGCCGCGGTGCGGCCGTTGTCGAGCAGCACGAGGTGGAACTCGCTCGGCCCGTCGCCCTCGCGCACGCCGGTCCAGAACGAGGTGTAGGGGTTCATCCGCTCGGCGGTGGACGAGCGCGGCAGGAGCTGCAGGAACACCTCGAGGTCCTGCCAGCTCGGCACGAGCTTCTCGATCCCCATGACCGTGACGAGCACCTCCGGCAGCGTGAGGCACATGCGCCCGTTGCCCTCCGACTCGAACACGGCGATCGTGCCGGTCTCCGCCACCGCGAAGTTGGCGCCGCTCACCGCCATCCGCGCCTCCAGGAACTTGCGCCTCAGGTGGAGCCGCGCCACCTCGGTGAGCTCGCGCGGATCGTCGCCGACGTCGGCGGCCTCGGGCAGGTGGGCGCGGAAGATGTCTCGGATCTCGCGCCGGTTCCGGTGGATCGCCGGCACGAGGATGTGCGACGGCGAGTCGCCGTCGAGCTGGACGATCAGCTCGGCGAGGTCCGTCTCGATCGCGCTGATGCCGGCCGCCGCCAGCGCCTCGTTCAGCTCGATCTCATCGGTGGCCAGGGACTTGACCTTCACGACCTCGGAGACGCCGTGCTCGTGCGCGATGCCGGCGACGATCGAGTTTGCCTCGGCGCCGTCGCGCGCCCAGTGCACCGTTCCCCCGCGCGCCTGCACCGCCTCCTCGAGCTGCACGAGGTAGCGGTCGAGCTCGCGCAGCGTGCGCTCCTTGATCGTGTGCCCGGCCTCGCGCAGCTCCTCCCAGTCGGGCAGCTCGGCCACCGCTCGGGCGCGCTTCTCGCGGATCGCCGTGGTGGCGTGACGCAGGTTCGCGCGCAGCTGCTCGTTGCGGAGCTCCTCGCGCGCCGCCTCCGGGAACGGCCTCATGCGAGCGGCTCCTCCTCGGTGGAGGCGAGGATCTCGGCGAGGTGCACCGGCCGGGCGCCGGCGCGGGAGCGCGAGAGCCCGCCGCCGATGTGCATCAGGCACGAGCTGTCGCCGGCGGTGCAGACCTCGGCGCCGCTCTCGGCCACGTGGCGCAGCTTGTCGGCCAGCATCGCGCTCGAGGTGTCCGCGTTCTTCACCGCGAAGGTGCCGCCGAAGCCACAGCACTCCTCGGCGCACGGCAGCTCCACCAGCTCGATCCCGTGCACCGCGCGCAGCAGGCGCAGCGGCGCGTCGCCCAGCCGCAGGCCGCGCAGGCCGTGGCAGGTCGGGTGGTAGGTCACGCGGCGGGGGTAGAACGCGCCGACGTCCTCCACGCCGAGCCTGTGCACCAGCAGCTCTGACAGCTCGAACACGCGCGAGCCAACCTGCGGGCAGTGCTCGCGCACCATCGCGGCGCACGACGCCGACGGGGTCACGACCAGCTCCTCGCCGCCGAAGACGCGCTCGAAGCGCCGCGCCAGCCGCAGGGCGTCGTCGCGGTAGCCGGTGTTGAGGTGCATCTGGCCGCAGCAGGTCTGGTCCTCGGGGAAGGCGACCTCGTGCCCGAGCCGCTCCAGCAGGCGCACCGTGGCGCGCCCGACCTGTGGGAACAGCGTGTCCGTGAGGCACGTGATGAAGAGGGTTATGCGCAAGGGAGCGTTTCCATTCGCGTGAACCTCGGTAAGCCCCGCCCCAGACAAGGGGAGGAGCTTAGGCATGTACCAGCAGGTATTGGATCCGGTCGGGCACTCGCTTGGATGGTCTTCGATCTTCGCGGTGGCGCCACTGATCACGCTGTTCGTGCTGCTCGGCGGCCTGCGCGTGAAGGCGCAGTGGGCCGCATTGGCGGCGCTGGCGGTCTCGATCGTCGTGGCGGTCGCGGTCTACTCGATGCCGTTCGGGCAGACGATGGACGCGGCGGGCGAGGGCGCCGTGTTCGGCTTCTACCCAATCCTCTGGATCGTGATCAACGCGATCTGGATCTACAACATGACCCGCGAGACCGGCCACTTCGCCGTTCTCCGCCGCTCGTTCGGGAGCATCAGCTCCGACCAGCGCGTCCAGGCCGTGATCATCGCCTTCTCCTTCGGGGCGCTGATGGAGGCGCTCGCGGGCTTCGGGACCCCGGTGGCGATCTGCTCGGTGATGTTGATCGCGCTCGGCTTCAAGCCGATCAAGGCCGCGTCGGTGGCGCTCGTGGCCAACACCGCGCCGGTGGCCTTCGGCGCGATCGCGGTCCCGATCGTCACGCTCAACCAGGTGACCGGGCTCGACAAGCACGACCTGGGCTCGATGGTCGGCCGGCAGACGCCGTTCATCGCCGTGATCGTTCCGCTCATCCTCGTGGGCATGGTCGACGGCCGCCGCGGCATCCGCGAGGCCTGGCCCGCCGCCGTCACCTGCGGCTTCGTCTTCGGCCTGCTCCAGTTCGCCACCTCGAACTACATCTCGGTCGAGCTGACCGACATCGTCGCGTCGCTGGGCTCGGTCGCGGCCGTGGTGGCGCTGCTGCGCGTGTGGCAGCCGAGCGAGCTGGCCGAGAGCCGCTTCAGCGGCCCGCGCCCGGCCATCGCGGGCGCCTCCACGCACTCGCCGGCGCTCGAGCGCGAGCTCGCGCAGCCCCAGCGCGAGCGCGACGGCGACCCGCCGATCGAGGTGCTGCGCGCCTATGCGCCCTACCTGATCATCGTCGCGGTGTTCGGGATCGCGCAGATCGGCGCGGTGCACACCGCGCTCGGGAACGCCACCAGGCAGTTCTCCTGGCCCGGCCTGCACGTGCTGAACTCGAAGGGCGAGGCGCCGAAGTCCGCCACGTTCAAGTTCGACTACCTCCAGGCGGCCGGCACACTGCTTCTGGTCTCGGGCCTCCTGACGATGGCCGCGCTGCGGGTGAGCCCGATGCGAGCGGCGCGCGCCTACGCGGGCACGCTCAACCAGCTCAAATGGGCGATCGTGACCGTGATGGCCGTGCTGTCGCTCGCCTACGTGATGAACCTCTCGGGCGAGACGATCACGCTCGGCACCTGGGCGGCCGGCGCGGGCGGCTTCTTCGCCTTCCTGTCGCCGCTGATCGGCTGGCTCGGCACGGCGGTGACGGGCTCCGACACGTCGTCGAACTCGCTCTTCGGCGTGCTCCAGGTCACGGCCGCGAAGAAGGCGAACATCGACCCGGTCCTGCTCGCTGCGTCGAACAGCTCCGGCGGCGTGCTCGCCAAGATGATCTCGCCGCAGAACCTCGCCATCGGCGCCGCCGCGGTGGGCCTGGCGGGTCACGAGGGCGAGCTCTTCCGCAAGGTGATCGGCTGGAGCCTCGTGCTGATCCTGTTCATGTGCCTGCTCGCGCTGCTCCAGTCGGTCGGCGCGCTGTCCTGGATGGTCCCCTAAGGCCTCGCGGTCGTCACAATGGGCTCGGCGATGCCCCTGATCGACGAGTTGCACGCGGCCTGCGGCGACGAGCACGTGCTCACCCACCCGCACCGGCTGCGCACCTACGAGTCGGACGGGCTGCTCCAGTACCGCGTCACGCCGCGCGCCGTGGTGCTGCCGGCCACGGCCGAGGAGGTGCAGGCCGTGGTGCGCGCCTGCCACCGGGCGCAGGTGCCGTGGGTGGCCCGCGGGTCGGGCACGGGCCTCTCGGGCGGCGCGCTGCCGGTGGAGGAGGGCGTGCTGATCTCGCTCTCGCGCATGCGCCGGATCGTGGAGGTGGACCTGCCCAACCAGCGCGTGGTGGTGGAGCCGGGCGTGACGAACCTGGACGTATCGAAGGCGGTCGGACCGACGCACTTCTACCCGCCCGACCCCTCCAGCCAAATCGTCTGCTCGATCGGCGGCAACGTGGCCGAGAACTCCGGCGGCGCGCACTGCTTCAAGTACGGCTTCACCACCAACTACGTCACCGGGCTCGAGCTGGTGCTGCCGGACGGCGAGCTGATCCAGGTGGGCGGGAAGGAGCTCGACACGCCGGGCTACGACCTGCTGGCGGCGTTCGTCGGCTCCGAGGGCACGCTCGGCGTGGCCACCAAGATCACGCTGCGCGTGGTGCCGGTGCCGCAGAGCATCCGCACGCTGGTGGCGTTCTTCGACCGTCCGCTCTCGGCCGGGCAGAGCGTGTCCGACATCGTGGCCGCGGGGATCGTGCCGGGCGCGATCGAGATGATGGACAGGTTGTCGATCGAGGCCGCGGAGGGAGCCACCCACGCCGGCTATCCGGCCGACGCCGGCGCCGCGCTGGTGGTCGAGCTCGACGGCTCGGAGGCCGAGTGCGAGCACCGCTTCGAGGAGGTCAAGGAGATCTGCGACAAGAACGGCGCCACCGGCATCCGCGTGGCGCAGGACGAGGCCGAGCGGCAGCTGATCTGGAAGGCCCGCAAGGCCGCCTTCGCCGCCATGGGCCGCATCTCCACCGACTACTACGTGCAGGACGGCGTGATCCCGCGCACGCGGCTGCCCGAGGTGCTCGAGCGGATCGAGGAGCTCTCGCGCGAGTACGGGCTGCGGGTGGCGAACGTGTTCCACGCGGGCGACGGCAACCTGCATCCGCTCGTGCTCTACGACAGCCACAACGAGGGCGAGGCGCAGCGGGCCGAGGAGCTGGCGGGCGAGATCCTGAACGTCTGCGTGGAGACCGGCGGCTCGATCACCGGCGAGCACGGCGTGGGCTTCGACAAGAAGCGCTACATGCCGCGCATGTTCGACGAGCCGGACTTCGAGGTCTTCCAGCGGCTGCGCTGCGCGTTCGACCCGGGCGGGCTCGCCAACCCGGGCAAGGTGATGCCCACGCCCCGGCTGTGCGGCGAGGTGCCGGGCCCCTACCGGCAGCACCCGCTCGAGCGCGAAGGCGTGGCGGAGCGCTTCTGATGACGACCCGCGAGCTGCAGGCGCCGCGCACTCCTGACGAGGCGGCGGCTCTCGTGCGCCAGTGCGGCGCCGACGGGCTGACGCTGCGGGTGCGCGGCAGCGGCACGAAGTACGGCTGGGGCACCCCCACCGCAGAGCCGGACGTCGAGCTGTCCACGAGCTCGCTGGGCGAGCTGCTCGAGCACAAGGAGGGCGACCTGACGACGATCGTCGAGCCCGGCCTCCAGCTCGAGGAGGCGCAGAAGCGCTACGCGAAGGCGGGGCAGATGCTCGCCCTCGACCCGCCGCTGGGTGGAGCGACCGTGGGGGGCGTGCTCGCCACCGGCGACTCCGGCCCGCTGCGTCACCGCTACGGGGCTCCGCGCGACCTGGTGCTCGGCATGACCGTCGCGCTGTCCGACGGCACGGTGGCCAAGTCCGGCGGCCAGGTGATCAAGAACGTCGCGGGCTACGACATCGGCAAGCTCTTCTGCGGCTCGTTCGGCACGCTCGGGCTGATCCTGCGGGTGGCGCTGCGGCTGCACCCGCTGCCGGCGCGAACAGCCACCGCGATCGGTCGCACGGACGACCCGGAGATCCTCGCGCGCGCGGCCTCGGAGCTGGCGCACTTCTCGCTCGAGAAGGACTGCCTCGACGTGCGCTGGGAGGATGGCTCGGGCGCGGTGCTCACTCGCCTCGGCGGCGCGACCGCCCACGAGCAGGCTCAGGCCGCCTGCGCGCTGCTGACCGAGCAGGGCGTGCAGGCGGAGATCGTGGAGGACGACGGCGAGCTCTGGCAGCGCCAGCGCGACGGGCAGCGCTCCGCCGATCGCGCCGTCGTGCGCGTCTCGGGGCAGCAGTCCGAGCTGGCGCGCACCCTGCGCGCGGTGGAGACCCTCGGCGGGCGGCTGGTGGGCCGCGGCTCGCTCGGGCTCTCGTGGATCACGCTCGATCTCGACCGGGTGCTGGAGCTGCGGGCGGCGCTCATGCCGTTCAAGTGCGTGCTGCTCGACGCCCCGCGCGAGCTGCGCGCCTCGCTCGACGTCTGGGACGCCGAGCCGGTCGAGCTGTCCCGTCGCATCAAGCAGCGCTTCGACCCTGCCGGCGTGTTCGCCCCCGGCACCTTCGCGGGCGGGATCTGATGGCCGGCTTCGACACCGTTCGCCTGCCCGAGCGCGAGCTGATCGAGGACTGCGTGCACTGCGGCTTCTGCCTGCCCACCTGCCCGACCTACGTGCTCTGGGGCGAGGAGATGGACTCGCCGCGCGGGCGCATCGTGCTGATGGACGAGGCGCTGGAGGGCCGGCTGTCGGGCGCGATGGTGCAGCACTGGGACCGCTGCCTGGGCTGCATGGCCTGCGTCACCGCCTGCCCGTCGGGCGTGAAGTACGACATGCTGATCGAGGACACGCGCGCGCAGGTCGAGCGCAACCATCGCCGCTCGCTGCCCGACCGCCTCTACCGCGACGCGCTGTTCCAGCTCTTCCCCCACCCGGGGCGGCTGCGCGCGCTGGCGCCGCTGCTCGCGCTCTCGCGCAGGCTCGGGGTGCACCGTGCCGCCCGGAATCGCAAGGGACGGCTTGCGGCGCTCGCCGCCCTCACGCCCGAGACGCCGCTGCGCAAGACGCAGGCGCGCCTGCCCGAGCTCACCCCGCTCGCGGCGAGCGGCGCGGCCGCGTGGGCCTGCTCCAGGGCTGCGTGCAGCGCGTGTTCTTCAACGACGTGAACCGCGCCACCGCCGAGGTGCTGAGCGCCGAGGGCTTCGAGGTGCACGCGCCGCGGCAGCCGCGCTGCTGCGGGGCCCTCCAGATGCACACCGGCTACGACTCGAGCGACCTCGCGCGCGCGACGATCGAGGCGTTCGAGGGGTTCGACTGGGTCGTGGTCAACGCCGCCGGCTGCGGCTCGTCGATGAAGGACTACGGACATCTGATGCGAGAGGACGCGCGCTGGGCAGGCCGCGCCGCCGCGTTCTCCGAGAAGGTCCGCGACGTCAGCGAGCTGCTGGCGGAGCACGAGCAGCGCGCGCCCCGGCATCCGATCCCGCTGGGGCGCGTCGCCTACCACGACGCCTGCCACCTCGCGCACGCGCAGGCGGTGCGCGCGCAGCCGCGCAAGCTGCTGCAGCGGATCCCCGGGCTCGAGCTCCTCGAGCCGGAGGGCTGGGAGCTCTGCTGCGGCTCGGCGGGCGTCTACAACCTGCTCGAGCCCGAGGCGGCCGACGCGCTCGGCCGCCGCAAGGTGGAGAACCTGCTGGCCACGGGCGCCGAGGCGATCGCCGCCGGCAACCCCGGCTGCGCGATCCAGATCGCCGCCAAGAGCGAGGCGATGGGGCGCCCGCTGCGGGTCTACCACCCGCTCGAGCTGATTCACATGTCGATACAGGGAGGCAGTCGCAATGGGAGCCGTTGAGGTGCAGGGAGCGGAGCAGGTGCTGACGGACGAGGCGGTGGCCTTCGTCACCGGGCTGCACCGCAGGTTCGATGGGAGGCGCCAGGAGCTGCTGCGGCGCCGGGCCGAGCGCAACGCCGCGCTGCAGGCGGGTGGCACGCTCGACTTCCTCGACGAGACGCGCGAGATCCGGGAGGGCGACTGGACGGTGTCGCCGCCGCCGCCCGACCTGCAGGACCGGCGCGTGGAGATCACCGGCCCGACGGACCGCAAGATGATGATCAACGCGCTGAACTCCGGCGCGCGCGGCTTCATGGCGGACTTCGAGGACTCGAACTCGCCGACTTGGCAGAACATGATCCAGGGGCACGTGAACCTCACCGACGCGATCGAGGGCACGATCGAGTTCACGAGCCCGGAGGGCAAGGACTACCGGCTGGGCGACGAGGTCGCGACGCTGCTCGTGCGCCCGCGCGGCTGGCACCTGCCGGAGAAGCACTTCGTCGTGGACGGCCAGCCGGTCTCAGGCGCGCTGTTCGACTTCGGCATGCACTTCTTCCGCAACGCGCGGCGGCTGGTCGGCAAGGGCAGCGGCCCCTACTTCTACCTGCCGAAGATGGAGTCGCACCTCGAGGCGCGGCTGTGGAACGAGGTCTTCGAGCACGCGCAGGACGAGCTCGGGATCGAGCGCGGCTCGATCCGCGCCACCGTGCTGATCGAGACCGTGCCGGCGGCGTTCGAGATGGACGAGATCCTCTACGAGCTGCGTGACCACTCGGCGGGCCTCAACGCCGGCCGCTGGGACTACATGTTCTCGATGATCAAGTGCTTCCGGACCCGACCCGAGTTCCTGCTGCCCGACCGCAATGGCGTGACGATGACCGTCCCGTTCATGCGCGCCTACACGGAGCTGCTGGTGAAGACCTGCCACCGGCGCGGCGCGCACGCGATGGGCGGAATGGCGGCGTTCATCCCGTCGCGCACCGACCAGGAGGCGAACGATCAGGCGCAGGCCAAGCTGCGCGACGACAAGAGGCGCGAGGCGGGCGACGGCTTCGACGGCACCTGGGTCGCGCACCCGGACTCGGTGGCGAACGCGACGGCCGAGTTCGACGCCGTGCTGGGCGACCGGCCCAACCAGGTCGAGCGCCGGCGCGACGAGGTGGACGTGAGCGCCGCCGATCTGCTCGACGTGAAGTCCACTCCAGGGGAGATCACCGAGGAGGGCCTCCACAACGACGTGAACGTCGGCATCCAGTACATCTCCTCATGGCTGCGCGGGAACGGCGCCGCCGGGATCTACGGGCTGATGGAGGACGCCGCCACGGCGGAGATCGCCCGCTCGCAGGTGTGGCAGTGGATGCGGGCCGGAAGGTTCACGGCCGAGCAGGTGAAGGCCGCCGAGGACGAGGAGCTCGAGCGGATCCGCGGTGAGATCGGCGACGACGAGTGGTTCGAGAAGGAAGGGCGCCCGCGCGAGTCGCGGATGCTGTTCGAGCAGGTCGCGCTGGCGGACGACTTCCCGGAGTTCCTGACGCTGCCGGCTTACGACTACCTGCTCGAGCACATCGAGGATCTAGGGGTCTAGGGAGCCGGCGCGGTCAGGCGGGCTGCCACAGCTCGACCCGATTGCCCTCGGGATCGGTGACCCAGCCGAATCGGCCGACACCCTCCATGTCCTGCGTCTCTTCGGCCACGTCCGCTCCCTTGGCGCGCAGTTGCGCGAGCATCGCATCCAGGTCGCTGACTCGGAAGTTGAGCATGGTCTGCTGGGTGCGGGACCCGAAGTAGGCGGTCTCGGAATCGAACGTCGCGAACACCGTCGGCCCGGCTTCCTGAAGCCACAGGCCGTTCTCATCGGCGTCCAGGCCCAGGCAATCGCGATACCAGGCGCCCAGGGCCGCCGGGCCGGCGGCCCGCATGAAGTAGCCGCCGATTCCGAGCACACGTTCCATGCGCCCGCTTCACACCCCCAGATCGTCGAGCGGCAGGCTCTCGCCGTGCGGCGCGCTGATCGCGCCGTCGTCATCCACCCACTGCAGCCATTGGTCGCAGGCTGACACGCGTTTGCGCGCCTCGCGCAGTCGCATGTAGACGGGCAGCTCGCGCGTCGTGCCTATCGACTCCTCGTAGGTCGCGGCGAGTCGCTGCTGCTCCTCGAGCGCTGCGTCCAATTGGCGCTGCGCCCGCTCGTGCTCGTCCAGCTCGGGCAGTATGGTCATGGATACCTCCCTCGCGTTCGGGGCACGTTAGCCCGCCGGCCGGGCGAGATCCAGACCCGCGCGGCGCAATTTTGCGCGTGTACCGGCCTCCCTGACGCTGGCGAAGTCGAGCAGGCGGACCTCGAACGGCTCCATCGCGTCCGTGCCGACCAGCGCGTGGCACGCCACGCCGTTCTGGCGGCAGCGCGTGGCCACCTCGCCGGCGGCCTTGCCGGCCAGCGTCTGATGATCGAGCCGCCCCTCGCCCGTCACGACGAAGCGGGAGGCGCGCATCAGCTCGTCGAAGCCGAGCGTGTCGAGCACGTAGGCCGCGCCCGGCACGAGCTTCGCCTTGCGGTAGGCCCAGAGCCCGCCGGACAGGCTGCCGGCCGCGCCGGTCAGCGGCTGCCCGCGCGGGTCGCGCGGCGCCGCTTCCGCCAGCTTCGCCAGCCGGCGCTCGAGCCGCCTCACCATCTTCGGGTCGGCTCCCTTCTGTGGGCCGAACACGCGCGGCGCGTGCTCGAACGGCGTGCGCACGTCGGAGAGCACTTCCAGCTTGGGATCGACGCCAGCCGCGTCGAGGGCCTCCAGCGCGCCCGCGCCGCCGTCCATGGTGGCGCTGCCCCCCACGGTCACGATCACCTCCCTCGCGCCCGCCTCGACGGCCGCGACGATCAGCTCGCCGGTGCCGCGAGTACTCGCCGCCCAGACGTCGCGCTCCGCCTCGTCGACCAAGGCGAGGCCGCTGGCCTCGGCGGTCTCGACGACCGCGCGCCCGTCCGGCAGCAGCGCGAAGCGCGCCTTCACCGGCCGCCCGAGCGGATCGCTCGCCTCGGCCGTGCGGAACTCGCCGCCGAGCGCCGCCACCAGAGCGTCCATCGTCCCCTCGCCGCCGTCGCCGATCGGCAGCTCCTCGGCCTCGAGCCCGCCCTGGCGCAGCCCCTCCGCCACGGCCTTCGCCACGTCGGCGGCGGCGAGCGTTCCCTTGAAGCTGTCGGGGGCGACGAGGACCACACCGGCATAATCCAGGACATGGCCGCCGAAGCGACCACGGATGTCTATGCCCTCAGCGAGGAGCAGGTCTGGTTCCGCGACACCGTGCGGCAGATCGCCGTCGAGCGGGTCGCGCCGCGCGCCGCCGAGATCGACGAGAAGGCCGAGTACCCGCACGATCTGCGCCGGCTGCTCGCCGAGCAGGACATCCTCGGCCTCCCGTTCGCCACCGAGTACGGGGGCACTGGCACGGGCACGCTCGCCCTCAACATCGCCATCGAGGAGCTCGCCAAGGCGTGCGCGTCCACCGCGCTGATCCTGATGGTGCAGGAGCTCGGCTCGCTGCCGATCTCGCTGTTCGGCTCCGAGGAGCTCAAGCAGCGCTACCTGCCGCGGCTGGCGAGCGGCGAGTGGTCGCCGGCGTTCGCCCTGTCGGAGGTCGAGGCCGGCTCCGACCCGGGCGGCATGCGCACCCGGGCCGTGAGGGACGGCGACGAGTGGGTGTTGAGCGGCGAGAAGAACTGGATCACGAACCTGGGCGTGGCCGACTTCTTCGTCGTCTTCGCGGTGACCAACCCCGACGCGGGCCACTCGCGCGGCATCTCGGCGTTCGTGGTGGACGCGGACCTGCCCGGCGTCTCGGTCGGGAAGCTCGAGCACAAAATGGGCATCCGCGGCTCGCCGACCGGTCAGCCCGTGTTCGAGGACGTGCGCGTGCCGGCGGAGAACCTCATCGGCGAGGAGAACAAGGGCTTCAAGGTGGCCATGGGCACGCTCGACCGGTCGCGGCTCGGCGTGGCCGCGCAGGCGCTCGGGCTCGCACAGGGCGCGACCGACTATGCCGCCGCCTACGCCAAGGAGCGGCGCCAGTTCGGCAAGCCGATCGCCTCGTTCCAGGGCATCCAGTTCAAGCTCGCCGACATGGAGACGCGCACGGCCGCCGCCCGCGAGCTGCTCTACAAGGCCTGCGCGAAAGTCGACCGCGGCGAGCGCGACCTCGGCAAGTACTCGGCGATGGCCAAGCTGTTCTGCTCGGACACCGCGATGGCCGTGACCACCGACGCCGTGCAGGTGCTCGGCGGCTACGGCTACGTGAGCGAGTACCCGGTCGAGCGCATGATGCGCGACGCGAAGATCACCCAGATCTACGAGGGCACGAACGAGATCCAGCGGCTGGTGATAGCGCGGGCGATGTAGCAGTTGCGTCGCGAGGTTGTTGCCGGAACGTCTGGAACTGTCACGGGCGTGGTGGGAGAATCCGATCCGTGTGGCGCCGGAACCAGTTGCTCGCTGACATCCACCACGAGGTGGAGCTGACGCGCGAGGAGGTTCGGCTGTCGCGCGAGAGCCGTGATGATCTGCGCGACTTCCTGCGGGAGACCACGGTGCGAGTCGACCGGTCGCTCGCGCGGTTTGAACGCTCGTTGGCTGATTCATTCACGAGGTCAGGGAAGGCCGTGACGAACAACGGGCGCAGACACAGGCCCTGCTCAAACTGATCGACCGGATGGACCGGATCGATCCAGGCGGCGCCGCCGCCTAAGGCGCCCAGCGGAAGCCCAGCTCGGCCGGGCGCGGCTCCAGCGGGCTCGACGGCAGGCCGGGCACGGGGTTCGGCAGGTTGAAGCCGCTCGGCGCCACGTCGTTCGGCGTGTCCGGGTGGAACAGCGCGGCCAGGTACTGGATCTGGCCGCGGCCGGGCCCGAGCTCGAACTGGCCGCCGCCGTAGGCGCCGATGCCGTGCTTCTCGCAGTAGTCGTAGCCCGCGCAGAGCGCCTCGAGCGAGCCGAACCGCGACGGCTTGATGTTCACGATCTTCGGCGGGAACGGCAGCGCCTCGATGTCGGCGACCGAGTGGATGATGGCGTCCCAGGTGATGCGGTGCCGGTGAGGCTCGAGCAGCTCGTCGATCTCCGGCTCGAGCGCCGGGTCCTCGATCCACGCGTCCGGGAAGGCCGCGACCACGCGCCGGTAGAGGTCGGGGTCCGGCGGCTGGTCGACGACCGTGCCACGGTAGAGGCCCTTCATGTCCACCGAGTCGACCGCCCCCGTCGCGACCAGCTCAGCGATCAGCTCGTCGGTCCAGGAGCTGGTGGGGTCGAGCTTGAAGCGCAGCGTGGGATACAGCTCGAGGCGCCGGCGCACGGGCTCGATCGAGGGCGGCTCGCCCAGCCGCAGCGAGACGACGAAGGTGAGCGGCCGCAGCTCTCGCCCCAGCTCCGCGGCGAGCGTCGTGCCGCTCTGGCGCAGCGCGAGGTCGAGCGCCGCGCTCTCGAACGCCCAGCGCCGGTAGAGCCGCGACACGTCGCGCACCGGCTCGCTCGGGAACAGGTCGAGCCCGCCGACCAGCTCCGACAGCTCGCCGAGGCTGCGGCGGCCCGAGAGATCGTGTACGGCCCCGGCGTCCTGGTGGGCGATGTGGTCGAGCGCGTCGTAGGTCACGTCCTCGCCCACACCCTCCTCGCCACCGCCCCGGATGTGGATGACGGTGGACAGCCGAGTGAAGTCGCTCGAGACCTCGGCCTCCAGCGGCTCCAGGCTGTAGGAGTCGATTTCGACGGGCAGTCCGGCGAGCTTGGCGTAGGTGGACATTGGCGCTGGAGCCTATTAGGCGCATCGCCGCGGTTGGTATGCGACGGGTTGGCGCTTGCGTTTTTGCGCCACGGGCTTTTACAGTTCGCAGCGATGACCTCCCACTCGGAGGCACTGGGGACTGGCTCACCCCTTGCCGGCACAACGTCGCCTGAGGCGCCGGGCCTGAAGAAGAACGCGATCTCGTTCCTCTCGAACGTGGTCATCGGCGTCGCCTCGACCGCGCCCGGCTACTCGCTGGCCGCGACGCTCGGGCTCATCACCGCCGTGGTCGGCTTCAAGGCGCCCGCGATCATGATCGTCGCCTTCCTGCCGATGCTCTGCATCGCGCTGGCCTACAACTACCTGAACCGCGCCGATCCGGACTGCGGCACCACGTTCTCATGGGTGACGAAGGCGATGGGGCCCCGCTCGGGCTGGATGGGCGGCTGGGCGATCATCGTTGCGGACGTGATCGTGATGGCCAACCTGTCGCAGATCGCGGGCCTCTACAGCTTCCAGCTGTTCGGCAAGAGCAACCCGAGCACGTTCTGGGTCACCGTCATCGGCGTGGCCTGGATCGTCGTCATGACCTGGATCTGCTGGCGCGGCATCGAGCTGTCCGCGCGCACCCAGCAGTTCCTGCTCGGGGCCGAGTTCGTGACGCTGATGCTCTTCGCCATCGTGGCGCTGATCAAGGTCTACGCCGGGTCGGCGCCGCCGGCGTCCAGCCACGTCGAGCTCGGCTGGTTCTCGCCCTTCCACCTCTCGACCAGCGCCCTCATCGACGGCGTGCTGTTGGCGGTCTTCATCTACTGGGGCTGGGACAGCGGCGTGGCCGTGAACGAGGAAACCGAGGACTCCGGCAACGCGCCGGGCAGAGCCGCCGTGATCTCGACGCTGCTGCTCGTGGGCATCTACCTGCTGGTGACCACGGCCGCGATCTCGTTCGCCGGAGTCAAGACGCTCAGCGACAACTCCGACGACGTCTTCGCGCCGATCGGCAAGGCCGTGTTCGGCTCCGGGCTCGACAAGCTCCTGATCATCGCCGTGCTCACGTCGGCGTCGGCCTCGACGCAGACGACGGTCCTGCCCACCGCGCGCACGAGCCTCTCCATGGCGCGGCAGAAGGCGTTGCCGTCGGTGTTCGGCCATATTCATCCGCGCTTCCAGACGCCGGACGTCTCGACGATCGTGATGGGCGTCGTGTCGATCATCTGGTACGTCGGCCTGACGATCGTCAGCGACAACGTGCTGTCCGACTCGATCTCGGCGCTCGGCCTGATGATCGCCTTCTACTACGGCTTAACGGGGCTCGCCTGCGTCATCTACTTCCGCCGGGAGTTGTTCAAGAGCCCGAAGAACGCCATCTACATCGGCCTGCTGCCCCTGCTCGGCTTCCTGAGCCTCGGCTACCTCTTCATCAAGTCGTGCATCGATCTCGGGAGGACCAACTCCGGATCGACGGTGATCCTCGGCACCGGCGGACCGCTGGTGATCGGCCTGGGCGGCCTTCTGCTCGGGGTGGTCTTCATGCTGCTCTGGAACGGCAAGGCCAGCGAGTTCTTCAAGCGCAAGCCGGAGGTTGCCGACCCGAGGCTGCTCACCGGAGAGGCGCCACCGCCCGAGGCGGTCACACCCTGACATGCAAGGCGACGTAGTCCTCGGATACGACGGGTCGGAAGGTTCGCGCAAGGCGCTCAGCACCGCTATCGAGCTGGCCAGCGCGCTGCAGTGCCGCCTGGTGATCGCGTATGCCTACGAGGTCTCGGCGCTGGGCGGCGAGGTGCAGGACCTGGCCAAGGCTCTCCGCGAGCGCGGCGAGTCCGCCACCGCCGAGGCCGCGCAGGCCGCGCGCGAGGCCGGTCTCGATCCCGAGACCGTGGTGCTCAGCGGCGACCGCGCCGAGTCACTGGCCACCCTCGCCGCCGACCGCGGCGCCGGCATGATCGTGATCGGCACCCGCGGCGAGCCGCTGCTGAAGGGCCTGGTGCTGGGCTCGGTGGCCCACAAGCTCTTGCACCTCTCGCCGGCGCCCGTGCTCGTAGTGCCGATGTAGGACCGCTGACCAGCGGTCATCCTCAGCGCGGCAGTCCACTCACCGTGAACGGCTTCCTGTTCTGTGCGAAGTCGGCGTTGACCACCAGGTAGCGGCCGTCCGCCCGCGCGATCGTGGAGGGCCCGCGCAGCGTCGCGTCGGTGCGCTGCCGCCTCAGCCGTCCGCTCAGTACGTGGTGCCGCACGCGCAGCTGGATGAAATCGACCAGGCCGTTCGCCCCGCCGGGCACCGCCGTGTTCGACCCCTGGACCACGATCAGCCGGCCGCCGTCGAGCAGCAGGCCGTCGCCGCCCTTGAACGGGCCACCCGATACGACGAGCTCCGCGACCTTGCGCGAGGAGTTCTTGCCGTCGCGGACCTGGACCAGGAACAGCCGGCCGCTGTTCGTGTCGACGACCACGAGGAGATGCCGGTGGTGTGCGCTGCCCAACTCGACGATGCCGTTGAGGTTGAACGTGCCCGCGGTGGCGTCGAACGGCATGTCCGGCGTCGTCGTGATCACATCGGCGGGATCGATCGGCTTGGGGGTGGGCGTGCCCGCCGCCACCTCGGCCGCGCTCAGGTGGTAGAGCGCCGGGCGGAACGAGTCCGTCGCGAACACGTCGCCGTCGCGCGTGATCACCAGGTCGTTGACGAACGTCGGGCTCGAGCTGCCGCCCTTGGTGTCGAAGGTGGCGAGCAGAGCGCCGGTCGCGATGTCGTAGACCTTGATCGTGCCGGTGGATGCGCCCGCGACGTAGAGCTTGCCCTTGGACACCTTCATGCCCGTGGCAGCATTGCCGGTGCCACCGGTTACGAACACCGGCACGGGCGTGCCGGTGTCGCCAAGGCGACCACGCCAGATCGAGCCGTCGGCGGCGCTCGAGACGAAGAAGTTGCCGCTGCGCTTGTCGAACGCGACGCCCTCGGGGTTGCCGTGATCGCCATCGAGCGTGTAGACCTGCGTGGTTCTCGGGGCATGCCTGCCGTGGTGACGCTGTGCCTCTGCCGCCACCGCTCCCGCAGCCAGCACGACTGCGGCCACTGCACTCACACTCGAGATCCAAAAGCGCTTCACGGTCCACCTCCGTTAGGCGATCGCCTCCTGTTCGGGCCGAATGGAAGCGAGCTTCTCGGCCCTCCTCTGCTGTAACACCGTGAGGATGGCAATGATCACCGTGAAAAGGAAGATCATCGTGGCGACGATGTTGACCTCGGGCGGGATCGACACCCGGGCGGCGCCCCAGATGAACAGCGGGTAGGTGACCGTCGAGCCGGAGTTGAAGTTCGTGATCACGAAGTCGTCGATCGAGAGCGCGAACGCGAGCAACCCAGCGGATAGCACGCCCGGCGCGATCAGCGGCAGGGTGACGCGCGTGAACGTGACCCAGGCGTTGGCCCCGAGGTCCTGGGCGGCCTCCTCGAGGGAGCGGTCGAACCCGATGAGGCGCGATCTGACCACCACCACCACGAACGAGATGTTGAACATCACGTGCGCGATCAGGATGGTGGCGAAGCCGGTGTTGATCCTCAGTTCGAGGAACAGCGACAGGAGCGCGGCGCCGAGCACGATCTCGGGCGTGCTGAGCGGCAGGAAGATGAAGAAGTTCAGCGGCGCGCGGCCGCGGAACTCGTAGCGCACCATCGCCAGCGCCATCGCCGTGCCGAGCGCGGTGGCGATCACAGTGGAGATCGCCGCGATCTCGATCGACACCTTCAGCGCGCCCAGCAGCCCCGGCACCTGGAAGGGGTCCTTCCAGTGCTTGAGCGTCCACCCCTGCCAGACGAAGTTGAAGCGGCTGTGGGTGTTGTTGAAGGAGAACCAGATGATGATCGCGATCGGGAACAGCAGGTAGACGAGCGCGATCGTGGCGTAGGCCGGCAGCGACCAGTGGATCAGCCAGCGACCGATGCGGCGGGCGGGCGACCTGCCCGGCGGGCGCTCCGCGCGAGCGGCGGCGGCGGCAGGCGCGCTGTAGGCCTCGCTCGTCACGTCACCGCCTCGCTGCCCATCAGGGACTCGGTGCCGGCGAGCTTGGCCCAGATCCCCACCATCACGAGGATGATCGCCATCAGCGTGAACGACAGCGCCGCGGCGGTCGGGTAGTCGTTGATCTCCAGATAGCGGCTCTGGATGACGTTGCCGATCATCGTCTGCTTGGGGGAGCCGAGCAGTGCGGCATTGACGAAGTCGCCGGCCGCAGGGATGAACGTGAGCAGCACGCCGGCCACCACGCCCGGCATCGAGAGCGGCAGCGTGACCTTCGTGAACACCGAGCGGCGGTTGCCGTAGAGGTCCGCCCCCGCCTCGAGCAGCCTGCCGTCGATGCGCTCGAGCGACGCGTACACGGGCAGGATCATGAAGGGCAGGAAGTTGTAGGTGATGCCCGCCACCACCGAGCCAGTGGTGGCGAGTATGCGGCCGTTGTGGCCGATGATGTGGAGCGACTGGAGGACCGAGACCAGCGGGCTCGAGTCGTCGAGGATGGTCTCCCAGGCGAGCGTGCGCACGAGGTAGGTGACGAAGAACGGCAGGATCACCGCCAGGAGCAGCGCGTTGCGCCAGCGCCCGCCGCGGAACGCGATCGCGTAGGCGAGCGGGTAGCCGATCAGGAGCGACAGCGCGGTGGACAGCCCCGCGTACCAGAACGAGCGCAGAAACTGCGTGTGGTAGCGCGAGAGTGCGTCGGTATAGGTGGACCAGTGCCAGGCGAAGTGGAAGCCGTTGAACACGGAGCCCGTGTTCAGCGAGATCCGCGCCTGGTAGTAGAGCGGCAGCGCGAAGAAGACGATCAGCCAGAGGAGCCCCGGCAGCAGGAGCAGCAGGGGGAAGATCCCCTTGTGGCGCTGGACGAAGGCCACCGCGCGAGACCTATGCGCCGATGGTTGCCTGGAAGGCCTGGTTCAGCTTGTCCTCGTCAGCCGGCGCGAGCTGCTTGAACGCGTGACCCTTCTGGAGCGTCGTGGCATCCGGGAAGATCAGCGGGTTCTTGGCCACGCTGGGGTCGAGCTTGAGCAGCGCCTCCTTCGTGCCCGCGACGGGCGGCACGTAGTTGACGTAGTCCTCGATCGGCGCCTCGACCTCGGGCTGGTAGATGTAGTTCATGAAGACCTCGGCGGTGTAGGCGTGGGGCGCGCCGACCGGGACCATCATGTTGTCGGTCCAGAGCATGAAGCCCTCGTCCGGGTGCAGGAACTTGATGTTCTTGTTGTCGGACTGGAGCTGCACCGCGTCGCCCGACCAGCCGTAACAGACCCAGGTGTCGCCGTGCGGTAGGTCCTTGAGGTAGTCGTTGCCGGTGAAGCGGCGGATCTGGCCGTTCTTCACGTTCTGGTCCATCTTGTCCACGGCGGCGAGCATGTCGGCGAGCGTGCCGGTGCTCGGGTCCTTGCCCATGCCGAGCATCGTGAGCCCGACCGAGTCGCGCATCTCGGTGAGCAGCGTGACCTTGCCCTTCCACTTCGGGTTGAAGACCTCGTTGACGCTCGTGATGTCGCCGACCTTGTCCTGGCGATAGATCAGGCCGGTCTGGCCGCTCTGCCACGGCACGGAGTAGTTGCGGCCCGGGTCGAAGTCCGGGTGCTGCAGCGCCGGGATCAGGTTCTTCTGGACGTTCGGCATCGCGGCGTGGTTGAGCTTCTGGATGTAGCCGAGGCGGATCATCTTGCCGGCCATCCAGTCGGTCATCACGATGATGTCGCGGCCGCCCGAGCTGCCGTTGGCGAGCTGCTGGTGGACCTTGCCGAAGAACTCGGTGTTGTCGTTGATCTCCTCCGTGTACTTCACGTGCACGCCGTACTTCTTCTGGAAGTTTTCGAGCGTCGGGTGCTTGCCGTGGTCGACGTCGATGTAGAGCGGCCAGTTGGAGAAGTTGAGCTCCGTGCCGAGCTGGCCGTTGGGGATCGCCTTCGACTGCTTGTTGGTGCTGGCGCCGAGTCCGCCGCCACCGCCGCAGGCGGCCAGGAAGGCCGCGGCGCTGAGGGAGAGGGCGCCGGCCGCGCCGCCCCGCAGGAGCTGGCGGCGGCTGACCTCGCTCGCCACAAGCTCGTCGATCAACCTGTCCATGTCCCTCTCGCTCATCCCCGTCACCCTCCAGTTGGCGCCGGCCGGCGCCGGCTGCTCGCTTGATTCCGGTTCCTCCTCGGACTCCGGACTCTCCTTGACCACGTGCATGTGGTCGGTCGCCCAGCTCAGCCGCACGCGGGCGCCCGCGCCCGGAAGCCGCTGACGCTCGTCCTCGTCCGCATTCGGGACGAGCACGGTCATCGTCACGTCGTCGGGCAGACGCACGACCATCTGCGTGGCGGTGCCGAGGTAGAGCGAGCTCTCGATCAGCCCCTCCACCGACGGCAGGCCGCCCGGCGCGGGATCCTCCACGCGCGTGACCTTCAGCTTCTCCGGCCGCACCACGGCGTAGCAGCGCTCGCCCCGGTCCACGTCGCACTCTGCCCGCACGGTCACCCCGCTGTCGAGGCGCAGTTCCGCGGCGTCGCCGGAGCGCTGACCCGCCACGCCCGGCATCAGGTTCGACACGCCGATGAAGCCGGCGACGAAGGTGGTGCGCGGCCGGTCGTAGACGGCCTCCGGCACGTCCACCTGCTCGACCACGCCGTGGCTCATCACCGCGATGCGGTCGGACATCGTCAGCGCCTCCTCCTGGTCGTGCGTCACGTAGACGAACGTGATGCCGACCTCGCGCTGGATGCGCTTCAGCTCGACCTGGAGGTTCTTGCGCAGCTTGAGGTCAAGCGCGCCGAGCGGCTCGTCGAGCAGCAGCACTGCCGGCCGGTTGACCAGCGCGCGCGCCAGGGCGACGCGCTGCTGCTGGCCGCCGGAGAGCTGCCGCGGCTTGCGCTTTGCCTCGCGGGCCAGGCCGACCCGCTCGAGCTCCTCGGCCACGCGAGCGCGGGCATCGCTCTTCCCCATGCCCTTGCGGCGCAGCCCGAAGGCGACGTTCTCCTCGACGCTCAGGTGCGGAAAGAGCGCGTAGCTCTGGAAGACCGTGTTGGTCGGGCGCTTGAACGCCGGCAGTCCGGAGACGTCGTTCCCGTCGAGCAGGATGCGCCCGGAGGTGGGGTCCTCGAAGCCCGCGACCATGCGCAGCGTGGTGGTCTTGCCGCAGCCCGAGGGGCCGAGCAGCGTGAAGAACTCGCCGCGCTCGATGTCGAGCGTGAGGGTGCGCACCGCCACCACCTCGCGGAAGCGCTTGGTCACGTCCTCGAGCCGGACGCTCGGTACCTCGGAGGCGCGCGCGTACCCCGTCGCCGCCGCGGGCGGGGCGATCTCGACTTCCGTGGCGTTCTCCTCGATGGCCAAATTGGACCGGCGCCTAGCGCCGAGACGACTGAGCGCACGAACTTATGGGTGAGGCCGGTGCAGTGCAACGGCCAATTGCCCAAAACCTCGCGGGCGGGATTGTACGCACGGTACAGTCGTCAAGACGGCAATTCACCGAACGCTCCCTTGTTCGTTCTACGTCCCGGCGGTACGGTTGTCCAGTCCGTCTAGAGAGGGGTTCCATTGGCTACGAAGCTCGAGTTCGCAACGAACGAGACCCGGGAGCACAGCAGGCTCCAGGAGCTCGCTAAGCGGCATCTGTGGATGCACTTCACGCGCATGGGGGCGTATGAGGACCACGAGCTGCCGATCATCGTTCGCGGCGAGGGCTCCTACGTCTTCGACGAGCACGGCAAGCGCTACCTCGACGGCCTCTCGGCGCTCTTCTGCGTGAACGCCGGCCACGGGCGCGCCGAGCTGGGTGAGGCGGCCGCGCGCCAGGCCAAGGAGCTCGGCTTCTACACGAACTGGACCTTCGCCCACCCGCTCGCGATCGAGCTGGCCGCCCGCATCGCCTCGCTGGCGCCGGGCGACCTCAACCGCGTCTTCTTCACCTCGGGCGGCTCCGAGGCGGTGGAGAGCGCGATCAAGCTCTCGCGCGCGTATCACCGCCAGAACGGCGAGGCCTACCCGCTTCAAGATCATCGCCCGCCAGACCGCCTACCACGGCACCACGATGGGCGCCCTGATCGCCACCGGCATCGGCGCCATCCGCAACCAGTTCGAGCCGCTGCCGCCCGGCGGCTGCCACGTGGCCAACACCAACAGCTACCGCAACCCCGACTGGCTCGACCCGGCCGAGGAGATCCGCAAGCGGATCGAGTTCGAGGGCCCGGAGACCGTCGCCGCCGTGATCCTCGAGCCGGTGCAGAACTCGGGCGGCTGCTTCACGCCGCCGGACGGCTACTTCCAGAAGCGTGCGCGAGATCTGCGACGAGTACGGCGTGCTGATGATCTCCGACGAGGTCATCTGCTCGTGGGGCCGACTCGGAACTACTTCGGCTGCCGAGCGCTACGACTTCGTGCCGGACCTGATCACCACGGCCAAGGGACTCACCTCCGCCTACGCGCCGATGGGCGCCGTGATCGCGCGCGACAAGGTGTTCGATCACTTCTCGGAGGGCACGAGCATGTTCGCCCACGGGCTCACGTTCGGCGGGCATCCCGTATCGGCCGCCGTGGCGCATGGCCAACCTCGACATCTTCGAGCGCGAGGACCTCTGCGGGCGCGTGCTCAAGTACGAGGGCGAGTTCCGCGACATGCTCGAGGGCATGCACCGCGACCTGCCGATTGTCGGCGACGTGCGCGGCGCCGGCTACTTCTTCGCCATCGAGCTGGTCAAGGACCGCGAGACCAAGGAGACCTTCAGCCACGAGGAGTCGGAGGAGCTGCTGCGCGGGTTCCTGTCAGTCGAGCTCTACAAGCGCGGGCTGATCTGCCGGGCGGACGACCGTGGCGACCCGGTGGTGCAGTTCTCGCCTCCGCTCGTGAGCGGGCCCGAGCAGTTCGAGGAGATCGAGTCGGTGATCCGGCCGGTGCTCACCGAGGCCTGGGAGCGGATCGTCCGCCACTAGACCGGGTCCGGGGAGGCTGAGGTGCTCACGGTTCAGAGGCTGGTCGAGGACATCGGCCTCGAGCTGCTCGCCGGCGAGGAGTCGGCCGAGGCGCCGGTCCGCTGGGTGCACATCACCGAGCTGATCGACCCCACGCCGTGGCTGTCGGGCGGCGAGCTGTGCTCACCACCGGCATCCAGCTCGACACGCCCGAGAAGCAGCGCGAGTTCGTGGCGCGGCTGGCCGGCCACCACCTGGCCGGCCTCGGCTTCGGCACGGGCTTCAACCACGACGCGGTGCCGCAGGCGCTGCTCGAGGAGGCGGCGGAGCTGGGCTTCCCCGTCTTCGAGGTGCCCTACGACCTGCCGTTCATCGCCATCACCGAGAAGGCGTTCACCCGCCTCGTAAACGAGCAGTACGAGGTGCTGCAGCGCGGCATCGCCATCCAGCGGCGGCTGGAGCGGCTGATCCTCGAGGAGCGCGGGCTCGACGAGGTGATGCGCGCGCTGGCGGCCGCGATCGGCGGCGCGGTGGTCGTGCTCAGCTCGCGCGGCGAGACGATGGCCGCCAAGGCGTTCCGGCGCGAGCTGTCGGGCGAGGCGCTGGCCGGATTGCACGACGAGGTGGCCGCACGCGCCACCGCGCCAATCGGCAACGGCGCCGGCGCCGCCGCCACGGCGGTGGCGTTCGCCCCGAGCACCCAGAGCTGGCCGGCCGTGCGCTGGCGCTGCCCGTGGCCACGCGCGGCAGCGGCGCGCCGCAGGCCTGGCTGATCGCCGTGCGCGACGCCGGCGGCCTCGGCGACTTCGAGCGGCTGATCCTCCAGCAGGCCGTGACGGTCGTCGCGCTCGAGCTGCTGCGCCAGCGGGTGATGCGCGACACCGAGCGCCGCCTGGCCGGCGACGTGCTTGCTGAGGCGCTCACCGGCCGTGTGGAGGCGCGAGGAGCTGCAGAGCCGGCTGCGTCCGTTCGGCGTCGGCGACACCGCCGCCGTGCTCGTGTTCGAGCTGGCCGACCCCGCGGGCGCCGAGCCGCTGCTCGACCGTTTCATGTCCAGCACCGGCGCGGGCGCGCTGGTGGCGATGCGCGAACGCGCACCTGTGCGCGGTGGTCGACGTCCGCGACATCGACTCGATCGAGCTCGCCGGACGCGCACGCGCGGCGCTGGCCGCGGAGCACGGCGACGTGCGCGCCGCAGCCAGCCGGCCGGCGCCCACGCGCGCGCTGCGGCGCAGCTACCACGAGGCGCGCTGCGCGCTCGAGGCCCCGACGCTGAGCGGCGGCGAGGCGCCCGAGGTCGCCTCCTACAAGCGATCTCGGCGCCTTCCAGCTCCTGCTCTCGCTTCAGGACGAGGACGCGCTGCGGCTCTACTGCGACAACCTGCTCGGCCCGCTCGAGAGCGGCGAGGGCGAGTACGGCGACGAGCTGATGCGCTCGCTGGAGGCCTTCATCGAGCAGAACGGCCAGTGGGAGCGGGCGGCGCGCCAGCTCTTCTGCCACCGCCACACGCTGCGCTACCGGATCCGCCGCATCGAGGAGCTCACCGGGCGCGACCTGAGCCGGGCCCGCGACCGGATCGAGTTCTGGCTCGCCCTCAGGGGCCGGGAGCTCGTCGGGTGACCCACCCGCTGACGGTCGCCGTGCTCGGGGCCGGCGGCATCATCGCGCCCGCGATCGTGCGCGACCTGGCGGAGTCGCGAGGAGGTCGAGACGATGCGCCTGCTCGACCTCGACGGCGCCGCGCGCCGCGCGAGGTGGCCGCCACGCACGCCCCCGGTCGCGCCAGCGCGGAGGCGGTCGACGCGCGCGACGGCCTGGCAGACGTTCTGCGCGCCTGCGACGTGCTCGTCAACTCAGCCAGCTACCGCATCAACCTCGACGTGATGCGCGCCTGCCTCGAGGCGGGCTGCCACTACATCGACCTCGGCGGGCTCTACTGGCTCACGGGCAAGCAGCTCGAGCTGAGCGGCGAGTTCGAGCGCGCCGGCCTCACCGCCGTGCTCGGCATCGGCTCCGCCCCGGGCAAGACGAATCTGATGGCGCTCGAGGCGGTGCGCCGGCTCGACGCGCCGGTGCAGACCGTGGACGTGGCGGCGGCCGGGCGCGACCCCGACGCGCCGCCCGGCCTCAGCCTGCCCTACGCGCTGCGCACGCTGCTCGACGAGCTGACGATGCCGCCGATGGTGGTGCGCGATGGCGAGCCGGTGGAGCTCGCGCCGCTCACCCCCGCCGGGACGGTGGACTACGGGCCGCCGATCGGCGAGGCGGACACGATCTACACGCTGCACTCCGAGCCGCGCACCTTCCCCGAGAGCTTCGGCTGCAGCGAGGCCAGCTTCAGGCTGTCGCTGAAGCCGGGGCTCGTGGAGCGCCTGACCGAGCTGATCGACTGGCCGGCCGACGAGGTCGGGCGCGCGCAGTCCGAGGCCAGCCCGGCCTCGCCCAAGACCTACTCGGTGCACCTCGTCGAGGCCACCGCCGTGGACGGCCGCTGCGTGCGGGTGTCCTGCGTCACCTCGCCCCACGAGGGCTGGCGCATGGGCGGCGGCGTGGTGTCCACGGCGTCGCCCGCGGCGGCCGCCGTGCGCCTGCTCGCGCGCCGGAAGATAGAGCGCCGCGGCGCCCATGCCGCCCGAGCGCTGCATCGAGCCGGAGGACATGTTTCCCGAACTAGAGCGACGGGGCTGCGAGTTCCGCGTTGAGGAGGCCGTCAGCACATGAGGGTTGGAGTTCCGACGGAGATCAAGACGGACGAGTACCGCGTGGCGATCACGCCGGCCGGGGTGCGCGAGCTCGTCGAGCACGGCCACGAGGTGCTGATACAGCGCGACGCGGGCGAGGGCAGCGTGATCCCCGACGAGGAGTTCGTGGACCAGGGCGCCCGCATCGTGCCGGACGCCGACGCGGTCTTCGACGAGGCCGAGCTGATCCTCAAGGTCAAGGAGCCGATGCCGTCGGAGGTCGAGCGGCTGCGCCCGCACCACACCCTGTTTACCTATCTGCACCTCGCGCCGGCGCCGGAGCTGACGCGCGGCCTCTGCGACTCGGGGGCCACCTGCGTCGCCTACGAGACCGTGGAGGACTCCCACGGCCGACTGCCGCTGCTCGCGCCGATGAGCGAGGTGGCCGGGAAGATCGCCACCCAGGCGGGCGCCTTCATGCTGGAGCGCCCGCTCGGCGGCCGCGGCGTGCTGCTCGGCGGCGTGCCGGGCGTGGCCGCCGCCACCGTGCTCGTGATCGGCGGCGGCGTGGTGGGCATGAACGCCGCCTTCATCGCCATCGGCATGGAGGCCGACGTCTTCGTCTTCGACCGCAACATCGACCGCCTGCGCGACCTAGACGTGTACTTCGGCGGCCGCGCCTCGACGGTCTACTCGTCGACGCTGGCCGTCGAGCAGATGCTGCCGCTGGCCGACCTCGTGATCGGCGCGGTGCTGATCCACGGCGCCCGCGCGCCGCACGTGATCAGGCGCGAGCAGCTCGGCCTGATGAAGAAGCGCGCCGTGCTCGTCGACGTCTCGATCGACCAGGGCGGCTGCTTCGAGACCTCCCGCCCGACCACGCACTCCGACCCCACCTACGAGGTCGACGGCATCACGCACTACTGCGTGACGAACATGCCGGGCGCGGTTCCGGTCACCTCCACCTTCGCCCTGACCAACGCCACTCTGCCCTACGCCGTGGCCCTCGCCGACCTCGGCGTAGGCGAGGCGATCGCCCGCGATCCGGGCCTCCGCGGCGGCGTGAACGTCGCCGGCGGACGCGTCACGCATCCGGCGGTGGCGGAGGCCGTCGGAATGCCATTTACTCCCGTCGAGGAAGTGCTCGGCCCGCCGGCCCCGCACCCCGCCTGAACCCCAATTGGAGGAACCCTCATGGCCACGACCACGACCACCGAGATCAAGAACTTCATCGACGGCGAGGAGCGCTCCCCGGCAGACGGCGCGACCGAGCCCGTGATCAACCCCGCCACCGGCGAGCAGATCGCCACCACGCCGCTCTCCAGCGAGGCGGACGTCGACGCTGCGGTGGACGCCGCTGAGCGCGCCTTCGCGGAATGGTCGGACGCCACGCCCGGGGAGCGCGCGCTCGCGCTCCTCAAGATCGCCGACGCCATCGAGGAGGCCGGCGAGGAGCTGTCGCAGATCGAGTCGCTCAACGTGGGCAAGCCGATCGAGGCGATGCGCGACGAGATCCCGGTCTGCGTGGACAACCTGCGCTTCTTCGCCGGCGCGGCGCGCAACCTCGAGGGCAAGGCCGCCGGCGAGTACATGCAGGGCTACACGTCGATGATCCGCCGCGAGCCGGTGGGCGTCGTCGGGCAGATCGCGCCCTGGAACTACCCGCTGATGATGGCGATCTGGAAGATCGGCCCGGCGCTGGCCACCGGCAACACGGTGGTGCTGAAGCCGTCCGAGCAGACGCCGATGACCGCCGCGATGCTCGCGCGGATCTGTGCCGAGCACCTGCCGAGCGGCGTGCTCAACGTGATCTACGGTCACGGCGAGCCGGCCGGCGCCGGCCTGGTCCGTCACCCGAAGGTCGGCATGGTCTCGCTCACGGGCGACGTGGCCACCGGCAAGGAGATTGCCCGCACCGCGGCGGACACGCTCAAGCGCGTGCACCTCGAGCTGGGCGGCAAGGCGCCGGTGCTCATCTTCGACGACGCCGACGTCGAGGCCGTGATCGAGGGCGTGAAGGTGGCCGGCTACTGGAACGCCGGGCAGGACTGCACGGCCGCCACGCGCGTGATCGCCGGGCCCAAGGTCTACGACGACTTCGTCTCAGGCCTCTCGGACGCGGTCAAGGGCCTCAAGATCGGCGACCCGCTGAGCGAGGACACCGAGCTCGGCCCGCTCGTCTCGAGCGACCAGCGCGAGCGCGTCGAGGGCTTCCTGTCGCGGCTTCCCTCGCACGCGGAGGTGGTCACCGGCGGCAAGGAGCCCGACGGCAACGGCTTCTTCTTCGAGCCCACCGTCGTCGCCGGCCTCCACCAGGACGACGAGATGGTGCAGCGCGAGGTGTTCGGGCCGGTGGTCGGCGTGCAGCGCTTCTCCTCAGACGACGAGGCGATCAAGTGGGCCAACGACGTCGACTACGGCCTGGCGGCCAGCGTCTGGACCCGCGACGTGGGCCGCGCGATGAACGCCGGCAAGGCCCTGCGCTTCGGCACCGTGTGGGTCAACGACCACATCCCGCTCGTGTCCGAGATGCCCCACGGCGGCTTCAAGCAGTCCGGCTACGGCAAGGACATGTCCATGTACGCGCTCGAGGACTACACCGTGGTCAAGCACGTGATGATTTCGCACGCTTGAGCTGAGCGATCGTGAGTCGTGAGTCGTGAGTCGTGAGTCGTGAGTCGCGGGACTCGTGACTCGTGACTCGTGACTGGACGCTACGCCGAGAGTTGTTGGGAAAGCCAACGCAGCACCCGCGGGTGGCGGTGGTGGCGAACTTCAGTGCGCCCCGCCGGTCGGCGGGCGGAAGTGACGCCGACCAGGCACGAGCTGAGCGCCAGCCGGATGAGGCGTCACGTGAGCCCGAGGCGGGGCGCAATGAAGGCGCCACCACCGACAGGACCCGCGGCCACGCGGTAACAAGCCGATCCCCCAGCTGCGGTACGTAATTTTCCTGCTATTGCAGCGAAACTTGCCAGTCATCTGGGGTTTGAAGGGGTTTAGTTAAGGAACGCTGGCGAACTTCCAATTTCCGTTGTAGGTTCGCTGAGTCCCACCCTCTTCGAGCCCCGGAGGACTCGTAATGCTTCAAGCCCGTAGCGCTCGGCGCTTCCCGGCACGCATGCTCGGAATCGCCCTCCTATCCGTAACCGCACTGCTCCTGATGGTCGGGCAGGCGAGCGCGGCCGACAGGACCTTCAGCAACACCACCGGAATCACGATCGCCGACGCGACGGCCTCCGGGACCACCCAGGAGGAGTCGGACGTCACAGCTTCCGGCGTGGTCGGGAACATCTCAAAGGTCACCGCGACGCTGAATGGCTTCGCGCACGCGTGCCCCATCGACGCCGACGTGATGCTGATCGGTCCGCTTGGCCAGAAGTCGATCCTGATGTCGGACATCGGCGACTGCAAGAGCGCGGCTCGCGCGGGCGTGAACCTCACGTTCGACGACGCCGCCCTGACCGGCGTGCCCTGCATCCTCTCCTCGCCGACCGTCACGAACACGCTCCCGGCCGGCACCTACAAGCCGACCGACGCCTCGCCGACGACGAACGGCGGTGCCGTGGGCTGCGACCCGCCGTTGGACACCGACCACGCGCCGAACACGAACCCGAACCAGACGCCTCCGGGCTCGCGTGTCAACGTGTTCAACCTGCCGCTTCCCACGACCGGCCCGTTCCCGACCGGGCTGGCCACGTTCGCGGGCGGCAGCCCGAACGGCACCTGGAAGCTGCTGGTCGTCGACCAGTACCCCGGTGACTCCGGCTCGATCAGCGGCGGCTGGACGTTGAACTTCAACGTCGCGCCTCCGACGCTGACCAACCCGAGCATCACGGGCGCGGCGCAGGCCGGCCAGCTGCTCACCGCCAACTCCGGCACCGTCACCGGTGGCGGCGCGCCGACCTACCAGTGGAACCACTGCAGCGTGAGCTGCGCACCGATCGCCGGCGCCACCGGCGCGACCTACGTGGCGCAGGCGTCCGACGTGAACCAGGCGATCACGGTCACCGAGTTCGTGACCAACGACAGCAAGCAGGTGGCGTCGGCCACCTCGGCTCCGACCGCGACCATCGCGGCGGCTCCGGGCAGCGGCCTGCAGCAGCCCAACATCACGCCGGCCAAGGTGTCATTCAGGGGCACCAGGTCCAAGCAGAAGGTCGTGAGCCAGGGCGGCCTGCTGACCTCGTTCACCTCGACGTCGGACGGCAGCCTGGTCGCCACAGGCACCGTGAGCGTGCCGAAGCTGGCCAAGACCTACCGCTTCAGGACGGTCAAGGCCACGGTGCGCGCAAACAACAGGACCACGATCAAGCTGAAGCTGTCGCGCTCGGCGGTGAAGACGATCAAGAAGGCCCTGGCCAAGCACAAGCGCCTCAGCGCGAAGATCACGCTCACCGTGACCACCGCGGGCGGCGCCAAGACCACGGTCCACAAGACAATCAGGCTGGCGAAGTAGCCCAAGCGTGGCCGGCGGGCAGCGCGCAAGCGCAGCCCGCCGGCTGCTGCTCCGAAGCTAAGCGAGGAGAGAGCGGGAGCCCCGCGCCCGCAGCTCGACTCGACACGGCGAACCTCCTCGTGATGACGGCGGCCGGCGACTCCTGGAGTCGGCCGCCGGACTGCGCTCTAGAAGCCGCCCCCGAGGGACACCGCGTTCGGTCTCGAGTCGCCGTCCTTCACGACCGTCTTCTTGTTCGTGTCGACGAACATGCAGAAGGCCTTGGCGCGGTCGTTCAGGTTGATGCAGGTCCTGAAGTAGCCCTTCGCCAGCCGCTTGGAGTTGGCGGTCTGGAGGTTGGCCTTCACCTCCGCCGTACCGTGGGCCGCCACGTAGTCCTCGACGAGCTTGGCGTTCTCCTGGGTGGCCTGGGTCTCGGAGACGATCACCGGCCGGTTGCCGAGCCCGGCGGCGGCCAGGCCGAGCGTGCCGAGCACGAGCAGGACGGCGGCGCTGCGGTCGAGCAGCACCTCGCGGGGGATCTGCTCGCGGCCCTCGTGCCGGTGCGCCTGCCGCTCGCGGGTGGCCAGCCGCCGCGCTATGAAGGGGGCGATCGCGCCGATCAGGAAGAGGTTGGCGAACGAGGCGACCACAAGCCCGGGGATGATCCGCACGCCGGTGGTGTTGGGCGGCAGGAAGTGCAGCAACAGCGCGTCCCCCACGGTGAGGACCGCGAACAGCGGCCACATCAGGGCGCCGCGGAGGCGCCAGCGGAGCCGGCGCGTCCAGAAGACCTCGCTGCCCATGCCGTTCAGGGTATTCCTCACCGGATACTCGTCGAGTGCCCCTTGCGGGGCCCCGGTGCCTCCTCTAGGGTCGCCTGACTCTGGCTCGATCCCCTCAAGGAGGCCCCTTTTATGCATAGGTCGAGATGGCTCGCGGCGGGCGTGCTCGCTTGCGCCGGCACGGTTGCGGCTACCGTCCCGGTGGGCGCCGGCGCCGCCACCCCGGGCTGCGTCGTCGCCAACAACGTCGTGTTCGTGGTCGACGACTCAGGATCGATGGCTGGGACGGATCCCGCGACTCCCCCGCTGCGCGTCCAGGCGATGCAGCTCGAGATCAAGCGCGGCTCGAGCGATGGCAAGACGTTCGCCGCGATCGAGTTCGGGAGCGCTGACGACTTTTCGACGCCCCCCACGCCGGCCGCGGACGTCCTCTTCCCGCCCGAGCTCGTGAAGCCCAACCGCTCCGCCATGCTGACGTCACTGTCCAAGATCAACGCGGACAACGGCTCGACTGACTACAACGGGGCGTTCGACGCCGCGAACACCGCCGATCCGACCGCCCAGGCGCGGATCTTCATGACGGACGGCGGCCACAACGTCGGCGACTACAACAACACCCACCTCGGCGGCGGCAAGCCGAAGACCTACGTGATCGGCTTCGGCGACAGCGGCGCGCTGCCCGATGACGCGGCGAGGCTGCAGCAGATCGCAAACGACACGGGCGGGCAGTACTTCGCGCAGACGAGCTCGGCGAAGCTCGTCTCGGTGATGAACACGATCGACAACCTGATCAACTGCCAGACCGCTACGGCGACGGTCACGATCAACGACGTCTTCACCAAGGTGAACCAGGCGAAGACGCATGCCGTCACGGTGCCGCGGGGCAACAAAGCCGAGGACCTCGTGACGAGCTTCAACCCGAACAACAACTTCGCCATCTCGCAGATCGTCGAGACGCTGCACGGCAAGGTGATCGCCAAGTCGAACCTCACCGTCACGGCGGCCAAGAAGACGAAGGTGAAGAAGCTGAGGGTCACGAAGCAGACCGGCGCGACCTTCATCAACCTCCACATCGCAGGGCTGAAGGCCGGCGCCAAGCTGAAGTTCAAGCTCACGGCCAAGACGCTGGGGTTCTCCATCGATCCGGCCAACCCGGCCGGAGCGGTGACCACCCAGCTCACGCCGAAGAGGAGCTAGCCCGCCGTTCGCCGGGACACCCGCTGGCGCCGCACGAAGGCGTCCAGCGGGTGTCGCGGCGCGGGTGTCACGGGTACGCTTGTCGGAGACATAGAGAACCCGCGTGCGTAAGTGGAGATCCCACGACGCACGTCCGATACGACGACAGCCGGCCGGAGACCCCGAGCCGGAGTCGGAGGGAGTTTGAGATATGGCCACGACGACCGCGAAACCCGCGGCCATCGCGGATGGCGCTGTACGAGCGGTGCTCACGCACGACGACCGCCGCGCGCTGCTCCGCTACATGCTCCTCATGCGAGCCACCGAGGAGCGCGCGCTGACGCTGTACCGCCAGGGCAAGGTCCCCGGCTCCTACTACGACGGACGGGGCCAGGAGGCGATCTCGGTGGGCTCGGCCTTTGCGCTCGGCCCGCGCGACCGCACCTGCATCCTGCACCGCGATCTCGGCGCGCACCTGATCCGCGGCGTGCGCCCCGGGCGCGTGCTGGCGCAGATGATGGGCCGCGCCGGCGGAGTGACCGGCGGCCGCGACGGCAACATGCACTTCGGCGACCACGAGCTCGGCGCAGTCGGGATGGTCTCGATGCTGCCCGACATGGCGCTCGTGACCTGCGGCCTCGCGCTGGCGTTCCAGATGCGCAAGGAGCCGCGCGTGGCGATGACCTGGTTCGGCGAGGGCTCCACGGCCAACGGCCAGTGGCACGAGGCGATGAACATCGCCGGCGTGCGCAAGCTGCCCGCGGTCTTCATCCTCGAGAACAACCAGTTCGCCTACTCGACGCCGAACGAGCGCGAGTTCGCGGTCGACGTCGTGAAGCGCGCCGAGGGTTACGGGTTCCCGGGCGTGAAGGTGGACGGCAACGACGTCGAGGCCGTCTTCTACGCGGCCGCCGAGGCGTGCGAGCGCGCCCGAGGCGGCGGCGGGCCGACGCTGATCGAGGCCGAGACCATGCGCATGCACGGCCACGGCGCCCACGACGACATGCGCTACGTGCCCAAGGAGCTGTTCGAGGTCTGGGAGAAGCGCGACCCGATCGACCGCTACGAGAAGAAGCTCGCGGACGACGGCATCGACATCGAGGAGGTCCGCGCCGCGGTGAAGGACGAGCTCGATCGCGAGACCGAGTGGGCGCTGCAGCAGCCGATGCCCGACCCGGCCGGCGCGCGCGACGGCGTGTTCGCCACCTCCGACCCGAAGCTGGGCGACGGCAAAGCGCCCTGGTCGCGCTGGCGGGAGGAGGCGGGCAATGCCTGAGCTCACCTACCTGCAGGCGATCTCCGACGGCCTGCGCGAGGAGATGCGCGCCGACCAGACAGTCTTCTGCCTCGGCGAGGACATCGGCGCCTTCGGCGGCGCCTTCAAGGTCACCGACGGCTTCATCGAGGAGTTCGGCGCCGAGCGCGTGTGGGACACGCCGCTCGCCGAGAACGCGATCATCGGCGCGGCCGTCGGGGCGGCCGTCGAGGGTCTGCGGCCGGTCTGCGAAATGCAGTTTGCGGACTTCATCTCGTGCGGCTTCGACCAGCTCGTGAACGTGGCGGCCAAGATGCACTACCGCCAGGGGCTGGCCGTGCCGATGGTCGTCCGGCTGCCCTCGGGCGGCGGCTTCTCGGGCGGGCCGTACCACTCGCAGAACCCCGAAGCTTGGTTCCTGCAGTCGCCGGGCCTGAAGGTGGTGGCGCCGTCCACCGCCCAGGACGCCAAGGGGCTGCTGGCGGCGGCGATCCGCGACCCCAACCCGGTCGTCTACCTCGAGCACAAGCACCTCTACCGGCGCGTGCGAGGCGAGGTCCCCGAGGGGCGCTACCAGGTGCCGCTCGGCAAGGCGCGCGTCGCGCGCGAGGGCACCGACCTCAGCGTGATCGCCTACGGCGCGATGGTCGGGGTCGCCCTCGAGGCGATCGAGGACCTCGATGCCTCCGTCGAAGTGATCGACCTGCGCTCGCTGGTGCCGCTCGACCGCGAGGCGATCCTCGCGTCGGTGCGCAAGACCAGCAAGGTCGTGGTGCTGCACGAGGCGACGCGCTCCTGCGGCGTGGGCGCAGAAGTTGCGGCGCTGATCGCCGAGGAGGCCTTCGAGGACCTCGACGGTCCCGTCGTGCGCGTCACGGCGCCCGACACGCCGATCCCGTTCAGCCCGCCGCTCGAGCGCGCGGTGCTGCCCCAGGTCGACGACGTGAAGGAGGCGTGCCGTGAGCTCCTCGCCTACTAGCACCGCGCTCGTCGAGGTCACGATGCCCCAGATGGGCGTCTCGGTGGCCGAGGGCACGATCGTCGCGTGGAAGAAAGCGGTCGGCGACGAGATCCAGGCCGACGAGCCGATCGTGGAGATCTCGACGGACAAGGTCGAGACGGAGATACCGTCGCCGGCCTCCGGCCGGCTTGCCGAAATCTTGGTCGAGCCCGGCGCCACAGTAGATGTCGGGACGGTGCTCGCGCGTATTGAGACGGCTGACCGCAGACCGCTGACCGCAGAGCCCGAGCCCGTCGCCGCCGCGCCGGCTACGAACGGGCACTCGGTGCGGAACGGCTCACCCCCGATCTCGCCGGTGGTGCGGCGGATGGCCGACGAGCACGACATCGATCTGACTCAGATCTCCGGCAGCGGCCGGCTGGGGCGCGTCACGAAGCGCGACCTGCTCGCGTTCCTCCGAAACCGCGACGAGGGCATCGTCGAGGAGCCGCCGGCGGCCCCGGTTGAGGCGACGCTCCACATCGAGTCGCCATACGTCGAGGAACCAGTCACCAGTCACGAGTCACCAGTCACCGAAGGCCAAGGGCTTTCGCTCATGCGACGCCAAATCGGCGAGCACATGGTCCGTTCGCTCCAGACGGCCGCGCACTGCACCACCGTCGTCGAGGCCGACATGAGCGCGATCGAGGCGGCGCGCGGGCGGCTGTCGTATCTGCCGTTCGTGGCAAGGGCGACCATCGCCGCACTGCGCGAGTACCCGATGCTCAACGCCACGCTCGAGGGCGAGCGCTTCACGGTGCACGAGCAGGTGAACCTCGGCATCGCCGTGTCGCTCGGCGAGAACGGCCTGATCGTGCCGGTGATCAAGGACGCGCACGAGCTCTCGCACGAGGGCCTGGCCACGCGCATCAAGGACCTCGCCGAGCGGGCGCGCTCCAAGCGCCTCACGCCGGACGAGGTTCAGGGCGGCACGTTCACGATCACGAACCCGGGTGCGTTCGGCGCGCTGCTGGCCACGCCGATCATCAACCAGCCGCAGGTGGCGATCCTCGACCTCGAGGCCGTGACCAAGCGGCCGGTGGTGGTGAACGGGGATAGCATCGCCATCAGGCCGATGACGTACCTATGCATGTCCTGGGACCACCGCGCGCTCGACGGCGCGCTGGCGGCGCAGTTCCTGTCGAGCGTTCGCAGGCACCTCGAGGAGTGGAGTGGCTAGCGGCCTGACGATCACGACCTTTGCCGAGCCGGTGCCCTACCGGCTCGGCCTCGAGCTCCAGAACGCGACGGAGCCCGACACGCTCCTGCTGCTGGAGCACGAGCCGGTGTACACGCGAGGGCGTCGCACCGGGCCCGGGGAGCTGCCGATGGGCGAGAACTGGTACCGGGCCCAAGGGATCGAGGTATGCGAGGCGGACCGCGGCGGGGCCGTGACCTATCACGGCCCCGGCCAGCTCGTCGGCTATCCGATCATGCGCATCGGGAACGTCCGCGAGTACGTGGCCGGACTCGAGCGCATGATCGTCGCGGCGCTCGCGGACCAGGGTGTCGAGGCGGAGGTGCGCGACGGCGTGACCGGCGTCTGGGCGTCCAAGGGCAAGATCGGCTCGATCGGCGTGCACGTCTCGCGCGGGGTGACCCACCACGGCTTCGCGGTGAACGTCGACAACGACCTGCAGCCGTTCGAGTGGATAGTGCCCTGCGGCATGGAGGGCGTGCAGATGACCTCGATCTGCCGCGAGCTCGGCGAGGCCGGGCACATGGAGGGCTTCCGCCACGCGGTGATCGAGCGCTTCTGCGACGTGTTCCAGCGCGAGCCCTTGGTTGTAGTCTCGACCTCCTGATGCCGACGACGAGGTCGAGAGCCAATCCGGGCGGCGCCCGCGTGCTCGAGATGGGTGAGGTGCTGCCGTTCCGCGAGCGCAAGCCGGCCTGGTTCAAGGTGCCGGCGCCGGGCGGCGCGCGCTATCGCGAGCTCAACCGGCTGATCGAGGACCAGGGGCTGCACACGGTCTGCCGCGAGGCGGCCTGCCCGAACATCGGCGAGTGCTGGCAGCGGGGCACCGCCACCTTCATGATCCTCGGCGACACCTGCACACGGCGCTGCGGCTTCTGCAACGTGAAGACCGGCAAGCCGTCCTTCCACGACCCGCTCGAGCCGCTGCGAGTGGCCCAGTCGGTGAAGAAGATGGGCCTGCGGCACGCGGTGATCACAAGCGTGGACCGCGACGACCTGCCGGACTACGGCGCCAGCGCGTTCGTCGGCGTGATCCGGTCGATCCGCCGCCTGGCGCCCGGCTGCAAGGTCGAGGTGCTCACGCCCGACTTCCGCGGCGAGGAGATGCCGCTGGCGCGCGTGATCGCCGAGCGGCCCGACGTGTTCAACCACAACGTCGAGACCGTGCCGCGGCTGTACCCGCTCGCGCGCCGCGGCTCGAGGTTCCTGCGCTCGGCGCGCGTGCTCTGGAACGCCAAGGAGATGGGCGGCGACGAGGTCGTCACGAAGTCAGGCCTCATGACCGGTCTCGGCGAGAGCAAGGACGAGCTGCTCGAGGCGTTCGGCATCCTGCGCGAGCACCACGTCCAGGTGCTGACGGTCGGCCAGTACCTGCGGCCCACGCGCGATCACCTGCCGGTGGTGCGCTACTGGCACCCGGACGAGTTCGCGGAGCTCGAGCGGGAGGCCTACGCGATGGGCTTCGAGTCCGTGGCCGCCGGCCCGCTCGTGCGCTCGAGCTACCACGCCGAGCAGACGCTGGCGCAGGCTTCGGCCCGCTAGGCAGCCAGCTCCACGATGCGCTGGACGTGCGCCGGCTCGGGCTCGCCGTCGAAGGCGTCCACCACCGTCCCGTCCGCGAGGCTCACCGCCAGGATCAGCGGCGTGGCCTTGACCTGGTAGCGCCGCGCCAGCTCGGGCCGCTCGGAGAGGTCGACCTTCATGAACGGCACCGGCGACCGGACCAGGGCCTGCTCCCACTGCTGGCAGGGTAGGCAGTAGGGGGTGGAGAAGCCGACTACTCCCACGCCGGTGCTGCGGGCGAGGCCGAGCTCGCGCAGGTCGAGCTTCGACGGCGCCGAGGGCGCCTCCCGCCGGCGCACGAGCAGCGAGGCGAAGCTCACTGCGGCGATCAGCAAGGCGGCTATCAGCAGGCGGTCCACGTCAGGCCGGATAGCGGTCGAGTGTGAGCCCGCGCGCGCGGGCGATCTGGACGTACAGCTCGCAGCCGATGCAGACGCCGCTCATCGCGCCGAACAGCGCCAGCGCCGACACGAGCAGCACGAGCACCCAGCCCAAGGTGGAGGCGCCGGCGAGGAAGGCGATCGTGGCCACGCTCAGGAAGCCGGCGCCCATCTGGTTGGCGAAGCGCGGCGGCCGCGAGTCCTCGAGCCGGCCCTCGCCGATGCGCGGCTGGATCAGCTCGAAGTAGAGGAGACAGGGCAGGCAGAAGCGGCGGCCGAAGACGAGGCCCACGATGAACTGCAGCGCGAGCAGCGCCACGAGCCACGGCGCGTTCACCACGAAGGCGAGCAGCGCGAGCGTGCCCATCACGGCCTGATTCGTGCGGGGCGCGTTGGAGTCGACGACGGCGGTGTCGTCGTAGGGGTGCACCGACCTGCCCATCGGTCATCCGAGTATGACAGGCTGACCGGCCCTTGATTCCGCTCAAGGACAACATCCCCACGCGCACGTTCCCGTACATCACCGTGGGGATCATCGTGATCAACGTGCTCGTGTATTTCTTCGTACAGCACGCGGGAATCACGCACGGGCCGAGCGACAGCAGCGTGGTGAAGTGGGGCCTGATCCCCTACGAGCTGACGCATCCCGGCAAGCAGTGCGTACCGGTCGACGCGGTTGGCCACCTCGCCTGCGGGACAACCGCGCAGGCGGAGCGCGCCTATGGGACGAGCCTGCCCGCCACCTGGATCACTTTCTTCACGTCGATGTTCATGCACGGCGGGCTGCTGCACATCGCTGGCAACATGCTCTTCCTCTGGATCTTCGGGAACAACATCGAGGATTCGATGGCGCGCTGGAAGTTCCCGATCTTCTACCTCGCGGGCGGCGCCGTGGCGAACCTCGCGCAGGTGGCCGTCCACGCGAACTCGACCGCGCCGGGGATCGGGGCCAGCGGCGCGATCGCGGCCGTATTGGGGGGATACGCGCTCTTATATCCACGGGCCCGCGTGGTCACGGCGATCATCCTGATCTTCTTCATCACGCTCGTCGAGCTGCCGGCGCTGGCGGTGCTCGCCATCTGGTTCGCGCTGCAGATTCTCGACGCATCGCTGAACGACGCACTCGGCGGCGTGGCCTACTACGCCCACATCGGCGGCTTCCTGTTCGGGTTAGTGTTGATCAAGTTGTTCGCCGATCGGCCCAACACGGCCTATATCCAGCCGCGCCTTCCCGTTTACTAGATGCAACGCATCCTGGCCCTCGGGGCCGCTCTGGCGATGATCCTGGTGCTGCTGTTCCTGACATTGACGGTCGCGTTCCAACACGGCGTGGACGTATTGGTGGTGGTGTCGTTCGTGGTTTTGGCGGTTCTCGGCTTCGGAGTGCTAGGTGCCATCTGGTCCGCGAATGATTAGCCCGCTCGAGGGCGGCAGCCGGCGCCGCGCCAGCCGCCGGCGCCGCGTCCGGCGCCGCGTGGCCACGCTGATCGCGGTGCTGATCCCGATCGCCGGCGTGGCTGCGGCCTGGTTCCTCCTGTCGGACAACGGTGGAGCGCTGGGCGGCGCGCCGGCCAAGGCGGGCTCGCGCACGGCGGTGACGAAGGACCGCTCGCCGGCGGCGGCGCCAAGCCAGCCCGGCTCGCCCGAGGCGGTCGCGCTCGAGGCACCCGATGCGTTTGCGCTCCACTTCAAGCAGCCGCCCAAGGCCGGGCTCGTGTTCGACCTGAAGACGGGCCGGGTGCTCTGGCGCCGCAACCCGCTCGAGCGGCTGCCGATAGCCAGCATCACCAAGCTGATGACCGCGCTGCTCGTGGCCGAGAAGACGCGGAACTCCGACCCGGTGCTGATCACCCCCGACGCGCTCCACTACTCGGGCTCGGGCGTGGGCCTCCTGCCCAAGGGCAGGCACGTATCGGTGAAGGCGCTGCTCTACGGCCTGCTGCTCCCCTCGGGCAACGACGCCTCCATCGCCCTCGCCGACCACGTGGCCCACACCCAGCGCCGCTTCGTGGCGATGATGAACGCCAAGGCGCAGTCGCTCGGCCTCCTGTGCACGCACTACGTCTCGCCGCACGGACTCGAGCCCGGCAACCGCTCCTGCCCCGCCGACCTCGCCGCGCTCGCCCGCACCGTGCTTCGCCACGAGCGCATCGCGTCGATCGTGCGCCAGGCTCACGCCGTCGTCCGCTTCCCGATCAAGGGCGGGAAGCTCTGGCTGAACAACACCAACCCGCTGCTGCGGATGGGCTACCCCGGCACGATCGGCCTGAAGACCGGCGACACCGACGAAGCGGGCCACTGCCTGATCGCCGTGGTGCGCCACGGCGCGAAGACCATCGGCGTCGTCCTGCTGCACTCGCCGAACCCGCCGCAGCAGGCGCGATCGCTGCTGGCCCGGGCGTTCAGGGCGGACCGGACCTAGTTCCGCAGTCCGCAGTCCGCAGTCCGCGGTCCCGCGGTCAGCGGTCAGCGGTCAGCCGAGTACGAGCAGCTCACGCGCACGCTGGGACAGCTGCGGCACGCCCAGGCGGTCGAACTCGGCTGCGGCGTCCTCCAAGTCGGCGGCGGCGCTGGCCGGGTCGGCGTCGCGCATCAGGCGCCCGGCGAGCAGCCGGCAGCGGGCGGCGTCCAGCGGGCGGCCGATCTCGAGCCAGGCCTCGCGCGCCTCGGCGAGCAGATCGCCGTCGCGGCCCGCGAAGCCCGCCGCCTGGAGGGCGGCCGCTCGGCCGACCGGGTAGTGGAGCCGCTCGGCCAGCTCGCTGGCCTCCTTGGCGGCCTCGGCTGCCTGCTCAGCCTTGCCCGCCAGCGCCAGCACCTCGGCGCGCGCCGCGATCGCCTGGATCGACTGGGCGATGAGGCCCGCGCGCTCGCAGACGTCGAGCGCCTGGCCGAGCACGGTGCCGGCGCCGCTGAAGTCGCCGCGGTCGGACAGCACGGCGGCGAGGCCGAACAGCGCCGAGAACGCGGCCTCGGACCAGCCGACCTGCTCCGCCAGCTCGTGGCCGCGTCGGTAGAGCGCCTCGGCCTCGTCCCAGTCGCCGTCGCGCCAGTGGAGCAGTCCGCGCAGCACCTGCGACAGGCACAGCTTGCTGGTCAGGCCCTGCTGCTCGCTGAGCCGCGCGCTGGCCTGGCTCGAGCTGCGCGCGGCCGGCCAGTCGGCGCGGTAGACCGCGAGCCAGGCGAGGGCCGCGTGCAGCTCCACCTGGGCGGGCACGTCACCGATCTCCTCGGCGATCGCCAGCGCCTCCTCGTACGCGTAGCCGGCCTCGGTGTAGTCCGCCTCCGACACCTCGAGGTGCTGGCCCAGCGCGAGCAGCGCCAGGATCGTCTCGGTCTGGTCGGAGCCGCGTGCCAGCTCCACCGCGCGCTCGAGGTTCTCGCGCGCCTTGACCGTGTCGCCGATGCGCCCGAACACGCGGCCGAAGATGCCGTGCGCACGGCTGGCGGCGCGCGTCTCGCCGAGCCGTTCGGCCAGGCGCAGCGCCTTCTCGGAGGCGTAGATGGCGAGCATGTTGTCGCCGGTCTGCATGTAGAGCCAGGCCGCCTCCTCGTACAGGCGCACGAGCTCGATGCAGGGCGGGCCGTCCTTCAGCAAGTTGATGCCCTTCTGGTGGTGCTCGATCGCGGCGCGCCGGTCGCCCTTGTGCCAGTAGCCCGAGCCGATCTTGCGATGGAGGTCGGCCAGCCGGGTGAGGTTCTCGTTGCGCCGGTGGTACTCGAGGCACTCCTGCCAGACCTCGATCGCCGCGTCCACGCGGCCGAGCCGCAGCGCGGCGTCGCCCTGCTTCTCGCCTATCCGCGCGAGCGACTCGGCCTCGTGGCGGTGACCGAGCTCGCGCGCCGACTGGTAGTGGGCGAACGCCTCGCTGTTCGAGTAGAAGGAGAGTGCGGCGTCACCCGCCGACTCGAGGAAGTGGAGCGCCTTGAGCTCAAAGCGCTCGAGCTCGTCGGAGTCCACGCGCGCCTCGCGGCCCACCAGCGCGGCGCGGCCGTAGTGCTCGGCGAGCAGCGCCACGACCTCGTGGCCGCGGTCGCCGGCGCGCTCCTCCACGAAGCTGCCGACCTGGAAGTGCTTCCGCGCCCGCACCGCCTTGGGCAGCATCCCGTAGGCCACGTCGCGGATCAGCACGTGCTTGAAGGCAAGCTCGGGCTCGCCGCCGAGTGCCGTGCCCTCCCCGGGCACGAAGATGTCCTTCTCCTGAAGGGCGCTGAGCGCCTGAGTGAGATCGCGCCGCTCCTCCTCCGCGACCTGCGCGAGCGACTGCTGCCAGAAGGTGCGGCCGACCACGGCGGCGTGCTGCACCAGCCGGCGCTCGAATGGCTCGAGCGAGTCGAGCCGGGCGGCCAGCAGGCCCTGCACGGTGTCGGGCAGCTCGCCGCCACCGTTGCCGCCCTCCTCCACCAGCAGGCGGACCATCTCCTCGACGAAGAAGGGGTTGCCGCCGGCGCGTTCCGCCACCACCGGCACGAGGGCGGACTCCGGCACGTCACCGGGCATCAGCGAGGCGATCAGCTCGCGGGTCTCGGTCTCGCTCAGCGGCTCGAGGAAGATCGAGGTGGCGCCGCGGCGGCCGCCGCCCCAGCCGGGACGGCGCTCGAGCAGCTCGTCGCGCGCGAGGCAGAGGATCATCAGCGGGCCGCGCACCCACTGCCCGAGGTGCTCCACGAGGTCGAGCATGCCCTGGTCGGCCCAGTGGATGTCCTCGAAGACGAGCACGAGCGGGTTGCGCCGGGCCATCGCCTCGATCGCGGTGCGCACGGCGGCGAAGAAGCTCTCGCGCATGCGCTGGGCGTCCTGCATGTCGGGCAGCGGCGCCGCGCCGGGCTCCTCGATGCCGAGCAGGCGGCCCATGAGCGCCGCGGTGCGCCGGCTGTCGCCGCCGCACGAGAGCTCCTCCACGCGCTCGAGCAGCTTGCGCCAGGCCACCTCGGCGTCGTCGGTGTCGAGGATCTCGCACTCGGCGCGCAGCACCTCGCCGAGCGCCCAGAAGACGATGCTCGACCCGTACGGCAGGCAGCGGCCCTGGCGGATCGTGGGCGGCGTCGGCCGCCGCCCGAGGCCGCTCTCGAACTCCCGCTGGAGCCGCGTCTTCCCCACGCCTGCCTGGCCAACGACGGTGACGAGGTGCGGCCGGCCCTCCGACACCACGCGCCCGTAGAGCGACTCGAGCAGCCGCAGCTCCTCGCCGCGACCCACGAGCGGGGCCTCGCTGCGCGCCAGCATCCTGCCGACCGGCTGGGCGGCCAGCACGCCGATGGCCTCGTAAGCGCGCACGGGCTCGGCCTTGCCCTTCAGCTCGAGCGGCTCGAGCGGGCGATAGTCGACGACGTGCCGCGTGGCGCGGTAGGTGCGCTCGCCGACGGTCACCTGCCCTGGCCGGCTGGCGGTCTCGAGCCGCGAGGCGACGTTCACCGTGTCGCCGATCACCGTGTACTCGCGGCCCACCGCCCCGGCGATCACCTCGCCGGTGTTCACGCCGACGCGCAGGGCAAAGGTCACCCCGTGGGTCTCGTCGAGGCCGTCGTTGATCTCGCTCATCGCGGCCTGCATGCCGAGCGCCGCCCGCACCGCCCGCTCGGCGTCGTCCTCGTGCGCCACCGGCGCGCCGAAGATCGCCATCACGTTGTCGCCGATGTACTTGTCCACGCGGCCGCCATGACGCTCGACCTCCTCGCCGAGACGCCTCAGGCAGCGCTCCACGAGCCCCTTCACCGCCTCGGGGTCCATCTGCTCGGCCACCGCCGTGTAGCCGGACAGGTCCGCGAACACGACGGTCACCTGGCGGCGCTCCTCGGGGAGTGCGGCGGCGGCCTGCTCAGGCGGTGCGACCCGGGACTGGGCGCCGGGGTCGACCGGCGTGCCGCACGACATGCAGAAGCGGGCCTCGGGCGGCAGTTCGGCCCCGCAGACGGCGCAGCGGCGCTCGAGTGGGGTGCCGCACGACATGCAGAAGCGCGCGCCCTCAGGATTCTCGTGGGAGCAGCTCGGACAGGCCATCCCCGGCATGGCGCGCGACGATAGACGAGAAACGCACAAAGGTGCGTGACATTCGTTGCGTGGAGGGTGCCCTGAGCCTAAAGTCGCGCGCCAAGTGCCCGATCAACAGGACCGACACCTCGTCCGAGCACTGGAGGAACCTTGAAGGAGTACCGCGACGAAGCGATGAAGCACCTGGAGGCCGGCGAAAAGGCCGAGTCCGCCGAGACCGATCAGCTGGCCTGGGCGACCTTCAGCGTCAACGCTTCAATCGCCGCCAGCCTCATCGATATCGCAGAGACGCTGCACGCAGTCCGCGCGGCGCTCGACCGCTCCGCGCACGTCGCCTAGGGCAGCTTCAGCGGGTGCGCTCTTGCGAGCGCCCCGCCGGCGTGGCGGACCCACGACCTGAGCGCATAGAAGCTGCGCCGTGGGTTGCCGCCCGATGCAATCAGGCTGCTGTCCCAGCTCGCGCTGAACGGGGGCGAGACGAGGCCGTACTGCAGCATCGACTTCACGCGCCCGTTGTGCAGCGCGATCGAGAACGCCTGGGCCAGGTAGGACGCAGCGCGCCTCTGGTTCATCGCGAAGCGGCCGTGGACGAGGTAGCCGTACTCGGTGAGGTAGAGCGGAAGCGCGCCCCCGTGCGGGGTGCGCAGCCGGTGGCTGTGTGCGAGCCGGCTGAGCTCGCGCGTGAGCCGGCCGAGCGTGGCGATCGTCACGTCGTTCGGGCCGCCGCTCGAGCGCCGCGGCGAGTTGCGGTAGTCGTACGGGTGATGGGCGTAGCCGTCGGCCCGCAGGTGCGAGCGGCCCACCATCTTGCGCAACCAGGTGAGCGGCGCCATGCCGGCGCCGCCGCGCGCCTGCGGCGAGGTCTCGCCGATCAGCACCTTCGCGCTCGGGTCGGCGCCCTTGATCGCTCGGTAGGCGCCGGCGTAGAGGCGGCGGTAGAGCCCCGGCGAGCTGGCGTGCGGCATCAGCCAGCTCTTCCAGTTCGGCTCGTTCCAGATGCCGTAGCGGTCCACCCGGCCCTTGAAATGGGCGGCGACGGCGCGGGCGAAGCGCGCGAACGCCGCCGGGCTCGGCTTGTAGACGCCCACGCGGTGGTTGCCGGTCGCCCAGGCCGGAGCGGGCCCGGTGAGCGTCACCTGAACGCGCATGCCGTGCGCGGCGGCCTCAGTGATCAGCGAGTCGTAGGGCCCGAAGTTGTAGACCGGGTTGGCGGGCGCCGTCCGGCTCCCCGGGCCCGCCACCTCGCGGCCCCAGATGAAGTTGACCCGCAGGCGCGTCACGCCGAGCTCCTGGGCGCGGGCGAAGGCGCGCTCGCGGCCGTACCAGGCCTGGTTGAGGAAGACCGAGTCGTCCTGGATCGCGACCTCCATCCCGCGCGCGGCATGCGCGCTCCCGGTCGCCGGGCCGATGGCGGCCGCGCAGGCAAGCGCGGCCGCTATGAGCAGCTTCGTTCGCATAGGGGACCTGGAACACGCCTCCCCCCACGGCGGTTGCGGTGGGCGTCATCACGCTGACGGGGTCCCCGCGGCGAAGGTGCGCTCGTAGGCGTAGAGCGTGTCCATGTACTCGCGGACCGCCCGGATCTTCCCGGCCTCGATCGTGAACACCCCGATGCAGCCGTTCTCGTAGGAGCGACCGGCTCGCGTACGCGCATGGGTGGTCCATTGCATGACGACCCGGTCGCCCTCCGCGATCATCGAGGTGACCTCCAGCTCGATCGAGTCCGGCTCGTAGTAGGCGAGCGCTCCGGCCAGGAACTCGTCGAGGATCGCGTCCCGCCCGGCCCAGGTGCCGGAAATCGGCAGCTCGCCGGCGTGAAGCGTCCAGACCGCATCCTCGGCGAAGCTGTCGCGGACCGCCCGCTCGTCGCCGGCCTGAAGTGCGGCGACGTAGCGGGTGAGGATCTCCTTGCTGTCGGCGTGGGCGGTCACGACTGGTCCGCCCGCAGCTTGCCGCCCTGCGCCCAGCTCTCTGCCGGGAACTCCTGGAACCAGACCTGGACGGTTACCGCCGGCAGCCCGTAGGCGTCGGCGAACGCAGTAGTGATCCCGGCTACCAGCGCACGCTTCTCGTCGGCGTTGCGCGGTCCCTGAAGTACTGACACGACTGGCATCTGAACCTCCTGACGGTGAGTGGATCTGACGTCACCGTAGGTCCGCGCGGGCGGCATGTGAAATGCCCGTCGCGCATGTCTTCAGCGCGAGTCGGCATGACCGAGCCAGCCGAGCTCCTCCGCCGCCTCGGCCGCCGCCGCGAGCAATCGCTCCAGCGCGGGCGGCCGGTCGTGCGGGCGGGCCAACGGATCAGCACCTCGGGCGTCAGGCCCGCCTGCTCGAAGAGGCGCAGCACCGCGTCGTAATGCCCGGGGTTCGCATCGCGCCGATGGAGCAGCAGCGGCTCGCCGTCGAGCTGATCGAGCCGCACCGTGCGGCGGCGCGCGAGGGAATGGCCGCGCGGCAGAAGCGCCCCCTGCCGTTCGAGCCGGAGCAGCCGTGACTCAAGCGCCACGCCGTCGGGCGGGGTGCGGACGATGCCGACGTCGACCGCGCCGGTCGCGATCCCGTCCAGAATCTCGGTCTGCGGGAGCACCCGGGTGGTGATGCGCAGCCCCGGCGCCCGGTCGCCGATTGCGGCTATCAGCCGCGGGGCGGTCTCATAGCCGGCGCTCGTCCCGAATGCCAGGATCAGGCTGCCGCGCTCCCCCGTGCCGAAGCTGCGGGTGCTCCGCCACAGCTCGTCCGCGTCCGAGATCAGCGCCGGGCCGCGACTGTGCAGGAACCTCCCCGCCTCGGTCAGTGCCACATCGTGCGTGGTGCGCAGCAGCAGCTCGGCGCCGAGCTCCTGCTCCAGCAGCCGGATCTGGCGGCTGAGCGCAGGCTGCGCGACGTGCAGCCGCTCGGCGGCGCGCGAGAAGTTGAGCTCGTCCGCGACCGCCAGGAAATACCGAAGCCGGCGCAGCTCGGGCACGCGCCCGATCGTAGAGAGATGAGGGAGATGGAGCCTGCCGGGATCGAACCGGATGCGAGCCTGGAGGGCGAGCGACGTCGCCGGTTCGCTGGCCCGCGCGACGAGACGAGAACGAGATGGAGCCTGCCGGGATCGAACCGGCGACCTCCGCCTTGCAAAGGCGGCGCTCTCCCAACTGAGCTAAGGCCCCTTGCTCCCCAAATGGTAGGGGCCCAGAAAAACCGGAGGCGGCGGGATAACGCGCGCCCGCGAGATCCCACCGCCATCCAGCCAGCGGCTTTCGTGCCGCTCCGAACGACGGAACCCTCCATGCCGTCGTGCTCCGGTTATCGTCGGCCGGGGGACCCGAACGGAGGAACGCCGCCCCGTTCTGGACGAACGTCCGGTTTGAGAATTGGGTCAGTCGAAGTCGAAGTCGCGGGGCGGCTTCTGCTCGAACCAGAGGCGGTCGTGCTCCGGCGTCTCCTGCAGGAAGTCGGGCGTGTCCTCGAGCGGGTCCTCCTCGCCGGGCTCGCCCGACGGCGGCGGCTCCGGCTCGGCCTGGGGCTCGCGCTCGACCTCCTCGAGGAAGGGCTCGTCGCCGGGCGGCAGCGGCTCCTCCTCGTCTTCGATCAGGTACTCCTCGGTGGGAGGCTGCTGCGCCGGCTCGGGCTCCGGCTCCGGCTCGAGCTCCTCGAGGGCGGGCTCGGGCTCGGCCAGCTCCTCGTGCTGCGCGGTGTCCGAGGAGGGGTCGTCGTCCGCGGCCACGGCGCGGGGAAAGTCGCGGCGGGCGGGTCCGAGAGCCTCGGCCTCCTTGCGCGCGACCTCATCCTCGCTGGCCCCGTTCCGCCGCTTCAGATCCAGGTGCTCTCGTATTGCGTCGTCGAGCAGCCCCACGGAGCCGTAGGGTATCGCTACGTGGGAGCCTGGACCGGCTCGGCGCGCTCCACGCGGTTCTTCCCGCCGCCCTTTGCCCTGTAGAGAGCGGCATCCGCGGCGGCGATGAGCGACTCGCGGTCGGTCGCGGACTCGGGTATCGCGGCGACGCCGAAGCTCGCCGTCACGCGCAGCTCGCCGCGCCCGTCGAGCCGCTTGATCCTGAGGTCAGCGATCGCGGAGCGCATGCGCTCGGCCAGCAGCTGGGCGCCGCCGAGGTCGGTCTGCGGCAGTATCACCGCCAGCTCCTCGCCGCCGTAGCGGGCCGGCTCGTCGATGTCGCGCGAGAGCGAGCGCAGGGCGCGCGCCACCTCCACGAGGACAACGTCGCCCTGCTGGTGCCCGAACGTGTCGTTCACGCGCTTGAAGTTGTCGATGTCCATCATCGTCAGGCCCACCGAGCTGCTGAAGCGCCGGCTACGCTCGATCTCGTTCTCGAGCGAGTCCTGGAAGTGGCGCACGTTGAAGAGGCCGGTGAGCTCGTCGGTGACGGCCTGGCGCTGGACGGTCTCGTGCAGGTTCGCGTTCTCGAGCGAGACCGCCGCCTGCGTCACGAGGTAGGCGAACAGGTCCTTCTCGGTGTCGGTGAACTCACGCTCGCGGCGAGCGATCGAGATCACGCCGACGTAGTCGATGTCGCGGCCGGCTCCAACCCGGGCGCGCAGCGGGGCGGCGAGCGCATAGACGCCGTCGATCTCGGCGGTCGTGGGACGGCGCTGCTCGGGCGGCCGGTCGTCGCGGGCCGGTTCGAGGATCCAGAGCAGGTCGGCGATGTTCTCCTCGCCGATCTTGAAGGCGTCCTTCTCGGCGGCCTCGAGCGCCACCACCAGGCTCTCCTGGGTGCCACCCACGTGCACGCGCTGCATCTGGCGCGCGTCCACCGGCACGGCCCGGCCGGCCTCCCCCTCGCAAGCCTCGACGGCGGTGCGCACGGCGAGGTCGAGGAGTCCCTGGCGGTCGAGGCCGGCGGCAAAGGCGTCGCCCACGCGGCGGATCGTCTCCTCGAGCTCCCGGCGCTTGTTCTCGACCTCCTCGATCTTCCCCTCGAGCTCCCTCGACATCTTGTTGAACTCCTCGCCAAGTGCCGCGAACTCGTCGTCGCCGTGGGTGGGCACGGGCTGGCTGAAGTCGCCCCGCGCCAGGCGCCGGGCGGCGCGCAGGAACTGGTCGATCTGCCCCTGCAGCGCACGCACGATGAACACCGAGAGCACCAGCGCCAGGCCGACGAAGCCGACGAGGATCACGGCGATCAGCGCGCGGCTGCGCGCGATCGAGGAGGAGATCCCGCCCGAGCGCGTGAGCACCCCGAGCGTGAGCGGCGGGCCGACCGGCTCCTGGAGCGGCTCGAAGTTGCCGCGGTAGCTCTTACCGGCGATGGTCACCTTGCCCGACTTGGGCGGCGAGCCGGACGGGCTTCCCTGGGGCAGTGTCGAGGCGACCACCGAGTTGCCGCTGTAGATCCGCACTTCGAGGTCGGTGAGGCTCGCGACCGCGGCCGCGAACGAGGTCGCCGTGGTGGTCGACACCGCCAGCGAGCCGAACTGGGTGCCCTGCGCATCCGTGGGCGCGGCGACCGCCGGGGCGACCGGCGGCATCGCTCCGGCCGACGACACCAGCTCGCCCGAGTTGTCGTAGAGGGCCACCGAGCGGACCGGCCCGGTGACCAGCGCGGCGAGCACGTGCGATGCCGCGGGACCGCTCTTGCCCAGCGCGCGGCGCAGCGCCGGGTCGCGGGCGACCCGCCGCAGCTGAGGCAGCGCCTGCTCGCGGTCGTCCCGGTAGACCGAGAACGCGACCCGCGTTCCCTCGGCGATGCGGGCATCCGCCTTGCCGAGCTCGCTCTGCGACGTGATGCTGAACAGCACCAGCGCCACCGCACCCATCGGAACGACCACGATGATCGTGAAGAAGAGGAGCAGGCGGGTGCGAAAGCTCATCCGGACACGTACCTAACCGAAAAGGCTAGCTTCGTGCCCCCACCGAATCGCCGCTGAAACGGATGTTTCGGGGCTCAGCCGCCTTTGAGTCGACTTCGCGCGAAAGCCAGTGCGTCCTTGTTGGACGCGTCGACGATGCCGCCGTGGTCGATGCCCGCGTAGTGCCGGTAGTCGATCTTCGAGCCGCTCGCGGTCAGCTCCTGGTCGAGCTGGTCCGTGAAGGTCGGGAAGACCGTGGTGTCCGCCGCGCCCTGTGCGATGAAGAGCGGCGTCTTGATCTTGAGGTGCTCGGGGTCGCTCTGGCCGAGCAGCGTGAAGGCGCTGCTCAGGTCCACGTTCGGGCGGAACAGGTCGGCCGGCGTGAGCGTTCCCACGAACTGGTTCAGCGAGCAGTTGGTCAGCGTCTTGGCGTAGAGCGTGGAGGCCTGCGGCGTGAGGAGCGTGGACAGGTGAAGGCTCGGGTGCGCCGCGTCGATGCCGCGGAAGATCAGCGCCGCCAGCCCGGTGATGCCCGGGCTCGAGTTCTGGAGCGAGCCGAGCAGCTTGGCCTGCGCCTCGATGTGCGACGCCGGCGCGAACGCGTCGGTCGCAACGACGTTGAGCTCGGGCGTCCACCTGTGCGCGAGCGCGGCCGCCCACAGCGCCGCGTGACCGCCCTGCGAGTGGCCGGCGATCACCACGCGCTTGCCGATGCGCGGGTCGAGCTGCCGCGCGGCCCTCACGATGTCGAGCACGCTACGGCCCTCCTCCTGGCCGATCAGATAGAGATGCGTGCCCGGCGTGCCGAGTCCCTGGTAGTCGGTGCGCACGACCGCGAAGCCGGCCTTGAGCCAGGCGCCGAGGTCCGCGTTCGTGTAGGTGGTGGCCTTCGGCAGGCGGGTGGGTGCGCAGATGTCCGCGATGCCGGTCGTGCCGTGGGCCCAGGTGAGCACCGGCCAGCCGCCCTTAGGCGGCTTGCCGCGCGGGATCGCGATCGAACCCGAGACGCCGATCGCCTTGCCGTCCTCGCCGATCGACCGGTAGAGGATGAGCTCGTTGCCGGCGGCCGGCTTCAGCGCCGCCGCAGCGCTCAGCTTGCGCGCCCAGATCACCCCGCCGTGCGCCTTGCCGCTCAGATGGGGCGGCTTGTAGAAGGCGAGGCCGCTCGGCCCGGTGGGGACCTTGGCGGCGGCGGTGCCGGCGGCCACGGCGAACGCGGCGGCGAGCAGGGCGGACACAAACGCAATTCGTCTCATTGTCAGACACTAACCCGCCGCGCGGCCCATCCGAGCGGTATTGCCTGCCGCTACCATGGACGAGCCCGCGCGCGTGCGCGCGAAACGCGGGGCTATAGCTCAGTTGGGAGAGCGCCTGGATCGCACCCAGGAGGTCGGGGGTTCGAGTCCCCCTAGCTCCATCTCGGAAGAAGCGGATTACGAAGCATGGCGATCCAGCGCATGGACCACGTGGGCGTCGTGGTCGACGACCTCGATGCCGCCAAGGCGTTCTTCGTTGAGCTCGGACTCAACGTGCAGGGCGAGTGGACGAGCGAGGGCGATTGGGTGGACCGCGTGGTGGGGCTCGAGGGCGTCCAGGCCGACTGCGCGATGTTGGAGACCCCGGACGGCCACGGACGGCTCGAGCTGGCGAAGTTCCACGCCCCGTCCGGCCCGGGCGGTGACCCGCACGCGCCGTCGAACACCCCGGGCATCCGGCATCTCACGTTCGCGGTCGACGACCTCGACGCCGTACTCGCGAGCTTGCGAGGCCACGGCGCAGAGCTCGTTGGCGAGGTCGAGCGCTACGGCGACATCTACCGGCTCTGCTACGTCCGCGGCCCGGAGGGGATCATCGTCGAGCTGGCGGAGAAGATCGGCTAGCCAGATCCGAGAGTTGGATTTCGCCGCCGCCCCGGATCTCAGCTCCAAATGGTCCAAGCGGACCTCGAAAGGAGAACTGAGATGGGAAGGATCGTGGTGAGCGAGAACGTCTCGCTCGACGGAGTCGTCCAGGACCCGACCGGTGAGGAGGGCTTCAGCCGCGGCGGCTGGTTCACCAAGATTGCGGACAGCGACCGCGAGGCCTGGGCCAAGGTCGAGTCGGACCAGGCGCTCGCCGCCCAGGCCCTCCTGATCGGACGGCGGAGCTATGAGTTCCTCGCCGCGCGCTGGCCCTCCCGGACCGGAGAGTGGGCGGACCGGTTGAACACAATGCCGAAGTACGTGGTGTCCTCCACTCTCAGGGATCCCGATTGGAGCAACTCGACGGTGCTGAAGGGCGAGGTGGTGGACGAGGTGTCGAAGCTGAAGCAGGAGCTCGGCGGGGACATCGTCGTCGTCGCCAGCGGCCAGCTCGTTCACACGCTGCTCGACCACGACCTGGTCGACGAGCTGCGGCTGTTCGTCTACCCGGTCGTCCTCGGGGCGGGGGACCGCCTCCTTGCCGAGATCGGCGACAAGCGGTGCCTGCGCCTCATCCGCAACCGGACCGTCGGCGACGCCCTCGCCTACCTCAGCTACGAGGTGGTTCGTGACGGGCGATGAGGAAGCCTTCGCCGAGCTGGTCGCGCCCTACCGGCGACCCCTCACCGCCCACTGCTACCGGATGCTCGGCTCCGTGCAGGACGCCGAGGACGCTCTGCAGGAAACGCTGCTGCGCGCCTGGCGGAGCCTGTCGTCCTTCCAGGGGCGAAGCTCGCTGCGCAGCTGGCTCTACGCGATCGCCACCAATGTCTGCCTGCGGGCGATCGAGCGCAGGCCCGCGCGTACGCTGCCGATCGACCTGGGCACGGCCGCGGATCCGCGCGAGCCGTTGCGGGAGCCGCTCCTCGAGCCGGTCTGGATCGAGCCGTATCCCGACGAGCAGCTCGGCCTCGAGGACCACCTGGTCGGTCCGGAGGCCCGCTACGAGCAGCGCGAGAGCATCGAGCTCGCCTTCATCGCGGCGCTCCAGCATCTACCGGCCAGGCAGCGGGCCGTGCTGATCCTTCGTGACGTTCTCGGCTTCTCCGGCGCTGAGGTGGCGGAGAAGCTCGAGACGACGCCGGCGTCGGTGTACAGCGCGCTGCAGCGGGCGCACGCGACGCTCGACGCGAGGCGACCGGACCGCAGCCAGCAGGCGACGCTCCGCTCTCTGGGCGACGAGCGGCTCAGAGGGATGGTTCAGCGCTACGTCGACGCCTGGGCGCACGGCGACGTCGGCGCGATCGTTGGGATGCTCACCGATGCCGCGACGCTCACGATGCCGCCCATTCCGAGCTGGCACCGGGGCCGCGACGCCGTCGAGACGACGCTGCGAGGCATCGTGCTCGACGGCGTGCGGAGCTGGCGGATGCTGCCGGTCTCCGCCAACGGGCAGCTCGCGGTGGGCGCCTACGAGCTGGACGCCTCGGGCGTCTACGCGGCGCACGGCATCACCGTCCTCACTCTCAGCGGCGGCCAGATCGACCAGATCTGCCATTTCCGCGCTCCGGCTCTGGTGGAACGGTTCGGGCTGCCGGCTCACGCTTAGGCCCTCGCCTTCTTCGGCAGCCTGAACGCGGCGACGAACGCCAGGCCGAGCGGCACCAGCGACAGCAGGGTCGTGCTGGCCATCGCCCGGAATGGCGGGGTCGTGTTGTCGAGGTAGGCGAAGAACACCGTCGCCAGGACCGCGATCCCGAGTGACGCACCGAGCTGCTGGATCGCGTTGAGGACGCCCGACGCCGATCCCACCTCGTGGTCGGCCACGCCGGCCAGGATGAAGTCGAACAGCGGCGGCAGCGACAGCCCCATACCCATGCCGGCCACCAGCTCGCCCGGGAGCAGCGTCCAGGTCGAGACGTCGCCTGCGGCGCCATGCACCATCAGGGCGAGCAGGGCGAGCCCTGCGCCCATGAGCGCGAAGCCGCCCTGGATCGACACGCGACCGAAGCGCTGGGCGATCGGGTAGGACGCCCCGGCGGTGAGCGCGATTCCGAACGCGAACGGGGCCAGGGTCAGCCCGGTGCGCAGCGGCGAGAAGTGCTCGCCGACCTGGAGGAAGAGCGAGATCACGAGGTTCAGGCCGATCATCGAGGCGAAGAAGCAGACCGCGACCACGATGCCGCTGGTGAACGCCCGGTTGGCCAGCAGCGAGGGGGCGATCAGCGCCCGCTCGCGGTGGCGCCGCTCGTAGAGGGCGAAGAGACCGAAGCCCGCGATCCCGGCGGCGAGCAGTCCGAACGACCACGCCGGCCAGCCCAGCTCGCGTCCCTGCACCAGCGGGTAGATGAGAGCGAACGCGGCGGCGGAGGCGATCACGGCGCCGCCCGGGTCGAGCCGCGTGCCGGTCGTCCCGGCGGTGCGGGGCATCACGCGCAGCGCACCGATCAGGCCGGCGATGCCGAGCGGCAGGTTGACCAGGAAGATCGACCTCCAGCCGGTGCCGAACAGGTCGGCGTCGACCAGTGCTCCGCCGATGATCGGCGCGGCGACGGCCGAGAGACCCATCACGGGCCCGAAGGCCGCGAACGCCTTCGAGAGTTGGTCCTCGGGGAAGACCTCCTTGAGCATCCCGAAGCCCTGCGGGATCAGCAGTGCGCCGAACCCGCCCTGGAGCGCGCGCGTGGCGATCAGGAACTCAGGGGACGGGGCGATGGCGCACAGCACCGAGGCGGTGGTGAACCCGACGATGCCGGCGATGAACAGGCGCCTGCGTCCGAAGAGGTCGCCGAGGCGCGCGCCGGTGATGAGCAGGACCGCGAACGCGAGCGTGTAGGCCGCGACGAGCCACTGCGTCGTCGAAGAGCCGCCGCCGAGGTCGGCGCGGATCGACGGAGCGGCGACGTTGACGATCGTCCCGTCGACGAGGTCCATCACCTCGGCGATCAGGACGATGGCGAGCACCGCCCAGGCGAGGCGGCCGATGCGGCTCTTCTTGGTGGAGGGGGCAAGGGAGACGGCGGACATCGGTGACTCCTTCGATGGTGAGCGAACGGTGTTCGTGACGAACACTGTACGTTACGAACGTTGTTCGTGTCAACCGGCTAAGCTGTGATCACCATGGGGCGCAGCACGCGGGACCGGCCGGCCAAGGCGCCGCTCAGCCGCGAAGCCGTGATCAAGGCAGGCCTGAAGGTCCTGCAGAAGCGCGGCATCGACGGCGTGACGATGCGCGCGGTGGCAGCCGAGCTCGACACCGGACCGGCGTCGCTCTACGTCTACGTCGCGAACCGCGAGGAGCTGCTCGACCAGATGTTCGACGCCGTGGCCTCCATGGTCGATCTCGGCCCCGAGCCGGACCCGGAGCACTGGCGCGAGCAGCTCGAGGGGCTGATCACACGGATCCGCCAGACGATGGACCTCCACCCCGGGATCGCGCGAGTGCCGCTCGCCAACGTGCCCACCGGGCCGGGCGCCGTCCGGGGGGCCGAGCGGCTCCTCGGCATCCTGCGCGCCGGCGGCATCGACGACCGCAGCGCGGCCTGGTTCGTGGACGTGGTGGCCCTGTACGTCAACGCGGCATCGTTCGAGACGAGCATCTACATCGAGACCGGCCGCGACCACGAGGACATCGACGAGCAGATCCGCGAGCGCTTCGAGCAGCTCGACCCCGCCGAGTTCCCCAACATCCTCTCGATGACGGGGCCGCTCACGTCCGGGGACGGCGACGAGCGCTTCGCCTTCGGGCTGCGACTGATGATCGAAGGCCTGGTGCACGTTCCCCCGCCCGAGTCGTAGAGATGCACGAGATCGAGATCAGAGCCGCGCGGGCGGATGAGGTCGAGACGGTCCGCGACATGTACGAGTGGCTGTTCGCGCCGCCGGGCTCGCAGCCCGCGAGCTGGGATCCCGACCGGGCACGGGCGGCCCTCGCGGAGGCGGTCGCCGCGGACGGATCGACGGTGCTCGTGGCCGACGCCGGCGGCGAGCTCGTCGGCTTCATAACCGCCTACCTCGACCTGAACTCGGTGCGCTTCGGCAGGCGCTGCTGGGTGGAGGACCTGGCCGTCGACCCCACGGAGCGCTCGCGGCGGATCGGCAAGCGCCTGCTCGACGCCGCGCAGGCGTGGGCCAGGGAGCGCGGCGCCTCGCACCTCGAGCTCGACACCGCGCTGGCGCGGACGAACGCGCAGCGCTTCTACGAGCGCGAGGGGCCGAGCGGCAAGAGCTACTCCTACTCCTGGGAGCTCTGACCGTGCAGGCGCTCGTGACCGATCCCCGGACGCCGCATTCGACGCATGTGGCCGAGGTGGAGTCACCGCGGGCCGGGGGCGACGCGGTGCTCATCCGGCCGCTCGAGGTGGGCGTCTGCGGCACCGACCGCGAGATCTCCGAGGGCCTGTTCGGCGTCCTCCCCGACGGCGCCGAGCAACTGGTGCTCGGGCACGAGCTGCTGGCCGAGGTCGAGGAGGACGGTCACGGCTTCGCGCGCGGCGATCTGGTGACCGCCACCGTGCGCCGCTCGTGTCGCCGCTGCGCCGCCTGCGCCGCGGGCGCGCCCGACGCCTGCGACACGGGCGACTATCTCGAGCGCGGCATCACGCGGCTCGACGGCTTCGCCGCGGAGCGGGTGGCCGAGGCGCCCGAGCACCTGGTGCCGGTGCCGTCATCGCTCGGCCGCCTCGGGGTGCTCTCCGAGCCCGCCTCGATCTGCGAGCGCGGCCTCCGGCACGTCCGTGCGGTGGGGGAGCGGCAGCCGTGGAGTCCACGCCGCGCGCTGGTGCTCGGCGCGGGCGCGATCGGGATGCTCGGCACCTACCTGCTGCGGATGGACGGCCTCGAGGTGTGGACGGCCAGCCGCTCGCTTGGCGACGAGCGCGCGCGGCTCGTGGAGGCCTGCGGCGCGAGGGCGGTGGCGACCGGCGAGACGGCGCTGCCCGAGCTGGCCGAGGAGGTCGGCGGCTTCGACATCGTGTTCGAGGCGGCCGGCGACGCACAGCTCATGCTCGACTCGCTCGGCCTGCTGCGCCGCAACGGCGTGGCCTGTCTGCTCGGCATCGACGGCCGCCCGCGCGAGGTGTCGATCGACGGCCGGATGCTCGCCGTCGACGCGATCCTCCAGAACCGCGCGCTGTTCGGCAGCGTGAACGCCAACCGGGTGGATTGGGGCGCGGCGGTGGAGCACCTCGACGCGGCGCGGGCGCGCTGGCCCGAGGCGCTCGAGGCGTTCGTCGGCCTGCGCGTGCCGCTCGACTCGTTCGCGGACGCGTTCGGCCACCGCGGCGTGAAGGCGACCCTTCAGCTCGCGTGAGATACCTGGTCACAGGCGCGCTGGGAGCGATCGGCGCCTGGACCGTCCGTGCGCTGCTCGATCGCGGCCACGAGGTGGTGACCTACGACCTCGGCGGCAGCGACCACCGCCTCCGGCTCGCGCTGAGCAACGACGAGCTGGCGGCGCTCACGCGGGTCGACGGTGACGTGAGCGACCTCGCTCAGCTCGAGCAGACGATCACCGGCCGGCGCATCGAGGCGGTGATCCACCTGGCCGCGCTGCAGGTGCCGTTCGTCCGCGACGACCCGCCGGCGGGGGCGCGCGTGAACGTGAGCGGAACCCTGAACGTGCTCGAGGCGGCGCGGCGCTACGAGCTCGATACGCCGGTCGTGTACGCCTCCTCGATCGCCGCGCTGCCGGTGGGCGGAGCCGAGTCGCCAGCACGCTCTACGGGATCTTCAAGCGGGCCAACGAGGGCACGGCCGAGCGCTACTTCCTCGACTACGAGGTCTCTTCGATCGGCCTGCGGCCGCACACGGTCTACGGTCCCGGCCGCGACCAGGGCCTGACCTCGGCGCCCACCGCGGCGATGGTCGCCGCCGTGGAAGGACGGAAGTTCCACATCCCGTACGGCGGCTCCGCGCAGTTCCAGTACACCGCCGACGCCGGCGAGGCGTTCGTGCGCGCCAGCGAGGCCCGCGCGGAGGGAGCGTCGGTGCACAACATCGACGGCCCGGTGGCGCCGATGAGCGAGGTGATCGCGGCGATCGCGCAGGCGGCACCCGACTCGGCCGGGCTGATCACCGCGGGCGAGGAGCCGCTGCCGTTCCCGCGGTCCGTGGACTCCTCATCGTTCGTCGAGCTGGTGGGCGGCCCGGTGTCGCGGCCGCTGGTCGACGGCGTGGCCGAGTCGATCGCGCGCTTCCGCCGATGACGCCCGTGCTCACATGGCTGGGTCAGGCCGGCTTCCTGATCGAGTCCGGCGGCGCGCGCCTCCTGATCGATCCCTTCTTCGGCGAGCACGAGGCGCGCCGCTACCCACCGCCGCCGGTCGACGTCTACGGCGCCGGGATCGACCGCGTGCTCGTGACCCACGAGCACCTCGACCACCTCGACCCGTACTCGCTACGGGCGATCGCTGAGCGGTCGCCAGGAGTCGGCGTGGTGGCGCCGGAGCCGCTGCGCGACATGGTGGGCGGGCTGCCGTTCGAGGGAGTGCGCCAGGGAGACAGGCTGGAGCTCCCGGGCGGCGCGGCGCTGCGCGTGGTGCCGGCGATCCACGCCATGCATCCCGACGACGGCTACTCGCCGGGCGGCGACCCGTGCCGCTTCGTGGGCTACGTGCTCGAGGCCGAGGGCGTGGCGATCTACCACGCGGGCGACACCATCGCCGACGAGCGCCTGCTGGCCGGCCTGGAGGGCGTGCGGGTGGACGTGGCGCTGCTGCCCGTGAACGGGCGCACCTTCTTCCGCGAGCAGCGCGACCTCGCCGGCAACCTCGACGCCCGCGACGCCGTGGAGCTGGCGGCCCACTGCGGCGCCGGCATCCTCGTCCCCATCCACTGGGACCTGTTCGAGGGCAACACCGAGCGCGCGGGCGCGGCGGCCGATGCGGCTGACGAGGCCGGCCTGCCGCTGCACGTGATGACGCTCAGCCGCGAGCGGCCGTGGGCAGTGGCGCTGCCCGGGCGCTGAGCACAGCACCGTCCGAGGCAGAGCCCACGGCGGCGGCGTAGCGCGCGAACACGCCGCTCTCGAAGCGCGGCGGCGGCGGGCTCCAGGCGGCGAGGCGCCGCTCGAACTCGTCCTGCGGCAGATCGACCTCGAGCAGCTTCGCGTCGACGTCGATCGTGATCGTGTCGCCATCTTCGACCAGCGCCAGCGGCCCGCCGCGCGCGGCCTCCGGCGACACGTGGCCGACCATCAGCCCGCGCGTGGCGCCCGAGAAGCGGCCGTCGGTGACCAGCGCGACCGACTCGCCGAGGCCGGCGCCCACCACCGAGGAGGTGACGCTCAGCATCTCGCGCATGCCGGGCCCGCCCGCCGGTCCCTCGTAGCGCAGAACGAGCACGTCGCCCGGCGAGACCCGTCCCGCTCGAATCGCATCCGCGCACGACTCCTCGTCGTCGAACGCGCGCGCGGGCCCGGTGTGCGTGTGGCGCTCGGTGCCCGCCAGCTTCACCACGCAGCCGTCGGGAGCCAGATTGCCGCGCAGGGCGTAGAGCGAGCCGCGGGGCTTGAGCTGTCCGATCACCTCGCCGTCCGGCTCCGGCGCGTGCGCAGCGACCTCGTCGAGGGTGCGGCCGTCCACCGTGGGAGCGCCTCCGTCCACGTGGCCGCCGCGGATCAGCTCGCGGATCAGCGCGGCCGTGCCGCCGGCGCGGTGCAGGTCGGAGGCCACCCAGCGCCCGCCGGGCACGAGGTCGGCGATCACCGGCGTGCGCGCGCTGATCTCGGCCAGCTCGTCGAGCGTGAGGGGGACGCCCGCCTCGCGCGCGATCGCCAGCAGGTGCAGGAAGCCGTTGGTGGAGCCACCGCTCGCCACCACCCCCGCCATCGCGTTCTCGAGCGAGCGGTGGTCGAGGAATCTGCGCGCGGAGATCCCGCGCTCCGCGAGCGACACCGCCAGCGCGCCCGCGCGCTCCGCCGCCGCGTCCTTCTCGTCGAGGTGCGCCGCCGGGATCAGGCCGTCGCCCACGACGGCGAGCCCGAGGAGGTCGATCGCGATCGCCATCGTGTTGGCCGTGAAGTTGCCGGCGCAGAAGCCGGCGCCGGGGCAGGCCTCGCGCTCGATCAGGTCGAGCTCGGCGCGCTCCAGCCGGCCGCGCTCGTGGGCGCCCACGCCCTCCCAGACGTCCTGAATCGTGAGCGCGCGCCCCTCCAGCCGGCCGGCGAGCATCGGGCCGCCCGAGAGCATCACGCCCGGCTTGTCCAGGCGGGCGAGCGCCATCACCGCGGCCGGAACGGTCTTGTCGCAGCCCACCAGGCAGACGAGCGCGTCGAAGTCGTGCGCGTGCGTCATCAGCTCGATCGAGTCGGCGATCAGCTCGCGCGAGACGAGCGACGCGCGCATGCCCGGCGTGCCCTGCGACTGGTTGTCCGAAACGGCGATCGTGTTGAACTCGAGCGGCACGCCGCCGGCGGCCTCGATCGCCGCCGCCGCTCGCTCGGCCAGGTGCCGCTGGTTGAGGTTGCACGGCATCGTCCCCGTCCAGGTGGAGGCGATGCCGACGATCGGCCCGTCGAGCCGCGACGGGTCGATGCCCATCGCGCGGAAGTGCGAGCGTGCCGCCGCTCGCTCGGCGCCGGAGGCGAGGGCCGCGCGCGCACGCGCGGCCGATTGATCAGCCGTCACCGAGCGAGCGTAGCCGTCTCAGCGAGTCCTGACCCAGCCCCCGACGAGCGGCGCGGAGGCGTTGCCGGCGGCGTCGTACGCGATGACGCGGTAGCCCGCCACGCCCAGGTCGTCGGTCGCGGCGCCCCAGGTCAGCGTGATCGAGGTGCGCTTGACCTTGATGGCCTTGAGCGGGGCGCGCGGCTTGGTGGGAGCGCTCGAGTCGACGGCCGGTCTCGCCGGGCCGGTGGGATCCGTGGCGGGTGGCGCGCCGCTTGCCGGCGGGTCGTGCGCCGGATCGCCTCCGCCGTCTGCGACCGGTGCCTGAGGCGTGACCGCGTTCGACGGCGCCGAGGGCGCGCTCGTGCCGCGGCTGTTGGTGGCCGTGACGGTGAAGGTGTATTGGCGCCCGTTGGTGAGGCCCGTGACCGTGCACTCACGCGTACCAGACGCGAAGCAGAGCAGCCCGTCGGGCGACGAGGTGACGATGTAGTCCGTGATCGGCAGGCCACCGCTGTCGAGCGGCGCCGTCCAGCTGACCTCGGCGCTCTCCGATGAGGCCACCGCCTGCACCGAAGTGGGCGCACCAGGCGCCGTCAGGGCCGAGCTGAAGTGCGTCACGCCGCCGTCGCCGGAGGACGCGCCGGGGGCGCCGACGAGCACGGCAGACGCGTCGCCGGCCACCGCCACGGCGGCGCCGTAGGAGTCCGCGAGCGCGGGCGGGGAGAGCGGGCTCAGCAGGGCGCCGTCGGCGAGCCAGTTGGCGCCACCCGCCGCGTCGAAGTCGTAGACCGAGGCGGTATTGGGCGCGCCCACGATCAGCTCGTCCATCGTGCGGCCCGCGACCGCCAGGCTTGCGCCGAAGTGCCCGCCCGCACCGGTCCCGGACGGATCGCTGAACGTCGCCTCCTGGGTGCCGTCGGGCCGGTACTCGTACACGGCTCCGTCGCCGGCATCCGCGAGCGGAGCGCCGACGATCGCGTGGTCGCCCGTCAGGGACAGCGCCACATCGGCACCGAAGCTCCCGCCGGCCGCCGGGGAATGGATCCCGACGTTGAAAATCCAGTCCGAGCCTGCGAGGCCGTAGTGCGAGTAGACGTAGACCATCCCGCTGCCGAAGCGGCCCGGCGCTCCAACGATCCCACGGCCACCGTTGCTGTCGAGCGCAACGCTTGCGCCGAACTGCGAGCCGGCGTTGATCCCGACAGCGTTGCCCATCTGCTGGTACTGGAACCAGCGCCAAGGGAGCTGGTAGAAGAACGTGTAGGCCTGACCCTTCCCGTCCATCAGCGGAGCGCCGACCAGGGCGAGCGTTCCACCACTCGACAGCGCGACACTCGCGCCGAACTTAGCCCCAGCCTGCCGGAGACTGGAGGCGAGGTGTCCCTGCTCGGTCCACGTCCCATCGGAGCGGACGAACACCCAGGCCGACCCTGCGCTGTCGCTGTCGTCCGGGGCGCCCACGATCAGCGCGTCCCCTGACGGGTCCATGTGCACGGCGGCCCCGAAATGCCCGGCGCCGACCTGGTCGCTCGGGGTGAGCCGCTGCACGAAGCTCCAGCCGCCGCCCGAGCGCGCGTAGACGAGCGCCGCGCCCGCCTCGCCGTTGTAGTTCGGCTCGCCGAGGACCGCCACGCTGCCGTCCGCGGAGAGCGACGCGCTCTGCCCTAGGCCGCCGCCTGCGCTGTCGGCATCCGTGAGCGAGCCCGGCGCCCCGTAGGGGTTGGCGCGGGCCGCCGCGGCGGGCGCAAGCAGGCATGCCGCCGCAAGCGCAATGATTGCGCGACGCTTCCCTCCCACCCGAATGCTGTCGACAGGCAGCGACCACCCTTGGAGGTGTAGATGGCCTCTATCAGCGAAGAGACGACGCTGGGAGCACGGTTCGCCGGCGCGTTGGCGCAGAAGGACTTCGACCAGGTGCGCCAGCTGCTCCATCCGGAGATCGACTTCCGCGGCATGACGCCCCGGCGCTTCTGGGAGGCGAACGACCCCGACACGGTGGTCGACGACATCCTGCAGACATGGTTCGACCCCTCGGATGAGATCGACAGCCTCGACGCCGTGGAGACCGACGAGGTGGGCGACCGCCAGCGCGTGGGGTACCGCTTCAGCGTCCACAACCCGGACGGCAGCTACGTCGTCGAGCAGCAGGCCTACCTGACGGAGCGCGACGGGCGCATCGGCTGGATGCGCGTCATGTGCACCGGCTTCAGGCCGCAGGCCTAAGCCCGCTCGGGCCTAGAGCAGCTCGGCGATCAGCTTCGCCGCACGCGCGGCACCGTCTCGCTCCACTTCGCGGTAGTCGACCTCGCGCCCGATCTCCTCGGCGATCGCCGCGGCGATCTCCGGCGGCCCGTCCGTCTCGAAGTCCATGCAGCGCCCGGCGCGGTAGCGCTCGAGCCGGTGGCGCACGTGGAAGTTCTGCTCGAAGTGATGGCGCAGCGGGAAGTACAGGAACGGGCGCTGCCCGGCGGTGAGCTCCATCGACGTGGTGAGCCCGCCCTGCACGACCGCGAGGTCGCAGGCGGCCAGGTGGCGGTAGAGGTCGTGGACGTAGGCACGGACCTCGAGCCCCTCGTGCGCGGGTAGCCACGCCGGGTCGATGCGCGGCCCGGCCACCACGACCATGTGCAGCTCGGGCACCAGCCGCTTGGCCTCGGGGAAGGCCGCGATCAGGCGGCGCAGGAGCTGCGCGCCCACTCCGGTGCCGCCGACCGTGACGAGGCAGACCTGCTCGCGCGCCCCGTAGCCGAGCTCGGCGCGCAGTCGCTCGCGGTCCACGCCGGCCGCCTCGAAGCCGGTCACGTAGCCGGCGAAGTCGTAGTGGCGCTCAGTCCAGTCGCGGATCTGCGGCAGCTCGTCGCCGAACCGCTCGGGCACGATGTCGTCGGCGTTGCCGACGTAGATCGCGCGGTCGCGCACGCGCGGGAAGCGCGCGATGTGCTCGATCATCTCGGCGTTGTAGTCGGCGGTGAGGAAGGCCTCGCGCTCGCCGCCGTCGGTCATCGGCAGCCAGCCGACGAAGTCGGTGAGCCAGACGTACGCGGCGCGCTTCTGCTCCGGGTTCTCGTGCAGGTAGTAGTCGACCTCCCAGGCCTCGTCGCCGATCCAGAGGTCGTACTGCTCCTCCTGCACGGCGTCGTGGAAGAGCATGAAGTTCGCGCAGAGGATCTCGTCCATGCGGCGGATCGCCTGGAACGCGTGCAGGTCGTGCTCGGCGCACTCCGACTCGATGTGGCCGGACTCGTTGGCGAGCTCGCGGCTGGCCGGGTGGACGCGCTCGCCCTCCGCCTCGAGCACCCGCGTGACGGGATCCTGCGCGAGCCAGTCGATCTCGAGGTCCGGCACGAGCCGGCGGAGCTCCTTGGCGATCGCCACGTCGCGCCGCGCATGGCCGAGGCCGATCGGCGAGGAGACGAACAGGGCGCGCCGGCGGCGGCTCCGTCCGCGCGGCCAGCGCTTCACCGGCGGCGGCGGCTTGGCCAGGTCGCGCAGCAGCAGGTTGACCTTCACCGCGTCGCGGATGTGCGGCCCGTGGCCCGAGCCCTCGAGCGTGACGAGCGGCAGGCCGGAGGCCTCGGCCAGCGCGGCGCCCTGCGCGTGCGGGCGGATCGCGTCGCGGCTGCCGTGGATGACGAGACCCGGGCGGCGCACGCGCGCGCAGAGCTCGCGGAAGCCGTCCAGGTTGCTGCCGTCGATGCCGGCGGTGGTGTCGGCCAGCGTGTCCGCGTCGCTATCGAGCCCCCAGCCCACCGCGTCCTCGATCGGCTTGGTCGAGTGGGGCTCGTTGAACATCTGCGAGAAGAAGAACTGGAGGAAGCCCTCGTAGTCCCGCTGCCAGTAGTGGCGGTTGTACTTCGCCCAGCCCTCATCGGTGTCGAGCCGCTCCTCGAAGCGGTCGGTGACCTGCCGCTCCTCATGGCCTTCGGCGAGCGGCACCGCGGGCGCGATGTAGGCGATGCCGAGCACGCGCTCCGCATGCTCGACGGCGAGCAGGGTTCCCCAGAGGGCGCCGGCGGACAGCGCGACGAGGATCGCGCGCTCGGTGCCGGTGCGGTCCATGACCGCCACGGCGTCGGCGACGAACTCCGATACCAGGTAGGCCTCGGACCCCTTCGGCCTGTCCGAGCGCCCGTTGCCGCGGCCGTCGAAGGCCACCACGCGAAAGTGGCGCGCCAGGTATGGGATCTGCATCTTCCAGTGGCGCGAGTGGACGATCGACCACGTGGGGAGCAGCAGGACCGTGGGCTCGCCGTGCCCGTAGACCTCGTAGAACAGGCGCACTCCGTCGCGCTCCACGAAGCCTTCGTCATCGGGATAGCGGGCCCGTGTCTGCTCGGGGCGGCGAGCGGAGGACACGGCGAGCTCGGTCACTGCGGTCATCGTATGCCTACGGACGAGCCTCGAACACGAGGTTGAACGGGGTCTCCGCAGCGCGGCGGAAGCGGGTGAAGCCGCCGCTCGTGACCACATCGCGCAGCCGCGCCTCGCCCGCCTGGGCGCCGAGCGCGAGCCCGACCTCCTGGGACAGCGACGCCGGCGTGCACAGCAGCGTCGAGGCGCCGTAGTAGACGCGCCCGACCGGGTTGAGGTTGTCCTCCACGCTGTCGCCCGCGAACGGCTCCACGATGAGCCAGGTGCCGTCCGGGTGGAGCGACTCCTTCACGTGGCGGGCGGCGCCGACCGGGTCGCCCATGTCGTGCAGGCAGTCGAACGTGCAGACGAGGTCGTAGCCCCAGCCGGGATACGAGCCCGCCGGCGCGACGTCGAAGCGCACGCGGCCGGAGAGGCCGGCCTCGGCGGCGCGGACGCGGGCCTGCTCGATCGACTCGCCGTGGTAGTCGAAGCCGACGAAGCGCGACGAGGGGTAGGCCTCCGCCATCAGGATCGTCGAGGCGCCGTGGCCGCAGCCGACGTCGGCGACGGTCGCGCCGCTCTCGAGCTTCTGCTGGACGTCCTCGAGGGCCGGGATCCACGAGGCGATCAGGTTCGCCGCGTAGCCGGGCCGGAAGAAGCGCTCGCAGCCCTCGAACACGCCGTGGTTGTGCTCGTGCCAGCCCACCCCTGCGCCGCTGCGGAAGGCCTCGCGGATCTTGGGCTCGTCGCGCACGCTCGCGGTCATCAGCTCGAACGCGCCGGGCATGTAGTAGGGGCTGTTCTCGTTGGCGAGCACGAAAGCGTGCTCCGGCGGGAGCGTGTAGGTGCGCTCGTCGCGGTCGTACTCGACGTAGCCGCCGGCCGCCTGGGCGCCCAGCCACTCGCGCACGTAGCGCTCGCTGGTGCCGGTGCGATCGGCCAGCTCGCCGGACGTCAGGGGGCCCGCTTCGGCCATCGCGTGGTAGAGCCCGAGCTTGTCGCCGATCACGACCAGCGCGGCGTTGAGCGTCGCGCCGAGCTCGCCGACGATCTGGTTGACGAAGGCGCCGATCTTGGCCTCGTCGAGTGTGGCTTCTGCTGCCATCTGGTTGCCTCCTTGGGGACGCTTGCGAATCGACGCGAAGCTACGGGCGCTCGCGCGCGCTCGCCTCAGGGGGCCCACCTAGTCTTGAAGCCAGCTCCTCCCGGGAGTGGATGCCGAGCTTGCGGTAGGTGTTGCGCAGGTGGTACTCGACGGTCTTCGGGCTGAGGAAGAGCCTGGCCGCGGCCTCGCGCGTGGTGTGTCCCTCGGCCAGCAGCATGCCCACCTGCAGCTCCTGTGGAGTGAGGTCGTCAAGCGTGCTCGGGTCGCGCCGGCGGGCGGTCTCGCCCGTGGCCAGCAGCTCGCCCCGTGCGCGCTCGGCCCACGGCTCCGCGCCCAGCCGGTCGAACGCCTCGAGCGCCTCGCGCAGCTGCTCGCGGGCGCGCACGCGCTGGCCGGCGCGACGCAGGCACTCGCCGTAGCAGAGCCGGGTGCGGCCCTGCTCGAAGCGGTCGGGCGTGGCCTCGTGGAGCCGGAGCGCCTCCTCGAACTGCTGCTCGCCCGCCTCAGCGAGCAGGCCGCGCGCCCGTGCGAGGCGCGCCAGCGCCCACGGCAGTCCCTTCGCCTCTGCCGTGCGCGCGAAGTCCTCGAGCGTCGTCTCGATGTCGGGCACGTCCCCACCGCGCACGCTCGCCTCCACCAGCTCCGGCGCGGGTGACAGGTCCGGGTCGCTGACGCCGAGCTCGGCCAGCGTGCGGCGCTTCTCCTCGAGGCGCTCCACCGCCGGCCCGAGGCGTCCCAGGCCGAGCTCCAGCTCGCCGAGCGAGTCGAGCGCCCAGACCGTGAAGAAGCTGAGGCCGTGGCGCCGGCTCAGCGCGAGCGCCTCGTCGGCGGCGGCTCGGGAGAGCTCCTCCTCGCCCTGGCGGGCCTGGAGCGACGCCTTCCAGCAGAGCGCCGCGCACAGCGGCATCGCCTGGTCGGTCTCGCGCGCCAGCGCGATCGACTCCTCGTACAGCGCCCTGCCCACCGCCCAGCGGTCGCTTGCCGCCGCGTCGCGGCCGGCGAGCGCGAGCGCAAAGGGCAGCGCGCCCAGCGCACCCTGAGCGCGTGCCGCCTCGATCGCCCGCTGGATGAGCGACGCGCCCACCTCCGCCTCGCGCAGCCAGAGCGGCCCGAGCGCCGCAGCCGACAGCGTGCGCGGCTCCCCGGAGAGCATGTCCGACGCTTCCAGGACCGCCACGGCCTCGCGCACGAGCCGCGCGCCCTCGTCGCCCTGGCCGGCGTAGATCAAGGCGGTGCCGAGCGCCAGGTTGGCGAAGAAGCGCTCGCGCTCTCCCGCGCCGTCGGCCAGCAGCTCGTGCGCACGGCGAGCCGGCGGCAGCATCGCCTGCGGCCGGCCGGCGTAGACGCAGGCCTCGGCCGCTTCGGCGAGCATCACCACCGCCTGCTCCCGGTCGAGCTCCTCAACGAGGCCGGCGGCCTCCACCAGGACGTCGTGCCCCGCCATGACGTCGCCGCCGCGGATCAGCGCCTGGCCGCGCAGGTGCTGGATCTGGGCCTTGAGCCGCGGCTCGGGCGAGAGCGCGCTCGCCTGCTCCAGCGCGGCCAGCGCGCGCGGGGCCTGACCCCCGAGCCAGGCCGCCTCGGCCGCCGCGAACAGGCGCCGGGCACGCGGCGCCTCGTCCGGCGTGAGCTTGGCGGCGCGCTCGGCCGCGCTGGCCGCCGCCGCGTAGGCGCTGCGCGAGCGGGCGCGGCGAGCGGCTTCCTCGAGCGCCGCCGCCACCTCCTCGTCGGGGCCGAGCGCGGCCGCCGCCAGATGCCAGGCGCGGCGGTCCGCGTCGGCGTCGGGCAGGGCCCGAGCCAGGGCGGCGTGCATCGCGCGCCTCTCCACCGGAGGCACCCCGCGGTAGGCGGCGGCGCGCACGAGCTGATGGCGCCAGGTCAACGCCCCGTAGGCGATCGACACCAGCTCGGCCTGCTCGGCGGGCTCGAGGTCCGAGAGCGAGAGCCCGAGCTCGGAGGCCGCCGATCCGACCGCTGTGAGGTCGCGCGAGTCGTCCGCGGCAGCGAGCGCGAGCGCCCGGACCGAGGGCTCCGGCAGGCCGGTGATGCGGCGGCCATAGGCGGCCTCGACGCTCGTCTCGAGCTCGAGCGGCGCCCCGGCGGGTCCAGGCTCGAGCTGCATGGCGGCGGGGGCGAGCTCCACCAGGGCCAGCGGGTTGCCGCCGGTGACCCGCGCCAGGCGCTCCACCACGTCGCTTGGCTGGGCGCCGGCGTGGCGGGCGACGAGCTCCGCCGCCGCCTGGGCGTCGAGACCCGCCAGCGGCAGCTGCGGCAGGCCCGCGGCCTCGAGCGCGGACGCCTCGCCGATGCGCACCGCGAACACCACCGCTACGGGGTCCACGAGCAGTCGCCGGGCGGCGAACAGGATCGCGCTCAGCGACGAGTCGTCGAGCCAGTGCGCGTCGTCGACGAGCACGAGCAGTGGCGCGCGCTCGGAGCGGGCCGAGAGCAGGTTGAGGGTGGCGGCGCCGATCACGAAGCGGTCGCGCTCGACCGTGGGCCCGAGGTCGAGCGCGCTCCGCAGCGCCTCGGCCTGCGCGGCGGGAATCCGGTCGAGCTCGTCGAGAGCCGGGCGCAGCAGCTCGAGCAGGCCGCCGAACGGCACCTCCGCCTCGGACTCGATGCCGCGCGCGGTGAGCAGCTCCATGCCGTCAGAGCGCCCGAGGTCGGCCGCGTAGCGCAGCAGCGAGGTCTTGCCGATGCCGGGCTCGCCCGAGATCACCAGCACTCGGCTCGAGCCGAGGCGCGCGTCGGTGACCGCCCGCTCGAGCTCAGCCCGCTCGCGGACCCGCCCGGCTAGCGGGAGGTCGCTTCCAGTGCGAGCGCCGGCCATCTCGAAGCCGACTGTACCTCCGCTGAGCGGTCAGGCAGCCACGGCGGCGGCGCCCGCGGTGACCCGCGCCGGCACGGCGTCGGGACGCAGCAGCAGGGAACCGCCCGCTGCGATCCCGAGCGCTCGCGCCGTGAGGGCGGGCAGCCGCCACACGGTGAGCGGCGCGGCGCGGTACGGGCGTGCCGGCTCGCAGGGCCGCCGGCCGCCGTCGGGTCCCGTCAGCAGAGTCAGCCCGGGTCGCGGGAGGTCGAGCGTGGAGCGGCGGCCGTCGACCCAAATGTGTGGGATGCGCCCAGCGAGGTCGACATGCAGCTCCTCGGAGACCTGGCGCAGGGAGCCGGTCGGCTGGGCGGAGCGCAGCACGTTGTGCTCCGCCACCGGTCGCCGCTCCGCCACCGGTCGCCGCTCCGCCTCGTAGGAGTCGAGCAGATCCGGCTTGGCCCAGCCGCGCAGCACCCAGGCGAGCTTCCAGCCGAGGTCGTAGCCGTCGCGGATCGCGGTGTTCATACCGGTGCCGCCGCGCGGCGTGGCGCGGTGCGCGGCATCGCCGATCAGGAACACGTTGCCGTCCCGGAAGCGGTCTGCGAGCTTGGCGGTGAAGGTGAAGCGGCCGATGCGCTCGATCGGAGTTATAAACTATGAACCGTAGCTATGTCAAGCAGTGAACTGAGCCTGTTCTCGTACGAGATCCTCGGCCTCGTCGGCCGCAGCGGCGCCGGCCCGCACGATTTGCGCCAGCTCGTCCGGCGTGCCCGCATCCTCGACTGGGCCGGCGAGAGCCAGTACTACGCCGAGCCCAAGCGGCTTGCAAAGCTCGGCTACCTCGACGCCCACAAGGAGCCCGGCAAGACCCGCGAGCGCACCGTCTACACGCTCACCGACAAGGGGCTCCAGGCGCTGCGCGACTACGCGCGCACGCCCGCCCGCTTCCAGCCGGTGAAGAGCGACCTGCTGCTGCGCCTGCTGATCTGCGACCTCGTGGGCGAGGAGCCCACGCGCGAGAGCGTCGTGGCACTGCGGGAGGAGCTCGCCGAGCTGCGCGGCCGGCTCGAGGAGATGAGGGAGACCGCCGAGGGCGTGCCGCACCGGACCAAGTACCTGCTGCTCGTTCACGGCTACCTCGAGCGGCTGCTCGAGTTGCACTCGGACTTCATCGATGAGGTCGAGCGCGAGCTGGGCGCCTAGCCCGATAGCTTGCCTGCGGTGGAGATAGACGCAGCGCTCGAGATGCTCGGCGGGGCGCTGTCGGCTGCCGGGGTGCCGCTCTGGCAGCCGCCCGCCTCCCTTGAGACGCTCGATGAGCTCAAGGCCGCGATCGCGCCAATGCGGCTGCCGCCGGACGTTGAGGAGTTCTGGCGCCGAGTGGACCCCGACACCGTGCGGGCCTCGCCGTATCCGCGCTTCACCGGGCCGGAGTTCGCGCTCACCGGCTGGCTCAACGCGCGCGAGGAGTTCCGGGCGATGCAGCCGTTGACGCTCGTGACGGTGGGCTACGAGAGCCATGAGACCATGTCGGTCGAGCTCGACGTCGGCGATCTTCGCGGCGACGCGCTGTTCGAGTGGTTCGTCTCGTCGCCCGACGGCGGCTTCTGGCGGCGCTTCAACGCTCTCGGCGACTGGATCGCGCATGTCGCGGCGTACGTCCGAGCCGGGTCCTGTGTTCGCAGAGAAGACAAGCTAGGGCCGTGGTTGCTTGTGCCTGAGACGACACCCCCCGTCCCGAGGCCACACCCGCGGTACGGCCACTCGACTCATGTCGGCGCGGACATCCTGGCCTGGCCCGAGCACTGGCAACGGGCAAACGGGCTCAGCCCATCTGACCTGGTCTTGCGCGGCGCCACCCATACGGTGGCCGAGGTGTTCGCCTCGTCGGCGGCCGAGCTTCACGCCACGGTCGCGGGCAAGGTAGTCGACCTCGCGGGCGGCCCGTCGGGCATGCGAGTGCGAGTGGACGACGGGACGGGGAGGCTCGACATCTCCTGCCCACGGGAGACGACTCTGCTCGGGCCGCGGCTGGGCGACTGGTTCGAGTTCGACGTCGTCGTGGCAGCCGGCGAACGACAGGTGCCGCCCGACCCGGAGGCCGCGGCGGCGGGCATCGAGGATCCTGTCGAGCGAACTGCAGCTCTCCTGAGCGCACGATATGGCGGCCCGGTCGGCGCCACGGCCACCGCCGTGCGGCGCATGCCTCCAGCGGCTAGGCGCGTCGCAGGCGGGCCGCCTGCGTCGTGAGGTACTGCTGCTCCGGCACGCTGGTCGTGCGCCCGGCGGCCGCCTCGTAATCGGCGATCGCCGCGTCCGTATCGCCCGCCAGCTCCAGCAGGTGCGCGCGCACGGCGTGCAGGCGGTGGTGGCCTGCCAGCGGCTCCTCGAGCGGCTCGAGCAGCGCGAGGCCGGCCGGGGGGCCGTCCACCATCGCCGCGGCGATCGCGCGGTTCAGCGACACCATCGGGTTGCCGGTCAGCCGCTCGAGCAGCCCGTAGAGGCCGAGGATCTCCCGCCAGTCGGTGTCCTCGGAGCGCGCCGCCCTGTCGTGCGCTGCGGCGATCGCGGCCTGGAGCTGGTAGTCGCCCACCGCCCCCTGCTCGAACGCGGCGGCGAGCAGGCTTCGGCCCTCGCGGATCAGCTCGCGGTCCCAGAGCGAGCGGTCCTGCTCGTCCAGCGGGATCAGCCGCCCGGCGGGGTCGCTGCGGGCGGGACGCCGCGCCTCGGTAAGCAGCATCAGCGCCAGCAGGCCCGCGACCTCCGGCTCATCCGGCAGCGCGAGCTGGACGATGCGCGTGAGGCGGATCGCCTCACCGGACAGGTCCGGGCGAGCGAGCTCGCTGCCGCTCGTGGCCACATAGCCCTCGTTGAAGATCAGGTAGAGCACGTGCAGGAGCGAGCGCAGGCGCTCGGGCCACTCGTCGCCGGAGGGCATGCCGAAGGCCGCTCCGGAGGACCTGATGCTCTGCTTGGCGCGGCTGATCCGCTGCGCCATCGTGGGCTCCGGCACGAGGAAGGCGGCGGCGATCTCCGCGGTGGTCAGGCCGCCGATCGCGCGCAGTGTCAGGGCGATCGCCGAGGCGGGGCTGAGCGACGGGTGGCAGCACATGACCATCAGGGCGAGCGTGTCGTCGTGCGAGTGCGCCGAGCCGGGCGGCGGCTCGAGCGCCATCGCCACGCCCTCGCGGCGCAGCCTGGCGTCGTCGCTTCGCAACCGGTCGATCATCCGCCGCGAGGCCACCGCCACGAGCCAGCCCACCGGGTTCTCCGGTATGCCCTCCTCGGGCCACTGGGTGCTCGCCGCCAGCAGCGCCTCCTGCACCGCGTCCTCCGAGTCGGCGAAGTCGCGGTAGCGGCGCACCACCGCAGCGAGGACCTGCGGCGCCGCCTCGCGCAGCAGGTCCTCGATCTGCGGCGACCGGCTCACCCGGCGGTCGGCCGGGCGTCCGGCGGGGCGTAGCGGTGGTGCAGGTCGAGCAGGTTGCCGTCCGGGTCGGCGAAGAACGCCTGGTGGCACACGCCCGAATCGAGGATGTCCCCCCTGAACTCGACGCCCTTCGACTCGAGCTCGGCGCGGGCGGCCGCGACGTCGTCCACGTGCAGCGCGATCGGCAGGTTGTTCGGGTGGAACTCGATGCCGAACGCGTCCGTCTGCATCACGGCGATCGTCAGGGTGCCAGTCTCGAACTCGCCGGCCGGGTAGTTGCCCCAGCGCTTCGAGAAGGGCAGGCCGAGGGTCTCGCCGTAGAACTTCGCGGCCGTCTCGTAGTCCTTCGTGCCGACGCAGATGAAGTCGGTGCCCGAAACCAGTGCGTTGCTCATAGTGCGGTCATCACCTCTCGTACCTCGATCCTCTGCTTGATGGGGGCGCCGCCCGGCCCGGGGGCGGCCGACGTGGTGGCGGCGATCTCGATCGCCCGCTCGACCGTATCGACGTCGATCATCCTGTAGCCGGCCAGGAGCTCCTTCGACTCGGGGTAGGGACCGTCGGTCACGACCGGCGCGCTCGCGCCGTCGTGCACCACGAACTTCGCCACCTCCGGTGGGGTCAGCGCGTTGGCCTCGACGAGCTCGCCGCGGTCGCGCAGCTCGGTGTTGAGGTCCTTCTGGAACTGGATATGGGCCTCGATCTCCTCGGGGGTCCAGGTGCTCATCGGCCCGATGTCGGCCTCAACGGCGCCGTAGGCCTGCAGCAGCATGAACTTCATCTCGGTTCTCCTTCGTTCGGTGCGCCCGTCCGGCGCGTTCACCGGTGTGTCGGAGCCGGCTTTCGTGGTTCGACATCTTGACATGTGACTATTTGGTCACGTATCCTCCGGCGTGTGGACGAGGTCTTCAGAGCGCTGGCGGATGCCACCCGCCGCAGTCTGCTGGACGAGCTGTTCAAGGAGGACGGCCAGACGCTGACCGCGCTCGAGCAGCGCGTGGCGATGACCCGCTTCGGGGTCATGAAGCACCTCCGGGTGCTCGAGGAGGCGGGCCTCGTAGTCACGCGGAGGCGGGGCCGGGAGAAGCTGCACTTCCTCAACCCCGTGCCGATCCGGCTCGTCCACGACAGGTGGGTGAGCAAGTACGCCGAGCCCTGGACCGCAGGCCTCAGCGAGATCAAGCAGAGATTGGAGAACAGGACAATGGAGAAGGTCTTCGAGATCTACATCAAGACCACGCCGGAGCGCCTATGGGAGGCGATCACCGACCCGGAGCTGCGGGCCAAGTACACGTTCGGCGTGGGCATCGAGTCCGACTGGACGCCCGGGTCGAGCTACGTGGCACGGCACGACGGCGCCGGGGTGACGATCAGCGAGGGCGAGAACCTCGAGGTCGACCGCCCGCGGCGGCTGGTCCAGAGCTTCAACGCCGTCTGGGACGACGACGTGAGGGCCGAGGGCACGTCGCGCGTGACCTGGGAGATCGAGCCGATCGGGGACTCCTGCCGGCTGACCGTCACGCACGACCAGCTGCGCGAGGGCGCCAACGAGCAGATCTACGGCGGCTGGCCGATGATCCTGTCGGGCCTCAAGACGCTGCTCGAGACGGGCGAGCTGCTCACCACGCCGGGTTCGCTGATGTACGCGCAGTTGCCGGCGGGCTGAGGGCTCCGTCCGCACCCCTTCCTACAGTCGCGCCCATGCCACGCTTCACGTGGAGCGAGACGGCGATAGCGGAGGCGCTTCAGCCGGTCGTCTCGGAGCTGGGTCGGATGCCCTCACGGGCTGAGCTGAAGGACCGCGGACTGGCGGGAGCCTGGGACGCGATGCGCCGGCGCGGCGGCATCGACGCCTGGGCCGACCGCCTGACGCGGGGTGGCACCGACCCCTCCGACGCGATCCGGCAGCGGGCGTACTTCCTCTCGCTGAACTCGCCCGAAACAGATCCCATGTCGCACTGGCTGCAGGCCGAGCGCGAGCTCGCCGCAGCCTGAGCGTCAGTCGTCGTCGTCCACCGCGTCCGCGAGCTGCTCGCGGACGTCCCGGGCCATGCCGACTGCGCGCTCGATCGCCTCGTCCTCTTCCTCCTCGAAGCGGTCGATGAGCTGCTCCGTGACCGCTAGCGCCTCCTGGTGGCGACCAAGCTGCGTGAGCAGGGCGGCCTTGTTGAGCATCACCACGGCCGCCTGGCTCCTCAGACCAGGGTCGGCATCAGCCCCGTAGCGCGCCACGATGGCATCGAACGCGGCGAGCGCCGACTCCCCGAAGCGTGCCGCCAGGTCCTCCTGAGCGGCCTCCGCCTCCTCAAGACGGCCATCCTGGAACAGCCAGGCGATCTTGTTGGCCAGCGTGACCGCGACCTGCTCCCGCATCACGGGGTCCGTGGCGTCGGCGAAACGGTCACCGATCTCCTCATAGATCTCGAGCGCCTCATCCCCACGCCCCAGCGCCATCAGCGCGCTGCTCTTCGCCAGCAGACGGACCAACGCCCGTCGCATCGACTCGAGGTCATCGGTGTCATCCGGCCGGCCGGCGAGCGCGTCGGCGAGCACAAGCACCTGCTCGGGATCGAAGAACAGGAGGACGTTCAGCTTCTCCACTTCGGCGCGCTCCAGGCGCTCCTGGATCTCGCTCTCAGGCGCAGCCTCGAAGCGCACCAAGAGCTCGTCGTACGCCGCGGCCGCCTCGTCCAACCGTCCGAGCTCACGCAGCCGAATGGCCTTCTGCTCGAGCGCCTTGGCCACCTCCACCCGCAGCTCACTGTCGCTTGACTCGCCTCAATGGCGGCCTCTGGCCAGCCGCTCTCGCTGAACATGTGGGCCCTTGCGCCTGGCCGAAGCGGTCGATCAGCTCGTCGTAGGCGGACAGCGCATCGGCTGGCCGATCGAGCACCGCCAGCGTCCACGCGCGCGTACATCGCGTGCGCGACTTGGAGCTGGTACCACGGGTCCGGATCGTCGCCCACGCGCGCGAGCACTTCTTCGTACACGGGCAGGCGCTCCTCCAGACGACCGAGGTCGCCGAGCGATGCAGCCTTCAACAGCAGGGCGGAGATGGCCGTGGCTGACACACGCGGCGCCGTGGCCAGCGCGGCGTCGAAAGCAGCGACCGCCTCTTCATGACGGCCGGATCTCCCGCTCAGCAATAACAGAGCTGCTCGTCCCAGTCGGCCGGACGTCCCTCGCGCGTCAGGTCCACCATGTTCCAGGACGGTTCGAGCGTGCCCACATGGCGCGGATCCTGGCCGGGCTCCGCGGGCGCGTAGAAGAGCTCCGAAGCCCAGAAGTGACGGATCTCGCGGTCGCGCCGCTCGAAGACGTTCAGCATCGGGCGCTGGTGGCCTTCGGCGGTCTCGCCGTGGTAGTCGCGGTTGTAGGTGTTGCCCGCGGACGAGAGCAGTCGCAGGTGGCGCCAGCCGCGCTCCTCGGCGAACGCGAGCAGCCGCTCGGCGGGCGTCCTCGCCACCACCGCGAACGAGAGCAACGGTTGAACGTGGCGCGCCGTGCCGTCGAGTTGGTCCAGGAGCGCCACACACGAGGGACACGGTCCCTCGTGAAGCGGCAGCTCGGACGTGCCGCCCGACTCCGGTCCCGGCCGGTCGTCACCGGGATCGCGCGGGAACATCATGCTGTAGATGACGAGGGAGTCGCGGCCGGGCGCGAACAGCTCCGACATCCGCACCGGCCCCTTTGCGCACTCGAAGACGTGGTCCTCCGGCACGGGGCCGCCGGGCGGAAGCTCACGGCGCGCGGCGGCCACCGACTCCATCGCCCGCCGCAGTTCCAGCTCACGTTCGAGCAGCGCTTCGCGCGCCGCCCTGTATTCGGCCGACTCTCCTGGGAATTTGACGCTCATACGTAGGTGACCGGCCGGTGTGCCGAAACTCATCGCCGCAGCCGCTCGGCCGTCTCGGCGTCCCCGGGCAGGAAGGCCTCGAGCGTCAGCTCGGAGAGCGCCACGTCGGTGGCCGTGGCGAAGTGGGCGAGGGTCGTGAGCAGGCGCAGCTCGCCGTCGCCGACGCGCAGCCGCAGCGGCACCGCCACGCCCAGCGGCGGCGGGCCGTGGCTGCGCTCGGGCACGCGCGAAGCCGGCGTTGGCCGAGACGAGGTTGGCGTCGCGGTCCGTGAGCACCGCGGGGTAGGGCTCGTGCCCCGCGAGCACGCGGTCGAGCGCCGAGCGCACCGGGTCGAGGCCCGGATCGTCGAGGCGCCGCTCGTCGTAGGCGGGCGCGTAGCCCGCCGATAGCAGCAGGTGGTTGCGATGGCGCAGCGGTATCTCCAGCGCCTCGGCAAGCCGGATCACCATCCCGCGGCCCGGCACCGAGCGGCCGTTCTCGATGAACGAGAGATGGCGCTGGGTCGTGCGTGCGCGGAGCGCGAGCTCGAGCTGGCTGACGCCGCGGCGTGTCCGCCAGCCACGTAGCGCGTCGGCAAAGGCGACTTCGGTGGTCATGCCCGCTGTGTACACCAGCGTCGTCGAGGCTGCCATACCGCGCGGGGAATTGAGACGACGCCCTGAGCACGCCAGGCTCGGCCCCATGAACCACACCGACCTGGCAACGACATACGTACGGCTCTGGAACGACCCCGACGAGGAGGCGCGGCGGCGCAGCGTGCGCGACCTCTGGGCGCCCGGCGGACGGCCGGTGCTGCTGGCGCCCCAGGAGATGCGCCAGCAGGCCGCGGCGCTCGGCTTTCCGACCCCGCTGCTCGAGGTCCGCGGCCACGAGGAGCTCGACGCCCGGGTGACGCGCGCCTACGAGGCGTTCGTGGGCTCGGGCAACTTCGTCTTCCGCCTGCGCGAGGCGCCCGTCCGCCTGCAGGACGCGGTGAGCTTCGGCTGGGAGATGGTCCCGGCGGGCGGCGGCGAGCCGGCCGGGGGCGGCCGCGAGTTCCTCCTGCTCGACGCGGACGAGCGGATCCGCGTGGACTACCAGTTCATCGACTAGCTGGACCCGCCTTCGCCGCGGCGGTTAGGGTCGCCGTTCTCCACCCCTTCCACCCCGAGAGGAGCCGCAGTGAGACGTTTCAGGGCATGGTTGTCACCCGGAACGGTGATGGGCTTCCTGGCCCTCGTCATCGCGCTCGGCGGCAGCGCATTCGCCGCCACGGGCCACCCGCAGCACCAGGCCGCCAAGAAAAAGAAGAAGAGCCACGCGATCACGAGCGCCACGGTGAAGAAGATCGCCGACGCGGAGATCAAGAAGCTGGCGCCGACGCTGGCGGTGAAGAGCGCGACGAGCGCCACCACGGCCACGACGGCGAACAGCGCCAACACAGCCAAGATCGCCGGCAACTTGCTGTCGGCAAACGTGCAGGCAGACGGCACGATGATCGGCTCGATCCCGGCCGGTGCCACGTCGAGCAAGACGGCACTCGGCACCTACAGCGTGAGCTTCGGCCGCTCGATCACTGGCTGCACGATCTCCGCGGCGGCCGCGAACAACACCGGACCGCACGTGGCATTCACCGCCGTGGGCGTGATCGATGCCAACACGCTCGATGTGTTCACGCGCGATCCGACCAACACGGTCACGGACGAGCCGTTCTACGTCCAGGCGATCTGCCCGCCCTCGTAGGCAGGCTTCGAGCTCGTGAGGCCGGGGGCGTCCGCCTCCGGCCTTGCGGGCCAGGCCACTACGCGACGACGAGCCCGTACGACGCGAAGCGCTCGCGCACCCGGTGTACGAGCTCGCGCGACGGCACGTCGGACGCCGCGAGCGGGAAGGGCCGGCCGAGCCGCTGCCACTTGGTCTCGCCGAGCTTGTGGAACGGGAGCACGTCCACGCGCTCGACGTTGCCGAGTGAGACGGCCGTTTCCGCCACCCGCTCGATCTCCTCGCGGGCGTCGGTGTAGCCGGGCACCAGCACGTAGCGCAGCCAGACCTGAGTGCGCCGCGCCGCCAGCCGCCAGGCGAACTCGAGCGTGGGCGCGAGCGGCCGCCCCGTCAAGGCGCGGTGCATCTCGTCGGTGCCGGCCTTGATGTCGAGCAGCACGAGGTCGGTGGCGTCGAGCAGCGCATCATCGGCGCGGCGGCCGAGGAAGCCGGAGGTGTCGAGCGCCGTGTCCATGCCGATGTCCCTCGCCCCCTCGAGCAGCGACCGCGCGAACTCCGGCTGCTGCAGCGGCTCGCCGCCGGACAGCGTCAGCCCGCCGCCCGACAGGTCGATGAACGGCTGGTAGCGGCACATCAGCGCCTCGAGCTCGTTGGCCCACGAGTGGTGGCCGGTGCGGCCCTGCCAGGTGTCGGGGTTCTGGCAGTAGAGGCATCGCAGCGGGCAGCCGCTGAGGAAGATCACGAGCCGCGTGCCCGGACCGTCGACGCCCATCGACAGGTCCCACGAGTGGACGTAGCCCCTCTCCGCTGACGACGGCGGCGGTGGGCACTCGCTCGGAAGGGCGAGCGCCTCCACGTCACAGCCCCCCGTGGAAGGTGCGGTTGAGCACGTCGAGCTGCTGCTCGCGCGTGAGCCGCACGAAGTTCACCGCATAGCCCGACACGCGGATCGTGAGCTGTGGGTACTTCTCGGGATGCTCCATGGCGTCCTCGAGCAGCTCGCGGTCGAGCACGTTCACGTTCATGTGGAAGCCGCCGGTGCCGACGTAGCCGTCGAGCACGCCCACCAGGTTGCCGATGCGCTCCTCGCGCGTGCGGCCGAGTCCGCTGGGCAGCACCGTGGTGGTGAGCGAGATGCCGTCCTCGGCCTGCTCGTAGGGCAGCTTGGCCACGGACAGCGCGGCGGCCACGATGCCGCGCTCGTCGCGGCCGTTCATCGGGTTGGCGCCCGGCGCAAACGGCTCGCCGGCCTTGCGGCCGTCGGGGGTCGAGCCGGTGGCCTTCCCGTAGACCACGTTCGAGGTGATCGTGAGCACCGACTGCGTGTGCATCGCGTCGCGGTAGGTCGGGTGCTTGCGGATCTTCTCCATGAACGACTCCACCAGCGCCACGGCGATCTCGTCCGCGCGGTCGTCGTCGTTGCCGTAGGCCGGGAAGTCGCCGTCCACCTCGAAGTCGACCGCCAGGCCCGCCTCGTCCCGCACCGGCCGCACCCGCGCGTGCTTGATCGCCGACAGCGAGTCCGTGGCCACCGACAGGCCGGCGATGCCGCAGGCCATCGTGCGCAGGACGTCGCGGTCGTGCAGCGCCATCTCGAGCCGCTCGTAGGCGTACTTGTCGTGCATGTAGTGGATGACGTTGAGCGCGTGGACGTAGATCTCGGCAAGCCAGTCGAGGGTCTTGTCGAAGCGCTGCCAGACGTCGTCGAAGTCGAGCACGTCGCCCGCGCAGGGCTCGCTCGGCGGAGCGACCTGGTCGCCGCTCACCTCGTCGCGGCCTCCGTTGATCGCGTACAGCAGCGCCTTGCCGATGTTCACGCGCGCGCCGAAGAACTGCATCTGCTTGCCGACCTCCATGCCGGACACGCAGCAGGCGATGGCGGTGTCGTCGCCGTAGCGCTCGCGCAGGTGGTGGTCCGACTCGTACTGGATCGCCGAGGTCTCGATCGAGACGCGCGCGCAGAACTGCTTGAAGCCGTCCGGCAGCCGCGGCGACCAGAGCACAGTGAGGTTCGGCTCGGGCGCCGGGCCGAGCGTGTAGAGCGTCTGGAGGTAGCGGAAGCTCGTCTTCGTCACGAGCGGCCGGCCGTCCATGCCGACGCCGCCGAGCGACTCGGTCACCCAGGTCGGGTCGCCGCTGAACAGCTCGTCGTACTCGGGCGTGCGCAGGAAGCGCACGGCGCGCAGCTTCATCACGAAGTCGTCGACGATCTCCTGGGCCTGAACCTCGTTCAAGCAGCCGCTCACGAGCGCGCGCTGGAGGTAGATGTCGAGGAAGGTGGCGGTGCGGCCGAGCGACATCGCCGCGCCGTTCTGCTCCTTCACCGCGGCCAGGTAGGCGAGGTAGAGCCACTGCACGGCCTCGCGGGCGGTGCCGGCCGGGCGCGAGACGTCGAACCCGTAGCTCGCCGCCATCTGCTTCAGCTCGTCGAGCGCGCGCATCTGCTCCGCGAGCTCCTCGCGGTCGCGGATCACGTCTTCGGTGCCGAACTGCGCGTCAAGCTCGGCGCGCTCGCCGCGCTTGGCCTCGATCAGCCGGTCCACGCCGTAGAGCGGCACCCGGCGGTAGTCGCCGATGATGCGGCCGCGCCCGTAGGCGTCGGGCAGGCCCGTGACGATGTGCGCGCGGCGCGCGCTCAGGATCTCGGGCGTGTAGGCATCGAAGACGCCGTCGTTGTGCGTTTTGCGGTAGGTCGTGAAGATCTCGCGCACGCGCTCGTCGATCTCGAAGCCGTACGCCTTCAGGCCGCTCTCGACCATGCGCCAGCCGCCGTTCGGCATGATCGCGCGCTTGAGCGGGGCGTCGGTCTGGAGGCCGACGATCAGCTCGTGCTCGCGGTCGACGTAGCCGGGCGCGTGCGAGGTGATGGTCGACGGCGTGGAGACGTCGACGTCGAGCACGCCGCCCCGGCGCCGTTCCTCGTCCATCAGTTCGGCGAGCTGTGACCACAGGGCCTGCGTCCGCTCGGTCGCATCGGACAGGAACGACTCGTCGCCCTCGTAGGGGGTGTAGTTGCGCTGGATGAAGTCGCGCACGTCGATCGAATCGCACCAGGCGCCGGGCGCGAAGTCGTGCCACGGGTCGAGACGGTCGACTTGGGGGGTTGCGGGGTCGCTGATCGCCATGCGGGGACACCCAAGCTATCGGTGAGCCTGGGTGTCCCATCAGCGGGTGGACTACGTCGGTTGCTTCGGAAAACCACTACCGCAGATCCTCCTCTTGACAGCCTCGCAATACTTAAGCGAGTGCTTAACCAATCGCCCACGCTCGACCTCACCTTCCAGGCCCTCGCCGACCCAACGCGGCGGGGCATGCTCGAGCGGCTGACCAGCGGGCCGGCCACGGTGAGCGAGCTCGCCGAGCCGCTGCCGATGTCGCTGCCCGCCGTGGTGCAGCACCTGAAGGTGCTCGAGGCGAGCGGGCTGGTCGAGTCGGAGAAGGTGGGGCGCGTGCGCACCTGCCAGCTACGGCCGGGCGCGTTGAGCACCGCCGAGGAATGGATCAGCGAGCGGCGCATGACCTGGGAGCGGCGCCTCGATCGCCTCGGCGACTACCTGAACGAGAACCCGACCCAACGGAGCAAGCGATGAGCGACCGATCCGTCAAGCACGCCACCTTCCAGATCGAGCGCAGCTACGAGGCGCCGCCGGACCAGGTGTTCGCCGCCTGGGCCGACCCGGAAGCGAAGGGCCGCTGGTTCGGCACGGGCGAGCCGGCCGAGCTCGACTTCCGCGTCGGCGGCCGCGAGCACAGCGAGGGCACCGGGCCGAACGGCTCGAGCTACCGCTACGACGCGCTCTACCAGGACATCGTCCCGGCGCAGCGCATCGTCTACACCTACGACATGCACCTCGACGGCGAGCGCATCTCGGTGTCGGTGGCGACCGTGGAGTTCGAGTCGAGCGAGGCCGGCACGCGCCTCGTCTACACCGAGCAGGGCGCCTACCTCGACGGCCTGGACGAGCCCGAGATGCGGCAGGGCGGCACAGGGACCATGCTGGACAAGCTCGGCACGCTGTTCGCGGCCGAGCGCACCGGCGCCTGACCTACTGCCAGTACCGCTCCACGGTGTTCGCATCGCGCACCTGAGCGTCCTCGGGATCTGCGCCGGCGTCGCGCAGCGCGCGGCGCTGGCGCAGCAGGTCCCAGCAGCGGTCGAGCTCGACCTCGACCTGACTCAGCCGCTCGCGGTCTTCCTCCAGCGCGCCCGTGTCGGTGCTGTCGGTCTGCTCGCGCGTGCGCAGGCGATGCTCCTCGTCGACCAGTCGCTCGATCCTCGCGGCGATGCTCTCGTCAGTCACGCGCTGCATGGTACGCCGCTATAACCCAGCCATGCACCTGGACGCGAGCTGATGGCTGAAGAGCGGCGTCCCGCGATCGTCGCCGTCGACGACGAGCCGGCCGTGCTGGCGGCCATCGCACGCGACCTGCGCCGCGGCTTCGGGGAGAAGTACCGGATCGTCCGCGCCGGCTCGGGGCAGGAGGCGCTCGATGTGCTGAAGGAGCTGCGCACCCGCGGCGACCAGGTGGCGCTGCTGATCGCCGACCAGCGCATGCCCGGGATGGCCGGCACCGACTACCTGGTGGAGGCGCGCAAGATCGTGCCCGACGCCAAGCGCGTGCTGCTCACCGCCTATGCGGACACCGAGGCCGCGATCGCCGCGATCAACGACGTCGCGCTCGACTACTACCTGCTCAAGCCCTGGGACCCGCCCGAGGAGGAGCTCTTCCCGGTGGTGGAGGACCTGCTCACGACCTGGGAGTCCGGAGCCGCGCTCGAGGCCGGCGGCGTGCGCATCGTGGGCCACCGCTTCTCGCGCGACTCGCACGACCTGCGCGACTTCCTCGCGCGCAACCGCGTGCCCGCGCGCTGGCTCGACGTGGAGCGCGACGGCGAGGCGCGCGAGCTGCTGCAGGTGGTGGGCGTGGAGGCCGACCGGCTTCCGGTCGTGCTGCTCGAGGACGGCGCTGTGCTCGAGCGGCCGACCGTGCTCGAGCTGGCCGAGCGCCTCGGCGTGACCGCGCAGCCGGCACAGGACCATTACGACCTCGTGGTGGTGGGCGGCGGGCCGGCGGGGCTGGGAGCCGCCGTGTACGGCGCCTCGGAGGGGCTGCGCACCGTGATGGTGGAGCGCGAGGCGCCCGGCGGGCAGGCCGGGCAGTCGAGCAGGATCGAGAACTACCTCGGCTTCCCCACCGGCCTGAGCGGCTCCGACCTCGCGCGCCGCGCCACCGACCAGGCGCGCCGCCTCGGCGCCGAGCTCCTCACCGTGCAGGACGCCGTCGGCCTGCGCGTGGAGGGCGCCGGCCGCGTGGTGGAGCTGAGCGGCGGCGGGCAGCTCAGCGCCAACTGCGTGCTCGTCGCGTCGGGCGTCTCGTACCGGCAGCTCGACACTCCTGGTTTCCCGGAGCTGACCGGCGCCGGCGTGTACTACGGCGCGGCGCTGACCGAGGCTCGCTCATGCTCGGACCAGCACGTGACCGTGATCGGCGGCGCCAACTCTGCGGGCCAGGCGGCCGTCTACTTCAGCGGCTACGCCACCACGGTCACGATGCTGGTGCGCTCGGACTCGCTCGCCAAGTCGATGTCGCACTACCTCATCGAGCAGATCGCGGCGCTGCCGCAGATCGAGCTGCGCACCGGCAGCGTCGCGGTCGCCGCGGAATCCGAGAACGGAAGGCTGCAGCGGATCCGCGTGCGCGGACCCGGCGGCGAAGAGAGCCTGCTCGAGTCCGACGCCTGCTTCGTCTTCATCGGCGCGACGCCGCACACCGGCTGGCTCGACGGCGCGGTGGCGCGCGACGAGCGCGGCTTCATCCTCGCCGGGCCCGAGGTGCAGGATCACGGCTGGCCGCTGAAGCGCGATCCCTACCTGCTCGAGACGAGCGTGCCGGGCGTGTTCGTGGCCGGCGACGTGCGAGCGCGCTCGATCAAGAGGGTGGCGAGCGCGGTAGGCGAGGGCGCGATGGCGGTCTCGCTGATCCACGAGTACCTGGGGGACCTGTGAGCACGACCGTCCTCGAGCGCGCGGAGCTGCGCGGCATCGACCTCTTCGACGACATCGACGACCTCCAGCTCGACGAGTGGCTGCCTGTCATCCACGTCCGCACGGTGGCGCCGGGCGAGGTGCTGATCGAGCAGGGCGAGACGCCATCCGCGGTGATCCTCCTGCTCGAGGGCACGGTGGAGGCGCTGATGATCGAAGGCGAGCGAGCGGAGCCGATCAACCGCCAGGAGGCGCCCACCTGGATGGCGGCGATCGCGGTGCTCACCGACGGGCCGCTCGGCGTGCGCATGCAGACCTTCACAGAGTGCCGCGTCGGCGACATCCCGGCCGACGACTTCCGCCGTCTCGCGTTCGCGCAGCCGGCCGTCCACCGGACGGTGATGCGGCGCGTGGGGCCGGTGATGAGCCGCGTGACCTCGATCGAGCAGAGCCGCGAGCGGCTCGCCGCGCTGGGGACGATGGCGGCCGGGCTGGCGCACGAGCTGAACAACCCGGCGGCGGCCGCGCAGCGCACCGCCGCCCAGCTCGCCGAGGCGCTCGACGTGGCCAACGCCGCCTTCCACACGTTCGTCGACGTCGGCCTCGGGCGAGACGGCGCGGCCAAGCTCATCGAGCTGCACGACCAGGCGGTGTCCTGTGCGGCGTCGCGCAGCCGCCTCGACGCGCTCGACGCCGCCGACGCGGAGGACGAGCTGCGCGAGCATCTCGAACGGCTGGGCGCGAGCGAGCCCTGGCGGCTCGCGGAGCCGCTGGCGGCCGCGGGCGTCGGCGAGGAGTGGCTCGATCGAGTCGAGCGGGATCGCCGGCCCGGCCACCGACGCCGCCCTCCAGTGGGTGGCGGCCACGCTCACCGCCCACAGCCTGGCCGCCGAGCTGCGCGAGTCCACCGAGCGGATGTCCGCGCTGGTCAGCGCGGTGAAGACGTATGCCTACATGGACCGCGGCGATCTCGTCGAGGTCGACCTGCACGAGGGCCTGGAGACCACCCTGACGGTGCTCGGCTACAAGCTCAAGCACACGAACATCCAGGTGAAGCGGGACTACGACCGCGAGCTTCCCCGGCTGACGGTGCACGGCTCCGAGCTCAACCAGGTCTGGACCAACCTGCTCGACAACGCGATTGACGCGCTCGGCCACAGTGGCACCATCACGATCACGACGCGCCGCGACGGGAACTGCGCTGAGGTGTCCTTCACGGACGACGGCTCCGGCATCCCGCCGGAGGTCGCCGAGCACATCTTCGATCCCTTCTTCACGACCAAGGACGTGGGTCGCGGCACGGGCCTCGGCTTGGCCACGGCGCGCCGGATCGTGGTGGATCGCCACGCCGGCTCGCTGGCGGTCGACTCCCATCCCGGCGCCACGACCTTCACGGTACGTCTGCCCTTCACCAGCGAAAGGCCGGAGCCATGACCGTCTGCACCCATCTCGACCACGTCCAGATCCTCGAGCTGCCGGAGTCGGTGGACGGCTGCGAGGAGTGCCTCGCCACCGGCGGCAAGTGGCTGCACCTGCGCATCTGCCTCGAGTGCGGCCGCGTCGGCTGCTGCGACGACTCGCCCAACAAGCACGCCACCGCGCACGCGCACGAGAGCGGCCATCCGATCATCCGCTCGCTCGAGCCCGGCGAGAACTGGTCGTGGTGCTACCTCGACGAGGTGGGGATGGTGATCCCGGAGATAAAGGGGCAGACGCGCATCCCGCCGTCACCGCTGATGTTCGGCTAGCGGCCGAGCCAGCCGAGCGGTACCTTCACCACACCCTGCACGGAAGGAGCTCGACTTGAGCACCGACTTGCCCTCCGCCCAGACCATCGTCCTGATCCACGGACTGTGGCTCACGCCGCTGAGCTGGGAGAACTGGATCGCCCGCTTCGAGGCCGGCGGTCACCGCGTGCTGGCGCCCGCGTGGCCCGGCATGGAGGACCGCACCGTCGAGGAGCTGCGACGCGACACCTCCAGCTACGAGAACGATGGCGTGACCGAGATCGCCGACCACTACGACTCGATCATCCGCGGGCTCGACGAGCCGCCGATCATCATGGGCCACTCGTTCGGCGGCCTGATCACCCAGCTTCTGCTCGACCGCGGACTGGGCGCCGCCGGCGTGGCGATCCACCCTGCCCCGATCAAGGGCGTGGTGATCACGCCGCCCGCGCAGCTCAAGGCCGCCTGGCCCGCCTTGAAGAACCCCGCCAACCGCCACCGCGCCGTGATGCTCACCCCCGAGCAGTTCCACTTCGGCTTCACCAACACGGTGAGCGAGGCGGACTCGAAGCCCATCTACGACCGCTACGCGATCCCGGGGCCGGGCCGCGTGCTGTTCCAGGCAGGGCTCGCCAACGTCAACCCGCACGCGCCGACCAAGGTCAACCTGCACAACGACCAGCGGGCGCCGCTCCTGCTCACGAGCGGCACGGAGGACCACACGGTGCCGGCCTCCACGGTCAAGGCGACCTACAGGCTCCAGAGCAAGGGCGGCCGCCCGACTGAGTACAAGGAGTACGCGGGGCGCGCGCACTCCACCTTCCGCGAGCCCGGCTGGGAGCAGGTGGCGGACGACGCGCTCGAGTGGGCAGTGAGTCACTCGCGCGAGGCGGCGGTGGTCTGATGGGCCCGATATCGCGTGGCTTCCGCGGGCGGCGGCGACCGGAGGTCGACCCGGCGCGGCTCCCGCCCGGCCAGTACGCCACGACCGACTTCCCGGTGCTGTCCGCCGGACCCACGCCGCACACGCCGCTCGACCAGTGGAGCTTTGCGCTCGGCGGCGCCGTCGGCCAGGCGCGCTCCTGGACCTGGGAGGAGTTCATCGCGCTGCCGACGGAGACCGTGACCAAGGACATCCACTGCGTGACCAAGTGGTCGAAGTTCGACACCGCCTGGACCGGCGTCTCGGTCGACACGCTGCTCGAGGGCAGCGAGCCCTCGGGCGAGTACGCGGTGGCGTGGTGCGACGGCGGCTACACCACCAACCTGCCGCTCGCCGACCTGACCGGCGGGAAGGCGTGGGTCGCCTACCAGTACGAGGGCGAGCCGCTGCACCCGGAGCACGGCGGGCCGGCGCGCCTGCTGGTGCCGCACCTCTACTTCTGGAAGAGCGCGAAGTGGGTGCGCGGCATCAACCTGAGCCCGCAGGACGAGCCGGGCTTCTGGGAGGGCTACGGCTACCACAACTACGGTGACCCCTGGAAGGAGCAGCGCTACCAGGGGGATTAGTGACTCAGGACACTTAGGGAAGCAGCGCCTCCACGGTCTCGAACAGCTCCTGCACCTCGAACGGCTTCGGGAGATAGCCGTCGGCGCCCGCCGAGTCCCAGTGGCTGCCGTAGACGTCCAGCTCGCCGCTCATGAGGATCACCGGCGTGCTCGCCAGCTCGGGGAGGTCGCGGATGCGCCGGATCGCGTCGATGCCGCTCTGCCCCTTCAGCCGCAGGTCCATCACCACGAGGTCCGGGCGGCTGCTCTCGACCTGGGCCAGCGCCTCGTCGACGCCCGTCGCCTCGAGCACGTCGTAGCCGCGCTGCACGAGCAGGTCGACCATCGTCGTGCGCATGAGGTCGTGGTCGTCGCAGACGAGGATGCTGCGGGGCACGCCTGCGAGCTTACGGCTTAGAGCGTCTCGCTCAGAACGGCTCGATGTGTGGGCCGTGCCTCCGCGTGGCGCTCCCGCCCCTGGTCCGTGAGGCAGGCGTAGATGCCGCGCCGGTCCTCGGAGCAGATCGCCCGGGTGACGAGACCGTCGGCCTCGAGGCGTGCGACCACACGGCTGAGCGCGCTCTGCGAGAGGTGGACTGCGTCCGCCAGCTCCTGGATGCGCCTGTGCTCCTGGTCGGCCGACGCGAGCCGCTCGAGCACCTCGAACTCGCTCACGCCGAGCCCGTGCTCATCCTCGAGCGCGCGCTCGAGCGCGCCCATGACGCGCGCGTGACGGTCGATCAAATCGCGCCACTCGTCGACGACGGCAGCTTCTCGCGTGGTCCCCACGGCGCGGATTATACCGGACTTTTGCATAAATTGCGTTCACATCTTCTGCACATACATTTCATGCAGTTGCATGTATTATGCAGCAGATGAACAACCCCACCACCCACCTCACCTCCTCCGCAGAGGGCTGGGACGCCCGCATCTGGGCCGTGCTGATCGCCGTCTGCGGTGCGCTGTTCCTCGATGGTCTCGACGTCTCGATGGTGGGCATCGCCCTCCCCTCGATTCGCACCGACCTCGGCATCTCGACCTCGCAGCTCCAGTGGGTCGTGAGCGGCTACGTGCTCGGCTACGGCGGCCTGTTGCTGCTCGGCGGCCGCGCGGCTGACCTGCTCGGGCGCAGGCGCGTGTTCCTCTGGGCCGTGTCGGTGTTCGCGCTGGCCTCGATCGCCGGCGCGCTCACCAACGATCCAAACGTGCTCGTGGCCACGCGCATGGTGAAGGGCGCAAGCGCCGCCTTCACGGCACCGGCGGGCCTGTCGCTCATCACGACGAGCTTCGCCGAGGGGCCCGCTCGCAACCGGGCGCTCGGCGTCTACACAGCCTTCGGCGCGAGCGGCTTCTCCGCCGGACTCATCCTCGGCGGACTGCTCACCGGCGTGGGCTGGCGCTGGACCTTCCTTGCGCCGGCGCCGTTCGCGATCGCCATTGTGATCGCGGCCAAGCGGCTGCTGCCGCGGGACACCGGCCCCGTGTCGCTCGGACGCAGGTTCGACTTCCCGGGCGCGCTCGCCATCACCGCGGGCATGCTGATCCTGGTGCGCGGCGTGGTCCGTGCGCCGCAGGTCGGCTGGAGCTCGGCGTCCACCATCGGCTCGTTCGTCCTGGCTGCCGTGATCCTGGCCGGCTTCATCCTGATCGAGCGCCGCGCCAAGCATCCGCTCGTACGGCTCGGCATCCTGCGCTCGTCCGGGCTCGTGCGAGCCAACGTGGCCGCGATGGCCACCTTCGGCTGCTACGTGGGCTTCCAGTTCGTGGCCACGCTGTTCCTGCAGTCCGGGCTCGGCTGGTCGGCGCTGCACATGGCGCTGGCGTTCCTGCCCGCGGGCCTGCTGGTCGCGTTCGGCTCGCCGCGAATCGCGGTGCTGGTCGGGCGGCTCGGCACGCAGCGGCTGATCGCGGCCGGCTTCCTCGCGTTCATCGCCGCCTACGCGCTGTTCCTGCGCGTGGACGAGACGCCGGGCTACATCGTGGCGATCCTGCCCACGATCCTGCTCCTGGGCACGGGCTTCGCGCTCGCGTTCCCGTCGTTCAACATGCAGGCGACCGCCGGCATCGCGGACCATGAGCAGGGTCTCGCGGCCGGGCTCGTTCAGACCTCGTTCCAGTTCGGCGGCGCGCTCGTGCTGGCCGTGGTGAGCGCGGTGGTCACGAGCCAGGCGGGGGCGAACCCGGACGCCACCTCTCTGCTCGATGCGATGCGGCCCTCCCTCGCAATCGTCACGGGCGTGGCCGTCGTCGGACTTGCCGTCGCGGCCGGCGGGCTGATCGCCGACCGGCGACTGGCAGTGGCCGGCGCGGAGGCCTGAGGGGTTAGGCCCTAGGCCCTGTTGGCGGGGGCGCCTTCGAGCGCCTTCGCCGCCAGGCCGCGCAGGGCGGCGCGCTCGTCGGCGTCGAGCGCGGCGAGCACGTCGTCCTCCACGCCCTCGCGCCTCCGCTCAGCCCGAGCACGGCTGGGGCTCGGCGCACACGCTCGTCTTCGGCGGGGCGGCGCTGGCGCTGCTTGCCGCCTTCGTCCTGCTCGAGTCGCGCCTGCGCAATCCGATCATGCCGCTGCGCATCTTCCGCGTGCCGGGCCTCGCCTGGTCGAGCGTCATCCGCGGCTTCCTCGTCACCGGAATGTTCGCGTCGTTCTTCATCGGCGTGCTCTACCTCGAGCACGTCCTGCACTACGGCGTGCTCACCACCGGTCTCGCCTTCCTGCCGATGACGCTCACGCTGGCCACGCTGTCGCTCGGCATCACCGCGCGCCTCGTCACGACCTACGGGCCGCTGCGCCCGCTGCTGGCCGGGCTCGGCTTCGCCATCGCTTCGCTCGTCCTGCTGTCCCGGCTCGGGTCGGACGCGGCCTACTTCCCCGACGTCTTCGTGGCCTTCCTGTTGCTCGGCCTCGGCGCCGGCCTCGCGTTCCTGCCGCTGCTCACGCTGGCCATGGCGGACGTGCCCGCCGCCGACGCAGGACTGGCCTCCGGGATCATCAACGTGTCGGTTCAGATCTCCGCCGCGCTCGGCCTTGCCGTGCTCGGCACGCTCGCCGCCGACCACACGCGCACGCTCGCGGCGGAGGGCCACAGCCACATCGGGGCGCTGCTCGCCGGCTATCACCTCGCCTTCGTGGTGGGCGCCGTAGCCGTGGGCATCGGCGTGATCGTCACGCTGCTCAAGCTGCGGGACCCGCGGCCGCGCCGGACGCTGCCCGTGCCGGTGGCCGAGGCCGAGGCCGCCTAGCCGAGAAGAAGGCGACTCGGCGCCTTCCCCGACCAGGCGTCCACGAGCAGTTCCTCGAGCACCGGGCTCATCACGTTCGGCAGGCTCACGGCCACGGCGGCCAGCCGCTTGCCCCACCAGCGCTCGGCGCACGCGCTCGGGTGCTCGTGTACGGCGGTGAGGATGCCGTCGTGGTCGAGCATCACGTTCATCGTGCTCTCGTCCCAGAGCGTGGCGAAGATCTTGCCCGCCACCCGGAACGACGGCCGGCCGTGGTGATCCTGCTCCACCGCCTCGGGGAGAGCCAGGGCGAGCCTACGTGCGTCCTCCGGAGTGACCATCGAGCCGCCGGGATGTTGACATCCGCGATCCGACCGCGCCGGTCAGCAGGCTGTACAGGGCCTGCACATATTTGTATAACGAGCTTGGTCCCAGGCGGCGAGCGAATGCCACCGGGTCAGAGTGCGCATTCGCTCGGGGGCCTAACGGCGCCTCGGCGCGGTCAGGAAGACCGCGCCGATGGCGCCGCCCGCCAGCTCCATGAAGCTCTCCACCACGGTGGCCTTGGGCACGTCGGGCCGGTCGGCCCACCAGCGGCCCACCTGCTCGCCGGCGCCCACCAGGTGGTGCGCGAGCAGCTCGAGCGCGTCGTCGTCCGGGCGCCGGCCGGTGCCGTCGAGCGCCGAGGCGAGCATCTCCGCGATCAGCTCCGCGTTGCGCCGCCGCATGGCGTTGACCGCCGTGCTCGACGCCTCGCCGTAGAGCAGCCACCAGACGCCGCGGTTCTCTTCCACGAAGTCGAAATAGCCCTGCACGAACGCCGCCAGCCGCGGCGGCCCCGGCGGCGCGCTGTCCACGGCGGCCTGCAACTGCTCGAACAGCTCGCCCCGGCCGCGTTCCACGCAGGCGTCGTAGAGACCCTCCTTCGAGCCGAAGTACTGGTAGAGGAGCGCCTTGGTGATGCCGCTGCGGCGGGCGATCTCGTCCATCGAGGCGGCCTGGAAGGCCTGCTGCCCGAAGACCTCGCCGGCGGCGTCGAGCATGCGCTCCTCGCGCTCGGCGCGCGGCAGCCGTTTGCGGGAGTTAGGCACCATGTGGTGCGAGCTCGACCGTGCCGGGCGCCCCGCGACGCCGCGGCCGGCGGCGCCGCCGCACCTGGGTGGCCAGCACTCCAAGACCCGGCGGCAGGCGCCCGTCGGTGGAGAGCCAGGAGCCGGCGAGGATGAGCAGAAGGCCCGCCACCGCGCCGGCGCCTGGACGCTCGCCGAGCAGCGTCACGCCGAGCGCCACCGCCACCAGCGGGTTGACGTAGGTGATCACGAGCGCGCGGCCGGGCCCGGCGTCCGCGATCAGCACGTTGAAGATCACGAAGGCGAGGGCCGTGCAGACGAGGCCGAGCACGAGGATCGAGCCGATCGCACCGGCCGACGGCGTGTGGCTCGGCACGCTGAGCGCCGCCGGCGCGGCCAGCAGCAGCGACGCCACGGCCAGGCTGCCGCCCATCGTCGCGCGCGCGTCGAGGTCGACCAGCCGGTGCTTGAGGATCAGCGGGCCGATCGAGTAGCCCACAGCCGCGGCGAGGATCGCCAGCGCGCCCACCAGCTCGTGCGGGTTCGCGGACACGTCGAGGCCCATCAGCGCCACCACGCCGCCGAAGCCGATGAGCAGGCCCACGAGGCGCACGCCGGTCGGGCGCTCGCTCTCGTCGAAGCGCAGCGCCAGCAGCGCGATGATCAGCGGCACCGAGGCGATCAGGATCGCGGCGAGCGACGACGCCACCCGCTGCTCGCCGAACGCGATCAACGGAAACGGGATCGAGATCTCCGCGACCGCGTAGGCCACGATCCAGCGGAGCCGCCCGCGCAGCGACCCGAGCGTGCCCGCCCGCCAGGCCAGCGCCACGAGCACCGCCGCCGCGAGGGTCACACGCGACCAGGCCACGCCGGCGGGCGACACACCGTCGTCCACCGCGATCTTGATGAAGAGATAGGGGACGCCCCAGATCGCCGACATGGCGCCGAATGCGAGCCAGGCACGGGGGGTCACGGCAGGGAAGATACGCGGACTGCGGACTGCGGACTGCGGACTACTACAGACGTCCGTTTGCCCTCAACAGCAGCAGCGCGTCGACCGTCAGCGAGCCGCGCCAGCCGGCTGTTGCCACGGGCGACCAGTCGAGCCAGTTGAAGCTCCAGCCGCCGTCGTCGTGCTGGGCGCCGGCGAGGCGGTCGAGGTGCAGCTCGATCGTGTCCTCGTCGAACAGGCGGCGGGCGAGCGAGTCCGGCCGCGGGGCGAAGTCGAGCGGCTGGTGGACCTCGCCGGGCGCGTCCGGGTCGAGCGCGACGATCGCATGCAGGAAGGGCGCCAGGCGCTGCAGCGCCGCCTCCGCCCGGTCGCGGTCGGGCACGGTCTGGAGGAAGGCCAGCAGGCCGCGCAGGTCGTACGCGCCCGGCGTCTCGAGCTGCTCGAGCTTCGACCAGAGCAGCTCGCTGGCGCGGTCGAGCCACGGATGCTCGACGGCGCGTGCGTACAGAGTCCCGGCGATGAAGCCGGTTGGGACGAGCGACGCCGGCAGCCCCTCCTCCGGCACCCACCAGGGGCCGCGGGGCCAGCTCTCGATCGAGCGGTCGACGAACACGGCGCCGCCCTCGGCCGGGGCATTTCGCTCCAGCCAACCGAGGGCGCCGTCCACCAGCTCGGCGTCCCAGGCGTCCACCTCGTGCAGGATGCGCAGCGCCTGGTCGATGGCCGGCGGCTGCGTGCCGGGCGAGCGGCCGTCCGGCTCGAGGGCGTGGCCGAAGCCGCCGTCGGAGTTGCGGTAGGCCGCGACTGCGTGCACCACGTGCTGCGGGTCGCCGTCACGGAAGTGGAACTCGAAGCGCCGCCAGTCGAGCACGCGTGCCGTGCCGGCGATGAAGAGCTCTGCTGAGTCGATGTCAGGCTTGTTCATGCCGCCATTGCACCAGCGGCGGGACCGCAGGTCTTGAACGAAACGGTCACACTGATTGTCATGCGGCTCGATTCCGGATATCGGGAATACGCGCCGCCGCCACAGCTGCGGAACGCGATCGCCTGCTTCTGGACGCGCATCGCCTCGAGCGACCCGGAGCAGGTGCGCGTGCTGCCGGACGCCTGCTCGGATCTGATCTGGGGCGAGGGCGCGGGCGCCTGGGTGGCCGGGCCGGACACGAGCGCGTGGCTCTCGACACCGGCGCCCGGCAGGGTGCTCGTCGGCGCGCGCTTCCGCCCGGGCGCGGGAGGGGGGGCGCTCGCCCACCCGCTCAGCGACCTGCTGAACACGCGCGCGCCGCTCGCCGAACTGATACCCGCACTTCACGCGCGGCTCGAGCCGGGGCTCGATCCTTACGAGGCGCTCCGCCGCGTGGCCGACAGCGCCGCTCGCCTCGCGCTCGCCCGGCCGCCCGACCCGGCGGTGCAGCAGGCCGCGCGACTGCTGGCCGACCCCTCCGCACGGGTGGTGGAGCTGCCCGAGGAGCTCGGCCTGAGCGAGCGCCAGTTGCGCCGGCGCTTCCACGCGACCGTGGGCTACGGCCCGAAGACGCTCCAGCGCATCCTGCGCTTCCGCCGCTTCCTCGCCCGCGCCGACTGCGGCGACCTGGCCCGGGCGGCGTTCGACGCCGGCTACGCCGACCAGGCCCACCTCACGCGCGAGTGCGTGCGGCTGGCCGGAACGACGCCGGCGAAGCTCGTGTCCTGAGTCGGTAATTCGGCTTCAGTTTCCCGAGTGACTGGGCGCGGCTGACGGGTGACGCGACCGGAGTCGGACTTGTCGTCCGGCGAGGGAGCGGCGACCGTCAGACGTGTCCAGGCGCCGGGAAACTGCGCGCGAATTTGCGACTCAGGACACCAGGCGTCAGCGGACTCTGACCCCCGCGCTGGCGCCCATGCCCAGCGCGAGCGTGACGCGCATGCGCCCGCCGCCGTCGGCTCGCAGCAGGGTCGTGCTGCCGGAGACGGTCACCCGGTGGAGCGAGCGCGGCGCGTACAGCGGCGGCGTGACGACGATGCCGGTCCCCGCGCCGCTGAGCGTGAAGCCGCTGCGGCCCGCCTGCGAGAGCGCGCTGAACGCCATCGCGGCGCCCTGGAACGAGACCCGCCAGCCGTAGACCTGGTAGGAGCTCTCGGCCGATGTGTAGGTGACCTTGCGCGGCGGCGCGGGCGGATGCGCGAAGGTGGCCTGGAGCGAGGGGAGCGCCCGGCGCAGGTCGCGCTGCCAGTAGGGCCACGAGTGCGTGCCCGGCCCGTAGCCGTCCCAGACGTGGCCGATGCCGAGGGCCGTCAGCCGGTTGTGCAGCGAGACGCTCATGTCGTGCACCTGCTGCTCGATCGGATCCGGCAGGAGGCGGCCCTTGTCGAACGGCCCGGGCCGGCCATTGCCGGTGTCGAGCCGCAGCCGCATGCCGCGCAGGTTCGCGGCCAGGTCCCACGGATTGTGCGCGCGCCAGTTGATCTCGTTCAGCACGCGATCACCGAACTGGTCGCCCGGCACGCCGCCGTCGGCCGGCGCCTCGAGGTCGATCACCGCGGCGACGGGCGCGTTGTTCACGATGTCGACCGCGCCGGAGAAACTCGCCGCCCAGGCGAACAGGTCGGGATGCCGGGCCGCGTAGCTCATCGCGCCGAAGCCGCCCATCGAGAGGCCGGCGATGGCCCGCTCGCCGCGGGTCGGGATCGTGCGGTAGTTGGCGTCGACCCATGGCAGCAGCTGGCCGATGTGGAACGTCTCCCAGTCGGGCGGGCCGGGCCGGAACCAGTTCGTGTACCAGCCGCCCTGGCCGCCGTCGGGCATGACCAAGATCGCCGCCAGGCGGGCGGTGATCTTCTCGGCGGAACCCTCGTCGGAGCGGTAGTCGTCGAAGGAGCCGTGCAGCAGGTAGAGCGCGAGCAGGGCGAGGCATGCCGCCGCCGGCAGCACCAGCACAGAAGTCGCCGCAGCTTGACCGTCTCCCCCGGCTCCACTACGCAGCGATCGTAGGGAACCGGTCGGGCGCACAGATGTAGCATCCGCCCAGACGAAGGAGGAGTGGAGTGCCGGTTGACGGGACCTCGAACGCCGCACCGGAGCGCTGGCGGCTTCGCGGCGTTCCCAGCGCGCGCGGGCTCGGGTCCTGGGGCGAGATCCTCGCAGCCACCCATCTGCCCTTCGACGTGCGCGCCACCTATCGCACGCCGGGCGCGTTCTACGGCCAGGTCACGCGGCGGCGCTTCGGCGAGCTGGCGCTGGTGGACTGCGCGGCCTCGCCCTTCCTCGGCCACTGGGCCAAGCCGCTGATGGGCCAGGGCAGCGAGCAGATCGTGGGCTTCCAGCACGTTCGCCGCGGCGTGGAGCAGGTGCGCGAGCGCTCGCGGCGGGTGTCGCTCACGGCCGGCGACCTGATCCTCTGGGACGGCATGCAGCCGGTGGACGTCGAGGTGATCGAGCCCTTCGTCAAGCGCACCCTGATCTTCCCGCGCGAGCGCGTGCTGGCCGTCTGCCCGCGGCTCGCCGACGTAAAGGCCGTGCCGCCGCTGCGCCGGAACGGCGCCGCGCGCCTGCTGGTGCGCTTCGTCGACGCGCTGGCGGAGGAGCTGCCGGCGCTCGACGCGCCGGCCGAGGCAGCCGCAGCCGACGCCGCGCTCGAGCTGCTTCGCGCGGCCGTCGAGCCCAGCCTGCCCACTGGCCGCGAGGCGCGTCGCACTGCGCTGCTCGCCTCGGTGCGCCGCTACGTGCGGGCCAACCTGCAGGACCCGGAGCTCGCGCCCGAGACGATCGCGCGGGCGCACGCGCTGTCGGTGCGCGCCCTGCACGCGCTGTTCGAGGAGAGCTCCGAGTCGGTGGCCGGCCTGGTGCGCCGGGAGCGCCTGGCGCGCTGCCTGGAGGACCTCGAGCTGCCGACCGGCGGCACGGTCACGGAGGTGGCGTTCCGCTGGGGGTTCCGCGACGCAGCCCACTTCTCGCGCGCGTTCAAGCGCGAGTTCGAGATCACGCCGAGCGAGGCGCGCCGCGCGGCGCTGGGCTAGATGGGGATGCTGGACGGCAAGGCCGGGCTCGTCACCGGGGCGGCGAGCGGCATCGGGCGCGCCTGCGCGATCCGCTTCGCCCAGGAGGGCGCGGCCGTGACCGTGTCGGACCTCGAGAGCTCGCGCGAGGGCGGCGAGGCCACGGTGCGGGCGATCCACAACGCCGGTGGCCGGGCCGACTTCTTCCCCTGCGACGTGGCGAGCTCGGATGACAACCGGGCGCTGGTCGAGCACGTCGTCGAGACCCATGGCCGGCTCGACTTCGCCCACAACAACGCCGGCATCGGCGTGCACAGGCTCTTCCACGAGACCGAGGACGAGGACTTCGACCGCGTGATCGCGGTGAACCTGCGCGGCACCTTCCTCGGCATGAAGCACCAGATCAAGCAGATGCTCGCGCAGGGCGGCGGGGCGATCGTGAACACGTCGTCGAACGCCGGGCTGATGGCGGTGGTCGGGTTGAGCGCCTACACCGCGAGCAAGCACGGCATCCTCGGCCTGACCAAGAACGCGGCCGTGGAGTACGCGAACGATGGCATTCGGGTGAACGCGGTCTGCCCGGGCGCGATCATGACCCCGCTGATGTCCGACCTCCCCCCCGAGCGCGCGGCCGAGATCCTCGCGCCGCAGGCGCTGACCCGGCCCGGCGACCCGGCCGAGGTGGCCGCCGCCGTGGTGTGGCTCTGCTCTGACGACGCCTCGTTCGTCACCGGGGTGGGACTGCCCGTGGACGCCGGCTCGGTGGCCTGGGTGTCGGCGCACCGGGACTGATGATCGCCGCGGCCGAGCTCAGCGCCTGGCGCGGTATCGAGGACCCGCTCGAGTTCATGGCGCGCGGGGAGCGGCTGCTGGCCCAGCTGCCGCCGAAGGCCCACCGCTCCGATGACGAGGCCGATGAGGCGGCGGCGATCGCCGCCGAGCTGAACGCGGCGCGCGAGCGCTTCCTGCTCGCGCACGCGGAGCGCCTCTACGACGAGCTCACGGGCGGTGCCTTCGTGCGCGCCGAGGAGCTCGTCTACCGAGCGGCCGAGCGCTACCCGGGACTCGTGCCCACGCGTGAGTCGGTGGCCGAGGAGCTGGGGCGGCCGCTGCCGGAGAAGGAGGGGCTCGAGATCGCGCAGGGGATCTTCCTCGCGCACGTGCTCGCCTCGCCCCGCTGCGGCGCGCACCTGGTGCACGCGATGCTGCGCCCGCTGCCCGAGGCCGAGGACCGCATCGAGAGCTTCCGCGCCACGGGTGGGGCCGACCTCGGCCCCGTGCTTGTCGAGCGCCGCGGGCGCGCCGGGTTCCTCGAGCTGCGCAACCCGCGCCGGCTGAACGCCGAGGACGACGACACGCTCGGCCCGACCGAGGTGGGAGTGGACCTGATCCTGATGGACCCGGCGATCGAGGTGGGCGTCTTCCGCGGCGGGGTGGTGGACCACCCGCGCTACGCCGGCCGCCGCATCTTCGGCGCGGGCCTGAACCTGACCTTCCTGTTCCACGGGCGGCTGTCGTTCATGTTCTTCATCACGCGCGACCTCGCCTACGTGAACAAGCTCTACCGCGGCCTCAGCGGACCCGTGCACCGGCCGGACCAGCCCGAGGACACCACCGAGAAGATGTGGCTGGCCGCGGTCGAGACCTACGCGATCGGCGGCGCCTGCCAGCTCCTGCACGTGGTCGACCACGTGATCGCCGAGCGCGGCGCGCGGCTGTTCCTCCCCGCCCGCAAGGAGGGGATCATCCCGGGCGCCTCCAACCTGCGGCTGGCACGCTTCGTGGGCGAGCGGCTGGCGCGGCAGGCGATCTTCTCCGGGCGCGAGTTCGAGGCCGGCACCCCGGAGGGCGACCTGCTCGTCGACGAGGTGGTGGAGGCCTCCGACATGGACGCTGCGATCGAGTCGCGGATCGAGGCGCTCACCGGCTCGGGGCTCGTCAGTGCCGCCGCCAACCGGCGCGCGATGCGCGTGGGCCAGGAGCCGCTCGACGTCTTCCGCCGCTACATGGCCACGTTCTCGCGCGAGCAGGCGTACTGCCACTTCAGCCCGGCGCTCGTGCGCAACCTCGAGCAGAACTGGAATGCGAGCGGCCGCAGCGTCTGAGGTCTGGGCCGAGGCCGAGACGATGCCGCGTGAGGCGCTGCGCGCCCTGCAGCTGGCGCGGCTGCGGGCGACGGTCGAGCGCGTGCTCGGGCGTCAGCCTCCGGTGGCCGAGCGGCTGCGCGCGGGGGGCGTGCAGGCGGCCGATGCGATCGGCTCGCTCGACGACCTGCGGCGGCTGCCGTTCGCCACCAAGGCGGACCTGCGCGACAACTACCCGTTCGGCCTCTTGGCGGTGCCGCGCGAGGAGCTCGTGCGCGTGCACGCTTCGAGCGGGACGCACGGCAAGCCGACGGTGGTGGGCTACACGCGCGCGGACCTCGAGACGTGGACCGAGCTGATGGCCCGCTGCATGACGATGTGCGGCGTCCGGCCGGGCATGGTCGTACACAACGCGAACAACTACGGCCTCTTCACCGGCGGTCACGGCTTCCACCAGGGCGGCGAGCTGATCGGGGCCACGGTGATCCCGGTGTCCGGCGGCTTCACCGCGCGGCAGGCGATGCTGTTGCGCGACCTCGGCGGCCAGGCGCTGATCTCCACGCCTTCGTACGCGCTCGTGATCGCCCAGGCCGTGCGCGAGGCCGGGATCCCGGTGTCGGAGCTGTCGCTCGAGGTGGGCCTGTTCGGCGGCGAGCCGTCCACGCACGAGCTGCGCCACGAGATCGAGCGCGAGCTGGGCCTCGCCGCGATGCAGCTCTACGGCCTGTCCGAGATGTGCGGCCCGGGTGTGGCCGCCGAGTGCCTGACGGCGCGCGATGGCATGCACGTGCAGGAGGACCACTTCCTGGTCGAGGTGATCGATCCCGACAGCGGCGAGCCGCTGCCCGACGGCTCCGAGGGCGAGCTTGTGTTCACCACGCTGACCAAGGAGGCACTGCCGATGCTGCGTTACCGCACTGGCGACATCGGCTCGCTGATCCCCGAGCCCTGCAGGTGCGGCCGCAGCTTCCGCCGGCTCGCCCACCTGCGCGGCCGCCGCGACGACATGATCATCGTGCGCGGCGTGAACCTCTACCCGTCGAACGTGGAGCACGTCCTGCTCGGCATGCCCGAGGTCGGCCCGCACTACCAGATCATCGTGGACCGCCTCGGCCTGATGGACGAGGTGACCGTGCTGTGCGAGCCGGCGCACGACGAGGTGGAGCGCGTGGAGCTGCAGGAGCGCCTGAAGCACGGGCTGCGGGAGCAGACCGGCATCCGCCTGAAGGTCGAGGTGCGCGACATCGGCTCGCTGCCGCGCTCGGACGGCAAGGCCGTGCGGGTCGTCGACAAGCGCTAGATGGTCGATTCCGCGCGCCGGCGGGGTGCGCGCACCCCTCGCTCCTGCCAAGCTCGCCCGACGTCCCGCAGCATCGCCGGGTAGACCACGAGGTGCCGGAACGGCGTTATCGCCGCCATGTAGGCGCGTCCGAGCAGCCCGTTCGGCTTCACCAGGACGGCCATCTGACCGTGGTGACCGCCGCCCTCGTCCTCCACCCAGCCGAGATGCAGCACGCCGTGGACCGTCTCGTTGGCGATCTCGAGCGCCCATTCGTCGTCGGTCAGGTAGAGGGGCCGGAACGGAAGCTCGTCCGGCCCGAGCGGGCCGGTGGCGTCGCGCAGGTCCGCCGGCAGGCGGTCGCGGAGGGTGGGCACCCGCGCACCAAGTCCGGCCTGGGGGCGGTCGAGGCGGAGCAGATCGCCGAGCTTCCAGCGGATGGCGAAGAGCGCGCGCACCGGCGCCGAGGAGCTGCGCGCCGGGTCGAAGGAGGCCATCAGCTGCACGAGCCGCGGAAAGTCGTCCGGGCCGCCGGGAGTGGGCAGCGCCCACACGTCCTCGAGCTGGAAGTCCGGCGTGAGCTCGTGGATCCGCCAGGGCCGGGACGTGTGTGCCGCGTCCGGGAGTCTCACCATCCATACAGTACTGTATGGATCAAGTCGATGGCTCCCCCGACTCGCACGCCCCGCACGAGCTGGATCGACGCCGGCCTGCGCGCGCTCGCGGAGGGCGGCCCGGACGCCGTGCGGATCGAGCCGCTGGCGCAGGCGCTCGGAGTGACGCGCGGCGGCTTCTACTGGCACTTCGACGACCGCCGCGCCTTCCTCGACGAGCTGCTCGAAACCTGGGAGCGCAGGAGCACCGACGAGGTGCTCGAGCGCGTCGAGAGCGAGGGCGGCGACCCGCGCGACAAGGTGCGGCGCGCCGGCACGCTGACCTTCTCGAGAGAGCTGCTGCCGATCGACCTGGCCGTGCGCGATTGGGCCCGGCGCGACCGCGCGGTCGCCCGGCGCCTGAAGCGCGTCGACAACCGTCGCATGGAGTACCTGCGCCAGCTCATCGGCGAGCTGTCCCCCGACGCGGGCGACGTCGAGGCCCGCGGCATGCTCGCGTTCTCGCTGGCGATCGGCAGCCACTTCATCGCCGCCGACCACGAGGGTCGCAGCCGTGCCGAGGTGCTGGAGCTGGCGGTGAAGCGGCTGCTGGCCTAGGGCCCTAGGGCCCTACGGCCGCAGCACGACCTTCACGTGCTCGTTTCCCGGCGAGGTCAGCGCCTGGAACATCGACTCGGCGTCCTCGAGCGGCGCCGTGCCGGTGATGAGGTCGTCGCCCCGCACCGCGCCTGACGCCAGCAGCTCGATCGCCTCCGCGAACTCCGCGCGGTTGTAGGTGAGCACGCCGCGGATCGTCAGCTCCTTGATGATGATCGGCGGCGCGGCCAGGTCGAGCGGCTCGAGGGACATGCCAATGAGGAGCACGGTGCCCAGTGCACGGACCACATCGATTGCCTGTCTCGCCGCCGACGGCGTGCCCGCGCACTCGAACGCGCACGCGACCTCCCCCACGTCGTCGGTCGCGACCACTCTCAGGCCCAGCGCCGCGGCGCGCGCCGCCCGGGCCGGGTTGCGCGAGACGATCGCCGCGCGCGTGTAGCCGTGTGCGCGCAGCACGAGCCCGGTCAGGAGGCCGATCGGGCCGGCGCCCAGCACGACCACCGGCTCGTCCAGGTCGACCGCCGCCACCGACACCGCGCGCACGGCCACTGCCAGCGGCTCCACCAGCGTGCCGGCCTGATCGGAGACGGAGTCCGGCAGCGCGAACAGCATGCGCTCGTCCACCAGCAGCCGCTCGGCGTACGCGCCCGGCCGCCCGGTGCCCAGCCCCACCCCGTTGGGCACCGCCTGAGGGCAGACCTGCTCGTCGCCGCCGAGGCAGGTCTCGCACTCGCCGCACTGCGCGAACGGCAGCACGGCCACCCGCTGACCGAGCGCCCAGCCGCTGACGCCGTGGCCGAGCGCCGCCACGCGGCAGGACATCTCGTGCCCCGGCACGGTGCCCGCCGGGAACAGCTCCGGCACGTCGCGGAAGTGCAGGTCGGAGCCGCAGATGCCGCAGTAGGCGACCTCGAGCTCGACCTGGCCGGGGCCGGGCGGGTCGAGCTCCCGCTCGATCACCCGCAGCGAGCGGTCGTGCGCGACCTCTACCAGCCGCACTCTCAGCGGCCGCCCCGCATCGACCGCGGCCAGATCGCCTGCTTGCCCGGGGCGATCACGCCCTGCGGGTCGAGCGCGTCCTTGATCCGCTCGCAGAAGCGCATGTAGGCGTGGTCGTTCCAGGAGTACTGGTCGGCGGCGAGGTCCATGAAGTCGAGGTGCGCCCGGTACTCGCCGAAGCCGAGCTTGGCTGCCTCCACAACGAGCCGCTTGGAGACGTCGTAGGCGGCGCGCGCCTGCGCCTCGTCCTTGGTGTCGAAGATGACCAGCGTGATGTGCGCGAAGCCGCGTGCGCTGACCGGCAGCAGCGCCGCCATGTAGTCGAGCCCGGCCGCCTCGATGCCGGAGCGCAGGAGGTCGCGCAGCTCCATCGAGTCGCTCGCACGCATGGGCGAGATCGGCGAGAAGCCCACGTGGCCGCCCTCCTCGCCGCCGTACCAGCCGGCCATCGCGTTGAGGTCGAGCGACGGCACGCCGCCCTGCACGCGCTCGTGGGGATTCTCGAGCGAGGGGATGTCCTCAGGCGCGTGCTTCGTGCCCCACACGTCCACCTCGCCGATGGAGCCGAACGCCGCCCTGAGCTTCTCGAAGTTGTGGTCGACCACAGCCTCGTCGCCGTAGAGCGCGCAGCGCATCAGCCAGCGGCCGATGTCGAGCTCGCGCCCCATCTGGTCGAGGACCTCGTCGGGGATCGGGCCCTCGCCCTGCCACCACTTCGTCCGCTCGGTGACGATCGTCGCGTAGAGAACCGTGTTGATGATCTGCGGCACGCCGCGAATCGTCCCGTCGAGCATCAGCCGCCGCAGGGTGTCCACGACCTTGCCGAGATCCGCGTCGTTCCACACCCGCACCCAGCAGGGCATGTAGGTCTCGGGGTAGGGCATCAGCCAGACGCCCATCTTCGTGACGATCCCGTAGTTCGACTGCATGAAGAGCTGGTCGGGCGTCGGCCCGAGGCCGCGCTTGTACATCTGCCACGAGCGGCTGCCGGGCATCGCGCCCATGCCGGTGCGCATCACCTCGCCGTCCGGCAGGACGACCTCCATGCCGCACTGCATCATCTGGTCCTGGCCGTAGGGCAGGTAGGTGATGCCGTGGTCGAGCGTGTTGCCGATCACGCTGCCCCAGCCGATGTCGGCGATCGACAGCATCAGCCTGTGCCCGCCCGCCTTGATCGCCTCGTAGAGGTCGAACCAGCGCACCCCGGGCTCGACGAGGGCGAAGGCGCTCTCCTCGTCGATCTCGAGCACGCGGTCCATGTTCTTCAGCGAGACGATCACCGAGCCGCGCACCCGCGGCGCCGGACCGCCGTAGCCGTTGTTGCGGCCCTGGCTGATCGGCCACAGCGGCACGCCGTGGCGGCCGGCGATGCGCACGATCTCCTGGACCTCCTCGACCGTCTCGGGCATGACGACGGCGGAGGCCGTGTAGTCGTCCCAGCCGGCGAACGAGTACGGGTCGCGCCAGGCGCGCAGCTCCTCCTCGTCACTGACGACGCGCTCGGGCCCGAGCAGCGCCGTGAAGTCCTCGAGCGCAGGGGCGGCGACCGTGCTCACGGTGCGCACCGTACACCTGCGAAACAGGCCTGCAAAGGCCGCTCGCACGCATTGGCAAGGACAGACGCGCTCTGAGGCTGGACTCGGCGCGCGGGCGGCGGTACCGTCGGCTCGTTCCCTCGACCGGAGGAGGAGTGGCGGTGGCTGAAATCGAGCTGATGGCCCTCTACTGGACCATCGCCGGTCCGGCGGACGTGCACACCGGCCGCGAATGGAGCCTGTTCGACTGGAGCGACCGCTGCCGGGAGGCGGCCAGGGTCGGCTACTCGGGCATCGGGCTCTGGCACGCCGACATCGAGCACCAGCTCGAGACGCGCAGCCTGCGCGAGATGAAGCAGATCTTCGACGACTCGGGGCTCAAGCACCTGCAGCTCGAGTTCATCGACAACTTCTGGGTGCCGAAGGGCGACCCGCTGCGCGAGGTCTCGGACACGCGCCGCAACCTGCTGTTCGAGGCGGCCGCCGAGTTCGACGCCCTGCACATCAAGGTGGGGAACATTCCCGGCACCCCGTGCGAGATCCCGGCGCTGGCCGACGCCTTCGCCGAGCTGTGCACCGACGCCCGCGAGCGCGCGGGCGGCGTGGACGTCGTCTACGAGTTCATGCCGTTCGACGTGAACGTGCAGTCGGTCGAGACCGCGCTCGGGGTCGTGCAGGGCGCCGGCCAGCCGAACGGCGGCCTCGCGATCGACACCTGGCACATGGCCAAGCTCGGGATCGAGCCCGACGACCTGCGCAAGATCCCGCTCGAGTACCTGATGTGGATCGAGCTGAGCGACGGCCAGTGGCAGAACATGGAGGACCGGGTCGACGAGGTCGTGAACCACCGCAACCTCCCCGGCGAGGGACAGTTCCCGATCCGCGACTACGTGTCGGTGGGGCTGGACATGGGCTACGCCAAGCCCTGGGGAGTGGAGGTCCTCTCGGAGGCGCTGCGCGCGCTGCCCATCGAGGAGGAGTTCAAGCGTTCTTACGAGACCACCATCGCGCAGTTCGGCGCGCCGGTGGCCTGAGAGGAGAAGCGATGCCAGAGCTGGACAACGACCGGCTGGTCTGGATGTTCACCCAGATGGCCCGGATCCGCGAGTTCGAGGAGCGGATGAAGGGGACCTTCGAGGAGCACCCGGGCGTGATCCGCGGCCACACCCACCCGTCCGACGGCGCCGAGGCGTCGATCGTCGGCTCACTCGCCGCGATCCGCGACGGCGACCAGTTGATGTGCACCTACCGCTGTCACGGCTACCCGATCGTCCTCGGCACCGACACCAAGGCGATGATGGCCGAGATCTACGGCAAGAAGACCGGCCTCTGCCAGGGCTACGGCGGCTCGATGCACCTGGTCGACCCGTCGCGCGGCTTCCTCGGCACCTCGGGCATCGTCGGCCAAGGGATCCCGCAGGCCACCGGCGCCGCCTACGCCGCGCAGATCCGCAAGCAGGGGCAGGTCGTGCTCTGCTTCTTCGGCGACGGCGCGAGCAAGCAGGGCGCGTTCGCCGAGTCGCTCAACGTGGCCTCGCTGTGGAAGCTGCCCATCGTCTACGTGATGGAGAACAACAGCTACAACGTGGTCACGCGGGTGGAGCAGGAGGACGCGAACGCGGCGGCAGGCGAGCCGCTCTCGGTGAAGGCCAAGGCGTTCTCCATGCCGGGCGTTTCGGTGGACGGCCGCGACCCGATCGCGGTCTACGACGTGGTGTCAGCCGCGGTGGAACGAGCGCGCGGCGGCGACGGCCCAACGCTCGTCGAGTCGAACTACTACCGCCTGTCGGCGCACGGCAACATCATCGCCCCGCCAGGCGTGCCGCTGCACTTCCCGGAGCACGAGGCGATCGAGGTGTTCGGCAACCGCGAGGAGTACGACGCGGCGCTGCGCGGTGACCCGGTGCCGCGCCTTCCGCGGCGAGCTCGTGCAGGACGGCGTGCTGTCCGCCGAGCAGGCCGACCAGATCATGGAGGCCGCCAGAACGGAGATGCAGGAGGCGGTGGACTTCGGCATCGAGAGCCCCCTGCCGGAGCCCGAAGAGGCTCTCAACTACGTCTACGCCTAGGAGGCGATGGAGATGTCACACACGATTCCCTACATCGCCGCCATCGGGGAGGCGATCCAGCTCGAGATGGAGCGCGACGAGAGCGTCCTCTACTTCGGGCAGAACATCGCCACCCACGAGAACGACCCGTTCCTGAAGCAGTTCGGCTCGGACCGCGTGCGCGTCACGCCGATCTCAGAGACCGCCGAGATCGGCATGGCCTGCGGCGTCGCGCTGGCCGGCTACCGGCCGGTGGTGGAGCTGTACATGGCCGAGTTCATGCTCGTGGCCATGGACCAGGTGGTGAACGAGGCGCCGCGCTTCCGCTACATGTCGGGCGGACAGGTGAAGGTGCCGCTCGTGCTGAAGGCGGGCTACGGCTTCACCGCCGGCTGGGCGGGCCAGCACACCGGCTCGATCTACGGCATGTTCATGGGCGTGCCGGGGCTGAAGGTGGCGCTGCCGTCCACCGCCGCGGACGCCAAGGGGCTGATGGCCACGGCCATCCGCGACGACAACCCGTCTGCCTACTTCCACCACTACCTGCTCACGCTCGAGCCGGGCGAGGTGCCCGACGGCGAGTATCTGGTCCCGTTCGGACAGGCCAACGTGCGTCGCGAGGGCAGCGACGTCACCATCGTGGCCACCGGCTGGTGCGTGGACCGGGCACTGAATGCCGCGGAGCGCCTCGCCGGCGAGGGCGTCAGCGCCGAGGTGATCGACCCGCGCACGCTCGAGCCGCTCGACACGAAGACGATCCTCGAGTCGGTGGACAAGACAGGCCACCTGGTGCTGGTCGACCAGGCCACGCGCAATGCCTCCGCCTCGGCGGTGATCGCCTCCGTCGTGGCCGAGGAGGGCTTCGGCTCGCTGAAGGCGCCGATCAAGCAGGTCACGGCGCTCGACGCGACGATCCCGTACTCGGAGCCGATGGAGGCGTACATCCTGCCGAACGAGGAGAAGGTCGTCGGCGCCGTGCAGCAGGTGCTCGGGCAGGCGCCCGTCGGCGCCTAGGCGCAGTGGCGAAAGCCGCTTCGAAGGCGAGCGCCCTCGACGCCGAGGGCGCTCTTCGCCTGCTCGGGACGATGTGGCGGATCCGCCACTTCGAGGAGCGGGTCGGGCAGCTCAAGCGCGCCGACGAGGTGCATGGGCTGATCCACCTGAGCGTCGGGCAGGAGGGCGTCGCGGCGGCCGTCTGCGGCCAGTTGCGCGATGACGATCCCGTCTACTCCGGCCACCGCGCCCACGGCCACGCGATCGCCAAGGGCGCGCCGCTCGACCGTGTGATGGCCGAGCTGATGGGTCGGGACGACGGGCATCTGCCGCGGCATGGGCGGCTCGATGCACCTCGTGGACGTCGAGCACGGCTTCATGGGCGCGACCGGCGTGGTGGGCGGCAACATCCCGATGGCGCTCGGCAGCTCGCTGGCCGCGCGCCTGCAGGGGAGCGACGCCGTGGCGGTGGCCTTCTTCGGCGACGGCGCCGTGCAGGCCGGCCACTTCAACGAGTCGGTGAACCTCGCCACGCTCTGGGAGCTGCCGCTCGTCCTGGTGTGCGAGAACAACGGCTTCGCCGAGTTCACGCCGCGCTCGGCGCATACGAAGGTCGAGCGGGTGAGCGACGTGGTGGCGCCCTACGGGCTCGAGCGCGAGACGGTGGACGGCAACGACGCCGGTGCCGTGTACGAGGCGTTCGGGCGCTTCCTGGCCGCGGCGCGCAAGGGCCGCGGGCCGTTCCTGCTCGAGTGCCTGACCCACCGGCTGCGCGGCCACTACGAGGGCGACCCGGCCAAGTACCGCGAGGCGATCTCGAAGGCCGAATGGCAGGAGAAGGACCCGGTCCTGCGCTTCCAGCGGCGGGGCGCCGAGGAGGGCTGGTTCGACGAGGCAGGCGCGCTCGGAGATCGAGCGCGAGGCGGTGGAGGCCGTCGAGGCGGCGGTGGAGTTCGGGCGCTCGAGCCCCTTCCCGCCGCCGTCGCTGACCGGCGAGCTCGACCTACGCGTCGTGAGCGAGACCACCTACGTCAAGGCTCTGACCGCGGCCATGGCGCGGGCGATGCGCGAGGACGAGCGCGTCTTCGTGCTCGGCGAGGACGTGGCCGAGGGCGGCCCCTACACCACCACCACCGGGCTGGCGGAGGAGTTCGGCACCGAGCGCGTGATCAACACGCCGATCAGCGAGGGCGCGATCACGCGGCGTGGCGGTGGGCGCCGCGCAGTCGGGCATGCGGCCGATCCTCGAGATCATGTTCATCGACTTCATCACGCTCGCGCTCGACCAGGTGGCGAACCAGGCCGCCAAGGCGCACCTGATGTCGGGCGGGCAGCTGAGCGTGCCGCTCGTGCTGCGCACGCAGGGCGGCGCCGGCTACCGCAGCGGCGCCCAGCACTCGCAGTCGATGGAGGCCTGGCTCACCCACATCCCGGGCCTGAAGGTCGTGATGCCGAGCCGCGCGGTGGACGCCGCCGGCCTCCTGCTGAGCGCAGTCGCCGACCCCAACCCGGTCGTGGTGATCGAGAACAAGACGCTCTACTTCAAGCGCGGAGGAGGTGCCGGACGAGTTCGCGCCGGTGCCGATCGGCCGGGCCGAGACCCTGCGCCGCGGCGGCGACGTGACGATCGTCGCGCTGTCGCGCCTCGTGGACGAGTCGCTGAAGGCGGCCGAGCGGCTGGCCGGCGAGGGCATCGAGGCCGAGGTGATCGACCCGCGCACGCTGGTACCGCTCGACATCGAGGCGATCGTCGAGTCCGTGCGCCGCACCAACCGGCTGGTGGTCGCCCACGAGGCGGTGCAGCACGGCGGCTTCGGCGCCGAGATCGCGGCGCAGGTGCAGGCCGCCGCGTTCGACGAGCTCGACGCTCCCGTCGAACGGGTGGGCGCGCCGTTCACGCCGATCCCGGTGAGCCCGCCGCTCGAGGACGCCTACATCCCCGGTGCGGACGAGGTGTACGCGGCGGCGCTGCGGGCGCTCGGGCGGGGCTAGAGGTCGTGCAGGATGCGGGCCACGGTGTGGTCCGGGTCGGCCGGCGGCGCGCTGGTGCCCTCCTCCGGGTCCGGCCGATGGACGTAGCGGATTTCGGCAATCAGCTCCAGCGCCTCGAGCGCGCGCTCGGGCCGATCGACGCCGTCCAGCACCACGCGTACGCGCTTGACGACCCGCGCCACCGCGTCGGCGTCCGGGCCGGGCCTGTCTCCGAGCCCCCTCCCCAGCTCGAGCACGGCTCTGATCGCGTCGTCACAGCTATCGGGAAAGCCGAGGCGAGCGAGTCGCTGCGGGAGGTAGCCGACGAGCAGCTCGGTCAACCGCACCCAGTCCCGAACCTGCCCGAGGTCGTCGCGGGACAGCGGCGGGCTGGGGAGCAGCTCGATCCAGGTCGCCTCGATCGGCAGCAGCTCCGAGCCGCTCTCCACACGGTAGAACAGCTCCAGCCAGGGCTCCAGGACCAGCATCGGGGTCGCCAGCCCGTGGTAGCGGCGTCCGAGGGACTGCAGCACGGTGCCCCCGAGTTCGTCGATCTCCTTGCCTTGTGCCTGGGTCGGCGCCACGTCTGACGCCTCCGACAGGGCCCACAGCAGCCTCGACAGATCGTGCTCGTCGAGTTCCTGCCCCAGGCGCCAGACCCGGTCCCCGAGCGTGTCCCAGTCGGCGTCCTCGAGCAGCAGCGGGAAGACGCGCGCACCCTCGGCGCCGCCCGCGCTCGAGATCGCCAGCAGCGTGCCTTCCAGCTCGCAATGCGAGAGGAAGTGCGCGCGCAGGTCAGACCCCGATGCCAGCTCGTCGATCACCAGGTCGCGCCAGCTCGGGTGCACCCAGCTCACGCTGCCGTCGCTGACCCGCAGGAAGTGGTCGGCCAGGCCCTCCACCAGCTCGGCCGGCGCGTGCGACAGGCCGCCGTCGTGGTGCCGGCGCACCGCCGATGTGAGCTCGCGCTTCGTCACCGTCACCGGCGGGGCGTCGAGCATGGCGATCAGCAGGTCGCGCTGCTCGGGCTCGAGCGCGTGCAGCGATTCGGCCATCGCCTCGGTCGGGAGGCGCAGCTCGCGCTCGATGTGCACACCGAGGCCGACGAGCACTGGCACGCGGCTGACGTAGCGGCGGATCCGCTCGGGCGTGAAGTAGCGGTTGCGCACGACCGGCAGCCCGTTCTCCCTCACGTAGTCGATCTGTGCCGGCGTGAGCCCCGCCGCCTTCGCGTGGCGGAACAGGATCAGCGCCTTCTCGGCCTGATCGAGTGCGCTCGCGTCGACCTGCACGTCGCCCGGCGAGGGGAAGCGCTCCAGGCCACGCTCGCGGTGCACGCGGCGCAGGCCCGCGCGCAGCGGCGCCGGCCGCGAGGTCCAGATCAGCCAGTGCCGCTCGTCGGTCCGGCTGAGCACGCCGGCCAGCTCGCGGGCCCAGCGCTCGGCCACATCCGGGCGGTACTCGGTCGAGCCGAAGGCGTCGTCGGCGATGGAGACCTGCGCGCTGTCGGCCGCGTAGGCGCGGAAGAAGTCGTCTGGGTGCGCGCACTCGTGCGCCTCCCAGCCCGAGCTGAGCTGAGCCAGCCCGACCATGCGCGCGATCGCCGTCTTGCCCATCTCGGGCGGCCCGGTGAGCACGACGAACGCGTGGCGCTCGAGCACCTCCAGCGCGCGCCGGTAGGGACCGGTCGCGACGAACACGGGCGCGAGCTGCTCGGCGGCGCCGTGGTCGAGCGTCGATGCCTCCGCAGCAGCCGGCTCGATCAGCTCGTCGAGATCGCGGATCCCGAGCACGGCGGGCATCCGCCGCCGCAGCGATGGGTCGGCATCGAGCGCGTACGAGAGCTCCTCGGGTCCCAGAACCATTTCGTCGCCGTCACCTCTCTGGATGATCAGGCGCCCCTGGCCTCCGTGCCAGCGCACCATGACCCTCAGCGGGCCCTCGAAGCGCTCTCCGCAGACGACCAGGCCCCCCTCGTGAGCCGCCTCACGGAGCTCGTCGGCGCTGCCACTCCAGTCGGACGGCGCTATCGCCGGCTCGAGCAGCAGCGTGCAGAGCTGCTGGAACTGGAGCCAGCCCAGCTCGTCGAGGCGGTAGGCGGCGGGCACCCGTCCATCATGGCGGCCTAGGATGTCCGGCGTGCTCGCCGCCGTGTACAGGGAGCTCGGACCCGCGTCCGAGGTCCTCGAGGTGACCGAGGTGGACACGCCGGAGCCCGGCCCCGGCGAGGTGCGCGTACGCGTGCGTCTGTCGGCCGTGAACCCCACCGACTGGAAGGCGCGGGCGCGCAGCGGGAGCATCCCAGAGGAGGGCTTCCAGATCCCGAACCAGGACGGTGTCGGCGTGATCGAGGCCGTCGGCGAGGGCGTGGAGCCCCTGCGCATCGGGGAGCGGGTCTGGCTCTGGTTCTGCGCCCTGCAGCGGCCGTGGGGCAGCGCCGCGCAGTACACGGTCGTGCCGCAGGGCCAGGCCGTGCGGCTGCCGGACAACGCCTCCGACGAGCTCGGCGCCAGCCTCGGCATTCCGGCGCTCACCGCCCTCCGCTGCCTGTTCGCCGACGGCTCGATCCTCGGGAAGACGACGCTGGTCGCGGGCGGCGCCGGCGCCGTCGGCCACTTCGCCATCCAGCTCGCGCGCTGGCGCGGCGGCCAGGTCATCGCGACGGTCTCGAACGACGAGAAGGCGGAGCTGGCACGCGCGGCGGGCGCCGGGGCGGTCGTGAACTACAGGGAGGAGAACGCCGCCGAGGCGATCCGCGCGGCGGCGCCCGCGGGCGTGGATCGCGTGGTGGAGGTGGCGATCGAGCAGAACCTGCCGCTCGACCTCGAGGTCTGCGCCCCCAACGCGGTGGTGAGCGCCTATGCCAACGGCACGCTCAGCGAAGTCCCGATTCGCCAGCTCATGACGAAGAACGTCGCTGCTGCGCTTCGTGCTGATCTACACCGTGCCGCCCAGGGCGCTGCGAGACGCGGTGGAGACCGTGACGGAGGCGCTGCGCGGCGAGGTGCTCAGCGAGCTGCCCGCCCACCGCTTCCCGCTCGAGCGCATCGCCGAGGCGCACGACGCCGTGGAGAACGGCGCGGTGGGCAAGGTGTTCGTCGAGATCCCGTGAGCGGCGCCTTCCAGACGCTGCTTTACGACACGGGCGACGCGATCGCCACGATCACGCTGAACCGGCCCGACCGCCTCAACACGATCGTGCCGCCGATGCCCGACGAGCTCCAGCAGGCGGTTGAGCGGGCCGTGGCGGACGACGACGTGAAGGTGATCGTCCTGCGCGGCGCGGGCCGCTCCTTCTGCGCCGGCTTCGACTTCGGCGGCGGCTTCCACCACTGGGACGAGGGGCTCACGACCGACGGCGCCTGGGACCCTGGCAAGGACTTCGTCGCCGCCACCGCCCCGAGCCTCGGCGCCGTGCCGAAGTTCATGAGCATCTGGCGCGCGCCCAAGCCGGTGATCGCCCAGGTGCACGGCTGGTGCGTGGGCGGCGGCAGCGACATGGCGCTCTGCGCCGACCTCGTCATCGCCAGCGAGGACGCGCGCTTCGGCACGCCCTACTCGCGCATGTGGGGCTGCTACCTCACCGGCATGTGGCTGTACCGGCTCGGCCTGACGAGGGCCAAGGAGCTGGCGCTGAGCGGACGGCCGCTGTCGGGCAGCGAGGCGGCCGAGATCGGCCTGATCAACGCGGCGGTGCCGTTCGAGCGGCTCGAGGAGGATGTGCGCCGCCGGGCCGAGGAGCTCGCGTCGCTGCCCGCCTCCCAGCTCGCGGCGATGAAGCTGATCGTGAACCAGGCCTACGAGAACATGGGACTCGCCTCCACCCAGCTGCTCGGCCCGATCCTCGACGGGCTGATGCGCAACACACCCGACGCGCTGCGCTTCGTGGAGCTGGCGGAGAGCGAGGGAGTGCAGGCCACGGTGGCGCGCCGCGACGGCCCGTTCGGCGACTACAGCCAGGCGCCGCCCGAGGACCAGCCCGACCCGTCGAACACGATCGACTAGTGGCCTGAATTACCGACTCAGGGCACTAGGCCCCGCGGTCGAGTCGCCCGCCGCAGATCTTGTGTCCGCGGGCCATTCCGCCGTGGCCCGCGCCGCGCGAAGATCGTCGCGGGTAAAGCATCGTTCTCTCTCCCTTGCGCGGCCGCCTCTTGGCGGCCGCGTCTATGTCGGGGTCGGTGAGGCGGGGACGCGGCGGGTCTTGGACCCACGCCGCTCGGGTCGCCCTGGTGGTCCGACGCTCTTGCCCTGGTCTTCGGCAGCTCGGCGCAAATCCCCTATGGACGTGTGTCCAAAGTCGTCCACCGCCCGCCGGGACAGACGGTCGATCGGACGGCCGCCGCCCCCACTCGCACTGCTCGGCGAACGCCATCAGCCGCTCGAAGTAGGAGTCGATCGGCGGCGGCTCGATGCCGTGCGGGCGCAGGGCGGCCAGGGTCTTCTCGTTGTCGTAGCGAACGCGCGCGTCGAAGTAGGGGAAGAAGACCTCGCTGCGCTGGAGCGCGCGGCGGCGGTCCTCGCTCGAGCGGCGCACGAGCAGCGGGTGCACGAGCTTGCGATACAGGGCAGGCGAGACCATCCGCGGCCGTGGGCGGTCGAAGTACCAGGTGGCCAGCTCGATGAGCTGACCCAGCGTCGCGGCGCGCTCGCCCGCGGTGAGGTGGTAGACGGTGCCGGGGCGGCCGGCGAGCGCGAAGATCGCGTCCGCCACGTAGTCCACCGGCACCACGTCGACCGGCGAGGAGCCGCGTCCCGGGATCGCCGCATAGGTCCCGCGCGAGAACGCTCGCAGCGGGGAGTAGATGACGTTGAAGGCGGGCGTGTAGCCCGAGTGGCTGTCGCCCACGACGATGCTGGGCCGGAAGATCTGCACGGGGATCGCCTCGGCGCTGGCGCGGATCAGCCGCTCGGCCTCGTGCTTCGACTGCTCATACGTGTTCCTGAACGACTGTCCGAGCGCGAAGTCGTCCTCGCCGAAGAGGCCGTTCGAGTCGCCCGCCACGTAGGCGGTGGAGACGTGCGCGAAGCTGCGCAGGCCGCCGCGGCACTGCGCCAGCGAGGCGAGTTCGAGCACCTGGCGCGTGCCCTCCACGTTCATCCGCCGCGCCTCCGGGAGCGGAAGCTGGAAGGACACCGACGCCGCGCAGTGCACCACGTCGGTGATCGCCGCGGCGAGCCTGTCGCGCGCGGCCGCGGTCAGCCCCAGACCCGGCCGGCAGACATCTCCCCGCAGCGCCACCGCGCGGTGCACGTACGCGTCCGGGTCCCCCAACAGGTTGTCGAGCAGCGATCGCAGGCGGCGGTCGGCGTCCGCCTGCGTCTCGGCGCGCACGATCAGGTAGACCGTGCGATCCGTGCGCTCGAGATAGCGGGCCAGCAGCTCACCGCCGAGGAACCCGGTGCCTCCCGTGAGCAGCACGCCATCTTGCCCGCCGTAGATCACCCTCTCATCGTGCCGGGCACAGGCCCATCTGAAACAGAGACCGGCGGCCCAAAGATCGGCGCCGCCGCTTCGACTCCCGGTCGAAGGCGCTAGCTTGCCGCCGTGGCCGCCGATTCGTTCCCCATCGGCGCCGCGGCCACGCTGGAGGAGCTCCAGGCCGACCCACACCCGCTGCTGGCCCGGCTGCGCGAGCGCGAGCCCGTATCGTGGCTGCCGGCGCTCGGCGCCTGGCTCGTGACCCGTCGCGACCTGGGGATGGTGGCGATGCGCGACCCCGGCGCGCTCACCGTTGACGACCCGCGCTTCTCGACCGGGCGCGTGGTCGGTCCCAGCATGCTCACGCTCGAGGCGGAGCAGCACGACCGCCACCGCGACCCGTTCGCGCAGCCGTTCCGCCTCGCCGCCGTGCGCGAGCGCTTCACCGAGGTGGTGGAGGACGAGGTCGGCGCGCTGCTGGCCGGGCTCGAGCCGCGCGGCGAGGGCGAGCTGCGCCGCGAGCTGGCCGGGCCGCTGGCGGCGCGCATCGTGGCGCACGCGCTCGGCCTGCAGGGCATCGACACGGCGACGATCCTCGGCTGGTACGACGGCATCGTGGCCGCGGTCACCGCCCTCGCGGCCGGCGAGCCGATGAGCGACAGCGGCCGGGAGGCCGCCCAGGCGCTGCGGGCGGCGCTCGAGCCGAGCATCGCGGGCGACCCCGAGACCTCGCTGGTGGCCACCGCCGCGGCAGCGGGCGGGCTAACGCACGACGAGGTGGCCTCGAACGCCGCCGTGCTGATGTTCGGCGGCATCGAGACGACCGAGGGCATGATCACCAACGCCCTGCTCCACCTGCTGTCGCACCCGGACCAGCTCGCGCTCGTCCAGGCGGAGCCTGCGCTTGAGGCGAACGCCGTGGAGGAATCGCTGCGCCTCGAGCCCGCGGCCGCGACGATCGACCGCTACGCCACGCGCGACCTCGAGCTCGGCGGGGCGGCAATCCGCGCCGGCGACATGGTCACGATCTCGATCGCCGCTGCGAACCGCGACCCGGCCGCCTTCCCCGATCCCGACCGCTTCGACGTGCGGCGCGAGAACTCGGGCCGGCACGTGGCCTTCGCGCACGGCCCGCACGTCTGCATCGGGATGCACCTGGCGCGGCTCGAGGCCCACACGGCGCTACAGCGCGTGTTCGAGCGGCTGCCCGGGCTGCGGCTCGATCCGCGCCGGCCGAGCGCCCCGCGCGGCCTGGTGTTCCGCAAACCGCCCGCGCTGCACGTGCTGTGGGATCCCGCTAGCGCGCGGTGACGAGCGCCGTGCCGCCCAGCAGCAGCGCCATGCCGAGCAGGCGCGTGGCGGTCAGGCCGGTCTTGTGCAGCCCGAGCACGCCGAACTTGTCTAGCAGCGCCGACACGATCAGCTGACCCGTGACAGTGGCTGCCACCACCCCGCTCGCCCCGAGCGTGCGCACCGTGACGAGCGAGACCGACACGAGCACCGCGCCCATCAGGCCGCCGGTGAGGTAGATCGCCGGCACGTGCGGGATGCGCCGCACCTGTGGCAGGTCACCGGCGAACAGCGCGACCACGAGCAGCGCGAGCGCCGACACCGCCGTGCTGATGAACGCCGCGCCCAGCACGCTGGTGCGCTTGCCGAGCTCCGAGTTCACGGGCGGCTGGAGGGCGATCAGCGCACCGACGGTGAGCGTCGCCAGCACCGCTACCCAGCGCGTCATGCAGTCCTGTTCAGCGCTTAGCGGAAGATCCCTGTGTGCCCGAGCGAGTAGCGCCCGGGCTGCGGATACACACAGAGCCCGTGCGGCCCCAGGCCCACCGGGATCTTCGCCAGCAGCCGGCCGCTGACCGTCGAGATCGCGTAGACGACGTTGTTGTAGCGGCCGGACAGCCACAGCACCTTGCCGTCGGCCGACACACCGCCCATGTCCGGGCTGCCGCCGCCCGGCAGCCGCCATTTCTTCACCGGGCGCCCGGTCCTGAACGACACGAGCGAGATCGAGCCCTCGTTCCGGTTCGATACGTACAGGTAGCGCGAGTCCCTGCTCACGTAGAGGCCGTGCGCGCCTCGGCCCGTGTAGACGAAGCCGCGTTTGCGGAAGCTGTGGGCGTCGATCACCCAGAGGCCGTTCGAGGCCATGTCCGCGACGTAGAAGCGGCGCCCGTCGGGCGAGAGCTTCACGTCCTGCGGCATGGCCGTCCGGCGCAGCGCGATCGTGCCCACCACGCGCTCCCGCGCCACGTCGACGATCACCATCGCGCCGGAGAACTCGCAGCTCGCAAGCGCGTAGCGGCCGTTGGCGGTGAAGTCCATGTGGTCGACCCCCTGACAGGGCACGGACAGCGACTTGTGCATGCGCATCGTGTGCGCATCGCGGAAGTCGAGCTTCGCCAGGCGCTCGGCCACGACGATCGCATAGCGCCCGTCGGGCGTGAAGTACATGTTGTAGGGGTCCTCGACCGGGATCGTGCGCCCCGGCTTGCCGGTGCGAGGGTCGATCGCCATGACGCTGTTGCCCTCGTCGCCCAAGAGCCAGAGCGTCTTCAGGTCGTAGGAGGGCACGACGTGCTGGGGCAGCCTGCCGGTGGGGAACTCGCGCACGACCCTGTAGGTGCGCGGGTCGATCTCGGTGAGCGTGTTCGACTGGCTGTTGGGCACGTAGACCAGCGGCCGGGCCGTCTGGGCCGCAGCCGCCACGCGGTCGGGCCGGTCGGCCGCGTAGACGTCGTGGGGATCGATCAGGGGCGGCATGCCCGGAAGCGCGCCCCGCGCCGTGCGCGGAGGCCTGAAGAGGAACTTCTTCGACGTGTGCCGAGCCGGGCCGTCGTCGCCGTCCGAACAGCCCGCCGCAGCCAGTCCGAGCGCAAGCAGGACGAGCAGCGCGAGCGCGCGTCTCACGTCCGCGGCCTCAGCTCGACGATCGTGCCGACCGTGGCGGTGGAGCCGCGGCCGCCGAACACGAGGATGCGGCGCCGCTGGGTCACCGCGCCCATGTCGGACAGGGCGACCGGCAGCCGGCCGCCTGGCTGGAGATGCCTGTGCACGGGGTCGAAGGCGAAGATCCGTCGGGTGGGAGTCCCCGGCTGGATGCCACGACCGCCGATGACGTAGACGCAGCATCCGAACGCCGCCGCGGCCGCGTGGGTCGTGCCATGAGGCAGGCGGCTCACCTTCGCGACGGAGGAGCCGCGCGTATCGAAGGCGAGCAGGTTGCGCGTGGCGGAGTTCCCGGACGTGCCGCCGGCGATGTAGAGCACCGGGCCCAGCGCCGCCACGGCCGCGTAGCGGAGCGGGTGCGGCAGCCGCGCCACCGTGCGGACCTTGCCGCCCGGCTGCCAGGCCAGGATGCGGTCGCTGGCCTTGGTGCCGTCGAAGCCGCCGACGATGTAGGCGGTGCCGCCGATGGCCGCAGCGGCGATGTCGGACAGCGGCCCCGGCAGCTGCCCCGCCGAGCTGACGGTGCCGGTGCGCGGGCTGAGCCGGTAGATCTGGGCGCTCTGGCTGACGTTCGCGCCGCCGAAGAGGTAGACCGAGCGGCCGATCGCCACGGCGGCGGCGTCGTGCAGCGGCTGCGGCAGGGTGAAGTGAGAGTGCTCGTGCGCGCCGCGCAGGAACACGACGTCGGCCCGCGAGGTGTCGGCCGCGGTGAGCCCGCCGAGCAGCACGGTGCCGGCCGGCCCCGGTGCGGCCACCGCGGCGTCCTGCTCCGGCGCGCTCAGGTTGCCGGCCACGCTGGCCGCGAGGCGCACGGGCCTCACCGCCGGCCGCGGCCGGGGGGCGCGCGGCTCGGTCGGCTCGTGCTTGCCGCTGCTGCGCGGCCAGACGATCGCCGCCACCGCGCCGAGCACGACGAGGGCCGCCAGCAGGGCCGCGCGTATGCGCCGCTGCCGCACCTGGCGGCGTCGGGCCGGCGGTGCCGACTGAAGGCTGGAATTGGGCGGCGTCACGGACAGCTGGCGGACGGCCAAGCTAACACGCCGCGCCTGAAGCTCCCATGAACGCCCTACGAGAGGGCTCTAATCGGCGGTCCCGCTAGGCGATGCGCAAGCGGCGCGTGACGGCCACCACGCGGCCTTCGTCCCCCAGCTCCCGGAGCTGGGCGGCCCGCATCTCGAGCAGCTTCACGAGATCGGCCGTCGGAATGAACGGGTTGGCGATCTCGCGGCCGCCGTGTATCGGCAGCGCGGCCTGGATCGAGCCCGCCACCTCGGCCACCAGCAGGTCGCCGTCGGGGACGTGGGCGGAGTCCAGCCCGGCCACGCGCTCGAGCGCGGGCAGATCCGCCCTCTCGGCCATACGGACCGTCACGCGCTTCATGTCCTGCTCGCGGGCGGGGCGAGCGTCGCGGTCGAACCGGCTCGCCTCGTCGCCGAGACTGCGGGGACCGCGGGGAAGTAGAAATCCAGTGAACATTGTGCGATCCTTCTGTATTACAGGACTTGTAGTACAAGGAAGACTAGAGCCGCATGGGGGACCGGGAATGTCATACAAGATGGAATTGTCTGGCCTACGCAGAGACGCTGACGTATCGCTCACGCAGCAATTGATCGACCGCTTCTCCGCCGCCATTGACGCCGGCGAGCTCGAACCGGGCGAAAAGCTGCCCACCACGCGCGCGCTCGCCGAGGAAGCGGAGATCAACCACCTCACGGCCGCCCGGGTCTACCGGCGCCTTGCCGAGCTCGGCTACGTGACCGCCAGCGTGGGCCGCGGCACGTTCGTCCGCTCGCTCACCCCCGCGGCGGACGAGCGCCACGGCGACGACTGGCAGGTCTATGCGCTGCCCGACAAGCCATTGACCTATGGCGACCAGGTCCTGAGCGACGCCTTCCACCTCGCGGGCGCTCCCGGCATGGTCTCGCTCTCCACCGGCTGGCCGTCCCCGCGCGTCTACCCCACCGAGGAGATCGCGGCGATCACGGCTCGCGTGTTCGAGGAGGTGGGTGGCGAGGCGATCTCCTACCTGCCCGCCGAGGGGCTGTTCGAGCTGCGCGACGAGATCGCGCGCTACGGCGCCGAGGACGGCTGGGCGTCGGACCCCGAGGAGATCCTCGTGACCTCGGGCGCGCGCCAGGGCGTGGACCTCGCCGCCCGCGCGCTGATCGAGCCGGGCGACGTGGCCGTGATCGAGTCGCCGACCTTCCTCGGCGCGCTCTTGTCGCTGCGCAACGCCGGCGCGCGCGTGATCGGCATTCCCGTGGACGAGGACGGCCTCGACGTGGACGCGCTCGAGCGCGTGCTGGCCCGGCACGAGATCAAGGCCTGCTTCCTCCAGTCCGCCTGCCAGAACCCCACCGGGCGCGACCTCGCGCCCGCGCGCCGCGAGCGCCTCGCCGAGCTGGCGATCGCGCGCAACTTCTTCCTGATCGAGGACGGCGTCTACTCCGAGCTCCGCTACGAAGGCTCGCGGGTCACGCCGCTGCGCGCCGCGGCGCCCGGGCACGTGATCTACGTCGACTCGCTGTCGAAGACGGTGGGCGGCGGCCTGCGGCTCGGCTGGATGGCCGCCCGCGGCCCCGTGTTCGAGCGCCTGGCCACGCTCAAGGCCGACACCGACTTCCACACCAACACGCTGGCCCAGCACATCGGCGCGCGTTTCCTGGCCGACGGCGCGCACCGCCGTCACGTGGAGCGAACGCTGCCCTTCTACCGGGAGCGGCGCGACGCGCTGATGGAGGCGCTCGAGCGGCACCTGGCCGGCGAGTACCGGGCCGACAAGCCGTGCGGCGGCCACCACGTCTGGGTCACGCTCGAGCGGCCCGTGAACGAGCGCGATCTCTATGCCGAGGCGGCGCGTCACAACGTGACGTTCACCCCCGGCGGGGCCGTGACCGTCGAGCGCCACACGCAGACGAGCCTGCGGCTCTCGTTCTCGCTGCTCGATCCGGCGGAGCTGGACGAGGGCGTGCGCCGGCTGGCACGCGCGATCCGGCAGGTGCGGCGCACGCATCGCTACGCGGCCACCGTCCCCCTGTCCTAGTCTGCGCGCTGCATGGCGCCGCTCGACTCACTCCTCTACAGGCTGCGCGAACCGGCCGGCGACCCCGCCGGGGCGCTCGTGCTCCTTCACGGCAGGGGCACCGACGAGCACGACCTGTTCCCGCTGATCGACCTGCTCGACCCTCAGCGGCGGCTCGTGGGCTTCACCCCGCGGGCGCCGCTGCAACTGCCGCCCGGCGGCAACCACTGGTACATCTCGCGCGAGATCGGCTACCCCGATCCCGACACCTTCCGCACGACCTTCGACCTGGTGGCGGGCTGGCTCGGGGAGATCGAGGAGGCCACCGGCGTGCCGTGGGAGCGAACCGTGCTCGGCGGCTTCTCCCAGGGCGCGGTGATGAGCTACGCGCTTGCGCTCGGCCAGGGGCGACCGTCGCCCGCCCGCCTGATCGGCCTCAGCGGCTTCATCCCTCGCGTGCCGGGCTTCGAGCTCGACCTGGAGACGCGCGCCGGACTCCCGGTGGCGATCGGGCACGGCAGCTACGACCCGGTGATCAGCGTGGACTTCAGCCGCGAGGCGCGCGCGCTGCTCGAGCAGGCGGGGCTTGACGTGACCTACCGCGAAACGCCGATGGCACACGGGGTCGACCCCGGGTACCTGGCCGAGCTGTCCGGCTGGCTGTCGCCGTAGAGCTCGTCGATCGCCGCCATCACGCGGCGTCTGAGCTCGGGCGACCGCGCGACCAGGAGGTCGAAGCCGAGCAGCCCTGCGCCGGCCTCCTCGCAGCCGATGTCACGGCGCCGGCCGGCGCTCCACTTCGCCCCAGCGAGTGTGCTCATCCCATGCCTCAACCTCGGATGTATACAAGAGTTGGCCGGTTGGCCAACGTTGGCGCACCGGATATATGCTGGAAAAAGCCGTGAGCGAGCCCCAGACGCACGACTTCAGCTACGACGGCCACCGCCTGGTCTACGACGTCTACGGCGAGGGCCCGCGCACCGTCGTGCTCCTGCCCGGCCTCCTGCTCTCGCGCAAGATGCAGGATCCGCTCGCCCGCGAGCTGGCCGGGCGCGGCAACCGGGTGATCAGCCTCGACCTTCTGGGCCACGGCGAGTCCGACCGTCCGCGCGACATGTGGCGCTACTCGATGCCGCTCTTCTCGCTCCAGGTGACCGCGCTGCTCGACCACCTCGAGGTCCGTGAGGCCGTGGTCGGCGGCACCTCGCTCGGCGCGAATGTCTCGCTCGAGACCGCCATGCGGATCCCCGACCGCCTGCGCGGGCTCGTGATCGAGATGCCGGTGCTCGACAACGGGCTGCTCGGCTGCGCGCTCGCGTTCACACCGCTGCTCGTCGGCCTGACATTCGGCGCGCCCATCAGCCGGCTGATCGCCGCAGGTGCGAAGCGCGTGCCGCGCGGGTTGCACAACATGGCCGACGTCGGACTCGACTGGGTGAGCCAGGATCCCGGCCCGTCGGCGGCGGTGCTGCAGGGCATCTTCTTCGGCCGCGCCGCGCCGCCGCGGGAGGAGCGCCAGACGATCCAGACGAAGGCGCTCGTGATCGGCCACCCGCGCGACCCCGTCCACCCCTTCTCAGACTCCGACATGCTCGTCCGCGAGCTGCCGAACGGCCGGCTGGTGGAGGCCAGCTCGATCTTCGAGCTGCGTCTCACGCCCGAGCGGCTCACCGGCGAGATCGGCGACTTCATCGCCGACTGCTGGGCCAGGCCGCGGCGCGCCGCGGCCCACCCCGGGCGCCGCACGGGCAGCAGCGCAGCTACGACCGGTACAGCGGGAAGAACCCCGCGGCGTCGCTCCGACCCTCGCTGAGCCGCTCGTAGGCCTCCGGGTCGCACACGAGCTCCTGCGTGTGGAAGGGCTCGATGCGGTTGGCGAAGCCGCGCTTGAAGTGGTCGAGCGCGTCGCCGGGCCGAACGCCGCCGCCCAGGTTGAGCGGCAGCTGGCGCTCGCGGGCCACGTCGATCATCGCGGTCAGCGTGGTCTTGAAGGGCGAGTGCTCGAGCAGCTCCTCGGCACTGCCCCCGAGGAAGTAGTGCAGGTAGCCGTCGCTCTCAACGACGATCGCGCCCGAGGCCGCCAGACCCTCGCCCGTGCGCGTGATCAGGAGCAGGGCTCGATCGCTCGACAGCACCCCTTCGAAGTAGGCGTCGGAGAAGAAGTAGCGGTCGCTCGCCTCGGCGCGGACCATCGTCTGCGTGTAGACGCGCTCGAAGTCGGCCAGCGCCTCCGGTCCCGACTCCTCGGCGGTCGCGTAGCCGTAGCGCTGGTTTCGGCGCACGTGGCGCGCATGGGTCGAGCGAAGCTGGAGCGGCTCGCGCGGGTCCGCCACGTGGACCTCGCTGCGCAGGCTCGCGCCGAGCAGGCTGGGCGGGCGGCCGATGGCGTCGCGCAGGAAGACCGTTACGAGCCCGCTGCCCGACCAGTCGACCTGCGCCGGGTCGAGCGGCTCGCCCTTCAGGAGCGCGCCGGGGTAGCCGTAGGCCGACGTGGCGTCACGCAGACCGCCGGCACCCGGGATCTCGCTCACCACGAGCGCGACCGCCAGCCTGTCCTCCACCACCAGCGTGTGGGTCACCTCCTCGGCGGCGTGGAACTCGGCGGAACGGAAGAAGTCCGCGCTCAGCGCACGCTCGCCGCCGTCTGCGACGAGCTCGGCCCTCAACGCGCCCACGCCTCGCGTGCCAGACCGTAGACCGCCACGTCGAGCAGCCCGTCCCCGCGCCGCACGTGTCCGCGCATGATGCCCTCGAGCTCGAAGCCGAGGCGCTCGACCACGTGCCGGGCGCGCGAGTTCTCGGCCAGGATCAGCTCGACGACGCGGTGGGCGCCGAACTCGCCGAACGCGCGCTCGATCGTGAGCCGCTGGGCCTCGGTGCCCACGCCGTGGCCCCACACGTCGGGCTCGCCGATCAGGATGCCGAGCTCCGGCGCGGCCTGGCCGCCGAGCCCGTAGAGAGCAGTGAAGCCGACCGGGGTCGGCCGGTCCGCCAGCGTGATCGTCCACTTGCGGTCGCGCCCGTCCAGGATCAGCGCGCGCTCCACCCAGTCCCGCGCCTCCTGCTCGCCGAAGCTGTCGCGGTACTCCACGAGCCCCTCGAGCGCCTGCGGCGTGTTGAACCAGCGGTGCACGAGCACGGCGTCCGCCGGCGTGAAGTCCGTGAGGGACACGCGCACCGCTCGACCCTACCCCGTGTAGAGGCCGTGGCCGGTTACCAGTTGGCGCAGCGTGCGGGCCAGGATCCGGAGGTCGAGCCGCAGCGAGCGGTGCTCCACGTACCAGACGTCGAGCTCGATCCGCTCGGGCCAGGACAGCGACACGCGGCCGTTGACCTGCGCCCAGCCGGTGAGCCCCGGCTTGACCTCGAGCCTCCGGCGCTGGCGATCCGAGTAGCGGTCGACTTGCGACTGGATCGTCGGCCGCGGTCCCACGATCGCCATCTCGCCGCGCAGGACGTTCACCAGGTTCGGCAGCTCGTCGAGCGAGTAGCGGCGCAGCAGGGCGCCGACTCGGGTGATGCGCGGATCATCAGCCGCGAGCGCCACGTCCGGCCCCCGGTCGGAGCCCACCTCCATCGTGCGCAGCTTGTACAGCTCGAAGGGCACGCCGTCCATGCCGACGCGCGTCTGGCAGAACAGCGCAGGCCCGCGCGACTCGAGCCGGATGGCGACCATGGCCAGGAGCAGCGGCGGCGACGCAAGCGCAAGCCCAACTGCGGCGATCAGCTTGTCGAAGGCACCAGTCACCAGTCACCAGTCACCTGGGTGGCTCCCACGTAAGCGGCGTGCCATGCCGCAGCTGATCCCAGAGACCGACCGCAATGGAGGTGGTCGTCAAGACGTAGTAGCTCGCCAGCCGGAACAACCTGATCGGCAGCAGCGGTGCCAGCGCGGCGCCGGCGAACAGCGCGAGCTGCAGCACGAACGTGACCGCGTAGACCCAGCCTTGCCCGAGCAGCGCTGCGTTCGTGCCGAACGCGACCAGATGCAGGAACGGCGACGCGTAGCGCAGCAGCCGGTGCGAGGCGAGCTCGAACGCGAACAGCGGCCGGTAGCCGCGCGGCGACAGCATGCCGCCGCGCAGGATCGTCCCCCAGGCGCGGCTCATCATCCGCCGCTTGCGGTGGAACTCGCCCTCGAGCGTGGGCACCATCGGCTCCTCCGCCAGCGCGCGCGGGGCGTAGACGGCGCGCATGCCGCGCTTGGCCATGCGGAATGGCAGCGACAGGTCGCCCGTGTAGGGGTCGCCCGGCACATAGTCGTCGCGGCGCAGCGCGTAGATCGCGCCGTTGCCGGCGGTGATGCCGGCGAAGCCAGACTCGAGCGAGCGCACAGCCAGCTCGTAGCGCCAGTAGGCGCCCTCCTCGTTGCTGCCGCCCGCCGACCGGGTGAAGCGCACCTGCCCGCACACGTAGCCCACGAACGGGTCCTCGAACGGCGCCACGAGCATGCGCAGCGCGGCCGGCGCCCAGAGGCTGTTCGCGTCCGAGAAGGCGACGATCTCGCCGCGCGCGCGCTCCACCGCCAGGTCCTGCGCGGCGGCCTTGCCGGTGCGAGGCAGCTCGATCACGGCGTCGGCGCCGGCCGCCTGCGCCAGCTCGGCGGTGCGGTCGCTCGAGCCGTCCGAGGCCACGATCACCTCGAGCAGCTCCCGCGGGTACTCGAGCGCCAGGGCGTTGCTCACCTTGCCGGCGATCGCCGCCTCCTCGTTGTAGGCGGCCACGATCAGCGACACGCTGGGCGGAGGGGCCGCGGCGACGGGCAGCGGACGCGGGGGCGCGATTCGCGAGGCCAGCCACAGGAGCAGCGGGTAGCCGGCGTGCGTGTAGACGAGCAGGCCCGCCGACAGCCAGAAGAGGACCTCGAGGACTCCCACCAGTCGATTATCGGCCGAGCAGCCGCCGGTACACCTCGAGGGTGCGGCGGGCGACCTCGTCCCAGGAGTAGGGGCCGGCCGCCGCCCGTGCCGCCGCGGCCGCGAGCTCCGCACGCGCCGCCGGATCCGCGAGCAGCTCCGTGATCGCCTCGGCCAGCGCCCGCTCGTCGCCCGGCGGCACGAGGCGCGCCGCGCCGTGGCTCTCCGCCAGCTCCACGAAGCCCCCGGCGGCGGACAGCACGAGCGGCCTCCCGAACGCGAGCGCGCTGTACAGCACGCCCGACTGGTCGATGTCGCGGTAGGGCAGCACCACGAGGTCGGCGCGCCGGAAGTAGGCGGGGATCTCCGGATCGGTGACGAAGCGCTCGACGAAGCGCACGCGCTCGCCCGCCAGCGCGCGCAGCGGCGCCATGTCCACACGCGGCATGCCCACCACCCACAGCTCGGCGCCCTCGACCTGCTTGAACGCGCGCAGCAGCAAGTCCACTCCCTTGTAGGGGCGGATCAGGCCGAAGAACAGCACCACCGGCCCCTCCACCGCCGCGAGCTCGGGCGGCAGCGGCCGCTCGTCCGGCTGGCGCGCGAGGTAGTCGAAGGCGCCGTGCGGGACCACGTGGACGCGCTCGGGGTCCGCCCCGCCGGCCACCGCCTGCTCGGCGCCATGGCGGGAATGGACGATCACGGCGTCCATCGCCCGCAGGAGCCGTCTGCGCGCGGTGGCCTGGCCGGGCCGCGGCTCGTGTGAGAGCACGTTGTGCGCGGTGAGCACGCGCGGCCGCTTGGGCGGCAGCAGCAGCGCATCGAGCGGCTCCACCGACAGCCACTGGTAGTGCACGAGGTCCGCCTGCCGTGAGTGGGCGCGATAGCGCAGCATGTCGGGCACGTGCTCGGCCAGCTTGAGCGCCCGCCGCCCAGGCGCCTGGAGGCCGCGCCGCGCGGTCCGGCGGTAGAAGAACTCGTTCACCCGGTAGCCCTCGCCGCTCGGCACCGGGCCGTAGAGGAAGGGGGTGGTGACGAGCTCCACGCCGGCGCCCGCGCGGGCCAGCGCGGCGCACAGCGAGTGGTCGTAGGGCGGCGTGAAGGCCGGTGGGTCGACGATCTGTACCTGCATTCCGCCAGGATTCAAGCGTGCTCCTGTCCTACTGCGTCGTGAACACCGGCAAGCGTGACCTCCTGCTGGCCTGCCTGGAGGCGGTCGAGCGCACCGCGCCGCCCGGTGTGGAGAGCGAGCTGCTGGTGCTCGACAACGCCTCCGACGACGGCTCGGCGGAGGCCGTGGAGGCGCTCGGCCGCGACCTCCGCCTCTTCGCGCTCGAGCGCCGGACCGGCAAGGCCGAAAACGACTCGACGCTGCTGCGCGAGTCGCGCGGACGCTACTGCCTGCTGCTCAACGAGGACGCCGAGCTGCAGCCGGGCGCCGTGGAGGCCCTCGTCAAGGCGCTCGACGACGACCCCGGCGCCGCCAGCGCGGCGGCGCAGCTGATCGGCCCGGGCGGCGAGCGGCAGGCCTGCGCCTGGCGGCTGCCGGGCGTCGTCACGGCGCTAATCGGCGCGCTCTTCCTGCACAAGTGGCTCACGCTGGAGAGCCGCGGCGACCGCGCCCGCGAGGTCGGCTGGACGCAGTCGAGCGCGATGCTCGTGCGCCGCGAGGCGGCCGAGCAGGTGGGCTGGCTCGACCCCGACTTCTTCGTCTACTCGGACGAGACCGACTTCTGCAAGCGACTCCATGACGCGGGCTGGCGGATCCTCTGGGTGCCGCAGGCGCGGGCGATCCACCACGACCAGCTCGCCACGGACGCGGCCGGCGCAAGCCGCCGCATCGTCGAGTTCCACCGCAACCGCGACCGCTACATGCGCAAGCACCACGGCCGCCTCGCGGCTTGGGCCGTGCGCTGGCTCACCGCCTGGCCGTATCTGTGGCGCGCGCTCGCGGCGCTCGTCCTCCCGGGCCACGACCCCCGCCGCTACCTCCTCCACGCCCGCCAGGCGGTGCGTCCCTGGCAGGGCGAGGGCGTCCGCGAGGCCGCCGAGGAGCGAAACCGGCGCGCAACTCTCGCGGCCTGACGGATTTCTTTCCTAGGATGAGGCCCGCATGCTGTTAGCCGCTGCCCGCTGGGCACGGCGCCGCTGGTACGTGGTGGCCCCGCTCGTGATCGTGGCGGCCGGACTGATCGTCTACCTCACCTACGGCCAGCGACCTGGCGACGTCCTCAACCAGAACGTCCCGTTCACGGCGCCCACGACCCAGCCCCCACCGCCGAAGCCGAAGAAGAAGCAGGTCCCGCTGGTCAACTGGCCGGTGTACGGCTACGACCTGCAGCGCACCCACTACCTCCCAGGCGCGGACGCCAAGAACGTCAAGCCGCCGTTCCGCTCGGTCTGGTCGATCGGCGGCCGCGTGCTGATGGAGTTCCAGCCGGTGCTGTGGAAGGGCACGCTCTGGTTCGTGAAGAACGACGGCACGATGTACGCCGTGCGCACGAAGACCGGCAGGGTGATGTGGACGCGCAAGATCGGCAACCTCGCGGCCTCGTCGCCCGCCTACCTGGACGGGCACGTGTTCGCCACGACGCTGTCGGGTCGCATCACGGCGCTCAACGCCAGCAACGGCCGGATCCTGTGGGCGAAGAACCTGCCGAGCCGCACGGAGTCGCCGCCGCTCGCCATGCGCGGGACGGTCTACTTCGGCTCGGAGAACGGCACCGTCTATGCGCTCGACGCGAACGACGGCAGCGTCAAGTGGACCTACCACGCGAGCGGGGACGTGACCGCCGGGCCTGCCTACTCGAACGGCTTGCTCTACTTCGGCGACTACGGCGGCAACGTCCAGGCGGTCCGTGCGAGCAACGGCTCGCTGGTCTGGCGGACACACGAGGCGGGCCTGCCATTCGGGCGGTCCGGCGGGTTCTACGGCACGCCGGCCGTGGCTTTCGGCCGCGTCTACGTGGGCAACCTGGATCGCAAGGTCTACTCGTTCTCCGCCCGCACCGGCCAGCTCGCCTGGAGCCACACCACCGGCAACTACGTCTACGCCGCGCCCGCGGTCGCCGACGTGCCGGGCGTGGACCCGAGCGTCTATGTCGGCTCCTACGACGGCACCTTCTACGCGCTGGACGCGCGCACCGGCGCGCAGCGCTGGAGCTACCGCGCCAGCGGCCCGATCTCGGGCGCGGCGAGCGTGATCGGGCGCATCGTCTATTTCTCCACGCTCCAGACCCACCGTACCTACGGCCTCGACGTGCGCAGCGGCAGCATCGTCTGGAACTTCGCCCACGGCGCCTACAACCCGGCGATCTCCGACGGGCAGAAGCTCTACCTCACGGGCTACTCGAGCGAGTACGGGCTGGCTCCACGGAGCCGTTAGCCGCGGCCACCGCGGTGCGCCGCCGCGGCAGCGGCGGGCCGTGGTGGAGGGCGATGCCGAGCCCGAGCAGCATCCAGGTGAGCGGGTCCTCCAGGAAGTCCGCGTACAGCAGCGTGTGGAACGCGAGCGCCGAGAAGGCCGCCGCCATCACGAGGCGGGCGATCATGCGCGTCTCCGGCGGGCCCGGCCCACGCAGGCCGAGCAGGCCGTCGAACAGGAGCCGGAACGACACCACCAGCAGGAAGATGTAGACGCCCAGGCCGATCACGCCCTGCTCGGCCGCCACCGTGATCGGGATCGTGTGCGACGCCGAGGCCGCCTGCGCCTGGCTCTTGCGCTCCCGCGCGCGGAAGCGCTCGGCGAAGGAGCCGGCGCCGTAGCCGTAGATGGGCCGGTCGGCGAACATCCGCAGCCCGCCCTTCATCAGGTTGAAGCGGCCGCTCGTGGCGTGGTTGAGCGACTTCGCGGAGTGGCCCTTGAGATGTACCGCAGAGGGCGCGGCGAGAGCCACGATGCCGGCGATCACCAGCGCCGCGGCCACCGCCGCGATCACCGGCTTGGCCCGCCAGCGCACCGCCGCGAGCACGGCGAGCCCGACGATCAGGGCGGCGATGCTCGACTGCGAGAACGACAGCACGAGGCCCGCCCACAGGAGCGCCAGCAGCGCCGCCAGGGCGAGCACGGCCCGCGAGCTCACACTCCAGAGCAGGATCGCCGCGAGCGCGATCATCACGATCATCAGGAAGCGGCCGTAGATGTTCGGGTCGAAGAAGAGCGAGTTGACCCGGAAGTAGGACTGGAACTGGTTCGACTCGATCACGTTCGGGTTCCAGAGCAGGTGGCGCGTGTGGTACTCCCAGAAGCCCACCAGCACGAACAGCACGGCCAGCCCCACGAGCACGCGCAGGCAGATCCGCACGAGGCGGTCGCTCCAGTCGAGCGAGGTCACGAGCTTGAGCAGCAAGGCGAACGGGATGTAGAAGAAGGCGACGTTCTTCACGGCGGTCTCGAAGTCGGTCGAGTAGGCCGACTGGATCGAGTAGAGCCCCACCGCCAGGAGCAGCGCCAGCTCCACGTAGCCCGGATTGCGCTCGGCGGGCGCGAAGCGGTAGCCGTCCCCCGAGCCCCAGACCGGGTTGCGCAGGCGCTCCCAGACGTAGGCCAGGCTGCCGCCCCCGACCACCACGTAGAGCGGCACGAGCAGGAGCGCCGACTGCGCACCCGACTGCACAGGAACGCGGAACGGCAGCGCCGCCACCGCCAGCACCGGCATCAGGATCGGGCGGCGCAGGAAGAGAGCCGCGAGCCCCGCCATCAACCCCGCGCCGACGACGATCAGCCCGGCCAGCTCGGCCGGGTGCGCGCGCAGGTTGTGCACCTGGCTCGTGTTCCAGAGCTCGCCCACGAGCAGCACCGGCGATAGCAGCAGCGCCACCAGCACGCACAGCGCCCGCGCCCTCACCGAGCCGGTGAGGAAGAAGGCGCCGGCCAGCGCCAGCGAGGCGATCACCGTGCCGCCGTCCTTGATCACGACGGCTACTGCGAGAGGAGCAGCGTCCATATCCGTCTCGTCACCTCGGTCAGCTCGGTGTCAGTGGTGAGCTGCGACGCCCACTGCGGCGCGCCCACGCGCACCACCGTGCCGTTTCCGAGCTTGTAGGCCACCAAGGCCGGGTGCTTGGGGTCGCGCCCGGCCGCGGCCAGGATCTGCGTGCCGCCCACGAGCCGCTGGTCCTGCTCGAGCTGGTCGAAGTTGCCGAGCAAACCGTCGGTGCCGGCGAACAGCGGGAGCGTCGCGCCCGGCTGCACCACGATCGGCGCGCGCGCCGGCAGATGCGCCGGCGCAGTCTCCTCGCCGAACACGTTCACGCGCTCGGGCGCCGTCGGCGCGCTGAGCTCGTTCGGGCCGAGCGCCACGATGCGCCGGAAGGCGTCGCTGCCGAACGACGCCACCTTGCCGCCCCTGTCCACGTAGTTGCGCAGCGCGAGGTCGAGCTTGTCGGTGAGCCAGGTCTCATCGCCCGGAAAGAACACGCCGCCGGCCTGGCCGAGCCGCGGCCCCTGGCCCTGGGCGAGAGCGAGGTCGGTGGTGATGTCGTAGGGCAGCCGCTCGCGGTCGAGGAAGCGGAGCAGCGGCGCGACCTGCTGGGCGAGGCCGGCGGGCCCGGCGGCCGTGGCGAAGGGGCGGTTCTTCAGGCTCACCGAATCGTCCTCCGACAGCAGGTTGGGGAAGCCGTCGTTGTCATCGTCGATCGGGTTCAGCCCCTGCCAGGCGATCGCGGGCAGCACCACCAGCACGCTGCCGCGCGTGTGGCCGCGCACGACCAGCGGCGTGACGGCGATGTGGCCCGCCGCCTGGACGCGGAACAGGTAGAGGCCCGTCTTCGCCTTCGGCGGCACCCGGAAGGCCACCGTGCCGCCGCTGCCCGAGCCGCGCGCCACAGGCGCCCCGGCGTAGATCGACGACAGGTTCCAGCGCAGCCGCCTGGGCACCGGCCCGACCTTCACGCGCACGACGCCGCCGGCCCGTACGGGCGCGAGGGGAGCGCTGACCGTGAGCGCGTGCACCGAGAAGCCGGAGCCCGCCTGCGTCTGGCCCCGCCGTGGCGGCAGCGAACGCGGGACGCTGCCGGCGTTGCCTGCGCGGTCGTACATCGTCACGCTGACCTCGTAGGTGCCATCGGGCAGCGTTCCGCGCCAGGTCGCGCTCTGGGCGCCCTTCTTGTGGATCTGCGCGACCGCGACGGGCGTCGCCCCGTCGGTGCGCCAGATCTGCAGCGATGGCTTGGGGTGGACCGGGCCGCGGTACTGGACCAGCAGGGTGTCGCGCCCGGGCAGGTACTGCGACGGGCCCACCGACACGAGCCGCGGCCGCGGCGGCCTGGTGTCCACCGTGATCGTCCTCGGCGCCGTGAGGGCCCGGCCCTGGTCCTGCAGGGCCACGCGCATCCGGTAGGGGCCGTCGGGCACCACGGCGCCGCTGTCGTCGCGGCCGTTCCATCTGAAGCGGTGCACACCGCGCCCGAGCGTGCGGTCCCTCGCCAGCGTGCGCACCTGGTCGCCGGCGGCGTTGACCACGGACACCGTGACGCGCGTCTGGCGCTTGGGCAACGAGAAGCGCAGCGTCACCACCGGCCATCTGCTGACGGGTGAGAAGACGTCGCGGCTGCACTGGCGGTCGGCGCCGATGCAGGGCCCGTAGTAGTGGACGCGCTCGACGAATGGCGTCGAGCGCTTCAGACGCTGTGTGACGACGAAGGCGCCAAGCGTGGCGAGCACCAGGACGCCAAACACGACGCGGACCAGCGGCGGGCTCGTGCTCGGCACCCGCGGAAAGCTAGCGCCCCCGTCTGAAGGCAGGAATCAGCCGGTGGCGGGCGGAACCTTGTCGGCCCCGACGACCACCACGACGGTCGCGTCGCCCGCCCTCCCCTGCGTCGGAGCGTCGATCTGCTCGACCTGGGTGATGCCGAGCTTCTTGCCCACGAGCTGTGCCGCGGCCTTGCTGCCGTGCGCGTACTCGACCACCGACTCGGTCTGCTGGCCCTGCGTGAGCGCGTTGTCGGTGACGCCGCGCTTGAAGCCGTACGCCTGCACCTTGTCGGCGAACTGGTTGGCGAGGCCCGTCGAGGTGGTGCCGTTGAGCACCGCCACGGTGACGCTGCCGGGGACCACGCGCGGCGCAGCCGGCTTCTTGCTGGTCTGGCTCGCCTTGGTACCGGCCGTGTTGGCAGGGGACTGGCTGGCCGCCGACGGCGTGGAGCTGCCGCCGTTCACCAGGTGGGAGATGCCGTACGCGGCCCCGCCGCCGATCACGAGCACGCCGACGACGATCAGCGCGATGTAGCGCCCCTCCGGCCAGACCACGCGCTTGTACCAGGGCTCGGGCGGCCGGCCCAGGATCGGGGTGGTGGGCGTGGCCGCCGCCGCGGGCACGGGCCTGGGCAGCGGCGCCTGTGTGGGCACGGGCACGGGTGTTGGGCTGCCGGTGCCGGTGCCTGGAAGCGTGGTGGGCGGCGGAGGTGGCGGTGCTGGCGCAACCGTGGGCGCTCCGCCCCCGCCGGCGGCGGCACGCTGCTGCGTGGCGATGGCCGCGATGCGGGCCTCCTCCTCCGCGGCGCGCTCGGGCGCGCGGCCGGCCCACTCGCGCAGGCGCTTGACGTCGCGCGCCTGGGAGAAGTAGAGAGCGCTCAGAACCGCAAGGCCCAAGATCGCCGCGAACCCGGCGTAGGAGCCGATCTCCTGAACGTGATGCATTCCCGTCTAGAACCTTAAACCGGACATCGGGCGATCAGTCGCGACCGGCTCACAGGAGCTCGGCCGCCTCCGAATCTGCACTGCTCGCTGCCTCCTCAGCGACCGACCCGAGGAGCGCGCGCTCACGGCCGAGCGAGGCGACGTTCTTCGCCAGCGCGGCCGGATCGCCGCTGTAGGCGAGCTCCTCCACCCTGCTGAACGCCTCCTCCACCCACTCCGGATCGAGCCGCGGGCGCACTGCGGCGATGATCTTCTCGGCGGGGGTGGGCTGCGGCCGCTCGTCCTGGTTGAACAGCTCCTCATGAAGCTTCTCGCCGGCCCGCCGCCCCACGATCTCGATCGAGATGTCCACGCCCGGCTCCTGGCCGGAGAGCCGGATCATGTTCTGCGCGAGGTCGAGGATCTTCACCGGCTCGCCCATCTCGAGCACGTAGACCTCGCCGCCCTTGCCGAGGTCGCCCGAGCGGATGATCAACTGCACCGCCTCGGGGATCGTCATGAAATAGCGCGTCATCGCCGCGTCGGTGACGGTCACCGGGCCGCCCTCCGCGATCTGGCGGCGGAAGATCGGCACGACCGAGCCTGACGAGCCGAGCACGTTGCCGAAGCGGACCGTGGTGTAGCGGGTGCGCAGGAAGCGGTGCTGAGCCGCCTCGACGGCCCATTCCGCGAGCGTCTTCGAGGCGCCCATCACCGTGGCCGGGCTCACCGCCTTGTCCGTGGAGACGAGCACGAAGCGCCGCGCGCCGGACTCGCCGGCGGCGGAGGCGACGATGCGGGTGGCCACCGCGTTGTTGCGCACGGCCTCGATCGGGTTCTCCTCCATCAGCGGCACGTGCTTGTAGGCCGCGGCGTGGAAGACCACGCTGGGCCGCGTCTCGATGAACAGCTCGCGCATGCGCGTGGCGTCCTTGCAGTCGGCGAGCACCGCCATCACGCTGCTGAAGTGGCGGCCCTCCTCGAGCTCGCGCCGGATCTCGAACAGCGCGTTCTCGCCGTTCTCGACCATGATCAGCTGGCGCGGCCCCACGCGTGAGATCTGCCGGCAGAGCTCGGCGCCGATCGAGCCGCCGGCGCCGGTGACGAGCACGGTCTCACCGGCCAGGTAGCGGCCCACGCGGTCGATCTCCATGCGCACCGGCTCGCGGCCGAGCACGTCCTCGACGCGCACCTCGCGCACCTGGCGCATGAGGTTCACGCCGCCGCTCAGGATCTCGAAGACGGTGGGGAGCGTGCGTACCGGGATCGCCCGCTCGCGGCAGGCGGACACGACCTTCTGGCGCACCTCGCCCGGGGCCGACGGGATGGCGATGATCACCTCGTCGGGCTCGGCCTCGTCGAGCACACGGCCGAGCTCGCCGGTTGTGCCGAGCACCTTGAGGCCGGCGATGCGCATGCCCTGCTTGCGCGGGTCGTCGTCCACGAAGCCGATCGGCTCCTCGTGCAGCTCCGGATTGCGGCGCAGCTCGAACACCACCGACTGGCCGCCGTTGCCGGCCCCGACTACCAGCACCTGGCGCGCGTCGCGCACGCCGAGCGGCGCGCGGAAGGAGCGCTCGACCAGCAGGGCGCGCACGAGGAAGCGGGTGCCCCCGATGCCGCCGAGCGTGAGCAGGTAGTCGAGCGCGATCACGCCTCGCGGCGGGTCGGTGCCGCCGGGCGAGAGCAGGAACAGCGCGACCACGAGGCCGGCGGTGCAGATCGATACCGCCTGGAAGATCGCCACGAAGTCCTTCTGGTCGACGAAGCGCCAGAGCTTCGAGTAGAGGCGGAAGAGGGCGAAGACGATGATCTTGCCGGGCACCACGAACAGGACCGTGGTGAGCAGCAGATCGCGGTAGCGCTGCGGGATGCCGGAGTCGAACCGGAGCGCGAACGCCAGGTAATACGCAAGCGCGACCACGCAGGCGTCGATTACGACCTGCACGGCCCTGCGAGCGTACGCTGAAGACAGTAGGCGTGACTTGAGCGCGTTCAAACGGTTCGCCTAGCTTTCTACGTTCAGGCCACTGGCCCTGCGAGCGGCGGCGGCGCTCGGACTGATGCTAGCGATTGCGCCCCCGTTAAGGATCCTCTCAGGGGCTGACGCTAGGCTTCCGCCACCTGCATGCTTGTCCTCGCCTCGATCAGCGAGCGGCTGGTGGACTTTGCCGTGAACGTGATCGGCGATCTCGGGCTGTTCGGCGTCTTCGTCCTGATGCTGGCCGAGAGCGCGCTGATCCCGATTCCCAGCGAGGCCACGATGCTGTTCGCGGGCTTCAACGTCTCCAGCGGCCATTACCCGCTCTGGGAGCCGGTCGCCGTGGGCGTCGCCGCGAACGTCGTCGGCTCCTGGATCGCCTACGCGATCGGCTATTTCGGGCGCATCGACGTGCTCGAGAAGCACGGCCGCGCGCTGCACGTCAAGCCACAGCACCTCGCCTGGGCCGACCGCTGGTTCGACCGTCACGGCGAGGCGACCGTGTTCTTCTCACGCATGCTGCCGGTCATCCGTACGTTCATCTCGCTGCCGGCGGGTGTCGCCAGAATGCCTTTCTGGCGCTTCACCGCCTTCACGGTGGCCGGCTGCATCCCCTGGGTGCTCATGCTGACCTTCGTCGGCAAGCAGGCCGGCGACAACTGGCGCCACTGGAAGCACTACTTCAGCTACCTCGACTACGTCGTGCTGGCGGCGATCGTCGTCGGCATCGTCTACCTCGTCGTACGCAGGCGCCGGCGGCCGGCAGCTGAGACCGTCTAGGTGCCCGAAGGGCGCCTGACGCTCTGGCAGGCCCTCGCGCTGGGGGCGATCCAGGGGCCCACGGAGCTGCTGCCGGTGTCGAGCTCAGGCCACCTCACCCTCCTGCCCGCCCTGCTCGGCTGGGACCGCGGCGGCCTCGACCCCGAACTGGCCAAGTCCTACGACGTGGCGCTCCACGCCGGCACTGCCGCCGCGCTGGCGATCGCCCTGCGCGGCGAGGTGAGCGAGGTGCTGCGCTCGATCGACTCGCGCCGCCTGCTGGGCATCGCCCAGACGTTCGCGCCCGCGGCGCTGGTGGCCGGCCTGTTCGAGCACCAGATCGAGGACCGGCTCGGCTCGCCGCGCTCGGTGGCCGCCGCGCAGGTGGTGGCGGGACTCGCACTCGTTCTGGCAGACCGCAGCCCGGCCGTGAGGCCGCACGCCGACGCGAACCCGCTCGACCACCTGGTGATAGGGATCGGGCAGGCCTCCGCGCTCGTGCCGGGTGTGTCCCGCAACGGCGCCACCCTCACCGCAGCGCGCCTGCTGCGCTTCGACCGCCCTGCCGCCAGCGTGCTCTCGCGCCACGCCGCGCTGCCGGTGATAGGCGGCGCCGCCGCGCTCAAGGGGCTGCGGCTGGCACGGCGCGGCCTGCCACGTGAGCTGCGCGTGCCGTTTGCGGCGGGCGCCGCCGCGGCGTTCGCCTCCACGCTCGCGTCGAGGCGGCTCGTGCAGGTGATGGACCGCACGCGCTCATACGCGCCGTTCGCCGCCTACCGGATGGCGCTCGGCGCGGTGGCTCTGAGAGCATTGCCGCGGTGAGCGACCTTCCCGAGCACGTTCAGCTCAACCGCCAGGCCTGGGACGAGTGGGCCAAGGAGTACGTCGAGGCCGGTGAGCGCAACTGGGCCGACGCCGAGCCGAGCTGGGGCATCTGGGGCGTGCCCGAGGCGCAGCTGCGCATGCTCCCGGAGGACATGAGCGGGCTCGACGCGATCGAGCTCGGCTGCGGCACCGGCTACGTGTCCGCCTGGATGACCCGTCGCGGCGCGCGCGTCACCGCGATCGACAACTCCGAGGCCCAGCTGGACACGGCGCTCCGCCTCCAGCTCGAGCACGGCCTCGACTTCCCGCTGCTCCACGGCAACGCCGAGGAGGTGCCGCTTCCCGACGCTGGCTTCGACTTCGCCGTCTCCGAGTACGGCGCGAGCATCTGGTGCGATCCCTACCGCTGGATCCCCGAGGCGTCGCGGCTTCTGCGCCCCGGCGGGCGGCTCGTGTTCCTGGTCAACGCCACCCTGCTCGTGCTCTGCTTCCCCGAGGTCGGCGAGGACCCGGCCGGCACGGAGCTGGTCCGCCCGCAGTTCGGGCTCCACCGGCTCCAGTGGCCCGACGACGACTCGGTGAACTTCTACCTGCCGCACGGCGAGACGATCCGGCTGCTGCGCGAGAATGGCTTCGAGGTGGAGGAACTGATCGAGGTACAACCGCCGGAGGACTCGAGCAGCCGCTACACGCTCGCCACGCTCGAGTGGGCGAGGAAGTGGCCCACCGAGGACGTGTGGAAGGCGCGCAAGCCCGGTGACTGACAGCGCCTACGCCCGCGCCGGCGTGGACACCGACCGAGCCGGGCGCGCCATCGCCGGCCTCGTGGAGGTCCTGCGCTCGATCGACACGGGGCGGCCGTCGCGCTCGCTGGTCGCCTCCGGCCACTACGCGGCGGTGATCGCGCTCGACGAGCACACCGGCATCGCGCTGTCCACCGACGGCGTGGGCACCAAGGTGATCGTGGCCGAGCAGCTCGAGCGCTACGACACCGTCGGCATCGACTGCGTGGCGATGAACGTCAACGACCTCGTCTGCGTCGGCGCCGAGCCGCTCGCGCTGCTCGACTACATCGCGCTCGAGGACGCCGACCCCGAGATGCTGCGCCAGATCGGCGTGGGCCTGAAGGCGGGCGCCGAGCAGGCCGGCGTGGAGATCCCCGGCGGCGAGCTCGCGCAGCTCCCCGAGCTGATCCGCGGCCACCCGTCGCCGCGCGGCTTCGACCTGGCCGCCTCGGCGTTCGGAGTCGTACGGCTCGACGAGCTCATCACCGGCGAGTCGATCGTTCCCGGCGACGCCGTGATCGGACTGCCCGCCAGCGGCGTGCACTCGAACGGCTTCACGCTCGCCCGGCGGGCGCTGCTCGACCTCGACGAGCGGCCGCCGCAGCTCGGACGGAGCGTCGGCGAGGAGCTGCTCGAGCCCACCGTGATCTACGTCCGTGCGGCGCTCGAGCTGATCCGCTCGCCCGGCGTGGAGGTCCGCGGCCTCGCCCACATCACAGGCGACGGCATGCTCAACCTGCTGCGCCTGAACGCCGGCGTGGGCTTCGCGCTCGACTCGCCGCTGCCCGTGCTGCCCGTGTTCGAGCTGATCGCCGAGCGCGCCGAGGTGGCGCCCGAGGACATGTGGGAAACGTTCAACATGGGCTGCGGCTTCTGCTGCGTGGTGCCGGCCGAGCAGGTGGACGCCGCCCTCGAGCTGGTCTCCCGTCGCCACCCCGGCAGCGCGCGGATCGGCACCGTCACTGCCGACGCCGGCGCGGTCGAGCTGCCCGGCCTGACACTGCGCGGGAAGTGACGCCCGCCAAGCTGCGCAAGGCCTGCCTCGCGCTGCCGGGCGCCGAGGAGACGTTCCCGTTCGGCCCGGAGAACTCCGTGTTCAAGGTGGCGGGCAAGATCTTCGCCCTCAGCCGCCTCGCCGGCAGTCCGCTGCGAGTCAGCCTCAAGTGCGAGCCGGCGCTGGCAGAGGGACTGCGGGCCGCACACCCGGAGATCATCCCCGGCTACCACCTCAACAAGCGGCACTGGAACACCGTCTATCTGGATGGCCGGCTGCCGGAGAAGATGGTGCTGGAGATGATCGAGGACAGCTATGACCTGGTGGTGGCGCGGCTGCCCAAGGCCACGCAGCAGGAGCTAGGCTGGCCGGCGTAATGGCGTTCGCCATGGCCATCCCCGACGAGCTCGACTGGATCACGCGGCCGCACGAGCCCGGTGAGCCCGCGCGCCACGTCGCCGAGCTGAGCGAGGAGGCGGGCCTCACTCACAGCCGCGCCAACGTCTGGCGCTATGAGCCGGGTGCCAAGGGCCGCCGGCACCGCGAGCCGGTGCAGGAGGAGACGTTCGTCGTGCTCGGCGGCACGCTCTCGATGTACATCGGCGAGCCACCCGAGCGCCACGACGTGCCGGCAGGCGCCATGGCCCACGTGAAGCCCGGCACTCCGCTCCAGAGCGTCAACCACGGCGACGAGGACCTGCTCGTGTTCGTCTACGGCGCGCCGCTGGCGGATGTGCGGGCGGAGACCCTCGACTCGGCCGTCTAGGCGGCTTCCCAGAGGTGGCCGGTCAACACCCTAACCGGCCTTAACTTCCACTCAGCCGCCAGCTGCCAGAGCTGTGCGCCGGCAACCGGCGCCGCGTATCCGCAGACCTCTTCCACCTCCCTCGTGGCCACGCGGCCGAAGCGGCTCACGGCCTCCTGCACGCCCAGACGCTCCCCGTTCGCGCTCGCGCCCGCCGCCTCCGCCGCCGCGCGGTAGTCCTCGTACGGCCGGCCCCCCCGCACAGCGTGCCCGTCGAACTCGAGCGTCGGCAGCGTGTGCTCGCCCTCGCGGGTCAGCTCGAGGTCGGCCCCGAACGCCTCCACGGTGGCGTGCGAGCCGAGGTCGATGCGGAAGCGCTCCACGTCGAGCTTCACGCGCCGCGCCTCCTCGACCAGCGCCTCGGTGGTGTCGAGCTTGCGCCGGAAGCAGAACAGCCCCTCGCGCAGGGCGCGCAGGTAGGCGTAGCCGCCGTCGCTCGATTGCTCGGCCGCCGCCTTCACCGCCATGCAGGCCGGATAGGTGCTGGCGATCGGGCCCTCGCGCCACAGGCGCGGATCGAGCGGCATGCCGCTCTCGTCGGCCACGTCGAGCCACTCGTCCGAGAGCCTCCGCTGCGCCGCCGGGTCGAGCTCGCGGGCGAGACCGCCCATCACGTAGGTCCAGGACAGGGAGTCGGCGAATTCCACCATCAGCCGGCGCACGACCGGCTCGATGCCCCAGGACCATGAGCAGGCGGGGTCGGTGAAATACCGTACGCATACAGCCACTGCGTTGCCCAAAATAGAGGAGCTGATGATCGGCACCCTGCTCAACGGGCGTTTCCGGCTCGAAGAGCGAGTTGGCTCAGGAGGCATGTCGACCGTGTATCGGGCGTTCGATGAGACGCTCGAGCGCTGGGTTGCGATCAAGCTGCTCACGCGCGACATCGGGGGCGACGACGATCAGATCGAGCGCTTCCGCCGCGAGGCGCGCGCGGTGGCGCGCCTGAACCACCCCCACGTCGTGACGGTCATCGACGCCGGCGAGGACGGCGGCACCCCCTACATCGTCTTCGAGTACGTCGCCGGCGAGACGCTGAAGGACCGCATCCGCCGCATGGGCCAGCAGCTTCCCATCACCGAGGCGCTGGCCTACGCGATCGAGATCGCGCGAGCGCTCGAGGCCGCCCACGGCGAGCTGCTCGTGCACCGCGACGTCAAGCCGCAGAACGTGCTGCTCGACAACGAGGGTCGCGCCAAGGTCACGGACTTCGGCATCGCGCGCTCGCTCGAGGTCGACGGTGAGGGGCTCACGCTCGCCGGGCGGGTGCTCGGCACCACCGACTACGTCTCGCCCGAGCAGGCGATGGGCGAGAACGTGACGCAGCAGTCCGACATCTACTCGCTCGGGATCGTGCTCTACGAGATGCTCACCGGCGAGGTGCCGTTCAAGGCTGACGCCCCGGTGGCGGTGGCTATGAAGCACGTGCGCGAGCCGATGCCCGACGTGCGCCGCGCCCGCAGGGAGGTGTCGGCGGTCACGGCCTCGATCGTCGACCGCGCCACCTGCAAGGAGACGCGCAACCGCTACCACACGATCGCGGAGATGCTCACCGACCTAGAGCACGCGCTGGCCGTGGAGGCCGCCCGCGCCGGCCAGGCGAGCGGCGAGGCCACCACCGTCCTGCGCGCCCTCCCCGCCAGCACCCCCGTACCGTGGCGGCTGCGCTTCCCGCGGCGCGCGATGGTGCTGAGCCTCCTGGTGGCGGCCATCACCGCCGTGGTGCTCATCCTGGTGGCCGCGGGCACGCACCGCACGCCGCCCAAGGCGGCGCCGCCCGCCCAGGCGGCCACCGGCGCGAAGCCGCTGGCCACCGTGGCACTGGCCGGCTCGAAGGACTACGACCCCTACGGCAAGCCCGACCAGAGCGAGCACCCGGCCGACGCCCCAAAGGCGACCGACGGCAACCCCGCCACGGCCTGGACCACCGAGACCTACAGCGGCGGCCTGAACGGCAAGGCGGGCGTTGGCATCTACGTGGACGCCGGCAGCCCGATCGCCGCTCGGCAGCTCGAAGTGACGGCCAACCCGTTCGACTACGAGGCGCGCGTCTACGGGCACGCTCCCGGCACGCTGCCGCAGAAGATCGACGACTGGACGCCCGTGTCGGACACCACCACGGTCGGCCCGCGCGCGAACATCCCGCTCAACACCAAGGGCAAGCGCTTCCAGTACTACCTGCTCTGGATCACGAAGCTGCCGCCGGCCGGCCAGGCCGGCGTGGCCGAAATGAAGCTCTGGCGCTAGGCGCCGCTAGTAGCTGTAGCCCTGTTCCTCGCGCCGGCGCTCGAGTGCCAGCTCGAGCAGCCGGTCGAGCAGCTCGGCGAATGACACGCCGCTGGCCTCGAACATCTTGGGGAAGCCGCTCGTCTGCGTGAAGCCGGGGATCGTGTTGAGCTCGTTGACGAGCACGTGCTCACCGTCCTCCACGAAGAAGTCCACCCGCGCGAAGCCCGCGCAGCCCACCGCCTCGTACACCTCCGCGGCGAGCGAGCGCACCTGCTCCACGACAGACTCCGGCAGCCGGGGCGGCACGACGAGCTCCATCCCGCCGGCCGTGTACTTGGCCTCGTAGTCGTACCAGTCGGCGCGCAGGGCGATCTCGCCCGGCAGCGACACGGTGAGGTCCGAACCGTTGCCGATCACCGAGCACTCGACCTCCATCCCGCCCGCCAAGCGCTCGATCACCGCCACCGGGTCGTGCCTGAAGGAGAGCTCGAGCGCGGCCGGCAGCTCGTCGTCGCTGGCCACCTTCGAGATGCCCACCGACGAGCCGAGCCGCGCGGGCTTGACGAACAGCGGCAGGCCCAGGCGGTCGAGCAGCCCGTCGAGGTCGGCGCCGCGCCGCGCGGTGGCGTACTCCACCTGCGGCAGCCCACGCGAGGCCATCAGCTCCTTGAACAGCGCCTTGTCCATGCAGAGCGCCGAGCAGAGCACGCCCGCGCCCGTGTAGGGCACGCCCACGGTCTCGAGCAGCCCCTGCACGGTGCCGTCCTCGCCGTAGGGTCCGTGGAGCGCCGGGAAGACCACGTCGGCGCCGAGCAGCCCGGCGCCCGGTTCGAGCGCCAGCGGCTCCCCGCCGGAGGTCCAGCGCCCGTCGCGCGCGATCTCCACCGCCACGACCTCGTGGCCGCCCTGGTCGAGCCCCTCGCGGATGGCGGCCGCGGACGCAAGCGAGACGTCGTGCTCGCTCGAGCGGCCACCGGCCAGGACTGCGACCCGCATCAGCCGGTGCCCGGAGTCTGCGTCCCGGGGCTGCTGGTCTGCTGGAAGCGCCCGATGTAGATCACGACCGTGCGGCCCTTCTTCAGCTGCGTGCCGGGCGCGGGCCGCTGGTGCACGACCTGCCCGTCCTGCGACTGGTCGCTGACGCTCTTGTCCTTGGCCTGCACCTGGAAGCCCGCGCCCTTGAGCTGCGTGGTGGCGTCGACCTGGCTCAGGCCGCTCACGTCGGGCACGGCGATCAGGTTCGGGCCCTGCGAGACAGTGAGCGTGACGGTGGTGTTCTTCACGACCGAGGTGCCGCCCAGCGGATCCTGGGAGATGACCTCGCCTTTCGGCACGGTGTCCGAGAAGTCCTGGGCGTCCGTGTAGCGCAGGCCGGCGTCGAGCAGCTGCGAGTGGGCCTGCGCGATCGGCACGTTCACGACCGTGGGCACCTTGATCTTCTCGGGACCGGTGCTCACGAGCAGCCGCACGTGGGTGCCCTTGTCCACCACCGAGCCCTCATCGGGACTGGCGCTGATCACCTGTCCCTTGGGCACGGTGTCGTTGTGCTGGCCGGTCGGGTCGCCGACCAGGCCCACCTTCTGGAGAGCCGACTGCGCCTGAGCCGTGGTCTCGCCCGCGACGGGCGGCACGAGCGCGGTGCCCGGCCCCTTCGACACCTGCAGGTTGACCGTGGAGTGCTTGTCGACCTTCGTGCCCGCCTCGGGGCTCTGGCCGATCACCGCGCCCACGGGCTCGCCGCTCTCCTTGCGCTGCACGTTCACCGCGAAGCCGCGCTGGTCGAGGTCGACCGTGGCGGGCGTCTCCTGCTTGCCCACCTCGTTGGGCACGGACACGCGCGCGTTCTGGATCAGCTCGTAGACGCCGACCCCGGCGCCCACCAGCAGGATCAGCGCGAGCGCGACGAACCACGGCCAGCGGCGCGGGCTCGAGGTGCGCACGGGCGGCAGCGGCGCCGGCGGCAGGGGCGCGACGAACGTCCCGGGCGACCAGGCCGCGGTGTCCTGCCCGCCGTTGCTGCCGGAGACGATCGAGGCGCGGGCGCCCTCCAGCGCCGCGATGAACTCGTCGGCGCTCGCGTAGCGCTCAGCCGGGCTCTTGGCCAGCGCCTTCATCACGACGGCCTCAAGCGAAGGGTTGATGTCCGGGCGCATGTAGGCCAGCCGCGGCGGCGCCTCGCTGAGGTGCTTGAGCGCGATCGAGACCGCGCTCTCACCCTCGAACGGCACCCGGCCGGCGAGCATCTCGTAGAGGATCACGCCGATCGAGTAGAGGTCGGAGGCGGCGGTGACCCCGTGCCCCTGCGCCTGCTCGGGCGACAGGTACGACGCCGTGCCCATGATCGAGCCGGTCTCGGTCATCTCCGACGCGCCCGCCCGCGCGATGCCGAAGTCCATGACCTTGACGTTGTCCTGCGGACCGACCATCACGTTGTGCGGCTTGAAGTCGCGGTGGATCACGCCGCGCTTGTGCGCGAAGCCGGCGGCCCGCAGGATCTGGATGCCCAGATCGATCGTGCGCACTTGGTCCAGCGGCGCCTCGCTCTTGATGACGTCCTTCAGCGTGCGGCCGGTGAGCAGCTCCATGGCGATGTAGTAGGTGCTGTCGTGGCCGCCGCGGTCGAAGATGTTGACCACGTTCGGGTGCTGCAGACCGGCGGCCGCCGATGCCTCGCGGCGGAAGCGCTCGACGAACTCCTGATCCTGCGCGAAGCGGTGATGAAGGACCTTCAGCGCGACCTGGCGGCCGAGGTGCGTGTCCTCGGCGCAGTAGACGTCAGCCATCCCGCCCGAGCCGATCCGGTTGAGGATCCGGTAGCGCCCGTCGACGAGGGTGTTGTCCACTACATCGGTCACCGGTGCTCGTTCAGTAGGACCTGCATGACCTGCTTGGCGATCGGCGCGGCCACCGTGCCGCCCTCGCCCTGGGTCCGCTCGACCGTGACGGCGATGGCGATCTTCGGGTTCGGCACCGGGGCGAAGCAGATGAACCAGGCCTGGTTGGAGGTGCCGTTCGCGACCTCCGCGGTGCCCGTCTTGCCGGCGACCGTGATGCCGGGGATCTGAGCCGCCACGCCGGTGCCGGACTTCACCACGCCCTCCATCATCGCCGTGACCTTGGCCGCGGTGTCCGGCTTCATCACGCGCCTGATCTGATCGGGCTGCACGGTCTCGCGCACGCGCCCGTCGGGCGAGACGACCTTGTCCACGAGCTCAGCCTTCATCAGCTTGCCGCCGTTGGCAACCGTGGCGGCGATCAGCGCCATCTGGAGCGGCGTGACCTGAAGCCGCTCCTGGCCGATCGCCACACGCCCGATGTCGATGGCGTTGTTCGGGCCGAGCAGTCCGCGCTTGCCGTAGACGCCGCTGGGAGTGGTCTCCTGCGGGGGCAGCTGGATCGGCGGGTTCTTGTTGAAGCCGAACCGATCCATGTACTTGAACATGAGGTCGTTGCCGAGCTTCTCGCCGACCTCGCCGTACACCGTGTTCACCGACTTGGCCAACGCCTCCGTGAGCGTGAGTGGTCCGTAGCTGCCGCTGCCCTCCGTGCAGCAGTTGCTGAGCGGCACGCCATTGATGATCTTCGGAGACTTGCCGGACACGATCGAGTCGGGCGTGTAGCGCCCGCTGTCGATCGCCGCCACCGCGGTGAGCACCTTCATCGTCGAGCCCGGCGGGTAGCGGCCCTGAGTCGCGCGGTCGAACAGCGACTGCCCGGGCGGCAGGCCGTTGGGGATGTTGTTCGGGTTGTAGCCCGGCACGCTGACCAGCGCGCGCACCTTCCCGGTGTCCGGCTCGATCGCCACGACGCTGCCGGCGCGCCCGGCCAGACCGGCGATCGCCGTGCGCTGCGCTGCCGGGTCGAGCGTCGTGCGCAGGTCGTCGCCCACCTTCTTGGTGTTCGTGATCTCGTCGATCAGCGAGGTGAACTCGTTGTGGCGGCCGGCGAGGTTGTCGTTCTCCTCGCGCTCGAGCCCGGCGTCGCCGCGCGTGATGTAGGAGTAGCCGACCGCGTGCGCGAACAGCCCGTTCTGCGGATAGGTGCGCACGTAGCGCAGAGTCGAGCCGTGGCCCTCGCGCACGTCGCGCGCCAGCACAGTGCCGTCGTCGGCGTAGATGTAGCCGCGCGGGATGCGCTGCTCCTCGAGCAGCGGCCTGCGGTTGGCGCTCTCGTGCTGCAGGCTCTTGGCCTCGAAGACGGTCCAGCGCGAGGTGTAGACCACCAGCAGGCCGAACAGCACCAGCACCAGCACGAACAGGTGCGAGATCTGCCTGTTCACACCACTCCCCCGCGCTGCTCGTGCGTCTTGCGCGCCGCGTCGGACAGGATAAGGAGCAGTGCGAGCACCACGAAGTTGGCGATGATCGAGCTGCCGCCGTAGGAGATGAACGGCAGCGTCACGCCGGTCAGCGGGATCACGCGCGTCACGCCGCCGACGATCACGAACACCTGGATCGCCACCACCGATGCCAGGCCGGCGGCCAGCAGCTTCGAGAAGCCGTCGTGCGAGATCAGCGCCGTCTTGAAGCCGCGCTGCACGAACAGCAGGTAGATCAGGATCACCGCCACCGCGCCGAACAGCCCGAGCTCGTTGGTGATCACTGCGTAGATCAGGTCGGTCTTGGCGGCGGGCAGGATCGTGATGAGCTGGCCCTTGGGCCCCGGCACCTGCAGGAGCGACTGGCCGAGCCCCTGCCCGAACAGCCCGCCGTCGGCCTGCGCGAACAGGCCCTGGGCGATCTGGTAGGCGCGGTCGTTCACCAGGTCGGGCCGGAACGGGTGCAGCCAGATCGTCACGCGGTCGTGCACGTGCTGCACGTGGTTTGCGAAGAACACCGCGCCGCCCGCGAACAGGCCGAGCCCCGCCATCACGAGCGAGATGCGGGCGGTGGCGATGTAGAGCATTGCCAGGAAGGCGCCGAAGAACATCACCGAGCTGCCGAGGTCCCGGATCAGGATCAGCATCAGCATCGCCGCGCCCCAGACCAGGAGCAGCGGACCGAAGTGCTTGAGGCTCACCCGCGGCAGGCGGCCGCGGACCAGCACGTCACGCGTCTCGCGCAGGTAGCTGGCGAGGAAGATGACGATGCCGACCTTGGCGAACTCGGCGGGCTGGAACTGCAGCGAGCCGAAGTGGATCGCCAGGTAGGCCCCGTTCGAGTTCACGCCGATGCCCGGCACGCGCGGCAGCAGCAGGAGGCCGAGGCTCGCCGCCGCGATCGTGTAGCGGTAGCGCTCGAGCACGCGGTAGTCGCGCAGGAAGACGATCGTCGCGCAGAACAGAAGCAGCCCGAACACGAACCACTCCGCCTGCTGGCGCGCGTACTTCGGGTCGATCCGGTAGATCATCACCAGGCCGAACGCGGCCAGCAGCGCGGCCAGCGGGAACATGTAGGGGTCGGCGTCGGGGAGCCGCGCGCGGATGAAGATGTGCGCGAACAGGCAGCAGCCGAGGAAGAAGGCGCCGTAGGTCACCGTGACCGTGTTGATCTGCGACGAGCGCGTGATCAGCACGGCCGTGAAGCCCGCCGTGACGAGCAGGGTCACCGGCACGAGGCCGAAGAGCTCGCGTGAGCGTGCTGACATGCGTCAGCCCGCCGTCTCTTCGAGCGACCGAACCAGGTCCACCGCGTCGCCGCGGCTGCGCAACTGGTTGTTCAGCACGTGGTTGCGCTGCCGGCCCGGCAGCGCCTGAGCGGGCACCGTGCTCTCGTACTGCTTCGTGTAGAGGTTGATCCCGAGCGGCAGCTCGTACGGCACGCCGCGGTAGAGGGTGATCAGGCCGTTGTCGTCGGTACCGACGAAGTAGAACTGGCGGCTGCCCACGTATAGCCCCACCAGGGCCGCGATGACGATGATCGCGGTCACGAGGCCGGCCAGGATGACCTTCGGCCGGCGGCTGCGAGCCGGCGCCGGAGGCGGCGCCGCGCGCGCGGGCGGCTGGGGCCGCGGCCGCATGACCGTCGCCGTGGCGGTGGGCTGGTCGGCGGGTTGCGGGGTCGGCTGAGTCGGCTGCTCCTGCGGCAGCTGCGGCTGCGCGGGCTGGGTCGTGCGCTGGGCCTCCAGGTCGTCCGCGTTCAGCACCACCGTGTCGGCCGACGGCGGGAGCTGCTCCGAGCCGCTGAGCGTGTCCGACTCGGCGTCGGGGCCCGCCGTCACCTCGTCGGCGAGCTTGAACAGCACCACCGTGATGTTGTCCTTGCCGCCGCGAGCGTTGGCGTCGTCGACCAGCGCCTGCGCGGCCTGCTGGAGGGACGAGCGCGAGCGCAGGATCTCGGCCACCCGCTCCTCCGGCACCATGCCAGTGAGGCCGTCCGAGCAGAGCAGGTACACGTCGCCGTCCTTGGCCGGGTAGGTGCACGTCTCCACCTCGACGTCCGGCTCGGGACCGAGGGCGCGCGTGATGATCGAGCGGCGCGGGTCCGACTCCGCGTCCTCGGGCGACAGCTTGCCCATCCGCATCAGCTCCTCGACCAGTGAGTGGTCCTGGGTGATGCGCTCGAGCTCGTCGTCGCGGAAGCGGTACGCGCGGCTGTCGCCCACGTGCCCGAGCGACACCTCCCGCCCGCCGACGAGCGCCGCGGTGACCGTCGTGCCCATGCCGGCATGCGCCTCGTCCAACTGGGCCAGGTCGTAGATCTTGCGGTTGGCCGCGCGCACGATGTCGGCAAGCCGCTCCTCGGGACGGTCGCCGCCCGCGTCCTGTGCGGCGAACTCGTCCACGGCGATCTGCGAGGCCACCTCGCCCGCCCGCGCGCCGCCCATGCCGTCGGCGACGACGAACAGCGGCGGCGACTCGTAGAAGCGGTCCTCGTTGCTGTGCCGCTGGCGCCCCACGTCGGTGAGGCTCGCTTCCTCGACTATTCGCAGTGCCACGGGCTACTCCCGGTAGCGGTACTCGGTGTCGCCGATGCGGACGGAGTCCGCAGGCTTGAGTTGCTCCGGCTGCCTGAGCTGCCGGCCGTTCAGGTACGTCCCATTGGTGGACCCGACGTCCTCGATATACATGAAGTCGCCGCGCGGGAAGATCCTCGCATGTGCGGAGGAGGCGAAGGGGTCGTCCACCTCGATGTCCGAGCTCGAGGAGCGCCCGAGCGTCGCGCCGCCGTTCCCGAGCTCGAAGTTCGTCCCGGGCTCGTGCCCCATCGCCGCCACCACCTCCAGCCGCGGCGTGACGCCGGCTCGCAGGTCTGGGCCCGGCCGCTCGCGCGTGCGTCGCTGCGGCGCCCCCTCGGATACGACGCTCACGTCGTCGTGCGTGGCCAGGTCGCGCGTCGCGCTGCGCGCCACCCAGAGCAGGAACAGGTACAGCACGATGAGAAAGGCGAACTTGAGCGCAACCGCGACCGGATCCTCGGTCATGTCCCTACTCCTGCTCGAACGACAGCCGGGAGACGCCGAGCGAGATCTCGTCGCCCGGCTTGAGGACGGCGCGCTCCACGCGCCTCCCATTGACCTTGATGCCGTTGGTGGAGCCCAGGTCCGAGACGATCCAGGTGTCGTCCTGGCGGCGCAGCTCCGCATGGCGCCGCGACACGTTGGGGTCGTCCAGCACGACGTCGCACTCCCGGCTTCTACCCACGAGCACGCGGGCGCCCGACAGGACCGTCCGCCGGCCCTCGCCCACCAGCATCGCGCGCCCGCTGGAGGGTGCCTCCACGAGCTTGCGGGCCTCGCGGTCCGGCGAGTAGACCATCGTGTGGCCGAAGTCGGTCTGCTGCGGCTCGTGCTCGCCGGCCTCCTCGTCCGGGGGCTGGATCAGGTGGGCCTGGATGCCGAACTCGCCCACGCCGAGGCGCTCGTCCGTACGAAACTCCACCGTGGGACGCGTAACCAGCGCGAGGCCCTCGTTGCGGGCGTGCTCGAGCAGGTAGTCGGACAGCTCCTTCTTGAGCGCCCCCTCGTAGCTCGTGAACTGGTCGCGGTCGGTCGGTGAGAGGAAGACCACGTACTCGTTCGGCACGTACGTGCGCGAGATCGACATGACCTGGTTCTCTTCCATTTCCTTGGCGAGCTTGCGCGCCAGCTCGACCGGCTGGACGCGCGTTCTGAAGGCACGGCTGAATGCGCCTTCGACAAAGGACTCGAGCTTCGCCTCGAGGTTGCGCAGGACGCTCATCGCCAAAGGATCCTAGGACAGTGAGGGGGCAGGTCGGGGACCGGAGCCAACCCTCAGGGAGGCTCCCGCGACGGCCACCAGCAGCGCCAGCAGGGCGCCCGCCGTGGCGCCGCGAGCGGCCACCAGGTGAGCCGAGCCACCGAGCACGCGGTCGGTGCCGTGGAGCGCCACCACGATGCCGATGGCCCAGACTCCACCGAGCACCAGGTCGAGGCCGGGGTTGCGCCCGCGTACCAGCAGCGGCAGCACCAGCGCGAAGCCTGCGAAGACAATCGCCGGGAGCAGCGCCGGCGAGGTCAGCGTGGGCACGACCGCGTGCGATACGGCGTGGCCGAGCGACCCGTGCCACTCGGCCCGTGGCTTCACGTCGTCGGCCGGTCCGTAGAGCAGCGAGCGGCCTGTGAGCACCTCCACGCCCACCAGCCAGAAGAGGCCCGCGGCGCCCAGGCCGACGCGCCTCCAGGCGGTGGGCGCGAAGCCGGCCAGCGCCAGGTACACGGGCGCGAGCCCGATCGCCCCAAGCGCCGGGGCCAGCGCCGGCAGCGCCCAGAGCGTGCCTCCGCGCAGCATCAGGAGGGGGGTGAGCCCGATCGCCAGCGCGATCACGAGCGCGGTGCCCGCCTCGTGCGTGCCCGGAGAGACGAGCCAGCCCAGCACGGCGGCCGCGCACACGAGCCAGCCGATGCGGGGCAGGAGCGCGACGGCCACGCCAGCCACGGCTGCGGCAGCCAGCGGCGAGACCGGCGGCGCCGGGCCGAGCAGCTCGCCCGCCAGCGCCACCAGGATGCCCGCCGCGGCGCCCGCGAGCACCCGCATCGGCGGCGCCGGAGCACGCCGGCGCTCGCTCTCCATCAGGCCGAAGCGCTTGAGCGTGGCGGGCTCGACCAGGCCGCCCTCCTGTGAGAGCTCGGCAAGCGAGCTCTCGAGCGCAGAGCGCAGGGTGCTGAGCGCAGGGCGGTGCTCCGGACGCGGGTCGAGGCACCCGTCGACGGTCTGGCAGAGCTCGGGTGGCAGGTCGCGCCGCTGCGAGCCGAGCCGCGGCAGCGGCCGGCCGAGGTTGCGCGCGGTCACGGCCGGGGCGTTCCCCTTCACGGGGTTCGAGCCCGTCCAGCCCTCGTACAGCGTCAGCGCGAGCGAGTAGACGTCCACCGCGGTGGTGACGCGCTGGCCCTCCGCCTGCTCGGGCGCCATGTAGGCGAGCGTGCCCACCACGTCGCCCGTGCGCGTGAGGGCGTCGCCGCTCGCCAGGTGGGCCACGCCGAAGTCGGCCAGCTTTGCGAACCCGGCCCCGGCGGCGGGCTCCGCCACGACCATCACGTTCTGCGGCTTCACGTCGCGGTGGATCACGCCCTTGGCGTGCGCGTGCGCGAGGGCGTCGCAGAGCGCGATGCCGATGCGCGCCACGTCACGGTCGGACAGGCCTCCCCCGTTCAGGAGCTCGCCGAAGGTTCGGCCCCGAACGAGCTCCGAGACGATGTAGACCGCCTGCTCGTCGGTACCCAGCTCGTAGAGGGCGACGATGCCCGGATGGTTCAGCTTCGCCGCCACCCGCGCCTCCCGCTCGGCCCGCGCCGGCGCGCCGCCCTGGCCCTCGACGGCGATCACCTTCACCGCCACGGCGCGCTCCAGGCGCTCGTCCCAGGCCTCCCAGACCACGCCGTAGCCGCCCGCCCCGATGCGGCGCTGGAGCAGGTAGCGGCCGAGCACGTAGCCGCCGGCCGGGGCGTCGTCGCGCACGAAGCGGCGACCGCTCCGGTCGAGCACCTCAGTACGCAGCTCTTCGGTGGTCGAAGGGCGTTCCATCTCGAATTCCTGTTTCGGGTCGGGTGGGCCTGTCCCTCCCGGGGGACTCGCGTTGCCAGCCGGGGTGCAGGTCATACTCACCCGGGACGGCTGTAATAGCCTGGCAGGAGCGGCAGCCAGCCGCGTAGCTTGGCGTGTCATTCCTCGACGAAGAGCTCGACGAACCACCACGGCGGAGTGGATCTCGCCGCCCCCCTCCACGCGGTCCGGGGGTCGATTCCCAGACGCTGTGGGTCCGGCGCGGGATCGCGATAGCGGTCGGCGTCGTCGTGGTGCTGGTGCTGGTGCTCGGGGTCAGGAGCTGCGTCTCCGCGCGCAAGAAGCAGGCCTTCCGCAACTACGGCCGTGACGTCACCTCGCTCGTCCAGGAGTCAAACCAGGAGCGCGACCAGCTCTTCAACCTGCTGCGCGCGCCCGCTTCCGGCACGCCCAGCCCCGTCGACCTGACCAACAACGCCAACGGCGTCAAGGTCCAGTCGGAGCAGCTCGTCGACCGTGCCAACGGCACCAGCCACCCGAGCGAGATGAACACCGCTCACCGCTACCTGGTCGACGTGCTCGAGTTCCGCCGCGACGGCATCGCCGCGATCGCCAAGGACCTCAACAACGCCCTCGGCGACACGGGCCGCCAGCAGGCCATCCAGCAGATCGCCGCCGACATGCAGAACTTCCTCACGAGCGACGTCATCTACACGCAGCGCTTCACGCCCGAGTACGAGAAGCAGCTCCAGAAACAGGGCCTGCAGGACGAGATCCAGGTGCCCAAGAGCCAGTTCCTGCCCGACATCAACTGGCTCCTGCCCACCGTGGTGGCGGACCGCATCTCGCGCATCCGCGGCGGCGGCGGCACGAGCTCGTCCACCACCGTCGCGCCGGGCCTACACGGCACGTCGCTCGGCAGCGTCACGGTCAAGCCGGGCGGGCAGACGCTGAGCGCCACCCAGGCGGTCGAGATCCCGGTGAGCTCGAATCCGTCGTTCGACGTGCAGGTCACCAACGGCGGCGACAGCGACGAGACCAACGTGAAGGTCCGGGTCACGATCGGCGGCGCCGGCAAGCCGATCGTGGTCGAGCAGACGATCGCCACCTTCCCCAAGGGCAGCACCCAGACGGTCAACGTGGGGCTCAACGGCCAGGCGCCGCCCACCGGTCAGCCGGTGTCGATCACGGTCCAGGTGCTTGCGGTTCCGGGCGAGAAGAAGCTCGACAACAACAAGGCCAAGTACACGGCGATCTTCACCCACTGAGGTTCCTCGGTCCTCAGAAGGCGGTCCGCCCGCGCGCTAGTCTCCTGGCCCGATGAACGACCTCGGCTCGACCCAGGGGATCGTCGCGCTGGCGGGCGTGGGAGTGGGCCTGATCGCGCTGCTCCTGGCCATCGTCCTCGCCGTGAAGCTGCGGCGGCTGCGTGCCAGCCAGGTGGCCGTCCTCGGCCCGCACGGCGAGCGCGACCTCGTCTCCCACGCGCAGCGGCTCGAGAACGCATTCGTCGAGCTGCGCGACTGGGTTGAGGAGGTGCTCGCCACGCTCGACCAGCGCGTCGGGCACGCGGAGCAGCGCATCGACGGCTGCCTCGCCTACACGGCGCTCGTCCGCTACGACGCCTACGGCGAGATGTCCGGCCACCAGTCGAGCTCGGTGGCGCTGCTCGACTCCCGCCGCACGGGCGTCGTCGTCTCCTCGATCCTCCACCGCGAACAGGCGCGCGTGTACGTCAAGCAGGTGCGCAACGGCCACTCGGAGCTCGAGCTGTCGCCCGAGGAACTCGAGGCGATCGAGACCGCGCTGGCGCCGCCCACGCGGGCCTGACTTGCGGGTCGCCTTCCTGGGGCCGGCCGGGACCTACGCCGAGGAAGCGCTGAGGGCCTCGGCCCCCGGGCCCGTGGAGGAGCTCCCCTACCCGAGCGTGCACGAGGCGGTGATGGCGGTGGAGAACGGCGACGTGGACCGCGCCGTCGTCCCGATCGAGAACTCGATCGAGGGCTCGGTGAGCGCGACGCTGGACGCGCTGGCGGGCGAGGCGGCCGGCGTCCGCATTGCGGGCGAGGTGGTGCTCCCGATCGAGCACTGCCTGGTGGCGCGCGGGGAGCTTGCGCTCGAGGGCGTCGGCCGCGTGCTCTCGCACCCTCAGGCGCTGGCCCAGTGCTCCCGCTTCCTGCGCGAGCGGCTGCCGCACGCGGAGCGCGTGAGCTGGCCGTCCACGGCCGAGGCCGTGCGCGCCGTGGGCGGGAGCGACGAGCCCTGGGCCGCGCTCGGGTCGCGCCTGGCCGCCGAGCTGTACGGCTGCCGGGTGCTGGCCGACCGCATCGAGGACCACGACAGCAACGAGACCCGCTTCGTCTGGCTGGCGCCGGCGTCGGAGGGCGCGACCGCGGGCGACGGGCCGTTCAAGACCTCGATCGCCTTCTGGGGCTTCAGCGACGATTCGCCCGGCGCGCTCGTGGCGATTCTGTCCGAGCTCTCCGAGCGCGGCATCAACCTCTCGAAGATCGAGTCGCGCCCCCGCCGGGTGCAGCTCGGGCACTACATCATCTTCGCGGACCTCGACGGGGGCCTCGACGAGCCGGCCGTCGGCGACGGTCTCGCCGCCGTCGCGGGCAGGGTGCGGGAGCTGCGCGTGCTCGGCTCATACCCCGCCGCAAAGCGCTCTGGATAGCGCCTTCGCGGCACACCTGGGTAACGAGGGCCGCCCGGTCGCCCGCTACACTGGCCGGAGGGTGTCGACGACGTCGAGTACCACTCCGGCGATCCTCGAGGAGGCGGGCGAACAGCCAGGCCCAGTAGCCGTGCTCTCGGCCACCCGGCCCGAGCGGCGCGGCGGAGGAACGATGGGCCGGGTGCTCGTGCTGAACGCGTCGTACGAGCCGATCAACGTCTGCACCGTCCGCCGCGCCGCCGTGCTCGTGCTCAAGGAGCGTGCCGAGATCGTCGAGCAGTCGCAGTGGGCGCTGCACGCAGAGAGCCTGACGATGCCGCGGCCGGTGGTCATCCGCCTCATCGCCTACGTGCGCATCCCGCGCGACGCGCACAGTCGCAAGATCACCCGCCGCGCGATCTTCGCGCGCGACCAGTGGACCTGCCAGTACTGCGGCAACGAGCGCGGCACGCTGACGATCGACCACGTGATCCCGCGCTCGAAGGGCGGCAGCTCGGCCTGGGACAACATCGTGACCTGCTGCGCGCCCTGCAACCGCCGCAAGGGCGACCGCCTGCCGAAGCAGGCCGGCATGCATCCCAAGCGCAAGCCGAAGGCGCCGAGTCCGACGCTGTTCGTCCACGTGGCGATGACGCGGATACCGGACGCGTGGCATCAGTACTTGCCTGCGGCTGCCTGAGACAGCCGTCACTCAGCCGATAGGCTGCGGCCATGCCTCGAATCGTTCTCTTCGGCGCGACTGGCTACACCGGCCGCCTCACCGCTGCCGCGCTCGTCAAGCGCGGGGCCCGGCCCCTGCTCGCGGCTCGTAATTCGCAGCGGCTGTCGCAGATGGCCGCAGAGCTGGGCGGGCTCGATACCGCGGTCGCCGACGTGTCGCGGCCGGACAGCGTGCGCGAGCTCCTGTCGGACGGCGACGTGATGCTCAGCACCGTCGGGCCGTTCGTGCGCTGGGGCGCGCCCGCGGTGGAGGCGGCGATCGGCGCCGGCGCGGTCTACATCGACTCGACCGGCGAGCCGCCGTTCATCCGCGACGTGTTCGAGCGCTATGACGCCGCCGCCCGCTCGAGCGGCTCGGCCCTGCTCACGGCGTTCGGCTACGACTTCGTGCCGGGCAACCTCGCCGCGGCGCTGGTGCTGGAGCGCGCCGGTGAGAGCGCGGTGAGGGTCGCCGTCGGCTACTTCATCACCGGGCGACCGGAGCGCGGGGCGATCAGCGGCGGCACGATGGCCTCGCTGGCGGGCGTGATGCTGGCGCCCTCATTCGCCTTCCGCGGCGGGCAGATCGTCACCGAGCGCGGCGCCAAGCGCGTGCGCACCTTCGACGCCCGCGGCAAGCGGCTGAAGGGCGTCTCGATGGGCAGCTCCGAGCACTTCGCGCTGCCCCGGATCCACAGCTCGCTGCGGGAGGTCGACGCCTATCTCGGCTGGTTCGGCCCGGCGTCCCGCGCAATGCAGGCCGTGTCGCTTGACCGGCGAGGTGCCCGGGGTGCGAGCCGGGGCGGGGAAGCTCTCGCGCCGCTTCGTGAAGGGCTCGACCGGCGGCCCGGACGAGGCCACGCGCTCGCGCAGCGGGTCGCTCCTGGTGGCGGAGGCCTTCGACGCCGGTGGCAAGCCGGCTCGCCCGCCTCGAGCTCACCGGACCGAACGGCTACACGTTCACCGGCGACATCCTGGCCTGGGGCGCCCAGCGCGCACTCGAGCAGGGAGTGTCCGGCAGTGGCGCGCTCGGTCCGGCCGAGGCCTTCGGGCTGCGCGAGCTCGAGGCCGGCTGCCTCGAACTGGGCCTGGTGGAGGCGAAAACGGGCGCTCCGGTCGCCGCCGGCGCCTGACACCTTCCACTCGGCCGCGCCGTCTGCTTTCATTGGACCTACCAGGGAAAGGAGGTGGTCCTAACTTGAGTGACAGTTTTTTCGGGACCCTGGAGGTGTCCGGCCACTAGCCGGCACTGAAGCGGACTAGCGGAGTCCATCCCGGACACCGTCGGTGAGCGTAGGTGGGGGCTGGTCCCGCCCACCCGACTAGCGTCGAGGACCGCCGCCGATCCCGTTCAGTTTGAGGGGCGCCCTTCGGGGCGCCCCTCGTGTTGTTGGATCGCGGACTGCGGACTGCGGACTGCGGGACTGCGGATTTCGGCCCGCTACTCGTCCTCGTCCAGGTCGAGGTCCTCGTCGTCGTCGTCGTCGTCGTCGTCGAGATCCTCGTCGTCGTCCAGCTCGAGGTCCTCGTCGTCGAGATCGATGTCGTCGTCGGACTCGATGTCGTCTTCGCCCGGCTCCATCTCAGCGGTGGCCGTCGGGCCAATGACGCTGATGTCCTCGCCGCCGGCCTCCTCGAGCTCGCCGAGCTCCACGGCCTTGGCCGGGGTGTTCGTCTCCATCACGAGCGCGACCGCGCTGACCACGTCGTCGTCGCGCAGGTTCATCACCCGCACGCCCTGTGACGGGCGGCCCTGGCGCGAGATGCCGCGCACGCTCGTGCGCTGCACCATGCCGTTCTGCGAGATGAACACGAGCTCGTGGTGCTCGCGCACGATCAACGCGCCCGCGAGGCCACCCTTCTTCTCTGTGAGCGTAATCGTCTTCACCCCCATCGTGCCGCGACCCTTCACCGGGTACTCGGCGATCGCGGTGCGCTTGCCGTAGCCGTTCTCCGTGACGACGAACAGCTCGGTGTCGTCGCGGGCGATGTCCATCGCCAGCACGCGGTTGTCACCGCGCGAGACGTTCATCCCGCGGACTCCGCTCGTATCTCTACCCATGGGGCGCACCTGGTCTTCGTTGAAGCGCGCAGCCTGTCCGGAGCGCGAGACCATGATGATGTCGTCATTCCCGCTCGTGCGTCGTACGGCCACGAGCTCGTCGTCCTCACGGATCTTGATGGCGATGATGCCGTCGGCCTTGATCGGCGTGTTGTAGGCCAGGAACTCGGTCTTCTTGACCATGCCCTTGCGGGTGGCGAAGACGAGGTACTTGCCCTCGCTGAAGTCGCGCGTGGACAGCACCGCCTGGACGAACTCGCCCTCGCGCAGCGGCAGCAGGTTGACCAGCGCGCGGCCGCGCGCCGTGCGCGACGCCTCGGGCAGCTCGTAGACCTTCTGCCGGTAGACCTTGCCGCGGTTGGTGAAGAAGAGGAGGAAGTCGTGCGTCGAGCACACGAAGAGGTGCTCGATGTAGTCGTCCTCCTTCATGTCCATCCCGGTGACCCCGATGCCGCCGCGCTTCTGCTTGCGGTAGGTGTCCAGCGGGAGCGACTTGATGTAGCCCGAGTTCGTGATCGCGATGACCATCTGCTGGTCGGCGATCAGGTCTTCGATGTCGATGTCGTCCTCGGAGGCCGTGATCTCGGTGCGGCGGTCGTCGCCGAACGTGTCCTTGATCTCGGTGAGCTCCTCCTTGATCAGGTCCAGCACGCGCGACTCGTTGCCGAGGATGTCGCGCAGCTCCTTGATCCGCTCGATCAGGTCGGCGTGCTCCTGCTTGATCCGTCCCGCCTCGAGCGCGGTGAGCCGCTGCAGGCGGAGGTCGAGGATCGCCTGCGCCTGCTCGCGCGAGAGGTCGAAGCCGGCGATCAGGCCGTCGCGGGCGACGTCCGGGTCGCGCGAGCCGCGGATCAGCTCGATCACCGCGTCGAGGTTGTCGAGCGCGATCAGGAGTCCCTCGAGGATGTGGGCCCGCGCCTCGGCGCGGCGCAGCTCGTGCTTGGTGCGCCGGACGATGACCTCGCGCTGGTGATCCACGTAGTTGCGGATCAGCGCCTCGAGGCCAAGCGTGCGCGGCACGCCGTCGACCAGCGCGACCATGTTCACGCCGAACGTGTTCTGCATCGGCGTGTGCTTGTAGAGCTTGTTGAGCACCACGCGCGGGTTCACGTCGCGCTTGAGCTCGATCACGACGCGGATGCCCGACTGGTCGGACTCGTCGCGCAGGTCGGAGATCTCGGTGATCTTCTTGTCGTTGACGACCTCGGCGATCTTCTTGATCAGGCCGGTGCCCTCGTTGCGGCCGTCGCCCTTCGTCACCTGGTAGGGCAGCTCGGTGACGATGATCGCCTCCTTGCCCTGGCGCAGCGGCTCGATGTGCGCGCGCGCCTGGACCACCACGCGGCCGCGACCGGTCTCGTACGCGTCGCGGATGCCCGAGATCGCCCTTGATGATCCCGCCGGTGGGGAAGTCGGGGCCCTTGATGTACTTCATGAGTCCGGCGGTGCCGATGTCGCGATCGTCGATGTAGGCGATGACCGCGTCGATCGACTCGCGCAGGTTGTGCGGCGGGATGTTCGTGGCCATGCCGACCGCGATGCCGGTGGCGCCGTTGACCAGCAGGTTGGGGAAGCGCGCCGGCATCACCAGCGGCTCGAGCCGCGACTCGTCGTAGTTCGGCCCGAAGTCGACGGTGTCGGCGTCGATGTCGCGCAGCATCTCCGTGGCCAGCCGCGCGAGGCGCGCCTCGGTGTAGCGCATCGCCGCAGCAGGGTCGTTGTCGATCGAGCCGAAGTTGCCCTGGCCGTCGATCAGCGGATAGCGCTGCGCGAAGTCCTGGGCGAGGCGCACGACGCGTGTCGTAGATCGCCTGGTCGCCGTGCGGATGGAAGTTGCCCATCGTGTCGCCCACCACGACGGCGCACTTGCGATACGGCCGCGTGGGCTGGAGGCCGGCCTCGTGCATGGCGAACAGCACGCGGCGGTGGACCGGCTTGAGGCCGTCGCGCACGTCGGGCAGCGCCCGGCCAACGATCACGCTCATCGCGTAATCGAGGTACGACGAGCGCATCTCCTCCTCGAGCCCGCGCGGCTCGATGCTGCCGCCGGAGAGTGTGTCCATGGAAGACATCAGACGTCCAGGTTGGTGACCTCGCGAGCGTGGCGCTCGATGAAGTCACGTCGTGGTTCCACCTTCTCGCCCATCAGCATCGAGAAGATCTCGTTGGCCGCCGCGGCGTCCTCGATCTGCACCTGCTGGAGCGTGCGGGCGCCGGCGTCCATCGTGGTGTCGAAGAGCTGCTCGGGGTTCATCTCGCCGAGGCCCTTGAAGCGCTGCAGCTTGACGCCCTCCTTGGCGACGTCCATCACGGCCCGGCGCAGGTCCTCGAACGACTCGGCGTCGTCCTCCTTCTTGCCGAGCGTGACGTGGAACGGCGGCGATGCCTGCCAGCTCCATGAGCTCGCCGTGCACGCGCAGGAGGTTGCGGTAGTCGGTGCCGGCGAACATGTCCCGGCGCAGCCGGTGAGTGGACGCCGAGCCGGTCTTGCGCTCGATGAGCTTGACCAGCACCTCCTGCTCGTCCTCACGCACCAGTTCGGCGTCGTACGAGCTCGCCGTTGTGCGGGCCCTTCGCGACGAGTGCGAGCAGCGCCCCGGCGTCCTGGACGCCCTCGTCGAGCACGTGCGACACGGCCAGGAAGCGCGCGGCGTCGTGGCCCCACTCCGCCTGGAGCGATGAGGCCCAGCCCTCGTACTGCTTGAGCAGGCGCACGAACTTCTGCCAGCGGGCGTGGGTGAGGCTGAAGTCGCCCGCCGGAGCGGTCCCTCACCTCCATCTTCTCGAGCTTGTCCCGCAGCAGGATCTCCTCGAGCTCCGACTCCTTCTCGATGTAGACGTCCTTGCTGCCGGCCTTGAGCTTGTAGAGCGGCGGCTTGGCCAGGTAGACGTAGCCAGCCTCGATCAGCTCCGGCATCTCGCGGAACAGGAAGGTGAGCACCAGCGTGCGGATGTGGGCGCCGTCGACATCGGCGTCGCACATGATCACGACCTTGTGGTAGCGCGCCTTCTCGATGTCGAACTCCTCGCGGATGCCGGTGCCGATCGCCGTGATCAGCGCCTGGATCTCCTGGTTGTTCAGCACCTTGTCGATGCGGTTCTTCTCGACGTTGATGATCTTGCCGCGCAGCGGCAGCACCGCCTGCGTGTTGCGGTCGCGCCCCTGCTTGGCCGAGCCGCCGGCCGAGTCGCCCTCGACCACGAAGATCTCCGCCAGCGCCGGATCCGTGACCGAGCAGTCGGCGAGCTTGCCGGGCAGCGTGGAGTTCTCGAGCGCCGACTTGCGCCGGGTGAGGTCGCGGGCCTTGCGCGCGGCCTCGCGGGCTCGCGCGGCCTGGACCGCCTTGGCGATGATCGCGCGCGCGTCCTTCGGGTTCTCCTCGAGGAACTCCGCCAGGCCGCGGTTCACGGCCTGCTGCACGAAGCCCTCGACGGGCGGGTTGCCGAGCTTGGTCTTGGTCTGACCCTCGAACTGCGGGTCGGGGATCTTCACCGAGATGATCGCCGTGAGCCCCTCGCGCACGTCCTCACCGGTGAGGTTCTCGTCCTTCTCGCCGAGCAGCGGCTTGTCGCCCTTGCGGGCGTAGGCGTTGAGCGTGCGCGTGAGGGCCGAGCGGAAGCCGGAGAGGTGGGTGCCGCCCTCGTGCGTGTTGATGTTGTTGGCGAACGAGAGCAGGTTGTCCTGGTAGGAGCTGTTCCACTGGAGCGCCACCTCGACGTAGCCGACGTCGCCCTCCTCCTCCAGGTGCACGATGGTCTTGTGCAGCGGGTCCTTGGTGCCCTGCGCGTGGATGTGCCTGACGAAGTCGACGATGCCGCCGTCGTACTTGAACTCCTCCTTGAAGCCCTCGCCGCGGTCGTCGCTGAACGCGATGCGCAGCCCCTTGGTGAGGAACGCCATCTCGCGGAAGCGCTGCTCGAGCACCGTGCGGTCGTAGTCGATCGTGTCGAAGATCTCGAGGTCCGGCATGAAGGTGATGCGGGTGCCGCGCCGGTCGGTGGCGGCGCCCTTCTTGAGCTCGCCCTGCGGCGCGCCGCGCTCGTAGGACTGGGTCCACTCGTGCCGTCGGTCCAGATGGTGAGGTCGAGCCGCTCGGAGAGGGCGTTGACGACGGACACGCCGACGCCGTGCAGGCCGCCTGAGACCTTGTAGCCGCCGCCGTCGCCGAACTTGCCGCCGGCGTGGAGAACGGTGAGCACGACCTCGGCGGCCGGCCTCTGCTCCTTCTCCATGATGCCCACGGGAATGCCCCGGCCGTTGTCGGTGACCGTGACGCTGTTGTCGGGATGGATCGTGATCTCGATCGTCATCCGCCTCGCCGGCAAGGGCCTCGTCGACCGAGTTGTCCATCACCTCGTAGATCAGGTGATGGAGCCCGCGGATACCGGTCGAGCCGATGTACATGCCGGGGCGCTTGCGTACCGCCTCGAGGCCCTCGAGGACCGTGATGTCCTGAGCGCCGTAGCTCGAGGAGTCGCTATTGATGGCTTCTTCGCCAATACTTTTCCTCACGTGATTAGCCCCGACTCCGCAGGCACTGTCGCCACGGGCCGGGGCGGTTCTTCTGCCGTCTTGAAGGTTAGCAGATCGAGGGGTTGGAAGAGCTCTCTGGCGGCTCACAAAAGCCCTGCAAATCGCCATAAAATGATGACGCGCATGCGCCGTTCTGTTCACGCTGGTTATCACGGCGCCCTCGAGCCCCTCACGACGAACCTCAGGGACCCCACGGCGGGCCCTCCCAGGAGCCGATTCAAACCCTCGACCAGACCCTGAGACAGGAGCTCCAGCTCGCTCGCCCAGACGGCCGAGCGGCAGGCCACCGTGACGACTCCCGAGCGCTCGGAGACCGGCGTGGCCTCCTCCGCGATCGTCGCTCCCGCGGCCTCCTGCCAGCACTGCTGGACGCGCGCCAGCGTGGTCGCCGGAGCGGAGCGCTCAACGACGCGCGCCAGGGCGTGCTCGAGCGTCCGCGGCTCGCGATAGCGGCTCATGCGGCAGCCTCGAGCGCCGGGGCGCCGTCCTTGACCACCAGGAGCTCGACGTCGGCGTCGTGGGCGCCGGGAACGTGCTCGGGCTCCGTCGCGGCCACCACCGTCTGGCCGCCGCCGCGGACCAGCTCCACGAGGCGCTCGCGCCGCGAGGCGTCGAGCTCCGACATCACGTCGTCGAGCAGCATCAGCGGCGGCCGGCCGATGGCTGCCAGGGCCTCGCGCTCGGCGAACAGGAGCGCCAGGAGCCCCGCGCGCTGCTGGCCCTGCGAGCCGTAGGAGCGCAGCGAGCGGCCGTCGCGCGTGAGCGCCAGGTCGTCGCGGTGCGGACCGTGCGTCGTGAAGCCGCGGCTGAGGTCGTCGTCCCGGCGCTCCGCCAGCTCGGCGCGCAGCTCGCCGGCATCGGCGGCCTTCGAGCGCGGCCGGTACTGAAGGCGCGAGTCGCCCGGAAGCCCGAGCTCAGCCGCCAGGCGGCTGAAGGGCGCCTCAAGCTCCGCGAGGGCGGAGCGGCGGGCCTCCATCACCTCGATACCGTGGCGGGCCAGCTCGAGATCCCAGGTGTCGAGCAGCTCGAGGCGCGCGGCGCCCGCGCGGATCCGCGCGACCAGGGCGTTGCGCTGCGCCAGCGCGCGCGAGTACTCGGCCTTGGCCGTGGAGCGGGCCGGCCAAAGCGCCGCGATCACCTGGTCGAGATGGGCGCGCCGGAGCGCCGGCGGGCCCTTCACCAGGTCGAGCCGGTCGGGCATGAACACGCCGACGAGCGGCCTGACCTCTGAGCTGGTGAGCCGCTCGACCGGAGCCCCGTCCACCCGGAAGTGCTTCGGCTCGCCGGGATCGAAGCCCACCTCGAGCCGGTGCGCCCCGTCGTCGGCTTCGAGGTCGAGCGTCACGCGGGCCACGCTCTGGCCGAAGCGCACGAGCTCGCGCTCGTTGGACGTGCGGCAGGAGTGGCCGGTGCAGCCGAAGTAGACCGCCTCGAGCAGGTTGCTCTTGCCGGCCCCGTTCGGGCCGCAGACCACGGTGAGCCCCTCGCCGAGCGCCACCTCCGCCCGCTCGTAGTTGCGGAAGTCGCGCAGGCTGACGCGCGTAACGCGCATCGCGCCCCTAGACGTTCAGCCGTATAGGCATGACGAGATAGATGAAGCCGCCGCCCTCCGCGCCGGACTCGATCAGGCCCGGGCGGAGCGGGCTGATCAGCTTGAGGATGAGCTCGTCCGACTCGGCGCTTTCCAGGCCATCGCGGAAGAACTCCGGGTTGAAGCCGATCTCGAGCGCCTCGCCGTTGTACGGCACCGGCAGGCTCTCGCTCGCCTCGCCGACGTCGGGCGTCTGGGCGGACACCTCCACCGCGCCCTCGCTGAAGGCGAAGCGGAGCGGAGCGTTCTTCTGGGCCAACAGGCTGATGCGGCGCACCACGTCGAGCAGTTCGGCGCCGTTGATGCGCAGCTCGTGCTCGTAGGACTCCGGCAGGAGCTGGCGGTAGTTCGGAAAGCGACCTTCCACCAGGCGCGACGAGATCACGACGTCGCCGAGGTTGAAGATCACCTGGTTCTCGAGCGCCGCGATCTCGATCTGCTCGGCGCCGCCGCTCCCGGCGACCCGCGAAAGCTCCTGCAGGGTGCGCGCCGGGACGTTGGCCTCCAGCGTGCCGTCGACCGGCTTCTCGAGCGTGGTCTCCTTGACGCTCAGGCGGTAGGAGTCCGTGGCGACCATGCGCAGCTCGGTCTCGGCGGCCGAGACCAGGACGCCGGTGAGGTGCGGGCGCGTCTCGTCGCGCGAAGCGGCGCGCGCCACGCGGCCGATCGTCTCCACGAAGGCCGCCGCGGGCACGTGCATGACGCTGGCGCCGGCGGGCTCGGGCAGCTTCGGGAAGTCATCGAGCGGAAGCGTGCGCAGGTGGAACTTGGACGCGCCGGAGACCACCTCGACGTCCTGCTCGGCGGCCCGGTGCTCGAGGGTCAAGTCATCCTTCGGCAGCGAGCGCACGACGTCGAGCAGCAGCCGGCCCGGGAGGACGACCGCGCCGTCGCGCTCGGCCGAGGCCTCGACCTGCACGCGAATGCCGAGGTCCATGTCGGTGGCCTGGAGCTCGAGCGAGCCGGATTCCACGCGGAGGAGTACGCCGGCAAGGGTCTGGATGGCGCTGCGGGTGGACACGCCGCGCACGGCGATGCCGAGCTGGTTCAGGAACTGCTCACGACGGGCGGAGAACTTCATTCAAAGAGACCTTGAGGTTGTAGGTGCTGTGGACAAGTGCATCGAGCGGGTGGATTTGGCTCTGCGCTGGGAAGTTCGGGGCTGAACGAGTGGTGGATGGGCGTGTTGATTGTGTCAGCGGCGTCGGTCGGCACCGGCGTCGGGGCCAAGCAGCCGCTTCAGTCTGTCGATGGCGCCCGCGGCCTTGCCGCCCTCGGCGAGGTCGGCGGCGATCTTGCGATGGGCGTGGAGGACCGTCGAGTGGTTGCGGCCGCCGAAGCCGCGGCCGATCGCCGGGAGCGTCTCCTGGGTGAGCTCGCGCGCGAGGTACATGCCGACCTGGCGGGCGAAGGCGACCTGGGGGCGCCGGTCCTGGGCGAGCAGCGCGGTGCGGCTGATCCCGAACTCCTTGGCGGTCGCCTCCTGGATCGCCTCGAGGGTGCAGGTCGCGGTGCGGGGGAGGTTGGGATAGAGCGTGGCGAGCACGCGGCGGGCGACGTCAGGGGTGGGGTCCTGACGGCTGAGCGAGGCGTATGCCACCACGCGGATGAGCGCGCCCTCGAGCGCGCGGACGCTGGCGGTCACGCCGGCGGCGATCTCCACCAGGGTCTCTTCGCTCACCCGTTGCAGCGCATCGACGCGAGCGCGCTTGCGGAGGATCGCCATGCGGACGTCGAGCTCGGGCGGCTGGAGGTCGGCCACGAGCCCGGACGCGAAGCGCTCGCGCAGGCGCGCCTCGAACTCGTCGTGGTCGGCGGGAGCCCGGTCGCTCGTCAGGACGAGCTGGCGCCCGCCCTCGTAGAGCGCGTTGAAGGTGTGGAAGAACTCCTCCTTGGTCTTGACCTTGTCGGCCAGGAACTGGACGTCGTCGAGGAGGAGCACGTCGACGCCGCGGAAGCGCTCGCGGAACGCGTCGGCATCGCCCTTCCGGAGGGAGTGGACGAAGGCGCTCGTGAACTCCTCGACGGTGGCGTAGCGAACCCTCAACCCACCTCCGTAGGCCTGAACGTAGTTGCCGATGGCCTGGAGAAGGTGTGTCTTGCCGAGGCCGGGAGGACCGTAGATGAACAGCGGGTTGTAGGCCTGAGCAGGCATTTCGGCGACGGCCAGGGCGGCGGCGTGGGCCAAGCGGTTGCCGTCGCCGATGACGAACTGGTCAAAGGTGTACTTGGGGTTGAGGGTTTCGCCGGAGGATGGCTCTGAGGCGGGCGAAACGGGCGTCTCGGAGGCGCGCCAGGCCTCGTCGACGACCTCGACCTGGATGTCGGGACCGAGGGCGCGCCGGGCTGCGTCGCGGAGCTGGTGGAAGTGGCGCTCGCGGACCCAGGTGCGGATGTGCTCGGGAGCTTTCACGAAGAGGGTCGAACCGCGCCGGCCGGCGAGCTCGAGCGGCTCGAGCCAGATGTGGAAGGTGAAGTCGGTGACCTCCTTGCGAAGCTCACGGCCGACCTGATCCCAGGTTCTATCCAGCTCTTCGGGCACGGGTGTGCGACTGCCCTCCAGGGCGGTTGCGTGGCAGGACTTCAATCGAGCTGTGGGGTGCGCCAGTGGCGCTCCGGGCAAGCCGCTCTCCCCAAGGCCCTCGTGGGGGCGAGTGTATATCTGGAACTCGGGGACCGGAAAGCGCGCTCCGGCGAGAGCGCGCAAATCGCGGGAAAAGCCATCTCGGCCTCCGGCGCGGCGGCCGAGCCTGGCACTCGGACGCTCTCCCTATACTTCACGACTCCTTCGCCCATGAAGCGCACTTACCAGCCCAAGAAACGCAAGCGCGCCCGGACGCACGGCTTCCGCGCGCGTATGCGTACGCGCGCCGGGCGGGCGATGCTCAAGCGCCGCCGCGACAAGGGCCGCGCGCAACTCACCCCGTAGATGACGGCTTCCGGCGAGGGTGGCGCGAGCCGCCGCGGCAAGCGCCGCCGCCTGTCGCGCAGCGCCGAGTTCGACCGCGTCTTCCGTGAGGGCCGCTCGCACGCGAGCCGCTACCTCGTCCTGCACACCTTCCCGCGCCCCGACGCCGCTGAGGAGGACCCGCGGCTGGGCGTGTCGGTCGGGCGGAAGGTCGGTGGGGCGGTGGAGCGCAATCGCGTGAAGCGCCTGCTGAGAGAGGCCTTCTGGGCATCGGCCGACGAGCTGCCCGGCGGCCACGACTTCGTCCTCGTCGCCCGCCCGGATGCCGGCGAGCTCGCCCGGGAACGCGGGGAGGCCGGTATCGAGGACGCGCTGAGGGAGCTGCTGGCGTCGGCCAACTTCGCCGGGAGCGCCGGCAAGTGAGCGCGCTGCGGACGATCGCCATCGCGCCCATCCGGGTCTACCAGCGGACCATCTCCCAAGTGATCGGCCCTCGCTGCCGCTACTACCCGAGCTGCTCGGAGTACGCCGTGCAGGCCATCCGCTCCTACGGCATACTCAGGGGCATCGTGCTTGCCGCGTGGCGGCTGCTGCGGTGCAACCCGTGGAGCCACGGCGGCGTAGATCCCGTCGAGGAGCAGACACTCTTCCGCGCCCGTCCGCGGGCCAGCTGAGCCGCCCATGTACTACGCGACCTTCCTTCAGCCGCTCGTCGATCTGAACGACGCGATCCTGAAGTTCTGGCACAACACGGTGGGCGTGTCGTGGGGCGTGGCGATCATCGGCCTCACCTGCGTGATCCGGGCCGCGATCCTGCCGCTCACCTTCAAGCAGGTGCGCTCGATGCAGGCGCTCCAGCGGCTGCAGCCGGAGATGAAGCGCATCCAGGAGCGCTACAAGGACGACAAGCAGCGCCAGCAGCAGGAGATGATGAAGTTCTACCAGGAGCACGGTGTCAACCCGCTCGCCTCCTGCCTGCCGCTCCTGCTCCAGCTGCCGTTCTTCTTCTCGCTCTTCTACCTGCTGCGCAGCAGCACCTTCAAGGCGGACATCAAGGGCGAGGAGAGCTTCCTCTTCATCCCGAACCTGGCCAAGCCGCTCACAGGGCATCCCGCGGCGCTGATCACGATGATCGTGCTCTACGTCAGCACGCAGCTGATATCGACGCTCGTGTCCACGATGAGCGCGGATCCCAACCAGCGCCGGCTGATGCTGGCGCTGCCGTTCGTGTTCGTCGTGTTCGTCTTCCGGTTCCAGGCGGGACTGCTCGTCTACTGGGTCGCCACCAACCTGTGGACAATCGGTCAGCAGCTGTTCATAAAGCGCTTCCTTCCCCCGCCCGAACCGCTTGCGGTGTCGGCCGCGGCCGCGGGAGGTGGCGGGGGAGGCGGCAGTGGTGGAGGTGGCGGGAGTGGCGGCGGCCCCGGCGGGGGCGACGGCAAGAGCGACGGCAAGGGCGCTGGCCCCCGCGCCCAAAAGGGCCGCCCCGCCACGCAGACGGCCACCTCGGGGAGCGGAAACGGTGCCGCCAAGGCGCCGCCGCCATCCCCGCGCAAGCGAAAGAAGCGCTCGGGACGCAGGCGCTGACCAGCATGGACGAACACGACCCCAGCGAGCTTCGCGCTGAGGCCGAAGGCGGCAGCCTCGGCGAAGCGAAGTGGAACGCCGTGAAGCAGCTCGAGCCGCGGTTTCCCGGTGTGAGCGCAGATTGCGTGTCGTTCGAGGTGCTCGACGAGGGCGACGAGGGTGACGGGCGTCCGGCCCGGGTTCGCGTCGAGCTCGACTTCGAGTCCTGGCAGACCGCCGCGCAGGAGATCCCGGACGAGCCCGCCGAGCGCGTGCGCGCGGTCGTGAGCCGCGTCGTTGGCGCGCTTGGGCTGCGCGCGAGCGTGGACGTCGAGGAAGACGCCGACGAGATCCGGGCCACCGTCAACGGGGACGACCTAGGGCTGCTGATCGGCCGCCACGGCACGACGATCGACGCTCTCCAGCACCTCGCCATGCGGGCCGCGTTCCACGGGGTGGCGGAGCACAAGGCGGTCGTCGTCGACGCCGCCGGCTACCGGGAGCGACGTGAGGCCGCGCTGCGACGGGCGGCCGACCGCGCCGTGGACGACGCGCTCTCGTTCGGCCGCCCGGTCGAGCTCGAGCCGATGGGGCCCCACGAGCGCCGGGCCGTGCACATGTACCTGCGCGACAGAACCGACGTGCAGACCCACAGCGAGGGCGATGAGCCCGATCGCCGTCTCGTAGTCACGCCGGTTCGCGGCACGGCGTAAAACGTGAAACGGGGCGTTGCCGAGCGGCTGCAGGCGCTCGGCGAGCGCTACGGGCTGTCCGAACGCGCTCTCGACCAGCTCGAGCGGCTGATGGCGGCCCTGGCCGCCGAGCCCGACCCGCCCACGACGATCCGCGACCCGCTGGCGGTCGTCGACCAGCACATCGCCGACAGCCTCAGCGGCCTCGAGCTCGAGCAGCTCCGCTCGGCCAACCGCATTACCGATCTCGGCTCAGGCGCCGGCTTTCCGGGCCTGCCACTGGCGATCGCCCTGCCTGCGGCGCGGGTGGATCTGGTCGAATCGGCCGCCCGCAAGTGCGAGGTGATCGCGCGGCTGATCGACGCCGCGGGCATCGAGAACGCGCGAGCGCTGCCCGTCAGAGCCGAAGAGCTGGCGGCCGGCGAGGGCCGCGAGGCCTATGCGGCCGTGACCGCGCGCGCCCTGGCGCCGCTTGCCGTGCTGGTGGAGTACGCGGCGCCGCTGCTGAGGCCCGGCGGCTCGCTCGTGGCCTGGAAGGCGGGGCCCGACGCGTCCGAGGTCGAGGCTGGGCGCGCGGCCGCCGGCATCGTGGGTCTCGTACCGGCCGCAGTGTGTCCCGTCTCGCCCTACGAGGGCAGCCTCAACCTCAACCTATATCTCTACTTGAAGGATAGATCGACCCCGAACCAATTCCCCCGGCGGCCCGGTATGGCGACCAAGCGACCGCTTGGTTAGCAGGAAAAATCCGTTCGGCGCCGAACCTCCTGCCCCGGCGGACCGCTTCTGACCGCCGCTCCCGCTACCTTCGCTCCCGCAATGGGCACCGTCTACGCGATCGCCAACCAGAAGGGCGGCGTGGGGAAGACCACCACCGCCGTCAACGTTGCCGCCTGCGTGGCCGAGGCAGGCTACCCGACGCTGCTCGCCGACCTCGATCCGCAGTGCAACGCCACGGTCGCGATCGGCCTGCCGAAGGACTGCGAGCCGTCCGTCTACGACTGCCTCACCGACCCGGAGCTCACCCTCGCCGCCATCGCGCGCGAGACCTCCATCCCCGGACTGTCGATCGTGCCGTCGACGCCGCACCTCGCGGGCGCGAGCGTCGAGCTGCCACGGCTGCCGGGCTCGGAGACGCGCCTACGCGACGCGCTCGGTGCGGTGCGGGAGCGCTTCCTGTTCACACTGCTCGACTGCCCGCCGTCGCTCGGCCCCCTGACCGTCAACGCGCTCGTGGCGGCCGACCGGGTGATTGTCCCGGTGCAGACCGAGTACTTCGCGCTCGAGGGTCTCGCCGGCCTGCTCGACACGCTGTCGCTGATCCAGCGCGAGCTCAATCCGCGCCTGACCGTCGCCGGCATGATCCTCACGATGCACGACGGGCGCACGCGGCTCGCCCAGGACGTCGAGCGCGAGGTGCGCCAGCATTTCCCGGAGCTCGTGTTCGACACGGTGATTCCGCGTAACGTGAGGGTCAGCGAGGCGCCCAGCTTCGGGCTGCCGGTCACGCAGCATGCGCCCAGCAGCACGGGCTCGCTCGCGTATCTGAAGCTTGCGAAGGAGGTCGCGGCACGTGGCTGAGGGCAGGGGACAGGCACAGCGGGGGATGGGCCGCGGCCTGGCGGCGCTGCTCTCGGGCGGCGAGGACGACGGGGCCCCGACGCTGCGCGACCTCGCGGTCGAGTTGATCCGTCCCAACCCGCGCCAGCCGCGTGGCGACTTCGACGGCGAGAGCCTGCTCGCCCTGTCCGAGTCGATCAAGGCGCGCGGCGTGCTGCAGCCGCTCGTAGTGCGGCCGCTGCCAGGCGGCAGCTACGAGCTCGTCGCGGGTGAGCGCCGCCTGCGCGCGTCGAAGCTGGCGGGACTCGAGCGGGTGCCGGCGATCGTGCGTCCCACCGAGGAGTCCGAGCGCCTCGAGCTCGCGCTGATCGAGAACATGGCGCGCGAGGACCTGAATCCGATCGACGAGGCGCGCGCCTGCGCCACCCTGGTGGACGACCTGGGGGTGACCAAGGAGGAGCTCGGCCGTCGCCTCGGCCGCAGCCGGGTGGCGATCTCGAACGCGATCCGCCTGCTTGACCTCCCCGACGAGGTGCAGGCGATGCTCCAGTCCGGCGACCTCTCGGCCGGCCACGGCCGCGCGCTCCTGATGTGCAAGGACCACGGCGCGCGGCGGGGCCTCGCGCGCGAGGCACGCGACCGTGGCTGGTCGGTCCGGGAGACCGAGCGGCGGGCCAAGGAGGCCGATGGCGCGGGCCGCGGCGCGCGCCGTGAGCGCTCGCAGGTGGTCATCCACCCCGACCTCGCCGAGCTGATCCGCGTGGCCGAGGACGCGCTGTCGGAGGCCCTCGGCCGTGAGGTGCGCGTGCGCTCATCGGGTGGCCGTACGAAGGTCGAGTTCGAGCTCGAGGACCCGCGCGAGGCCGCCGAGCTGGCGGCGCGGATAGCGGGCCGCCGCTCCGACCGGGCCGCCTGAACGGGCCGGCGGGGCGCCGCTACAATCGGCCGTCGGAACGGGCGATTAGCTCAGTCGGTTAGAGCGCTTCTCTGATAAGGAAGAGGTCCCAGGTTCGAGTCCTGGATCGCCCATGCGGAGCGAGGCCCGCTCATCGCGGGCCGCTCAACCTAGCTGATCGGCTCCCTCCAATTGGCGCACCAGTCGAGCCGCGAGCGCCACAGCGGCCAGAACAGATGCAGGCCCGCCGGGCCGACCCAGAGGGGGGCGGACGGGAGCTGGCGATCCAACGTGACGTAGATGCCCCAGCGGCGAAACTCGCGCATAGGGTGCCTCTCTTTCCAGCGGGCGCGGGGTGTCCCCGCGCGGACCTAGCTCGTTAGCGGGCTAGGGGAGCCGAGTAGACGTTCATCGTGTCCTGAGCCGGTCAGGTGCCGCAGAAGCGGGTGTGGTTCTCGTCCACGGCGACGATGCCGAGCAGGGCACCCGACTCATCGAGCACCGGAACGCGGCGGGTGGGCAGCTCGAGCGCAAGCCGGCGGGCCTCGACGGCCGGTGCGTCAGGGCCGATCGTGGGCTCGTCGGTCACGAGGGCGGAGGCGAGAGTGGCCGGGTCGGCGTCCGCCGAGACGCTCTCGACGGGCACCGCGCCCGCGTAGCGGCCGTCCTCCACCAGAAGCGCCAGCCTCCTCGACCCGCTTGCCCCGAAGTACTCGCGCAGCTCCGCCACACTCGCCGAGGCCGGCAACGTGGTGACGTGGCGATGCATCACGTCCGCAGCGGTCAGGCCTTCGACCTCATCCAGGGTGGTCATGGTGTGAGATTAACGCGGCGGCGAGACTGGACGCGGGCAACGCTTCCTGTTCGAATAGCGCCGGTGTATCCGGTCCTGTTCATCCTGATCATGGTCGTGGGCGTAGCGCTCGTGGCCAGGGCGCGCAACCGCAAGACGCGCGCGGTGCAGGCGGGACGGGAGGACGTGCTGCAGGAGCTCGCGCCGGTGATCTCGGGCACCGTCGGAAAGGAGCTCACGCTCAGCGGCATCTACGGCGGCCATCCGGTCGAAGTCACGCTGATGCCGCTTGACCCCTCGCAGCTCGGCAACCGCATGAGCGAGGCGTACAACATGGACGTCACCCAGCTGATCGTCGGCGGGGTGTCAGGCGGCAAGCCGTGGCGGTTCAGGGTCGGGCTCGGGGCCGGTCGCAGCCCCGCCTGGGAGTTCGCCGGGCCCGGCTACTCCATGGGGCCTGCCGGCAAGCTGCTCGACCGGCTCAGCCCCGTGCAGGCCGACCCCGAGATCGAACGGCGGCTGCGCGACGGGGAATGATCGAGGCGATCGAGCGGCTGGGACCGCGTTCGAAGATGTGGCTTCCGGACGTGAACTTCGAACCCGATGTGACGGCCGCGTTCATGCAGCGCTACGCGGGCCGCGGCATCGAGATCCCCCCGGAGAAGCTCGCCGACGTGCCGCGCGTGGGCGGACAGCTCCGGATTCAGGTCGAGCGTGCGGACGACAGCGATCCGAGCCCGGCTCGCCTCCGCGAGATCCTCGACGCCGCCGTGGGGATCGCGGAGCTGAACGCGGTGCTCAACCCGGCCTGATCAGGAACCCTTGACCGCCTTGGAGACTCCGAGCGATCGCCCGCCGGAGTCCAGCGCTTCGACTGCGACGAACGGCGAAGGCGCCGCGAGCGGAATCGTCGTCTCGAAGCCGGTGCGCGCGGCGGCCACGACCGGCGCCAGCGCATCGGGCGTCGCGCCCGCGAGCACGCGCCAGCTGGCCACCTGCGTGGCGCCGTTCCAGCTCGCGTAGGCGGTGACCTTGCCGCCGGCGCTGCGCACCGCGGCGCGCGGCAGCGTGGCCGGCGTGCCCGTCCAGGGGAAGCGGTAGGCGCGGTACGACTCGTCCTGGCGCGGGAACGAGGCTTCGTACAGCAGGCTGCCGCCCGGGCTGAACTCCGAGATGTACGGCCGCGCGCCCCAGCCCACCAGCACGTTCCCGCTCGGCAGCACCTGCACGTTGCCCTGGCTGCCGGCCACCACCAGCCGCCTGTGCGTGTAGCTGTGGACGAGCGAGGCGCGGTGGTGCGCCGAGTCGAGCGCAAGCCTGATCCCGCGCGACTGGTGGCCGACGCGGGGGGCGGCCTCATCGTCGAAGATCGTCACCGAGCCGTCGGCCTGGCGGTGGGCGTCGTGCTGCCAGGCGAAGCGGGTGCCGCGGCCCATGCGGTAGTCGCTGCGCTTGCCGCCGAGGCGCCAGAGGATGCGCCCGCTGCGCCCGCTGACGAGATACGCCGCCCAGGTGTTGCGCGCGCTGATGAAGAAGTTGCCGGCGCTGTCGACCTCGATCGAGTTCACGTGGTAGGCGTCCCACGGCAGGCCGAGTGGCCGCTTCACGTAGGACTCGCGCAGCGGGATGTGGCCGAGCGCGTGCCACTCGAACACCACCGTGCCCGTACGGATGTCGATGCGCTGAACCACCGAGTCGAGCACGGCGATCGAGTGGCGGTGGTGGCGCCCGCCGACCGTGACGGTCACCGGCGCGTAGGCGGTGAGCCAGCCGTAGCCCTGCGGGTCGATCGTGAACTCGTGCAGGTCGGCGTGGTAGCCGTTGCCGGCCCGCACGTGGGCGAGCACGTGGTAGGAGCCGTCCATGACGATGTTCTCACCGAAGCCGAAGCCGAGGAACGACAGCTTGCCCTGCCACCAGGTGAGCACGGGTGCGCCCTGGTAGCTCTGCACGCGGAAGTTGAACGCCTCCTGGCCGCGCGGGACGGGCCCGTGCCACACGAGCTGGCCGGAGTCGTCGTAGATCGTCGGCCCGAACTGGCCGCGCAGCGGCGGGCGCTGGCCCGGCCCGACGATCGGAGCGACGAAGAGGTTGCCGGCCGCCCGTGAGGCGGCGCTCGTCGAGACCTTGAGAGTGGGCGGATGCAGGTCCGGGCGCGAGACATAGCGCTCGGCGCCGAGCGCCGACTGGGGCGGCGCCGAACCGGGAGCCAGGCCGATTCCGGCGTGTCGCCCGACGCGGAAGCGGAACAGGTCCCGTCGCTGCTTGCCGCGGATCAGCGTCGTAAGCCTCACCGACACCACCTCGCCATGGGAGAAGCGGTGCAGTGGGACGAACTCCGAGCCCACGGCGCCCGTGAAGGAGGCCAGCGCCCCCCTGTGCAGGCCGGTGCGCGACCCGCGCACGCGTATCTCCCGTACGGCCGCGACCGGCGCGCCGAACAGGCTGATGGTCGTGGTGGCCGACGCGTCCGGCGTCCCCGGGGCGGGCGACACCGTGAGGCCCGCCACGGACGCGCCGGTGGAGGCCTGAGCAGCTCCCGCAACACCGGCGCAGACCGCCGCCGCGAGCGGAATCGCCAGGCGCCGGAGGGTCGCGGCTCGCGTCATTGGCGGGAGAGGCTACCTGCCTCAGAAGAGCTTGTAGTGGTCCCTGTTCAGGAAGAAGCCGTGCCCTGAGCGGTTGCTGCAGCGCAACCCGCTCGTCTTCGAGCTGCACTTGAAGGAGCCGAACTTGCGCGTCTTCCCATACGCGAGGACCTTGGCGCGCGGGTTGAACACCGAGTCGGAGACGCACAGCGCGGAGGCGCGCCCGGTCGGGTTCATCCCGAAGGCGCTGCCGGCGTCGAACTGACAGCTGCGTGGTTTGGGGGCCTGGTGGGTCAGGTTCAGCACGTCGCAGCGCAGGAGCTGCGGCGACCCGCTCGAGTGGTCCCAGGCGCAGTAGATGTTCTTCGACGGGGTGCGGAACGACGTGAGACTGATGCTCGCCGCGGCGGGGGTCACGGCGGCGGCGAGGCCGGCCAGGCCGAGGGCGAGCAGGAGGGTGAGACGAGCCACGGGCCAATCCTCTTAGGACGGTTACCATGGCGTCAACAGGCGAGTGTCGAAAGCCCCCGGCCAGCGGGGGCTTTTGCTATTCGCCGACGCCGCGGCGTAGCCGCTCGAGCGCGGCGCGGATGAGCCGGGACACGTGCATCTGTGAGACGCCGATCCGCTCGGCGATCTCCGACTGCGTCATGTCCTCGACGAAGCGCAGGTGCAGGATCAGGCGGTCCCGCGGCTCGAGCGCCTTGAGCTGCGGCGCGATCACCGCCGCATCCTCGGCCAGCTCGTAGCCCTCCTCCTCCACCGTGATGCGCTCGCCCACCGGCTCGGGCCTGTCGCCGGAGCCCGGCATCGGCGCCTCGAGCGAGACGGCGTCGTAGGCCATCGCCGCCTCCATCGCCTCGAGGACGTCCTCATGCGAGAGGCCGGTGGTCTCGGCCACCTCAGTGGGTGTGGGCGAGCGGCCCAGGTCGCGCGACAGGTCGCTCAGCGCGCGGTTGACCTCGAGCGCGCGCTCCTGCAGGGCGCGCGGCACGTGCACGGCCCAGCCGACGTCGCGGAAGTAGCGCTTGAGCTCGCCGACGATGGTCGGCACGGCGAAGCTCGAGAAGGCGGTGTCGCGCTCCGGCTCGAAGCGGTCCACCGCTTTGACGAGGCCCAGGCTCGCCACCTGCATCAGATCCTCGATCGGCTCCCCGGTGCGCTCGAAGCGGCGTACGAGGCGGCGGGCGAGCGGCAGGAAGCGCTCCACGAGCTGGTCGCGCGCGCGGAGGTCGCCGTGCAGGTGGTAGCGCTCGAGCAGCAGCCGCTCCTCGCGCAGGCGCCCGACATCCTGGGGGACCCCATTGCCCCCCTGATTGGGGCTACGATCAGTCACGACCGCCTCTCTGAGAGGCCGCGACCCGTCTTGGAACTGGAGTTGAGAACCGTGCACGCCCCTCGTCAAAACCCGTCGAGTGCAGGCGCCGGGTCTCTGGGGCGCATGGCCGGCGGGCAAGCAGCTGGGCCGCGCCGGACGCTTGAAGATAGCAGTGGATCGGGAGGGCGAGCGTGAGTGAGGAGTCACTGCCGAGCGGACTGCGGGTGCTCGTCGCGGACGAGGACCACGAGGCGCTCGATCACATGTCACGCCTGCTCGGCGGCCTCGGCCACACGGTGGTCGCGCGGGCCGTGGGGGTCGACGAGGTGTCGGTGCAGATCAAGGAGGACGAGCCCGAGGTCGCGCTCGTGAAGCTCCACGACGACGACGAACACGCGCTCGAGCTGATCGACGAGATCGTCGAGGAGTCGGCCTGTCCGGTGATCGCGCTGATGGAGGTGCCCGAGCCCGACTTCATCAGCCGGGCGGCGGAGCGGGGCATCTTCGCGTTCGTGCAACCGGTCACAGCGGAGACCGTGCAGGGAGCGCTCGAGGTGGCGATCCGCCGCTACGACGACGTCGAGCGCCTCAACGAGGAGGTCCAGCAGCTCCATGGCGCGCTGGACCGGCGCGCGGTGATCGAGCGGGCGAAGGGCATCCTCATGGAGCGCCACGGGATCGACGACCGCCAGGCGTTCGAGCTGCTGCGCTCACACGCGCGCGCGAACAACAGGAAGCTCGTGGATGTTGCGCGCGCAGTGGGCGACGGCCACCTGCTGCTGCCGCGCGGCTAGGACGCGAGCGGCGTTTCGTCGAGCCGTTCGCGCAGCTCCGCGATCGACTCGAACACCAGCAGCGCGCCTGCCTCCTCAAGCTCCGCCCGGGAGAAGCCGCCGGTGAGCACGGCGATCGTGCCGACGCCGGCGGCCGCCGCGGCCTTGCAGTCCCAGGGCGTGTCCCCGACCATCACCGCATCGCCGCCGCCCGCCTTCTCGCGGGCGGCCTGGACCAGGTCCGGCTGGGGCTTGGTCGCCTCGACGTCGGCCGACGTGGTCCAGTCGTCGGCGAGCTCGCGCGCTTCGAGCAGGTCGAGGTAGTGCTCCACCTCCTTGGCCTTGGCGGAGCTGGCGAGCACGATCGTGTGTCCCCGCTCCTTCAGCTCGACGAGCAGGTCGCGCGCTCCCTCCATCGGCTCCACCTCGCCGATCAGCGCGAAGTAGAGCGCCGTCTCCGCCGTGCGGATGTCGTCGCCCTGCTCGTCCTCGACCCGCCGGCCGGCGAGCGCTTCCACGAGCTGGTCGCCGCCCATGCCGATGTGGCGGTGGATGCGCCACAGCGGCAGGATCACGTCGTGCTGCCGAAAGGCGCGGTACCAGGCGATCGCGTGGTGGTAGTTGGTGTCGACGAGCGTGCCGTCGATGTCGAGGATGGCGGTGGGTGGCGACAGGGCTCACGCCACCTTCTCGAGCGCCGGGGAGGAGGCGTCCTCGGCGATCAGGTCGAGCACCGCCTCCTCGACGGGTCCCTGCAGCGAGCTCGCGCTCACGTCCGCGAGCTGCGGCAGCACGCCGCCGATCGTGAGTCCCTCGCGGAAGCGGTCGAACACGCGCGGGTCGATGTACGACGCGCGGCACACCGCGGGCGTGTTGCCGAGGTGGTGCGCCACCTCTTTGACAGCGCGCGTCTCCGCGCGCTTGCGCGCCGTCTGGCCGGCGCTTGCCTGTCCCGACACCGCCAGCGCCACCGCCGCCAGCACGGTGGCGTTCCAGGTGCGGAAGTCCTTGGCGCTGAAGTCCCCACCGGTGACCTCCTTCACGTAGGCGTTGATGTCGGAGGAGCGGATGTCGCGCCAGCGCCTGCCGTCGCGGTGGGCGAGCAGCTCGTCGCCTCCGCCGCGGCGGCGCTTGAGCCGGTCCACGACCTCGTAGACGTCGGGGTCGAGCAGCGACTGGATGCGCCGCTGCCGGGACTTGGCGGGGTAGTCGAAGGTGATCGAGCCGTTGGCGTTCAGGCTCACGTGAGCGCGCTTGATTGTCGCCAGGCCGTAGCTCTCGTTCTCCACCGCGTAGTCCTCGCCGCCCACGCGAAAGAAGCCACGGTCGAGCAGCCGCACGGCGGCCCCGAGCACCCGCTCGCGCGTCATGTCCTCCGCGCGCAGCGCGCGGTCCACGCGGCGCCGCATCAGGGGCAGCGCTCGCGCGAAGGCCACCATGTCGGCGAACTTCTCGCGGTCGCGCCGCAGGCGCCAGCGCTCGTGGTACAGGTACTGCTTGCGCCCGGCAGCGTCGATGCCGGTCGCCTGCAGGTGGCCGTAGGGGTCGGGGCAGATCCACACGTCCCGCCAGGCCGGCGGTATCCGCAGCTCGGCGATCCGCTGGAGATCCTCGGGATCGCTGACCTTGGCCCCGTCGGCGTCGAGGTACTCGAAGCCGCGCCCGCGACGACGACGGCCGATCCCCGGGGCCGAGCAATTGACTCGCTTCAGGCGTGGCATGGCGCCGAGGTAATGCCCGCGACCCGCCTGCGGTAACCATCTCGGAGGGCCGCCGGGGGCGGCGTATCCTAGGGGCGATGCCGACCCCGCTCGACGGCCTCAACGCCTCCCAGCGCGAGGCCGTGACGCACCCCGGCGGGCCGCTGCTCGTAGTCGCCGGCGCCGGCACGGGCAAGACGCGGGTGCTCACACGGCGCTTTGCCTGGCTGGTGGAGCAGGGCGTTCCGGCCGAGGGCATCCTCGCCCTGACCTTCTCCAGCGCCGCCGCCGCCGAGATGCGCGAGCGCCTCGACGTGCTGATCCACGCGCCCTGGGACGAGCTCTGGGTGGCCACCTTCCACTCCTTCTGCACGCGGCTGCTCCAGGAGGAGGCGCTCGAGGCGGGGCTCGACCCGTTCGTGTCGCCGGTCACGCCCGCCGACCGCCTGGCGCTGATGCTCGACCGCATCGAGGACCTGACGCTCCGCCGTCACGAGATCCGCGGCAACCCGGCACCGCTCTTGGCCAGCTTCATCGCCCGCATCGACCGCCTGAAGGACGAGATGGTGGGCGCGGGGGAGTACGAGCGCTGGGCGCGGCGGCTCGAGGACCAGGCACGGGCGGGCGACGACGCAGAGCGGGCGCGAGCGGAGCGCGAGCTCGAGTTCGCCCAGGTCTATGCCGATCACGACCGCCTCCTCGCCGAGCACGGCGCGCTCGACTTCGGCGACCTGATCCTGCACGCCTTCCGGCTGCTGCACGAGAAGCCGCACATACGCGCGCGCGTAGCGGAGCGCTTCCGGCACGTGCTCGTCGACGAGTTCCAGGACACGAACTTCGCCCAGGGGGCGCTGCTGCGCCTGCTCTGCCAGGACCACCGCAACCTCACGGCGGTGGGCGACGACGACCAGGCGATCTACCGCTTCCGCGGGGCGTCGCGCAAGAACATGCTCGACTTCCAGCGCGAGTACGAGGACTGCAAGGTCGTGCGGCTCGAGCGCAACTACCGCTCGGGGCAGGCGATACTCGATGCCGCCGTGGCGGTGGTGGTGGCTGGCGGCGAGCGCCTCGAGAAGCGCCTGCGCGGCAGCCGCGGCGGCCACGTCACGTTCTGGCGCTGCCGCTCCGAACGTGCACAGGCGCAGGCCGTGGCCGCAGAGTGCGAGCGCCTCGTTACGCAGGAGGGCGTGCCGCTGGAGGAGATCTGCGTGCTCGTGCGGTCGGTGAAGAACGAGGGTCAGCCGATTGCCGCCGCGCTCGAGGAGCGAGCGGTGCCCGGCCGGCTGATGGGCGCAGCCGCCTACTTCCAGCGCACCGAGGTGCGCGACCTGCTCGCCTGGCTGCGCCTGCTCGCCGACCCGGCGGACTCGGGCGCCGTCGTGCGCGCCCTCTCGCGCCCGCCGATCGAGCTGCGCTCCGTGGACATCGCCCGCCTCACACAGCTCGCGCGTCGCCGCCGGCTCGACATGGTCGCCGGCATGGTGGCCGCCTGCGACGGCCCGCAGCTCTCGCCCGAGGGCCGCGACCGCGTGCAGGCCTTCCTCAGGCTCTACCGCTCGGCGTCGGCGGCGTTCGCGGAGATGCGTCCCGACGTGTTCGTCCACCGGCTCGTCGAGCGCATCGGGCTGCGGCGCCAGCAGGTGTTCGCCGCGCAGGCCGACACGGTCGAGCGGCTGGTGAACATCGCCAAGCTCAGCGAGCTGGCCGGCGCATACATGCGTCGCCAGCCCGACGCCACGCCGCGCGACTTCGTGCGCTACGTGGCCGCCGTCGCCGAGGCGGGGCTGCGCGAGGAGGAGGCCTCGCCCGACGTGATGGCGCCCGCCGTGCAGGTCATGACGATGCATTCGGCCAAGGGGCTCGAGTTCGACCACGTCTTCGTGCTCGGTCTTAGCGCCAACCGCATGCCGGGCCAGCGGCGCACGAGCGGCGACGCCGTGCCGGACGAGCTCCTGCGCGAGTCGCTGCCGGATGACGACCGCCAGGCGCACGAGGACGAGCTGCGCCGGCTGATGCACGTGGCGATGACGCGCGCGCGCAAGGTGCTCGTGCTCGCCTGGTCGGAGGTCGGTGAGCGCGCTCGCCCGTCACCCTTCTACGAGGACGCGCGCGCGGCTCTGCGCGCCGGCGAGGAGGTGTTCGAGGACGAGCTGTTCGGCCGCGGCGAGGGGCTCCACTCCACCTTCCGCCTCCTGCGCGACGAGTTGCTCGACAACGTCTCCCAGGTGGGCGGCCGCCTCAGCGACATGCGGCTCGACACCTATCTCGACGTCGACCAATCGGTGGTCCGCTACCTCGAGCTGTTGAAGGTGGCGGCGCTGATCGAGCGCGAGCGTGACGGCCAGTCGCTGGCGAAGGCCCTGCCCGAGGTCAACGACCTCCTGCTCCAGGCGGCCACGCACGAGCAGCGCGAGCTGTTCCTGCGCTCGGCGCTTGACGACTACCTGATGGACGACGAGCGCGACGAGCGCCGGCGCGCGGAGGTGATCAGCGGCTCGGACCAGTCGCTCGAGACCTTCATCCCCCGGCGCGGCGAGGGGCTGATGCTGTCCGCCTCCGACATCGAGACCTACCGGCTCTGCCCGCTCAAGTACAAGTTCGCGCGCGTCTTCCGCATACCGCAGGAGCCGACGATCAACCAGCGCTTCGGCATCGTGGTGCACCAGGTGCTCGAGCGCTTCCACGCGGGCGGCGGCGGGTCGCTCGACGAGCTCATGCGCCTGTTCGAGGCGAGTTGGCGCCGCAGCGGCTTCGGCGACTCGAACGACGAGCTGCAGTTCCGCGATAAGGCGGTCGCGTCACTCAGGCGCTACTGGGAGCTCGACCGGACGCGCGAGGCAAAGCCGAAGTGGTTCGAGCGCAGCTTCTCGTTCAAGCTCGGCCCCCACCTGCTGCGCGGGCGCGTGGACCGGGTCGACCAGCACCCGGACGGCCACTACGAGCTGATCGACTACAAGACCGGCAAGGCCAAGACGGCGGCGCAGCTGCGCGAGGACGTGCAGCTCTCCCTCTACCAGATGGGCGCGCGCGAGTCGTGGGACCTCGAGACCTCGGCGCAGAGCTACTACTACGTGCTCGACAACGAGCGGGTCCCGGTCGAGCACTCGGAGGAGGAGCTCCAGCGCGTGCGTGGCACGGTGGCGACCATCGCCGAGGGCATCCTCGCGCAGAACTTCGAGCCCACGCCCTCGCACGAGATCTGCTCGTTCTGCGACTACCGGATCATCTGCCCGGCGGCCGAGAAGTAGCTACAGCTCGCCGTCCCAGTAGCCCACGGCGTCGGAGAGGCGGAAGATCTTCCCCGGCGGGTGGACGCTGACCTTGTCGCTGTCCGGATAGACGCAGATGCTGATGTCGCTCTCGGGGATCGTCGAGAGCATCAGGACCCGGACCGGGCCCTCGGAGTTGTTGGTCACCTTGTGCGCGCCGTCCGGCCCCTCGACGAAGGCCATCACGTCGCCCGGCGCGAGCTCGTTCTCGCCCTCGGGCGTGCGCAGGGTCGGCGTGCCGGCGAGGACGAGCAGCCACTCCTCCTCGGTGTTCTCGTAGTGGTACGGGCAGATGCTGTTGCCCGGCTCGAGCTCGTACACGGTGGCGCCCATCTTCTGGGCGCCGATGGCTGCGCCGAAGCGGGCGCGGGCCACGCGGAAGCCGGGCGGGTGCGACGGGTCGCCCTCCACCGCGGCGTCGAAGACGTTGAAGCGGCGCACCTACTCGTTCTCGGGGCCGCGCTGCTTGAGGAAGCGCTGGAAGTCCCGGGCGATCGAGTCGGCGGAGGGGATGTGCTGCTGCTCGGCGTCGATGTCGCTCACCTCGTCCATCGTCTCCTCGAGCCGCTCGACGAACGCCTTCACCTCGGGGTCGCTCTCCACCGCCGCGTTCACCTGGCGCTCGTAGTCCTCGGAGGCCTCCTCGAGCGCGCTGCCGTCCACGGCCACGCCGGCCAGGCCCTCGAAGCGCCGCACCAGCGCGAGGGCCGCCTTGGGGTTGGGCGCCGCCGCCACGTAGTGCGGGACGGCCGCCCACAGGCTGGCCGACGGCAGGCTCGCGCGCGCGCATGCGTCGTGCAGCACGCCGACGATGCCGGTCGGTCCCTCGTAGGTGGTGCGCTCGAGTCCGAGACGGTCGATCAGGTCCTGGTCGGAGGCCAGGCCCGAGATCGACACGGGCCGCGTGTGCGGCACGTCCGCGAGCAGCGCGCCCATCGTCAGCACCAGGCGCACGCCCAGCTCCTTGGCTACCGTGGCGAGCGACCCGGCGAACGTGCGCCAGCGCAGCGACGGCTCCACGCCCTGCACGAACACGAGGTCGCGCTCGGCGGCGGGGATGCGCGCGGCCGAGACCACGGTGGCGGGCCAGTCGATCGTGCGCGCCTGGCCCTCGACGAGCCGGACCGTGGGCCGCACGGCGGTGAAGTCGAAGAACTCCTCGGGGTCCACGCGCGCGATCTCGCTCGCGTCGAAGCTCTCCACGAGGAAGCCGAGCGCGGCCGAAGCCGATTCGCCAGCGTCGTTCCAGCCCTTGAAGGCAGCCACCATCACCGGGTCACGCAACTGCGGCTTGTCGGTCCAGATGAGGGGATCCACTGACTTCACCGTAGCGGCTCCCGCAAGAAGCGGCCGAGCGTCCGACTGGTGTTCCAAGATGGCACGCGTGGAAGCCAGCGTCCGAACGTCGGTGGCTGAGCTGCGCACGGGCGGCGAAGTGGACGGCGTCTTCGCCTGCACGCGCAAGGACCGGCTCACCGCCAAAAACGGCAGCGGGTACCTGTCGCTCGAGCTGCGCGACCGCACGGGGACGATCACCGCACGCGCGTTCAGGGAGGCCGACTTTCTCGCGGGACAGTTCGATCGCGGCGACCTCGTCCAGGTCGGCGGCCGCGTCGAGCGGTTCCGCGAGGAGCTGCAGATCGAGGTTGCGGAGATCAGGCGGGTGGACGACGCGGGGAGCCTCGATCCGCGCGAGTTCCTGCCGAGCGCCTACCGCGACCTCGACGAGCTCGACGGCTTCCTCGAGCATCTCACGCGCGAGGTATACGACCCGGACCACAGGCGCCTGCTCGACTCGTTCCTCGCCGACGAGGCCTTTCGCGCGGAGCTGCGCCTGGCGCCATGCACGCGCGCGGGCCACCACGCCTACCTCGGCGGGCTGCTCGAGCACACGGTGGCGGTCGGCACCCTGGCGCAGGAGACCTGCGTGCTCCACCCGCGCCTCAACTCCGACCTGCTGATCACGGCGGCCCTGCTGCACGACGTCGGCAAGACGCGCGAGTTCACGCTGGGGGCGGAGATCGGGCTCAGCGAGGAGGGGCGGCTCGTCGGGCACATCGCGCTCGGGCAGCAGCTCGTCGCCGAGCGCTGTGCCCGCCTGCCCGACTTTCCGGCCGCCAAGGCGCTCGTGCTCTCCCACTGCATCCTCACGCACCACGGGGCGGACGGCGTGCCGGCTCGCCGTTTCGCCTCCGCCGAGGCGCTCGCGCTCTACCGGATCAACGCGCTCGACGCCGGGGTCAAGGGCGCCCTCGAGCAGGGACTCCCCGCGTGAACATCCGCAGTGCCAAGCCCCAGGACTACGACGCCGTCACCGACCTGCTCGAGCGGCTCGGCCGCGCGCAGGTCACCGACGACACGCGCGACCGCTGCCGCGAGGTCTACGCCGCGCAGATCTCGGACCCCGCGGTGGACCACCTGGTGGCCGAGGACGACGGGGGCACGGTCGTCGGCTTCTGCTCGCTCCACTTCCGCAACCGCCTGAACCACGCCACGCCGCAGGCGTGGATCCCGGACCTCTTCGTGGTGGACGATGCGCGCCGCCAGGGCATCGGCGGCGCGCTGCTCGAGGAGGCGGAGCACCGCGCGATCGAGCGCCACTGCTGGGACGTCACGCTCGAGTCCGGCTACGCCCGCACCGAGGCCCACCACCTCTTCGTGAGCTTCGGGATGCGCGACGCCGGCAAGTACTTCCGCAAGCTGCTCGGCTAGCCGCATCGTTAGCCGCACCTACACTGGCCGCGGAGTGGCACGGGCCTGGTGGCCCATCCGGTCTTCAAAACCGGCAGGGCGGAGCAGCCCTCCGCTTGGAAGGTTCGATTCCTTCGCCGCTCCGTGACGGCCATCACTATCGCCGTGCGGCCAGCCGCACCTCGATCCGGGGGCCTGCTGCCATGTGATTCATGGCACGAAGGGACCAGACTGACCATCAGTTCCTCAACCCCCACACGAGGTGACGAGATGACCGGCCCCATCAACTACGCAGCAGCTCAGGCCCGCCACGCCACGAGAACGAAGCACGTCGCTCTCGAGGCCGTCGTCGAGGCTCTGCCGCGCAAGTCCCGCTCCCGCCGCAGCTTCAGCTGGCGCCGCCAGCGCGCCGTCCGCGCGTACGCCGCCTAGTGGCCCTCAAGGCCGGGGCGGCAGTTGCCGATCCAACTGAGTGAGATGGGCAACGTCGAAACAGACGCCAAGGAACGCCTTCGCCAGCTCCGGGCGTCCTGGGATTACGCCTTCGCCATGGGCCACGGCTGTTCGATGGGCGCGGATCCGCGCTTCGACGCTGTGCGCCGCGAGGTCGCGGACCTCAACGCGATCATCGCCGAGCACGACCTAGGCGCCGCCGACTAACGCCGGCGGCGCCTTGCCGCGTCGCCTCAGGCCGCTGCAGCCGAGGCTCCGTTCACCCGCTGCTTCCCTTGCAGGAGGCCGTGCGGGTCGAGCACGAACTTCTTGGCGACTCCGCTGTCGAAGTCCCGGTAGCCGTCAGGGGCGTCGTCGAGCGAGATCACTGTGGCGTTAACCGCCTTGGCGATCTGGCAGCGCTCGCTCAGGATCGCCATCATCAGACCCCGGTGGTAGCGCATCACCGGGCACTGTCCGGTGGTGAACTGGTGCGACTTCGCTCAGCCGAGCCCGATCCGGATCGACAGGCTGCCCTCCTTGGCCGCGTCGTCCGCGGCGCCGGGATCGCCGGTCACGTACAGGCCCGGGATGCCGAGCTTGCCGGCGGCCTTGGTGACCTCCATGATCGAGTTGAGCACCGTGGCGGGCATCTCGTGGTCCGAGTCGCGGCCGTGGCCGCGAGCCTCGAAGCCCACCGCGTCCACCGCGGCGTCCACCACGGGCACGCCCAGGATCTGCTCGATCTGGTCCGGGAGCGGGGCGTCCTGACTGAGGTCCACGGTCTCGCAGCCGAAGCTGCGCGCCTGGTTCAGCCGATCCTGGTTGAGGTCGCCCACGATCACCACGGCGGCGCCCAGCAGCTGCGCCGAGTGTGCCGCGGCGAGCCCGACCGATGAACTCCACGTCGGGGCCGGCTTCGATCACCTCGCCGGTGATCTCGTGGCCGAGGATCAACCCGGCCGGCGCCGTCGTGCGGCCGCGCACCATGTGCTGGTCCGAGCCGCAGATGTTGGTCGAGACGATCCGGAGGATCACTCCGTGGTTGCAGCGCCGTCCGACGTTGCTCGGGTTGACACCCGGACCGTCCTGAATCTCGAGCTTGGGGTAGTCGATCGTCTGGATCTCGACCTTCCCAGGCTCGATGTAGGCCACTGCCTTGTTGCCAGGCATGCGCACGCCGGCGCGCGCCTATGTCAGGAGACGGCTCCCCGCACTCCCTGCCAGGCGCCGTGGCGGCGCCAGTGAGCGTCGTCGGTGCGCTGCGGGCCCGAGCCGTTCTGGCCGGAGAGGACCTCTTCGACGATCCAGCGCGCCATCGCGTCGCCGACCAGCTCCGAGCCGCGCTTGTTGAGGTTGTAGCCGTTGGCGCTGTGGAAGTCGTCGCCCGCGATCAGCTCGTCGAACTCGAGGCATGCCATCCTGCGCCGCTTCGCCAGCTCGCGCAGGTCCGAGCGCACGCGATCGTGGATGGCGATCGAGGTGGGGTAGGGCAGCTCGAGCGGGAAGGGCGAGATCAGCATGATCGTCGCCTTCGGCCAGGTCTGGTGGAGCCGGTCGAGGAACTGCTCGAGCGTGCCCGTGCCGTCGTAGACCACGAAGTGGCGGCCGAACAGCCGCACCAGCGGGCGCATGACGTAGCGGTGCGCGGTGAAGATGTGACGCCCCAGCCGGCGCCCTGCCTCGAGACGCAGCTGGTTCATGCGGGCGGTGCTCTTGATGATCACCCGGCGCTGGTAGGTGGCTCCGGTGTGCACGAGGATCACGTCCGGGTCGCCGCTCAGCTTGGTCACCTTCTTGAGCCTGTCGATCTCCGGCAGCTCCTCGTAGGTGATCGCGAAGTAGTGCCCGAACTCCATCCCGAGCTGCTCGTCTAGCAGGCGCTCGGAGATCGTCTTCGGGTAGCCCGGCGGGGCGTAGAAGTCGTGGGAGGTGTCCATCGCCCGCAGGCTGCAGTCGCCGACGTGCAGCATGCGCAGCTCAGCCTGGTCGCCCTGGGCGGTGCCCTTCCAGACGCGCACCGGGTCGATCTCGACAGGCGGTCCCATGATCACCCGGTAGCAGCCCTTGGCCCACGCGCGAGCCAGCGCGCGGCCGCGCTGCGTGCGGAGCGCCAGCAGCGCGAGACCTGCCACTGCGAGCGCACCAACTACCCCGATGATGAGTGCTGAGGTCACCCAGTCGACAGTAAGTTCGACCCCCACGCGCCGGGTGGCGCCGCGGGCCTTTGCGCAAGATCGACAGCCCGGGGCAGTGCGATTAGGCGTGCAAGGCGGCTACCGTGGCCGCCGCGGGCGCCGGCCGGCGCTCCCGGACCACCACGCGTGTTCCGCGCTTTGGCACCAGCGTGATTCCGCGCCGGGCCACAGCCTCGGGCCGCCGGCCCACGGCCTCGAGCCGTGTCCGCGCCAGCACCCGCTCGATCACCACGCGCATCTCGAACTGCGCGAACGCTGCGCCGAGGCAGCGCCGCGTGCCGCCGCCGAACGGGATCCAGGTGTAGGTGTCCGGCGCGTCGTCGCCGAGGAAGCGCTCGGGCCGGAACTCGCGCGGCTGCGGGAAGACGGCCGGCAGCCGGTGTATCAGCGAGATCGACGGGTTGATCTCCATGCCCTCGGGGATCGTGTGGCCGCCGAGCTCGAACGGACCGCCGCGCACCACGCGGCCGATGCCCGGCACCACCGGCCGGGCGCGCAGCGTCTCCTTCACCACGGCGTCGAGGTAGGCGTCATCCCCCTCCTGCGCGCGCGCCAGCACGCGCGGGTTGCGCAGCAGCAGGTCGAACGCCCACGCCAGCCCGGTGGCGGTGGTCTCGTGGCCGGCCACGAGCAGAGTGACCAGCTCGTCGCGCAGCTCCTCGTCGGTCATCGGCCGGCCGTCCTCGTCACGCGCGAGCAGCAGCATGGAGAGGACGTCCTCGCGCTGCTCGAGGTCCTCGGCGCCGCGCCGCCTGCGGATCTCGTCGTAGATCAGCTCGTCCACGAGCCGCCGCCGCCGCTCGAACTCACGCATCATCGAGCTGTTGCCGAAGCGCCCTCCGGAGAGCACGAGGACCAGCACCCCGATGCGCGTCGCCGCCGGCGCGATCATCTCGCGCAGCCCGTGCTTCAGCTCGTCCTCGCGCGCGCCGGCCTCCATGCCGAACACGGTGCGCGAGATCACGTGGAGCGTGAGCTGCTGCATCGAGGGCAGCAGCGCGAACGGCTCGCCGATCGGCCATGAGTCGATCGCGGCGTCGGCGGCGGCGCGCATCACGGTCTCATAGGCGCGCATCCGCTGGCCGTGGAAGGACGGCAGCAGCAGACGCCGCTGGCGGAGGTGCTCGGCGCCGTCGAGCAGCAGCACCGAGCGATCGCCGAGCGCTGGCCGCAGCACCACGTTCGCCTCGCCGGCGCGCAGCCGGTCGGGCGAAGCCTGGAAGACCTCGCGCATCAGCTTCGGGTCGAACACCATCACGAAGCCGGGGTCGAACCAGGTGCCGAGCCGGACGAGCCCGCCGTAGCGGCGCTCGCACCAAGTCAGGAAGCGGCGCGGCCCGAAGATGAAGAACAGCGTCTGGACGAAGCGCGGGATCCGTGGGCCTGGCGGTGGGCCGGACATGCGTGGATGTTGCCAGCCCGCGCGCGAGCCGTGTGTGACTAACGGTTCCGAACGGGGCTGCGGCGGCGGCTCTCGAGCAGCAGCGCCATCGTGGGACAGGCCGCCACGGCTCGGCGGGCGTGCTCGGCCAGCTCGGGCGTGATCGGCTCGTCGTCGATGATCGGATAGCCCCACTCGTCGAGCGAGATGCGCTCGGGGAACAGCTCGGCGCAGAGGCCGTGCGCCTCGCACGCGATCGGGTTGAGCCGCAGCTCCTGCGCCATCAGGCGGCCAGCCTTCCGCTCTCCCCTGGAACCGGCAGCAGCGGCACGCCGGAGCAGCGCGCGCAGGGGCCGTGCGTGCGGTGGCGCGCGAACTCGTCGGCGAAAACGCGCAGCGAGCTGAGCGCGAGCCGGGCGGCGCCGTTGGGGTGGTGGCAGGCGCCGCGGCCGTGGACGAGACCCGCCCAGCGCTCGATGTCCGCGTCCGTGCCATTCGGGGCCATGCCGTGGGCGATGCGAGCCACCGCCTGGGCGATCGCGGGCAGCCCATTGGCGCAGGGCCCGCACTGATGGGCCGACTCCCGCGCCATGTACGCAAGCGCCCGCGCGCTCTCCGCCACGCCACAGGCACGCGCTGGGAGGACGAACACCACTCCCGAGCCGAGGCTCCCGCCGAGCTGGCGCAGCTCCTCGCGGCCGAGCACGATCTCGTTCACCCGGCTGCCGTCCACCCAGGCGCCGAAGTAGCCGCCGATCAGCACCGCCCGGACCTCGTCCGTCGGATGGTCGGCCGCCTCGAGCAGCGCGCTGAGGCGCGCGCCCGGCTCCACCTCGTACACCCCGGGACGGAGCACGGCGCCGGACAGCGTCACGAGCGTCGAGCCCGGCTCCTGCGGGCTGCCCACCTCGCGGAACCAGCGCGCGCCGTGGCGGGCGATCAGCGCCAGGTGGGCGAGCGTCTCGACGTTGTTCACGAGCGTCGGGCGCCTGTCCACGCCGCGCTCGTACGGCCGCGGCGGGACGAAGGTCGGCTTGAGCGGCCCGCCGTTCAGGAAGCGCACGAGCGCGCTCTCCTCGCCGGCGAGATAGGCGTCGGGCGTGGCCACGAGCTTGAACGACACGCCCTTGGTCCGCCCGCGCTCGTCGATCGCCCGCCGCGCGCGCTGCAGGGCGGAGTCGGCACTCGAGCGGATGCAGACGATCACGTCGCGCGCGCCCACCGCACGCGCCGCCAGCTCGGCCCCGTCGAGCACCAGGTGCGGCGCGCCCGCCATCAGCAGCGCGTCCTTCTGGCTGGCCGGCTCGCCCTCCGCGCCGTTCACCACCACCGCCGACGCGCGGCCCGCCTCCGCGACCGCCGCCATCTTGGTGGCCGTGGGAAAGGCCGCGCCGCCGCGCCCGCGCAGGCCGGCGCGCTCGAGCTCGGCGATCAGCTCCGGCCCGTCCCGGCGCCCCAGCTCGGGCCGGCGCCCGTGAACCGAGAGGTGCCGGCTGAGCGACATGCCGTCCGCCGTCACCCCGGCGAGCAGGCGCGGGAGCTGCCCGGTGCTCATCAGGCGCCCTTGCTGGCGTTGATCGTCCCCGTTACGGACGCCGCCTGCGGATCGACGTTGACGCTCAGCTCGAGCCGGCCGCCGGAGCCGCTCGCGTCGTGGATGCGCGCGATGATCCGGCCCCCGTCGAGCTGCACCACGCGGCCGCTGTAGAGGTGCGGGCTCGCCGAGGTGCCCACGGTCACGCGGCTCGCGCTGACCGAGACTCCGCCACCGGCCAGCGGCTGGCCCTCGAGTTGCACGTCGGCCACCCCGGTGGAGGAGCCGCTGAAGCTGAGCGACAGATCGACGGCGGCAAGCCCGCTGGGCGACTGCGACTGCCTCACGCTGCCGGTGAGGTCGCCGGAGAAGGGCAGCTGCAGCCGGTCGGTGGGCGTGCGTGCAGCCACCGTGACCGTGTGCGACACGAGCAGGCTCGAGGGCGTGCCGGCGCGGCGGGCCCAGCCCTTGCCGAGCGGCCCGTGCGGCAGCCACAGGATCAAGGCCAGCGGCGCGGCCAGGAGCGGTGCATACCCGACCGGCCGCAGCCGCGGCTCCGACGACGCGACGCGCATCCAGATCGCCAGCCACACGGCGGCCGCGCAGAGCGCGGTGAGCCCGAGCAGCCAGCTCGACTTGACGTCGCTGCCGGTGCCGAGGCCGTGCATCACGGCCACCGGCCAGGACGCGTAGGACAGCCAGTGCACGAGCCGCCAGCTGCGATGGCCGATCCGGCGGCGCAGCATGCTCGTGATCGTCACCGCGAGCAGCAGGTCGAACGACAGCGTGCCGAGCCCGAGCCAGAACGGGCGGTACGAGCCGGCGAAGGGGATAACGGCGTCGATGAGGCGGATCGGCGCGAAGGTGTCGAGCACCGAGGTGAGGATGTGGATGGCCAGGAAGACCATCGCTAGCAGCGACACCGACTGGTGAATCGCGTCGAGCGCGAAGCGCGGCCAGCGCTCCGACCGCCAGCGCCTGCGGTCCACGATGCCGAGCACGACGCTGGCCGATAGCAGGATCAGCGCGACGGCCCCGGTGCCGCGTGTCAGATACCAGTACGCACTCGGCCCGGCGGCCGCGATCGTCACGCGTGGGCCTCCGCGGGCCACTTCGCCGCGTGGACCACGCGGCCGGAGACGTGCACGAGCCGAGCCGGCAGATCGCGCTCGGTCAGCCATTCGGCGGCATCGGCGCCGCGGACGATCGCGGCGGTGCTGGCCGTGTTGGCCCCCACGCATGTCGCGGCGGCGACGCTCACGGTGCGCCAGTAGGGCGCCGCCGGGCGGCCGCTGCGTGGGTCGAAGATATGATGCAGCTCGCGCCCGCCGCTCTGCCAGCGCCGCACCGTGGTGCTCGAGGTGGCGAGGCCGCCGCTCTCGATCGACACGGTCTGCCCAGGCGCGTCGAAGCCGGCGGCGTGGTCGTCGGTCACCCGCACCGGCCAGCCGCCGTCCGGCGCGGGGCCCGCGACGGCGAGGTCGCCGCCCAGGTTCACCAGCACCCCGGCGTGGGTGAGGCGCGCGGCATCCGTCGCGGCGCGATCTGCGGCGAGCGCCTTCGCTGTGGCGCCGAGGTCCAGCTCGACCCCGTGTGGCAGGCGCACGGCGCGGTGCACGTAGTCGACCTGGATCTTCTTCCAGCCGGGCGCCCGGGTGAGCATGAGCCGCGCCGGCCCGGGCGCGCTGCGCACATCGGCGAAGTCGCGGTCGTAGCCGGCAAGCCGCAGCACGCGGCCGAGCGTCGGGTCCACCGCGCCGCCGCTGGCACTCGCGGCTCCCAGCGCGGCCTCGAGTGCGTCGAAGAAGAGCTGGCTGACCTTGACCCAGCGGCCGGGCGAGCGATTGATGTGAGCCAGCTCGGAGTCCTCGCGGAAGCGGCTGCAGGCGAGGTCGATCTCATCGAGCTGGTGGGCGACGAGCTGCTGCACCTCGCGCATCGCGCGCGGCTCGGTGACCAGCACGTCCGCCTGCGTACCGAGCGCCGTCCACGTGGCGGAGACCCACGGCCTGGCCGACGCCGCCAGCGCCACGCTCACGACCCTCCGGACACCGCGCCGGCGCCGCTGTCAGACGGCTGGGGGATCGACGCTGGCGGCGGGATCGAAGAGTCGGGGCTGCTGCTCTGGTCGGGCACCTGGGCCTGGTTGTCGTCCGGCAGCGTGTTGTCGGCGGGTGGCGCCGGGGCGCTGGTGGACGGCGCCGCAGTGCCCGTCGTGGTGGTCGTGGTCGCCTTGAGCGAGCGGCCCGGGAAGGCCTGAGACGCGACCGCCGAGAACACGGCGGTGAGGCCGATGGCACCGGCGATCAGCCAGCGCCTGGCCTGCGAGACACGGCGCAGTGCTGCGTCGCGTGCCTCGCTTTTCCCCGACGGAGACATGAATGCATTGTGTGCAGGCACGGGAAAGCTCGGGTAAGCCAGGCGTAAGACTTCTCTAAGGCAAACCTGAATGCGCCGGCCGCTCCACGAGCTGGAGGTCGAGCTCCTCGAGCTGCTCGCCTCGCGGCAGCAGCAGCTCCCGGGCGCCGTCGGGGAACTCGGGGGCGCGGCCCTCCGCGGCCAGCCGGGCGGCCACCGTGCGCAGCACCGCGTAGGCCATCGGCGTGAGGTCGCCGAGTGGCTGGTGGCGGTTCTGCCGGAGCTCCACGTCCACCTGCGCCATCCCGTCGAGGCCGACCTCGCGCCAGGCATCGATCAGGAGCCCGATCTCCACCCCGTAGCCGGTCGCGAACGGCAGCCGCTCGAGCAGGCCGCGGCGCGCGGCGAACTCGCCCGCCAGCGGCTGGCGGAAGCCCGCGAGCTCGGGATAGAAGAGGTTGATCAGCGGGCGCGCGGTGAGCTCCGTCACGCGACCTCCGCCCTCGGGCATCGACACCTCGCCGACCTTGAAGGGGCGCTGGTAGAAGGCCTTCACGAACTGGATCTCGGGGTCGCCGCACAGCAGCGGCCCGATCAGCCCGCGGGCGAAGTGCGGGCCGAAGCCGCCGGAGTCCGCGTCGAGGTAGCAGACCACGTCGCTGTCGATCACCGACAGCGCTCGCCACATCGCATCGCCCTTGCCGAGCACCGGGCCGAACTGCGGCATCAGCTCGGCCTGCTGCACCACCTCCGCGCCGGCGCGCTCGCGCGATCTCGGCTGTGCCGTCGGCCGAGGCGGCGTCGATGACCAGCACCCGGTCGACCACGCCCGCCTCGCGCAGCTCCACGAGGTCGGCCACGATCGGGCCAACCGTGCCCGCCTCCTCCCGCGCCGGCACGCACACCGACACGGATGCACTGCGCTCGGCGCTGAGGCGCTCAGGTGGATAGTCGCGGTGGTGCAGCGTCCGCGACTCGTACCAGCGCTGCGCCCGGTCGCTTCCCACCGCGCTCACCCCCGCAGCGTCCGCCGTGCAAGCGTGAAGGCGAAGTACAGCAGCACGGCGGCAAACAGGTACGACAGCGTCTTCTCCGGCAGCACGTTGGCCAGCTTCACACCTGCCAGCACTCCCAGCGCCGACAGCGCGCCGATCACGAGGCCCTCGCGCAGATGCACGTTGCCGTAGGTGTTCTGGCGCAGCGCACCGACGATCGCCACCGGAATGATCGCCAGGAGCGACGTGGCCTCGGCCCGCAGCTGCGACAGGTTGAGGATCAGCACGAGCCCGGGGATGAACAGCACGCCGCCGCCGATGCCGAGCATGCCGCTGGACACGCCCGCGGCGATGCCCACGGCGACCGCCCCCGCCACGTCGCCCGCGCTCATCTAGACGACGAGCAGGACGGCGGAGACCACGAGCAGTGCGGCGAACAGCCCCGAGATGACGCGGGAGGGGACGCGCTGCTGGAGCGCCGTGCCGGCCAGCACGCCGAGTACCGCCGGCAGTCCGATCAGCGCGCCCTTCGCGATGTCCACGTTGCCGAACAGCCCCTGCGTGACCGTGCCGAAGACGGCGATGATGCTGATGGCCACCAGCGACGTGCCGGTGGCGACGCGCTCCTCGAGGCCGAGCCAGAGGATGAGGAGCGGCACGATCACCGTCCCGCCACCGACGCCGAACAGGCCGCTGAAGGCGCCCGCCACTGTGCCGATCACGGCGAGCCTTACGAGCCGAGCTGGCATGCGGGCATACTACGGCGAGTGCCCGCCCCCACCGCCGAGACGCTCGCCGAGGCGCTGCGGCCGCTCACGGAGGACCCCTCCAGCGCGGCGGTGTTCTGCGACATCGACGGCACGCTTGCGCCGATAGTCCGCCGCGCCGACGAGGCGAAGGTGGACGAGCGCGACGTCGCGCCTGCTCGGCACGATCGCCCGCCGCTACCGCTGCGCCGCCTGCATCTCCGGCCGCTCGGCGGCCGAGGCGCGCCGCCTGGTGGGCGTGGGCGGCATCGCGTACGCCGGCACCCACGGGGCGGAGCTGCTGCTGCCCGGCGCGATGCGGCCGGTGCTGGACCCGCGGTGGCCGAGTGGCGCCGACCGCGTGCGCGGCTTCGCCCGCGAGAACGACACGCGCGAGCTGCGCACGCTGCGCGTGCGGATCGAGGACAAGGGTCCGATCATGGCCTTCCACTGGCGCGGCGCGCCTGACGAGGACGCGGCCGCGTCGGCGCTCGAGGAGATCGCGCGTCGGCCGAGGGAGCCGGCCTCCACACGCACTGGGGCCGCAAGGTGCTCGAGATCGGCCGCCGGTGCCGATCAACAAGGGCCGCGCGGTCGCGCGAGCTGGTGGAGCGCTTCCCGGCGCGGGCCGCGATGTTCGCGGGCGACGACGCGACCGACCTCGACGCCTTCGACGCGCTCGACGCGCTGGTCGCCGAGGGCAAACTGGAGACCGCTGTGCGCGTCGGGGTCAGCTCCGACGAGGGGCCGGCGGCGATCGTCGAGCGGGCGGATCTGGTGGTGGACGGCGTGGCGGGCTTCCGCGCGGTGCTCGAGGCGCTGGCCGCTGCCTGATGCGATTCACGGAGTTCCTGAAGCACGGCGGTGCTGCTGTTCGCGGCCTCGGCGACGGTGCTCGGCGATCGTCTCGATCGTCGGCGCCACCTCGAAGGACGACAACTCGCTGATCTACTTCTCGCTCGGCTGGTGGGGAGCCGCCACGCTGGTGGGCATCTACGTGGGGCGGCGCATGCGCGTCACCGAGGGCATCGCGCGCCTCCTGGCCGACGCCCGCAGCACGCCGATGCTGCCCGAGGTGGAGCCCGGGCCGCGTGATCTTCAACCGGCTCTGGATGCTCGCGGCGCTGACGATCGTCGCGGGCGCCGTGGCCTGGCTCGTGCCGCAGGTGCCGGCGGTGGCCACGGGCTACGCGCTGATCGGCGCGCTCGGCTGGCGCCGCCAGAGCTCCGCGGTGCTGGCGATCGAGCAGCGCGACGGCGTGCAGTTCTACGTCGAGCCGACGCCGCCGATGCGGCCGACGAAGCTGATCCGCGCGCCGGGGTATCGGAAGCTGGATACGTTGCGCGAGCCCGCGCGGCGGCCTGGGTCAGCCTGTTCTCAGCGAGGGCGGACTGCGGCCTGCGGCCTGCGGACTGCGTTTCCGTAGGCGGTCTAGCTCCGCCCACGGCGCGTGTTCGCCACCTGCTCCGGCTGTGACCCAGCCTCGCCGCGCGGTCGCCACTCCGTACCTGATGTTCGCCAGCGTCTCGCGTGCCGTGCGCGTCGGAGTCGATCACGCAGCATCGCGCCCGCCTCCGCGGCCAGCCGGGCGTTCGCCTCGTTCAGGTCGCGCCGGTTGGGGTTGGCGTTGATCTCGAGGAACGTGCCGGTGCGGATCGCCGCCTCGACCACGCGCTCGATGTCGAGGTCGTAGGGCTCGCGCCGCTCGATCAGCCGGCCGGTGGGGTGGCCGATCGCGTCGACGAGCGGGTGCTCCATCGCGCGGATCATGCGGTCGGTGATCTCCTTCTTCTTCATCCGGAAGGAGGTGTGCAGGCTGGCGACGACCCAGTCGAGCTGCTCGAGCACCTCGTCGGCGTAGTCGAGCGAGCCGTCGGGCAGCACGTTCACCTCGGTGCCGGCGAGCAGCGTGAAGCCGCCGAGCGACTCGTTCAGCTCGCGGATGTGCTCGACCTGGCGCAGCAGCTCGTCGGGCTGCACGTCGTTGCCGAAGCCGTGGGTGGCCGAGTGGTCGGTGATCGCCAGGTACCGTAGCCGCGCTCGATCGCCGCCTGCGCCATCTCCTCGATCGTGTTGCGGCCGTCCGAGCGCGTCGGTGTGGCAGTGCAGGTCGCCGCGGATGTCCTCGACACGGATCAGCTCCGGCAGCCGGTGCTCGCGCGCCGCCTCCAGCTCGCCGCGGTCCTCACGCAGCTCCGGCGGGATGTACTGCATGCCGAGCAGCTCGTAGACCTCCTCCTCGGTGGCGCAGGAGTGCGTGGTGTCGGTGGCGTCGTCGGCCACGCCGTACTCGCTCACGTGCAAGCCCCGCCGCACTGCCAGCGTGCGCAGCGCCTCGTTGTGGCGGCCCGAGCCGGTGAAGTGCTGGAGCAGGTTGCCGAAGTTCTCGGGCGGGACGATCCGCAGGTCCACGCCGATGCCGTTGTTCGTCACGGCCTTCACGCCGGCGGCGCCGGAGGACTGCACCTCGGCGATCAGCGGCAGCCCGGAGAAGGCGGCCGCCAGCGCCTCGGCGTCCTTGGCGGTGGCCACGAGGTCGAGGTCCTTGCAGGTCTCGGTCATGCGGCGGGCGCTGCCCGCGATCTCGACGCGGTCGGACGCCGGGTGCTCGCGCAGCGCGTCCGCCAGCTCGTCGGCCACCGCGAGGGCGCGCGACAGCAATGTCCGCGGCTTGGGCGGCCGTCGGCCCCCGCTTCCAGCGCCAGCAGGATGTTCTCCTCGGCCTTGGCGCCGAAGCCGGCGAATGTCGCGGAGCTGCTGCTGCTCGGCGGCCCGCTTGAGCTCCTCGAGCGAGGAGATGCCGAGCTCGTCGAACAGCTTGCGGGCCCGCTTGGGGCCGAGCCCGGGTAGGTGGGTGAGCTCGACCAGGCCGGCTGGGAACTTCGCCTTCAGCTTCTCGGCGACGGGGATCGAGCCCGTCTCGAGCAGCGCGTCGATCTTCTCGGCGATGATCTTGCCGATGCCCGGCAGGCTCGCCGCCTTGCCGGCGTGCGCGAGCTCCTCCACCGAGGCGCCCGACTCGCGGATCGCCTTCGCCGCGTTGCGGTAGGCGAGCACCCGGTAGACCACGGCGCCGTCGAGCTCGTACAGGTCGCCCAGCTCGTCGAATGCCGCTGCTATTTCCGCGTTCCTCATGCTCGCGCTCTACTCTACGCCGCCGTGCCTGGGCCCTGGCTCGTCCTCCCCACCTACAACGAAGCCGAGAACATCGAGGCGTTCGTGCGCGCCGTCCTGCCCCAGCTCGCGGCCGCGGCGCCCGAGTACCACGTGCTGATCGTGGACGACAACTCGCCCGACGGCTCCGGCCAGATCGCCGACCGGCTGGCCGCCGAGCTGCCCGAGGTGGAGGTGCTCCACCGCTCTGCGAAGCAGGGGCTCGGCCGCGCGTATCTCGCCGGCTTCGAGCGAGCGCTGGCGAGCGGCGCGGACCTCCTCCTTGAGATGGACTCCGACTTCTCGCACGACCCGCACGACCTGCCGCGCCTGATCGCGGCGGCGGAGCACGCCGACGTCGTGCTCGGCTCCCGCTACGTGCGCGGCGGCGGCGTGACCGACGACTGGGGCCTCACCCGGCGGGTGCTCAGCCGGGGCGGCTCGTGGTACGCGCGCCAGGTGCTCGGGATCCCGGTGAAGGACCTCACCGGCGGGTTCAAGTGCTTCCGGCGCGAGGTGCTCGAGGCCATCGACCTCGAGGGCGTGCACGCCGACGGCTACGGCTTTCAGATCGAGCTGACCTACCGCGCGATCCAGGCCGGCTTCCGCGTCACGGAGGTGCCGATCATGTTCCGCGACCGCCAGGCGGGCACCTCGAAGATGAGCGCGCGAATCGCCGTCGAGGCGGTCTGGAAGGTGCCCGCGCTGAAGCTGCGGCGGCGCTGAGGGCCGCCCGCGACCCTCTGGGCGGGGGCACTATACTTTTTGTAGCAACCCCTTGGAATAGGAGAAACAGGTGGCAGGCAACCTCCCCGACGTCACAGACGACAACTTCCAGGCCGAGGTGCTCGAGTCCGAGACTCCAGTGCTCGTCGACTTCTGGGCGCCGTGGTGCGGTCCTTGTCGGATCATCGCCCCGAGCCTCGAGGAGATCAACGAGGAGCAGCGACAACATCCGCGTGGTGAAGCTGAACGTGGACGACAACCAGCTCACCGCCGCGAAGTACGAGGTGATGTCCATCCCGACGCTGATCGTCTTCAAGAACGGCGAGCCCGCGAAGAAGATCATCGGAGCGATGCCGAAGAAGCGGCTCGAGGCCGAGCTGGCTCCGGCTATCGCTTAGGCTCGTTCCAGCCTTATAGCGAGGGGCAAACCTTCGATCGTTGCGCCGGCCTCTGTGCCGGCGCCGTCGTATGAGAGGGACGTCGCCAGGGTCTCGCCGGTGACGTAGTCCTCGTGGTCGCGCACGGCCTCGAGCAGCTCGGGCGCGCCGCCCAGAGTCAGTGAGATGCGGTCCTCGACGTTGAGGCCCGCGTCCTTGCGGGCGAGCTGGATCGCGTGGACCACCTCCCGCGCGAGGCCCTCGCGGCGCAGCGGTTCGTCCAGCTCCAGGTTCAGCGCGACTGCATGCGTGCCCGAGCGCTCCACCTGGTAGCCCTCGAGCGGCTGCAGCACGAGCTGCACGTCGTCGGCGGTGAGCGGGTGCTCTCTGCCGCCCACGGTGATGCCGACGGTGCCGCCGCCGCGCAGGGTGGTGGCGGCAGTCGCCGCGTCGAGCGCGCTCACCGCCTGGGCGGCCTGCGGCATGTCCTTGCCGAAGCGCGGGCCCATCGTGCGGTAGTTCGGCTTGAGCTCCCAGCGCCCCAGCTCGTCCGCCTCTGAGACGTAGCGCAGCTCCTTCACGTTCAGCTCGTCGAGCACCAGGCGCTGGAAACGCTCGATCGCCTCGCGCTCGGGCGGCGCGGCCACCACCACCGCCTCGCGCAGCGGCTGGCGCAGCTTCACCTTGCCCTGCTGGCGGGCGCTGCGGCCGAGCTCCACCGCGTCGCGCACGACCGCCATCGCCTGCTCGAGCTCGAGCTCGCGTGCGCCGGCCACCGGGAAGTCGCACAGGTGCACCGACGGCTCGGAGCCGTCGAGGTTCTCGTAGATCTCGTCGGCCACGAACGGCGCGAGCGGCGCGACCAGCTTCGAGACCGTGAGGAGGCACTCGCGCAGCGTGGCCACGGCGCCCGGGTCCCCGTCCCAGAAGCGCCGGCGCGAGAGGCGCACGTACCACTTCGAGAGGTCGTCGACGAAGGCGCCGATCGCGCGGCCGGCGCTGGTGGTGTCGTAGTCCTCCATCCGCTCGGTCACCGTCTCGGTGGTGGCCTGCAGGCGCGACAGCACCCAGCGGTCGACCTCCGTGCGCTCGCCGTCGGCGTCCCGCGCCACTCCGTTCACGTTCGCGTAAAGCACGAGGAAGTAGTAGGTGCTCCAGAGCGGCAGCAGGAACTGGCGCACGCCCTCGCCGACGCTCTCCATCGAAAAGCGGTAGCCGTCCCAGGGCTGCTTCGCCGTGAACAGGTACCAGCGGAAGGCATCGGCGCCGAAGCGCTCCAGCACGTCCCAGGGCGACACCACGTTTCCCCTGCTCTTCGACATCTTCTGGCCCTCGTCGTCCAGGATCAGGCCGAGGCAGAGGCAGGTCTTGTAGGACGATCTGCCCCACAGCAGGGTGGAGATGGCGAGCAGCGAGTAGAACCAGCCGCGCGTCTGGTCGAGCGCCTCGCAGATGTAGTCAGCGGGGTAGCGCTGCTCGAAGATGCCCTCGTTCTCGAACGGCGCATGCCATTGCGCGAACGGCATCGAGCCCGAGTCGTACCAGGCGTCGATCACCTCGGGCACGCGGCGCATCTCGCCGCCGCAGTCGGGGCAGCTGAGCACGACATCGTCGATGAACGGCTTGTGCAGGTCCTCAGGCGGCGTGCCGCCGAGCGACCGCATCTGCTCGAGCGAGCCGACGCAGACGTCGTGCCCCTCGCCGCAGCGCCAAACGGGCAGCGGCGTGCCCCAATAGCGCTCGCGCGACAGCGCCCAGTCCACGTTGTTCTCGAGCCAGCGGCCCATGCGGCCGTGCTTGATGTGGTCGGGGTACCAGTTGACCGACTCGTTGGAGGCGAGCAGCTCGTTCCGCACCGCGGTGGTGCGGATGTACCAGCTCTGCTTGGCGTAGTAGATGAGCGGGTTGTCCGAGCGCCAGCAGTGCGGGTAGGAGTGCTCGTACTCCTCCGCGCGGAACAGGCGGCCGCTCTCGCGCAGCGCCTCGACGATGTCGTCGTTGGCCTCGAGCACGTCGCGCCCGGCGAACGCCTCGATGCGCTCGTCGAAGGTGCCGTCGAGCTTGACCGGGTTCTGCACGGTCATCCCGTACTGCTCGCCCAGGCGGAAGTCGTCCTCGCCGAACGCGAGCGCGGTGTGCACGATGCCGGTGCCGTCCTCGGTGGTCACGAAGTCGGCCTCCAGCACCGTGTGCGAGCGCGGGCCGAAGTCGGTGACGTAGTGGAAGGGTGGGTCGTACGGGGTGCCAGCGAGCTCCGAGCCGGTCATGCGCGCCTCCACCTCGGCGCCCTCGCCGAGCACCCGCTCGACCAGCGGCTCCGCGACGATCAGGCCCTCGTCGCCGACGCGAGCGCGCACGTACGTGACCTCGGGCGCCACCGCCAGCGCGGCGTTCGAGAGGAGCGTCCACGGCGTGGTGGTCCAGCCGAGCAGCGACACGCCCGGCTCCTCGCGCAGCGGGAAGCGGACGTAGACCGACGGGTCGATGCGGTCGCGGTAGCCGAGCGCCACCTCGTGCGATGAGAGCGCCGTGCCGCAGCGCGGGCAGTAGGGCACGACCTTGTAGCCCTGGTAGAGCAGGCCCTTCTTCCAGATCTCGCTGAGCGACCACCAGACCGACTCGATGTACTCGTTGTGGTAGGTGACGTAGGCGTCGTCGGTGTCGACCCAGAAGCCGATTCGCTCGGTGAGCCGCGCGAACTCGTCCACGTACTTGAGCACCGACTCGCGGCAGCGCTGGTTGAACTCGGCCACGCCGTAGGCCTCGATGTCGTCCTTCGACTTGATGCCGAGCTCGCGCTCCACCTCGAGCTCCACCGGCAGTCCGTGCGTGTCCCAGCCCGCCTTGCGGTGGACCTGGTGGCCCTGCATCGTCTTGTAGCGCGGGAAGACGTCCTTGAAGACGCGCGCCAGCACGTGGTGCGAGCCCGGCCGGCCATTCGCCGTGGGCGGACCCTCGTAGAAGACGTACTCCGGGCAGCCCTCTCGCCGCCGCACCGATTCGTGGAAGACGTCCCGCTCGCGCCAACGCGCCAGCACGCGCTCCTCGAGCGCAGGAAAGGAAGGGCTCGTCTCGACGTCCCGGTATGGAGGCATCCGCCTCCGATTCTATGGAGCGCTAGGCCGCAGCCGGAAGCCCGTGGCGGCTGACCACGCGCTCGTAGTTCAGGCGCATCAGCCGTATGACGTCCCGGATGTCCTCTTCGCCCTCGATCCGGCGGGCAGCCGGGCCGGGCTTCCCGGGGAACACGGGGTGGTAGCCCACGCGGCCCTGCTCGAGCAGCTCGGCGAACATCTCCCTGGGGAGCATGAAGTGCGCGGCATGGTCGCCGTGGAGGTGGCCGATCTCACGCCGGCCGACCCGGAAGGAGAACTCGCCGCGCCGGCCCCAGGCGGTGTGCACGCCGGGCCAGGACACGACCTCTTCGGTTATCTGCTGGCTTGCTGTCATGCCATGCAGTGTGCGACGGATCGGGTCCTGTCCACCAGGGGCAATTGGTCTTAGGACCTGTTACCCCAGGATCGTGATCCGGACGGTCGTCGGACCTGCCGTTTGCCGGTGTGGCGGTGAGCCGGTAGCTCCCGGGTATGAGGAACAGGAACTTGCCCGCCAGGCGGCCGAGGAACAGGATGGTGTTCGCTCCGGCCTGGCCGTCGCCGCCGGTCACGCAGCGCTTGCCCCTGCGGTGTCCGTGCAGCACGCGCTGGAAGCTCAGGCGCACGCTCGACGCGCTGTCGAGCCGGAAGCTGATCTTGGCGCGGCCGCCGGTGTGGAAGCGCGAGGGCGAGACGCGCAGGCGGCTCAGCACCGCCCGGCGCGTGATGACGCCGTGCGGACCGCCGCTGCCGCCTGGCAGTGACGGGGTCGCTTCGAAGGCACCGAGGTCCACCGCCAGGCCCTGCGCGCGGGCGTGCCCGTCGAGGTCGCTGGGGTCCGCCTCGGCCTGCGCCACGCCGGCGTCGACCGCGGGCGAGCGGGCGAGGAGGTGGAAGTCGCCGCGGGCAGGGTCGGCGAACAGGGGGTCGCCGCCGCGGTTGCCGGAGCCCTCGACGATCAGTCCGGCGGGCGGGAGGGGTTGACATCCCGCCCGGCCGGAAGGTGTTGTCAATCTCGCTGTGGTCGAACGAGGTGCCGGACTGCCCGGCGGCGAGGAAGACGGTGTACTGCGGGTCCGCCGCGGTGAGCACGGGCCGGTTCTGCGGGTCGGTGGCTATCCAGTGCAGAGCGAAGGGCGGGAGCGCCTTCTTGTTCAGGTCGTACGTGCCGGGGGCGAGGCTGAGATTGTCCTCGGCGGCGGCGCTGTCGATGGCGGCGGCGAGGGCGCAGGGTGCGCTGATGTCGGTGCACTGCGACGCGGATGCCGCCTGCGACCCGTCGACGGACCCGTAGCGCGTGGCGCCGAACGCGGGGCCGGCCAGCGCACCGCACGCCGCGACCGTGCAGGCCAGCAGGACGCCGCGGCGGGCGATCTTGGGGAGGGGAGCGAGTTCATGCGCGCCAAGCTACGGGCGTGGGCTCAACATCCGCTCACCGCGCGCTCAACGCCGCTCGGATCGCACGCTGCGGCTAGGCCGCGAGCTTGCGGCAGAGCTCGGCGAGCGAGCGCTTCTCGGCGTCGTCGAGCGCCGCGAAGGTGCGGCTCACGCGCTGGGTGTGCGCCGGGAACAGCTCCTCGACCAGCTCGATGCCCGCGCCGGTGGCGCGCAGGAGCACCGCCCGCCGGTCGCGCCTCATGCGGGTGCGGGTCAGAAGGCCGCGGGCCGCGAGCGTCGCGGTGACCTCGCTGGCGCTGGCCTTGGTCCAGCCGAGGCGCCGGCGCAGCGTGCGCAGCTCGAGCTCGCCGCCGGCGGTTGTCAGCACGACCAGCGCGGAAAAGCCTGCCGCGGACAGTCCGTGGCGCTCGAGCTCGGCGGTCAGCGTGCGCCGGACGCTCGACTCCGCCCGCACCAGTGCCTCCAGGGCGCGGTGGGCAAGCGCGTCGCCGATCTCGAGCATCGCGGCGCGATGCTAGGAGGGCGGGCGGACGGCGAGCAGTCGCTCAGGCGCTGGAGCGCAGCTGGCCGAGCTCGGCCGGAAGGTTCGGCGCGGTGTCGATCCGGCGGCCATCGGCGATGGCCTTCATGTGGTTGGTCGCCTCGATCGGCGTCGCGCCGATGCTCGGGATGGCGTGGCTGCCTGCGACCGGCATCGCCTCGCGGTACTCGTACACCCGTGCCGAGGAGCCGGTGTGGCGCACGGCGTAGACCAGGCGGCCGACCACGTCGAGCGTGGCGCCGCTGCCGCAGACCACGAGCGCCGACGGCTCGAGCGCCCGCATGGCGCGCGACAGGCGCTCCTGGGCGAGGCCCATCGACAGGAGCAGCACGCGGAAGCCGGCGCGCCGAAGCGCCAGCTCGAGCGCCTGCACGTGCAGCGACTCGACGTCGAGCCGGTTGCTGGAATCGAACAGCAGGATGCCCTCGGGACGCGAGGCGGACGGCACGACGCGGCGAGCGGCGTGCAGCCAGCCGGTGGCCCAGCGGCAGGCGAGCTCGTATTCGGCCTCACGACCGTCGCGGTCGCGGATCGACCCGAGCGCGGGAAGCATCAGGTCCTCCACCGAGCGCTCAACGGAGCGAACGGCGAGGCTCTCCTCCATCACGCGGTCGGCAAGGGAGTCGTCGAAGCGGTCGAAGGCCTCGACGAGGCGGGCGGCCGAGGTCGGCCCCTCACCGCGCTGGCGTGCCACCTCGATGGCGGAGGAGATGTTGTGGGTCTCGAGCAGGGCCCGCCGGAGCGCTTCGAGCTCGGCGAGGTCGTACTGGCGGTGGCCGCCACTCGTACGGCGTGGCTTCGGGTAGCCGAAGCGCCGCTCCCAGCTCCGGAGCGTGTTAGGGCTGACGCCCAGAAGTTCTGCTGCCGCGTTCGTGCGAATGCCGCTCATCAGCTCATTTCCTTCCGCGAAGACCCCTGCCGACTGTGCGCAGGTTTTCGCGCTTTTTACGTACTTTCACAACCTTTGAATCCGATCTTGCACGGATTCAAGGTGGCTATCGGCGCAGAAGCTGATGGTGAAGCGCAGACGCGCCCCAATTGGACAAATGTTCCTATCGCTCAGGTGAGGAGCGGCTCAAGCGCCACGAGGGCGCCGCGTGGCGGGCTGCAGCTTCCGATGCGCGCCTCGAGCCCGCGGAAACCGGGCCGCGAGCCCTTTTCGAGCGCGATGGGGAGCAGGATCACGTCGCGATCGCCGGAGGCCGCCCGCGACACGCGCAGGGCCAGCTCCTCGAGCCCGAGCGGGCACCTGATCGTGGCGAACAGCATCGTCCCGACGAGCCTCTCCTCGCTGCCGAAGATGCGCTCGCCGGCCTCGCTGACCGCGCTGATGCGCAGGTCGTCGGTGACGATCAGGAACGCCATGTGCTCGTTGGGCAGGGCGTCGCGCCCGCAGACGAGCAGCACTCCCATGCCGCAGTTGGCGCACACGCGCTCGACGTCGGGCGGGGTGAAGCCAAGCTCCTTCTCTTCGCGGATGACTCCGCAGCGGGAGCAAAAGCGAACACGGTCCGTGATGGCAGATCTCACGGAGCCGAGAAACGGCCGGTCGGCCAGGGCCATTGTCATCGTCATTGCAAGTCCAATTCCTTTGATCCCACGAGGGTTCAGACGATCAGACCACGAGCGGTTGGGGTGCCGCTCCCCCGTCCGCGCGAATGCACGAGGTCGGCGATCAAACGTGTGCGTGGCGGCGAGTAATACGATCGCCGCCGTGGCTCGACGGGTCAGCCCGCTGACGCTCGTCGTGCTGGCCCTCGCGGCCGGGGCCTCCGGCTGTGGCCGCGGCGGGGGCCTCGACCACCCGCCGGACACCTGCACCGGCGGCTCGGCGGCCGCGCGGGTGACGGCGATTCGCTCCGCCCTGGCCAGCGCGCCCCAGCCGGTGGCGCTGAAAGACGGCACCCGCATCTCCGACTGCGTCGCGCACGCGTCGGACAGCGGCGACATCCAGACCGTGGGGTCGGAGCTGCTCACCGTGACCCAGCGCCTGGCGGACGCGGCACCGTCCTCGCCGGCGGCGCTCACGCAGCTCGGCTACCTGATCGGCGCGGCCCGTCGCGGGGCGGATCGCGCCCCCGGTGTGGACGACGAGCTGGTGCGCAGGCTGGAGCAGGAGCTGTTCGACGTGGACGTCTCGTCGCCCGCCTATCGCACCGGCGAGCGCGCCGGGCGGGCCGGCGGCTGAGCGATAGCCTTCGGCCAATGACAGAACAGACCGTGGATCAGGAGCTTTGGGGCGCGGAGACGCGCAAGGCCGTGGAGAACTTCAAGGTGTCGGGCGAGCGCGTGCCCGCGTCGGTCGTGCACTGGCTGGCGCGCATCAAGGCCGAGGCGGCCCGCACCAACGCAGAGCTGGGGCTGCTCGACGCCGACCTCGCCGAGCGCATCGCGTCGGCCGCGGATGAGGTCGCGAACGGGCGCCACGACGACCAGTTTCCGATCGACGTCTTCCAGACCGGCTCCGGCACCTCGTCGAACATGAACGCCAACGAGGTCATCGCCAACCTGGCCGGCGACGGCGCGCACGCCAACGACCACGTGAACATGGGCCAGTCCTCGAACGACGTCTTCCCGTCGGCCGTGCACCTGGCCGCACTGGCTGAGGCGAACAACAGCCTGATCCCGGCGCTCGACCGGCTCGCCGCCTCGCTCGGCGCGAAGGCTGAGGAGTACGCGGACGTGGTCAAGGCCGGCCGCACGCACCTGATGGACGCGGTGCCGGTCACGCTCGGCCAGGAGTTCGGCGGCTACGCGGCGCAGATCCGCCTCGGCGCCGACCGCGTGCGGGACTCGCTCGGGCGCGTGGCGCAGATCCCGCTCGGCGGCACCGCCACCGGCACCGGCCTGAACACGCATCCCGAGTTCGCGGCGCGGGTGCGCGCGAAGCTCCGGGAGTCCACGGGCGTGGAGGCCGCGCCGCCCGCCGACCCGTTCGAGGCGCAGGCCAACCGCGACGCCCTGGTCGAGCTGTCGGGCGCGCTCAAGGTGGTGGCGGTATCGCTCACGAAGATCGCCAACGACCTCGCGCTCATGGGCTCCGGCCCCCGCACCGGCCTGTCCGAGATCGCGCTGCCCGAGCTGCAGAAGGGCTCCTCGATCATGCCCGGCAAGGTCAACCCGGTGATCCCCGAGGTCGTGCTGCAGGTCAGCGCGCAGGTGATCGGCAACGACACCGCGATCACGATCGGCGGCATGCAGGGCCAGTTCGAGCTGAACGTGCGCGTGCCGCTGATCGCCCGCAACCTGCTGCAGTCGATCGGGCTGCTCACCAGCGCGGCCACGCTGCTGGCGGAGAAGTGCGTCGACGGCATCAAGGCGAACGTGGACGTGAACCTGCGCCACGCCGAGTCCACGCCGGCGATCGCCACCGCGCTGAACAGCGACATCGGCTACGACAAGGGCACGGAGATCGTCCAGGAAGCCGTCGCCTCACGGCGCACGATCCGCGAGGTCGCGCTGGAGAAGGGCGTGGATGAAGAAACGTTGGATCGGGCGCTCGACCTGCAGGAGATGGTGCGGCCGAACGGCCGCTAGTCCCGCGATCCGCGATCCGCGATCCGCGATCTCTTGGCCCGATACATCGCCGTGTCGGCGCAGCGCATCAGCGCCTCGATCTCGCCGGCGTCCTCGGGCCAGATGGCCTGACCGACGCTCGCGCCGACGGTCAGCAGGTCGCCGGCCACTTCGAACGGCTCGCCGAAAGCCTGCGCCACGCGCTCGGCGGCGGCCTGCACCTCGTCGTGGCCGGTCACGCCGGCCAGCACGATGGCGAACTCGTCGCCGCCGAGGCGGGCCACGGTGTCGCCCGAGCGGACGGTGTCGAGCAGCCGCTGTGCCACCTGACAGAGCAGCGCATCCCCCGCGGGATGGCCCCACTCGTCGTTCACGGCCTTGAAGCAGTCGAGGTCCACGAAGAAGAGCCCGACCGGCTGTCCGCTCTCGCCGGCGTCGGCCATCGCCTGCTGCATGCGCTCGGCGAACAGGGCGCGGTTGGCAAGACCTGTTAGGCCGTCATGGCGGGCCTGGTGCGTCATGCGCTCCACGAGACGGGCGGTCTGCAGGGCGCTCGCCGCCTGCGCGACGACGCCCGACACGCGGTCGAGCAGCTCGCGCCTGGGCTCGAGCCGGCCGGGCTCGGACGCCACCGTCACGCTCAGCGTGCCGAGGATACTCGCCGCGAGCGACGATCGGCGCGATCATCAGCGCCTCCGTCCCGTAGCGCTCGAGCATGTCGCGCACGAACGGGTCCGCCGAGCCGCGGTCGAAGAACTGAGGCGTGGTGTCGGGCGCGCTCAGCTGCATCATCAGGCTCTCGGTGTCCTGCGGCGTGATGCGGAGGTCGTAGATGTCGGGGAGCGCCTCGCCGAACGTCGCGCGGCAGGTGAGCGCCTGAAGCTCGTCGTCCCAGACCCACACGCTCACGCGGTCGCAGTCGACGATTGCCGGCACGATGTCGGCCAGCGTCGTCGCCACCTCGCCGGTGGTGCCCGCCTCGGCCAGCGATCGCGCGAGCTGCAGCAGCGCGCGCGCCTCGTCATGGCCGCGCTGCGCCTCGTCCAGGGCGGTCGCGCCGTCGAGCGCCGTCGCCGCGTAGCGGGCGTACAGCTCGAGCAGGTAGCGCTCCTGCGGGAAGAAGCTCGAATCGGACATCGCCACCAGGCGGCCGTAGCGGCGGCGGTTGGAGCTGACGTCGGCCACCAGCCAGGACGGCGGCAGCTCCTCGACCGGCGACTCGAGCAGACGCTTGGCGAGCTCGTGCGCCTCGTGCGCGCCGAAGCCGCTGTGATGGCAGCGCACGTCCGAGTCCTCGTCGGGCCGCACGGCCAGCAGGTAGCGCGGCGCCCGCACGGCGCTGGCAGCGCGCTCGGTGATGCGCGCGAGGGTCGAGTCGAGGTCGGTGTCGGCGATCAGGTCGGTTGCGGTGGCGTAGACGCTCTCGAGCCGCTCGGTCATCGCGCTGAGCTGGGACTCGAGCGCAGCGATGTGGGCGTTGGGGTCGCTGTGCGCGGCGGCCAGCTCGGCGTCCCAGGTCACCTCGTAGATGCAGTAGTCGTCGCCACGCGCCTGGCAGCTCGTCTCCTCCACTCCGGCAGGCGGCAGGCCGAACAGCACGGTGGGCTGGCTCAGGAGCCCCTGGGCCCAGTCGCAGTGCTCACGCGTGCGCTCGAAGCCCTCGGCCACGTTGCTGCGGATGCGCGCGTGTCCCGGCTCCACCTCCAGCGGCTCGAGCGCGGAGACCGTGCTGAACTTGGTGGCCGCCAGGGCCATCTGGCTATAGACGGCCTCCGGCGAGCCGAGCGAGCGCAGCAAAGTGGCCACAGGGGTGCCGGCATGCTGAGCCACGGCCTCCTCGCCGACCCGGCGCGCGATTTGCTCATCGTCGAGCAGCTCGGCGGCCGCCCGGAATAGCGCCATCGACTCGTCGAGGGAGATCCAGTTGGTGATGTCGTCGAGGTAGGCGATCGTGCGCTTCGAGCCCGCCTTCTCGAGCAGGCTGTTCAGCCCCTCTTCACCCAAAAGGCGGCGCACACGCCGCAGGAGCACGCTCGATTGCGTGCACGCCAGATGACGCCCCTCTGCGCCTGTCCCCTCCGCCGCCATACCTCACCCATATCGGCAGGGGAGGCCTGGCGCTGAAGCGCCGGAATCAGTCCATGTTGACGGCCACGTACTTGGTTTCGAGGTACTCCTCGATGCCCTCGAAGCCACCCTCGCGCCCGATGCCCGACCACTTCCAGCCGCCGAAGGGAGCTGCCGCGTTCGAGACCATTCCCTGGTTGAGGCCGACCATGCCGGTCTCGAGTCCCTCGATCACCCGGATGGCACGCTTGAAGTTGCTGGTGAACACGTAGGCGACCAGCCCGAACTGGGTGTTGTTGGCCGCCCGGATCGCGTCCTCCTCGGACTCGAACGACGTGACCGGCGCCACCGGGCCGAAGATCTCCTCCTCGAGCAGGCGCGCGCTGGGGGGCACGTTGCCGAGCACGGTGGGCTCGTAGAAGTAGCCGCGGCCGTCCACGGCGCTTCCGCCCACGACGACCTGCGCGCCCTTGTCGCGCGCGTCGCCGACCAGCTCCTCGACCTTGTCGACCGCGTCCTGGTTGATCAGCGGCCCGACCTTCACGTCCGGCTCGGTGCCGCGGCCGATCTTGAGCGAGCCCATCTTCTCCGCGAGCTTCTTTGCGAACTCCTCGGCCACCGGCGCGGCCACGTGGAAGCGGTTGGCGGCGGTGCAGGCCTCGCCGATGTTGCGCATCTTGGCGAGCAGCGCACCATCAACGGCGGCATCGAGGTCGGCGTCCTCGAACACGAGGAAGGGAGCGTTGCCGCCGAGCTCCATCGAGACCTTGAGGATCTGCTCGGCGGCCTGCTCGAGCAGCTTGCGGCCGACCTCGGTGGACCCGGTGAAGGACAGCTTGCGCGCACGCGGGTCGCGGATCAGCGGCTCCATCACGCGGCCGGACGAGGAGCTGGTGACGATGTTCACCACGCCGCCGGGCAGGCCCGACTCCTCGAGGATCTGCGCCAGCGCGAGCATCGACAGCGGCGTCTGGCTGGCCGGCTTCATGACGATCGTGCAGCCGGCGGCGAGGGCCGGGCCGATCTTGCGCGTGCCCATCGCCATCGGGAAGTTCCAGGGCGTGATCATGATGCTCGGCCCGATGGGCTGCTTCATCGTGAGCACGCGGCCGACGCCGTTGCCGGACACGTTGAACTGGCCGTGGACGCGCGTGGCCTCGCCGGCGAACCAGCGGAAGAACTCGGCGGCGTACGCGATCTCGGACTTCGACTCGGCCACCGGCTTGCCCATCTCGAGCGTCATGAGGAGCGCCAGCTCGTCGGCGCGCTCGGTGAGCTTCTCGAACGCCCGGCGCAGGATCTCGCCGCGCTCGATGGCCGGCACGCTGGCCCATTCGGCCTGCTTGTCCACGGCCGCGTCGAGCGCGGTCAGCGCGTCCTCCGGGGTGGCGTCGGCCACCTCGCAGAGCGCCTCGCCGGTGGCGGGGTCCTCCACCGGCAGCGTGCGCCCCTCGCTTGCATCGATCCACTCGCCGCCGATGTACAGCTGCTTCGGGACGCTGTCGACGACCGTCTGTTCCTGCGTAGCAATGCTCATGTAGCCACCGTTTCAGTACCGAGTTCCTCAGAGATCGCAACGTCGATCGAGTAGTCGATCGGCAGCACGATCAGCGTGGGCACGTCCATGCCGAGCGCCTGCTGCAGACGTTGCGGAAAGTCCTCCACCGACTCGCAGCGCCAGGCCGGCATCCCGTAGGACTCGGCCATGCGCACGAAGTCGGGGTTGGTGAAGTCGACCCCGAAATGGCGGCCGAACTTCTTGTCCTGCTTCCAGACGATCGAGCCGTACTGGCGGTTCTCCCAGATGATCGAGACGAAGGGCGTCTTGAGCCGCATCGCGGTCTCGAGCTCCTGCGCGTTCATCAGGAAGCCGCCGTCGCCGTTCACCGCCACGACCTTGCGCTCCGGATGGACGAGCTTGGCCGCGATCGCCGCCGGCACGGCGAATCCCATCCCCGCCAGGCCGTTGGCGATCAGCACGGTGTTGGGCTCGTAGGCCGGGAACATGCGCCCGATCCAGAGCTTGTGCAGGCCGACGTCCGAGATCAGGATGTCCTCGCGCCCGAGCGCCCTGCGGATCTCCCACAGCGCCCGCGGCGGCTGCATCGGGAACTGGTCGTCGTTCTGCGCCGCCTCCAGCCGGCCGCGCACCACCTCGCGCAGCCGCGGCGAGCCGCCCGAGTGCGGCACGTGCCGGCACTCCTCGGCCAGGCTGGCGAGGATGTGGTAGATGTCGCCGACCAGCTCGACCTCGGGCATGAAGTACTCGTCGATCTCGGCCGGCAGCGAGTCGATGCACACGATCTTCTTGTCGCGCCTCGGGTTCCAGTGCTCCGGCGAGTGCTCCACCAGGTCGTAGCCCATCGCGATCACCACGTCGGCCTCGTCGAAGCCGGCCATCCGGTAGTCGCCCGCCTGCAGGCCCACTGAGCCGAGCGCACGCGGGTCGTCCGGGTCGATCAGGCCCTTGCCCATGAAGGTCTCGGCGACCGGGATGCCCGTCGCGCGCGCGAACTCGCGCAGCGCCGGCGCCGCCCGGGCGCGGATCACGCCGTTGCCCGCCAGCGCCACCGGGTTGAGCGCGCCGCGGATCAGGTCGGCCGCCTTGAGCAGCTCGCGCGCGCTCGGCTCGGGCTGCACCGGCGTGCGGCGCGGCAGCGGCTCGGCGTCGACCTCCGCGGCCATCACGTCCTCGGGCAGCTCGATGTGGGTGGCGCCCGGCTTCTCGGACTCGGCGACCTTGAACGCCTTGCGGACGACCTCGGGGATGATCGCCGGGTCCGACAGCCGCGCGTTCCACTTGGTGATCGGCTGGAAGACCCGCGGCACGTCGATGTACTGGTGCGACTCCTTGTGCATGCGCTCGAGGTCGCCCTGGCCGGTGAGCGCGACGAGCGGCGCGCGGTCGAGGAAGGCGTCGGCCACCGCCGTGGTGAGGTTCATCGCGCCCGGCCCGAGCGTGCCGAGGCAGACGCCGGCGCGCCCGGTCAGGCGGCCGTAGACGTCCGCGATGTAGGCGCCGCCCTGCTCGTGGCGCACCGGCACGAACTCGATCGAGGAGTCGGCGAGCGACTCGTTGAGGTCGAGCGTCTCCTCCCCGGGGATGCCGAAGACGTGCTTGACGCCCTCGGCCTCGAGGCATTCGACGAAGACGTCTGAAGCCTTGCGCGGCATGTGTTGGACACTACGAACGGGACTGCAGTCCCGAATCACGGGCCGCTGGAAGTTGTTCCACCTACGTGATGTCTACCGTTCCTGGAGTGCGCCGCTCCCTTCTAGTTTTCGCCCTTCTCGTGTTCGCCGCCGTTCCCGCCCAGGCTGCCACGCGTCAGATCATCCGCGGCGCGGGCTTCGGGCACGGGATCGGGATGAGCCAGTACGGCGCCTACGGCTACGCCCGGCACGGCGTCGACTACAAGTCGATCCTCGCCCACTACTACCAGGGCACCGACCTGTCCAAGGCCACGACGCAGGACATCCGGGTGCTGCTCCAGACGGGCGCGAACACCGCGACGGTGAGCGGCGTCTCGGATGCACCGGGCCACCACCTCGACGAGACCAAGACCTACCGCGTGAAGCTCTCCGGCCTCACGGGCGAGGACCTGATCGGTCCCGCCGGCAAGAAGATCGACCACTACGACGGGCCGCTCGACATCTCGAGCGGCAACGGCATCCTCAAGCTCGGCGGGCGCGCGATGAACGGCCGGACGAGCGGCCACTACCGTGGCGAGCTCGAGTTCCGGCCCAGCCCGTTCACGGGGATGGCGGTGGTGAACGTGGTGAGCCTCGACGACTACGTGAAGGGCGTCGTGCCCGGCGAGGTGCCGTCGTCGTGGCCGCTGGCCGCGCTCGAGGCCCAGGCCGTGGCGGCCCGCAGCTATGCGCTGGCCACCGACGCCGGCGGGTCGGTGTTCGACCAGTACCCCGACACCCGCTCCCAGGTGTACGCGGGCGCCGACGCCGAGCAGACCAGCACCAACGCCGCGGTGGAGGCCACGGCCAACCAGGTGCTCCGCTACGCCGGCAAGATCGCCGCCACCTACTTCTTCTCGACCTCGGGCGGCAAGACCGAGGACATCCAGAACGTCTTCTACGGCGCCGCGCCGCAGCCGTACCTGGTCGGCGTCAAGGATCCCTACGACGGCTTCTCGCCACGGCACCGCTGGCAGATCCGCATGAGCACGAAGTCGATGAAGGCGAAGCTCGGCTCGCTGGTCAAGGGTCGGTTCAAGGGGATCAAGGTGATCCAGCACGGCGTGTCGCCGCGGATCGTCTGGGCGCTGGTGGTGGGGACCAAGGGGTCGACCAAGGTGCGCGGCGCCACGCTGAAGGACAGGCTCGGCCTGTTCGACACCTGGGCGTCGTTCAACCGGTTCAGCGGCAAGGTGAAGCCGCCCACCCAGACCGCGCCGCCGATCAGCCCCGGCGGCGGCGTGCCCGCCCGCAACGCCGACGTGTTCCGCGTGCCGCACCCGCCGAGCCGGCCCGCGTTCGTCTATGGCAGCGTCACGCCCGCGCCGAAGAGCCGCGCGGCCGTGCTGCAGCTCCTGCGCGCCGACGGCAGCTGGCGGACCGTGCGTCACCTGCGCCTCAGGCGGGACGGCAGCTATTCCGTCACCGCCAGGGTCCCCGGCAGCTACCGCGTGGTGGCCGGTCCGCTCGCCGGCCCGACGGTCGTCGTTCCCTAGCTCCATAGGATTGCCGCCCGTGGCGGCAATCGAGACTCGCGACCTGCGCCGCGCGTTCGAGGACGTGCTGGCGGTGGATGGCATCGACCTGGCGGTGGCCGAGGGCGAGATCTACGCCTTCCTCGGGCCGAACGGCGCGGGCAAGACCACAACCGTGCGCATGCTCACCACGCTGCTGCGTCCCACCGGCGGCGGCGCCAGCGTCGCCGGCCACGACGTGGTGGCCGAGGCCGCGGAGGTGAGGCGCGCGATCGGCGTGGCACTCCAGGAGGCGGCGCTCGACCCGCTGATGACCGGTGCCGAGCTGATGCAGCTGCAGGCGACGCTTCACGCCATTCCTCGCGCCGAGGCGCGCCGGCGCTCCGATGCGCTGCTTGACCGCGTGGGCCTCGACAGCGCGCGTGACCGCCGCGTGGGCACCTACTCGGGCGGCATGCGGCGCCGGCTCGACCTCGCCATGGCGCTGGTGCACGAGCCGCGTGTGCTCTTTTTAGACGAGCCCACCACGGGCCTCGATCCGGCCAGCCGCGCGGCGATTTGGGGGGAGGTCCGCAAGCTCAACGACGACGGCACGACGGTCTTCCTGACCACGCAGTACCTCGAGGAGGCCGACCAGCTCGCCGACCGCGTGGGGATCATCGACGACGGCAGGATGGCCGCCGAGGGCACGCCGGCGGCACTCAAGGCGGAGGTGGGCAGTCCGCACCTCGACATCTCCCTCGCCGATGCCGCGGCCGCGCAGGCGACGGACGCTCTCGGCCGCTTCGGCACCGTCACGCCCGGCGTGAACGGTGGCGTCAGCGTGCGGCTCGAGAGCGGCGCGGCCGGAATCGCGCCGGTCGTCCGTGCGCTCGACGAGGCCGGCATCGCGGTCGAGTCGCTCGACCTGGTGCGGCCCACGCTCGACGACGTCTTCATGGAGAAGACCGGTCACCACCTCGAGGGGACCGACGAGCCCGAGGGCGAGCCCGAGTGAGGTCGTACCTGCGCGTGGTGGGCGCGCTCGCCCGCCGCGCGCTCATCCAGGCGCTGCGCCGCCCGCAGTTCCTCGCGCCGATCGTCGTCTTCCCGACGCTCCTGCTGGCGGTGAATACCGGCGGCGCGGGCCGGGCCGTGGACATCCCCGGCTTCCCGCACGTGCACGGCTTCCTCGACTTCGAGCTGGCCGGCGCCATGCTCCAGTCCTCGATGCTGGCCGGGGTCAACGGCGGCATCGCCCTCGCGCTGGACATCGAGCTGGGATTCATCGACCGGCTGTTCGCGGCTCCGGTGGCCCGCTCGGCGATCGTGATCGGGAGGCTCGCGGGCTCGGCGGCGCTGGGAGTGATCTCCGCCGTCTGGTTCCTCGCCCTCGGGCTGATCTTCGGAGCGCACATCAAGGGCGGCGTGCTCGGCGTGCTGGCGATCCTCGTGATCGTGCCGCTGGCGGCCTCGGCCTTCAGCGGCATCGCGGCCTCGATCGCGCTGAAGAGCGGCCGCGCGAGCGTCGTGCAGGGGATCTTCCCGCTCGTCTTTGTGATCGTCTTCCTGTCGTCGGCCTACTTCCCGCGCGAGCTGCTGCTCCAGCCCGCGCATGCGATCGCCGACTGGAACCCGCTCAGTCTCGTGGCCGAGGGCGTTCGCGGCCAGGTGGTGTCGGGCCTGTCGGGCGGCGCCTTCCTCAAGGGCCTCGGTGGCGTGGCGATCGTCGGTGCGATCGGAGCGGGCCTCAGCGCGCTGGCGCTGCGCTCGAGGCTGAGGACGGGATGACCGGGCTGCGCGCCCAGCTCCCGGTGATCGGCCTGCTCGCCCGGCGCGGCATCAACGAGCTGCTGCGCGTGCCGGGGGCGGCCATCCCGGGCATGGTGGCTCCGGCGATCTTCGTGCTCAGCACGAGCGCGGTGTTCGGCAAGCTGGCGGTGCTGCCCGGCTTCACCACCAGCCACTACCTGACTTTCGCGGTGGCGGTGGGCCTGCTTCAGGGCGCCGGCTTCAGCGGTGCCGCCACCGGCGTGAACCTCGCCCGTGACATCGAGCAGGGCTGGTTCGACCGGCTGCTCCTGTCGCCGGTGCCCCGCTGGGTGCTGCTCACCGGCACGGTGCTGTCGGCCTGCATCCGCTCGCTGATACCGATGACCGTCCTACTGATCGTCACGATCGCGCTCGGCGCCTCGTTCCCGGGACTCGACGGCCTCCTTCTGGCGGTGCTGCTCGTGCCGGCGTTCGCGGGCGTCGCCTCGCTGTGGGGAACCACGCTGGCGCTCCACTTCCGGACGCAGTCGGCCGCTCCCCTGATGCAGGCGGGCATGTTCATGGCCCTGCTCTTCACCACCGCCTACGCGCCGCAGGCGCTGCTCACCGGCTGGCTGAGCCACGTGGCGAAGTACAACCCGGTTACCAAGGTGGTGGAGGGTGTACGGCAGGGGTTTGTGACTTCGGTCAGCTGGCACGCCACCTATCCGGCGCTGCTGGCTCTGGCGGGGCTCGCCGTGGTGCTCGCGGCGCTGTCGGCACGGGAGCTGCGGCGTATTGGTGCTTAGTGCTTGGTGCTTGGAGTCCAAGCCCTAAGCACCAAGCACCAAGCACCTCCTACGGCGTGAACTTCACCGTGATCACGTCGCCGTCGCGCATCTCGTAGTCGCGCCCCTCCAGCCGCAGCGTCCCGCGCTCGCGCGCGCCGGCATAGCCGCCAGCGTCCACCAGCTCGTTCCACGCGACGACCTCCGCGCGCACGAAGCCGCGCTGGATGTCCGTGTGGACCTCGCCGGCGGCTCCCCAGGCGCTCGTGCCGCGCTCGATGGCGTGGGCGCGCGCCTCCTTGCCCTCGCCGGCGGTGAAGAACGAGATCAGGTCGAGCAGGGCGAAGGCCTCGCGCACCACCAGCTCGAGGCCCGCCTCGGGCACGCCCAGCTCGTCGCGCATCGCCGCCGCCTCCTCGTCGTCGAGCTCGGTCAGCTCGGCCTCGATGCGGGCGCTGATCGCCACCGAGCGGGCACCGGCCGCCTCCGCGTACGCGGCCACCGCCGCCGGCACCTCCGCCTCGCCCTCGCCGACGTTGGCCACGTACAGCACCGGCTTGGCGGAGAGCGGCTGGAGGAGCCGCATGGCGTCGGGGGCGTCCGCCGGGGGCGGCACGGTGCGTGCGGGGCGCCCCTCGCGCAGGCCGTCGACCACCTGCCGCAACCAGGCCTCCTCGGCCACCACGCCGGGCGCCAGCGACTTGGCCTGTCGCGCCACCCGCTCCAGTCGGCGCTCGGCTTGCTCGAGGTCGGCGTAGAGCAGCTCGGTCTCGATCGTGTCGATGTCGGCGGCGGGGTCGACGCGCCCCTCGGGGTGCACGACCTGCTCGTCCCCGTGGGCGCGCACGACGTGCACGATCGCGTCGGTCTCGCGGATGTTGGCGAGGAACTGGTTGCCGAGCCCCTCGCCCTGATGCGCGCCGCGCACGAGTCCGGCGATGTCGTGGAAGGCGATCGTCTCGAACACGATCGGATGGGCGCCGAGCACCTCGGCCACCCGTTCGAGCCGTTCGTCGCGCACCGGCACGACGGCCACGTTCGGCTCGACCGTGGTGAACGGGTAGTTCGCCGCCTCGGCCCCGGCGCGCGTCAGCGCGTTGAACAGCGAGGACTTGCCCGCGTTGGGCATGCCGACGATCCCAATCCTCACGACGCGAGCTCCGCCAGCGCGCCGCCGAGCAGCGCGCCGGCCACGATGTCCGAGGGGTAGTGGAGGCCGAGGTAGAGACGCGACAGGGCAAGCCCTGTCGCCAGACCGCTGACCGCTGACCGCTGACCGCTGAACGACAACATCCGCGCCGCTGCGAAGGATGTCGCCGCGTGCGCTGACGGATATGACAGGCCGGACAGCGTTCCCGCCAGCGGCGGCAGGCCTTCGAGGGCGGGGCGCGGGCGGCGCACCAGGATCTTCAGTACTTGGTTGACGGCGTAGGTGGCCGAGATCGTCTTCGCCGCGTGGGCGTACAGCGGCCGCCGTTCGCGGTCCGCGAGCGCTCCCGCCGCGCAGATCGCGTACCAGATCATCGCCTGCTCGCCGAGACGCGAGAAGGCCGCCACAGCGCGCTCCCGGCTCGGCGTGTGACCGCGCGTCCGCATCGCGCGCAGCACCGCCACGTCCAAACCGGCAGCCAGCTAGTGCCCTGAGTCGAAAATTCGAGCGCACCTTCCCGGCGCCTGGACACGCCTGACGGCCGCCGCTTCCTCGCCGGACTCCAGTCCGGCTGCGGTCGCGTCAACCGTCAGCCGCGCCCAGTCACTCGGGAAGCTGAAGCCGGATTTCCGACTCACGGCACCTAGAAGCCGACCTTGTGCCGCTCGGTGTCGAGCCGCACGTACACGACCTTGGCCAGGTGCAGCGTCAGCTCGGAGTCCTCGGTGCGCAGCTCATGCCAGCCCTCGCTGCCCTTCGAGAGCTCCTTCTGCAGGTCCTGGTAGGAGGCCTCCTGCATCCGGACCGACAGCACCTGGCCGCCGGAGAAGCCGATGTCGACGCGGGTTGCCTTGTTGTTCTCGTCTGCCATCAGTGCGCAGGCTCCACAAGCTCGGTGAGCACCCCGCCGGTGGCCTTGGGGTGCAGGAACGCTACGCGGCTTCCGCGGATGCCTGTGCGCGGCTGCTCGTCGATCAGCGCGAGCCCCGCCGCGCGCACCTGCTCGAGCGCGCTGTCGATGTCGTCGGTCTGGTAGGCCACGTGGTGCAGCCCCGGGCCGTTGCGCTCGAGGAACTTGCCCACTCCGCTCTCGGCTGAGAGCGGCCGCAGCAGCTCCACATGGCCGTCGCCGATCTCGAGCAGCACGGCCTCGACGTCGAACGCCTCCACGGTTTCGCGGTGCTGTTCGCGCATCGCGAAGCTGTCGCGATAGAGGCCGATTGCGGCGTCGAGGTCCTCGACGGCCACGCCTATGTGGTCGATACGCCCAAACAAGGCCGGGGCATCTTACTGAGGCGGCTCGGGCTCCAGCCGCTCGGAGGCCGCGACCCGCACTCCGGCGCCGCCGGCGGGGGTCTCCTCCTGGCTGAGCTCCCGCTCGGCCACCGCCACGCGGTAACGGGCCATGATCCGCTCGATGTCCTTGCGCTCGAGCACCTCGCGGTCGAGCAGGGTGGCGGCGAAGGCGTCGAGCAGCTCGCGGTGCTCGAGGACCAGCGCCTGGGCGCGCCGGTACGCCAGATCGGTTAGGTGCTGCTGCTCCTCGTCGAGCGTGCGCCGGGTGGCATCCGAGATCGTGTAGTCGTCCGAGGGCAGGTGACGCGACATCAGCTCGGTGCCCATGCCGTACTCGGACACCATCCTGCGGCTGATGTCGTAGACGCGCCGCAGGTCGTCGCTTGCGCCCGTCGTGATCGCGCCGAACACCACGTGCTCCGCCACCCGGCCGGCGAGCAGCACCACCATGTGGTCGAGCAGCTCGTCCTTCGACTTCAGGTAGCGGTCCTCCTCGGGCAGGTTCATCGTGTAGCCGAGCGCCTTGCCGCGCGGGATGATCGAGATCTTGTGGACCTTCTCCACCGAGGGGAGAAGCTCCGAGCAGAGGGCGTGGCCGGCCTCGTGGTAGGCGACGACGCGCTTCTCGTGGTCGTTGATCACGCGGCGCGACTGCATGCCCGCCACGACGCGCTCGAGCGCGGCCTCGAAGTCCTCCATCAGCACCACGTCGCGGCGCTTGCGGCCGGCCCAGATAGCGGCCTCGTTGCAGATGTTGGCCAGGTCGGCGCCGGTCAGGCCGCTGGTCTGCCGCGCCACCAGCTCGAGGTCCACATTCTGCAGCGGCTTGTTGCGCGAGTGCACCTTCAGGATCTCGATGCGGCCGTTGAGGTCGGGCGGCGGCACGAAGATCTGGCGGTCGAAGCGGCCGGGACGCAGCAGCGCCGGGTCGAGCTTGTCGAGCATGTTGGAGGCGGCGATTACCACCAGCTGGTCGGAGCCGCCGAAGCCGTCCATCTCCACGAGCAGCTGGTTCAGCGTCTGGTCCTTCTCGCCCGAGATGTCGTTGCCGCGGGTGGCTCCCACCGCGTCGAGCTCGTCGATGAACACGATCGCCGGGGCGGCCTTGCGGGCCTCGCGGAACAGGCGGCGGATGCGCGATGCGCCGAGGCCGGCGAACATCTCGACGAACGAGGACGCCGACTGGGAGAAGAACTTCGCCTTGGCCTCCTTCGCCACGGCCTTGGCCAGCAGCGTCTTGCCCGTGCCCGGCGGGCCGTGCAGCAGGATGCCCCTCGGCACCTTGGCGCCGAGCTTGCGGAAGCGCTTGGGGTCGCGTAGGAACTCAACGACCTCCTGCAGCTCCTCCTTGGCCTCCTGGATGCCGGCGACGTCCTCCCAGTGGACGGAGTCGCCCGACTGCGGCTTGATCTGCACCGGCCGCGTGCGCGGCATGTGCTTCAACGTCCAGAAGATCAGGACGATGATCAGCCCCATGAAGATGATGGGGAGCCACGTGACGGCCCAGTTCTCGAAGCCGTTCATGACAGAACCAAACGGGGTGGCCACTGGCCCCAGTAATCGGCAGGGTGGCGCAAAAGCATTACTCAACAACCTCTAAGCGGGGGTTGGGCCGGTACCGCCGACCGACCTTCGAACACTCGCGGCCGTCCACCAGAACGACGTCGGCGGTGAAGTCGTTTTGGCCTCTGAGCAGGGAAGAACCTACGCCGTAGGCGTCCACGGGCACGCCCTGTCGCTCGAACTGGCGGATGCGCCTGGCGTCGAAGCCACCTGAGACGACGATCTTCACCCGTTCGTGTCCTGCGGCGTCCAGCGCCTCCCTCACACGGCGTACCAGCACCTCGTTCACGCCGCTCGGCCGGAAGTCGCCCATCTCGTGCCAGAGCGACCGGTCGACCAGGTTCTCCGAGGTGTCCAGGCGCACGCCCCAGAGGTCGTCGCCCAGGGCGTCCGCGACCTCGAGCGCGGTGCGCACCGAGTCGTTCTCGTAGTCCACCAGCACGGTCACGTTCATCTCGCCCGAGTAGCGCGCCGCGAAGGCCTGCGCGGCTGCCACTGTGTCGCCGCCGAAGGCAGCGATCAGCGCGTGCGGGACGGTCCCGATGCCGCGGCCGCCCCACCAGGAGGCCTGCGCGTCGGTGGAGACGCCGATCGCGCCGGCCACGTGTGCGGACCAGCCGTCGCCCGTCTGAACGAGCCAGTGGTCGTGGCGAGCGGGGAAGAAGAGGATCAGCTTGTCGCCGGCCGCCTCCACCACCTCGCGCACGTTGCGCATGATCAGCGTGCGCCGGGCGAGGCAGCCGAGGTAGACGGTCTCGAGGTGGGCGAACAGCGAGTAGTCGCCCTCGATCGTCATCACGGTCTCGTAGGGGGAGATCTCCTCGCCCTCGTGAAGCGCGCGGACCTCGAGCTGGTCGAAGCCGGGCCGCCACTCGCCGCCCGCGTCGTAGCAGCCGGAGCACTCCTTGACGATCGCCAGAGCCTCGTCGATGCCGCCCAGCAGCGACTCGTGCTTCTGGAACACCTGCATCGTCACGTGGGGGTGCCGCTTCTCCTCCAGCAGCAGCTCGCGCGCGAAGTTGAAGTAGGCGTCCGAGTAGTAGCCGTCGCGGATGCGCTTTACGGGCAGCCGGAAGATCGAGGGAGCCAGGCGCTCGGTGCGGGTCGTCACTCCGCCATGGTAAGGCCGTTAAAGGGTGACTGGTGACCGGTGACTGGTGACTCGCATCAAGTCACCAGCCACTAGTCACCTTCTATCCGCAATATCTCTGCAAGTGCTGCCCGTCCTACCTCCAACTGCTCCTCGCTCGGCTCCCTCGTCCCGACGAGGCGCTGGATCTCGTAGCCGGGCTTCCTGAGCGCCTTCGCCAGGCTCGTGCCGGAGTGGCGCTCGGACCAGGCGAACAGCTCCACCGACACCGCGATGCCGCCGAGCGCGGCCAGCGCGTCGGCCACCTGCCCGCGCACGCCGGCGCGGCGCAGCACCACGGTGCCGATCGTGGTCGTGGCGAGCAGCGGCGCCACCAGGTTCGAGCCGCAGCGGTCGTGCTCCTTGCGGGCTTCGGCGGCGTCACCGCCCGCCTCGTAGGCGGCGATGGCCTTGTGCTCGACCCCGTGGTAGGCGGCGATGTCACCGCCGCGCAGGACGAGCAGCGCGGGCGCCAGGCCGAGCGCGGACACCGCCACCTCGCGCCCCAGCGTACGCTCGCCGCTGCCGCGCACGGCCTGCGACAGGGCGGCGGCCAGCAGCATCCCGCCCAGCGCCTTGGCGTCCTCCATCGGCAGCCCGGCCTGGGGCAGCCTGCGCTTGACGATCGGCACGACGGCGAACGCCTCCGCCAGCTTGGACACGCCGCGCGCCCCGGGCACGCGCTCGAGCGACCGCGAGCCGAAGCTCGGCTTGCGGCCCGACGCCACCTCGATCTGCCCGTCGCGCGTGCGCACCGCGGCGGCCCAGTGCGTCGGCCCGTGGACGAGCAGGCCGTTGCGCAGCGCCATGCCGCCGAGCCGCAGCTTGTCGCTCATCCGAGCACCTTGGTCACGAGCCCGGCGTAGAAGCGCGAGGCGAGGCCGAGGTCGGCCACCGGGATGCGCTCGTCGGCGGCGTGGATCAGCGGGGCGCCCTCGAACAGGTCCATCGTGCTCTGCGGGAAGAAGCCGTAGGCCACGCAGTCGGGGAAGGCCGCCCGGAACCAGCGCGAGTCGGTGAAGCCCGGCAGCACCGAGGGCACCGCCACGGAGCCCGGGTCCTCCTCCTCGAGGAAGTCGCGGATGTGCTGCATCAGCGGCGTCTCGATCGGCGAGCGGTTGCCCACCACGTGCTCGTCGAAGTGCAGCTCGTAGCCGTCGCTGCCGAGCACCTCCTCCACGCGCGCTCGCGCGTAGTCCTCGCCCAGCTCGGGCGGCACGCGGCAGTCCACCTTCAGCTCGGCGTGCGAGGGGATCACGTTGATCTTGTCGGAGGCGCTCGCCATCGTCGGGGTGAAGGTCACGCCGAGCATCGGCTCGATCAGCACCGCGAGTCGCGGGTCCTTCTCCTCCACCGCGGCCAGCGCCGCGCGCAGGTCGCCGTTCACGCTCACCCCCAGCCCGGCGAGCAGGGCCGCCGGCTCGGGCGTCAGCTCCGGCACGACGCCGGCCGCGGCGAGCCGCTCGACCAGCGGCGCCAGCTTGACCAGCGCGTTGTCGCCGATGCGCGGGATCGAGGCGTGGCCGGCCCGGCCCCGCGTGGTGATCGTGAAGCGGAAGACGCCCTTCTCGGCCACACAGACCTCGTAGATCCGCTTGCCGTCGAACTCGAGCACGTCGCCGCCGCCCTCGTTCACCACCAGGTCGCAGCGCACCTTGTCGGGGTGCTGCTCGCAGAGCCATTGCGCGCCGTGCGCGGCGCCGGTCTCCTCGTCGGCGGTGACCACCACCAGCAGCTCGCCGGACTCGGGTCGCCAGCCCTCCTCGCCCAGCGCCACCGCCGCCGCGACCTCGGCCGCCACCTGGCTCTTCATGTCGAGCGCGCCGCGGCCCCACACGCAGCCGTCCTTGAGCTCGCCCGACCAGGGGTCGACGCTCCACTCGGATGGGTCGGCCAGCACGGTGTCCACGTGGCCGAGCAGGCACAGCACCGGTCCGTCGGAGCGGCCGCGCAGGCGGGCGACGAGGTTCGGCCGTCCCTCCACATCCGACAGCAGCTCGCACTCGAAGCCCCCGGTCTCGAGCTGGACCTTCAGGTACTCCTGCGCCGCCTGCTCGTTGCCCGGCGGATTGACCGTGTTGAAGCGGATCAGCCGCTGCAGCAGTTCGGTGGTGCGCCGCTCTAGTTCGGCCGATTCGGGCACGGGCGCTGAGTATATGGACGCCCTGTCAGACAGCCGCCAGGGCTGCCAGACTTGGCCTGTGGAGCAGCTTTTCGAGACCGGCGACGCGCCGCGCGGCCGCACCTCGGTGCCCACCGGGGAGCAGCCGCTGGCCGTGCGGATGCGGCCCACGAGGCTCAGCGAGTTCATCGGGCAGGAGCATCTGCTCGGCGAGGGCTCGGCGCTGCGCACAGCGCTCGAGGAGGGCCACCCGCACTCGATGATCCTGTACGGGCCGCCGGGCACGGGCAAGACCACGCTGGCCCGCCTGCTGGCGGCCAACGCCCGGGCGGCGTTCGAGGAGGCCTCGGCGGTCAACGCCGGCCGCCAGGAGGTGCGCGACGTGCTGGAGCGCGCCGAGCACCGGCGCCGCACGAGCGGCGAGGGCACGATCTTCTTTCTCGACGAGATCCACCGCTTCAACAAGGCACAGCAGGACGCGCTCCTGCCGGCGGTCGAGGAGGGGCTCGTCGCGCTCGTCGGGGCCACCACCGAGAACCCCTACTTCGAGGTCAACTCGGCGCTGCTCTCGCGCTGCACCGTGTACGAGTTCCGCGCGCTCGAGGACGCGCACGTGCTGGCGCTGCTGCGGCGCGCCCTCACCGACGAGCGCGGCGTGCCCGACCCGCCGCCCGTCGAGGACGAGGCGCTCGAGTTCCTCGCCGCCCGCGCCGGTGGCGATGCGCGCATTGCGCTGGCCGCGCTCGACGTGGCCTGCGAGACCGCGGGGAGCGACCCCGTGACCCTCCGCCACGCCGAGGACGCGCTGCAGCGCAAGGCGCTCCTCTACGACAAGGGCGGCGACCGCCACTACGACACGATCTCCGCCTGGATCAAGGCCACCCGCGGCTCGGACCCGGACGCGTCAATGCTCTACCTGGTCGAGATGCTCGAGGGCGGCGAGGATCCGCGCTTCATCGCCCGCCGCATGGTCGTGCTGGCCAGCGAGGACATCGGCAACGCGGATCCGCGCGCGCTCGAGATCGCCGTCGCTGCGGCCCATGCCGTGGAGCACGTGGGCATGCCGGAGTGCGCGTTCAACCTCGCTCAGGCCTCGATCTACCTGGCGCTCGCGCCGAAGTCGGACACCGTGAAGCGCGCCCTGGGCCGAACGGCGGCCTGGGTGGCGGAGAACGGCGCGCCCGAGCCGCCGGGCTACCTGAAGAGCACCGCCTACCCCGGCGCCAGGGCGCTGGGCCGCGGCGAGGGTTACGACTACCCGCACGCGCGCGAGGAGGGCGTCTCACCTCAGGAGCTGATGCCGCCGGAGGCGGTGGGCGAGCGGTTTGTCGAGCTGACGGAGCGGGGGTTCGAGGCGGACTTGCGGGCGCGGCTCGAGGACATTCGGCGCCTTCGCGGGCGCTAGCTCGTTCGATCACGGATCACGGATCACGGATCACCGATCACCGCCTCACGGCCCGGCCCACCCCGCCAGCCTGAGGCCGTCGCGCACCGCGTGCTCGGCTCCCGCCATGGCGATTACCGCCAGTGCGAACAGCGCGACCGTCAGCCGCAGCGGTGTGCGCCGGCGTGCGGCCAGCAGCAGCGCGGCCGCCACCACCACCTCGGCCGCCAGCGCGGCGTCCGCGGCCCGGCCCGACCACTCGCGCGCGAGCAGCAGCGCCTCGCCGGCGAAGGCGCCCGTGAGGACGGCCACCGCCAATGCGCGCTCCAGCACCCGGCCGTCCCGCCAGACGGCTCCGGCCAGGCCGAACAGCGCCCCGGCGGGCAGGGCGACCGCGCCCCACGCGAACGCCAGCGGCACCGCGTATGGCGCCGCGGCGCGACCGCCCGCAACGACGGTCAGCAGATACCAGCTCACGGTCCCGGCGGAGAGCGCCACAGCCCCGGAGGCGGCGCCCGCAGAGCGCGACTGCGCGAAGTAGCCGAGCGCCCAGGCCATCGCCAGCCAGGGGGCGCCGAGGGCGATGAAGCTCCGCCCGAGCGCCGACAGGGCTGCGCCATGTGGGAGATCCGCGCCAATCCGCACCGCCACCCGGCCCGCGACGCCGAGAGCAAGTGCAGCACCAAGCGCCAGCAGCAGAGCGTGGCGTTCGGGACGTACGCTCGATCTGGGATCCCTCATCTGGCTGAGGATAAGCCCCCACAGCAGGCTTGATGCAATGGACTCTTGGCACTATCTCTGCCACCCTGGAACTGGATGCGTAGACGTAACAGGAGTCAACTCGTAGATCCAGGTGCCATGCTCGGCACGCTGCACGAGTTGGGGGACGGGCTCCGGATCGGCATCCGCCTCACGAGACCGAGCGACGCCCCGCGTGTGCGGGCGTTTCTCGAGCGCCTCTCCGGCGGCACCCGGCTGCGCCGCTTCTTCGTGGCCACGCCCGAGATCGACGAGCTCACCGTCCATCACTTCACCTTCTACAACCCGCGCGAGCGGCTGGTCCTCGCGGCCACGGCGCCGCTCGAGGGAGTGGAGGAGATCGTGGGCCTGGCCGACGTCGCACTGGTGGACACCGGAGTGGGCGACCTCGGCCTCGTGGTGGACGACGAGCATCAGCACCGCGGCGTCGGCGCCGCTCTGCTCGAGTCGCTCGCCCACCTCGCCGCCAGCCATGGCGCCACCCACCTCCGGGCGGAGATGCTCGACCACAACGAGCCCATGCTGCGCCTGATGCAGGACCTCGGCCACACGGTCGAGACCGTCGAGGACGGGCACCGCATCGCCTACACGCGCCTGCCGCTGCGGGCGCGCCGCGCGGCCTGACCCGCCAAAATCCGGTCGTCAGCTAGCGAGGAGGACCATGGAGGCGCAGACCACCGCCGCGCGCGCGGAGCTCGAATCCGTCAACCCGGCCACCGGCCAGTCGCTCGGATCGGTGCCGACGATCGGCCCCGACCAGGTGCAGGCTGTGGTCGACGACGTGGCCGGCGTCCAGCCGTTCTGGGCGCAGCTCCCGCTGGCGGACCGCGCCCGCTACATGCGCCGGGCGGCGCAGGCGATCATCGACGACCTCGACGGCATCGCAACGCTGCTCTCCAGCGAGCAGGGCAAGCCCATCAACGAGTCCTACGTGATGGAGCTGCTGCCCACGATCGACTCGCTGCACTGGATCGCGGACCACGGCCCGGAGATCCTCGGGGACGAGCGGGTCAAGAACCCGCAGATCTTCCTCAAGCAGAAAAAGGCCTGGTTCGCATTCGAGCCGCTCGGGGTCGTGGGCGTGATCGCGCCCTGGAACTACCCCTGGTCGATCCCGTTCGGCGAGGTGGCCATCGCGCTCATGTGCGGCAACGGCGTGGTGCTCAAGCCGGCGTCGCTGACACCGCTGATCGGCCAGCGGATCCAGACGATCTTCGAGCGGGCCGGCGTGCCCGAGGGGATCATCAGGACCGTCCACGGGGGCGGCGCCGTGGGCAACGCGCTGGTCGAGTCGAGCGCCGCGAAGATCTTCTTCACCGGCTCGGTGGAAATCGGGCGCCGGGTGGGCGTTGCCTGCGCCGAACAGCTCAAGGGCTCGGTGCTCGAGCTTGGCGGCAAGGACGCCCAGGTCGTGCTGGCTGACGCCAACCTGCAGCACGCGATCTCCGGCTGCCTCTGGGGCGGCTTCGCCAACGCCGGCCAGACCTGCTCTGGGATCGAGCGCGTGTATGTGATGCGCGACGTCGCGGATCGCTTCGTCGAGGGAGTGGTGCGCGGCGCGCGCGAGCTGCGGCTCGGCAATCCGCTCGACTGGGACACCGAGATCGGGCCGATGGTCTCCCAGGAGCAGTACGAGATCGTGCGCGAGCTGGTGGACGACGCCGTGGCGAACGGGGCCACGCTGCACTGCGGCGGCCCCACCGAGGTGCCGGGCCTCAGCGGCAGCTTCTACGCGCCGGCCGTCCTCACTGACGTGACCCACGACATGCGCATCATGCGCGAGGAGATCTTCGGCCCGGTGATCCCGATCGTCACGGTGCGATCGGAGGACGAGGCGGTGGCGCTGGCCAACGACTCCGAGTTCGGCCTGGGCGCGTCGGTCTGGTCGCTCGACCGCGAGCGGGCCGACCGCATCGGCCGCCGGCTCGAGTCCGGCATGGTCTGGCTGAACGACCACATGTACTCCCACGGCACCTGCCAGTGCGCCTGGGGCGGCGTGAAGCACAGCGGCATCGGCCGCGCCCACTCGAAGTTCGGCTTCTATGAGTGCGTCAACGTCAAGCAGATGGTCTGGGAGCCCTCCCGCATCGGCAACTTCTGGTGGCACCCCTACGACGACGCGCTGGGCAAGTCGATGGACTCGGCGGCGAAGCTGCTCTACGGCAGGGACGCCGACAAGTGGGGAGCGTTGCGCAAGGGCGCTGTGCCGCTCGCCAGGCTGGGCGCGAAGATGCTTCGAGGATCTAGGAACTAGGAGCTAGGAACTAAGCTCAATCGATGCCCGCGAATGCCTACAGCGGCAAAGAATGTGTGTGCCAGCTCCGAAAGGGCATCTGCGACCAGAGCTGCGTGCAGGGCATGCTCGACACGCCCTTCTACATCGCCTGCCTGCGCCTCAGCGGGCGTCGCTGCGTGGTCGTGGGAGGCGGTGAGGTGGGACTCGAGAAGGTCGAGGGCCTGCTGGTCTGCGACGGCGACGTCACGCTGATCGCGCCCGACGCAATCGAGCCGCTGCGGGAGCTCGCGGCCGAGGGCTCGATTCGCTGGGAACGCCGCGAGTACGACGGGCCGGCCGACCTCGAGGGCGTGTTCATGGTGATCGCCGCCACCGACGACACCGACGTGAACATCCGCGTCTACGAGGACGCCGAGCGCCGGGCGATGCTGGTCAACGTGGTGGACGTGCCCCCGCTCTGCAACTTCATCCTGCCGGCGATCTTCCGCTCCGGTCCCCTCGCCATCGCCATCTCCACGGCGGGCGCCAGCCCTGCCCTCGCCAAGCGCATCAAGGCCGAGCTCGCCGACGAATTCGGCGAGCCCTATGCGCGCCTGGCGGAGCTGCTGAACGAGGTGCGCGGCTGGGCCAAGGGCACGCTGCCCACCTACCAGGACCGCAAGGCCTTCTTCGAGTCGATCGTCAACGGCGAACCCGACCCGGTCGAGCTGCTGCGACAGGGCGACGAGCAGGCCGTGCGCGACCTGATCGCCGCAGCGCAGCGCACGGCCACACCGGCCTGACGGACGAGCTCTCGCATCTGGACCGCGAGGGCCGTGCCCGCATGGTCGACGTGGGCGCGAAGCCGGTCACCGAGCGCCGCGCCGTGGCCGAGGGCCTGGTGCGCATGGAGCCCGCCACCGCCGCCGCGGTGGCGGCCGGCGATGCGCCCAAGGGCGACGTGATCTCCACGGCGCGGATCGCCGGCATCCAGGCCGCCAAGCGCACCGCCGAGCTGATCCCGCTCTGCCACCCGCTGCCGCTCTCCTACGTCGACGTGGCCATCGAGGTGGAGCCGGACGAGGGCCTCGTGAAGATCCGCGCCGAGGCCCGCACCAGTGCACAGACCGGTGTCGAGATGGAGGCGCTCACGGCCTGCTGCGTGGCGGCGCTGACCGTGTACGACATGGTCAAGGGGCTCGAGCGCGGCGTGGAGATCGGCGGCGTGCGCCTGGTGGAGAAGAGCGGCGGGAAGAGCGGCCACTGGACGCGGACGTGACGCTGCGCGACGTGGTGACGCGCGCCTGGGAGGGCGAGGGCGCCGAACTCTACGAGCGCGTGCGCCCGGGCTATCCGCAGAGCGCGATCGACTTCATCGCCGAGGAGCTGGGCATCGGCCCGGACAGCGACGTCCTCGACCTCGCCGCGGGCACCGGCAAGCTCACGCGCGCCCTGCTGCCGCTCGGCTGCCGGCTCACCGCCGTCGAGCCGCTCGAGGGCATGCGGAAGGTGCTCGCGCGCGAGCTGCCCGAGGTCACCGCTCTGGCCGGGTCGGCCGAGGAGATCCCGCTGGCCGACGCGTCGATGGACGTCCTGCTGGCGGGCCAGGCGTTCCACTGGTTCGACCGGGAGCGCGCGCCGCGCGAGATCGCGCGCGTGCTGCGGCCGGGTGGCGGCCTCGTGGCGATCTGGAACACGCGCGACGAGAGCGTCGGCTGGATGCACGGGGTGCGCGAGGTGATCGAGCACGCGAGAGGCGACACCCCGCGGCACCGAGACGACCAGTGGCGCCGGGGAGTCGAGGCGTCGGGCCTGTTCGGCCCGCTCGAGCTGCGCGAGTTCCAGCACGTGCAGGAGGCGACGCGCGAGGAGGCCATCGGCGCCTTTGCCTCGCGCAGCTACATCTCGGCGCTGCCCGAAGAGGAGCGTGCGGCTCGCATCCGTGAGATCGCGGCGGCGGTGCCGGACGACGAACGCATCGCCATTCCATACACCACAGAGGTGTACTGGACCAGGCTTTCCCCGTAGGCTCAAGGGCCGTGAGAGCAGCGGTTTTGACGATCTCGAGCTCGCGCGCGCGGCGCGAGGACGACGAGTCGGGCACGACGCTGGTCGAGCTCTGCGAGGCCGCCGGCCTGGAGCCGATCCACGACGCGGTGACCGACGACCGCGAGGCGATCGCGCTGGCGCTCAGGCGGCTCGCCGACGTCGAGCAGGTGCGCTTCATCTTCACCACCGGCGGCACCGGCCTGACCCACGACGACGTGACGCCGGAGGCCACGCTCGACGTGATCGACCGCGAGGCCCCCGGCTTCGCCGAGACGATCCGGGCCGAGTCGCGCAACCACACGCCGCTCGGGATCCTCACGCGCGGGGTCTCCGGCATCCGCGGGCGGACGCTGATCGTGAACTTCCCGGGCTCGCCGAAGGCGGTGCGGCAGTCGTGGCCGGTCGTCGAGCCGACGCTGCGCCATGCGGCTGAAACGCTCGAGCGTGAGTGAGGGCGCCACCGCGGCGGAGCCGCGGACTGCGGACTGCGGACTGCGGACTGCGGTTCTTGTCGAGGGGCTCGTTCGTCGCTATGGCGAGCGCATCGCACTCGACGGCGTGAGCTTCGAGCTGGCCGAGGGCCGGACGCTCGGGTTGTTCGGCGCCAACGGGGCAGGCAAGAGCACGCTGCTGCGCGTGCTCGCCACGCTGCTGCGTCCGCATGCCGGCAACGTGCGCGTGCTGGATGCCGAGCTGCCCCGCGAGGCTTGGAAGGTGCGCGGGCGGATCGGCTACCTCGGGCACGAGCCGCTGCTCTACCGCGAGCTGAGCGGGCGCGAGAACCTGGTCTTCCACGCCCGCCTGCACGACGTCGCGGAGCCGCGGGTGGACGAGCTGATCCGCGCCGTGGGGATGGAGCGGCGCGCGCACGACCCGCTGCGCGACCTCTCGCGCGGCATGGTCCAGCGCCTCGCCGCCGCACGCGCGCTGCTGCACGAGCCGCCGCTGCTCCTGCTCGACGAGCCCTGGTCGAGCCTCGACCCCGGCGCGCGCGAGCTGCTCGAGCCGCTGATCGGCCGGGCCTCGGGCCGCACGCGGGTGCTGGTGTCGCACGATCTCGAGGGCGGCGCCGCCGAGAGCGACCTGGCGCTCGGGCTGCGCGCCGGCCGCCAGGCCTGGCTCGGGCCGGCGGACGTGGGCGAGCTCAAGGGGCTGTACCGGTGACGCGGAGCGCGCTCGCCATCCTGCGCAAGGACCTGCGCATCGAGGTGCGCAGCAAGGAGTCGGTGCCCGCGATGGCGCTCTTCTCGGTCACGGTCTTCGTGCTGTTCCACTTCGGCCTGCAGCGGAACACGCTCGAGGGCGACCTGGCGGCGGGGGTCTTGTGGGTCACGCTCGTGCTCGCCACGGTGCTGGGGGTGAACCGCCTGTTCGTTGGGGAGCGCGAGCAGGGCGGGCTCGACGGGATCCTGCTTGCGCCGATCGACCGCACCGCCGTGTTCGTCGCCAAGGCGGCCGCGCTGTTTCTCTACCTGCTCGTGCTCGAGCTGGTGGCGGTGCCGGCGTTCGACATCCTGCTGCTCGGCCCGGACCCGTTCACGCCGCTGCCGTCGCTGATCGCCATCCTGCTGCTGGCCGACGTGGGCCTGGCCGTCGTGGGCGCGCTCGTCTCGGCGCTGGCGGTGGAGACGCGCGCGCGCGACCTGATCGTCCCGCTGCTGCTCCTACCCTTGCTGGTACCGGTCACGATCGCCGGCGCGAACGCCACCGAGCCGCTCTTCAGCGGCACCCAGGCGCCGCACGAGCTGGGCAAATGGCTGGGCCTCCTCGGGCTCTACGATATGGTCTTCCTCCTCGTCTCCATCGCTGTTTTCGACTTCCTCCTGGAGGATTAGCCCTTGTATCGCAAGGGTCTTCGGCCCCTCTCGATAGCCGCCGCGGCCAGCCTGGCTCTGGCTCTCGGCCTGGTGTTCTTCTACGCGCCGAACGACGCCGACCAGGGCTTCCTGCAGAAGATCTTCTACCTGCACGTGCCGCTGGCGATCGTTGCGCTGGGCGGCTTCATCGCGGGCGGCCTGATGGCGATCCAGTACCTGCGCACCGAGGACCGCTCGTGGGACATGCGCTCCTACGTGGCGATCCACCTGTCGATCGTGCTCGCGGTGGGAGTGCTGATCACCGGCGCCATCTGGGCGAAGGGCTCATGGGGCCACTGGTGGGTGTGGGACGAGCCGACGCTGGTCTCGTTCCTGATCATCTTCCTGCTCTATTGCTGCTACCAGCCGCTGCGCTTCTCGATCGAGGACCCCGAGCGGCAGGCGCGCTACGCGGCCGTGTTCGCGATCGCCGCCGGCGCTTTCGTGCCGGTCAACTTCATCGCCGTGCGGCTGTCGCAGTCGTTCAGCCACCCGCGCGTGCTCTCGGCCACCGGCGGCAACATGCCCGGGTCGATGCGGCTCACCTTCCTGGTCTCGCTGGGGGCGGTCCTACTGCTCTACGTCACGCTCTGGAAGCTCGAGCTCACCTCGAAGCACGCGTCGATGGAGCTGAAGAAGCTGCGCCGGCGGCTCGAGCTCACGTACGAGGAGCGGCCGGCGGCGGGCGCCCCGGCCCCGCCCGTGGGCACGGTCCCCGCAAGCCCGAGCGACCGCTGATGCCCGCGCTGCCGCTGCACGAGGCCGGCAAGTACGTGGCGGCCGCCTACCTCGTGGTCTTCACCCTGGTGCTCATCTACGTGGCGATCATGGCCGCGAAGATCTCGCGCATCGAGCGAGAGGTCGAGTCGATCAACGAGCTGCTCGACGAGCGCGGCGGATGAGCGACGGCCTGCTCGCCCTCGGCATCTCGCACAAGACCGCCTCGGTGGCGGTCCGCGAGCGGCTCGCGCTGCCGGAGGGCCGCGCCGTCAGCGTGCTCACCGAGCTGGTGGCGCATCCGGCCGTGCACGAGGCGGTGGCGATCTCCACCTGCAACCGCGCCGAGCTCTACCTCGTGGCCGCCGATCCGCTCGAGGCCGAGAACGAGGCCCTCGGCGCGCTGTCGCGCCAGGCCGGCATCCGGCCCACCGAGCTGCTCGGCTCGCTCTACTCGCTGCGCGGCATGGACGCAGTGCGCCACCTGTTCGGCGTGGCCGCGGGCCTCGACTCGATGATCATCGGCGAGGCCGAGATCCAGGGTCAGGTCAAGCGCGCCTACGAGCTCGCGCTGGTGGAGAACGTCACCGGGCCGATCACCAACCGCCTGTTCCGGGACGCCCTCGGGGCCGGCAAGCGCGTTCGCACGGAGACCGCGATCGGCCGCTCGCACGTCTCGATCTCGAGCGTGGCGGTGGAGCTGGCGGGCGCCGTCGTGGGCGAGCTGGGTTCGCGCCGCGTGCTCGTGATCGGCGCCGGCGAGAACGGCGAGCTCACCGCCCGGGCGCTGCGCGAGCGCGGCGTCGAGACGATCTTCGTGGCCAACCGCCGCTACGACCGCGCGATCGGCCTGGCACAGCGCTTCGGGGGCCACGCCGTCCGCTTCGACGACCTGCCCGGCGAGCTGCTCAAGGCCGACATCGTGGTCAGCGCCACCGGCTCGCCGCACCAGATCGTGGGGCGCGAAGAGCTCGAGCTCGTAATGGAGCTCCGCGGCAACCGGCCGCTCCTCCTGATCGACATCGCGGTGCCGCGCGACATCGACCACAGCGTGCGCGAGCTGCAGGGCATCACGCTCTACGACATCGACGATCTCCAGCGCGAGGTCGCCCGCAACGTCAGCGTGCGCCAGGCCGAGTCCACGCGCGCGAAGGTGATCGTCGAGCAGGAAGTGGAGCGCTTCGGCGACTGGCTCGGTGGCCTCGACGTCCTGCCCACCGTGGCGGCGCTGCGCGAGCGCGGCGAGGAGGTCGTGCAGCGGGTCCTGCGCGAGAACGAGTCGCGCTGGGAGTCGCTCAGCGACGCCGACCGCGAGCGCGTGGAGGTGCTCGCCCGCGCTGTCGTGAACCGCCTGCTGCACGAGCCCACGATGCGCATCAAGGCTGCGGCCGAGCGCGGCGGCTCCTACCTCTATCTGCAGGCCCTGCGCGAGCTGTTCGGCCTGGAGCCGGAGCCGCCCCGCTACGAGCTGGGCGAGGAGCGCGAGTCGGCGCAGGTCACGCCGATCGACGCGCGCCGCAGGCGGCAGTAGGGCAAAACAGAGCGGGGCGCCACATCGTGTGGCGCCCCGCTCAGACCCAAAACCCGTCAGGAGGTGGGCGGTCCTGCCTGATTTCCTGCCCGCCCAAGAGTGTCTGCTCCTGTTTTCGGTTTGTGGGCTTTCTGCCGATATGGGGTCTGGACCCCATCTTTCGGTATGAACAAGCGCGGAACCCTCATAGGACAGACCATCCTGGTCAATGTCTTCCTGGTCACCGCGGTGCTCTTTGGTGCCACCTCCGCGGCGAACCTGAACCTGCGCATCCAGGGCGAGCGCCTGCAATTCGCCCTGCTCGCCATGTCGATCATGCTGGCGCTGCTGGCGAACATCATGATGCTGCGGCGGCGCTTCTCCCCGCTGGAGGAGCTGATCGACCGCCTCGAGGCGATCGATCCCGCCAACGTCGCCAGCTTCGAGGAACCGGCCGCCGGCGGGATGGAGGAGGTCGACCGCCTTGCCGCAACCTTCCGGCGCCTGCTCGAGCGCGTGGAGGCGGAGCGCCGGCGCAGCGGCCGGCTCGTGCTGCGCGCCCAGGAGGAGGAGCGCAAGCGCGTGGCGCGCGACCTCCACGATGAGGTGAACCAGGCTCTCACCGCGATCCTTCTGCGTCTCACCGCGCTGATGCAGGACTCCCCCTCGCCTGAGTTCGAGAGCGAGTTGGTCGAGCTCAAGCGGCTGGTGAACCAGGCGATGGAGGAGCTGCTCCAGCTCGCCCGCCAGCTCCGCCCGAGCGCGCTCGACGACCACGGCCTCGTGCCGGCGCTCGAGGGGCACGTGCGGCGCTTCGGCGAGCAGCACGGGATCGAGGCGCGGCTCGACACACAGGGCCGCCCCGACTCGCTCGGGGACGACCAGCAGCTCGTGATCTACCGGGTGGCCCAGGAGGCCCTGGCAAACGTCGCTCGCCACGCCCTCGCCACCCGCGTCGAGGTCGATCTGGTGGCCTGCGGCAGCGGCGTCGACCTCGCCGTGAGGGACGACGGCGTGGGCTTCAACGGCAACGGCCGCCGCAACGGCGGCCTGGGGCTGAACGGCATGGCCGAGCGAGCGCGGCTCGTGGGCGGTCAGCTCAGCGTGGAGTCACGACCAGGAGAGGGCACGACCGTGTGCCTGCACGTGCCCTGATGATCCACATCCTCGTCGCGGACGACCACGGCATCGTGCGCTCCGGAATCTGCATGCTGATCGACAAGCAGGAGGGCATGCGCGTCGTGGCCGAGGCCGAGGACGGGCTCGAGGCGGTCGAGTTCGCCCAGTCGCGCCGCCCGGACGTGGCGATCCTCGACGTCTCGATGCCGCGCATGACCGGCCTGCAGGCCGCGCGCGAGATCAAGGCGCGCCTGCCCGACACCTCGGTGCTGCTGCTCTCGATGCACGACGACGAGCGCTACTTCTTCGACGCGGTGAACGTGGGGGCGTCCGGCTACGTGCTGAAGCGCGCCGCGGACACCGACCTGATCGACGCCATCTACGCGGTGGCGCGCGGCGAGAAGTTCGTCTCGCCGGACACCGAGCGCGCCGCGATCAAGGAGTGGCTCGAGGGCGACCGCTCGGAGCGCCTCGCCGACCCGCTCACGCCGCGCGAGCTCGACGTGGTGAAGCTGATCGCCGAGGCCCACACCAACAAGCAGATTGCCGCGGCGCTGCACGTGTCGGAGAAGACCGTCGAGTCGCACCGGGCGAACGTGCTCTCGAAGCTCGGCATGCGCGACCGCGTGGAGCTGGTGCGCTACGCGATCCGGCGCGGCCTCGTGGAGCCGTAGAGCACGCCGGCGTTCTCGGCGGCCCGCACCGCCCGCTCCATCAGCAGCGAGTCCTGGCGGCGCAGCGCCGCGACGAGCGCGCCCAGCGCAGAGCTGGCGGCCTGCCTGGCGGCGAGCGCGCGGGTGCGTCCCCGCCGGGCGCCGAGCGCTCGCCCGTAGGCGAACCGGCGCCGCAGGAACGACCTGCGTGTGAGGCGCTCGGCCGGGATCACGTGCCAGACGCCGGCGTCTGGCAGGTAGCGCACCCGGTAGCCGAGCCGCTTGAGGGCGCGCTGCGCCTCGTCCTCCTCCGAGAAGTAGATCCGCCCGGCGCTGTGCCCAAAGCGGGGGTCGAACCCTCCCGCCGCCCGCAGCGGCGCCACCCGAAACGAGATGTTGGCCCCGTAGACGGTGGTCACGGCCGGGTCGAGGTCGCGCGGCTCGGGCCCGAGATCGAGCAGCGTGAGGGCCGGCAGGAGCGGCGGCGAGAGCCACTCGGGCGCCGGCGCAGCGAAGCGCGGCCAGATCGGCCCGCCGATGCAGGCGATGTCGTCCGATGCCGCCTCCCACGCGCCCGAAAGCGCTTGGTACCAGCCATTTTGCACCACCGCGTCGTCGTCCACGAAGGCGAGCACGTCGTCCTCTGCGCACCACTCGAGCGCGCGGTTACGCGCCAGCGAGAGGCCCTCCCGCGGCTCCTCCAGCAGCACCTCGCCGGGCTCGCGATCCGCGTCGCGCTCGGCCGCCGGGAGGCCGCTCGCCACGACCGCCAGCAGGCCCTCCGGCACCTGGGAGCGAAGCGCCGCAAGTGCCTCGGCCACCTGCGCGGGCCGCCGGTTGGTGCAGACCGCGACTCTCACCCGACCCGTCACGGGGGCGCAGCGTAGCCGGGCTCATGCATGTCTAGACTGTCTGGCACCCGGCTCGAACGTGAGGGAGCCTCGATCCGATGCTCGAGATGGTGATCTACGGAGTGAGCTTCGACATGGTCGGCAAGCAGCCGATCGTGCTCCTGAAGACTCGTGAGGGGAACAAGTTCCTGCCGATCTGGATCGGTCATCCCGAGGCTGCCGCGATCCTGATGAAGCTTCAGGGAGCCACAACTCCGCGGCCGATGACCCACGACCTCATCAACGACATGCTGGGCGAGCTCGAGGTCTCCTGTACCAAGGTCGCGGTCACCGAGCTCAAGGAGAACACCTTCTACGCGTCGATCACGCTGCAGCTCAACGGGCGCGAGATCGAGATCGACTCGCGGCCATCTGACGCGCTTGCGCTCGCCGTGCGCACAAGCGCGCCGATCTTCGCCGCCGAGTCCGTGATCGAGGAGTCCGCGATCGAGTTCGAGCACGAGGTCGAGGACACCGAGGAAGTCGTCGAGAAGTTCAAGGACTTCCTCGACAACGTCACCCCTGAAGACTTTGCGGGCGGCTCCTAGGCGGGCCGCAGGTTGTTCACACGGCGTGCCAGTCGGCGGGCGACCAGGTAGCCGCCCATCAGCGTGATCAGGAGGGCGATGCCGCCCGCGATGAGGACGCGGTTGCCGAACAGGGCGACGGGGCCGTGGACGTCCGAGAGGTCGCGCGTGTAGACCGCCACCCAGACCGGATGCTTGAAGGGCAGCGGAACGGCCACCTGCGCAGTCCGGCCCGCCGCTCCGTTGACGATCGCGCCCTGTGTCCTGCGGGTCTGTGAGGCGAGCACCTGAAGGCCACGGTTCGCATCGACCGTGCCGGTACCGCGCGAGTTCGAGAAGACGTCGAAGGCAGGCGGTGCGCCCTGCCGGCGCTGGATCTCCGACAGGGTGACCTCGGCGTCGGAGCGGTCGGCGAGGGAGCGGACGAGCCGATCGAGCTGGGGCGCCTTGATCTCGTGGCTGATCTTGCCGGTGATGAGGGGCGTGAAGGCCGGCGCGACTCGTTCGAGCTCGGTCAGCCGCTGGTTCTCCACGCGCGCCCGGAGCTGCGGGACGACCACGAAGAAGATCGCGGCGACGGCCCCGGCCGTGATCAGCGTGACCAGGAGCCCCAGCTTCGTTCCGAGGGACCGGCCGAAGCGGCTCATGGGTCGCCAGCCTAGACCCGGCCTGCACCCCAGCGCGCCGGTCAGCGGGTTGCGCAGGCCTCCACGAACCGCGCTCCGAGCTCGCTCCAGGCGTCCCGGGTGCGTGTGCGGCGGTCGGCCGCGGCATCGCCGAGCCGCTCCCAGCCTCGCTGCTCCAGCCGCACCGCCGTGCCCTCGCCGGCCGGGCTGAAGGTCACCTCGACCTCGGTCGCCTCGCTGCGGTCGAAGAAGAGGTGCCAGAGGTAGCGCAGGCGGCCCGGCGGGTCCCAGTCGAGCACCTCGCCCCAGTCGTGCTCGGCGCCCCCGGATGCATGCTCCACGATCCGGCCGCCGACTTTCGGCTCGAAGGTGATGGCCGAGGGATCGCCGCTGATCGTGTGAGAGGAGGGCCACCAGGTCCCGCAGCGGCGCGTCCAGACGTCGAAGGCGTGCGCCGGCGGGACGCCGACCTCGAACTCCAGGACGAGCGCGTCGGTCATTTAGTGTTCTCCGCCACGATCCGGAAGCGCGTCGCGGCCTGGTCCCACACCTCGGCGAAATAGTCGCGGATCGCGTCGACCCCCTCGCCGCGCAGCTCGTAGATGCGCCGGGTGCCCACGGCCCGGTCGCTCACCAGGCCGGCGTCCTTCAGCAGGCGCAGGTGCCGCGATACCGCCGGCCTGCTGATCGGGAGCCGATCCGCGATCTCCTGCACCGAGCTGCCGCCCTGGCTGAGGATCTCGACGATCGAGCGGCGGTTCGCGTCACCGAGCGCGTCCAGGGCCTCTCGATGCAGTTCCCGCTCCATCCGTAACCGTGATGCTACCGTAACGCACACGTTACGGAGAGCCCAACGCGAAGGAGCACGACGATGGCGGCAGCGACGTTCACCGGGTCCGGCACCGTGGCCGATCCCTGGACCCTCAAGACCCCGCCAGGCAAGTCGGAGTACCAGGCCTACCGAGACGAAACGGCCGATCCGCCGGCGCTGGTGGTCCAGGTGGGCACCACCGAGCTGCGCTATCAGCTGCGCTGCATCAGCGATCTCGAGGAACTGCTGCAGAACCACGGCGACTGGATGCCACTCGGCAGCGCCGACGAGCAGAAGCCGGCCGCCGAGGGCAGCGTCGAGGCGTGGGCGCGCTCGCCCGGGAACCCGGTCGGCGGCTGGTACGGCATGAAGAAGGGCCTCCGCGGCCGCTTCGGGAACTACGTCCCGCCGGTGCTCGAGGCGCTCGGGCTGGCCGAGGTCGAGCACAACCCCCGCAACAACCGGATGCGCGCCGTCTAGGCCACGCCCAACTGCTGCATCAGTCCCAGCCGGTCGACGACGTTCCAATGTTCGGCGATGCGTCCGTTGCGGATCCGGACGATGTCGAGCCGCTCCACGCACTCAGCCCAGCGTCGCGGCGGAGGCGAAGGCCTCGGCGCGGTCGCGGCAGAGCTTCAGCGCGACCGCGTGGCCGTCCCGGAACGTCCACAGGTGCGCGCCCGGCCGCTCCACCACCGTGCCGCTGGCCTTGCTCACCCCGCGCCAGTGCACGATCACCACCAGGTGCTGGCCGAGATCGATGAACTCCTCGGCCACGACCACGAAGGGCGTCTCCCACGAGGACAGCCACATGCGCATCGTCGAGACGAAGCCGTCGTAGCCAGGCTCGACCATGATGTCCGGGAAGTCCTCGTCCAACGACAGCGCGACGTCCGGAGCGAAGATGTCGGCGCGCCGGTAATCGCCGCGGGCCCACTCGTCGTAGAGAACGCGCAGCGTCTCGACGTCGTCGGCGCTCATGTCTCGGCGAATTTACTCTCGTCGCGCTCGAGGGCCAACTCGATCATGCGCTCCACGAAGCCGTCGAAGCTCACCCCCGCGGCCTCCGCCGCCTGGGGCAGCAGGCTCGTCTCGGTCATGCCGGGGATCGCATTCGCCTCGAGCACGAAGAGCTCGGAGGTCTCCTCCTCGAGCATGATGTCCACGCGCGCCGCGCCGTAGCAGCCGAGCAGGGCGTAGGTGGCCACGGCGAGCGCCTGGGCGCGCGCGGTGATCGGCTCCGGCAGCTCGGCCGGGCAGACGAAGGTGGTGCGGCCGATCTCGTAGCGGGCCTCGAAGTCGTAGAAGCCGTCCTCGTGCGGCACCGCCTCGACCACCGGCAGCGCGGAGCCCTCCAGCACAGACACCGCCAAGTCGCGGCCCTTCACGTGACGCTCGAGCAGCACCTTGGTGTCGTAGGAGAAGGCGGCCACAAGCGCTCCCGGGACGTCCGCGGGCGTGCGCGCGAACTTCACGCCGAGCGCCGAGCCCTGGGCGGCCGGCTTCACGACGATCGGGAAGGCGAGCCGTTCCTCGATCGCCGGCAGCGCGCCCGCGGCGCCCAGCCCCTCGAACGCCGTCTGATTGAAGGCGAAGAACTCGGGCGTGGGCACGCCGGACTCGAGCAGCAGGTGCTTGGTCAGCACCTTGTCCATCGAGCGGATGCAGGCCGCCACGCCCGAGCCGGTGTAGGGGATCCCGAGGATCTCGAGCAGCTCCTGCACCGTGCCGTCCTCGCCGCCCGGCCCGTGCAGCGCGACGAAGGCCACGTCGGGCGCCTCCTCCTGGAGCCGCTCCACGAGGTCGGGCCCGACGTCGATCGGGATCGGCTCGTGCGCGAGGCGCGCCAGGGCGTCCTCCACGCGCGCGCCGGAGCGCAGGGACACCAGCCGCTCGAGCGAGCTGCCGCCCTTGAGGACGGCGACCCGGCTCACGCGCGCCGCCGCTCCGGGAACGAGACCACGGTTCCGCCATCGTCCACCGGCGCGGCGTCCGGCTGCGGCCGGCGCGGCGGCTGCTCCTGGCCGGTGAGCGTGCCGTAGAGCGCCACCTGCTCCTGCACGACCTTGCCGATGCGCCGGATGCCCTCGCGGATCGAGTGCTCGTCCTGGGCCGAGAAGTTCAGCCTCATTGCGCTGCGCCCGCGCCCGTCGAGGTAGGCCTGCTCGCCGGGAACGAAGGCCACGTTGTCGCGCAGCGCCCGCGCCAGCAGGTCGGTGGTGTCGATGAAGTCGGGCAGCGTCGCCCAGATGAACAGCCCGCCGCGCGGGCGCGTCCACTCCGCCTGCGGTGGGAAGAACTCGGCCAGCGCGTCGAGCATCGTGTCGCGCCTCGCGCGGTAGAGCTGGGTGAGCGACTCGACGTAGTCGTGCCAGCGCACCTCCTCGAAGTACGCCTGCACCATCAGCTGCGAGAGCGTGGAGGTGCAGAGGTCGGTGCCCTGCTTGCCCTGGTTGATCTTCTCGAGCACCGGCGGCGGGGCCACCACCCAACCGAGGCGGATGCCCGGCGAGAGGATCTTCGAGAAGGTGCCGAGGTACATCACGTACACGCCGCCGTCGAGCGAGTAGAGCGACGGCACCGCGTCGCCCTCGTAGCGCAGCAGGCTGTAGGGGTTGTCCTCCAGCACGAGCAGCTCGCGCGCGTGGGCGATCTCGACCAGGCGGCGCCGCCGCGCCAGCGACATCGTCACGCCGGCGGGGTTCTGGAAGGTCGGCACCGTGTAGATGAACTTCGGCCGCCGCCCCTCGCGCTCGAGGCGGTCGAGCGCCTCCTCGAGCAGGTCCATGCGCATGCCGTCCGTGTCCAGCTCGATCTGCACCACGTCGGCCTGGTAGGAGGAGAAGGTTGGCACCGCGCCCGGGTAGGTCGGCGCCTCGGCCACCACGACGTCGCCCGGGTCGATGAGCGTCTTCGTCACGAGGTCGATGCCCTGCTGCCCGCCGGTCGTGACGACCATGTCGTCAATGTCCACGGGCGTGCCCTCGGCGGCCATCACCTCGCGGATGCAGGCCATCGTCTCGCGCAGCCCCTCGGTCGGCCCGTACTGGAGCGCCTTCGCGCAGGACTCGGCCGCCACCCGGCAGGCCACGTCGGCGAACGTGCTGGGCGGGAAGGTGCTCGTGTCGGGCAGACCGCCCGCGAGCGAGATCACCTCGGGGCGCGCGGTGACCGCCATCAGGTCGCGCATCGCAGACGACTTCATCACGCGCGTGCGTGATGCAAACAAGCCTGCGTAGCGCTCGAGGTCGCGCGAGGTGGAGCGCGTCGGCCCCATGGGAGGTCGTTCGCCCCCATCCCCCGGACCCCTGCCCCGTGGATGGTCCTCTATCGTCATGGCCCTTCCGGGGCAGCGTACAGATGAGCCTCTTCATGGACATTGGACAGGGAGCCGGGCTGGCCGGCTCGAGCGGCGTTCGGCCGTTCCTTCCGCCGCTGCTCGCCGGCGCGCTCGCTCGCGGCAACGTCGGCCTCGACTTCAGCGGCACCGACTTCTCGTTCCTCGAGAGCGTCTGGTGGCTGGCCCTGCTGCTCGCGCTCGCCGTTCTGGCGTACGTCATCGAGCGCGCCCGCCCGGGCGCCGCCGACAGCCGGCAGGTCCAGCTCGGCGAGGGCCTGCTCGGGCTCGCGTTCGGCGCGCTCCTGTTCGGCGGCTCGCTGGCGGACACCGGGCACAAGAGCTGGCCCGGGCTGATCGCGGGCGTGGCCTGCGCGCTGCTCGGCTTCGCGGCCGTGGCCGGGCTGCTCCGCCGCACGCGCCGCCGGCTCGACCCGTCAGCGGCCGCCTTCCTCAGCGCCTACGCTGACATCGCCGCGCTCGTGCTCGCGGGGCTGGCGATCCTGATCCCGCCGGTGTCCTTCCTGGCGCTCGCCGCCTTCGTCCTGCTGCTGGTGCAGGGGCGCAGGGGCGAAGACCGCAAGTTCGAGGGCCTGCGCATCCTCAGATGAGCAAAGCCGGGCGGCCGAAGAAGCTCGTCCTCGCCGTTATCGACTCGCTCAAGCCGGAGATGCTCGACCGGGCGCTGGCGGAGGGTCGGGTGCCGGCGCTGCAGGCCGTGATCGAGCGCGGCACCTACGTGCGCGACTGCGTGTCCTCCTACCCCTCGGTCACGCCGGTCGCCTCGTCCTGCATCGCCACCGGGGTGGCACCGGACCAGCACCACATCCCCTCGATGAACTGGTACCACCGCGGCGAGGAGCGCTACGTCGAGTACGGCTCGTCGATGCAGGCCACGCGCGCGTTCGGCATCCGCCGCTCGCTGTTCGACACGGTCTACAACATGAACATGGCCCATCTCAGCCGGGCCGTCCCGACCGTGTACGAGTCGCTCGAGGACGCCGGGCTGCGGACCGCCTGCACCACCTACCTGATCTACCGCGGCCGCACGCGCCACTCGATCGCCGAGGACGGGGTCTACTCGGCGATCGCCCGCGCCGCCCAGTTCACGCACGCCGTGTACGGGCCGACCGAGCTCTTCTACGCCGACCTCTTCTCCTCGCGCAAGACCGGCTGCCGCTCGATGCTCGGCAAGCCCGGCCAGCGCGACCAGCACACGGGCTGTGTCGGGGCCTATCTGGTCGAACACGACCTGTTCGACTTCCTGCTCTTCTCGCTGCCGGACAACGACACCTACTCGCACCGGCATGGCCCGTACGCGCAGGTGACCTCGATCGCCGACGCCGACCGCGCGCTCGAGCGCATCATGCACGTGGCCGGCGGCCCGGACGCCTTCCTCGAGGACCACGCGGTGGTGGTGATGTCCGACCACTCGCAGACGAGCGTCGAGGAGCGCGTGAACCTCGCGCAGGGGCTGCCCGACTGGCGCGTCCTGCTGCCGGGCGAGACGGCGGCCGCGGGCGCCGAGATCGCGGTCTGCCCCGCTGCGCGCTCCGCGATGGTCTACGTGCTCGACCCCGACAAGCGCGAGGAGGCGGCCGCTCGGGTGATGAGCGACCTGCGGAAGGTCGAGGGGCTCGACGTGGTGGCGCGGCTCGCGGGCGAGGAGGCGGAGGTGTGGAGCGAGCGCGGCGAGCTGCGCTTCGCGCCGGGCGGAGAGCTGCATGACCGGCGCGGCGGGCGCTGGAGCGTGGAGGGCGATCTCGACGCACTCGATCTCGACGTCGCCGACGGCCGCGTGGACAGCCGGATCTACCCGGACCCCCTCGGAAGGCTCTGGTCCGCCTTAACATGTCCTAACTCCGGTGACGTCCTGATCGGTGCAACCCCCGGGTATGAGTTCGTAGACTGGGGAGGCACCGACCACGTGGGCGGTGGAAGCCACGGTTCGCTCCACAGAGGCGATTCGCTAGGCGTCCTCGTCTTTGCCGGCACGGAGCCGGTACAGGTCCCGGAGCAGTGGTCGATACAGGACGTGACCCCAATGGTGCTCCAGCATTTCCAGGTAGGCTCGTAGGTCCCCCAATGTCCGACGACACCGCTATCGCGTTCCGAGAGGAACGGATGCAGGCCCCGCCGGCGCCGCCGGTGCGCGCCCACACGCGCCTGCGCCACGGCATGCGCCGCACCCATAACTGGGTGCAGCTCGCCAAGTTCTGCGTGGTCGGCGGCACGGGCTACGCGCTCAACCTTGGGGTGTTCGCGCTGCTCGCCGTCAAGCTCGACGTGCACCACCTCGTGGCCGCCACCGTCGCGTTCCTCGTTGCTTTGACCAACAACTTCTGGTGGAACCGCCACTGGACCTTCCGAGCGCGCGAGGGCCATGCCGGCTTCCAGGCGGCGCGCTTCTTCACCATCAGCGTGCTGGCCTTCCTGTTCTCGCTCGGGGTGCTCCAGCTGCTCATCAACGGCGGCGTGCCGAAGATCGGCGCCCAGGCGATCGCGATCGCCGCCGCCACACCGCTCAACTTCCTCGGGAACAAGATGTGGAGCTTCGGCCGAGGCCGCTGAGCCGAGGCCTCGTTCTCGCGGCGGCGCTGGCCGCCACCCTGGCGCTCCCGCAGGTCGCGCACGCCTTTGACGCGTCGCAGCCCGCGATCCAGCTGCCGACGACTCAGATCGAGGTGCCGAAGGGCTACCGCCTGTCGGCGCTCCAGGCCGTGGCCATCGCGCAGCGCGTGGTGAAGGTCCGCGACGAGCTGCACAAGCACCCGGGCCTGCGTCCCTATGGCTACATCGAGCGGCCGCGCTCCTGGCAGGTCAGCTACTTCGACCCGAAGAACAAGGAGCGGATGCAGGTGCTGGTGGACGATCCATCCGGCACCCCGCTCGAGGCCTGGACCGGCTACCAGGTGCAGTGGCGCATGGCGCGCGGCTACCCGGGCGCGTTCGGCCGCCGCTTCGATGCGATCTACGTCTGGCTGCCGCTCGGGCTGATCTTCCTGCTGCCGTTCATCGACCCGCGCCGGCCATTCCGGCTGCTGCATCTCGACCTGCTGATGCTGGTGGCCTTCGCGGTCTCGCACCTGTTCTTCGAGCGCGGCAACATCGGCGTGTCGGTGCCACTCGTCTACCCCGTGCTGGGCTATCTGCTGATCCGGATGCTGATCGCCGGCTTCCGGCCGCGCCGGCCGCAGGGGAAGCTCGTGCCCTACGCGTCGGCCTTCGCGCTCGGGCTCGCAGTGCTCTTCCTGATGGGCTTCCGCATCGGGCTGAACATGATCGACTCGAACGCGATCGACGTCGGCTACGCGGGTGTGACGGGGGCCGACTACATCACGCACGGCAAGCCGCTCTACGAGGGCAACTTCCCGGCCGACAACGCGCACGGCGACACCTACGGGCCGGTGAACTACATCGCCTACATCCCGTTCGAGCAGGTCTGGCCCTGGAGCGGCCGCTGGGACGACCTGCCGGCGGCGCACGCTGCGGCCGTGGCCTTCGACCTGCTCACGCTGCTCGGCCTGTTCCTCGTGGGCCGGCGATTGCGCGACGGACCGGCGGGCACGAACCTCGGCGCGGTGCTCGCGTTCGCCTGGGCGGCCTACCCCTATTCCCTGTTCGTCCTGTCCACCAACTCGAACGACTCGCTGGTGGCCGCGCTCGTCGTATGGGCGTTCCTTGCGCTGTCATCGCCGCCGGCGCGCGGAGTGCTCGTCGCACTCGGCGGGGCCGCGAAGTTCGCGCCGCTCGCGCTGGCGCCGCTGTTCGCTCGCGGCCGCGATCCCCTCTGGAGCCGCCGCACCCTCATCGCGTCGCTTGCGGTGATCGCCGTCTTCGTGATCGCATGGCTGCCCTTCATCCCCAACGGCGGCCTTGACGAGCTCTGGCACCGCACGCTGGGCGGGCAGGTCAACCGCAGCGACTCGCCGTTCAGCATCTGGGGCCAGACCTCGCTCGGCTGGCTGCACGCGATCTGGGAGGTCTGCGTGGTGGGGCTGGCGATCGGCGTGGCGATCGTGCCGCGGCGGCGCAGCTCGGCTCAGATCGCGGCGCTGGGGGCGGCGGTGGTGATCGCCTTCCAGATGGCCGCCTACCACTGGTTCTACCTCTACATCGTCTGGTTCGCGCCGCTCGTGTTCGTGGCGCTGTTCGCCGTCTATGAGCGAGTGGCCGACGAGGACTCGGCCGGCAGGAGCAGCTGGTCGATCGAGAGCGCCTTCCCGGAGGAGTCCGCCTCGATGGCCACGCCGTTGAGCCACGGATCCTGATCCGAGGTCTCGAACTTCACCGGCATCATCGTGGTGAAGCGCTCGAGGGCCTGCTCGCGCTTCACGCCGATCACGCCGCCGCGCGGGCCGGTCATGCCCACGTCGCTGATGTAGGCGGTGCCGCCGGGCAGCACCCGGCCGTCCGCCGTGGGGATGTGCGTGTGCGTGCCCAGGCAGGCGGTGACGCGGCCGTCGAGGTGCCAGCCCATCGCCACCTTCTCGCTGGTGGCCTCGGCGTGGAAGTCCACGAGGATCCAGTCGGTCTTGTCGCGCAGCTCGGCGAGGATCGCGTCGGACTCGCTGAAGGGCGAGCGCGCGGCGTCGAGGAAGACCGTGCCGGACAGGTTCACCACGCCGAGGCGCCCGGCCTCGCCCTCCACCACCGTGAAGCCGCGACCCGGGTTACCGCGGGGATAGTTGGCCGGCCGCACGATGCGCGCGTCGCGGTCGAGGAACTCGTACACCTCGCGGTGCTTGTAGGCGTGGTTGCCGAGCGTGATCGCGTCGACGCCGGAGTGGTCCAGCCAGTCGCGGGCGATCTTCTCCGTGATGCCCAGGCCGCCGGCTGAGTTCTCGCCGTTCACCACCACGAAGTCGGGCCGGTAGCGGTCGCGCAGGCCGGGCAGAAGCCCCTCCAGCGTGCGGCGCCCGACGCCGCCCACGACATCTCCGATGAACAGCAATCTCATGCGCCGCGATTCTCGCAGTCCGACTACCGTTGGGCCGATGCAGGAGCCGGCGCAAGCGGACGCCGAGCGGGCGCCGCCGTCCGCGGTCGTCCTCGAGGCACGCGAGATCGTCAAGCGCTTCGGCGACCGGGTCGCGCTCAAGGGCGTCTCGCTCAGCGCCACGCGCGGCGAGCTCGTGGCGATCATCGGGCCGAACGGCGCTGGCAAGACCACGCTGCTGTCGATCCTCGCGGGCGTGCAGCGGGCCGATTCGGGGAGCGTGAGCCACGGGCCCGAGGAGGTCGGCTGGGTGCCGCAGCAGCCCGCCCTCTACGGCAAGCTCACGGTGGCGGAGAACCTGCGCCTGTTCGCGCGCCTCGAGCGCCGCCCCGACGTCGAGGGCGCGGTCGCGGGGATGCTGGGGCAGACCGGGCTCGAGGAGCGCGCGGGCGACCCGGTGGCGGAGCTCTCCGGCGGCAACCGCCAGCGCGTGAACATCGCCATCGGCCTGCTGTCCGAGCCAGAGGTGCTGCTCCTCGACGAGCCCAGCGCGGCGCTCGACCCGCGCCAGCGCGAGCGCCTGTGGGAGTTCATCGGCGGCCTGGCCCGGCAGGGCACAACCGTCGTCTTCTCCACCCACAACGTGCAGGAGGCCGAGCGCTACGCAGACCAGGTGGTGGTGCTGGCCGACGGCGAGCGGCTGTTCGCGGGCACGCCGCGCGAGCTCGAGAACACCGTGGGCGACGCCGCCGGCGACTTCGAGACCGCCTTCGTCGCCTTCCTGCGCCAGCAGGGCCACTGATGCGCTGGCTGCTCCTGAAGGACCTCCAGATCCTGCGCCGCTCGCCGCTGCTGGTGGCGCTGCTCGTTCTCTACCCGATCATCATCGCCACGCTGATCGGCTTCGCGCTGTCGCGCGGGCCCGCCAAGCCGCGCGTCGCCTTCCTCAACGAGGTGCCGCCGGCGGCCAGCGTGCTGGAGCTCGGCGGCACGAAGATCGACGTCTCGCAGTACGCCGGTGAGATCTTCAAGCGCATCGACCCTGTCCGCGTGAAGAGCGAGAAGGAGGCGGTGCAGAAGGTCAAGTCCGGGGACGTGCTCGGGGCGCTGATCATCCCGCCCGACATCACCCAGAAGCTCGAAACCGGCCTCGAGTCCGCGAAGGTGAAGGTCTTCTTCAACTCCGAGGACCCGGTCAAGTACCGCTTCGTGCAGGACACGATCAAGTCCGAGGTGCAGGACGCGAACACCGCGCTCACCAAGCAGCTCACGAAGGTGGCGGTGAACTACCTCAACCTGCTCTCCACCGGCGGGGACATCTCGATCTTCGGCCAGAACATCAACGTGCTCGGCCTCGAGAAGGCGCAGGCGATCGTGCAGGCCGCGCAGCAGACGCTGCCGCCGAACGATCCGCTGCGGCCGCAGCTCGCGCGCGTGGCCCAGTTCGCCGGGCTGGCGCGCGACAACCTCAAGCTCTCGCGCGGCGTGCTGCAGTCGGTGGGCACGCCGATCAAGGTCGACCAGACCATCGTGCGCGGCGGCCGGACGCCGCTCGACGCCTACGCGGTGGCCGTCGCGGTGAGCATCTCGCTGATGTTCGTCACGCTGCTCCTGGCGGCCGGCGTCCTGGCGCTCGAGCGCGAGGAGAACGCCTTCCTGCGGCTGGTGCGCGGGCTCGTGTCGCGCACCGGCCTGCTGGTCGAGAAGATCGGCCTGGCGGCAATCTGCGCGGTGGCGGTGTCGATCGTGATGCTCGCCGGCATCGCCCTGTTCGTCTCGCTCGAATGGGGGCGCTTCCCGCTCTGGCTGCTGTCCCTGGCGGCGGGGGCGCTCGGCTTCGGCGCGATGGGCGTGGCGATCGGCGGCGTGACCCGCGAGGTGCGGGCGGCCTCGCTGCTCGCGTTCATGCTCTCGCTGCCGATCGCGTTCCTGGCGCTCGTGCCGTCGGGATCCGTGTCCGAGGGCCTCTACCAGGTGATCCGCGTGATCTCCGCGCTGTTCCCCTTCAAGCCCACGCTCGAGGCGCTCAACTCGGCCATCAACCACACAGGCGGCCTGGCGATGCCGCTCGTGCACCTGGCGATACTCACGCTCGCGTTCGGCCTGATCGCACGCCTGTCGCTGCGGCGCTTCGCATGACGAGCCCGAACCCGAGCCCTACTATGACCACGATGGCTTTTCCCGCCACACGGATGCGCAGGCTGCGCAAGACCGGCGTGCTGCGAGACATGGTGCGGGAGACCGAGCTCAGCCCGGCCCATCTCGTCTATCCGATGTTCATCGAGCTCGGCATCGACAGCCGCAGCCCGATCGAGGCAATGCCGGGAATCGACCGGCTGTCGATCTCGCAGGCGGTGGACGAGGCCGCCGAGGCGCACGCGCTCGGCATCCCCTCGGTGCTGCTGTTCGGCATACCCAGCGAGAAGGACGAGGTGGGCAGCGGCGCCTACGACGACGAGGGCGTGGTCCAGCTCGCCGTGCGGGCGATCAAGGAGGCGATCCCCGAGCTCGTGGTGGTCACCGACGTCTGCCTGTGCGAGTACACCTCGCACGGCCACTGCGGCGTGGTGCGGCCGGACGGCTACGTGGACAACGACGCGAGCCTCGAGCTGCTGGCCAAGACCGCGATCTCGCAGGCCGCCGCCGGCGCCGACGTGGTCGCGCCCAGCGACATGATGGACGGCCGCGTGGGCGCCCTGCGCGCGCAGCTCGACGCCGAGGGCTACAGCGAGACGCCGATCATCGCCTACAGCGCGAAGTTCGCCTCCGCCTTCTACGGGCCGTTTCGCGAGGCGGCTGACTCGGCGCCCGCGTTCGGCGACCGGCGGGCCTACCAGATGGATCCGGCCAACGGCCAGGAGGCGGTCCGCGAGGCGCTGCTCGACGTCGACGAGGGGGCCGACATGGTGATGGTCAAGCCGGCGCTGCCCTACCTCGACGTGATCCGGCGCGTGAAGGACGCCACGCAACTGCCGGTGGCGGCCTACAACGTCAGCGGCGAGTACTCGATGCTGAAGGCGGCCGCTGCCGCCGGCTACCTCGACGAGCGCGCGGCCGTGCTCGAGTCGCTCACCGGCATCCGCCGTGCCGGCGCCGACATCGTCATCACCTACCACGCGAAGGACGTGGCGCGATGGCTTCGGTGAGCGCCGGCAACTTCGGGCCGAAGACGCGCAGCCGCAAGGACGGCGCGGCCATCCCGCTCGACGAGCTGGACAAGCGCCTGCTCAACCTGATGCAGGGCAGCTTCCCGCTCGCCCGCCGTCCCTACCTCGAGGTGGCGCGGCAGGCGGACTGCTCCGAGGAGGAGGTGCTCGGCCGGGTGGAGCGCCTGCTGCGCGAGCGCATCATCCGCCAGGTCACGCCGATCTTCGACACGCGCGTGCTCGGCTACAAGTCGATGCTGGTCGCCGCCAAGGTGGACGCGGACAACCCGCACCGTGCCGCGGGCATGATCAACGAGCACCCGGGCGTCTCGCACAACTACCTGCGCAACCACGAGTTCAACCTCTGGTTCACGATCGCCGTCGAGCCCGATTCGAAGCTGGGCCTCGACGGCACGCTCGAGGTGCTTCAGCGGGAGACCGGCGCCGAGTCGATCCGGCAGCTGCCCACCCTGCGCCTGTTCAAGATCCGCATGGACCTCGAGATGGAGCAGGGCACCGAGGCGCTGGCCAAGGCCGCCGAGGCGGTGGACTACCGCGAGCCCGAGCCGATCCCGCTGTCCGAGCTCGACGTCGCGGTGATCCGCACGCTCCAGGGCGACCTGCCGGTGGTGCCCGAGCCCTACCAGCCGGGCGCCGACGAGCTGGGACTGCCGGTCGAGCGCCTGCTCGAGCAGCTCGAATCGATGCAGGAGCGCCGCGCGCTGCGGCGCGTGGCCGCCATCCTCTTCCACCGGCGGGCCGGCTACTCCGCCAACGGCATGGGCGTCTGGCGGGTGCCGGAGGAGCGCATCCTCGAGCTGGCGCCGCGGATGGCCGCCTTCCGCGGCATCTCGCACTGCTACCAGCGCCCCACCTACGCGGACTGGCCCTACTCCGTCTTCACGATGGCCCACGGCCGCTCCAAGGAGGAGTGCGACGCCATCCTCGACTCGATCGGGGAGGAGACCGGCATCGACGAACGCGCGACCCTGTACAGCTCGACGGAATTCAAGAAGATCCGGCTCCTCTATTTCACGGACGACTACAAGCGCTGGGAGTCCGAGCACGGCGCTTAGGGCGGGAGGGGCGATGGCATTCGCCCCCTCGGGTACGCTCGCAAGCTCGCTCAGGGAGCCCCTCGGTGGCGAACGCCATCGCCCCTCCCGCAGTAGCGTCTCCGGTTGATGAGTAGGTCCTTAAGCGCCACTCGCTCGGATGAGCTGTACGCCCGAGCGCTTCGCTTGCTCCCAGGCGGGGTCAACTCGCCGGTGCGAGCCATGCGCTCGATCGGCCGGGATCCCATCTTCGTGGCAAGGGGCGAGGGGGCGGAGATCATCGACGTGGATGGCAACCGCTATGTGGACTACGTCTGCTCGTGGGGGCCGCTGATCGCCGGGCACGCGCATCCCGAGGTGCTGGCGGCCGTCGAGGACGCCGCCCGCCGCGGCACCAGCTTCGGCGCGCCTACCGAGGGCGAGATCGAGCTGGCCGCCGAGGTCGTCGAGCGCGTGCCGAGCGCCGACATGGTGCGGATGACCTCGTCCGGCACCGAGGCGTCGATGAGCGCGATCCGCCTGGCGCGCGCCGCCACCGGCCGCGATCCGGTGCTGAAGTTCGCGGGCGCCTACCACGGCCACGTGGACGGCCTGCTGGCGGACGCGGGCTCGGGCCTCGCCACCCAGGGCATCCCCGCCAGCCCGGGCGTGACCAAGGCGCAGGCCGCTGACACGGAGGTCGTGCCCTGGAACGACCGCGAGGCGGTGCAGCGGGCGCTCGACGAGCGCCCGCCCGCGGCCATCATCTGCGAGCCCTTCCCCGCGAACATGGGCCTCGTGCCGCCCACCCAGGGCTTCCTGGAGTTCCTGCGGGAGGCCGCCGACGCCGCGGGCGCCCTGCTCGTGTTCGACGAGGTGATCTCGGGCTTCCGCGTCGGGCGCGGCGGCGCCCAGGAGCGCTCGGGCGTGACGCCCGACCTCACCGTGCTCGGCAAGGTGATCGGTGGCGGGCTGCCCGCGGCCGCGTACGCCGGCCCGCGCACGTTCATGGAGATGATCGCCCCAGCCGGCGACGTCTACCAGGCGGGCACGCTGTCGGGCAACCCCCTGGCAGTGGCCGCGGGCCTGGCCACGCTCAGGCTGCTCGACGACGGCGCCTACGCCCGGCTCGAGCTCACCACCCGCGCGCTGGCCCAGGGCCTGGCCGACGCCGGCCGTGAGGCGGGCCTGCCTGTGAAGGTCACCTGGGCGCCCGGCCTGCTCACGCTCTTCTTCCGGGACGGGGAGATCGCGACTCTCGACGACGTGCGGGCCTCCGACATGGACCTCCACGCGGCCTTCTGCCGCACGATGCTCGACCTTGGCATCTACCTGCCGCCGTCCCAGTACGAGGCCTGGTTCCCGTCGCTCGTCCACACGGACGAGCACGTGGAGCGCACGCTCGACGCCGCCCGCCGGGCGTTCGCGGAGATCCGGCGATGAGCACGCTCGCCGAGGTGGTGGCCGCGCTCGACCCGGCCCTCCGCCAGTACGCCGTCCCGCTTCCGAACGGCGACCGCTTCCAGGGCGAGCGCGCGTTCGTGCTCGAGGCGGTCTACGAGGGCTACCTCCTGCACTACGAGAAGCCGCGCGCCTTCGAGGGCATGGACGAGGACACACGGCTGCTCGCGGGGGACTCGCTGTACGCCCTCGGCCTCGAGAAGCTGGCGGACAGCGGCGACCTCGAGGCGGTGGCTGAGCTCGCGGACCTGATATCTCTCTGCGCCTTCGCGCACGCGGAGGGCCGACCCGACCTCGTCGAGGGGCTGTGGGAGGCCAGTTCGAGGAAACTCTCGGGCGAAGGCGGCGAGGGGGCCAGGAAGGCCCTCGACGGCGCCTTGTAACGACCGTACTTTTGTTGACTGTAGAGTTCCGCGGGCGTTAAATCAGCGCCCCAAAACCGTGGCTGAATCCAGCAAGAAGAAGCGCTCTCCGTACACCAAGGATCGTGGGATGCTTGGCGCCTTCGAGGGCGAGACCATCACCCGCCGCCGGCTCGTCACGGGTGGTGCGCTGGCGGCCGGAGGGGTGGCCACGGCGGCCGCGGCCCTGCCCGCGCTCGGCTTCGCGCTTGGCCCGATCTTCGAGAAGACGGTCCACTACCCCTGGCAGGACGTGGGTCCCGAGGCGGACTTCAACCCCACGAGGTACACCCCTCGCGTGATCACGCTGGTGCCGGACGTGGGCGAGGCGGGCAAGACCACGATCTACGTTCGCAGGGCCACGCCGGCGGATCGCAGCCCCAGCGACAAGGGCAAGACGCCGCTCCCGTACGTGGCGATCTCCACGCGCTGCGCCCACCTGGGCTGTCCGGTGCGCTACGTGCAGGCCGCTGAGCGCTTCATCTGCCCCTGCCACGGTGGCGTCTACGACGTGCAGGGCAAGGTCGTCGGCGGCCCGCCGGTGCGCCCGCTCGACCGCTTCTACACGCGTACTCGCAACGGCCGGGTGGAGATCGGCGCCCGCTTCTCGGTCAACTCCAAGCTCGAGCGCTTCTCGCCGCGGGATCCGTCGAACCACCTCGACGGCCTCTGGCAGTACCTCTACCCGTCGAGGCCCACCACATGAAGCTGCCCACGCCTCCCGGCCTGCGCCGCCGGCCGGCGCGTCCCGGCAGCGCGCCCGCGCGGAACGGCGAGACCAACGGCCGCACGCCCACCAAGAAGGAGCTGAAGCAGGCTCAGCGCCAGGCGCTGAAGGACCAGGCGCTCGAGGTCCCGATCGCCGCGCTCGGCTGGCTTGACGAGCGCACGGGCACCGCCCCGTTCCTGCGCGCGTTCCTGTTCCGGAAGGTCCCGAAGGGCACCAACTGGTACTACACGCTCGGCTCGGCCACGATGTTCGCGTTCGTGAACCAGGCCGTGACGGGGGTCTTCCTGGCGATGTACTACGACCCCTCGTCGACTCAGGCCTACGGCTCGATCCGGCACATCACCAACGACGTCTGGCTGGGCGCCTTCGTGCGCGGCATGCACAAGTGGGGCGCCACCGTGATGGTCGTCCTCGTCTTCCTGCACATGGGCCGCGTGTTCTTCTTCGGCGCCTACAAGTACCCGCGCGAGCTCAACTGGATCATCGGCGTGGTCCTGCTGATCCTGACGATGGCGATGGCCTTCACCGGCTACCTGCTGCCGTTCGACCAGCGCTCCTTCTGGGCCACGGTCGTGGGCGTGAACATCAACGCCTCCGGCCCGATCCTCGGCCCCTACCTGGCCGACTTCCTGCGCGGCGGCGCGGAGTTCGGCTCCACCACGCTGAGTCGCTTCTACGCGATCCACATGCTGCTGATACCGGGCCTGATCGCCGCGCTGATCGGCGCTCACCTCTACCTGGTGGCCAAGCTCGGCACCTCCGCGCCGCCGTGGCTGAAGGCGGAGAAGGCGCGCGAGCTCGCGGAGGAGGAGATCTAGAGTGAACCAGCGCGAGAAGCAGCAGTACCTGCGCGATTACGGCATCCTGAAGTCCCAGGGCAAGCCGTTCTTCCCCTACGCGATCTTCAAGGACGGCACGATGGCGATGATCACGCTGTTCGTGATCATCCTGATGTCGATCATCCTCGGCGCCGAGCTAGGCCCCAAGGCGGACCCCACCACCACCAGCTACACGCCCCGACCCGAGTGGTACTTCTTCTTCCTCTTCGAGCTGCTGCGCGTGATCAAGCCGCCCGCGCTGGTGTTCATCGCCACCATCGGCGTGCCCACCGTCTGCATGGTGCTGCTCATCCTGCTGCCGTTCATCGACCGCAACCCGGAACGGAACCCGGCCAAGCGCCCGATCGCCATGCTCACCGCCGTCACCGTGATCGCGCTGATGGCCTACCTGACTGTCGAGGGCGCCTTAGCCGGCGCCCCAGGGACGATCACGCTCAAAGTTGCGCCGCAATACGTCAAGGGCCGCTCGGTGGCCGCCGCCTCCGGCTGCCAGGGCTGCCACAAGATCGGCGAGAACGGCAATGCGGGACCGGGTCCGGACCTCACGCACATCGGCGCACGCCTGCCACGCAACGCGATCGCGCGCACGTTGCTCAACCCCACGGCGCCGATGCCGTCGTTCCAGACCCTGCAGCAGCAGCACCCGCAGGAGTTCAACGCGCTCGTCGACTTCCTCGCCAGTCTCAAGTAGCCCTGTCATGAGCACGGCAGCGCCGGCCGACACCCGGGGCAGGCTGTCAGAGCCTCAGGTGCGCGCGATGTTCGACCGCATCGCACGCGTGTATGACCTCATGAACACGGTGATGACGGCGGGGCTCCACCACCGCTGGCGCGAGCGGGCGGTGGACCTGGCGCAGGTGGGCGCGGGCGCCCGTGCGCTCGACGTGGCCACCGGCACCGGCGACATGGCCATCGCGCTCGCGCGGCGCGGCGCCGAGGTGGTGGGCTCCGACTTCTCGGAGCAGATGCTCGCGCTGGCGCGGGAGAAGGCGCCCGGCATCGAGTTCGAGTGGGGCAACGCGCTCGAGCTGCCCTACGAGGACGAGTCGTTCGACGTCGCCACGGTGGGCTTCGGGGCGCGCAACTTCGGTGACCTGCGCGCCGGCCTCGCCGAGATGGCCCGGGTGGTCAGGCCGGGCGGCCGCGTCGTCGTGCTCGAAATCACCACGCCGCAGCGGCCGCCGCTCTCCTGGTTCTTCTCGCTCTGGTTCGACCGGCTCGTGCCGCTGATCGGCCGCCTCGCCGGCGACCCCGACGCCTACTCGTACCTGCCGAGCTCGGTGCGCCGCTTCCCGGGTCCCGAGGCGCTGGGGGCGGAGCTGGCGGCGGTCGGCCTGGTGGACGTGCGCTGGCTGCTCACCGCCGGCGGCATCATCGCCATCCACAGCGGGAGGCGGCCGTGAGCGCCACGGCCCGCCCGAGCACCGCCCAGCTCGAGTCGCTGCTCACGCTCGGCGGGCCCAACCTGGCGCGCCGGCTGGCGCTCGCCGAGCAGCGGCTCAACGAGATCGCCGAGAGCCACGGCTCGGGCCTCGGCCGCCACGCGGCCAGCACGCTCGGCGCGGGCGGTAAGCGGCTGCGCCCGCTCGTCGTGTTCCTCTGCGCCGGCGACCGCGCCACCCGCCAGGCGGTGGCAGCGGCCGTGGCGGTCGAGTTGGTACACATGGCCACATTGGTGCACGACGACGTGCTCGACCGGGCGCCTCTGCGTCGCGGGCAGACCACCGTTTACAAGGCAGCCGGCCGCGAGGCGGCCACCTCCACCGGCGACTATCTCTTCTCGCGCGCATTCGCCGAGCTGGTGGCCACGCGCAGCCCCGACGCGGTGCGCGCCCTCTCGGATGCCTCCACCGCGCTCGCCCGCGGCGAGCTGATGCAGCGCGCCGACGCCTGGTCGGCAGACGTCACCCCCGAGCGCTACATCCTGCGCTGCGAGCTGAAGACCGCCGCTCTGTTCGACGCCGCCTGCCGCCTCGGCGCGCTGTTCGCCGGGCCCTCCAACGGGAGTCTGCCGCCGGCGGTGGAGTCGCTTGGCGCGTTCGGCGCGCGCATCGGCGTTGCCTTCCAGATCCTCGACGACGTGCTCGACGTATCCGGCCCGCCCGAGCGCACCGGCAAGCACCGCGGCACCGATCTGCTCGACGGCACGATCACACTGCCGCTGATCCTCGCCCGGCGGCGGGACCCTGGGCTGCGCTCACTCGACCTGCGCAAGTCGGTGACCACGCCTGCCGAGGCGTCAACAGTCTGTGACCGCATAGCGCTCACCGGCGCGCTCGAGGACTCCCGCGAGGAGGCGCTCCGCCACGTGGCGGAGGCGAAGGCGGCGCTGGGCGAGGTGGATATGCCAGAGCTCCAGCGAAGGGCGCTGGAGCTCGTGGCGGACGGCGTCGTGGAACGCTACGCCTAGAAGTCCATCGGGTGGATCGCGTCGGCCTTCAGGGCCGAGATGAAGCGGTCCACGTCCTCGGCCATGTTCGAGCGAGCGAGCCGGCCAAGGTCTGCTGCGAGCTCCTCCATGCCGCGGTCGAGCTCCTCGTCGAACTCATCCAGGATGTCCTGGTCGAACACACCGCCGCCGGTCCAGTCGCAGTTCGGGCAGTGGAGGTCGACGTACCACTTGTCGGGCCCCTCCTCTTCCCAGTCCGTCGGGTAGACGAGCTTCGAGTTGCACTCGGTGCAGACGTGGAGCCCCTCGACCGGCGCGACGGTCTGCTCGATCGCCTCTTCGGCGCTCGGGGCGGCCAGCTGCTCGGCCACCTCCTCGAACGACACGACCTCGATGGTCTTGCCGCTCGGAAGCACTATCCGCTTCACCTTGTCGTTCTTGTCGGGCTGGAAGCTCATCATTTCGTCCTTGTACGCCGGGTATCGGTTTCCCCGCGCGGAACTTGAGCCCCAACTGCAGGAGGCGCGTCTACAATCGCGCCCTCGTGGTACTGAGCGACCGGACGATCCGTGCTGAGATCGATTCGGGGCGGATCGTCATCGACCCTTTCGACCCCACCCTGATCCAGCCGTCGAGCATCGATGTACGCGTGGACAGACGCTTTCGCGTCTTCCACAACGCGCGCTATCCGTACATCGACGTGCGCCAGCCGATGGACGATCTCACCGAGCCCGTCACCGTCCCGGAGGACCGTCCCTTCATCCTCCATCCCGGCGAGTTCGTACTGGGACAGACGTTGGAGCGCGTCACGCTTCCCGACGATCTGGTCGCCCGGCTCGAGGGCAAGAGCTCGCTCGGCCGGCTCGGCCTCCTGATCCACTCCACCGCCGGCTTCGTGGACAGCGGCTTCTCCGGCAACCTCACGCTCGAGCTGTCGAACGTGGCGAACCTGCCCATCACGATCTACCACGGCATGCCGATCGGGCAGATCTCCTTCATGCGCATGGACGGGCCCGTCGAGCATCCCTACGGCTCGCGCGGTAACAAGTACCAGGGCCAGGCGGAGCCCACGCCGAGCCGCTTCTACCTCAACTTCGAGGACGAGAAGCCCGGCGACTCGTAGCGCGTTCGCCGCTACCATGGACTCTCCAGCAACCGGAGGTCCGCCGCATGCCGAATATCGGCCCCGTCGAGCTAATCATCGTCCTCGTAATCGTGCTCGTCCTCTTCGGGGCCAAGCGCCTGCCGGAAGTCGGCCGCGGGCTCGGCCAGGGTATGCGCGAGTTCAAGGACTCGGTCACCGGCAAGGGAGGCTCGGAGGAGCCCAAGGAGCTCGCCTCCACGTCCAGCTCGAGCGCGACCACGTCCACTGACCAGGCGCCCGAGGCCATCGAGGTCGAGCGGGACAAGGCCGCCAGCCACGGCGGCTGAGGCGCGGCGTGCGCTGAGCGATGGCGCGTCGCATCCGGCCGATCAGCCACGAGGACCAGCTCTCGCTCGTCGAGCACCTCGACGAGCTGCGCACGCGCATCATCCTGGCGCTGGCGGCGTTCGGCGTCGCCCTGGGGCTCTGCTTCTGGCAGAACCACCTGATCCTGAGGATCGTCAACCACCCGCTCGACGGCCGCAAGCCGGTGACGCTGGGCGTGGCCGAGCCGTTCATGACGACCTTCACGCTGGCGGCCTATGCGGCGATCCTGATCGCGTTGCCGGTGGTGCTCTACCAGCTCTACGCGTTCATCCTGCCCGCCTTCACGCCCGGCGAGCGGCGGGTGGCCATGCCGCTCCTGATGATGATCCCGTTCCTGTTCATCGCCGGCGTGGTGTTCGGCTACTACGTCGTGCTGCCGGCTGCCCTCCACTTCCTGCTCCACTTCAACACCGACCAGTTCCAGCGTCGAGATCCGGGCGCGCGACTACTACAGCTTCGTCACCACCACCCTGGTCGCGTGCGGGCTCCTGTTCCAGATCCCGGTGGGCATCCTTGCGCTCAACCGGCTGGGCGTGGTCACGCCGCGCCAGCTGCGCAAGAACCGCCGCTACGCGATCGTCGTCATCGCCGTGCTCGCCATGCTGCTTCCGGGCGTGGATCCCGTGAGCATGCTGATCGAAATGGTGCCGATGATCGTCTTGTACGAGCTGAGTATCCTTCTCGCGGTTGCCTTCGGCAGGCCAGCCGAGGATCTCTCGGACCGCGTCGCCTCGGCTGAGGGCTCTTAGCCAATGCTGTTCGACCTCAAAGGCAGACGTCGCCACGTTGTCCAGGCGGTCTACCTGATGCTCGCCGTCCTGATCGGCGGCGGCCTGGTGCTGTTCGGCATCGGCGGCGGCGGCAACGGCGGCCTGCTCGACGCCTTCAAGGGCGGCGGCGGCTCGAGCAAGGGCAACCAGATCCTCGAGAAGCAGATCACGGCGGCGCAGCAGCGCGTGGCCCTGAACCCCAAGGACCAGGGATCGCTCACGGTGATCGTCAGGGACAGCTACCAGATCGCCTCCGCCGAGGCCGATCCCACCACCGGCGCCTTCAGCCAAGGACGGGGTCAAGCAGCTCGGCGTGGCGGACACCGCGTGGGAGCGCTACCTCGCGCTCAATCCGGCCAAGCCCGACGACACGCTGGCGGAGTACATGGTCAACGCCTACAGCCCGACCGGACTCAACAAGCCGGCTAAGGCGCAGAAGGCCGCCGAGGTCGTGTCGGCGGCCCGGCCCAGTGCCAACGCCTACCTGCGCGTGGTGCAGTACGCCACGCTGGCCGGCGACACCCGCACTGCGAAGCTCGCCGCGCAGAAGGCGCTGTCGCTTGCTCCTAAGGCTCAGCGTAGTAGCGTTAAGGACCTCATCAAACAGGCGGAGGCGGCGGGGACCACGTCGCCTGCGACTGGGGCGACGGGAAGCGGTGGTTAGCGTCGCGGCCCACTGGACGCACCAAGGAATCGGAACCTAGACACGAGGAGCCAGGTGAACTTCCAGATCAACGACGAACAGATCGACGCCGACACCCACGTCATCGAGCTCGGCGGCGAGATCGACCTCTACACGGCGCCTGAGTTCAAGGAGCGGATGGTTCAGGTCATCGAGGACGGCAAGAAGCAGGTCATCGTCGACCTCTCGAAGGCGACCTTCATCGACTCGACCACCCTCGGCGTTCTCGTTGGCGGCGTCAAGCGCCTGCGGCCCGCCGGCGGCACGCTCGCGCTCGTCTGCAGCGACCAGAACATCGTCAAGATCTTCGAGATCACCGGCCTGGACCGGGTCTTCCCGATCTACGCCACACGCGACGAAGCCCTCTCGTCCGTCAAGCAGGGCGGCGCGGCGTAGACCGCGCCGCACCCTGGTTCTAAAATCAGCTGTTCCGGCTCGCGTCCCCCGGGCCGGGAATCGCTCGGGCCGTTAGCTCAATTGGCAGAGCAGGGGACTCTTAATCCCAAGGTTGAAGGTTCGATTCCTTCACGGCCCATGTCAGCCGTCTGCGGAGCTTCGCATGGCGGCGTCCTCGGGTGTCCCATGTGCGGAGCACTATGGGACACCCTGCGGCTTGCCCTGCTCGCTCCTCGCTCGGCTGACATGGGCCGTCACGTGACCTCTCCCCGTCATATCCAGTTCGGTTCGCTGGCTGTGTCTCATGACCCCGGGGTCGGCGATCGCGAGGTCGATGTCGGCGGGGTTCGCTGGGCGCTCGTCGAGTACTCGCCTGGCTGCGGGCGGGTCGAGTGGTGTGACACGCCTCATTCCGGCTACGTCGTGAGCGGGGCCATCACGTACGACTTCGAGGATGGGCGTGAGCCTCTGACGGTTGGCGCTGGGGAGGCGTTTGCTCTTCCAACGGCGCCGCGCCACCGCGGCCGCAATGAGGGGGCCGAGGTGGCGCGGTTGTTCATCGTCGATGCGCTCCCGGGCGGTTAGCCGGTCACGAGGTTGCCGGTCACGGTCGTCCTGCTCGTGCCGAGCAGCAACATGCCGAGGCCGGACAGCGGCAGGTTGGTGCTCTCGATCGGGCCGCAGGTGAGCGTGTTCGACTGGACCCTGTTGTCCTTCACGGTCCAGCCGCTCATGCCTGCCGGGCTGGTGGACGCGAGCACGATGCCCGCGCAGTTGCCGCTCGAGCGGTTGTCGCGCAGCACGCCGCGGTTCGCGTCGCGGATGTAGATGCCGATGCCGCACTGGCTCTTGTTGGCATCGACGTCGTTGCCGGCAACGAGCGCGTTCGCCTGCGGGGCGTCGCCGATGTGGATGCCGCCCTGGCAAGCGGGGTGTGTTCCTGGTTCTCATCTTGGCTCCTTGTGGGGGTGGAGCCAAGCTACGGGCGGCCCGAGCGCCCGTCGTCGGCCCCCGGTGGGAACCGCCTACGACCTCAGTCTGAACCGAGGCTCAGACCGAGATGGCCAGCTCGCTGTCCGGATCGAAGAAGTGGATCCGGGTCGGATCGATGCTGAGCGCCAGCGCCTCGCCCGCGTGGGCGGACGCGCCGGGGGCGATCCGCGCGGTGATCCGGGCGTGCCCCGGGTGGTGCTGGCCGGTGAGGGCCTCGCCCGGCAGCTCCTCCGAGATTGCCAGCATGTCGCCGGTGAGCACGGGCGCGGCATCCAGGTCGAGGTGCACGAGCAGGTCGGAGCCGAGCGCCTCGGTGAGGAGCACGGGCATGACCAGCCGGTGGGCGGCGCCGTTGAGGGTCGGCTGGAACGCCTCCGGGCGGATGCCGATCACGACCTCGCGGCCCGCGTAGCCGGCCAGCGCCGGCCGCTGCGCCAGCACGGCGTCGGTGAGCGCCAGACGCTGGCTGCCGAGCACCGCCTCCAGGCCGCCGCCGGCGCCGCGCTCCACGCGCGCACGCACGAGGTTCATGGCGGGGGAGCCCATGAAGCCGGCGACGAAGAGGTCGGCCGGGTGTTCGTAGAGCGCCTGCGGCACGTCGGCCTGGACGATCCGCCCGGCGCGCATCACCGCCACGCGGTCGCCCATCGTCATCGCCTCGACCTGGTCGTGCGTGACGTACACGGTGGTGGTGCGCAGCTCGTGGTGGAGGCGGCCGATGTACGTGCGCATCTCCACGCGCAGCTTGGCGTCGAGGTTGGACAGCGGCTCGTCCATCAGGAACGCGGCTGGCTTGCGCACGATCGCGCGGCCAAGCGCCACCCGCTGGCGCTGCCCACCCGAGAGCGCGCGCGGACGGCGGTGCAGGAGGTCAGACACGCCCAGCATGTGCGCCACCTCCCGCACGCGCTCCGAGATCTGGACAGCCGGCACCTTCTGCATCTTGAGCGCGAAGCCCATGTTCGCCTCGACCGTCATGTGCGGGTAGAGCGCATACGACTGGAAGACCATCGCCAGGTCGCGGTCCTTCGGCTCGACGTCGGTCACCACGCGGTCGCCGATCCGGATCTCGCCCGAGCTCGAGTCCTCGAGCCCCGCGATCATGCGCAGCGCAGTGGACTTGCCCGAGCCGGACGGGCCCACGAGGATCACGAACTCGCCGTCCTCGACCCGCAGGTCGAGATCGCTGACCGCGACCGTGCCGTCGGGGAAGACCTTCGACACGCGCTCGAGTGTGATGCTGGCCATGGCTCCTCCTCAGGCGCGGCCGTTGCGGGCGGCGTAGATGTAGTCGCGGTACCAGAGGCCGCTGAGCTTCGGCACGCGGGCCTGGGTCCTGAAGTCCACGTGCACGATCCCGAAGCGCTTCGCGTAGCCGTGCTCCCACTCGAAGTTGTCGAGCAGCGACCAGAGGCAGTAGCGGCGCACGTCCACTCCCTCGGCGATCGCCCTGCGGACGATCTCGAGGTGGTCGCGCAGATAGGCGGTGCGCTCGGAGTCGTCCACGTAGCCGAGCCCGTTCAGGGGCGGATCCTCGAAGGCGGCGCCGTTCTCGGTGATGTAGATCGCGCCGGCGCCGTAATCGTCGCGCAGCCGGTGCAGCACCTCGAGCAGGCCGTCCGGATCGATCTCCCAGCCCATGGCCGTGAGCGGCGGGGCCGGCGCTGCGGCCTCGAGCTCGAGCGGGCCGGCCCCGGGCGCGTGCCGGACTCGGTGGGGCATGTAGTAGTTGAGGCCGAGGAACTCGATCGGCTGCCCGATCAGCTCGAGGTCGCCGTCGCGCACGGCGTCGAGCCGGCCGAACTGGCTCTCGTACAGCTCGACCATGTCGCTGGGATAGCCGCTGCGGAAGATCGGGTCGAGGAACCAGCGGTTGAGGTGGCCGTCCTGCCGCCGCGCGGCCGCCGCGTCCTCCCCGAGGTGCTGGCCGGCCTGATCGGCGCGAGGTTGAGCGCGATGCCCACGCGCGCGTCCGGCGACGTCGTGCGGATCGCGGAGCGCGCCAGGCCGTGCGACAGCAGCAGGTGGTGGGAGACGCGCAGCGCCGTGGGCCAGTCCCGCAGGCCCGGCGCCTTCACGCCCTGGGCGTGGCCGAGGAACGCCACCACCCACGGCTCGTTGTGCGTGATCCAGTCGCCGACCACGTCGCCGAGCTCCTCGGCCATCAGCGCCGCGTAGTCGGCGAAGCGCTTGGCCGTGTCGCGCGAGGCCCAGCCGCCCACCGCCTGCAGCGCCTGCGGCAGGTCCCAGTGGTAGAGCGTGGCGATCGGCTCGATGCCGCGCTCGCGCAGCCCCTCGGCCAGCCGCCGGTAGAAGCGCATGCCGGCCGGGTTCACCGGACCGATCCCATTCGGCAGCACGCGCGACCAGGAGATCGAGAAGCGGTAGCTCTCGACGCCGAGGGCCTGCATCAGGTCGAGGTCGGCCTCCCAGCGGTGGTAGTGGTCGCAGGCCACGTCGGCGGTCTCGCCGCCGGCCACGGCGCCGGGCTGGCGCGTGAAGCGGTCCCAGATCGACTCGCCGCGGCCGTCCTCGTCCACCGCCCCCTCGATCTGGAAGGCGGCCGTGGCCACGCCGAAGCGGAACTGCTCGGGGAAGCTCCTCATCCCTTGACCGCCCCCGCGGTGAGGCCGCGCACGAGCCAGCGCTGAGCGATGAAGAAGGCCACCATCACCGGGATCGTGGCCACGACGCCGGCCGCCATCAGCTGGTCGTAGTTGTTGTTGTAGTTGCCGATGAAGTTGCGGATCCCGATCGGGATCGTCTCGGCGTTGCTCTGGGTCAGCGCCGAGACGAACAGCAGCTCGTCCCAGGCGAAGAGGAAGGCGTAGACGAACGTGGCCAGGAGGCCCGGCGCGGCGTTCGGCAGCACGACGCGCACGAAGGCGCCGAGGCGCGTGCAGCCGTCGACCAGCGCCGCCTCCTCGAGGTCGCGCGGCAGCGCGAGGAAGAACGAGCGCATGAAGTAGACCGACACCGGCGTGAAGAACGCCGTGTAGACGAGGATCATCCCGATGCGCGTGTCGAACAGCTGGATCGGCGTGTTCTGCTTCAACCAGACGAAGCCGAGGTAGACCGGCAGCAGGAACATCGCGCCCGGGATCAGCTGCGTGCCGATCACCGAAAGGCTGTAGGTCGACAGGCCACGCGAGCTGTAGCGCGCGAGCGCGTAGCCGGCACAGCTTGCGAAGGCCGTGGCCAGCAGGGCGGCGACGCTGCAGATGATCAGGCTGTTGGCGAAGTAGTGCCCGAAGTCCACCGAGCGCCACATCGCGCTGAACGCGTGCAGCGTGGGGTGGAGCAGGTTGTAGTTGCCGTTCGAAAGCGCCGAGGCGGGCTGCGTGGCGCCGATCAGGAGCCACGCCACGGGCGCGAGCATGATCACGAGCACCAGGTAGGTGAACGCCGTGAGCGCGGCGCTCCCTACGCGGCGCCGGCGGCGGGGCGTCATGAAGGCCATCGCGCTCATGCGGCCGCCTGCAGGTCGCGGCGGAAGGCGAAGTACCAGACCGCCACCCAGATGGACATCGCCAGCATGAAGAGCGTGGACACCGCGGCGCCGACGCCGAACAGGTTGTTCTCGAACGACTGGCGCACGATCAGCGTCATCAGCAGATCGGCCTTGGGACCCGGGTCGCTGCCGAACATGATGTACGGCATCGCGAACTGGTAGGCCGCGTAGATCACGCCGAACAGGAGCTGGATCGCGATCAGCGGTCGCAGCAGCGGCAGCGTGATGTGGCGGAAGCGCTGCCAGGCGCCGGCGCCGTCGATCTTCGCTGCCTCGTGGAGCTCCGGCGGCATCGCCGCCAGGCCGGCGAGGAAGAACAGCATCGGCAGCGGTATGCCGCGCCAGATGCTCGGGATCACGACCGCCCAGATGGTGTTGTCGCCGAGCAGCCAGGTGGGCTTGTGGGACAGCACGTGCGTGTAGTCGACCAGGATCCGGTTGATGATCCCGGCGTCCTTCTGCCACATGAACTGCCACAGCGTGGCCACGACGAAGGTGGGGATCACCCAGGGCGTGAGCATCAGCGTGCGCACCACGCGCTGGCCAGGGAACGGCCGGTGCAGCAGGAGCGCGATGCCCAACCCGAGGCCGATCGTCCCGGCGACGACCGTGCCCGTGTAGATCAGCGTGTTGCGCGCCGCCTGGAAGAAGCCGTCGTGCAGCGGGCTCGCGGAGTCGAACAGGCTGCGGTAGTTCTCGATCCCGATCCAGGGCGCGCCGAACAGCTGCGGCAGGGTGAAGGTGTTGAGCTTGAGGAAGGAGACGTAGACGCCCGCCAGCATCGGCAAGATGTGAATCAGCACCATCACCGTGAGCGCCGGCGCGATGAGCGCCCAGGCGAAGCGGTTGCGCCGCCAGGAGCGGCGCCGCTCGAGCTTCTTCAGGGGCTCGAGCGAGGGCGGCTCTGGCGTTACCGCGACCGGGGCGGTCTGTTGCTCTGTGTCCGAGATCGACATTCAGTGGGCCTCCGCGGGGGCGCGAGCGGCTGAGGCCCGCGCCCCCGGGATGCACTGGCGTGAGGGGCCGCTAGCCGCCCTGCGCGAGGAGGGTGTCCGCCTCCTTCGCGGCCGACTGGAGCTCCTTCTGAACCTCGGCGGGACTGTACGACTTGCCGCCGAAGCCCGCCGCCGTGTCGAGGATGTCGCCGAACGAGTTCTTGTAGGTCGTCTCCACCTGCGCCCACTGCGGGATGGGGGCGTAGGAGCGACCATCCTCGATCGCCTGCAGGAACTCCTCGTGGTTCGGGTCGGTGGCGCCGACCTGCTTCTGCGGCGCCAGCCGCGCCGGGAACATGCCCATCAGGTCCGCGTACGACTTCTGAGTGGGATCCTGGGACAGGTACTTGATGACGGCCCAGGCGGCGTCCTTGTTCTTCGCCGTCTTGAACATCATCAGGTTCGAGCCACCGACGAAGGCGAACGCCTTGCCGGTCGGTCCCTTAGGCAGCGGGGCGACGCCCAGGTTCGCGCGGGCTGCAGCGCTCCACGTCTTGTCGTCCGGACGCGACGCGGCCTGCAGCACCCACGGGCCGCCGATCCACACTGCGAGCTGCCCGCCCTTGAACATGTTCTCCACGCCCTGGCCGTCCTTCTCGAGGGCCGAGGTGTCGAACACGCCCTCGCGGATCAGGTTCGCGTAGTACTCCACGCCCTGCTGAGCCTGCGGGCTGTCGATGGCGGACTGCTTGTAGTCGGGCGTCAGCTCGTTGCCGCCTGCCGCCCAGACGAACGGCGCGATGCTGTGCACCAGGTCGAACGCCTTCTTGCCGGCCCCGCCGAACGGCTTGATGGACTTGCCACCGACCTTCTGGACCTGCTTCAACTTGATCAGCGTCTGGTTGAACGAGTCCCAGTCGGTGAACGCCGTAGCCGGGTCGATCCCCGCTGCCTTGAGCGCGTCCTTGCGATAGTAGACCGCGCGTGCCTCGGTGAACCACGGCACCGCCCAGGTGCCGTTGCGGCCTGTGACCTGCGTCGTCTTCCAGATGCCGCCGGCGTAACCGCCCGAGCCGCCGATCTGGCTTACGTACGGCGACAGGTCCGTGAACCCCCCGAGCGCCGCGAAGAACGGCACCTGAGTCGTGCCGGCCTGCGTGATATCCGGACCGGTTCCCGAGACCGCCGCGTTGCGGATGCGGTCGAGCTGAACGTCCCAGCCCACGAGCTTGACGTTCACCTTCACGCCGGTCTGCTGCTCGAAGGGCGCCAGGATGCGCTCAGTATCGCCAACGGGGTTGGGCCCGTTGTTCATGATCCACATGGTCACGCTGGCGCCGCGAAGGTCCTTCGCGGGCGCCGCGGCTGCCTTGGTGCTCGAGCTGCCCGACTTGCTCCCACAGGCCGCCACCGCCACCGCCAGAGCGATGGCCGCGACCACTATGAAGAGGCGGCTGCTGATCCGTCTCGTCATTCCCCTCTCCTCCTCTCGAAAACGTTTACGAAACAACTGGTGCGAATCCGAATCTGTTGCCCTCGTCCTCGGCAGCACCTCCTACGAGCCGGTCGGAGCCTGCTCCCCGAGCGTCGACTGGCGAGCCACCAGGGTCACGGGCAGGGTCAGCTTCGTCTCGAGGTCGCCCATGGCGCCGGCCTCGATTCGGCGCAAAAGCGTCTCGGCCGCCAGCTCGCCGAGCTCCGACTTCTCCTGGCGAATGGTGGTCAGCGGGGGGTGCGCCATCGCGGCCATCGTGATGTCGTCGAACCCAACCACCGCGATGTCCTCGGGCACGGACAGGTCCGCGGCCTGGATCGCGAGCATCGCGCCCATCGCCATCATGTCCGAGGCGGCGAACACGGCCGTGGGCCGCTCACCGGCCTGGAGCAGGCGCTCCATCGCATCGCGGCCGCTCTCGTAGTAGAAGTCTCCGTAGGCCACGAGCTCGTCGAAGTAGCTGAGGCCGAGGCCCTGCATCGCGCGCTGAAAGCCGCGCAGACGGTCGCGCCCCGGCGTGGTCTCGAGCGGGCCTGCGATGTGGCCGATCCGCTTGTGGCCTAGGTCCCGGAGGTGTTTGACGGCCAGCCGCGGGCCCTGGGTGTTGTCCGACGACACCCAGCTCGTCTGCTCTCCCTCGAGCTCCACGTCGATGGAGACGCACGGCAGCGACGAGCGCGCCAGGCGCTGGACCTCCACGTCGTCGCTCGTGAGACCCATCAGCAGCGCACCGTCCACGTGGTGGTGGCGGCAGCGCTTGAGATAGCTGTGGGGGCCGAAGCCGTTGCCGGGGTGCTCGCTGGCGAACAGCAGCAGGTCGAAGCCGCCCGCGCCCAGGCGCTCCTTGATCCCGGCCAGGACCTCGTGGAAGAACGGGTGCTGGATGTGGGGGTGGTTGCGCCCGGTCTCGAGGAAGACGCCCACCACGTGCGAGCGCTGAGTGACGAGGGTGCGCGCGGCCGCCGTGGGCGTGTAGTCGAGCTCCTCGGCCAGGAGCAGGATGCGCTCGCGCGTCTCCGGGCCGACGTCCGGATAGCCGTTCAGAGCCCGCGACACCGTGCCGATCGAAACGCCGCTCAGACGGGCGAGCTCCCGGATTGTTATCTGCTTGTTCCCCATTTACGAAAACGTTTACGGTGACCGACGGCGGCAGTATAAGCACGACTCCCGCCATCGGTCAAGTGCGCACCGTCACGAAGTTGGTGCGGGTAGCCACACGACCGGACGCAGGCTCACCGTATGGCTCGGGTCCCAGCTGCCGGGGAGTATGGGCGGCGTCGGTTGATCCAAATCGACACCACACCCGAAAGCCCGAACGACACAGAGGCACGGAGAGAGCGGAGCGAGAGATGGCGACGTGGCAGTCACAAACGAAAGTGCAGGCCACACCTGAGCAGATCATCGACGTGCTCACCGATCCGAAGGCGGCGGCCGTCTGGTCCCCGATCGACTTCGAGGTGGAGCACATCGACGGCGACAGGCTCATGACCGGTGGTCGCGCCCGCGTGACGGGCCGGCTGGCGGGCCGTGAGATCGCCTTCGACATCGACGTGGTCTGCGCGGACTCGCAGCGCCTCCTGCTCACCTGCACCGGCCCGATCGAGATCGACGTCAAGTACGACGTCGAGCCGATCGACTCTCATGTCGAGCTCCGGGCCTGGGTCACAGTGCGCAGCCGCGGCGGCATCTTCGGTCGCATCCTCAGCGGCGCCACCGAGGGCCTGCTCGGCGCGGGAATGCTGAACTCAGCGGTGTCGCGGATAGCGCGCGAGGTCGAGGCCTTGCAGCCGCTGCCGCTGGCCGCCTGATCGCTCCCGCGCCGGGCAGAGCCCGGCACTAGGATTGCGGATTGCGGATTGCGGATTGCGGAGGTCTTTCCCGCGATCCGCAAATCCGCAAATCCGCAATCCCATGAGCACCTTCCCCGCTCCACAGCCCCTGCCGGCTCAGGATCTCGCCTCCCTCGACGGCATCATCGCCCCGGCGGGCGACACCTACATCCCCGTCACCGACGACGGCTTCCTCCGCGGCGACGGCGTGTTCGAGGTCGTGCGGATCTACGAGGGGCAGCCGTTTGCCATGGAGGAGCACTTCGACCGGCTGGAGCGGTCGGCCGAGAACCTGCGGCTGGGCGCCGTTCCGCGCGCCGAGCTCGAACGCGAGGCCGCCGACCTGCTCAGCCGGCGCGGCGGGGATGCCTTCGACGGTCAGCTGCGGCTGGTGCTCACGCGCGGCGGCCACCGCCTGCTGATCACGGAGCCGATCCCCCCCGGCCGCGGCGACAGCGTGCGCCTCGCCTTCGTGACCTTCGCGCCCACGCGCATCCTCGACGGCGTGAAGTCGCTCTCCTACGCGGGCAACATGCTCGCCACCCGCCTGGCGAAGGAGCGCGGCTTCGACGAGGCGCTGCTCGTCACCCCGCACGGACGGGTGCTGGAGGCGCCGACCTCGTCCTTCTTCTGGGTGGCGCCCGACGGCCGGCTGTGCACGCCGCCGCTCGACGAGCACATCCTCGCCTCGATCACGCGCGACCGGTTGCTCAAGCTGCTCGACGTGGAGGAGCGGGTGGCCACCACAGAGGACGCGATCGAGGCGGTCGAGGCTTTCATCGCCTCGACCACGCGCGAGGTTCAGCCGGTGGCCAGGATCGAAGACCGTGAGCTGGGCGAGCCGGGCGAGATCACGCGCGACGCGGCCGAACGCTTCTCCGCTGCGCTTGAGAGGGAGCTTGCCGGCGGCTAGCGGGCGTCGAGATGCGTCGTGCCGTCGACGTGGTAGCTGACGTACCAGAAGACGTGACGCGCAACGCCGGCCGCGACTCCAACGGCCTCGAGCGCATTGCCGATGAGCTTCCGTGGCATCACTGAACCATCATACATTTGATTAGTCGTTTGTATACAGGATCTCGTGCGAATTACCACAATTGTCGGTAACCGCCCTCAGTTCGTGAAGGCTGCGGCGGTATCGAGCCGCCTTCGTGAGCGCCACGAGGAGCTGCTCGTCCACACCGGACAGCACTACGACGACGACCTCTCGCGGGTCTTCTTCGACGAGCTGGGCGTTCCTGCGCCCGACCGCGAGCTCGGAGTCGGCTCCGGCACCGCGTCGGCGCAGACCGCCCGCATGCTCGCCGCCCTCGAGCCCGTCCTCGCGGACTGGGGGCCGGATCTGGTGCTCGTCTACGGCGACACCAACTCCACGCTCGCGGGCGCGCTGGCGGCCGCGCAGTGGCGGGTCCCGCTCGCCCACGTCGAGGCCGGCATGCGCTCGGGCGACTGGACGATGCCCGAGGAGCTCAACCGCGTGCTCACCGACCACGCGAGCGACCTGCTGCTCTGCTCGACTCCCACCGCTGTGGAGAATCTCGAGCGGGAGAACGCGCACGGCCGCGTGGAGCTCGTGGGCGACGTGATGGCCGACGTCTCGCTGGCGTTCGCCTCGGTGGCAGAGGAGCGCTCGCACGCGCTCGAGCGGCTCGAGCTCGAGCCCGGGGAGTACCTGCTCGTCACCGCGCACCGGGCGGGCAACGTCGACGATCCGGAGCGGCTGCGCGTCCTCGTCGAGCTGCTGGAGGCGCTTCCGTACACCACCGTGTTCCCGCTGCACCCGCGCACCCGGGCGCGGCTGGAGGCCGCCGCGCTGCTCGATCGCCTGGCCGCCGCTCCGCGCCTGTTGCTCCAGCCGCCGCTCGGCTATCTCGACTTCCTCACCCTCGCGCGCCACGCGCGCGCGGTGCTCACCGATTCCGGCGGGGTGCAGAAGGAGGCCTACCTGCTCGGCACGCCCTGCATCACGCTGCGCTCGCGCACGGAGTGGGTCGAGACCGTGGAGCTCGGCTGGAACGTGCTCGTCGACCTCGACCGCGAGGCCGCGCTGGCGGCGCTCGAGCGCCGCCCCCCGGCCGGGGAGCGGCCCGAGCTGTACGGCGGCGGCCACGCCGGCGAGCGCATTTGCGACGTGCTGGCCGCATACACTCCGGCCGGATGACCACCCGCATCGGCGTGGTGGGCCTGGGGTACTGGGGCCCGAACCTCGCCCGCAACTTCGACCGCCTTCCAGGCGCCGAGCTGAGCTGGATCTGCGATCAGTCGGAGGCGGCCCTCGAGCGCTGGGGCCCGTCGTTCCCGAGCGCGCGCACGTCCACGGAGCTCGACGAGCTGCTGTCCGACCCCTCGCTCGACGCCGTGGTGGTGGCCACCCACGTGCCCACGCACGCCGCGCTCGCCACGCGGGTGTTGGCGGCGGGCAAGCACTGCTTTGTGGAGAAGCCGCTGGCCCAGTCGGTGGCCGAGGCCGAGCAGGTGGTGGCGGCCGCGCGCGACGCCGGCCGGGTGCTGATGGTCGGCCACCTGCTCGAGTACCACCCGGGCGTCGAGAAGCTGAAGGAGATCGCCGACAGCGGCGAGCTCGGCGACATCTTCTACCTCTACTCGAACCGCCTCAACCTCGGGAAGCTGCGCGCGGACGAGAACGCGCTGTGGAGCCTCGGCGCCCACGACGTGTCCGTGCTCCTCCACCTCGCCGGGGGCGAGGAGCCGAGCGACTGCCAGGCGTTTGGCGAGAGCTACATGCGCGAGGGCGTCGAGGACGTGGTGTTCTGCTACCTGCGCTTCCCCTCGGGGCTGGCCGCCCACCTGCACCTGTCCTGGCTCGACCCGCACAAGGAGCGCCGCTTCACCGTCGTCGGCTCCAAGCGGATGGCGACCTTCGACGACATGGAGATCGAGCGCAAGGTCACCGTGTACGACAAGGGCTTCGACCAAGACTTCTCTTCCTACGGCGAGTACATCATGCGCTCGGGCGACATCTGGTCGCCGCGGGTGTCGAACGAGGAGCCGCTGCGGATCGAGTGCCGGCACTTCGTCGATCGAATCCAGGACGGCGGCGAGCCCCGCTCGGGCGGCGACAGCGGGGTGCGCGTGGTGCGCGTGCTGGAGGCGCTGCAGCGGTCGCTCGAGAGGAGCTCGCGTGCTGCAGCCGTCTGAGCGGGCGCCGGGCCTGCTCGTCGGCGCCGGCGTCGAGCTGCCGGACAGCGTCGAGATCGGCGGCCACGTGGTGATCCATCGGGGCACGATCGTCGGCGAGGGCGTGGTCATCCAGGACGGGGCGATCCTGGGCAAGCCGGTGGCCCTCGGGCCGCAGTCCACCGCCTCGCGTGAGCGGCCGCCGCCGTTGCGGATAGGCGAGGGAGCGACGATCTGCGCGGCCGCGGTCGTCCTGGCGGGCGCGAGCATCTCGGCCGGCGCGGTGGTGGGAGACCGGGCCCATGTGCGCGAGCGGGCCGCGATCGGCGAAGGCTCGGTGGTCGGCGCCGGGAGCGCGGTGGACAACGACGTGACGATCGGCGCGCGCGTGCGCATCCAGACCGGCTGCTACCTCACGGCCTTCAGCCTCGTCGAGGACGACGTGTTCGTGGCTCCGGGCGTGTTCACCACCAACGACAACACGATGGCGCGCCACCCGCCCGCACCCGAGTTCGTGGTGCGCGGCGCCTGCTTGCGGCGCGCCTGTCGTGTGGGCGCTCGCGCGGTGCTGCTGCCGGGCATCGAGGTGGGCGAAGAGGCGTTCGTGGCGGCCGGCTCGGTCGTCACGCGGGATGTGCCGCGCCGAACGCTCGTCATGGGCACGCCGGCCCGGGTGGTGCGAGAGGTGGAGGCCGGGGAGCTACTCGAGCGGTGGCGGTGATGTCCCAGCTCACGACCCTCTGGCGCGCCGGCCGCCGGGGCAGGCGGCGGCGGGCCGAGCGGCGCACGCAGCTCCTCGGTGCGCTTGCCCTGACCACCACGGCGGCGGCGATCGCGGGCGAGTTCGGCCGCGTCTGGCGGCGCGGCTCGGCGCCGCTGCCCCAGGACGCCGATGACGTGCTGCTGGCAGCCGAGGAGGCGGCCGTCGAGACCGTGCAGGTGGCGATGGCCGGCTACTCCGAGGGCTCGCCCTACCAGCGGGCGCTCTTCAACCTGTTCGCGTCGTTCCTGATCTCGTTCGGCAGCGCGCGCGGGATCGCGCACCTCCTGCGGCGCGGCAGGCCGGTCGGCCCGTTCCGCAACGTCAGCCTGGGGCGCCGCCACATCCACCACTTCGTGCCCGGCATCACCCTGGCGTTCGCTTCCGGCACCGCGGCCTTCCTGATGCCGGGCGACGCGGCCCGCGAGCGGCTGGCCCTCGGCTTCGGCGCCGGCATGGGCATGACGCTCGACGAGTCGGCGCTGCTGCTCGAGCTCGAGGACGTCTACTGGACCGAGGAGGGCGTGCTGAGCCTGCAGATCACGCTGACGGTGATCGCCCTGCTGGGGGCGCTGGCCATCGCTTTGCGGTTGGTGAGGCGAGGCGAGGAGATCGTCTTGGAGCCGCAGTCCGCAGTCCGCAGTCCGCAGTCCGCAGTCGCCTAGACGGCCGCCTGCTGCAGGCCGCGCGCGGCCTCGGTCCAGATCATCTGGTCGCGGCCCGGGCCCACGCCCACCAGCACCACCGGGACGCCGAGGAAGTCCTCGATGTACTCGATGTACTCGCGGGCGGTCTGCGGCAGCTCGTCGAGGCTGCGGGCGCCCGTGATGTCCTCGTGCCAGCCGGGCAGCTCGGTGAAGATGCCCTTGGCCTTGTGGAGGATCGACTGGTGGTAGGGGAACTCGCTGAAGGTCGCTCCCTCGGGGCCCGTGTACTCGGTGGCCACGCAGAGCGGGATCGATGCCGGTGAGCACGTCGAGCTTGGTGATCGCCAGGCCGGTGAGGCCGTTCAGGCGCACCGCGTAGCGCAGCGCCACCAGGTCGAGCCAGCCGCAGCGGCGCGGCCGCCCGGTGGTGGTGCCGAACTCGCCGCCGGCCTCGCGCATGCGGTCGCCGAGCTCGCCCTCGAGCTCGGTCGGGAAGGGGCCCGGCACCGACGCGCGTGACGTACGCCTTGGCGATGCCCCAGACGTCGTCGATGTCCTTCGGCCCGACGCCCGCGCCCACGCAGGCGGCGCCCGCCACCGGGTTCGACGAGGTGACGAACGGATAGGTGCCGTGGTCGATGTCGAGCAGCGTGCCCTGCGCGCCCTCGAACACGACGATGCCGTTGCGGTCGAGCGCGTCCCAGACGATCCGCTGCGTGTCGGCGATGTAGGGCTCGAGCCGGTGCCCGAGCGTGCGGTACTCCTCGGTCATCGTGTGCAGGTCGATGCGAGGGGTCCTTGGCGAACGGCCGCAGCAGCTGCCGCTTGGGCTCGAGCGCCGCGTAGATCTTCTGCCGCAGGATCTTCTCGTCGAGCAGGTCCTGCATGCGGATGCCGAGCCGCGCCGCCTTGTCGGCGTAGCAGGGGCCGATGCCGCGCCGGGTCGTGCCGATCTGGAGCTTGCCGAGCTTGGTCTCGCCCTCCGGGTCGAGCAGCAGGTGGTAGGGCATGATGATGTGCGCGTTGGCGGAGATGCGCAGCCCGCCCGTGTCGATCGCCGCGGCGGCGGAGCTCCTCGAGCTCCTCGTGATCACCTTGGGGTCGACCACCACGCCGTTGCCGATCAGGCACAGCTTGCCCGGGTAGAGGATCCCCGACGGGATCAGGTGGAGCCGGTAGACCTCGTCGCCGCGGACGATCGTGTGGCCGGCGTTGTTGCCGCCCTGGAAGCGGATGACCACGTCGGCCTGCTCGGCGAGCAGGTCGGTGACCTTGCCCTTGCCCTCATCGCCCCACTGGGCGCCGACTATCGCCAGTCCCGGCATCTCAGTTCGAGTGTACGCAGCGCCTAGGAATCCGAGGGTCGGCGGAGGTCGTTGCCCATCAGCGGAACCGGCGGTCGCCGACGATCTCGATCAGCCGTGAGACCGTGCGCATCCCGATCTGCTCGCGCAGCTCGTCGATGCTCCAGGTTGGTGGTGACGACGATCGAGCGCTCGTTCTGCCAGCGCTCGTTGACGATCGAATAGAGCTGCTCCAGCACCCACTCGGTGCGCTTCTCGGCGCCGAGATCGTCGAGGTGCAGCAGGTCGACGTCGCACAGCCGGCGGAACAGCTCGCGTGTAGGAGCGCGACGGCGTCGTCGTCGTAGGTCTCCTTGATGTCGGCGAGCAGGCGCGGCACCGAGTAGATCGCCACCGTGTGGCCCGCCTCGAGCGCCGCCTTCGACACCAGCATGGCGAGCGAGGTCTTGCCCGTGCCCGACGTCGCCGAAGAACCACAGGCCGCGCCCCTCGTCGAGGTTGTCGTCGAGCTGCCGGACGAACTGGCGCACCTCGCGGACGAGCTCCGGGTCGATGTCGCAGATCGGCTTGCGATCGAAGGAGACGCCGCGGAAGCGCTTGGGGATGCCCGTGCCGAGCCGGCGGCTCTGCGCTGCGGTTGATGCGGCCGCTCCCGGCAGCGCGCAGGGACTGCGCCATGTTCGTCTCCTCGTCGAGCAGCCAGCCGCTGCCGTCGCAGAGCTCGCTCCGGGCAGAAGCCCGCGATTTCGGCCGGCCTCGCTCAACCGGCCGTCGCGTCGATCGCGGCGGCGGCCATCGCCGCAGTGCTCGCGGTAGAGGTTCGCGAACTTGGGATAGCGCGAGAGGAACGTGAGCATGACGTCGCCGACCGGGCCGTTGCGGTGCTTGGCGACGATCACGTCGGCCTCGCCGGGGCGCTCGCGAGTCGCGGTTGTAGTACTCGTCGCGGTAGATGAACATCACGAGGTCGGCGTCCTGCTCGATCTGGCCGCTCTCGCGCAGGTCCGACAGCAGCGGCCGCTTGTCCGGGCCGCGCCTCGACCGCGCGCGAGAGCTGCGAGACGGCGATCACCGGGATGTTCAGCTCGCGCGCCAGGATCTTGAGCCCGCGGCTGATCTGGCCGATCTGCTCGACGCGGCTTGCCGTGGCTGTCCTCCGGCGCGCATCAGCTGCAGGTAGTCGACGATCAAGAGGCCCAGCTCGCGCCGCGCGTGCAGCCGGCGCGCCTTCGCGCGCAGCTCGAGGATGCCGATGTCGCTCGAGTCGTCGACGTACAGCGGCGAGCGCGGCGAGCTTCTCGGTGGCCTTCACGACCTTCGGCCAGCGGTCGGCCTTCACGCGGCCCTTGCGCAGGTCGTCGCCGTTCAGCTTCGCCTGGGAGGCGATGAAGCGCTGCGCCAGCTCGGTCTCGGACATCTCGAGCGAGAACAGCGCCACCGGCCGGTCGTGGTCGATCGCCGCGTTCTCGGCGATGTTCGTGACGAGCGCCGACTTGCCCATCGACGGGCCGGGCCGCCAGCACGATCAGGTTGCCTGGCTGGAAGCCGCCGGTGAGGTCGTCGATGTCCTTGAAGCCGGACGGGCGTGCCGGTGAGCGAGATGCCCTGGCGCGAGACCAGCTCGAGCTTGTCGAGCTCGTCGTGGAGCACGTCCTCGATCGGCCGCAGCTCGCCGGTGCGGTCCTCGTGGGCGATCCGGAACAGCTTGGCCTCGGCCTGCTCCATCAGCTCGTGGGCGTCGCCCGGGAAGGTGTAGACGTCGTCCTGGACCTCGCGCGTGGTGGTCAGCAGGCGGCGGAGCAGCGCGTGCTGCTTGACGATCCGCGCGTAGTGGCGGACGTTGCCGGCGGCCGGCACCATGCTCGGCAGCGAGTGGATGTAGGCGGTGCCCCCGGCCTCCTCGAGCTCGCCCGCGCGCGCCAGCTCCTCGGACACCGTGACGGCGTCGACCGGCCTCGGGATCGGCCTTCTCCTTGAGCCGGCGCATCGCGCCGAAGATCGAGCCGGTGACGCGGCCGGTAGAAGTCGTCGGCCTGCAGCCGGGTGTCGATCAGAACGCTGTCGAGCGCCTGCTCGGCGAGCAGGATCGCGCCCGAGGACCGAGGTCTCGGCCTCGAGGTTCTGCGGCGGCAGCTTGCCTGCGGCGGCCTCAGGCTGAGGAGGTACGGAAATCGCCACGACCCGTCACGAGGCCGGACGGGTCGGGGACAGAGACGCGCGGCACGTGAAACCGGAGTGCAGAGCGGGGAACGTTCCGAGAGATTCGTGGTTGCGAAAACCAAGGCTCGCAAGGACGCAGGGAGATCGTAGGGCGTTAGCCCGCGGTCGACCGAGGACGCGGGCGAGTGATGGTTTGCAGCCACCAGGATCTACTCCGGCGTGACGATGGTCTTGATCTCGGCGGTCACGCCGTCCGAGACCTCGACCGTGACCATGTGCGTGCCGGTGGTCTTGATCGGGTGCTCGAGCTGGACCTTGCGGCGGTCCAGCTTGATGCCGCGGGCCTGACGGATGGCGTCGACGATGTCCTGCGCCGGTGACCGAGCCGAACAGGCGGCCGTCGTCGCCCGCCTGCTGCGGGATCGTGAGCACCGTCTTCGTGAGCAGCGCGGCGTTCTCCTCGGCGCGCTCCGCCGCCTCCTGGGCGGCGCGCTCGGCCGCCTCCATGCGCCGCTGGCCTCGGCGATCGCTCCCGGGGTGGCGGGCTGCGCCAGCTTCCGCGGCACGAGGAAGTTGCGCAGGTAGCCCGGCGAGACATCGACGACCTCGCCGCGCTCGCCGAGGGTCTCGACTGCCTGAAGCAAAATCGCCTGAGCCATCGAGCGCCGTCGCTGACGTACGGGAGCAGCCCGAGCTCCCGCGCGCGCTTCACCGCGCTGGGCCAGCTGGCGCTGGTGGCGCCGGCAGGAACCGGTGATGCGGGCGGAGCGGATCTTGCCCTTCTCGCTCATCGCGCGGCGCAGCGTGCCGAAGTCCTTGTAGTCGACCACGTCGACCTTGTCGCGGCAGAAGGCGCACGGCTTCCGGCGGCCGCCGGTGCCCGGCCCTCGCTTGCCGTCGCGCCGGCGCGTCTGCTGCCGGGTGCCACTGCGCTGTTTTGCCACCTGAGAGAAACTCCTTTGAAACGCCTAGAACGGGATGTCGTCGTCTCCGCTGCTCCAGCCGCCGCCGGCTGGAAGTCAGCCGTGTCCGCCGGAACGTCGCTCTGCGGCGTGAACCGGCCGCCGTTCTCTCCGCCGTCCCTCGAGCCCAGGAACTGGACGGAGTCGGCAATGATATCGACCGCCTGGCGCTTGTTGCCGTCCTTGTCCTCCCACTCGCGCCACTCGAGGCGTCCGTCGACCGCCACGGGGCGGCCCTTGGAGAGGTACTGGGCGCAGTTCTCGCCCTGCGCGCCCCAGACCGTGACGTCGAAGTAGTTGGGCTTGTCGACCCATTCGCCGGACGCATCGCGCCGGCGCGTGTTGACAGGCGAGCCGGAGGCTGCAGACCGACGTGCCGGTCGAGGTGGCGTGAGCTCGGGGTCGCGCGTCAGGTTGCCCGTGAGCACCACGCGGTTGATGTTCGTTGCGGCCATCTAGAACTGCTCCTTCTCGCTTTCGAAGACTGTCAGGCGAGGGTACATGCGGGTCCAGATGGGATGGGCCCGGACCATCGAGAAGTTGCTGGAACGTGGGCGGGAATTCACGAAACCGTTGCGGAACGTGACGCTTCCGTGACGGAACCGCCCGCGAAGGCCTCCGCGATCAGCTCGTAGGAGCGCCGCCGGGCGCCATGGTCGTGGGTGATCGTGACCACCATGACCTCCTCCGCGCCGTACTCCCGCGCCACCTCCTCGATGCCCGCGCGCACCTTCTCGGGGTCGCCGATGATGCCGCGCCGGTTGCGGGCCATGCTCCCCTCGGGCTCGGCCCCCGCGCGACTCGAGGAAGCGCAGCGCCTGATCGACCGGCGGCACCGGGATCAGCTTGCCCTCGTGCAGCAGCCGCAGCGTCATGCGGCTCGACGACGCAAGCCGCTGCGCCTCCTCGTCGCTCTCGGCGCAGATCGCCCAGACCGCCACCGACAGCTTGGCGCGGCCGCTCCGGCGTGTCGAGGAAGCGCTCCCGGTAGAGCCGCGCGATCTCGGCTCCGTTCGGGTTGATGAAGTCCGCGAACGAGTAGGGAAGCCCCAGCTCGGCCGCCCAGATCGCGCTCTGCGGCGACGAGCCGAGCAGCCACACCTCCGGCCGCTCCGGCAGGCCGGGGAGGGTCTTGGCCAGGCGGGCGAAGGGATGGTTCGTCGGGCAGGTTGTCGTTCAGATAGCCGAGCAGCTCGGCGAGCTGCTGGGGAAAGTCGTCCGGCGAGGCCTCGCGGCGGTCCCGCTGGAGCGCGTACATCGTCATCGGGTCCGTGCCGGGCGCGCGGCCGATGCCGAGGTCGATCCGGCCGGGGAACAGGCCGCTCAGGGCGCTGAAGCTCTCCGCGACCTTGAGCGGGCTGTAGTGCGGCAGCATCACGCCGCCGCTGCCGAGCCGGATGCGCTTGGTGGCCGCGCCGATCGGGCCGAGCAGCACCTCGGGACTGGCGCTCGCGAGACCCGGCGTGGCGTGGTGCTCGGCCACCCAGTAGCGCTCGTAGCCGAGCTCGTCCGCCAGCTTGGCGAGGTCGATCGAGTTGTGCAGCGCGTCCGATCCGCTCGAACCCTCGGGGATCGGCGACTGGTCGAGGACGCTGAGGCGCGGGTTCATACCTCGGCGCGCTGAGGCTCCGGCGCCGGCGCACGGCGCGGCTCGGGCGCGCCCGCAGGCGCGCGAGCCGGCGGACGAACACGTGGGATGAGGATGGCCGCGGCGATGGCGCCAATGCCTGCGAAGACGCCGCCCCAGACGAAGGCGCGGTGGAAGCCGGCGGTGAGGGCGGGCGCCTGCCCCACGTGCACGACCAGGTGCGCGGTGCGCTCGGTGGAGATGGTGGCCAGCACGGCCAGGCCCAGCGAGCCGCCGATCTGGCGGGAGGTGTTGACGAGCCCTGACGCAAGACCGGACTCCTGGGGCGCGCTCCCGGCCATCGCAGCGATCGTGACCGGCACGAACGCCAGGCCGATGCCCACAGCCGTGACCAGCGAGGCCGGCAGGACGTCCACGACGTACGAGCCGTGCACGGGGAGCCGGCCGAACAGCAGCATTCCCACGCAGATCAGGGCCATGCCGATCGCCAGCAGCGGGCCGGCGCCGAAGCGCGCGGTGCCGCGCCCGGCGAGGTTCGCGCCGACCACCACCGCCAGCGCCATCGGGAAGAACGCGAGGCCGGTCTCGATCGGGTCGAAGCCGCGCACCTCCTGCAGGTAGAGCGACAGGAAGTACCACATGGCGAACGCCGAGGCACCGAGCATGAAGACCACGAAGTTCGCGGCCGACAGCTGGCGCGACTTGAACACGCGCAGCGGCACGAGCGGCGCCTTCGCAACCAGGCCCTCGTACAGGAAGAAGCCAACGAGCAGCAGCGCTCCGATGCCGAGCGTGATCAGGGTGCGGCCCGAAGTCCAGCCGTAGGTGTCGGTGCGCACGATGCCGTAGACGAGCACGACCAGCCCGAGCGTGACCGTGACCGCGCCGGTGAGGTCGAAGCTGCGGCGCGCGCTCTCATCCCGGCGGCTCTCCGCCACGAAGCGCTGGGCCGCGATCGCGGCGATCAGGCCGATCGGGATGTTGATGAAGAGGATCCAGCGCCAGCTCAGGCTCTGGGTGAGCAGGCCGCCGAGCAGCGAGCCGGCAGCGCCTCCGGCGCCGCCCATCGCACCCCAGAGGCCGAGCGCGCGATTGCGCTCGGCGCCCTCCGTGAACGTGCTCGTGAGCACCGACAGCGTGGCGGGCGCCACCACGGCGCCGCTCAGGCCCTGCGCGGCGCGGGCGCCGATGAGCATGCCCTTGGTCTGCGCGAGGCCCCCGATCAGCGAGGTGGCCGCGAAGCCGATCAGGCCGGCGACGAGCAGCTTGCGGCGGCCGAGCAGGTCGGCGGCGCGCCCGCCCAGGAGCAGGAAGCCGGCGAAGGTGAGCGTGTAGGCGTTGACGACCCACTGGAGCTCGGTGCCGGTGAAGTGCAGGTCGGCGCGGATGGACGGCAGCGCCACGTTCACCACGGACACGTCCAGGATCACCATGAACTGCGCCACGCAGCAGATGACCAGCGTCCAGAGCTTGCGTGTGTCTTCTGAGATTTGCGGGGTCATGTCAAGACGACGATACGACCCGCCATTTGGGGACAGCTACTTCGCTATTCGCTGTCCGCCGCGTCGTCGGCCTTGGGGGCGTCGGCGACGGAGCGGGGAGCCACCGTGGCGGTCTCCTCCTCCTCGCGCGGGAGCTCCCGCGGCCTGCCCGCGGCGCGTGGCGCCGGAGGCGGTGGCGAGCCGGGCTTGAGCCGGATGATCCGGAAGCGGAGCACGCCGTCGGTGATCTTCAGCGTGTGGTCCAGCCGCTCGAGCAGGTCGCCGCCATCGGTCTCGAACTGGAACAGGTGGTAGTCCGCGTCGGCGCGGTGATCGATCTCGAATGCGATCCGCCGCATGCCCCAGTCGTGGGCGCCAACCAGCGTGCCACCGGCTTCGATCTGCGATTGGACGTTCGACACGATCTCGCGCCGGCGCTCGTCCGGAGCGTTCGAGTCGAGTAGCAGCATCAGGTCGTAGAGCCTCATCGAGGTGCGGACCTTAGCAGCGGTGAGGGGGCGAGCCGGGCGTCCACGGGCCTTAGCCGGGTGTGGGGACTTTGAAGAGGGTGCGGTGGGGGAATGTGGCGAAGCTTCTGGCGTTGGTGGTGGGTGTGATGCTGCTGGTTCACGGGACTGCGGATCGCGGACTGCGGACTGCGGATCGAGCTGACCAGCTCCCGCCGGCTCTGAAGACGGCGCCCGCGCCGCAGCCGGCGGCCGCCGCCAAGCCGGCACCGGAGCCCAGGCCGCGACGCCGGAAGCCGGCCCGGCGCCACCGGACGAAGCGGGCGAAGCCCGCGGCCACGCCGGTTGCGAAGCCACGGCCGAGGCCCGTTCCGCAGTCCGCAGTCCGCAGTCCGCAGGCCACGACAGGCGAATTCGGCCCCTAGCGTTTACCCTCGCGCCGTGCGCGTCGGCATCCAGCTCCCCGAGGTCGAACGCGAGGTTCGCTGGCCGGAGTACGTGGCGCTGGCGCGGGCCGCCGAGGAGGCGGGCTTCGATTCGATCTGGGTCGGCGACCATCTGTTCTATCGCGGCGACGGGCGGCCCGAGCGCGGGCCGTGGGACTGTTGGACGCTGCTCGCCGGGCTTGCCGGCGTGACCGAGCGGGTGACCATCGGCCCGCTCGTCGCCTGCACCGCCTTCCACCCGCCGGGCATCCTGGCTCACATGGCCGCCACGGTGGACGAGCTGTCGGGCGGCCGGCTCACGGTGGCCCTCGGGGCCGGCTGGAACGAGACCGAGTTCCGGGCCTTCGGCATCCCGTTCGATCACCTCGTATCCCGCTTCGCCGAGCGCTTCGAGATCATCCGCCGCCTGCTTGCGGGCGAGCGGGTGACGTTCAAGGGCGACTACGAGCAGGTCGAGGACGCGCTGCTGCTGCCGCCGCCGAGGCGCCGCCCGCCGCTGATGGTGGGCGCCACCGGCCCGCGGATGCTCGCGCTCACGCTGCCGCACGTCGATGCCTGGAACATCTGGTTCGACCTCTACGGGAACACGGCCGAGGGCTTCGCGGAGGCGAGCGCGAGGATCCCGCCGGAGGTTGAGCGCAGCGCCTGCGTGCTGGTGCAGCTGGATGGCGGGGCGGGCGAGCGGCCCGTGCCGGAGGGCGTCACGCCGGTCACGGACGTGGCGCGGCACCTGCGTGAGCTCGCAGACGCCGGGGCGGACGAGGCGATCCTCGTGGTCGACCCGATCGACGAGCGCTCGATCAGGACGCTCGGCGAACTGCTCTAGCGCGGCGCGAACGTGCCGCTGGGCGACGGCCGCGGCGGCCGTGAGCCGGCTCGCTTGGCCTCGATGTCGGTGAGCTGGTCGTCGATCCAGTCGCCCGGGTTGCGCGCGGTGACGATCCGCTTGAGCCCCTCGGCGCGCCACTCGCGTTCCTGCTGGGACATGGTGAGGGCGCGGTGGATCGCGTCGGCCTGCTCCTGCACGTCGAACGGGTTGACCGACAGCGCGAACTGGCCCAGCTCCTCGTGCGCGCCGGTGTTCTCGGACAGGAGGCTCACGCCCCCGCGCTCGTTGACGAGCGGACCCTCCTTGGCCACGAGGTTCATGCCGTCGAACATCGCGTTGACGATCAGCAGGTCGTAGTGCTTGTAGGCGGCCACGGCCTCGTCGAGGTTCTCGCGCAGCTTGAGGTCGATCGGCATCCAGTCGGTGGTGCCGTGGCGGTGGTTGACCACCGCCACGAGCGCCTCGATCTTCTCCAGGTACTCGACGTACTCGGGCACGTCCTGCCGCGAGGGCATGAGCTGCGCGATGAAGGTGACCTTCTCGCGGAACTCCGGATGCTGGGTGAGGAAGAGGTCGAAGGCGGTGAAGCCGCGCAGCACGTTCTTGGACAGGTCCGCGCGGTCGACGCGCAGGATCATGTGCTCGCGGCGGCGCCGCAGCAGCTCCTCCTCGTACTGCCGCACCGACTCGCGCCGGGCGGTGCGCTCGAAGCTCTCCGAGGAGATCGGCAGCGGGTACGCCCGCGCCCACACCTCGCGGCCCTCGAAGTTGACGATGCCGGCCGCCTCGTCCACCTCGAGGCCGAACAGGTCGCGGCAGCAGAGCATGAAGTTGCGCTTGTAGGCGTAGGTGTGGAAGCCGATGATGTCGTTCGAGAGCACGCCCTCGTAGATCTCCTCGCGGATGTCGCGCGGCAGCACGCGCCAGGCGTCCGGCTGGGTCCACGGGATGTGGATGAAGTGGTGCAGGAAGGCGTCAGGGTTGGCGTGCCGGATCGCCCGCGGCGCCAGGTAGAGGTGGTAGTCGTGCAGCATCACGACCGCGTCATTGCTCGAGGAGATCTCCTCGAGCACCGCCCGCGCCAGGTCGTCGTTGACCGTGCGGTAGCCGCGCTCGAACGCGTCCACCTCGTTGCGCCTGATGTCCGGCGCGTTGGACAGATCCCAGAGGTAGTGCTGGATGAACCACAGCAGCGGATTGGCCACGACGTTGTAGAAGCGGTCGTAGCAGTCCGGGTCGCTGGCCACGAGCTTCACGCGGTAGGTGGTGCCCTCGACGTCGCAGTCGAAGGCGCCGCCGCCGTGATGGCGGCTGACCTCCACGTCCTCGTCGGTCATCGCCGACGCGACCCAGAGCGCGTCGCGGTGATTGACGAGCCCGGTCAGCGCCGTGACCAGGCCGCCGCCCCCGCGCGTGACCACCAATTCGCCCTCATCGTCTCTCTCGAACGTGGCCGGGCCGCGGTTCGAGACGAGTACGAGTTGGGCGTCGCGGGTCATGCTGAGTCAGAGAAGATGCGTAGCCAGTCGCGTAGAAGCCTAGGGGTGAGGAAGTTCTTGCGCACGTGCTCCTTGCCGGCGCGGGCCAGACGCTTGGCCAGCTCGGGCTCGCGCAGCACCTCCAGCGTGCGCGCGGCGCACTCCTCGGGGGACGACACGAGGAAGCCGGTTTCACCGCTTTTCACCTGCAACGGGATGCCTCCGACGTCGCCGCCGATGAACGGCCGCGCCTTCCAGAGCGCCTCCGAGACGGTGAGGCCGAACCCCTCGCGCGTGGACTTCTGGATCACGACGTCGGACTGCGACTGGAAGGCGTTGACCTCGATCGAGCCGACGTTGTTGAGGTTGTTGAGGATCTTGATGTCGGGGTCGCCCTGGGCGTACTCGAGCGTGGAGTTGAAGAACTCCCAGCCCTCGGGGTCGTCGGTGGCCATCGAGCCCACCAGGGCGAGCTGCACCTCGGGCATCTCGGACGTGACCGCCCGGTAGGCGTCGATCACGCCGATCGGGTCCTTCCAGGGATCGAAGCGCGAGACCTGGCAGATCAGCGGCCGGTCGACGTCGACGCCGAACTGGTCGCAGACGAAGGCGGCGTCCTCGGGCGAGAGCGCCATGTTCTTCGGCGACAGCGGGTCGATCGCGGGCGGACAGACGTACACCCGCTCGTGGTCGCGCAGGCCCGCGGGCACGTAGCTGTCGAGGTGGAAGACCGAGCCGTCGTACTCGTTGACGAACGGCACGAGCTTCCCGATCGTGTCCGGGTTGGGGGTGGAGAGGTCGATGTGGCAGCGCCAGATCCAGGTGCGCGCCTTGTGGGCCACGTGCTGCCGGACGGCCGCGGGCTGAGGGTCATGGACGATGATCACGTCCCAGCCCTCGGACAGCTCGAGCGCGTTGATCCGGTTGTAGCGCTCGTAGGTGATCCATTCCTCCTCGGTGATCACCTGGTCCGCTCCCTGGAGCGAGTTGTGCATCAGCTTGGTGACGTTGTAGAACTCCTCGCGGCCGATCATGATCTGCCACTCGGCCTCGATGCCGACGTCACGCATCAGCGGCACCAGCGTGTAGAGGATCTCGGACACGCCGCCGCCGAACGCCGTGGCCGAGAGGTGCAGCACCTTGAGCCCCTGCAGGGGCTCCACGAGCTCGCGTATCTCCTCGACCAATGGCCGACCCACGAGGTGGGTGTAGTCAGCCAGGCTCTTGTGGCCCACGGCCACGGGCTGCAGCACTTAGTTCACTCCTTCGATCGTCCGACCGCGACGAGCGGAGAGCCTACTGTTCGGCCTCGTCGAGATACTTGACGAGGGTGACGGCGCCTTCGCCGAACTCGCACTCATCCACGGTGGCGCGGATGATCGCCCTGCCGAGCTCCTGCTCCTCGGCCGACAGCGTCTGGCTCTCGGGGCCCTCGAGCTCGAGCACGAGCCGGTCCTCGCCCAGCGCGAACTCGCAGGAGAGCTGCTCCACCGAGTTGTCCTTCACGAGTCCGGTGGCGGCCTCGGTCACGGCCAGCTTGAGGTCGGCCACGTCCTCGGGCTGCAGCGGTGTGAGGCGGCAGACGGCGGACAGGGCGAGCCGTGTCAGGACTATGTACTCGGGCTTCGCCGGCACCGTCAGAAGGACGGTGTGGGTGCCGCTCTCGACCGCGTTCATCTCGTCTCCGTTTCCTCTGCTTGGTGAAACCTAAACGCAACGCGGTCCATGCCGGCGTCAAGCTGCTCGAGGATCGTCTCGTGGAGGCGCCGGTTGGCGCTCGCCACGACTGACATCTGGTACTCGGCACTCGACCCGAGCAGCCGATGGTCTGTAAGCGTACGGCCTGAGGCGTCGGTCACGACGGCTCCTCCCTCGATCAGGCAGAGCGTGGCCGCCGCGAGGTCGTAGGGCGAGTTGTTCAGCACGGCGCCGCCGCCGACCCGCTCGAACTCCGCGCGGGTGGCCGGAACATCCTCGATCAGGCGCGGTCCGGGCTCGATGTAGGCGTCGAGCTGGCCGGTGAGCACGCGGGTCATGTCGAAGCAGGCGGATCCCAGCTCGAAGGTGCCGCCGCCGACCGAGGAGGCGTCGACCAGGTCGCCCAGCAGCTCGGCGTAGACGCGCATCGGCCGGCCGCGAAAGCCGTAGGCCCAGAACATGCGCTCGGGCGAGGTGTTCGCCGACAACCTCACCGGCCCGCCCTCGAGCAGGCCGCGGCCGCGCTCGGCGAGGAAGATGCGGCCGGAGGGGATCTCCACCACGCAGCCGACGCTGACCTCGCCCATCGTCACGTCCTCCCGCAGCGGCGCCGCCGCCACCGACACGCAGCAGGACTGGAAGCCCGCCAGCGCCGGCCGGGTGCCGTCGATCGGATCCACGATCAGCACGGTGTCGGCGTCCCCGCCGGGGGTCACCAGGCCGCGGTCCTCCGAGTAGAAGGCGAGCTCGGGCGCGCGCTCGGCGAGGAAGCTCGCCAGCAGATCTTCGGCGGCGGCGTCGATGGCGAAGGTCACGTCGCCACCGGCGGCGGGCTCCTCCTCGTGGGCGCGCGCGGCCTGCGAGCCGAGCAGCGGCACCACCCGCTCGCGCAGCGCCAGTGCGAGCTCGCGGACGAGCTGAGGGAGCGGCTCGGCGCTGCTCAAGGCGAGGCGCTCGGCGGGCGCTCGCCCAGGGTCACGGTGACGGTGCGGTGCGTCTTGCCGCGGACGATCCCTACGGCGACCTTCTGGCCGGGATCGCGCAGGCCCACGAGGTTGGCCACGTCGGTTGGGCTCGACACCGGCTTGCCGTCGATCGAGACGATCACATCGCCGCCCACGGGCACCGTGTCGCCCTGGAAGGTGATCGTGCTGGAGCCGCCGCGGATGCCCGCCTTGCCGGCTGGGCTGCCGGAATCGGCCTTGGCCACCAGCGCGCCGCGCTGGACGCCGAGCCCGAGCTTGCGCGCGAGCTGCGGGTAGAGGTCGATCGAGCTGACGCCCATGAAGGCGTACTTCACCTGGCCGGTCTCGCGCAGCTGGGCGATCGAGCGCTTCACGGTCTCCACCGGCACCGCGAAGCCCACGCCCTCGCCGCCCCCGCCGGTGGACTTGATCTGCGAGTTGATGCCGATCACGCGGCCGGCGGCGTCGAGCAGCGGGCCGCCGGAGTTGCCGTGGTTGATGGCGGCGTCGGTCTGGATCGCGTTGTTGATGTCGAACGAGGTCAGCGAGGTGATGCTGCGGTTGAGCGCCGAGATCACGCCGACCGAGAGCGATTGGCCCTCGCCGAAGGGACTGCCTATCGCCGCAACGGGCTCGCCCACGGTGAGCTTCGTCGACGAGCCGAGCGGCAGCGGCCTGAGGTTGAGGCCGGCGATGGGCACGCGCAGCAGCGCGACGTCGGCGTTCGGGTCGTCGCCGACGATCTTCGCCGGCGCGCGGTTGCCGTCGCCGAACTCCACGTACACCTGCGAGGCGCGCTGGATGCTCGCGCCCTGCCCGCTCGTGACCACGTGTGCGTTCGTGGCGATGTCGCCCCCTCCGTTCAGCACGAAGCCCGAGCCGAGCGCCTCCTCCTGGCCGCTCGCACCGGTGAGGCCGCCACCGCCCGACACTGCGGAGATCACCGTGACCACGCCCGGCGCGTAGTTGCGGTAGATCGCCTCCGGGTCGAACTTCGCCGCGCCGGCGTCCTTCTGCTGGACGACCTCGACGCGTGTGGTCTGGGCGCCCTTCGCCTGGGAGCTCGAGCCGCCACCGCCACTGCCACCACCGCTGCAGCCTGCAGCCGCGGCGGCGAGGGTGGCCGCCAGACAGGTCGCCGCCGCGCGCCTCACGCGGTCCCGTCGCCGCCCGTCACGGCCGGCAGCTCGAGCGTGAAGGCGGTGTGTCCCGGCGTGCTGTCGAGCTCGATCGTGCCGCTCATGCGGTTGGCCAGCTCGCGGGCGATCGACAGGCCGAGGCCCGAGCCGCGCACGGCGTCGCCGGTGTAGAAGCGCTCGAAGACGCGGTCCGAGGAGACGCCGGGGCCGCTGTCGGCCACGGTGAGCTGGGCGTGGCCGTTCTCGCGAGCGGCGCTGACCGTCACGCTGGTGCCGTCCGGGGTGTGGCGCAGCGCGTTGTCGAGCAGGATGCGCACGATCTGCGCAACTCGTTCCCGATCGCAGACCGCCTCAACCTCCTCCTGGGGGAGCTCGAAGCCGAGCTCGGTGTGGTGGCGGCCCACCGCCGGCGTGAACTCGTCCGCCACCTCGCGCGCGAGCTCCGACAGGTCCACCGGCTCGGGGATCAGCTCGAGCGAGCCGGCGTCGATCCGGGACAGGTCCAGCAGCGACACGGCCAGCTTCTGCAGCCGCTCGATCTGATCGCGGATCAGCCAGAGGAACTCGCCGCGCGTCTCCTCGTCGATGTCCTCGTCCATCAGCAGCTCCACGAAGCCGCCGATCGAGAAGATCGGCGTGCGCAGCTCGTGCGAGGCGGTCGCGATGAACTCGCGCCGCGCGGTCTCCATCTGGGCGAGCTGGGCCTGCATCTCGTTGAAGGTCCGGGTGAGCTGGCCGAGCTCGTCCTCGGAGGTGACCGGAAGCGGGTCGTGGAAGTTGCCTTCGGCGACGCCCTTCGCAGCCACCTCCAGATGCTTGACGCGGCGCCCCAGCCGGCGCGCGACCAGGTAGGCGCCGACGAGCGTGATGACGAGCGCGATGCCGCCGGCGAGGAGGATGCGGTTGCGGATCAGGCGGACGGTGCCGTGCACATCGGAGAGATCGCGGGCGTAGACCGCCATCCAGACCGGATGCTTGGCGGGCACGGGAACCGACACCTGCGCCGTCCGCCCCGACGGCCCGTCGACGATCCGTCCCTGGGTCTTGCGCGTCTTGTAGGCAAGCAACTGGAGGGCGGCGTTCGCATCGAACTGGCTCGTGACGCGAGAGTTCGAGTACACGCCGAAGCGCGGGTCAGCGCCCTTCTGACGCTGGATCTCGGACAGCGTGACCTCGGCGTCGGAGCTGTCGGCCAGCGACCGGATGAGCTCATTGAGCTTCGGCGCCTTGATCTCCTTGTTGATCGCGCCCTCCACGAGCGGCGTGAAGGCCGGCGCGACTCGCTCCAGCTCGGTGAGCCGCTGGTTCTCCAGGTTCGCCTGGAGGGGCGGCACCACGACGAAGAACACGACCGAGAACGCCGCCGCCGTGATGAGCGTGAACAGCAGCGCGAGCTTGGCGCCGAGGGAGCGCCCGAAGCGGCTCATCGGTCCCGGAAGTGGTACCCCACGCCGCGCACGGTGAAGAGGAACTCCGGCTCCTTGGGATCGCGCTCGACCTTCTCGCGGAGGTGCCGGATGTGCACGTCGATCGTGCGCGGGTCGCGGAAGGCGGAGTCGCCCCAGAGGCGGTCGAGGAGCATCGTGCGGCTGAAGACGCGGCCGGGGTTACGCGCGAGGATCGAGAGGATCTCGAACTCCACGTAGGTGAGGCGGACCGACTCGCCGCGGATCTCCACGGTGCGCTTGACGAAGTCGATGCGCAGCCCCTCCGCCTCGAGCGGCTCCTCCTCGTGCTGCTCCTCGCGCTGGATCTCCGAGCGCCGCAGCACCGCCTTCACGCGGCTGCGGAACTCGCGCATCGAGAACGGCTTGGTGATGTAGTCGTCGGCCCCGAGCTCGAGGCCGAGGACCTTGTCGAACTCCTCCGCCTTGGCGGTGAGCATGATGATCGGCACGCTGCTCTGCGCGCGGATCTGGCGGCAGACGTCGAAGCCGTCGAGCTTCGGCAGCATCACGTCGAGCACGATCAGGTCGAAGCTCTGGCCGCGGCAGCGCTCGAGCGCCTCCTGGCCATCCATGGCCGGCACGACCTCGTAGCCCTCCTTGCGCAAGGGATACGCGAGCAGCTTCTGAACCGACTGTTCGTCGTCGACCAGGAGGATCCGGGCAGGCTGTGGCGACATCGCTTTGTTGGGGGTGTTCGGCCGCCCCCACGAGATTGTAGGTTCAGTGGATGGTGATGCCCCCACCATGATCGAGCCGCGGCTGTATCGCGCCGCTTTCCTGCCGGCGCTGCTGGCCCTGATCGTGACCATGTTCTCGCTCGAGAACCGGCCGCAGGGGCTGCCGCAGGCCCTGGCCGCGGACGTGCTGTTCCAGGGCAAGGTAGCGCTGAACAGCGTCAGTCAGATGGTGGCCCAGACGCCCGACCGGCGTGCGGGCACCGTCGGCGACCGCGCGGTGGCGAACGAGGTGGCGCACAGCTTCGCCGCCAGCGGCTTCAGGACCGTGATCGACCCGTTCAGCGGCGGCGGCAAGGATCTCGTGAACGTGGTGGCGCGCCGCTCCGGCGGCTCGCGGCGGCAGATCGTGGTCCTGGCCGAGCGCGACGCCTCCTCGGTGCCGGACGCCACCGGCAGCGCCTCGGACACCGCCACGCTGCTCGAGATCGCGAGCGTCCTCCAGGGCACGCCCTCGCGCAAGACCGTGGTGCTCGCGTCCGTCGACGGCGGCACGCTCGGCGGCCTCGGGGTCAAGCGCCTGCTCGACACGCTTCCCGACCGCAACAAGATCGAGGCCGTGATCGTGCTCTCCAACATGGGCGCCCCCGGTCCCCGCGTCCCGCCGCTGGTCGGCTGGTCGAACGGATCGCAGCGCGTCGGCGTCGGCCTCGAGCGCACGGCCGCCAACTCGATCTCACAGGAGTTCGGCCGCGCGCCCGGTGGCAGCAGCGCGGCCTCCCAGATGACCCGGCTGGCGTTCCCGCTCGGGATCGGGCCTCAGGGCCGCTGCTCGACGGCGGCGTCGACGCGATCCGCTTCAGCGGCAGCGGCGAGCTGCCCGAGCGCTCGCGGACGCGCGTGTCGGACATCGACGTGGACCGGCTCGGCTCGCTCGGGCGCTCGGTGCTGCGCACGCTGTTCGCCATCGACCAGTCGTCGCGGCCGCTCGAGCGCGGGCCCACCGCCTACGTCACGGTGGCGCGCAAGGTCCTGCCCGGCTGGGCGCTGGCGCTGCTCGGCTTCACGCTGATCCTGCCGGCCCTGGTGGCGTCGATCGACGCGTTCGCACGCGCGAGCCGCAGACAGGAACCGGTTGGGCGCTGGCTGCGCTGGGTGCTGGTGGCGGCGCTGCCGCTGCTGGCCGTGCTGGCGCTCACCAGGGTGACTGTGTGGGCGGGCATCGTGGCCGATCCGCCCCCGGCGCCGCTGCCGCCGGACATGCGCCCGCTTCATGCCGGCGACGCCATCACGCTCGGCGTGCTGGCCGCGGTGGCGGCGCTCGTCTGGGTGGTGGCGTGGCGCTGGGCGCGCGGCGTGGGCCGCCGGCGGAGCGTGCTCGACCCGGCCGATCCGGGCGCCGGCACCGCCGTGGCGCTCGTGCTCAGCGTGGCCACCGCGCTCGTCTGGCTGATCAACCCGTTTGCGGCCCTGATCCTCGTGCCGGCCCTTCACCTCTGGCTGATCGCTGCCACGGCCAATGTCCCGCGGCGCGGTGCGGCACCGATCCTGCTCGTCGCCGCCGGGCTCCTGCCGATCGCGATCGTCGTCATCTACTACCTCGACGCCCTCTCGATCGGACCCCTCCACGGGCTCTGGTACCTGTTCCTGCTCGTGGCGAGTGGGGACATCGGCGTGCTCGCCTGCGTGTTCGCGTCACTGCTCGTCGGCGGCGTTCGGCTCGCTCGTGGCGGTGCTCGTGGCGCGGGCCCGCAGGCCACCGGCGGCGGCGACCGCGGACATCGACCACGAGAGCGTCTTCGGGCCAGGCGGCTACGCCGGTCCCGGTGGCGCTCGGCGGCACGCGTTCCGCGCTGCGCCGGTGAAGCGCAGCGGACAATTGCCTCTGGGCGCATGGACGCTCGTTCTATCGAGGCTCGATGGCTGTTGGGTCGATATACGCCCCGGAGGCACCGACGCAAGGGGCGCGGAATGCGGCTTCGCCCGCAGGGCTCACTGTGGCAGGGGTGCTCTCATGAACTTATTCTTGGGAGAAGTGGACTCGAGCGGAGATCAGATGAGCCTGCACAGTCTCATTCCAGAGCTGAGGCGACGCGTGGCGGAGGGCGAGTACGTCGTAGACCCCCACGCGGTGGCCGAGGCGATCATGCGCCACGCGCAGATCAGCGAGGCCCAGCGCTTCTCACGAATGCTCGAAGCCGCGAAGGCCGAGCGGCTGGCCACGGGCGTCGAGCAGGCGTAGCCCGCTCCCCTCTCGGGCCACGCCGATCCAGCTCACGTCCGCTGCCCGCTCCACGTCAGCGCGCCGTTCCGGCGGGGCGCTGAAGAGCAGCTCGTAGTCCTCGCCCGCGCCGGCGGCAAGCTCCTGGTCGGCGCCGTCGGCCAGCGGCAGGCGCTCGAGCTCGATCTCGATCGCGACGCCGCTGCGCTCGGCCAGGTGGCGGGCGTCGGTGGCGATCCCGTCGCTCACGTCGATCATCGCGCTCACCCCCGCGCCGGCGAGGGCGAGGCCCGCCTGGAGCCGCGGCTCCGGCCGGCGCTGGCGCTCGACCTGGGGCCCGTCCGCGCCGGGATCGTCCTGGAGCTGGCGCAGGCCGGCGCCGGCGCCGCCCAGCTCGCCGGTCACGCCGATCAGATCGCCGGGGCGCGCCCCGTCCCGGTAGACGAGCGAGCCCTCGCGGTCGGCCCAGCCCGTGACGGTCACCGACACGACGAGCTGCGGAGCGGACGACCACGTCGCCGCCCGCGATCGTGGTCTGCGTGCGCTCGGCCAGGCGCTCCATCGCCTCCACCAGCTCGAGCGCGCCGCTCGACGCCGAAGCCGGCCGGCACGCCCAGCGCCACGTACGCCTCGCCGCTGCGGGCGCCCATCGCCGCGAGGTCGGAGAGCGCGCTGGCGAGCGCCTTGTGGCCCACGTCCGCGGGCGAGTGCGTCGTGAGCTCGAAGTGCACGCCCTCCACCACGGCGTCGATCGAGGTCACCGCGACGCCGCCGCCCGCCTGCACCACCGCGGCGTCGTCGCCCGGGCCGTGCAGCACGCGGCCACCGTGCTCGCGCAGCGCCCTCTCGATCGCCGCGATCAGCTCGAGCTCCATCAGAGCGGCACCGCGATCGACCAGCATCCAGGCGCACAGCGCGACGGTGCAGGCCACGAGGCGCCGGTCCGGCGCGAGCGCGACCAGCGGCAGCAGCCAGAGGGCGTACCAGGGCACGAGCCACGCCGACGCCACGAGCAGCGCGAGCGTGGCCCAGGCGGCCATGCGCACCGGATCGGCCCCGCGCCAGGTGCGCAGAAGCAGCCACAGCGCCGTGACGCCGAACGCGAGCGCGTACACCACCCGGACCGGCGTGCGGTAGTCGAGCCGCCCACCTGGCAGGACCGCCCCGAAGAGCTGCGACGTCTTGTACGGGAGGCTCCAGCGCGACGTCCGCTCCTGATTCGAGTTGAGAAACGAGAGCGCGTCCAGAGCGTGCGTGCCGAAGGCAATGAGCCCGACCAGCGCAACGAGCGCGAGCACGGCGACGGACCACGCCAGCAGCCCGCCGCCAGTTCCGCGATCCAAGGACGAGGAACGGAAGAACAACCCCCGCCGAGGCCTTGATGCCGGGGCCGGCGGCAGCCCAGTAGAGCCCAGCCGCCACGAGCAACATCACAAGCGCCTCGTTGTGGGCCCCGCCAACCACATGCACGAGCACGAGCGGGTTCGCCCCCACGAACAGCGCCGCCCACACCGGGTCCTTCGCCCGGCGCCACACCAGCAGCACGATCCCGAACGAGCAGGCCGCCGTGACCGCCTTCAGCACCCAGAAGGCGCCCGCCACTCCGAGCGGCGCGAGCGGGTAGGTCAGCAGCGTGAACGCGGGCCCGTAGACCGACACCGCGTTCTTCGAGCCGGCGAAGCCGAACACCGGGTCGCCCGCGATGTCGAAGGGCGTGTGCGTGTAGGGGTTGAGCGAGTGCTCGACGCCGATGCGGGCGTAGGCGATGTAGGAGAAGACGTCCTGCGACAGGAGCGGCGGCGCGAGCAGGAAGAGCAGGTGGAGGCCGGCGATCGTCCACAGCACCGCCCGCGCGGGCAGGTCGCGCGAGCGCGCGAGCACCACGACCCACAGGATCAGGGCGAGCCAGAGGCCGGCGTAGAAGAGCGGCCCGGCCAGGCGGCCGTGGGCGGCCGCGATGCCGGCGAAGCGGAGCGGGCCGAGCAGCCAGCCCGGCGAACCGCCGACCGTGGCCAGCACGAGCTTCGAGCCCGGCTCGGCCGGCAGCGCGGCGAGCGCCGCGTAGACGGCGCACAGCGCGCACAGGGCGATCACCCCGGGGCGCGCGTAGACGGCGCGCCTGAGCTGCGCGCTAGTGCCCGGTCGGGTCAGAGGGCGAGCCGCCGCCAGCCCCATTGCCGTTTCCGCCGCCGCCACCCTTGTTGCCCGTGCCGTTCTTGTTGCCGGAGGGCTTCTTGTTGTTGGGCGTCTTCTGCGGCGGGGCCGCGTAGAGGCGCGGGTCGTAGCCCTTGGTCGGCGACGCGCCGCCGTTGCTCTTCGGCTTCTTGCTGCTGGGGCCGGCGGGCCCGGTCGCGCCGGTCGCGCCGGTGGTGGCGTAGTGGCCGAAGAACGGCGCCCAGTGCACCGGCGTGGTGGGCGGCGGGAAGTCGCCGCAGAAGCTGCCCTTCGCGTAGTTCATGTAGTCGTGCCAGATCATCGCCGGGAAGCTGCCGCCCTGGACCGAGATGCCGTGCACGCTGGTCATGCTGATCAGCGCGTTGGGGTAGCCGACCCAGGTGGCGGTGGCGAGCCTGGGCGTGTAGCCGACGAACCAGGCGTCGTTGAACGAGCTGGTGGTGCCGGTCTTGCCCGCAGCCGGGCAGCCGATGTTCGCGCGCACGCCGGTGCCGCTGAGCACGTTCTGGTGGAGGATCTTCGTCACCGCGTCGGCCTCGCCGTCGGTGAGCACGCGGTTGCCCGGGTTGTGCCCCAGCCTGTCCTGCTTGCCGTCGGGGAATACCACGCGCGTGATCGCGATCGGCTTGTGGTGCACGCCGCCGTCGGCCAGCGTGGCGTAGGCGTCGGCCATCTCGAGCGGCGAGACGCCGAGGCGCAGGCCGCCCAGGCCCTCGGCCGGGTAGCCGTCGAGGTGGGTGGTGATGCCCATCTCCTTCGCCGTCTCGGCGACGTTCTTCGGACCCACGTCGAGGTCGAGCTGCGCATAGACGGTGTTGTCCGACTTGAGCGTGGCGTTGGCGATGCTGATGTGGCCGCTGTAGTCGTTCGCGAACGTATGCACGTTCCAGATCGTGCCGCCGAGGTTGATGCTCAGCGGATGGGAGTTGTAGAAGGTCGTGTACGGGTTCACGCCCTGCTTGATCGCGGTCGTGAGCACGAAGGGCTTGAACGCGGAGCCCGGCTGCCGGTGTCCCTGTGCGGCCAGGTTGAAGTTGCTGTGCTTGTAGGTGCCGCTCGACGCCATCGCCAGCACGTGCCCGTTCGCCGGGTCGATCGTCACGATCGCCGAGCTCGGGTCGGTGGGCAGGTTGAGCTGCCCGGCGATCGCGTTGCGGGCCGCCTGCTGGAGGTCCGGCTCGATCGTCGTGTAGACCTTCAGCCCGCCCTGGCGGAAGACGTTCACGCCGTAGCGCTGGATGAGCTGCTCCTGCACGAAGTCGAAGAAGTAGGGCTCGTGGCGCTTTGTGTAGATCGTGCCGGGCTTGAGCTTGAGCGGCGCCTGCTGCGCCTGCTGCTCCTGGGCGAGCGTGATGTAGTGGTTGGTGTACATCCGCTCCAGCACGTCGTTGCGGCGGGCCAGCGCGGCGCCCGGGTTCTGGAACGGGTTGTAGACCGAGGGCGCCTGCGGCAGGCCGGCGATCAGTGCCGCCTCGTCGAGCGTGAGCTGACTGGCGTGCTTGCTGAAGTACGTCTCCGAGGCCGCCTCGACGCCCACCGCGGTCTGGCCGTCGACCGTGCCATAGGGGATGTCGTTCAGGTACTGCTCGAGGATCCACGTCTTCGGGTGGCTCTTCTCGAGCTCCGATGCCATCTTGGCCTCGCGGATCTTCCGCTTGAGGTCGCGCTTCGGCGTGCGTATGTAGAGGTTGCGGACGAGCTGCTGCGTGATCGTCGAGCCGCCCTGGAGCTTCTTGCCGGAGGTGACGTCGCGCAGGGCCGCACGCACGATCGACTCGTAGTCCACGCCGCCGTGGTGATAGAAGCGCTGATCCTCGATCGCCACGGTGGCGTTGCGCAGGTCGGAGGGCATGGCGCCCCAGCCGATCGGTGTGCGGATCGTGTTCGACTGCACGTAGCCGAGCCGCCGCCCGTCGGCGGCGAAGATCTCGGAGCTCGCGCCCTTGTTGATCGGCTTGAGGTCGTCGATGTTGGGCGCCGTGGCGGCGACCGCGAGGATGTACCCGACGACCGAGAGCGCGCCGATGATGGCGCCCGAAGCCAGAACGGCTGCGCCGAGGAGAATCCAGTTACGCGGGCGCGCCTTGTTGCGACGCCGCCTCGCCTGTCGTTGACGGTGGGTCATCACGGCGGCCCGCGCGCGGGCGCGGGTTCAGTCGCCCAGGATAGAAGCTTGCTGCAGTCGTTCGATGCATCTCGCTCGAAGTCCTGCCGCTACACGACCCCGTTCAGACGCGCTTTCGGCCCAGGTGCCCGCTGTGAGCTTGATGCCCTCGACGGTCATGTCCGCGATGGTCACGTCCACGTCGGGCTCCTCGCCCAGCACCGTGGCCGCCCGCGTGGCGTCCGCATCGAGCGGAATCCACAGCTCCACGGTCACGCGCACGCGCGGATCCACGATCGTGTGGTTCACCACCGAGCTCGACGCGAGCATCTCGTTGGGGATCACGAGTCGGCGCCCATCGTCCAGGCGCACGAAGGTGTAGGTGAGGCGCACGTCCTCGACCGTGCCGGTCTCGCCCTGGAAGGTCACGAGGTCGCCGACGCGGATCGGCTGGGTGATCGCCAGCAGGATGCCGGCCACTGCGTTGGCCAGCGTCTGCCGCGCCGCGAAGCCCACCACGAGGCCGATCACGGCGGACGAGGCCAGCACGCCGGTGGCCACCCGTTTGACCGCCGCGAACTGCGCCAGCGCCAGGGCGATCCCGATCACGATGATCGTCGCCGACACCAGGCGCCGCACGAGCCGCAGGCGCGTATCGGCCACGGGCGAGAGCTCGCGGCCGGTGACCGAGGTTGCCAGCTTCACGCTGCGACGGGACAGCGCACGGTCCGCGAGACGCGCCAGCAGCACGGCGATAACCACCGTTGCGACGGCGGTGATCTCGTTGCGATGCTCCGTGATGAACGACGCAGCGATGGGTGGGACGACACCCTCCATCACGCGGGAGGCTATCTTCGCGTGCCGTCAGCTTGATCTCGACCCTCACAGTGGACGCGCTGGGCACGCTCCTGCGGATGGAACCGCCGGGGCCGCGCCTGCGTGAGGAGCTGCTCAGGCGCGGCGTGGAGGTCAGCGAGCAACAGGCCGAGCAGGCCTTCTCGCGCGAGATCGCCTACTACCTCACGCACCACGTCGAGGGGCGCGACCCGGACTCCCTCGAACAGCTGCGCAATCGCTGTGCGGGCGTACTGCGCGACTCGCTCGGCCTGCGCCACGTCGAGCTCGCGGCGGTGCGGTCCGCCATGCTCGACTCGCTGCACTTCAGCGCGTTCGAGGACGCCAGGCCGGCGCTCGAGGAGGTCCGCGCGCGCGGGATCGCGATCGTGGCCGCGAGCAACTGGGACTCGTCGCTCCCGGACGTGCTCGAGTGCGTCGGCCTGGGGGGCCTGTTCGACGGCGTCGTGTCCTCGGCGGTGGTGGGCCTCACCAAGCCGGCGCCCAGGCTGTTCCGCGCGGCGCTGACGCTGGCGGGCGCGGAGCCCGCGGAGGCGCTGCACGTGGGCGACTCGATCGAGAACGATGTCGTGGGCGCCCGCTCGGTGGGGATGCAGGCGGTGCTCCTGGCGCGTGACGGCACCACGCGCGCTGACAAGGTGCGCACAATCCGGGCGCTGACGGAGCTGCCCGACCTACTCTCTGAGGAGTGACGACCGAGCCCGGCGAGAGCCGGCCCCGCTGGCCGGCGTGGTACGGGCCGGCCGGCTTCCTGGCCGGCCTGCTCTGCACCCTGATCGCGGCCTCGGTGGTCGGCGTCGTGGTGGCCGCTGCCGGCGGCCATCTGCACAGCAACTCACCGGGCTTCCAGTTCGGCGGCACGCTCGTGCAGGACCTGTTCTTCATCGGCGCCGCGGTGGTGCTCGCCGCGCGCGTCGCCCCGCCCCGGGCGGCGGACTTCGGTCTGCGGGGCGCCCCGCTGCGCCTGGCGGCGCGCGAGGCCGGCAAGGCGCTGCTCGCCTTCTATCTGTTCGCCCTCGTCTACCACGCGGTCTTCCAGCCGCACGGGCAGCAGGATGTGGCCAAGGACCTGGGCGTCAGCAACGGCGGCATCGACGTCGCGCTGGCCGCGGTGCTCGTCGTGGTCTTTGCGCCGATCGCCGAGGAGTTCTTCTTCCGCGGCTTCTTCTACGGCGCCCTGCGTTCGCGCTTCGCCGTGCTGCCCGCCGCGGCGATCGACGGCCTTGTGTTCGGCGCTATCCACTACACGGGACCGAAGACCCTGTCGCTCCTGCCCGTGCTGATGGTCTTCGGCTTCATCCTCTGCCTCCTCTACGAGCGCACGGGCTCACTGCTCGTGACGATCCCGCTCCACGTCCTCAACAACACGATCGCCTGGGTCGGCAGCCTGGATCAGGGCCACGGCCTCGTGCTGGCGCTGGGCGGGGTGACGATCGCGGTCTGCGCCGTACTGCTGCACACGCTTGCGCCGCGCGGCGAGCGGGTGGCCGCTTAGAGACTGAGGGCGTCGCCTGCGGCCTTGGCGGCCGCTCTGAGGTCGTCGTCGCTGCGCGGGTTGTAGAGGGGACCGCCGCCATCGCTCAGCAGCAGCCGCACCTGCGCGACGCCCGCTGGGTCCACCGGGCCCGGCTGGAGCAGCTCGTCCACCAGCCGGGCGAGCTCGTCCTGGGCGCGCCGCACGCGCGGGCGGGCGACCGGCACCTTGGCGCGCGCCCTGCGACCGTGCACGCCCTCGGCGATCACCGTGAACAGCGCTCCGGCCAGCCGCTCCCGCATCGAGCGCGAGCAGAGCCGGCGCGCGTGAAGGGCGGTGGCGGCGTCGCCCTGTGCGGCCCCGGCCGCCAGGGCACGGTCGAGCGCGGATGCTCGCAGCCGGGCAGCCAGCCGGTCGAGCAGGCCGACCCGCTGCACCACCGGCAGCCCTCGCGGACCGGGGAGGACGACGGCGTCGGGGCGTGCTTCAAGCCAGAACATAACCGCCTAACAAGTGTAGGAGGTTAGGGGAGCTAGAGCCCGAGGGCGCGCGCGATCAGCGCGTCGAAGGCGCGGTCCGGCAGCAGCGCCGCCATCCGCGCGCGCATCTTCGCGTCGCGGCCCACGAGGTAGCGCGTCTTCGGCTTGTCGGCCGTGAGCGCGTGCGCCACCGCCTCGGCGACCTTCACCGCCGGCACGCCGGTGCGCGACAGCTCGGCGGTCTCGGAGCGGGCCTTGTCGATCAGCTTGCCGTAGAGCTGCTCGGTCTCGGGAGGCATCCGGGCGGCGAGCGCCTCGTTGGCCGCGCGCGCCTTGTCCCAGATCGGCGTGGCGATGCCGCCCGGCTCCACGATCGACACCTCCATCCCCCACGGCCGCAGCTCGCGGCGCAGCGAATCGGTGATCGCCTCCAGCGCGAACTTCGAAGCCGCGTACGGCGCCAGCAGCGGCAGCGCCACGCGGCCGCCGATCGAGCCCATGTTCACCACGCGGCCGCGCGCCTTGCGCAGCGCAGGCAGGAAAGCCTGAGTGGCGGCCACCTGGCCGACAACGTTCACGTCGAGCTGGTGGCGGAACTCCTCCACCGGGATGAACTCGATCGGGCCCGCCACCGCCACGCCCGCGTTGTTCACGAGGCCGTCGAGCGCCGAGTCGGCAAGGGCGGCCACCGCTGCCGCGATCGAGTCGGCGTCGGTGACGTCGATCGTCAGCGGCTCGAGGCCCGCGGCGCGGAGCCGGTCGGCGTCCTCCGGCCGGCGCACGCCGGCGTAGACCTGCCAGCCCAGCGCCTTCATGTGCATCGCGCATGCCTCGCCGATACCCGTTGAGGCTCCGGTGATCACCACGCTCTTCTGCGCCATCGGCCGCAAGCATTACAGTTCTCGCATGCGCCGCACCATGGTCCTCCTCGTGGCGCTGCTCGTCCTACCGGCATCCGCCCACGCGGCGTCTCCGCGCGCGATCCAGGTGGCCTCCGGGATCCAGGACGGGAAGCTCACCTACGTGCTCAAGGGGCAGCGGGTGCTGATCCAGGGCGCGCGGCCGTTCGCGGACGACGGCTTCGTCACCGCCACGGTCACCGCACACGGACGCCAGGTGGTCGCGCGCGCGAAGCTGCGCGGCAAGGCCGGCGCGCTCGGCGGGATCAAGCTGCACTTCACCGCGCGCAGCACGGGCACCTACCGCATCGCCATCCGCGTCTTCAAGAACGCCGACCCTCAGCACCTGGTGGCCGGCAAGCTGATCGCGGTCCACTCGGTCAATCCGAGCATCCATGCCGGCTCGCACGGCCTGGGGGTGCGGCTGCTGCAGCGCGGCCTGCGTTCGCTCGCCTACGTCGCGCCGCTCAACTCGAGCTTCGATGGGGCCACCGGCCGCGCCGTGCTCGCCTTCCGCAAGATCAACGGGATGGCGCGGACGATGAGCGCCGACCACTCGGTGCTCGCCAGGCTGTTCCGCCACCAGGGCGGCTTCACGCTCCGCTACCCCAAGGCCGGCAAGCACGTGGAGTTCGACTGGACCCGCCAGGTGCTGGTCTTCGCCGAGGGCGGCCGGCCCGTGCGGATCTACCACGCGTCGTCGGGCAAGCCGTCCACGCCCACCGTCTTCGGCACCTTCCACTTCTACTCGAAGACGCCGGGCACCAACGCCAAGGGCATGGTCGACTCGAACTACTTCATCCGCGGCTACGCGGTGCACGGCTACGCGGACGTGCCGCCCTTCGCCGCCAGCCACGGCTGCATCCGGGTGCCGATCCCGGACGCCGCCTCGATCTTCGCCTGGATTCAGCTCGGCGACGCGATCTTCATCTACCGCTGACCAGCGCCGGCCCGCGGATCTTCACCGCGTAGCCGGCCAGGATGCGCAGCAAAACGAAGTAGCCGAGCACCGCGAACAGCGCCGGCAGTCCGCGCTCCACCCAGATGTTCTTCGAGTGGACGATGCCGGTGAACGGGCTGACGAGTACGTCGTTGGCGTCGTCGATCGCCTCGCGGACCTGCGTGTGCTTGCGCTCGCGCGCACGCTCGCTGGTGGGCGTGGGGTTGGGGATGTCGATCTGGTCGACCTGCGCCTGCTGCGTGTTCGAGCCGGCCTTGGCCTCCTCGAGCGCGAACAGCACAAAGCTCAGCACCACGATTGCGGTGCAGATGGTGGACAGCCACAAGAGCGCACGCTGGACCACGGGGGATCACGTCTACGATACGCCGCCGCAGTGCGAATTCCCCCCAACTCCACGAATGTCGTAGGCCGCCTGTGAGCGCTCGCGAGCGCCTCGTTTCAGCGCTTCGGGAGCACGCGCTGGTGATCGGCGAGGTCACGCTGACGAGCGGCCTCACCGCGCAGTACTACGTCGATGCGAAGCGCGCGATCCTGCTGCCGGACCCCTTCGCGGCGCTCGGCGAGCTGGTGGCCGAGCACGCGCGTGACTGCGGGGCCACCGCCGTCGGCGGCGTGCCCGTCAGCGCAATTCCGGTGGCGTGCGCCGCCCTCGCTGCCGGCTACCCCCCGCGCGCCTTCATCGTGCGGAAGGAGCGGAAGGAGCACGGCCTGCAGCGCTGGATCGAGGGACCGCTGCTCGAGCAGGGCACGCCCTGCCTGATCGTGGAGGACGTGGTCACCACCGGCGGCTCGACGATCGAGGCCATTGAGCGTGTGCGCGACGAGGGCCTCGCGGTGGTGGGCGTGGTCAGCGTGCTCGACCGGCTGGCGGGCGGCGGCTCGGCGATCGAGGCTGCCCTCGAAGGAGCGGCCTATGTCGCGCTCGCCACGATCGACGACGTCTATCCGGACCGGCCGGACCGGGCCGCCTAGCGCCACCACGCCGCGAACACGCGGCGCCAGTTGTCCCAGGCGATGGCGGCGAGCTCGTCGTCGCTGAAGCCCGCCCGCCTGAACGCATCGACCAGCTTCGGGAGGCCGGCAGCGTCCCCGAGGGAGCGCGGGATCGTCGCGCCGTCGAAGTCGGATCCGAGCGCAACGTGTCGCGGGCCGATCCTGTCGGCCACGTAGCGAGCGTGCTCCACGATCAGCTCGAGCGGCGTGTCCTCGTCGTTCTTGAAGTCCGCGCGCAGGAAGGGGCAGGCGAACACGACTCCCACGAGGCCGTCCGAGGCGCCGATGGCGTCGAGCTGGCGGTCCGTGAGGTTGCGCGTGCTCTGGCAGAGCGCGTGAACGCCCGAGTGGGTCGCCACGAGTGGGCCCGCGTCGAGCTTGGCCACATCCCAGAAGCCCTTCTCGTTGAGGTGGCTCACGTCGACCAGCACGCCGAGCTCGGCGCAGCGCCTGACCAGCTTCTTGCCGGGGCGGGTCAGCCCCGGGCCGGTGTCCGGCGAGGATGGGGCCATGAACGGCACGCCGTGGGCGAAGTCGTTGCTGCGGCTCCAGACAAGCCCTAGCGACCGGAGGCCGGCTGCGTACCAGTGGTCGAGCGCCTCGAGCTGCGGGTCGATCGCCTCGGCCCCCTCGAGGTGCACCACCGCGAGGGGTGGACCGTCGCCGTCGCGCGTGTCGTCGAAATCGGCCTCCGCGCGGGCGATCCGCACGTGTCCGGCGCGCTCGAGCTGGAGCAGGCGGCCGGCGACTGTCGTCGCGTGTGCGGCGGCGGTGGCCTGGTCGACGGGCGGGGCGAGCGGCAGCTCGAACACGCCGTCGTCGCGGTCGAGAGGCTCCTCGCTCTCCTGCGCTGAGCGGGTGAAGATGGCGAAGATCCCGCCGCGAAGGCCGGCGGCGCGCATCCGTGGCAGGTCCAGGTGGCCGCCCTTGCAGCCGCTCGCGATCCGCGCGTAGTCAGCGCGCGTAAGGGAGTCGTTGTGGCCGTCGAAGATCGCGAGCACCGGGCGACGGTATCGGGCGAACGGCTAGCGCGGTTCGAGCGTCTGCTCCCAGAGGAGCACGCCGGCGAGCAGGGCCACGACCACGCCGAGCTGCGCGAATGCGGTCACCTGCGTGCCGAGCGGGATGGTGGCGAACATCAAGAGAGCGACCCCGGCGCGCCAGCGGCCGCGCCCGATCCCGAGCGTGTGACGGAAGAACGCGTCGCCGATCAGGAACAGCGCCACGCCGCCGGCCAGCGACAGCGCCGGCTCGAACGCCAGTGTGTCGGACGCGTGGCCGGTGGCCTTCTTGAGGCTTGCAGCCACACCCACGATGCCGAGCAGGATCGGCAGGTGCCAGTAGCCGAAGGCGTTCAGCGCCATGCGGGGGCGCCGCAGGACCGGCGCCGCGGTCAGCGCCTGCTCGGCCGCCTCGTCGTCGCCGCCGAAGTAGGTCCACCAGAGGCAGGCGCTGAGGGCCAGCCCGAGCAGCGCGACGCCCACGAGAGGCAGGTCGATCGGCAGCCCGGCCGCGCCGATGCCGACCGCCACCACCGACTCGCCGATCGCCACGATCACCACCAGCCCGTGGCGCTCGACGAAGTGAGCCGGGCCGATCTCGAAGCCCTCGGTCTCGGTGAACTGAGGCGTGATCCACTCGAACAGACCGGCGAGCGCCCAGAGCACGTACTGCGCGGTGCCGCCCGCGATCCCGCCCGCCAGCACGAGCAGGCCTGTCACGCCGTTGTAGGGCGCGAGGCCCCTGATCGCCTGCATCACGGTGGCTGACGTGCTGCGGCTGAACAGCAGGGCGTGCACGGAGACCACGACCATGTAGCCGAGGCCGAAGGCCAGGCCGGCGCCGTTGAAGGCCTGCGGGATCGACAGCGCCAGCACCAGGTAGCCGCACATCCCGCCGAGCAGCAGCAGCCGGCGGCTCGCGCGGTCGGGCGCCACCGCGTTTGTCAGCCAGGCATAGCCGGCGTACATCCACCAGATCACCGCGAGCATCAGCGCCACCTGCAGCACGCCGCGCGCGTCCGGCCGGTTGACAAGCACGGTCGTGAGCTGCGTGATCGTGAAGACGAAGACGAGGTCGAAGAACAGCTCGAGCGTGGAGACCCGCTCGGGGGCGGCCGACTGGTCGCTGACCGTGGTCATCGCGGCCAGGGTAGGGCGCGCGGCGGCCGCTAGTTGTCCTGCCCACGGACAGTTGTGAACGCTGGTGGGCGGACGGTCGCCGCGTGAGGCTGTGTGGTCTGCGGCGGTTGTAGTAGCGGATGAAGGATGCCAGCGCGCGTGAGCGTTCGGTGGAGTTGGGCCAGTTGTGCGGCGTCGGCCCATTCGGTCATTGAGCGTGCGGATGAGAGCGGGCTCGACTTTCGCCGTTCCAGCGCGGCGTGTAGGCGCGGACAGGTCGATTGCTGGCGAGCACCGGCACGCGCGAGCACGTCCTTGAAGGCACCCGCCTTGGTGGTAGGCGTACGCGTTGTCGGTGAGGACGGCCTCGGCGCGGCGAGAGCCCGAGCTGCGGCGAGGAGTGCTCGATCGCCCTTGCCAGCACGGCTGCGAGCGGTGGCGCCGTCCTTGCGCTGGTGCTGTTCGACGTAGGCGTAGCGAGAGCGGTCGTCGACAACGCAGGTGCAGATAGACGACTCCCAGGCGGTGGCGGCGCGGCGTGGCCCGTGCCCGAGCCGATCCCCGGTGACGCGGTGGGCCGGGGCGGCGGAAGCGCGGCAGCTCGGCCGAGTGTCGACGTGCAGCAGCGCACCCGGTCGCGACCATTCGTAGCGGCGAAAGGTCTGGCGCTCGCCGCGCCGGCGCCGCGAGAGCCCGTGGCGGCGAAGGACCTTCCAGATCGTCGAGCGAGCGCGCCGGACAACTCCCGGCCAGCCCGCCCTGGGCCGGAGCCCCGTCTCGCGCCGCGCTCTCAGGGATCGGCTCCTCCTCGCCCGCGCTCAGGCGACGCGGCTGGCGCCGCGGCCGTGCTCGAGCGATCGAGCAGCCACGCCACCACCAAACCGCTCCTCCTCGCTCGCCATGCCGATAGCGCCGCCACCAACGATCTGGCCGTCGCCGGCGCCACGCAGAAGGCGGCGGCCGCCGCCCTCTGCGTCATCCCCTGCTCGATCGCCTGAGCGAGCGCGAGCGCTGCCTGCTGGTCCGAGCTTGGCGTCTAGCGCTGAAGCTGCATGCCGGGCCCTCCTTCGGGCTGTTGCAGTCCTCGCAGACCCACAGCCTCAGCGAGCGGCCCGGACGTCTTCCAGCCGTTCACAACCTGTGTGGGCGGTTCAGCTAGTGGCAGATCAGGCGCTGCTCCTTGCAGGGCTGCTCGGCGCTCAGCACCACGCGGTCGGCTTGCGCCGCGCCGGTGAACGGCTCGGCCTGAACGAGGTCCACCGAGTCGAGCACCCCGGGCGAGCTCACGTTCAGGTAGGCGAAGCCCACCGCCGTCTTCGAGATGCCGAACAGGCCCCCCGCCCCGACGGTGCCGCCGTCGGCGACCACGATCGAGCCGTACTTGTCCACGTGCTGCTTGTGGTCGTGGCCGGTCAGGACGATCAGCGGGTCGCTGTAGCCGTCGGCGTGGAGCGTGCGCGCCAGCGTCTGCGCGAGGCCGCTCTCGTGCACCAGCACCACGTCCGGCTTCTGCGGCAGCTTCTCGAACCAGGCCACGAGCTCCTCGCCGGCCGTCTGGAAGGCGAGGTCGCCGTCCGGGAGCTGAGCGAACGAGAAGATGCGCTTGGGGTCGCCCGGATCGTCGCTGTGCGACTCGAACGGGTCCTCGTAGCCGGCGACCTTCATGCCGAACAGCTTCTGCACCGGCTTGCCGTCCGTGCGCCCGTTCGGCAGCAGCCGGCCGGTGCTCGTCAGCACGGTCACCCCCGCCTGCGTCAGGCGGTGCATCAGGAGCACCGAGTCGTGGTTGCCAGAGGTGGCCACCACGGGGGCGCCGAGCTTGGCGAAGCTCCGCACCAGCAGCCGGCTCTCCTCGGCGCTGCCCGTCTGGCCGAAGTCGCCCGGGAAGAAGATCGGCTCGCCGCGGAACTCGCGCCCCACCGCGTCGAGCGCCGGCAGGTTGTCGTGCAGGTCCGAGGCCAGCACCATCTGGTGTGTGGGCGGCGCCTCGCGCGTGAAGCGCCCGCCGGCCGCCACCAGGGCCGCAAAGCCGCCCAGCGCGCGCTGGACCTGCGACGTGTAGCCGGCGCCCTCCCGCTGCGCGTTGTTCGCCACGTTGAGGAGCTGCTCGAGCTCGGCGCCGCGCGCGTAGAAGCGCGGGTGGTCGAAGGCGCTCGAGTCGAAGCTCGTGGCGATCCGCAGCAGGATGACCCCGCCGATCAGGATCGCGCACAGGGGCGGGGTGGCCGCCATCACGAACAGGTGCCCGCGCGGCACGCTCGGCCGGCCGACGAGCGCGGCCGCCAGCAGGAGCCCCATCAGCAGCGCGCCGCCAATCGCCCAGCGGTAGGCGCGCAGCAGCGAGGCGCGAGCAGCCTTGCGCGCGTCGCGCTCCGCCACCGCCAGCACCGTGCCGTTGCCGCCGGCGGCGCTCACCACGCTGCGGCGGTTCACCGCGCGCGGCTCGACGTGCACCGTCACGGGAGCGTGGAAGGCGTGAGCGCGAGCGCCCCAGTCGGCGATCGGCACGAAGGCGTCCACGCGGCCCTTCAGCGAGGGGGAGATCGAGACGGAGATCGTGCCGAGAGCCGTGCGGTGCGTGGTCTTGCCGGCCAGCCGCAGTCCCAGCACCATCCCCACCAGCGCCAGCGCGAGCAGACCGAGCCCGAGCCACAGCGTCGAGGGCGGCCTGAGTTTGCGCAGGGGCAGCCTCGCGCGCCGCAATCGCGGCGCACCGTCTCGTCGCTCGAGCAGCTGAAGCATGACTACGAAAACCGCCGCTGTCGGGGACGTCGCGGTGCCGGTCTCAGACGATACGCACCGGCGTCAGCGCCTGAGTGCGATCCGCTCGACGAGCGCTCGCTGACCGGCGTCGAGCCACGGCGGCTCGCCCGCCGCCGCGTTCTCGCTTGCGCGCTCCGGGCGGCTCGTCGCCGGGATCGGCACCTGCGCGCGCGGGTCGGACAGCACCCATTTCAGCAGCGCCTGGGCGAACGTCTCCACGCCGAGCTCGCGCAGCTCGTCCGGGCTCGCCGTGCGCCCCACGAGCCCGCCTGCACCGAGGGGCCGCATCACCACCACGCCCAGCCCGAGCTCCTCCGCCAGCGGCAGGATGCGCGCCTCCACCTCGCGCTCGCGCGGGTTGTAGGGGATCTGGATCGCCTGGATGCGGCCGCTGCGCATCACCCGCTCGAGCTCGCCGAAGGCGCTCGGCGAGTAGTGGGTCGCGCCGATCAGGCCCACGCGGCCGGTGTCGCGCTCCCGCTCGAGCCAGGCCAGCCGCTCCTGCCAGTCGAGCAGGTTGTGGATCTGCATCAGCTCGATGTGCCCGCCGAAGAAGCGCAGCTGCTCCGCGTACCTGGCCTCGGCCGCGCCCTGCGTCTGCGACCAGGTCTTGGTGGCGAGGAAGGCCTCGTCGCGCCGGCCGGCCAGCGCCGCACCGAGCCGCTCCTCCGACTGGCCGTACATCGGCGAGGAGTCGAACACGGTCGTGCCGGAATCGAGCGCCGCCGTCACCACGGCGTCGACGAGCGGCTGCTCGCTCGCCGGAAGGTCGAACGTCTGCCAGGTGCCTTGGCCGATCACCGGCAGCTCGATCCCGGTTGCCCCAAAGGCGCGTCTCTCCATCACTCCCATGACATTAGGCTGCCCGGGCCATGCTCCAGGGCCTGACGCACGTGGACATCGTCTGCCGCGACGTCGAGCGCTCGATCGCCTTCTACCGCGCTGTGCTCGACCTCCCCGAGCCGGTCGTCTTCGAGGGCGAGCGCGGCGAGCCGATCCACTACCTGCGCTTCCCGCGCGAGGGCAGCGGTTCGATCGGCCTGCGCGTGGCGTCCGGCCCCGAGGCTGAGCAGCCGTTCGAGCTCTACGCGCCGGGCCTGCACCACATCGCCTTCGGCGTCGACACGCCCGCCGAGGTCGACGCCGCCCACGATGCCGCCGTCCGCGCCGGCGCCGAGATCCTGCACGCGCCGCGCGCCTGGCCGGACTACCACCCTGACTACTACGCGACCTTCCTCTTGGATCCGGACGGCTTCCGGGTGGAGGTACGCTCCAGGTGATGGTCGAGCAGAATGTCGACATCGCGCGGCGCGGCTGGGAGGCCGCTCAGCGCGGCGATCTCGACGCCATCGCCGCCCTGCTCGATCCGGACGTGAAGTGGCACGGCGGCGACCCGGCGAGCGGCTGCCAGAACAGCGTCGAGGCGCTCGAGTTCATGCGCCGGGGGCTCATCCGACGTCGTGGAGAAGTGGAGCTGATCGACGTCGTCGGGGCGGGCGACAAGGTGGTCGTCGTCATGCGAGTCGCGGCCGACACCGTCGTCGCCAACGTGTCCACCTTCCGGGACGGCAAGGTCGTGGAAATGGTCCACTACCCGAGCGCCGACGACGCGCTGGCGGCAGCGCTGCACTAGCGCCCCGGGCAGGATTCGAACCGGAGGCGAGCCTGGAAGGCGAGCGACGTCGCAGGTTCGCTCCTGACGGCTGGACGCCCCGGGCAGGATTCGAACCGGAGGCGAGCCTGGAAGGCGAGCGACGTCGCAGGTTCGCTCCTGACGGCTGGACGCCCCGGGCAGGATTCGAACCGGAGGCGAGCCTGGAAGGCGAGCGACGTCGCAGGTTCGCTCCTGACGGCTGGACGCCCCGGGCAGGATTCGAACCTGCGACCTACCGCTTAGGAGGCGGTCGCTCTATCCCCTGAGCTACCGGGGCAGGGGGTCCGAAAGCGTAGCCTCGTCAGTCGACCACGCCCGTCGGGATCGTGATCGTGAGGTCGCGGCGCTTGGCGTCGGCGGTCTTCCCCACCCGCTGCGCCCATGAGCTGGGGGAGCGCATCCAGGCAGGCACGCCGGCTGGGACGTCGCGCTCGGGGATCTCCACTCGCTCGCCCGGCTTGAAGTCGTCGCCGTAGAGCACGAGCGGTCCCGGCAGGTCCGGGTGCTGGATCTGCGGGTGGAGCTGCTGCAGCGCCTGGTTCCAGTTCTGCAGCATCGCCTTGATGCCGGCCTTGAGCTTGGTCTTGTCGCCGCCCGAGGCGCTGTCGGGCTGGGTGGGGTGCGTGACGTGGGCATACGGCGGCGAGTGCGCCGAGCCGTTCGCCGTCGCCCGCCACTTCTGCCAGGCGTCGTCGGCGAGATGGCCGAGCGCCATCACGACCTCGATCTGGTTCGAGGCGAAGATCGCGTCGAGCCAGCCGTTGCGGTAGCCGACGATCCCGGCGTCGTCCTTGTGGTGCTCGCCGCCCTGCTGGCCGTAGACGCTGTAGAGGAAGGTGTTGACCATCAGGTAGCTGTGGTCGAAGCCGAGCTTCGCCATCAGCCCCTGCGTCCGGTGCCCCGCCTCGCCCACAAGGATGCGGCGGGCCACCGACTCGGCCGCCGCCGGGTCCTGCCCGATCACGAGCAGGCGTGCACTGCCGTCGAGCCGGCCGCGGTGGAAGATCGGCCCCCACTCCACGCGGAAGGAGTCGGCCGGGTAGACGTCCTCGCCGGGGTAGTCGCGCGCTAGCGACGCGAAGGGCTCGCTGACGGGACCGGGGTCGTAGTCGTGTGCCACCGTGAACCTCCGGGGTAGTAGTCGCGGACGCTGTTCAGGAGCCCGCCGTGGATGGGGCTCCTCGCCACCGCTCTGAAGTACGCCGCGTCGTGGGTGAGCGAGTCGAGCGGCGGGATCGTGGCGTCGATCGGCACCGCCTCGAGCGCGAGCTGGTCCCACGGCTTGTCGGGCAGGAGCCGGTACAGCGGAGCGCCGCGCGCAGCCAGCCTCATGTTGGCCGCGTGCTTGGCCTGCGGCTTCTGGATCGCGTCGTCGAGCTCGTTCAGCACCTCCTGCCAGCCGATGTCGGCGTCGGGCACGCCCGGGTAGACGAGCACGATCTGGCGCTGGTAACGGCCCACCTTGATCGCCTCGGCGGTGGTCGCTCCGGCGGCCTGCATCAGTTTGGTGGCGCCGTAGAAGGGCTGGCCGTTGATCGCCACGAAGCGGACGTCGTCCTCGAGCGACTCGATCAAATTGCGGTAGGCGTCGCCGCCGCGGTCGCTGGTCACGAGCACGTCGCCGTGGAGGCCTGCCTTCAGCCGCCCCAGCTTGTCGCCCCAGCCGAGCGCGTCGGCGGGGTTGCAGGTCACCATCTCGCACAGTGCGCGGTCGCTGAACGCGAGTCCGAGGTGGTCGCGGTTCCACATGTCGGCGACCTTCAGCTCGCCGAGCACGTTCTTCGAGCCGGATGGCGACCAGTCGGCGCCGAGGCAGACGTTCAGGCCGGCGTCCCGCGCCTCGTCCACGTGCGTCGTGTCGCGGTAGAGCCAGAGGTTCGAGAACGGCGACCAGATCACCGAGCCGCCCTTCGGCCCCCACTCGCTGAAGTTGCCGTTGTCGAGCGCCGTGCAGTGGATCGCGCCGAGCCGTGGCAGCAGGCACTGGGTCGTGCGCATCTTGTCGTACTCGCCGACCAGCGCCGTGTGGTCGGTGCCCTCGGCCAGGTGGTAGATGAAGGCGTTGCCATCGAGCATGTGCTGGCGCTCGGTGGCGTACGCCGCGTCGTCCCGCAGCGGCAGCGCCGACTGGAAGACCGACTTCTTGCCGGTCGTGAACGTCTCGAACTCGACGTTGCGGACGAGCCAGCCCTCGTACGGGTGCGACATCTTGGCCGAGCCCTGCACCGCGGTGGTGCCGCCGATCACGGCCTTCACCTCCACGTACTTGAGCAGCGCCTTGCCGGCGAGCAGACCGAGCGCGTTGGCCGGGTCGCCGATCTGCGGCTTGTAGTTCTTGTCGTTAGGCCACTGGTAGCGCGTCGTGTACGGCGCGGAATGGTCCTGCGGCGACCAGAGCGACAGCGCGTTGTAGACCATGTGGCCGTGCAGGTCGATCAGGCCGGGGTAGATCGCCCCGCCCGTCCTCACCCGCCGCGCGCCGTCGAAGCCGGGCGGCGGCGGTGCACCTGCCTCCTGGGCGGCGTGGATGAGCTCGTCGCCGCCGATGTAGAGAGCCCCATCGGGGATCACTGGCCTGTCACCGTCGAAGGTGACGAGCCGGCCGAGAAGTACGAGCGGATCCGTCACGGGGCCAGAGGGAACGGATGCGGCCGCTACAGCTTAACTGAGCGTTTCAGTCCTCCTCGTAGAGCGACTCCGCCGCCAGTTCGCGCCCGTTGGGCCCGAACAGCTTCACCTCGATGTAGTCGCCCGTGTAGTTGTCGAGCGAGACGAGCGTGAAGCGGTCTTCGGCCAGCATGCACTGGTCGGTGGTGGTGGGTCCGAGCTCGGCGGTGGCCACCGCGCCGTGCTCCACGAGCGCCAGCCCCCAGACCAGCGCGATCTCCCCGTTGCGGCCCTGCGGGCCACGCCAGGAGCCAATCACCTGGTCCGAGAGGTCGAGCGCCCAGTCCGGGTTGGCCTCGGCGGTCTCGTCGGTGTAGTCGGCCATCGAGTCGAAGTCGCGTGCCTCGGCGCCGTCGTGCTCGCGGGTGAACGAGACGTAGCCGAACAGCTCGAAGCCGTTGGCGGTCGGAGCCGTGGCGGGCACATACGTGCGGCCGCCCCAGCTGCGATCCGGGAACCAGGCGATGCGCCCAGGCTCGCCGATGTCCTCGTCCGCCTCGACGCGCGCACAGGCCGCGAGGAACTCGGCCGCGAGAGTCTCCTCCCAGCGGCCGTAGGGCAGTCCCTCGTGCGGGACCTCGGCGATGTGGCGCGGTATCGGTCGCTCGTCGGGTGGCACGGAGGGCGCGAGACTAACTCAGGCCTCGCGTAGCTGCTCCGCCGCCTTCTCGGGCGGCATCACGTTGAGGTTCACGCCGGCGCCCATCTCGAGGCCGGCGAGCTTCGTCAGGCGCGGCAGCAGGTCGATCCGCCAGCAGAAGTACTCGGCGCCCGGCGGCGCCGTCCGCACCCACAGGTTCAGGGCCGGCACGGCGCCGAGGAGCCGCTCCAGGCGGCCCAGCAGGTCGTGCAGCATGCCGGCGCCGAGCGGGCCGTCCTCCTCGAAGCGCGCCCTCGGCCGCCGCGGCACGATCTGCAGCTCGAACGGCACGCGCGAGGCGAACGGGCAGATCGCCACCGCCTCGTCGTCGATCGCCACCACGCGCTCGCGCAGCCGCACCTCCTCCTGCAGCAGGTCGGCCAGCAGGTTGCGGCCCTGGGCCTGCAGCGCGTAGGCGGTGAAGCGCTCCCGCTCGCGGGCGATCTGCGCCGGCACGAATGGCAGCGCGTACAGCTGCGCGTGCGTGTGGGGCAGCGAGGCGCCGGCGTCGCGCCCCTCGTTCACGATCACATGCACGTAGGAGGCGTTCGAGTGAAAGCGCATGCGCTCGCGCCAGACGCCCATCGCGGTCTCCACCTGGGAGACGTCGAGGAAGCGCAGCGAGGTGACCGGGAGAGGCGAGTTGACGATCACCTCGTGGGCGCCGACCGCAGGCGCCGAGCCGAAGAAGCCGGGTTCGCCGCGAGTATCGCTAGCCAGTGGATCGATCTCCTCCGGACTGCGGACTGCGGACTGCGGACTGCGGAGGGCCGGGTAGAGGTTCGGCACCACGCGGACCTTCCAGCCCGGGGAGTCCGGCGGGCCCTCGGCCCTTTGCGCAAAGACTTCCGGCGGCGTCCGGTTCTCGTGTCCTTCCAAGAAGGGATCCTTCTCGGGATCGATCTCCTCCCTGGGCTCGGCCGTGAAGCCGCCGCCCGGCCGCCCGGCGCGGTCGCCGGCGACGATCGTCTTCAGGCCTGTTAGAGGGTCAGTCCGCAGCTCAGGCAAGTCAGCGAGCGTACTTGGCTATGTCCTGCTGGAGCTCGCGCTCCTTGAGGTAGCCCCCGATGTGGTTGGCCACCATCTTCCCCTGCGAGTTGAAGTAGATCGTCGTCGGGAAGGCGCCGGCGGCGTTCATCGAGGCGGCGATCTTGAGGTCGGGGTCCTTGTAGCTCGGGTAGGTCACGGGCAGCTGCTTGAGGAACGTCTTGGCGTCGCCGTTGTTGTCGTTCGAATCCACAGCGAGGAACGCGACGGTCTTGCCGTACTTCAGGGACGCCTGCTGGAACATCGGGAACTCCTGCCGGCAGGGGCCGCACCAGGCCGCCCACTTGTTGACCACCACCGGGTAGCCGTGGAGGTCGGCGAGCCGGGCCTTGAATGCCTTCGTGCCACCAGAGAGCAGCTCGTTGGCCTGATCGTGGATCTTCGCCAGTGGCGCCGGGGAGCCCGCAAGCGCCTTCTCCACGGCCGCGTTGCTCGGCGCGGCGCTCTTCGGCGTGCCCTTCCCGCCGCGCGTGATGGCCAGCACCGCGATGCCTGCGACGATCACGATCGCCACTATCAAGCCGCGCTTCATGAGGCGTCATAGCCTGGCAGAACCCCCTGACCCTCGTGGCGCGTCAATCCTGGCCTAACGGTGCTTTAATACATCCAAGACGCCGCGCTGTTGGGAGGGCGCGGACCTGCTGCTCCTCATCGTTCGAGCAGCTATCCGCCGAATGATCACCGCCCTGACCCTGCGGTGGTCTCGCACAGACGGCGCCGCCTTCAAGACTCGTAATCCGAGAAGCCACTCATGGCTGATAGCCCCTCTGTCCTTGCCTCTGCGCCTGTTTCCGGCGCCGATCTCGAACGCGCTGAAAAGTTCGCGCGTGAGCCGTTCCTGCTCGAAGGCGAGGATCCCGCAGCCGCCCTGGCCGAGGGCTCGCCCCGGCGCCGAGCGCTCGACGCCGCCCTGGCGGAGATCGTCGAGGGCCGCGACTATCCGTCGGTGTCCTGGCGGCGCGAGTACTCGCTGCTGCTCGGGCTCGAGCGCCTGCTCGCCCAGGAGGAGCCGCACCTGGCGGACGGCACCACACTCTCCGCCCACCAGGTCGACGCCCTCTCGGGCACGCTGATCGCGCTGCTCGCCGAGTCCCAGGAAGACATGCGCAACGGCAACGGCCGCCAGCGCCAGGTCGAGGAGCTGCCGTCGGGCGAGGAGGAGATAGAGGGCGACGACGAGCTGCCGGACGACGACGAGCCGCTCGACTGGGACCGGGACGAGGAAGAGGAGGAGGAGCGCGCCGCCGAGCAGGTGCTCGACGACCCCAACGCCGCCCGCCGCTTCTGGTTCGAGCACGCCACCGGCGCCGGCAAGACCGTGGCCGCGCTCGGCTTCGTCGAGGCCTCGCGCACCGGCGGCATCCTGATCCTCACCCACCGCCGCAACCTGGTCGACCAGTTCCACGGCGAGCTCTTCCAGCGCGGCTACAAGAAGCGCGTCACCCCGGCGCTGCTCGGCCGCAACTCCGATCCGAAGGAAATCGGGCCGGTCACGGTCGAGACCTACCAGTGGTTCGTCCGCAACGCGGGCAACATCTCGGACGCCTACACGATCGTCATCTGCGACGAGGCCCACACCGCCCTCGGTGAGAAGACGAGCGCGGCGATCCGCGCCTGGGAGGGCCCGATCTTCATCGGCATGACCGCCACGGGCGCGCTCATCGCCCGCCACGTCACCGACCTTTTCCCCACCCAGACCTCCCGCTTCGACCTCGCCCAGGCCGCGCGCCGCGGAGTGATCGCGCCGCTGCGCTGCGTGCGCATTCCGCCGGGCGTGGGCGTCCGCACGATCGCCAAGGTGCCGCTCCGCAAGGGCGAGGTGGACCAGGACTTCGACCAGGAAGAGCTGGCCGCGCTGCTCGATCAGGGCCCGTTCAACGCCGCGGTCGCGGACCTCTACCGCGTGCGCTTCAAGGACCTGCCGGGCGTGGTCTACTCAGCCGGCGTCCAGCACGCCTACAACGTGGCCAAGGCGTTCCAGGACGCCGGGATGAAGGCCAAGGGAGTGTCGGGCGAGACGCCGAAGCGCGAGCTGGCGCGCATCCTCGCCGCCTACGAGCGCGGCGAGATCGATGTGCTGGTCAACGCCCAGCTGCTCGCCGAGGGCTGGAACTCGCCGCGCGCCACCGTGTGCATGCACCTGGCGCCGACCGCGTCCAAGCGCATCTACCAGCAGCGCGTGGGCCGCGTCACCCGCCGCAACCCGGGCAAAGAGGCCGGCATCGTCGTCGACTTCGTGCACCCGGGCACCACGCACGACGACCCGGTGGTCACGCTCCACAGCCTGCTCGACCGCGACGTCTACCGCGGCGGCGCGATCGTCGTCGGCCCGGTCCGCCGCGGCCGCGGTCGCCGTATCCGCGTGGAGCGGCGCGTGCTGCCGGTCACGCCCGAGCCCGAGCGTCGGGCCGCCGTGTTCGAGCGCGAGCTCTGGCGCATCGCCGTGGAGAACCTGTCCTGGTCCGAGCAGCACGTCTGGGCCGCGCTCGCGGGCGCGCGCGTCGCCTCCAACAACTGGCGCCGCGCCAAGGCGATGATCCACTTCGACAACACCGGCGAGCTGCGCCGCCGCTTCCTCATCACCTGCCTGCAGCGCAACCGCAACTCGCAGCTGCGCATCCGCGCGCTCCAGGAGATCGCCGCCGCGCGCGACGCCGAGGCCTTCGACGAGGCCGTGGACATCGTCGGCGGCTGGTCGCGTGACGAGCGCCGCGAGGGCGTGAAGGTGCTGCTCCAGGCACTCGCCGAGCGCTCGATCGGCCGCCGCGACCAGGCCAGCGCCTGGCTCTGGCGCCTTGCCGAGTACACGCGCGAGGTACATGAGGAGTACGCCGTCCAGCGCTGGCCGGAGACCAAGCGGCTGCTGGGTCTGCTCGTCAACTCATCGGGCGGCGCCCACGCTCGCAACGCGCGCCGGCTGGTGCACGCCTCGCGCAAGCAGGACCGCCGCCTGGCGGCCGCCCTGCTCGCCGCCGCGCTCGCCCATACGCCCGAGGCCGAGGAGGTGCTGCGCGGCGCCCGCACGCGCATGGCGCGCAAGCCTTCGGCGCTCGCCAGAGAGCTGCTGCGCAACTTCCCCAAGGGCAGGCGCCGCCGCGGCGGCCGCCGCCGGCGCGGCAAGGGCGCCCAGGCCGAGGAGGCCGCGGTGGACGAGAACGGCACCGTCGAGCAGACGCAGGACGAGCTCGAACAGGCCGAGGACGATGAGCCTCAGGACGACGACGAGGACGAGCGCGACGACGAGTCCGATGAGGACGAGGACGAGCCGGACGAGCCCGAGGCCGACGACGAGGACGAGCCCGCGGCAGCCTAGCTCCGCAGTCCGCAGTCCGCAGTCCGCAGTCCGCGATCTAGCTCTGAGCCGGAGCGGTGCTCTCGAGCGCAGCCATCGCGGCGTCGAGCGTGTCGTGCACCGAGAACATGCGGTTGAGCCCGGTGATGTCGAAGATCCGCGCCATCGTCGGGTCTGGGCACAGCACGGCGAGCATCCCGCCGCGCGGCCGCAGCCGCTTCATCCCGCTCACGAGGATTCCGAGAGTCGTCGAGTCGATGAAGGTGGCCTCGCTGAGATCGAGGATCAACTTCGTCTTGCCGCTCTCGATCGCGCGGTTGACGTGGTCCTTCAGCTCCGGGGCGGCGTAGAGGTCGACTTCGCCCTGAAGCCTTATGACGACAGAGTCCTCTTTATAGGACTCGTCTTCTATGTGGAAGTTCATTACCGGCATCCGTGGAGGGACAGCGCCGACTGCATGGAGTTCACACCCGGGCGTTTCGGGCGGTTTGCTTATCGAGCCCCAACAAAACTGCTGACCGGTCCCCGATCCCTTGGGGAGCGGCCTTGCGGCTACCCTAAACCGCATTCTGCGATTCCGCTAGCCCTTCAGCTGAAATTCCTCAGCGGAGGTACTCAGCGGGCGAGATGGACTTCGCCGGAGTCGAGAAATACCCTTCCCGAGGTAGTGTCGACGATCAAGGATCCAGCCTCGTCGACCCCCCGCGCGACACCCTCTCCGCTCTGCCAGCGGATGTCACTACCGAACAAAGCATCGCGCGGCCGCCAGTGCTCGAGCACACGTTGCGGAGGCTCGTTCAGCTCCGACGCGAGCGCTGTCATCAGCAGTTCGAGGTAGCGCTCGGAAGTTGGCGCATTTCCGCTCGGGTCCGATGCCCGCAGCGAAGTGGCGATCTCACTGATCTCAGCGGCGAACTCGTCCGCCGCGGTAGACACGTTCACCCCGATCCCGAGCACCGCCCAGCCCTCCTGCGGCCGGCCCTCGATCAGGATGCCCGCCACCTTGCGCCCGTCGATCCAGACGTCGTTCGGCCACTTGATCCGGCAGCTCACCTCGGCCGCTCGCTCGCACGCCTCGCACACCGCCACGGCCGCGGCCAGCGGCAGGTGGACGTCGGCCGCGCCGAAGTCGCGGATCACGAGCGACATGAGCACGGCGCTGCCGGGCGGCGCCAGCCAGCTGCGCCCCTGCCGCCCGCGGCCGGCGGTCTGCTCGCCGGCGGTGACGAGCGTGCCATGCGGCGCACCCGCGATCGCCAGGTCGCGCGCCCGCTCGTTGGTCGAGTCGGTGCTGCGGTAATGGACGCGCGGCGTGCCGATCATCGCGGCGTGATCCACACCTCGGCGTCGAGCCCGAGGCGCAGCGTGGCCGCGGCGTCGCCGCGGTTGATGGCGATCGCGAGCGTGCGGTAGGAGTCCTCGTAGACCACGATGTCGCCGCGCCGGACGTCCGCGAACGTCTGCGCGAAGTGGGCGAGGTAGCGCTCCACACCCACCCGCAGCTCCACCTGGCCGCCCAGCAGGATGCCGGTGCCGGCCAGGTCCTCGTGGCTGAGGTTGAGGGCGGCGTTGCCGAAGTGGTCGATCGCCAGCACGTGGGCCACGACGGTGTCCTCCTCGAAGCGCGGCGCCGGCAGCTCGATCGTCTCGAGCAGGTCCGGGTCCACCGGCTCGCCCGCCTCGGCCAGCGGCTCGCCGGCCGCGAGGTGGGCGGCCACCGGCGCGAACAGATCGCGTCCGTGGAAGGTGGCCGACACCGGCTCGAGCCGGTGCTTCGAGCGCGTGATCTCCACCGCGTCCACCACGCCGCCGAACCGCTCCCAGGCGAGCGACAGCAGGCCGTTGTCCGGGCCCACCAGCAGGCGGCCGTCCTCGGTGCTGAGCGCCACGGCGCGGCGCTCGCTCCCCACCTGCGGGTCGACGATCCCCAAATGCACCCCCACCGGCACGAACGGCAGCGTGTTGCGCAGCGCCAGGGCGCCCTGGCGGACGTCGTGCCGCGCGATCCCGTGCGTCAGGTCCACGATCCGCGCCTCCGGGCAGATGCCGAGGATCACCGCGTGGCAGACGCCCACGAAGTCGTCGTCGCGGCCGTAGTCGGTGAGCAGGCTGACGATCAGCGCGCGTCCTCCAGCAGCGCCGCCACCAGCCCGTCGATGTCGTGGCGCTCGGCCTCCACGTGCACGGTCAGCCCGAGCTCGCGCGCGGTCGCGCTGGTCACCGGTCCGATCGACACCACGCGCGCGCCGTCGACCGAGCCGCCCGCCTCCACGTAGTTGCGCACGGTCGAGCTCGAGGTAAAGGTCAGGTAGTCGGCCCGCGCGGCAACGTCCCTCTGCGACTCGCTGAGCGGCTCGGCCACCGTGTCGTAGAGAGCCACCACGTCCACCTCGGCGCCCCGCTCGCGCAGGGCGTCGGGCAGCACGTCGCGGGCCTCCGAGGCGCGTGCCACCAGCACGCGGAGGCCGGTCAGCGGGATGTCCTGCAGCGCCTCCACGAGCGCCTCCGCCACGGCGCGCTCGGGCACCACCTCGGCCCGGATGCCGCGGTGCTCGAGCTCGGCCGCGGTGGCCGGCCCGATCGCCGCCACGGTGGCGCCCGCGAGCGCGCGGGCGTCGCGGCCGAGCTCCGCCAACGCGTCCATCAGGAGCGCCGCGCCGTTCGGGCTCGTCAGGCACACCAGCGCGTACTCGCCGATCGCCTCGGCGGCCGCCCGCAGTTCGCCGCTCACCGGCCGCGGCTCGATCCGGATCGCCGGCGTCTCCACCACCTCCGCCCCCAGCGTGGCGAGGCGCGCGGCCAGCCCGCTCGCCTGCGCGCGCGCGCGCGTGACCACCACGGAGCGGCCGAACAGCGGCCGCCGCTCGAGCCACTGGAGCGGCTCGTGCAGAGCGGCCACGGCGCCGATCAGCGTGATCGCCGGCGGCTTGATCTCGGCGTCGGCCGCCGCCCGGGCGATCTCCCCCAGCGCGGCCCGCACGGTCCGCTGGCCGGGCAGCGTGCCGCGCTCGATCACGGCGGCGGGCTCGCGGCCGTCGCGCCCGCTCTCGATCAGCTTGCGCGCGCTCTCCTCGAGCCGGCCCACCCCCATGTAGAAGACGAGCGTGCCGGGGAACGCCGCCAGCGCCGGCCAGTCGAGCGCGCTGCCCGGCTTCTCCGGGTCCTCGTGGCCGGTGATGAACGCCACCGCCGAGGCGGCGTCGCGGTGGGTCACGGGGATGCCGGCATAGGCGGGCGCGGCCACGCCGGCGGTCACGCCCGGCACCACCTCGAACGGCACGCCGGCCTCGCGGAGCGCCTGCACCTCCTCGCCTCCGCGGCCGAACACGAACGGGTCGCCGCCCTTCAGCCTCACCACCGTGCGCAGCTCGCGCCCCAGCTCCACCAGGCGCGCGTTGATCTCCTCCTGCTCCATCGCGTGCCCGCCCGGCTGCTTGCCCACGTAGACGAGCCGCGCGTCGCCGCGCGCGCCGTCGAGCGCGCCGGGCGGGATCAGCCGGTCGTAGAGGATCGCGTCGGCGGCGGCGATCAGCTCGAGCGAGCGGCGCGTCATCAGCCCCGGATCACCGGGGCCTGCGCCCACCAGATAGACCGTGCCAGGCACGGCTTGAAAGCTATCCCCGCTGGTGGTTAGATGGGTCGCCGTGACGGGCAAGCGCCTCGACGAGCTCTAACGCCGAGCACGAGCACCGCCTCGGCGCAGCCGCCCTACGGGGCGGCCAGCTCGGCCTGTGCCAGCAGCTCCGCCGCGCCTACGGCCAGGAGCCGGGCCGCCATCTCCTCACCCAGTGTCACCGGATCGCCCGCCGCGCCGCTCAGTGTGTCGCGGATCCAGGTGCTGCCGTCGGGCAGGCCGACGAAGGCGTCCAGGGTCAGCGTGTCCTTGTCCGTCAGCCGCGCGTAGGCGGCGATCGGCGTGCGGCAGCTCGCGTCGAGTGGCTCGACGAGCGCGCGCTCGGCCGTGAGGCAGATCAGCGCGTCGCGGTGGGTGAGCTTTGCGGCGAGCTTGGCGGTCTCGGTGTCGTCCGCCCGCGCCTCGAGGGCGAGGCAGCCCTGGCCGGGGGCGGGGGTGAGGGCGTCGAGCGGCGTGCCCTCGCCGGCGCGGCCGAGACGTGCCAGGCCGGCGGCGGCCAGCACGATCGCGTCGTAGTCGCCGTCGGCCAGGCGCCGGAGGCGCGTGTCGACGTTGCCGCGCAGGTCCTCGACCTGGAGATCCGGCCGCGCGGCCAGAAGCTGGGCGCGGCGCCGCAGGCTGCTCGTCCCGACGGTCGCGCCCTCTTTCAGGTCATCGAGCGCCGCGGCGCCGCAGAGCGAGTCACGCGGATCCGCGCGCTCCGGCACGGCCACGATCGCCAGGCCGTCGGGCAGCTCGCCCGGCACGTCCTTCGCGGAGTGCACCGCCAGGTCGACCTCCTCCGCCAGCAGCGCCTCCTCGATCTCCTTGACGAAGCGCGACTTGTCGTCGCCCTTGCGCTCGTCGCCTGAGGTGCGGATCGGCAGGACGTCGACCTCGGCGCCGAGCGCCGTGAGAGCGTCCGCGACCAGGCCCGTCTGTGCGAGTGCGAGCGCGCTGCCGCGCGTGCCGATCCTGATCCGGGACATCGCGGCGAGTATGGCGCAGCATGCAGGGAGCCCGGCATCGCGCCGGGCTCCCCGGTGACCAGTGAGCGGGTGGCCCTAACGCCCGCGCACAGTCACGCTTGTCGCCTTCGAGTAGCCGAGCTCGTACGGATAGCTCGCCTCGCGCCGCACCCGGACGCGGAACTTGTAGAGAACGAGTCCGCTCGTCGCCTCGAAGCGATACCGGTAGCTCCAGTTGCCCTTCTTGTCGGTTCGCGGCGTGGCGAACGTGCGCCACTTGCCGCGGTAGAAGGCCTGCAGATCGACGATCTTCAGGCCGCCGACCACCGGCTGCCCGACCCTTCCCGAGAAGGTCACGGCATCTCCGTTGACCACCGCATGACGGCTGACCCTAAGCGTCGAGCTTGCCGACACGAGGAGCTTCACCTGGCTTGAAGCCGGGTGGAGGGTCTCGTTGCCGTCGAACTGGAAGCGGACGCTCCGGCTCGGCCCCTTTGCCGCGTGGTATTCGAAGCCGCCGTCCCGGCTCGTCCTCACCGTGGCCACGCGAACCTCGGGCTGGCCAGTCGACTCGAGCCGTTGATAGACGTCCACGGCCTGGCCGGCGATCGGCTGATCGTCGCTCGACCGGAGCACGCCCTTGATCACCGCCGTCTTGCCGTACGCGACCGTCAGCGTCGGCACCGTTCCGGTCACGAGCGGGCTCCGGCGATCAGCCTTCCGCCGCTGCTTGCGAACCTTCGCCATGCACTTCTTCGACTTGCGGCACCTGGCCGAGACTTTGCGCGGCTTCGCCTGAGTCGCAGCCGTCACGATTCCCGCCGTCATCCGGGTGTCGAACCGGAACGGGGCTGGGCGCAGCTCGATCCGCCCATCGCGCCGCCGGTTGGACACCGTCTGGTTGCCCGCCACGTCCTGGACCTTGGCCTGGAACTCGTAGCTCCCGGGCTCGAGGTTCGAGTCGTCGACGGTCGCAAACAGGTGATCGCCGCCGAACTGGGTCGCCAGTTCGGTCCAGCCGGCGTTGCCCTGCTTGCGGAACTCGATCACGCCCCCTGCGATCCCGGACGTCCGGTCGGACACCGCGACGCTGATCGCGCTGGGCTGTGACGGATCCTGGGCCTCGAAGGCCACCAGTTCCGGCGGCGTCTGATCGATCTTGAACTGGATCGTCTTCTCCGGCGAGCTGTTGCCGGCGGAGTCCACTGCCCTGAACGTGACCGTGTGCCTGCCATCGGCGGGTACCGCAACCGAGGTCGTTTGGCCGGGTATGTCGACCGCCTGCGCGCCGTCAACCCGGTACTCCAGCTCGTGCATCCCGGAAAGCTGCGCTTGATCCGTGCCGGTCAGGGTCAGCGCGACCGGCCCACGCCGCCATTCGCCCGGATCCGGAGCTCCGGCGACTGAGACGTCGGGGGCCGTCTTGTCGACGTCGATCTCGGTGCTGCCGACGTCGTCGTCGGTTGCCGGGACGCTCGCTCCGGAGATCGCCCGCGCCCTGACCAGGTTCCGGCCTTCGGGAAGGTCACCCAACGTGATGGTCGCGTGACTTCCGCTGGCGTTGGGCACCGTCCCGGGCTTGGTCCCATCCGCCGTCACCGCATAGCCGGCGATCCCGGAGGGTCCAACCCTGGCGTCGCGCGCCAGGCTCACCGCCTGCGCCACCGCCTTCGCCTCCTGCGCGCCCAGCCATCCGCTCCGGGCCTCAGGCGCGGACAGCCCCGGCACCGTCGGGTCGTACTGCAGATGCACCGGATCGGAGATTTGCGCCGAGTCCGCGTTCCCGGCGCGGTCCTCCAGCCAGAGGCGCAGCAGGTAGTCGCCCGGATCCGGCACCGCAACGTGGTTCAACGCCTCGATGCCGTCGCCGGCCGTGCGGCGATCGGCGACCGGGCAGTTCGCCGGGTCATTCGCCTTGCAGAGCGAGTAGTGCGCGGCGACGATCGGCGAGCCGCTGCCCTGAGCGGGGGCGGTCCAGGAGACGTTGAAGTCGTTCGTGCTCCGCCACCCTGACTGACCCTCGAGCCTGGGGCTCCCGGGCTCAACGGGCGCGTGGTTGTCGACGTTGATCTGCCCCGACGCGACCGTGGGCATCCGCGCGCCGTCATAGGTGACCGCCTCGAGGAAGTGCTGCCCGTCCGACAGCCTCGAGGTGTCGAACGCCCACCAGTCGTCCTGGCGCTGGCCACACGGGGTGGCGAACGTGTAGTCGCACGCGTGCCCCTGGCTCTCGTAGGTCTTGCCGTCGACCCGGATCTCGTTCTCCTGGATGCCGTCCGCGTTGTCGAGGCCTGTAACCAGGACGCCGCGCACGCCGCGCTGCCAGGCGCCGGTCCAGAGGTCGCCCGATGGCCGGATCGTCGGAGCCGTGAAGTCGTTCACCGTGACCCTCGCTCCGTACAGCAGGAAGTAGGCCTTGTTGGTGCTGGCGTTGCTGCAGCCCGGCGCCGGGTTGAGGCAGCCGACCTCGACCCGCACCTCGCTGGAGCCGCTGAGCGGGATGTACCTGTTGGTTCCCTGATCCGCGCACAGCTCGGTGGCGCTCGGCCAGCATCCGGCTCGAAGCGCGAAGTCGTCCTGCAGGCCGGCATACATCCCGGATGCGTTAGCTCGGCTCGTCCAGTAGGTGGCCGTCACGCTGTCGAGGTTGTTGCCGGCCGGTGCCGTGAACTTCCAGCCGCCGAGGCCACCCGACCCGACCCAGGTCGCCGCCTGGTGGTTGCGCACCCACAGGCCAGTGCTGAAGTTCGTCTGGATGTGCTGAGCGGGGCATCCCTGCCCGAACACCACCTCCGGCGACGATGAATATGCGCTCCAGCTGTTGTTCTGCGTCCCTCCGGGCGAGTCGTCGCAGACCGTGACGTCGTAGGTGTACGCGCTCGCGGCGCCCGGGATGAGTGCAGCTCCGGCGAGGGCGGCGACCGTGGCCAGCACCGCCATCGCACCCCGCGCAGACTGCTCCGTTGTTGTGTCGTCCTTGATCACTGAACTGGGTCCTTCCAGATCTCGTGTTGTCGGTGTTGGGGGGTTACCTCTCTAAGGGAGGTCAGCGCCTTTTTCGCCCCCTGGGGCGAGCCTTCGGCTTCGGCTTGAGCTTCTTCCTCGCCTTCACGCACGCGCGCGAGCGGGACTTGCTCGTGCAGCGGGTCCGGCGCGGCTTTGCCTTCTTGGGCTTGGTGGTCTTTGCGGGCGCCTTGGGAGTGGGAACGGGCGCCGCCTTCGCGGGCGGGCTCGGCTGGGCGCTCGGTGGCTGTGGCTGCGGCTGCGGCTGCGGTGCCGGTGCCGGCTCGGGGGCGGGCGGCGCCGGGTAGCTCACGCGCATCGGGATCCCGTCCGCGAGCGTCGCTGTCGTCGTGCGGTTGCCCGCGCCGTCCACCACCGTCGCTCGCAGCTCGTAGCCGAAGCCGGCGAGCTTCGAGGGATCGAGCTCGGCATGCAGCCCGTCCTCGCGCACGCTGGTCGGCACCGCGATCCAGTCCGCGTCGCCTGCGCGGCGCAGCTCCACCGTTCCGCCGGCCAGGCCCGAGGTCGCGTCCGACGCAGCGACGACCACCTCGGCCGGCGCCTCCCCGGGGGGCTCGAAGAACACCGAATCCGGCGGGGTCTGATCCACGAGCACCTCGACGGAGTCCTCGGGCGACTCATTGCCGGCCGCGTCGACTGCGCTGAACCGGACCACGTGCCGCCCGTCGGTCTCAACCGGGACGACAGCATGGTCACCGGCAGCGTGCCCGCTCGCGCCATCGTCCCGGTAGGCGATGTGGTGGACGCCGGACAGGCCTGGCTGGTCGACCGCCGCCAGCACGACTTCGACCGCACTGGCCTGCCAGCCGCCGTCGGCGCCGGTTGCCTTGACCGACGGCGCGCTGCGATCGACCCGCAGGAGACCCGTGCCCACCTTCGTGGAAGGGATGCCAGCGACCGAGATGGCCCGCGCCTTCACCACCGTCTCGCCTTCGGCGACGGACTCGATCCACGTCGCGCCGTCTGGGCCGGCCGTCGCGACATAGCCGGGGTAGGAGCCGTCGGTGGTGATCGCGTACCCGGAAATGCCCGATAGCGGGGCGGGGGCGTTCACCGTGAAGGCAAAGCGTCCCGCGGCGTGGATCCACCCATCGGGAAGCTGTGGCTCCGCGCGTCCCGGCTCCTCGGTGTCGATCTTGAAGCGGACAACCGCCGGCTGGGAGCGGTTGCCGGCTACATCCGACGCGTAGTAGCTGACCTCGTGATGCCCGGACTCGGCCACCGTGACGGTGGCGCTCTCAGCAGACTCGACGATCTCCGACCCGCTATCCACTCGATACGCGATCCGCTGAACGCCGGAGAGCCCGTCCTGCGCCCTCACCCGCAGGCGAACCGCGCCCGCCTGCCACTGCTCGGGATCCGGCGCACCCTCCACCGCCGGCTCGGGCGCCGTGCGATCCACGTTGAGCTCGACCGAGCTCGATCGCGTCGACGCCAGCCCGGAGCCGGACACCGCCCGGACCTTCACCACCGTGGTGCCCTCGGGGAGCCGGTTCAGCTCGAGTTGCGCCGCCTCGGTGTCGGCCACGGCGTCCGGCTCGGAGCCGTCGCTCGTGAACGACCAGCCTTTCAGGCCGGACAGTGGCGTGGCCCCGGCCAGCTCAACGCGCTGCGTGTAGCCGTCGCTCGTCAACCAGTCCGGAGCGGGGTTGAGCCCGGCGGCCGGCGGCGGCGTCGAGTCGATGCGGAACGCCACCGTCTGCGTAGCCGAGCTGTTGCCCGCCAGGTCTGCGGCGCGGAACGCGACGACATGCTCCCCGTCGCCGCTGACCGCCACCACTGCCTGGCCGCCGCTCGTGTCGCGCGGCGCCCCGCCGTCGACGCAGTAGGTCACATGCCCTCCGGTCATGCCGGAGAGCTCCGCCTGGTCCGAGGCGATGAACGTCAGGGAGACGCCGGCCGGCTGCCAGGCGTCCGGGTCCGGCGCTCCCGCGACGGTGACACTCGGCGGCGTGCGGTCGACATGCAGCACGGTCGAGCCGATCTCGTGCGACGCCACACCGGCGGCGGAGAGCGCGCGCGACCTGATCGTCACCTCGCCCTCGGGCAAGCCGGTCAGGTGGTAGGCGCCAGCGGATCCTGTGTCCGAGGTCGCGTCGGGCTCGCTGCCGTCGCTCGTCACCGAGTAGCCGGCGATCCCGGACGGCGGGGCGGCGCCCGCGAGCCGCACGACTCCGTCGAAGCTCGAGGCGCTCAACCAACGGTCGCTGCCAGATGGCACCGACAGGCCCGGGTCGGTGTCGTCGAAGCGCAGGTGGATGGGATCCGAGGCGTTCGTCTCGCTCGCGTTGCCGGCCTCGTCTCCGAGCCAGACCCTGAGGGTGTAGTCGCCGGGCCCCGGCACCTGCACGCCGGTCAGCGAGTCGGTCGCTTGGCGGGACTCGACCGTGCAGCGTCCGTCGACGTCGCACAGCTTCGCGTAGGCGGTATGCACAGGCGCGAGCTGGCCGGCCGGCGCCTCCCAGGTGAGGTCGAAGGAGTTGCTTGTCCGCCAGGCCTGCCCGCCGCCGAGGATCAGATTCTCCGGCCTGGCGGGAGCGCTCGCGTCGTAGCGCAGATGCACCGGGTCGGAGGCGTTCGCCGGCTCGACGTTGCCCTTGGCGTCCTCGAGCCAGATCCTCAGCGCCCAGTCCCCATCGTGAGGCACCCGCACGTCGTGAAGCGAGGCGATGCCGTTTCCGGTCTGCACCTGCGGCGCCACGCAGGCCGACACGTCGCAGAGCTGCCAGTGAGCCTTGGCGATGGCCGTCCCGCCATCGACCGGGTTGGTCCACGAGACGTCGTAGACGGCAGCGGCGCGCCAGCCCTCGCCCTGCGTGACGCTGACCGCCGCGGCCTTCGCGGGGGCGGTGTTGTCGACGCTGAAGTTGTACGGAGTGCTCGTCCGAGCGTTGTTGGCCGTGTCGAGCGCCGTGACGATGAGCGTGTGTGGCCCGTCCGCCAGGCGTGTCGTGTCGAACGATTGGCTGCTGCCGGCGACGTTCGGGCACGGCACCTTGCGTGTGTAGTCGCAAGTGCTCGCCAGCGATCCTCGGTCGACGCCGTCGACGGCGAAGCTCACGGCCTTGATCCCGACGTTGTCGGAGGCGTCGTAGGTCACCGACTGATCGCCCGATACGACGCCGCCGGCGCCGGACAGACCGCCGCCGGTCACCGACAGCGCCGGAGCGCTCGGGTCGATGACGCGCACGGCGGCGGAGCGCACGAACATCGCGATCTGGGAGCCCGTCGTGCTGCTCACCCCGTTGTGGCTGCACCAGGTGCTGTAGATGCAGCCGACGGAGTAGCCGACGTTGCTCGACCCGCCCGCGGCGATCCAGGTCGTGGTCCCGGGCGTCGTCCCCCACGAGCAGCTGTAGGGCACGTCTCCGTAGTTGCAGCCCTGGAGCGGGGTCGAGTCGGCGCCCCAGCGGCCCCACCACCAGTTCTGGCCCTTGCGCTCGACCGAGTAGTCGGTGCTGACGCCGTCGATGCTGGTACCGGCCGGCGCGTGGAACAACCAGCGCGCGTACTGGCCGGTGTAGGAGACGAGCGCGTTGTCGACGACGTTGTAGAGAGCCATCCCCGAGAGCGCAGACCCGTGCGTCGGGCAGTTCACCGGCGCGGCGATGCCCGGGTCGTTGGTGTCGAAGGTCCACGACTGGACCGAGCCGTTGGGGGCCGCGTCGCAGGCGAGAACGTCGTAGGTGCCGGCCTGAGCCGGAGGAGCGAACGCGGCAAAGGCGGACAGCGCGACGACGAGTCCGCGGCAGCGGACAGTGACCTTGTGCAAGGTGGATCCCTTCAATAGCGGTGAGGCGGCAACGTCTCCGCCGTGGTCCGCACCCCCCGGGCCCCTGCTCGGTGTCGTGCGGTGAAGCCCAGTCCAACATGAGCCGGAGGTGCTCGCTACCGAAGTTCTCCGCATAGACGTAAACGTGCGCCAGATCCCCGCGTCCACGTCCACCGTCGTCGCGCCAAGGCCTCGATTCCCGAGCTGCGCGGCGGGGTAAGGTGCCGCTAGGCGACGAGGAGGACAATCAGCCGATGCAGACGAACCAGCTGAATCGGAGCAAACTCCGCGAACTCGCGCATCTGCGCCCGGTCGGCGCGAAGGTCCTGAGCCTCTACCTCAACCTCGACCCTGCCGAGTTCGCCAGTCCCCAGGCGCGCAGCACCGAGATGCGCTCGCTCCTCGACGAGGCCGACCGCCGCCTGCGCAACGGCGAGAAGCTGAGCCACGACGAAAAGGTCCACCTGCGCGAGGACGTCGAGCGCGTGCGCGACTACTTCAGCGGCCCCGACTTCTCGGCGAAGGGTGCCCAGGCGCTGGCGATCTTCTGCTCGGGGCCCGCGGACCTGTTCGAGGTGATCAAGCTGCCGCGGCCGGTCGACACCGGCGTCGCCGTGGGCGACGCCCCCTTCCTCGAGCCGCTCACCGACATCGCCTTCGCGGGTAGCTGGGCGATCTTCCTCGTCAACCGCAAGATGGCCCGCATCCTGCGCGGCTCGCGCGAGAGCCTCGAGGAGGTGGCGCGCATCTCAGACGACGTGCACGGCTGGCACGACCAGGGCGGCTGGTCGCAGGCGCGGTACCAGCGCGGCATCCAGAAGGAGACGCACGACCACGTGAACCACGCGGCCGACGTCCTCTTCCGCCGCTTCCGCAGCAACCCGTTCGACCGCCTCCTGATCGGCTGTCCGCAGGAGATGTGCCACGACGTCGAGAAGCGCCTCCACCCCTACCTGCAGGAACGGATCGTGGGCCGCGTCGACGTCGATGTGGAGAACACGAACCCGGACAAGGTGCTCGCCGCCGCCGCTCCCAAGATGGAGGAAGAGGACAAGAAGCGCGAGCGCCAGGCGCTCGACCGGCTAGCCGAGGGACTGGGCGCCGGCGGCCGCGCGGCAGCCGGCCTCGACGACGTGCTCGACGCCCTCAACCAGCGCAAGGTCGAGGTGCTCTTGTTCGAGAACGGCCTCCGCTGTCCCGGCGTGCTCTGCCCGCAGTGCGGCTGGGTCGGCGCCGACGGCGACACCTGCCCGGTCGACGACTCACAGCTCGACCACCTGCAGGACGTGATCGAGAGCGCCGTGCAGCTGGCGATCACCCAGTCGGCCGAGGTGATCGCAGTCCGCCACCACGAGGATCTGGACGGCCAGGCCTCGGTGGCGGCGCTGCTGCGGTTCTAGAAAGACAACGGCGGACGGTCACCCGCCCGCCGCGATCAGCTTGAACCCCTGTCAGTAGCGGCGCGCGCCGAAGCGCCCGCCGAATCCGTAGCCCCCTGTCGGAATGCCCGTCACGAGGATCAGTACTGCGGCCACCACGCCCACGATGTACGGGAGACCCAGCGCTGAGCACAACCAGAAGACGACTGCCGCTACCAGGATCGCAATTAGAGTGCCGAACAACAGAAACGCCCCCTTTCGCCAAAGGCATTCCCTTCCCCGGTTCGGGGTAAACGGTGGCGCCGGTCAGGCCTCAGACGTCGAGTGCAATTTGCGGGGGCGGGTAGGTCAGCCGGCCGTCCTCGACCACGACTGCGAAGTCGGTCAGCTCGTGCTCTGAGAGGCGGCCGTCGGGGCCGATGTGCGCCACCCGCCAGACGCGGACGAGCAACGCATCGGACAGCAGCCGCCGGTGGCAGCGCCACCACAGGGACTCGGCGCACATCACCGCGGTGGGGCGGGAGCGCGCCAGCGACTCGAGCCGCTCGAGGCCGCCGGCGAACTCCGGCGTGGTCATGTGGTCCGCGTAGCCCTGGAACTGCTCCTCGCGCCAGCCCGAGTTGGGCGAGCCGGGGAGCGGCCGGCGCCGTCCGCCAAGCTCGGGGAAGTGCGCGTACTCGATGCCCTCGGCCGGGAGCGATCGCTCCAGCTCTTCGAGGTTGAAGTGGGGCATGCGCCGCGATCGCGGGTGGATGCGCACGTCGGCGACCGCCTGCACGCCCGCGCCTCTCAGGAGCGAGACCAGCTCCTCGAAGGAATGGGTCGAATGCCCGACGGTGAAGATGTCATCCTCGCGGGCAGCCATGGCGAAGAAGCTAGGCACATACGATCAGAAGCGCGACTTCCGCAAGACGCCCGAGCCGTCGGGCCGCAAGGCGAAGGCCGGCCGCAAGACGAAGCAGCCGCGCTTCGTGATCCACGAGCACCACGCCCGCAGCATGCACTGGGACCTGCGGCTCGAGCGCGACGGCGTGCTCGCCTCGTGGGCCGTGCCCAAGGGCATCCCGCCCGACCCGAAGAAGAACCACCTGGCGGTGCACGTCGAGGACCACCCGATCGACTACATCGACTTCGAGGGCGACATCCCCAAGGGCGAGTACGGCGCCGGCACGATCCGGATCTGGGACCAGGGCACCTACGAGGCCGAGAAGTTTCGCGACGACGAGGTGATTCTCACCTTCCACGGTGAGCGCCTGCACGGCCGCTACGCGCTCTTCCAGACGAACGGCAAGAACTGGATGATCCACCGCATGGACCCGCCCGAGGGAGGCGAGCGGGAGCCCCTGCCGGAGAACCTCAAGCCGATGCTGGCGAAGCTCTCGACCCTCCCGAGGCGCGACCAGGACTACGGCTTCGAGATCAAGTGGGACGGCATCCGGGCGCTGGCCTACATCGACGGCGGGCGCATCCGGCTCGTGAACCGCAACGGCCGCGACACCACCAGCCAGTACCCCGAGCTGCGCGAGCTCGGCCGCGAGGCGGGGGCGCTGCAGATGATCCTCGACGGCGAGGTGGTGGCCTTCGACGAGGCCGGCCGCCCCAGCTTCGAGCGCCTCCAGGGCCGCATGCACCTGGCCTCGGACAGCGCGGTCCGCCGGCGCATGGAGGACACGCCGGTGGCCTACATGATCTTCGACGTCCTCTTCCTCGAGGGCCACTCCACGCTCGAGCTGCCCTACACCGAGCGCCGCAGGCTGCTCGACGAGCAGCTAAAGCTCGAGGGCCCCAACTGGCGCACGCCGAGCTATCACGCGGGCGACGGCAAGGCCATGCTCGAGGCGAGCCGCGAGCGTGGCCTCGAGGGCGTGATCGCCAAGAGGCTCGACTCGGCCTACTACCCCGGCAGGCGCACCGACTTCTGGCTGAAGATCAAGAACGTCCAGCGCCAGGAGGCGGTGATCGGCGGCTGGATGCCCGGCGAGGGCCGGCGCTTGGACAGCATCGGGTCGCTGACCGTGGGCTACTACGAGGGCGACAAGCTCGTCTACGCCGGCAACGTCGGCACCGGCTTCAAGGAGGCGGACCTCGTCAAGCTGAAGAAGCTGCTCGAGCCGCTGCGGCGCAAGGACTCGCCTTTCACCGGCCGCCAGCCGAAGAAGGGCGCGCAGTTCGTGGAGCCGAAGCTCGTGGCCGAGATCGAGTTCCTCGAGTGGACTCGCACCTGGACGCTGCGCGCGCCGTCCTTCAAGGGGCTGCGCGACGACAGGGACCCGAAGAGCGTCGTGCGCGAGGTGGCGGAGCCGCCGCCCGGCTAGGCGGCGAGCCCCGAGGGCGGCGAAGCGCCCGGGCCGGCGTGCTCGTCGAGCCAGGTGAGGATCTGCTCGCGGTCGAGCGAGAAGCTCTCGGCCGGCAGCTCGGCCACGAGGTCGAGCGTCAGGTCGCGGCAGTAGCGCTCCGCGAGCATCTCGCTGCCGGTCGCGTCGAAGAGCAGCGAGCGCGCCAGCTCACGGGCCGCCAGGCCGCGCCGCCCCCACGCGAAGCCCGGCATGCGGTGCTCCCCGTGATAGCGCAGCGCGGTCCTGACACCCGCACGTTCCACCCACACGTGGCGACCCCACCAGTCCGCCACTCCCAGGTATCGGGTCCGAGCCGCGGGGCGAGCGCGACGGCGGGGGAGTGGGGTGGTGAGTGCGGGGTGAGTGGTCATGGAGAAAGTGGACCGCGCGAACCTGTGAGCTTCCATAAGTTCGCTGAAGAGGTTCTTAAGACCTATACGGATCGGCGCCAACAATCGTCACCGACGTCGCGGCAATTTCCATGCCATTTCGGCTTCTCAGGCGGTTTTCGGGTAAACCTGTTGAACCTTCGTCCCCGAGGAGCCCTGCGAAATGCCAAGGTCGATCTGGAGTGGAGCCATCAGTTTCGGGCTCGTGAACGTGCCCGTGAAGCTGTACAGCGCGGTCTCGCGCAAGAGCGTGCGCTTCCACCAGCTCCACGACAAGGACGGCGTCCGCATCCAGCAGAAGCGCGTCTGCCCGGCGGACGGCGAAGAGGTCGCCTACGAGAACATCGTGAAGGGCTACGAGATCAGCCCGGACCGCTACGTCGTGATCGAGCCGGAAGAGCTTGACGCGCTCGACCCGAAGAAGACGCGCGCGATCGAGATCCAGGAGTTCGTGGACCTCGATGAAATCGACCCGATCTACTTCGATCACCCGTACTACCTCGCGCCCGACACCGGCGCCTCCAAGGCCTACCGCCTCCTGCTCGAGGCGATGCGCGAGACGAACAAGGTGGCGATCGCCCGCGTGGTGATCCGCCAGAAGGAGAACCTGGTGGCGATCCGCGCCAGCGGCAATGCGCTGGCGATGGCGACGATGGTCTTCCACGACGAGGTGGTGCCGCCGGACGCGATCGACGACCTGCCGGAGGAGGACGTCGAGGTCTCGGAGCGCGAGGTCCAGATGGCGCAACAGCTGATCGACTCGCTCACCGCCGACTTCGAGCCCGAGAAGTACCACGACGAGTACCGCGAGCGGGTGCTCGAGCTGATCGAGGCGAAGGCCGCCGGCGAGACCATCACGGTGCAGCCGCCGGAGGAGCCGGCGAAGGTGCCGGACCTCATGGCCGCGCTCGAGCAGAGCCTTGCGGCCGCCCAGAAGAGCGGCGGCAGCTCGCGCACGCGCAAGCGCGCGGCCGCGGGCGACGGCGGGGAGCCGGCCAAGAAGCCGTCCCGGCGCGGCTCGGGCCGCACGACCGCGAAGAAGTAGCGGCTGGCCTTGGCCCGCACGGCCAGCGTGGAGGTCGAGGTCGGCGGCAAGCAGTTGCGGCTGTCCAACCTCGACAAGGTCCTCTACCCCGCGGTGGGCTTCACCAAGGGGCAGGTGATCGACTACTACACGCGCGTGGCTCCGGTGCTGCTGCCGCACCTGAAGGACCGGCCGCTGACGCTGAAGCGCTACCCGAATGGCGTGGAGGACAAGTTCTTCTACGAGAAGCAGGCGCCCTCGCACCGGCCCGACTGGGTGAAGACCGTGCCGGTGCCGGCCCGCGGGCGCACTATCGACTTCGTGCTCTGCAACGACCTGCCGACCCTCGTCTGGCTCGCCAACCTGGCCGATCTCGAGCTGCACACCTCGCTCTCGAAGAAGCAGGACATCGAGAAGCCCATGACCCTCGCGTTCGACCTCGACCCTGGGCCGCCGGCCACGATCGTCGAATGCGCCGAGGTGGCCCTGCTTCTGCGTGAGCTGTTCGAGAACTGGGACCTCCAGAGCTTCCCCAAGGCGAGCGGGTCGAAGGGCATGCAGCTCTACGTGCCGCTCAACACCAAGGTCAGCTACGACGACACCAAGCCGTTCGCCAAGGCGCTGGCCGAGCTGCTGGCCAAGCAGCATCCCGAGCTGGTCGTGTCGAGCCAGAAGAAGGAGCTGCGCCGGCGCAAGGTGCTGGTCGACTGGAGCCAGAACGACGAGCACAAGACGACGATCAACGTCTACTCGCTGCGCGCGAAGGAGCGGCCGACGGTCTCGAACCCGCTGACCTGGGACGAGGTGGAGGCGCTGGTCGACTCAGGCGATCCGGAGTCCGCGGTGTTCGACTCGGACGACGTGCTCCAGCGGGTGGAGGAGCACGGCGACCTGTTCGAGCCGGTCGTGACGCTCAAGCAGAAGCTGCCGAAGCTCTAGCCAGCCCCCGCACCGTTGGCCTTGGCCCGCGCCCAGGCGAAGCCCGCCTGCATGAAGTCGTTGACGGCCGAGGTGGCCAGCACCGAGTACACCACGCGGCCCGCCGTGGGCGAGGCGATGCGCAGTCCGACGATGCCCAGCCCGCTCCACGCGCCGACGCAGCGGGTGCAGGTCACGAGCTCTCCCACCGCACGCTGGAGCCGAGTGCCGCGCGGGCGGCCGCCGTGCAGCGGGTCCTCCACGAACGGCTCGCGCACCCAGGTGCCGATCCGCTCGCGCGCCACGACCTTCGACACCGCGAAGGTGGCGGCGCCGAGCGGCAGCAGCTCGGCGGCGCGGATCGGGTCCTGCTTGGCGCGCTCGCGCGTGGCGTAGACGAGACCTGTCAGCAGCACGCCGTAGACGGCGTTCAGCGCGGCGTAGTCCTCTGGCTCGACGTGGTCGCTCACCCCCAACACTTACCCACGCGGGCGCCGGGCCAACCTGTGGCTACCGTTAGCTCATGGTCGACTGGTCACTCGCACGGCAGATCGCGCACTTCGCCGCGGGCGGCGCGCAGGTGCCGGACCTGGGCGTGGACCTCGGCCGCCTGTCGACGGACGCCGAGGCGCAGGTGGCCCGTTACACCGGCCTCACGCTGCCCGGCCCGGCCCCGGCGCCGGAGCTCGTCGATCGCGTGACCTGGGCCGACGTCAACCTCGACACGCTCGCGAGCTTCCTCGATCCGGTGGGCGGCCGCCTGGACGACCGCCTGCAGAGCGCCGGCCCGCTGGCGGGCCCGCTGCGTGCCGCTGCCGGCGCCACTCTGGCCGCCGAGGTGGGCCTGGTGGCCGGCTACATGTCGCAGCGGGTGCTCGGCCAGTACGAGATTTCGCTGCTCCAACCCGAGCAGCCGGCGCGCCTCTTGTTCGTCGGCCCCAACCTTCTCAAGGCGATCGGCGACATGCAGCTCGACCGCGAGGAGTTCCTCGCCTGGATCGTGTTCCACGAGGTCACGCACGTGTTCCAGCTCAGCGGCGTGAGCTGGCTGCGGCCCTACCTGGCGCGCATGCTGCGCGAGTACCTCGAGACCGTGGAGGTGCAGATCCAGCGTGGGGCCGCCGGCGGCCTGCCGTCCTTCCCGAGCCCGAGCGAGATCGCCGAGGCCTACCGCGAGGGCGGTCTCGTCGCGCTCGTGCAGAACAAGGAGCAGCGCGGCCTGCTCTGGCGCCTGCAGGCGGTGATGGCCGTGATCGAGGGCTACTCGGAGCACGTGATGGACGCGATCGGCGCCGAGGTGCTGCCGGGCTACGAGAAGCTGCGCGAGGCGATGGACCGCCGGCGCGAGAGCCGCTCGGCGCCCCAGCGCATCCTCGAGCGCCTGCTCGGGCTCGACCTGAAGATGCGCCAGTACACCCTGGGCAAGAAGTTCTCCGACGAGGTCGTGAAGGCCGGCGGGATCGAGACGCTCAACAAGGTCTGGGAATCCGAGGAGCTCCTCCCCACTTTGGAGGAAATAGAGCATCCCCAAAGCTGGGTAGCTCGCGTTCAGAAGACACCAGCGGCAGCGTAGAAAGCCCTGCAAATCGCGGCCTCCGCAGTCTGCAATTCCGCAGTCCGCGATCCCATGTTACGAACGGGCGTTCGCAGGGTATACACTGTAGATCGTTAGATCTAATATCCTTAGACCCGAGTAGATCCCGCCAGGGAGGATCCAATGGCTACCCAGACCCCAACGCAGCGGAGCGCAGCCGGCAAGAAGGCTGCCGCCACCCGCAAGCGCACCACCGCGAGCCGCAGTGCTCGCACCACGAGCCGTAGCGCTCGTACCACCGCTCGCAGCGCCAGCACCACCGCGAGCACCCGCGCAAAGGCCGAGGCCAAGGGCTTCGAGGCCCTCGCTCTTCAGGCCGAGCGCGCCGTTCTCATCCCCGTCGGCGCGGCCCTCACCGTCCGCGACAACGTGGTCGAGACGGTGAAGCCCTTCACGAGCCGTGACAGCGCCGAGCGCGAGATCACGCAGCTCCAGAAGCGCGTCGTCACCAACCTGCGCAAGTTCGAGCGCCGTGGCAACACCGCTCGCAACCAGCTGCAGCGTCAGATCAAGCGCAACAGGACCCAGGTCGAGCGCTACGTGCGGCGCAACCGCCGCAGCATCGAGACCCAGGTCCGGTCCACCCGCCGCGACATCGAGTCGCAGCTCAAGGTTGTGCGCCGTGACGTCGAGCGTGGCGCGAGTGACCTGGTGTCTAACGTGACCAACAACGTCGCGTAAGACGGACTTCCCCCCGCGCCGCCTGAGAGGTGCGGCGCGGGGTAAGACTGCCGGCCTCATATTCGCCGGCAGTAGTAGTACCTCTCCTCCCTCAGCCGGCGGGGCCCTCGGGCCCCGCCGGTGTCGTTTTCGCCGCCGCTTCGGCATCTCGGCCCTGTTTGCTTCAATCAGGTACATGCCCACCAAAGAACAGGTCACCGAGGCCCTACGGCCGGTCATCGATCCCGAGCTGCGCCAGAGCATCGTCGACCTCGGCATGGTCAGGTCGATCGACATCCACGACGACGGTCGCGTCGACGTGGTCGTCTCCCTCACCACGCCGGGATGCCCGATCCGCTCCCACTTCCAGACGGCCGTCATCGAGCAGGTGTCCGCGCTCGAGGGCGTGCGGCACGTGCAGGTGGGCTTCGACGTCCTGTCGGCCCAGGAGAAGCAGGGCCTGCAGCAGAAGCTCGGCCGCGGCAACCTGCCCGAGGGCTCGCTGGCGCAGGTCCGCAACATCATCTGCGTGGCGTCGGGCAAGGGCGGCGTGGGCAAGTCCACGATGACCGCCAACCTGGCGGCCGCGCTGTTCAGCGAGGGCAAGCAGACCGCGGCGCTCGACGCAGACGTCTGGGGCTACTCCATCCCGCGCATGCTCGGCGTGGAGGGGCGGCCGCAGGTCTCCGCGCAGCGCAAGATCATCCCGCTCACCTCGCGCACCGGCGTCAAGACGATGTCGATCCAGTACTTCCTGGAGGAGGCCGACCAGGCGATCACCTGGCGCGGCCCGATGCTCCACAAGGCCATCCGCCAGTTCCTCGAGGACGTGGACTGGGGCGAGCTCGACTACCTGCTGATCGACCTGCCGCCGGGCACCGGCGACGTGTCGATGACGCTGTCGCAGCTCCTCCCGCAGGCCAAGTTCGTGGTGGTCACCACGCCGCAGCCGGCCGCCCAGAAGGTGGCCAAGCGCGCGGCCGAGAGCGCCCGCCGCTTCGACCTCGACATCGCCGGAGTGATCGAGAACATGTCCGGCTTCACGACGCCTGACGGCCAGCGCTTCACGATCTTCGGCGAGGGCGGGGGCCAGCTCCTGGCGGACGAGCTGGACGTGCCGCTGCTCGGCAAGATCCCGCTCCAGGAGGAGCTCCGCGTGGGGGCCGACACCGGCGAGCCGCTGGTGATCACCGACCCCGACGCTCCGGCCTCACAGGCCATCTACCACACGGCGCGCGGCCTGATCGCCGCCACGCCTCAGGAGATCCCGGTGCTGCAGGTGGCCTCGCCGTTCCCCAGCTCGGTCAGCGGCACCGCGCTGCCGATGGCGCAGTAGCCGCCGTCAGCTCTTCTTGTAGTAGTTCGCGTTGATCTCGATGTACTTCTGCCACTCGTCGGGGAGCTGGTCCTCGGCGAAGCAGGCGTCGACCGGGCACGCCTCGACGCAGGCGTCGCAGTCGATGCACTCATCGGGATCGATGTAGAGCTGGGTGACCGCGTCGTAGTCCGGCTCCTCCGGCGTGGGATGGATGCAGTCGACGGGACAGACCTCGACGCACGAGTTGTCCTTGGTGTCGATGCATGGCTCTGCGATGACGTATGCCAATGTCGTAGGGCTCCTTCGGGTGCTTACTTCCGCCTTGCCGGAGGCAAACGGACGGCGATTGTAACGACCGGGCCGTCGAAAACGACTCTCACCTAGACTCGAATCGATGGCCGTGACGTCCCGCATATTGGGCGCCCGAGGCAGGCGCCAGGCCGAGAAGCTCGGGATCGATCCGAATCGCGTCCCGCCCGGCCAGTACCTCACCGAGGGCTTCCCGGTGCTGACCGTCGGCCCTGACCCCGACTACGACCTCGCAAGCTGGGACTTCCAGGTCTTCGGCGAGGTCGGGGACGAGCTGCAGCTCTCCTGGGACGAGCTGATGGCCATGCCGCAGACCGACGTGACGGTGGACATCCACTGCGTCACGCGCTGGAGCAAGCTGGACACGGTGTGGCGGGGCGTGCGGGTGCGGGACGTGCTCGAGCGAGCGGGCGCCAAGCCGGCCGGCAGGTTCTTGATGGCGTACTCGGACGGCGGCTACACGACGAATCTGCCCGTGGACGCGGTGCTGGACGACGAGGTTCTGCTCGCCCACACCTACGACGGCCAGCCGCTCGCCCACGAGCACGGCGGGCCGCTGCGGCTGGTCGTGCCCAAGCGCTACTTCTGGAAGTCGGCCAAGTTCCTGCGGCGACTCGAGCTGATGAGCGAGGACCGCATGGGCTTCTGGGAGCTGAACGGCTACCACAACGACGCCGACCCCTGGAAAGAGCAGCGGCACTGGTTCTGACTTGATCCTGCTCACGGGAGCGACCGGGACGATCGGCCGCGCGCTGCTGCCGCGCCTGGTGGCGGCTCGCCAGCCGGTCCGCTGCCTGGTGCGCGACCCGCGCCGGCTGGGGGCCGAGCGCGTGCGGGTGCAGATCGCGCTGGGCGACCTGTCGAACCCGGCGTCGTTCCGCCACGCGCTGCGCGGAGTGGACACGGTCGTGCACCTCGCGGCCGCGATCCGCGATCAGGAGGTGGCGTCGATCGAGGAGGTGAACGGGGTCGGCACCCTGCGCCTGCTGCGAGCGGCCCGGCGGTCCGGCACCCGCCGCTTCGTCTTCTTCTCGGCGATGGGCGCCACGCTCAACTCGAGCTCGCGCTTCTTCCGCGCCAAGGCACTCGCCGAGCGGGCGGTGCTCGACTCGGACCTCGAGACCACGGTCGTTGCGCCCTCGATCGTCTACTCGCCGGGCGACTACTGGCTGCGGCTGCTCGAGCGCCTCTCCTACCTGCCGGCGCTGCCGGTGTCCGGCTCCGGGCGCACCTTGTTCCAGCCGATCTGGGCCGACGACGTGGCCGCCTGCGTGATGGCGGTGCTCGGCAGCGGCAGCGCGAACGGCGAGCCGGTGGAGCTCGCCGGCCCTGAGACCCTCTCGCACGACCAGATCATCAAGCTCGTGCTGCGCTCGCTCGGCCGCCGCCGGCGGCTCGTGCACGTGCCGCTGCCGGTCACCCGCGTGGGCCTGAACACGCTCGAGACGGTGGTCGGACCGTCGGCGGCGTTCGCCACCTGGGAGGAGGCCGAGCTGATGGAGATCCCGATGACCACGGCCGGCGGGACCGCAGGCGCGGAGTCGCTCGGGATCATGCCGCTGCGCATGGCGGCCGTTCTCGGCGCCTCCTGAGACGACGGCAGGCAGGTGCCTGCTAACTTGCCGCTCTCATTCTCGGTAAATCCGATAGAGAAATGAGAGTTTGGATGCGGAACATGTGGAAGCTCGTCATTGCCGGAGCGCTCGTCGTGGGCCTGGCCGCCTGCGGGAGCAGCTCCTCGGCGGGCGGTGGCAGCAAGAAGATCTCGCTGGTCGCCTACTCCACTCCGCAGGAGGCCTACCAGGCCCTGATCCCCGCCTTCCAGAAGACAGAGGGCGGCGCGGGCGTCAAGTTCACGCAGTCCTACGGCGCCTCGGGCGACCAGAGCCGCGCGGTGGCGCAGGGGCTGCCGGCGGACGTGGTCGAGTTCTCGCTGGCGCCCGACATGTCCAAGCTCGTGGACGCCGGGCTGGTTGCGCCGAGCTGGGACCAGGACCAGTCGCACGGGTTCGTCACCGACTCGGTCGTGGCCCTCGTGGTCCGCAAGGGCAACCCGAAGGGGATCCACAACTGGAACGACCTGCTGAAGCCGGGCATCCAGGTGATCGAGCCCAACCCGTTCAGCTCGGGCGGCGCGCGCTGGAACGTGATGGCCGCCTACGGCGCGCAGATCAAGCTGGGCAAGACGCCCGCCCAGGCCGACGCCTATCTCACGCAGCTCTTCAAGCACGTCCCCGTGCAGGACAAGAGTGCCCGTGACGCGCTGCAGACGTTCACCGGCGGCAAGGGTGACGTGCTGATCTCGTATGAGAACGAGGCGATCACCGCGCAGCAGAAGGGCAAGGCGGTGGACTACGTGATCCCGGATCAGACGATCCTGATCCAGAACCCGATCGCCGTGACGAAGAGCGGGGGCTCGGCCGCCAGGGCGTTCGTCACCTGGCTGCACACCCCGGCAGCGCAGAGGATCTTCGCGGCCAAGGGCTACCGGCCGGTGATCGGCTCGCTCGTGGACAAGTCGCGCTACCCGACGCCGTCCGGCCTCTTCACGATCGACGACCTCGGTGGCTGGAGCACGGTCACGAAGAAGTTCTTCGATCCGCAGAGCGGCAGCGTGGCCAAGATCGAGCAGGGCCTGGGGGTGTCCACTGCAAAGGGTTGAGTCGCTCCCCCTAAGTGGCGGCCGTCTACGACGGCGCGCCACCAGCAGGAGGCGTCCGCCGCCGTTGACGGGCGGCATCGCGGTGCTGTGGCTCAGCGTGATCGTGCTGCTGCCGCTGGCCGCCGTCGTGGACAAGTCGCTGGGCGGCGGGCTCGGCGCGTTCTGGGACTCCGTGACGAGCCCCGAGGCTCGCGCGGCGCTCGAGTTCACCCTGGGCGTGTCGGTGGCCGTGACCGCGGTCAACGCGGTGATGGGCACGCTGATCGCCTGGGTGCTCGTGCGCGACGAGTTCCGCGGCAAGGGCGTGGTGAACGCGCTGATCGACCTGCCGTTCGCGCTGCCCACGATCGTGGCCGGGCTCACTCTGCTGGCCCTCTACGGGCCCCACAGCCCGCTGCACGTGAGCATCGCCTACACGCGCTGGGCGGTGGGGCTGGCGCTCCTGTTCGTCACCCTGCCGTTCGTGGTCCGGGCCCTGCAGCCGGTGCTGCTCGGGCTCGACCGGGAGGTGGAGGAGGCCGCGGCGTCGCTCGGCGCCTCTCCATTCACGATCTTCCGCCGCGTGGTGTTCCCGAGCCTGCGCCAGGCGATCGTCGCGGGCGCCGGCCTGGGCTTCGCCCGCGCGCTCGGCGAGTTCGGCTCGGTGGTGCTGATCTCGGGCAACCTGCCGTTCAAGACCGAGGTGGCCTCGGTGTTCGCCTTCGGTCAGATCGAGAACGACAACGTGCAGGGCGCCGCGGCGGTGTCGGTGGTGCTGCTCGTGATGTCGTTCCTGCTGCTGCTCGGTCTCTCCTGGCTGGCGCGAAGGGGGCAGCGTGAGAGCTAGACGGCTCGGCCTCCGCTTTGTCGCGCTGGGCTACCTCGCGCTGCTGATCGCCGTGCCGGCGCGCTGCTCCTCGCGCGCCGCCAGTTTCGCGGCCGCGCGCTGCTCGACGGGCTGATCGACCTGCCGTTCGCGGTCTCGCCCGTGGTGATCGGGCTGGCGCTCGTGCTCGTCTACGGGCGCACCGGCTGGTTCGGCGGCTGGCTGGCCGACCACGGCATCCAGGTGATCTTCTCGATGCCCGGCATGGTGCTGGCCACGATCTTCGTGTCGCTGCCGTTCGTGGTGCGCGAGGTGGTGCCGGTGCTGCGCGAGCTCGGCACCGAGCAGGAGGAGGCCGCGGCCACGCTCGGCGCCTCCGGCTGGCACACCTTCTGGCGGGTCACGCTGCCGGCCATCCGCTGGGCGGTGGGCTACGGCGTGGTGCTCACCACGGCACGCGCGCTGGGCGAGTTCGGCGCGGTGAGCGTCGTGTCCGGGCGCATCGCCGGACGCACCGAGACGCTCACGCTGCGGGTGCAGCAGCAGTTCGAGAACTTCAATCTCACGGGCGCCTACGCGGCGTCGGCGCTGCTCGCGCTGATGGCCATGGCGGTGCTCGGCGCAATGACCCTGCTGGGGCGAAGGAGGCGGTCGACATGATCGAGGCAGGCGGCATCTCCAAGAGCTACGGCTCGTTTGCGGCGCTCACCGACGTCTCGCTCGAGGTGGAGGCGGGATCGCTGACGGCGCTGCTCGGGCCGAGCGGCAGCGGCAAGTCCACGCTGTTGCGGGTGATCGCGGGGCTGGAGCTCCCTGACACGGGCCGGGTGGTGATCGAGGGTCAGGACGTGACCGGCGTGCCGCCGCAGCGGCGCGGCATCGGCTTCGTCTTCCAGCACTACGCCGCGTTCAAGCACATGAGCGTGCGCGACAACGTCGCCTTCGGCCTGAAGGTCCAGAAGCGGGCGGCTGACGAGATCGAGCGCAGGGTCGACGAGCTGCTCGAGCTGGTGCACCTCACGGGCTGGGCGGACAGCTACCCGGGCAACCTCTCGGGCGGCCAGCGCCAGCGCATGGCGCTCGCCCGCGCGCTGGCCGTGCAACCGCGCGTACTGCTGCTCGACGAGCCCTTCGGCGCACTCGACGCGCGCGTGCGCGAGGAGCTGCGCGCTTGGCTGCGGAGGCTGCACGACGACCTCCACGTCACCACCGTGTTCGTCACGCACGACCAGCGCGAGGCGATGGAGGTGGCCGACCAGGTCGTCGTCCTCAACCAGGGCCGGATCGAGCAGGCCGGGCCGCCGCTCGAGGTCTACGACAAGCCCGCCAACGAGTTCGTGATGGGCTTCGTCGGTCCCGTCACGCAGCTCGACGGCCAGATCCACCGGCCGCACGAGTTCGACCTGCTGCGCGATCCCGTGGACGGCGGCGTGGAGGGCCTCGTGGAACGCGTCGTGCCGCTCGGCTCCGAGGTCCGCGTGGAGCTCGTGCTCGGCGACGCGAGTCCGCTGCTCGTGCACCTGGGCCGCGACGAGGCCGACATGCTCGAGCTGCAAACGGGCGAGATCGTCTACGCGCGGCCCACCGGCGGGCGCTTCCGCCAGGCCGTCAGCGCCTGACCCAGGCCTGCGGCGTCTTCGTCAGGCGCTGGACGTCCTTGGGCAGGCCCTTGCCCACCACGTCGGCCAGCGTCACCGTCTCCAGCACCGCGCGCAGGTTCGCGCGCAGCGCCACCCAGACGTCCTGCAGGCGGGCAGCCGAGCCGGTGTACTCGAGGTCCTCGGGCGACTCGCCCCGGACGCTGGCCAGCGGTCCCTCCACGGCCCGGATCACGTCGGCGATCGAGATCTCGTTCGGCGGCTTGGCCAGCCAGTAGCCGCCGTCGGGCCCGCGCTGGCTGCGCACCAGCCCCGCGTGACGCAGCTCGATCAGGATGTTCTCGAGGAACTTGAGCGGGATCGCCTGCGCCTCGGCGAGGGCGTCGCCCTTCACCGCGCCATCGGCGGCGGCCAGCTCGAGCGACGCCCGGACCGCGTAGTCGACCTTGGCCGAGATGCGCATAGGCGGCGATTCTCCCGAAAAGCGGGCAGATCGCGCGCTTGCCCGGACCGGATCGTCGCGCTTATGCTTGCGCCAGGACCGCGGAATGCTCCCTGCAGATCCCCAATCGCCGCTGGCGGCGCACTCGTCTTCGCCCGCCGAGCTGAAGGAACGTCTGGACGCCGAGCGCGGCGGCTCGCCCTTCCTCGTCCTCCGCGATGGCGAGGGCGCGCAGCGGATCGTCGGGCTCGACCCGGCGGGCGACCGTCTCACGATCGGCCGCCGCAGCGGCAACGACCTGTCCCTGGCCTGGGACCCCGAGGTCTCGAAGCTGCACGCCGTGCTCGAGCGGTTCGGCGAGGAGTGGACGCTCGTCGACGACGGTCTGTCGCGCAACGGGTCGTTCGTCAACGGGGCCCGGGTGGGGGGCAGGCGGGTGCTCTCGGGCGGCGACTCGCTCCGCTTCGGCGACACCGTGGTGGTCTACTGCGCGTTGGAGGGGAGCCCCACCTCGCACCCCACCGCGCCGTCGAGCAACCCGCTGGCGGGCAACCCGCCCACCGACGCTCAGCGCAGGGTGCTGCTGGCGCTCTGCCGCCCGTATCGGGAGTCCAGCTTCGCCACGCCCGCCACCAACCGCGAGATCGCGGACGAGCTCGTGGTCAGCGTGGATGCGGTGAAGGCGCAGCTGCACGCGCTCTACGAGCGCTTCGGGATCGACAGCCTGCCGCAGAACGAGAAGCGCGCCCGCCTCGCCTGGGAAGCGCTTCAGGCCGGCGTGATCAGCTCGCGCGAGCTCTGGGAACAGGGTGGGAAGACCTAGACCCAGGGGGACTGGGCAGCGGTCCCGCGCGGCGCGACCATTGCCCCATGAAAGGCACAAGCGCTCTGATCGCCGCAGTAATCGCCGCGGCGATCGGCCTGAACGGTCTGGCTGACGCCGCGGTCAGCCACCACTCGAACGGACGCTGCCTTCCCAAAGTCGAGGGCGGCGGGACCCAGTCGCTCTCGAGCCAGCGGCGGGCAGTTCCCTAAGCGCGCCCGCCGCAGTCTCCCCTGACCGGGAGGCCCCAACAGGAAGGGCCCGGTGCGCTGCCCGGGCCCTTCCGCCTACCATCCGGGCGGAGATGCCCGCCGAGCCAGCGCACGTCTCGAGCCGCCGCCTGCTGAGGGCACGCGACACGATGGACCGCTGCTACGCGGACGCGCTCGACATCGAGTGGCTCGCCGGCAGCCTCGGCCTCTCGCGCGCGCACTTCATCCGCAGCTTCCGGCGCACCTTCGGCGAGACGCCCCACCGCTACCTGCAGCGACGGCGGATCGAGCGGGCGATGGCGCTGCTGCGCGAGAGCGACAGCTCGGTCACCGAGATCTGCTTCGACGTGGGCTTCGCCAGCCTCGGCACGTTCAGCCGCACCTTCCGGGACATCGTCGGCGAGTCGCCGCGCGAGTACCGCGCACGCAGCATGGCCGAGCCTGACGCCGCGGCCCGGGCGGCTATCCCCGGCTGCGTGGCCAGGGCCTGGGACCGCCCATCGGGCACTTTCGGATAAGACTCGGCGGCCCGGCGGGGTTAGCCTCGCCTGCATGATCGACGCCATCACACACTCACTTCTCTGGGTCTTCGACCACGACGAGGCCCTCGACTTCTACGTCGGCAAGCTCGGCCTCGAGATCCACACCGACGCCCAGATGGAGACCATGCGCTTCCTCACCGTCAACGTGCCGGGCGACCCCGTTCACGAGGTGATGCTGATGCTGCCGCAGCCGCCCGCGGTCGACGAGGCCGACATCGAGGCCGTCCGCGAGCGCGTGTCCAAGGGCAACGGCGGAGGCAGCCTGATCTTCCGCACCGACGACTGCCGCCGCGAGTACCAGCGGCTCGTCGAGCAGGGGGTCGAGTTCACCGAGGAGCCGACGGAGCGCTTCTACGGGATCGACTGCGCGCTGCGCGACCCGTTCGGCAACCCCGTGCGGCTGACCCAGCCGGCGCCGGAGCCGATCGTTCCGCCCTCGCCCGCGCCGGCGAACGGCGCTTAGGCCACTAGTCGACCAGTCCGATGCGCCGGTCGAACCCGGCCGGCGCATGGATGTTGAACATCCGCACCGGCTCGTCCGTGTCGTTGCGGAAGGCGTGCTCCACGCCCGGCGGGACGAGCACGAACGTCCCTGGTGGCGCCCGCACCTCGTCGTCGCCGATGACGAACGTCATCTCGCCCTCGATGATGTAGAAGGCGTCGTCCTCCTCGCGGTGGACGTGCTCCTCGAGCACGCGGCCGGGAGCGATCTCGATGATCCCGAAGTTGAAGCGGGGCGTGTCGCTGGTCCGCGCGAGGAACTCGACGTTGCCGACACGGTGCCCCTGGCCGGGCGGGACGACGACGGCTCGCGGCTCCATTCGCGTCATCCTTCCAGATGAGTGAGCCGACTCGACCTGAACAGCCTCGAGGCACCGATCGTGCAGGCGGGCATGGGCGGGATCGCGCGGCACGAGCTGGCAGCGGCGGTGTCGGAGGCGGGCGGCCTGGGCACGATCGCCGGGGTGCGGGCGCCGATCGCCGAGGAGCTCGCCGCCGCCCGGCGCCTGACGGCCAAGCCGGTCGCCGTGAACCTGCTGCTGCCGTTCCTCCGCCCCGGGGACGCCGAGGCAGCGGGCGCTGCTGACGCGATCGTGACCTTCTGGGGCCCGCCGCGGCGTCTGGCGGCGACCACCTGGATCCACCAGTGCGGCTCGGTGGAGGAGGCGAAGGCAGCCGCGGCGGCGGGCGCCGACGCGGTGATCGCCCAGGGCGTGGAGGCGGGCGGCCACGTGCGCGGCACGCTCCCCTTGGCCGAGCTGCTCGCGCGCGTGCGCGCCGCCGTGGCGATACCGGTGCTGGCGGCCGGCGGGATCGTGGACGCGGACGGCGTGCGGGCGGCGCTCGACGCCGGGGCGGCCGCCGCGGTGGTGGGCACCCGCTTCTTGCTGAGTGACGAGTGCCGCGCCCATCCCGGCTACAAGCAGCGCTGCGTCGAGGCGAGCGACACCGTGCTCACCGAGCTGTTCGGCCTCGGCTGGCCCGAAGCGCCGCACCGGGTGATCCCGAACGCCGCCACGCGCCGCTGGCTGCGCGGCGACCCGCGCGGCCCGGCCTGGATCCGGACCGCCAACCGGTTCACGAAGCCGCTGATCGGCCGCACGCCGCCGGCATTTCAGGAACGGGCGATCAAGGCCCAGAAGCCGTCGCAGCCCTTCCTCGGCCCACAGCCGCCGACCGACGACGGCCCGGAGAACCTGCTCGACTCGGGACCGCTCTACGCGGGCGCGAACGTGGGCCGCATCGGTGACATCAGGCCGGCGGCCGAGCTGGTTCGGGAGCTGACGCTCCGGTGAGCGTCCCGGTGCTGTGGCAGCTCGAGATCTCGCATTACAACGAGAAGATTCGCTGGGCGCTCGACTACAAGCGGATCCCACACGTCCGCCGCTCGCTGCTTCCAGGGCTCCACGCCGTGAAGGCCAAGCGCCTGACGGGCGATACGTCGACGACGCCGGTGCTCACCGTCGACGGGCGGTCGATCGGCGACTCGACGCGAATAATCGCCGCCATCGAGGAGCGCTGGCCGGATCCGCCCCTCTATCCATCGGACCCGGCCCAGCGGCGTCGCGCGCTCGAGCTCGAGGAGTTCTTCGACGAGGAGCTGGGACCCCACATCCGGCGAGTCGCGTATTACGAGCTCCTGCCACATCCGGACCTGGTGATGCCGCTGTTCACCCACAATCAGCCGCTGGCGGCGCGGACCCTGTTTCGGGCCGGCTTCTCGACGCTGAGAACCGCCATGCGAGGGAGGTTCGAGCTCACCGCCGAGGCGGCCACGGCCAGCCGCGCGAAGGTGATCGCCGCGATGGACCGGCTCGAGCGCGAGATCCAGCCGAGCGGGTTTCTCGTCGGCGACTCGTTCAGCGTGGCCGACCTCACGGCCGCGGCGCTGTTCTACCCCGGCGCCCGGCCGCCCGAGTATCCCTACCCGATGGTCGCCGAGCACGACCTGCCGGAGTCACTGCGCGAGTTCCGCGGCCCGCTGGCGGAACGTCCGGGCGGCAAATGGGTGACCGAGATGTACCGCCGCCACCGCTGAAAAAGAGGGCCCGGCTCGCGCCGGGCCCTCCGCAATCCGCAGTCCGCAGTCCGCAGTCCGCTTCTTTACATCATCCCGTCCATGCCGCCCATGCCCGGCATGCCGCCGCCGCCGCCATCCTTGTCCTGCACCTCGGCGACGATCGCCTCGGTGGTGAGGATGTTCTTGGCGATGGACGCCGCGTTCTGCAGCGCCGAGCGGGTGACCATGGCCGGGTCGATGACGCCGGCTGCGACCAGGTCCACGATCTCGCCGGTGTCGGCGTTGAGGCCCTGGCCGGCCTTGGCCTTGCGGACGTCGTTCACGACGACCGAGCCCTCGAGGCCCGCGTTGAACGCGAGCTGACGGAGCGGCTCCTCCAGCGCGCGCAGGATGATGCGCCCGCCGGTCTTCTCGTCGTCGTCGGTGAAGGCGTCCACGTTGACGGCCTTCGACGCCTGGAGCAGCGCCACGCCGCCGCCCGGCACGATGCCCTCCTCGAGGGCCGCGCGGGTGGCCTGCAGCGCGTCCTCGACGCGGTGCTTCTTCTCCTTCATCTCGGTCTCGGTGGCAGCGCCGACCTTCACGACCGCCACGCCGCCGGCCAGCTTCGCCAGCCGCTCCTGCAGCTTCTCGCGGTCGAAGTCCGAGTCGGTGTTCTCGATCTCGGTCTTGATCTGGTTGATGCGGCCCTTGATCCCGTCGGGATCGCCACCGCCGTCGATAACCGTCGTGTTGTCCTTGGCGACCACGACGCGACGGGCACGGCCGAGCTGGTTGATCTGGGTGTTCTCCAGCTTGAGGCCCATCTCCTCGGTGATGACCTCGCCACCGCTCAGGATGGCGATGTCCTCCAGCATCCGCTTGCGGCGGTCGCCGAAGCCGGGGGCCTTGACCGCGACGGCCGTGAACGTGCCGCGCAGCTTGTTGACGATCAGCGTGGCGAGCGCCTCGCCCTCGACGTCCTCAGCGACGATCAGGAGCGGCTTGCCCGACTGGATGACCGACTCGAGCACCGGCAGGAGATCCCGCACGGCGCCGACCTTCTGGTTGGCGATGAGGATGTAGGGGTCCTCGAGGACCGCCTCCATGCGCTCCTGGTCGGTGACCATGTAGGGCGAGATGTAGCCCTTGTCGAACTGCATGCCCTCGGTGAACTCGAGGTCCATGCCGAACGTCTGGCCCTCCTCGACGTTCACGACGCCGTCCTTGCCGACCTTGTCGATGGCGTCCGCGATCACGTCGCCGATCTCGTCGTCAGCAGCCGAAATGGCGGCCACGCGGGCGATCTGATCCTTGCCCGAGACCTCCTTGGACTGCTTCTTGATGTCCTCGACGACCTGGTCGACGGACTTCTCGATGCCGCGCTTCAGCGCGAGCGGGTTGGCGCCGGCGGCCACGTTCTTCAGGCCCTGCTTGACGATGGCCTGTGCGAGCACCGTGGCGGTGGTGGTGCCGTCGCCCGCGACGTCGTTGGTCGCCGTGGCGACCTCGCGCACGAGCTGGGCGCCCTGGTTCTGGAAGACGTCCTCGACCTCGATCTCGCGAGCGATCGTGACGCCGTCGTTGGTGATGGTGGGCGCGCCGAACTTCTTGTCGAGGACCACGTAGCGGCCCTTCGGACCGAGCGTGACCTTGACCGCGTTAGCGACCGCGTCTACGCCGGCCTCGAGCGCCGCGCGCGCCTCCTGGTCGTACTTGAGCTCCTTGTGAGCCATATGCGGTAATTCCTCCGTTACTTCCTGTTAGCCGGTGACCTTGGCGAGCACGTCGGACTCGCGGAGGACGAGAAGGTCCTCGCCGTCCACCTTGATCTCCGTGCCGCCGTACTTCGAATAAAGGACCTCGTCGCCCTCGGCGACGTCGAGGGGGATGCGCTTGCCGTCCTCCTCGCTCAGCTTGCCGTCGCCGACGGCGAGCACCTTTCCGCGCTGCGGCTTCTCCTTGGCGGTGTCGGGGAGCACGATGCCACTGGGCGTGGTCTCGTCCTCCTCCACCGCCTGCACGATGAGCCGATCGCCAAGAGGCTTGAGTTTCATGCAGGAACCTCCGTATGGGTCCAGACAGGGGAAAAGTCGCTTGGCACTCTAGCAATGGGAGTGCCAAGTGCCAAGACTGGATGCCGCTTTGGAAGTGGGTTCTTAACAGGACTGCGGACTGCGGACTGCGGACTGCGGTGAGAGTGCCAATCCGCAGTCTGCAGTCCGCAGTCTGCAGTCGCGGCGGCGGAGCCGCCGCTCTAGTTCTGCTTAGGCCCGCGCTGGCGCAGGGCCTGGACGATCTCGTCGGGCCGCTCCGAGATCGCGCTGAAGTGCACGACGGTGACCACGTCGTCCTCACTGACCTCGCGGCCGTAGATCTGCTCGAGGAAGTGGGTCGTCTCGTCGACGCGGCGGAACTCGGGGTTGTCGTGCTCGATGTCGCGCGGCGACAGCTCGCTGACGCGCTTGACCTCGACCTGGTCGATGACCGCCTCGAAGATCTTCTCGCGCGGCGCGTGCTGAAAGCCGACCGTGACGAGCACCACGTGGCCCTTCCTGTACTTGCTGCTCTTGTCGCCCAGACGGATCGTGGCCGTCTTGCGGCCACGCTTGAGCTGATCGACGAACAGCGGCGAGTAGAAGTTCAGTACGTACACGGTCCGGCAGCCTACATGGCGTGCTCAATGCGGGCCATGGCCGCAGCGACCACCTCCCGCTCCCCTCGATAGGAGAGAAGTGTACGGGCCTCGTCGATTGGGACCCACTCGGCGGACAGCACCTCGTGGTCGTGGTTGCGGACGCTGCCGGAGCGGTACCGGAAGAGGAAGAAGCTCACCACCTTGCGCACCCGCCGCCCGCCGCGCACGTACCAGTAGCGGGTGTCCGCGAGCTTCTCGACGAGGGTGCCCTGGACCCCGGTCTCCTCGCGCAGCTCGCGTTCGGCGGCCTGCTCGTCGGTCTCCCCGGGGTCGATGTGGCCCTTGGGAAGCGCCAGCACGCTGCCGTCCTTCACGCGCACGGCGGCGATGTACGGCCGGCCGCGGAAGCGGCGCACCACCACCCCACCGGCGGAGTGCTCGCTGAGGGTCCTGGTGTCCTCAGCCGCCATCGGCCACGCCCTCGACGAGCGGGACGAAGCGCACCGGGACCATCGCCTGGGAGCCCCCGTCGGCGCGGAAGCGCATCAGCCGCTCGTCGCCACCGCGGCGGACCGGGCAGACGAGGACCCCGTCGGGGGCGAGCTGCGCGAGCAGCTCGGGGGGCGGCGCGCCGCTGGCGGTGGCGGTGACGGAGATCCCGTCGAAGGGAGCGCGGTCCGGCGCGCCGTGGCTGCCGTCGCCGACCCTCACCTCCACGTTCGCGTAGCCGAGCTCCTCGAGGAGCGCCCGGGCCCGCTCCGCGAGCGGCGGGTGGCGCTCGATCGTCACCACCTCGCGGCAGCAGCGCGACAGCACGGCCGCCGCGTAGCCGGATCCCGTGCCGACCTCGAGCACGCGCTCGTCGCCCCGGAGAGCGAGCAGCGACGTCATCGCGGCCACGATCCACGGCTGCGAGATCGTCTGGCCCTCGCCGATCCGCAGCGCGCCGTCGCGGTAGGCCTGGCCGCGCAGCTCGGGCGGCACGAACAGCTCGCGCGGGACCTCCTCCATCGCCCGCAACACCCGTTCGTCGCCTATCCCGCGGCGGCGAAGCTGCCGGTCGACCATGCGCGCCCGGCGTTTGGCGGCAGCGTCAGTAGATGTAGCGCCGGAGGGCGGCTGGGTCATGTATCACGACCTTCCCGCGGCCGCAGGTGACCAATCCGGCCCGGTCGAGCGTCGCCAGGAAGCGGCTCACGCTCTCCCGCGAGGACCCGGCGAGCTGAGCGACCTGGGCGCGCGTGGCGCGGATCAGGATGTCGTGGTCCGGCCCGCCGTCGGCGCCGGCCGCCTCGGCCTGCTCGAGCAGCACGCCGGCCACTCTGCTCGCCACCGTTTGGAAGGACTGGCGGGAGATGCGCTCGTTGGCCTCGCGCAGGCGCTCGGCGAAGGCGGCCAGCAGCTTCAGCGCCATGTCCGGGTGACGCAGGAGCAGGCGGCGCATGTCGCTGGCCAGCAGCGCGACGCCGCGGGTGTCCTCCCCGGCCTCGACGGTCGCCGAGCGGCGCTCGGTGTCGAACATCGCCAGCTCGCCGAAGAGGTCGCCGGCGCGCAGCTCGGCCAGCGTGATCGTGCGGCCGTCGCTGTGGTTGCGCAGCACCCGCACGCAGCCCTCCTGGATCACGTAGCAGGTGTCACCGGGGTCGCCCTCGCGGAACACGACCTCGCCCTCGGCCCACCTGCGCGGCACCGCCACCGAGGCCAGCTCGCTGAGCTGCTCGGCAGTGAGGCCGGCGAAGATGGGCACACGCTGGAGCAGGGCGACTGTGGGCTCCATGTGCGGATGATCGCACCGCAGTAGGTTTCCGCGCATGACACCGACCCGCCGGACGCTCACTGCCGATGCCGCCCCCGCGGTCGTCGGTCCCTACTCCCACGCGGTGGTCACGAGCGGCTCGCTGCTGTTCTGCTCGGGGCAGATCCCGCTCGATCCCCACACCGGCGAGCTCGTGAAGGGCGGCGCCGGCGAGCAGGCCACGCGCTGCCTGCGCAACCTCGAGGCCGTCTGCCAGGCCGCCGGCGCCGAGCTGGCCGACGCCGTGCGGATCGGCATCTTCCTCACCGACCTCGCCGGCGACTGGGCCGAGGTCAACGCCGCCTACGGGGAGTTCTTCACGAGCGACCCGCCCGCCCGCGCGGCCGTGGGGGTGGCGGCCCTGCCGAAGGGCGCGCGCGTGGAGATCGAGGCGGTCGTCTCGCTCGGCTAGGTGTCCTAGAGCAGCGCGGCCTCGCGGCGCCGCCGCCGCAGGAGCGCCGTGCCGAGCCAGGCAAGACCGCCGATCAGCATCAGCGGGATCGCCACTCCGAGGATCCGCAGCGCGATCCCGAACGAGACCGCCAGCGAGTGGAGCGCGTCGTGGAAGTCGCCGCCGATCGCGCTCGCGCCGTGCGAGATGTGCCCGCGCTGGCGCTCCAGGGTGACCGACACCGAGGAGAAGTTCGCCCGTTGCCGCAGGGCGCCGAGCTCGCCGCTGAGGCTGCGGATGCGGGCCGACACGAGCCGGAGGCGGCTGCGCAGCGCCTGGGCCTGCGTGTCGGTGGTGGCGGCAGCGAGCTGCTTGAGCAGGCTCTGGCGGAGCGCCCGCTGCGTGGCCAGCGCGTCGGCGGTGCTGTTGTAGGGCTGGGTGATGTCGTTGAGGCTCTGGCTGCGCGAGCGCACGCTGGCGAGCGCCGACAGGTCGCGCAGCGCCGGCTGCAGCTCCCCGGCCGGGATGCGCAGGTCGAAGTAGGCGCTGCTGCCGGCGCTCACGGTGGAGTGCAGCACGTAGCCGCGGTGGCGGTCCACCACCGCGACGACCTCGTTGGCCACGGTCTCGAGCCTGTTCCGGGAGGCGGCGAGCGTGAGCGAGGCCGAGCGCTCGACGTGGCGGCGGGGCGTGGCCACCGGGGCGAGGGCCCTCGGGGCCGCGGCCGTGGCGGCGGAGCCGCCGGACGCCTTGAGGTCGGGTGCGTGCGTGGGGGGCGCTTTCTCGGCCGCGACCTGGCCGCTGCTCGCGAAGTTGTTGCTGCTGCTGCCGCCGCGGCCGATCAGTGACGCGCCCACCACGATCGCCACGAGGGTGGCCGCCAGCGCGCCCAGCACGGGCGGCGACAGGTGCGGCAGCTCGAGGCGCCGCTTGCGCGGAAAGCCGGCCGCCACGCGGGCGTCCAGCCGCTGCTCGAAGGCGGGATCCGGGCGCGGCGACTCCGCGCTCAGCGCGATCGCCAGCTCGTCAAGCGTTGTCATCGCAAGCCTCCCTCAGCTTCTCCATGGTGCGGTGCAGGCGGGTGCCGGCGTTCGACTCGGAGACGCGCAGCACGCGCGCTATCTCCGCGTTGCTGAGCCCACCGGCGAACTTGAGCGCCACCAGGTCCCGCTCCTGCCCGTCGAGGCGGGCGAGTGCGGCGCGGACGGTCTCCCGGCGCAGCGTGAGCTCCGCGTACTCGTCGGGCGTGGGCGAGCCGGTGTCCTCCGGATCCGTCTCCAGCGTCGCGCGGCGCTTGCGCCTGCGCAGCTCGTCGAGCGCGGCGTTGCGGGCTATGCCGAACATCCAGGCGTCGGCGCTGCCGCGGCTGGCGCGGAAGCTGAGCCGCTTGCGGTAGGCGCGCTCGAAAGCCTGGGCCGTGACGTCCTCGGCGGCGGCGCGGTCGTGCAGCAGCGAGGCGACGTACGCGTAGACGCGCGGGAAGGTGCGGCGGTAGAGCGCCTCGAAAGTGTCCTGGTCGGCAACCAGCGCCGGCAAGGCCTCGACCACCGACTCGCTCATGTCTTCAATACGCACGAGGGCCTGATCTATCACGCAACTTTTCGCCCGTCCATGGGCTGTGGGGACATGATCTACCGAGTCGCAGCCACCGTGTTGGCGCTCGCCGCGTTCAGCGGCACGGCGCAGGCTGCCCCGCGGCCATCGGCCCTCTGGGGGACCGTGAACATCTGCGACACGCTGCGCCATCCGGACCAGATGGGCGTTCGAGCCAGCATGCCGGGCAACGGCACGCGTCAGCGCATGTGGATGCGCTTCCACGCCCAGTTCTACGCGCCGGCGACAAACAGCTGGTCGGACGTGAAGAGCGGCGGGGTGTCGCCCTGGATCCTGGCCGGCTCGGCGCTGTTCAGGGCCCGCCAGGCCGGCTACACGTTCACCTTCAAGGCGCCGGCCGCCGGCTCGAGTTACACGCTGCGCGGCCGGGTCGACTTCCAGTGGCGGGCCAAACGCCACAAGCGCACGGTGGTCATCCGCCGCGCCCACGCCAACACCAAGGGCGGCATCAAGTCGATCGGGGGCGCCGACCCGCCGGGCTACTCAAGCGGTCTCTGCACGATCCACTAGTCGAACAGGCGCGGATCGTTGGTGATCACGCCGTCGACGCCGAGCTCGGAGAGCTGTGCGATGTGGGCGGAGTCGTCCACCGTCCAGACGTAGACCTGGCCGCCCGCCGCATGCACCGATTTGATGAGCGCCGCGCTCACGAGCCGCCAGTGGCACATCACCGCCTCGCAGCGGCCGGCACCGACCAGGCGCGCGGCGCGCGCGGGCAGCCTCCGCCGGATGTACGCGAGCGCTGGGAGCACGAAGGGCCGCAGCGGGCTGTTGGTGTAGTCGCGCCGCGCGCGCGGGATCGACCAGCCGCGGCGCTGGCCGGGCGCGATCCGGCCGATCGCGTCGAGGCTCTCGATGTAGGTGCTGGAGATCAGCGCTCGCTCGCCGAGCCCGCGCGCCTGGAGCCCCTCCACGACCTCGCGCTCGTAGCCGGGCACCTTCAGGTCCACGTCGAGCTCGACGCCCGCATAGGCCTCGCCGGCGAAGTGGTCGAGCCCCTCGTCGAGCGTGTGCGGCTCGCGGCTCTCGGCGTCGTGGAGGTCGTGGGCCAGGACGAGCCGGCCATCCTGAATGCGCAGCACGTCGAACTCGATCATGTCGACACCGTGCGAGAGCGCCGCCTCGAAGCTCTCGAAGGTGTTCCCCGGCGCGATCAGGTCGGCGCCCTTGTGCCCTACCCGCCTCATGTCTGGCAGCCGGGGCACCAGTAGGCGGTGCGGTTGTCCTCGCCGATGCCACCGGACGCGATCAGCGCACCGCAGCGCCGGCAGGGCCGCCCGGAGCGGTGGTAGACCCACATGTCGTCGTCGAAGCCCCTGCCCTCCGCCGAGCGCCGCATCAGCGGGCGGACCGCGCGCACGGCGGCGAGCGCCTCCTCGTCGCCGACGTCGGCCAGCCGCCGGTGCGGGTCCACGCGCGCGTGGAAGCAGGCCTCCGAGCGCCAGATGTTGCCGATGCCCGCGATCGTGCGCTGGTCGAGCAGGGCGTCGCCGATGGGGCGCGTCTGGTCGTCCTCGCGCAGGCGGGCGAGGAAGCGGCGCTCGTCGAAGTCGTCGGCCAGCAGGTCGGGCCCGAGGCCGGCGAGCCGCTGGTCGAAGCGCGTGCGGCTGTCGGTCATCAGCTCGAGCACGGGCCCGTCGAACTGAACGATCTCGTGCTCCGGCGTGCGGATCACGAGCCAGGCGCGCCCCGGCGAGCGGCGCCAGCGCTCACCGCGCCGGTAGACGCGCCACATGCCGCCCATGCGCAGGTGCGAGTGGAGCGTGAGGTCGCCCTCGAAGCGCAGGAACAGGTGCTTGCCGCGGGCGTCCACGGCCCGGACGCCGCGGCCGGCGAGCCGCTCGGGCCAGCGGTCGAGCCGGTGGCGCGGCTGCGGCGTCTCGATCGAGACGATCTCCTTGTCCACCAGCGCTTTGCCCATGCGGAGAGCGGCGTGGTGGATCGTGTCGCCCTCCGGCATCAGGCGGTGAGGGTGAGCCGGCGCGGACCCTGGCGGAAGCCGATCTCGATCAGGAGCTGCTCGACCTCGGTGCCCGAGAGCGGCTCGCCGTCGAAGCGCTCGAGCGCCAGCCGCTTGAGGCGCCCGCGGCGCACGTGATCGGCCAGCGCCTCGAGCGCGGGCCGGAGCCACTCCCCGTCCGGCTCGCGCAGCGGCAACAGCCCCTTGCCGCCGCGCTCGACGTAGAGCACAGGCTCCGCGTCGAGCGTCACGACGTAGGCACCGGGCGCGCGGGCGGGGCGGCGGGCGTCGTCGCGCTTGGGCCACGGGAGCGAGGCGCCGTAGGGATTGGCGGGGTCGGTGGCGGCGAGTACCAGCGCGCCGGCCGGCTCGTCGTCGCGCAGCGAGCGCAGCCGCTCCACGGCGCCGCCGAGCGCGAACTGGGCGCCGCCGAGCCCCTCGACGAAGTAGCCGCGGCGGGCCGTGCCGAGCGTCTCCAGGTTCACCAGCTCGCCGTAGAGCGAGGCGAAGCCGCCGGGCACGCCCTCCGCCAGCACCGTCTCGCGCGTGACGATGCCGTAGCGCTCGAGCAGCAGCTCGGCGAGCGCGCGCACGCGCGGGCCGTATTGCGGGGCGTCGGCGAACAGCGGTGCGGTGAGCGACCAGCGGCCCTGGATCTGCGGCGCCGACGGACGCCGCCGGGCCGCGAAGCGGCGGCCGCGATCGCGCTGCGCCTGCGCAAGCGACAGCCGCGGCGCGCGCAGCGGCGCGAACGCGTCGTTGGTGACCTCACCCGCCCAGACGAGATCCCACAGCACCTCCTGCAGCTCGGCCGGCTCGGCGGCGATCTCGGCCAGCAGGTCGGTCCAGAAGCAGGCGCCTCGCTCGAGCCGCTCGCGCAGGAGGTCGTGCAGCGGCTGGGACGGGCGCTCGGCCTTGTTCGGCGGCGGGCCGAGCCAGCGGGCGTCCTCGCGGAAGTAGAGCGTCACCCGGCCGCTGCCGCGACCGAGGGCGCCGGCGCCGACCCAGACCAGCTCGCCGCTGGCGCAGAGGGTGTCCATCCAGGCGTGCGAGTAGCTGCCCACCCGCCGCGGCAGCACGTCCTGCTCCCACACCTCAGGGGTGAGGGCGAGCCCCTGGAGCGGCACGAGGATCTCGCGCAGCCGGTCGACCCCCGCGCCGCCCGGCGGCGAGGAATCGACTCCCTGCCAGGCTGGGAGCAGGCGCGCGAGCGAGCGCTGGTCGGCCGGCTCGACCTCCTTGCGCAGGGTGGCGAGCGATGCGCGGCGCAGGCGGCGCAGCACGTCCGGGTCGCACCACTCGCGCTCGGCGCCGCCGGGCCGAAGCTCGCCGCGCACCAGCCCGCCGCTGCGCTCGAGCTCACGCAGCACGGGCGCCATATCGATGCCGTAGCGCCGCTGCAGCTCGGCGGTGGTGAACGGCCCGTGAGTGCGCGCGAAGCGCCGCGCGATCCGCCGCAGCGGCTCCTCCACGGGTTCGAGGAAGGCGTCCGGCAGGCCGCCGGGCGGCACCGCGCCCAGCGCGTCGCGGTAGAGGCCCGCGTCCTCTGATGCGATGTAGCGCTCCTCGCCGCCGATGCGCATGCGCGCGGCGCGGCGCTCAGCCACCAGCCGGTCGAGCATGCGCTTGGCCGACACGGCCTCGAGGCAGCGCTCCTGCGCCTCGGCCACCGTGAGGTCGCCGAGCGCGCGCAGCACGTCATGAAGGCCGTCGGCATTCGCGGCTCGCGTGCGCTCGCTGCGGCGCTGGAGGTCGGCCTCCACCTCGTCGAGCGCCGCCGGGTCGATCAGGTCGCGCAGCTCCTCCTGGCCGAGCAGCTCCGCCAGCAGGTCGCGGTCGAGCGACAGCGCCGCCGCGCGCCGCTCGGCGTTGGGCGTGTCGCCCTCGTACATGTATGTCGCCACGTAGTCGAACAGGAGCGACGAGGCGAAGGGCGACGCGCGCGAAGTCTCCGCCTCTACCAGCGACAGCTCGCGGGTATGCAGGCCGCGCAGCAGCTCCACCAGCCCAGGCACGTCGAGCACGTCGCGCAGGCACTCGCGGTAGGTCTCGAGCACGATCGGGAACTGGCCGTAGCGCTTGGCCACCTCGAGCAGCGACTGCGCCTTGAGGCGCTGCTGCCAGAGCGGCGTGCGCTTGCCCGGGTAGGCGCGCGGGATCAGCAGCGCGCGAGCGGCGTTCTCGCGGAAGCGGGCGCCGAACAGGGCGGAGGAGCCGAGCTCGCGCACCACCAGGTCCTCGAGCTCGTCCGGCTCGACCAGCACGAGCTCGGCGCGGGGCGGCTCGTCCGCGTCGGGGAGGTGCACGATGATGCCGTCGTCCGACCAGATCGCGTCCGACTCGAGCCCGAACTGATCGCGGATGCGGGCGGACAGCGCCAGCGCCCAGGCGGCGTGCACGCGACCGCCGTAGGGCGACAACACGCACAGCCGCCAGTCGCCGATCTCGTCGCGGAAACGCTCGACCACGATCGTGCGGTCGGACGGCACCACGCGCGTGTAGTCACGCTGCTCGCGCAGGAAGGCGACGAGGTTCTTGGCGGCGCGATCGTCGAGGTCGTAGTCCTTCGCCAGCTCGGCGGGCTCGCGGTCCACGGCCCAGCGCGAGAACTCGCCGATCGCGCGGCCCAGCTCGGCCGGCCGGCCCACGCCGTCGCCCTTCCAGAACGGCACCGCGCCCGGCGCGCCCGGCGCAGGGGTGACGATCACGCGGTCGCGCGTGATCTCCTCGATGCGCCAGGTGGAGGCGCCCAGCAGGAACGTCTGCCCGGGCCGCGCCTCGTAGACCATCTCCTCGTCGAGCTCGCCGACCCGCCGCCCGTCGGGCAGGTGCACGCCGAACAGGCCGCGATCCGGGATCGTGCCCGCGTTGGTCACCGCGAGCTGGAGCGAGCCCTTGCGGGCGCGCACGGTGTCGGCGACGCGGTCCCAGACGATGCGCGGCCGCAGCTCGCCGAAGTCCTCCGACGGGTAGCGGCCGTCGAGCATGTCGAGCACGTTGTCGAGCAGCTCGCGCGATAGCTCGGCGTAAGGGTAGGCGCGCCGCACCAGCTCGTGCAGCTCGGGCACGCTCCACTCCTCGCCGACGGCGGTGATCGCCACGATCTGCTGCGCCAGCACGTCGAGCGGGTTGCGCGGCACCACGGTCTCCTCGATCTGGCCCTCGCGCATGCGCCGGGCCACGACCGCGCACTCGAGCAGGTCGGCCCGGAACTTGGGGAAGATGCGGCCCTTCGAGACCTCGCCCACCCCGTGGCCGGCGCGCCCGATGCGCTGAAGCCCGCGGGTGACCGACTTGGGCGACTCCACCTGCAGCACCAGGTCCACCGCGCCCATGTCGATGCCGAGCTCGAGCGAGGAGGTGGCCACGAGGCAGGGCAGCTCGCCCGATTTCAGCATCTCCTCGACGATCAGCCTCTCTTCCCGCGCGAGGGACCCGTGGTGGGCGCGCGCGATCTCGCTCTCGTTCATCTCGTTCAGCCGCGCGGCCAGCCGCTCTGCGCCGCGGCGGTTGTTCACGAAGACGATCGTGGAGCGGTGCGAGCGCACCAGCTCGAGCAGCTCGGGGTAGATCGCCGGCCAGATCGAGCGGCGGGTGGCCGCGTCTCCCTGGCCGAGCGGGTCCAGGTCGAGCGCGTCCGCGTCCGGCTCCTTCATGTCCTCTACGGGCACGTGGATCTTGAGGTCGAGCTGCTTGCGAATGCCGGTGTCGACGATCCTGCACTCGCGCCCCGCGCCCACCAGGAAGCGGCCCACCTCCTCGAGCGGCCGCTGCGTGGCGGACAGCCCGATGCGCTGCAGCGGCCGTCCGGCGGCGTGGTCGAGCCGCTCGAGCGTGAGCGCCAGGTGGGCGCCGCGCTTGGTCTGGGCCACCGCGTGGATCTCGTCGACGATCACCCACTCGGCCCCCACCAGCATCTCCCGCGCGCGCGAGGTGAGCATCAGGTAGAGGGACTCCGGCGTGGTGATCAGCACATCGGGCGGCTCGCGCAGCATCGCCTGGCGGTCGCGCTGGGGCGTGTCACCGGTGCGGATGGCCACGCGCACGTCGCCGCCGATGCCCTTGAGCGGCGCCCGCAGGTTGCGCTCGATGTCGTAGGAGAGCGCCTTCAGCGGCGAGACGTAGACGAGCCGCGTGCGCCGCTCGCCCGCGGGTGTGGGCTCGGCCACCAGCCGGTCGAGGCCCCAGAGGAAGGCCGCAAGCGTCTTGCCGGAGCCCGTCGGGGCCGAGAGGAGCACGTGCTCGCCCGCCGAAATGGCAGGCCAGGCCTGCTCCTGGGCCGCGGTGGGTGCCTCGAAGGCTCGGGCGAACCACTCACGTACCTGCGGGGTGAAGCTTTCGAGTGCCTGGCTTTGCACGTAACCATCCAACATATCGGGTAGTGCAACGTCCCCAGGAAGCGGGGACGAGGGGGTGCGGCTACCCGTATAGGCGCTCGCTTTCGGCGTGGCGAGAATGCCCTGGAGCGATGCCGAAAACCGTGCTCATCGTGGACGACCACCCAAGCTTTCGCATGAGCGCACGCATGTTGTTGCAGTCGGAGGGCTACGAGGTGATCGGGGAGGCCGAGAACGGGGAGGAGGCCGTGGTCGCGGCGTTGAAGCTGCGGCCGGACTGGGTGCTCCTCGACGTGAACCTGCCCGACATCGACGGCTTCGAGGTGGCGTCCCGCATCACCGCGGAGGAGGGCGCTCCGGTGGTCGTGATCACGTCGAGCCGCGACGGCAGCGACTTCGGCCCGCTCGTCGAGCGCAGCGGCGCCCGCGGCTTCGTGGCCAAGAGCGAGCTGTCGGGGCAGGCGCTGGAGGACATGCTCGGGTGAGCCGCCGCCGCGGAATGCTGCCGCGCCTCGCCCGCCGCCAGGTGCGGGAGTACCAGCGCGTGAACGCCGAGCTTCGTGCGCGCTTCGAGGATGTCCGCGCCTCGCGCGCCCGCCTGCTCGAGGACGAGGACGCCGCGCGCCGCCGCCTCGAGCGCGACCTCCACGACGGCGCTCAGCAGCGCCTGATCGCCCTGGCGCTCGAGCTGCGGCTGGCGCGCGCCCGGGTCAAGGACGACCCCGAGCAAGGCCGAGGAGCTGCTCGCGGGCGCCGAGGAGGAGCTCGGCCGGGCGATCGACGAGCTGCGCGAGCTGGCGCGCGGCATCCACCCCGCCGTGCTCACCGACCGCGGCCTCGAAGCCGGCGCTCGAGTCGCTCGCCGTCCAAGGCCGCTGCCGGTGGACGTCGCGCTGCTGCCCGAGGAGCGGCTGCCCGCGCCGGCGTGGAGTCGGCCGCCTACTGCGTGGTGGCCGAGGCGCTCACGCAACGCCGCGCAAGTACGCCGAGGCGAGCACTGCGACGGTGAAGGTCGCGCGCGACGACGGCCACGCGCTCGTCGAGGTCGAAGGACGACGGCGTGGGCGGCGCCGACCCGAGGCGCGGCACCGGCCTGCGCGGCGCTCGCCGACCGGGTCGCGGCGCTCGACGGCAGCCTCGAGCTCGTGAGCGCGCCCGGTCGAGGGACTATCGTCGACGCGGAGATCCCATGCGCGTAGTCATCGCCGATGACTCCGTCCTGCTGCGCGAGGGGATCGTGCGGATGCTCGAGCGACGCCGGGCTTCGACGTCGTCGGCCAGGCCGGCGACGCCGAGGACCTGATCCGCAAGGTCGCGCGCTCACAAGCCCGACGTGGCGATCGTCGACGTGCGCATGCCGCCGACCAACACCGACGACGGCCTGCGCGCCGCCCAGTCGACATCCGCGCCCGCCAGCCCGGAGGTCGGCGTGCTCGTGCTCTCCCAGTACGTCGAGGAGCGCTACGCGCTCGAGCTCATCGGGGGCAACGCCGAGGGCGTCGGCTACCTGCTCAAGGACCGCGTCGGCGACGTCGAGACGTTCAACGACAGCGTCGCGCCGCGTCGCCGAGGGCGGCTCCGCGCTCGATCCCGAGGTCGTGTCGCGGCTGCTCGGCCGCCGCCGCCAGCGAGGATCCGCTCGACGAGCTCACCCCGCGCGAGCGCGAGGTGCTCGAGCTCATGGCCGAGGGCCGCTCCAACAACGCGATCGCCGAGCCGACATGGTGGTGACCGAGCGCGCCGTCGAGAAGCACGTCACCAGCATCTTCGGCAAGCTCGGGCTCACCCCCACCGCCGAGGACCACCGGCGCGTGCTCGCCGTGCTGACCTACCTCAAGGCCTGACGAAGCTCCTGCCGCAGTGTTCGGGTAACCGCACCGCGACACGCCGGTGCCGCCCCCGTGTGCCACCGTTGACGGTCGCCCAGACTGTCGGGACTCGCAGAGTCCCACGCGCCGAAAGGACCCCCTGTGAACCGTCTCCTCTCGATCGTCAGCGCCAGAGATCTCCGGCGCCGCTTCGGCGAGGGCGACGCCGCCGTCGACGCGCTGCGGCGGCGTGTCCGTCGGCTTCCCGCAGGGACGCTTCACCGCGATCATGGGCCCGTCGGGCTCCGGGAAGTCGACGCTCATGCACATCCTCGCCGGTCTCGACCGGCCGACCGGGGGCTCGGTCGAGCCGTCGAGCGGCGTCGACATCACGAAGCTCGACGACAAGCGGCTCACGCAGCTGCGCCGCGACAAGTTCGGCTTCATCTTCCAGTTCTTCAACCTGCTCCCGGTGCTCACGGCCGAGGAGAACATCACGCTGCCGCTGCGGATCGCCGGGCGCAAGACGCCCGACAAGGCCTGGCTCGACGCAGCTGATCGAGACCGTCGGGCTCAGCGACCGCCGCACCCACCGCCCCTCCGAGCTCTCCGGCGGCCAGCAGCAGCGCGTCGCCGTGGCGCGGGCGCTCATCACGCGCCCGGCGGTCGTGTTCGCCGACGAGCCGACCGGCAACCTCGACTCGAAGGCCGTCCGACGAGGTGCTCGCGCTCCTGCGCCGCGCCGTCGACGAGTTCGGCCAGACCGTCGTGATGGTGACCCACGACCCGCGCGCGGCCTCCGATCGGCCGACCGCGTGCTGGTGCTGTCGACGGCCAGATCGTGCACGACGGCGACGCCGGCGACGCCGACGAGGTGCGCGAGCTGATGCAAGCGGTGGCGTCTGACGCCGCGTTCGCCCTCAGATCCGCGGGCTGCGGGCCCGCAAGCTGCGCACGGCCCTGACCGCGATCGCGGTGGTGCTCGGCGTCGCGCCTGATCTCGGGCACCTACATCCTCACCGACACGATCAACAAGTCGTTCGACGACATCTTCGCGACCGCGACGAAGGGCATCGACGTCGCGATCGTCGCCGAAGAAGCTCGTCACAGCGACAACGGCTCCGACCCGCCGGCGTTCTCGACCAGGCCGTGCTGCGCCAAGGTCGCGCAGGTGCCCGGGCGTGTCAAGCAGGCCTCCGGCAGGGTGTTCAACACCGCCACGATCGTCGGCAAGAACGGCAAGCGGGTCGGTGCCCAGGGAGCGCCGAACTTCGTCACACCCGCGTCGCCGCCGCCGTTCAGCCCCTCCACTACGTCAAGGGTCGCGCGCCCGCGCGCCGACGCGAGATCGCGATCGACAGCTCACGGCCAACAAGAGCGCTGGCAAGCTCGGCGACCGGGTCGCGTCGGCGGGCCAGGGGCCGACACAGGCCTACACGCTCGTCGGCATCGCCAAGTTCGGCGAGCGTCGAGTCGCTCGCCGGCGCGAGCATCGCGATCATGCCGCTGCCCAGGCCCAGCGCGTGCTGGGCGAGATCGGCAGCTTCGACGAGATCGACGTGCGGGCCGCGCCCGGGACGAGCCGCCCAAGCGCTGGTCGCCGCGGGTGCGTCGGCGCTCGGCACGCCGTGACCGTGCGCACCGGGGCCGAGCAGGCGCAGCAGGAGTCCAAGGACGTCAAGGCAGACTTCAGTTCGTGACCACGTGCTGCTCGTGTTCGCCGGCGTCGCGCTGTTCGTCGGCGCGTTCATGATCTTCAACACGCTTCTCGATCACCGTCGCGCAGCGCACGCGGGAGTTCGCGATGCTGCGGACGCTCGGCGCCAGCCGCCGGCAGGTGCTGCGGCTCGGTGCTGCTTCGAGGCCACGGTCATGGGCTTCGTCGCGTCGGTCGTCGGCCTCTGCTCGGGCTCGTGCTGGCCGGGGCTCTAAGGCGCTGTTCAGCGCCGTCGGCGCCGACCTGCCGTCCGACGGGACGGTGCTCGAGACGCGCACGATCGTCGTCTCGCTCGTGGTCGGGCACGGTGATCACCGTCGTGGCAGCCTGTCGCCCGCGATCCGCGCCACGCGGATCCGCCGATCGCGGCGTTGCGCGAGGGCGCGGTGCTCCCGCGCGGCGCGCCTGTCCCGCTTCCGCACGCCCGCTCGCGCTCGTCGACGCTGGCGCTCGGCGCGGCGCTGATCTCGCTCGGGCCGTCGTTCGGCGGCGACGCCGGCACGCCGTCTGGCTCGGCGCCGGCGCGGCGTGATCTTCGATGCTCGTGGTCGGCGATGCTCGCGCGCCACGTGGTGCGGCCGCTCGCCTCGGCGGTCGGCGGCCCGCTGGAGCGCGTGCGCGGCGTCACCGGCCGGCTGGCGCGCGAGAACGCGACCCGCAACCCGGGCCGCACCGCCACCACGGCCGCGGCGCTGATGATCGGCCTGGCCCTCGTGACGTTCGTGACGCATCCTCGCGGCCGGGCATCAAGGACTCGGTCGCCTCGCAGCGTGGACAAGGGCGTGCACGCGGCGCGTTCGTGGTCGCAGAACACCGACGGCTTCTCGCACCATCCCGGTGCCGCGACCGGCACAGCGCTGCAGCGGGTCCCGGGCGTCGGCACCGATCGCGCGATCCGCGCTTCGCCAGGCGCGAGGTCGGCGGGGTGGGCGGCACCCCCGGCGTGACCGGGCGTCGACCCGGCGCACGCTGCCGTCGATCTACCAGGTCGATTGGAAGAAGGGCTCGCCGGCGACGCTGCGCACGCTCGGGGCCGACGACGCGATCGTCAGCGACAAGTGGGCCAAGGACAAGGCGTGAAGGTGGGGGAGACCGCTCACGCTGACCACCCAGCAACGGCACCGTCGCGCTCACCGTGAAGGGCACGTACAAGGACGACGCCCAGCTTCCTGAGCGACATCACCATCCCCAACGCGACGCTGGCTCGAGTTCGCTCAGGCGACCCAGGACGCGTACGTGCTCGTCGGCCGTGCGCCCGGGTGCGAACGTCGACGCTGGTCAAGGCGCGCGGCGAGGCACGTCCTCAAGGACCGCTACCCGTCCGCGGAGGCCTCTGACCAAGAAGGAGTTCACGACGACATCGCCAAGCCAGATCAACCAGATCTCTGGCCTTCTTCTACGTGCTCCTGTCGCTCTCGGTGATCGTGTCGCTGTTCGGGATCGTCAACACGCTGGCGCTGTCGATCTTCGAGCGCACGCGCGAGCTCGGGATGATGCGCGCGATCGGCATGTCGCGCAGCCAGGTCCGGCGCGATGGTGCGCTACGAGTCGGTGATCACCGCGCTGATCGGCGCCGTGCTCCGGCTCGTGCTCGGCGTGGTCTTCGCGCATCCTGGCGCCGGCCGCTGGCCAGACCAGGGCCTCGGCTCTCGATCCCGGTCGGGACGCTGATCGCGCTCTGATCCTCGCCGGCCTCGCGGGCGTGCTGGCCGCGATCCCGCCGGCGCGCCGCGCGGCGAAGCTTGACGTGCTCGAGGCGTTGGCGTACGAGTAGGACTACGGACTGCGGACTGCGGACTGCGGAGATGCAGTTCCGCAGTCCGCAATTCCGCAGTCCGCAGTCTCAATCGAGCCCGCCCAGGGCCCGTGCGTGCACGAAGACCGCATCCATCATCTCCGCTGTCAGCACACCAGTGAACGTGTTCTGCTGGCTGGGGTGGTAGCAGCCGAGCAGCGTCGGGCCGCCGTCCACCCCGTGCTCTGCTCCGTGGCCGAACTTCGGCTTCGGGCGCAGCTTCAGCAGGCGGCAGGCCGCGTCCCACGCGTAGGCGCCCAGGCAGACGATCACGCGCACCTCGGGCAGCAGCTCGAGCTCCGTGGCCGCGTACGGCAGGCAGTTGTCGCGCTCGGCGGGCAGCGGCTTGTTGGCCGGCGGCGCGCAGCGCACCGCGGCGGCCACGAAGGCGCCCTTCAGTTCGAGGCCGTCGTCGCGTGAGACGGACGTCGGCTGGTTGGCGAAGCCGGTGCGGTGGAGGGAGCCGAACAGCCAGTCGCCCGAGCGGTCGCCGGTGAAGACGCGGCCGGTGCGGTTGCCGCCGTGTGCGGCCGGCGCGAGCCCGAGCACATAGACCCGCGCGTGCGGATCGCCGAAGCCGGGCACCGGGCGGGCCCAGTAGTCCCAGTCGGCGTAGGCCGCCCGCTTCTCGCGACCGACCTTTTCGCGCCATTCGACCAGCCGCGGGCAGCGGCGGCATGCGGAGATCCGCGATTCGAGCTGAACAATCTGAGCGCTGCGGTCGATAACCGTCAAAGGATGGATGACGTCTCCGTTGCTCGGCAGGCTATTTATGACCGGGACCTCGGGGTCTTCGCCTACGAGCTGCTGTTCGACAGCGGCGCGGCGGACGCCTCGGTGGTGGTCAACACCTTCGCCAACATGGGCCTGCAGGACCTCGTCGGCGGGCGCTCGGCGGCGGTCATCGTCTCGCCGTCCTTCCTCCAGGACATCGGTTCGCTGCAGCTTCCGGCCGAGCGGCTGATCCTCGAGCTGCCGCACGAGCTGCACGCGGACGAGGAGGCGGCGCGCGCGGTGCACGACCTGAGGATCCGCGGCTACACGATCGCGCTCGACGACTTTGTGCAGAGCCCGTCCGCCGAACCGATGCTGCAGATGGCGGACCTCGTGAAGTTCGACGCACAGGAGCTCGGACAGCAGGGGCTCTGGCGCGAGGCCGGGCAGCTCGGGGGCCGCGACGGCCTGAAGCTGCTGGCCAAGGGCGTGGAGAGTCACGAGGAGCTCGACTTCTGCCGCAACCTCGGCTTCGACTACTACCAGGGACAGTTCCTCTGCAAGCCGCAGGCGGTGACCAAGCACACGGTGCCCACCAACCGCCTCGCCAAGCTCGCCCTGCTGGCGGAGCTGAACTCGCCCGACACCGACTTCGACGCCCTCGAGCGGCTGATCAGCCTCGACGTGGGCCTCAGCTACCGCTTCCTGCGCTACATCAACTCGGCCTTCTTCTCGCTGCCGCACAAGATCGGCTCGATCCGGCAGGCGCTGGTGCTGCTCGGCATCGCGTCGGTGCGGAAGTGGTCCACGCTGCTGGCGATGTCGGACTTCGCCGACAAGCCGCACGAGCTGATCGTGACCGCGCTCGTGCGCGGCAAGATGTGCGAGCTGGCCGCCGCCTCGCGGCCCACGCGCGAGCGCGAGGAGTACTTCACGGTCGGCATGTTCTCCGTGATCGACGCGCTCCTCGACTCGCCGATGGACATCGTGCTGGCCTCGCTGCCGCTCTCGGACGAGATCAAGGTCGCGCTGAGCCACCATCAGGGACCGAAGGGCGTCGTGCTCCAGGCCGTGCTCGGCTACGAGCGCGCCCGCTTCGACGACCTGAAGGCGCTGGCATGGCAGAGCACGTCGATGTGTGTGCCGTTGTCGCGGGCACGATCAGCACGTCCTCGTTGGCGCCGAGGCCCGGAGGCGCGCCGTATGCCGCGACCATCTCCGCGTCGGTCTGGCTCGTGAGCGTGAGGC
>CAWKDV010000002.1:0-1783874 GCA_963848495.1 uncultured Thermoleophilaceae bacterium
TCAAAGGATGGATGACGTCTCCGTTGCTCGGCAGGCTATTTATGACCGGGACCTCGGGGTCTTCGCCTACGAGCTGCTGTTCGACAGCGGCGCGGCGGACGCCTCGGTGGTGGTCAACACCTTCGCCAACATGGGCCTGCAGGACCTCGTCGGCGGGCGCTCGGCGGCGGTCATCGTCTCGCCGTCCTTCCTCCAGGACATCGGTTCGCTGCAGCTTCCGGCCGAGCGGCTGATCCTCGAGCTGCCGCACGAGCTGCACGCGGACGAGGAGGCGGCGCGCGCGGTGCACGACCTGAGGATCCGCGGCTACACGATCGCGCTCGACGACTTCGTGCAGAGCCCGTCCGCCGAACCGATGCTGCAGATGGCGGACCTCGTGAAGTTCGACGCACAGGAGCTCGGACAGCAGGGGCTCTGGCGCGAGGCCGGGCAGCTCGGGGGCCGCGACGGCCTGAAGCTGCTGGCCAAGGGCGTGGAGAGTCACGAGGAGCTCGACTTCTGCCGCAACCTCGGCTTCGACTACTACCAGGGACAGTTCCTCTGCAAGCCGCAGGCGGTGACCAAGCACACGGTGCCCACCAACCGCCTCGCCAAGCTCGCCCTGCTGGCGGAGCTGAACTCGCCCGACACCGACTTCGACGCCCTCGAGCGGCTGATCAGCCTCGACGTGGGCCTCAGCTACCGCTTCCTGCGCTACATCAACTCGGCCTTCTTCTCGCTGCCGCACAAGATCGGCTCGATCCGGCAGGCGCTGGTGCTGCTCGGCATCGCGTCGGTGCGGAAGTGGTCCACGCTGCTGGCGATGTCGGACTTCGCCGACAAGCCGCACGAGCTGATCGTGACCGCGCTCGTGCGCGGCAAGATGTGCGAGCTGGCCGCCGCCTCGCGGCCCACGCGCGAGCGCGAGGAGTACTTCACGGTCGGCATGTTCTCCGTGATCGACGCGCTCCTCGACTCGCCGATGGACATCGTGCTGGCCTCGCTGCCGCTCTCGGACGAGATCAAGGTCGCGCTGAGCCACCATCAGGGACCGAAGGGCGTCGTGCTCCAGGCCGTGCTCGGCTACGAGCGCGCCCGCTTCGACGACCTGAAGGCGCTGGCCCCGCCGGGCGTGACCGCGCAGGACATCTACCAGTGGGCGATCAGCTGGGCGCGCGAGGCGAGCATGGAGCTCGAGTCCTCGCGCCGCGCCGCGCAGGCGCACGCCCAGGCCGGCGTCGGCTGAACCTTCCGCCTACATGCCGGCCATCGCGCCGGGCAGCGTGAGTCCTGGCAGGCTGCCGGGGTCCACGGCCAGCCAGATCCCGAGCAGCGCGAGCGTCGCCGCCACCGCGTAGACCGCGGGCGTGCGCCACGGCAGCAGCCGCTCTCCCGCGATCAGCACGGTGACCACGGCCATCCAGGTGAGACTCATCACGCCGAGGGCGAACAGAGCCGCCATCAGCCCCACGCAGCAGGCGATGCAGTTGGCGCCGTGCCGGAGGCCGTCGCGAAGGCCGCCGAGGCCCACGGCAGGCGTGCGGCAGCGATCGAGGCAGGCGCCCTTCTGGGCCGTGAGCTGGTAGGCGGCCGCGACGAGGATCACGCCCGCGGCGACCCAGCGGCCTCCGCGATCCCAGGCGAGCCAGCTGATGTGGTCCGAGCGGACGGCTTCGAAGACGGCGTAGGCCACCAGCCCGGCGCCGACCCACGCGGCGAAGTAGCCGGCCACGAAGCCGGGCTGCCTCGCGCTGAGGACGCCGCCGCCGGGAGCAGGGCCGGCAGCATCATCGCCGCCATCATCAGCAGCCAGCTGACGGCGAACCAGCCGAACCCGCCGAGCGCAGTGCCGGGGCCCATGTCCATGCCGCTCATCCGCCGCGCGCTCAGCACCCATGCCAGCGCGGCCAGCGCCGAGCAGCGCGCCGGCGACGACCGTCAGGCTGCCGTCGCGCTCTCGGTGACTCGCCCCGCCGTTGCCATGTCGCGTCTCCTTCCTCGTTGCGCCCGAGCGGTGCCCGGTCGAGCCACTGGTACGCGCCCCAGAGGCCGTCGAGCCCGCGGGCATAGGCCGAATAGGTGTGGTAGACGGCGCCGCCGTCCAAAACGAACGAGCTCATGCCGGGCCGCTCGTGGAGGTACTGCTCCGGGCTCGTCCCGCTCCGCTTCGCCATCACGACGACCGTGGGCGCCTGGAAGGCCGGCGTCATGTCCCCGGTGGGGGCGAAGTTGTACTCGCCGCCCTCGCTCATCTCGCGATCCGTGAGCGACGTCGTGTAGTCGTAGTTGAAGTCGGTGTCCTGTGAGGACACCCACGGGAACGTCCAGCCCATGCGCTCCCGGTAGGCGAGCAGCTTCTCGAGCGGGGCGCGCGAGATGCAGAGCATCGTCACGCCCCGGCCCTCGAGGTGGGGGACGAAGCCGTTGAAGCCGTCGGCGATCGCCGAGCAGGCGCAGCAGCCGGCCTCGTATTCGGGGCCGAACATGAAGTGGTAGACCATGAGCTGCGAGCGGCCGTCGAACAGCTCGGCCAGGGTCCTGCGGCCCTGCTCGGTGTCGAAGCTGTACTCCTTCTCCACCGGGACCCACGGCAGGTCCTGCCGCTCGCGCGCCACCTCGTCGCCGCGGCGGGTGTGCTCCTTCTCGGCCTCGAGCAGCTCGCGGCGTGCGGCCAGCCACTCCTCTCGCGTTCCGACTCTATGACTCGTCATTGCGTCTCCTTTCCCGTGCTACCGCTTCTGCGATTCGCTTGATCGCCTCGAGGCGCGTGTCCCACTCGGCCGCCACCTGTGCCATCGAGCGGGCTGCCGCGCCGAGGCGCTCGGCCCGCACCGCGTAGCGCACCTCGCGCCCGCTGCGCCGGCCCTCCACCAGGCCGGCGCGGTCGAGCACCACAAGGTGCTTGGCCACGGCCTGGCGGGTGACCGGCAGCTCGCCGGCAAGCACCGTGGCGGTGGCCTCTCCCTGGTCGAGGAGGACGTCGAGCACCCGGCGGCGGGTGGGGTCGCCGACCGCCGACCAGAGCTCGTCGAGCTCGGCGGTGGCGGCGCTCATCGCTCCACAGTGAGGACGTAGTCGCCGAGCTCGCCAAGCTCGGTCTCCCAGCCGCGCTGGTGGCCGTCGAAGTGCCCCTGCTTCTCGTCCTCTGGCCCGGCGAGGTCGCGGAAGCCGCTCTCCACCACGGTCAGCCGGGTGGACTCGCCCTCCGAGCTGAGGCTGAACTCGACCAGCGTGGAGTTGTCGTCGCTGAGGTCCGCGCCGGGCACCATGGACCAGCGGAAGGAGAAGTAGCGCGGCGCTTCCACCCGCTCGACACGGCCCTTGACGGTGCCGTGCCCGTCCCAGTGGAAGACGGCGGTGCCGCCTGGGGTCAGCTCGAGCTCGACCGTATGGCTGAACCAGCCCGCGATGTGCTCAGGCTCGGTGACGACCGCCCAGACGACCTCCATGGGCGCGTCGATCAAGATGTCGCGTTCTATCCGTTGTGCAACCAAAGGTTGCGTAACGGTAGCAAGAGCTGCGCCGGCTAGCCGAGTGAGCGGCCGTACTGGCGCTCGTAGTAGTCGCGGTACTCGCCGCTGCGGATCGGCTCCCACCACCACTCGTTGTCGCGGTACCAGTCCACGGTCCGCGGCAGGCCGTGCTCGAAATGGGTGAGCGGCTCCCAGCCGAGCTCGCGCAGCTTGCCGGAGGAGAGCGAGTAGCGGCGGTCGTGGCCGAGCCGGTCGGTGACGTGCTCGATCAGAGACTCGTCGCGGCCGGTCAGCTCGAGGATCCGCCGCACCACGTCGATGTTCTCCACCTCGTCGGGGCCGCCGGCGTTGTAGGCCTCGCCGGACCGGCCGTGCAGGAGCACGGTGTCGATCGCGCGAGCGAAGTCCTCCACGAACAGCCAGTTGCGCACCTGGCGGCCGTCGCCGTAGACCGGCAGGTGATCGCCCGCCAGCGCGTTCAGTACGCACAGCGGGATCAGCTTCTCCGGGTACTGGCGCGGGCCGTAGTTGTTCGAGCCGCGGCAGATCACGGTCTCGAGGCCGTAGGTGTGCGCGTGGGCGGAGACGAGCAGGTCGCCCGCCGCCTTCGTGGCGCTGTAGGGCGAGGACGGGTTGAGCGGCGAGGTCTCGCTGAACGAGCCCTCCTCGATCGAGCCGTAGACCTCGTCGGTGGACACCTGCAGGTAGCGGCTCACCCCGAGCTCGCGCGCGGCGTCGAGCAGCACCGAGGTGCCGATCACGTGCGTGCGGGCGAAGGCGTGCTGGTCGGCGATCGAGCGGTCGACGTGCGACTCGGCGGCGAAGTTCACCACGGCGTCGCAGCCCTGCATCGCCTCGGCCACCACCGCGGCGTCCTCGATCCCGCCCTCGACGAACGCGATGCGGTCCTCCACGTCGGCGAGGTTCTCGCGCCGGCCGGCGTAGGTGAGCTTGTCGAGCACGACGACGTCGTCATCCGGCCGCGCGTCGAGCGCGACGCGCACGTAGGTCGAGCCGATGAAGCCCGCCGCCCCGGTGACCAGCAGCCTCACGCGGCCACCGATCGCTCGGCCAGGTAGCTGGCCAGACCTTCCTTCCAGTGGGGCAGGTAGAGCGCGTCGAGGCGCTCGGTGCCGAGCACCGAGTAGCTGGGGCGCGGCGCCGGGCGGCCGAACTCGTCGCTCGTGCAGGACATCACCCGGCAGTCCACGCCGGCCTGGCTGAAGATCTCGCGCGCGAAGTCGAACCAGGAGCACTCGCCCTGGCTCGCCAGGTGGTGGATGCCGTAGGCCTCGGTGTCCACGAGGCGCACGAGCGCATCGGCCAGGTGCGCGGTGTAGGTGGGGGAGCCGACCTGGTCGCGCACGACCACGACCTCGCCGTGCTCGCTGCCGAGCGCGAGCATCGTCTCCACGAAATTGCGTCCAGAGGTGCCGAACAGCCAGGCGGAGCGGGCGATGAAGTGGCGCGGGTTGGACTCCGCCGTCTCCTTCTCGCCGGCGAGCTTGGATTGCGCGTAGATCGACTGCGGGCGGGTCTCGTCCGACTCCACGTAGGGCTCGGACTTCGAGCCGTCGAAGACGTAGTCCGACGACGGGTAGACCACCTTCGCGCCGATCTCGGCCGCGGCCGCCGCCACGAAGCAGGCGGCCTCGGCGTTCACGTCCATCGCGCCGCCGAGGTCCTCCTCGGCGCCGTCGACGTTCGTGTAGGCCGCGCAGTTGATCACGACGTCGGGGCGCTCCTGGAACAGGAAGCGCTCGACCGCCGCGCGATCGGTGACCTCGAGGTCCGAGTGCGACGCGGCCACGACCTCGTGGTTCACGAACTCGGCCGCCCGCACTACATCGCTGCCCAGCATGCCGGCGGCGCCTGTGACGAGGATCTTCACCGGCGAAGGGATAGCAGTTTGGGCCTAGAGGATCGCGATCTCGGCGTTGTCGCCGACCACGAAGCGGTAGGCCTTCGGGAGCGTCGGCGAGCGGCTGATGCGCACGTTCTTGCCGATCAGGCTGGCCTCGATGCGGCCGTCCATGTTGCTCACCGACGAACCCTCGAGCACGATCGAGTACTCGATCTCGGCCTGCTCGATGCGCACGTCGCAGCCCACGGAGGTGTAGGGGCCGATGTAGGCGTCCACGATCACGGCGCCGGCGCCGATCACGGCCGGTCCGCGCACCACCGCCCGCTCGAGGCGCGCGCCCGGCTCGACCACCACGCGCCCCTCCACGCGCGAGTCGATCAGCTCGCCCTCGATCCGCTCCTGGATGTCGTCGAGGATCAGGTGGTTCGCCTCGAGCATGTCCTGCACCTGGCCGGTGTCCTTCCACCAGCCGTGCACGATGTGCGGGTCCACCTGCAGGCCCGAGTCCACGAGGTGCTGGATCGCGTCGGTGATCTCGAGCTCGCCGCGGCCGGAGGGCTTGATCGCGCGGGCCGCCTCGAAGATCGCGGGCGTGAACATGTAGACGCCGACGAGCGCGAGGTCGGTCTGCGGCTCCTTCGGCTTCTCCACCAGGCGGGCCACGCGGTTGTCGCCGTCGAGCTCGGCCACGCCGTAGTTCTCGGGGTCGCTGACCGGGGTGAGCAAGATCAGCGCATCCGGCTTCTCGCTGCGGAACGTCTGGACCAGCGCGGTCACGCCGTCGCGCAGCAGGTTGTCGCCGAGGTACATGACGAACGGCGAGTCCTTGAGGAAGTCCTCGGCCGTGAGCACGGCGTGGGCGAGGCCGAGGGGCGCCTCCTGCTCGATGTAGGTGATCGAGACGCCGAAGCGCTCCCCGCTGCCTGCCGCGGCGCGGATCTCGGCGCCCGTCTCCGGCGCGATGATGATCCCGATCTCGTCGATGCCGGCGCTGGCCAGCGCCTCGATGCCGTAGAAGAGCACCGGCTTGTTCGCCACGGGCACGAGCTGCTTCGCGCTCGTGTAGGTGATCGGCCGCAGGCGGCTGCCGGTGCCGCCGGAGAGGATCAGTCCCTTCATCAGTAGGCACCGCCCAGCTTGCCGTGGTCCCAGCTCACGATGCGGGTGGGGTGGAACGTCAGGCCGACGCGCTTCGGCGCCTGCTTCTCGACCATCGCCCGCACATCCGGTCCAACCTCCACGAAGCGCTCGAAGAGCGCCACGCCGTACTTGGCCACCTCGGCCGGCTCGCGCTCGATCGACACGTCGCACTCCATCATCACCCCGCGCAGCTCGTGGTAGAGCTCGCCGTCCTCGACCTGAAGCGTGGCCCGCGGGTCGCGCTCCAGGTTCTTCGTCTTCTGCGACTTTGCGTAGGTCCAGCCGCGCAGCTCCACGCCGTCGACCGCGTACCAGAGCGGCACGAGGTGGGGGCGTCCGCGCGGGCCGATGCTGGCCACGCTCACGACCTTGTGCGCAGCCAGGAAGGCGCGCAGCTCGTCGTCGGACATCGTGATCTGGTCCCTGCGGGAGGGCATGGCGGCTGGAAGCCTAGGCGGGATGGAGCTCCAGCGTGTCGACAGCCGGGCGCGCCGAACTCGTAGCTGCGGCCCGCGAACCAGTCCTGGAGCAGGTCGTCGTAGTGCGGGCTGCCGGGGTGGCCGGACTGGCCGGTCATGTGCTGCCAGCGGCTGCGCTCGGGCCGGCCGAGGTCCGCGAGCAGGCGGTACGAGGGCGCCCAGCTGCCCGTGTAGCTGCCGTCGTGCGGCACGAAGCCCACCTGGCAGACGGTCTCCTGGGCGCCGCCCATCGGCAGCCGGCGGGACAGCAGCCGGTTGAGCAGCTTCGACGCCGTGCCGCTGCCCTCGGCCAGCGAGTGGGGGAACTTCAGGCCGTGCACGCGGCCCCAGGTCCAGCCGCCGGGGTCGCTGCCGAAGCGCTGCTCGAGCTCGTCCAGGGCCTGGTGGAGCGCCTCGAGCGCGAGCTCGTCCCAGGAGCGGCCGCCGATCAGCTCGGGGTCTGCCTCGTCCCAGAGCTCGATCAGGCGTGCCTGGAAGCGCCAGGGCGAGGAGACCATCGGCGTGAAGCCGAGCAGCGACTTGGAGCGCCAGCGCTCGGCGTAGTCCTCGTCGCCGATCACGGCGTCCGAGACGAGGCGCGCGAAGTGGGACGTGAAGACCGCGTAGATCGTGCCGGCGATCGTGTCCGGGTCGAGGCGATGGTCCCAGCTCTTGAGCCGCTCGATCGCGCGCACCTCGCGCTGGCCGGCCGGCCGCAGCCGGGCCAGGCGGTGGGCGGTCTGCTCGCCCGGGATCGAGTAGACGTCGAGCTGGATGCGCTCGAAGTCGTCGAGCGAGACCTGATCGCGCTCGCCCAGGAGCTGTTCGATGCGGGCGGCGCGGTAGCCGTCGAGGTACTCGCTCGTGATGTGGTGCGGGTAGTCGTCCGGCGCGATGCGGTTGTTGGCCGTGACGAGCACGCCGCCGGGCGGGTTCACGATCTCCGGCAGCTCCTCGTACGGGATGTAGCCGTCCCACTCGTACTCGCCGGTCCAGCCCGGCTTCGGCAGATCGGGGCAGCCGCCGCGGCGTATGGGGAGCTTGCCGACGAGCTTGTAGCCGATGTTGCCGGAGCTGTCGGCCCAGACCATGTTCATGCAGGGGATCGTGTAGTCGCGGAAGGCCTCGACCAGCTCCTCGCCGCGCGTGAAGGCGCCGGCGTCCACCCCTGTGCTGTTCACCACGGGCTCGCGGATCGCCGTCCAGGCCAGCGCCAGCGGCTCGCCCGCGCGGGCGCCGAGCGCGTCGTTCACGATCGGGCCGTGGTGGGTCTCGCGGACCTCGAGCAGCTCCGGCTTGCGGCCGCGGACGGCGATCTCCTCGCGGTGCACGGCCAGCGGCCGCCACTCGCCCTCGAACTCGTACTCGTCGTCCCTGATGCGCTCGACGAACAGGTCCTGCACGTCGCCCATCACGTTCGTGAAGCTCCAGGCCACGTGGCGCGTGTGGCCGATCACGATGCCGGGGAAGCCGGGCATCGAGCCGCCGCGCAGCTCGAGCTCGGGCGTCGAGCCCTCGAACGTGTACCAGCAGTCGGGCATGCTCGTGGTGATGTGCGGGTCGCCGGCCAGCAGCGGGGCGCCGGTGGCGGAGCGCTCGCCCGAGACCGCCCAGTTGTTCGAGCCGGCCGGCTCGAGCGACCAGCCGATCGCCTCGCGCACCTCGGCGAGCTGCTCCAGCAGGTCGAGCGCGTCGCCGGACCAGGCGGCGCCCGGCGGCGTGACGAGCGGGTTGCCGCGGGGGTAGCGCGGCTCGAGGCGGGCGGCCCGCTCGGCGCCGACCTTGGAGATCAGCTCGGCGCGGAACAGCTCGCTCTCCATGTTGGTCGAGAAGCCGAGCCCGATGATCTTGCGGATCACGAGGCTGTCCTGGATCTGCCAGGGCTCGGGCTCGATGCGCAGGAGCTGGAACTCGAGCGGCAGCGCGGTCGCCGACTCGATTGCGGCGGTGACGCCGCGCGCGTAGGCCTCGAGCACCTCCCTGTCACGCGCTGAGATCAGCTCGACCTCCCGGTCGGCGAAGCGGCGCAGGCCGAGCGTGCGCATCAGCCGGTCGACCTGCAGTCCGTCGGGGCCGGCGAACTCCGCGATCCGGCCGCTGCCGGCCCGGCGGTAGAACTCGAGCTGCCAGAGGCGGTCCTGGCCCTGCACGAAACCTTGCGCGAAGCAGAGGTCGGCGTCGGTGCGCGCCTCGATGCGCGGGACGCCGCGCGCGTCGCGGGCGATCTTGACCGTCGATTCGAGCCCTTTTACCTGCACAGAGCCGCGTTTTTGCGGCAGCGGGCGGCGGAACAGCTGGTACCAGAGCCCGATTGATCCGGCGCTCGCGGCGGCGAGGGCTCCGGCTACTGCTGACTGTGGTCGCGGGGCCACGGGACACCCGATTCTTCCAGTTCCGTCCTACCCCCGACCTAACGTCAGTAAGTCCCCCATGCAATCGCTCTTCCTCATCATCGGACTGGCTCTCGGCGCCGCTGTCGCGTGGCTCTTCATGCGGGCGCACGCACGCTCGCTGCAGTCGTCCTTCGAGGCGCTGTCGGCCCGGGCGCTGCGGGACCAGCAGGTCGAGGGCAGGCAGGAGTTCGAGATGCGCCAGCGGGCGATCGAGCAGCTCGTCAAGCCGATGGCGGAGGGGCTCGACAAGGTGCGGGGCGAGCTGGAGCAGCTCGAGCGGGCGCGGCGCGAGTCGCACGGCAGCCTCACCACGCACCTGCGCTCCGTGGCCGAGACGCAGGAGCGGCTCCGCAGCGAGACCTCGAGCCTGGTCACCGCGCTGCGCGCGCCCGCCACGCGCGGGCGCTGGGGCGAGATCCAGCTGCGCCGCGTCTGCGAGATGGCCGGGATGATCGCCCACTGCGACTTCCTGGAGCAGTCGACGGTGATGTCGGATGCGGGCCGGCTGCGCCCGGACCTGATCGTCAAGCTGCCCGGCGGCAAGGACGTGGTGGTGGACGCCAAGGTCCCGCTCGAGGCGTATCTCAACGCCGTCGAGGCGCAGGACGACGAGGCGCGCCGTACGCAGCTCGCCGTCTACGGGCGCCACGTGCGCGAGCACGTCGCCAAGCTCAGCCAGAAGTCCTACTGGGCGCAGTTCTCGTCCACGCCCGAGTTCGTGGTGATGTTCCTGCCGAGCGAGGCGTTCTTCAGCGCCGCCCTGGAGCAGGTGCCGAGCCTGATCGAGGAGGGCGTCGAGCAGCAGGTGCTGATCGCCACGCCCACCACGCTGATAGCCCTCCTGCGCGCCGTGGCCTACGGCTGGCGGCAGGAGAAGGTGGCGGAGAGCGCCCGAGCGGTCAGCGACCTCGGCCGCGAGCTGCACGGCCGCCTGGGCGTCATGGTCGGCCACTTCATGAAGCTCGGCCGCCAGCTCGAGTCGTCGGTGAAGGCCTACAACGAGACGGTCGGCTCGCTGGAGAGCCGCGTGCTGGTCACGGCGCGCCGCCTGTCGGAGCACGGCGCCGCGGCGGGCGAGAAGGAGCTGCCGGAGCCGGCGCAGATCGAGACGGCGCCGCGCACGGTGCAGCCCCTCGAGCCGGCGGACGAGGAGCAGGAAGCCGTGCTGCACCGCCTGGCGGGCTGAGCGGGCGGGCGGCGGCGCCGCGCCGCGGTGGCTGTCACGCGGTTACGGCGCGAGGGCCGCCCCAGCCGGTAATTGGCGACGGGGCCGTTTCGACCCTCTGGTGGTGCCTCCCAGCCGAAAACGCGTCTGTCATCGCGCTCCATACCTAAAGCGGTGGGGATCCGCTGTCGATAGGGGATCCACGGTTCGCCGGTGGGTGCCGGCGTGCCAGGCCCAGGACCATGATCCGCCCGACCCCCCGTCGCCCTCGGGCCCGGCTCGACAGCGAAGCCGGCTTCACCCTGCTCGAGCTCCTGGTGGTGATCGTGATCATCGGCGTTCTGGCGGGCATCGCGCTGCCGCTGTTCCTCACTCAGCGCGACAAGGCGAACGACGCCGACGCCAAGTCGAACGCGAGCGGCCTCGCCCGCGCGATGAAGGGCTGTTACCAGGAGACCTCCGACTACACGGACTGCGACGGCACCGGCGCGAACGACAAGCTGGGCATCACCGGCCTGCCGATGGGCAGCGGCGCTGGGCAGGTGAGCATCAGCTCGGTGTCGGCCAACGGCTTCACGGTCACCGCTATCGGCAAGGGCATCGGGCACCAGTTCGTGGTCACGGAGACCGGCGGGAAAGAGGACCGGACCTGTACGGGCTGCCAGGGAGGGACCTGGTAGGACCGAGCAGGAAGGTGATCACGGTCTACCTGCCGTCGCACGACCCGGGGTCGGCAGCCAGCCTCGCCGAAGCAACCACCACTCTCCAAGCGCCGGCGGCGTAGCGGCCGTCGCCCGCCTGGTCGCTTGCGATGTCCCCTTCGGGGGCGCTCCTCCGTCTTGGGTGTAGGACGAACTCCCCAAGCGAAAGGAACTCCTCATGCGCGTGCTTGTAACCGGCGGATCGGGCGTCCTGGGCACTGCGTCGATTCCCCTGCTGCGCGCCGCCGGGCACACCGTCGACGCCCCAAGCAGGACCCAACTCGACCTCTTCGACCCCGGAGCGGTCGCCGCCGCCGTTGCCGATAAGGACGCGATCCTGCACCTCGCCACGCGGATTCCGCCGCCCGAGCGCCTCGCCGATCCCGAGGCCTGGCGCGACACCGATCGCCTCCGCGCCGAGGCGACCCCGATCCTCGTCGACGCAGCGCTGGCGGCGTCGGTCGAGTGGTTCCTGTTTCCGAGCATCGCGTTCGTCTATCCCGAGAACGGGCGGGTGGACGAGTCCTCACCGGTGGCGGAGACGGTGCCCGAGATCTTGCTGTCGGCGCTGGAGGCAGAGCGCCAGGTCGCGCGGTTCGACGGCGACGGGCGGCGCGGCGTCGTGCTGCGTTTGGGCGTGCTCTACGGGCCGACCATCGGAAAGGAGACGCCCAACGAACACTGGGCCGCCTACGGCGCCACGCTGAGGATCGAGGATGCGGGCCGCGCGATCGCGGCTGCCACCGAGGTCCCGGGCGGCGTCTACAACGTCGTCAGCGACGGCGAGCGAGTCTCAAACGAGCGCTTCAAGGAAACCGCCGGCTGGCGGCCCGAGTTCTGACACCGCGAGTGGGCGCCGCGCCTAGCGCGCGGCGCCGGCCAGCGCCTCCGCCGCCTCGAGAACCGCGCCGCGCGCGTCCTCGGGCTCCAGCACCGCGGCGTCGCCGGCCTCTTTGAGGATCTCGCGCGCCAGCCAGTCGTTGCCGGCGTACTGCAGCTCGACGATCACCGCGCCGTCCTTCAGGTCCTCGACCACGCGGCGGTCCTCGCGCGCCCAGCGGGCGCGGTCGGGTGCGATCCAGACGCGCGCCGTGCGTGAGGCCGGCACCTCGCCGGTGCGGGCCCAGGCGGGCACGTCCGGGTTGATGTCGGGTCGCGGCTCGAACTGCTCGTCGACGATGCGGGCCTCCTTGATGCGGTCGAGCCGGAAGCTGCGCGACTCGTCCTTCGCGGGGTCCCACGAGTGCACGTACCAGCCCTCGGCCCCGTTGAGCAGGTGGTAGGGCTCGATCCGGCGGCCGGCGGTGAGCTCGTCCTCGTTCTCCTTGTAGTAGTCGATCTCGAGGATGCGGTTGTCGACGATCGCCTGGCTGACCACGCGGGCGATCCCCGAGTCGTCGCCGGCGGCTGTCGTGATCTGCAGGCCCTCGCGGGCCGGGTCCTGGCCGAGCGCATCGACGATCCGCTTGCGGGCGGATGCGAGCGAGCCCTCGGGGAGGTGGTCGCCGATCAGGTCGATAGCGGCCACCAGCGCCTTGGCCTCGAGCGGCAGCAGCCGCGCCGGCTTGGCGAAGTTGTCGCCGTAGGGCTCGGGGTCGACCTCGATCGTGTCGCCGTGCACCTCGGCGTAGAGGACGTAGCTGCCGCCGCCGAAGTTCACGACGTTGAGCACGTCGATGTCCTCGCGCAGCTCCTCCTCGCTCACCTGGATGGCGCTGCAGACCACGCTGACCTTCAGCAGCTCGCCGGTGCGGGCGGCGTCGATCAGCATGCCGGCCAGCGTGATCAGGCGGGCGAAGCGCTCGGGCCGGATGGGCGTCTCCCGGCGGCCGTTCGAGTCGGTCTCCTCCGGAGGCTCGGCCTTGCGGCGCGTGGCCGCCGCCACCTCGGGGCCGCTCGAGTGGCGCTCGATGATGAGCGCGATGCGCTCGCTCGCCTCGGCCGCCAGCTCCGGCGGCTCGAGGATGCGCGCGCGCTCGCGCAGGCCGAGCACCCAGGAGAGGACCGCGCGGGGGTCCGCGTAGTCGGTTTCGAAGATCACCCCGTCGGCGTCGGGCGCCGGCTCGGTGCGGCCGGCGTGGCCGAAGTGGCGCTCCACCAGCCAGTCGATCTTGCTCGAGATCCACACCCGCGCCGTGGCCACCGGGTCGCCCAGCTGCCAGTCGGTACGCGTGGCGTAGACGCGAGGGTCGAAGTCCTGCGGCGGCGGGAAGTCGTGCTCCGCCTTCGACGAGTAGCCGACCTTGCCGCGGATGCGCGAGAGGCGGAACACGCGCACGTCGTCGCGTTCGTGCGAGTGGCCGACCAGGTAGAACTGGCCGCCACGGAAGAGCAGGTGGTAGGGATCGACCTTGCGCGACTCCACCGCGTCGCGGCCCATCGTGTAGTAGTCGAACAGGATCGTCTTGCGGCGGAAGATCGCGGTCTCGATCTTCGACAGGCGCTGGGAGAGCTCGCGCCCGCCGGCGGCCGCCGTGACCCCCAGCGCCACCGAGCGCTGCTCGGGCGCGGCGAGCGGCGAGGGCTTGCCCCAGGAGAGCTGCTGGAGCGCCAGCCGCAGCGGCTCGGCGTAGGCGAACTCGCCGTCGAGCAGCGACAGCGCCGTGCGCAGAGCGCCCAGCTCGGTGTCGGTGAACTCGATCGGTGGCAGGTAGAAGTTCTCGGGCGGCAGCGAGTAGTTCTCGGCCTCGTAGTAGCCCTCGGCCGGCTTGTCGACCTTCAGCTCGATCCCGAGCGATTCGAGCTCGGCACGATCGGCATAGAAGCGGCGCGCGAACGCGTCGTCGTTCATGCCGGAGTAGCCCTCCACCTCCCGCTTGATCTCGAGCGCCGTGACGGGCCTGCGCTCCGCCATCAGGAAAGAGATCAGCGAGAGCTGACGGATCAGCTTCTCGGTGTCCTTCGCCATCCCACGGCAGCATAAGAGGGAAACTCCGTGGGCACGGTTAAGGCGTCCGAACGCGAACGGATTGATTCCCGCTGTTTGCGGAGTTGTGAGCTAGGCCGCTTCGCGCGATGCGAAGTACGCCGAGCCGCTCAGGGCGCGGTCGAAGCCCGACCAGCGCTCGCCGTCGGCGAGGCTCTTCTCGATGCGGTCGAAACTGCCGAGCCGGCCGCCGAGGTTGTCGACCATGTGCACCAGCGTGGCCTCCCGCGTGCAGGGCACCACCGGGCTGCCGTGCTCGAGCTGCCCGTGGTGGGAGAGCACGATGTGGAGCAGGGCCTGAGCCGTGTCCGCCGGGAAGCCGGGGATGTCCTCGATCAGGCGCCGGACGCGGTAGTAGCCGAGCGGGATCTCGCCCTGAAGCCTGCCGGCGTCGCTCAGGTCGATGGCGCCGCCCTCGCTCGCGTAGGCGTCGATCTTGCCGATGTCGTGCAGCAGGGCGCCGGCGACGGCCACGTCACGGTCGATGCCCGGGAAGGTGGCCGACAGCGCGCTGACGCCCTGCGCCACCGACAGGCAGTGCTCCAGCAGGCCGTGGCGGTAGGCCTGATGATAGGTCTTGGCCGCCGGCGCCTCGCGCCAGCGCTGCCAGATCTCCGAGTCCTCCGCGAAGCAGAGCTCGAGCAGCTCGCGCAGGTACGGATCCTGCATCGTGTCCACCAGGCTGCGCAGGTCGGCCACCATCTGCTCGACCGGGTGCGGCGGCCCCTCCTCGAGGCTCAGCGGGTCGTACTCGTCGGGCTCCGCCGGGCGCAGCGAGCGCACCGTGAGGCTCGAGCCGTAGCGCTGATCGACCGAGAAGCTGCCGACAACCCTGACCACCTGGCCTGGCGGACAGCGCTCGAAGAGCTGGTCGACACCGTCCCAGATCACGGCCTCCACGCAGCCCGTGACGTCGCCGAGCTGGAGCTTCATGAAGACATCGCCGTTCTTCTTCTGGCGCCGCGCACGCTCGCGGACGGTGAACACCGAGTCGACCGATTGGCCGTCCACCAGGTCGCGCACGTACAGCTTTGCGGCGGTGAGAGTCTGCTGCTCCATTGGAATTTCCACGGTAGTTGCGCTTCCGGACGGCTAGGCTGCTCGGATGGCGGAGCGCTATCCGGCAGTGCTCGTGGCGGGCGGCACCGGCGCGCTTGGTGTGGCCGTGCTGGCCGAGCTGCTCGAGTCCGGCTATCCGGTGACTGCGACCTGGGTGGTGGACAAGGAGCGCGAGCGCGTGGAGGCCGACTTCGGCGGCCATGAGCGGCTCATGCTCGCGCAGGCCGACGTGATGGACGAGCAGGCGGTGCTCGACGTGGTGGGCGCGATCGACGAGCTGGGCGCCGTGGTGAACCTGGTCGGCGGCTTCTCGGCGCCCGGCCTCGTCCACGAGTCGGAGATCGACGACTTCGAGAACATGCTCCGGCTCAACCTGCGGCCGGCCTTCCTGCTCGCGCGGGCGGCGATGCCCCGCCTCGTGGCCGCGGGCGGCGGCTCGTTCGTCTGCGTCTCGGCACGCCCCGCGCTGCGGCCGTTCCCCGGCGCTGCCGGCTACGTGACGGCCAAGGCCGGCGTGCTCGCCTTCGTCCAGGCGCTCGACGTCGAGTACCGGGGCGCCTCGGTGCGCTCGAACGCGATCCTGCCGAGCGTGATCGACACGCCCGCCAACCGCGCCGCCCAACCAGACGCCGACCACGCGAAGTGGGTGCCGCCGCAGCAGATCGCCAAGGTCGTGCGCTTCCTCGTCTCGGACGACTCCGAGCCCACGAGCGGCGCTGCGGTGCCCGTCTACGGACGCGCCTAGTCCCGCCTCACGCCCGCGGGTAGTGGAACGTCTGGCTCTGCGTGACCTTGGCGGCGAGCGAGCCGTCGTCGAGCGTCAGCTCGGTCTCGACCACGATCAGCGTGCGGCCCCTGTGCAGCGGGCGCGTGGTGGCGGTGAGGGCGCCCTCGCGCACGGCGCGCAGGAAGTTCGTCTTCGACTCGATCGTGGCGGTGCCGGACGAGCCCTCCGGCAGGTTGAGGAAGGCGCACAGCCCGCCACAGCTGTCCGCGAGCGCCATCACCGCGCCGCCGTGCATCAGGCCGCCCGAGGTGCAGAGCTCGGGCGCCCAGGCCAGACGCCCGCGCACGACCTCGGGCGACGCCTCGAGCAGCTCGATCCCGAGCAGCTTGGCGAAGGGCATTGCGTCGCGCAGGTTGAGCAGGGCCTCGTCCACAGCGGCTAGTCCCTGCGCCCGGCGAGCAGCACCCAGCGCTGCGCGACGTGGAGCACGCCGGATTCGTCCTCGTGCGCCTCCAGGCCGGTGGCCTCGCCCCCGGCGACCTCCGCGCGCAGGGCCGCCAGCACCTGCTCGGTGACCCCGGGCGGGGGATAGGCCCGCTCCATCCAGGGCTCGGCGGGGATCGCCTGCCGGCGCTCGTCGCGCTCGAGGAGCCGGACGTCCGAACGCTCGAGCAGCGCGGCCAGCTCGCCCTCGGCGAGAGCCGTGGTGTGCGACGGGTCGCGCAGGCGCTCGAGCTCGTTGTGGCGCGCGCCGCCGTCGACCATGTCGATCACCGCCACGGTGCCGCCCGGCCTCACCACGCGGGCCATCTCGCGGGCGACCGGCTCGGGGTCGGGGAGGTGGTGGAAGGCGAAGCGGCTGACCGCGACGTCGAAGGAGCCATCGAGGAACGGCATCGCCGCGGCGTCGGCCTCGACGAAGAGCACGTTGCGCACGCCGTCGCGCTCGGCACCCTGTGCGCCGGTCTCGAGCATCTCGCGCGTGAGGTCGAGCACCACGAACTGGCGCGCGCGCTCCGACAGGAGGCGCGACAGGTGGCCGGCGCCGCCGCAGACGTCGAGCACGAGCAGCTCGGGCGACAGCGGCAGGTGGGCGCCGATCCAGTCGGCGATGTCACGGTCGCCGAACAGGTTGCGCTTGGCCGCGAAGCCGGGCGCTTGGCGCGTGAACTCGCGCCTGACCACGTCGCCGTGCTCGGCCACGGCGCTAGGCGAGCCCCTTCTCGGTCAGCTGGCGCAGCGCGCCCGGTCGCTTCTCGAGCTCGGAGAGGTCCATCCCGCTCAGCACCCCGGGCGTCTTCGTGAACTGGATGTCGCGGTAGTCCACGACCTGGATGTGGTTGCCCCAGGGATCGCGGAAGTCGAGGAAGCGGCTCGAGGAGGTCTCGACTCCGGCGGCTTGGAGCGCCGCGCGGGTCGCCTCCTTGTCGTCGACGACCAGGCCGAAGTGCCGCCGCCCGTCGGGTCCGCTGGTCCGTCCTTCGGACAGCGCGATGAACTGGTCGCCCATGTCGATGAACGCCATCCCGGGCTCGTGGTCGACCTGGCGAACGTCGAACACGCTGCCGTAGAAGCGCAGGGCCTCCTCCAGGTCGCCCACCTCGATGGCGACGTGGTTGATGCCGACGAGTCGCGGTCGCGCGGACATCTAGCCGGCGGGCGACCCGCCTTCGATCAGGACGTCGAGCAACCCCGGGAAGCGCTCGTCGAGGTCGTCGCGGCGCAGGCTCATGAAGCGCTCCGTGCCGTCCGCGCGCGTGCGCGTGACGCCTGCCTCGCGCAGCAGGCGCAGGTGGTAGGAGCAGGTCGAGGCCGGCAGCCCGAGCACGTCCTGGAGGTCGGTGCAGCGGCGCTCCCCGCCGTCGGCGAGCTCGCGGACCATGGCCAGGCGAAGCGGATCGCCAACGGTGCGCAGGATCGTGGCGAGGTCCAGCTCGGAGGCGGATGGGTGACGGATCGCTCGTACTGGTGTGACCACGAGAACTATGCTACAACCATATTTCCAAATATTTGGAACTACCGTACGAGTCTCACAGAACCGACCGCCCCGACGTTCAACAGCCAGACCCGTAGGAAGGAAGCCAGGATGTCCCCGCAAATCCTCCCCAAGCTCTCCAAGACCCCGGCGTTTGCGCTCGTCGCAGCGATCATCGGGCTGGCCCTGTTCGCGTCGGCGACCCCGTCCCCGCTCTACGGCCTCTACCAGCAGGAGTGGCATTTCTCCACTCCGGTGCTGACCTTGATCTACGCCGTCTACTGCTTCGGTGTGCTGGCAGCGCTCCTCCTGGTCGGGCGGATCTCCGACGACCTGGGGCGGCGGCCGGTGCTGCTGGCGTCCCTCATCGGCCTGCTCGGGGCCGCCGTGCTGTTCGCGCTGGCGCGCTCCGTGGGCTGGCTGTTCGCGGCCCGCGCGCTGCAGGGGCTGACCACCGGCGCCGCACTCGGCGCCGCCGGCGCCGCGCTGCTCGACCTGCACCCGCGCCAGGACGGCCAGCACGCCGGCCTCGTCAACGGCGTGGTCAGCGCCAGCGGGATCGGCGCCGGTGCGCTCGTCTCGTCGCTGCTCGTCGAGTACGCGCCGGATCGCCTGGTCACGCCGTTCATCGTGCTGAGCGCGCTGGTCGCGCTGGCGCTCGCCGCAACGCTTGCTCTGCCTGAGCCGGTGGCGCGCGAAAGCCGTGTCCGCTTCAAGCCGCAGCGCCCGCGGGTGCCGGCCGCGATTCGCGCTCCGTTCGTGCTCTCCGGCCTCGGCGTGCTGGCCTCATGGTCGATCGGAGGCCTCTACCTGGCGCTCGGGCCGGCGCTCGCGTCGGAGCTGCTGCAGACGCACAGCCACCTCGCCGGCGGCGCGGCGGTGCTGGCACTCGCCGTGCCCGGCGCGCTGTCGCAGGTCGTCTGGCACGGGCTCGAGCCGCGGCGCGCGGCGTCGATTGGCGCGGCCGTGCTGGCGCTCGGCATGGCGCTCACCGGTGCGTCGCTGTCCACCGGGTCGGCGCTGCTCTTCTTCGGCTCGACCGGGATCATGGGTATCGGCTTCGGCCTCGCGTTCCTGGGCGCTCTGCGATCGCTGATGGCGGTCGTGCCCGACCACCAGCGGGCCGAGGTGATGTCCGCCTTCTACGTCGTGGCCTACCTGTCGATCTCGGTGCCGGCCGTCGCGGCCGGGCTGGCCGTGCCGACGCTGGGGCTCGAGCCGACGTTCCGCGTGTTCGCCGGCGGCGTGGCGGTGGTGGCGCTCGCGGTCTCGCTGCTTGCGGCGCAGGGCGTGACGATCCGCCAGAGCCTGGTTCGCGCCACTTCGCGGTAGCCCGCGTCGGCGACGGGCAGCCACGGCGCGCCGGGGCCGCGACGAGCCTGCACCACCGCGCCGTCGGCCGCGACGAAGCCCACGCGCCCCAGGTGCACGCGCAGGGCCCACGCGAGTCGCGGCACCGCATAGAGGTGGGTGACCGGACGGCCGCAGGCCAGCACACGGTCGCGGCCGCCGGCGAGGTGGATGACCGTGGGCAGCGTGCGCTGAAGCTCCGCCTCGTGGCGCACGCCAGGGGCGGGCGCGCGCAGGGCGCTCGCGCGTGGGTAGGTCCACGGCAGCGACAGTGCGACGACCAGCGCGAGCGCCAGCGGAGCCACCAGCCGCGGCGCGATCCCGGCGCGCGCCAGGACGCTGCGGCCCAGCTCGGTCCAGCCCACGCCCGCCACCACGCAGGCGACGCCGGCCGGGCCGATGAGGTAGCGCGGGTTGCCGCTGTAGCCCTCCTGCGTCATCACGGCGACGAGCACGACCCAGGCGAGCACGACCAGCGCGAGCACGGTCGTGACCCGCTCGAGCCCCGGGCGCGGCCGCCGGCGCGCGAGCGCAAGTCCGAAGCCGACGAGCGCGGGGAGCACGAGGGCGGTGGTGGCGCTCGAGAGGAGCGCCAGAGCCGGGTGGTGAGCCAGGGCCGGCACCTTCGAGCCTGGGGTGGGCTCGCGGGCGCGGCCGGCGCCACGCAGCGGGTCGCCCGAGCCGAGCAGGTCGGGCACGAGCCAGAGCGCGACCACGCCCGCGGCGCCCAGCAGCGCGCGGCGCCGCAGCGCCGGCTCGCGCCGGCAGAGCCAGAGCGCGTACAGACCCGCGAACGGCCAGACCTCGGGCCGCAGGAGCGACGCCAGGAAGCCGAGCGCGAGCGCCTGGCGGTGGCGGCCGTCGAGGTGGCGGTCGACCGCGCACAGCAGGAGCCCGATGAGCAGGCCCTCCGAGTAGCCGATCCAGCTGCTCCACAGCCAGCCGCGGCTGAGCACGAGGGCGGCGGCCGCGAGCACGCCCGCCACCGGGCTGCCCGCGAGCCGCGCCGCCACGCGGTAGGCGAACACGAGGCCGAGCAGCGCCCCGGCGCGCGCCACCGCGAGCCACAGCCAGGGAGCGGCGGAGCCGGCCGGCGCGAACAGCGTGGTGAACACGACCGGCAGCGGCTTCCACGACGGGCCGCCGGCGGTGCTGAGGTCGAGGTGCGCGATCTCACGGCCCCAGACGAGCCACGCCATCGGGTCGTAGCTCGGGGCGGACGGCAGGAGCAATGACAGCGCGGCCAGGGCCAGGCAGCCAAGTGCCACGCGCTTCACGCGCGGAAGTATTCAGGACGTTCCGCCCGGGCGGCTGACCCGCCCGGGCGGAAGCTGTGCGCTAGCCCACGCTGTACTGGTACGGGATCGCCAGCAGCTCGCTCCCGAAGGTCAGGAAGTTGCTGAAGTCGTCCACGAACAGCGTGCCCCTCACGACCGTGCCGGGCCGGCCGCTCGGGGTGATCGTGACCCGCAGCGTTCCCGTCTTGCCGGACCCGACCGTGACGGGCTTGAACGCCGCGGCGTTCGGGTCCACCGCCTGCAGGAACACGTCGCCCGTCGACGCGTCGGCGTCCAGGTCGAAGCCCGCCGTGCGGGCCACGAGGCCGGTGCTGACCGTGCCGGCGGTGACCGGGGCGCTGAACGGCCCCACGGCCGTGGGCGCGATGAACCAGATGCTCGGCGTGAGCTCCGGCGCGCTGAACTGGCTCGCCGCCGTGTTGCCCGAGCTGGTGGCCAGGAGATGCGGGTCTCCGAAGCCCCAGTCGAACGAGACCGGCCGTGTGGCCTTCGCCGCCGCGAACGCCGTGCTTGTCTGCGACGGCATCAGGTACTGCGGCGGGATGTCGTCGGGCGACAGCGGCAGCGCCAGGTTCTGGTCGGGGACCAGCCCCAACAGCGGCAGGTCCTGGGTGTCCGGCAGGCGCGGGTCGAGGAACAGGTCCTCTGCCGCCGGCCCGCCGTTGCCGACCTTGATCGTGGCGTGCACCGCCTTGCCCGCCTTGAGCACGGTGCTCGAGCTGTTCGGCAGCCCGCTCACCGTCGCCTTCGGCGCCGCGAACGTCACGCGGCCGTTGAACGGCGTGGACAGCGCGTTGCCGCCCACCGGGTTGGTGATGTCGACGACGAACCGCCAGCGGCCGGGCTGCGGATTCAGGTGGTAGGCCTGAAGCGCGTGCCCCGACGTGGTGTTGCCGGCGGCATCCGCGCGCGTGGTGCTCTCGGATGCCACGGCCTGGCCGTTCGGGTCGATCAGGAACCCGTTGATGTTCGTGCCAGCGTTGTCGGGGAACGTCACCGTCACGCCGAGCTCCGGCTTGCCCGAGGGCACGTCGAAGTCGAACGCGTTCTCCTGGCCGGGCGAGAACGCGCGGCCGTTGCCGCCGATGATCGTGCCGGCGAAGCTGCCGCCGCTCGACCCGATCGAGACGAGCGAACGCATCGAAATCGGCACGACGTTGTGCTTGCCGGAGCTCGAGTCGAACACGAGGTCCTGGTTCGAGTCGCCGGCGCTGCGCGGCAGCGTGACGTTCAGGTGGAAGCTGCCGGTCTGGCCCGGCGCCAACGAGACCGCGGACGGCGTGACCTGCACTCCGCCGCTGTAGCGCTGGCTGGCGAACTCCCAGTGCACCGGCCCGTTGAAGGTGCCGTCGCGGCGGAAGATGATCGCCGTCCAGGTGCCCGCGGCGGGCGCGTGGACGTCGACCTCGCCGTGGTTGCCGTCACCCTGCGGGCGCGTGTAGGCGGCGAAGTTGCCGTTCGGGTCGATCAGCGTCAGGCCGACGCGCGCCTGCGGTCCGGGCCAGGAGTCGTAGGCCACCAGCCGCTCGATGCCGGCGGGCACGCTGAAGGTCACCTTCTGGTACGGCACGGTCGTGCCGAACTGGTCCACGAAGGTGGGGCTGTTCGCGGCGAGGTTCACCGTTCCCTTCGTGTCGGCCACGTTGCTCGTGATCGCGCGCGTGTGCGCATGAACGATCTGCGTGGCCGATCCGACGTTCGTCACCTTCACGTCGGGAGCGTTCGCGCTCGTGCCGGCCTCGCCGCTGAGGTCGACCTGCGTCTGGCCGAACAGCAGCCCGTTGCCGGTCGGGGCCGGTGTGCCCTGCGACGTCGCCACCGAGCGGGCGGCCTGCACGGCGGCGAGCGTGTCCATCTCGCCCGCGCCCTGCTCGGAGCTCGGGAAGCCGAGGTCGCCCGCCGTGCTGTCCAGGATCTGCCTCACGAGCGCCGGCGAGGGCGTGCGCCCGTTGTGGGTCTGGCGATACGCCTGCACCACGAGGGCGGCGCCGCCCGCGATGAACGGGGCGGACTCGCTCGTGCCGCCGAACTGCTGGATGGGCGAGCCGTCCCCAGCGAAGTTCGAGCACTCCTCGTAGACGTCCACGTCCGCGCTGCAGAGCGCCCAGCCGGTCTCGCCCGGCGCCACCAGGTCGATCAGGCGCCCGTCCTGGGTGAAGCCCGCGGATTCGATCGACGAGATGTTGTCGCTCAGCCAGCCGTGGTTGGCGAACTGGAACGCGTACTCCTCCGACTGCGCGTAGCCGCGGAAGTTCGTGCTGGCGCCCGCGGCGATCACCGACGGGTCGGTGGCGGCCGAGCCGATCGTCGACTCGACGCCGGCATCGCCCGTGCTCTCCACCACGGTCGCGCCCGCGGCCACGGCCTGGGCGTTGAACATGCGGGTGAGGTCCTGCGCGGTGTCCGGGATCGGGTTCTCGCCGAACGACTCGCTGAGGATGTCCGTGTGGTCGTGCGAGACGGCCCAGTCGAGCCCCTGCAGGACGGTCGAGTCGAACGACAGGTTCGAGTTGCCGAACACCTTCATGCCGATCAGCGAGGCGCCCGGCGCGATGCCCTGGATGCGGATGTTGCAGCCCTTCGGCAGCGGATGCGCCGGGTTGTTGAAGGTCGAGAGGTCGTAGACCTGCCGGCCCTGCGCGGCGATCGAGCTCGCGTCGCCGAAGGCCTCGGCGGCGCCGGTCGCGGCGTTCGGGCCGTCACCGCTGAAGTCGCGGTAGTCGATGAAGACCTTGGAGCCGTCGGGGCGGACGAAGTCCGGATTGCCCGTGTCGAGCCCGTCGGCGAAGAAGGCGACCTTCACGCCGTCGCCGTTCGCGAGCTGCCGCGCCTGCGGCGCGTTCGGGTCGTCGAAGGCGGTGTGCGTGGTCTGGAGCGCCTCCGGCTCGAGCAGCGGCTTGCTCGGGTCGCTGGGGCAGGTGCCGGGCACGGGTGTGCCGTTCGGCGCCGTGGCAGCGGCGCGCGCACGCGTGCCTGGGTTGGCGGGCTTCGGCAGCGTGATCGCCGCGTCGGGCACGACCTTCGCCACGGCCTTGTTGTGGCGCAGCCTGGCCGCCTCGCCGGCGGAGATGCGGGCCGCGAAAGCGTTGAGGGTCGTGAACTGGTGGCTCACTCGGCCGCCCGAGCGGGCGACCTGGGCGACCAGCGGCTGCTGGTCGGCGCGCACCGCGCGCACTCGCGCGGACACGAGGCGGCGCGTGGCGGGCAGCGCGCGATGCTGGCTGCGCAGCACGACGATCATGCGCTGCGACGAGCTGCGACCGACCGCGCTGATCACCCGCGAGCGCGACAGGCCGCGGTAGTGTGGTCGATGCGCCGGCCCACTGGCCAAGGTGACGCCCGTGACGGCACCTCCCGCGATCAGAATCCCAACGCCTGCCGCAGGCAAGCGCCAACCAAAGCGAAACTGGCGCACGGACCTACCCCTTTACTGGACGGAGCTGCCCCTCATAGGCAGCCAAATCCCGGACGGTATACCACGCTTCTGATGACGATGGACTGGAGCCTCGGACGCTACGAGCACACAGCGGCGCAGCTGCTGCCGGCCGCGCGAGTGGTTGTCGACGTCGCGGCGCCGTCTCCGGGAGAACGTCTCGTCGACGTCGGCTGCGGCACCGGCAACGCGGCCCTGCTGGCGGCGGCGAGCGGCGCGACCGTGACGGGAGTCGACCCGGCGCCGCGGCTGCTGGAGGTGGCGCGCGCGGAGGTCGCCGCGCGCGGTCTCGACGTCACCTTCCTCGAGGGTGAGGCCGCGAGCCTGCCGCTCGAGGACGGCAGCGTGGACGTGGCGATGTCGGTGTTCGGCGTGATCTTCGCGCCCGACGCCGCGGCCGCGGCCGCCGAGCTCGCGCGCGTGTGCGCGCCGCGTGCGCGCGTGGTGCTCACCGCCTGGATCCCGGAGGGCGCCGTCAGGGAGGCGGTGCAGGCTTCGCGCGAGGCGCTCGGCGCGCCGCCCGGGCCGCCGCCGTTCGCGTGGCACGACCGCGAATCGCTGGCCGGCCTCCTGGGCCCGCACGGCTTCGAGGTCGAACTGAGCGAGCACGAGCTGGCCTTCAGGGCCGCGTCGGCCGAGGACTACGTTGCCGGCGAGCTCGAGAACCATCCGATGTGGGTGGCCGGGCGAATGCAGCTCGAAGCGCGCGGGGGGATGGCCGAGCTGCGCGAGCGCGTGGTCGGGATCCTCTCGGCCGGCAACGAGGACCCGGACGGCTTCCGCGTGACCAGCCGCTACGTCGCGGCGGTGGCGCGGCGCGACCGCGTGTAGCGCGGCTCGCGCCCCATCATGCGCGCGACCGGGGCGACCACGCCGAACACGGTCCGCTGCAGTAGCCACGGCGGGCTGGTGAGCCGCAGCTCCGCCGAGTACTCGTTCGCCGTGGCGATCAGCTGCAGCGGCCCGGGCAGGCCGTTACCGCCCACCTTGCCGTCCTGAGCGAGCCCGAACACGGTCTCGAGCAGCTCCTCGGTGCGCATGGCCGGGCGCGTCTCCCAGCGGGCGCGCGTCTCGCCCTCCGTGGTGGCCGACATCTCGTGGGGTACGCCCGCGGGCACCGTGAGCGTGTCGCCGGCCCGCAGCGTGCGTTCGCCCTCGGGCAGCGAGACGAGCAGCTCGCCGGCCAGCACCTCGAAGTGCTCCTCCTGGCTCGGGTGGTAGTGGAGCGGCGGGCGCTTGCCGCGCCGGGTCCACACGCTCTCCAGCTCGAGCAGCTCCCCGCCGGTGTCGGCGGAGGTGCGCCGGAAGATGATCGTCTGACCGGTGACCGGGTTGGTCAGCTCGTCGCCCGCGTTCGCCATGCCGGCGGAAACCCTACGGAATCCCGCCCGAGCCGGCTCAAACCCGTACTCTGCCGTGCGCGATGGACCGCACACGACTGCGCGAGCTGCTGGCCGCGGAGCGCGAGCGCTACTCCGAGACGCATCCCGGGTCGGCCCGCGCTTACGCGGAGGGCCGGCACCTGTTCGGCGGCGTGCCGATGACCTGGATGAACAAGCTGGCCGGCGACTTCCCGCTCTACCTGAGCGGCGCCCGCGGCGCGCGCGTGACGGACATCGACGGCAGCGAGTACGTCGACCTGTCGCTGGGCGACACGGGCTCGATGGCGGGCCACTCGCCTGCGCCGCTCGTGGCCGCCGTGCGCGAGCGCCTCGAGGGGCGCGGCGGCATCACCGCGATGATGCCGACGGAGAACGCCGCCTGGGTGGCCGACGAGCTGACCCGCCGCTTCGGCGTCGAGCGCTGGTCGTTCACGCTCACCGCGACGGACGCCAACCGCTGGGCGATCCGCCTGGCGCGTCAGGTCACCGGCCGGCCGAAGATCCTCGTGTTCGCCTGGTGCTACCACGGGAGCGTCGACGAGACGCTGGCCCTGCCTGGACCGGACGGCGAGGCCGTGTCGCGCGGCGGCAACGTGGGGGCGCCGGTGGACCTGTCGCTGACCACGCGCGTGGTGGAGTTCAACGAGGCGGAGGCGCTCGAGCGCCAGCTCGCCCACGGCGACGTGGCGGCGGTGCTGATGGAGCCGGCGCTGACGAACATCGGCATCGTGCTGCCCGAGCCCGGCTACCTCGACGATGTGCGGCGGCTGACCCGCGCGCACGGCACGCTGCTGATCAACGACGAGACGCATACCTTCTCGGCCGGGCCGGGCGGCGCCACGGCGGCGTGGGGCCTCGAGCCCGACGTGCTCACGATCGGCAAGGCGATCGCCGGCGGCATCCCGGCGGGAGCGTACGGGCTGAGCGCGGAGCTGGCGGGGCGGATCGAGTCGCTCGGCGACGTGGACCTGGTGGACGTGGGCGGCGTGGGCGGCACGCTGGCGGGCAACGCGCTGTCGGTCGACGCGATGCGCGCCACCCTCGAGCAGGTGCTCACCGACGACGCCTTCGCCGGGATGGTGCAGCGCGCGACGCGCTTCACGGACGGGCGTGCAGCGGACGATCGACGCAGCGCGGAGTGCGGTGGTCGGTGGTCCAGCTCGGGGCCCGCGCGGAGTACCGCTTCGCCAGCCCGGCGCCGGCGAACGGGAGCGCGTCGGAGGCGGCGTCGGACCCCGAGCTCGAGGACTACCTGCACATCTACCTGGCCAACCGCGGCGTGCTGATCACGCCGTTCCACAACATGGCGCTGATGTCGCCGGCCACGACCGACGCGGACGTGGACCGCCACAGCGCGGTGTTCGCCGAGGCCGTCAGCGAGCTGATGCGAGCAGCGTGACGCCGGGCAGCTCCAGGCCGCCGCTGGGCGTGCTGTAGGGAGCCGTCGCCTCACGCAGGTTGGCGACGATGCGGTCGTTCGCCTCGGGCGGAAGGGCGGCCAGCAGCTTGGCCAGCGGTCCGGCCAGCGCCGTGGGTCCGCGAGCAGCCGCGACAGGCGGGCGGGGTCCTCCAGCGCGAACGGGCCGGGGATGCCCGGGGGAGGGAGCGGCATGCCGACCTCGGCGCTCATCGCTTCGAACACGAGTCCGAGCCACGGATTGCGCTCGCGCGGGCCCCAGACGGCGAGCGACAGCCGGCCGCCCGGCCGCAGGACGCGGGCGATCTCGCCGCAGGCGCGCACTGGGTCGAGGGCGAACATCAGCCCCTCGCGGCAGAGCACGACGTCGTAGGCCGCGTCCGGCTGGTCGATCTCCTCGATGTCGAGCACGAGCGTGTCGATGTTGCCGAGGCCGCGCTCGGCGGCGCGAGCCGCGGCGATGGCGGTCATCTCGGAGGCGACGTCGGAGAGCACCACCTCGCCCTCGGGCCCCACCAGCTCGGCGGCTGCCAGTCCGACCCCGCCTGGACCGCACGCCAGCTCGAGCACGCGCTCGCCCGGAGCGGGGCGGGTGGCGCCGAGCATCCGCTCGGTCAATCTGCCCGATCTTCGGCGTGATCCACGACGCCGCGCAGGTCGACCCGGCCGTCGACGAGCTGCGGCAGCGGATCGACCGCGAGTTCTACGACAACCAGAAGGTGATCGTCGAGACGCTGCAGAGCAAGCGGGCGCTGAAGCGCGGGCTCGACGTCGAGCGGGCCACGGACATTCTCTGGACGCTCAACCACCCGAACGTCTGGCAGCTGCTCGTCGCCCAGCGCGGGTGGAGCCCCGACGACTACGAGCGCTGGTTCGCCGACACCGCCTGCGAGCAGCTCCTGCGGCGTTAGTGCGCTAGTCGCCCGACGGCGTGCCGCTGGGCGCGCCCGCCAGGAGGTCGGCGATGCGGCGGCCGAGCCGGCGCGAGCGCCTGTCGTCGGCGAAGCGCCGCTGGGCCACGGCGAGGCGCTCGGGCGAGTAGCGCCAGCGCGCCCACGGTGAGGATGGGTGGGCGAGACGCACCGCCCCGAACGCCGCGACGACGGGGATGAACAGGCCCACGACGCCGAGCATGATCCGGCCCTTGGCGAAGCACAGGCCCGCGAGGCCGAGCACCACGACGATCGCCGCCGCGGTGCCGGCGATCGAGGCGGAGTCGTCGAGGCCGAAAGGCTTGGTGCCCACCACCACGAGCCCCGCGAACGCGGCCGCCGCCACCACCGCGTCGAAGGAGGCGCGGCCCTCCTCGCTCCAGTAGACGTCCTCGAGGTGGACCCAGAGCGCGAACTCGTCCATCGTGAAGCCGGCGCCGACGCCGAATGCGATCGCCACGAAGTGCCACCAGGGCGCCTGGAGCGGCGCCGCGAAGGCGAGGAAGCCGGACAGCATCATCAGGCAGATCCCCCAGACCAGGTGGTGGATGTGCACGCCGCCGCTCTGGACGCCGCCGGGCCACCACGAGACGCTGCGCGTGAGCCGGGCGCTCGTCCGGATCGCCAGGAACGAGAGGAGAAAGGCGACGAGCACGACGAACGCCGCGCCGCCGCCGGGCCGCAGCCGGCCGCCGAACGGATCCACGCTGACGATCGCGCCCATGGCGGCGCCGGCCACGCTCATCGAGCCGAGTCTGTCACAGCGCTGCTACCCGTCAGCGGAGACGAGCGCGGCGCCGCCGACGGTCACCTCGAGCAGCGGCGCCCAGCCGTCGCCGAGCGCCGAGGTGAGGATCCTCGTGATGCGCTCGTACACGACCTCGGAGCGCCCGAACATCGTCAGCAGCAGGCCGTCGTCGCTGCGCTCGGTCTGAGCGCGGCCGAGCAGCGCCGACTCCACGCTCTCGATCCACAGCGGCGGGGCCGCGCGGCCGGGGCGGGGGGCGATCGTCAGCGTCTGCTTGTCCAGGCCGAAGGGCATCCGTGCGCCCCTGGGCTTCTGCGCCAGGTCGCGGTGTCCTCCATTTGCGGTACTGAGCGCCCTAAGCGGTGAGCGCGACCGCGGCCTCGGGCGTGACCACCCGGAAGCTGAAGCTCTCTTCGAGGTAGAGCGAGACCGCGTCGGCGTCGTGCCCCGCGTAGCCGATCGAGAGGTCCTCGCCGGACTCGAAGAGGAAGTCGCCGCCGCGCATGCTCACCACCACCGCGCCGCTCACGCCCGGCGACCAGACGAGCGGGCCGCCGAGGATCTTGCGCAGGTGGTCGAGCAGCGGGTAGCCGCCGTGCTCGCCGGTCTCGAGCACGCGGGTGTAGGGGTCCGGCCCGAGCGCGAGGCCGTAGGGGCCGTCGATGCCGGCCGTGAGCAGCATCTCCACTGCCTTGGCCACGTGCCGCGGGTAGCGAGCGCAGTCGTCGCCGAGCGGGATCGGCTCGAGCGTGGAGCTCTCGGCGATGCCGTCGATGCCCGCCACCGGCCAGCCGTGGAAGACCGCGCGGTTCTCCGCCACGGCGATGCGGTGCGCAGCGTCGTCGAGCGCGTCGAAGTTCACGTCCTCGGCGCCGCGGTCGGCGTCGAGGAGCTCCTCGATGGAGAGCGAGAAGGGCGCGCGCAGCTCCACCAGCGGGAGCACGCGGCGCTGGCGGGCCTCGAGCCCGTCGCCGGGCGCGTCGCCGATCGGCTCCACCCGCCCGAGGCTCGTCGACGAGTGCTCCCAGCCGTGGGGCCCGCTGAAGTCCACCAGCTTGCGCGCGGCCAGGGCCGGCGCGAGGCGCTCGCGCGCCTCCTCGTCGATCTGTCCCCAGGCGGCTGCAGTGATCGGCGCGTGCTCGCGCAGCAGGTGGTTCATGACGCCCCCGCCCTGAGGCTGCCGATGCCGAGCGAGTTGGTGCCGGCGCGCGGCTCGCCGCGCTCAGCGGCGCCCTCGACGGCCTCCTCCTCGGCCTCCTCGCCGTGCTCGACGATGTCGCCCTCCTGGAACAGGATCCCCTCGGCTATCTCGCGCCAGAGCGGCGTCCTGCGCAGCAGGAACTCGAGGTCCATGCAGAAGTGCTTGAACTCCTCGCCCTGGGCGTCGCGCATGATCGCCGCCGCGTCGCGGTCCTTCTCGATCGCGAGGCGCTGCTCGTACCAGCCGATCGCCTCGGCCTCCTCGGTGAGCGACGCGCACAGACGGGCGAACGTGCGAGTGGACTCCGGCAGCTCGGCGGGCGGCTCGTGGTACTGGTCGAATCCCACGCGCGGAATCTTGCCAGCTTCGGGGCAACCGAAACTTCTTCACGTCTGGTCAACCGGTCCGCAACAAGGTGCCCGGAGGGCAGGCGTAGCTTGCCGCGGCGTCACGCGAACCAATGAAAGGGAGTTTGGCCATGGGCAGCAGATTGGCCGCTTCCGCGGCGCTCGCAGCCGGCGTACTGGCGCTTGCGGGCGCCACGGCGGTGGGAGCCGACGGCAGCACAGGCAAGGGGCACCGTCATCACGTCCGCGGGGCGGGCGGCGGGACGGCTTCGCCCATCAAGCACGTGATCGTGATCCTCGGCGAGAACCACACCTTCGACAACGTCTTTGCCACCTACAAGCCGCCCAAGGGCGAGTCGGTGGAGAACCTGCTCTCGGAGGGCATCATCACGGCCAACGGCGAGCCGGGTCCCAACGTGTCCAAGGCCGAGCAGAACACCGCCACCGACACGACGAGCTACAGCCTCGACCCGCAGCGCACCGGCACCTACAAGACGCTCCCGCAGCCCAACACGACGTACGTGAGCAAGGCTTGTAACGGGCAGGACCAGGGCGTACCGGACTCGCGCTTCCCGGCGGACCTCGCCAACGCGCCCTACCAGATCACGAAGTACGTCCCCTACTTCGACTCGCACGGCCAGTACGCCGCCAACGGCACCTGCGAGTTCATCGGGCCGTTCGTGGGCGACCCGCTCCATCGCTTCTACCAGATGTACCAGGAGATCGGGCTGGGCTCGAACGACCTCTGGACCTGGGTCCACGAGACCGCGGGCGACAACAACGGCGACCCGCCGCCGAGCCCGTTCACGGACCAGTCGACCCAGCAGGGAGCCAACGAGATGGGCTTCTACAACATGGCCGCGGGCGATGAGCCGACCCTGAAGAAGCTGGCTCGGCACTACACGATGTCGGACAACTTCCACCAGGGCGTGCAGGGCGGCACCGGCGCCAACCACATCATGCTCGGCACCGGCGCCGCGGCCTTCTACCAGGACTCGAAGGGCCAGGCCACGACCCCGCCCGCGGGCGAGATCGAGAACCCGAACCCGCAGGCCGGCACGAACAACTGGTACACGCAGGACGGCTACGGGAAGAGCGGCACCACCAACGGCGGCAGCTACTCGGCCTGCGCGGACCACTCGCAGCCCGGCGTGTCGGGAGTGTTCGACTACCTGAACAGCCTCCCGTACAAGGTGTGGAACAGCTGCGCGCCCGGCCACTACTACCTGCTCAACAACTACAACGCGGGCTACAACGTCGATGGCAGCCTGAACACCTCGACGTTCACCGTGCCGCCGCAGCACAACCTGCCGACGATCGGCGACGAGCTGTCGGACCACGGGATCAGCTGGGGCTACTTCGGCGAGGGCTACAACAACGGCACGCCGGGCCCGAACTACTGCGGGATCTGCGATCCGATGCAGTACTCGAGCTCGATCATGACCGACCCCGCGAAGCGCAAGAACATCCAGCACGACATCGGCGACTTCGACTCCGACGTGGCAAACGGGACGTTGCCGGCGGTGACGTTCCTGAAGCCGGGCGACGACGACGGCCACCCGGCCTACTCGACGATGCCGGCGTTCGAGCAGTTCGTCTCGCACGCGGTCGACCAGGTGCAGTCGAGCGACCTCTGGAAGGACACGGCGATCGTCGTGACCTTCGACGAGGGCGGCGGCTACTACGACTCGGGCTACGTGCAGCCGGTGTCCTTCTTCGGCGACGGCACGCGCATCCCGACGGTCGTGGTCTCGCCATGGTCGAAGCCCGGCTACATCAGCCACACCTACACCGACCACGTCTCGATCCTGAAGTTCATCGAGCGCAACTGGAAGCTGCCGACGCTCTCGAAGACGAGCCTCGACAACCTCCCCAACCCGAAGACGAGCTCGAAGAACCCCTACGTGCCGATCAACCCACCGGCGATAGGGGACCTCTTCGACTACTTCGACTTCCACCACGCACACGCGGCGAAGGTGACGACGAGCGCCCGCCGGGCAAGCATCCCCGGCGCGCGGCTCGCGCGCAGGTCCGATCTGGCGCGCTGAGCCGGCACGGCGCCGCCGGGTCCCTCTCCCTCGGGGCCCGGCGGCGCCCGTGCGTAGTTCCTCCGGACACGAACCCGGATACAACTCGGATGCGAGGGAGGCGCGCGATAGTAGGTTGGACTTGACAAGCCCCACACAACCGAAGGAGACAGCGATGCCCACCCTCGACGAGGTTCTGACGACTCATCTCGAGGACGAGCAGCTGGAGGTGCTGGTCTGCGTGTACCTCCAAAACCGCTTCGGCTATCTCGTGAGGGGCGACTACCTGCTCTGCCACCCGGAGCGCGAGGCCGCCACCGTGCAGGTCCGCTCACGCCCGCCGCGGCTGGCCACCACCCGCACGGTCGAGCGGGTCTACGCCTTCCCTCCGACGGGCGACCCGCCGAGGCCGAACGTGACTGAGCTCCAATACGAAGAGCTGGCGGAGTTCATCGTCCGCGAGCGCTGGAGCCTGCCGCTCGGCGTGGCTCAGTGGGTGAGCCGGGCGCTGGACGGAGAACAGGCGCTGGCGACGGCCTAGCCCTCGCCGCCCGACGGCGACGAGCGGCGGTTCACGATCAGCTCGAACGCGTCCGCCACGTGCCATTCGTCGGAGAGCATCACGGCGCGGCCGTCGTCGTCGTAGTCGACCTGGTCGATGTGCAGCAGCGGGGTGCCGGCCTTGACCGACAGCAGGCGGCCGAGCTCTTTGTCGGCCAGCACCGGCATGAGCTGGGCGCTGGCGCTCGCCACCGGGTGGCCGGCGCCGTAGAGGATGTCGTAGAGCGAGCTGTCGAGCGGGGTCCGCGCCACCGCGCCGAGGAGCGACTCCGGGATGCGGTCGCGCGAGTAGATGACGGGGCGGCCGTCGGCCAGCCGCACGCGCTCGACCTCGATCAGCGACTGGCCGTCGGCGAGGTCGAGCAGGCTGCGCTCGACCTCGGTGGGCTCGCGCACCACGCGCGAGACCACGTTCTCGCCCGGCTCGTGGCCGGCCTCGCGGATCATCGACGTGTAGGAGACGGTGGTGTCGAGCGCGTGGCGCGTGCGCGGCGTGTGCGTGACGAACGTGCCGGAGCCGTGCCGGCGCGAGAGGTAGCCCGCCTCGAGCAGGCGCAGCACCGACTCGCGGACCGTCGCGCGGCTCACCGCGTAGCGCTCGGCCAGCTCGTTCTCGTTCGGCAGCTTGGCGCCCGGCTCCAGGCGTCCCTCCAGCAGATCGTCCATCAGGGCGTCGTGTACCTGGTCGACGAGGGAGGGGCGCTTGGCCGTGGTCAAGCGAGCGCCCCCTCCACGCCGTCGTAGAGCCGCCGGTAGCCGCCGTAGGCCTCGTCGTACAGCCCCGCCGTCTCCGCACGCGGCATCACCGGCTCGCCGGACAGGTGCACGATCCGCGCCGCGGCGTCGTGCAGGTCGCTGAAGAAGCCTGCTCCCACGCCTGCCAGCATGGCAGCCCCGGCGCACGTGGCGCAATCACCCAGAACGGGGCGCATGGGCAGGCCGGTGACGTCAGCCTTGATCTGCAGCCAGAGCGCGGACCGGGCACCGCCGCCCACGACCCGCACTTCGTCGCCGCCGATCTCGAGCGCGGCGAAGCGGTCCACGATGTCGCGCAGCGCGAACGCGCAGCCCTCGAGCACCGAGCGCGAGAGGTGCGCGGCCGTGTGGTTCAGCGCGAGGCCCGCGAACGAGCCGCGCATGCGGTCGTTCCAGCGCGGCGCGGTGGCGCCGGACAGGGCCGGCAGGAACAGCGCGCCGTCGCTCCCGGGTGGGGCGAGCTCGGCCAGAGCGAACAGCTCCGCCTGCGAGATGCCGCGGGCGCCGGCCCACCAGAGCGTGCTTCCTCCCGACACGAAGCCGGGATTCTCCACCAGCAGGAGGTCGTCGGCGGCGTGCGCGTGCGTCTCGACCAGGCGCTGCTCGTCCAGCACCGCCTCGTACGAGGGCACGGCCACGGGCTCGGCGGTGCCGGTCACGTCCACCACGATGCCGGGCCGAAGCGCCCCGGCGCCGAGCGCCGCGCCGTGGTCGTCGCCCGTGCCGGTGACCACCTGGCAGCGGGTGGTCAGGCCGAGCGCCTCGGCGGCGGCGGGGCGCAGCGCACCGATCGGCTCGCGGGCCGAGCGGATCGGCGGCAGCCGCGCGGGGTCCAGCCCGGCTGCCGCCACGAGCTCGTCCGACCAGGCGCGGCTCTCGATGTCGTAGAGCAGCGTGGAGGAGGCGTTGGCATGGTCCTGCACCACCTCGCCCGTGAGCCAGCCGGTGAGGTGGCCCGCGACCGGGGCGAGCCAGCGCGTGCGCTCGTAGACCTCGGGCTCCTCGTCGTGCAGCCACATCGCCTTCGGCGCGGTGTGCGAGGCGTCGGGATTGAGGCCGGTGCGGGCCACCAGCTCGTCCCCGCCGGCCGCGTCCGCCAGCCGGTCCGACTGGCGGGTGGCGCGGCGATCGAGCCAGATGATCGCCGGCCGCAGCGGCCGCAGGTCCGCGCCGAGCGGCACGAGGCCGTCGACCTGGCAGGCCAGCGCGAGCATCGTGACCTCGCCGGGCCGAACGCCTGCCTTGGCCAGCGCCTCGCGTACGGCCGCCGCCATGGCCCGCTCCCAGTCGGCCGGGTCCTGCTCGGCCCAGCCGCTCGCGGGGTGGCTCATCTCGTAGGCCGCGCTGGCGTGGGCCAGCGCCGTTCCGCGGTCGTCGACCAGCAGCGCCTTGAGGCTCTGCGAGCCGACGTCCACGCCTATGACGCAGCCCATCAGCCCGCCGCCGCCGCGAGCGCGGCGCGGTGAGGCCGGGACACCGCGACCCAGGCCGCGGCGCCGCCGACCAGCAGCACCCAGCCAACGACGATCCAGGGCAGCCAGGTGTACGGGCTCACGGTCTGGTCGATCACCTGCCCCACGAGCAGCGCCGCCATCAGCACGGCGCCGCCGATCGGCAGCAGGCCGTGGCGGATCGGCCGGAAGCGGCCGGCGCGCCGGAAGTAGCACGCGGCCGCCACGTTGGTGAGCACGTACACGGGCAGGATCCCCAGCGTGAGCAGGAAGCCGAGGTAGCCGTAGACGTTCGAGCCGCCGACCGGATCGCCGAGGCCGCCTGCGGCCGCGCCGACCGCGAGGGCGGTCACGACCGCGAACGCCCCGGTGACGAACAGCGCCCGCGCCGGCGTGGCGCGCTTGCGGTCGATCGCGCCCAGCGAGCGCGGGAGCACTCCCTCGCGCGCCATCGTGTGGAGGATGCGCGCGATGCCGTTCGACGAGTTGATCATCACGGCGAACATGCTCGACACCGAGGCGACGATCACCGGCCACTTCATCCACGACGCGTAGGCGGCCGCCAGGTCGTTCCACGGGGTGGACGCGCCGTTCAGGCGTCGCGTCTGCGCCGCGCCGAGGCCGTTGACCTCCGCCCAGACGCAGAACACGTACAGGAGGCCCACGACCGCGACGCTCAGCAGCACCGCGCGCGGGACCATCCGGCGCGGGCGGCCGGCCTCGTCGCCGAGGGTGGTGGCTGCCTCGAAGCCCACGAAGCTGAGCGCGGCGAACACGAAGCCGGTGGTCAGGCCATTGAAGCCGTGTGAGGACGCCGTCGGGCTGAGCGGGTGGAGCGACAGGCCCTCGTGGCCGCCGTGCCCGACGATGAAGATCGCCAGCGCCACCACGACGCAGATCTCGAAGGCGAACAGCACGAGCGCCGCCCGCAGCGAGGAGCGGATGCCCTCGAAGCCCAGGAAGATCATCAGCCCGGCGGGGACGAGGCCGATCAGCCACCAGGGCACGTTCACGTGCAGGTCGGTCCGCAGCGTGGTCTGCAGGTACGAGCCGATCAGGCCGAGCTCGGCGGGCGGCAGGAGCGCGTAGGCGACGAACATCAGGCCCCCGGTGACGAAGCCGGCGTGCCGCCCGAGCCCGTGGGTGACGTAGGTGTAGAAGGCGCCGGCACTCGGGAGCTCGCGCGCCATCTCGACGATGCCGCTGGCCGCGATCAGGATCGCCACCAGGCAGGCGAGGTAGACGAACGGCGTGGCCGCTCCGGAGAACGGCGTCGAGAACTGCGGGTTGAAGAACGTCGAGACGGCGGGGCCCATGATGGCGGCGGACATGATCACCGCGCCGGTGGGGCCGACGGCGCCGCGCCGCAAGCGCGCGCCAGGGTGAGGCGTCTCGCGTCTGATGACTTTTCGCATAAGCCACTCGGACGCACGACTGCTGCATTTCCTTCCAGCGGTCACCGGAAAAAAACAGATGGGCGTCGGGAAGAAACGCGGGGGTCGACGCGTTTTGGGGAGGACATCATCGGATGTCTGATGACTTCTGGCCCAAGAGGAACACGGAGACCCCCCACATGCCCGGCTCGCCCAAGCTCCTCGGCAGGGCGTTCCGCCCGTTCGCCGGCGGCGCGCTTCTGATAATCGTCGTCGTCGCCGCGCCGATCGCGTTCCCGGCGCGCGCGGCGGCGGCGCCGCTCCCGGCTGACACCACCGCCGTCATCTCCGGCACGCCGGACCTCCTCGCGGAGCTGGCAACGCCGGTCTCGGACTCCTTCGCGGGATCGCAGTCCGTGAGCTCCAACGGTAGCCGCGTGGCGTTCGCGTCCGAGTCGGACGGCCTGGTGCCTGGCGCCGACCCCGACGTGCGCAACGTCTACGTGAAGGACCTGACGACCGCCGCGGTGACGCTCGTGAGCCGCGGCGACGGCCCGAACGGCGAGCCCTCGCACACGAACTGCGATCAGGCCGCGATCAGCGATGACGGCAACCGCGTCGCCTTCACCTGCGACGGCCCGCTCGTCGGCGAGGACGACAACAACCGCAGTGACGTCTACCTGCGCGACCTCAAGGCGGCCACGACGATCCTGGTCAGCCGCGAGCCGGTCGTGGGCACGCGGGGCGATGGCGACTCGAACCTGCCGTCCATCGACGGCGACGGCACGCACATCGCCTTCACCACCGACTCGACGAACTTCGGCGACGGCGCGATGCCCGGGAGCCGCGAGGCACGGATCTACGTGCGCACGCTGGGCGGCCAGAACAACACTCCGCTGACCCTGGTGAGCCGTGCCGACGGCGCCAACGGCGCCGACGCCTCGGGCAGCTCGCAGTCCCCCTCCATCTCGGCGGACGCCGGCCGGGTGGCCTTCGAGACCAGCGCGCCGCTCGTGGGCGCGACCGACAACAACGGCGCGGACGACATCTATGTGCGCGACCTGACGAAGAAGATGACGCTGCTCGAGAGTCGCGCCGAGGGCGCCGCGGGAGCGGTTGGCGACCACCAGTCGCTTGGGCCGGTGATCAGCCGCGACGGCGGCGCCGTCGCGTTCAGCTCCCAGGCCACGAACCTGGACCCGACTCACGACGGCCAGCCCGACTTCGATGTCTACCGGCGCTTCGTCGCCACCTTCAACACACAGCTCGTCAGCCAGACGGGCGCGGGCGTGAAGGGCAACCGGGAGTCGTTCGCCACCGGCATCGATGCCGACGGCAACCGGGTGGCCTTCATCACGCAGTCGAGCAACCTCGATTCCGCCGACTCGAATTCCTTCGGCGACGACATCTACGTGAGCACCCCTCAGGGCATCCTCCTGGCGAGCCGCGCCCCAGGTGGCGCGCCGCTGGGGATCGCCGCGTCGGGCGCGCTCGACGGCCTCGGCCAGAGCGTGGCGATGACGCTCGACGGCGCCGCCACTCCCGATGCCGAGCCGCAGGTCGAGACGGTCGGCGTGCGCAGGCTCGACACGGACGCGACCATCACGGCCTCGCGGCCGGCGGGCGGCGATCCGTTCGTCAACCAGGGCGGCGGCTCCGGCGCCGCCTCGGTGAACGCCGACGGGCGCTACGTGGCGTTCATCTCCACGGCGCACGGACTCGGGCTCCCGGCCGGCGTGGGCAGCGCGATCTTCGTGCGGGACACGGTGACTGGAGCGGTCGTCCTCGTGAGCAGGGAAGACGGCGTGAACGGAGCGGCCATGGGCCCGAACCCGATCTCCCCGCGCATCAGCGCGGATGGCCGGCGCGTCGTGTTCGAGCTGAACGACGGCACCGACTTCGGCATCGACACGCTATGGCTGCGCGACATCCCCTCGGGCCGAACGTTCCGGGTCGACCGCGCCGATGGTCCGAACGGTGCGCCCTCGAACGGCGGTGGCTTCGACCCGACGATCAGCGACGACGGCAGCCGGGTCGAGTTCCTCACGGGCGCGACGAACCTGGGCGACGGCGACACCGATAACCAGACCGACGCCCACGTGCGCGATCTCGCCAGCGGACGGACGCTGCTCGCAAGCCGTGCCGACGGTCCCACGGGCGCGAAGGCGAACGCGGAGACCGCGAACGCCCAGATCAGCGGCAACGGCGGGCGCGTCGTCTTCCAGACGATGGCCACGAACCTGAACGACGGCGACACGTCGCCCAACTCGGACATCCACGTGCGCGACCTCGACAGCGGCGACACGCTGTTCGTCAGCAACGGATCGAGGCGCGACGGCAACTCTGTGCAACCGTCGATCAGCTCGGACGGCATGCACGTGAGCTTCCTCTCCGACGGCAGCTTCGGCTTCGACCCGCCGGGGCAGAAGCTGTACCTGCGCGACCTCTCGAAGGCGGGCGCCCTCATCGTCGCCGGGCGCGCCGACGGGCCGAACGGAGCGCCGGTCATTACCCGCGGCTTCCTCGGCCAGCAGATCAGCGGCGACGGCAACGCGGTGGCGTTCGGCGCCGACGCCGATGGCGTCTTCGCTCCCGGAGCGCCTGCCGACGGCTCCGAGCAGGTCTACATGCGCAACGTCAGAGCGGGCGTGACCGCCCTGGTTTCGCGTCGCACCGGGCCGGCCGGAGTGCCGCTCGCCGACAACATCGGCGCGGACCTCGGAGGGCTGACCGCAAACGGCGCCTGCGTAACCTTCGACGCCGAGGGCCGGCTCCTTGCGCCGCCGGCGAGCGCCGACTTCTCGCAGGTCTATCTGCGCGCGCTCGTGGCCGATTGCGGCGGCCGGGCGGTTGGCGCCAGCGTCCTGTCGCCCGGCGCAGTGGACCGGGTTCCGCCCACCCTGTCCCACGCGAAGCTGTCGCGCAAGCGCTTCCGCATCGGCCGCAAGCCCACCGCGCTCCGCGCGCGCGTGGGCAGCGGCACGGTGCTCAGCCTCCGCGTCTCCGAGACCGCGAGCCTGACCGTCACGGTCGACGGTCAGCGCGTGGTCCGGAGCAGGGGGAGGAGCCGGCGAGTCTTCAGGCGCGAAGGCTCGCTGGTGCGCGCGCTGAAGACCGGCTCGGCGCGCATCCCGTTCAGCGGTCGCCTCGGACACCGCCGCCTCGCCGTTGGGCGTCACCGGCTCACGCTGGTGGCCCGCGACGCGGCGGGCAACCTCTCGAGGCGGGTCACACTGAGCTTCACGGTGCTCCGATGACGACGGTGATTGCCGCGATCATCGGTTCCATCGCCGCCGTGTGCCTGGTGTGGGCCGGCGGCGCCGTCCCCCCACGGCGCCGCCACCGCTGGGCGAGCCCTCTCAGCGCGCCGACCTTCCTGTTCGCCGACCTCGTGGGCTACACGATGCTCACGGAGGTCCAGGGCGACGAGCACGCCGCACGGGTGGCGCGCGAGTTCCAGCGCTCGATGTCCGCGCTCAGCCGCGGTCACGGCGCCCGCCACGTCAAGTCGATGGGAGACGGCGTGATGATCTGGGCGCCGGACCCCGACACCGCGGTGGCCCTCGCCGAGCAGGTGCTGAACGAGGTCGGCACGCGCGGCGACCTGCTACCCGTGCGCGTGGGCGTGCACACGGGTCCCGCTGTCGAGCTCGACGGCGACTGGTACGGCAGCGCCGTGAACATCGCCTCCCGGCTCAGCGATGCCGCTCGTCCCAACGAGGCGCTGGTGAGTGCGGCCACGAGCGCAGCGGTGAGCTGCGAGCTGCGCCGTCTCGGCTTACGGCGCGAGCTCGTCCTCCAGGGCGTGTCGCGCCCCGTGCGGGCGTCCGCGCTCGCACGCGCCGATTTCTGAACCAAGAGAAACGGAGAACCCCCACAGATGTTCAGCTCCCGCAAGCTCCTCCTCGCTGCACTGGCGGCAGCCGCCGCCGCACTCCCCGCCACGGCCTCGGCAGCGCCGCTGGCCGCGAACACCACCGCGGTCATCTCGGGCACGCCGGACCTGCTCGGCCTGCTCGCCACCCCTGTGGCCGACTCGAGCGCCGGCCCGCAGGCGGTGAGCGCCGACGGCAACCTCGTGGCGTTCCAGTCGAAGTCGGACGGGCTCGTGCCCGGCGTCGACCCAGACGTGCGGAACGTGTTCGTCAAGAACATGGCCACGGGCGACGTGACCCTGGTGAGCCGCGGCGACGGGCCGAACGGCGAGCCGTCGCACTCGAACTGCGGCCAGGCGGCGATCAGCGGCGACGGCAAGCGGGTCGCCTTCGCCTGCGAGGGCCCACTGACGAGCGACGACACCAACATCTACACGGACGTCTACGTGCGCGACCTGGGGACCGGCGAGACGATGCTGGTCAGCCGCGCCGGAGGCCTCGGTGCGGTGGGCGCCGGCAACTCGGGCGGCCCGTCGATCGACGCCACCGGCACCCACGTCGCCTTCACGACCACCGCCTCGAACTTCGGCGACGGCGCGCCGCCCAACCTCGGGCGGCAGTGGATCTACGTGCGGGAGATCGCGGGCGGCGATTCGCTGAAGCTCGTCAGCCGGGCGGACGGCGCGATGGGCGCGGCGGCCGGCGACGGCTCGACGTCGCCCTCGATCTCAGGCGACGGCAAGAGAGTCGCCTTCGACACGAGCGCCGCCCTCGATCCGGCCGACAACAACGGCGACCAGGACGTGTACGTGCGCGACGTGGGCGCGAGCACGACCAAGCTGGTGAGCCGCGGGGACGGCGTGAACGGCACGATCGGCGACGGCGACTCGTTCGACCCGCTGATCAGCGGCAACGGCCAGTTCGTCGCCTTCAGCTCGCGCGCCACCCAGTTCGATCACGACCACGACCCCTCGGACGACGTGGACGTCTACCGCCGCGCGCTCGCCACCTCGGCCACGCAGCTCGTCAGCGTCACGATCGACGGCACCAAGGGCAACGCCCCCTCGTCCCTGAGCGGCATCTCGTCCGACGGGTCGAGCGTCGCATTCGTGACGCGCTCGACCACTCTCGACCCCGCCGACCAGAACACCGGGATGGACGCGTACGTCAATGCGTCTGGCGGGATCGTGCTCGCCAGCCGGCTCGACGGCCCGGATGGCGCGGCGCTGAACGATGTGGAAGGCGCCGCGCTGAGCGCGAACGGCAAGGCGCTGGCGATGACGCTCGCCGGCAGCGTGACGCCGATCGTGGAGCCGCGCGTGGACACGGTCGCGTTGCGCCGGCTGGACAGCGCGAGCACCGCGGCGGTGTCGCGTCCCGCCGGCGGCGCACCCTTCCTCAACCAGGGCGGCGTCTCGTTCACCTCGTCGGTGAGCGCCGACGGCCGCTACGTCGCGTTCGCGTCGGCCAACCACGGTCTCGGCGTGCCCGACGACGTGGGCACGGCGATCTTCGTGCGCGACACGCTGACCGGCGCCGCGACGCTCGTCTCCCGGCAGGACGGCCGCGATGGCGCCCCGATCCCGGGCTCGGCCATCGACCCGCAGATCAGCGCCGACGGCCGTCGCGTGGCCTTCGAGGTCGGCGACGGGTTGGGCGACGAGGGCGGCCAGATCTACCTGCGCGACATCCCGGCCGGGCGGACCTACCGCATCGATCGAGCAGACGGGCCGAACGGCGCGCCGGCGAACGGCGGCAGCTTCGAGCCGTCGATCAGCGACGACGGCAGGCGCGTGGCCTTCCTCACCGTGGCGACGAACCTCGGCGACGGTGACACCGACGGCCAGGTGGACGCGCACGTGCGCGACATCGACACCGGCCAGACGCTGCTGGTCAGCCGTGCCGACGGCGCGTCCGGCGCAAAGGCGGGCGCCGGCTCGAGCAACCCGGAGATCAGCGGCAGCGGCCTGCGGGTGGCGTTCGCCAGCGCGGCCACCAACCTGAACGACGGCGACTCGGATCCGAGCCTGGACGTGCACGTGCGCGACCTGCAGAGCGGCCATACGCTGCTGGCGAGCGTGCTGCCCAGCAGGCCGAAGGGCGATGGCAACTCCTTCAACCCCTCGATCAGCCGCGACGGCAATCGCGTCAGCTTCCTCTCCGACGCCGACTTCGGCTTCGCGCCGCCCGGGCGCAAGCTGTACGTGCGCGACCTGATCAAGGGCACCGTGACGCTTGCGGGCCGTGCAGACGGCCCGGGCGGCGCGCCGCTGGCGGACGCGGTCACCAACACGCCCGTGCTCAGCGCCGACGGCAACGTCGTGGCGTTCGTGGCACAGCCCGGGTTCAGCATCGCCCCCGGCGCGCCCGCCGACGGCTCGGATCAGGCGTACGAGCGGAACCTGACGACGGGTGCAACGCGGCTCGTGTCGCGCGCGACCGGCGCGAACGGGGCTGCGGTGCCGGGGCCCGGCACCGTCGAGCTCGACGGCCTCACCGCGGACGGCGCCTGCGTGACGTTCAGTACCGACGGCCGGCTGCTGCCCGTGCCCGCGAGCACGGACTTCCCCCAGGTCTACATGCGCGTCCTTACCGCCGACTGCGGCGGCCGGGCGAAGGGGCCGAGCGTGCTGTCCCCCGCGAGCGCCGACACCGTGGCGCCAACGCTGTCGCACGTGCGCCTGTCGCGCAAGCGCTTCCGCGTGGGCGCGAAGCCCACCGCGCTGCGCGCGCGCATCGGGCGTGGGACCGCGCTGAGCCTGCGCGTGTCCGAGGCCGCCCGGCTCACCGTCACGGTCGAGCGCCGGCGCGTCGTGCATCACAGGCGGGTCTTCAGGCGGGCGGGCACGCTCGTGCGCTGGCTGAAGGCAGGGTCCGCGCGGATCGCCTTCAGCGGCCGCCTGGGACACAGGCGCCTGGCCGCCGGCAGCTACCGGCTCACGCTGGTGGCGCGCGACGCGGCCGGCAACGTCTCGCGGCGCTCGACGCTGGCCTTCACGGTCGTGCGCTGAGGCGCTAGGGCGTTAGGAGCAGAGCTTGTAGACGCGGCTCGTCTTGCGCACGCGCCCGTGCTTCGGGCGGACGCTGATCGTGAGACGAGCCGTGCTGCTCTTCACCCGGCGCAGGTCCACCACCGCGTAGCGGGAGTGGCCGCGGCGGACGACGTGCAGGCGCATGCCGGCGAGCGTGGCGCGAACCGTTCCCGCCCGCGGGAGCTTCACCAGCAGGCGCCTGCGGGCGCTGCAGCTCACCCTCACGGGCGAGCGCGGGCTCGCGTGAGGCGCTGACCCGTTGTCCCGCGGCCACACGCTGTCCGCCACGCGCAGCACGTAGAAGCCGCTCGTGCCGTCCGTGAACCAGACCTCGTGCCGCTCGGGCGCGAAGGCGGGCTTCGACATGGCGAAGTCGCTCGCCATGTAGCCGTTCTCGGAGCGCGGCGCCGGCGGCGCGACGTAGTAGCCGATCTCCTTCGGGTGCACCAGGTCCGAGATGTCGAACAGGCGCAGTCCCGACGCGATGAACGAGCAGGCGACGATCTTTGGGTCGACCTCGGTGGGGACGTTGCAGTAGTGGGCCGCGTAGCCCTGCGCGGGGTTCTTCGTGCCGGGGTCGCCGGCGGCGGTGGCGGCCGCGTGTGCCGCGGGCTGGTCGATCGCCAGCCGGATGTTGGAGACGATGAACGGCTTGGTCTCGTCCGAGATGTCGATGATGCGGGCCGCGCCGACCATGTCGGGGTCGCCCGTGGGGCTGAGCGTGGCCTGGTTGTACTCGTCGAACTCGAGCAGGTAGGGATGGCCGTTCTCGCTGAACGGGATCGCGTTCTGCGGGATCGACACGGAGTTCCAGGTGAGCCGGGCGACCTCACGCGCGTGCGGGTCCGGCTTGCGCGCCTGGATCTGGCTCGTGTCGAGTATCAGCAGGTTGCCCTTCGGGTCGGCGATGTAGGCGCGGTTGCCGTCGTCACTCAGCGTCATGCCGTGCGAGTACTCGTTGCCCTGCCAGATCGCGTGCGGCTCCTTCGGGTTGCTCACGTCGATCGCGGTGATCGACTGCAGCGCCGTGCTGGTGGCGTAGAAGGTCTTGCCGTCGGCCGAGAAGCCGCTCTCGTGGCCGAAGCGCGCGTACGGGCCGTCGGCGTCGAGCACGGGGTGGCGGCAGTCGCCCCGCACGTCGTAGATCGAGAAGAAGCCGGGCTCGGTGGCGAGGTTCCCGTTCACCGCGGCGAGCAGCCCGCGCTCGGGGTTGAGGTTGAGCGACTCGTGCGGCGACAGCATCGAGGAGGTGGTGAGGGTGGCGGTCTGCACCGGGTGCGCCGGGTTCGACATGTCGAGCACCGCCACTCCCACGGAGCCGCCGCCCGGGTTGAGCGCGTTCAGCGGGAACATCAGCGTGGTGTCGTAGAAGGCGCACTCGTGACCCTGGGTGTCGATGTAGCGGAAGACCTTGAAGCCGCCCTCGGTGCCCTGGTGGCCGATGAGCGTCACGTTGCAGCTCAGGCTGTTCGCCGCGGTGCCGGCCGGCACGCGCCCGTCGAGGCCGGGCTCGGGGTGCGAGCCGGGGCCGCAGGACGCCGGCGCGGGGGTGGCGGCGAACGGCGGCTCGGGCCGGTGCACCACGGGCACGGCGGCCGGCGTGTCGCCGGAGCCGAGGCCGATGGCGAACAGGTCGTTGGTGGGGCCCGACTGGGCGAACGCGCCGCCCGCCAGCTCGGCGGCCGTCACGGACCCCGCCAGGACTGCCCCGATCGCGGCAATGCGCATGAGGCTGGTGGCACCCGTCCACCAGCGCACGATCGCTCGTTTGCTCTTCCCCGGCACTCCTCGACGTCTCCCGCGCGGGATCGTAGACAGATCGCCCGGAGGGAGTATCACTACCGTTTTGGTAGTACCATCTCGGTAGCTAACCGCCCTAGCTGCCTTGGCCCGTCGCCCTCTCATCCTCACGTCGCTCCTGCTGGCCGCGTTCGCGATCAACCTCGACACGACGATCGTCAACGTCGCGCTGCCGACGCTCGTCAGGGAGCTGCACGCGTCGACGATCCAGCTCGAGTGGATCGTCGACGCCTACAACCTGATGTTCGCCGCGCTCGTGCTCGCCTGCGGCAACCTCGGCGACAGGCGCGGGCGCAAGGGCGTGCTGCTCGCGGGGCTCGTCCTGTTCGGCCTCGGCACCCTGTTCGGTGGCCTCGGCGGCTCTCCCGGTGAGCTGATCGCGGCGCGCGGCGTGATGGGAGTCGGCGCGGCGCTGATCTTCCCGGCCACGCTGTCGCTGCTCACGAACATCTTCACCGAGCGGCGCGAGCGGGCGCGGGCGATCGGCCTCTGGGGCGCAGTCACCGGTGTCGGCATCGCGGTCGGCCCGATCGTGGGTGGCTGGCTGCTCGAGCACTTCTCCTGGAAGAGCGTCTTCTTCGCGCTCGCGCCGGTCGCCGCCCTTGCCGCGCTGCTCGTGGCGATGAGCGTGCCGAGCTCGCGCGACCCGGAGGCGCCGCCTGCGGACCGCGCCGGCCTGGTGCTGTCCACCGCCGCGATGGCTGTGCTGATCTTCACGATCATCGGCGCGCCGGACCACGGCTGGGGCTCGGCGCGCAGCGTCGGCGGCTTCGCCGCAGCGGCGGTTCTGCTCGCTGCCTTCATCGCCTGGGAGCGGCGCGTGCGCGTGCCGATGCTCGACGTCGCGCTCTTCCGCAACCTGCGCTTCAGCGCAGCCAGCGGCGCGGTGACCATCACCTTCTTCTCGCTGATGGGCTTCATCTTCGTGGTCACCCTCTACTTCCAGTTCATGAAGGGCTACGGCCCGCTGTCCACGGGCATACGGCTCCTGCCGGTGGCCACGCTGGTCGGCATCACGTCGATTTTCGGCACGCGGCTGGCGGTGCGCAGCGGGACCAAGCTGGTGGTGGCGGGCGGGTTGGTGTCGCTCTCCGCCGGGCTCGCCTGGGCCTCCACCTCGTCCTCGAGCACGAGCTATCTGACGATCGCGGGAGCGATGGTGCTGATCGGCGCGGGCATCGGGCTGACCAGCGCGCCCGCCACGGAGTCGATCATGGGCGCGGTGTCCGAGGCCAAGGCGGGAATCGGCTCGGCGGTGAACGACGCCACGCGGATCCTGGGCGGCACCGTCGGCGTTGCGGTGGTGGGCAGCATCTACGCGTCGCTCTACGCCGGCCGCCTCGCCGGGGCCGGCCTGCCCGATCCGCTCGTGAGCGGCGCGCGGCGCTCGGTCGGCGCGGCGCTCGTCAGCGCCGGCCGGCTCGACCAGCGCGGCAGCCACGACGTCGCCGCCCAACTGCGAGATGCCGCCTCGGGTGCCTTCTTTCACGGCTTCCAGACAGCGGTGCTGGTGGCGTCCGCGGTGGCGCTGCTCGGCGGGATCGCAGCGGCAGCGCTGATTCCCGCTCAGCCGCCGGCCGCGAGCCTGGAGATAGCACCATCGCAGGGATGAGTGCCGACCGAATCAACAAGCGCCGCGCGGCGCGGGAAGGAGAACAAGTGGGAGCACCTGTCGTGCACTTCGAGATCACCGGCAAGGACGGCGAGGCTCTGATCAAGTACTACTCGGAGCTCTTCGGCTGGCAGATCGACGCGAACAACCCGCTGAACTACGGCGCCGTCCAGCGCGAGGGCAACACGAATGCCGAGGGCGTGGGCATCGGCGGCGGCGTGGCCGGGGCGCCCGACGGCGCAGCGGGCGGGGTCACCGTCTACGTCGAGGTGCCCGATGTCGGCGCCTCGCTGGCCAAGGCCGAGGGCCTCGGCGGGACGCGCCTCTTCGGGCCCGACGAGGTGCCGGAGGCGAACCTCGTGCTCGGCCAGTTCACCGACCCCGAGGGGCACGTGGTCGGCCTGATCCAGTCGGCCTCCTAGCGGGGCCGAGCTTGGCGTGGAAGGCCTTGGCGAGCTTGCGCACCTCGGCGCGCGATCCCTCCACCGCGATGCTGCCGCTTGGCAGCACGCGGCCCTCGCGCGGCGAGGTGAGGAATGCCGCCCAGGCCTCCGCGCCGGCCACGACGGTCAGCGCGGCCTCGTCGTCAGGGCCGCGCGACAGCGACCAGCGCCGGCCATCGAAGCGGAGCGTGTAGCTGTCGTCGTCTGAGAAGCGCCAGACCCAGGTCACCGGCCCCGACGGGCCCGCGCCGTAGCGACCCAACCAGACCTTCGTGCCGGTCAGCGTCGCCTCGCCGCGGACCGGCTCGCCAGGCCGTGGTCCCTCCAGCGCGTGGTCGATCGCCCACAGAGTGAGGGAGTCGACCACCGGCTCGAGGTCGCGGCCGGCTTCGGTCAGCCGGTACCAGACCTCGCGGCCGCGGGCGGGCGCCTCGCGCACGACGATGCCGGCCGCCTCGAGCTGGCGCAGGCGCTCCGTCAAGCGCGTAGGCGTGATCTCGGCAAGGCTGCGGGCCAGGTCGCTGAATCGACGCGGGCCAAGCAGGAGGTCTCGCACGATCAGAAGCGACCAACGTTCGCCCACCACCTCCAGGGCTCGCGCGGTCATGCAGAAGTGGCGGTAGATGCGGTCCGAAGCCAGGTCCTGACCATTATGGGCGACCCCGGCCGCGCCGGGGGGCGAGCGCTTGGCGTGCAGACGCTCAAGGTTCCTTGCATATAGCTCGGCCCGGGCGTACAGTCGCGCTCGGGTACGCGCCGAGGCAGGAGGTGACCTAGCAGCAGACGAACCAGCAAGGCCTCTCCCTCCGGGGCCCTGAGCGCTGGCAGCGGCGCGCGGACGAAGCAGGCCGTCCTTCGCAAACGCAAGCTGAGGAGCTCGCAATGACTCGCAACGAAGTGGCCGATTTCCGGCCGCTGAACGTGACCCTCGCCCCTGTCTCCGATGCGCTCAGCGCCTACAGCGCACGCGCGGGGATCTCCGACAAGATCCTGGCCTCCGGCTTCGACCCCCGCCCGGATCTGGACCTCGAGAAGCACCCGGGCCGCACGATCAGCGATCTCACCTACATCAACTGCTTCCTCGGAGGCACGTCGGCCTGGTCGCGCAGCGACCGCACGAACATCGACCGGGCGCTCGAGGACGCCATGACCGACGCCGGCCTGCAGCAGATCATCGCCCAGTACTACGACGGGCCGATCACGTCGAAGGCGCTGCGCTCCCAGGCGGTCGACGCGGAGATGGGCCAGCGCTTCTTCAAGGACAACGCCGAGCAGCTCGTGAGCACGCTGGCGGCGGACCTGCTGGGAGACGCGGACCCGGACAGCACGGTGATCAACCTGATGCTGCCGGAGGGCATCGTCCTGGTGGACGGGAACTCGGACGGCAGCGACGCGGACGAGGAGGACGAGCACATGAAGCCCGTCCTCGTCGACAACGAGGCGGCCGACTCTACGCAGGGACTGGGGGGCTACCACGGCTCGGTGCCCCATCACGGCGGCGGCGCAGGGTTCATCTACTACGCCGTCGGGGTCTACTCCAAGGGCCACAACGGAATACCCGCCTTCGACGAGCCCTGGAAGAACGTGGTCGCCACCTTCTACCACGAGCTCGTGGAGGCGCGGACCGATCCGGACGTGGAGGACGTGATCCGCACCCGCAACATGAACGAGCTCGGCTGGTACTCGCCGCGGGGCGGCGAGATCGGGGACATCCCGATGGCGCTGGCCGGGCGCGATCTGTCGCTCGTGATGAAGGAGATCGAGCTCCGGAACGGCCGGAAGACGCCGATCCAGCTGATGTGGTCGAACCACGATCACGGTCCCGCCGAGCCCACGAAGGCCGCCGCGGGCGCCACAGCCTGACGGTCGTCCGGCCGCTTGGCACGATGGGCCTCGCCGCCACGCGCGGCGGGGCCCGTCTTGCGTTAGGGTCGCCTCGGTCACGGGACGAGGGATCCCTGGGTTCGACGAGAGGAGAGGTCGGATGGACGGTCGGCGCGCGGGGATCACGCGACGTGAGGCACTGAGGGACATCGGAATCGCGGGTCTCGGGATCGGCGCGATGAGCGGCGGCGTGGGCGACCTGATCGCGCGCGCGGCGGCGGCGTCGCCCAAGGCGGGCAGGCTGAAGGACATCGAGCACGTGGTGTTCCTGATGCAGGAGAACCGCTCGTTTGACCACTACTTCGGCACGCTCTCGGGCGTCCGTGGCTTCGACGACAAGAAGGGCCGCAAGGCGTTCACTCAGGTCGACAAGGTCGGCAACGTGGTCAAGCCGTTCCGCCTGACCGAGGGCTGCCTGCCGGACCTCACCCACGAGTGGGGCCCGCAGCACCGCGCCTGGAACAACGGCCGCATGGACTCGTTCGTGGCCGCCCACCAGGGCGTGGACCCCCAGGGCGTGCCGCCCGAGACGATGGGCTACTACAAGCGCTCCGACGTCGGCTTCTACTACGCGCTCGCCGACGCGTTCACGATCTGCGACCGCTACCACTGCTCGGTGATCGGGCCGACCGATCCCAACCGGCTGATGTCGATGACGGCGTCGATCGACCCGGACGGCACGCATGGCGGCCCGCTGCTCGAGACGCTGGTGGCCAACCGCGGGACGCTGGCCGGCGCCTTCACCTGGCCCACGATGCCGGAGGCGCTGTCCGCACACCATGTGAGCTGGAAGGTCTACACCTCGCCGGCGGGCGGCAGTCTCGACAACGTGCTCACGTACTTCAAGAACTACGGGGCCGGCACGAAGCTCGCTTCGCTCGCGTTCGACCCCACCTACCCGGACGACTTCCTGGCCGACGTGAAGCACAACCGGCTGCCGCACGTGTCGTGGCTCCTCACCGGGGCGCTCGAGACCGAACACCCTGGCGTCTCGTCCGTCGTGTCCGGCGAGCTCCAGGCGTACGAGATCGTGCACGCGCTGGTCTCCAACCCGAAGGTCTGGAAGAAGACCGCGCTGTTCATCACCTGGGACGAGAACGGCGGCTTCTTCGATCACGTTGCGCCGCCGACTCCGCCCGCGGGGACGAAGGGCGAGTTCGTGAGCGTGGCCACCCTCCCCGATGTGGCGGAGGGCATCCGCGGGCCGATCGGGCTCGGCTTCCGCGTCCCGATGCTCGTCGTGTCGCCGTTCTCGCGCGGCGGGCTCGTCAGCTCGGAGGTCTTCGACCACACCTCGATGCTGCGCTTCCTCGAGACGCGCTTCGGCACGAAGGTGCCGAACCTGACCAAGTGGCGGCGCTCAGTCACGGGCGACCTCACCGGCGCCTTCAACTTCGCGGGCGGACTGAAGGCGGCCCGGCCGCGGCTGACGAAGCCGAAGGCGGTGAACGTGGCCTGCGTGTCGCCGCAGCCGCCGGTGGTCACCTCGGGGCCGATCCCGAAGCAGGAGCGCGGCCGGCGCAAGCGGCCGAGCGGGATCGTCAGGAAGTAGTTCCTAGTTCCTAGTTCCTAGTTTCTAGATCCGTTGCTACCAGGCCCCCTCGGCCCTGGCGTTCGCCTCGCGCATCTGGCTGACGTAGCCGGCTCGCTCGTAGCCGGCCTCGTCGTGGTCGGTCACGGCCAGCATGCCGCGGAAGTCGTCGACCGAGTTGAAGCCCTTGCGGTCCATCCAGGCCGTGAGCCCGTCGAGCAGCGCGCCGGCGTAACCGGGGCCGTGCCTCAGGAGGGCGGACGCCGTCATCACCACGTCCGCGCCGGCCAGCAGGTACTTCGCCACGTCGGTTGCGGTCTCCACGCCGCCGGTCCCGGCGAGCGATGCCCGCACTCGCCCCCGCAGCAGCGCGATCCAGGCGCGCGGCGCGCGCCCGTCGGCCGGCCTCGAGAGCTCGACCTGCGGCATCACCGCCAGCTCCTCGGCGTCCACGTCCGGCTGCAGGAAGCGGTTGAACAGCACGAGGGCGTCGGCGCCCGCCTTGTCGAATCGCAGCGCCATCTCGCCCATCGAGCTGAAGTAGGGGCTGACCTTGACCGCCACCGGCACGCTCACCGCATGCTTCACGCGTTCGAGGATGTCCACGTGGCGCTGCTCGACGTCGCGCCCGGGCGTGTGCGGGTCGCCCGGCAGGTAGTAGATGTTCAGCTCGATGGCCGCCGCGCCCGACTGCTCCATCGCCCGCGCGTAGTCGGTCCAGCCCTCGGGCGTCACGCCGTTGAGGCTGCCGATCACCGGGATGTCCACGGCGGCGGTCGTCCGCTCCAGCAGGCTCAGGTAGGTGCGCGGGCCCGGGTCCTCCTTGGCGAAGGCGGGCACGTAGTCGAGCGCCTCGGCGAAGCTGTCGGACGGGCCGTCGACGAGCTCCTCGGTGCGCGCCGCCTCCTGGCGCAGCTGCTCCTCGAACAGGGAGAACAGCACGACCGCGCCGACGCCCGAGTCCGCCAGCCGCTTCACGCCCTCGACCGTGTACGAGAGCGGCGACGCCGACGCCACGAGGGGGTTGCGCAGCTTGAGGCTCATGTAGCCGGTGGAGAGGTCCATCAGGTGCCGTTCCTGCGCGGGTCGCTGAGGAAGCCATCCGCGCCGCGGACGGCCATCTCCTCGTAGAGCTTCCAGCGCTGGTCGACCTTCTGCTGCGCCAGCGCGAGCAGCCGCTCGGCCTCGGCGGGGTCGGCGCCGCCGAGCGCGCGGAAGCGCAGCTCGCCCTTGCGGTAGTCGGCCAGCGACATCCGTGGCCGCGGCGAATCGAGGAAGAACGGGTTGCCGTGCTCGGCGCGCACCACTGGGTCATAGCGAATCAGCGGCCAATGGCCGCTCGCCACGGCGCGGTACTGCTGGTCGAGCCCGTCCTTCATCTCGTAGCCGTGCGCGATGCAGTGCGAGTAGGCGATGATCAGCGACGGCCCGTCGTAGGCCTCGGCCTCGCGGAAGGCGGTGAGCGTCTGCTGAGGGTCGGCCCCCATCGCCACGCGCGCGACGTAGACGTCCCCGTAGGAGATCGCCTGCAGCGCCAGGTCCTTGGTGGGCATCGTCTTGCCGGCGGCGGCGAACTTCGCCACCGCTCCGAGCGGCGTGGCCTTCGACATCTGGCCGCCGGTGTTCGAGTAGACCTCGGTGTCGAGCACCAGCACGTTGACGTCGCGGCCGCTCGCCAGCACGTGGTCGACGCCGCCCGAGCCGATGTCGAACGCCCAGCCGTCGCCGCCCACGATCCAGACGCTGCGGCGGATCAGGTGGTCGATCACGCTGCGCAGGTCGTCCACCGCCTCGCCGTCGGTGCCCTCGAGCCGGCGCTGGAGCTCGGCGATCCGCTCGCGCTGCTCGCGCAGGTCGGACTCGCGCAACTGGGGCGCGTCCAGGATGCCGTCCACGAGCTCGTCGCCGAGGCGGTCGCGCAGCTCGTTCAGGCGGCGTCGGGCCAGCTCGGTCTGGCGGTCGGCCGCGAGCCGCAGGCCGAGCCCGAACTCGGCGTTGTCCTCGAACAACGAGTTGGACCAGGCGGGCCCGCGCCCCTCGGCGTTCGAGGTCCAGGGCGTGGTGGGCAGGTTGCCGCCGTAGATCGAGGAGCAGCCGGTGGCGTTGGCGACCGTCATGCGGTCGCCGAACAGCTGGGAAAGGAGCTTCAGGTAGGGCGTCTCGCCGCAGCCCGCGCAGGCGCCGGAGAACTCGAACAGCGGCTCGAGGAACTGGGTGCCGCGCACGCTGCCGAAGTCCACGCGCGAGCGGTCGGCCGGCGGCAGCTGCTCGAAGAAGTCGATGTTCTTGCGCTCGGCCTCGAGCAGCGGCTCGCGCAGGTCGAGGTTGATCGCCTTGTGCACGGGGTCGCCGCCCGCCGACACCGGGCAGGCCTCGACGCACAGCCGGCAGCCGGTGCAGTCCTCGACGTAGACCTGGAGCGTGTAGCGCGTCTCTGGCAGACCCGGGGCGTTGAGCGGCGCCGAGCGGAAGGAGTCGGGCGCGCCCTCGAGCGCGGAGGGGTCGAAGTAGTTCGAGCGGATCACGCTGTGCGGGCAGACGAAGCTGCAGTTGCCGCACTGGATGCAGAGGTCCTCGTCCCAGACCGCGACCAGCTCCGAGATGTTGCGCTTCTCGTACCGGGTGGTGCCGCTCGGATAGGTGCCGTCGACCGGCATCGCGCTCACGGGCAGCTCGTCGCCGCGGCCGGCCATCATCGTCGCGGTGACCGTCTTCACGAAGTCGGGCGCGAAGTCCGGCACGATCGGCGCGGGCTCGAGCTCGGAGCTTGCGGCGTCCGGCAACTCGACCCGGTGGAGACCCGCCAGCGAATGGTCCACCGCCGCCTGGTTGCGCTCCACCACCTCCGCGCCGCGGCGGCCGTAGGTCTTGGCGATCGCGGCCTTGATGCGCTCCACCGCCCGCTCCCGCTCGAGCACGCCGGAGATGGCGAAGAAGCAGGTCTGCAGCACGGTGTTGGTGCGTCCGGCCAGCCCCGCCGCGCGGGCGATCTTGCCGGCGTCGATCACGTAGAGCTGGATCTCCTTCTCGAGCATGCGCTGCTGGAGCTCGCGCGTGAGCGCGCCCCACATCTCGTCCGGGCCGTGGCGGGTGTTCACGAGCAGCGTCGCGCCCTGGCCCGCGCGGTCGAGCACCTCGGGCCGCTCGAGGATCCCCCACTGGTGGCAGCCCACGAAGCTCGCCTGCGAGACGAGGTAGGGCGCCTTGATCGGCTGCGGGCCGAAGCGCAGGTGCGAGACCGTCTGCGAGCCCGACTTCTTCGAGTCGTAGACGAAGTAGCCCTGCGCGTGCAGGTCCTCCTCGCCCAGGATCTTGATCGTGTTCTTGTTGGCGCCGACCGTGCCGTCCGAGCCGAGCCCGAAGAACACCGCGCGGACGGTGGTGTCGGGCTCGATGTCGAGCGACCCGTCGTACTCGAGACTGGTGTGGGAGACGTCGTCGTCGATGCCGATCGTGAAGCGCTTCTTGGGCCGGTCGCGGCCGAGCTCCTCGAACACGGCGGCCACCATGCCCGGGTTGAACTCCTTCGACGAGAGGCCGTAGCGGCCGCCGATCACCTCGGGCATCGCCTCGCGGTCCGGGTCCTCGTTGAGTGCCGCCAGCACGTCGAGGAAGAGCGGCTCGCCGAACGAGCCGGGCTCCTTGGTGCGGTCGAGCACCGCCACGCGCCGCACGCTGCGCGGCAGCGCCTTCATCAGCTCGTCGGCGGGGAAGGGCCGGTAGAGCCTCACCTGCACCACGCCCACGCGCTCGCCCCTGCCCTCGAGGTGGGCCACGGTCTCGCGCGCGGTCTCGGCGCCCGAGCCCATGATCACGATCGCGCGCTCGGCCTCGGGGTGGCCGACGTACTCCACGAGCCCGTAGTGGCGGCCGCTGCGCTCGCCCACGCGGTCCATCGCCTCCTGCACGAGACCGGGCACGCGCGCGTAGAAGGGGTTGACCGTCTCGCGCGCCTGGAAGTAGACGTCCGGGTTCTGGGCGGTGCCGCGGATGAACGGCCGCTCGGGCGAGAGCGCCCGGTCGCGGTGGGCGCGCACCAGCTCCTCGGGCACGAGCGCGCGCAGGTCGTCGTCTGTGAGCTGCTCGACGGTGTTCAGCTCGTGCGAGGTGCGGAAGCCGTCGAAGAAGTGAAGGAAGGGCACGCGGCTTCGCAGCGTCGCGGCCTGCGCGACCAGCGCCATGTCATGCGCCTCCTGCACCGACGCCGCGGCCAGCAGTGCGAAGCCGGTCTGGCGCACCGCCATCACGTCGGAGTGGTCGCCGAAGATCGACAGCCCCTGCGCCGCCAGCGAGCGGGCGGCCACGTGCAGCACCGCCGAGGTCAGCTCCCCGGCGATCTTGTACATGTTCGGGATCATCAGGAGCAGGCCCTGGGAGGCGGTGAAGGTCGTGCCCAATGCGCCGCCCTGGAGCGCACCGTGCAGGGCGCCGGCGGCGCCCGCCTCGCTCTGCATCTCGATCACGGCGGGGACCGTGCCCCAGACGTTGGGCTTGCCCTGGCTCGACCACTCGTCGGCCAGCTCGGCCATCGTCGAGCTGGGCGTGATCGGGTAGATGCAGCAGACCTCGTTGAGGCGGTAGGCCACCGAGGCCGCCGCCTCGTTCCCGTCGATCGTGACCCGCATCAGGCTTCCTCAGGCGCGACGAACGCCCAGGCGGGGTCCGGCGCCTCCTCCGAGTACATGTCGATCGAGTGCACGGGGCATTGCTCAACGCAGGCGCGGCAGCCCGTGCAGCGGTCGTAGTCGAAGCGATAGCGCAGGCCGGGGCCGAGCTTGATCACGGCGTCCTCCGGGCAGGCGCCCAGGCAGCCGTCGCACTCGCAGCAGTTGCCGCACGAGAGGCAGCGAGCCGCCTCGTACGAGGCCTGCTCCACGGACAGCCCGCCGACGACCTCCTCGAAGCTCTCCACGCGGATCTCCGGCTCGAGCGCCGCCTGCTCGCGCTGGCCGTGATCGCCGAAGTACCAGACGTGGAGCGCGTCGAACTCGGCCAGCGGGTGCTTGGGGCCCCGCTCGTAGCTCGTCTCGCGCAACCAGGCGTCGATCTCGCGGGCGGCTCGCTTGCCGTGCCCCACGCCGACGGTCACGGTCCGCTCGGCGGGCACCATGTCGCCGCCGGCGAAGATCCCCGGCGCGCCGGTCATCAGCGAGGGCGACACCTTCACGGTGCCGTCGCGCTCGAACTCCACGCCCGGAACGTCGCGCATGAAGGCGGTGTCCGAATCCTGGCCGAGCGCGAGGATCACGGTGTCGGCCTCCAGCGTCTCGAAGCGGCCGGTGGGCTGCGGGTAGCCCGAGTCGTCGAGCTCCATCACCTCGACCTGCATCTCGGGTCCCTCGAAAGAGCTGATCGTGCGCAGCCAGTTGATGCGGACGCCCTCCTGCTCGGCGTCGGTCGCCTCCTCCTCGTGCGCCGGCATCTGCTCGCGCGTGCGGCGGTAGACGATCATCGTCTCGGGCACCCCGAGCCGGCGCGCTGTGCGCGCCGCGTCCATAGCGGTGTTGCCGCCGCCGTAGACGGCCACGCGCCGGCCGATCACCGGCGTCTCGCCCGAGGCCACCTCGCGCAGGAACGCGACGGCGTCGACGATCTTGCCGGCGTCGCCAGCCGGGATGTCGACGCGCTTCGAGAGGTGCGCGCCCACGGCCACGAAGACGGCGTCGAACTGTCCCTCCCGGCGCTCCGCCTCGAGGTCGGTGACGTGGTGGTCCGGCGTCATCTTCACGCCCAGCGCCTTGATGCGGTCGATCTCCGCGCTCAGCACGTCCCGTGGCATGCGGTAGGCGGGGATGCCGTAGCGCATCATGCCGCCGGGCTCCGGACCGGCGTCGCGGATCTCCACGGAGTGGCCGAGGCGGGCGAGGTGGTAGGCGGCGGACAGCCCGCTCGGTCCGGCGCCGATCACGAGCACGCGCTTGTCGGTGAGGGGCCGCAGCCGCTCGTACTGCCAGCCGCGCTCGATCGCCAGGTCGCCGAGGAAGCGCTCCACCGAGTGGATCGAGACCTCGCTGTCGAGCTGGCGGCGGTTGCAGCTCGTCTCGCAGGGGTGGTAGCAGACCCGGCCGTGGATGGCCGCGAACGGGTTGTCCTCCACGAGCTGGCGCCAGGCCGCCTCGTGGTCGCCCGCGTTCACGTGCGCGAGCCAGGCCTGGATGTTCTCGCCGGCCGGGCAGGCGTTGTTGCAGGGCGGCAGCAGGTCGACGTACACGGGCCGCTCGCTGCGCACCGGGCCGGAGCGCGAACGGCCGTGGAGCAGATCGGGCAGCGCGGTGATGTCCGGACGCGGCGCGGGGCGCCGGTCGGACCGCTGGAAGTGGCGCGGGTCCATTGCCACGACTCGAAATGTACGCCCCTGCTCGTCTCGGCCCATGGACGCCCAACCCTGTCAGCGGCTGGCGCGCTCGCCATCCGTAGCGATCCTCAGTCCGGCTGCGACTTTGCCGCAGGTGCGGCGCCGCTCAGCGGCCGGCGATCAGGTCCGCGGTCCGTGCGAGCCTGCTCGTGCGAGTCATCCCGCGCGCCTCGCGGCGATCCGCGGCGCGGTAGAGCCCATAGACCAGGCGCGAGCCCACGAAGCGCAGCGGCTCGGGCTCCCACTGCCGCGCCTGGCGGCCGACCCACGGCAGCCGCGTGAGGTCGCTGTCGTGCTCGAGCACCAGGTCGGCCATCGTCCGCCCGGCGAGATTGGAAGTGGCCACGCCGTGGCCGACGTAGCCGCCGCCGGAGCCGAGCCCCGTCGCGCGGTCGAGCTGCACGCGCGGCGACCAGTCCCGCGGCACGCCCAGCACGCCGCACCAGGCGTGGTCGATGCCGGCACCCTTCGTCGCCGGGAACAGCTCGTGCAGCATGCCCACGAGTTGCGCCACCGTCCGGCGCTGGGTGCGGCCGTCGCGGTCCGGCCGCGAGCCGAAGCGGTAGGGCACGCCGCGGCCGCCCAAAGCGATGCGGCCGTCCGCGGTGTGCTGCACGTAGACGTAGGCGTGGGCCTCGTCGCCGAGCAGCTCCGCGCCCTCCCAGCCGATCTCGTCCCAGGCGGCCTGGGAGAGCGGCTCGGTGACCACGATCGCCGAGTTGAGCGGCAGCAGCTTGCGCCGCTCGCCGCGCAGCGACGCCGTGAAGCCCTCGAGGCAGGTGAGCACGATCGGCGCCCGGACGCTGCCGCGCCGGCTGCGCGCCACGCCTGGCGCCACCTCGGTCACCGCGGTGCCCTCGTAGATCGTCACGCCGAGCCGCTCAACCGCCGCGGCCAGCCCCTGCACGAGCTTGGCGGGCTGCACGCGCGCGCAGTGCGGGCTCCAGGAGCCGGCGCTCGCCCCGGCGATGCGCAGCCGGGCGTCGAGCGCCTCGAGGTCGAGCTCCACCACGTCCTCGGGGCCGAGTCCCCAGGCGCGGTCGTCCTCCATGTGGTGGCGAAGGCGGCTGAGCTGCGCCGGCCCGCGCGCGGCGTGCACCAGGCCGTGCTTCACGATGTCGGCCTCGATGCCCTCGCGGGCGCAGACCTCGATCACCTCGTCCACCGTCCGCTGCATCGCGCGCTGCAGCGCCAGCACCCCCTCGCGGCCGTGGCTCTTCGCCAGCTCGGAGCGCTTCGCGGCGAACCGGTCGGACACCCAGCCGCCATTGCGGCCCGACGCGCCGAAGCCCGCGAACTCGCGCTCCAGCACCACCACGTCGAGCTTCGGCCTGGCGCGCTTCAGGTAGTAGGCCGTCCAGAGGCCGGTGAAGCCGCCGCCGACGATGCACGCGTCGGCCTCGCGGTCGCCGGGCAGCGGCGCGCGCCGGGCCGGCATCTGCGTGTTCGCGTACCAGAAGGAGATGCCGCCGTTGTGAAGGGCGAGCGCGGGTTCGTCAGACCGGTGTAGCAACGGCCGGCTGCTCGAGCGCGAGGTCGCGCGCGATCTCCTGCACGCAGTTCCAGGACGACCCGCGCGCGATGCCGGGGCCGGAGTGCAGGTTCGCGGAGCAGTTGTAGAGGTTGTCGAGCAGCATCCGGTAGCCGCTCAGCCCGGGAATGGGGCGAAAGCGCCCGAGCTGGGAGGCGATCGTGCTGCCGGCAGAGTAACCGCCCTCGGCCAGGTCGGGGCGCTCGCGCTCGATGTCGTCGGGCCCGTACACGCGCGAGGCGATCACGTTGTCGGGCGTCATGTTCGGCGCGTAGCGCTGCCACTCGCGCAGCAGGTTGTCGAGGAAGCGCTGCTTCAGCTCGCGCCAGCCCTCGCTGCTGTGCATGCGGCGCGGCGGGGCGAACTCCTCGACGCCGACGATGTGGCTGCCGGCTGGCGCGCGCGACTCGTCCCAGAGGCTGTCCACCGAGCAGAGCACGTACGGGTGGGCGGCGAAGCCCTGCGTGTAGATCTCGGGCTGGTAGCGCAGCGTCAGGTAGTCCGCGTCCTTCGGGCCCCAGTAGAGGCGCGGCTGCTCGCCCACGCCGGGGTTGGCGGCGTCGGCCTCGTAGCGCGGCGGCTCCTTGATGGCGAGGTTGCTCCAGAAGAGCTGGCCGCGGTCGTAGTGGATGTTGCGGATGCGGCGGGCGAGCCGATCGTCCACCCGCATGTCGCGCAGCAGCCGCAGCACGGTCTGCGGCAGGCCCAGGCCGCTCACCACCATGTCGGCGTCGATGCGGGTGCCGTCGGCCAGCTCGACGCCCGTGGCGCGCGTGCCCTCGGTGACGATCCGGTCGACGTCCGACTCCTTGAAGTACTCCACGCCCAGCTTGCGGCCGGCCGACATCAGCGCGTCCGTGATCGCCTGGCTGCCGCCCACCGCGATCGCCGCCGGCTCGAGGCTCAGGGTCAGCGGCAGCACGTGCACGAGGCCCTGGAGGCCGGGCACGTCGTCGGGGTAGTTGCCGGTCGAGGTCGTGGCCGCGCGCATGAAGAGGATGCGCAGCTCGTCGCTCTCGAAGAAGTCGAACGCGAGCTGGCGCAGCGTCATGACCTGGTGCACGGGCTCGAGCAGGCTGCTCGGGACAGCGAGCAGCTCCTCGAGCGCGTCGGGCGTGCCGTCGGACGGCGGCGGGCTGAAGCGGTGGCGCTTGAACGCCTGCTTCCAGTGGCGCTCGTACACGTCGAGCACGGCGAGGTAGGTCTCGGCGTCGCGGCTCGAGAAGCGGGCGATCTGCTCGTGGGTGCGCGCGATGTTCGCGTCCGAGCGCTCGGTCCTGCCGCTGGCGGGGTCGACCACCGTCGCGGCCGAGTAGCCGATGAACGACGAGCCGTCGTCGAAGATCATCCCCTCGTTCTGGTCGGGGAAGACGTAGCGGAGGCCCTCGGCGGCGAGGTCGAAGTCGCGGTAGGCGGGGTGCCCGTAGAAGCGCGTCCAGTGGCTGCAGTGGTTCATCAGGTAGCCGGGCGCTGGACCCTCGCTGGTGCAGGCGCCGCCGCCGAAGTGCGGCGTGCGCTCGAGCACGCAGACGCTCATGCCCGCGCGGGCGAGGTAGCAGGCGACGATCGTGGAGTGGTGGCCGCCGCCGGCGATGACGGCGTCGTAGCGGGCGTCGCTCACGGCGGGCCACGTTAGGACGGCGGCGGTGCCGCGATCAAGCCCCAATCCGGTCTGCTGTGAGAGGTGCGGGCTATCAGGGCTGCCAGGCCGGGTCGCTGCCGTTGGCAACGACCCGATGGGCGCCGCTGCCGTCCGCGTTCGCCGCCCAGATGCCGCCGGCGCGCGCGAACGCGAGCATGCGGCCGTCGGGGGACCAGGTCGGAGCCGTTCCGTTCGGCGCCACGAGGTGCTGCCCGCTGCCGTCGGCGTTCATCGCGTAGATGCCGTACGGGCCGCCGGACGGCACGGCCCCTTCGGCTGGGATCACGGAGTCCTCGAAAGCGAGCTGCTTCCCGTCTGGGGACCAGGCGGCGTTGAAGAACGCATCGCCGCTCTTGCCGTGCGTGAGCTGCGTGGACGGGCCGCCGCCGGCCGGCAGCGTCCAGATGTCGAAAAAGCCCTCGCCCTGACCGCTGGGCCAGTCCGCCGGCTGCGACGAGTAGGCGATCGTAAGACCGTCGGGGGACCAGGCGGGCTGCAGCGCGTAGCGGCGGTTGGGCACGAGCGGAGGCGAGTCGAAGATCCGCCGCAGCCCGCGGCCGTTCGTCCCGACCGTGAACAACGAGCCGTCGTTTGCGAACGCGAGCCGCCTGCCATCGGGTCCCCAGGTGGGCTCGTAGGCCCCGCCGGCCGGGCCCCGGGTGACCCGCGCGCGGTGACGGCCGGAGGGGTCAGCCGTGTAGATCTGGCTGTGGGGGAAGTAGCTCGGCAGTCCGTAAGCGAGCCGCTTGCCGTCGGGCGACCAGGCGGGGCCGATGCCGTTCTTCACGATGCGGCGCAGCCCACTGCCGTCCGGCGAGACCGTGTAGATCGATCCCGCAGGCTTGAAGCGGATGAAGGCGATAACGCCGCCGGCCCGGCTGGCGGACGCACGGGCCGGCGGCCGCGGCTGCCAGTCGACCGGGGTCAGCCACGCCTCTCCGATGTCGGCTGCCCTGAGCCGCAGGCGCATGTCGCTCCCGTCCGGGCGGACGGTGTAGAGCGCATCCTGGTCGCGCCGGAAGAGGATCGAGCGGCCGTCCGGTGCCCAGATCGGGGACTGGTTCGCCACGCTTCCGTTGCTGCGCACGACCACGTGCGGTCTCGCGCCCGCACGGGGGGCGATCGACATGATGTCCGGGTAGTCGCTCGGGCTGCCGCCCGCGTTGATCACGGCTCGCGAGTAGACCAGCCTGCGCCCGTCCGGCGACCAGCTCACGCTGATGTCGGCCTCCGCACCGAGGCGTGTGAGCAGGCGTGGACGCTTGCCGGTCGGGTCCGTGATGCAGACGTTTTCGAGCGTCCCCCCGCCGCGAGCGCGGTGTGGGCAGAGGAGCGCGATCTGGTTGCGCACCGACCAGACCGGCCCTGTTCCTCGCATTAGCGATCGCACCCGTTGGGTGCGCAGATCCAGGATCTGGATCGAGGTCTGGTTCCGCGGCAGGTAGCGCTCCAGCAGAACACGGCGTCCGTCCGGCGACCAGCCCACTGCGGCGAAGTTGCCCGGCCGCCCCACGCGGGTGACGTGCCCGTCTGCGAGTCGGACGATTGCCACCCTGGCCCCCGCATCGCCGTACTCGGTGGTGAGGAACGACCTGCCGTCGGGAGAGAAGGCGGACGGCGTCCCGTCGGGGTAGAGCTCGCGCGTACGGGCCCCCGTCGGAACGAAGTAGAGGTGGTCGATGCCGCACTCGAGCCCGCACGGCGCCGGCCCGAGGTGCGACCCGTCGACGAGCAGCCCGCCGTTGGCGCCCGGGAAGGATGCATGCGCGGGAGCCGTAGCCACCAACAGGCCGGCGAACGCAGCCAAGGGCACACACCCCCGCCTCATATGCACCTCCACGAGGGGACTGCTCCAACGTAGCCGCGGTCGCACGCCCGCACATCCGGTAATAACCCGGTTGCCGCTTCATCGATCTACGTGCCTCGGCTTGAAGCGAGGTCAGCGAAGCAGCGGCGCGAGCTGCTCGAGCTCGGCCAGCGCGCCCTCGACGTCGGTGCCCACCGGCTGCACGCAGACGTGGTCGGCGCCGGCGTCGAGGTGCGCGCTCACGCGCTCGGCCACTGCGGCCGCGTCGCCCCAGCCGACGATCGCGTCGAGCAGGCGCTCGCTGCCGCCGTCCGCGATGTCGTCGTCGCCGAAGCCGAGCTCGCGCAGGTTGTTCGCGTAGTTCGGCAACCGCAGGTAGCCGGCTGCGAACTCCCGCGCACGTGCGCGGGCACGCGCGGGATCGGGCTCGACCGCCACCGAGACCTCGGGCGCGAGCAGCGGGCCGGGTCCCAGCAGCGCGCGGGCGCGCGCCGTGTGCTCCACCGGCGTGAGGTAGGGAATGGCGCCGCTGGTCCGGTCGCGCGCCAGCTCGAGCATCCTCGGCCGCAGCGCGGCGAGCACGAGCGGCACCGGCTCGGCGGGCGGCGGTCCCACCCAGTCGATCGCGTCGAGCGCGTCGAGGTATGCGCGCATCGCGCTCAGCGGCTTGGCGTACGTGTGCCCGCGCACGTCGACGATCGGCTGGTGGGACACTCCGAGCCCGAGCGTGAAGCGGCCCGGGTGCGCCTCGGCGAGGGTGTAGGCCGCGTTGCGGGCGGCCGCGCCGTCGCGGGCCCAGATGTTGGCGATGCCGGTGGCGAGCACGAGCCGGTCGGTGGCGTCCAGCAGCAGCGCGGCGGCCGTGAGCGGATCCTTGAGGCTCGGCCCCTCGTTCAGCCAGAGCGCCGTGTAGCCGAGCTCCTCGATCCGGCGGGCGGCCGGCAGCGCCAGGTTCGAGGGCGAGCGGCTGAGCAGCGAGCTCCAGACGCCCACGCGTCCGAGCTGCTCGCGCGCCGCCTGCGGATCAGCCCAGGCTGCGCTCACGCGGCCAGCCCATCGTGACTGCCCGCCACGTCCAGCGCCAGCTCGCGGAACCGATCCACCACGGGGAGCGTGTTGCCGCGACGCCAGGCCAGCCCGATGCCCACCGTCGGCTCGGGCGGCGCGAAGCGGCGGAACACCGCGCCCGGCACCTTCAGCCGGCGCGAGCGCTCGAGCATGATGAAGCTCACGCCCGCGCCGGCGGCCACGGCCGACACGATCCGCTCCTCCTCGGGCTCCTTGCGGTAGCTCTTCGGCCAGCCGTCCTTCCCGTACACGCCGGTGAGCATGTCCTCCCAGGGCCCGGGACCGTGGTGGCGCGGCCACCAGACGAGCGGCTCGCCGGCCAGCTCCTCGCGCTGCACGAGCTTGCGCTTGGCCAGCGGGTGGCCGCTCGGCAGCACGCAGACGAGCGGCTCGCGCGCCAGCTCCACCTCCTCGAGCTCGGGGTCGTTCAGCGGCGGCCGCACGAAGGCGATGTCGATCGTCCCGCGCCGCAGCTGCTCGGCGTGGATGCTGGTCTGGCCGACGTCCAGCTCCAGCTCCACCTCGGGGTAGCGGGCGCGGTAGGCGTCGACGATCTCGCCGGCCAGGCCGCCGGTCAGGGAGCGGGTGAGGTTGAGGCGCAGGCGGCCGGTCTCGCCGGCGCCCGCGGCGCGTGCGCGGTCGGCCGCCCGCGCCGCCTGGGCCAGGGCCGCGCGGGCCTCGTCGAGCATCGCGCTGCCGGCGGCAGTGAGCGTCACGCCGCGCCGGTTGCGCTCGAACAGCTTCACGCCCAGCTCCTGCTCGAGGCGGCGGATCTGCTGGCTCACGCTCGGCTGCGCGATGTGCAGCCGGTCGGCCGCGCGGCGGAAGTGCAGCTCCTCGGCGACGACCACGAAGTAATGGAGGTGCCGGAGCTCCATCCCGCCATGATAGGAAGAAACTCTCACTGGGGCGAGAACTCGTCTTGATCGGCACATGGCGAGCCCTTACGGTCGCCACTGTGGAGGAGACGCAGGCCCAGGCGGGCTGCCCTGTCGCGCACGCATTCGACCCGTTCGACATCTCGGACCCGTTCGACTTCTACGCGCGCGCACGCGCGGAGGAGCCGGTGTTCTTCAGCGAGCAGCTCGGCTACTGGGTCGTCAGCCGCTACGAGGACATCCTGGCGATCTTCAAGGACCCGAAGACGTTCTCGTCGGAGAACACCCAGGCGCCCTACAAGCCGCGCCCACCGGAGGTCCAGCAGGTGCTCGAGGAGGGCGACTTCCGCGCCTACTCCGGCCTCTCCGCCCGCCAGCCGCCCGACCACACGCGCCTGCGCGGCTTCATCAACAAGGCCTTCACCCCGCGGCGGGTTGCCACGCTCGAACCGAGCGTGCGCGAGCTCGCCGTGGGAATGATCGAGAGCTTCCAGGGCCGCGGCCGTGCCGACCTCGTGGCCGACCTGGCCCGCGACCTCCCGGCTTTCGTGATCTTCCGCCTGCTCGGCATCCCCGACGAGGACGTGCCGAACGTGAAGGAGTGGGCCGAGAGCCGCGTCTACCTGAACTTCGGCGACCTGCCGATCGAGCAGCAGGTGCATCACGCGCGCAACCTCGTGAAGTACTGGAGCTACTGCCTCGAGTTGATCGAGAAGCGCTTCGAGGAACAGCGCGACGACCTCCCGAGCGATCTCGTGCGGATCTACCAGTCGGGCGACCAGTCGATCTCGATCGACGAGATGGCCGGCCTCGTCTACGGCCAGCTCACCGCGGGGCAGGAGACCACCTCCTCGCTGCTCGCCGAGGGCCTCAGGCTGCTGCTCACCCAGCGCGAGCGCTGGGAGGACCTCTGCGCGGACAGTTCGCTCATCCCCGCCGCGGTGGAAGAGCTGCTGCGCCTCAGCACGCCGGTGTTCGCCTGGAAGCGCAAGGTCAAGCAGCCCGCCACGATCGCGGGCGTGGAGGTGGCCGAGGGCGACAACGTCCTGCTGCTGCTGGGCTCCGGGAATCACGACGGCAGCGTCTTCCCCGACCCGGAGGCGATCGACCTCCGGCGCGACAACGCCCGCAATCACCTCACCTTCGGCCACGGGGTCCACTTCTGCCTGGGAGCGTCGCTGGCGCGGCTCGAGGGGCAGGTCGTGCTCGAGGAGCTGACCGAGCGCCTGCCAGGCCTGCGCCTCGCCCCGGGCCAGAGCTTCGACTACACCGCCAACACCACCTTCCGCGCGCCGCACAGGGTGCTGGCCGAGTGGGAGCTGCCACTCGTGATCGGGCTCGAGCGCTGCTCGTCGGCGGACGTCGAGCTCGTTGGCGGCAAGGCGGCGAGCCTCGGCGAGATGATCCAGGCCGGCCTGCCGGTGCCGCCGGGCTTCGCGGTGACCACGGCGGCGTTCGACCCCGACGGTGGCGTGCCCGAGCAGGAGATCCGCGCCGCGTACCGCGAGCTGTGCGGCGACGGCGCCGAGCCGGTGCCGGTGGCCGTGCGCTCGAGCGCCACCGCCGAGGACTCAGCCGAGGCCAGCTTCGCCGGCATGCAGGACACCTACCTCTGGATCACCGGCGAGGACGAGGTGATCGAGCACGTGAAGCGCTGCTGGGCCAGCCTCTGGTCGGACCGCTCGCAGGCCTACCGGCACGACCGCGGCTTCGATCGCGTGAACGTGCGCATGGGCGTGGCGGTGCAGTGCATGGTGCGGGCGAGCGCCGCCGGCGTGGCGATGACGCTCAACCCGGTGAACGGCGACCGCTCGAAGATCGCCATCGAGTCGAGCTTCGGCCTGGGGGAGACGGTGGTCGGCGGCACGGTGACCCCCGACAGCTTCCTCGTGGACAAGGTGATGCTGGCCGTCGTGGAGAGCAAGATCAACTCGAAGGACATCGAGCTGGTGCCCGACCCGGCCGGCCACGGCGTGCACGAGCGCACCGTCGAGCCCGAGCGCAAGAACCTCCCGTCGCTGTCGAGCGACGAGGTGATCGCCGTCGCCGCGCTCGCCAAGCAGGCCGAGCGCCACTACGGCTCTCCCCAGGACGTGGAGTGGGCGATCGAGGACGGCTCGGTGGTCCTGCTCCAGAGCCGACCCGAGACCGTCTGGTCGCGCAGGCCCGCGCCGGCGCCGGAGGGGTCCGCCTACTCGCTCGGCCTCGGAAGCCTCGTGCAGACTCTCGTCAATCCACTGGCCTCAAGGAGGACCGCAGATGTCGACCCCGACCATTAAGCGATTTGCGAGTCCCTACGAGGACCCGGCGCCGCCCGGCGCCGAGGGCTGGGAGGAGCTCTACCCCTACTACCTGCACTTCCGCGACGATCGCCGCGAGGGTGAGGAGTCGCGCTTCTGGTTCGCCGACACCCAGCACTGGCCGGTGCCGTTCAAGCCCTTCGACACGATCACCGTGGAGATGGCCTGCCGCTGCCTCGGCCAGTACAACACGCGCCACTACATCATCCCGCCGGCCAACGGGATCGACTACCGCGTCCACAACGGCTACCTCTACATGAGCCCGGTGGCCGTGGCGCCGGAGGAGATCGCGGGGCGCGTGCCCGAGTTCCTCGAGCGCGCGGGCCACTACTTCGGCAACTGGACCTCGCTGCTCGACAACTGGCACGCGAAGGTCCGCGACCTGATCGCCGGCCTGGAGGAGATCAGCTTCGAGCCGCTGCCCGACCGCGTGCCCGTCGAGTGGATCACCGAGGGCAGGGGGCTCGACCCCCACTTCGACTTCACCCACAACTACAACCGCGCGATCGAGCTCTGCTACAAGGCCTGGCAGTACCACTTCGAGTTCCTCAACCTGGGCTACGTCGCCTACCTCGACTTCTTCACGTTCTGCAAGGAGGCGCTGCCGGGGGTGTCGGAGCTGGGCATCGCCAAGATGGTGCAGGGCGTGGACGTGGACCTGTTCCGGCCCGACGACGAGCTCAAGCGGCTCGCCAAGCTGGCGGTGGAGCTGGACGTGGACGGCGCGCTGGCGACCGGCAGCGTGGACGAGGCGCTCGCCGCCGTGGCCGCCGCGCCGCGCGGCTCCGAGTGGATCGAGGCCTGGCAGGCCGCGCAGGACCCGTGGTTCAACTTCTCGTCCGGCAGCGGCATGTACAGCGGCGACAGGGTCTGGCTCGACCACCTCGACATCCCGCTCAGCTACCTGCGCGACTACACGAAGCGCGTGCGCGCGGGCGACACGATCGAACGGCCCACCGCGGCGGTGCAGGCCGAGCGCGACCGCGTGACCGCCGAGTACCGGGCGCTGCTCGACGAGGGCGGGCAGCAGGCCCTCGACGAGAAGCTCGGGCTCGCGCGGCTCGTGTTCCCCTACGTCGAGAACCACAACTTCTACATCGAGCACTGGTCGATGTCGCTGTTCTGGCGGCGGATCAGGGAGCTCGGCCAGGTGCTGGCCGACGCCGGCTTCTGGAACGAGGCCGACGACATCTTCTTCCTGCGCCGCGACGAGATCCCGGGCGTGATCTTCGACTACGGCAGCGGCTGGGCGGTGGGCGCCGAGGCCGCCGGCCCGTACCACTGGCCGGGCGAGATCGAGCGCCGCAAGCGGATCTACGAGGCGCTCAGCTCGAGGCCGCCGCAGCCGGCGCTGAACGAGCCGCCGGAGGTCGTCACCGAGCCGTTCACGATCATGCTCTACGGCATCACGTCCGAGAGCGTGAACCGCTGGCTGGCCGGTGGCGGCGGCGGCGACCTCGTGGGGATGGCCGCCTCCCCGGGCGAGGTCGAGGGCGTGGCGCGCGTGGTCTACGACGCGTCCGAGCTCGGCCAGGTGGCGGACGGCGAGATCCTGATCGCGCCGGTCACCGCGCCGAGCTGGGGGCCGGTGTTCGCCCACGTGGCGGCAGTGGTCACCGACATCGGCGGCATGATGAGCCACGCCGCGATCGTCTGCCGCGAGTACGGGCTGCCCGCCGTGACCGGCACGGGCTCGGCCACGGTGGCGATCAAGAGCGGTCAGCGCGTGCGGGTGGACGGTTCCGCCGGCACGGTCACAGTGCTCGACTGATGGTGGAAGAGAGGCACGCTGCCGTGTGGGCGGCGGCGCGCCCCTACATGCACTCGCGCGGCAACGACGTGCACCTGCCGCTGTCCTATGCGGACGCGCAGTGGCTCGTCGGCCACTATCCGGACGCCGACGACGAGGTGGTGCTGCTCAGCGTGCTGCTGCACGACATCGGCTGGGCCGTGCTCGACCAGGAGCGCATCATCAGCGAGGGCTTCGGGCCGAACATGATGCAGGCGGAGATCCGCATCGCGCACGAGAAGGAGGGGGCGCGGCTCGCGCGCGAGATCCTCGGCGGGCTCGGCTACGAGGCCACGCTCGTGGACGAGGTGGCGGCGATCATCGACGGCCACGACACGCGGGTCGAGCCGCTGTCATTGAATGACCGCCTGATGAAGGACTGCGACCGGCTCTGGCGCTTCACGATCACGGGCATTGCGCTTTCGTGCGTGTGGACAGGCAAGTCGCCCGCCGACTACTGGCCCAACCTCGAGGTGCAGCTCGACGGCTTCTTCACGCCCGAGGCGAAGGGGCGGGCGCGTTCCGATCTGACCCGCTCGGGCGAGGCGCTGAAGGTGGCGCTGCTGCCGTGATGGACGGCCGCTCCGTGATCGTCACCGGCGGCGGCCGCGGGCTGGGGCGCGCGTTCTGCCTCGGCTTCGCCGACGCCGGCGCGCGGGTGGCGGCGGCCGATCTGGACGAGGGGGCGGCGGCTGAGACCGCTTCGCTCTGCCGCGACCGGGGGGCCGAGGCCGCTTCCGTGCGCGTCGACGTTGGCGACGCCGTGTCGGTGGCCGCGATGGTCGACAGCGCGTGCGACGCGTTCGGCGGCGTCGACGTTCTGGTGAACAACGCCGGCGTGTATGGCGCCCTGCGGCGCGCCTTCTTCTGGGAGCTCGACGAGGGCGACTGGGACCGCGCGATGACCGTCAACCTCAAGGGCGCCTGGCTCTGCGCGCGCGCCGTCGTACCCGTGATGCGGGAGCGCGGCGGCGGCGCGATCGTCAACGTCTCCTCCGCCACGGTGTTCAGCGGCTCGCCGCAGTGGGCCCACTACGTGGCCTCGAAGGGCGGCATGCTCGCGCTGACGCGTGCGATGGCGCGCGAGGCCGGCGACCTCGGCATCCGCGTGAACGCGATCGCCCCCGGCTTCACCCTCACCGACGCGAGCCGCGAGCTGATCGAGGACGCCGAGAGCTACGGCGTGGCGCGCGGCGCGATCAAGCGGGCCGCCGAGCCGGGCGACATGGTCGGCACTGTGCTGTTCCTCGCCTCGGACGCCAGCGCCTTCATGACCGGCCAGACGCTGATCGTGGACGGCGGCCGGCAGTTCCTCTGATCCGCCGCGGCGCCGCTGACGTAGAACGAGCGGCCTGCTGAAAGGAGCGAGGGTGAGTGCTGAGCAGAATGTTCAGACGGTGAGAGAGCTGTACGAGGCGTTCGGCCGCGGGGACGTGGACGCGATCCTCGCCCGGGTGACCGATGACGTGGACTGGGCGACCGACGCCGCGATCGAGTCGGCGCCCTGGTACGGGCCGAGGCACGGCAAGGAGGGCGTCCGCGGGTTCTTCGAGGCGATCGTGCAGACCGGGCCGGTGACGGAGTTCACTCCGATCAGCCTCACCAGCAACGACGACGGCGACGTGCAGGCGTTCATCCGCTACGGCTTCACCGCGACCGCCACCGGGAAGAGCGCCGAGATGAACCTCCATCACTACTGGCGGTTCCGCGACGGCAAGGTCTGTTACGTCCGAAGCTCCGAGGACACCGCGCTGGTGGCCGCCACGCTGGAGGAGGCCCCATGAAGCAGGCAGACGCGCAGACGCTGATCGCGCGCGTGTTCAGCGAGGTCATCGACGGCGACGACTACTCCCGCATCGGCGAGCTGTTCGACCCCGACTTCATCGACCACGGCCCGATGGGCGACACGCGCGGCCATGACGCCTTCACCGGCATGTTGCAGGGCTTCCGCGCCGCGCTCCCCGACTATCGCCACGAGGTGAGCGACGTCACCGTGCTCGATGACAGCACGCTGGTCTGGCAGGTGCACGTGATCGCGACCTTTGACGGCGAGATGATGGGCGTCTCCGGCGAGGGCCAGCCGGTGGACCTGTGGGTCGCGAACGCGGCCCGTGTGCGGGACCGCCGGATCGTGGAGCACTGGGGCCTCGGCCCGGAGGGCGCGGCGCGCATGATGGGGCAGATGGGGCTTCAGCAGCCGGCGCTCGGCTAGCGAGACTTGTAACGCCGGGCCGCCGGTGCGAGTCTGAAGCACCGGCAACCGATGGAGGAGCCCGATGGCCGACAACCCGGTGTTCGACTACACCTGCTCCCAGTGCGGAGCGACTGAGACCTACAGCCTGGTGCCCGCGCAGCGCGCGAGCGGCGGCAGCGGCAACAGCGCGCCGACGGAGATCGACTTCACCTGCGCCAAGTGCGGAGCGACCGAGACCTACTCGCTGGTGCCCGCCAACCGCGCGGTGTGACCCGAACAGCACCCGGGACGGGCTCAGCCCGTCAGCACCACAGCCCAGCGCCCGGCCTGCAACCCGGACTCGATCGCCCCGTCGATGAACCCGGACCAGCCGTTGGCCAGGTCCGACCCCGCGAGCAGCAGATTGCCCTCCGGCCGGCGCATGGCGCCGTGGTGGTGCTCGTACCAGCCGGGGCGGTGGATCGCCCAGGTCCCGCGCGAGAACTCGTCCGCGACCCAGTTGTGGGCGCTGGCGGCCATCACCTCGTAGCCGGGCAGGGTCTCGTCGAGGCTTTGCTGCATGCCGGCGCGATCTGACGGGTCGCAGCCCTCTGAGTCCATGCCAAAGCCGATCATCAGCTGGGTGCCGTCGGCGAACAGCTCCTCGCTGTCGAGGTAGCCGAAGGGGTGGCCGGGCCGGATCGAGTTCTGGATGATGCTCTCGCCGCGCGCGTGGATCATCACCTTGATGCCGCGGCTGGCCTGGCCGAGCGCGATCGCCTGCTGCTTGTCCTCGGGCAGCTCCGGGCTGAATGCGATCGAGCCGATCACGTTGAGCGGCACCGCGACGATCACTGCGCGAGCGCCGAACACCTCGCCGGCACGCGTCTCGACCTCCACGCCGTCGTCGCCGTAGGACACGGCGGCCACGGGCGTTGAAAGCCGCCGCTCGAACGGGGCGGCGTCGGCGATCGCGGACAGCAGCGCGCCGGTGCCGCGGTCGATCGTCACGCGGCCGCCGGTGTGCTGGGTCAGCTCGAGGCTGTAGCCGGACAGGGCGTGCCAGCGCAGGATCGACACGGCGCCGGACTCGTCCAGGGGCGCGTGGGTCACCGATTCGAGCTCGGCGACCAGGACGTCGCGCTCCTCGTCGTCGAGCTGAAGCTCGGCGACCCGCTCGGCCACGCTCAGGCGGTCGAACCGGTTGAGCTGAGACAGCGCCGCCAGCGGTGCGTGCGGCTCTGGCAGCGCCTCGTGCACGCCGTCGACGAAACGGTCCCAGCCCCGGCGGGCGATCTCGTCGCGCTCCTCGACCGTGCCGCTGCGCCGCTCGGGGCCAACGTGCCAGTAGGCGCAGTCGGCGTTGTCGCTGACGCTGACCGTCAGGCCGGCGCGGGTCAGCTCAGAGAAGGTATGGGGCTGGTGCCAGTGGACCCAGGCGCCGCCGTACTCCACCGCGAAGCCGTTCCAGCGTGAGTTCCAGGTGCGACCGCCAAGGCGGTCGCGGGCCTCGAGCAGCAGGGTGCGGCGGCCCAGCAGTGCGCACTCGCGCGCCGCCGTGACCCCGGCGAAGCCGCCACCGACAACGACCACGTCGTAAGCATGCTCAGACATACGTACTGGACAACCGTACCAATCTGAGCGACCGACCCACTGAGGTACCGTACGCGCGTACATGCCGCGGAAGCCGCCGGTCAACAGCAAACGCCAGAACCCGCGGCGCCAGGACATCCTGGAGGGGACGCTGCGGCTGATCGGCTCGGGTGGCGTCGACAGCGTCACGCATCGCCGGGTGGCCGAGGAGGCGGGCGTCTCGCTGGCCTCGACGACCTACTACTTCGACTCGAAGAGCGTGCTGATCGAGGAGGCCCTCGAGCTGATGGTCACCCGCTCGATCGAGGACGTTCGGCGCCACACCGAGTCGCCGCCGAAGATCTCGCGGGCCGAGCTGGTGGACAGGATCGTGGCCTTCGCCGACGCCCAGATCAGCGATCCGGGCGCCTTCCTCACCGCGCAGTACGAGCTGATGCTCGAGTCGGGACGGTCCGACTACCTGCGGCCGCTCGCCAACCGCTGGTCGGTGGTCTACGCGGAGTGCTTCACGCAGCTCGTGAAGAGCGCCGAGCTGCCCCGGCCGAAGGTGGCCGCCGAGCTGATCATGAAGTTCGTCGAGGGAGCCCTGCTCGACTACGCCATGACTCCCACTGACGACTTCATCGAGGCCTACTTCCGTCCCCATCTCACTCACCTCGTGCGCGCCTGGGCGCGCGCCTAGCCGCGCGGGATGGCGATCGGCGAAGGCGTTCCCGGCTCCTCCGCGGGCTGCTCGTGGGCGTCCGCCGGCGGCTCGCTCGGCACGAGCACGCGCAGGGCGTCCGCGGGAAGTCGCACGCTGACGGCTGCGCCCGGCTCGAGGTCGACCGGCAGGTCCCGGCCGTCGTTGGCAAGCATGACTTTGAGCAGCTCGCCGCCCAGCACGCGCACGTGCACCTCGTGCGCGCCCCCGAGGAACACCGCCCGCTCGACGATCCCCGGCAGCCGCTCCTCGCCGGTCGTCGCGTGCGGCTCGATCTCGATCCGCTCCGGCCGGATCATCACCTTCACCTCGCCGCGCGCCTCGATCGCGCCCTGCTGAGCCTTGAGCACGCGATCGCCGACGCGGACCGTGCAGGCGCCGCCGTCGGGCCCGACGGCCTCGGCGGGGAGCAGGTTCGAGACGCCGAGGAAGTCGGCGACGAACACGGTCAGCGGCTCCTCGTAGATCGTCCGCGGCGATGCCGCCTGCTCGACGTGGCCGTTGTTCATCACCGCGATCCGGTCGCTCATCGTGAGCGCCTCCTCCTGGTCGTGCGTGACGAACACGAACGTGATCCCGAGGTCCGACTGGAGCGCCTTGAGCTCGACCTGGAGGTTCTTGCGGAGCTTGGCGTCGAGCGCGCCGAGCGGCTCGTCGAGCAGCAGCACGCGCGGCCGCAGCACCAGGGCGCGGGCAAGGGCCACGCGCTGCTGCTGGCCGCCCGAGAGCTGGTCGGCCTTGCGCCCGGCGAACTGCGTCAGGTTCACGAGCTCGAGCGCGTCGCGCACGCGCTTCTCCCGCTCCTCCTTGCTCAGCTTCTGGTACTTCGAGCCCGAAGGCGACGTTCTTCGCCACGTCGAGGTGCGGGAACAGCGCATAGCTCTGGAAGACGGTGTTGACGTTCCGCTGGTGCGGCGGAACGCGGGCCACGTCGTTGCCGTCGAGCAGGATCCGCCCGCTGGTGGGTCGCTCGAAGCCGGCGATCATGCGCAGCGTCGTGGTCTTCCCGCAGCCGGACGGGCCGAGCAGCGTGAAGAACTCGCCGGCGGGCATCTCGAGATCGATGCCGTCGACGGCCACCTGCTCGCCGAACTCCTTTGTCAATTCCTCGAGCTGGATCTCTCCGGGCATCAGACCTCCAATGTCGCGAGCGAGGTGGCCTCGCCTCTGCCGGCGAAGCGGCGGTACACGAAGAACGCGAAGGCGAGCGTGAGCAGCGTGATCACGAGGCCGACCGTGGCGATCGCGTTGAGCGCCGGGGTCGGCGCGCCGCGCGCGCTCGAGTAGAGCAGCATCGAGACGGTGGTCGTGCTCGCGTCGCTCGACAGATACTGGGTGACCACGAAGTCGTCGATCGAGGTGGCGAAGGTCACGGCCGCGGCAGCGACGATCGCCGGCGCCAGCAGCGGCAGCAGGACCCGGAAGAACTGGTCGCGCGGCGGGGCGCCGAGGTCGGCGGCCACCTCCTCGTACTCGGGCCCGATCGACACGAGCCGGCCGCGCACGATCACCACCACGTAGGAGAGCGTGAAGGTGACCTGGCCGATCGCCTGCGCCTCCGTGCCAAGGCCGATCGTCGGGAAGACGCGCAGGAACAAGAGCAGCAGCGCCACGCCCATCACGATCTCCGGCGTGACCAGCGGCAGCAGCATCACCGTGTTGACGGTGCCGCCCGCGCGCCCGCGCCAGCGCTGCAGGCCGAGCGCGAGCATGACGCCGAGCGGGGTGGCCACGGCCACGCACAACACCGCCAGGAACAGCGTGTGCTTGAGCGCGCCCTGGAGCGCGGGGTCGTGGAAGACGCTGCCCGTCGGGCCGGTGAACCAGCGGAACGAGAAGCCCTGCCAGGTGGTGCGCGAGCGGCCCTTGTTGAACGCGAACGCCACCGCCAGCAGGACGGGCAGGACCGACCAGAGGACGTAGAGGCCGGTGATCAGAATGAGGAAGCGCGGGCGCCCCCAGGGGTTGCGCAGCCGGCTCACTCATGCGGCGCGCCTCCTGGACGCCCGCGCCGGCGGGTCGTGCGCAGGTAGTAGAACATCAGGCCGAGCAGGAACAGCGAGAGCATCAGCGTCAGCGCCGCGCCCGTCACCTTCTCGGAGCCCTGCCGCATGAACTCGTCGATCTGGTTGCCGATCATGTTCGTCTGGGTCGAGGCCGAGACGAGGTCGGCGGTGTAGTAGTCGCCGAACATCGGCAGCGTGACCAGCACGATCCCGGCGAGCATGCCGGGCACCGACAGCGGCAGCGTGACGCGCAGGAACGCGCCGCGCGGGCTCGCGCCGAGGTCGCGGGCCGCCTCGATCTGGCGCTGGTCGATGCGGTCGAGCGCGACGAACAGCGGCAGGATCAGGAACGGGATGTAGCCGTAGACCAGCGCGAGGATCACCGTCGTCGGCTGCCCGTTCAGCCAGCCCCCTGGCTCGGCTAAGAGGCCGAGTCTGAGGAACACCCACTCCATCCCGATGTCGTGGAGGAACTTGGAGCCCAGCCCGCCCGGCGAGAGCAGGTTGATCCAGGCGAGCATCCGCATCAGGTAGTTGATCCAGAGCGGGACGATCAGCGCGACGAGCACCACGCCCTTCCACTTGCCCGCGTGCCGGGCCGTGAAGTAAGCCACCGGGTAGCCGATCAGGAGCGACAGCACGATCGCGATGGCCACGAAGTAGATCGTGCGCAGGGAGACCGTCAGGAACGGCCCCGCGTGCGCGAAGTTCTTCAGCATGTCGCCCACGTAGCCGACGTTCCACTCCCACGGCTTCCAGAACGGAACCGGCTGCGACAGCGTGTCCTCGTTGCCGAACGCGACGGCGATGACCGCGTAGAACGCGACCAGGAAGAAGACCGACAGCCAGGCGACACCGGGCAGCGCTACCAGACGCCACGTCCAGCGCGACCGCATCAGCCCGCCTTGAACTTCGACCAGGCGTCGTCCCAGAGCCGCTGGCCCTCGACGCTCAACTGCAGCAGCTCCTGGTTCGACGAGAACTGGTCGGGCCGGACCACCGCCTGGCGCAGGGTCTTGGGAATCAGCCCCTGCTTGATCAGCGAGTCGGCGTCGATGTTGTTCTGGGGCGGCGTGTAGCCGACGAAGTTGACGAAGTTGTTGTACGCGTTCTTCTCGTCGAGCAGGAAGTTGACGAACTTGTGCGCCAGCACCGGGCTCTTGGCGGAGCGGCCGATGCAGAAGAAGTCGTTCTGCACGACGCCGTTCTGGTCCGGCCCCCAGAACGAGAGCACGTCGGGCTTGACCCCCTTGGGCATGTAGTAGAAGGCCCCGCCCAGCAGGTCGCCCGACCAGGAGTGGTGCAGCACGGTCTTGGCCTCGGGCAGCGTCTGGTAGTCGGTGATGGCGACCTTCGGGTTGCAGATCGAGCCGAGCTGCGCCAGCTCGCTCTCGGCCTTCGAGATCAGGGCCGGGTCCTCGGTATTGAGGTCAGGGCGCGCCCCGGTGCGCATGGCATCGCGCTGCATCGGCATGCTCAGCGCGTCGCGGCGGTCGTCGAGGATGCCGACCAGGCCGCGATAGGGCTGGGCCTGCCAGAAGATGTCCCAGGGCACGTCCATGCCGGCGATGTCCTGCTTGACCTTGTCGTTGCGCCAGCCGATCCCGTCCATCCAGACCACGTACGGGATCGTGTAGCGGCTGCCGCGGTCATAGAACGGATCGGCCAGCTCCGGCCAGACGTTCTTGAGGTTCGCCAGGTAGGAGTGGTTGATCGGCATCAGCAGCTTGTGCGCGATCAGGTCGACGATGTTCGAGCCGGTCAGGCCCATGATCACGTCGAACGCCACAGCGCCCGAGGCCAGCTTGGCGATTGCCTCCTCGGCGGAGTTGTAGGTGGCGATCTGGACCTTGGTCCCGGTCAGCTTCTGAAACTTCTTGACCGTGTCCGGGTCGACGTAGTCGGCGTAGTTGTAGATGCGCAGCGGGCCGCCCTCGGCCGCCTTGCCGTCCGCGATCGGCTTGTTGTCCTCCGTGATCGCCCAGGTCACCGAGTTGTCGGTGCGCGGCAACGGTAGACCGCCGGGACCGGTCGGCTTGGCGACGACGAGCTTCGCCGCCGCTCCGCTCGGGCCGCCTGAAGCGCTGCCGATGGGCGTGGTGGTGTTCTCGCAGCCGGCCACCACGCCGGCCACGCCCAGGCCCACAGCACCGCCGAGCAAACCGCGTCGGCTGATGCCAGATCGGTCCTTGGGATGCTTCACCTCGACCCTCCCTCTCGACGAATCGCGGCGGCCCGGCCAGTGGTACGCGCGTACTATACGGTGCTACAGGTTCTCAATGCGAGGGTTGGCGCGAGGGCGTGATCGCGCCAATTTCAACAGACCCCTGACGCCGCGCCGGGTCGTGCGTTGTCCCCAGCATGACCAGACGCAGGAGTACCTCCAAGCCCGCCGCGTTGGTCGGGGCGCTCGCGGCGAGCGCAGTTGTTGCCCTAGCTGGACCGGCGGCCGCGGGTGCGGCGGTCACCAAGGTGAGCTCGGATCCGTTCCAGAACACCACCAGCCAGCACGCCACCGAGCTCGAGCCGGACACCTTCGCCAGCGGCTCGACGGTGGTGGGCGCATTCCAGGTCGGCCGCTTCTTCAACGGCGGCGCGACCGACATCGGCTTCGCGCGCTCGACAGACGGCGGCGCCAACTGGACCAGCGGCTCCCTGCCGGGGCTGACCGCGACCTCCGGATTGGGCGGGACGACGGGCGCCCCCTTCGAGCGGGTCAGCGACCCGTCTGTCGCATTCGATGCCCAGGACGGCGTGTGGCTCGTCTCCTCGATTCCGCTGCTCTCGAACCTGGTCGTGCCGACCGTGTTCGTGAACAGGTCCACAGATGGCCTCAACTGGGACAACCCGGTGAAGATCCCGGCGCCTGCGGTCAGCGCCAACAAGGTGAACCTCGACAAGAACTGGACCGCCTGCGACAACACGCTGACGAGCCCGTTCTACGGCAACTGCTACACGGAGTTCGACAACTTCGGTCAGGGCGACCGCGAGTACATGAGCACGTCGACCGACGGCGGGCTGACGTGGAGCACACCGGTCCCGACGGCCGGGAACGACAAGGGCCTCGGCGGCCAGCCACTCGTGCGGCCGGACGGCACGGTGGTGGTCCCGTTCGAGAGCCTGAACGGCAAGGAGTCGGCGTTCGAGTCCACTAACGGCGGCGCCTCCTGGACCAGGGCGGTGACGATCTCATCGATCCAGTTCCACGGCGTACTCGGTCCGCTGCGGACGAGCCCGCTCCCGACCGCGGAGATCGACGGCGCCGGCAACGTCTACGTTGCCTGGGAGGACTGCCGCTTCAGGAAGAAGTGCACGTCGAACGACATCGTGTTCAGCAAGTCGTCCGACGGCGTCAACTGGGGCGCAGTGCAGAGGGTGCCGATCGACCCGGTGGCCAGCACGGTCGATCACTTCATCCCCGGGTTGGCGGTCGACAAGAGCACGTCGGGCACGGGGGCGCACCTCGCCCTGACGTACTACTTCTATCCGGACGCAAAGTGCACCGGTGGCTGCCAGCTGGAGGTCGGCTATGTCTCGTCGCCGGACGGCGGCGCGCACTGGGGCGATGCGGTGACGCTGGCAGGGCCGATGTCGCTGGGCGACATCGCCAACACCAGCCAGGGCCGGATGGTCGGGGACTACATCTCGACCTCGTTCAACTCGAGCGGCACGGCCACGAGCCTGTTCGCGATCGGCAACCCGCACACGTCGGCGCAGCCGTTCGACGAGGGCATGTACGCGCCCGCCGCGCCGCTGGGCGTGACGTCCCTGGCGGATGCGCACAACCTGGCGAGCGCCGGCGGCGTTCAGGTGACCGGTCAGGGAACCGGCACCGCGCATCAGGCAATCAGGAACAACTGATCCAGGGCTCTGGCACCAGCACGACGGGGAAGCCGTCCGGATCCTCGAAGGTCCGGGCGGCTTTCGCCCAGTACGGGTTTGCCGGCGTGACGGGATCGGCGCCCAATCGAGCCGCCGCGGCCCTGACGGGGTCCTCGTCCCCGAGGTAGAGCACGAGCAGCGACTCGGGGTGCGGCGCCGGCGCCCCGCGGCCGCCGCCTGAGGTGAACTCGAGGTGCGCCCCGGTGCCCGGCAGCTCCAGGAACACGCCGTCGTAGCCGTCGTGATCGTGGAAGCCGCCGATCTCGCGCAGGCCGAGCCCGTCGCGGTAGAAACGGACGATCTCGTCAAGGCGCTCGGTGTGCCGGGCGAATCGCACGTGCATCCGAAACAAACCGGGCCTGTCGGGAGACGGTTCCACTATGTCCACAGACATCGCTCCCCAGCACACGTTTCACGACGCCGAGCTGTACCGCCGGGGGACCGAGACGCTGCTCGCGTCCTGGGAGGAGTATGCGCGCGGCGCGGCCGGCGCCTCGCTGCAGCGCCTGCCGGGCGCCGTCGCCGCCGTCTTTCCCGAGGGCCCGGAGCGCGCCGTCTACAACAACGCCGTGCTGGAGGGCGGCGCCGGTGCCATCGACGAGGTGAAGGCGGTCTACGCGGCCGCAGGCGTCGACCGCTACGCGGTGTGGGTCCACGAGAGCGATCCGCGGGCGGCCAGCGAGCTCGAGCGGCGCGGCTACCAGCTCGACACCACCACGCGGGCGATGGGCATGGCGCTCGACGAGATCCGCCTGCCGCGCCCGCGCATCGAGCTGGCGCCGCCTGACTGGCGCGAGGCCCTTCGGATCATGGAGCTGCCACCCGACTTCCTCGAAGCGGCCGATCCTGCCGCGTTCGAGATCCTGATCGCGCGCCTCGAAGGCGAGAACGTGGCCGCCGCGATCGCGCTCGACCACGATGGCGACCGCGGGATCTACAACGTCGGGACGCTCGCGCACGTTCGCAGGCGCGGGCTGGCCACCGCGCTCACGATGCTGCTCGTCCACCACGCGCTCGCGCGCGGCTGCGAGACGGCCAGCCTGCAGTCCACCCAGATGGCCGAGCGCATGTACGCCGGCGTCGGCTTTCGCGACCTCGGACGGATCCTCGAGTATGTGCCAACTCCCAGCGAGCCGCCGCGGCTGTAGCTTTGAGCCACGGTGGATGACGATCAGGTCGAGCTCGAGCGTCTGCGCGCCGGTGACGAGCGGGCGTTCGAGGCGCTCGTGGCTCAGAACGACCGCGCGCTCCGCCGAGTGGCGCGGAGCCTCGTGCGCACGGACGCCGCGGCGGATGACGTCGTCCAGGAGACCTGGCTCGCCGTGCTGAGGGGACTCGACGGCTTCGAGGGCCGCTCCTCGCTCCGGACCTGGATCTTCCGCATCCTCGTGAACCGTGCCCGGACGCGGGGCGCCGGCGACGCGCGCACGCTCCCGTTCTCGGCTCTCGAGACCGAGCACGAGCCGACCGTCGATCCCAGCGCGTTCGCGGCAGATGGCCGCTGGACCACCGCTCCGGCGCGCCTCGAAACCGACCCCGAGAACGGCCTGCTGGGCGCCGAGCTGCGCGCGGAGCTCCTGCGCGTGGTGGACGGGCTCTCGCCGGATCAGCGCGCGGTGATTACCCTCCGCGATCTCGTGGGGATGCCGGCGGAAGAGGTGTGTGAGCTGCTCGAGCTCACGGATGGCAACCAGCGCGTGCTGCTGCATCGCGCCCGTGCGCGCGTGCGCGCGGCGCTGACCCCGCTCGTGGGGGTGGCCGGCTGATGCGCCTCCGGTTCCGGCGACGCCGCGACGCCGACCCCCTCGTGTGCCGCGAGTTCGTCGAGCTCGTCACGGCGTACGTCGAGGGAGTGCTGCCCGATCCGGAGCGGATCCGCTTCGAGGCGCACATGGCCCAGTGCGACGGCTGCGCCGGCTACCTCGCCGACATGCGCCACCTCGTGGGCACGCTGCACGTCGTGCCGGAGCCGCCGCCGGACGAGCACACTCGCGAGGTGCTGCTGGCGGCCTTCCGGGATCTGCGCGGAGGCGATTGAGCCGATGTCCTACATCGCCGACGAAGCCAGGCAGGAGATGCTCGACACGCTCGGCGACGCGATCGATGACATCGCCGTCGCGCTGGCGGCGCTGGGCGAGGCTTACGAGCAGCTCACCTCCGTTCCCGCCGACCGGCTCGAGGAGGAGCTGTTCGGCCCGGTCCAGGCCGCGTACGGCCGCGCGCAGCGGACCCACAGCGGCTTCGCCCAGCGGCACCGGCTGCCGGTGCGCAAGTTCGCTCCCGCAGCCCAGGGCCTGCCGTCGACCGGTATCAGGGGATTCATCGACAACGCCGTCGCCGCGGTCGAGGAAGCCGACGCCGAGCTCTCCGAGCTCCAGGACTCGATGATGCCGGTCGAGGTCGGCGACCCCGAGCTCCGTGCCGGGCTCGCCGAGGTGCGCGAGCTGCTCGGCGAGGTTCCCGGCCGGGCGCGCGAGTTCACCCGCACGCTCGGGCGCTGATTAACACGCGTTAACACTCCGAAAGTGAGGATCCCCGCAATGGCGAAGGACGCATCGCAGGCCCTCGGCGCGCCGGAGCTCGCCGGGACGATGGTGAACCCCAGCGGCTACGCGAAGAAGGCGACCGTCCATGCGGCGGGCCGCGTCGTCGGCGGCCTGGCGGGTCACGTGGCTGCGAGCGCGGCGGTGGGCTCGGAGACGCAGGGGGCGGCGGATCTGCCGGACTTCGGGCGAGTCGGCTACCTGGCGGTGAGCGAGTCCGGGATCGCGCTCGTGAAGACGAAGACGGGCGCCTTCAAGATGAGCATCACCGACGAGGTGCTCGCCCGGGCGCCGCGCACGGAGGTGGTGTCGAGCGAGCTGGACGAGGGGAAGCTGCTCTCGCACCTGCGGATCGGCTTCTCGAACGGCGTCGCCTGGGAGTTCGACATCCCGCGCAACGACAAGAAGACGGCGGAGGGCGTGGTCGCCAGGCTCAGCGGAGCTGCCTGAACGCCGCGCGCACCTCGCCGGCGAACAGCTCGGGCTCCTCCCAGGCGGCGAAGTGCCCGCCCCTGTCGACCTTGTTGAAGTAGGTGAGGCTGGGGTAGGCCTGCTCGACCCAGCTGCGCGGGGTCGCGACGATCTCGCCGGGGAACGTGGTGAATCCGACCGGGATCGTGACGGGCGGAGGAGCCTGCCCGGCCGCACGAGCGGTTGCCTGTCCGCTCTCCCAGTACGAGCGGGCGGCCGAGGCGCCGGTGCCGGTCAGCCAGTAGAGCGTGATGTTGTCGAGGATGTTGTCTCGGGTGAGGTTGCCCGAGGGCTTGCCGTCGACAAAGGCGCCGGCGATCTTGTAGTAGCTGTCCGTATCGTGGTCGAGCATCCACGCCGCGAGGGCAACCGGTGAGTCCAGCAGGGCGTAGCCGATCGTCTGCGGCCGGGTTGCCTGCTCGATGAAGTAGCCGAAGCCGGTCGCCCTGAACGCCGCCCCCGCCGCGGCGGCCGCCCTCTCCTCCTCGGTCTCCTGCGGGAAGGAGCCGCCCGCCAGCCCCGGCACGAACAGATTCGTGTGTATGCCGATCAGCCCCTCCGGCGCCTGGCGGCCCATCGCGTCGGTGACGGCGGCGCCGACGTCGCCGCCCTGGGCGACGTAGCGGGTGTAGCCGAGGCGGTGCATCAGCTCCGGCCAGGCCTGCGCGACGCGACCGGCGTACCAGCCGAGCTCAGCCGGCTCCCCGGAAAAGCCGTAGCCGGGAACGGACGGCAGCACCAGGTCGAACGCGTCCTCGGCGCTGCCGCCGTGCGCGGTCGGGTCGGTGAGCGGGCCCACGGTCTCGAGCAGCTCGATCACCGAGCCGGGCCAGCCGTGCGTCATGATCAGCGGCAGGGCGTCCTCGTGGGCCGACCGCACGTGGATGAAGTGGATGTCCACGCCGTCGATCTCGGTCGTGAACTGCGGCAGCGCGTTCAGCCTCGCCTCACATGCGCGCCAGTCGTGCTCCGTCGACCAGTAGCGGGCGAGTGCCTTGATCGTGGCCAGCTGCACGCCCTGCGAGCGATCGGCGACCAGCTCGCTCGAGGGCAGGCGCGTCGCGGCGATCCGGCGCCGCAGATCAGCAATTTGGTCCTCGGGAACCTCGATCCGGAACGGGTGGATTGCTGTGGCTTCGGCCGTGACGGACATGGCGGGGGCTCCTCGGTTCGCTGACGGCACGAAGCGTCGTCGTACCGTCCGCTCGTCGCGCCAGTGAACTCACTGGCCTGGTCCCGGGTCTGCTTACCCGGCCGCGCCAGTCGTCCGCCCGTGGCGGGCGAAGAAGTCGGCCTCGGCCTGCCCGAGCGGCGTCGCGGGCGCGTCGCCGTGCAGGTACTCGGCGGCGATCGCTCCCCAGTCGGCGCCCGCCCGCAGCTGCGTCAGCACCACCGCGACGATGCCGTGCATCCGCCGGATCAGCATCGATTCCGGCGGCAGCGTGAACTGGTTGACCTGCATCCTCATCGCGGCTCGCTCCTCGTCGTCGGGGCGATCGCGGGTCCGCCCCCGGCCGCTGCTCTCGGGCGAGAAGCGGCGCTGTCCCGGCACGGCGTACCACTTGATCGCCATGCGCATCAGGCCGAGCGCGAAGTCGGCGTCCACCGCGTCGGCCCGGCCGGCCGGCAGGTATCCGGCCGTGACGAGCGCGGCCTTCAGGGCCTCGGCGTCCCTCTCGCGCACGGCGAGCGCGATGGCTCGCTCGGCGCTCACGCGGGCGGCGTCGACGTCGCGCAGCAGGCCGTAGTCGAGGAAGCAGACGCGGCCGTCGGGGCAGAGCAGGTAATTGCCGGGATGGGGGTCGCCGAGGGCGATCCGATCGCGGTAGAGGAGGCCGAAGTAGAGCCGGAAGACGATCTCGGCGTAGCGGTCGCGCTCCGCCTCGCCGGCCTGCCGCACGGCGTCGAAGCGCTCCCCCTCGACGTACTCGGACACCAGCACGCGCCGGGTCGAGAGGGCGGTATGCACGCGGGGCACGCGGACGAACGGGTGTCCCCGCATCAGCCGCTCGATGCGGCGCTGGCTCTGGGCCTCGAGCTCGTAGTCGAGCTCCTCCCCGATCCGCTCGCGCATCTCGGCGGCCATCGCCTTGACGTCCAATCCCGGGGCGAGCCGCTTGACCAGCGGCAGGAGCAGCATGGCGTTGCGCAGGTCCGTGTCCACCGCCTCCGCCACCCCGGGGTACTGGATCTTCACGGCCACGTCCTCCCCGTCCAGCGTCGTGGCGCGATGCACCTGGCCGATCGAGGCGGCGGCGAACGCCCGCTCCTCGAACTCCCGGAACACGCGCTGGACGGGCTCGCCGTACTCCTGCCGCATCAGCTTCTCGAGGTCCGCGAACGGCACCGGCGGGACGCTGTCGCGCAGCGAGGAGAGGCTGCGCTGCAGCTCCTCCCGCTCGTCCTCGGGAAGGCCGTCGAACTCCACCATCGAGATCAACTGGCCCACCTTCATCGCCGCGCCGCGCATCTGGGCAAGCTGGTCGACGAGCTGCCGGACGAGCGCCGCCGTCCGCTCGCTCTGGGCTGCGGCGGCCTTCTCAGGCGTCCGGACCCGGTTGGCCGTGCGCGTCCCGGCCCAGCGCAGTCCCTGCCCGGTGACCAGCCGGCCGACCCGCGCGGTCCTAGCCAGCCGCCCGGCGGGCAGCTTGCCTGCCTCTGGTTGTGGTTCGTCGTCCGGCAGGCTCACCGATCGAGCGTAGTCGCTCAGCTCCGCGCGACGAGGCTGTCCAGGTTCGCCTGGTGGACCGCCTCGTAGGGCGCGAAGTAGTGCAGCGAGCCGGTGGCGAGGGATTCCCCGATCAGCTCGCGGAGCGGTCGCTCGCACAGGGCGGGCTCGTTTGCGCAGCGCAGGAGCGTGCGGAGGTACTTCTCGGTTGCGTCGATCAGCCCGGGCGGGTAGCCACCAGAGCCGATCACATCAGGGTCGCCATGGTTGGGCAGAATCCGAGCCGGGCCGAGCGCGCGCAGCGCCTCCAGGTTGGCGAGATGGGTCTCGAGCTTCTGCGGGTCGGCGACGTAGGTGACGGTGTCCTCCATCGTGTCGCCGCAGAGAAGCAAGCGCTGGCCAGGCAGCCACGCCACCGTCGCGTCGTCGCTGTGGATGTCGGTGTGGATCAGCTCGACCTCCGTGTCGGCGACCGTAAGGGACATGCGGTCGCTGAACACCCGTGTGGGCAGCACGAGCGGGTCGATCCCCGGCGGCCCCGCGAGTGTGCCCTGCTCGATCTCGGCCCTCTTCGAGCTGAGCTGCTCCGCCGTGCGCTCGCAGCCGATCACCTCGCAGTCGGCGAAGGCCGCCGTGCCCGCCACATGATCGAGGTGGCAGTGGCTGAGGACAACGGTGAAGCTCGCCACGCCCAGGTCCTCGAGGGTCGTGCGAATCGACCGTGCGTGCTCGACCGACACGTGGGTGTCGTAGACAACGGCCTGGCCGCCGTCCACGATCGCGTAGCTGGCGATACCGAGGGACAGGGCCCCCTCGTCCACCCAGTTGCGCTCGGGCGCGTAGCGGTAGCCCTCCACGCGCCCGTCGTAGAACGCGAGGACGTTCTCCGCCGGGCGCAGTACCCGCATCTGGGTCATCGGGCTGAGGCTACTCGGGCCGGCTGGTCGGCAGCGCGGGCCGCTCGCTCACCGCCTGACCGACGGGACTACGTACGGAGCACGGTCGGCCTGATCCGTACCAGGGTGCGCCTGTCTGCGGGAAGCAGCCGATGACTCGCGCGGATTCTGAGCTTGACTATTCAGATTGAGTCGTCCGCCGGGGAGGTGGGATGCGAAGGCGTGATCTGGCCCTGCTGGTGCTGTTCTGCGCCTACGTCGGCGCGGTCCGCCTGGGCGAGACGGTCCTCAAGATCGACAACGTCTCGCCGGTCTGGCCGGCATCGGGCATCGCGGTTGTCGGCCTGCTGCTGCTGGGCTGGCGCGCCCTGCCCGTGGTCTACCTGGCGGAACTCACGGCGAACTGGATCGATCCGCACGGGGTGAGCCTGCCGGTCGTGCTGTTCACGGCGGGGGCCAACGTGGTCGAGCCGGTGATCGTCGTGTGGTTGCTGCGCCGGTTCGATTTCGACCTCTCCCTCACGCGCTGGCGCGACGTCGTCACACTGGCGCTCGCGTCGGTCGCCGGCGCGGTGGTCGGCGCGACGATCGGGGTGAGCGCGCTCGCAATCGGCGACGCCACCCATAACGCCGGTCTCGCCTGGCGATCGTGGGCGCCGGCCGACATCGTGGGCGACATCGCAGTGGTCGCCTTCGTGGGCGTGTGGCGTGTCCCTCCCAACTGGCGTCTGCGCCGGACCGAGTGGACGGTCGGGCTCGCGCTGCTCGTCCTCACGTCGGTCGCCGCCTTCAGCCAGGACGTGGAGATGCTCTACCTGCTGTTCCCGTTCCTGCTCTGGGCGCCGATGCGCTTCGGCCGCCACGGCGCCACGGCGGTGTCGCTGGTCCTCGCCGTGGCCTCGATCGCCGAGACCGCCGGCGGCGCGGGCCCCTTCGCCAGGAACGACAAGGTGGCCGGGCTCGTCTCGCTGCAGGTGTTCCTGGCCATCCTGATCCTCACCGAGCTGACCTTCGCGGCGTTGCGCCACGAGCGCGGCAGCACCAGCGCCGCCCTGCGCCACCGCGCGCTCTACGACGACCTCACCGACCTTCCGAACCGGACGCTCCTGGTCGACCGCATCCGCCAGGCCGCCGGCTCGGCGTCTCGTCGTGGCACGCCGCTCGCGGTGCTGTTCGTCGATCTCGATCGCTTCAAGCTTGTGAACGACGGCCTTGGCCCGCAGGCGGGCGATGACGTGCTGCGCCTGCTTGCCGAGCGCTTCAACGAGGGCCTTCCGGCCGGCGACACGCTCGGGCGCTTCGGCGGCGACCAGTTCGTGCTCGTCCGCGACGACTGCGGCCTGCGCGAGGCGGTGGCCGCGGCCGAGCAGGTCAGCGGGCTGCTGGGCCTGCCCGTCGAGGTCGGCGGCGACGAGGTCTTCATCATTGCCAGCATCGGAATCGCACACGGGAACGGGGACGAGGCGCCGGAGGATCTGCTGCGTGACGCCAGCGCCGCCATGGCGCGTGCCAAGCATCGCGGCGGTGACCGCTTCGAGGTGCACGACGCCCATGCCCGCGCCCAGGTCCATGCACGGCTGTCCACCGAGACGGCGCTGCGACGGGCGATCGAGAGCTCGCAGCTGCGCCTGCACTACCAGCCGATCGTGTCCACGGCCGACGGCCGCATCCATGCCTTCGAGGCCCTCGTGCGCTGGCAGCATCCAAGGCGGGGGCTGCTCGCCCCGGCCCACTTCGTCCCGCTGGCGGAGGAGACCGGCCTGATAGTCCCGATCGGCGCCTGGGTGCTCGAGGAGGCCTGCCGCCAGCTCGGCTCGTGGCCGGACTCGATAGGCGTCTCGGTGAACTTCTCCCCGGTCCAGGTGGAACGCGGCGGCCTGCTCACCGGGCTCGCGTCGGTGCTCGACGAGACGGGCTGCGACCCCGGCCGGGTGATCGTGGAGATCACCGAGTCGGCACTCCAACGCGACGTCGTGCCCGCGCTCAAGGCGGCGCGCGAGCTCGGCGTGCGCATCGCGCTCGACGACTTCGGTGTCGGCTACGCCTCGCTCGGCGACATCCAGCGCTTTCCGCTCGACATGGTCAAGCTCGACCGCAGCTTCATGGCAGAGCTCCGCCCGGGCTCGCGCGGCGAGGCGATCGTCGACGCGGTCGTGAGGATGGCGGGCGCGCTCGACCTACAGAGCGTGGCCGAGGGCGTCGAGACGCCGGAGCAGCTCGAGGCGGTGACGCGGCTCGGCTACGGCCTCGCCCAGGGATACCACCTGAGCCGGCCGATGGACGCAGCGGCGGTCGAGCGGCTGCTGGTGAGCGAGCTGGCGCTGTAGCGATTAGTTTCGGCGCCCCGCTCGGTCCTATTTGCATGACGACCGAGCTCAACCCGCTGATGGTGGCCGCGCCCACGGGCATCGCCGAGGTGCAGGCAGCGGTGCAGGGCGCGCGCGAGGATGACCTGCCGGTGCTGGTCCGCTCGACCGGCCACGGGACGCACGTGGACGGCGAGGGCGCGCTGCTGCTCGACACCTCGGGTCTCGGCGGGGTCGTGATCGATCCGGAGCGCCGCGTGGCGAGGGTGGGCGCGGGCGCGACCTGGGGCCAGGTGCTGGCGGCCGCCGAGCCGTTCGGTCTCGCGCCCCTGTCGGGGTCGTCGCCCACGGTGGGCGTGGTGGGCTTCACGCTCGGCGGCGGCGTGGGCTGGCTGTCGCGCAAGCACGGCTTCGCGGCCGACAGCCTGGTGCGCGCCGCCATCGTCAGCGCCGCCGGCGAGCTGGTGATCGCGGACTCAGGTCGCGAGCCCGAGCTGTTCTGGGCGCTGCGCGGCGGCGGTGGCAGCCTCGGCGTGGTCACCGGGCTCGAGCTGCGCCTGTTCCCGCTGCGCGAGGTCTACGCCGGCACCTCCTACTTCGACGTCGAGCGTGCGCCGGACACGCTGGCGCGCTACGCCGACTGGATCGCGGACGCGCCGGACGAGCTGAGCACGGCCCTGCTGGTCACCTGCGTGGAGGACCGCCCGCTGCTGGCGATCCGAGCGATGTACGCCGGCCCGGCCGAGGAGGCCGAACGCCTGCTGGCCCCGCTGCGCGAGATCGCCGGCCCGGCGCTCGTCGAGGGTTTTGCATCCACCACCTACGCCGAGGCACGCATGGGCGGCACGCCGCCGGTGCACGTCGAGCTGCTGAACGGCCTGCCCGACGCTCTGATCGAGCCGCTGGTGGACGCTGTGAGCGAGGGGCGCGCGACGACCGTCGAGCTGCGCCACTGGGGCGGAGCGATGGCGCGCCCCGCGGCCGACGCCGGCCCGGTCGGCCACCGCGAGACGCCGCTGTCCGTGATCGCCGACGTGCGCGACCCGGAGCTGGCCGGCGAGCTCGAGCCGTGGGCCACCGGCGGCTCGTTCCTGAACTTCCTCAAGGACACGACGAGGACCCGGACCGCCTACACCGCGGCCGACTGGCGGCGCCTGCGCGAGGTCAAGGCAAGCTGGGATCCGGACAACGTCTTCTCGCTGAACCACAGCATCCCGCCCGCCCGCGTGCGCGAGGCCCTGGCGGCTTGAGGCGCTAGTCGGTTGGCGGCGGCCGGCGGAAGCGCTTCGACGCCTTCTTGAGCCGGAGGTCGAGGCCGTCGCCGTCGGCGGGCTCGGCCTGCGCGGTGGCGACCGTGGCGTCCCCGACCGCTTCCTCCTCCACGCTGACCGACGGCGCCGCCGGCCGATCGGAGAGCCGGCCCATCGCGGGCGGCTGCCAGGGCACCGTGGCCGACGCGGGGTGCTGCGAGCTGGCGCCGCCGAAGTGCAGCACGTGCTCCCAGTCGTCGATGCGGATGCCGGGCACCACCGGCATCGGTGCCGCGCGGGTCGGCTTGGGGGTTTTCTCGGGCTTGTAGAGCCAGGACACGACGTTCACCCACACGTCGGCGATCGAGTGCCCGACGCCGATCAGGAAGACGATCGCGTAGGTGCCCAGCACCAGGTTGATCGACGCGAAGATCGCGTTGACGACGCGGTGGTGGTGATAGTCGCCGACCAGCGTGTAGGCCGACAGCCCGACCAGCACGTAGGGCACGAGCACGTAGAAGAGGCCCGCCACGGTGCGGTTGCGCACCTTGGGCGTGCGCCGGAAGGCGGGCTTGGCGCTGGTGAGTCCCTGCAGCAGCGAGCTGGCCACGCCGGCGAGGTTGACCGCGAGCAGGATCAGGTTGAGCCCGTAGATGCGCAGGGTGTCGAGGCGCCGGTAGCCGCAGTAGCGCAGGTCCGAGGCGATCGCCATGAAGTAGGGCACGGAGATCGGCAGCAGCCAGAGCGTGAGCAGCCGCGCGTCGAACTGGTACGCCATCAGGAACAGGAGCGCGAGCGTGCTCCAGCAGATCGAGGCGAGGTAGTTGACGCGCAGGCACAGCTCGCCGAGGCGGTGGTACTCGCCGCGCCGCCGGCGGGCGCGGGCCTGCCGCCGCAGGGCGCCGAGGATCAGCAGGCCGCCGTTGGCCCAGCGGCGCCGCTGGATGCAGAGCGAGCCGAAGTCCGACGGCGTGGCGCTGTAGCTGAGGCGCTCGGGGTAGTTGAGCAGTCGCCAGCCGTGGATCCCGAGGTCGATCGTGGACTCGGTGTCCTCGATCACGGTGCGGTCGGAGATGAAGGTGTGCACCGGCCAGCTGCCGAGGTACTCGGTGCGGCGCACATCCTCGAGCGCGCGCTTGCGAAGCACGGCGTTGGCGCCGACCCAGAAGGTGGCGTCGTAGTAGCTCATCCCCTGGTGGACGATGTGCTGCAGGTCGGTGGTGGCGCCCGCCACCCGCTCGATGCGCGTCTCGGCGTCGGGGAAGGCGCTGTACGGCGTCTGGGCCACGGCGACATGAGCGTGCTCGCTCTGCTCGAGCAGGTAGGCGAGCCGCGAGCAGTACTCCGGCAGCAGCACGCTGTCGGCGTCCAGCGTGAGCACGTAGTCGGAGTCCGGGATCTCGACGAGGCCCTCGCCCGAGTCCTCATCGGCAGCGGGCACGAGCACACGGCCCGAGGGGGTGATCACGTCGCGCAGCCGGCTGCCCATCAGCCCGATGTAGCTGTTCAGGTTCATCGCCTTGTTCGGCGCGTGCGAGAGCGACACGTACTGCTTGCGCTCGAAGCCGGCCAGCCGCGCGCTGAAGGTCCAGACGAGCCGCTGATGCAGGTGGTGGACGCGCTCGGCCGGCAGGGTCGCGCCCTCGTCGAGGGCCGAGCGCAGGGCGGTGGCGGTGAGCTTCAGGTCGGCCGCGAGCCGCGAGATCACGTTGTCGACCAGGAAGCGGTCGGTGTTGTCGACGATCGTGTAGCCGCGAGCAAGCTCCCGCAGCCAGCGGCACGCGTACTCGTACTCCACCGCCAGTGCCTCGATCTGCTCGGCGCTCGCCTCCCCGCCGCGCGCCTCGAACATCGCCAGCGCCGCGGCGAAGCGCGAGCGCGGCGCGGCCAGCAGCCGCTCGATCTCCGCCGGCAGCGCGCGGGCGTCCTCGAGCAGCCGCGCCGGCGCGGCGTAGCGTGGCTCGGGCGGATCGTCGATCAGCAGCACGATCCGGAGCGACGGGTACTCCTGGAGCGCGGCCGAGAGGAGCGTCATGCGGATCACGCGGGCGTCCTCGGCGTATGACGGCACCAGCACGGTGAGCGACGGCGCCCGGTTCGACAGGAACCACTCGAGCTCGGCCCGCGGTACGCGCCGGTGACTGCGCGCGCGGTGGAAGAAGCCCATGCGGCTCGTGAGGTAGGCGAGCGACGAGGCCGCGACGAGCGTGACGACCACCACGTACAGCACCGCCGCGACGAGGTCGAACGCCGCCCCCGAAGAGGCCGAGGCGACGCGGGCGATGGTCGTGCCGACGAAGATCGCCCAGCTCACGACCGTGACCACGATGGCGAGCTGCCCGAGGGCCAGCGTGGCGTCGGAAACCGGCACGGGCACCGGTGGCATGGGGTGCTCGTGGCCACGGCGCCAGCGCCTGAGGAGAGGCGAGCGGGGTCCTCGTTTTGTGGTATGCGAAGCCATCGCTGATCGGGTCCCTCCCCGGTCGCGAGGATCTTCACCCCGCACTGCGGACCTTACGTTACCTTAGTTATGCGCGCCAGTCTTCTGGCCCCTAATTGGCAGCGACATGAACCCAAGCTCGCATCCCCAACCCCCATCGGGGGACCACAACAGCGCCCTGCCCGAGGAGCCGCGCCGCCGGCTCTCGTTCGTGCGCGTGCTCATTGCGTTGGTCATCCTGCTCGGCTCCGGCACGGGCGTGGCGCTCGGCGTGCGCAGCGGCGCGATCGATCCGGGTCGCGGCAAGACCGTCCACCGCTCTCCGGTCTTCGCGCCCTACGTCGACGTCACCCTCACGCCGCCGTACTCCTTCCAGGACCGCACAGCGGCTCCCGTTCGCTCGCTCGTGCTGGGCTTCGTGGTCAGCGACCCGAAGGCCGCCTGCAGCCCGAGCTGGGGCGGCTTCTACAGCTTCGACCAGGCGGCCAAGGCGCTCGACCTCGATCGCCGCGTGGCCCAGGCGCGCGGGCAGGGCGCCGCGGTGCTGGGCTCGTTCGGCGGGCAGGCGAACAGCGAGCTGGCCACGGGGTGCACGAACCGGGACGCGCTCGTCGGCGCCTACAAGTCCCTGCTCGACCGCTACCACCTGGCCGGGCTCGACTTCGACATCGAGGGCACCGCGGTGGACGACACCGCCGCAACCGAGCGCCGTGCCGAGGCCGTGCGCACGCTTCAGCGGGAGGCGGGACGCAAGCTGCCGGTCTGGCTCACCCTGCCGCTGGCGCCCGAGGGACTGCCGGCCGGTGCGATCGACAACGTCCGCCGCACGCTCGCGGCGGGCGTCGCGCTGACCGGGGTGAACCTGCTGGCGATGGACTACGGCCCGCCGGCTAAGGACACGTTCACGCTCACCCGGGGCGCGCTGGTGCGCGCGGAGGGCCAGCTCGCGGCCGTGTACGCCGGCGCCCGCATCCGGCTGACGCCAAACCAGCTCTGGGGCCGGATCGGGGCGACCGTGATGATCGGCGAGAACGACTCGGCGGGCGAGAGCTTCACGACGGCCAACGCGCGCTCGCTGGCGACGTTCGCGGCGTCGCACCATCTCGGCCGCCTGTCGATCTGGTCGCTCAACCGCGACCGCCAGTGCGGCGTGACCTTCCCGCTGGTGGGCACGCACTCCAACCTCTGCAGCGGCGTCCGCCAGGAGCCGCTCGAGTTCACACGGCTGCTCAGCCGGCGCACCAGCGCGCCCGCCACGGCATCGCCGTCGATCGCCGGCGTGGCCGCCACGCCGCGCCCGGACAACCCGACGCGCAGCCCGTACCCGATCTGGCAGCCCGCCCGCATGTACCAGACGCACTACAAGGTCGTCTGGCACGAGGCGGTCTACGAGGCGCGCTACTTCAGCCAGGGCCAGGCGCCCGACCAGCCCCTCCCCGGCGGCGGGCCCTCGCCGTGGCAGCTCATCGGCCCGGTGCTGCCCACCGACCATGCGCCGGTTCTGCCCAGGCTGCGACCCGGGACCTACCCGAGCTGGGATCCGCACAGGGCCTACCGCCAGGGCGACCGCGTGCTCGTGGGCGGCCTGCCCTACGTGGCCAATTGGTACTCCACGGGCACGCCGCCGAACAACAATGCGATCGACCCGAGCGCGTCGCCCTGGAAGCCGCTGTTCACGATCCCGGGTGAGCCAAGCTCCTAGCCGCAGTCCGCAGTCCGCAGTCCGCAGTCGGCGGTCAGCGCCGTGTCAACCCAGCTGGCGGCCGAAGAGCTCGCCCCGAAGCGTGGCGATCTCGGTCACGGCCACGCCCACGTACGCGTGCTGGGCGGCCTCGAGCTCGTCCTCGAGGTCCTCGATGTAGGCGACGTTGTTGCCGAGGCCCACCAGCATGGCGAGCGCGCGCTCGACGTGAAGCTCCGTCAGGTGGTACCTCAGCTCCGCCGCGCTCCAGTGCTCTGTCTGATTGCCTTCGAACATCTCGTATGTAAAGACGCATGGAGACCCCAGAAATTCATCGGTCTTCTTCCTCACACGAAACATTTACGTAACCGGACCTGAACGGCCGCGGCTCGCCGGAGTCCGGGTCGTACGCGTGGCGCCAGATGCAGCCGGTGTCGTTGGTGAGCAGATGGATCGAGACCGAGGTCTCGGCGGAGGTCGTTCGCACGCGGTGGATGTCGTCGCGCGGCGGGATCAGCGCGTAGAAATCGCCCGCCTCGAGCGCGCGCCGCTCGCTCAGCCGTAGCTCGCCCTCGTCGCGCGTGAAGATCTCCTCGTCCTGGCTGCCGCGGTAGAGCCCTACGAGCCCCCAGGCGAGGTGGTCGTGCACCGGCGTCTCTGCGCCCGCCGGCACCACCAGGCTGAACAGCGACAGCGAGCCGTCGCCCGCCCGGTGCAGCAGCCACTGGCCGATGCCGCCGCCCATGCCGCTTTCCGGCGCCGCCTCCCGGTACTCGGCCGGCAGCCAATCGGGATCGGCGAGCAGCTCCGCGAACGCCGGCCGGATCAGCTCGATCGCCTCGGCGGGCGAGCCGGCGCCGGCGATCGCCTTGCGCACCGACGCGACGAACGAGCGCACGACCGGGGTGTCGAGGACGTACTCGTCGGCGGGCACGCGCTACAGGTCCCGCTCCGAGATCAGCCCCGAGTAGAACGCCCGCTCCACCAGCCGGATGCGCTTCTGGTTCTGCGGCAGCGTCTCGATGCCGAACTTGGCGAACAGGGCGCGCAGGTGGGTCTTCACGGCGTCGACCGAGAGGAACAGCTCCTCGGCGATCTGCTGGTTGGTGGCGGGCGTGGCGAACGAGCCGCCGTGCTTGTAGGGGCGGCAGAGCGCGACCAGCACGCGGCGCTGTGTGGGCGAGAGCTCGAGGACGGGCACCTCGCGGGCCGCCACGGTGGCCTGCTCGTCCAGGGGTGAGCTGCGGAAGATCATCGTGGTGGCGCCGAAGCGCAGGCTGTCGCCGTCGCTCAGGCGGCGGCGGCCGCTGAGGCGCTCGCCGTTGAGGAACGTGCCGTTGCGCGAGAGGCCGTCGTCGATGACGGTCCACTCCTCGTCGATCCGCTCGAAGCGCGCGTGGAGGCGCGACACCTCCTCGTCCCAGTCGAGCGCGATGTCCGCGGTCTTGCGGCGGCCCACCGAGACCTCGCCCGCCCCGGGATCGAGCGCGAACAGCCGCTGGCGCCCGTCGCCTGCGCTGTAGAGGAGGAACGGCTGGCCGGCCCGCTCGGCGTCGATGCGCGCCTTGAGCTCGGAGACCGATCGGGTGCCTGCGATTGCCACGGCCGCATTATCGCCTCCACCAAGGTGGGGTTTCCAGCCACCTTCGGGAGCGAGGTGGAACCCTGGGGTCCCTGTTCAGCGAGCCGGCGCGGCGGGACCCTCTTCCCATGACACCGCAGCGCACCGAGCTCATCAGGTTCTGCCTCGTCGGCGCCGGCGGCTACGCGGTGAACACCGCGGCCTTCGCCGGCTCGATCGCGCTCGGCGGCCAGGAGCTGACGGCGGCGACGACGGCCTTCGCGGCCGCCGTCGCCGTCAACTTCTGGTGCAACCGCCGCTGGACCTTCCACGCGACGGACCACTCCGCCGGGCGCCAGGCGCTGCGCTTCTTCGCGGTCAGCATCGCGGCCTTCGTGGTGGGGGCGGCCGTCCTCCAGCTTCTGATCGAGCTCGGGCACGTCCCCTCGCTGCCGGCGCAGGGCGCCTCGATCGTGCTGGCCACGCCGGTGAACTTCCTCGGCAACAAGACCTGGGCGTTCGCCGACCAGGCGCCGCTCACGCAGCCGCTTGCGGCGGATACGGCCGCCAGCACCTGGCTGGTGCTCCCGACCTACAACGAGGCGGAGAACCTCGAGCCGTTCGTGCGCAGCGTCCTGCCGCAGCTCGCTCAGGCCACGAGCGAGCACCACCTGCTGATCGTGGACGACTCCTCGCCCGACGGCACCGGCGAGATCGCCGACCGCCTGGCCGCCGAGCTCGACCGGGTGCACGTGCTCCACCGCGCCGAGAAGGACGGGCTGGGCCGCGCCTACGTGGCGGGCTTCCGGCGGGCGCTCGACGAGGGCGCGCAGCTCGTCCTGCAGATGGATGCGGACTTCTCGCACGACCCGGCCAGCGTGCCGGAGCTGATCGCGGCGGCGCGGGACGCCGACCTCGTGCTCGGCTCGCGCTACGTGGCGGGCGGCGGCACGGTGGACTGGGGCCTCGGACGGCGCCTGCTCAGCCGCGGCGGCTCCTGGTACGCCCGCACCGTCCTCGGTGTCCCGGTCCGCGACCTCACCGGCGGCTTCAAGTGCTGGCGGCGCGAGCTGCTCGAGCGGCTCGGCGTGGACGAGCTCGGCACCGCCGGCTTCGGCTTCCAGATCGAGACGACCTACCGCGCGCTGAAGGCCGGCGCCCTGGTGTGCGAGGTGCCGATCCGGTTCCGCGATCGCCAGGCTGGCAGCTCGAAGATGAGCGGGCGGATCGTGCTCGAGGCGCTGACCGGCGTGATCGCCCTCAGGCGTCAGTGCGACAGGTTCGTGATCCCGTGCAACGCCATCAGCATGCCGACGAAGACGATCGCCAGGAATGCGACGGCGATCGCCAGCCGCACGACGTCGACCCGGCCGCCGCTGTCGGCGGCGGGCACCGGCTCCTGACGCGCCGCCGGGGGCTGCCCCGGCGCCGGCGGGAGCACCGGCGGCTGCTCGTACCTGCGCACGAACGACGCGTCGCCCTGGGCCACGACGGTCCAGGGCGCGGCGCGCCGGAGGCCGCCGGCGGCCACCATCGCGGCCTGTCCGAGATCGCCCGCCGACGGGTAGCGCTGGTCCGGCTCGCGCGCCATCGAGCGGCGCACCACCTCGTCGAACTCGATCGGCAGGTCGGGGCGCACGGCCACCGGTGAGGGAGGCCCGACGTCCGAGTGCACGATCGCCTGGGCGCCGGACAGCGGCGGCTGCCCGGTGAGCGCCTCGAACAGCACGCAGCCGAGCGCGTAGATGTCCACCCGTGCGTCCACGTGCTGGCCGAGCACCTGCTCGGGTGCCACGTACTGGGCGCGCGCGACGACCGTGCCGTGACGGGTCAGCTCGCCGACGGACGCGAGCGGCTTGGCGAGCCCGAAGTCGCTCAGGTAGACGTGGTCGTCGCGGCTGAGCAGGACATTCGACGGCTTGACGTCGCGGTGGAGCATCCCGCGCGCGTGCGCGGCGTCGAGCGCGGCGCCCACCGACCGGACGATGCGCGCGGCCCGCAGCGGATCGAGCCGCCCCTCCTGGGCGATCAGCGAGCGCAGGTCGGTGCCCTCCACCAGCCGCATCGTGAGGTAGAGGGCGCCGGCCTCCTCGCCGGTGTCGAAGATCGGGATCACGTTGGGGTGGTCGATCGCGGCCGCCACTCCCGCCTCGCGCTTGAAGCGCTCGCGGAAGCGCTGGTCGCCCGAGTACTCGGCGCGGATCAGCTTGAGCGCCACCGGCCGCTGGAGCGCGAGCTCCTCGGCCCGGTAGACGATGCCCATGTCGCCGTGGCCGATGACCTGCTCCACGCGGCAGCCGGCGAAGACCGACCCGAGCGGCACCTCGGCGACGGGCGCGGGCAGCGGCGCCAGGGGCGCGGGTACCGGCGGCGGCGCGGGCCTGGGAGGCGGCGGCGCGGGCGGTGGCGGCGGTGGCGGAGCCGCGGCGGGCGGAGGCGGCGCTGCGGCCGGGGGCTGCGCAGACATGGCGGTCGGCGCCGCGGCGGGGAACCCCCCGGCGGGCACCAGCTCGAGCGTGGTGGAGCCGACTCGCACGACGTCACCCGGCGCGAGCTGTCGCGCGGCGCTGACGCGCTCGTCGTTCACGAACGTGCCGTTGGCCGAGCCGAGGTCCTCGATCGTGACCACGCCGGCCTCGTCGCGGCTCAGGCGGGCATGCTTGCGTGACACCTCGCTGTCGCCGCTGAGCCGGCCGTCCCCGCTCGCGTCGCGGCCGAGGATCAGCTCCTCCGGCATCTGGAGCCGCCGGCCCTCCGCGCTGCCGCCCGTGACCACCAGCTCGATCTCGAGCGGCGGCTCCGGCTCGGGCTCGCCCACGACCTCGAGCACGGTCTGGCCGAGCCGCACCTCGTCGCCCGGCACCAGCACCCGCGTGGCGCTGATGCGCTCGCCGTTGACATACGTGCCGTTGGCCGAGCCCAGATCCTCGATCGCCAGGCGGCCGTCGGGGTCCCGGAAGACGCGGGCGTGCCGGCGGGAGATCTCGGCGTCGCCCCCGAGGCGGCCCTCGTCATCGGGCGCCGCGCGGCCGATCAGCAGCTCACCCTCGACGCCCAGGGTCTTGCCACCTTCCTTGCCTTCACTGACCCGCAGCTCGACCGCCGCCATCGCGGTGCAAGCCTACGCGAAGAGCGAACCCCCGCCCTCGGTTAGAGTGGGCGCACTCCAGTCCCGGAGAGACGCACTGGTCCTCGTGCAAACGGTCAAGCCGCTGGCAGGGAACTCAATGGGAACGCTCGTACAACGGCTGCGCGGCGCACGCGAGGCGGATCTTTTCGGCCGGCGCGGCCGCCTGCCGACCCGCGGCGAGCCCGACACGAAGCCGCGCACCGCGCTGCTCGTACTGGCCGCGATCACGCTCGCGGGGCTCGGCCTGCGCCTCGCCGTGCCCCGGGGGATCTGGCTCGACGAGGCGATCAGCATCCATCAGGCGCACCTGTCGCTCCACGACCTGTTCCGCAACCTCTACTTCGGGGACCGCCACCCGCCGCTCCACCACCTGGCGCTGTGGGCCACCGTGCGCGTGTTCGGAAACAGCGAGTTCGCGCTGCGGATCCCGTCGTTCGTCGCCGGGACACTCGTGATCCCTGCGATCTACGAGCTCGGCCGCGAGCTCTACGACCGGCGCACAGGCCTGATCGCGTCGGCGTTCGTGGCCGCCTCGCCGCTGCTCGTCTGGTACTCGCAGGAGGTGCGGATGTACGCGTTCGTGACCCTCTTCGGGGTCCTGGCGCTGCTCACGCAGCTGCGGGTCATACGCAATCCCTCCTTCGTCAACTGGGGCTGCTACATCCTCGCCACGGCCGCGCTCCTGTGGTCGCACTACTTCGGCCTGCTGCTGATCGGGGTGCAGCAGGCGATCTTCGTGGTGCTGATCGCCCAGCGCTGGCAGCGGCGCGAGCTCGACCGGCGCCTGGCGATCGGGTTCGCCTATTCGGCGGCGGTGCTGCTGATGCAGCTCATCCCGCTCTACAAGTTCGCCCACAACCAGTTCAACTCGACGCACGCGGCGGCCGGGTCGCCGAGCGGGACCTATGACCCGCTCTCGTTCTACGCCGTGGTTTCGAACATGGCCTGGGCGCTGTGGGGCTACCACACGAACAGGACCACGGAGCTGCTCGCCGCCATGTGGCCGCTCTTGATGCTGCTCTCACTGCTCCTGCTCGGCCGCGGCGGGTCGCGCCAGACGATGCTGCTGGGCGCCGCCGCCATCGTGCCGCTCGTGCTGCTGCTGATCGTCGCGGCGTTCGACCGGGAGCTGTTCGAGGTGCGCTACTTCCTGATCGTCGTGCCGCTGCTCCTGCTCCTCTTCGCGCGGCTGGTCACCGGCTGGATACGGAAACCGAGCGCCCGATTGCTCGTCGCGGGGGCGTTCACCCTCACGCTGCTCTTAGGCCTGGCCGACCAGCAGACGAACAAGGGCAACCCGCGCCTGTTCGACTTCCGCGGCGCGATCAACGCGATCAAGGCCGACGCCGGGCCGAACAGCCTGATCCTCTACGAGCCCCCCGACATGCGCTACGCGCTCGAGTACTACGCGCCGCACATCGCCCGCGCGCCGCTCAGCGCCGCGAGGCCGAAGAAGAGGCAGGGCGATCCGCTGTTCGTACTGGCCTCGTTCCAGGACAACAAGCAGTTCTTCAACGCAACGAACAAGGTGGTCGGTCAGCTCGACTTCTTCCGGCCGCTGGTGAGGAAGGTCAAGAAACCGCAAACGATCGTGTGGGAGTACCGATGAGCACGCAGCCGTGGGACGTTCGCCTGAGGAAGCTCACCTGGGAGCCAGTGCCCAAGACCTTCAGCGTGCGCCGGCGCGTGCGCCTCCTCGTGGTTCTGGGCCTCCCGCTGGCCGTCTGGTACTTCGGCTGGCTCCTGAACCCGGACCGGGTGGGCACGCCGTACCTGTATGGGATCCTGATCGCCGCCGAGATCTTCAACCTCACCCAGGCGCTCGGCTTCTGGTGGACCTGCTCGAACGAGCGCGTGCGTGAGCGGCGGCCGCCGTCCCAGTACTACGCGGTCGACGTCTTCGTCCCGGTCTACAAGGAGCCGCCGGACATCGTCGACCTGACGGTGGCGGCCGCCAAGGGCATCCGCGGCGCCGAGGTCCGGGTCCACGTGCTCGACGACGGCAAGGACCCGGCGATGGCGGAGCTGGCCGCCCGCCACGGCGTCGACTACATCACGCGCCCCGACAACAAGGGCGCCAAGGCCGGCAACATCAACCACGCCCTGACGAAAACGGACGCGCCGTTCATCGCGGTGTTCGACTCGGACCACGTGGCGGACCCCGCCTTCCTCGAGGCCACGCTGGGCTGGATGGAGGACCCGGCGATCGCGTTCGTCCAGACGCCGCAGTACTACGCCAATACGGACACGAGCCGCATCGCGGCGGCCTCGTGGGCCCAGCAGGCGCTCTTCTTCGGCGCCATCTGCCGGGGCAAGGACGGGCTCAACGCCGTCTTCTGCTGCGGCACCAACGTGCTCTTCCGGCGGACGGCCTTCGAGAGCGTCGGCGGCTTCCCCACCAACTCGCTGACCGAGGACTTCGAGCTCTCGATCGGCCTGCACGAGAAGGGCTGGAGCTCGGCGTACTTGCCGGACGTGCTCGCGCGCGGCCTCGGGCCGGAGGACACCGCCGCCTACGTGTCCCAGCAGCAGCGCTGGGCCAGGGGCTGCCTGTCCGGAATCCCGCGCGCGCTGCGCGCCAAGCTGCCGCTGCGGCTCAAGGCGCAGTACCTGCTCTCGGGCGTGTACTTCCTCTCCGGCTGGACGGCGCTCATCTACATGAGCTTCCCGGTGATCCGCCTGTTAGGAGGCGGGCAGCCGATCGGCGGCATCACAGCGCCCGAGTTCCTGCTCCACTTCACGCCCTACTACGTTGTAGCCCTGTCGATGGCGGCGTTGGCGGGCGCGGGCTCGTACACGTTCTCGGCCTTCGCGCTGGCGGCGGCCAACTTCTGGATCCACGTGCTGTCCACCATCTACACGGTGCTGCGGAAATCGGGCTCGTTCGTGGTCACGCCGAAGAAGGGGGCGGCGGCCCGCCAGCCGCGGGCGGTGATGCCCGCGTTGGTGATGGTGGCGATCCTGGTTCTGGCGAGCGCCTACGGCCTGATCAAGAATCCCAACGCGTCGACGATCAACAACGTCTCCTTCGCCGCCCTGCACATCTCGATCCTGCTGACCGGCTGCTGGGCCGCGCTCGAGAAACCCAAGGTCGCGGCGCTCGAGCCCGCGGAGGTCGGCGCTTGACGCGTGCCCTCTTCGCCGCCGTGCTGGCAGCGCTCGCGCTGGCGGTCGCGGCGTGCGGCAGCGGGACCAAGGGCGCCGCGAGCAGCTCGACCGAGCTGTCGCCGGATCCCACTGTGGCGTCGGCGCAGCGCTTCCTCCGCCGCTACGTGATGCCGGACGGGCGCGTCTCCCGCATCGACCAGGGCGGCGACACCGTGGGCGAGGGCCAGGCGTACGCCATGCTGATGGCGGCCGCGATCGGCGACGAGAAGCGCTTCGACCTGGTCTGGGACTGGACCAAGGCCAACATCCGCCGCAAGGACGGCCTGCTCTCGTTTCTCTGGAAGGACGGCAAGGTGGTGAACGCCGATGCCGCCTCCGATGCCGACCTCGACACGGTCCGCGCGCTGCTCACCGCCTCCTGCCGCTTCAACCGGCCCGAGTTCAAGAAGGAGGCGCTGAGCCTCGCGAGGTCGATCATGCGCAACGAGACTGTGGTCACGCGGCCGGGCACGGTCGTGCTCGTTGCGGGGCAGTGGGCGCGCAAGCCGCCGATCACGATCAACCCGAGCTACTTCTCGCCGGCCACCTTCTCGGAGCTGTTCACGCTCACGCACGACGTCCGCTGGGGCACGCTGGCGGCCACCGGGCGCACGCTCACGAGCATCCTGATGGAGGGCCGCTACAAGCTGCCGCCGGACTGGGCGCAGCTTCGGGGCGGCAACCCCGTGCCCACCGGTCCTCCCGCCGACCCGAGCTCCCCCTCCCAGTTCACCTTCGACGCCCCGCGCACGTTGATGCGCATGGCCGAGGACCCCAACCCGTCCGGCCAGCACATCGCCGGCCGCGCCTGGCGGGTGTTCGAGGGCAAAGCGCCCGCCTCGATCCCGGTCGAGCACAACCTGGCCGGGAAGCCCGTCGGCGGCGACAAGCACCCGATCGTGCTGGTGGCGGCCGCGGCGGCCGCCGGTGCGGCGGGCCAGCCCGCGGCCCGCAACAGCCTGCTGAACGCGGCTGAGGCCCTCGACCGGCAGTCGCCCACCTACTACGGCGCGGCCTGGGTGGCGCTCGGGCGGATCATGCTCACTACCAGGTATCTCAATCCGGCCTGCAGCAAGTAGTGCCCAGTGCCTAGGTTTCGCCTACGGCTGCCAATACGGCGCGCCTGAAGGCTCCTGCGCTCGGCCGGGCTGCCGGGTCCTTCGCCATGCCGCGCCGCACCACGTCGTCGAGGGCCGGTGAGACCTCGGGACGGCGCTCGCGCAGCGGCGGCGGCTCCGCGTTCACGTGGGCCCACATCTTCGCCATGCCGCCGCTCTGGCCAGCGAAGGGCGGCTCGCCCGCCAGCATCTCGTAGAGCACGCAGCCGAGGCTGTAGACGTCGCCGCGGGCGTCCGGCTCGCCGCCCTCGATCTGCTCGGGCGCCACGTAGTCGACGGTGCCGAGCATCTGGTCCACGGCGGTGAGCCCGGCGGCGGTGCCCTCGCGCTTCACGAGCGCGAAGTCGGTGAGGTAGAGATGGTCCTCGGGCGTGACGATCGCGTTGGAGGGCTTCACGTCGCGGTGCACGAGGCCCTTCTCGTGGGCCAAGGCCAGCGCCGCGGCCATCTGCGCGGCGAGCAGCGCCGACCGCACCGGGTCGAGAGGCCCCTCGCTCTCGATCAGCGCGCCGAGCTCGGTGCCCTCCACCCAGCGCGTGACGATGTAGACCGTGCCGTCCTCCTCGCCCGCCTCGTAGAGCGGGACGACGTTGGGATGGTCGAGCGCGGCCACCGCCCGCGCCTCGCGGCGGAGGCGCTCGCGGATCACCGGGTCGCCGGCGATCTCGGACCCGACGAGCTTCAGGGCCACCAACCGGTCGAGCTTGAGCTGCCGCGCGCGGTAGAGGATGCCGATGCCGCCCACGCCGACGACGCTCTCGACCACGTACCCGCCGAATCTGGTACCCGCGGCGAGCACTGGCTAGAAGTCGCGCTCCGACACGAGGCCATCCGAAAACGCGCGCTCCACCAGGCGCAGGCGGGACCCCTCGCCCTCCTGGATGCCGAGCTTCGCGTAGAGGACCCTCAGATGGGCCCTCACCTCCCTGACCGACAGGAAGAGGTCCTCGGCGATCTGCTCGTCGTCGGCGGGCGCGGCGAAGCCGCTGCCGCCCTTGAACGGGCGGCAGAGGGCCCCCAGCACGCGCCGCTGGGTGGTGGAGAGCGCGATGCGCCCAACCGGCGCTGCCGGTGCGGCCGGCGCGACCGGCGCTGCCTGCGGGGCCGGCGCGGGCGGGGCCTGCGGGGCCGGCGCGGGTGCGCTCGAGCGGAAGGTGGCCCGGGTTCCGCCGAAGCGCAGCGTGTCGCCGTCGTTCAGGCGCCGCCTGCCGCTCACCCGCTCGCCGTTGACGAAGGTGCCGTTACGCGAGAGGCCGTCGTCCACCACGACCCACGCGTCGTCGACGCGCTCGAAGCGCGCGTGAACGCGGGAGACCTGATCGTCCCAGTCGAGCAGCAGGTCAGCGCCCGGCTGGCGGCCGACCGTCGCGCTCGGCCCCTCGGGCAGGAAGAACTGCTGCTGCCTGTCGTCCCCGTCCGTGAACTGAAGGAAGGGCCGGCTTTCCGACACGGCCAGCATTATGGACGGTCGAGCGCCGGCTCTCGGGACAGGGCGCGCAGCTCGAGCGGCCGCTCGGCGTCGATCACGTGCATCACGGCGTTGATCAGGGCCAGGTGGGTGAACGCCTGCGGGAAGTTGCCGAGGTGTCGTCCGCTGACCGAGTCGATCTCCTCGGCGTAGAGCAGCAGCGGGCTGGCGTAGGAGAGCAGCTTCTCGCACAGCCCGCGGGCGCGTGCGAGCTCGCCGATCTCGACCAGCGCCGACACGAGCCAGAACGAGCAGATCGTGAACGTGCCCTCCTCGCCCGCGAGGCCGTCGTCGGTCTCCTCCACCCGGTAGCGCAGCACGAGGCCCTCCTCGGTGAGCTCGTCGGCGATGGCCAGGACGGTGTCGCGGATGCGCTGGTCGTCGGGCGGGAGGAAGCGCACGAGCGGCATCAGCAGCACGGAGGCGTCGAGAGCGTCGGTGTCGTAGTGCTGGACGAACACGCCGCGGCCGTCCACGCCGTTCGCGCAGATGTCCGCGTGGATCTCGTCGGCGGCGGCCTGCCAGCGCTCGGCCGTGGACTCGTCGTCGCGGATCCGGGCCAGGCGCGCGCCGCGGTCGGCGGCCACCCAGCACATGAGCTTCGACGAGGTGAAGTGCTTGGGCTCACCGCGCACCTCCCAGATGCCCCGGTCGGGGTCGCGCCAGTGTCGGAGCGCGCCCTCCACCTGGCGCTTGATGATCGGCCAGAGCCGGTCCGGGAGCTGGTCGCGCGAGCGCGTGTGCAGGTAGATCGAGTCGAGCACCGCGCCCCAGACGTCGTGCTGCATCTGGTCGTAGGCGCCGTTCCCGATCCGCACCGGCCGCGCGCCGTCGTAGCCGGTCAGGTGGTCGAGCTCCTGCTCGTCGAGCTTCGACTCGCCGCCGATCCCGTGCATGATCTGAAGCTCGCCCTCGTCGCTCTCCACCACGTCGGCGACGAAGTAGAAGAAGTCGTTCGCCTCCTCGTCGAAGCCGAGCGTGTAGAGCGCCCAGAGCATGAAGGTGGAGTCGCGGATCCAGCTGTAGCGATAGTCCCAGTTGCGGTCGCCGCCGGGCGTCTCGGGCAGCGAGGTGGTGGCCGCGGCGACCATCGCCCCGGAGGGCGCGTAGGTCAGGCCCTTGAGCGTCAGCGCGCTCCGCTGGAGGTAGGAGCGCCAGGGGTGGTCCGGGAAGCGGCCGTGCTTGAGCCACTCCTGCCAGTAGCCGCCGGTGCGCCGCAGCCACTCCTCGGCCTCCTCGTAGCTCTGCGGCAGCGGATGCCCCGACCACCCGAGCGCCACGAAGGCGACCTCGCCCTCGTGCAGCGTCGTGCGGGCGCGCGCACGCGGGCCCTCGAAGCCCAGCCGCAGGTCCGAGCGCAGGCGCAGCTCGAGGTCCATCCCCTCGGTCTGCGCGATGGCCTCGTGGTAGCCCGGCCCGGTGTAGGACCAGTCGGCGGCGAGACCGCCATAGTCGAAGGCCGGCTCGCAGTCGAGCTTCATCTCCACCGAGCCCTGCGTGCACTGGATCAGCCGCAGCAGCACGCGGTCGGCGTCGTGGTCGGTGGGCGAGCGCCGGTGGCTCTCCGAGCGCTCCTCCTCGTAGTGCCAGGGGCCGATGCTGAGCGCGTCGCGGACGATCGCCCAGCCGCTGCGGGTCTCCCAGCTCGTCTCGACCACCATCGTGCCGGGGATGTAGCGCCGCGCCGCCGGCACGGCGACGTCCGCGGGACCGATGCGGAAGCCGCCCGCATCGCGGTCGAGGATCGCCGCAAACACGCTCGGCGAGTCCATCCGCGGCAGGCACAGCCACTCCACGTTGCCGTTGGGCGCGACCAGCGCGGTGGTCTGGCAGTCGGAGAGGAACGCGTAATCGGCGATAGGCGGGAACGCGCTGACCCGCCCGCCGTGATCGAAGCTCCCCTTCATCGACGCCGCACTTTCCCCGGGTGGCGGGTGAGTGTCAAGGTATGCTCGCCCGCTTTCAGATGGCTTCCGCGCCTCAACACACCTCGATCGACGTGATCGCCTCGGCGCTCGAGCCGATGATGCCCGCCGTCAGCCGCATGAGCTCGCCGGACGGCGCGGTCACGATGATGCTGAGCGACATCGCCGACGCGGAGTCGCTCGCGGCCGAGCTCGGGCCCGAGGCGTGGGAGCGCCTGCTGCGCGACCACCACGCTCTGGTCGATCAGCTCGTCGGCCATCACGACGGCCAGGTCGTGAAGTTCGAGAACGACGGCTTCCTCGCCTCGTTCAACAGCGCCCACGGCGGGCTGTACGCCGCGGTGGAGCTCCAGCGGACCTTCTCCGGCCAGGCGGCCGGGGGCCACGATCTCGCGCTGCGGATCGGCATGCACTCGGGCTACATGATCGGGGGATCCGAGCAGCTGATGGGCCGGAATGCCGTGCTGGCCGCCAGAATCGCCGCGATGGCGGAGGCCGGGAGGATCCTGGTTTCCTCCACGATGAAGGAGTACACGGAGACCGATCCGAGCTTCGAATTCGAGCTCCTGGGCGAGTATCGCTTTAAGGGATTATTAGGCGACCACACGGTCTTTACCGTCGCCTGGCATGCTTGATCGGTCGACCCCGCCCCGTTAAGCTCAGCCAGATCGCTCGGCAGGGCATTTTGAGAGGACTCGTTCAATGGCAGTGAGAGGCGATCTCGAGGCCGGCTCGGTAATTGCGGGTTACCGCATCGACGAGCTGATCAGTCGTGGCGGCATGGGGGTCGTGTACCGCGTGACCAACGTCGCCCTCAACCGGATCTACGCCCTGAAGGTGCTGGCGCCCGAGCTTGCGGAGGATCCATCGTTCCGCGAGCGCTTCAGGCGCGAGATGCGGATCGCGGCGTCGCTGCACCACCCGAACGTCGTCGGCATCCACTACGCCGGCGATCACGAGGGCCTCCTGTTCTTCGTGATGGACTACATCATTGGCACGGACCTGCGCGAGCTGCTCATAAAGACGGGCGCGGTCGAGCCCCACCGAGCGGTGGACCTGCTGCATCAGTGCGCCGGCGCTCTCGACGCCGCACACCGCAGCGGCCTCGTGCACCGTGACGTGAAGCCCGCCAACATCATGATCACGGTCAAGGAGGGCGAGGAGCACGCTTACCTCACCGACTTCGGCCTGGCCAAGCGGTCCGAGACGGCCGCGGCGCTCACCGCCAAGGGCCTCGTGGTCGGCACGGTCGACTACATGGCGCCGGAGCAGATCACGGGCGCCCACGTGGACGCGCGCACGGACATCTACGCGCTGGGCTGCGTCTTCTACCAAATGCTCACCGGCCGGGTGCCCTACGAGCGGGAGAACTCGCTGGCCACGCTGTTCGCGCACGTTCACGACCCCGCGCCCCGGCTCGAGGGCTCGATCACCGAGACCTATCCGACCTTCGCGCCTGTGATCGAGAAGTCGATGGCCAAGGAGCCGGCCGAGCGCTACCTGTCCGCGGGCGACTTCGCGCGCGACGCCTCCGCCGTGCTCGAGGGCATGCGCTACACCGGCTCGCCCACGATCGTGGCCACCGGCGACGCCATGCTTGCCGACATCGACATGGCCGCGGCCGACGGCATCTCGAGCCCCGCGGACCTGGCGGCGCTGTCGGAGACGCGCCTCGAGGACCCGCCTGAGCCCACCGGCCCCCCGCCCGGCGACATGACGCGCGTGTCCACGCCGCCGCCGCAGAGCACCGAGCCGAGCTCGCCGGTGGTGCCGCCGCCGGCGGTCACGGCCGCCAGCACGCCGCCTCCGGCACAGCCGCCCGAGCCCACGCCGCCGGCCGCGACGCCGCCGCCCCCGGTCTACGAGCCGCCTGCCACCACCCCGCCGGTCTACGAGCCGCCGGCCACCACCCCGCCGGTGGCGGGGCCCCCGGCCACCACTCCGCCGGTCTTCGAGCCGCCGGCCAGCCCGCCGCCCGCCGGCCCGCCCGTGGCCAGGGCAGGAAGCGGCGGCTCCGGCGGGTCGCGCAAGCTCCTGCTGCCCGTGCTGATCGTGCTGGGCGTGGTCGGCGCGATCATCGCGGTGGTCGTGTCGAGTAGCGGCGGTGGCGGCTCGAAGAAGAACACGAACGCGAACACGACCCCCGCCAAGCCGGCCGGCGTGCCCTTCAAGACCGCCGCCGACCCGGTGCCCGTGAACCGCGTGAAGGGCAGCGGCACCGCTCAGATCGCGCTGAACGGCGACGTGGCCACGGTCAGCATCGACACCAACGGACTCCTCAACGGCTCGCCGCACGCGATGCACATCCACGCCGGCGGCAAGGGTCTCTGCCCGCCGGCGTCGTCGGCCGGCATCCACAACGGACGCCTGTCGATCAGCACCGGCGACGGCATCAGGTACTACGGGCCGCCGCAGGTGGCGCTTACCACGAGCGGCGACACGAGCCGCAAGAGCATCGTCGACTTCGCGCGCTTCCCGACCGTGGGCGACATCCGCTACAGGCGCACGATCACGCTACCGCCCGGCATCGCCGGCGCGATCCGCGCGGGCAATGCCGTCTTCATCGTGCACGGCATCGATTACAACGGCAACGGCATCTACGACAACGTCCTGGACCGCAGCGACCTGAAGCGCAGCCTGCCGGGCGAGTCCACGGCGCCCGCGCTGTGCGGCACGTTCAAGGCCACGAAGACGGCGTCGATCGGCAACACCACCACCTACGCGATGGCGCTCACGCCGATGAGCGCCAAGGACGCGGCTGCGGCGGCGGCGGCGGCGGGCTACCAGACGGACCAGTCCGGGTTCGTCTGCCACCTGCCGCTGGACGACTCGGCGGACCCGCGCAGCCTGGCGTAGCGGCTACTTCGACACCACGATCGTCCCCTTCATCCAGGGGTGGATCGAGCAGAAGTAGTGGGTGGTGCCGGCCTGGGTCAGCCTGATCGAGTAGCTCTCGCCGTTCCTGAGGCGCGGCGGGGAGGAGGCGAACTTGGGGCCGTTCACGTAGATGACGTTGTGCGGCAGGTTGTCCTCGTTGGTCCACTGCACGGTCTGGCCGACCCGCGCGCGGACGCTGCTCGGCGTGAAGGCGAGGGTCTTCATGATCACCGAGATGGTGCCGGTGGCCGGAGGCGCGAGGCTCCCGGCGTGCGTCACCGTGTGAGGGGTCGAGCTCCCGCCGGAGCCCGAGCCACAGCCTGCGAGCGCCACCCCGAGAGCCAGGCCTAGGATCGCCAGCCGTTTCAGCTGAGCCCGTCCTCGATTGGAATCCCTGCAGCCTGCGCCAGCGCGCGCGCGTACTCGACGCTGCTGGCCGGGCGCTCGGCCGGCTCCTTGCGGAGCGCGGCCTTGATCGTGTCGCGGAAGGCCTGCGGGACGTCGGCGCGATCGGGGCAGGGCTCGCGTGGCTCCTCCTGCAGGTGCGCCCACAGCGCACGCATGCCCTCGTGGTCCGCGAACGGCGGCCTGCCGTCCACGCACTCGAAGGTCACGCAGCCGAGCGAGTAGACGTCGGTGGCGCCCGTCACGGTCTCGCCGCGGATCTGCTCCGGAGACATGTAGTCCATCGATCCGAGCGCCTGTCCCGGCCGCGTGAGTGCGACGGTGGCCTGGTGGTCCTTGGCCAGGCCGAAGTCCGTGATGTACGCCCTGCCGTCGTCACCGATCAGGATGTTGCCGGGTTTGATGTCGCGGTGCACCATTCCCGCCGCCCACAGCGCCTGCAGCCCGTCGGCCACGTGGACGCAGATCCGCACTACGGTGGCCACGTCGAGCGGCCCGTCCCGCTCCAGTCTCTGCTCGAGGCTCATGCCCTCGATGAAGTGCGTGGCCAGATAGGGCTGGCCGTCGTGCTCGCCGGTGTCCCGCAGCGACACCACGTGCGGGTTGCGGACGGTCTGCGCGATGCGCGCCTCGCGTTCGAAGCGGCTCCTGAAGTTGACATCGCGGGCCAAATCGTCCTTGACGAGCTTCAGCGCGACGGGCGTGCCGTCCTCGGCGGTGGCGCGGTAGACCTTGCCCATGCCGCCGATGCCGACCAGATAGTCGATGCGGTACTCCCCGAAGCGGCTTCCGACGCGGTCGTCGGCTGCAAGGCGATTGGGCTCATGGCTCATAGACGCTGGATGGCCAGCATAGAGCCCGTCACGAGGTGAGCACGCGGTTCAGCAGCTCGCGGGCCTGGTCGAGGATCTGGCCCAGGTGCGCTTCGCCGGAGAAGCTCTCGGCGTAGAGCTTGTAGACGTCCTCGGTGCCTGACGGGCGCGCTGCGAACCAGCCGCTGGCGGTCACGACCTTGAGGCCGCCGAGCGGTGCGCCGGAGGGCGCCGCCGTGAGCACCTGCTCGATCGGCTCGCCGGCGAGCTCGGTGGCTTTCACGTTTTCGGGCGAGAGCCCGCCCAGCGCGCGCTTCTGCTCCGGGGTCGCGGGGGTGTCGATGCGGCGGTACAGCGGGGTGCCGAAGCGGCCGGTGAGGTCGGCGTACAGCTCGCCCGGGTCCTTGCCCGTGTGCGCGGTCATCTCGGCGGCGAGCAGGCACATGATCAGCCCGTCCTTGTCGGTGGACCAGGGGCTGCCGTCGAGGCAGAGGAAGCTCGCGCCGGCGCTCTCCTCGCCGCCGAAGGCCAGGCTGCCGTCGAGCAGCCCGGAGACGAACCACTTGAAGCCCACCGGCACCTCCTCGAGCCGCCGCCCGAGGCCGTCGGCCACGCGGTCGATGATGCTGCTCGAGACCATCGTCTTGCCCACGCCCGAGTCGGCTCTCCAGTCGCGCCGCGAGCCGCCGAACAGGTACGAGATCGCCGCCGCCAGGTAGTGGTTCGGGTTCAGCAGGCCGGCGCTGCGGGTCACGATCCCGTGGCGGTCGGCGTCGGGGTCGTTGGCGAAGGCGACGTCGAAGCGGTCCTTGAGCGAGATCAGGCCCGCCATTGCGTCGGGCGACGAGGAGTCCATGCGGATCTTGCCGTCGTGGTCGAGCGGCATGAAGGAGAAGGTCGGGTCGACCCTGTCGTTCACGACCTCGAGATCGAGCCGGTACCTGGTGGCGATCGCATCCCAGTAGGCCACGCTGGCGCCGCCCAGCGGGTCGACGCCCAGCCGCAGCCCGGCGCCCTCCAGCGCATCGAGCCGGACGACCTGCGGCAGGTCGTCCACATATGACTTGCGGAAGTCGTAGCCGCGGGCGCGCTCAGCGGCCTGCTCGTAGCTCTCCCGCTTCACGCCGCGCAGCCCCTCGCGCAGCAGCTCGTTGGCGGTGTCCTGGATCTGGCGCGTGACGTCCGTGTCCGCCGGCCCGCCGTGCGGCGGGTTGTACTTGAACCCGCCGTCCTCCGGCGGGTTGTGGGACGGCGTGATCACGATGCCGTCCGCAGGCGTCTTCGAGCGGCCGTTGTGCTTGAGGATCGCGTGCGAGATGGACGGGGTTGGCGTGTAGCCGCCATCGGAGTCGACGGCCACGTCGATCCCGTGGGCCACCAGCACCTCGACGGCCGTGCGGAAGGCGGGCTCCGACAGCGCGTGCGTGTCGCGTCCGATGAACAGCGGCCCGTCGATGCCCTCCGCCGAGCGGTAGCGGGCGATCGCCTCGCTGATGGCGAGGATGTGGTCCTCCGTGAAGGTGCCGAGCAGCGAGCTGCCGCGGTGGCCCGAGGTGCCGAAGGAGACGGCCTGCGCGGGATCGGAGGGGTCCGGATGCTCGTCGTAGTAGGCGCCGATGAGACGATCGACATCGATCAGCATTTCGGCGACAGCATGACAGCGCAGCCCATGCCCAGGTTTGGTGGATGGGTTTAGAGTGCGCTGGTGGCCGCTGTTCGGTTGGTGGTGGTCGGGGGGTATGCAGCCCGGGTCTTCGACGCCGCGGGATCGCCGCGGTGAACATGCTCACGCCGCGCCGGGTGTTGATCATGGCCACGGTCGTACTGGCGACCGCCGCCGCCGCGTTCACCTCGGGCTTGGCCATCGGCCGCGTGACGAGGACCTCCTCGTCGAACCCGGCGGCGGGCGCCGCCGTGGTCCCGCTCGACCTAGGTGCGGCGGTTCAGACCGTACCCGCGCTCGGGCCCGCGCCCGGCCTGCCGCCGCGGGGCTCGGGCTAGGTTCAGCCGGCGTTGCTCCCGACGGGCACGATCCTGGCCGGTTACCGGCTCGACTCCGTCCTTGGTCGCGGGGGGATGGGGGTGGTGTACGAGGCCACGCAGCTTGCGCTCGACAGGACGGTCGCGCTGAAGGTGCTCGCGCCCGATTTGAGCGATGACGCCGCCTTCCGCGAGCGCTTCCGGCGCGAGGGTCAGCTGCAGGCGGCGATCGACCACCCGCACATCGTCTCGGTCTACGAGGCGGGCGAGACCGAGCATGGGCTGTTCCTGGCGATGAGGCTGATTCGCGGGCCCACGCTCAAGGACCTGATCATCGGCCGCGAGCTGGACGCAGGGCGCAGCCTCCGGATACTCCGCCCGATCTCGCAGGCGCTCGACACCGCGCATGGAGCCGGCCTGATCCACCGCGACCTGAAGCCGCAGAACGTCCTCGTGGCCAGCCGCGACCACGCCTACCTCGCGGACTTCGGCCTGACCAAGGCGGTCGACGACACCGGCATCACCCGCACCGGCCAGTTCGTCGGCACGGTGGACTACATCTCGCCCGAGCAGATACGGGGCGAGCAGGCGAGTGCGAGGAGCGACGTCTACTCGCTGGCGGCGGTGATGTACGAGTGCCTCACGGGGTCCGTGCCCTACCCGCGCCCGGCCGCCGTCGCCGTGCTCTACGCCCACATGTCCGATGTCCAGCCGAAGGTGACCGACCGTCGGCCGGAGCTGCCGCGGGAGCTCGACGCGGTGGTGGCGCGCGCGATGGCCAAGAACCCCGCCGAGCGCTTCGGGTCGGCGGGCGAGCTGCTCGACGCGGCCGAGCACGCGTTCAGGGGCCAGGCTCGGGCGGCGCAGCGGCCGCCCGGGCCGCTCACGCGGCCGGAGGAGACCGGGATCCGCGCCGCCGAGGCCGATGTCGAGACGCGCCAAGCGGAGAGCCCGGCGGCCACGGTCGCCTCGCCCACGCGCTCGAGCTCGCCGGTGGTGGCCGAGACCGCCGAGGCGCCGTTCCAGGAGAGCCTTCCCTCCTTCCGGCCGCCACCGTCTCCGGAGCGCAGCCACAGGCGGTTCGACTGGCTCGTGCTCGGGGGGATCGTCACGGTCGTGCTCGCGATCGGCGTGGCCGGCTTCCTCGCGGGCAGGTCGGGCTCGCACGAGTCGTCCACAAAGGGGGAGAGCGTGGCCGCGGCGGGCCCGCTCGAGCTGAGCTTCCCCAAGGCGGCCTGGCGTTCGGGCGCGCCCGAGCGGATCCCCGGCCTCGACCTGCACGACGAGCTCGTGCTCGTGCCGGCCGCGCGCACAGGCGGGGAGGCGCTCGTCACCGGCCTGGTCGCGGCGGCCGGCCCGCGGCTGTTGCCCGCGGCGTTCATCGGGCGACTCCCCACCGCGCCCTCGAAGGGGGAGCCCGTCCGGCTCGGCCGCCTGGAGGCCTACCGCTACACGGCCCTCACCCCGCGCGGGCTGAGCGGCTTCGTGACGATCTACGCCGTCCCCACCTCCGCCGGCGTGGCCACGCTGGCGTGCGTCTTCGGGGACCGCACGCCCGCGGCCTTCCGTGCCCGCTGCGACAGCGTGGCGGCCTCACTCCAGCTTGGCTCGGCCGCCGCCTACCCGCTTGGGCCCAGCCCGGCCTACGCCGCAGCGCTTCGCGCCGCCCTGACGGGCGTGAACGACGCTCGGCTGTCAGCGCGCTCCGCGCTCGGCTCGGCGCGCAGCGCGGGCGGTAGGGCGGAGGCCGCGTCGCAGCTCTCGGCCGCCTACGCGGACTCCGCGGACCGCCTCGCGGCGAGCCGCCTGAGTCCAGCGGACGCGGCGGCAGGTGCGGCGCTCGTGCGGGCGCTGCGCGCCTCCGGCCGCGACTATGCGGCGGCGGCCGGCGCCGCGAGCAGCGGGAACGGCGCCGCCTACGCTCGCGCTGGTCAGAACGTGCAGCGGGACGAGCAGGCGCTCCGGCGCGCCGTGAGCGGCCTTGGTCAACTCGGTTACGCCGCCGGATAACGGCCGTACACCGCGCGACTGCTGAAGCTGTACTGATCGCTCAAATTGATGCTGGACAAGCGCGACAAAGTCGGATTACGCTAGCCCGAAAGCCGCTATGACCCTCCGCGGATGGGAGGCGCAGCAGAGATAGGCAGCATGGACGCGGCCGGCCCAGGACTCGCATCCATGAAGCCAGATAGGCACCCCGCACCAGCCAGCGCACGCTCCTGCCCTACGAGGGTCGGCTGATGCCCGCGATCGCGGTGCTCCTCGGCCCGGGCGACGTGCTCGGCGACTACGAGGTCGAGAGCGTGATCGGCATGGGCGGGATGGCGGTGGTCTACCGCGCTCGCCAACGCTCTTTGGGCCGCCAGGTGGCGCTCAAGGTGCTCGCTCTCGACGGCGAAGCGGACGAGGTGCTGAGCGAGCGCTTCCGCCGCGAGGGGCTGGCGGTGGCCAGCCTGGAGCATCCGAACATCATTCCGATCTACGTCGCCGGGGACGCCGACGGGCGCCTCTTCCTGGCCATGCGGCTGATCGAGGGCGGAACGCTTGCGGACCGCGTCTCCAAGGGACCGCTGCCGGTTGGCCCCGCGCTCGAGCTGCTGACGCCGATCGCGGACGCGCTCGACACCGCGCACGAGGCCGGGATCGTCCACCGCGACGTGAAGCCGCAGAACATCCTGCTCGGCCGCGCCGACCACCCCTACCTGGCTGACTTCGGCCTGGCGAAGGTGGTGTCCACCAGCACCTTCACGCGCAGCGGGCAGATCCTCGGCAGCATCAACTACGTCCCGCCCGAGCAGATCCTGGGCGACGCGCTCACCCCGCGCAGCGACGTCTACGCGCTCGCGGCGGTGCTCTACCAGTGCCTGGCGGGCGAGGTGCCGTTCAAGCGCGAGAGCGACGTCGCGGTGATCAACGCCCACCTCACCGAGATGCCGCCGGAGTTGCTCCCCGGCACGGCCGCCGCGATCGACGACGTGATCGCACGGGGCATGGCCAAGAGCGCCGCCGACCGGCATGCGAGCGCGGGCGAGCTGATGGAGGACGCGCTCGACGCGCTCTCGGACCTGCCACAACGGGGGACCCTCGCCGAGCCCCAGGTCGAGGCCGCGCCCCCGGAGCCGCGGGGAGACACCAGGGCGGACACTGTCGGTTCGGCGAGCCGCTGGCCGTCCGCCGCCACCCGGCTCGGCCGGCCCTCGGGCGCGGTCGAGACCGCGCCCGCGTCGCTGCCGGAGCCGCAGCCGGCACGCGGCTCCTCGTTCGTCCGCCCGCGTTCGCGCGGGACACGGCGTAGGCGACAGCTCTACGTCGCCGGCGCCGTGGCGGTGGCGGCCCCCGTCCTGGCGTTCGCCGTGGCGCCCCGCCACCACTCGCCGCCGCTGCGGGTGGCACCGGCGGAGCTGGTGTCGGTCCGCTACCCATCCGACTGGCGCCCCGTCGCGGCGGCCGCTGCCCCCGCGGACGGCGTCCAGCTCGAGGGCGAGACCGACCTGGCCGGGCCGGGCGGCAGCCTCCTGCGGGCGGGGCGGGTGCATGTGCAGGCTCAGGCCGCCGGGGGGCTACCGCCGCAGCTCCGCGGCCAAGCGTCCGGCACGACCTCGACCGACGATGTGACGATCGGCGACAACAGCGGCCGGCTCTACCACGGCACGCTTGCCTCGGGCCGGCCCTTCTCCGCCTACGTCCTCCCGACCGTCGGCGGGGACGCCGCGCTGATCTGCGAGGGCGCGGCGGGCGACTGCAGCAAGCTGGTGGGCACCGCCCGGCTCTCGGCGGCCGCGCTTTCCCCCGAGCCGGACCTCGCGGTGAACGGCCGGCTCGGGCGCGCGCTCGCCCCGCTGGCCAGGGCCCGCAGCGCCGCGGCGGCCGGTCTGACGGCGGCCGGCCTGCCGGCGCGCGCGACCGCGGCCGGAGAGCTCGCGGCGGCCGACGGCCAGGCGGCGAACGCCGTGGAGGCGATCAGGCCCGGCCCCCGCCGCGAGCCGACCCTCGTCGCGCTGGCCGCCGCTCTCCGTAAGGAGGACGCCGCGCTCCAGCGGCTCGCCAACGCCGCGGGCGACCACAACCGTGCGGCCTACGAGAAGGCGCGCTCCCAGGTGGCGAGCGCCGGCCCGGGCATCCACAGCGCGCTGGCGGAGCTCGCGGCCGCCGGCTACAGGAGCCCGCGATGACGCTGAGCCACCACTCCATGCGGCTGGTCGCGCTCCTCGCCGCGGCGACCATGCTGACCCCGCTCGCATATCTCGTCGGCCGCCACTCGAGCTCGTCCTTCCCGGGCTCCTCCGTCGACGTCTCCGCCCCGAGCCCCGTCCAGCCGATCCCCGCCCTGGGCGCCGTCTCCGCGGCCCGCTACCCGGCGGTGCACCACAAGCAGGCGAGCACGCCGCCGGCGGGCACGACGACGACCGGCGGCTCGTCCGGGCAGACGCCAACGACTCAGAACCCGCGTCCCGTCACGCCCACCACCACCTCGCATCCAAGCCCGCCCAAGCCGCCGGGGCCGACGGTCCACCACGGCGGGTCAGTGTCGTTTTGAACAGGCTCCTGATCGCTGCGTTCGCCGCCGCGCTGGCGGTCGGTCTCTGGTCCAGCGCCGGAGCCGCCGCTCCCTCCGCCCGCGCGAGCGGCACGTCGCTGGCGGTTATCGACCCGGTCAAGTTCAACGCGCCCGAGTTCCTCGCCGACCGGAAGCACGGCAAGCCCGCGATCGGGCTCACGGCGTTCCAGGTTGCCGGCCTGAACGGCGCGAGGGTGAAGGTCCGCTGCCACGGCTGCGGGCACGCGCGGCTGCGTGCCAAGCACGTGTCGAAGAACGTGACCCGGTGGACCGGCGCCAGGTGGTGGGTCTTCGGCAATGCCTACGTCGAGGTCGACGCCTGGCGCGACGGGACGTTCGGGCGCTGGGCGCGCCTGTCGGTGAAAGTCGTCTCGAGCACCGCCGGACAGCAGATCTGCTACTCGCTGAAGAAGCACGGAGGCCCGTACGCCTGCCTCGTCAAGGTCAAGACCGGCTGCCTCCTCAGCCTGACCGGCCACAGCGACTGCCCGCCGAACACGATCGTCGATCAGCCCTTCCAGGTGCCCAACAGCCCAGCGCCGGACACGACGATCACCGCGGGTCCGAGCGGGCTCGTGAACGACAGGACGGTGACGTTCACGTACTCGAGCTCCGGCGGCAAGTCCTACGAGTGCATGATCGACACGGACGTCTGGCGGGTCTGCCCGGACGGCCAGATGCAGTACAGCGGCCTGCCGGACGCCCACCACACCTTCTCGGTCCGGGCCGTTGGTACCTCCGGGCAGCCGGACCCGACGCCGGCCACCCGGCAGTGGAACAGCGACAGTACGCCGCCGCACACGACGATCACATCCGGGCCGTCCGGCCCGGTGCAGATCGGCTCGGCCACGATCGCGTACACGTCATCGGAGCCGGGGGCCCGGTTCGACTGCGACTTCGACCATCAGGGCTTCACGCCCTGCAACGGCGGGTCGAAGACGGTCGGGTTCGGGATAGGGAACCACTCCCTCGGAGTGCGGGCCGTGGACGCGGCCGGCAACGCCGATCCGAACCCGCCGACCGCGAGCTGGACGCGCTATCCGGACGACGGCACGACCTTTACCGCGGACGACTCCGATCCAGCCTTCTCGACCTTCTCCGGGGACTCGAGCAGCTTCCAGTCCGCGTCAGATCCGAATGCGGTGAACGGCCAATTCACCTGGTTCCTCGCCTGCGCGAACAGCCCGGGCAGCAGGAGCGTCTCCTGGCAGGTCGGGAACCTGCCGACGGGACGCTACGACGTATACGTCTTCATTCCGGCGGCCCCCGCCGGCCAGACCCTCGCCGCTCAGACGACGTACACGATCTTCTCGCGCGACGCCGACACCGATGCGCCGCTCAGCCAGGCGACGAACGCCGGCAGTTGGGCGCTCCTCACGGGGGCAAGCCTCAGCAACACCGCTGTCATCTCGCTCGGCGACGACGACGGGCAGGTGGGCACCTGTGACACCGACGCGATCGAGGCCGACGGCATCCGGCTCGTCTATCGCTACTTCGACGGAGGATGACGATGAAGGCTCGCTCGCTCGCAATCGCAATCGTCGCTGCGGCGTTCGCCGGTCTCTGGCCGGCCGCCGCGAGCGCGGTCTTCCCCGGCGAGTTCGACCAGGACTTCGGCACGAACGGGGTGATCTTCTACCCGTTCGGAGCAGGGACGAGCGCGGCGTCGCAGGTCAACGCCGTGGCGGTGCAGCCGGACGGGAAGCTCGTGATCGCGGGCTACGCAACCGACGCCAACAGCCATCACGCGCTCATGGTCGCGCGGCTGCGGCCGGACGGCCGGCTCGACTCCTCGTTCGGCCACGGCGGGATGCTCGTGGACCAGATGGGTACCAGCACGTCTGCATCGACCGAGGCACATGCCCTGCTGCTGCTCCCCGGCGGGAAGATCCTCGTCGGCGGCCAGGCGCAGGACGACAACGAGACCGGCTTCGTCCTCGCGCGCCTCACCTCGACTGGCGCCTACGACTCCACCTTCGGAAGCAGCGGCAAGGTGTTCATGCCAACGGCTTCGGACGGGCCCGAGCTGCCGGCCGTCAACGCATTGGCGCTCCAGCCCGACGGGAAGATCGTCGCGGCGGGAACGGCCACGTTCACCGACAGCGGCGCCCACAGCACCAGCCAGATCTTCGTCGCCCGGCTCTCGTCTGGCGGCTTGCCCGACGACTCCTTTGACGGAGACGGGAAGACGGTGCAACAGCTCGCTCCCCAGGGCATCCGCATGTGGTCTGGCCTCAACGCCGTTGCCGTCCAACCGGACGGGAAGATCGTGGTCGGCGGTTTCGCCAACAACGATGGTCCGGGGCGTACCCTGGTTGCCCGCCTGAAAAGCGATGGCAGCCTCGACGACACCGGGTTCGGAGATGGCGGTCATGTCTACTTCGGCGGCACCGACGGGCCCGTGACGGGAGGCGACGTCGACAGCGTCTCTGTCGAGCCCGACGGCAAGATCCTGGCCGTCGGATCGGGGTACTTCGACACCGTTGCCGGTGCCCTCGCGGAGCAGCTCAACCCCAGCGGGAGCTTCGACAACGGCTTCGGGCGCGACGGTGTCGCTATCACCCAGCTCCCGGGTGGCCCGAACGCCGCGATCGTCCCGGCGGACGGGCACCTGCTGCTGGGTGGCTCGAGCAACAGCTCGACGTTCATGCTCAGCAGGCTTGCGGCGCTCCAGGGTCCGCCGGACACGAGCTTCGCCACTGGCGGCAGTCTTGTGAATCCCGTGGGCGGCGCAATGACGTCCGCCATCGACGCCCTGGCCGTCCAGCCCGACGGCAAGATCGTCGCCGCCGGGTCCGCCGGCTCGCAGGTCATGGTCGCGCGAGTCTGGGCTACCGGTGACTCGCAGGGCGGGGGTTCCGGCGGGGGCAACACCGACAACAACAACCCCAACAACCCCAACAACCAGCCCGCGACGGTGGCCACGGTCTCCAACCTCTCCCTCTCGCCCTCCTTCTTCGCGGCAGCATCGAGGGGCGGCCCGATCGCCGCGGTGCGGACCGGCACGACGGTCGCCTACAGCGACGACCAGGCCGGCAAGTCCACCTTCACGGTGTTGAAGTCCGCCCGGGGGATCAGGAGCGGACGCAGGTGCGTCAAGCCGTCCCGTCGGCACCGCAGGGGCAAGCGCTGCAAGCGCCTCGCCACCGTCGGCCACTTCTCGCACCTGGACAAGGCCGGCGACAACAGCCTGCAGTTCACCGGCCGTCTCCACAACCGCAAGCTGCCCCCGGGCGCCTACCGGCTCAGCGTGCAGGCCCTGTGGAACGGGCGGCTTGGTCCCACGGTGACCAAGACCTTCAGGATCGTCCGCCCCTAAAACACCGGGGCGCACTCAGGCCGTTCGGGAGCGGGCACCCTCACGCCGAGGTGGCGAGGGGTTCACACTTTTCAGTCATGTCAAAGAAGCCGCCGACTCCCGAGCACGCCCGGCTCGAGGAGGCACGCAAGGGCAAGGTTCCGTGGAAGGCCTGGGGTCCCTACCTCAGCGAGCGCCAGTGGGGCACGGTGCGCGAGGACTACAGCCAGGGCGGCGATGCCTGGGACTACTTCTCGCACGACCAGTCCCGTTCGCGGGCCTATCGCTGGGGCGAGGACGGGATCGCCGGCATCTGCGACGACCGCGCGCAGCTCTGCCTTTCTCTAGCGCTCTGGAACGGCGCCGACCCGATCCTCAAGGAGCGCATGTTCGGCCTGACGAACAGCGAGGGCAACCATGGCGAGGACGTCAAGGAGTACTGGTTCTACCTCGACAGCACGCCCACGCACTCCTACCTGAAGTGCCAGTACAAGTATCCCCAGGGCGAGTTCCCCTACCTGGACCTGGTCTCCACGAACCGCGCCCGCAGCAAGCTCGAGTCGGAGTACGAGCTGCTCGACACCGGGATCTTCGACGACGACCGCTACTTCGACGTGGTGGTCGAATACGCCAAGGCCGCCGCGGACGACATCGTGATGCAGGTCACCGCGTACAACCGTGGCCCGGACGCGGCCACGCTGCACCTCCTGCCCACCCTCTGGTTCCGCAACACGTGGGCGGGGCGCGAGGGCTCCCCGAAGCCCTCCCTGGCGGCGGCCGACGGCGGCGCGGTGAAGGCGTCGCACGCCGAGCTGGGCGACTGGGTGCTGCAGGCCGATCCGTCCGCCGAGCTGCTGTTCTGCGAGAACGAGACGAACAACGAGCGCCTGTTCGGCAGCGCCAACCCGGCGCCCTACGTGAAGGACGGCATCAACGACTTCGTGGTGGACGGCAAGGCCGACGCCGTGAACCCCGAGCTCACCGGCACGAAGGTGGCGGCGCGCCACGTGCTGGGGATCCCCGCGGGCGGCAGCGCCTCGATACGGCTGCGCCTGTCGTCGGCGAAGGCGCAGGCTCCGGAGCCGCTGGGCGCCGGCCTCGACGCCGTGCTGAGCGCGCGACGCGAGGAGGCGGACGCCTTCTACGCCAAGGTGATCCCGGCCTCGCTCGACCAGGACGCCGCGCTCGTGATGCGCCAGTCGCTGGCCGGCCTGCTCTGGGGCAAGCAGTACTACGAGTACGAGGTCAACCGCTGGCTGGGCGAGCACGGCGTGAATCCGTGGGATCCGAGCTCAGGCGGCGGAGTCCGCAACGTCCCCTGGTTCCACATGATCTCCGGCGACGTCATCTCGATGCCGGACAAGTGGGAGTACCCCTGGTTCGCCGCCTGGGACCTGGCCTTCCACTGCGGTCCGCTGGCGCTGGTCGACGTCGACTTCGCCAAGCACCAGGTCGAGCTGCTGCTCCTGACGAGGTACCAGCATCCCAACGGCCAGATCCCCGCCTACGAGTGGAACTTCAGCGACGTGAACCCGCCTGTCACCGCGTGGGCCGCGCTCTGGGTCTACGAGCGCGAGGCGGAGATCCGCGGCGAGGGCGACCACGACTTCCTCGCGCGTGTGTTCGAGCGCCTGCTCACCAACTTCACCTGGTGGGTGAACCGCAAGGACCCAGACGACCGCAACCTGTTCCAGGGCGGCTTCCTGGGCCTCGACAACATCGGCATCTTCGACCGCTCGGCGCCGATGCCGGGCGGCGGCACGCTCGAGCAGGCGGACGGCACGGCCTGGATGGCGCTCTACTGCCAGTGGATGCTGCAGATCGCGGTCGAGCTCGTGAAGAAAGACGCGTTCTTCCTCGATATCGCGCTCAAGTTCGTCACCCACTTCGCCTGGATCTCGGTGGCGCTCGACCCCCCAGGCCCCAATCCCGGCCTGTGGGATGAGGAGGACGGCTTCTACTACGACGTCCTGCGCCTGCCGGACGGGGAGACCTTCCCGCTCAAGGTCCGCTCGCTGGTGGGCCTCCTCCCGATGTGCGCGGCGACCGTGTTCGACGGCGAGGTCATCAAGCGCCACCCGGAGATGCTCGAGCGCGCGACGAAGATGGCCGAGCGCTTCTCCGACATCCTGCCCTCGTTCGGCGCGCTCACCTCGCCGAGCCCTGAGGGCCTGCGGCTGTTCTCGCTCGTCGACGAGCCGCGGCTGCGCCGCATCCTCTCGGTGACGCTCGACGAGGACGAGTTCCTCGGCGCTCACGGGATCCGCGCGATCTCGCGCCGGCACGCCGAGCACCCAGTCGAGTTCGACTGGGGCGGCCAGCGTTACGGCGTGGGCTACCTCCCGGCCGAATCGGACACGGGCATGTTCGGGGGCAACTCGAACTGGCGCGGGCCGGTCTGGTTCCCCATGAACCTCGTGATCCTGCGCGGGCTGATCCAGCTCCACCGCTACTACGGCGACGGCTTCAAGATCGAGTGCCCGACCGGGTCCGGCAACGAGATGAACCTGCTGCAGGTGGCGGGGGAGATCGCCAGGCGGCTGGCCACGACCTTCATGAACGATGAGCACGGGCGCCGGCCGGTGTACGGCGGCATCGAGAAGTTCCAGACCGACCCGCACTGGCACGACCTGCTGCTCTTCCACGAGTACTTCCACGGGGACAACGGCGCCGGCATCGGGGCCAGCCACCAGACCGGCTGGACGGGCACCGTGGCGCTCCTGTTCCTGATGGCCGACGCGCTGCACGCCGAGCAGCCCGAGGCCGCGGCGGCAGCCGTCGCCGGCTGACGTCGGCGCCGTGCGCCTGCCCGCCCGCCCCACGGTCTATGAGATCAACACGGCGGTGTGGCTCGGCCGGCTCGGCTGCCGGCTCGGCGAGGTGCCTGGCGCCGCCTGGGACGCGATCGCTGCGCTCCCCGTCGACGCGATCTGGCTGATGGGCGTCTGGGAGCGCAGCCCGGTGGGCCTCGCCATCGCCCTGACGGATCCGGGGCTCGAGGCCGGCAACCGCTCCGCACTGCCCGACCTGCGGCCCGAGGACGTGATCGGCTCGCCCTACTGCGTGCGCGACTACGTGGTGGACCAGCGCTTCGGCGGTCCCGAGGGCCTGGCGGAGGCCCGCGCCGCGCTTGCGCAGCGAGGGCTCGGCCTGATCCTCGACTACGTGCCGAACCACGTGGCGCCCGACCACCCTTGGACCGAGTCGCGCAAGGACTGCCTGCTGCCCGGCAGCGACGAGGAGCTCGAGCAGCATCCCGACGCGTTCCTGCGCACCGCCGGCGGCGTGTTCGCCAAGGGCCGCGATCCCTACTTCCCGGCCTGGCCCGACGTGGTGCAGCTCAACGCCTTCGCGCCCGACCTGCGCGACGCCGTGGTCGAGACGCTGGTGGACATCGCGGGTCAGTGCGACGGCATGCGCTGCGACATGGCGATGCTGATGACCAACGAGGTCTTCACTCGTACCTGGGGCGTCCGCGCAGGTGCGGCACCCGAGGACGATTACTGGCCGACCGTGATCGGACGTACGAGGGCCGCCTACGCCGACGTGCTCTTCCTCGCCGAGGCCTACTGGGACATGGAGTACGCGCTCCAGCAGCAGGGCTTCGACCTCTGTTACGACAAGCGTCTCTACGACCGCCTCGTGCACGAGAGCGCCGACTCGGTGCGCGGGCACCTGCAGGCGGACGCCGCCTACCAGGAGAAGCTGCTGCGGTTCATCGAGAACCACGACGAGCCGCGCGCGGCGGCCACCTTCCAGCCGGGCCAGGCGCGGGCCGCAGCGGTGGTGATGTCCACGCTTCAGGGCGCGCGGCTCTACCACGACGGCCAGCTCGACGGGCACCGCGTGCACATCCCCGTGTTCCTCGCCCGCGGACCGGACGAGCCGCCGGAGGAGGACCTGCTGGCGTTCTACGGACGGCTGCTGCGGGCGGTGGCCGACAGCGGCCTGCGCCAGGGCGAGTGGCGGCTCTGCGACCTCGAGGGCTGGCCCGACAACGACACCTTCCACGAGCTGGTGGCCTGGTGCTGGTCCACCGCCGAGGCACGCCACCTGGTGGTGGTCAACCTCTCCGGGCAGATGGCCGAGGGCCACGTTCGGCTGCCCTGGCAGGACCTCGGCGGCCGCGACTGGGAGCTGAGCGACCGCCTCAGTGGGCAGAGCTTCCCGCGCGCCGGCGACGACATGGCGGCGAACGGGTTGTATGTCGGGCTCGACGGCTGGGGGTCGCACTTCCTAGCCTTCGTGGCTGGTGGTGGCTGACAGCATCAGCGTCGAGGTCGAGTTCGAGGAGCGCTACTGGTACCCCGATGACGGCGGGGCGGTATGGCTCAGCGGCTACCAGCTCGTCGAGCCCGAGTCGGGCCGCTACCTCGCGCGAGACGCGCCCGAGCTTGCGGCGCGCGGGTTGCGCGTGAGCAGCGTGGCGGGCGCCGGGCAGCACCACGCCGAGGCGCTGGCGTCTCCCGAGGCGGCGGCGGGGCGCGAGCTCGTCTTGCAGCGCGACCCCGCCAACGAGTACGACCCGAACGCGATCAGGGTGCTGCTTCTCGGCGGCGAGCAGGTGGGCTGGGTGCCGCGCGAGCTGGCCGCCGAGCTGGCGCCCGCGATGGACGCCGGCGAGCGCTGGTCGGCGCTCGTGCTGCGCGAGCGGCGCGAGTCACCGCGCGACCCGCGCAGCGGCCTGACGATGCTGCTCGCGCCGGCGGCGTCGATCGAGCTGCGCGTGCGCTAGCGACGGGCGTACTGTTGTGGCCGATGTCGGACCATCGCGGTCGTGACGGCCAGCGGTCGCGCGAAGCTGAGCGGCGTCGAGACGGAGCTGACCTTCGCCGTCTTCTACACGATCCGAGACGGAAAGATCGCGCGTGGCCGCGAATACTGGACACGAGACGAGGCCGTGGAAGCGGCCAGGGTGTCGGATTAGTTCAGAAGCACCGCCGCGCGCGCCGGGCCTGAGCGACGCGCGCCTAGAGCAGGTCGCCCTCGTTGTCGGGCTTATCGAATTCCTCGTCCTCGGGGACGATGTTGCCCGTGGGATCGTGCAGCCAGATGCTCCCGGGCTTGGCGCGACGGAAAGCCGTCCGGTTGTAGCGGGGAGCGATTTGCCAGGCAGCGACAGCCAGAATCACGCCGAGGGCGAGGAAGATGAAGAGCACACCCACGTTCTACCGCACGACTTCGGCGTGCGCCGCTTAGCGCCAAACTACGCTGACCAGAACAGGAGGCAAGCATGATCGAGGAAGAGTCCCCCCGCGAACGGGACCCTCACCACGAGCTGAACGAACCAGCTAGCGATCCCGATCCGACCGAGTGGCCTGACCCCTACGACAAGCGGCCGGATCCACGGGATCCCGACGCGGAATCCGAAGAGCTCGACTTCGGTGACGTGCACACGCCGACCGGCGCAACCAGCACCAGTGAGCCGAACCACGAGACAGACCTAGAGGTCGATCCGCGCAAGGCGAACCCGCACGAATCGGACAAGCGCGGCTGAGCGGCCGGCTGGTGCGACCGTAAGTCGGGGCCTGGCTTGAACGTACGGCCGGGCGATGTGCGCCACGACGAAGCAGCCCGGCGGTGAACACGACGGTCGGTGAGCCGATTCTTGTACTTCCGCTTCACGCGATTGCAGAAGAGCCTGTGCTTGCCTGAATCGCCTCGGCGCAGCGACCGGCAAGCGTCCTGCCTACTGTTGTTTCGCTGCCGAAGGAGACGTGGTCGATGTTCATCGCCGAAGCAGCGTCACAGCGACGCCGCGCGCTACTGCCTCGTCGACTCAGGGGCGCCGCGGGAGAGCGCCCGTAGTGTCCTCAGCAGCAACGAGGCTGTCGACGATCACGTCTACCGCACCCGCGCGCTGGCAGCACTCCCCCGCTACCTCGTGTGGCTGAGTGGTGCGGTGGCGACTTGGAAGACGGGCAGCGATCCGCGGCGCTTCGCTCTGGTGAAGGGATTTGGCGTCAGGCGATCGGTGAGAGATGTCAGAAGCGCCCCGCGGCGTCAAGCGCGCCGTTCCAGCTCACGAGCGCCGTCTCGAAGAAGAACAGCGCCTCTGTTCCGATGCTCCTCACGGACCGTCGTCGCCGCCGTCATCGAAGTCGCCGTCATCGTCGACGCTCGGAGGGGGGTACACACTCACCGCCACCAGGGCCGCCTGGGGCTCGCCGTCAATGTATCCCAGGAGGATCGCGACGTTTGCGAGCAACGATTCGTCGGACCACTGCGCCGGCTCGGAGAACCCCGAGCCGGTGGACAGCATCACCCAGGTGTCGAGGTCATTCACCGCGACCAGGTCTGCCCGGCCATCACCACTGATATCGCCCAGAAGAGTCGCCTGACTCCCGAAGAACGGCACGCCGGACCACTGCGCCGGCTCGGAGAAGCCCGAGCCCGTCGACAGCATCACCCAGGTGTCGCCGTCATTCACCGCGACCAGGTCTGCCCGGCCATCACCACTGATATCGCCCAGAAGAGTCGCCTGACTCCCGAAGAACGGCACGCCGGACCACTGCGCCGGCTCGGAGAAGCCCGAGCCCGTCGACAGCATCACCCAGGTGTCGCCGTCATTCACCGCGACCAGGTCTGCCCGGCCATCACCACTGATATCGCCCAGAAGAGTCGCCTGACTCCCGAAGAACGGCACGCCGGACCACTGCGCCGGCTCGGAGAAGCCTGAGCCCGTCGACAGCATCACCCAGGTGTCGCCGTCATTCACCGCGACCAGGTCTGCCCGGCCATCACCACTGATATCGCCCAGAAGAGTCGCCTGACTCCCGAAGAACGGCACGCCGGACCACTGCGCCGGCTCGGAGAAGCCCGAGCCCGTCGACAGCATCACCCAGGTGTCGCCGTCATTCACCGCGACCAGGTCTGCCCGGCCATCACCACTGATATCGCCCAGAAGAGTGGCCCGACTCCCAGCAAACGGCGCTGACGACCACCGCACCGATGGCGAAAACCCCTGGCCCGTCGACAGCATCACTGATGTGTCACCGTCCACCGCCATCGTCCCATGGTGAACGACCCAGCGGGAGCGGTCAACCCGAGGCGGATCGTCTGTCGAGCGCACGCTGATCTGGGTCTGCTCGTCGCGGAGTCCACGTAGATCTCTGACAGCATCACCCAGCGATCGTCGTCGCTACTAACGGGAGCGGAACGTTGCGCCGAAGCGAAAGCTCAACCCCGCCCGCCTCCTTGTTCCTAGCCTGCGACCCCTGTCGTTAGGACGCTCGGGCGCCTCGAGAGAAGCGCATGGCGGCATTCTGGAAAGCCCACCCGCTACAGCACCCGCAGGGCCGAGGCACAGCTGCTCGAGCGGCTGCCTTCCGCGTCGGCCGTGTCTGGAGCCGCGTCATCTGCCCCTGCTAGGCAGTCCACACTCCCGCGCTGACGCGGAGGCAGGCTTGGTGCGCCAATGGCGCTTCTAGCGCAGCAGGTGCGAGAGGGGAACCTTGAGCGGAGTCGCGCGACAAAGCCCGAATTACTGCGGTGGCGCAGCCGGTTCACCGCGACGGCGTTCACTCGCGAGTCAGTGCGACGCGAATGGCAACGCCGTTTTCCTTGCCGGGATCGATCAGGTAGTCGGCGATGACGGTCAGATCGTTTACGAAGGCGTCGCGAAGGAGGCTGAACATGGCCTGGCGGGCCGGAAGGTTGTTGTCGTTTCGGAGCTGGAAGCCGTAGGCGCCTTCGCCAAACGCGTTGAGGATAAACACAGCTTCGACATCCAGCTCATCGTTGGGCGGGCCGTAACCGGTGCCGAGGTCGTGGGCGCGGAGAAACACAATCTTTCCGGTCTTTTCAAGCAAGTCGGACATTTGCAGTCTCCTAAGGGTTCGCGACGCGAATGATTTCGCCCACCCGGGGGCCAGTCTTGACGTAATCGAGTCGAACGGGCCGCTCAGCAATGAAGGCGGATCGAAGCTGGTCGAACATCTCCCTGCGAGTCGGTCCGTCCGGGTCAGCGCGCAGCTTGAAGCCGAAGGCACGGAACGGGTCTTCGGCGAGTAGCACGATTACCTCACAATCGAGAAAATCGGGCGCTTTCCCGTAACCGCTACCGAGCTCGTGCGCGCGTAAGAATTTGATGCGGCCCACGGTCTCGAGAACACTCCCGATCGTCGTGCTGCCGTAGCCGATTACATCCATAAGCTGCAAGTCGACGGCCGAGACGGGATTGACCACGCCGCCTCCGCTGAACTGATTGAACGCGTCGTTCGTTCCGCCCGCCCAATCTCTCGAATCCAAATGATTCGCCGTTGGATCGTTCCACAGCTTGAGCAGGGTGGTCCCGTTGTCTATAGAAAAGTGATTTCCCGGGCCGCCGCGAAGGCCTTTCGTTCCGGGGCCGGTGTAGGAGAAGTTGTCGATCAAGCTGAACGAATTGGGCGTGGTGTCAACCGTTCCGCCGGAGAGACCGAGGCGGCCCATGACCTCAGAGATCTCATGCGCTGCGACGCCCTGAAAATCAAACGTTCCCGCAGCGATCCCACCGGAAAAGGTGAAAGGGTGTCCCACGCCGAAGGTGGTGCCTCCATCATCGGACAGATCATCAGGGATATAGCCAAGCGCCTTGGCCTGAGCTCGTGCCAACCACCAGGTTCCGGCCCCGTTGGTGGGGTCAGCGGCGGTCATGGAACCCCCTGCGCTGATTGCGACTTGGTCGTCTTGCGTGGTTGCGGCCATACTCACCCTGGCAAGCAAATCAGCATACGAGATGGATACGAGACTAGGGAAGCTCTCACCAAAAACGTTTGGATTCGTTACCGCGTCCACCGTGATGTTGATGTTGATGTCGTCCGAAAAGTGGCTGGTAAAGACCTGAGCCGCGGCTACCCAAGCAGCTCTTGCTGCGGCTGCGTCCGCGCCGAAATTCGTGTCGAAGTTGGCCGTGAACGTGGGCGTGATGACCACGGTAAGCTCCCCCAACAATTACTCGTATTGCAACATGGCCTTTCGCGACGGTGTCGTGGCCTGCGCGACCTTGCGGCACCCTCTTCGGCTAGGCTCGCTCGGTCTCATATCTAAGAAACTAGTGGCCTGCGACCGCAAATACGCAACGCCAACTTTCATCAAGTAGTCACTCCGGTGGAGGCGCCTCGGTCCGTTGGGCCTCCGACCTCGCGGCCTCGGGCACGTCTGGGTGCGGGGCTGGTTGTGGTCGAGCCACCCCGGTGGCGAAGCCCTGTTTGGGTTGCACTTCGGACCTCGCGGCCTCGGGCGCGTCTGGGTGCGGGGCTGGTTGTGGTCGAGCCACCCCGGTGGCGAAGCCCTGTTTGGGTTGCACTTCTAACCTCGCGGCCCCGGGCACATCTGTTGCCCGGGCTGGTTGCGTTCCTCCGGGTACGTAACATTTTCCGACTTGGCGCTCGGAAGGGCCATCAGCCGGGCGACGCCGGTCGCGGCCCGGATTTTCCCGCTCATGGCGCGGTGAGTCAAGGTTGCCTGACATTCGTGCTGTCACGACCGAGCCGCCGGCGGACCGGACCGCGACCCGGCCGTTCGAGATCGAGTTCGCGAGGAAGCAGGGCCATGCAATGACGGCCTGGCGCTCCTGCCCGTCGCCAGAAGCAGGAGTGTGGATCAGGCTGCCGCTGCTGAGGAGCTCCGGTGATCTGGCGTTGCCGGCGCGGGCTTCTGCTCGCGTTCCGAAGGAGCAGCCTCGAGGCCCTCGCGTGTGCCGCGCGACAGTGCTGAGTCAACGCGAGAGCGGAAGACCCGTCGTAGCTGTGCCTTGTTGTTCAGCCGTCGCATAGGTCGACAGCGGGCGGCTCGCGGGCCGCAAGCCCGGGACGCACATCGCCGCCGAACACTGCGCAAGCGCATGGCAGGCTGCGGCGTGACAAGCCGTCCTGGCCGCCACGCCGCGCTGCTCACCCTCGCCGGCCGACTCCCGGCACCGATCCTCGCCGAACGCCTCGGCATCCATCAAGCCCGCGCCGCGCAGTGGGTCCGCGCCGCGGGCGCCACCTACTCGACTACCTTGCCCTCCGCATCGCGCCTGACGCCGGCAGCGTGCCGTAAGCGGAATCGGTAGCCGCGGCGGCGGCTCACGCCGTTATCTGGTGGCCGGCACGGCGCAGCACGTTGACGGCTTGCTCGAGCCGGTTGGCCGGGACGAGGACGAGGTCTCCGTCGTAGCTGGCTGCGGTCCAGACCGGGAGCTCGGCGCCGGCGAGCGGCGCGACGATGGCGCTGAGCATGCCCGTCGCGTCGGGGTCGTGCGCGTCATCTCCGTTCCACAGGGCTGCCCACGCGTCCTCGGCGGTGTCGTCGCGCCGCATCGCCGCGCCCCCATCAGGTCCGAGCACGAGCGCGAGGAGATCGGCATCGAGGGCGACGGCATGAACGTCGGTCACGCGCGCGAGGACGAAGCGGCCCTCGAGCACGCGCAGGTTCTGATTTCCAGCGGCCCGCATCGAGATCACGCGCCGTGGCGCACGCGGTAGCGCAGGTGCGTGACGCCGGGCGCGTCGAGCACGCGCCTCAAGTCGAGCTCGACGCGGTCTGCTGCGAATCGCCGCCGCCCGTCGCCGAGCACGACCGGGATCAGTTGGATCTCCAGCTCGTCGAGCAGCCCCGCGCGCAGCAGCGACTGCGCGAGGCCGGCGCCGTGAACCACCACGTCCTTGTCGCCAGCGGCCGCCTTGGCCTCGCGCATCGCGGTTGCCGTGTCGGGCACGTAGTGGACCCAGCTGCCCTGCGGCTCCGGTGGGGTGCCGCGCGTGGGCACGAAGATCGGCACGCCATGGTGGTCGCCGCCCCAGTGCCCGGCATAGTCGAAGGTCTTGCGCCCGACGACGACCGCCCCCGTCGCCAGCACCTGGGCGAACACCTGCCCGCTCAGCCCCGGCGGGTCGAAGTGCGGCGGCTCCGAGACGGGCTCTCCGAGCCACTCGTGCAGCCGGTGGCCGCCGGTCCCGAGCCCGTTGCCCGGGCCGTCGTCCGGACCGGTGATGAACCCGTCGAGCGACATCGACATGTACAGGACGGACTTCGCCATGGGTCTCCTCCCCTCGTGCCTACAGCCCTCGTTCCAGCCGGTCAAACGCGTGCGGCAGGCCGCGGCCGTGCTCTTCGCGCAGCTCGTCGAACGGGAAGCCCCACTGGAGCATCGTCATCAGGGTCGCGCCGTCTCGGGGCGCGAACGTGAACTCGGTGCTGAAGGCGAGCGTAGACCCGTCCAGGCGGGTCTCGGTCGTGGCCAGCAGCAGGCGGCCGGGGCGCGCGATCGCCTCGAACACGTGCCGGTGCCGGTAGAGCTCGCGCGGCGACGGGCCGAAGGCGATTTCCCAGGCGCCGCCGACGCGCAGCTCGCATCGCGATTCGACGACCCAGCCCGGCGCGTCGTTGCCGTAGAACTCGCGCTGGCCCGCCGGGCTCGTGAACAGGTCGAACACGCGCGCGGGCGACGCCTGGATGAGGCGCTCGTAGCGGAGCTCGCGGTTCACCCTGCGTGCTGCACGAAGCTCTCGAAGCGGTCCACCCGGCCCTCCCAGCCGCGGCGGTGGGCCTCGATCCACTCGCCTGCTTCGCCGAGCGGCGTGGCCGGGCCGAGCCGGCACTCGCGCGCCCGGCCCACCTTCTCGGTCTCGACAAGGCCGGCGAGCTCGAGGATCCCGACGTGCTTCTTGGTCCCGTTGAGGGTCAGGCCCGACGGCCCCGCGAGCTGGCTCAGCGTCGCGGGGCCGCGGCCCAGGCGATCGAGGATGCCGCGCCGCGTGGGATCCGAGAGCGCGAAGAACGTCGCGTCAAGCGCTGGCGATAGTGCACCGATCGGTGCACTATACAGCGGCAAGTGACACGATGCGCACTGAGCGCACTGCTGCCGAGCCGGACCTTGCGGCGAGGCAGCGTCGCCGCTCGGTGCACTGCCGCTCCGGACGAAGACCTGCAGGCGCAGCATTCGCGTACGCCGCAGCGCTGAAGCGGTTGCTCATTGCTTTGGCACCAGAATCTGCGCGAGGGCACCGCTTCGGAAGCGTTCCTCTTCGACGACGTCGAACTTCAAATGCTCTCTCAGCTCGGCGAATGGGTTGCGGCCCGCGCCGATAGCAATCGGGACGGTAGTCAGTTGGTACTCGTCTATTCCGGTGATCTCGGCATTTACTCGGACTCCTCGGCGGGCGTACTCGATGGCCAGTGAGCGGGCGTCCAGTCGCCGTCTGGGTCCGTGGCTTGCCCGACTTCGATCAGATGACCGTCGGGGTCACGGATGTAGCAACGGATCTCCTACTGGTGCTGTTTCGGCGGCGTCAGGAAATTCGCACTCCGGGCCTTGTCGTCCGTCGGTCCACCGCCCAAGCTGATGACGATAAAGCTGTTGGATAGTGCGACATTGGTCGGCTCTCCGGACGGCAGTTGAACGAAGAAACGTCGCGTGGCTGGTGCCAGATCGGGAGGCGCACCCCACTTGTCAGGAGCGGCCATTGGCCCAACCCGTCGGGAGGCGTTGTCGAACAGGTGGTCGGAGAGACGGCAAACGGCGCTGAGCAATTCGCCATAGACGTCAAGCTGGCGCTGGTTCCAGGCACCGTTGCCGACCCGAACGGGGGCGGAGTCAGCTTCCTCAATATCCGGGTGAAGGACATCGAGGCGGTGTACGCCGGATGGAGAGTCTCGTACCCCGCCTGCGGCGGGGTCTGCGGCCGATAGCGTCATGGTCGGGGATTCCATCTCTTGGGATGGCCCCCTTTCTGGCGCCCGCGTGGCCGGTTGACGGCAAAGCGATTAGCCGCCTCCGATCAGTGACCGCGCCTCTGCGCGGCCGACTACGAGATCGTGAAGGTCGCCGCCGACCTCGAGTCGACCCGACTGTTCGACCCCGCCGCCCTTCACCGGCTCGAAGCCGGCCGTTCGGATTAACCGCTCGACTTCCTCGGCGGCACGGTCGTCGTCCGTCACGTAGAAGAGGACCGCCAGCTCCGGTGACCGGTTGCTGGAGGACTCGAAGACGTCGGCCGACATGGTTCCAAACGCCATCGCCAAGCGCGCCCGCGCCGGCAACCACCCGGTTACAACCTCGCCAGAGGATTGGTCCTTCGGCAGGAGACGCGAGACGTTACCTTCAGCGTCGATGCCGACCGGGTTGCTCGGAACGACGACGAGCTTGTCGGCTAGCGGATCGGCGATCTCGTCCATGACGCCCTTCAGCACGGTAAACCGCAGCGCGAGGACGACGGCATCGGCGTCCTGCAATGCGTCGCGGTTATCGACGGCGACGACCGCAGCCCGACCGATGTGTGCGGCCAGCGTTCGTGCCGACTCATGGTCGGCGCTCGAGAGCCGGAGAGTCTCGCCACCCGAGGCCAGCTGGCGGGCGATGACCGATCCGATCCCTCCAGTGCCGATGATCGCGGTGGTCATGCGGGCGTACTCGATGGCCAGTGAGCGGGCGTCCAGTCGCCGTCTGGGTCCGTGGTTTGCCCGACTTCGATCAGATGACCGTCGGGGTCACGGATGTAGCAACGGATCTCGTACTGGTGCTGTTTCGGCGGCGTCAGGAAATTCGCACCGCGGGCGCTCCATTCGGCGTACACGGCCTCGATGTCTTTGACCCGGATATTGAGGAAGCTGCTGACCCGGTCGGGATCGCGTGGCGTCTCCAGGCTGACCGACGGCTTGTCGTCCGTCGGTCCACCGCCGACATTGATGATGATCCAGCTGTTGGATAGCGCGACATAGGTCAGCCCTCCGGGGCCGGAGAAGGCCAGCCTGCCGCCGAGTACTTCGGTGTAGAAGCGGCGGGAACGCTCGACATCGTCTGAAACGATGAAGTGGGCCAAGACCAGCTCCTGGTCGATGTTGCTCATGCTGACCTCCGTTGTTGGAATTGATTCCATAGTCGTGGCTTAAGTCACAGGTCCAGCACCACGTCGTCGCGTGGCTGTGAGCAGCAGATGAGCGCGCTTCCGTCGGCGGGGGGTTCGACCGGTTCAGGGTCGTATTTGAGATCGCCGGCGATCAGGGTGGTCTCGCACGTGTGGCAGACGCCGGTCCGGCACGACCAGCGGACGGGCACGTCGCACGCTTCGGCGAGTTCGAGCAGGCTGCTGTAGTCGCTGTCCCAGGGGATCGCGAGGTTGCTGCGGGCGAACTCGATCGTGGGCCCGTTCCCGGGGTTGCCGGCTGGTGGGTGGGGCGCCCTCGCGGGTGTGGCTGCGATGCCGGGTGTTATCCCCGGTGCAGGTCCGAACGGTTCGGTATGGATGCGTGCGGCGTCGATCCCGATCGCCGCCAGGGCGGCGCTGATCTCGTCCATGAAACCGGCCGGCCCGCACAGGTATGCCTGGGCATTGCGGGGTGGCTGGAGTTCGGCGAGCACTGACCCGGTGAGACGGCCCCCGATGTCGAAGTCACGGCCTTCGACATCGTTCGTCCCTGGACGGCTGTAATACACGCGCCTGCGCGCGTTTGGGAGCGACGCGATGAGAGCCCCGGCCTCGGCGGCGAACGAGTGCTCGCGGTTGTTGCGTGCGGAGTGCAGGCACCAGATCTCACGATCGGAATGCTTCTCCGCCAGCGCGTGAAGCATCGCGAGAACTGGGGTGGCTCCGATCCCGGCACTTATCAGCAGCACGGGTGCATCCGTCTGGTCGAGGATGAAGGCGCCGCGGGGTGCTGCGATGTCGAGTTGGTCGCCGACGGCGAGCCGGGTGTGCAGATAGCCGCTGACAATGCCCAGGCGTTCGCGCTTGACGGCGATGCGGTAGTAGCCCGCGTCGGGCGGTCCAGAGAGAGAGTAGTTGCGGAGTACCGACCCGCGCTGCTTGTCGGGCTGGACTCGCAGCGTGAGCCACTGGCCCGCGCGCGCGGCTGGTAGCGCCGCGCCGGTCCGGTCCTCGAGGCGTATGGAGATCACCGAGTCGCTCTCGCGAGTGATTGCGGTGACCGTCAGCTGACGGAAGCCAGGCCAGGCGGGCGGCGGGCTCGTCACCGCGAGACCGGCGTTGCCGCTGCCGGGTCCTTCCTCGAGCAGAGCGCGGAACGACGCCTGCCAGCCAGGGCTGAGGGCGGGGATCCGGAGCGCTCGAAGCAGTTGTTGGCGCGTGTGGCCGGGTAGGTAGAGCAGGGCATCCGCCTCGGCGACCGGCATCTGTTCGGAACCGGAGGCGAGCTTGATGATCTTGTCGCCCGCCTGCACGTCGCCCTCTTGGAGTACCCGGAAGTAGAAGCCCGGGCGATGGTGTGAAACGAGCAAGGCGGGGATGCGCGGCTCGTTCATACGGATCCCCACGCGGTAGCACGTGACTCGCGGTTGTGTCACCTCGAAGACCGCGGTGCCGATCTGGTAGCGGTCGCCGATGCAGACCTCGTCGTCACCAAGTCCTTCGACGGTGAAGTTCTCGCCGAACTGTCCGTGGACGAAGTCGTTTCGGCCGAGCTCGCGCTCCCAGTACCGATAGGAGTCGATCTGGTAGACGAACACAGCACGCTGCTCGCCGCCGTGCCCCGCGAGATCGCCTTGACCGTCGCCGTCGATATTGAGCTTGCCGACGTGCCGGGGACCGGCGACAGGGTCCTTGAAGATGCCGGTGTGGACGTTCTTCCCTTGCCAGGCCACGTCCTTCGGCATGCCGACGTTGACCGACACCAGCGTGCCCACAGACTGGACGACGGGCTGGGCCGACTCGGGCTGCTGGGCTTGAGGCATCACCCGCGGCGGGCTAGGGCGGCAACCGCGGTGTTAGGCATGGTAAGACGTCGGCATCTCCTGAGGGGAGCGCTTGTTCCATCCGTGAAATGGCGAGTAGTCGCCCGCATCCCACGCTTCGCGCAGCCCGGGCTTGCTTAGGTCCCAGTCGGGGCGGATCTCGCACGTGACCTCGCGCAGGTCGTGCGTGAGATCCGCGAACGACGGGCGTCCCCAGAACCAGTAGCCGTTGTAGATGCTGTGGATGACGAGCCCAGGCTTGAGCACCAGGGTGTGGGGGATCATCGGGTCGTGCTCGGGGTCGGTGTACTCCTGGATGTCGAGGTCCTTCTGAACGGTCCGTTCGGGGTCGGAGAGGAAGGGCCATTGGGCGCCGGTCGACAAGCGGAACTCCTGGCTGGAGTGATGGGTGTCGGTCGAGATCGTGGCGATCTTCGTGTAGGCCACCGCGATCTTGGGGTAGTTGCCGGCGAGCTCGAGGTGCTGCTGGTGCTCCTTGGGGCAGTAGTTCCCGCGCGCGAGCGTGAGGATCAGGGGGTCTTCGCCCTGGATCTCGCTGAGCTTGCGGGGCACGTTCTCGTGGTCGGGCAGCTCGTAGTCGGGGAAGGTGCCGCCGGGGGCGATCTCGCTGCGCATGAGCTGCTCCTGTCAATGGTTGAGGAGTGACGGGAACGATGGCCGCCGTTCCGTCCATTCCCGCCCGGTGGTCCACTGGTCCGGACCCGGGTCGCGGCACTGGTGTGGAGCGGTAGTGACCCGGGCGCCGTCGGAGCCTTTGGGTCCACAATGAGCCTAGTCAACAGGCGCCGCGGGCGCCAGAAAGGGGGCTCTCTCGATGAGTACCCAGACGCCGGTGTGCGAGTTGCTGGGGATTGAACACCCGATCGTCGAGGCGCCCGTGGCTGCAGATCCCCGGCTGCCCGCGGCGGTCTCAAATGCCGGCGGCCTCGGCACCGTCGGGCTGGGGTGGGCCGATGACGCCGGAGGCGTGGTTCGTCAAACGGCAGCCCTCACCGACCGGCCCTTTGCCGGCAACTTCGTTCTCGCCTGGGATCAGCACCATCGAGTCGATCAGGCACTGTCGGCGGGTCTGCGGATCGTGTCGCTCTTCTGGGGCGATCCGAGCGGCTACGTCGACCCGGTGCATGACGCCGGAGGGCTTGTGATGCACACGGTCGGCAGCGTCGAGGAAGCGCGGCGCGCCGTCGGGTGTGGGGTGGACATCGTCGTTGCGCAAGGCTGGGAGGCCGGGGGGCACGTCTGGAGCGGCGTGGCGACGCTCCCGCTGGTGCCGGCGGTAGTCGACGCGGTGGCGCCGGTGCCGGTCATTGCGGCTGGTGGGATCGGCGACGCTCGAGGAGTCGTGGCGGTGCTCGCGCTCGGGGCGCAGGCGGCCTTGCTCGGCACGCGATTCCTGTTAGCCGATGAAATGCCGATTCACGAGGAGTATCGGCGCCGCCTGATAGCCGCGACCGAGACCGATGCCGAGTGGTACCCCAACTTATATGCGGTGGGATGGCCGGTGGACGCTTCGCACCGCGCCATCCACAACTCGACGGCCGAGCTATGGGAGGCGGCGGGCCGGCCGCCACTAGGCCGTAGACCGCGAGAGGGCGAAGTGCTCGGGCACTTCGCTTCGGGCGAGTCCATCGTTCGATATGAACCAGCGCCCCCGATGGTTGGAACTACCGGCGAGATCGAACCGCTCTCGCTGTGGGCCGGACAGAGCGTCGCGCTCGCCAAACAGCCACAGCCCGCTGCCGAAATCGTGGCCGAGCTCGTCTCGCGCTTGTAGCCCCCCGCCCAGGTCAAGGCTTCGCCTCGCGGGGCCGGCACTCAGTCCGATCACGGGCAAGCCCGCGATCCTCGCTTGGGCGCCCGTTGCCTCCACCCACTGGGCAGTGATCGGGTCCGCGCCGACGAGCGTCGTTCTGGCCCAGACGCATTCACTTCGACGCAAGCTCACGGTCGTGGCTCTCATGGCGTTGCTCGTAGCCGGGCTTCTGGCCGCTCTGCTGGTGAGGTGGGTCAGCGGGCGAATCGCCAGCCTGTCGAGCGCCGCCGCCGAGTGGGGCAGCGGAGACCTGCGCACCAGGGTGCAGGTCACGCGCGAGGACGAACTGGGCGAGCTCGCCACCGCGCTCAACGCAATGGCATCGAACCTCGAGCAGATGGCCCACGAGATGACCGACGACGCTGAGGCCGTCCACACCTCCGCCCTCGAGATCCTCGAGGCCGTCAACCGCCAGACCGCCAGCGCCAACCAGCAAGCCGCGGCGATCAGCCAGACGACCACCGCCACCGAAGAGGTGCGCGCCTCCGCAGAGCAGGCAGTGCAGCGCGCCGAGCACGTCGCCGCGCAGGCAAACAATGCCGCGAGCGTATCCGGCGAAGGTGCCGAGGCGGTCGAGGCGATCGTGCGCGGAATGGACGCCATCGGCGAGAAGGTCGAGGCGATCGCCGCCGACGTGGAGGCGCTCTCCCATCAGACCGCGCAGATCGGCGCCATCACGCACGCCGTGAACGATCTGGCCGACCAGTCGAACCTGCTCGCGCTCAACGCGACGATCGAAGCCGCCCGCGCAGGTGAGCAAGGCAAGGGCTTCGCCGTCGTCGCCGACGAGGTGCGCAACCTCGCTGAGCAATCCAAGCAAGCAACCGCGCAGGTTCACGCGATCCTGGAGGACATCGAGCGCGCGACGACCGCCGCGGTCAGAACCGCCCACGAGGGCACCGGGGTCGTGGCCGACGGGACCGAGCTCGCGCAGCGAGCGGGCCAGGTCATCGAGAGCCTCGCAGCCCTCAGCCGCGAGGTCGGGCAGGCCGCCGAGCAGATCTCAGCCTCTGCCCAACAGCAAGACTCGGGCATGGACCAGATCACCCAAGGCATGCGCAACGCAAGCGACGCAAGCAACGACTTCGCCGCCGGCGCCGAACGCTCACAGGCCGCCGCCCAAAACCTGAACCAAGTCGCCGGTCGTCTCAAGGACCTGGCAGCCCACTACAAGCTCTAGGGCCGGGGTGAGTGTGGGGCCTTCTAGGCGGGTCCCCCGGCCGGGACCGCTGGAGGTGGAGGGGATCCCCGCTTGCCGCCGTTATTGCCCCGGCTGGCGCCCTAGGCGTTGGTCGGGCTAACTACGGAGAGGAGCCAGTGCCAGTGGAGCACATCGAGGAGATCGACGAGCAATACGAGATCGGTGCGCATCTCCGGGAGCGTCGCCTCTAGGGTGATCGCCTCCTGCGCACCCTTTTCTTGCGGCGGTCGCCACCCGAATGGACGCCCTCCCGGCGAAGAGACCGAGCATTGTCGGGTGGCAATTGAGTGGCAGAACCCCCCTAAATCTGGCCCGTTTCGTGGACAGAGATTGGCGCCGGCATGCCTCTAAAACCGCATTCCAGAGCCAAAGCGACCTCCCGAACGCGGATCGGTCAACTGCTTGCCATGCAGAAGGTCGTGGGTTCGAGTCCCATCATCCGCTTCGCTGTTTCGCTCAAATCGCCACGAGTTCACGCTCGGATAGGCCTCCCGTATCAAGCTGGGCCCTCGAGCCCGTCTCAATCGAGGACCGTTACAGCTCCGGCATCTCCGTCGACGCGGATCCGGTCGCCGTTCTTGATCGTCGTCGTGGCGCTACCAGTGCCGACGACGGCAGGTAGACCACATTCCCGGGCGACGATGGCGGCGTGGGACATGATTCCGCCGATATCCAGGACGGCGGCGACGACCTTGTCGAACACGGCTGTCCAACTCGGGGAGGCCGACCTCGCGACGAGGATCTCTCCATCTTCGAGTTGACCGAGTTGGTCGGGGTGGAAGATGAGGCGGGCCCGTCCCTCGGCAACGCCCGGCGAGGCCGCAATTCCGCTCAGCGCGGTGGTGCCATTGATATCTCCGAACGCGAGCCATTCGCGGACGTGCTCTGTGCTTATGCCCCACAGCATCAGCGTGCACGGATCGGTGATCGTGTCGGGGACGGGGCCGAGCGCAACGTGCGGAGTCCACTCTCGCATCGCCGTCATCAGGGACTTCCTCCGTGCCACGACCGGGGGCCAGTGCCGGGGGCCGAGGGCCGCTCCGATGCCGCCCGCGCTCCACGAGAGGCGAACCTCGTCGAGTGCAGCGCCCACCTCGTCTCGGCGCAAGTAGAAGACGTCGTCCTCCGCGTCCAGGTATCCGTTCCGCGTGAGCAGAGCGCCGAACTCGCGCACCTTGTTCCAGAAGATCGTCAGATAGCGGTGTTCGATGTAGAAGTTGTGGTTCTCGACGTACGGAAAGACCCTGCGAGCGAGGGCGAGACTCTCATCGAAGGCGCGACGAGACTGCGGCGGAAGCAGTGCGCGGTGCTCGGCCCTGATTCGGTCTCGCTCCGCCGCCAGCCGATCGTAGGGGCGGGAAATGTCTTCACCGTCCACGAGCCGCTCGATGTAGGACCCCATGGTCGCGATCGGCAACGTCATGTCGTCGATCCACGACCGGTGGTCATGGGCGAGACCGTTCCCGTAGGAGAGGTAGAACCACGGATCCTTGACGCCGTCGAGATCGGCCAGCCACATGAGCCCGGCCTCGCTTTCGCTCAGCATGTCCCGGAGCCCACGCTCGCTGCCCGCCGTTCTGACGGCATCTGCCACGCCAAGGTCTAGCGCTCGTTGGGCAAGGCGCCTGAGCTCATCGTCAGGCCGAAGCAGCAGGACGTTGTCTCCTGACACGTCTCCTGACACCAGTCTCGCGATCGTCTGATCCGTGATGTGGGGATATGCCCCGCGACAGAGCTCGTAGAACGCGACGTAAGCCGCATAGCCGAGGTTGAGGAACTCGAAGTGGTACTGGAGGACACGATCGACGCCCTCGATCAGGCGAACGTAGGCGGCCGAGAGCACATGGCTTGAGCCGTAGCCGCGGCTCTCAGTGACGACTGTCTCTTCCTCGACCTCGGCCAGATCCGGGACTTGAAGCCTCTCGAGCTTGCCGATTTCCCGCTCGACCTTCTGTATCCACCGGCCATAGAGGTCATTCCAATGCCCGTAGTAGTAGCCGCCGCGCTTCTCGAACAGCTCGGCCCGCCTGGCGATGGTCGCCTCGTCCGTGATCGTGTTCGGACTGATGTAGACGTAGCCGTTGAGAACTCGGTACTCGATCCCGAGAGCCGGCGGTACAGCGAACAAGCGAGCACTCGCCTGGCCTATGCCGACGACGCAGTCGTCGACTACCAGGGCGCCGAACGGATAGATCGGCTCGGGCCAATGCATCCCATCGTGAAACCAAAAGCGGCTCTCGTCGAACTCGCGGCGATCCTCGCTGAAGAGCGAGTGATAGGGGTACATCTCCTCCCAGCCGTCGCAGCCCGCTGGAGTCGGCTCGAACGGACTCGGGAACCGCGCGCACGCCATCGGGGTCGAGACTCGCAGAATCTCGAGGTCGAAGCGAGCGGGATCACCTCGAAGCTGATCGTGGATTCACGGAGGCTCACTGCCTCGGCCGCCTGAGAGGCGAGCGTCCCTGAATCACGCCCCACGGCCTACCGGGTGATCGAAAACGTGATGTTCGCGGCAGCGTTGCTCAGGAACTGGATCGCGATCTGCCCCCGGGCCCCGCGGAAGCGGCCGGTGCCGCCCGTGATCGCGATGGTCTGCGTCCCAGAGGTTTGTCCGTTGAGGAGCTTCACGAGCCCTTCGGTCACGATCTGCCCACCGCTGAAGGAGAACGTGCCGGGGCACTGCAACGTGCCGGATCCAGTCGCGGCGGCGGTCACACCTACGACCGTGCAGACCACACCATCGGTGCCAACCTCGTCTCCGTTCTGGTGGGTGAACAGATTGTCGGCGAACACGGTCTCGTCACCCAGGCTGAACCCGGGGTCGCCGAGGTCGATCATCTTGACCTGAGCAGCGTCAGCGAACACCTTGATCGTCTGGACCGGGCTCTTCGTGCGTGCATGCCCGGGCGAGCTGCCATTCGCCAGCGCTGCCCCTCCGAGCCCCGATACGACGAGTACGGCAACTGGAAATGCAAACTTGCGCACGACGGTCTCCCCTCAGGAATGAAGCTCCTTACGAGCGCCGCGGCATTTGTTGAGAGAGCGGCGCTCGACGACGGTCGGTCATGACGTCGAAGCTAGCGCCGCCGCCGCCGGAAGAAATCCCCAGATTGACTACATTTTCTGGGCGTCGATTGATGTCTTTGCGCGCCCGTCGGCCGCGTTCTGCGCGTGAGCAGCCTGAGTCGCAAAGCGGCTGGAAAGTTGGGAGCGAGTGTGGACGCCCAGCTTTCCGTACACACGGGAGAGATGTGCCGCGACCGTGTGCACGCTCACGAACAGCTCGGACGCAATCTCCTTGTTCGAGCGGCCCGCGGCGGCGAGTTCCGCGACTCGCACCTCGGTCTCGGTCAGCTTGGCGGAGGCGGGTCGGCGCCCGCCGATCCGCCGTAGCTCAGTCCGTGCCCGTTCGGCCCAGAATGGCGCCCCGAGATCTTCGAAAACCGCAAGCGCCTGCTCCAGGGCATCACGGGCTGGGCGCTTCTGCTTTGCCCGGCGACGGGCCGAGCCGAGACAGAGCAACGTCCGGGCGCGCTCGAACGGCCACCGAGGTTCCGGTCGCTCAGCCAGAATCCGCTCGAGCACGGTGATTCCCGCCGCTGAGTCACCGAGAGCAGCCGCCAACAGCCCGCGACAACGGTGAGCCGCCTCCAGTGCGAGCGGGCTCCCCAGCCGCTGCGCGTTCGCCTCAAACTCCACTACATACGTACCGGCCTGCTCGAGTTCACCGAGCGCGACGAGTGTCTCGATGGCGTCGGCCCAGACCGGCTGCGCCGGGTCCGTCATTCCTCCCACAAGCAATCGCGCAGGAAGGTCTCGTAGATAGCTGCCCGCGGTCTCGACGTTTCCGAGCGACAGCTCGAGACGTCCGAGCACTGCTGTCGTGAAGATCGCCGATGCCTCCTTCGAGCTCGCGCGACAGAATTCGAGGCACTCCTCAGCTGACGCGCGCGCCTCGTCGACGAGGCCAAGGTCGGCCTCGATAAGCGCCTTCGCCCTCCCCACCCAGGTCCGAGCCTGTGGATGCTGTGTCTGCTCGGTCAGCTCGTAGGCCGATGCAGCATGCTGCAGCGCTCGGGACCAGCGCCCGGCGACCCACTCCAGCATGCTCAGCGGCCAAAGGACCATCAGGCGTGTGCTCTCGTCTCCGAAGTCGAGGGCCTGCACCTCGAGTTCTTCGAACAGGTCTCGTGCACGATCCACCTCTCCCTGCCTCACCAGAAGCCGAGCCAGCGCGTAGCGTGGACTCTCGTTGTACTCGGGGACCAGGCGCCGTTGCTGCTCGATGTCCACCCCTCGTTCGAGCAGGCCCGGCGTGATCTCGGCAGCGTAAGCCTCCGCCATTCCCGCCCGCGCGATCGTCAAGGCGAGCAGGAAGGGGTCTCCAGCCCGCTCGGCCTTCGCGAGCGCAGCGCGCGCATCCGTCAACGCAGCCGTGCCTGCGCCTGCGTACAAATGGGCGCCCGCGCGCCAGGACAGGATGCGAGCCGCCCGTGCGTCGTCGCCCACCGCGTTGACCAGCGCCTGTTCGTAGAACTCAAAGAGCCGTGGGGTATCGGCTCTCTGGTTCATCACGAGCCCGAGCAGGATGTCGGCACGCTCTTCGCCAGCCGGGGCCTCGGTAAGGAGCTTCTCGAGGAGCGCAGCTGCATGGCCTACGTCGCCGGCCAGCCGGCGGAATCCGGCGCTGCGCAGACGACGTTGCCTCGCGGGCGCCCCACCGCCTGGCGTCAACTCCGCGGCGAGCTCACAGAGCTCGGCTGCCGCGGCCGGTGCGCCGCGTGCCGCCGCCTGCTCCGCGGCGGCGTCCAGCTCGGCAGCGGTCGCCGCATCAGCGCCTTCTGCAGCGAGGGCAAGATGGCGTGCCCGTTCCTCGAGGTCCGGTACGACCTCCGCCAGGACCTTGTGCACCGCCCGGCGCTTGGAGGTCGAGGCCAACTCGTAACAGACCGAAGCCAGCAATGGGTGAGCGAAGCGGAGACGTGAGTCCTCGACCTCGAGAAGGCCATGCGCGACTGCGGCGTCAAGGGTCGCCTCAACCCGCGCCCTGTCGCCGTGCGCGTCCGCCACGAGCTCGACCGTCGGCCGGCCAAGCGCCGCGACGTAGACGAGAATGTCGTTGTCGGTCGACGGCAGTTCAGCGAGACGCCCGCCGAGGAGTGCTCGCAGGCTGTCGGGCACTCGAAGAGCCGCGACGGAGCCGGCGCTTGCCTGACTCCGAACATACTCGAGTCCAAGTTCGAGCGCGAAGAACGGATTTCCCCCGCACGTCCCGTGAACATGGGTGAGCTCCGATCTGCTGAGCTCAAGCCCTACGCGACCCCTGAGCAGATGGTGCACGGCTCCCTCGCTCAACGGGTCGAGCACCACCGAAGTGAGCCGCTCCTGCGAAATGGACCGCTCCAGCTCGAGGGGAAGCCGTTGAGCGGACGTTGCACGAACCGTGGTGAGCAAGCCGATCGGATCGTCACGCAAACGCCTCAATGCGACCTGCAGTACCGCCGAGGACGCTGGATCGAGCCACTGCAGATCATCAATCGCGAGGAGCACAGATCCTGCCTTCCCGAGTTCGCGCAAGACGTCAAGCACCGCGAGCCCGATCGCGTGTACGTCAGGACCCTTGTCGCCGGGCTCGGCGAGCAGCAAGGCGATTTCCAGAGCTCTGCGTCGCGGGACAACCAACGACGGCAGCGACTCCTCGAGGACGTCGCCAAGCAGATCGGAGAGACCCGCAAACGAAAGCGAGGCTTCGGCCTCGACTCCTCGACAAGCCAGGACGCGCGCAACGCGACCTCGGGCATCCTCGACGCCCGCCTCCCACAGGATCGTCTTTCCGATCCCAGCGTCGCCGAACAGAACGAATGCGGACGGACCCTGTTCAATCCCCGCGAGAAATCCCTCGACCAAGGCCAATTCCTGCTCGCGCCCGATCAGAATTCTCGACGGCATGGCCTCGCTCGGAGTGTCCACCTTAACCCCTAGCGGCTCGTTCGACGCCCTCCCGGCGCCGAACTGACCACTCGGTCACTCGACGGATTGGAGGCCGCTCGCTGGCGGCTACCACGCCCCATCGCGTGACCCTACATCCCCGCGTGGAACGCGACAGCTGAAGGATCTCAGTGCCACTTCAGTGGCAGAACACCCCTAAATCTGCCCCATTCGGTGGACGCGTGCCACCCAAGGCGAAACCGATAACTGGCCCTACAGAGCCAGATGTGACGCCGTCCCCACGCCCTGGCGGCTTCTTGCCATGCAGAAGAACGTGGGTTCGAGTCCCATCATCCGCTTCACTGATTTTGCAGTACGGTTACGGCGAGGACGGTGAGGGTCCGGCTCACGAGGTTCGGCTCTCTCCGTTCTCCATCTCGCGCTTCCCGGTGACGAACGCGCGGTTCGCGGCGTTCGTCGAGGCGACCGGGCATCGGACGGAGGCGGAGGTGTTCGGTTGGTCGTTCGTCTTCGCCGGCTTCCTGCCGAAGGATTCTGCGTCGCCCACGGGAACGCATGTTCCCACGGGCGTTGACGGATTATCTATACGCGTGGGTGGATCAGTTCGCGCTCCATGGCGATGGCGACGGCATGGGCGGCTGTGGGCGCGGCGAGCTTCTTGCGGATGTTCTTGATGTGGGTGCGAACGGTCTGCGTGCTGATTCCGAGCACTTCGGCGATCTGCGCAGTGGAGAGGCCTTCGGCTACCAGCGTCAGCACCTCCCGTTCGCGTGGGGTGAGCGCGGCCTCGTCGCGTCGGAATCGTCGCTGCAAGGCGCGGAACGCTACGACCGCCGCCGGACGCTTGTGCGCGAATACCACCAGTGAGCGGGCGCTAATACCGTCGGTGGTGTACGCACCGGCGTCTAGGCTGCTGTCGTCCTGGTACCCGGGGCGTCGGCCGTCCCCGCGGGGGTCGCGGAGAAAACGGAGCCCTCCGCTGCGACCTCCCGCGGGTCCGGCCAGGCTGGCCCACACGAAGGTAGGTGGCCAGCCCAACTCGGGTCCCCGTCGTGCCTCAAGGGCGCTCACCGGCCGGTCGATCGAGCGGCCGGGCGGGGTCCTTCGACTCTACCCCGAATGAGGTAGGGACGCAACCGGCCGATGATACCCACCAGGTATCGGGACCGGCGCGCCATTGGAGCGCATTTACCCCCGCGGCGGTATCGGCTGTGATTTACCCTCGCAGCGTGCCGGCGGACACGGTCACGCTGCGCGGAGGGCCATGGGACGGGGAGCTATGCCTCTCCGCGCACCTGACCGTACGCGACGAACTCAGCCTGAGCGTCTTCGACCGCGAGCGCGGCCTGCGTCACAAGTACTACACCAGCGGCACGACGGTCCTGGCGGAGGCCGGCGAGCAAGAGATGTTCCGCTACTGCGGCACATTCGCCTGCCCCGGGACCGACCGAGCGGCGCTGGACGAGCTCGGTGCGCTCGCCAGAGGCAGCTAGCCGAACCGCCACCAGTGGACGATCCGCCGCTGCGCCGTGCGCAGACTGATCGTGCCATCGCAACACGTCGCGGTGGAGGCTGTTCTCGAGCTTGTCCTTGGAACGCGCGCCCGGCTGCTTCTCGGGCCACAGGTTCTTGATCGAGTTGGAGCCGCCGAGCTCGAGCGACATCAGGTGGTCGACCTCGTACGAGCCGGGTGAGGGGCGCCGGATGCCGTAGTTGAGATAGACCTTGTTCTTCTCCGACTGCGGCACGTTGCGCACGCCCTTCGAGTAGCCGGGCGTACAGACCTGGCCAGCGGTCACGCCGGAGAACGCCGCTCCCGGCGACCCGCGGATTTGGCGAGTTTCATGGCGCCGGCGGCCGGTGTGTAGATGCTCTCGTGCCCGTCGTCCCAACGGATTCGATACCGGGGATGGGGGTCGTCCCGCACAACCTCCTCCACCACACCGCGGCGGGCGGCGCGGTCGGTCGACTCCGCCTCGACTAGGACCTGATCTCCAGGGGAGAAAGCCATTACTGTCCCTTCGTCGAGTTGTATCCGAGGTTACCTCCCGCGGCGCCACACGGTCAAACCGACGTAGCACCACAATTGCGCGACGGATGTAAGGGTCTGGGACCGATGCCCTGCCGCGCTCTGACGGCCTGAAGATGCGCGTCCCGGTGTCGCGCCCCGCGCCTTTTGTCGGGGCTGGCTGCCAGTCATTGACGAGGCCCTGGTAGGCGAATTCAGCCTGACGTGCGAGCTCCATTCCGGTTGGCTCAGGCCGCGCGATCGTGGATGCTGATCCGCCGAAAAGGTCGCAGGGCCATGAAGTGCGCCCCCTCCCGAATACCCAGCCGACCTTCCTTCGTGCCGGTCGGCTACTTGGCGGCGTAGCCCTTGGAAACCTTGGTGATCTCGCCCTCCTTGACCATCTGCGACAGTCGGCTGGCGGTCGTGTTGCGGTTGGCGTTCAAGGCCTTGGCCACCTCGCCGGCGGTGCTCTGCGGGTGGTCCTTGAGGTAATCGATGATGCGCCCCGCAATGTCGCCCTTGCGCTGACGCGCCGTGGCGCGACGGGTGCTGGCGCGGCGTGCGGTCGCTCGGCGCACCGAGCGCTGCGGCGGCGTCGCGCGCTCATCACCGTGACGCTCACGAAACTCCTTGATCTGGCGATCAAGCCAGGCGAGACGCTCCACCAGATCGGCGCGCTCGGCTTCAAGGGCGTCGATGACCTGTTGCATGCGAGACAAGTGACCCCTCCCCGATCGGGACAAGCTGGAAATTATGCCCTTAGCCGTTGGGGGGCTCCGAGAGGCTGCCGAACTCGAGCACCCCCTTCCGGTCAGCGCGATACCCGACCTGATGTCTTCGGTCGCGGCAAGGGCTCAGCTGAGCTCCGAGCTCAATCGAACCTCCAGCTCAGCGCAGGATCGTCGCGGCTGTCGAGTCGGCGGCCCGATTCGTCCCCCGGAGCGACGCACGAATCACGCAGGAATATCCGCTCGCCGCATCACTTTCACGTTCGCTTCTGACGTGAAAGCGATAGCGCGTTCCGGGCAAGGCGCCGCTCGCCCAGGCACTGCAGTTCCAGGTCAGGTAACCGTCTGGACGGGTACTTCGTAGAACTCGACAGAGGTCCGGCGCTCGCTAGCTCCCGGGTTCATCGCGTTGAGGGCCTCGTCCCCGCGACGCATCGCTTCCTCGCTTTCAAACAGCGTGACGCCTAGCCCTTTTCCGCTCTCGCGGTTGATCAGCATCAACATCTTCGCGCCCTCGAGCCCCGCTGGCGTGTTGCCGGACTCGACCTCGCCTCGGACCATGCTGATCGCATCATCGAGCTTGGCCGGATCACTCTCGAATGTCGCTACACGTGCGTACACCAGACCTCCTCGGATTAGCTAGGGCAAGAGCAGCCCACGATCGTCCTCAGGACGCTCCATGTCAATGGCCGACGATTGCCGGTTCTCGTGCAAGGCAGGACCAAGAAGGCCGCGGGAGGCAACCCGATCGCCTGGGCCACGAAGGAGCAGTGCGAAGAGCTCGACCTCGAGCTCTGGCGCCCGGGGGCCTCGGCGGGCGGCGGGGAGAAGGGCCCTGTCCGGAGTTTCCAGGCCTTCACGGTCCAGGAATCGCTGCGCCAGCGAGGGCAGCGCGTGATGGACGACTCGCACAACGAACGCCAAACGCGCGAGACGATAGGCAGCGGGTCAGTTTGACTCGACGCTCGGTAAGGGCCGACTTGGCGTAGCGGAGGTTGCTCCGCGCGGCGTGGAGGCGTCATCGGGGCGGGGCAGGTCCAGCACGTCGAGGTCGATCGAGTCGTACAACGCTCCCTCGTCGGCTGCTTGAAGACCTACCTGCCGGGCGCCCGCGCAGGTTGGGGCGTGCGACGCTCGGCTTCGGTCTTGATGCCGGCGAGCGATTCTGCGACAGCGCGCTGCCACGGGCCCGCTACGCGCTCGCCCCACCAACTCCCCAGCCGCCAGAAGTCGGTGCCGAGCTCGCCGCGGTATTCGAGTTCCGTCCCGTGTCCTGTCTGTCGCAGCTCGAACGTTTCGGTCACGTGCGGGACGGGGCCGCGTACCAGGCGGAAGGAGATCCGCTCTGGCCGCTCGAATCGCACCGTTTCCACTGTTGTGGTTGTCAGCCCGGCGCCGACGGGCGTGAAGTGGGCTGCCAGCACCATGTCGGTCCCGCGCTCGAGCACTTCGAGCTTCGCGCCCATCGCGCGCGGGGTTCTGCCCAGATAGGGGGCGGCGACGACGTCGAAGACGGTCTCCCTCGGGGCCGCGATGGAGAGGTGCAGCGGTCCCAGCTGGCGGGTGCGCCGACCGAGCCCGAGGTCGACCGTCAGCGCGCCCCGGACCAACAGGACGTAGCCGCCGACGGCGCCCGCGGCGACAGCGGCGGCGTTCACGGCTCGGCGCATGCCGCGAAGGCTAGTAGTGGCGGCCGTACACTCGCGCGGTGCCGCCGACCTATCGCCAGCGGCTGCGCCGTGAGGGCTTGGCACTCGCGGCGTGTGGCGCAATCGGCACGGGCGTGCTGCTCGCGGTCACCAGCCAGACGAGACGAGGTCCGGCGAGCACCGCGGGACAGCTGATCGCGCTCGCGCTGTTGCTCGCGTGGCTCGGCCCGCGCTCCGTACGTCGAGCGATCGCGACCAGCGAACCACGGTCGCTGCCCGAGGTGGGCTCGGGCGAGCCCACCCCGCTGTGGCAGCTTCCGCTGATCGTCGCGGCGCTGACGGCCATCGCCGGGCTGCTCGCCGGCTGGGACGCGGGCGTGCGCGTCACCGGTGGCTGCGTTTTGGTCGGGCTCACGCAAGGCGTCGTGCTCGAGCGGCTCGTCGCGGCGCATGAGCGGGCGACCGCGCGCACCTACTTCCGCGTCGCCGGCTCACGCATCCTTCGCGGGACGCGCCTCGGGTATGTAGACGATTGAGCTCGACGCGGGCGCGCACGAGCCGAGCTCCCTTGGTCGTCGAGCCGTCCTGGCCGTCAGCACGATGCTCCACATCGACCCGCCAACGAGCGCTGCATCGCCCAGGTTGCGCCGCCCAGCAGCCGCAGCCATAAGCCCGCCGAAGCGCGCCGCAGTCGACGCGCGCGCGGCGTGAACGAAGCGAGGATCGGGAGCATGCCCGCGAACCAGGTACGCAAGCGTCGCATAGCCCAACCCCACGGCCAGTCTCGCTCCCTCCGCCAGCGCGGGCCCGCGGCCCAACCGCCCGGCGCGGCGCAGGCCTCTCAACGCGGCCATCGAGAAGCACGCGTCGACCAGGCCCTCGAGGTCGCGCCCCGCGCGCGTCGGCCCGGCACGGCGAGCCAACTGCCCGTCGAGCACGTCGGTCACGCCGGCAACCGCGCAGACGAGCAGCGTCGGCGAGTCCGCCACCACCGGCACCAGCCAGGCGCGCGCCAGCGTGAGCGCGTCGGCGGCTCCCAGCTGGCATGGGCGTCCGTCCGCGGTCTCGAACATCCCCAGATGCCAATCGAGCATCAGCGACGTGACCCCCCAGCACGCGAGGCCGCCACCCAGCCGCCGGCGGAACGGCTGCACTCCCGCAGCCGCCGGCACCAGCCACGCCGCGGCGCCGACCCCCATCCAACTCCGCGCACGACCCGCGACCCGCGGCCGCTCGGCCCGGACGGCGGCGCTGCGACGCCACGACGCGCTTACAAACCGCGCCGTCGCAGCCGGGCTGAAGCGCCCCTCTGACAGCAAAGCGAGCTGCTCGCGCGCCCAGACCTCCCCGGACGTCGGGGGCGGCCATTCACCATCGACCGGGTCCGGCTGCCGCGCAGGGCGGCGCAGCCCGCCAGCCTGACTCCCGCGCATCGCTTGCCCCACTCGTCGCGCGAGATGGGACAGTCTCGAGGCCGTGTGCGGGCGGGGTCGTCCCTCAGTTGAGGTTCTCAACGATTTCGTTGGCGCGCGACCACTGCTCGGGCGGCACGACGAGGTAGATGTCCCCGCGGCCGAACCGATCGAGAGGGTGGTCGGTGACGCAGGACGCGTCGACGCCCATGCCTCGAAGCTGGTTACGCCATGCCAGTGCGGTGTCTCGGTCCTCGAAGGTGCTCACGGTCTCCCAACCCTCCAGGCGGGGGTCGCCCATGGAGACGGGGAGCTCTTTGGCGGCGCGGCCCTTCAGGAAACGCGGGAGGGGCATGCTCTTAGCGTACGCCGGGCGGGTCACGTTGGCGCCCGGAGCTCCTGCCGGTCGTTCCGGCGCGGTTCGCGGACCTTTCCTGCACTGGGTACCGTCTGGCCGCCGGAGACCGGCCCATCGCGCCGTGACTGTCAGGTTGGATGGGATGCCACAGGCCACAGCTCCAGTCCCGCCGCCGTCGCGTCTACCCCTTGCTAACAGCGATGGGTTCTCGGGACAGATCAAAGCGCCACTCCTCATGGCGCTCGCGGGTCACGCCCGCCTTGGAACGCGAGCGCAAGCGCCGAGTCAAGTCGCGTTCCGTGGTGTAGCTGCTGATCGTCGGTGATCGGGGTGCCGCTTAGGCGGCGAGTTCGGCTGCCTCCTTGTTCTTGTTGTTCTTGGTCGGGCCGTTCTGCTCGCGTTGGTATGGCTCAGCGGAGAGCACTTGCTTGATCGAGTGTTCTGAGAGGTAGCGGCGTTGGACCAGCCATTCGTCTGCCTGTTCGATCAGCAGCATGCCGGCGAGCCGGATCAGCGCCTGGTCGTTGGGGTAGATCCCGACGACGTCTGAGCGCCGGCCGATCTCTTTGTTGACGCGCTCGAGCGGGTTGGTATCCCGTATGAAACGGTCAGATGCTGCCTGTGACCCTTGACCGCCTCGATGCTTCGGGCGTCCGGGTTGGTGAGTACGGTGCGACCGTCCGGGACAGGGGCATCCGGGAGCAAACGCGGTCGGGCAGGCCGGTCTTGTTCGATGGGCTTGGAGCCCGTGTTAGTAGTTGGCCGCCCCTGCGACTTGCCCGGATGCGCCGCGAGCGCGAATCCGTAGGTGTCGTTTGCCCGCCCGTCTCCCTCCGTGTCTCGACGAGTTTGGAGGTGAGCAGTGAGGCGCAGGTGCTTTGGGCTTGATGTTCATCGCGAGTTCGCGCAGGTGGCGATCTGGGAGGGCGGCCGGGTGCGCCAGGCTGGGCAGGTGCCGGCGACACCGGAGGGGTTGCGGGCGTTCGCCGACAGCCTGGCGCCGACCGATGAGGTGGCGTTGGAGGCGACGTGCAACACGCACGCGATCGCGAAGCTGTTGGAGGGGCGGGTCGCGCGGGTGGTGATCTCCAACCCGCAGAAGACGCGCGCGATCGCCGAGGCGAAGGTCAAGACCGACAAGGTCGACGCCGCGGTGCTCGCCGAGTTGCTCGCTGCGGATTATCTGCCCGGGGTGTGGCTGGCCGACGACGCGACGCACGCGCTGCGGCGCCAGGTCGCCCGGCGCGCGCATATCGTCCGGCAGCGGACCCGGTTGAAGAACCAGGTGCAGTCGATCTTGCACCGCAACCTGATCCCGCGTTGCCCGGCCGCCGACCTGTTCGGCCACAAGGGCCGGCGCTGGCTGGCCGAGCAGCCGCTGCCGGCCGACGAGCTGCAGGCCGTGGCGGCGCTGCTTGCGTCAGCTCGACTTCCACGGCCAGGAGCTCGAGCTGATCGACGTCGAGCTCGGCCGGGTCGCGCTCGGCAGCGCCGAGGTCAAGCGGCTGATGACGATCCCCGGTGTCGACGCGACCGTCGCGCTGTCGATCGTCGCGGCGGTCGGCGACTTCGGCCGTTTCCGCTCGCCGGAGAAGCTGGTCAGCTACCTCGGGCTGAACCCGCGCGTCAGGCAGTCCGGCGGCCAGCCCGCAACGCACGGGCGGATCACCAAGCAGGGCCGCGCCCACGCGCGCGGGATGCTCGTCGAGGCCGCGTGGGCGGCGTCCAAGACGCCCGGCCCGCTGCGCGCGTTCTACGAGCGGGTCCGCGCGCGCCGCGGGATGCAGGTCGCCGTCGTCGCGACCGCGCGCAAGCTCGCCGTGCTCTGCTGGCACCTGGTCACCAACGACGAGGACTACGCGTTCGCGCGCCCGTCGCTGACCGCCCAGAAGCTCCGCCGCCTCGAGCTGCGCGCCGGCATGCCCGCCAAGCGCGGACAGAAAGGCAAAGCCGCCGCCTACTCGCTCAGGGAGGTCCGCGAACGCGAGCGCGCACTCAACGAGCAGGCCGAGCAGGCCTACCGCCAGCTCGTCGCCGACTGGCAGGCCAAGCGCCCCACCCGCAAGAAGGGCGTGGCCGCCGCCAACGGGGCGCGACTCTCAAGGCCCTCAGACGGGGCAACAGCTGCGCGGCAGGCATCAGCCCCAGAACCTGCGCTTCGCTCGGGGGTCGACCACGCCCACAGCCAAGCCTAACGCCCGCTGACCGCTGCGCCCCAACACGCCGCAACGCCGGCCGGGCCGCCGCATGCCCGAAACCACGGCAAAACCCGCGTCACGCTCGAGGTCGAGACCACAGGCGCCGATCTGCGGGCCCGCGAGCATGTTCCTCGACCGATCACACCCCAGCATGGCGACGCTCCCGCCCGAGGCAAGCACCTTGACATTTTCATCCGTCGATCTGAGCTTCGGCCAGTGCTCGCGGGGGAACGAGTAGAACGCGAGCAGCTCGTCGGCCGCGTCCTCGAGCAGCCGGGCGACCTTCGGCGCCGGCGCCTGGAGCCTGTCGACGACCTCGGCGAGCCGCTCCCGTGCTTGGTCGCCGGTGTCGGCGTTGAAGATCTGGCGGATCGCTGTGGCGATCATCGGTTGCTGCTGGCGAGCGCAGTGGCCGAGCATGTCTCTTAGGAAGTGGACCGTGCAGCGCTGCCAGCGGCAGCCGAGCACCCTGGCGATCGCGGCCCTGAGGCCCTGGTGGGCGTCGGAGACGCAGAGCCGGACGCCGGCGAGCCCGCGCGCTTTGAGCGAGAACAGGAACTCGGTCCAGAACGCTTCGGTCTCGGCCTCGCCGACGTCGAGGCCGAGCACCTCCCGGACGCCGGACTCGTGGACGGCGTAGGCGATCACCAGCGCCTTCTGCCGCACGCCGCCGGGCTCGCGGACGCGCTCGACCTTGGCGTCCAACCAGAGGTATGGGTAGGCGCCCTCGAGCGGCCGCTGGCGGAACGCCTGCACCTGCTCGTCGAGGCCCTGGCACATCCGCGAGACCTGGTCCTTGGAGAGCCCGCGCAGCCCCATCTGCTCGACCAGCCGATCCACCTTCCTGGTGCTCACCCCGTTCACGTAGGCCTCCTGCACGACCGCCACCAACGCCTGCTCCGCCCGCCGGCGCGGCTCCAGAAACGACGGCAAATACGAGCCCGTCCTGAGCCTCGGGATCTGAAGCTCGATCTCGCCGACCCTGGTGTCCCAGCGCCGCTCCCGGTAGCCGTTGCGCTGCGCCAGCCGCTCAGCGGGAGCGCGCTCGCCGAGCTCGGCGCCGGCCAGCTTCGCGATCTCGAGCTCCATCACCTCGCGCACCATCAACGCGACCGACTCGCGCAACAGATCCGCGTGCTCGACCGCCATCACATTGCTCGCCGCCTCACGGGCGGTCATCCTTCGACCCTCGGCCATCGTGGTGTCTCCTTCGTCGACCTGCTGGAACAGACCGACGATCATGAGCGCCACGGTGGCCGGACCAACCTCCGGCCCGCGACGCCAGCTACACCACAACTACCGACTCAACCAAGCGCCGACCGTCGTGCCGCAGACTGCTACCTCCGCTGGAAAAGCTATTCCTCGAGGCCGGTTCTCACCAGTATCAGCCCTCTGTGGCGGTCGCGCGAGTACACTCGTCCTGCCGCCGAAGGGGGAGTCTCAGAACTCCGCTCGTGCGCTGCCGCGGCGCCTCAGAAAGGGAAGCCTGGCGCCGCTGGCGCTTCTGCCGAAGCGATGCGCCGTGGGCACGCCCCCAGCTAGGAGACCCGGGGGGTTGTACTCGGGTGCTGTCGGGCTGGGAACGTACGGCGACGGCGGTCTTCGGTCCACCCTCCTCTGAATGGCGGAGGTAATTTGAGCGGGTGGGTTGGCGTAGTTTGGGCGGTCGTTTGGGGAGGCCAAGCCGCCGAAAATCGATTGGACTGACATGTCCGGCTGCGTTGACAACGGTGCTTCCCCGCTGAGCCAGGCTGATTTTGAGGTGATCGCCGAGACGATCCCTCATATCGTGTGGGTGAGCGGTCCCGACGGTTCGACGGAGTACTTCAATCGGCGTGGGACGGATTACACGGGACTGCCGGCCGAGGCGAACGACGGCTGGGGCTGGCTCGAACTGATCCATCCGGAGGACGCTGACCGTACGGCCCGCGCGTGGAAGGACGCCGTCGCGAGCGCGGCTGCGTACATGATCGAGTACAGGGTCCGCCGCTTCGACGGCGAGTTTCGCTGGCACGTCTGCCGAGCGCTGCCGCTGCGAAACGGCGGCGGGGACGTCGTGAAGTGGATCGGCACGATCACCGACGTCGAAGACCAGCATCGGCTCGAGCAGAGCCTGCGCGAGGCGGAGCGGCGAACATCGGAGACGCTCTCGCTGCTCGAGACGCTGCTGGCGACCGCTCCTGTGGGCATCGGCTTCGTTGACCGGGACTTCCGCCTCGTGCGCGTCAACGAGGCCCTGGCGGCGACCACTGGCATGTCGGTCGAGCAGCAGTTGGGACGCGTGGTCGCTGAGGTGATCCCCGGCCTCTGGCCGGATGTCGGACCGCTCTACCGGCGGGTGCTCGAGACCGGCGAAGCCGTGGTCAATCGCGAAACGGTGGGCGAGCTCCGGGGCGATCCCGGACGAGTGCACACGTGGTTGACGAGCTTCTACCCCGTCCGTCTCGCCGGCCAGGTGATCGGGATCGGCATCATCGTCGTCGACATCACCGAACGCAAGGCGCTCGAGCAGGAGCTCAGGTACCTGTCCGAGCACGACCCGCTGACGGGCATCTACAACCGGCGGCGGCTCTTCATGGAACTGGAGCGCGTTCTGCGCTACGCCGCTCGGTACGGTCACCCTGGCGCTTTGCTGGTGCTGGACGTTGACAACTTCAAATGGACGAACGATTCGTACGGCCACGCCGCGGGTGACCATCTGCTCACGTCGGTGGCGCAGGTGCTCGTCGGCCGGTTGCGGGACACGGATGTCGTCGCGCGTCTCGGTGGCGATGAGTTCGCGGTCGTACTGCCGGAGGCTACGGAGGAACAGGCGCTCGCGGTCGCTCTCAACCTGCGCGCGCAGCTCTGCGAACGTCCAACGGGCCCGCCCGTGCAGGTCGCGATTGGCATCGCCCTCTTCGACGGCGGCGAGACGTCCAGCGCCGACGACGTCCTGATCGCCGCCGACATCGCGATGTATCAGTCCAAGGCTGCCGGCGGCGACCAGGCCACGGTCTACAACGGACGGGCGGGCGATGCCCTCCCGCGCTTGAGACGCCTCCGGGAGGCGCTTGACGAGAATCGATTTGTCTTGCACGGCCAGCCAATCGTCCATCTCATCAGCGGCCGCGTCGCCCACCGTGAGCTGCTGATCCGGATGCTCTCGGAGTCCGGCGAACTGATCCCACCCGGGGACTTCCTACCGATTGCCGAGCGCTTCTCGCTCATCGGGCAGATCGACCGCTGGGTGACCGACCAGGCGCTGGTGCTCGCCCGGCACGAGTCTGTGACCGTCAATCTGTCCGGTCGCTCGGTGGGCGACGCGAGGATTCTCGCGGCCACGCGCGAGGCGATCGCCGGGGGCCTCGATCCCCGCAACCTGACCTTCGAGCTCACCGAGACGGCTGTGATGACCGACTTCGCCAGAGCGGTGGCGTTCGTCTCCGCGCTCAAGGAGCTCGGGTGCGAGCTCGCGCTGGACGATTTCGGTACCGGCTTCGGATCATTCACCTACCTCAAGCACCTCCCGGCGCGTTACCTCAAGATCGACATGGACTTCGTCCGCGACATCAATCGGGACCCGACCGACAAGGAGATCGTCCGCTCGATCGTCGAGATCGCGCACACGCTTGGCAAGGAAACCATCGCCGAAGGGGTCGAAGACGGCGAGGTGCTGCAAACGCTCCGGGATCTGGGTGTCGACTACGCCCAAGGCCTGCACGTCGGCTCACCGGAGCCCATGATCGTGCGGCAGCTCGCTTAGTCGATCATGCCCAGTCGCAGCGCGCGTGCAACCGCCGCCGATCGGTCCGGCACGCGAAGCTTGCGATAGCTGTTCTCGAGGTGGGTCTTGGCGGTGGCGACGCCGATGCGCAACGACTCGGCGATCTGAGCGGTGGTGTTTCCGAGAGCGGCGAGCTCGAGGACCTCGAGTTCCCGCTTGGTCAGCAGGGGCGGAGCAAGCTGGCCGCGCCGTCGCGTAGAAGAACTCGCCGAGCTCGTTACCGATCGCCCGTAGGGTCTGCCCGAGCCGGTCGGTCAGATCCGCATCATGGGAGTAGAACTCGAGGACGGCAAGGACCTCCTGCCCTTTGACAGCCGGAAACGCGAATGCGCCGCGCAGGCTGGTCCGGCGGGCGGCGTCGCGGCGACGGTAGCTGCGCGCTGCGCTCGCGTCGAGCAGGGCTTCGGGCTGCTTCGATTGCCACACCCGTCCTGGAAGACCCGCGCCCAACGCGAGCCTCAGGGCGAAGGTCGATGCCGCGAAATCGGTGATCTCGAGATCAGGGTCGCTCCAGAGTGCTCTGGCGAGCAGCAGGTCGCGGCTCGGGACCCACAACGCCCCGACCACGCACTGGCACGCCTTGCCCAGGGCCCTCAGCAGCTGCACGGCGCCGTCGTCGAAGCCATTCCAGTCGCTCAGCGCACCGGCAACCGCGACGTGTGCCGCGATCTCGCGGCTGGTCATACGCTGATCGGTGACATCCTGAACCGCGCCGACGATTCGGGTCGCGCCCCGTGCACCTGCCTCGATTCTCACGATCGTCGAGCGCAGGTAGCGGACGCCGCCCCCTGGTTGCTGAATGCGGTACTCGATCGGAGGCGGGTCGGAAACGTCGCGAGTCATCTCGACATATCTCGCCACCCGCTCGCGGTCCTGAGGGTGCGTCTGCTCCAGCACGAACTGGCGGGCCGGAGTGATCTCGCCGGGCTCGAGTCCGAAGATCCTGTACAGATTGTCCGACCAGAGCAGGACGTCCGGACGGGGTAGCCATTCCCATGTGCCGAGCTTCGCGACCTGTTCCCCCACTTCGAGCAGGCGCAGGCGCTCCTCAACGGAAGGCCGGTCACCGGCGGCCAATGGCCGCGCTGCCCCAGCGCTCACCATGGGATCGCCTCTGAGCAAACGCCAATGGCTCCCCATCGGCTTTCGACCCGCTGCACCGGCCGCCATGGCGTGCATCGCCCCTGCACGCAGTATCGATCAGGCACAGCACGAGCCTAAGACGCGATATGACGCTCGGCAACCTTGCATTGTTTGTAGCTCCAGGCTTCCCCCTTGGCCTTCCGCGCGAACTCGAGGTTGAGTCGGTAGCTGTGGTGCAGCTGGCATCGCGGCGGCCGGGTGATGGTCCGGCCACGTGGCGCTCACGATCGCCGGTCTGTTCCAGCAGCTCGACGTAGGAGACACCACGATGGCCGAAGGTCGAAGGATGACCGCCCGTGAGGCGGCGAACAATGTGATCGCGCTCGAGCACGCGGACGTGTTGCGCGAGTCGGTCGCGTTGACGGTCAGGGAGATCATGGGCTCGAGGTCGCGCGGCTCGCCGAGGGCTGAGCACGGGGAACGCGCCCCCGGTCAGCGGTTGGCGCAGCGCAACGCCTATCGCGAGCGGCGCTGGGACACCAGGGTCTGGAGATCGAGCTGGCGATCCCGCGGCTGCGGACGGGCAGCTAGCTGCCGTCGTTTCTGGAGCCGCGCCGGCGCGCCCAGCAGGCGCTGGTGGCGGTCGTGCAGGAGGCCTGCGTGAACGGCGTGAGCACCAGGAAGGTCGACCGGCTGGTCGAGCAGATGGGCCTGCGCGGGCTCTCCAAGGACCAGGTCTCGCGCATGTGCCGCCGGGCGCTCGACGGGCAGGTCGAGGCGTTCCGCCAGGGCCCGCTCGAGGGCGCCTACCCGTACCTGCACCGGCGTGCCGGCGAGCGAGCAGCACGAGCCGGTCGCGGCCGCCGCGTAACCCCGTCGCGGCGGACCGCATCGCACACAACTCACCGGCGCCGGGCCACCCGGGCCATGGGTGCTGAGGCCGTTTCTGGCGGCTGGCGGTGTCTCTGGTCGACCGGCCACGCCTAGTCTCGCCCGTGCCGCTCGCGTTCCGGGGAAGCACTGTCAGGACGGCGGGGTGAGCGGCTCGCCACTCCCGCATTCCGTGCGTTGGGGAATGGAGCTTAGGCTGGCGTATGGTGCTAGACGAAACCGTTCTTCGTCCGGTGCGGGCAAGGTCAACGGCCGCATCGAGCAGATGGCTGAGGAGCGGGATCACGGCTGCCCGAGCTGAGCGTAGGCACAGGTAGGTGTGCGGCCAGCGCCTGCGCCTCGGCGTGGTCGCCCCAAGATCGTCGTCATCCGAAAGGGGCGATGTGTCGTGGGGGGTTCAAGGCTTGAATAAGGCTCGTGCACGAAGCCGCGATCACGGAGCCCGTAGGAGCGCCGCCCGCATTTCACCTGCTGGCGAAGCCGACGGGAGCGGTCTGCAACCTCGACTGCTCCTACTGCTTCTTCCTCTCCAAGGAAATGCTGTATCCCGGGAGCCGCTTCCGGATGGCGGATGAGCTGCTCGAGACCTACATCCGTCAGCTGATCGAGGCGCACGCCGGTGTGCCGGTGGTGGAGATCGCGTGGCAGGGCGGGGAGCCGACGCTGATGGGGCTCGACTTCTTCCGCCGCTCCGTCGAGCTCGTTGATCGGCACCTCCACCCGGGCCAGCGGGCCGCCTACACGATCCAGACCAACGGCACCAAGCTCGACGAGAGCTGGGCGGAGTTCCTGAAGCAACACGACTTCCTCGTCGGCATCTCGATCGACGGACCGCGCGAGATCCACGACACGTTTCGCGTGACCCGCGGCGGTCGAGGCAGCTTCGACCAGGTGATGCGCGGACTCGGTCACCTCCGCGGCGCCGGCGCGGAGTACAACGTGCTCACCACCGTTCACGCGGCCAACGAGCGCCGCGGCGTCGAGGTCTACCGCTTCCTGCGCGACGACTGCGGCGCCCGGTTCATGCAGTTCATTCCGGTGATCGAGCGCTTGGCCGAAGCGGACGAAAGCGGCGAGCCGCCATGGTCCTCCTGGCGTGACCGCCCGCTCTACACGCAGACCGGTGAGCTTGTCACGAGCCGCTCCGTGTCCCCCGAGGGCTACGGCCGGTTCCTGATCGACGTGTTCGAGGAGTGGGTCCGGCGAGACATCGCCGAGGTGTACGTGCAGATGTTCGACACGACGCTGGCCAACTGGGTCGGCGAGCAGCCTGGCATGTGCGTGCACTGCGAGACGTGCGGCCTGGCGCTCGCACTCGAGCACACCGGCGACGTGTACTCCTGTGACCACTTCGTCGAGCCGCGCTACCTGCTCGGCAACATCTCCGAGCGGCACCTGATCGAGCTCGTCTCCTCCGAGCAACAGCAGCAGTTCGGGCTCGACAAGCGCGACACGCTGCCGCGCTACTGCCGGGAATGCGACGTCCGCTTCGCCTGCCACGGCGGCTGCCCCAAGGACCGCTTCCTGAAAACGCCCGACGGCGAGCCCGGCCTCAACTACCTCTGCCCCGGCCTCAAGCTCTTCTTCCACCACGTCGCCGGGCCGATGCGGCTGATGAACGTGCTGCTCTCCCAGAACCGAGCCCCCTCGGAGCTGATGCAGGTCTACGCGGCGCGTGACGCCCGCGACGGCGCCCGCGCCGCTTCACGGGCCGAGGGGCCTCCCGCCGCTTACGGCCTGAGCCCTCGACCGGCGCCGCCGTCCTGACGCTGGCGTACCCTGGCCGCGGGGTTTCGTTGCGCGGCCACAACCAGCACCGGGGGAGCTTCGAGGACGCGCGGAACGCGCGGATCGCGCGCATCGAGGCGGCGCTCTGCCCGTACCCATCGAAGCGGATGACCCTGCCCGCCGTCGCCCGGAACATCGTCGCTGCGCTGGCTCACGAGGCCTCGGACGAGGCGGGGCCTGACGACCATTTGCTCTGGATAGTTGAGCGGGCGCTCGGGGGCTGTCGCTGGCGCTCGCTGACGGCCGCCGGCTTAGCACGCCAGACGCTTATGGCGCTCGACTCATGGCAGGCGAGTCTCCATCGGCTCGACGCCGAGCTCGCCTGGCTGCTCGCGTCCTAGCCGGGCCGCAGGGGATCACCAGGGTCATCCCCTTCGGGTGATTCGCCGGCGGGCCGCGCCCGCGAGCATGGGTTGACCCTCTTCCGCGAGAAGGAGCGTCCCGATGCCGCTGAACGAATACCCATCTGGCACCCCCTTCCCGGGTGTGATCGGCCGGACGGCCGACGAATCGACGCCGGCGTGGCCGGCTCCGGTGCGTGCACCGAAGGGCGCGCCCAACGTGCTGTTCATCGTGCTGGACGACACGGGCTTCGGCCAGCTCGGCTGCTACGGGAGTGCGATCGCAACTCCCAACCTCGACCGCCTGGCCGAGCGCGGCCTCCTTTACAACAACATGCACACGACGGCGCTGTGCTCACCGAGCCGCTCGTGCGTGATCACCGGCCGCAACCATCACAGCAACGGCATGGCGTGCGTCACGGAGGGCGCGACCGGTTACCCGGGCTACAACGGGCTGGTTCCGTTCGAGAACGGCTTCCTCTCGGAGATGCTGCTGGAGCACGGCTACAACACGTACATGATCGGCAAGTGGCATCTCATCCCGAGCAGCCAGGAGACCGCGGCGGGGCCGTATGACCGCTGGCCGCTCGGCCGCGGCTTCGAGCGCTACTACGGGTTCCTGGGCGGCGACACGAGCCAGTGGGATCCGGACCTCGTCTACGACAACCACCAGGTTGAGCCGCCGGCTACACCCGAGGAGGGCTACCACCTGACCGAGGATCTGGTCGACAGGGCGATCCAGTTCATCTCCGACGCCAAGCAGGTCGACCCGGACAAGCCGTTCTACCTGCACTTCTGTCCCGGTGCGACGCACGCGCCTCATCACGTGCCGAAGGAGTGGGCCGACCGCTACAAGGGCGTCTTCGACGACGGCTGGGACGCCTACCGGGAGAAGGTGTTCGCGCGCCAGAAGGAGCTCGGCATCGTCCCGCAAGAGGCGGAGCTGTCGCGCCATGACCCCGACGTGCCCGAGTGGGAGTCGCTCAGCGACGACCAGCACCGCCTCTACGCGCGCATGATGGAGGTCTTCGCCGGCTTCCTGACCCACACCGACCACCACATCGGTCGGCTGCTCGACCACCTGGAGAGCACCGGCGAGCTCGACAACACCCTGATCATGGCGATCTCGGACAACGGCGCCAGCGCCGAGGGCGGCCCAACCGGCACGACGAACGAGGCACAGTTCTTCAACAACGCCCCAGAGCCGTTCGAGGACAGCCTCGCGGCGATCAACGAGATCGGCGGCCCGAAGCACTTCAACCACTACCCGTGGGGCTGGACGTTCGCCGGCAACACGCCGTTTCGGCGCTGGAAGCGCGAGACCTATCGCGGCGGAACGTCGGACCCGTTCATCGTCAGCTGGCCGAAGGGAATCAAGACGAGCGGCGAGGTGCGCGAGCAGTACGCGCACGCCATCGACATGGTCCCGACGGTGCTCGACGTGCTCGGCATCGAGCCGCCCGCGACGATCAGAGGCGTGCCGCAGTCGCCGCTCCACGGTGTGAGCCTCGCGCGCACCTTTGACGACGCTGCGGCGCCCAGCGGCCGCACCACGCAGTACTTCGAGATGATGGGCCACCGGTCGATCTACCACGACGGCTGGCGGGCGGTCTGCCCCTGGCCGGGACCGTCGTTCGCCGAGGCCGGCATGGGGTTCGGCGAGCCGATCTCCGCGGACAAGCTCGCCGAGCTCGACGCCACCGGCTGGGAGCTCTACCACGTGGCCGAGGACCCCGCCGAGAACCACAACCTCGCCGCCGAGCACCGCGACCGGCTGATCGCGCTGATCGCGACCTGGTACGTGGAGGCCGGCAAGTACGACGTGATGCCGGTGGACGGCAGCGGACTGGCGCGCTTCGCGGCCGAGAAGCCGATGATCGCCGCGCCGCGCGACCGCTTCGTGTACTACCCGAACACGCAGTCGGTGCCGTTCTTCGCCGGCGCGCGGGTGCTCAACCGCCCGCACAGCATCACGGCCGACGTGGAGATCCCCGCGGAGGGGGCCGAGGGCGTCCTGCTCGCGCAGGGAACCGCCGCAGGCGGATTCACGCTCTACGTCAAGGACGGCCGGCTGCACTACGCGCACAACTGGGTTGGACGCGAGCTGTTCCACCTCGCCTCGGATGCGGAGTTGACCCCCGGCAGGCACCTGCTGCGCTACGAGTTCGAGCCGCACGGCCAGCCGGACCTTGCGAAGGGCCACGGCATGCCGGGCCGCTTCCAGCTCTACATCGACGACGAGCTCGTCGGCGACATGGAGGTCGCGTACACGACGCCGTTCGCCTTCAACCCCGGCGCACTGACCTGCGGCGCCGACCCCGGGTCGCCCGTCACGGTGGACTACGAGGCCCCGTTCCGCTTCACCGGGACCATCCACACGGTGACCGTCGACCTCAGCGGCGAGCTGATCAGCGACCCAGAGGCGGAGCTGAAGCTGCACATGGCGCGCCAGTAGCCCGGAACGGGAGGACCGCGGGCCCGGGATCTTCCGGTAGACAGCCCGCCGGCGCGCGTCGGGCATCGGTGGTGCGCGCGCCGGAGACCCGTGTGAGGTCGTGAGATGGAGTGGGCCCTCGCTCTCGTTGCGCTCGCGCTGCTCGGCGTGGCCGCCGTCTCACGGCGGCTTTCGGGGACGCCGATCACGCCGGGGATGCTGTTCGTTGCCTTCGGTCTGCTGGTCGGACCCAAGGTGCTCGACGGAATCGACCTCCGGAGCGCCGGGTCGACCGTGCGCACATTTGCGGAAGCCACGCTCGCGCTGGTGCTGTTCTGCGACGCCTCGCGAATCGATCTCGGTCAGCTACGCCGCACGGTCGGCGTACCGCTGCGGCTGCTCGGGATCGGGCTGCCGCTGACCATCCTGCTGGGCGCGGTGGTGGCCGCGCCGGTACTCGGCGAGCTGAGCGTCGAAGAGGCCGTCATCCTCGGCGTCGTGCTGGCGCCCACGGACGCCGCGCTCGGGCAGGCCGTCGTCACCGAGCCGCGCGTGCCGCAGCGGATCCGCCAAGGGCTCAACGTCGAGAGCGGCCTCAACGACGGGATCTGCGTGCCCACGCCGTACGGTGGCAGCTGCACCGTCGCGAGGAAGGCGCGGCGGCTCCTTCCCAACCGTTGCATCGACGTCAGCTGATCAGCCCGATTACGCCTTTGATGATCAGTAGCGCCCCGACCGCGGCGAACCCCCGAACGGCGAACACGTGCGCGTGTCGGCTCACCCAGGCTTTGGCTCGCTCGATTGCACGCGGGGTCCAATCCGGAGCGATCACGAAGCAGGCGAGCGGAACCTCGAGCAGCCAGAGCATGACCAAGTTGAAGCCGATCACGATCAATACCGTGACCGTCGTCGAGTAATTCAGCTTGTGGATCTCATCGAGGCCGGCTAGGTATGAAGCGCCCGGCAGGGTGAGCAGCGCCCCGATCACGAACGTGGTCCGCGCGGATCCCTTGCTCAGCTCCCGCTGCCACCGCGGCGGCCCCTTGTCCGGCTTTCCCGCTTTGCGTGCTTGCCTGCGCTCCCTGAGGCGTTCATGACGCCCGGTGTACAGCACGAACGCGGCGGCCAGCGCAATCGCTCCCAACCCGATGTCGACCGCCGGGCTCAAGGTGTTCTGGGTCGTGTTGGTCGCGCTCGAGTTCGATAGTGAGAAGACGATCACAAGTCCGAGCGTGATGCTGGTCACGTACGCACCGACGAGGTAGCCCACCATCAGCTTCGCCGGATGGTCGAGCAGGAGCATCACCGTGGTTGCGGCGACCAGCGTCGGGTTCAACGAGGCGGTTAGCGATAGAAGGACTACTTGGCCCATTTGCCGTCGATGCTCGCAGAGTTGGTTGAGCTGCCCACCGTGTCGGTGCTCGCCGAGCCGGTCGTGCATGATCACCGGGCGCAACCATCACAGCAACGGGATGGCATGCATCACGGAGATGGCGACGGGCTTTCCCGGCTACCACACGTCGGCGTGCACCCGCCCGCCGCAGACTGTCTGCGATGCCCGTCGTGCGGGCAGAGCAGGACGCCGCACCGCGGCAAGGTCGCGTCCTGGTCCTCGCCAAGAGCAGGAGCCGCGACGAGACTGCCCAATTTGAGGAGAAGCAGCAGCCTCCGAGCAGGATTGCGCAGTGCCGCCCGCGCGTGAACTCGGCACTCTCTCTTCCGACGACACCCAGCACTCGACGTCATCTCAACTCAAGCCGCCACAGCGCGCCGCCTGAACACGTACACGGCCGCATCCAGCTCCGGCGGCAGCACCAGGCGGCTCAGGTCGCGCTCTTCGCCGAGCTCGAACGCGGTCTGGCTCTCGTAGGCGTCCCAGCCGCCGGTGGCGAAGCGATGCCGAGATCCGATCACCACGTAGAGCTGCACGCTGGGCGTGTCGAACACCGCGCGCTCGAAGCCGTTGCCGGCGGGTGGCCAGGAGCAGATCACGACCGAGGGCTTGCGCTTGCGCAGCGCCTGGGCTGCGTCCTGGCGGACCACCTCTTCGGGAAACTCGATCTGGCCCCAGCTCTGGTCGTCGGTGGCCGTGATCTCCACCCCGGCGGCGGAGAGGAAGCGCGACAGGGTGCCGTCGCCGGCGGCGATCTCGAGCGCCGGGCGGTCGCCGATCAGCTCTGCCAGGCGGGCGATCAGCGGCTTCGAGTAGAAGCAGTAGATGCCCTTCTTGGAGACCAGCGGGAGCAGCAGGCGCCGCTGCCAGAGGAGCGGCCACACGAGGCGGAAGGCGCGCATCGACACCGGCTTGCGGCGCAGGCCGTGCTCGAACAGGAGCCGCTGGGCGATCAGGCCGTTGACGAGGTTGAAGCGCACCCGGCCCTCCTGCACGCCGGTGGCGGCTGAGACCGAGAGCTGCCTGATCGCGGCCGCGGCCATCTGCCGGCGCACCTCCTGGGCGAGCTCGGCGTCGAGCCCGCGCGTCTGCCTCGCGCCCGCCACCGACGGGGCCGCCGCCAGGCGCTGCACGTAGCCCGTCAGGTCGTCGAGCTTGCCGCCGCGGACCACCTCGCCGAGCTCGCGCTGGACGACGGTCCACTCGGCGGGGAAGGCCTCCTGCAGCTCGCCGAGCGGCGGCCGCTGCTCGAGCCAGCGGCGCACCTCGTCGGGCCGCCGGCTGCTCCGTTGCTCGGGCACCCCGCCACGGTAGCGAGTGCCCTCGGTCGGGCTGAGACGCTCCGGGCCCTAGGGGCCGAGCCAGGCAGCGCCCACGCCGACCGAGCCCTGAAGCGGCAGGTCGCGCGAGGAGCCGCCGACGAGCACGCGGTAGCTGCCCGGGCTGACGGACCAGCCGTGTCGCGTGTCGTCCCAGTGGGCGAACGAGCGTTTGTCGAGCGGCAGCGTCACGCGCGCGGACCGCCCCGGCTCGAGCCACACCTTGCGGTAGCCCTTCAACTGCTTCGGCGGCTCGGCGCTCGACGCCGGGTCGCCGACGTAGAGCTGGGCCACCTCGGCCCCGGCGCGCCTGCCCGTGTTCGTGAGCGTGAAGCTCACCGAGCCCGGCGAGGCGCTCAGGCCCGAGTAGCGGAAGCTGGTGTAGGAGAGGCCGTAGCCGAATGGGAACAGCGGCGCGATGTTCTGCGCGTCGTACCAGCGGTAGCCCACGTCGAGGCCCTCGCTGTAGGAGACGTGGGGCACGCCGCTCGAGTCGTTCACGCCGGGGTACTGCTGCGGCGTGCGCGTGGGGATGTCGCCCTGCGACTTCGGGAAGGTCTCGGGCAGCTTGCCCGACGGGTTCGCCTGGCCGAACAGGAGCGCGGCGATCGCGTTGCCGTCCTCCTGGCCCGGATACCAGGCCTCGAGGATGCCCTTCACCTGCCCGGCCCACGGCATCACCACCGGGCCGCCGGTGTCGAGCACGACGATCGTGTTCGGGTTGGCCTGCGCGACGTCGGAGATCAGCTTGGCCTGGTCGATCGAGGTCTGCTGGCAGGCGATCAGGATGCAGGCGCCGAAGTCGAGGCCGAGGTCCGACCGGTCCGTGCCCTCGGCCTCGGCGTCGCTGGCGAACACGATCGCCACGTCGGAGGCCTTGGCGGCGGCGACCGCGTCGGGACTGACGGTCCCGTCGGCGTAGGTCACGAGGTCGCCCTTGGCAGCGCCCGCCTGCAGGATGCCCTGGTAGGGCGTGACCACGTCGGGCTTGAAGCCCGCCTCCGGAATGTGCGAGCTGCCGCCACCGCCGTAGGCGAGGTAGGCGCCGGGGCCGCCCGCGGGCCCGATCACCGCAATCCGCTTTCCGCCAAGGTCCAGCGGCAGCACGCCGCCGTCGTTCTTCAGCAGCACGGTGCCGTCCTCGGACACCCTGCGCGCCAGCGCCACGTCAACGGGCGTCGAGACGTCGGCGGCGAACGCCTGCGGCTCGGCCGCGGCCGGGTGCTCGAAGATCCCCACGCGGAACATCGAGCGCGCGATGCGCGTGACCATGTCGTCGAGGCGCGCCACCGGAACCTGGCCCGACTGCACCGCCGCCTTGAGCGGATCGCCGAAGTAGGTGCCGCTCGGCATCTCCATGTCCATCCCCGCGAGCGCCGAGCCCTTGGTCGAATGGGTGGCCAGCCAGTCGGACATCACGAAGCCGTCGAAGCCGAACTCCTTCTTGAGGATGCCGGTCAGGAGCGTCGGGTTCTCACACGCGTAAATGCTGTTGACGCGGTTGTAGGAGCACATCACGGCGCCCACGTGGCCCTGCTTCACCGCCGCCTCGAACGCGGGCTCGTAGATCTCGTGAAGGGTTCGCTCGGAGACGTCCGAGGAGGCGCTCATGCGGTTCGTCTCCTGGTTGTTCGCGGCGTAGTGCTTCACGGTGGCGATCACGGGGTTCTGCTGGATCCCCTGGATCTCGGCCACCGCGGTCTGCCCCGACAGGTAGGGGTCCTCGCCGAAGTACTCGAAGCCGCGCCCGTTCATGGGTACTCGCGCGATGTTCACCCCCGGCGCGAGCTGGACGTTCACGCCCTTCTGCCAGGCCTCCCAGCCGAGCGTGCGGCCGAACTGGGTCTGGAGCGACGGATCCCAGCTCGCGGCCTGGGCGATGGCGGCCGGGAACGCGGTGGTGCCGACCTCGAAGTCGCCGACGCCGGCGCCCGCGTCGTTCAGGCCGAGGTCCGGGATGCAGAGGCGGCTGTTCGCCGGCACGTGGCCGGCCATCCCGTAGTGCTCCCAGATCTGGTCGCCGTGGACCATGGCGATCTTGTCGTCGAGCGTCATCGCGGCGACCAGCTCGCCGGCGCGCTCGTTCACCGGCTTGCTCGCGTCGAGCTACGGGCACTGCGTGGCCGCGCGCGCCGTATCCGGCCGCACGCCGAGAGTCATCACTGCGAAGAGCGCGGCCAGCAAGGCAGCCGTCGCGATCGAGGCACCCCTGCCCACGGCGCGGCAGGTTGGTGGATCCGCGACGGCTTGTCAAATGACAACCGTGCTGAGGGCCGATAACACGCCTTAACGCAGTTTCACCCCACGGTCACGCCTCGGTAACGGCCTGGCGGAGCGCGCCGTGAAGCATGCCGTCCCGTTCACAGCGAAAGGACGAGGTGCCACGGGAGTCGCGTTGCGTAGTGGTTGGACCCGTCTTGCCGGCGTGAGCGCCGGCCTCGCCTGCGCGGCCCTGGTGGCCGCCGGCGGAGCCGCGGCGCACCACGCGCCCAAGCCCGCCGCACGGCACGTGCTGCTGATCTCGGTCGACGGGCTGCACCAGTCGGACCTCGACTGGTTCGTGACGAAGCACCCGTCGTCCGCGCTCGCGGTTCTGACCCACCGCGGCGTGAAGTTCACGCACGCCCAGACGCCCGTGCCGTCGGACTCGTTCCCGGGCATGGTCGGTCAGGTGACGGGCGGCAACCCGTCGAGCACGGGCGTCTACTACGACGACACCTGGAACCACGCGCTGCTCCCGGCCGGGACCACGAATTGCAAGGACGTGGCGCCGGGCGCCGAGGTGACCTACTTCGAGCAGCTCGACAAGGACCTGCACTCCATCGACGCGGGGCAGGGCCTGACGGGGCTGCCGGACAGCATCCTGAGCATGACCTCGAATCCGGTCGACGTGATCGACCCGGCGCAGCTGCCGGTCGACCCCGCCACCTGCAAGCCGGTCTACCCGCACAGCTACCTGAAGGTGAACACGATCTTCGAGGTGGCTCGGTCGGCCGGGCTGCGCACCGCGTGGTCGGACAAGCACCCGGCATACGAGATCCTGGGCGGCCCCTCCGGCACGGGAGTGCAGGACTTCTTCACGCCCGAGATCAACAGCGACGCCCCCACGAAGGGCGCGAGCAACGACTGGACCACCGACAACGCGCTCACCGAGCAGTACGACTCCTACAAGGTCCAGGCGGTGCTCAACGAGATCGACGGCTTCGATCACAGCGGCGCGCAGAAGGTGGGGACGCCGGCGATCTTCGGCATGAACTTCCAGACCGTGTCGACCGCCGAGAAGCTGCCGACCTCGGACGGCCTGACCGGCGGCTACCTCGCCGACGGCGTCACGCCCGGCCCGCTGCTCACCCGCGCCCTCGACTTCGTGAACGACAAGGTCGGCGACATGCTGATCGCCATCAAGGCCGACCACCTGGCGAACAACACCGTGATCGTCCTGTCCGCCAAGCACGGCCAGTCGCCGGACACGCCCTCGGCGCTGACCCGCATTCCGGACGGTCCGATCATCGACGCCCTGAACGCGGCATGGAAGTCCGCGCATCCCACCGGCGTGGACCCGCTGGTGGCCTTCGCCATCGACGACGACGGCGTGCTGATCTGGCTGAACGACCGCTCGGACACGGCGACGAGCTTCGCCAAGCAGTTCCTGCTCGCCCACTCGGGCACCGGGAATGACATCAATGGCCAGCCCAAGCCCTACACCGCCTCGGGCCTCACACAGGTGTTCGCCGGCGCCGACGCGGCCAACTACTTCAAGGTGCCGGTGGGCGACCCGCGGGTGCCCGACGTGTTCGGAATCTCGCAGGTCGGCGTGGTCTACACGGGCAAGATGGCGAAGATCGCCGAGCACGGCGGCGCCAACCCGCAGGACCGCGACGTGCCGCTGCTCGTCTCGGGCAAGCCGCTCGGAAAGCACGGCGGCCGCACCATGGACGCGGATGTGGAGACCACGCAGATAGCGCCCACGATCCTCAAGCTCCTGGGCCTCGACCCGCACGCGCTGGGGGCGGTGCAGGAGGAGCACACGAGGGTGCTGCCGCTCGGCTGAGCGTCAGCCGCCGGCCACGTCGCGGCGCAGGAAGGCGAGGTAGGCCCAGACGGCGGCCGGCACCGCGTAGAGCGTGCAGACCCACGCCGCGCGCACCACCGGGTGCCAGTCGATCGGTTGGCGCAGCAGGCCCTGCCAGGCGTCGAACTGCGTCGTGAGGAGGTAGGGGTGGAGGCCGCCGAGGCCGGGCAGGATGCCGATCAGCTGCAGGATCAGCGAGAACATCAGCGTGCCGACCACGGACGCCGCGCTGTTGCGCGTGATCGTGGACAGCAGCACGCCCACGCAGGCGATCGCCGTGATCGGGATCAGGTAGACGAGCATGCTCGCGCCCACGAGCAGCAGGCCCTTGGGCGCCGACACCGTGGTGCCCGAGAGGCTCACGAGCGGGTTGAAGCCCGACGCGATGATGCCCGCCACCAGCGCCACCGCCACGTTGATGGCGATCGCGACCACCGCGTAGGTCAGCGCCGTGAGCAGCTTGCCGCGGAACACCTGCCCGCGCTCGAGCGAGCGGGTGAGGATCGTCTTGAGCGTGCCGTTGCCGTCCTCCGAGGCCACGATGTCGCCCGCCACCAGCGCCGTGATCAGCGGGAACATCCAGATCGAGCCGAACAGGAGCAGGACGAACGGGATGGCGAGGCCGGTGTCGTGGATGTAGCGGCCGAACGGCACGTCCTCGGGGCCGCCGCCGCGCAGGCTGGTGGCCACCACGAACAGAATCGGCACGCCCGCCGCCGCCCCGAGCCCGAGGTAGGTGCGCTTCTGAGACCGCAGCTTGCGCAGCTCCCAGCGGTAGACCACGCCCACTCCCGGCCGCCCGCTCACGACGCTGCTCCCACCGCCGGCTCCGGCTCGGCCGGCCGCCCATCGCCCTCCGTGAGCCTGAAGAAGAGCTCCTCGAGCGTCGCCTGCTCAGGCGTGAGCGCGAGGATGGCCGCGCCCGCCTCGACCAGCGCCACCGACAGCTCGCCCACGGCGGGCTCCTCGGCGGAGAAGCGCAGCTCGCCGTCGCGGACGCTCACGCTCTGCAGGCCCGGCTGCGCGCGGCAGACTCGCTCGGCCAGCTCGTTGTCGGTGGTCCGCAGCCGGTAGGCGCTGCCGGCGGTGCGGCGCAGCTCGCTGAGCCGGCCCTCGTAGACCATGCGCCCGCTGCGGACGATGGCCACGCGGTCGCAGAGCTCCTCCACCTCGGCGAGGAGGTGGCTCGACAGCACCACGGTCATCCCCTCGGTGGCCAGGCGGCGGACCAGCTCGCGCATGTCGCGCATGCCCGCCGGGTCGAGCCCCGTCGCCGGCTCGTCGAGCAGCATCAGCCGGGGGGCGCGCAGCAGGGCGCCCGCGATCCCGAGTCGCTGGCGCATGCCGTGCGAGTAGGCGCCCACGCGGTCGCGCGCGCGGTCGGCGAGGCCCACGATGTCGAGCGCCTGGCCGATGCGCCCGTGGGCGTCGCCGCCGTCGTAGGCGGCCATCATGCGGAGGTTGTCGAGGCCGCTCAGGTAAGGGTAAAAGCGGGGAGCCTCCACGAACCCGGCCACGCCCTCCAGCGCGCGCACGCTCACCTGCGGGTCGCGGCCGAACAGCCGCACCTGGCCCGCGCTCGGGCGGATCAGGCCGAGCATCATCCGCAGACAGGTGGTCTTGCCGGCGCCGTTCGGGCCGAGGTAGCCGTAGATGTCGCCCGGCTCGACCGTCAGGTCCACGTCGTCGACCGCGACGAGATCGCCGTAGCGCTTCGACAGCCCGCGGACCTCGACGGGCGCGTGCTCGCTCACGTCGCTACAGCGCGCGTGCTGCCGCGAGGACGGTCGCCGTGGGCTGGGAGCCGAGCACCGTGTAGTTCACCCCGGCGCGCGTGAAGCGCACCGCCGTGCCGAGCGCGGTGGGCAGCTCCTGGCCGCTGACGGAGCCGATCGACACGGTGGGCAGGCGCAGGCCGCCCAGCGGCTGGGCGCCGGCGTCCGCCTTGCGCTCGATCACGGCGAGGCCGTCGAGGCCCTGCCCGTAGTTGACGAGCGCCCCGTCGTGCCCCAGCAGCTTCACTTCCTGGCGGCTCTTGCCGGCGAGCCGTGACGGCGCCGAGAGCGTGAACGGCAGCGCGCGCCGCACGGCGCGCAGGCCCGCGACCTGCTTGCCCTTGCTCCCGCCGCCTCCGGACGGCGGCGTGACATCCACCACGTGCGCGCCCTTCGGCGGCGTGATGGCGAACACCGAGGCGGGCACCGAGCCGTAGGAGATGCTCTGGGCGGTGAGCGCCAGCACCGGCGAGCCGTCGCCACGCGCGTAGACCGCCACCCTCAGCGGCACCCCGCGGATCGCGTCCCACGCCAGCCGCAGGCCGGACACCTGGCCGCCGTGCCGCGGGGTGATGCGGACCTCATACGCCGACCGCCCGGCGGCGGTGGTCGGGATCGCGCCCGAGATCCCGGCATAACGGCCCGCGTGTCTCAGCGCCTGCCGGATCTGCGCGAGCGACGGCGGCCCGTTGTCCTTCTGCGCTGCGTGATCCTGCTGCTGCTGCGGCAGCGTTCCCCGGTAGGCGGTGTTCGAGGAGCCGTCGTAGACGAGGAAGCGGCCGCGGTCGAACACCACCTGGGCGTCGCCGCTCGTCGACTGGAGCTCGAGCCGCACGCGGCCGTCCGCGCTGGCCCACAGCCGCCCGCTCGCGCCGCTCACGAGCGGCGTGGCACCCGGGACCGCCGTCGAGTCGATCAGGTGGTTGGTGAACTTGATCCGCGCGCTGACGCCCGGCACCTGAGGAGCGCTGAGAGCGTCGTGCACAGCCTGCGCAAGCGGCTTCGGCGCGGGCTTCGACCCGCTCTGGGAGGTGGCGGCCAGCGCTATCGCCGCTGTGGCGCCCGCGAGGCACACGACTCCGAACACGAAGAGCAGCAGTCGCGCCGTGGATGTGGTTCGGATGAAGCGCACGGGTGCCTCCTAGGTAGGGCAGGACACACGGTAGCTCGCCGCGGACGGCTTCTCTGTTAAGGGGCGTTTCGCCGCGGGTACTCAAGGTCAGCGCGCTGAGCGCGATTACTGCGATCAGCCACCACTTTCGCCATGGTCCATCAGCCGCCGACAATCCTCGCCGTGCTGACCCTGTTCGGGGCGGCGCTGGTGTGCGGCGTGCGCGGGCGGCCGGCGGCGAGGCCGTCCCTCTGGCTGACCTACGACGTCTGCTGCCTCGCGCTGCTCGGTCCTGTGCTGCTGATCGCCCTGCCGCTGTCCGGCACCGCGATCGCGATCTCGGCATTCGTGCTCGCCCCGCTGCCCGGAACTGGCGTCTGGCTCTGGCGTGGGGCGCACCGCCGCCACGACGACGAGCCGGGCGATGACGGGCCCGGCGGAGGCGGCGACGACGGCCCCGACCCGTGGGGTCCGCTCCCGGGCGGCCAGCCGATCGACTGGGCCGCGTTCGAGCGCCAGTTCTGGAGCTACGTGCGCGAGCGCGAGCTCGTCCTCAGCTAGGGCGTGCGCCGCGATCTAAGCGGGTGCTGCGCCCGGTACGGCGGGCGCGCGATCCTGGCGAGCTTCCGTTTGCAGGATCGGGGACGACGGCCTGAAGCCCTTGAAGGTGCAGTAGACGCCTAGGAAGAGTTCCCACAGGAACTCCGGGATGGTCACGATGCCTTGCAGCGAGTGCAGCGTGCTGCTCGGATGGTCGCCGCCGAACATCACGGCCGTCCCGGACACGATGATCAGCGGCCCACCGATGAGGCCGAGCCATGCGGCCCGTCGCGGCACGAGTTCGGAGCGGTACATCAGGTAGCCAAGGATCAGCCCATTTCCCCAACCGACGACCCAGCCTGGGCCGAGGAGGAACGTCCAGTCCTTGATCGCCGCGAGCGTGTAAGCGACCGTGCCCTCAGCCGCACCGGCGACCTGGTTGCGCAACGTGATGATGCCGAGCACGGAGAGGATGCCTACGAGGATGAACGTGCATTCGACCACCCGCGCGGTCACGTAGCCGAGCGCCAACTCCTCGTTCTGTCGTCGGGCGATCGGGAAGATCACGACCGCGGTGCCGATATTCGCAATGATCAGCAGCAGCTCCAGCAGGGCCGCGAACAAGACCTGCTTGTCATGCCCGGTGCCTGCGATGTAGCCGACCGGATGGTCGAGCACGGGCTGGTAAAGCGCCAGCGCCAGGATCGACGTCACGAACGTCACGAGGAAGAGCACGCCAAAGACACGTGCTCTCTTCTGATCCAGAGACATCTCTAACCCCTCTCAAGCGAAGCCATGCAGGCGCAACCTATCTAGAAAGACGTAGCAGTAGGCAACCTTTTGGGGTAGGGGCAGGGTGCTAGACCTCGATCCGCGACCCGATGATGACCGTGCGGTCGCGCGGCAGGTGGAAGTACTCGGCGGCGTCGGCCGTGATGCGGGAGGTGGCGATGAAGAGCTGCTTGCGCCAGCGGCTCAGGCCGGGAGCGTCGCCGCGGCAGAGGTCGATCGTCGAGAGGAAGTAGGAGGCGTCGGTCACGTCGAAGGGCGCTTCGAGCTGCTCCTGGTCGATGTGGGCTAGCACCTCCGGCACGTTGGCGCTGTCCATGTAGCCGAAGCGAGCCGAGACGTGCGTGATGCCGTCGTCGGCATAGCCGAGGTCGTCCACAACCAGACAGTCTGCGATGGGCACGTGCGGCACCGGCAGCGTCTCGATCGACAGGATCAGCACCCGCTTCGACAGCGCATGCAGGTGGTCGACGCTCTCGCGCATCGCCAGCGGCGCGGTGCTCTTGTTGCGGTTGAGGAAGACCGCGGTGCCGGGCACCCGCTGGACCGGGTGCCGGCGGAGGTGGAGGTCGTCGACGAACCCGCGCAGCGGGCCTTCCTCCTCCTCGCGCCGCTGGGTCACGAGCTGGCGGCCGCGCTGCCAGGTGGTGAGCACCGTGAAGGTGGCGGTGGCGATCAGGAGCGGCAGCCAGGCCCCGTGGGTGATCTTCGTCAGGTTCGCCGCCAGGAACAGCAGGTCGACCGTGAGCAGTGCGCCGGCCGCCGGCAGCACGATCCACAGCGGCTTTCCCCACTGGTGGCGCACGATGTAGAAGAACAGCAGCGTGGTGATCGTGATCGTGCCGGTCACGGCCGTGCCGTATGCGAAGCCGAGCGCCGCGGAGCTCTCGAACGTGAACACGAGCGTGACCACGGAGATCATCAGCAGCCAGTTGATCCAGGGCACGTAGATCTGGCCGATCGTCTCCTCGGACGTGTGCTGGATGCGGAGCCTCGGCAGGTAGCCGAGCTGCACCGCCTGGTAGGCGACCGAGAAGGCGCCGGTGATCACCGCCTGGGCGGCGATCACGGTAGCGACCGTGGCGAGGATCACCATCGGCCACTGGCCCCACGAGGGCACCAGCAGGAAGAAGGGGTTGCTCACGTTGCTCGGCTTGTCGAGGACCAGCGCGCCCTGCCCCAGGTAGCTGAGGATGCAGGCGGGGAAGACCAGGATCAGCCAGGCGCGCGTGATCGGCGCACGGCCGAAGTGGCCCATGTCGGCGTAAAGGGCCTCCGCGCCGGTCACGGCGAGGACGACCGCCGCGAGGGCGAAGAACGCGGTGGAGAAGTCATTGAAGAAGAAGCTCAGGGCGTAGGTCGGCGAGAGCGCCTTCAGGACCGAGGGATGTTTGGCGATGCCGCCCGCGCCACAGACGCCGATCACCGTGAACCAGAGCAGCATCACCGGGCCGAACAGGCGGCCCACCGTCGCCGTGCCCGCCCTCTGAAAGAGGAACAGCACGACGATGATCACCGCGGTGGCCGGCACCACCGCGTGGGCCAGCGATGGGGAGGCGACCTTCAGGCCCTCCACGGCCGAGAGCACCGAGATCGCCGGCGTGATCATGCTGTCGCCGAGGAAGAGCGAGGCGCCGAAGATCCCCAGCGCCGCGAGCGCCAGCTTGGTCCGCGTCCCGCCGCTCACATGCCTGCGGCGGATCAGCGTGATGAGGGCCATGATGCCGCCCTCGCCCTCGTTGTCCGCGCGCATCACGAGCAGCACGTAGGTGACGGTCACGATGATCGTCATCGACCAGAAGATCAGCGAGGCGATCCCGAACACGTGGTCGCGGGTCACCGCCACCGGGTGCGGGTCGCCGGGGTCGAACACCGTCTTGACGGTGTAGAGGGGACTCGTGCCAATGTCCCCGAACACGACGCCGAGCGAGCCCACGATCAGCGCCGTCCTCGACGCGCGCGACCGGTCCATGGTGAGCGTGTTCTGCACTCAGTAGGTGGTCTACCATCTTTCAGCCCATGACTCACCGTCATCCCGTCCCCGCAGGGTGACCGGCTTGCGCGGGCGGCGCGAGGAGTGCGCCAGGCTCGCCGAGATGGTTGCCGCAGTTCGTGAAGGTGAGAGCCGCACACTGGTGCTGCGCGGTGAGGCCGGGGTGGGGAAGACGGCGCTGCTCGACCATCTGGTCGAGGAGGCGTCGGACCTGCGGGTCGTGCGCGCGGCCGGCGTGGAGTCGGAGATGGAGCTGGCGTACGCGGCCGTGCACCAGCTCTGCATGCCGCTGCTCGGCCGCCTGGGGCGGCTGCCGGAGCCGCAGCGCGATGCGCTGCGGATCGTCTTCGGGCTGAGCGCCGGCCCGCCGCCGGACGGGTTCCTCGTCGGCCTGGCGGTGCTCAGCCTGCTCGCCGACGTGGCTGAGAAACGTCCGCTGCTCTGCGTGGTGGACGACGCCCAGTGGCTCGACCACGCCTCGGCACGGACGCTCGGCTTCGTGGCGCGACGGCTCCTCGCCGAGCCCGTGGGGCTGGTGTTCGCCGCGCGCGAGCCCGGCGATGAGCTGCACGGCCTGCCGGAGCTCGAGGTCGAGGGGCTCGAGAACGGGGACGCGCGGGCTCTGCTCGGCTCGGTGGTCCGCTTCCTGCTCGACGAGGCCGTGCGCGACCGGATCGTGGCCGAGACGCGGGGCAACCCGCTGGCGCTGCTCGAGCTGCCGCGCGGCCTGACGGCGACTCAGCTCGCGAGTGGGTTCGGATTGCTGGGAGGGGACGCACTGTCGGGGCGCATCGAGCAGAGCTACGTGCGCCGCCTCGAGGCGCTTCCCGACGACGCTCGCTCGCTGCTGCTGGTGGCGGCGGCGGAGCCGGTCGGCGACCCGGTGCTCGTGTGGCGCGCCGTCGAGCGGCTGGGCGCGGGCATCTCGGCGTCGGGCGCCGCGGAGGCGGAGGGGCTCGTGACGATCGGCGAGCGGGTGACGTTCCGCCATCCGCTCGTACGCTCGGCGGCATACCGGTCGGCGTCGCTCGAGCAACGCCGGGCGGCGCACCTCGCGCTGGCAGAGGTGACCGATCCCGAGCTCGATCCCGACCGGCGAGCCTGGCACCTTGCCTCGGCTGCCGCCGCGCCGGATGAAGAGGTGGCATCCGAGCTCGAGCGCTCGGCGGGCCGCGCGCGCGACCGCGGCGGGCTGGCCGCGGCGGCGGCGTTTCTGCAGCGCTCGGTCGAGCTGACGCAGGACCCCGCGCGGCGGGGCGACCGCGCGCTGTCGGCCGCGCAGACCAATCTCCACGCGGGGGCGTTCGACGAGGCGCTCGGATTGCTCGCCGCGGCGAAGGCCGGCACGCTCGACCAGCTGCAGCGGGCTCGGCTCGACCTGTTGCGCGGGCAGATCGCCTTCGCCGCCAGCGTGGGCAGCGACGCGCCGCCGCTGCTGCTGAAGGCCGCCAAGCGGCTCGAGCAGCTCGACCTGCGGCTCGCGCGCGAGACTTACCTGGACGCGTGGGGCGCAGCTCTCTTCGCGGGAGCTCTGGCCACGGACGCCAGCCTGCTCGACGTCTCGCGGGCCGCGATCGCGGCGCCTCCGCCGCCCGGCCGTCCACGCCCGTCCGACGTCCTTCTCGACGGCCTGGCCACCCTCATCACCAAGGGGCGCACGGTGGCCGCGCCGCTGCTCAGGTTGGCCACCACCGCCTTCGCCGACGGGGCGGTCACGGCCGAGGAGAACTTCCGCTGGGGCTGGCTCACCACGGTGCCGTCGAACGTCCTCTGGGACGAGGACAGCTGGCATGCGATCAACACCCGTCAGCTTCAGTTCGCCCGCGACGCCGGCGCTCTGGTCCGGCTGCCGATCGACCTCACGGCATCGGCCATCCTCGTCGCCCTGCGTGGCGACTTCGCGCACGCCGCCGATGCGATCGCGGAGGCGGACGCCGTGACCGAGGCCACGCGGACCCGTATCGCTCCCTACGGCGCCATGCTGCTGGCCGCCTATCGCGGACGGGAGGCCGAGGCCACGAAGCTGATCGAGTCGACGATCGCCGAGTCCACCGCCGGGGGACAGGGAATCGGTGTCCAGTATGCCCAGTGGGTCGCGGCGATCCTGTGCAACGGCCTCGGCCGCTACGACCAGGCGCTGACCGCCGCCCTGCAGGCGAGCGGCGAGTCCTCCGAGCTGTTCCTCTCAGCCTGGGCGCTGCCGGAGCTGGTCGAGGCCGGCGTGAGGAGCGAGCAGGCCAACATCGCCGGCGCCGCGGGTGAGCGCCTGGCGGAGGCCGCCGCCGCGGCCGGGGGCGACTGGGCGCTGGGAGTGGACGCGCGCTCGCGCGCTCTCCTCAGCCGGAGGAAGGCCGCGGAACGCCTGTACCTGGAGGCGATCGAGCGGCTGGGGAGGACCCAGGTTCGTCCCGAGCTCGCTCGCGCGCGCCTGCTCTACGGCGAGTGGCTGCGCCGCGAGAACCGGCGCGTCGACGCGCGCGAGCAGCTCCGCTGCGCCCACCGGATGCTCGCCTCGATCGGCATGGAGGCCTTCGCCGAGCGCGCCCGCCGCGAGCTGCTCGCCACCGGCGAGAGGGTGCGCAAGCGCTCGATCGAGACGCGCGACGATCTCACCCCGCAGGAGGCGCAGATCGCGCGCCTCGCCCGCGAGGGCCTCTCGAACCCGGAGATCGGCGCGCGCCTGTTCCTCAGCCCGCGCACCGTCGAGTGGCACATGCGCAAGGTGTTCACCAAGCTTGGGATCAGCTCACGCCGCGGCCTGCACGACGCGCTGCCGAGCCCAGACCGGGAAGCCGCGCCCGCATAGGTCAGTGTTTCGCCGCCACGTGGAGGATCTCTCCGCTGACGTGCGCGGACTGCTCCAGGTAGAGCACGGCGTCGATCACGCTGTCGGCGACATCCTGCGTCCGTATCGGGCCGGGCGCGACGGCGTTGACCCGGACGCCCAGCGACGCGAACTCGGTCGCCAGCGCGCGGGTCACGGCGGCCAGGCCGCCCTTGGTCAGCGCCGACAGCGCCGCGGGCGGCTCGCTGCCCGGATCGTCCACGAGGTTGGCGCTGATGTTCACCACGTGCCCGCCGCCGTGGCCGGCCATCTGCCGGATCGTCCGCTGCGTGATGTGGAAGAAGCCGGTCAGGTTCACGGACGTCACGGCGTCGTAGTCCGCCCGCGTGTACTCGAGAAACGGCTTGCCGGAGTACACGCCGGCGTTGTTCACCAGGCTGTCGACCCGGCCGAACCGCTCGAGCGCACGCTCCACCACGCGCTCGGCCGTTTCGGCGTCCGCGATGTCTCCCGGCACGGTGACGAAGTCGGCGTCGTCGACCGAGGCGATCGAGCGGGAGGTGGCCACGACGGCGTACCCGCTTCGCCTGAAGCGAGCCGCGAGACCTGCGCCGAGGCCGCGCGAGGCGCCGGTGACGATCGCCACCCTACGTGTGTGAGGCGGGCTGCCGGCCACTGGCGATCTCGCGCTGCAGCGCCTTCAGCGCCGCGGCATGGATCTCTGAGAAGCTCGGAAAGGGCTGGATCGTGTCGCGCAGGACCCCGAGCGGGATCTGCGCGCGTATGGCGAGCGTGGCCTGCTGCAGCCACTCGCCGGCCTCGGGCCCGAGCGCATAGGCCCCGGTCAGCACCTTGCCGTCGCTGAGCACCGTCAGGAAGCCGTTCGAGTCGGCGTAGGCGTGCGTGTAGGTGGCGGCCTTCGGAACCTCCCGGACGAGCGCCGTGGCACTGAAACGGCCCTCGGTGGCGCCGACGGCGGCCGCCTGGGGATCCGTGTAGGTCACGCGCGGCACCGCCTCGTAGTTAGCCTTGCGCGGCTCGCCCAGGATGTTCGAGGCCACGACCTCGCCCTCGTACTCGCCGACGTGGGTCAGCGGCCAGACGCCGGTCACGTCGCCGAGCGCCCAGACGTTCTCGGCGGCGCGCATGTGCTCGTCGACCTTGATCCCGCGCGGGTTGGCCTCGATCCCCACGGTCTCGAGGCCGATCCCCTCGACCCGGGGCTTCCGCCCGGTGCACACGAGCAGATGGTCGCCACGCAGCTCGCGGCCGCCGTCCAGCTCGAGCACGAAGTCGTCGTCCTCGCGGCGCGCGGCGGTGGCCATCACTCCCACCACGAGCTCGATGCCGTCGCGGCGGATGGCCTCGCCCAGCGCCTCGCCCAGGGGCGCGGCCTCGCGGGCGAGGAGGTGCGGCGCGCCCTCGACGAGCGCGACCTCGCCGCCGAAGCGGCGGACCACCTGTGCCAGCTCGACGCCGGCCGGCCCGCCGCCGAGGACGATCAGCCGCTGCGGCACGGCCTTCATGCTGGTGGCCTCCCGCGTGCCCCAGACGCCCTCCAGCTCGCGCAGCCCGGGTATCGGCGGTGTGACCGGGTCGGCGCCGGTGGCCACCACCACGTGATCGGCGGTGTGGCGGACGCCGTCGACCTCGACCGCTCCCGGGCCCGCCAGCCGCCCGCTGCCGCGCAGCAGGTCGATCCGGTGGTCCGCGAGCCAGCGCTCGGCCCCGGAGTCCGACCAGTCGGAGACCATGAAGTTTCGCCAGGCGAGCGCGGCCTCGACGTCCACCTCCGCTCTGGCCCCCGCCTCGCGCGCGCCCTGCACCGCCTCGCCGGGCCGGAGCAGGGTCTTGGAGGGGATGCAGGCCCAGTAGGAGCATTCGCCGCCGGCGAGCTCGCGCTCGACCACGGCCACGCGGAGGCCGCCCTCGGCCAGTGCCGCTGCGCAGTGCTCGCCCGGCGCGCCCGCGCCGAGGACGATCACGTCGTGGTCGCTTCTGGTGCTCATCGCCGGCAATCTAGCCGCCGGCACGAGCGCGTCGCGCCCGTGTGCCCACTGGTCGTCCTCCTCGGCAGCGGACCAGTGTCCTCACGGGCGCGACGGGCGCGCTCCGGTGGGATCGTGTGGCCACGCAAGCGACGGAGGTGACTACGTGGGTGAGCAGCTCGTGGACATGAGGCTCGAGGTCGTGATCCTGCCGGTCACGGACGTCGACCGGGCGAAGGCGTTCTACGCAGGGCTCGGCTGGCGGCTCGACGCCGACATCTCGGGTGGCCCGAGCTTCCGGGTCGTACAGATGACGCCGCCGCAGTCGCAGGCGTCCATCACCTTCGGCACCGGGATCACGAACGGGACCATGCTGCTCGCCGTCGAGGACATCCAGGCAGCCCGCGATGAGCTGATCGCCCACGGCGCCGACGTGAGCGAGCTGTTCCACGGCCCGGGCGCCGGCTTCATGCCCGCCGACAGCGGGGCGCGCCAGCCCGGCCCGGACCCGGACGGCGGCTCCTACGTCACCTTCGCCACGTTCAGCGACCCCGACGGCAACAACTGGCTGCTCCAGGAGATCAAGACGCGGCTGCCGGGCCGGGAGTGGGAGTGAGGGAGGCCGCGCTGGCTCGCTGACGCCTGCGTCATCCACCGCGACGTTTTCGCGGGGCTGGGCGTACCATCCGGCACGTCGCTCCCAGGCAGGGGGCGGATCGAGCGGGGGGAGGAGCGATGGAGACATCACCGCGCGACCTGGCAGAGCGTTCCGGCGCTCTCGCGCCCGGCAGCGCCGAACAGCGAAACGGCGACAAGCGCGGAGGGCTGTCCCGCCGGCGCTTCATGGGCTATCTGATCGCGGCCCCGGTCGTGGTGGCCGCCGCCGACCTGCGCGCGGCCGCACCGGCCGCGGCGTCGGTCCCGACCATCCAGCCGGTCGACGCCTTCGATCTCACCGATCTGCTCACCGGCGCGGCGCTGACCACCTCGAGCCTGATCACCGTCACGGTGAACCCAGACAGCACAGTGTCGTTCGCGCTGCCGCGCGCGGAGGTCGGACAGGGCCTCACCACCGCGATCGCGATGGTGATCGCGGACGAGATGGACGTGCCCGTAGAGAAGGTGCGGATGACCCTCTCGGACGCCCGGCCGGAGCTGCTCTTCAATCAGATCACCGGCGGATCCAACTCTGTGCACTCGCTCTACAACCAGGTGCGGGTGGCCGCGGCGATCGCCCGGGGGCAGCTCGCGGCGAGCGCCGCCAGGGAGCTCCAGGCGCCGCTCGGCCGGCTGCGCATCGAGAACGGCGCGATCATCGGCCCGGATGGCAAGTCGGCGACGTTCGGCTCGCTCACCGGCAAGGCGGCGGCGGCGCGGACCAGCGCGGTGGTGGCGCGGCTCAAGGACCCGTCGCAGTTCAGCATCGTCGGCAAGCCGCACGGGCGCATCGACGCGCTCGACGCGGTGACGGGCCGCAAGCAGTTCGCGCTCGACCTCGACGTGCCGGGAGCGCTGCCGACGATGGTGTGCCGTCCGCCGACGATCAACGGCAGCGCCCAGAGCGTCCGCAACCTCGCGCAGGTCAAGGCGATGCCGGGGGTCACCGACGTGGCGATCATCCCGCACACGAGGGTCGTGCCCGGCGGCGTGGCGGTGCGCGCGACCACCTTCGGCCAGTGCATCGACGCGGTGCGCGCGCTCGACGTGGTGTGGTCGGCGGGGCCGGCCGCCGGCAAGTCGGACGCCTCCGTGCTGTCGGACCTGCGCGCGGCGGAGCTGCCGATGACCCCGGCGCTGGGCCCTGCGCTCGACCAGCGCTTCACCTTCTACTTCCGCCCGGGCGATCCGCTCGAGACCAACTGCGCCGTGGCCGACGTGCGGCCCGACCGCGCCGAGATCTGGTCCTGCATGAAGACGCCCACCTACGCCCAGGAGGGGATAGCCCAGATGCTGGGGCTGCCCGTCAGCGCGGTCACCGCACACGTGACGCAGGGGGGCGGGTCGTTCGGCCGGCACCTGTTCGCCGACGCGGCGTACGAGGCCGCGGCGATCTCCAAGGCGATGGGCAAGCCGGTGAAGCTCATGTGGCACCGGACGGACAACTTCCGCCAGGGCCGCGTGCACCCGATGTGCACCTCGCGCGTAAGGATCACCTACCTCGCGGGCGAGGTGCAGGCGTTCGACCAGCGGCACACGAGCGTGGCCACCGACTTCAGCCACGGCCTGGGGGAGATCCTCTCGGCCACGGTGGCCAACATCCCGGAGGGCGACTTCCTCGCCTACTCGCAGGGCATCTTCACGCTCACCGCGAACGTGCCCTACGACTTCGGCGCGGTGACCCAGCTCCTGAACGAGGTCTACGACGACGACCTCACGTTCAACACCTCGAGCGTTCGCAACATCTACAGCCCCGAGGTGACGACGGCCAAGGAGCTGATGGTCGACGTGGCCGCCCGCACGATGCGGCAGGACCCGTACCAGTTCAGGCGCGCGTTCGCCCGCGATAGCCGGATGGTCGCGGTGCTCGACGCCGCGGCGAAGGCCGCGAACTGGGGGCGGTCGATGCCGGCCGGCACGGCACAGGGCATCGGGGTCCACCACGAGTACAAGGGCTTCGCGGCCTGCATCGCGGAGATCGACTGCACGCCCGCGACCGTGAACCGGAAGGTGAAGGACGGCTACACGGGACCGCGCGTAACGAAGGTGGTCTTCGCCGTGGACGTCGGGCTGCCGATCAACCCGCTCGGCCTCCAGGCTCAGATGATGGGCGGGATCATGGACGGGATCGCGCAGGCGCTCACCTACAGCCTGCACCTGAAGGACGGCTACTTCCTCGAGGGCAGCTGGGACAACGCCTACTACACGCGGCAGTGGAACGTTCCGCCCGACGTCCAGGTGATCGTGATGCCGCCCACCACGAGCGACCCCGGCGGCGCCGGCGAGCTGGGGGTGGCGGCCGCGATGGCGGCCGTGGCCAACGCCTACGCGCGCGCCACCGGCAAGCTCCCGACGAGCTTCCCGATCAACCACAACCTGCCGCTCGGGTTCGAGCCGCTGCCCACCGTCCCACCGATCCCACCGTCGCCGACCGACGGCCTCAGCGAGGTGTTCTGATGCCCACTCACAGCTTCGTCCTCAACGGCAAGCAGGTCAGCGTGGACTGCCAGGACGACCTCCGCCTGCTCTGGGTGCTGCGCGACCTGCTGGGCGTGAACGGGCCCGAAGTACGGCTGCGGCCTCGACGTCTGCAAGGCCTGTACCTGCCACATCAACGGCAAGGCGTTCAACCCGTGCTCGGTGCCCGTGTCCGACATCAAGTCGAGCGACGAGATCACGAGCATCGAGGGTCTCCCCGCGACGGTGGGCGGCGACCTGCACCCGATGCAGGAGGCCTGGCTCGAGCTCGACGTGCCCCAGTGCGGTTACTGCCAGCCCGGGCAGGTCATGGCCGCTGTGGCGCTCGTTAAGGAGGCCAAGGCGGCCGGCCGGCCGATCACGGACGCCGAGCTCGACACGCTGCGCAACGTCTGCCGCTGCGGCACCTACCCGCGCATCCGCGAGGCGATCGAGGCCGCCGCCGCGAAGATGTAGCCCCGCCGGCGGCTGCAGCCGCCGTACACTGAGCCGCTCATGACCGGCGCGCTCCCGGTGCTGGCGGTGGACACGTCGAACCTTCGCGTCGACACCGACTCGTTCCTGGTCATCGTCGCGGCGGCCGCCCTGGCGGGCACGCTGGCGGCGGTGGCGGCGCGCAGGCTGTTCATCCCGGTCGTCGTGGTCGAGCTGGTGCTCGGGGTGCTGGTGGGGCCGCAGGTGCTCGACCTGGCGCACGTCAACAGCTTCACCAGCTTCTTCGCGGATCTCGGCCTGGGCATGCTGTTCTTCTTCGCCGGCTACGAGATCGACATCGCGCGCATCCGCGGATCGCCGCTGCGACTCGGCCTGGCCGGCTGGTTCCTCTCGCTGGCGATCGCGTACGCGATCGGCGGCGTGCTTGCATCCGTCGGACTCGTCGTCTCGCTCGAGTACGTCGGCTCGGCCCTGTCGACGACCGCAATCGGAACGCTCATCCCGGTGCTGTCGGACACCGGGGAGCTGAAGACGGAGTTCGGCACCTACCTGCTGGCGGCCGGCGCGGCCGGCGAGTTCGGCCCGATCCTGCTCCTCACGCTGGTGCTCTCGGCCGAGGGCCCGCTGCACAACGCGCTGATCCTGGTCGCGTTCGTCGCGCTGGCCGTGGTCGTGGCCGTCGCGGCGGTGCGCTCGGCCGGGCGGACCCTGCCGCTGCTCGAGCGGACCATCGAGACCAGCGCGCAGCTCGCCGTCCGCTGGATCGTGGTGCTCGTGTTCGCGCTGGCACTGCTCGCGGCGCACCTCGGTCTCGACCTGCTGCTCGGCGGCTTCGCTGCCGGGCTGATCACGAGGCAGGTGCTGCGGAGGTCGGAGATCCCGGCCTTCGACTCCAAGCTGAACGCAATCGCGTTCGGCGTCTTCGTGCCCTTCTTCTTCGTCGTGAGCGGAATGCGCCTCGACGTGGATGCGCTCTTCTCGAGCGCCTCGGGGCTGATCAAGGTGGCGATCTTCTTCGTGCTCTTCCTCGTGGTGCGCGGCACGCCGGCGATGCTTCTCTACCGGCGGGTGCTGCCGCTGCGCGAGGACCGCATGGCGCTGGCCCTGTTCACCGCCACGGGCCTGCCGCTCGTCGTGGCGATCACCAGCGTGGCGGTGCGCGACGGCCACATGCACTCCTCCACGGCGGCGGCGCTCGTCGGCGCCGGCGCCCTGTCCACGCTGGCCGGGCCGCTGCACGGCCTGCACATGCGGCGGGTGGCGGCGGCCAAGCGCGCGGCTACTGAGGCTGCCGCGCGCGTGGACTTGGCTACTTCACCTTGAAGGTCACCGACGCGCTCGCGTAGCCCGTGGCCGACGCGCTCGCCGAGTGCTTCCCGCTCGCCACCTTGAGACTGGCGGTGCCCTTAGCGTTCGTCTTGCCGGAGCCGTCGCGCTTCACCTTGATCTTCGCGCCGGCCAGCGGGTCGCCGGCGTCGGTGACGGTGAAGGTGGTCCTGCGGTTCTTGCCCTTCTTCGCCTTGAGCGTGAGCGCGGGCAGGATCCGCTGGTGGTAGTTGGCCAGCATCCCTGCCGGCGGCTGGACCAGCGCCAGCAGGTCGAGCGGGCCGGCTGACCCCTCGCCCGCCAGGTCGAAGATCGTGCTCGAGTTGCCACCGGGAGCCACGACCTTGCGCAGCGGGCCGAAGCTGGTGGCGGCCATGTTGCTGCGGGTGGCGAACACGGTGCCGCCCGACTTCCAGAAGACCCACAGGCGCCCGCCGGGCGCCGCGGCGATCGAGATCTTCTCGGCGTCCGTGCCCCGGAGCCGCAGCACCTTGCCGGTGTCCACGCGGAAGAGCGCGGGCTTGGCGGTGAACTCGTTCGTGCCGCGCGCGAAGGCGACGAACACGCCGGGCGCGCCGATCCGCCCCGTGATCCCGACCCTGTGCTGGAGCTGGGCGGCGGTGGAGTTGGGGATGGCGAGCGCCGCACCGGCCGGCTTCAGCAGCATGGCGATCACGCTGCCGCCGATCTCATTCCAGGCGGCCACGACCTGGCCGGTCTTCGAGTCGACCGCGATGCCCGGGTCGCTTTTCAGCGCGCCCGGCAGGCTGCCGTCCGGCACCGTCGAGTCGAGGCCGGCGTGGAAGCCGCCGTCACCCGGGCCGGAGTCGCCCCAGGCCGAGTAGAAGACCCCGTCGAGCCCGACGCCCGCGTCGAGCCCCGCGGCCACGTAGACGGGCTTCGAGCCGGTGCCGCCGAGCGACGCCGCGGTGGGCTGGACGGTCCAGGTCACGCCGTCCGCCGAGGTGGCGGTGGCCATCGCGCGGTCGAGCTGGCTGCCCGCCTCGAGCCCGGCGAAGAACGCGCGGATCCCGCCGCCCGGGACCGGGACCAGAGCCACGGAGGTGTTCGCGCCGCCGCTGTAGGTCGCGATCGTGCTCGGCCCGCTGACCGTCTTGGCGTCGACCGAGATCGAGCTGGCCAGGATCGACGCGGCGCTGCCGGTGCCGGGCTGCTCCCAGCCCACGTGCAGCACGCCGTCGGGCGTGCGCGCGAGGCCCACCCGGACGGTGTTCGCGTCGGGCTTGCCGACTCCCGTCACCTGCGTCCACTTGCCGGGCGGCCCGGCCTGCGCCGTGGCGGTCGCGGCCGCCAGAACCGCGAGGGTGCCTGCCATGGCCGGTGCGAGCCGCCAGCGCTTCATGCGGCGTGAAGCTACCGCGCCGGCGCGACCAGTGACCGCCCGGCGGCGCGACCAGGGTGTTCCCTGGCGCGAGCGCACAGGCGCCGGAGGATCGTGAGCGGGGCAGTCTGGACGGCCCACAAACCTCAGGAGGACCAGACCCTCATGTCCACCACCACACCGATGCCGACCGCCGCGGTGAAGGACGCCGACATCCGCTCCTTCCGCGTCAGCTTCCCGGCGGAGGACCTCGACGACCTCCGCCGGCGCATCGCGGCCACCCGCCTGCCCGAGAAGGAGACCGTCTCCGACGCCACCCAGGGCGTGCCTCTTCAGACCATCGAGGAGCTCGTCCGCTACTGGGGCAGCGACTACGACTTCGGCCGCGTAGAGGCGAGGCTGAACGCCCTGCCGCAGTTCATGACCGAGATCGACGGCCTCGACATCCACTTCATCCACGTCAGGTCGCCCCACGAGAACGCGCTGCCGATGCTCGTCACGCACGGCTGGCCGGGCTCCGTGATCGAGATCCTCGACGTCGCGCGCCCGCTCACCGACCCGACGGCGCACGGCGGGAGCGCCGAGGACGCCTTCCACCTGGTGATCCCCTCGATACCGGGGTACGGCTTCTCGGGCAAGCCGGCCGACGACCGGCTGGGACCCCGACCACATCGCGCGGGCCTGGACGGTGCTGATGAAGCGCCTGGGATACACGCGCTTCGTCGCCCAGGGCGGCGACTGGGGCGCGATCATCACCGACCTGATGGGTGTGCAGGCGCCGCCGGAGCTGCTGGCGATCCACACCAACATGCCGGGCGCCGTTCCGCCCGACATCTCCAAGGCGGTCGGATCCGGCGCCCCGGCGCCGGACGGTCTCTCAGGCGACGAGGCTCGCGCCTACGAGCAACTGCTGTTCGTGTACACGAAGGGCATCGGCTACGCGACCGAGATGTCCCTGCGGCCGCAGACGCTCTACGGGATCGCGGACTCCCCAGCCGGGCTGGCCGCGTGGATGCTCGACCACGACGCGCAGAGCCTGGAGGACATCACGCAGGGCATCGTCGAGCAGCAGCCCCTCGACAACCTGACGCGTGACCAGGTCCTCGACAACATCACGCTCACCTGGCTGACGAACACGGGCGTCTCTTCGGGCCGTCTCTACTGGGAGAACAAGCTCGGCTTCTTCGACGTGAAGGGCGTCTCGATCCCGGTGGCCGTGAGCGTCTTCCCGAGGGAGATGTACCACGCGCCGCGGAACTGGGTCGAGCGGGCCTACCCCAACCTCATCTACTTCAACGAGGTCGACAGGGGCAACCACTTCGCGGCCTGGCAGGAGCCGGAGCTCTTCACCGGCGAGGTGCGGGCGGCGTTCAGGTCAGTGCGCTGATCGCCTGGCGGGCGGCGCGCACACAGCGTGCGCGCCGCCCCGCCCGCTAGCTCGCGTAGCCAGGCGACTCCGCCACCCTGCCCGGTTCGCGCGACCTCGGCATGAGCAGCAGCTCCACGCCGATCGAGCCGAGTCCGACCAGGACGACCGCGGTGCTCACGATCCCGAGGGCCTTGCCGTTCGAGACGAAGGCGAGCGGCCCGGACACCGCGATCACGAGAGCGGCCCAGCGGGGAACGATCCGGCTCCGCCAGGCGGCGACCGCCAGTACGAGCATCCCGAGCACCAGCCCGGCGATGAACAGCACGAAGATCGGCAGCCCGGAGGCGGCGTTGCTCGCCTTGTCCACGAGGCGGGCCATCTGCGCCCTGTCCAGACCCGGCTGGTTGACCATCTCGTACTCCACCGTCGTGAACGCGTAGAAGGCGACCGACGCCGCGCCTCCGAAGCTCAGCATCACGCCGGCGGCCTGGCCGAGCCGCTGCCCGGCGAACAGGTGCGTCAGCCCGATGCCGGCCCCGATCAGCGCCAGGCCGCCGAGGAAGAACAGCAGGGCGCCCGCCAGGTAGGCGCTCTTGTGCGCCGCGATCCTCGCCAGCTCGATCCTCTTGTTGCTGCTGTCGGTGTCGGGCGACACGACGGTTGCGAGAAGGAACAGCGCGGGCGCGGCGACCAGCATGATGCCCGTCAGGGTCCGGCCGAGGCCGCGTGCGTCAGTGGGTGGTGACATCTACGTCTCCTTACCTTGGTGGGGTGGTCAGCGCTTCAGCCCGATGGCCAGGCTGCTGCGGACGGTGCGGCCGTCGGGGGTCCTGAAGGTCACGGTGATGCGGGCGGTGAGCTTCCGGCGCCTGAGCGCGGTGCGGACCAGCCGGGCCCGCCGGCCGGGCAGCTTCAGGGTGACCTTGGTCGGCCTGCCCGCGGTGAACGTCAACGCGCGCGTGCCGAAGCGCGCCTTCGCCCTGTGCGGCAGGCTCACCATGCCGCCGGCCGTGCCCGTCCCGTTCTGCGTGGACTCCACGAGGAACGTCAGGACGCCCCGGCTGCTGAGCTTCGCGCGTTTGGTGAGCGACGCGATCGCGGGATTCACGTTCACACCGATGCTGGTCTCGTCGGCCGGGCCGAAGAACGGGTAGGCGCCGCCCGGAACGAGCAGGCTCCCGGAGATCGAGGCGCAGTCGTCCAGGTTCGAGGTGTTGGCCACGTGGATCCCGTCGGTCTCCGCCCAGGCGAGCCGCGATCCATCGGGGCTGAATGTCGGGCTCACGGTGATGAACTTCGCGGCCCGGCTGGGATCGATCGTGATCGTGCACTTCGCGATCGGGTTGGTCACGTCGCCGGCCGTGGTGGCGTAGAGCCGGATGTCCGCGCTGTGGATCGTGCCGTCGAGGTTGGGGTCGTCCTCATAGACGGCCACGCGGCTGCCGCCCAGCGCGGCGGCCGCCATGCGGTCGGTCAGGTACGGATCGTCACTGGGGCCGTGGCCGTCGGCGGTGGCCACGTCGTAGCTCGCGTAGGCGGCGTTGCCGAAGGTGGGGCCGTTGTGCGTGATGAGGATGTGGCCGTCGTCGAGCCAGCCCGAGCTGCTGTAGTCGCTCGAGATGCGCGTGAAGTGGGCGTTCGACAGGTCCTCCCAGAACGAGTCGCGGTTGTCGCAGAAGTCGGCGTCGTAGGAGACCCGCTGCCCGTTCGGCGATACGCGCAGGCTCGTGGGCGCGTCGGTGGGGCAGGAGGGTGTCGAGCGGCTGCCCGGCGTCTCCACGAACGGCCCCATCTGCCTGCCGCTCTGATCGAAGTGGTAGATCTCGCTGCTGCCGTCGGAGTCCGACCCGTCCGCGTTCACCCGCGCCTGGCCGCCGGCGGCGAAGATCGTGCCGTCGTCGGCCTCGGACGGCCAGGTCCAGTTGTTCGCAGTCGCGACGACCTCCCGGGCGGCCGACCCATCGCTGTGACTGATCCACACCGCGCCGCTATTCACGTAGACGAGCGAGTCGGCATGCGCGGCCGCCGGCAGCGCGGCAAGGAGCAGTCCCGCGAGCAGCCAGCCGATGTGCCGCGCGTCAGCGAGTCTCAGCATCCTGTTCCTCCCGGTTGGGGTGTTCTCCGATCACTGCCTGGAGCGCGGCGAAGAGCTCGGTCCAGCCGGCGAAGGGGCGCTCCCGCCCGCCCCCTGCCGCCACCTGCCCGCTGATCGGTGTGGCGTCTCGATCCACGGTCACTCGGAGGTGGAGTTCCTTAGCGCTGCACACGCCGGCAACGTTCGCGTCGCGCCGCCCGCCCCGCATCGTGGGGGCTACCACGATCATTTCGGTGGTTTTAGAGTGGTCGGGTGGGGTCGATCGCGGGGGACGTGCTGCTGGAGCGCGAGCGCGAGCTCGGCGCGCTCGCGGAGCTGATCGAGGCGGCCGCCAGAGGCTCCGGCTGCGCCGCACTGATCGAGGGCGAGGCCGGGATCGGGAAGACCGCGCTGGTCGCGGCGGCAGCCGCCCTCGGCTCCGAGGCGGGCATGGAGGTCCTGTCTGCCCGGGCGGGCGAGCTCGAGCGCGACTTCGCCTGGGGAGTGGTGGGGCAGCTCTTCGACGCGCGCGTGGCACGCGCGCCCGCGGGCGAGCGCGCGGCGCTGCTCGGCGGCGCGGCGGCGCTGGCCCGGCCGGCGCTGGGGATCGGGCCGGCCGAGGCCGCGGCCGACGCGTCGTACGCCACGCTGCATGGGCTCTACTGGCTGACGGTGAACCTGGCCGAGAAGCGGCCGGTGCTGCTGGCCGTCGACGACGCGCACTGGGCGGATCAGCCCTCGTTGCGCCTCCTGGCGCACCTGCTGCCGCGGCTGGGCGAGCTGCCGATCCTCCTGCTCCTCGCCAGCCGCCCCGCCGAAGCAGAACCCGGCCCGGCGACCGAGCTGCTCATGCGGATGGCGCTCGAGCCGGCGCTGACCTCGCTGCGCCCGGCCGCTTTGAGCGAAGGGGCCTCGGTCGCCCTCGTGCGCGACCAGCTCTCGACGACCACGAGCGACGACGTCTGCGCGGCGTGCCACGACCTGAGCGGCGGCAACCCGTTCCTGCTGCGAGCGTTGATCGCCGAGCTCGCCGACGAGGGCGACGAAGCGGTGGCCGCATCGGAGGAGCACCTGCGCCGGTTGACGCCCGCGGCCGTCTCGACGAGCGTCCTGCTGCGTCTCGCACGGCTGCCCGCGGGCGCGCTTGCTCTTGCCCGGGCGGTGGCGATCCTGGGGGTCCACGCCGAGCTGCGGATCGCTCGCCTGGTCGCCCAGCTCGACAGCGCCGAGGTCACCGAAGCGGCCGCGGCCCTCATGCGCGCGGGGATCCTGGCCGGGGGCGACACCCTCGACTTCGTCCACCCGCTGGTCCGCTCGGCCGTGAACGGGGACCTCTCGAGCCCCGAGCGCAGCGTGTTGCATCAGCGGGCTGCGCGGCTGCTCGACGCCGAGGGGGCGCCGGTCGAGCAGGTCGCCTCCCACCTGCTCGAATCGCTGCCGGACGGCGATGACTGGACGGTTGAGAGGTTGCGCGCCGCCGCCGCGGACGCCCTTGGCCGTGGTGCCCCGGAGATCGCGGCCCGCTACCTGCAGCGGGCGGCCGCGGAGCCGCCGTGCGCCGACGCGCGCGCGGAGGTGCTGTTCGAGCTGGGTCAGGCCAAGCTCGTCCAGGACCCGGCGCTCTCCACCGAGGAGCTGCGCGAAGCGCTCGAGCTGGCCACCGGCGCGCGGCGGCGGGCCGAGATCGCGCTAGCACTCGGTGAGGCCCTGGCGCTCGTGGGACTGCTCCGCGACGCGATCCCGGTGCTGAGCGGAGCGCTCGCCGAGCTCGAGCCCGGGGGCAGGGCGGAGCTGGACGCGGCCCTGACTGCCGCGCAGCTCGGCGCCGCCCGCTGGGAGCCCTCGGCCCAGGGCCTGCGCCACGAGCTCGTCGAGGCGCTCCGGCGGCGGGCGGCCGCCGGTGAGCCGCTCGACTGGCGCCTGCACGGCCAGCTCGCCATCGAGGCCGCCGCCGAGGGCAGCGACCGCTCGGCGGCCATCGAGCACGCCCGCGCGGCGCTGGCCGGAGAGGAGCAGCCCACCGGCGCGGCCACCTCCGCCGTGCCCGAGGCGATGCTCGTGCTGGTCTTCGCGGACCTGGCCGACGAGGCCCACGGCGCCATCGAGGACTGGCTCGCGCTGGCCCGCGCCCGCGCCTGGCCGCTCGCCGCGGCGCTCGGTGCGACTGTCGCAACCCTCGCCGCGCTCTACCGCGGCGACGTGAGCGAGGCGGTGGCCAGCGCGCGCGGCGCCGTGGCCCCTGGGTCGGAGATGCGGCTGGCGCCGGTCTCGGTTGGCTTCCTGGTCGACGCCCTCGCCGAGCGCGGCGACTACGACCTTGCGCGCGCCGAGCTCGCCGGGCACGGTCTCGACGGCGACCTGCCCGAGGCATGGGCCACGACCCCGCTGCTGCTCGCCCGTGGGCGGCTGCACGCGGCGGCCGGCGACCACTCGCGCGCGCTCGCCGACCTGCTGGCCAGCGGCGAGCGGGCCGAGGCCTGGGGCGTTCGCAACCCGGCTATGCACCCGTGGCGCTCGAGCGCCGCGGTGTCGCTGGCGGTGGTCGGACGCCACGACGAGGCGCGGCGGCTCGCCGGCGAGGAGGTCGAGCTGGCCCGTGCCTGGGGCGCGCCGCGCGCCATCGGTGTGGCGCTGCGGGCCGCCGGCCTCGCCCACGACGGCGATCGGGGCATCGAGCTGCTGCGGCAGGCGGTGACGACGCTGGCGTCCTCTCCCGCCCCGCTCGAGCACGCCCGGGCGCTCACGGATCTGGGCTCCGCGCTGCGCCGCGCCGGCCATCGCGCGGAGGCGCGCGACCACCTCAGTGCCGGGCTCGACCTCGCCCACCGCCTGGGAGGCATCGCCGTGGCGGACCGGGCCAGGGAGGAGCTGACGATCGCGGGCGCCCGCCCGCGCCGGGACGCGCTCCGAGGCCGCGACTCACTCACCCCGGGCGAGCTCCGGGTGGCACAGCAGGCGGCGGCGGGCCGCACCAACCGCGAGATCGCAGAGGCCCTCTTCCTCACACTGCGGACGGTGGAGACCCACCTGACGAGCAGTTACACGAAGCTCGGCATCAAATCGCGGCGCGAGCTGGCCGCGGCGCTCGACGGCGACCGCTAGCGGAGCTGGAGCAGCTCGAGGTCGTCGCTGTGGCCGCCGGCGATGCGCTCGGCCACGGCTCGGCCGGCGATGAGCCCGATCAGGTTGCCGTGGCCGGAGTAGCCGCCGAGCGCGTAGAGGCCGTCGTGCACCTCGCCGGCGAACGGGCGGTCGTCGTCGCTGAAGCCCACGACGCCCACCCAGCGGTGCGTGATGCCGGCGCCGTCGATGCCCAGGTCGTCGTGCAGGTAGCGCTCGAGCCGCTGCCAGACGCGTGGGTCGCCGCGCTCCTCGGACGTGTATGACGCGGGCCCGTCGAGGTCGCTGAAGCCGCCGACCGCGATGCGCCCGTCGGGGAGCTGCTGGAAGTACTCGAGGCCGTAGCGCGCGTACACGAGCGTGCTCACGATCCGCTCGGGCAGCGGCGCGCTGGCGAGCATGTGGAGGCGGCGGGCCCTGACTCTGTCGGTCGCCTCGGGCACCAGGCCCGGAAGCGGGCCGTCCGCGGCCACCACCACGTGTTGCGCCCTGACGGTCGCTCCGTTTGCGCTCACACCCCCTCCGAGCTCAGCTCGCGAGTTCTCGAAGATCGTCGCCCCGGCCGCCTCGGCATCTGTCGCGAAAGCGCGGATCCAGCGTGCGGGCTGAAGCGCGGCGTCGTGTGGCACGAGGCAGCCGGCGTGGCCGATCCCGCGGAGCGCGGGCTCAAGCGCGCCGCGTTCGACGAGCTCCGCCTCGAAGCCGTCCTCCTTCAGCGCCTCCACGTGCCCGCGCACGTGCTCGGCCTCCTCCTCGGAGGTGGCGAGCCGCATCGAGCCCACCGGCCGTACCGCGTCGGCAACCCCGAGCGACTCCGCCAGCGCGTACACCTCCTGCTGCACCTCCACGGTGCGGGCGTAGAGCCGTGCCGCCGGCTCGCGTCCCCACTGCTCCCGCGCATCCACATGGAAGGGCGCCCCGCCCGCCAGCAGGAAGCCGCCGTTGCGGCCGCTCGCGCCGGAGGCCACCGTGCGCGCCTCGAGCAGCACGGTTCGCGCGCCTCGTCGCGCGAGCTCGCGCGCACACGACAGCCCGCTCACCCCGCCGCCGATCACGCAGGCGTCCACCTCGACGTCGCGGTCGAGTGCCTGACGCGGCTCATATGGGTAGTTCAGCCAGTAGGGCAGGGTGTCCACGTTTCCGTTTCTACTACGGGGTTAGGCTGGCGTGCTGTGCAAGAGCAGGTGACGCAGCTTGTGGAGGAGCAGGCCGCTCTCCGGCGCGTGGCCACCGCGGTGGCGGGCGGCGCCCAGCCGGAGCAGGTTTTCGAGCTGGTGACCGAGGAGGCCGGCCGGCTGCTCGGCGCCAGCTCCGCCGGGATGATCCGCTACGAGCCCGACGAGAAGAGCGCGCTGGTGGTGGGGCGCTGGCACGGCACCGGCCCGCCGGGCATGGAGGTGGGCACGCAGGTGCCGGTGGCGGGCGACACTGGCGTGGCCCACGTGCTGCGCACGGGCAAGCCGGTGCGGATCGACAGCTTCCAGGGCCGCAGCGGCTGGATCGCTGAGGAGATGCACCGCCTCGGGTTCAGCCGCAGCGTCAGCGCGCCGATCACCGTCGCCGGCCGCATCTGGGGCGCCGTGATCATCGCCGCCGCCGGAGAGGAGCCGATGCCGCCCGAGACGGAGACGCGCCTCAGCGAGTTCGGCGCCCTGGTGGCGCTGGCGCTGGCGTCGGCCTCCGCTCGGCAGGAGCTGATCGAGTCGCGCGCGCGGATCGTGCAGGCGGGCGACGAGGCGCGCCGGCGGCTCGAGCGCGACCTGCACGACGGTGCGCAGCAGCGGCTGGTGTCGCTCGCGCTGGCGTTGCGGCTGGCGGCGGACGCGTTGCGGACCGATCTCGAGCGCGGGCGCCAGATGCTCGACGAGGCTCGGGCCGAGCTGGACCACGCGATCGACGAGCTGCGCGAGCTGGCGCGCGGCATCCATCCGGCGGTGCTCACCGATCGCGGTCTGGCGGCGGCGGTCGCGCTGCTGGCCGGGCGCTCGGAGGTGCCGGTCAAGCTGTCGGTGACCACCGAGCGCTTCGCCTCCTCGATCGAGGCCGCGGCCTACTTCGTGGTGGCCGAGGGGCTCACCAACGTGGCCCGCTACTCGCAGGCGTCGGGCGCGGCCGTGAGCATTGCGCACACGGACGGGCGGCTGGTGGTGGAGGTGGAGGACGACGGCAGGGGCGGCGCCGACCCGAGCCGCGGCACGGGCCTGCGCGGCCTGGCGGACCGCGTCGAGGTGCTGGACGGCTCGATCTCGCTCGACAGCCCGGAGGGAGTGGGCACGCGGCTGCGAGCCGAGTTCGAGGTGTCCTGAACGCGGCTACTTCCAGTTCAGGTCGGACTTGCCGGTCTTCTGGTCGAAGACGACCCAGCGCATTCCCACCAGCGAGCCGCCCTTCGGGATCAGGAAGGTGTCGCAGGTCTTGTAGGTCTGGCCGGGCTTGAGCGACTTCGGGGTGACCGACTCGCAGCGCGGGAAGTCGCCGAAGAAGATCACCGCGTTCTGGGCCTGCCCGCGGTCGTCCACGCCGTCGAGGTAGTTCGCCGGTGAGTCGCCGCTGAGGTCGCCCTTGCCGATGTTCTTCACCGACACGTTCACGTAGAACGGGGTGGAGCTCTTCTGGCCGGGGTCGAGCTGCACGTTCTTGAAGTCGGAGATCGAGCCCTGCTGGATCGGATTCGGGGTGACCTGGATCGTGCTCTGGTCGTGGCTCGACGCGTCGTCGTAGGCGATCACCGCAGGCTGTCCGAATTTCAGCGAGCTGCCGATCGGGGTGATGCCCCCGGGGGCCGCCTTGGGCGCGGACGCGGTGGTCGCCGCTTTCGAGACGGCGGACTTGATGGCGGCTGCGGTGGAGGCAGCCGCGGAGCTGTCGCTCTTCTTCCCGCCGCCGCCGAGGGCGATCACGGCGATCACGCCGCCCACCGCGGCCACGGCGGCGACGATCAGGTAGAGGTTGCGGTTCGACCGCCCGCCGGCGGACGCGGGCTGGGCCGGCGGCCCCGGCGGCTCGAAGACCGGCGGGGCAGGCGGTGGTGCCGGGGTGGGCGGTGGCGGTGGTGCCGCAACCGGCGGAGGCGCCTGTGGCGGAGGGCTGGGTGCCGGCGGTGGAGCCGCAGGCGGTGGAGGCCGTGGAGCTGGCGCCGGTGGAGGCGGTGGCGGGGCCGCGCTCGGCGGAGGCGCCTGCACTGCCTCGGTGGGCGCCGCCTCGGTGGGCGGCGGGATGACGGGCCGGCCGCTCACCGCGGTGGCCTGCGGGTCGTAGAGCTCCAGGGTGGTCTGGCCCATCTTGATCGAGTCCCCGGGGCTGAGCTGACGCGGGGCGTCGAGGCGCGTGCCGTTCACGAACGTGCCGTTCGTCGATCCGAGATCCTCGATCTCGACGCTGCCGGACTCGGTCCGCCGGAAGCGAGCGTGGAGGCGCGAGATCTCGGGGTCGCTGCCGAGGTTGCCCTCGCCGGTCTCGTTCCGACCGACCGCGAACTCCTCGCCTAGGGAAAGCTCCAGCCCTGCCGACGGCCCCTCGAGCACACGCAGTTTCTCTCCGGGCACGCGGCGGACCCTAACCCAGACGATCCGATCGGCGCAACCGATGTTCGCTGCCTTACACCTTTACGCGCGCCCGGGCTTCTCCGCGACGAAGGCGAGCTTGCGGACCCGGCCGTCCCGCAGCCAGTCGCTCCACAGCCGGTGAGCCGCCAGCAGCTCCTCCAGGGCGCGCTCTCCGATCTCGGCCGCGATGTCCCGAGAGTCGGTGGCGAACGCGTCGATCAGCGCGTCCGCGACGGCGCGGTGCGATTGGCTCCAGTCAGCCTGCCAGCGGACCACCAGGCCCGCCCGCTCCAGGTACGTCAGCAGCCGATGCAGCGGGGTGAGCCAGACCGTGTCGGCGTCGGGCATGCTGCTCCGCTCCGGCTCAGCGAGCGGCTCGCCTTCCTCAATCGTGAACGCGAACCGGCCGCCGGGCGCGAGCTCTGCCGATATCTCCTGAAGCAGCATTTCCTTGTCCGGAAAGGCGAGCATCGTCTCGAGCAGGAGCACCACGTCGAACTGGCCGGACGGGAGCGGAGGGATCCGCGCGACCTCGAAGCGGCAGGGAAGCTCGCCGGCCTTCTCGCGTGCGATCTCGATGGCGCTCCGGCTGTAGTCCACCCCCAGGTAGGTGCACCCGAGCTCGCGGGTGATCAACCGTCCGGGCCCGGCGATGCCGCAGCACAGGTCCAGCACGGAGACGCCGGGCGCGATGCCGGCCTGGCCCGCCAGTGCCTGGATCTCGCCCGCGCGCATGAAGCTCTCCTGGTCGACGAACTCGCCTTCGGGATACGCTGCGAGGCGCGCGCGCCGGAGAGCGTGGACGAACGGAGCGCGCTCGTCCTGTTTCACGGCTGGAAGGATCGGCGTGGCTCAGGCGTCATTTCTTGATATGGAGCGCAAGCACGCGGTGGAGGCCGCGGCGGCTGAGCTTGCGGCGTCCGCGCGCGGCTCCGTCCCCACGATACGACCAGTTCAGGCAGGGCCGCTGATCGGCATGATCGCCCAGCTGCTGCTGCTCGCCGCACTCGCAGGTGTCGTCGCCCGCAGCGGCGCCGGCCTCGGGCCCGCGAGCTGGGTCGTCGGACTGACCTGCGCGGCGATGACGAACTCGGCACTGGCGCTCGGCCTCTCGAGGTATCGCTCCGACCGCCTGGCTCCGGCGGACTGGGTGACCCTTGCCCGGGCGACGCTCGCCGTGGGCATCGCGGCACTGATAGCGGACTCGTTCGAGCGAACCGTGCCGGTCGCCCTCCTGATATCGCTCGCGGCCGTCGCGCTCGCGCTCGACGCGGTCGACGGCTGGGTCGCGCGACGCACGCGCACCGAGGGACTGCTGGGTGCGCGCTTCGATGCCGAGGCCGACGCGTTCCTGATCGTCATCCTCAGCGTCTACGTCGCGCGCTCCGCCGGCGCGTGGGTGCTGGCGATCGGCGCGGCGCGCTACGTCTTCCTGGCGGCCGGGTGGTGGCTGCCGTGGATGAACGCCAAGCTTCCGCCCCGCCACTGGCGCAAGGTCGTCTGTGCGACGCAGGGCATCGTGCTGACCGTCGCGGCCGCGCAGGTCCTGCCGCGGGCCGTGTCGCAGGCCGCGCTCGTGGCCGCGCTGGTCCTGCTCGCCGAGTCGTTCGGCCGCGACGTGCTGTGGCTGCGGATCCGCCGGCAGCGTCCGAACGGCCCACCGCCGTCGGGTGCGGACTCCACCCTCGATCATGACGGCGGCCCTCCCGGCGGCCCCGCCCACCGACGCGTGCGCACGGGAATGGCCGCGGCGCTCACGATCGTCGCCTTCGTGTTCGTGTGGGGCGCCCTCGTCTCTCCGGACCAGTTGATTCGGTTCACGCCCAGCGCGTTCCTGAGAGTGCCGCTCGAGGGCCTCGTCTTCGTCGCGGTGGCCGTAGTCGTGCCCGCGCGCGCCCGGCGCGTCCTGGTCGCGGTGGTGGGCCCGCTGCTCGCTCTGGTGCTGATCCTGAAGATCCTCGACATCGGGTTCTTCCAGGCCTTCGACCGGCCGTTCGACCCGTATCAGGACGCGAGCTACGCCAGTACCGGGATTGAGACGCTGCGCGCCTCAATCGGCCGGACGAGCGCCGACTTCGTCACCGCCGGGGTGGTGGTGTTCATCGTCGCCCTGCTCGCCTGCATGATCCTGGCGCTGCGACGGGTCACCCGGGTCGCGGCCGGCCACCGCGACTGGTCGCTACGGGTGGTCGGGGCGCTCGGCGTCGTCTGGCTGGTGTGCTGGGCGTTCGGTGCGCATCTCCTCTCCCACACACCAGTCGCCTCAACGGCCGCCGCCGCCGTGGTCGTGGATGACATAAACGCCGCCCGGGCCGACATCAAGGACCCCGCCGTCTTCGCCAAGGAGATCCGCCAGGATCGCTTCAGCAGCACTCCCGCCAACCAGCTGCTCACCGGGCTCCGCGGCAAGGACGTCCTCCTCGCGGTCGTCGAGAGCTACGGCAAGGTCGCGGTCCAGGGCTCCTCCTTCTCGCCGCAGGTCGACGCCGTGCTCGACAGCGGGACCAGGCGCCTGCAGGCCGCCGGCTTCTCCGCCCGGAGCGCCTTCCTCACCTCGCCGACGTTCGGCGGCATCAGCTGGTTGGCGCACTCCACCCTGCAGTCGGGCGTCTGGGTCAACAGCCGCCGGCGCTACGACCAGCTCATGGGCACCAACCGCTTCACGCTCAGCGACGCGTTCAACCGGGCCGGCTGGCGGACCGTGGACGACGTGCCGTCGAACGACCGCGCCTGGCCGCAGGGGTCGTCCTTCTACCACTTCGCCAAGGTCTACGACCGGCGCGACGTCGGCTATCGCGGGCCGAGCTTCGCCTACGCCTCGATGCCGGACCAGTACGTCCTGGGTGCCCTGCAGCGCCTCGAGTTCGCCAAGCGCCACCGTCGTCCCGTCTTCGCGGAGGTGGACCTCGTCTCGAGCCACACGCCGTGGACCCGCATCCCGCGGATCGTCCCCTGGAGCCAGCTCGGCGACGGGTCGATCTTCAACAACTTCCCGGTGGAACACACGAGCAACGACGCGCTCTATGGAGACATGGCGTGGGCGTGGCTCGGAGGAAGCTCCTCCTCACCGGTGCGTTCGGCCTACGGCCAATCGATCGAGTACACGCTGAACAGCCTGATCTCGTACGTGCAGAACTACGGGGACCCCAACCTCGTCCTCGTCGTCTATGGCGACCATCAGCCGTGGTCGATCGTCAGCGGGAAGGGCGCGAGCCATGAGGTGCCGATCTCGGTCATCGCCCACGACCCGGCGGTGCTGAACCGGATCTCCGGCTGGGGCTGGCAGGACGGCCTGCGGCCCGGCCCGCAGGCGCCGGTGTGGAAGATGAGCGCGTTCCGCGACCGTTTCCTCGGCGCGTTCGACTCGCCAGCCGCGACCCACTAGCTCGCCGTGGATGCAGGTCGAGACCCAGAACGCAGGCGGCTGGCAGGTCTGGACGGTATCCGGGGCCTGGCCGCTCTGTTCGTGGTGGTCAACCACATCTTCCTGAGCACATTCCCGGGCTACCCGGTGGACCGTGCGCCCTTCTGGGCCGGCTGGTTCATCTACGGGCGGTTCGCGGTCGTGGTGTTCATCGTGCTGTCCGGCTTCTCGCTGGCCCTGTCGCCCGCCCGCCACGGCTGGCGGCTGGACAGCTTTTCGCGGTTCGCGCAGCGGCGGGCCAGGCGCATCCTCCCGGCGTACTGGGCGGCGCTCGCGTTCAGCCTGGCGGTGGCCTGGCTCGTTGTCCCGCCCCCGGGACAGGGACTGCCCACCACGAAGTCGGTCGCCGTCAACGGCCTGCTCGTGCAGAACCTCGTCAGCGCGCCGATCCCCAACCGATCGTTCTGGACGATGGCAGTCGAGGCCCAGCTGTACGTCGTGTTCCCGCTGCTGCTGCTGGTGGTCCGCCGCTTCGGCGCGGTCCCCATGGCCGCGACCGTCACGCTCGTCGTGGCGGCCGTGGGGATCGTGGGGCCGCACGTCTCATGGCTTCACAACTTCGTGATCGAGTCGCCGCCCGACCTCGCCGCGCTGTTCGCGGTGGGGATCCTCAGCGCCGGCATCGTCGGCGCGAGCAGGACGCGCAGGTCATGGCCATGGGCCTGGCTCGCGCTCGCCGCCGCGGTGCCCGTGCTCGCCACGATCGGGTGGCGGGGCTCGGTGTGGACGCTCGACCACCTGTTCTGGGTCGACCTTGCTCTGGGTCCGGCCGTCGCCTGCCTCCTGGCCGCTCTCGCCACCGGTCGCCCGGCACCTCTCCTCAGGTTCCTCGACACGCGGCCGATTCGCAGCCTCGGCCTGTCCTCCTACAGCCTGTACCTCACCCACGGCCCGATCGTGGTCATCGTGTACCAGAAGGTCGTCGCCGGCCGGTTCGGTCACGGCGTCGCGGCCTTCCTCGTCACGGTCGTGCTGGCGGTGCCGTTGACGATCGCATTCGCGCGGCTCTTCGCGGTGGTGTTCGAGACCACGGTCCGGCGGCGGCGGCGGCGCAGCTGGTCCTGGCCGGTCCGGCTGCGGCACAAGCAAGTGGAGCGAGCGCCGGCATGAGGCGGAGCGTGTGGTGGTGGGCCCGCTTCGTGGGCTCCGCGGTGACGTTCGCCGTGCTCGTCTGGCGGCTGGGCGCCGGCCCGTTCCTCGACGGCATCCGCACGGTCGACATCCGGGCGCTGGCGGCCGCCTTTGGCTTGGCGGCGGTCACCACGGTGTGCTGCGCGTGGCGCTGGACGATCGTGGCCCGCGGCCTCGGCGTCGGCATCCCGCTGCGGGCCGCGGTGGCGGCCTACTACCGCTCCCTCTTCCTCAATGTCACGCTGCCCGGTGGGGTGGTGGGCGACGTTCACCGTGGGGTCAGCCACGGCCGCGACGTGAACGACGTCGGCCGTGCGCTGCGCGCCGTCGCGTGGGAGCGCTTCGCCGGGCAGGTCGTGCAGGTCGTCCTGACCGTGGTGGTTCTGCTCGTGCTGCCGTCGCCCGTGCACTCGGCCATGCCGCTGGTGGCGATCGGGCTCTTCGTGACGGCGGGCTGCGCCGTGCTCGTGGCCCGGGTGCGGTCCGGTGGCGACCGGTCCGTGCGGACGCGGGCCTGGGCCGTAGCGCGCCGTGACATCCGCGACGGGCTGCTCGCCCGCAGAGCATGGCCCGCCATCGTGCTCGCATCTGCGCTCGTGGTCGTCGGCCACGCGGCGACCTTCCTGATCGCCGCGCGGACGGCGGGCATCACCGCGCCCGCGTCCCGGTTGCTGCCCGTCGTGCTCCTCGTGATGCTGTTCATGGTGGTGCCCAGCGTCGCCGGCTGGGGGCCGCGCGAGGGCGGCACCGCATGGGCGTTCGGCGCAATCGGCCTGGGGGCGAGCCGAGGGGTCACCACCGCGGTGATCTACGGCGTGATGGTCCTCGTCGCCAGCCTGCCCGGTGCCGCCGTTCTCGTGGTTTCATGGAGCCGTCGCATCCGCCGCCCCGAGCCGTGGATCCGGGAGAAGCCGGTACATGCTTGAGCGCCCGTACACGCTGTTGAGCTGCGCGCTGTCGATCGACGGCTACCTCGGCAGCGCGACGCCGCGCCGCCTCGAGCTGTCCAACGACGCCGACTTCGACCGCGTCGACGCCGTGCGCGCCTCATGCGACGCGATCATGGTCGGCGCCGCCACCGTGCGGCACGACAACCCGCGGCTGCTGGTGCGCTCGCAGGCCCGCCGCGACGAGCGGACGGCTCGCGGGCTGGCGCCGTCGCCGATCAAGGTCACCGTCACCGAACGGGTGGAGCTCGACGCGCGCGCCGACTTCTTCGCCACCGGCGAGACGGAGAAGCTCGTTTACTGCACGAGCTCGCGGGTGGACGACGCCCGCTCGCGGCTCGGACCCGTGGCGACCGTGGTCGACGGTGGGCAGCCGGTGAAGATGAGCAGGCTCAGCGAGGACCTCGGTGAGCGCGGCGTGGGGCGGCTGATGGTCGAGGGCGGCGGCAAGGTGCACACCCAGTTCCTGACCGGCAACCTCGCCGACGAGCTCCAGCTCGTCGTGGCTCCGTTCTTCGTCGGCGACTCCCGCGCCCCCAGGTTCGTTCTCGACGGCCGCTTCCCGTGGAACCCGGAGCGGCGTGCGACGCTCGCGGAGGTGCGCCAGATCGGCGACGTGGTGCTCCTGCGCTACGCGCTCTCGTCGCGCTTCTGCACCGACTGAGCCGGCGGCAGGGCCAGCAGGTCGGCGTGGGCGACCGCCACGGCGAGCTGTCCAGCTCGCGCCTGGGCCAGGCGGCGGCGCGTGTACTCGCTGGTCTCGGCGGCGAGGTCGGCCTGCTGCTCACACGCGGCGCCCACCCAGCCGCTGAACCAGTCCGCCGCCAGGTCGGCCTGCGCCGGGCCCAGTCGCCAGGGGCTGGGCCGGACCACGACCTCCGCCCCCAGCCGGCCGAGCCCCTCGGCGGCCACGCCGGCGGCGTCCGGGCCGAGCAGGCGGCCGCGCTCGGTGGCGCGGCGCTGGTGAGCATCGAATGCGGCCGCCACGCGGCTGTCCAGTGGATCGGCCGGGGTCAGCTCCACGCGGCCGACGACCGACAGGGTCAGCAGGGTGGGGCAGCCCGCGCCGGCACATGCGGTCACGAGGCCGGTGAGCTCGTCCCGGGTGAGCATGTCCAGCAGCGCCGAGGCGGTGATGAGGGTCGCGCCGGCAAGATCGCCCGGGTGCAGCCGGGTGATGTCGGACTGCCTCACCTCGACGGTCACCGCGGCTCCGTCAGCGGCCTGGCCCGGCGGATCGGCGGCGGCAAGCTCGAGCAGATCCGCGTCCCGGTCGTGGACGACCCAGTGCTGGGGCCCCGGCAGCAGTGGCGCCAGCCAGCGGCCCATCGACCCCGTGCCGCCGCCGAGGTCGTGGATCGCCTGGCGACCCGTTGCCGGGAGGTGTCGTCCCACCTGTTCGACGAGCTCGCGTGAACGGGCCGCGGCGTCAGTGGGCTCGCGGAGCGCAAGCCAGTCACTGCCGACACGGATCGGCCCGCCGGTCATCGTCACGCCCCCGCCAGGACGCCTGCGATCACGGTCGTGGTGGCCGTCCAGTCGGGAAGCCGCTCGCGCCGCTCGGACGCGGCCCGGCGCAGCCGGCCCCTCAGCTCGGCGTCGCCGAGCCAGGACCGAAGTGCGGAGCTGAGGGCCGCAGCGTCGCCCGGCGGGACCAGCAGCCCCGGCAGGGTCCCGTCGGCGCCATGACCGAGGGCCTCCGTCACCCCGCCGACGTCGGTCGCGACCACCGGTAGCCCGTGCGCCAGAGCCTCGCCGACGACCATGCCGTACGTCTCGGCGCGCGACGCCAGCACCATCAGGTCCGCGGCGGCGTAGCTGCGGTCGAGCTCGTCACCGCTCCGCGGTCCCAGGAGCGAGACGCGCTCGCCGAGGCCGTCGTCCAGTAAGCGGCGACGCAGGGCCTCCACGAACGCCGGGTCGACGTCGAGCCTGCCCACGCACTCGCACTGCCACGACAGCTCGGTCATCGTGGCCAGCGCGTCGAGGAGCACGTCGAGGCCCTTGTCGGCCGTCACCGCCGCGACGCAGAGCAGTGCCCCGCCGGCCGCGGTCCCGCCGGCGAGGGCGGCGGCGTCGACGCCGGGCTCGGCCACGTGCACCCGGTCGGCCGCCAGCCCGTACAGCTCGAGCAGCCGGCGCCGGCTCCAGGCGCTGGTGGTCACCACGGCAGCGGCGGCCGAGAGCACCGCGCGCTCCCGCTCGCGGACCTCGCCGGCTCGCTCTTCAGGCGGGCGGTGGCCGAGCGGCATGTGCACGAGCACCACGAGGCGCAGCCGCTCCGCGTGCGGCACGAGGACCTCGGGCGCGGTGGATGCGACCAGGCCGTCGAGCAGCACGACGGCGCTGTAGGGAATGCGCTGGACGACCCCGTCGAGCGCGGCGAACGACGCCGCGTCGGGTCGCATCCAGAAGCCAGGGACCGGCTGCTCGTGCACCGACCAGCCGATCGCGGCGAGCCCGAGCGAGACGTGGCCGTCGTAGACGTTGCCTCCGGTAGCCCGGGTGGGATCGTGGATGCCGTCGGGTACTACGAAATGCACCGCCGTCACAGCGGGCGCTCGTAGCTCGCCCAGGCGATGTGCGACTCGTGCAGCGTGACCATCAGCCCGTCGAGGTCCCGAGCCGCCTCGCCCAGGGCGCCGGCGTGCACCCGTTCCGCGAGCCGATCCGCGACCACCTGGGCGAGCGCCTCGGTGGAGGTGTTCATGCCGGCGAAGGCGGCCTCGTCGTCGAGGTTGCGGTAGGTGAGCTCGGCCAGCACGGAGTGCAGCTCCTCGGACGCTCGCCCGATGTCGACCACGACGCCGTCGTCGTCGAGGGCGGCGCGCCGGAACGTGGCGTCCACGACGTACGTCGCGCCGTGGAGGCGCTGCGCGGGCCCGAACACCTCGCCGCTGAAGCTGTGGGCGATCATCATGTGATCGCGGACGGTCACGCTGAACACGGTCTAGCCCCCGTCGTAGGTGATCGTGTGGCAGAGCGCCGGCAGGCTTCCCGCGGCCAGCCGGGCCATCACGTCGGGCAGCTCGCCGAACTGCGACTCCCCACTGAGGAGCGCATCGAACGCGGGGTCGCGCAGCAGGTCGACTGCAATCGCCAGCCGGTCGGCGGTCGTGCGGCGCCCGGCCCGCGCGGGCGCCACGGTGCCCACCTGGCTGGCGCGGATGCCGAGGCGACCGGAGTGGAACGCTCCACCCAGCGAAAGCCGGACCTCGCTGTCGCCGTACCAGCTGAGCTCGATGACCGTGCCCTCGGGTGCGAGCAGATCGAGCGAGCGCTGGAGCCCGGCGGACGTCGCGCTGGTGTGCACGACCAGGTCGAGACCGCCCGCGGCGTCGGCCGGAAGCGCAAAGTCGACGCCGAGCGCAGCCGCCACATCGGCCCGGCCGGCATCGACGTCCACGAGCGTGACGCGCATGGCGGGGAAGCGGCTCAGCAGGCGTGCGACGCAGCAGCCCACCATCCCCGCGCCGACGACGGCGACCCGGTCGCCCAGCAGCGGCCCGGCGTCCCAGAGGGCGTTCACGGCGGTCTCGACCGTGCCCGCGAGCACGGCGCGGGCGGGCGGCACGTCCTCCGGGACGACGGCCACCGCGCCGGCTGGCACCACGTAGGCGGTCTGGTGCGGGTAGAGGCAGAAGACCGTGCGGCCGCAGAGCTCGGGGGGTCCCTGCTCCACGGCGCCGACGTTCAGATAGCCATACTTGACCGGCCCCGGGAAGTCGCCCTCCTGGAACGGAGCCCGCATCGCGGCGTACTGGTTCGGCGGCACGCCGCCCCGGAACACCAGCGTCTCGGTGCCGCGGCTGATCCCCGACCGCAGGGTGCGCACCATCACGTCGTCTCGCCCCGGCTCGCGCAGCGTGACCGGCCGGATCTCGCCGAAGCCCGGCGCGCGGAGCCAGAACGCCTGCGCATCGACCTTCACGGCCTCAGCTTGCCAGACCGGCGAACGATCGGGCGGCTCCTCGCGTCTTCTCCGTCGTGAAGCTGCTCCTCGCCGTGAGCTGCGCCCTGGCCCTCGCCCTGACGGGTTGCAGCGGTTCCCCGCGTGAGGGCCCGACGTACACCTTGATGCAGATGAACCTCTGCCTGTCCGGTCTGGGCGGCTGCTACGGCAAGGTGGCGTATCCGGCGCTGCTCAAAGAGGTGGTGACCCGGATCCGTGAAGAGCACCCGGACGCTGTCACCTTCAACGAGGCCTGCCGGAACGACGTCGCGCTGATCGCTCGGATGACCCGCTACCAGCTGCGCTTCTCGAGGGTGATCTACTCCGGCAAGCTCCTGCCGTGCATCCACCCGGGCGGGCGCGGGCTCTTCGGAGACGCGGTGCTCACCAGGGCGGCCGTCGAGAGTGCCGAGAGCCACGATTTCGAGGCACAGGCCGGCCCCGAGCGACGCCAATGGCTGTGCGTCACGACCCGCGCCCGGGTGGAGGCGTGCACCGCACACCTGGCCTCGCACGAGGCCATCGAGGCGGCCGCGAACCAACCGCAGTGCGCCGAGCTCAGTGCGCTGCTCGCACGCCGCGCGGCCGGTCACCCGCTCATCTTCGGGGGTGACCTGAATCGCCGCACCCCCTGCGCACCCCCCGGCTTCTGGATCCGCACCGACAGCTCGGCCGGCCAGGACCCCGGGCTTCAGCAGGTCTATGGAACGGGCGCGCTGCGCTCGCCCTCGGCGGAGGTGGTGCCGGCGCGGCACACGGACCACGACGTCCTGATCGTCCGCGCCGGCACTCCCCTCATGCGCTAGCTGCCCGGTAGGTCGTTGACTCCGGCACACCAGCCGACGCCCGCGGCTGCGGCGTTGCTCCACATCGACTGCACCGCGAACGTCTTGCCGCCGTTGCCGGTGATGTTGCCGCTCGCGCCCGGAATCGGAAACGTTCCCTGTCCGGTTGTGGGGTCGATACCCACCCACGCGCACTTGTCGCCGTTCTCGTTGGCGTCCAGCGTGTCGTACCAGCCGCCGAGATGGGTCGGCGAGATACCGCTGCCCACCACGTCCTCAGCGCCCGGATCGGTGGTCGTCTCCTCCATCTCGTGGCCGACCACGATGGAGAAGCCGTCCAGCTTGCCCTGCGGGCCGCTGTTCACCGCGTTCTCGCCGCACACGTTCGTGCCGCCCGAGTTGATCGCGAGCTGGTAGGGGATGTTGCTGAAGGAGATCCCCTTCGTCAGGCCGTTGTAGGCGCCCGACTCAACGTCCGGCCATACGTAGTCGTGGAAGGCGCAGTAGCCCTGCGACAGGGCATTCGGATCGCTGAGTCCCGGTGGCTGCACGATCATGATGTTGGCGTTCTTCAGGTCGCTGACCTTGAAGTGCTTGACCGCGGCCTGCGCCTCCCTGGCCAGCACCGTCAGCGTGTTGGTCGAGCCTGCGGCGTTGTTCAGGTTGGTCTTCGGCAGCGTGTTCGCATCCGTGTTGTCGACCCAGATCCCGGCCAGCCGGTTGCTCGGGTTGCCGATGAACGTCTGCTTCCCGGAGCTGTCGGTCTGGAAGTACTGGCTTTGCACGTCCGCCCAGGCGGTGCCGCCGATCTGCTTGAGGAAGTCAGCCATGTACTTCCCCGCGCCATCGGGATCGCACGGCAGAGTCGCCTTCAGCGACCCCTCGGCGATCCGTTCGCTCGAGCACGTCGTGCCCGACGGCCAGGCGCCGGTCTGACCCCAGCCCCAGTAGACGAGGTACTCCTTCGGGTGCACCTGCACATGGCCGCCGAAGTAGGCCATGTTGCCGGGATAGGGAATCCCCAGGGCCGGCGTCTCCGGCACGATCGAGCAGGACTGCCCGACCACGTTCTGCGGACATGGCGGCGCCGGCGGGACCAGCGCTCCCGCGCCCTGGTCGTGCTGGGCCTCCTGGACGTAGTTGGGCATGAAGATCGGGTTGGCAGATGCCGCGCCGGCGAAAGCCAGCACAGCCGCGACCGCGATCGCTGCCGATGCCCCCCGAAGACAGCTCTTGAACATCCTTGCCTCCCAATGCATCGCACGGCCCCCTGCCGGGCGACATGAGTGTTGGTGGAGAACCATAAAGTCACGCCTGCGGGTAGGCGCCGGTTCCCGGGCTACGAAGCGGCCGCGAGCTGCTCTTCGGCCTGCTCATGCGGCCGGAGCGTCTGAGCGACGCGCTGGCGCGCCCGGAACAGCCGAGGCGTCAACGTGGTCTCGGGCAGACCCAGGGCGCGAGCGGCCTCCCGGTACGGCAGTCCGACGACGTCGACCGCGACGAGCACCTCACGCGAGCTGCGCGGAAGCGCGGCGATGGCCTGGAAGACGAGCCGGGCCTCCGCGATGTCCTGTGGCGCGGCCACGGTCGGGTCCGCGAACGACTCGAGCTCGTCGACGGTGGCGAGGGCCGGCCTGCTGCGTGCCCTGCGCAGGTTGCTGATGAACGTGTTGCGCATGACGGTCAGCAGGTAGCCGAGGTCGCTCTCGTTGCGGAGGCGCCGCGGTCGTGACAGCACACGCGCGTAGGTGTCCTGGACCAGGTCCTCGGCATCCTCGCGCGACCCGCAGAGCAGCCAGGCGGCGCGGTAGAGGCGGTCGACGTGGTCGGCGAGCCTCCCTGGCTCGAGCAGGCGGCTCATGTCTGCCCAGCCCCGGCGTCGGCGCGCGCGAGCGCCCGGAAGTCGTCGGCCACGACGGTCTCGCCGCCCATGCCCCAGGCGTCGCCGGCCACCTCCTCGACGATGCACCAGGTGAGGCGGCGGACGTTCTCGCCCTCGATGGCGACCATCGCGTCGGTGAGGCGCTCGACGATCTCGCGCTTCTGGGGCGCGGTGAAGACGCCCTCGAGGACCTTGACCTGAATGAGCGACATGCTGTTCTCCCGGGGCCGCCTGATTGACATGGCGGTCATGGTCGGGCGCGCGCGCACGCCGCGAATCGGGTGGACCCCCTGACATCCACCCCTGAACATTGCGCGCCTCCGCGGGCGCCGCTTACGATTGCGCCGCCATGGCCCGGTCCGGACTCGCTCAGCAGGCCCTGCTGCTCGAGCGCGAGCACGAGGTCGAACGCGTGCATGCCGCGCTCAGCGCCGTGGGGCGGCGCGCGGGCGGGACCCTTGTGATCGAGGGGGCGGCCGGGCTCGGTAAGTCCCGGCTGCTCGATGCCGCACGCTCGTGCGCGCCCGACCTGGGCGTCCGCGTGCTCGGCGCGCGCGCGACGGAGCTCGAGCACGGGTTCTCCTTCGGCGTCGTGCGCCAGCTGTTCGAGCGCCCGCTGCTGGAGGCCGGCGACGGCGAGCGCGAACGCTGGCTCACCGGGGCGGCGGCGCTTGCCACCGATCTGCTCATACCCGCCCCGACGACGACCGAACGGGGCCCGCCGGCGGGGCCAGCCGCCGGGGATCCCGGCTACGCGTTGCAGCACGGCCTGTACTGGCTCTCCTCGAACCTGTCCGCCGATGCACCGCTCGTGCTGCTGGTGGACGACCTCCAATGGTGCGATGCGCCGTCGGCGAGCGCGCTCGCGTTCATCGCGCGCCGGCTCGAAGGGCAGCCGCTCGGGCTGATCATCGCCACGCGCCCACTCGATCCCGCGCTCACGCCCGAGGCGGCGACCCTGGCCGCAGATCCCGCCACCGAGCTGCTGCGCCCGGCTCCGCTGACGGAGGCGGCAATCGCCGCGCTGGTCGCCGCCCGCCTGCCGGGCGAGCCCGACGACCGCTTCGTGCGCGCCTGCCTCGACGTCACGGGCGGCAACCCATTCCTGCTCGGCGAGCTGTTGACGGAGGCCGCGGCCCGCGGCGTCCAGCCGACCGCGGCCGCGGCGGCCGAGGTGGGCTCGATCGTGCCGCGCGGCGTGGCCAACGCGGTGCTGCTGCGCGTGGCTCGGCTGGCGCCCGATGCCGCCGTGCTCGCTCGCGCCCTCAGCGTGCTTGGAGACGGCGCGCAGGTCGGCGACGCCGGTCGGCTGGCCGGACTCGCCGGCGACGAGCTCGAGGCGGCGATGGCCGCGCTCGTGTTCGCCGGTGTGGTGGAGGCGGGCGGCGGGGTCCGCTTCGCCCACCCGATCCTCCGCGCCGCGATCTACGACGATCTGTCGCCCGCGGAGCGCGAGCGGCTGCACTACGCGGCGGCGGCGATCCTGCGCGAGCGCGGTGCGCCCGCCAGCCAGGTGGCGGCGCAGGTCATGCACACGGAGCCGGCGGCCAATCCCGACGCGGTGGTCTTGCTGCGCGACGCCGCCCGCGACGCGCTGGCCCTGGGCGACGCCGCCGAGGCGGCCACGCTGCTCGCCCGTGCGCTTGACGAGCCTCCCACCGACGGCGACCGCGGCGAGGTGGTGCTCGAGCTCGGCCAGGCACACGCCCGGGCCGGTGCGCCGGAGGCGGTCGCTCCGCTGTCGGAGATCGTCGAGCGCGGCGAGGACCCGGAGGCGGTCGCCGAGGCGGCGATCGAGCTGAGCGGCATGCTCTTCTTCGCCGGACGGGCCGCCGAGGGAGTCGCGATCCTCGCCCGCGCCAGGGAGCGGCTCCCGGCCGAGCAGCCGGCGCGCGAGCAGCTCGACGTGGCTCTGCTCGGAGTCAGCTACACGTCGGCGTCGGCGAGGCGCGAGGCCGAGGCGACGATCGCCGAGCTGCACGATCCCGGCGGCCCGGCGCACGGCGTGCTGCAGGCCACCACGCTGGCCACGCTTGCGCTCGACGAGGTGATGTACGTGCGCTCGGCGGCCGGCGCGATCGACCTCGCCCAGCGCGCCCTGGCGGCCGGCCTCCCGGTGGAGCTTCACCGTGGCGAGAACTGGGCGATTCTCGCCCTCGCGGCGCTCATGCTCGCCGACGGCCTCGACGCGGCGCTGCGGGGGACGGACGAGATGCTCGCGGGCGCCCGCGAGCGGGGCGCGGCGCTGACGGTCGTCGCCCTCGCCGGGCTGCGGGCGCTGATCGGGGTCCGCCGTGGGGAGATCGCCGCGGCCCAGGCCGATGCGCAGGCCGCGATCGACCTCGCACCCGACCTGCTCGGCACCGAGTTCCTCGTCCTGGGGGTTGCGGCGGCGGTGCTTGCGGGGCTCGAGCGCGACGAGACGCCCGAGTCGCTGCGCCGGCTGATCGACCGCGCCGGCGTCCGCTACGACACGGAGTTCGTGCCGAGCTCACAGCTCCGTTACGCATCCGGCGTCCTCTACGCCGCGGCGGGGAACCACGAAGCCGCGATCGAGGAGCTGCGCGCCTGCGCGCTCGACCACCCGACGTTTGGCGGTGAGAACCCGTCCGTGCTCGCCTGGCGCTCGGCGGCGGCGCTTTCGCTGGCCGAGCTGGGCCGCCACGACGAGGCTCGCGCGCTGGCGGCCGACGAGGTCCGGCGCGCCCGGTCCTTCGGCGCGCCGCGCGCGATCGGCATCGCGCTGCGGGCACACGCGCTCGTCGGCCCGCCCGCGGAACGGCGCGAGCGGCTGGAGGAGGCGCTCGGGACGCTCGCTGCCTCCTCCGCCCGGCTCGAGTACGCGCGCGTGCTGGTCGACCTGGGCGCCACCCTCCGTGCGGCGCGGCAGCGCAGCGCCGCCCGCCAGCCCCTGCTCGAGGGGCTCGACCTCGCCGCGCGCTGCGGTGCCCGTGGTGTCGAACGCCGAGCGCGGGCCGAGCTCGCCGCCGTGGGGATCCGGCCCCGCACCACGGATCACGTCGGGCCCGACTCCCTGACCCCCAGCGAGCGGCGCGTGGCCGAGCTCGCGGCCTCCGGCGGCACCAACCGCGAGATCGCCCAGGAGCTGTTCGTCACCGAGAAGACGGTCGAGACTCACCTCGGACGGGCCTTCCGCAAGCTCGACATCTCGTCGCGGCGGCAGCTGCCGGACGTGCTCGCGCGCGAATAACCCTCGACAGACGCTTTTCGCCGGGCTCGCCACCGCGATGGAGCGGTAGGGTGGCGCCCGGGTGAAGAAACACGTGCTGATCCTCGGTGCGGGCTTCGCCGGCCTCGAGCTGGCGACGCGCCTGTCCGAGACGCTCCAGGACGCGGTCCAGGTCACGCTGGTGGACCGCAACGACTCGTTCGTCTTCGGCTTCTCCAAGCTCGAGGTGATGCTCGGCCGGCAATCGGCCGACGAGGTGCGGCTGCCCTACCGCGAGTTCGAGAAGGACGGCGTCGAGTTCCGCCAGGAGACGGTCACCGCCATCGACCCCGCCACCAGGCAGGTCACCACCGACGCGGGCTCCTACGAGGCCGACTTCCTCGTCGTGGCCATGGGCGCCGACTACGACATGGACGCGACCCCCGGGTTCCTGGAGGGAGGCTTCGAGTACTACACCGTCGCCGGCGCCGAGCGGCTGCGCGACGCGCTCCCCGATTTCGACGGCGGCAGGGTCCTCGTCTCCGTGCTCGGGCAGCCCTTCAAGTGTCCCCCGGCCCCGTTCGAGGGGGCCTTCCTGTTGCACGAGTACTTCACTCAGCGGGGCATCCGCGACTCCGTGCAGATGGCCTCGACGTTCCCGATGCAGCGTCCGGTCCCGGTCACCGGTGAGGTCTCGCAGATGTTCCGCGACGCGCTCGCCGCCCGGGACATCGAGGAGCTGTCCGAGCATCTCGTGACCGGCATCGATCCGGCCACGGGCACGGCGCAGCTGGCGAGCGGCGGAACGATGCCCTACGACCTCTTCGTCGGCATCCCGATCCACCGGGCTCCCGACCCGCTCGCCGCCTGCGGCCTCGCCGTCAACAACTGGGTGCCGGTCGACCAGGCCAACCTGAGGACCCAGTTCCCGGGCGTCTACGCGCTCGGCGACGTCTGCAGCGGTCCTCGAACCGTCCCCAAGGCCGGGATCTTCGCCGAGTCCGCCGCGCTCGTGGTGGCCGACGACATCGCGTCCGCGATCACCGGCGGGGAGCCACCTGCGCCGTACGGCGCATCGGGCGTCTGCTACGCCGAGTTCGGCGACGGTCTCGTCAGCAAGGTCGAGGTCAACTTCCTCAGCGGTCCGGCGGCGCATGCCGAGCGACGCGAACCGTCGCGCGAGTTCGCCGCGGAGAAGGAGGAGTTCGGCGCCGTCAGGCGCGCGCGCTGGTTCGGGCTCTGATTCAGCGCCGACCGGCGCGCAGGCAGCCCAACGCCGTAGGCTTCCGCGCATGCCGCAGACGGTTCATCGCCAGTGCACGCTCTGCGAGGCGCACTGCGGCATCGAGGTGGAGGTGGACGGCGACCGCGTCCTGCGGATCACCGGAGACGCTGAGGACCCGATCTCGCGCGGCTACATCTGCCCGAAGGCCGCGGCGCTCGCGGACCTGTACGCGGATCCCGACCGTCTCCGGCGGCCGGTGCGCAGGGTCGGCTCCGAGTGGGAGGAGATCGGCTGGGACGAGGCGCTCGACATGGCCGCGGACGGCCTGCGCGCGGTCCAGCGGCGCCACGGCAACGACGCGGTCGCCACCTACTTCGGCAACCCGACCGCGCACACGATGGCGGTGCTCTCCGGTCTGCCGTTGCGCCACGTGCTCGACACGCGCAACCACTACTCGGCCACATCGGTCGACCAGCTTCCGCAGCACCTGACGTCGGCCGAGATGTTCGGGAACCTCGTGCTGTTCCCGATCCCTGACCTCGACCGCACCGACCACATGCTCGTGTTCGGCGCCAACCCGTCGGTGTCGAACGGCTCGCTGATGACGGCGCCCGGCGCGCGTCACCGCCTGCGTGCGATCCTCGAGCGCGGTGGCACCGTGGTGGTCGTGGACCCGCGCCGCACCGAGACCGCGGCGCAGGCCTCCGAGCACGTCGCGATCGCCCCTGGCGGCGATCCCTACCTGCTGCTCGGGATGCTGCACGTGTTGTTCGCGGAGGGCCGCACGCGGCTCGGCCGCCTCGAGGGTCACATCGACGGGCTCGCCGGAATCGAGGCGCTTGCCGCCGACTGGCCGGTCGCGCGCGCGGCCCCGATCGCAGGCGTCCCCGAGGCGACGGTCGAACGGCTGGCGCGCGAGTTCGCGGACGCCGAGCGGGCGGTCGCGTATGGGCGCGTCGGCGTGTGCCACCAGCGGACCGGCTCGCTCACACACTGGCTCATCAACGTGCTCAACGCCGTCACCGGCAACCTCGACGTCCCGGGCGGCGCGATGTTCCCCAACCCCGCGTTCGACGTCGGCGCCGTGCTGAAGCGCGCCCGGCTGCTCGGCTTCGGCGACCACGGCCGCCACACGCAGCGCGTCAGCGGGCTGCCCGAGATGAACGGCGAGCTCCCGGTCGCCGGCCTGGCGGACGAGATCACCACGCCGGGCGAGGGCCAGGTCCGCGGCATGCTGATCGTCGCCGGCAACCCCGTGCTCTCGACGCCCGGCGGCGCTCGCCTGGAGGAGGCGCTCGCGACCCTCGAGTGGTGCGTAGCCGTGGACATGTACGTCACCGAGACCACGCGCCACGCGGACGTGATCCTGCCGCCGGTCTCGACGCTCGAGCGCTCCGACATCGACGTCGTCTTCCCGTTCGTCTCGGTGCGCAACCACATCCGCTACAGCCCGGCCGCGGTGCCGAAGCCGAAGGACGGGCGCGAGGACTGGCAGATCCTGACGGGGCTCACGAGCCGGCTCGGGCGCGGGGTCGGGCGCCGCGCCGAGGCGGCGCTGGCGAGCCTCCCCACAGCGTTCACCACGCCCGAGCGGATCATCGACCTCGGCATCGCGCTCGGGCCGCACGGCATCCTGCGGCGCGGTCCGCTGAAGGGTCTGACCGTCAGGAAGATCAAGCGCGCCAGGCACGGCATCGACCTCGGCCCGCTCGAGCCGCGATTGCCCGGCGCGCTCGACACGGCGGACAAGCGCGTGCAGCTCGCCCCGCCGGTGCTCGTCGAGGAGGCGGCGAGCCTCGCCGACTACGCGCGGGAGCGCGAGGACGCGCTGTCGGACGGCTACGACCTGACGCTGATCGGCCGCCGCCAGCTGCGCAGCAACAACTCGTGGATGCACAACAGCGCCCGCTTGATGAAGGGCGCCGACCGCTGCACCGCGCTGCTGCACCCCGACGACGCGGCCAGACGGGGGCTCGGCGATGGCGAACAGGTGCGCGTGGTCTCGCGCATCGGCGCGATCGAGCTGCCGCTCGAGGTCAGCGACGAGATCCGCCCTGGCGTGGTCTCGGTGCCGCACGGCTTCGGGCACGGGCGGCCGGGCGTCGGGTGGCGGCTGGCCGCGGACAAGGCCGGCGCGAGCGTCAACGACATCACCGACCCCTCGGTCGTCGACGCGATCACCGGCAACGCCGCGTTCAACGCGGTGCCCGTCAGGGTCGAGCCGGCCTGATCGTCAGCGCCTTGCACGCCTCGCCAATGTCAGGATCGACGTACGCGAACGTCGCCGGGCTGCCCGTCGTCATCGAGCGCTCTGAGCTGCTGCCGCTGGTGCGCGACACCTCCAGCGGGTTCACCAAGGTCTCCATCGTGGTGCGGCTCAGCGGCAGCGGCCACGTCGGCGAGGGCGAGGACATCACGTGGGACCAGATCGACCAGATCGAGTTCCTCCGGAGCGGCCATGACCTGACCTGGCTGCACGGGACCCGCACGTTCGACGAGCTCTCGACGCTCGTGGGCATGGCCAACCTGTTCCCGGTCGAACCGATCCGCGACAGCGCCCGCTTCTACCGCCGCTGGGCGTTCGAGAGCGCGGCGCTGGACCTGGCCCTGCGCCAGAACGGCGTCTCGTTGCATGAGGCGGTCGGCCGGACCACCCGGCCGGTCACCTTCGTGGCCTCTGTCCGGATCGGGGACCCTCCGAGCCTCGCGCCGCTGCAGGAGTGGCTCGCCGTGGATCCCGAGCTTCGCTTCAAGCTCGACCCGACGCCCGGCTGGGACGACGACCTCGTGGCAGAGCTCGCGCGCCTGGGCTGCGTCGACGTCATCGACCTGAAGGGCCGCTACTTCAACGTCAACGTGGCGATGGATGCCGAGCTGGGCCTGTACCGCCGCGTGATCGAGGGGCTACCCGGAGCGTGGATCGAGGATCCGGCCCTGGAACCCAGTACGGAAGGCATGCTCGAGCGCCATCGCGACCGGATTACCTGGGACGAGCCGATCCACTCGGTCGCCGACATCGAGGGCCTGCCATGGCAACCGCGCATGCTCAACCTGAAGCCCGCCCGCTTCGGCAGCGTGCGGGCCCTGTTCGACGCGTTTGACCACTGCGCGGCGCACGGCATCGGCGGGTACGGCGGCGGGATGTTCGAGCAGGGTCCGGGGCGTGGGCAGCTCCAGTATCTGGCCTCGTTGTTTCATCCGGACACGCCGAACGACGTGGCCCCGACCGACTACAACCTCCAGTCTTCCCCGCACGAGCTCCCGCGCTCTCCGCTGCCGCCCGAGCCACATCCGACCGGTTTTCGCTGGGGCACCTACGACGCGCGTCGCAGCCTCCGCGAGTACAGTACTCTCCGCGCAATGGCCCCCGAGCGTGCGCTGCTGCTGATCGCCGACATCGGCGGCTACACCGACTACATGAGCACCCATCGGATGAGCCTCGCCCACGCCGAGGTCAACACCGCGAGGCTGCTCGAGGCGGTGATCGACGCGGCCGGCGACTTCGACCTGATCGAGATCGAGGGCGACGCGGCGTTCCTCTCGCGCTCGGCCGACAGCCTCGACGGCGACGCCGCGGTGGCCGCGATGACCCAGGCCGTCGTGGGCATGCACCACGCGTTCCACCACGAGCGGCGCTATGTCGCGTCCGACCTCTGCCCCTGCGACGGCTGCGTGCAGGCGGACAACCTGAAGCTGAAGTTCGTCGCGCACATCGGCGAGGTCGCCACGCAGACGATCAGGGATCGGCGCAAGCTAGTCGGGATCGACGTCATCCTCGTCCACCGGCTGCTGAAGAACCCCGTCGAGGCCCCCGAGTACGTCCTCTTCTCCGAGGAGCTCTACCAGGCCGGCGGAGAGACTCTGTCCGATCCCGTGCAGGAGATCTCGCACGAGCTCGAGGGGATAGGTCCCGTGCGCACGTACTACATGGATATGGCGGACGTCGCGGGCTCACTCCCTCCGATGCCGGAGCCCAGCCTGGTCGGGCGGTTCGGGAGGACTCTCGACGTTGCCGGCCGCGGCCTGCCGTACATGCTGGGCCTCCGGCGCCGCCGTCGCGTCGCCGCCGCTGACTGAGCCCTCCGCGCGCTGGAGCCGTTCGGCGTCCGCCTCGAGCCGGCTCGTCACGAGGTCGTCGCCCGCGGCCGCGGCGGCCGGATAGCCGGTCACGGCAGTCAGGTACGCGCTGCGCCGCAGCCTGCTCACGCGCAGGAGAGTGTCCGCGGAAGCGGCGACGGTGGCCGTTCGCGGCTGGTCACGCAACAGCGCGATCTCGCCGAAGCAATCGCCTGTGCCGAGCGTCCTGACGACGTGTCCGTCGAGGATTACCTCCGCGCGGCCCGACTCCACGACGTAGAAGTACTCCCCGCGCTCGCCCTGCCTGAACACTGTGTGACCGGGCTCGAAGTCGGCGTGCTCGAGCGCACCCGCCAGCTGTTCGATCGTCGCCACCGGGAGCGCACCCAGCATGCGGACTCGCCGCATGGTCTCGATGTCCGCGTCGCGCACGTGCACCTCAGCGTCGAGCCGGCGGAGCGCCGGCCAGCTGACGGCCACGGCCAGCGGCGCGAGCAAGCCGATCGCCACGAGAGCGGGACGAACGCCGAGCAGGTCGACCACGAGCGGCGTGACGAACCCGCCGGCCGCGACCCCGAGCGTGAGGATCGCCTCGAACCCCGCGAACATGCGCGCGAGGACGGTCTCGTCGGCAAGGCGGGCGAGGAGCGTGAAGCCACCGACGTCGATCAGGGCGTTGCCAATCCCCACGACGCCGAGCAGCACGATCGCCGCCGCCTGCTCGGGGACTGCGCCGATGACCACCAGCGGCGCCCCGAACAGCGCGATGCCTACGCCGAACCACGCGGCGAGCCTGCCGCGCCCGACCAGCCCGAACGCGAGGAGCGACCCGAGCAAGCCGCCGCCTCCGATGGCCGCGGTCAGGACGCCGACACCCGGATCCCCCGTACCCAGGAGCTCGATGGCGATCACAACGGCAAAGACGGTCAGACAGCCGCGCGTGAACGTCTGCACGACGCCGAGCCCGGTGATCAGCGCAAGCCCGCGATTGGCCGCGATCGTTGCGAACCCCTGGAGCGCCTGGTGACCGCCGCCTGCGGTGGTCTTCGAGCGCGGAGGAGCGTCGTACGAAAGCCCGAGCACCACCACGCCGCCGAGCAGTGACGCGGCGGCGCACGCCGCGAACACCGCTGACGGGCCGCTCACCGCAAGCAGAAGGGCGGCGGCAGCCGGGCCGCCCAGCGTGGCGAGCGAGTCCAGCATGCCGCGAACTGCGTTCGCGCTCGTGAGCTCTTGGGGAGACGTGCACAAAGCGGGCAGCAGGGCCGAGTGCGCCGGCCGAAACAGCGTCTGCGCGACGGTGGCGACGACGGCGAGGGCGTACGTCGCGGCGATCGGGCCGCCGGCGGCCGTGACCAGGGCAGCACCGCCCAGCGATGCACCGCGGACCAGGCCGACGCAGGTCAGGACCCGTTCACGCCGCACGCGGTCGGCCACCGGCGCAAGCAGCGGCGCCAGCAGCGCCGCCGCAGCCATGCGCACGCCCGTGACGACGCCGACCGCGCCGACGCCACCGTCGCGGAACGCGAGGACGGAGAGCCCCACCACGAAAGCGCTCTCGCTCGCCCACATCGCACCGAACGAGAGTTGCGCGCGGCGGATCACCGGCCCAAGTCTTTTCCCGTCGCGAATGAAACCGGCGTGGGCGGCGTCCTCGTTGGCACTGTGATCCCAAGTCTGACGCCCCTCACGACTCCCAGGAGACGCCTCATGACCCGCCCGCGATTCATCGTCGGTGTGCTCGCCGCCCTGACGCTGGCGGTCCCGGCTGCCGCGTCGGCTGCGCCCCTCCCCGCCGGCACCACCGCCGTCATCTCCGGCACCTCCGATCTGCTCGGCCTCCTTCCCTCGCCGGTCGCCGGCTCGCTGGCCGGCACGCAGGCCGTGAGCCGCGACGGCAGGTTCGTGGCCTTCTCGTCGGAATCCGACGGGCTCTTCTCCGGTGACGACGACGACGTATCGAACGTCTACGTGCAGGACACGACGACCGGCGCGATCACGCTCGTGAGCCGTGCGAACGGCGCGGCGGGCGAGCCGAGCCACTCCAACTGCCAAGAGCCCGCGATCAGCGACGACGGGCGCAGGGTGGCCTTCGTCTGCGACGGGCCGCTCGACCCGTCCGACACGAACAGCACCGACGACGTCTACCTCCGCGACCTGGCGACCGGCGAGACCGTCCTAGTGAGCCGCGCGCCGGGGCTCGGGGCCGTGGGCAACGGGCAGTCGGACGAGCCGTCGCTGGACGCCATGGGCGTGCACGTGGCCTTCCGCACCCACTCCAGCAACTTCGGCGACGGCGTGGGCAACGGCACGACCGTCGACACGATCTACGTGCGCGAGATCGGCGGCACCAACGGCGAGACGCTGGTGAGCCGCGCCGACAAGGCCGACGGGCGCCGTGCCCAACGACGACTCGCGCGACCCCTCGATCTCCAACGACGGCAACCGGGTCGTGTTCGAGACGCCCGCCCCCCTCGACGCCACCGCCGACACGAACGGCCGGTCGGACATCTACCTGCGCGACATCGCCGCGAAGACGACGTCGCTCGTCAGCCGCGCGACCGGCGCGGCCGGCGCCGTGGGCGACGGCCCGTCGCAGGGGGCCCTGATCAGCGGCGACGGCAACTTCGTCGCGTTCACCTCGAACGCCACCAACCTCGACAACGCCCACGACCCGACGCCCGACTTCGACGTCTACCGTCGCGTGATCGCCGGCTCCCAGACGCTGCTGATGAGCCAGACGAACCTCGGCGTGAAGGCGAACGTCGGATTCGTTCGCCACCGGCATCGACGACGACGGCCTGCGCGTGGCCTTCCTCACCGCGGCCACCAACCTCGATCCCGCGGACACCACCCCGGGGCGGGACAACAGCGACGTCTACGTGAACACCCAGCAGGGCATGATGCTCGCCAGCCGCCGCGACGGCTTCTCGGGCACTCCGCTGAACCGCGTGGACGAGGCGGCTCTGAGCGGTGACGGCTCCTCGGTCTCGTTCCAGGTCGAGGGCAGCGCCACGGACGACGTGGAGCCGGACACTTCGACCATCGCACTCCGCCGGCTGGACACCAGCTCGACCACCACCGTCTCACGCCCGCAGGGCGGCGCGCCGTTCTTCAACCAGGGCGACGAGGCCTTCGGCTCGTCGGTCAGCGCGGACGGCCGCTACGTGGCCTTCACGTCGTCCGCGCGCGGTCTCGGCGTGCCCGGCACCGTGGGCCGCGCGATCTTCGTGCGCGACACCCTGACCGGCGCTGTGGCTCTGGTCAGCCGGCAGGACGGCCCGAACGGCGCCCCGATCGGGCCGCTGCCGTTCGACCCGAAGATCAGCGCCGACGGGCGCCGGGTGGCCTTCGAGGTCACCTCTCCAGAGGGCGACGGAGGTGACAGCCCGATCTACCTGCGCGACATCGTGGCGAGCCGTACCTATCGCATCGACAGTGCGGACGGCGCCAACGGCGCGCCGGGCAACGGCGCCAGCTTCGATCCGTCGATCAGCGATGACGGCAGCCGGGTGGCCTTCCTGTCGCAATCCACCAACCTGGGCGACGGCGACACGGACAACCAGGTCGACGTGCACGTGCGCGACATCACCACCGGCCGCACGATCCTCGCCAGCCGCGCCGATGGCGCGAACGGCGCCAAGGAGAACAGCGGCGCAGGGCAGGAGCCGGTGATCAGCGGCAACGGCAAGCGCGTGGTTTTCCAAACGAGAGCGACCAACCTCGGCGACGGCGACACCGACACGGCGTTCGACATCCACGTCCGCGACATCGACGCCGGCCGCACCATCCTGGCCAGCTCGGCCACGAACGTGGCGAAGACGAACCTGGACTCCGAAAGGCCCTCGATCAGCCGCGACGGCAACAGGGTGAGCTTCCTGTCCCAGGCCGGCTTCGTGCCGGACCCGCCCGGAGAGAAGCTCTACCTGCGCGACCTGGCGGCGGGCACGGTGGTGCTGGCCGGCCGCGCCGACGGGCCGAATGGCGCGCCCGTGATTGCGGGCGGCTTCAGCGCGGAGACCCTGAGCGACGACGCCAACGTCGTGGCCTTTGTCGCCGAATCCGGTGAACAGCATCGCGCCGGGCGCGCCGGCGAACGGCTCCGAGCAGCTCTACCTGCGCAACCTGTCGGCGGGCACGACGAGCCTTGCCTCCCGCCGCACGGGAGCGAACGGCGAGGCTGTGCCGGGCGGCGTCGAGCTCGGCTCGCTCACCGCCGACGGCGGCTGCCTGAGCTTCGCCGGACGCGCGGGCGCCTGCTGCCGCCCCCCGCGAGCGCCGACTTCGAGCAGATCTACATGCGCGTGCTCGAGGCCGACTGCGGCGGGCGCGACAGCGGCACGAGCATCCTCGCCCGCGACAAGGTGGCCCCGAAGCTGTCGAAGGCTCGCCTGTCCCACAAGCGCTTCCGCGTGAGCCCGAAGTCCACCGCGCTGAGCGCGCGCGTGGCTCGCGGCACCGTGCTGAGCGTGCGCCTGTCGGAGGCCGCCAAGCTCACCGTGACCGTGGACCGCCGGCTCCCGCGGCGGCACCACAGCCACAAGGTCCGCTACAGGCGCGACGGCGTGCTCGTCCGCTCGCTCAAGGCGGGCACGGCCCACATCTCGTTCAGCGGCCGCCTCGGGCACAGGCGCCTGGCCGTCGGCGTCCACCGGTTGACGCTGGTGGCGCGCGACGCGGCGGGCAACGTCTCGAAGCGAGTCACGCTGAGCTTCACCGTGCTGCGCTGAGGCGAAGCGTCCAAGTAGCATGATTTGTGCTACGTTTCGGAAGTGGCCCGATCTGTGCATGTCCGGCTTGATGCCGGGTCCGAAGCGGCTCTTGAGATCATCCGCGCCGAGGGGCTGAGCGACTCCGAGGCGGTGCGCACGGCGCTGCAGGAGGCGGCCGCGCGGCGTCGGGTCCGCTCAGCGATCCGCGCTGAGGTGCGTCTTCTCGCATCGGACCCAGGGGATCGGGCCGAAATGCGGATCATCCGCGAGCAGATGGCGGAGCTCGCACCGTCACCGTCGGACTGAAGTGGTTCGGGGCGAGGTCTTCCGTCTGCCGGCTCCGCGGGGCGCGCGCGGCCGCGAACAGCACGGGGCTCGCTACGCCGTCGTCATCCAAGCCGACGAGTTCCTCGGCTTGAGCACCGTGCTTGTCTCACCCACCTCCACAAGCGCTCGGCCGGCGAGCTTTCGTCCGACGATCACTGTTCAGGGTGAAGAGACGCGCGTGCTCGTCGAGCAGACGACGGTCGTCGACCCGCAGCGACTCGGTCGCTCCGCCGGAAGGCTGGAGGCAGCCGAACTGCGCGCGGTCGATGAGGCATTGATGCTCGTGCTCGGGCTCTGATCCGGGGCGTATAGTTCGGTTCGAACCGTTCTGGTCGAACCGTATGACCGCGCGCCGCCTCAGCGACACCTCATTCGCCGTGCTCGGGCTGGTCGACCTGTGCGGGCCCACCACCGCCTACCGGCTCAAGCAGACCGCCAAGGCCAGCCTGTTCCACCTCTGGTCGATCCCCCACACCCAGCTCTACACGGAGTGCGCGCGGCTCGCCGAGGCGGGTCTGCTCGACGAGCGGCGCGAGGACGGCGGTAGGAGGCGGCGCGTCTACCGCGTGTCGGCCAAGGGGCGCAGGAAGCTCGAAGCTTGGCGTGCCGAGCCCACCGCGGACGTTTCCGAGCTCCGCAATCCGGGTCTGCTCAAGCTGTTCTGCGGCGCCCAACCCGCCTCGGTCGCGGAACTCCAGCTCGAGACCCACGAACAGCGCCTCGCCCACTACCGCGAGCTGCTCGAGCGGACCGAGCTGCCAGATGGGGTCCGGCTGACGATCGAGGCCGGGATCGGGCACGAGCGCGAATACATCCGCTTCTGGTCACGGTTGAGGAAGGCGCGATGACGGTCGCGCGCATCACGCGCCGGAACCTCGTGAAGGGAGCCGCGGCCACCGCGCTGGCGGTGCCGGCCGCAGCCTCGGCGGCGGAGCCGGCCCGGGTCAAGGAGCTGGAGCGCCGGCTCCGCACCCGCTATGTGACCAACGAGGGCGTGCGGCTCCACTACGAGATCGCCGGCTCCGGCCCGCTGGTGCTGTTCGCGCACGGCTTTCCCGGCTGGTGGTGGACCTGGCGCCACCCGATGGCCGCCCTGGTGGATCGCTACACCGTCGCGGCGCTCGACATGCGCGGATACAACCTCTCCGACAAGCCCACCGGCGTCGGCCAGTACACCGTCGCCAAGCTGATCGGAGACCTGCGGGCCGTGATCCAGCACACCGGCGCCGAGCGGGCGACCGTGGTCGGGCACGACTGGGGCGGCGGCACGGCGTGGGGGCTCGCGCTTGCCTCCCCGGAGCTGGTGCAGCGCCTCGTGGCGGTCAACATCCCGCACCCGTGGGCGCTGGCGCGCGAGCTCCATTCGAACCCTCGCCAGCAGGTGGCCTCCCGGTACGCGCAGGTCCTGCGCCGGCCCGACGCCGCCTCACAGCCGCTGCCCGAGCAGTTCGCCGCGCTGCTGCCCGGCCAGACGCACTTCACGCCGGAGGTGCTCGCCCTGATCCTGTCCCAGCGCGACCTCCTCGACTACCCCCAGCACCTCGCGGCGATGCGCCGCACCAGCATCCAGGGGGCGCTCGACTACTACGCCGCCAACTGGGCGGCCGAGCCCTACCCCGACCCCGGGCCGCCGTTCCAGATCGACGTGCCCACGCTCGTGATCTTCGGGCGAGAGGACCCGTTCCTGCTCGCCGACGGACTGGACGGCACTTGGGACCTCGTCAAGCCGTCGCTGCGGATGGACGTCATCGCCGGCGCCCAGCACTTCGTGCAGAACGACGCCCGCGACACCTTCATCCGCACCCTCGCCGAGTGGCTGCACCGCACCGACTGGCACACGGCGCGCGCCCGCGGCAAGACCGCGGCTGCTTAACACGCGCCAACCTTTCGGGTTGAGAGGATCGCGCCCGCGGTGATCGACACCTCGGAACTGCTTGGAGCGCCTCAGGTCGCTGGTGTCGTGGTGAGTCCGATCGGTCTCTTCAGAGAGATCGAGTCCGGCATGACGGCGGTATCGGGGGGCGTCGTCGTGCCGGGCTCGGCCGGACCGGCGATCGCTGACAAGTTGGCTGGGCAGCGCGCCGCCGAGCAGCGCAGCACGGACGCCGCGGCGAGCGCGGCCACACCGGACTGCGGCCGCTGGGGCTTCCTGGCGGCCACTGGCAGCGAGGTCGCCCTCACCACCACGCGACCGCCGAAGATGGTCCGCCGGCAGCTCGGCGAGCTCGTCGCGAGAGTTCCGCGCAGCGCGATCGTGGGGGCCGAGCTCGTGGGCGGCTGGCGCCATCCCGGGGTCTACATTCTCAGCTCGGCCCCCCTCCGGCTGACGTTCGCCGACGGCACGGCCTGGATGTTCGAGGTCAGCCGGTTCTATCGGCGACACGCCAGGGGTGTGGTTCACACCCTGAGTGCCTAGGTCGCGACCGTCGAACCGGCCTGAGCCTCGAGGTCCTTGTTTTCCAGCACGAACTGGCTGGCGATGAACGTCGCTCCCTGAGGATCGGTGATGACGGTCATCCTGACCCAGGGGGCGTCGAACGGCGGAACGACCACCTGGGCGCCCAGCGCGTCCGCCCGCCGGGCCGTCGCGTCGGCATCTTCGACTCCGAACGTCACGCGCCAGTGGGAGGGGACGCCGATCTGGTCGTCGCCCAGCGGACTGATGGTCCCGACGACGTCCGCGAAGCCATCCGGAGCGCCAACCTCGGCCATCCGCTCGCGCAGGCCGGGATCGCTTCGCTCGAGGAACTCGCCATACCCCGGCAGCCGCCACATCTGGTCGCCGCCGGCCATGCCCAGCGTCTCCCATCCGAACACCGCGCCGTAGAAGGCCTTCGCGCCGCCCACGTCGCGGGTGTTCAGGCCGTTGAAATTCAGCGAGCCGGGTTCGTTGACGATGCGCGCGCCTCTGTGTTCGCCCGCCTGCCAGACGCGGAACTCGGCGCCCTCGGGATCGGCCAACACCGCCATGCGGCCCGCGCTCATCACGTCGAAGGGCTCCAACAGCACGGTCCCGCCGGCGGCCCGCACCCTCGCGGCGGCGTCGTCCGCCCGGTCGACCCACACGTACATGTTCCACGCCGCTTCAGCGGGTGAGCCCTCGGGCCGGCCGGTCACGGCGGCCACGTCGCCGCCGCGCAGGCGAGCGATGAGGTAGGGACCGGGCGAGCCGGGCGGCATCACGTCCTCGAACTCCCATCCGAACAGGCCACCGTAGAAGGCCACCGCCGCCTCCGGATCGGGCTGGCCGGTGTCGATCCAGCATGGAACGCCGGGCATGTATCCATCTCGCTCGAGCACTGTCGCTCCCTTCTGACTGGTTGACATCGCAGGCCACCCTACGACCGGTTTAGGCCAAGATCTGTCCTCAACCGAGGGGACGATGGAATTGCCATGAGCCAGACCGCGAGCCGACTGCTCGAACTGCTCTCGCTGCTTCAGGCGCGCCGCGACTGGCCGGGCACCGAGCTGGCCGGCCGGCTCGAGGTGTCCGGCCGGACGATCAGGCGGGACATCGACCGGCTGCGACAGCTCGGCTACCCCGTCGAGTCGCTCACCGGCCCCGCAGGCGGCTACCGGCTCCGGGCGGGGAGCGCGATGCCGCCCCTGCTCCTCGATGACGAGGAAGCGATTGCGATCGGAGTCGGCCTGCGGACGGCGGCCCGCGTCTCGGTCACAGGGATCGAGGAGACCGCCGTGCGCGCCCTCGTCAAGCTCGAGCAGGTCCTGCCTGCACACCTGCGCCGCCGCCTCGCCGCGCTCAGCTCCGTCACCGTCGCGCTGCCGGTCTCGGGCCCAACCGTCGATCCGCAGCAGCTCACCGCGATAGCCGCGGCGTGCCGCGACTCGGAGTGCCTTCGCTTCGGCTACCAGAGTCGCGATGGCACGGGCAGCCGCCGCGAGGTGGAGCCCTACTCGCTCGTCAACACCGGCCGGCGCTGGTATCTCGTCGCCTGGGATCGCGGGCGGGAGGACTGGCGCACCTTCCGCATGGACCGCATGGCCAAGGCCGCATCGACCGGCGTGCGCTTCACTCCCCGCAAGTTGCCGGCGAAGGACGCCGCCACCTACGTCAAGCGGAGCATCACGGCCGCACCGAGCCGATTCGAGACGCGAGTCACCCTGCACGCGCCCGCGTCGGAGGTCTCGGGCCGGGTCCCCGAGCACTGGGGCACGATCGAGCCCCTGGACGCACGCACCTGCGAGTACAGGACGGGCGACGACGACCTCCGCTGGCTCGCGCTGCGCATCGTCACGCTCGGCGTGGACTTCACAGTCCACGAACCCCCCGAGCTCGTGCAGCACATGAAGGAGCTGGGGCTGCGAATAACGCGGAGCACGGCTGACCTGTGGGCGAGCCCCCCTCGGCGCGCCAAGACGCGCTGACTCACCCAGATCGGACGATGCGCCCGGTCCCAAGCCGGCGGATAGTGCTATCGCAACGGAACGGAGGAGGCAAGATGGCGATAGGCCCTGTACAGCTGATCGTGCTCGGGTTTGAGCATCCTGACTTTCACGGCGAGATCATCGAGGAGCTGGAGCGGCTGCGCGAGACTGACACCGTGCGGGTGATTGACGCGCTGGCGGTGTACAAGGACGCGCAGGGCGACCTCGAGGTCGAACACCTCAGCAACCTGACCGAGGACGAGGCCATCGAGCTCGGCAGCAAGGTCGCCGCGCTGATAGGTCTCGGCATCGCGGGTGAGGAGGGGATGGAGGCTGGTGCGGAGGCGGGCGCCGAGGCGGCGGCCGAGAGCGGCGGCATGCACCCCATCTCGGACGATGAGGAGTTGTGGGATGTGCTCGCCGAGATACCGAACGACACAGCCGCTGCCCTCATCCTCATCGAGCACCAGTGGGCGGTCCCGCTGCGGGATGCCATCGCCCGCGCGGGAGGCTTCCGCATTGGCGACGGTTTCATCAGTCCGCTGGACCTCGTGGCGATAGGTCTCGCATCGAGGCAGGATGCAGAGGAGCTCCACGCCATGGAGAAGTCGCACGCCGGCGCCGCGAACTAGCGGCGGTTCATCCCTTCGACAACGAGGTTGACCATGCTTGGATCACGTAGGGTCGCGCGACGGACCGGACGTCGGACCGCGCGGCGAGTGTCGCGCCGCCGCTAGGAGCGCATCCCCCGAGAGGGATGAGTTACTGAGTCGTCGCCGCCGCCGCGCCCACGGCGGCGCGCAGCTGCGGGTCGACCTGCGCCAGTGCGTGCGCGTCGACCGGCTCGTCGGCGACCCGCCGGCCGCCACATTGCGTCACCGCGTCCTCGAGAACCGCGGCGGTGGGGCCAGTCTGGAGCACAGCGAAGATCGCACCGCCCGCCTCCAGCGTGGCTGCGAGCGCTTCGATCAGCGGCCGCGGGACGCCCCTGCGGCGCTCCGCGAGCGTGCGCTCGGTGAGTGCACGCCGGCTGTCGGAGTCGAGGCGGAACTCGAGCAGCAGGGCGAACGTGCCGTCAGCACCGCCGATGGCCAGATCGACGGCCTCGAGCGCGCCGCTCTCCGCGTCGCGTCTCACAAAGAGGGCGTCTCGCAGTACCACGTCCCTCTCGAGCTGGAGGCGCTCCATCGCACCGATGAGGCCGCCCTCGAACACGGCGCCCGAATCGAAGCGGTAGACACGTAGGTGGGCGTGCTCGCTCATTCTGCGCACGATCGTTTCGCGCCGTCGCGGCGCCGGCATCGCCTCGATCGGGTGAAATCGGGCAGGCGCGGGGCGCCTGATCGTCGGGTGTGCGTCGAGTCGAGGATCAGGTCATGCGCCGGTAGCGCCAGACGGAGAGTGGGATGAAGACGGCGAGGAGCCCGGCGATCCAGGCGATTGCGCCGCCGAGGGTGGATGGTGTTCCGGGGACGAGGGCCAGCGAGCGCGCTGCGTTCGCTGTCAGGGTGACCGGGCTCACCTTCGCGACTGCCGCCAGCCAGTCCGGCAGGGTCGAGACCGGCACGAACACGGAGCTCGCGAACACGAGCGGGAACAGGATGACGAAGCCGGCCGATTGGGCCGCCTCGGCGCTGCGTACCGTCAGCGCGACGAAGGCGAAGATCCAGCTCAGCGCGAGACCGAAACCGCTGACGAGCGCTATGCAGCCGATGGCCTGCACGAAGCCGGCCCGGAACTGGAAGCCGATGATGTAGCCGACGCCGATCATCAGCCCGATGATCAGGACGTTGCGGACCAGGTCGGCGCCGGTGCGGCCCACGAGCACCGCGGAGCGGGCCATCGGCATCGAGCGGAAGCGATCGATCACGCCGAGCTTCAGATCGTCGGTCAGGCCTACCGCCGTCATGCTCGCCCGAAACGTCACCGACTGAACGAGGATCCCGGGCAGCAAGTAGTCGATGTAGCTCACTCCGGCGGGCAGTGAGCGACTGATCGCGCCACCGAACACGTACGTGAACAGGAGCACGAACATGATCGGCTGGATCGTCGAGAAGACCAGCAGATCCGGTTGGCGGACGAAATGGCGCAGGTTGCGCACGGTGACCACGCGCGCGTCGGTGAGGTCCCCGCGCAGCTCCCGCGCCGACAGGGCCCTCCGCCGCGGTGGTGGCGGGGTCGCGCGGACGGCCGCACGCGCGCGCGAGGCAGGGACGCTCACGCGGGTCGGGTCGGGCCGGCCGTCGCTCGTCGCTTCTGCGCCCGCCCCGTTCTCGCTCGGCGGCGCGCCCGTCAGCTGCAGAAACACGTCGTCGAGCGTCGGCCGGCGCAGCCCGAGATCGCTCACCGCGATCTCCGCCTTGCGCAGCGCCGAGGCCGCGTCCTCGATCATCTCGAGGCCATCCCGCGGCGCTGGAAGCGTCAGCTGATCGAGCCGCTCGCCAGGCTCCGGCTCACCGCAACCAATCCCCGCCAGCGCGGCCCGTGCAGTGTCCCGCTGCGCGGCGCTCATCAGCTCGACCTCCAGGATCTGCCCGCCGACCCGGTCCTTCAGCTCGCTGCCCGTGCCCTGAGCGATCACCCGCCCGTGGTCGATCACGGCGATCTGCTCAGCGAGCTGATCTGCCTCCTCGAGGTACTGGGTGGTGAGCAGAAGCGTCGTGCCCTCGCGCACGAGCTCGCGCACAACCGCCCAGATCTCATTTCGGCTGCGCGGATCGAGACCCGTCGTCGGCTCGTCCAAGAACAACACCCGCGGCCGCGTCAACAGGCTCGACGCGAGGTCCAGACGCCGCCGCATCCCACCCGAGTAGGTGCGGGCCGTGCGGTCGGCGGCATCAGCCAGGTCGAAGCGCTCGAGCAGCTCGTTCGCCCGCTGCTCGAGCCTCGGCGGCCGAGAGGTCGAACAGCCGTCCGAACATCTCGAGGTTCTCCCGGCCCGTCAGCAGCTCGTCGACCGCCGCGAACTGGCCTGTCAGTCCCAGGAGCTCCCGTACGCCCGCAGCGTCGTGGACGACGTCGCGGCCAAAGACCTCGGCCCTCCCGGCGTCCGGAGCGAGCAGCGTGGCCAATACCCGGACAAGGGTCGTCTTCCCGGCGCCGTTCGGCCCGAGCAGACCAAAGACGCTGGCCTCCTCCACGTCCAGGTCCACGCCGGCAAGCGCAGTGGTCGTCCCGAAACGCTTGACCACACCCTCGACATGAACGGCCGGATCAGACATACATCACGCACGGTGAGTATGTCGATCCCGCGCGGCACCGGGCTGCCGGGCGGGCCAGGCAACCGACAGACGCAGTGCGGATCAGCGCCTGGGCTTGGCGCGCGCCACCACGGTGCGGGCCACGGTGCGCTTGGCACCGGACGGGTCCTGCACACTGAGGCTCAGCCGCAGTGGCAGCGAAGTCGATGCGGTCAAATGGGCCACGATTGGGCCACCAGCTGCCTTGGTTGCTCCAGTTAGAGGCGCCGTGGAACACCGGCCGCTACCAGGAACGGCTCTAGAGAGCGCAGTCCAGGAAATGGCGAGGGCCGGAATCGAACCGGCGACACCACGATCTTCAGTCGGTCCGCCGGCAGCCTCAAAACGTTCCGGAAAGTCCTGCAAATCAGCACACTCCTGCGGGACGGCGAACCGGCAGATGTCCGGGGATTACGGTCGTTTGGGTTCTCTTCGGGCGACGGAGCTCAGCCATCGACAATTGAAACTGGCAAGGCATCGGCTCAGGTGAGCAGCCCTCCGTCGACCGGCAGTAGCGCGCCGCTGATGTATGCCGCCTCGTCGCTGGCGAGGAAGACTGCGGCCGACGCCAGCTCGCGGCCCTGGCCTATGCGACCCGCCGGTACACGCTCGAGCACTTGCTCGAGGTAGCCGGGCGGGTACGCCTCGGTCATCTCGGTCTCGAAGAAGCCGGGTGCCAGTGCGTTCACGCGGATTCCCTTGCGTCCCGTCCATTGCTGCGCCAGGTCGCGCGTGAGACCGATGATGCCGGCCTTGCTCGACGCGTAGGCGGCCTGCGGCAGGCCGCCGGATCGCGAGCCCAGCACGCTCCCCACGTTGACGATGCTGCTGCCTGTCCTCATCGCGCGGCCGCACGCCTGCGCCATCCAATAGGCGCCGAGCAGGTTGACGTCGATCACGCTGCGGAACTGCTCCGGCGTCTCGCGCGTTGCGGGGACGGCGGTGCCCAAGCCGGCGTTGTTGATCAGGACGTCGACCCGCCCCAGCTCGCTCAGCGCGTCCGCAACCACGCGCTCGCAGTCCTCGGGCTGCGTCACGTCCGCCTCGATCCCCAGGCAGCGGCGGCCGAGCCGCTCCACCGACTGGCGGGTCTGCTCCAGGCGCTCGGCGCGGCGCGCGCAGATCACGATGTCGGCTTCCGCTTCGGCGAGGCCGAGGGCGAAGTCCACGCCCAGCCCCGACGAGGCGCCGGTGACGACGGCGACCTTGCCGGCGAGCGAGAAGCGGCTCACCGGGCCGTCGCGGCGCCCCGGCGGTGCGCGAGCACCGTCGACACGGCCACGGCGACCACCACCGCGGCGCCGTTGAAGAGCGGGTCAACCCAGTCGGCAGCGCCGGCCAGCGTGAGCCCATTGACGCTCACCGCGACGAAGAAGACGCCCACGATCGTCCCCGGCACATTGAACTGGCCCGGCCGGATGGTGGTGGAGCCAAGGAACACGGCGGCGAGCGCCGACAGCGTGAACCCGGGGCCGATCTGGGGCGACCCGCTACCGGTTCGAGCCAGCTCGAGCTCGCCCGCCACGGCGGCCAGCGCGCCGGCCACAACGAAACTCAGCATCACCACGAGCGGGACGCGGATGCCGACCAGCGCGGCCGAGCGTGCGTTCGACCCGATCGAGATCAAGTGGCGGCCGAACACCGTGTATCGGAGCAGGTAGGCAACGAGTAGCGCCATGACCAGGAGTAGCCACACCGGGCGCGGCACGCCGAGCCAGTTCAGCGTGCCGAAGTCGACCATGCCCTGCGGGATGCCGAGGATGACCTGGTCCTTGGTATAGAGCGACACCAGCCCGGCGATGAAGGTCGCCATCCCGAGCGTGATGATGAAGGAGCCCGCGCGCAGGTAGGCGACGATGAAGCCGCTCACCGCGCCGACGGCCGCGCCGAGGGCGACCCCGGCGGGCAGGGCGACGATCAGCGGCAGTCCCGCGCGGTGTGTGAGTGCGGCCACCGCGATCGACACCATGCCGAGCACCGCCCCGATCGACACGTCGAACTCGCCCGCCACGAGCGGGACGAGCGCGCCGAGCGCAGCGATTGCGATCACGGCCTCGTTGGCCGCGACGTTGCGGATGTTCGCCACCGTCAGGAACGTGTCCCCGGTGGCGGGCAGCAGCGCGAAGAAGAGGATCAGCGCGCCGAGCAGGAGCACCAGCGCATAGCGCTCCACCACGTGCAGCATCCGCTGCGGGACAAGCACCGCAGGCGGAGCTGTGCGCACCGCCTCGGCCGGCGCTTCGAGTGTGTTCATGCGGCCACCTCCTCGGGGACTGCGTAGATGCGCTGTGCGATCCAGTGGCCATCGATGGACGCGGTGTGCGCCTCACCTGCCATGCGCCCGTCCACGAGCACGAGGACGCGGTCGGCGAGGATCAGCAACTCGTCGAAGTCGGAGCTCACGACGATTGCGGCGGTACCGCCTTCGATCACGGCCGTGCGGATGTGCGCGTAGATGTCCGCGCGGGCGCCCACGTCCACGCCCTGCGTCGGCTCGTCGAGGAGCAGCAGCCGCGGCGAGCGCTGGAGCCAGCGCGCCACCACGACCTTCTGCTGGTTGCCGCCGGAGAGGACGTTCAGCGGCGCGCGCACCGCGGGCGCGCGGATGCCGAACCTGCCGATTGCGGCGGCGGCGTCGCGCTGCTCGGCGCGGCGACGGAACCAGAGCCTGCGGAAGTAGCGGCCCGGGTCGCCGGCAGAGAGGTTCTCGGGGATGCCGAGCGAAAGGAACGCCGCCTGCGCGACGCGGTCTTCGGGCACGTAGCCGAGCCCGTTCCGGATGGCGGACGCGATCGATCGGCGCCCGGTCGTCTGGCCGTCCACCGTCAGCGTGCCCCGTTCGATCGGCAGCGCGCCGTAGACCGCCTCGAGCAGGCTGGTACGGCCGGAGCCCACGAGCCCCGCAACGCCGAGCACCTCGCCGGGCGACAGTGTGAGGCTCACGTCGCGCAGCGGCCCGGCGTGAACGCCGCGCAGCTCGAGCAGCGGCGCCGGACTGAGCTCGCGCGCCGGCATCGGCTCCGTCTCGGCCACGGCGCGGCCGACGATCAGCGCGATCAGCTCGCGCTCGTCCAGCGTGGCGAGCGGCCGCGACGCGGCCACGCGCCCGTCGCGCAGCACGGTGACGCTCTGCGCGAGCGCGAACACCTCCTCCAGCCGGTGGGAGACGTAGAGGATCGTCTGCCCCTGCGCCGAGTAGCCGTGCAGGGTAGCGACGAGCATCTCCACCTCCGGCTCGGGCAGACGAGCGGTCGGCTCGTCCAGCACGAGCACGCCCTCGTGGAACCGCTCCCGCCCGTGCAGGGCGCGGGCGATGGCCACGAGCGTGCGATCTGCCGGTCGCAGGCTCCCGATGAGCTGGTCGGGCCGCACCGCTATGCCGAGCCGCTCGAGCGTGGCGCGCGCGCCACGACGCATGGCGCGCCAGTCGATCTTGCCGCCGCGGCGCGGATAGCCCGCCCCCGCGAACAGGTTCTCGGCCACGGTCAGCTGGTCGAACAGGCCGAGGTCCTGGTGCACGAAGCTGAGCCCGCTCGCACGCGACCAGGCGGGCGTGATGTGGTCGGCCGCGACAGAGTCGAGCCCGACCTCGATGTGCCCGCCCGGCTCGCCCGCGTGCACGCCGGCCAGGATCTTGATCAGGGTGGACTTGCCGGAGCCGTTGCCGCCGAGTAGCGCGTGGACCTGTCCGCGCGGAACCTCGAAGGAGACGGCGGACAGCGCCGCCGTCTCCCCGAAGTGCTTCGACAGGTTCGTGACCCGGAGGCCCGCGCCGGCTTCCATGCCGCTACGAGCCCACGCCCCAGAGCTTCAGGTACACGGAGCGGTAGTCCTGAGAGCGCGGGTTGCCGTCGTAGAACTGCGTCTTCGTGGGCAGGTTGTGTGAGCTGTCGATGCCGCCGTTGCCGAGGCCCTCGTCGACCTGCGGCTTGCCGTCGAGCATCCGGATCACGCCGTCGATCGACGCCCAGCCGACCCACGCCGAGGCGAGTCCGGCCGCGAAGTCCTCGGTGCCCTTGTGGATCAGCGCGATGTTCGGGCCGAGCCCCTCGCCGCCGGTGAGCATGACCTTGCGGCCGCTGGCCTTCGCCGCCGCAACCGCGGGGCCGATGCCCAGCAGGATGGTCGCGTCGTACGGCGCGGAGACGACGTTCGCCGTCGGATAGCGCGTCAGCGCGGCCACGGCCTTCGCCTGCAGCTTGCCGGTCACGAGGTCCTGGCCGGTGAACGGCACCTTCCAGACCTTGCAGTCCGGACACCACTTCGAGATCCAGACGTTGTAGCCGTCGCCTAGGTGGTGGGCCACGGCTACGTCGGTCTCGTAGAGCTGGATGATGTTGGCCTTGCCGCCGGTCTTGGCGATCGCGTACGCGGCCTGCGACTTGGCGAAGGTGTTCTCGATGAAGCCGCCGTATGAGGTGGACTCGCTGCCGTTGGCCTGCCCGAAGTCGAGGGAGGCGTCGAACACCGGCTGTCCGCCCGTGTACTTGTCGTCGCAGTCGAACGAGTAGAAGCCGAAGATCTTCACCCCGGCCTGCTTGGCGGCCTCTAGCGAGGCCTTGGTGGCCGCGCAATCAACGGCGTCGAGGATCAGCGCGTCTGGCTTCGCCGCGGCGGCTGAGCGGATCAGCGTGTTCCAGGTGGCCGGGTCGAACTTGCCGTCGAGGATCTTCACCTTCCAGCCGATCGCCTTGCCGGCCTCGGCCACCGCCGCTGCGGGGACCGCGCAGCCTGGCGCGGACTGGCTGCAGGAGAGCACCCACACCGTCTTGTTCTTCGGCACGGGCGGCGTTGACGTGGGCAGCGACCGGTCGGTGCCGGAGTACGCCGCCGCCAGCGCCGCGCCTGCGTCGGTCAAGCCGGACGGCGTGCTCTTGGCGGCCGCGGTCGAGCCACCGGCAGAGCCCGTGTCAGAGCTCTTCCCGCTGCTTCCGCAGGCGGTCGCGAACAGCGCGGCGATGGCGGCAAGGGCCAGCCACGGCCTCCACTTCCTGGTCATCTCTACTCCTCCGTCCCTCGTGGACACCTACGATCGGAAAAGCCTGCTGATCGGGCGCTTCGCGGCCTACGGCGCTGGCGTCAAAGTTCGCGCGGCGCGGCTTGTTTCAACCTCCAAAACGGCGCGCTGTACCTCGCGCGGCGGCGGGCTCTGCGCGAGCAGCCGGTCCACGAGGGCGCCGGCCTGGCTCACCTCCGCTTGGCGCGGCAGCTCGGTGCCTGCTGCCTGCCGCCAGCCGTCCGCGACGGCGATCTTGTCGCCACCCACCTCAAAGACCCGGCCGCTCACGTGGCGCGCGGCGCCGCTCACGAGCCAGGCCACTACCGGCGCGACGTGCGCGGCGGCGTAGGGGTCCTCCGACTCGTCGCCGGGCGCCTCGCCCATCCATTCCGTCATGCGCGTGCGGGCGGCGGGCGCCACCGCGTTCACGTTCACGCCGTAGCGCTCGAGCTCGGCGGCGGCCACGAGCGTCATCGCCGCGATTGCCGCCTTCGCGGCACTGTACGCGGCCTCGCCCAGGAAGCCGTACAGACCTGCGGACGAGGTGGTGGTCACCACCGCTGCCTCGACCGGCCGCCCGGACTTGGCCTCCGTGCGCCAGTGACGGGCGGCCGCCTGCAGTAGCAGGAACGTCCCGCGGACGTGTACCGCGTGGATGGCGTCGAAGTCCTCGGGCGTGACCTTCACCAGTGGCCCGGAGCGCAGAAGGCCCGCGTTGCAGACGATCGCGTCGAGGCGGCCGAAGCGGTCGAGCGCGGTGCGCACGAGCGCCGGCGGCGTGGCGGTGTCGGCAATGTCGCCTGGAGCCGGCACGATGGCCTCGTGCTGCGGTAGCGCGTCCGCGTCGAGGTCGTTGGCCACCACTGCGGCGCCCTCGCGCACCAGCAATTCCGCATAGGCGCGCCCGAGGCCGCGGGCGGCGCCGCTGACGATCACCACGCGTCCGGCAAGCGGCGAGCGGATTACTGGTTGCGTAGCCGCGAGCTGGTCCGCGCGCGCCCGCGCCACGAGCTCGTCGAGCCGGCCGACGATTGTCTCCTCGGGCGTGTATGGGCCGAACGTGGCGTCCACGCCCTGCGCCGCGAGCCCGCGTTCGTCGCTCTCGGTGAGCACCGAGCCGCCCACCGCCACGGCGGCGCCCACCGCATGGCAGGCAACCACGAGATCGGGCGCGTAGGCGGCAAGCTCCCAAGAGTGCACCGAGATGCCAACCACGTCGGCGTCCTCCTCGCGTGCGACCGCCGCCAGCTTGCCCGGCGTGTTGAAGCGCCCGAGGTAGATCACCTCGAAGCCGTTGCGCATCAGGAGCTGCGCTACCGCCATCGCCCCGACCTCGTGCTGGTCGAGGCCCAGCGTGCCGATCACGATGCGGCCGCGGTTACTCAAAACGGTTCTGCCGGCAGTCCATAGCCGGCGCGCAGCGCGCCGGCGATCTCGCCGATCGTGCAGTCGCGGTCGAGCGCGGACACGATCGGCCCCATCAGGTCGGCCTCCGGCAGCACGGCCGCGGCCTCCACTTCGTCCAGGGCGCTTCGGAGGCGCGCCACGTCGCGCTCGCCGCGCCAGCGCGCGATCCGCTCCACGTGGGAGCGGTCCGGCTCGAAGCGCTCCTCGGCCAGCTCGCGCAGCAGCGTGTCGTCCCCCGGCTCCATCGTGTGGCAGTTCACGCCCACGATCCGGCGCTCGCCGCTCTGCACCTCCTGCGCGTGGCGATCCATGCCGTGCAGGAACATCTGCCGGAAGAAGCCCGCCTCCACGAGCTCGCCCAAGTCGCCCAGCGACTCGATCCGGCGCACCTCGGCGTCGATGCGCCGCTCCAGCTCGTCGGTGAGCGACTCCACGTACCAGGAGCCGCCGAGCGGATCCGCCACGCGGCCCACGCCGGTCTCCTCGGAGATCACCTGCTGCGTGCGCATGGCCACCAGGTGCGCCGCGTGCGAGGGCGTGCGGAATGCCTCGTCGAAGGTCGAGATCTCGAGCCCCTGCACGCCGGCCATCGCCATCGCCAGCGCCTGCACGGCACCGCGCACGACGTTGTTGATGGGCTGTGCGGCGGTGAGCGTCAGGCCCGACGTATGCACCGTGACGGCCGCCGAGAGCGAGCGCGGATCCTCCGCCCCGAACTCGTCGCGCATCATGCGTGCGTACAGCCGTCTGATCGCCCGCACCTTCGCCACCTCCTCGAACAGGTCCATGCGGCAGTTCACGAGGATCGCGATGCGCGGCGCGAAGGCGTCGACCGGGAGGCCCCGCGCGCGGAGGCGGCGCGTGACCTCCCTGATCTCGAGGAAGCCGAGCGCCATCTCCTCGACGACGTTCAGCCCGCCGTCCGAGATGAAGTAGGTGTCCTCCAGGAAGGCGTGGAAGCGCGGCATCTCGCGCGTGGAGAACACGATGGAGTCGACGCACAGCCGCATCCGCAGCGGGAACGGCATGAACGTGGCGTACGAGCAGTCCTCGCCGTACATAGGGCTCTGGATCGCCGAGCCGCGCAGCACGAGCGGGTCGACGCCGTTGGTCTGGGCAGCCAGGTACTGACCGGCGAGCGCGAACGCCGCGGGCAGCGAGTGCGAAGCGGTGATCTGGTCGAGCGGGATACCATCGAACAGCTCGACGAAGTCCTGCTTTCGGCAGAGCGACACGCCGCCGGTACCCACCGCGGGGATGCACATCGCATGGTCGGGATCGAGCGCCGCCATCGTCGGCGTGTCGCCGATCACGTCCACGCCCAGCGCGCCGTGCGCGAGCAGCGCCCGGAACTGGCGGTTCGAGCGCGCCGGGGAGCCCTCCCCCGACAGCTCGCGCTGGATCCAGCCGGCGGTGGCGCCGGTGCTGCGCGGCGGCCGGCGGCCGCGCGTGAACGGAAACTGGCCTGGGTCGGCCAGGTCGCGGGCGTACTCGGTCGTCTCTTCCGGTCCGTAGAACGGGCGCAGCGGAACGCCGGCGTCGGTCGTGCTCATCCCGCTTCGAGCTTGACGGCGCGGCGGCGGCGCGGCTACGTGTCTGCCGCCAGTGTGGGGGGCGCGTGGATTGTGGGCGCCTACAACTGCAGCTTGTGGCGCCGCAGGGCCCACCAGATCTGCACGAGGTCGTCCACGTGGCGCAGGTTCATGCCGGTGAGCTCCTCGAAGCGGCGCAGCCGGTAGCGCACGGTGTTCACGTGCATGAACATCTGCTCGGCGGTGAGCTCCAGGCGGCCGTCGTTCTCCAGGTAGCGGGACACCGTCTCGATCAGCGTCGCGCCGGTCTTGCCGTGCGCCAGCACCGGATCGATGATCCGCCGCAGGATCTCGTCGCCCACATCGCGGTCGGCGATCACGGCGGGGAGCAGGCCGAGCTCCTCGACGCCGACATATCCCGCGAGCCCGGTTGCGTTCGCGCTCTCGAGCGCACGGCTCGCAAGACGGAAGGAGTTCTCCAGGCCGTCGAGCGTGGCGGCCGGGCCGACGCCGACCGGGGCGGCGACCTTGCCCTTGACCGGCGCGGCCACGAAGCCTGCCAGGTCGCCGTCGAGCAGCGCCGCCAGGCCGCGCCGGGGACCGGCGCCGTCGGCCACGCCCAGCTGACGCTCGAGCGCGCGCAGTCCCACCTCCTCCGTCGGGCGGGCGCGCACAGCGCAGAACAGCGCGTCGGTATCGAGGCCGTAGGTGGCCGCCTGCACGCGCACCGCGGCCGGCGCGAGCGTGCCGAAGAGGATCCCCCGCACTAGGTTGGCCCGGTGGTGCTGCTCGTGGCGCGCCATCTCCAGCTCGGTCTCGCGGTGCGCCGCGGCCGACTCGAGCATCCCGACGTCCCCGCAGCGCAGCAGCTCCTCGACGAACGTCAGCACCACGTCGTCGGGAATCTCGAGCTCCGCGGCCAGCGCGTACGCGTGCTCGCGCGTGATCGTCATGCCGATCCGCCAGGCGTGCAGCATCTCGTCGCTCGTGATTCCCATGCGCGCCCGCTCCTCGCCCGACTCGCGGTAGCCCTCGATGTCCGGCACGTGGTCGGGGTCGCGAATCGAGAGCAGCAGGCGGCGCGTGTTGCCGGCGATGATCGGCGTGAGCGCCTGGCGCTCGATCCGCGCGTAGGACGGGAACATCTCCTGGAAGCCGGCCGCGCTCAGGTCGGAGATCTCGTCCACGCGCGCGAGCAGCCCGTCGATCAGCCGCTCGAGCGGCGTGACGGCTTCGTGAGCGTCGCCCGAGCGCACCGTCTCCACCCCGATCAACCCTAACGCTCCTTTCTACGCCGTTGCGACACGCGCGGCCAGGAACTGGTCGCGCAGCTTGAACTTCTGCACCTTGCCCGAGCTGGTGAGCGGCAGCTCCGAGACCACGCGCAGGTGCGGCGGGATCTTGAAGCGGGCGATGCGTCCGGCCAGCGAGCACTGCATGTCCTCGAGCGTCAGCGACGCGCCGTCGCGACATCCGCACGAAGGCTGCGGGCACCTCGCCGTAGCGCTCGTCGGGAACGCCAACGACATATGCCTCGAGCACGCCGTCGAGCGTCCGCAGCGCCGCCTCGATCTCGGCCGGGTAGAGGTTCTCGCCGCCGCGGATGATCATGTCCTTCGCGCGCCCGGTGATGCGCACGTAGCCGTCCCCGTCCATGCGGCCCAGGTCGCCGGTGCGCAGCCAGCCCTCGGGCGTGATCGCGTCGGCGGTGGCGTGGTCGTCGCCGAAGTAGCCGGCCATCACCTGCCAGCCTCGCACGCGCAGCTCACCCTCCTCGCCGACCCCGACAGTGCCGCCGTGCAACGGGTCTGCAAGGTCGCATTCCACGTGCGGGAGCGGCCGGCCGACGGTCTCCGCTTGCAGCTCGAGCGAGTCGGACGGCGAGCTCTGCGTGATCACGGGCGAAGCCTCGGTGAGGCCGTACGTGATCGAGAACGTCACGCCGAGCCGCTCGTTCCAGCGCAGCGCGATCTCGGGCGGGACGAGCGAACCGCCAGTGACCACGCGCTCGAGGCTGCCGAGCGAGTCGCCCTGCGCCAGCGCGCCCTCGATTGCGAGCATCATCGACGGTACCGCCATGAGCGCTGTGGCCCGCTCGCGGTCGATCGTGTCGATGGCCTTACGCGGGTCGAAGGTCACGAGCGGCATCAGCGCGCTGCGCGTGGCGATCGATCCCATCGCGGCGAGCACCGAGCCGCCGCAGTGGAACTGCGGCATGCCCGAGCAGTTGCGCCCGTGGCGGCGCAGCTCCGCGCGCGCGGCGAAGAGGCGGGCGTTGTCCGTGAGCGCGCCGTGGCGGAGCATCGCTCCCTTTGGAAAGCCGGTTGTGCCGGAGGTGAACTGGATCTGGGCCAGGTCGCCGGCGGTCGGCGCGCGGCGGTCGAGGGCCGCGTCGTCCACCTCGTCGGCCAGCGCGAGGAACTCGTCCCACGACGCGCCGTTACCGTCCGGCGACTCGCCGAGCGCCACCTGGAAGCGCATCGTGGGCACCTCGCGCACGGCGTCGGCCGCCATCTCCCACAGGCTCACGCCCCGGTTCACCGGCTCGACGATCAGCGCGCTGGCCTGCGCCTGGCGCAGCACGAACGCCACCTCGGACGCACGGTAGAGCGGGTTCAACGGCACCAGAACGACGCCCGCGTAGGCCGCGCCGAACTGGGTCAGGAGCCATTCGGCGTGGTTGCTCGCCCAGAGTGCCACTCGGTCGCCCGGGCGCGTGCCCGACGCCACCAGCGCGCGGCCCACCTCGCGCGAGCGCGCGCGCAGCTCGGCGAAGGTCCAGCGCAGGTTTGGCACGTCGCCGCCGTAGGCGCTGTAGACGAGCGCGTCATGGTCCAGCGAGTCGGCCGCGGCCTGGTCGAGCAGCTCTCCGCAGGTCAGCCCGAGCAGGGGCGGCTCGTCGCCCACGTCGGGCAGCCAGTGCGCGCGGCCGTCGGCTGCGAGAGCCACTTCAGGCCTCCAGGCGGATGTCCTGGAGCAGCGGCTCGCCGGCCCGCGCCAGCTCGGCGTCGATTCGGTAGCCGGTGACCGGGCAGAGGTACTCGCGGAACACGATCTGGTCGGCCATCTTCACGTCGTGAGCGTCGAACTCGGGCGCGATCATGCGCGCCGGCGTCTCGAGCACGAGCGTGTGCTCGCGGTAGTTGCCGGTCGCGGGGCCGAGGTCAGCGCCGTTGCACCACCAGCGGCCGTCTACGACATGCAGCAGGTCGCCGACCGCGCGTGCCCCTGCGGGCGGCTCGACCGGCTCGCCGGGATCCGCAGCGTGAAGCCGCTCGCGCAGCAGCTTTCGTCGGCGCTCGAGCGTCGCGGCCTCGTCCACTCCGTCGGCGCTCGCCACCACGCCGAACACCCGCTCGGCCACGTCGGGCCGCAGGTCGGCCAGCGCGATGTCGGCGAACACGGCGGCCGGATCGCGCCGCAGCGGATCGCCGTAACCGGCGGTGCTGGGCGAGACCCACTCCCACACGTCGGCGGGGCCCATGTCGAGCGGCGTGGCCTTGAAGCCGGCGGGCTCCTCCTCGCCGGTCACGTCGTCGACCGACACCGGCACGCTGCCGTCGGCGAGGCGCTCCGCCACGTCTGTGCCGCGCTTCAACCGCAACGACGCGCGCGTGCCGGGGTTGCCGCCGAACAGCCCCTGTGCCTTCGTGAACGACTCATTCGCGTAGAGCGCCAGCTGGAAGGCGAGCGCGCCTCGCGGCACGGTCGTCTCCACGAAGCCGAGCCCGCCGCGCTGCCGCCCGGCGCCGTCGGCTCCCGGCTCGAGCAGCCGCCGCGACAGGATCAGCAGCGGGTACTGCGCCTCCAGGTCCTCGCAGTTCGAGGCGATCCCGTCGGGGATCCAGAAGTGCCCGCCCACGTCCACGCCGTCGCGCTGCGGCATCGCGCCGAGCGAGCCCATCATCCCGTCGGTATTGGGGAAGATGAAGATGTTCCCGGCCGCGTCGGCTCCGCCCTGGATCGTGCCGTAGAAGTGCGGGATGCAGGGCCCGAGCGCCAGATCGCGGACGTCGCCGTCGGCGCAGGCGAGCATCTTCGCCACCACGATGCCGGCGGCGTTCAGCTGCATCTCGGTGGTGAACGCGCCCGATGGGCTGACCGCGGCCGGGAAGTCCGCGCAGTTGAGAAGGCCCGGCTCGGGCCGGAACTCCACGAGGCGGTAGGCGCCGCCGTACGCGCCCGCCACGTCGGAGGTCATCTGCTGCGTGACCGCCGCCAGCACGGCACCGGCGAACGCGGCGTAGGTCACGTTGATCGAGCCGGCCTGCGGGTCGGTGCCCTGGTTGTCGACGATCAGCCTGCCGCCCGTCTTGGTGACGTTGATCTGATACGCGTACACGCCCGCGATCGCCGGGCACCGCGGCCTCCGTGAACGCGCGGTGGCTCCAGCGCCCGTCGGGGATCTGCGCGAGCCGCTCAGCGAACAGAGCCTCCGACGCGTCCAGCGTCCGGTGCATCACGGTCTTCACCGTGGCCGCGCCGTAGCGCTCCACCAGCACCTCGATCCGCCGCTGCGCGCTGCCGAGTGCCGCCATCGCCGCGTGCAGGTCCATCAGCAGCGCGTGCGGCAGCCGGCTCTGGCGGGCGAACAGCTCCTCGATCTCGCGCCGCACGCGGCCGCCCTCGATCAGCTTCACCGGCGGCCAGCTCATCGGCTCTGCCCAGGTGTCCTGCGCATCGATGCAGAAGCTGCCGGGCATGCTGCCGCCCACATCCGAGTAGTGCAGTGAGTTCGCCACCCAGCAGAACAGCCGGCCGTCCACGAACACCGGACCGAGCAGGCTCGTGTCCGGCTGGTGCGGCGCGCCGACGAACGGGTCGTTCGACAGGTACACATCGCCCGGCGCGATGCCCGGGTTCTCCGACCGGTTCTCAAGCGTCCACTTCACGCTCAGCGAATGGCTGTTCGAGAAGTACTGCAGGTTCGGCCCGAGGAACACGAGCTCGCCGTCCTCGGTGAGCACCGACGTCTGGAAGTCGCGCGTGAGCATCGTGATCGGCGACACGCAGAGACGCTGGATGAGCGCCGAGTGCTCGAGGTTCACGTGCAGCAGCGCGTAGCGGATCACCTCGTGGGTGATCGGGTCGACCTCGGCGTCCGCGTCGCGGTGCAGCCGGAGCCCGCCGCCGATGCGCAGCTCGGCCGGCGGGATGTAGCTGTGAGCGACTCCGTCCCAGAAGCCCGGCTCGCGCGCGGTCGTCGGCTCGGCGAGAGCGGGGGCGATCTGATCAGTGGTGGCCATGCGCGCTCCCTTCAGCCGATCGAGAGGACGAAGTTGCCGATCGCGTCGAGCGTCACCTGGCTCCCCGCCGCGACCGCGACAGTGGTGTTCGGCAGCTCGACCACCGCCGGACCGTTCACCCGGTTGCCCGGCTTGAGCGCGCCGCCGTCGTGCACCGCGGTGGGCACCCAGGCCTGCTCGTCGGGCCAGTAGACCTGGCGCACGCGGTCGCTCGTCACCGTCATCCCGCCGCCGTTCTGCGCAGCCGCCGCGCCGAGCGCCGGCACGAATCCCAGCGGCACACGCGCGCGCACCCGGATGCCGAAGATCTCCACCGCCTGGAAGATCGAGCGCGCGCCCTCGCCGTAGAGGCGCACGTACTCCTCGTCGAAGCGCCCCACGAGGTCCCCGCACGCGGCGTCGTCGATAGGCCCGGCGCCGAGCGGCAGCGGCAGGTCGTGCAGAAGCTGCTCGGCGTAGCGCATCACGGCCAGCCGCTCGAACACAACGGCGCCTGGATCGAAGCCGGAGTCGGCCATCGCGCTCGACGCGGCCGATTCCACACCCGCCACCATTTCGGCCAGCGCGGCAGCGTCGAACGGCGCGCGCAGCGCACACTGGCGCCCGAACGTGCGCATCACGTCGGTGGCCGCGATCCCGTACGCGGACAGCGTGGACGCGCCGTTGCCGAGCGGGACCACGATCTCACTCACCCCCAGCTCCTCCGCGAAGCCGAACGCGTGCACCGGACCGGCCCCGCCGAAGGCGTAGAGCACGAAGTCGCGCGGGTCGAAGCCCTGCTCGATCGTGCGCTGCCGGATGAGCAGCGCGGCCTTCTGGTCGTTCACGCGCACGATGCCCGCGGCAGCCTCCTCCACGCTCAGCCCCAGCGGCCTCGCCACAGCGGCCACCGCGCGGCGAGCGGCGTCGACGTCGAGCTTCATCCGCCCGCCGAGGAAGTGCTCGGGGTCGATTAGGCCGAGCACCACGTCGGCGTCCGTCACGGTGGGCTCGCTGCCGCGGCCGTAACACGCCGGGCCGGGGTCGGCACCTGCCGAGCGCGGGCCGACGCGCAGCGCTCCCGTGTAGTCGTCGACGAACGCGATCGAGCCGCCGCCGCAGGCGATCGAGCGCACGTCGAGCTGGTTCGCATGGAAGGCGTACTGCTCCACCACCTGCTCGCCGGAGGTCACCGGCCGGCCATCCACGATCAGGCCGACCTCGAACGAGGTCCCGCCCATGTCGGTGGCGATCACATTGCGGTGGCCGCTGGCGGCCGCGACCTGCGCGGTGCCGGCCACGCCGCCGGCGGGGCCCGAGCCGATCGTCTCCACCGGGAAGTGGCTGGCCACCTCCACGGGCACGACGCCGCCGGCCGACTGCATGATCAGGAGCGGCCGGTCCAGGCCGAGACCCTCCACCGCCTCGGCCAGCTCGCCGAGGTAGCGGCTCGACGCGGGGCCCACATAGCTGTTGAGCACGGTCGCCACGGTGCGCTCGTACTCGCCCTGGCGCGGAGAGGTCTCAGACGACACCGACACGTACAGGTCGGGCGCCATCTCGCGCACAATCTCGTGGAGCCGCCGCTCATTCACGGGATTGCGGAACGACCACATCAGCGCGATCGCGATGGCGTCGACCTCGCCTCCCTCGAGCAGCTCGCGCAGCTGCTCGCGTACGCGCTCCTCGTCGAGGGGGGCGAGCACCTCGCCGTCGCTCGCCACCCGCTCGGACACCTCGACCACGTCGCGACGCTCGACAAGTGGCGCCGGCTTGTCGGTGGCGTGAACGCTGAACACCTGGTCGGGCGCCACGCCCGCCGTGCGGCCGTTGCCGCGCATCATCGCCAGGGCGTCGCCGTGACCGGCTGTGGCGAGCAACCCGACGCGGGCGCCGCGGCGCTCGACGATCAGGTTCGTGCCGATCGTGGTGCCGTGCCCGAGCCGGTCGGCGTCACCGCACAGGTCATCGAGGTCGACGCCCACCTCGCCGGCGAGCAGCCCCAGCCCGGCGACCACACCCTCGACCGGACTCGAGCTGTGGGTCGACGGCGTCTTCGCGTGAAAGATGCGGCCGCCGTCATCGACAGCCACGCAGTCCGTAAACGTGCCGCCGATGTCGACGCCGAGGTAATAGGTCATGGCTCTCCTCGCTCCGAGCGGAGATCGTCGCGCACCAACCCCGCCTGGGCGATGGAGGTCACCACGAACTTGGCCGAGTGGATCTTGTCGATTGCCACAGCGCTTTGCCACCCCCTCGCTCCCTAGATTCGGCGCATGCGGTCGGTGCCGCTCACAGAACTCCGGCTTGGGGACGCGGCTACGTTCGCGAAGACGATCTCCGAGGCGGACGTCGTCCTCTTCGCCGGCATCAGCGGCGACTTTAACCCGCTGCACGTGGACGCCGTCGTCGCGGCGCGGTCAGGGTTTGGGGCGCGCGTGGCGCACGGCACATTGGTGATCGGCATCGCTGCGGGCGTGCTCGGAACGGTGCTCCCCGGACTCGGCACCGTCGCGCGGAACGTCGCTGTCGACTTCGTCGCACCGGTGCTGGTGGGGGACACCATCACCGCTCGCGCCGAGGTGGCCGACATCGACCCCGAGCGTGAGCGCGTGACGATGGCCCTGACCTGGACCAACCAGCGTGACGAACTGGTCGCCTCGGGAGAGGCGATCGTGCGGCCGCCGCGGCCGCGCTAGCGGCGGCAGCCGGCAGGACCTGCGGCGCGGCCGTCTCAAATGGCGCGGGCGAAGCCCTCGCCATCTGCATGCGAGGACGCCCGCCTGGCAAGGACGCAGGGAGCGAAGCTTGCGCTAGCAAGGGAGTCGACCGAGGACGCAGCCAGGCGTTGCGCCGCAGCCTGTCAGATGGCGAGGGCCGGAATCGAACCGGCGACACCACGATTTTCAGTCGTGCTGCTGGCCGGGCGAATGTGCGCGATTTACAGGCATTATCGTGTTCCTGCAAATCCGGTCGCCGTTCGGATTGTCCCGGACTTTGCGGCTGTTTCCAGGACGATACGGCCGACGGTCGATCCCGTCGGCCTTTTCGTTGCAAGGTTGGCTCCCGGATGCACGGAGGCGCGCCGAGCGTGGATCGGCGACCAGATGTCGGTGGATCCGCGGCATCAGCACGGTGGTTTTGCGGCCATGTCGTGGTGGATTTGTCGGGGATGGCGGCTAGGCTTCTCGGATGGCCGCACCGTCGCTGGTAGCACGACATGCGCAGTCGGCCGTCGAAGCGGCTTTGGCCGACACGCGTGTGGTTGTCATCCTCGGCGCCCGCCAGGTCGGCAAGAGCACGCTGCTGGAACAGGTCGCGCGGGCCGAAGGGGCTGGCCGCGAGGTCCTGACGCTTGACAACCAGGCCGTCCGTGCGGCCGCGCGCGCGGACCCGGCGGGCTTCATCGCCACGCTCGACACGCCGGTGGCGATCGATGAGATCCAGCGCGTCCCCGAGCTGATGACCGAGATCAAGCTCCGTGTCGATCGCGACAAGACACCGGGTCAATTCGCGATCACCGGGTCGGCGAACCTGCTCGAGATGACGCAGGTCAAGGACAGCCTCGCCGGTCGTGCGGAGTACCTGCGCCTGCATCCGTTCAGCCAGGGAGAGCTGCTCGGGCATCGCGAGTCATTCGTCCCCGGCCTCGCCGATGGCCGCTTCCCTCACCCCGCCGACGCGCCGGTCGGGCGCAGGGCGCACGCCGAGATCCTCGCCAAAGGCGGATACCCGGAGGTCCAAGGACGCCCATCCAATCGGCGCGCTCGCTTCTTCGAAAGTTACGTCGAAGGGATCCTCGAGCGCGACTTGACGAGTCTCGCCGACGTGGCCGATCACGCCGTCGTCGCTCGGCTGCTGCGCGCCGTCGGTGCCACGTCGGCGGCCGAGCTGAACGTCGACCGGTTGAGCGGCTCGCTCGGCACGCCGGCCACGACGATCCGGCGCCATCTCGACTTGCTGGAGATGCTGTTCCTCATCAGGCGCCTGCCCGCCTGGAGCAACAACCTGCTCGCGAGGTCGATCAAACGCCCCAAGATCCATGTCGCCGACGCGGGCTTGCTCGCATATCTCGTCGGCGCGGACGAGCGGCGCATCGAAACCGACCTCGACCTTGGCGGCATGTTCTACGAGACCTTCGCCGCGATGGAACTCCACCGCCAGATCTCCTGGCTGGACGACCGCCCTGAGCTGTTTCACTACCGCGACCGCGACGGACGCGAAGTCGACATCGTCATCGAACACCGCGACGGGTCGGTGTCAGCGGTCGAGGTCAAGTCCGCCGCGACCGTCCACGAGCGAGACTTACGCGGACTGGTCCACCTCAGGGACAAGCTCGGTCGCAGGTTCAACGCCGGAGCGTTGCTCTACGCAGGTGCAAGCACCGTCACCTTCGGTGACCGACTCGCGGCTGTGCCGCTCTCCGGCCTCTGGACAGCCTGACGCAAGATGACGAGCCCCGCTGGCGACGCCGGGGGCTTCGGCTACGCGCGCAGGCGCGCGCGGGTGCTCGGCGGCTACCTCGACTTCACTGTCAAGCCGCACCACGTGCCGCTCTTCTTCCTAACCGACACGCGACAGGCGCCAGGGCTGCGTCGACTTCGCCGGCAAGGAGCGCGAGGCCCGCGTCAAGTGGGGGCTGCGCCGCGACGCGGCCGTCGCAGCGCTCGAAGCGACCCGGTCGCGTTCGCGCTTTGCGAGCCGCACCGACTGCTCAACCGATCAACCCCTGATGTTGCTCAGTCGTCTTCGCCGGGTCGTACGATTCCCGATTCGTAGGCGAGCACGACGGCTTGGGCGCGGTCGTGGATGTCGAGTTTGGCGAAGATGCGGGCGACGTGGGTCTTGACGGTCGCCTCGCTGAGCACGAGCCGGTCGGTGATCTGGGCGTTGGTTAGGCCGCGGCCGACCATGGCAAAGACCTCGCGCTCGCGGTTGGTGAGGTCATCGTAGCCGGCTGGCGGCTTGGCGCCGGGGTCGGCAAGGCTGGCGAATCGCTCGATCAGCCGCCTGGTGACGGCGGGCGCGAGGAGCGCGTCTCCGAAGGCAACGGCCTTCACCGCGGCGCTGAGCTGCTCGGCAGGGAGGTCCTTGAGCAGGAACCCGCTCGCCCCGGCCCGCAGCGCGCCGTACACATACTCGTCGAGGTCGAACGTTGTGAGCACCAGCACATGCGTGTCGAGCCGGGGCGGTCCCTCCAGCAGCCGCCGCGTGGCCTCGATCCCGTCGAGGCCGGGCATGCGCACGTCCATCAGCACCACGTCGGGCCGGGTCGCGCGGGCGGCGTCCACGGCCTCGATCCCGTTGGCGGCCTCGGCCACCACCTCTACACCGTTCTGCTCGAGGATCAGCCGAAAGCCCGTGCGGATCATCTCCTGGTCGTCGGCGATCAGCACCCGGACGCTCACTGTGACTCCTCCTCCAGCGGCAGGCGGGCCAGAACCCGGAAGGTGTCCGCCTCCCGGCCGGCCTCGAGCGTGCCGCCATAAAGCATGGCTCGCTCGTGCATGCCGATCAGCCCGTGGCCGGCGCCCCCGCCACCGCGCGGTTGTTCGGCGATCGCGTTTCGGAACTCGAGCTCCAGCTCGTTCACCCGGTAGCGCACGGCGAGGCCGGCCGGGCCCGTCCCGTGCTTGATCGCGTTGGTGATCGACTCCTGTGCGATCCGGTAGGCGGCGAGGTCGACTCCCGCCGGGAGCGGGCGGGCCTCGCCCTCGCGCTCCACCGCCAGCGCCAGCCCCGCCTCACGCGCCCGGGCCAGCAGCTCGTCGAGCTGGCCCAGGCCTGGCTGCGGCGACACGCCGAGGCCCTCGGCGTCGCTTCGAATCAGCCCCAGCAGGCGCCGCATCTCCGAGAGCGCCTGGCGCGAGGTCGCCTCCACCGCGTGCAGCATCTGCTCGCTGCGCCCCGGCTCCGAGTGCAGGATCTGGCGGGCGGCGCCCGTCTGCACCACGACGACACTCATCGTGTGGGCCAGGACGTCGTGCATCTCGCGCGCGATCCGCGCCCGCTCCTCGACCACCGCGCGCTCGCGCTGGGCGGCGCTCATCGCCTCGGCGCGTTCGGCCCGGTGTTCGAGCCGCGCGGCCACCAGCCGGCCGCTTCTCACCGCGTAGCCGCCGAGCCAGGCGCCGCCACCGAGCAGCACCGAGAACACGTAGTCGCCGGCACCGCGGCCACCCTCGAGCGCGAGTGCCAACCAGGCGACCGCCTGACCGGCAATGAGTCCTGCGAGCGCCACTCCGCCGTCCGGCGCGTGGGCGGCGATCGAGTAGATCGCCACCAGCAGCGCGATCGATACCGCGACGCTCTGCTCGGCATGCCCGCCGGCAAGCGCCTGGGCGGCGTAGGCGCCGTAGACCGCCGCGACCGTCAGGACCGGAGCCCGCCGCCGCCAGGCCAGCGGCAGCGTCATGACCGGAATCGCGGCCGCGGCGGCCGCATCGCTGCCCGGAAAGCTCGCCGAGGCGAGCACCTCCAGCTCGGCGATCACGGCAAGAGCGGAGGCGAGCGATGCGTCCGCGACGAACGCGGGTATCGAGCGAAGCTGCCGCGTGAGCGTCGAGCGCATGTAGCGACGGTAAACGAGTGCGAGGCGGCTCACATCGACCGAGGGCATGCATCTGCGCGCCGCCATGTCATCCCGCTGGTGTACGCGGGTTCAAGTCAGGGGTCGATGACACCCCGGTTGGCGGGCCTTAGGTTGGTCTCGTCGCACAAAACCACAAACCGGAGGTCACAGAAATGATCAAGCGACAGACCCTGATTCCGCTCGGCGCGCTGCTCGTCGTCTGCTTCGTCGGCGCCGGCCTGCTCAAGAACGACAACTCGGGGGCCCTGGGCGTGCTCAGCGGCATCGCCTGGTTCGGGTTCCTCGCCCTCGTCGTGTTCTTCATCGCGGTGGCGGTGGTGACGATCGTGCGCAACCGCCGGCACCTCAACGGCAGCCACTCCTAGAGCGCGGGAGACGACTCAATGCTCAATCGATCACACTCACGCGGGCGTGCGGCGATCGCGCTCGCTGCCGTGGCAACGGCCGCCGGGCTCCTCGTTGCCGGACTCACGAGCCACGCCGCCGCGGCCAGCGGCCAGGCCGGCCAGGCGAAGGCCGAGACCCTGCGGCTCGTCGCGCGCCAGGACACGTTCCAGTTCGTCGACAACCAGCCCGCCGGCGACTCAGCCGGCGATCTCGTTGTGACCAGCGACAAGGTCTATGACAGAGGCGGTCACCGGCAGCTCGGGCGCGACCACATCGCCGGCATCGAGACGGTGCCCGGCAAGTCGATCGCCCTCACCGGGACGCTCGTCCTCGCGCACGGCGAGATCGCCCTGCAAGGGGTCACCAACGAGCAGAACGACCGCCCGTTCCAGCTCGCGATCACCGGCGGCACGGGCGCCTACCGGGACGCCACCGGCACGGCCACCGTCGTGCCCATCAGCCGCACGCTCAGCCGCATGACGCTGTCGATCCGCGGCTGAGGCTCAGACCACTCACTCTCTCAAGGAGCAGAACATGGAACATCGCGCACCCGCGCGGCGTGGCCCCGCGCTCGCAAGTCTCGCCGCGCTCGCCGCGACAGTTGCGGTGGCGGCCTCGGCCGCGCCGGCGTCGGCCGCCAGCGGCTGGCACTTCGGGCCGCTGGTGAAGACCTGGATCAACGACTGCTACACGGTCGACGTCGTGAACGGCGTGGGCGAGTACGCCGGCGCCCAGTACGCCGCCGACGCCCCACCGAAGACTGGCGACGTCTTCTACGTGAATCTGGTGCTGAACGGCATCGACGCGTCCTGCGCCGAGCAGAGCTTCCCCGAGATCAAGCTGCCCGCCGACATGTCGCCCGCGATCAGCGCCGCACATCCGATCGCCTGCTTCAAGGTGGACAACGCCACGGCCACCGAGACGCCGGACCAGGCGGACTGCCCGTCGTCGCTGGGTGCGCCGCTGTACGGCGGCACGGGTTCGATCCGCGACCCGAACGGGGCCGCCCCGGGCGTCTGGGACACGCGCGCCCCGAACGCCTGGGAGTTCCGGATCCCGGTGACAGCCAGCAGGGCCGGGCTGCATGACCTGTTGTTCCCAACCCGGGTGATCAGCGGCTCGATCACGCAGATGCTCGAGCCGACGATCTCGGTGCCCGTCGATCAGGGCACGGCCAATCAGACCACGACCAAGATCACCCTCAGCTCCCCGGCCAGGAAGGCGAAGCTGTCCAAGGCCGGCGCGCTGAAGATCCCCGTCAGCGCGAACGTCGACGTGCCGGTGCTGGCGAGGGGCACGCTCTCGCTTCGGAAAGCGGGAAAGCCCGTCCAGTTCATCGACGGGCACGTGAACCTGAAAGCGGGGAGAGCGGCCAAGGTGTCGCTCAAGCTGCTGCAGCGGGACGCGACCGCGGTCCGAAACGCCCTGCGGCGCAGGAAGAAGGTCACCGCGAAGATCGTGCTCGAGGCCACCGGCGCCGGGGGCAACACGATCACGAAGATGATGAAGCTGAGGCTCGTGCGCTGAATCGGCCGTCACAGACCAGGGCAACCCGGGGCCGAGCCACGCGCTCGGCCCCGGCCGCGTTGGCGCTGCGGGTCCAACTGAGGTAGGTCACCACCGGCGAGCCGTCGGGGGTCCAAAACCTCCCTCCGTAGGAAGGACCGCGGCGCAAGCTGGTGCGAGGCGCCACGGTTGAGCGCGGAGGCGCGGTCGGCGAGTCGTCGGGGTCCCGTTGGGCGATGCGGTGTTCGGCGCCTTGGCGGCGCAGCGGACGACCGCAGCGGCAGCAGCGTCTCGCCCACGCGGCCGCGTAGCGCCTCGCCACGGCCGACTGGCGAGCACACGAAACGCATCGTGTACTCCTCGGCTCGTGCCCATTAGTGCTGCGGGACGCTTGGCCGCCCAATCACAAAGCAAAAGGGCCGACCGGGCCCTTTCCGGCCTTTTCGCGCCCGATGTCGTGAGTTGCGAAACCTCGCGAGTTGCAGGGCCTTTCTTCGATGGCGAGGGCCGGAATCGAACCGGCGACACCACGATTTTCAGTCGTGTGCTCTACCAACTGAGCTACCTCGCCAAGCCCGGGGATGGTAGCCGCAGCCGCCTCGCTAGTCTGACGCGCCATGAGCGAGCTGATCCACACCTGCTACCGAATCGGCGACATCGACCGGTCGGTCGACTTCTACAAGGCGCTGGGCTTCGAGGAGGTCGGGCGAATGCCCATCCGCCAGGAAGCCGTCAACGTCTTCATGGGCCTCCCGGGCGACGGTGCCCGGCTGGAGCTGACGTACAACTTCGGGGTCGACTCCTACGAGCTCGGCACCGGCTACAACCACATCGCGGTCACCACCACCGACCTCGATGGGAAGCTGGCCAACCTCAAAGAACAGGGCATCGAGCCCGAGAAGCCGCCGTATCAGGTCGTCGAGGGCGGCTCTCGGATCTGCTTCGTGCGGGACCCCGACGGGTACCGTGTCGAGCTGATCGAACGCTGAATGCGCAGGCTCTTCGCCACAACCATCGCCGCGGCGGCGATCGCGGTCGCCGGCTGCGGCGGTGGGTCCTCCGGCAGCGGCGGCGATCCGCTCAGCGACGCGCTCGCCTACCTGCCGAAGACCTCGCCGGTTGCGATCGTCATCGACACGAACCCGAACGGCGCCCAGTGGCAGGCGCTCGGCTCGATCGCCAACAAGTTCTCGTTCGGGGGCCAGATCGAGGATTCACTCAAGCAGTCGCTGAAGAAGCAGGGGCTCGACTTCGACAAGGACCTCAAGCCGCTGCTCGGCAACCCGGCGGTGATCGCGGCGCCCGACCTCCAGAGCCTCCAGGGCAACGCCAACGGCTTCATCGTGGCCCTGAAGGTGAAGGACAAGGGCAAGCTCGAGAGCCTGCTCAAGCAGTCGGGTGATCTGAAGGCCGACGGCAGCTCGAACGGCGCCACCCTCTACCGCCAGACGGACGGCGGCGAGACCGCTCAGGACGGCGACGTCGTGATCGGCGCCGACACCAAGGACCACCTGATCCAGGCCCTCCAGCGCCACGACGGCGGCGACCACCTCACCGCCGGCCAGATCAACAGCTCGCTCGACGGCCTGCCGTCGGGCTCGCTGCTCAAGGTCTACGTCGACGTCCAGCAACTGCTGAACCAGAGCCCGGGCACGGCGGACGCGCGCAAGATCAAGTGGGTGGCCGCCCTCAGGACGTTCGGCCTGACCGGCTCCGCGGCAAGCGACGGGATCAAGTTCGACTTCAACATGAAGACCGACCCGTCGGGCCTGACCGACGCCGACGTGCCGATCGCCACCGGCGACAGCTCACCGGGCGTCCTGGGCAAGCCGGGCGAGATCGTCGTCGGCCTGCGCGGATCGAACCAGTTGATCGACTTCGCGCAGCGCGCCGCCCAGGCGATCAGCCCTCGCAGCTTCAGCGACTTCGCGCGCGCCAAGGCGCAGATCGGCCGGCAGCTCGGGATCGACGTCGACAAGGACGTGATCGACCAGCTCTCGGGCGACACCAGCATCGCCGTCGGGCTCGACGGCAGCTACGCGATCCGCGCCGAGGTGAAGGACCCGGCCGCGTTCTCGAAGACGCTCGCGAAGCTGGCGAGGGTGGCGCCGTCGTTCGCCGGCGGCATCGGCCTGAAGGGCGCAAGGCTCACCAGGTCGCACGGCCTCTACAAGCTCAGCGGCCGCAGCGGTAAGCCGGTCTACTACGGCGTGGCGGGGCAGGCGTTCGTGATCTCGACCGACCCCGCCCGGATCGCCCAGCTCGCCTCGCAGCAGCCGGCAAGCGTGTCCGGCGCCAAGGGCGCGCTGGTCACGAGCTCCGACGCGGGGGCGATCGTCGCGGGCGTGGTCGCGAGCCTCGCGGGCGGCGGGCTTGGAGGCCAGCTCGGCGGGTCGCTCGCCAGCGCACCGCTCGGCAACCTCGACGGCTGGGTGAACGCGAGCACGTCGGGGCTCAAGGGCCACCTGCAGCTCGCCATCAAGTAGCTATGCCGCCTGCATCCGCGTCATCAGCTCGAGCGCGCCGTTCTTGTTGAGCGGCTCGTTCAGGTTGCCGCACTTCGGCGACTGCACGCAGGAGGGGCAGCCGCTGCGGCAGGGGCACTCGGCGATCAGCCGGCGGGCGTCGGCCACCAGCGTCTCGAACAGCGTGAAGCCGATGCGCGTGATCCCCACGCCGCCGGGGTGGCCGTCGTAGATGAAGATCGTCGGCCGCCCGGTCTGCGGGTGGAAGGCGGTGGACAGCCCGCCGATGTCCCAGCGGTCGCACATGGCGATCAGCGGCAGCACCGCGATCTGGCCATGCTCGGCCGCGTGGATCGAGCCCTGGAGCACGTCGAGCGGGAACTCCTCGCGCAGCAGCGGCTCCGGCAGCTCGTACCAGAGCGCCTGCGTGACGAAGTGCTGCTGCGGCAGCTCGACCGGCAGCAGGTCGAGCACCTCGTGGTCGGACACGCGCTTCTTCTGGAAGGCGACCACCTCCTCGGTCACCGACACGATCCCGAACGAGAGCTCCACCCCGAGCACTGAGCGCTGGTCGCGGATCTGCTCGATGTAGGTGTCGGTCTCCTTCTTGGGCTGCGTGTACCAGTCGCCGCTGAAGGCCTTGACGAGCGCGTTGCGGTTCTGCAGGTCGAGCTCCTCGACCTCGTACGCCTGGCCGAGGTGGAGGTAGACCGCGCCGGGATGGATCGTGGAGTGCGCCCGCGCCGCCTCCACCGTGCCGATGATCTCGCCGCCGTCCACGTCGACCACCGCGAAGGAGTCGAGCCCCGCCGAGCGCAGCGACACGCGGCCGGCCGGGAAGCCCTCGCCGCGCGGCAGGTAGCGGCCGTTCCGCTCGCGCAGCTCGCCGCGCTGGACGAGCATGTCGGCGTACGCCTGCCAGCGCGGTCCGAGCGTCTCGCGGTCGTCGTCCGAGAGCGGCATCTCGTAGGCCGCTGCCACGAGGTGCTGGAGGTGGATCACCTCGTTCTCGGCGTCGAGGATCGCGGACTCCACCGGGCGGTCGAGGAACTCCTCGGGGTGGCGGCAGAAGAACTGGTCGAGCGCGTCGTCGCCCGCCACGTAGAGGGCGAGGCCGGGGCTGCGCCGCCCGGCGCGGCCCCACATCTGGCGCAGACTCGCCACCGTCCCGGGGAACGTCACGCAGATCGCCGCGTCGAGGTCGCCCACGTCGATGCCGAGCTCGAGCGCGTCGGTGGCCACCACCGCCAGCAGCTCGCCCTCGGCCAGCTTGCGCTCGATCTCCCGCCGCTGGAAGGGCGTGTAGCCGGCGCGGTAGGGCGCGATCCGCTCCGCCAGGTCGCCGCGGCCGGCGTCCTCCAGGCGCAGCTTGGCGAACTTCTGGATCAGCTCCACGCCGCGACGCGACTTCAGGAAGCAGATCGTCCGCACCTCGCGCTCCATCAGCTCGACGAGCAGCCCCGCCGCCTCGGACAGCGCCGACGCCCGGATGCCCTTGTCCTCGTCCACGAGCGGCGGGTTCCACATGGCGATCTCGCGCTTCGCGCGCGGGGCGCCGTCGCGGTCCACCAGCTCGAAATCGAGGCCGGTCAGCTCCTCGGCGAGATCGACCGGGTTGGCGATCGTCGCGCTCGTGAGCATGAAGCGCGGCTCGGTGCCGTAGGCGTTCGCCAGCCGCCGCAGGCGCCGCAGCACGTTGGCCACGTGCGAGCCGAACACGCCGCGGTAGACGTGCGCCTCGTCGACCACCACCCAGGCGAGGTTGGCGAACACGTCGCCCCAGTTCTTGTGGTGCGGCATCACGCCCACGTGGAGCATGTCCGGGTTCGTGAGGATCAGGTTCGAGCGGCCGCGGATCGCGCGCCGCTCTTCGCGCGGCGTGTCGCCGTCGTAGATCGCGTGGCGCAGGAAGCGGGCCCGCAGCTCGGACAGCTTGCGCGCCTGGTCCTGGGCCAGGGCCTTGGTGGGGTAGAGGTAGACCGCGCGGGCGCGGGGGTCGTGGGCAAGCGTGTCGAGCACCGGCAGGTTGAACGCGAGCGACTTGCCGCTGGCCGTGCCGGTGGTGACGATCGTGTGCCCGCGGCGCGCCGCCTCCAGCGCTGCGGCCTGGTGCGAGTAGAGCTGCGAGATCCCCGCGCGCCCGAGCGCCTCGAGCAGCGCCGGATGAAGATCGGCCGGCAGCGCCGACACCTCGGCAGGCTGGCCGCCGACGTTGGAAGTTGTGACGAGTTGCTCGCCCCGGGCCGCCTCGAGCACCTCCTCCCAGGGCATCTTTTCGCTGACGATGGCCATCTCCACCGAGCCTATTAGGCTGGTGCACCCATGCTCCACTGCGTTTACACAGATCTGGACGGAACGCTCCTGACAGCGGGTTCTCTGTTCCGCGACGCCGACGGCGGGTTCACGTTGCTGCCCGCGCGCGCGCTCGAGGCGTGCCACCGCGCAGGCGTCGAGGTGGTGATCAAGTCCGGCCGGCGCAAGGCGCAGGTGATGGAGGACGCGCGCCTGATGGGCCAGACCGCCTACATCTACGAGATGGGCTGCGGCTTGGTCATCGACGGCGAGGAGACCATGCTCACCGGCGACCTCCAGCCGCAGAACGGCAGGACGATCCACGACCAGATCGAGGACTCGGGCGCGCCCCGCCTGCTGCTCGAGACCTACCCCGGCCGGCTCGAGTACCACGAGCCCTGGCACCTGAACCGCGAGATCTCGCACCTCATGCGCGGCCTGGTGGACGCCTTCGAGGCGGACACCCTGCTCGAGCAGCACGGCCACGCCAACCTGCGCCTGGTGGACAACGGCGCGATCGTGCCGCGCACCACCCTGCCCGACCTCGAGGGGCCGCCGCACGTCTACCACCTGATCCCGCGCGACGCCTCGAAGGCCGACGCCGTGGTCCGCCACATGCGCGCCCGCGGCTACGCGCCCGAGGACTGCATCGCGGTGGGCGACTCGCGCGAGGATCTCGGCGTCGCTCCCGTCGTGGGCCGCTTCTTCCTCGTGGCCAACGCCGTGCAGAAGGATCCGGACATCCTGCGTGGAGCGCCGCGGGGCGTCGAGGTCACGGAGGGCCGCAACGGCGAGGGCTTCTACGAGGCCGTGATCACTGCTCTTGCTGAGCGGCGATAGACGCCCGGCCGCGGCGTCCCTCGCGCACGAAGATGTAGACCACGATCGCGAGCGTGGCCCACAGCGAGTAGTGCGAGATCTTGTGGACCACGTCCACCGCCGGCTGCCCGATGCCGTAGCCGAGCCCCACGAGCAGGCCGGCCCAGATAAGCGCGCCGATGATGTCGCAGACGATGAAGACCACCAGCCGCATGCGAGCCCAGCCCGCGGCGGCGTCCACCAGCGCGGTGGGCACCGGCAGCACGTAGGCAAGGATCACCGCAACGGGCCCGAAGCGCTCCATCAGCCGCCGGACGCGCTCCGCCCGCCGCAGGCCCTTGGGGTGGGTGCCGCCGAGGGTCTGCATCGCACGGGCGCCCCAGCGCCGCCCGGCCCACCAGTAGGCCCAGTCGAACGCGATCAGCGCCGGGATGCCCGCCGCCAGCGCGACGAACAGCGACGCATCGCCGGTCCGGGCGAGCGCGCCCATGGTCACGATCGCGACGGTGGACCCCTTCAGCAGCTCGAGCAGCGCCGGGTGGCTGCCCACCAGCGATGGCACGAGCGGCAGCAGCAGCAGCGCGTAGAGCCCGCTCGCGGCGATGCCGGCCATGATCACGATGTCCGCGCGCTCCGGACGGCCATCCCACGGCAGGGCGCTGTTGCGCTGCGGGGTGATCGGGGCCATTGCTGCTTAGGCTAGCCGCCATCCAGTGCGGAGCGGAAGGCGGCCTCCGCGCCGTTGCCATGTACGGCGAACACCACCCGCTCCAGCGAGCGGGGCTCATGCCTGCGAACGGCGCCGACCATCAGCCGCGCCGCCTCGTCGAGCGGGAAGCCGCCGACGCCGGTGCCGAAAGCGACCAGCGCCAGTGATCGGCAGCCGAGCACGTCGGCCTTCGCCAGCGTCGACTCGGTGGCGCGCTCGATGATCGCCGCCGACGTGGGCCCGCCGAGCTCCATCGTCGCGGCGTGGATCACATAGCGGGCGGGCAGCTCGCCGGCGCCGGTCTCCACGGCCTCGCCCAGGCCGATCGGCGCCTTCTCGTTCGACTCGCGCTGGATCTCGGGCCCGCCGGCGCGGCTGATCGCGCCGGCCACGCCGCCTCCGTGCATCAGCCCCGTGTTGGCCGCGTTGGCGATCGCGTCCACCTCGAGCTTCGTCACGTCGGCCTGCAGGACCTCGATCTCCATCAGCGCACCAGTCTTACCGCCTTGACCGCCGTGGCGGTGCCGCCGCCGGGGCCGGTCACGATCACCGTGACCTTGGCCACCATCGTGTGGCGGCGGTGGAGCAGCCGGCGCAGCGAGCGCATGTTGCGCCGCGACAGCCGCAGGTGCACGACCGCGCGCCTGCCGGCCGCCACCCCGTTGCGGGTCACGCCGCGGAAGGCCAGCACGTGGTTGTGCTTGCGGCTGACCGTGACGCGCGCCACGGCGACGATGCGGCTCGGCTGCGTCACCGTCGCGCCGATGCGCAGGCGCCGGGTGCGCAGGATGTGCTGCGTCTTGCTAACGCTGAGCTTGACCTGCGGCGCCGGTGCGGCCTGGCCCGCGAGCGGACACGGCCCCGGTGTGGGATTGGCATCCGGCGCGATGCGGTAGACGGAGCCGCTCGACAGGGAGGCCGCGTAGACGCAGCCGCCCGCGTCCTCGCCGAACGTCGCCAGTCCGCTGACGTTCACGCCGAGCGGCGCGTCCCCCGAGGCGGACGGCTGGCCCAGCACGATCGAGCGCAGGCCTGACCTGCCCAGGTCGCCGTAGACGTAGCGCCCCTGAAGCGGTCCGAGCGAGGGGTCGCGCACCACGTAGCCGCCGATGATCCCGGAGCCGCAGAACGGATGGGTCGAGTCGCAGCGGTGGGGGTAGGCCCAAACGGGTGCGACCACCGACGAGGGCTTCGTCGAGCACTCGCCGCTCGGCGCCGAGTCGTTCACCTGGCTGCCCTCGTAGCAGGGCCAGCCGTAGTTGGCGCCCGGGGCCTGGCCGCGGCGCGCGAGGTCGATCTCCTCCCAGTGGGTCTCGCCGACGTCCGCGATCACCATGTCGCCGGTCCCGCGGTCGAACGAGAAGCGCCAGGGGTTGCGCAGTCCGGATGCCCAGATCACGGGCGCCGCGCCGCTGCTCGGATCGAGCCTCAGGATCTTCCCGAGCAGGCTGCCCGGCTTCTGCGCGTTCTGGTGGCTGTCGTTCTGCCCGCCGCCGTCGCCCGTTCCGACATACAGCTGGCCGTCGGGCCCGAAGTCGAGCTGGCCGCCGTTGTGGTTCGAGTCGCCGGGGTGGGGGATCGTCAGGAGCACGCGCTCGGACGCCGGGTCGGCCACGTTGGGGTTGGCGGCGGAGCGGCGGAACTCGCTCACGTGCTCGTCACAGCCGGGCGAGCTCGGGCAGTTGCGGCTTGTGTAATAGACGTAGAACTTGCCGCTCGTGGCGTAGTCCGGCGCGAAGGCCATCGACAGGAGCCCCTGCTCGGTGCTCCCCGGCGGCTTGACCTTGCCGGTGATGTCGAGAAACGGGGCGGCCTGCTTCTGCCCGTTCACCATCAGCTCGATCCTGCCCGCCTGCTGGGTCACGAACAGGCGCGACGCATCGCCGGGCGGGGCGGTCACGTAGGTGGGCGCGGAAAAGCCGCCGACCTTGACCAGTTGCACCGCATGGGCATTGGCCACGAACAGCAACACCGACGCGCCCGCGAGCAATCCGGCTCGTCTGAGCACCGGGGCGACAATACAACTCGACTCTAAAGAGCCACGAGAGTACGATCGCTCAGGGATGCTCTCCTATGCCCACGGTGCCAGCGACGTCCCGCTGCTCGGCGAGACGATCGGCGCCAACCTCGAGCGAACGGTCGCTCGGGTGCCCGACGGCGAGGCGCTCGTCTCCCGCCACCAGGGGCAGCGCTACTCCTACAGCGAGTTCAACGACGCCGTGGACGAGGTCGCCCGCGGCCTGATGGGCCTCGGGCTCGAGGTGGGCGACCGGATCGGAATCTGGAGCCCGAACTGCGCGGAGTGGGCCCTGCTCCAGTACGGCAGCGCCAAGGCCGGCGTGATCCTCGTGAACATCAACCCGGCCTACCGCACGTCGGAGCTCGACTACGTGCTCGAGAAGTCGGGCTGCCGGGTGCTCGTCTCGGCGCGCTCGTTCAAGACCTCGGACTACGTCGCGATGGTGCGCGAGGTCGCACCCGAGCTGCAGACGATCTTCCTCGGCTCGAGCGACTGGGACGAGCTCCTGCAGGCCGGCTCCGGCCAGGACCTGCGCTCGCGCGCCGACTCGCTGCAGTTCGACGAGCCGATCAACATCCAGTACACGAGCGGCACCACCGGCTTCCCCAAGGGCGCGACGCTCAGCCACCACAACATCCTCAACAACGGCTTCTTCATCGGGGAGTACTGCCGCTACACGGAGGCCGACCGCGTCTGCATCCCCGTGCCCTTCTACCACTGCTTCGGAATGGTGCTGGGCAACCTGGCCTGCACCACGCACGGCGCCTGCATCGTGATCCCCGAGGCCGCCTTCGAGCCGCGCTCGGTGCTCGAGACCGTGGAGGCCGAGCGCTGCACCTCGCTCTACGGCGTGCCGACGATGTTCATCGCCGAGCTCGACCATCCCGAGTTCGACCAGTTCGACTACGGCTCCCTGCGCACCGGCATCATGGCCGGCTCGCCCTGCCCGGTGGAGGTCATGCGCAAGGTGATCGAGCGCATGCACATGGACGAGGTCACCATCTGCTACGGCATGACGGAGACCGCGCCGGTGTCGACCCAGACGGGCGGGGACGACAGCGTCGACCGGCGGGTGTCGACGGTCGGCCGCGTGCACCCGCACGTGGAGGTCAAGATCGTCGACCCGCACACGGGCCAGACCGTTCCGCGCGGCGATCCGGGCGAGCTGCTCACCCGCGGCTACTCGGTGATGCTCGGCTACTGGAACGACCCCGAGCGCACCCACGAGGCGATCGACTCGGCCCGCTGGATGCACACCGGCGACCTCGCCACGATGGACGAGGAGGGCTACGTCAACATCGTCGGCCGCTCGAAGGACATGATCATCCGCGGCGGCGAGAACGTGTACCCGCGCGAGATCGAGGAGTTCCTGTACACGCACCCGGACATCTCGGACGTGGCCGTGATCGGCGTGCCCGACGACAAGTACGGTGAGGAGATCATGGCCTGGGTTCAGGTGCGCGAGGGCTCGGAGCTCACCGTCGAGGAGCTGCGCGACTTCTGCCGCGGCAAGATCGCCCACTTCAAGATCCCGCGCTACGTCGAAGTCGTCGACAGCTTCCCGATGACGATCACCGGCAAGGTGCAGAAGTTCAAGATGCGCGAGGCGGCTGTCGAGAAGCTCGGCCTCGAAGAGGCTGTAACTGCTTAATTGAGCAGCTGGTCGATGCCGCATTCCTGCGGCGACTTGTCGTCGCGCCAGCGCAGGAACTTGGCGCCGTGCCGGATGCGGCGGCCGGTGATGTGCTCGAAGGCGATCTCGCAGACGAGCTCGGGCCGCAGCCCCTCCCAGACCAGCTCCTCGTCCGACTTCCAGCGCGACGCCTCGCCGGAGCCCCGCTCGAAGGTGCGGTAGGGCTCGAGCAGTGCGGGGAGCTCGCGCTTCTGCTTGGCGGTGAAGCCGCTCGTGTGGCCCACCACGTGCAGCTCGCCGCCGTCCGTGTAGAGGCCGAGGATGAGCGAGCCCACCGTGTTCTCCTCCTTGCCGAAGCGGAACGCCATCACCACCGTGTCGGCGGTGCGCACGCGCTTGATCTTCAGCATCCCCGTGCGCTCGCCGGGTCTGTAGGGGGCGTCGGCCTGCTTGGCCACGACTCCCTCGGAGCGGCCGCTGAACCAGACCTCGGCGGCCTCCGGGTCGTCGGTGGCGGGCGTGAGCTCCACCGGGTCGTGGATCACCGCCGTCAGCCCCTCGCGCCGCTGGCTGTAGGGCAGCTCGCACAGCACCTCGTCGCCCTCGGCCAGCAGGTCGAAGGCCACGAAGCCGGCCGGCGTCTCCTTCGCCAGCATCTCCACGCGCGACTTCGCCGGGTGGATCCGCTGGCTCAGCAGGTCGAACTCCTGGATGCCGTCCACCACCACGACCATCTCGCCGTCGAGCACCAGCCGCTCCGCCGGCAGCGCCTGCACCTGCTCGACCACCTCCGGGAAGTAGCGGTTCATCGGCTTGCCGTTGCGCGACTGCAGGTAGACGTCGTCGCCGTCCTTGAACACGATCGTCCTGAAGCCGTCGAACTTCGGCTCGAAGCGCCAGCCGCCGTCCTCCGGGAGCTGCTTCGCCGGTCGCGCGAGCTGGGGCGGTACGGGCGGCTTGAGTGGCAGCGTCATGGCTAGGATCCTTGCATGGCCGACCACGAGGCGACTGTCGCCGAAGAGGAGTACCTCCAGATCATCTACTGGCTGAAGGAGGCGGGCCTGCCGATCACGGGCGCCAACATCGCCCGCGCGATGCAGCTCTCGGCTCCGACCGTCCACGAGATGCTCGGCCGCCTCGAGAGCGACGGCTACGTCAGCCGCGCGGAGGACAAATCGCTCGACTTCACGGAGTCCGGCCACGAGCACGCCTCCGCGGTGGTGCGCCGGCACCGCCTGATCGAGCGCTTCCTCACCGACGTGCTCGGCATCCCCTGGTACGAGGTGCACGAGGAGGCCGAGCGGCTCGAGCATGCGATGTCGCCCGTGCTCGAGGAGCGGATGCTCGCCGCGATCGGCGACGCCACCACCTGCCCCCACGGCCACCCGATCGTCGAGGGCGCGCGCCTCGAGGGCGTGCCGCTGGCCGACGTGGCCGAGGGTGCCAGCGTGCAGGTGCTGCGCTTCGAGAACGAGGCGGAGGACCTCCTGCTCTACCTGAAGGACGCCGGCCTCTATCCGGGCCTCGAGGGCACGCTCGGCTCGGCGGACGACGACGAGGTGTCGGTCGACGCCGGCGGCCACCGCTTCACGGTCACCCGCAGCGTGGCGGAGACCGTCTCGGTGATAGCCGACCCCTCACCACCACCCCGCACAGTGCTGCCCGACAAGCTGGTGCTGACGAAGGACCGCTTCGGAAGGTAGGCGCCTTGCGTCAGACCCGGTTGGGGAAGACACTTCCGGCGTGGCAGACCAACGCGACAGTGAGATTCGCGCTGTCGCGCTGAGGCACGTCCGGGACTTGCACAACCACTACGACGGCCTCATTCCGCTGTCCGCTCTCAAGGCAGGGTTCGACTATCGAGGTGCACGGGTGAGCCTTGGGTCCTTCTTCAACGGGATCTTTCGGCCCAGGGAGTTCACCGGTCCCGCCGCGTTGTGTCTGGTAACGGCGCCGCCGAAAGTCGGTCGGCCGCCTCCATACGACGACGAGTTCGACGAGTCAACAGACCGGGTCACGTACCACTTCCGCACTCCGAAGTCGCCATCGACCGAAGCAAGACTTCAGGCCGCTGCCGACAACCGCGCCTTGCTTGCCGCACACGAGCTCGAAGTGCCAGTGATCTATTTCCGCGGGATTGCGCCTGCTCAATACGCGGTCATGGCCCCGGCGTTTGTTGTGGCGGTTGACGAGGCCGCTCAAGTCGTTGAGCTCCAGGCCGGGTTACCGATTTCCGACACGAGTCCGGCGGGGTTGGTATCCGGTGAGGATCTCCGCCGGTACGCAACTCGCGAGGCGCTGGTCCGGCTGCACCAGTACCGGTTCCGGGCGGCCGTATTGCGTGCGTACAGAACTCGCTGTGCGGTCTGTCGCCTACGAGAGGCGACGCTGCTGGAGGCCGCCCACATCATCGACGACAGGGATCCTCGTGGCCACGCGACGGTGGTCAACGGCATCTCGCTGTGCGCCATCCACCATCTCGCTTACGACCGCAATCTGATGGGCATCGATCCCGACGGTGTTGTCCATATCGCCAGGAGGCTGTTGGACGAGGTCGACGGACCCATGCTCCGGAGTGGTCTGCAGGGATTCCACGGCAGTCCAATCCTGGTGCCGCGCAGGGGCGATGAACGGCCCGACCCGGAGCGTCTCGAGGCCCGCTTCGCGCAGTTCAGCTCAGTGGCATGACGACGATCGGGGCGGCCCTACTCCAGCGGTGGCTGCACCGGCGGCACGGTCGCCGGTAGCTGGTGGCGGGCCAGCAGGTCGAAGTAGAGGAGGGTCAGGATCATCGTCTGCAGGGGCGTGATCAGCGTCGAGGCGATCATCTGGCCGACGAGGGAGATCACCTCGCGATCGGCCGACTTCGCCAGCAGCTCGGCGGGTATGGCGATCACGCCTGCGGGGATCACGAGCACGAGGCTCGTCAGCAGCAGCATGCCGAGCACCCGCCACCAGGACCCCGCCACCAGCTCGGCGCTGCGGCGCAGGGCAGCGGTGCCGCGCCGCCCGTCGAGCACCACGGCCTGGGGCACGAAGGACCAGGTCACCGCGAGCCAGATGCCGGGGATGACGAAGAAGAAGATGCCGGCGACCACTCCGGCGGCGGCCAGCAGCACCGCCACGAAGACGGGACGGAACGCCTCGAGCCCGCTGGTGATCGCCGCGCCGGGGCTCGGCCGCTGGCCGTCGGCCACGGCCAGCAGCGCGTGCACCACCATCGCGGTGACGAGCGGCCCGATGATCAAGTAGATCTCGGCGAGGTTCACGACGTTGCTGCCGCGCGTGCCCGACGAGTAGTGCGCGGTGAGCTGGCCGAGGCCGATGCCCGACACCACGAACTCGACCGGGATCACCACCGCTGCCCCGATCGCGAGGAAGGCGGTGAAGTGCCGGGCGTAGGCGTCGAAGCTGTCGCCGACCAGGCGGTTGAGGTCTCGTGGCCGCAGCAGCTCGAGCCGCGGGACTTGGCTCACGCTGCGTCGGCGAGGCTTCTGTAGGTCGCGGCGAGGCGCTTCACGCCCTCGTCGATCTCCTCCGGCGTGACGCCGGAGAACGCGAGCCGCAGCGAGTTCTGCCCGCCCTCGATCAGGAAGTCCGTGCCCTTCACGAATACGACCCCGTTGGCGCGCGCGTTCTCGAACAGCACGTCGACGTCCGCGCCCTCGGGCAGCTCGACCCAGAGGAAGTAGCCGCCGTCCGGCGGCACGAAGGTGGCCTCGGGCAGCTCGCGCTCGAGCGCGCCGCAGAGCACGTCGCGCCGCTCGCGCAGCGCCTTCTTGACCGTCTCGATCGAGCCCTCGATTGCGCCCGAGCGGCAGAACTCCGCCACGATCGCCTGCGCCACCATGCTGGGCGAGATGTAGGTCTCGGTGGCGATCTTCACGATCGCCGCGATCACGGGCTCCGGCCCGACCAGGTAGCCCGCGCGGATTCCGGGGCAGACCGTCTTAGAGAACGACGAGGCGTAGACGACCCTGTCGGCCGTGTCCATCGACAGCATCGTCGGCAGCCGCTCGCCTTCGAAGCGCAGCTCCACGTAGGGGTCGTCCTCGAAGATCACGAAGTCGTACTTATCCGCCAGCTCGAGCAGCTTCCGGCGCTTGTCGAGCGAGAGCGTGTAGCCGGCCGGGTTCTGGAAGTTGGGGATGATGTGGGCGAGCTTGGGCCGCGCGCCCTGCTCGAGGCTGAGCTCGAGCGCACCGACGTCGATGCCGTCGGACTGGAGCGGGATCGGGAACACGTCAGCTCCCAGCTTCTGGAGCGCGAGCAGGGTGCGGTCATACGTGGGCGCCTCGACGATCACGAGATCGCCCGGCTCGACCAGCAGCTCGAACAGGAACGCGTCCGCCTGCATCGAGCCGTTGGTGGTCACCACCTGCTCGACCGGCACGCTCTGGCGCTCGGCGATCCACTGCCGCAGCGGCGGGTAGCCCACCGCCGTGCCGTATGAGAACGCGCCCGCCGGATCGGCGAGCAGGGCGCGCTTCGCGCACTCGGCGAGCTCGTCGGCCGCGATGATGTCGAGCGACGGCGCGCCGCGCGCGAAGGAGATCAGCTTCTGCTCGGCGGACATGGCGCCGCTCACGATAAACGACGTCGACCCCGAGCCGGGGTCAGGAGCCCACGGAGCACCTCTACGGTTTCCGCGCCGCGCTCGGTCACGTCCTCCCAGGTGAACCGCTCGAAGCGGTCGCCCCGCTTCCGTGCCTCCCGCTCGCGGTCGCGATCCCGCTCCAAGGAGTGTCTCGTCGAGTGGTAGGTGTAGCTGTCGATCTCGACCGAGTGAGCACCTCGGGTTCACGCGGAGGCGTCCTGATGAGGCTCCACAGGTGTGCAGCGGCCCGATTTCTGAGCAAGGCGCCCTCACCGCAGGAGGGGCCGCGCCGCTAAACCGCGGTCCGCACCGTCTCGGCGGCTATCTCCGCCACCTCGGTGGGCGTCCGGCCCACGCGCACGCCCTTGGCCTCGAGCGCCTCGGCCTTCGCGGCCGCGGTGCCCTTCGAGCCGGACACGATCGCGCCGGCGTGGCCCATCGTCTTGCCCGGAGGCGCGGTGAAGCCCGCGATGTAGCCGATCACCGGCTTGGTCACGTGCTTCTCGATGTAGTCGGCGGTGCGCTCCTCCTCCTCGCCGCCGATCTCGCCGCACATGACGATCAGCTCGGTCTCGGGGTCCTCCTCGAACAGCGCGACCACGTCGATGAAGGACGAGCCGGCGATCGGGTCGCCGCCGATGCCGACGATTGACGAGTTGCCGAGCCCGCGCTCGGCCAGCTCCTTGCCGATCTGGTAGGTCAGCGTGCCGGAGCGCGACACCACGCCCACGTTGCCCTCGGAGAAGAAGTGCGCGGGGATGATGCCCACATTGGCCTTGCCGGGGGAGAGCACGCCCGGGCAGTTGGGGCCGATCAGCCGGCTGCGGCCGGTGCGCTTGAGGTGCGTGTAGACGCGCAGCATGTCGTGCACCGGGATGCCCTCGGTGATGCAGACGATCAGCTCGATGCCGGCGTCAGCAGCCTCGAGGATCGCGTCGGCCGCGAAGCGCGGCGGCACGAAGATCATGCTCGTGTTGGCGCCCGCCTCCACCACGGCGTCGTGCACCGTGTTGAAGATCGGGATGCCCTCCACGTCGGTGCCGCCCTTGCCGGGCGTCATGCCCGCGACGACGTCGGTGCCGTAGCGCCTGTTGTTGAGGCCGTGGAAACTGCCCTCGCGCCCGGTCAACCCCGACACGACGAGCTTGGTCTGACCACCGACAAGGATGCTCATGCAGGCCCCGCCAGCTCCACTACCTTCGCCGCCGCCCCGAGCATCGTCTCCTCGACATGCACATTGGGAAGATTGGCATCCGCGAGTATTCGGCGGCCCTCCTCGTCGTTCGTGCCGTCCAGGCGGACCACGAACGGCACCTGCGGGTTGAGCTGCTGGAAGGCGGTGACCAGGCCGTTGGCCACCTCGTCGCAGCGCGTGATCCCGCCGAAGATGTTGAACAGCACGGCGCTGACCTTGTCGTTGGACAGGATCACCTCCACGGCGTCGACGATCGCCTCCGCCTTGGAGCCGCCACCGGCGTCGAGGAAGTTCGCGGGCTTGCCGCCGGCCTGGGCCACCACGTCGAGAGTGGACATCACGAGCCCGGCGCCGTTGCCGAGGATGCCGATGTTGCCGTCGAGCTTCACGTAGGTGAGCCCGCGCTCCCTGGCCATCTGCTCCTGCGGGTCCTCGCCGCTCGGGTTGCGCATCGCGGCCGTGTCGGGGTGGCGATAGAGGGCATTGGCGTCGATCGTCACCTTGGCGTCGAGCGCCACCACGTCCCGTGACTTCGTGATCAGCAGCGGGTTGACCTCGACGAGCAGCGCGTCCTCCTCCACGAACGTCTCGTACAGGCGGGCGAGGAGCTGCCCGACCGGCCGGATCACGTCCTCGGCGATCTCTGCCTCGAAGGCGAGCCGGCGGCCGTGGAAGTCGCTGAAGCCGAGCAGCGGGTCGATGTGCACGATGGCGATCGCGCCCGGGTCCTCCTCGGCCACCGCCTCGATGTCCATGCCGCCCTTGCGGGAGAGCATCGCCATCGGCTTCTTGGCCGTGCGGTCGAGCAGGATCGCCGCGTAGTACTCCTCGTCGATCTCGGATGCCTTCTCGATGTAGAGCTCATGGACGGTGAAGCCGCGGATGTCCATTCCGAGGATCGCGGTCGCGTGCTCCTCGAGCTCGGAGCGGTCTCTGGCGAGCTTCACGCCGCCCGCCTTGCCGCGGCCGCCGATCAACACCTGCGCCTTGACCACCACCGGATAGCCGAGCTCCTCGCCCGCGGCCACGGCCTCGTCGACCGTCGTCGCCGGCCGTCCCTCGGGCACCGGCACGCCATGCCGCGAGAAGAGCTGCTTTCCCTGATATTCGAGAAGGTCCATTACTTCCTAGAATGCACGGCCGCCCCCGGCCGGGCCGGGCACCCTATCGCAGCTTAGGAGACCCTTGCCGCTACCCAAAGACGTTCGTTTTGTGAGCTTCGACTGTTACGGCACCCTGATCGACTGGGAGACCGGGGCATTCGAGGCCTATCAGAAGGAAGCAGACCGGGATGGCTTCACGGTCGACCGGAACGTGGTCATGCAGCTTTTCCTCGACATCCAGCACGAGATCGAGGGGGGCTCGTACGAGCTCTACGCCGAGGTCCTGAGGCGCACCGCCGTGCGCTCCGCGCGTGAGATGAGCTGGGATCTCGAGCCCTCGCGCTCGGGCTTCCTGCCGGATTCGGTGCCGCACTGGCCCGCGTTCCGCGAGACCAACGCCCAGCTCGAGCGCTTCTCCAAGAAGTTCGAGATCGGCATCCTCTCGAACATCGACGACAAGCTGCTGGGCGCCACCCGGCGGCACTTCCGCACGGACTTCGACCTCGTGGTCACGGCGCAGCAGGTCCGCAGCTACAAGCCCGATCCCGCGCACTTCAAGGAGTGCCAGCGGCGGATCGAGGGCAAGAAGGGCTGGGTCCACATCGCCAGCGGCTACGACACCGACATCGAGCCCTGCATCAAGGCGAAGATCCCGGTGATCTGGGTCAACCGCCGCGGCGACACGCTCGAGGCCAACCAGAAGAAGCCCGACGCCGAGGTGAAGACCCTGCGCGACGCGGCCAAGCTGCTCGGCGTCGCCTAGTGAGAGCCGTCGGCGTCCATCCGGACGTCGTCGTCGTGACGAGCCGGATCTGGCAGACCAACGCCACGGCGCTGCGGGCCGGCGGCGAGGCGCTGCTGGTCGACTCGCCCTACTTCCCTGACGAGCTCGAGCTGCTGCCCGCCCTGCTGCAGCAGGCCGGCTTCCGTCTGGGCGCGCTGTTCGCCACCCATGCCGACTACGACCACGTGCTCGGCCGCTACGCGTTCCCCGATCTCACGCTGGGCGTCGGCGATCCCACGATGGAGCGGATTCGCAGCGAGCCGGGCGCGGTCCAGCGCGAGCTGCGCGACGAGGACTCGCGCAACTACGTGGTGCGCGACGGGCCGCTCCAGCTCGCGGGCGTGCAGTCGCTGCCGGTGCCGGGCTACGTGGAGCTCGGCGACGCCGAGCTGGAGCTGCACGTGGCCGACGGCCACACGGCCGACGGCACGGCGCTGTTCGCCCGCTCGCTCGGCGTGCTGGTGGTGGGTGACTACCTCTCGGACGTGGAGATCCCCTGGATCTCGCCCGGGGGCTCGCTCGACGTCTACCGTGCGACGCTCGCGCGCCTGGCCCCGCTGGTCGAAGCAGCCGAGACGGTGATCCCCGGCCACGGCGCCCCGCACGGCCGCGACACGGCCCTGCGGCTGATCGACGAGGACCTCGGATACCTGGACTCCCTCGAACGTGGTGACGAGCGTCCAACTCTCCCGAACGGCCGCGATTCCGCTCAGCAGAGGCAAATCCACGCCGAGAACCTCACGCGCCTCGGCTGATCGTCCAGACAGGGCTCAAGCTCCGGCGCGGAAGCTCCGATACAGGAGGCGATGAGTCGTCGGACCCTCCTGGCCCTGCTCGCCGTCGCGGCCTCGCTCCTGGCCGCAGCGCCTGCGTTCGCAAAGGCCCACAAGGCGAGCGGGCCCACCATCAAGTCGATCCGCCCGATGAACGCGAAGATCGGCCAGCGGCTCACGATCCGCGGCAGCGGCTTCGTGACGGGCAAGAAGAAGAACACCGTGGTGTTCATGGGCGCCGGCAAGCGCGTCGTCTGGGTCAAGGCCGACCGCGCGAGCTCGAAGACGATCACGGTGACGCTGAGCGACAGCCTCGCCGCGATCCTCAAGACGAGCGGGGGCGCCCTCGAGGCGACCAAGCTCCAGGTGCGCGTGATCAGCAAGAAGTCAGGACGCGCCTTCACAAAGCTGTCGAAGTCCCCGCTGATCGGCCCCAAGAACGGCGCCGGTCCGGGCGGCGGCAGCGGCTGCACGCCTCACACGAGCAGCCCGAGTGCCGATAGCGACGGGGACGGGCTCCCCGACCAGCTCGAGGTGAGCCTCCCGCACGCGCTCGACCCCTGCAAGTACGACACCGACGGCGACGGCGTCAGCGACGGCTTCGAGTACCAGTCCGCGCTCGACCTGAACCGCACCGCCGGCACGTCCTCGATCCCCTTCCCGTTCCCCGGGAAGAAGCCCTACCCGAACCCGCTCGACCCGAGCGACGCGAACACCGACTTCGACGGCGACGGCCTCACTCTCCTCGAGGAGTACCAGGGCTCGAAGTTCCTCGGCTACACGAACCTGTCGCAGATCCACTACAGCGACGGCAAGCAGATGACCGTGCCCACGCCGGCCCCGTCAGCGGACGGCTACCTCGACAACGGCACGTTCGGCCCGAGCGGCACCGACGTCCCGATGAACCACCTCGATACGAATGGCGACGGCATGCTCAGCGACGACGAGCAGGACGCCGACGGCGACGGCATCGGGAACTGGAAGGAGCTCCACGGCCAGGGGACCCAGCGGTACTGGGACGCGTGGGACGGCAAGCAGAAGCCGCCGGAGCACCCGTACACGCTGCGCCCGTTCGGAGTTCTGAACTGGCTCGACGCCGACACTGACGGCGACGGCATCGTGGACGGCGCCGACGACCAGGACAACGACGGCATCAGCAACATGGCCGAGCTCAGCCGCTACTTCGTCTTCTACACCGGGTCGGGCGCCGACCGTGCCCTGGCGGTGAATCCGTTCAACCCCTGCCTGCCCAACCCGTCGTCACCCTCCTGCACCAAGTACGTCCCGTTCGACGGCGCGGTTCCGACCCCCTTCGAGGAGACCAGCCCGCCGCTCCCGAGCGCTGCCTTCCCGGACTTCCCGGCGCCTTTCTCCTGGCCCAGCTCGTGGTCATAGCCGCTCCCTAGCGGATCAGCTTCACGATCCCTACCAGCGCGGGGGCGATCACGAGGGCGGGCAGGAAGTTGCCCACCTTCACGTCCTTGAGCTGGAGCAGCTTCAGCGAGATCCCGATGATCAGCACGCCGCCCGCGCTGGTCAGGGCGTCGAGCGACTCGCCGGTGAGCACGTGCTTGAAGAGGCCGGCACCGAGCGACAGCGCACCCTGCACCACCAGCACCGTGCCGGCGGCGAGCGCCACACCCCAGCCGAGCGTCGAGGCCAGCGCGATCGAGGCGAAGCCGTCGAGCGTGGCCTTGGTGGCGAGCGTCTGGTAGCTGCCGGTCAGGCCGTTCTGGATCGAGCCGACCACCGTCAGCGGTCCCACGCAGAACAGCAGGCTGGCCGTGACGAAGGCCTCGCTGACCGTGGAGTGGCGCTCGCGCGACACCGCGCGCTGGATGCGGTCGCCGAACGACTGCAGGTGGCTCTCGATGCCCATCGCCTCGCCCACCAGCCCGCCCAGCAGCACCCCGCCGAGCACGTAGAGCGGGTTGGTGTTGCGCCAGGCCAGCGCGTTGTCCACGCCGATCACGAGCGTCACCAGGCCGAGGCCGGCCATCACCCGCTCGTGAACGGAGGCCGGCAGCCGGCTGCCCACGACGGTGCCGAGCAGCGTGCCCGCGAGGATGGTGGCCACGTTGATGAAGGTGCCGGTCAGCAAGCCGGCCGACAAGCTACTGGTCCGGAACTCCGGACCTCACGCGTCGCTCCACCGTCAGGGCGGCGACGGCGGCCGCGCTGAGGAACACGCCCCCGGCGACGGCCATCGCCAGGTGCAGCCCCGGCACGAACGAGCCGCTCTCGACGAGCGTGCCCAGCAGCGCCACCCCGATGGCGCCGCCCGCCTGGCGGCTGGCGTTGAGCACGCCGGAGGCGATGCCGGCGCGCTCGGCGGGCGCCGCCTCGATGATCGCTGCGGTGGCCGCGGGCATCGTGAACGCCATGCCCGCTCCGATGGCCACGAGCGCGGGTACGAGCTCCACGTAGCTCGTGTGCGACCCGGCCACGATAAGGCCGAGGAAGCCCGCGCCGGCGAGGCTGAGGCCGCCGAGCATCGGCGCCCGCGGGCCGATGCGCCCGGTGACCTTGCCGGAGAGCCACGACGAGAGCGCCACGAAGAAGCCCATCGGCAGCAGCGCGAGGCCGGTCTGGAGCGCCGTGTAGCCGCGCACGTGCTGGAAGTAGAGGCTGATCACGAAGAGCTGGCCGTAGAAGCCGAGGTTGATGGCGAGGCCGACGAAGCTCGAGCCGGAGAACGTGCGGCTGCGGAACAGCCCGAGCGGCAGCATCGGCGATTGCGCGCGCGACTCGAGCAGCAGGAAGGCCGCCAGCCCGAGCGGGAACAGCACGAGTGGCGCCACGGCGAGGGGAGAGGACCAGCCGGCGTCGCCGCCCTCGATCAGCCCGAACGTGAGCAGGGTCAGCGCCAGGATCCCGGCGGCCTGGCCGGCGGGGTCGAGGCCGGCGTTCACACGCTCCCCGCGCGGCGGCAGGTGCCGGGTGGAGAGCAGCAGGCCCAGCAGGCCCACCGGGACGTTGATCAGGAACACGGCGCGCCAGCTCACCGCCGCCACCAGCACGCCGCCGACGACCGGGCCCGACGCCGCCGCCACCCCCGCCACGCCGCCCCAGGTGCCCACGGCGCGTGCGCGCTCGGAAGGGTCCGGATAGGCGGCCCGCAGCAGCGCCAGCGAGCTCGGCACCAGGATGGCGGCGCCCAGGCCCTGCAGCAGGCGGGCGATCACCAGCACCGTGACCGAGGGCGCGGCGGCGCAGGCGGCCGAGGCGGCCGTGAACAGCCACAGGCCGCCCTCGAACACGCGCCGGCCGCCCAGCAGGTCGCCCAGCGAGCCCGCGGACAGCAGCAGCGCCGCGAACACGAGCGTGTAGCCGTCGACGACCCACTGGAGGCCGCTCAGGCTGCTGCCGAGGTCGTGCCCGAGGGAGGGCAGCGCCACGTTCACGACCGTGGCGTCCAGGATCACCATGAAGTAGCCGAGGCTGACTGCGAGTAGCGGAAGCATGCCTGAATTGTGTGCCGCAGACAGTTCGTCTTGAAACGAAATGTCTCGGTTGTAAGCTCCGGAACATGGACGGCGACACCGACATCGCGGCCCTCGCGGCCGTGCTCTCGGACCGCGGCCGGGCGCGGATGCTGGCCGCCCTCGGCGACGGCCGAGCGCTGCCCGCCAGCGTCCTCGCGGACGAGGCGGGGGTCGCCGCGTCCACCGCCAGCGAGCACCTGCGCAAGCTCAGCGCCGCGGGCCTCGTCAGCGCCGAGCGCCACGGCCGCCAACGCTACTTCCGGCTGGCGGGGCCGCACATCGGCGACCTGCTCGAGGCGATGGCCCGCGTGGCGCCGGCCGCGCCCGTGCGCTCGCTGCGCGAGGGCACGCGGGCGCACGCCATCCGCGAGGCGCGCACCTGCTACGACCACCTCGCCGGCAAGCTGGGCACCGACCTGTTCGCGGCGCTCTTGCGCCGCGGCGTGATCGAAGGCGGCGACGGCACGTTCGACCCGGAGCGCGCCAGGGAGGACCGCCTGTCATCGCCCGGCTGGGACGTGGAGTACCGCCTGGGCGATCAGCAGCCGCTCGAGGAGCTCGGCATCGAGCTGCCAACCGGCAGGCGCCCGCTGATCCGCTACTGCATCGACTGGAGCGAGCAGCGCCATCATTTGGGCGGCGGGCTTGGGGCGGCGCTGGCGAACCGGCTGTTCGAGTTGGGCTGGGTGGTTCGCGCCGCCGGAAGCCGCGCAGTGCACGTTACGCCCGCCGGCTCCGCGGGGCTGGAGCGGCACTTCCAGGTGACTGGTGACTAGTGACTCGAGTCACCAGTCACCAGTCACCAGTCACTTGATAACGGCGATCGTCTCGCCGGTCGAGACCGAGCCGCCAGCGCTCACTGACAGCTCCTCCACCGTGCCGGCCACCGGCGCGGTGATCTCGTTCTCCATCTTCATGGCCTCGATCACGCAGATCAGCGCGCCCTCCTCGACCTGGGCGCCCTGCTCGACCTCGACCTTGAGGACCGTGCCCTGCAGCGGCGAGACCAGCGCGCCCGCCGCGCCGGCGGCGCCCTTTGAGCGCTCGCGCCGCTTCGGAGCGGCCTTGTTCGCAGCCACCGCCGGCCCAGCGCCGTTCGGCACGGCGGCATCGCCGATCACCTTCACGTCGAAGCGCTTGCCGGACACCTCCACGGCGTAGCTGCGCTCGACCTTCGGCTCCTCCTCGTCGCCGGCGGCCGCCGGCTTGTCGAAGGCCAGCTTGGCCAGCCAGTCCTTGTCCTCCACGAGGTCGCGGCAGGTCTCGCCGTTTCGCCACTGGTCGGTGTCGAGCAGCGCGAGGTGGAACGGGATCAGGGTCTTCAGCCCGCCGATCTCGTACTCCTTGAGCGCGCGCAGCATGCGCTTGGTGGAGGCCTCGCGGTCCACGTCCCAGACGATCAGCTTGGCGATCATCGGGTCGTACAGCGGCAGCACCTCGTAGCCCTCCTCGGCGCCCGAGTCGACGCGCACGCCGGGGCCGCTCGGCTCGCGGTAGGAGGTGATCGCGCCCGGCGCCGGGGCGAACTTCTTGGAGGCGTCCTCGGCGTTGATGCGGCACTCGATCGCGTGCCCGCGGATGACGATGTCCTCCTGCTTGAAGGGCAGCGGCTCGCCGGCGGCCACGCGGATCTGCTCGCGCACGATGTCGATGCCGGTGACCATCTCGGTCACGCAGTGCTCGACCTGCACGCGCGTGTTCATCTCGAGGAAGAAGTACTCGTCGCCCTGGAGCAGGCCCTCGATCGTGCCGGCGGAGCGGTAGCCCACCGCGCGCGCCGCCTCGGTGCCGATCTTGCCGATCCGCTCGCGCAGCTTGGGATCCACGGCCGGCGCGGGGCTCTCCTCGATCAGCTTCTGGTGACGGCGCTGCACCGAGCAGTCGCGCTCGAACAGGTGCACCACGTTGCCGTGCGCGTCGGCCAGGACCTGTACCTCCACGTGGCGGGGGTCGGGCAGGTAGCGCTCGATGTAGACGGTGGGGTCGGAGAAGAACTTCTCGCCCTCGCGCGAGGCGCCCTCGAAGGCCTTCTCGAGCTCGTCGCGCGACTCGGCCACGCGGAAGCCCTTGCCCCCGCCGCCGCCGGCCGCCTTGATCGCCACCGGGTAGCCGACCGAGTCGTCGATGATCTTCGCGGCCTCCTCGACGCTGTCGACCGGCTCGGTGGTGCCCGGCACGATCGGCACGCCGGCGCCGCTCATGAGCTCGCGGGCACGCGTCTTCGAGCCCATCGCGTCGATCGCGTCCGGCGGCGGGCCGATGAAGACGATCCCCGCCTCCTCGCAGGCGCGGGCGAAGGCCGCGTTCTCCGCGAGGAAGCCGTAGCCGGGATGGATCGCCTCGGCCCCCGAGCGCTGCGCCACCTCGATGATCTTCTCCACCACGAGGTAGCTCTCGTTGGCCGGCCCGGGGCCCAGTAGGTACGCCTCGTCGGCGCGCCGCGCGTGGGGCGCGTCGCGGTCCGGCTCGGAGTAGACGGCCACGCTGGCGACGCCCAGCTCCTCGAGCGTGCGCATCACGCGAATGGCGATCTCGCCGCGGTTTGCAACAAGGACCTTGGTGAACATGCGGGCCGGAAGACTATTGGTGACTGGTGACCGGTGACTCGTGATTCCAGTCACCAGCCACTAGTCACCAGTCACCTAACCCGCGCTCTCAGGCGCCGGTTTGGGCGAGGGCTCGACCCGCAGCGCGCGCGCGGCGCGCTTCGGCAGCACCCAGTTCCAGCGCCCGAAGAGCGAGACCACCGCGGGCACGAGCAGCGCCCGGATGATGGTGGCGTCGATCAGGATTCCCGCCGCCAGTCCGGTGGCGAGGATCTTGACCGCGGTGTCCGGCCCTGAGCCGAGCGCCGCGAAGGCCAGGAAGAGGATCAGCGCGGCGCTCGTCACCAGCCGGCCGGTGCGGCCGATGCCGCGCACCACCGCCGTGTTCGTCTCCCCGGTGCGGTCGTACTCCTCCCGCATCCGGGACAGGATGAACACCTCGTAGTCCATCGAGAGCCCGAACAGGAAGGCGAACACGATCAGCGGGATCCAGGAGTCGATCGCCCCTGTGGGGTCGATGCCCCAGAGCCCGGAGCCGTGGCCCTCCTGCCAGATCAGCGTCATCACGCCCCACGCGGCGCCCACGCTGATCACGTTCAGCACCACCGCCTTCAGCGGCAGCAGCAGCGAGCGGAAGGCGCGCGCGAGCAGCAGGAACGTGAAGACCGCGATCAGGCCGATCATCAGCGGGAAGTTGCCGTAGACGGCGTTGATGAAGTCGACGTTGGAGACCTGCTGGCCGCCGACCTTCACGTCCGCTCCCTGATCGTGCGCGACGTTGCGCACGCTGTCCACCAGGTCGCGGGCCTGGCTGGTCGAGCCGTCGGGCACCGGGAACGCGTCCACGAGCGCTGTGCCGTCCTTGCGCCAGGACGAGTTGTTCGGCGCGGTGGTGCCGTGGATGCCCTTGATGTTGGCCAGCGCCGTGGACACCTTCTCCGGCGGCGTGGTGCGCACCAGCACCTCGTGCGGCAGCAGCGAGCCGGAGCCGATGCCGGACTTCTCGAGCGCCACCAGGCCGTCCTTGGCGTCGCCCTTCTTGGCGATCGTGTTCACGTCCGCGATGCCGGGATGGAGGTTGGTGGCCGCGATCACGAGCGCGCCGAGGATCAGCAGCGCGCCGATCGCGGCGATCCAGCGCCGGTTCACGATGCCCTGGGCCCAGCGGGTCCAGTTGCGCGACGCCTGGTCGTCAGTGCGCCGGTGCGGCCAGTCGAGCCGGTTGCCCCAGGAGTGGAGCACCACCGGCAGCAGAGTCAGCGCCACGAGCACGGAGACGAGCGGGATCACCATGCCGCCGTAGCCCATGCTGCGCAGGAAGGGCAGCGGCAGGACGATGAGGGCGAGCAGGCCGATCGCAACGGTGGTGCCGCTGAAGACCACGGCGCGGCCGGCCGTGGTCATCGAGCGCACGATCGCCTCGTCGCCCGTGTGGCCGTGGGCGCGTTCCTCGCGCCAGCGGACCACCACGATCAGCGAGTAGTCGATCGCAACGCCGAGGCCGATCAGCGCGATCAGGAACTGCACGATCGGCGAGACGTCCGTGATCGCGGTGATGCCGTAGACGATCAGGAAGCTGGTCATGATCGCCGGGATCGCCATCATCAGCGGCACGATCGCCAGGAACGAGGCGAACACGAAGATCAGCACGAGCAGCGCGCCGAAGCCTCCGACCAAAGCCTCGAGGAGCACGCCCGGCCCGTTCCCGCCGCCGCTCTGGTTCTGGAGCGCGTCGTAGCCCGTGAGGTGCACCGGTGCGCCGGCGATCGTCATGCCGCTGAGCGCCTTGCGCACGGCCTTCTCGGCCTTGAGGTTGCCGCCGAACTGCTCGTTCGGGTCAGCGGGCGGGTAGGCGATGACGAACGCGGTGCGCTGGTCCTTCGACAGGAACGCGGGATCGCCGGTGGAGCCGTAGCCGGCCACGCGGGCGCGCGGCTCGGTCTGCTGGACCCGGGTCTCGATCTGGCGGAGCTGAGCGCGCACGCCGGGGTCGGTCGCGGACTTGCCGGCCGGCAACGTGACCACCGGCAGGAGCGGCGCGGTGTCGCTGCCCGTGTCGTTGTAGATGTGCGCGATCTGCTGGTTGGTCTCCCAGCCCTCGCGGCCGGGGACGGAGAACTTCTGGTTCATCGCCTTCGTGGCGTTGTTCACCGTGGCGATCCCGATGATCGTGAGCACGACCCAGATCGCGACGACGAGGCGACGGTGGCGGAGTATCCAGCGAGTCAAACTTTCCATAGCGATGGTTTGTACCACAAACGATTGGCAGTTCGTAGAATGATTGTTAAGGGATGCTTGGGGAAGACCGCCCGCCGGCTGCTCTGTCCGAGTACACCGGCTTCCTGATGAACTGGATCGCGAACCGCTCGCGGCAGCAGTTCGCGCGCGCGCTCGCCGAGACCTGCGGCATCCACCCGCGCGAGTTCGGCGTGCTGAACATGATCGCGGGCAACCCCGGGATCACCCAGCACGCGATCGGCGAGGGCGCCGGGGTGGACCCGAGCACCATGGTCGCCACGCTCGACCACCTCGAGGAGCTCGGGCTGGCAGAGCGCCGGCCGCACCCGGGCGACCGGCGCAAGCGCTCCATCCACCTCACGCCCGAGGGCCAGCGCGTGCTGCGCGAGGGGCGCAAGGCGGCCGCGGTCGTGGGCAAGGACGTGTTCAGTCCGCTGTCCAGCGAGGAGCGGGCGAACCTTCATGCGCTGTTGCGGAAGCTGAGCGGCCTGGCTGAGTAACACTCAGTCGAGGCTAGAGACGGCTGGCGCTGCCGGCTTCTCCAAACGTGCTCGATTCCGTTGCGCCCGCCGCGGCCGCCACTGGAACCAGCGCGCCCCGACCAGCAGCGCCAGGAGCACGGGAGCGCCCGCCAGCACGGCGGCCGGTATCCCCGCGCCCGCCTTGCTGAGCAGACCGAGCGACGACCCGATCAGCACCACTGCCAGGCCGAGCCGCAGCGTGCCGACCGGCACGCGCAGCGCCAGGTGGCTGCCGACCCAGACGCCCGGCACCGAGCCGATCAGGATCGTGCCCGCCAGCCCGAAGTCGACGTTGCCGGCGACGATGTGCGCGATCGCGGCCGCCCACAGGAGCACCGCGGCGTGGAAGACGTCGGTGCCCACCACCCGAGTGGGCACGAGCCTGAAGATCAGGATCAGGCCGACCGCGATCAGCGAGCCGCTCCCGGCCGAGGTGGCCCCGAGCACGAAGCCCACCACCAGGCCGAGCAGCGCGGCCGAGATCTTGTCGCGCCTCGTGAGCACGAAGTCGTGCCGCTCGCGCTCGACCAGCTTGGGCAGGAACAGCGCCCGCGCGAGCACGGCCACGCCCGTGAGCATCAGCGCGGCGGCGACGGCGATCAGCAGGGCGTTGTCGAACGAGCTGCCGTAGGCCTTCTCGAGCCGGTGCAGGACGTAGACGCCGCCGATCGCGGCCGGCACCGAGCCCACGCCCATCCACACCGACAGCGGGAAGTGCACGGTGCGCTGCTTGAAGTGCCGCCAGCCGCCGACCGTCTTCGTCACCGCGCCGTAGGCGAGATCGGTGCCGATGGCGGTGACCGGCTTGTAGCCGAACACCAGGATGAGGATCGGTGTCATGAGCGACCCGCCGCCCATCCCGGTCAAACCGACCAGAACACCGACGCCCAACCCGAAAAGGATGATCAGCGGATCCACGAAATCCGCAGTCCGCAGCCCGCAGCCCGCAGTCCTATGCGTGCAATCCGCATTCGATCTTGTCCGTTCCCGCCCACCGTCCTGCGCGCCCCTGCCCGGGCAACGTGCAGTGTGTGCAGCCGACCGAGGAGTAGCCCTGGTCGTGAAGCGGGTTGTACGGTACGTCGTTCGCCACGATGTAGCGCCACACGTCCTTCTCGCTCCACTCCGCAAGCGGGTTGGCCTTCCAGAGGCCGTGCTTCTCGTCCCAGTGCAGCTTCGGCGTCCCGGCGCGGCTCGGCGACTGGTCGCGGCGCAGGCCGGCGACCCACGCGTCGACCTCGCCGAGCGCCTCGTTCAGCGGCTCGACCTTGCGGATCCCGCAGCAGGCGTCGGGGTCGCTGTTCCACAGCTCGTCCCCGTGCAGCTTGCGCTGGCGCGCGAGGCTCATGCCCTGGTAGACGTCCACCTTCACGCCGTAGCGGTCCTCCAGCCGGCGCCAGGTGTCGTAGGTCTCCGGGAACAGCAGGCCGGTGTCGAGCGTGAAGAAGCGCGCCTCGGGCTCGATCTTCAGGAGCATGTCCATGACCACCGAGGCCTCCTTCTGGAAGGAGCAGGCCACGTAGAGGCGCGGGTGGAACTGCTCCACCACGTACGCGAGCACCTCCTCGGCGCTCGCCGACTCGAGATCCGGCGCGGTGAGCGGCTCTAGACCGCGCATTCGCCCTCGCCCCTTACGACCTTGTAGGGCTCGTGGCGGTTCCAGTCGATGAAGTGATTGACCGTTTCGAGGCTGAACTCGACCGGCAGGGCGAGCTCCTTCACCGCGGCCTCGAAGGCCTCGGTGCCGACGCGCTCGGCGAAGGCGTTGAACTCCTCGCCCTCCTGGCGGCCCTCCTCGTACAGCCGCACCCAGCGCTCCACCGCGTCGGGCACGCGCTTGGCGGGCAGGCGCACCTTGAGGCGCTTGCCCATCGCCACCTCGCCGCGGTCGTACTGGCCGCCGAGGTGCGCCACGTAGGCCGGGATCTGGCGGCCGCCCACCTTCATCGAGGCGCCGTAGAAGCCGATGTTGGCGATGTGGTGCTGGCTGCAGCCGTTCGGGCAGCCGCTCATCTTGATGTGGATCTTCCGGGTGAGCGGGTCGTCGATGGCGAGCGACTCCAGCCGCTCCTCCACCGCCTTGTTCAGACCCATCGAAGCGGTGATGCCGAGCTTGCAGCTGTCGGTTCCGGGGCAGCTCACGACGTCGGTGATCTCGTGCGCTCCAGCGTCGCCCAGGTCGAGCTCGTGGAGCCGCTGCCAGACGTCGTAGAGCGCCTCGTCGCGCACCCAGCGCAGGACGAGGTTCTGCTCGACGCTCGTGCGCGCGTAGCCGCCGGTGAAGTCGCGCATGACCTGGGCCAGGCCGCGGAACTGCTCCGGCGAGAGATCGCCGCGCGTGACCTTGACGGCCACCGCGTTGAAGCCCTGCTGGCGCTGCGGCGTGACGTTCGACTCGACGAAGCGGTCGAACTCGCGGCTGTCGCCGTTCGGCGAGCCGGAGCTCGTGGGAATGCCCGGCGCCGCCGCCTCCTCGTCGTGGATGAAGAGCAGCGGGTCGGGAGCGAAGTCGCCCTCGTCCACCCAGTCGCCCTCGAGCTCGCGGTCGATCTCCTCGCGGAACGCGTCGATGCCGATGCGGTCGACCATGAACTTGAGCCGCGCGCGCTCGCGGCGGGCACGCAGGTCCTCCTGGCGGTCGAAGACGCGCAGCACCGCCTCGGAGACCTTCAGGTAGTCGCCGTTGTCGACCTCCACGAAGTCGTAGAGAGCGGAGCCGACTCGCGGCATGATCGAGGTGCCGCCGCCGGTGCGGATCTCGACGCCGCGCACGCCGTCGCGGATGCGCGGGATGAAGCCGAGGTCGTGGATGTTGGTGATCGCGCGGTCGTCGTCGGTGGCCGTGAAGGCGACCTTGAACTTGCGCGGCAGGAGCTGGCAGACCTCGTTGCGCACGAAGTAGCGCACGAAGGCGCCGGCGTAGGGGGTGATGTCGAACAGCTCGCCCTCGGAGATGCCGGCATAGGGATCGCCGGTGACGTTGCGCACCGTGTTGCCGCAGGCCTCGCGGCTCGACAGGCCCACGTCGCCGAGGATGCGGATCGCCTTGGCGGCGTCCGCCAGCGGGATGTGGTGGTACTGGATGTTCTGGCGCGTGGTGATGTGGCCCTTGACGAGCGGCGTGAACTGCTCGGCGATGTCGGCGAAGGCCTCGAGCTGCTCCGGCGTGACGCCGCCGAAGGGCAGCTTCACGCGGATCATCTGGCGGTTCTCCTGGCGCTGGCCGTAGACGCCCTGCTTGAGCCGGAAGCCGATGAACTGCTCCTCGGACTCGTCGCCGCGCAGGAAGCCGGCGGAGCGAGAGTCGAAGTCGTCGAACTCGCGCTCGAGGATCGGGATCACATGGCCGGGAACGTTCTCGTAGACCTCGGGGCTCTCGAGCGACCCCCGGCCGCCGCTCTTATGCAGCTCGCTTGAGGTGACTGGCTCCATCCGCGTTCGGTTCTCCTGATCGGGTGCGGCGAGCGCCGGACGCCCCGGCGTCCGTGAATAGTACAAAAACCGACCGGGATTTCTAGAAATCCGGAATGCTGCTGTGCGAGCCGACCTGGCCGCCCTCGGGCTCGAGCGGACGTCCCTCGCCCGCCCAGGCCACCAGGCCGCCGCCCATCGTGTAGGCGTCGTAGCCCGCGCCGCGGAAGGCCTCGGCGGCCAGCGCCGAGCGCTCGCCCACGCGGCAGTAGAAAACGATCGGCCGATCGGCGTCGAGCTCGGCGGCCACGACACCCACCTGCTCGAGCGGCACGTGCCGGGCGCCGGCGATGCGGCCGGCGTCCCACTCGGCGTCGGTGCGGACGTCCACGAGCTGGGCGCCCTCGAGCTCCGCCACCTGCGCCGGCGACAGCTCCTGATCCACTGTCTCCTGCTCCGACATCGGCGCGGACGGTAGCAAGAAGACCGCCGGCCCCGTTTTTCTCGGTCGTAGCGGGGCTACCGCGGCGGCGGTACCCGGATCGGGGACGTTTTCCGGCCGAGGCCGGACTTACTATCGCCCACGGGCGCCGGTTCGTAACGGCGGTCCACTCGCGCGATGACTGACCCCCGTCTCATCCAGGCAGTTCAGGAGCTCGACCCGGGCACCCGGGCGCTGCTCGACCTCTCGCTGCGGCGCGCGATTCCCGACGAGAAGGTCGCCGCCCTGCTCAGCATCGAGGTCTCGGAGGTTCCGCGCCGGCGCGCGCGCGGGCTGGGCGAGCTGGCCGACAAGCTCGAGGTGCCCGGCCCCGCTGAGCTGGCGCTGCTGCTCGTGGCCCTGCCCGGCCTGCCGGAGGAGGCCTGGGAGGTGCCGGCGCCGAAGCTGCCCAAGCCGCCGCGCAAGGTCACCAAGGCCAGGCGGGTCAAGGCGTTCAGGCGCGCAGCCGTCGCAGCCAGTCCGCTGGTCGCGGCCGCCGCCGTGATGGCGGCGCTGATCGTCTCCGGCGGCGCCGGCCCGAAGGGCACGAGCTCCTCGGCCGGTGGCGCAGGCGCGCATCCCGGCCACGGCGTCTCGGCCGCCGCGGCGCAGGGAGTGGTGATGGCCAGAGCGCCGTCCGACGCGGACCCGCGGCACTCGCTGCCGCGCGGCATCGGCGTCACCGCGCTGTGGGGGCCCACTCCGGAGCAGCTCTTCGCCAACCTCGTCGAGGCCAAGCGGCGCGCCGCGGCGCGCGACAAGGGCGCCATCGGCCTACCGCTCTCGAGCGACCATTTCGCCTCGTCGATCCCGCGGCCCGACAACTTCGTCAACTTCGCGCCCGAGCCGCCGCCGCCGCCACCCGCGCACCACGAGGACCAGACGGTGGCCGCGCCGCAGACGCCGATAGTGGCGCCGTCGCCCGAGCCGCCGGCCACGTTCGTCGCGCCGCCCGATCCGATCGTGCCGCCGGCCGTCACGCAGCCGATCAGCGAGCTGCCGGTGCCCACGGTCACGCCGCCGGTGACCAAGCCGCCCGACCTCGTCCCGATCATCGTGCCGCCGCTGCCGCCGGTGGACATCACCCCGCCGGACACGAATCCGCCCGACAGCAGCCCGGCCAGCAACCCGCCGGACGTCACTCCGCCGACCGACGTCACTCCGCCGCCGGACGATCAGGGCGGCGGCTGCGGCGACGGCCAGTCGGACTACCCGCCGCCTGACGACTCGTATCCGCCGCCGAGCGACAGCGGCTCGGACCCGAGCTCGACGGACACCAGCTCGACCTCCACGTCGACGGATCCGCCGGCCGACCAGACCACCGACCCGTCGGCCGACCCGCCGAGCGACCCTCCGGCCGATCCGCCTGCGGATCCTCCCGCGGACCCTCCGGCCGATCCGCCCGCGGACCAGACCTCGACTCAGACGCAGGACACGTCCACGGCGGCGAGCGACACATCGACTGCGCCGAGCGACACGTCGACCCCGCCGAGCGACACGTCGACTCCGCCGAGCGACTCAGCGTGCACACGTCCAGTCCGCCGAGCGACACGTCCACGCCGCCGAGCGACACATCAACGCCGCCGGCCGACACGTCCAGCTCAGCGAGCGACACGTCAACGGTCTCCGCGGACACGACCCCCGCCAGCGCCGATCCGCCCGCGGACCCGCCGGCCGATCCGCCCTCGGCGGACCCGCCCGCGACGACCGACGACGGCTCTCAGAGTGGCTCGGACCCCGACTCGACCGTGTTCAAGACACGCGCCGAGCAGAGCCGGTCTCAGCTGCCGGACCCCCAGGCCTGACCCGCAGGGTCGCGTCCCACACCCTCGAACAGTGCCGCCCGGGCCCATGGGCTGATGCTCGGTCCCGCCGGCGTGGGGGCGGGAGCGGTGTCGCGCAGGAACTGCTCGATCGCGGCGGCGATCGCGGCGGCCTCCTCCGGCGTGGCGCTGCCCGTGGTCAGCTCGATGCGCGGCCGCACGGGCCGGTGCTTGCCGTTGCGCGTCATGGCGCCAGGGTATCGTCGGCGCGCGCGGATGGAGATACCGGTCTTCAACCACGACGCCGTGCTCGCGGCGGTGAGCCCCGAGGAGGCGATCGACCGGGTGCGTCTGGGCTTCGTGGAGTACGCCAGCGGCGAGTGGTCGATGCCGCCGAAGCTCTACCTGGACGCCTCGCCGGCCGGTGACTTCCGGGCCATGCCGGCCAAGGGCGCGGGCCTGGCCATCCTCAAGTGGGTCACCTCGTTCCCGGGCAACCCGGCCTACGGCCTGCCGGTGGTGATGGGCGTCATCTGCGTGTCGAGCGCCGAGGACGGCGAGCCGCTGGCGCTGATCGACGCGCGGGCGGTCACGGCGCTGCGCACGGGTGCGGTGGCCGCGGTGGCGGCGCAGGAGCTCGGGCCGGAGGACGCGAGCACGGTCGGCATCGTCGGCTGCGGCTACAACGGAAGCTGGGCGGCGCGCTGCCTCGCGGCGGCGGAGTTCGGCCCGGGCGTGTGCTTCGACGTCGATCCCGAGGCCGCCGGCTCGCTGGCCGGTGAGCTGGGCTGGGAGGCCGGCAGCCGTGAGGACGCGCTCTCCTGCGATCTCGTCACCTGCGTGACGTCCGGCGACAGCCCGGTGGTGCTCGCCTCCGACCTGCACCCGCGCCTCCACCTGTCGATGCTCGGCGCCGACGGCCCCGGCAAGGCCGAGGCGCAGGTCGAGGCCGTGACGCGCTGCCGGCTCTTCTGCGACGAGTGGGAGCAGGCGTCGCACGGCGGCGAGCTCACCGGCGCTGTCCGGGCCGGCCAGGTGTCACGCGACGACGTGACGGAGCTCGGCACCGTGCTCACCGGAGCGGCGCCCGGCCGCGAATCACCCGACGAGATCACGCTCTTCGACTCCACCGGCCTGGCGATCCAGGATCTGGCGATCTGCGCGGCCGTGCTCGAGGCGCACCGCGCGGGAACGGTGAAGGCTCAGACGGTGCGGCTGTAGGCCCGCGATCCGCGGCTCTCTCATCAAAGTTGCCATTATCATGACTTTTTGGCAACTTTACGTGTTACGATCCTCTCGTGCCCGTAGTTGACCGAAGAGAGCGGCTGTTCGACAACATCGTCCGGCTGCGACGAGCCGAGCGTGAGGCGCCGGCGAGCCGTGACATCGTTGTCGTTCGCACCGCGCTCGAGGAGGAGCTGGGGGACACGGTATCCCGACGGTTGGCCGCCAGGCTCCTCGGCGTAAGCCATACAGCCCTATCCCGCTGGATCAAAGCCGGCGACTTGCCGACCGTCTTCAACTCGAACGGGCGGGATCAAGTCCCCGTCGCGGCCCTCCTCGATCTCTATGAAGCGGTGAGCACTGAGCGCAGCTCGGGGCGCCGCCGTCGACACGTGCTCGAACCGACTATGTCGAAGGCGCGCAGCCGGGCGGAGTCCATGCGTACCGAGCACCTCGTCTCCAGGGGCTCGGCCAACGTCACTGACTCGCCTGGCCATGAGAGGGCCGAGCTGCGCAGCCTCGCTTACCACCGTGCGCTGGCCCCCCACCTGCGCCGGGCGATGGTCGACGATGCGCTCCACCAGGTCTGGAAATGGCGCGATCAGGGCAGGGTCGACGACCGCTACGCCGAGGAATGGGAGACCGTTCTCGGCAAGCCCGTCGCCGACGTGCGTCGCATCATCAGCGAAGACACCGCATACGCCCGCGACCTCCGGCAAAACTCGCCCTTCGCAGGAATGCTGAGCGAACCTGAACGGCGCAAGATCGTCGAAGAGATCCGCTGATGCGGCGCGCGCAACTCGAACACGTGGTCGCGGTCGCAGCGCAGATCACCAAGGAGCGCGAGTTTGTCGTGGTGGGCAGCCAGGCGATCCTCGGCTCCCACCCCGATGCGCCGGAGGCGTTACTGCGCTCGATGGAGGTGGACATCTACCCGGCACACGCCCCTGGGAAGGCCGACGAGATCGATGGCGCTATCGGTGATGGCTCGCCCTTCCATCGCCAATTCGGGTACTACGCGCACGGAGTCGGCCCGGAGACCGCAAAGGCGCCGGCGGGGTGGCAGGATCGGCTCGTCCGGGTCGAGGTGCCGCCGCGTCCCGGATCGGACCGCCAGGCGATCGCACTGTGCTTGGAGGCGCACGACCTCGTGCTCGCCAAGTGCGCGCGTGGAGATATGCGCGACTGGGATTTCGCGGAAGAAGCAATGCGGGGCGCAGTGGCGTCCGCGCGAACGCTGCTGGCCCGCACCGGCGATATGCCCGTCGGTCAAAGACAGCGGGTGCGCATCTCGGTGATGATCAAGGGGCTCACCAAGAAGCTGGATCACGGGTAGCCAGCGCGCTTCGTTAACGCAGGGTGGGCGTCGATATGGCGCGTTCTGACGCGGCGGCTAGAAGCCGTGGATGAGCGCGACGATGATCAGCACGAGGGCCGCGAAGACGGCCAGGCCGATCAGGGCCACGTTCGCGCGCACGGCGAGCTGGAGCCAGTCCGGCAGCTTGTCCTCGCCGAAGGGGGAGAAGCTCTGCGCGCGGTCATTGATCCAGCTGCTTCCCTTCTCGTCCTCGCGCGGCCGCCAGCCCACGGCTGCGGCCAGGGCGATCGTTGTGAAGACGTCAAGGCTCAGGCCCTCGCGCACGGCCGCCTGACCGAGCGCCTCGCGCAGAGACTCCGGCAGGCCGAGCGTGAGCCGGCCGCCGCGGGCCACGTCGCGCCGCGGCCGCGGGATCGTGCGGCGGTGCTCGATCGCATCGGCGATCCAGTTCTCCATCGCCGCCCGGACGTTGTTGGCTGCCTCATCAGGAGACGAGCCGCGGGCCTCGCAGCCGGCGAGCTCTTCGACCTGGGCGATCCAGCCTTCTTCGCCGTCGGAGATCAGAACGATGTGGTAGGGGCGCTGCAAGTAGCGGGCGCGCAGTGCGGTCTCGGCTTCCACGGAATCCATGTTATGACTGAAGCCGTGAGACGGGAGATTTATTCTGCCCGTCCGTGGCGACGCCCATTATGCGCCAAGCGGGCCGGGACTGCCGCAACTTTGGCCAGAATCAGGTATTCGGCAATTTCGGCGTAAAAAGTAGTGGCGAAAACTGTGCAATCCGGTGTACGTTGAATCGAAGCAGGTACCGAAGTTGAGTTCCCTTCCGTCCGAAACCCCGCCGAACTGGCCCCGGCGCTCCAGTCGCCGTCGCTCATCGACCGTGAGTCGTGGGCTCTGTGCTGCAATGGGAATTGCGGCCCTGGCGCTGGCTCCGGCGGTTGCCCTCGCGGCCAAGACCCCAAGTCCTGACCCCGCTCCGACCGGCAGCAGCCCCAAGCCGCAGCCGACTCCGAGCAAGCCCAAGCCCGTCAGCAGGCCGGCGCCGGTGGTCCATACGACCCCCCGGGTCACGACGCCGCCGGTCACCACCTCGCCGGCGCCCGTCGTACACACGCCGGCGCCGGTGGTTCACAGCGCTCCGCGCCACGTGGTGGTCCACCACAAGGCCAAGCGCCACGTGGTCCATCACCAGAAGAAGAAGCACCCGGCCACAACCCCCGCCAAGACTCCCGTCCAGACAACTACTCCAGCTCCCGTCCAGAGCACTCCGGCGGCGGGCGTGGTAGCACTCACGCCCGCAAAGGTCGCTCACACCACGAGCTCGAGCGACAACACAGGACGCCTCCTTGCATTTGCAGCCCTCGCCCTTATCGTGCTCGCCGTCGCAAGCGCCTCCATGCTTCGCTTCGCACTGCGGCTGGCACAGCCCTCCCGGACCGCCTGAGCAATGCTCAAGCTAAGAGTCGGGTTGGTCCTGGCGCTAGCCGTGGCGGCGCTTGCGGTTCTGCCTTCGGTGGCGAGCGCGGCGGAAACCGTGACGGTTTGCGGCGGATCGTCCGATTGCCCGGGGGCGTGGGTCAACCACGACGTCGGCGTGAGCTTCACGTGGACAGATGCCGGGACTGGCGAGGTCCCGTCCGGCTGCGATCCAGTGACTGTCTCAAGCGAGGGCGATCAGAACGCTGCCGGGCACAGCATCACTTGCACGGTCACGTATCCCGACAGCCACCGTGGCCACTGGAACCGCGACCGTGAGGATCGACAAGACGCCCCCATCCAACGCAACATTCACGCCCCATCCGGGGCCGAATAGTTTCGGCTGGATTACCGCGCCGTTCACGGTGGACACGCTCTTCAGCGGCGGTGGGCTCTCCCCAGTGCTCGCTTCGTGCAATACGCCGTTGCGCGTACAACGGCGCGCCCACCGCGAACGGAGCGCTACCGCACTCCTGCACGGACTCGGCAGGCAACACCGGTGGTGACACGTTCCACTTCAAGTTCGACGACACCCTGCCGAGCGCCAGCGCCGCCCCAGACCGCGGTCCGAACGCCAACGGCTGGTACACGCGCCCCGTCACGATCACCTTCTCAGGCAGCGATGACGTGTCGGCCGTCACGTGCGCCCCCGCGACGTTCACGTACTCCGGTCCCGATCGCGCCGCTGCCCCGGTTTCCGCCAGCATGCACTAACGCGGCGGGTCTTGCGGCGTCACCTTCAGCCGTCATCAACTACGACGGCACGCCGCCCACCATCACGGGCGCCGCGGCAAGCCGACTGCCGGATCACAACGGCTGGTACACGCACCCCGTGAACTTCGTGTTCCAAGCTACGGACAGCGGTTCCGCTACAGCGGGCTGCACGATCGCCACCTACTCCGGCCCGGATGACGGCACCGCCTCCCTGAAGGGCAGCTGCAGCGACAACGCGGGCAACTCCTCCAGCAAGACGATCTCGTTCAAGTACGACGCCACGCCGCCCGGCAAGGCCAAGCTGTTCGTGGTGCCGGCCAACGGCGCGATCGACATCAACTGGGCGCCGCCGGGTGACGGCGACAGCTACGTGCTCACGCGCGCGCCCGCCATCGGCGGCGCGGCCCCGACGCTCGTGTACCAGGGCAGCGCGAAGGACTTCGTCGACCGCGGCCTCCAGAACGGCACGAAGTACAACTACCTGCTGACCGTCTTCGACGCCGCCGGCAACGCCAGCGCGGCGTCCGGCATCAGCGCGGTGCCGGACGGGTCGACGCTGAGGCCGTTCCTCGACACGACCGTGAACCACCCGCCGCGGCTCACCTGGGCGCGCGTCAAGAAGGCCCGCTACTACAACCTCCAGCTCTTCCGGGGCCGCAAGAAGATCCTCAGCACCTGGCCGAAGCGGGCGCACATCCAGCTCGGCAAGCGCTGGAAGTTCAACGGCCACCGCTACCGGCTCACCCCGGGCCTCTACCGCTGGTACGTCTGGCCGGGTCTCGGCTCGCCCAAGCGTCACCGCTACGGCGCGATGGTCGGATCGAGCACCTTCCGGGTGGTTTCCTAACCGGAATCGGGTACCTTCCCTCGTGCGGTGCACAAGGGGCGGGGGTTAGTGGCATCAGCGATCGTGGTGGCGGCGTTCGTCGGCACGGGCACCGTGCTGGCGGCGAAGCCGCGCGGACTGCCGATCTTCGACACCACGCCGCCGACGAACGTCGACGGCAGTCCCAGACGCGGCCCGGACAAGGACAGCTGGTACAACCACCCGGTCGTCTTCAGGTTCCACGGCGAGGACGCCCAGTCGGGGATCGCGTCGTGCGACACCGTGACCTATGACGGGCCGGACAGCGCGGAGGCGAACGTCCAGGGCGGCTGTAGCGACCGGGCCGGCAACAGGACCGAGGTCACCGACAAGCTGAAGTACGACGGCACCGAGCCGGCCGTGGGGGCGAGCGCCAGCCGGCCGCCCGACCACGGCGACTGGTACACGCACCCGGTCTCGTTCAGCTTCCACGGCACCGATGCGACCTCGGGTCTCGTCGGCTGCACCAGCGCCACCTACTCGGGGCCGGACGGCAGCTCGGCTCACGTGGATGGGAGCTGCACGGACGCCGCCGGCAACGTCGGCATACGCACGGTCGACATCAAGTACGACGCCACGCCGCCGGTCGCGCCGCGCCTGTTCGGCGTGCCGGCCGACCACGCCATCGGGCTGAGCTGGTCGGCCTCGAACGACTCCGCGACGTTCGTCGTCACCCGCACTGCGGCGACGGGGACCACGCCGCCGATGACGATCTACCGCGGCAGCGGCCGCAACCTGGTGGACGGCGGCCTCCAGAACGGCACGAAGTACAACTACACGCTGTTCGCGTACGACGCCGCCGGCAACTTCAGCGTGTCCGGCATCGGCGCCGTGCCGGACGGGTCGACGCTGCGGCCGTTCATCGACACACAGGTCAGCCGGCCGCCGCTGCTCACCTGGAAGCGGGTGAAGAGCACGCGCTACTACAACCTCCAGGTCTGGCGCGGCAAGGTGAAGGTGCTGAGCACTTGGCCGCGCAAGGCCAAGCTCCAGCTGCAGCTCAAGTGGACCTACAACGGACGCAGGTTCCGGCTGCTCCCCGGTCTCTACCGCTGGTACGTCTGGCCGGGGATCGGCCGCCTGGCGAGCCACAAGTACGGGCCGATGGTCGGCTCGAGCAGCTTCCGCGTATTGGGTTAGCGCCGCGGGGCATCCTGCCCCGCGGTACCGACCCGACTCTCGACCTCCGGTCTCGCGTAACCGACCTTCGGTCTCTTACGCATCGTTGCAGTGCTTGACGGACCCGGCGAGCCGGGGTATTTCCTAGAGAGGGGTACGTCGAAGGCGCTCGGACGCGCCCGGAGGCCCGTCCCCACTGGCCACCCCTCAAGGAACGAACCCGATGCGTACGACTCGTCTACTACTGATGCTTGGCCTGCTCACGGCCGCTCTCGCAGTGGCGCCGCAGGCCGCCAGCGCCCTTGGAACCGTCAGCCTTCAGAGCTGCAGCCCCAACGTCTGTGACGGGTCCACCTGGGTGAACAGCGATGTGTCGGTGACCTACAACTGGACCGATGACGCCAACGTGCTGAGCGTCGCGGGCGACTGCACCGGCGCCGATCCCAACACCGGCATCCTCACCGTGAGCGCCGAGGGCGACCACCAGCTGACCTGCACGGTGACCTACGTGGACGGCCAGGCCTCCGCTCCGCCGGTGGAGGTGAAGATCGACAAGACTCCGCCGGTCCCCGGGGGCGTGACCACGACGGTCCTGCCGAGCCTCACGGGCTGGTTCACCGCGCCCTTCTCGGTCGACCGGACCTGGTCGGACGCGCTCTCAGGCATCAACGCGAGCGACTGCGAGACCGACGCTCCGTATTCGGGCGGCGAGTCCGGCGGCGCGACGGTGTCGATGGACTGCCGCGACAACGCCGGCAACCTGAGCGCGCCGGTGAGCTTCCCGGTGAAGTACGACAGCGTCAAGCCCGACGACGTGGACGGCACGGCCGTCCGCCCGCCGGACCAGAACGGCTGGTACAACCACCCGGTCTCGTTCGCGTACCACGCCGACCCGGAGCTCGCACCCGGCTCGGGCATCGCGGCCTGCGACACGGTGGCCTACCCCGGGCCGCTCATCACCGCGCCGGACAGCCCGGCAGCCACGGTCACCGGCGGCTGCAGCGACATCGCCGGCAACAGCGACACGACCACCGACGCGTTCCAGTACGACGGCACCCCGCCGACCGTCACCGGTGCCGCACCCGATCGTGCGCCCGACCACGGCGACTGGTACACGCACCCGGTCAGGTTCGCCTTCCAGGGGACCGACGCCACGTCGGGCCTGGGCTCCTGCAGCAGCGCCACCTACTCCGGCCCCGACAGCGCCGCCGCCTCGCTGAAGGGCACCTGCAGCGATGTCGCGGGCAACGCCTCGGCGACCAAGTCGGTCAGCTTCAAGTACGACGCCACGCCGCCGGCCAAGGCCAAGCTGTTCGCCACCCCGGCCAACAAGGCGGTGGACCTGAGCTGGGCCCCGCCGAGCGACGGCGCGAGCTTCGTGGTCACGCGCACGCCCGCGATCGGCGGCGCGGCGCCCACCCCGGTTTACCGCGGCGGCGCCAACGATTTCGTCGACACCGGGCTGAAGAACGGCACCAAGTACAACTACCTCGTCACCGTCTACGACGCCGCCGGCAACGCCAGCCCGGCGAGCGGCGTCAGCGCGGTGCCGGACGGGTCGACGCTGCGGCCGTTCATCGACACCGAGGTCAGCAACCCGCCGCTGCTCACCTGGCAGAAGGCGAAGAAGGCGACCTACTACAACCTGCAGCTCTACAAGGGCCGCAAGAAGATCCTCAGCGTCTGGCCGAAGACTCCGGGTCTCCAGCTCAAGAAGACCTGGAAGTTCCAGCGCCACCGCTACTCGCTGTCGAAGGGCCTCTACCGCTGGTACGTCTGGCCCGGCCTGGGCCGCCAGTCGGCGCACCGGTACGGGACCCTCATGGGCTCCAGCACCTTCCGCGTCGTTTAGTGCCTAGTTCCTAGAACGAATGCCGTTTCTGGGCACTGGGCACTAGGCACTAGGAACTACAAGGGAATGTTGCCGTGCTTGCGCTTGGGCTGCGCGACGCGCTTGGTCTGAAGGGTCTCGAGCGCGGTGATCAGGCGCGGGCGCGTCTCGTGCGGGATCAGCACGTCGTCGATGTAGCCGCGCTCGGCCGCCGAGTAGGGGTTGGCGAAGCGTGCCTTGTAGTCCGAGATCAGCTTCTGCCGGCGCTCGTCCGGCGTGGGTGAGGCGGAGATGTCGCGGCGGTGGATGATGTTCACCGCACCCTCGGGACCCATGACCGCGACCTCGGCGGTGGGCCAGGCGAAGTTGAAGTCGGCCAGCATGTGCTTGGAGTTCATGACGTCGTAGGCGCCGCCGTAGGCCTTGCGCGTGATCACCGTGAGCTTGGGCACGGTGGCCTCGGTGAAGGCGTAGAGCAGCTTGGCGCCGTGGCGGATGATGCCGCCCCACTCCTGGCTAGTGCCGGGCAGGAAGCCGGGCACGTCGGTGAACGTGAGCAGCGGGATGTTGAAGGCGTCGCAGAAGCGCACAAAGCGCGCGCCCTTCACCGAGGCGTCGATGTCGAGCACGCCCGCGAGCGCGGCCGGCTGGTTGCCCACCACGCCGATCGCGTGGCCGTTCAGCCGCGAGAAGCCGCAGATGATGTTGCGGGCGTAGTGCTCGTGGACCTCGAAGAACTCGCCGTCGTCGACGATCAGGTGCACGACGTCGCGCATGTCGTACGGCTTGTTGGGGTTGTCGGGCACGACGTGGTCGAGGGCCTCGTCCATGCGGTCCGGGTCGTCGCCCGTGTCGAGCCGCGGCGCCTTCTCGAGGTTGTTCTGCGGCAGGAACGACATCAGGTAGCGCACGTCCTCGAGACAGCTCTCCTCGTCGTCGGCAGCGAAGTGCGCCACGCCCGACTTGCTGTTGTGTGACATCGCCCCGCCGAGCGACTCGAAGTCGACCTCCTCGCCGGTGACCGTCTTGATCACGTCTGGCCCGGTGATGAACATGTGCGAGGTCTCCTTCACCATGAAGATGAAGTCGGTCATCGCGGGCGAGTAGACGGCGCCGCCGGCGCAGGGACCCATGACCACGCTGATCTGCGGGATCACGCCCGAGCACTGCACATTGCGGACGAACACGTCGCCGTAGGCCCCCAGCGAGACCACGCCCTCCTGGATGCGGGCGCCGCCGGAGTCGTTGATGCCGATCACGGGGCAGCCGATCTTGGCCGCCAGGTCCATGATCTTGCACATCTTCTCGCCCATGACCTCGCCCAGCGAACCGCCGAAGACCGTGAAGTCCTGCGAGAAGACGCAGACGTCGCGGCCGTCGATCTTGCCGTGGCCCGTCACCACGGCGTCGCCCCAGGGCCGGTTCTTGAGCATGTCGAACTCGAAGGTTCGGTGCCGAACGAACGTGTCGAGCTCCTTGAAAGTGCCTGGATCCAGCAGCTTTTCGACCCGCTCGCGGGCGGTGAGCTTGCCCTTGGCGTGCTGCTTCTCCACCGCCTGCTCGGAGGCGGAGTGGATCGCGGCCTCGCGCAGCTCGTTGAGCTGGGCCAGCTTCTCCTCGTATGTCTCAGGGACCTTCTGCCGCACGGGGCGCTGCATGATACGAGGCCGGATCATCCACCGGGCAGCCGGGTTCTCTCATTGAGATGAGGCGCCTCCTGACGATCGGCCTCGCGGCCCTGCTGCTCGCGCCTGCCGCGGCGAGTGCCTACACGCCACGCGAGCACGCCCTCTACCAGGACGGCCCGAACGCCCGTTTTCTGCTCGATCGGGGCTGGAGCACAGCCGCGAGCCGTTCGGGCCCGTTCCGCCCGGTGACGGTCCCGAACGCCTCCAACGCGCACGACTACACCACCCGCGGCAACCGCGGCCGCGTGCAGTGGTACCGCGAGCGCTTCACGCTCCCGGCCGCGTCGGGTGCGGTGGGCTGGCGCCTACGCTTCGAGTCGGTGGGGGTGCGGGCGGACGTGTGGCTGAACGGGCGCAGGATCGGCGGCCACACGGGCGCCTACCTGCCGTTCGAGCTGCCGGTCACAGGCATCCGCAGGGGGTCGAACGAGCTGCTTGTCCGCGTGGACGGACACGCCAGCCGTGACGACATCCCGCCCGCGGGCCGCAGCCGGGGCTGGTGGAACTACGGCGGCATCCTGCGCGAGGTCTACCTGCGGAAGGTGTACAGGCTCGACCTCGGCGACCCGCAGGTCACGGTCACCTCGCTGGACCCGGCGCGGGTGACTGTCAGCGCCCAGGTGCGCAACGCCGGCTCGGGCTCCCTGGCGAGCGGCGCAGCGCTGGAGGTGAGCGGGCCGAACGGCTACAGCGCGTCGCTGCCGCTGAGCGGCTCGACCCTCGGGCCCGGCCGGCTGGGCGCCCTGCAGGGGCAGTTCGAGATCCCTGGCGCAGCGCTCTGGAGCCCGGCCAGCCCGTCGCTCTACCTGTTGAAGCTGAGCCTTCCGGGCGGCCAGGTCACGCAGCTCCACTTCGGCGTGCGCATGTGGAGCAAGACGCCGGACGGGCGGCCGCTCCTAAACGGACAGCCGCTCGACCTGCGCGGCGCCAGCTTCCACGAGGACACGCTGGCGCACGGGGCGGCGCTGACGCCGGCCGACGAGACGACGATCGCGGACGAGCTCACGGCCCTCGGCGCCGACTTCGCGCGCCAGCACTACCCGCCAAGCCCGCAGCTGCTCGAGGCCTTCGACCGCCTCGGCATCGTCCTCTGGGAGCAGATCCCGGTCTGGCGGCTGCGCGGCAGCGACCTCGTCTCGCCACGGCTCCGCCCCGTGATCCTCGACCGCCTGCGGCAGACGCTGCTGCGCGACCGCAACCACGCCTCCGTGATGGCGTGGAGCGTGGAGAACGAGGTGGTGCGCGGCGGGGCTGACGAATCGCGCTTCCTCGACCAGGCGAAGGCGCTCGTCAGGCGGCTCGACCCCACCCGCTTCTTCGCCGTCGATCAGACCGTGACCGCACACGGCGTTCTGCCCGCCTACTACTCGAAGCTCGATGCCCTGGGTATCAGCGAGTACATGGGCTGGTACGGCCATGATCCGGTGTCGAGCGTGCGGCCCGCGCTCGACGCGCTGCACGCCCGCCTGCCCGGCGTGGCGCTCTTCGTCACCGAGTTCGGCGCCGAGGCCAACCGCGGCGGCCCGGCGACGACCAAGGGCACCTACGCCTTTCAGCAGCAGTGGCTCGACCAGCAGCTCACCGCGATCGACCAGACGCCCTATCTCGGCGGGGCGATCGTCTGGCTGCTGCGCGACTATGCGGTCCGGCCGGGCTGGAGCGGCGGCAATCCGCGACCGTCGCCGCCGTCCGGCAGGAAGGGCCTGCTCGACCTGAACGGCAAGCCCAAGCCCGCCTGGGCAGTGGTGAAACAGCACTTCGAATCGGCACTTCGACCATGACGCATCTGGGATGCTGAGCCCGTTGAGAGCGAAGCTCGCACTGCTGGCGTTGCTGTTCCTGGCGCTGCCGGCGAGCGCGCAGGCGGTGGTGGGGGGCACGGGCGTGTCGTCGATCAACCAGTTCCCCTTCCAGGTCGAGCTCTGGAACCAAATCGGCGGCGATCCGGTGAACGGCTTCTTCTGCGGTGGGGTCGTGATCGACTCCACCCACGTCGCCACCGCGGCGCACTGCGTGCTCGACACGACCACCGGGCAGGCGACGCCTCCGTCGAACATCCACGTCCTCGCGGGGAACGCAGATCTCAACCTGTCGTCGGGCACAGACGAGGTGGCGGTGGCCGACTCGTTCGATCCCCGCTACGACACGACGACCAACGACTACGACATGGGCGTGATCACGCTCGGCACGCCGCTCGATCTGAGCGGCAGCACCATCAAGCCCATCACGCCGGTGGTCGTCAACGATCCAACAGGCCTTACCACCGACGGCAAGACCGTGACGGTGAGCGGCTGGGGCTACGACCAGCACCTGGCGCCGGGCGAGCAGCCGAACGGGCCCAGTCCGACGCACCTTCGCTTCGCGGCGCTGAAGGTGCAGCCGCTGGGCGGCGCGGACGGCTGCACCAAGCTCTACGGCGACCAGGGGGTGACGATCTGGCCGCGCATGATCTGCGCGGCCGACAATGGGAAGGACGCGTGCTTCGGCGACAGCGGCGGGCCGCTCGTGGCGCTCCCCTCCGGCGGGACCGCGCCCACGGACTACCAGCTGGTCGGCCTGGTCGAGTCCGGCATCGGCTGCGCGGACGCGTGGCCCGGGATCTACGACCGCGTGGGCGATCCGGACGTGAACGCGTTCATCCAGTCGCAACCGCCGCAGGCGCCGCAACAGGCGTCGCCAACGAGCATCAGCGGCGCGCCGACGAGCGGCCGCGCGGTGACCTGCCAGCCCGGCTCGTGGTCGGGCTCTCCCTCGTTCCTCTACGAGTTCATCCAGGACCCGGGCGGGGGACAGAACCTCAGGCTGCTCTCGGGACCCTCGCCGGAGGGCGTCTACAAGGTGCAGCCGAGCGACGTGGGGGCGCAGATCTTCTGCATCGCCAAGGCCTCCAACGCCGGCGGCTACGGCTTCGGCGTGAGCAACACCGTCACCGGGCAGACCCCGGTGGTCACGACGCCGGTGCCCGACACGGGCCGCCCGACGTCCGCGATCGCCCACAAGACCTGCGGCCGCACGCGCTGCGTGGTGAATCTGCACGTGGCCGACCCGCTGCCGAGCTCGGGCATCGCCAAGGTGCTGGTGAGGATGCGCTGGCGCGCGGTGGTGGCCTGTCCGCGCAGGACGAAGTCGCGCCATCGCTGCATGAAGACGAAGACGAAGAGCCTGCACGCGCGCGCCATCGGCGGCGGCCACTTCGTGGTCACGGCGACCCGGCTGAAGCCGCAGAACTACACGCTGATCTTCACGGCGGTGGACAAGGCCGGCAACAAGCAGCGCCGGCCGACCTACACCACCCTGCGCGTGAAGAAGCCCAAGAAGCGCCGCTAGCTTTCGCGCACGAACGGCTTGCGGTGCGCCGAGCCGAGGCTGTCGAGCAGCTCGCTGAGCTTCTGCTCGAGGTCGGGGTGCCGGGCCACCGGCTCCACCCTGGCGCCGCGGAAGCGGGCCCAGAACCCGAGCGTGGCCACCTGCTCCTCGACCTCGGCCGTGAGCGTGACCTTCGTGCCCCAGCCGGCCGGCTCGAGCACGGCGGTGCCGCTTGCCCCATCCGCCTCCCAGGACAGCGCCCGCTCCGGCTCCGTGGCCTGCACGGTGACCTCTCCGACCGCCTGCGAGAGGCAGTCGCCCTCCAGCTCCGCCCACAGTTCCGGCGGTGACTTGACCAGCGTTCGGGAAACTTCGATCGTCGGCATCGGGTCGGCTTTCTGCCGTCCCGCGGCGATTCCTTCCGCCTGGTCGGGGTGTTGCGGAGCCACCCGGCCCGGGTTACGTTCGTTACGTGGCAGACGAGGGGGCGCTGGTGATCGGAGCGGGCGCCGCTGGCCTTGCCACGGCGGCGATGCTGAAGCGCGCGGGCGTGCGCACGGCCGTGCTGGAGCGCTCCGACCGGATCGGCTCGAGCTGGCTGTCGCGATACGACCGGCTGCGCCTGAACACCCTGCGCTGGATGTCCGACCTGCCGGGCTACCCGTGCGGGAAGGCCTACGGCGCCTTTCCGACGGCGCGTGACTGGGCCGCCTATCTCGAGCGCTACGCGGAGCACCACGAGCTGGACGTGCGGCTCGGCGTGGAGGTGAGCCGGATCGACCTCGGCCGGCTCGAGTGGGTGCTGAAGACGAGCGCCGGGGAGCTGCGCGCCCCGGCGGTGGTAGTGGCGAGCGGCTACGACCACGAGCCACGGCTGCCGAACTGGCCGGGCGCCGAGCGCTTCGAGGGCGAGCTGACGCACGCCGCCTCCTACCGGAACGCCGAGCCGTACGCCGGCAAGCGGGTGCTCGTGGTGGGCGTGGGCAACTCCGGGTCCGAGATCGCGGGCGACCTGGCGGAGGGCGGGGCGGCCAAGGTGTGGCTGGCGATGCGCACGCCGCCGAACGTGTTCCCACGCCGCTGGCTGGGGGTGCCGATCAACCCGCTCGGAGTGGTGATCGACGTCCTGCCCACTCCCCTCGCCGACCGGCTCGGATGGGTCGGCCAGCGCATGATCTACGGCGACCTGGCCCGCCACGGGCTGCCGCGCTCTCCCTACGGGGTGAAGACGCGCGTCCGCCGGGACGCCGTGGCCGCCTGCGTGGACGGGGGCTTCGTGAAGGCGGTCAAGCGCGGGACGATCGAGATCGTGCCGGCGGTCGACGCACTGGACGGCCGCGCCGCGCTGCTGGCCGGCGGAGTCCGCCTGGAGCCTGACGCCGTGATTGCGGCGACGGGCTACTCCCGCGGCCTGGAGCCGCTGGTCGGGCACCTCGGTCTGCTGCTCGGCGACGGCCGCCCGGCGGTGCACGCCGAGCACACGCACCCGAACGCGCCCGGTCTCCACTTCGCGGGCTTCGACACGCTCGGCTCGGGCCAGCTGCGGCTGTTCTCGCGCGACGCCAAGGCGATCGCCCGCCAGGTCGCCTACGGCCGCGGCTCCCTGCCGATGCCCGGCCGCGCCAGCGCGGGCCGGCGCCGCCTCACGCTTCCTGGTACTCCCCGAACTCGTCCCGCATGACGCCGGAGACCTCGCCGAGGGTGGCGTGGTCCTTCAGCGCGGCGCGGATGGGAGGCAGCAGGTTGCCGCTCGCGCGGGCCACGTCGCGCAGCTCCTCGAGCCGCTTGTGCACCGCGTCCTTGTCGCGGTTCTCCTTGAACGCCAGTAGCCGCTCGACCTGGTCGCGCTCCGACTGAGGGTCGACGCGCAGGATCTCGACGTCGTCAATCGTGTCGGTGACGTACTCGTTGACGCCGACGACGATGTCCTGCTTGATGCGGTAGCGCTCCTCGTAGCCCCAGGCCGACTCCTCGACCTCGGAGCGGATGAACGGGATGGCCTGCACGGAGCCGCCGAGCGCCTCGACCTTGTCGATCAGCTCCTGGGCCCGCTCCTCGATCTCGTCGGTGAGCGCCTCGACGAAGTAGGAGCCGGCAAACGGGTCCACGGTGTCGGTGGCGCCGGACTCGTGGGCGATGACCTGCTGCGTGCGCAGCGCGATGCGCGCCGAGCGCTCGGAGGGCAGCGCCAGCGCCTCGTCGAAGCCGTTGGTGTGCAGCGACTGGGTGCCGCCGCAGACGGCCGCGAAGCCCTGCAGCGCCACGCGCACGATGTTGTTCTCCGGCTGCTGGGCGGCCAGCGTGACGCCGCCGGTCTGAGTGTGGAAGCGGATCGTCTGCGAGCGCGGGTTCTCGGCGCCGAAGCGCTCGCGCATGATGCGCGCCCACATGCGGCGGGCGGCGCGGAACTTGGCCACCTCCTGGAAGACGTTGTTGTGGCCGTTGAAGAAGAAGGCGAGGCGGGGCCCGAAGTCGTCGACCGCCAGGCCGGCGTCGAGGGCGGCCTGCACGTAGGCGATGCCGTTGGCGAGCGTGAAGCCCACCTCCTGCACGGCCGAGCAGCCCTTCTCGCGCATGTGGTAGCCGGAGATCGAGATCGTGTTCCACTTGGGCACGCGCTCGCGGCAGTACGCGAACAGGTCCGTGGTGAGGCGCATCGCCGGCTCGGGCGGGTAGATGAAGTTCCCGCGCGCGATGTACTCCTTGAGGATGTCGTTCTGCGTGGTGCCGCGCAGCGCCTCGGCCGGCACGCCCTGCTCCTCGCCGACGAGCTCGTAGAGCAGGAGCAGCACGGCGGCGGGCGCGTTGATCGTCATCGAGGTCGACACGTGGTCGAGCGGGATGCCGTCGAACACGCGGCGCATGTCGTCGATCGTGTCGATCGCCACGCCCGTGCGGCCCACCTCGCCGAGGCAGAGCGGGTCGTCCGAGTCGCGGCCGAGCTGCGTGGGCAGGTCGAAGGCCATCGACAGACCCGTCGAGCCGTGCTGGATCAGGTAGTGGAAGCGCTGGTTGGTCTCCTGCGCCGTGGCGTAGCCCGCGTACTGGCGCATGGTCCAGCGCCGCGAGCGGTACATGTCCGGGTGGATCCCGCGCGTGAACGGGTAGTCGCCCGGCTCGCCCAGCCGCTCGGGCAGGCCGTCGCCGACGTCCTCGTCGGTGTAGAGCTGCTTGATCTCGATGCCCGAGTCGGTGAAGCGGCGCGGGTCGTCCGGTCCGACGATGGGCGCGATCGTGGGCTTGTCAGGCCGCGTGGCCACGACCAAGAAGGATATGGGTATGAGGCACTGAGGCCGAAACCGGAAGGAGCTGGATTGTCTGTAACCGATGAGCTGATCAAGGCCAACGAGCGCTACGCGGCGACCTTCGACAAGGGCGACCTGCCCACTCCGCCGGCCAAGCGGCTGGCCATCGTGTCCTGCATGGACTCTCGCATCCTCCCTTCGCGCGCGCTGGGCCTGGAGGAGGGCGACGCCCACATCATCCGGAACGCCGGCGGATCGGCGAAGGACGCCCTGCGCTCGCTCGTGATCTCCCAGCAGCTCCTGGGCACCAATGAGGTCATCGTCCTCCACCACACGGAGTGCGGGTTGCTCGGCATCAAGAACGAGGACGTCTACTCCAAGGTCCGGGAGTCCCTCGGAGCCGACGCGAGCGGCATCGACTTCCTGCCCTTTTCGGACCTCGACCAGAGCGTGCGCGACGACGTGCAGTTCCTGAAGGACTCGCCGCTGATCGCCGACGACGTGACGGTGCGGGGCTTCGTGTACGACGTGCACGACGGCACGCTCCGGGAAGTGTCCTGACGGCTGACATACTCAGTTGAGCGATATATATTCGCCGCATGAGCCGCACCATGCAGGAGGCGACGTTCCTGATCCTCACGGCGCTGGCTGGAGGCAGCCAGCATGGCTACGGGATCATCACCGACGTCGAGCAGATCTCGAAGCAGCGAGTTCGACTCAAGGCCGGGACGCTGTACACGGCGCTGGACCGCCTGCGAGAGGAGAAACTGATCGTGGTGGACCGCGAAGAGGTCGTGGACAGCCGGCTGCGTCGCTACTACCGGCTCACGGCCGCGGGCGAGCAGAGGCTCGCTGAGGAGGCGGCGCGTCTGCAGTCCAATGCCCGTGTCGCGATGTCACGGCTGGAACCGAGTGGAGGGATGGCGAGCACATGACGAATTCGAGTCACCTCGAGCGCCGCTACCGCCGGTTGCTGGCGTTCTACCCGAAGGCCTTCCGCCGCGAGCACGAGCAGGAGATGCTCTCGGTGCTGATGACCGCCGCGCCCGAGGGCCAGCGGCGCCCCCGGCTGGCGGAGTCAGCCGATCTCGTCAGAAACGGGCTCTTCATGCGAGTGCGCCAGACGCGGCTGCCGAGCTCATGGGAGTACAGGCACGCCGGGCTGATGCTGCCCGTGCGCGCGATCACCGGTATGTGGCTCGTGTGCCTCACCGCCATCCTTTACGGCTACGGCCGCGGCGGCTGGTGGGGAGTGCTGCTGGTACCCGCAGCACCGCTGCACTTCTACATCGTCTTCCGCCTCGCGAACCCGCCGGCGCAGCCACCCGGCGGCGCGCCGGATGACGGACAGCTCCGGCCTGGCGCCGGCTAGGCGATTGATTCCACGCGGGAATGGGGGCGCGGGCGTTGACGGCGGCGATGACGGTCGGCCTAACGGTGGCTCTTCCCGTGGGGGTGCCCGCACTTGTGCCCGCTATTCGGGATTAACTGCGGGCACGTCAGTCAGATCGGCTTCGAGCCGTCCTCATCGCTGCCGTAGACGCCCGACGAACACAAGCGCCACGACGCCAGCGAGCGCTCGGCATCCGGCGCGGAGCGTGGAATCAACCATCTAGGCGTCGATCGGCGCCGGCGCTGACCCTCGCGCGCCCAGTGCCGCGCCCGTGCTCGCCGTGACCACCAGCGCTATCGCCAGCACGTCGAGCGCGCTCAGGTCCTGGCCGAGCACCACGAAGCCGGCGAGCGCGGCCATCGCCGGCTCGATGCTCATCAGCACGCCGAAGACGCCGGCGCGTAGGCGGCGCAGGGCCTCGAGCTCGAGCGAGTAGGGGACTACCGAGCTGAGCAGCGCCACGGCCAGGCCGATCGCCAGGTACTTCGGCTCGAGGAGGTTCGAGCCGCCGTCGGCGATGCCGATCGGGATCAGCGGGATGACGCCGATCGCCATCGCCAGCGCCAGCCCGCCGCCGCCGCTGAACGAGCGCCCCACGCGCGCGTTGATGAGGATGTAGGCGGCCCAGAAGCAGCCCGCCAGCAGCGCGAGCAGCACGCCCGTGATGTTTGCGCCGCTCACGCCGCCGAGCAGCGCGACGCCGGTGGCGGCCAGCAGCGCCCAGACGAGGTCGAGTCGCCTGCGCATCCCCGCGAGCGCGACCGCCAGCGGCCCGACGAACTCGATCGTCACCGCGATGCCGAGGTGGATGTGGTTGAGCGCCTCGTAGAAGCTCAGGTTCATGAACGCGAGCGAGAGCCCGAACAGGACGGCGAGCTGCCACTGGTAACGGCTGTAGCCGCGCAGCGGCGGCCGCCAGATGAGGAGCAGGACGATCGCGGCGAAGCCCACGCGCAGGAACACCGTGCCGGCCGGCCCGAGGTGGGCGAAGAGCTTGGTGGCGAACGCCGCGCCGATCTGAACCGAGGCGATTCCGCCGAGCACGAGCAGCTCGGCCGGCGCGCGGTCGAAAACTTGCCGTTCGTCTGCGGTGGTGGCGTTCACGGTCGTCAGGTCTAGCATGGCCCTCAATGGAGGTGACGGTTCGGCTGTTCGCCATGCTGCGCGAGCGAGCGGGGGCCAGCGAGGTGACGCTAGAGCTTCCCGAGGGCGCGCGCGTGCGCGACGCGCTCGCGCGGCTCGATCACATCGCCGAGGGCGTTCCGCTCGTGATGGCCGTGAACCGCGAGTACGCGGCCGAGGACCAGGTGCTCGACGCGGGCGACGAGCTGGCGCTGGTGCCGCCGGTGAGCGGCGGCGAGGCCGAGGAGGAGACCTCCGCGGGGCATCCAGCCCCGCGTCCTGATGGCGAGCTCGACCTCCGGTCTCGCGTAAACGTGCGCGTGACGAGCGAGCGGCTGTCGCTGGACGAGCTGGTGGAGCGTGTGCGCGACCCACGCGCGGGCGCGGTCGTCACGTTCTCGGGGGTGACGCGCGAGGTGGACCGGCTCGAGTACGAGGCCTACGTGGAGATGGCCGAGCAGAAGATCGCGGCGATCGTGGCCGAGGCGGTGGAGCGGCACGGCCTCTGCGCCGCGGCGGCGGAGCACCGCGTCGGCGACGTGCCGCTCGGCGAGCCGAGCGTGACCGTGGCGGTGTCGGCGCCGCACCGGCCGGAGGCCTTCGAAGCAGCGCGCGAGATCATCGACCGCATCAAGGCCGAGGCGCCGATCTGGAAGAAGGAGATCGAGGGTGGCGAGGGACGCTGGGTCGAAGGAACGCGGCCCTGAGCTGAACCTGCTGCTGCGCTCGCTGCCGCCGGTGGACGAGCTGGCGGCGCGGCTCTCGGACCTGCCGCGCGCGCGGGCGGTGGACGCCGCCCGGGCCGCCATCGCCGCACGCCGGGCCGCGCTGGCCGCGGGCGCGCCGGGCGACGTGGCGATCGAGGGGCTCGAGGCCGACGCGCGCGAGTGGCTCGCCGCTGCCGCCCGCCCCAGCCTGCGGCGCGTGATCAACGCGAGCGGCGTGATCGTGCACACCAACCTCGGCCGCGCCCCCCTGGCCGATACGGCGCGCGAGGCGGTGACCGACGCCGCGCGCGGCTACTCCAACCTCGAGTACGACCTCGACCGGGGCGAGCGCGGCTCGCGCCAGGCGCACGTGGAGGCGCTGCTGCGGGAGCTCACCGGCGCGGAGGCGGCGCTGGCCGTGAACAACTGCGCGGCCGCCGTGCTGCTGGCGGCGGCGGCGCTCGCGGCCGGCCGCGAGCTCGTGGTCTCGCGCGGGCAGCTCGTGGAGATCGGCGGCTCCTTCCGCGTGCCGGACGTGGTGGCCCAATCGGGCGCGCGCCTGGTCGAGGTGGGCACCACCAACCGCACGCGGCTCGCGGACTACCGCCGGGCGCTCGGCCCTGACACGGGCTCGATCCTGCGCGCGCACCAGTCGAACTTCCGCACGGTCGGCTTCGTGGCGGAGGTGGGCATCGAGGAGCTGTGCGCGGCCGCGTCCGAGGCGGGTGTGCCGGTGATCGACGACGTGGGCTCGGGGGCGCTCGCCGAGCGGGTGCCCGAGCTGGCCGATGAGCCGCCCGTGAAGCGCTCGGTGGCGGCGGGCGCGGCGGTGGTCTGCTTCTCGGGCGACAAGCTGCTCGGGGGGCCGCAGGCCGGTCTGATGGTCGGCACACGCGCGGCGATCGAGCGCTGCCGCACGCACCCGCTGGCGCGCGCGCTGCGGATCGACAAGCTCTCGCTGGCCGCTCTCGAGGCCACGCTGAAGCTCTACCGCGACCCGGCCGGCGCCGTGCGCGAGCTGCCCGTGCTGCGCATGCTCACGGCGGGTGAGGAGGAGCTGCGGGCGCGAGCCGAGCGGATGCGCGACGAGCTCGCGGCGGCGGGCGTGGATGCCCAGGTGATCACGGCCGAGGCGTTGGTCGGCGGCGGCGCGCTGCCGCTGCTCGAGCTGAGCGGGCCGGTGTGCGCCGTGGACCCGGGCGCCGTGGGGCTCGACGAGCTGGCCGCTCGCCTGCGGGCCGGCGACCCGCCGCTGGTGGGCCGCGCGCGTCAGGGCTGGCTGCTGCTCGACCCGCGCACGCTCGACGACGAGGAGGCTGCGGGGGCGGTGAGCGGCGTGATCGCCGCGTTCCGGTAGCTCATCGTCCCGATGGCCACGCCTCCACGCAGCTTCGCGCCGCTCACCTTAGGCACCGCAGGTCACATCGATCACGGCAAGACGGCCCTTGTCGATGCGCTCACCGGTAAGAACACCGATCGCCTGCCGGAAGAACGGTCGCGCGGAATATCGATCGAATTGGGGTATGCGCCGTTGCGCCTGCCGAGCGGCCGCAGGCTGTCCGTGGTCGACGTCCCGGGCCACGAGCGCTTCGTCCGGACGATGGTGGCGGGCGCGTCCGGCATCGACCTGTTCCTGCTCTGCGTCGCGGCCGACGACGGCGTGATGCCGCAGACGCGCGAGCACCTCGCGGTGCTGCACGGGCTGGGCGTGACCACGGGCGTGGTGGCCGTGACCAAGGCGGACGTGGGCGAGCCCGAGCTGGCCGCCGAGGAGGTGGCGGAGCTCGTGCCGGACAGCGAGATCGTGGCGGTGTCGGCGCTTCAGCGGACCGGTCTCGACGAGCTGCTTGGGGCGCTCGACCGCGCGGCGGCGGGGCTGCCTGGCCGCGCGTCCGCCGACGGCCCGGCGCGGCTGCACCTCGACCGCTCCTTCACCCTGCGCGGGATCGGGACGGTGGTGACCGGCACACTCTGGTCCGGGTCGATCGGCGCCGGCGACAGCGTGCGCGTCCTGCCGCGCGGCCTGGAGGCCCGCGTGCGCTCGGTGCAGGTTCACGACGAGCCGGTGGAGCGGGCCCCCGCCGGCCAGCGGGTGGCGCTCAACCTCGTGGGAGTGGGTTGGCGCGATCTTGGGCGGGGCGACGTGGTGGTGGCCGGCGGGGCCGCGCCCGAGCCCACCTACCTGGTGGACGCCGCGCTGACGCTCGAGCCGGGCGCCCGGCCGCTGCTGCGCGGCGCCCGGCTGCACGTGCACCACGGCACGCGCGAGGCGCCCGCGCGCCTCCACCCGCTCGAGGGCGAGGAGCTGCGGCCCGGTGAGCGGGCGTTCGCGCAGCTGCGGCTCGAGGCTCCGCTCGTTCCCGCGGCCGGCGACCGGCTGATCCTGCGTCAGCTCGCGCCGCCCGACACGGTGGGCGGCGGCGTGGTGGTGGACCCGCACCCGCGCAAGCATGGTCCGTCGCAGGAGATCGTGGAGCGCCTGCACGCGATCGAGCGCGGGGAGGCGCCCGCGGCGCCCGAGCCCGAGGAGCCCGCCGCCGCGGCCGCCCTCGAGCCGCCGCCGCTCGACGAGCACGCCCTGCGGATCGCGGCGCTGCTGCGCGCCGACGGCCGCGCGCCGCGCACCGACAACGAGCTGGCCGAGGAGACCGGCCTCTCGCCCGTTGATACCGCCGAGCGCCTGCGCCGCCTGGTGGCCGCCGGCCAGGCCGTGCGGGTAACTCGCAACCTCCACTTCCATCCGGAGCCGCTGGCGGAGCTCGAGGCGCAGGTGGTGGCGATCTGCGAGCGCGACGGCCGCGCCACGATCGCCTCGGTGCGCGACGAGCTCGGCACCTCGCGCAAGTACGCGCAGGCGCTGCTCGAGCACCTCGACGGCGAGAAGGTCACCCGCCGCGTGGGCGACGAGCACCTGCTCAGGCGCCGCTAGCGCTACGGCTGGTAGAGCACGGCCGCCGAGCGCGGGTCGAGCTTCAGCGACGACAGCACCGGGCCGGTGACGAGCACCGGCGTGGGCGAGCGGTAGCGGAGCAGCGTGTAGCCGCGCGCGAAGCGCCGCTCCACGAGCGGGATCCCCTGGACCGAGGCGGCGCCCTGAAGCCGCGGCGGTCCGTGGCGACCGCTTACGCCGGCGCTGCGCAGCGGCAGGGCCGCGATGTCGATCTCCTGCACCCGCAGCGGCGGTGCCGGGCCCGGCAGGCTGAACGGGCTCATGTAGACGCGCAGCGTCGTGGGCGCGTACACGGGCGTGACCACGATCGCGCGCGGCACGGTGGCGGGGCCGAGCGCCTGGGCGAGGCCGCGGTTGTCGTCGCGCTGGTAGGTGGGGTTGACCCAGACCGCGACCGTGACGAACAGGCCGATCGCGCCCAGCGCGAGCGCGGCCAGCGTGCCGGTGCGGCCGGTGTTGCGGGCGCCGTAGCCGAGCGCCGGCAGCATCATGGCCGGCAGCCAGGCGGCAAGCACGTTGCGGGTGTCGAGGTAGTCGGCGCCGGCGAGCGCCATCGCCAGCGGCACGCCGACCCCCACGCCCGCGACGATCAGGCAGACGCGTGCGGCGTGGCGCTCCTTGCCGATGGTCCGCGCGTATGCGAGCCAGAGGCCGAGCAGCAGCAGGCAGGCGGCGGCGATGGCCAGCACGGTGTCGACCGGAGCCGAGTAGCCGATGGCGAACTGCTTCGGCACGCGCAGCACCCGCCCGATCAGCGACTGCTCGCTGATGAAGGAGGCGAAATCGAGGCGGCGCTGTTTCAGGAGCAGCGGCAGCAGCGCTCCCGCCACCGCGACAAGCGCGACGATCGCCAGGGCGGGCTGGCGCCGGTCGCGCCAGCGCAGCAGCAGCCAGACCGCCTCAGGGAGGATCAGGAAGCCGGCGAAGTAGTGGGTGGCGAGCGCCAGGGCGGACACCACCGTCCAGGCGGCGAGCGTGCGCGTGCGGGGCGCGCTCAGCATGCGCGCGAAGAGCAGGAACGACAGCGAGCCGAGCAGGAGCAGCAGCGCGTACGAACGCGCCTCCTGCGAGTACCAGACGAGCAGCGGGTTGACCGTCGCCAGCCCCGCCACCACGAGGGCAACGCGCCGCGACGCCAGCTCGGCCGCGGCCGCGTACGCGACAGGGATGAACGCCGTCCCCGCCAGCGCCGACAGCGAGCGCAGGCCGACCTCGCCGTCGCCGAACACGCGGGTCCAGACCCAGGCGATCGCGTAGTAAAGCGGCGGTGTGGACTCGCTGCCGCCGAGGCGCGACAGCATGTGGCCGAAGCTCGACTTCACGAGCCCGACGGTCACCGCCTCGTCGAACCAGTAGCTCTGGACGTGGAGCGTGGAGAAGCGCAGGATCGCCGCGAGCACCGTGAGCGCCGCGAGCGCCTGGACGTGTCGGGCCCGCACGAACGGGGAGCTTAGAACCCGGGCTAGCGCCAGCCGGCCTGCAGGACGCGCAGCGCGTTGCCGGACGAGATCTTCTCGGCCACCTCGGGGCCGAACTTCCCACGCAGGCTCTTCTGAAGGTCGGCCATCCGGCCCAGGTGGCCGAGGTCGGTCAGCGCCGGCTTGATCCAGCCGTCGAGGTCCGAGCCGATACCCACGTAATCGCTCGATTCGGTCAGCTCGAAGATGCGGTCGATGTGCCTGAAGAGCGCCTCCATCGAGTCGTCGAAGCTCTTCGTCTGCATGTGGTTCAAGAGCCCGCCGCCGAGCGTGTAGTGCGGGCAGAGGATCACGCCGATCAGACCGTGTCGCCGTGCGATGCGGCGGATCGCGTCGTCGGTCAGGTTGTACTCGCGCCGCAGCAGCGGACGGCCGAGCCGGGACGCCTCGTGGGTGGCGAGCACGGGCACCTGCTGCTCGGGATCGCGTTCGTCCATGACGTCGAGCGTGTGCGTCACGGCGCGCTCGGACATGTGCGTGAGGTCGATCAGGACGCGGTGGTCCATCATCGCCGCGGCGGCGGCCTGGCCGAGCGGGCTGAGCCCGGTGCCGCGCGGCTGGCGGAACACGATCCGGTAGAGCCCGTCGGGGACGAACGGGAGCGCCGGGGCGTTGGTGGCCACATCCCTCCAGAACAGGTGCGCCAGCGTGACGTAGACCACGCCCCTGTCGGCCAGCTTCTGCACGGAGTCGCGGACCTCGGCCTCCGTGCCGCCGAGGTGGAAGCCGCCCTCAACGGCGTGGATCAGCGCGCTGGTACCGGCGTCGAGCGCTGCTAGGAGCTCCGCGTTCGAGCGGGCGAGCGTCGCGTCCGGCTTCCCGCGCACGTCCTCCTCCACGGCCTCGAGCTGGGTCATGAGGTTGTCGAAGTAGCCGGCGTCTGGCGGCGCGCCGTAGTCCTTCGACAGGTCCATCTCGTCGAGCGGCGAGTAGAGCACCGAGAGGATCGCGCCGACGTCGCCCTCCCGCATGAGCCGCACCGTCACCCCAGGCTCGTCGCCCGGCCCCTGGTAGTTGAACAGGCGCGACAGGAAGTTGACGAACCGCGCTCGCCAGAGCGCCTTCCGCCAGCGTGCGAGGCCCGCGTGCGCCGTGGCCTTCTCAGGGGGCACGACGTGCATCGGGTAGTGCGCGTGCAGATCGATGAGCATGCGCCAGGATAGTGTCCTGAGGCTAGAGCGAGACGGTCTGCCGCGGAATGCCGATCGCCCGCTTGAGGATCTTGCCGGACGGGCCCTTGGGGAGCTCGTCGCAGAGCCAGACGCGGCGCGGGTACTTGTAGGGCGCGACTCGCTCCCTGACGTACTCCCGCAGCTCCTCCGGGGACACGCCCGCGCCGTTGTGGAGCACCACCGCCGCGCCCACCTCCTCGCCGAGCTCCGGGTGGGGGAGGCCGATCACCGCCGCCTCGGCCACCGCGGGGTGCTCGTGCAGCAGCTCCTCCAGCTCGCGCGGATAGACGTTGTAGCCGGCCCGGATGATCACGTCCTTGATGCGGTCGACCACGTAGAAGTAGCCGTCCCCGTCCATCCGGCCGAGGTCGCCGGTGTGGAACCAGCCGCCGCGCAGCGCCTCGGCGCTGGCCTCCGGCTGGCGCCAGTAGCCCTTCATGACGTTGTGGCCGCGGATCACGATCTCGCCGACCTCGCCGCGGGGAAGCTCCGTCCCGTCCTCGCCCACCACGCGCATCTCCACGCCGTCGATCGGGCGGCCGACCGAGCCGGGGCGGCGCTCCTGCTCGTTGCGGTTCGAGGACGTCACGGGCGAGGTCTCGCTCAGGCCGTAGCCCTCGATCACAGGGCAGCCGAGCGTCTGCTCCGTCCGCCGCATCAGCTCGGCGGGCATCGCGCTGCCGCCGGACACGCACAGCCGCAGCGTGGAGAGGTCGAACGGCCGCTCCTCCTGGAGGCCCACGAGCGCCGCGTACATCGTCGGGACGCCCTGGAGGATCGTCACGCCGTCGCGCTCGACGATCGCCAGCGCGCACGCCGCGTCGAAACGCTGCATCAACGTCAGGCAGCCGCCGGCTGCGATCGTGGCGTTCAGCCCGGAGGTCTGCCCGAAGGCGTGGAAGAGCGGCAGCGCCCCGAGCAGCACGTCCCGCTCGCCCAGCTCGCGGAGGGCGATCACCGCCTCGAGGTTCCGGACGAGGTTCGCGTGCGTGAGCTCCGCCCCCTTGGGGGTGCCCGAGGTCCCCGACGTGTAGAGCAGCGCTGCGGTGTCCGATGGCGCCCGCTCGCACGGCTCGCGCGCGGGCTCGACGGCCGCCAGCAGCCGCGCGAGCTCCCCCGGCGTGACGAACAGGCAGTCGCTGCCGGCCGCGGCGGCGCCCGCCTCGGCGGTCTCGGCGAGGCCGTGCCACGCGAGCAGCAGGGTGGTCTCCGAGTCGCGCAGGTAGTAGGCGAGCTCGTGTGACCTGAGCATCACGTTGATCGGGACGACGATGCAGCCCGCGCGCAGCGCGCCGTAGTACGCCACGGCGAACTCCGGCACGTTGGGGAGCATGATCCCCACGCGGTCGCCCGGTTCCAGCCCGCGTTCCCGCAACAGCGCGGCGAGCCGCGAACTCGCCATGTCGAGCCCGCGATAGGTCAGCTCCTGATCGTCGAGCTTCAGCGCCGTCTTCGACGGCAGGCGATCCGCCACCGCGGTCAGCTTCGCCGCGAGGTTCACTCAGACAACGTAGGAAGGTTCCCGCAGACAGTCGTCAGGCGAGCGGAACAAAGTTGTCCGACGCTCGTTTGTTGGCTGCGCCCAAACGACGCCTAGCGGCGGCGCGCGGGGCGGTCGCGCAGCGCGATCGCCACCAGCAGGTCCATCAGGTGGTCCACGCAGCGCAGATTGAGCCCCGTCCTCTCCTCGATCCTGCCGAGCCTGTACTGCGCCGTGTTCGGATGGATCTGCAGGTGCTCGGCCGCCGAGCGCAGGTTCATGTCCGCGTCGGCGAAGGCGCGGATCGTGGCGGTGAGCACCCCGCCGCGCTCGCCATCGTCCTCGAGGAAGGCGGTGAGGCGCGGGTCCACCAGGCGGCGCGCCGTCTCGTCGGAGTGGAGCGCCAGGTATTCGAAGGCGGACAGCCGCGGCAGCGCGGACACGCCACCGTCGTCGGTCACGCACTCGAGCGCCGAGCGAGCCTCGTGGTAGGCGCGCGGCAGCTCGGCGACGCCGGCCGCCGGCGTGCTGATGCCCATGGCCAGCGGCAGGCCCTCGTTGCGCAGCCGCTCCTGGGTGGTCTCGAGGCGCGCGCAGAGCTCGGCCGGGTCCTGAGCCGGGCCGAGCACCGGCAGGGCGACGATCTCGGCCTGGCGCACGACCACGAGCGTGCTCGCCTCGTGCAGCCCGGCGCGGGCGAGCGCGGCGCTGGCCACGTGCGCGGGGTCGGAGTCGGCGGGCTGGCCCGTGATCACGGCGGCTGCGACGAGCAGGCGCGTGTCGGCTCCGATCCCGTAGCGCTGCGCGGCGCCCAGCAGCGGCCCCCGCGAAGGCATGTCGCCTGCCAGCAGGTGCTCCAGCAGGTCGCGGCGTTCCCGGTCGGCGTCCGCGATCACGTACTGCTGGAACTCCACGTACGCGTGGGCGGCATGCGTGCTGGCGAAGTCCACGTAGCGCATCTGCGGACCGGCCAGCTCGAGCGCGGCCGCCCGCCCGAGAGGGCCTTCGCCGGCGCTCTCGACGGTGGCGTCCCAGATCACCTGCTGGCCGACGCGGAAGGCGTTGAGGTAGTCCTCGAGCGGGAAGCCCGCGCGCGCCCGGCGGGTGGCGGCCCCGCGCACGAACGCGATGTCCTCGAGCGTGACGATCCGCCCCTCGAGGAAGGAGCACAGCTTGGTGCGGTAGTGACGGTTGACCTGGTCCGCCACGTCGTCGAAGAAGCGCTCGTCGCCGATCGCAGAGTAGGCCGGGATCTCCTTGCGGATCGAATCCGTGGCCCTGACGCTGAGCTCGTCCACGCGGTCGAGCAGCGAGCACAGGATCCGCGCGCGCTCCTCCCCAACTGCCGCTGACCCCCCAGCGGTCCCAGCCGTTGCGCTCAGCATGCCCGGCATCGTTGCGAGCCGTACCCGAGGTTGTCAAACGACAACCCGCGCTTGTGGGGATACAACAAACAGCGCTGTCTCAAGTTCGGCGCGAGCTGACAATGAGGTGCGCAGCGGGCTGGCCTAGCGTGCCGACCATGCTCCTGAGGGAGGAGCGCTCTGCGGAGTTGCGCGTGGATGGCGTAACCGTGCGGTTCGCCGGGTTGACCGCGCTGCGCGATGTGTCGCTCCAGGTCTCGCGGGGCGAGGTGCTCGGCGTGATCGGCCCGAACGGCGCCGGCAAGACCACACTGTTCAACGCCATCTGCGGCTTCGTCAGGCCGGAGCGCGGGACGATCCACTGGCGCGGCGAGCCGCGGCCCCGCATCCGCCCGCACCAGCTCACGAGGATGGGGATCGCGCGCACGGCTCAGGGCGTGCGGCTGTTCCCCCGGCTCAGCGCGCTCGAGAACGTGATGGTGGGTGGCAGCCACCTGCACCGCTCGCGGTTCAGCGCGGCCATGCTCGGCCTGCGCTCCTCGGACCGCGGGGAGGGCGCGCTGCGCGAAGCGGCGCTGGCCGCGCTCGAGCGGGTGGGCGTGGCCGACTTCGCGGCACGGCGGGCCGACGGCCTCCCCTATCCCGTGCAGAAGCGGGTGGCGCTGGCGCGAGCGCTGGTGGCCCAGCCGTCGCTGCTGATGCTGGACGAGCCGGCCGGCGGCCTGGGGGCCGACGACGTGGCCGCTCTCGCCGACCTCGTACGGGGGCTGAAGGGCTCGATGTCGGTGATGGTCGTGGAGCACCGCATGGACCTGGTGATGTCGGTCTGCGACCGCGTGGTGGTGCTCGACTCGGGCCGCGTGATCGCCGAGGGCGCGCCGGCCGAGGTGCAGTCCAACGCGCAGGTGCTCGAGGCCTACCTGGGAGCCGAGAACGGTGCTTGAGCTCGAGGACGTGGTCACTTCCTACGGGCCGGTGCGAGCGGTGGACGGCGTCTCCCTCACCGTGCCGCAGGGCAGCATCATCGCCGTGCTGGGCGCCAACGGCGCCGGCAAGACGTCGCTCCTGCGCACTGTGTCCGGGGTGGTGCGCGCCCGCTCGGGCCGGGTGCGCTTCGACGGGCGCGACATCACGCGGATGGCGCCCGAGGACATCGTCCGGCTGGGGCTTGCGCACGTGCCGGAGGGCGGCGGTGTGATCGCGGAGCTCACGGTGGAGGAGAACCTGCGGCTGGGCGCGCTCTGGCGGCGGGATCGTCACGACCGGGGGACAGCGCTCCGTGATGTCTTCGGGCTCTTCCCTCGGCTCGAGGAGCACCGCCGCTCCCCGGCCGCCTCCCTGTCGGGCGGCGAGCGCCAGATGCTCTCGATCGGGCGCGCGCTGATGGGCCGGCCGCGCATGCTCCTGCTCGACGAGCCGTCACTCGGGCTCGCGCCGCTCGTGGCCGCCCGCATCATGCAGCTCATCGGCGAGCTGCGCGAGCTCAGCGGGCTCACCGTCCTGCTGGTGGAGCAGAACGCCAGGAGCGCGCTGCGCGTGGCCGAGCGCGGAGTCGTGCTGAACGTGGGGCGGGTCGTCGCGTCCGACGAGTCCTCGCGGCTCGCGGCCGACGACCAGCTCCGTCACGCCTACCTGGGCTTCTGACGTGACCCGCTTCATCGACCTCACACTCAACGGGGTGAGCAACGGCGCGATCTACGCGGCGGTGGCGATCGCGTTCGTGCTCATCTGGCGCGCGACGCGGGTCGTGAACTTCGCGCAAGGCGGCCTGCTGATGGTCACGACCTTCATCGCCTTCAGCGTCAACGAGGCCACCGGCTCCTACTGGCTGGCGTTCTTCGTCGCGCTCGTGTCCGGCTTCCTCCTCGGCGCCGTGGTGGAGCGCCTGCTGATCCGTCCGGTTGAGGGAGGGCCGCCGATCAACGCGGTGATCGTGACGATCGGGCTGCTCATCCTTCTGCAGGCGCTCGCCGGGATGATCTGGGGCGGCACGCCGCGCTCGTTCCCGCCCGCCTTCTCGATCCAGGGCTACGTCGTGGGCGGGCACCGCCTCTTCTTCAGCCCGAACGACCTTTTCACGGTGATCGCGGTGCTGGCTGTGGCCCTCGCACTGGCGCTGCTCTTCCGCGCCACCAACCTCGGCCTGATGCTGCGCGCGTCGGCGTTCGAGCCGATCGTGGCCCGCCTCCAGGGCGTGCGCGTGGGCCGGATGCTGACCCTCGGCTGGGCGCTCGCCTCGGCAGCCGGCTCGCTCGCCGGCCTGCTGATCGCCCCCGCGGTGTTCGTCGGGCCCAACAACTTCGACCCGATCACGGTCTTCGGCTTCACCGCCGCGGTGCTCGGAGGGCTCGACAGCCCGGGTGGAGCTCTGGTGGGCGGGCTGATGCTCGGCTTGTCGCTCAGCTACGTGTCCGGCTACGCCGGCTCGGCGCTGGTCACGCTCGCCGCGCTGCTGATCCTGATCGCGGTGCTGATGGTGCGGCCGACGGGCCTCTTCGCCAGCACGAGGGCGCGGCGGATATGAGCCAGCGGGCCGGCACCAAGGAGCCGCCCGCGCGGGTGCCCGAAGGCTCGGAAGGCAGGTCGGTGCCCGAGCCGCGAGCGCCCCGGCGGCTGCGCCTGCCGTCCCAGACGCTGGCGCGTAACCTCACGCTCGCCGTCGTGCTGGGCACCGGCCTCTGGCTGCTCAGCCTCGCGCTCGACCCGTTCAACAACCTGCGCCTGGCCTCGGCGGCCTACTACTTCACCGCGCTGGCGGGCCTCACGGTGCTTACCGGGCTCAACGGGCAGATCTCGCTCGGCCACGGGGCGCTTATGGCGGTGGGCGCCTACGCCTGCGCGCTCCTGCTCGGCCAGGGCTGGCCGCTCGCGGCCACCATGGTCGCCGCGACCGTGATCACGGCCGTGGTGGGGGTGCTCGTCGGCGCCGTGGCGGCCCGCCTGCGCGGCCCCTATCTCGCCGGCGCGACGCTGGCGCTGGCGGTGGGGCTGCCGGGGCTGGCCGACCGCTACCCGGGCCTCTTCGGCGGCGAGAACGGCCTCAACGTCAACCCGCCCACCGTGCCGAGCTGGCTGGGCGCCAACTTCGCGCTCGAGCGCTGGGAGGCCTGGATCGCCGGGCTCGCCGCGCTGATCACGTTCGTGCTGCTCGCCAACCTGCTGCGCAGCCGGATCGGCCGCGAGTTCCGCGCCGTCCGCGACGACGAGGTGGCCGCTCAGCTCGCCGGCATCAACGTCGCCAGGGTGCAGGTGGTCGCCTTCGTGGTCAGCGCCGCCTGTGCGGGGCTCGGGGGCGCGTCGCTGATCGTGGTCACGCAGATCGCCGCGCCGGGTGCCTTCCAGCTCGACCTGTCGCTCGCGCTGCTCACCGGCGTGGTGCTCGGAGGGCTCGGGAGCCTGGCCGGCGCGGTATGGGGGGCGATTGCGCTGGTGCTCCTGCCGCAGTGGTCGAACGACGCGGCGAACGCGTTCTCGCTCGGCAACGACGTGCAGGCCAACCTGCCGCTCGCGCTCTACGGCGTGGTGCTGATCGGAGTGATCGTGGCGGCGCCCGAGGGGATCCAGGGGGCGCTTCGCCGGCTGGCCCGGCTGGTGGCCGGCCGGCTGAAGTTCATCGAGAAGGAGGAGAGATGATGGGAGCTGGGAGCAAGGGCCTCGGCGCGCTCGTCGCCGTGTCGGCGGCGCTCGTGGCCGCCGGATGCGGGAGCGGGGGCGGGAGCTCGTCCTCGCCGGGCGTGACGAAGACATCGGTGCTGATCGGCACGCACCAACCGCTGACGGGCCCGGCCGCGCCGGGCTACAGCGAGATCGCGCCGGCGGCGAAGGCGTACTTCACCTACCTGAACGCACACGGTGGCGTGAACGGCCGCAAGATCAACCTGATCTACAAGGACGACGGTTACAACCCGACCAAGACCGTGAGCGTCGTCAAGCAGCTCGTGCTGCAGGACAAGGTCTTCGCCATCTGGGGCGGCCTGGGCACGCCGACGCACAGCAAGGTGGTGGGCTACCTGAACTCGTCGAAGGTGCCGGACCTGTTCGTGTCGTCCGGCTGCCCCTGCTGGGACAACGGCGGCAAGCAGCCGTACACGTTCGGCTGGCAGCCCAACTACACGATCGAGGGCAAGATCCTCGGCCAGTACATCAAGCAGGACCTCGCGGGCAAGAAGGTCGGGGTCTTCTACCAGGACGACGACTTCGGCAAGGGCGGCCTGGCCGGCATCCAGAAGGAGCTGCCGACGAGCCAGATCGTCTCGACGCAGCCGTACGAGCCGGGGAACACGAACGTGGCGCCCCAGATCACGGCGATCCAGAAGGCGGGCGCGCAGGTGCTCGTGGACTTCACGATCCCGGCCTACACGGCACTGGGGCAGCTCACCTCGTTCAAGCTCGGCTACAAGCCGCAGCTCGTCGTGTCCAACGTCGGCATCGATCCGACGACCGTGGGCGGTCTGCTCAAGGCGTTCTCGAAGGGCAAGGCCGACACGGCGCTGATCGAGGGTGCGATCACCGACGGCTACCTGCCCTCCACCAGCGACACCTCCAATCCCTGGGTCGCGCTGTTCAAGAAGATCCACGACCAGTACGACCCCAAGGCGCCCTTCGACGGCAACGTCGAGTACGGCATGGCGAGCGCCTACACGTTCGCCCAGGCGCTCAAGGCCGCCGGGAAGAACCCCGACCGCCAGAGCCTGGTGGATGCCGTCGAGACCACCAAGTTCACGGGTCCCGGGCTCGTGCCGTTCCGCTACACGAAGACGGAGCACGGCGGCTACGGCGGGGCGCAGATGGGGATGATCAAGAACGGCCAGATCGTGCTGACCGGTCAGCCGATGACCACCGATCCGGGTGACGGTGCGATCACGCCCTCCAGCGGGAGCTCGACGGCACCCTCGGGGACCGGGTTGCCCTAGCAGCCGTCGCGCCGGCGGCAGCGGTCAGCAGCGCTAGGGACCGCTGCCGCCGCCCTTGCGACGGTCAATCGGGCGGTGATCGCCTCCCCGCCCGGACGCCTCGATCTGACGGGTCCAGCCAGACCGGTGTGGATTTCTCCACCCAGCGACCGTAACATCTGTTATCTATTCAAGTCAAGTTGAGCCATATGAGCGTTGAGTACCCTGGCGCGATGCCGTCACGGAAAGCCGGCAAGACGCACGAGGCGTCCAGGGTCGCGTCCCGCACCAAGCTGCTCGAGGCCGGGGTGGAGCTGATCCTCGAGCACGCACAGCGCAATCCGTTCGCGTCGCTGCGAGTGCGCACGATCTGCGAGCGCGCCGGCTACTCGACGGGCGCGTTCTACGTCCACTGGGCCGACACGGACGCGTTCCAGCTCGAGCTCGGCGAGCTTCTGCTCTCCGACGAGCCCACGCAGGAGGACTTCCGGACGCTCAACCGGGTGGCCGACGAGGGGCTCGACCGGCCGCTCATCGAGGCGCTCGAGCGGTTGGCGTTCGCCGATCTCGACGAGCTGATCAAGAACCGGCAGTGGGACGCCAACGAGCTGCTCAACGTCACCTGGGGCCGCTCGCGGCTGCGGAAGGAGGGCGTGCGCGGCTACCGGCAGGTGGACGAGGCCACCGCGGACCTCTACGGGCGGCTCCTCGAGGCGCATGGCCGCGAGCCGCGGCCGCCGTTCACGATGCTTCAGATCGCGGTGCTGCTGCAGGGACTGGTGGAGGGATTGGGCCTACGGCAGAAGATCGACCCCGAGGCCCTGGAGGTCTCGCAGCGCGAGCGCAGGAGCCTCTACGCCACCGGCGTGGTGGCACTGCTTTCAGTGCTCACGCGCAAGCGGGGGACGCGGGAGGACCTCGACGACGTGCTGGGAAAGGCCTTCGAGGACACCTGAACGCGCGGCTCATGCTTGTCGCCATCGCCGCCGCGGGGCTGCTGGCGGGGTGCGGGACGAGCAAGACGGGCGGAACGATCACCGTGCTCGAAACCGCCGGGGGCATCGACAGCCTCGATCCCGGCTACTGGTACTACCAGACCGATTACGCCGATCTGGGGCTGACGACCCAGCGCTGGCTGTACAGCTGGCCGCCGAACGCCACCACACCGGCGCCCGACCTCGCGGAGGCCATGCCGAAGGTGTCGGACGGCGGCAGGACCCTGACGATCAGGATCAGGCCGGGCATCCACTACAGCCCGCCGCTGGCGGGGCGCACCGTCGCAGCCGCCGACGTGAAGTACGCCCTCGAGCGCTGCTTCCTGCCCCAGGTGGCCAACGGCTACGCGGCGGCCTACTACGGCGACATCGCCGGCGTGAGCGCGTTCACGAGCGGCAGGGCGAAGGAGATCAGCGGCATCGAGGCGCCCGACGCGCGGACGCTCGTGATCCACACCGTGAGGCCGGTGGGGGTGCTGGCCAGCGGCGCGGCGCTGGCGCTGCCCTGCACCGTGCCGGTGCCGAAGTCCTACGCGGGCCGCTACGACAGCGGCCGGCAGTCGACCTACGGGCAGCACCAGGTGTTCACCGGCCCGTACATGATCGAGGGCGCGGGCAGCGGCTCGATCGGCGGCTCGGGCTATCAGCCGGGCCGCAAGCTGGTGCTCGTCCGCAATCCGAGCTGGAGGCGCGCCCCCGGCTCGCCGCCGGCGAGCTTCGATCGCATCGTCTTCAGCGGCGGCTGGGATCCCACCGTCGCCGCCCGCAAGACGCTCGGCGGGCACAGCCTGGTCGAGGAGGACACCGCTCCGCCGCCGGCCGTGCTGAAGCAGGCGCTGCGCGGCCGGCGCGGCCAACTGGCGATCGAGCCCTCGCAGGGCGTCTACTACGTGGCCCTCGATACGCGGGTCAAGCCGCTCGACAACGTGGACGTGCGCCGGGCGATTGCGGCGGTGGTGGACAAGGCGGCGCTGCGGGCCACCGGCGGCGGGGCGGTCTTCGGCCACATCGCCACCCACTTCATCCCGCCGGGCATGCCGGGCTTCGAGGAGGCCGGCGGGCTGGCCGGCCCCGGCTACGACTTCGACCGCGCCTCCAGCGGCGAGCTGCGCGTGGCCGGCGCGTACATGAAGCGGGCGGGGTACCGCAGCGGCAGGTACGACGGTCCGCCGCTACTGGCCGTGGCCGGCGAGGCGAGCCCGGCGTCCAACACCGCCCAGCTCCTCGTGGAGCAGCTCGCCCAGCTCGGCATCCGGCTGAACTTCCGTGAGCTCACCCGCACGACGATGTTCACCAAGTTCTGCGGCGTCCCGCGCGCGGCGGTGGCGATCTGCCCCTCGATGATGTGGGCAAAGGACTTCTTCGACAGCCAGAGCATGCTCGACCCGGTCTTCGACGGCGACAACATCGTGCCCAGCGGGAACGTCAACACCGCCGAGGTGAACGACCCAGCCGTGAACGCCGCGCTGGAGCGCGCCGCGGCGCTCACCGACCCCGCTGCGCGCGCCCGTGCGTACGGCGAGCTGGACCGCAAGCTGACCGCGCAGGCCTACGTGATCCCCTGGGTCTGGAACAACGCGATCATCTCCGAGTCGAGCAACGTGCGCGGGATCTACTCGCGCTTCAGCACGGAGTGGGACCTGGCCTGGAGTGGGCTGCGGTAGCCAGTTGTGATACTCTCATAACTGTTATGGAAACAGAACTATCACGGCGTCGCAAGACGGGCATCCTGCTCATCTGCTGCACGAGCCTCTTTATCGTCGGCCTCGACATCACCATCGTGAACGTGGCCCTGCCGTCGATCGGGCACGGGCTGCACGCCGGCATCTCGGGGCTGCAGTGGACCGTCGACGCGTACACCCTCGTGATGGCCAGCCTGCTCATGCTCGCCGGCTCGACGGCCGACAGGTTCGGCCGCAAGCGCATCTTCGTGAGCGGCCTCAGCGTGTTCTCGATCGCGTCGCTCTTGTGCAGCCTGGCCCCGAGCGTGGGCGCCCTGGTGGCATTCCGCGCGCTCCAGGCGGTGGGCGCCTCGATGATGAACCCGGTGGCGATGTCGATCGTCACCAACACCTTCACGGATCAGCGCGAGCGGGCTCAGGCTGTGGGCATCTGGGGCGCCGTGTTCGGCATCTCGATGGCGCTCGGGCCGATCGTGGGAGGCACCTTCGTCTCCTCGCTGGGCTGGCGGTCGATCTTCTTGATCAACATTCCGGTCGGGCTGGCCGCGATCGTGCTGACCCTTCGCTTCGTGCCGGAGTCGAAGGCGCCCAGCCCGCGCCGCTTCGACCCGGTGGGTCAGGCGCTCGTAGCCGTCCTGCTGGCGGCGCTCACGTTCGGCATCATCGAGGCGCCGAGCCGGGGATGGACGTCGCCGCTCATCCTGGCCGTGTTCTCGGCGGCGGGCGCGGCGCTCGCCGGCCTGCTCCTGTACGAGCCTCGCCGCCACGAGCCGCTGATCGACCTGCGCTTCTTCCGCTCGATCCCGTTCGCGTCGGCGATCGCGATCTCGGTGGCCGCCTTTGCCGCCTTCGGCGGGTTCCTCTTCCTCAACACGCTCTACCTCCAGGATGGCCGCGGTCTCTCGCCGGTACAGGCCGGGCTCTACACGGTGCCCGTGGCGCTGATGATCGTGCTGGGATCGCCCCTGTCGGGCCGCATCGTCGGCCGCCGCGGCCCGCGCCTGCCGCTGCTGATCGCGGGAGTCGGCTTGACGGTGGCCTGCGCCATGCTGGCGGGCGTCGGCCCCGCCACGCCGCTCGCGCCGCTGTTCGCAACGTACGTGGTCTTCGGCCTCGGCTTCGCGTTCGTCAACGCGCCGATCACGAACGCGGCGGTGTCGGGAATGCCGCGGGCCCAGGCGGGCGTCGCGGCGGCGATCGCCACGACCTCCCGCCAGGTCGGCCAGACGCTCGGCGTGGCGGTCGTCGGTGCGGTCGTCACCTCCCATCTGGGTGAGTCGGGCCTGTCGTCGGCGAGCCGCCCCGCCTGGTGGACGCTCGCGGCCTGCGGCGCGCTCGTGCTGCTGCTCGGTGTCCTGGCCACCACCACCCGGGCGGGCGAGTCCGCCCGGCGCACGGCGGCCCAGCTCAATCCGGAGGCACTCACTGCGTAAGCTCGCGGCCCGATGAGCGCACGCCGTACCGACGACTCCGACGCCGCCGGCGAGGTCTGGCTGCTCATGTCCGATCTCGTGCTCGACCACATGCGCCGGCGCGCGGTCTCGGACGCCACGGGCCTCAGCTTCGGTCAGAGCCGCGCCGTCCGCCGGCTCGCGCGCCGGCCGATGTCCATGGGCGAGCTGGCGTCGGCGCTCGACATCGACCCTCCGAACGCGACCGCCGTCGTCGTCGACCTGGAATCCCTCGGACTCGTGCGCAGGCGCCCCCATCCCACTGACGGCCGGGCCAAGCTGGTCGAGGCGACGCGCAAGGGCAAGGAGACGGCCCGGCGGGCGGACGCCATCCTGGCCACGCCGCCGCCGGGCCTCCGCGCCCTGAGCGCGGAGGACCTCGAGACGTTGCGGCGGATACTCGGGAGCGTCGGTTAGGGGACGGAACCGGGGCGACCCGCCGCCAGGGGGCGAACGACGCTGAGGAAGCGAAAGGCTCCTCCACGGACCGGGTACATCGAGACGGCAGTGGAGCTCACGTCGCCATTCGCGTCGAAGGCGATGTCGCCGAGCAGGCCGTGGCGTAGCGGTTCCAGGTCGGCGGCGCTCTTCGCGCCAACCGTTGACGGCGGAGGCTCGGGCCCGGGCGAAAACCCGGGCCCGTGCCCTGCTCCCCGCCAGCGCCCCGGCGGCTCAGCGCAGCGAGATCACGACATCGCTGTCGTTGCCGCCCTGGAGGCTCGTGTTGACGATCGTCCCCCTGGCCCCCCGGTACCTGCCGGTGCCGCCCGCGATCGGGAAGGTGAGCCGTGGCTGCCTGAAATCGATCGTGGCGTTCTCGGTGAGCAGCATCGAGGGCCCGATGGCGAACTGGCCGTCGCAGACGCCGGTGGTGGGGCCGGTGAAGGTGCAGGCCAGGTGATCGGTGGACGTGTAGCGCTTGGCGTGGCGCTTGTGGTTGCCGGCATAGCTGACATCGGTCACGACGATCCTGTCGCCCGCCGCGGGGTCACGCCCCGACAACGGATTGCCGGACGCGCCGGTCAGCGACTGGGAGGTGATGTGGGAGAAGAACTTCAGCTGGGCCTTCCCGGCGGCGCCCGCCGGCGCGGCGACGAGCGCAGCGCCGGCGAGGATGGTGGTGGCCAGCAGCAGGGCGCGAGGAGCGTTTCGGCTTTGCATCGGAGACTCCCTTTCTGGTTGGTGGAAGCCGCTAGCGCCTGACGCCGAATGCGGCGGCGCGCTCGTGAGGGCTCAAGCGAGCGATCCTCTTCGCAATGTCACTTCCGCTGGAGCGGACGGCCGGCGCGGCGCCGCCGAATGCGGCGGCGAGCGTCCGGGAGGGAAGAGCCGCGATCTTCCTCGCGTAGCCGCTTTCACCGGTCACGGTCGGCGCGGGCGTGACCTGATCGGTGCCGAAGGCCGCTCGGAGCTGCGCGGGGGACAGCGCGCTGATCGACTCGGCGTACCCCGAGGACGTGATTCCGTCAACGTAGATGTTGCCGGCGGACCCAATGGCGGGCGCGCCGCCGCCGAACGCGGCCGCGAGTTGAGCCGGAGTGAGCGCGGCGACCTTCTTGGCATAGTCCCTCTCGCTCGTGACCGGCGCCGCGGGAGCGACCTGCACAGTGCCAAAGGCGGCGCTGAGCTGCTCGGGAGACAGCGAGCTGATCGACTCGGCATAGCCGCGGTCGCTCACGGCCGGCGGGCCGTTCGAGGAGCCGGTATGAATGGCGATTTGCGCCGCTACTAGGCCGATGGTCACGGCGGCGAGGACCAGCGTGACGACGAGCTTACGGCCCCGCAGAGCGGGCCTGACGGTGATGGTGGTCATCAGAGACCTCCTTGTGGGTTGGGGCGGAACACGCCGCCAACGTATGCCGCACGGCCCCGAAAAGAAATCGCTGATACGCCTACTGTTTGGCCGCCTCGTTCGGCGGTTTGGCCGCTCCGTTCCGGACTTTCGCGGGCTCGCTCGCCGGATTGGCGAACCGCTTCGCTAGTCCCGCGCGCGACTGGATGCCGAGCTTCTGGTACGCCCGCGACAGGTGCGACCCGACGGTGTGCACGCTCACGAACAGCTCGGCGGCGATCGCCTTGTTCGAGTGCCCGGCGGCGGCCAGCTCGGCCACGCGCTCCTCCATCTCCGTGAGCTCCTCGTCGGAGGCGCGGCGCCGGCCGCTGATGCGGCGGAGCTCCGCCGCAGCCCTCTCGGCCCACAGGCCCGCGCCGAGCTCCTCGAACGTGGCGAGCGCTCCCTCGAGCGCGTCGCGCGCGAGCCCTTTCTGCTTGGCCTGGCGCCGGGCCGAGCCGAGGCAGAGCAGGCTACGGGCGCTCTCGAACGGCCAGCGGACCGGCTCGAGTTGCGCAAACGACACGTCGTAGGCGTCGAAAGCGGCGCCGAGCCTGCCTTCGGCTGCTGCGAGCGCGCCCCGCGAGCGCGCGGCGGCGGCGAGCGCCCAGGGGCTCCCGAACCGGTGTGCGTTGACCTCGTAGTCCGCGAGGTAGGCGCGGGCGCGATCGACCTCGCCGAGTGCGATCAACGTCTCCAGCGCGTCCGGCCACAGCGGGATCGTCGGATCCTTGTAGCCGCCGGCCAGCAGCTCGCCCGGGATCTCGCGTAGGAGGTCTCCGGCGGCCTCGAGGTTGCCGAGCGCCAGCTCGAGCCGGCCGAGGGTGCCGAGCGCCTGGAGGGTGAAGAAGAGGTTCCCGCTGCTACGGGTATGTGCGAGGCACTCGGTGGCGGACGCGCGCGCCTCCTCCACAAGGCCGAGATCAGCCTCGATCAGCGCCTTCGTCCGGCCGATCCAGGCCATGGCGTGGGGGTGCTGCGTCTGACCCGTGAGCTCATGCGCCTCCCGTGTGAGCTCGAGCGCCCGCTGCCAGCGGCCGGCGAGCCACTCGAGCATCGAGAGCGTCGACAGGACCATCACCCGGCTGCTCTCGTCTCCCCGCGCGGCAGCTTTCGCCTCGAGGTCTTCGAGCACCGAGCGCGGACGGTCGGTCTCACCCATTCGCATGCGGAACCGTGCGAGCTGGTAACGCGGGCTGTTGTGGTACTCGAGAACCAGACCGTGCCGTTCCTCCAGCTCCGCGCCGCGCTCGAGCAAGCCAGGTGTGATTTCGGCGGCGTACGCCTCCGCCGTGCCGGTGCGCGAGATGGCTGCGGCGAGCAGGGAGGGATCTCCCAGCCGCTCGGCTTTCTCGAGCGCGGTGCGCGCGTCCAGGAGCGCCGCGCGGACGTCACCTCTCCACAGGTCCACCCCCATTCGATGGGCCAGTATCAGGGCCGCGCGAACGTCGTCGCCGGGCGCCTCTTCCAGCGCCTTGTCGCAGAGGTGGAGCATCGTGGTCGCGTCGCCGCGCAGCGTCCTCACCAGCCCGAAGAGCACGTCGGCGCGCTCCGGACCAGGTTCGGCTTCCGCCAGCAGCCGCTCGAGCATCGCGGCCGCACGCTCGCCCTCGCCGGCGAGGCGGTGGAACTCCGCCGCGTCGATCAGCGCTCGCCGGCGCTCGCCGCCGTCCTCGGGCGGTGTGAGCTCCGCGGCGAGCTCGCACAGCTCCGCCGCCGCGGCCGTGGCGCCCCGACTGGCTGCATGCTCGGCTGCCACCCGCAACGCGCCGGCGACCGAGCGGTCGGGAGCCTCCGCGGCGTGCGCCAGGTGCCGTGCGCGCTCCTCCACGTCCCCAACGGCTCCGGCCAGCTTGCGGTGGACGCCTCGGCGGCTCCGCAGCGGCGCCTGCTCGTAGCACAGGGAGCCGAGCAGCGGGTGGCTGAAGCGCACGCCGCTGCCGTCCATCTCGATCAGACCCTCGCGGACCGCGCTGTCGAGCGCGTCGAGAGCCTCGTCCGGATCCTCGTGCGACGCGAGGACCAGCTCCACAGTCGGCCTGGCGAGCGCAGCCACGGTGAGCAGTACCTCGACCGTGGCCGCCGGGAGGCGCGCGAGGCGGCCGCCGAGGAGCTGCTGTAGGCTGTCCGGGACCCGCAGTGCCTCGCCGGCCGCCGGCGTCTCGCGGCATGAGAGCTCACGGCCGAGCTCGAGGGCGAAGAACGGATTGCCCCCAGAGGTCTCGCGGACGCGGGCGAGCTCGGGGCGCGTCAGCTCGAGCTGTAGCCGCTCTCTGAGCACATGGTGCAGCGCCGCCAGGCTGAGCGGAGCAAGCCAGACCCTCCTCAGCCGCTCCTCGGGGAATGCCGTCTCGAGCTCGAAGGGAGCTGCTGTTCCCGGCTCCTTGCGCAGGGTGGCCAGCAGGCCGATCCGCTCGTCGCGCAGACGCCGGAGCGCCATATGCAGGACGGCGGCTGAGGAGCGGTCGAGCCACTGCGCGTCGTCGAGCGCGATGAGCAGCGGCCCGCGCTCGGCCAGCGTCCGGAGGACGTCGAGCAGCGCGAGGCCGATCGCTCGCGGGTCGGGCGGCTGATCGCCCGGCTCGGCCAGGAGCAGCGCGACCTCGAGCGCACGACGGCGCAGCGGCGCCAGCGTGGGCGCCAGCTCGTCGAGGACGGGTGAGAGCAGGTCCGACAGGCCGGCGAACGAGAGGAGCGCTTCGGCCGTGACGCTGCGGTGCGACAGGACGCGGCCCAGTTCGCGTTCGGCTGTCTCGACGCCCGCCTCCCACAGGACGGTCTTGCCGATGCCCGGCTCGCCCGAGAAGACGAGCGCGGCCGGGCCGTCGTGCACATCGGCCAGAAACGCCCGCAGGCAGTCGAGCTCTTCGTCACGTCCGACCACCACATGTCGCGCCACGACCAAGCTGCACCTCAGCCGAGGATGGTCACGACGCCGGTGTCGCCATCGACCCGGACCAGATCACCGGTCTGGATCGCGGCGGTGGCGCCCGCGGCTCCCACAACGGCCGGCAGGCCGTACTCGCGCGCGACGATCGCCGCGTGGCACATGATCCCGCCGATGTCCGAGACGGCCGCCGCGATTCTCCCGAAGAGGGGTGTCCAGCTGGTCGAGGTCGACGGCGCCACGAGGACCTCGCCGTCCTCGAGCCCGTCGAGGTCGGCGGGGCTCAGGATCACGCGCGCGGGCCCCTGAGCCGTCCCCGGCGAGCCCGCCACTCCGGTCAGCGTGCCGGTCGTCCCGGCCGGGGCCAGCCAGTCGCGCACGCGGGCGGTCGTGATGCCCCACAGCATCACCGTGATCGGATCCGTGATCTCGCCCGGGTCGCGGCCGACCGCGGGAGGCGCGGGCCAGCGGCTCATCGCTTCGAGCATCGCCTTCCGGCGCGCCACGACCTCTGGCCAGCGCAGCGGCCCTCTCGGGACACCCGCGTACCCGGCGCTCCACCAGAGCCGCAGCTCATCGAGCGCGCAGCGGACCTCATCCTGTCGCAGGCAGAAGACGTCCTCGGCGTCCTCGAGGAACCCGTGCTCGGCGAGCAGCGACCCGAACTCCCGCACCTTGTTCCAGAAGATCGCGAAGTAGCGGTGATCGATGTAGAGGTTGTGGTTCTCGACGTAGGGGAACACGGTCCGCGCGAGCGCGAGCGCCTGATCGAACGAGGCACGCGCGTCCTCGGGGAGCAGCGAGCGGTACTCGCCGGCGATCCGGTCGCGCTCGCCCGTCAGCTCCTCTCCCGGCGGCGAGATGTCCTCACCGGCTGCAAGGCGAGCGGCGTAGGAGCCGATCATCGAGATCGGGAGCGACGTGTCGTCGACCCACGAGCGATGGTGGCTATATAAGCCGTTGCCGTACGAGAAGTAGAACCACGGCTCCTTCGTCTGCTCGAAGTCGGCGATCCAGCGTTGCCCGGCTTTGCTCGTGCCGAGCGCCGCCCGCAGCGCGTCCTCATCGCCAACGGCCTGGAGAGCGTCCGCCACCCCCAGCTCGGCAGCCAGCTCGGCGAGCCGTCTGAGCTCCCTGTCCGGACGGAGGAGGAGCAGCTCACCCCCGGCGATCATCCCGGCGATCGATTGGTCGGGAATGTCCGGGAAGCTCTCCCGGCACAGTTCGTAGAAGACGAGGTAGGCGCCGTAGCCGAGGTTGAGGAGCTCGAAGTGGTATTGGAGGACGCCGTCGATGCCCTCGAGCAGCCGGTCCCAGCCGGTGAGGAGCGCATGGCTCGATCCCCAGCCGCGACCCGACGTGACGACGGACTCGTCCTCGACCTCGGGAAGCCGCGGCACGTCGAGCGCCCTCAGCTCGGAGGTCGTCTTCTCGACCTTCTTGCACCAACGCTCATAGAGCTCGTCCCAGTGCGCGTAGTAGTGGCCGCCACGCTGGCGGAAGAGCTGACCTCGCCGCCCGAGCGTGGCCTCGTCCGACACCGCGTTGGCGCTGAAGTAGACGTAGCCGTTCAGCAGCCGGTACTCGATCCCGAGCGAGGCCGGCACCACGAACAGCCGCGCACTGGCCTGGTTGAGTGCGACGACGGCGTACTCGATCGTGGTGGCGTCGAAGGGCTTCAGCGGCTCGGGGTAATGCAGCGCGTCCTGGAACCAGAAGCGCCCCTCGTCGAACGCTCGGCGGTCCTCGGCGAACAGCACGTGAGACGGGTACATCTCCTCCCAGCCGTCGCAGGCCGCGGCCAGCTCGAGCGGGCTCGGGAATTGCTGCGCAGGGCGATGATCGCCGGAGCTGTCCATGTGGCGGCCCTCCTGGTCAGAGGGGGAGCACGCTGCGAAGTCCAGCGCGAGTCTATGGCGGGCCGCCGTGGCTGCGCAAGGCGCCGCGATCTTCCTCCCGTACCTCCCGCGGGGTTGGCGTGGAACATGCCGCCCTAGAAGCGGTAGGCGTACGAGTAGGTGTTGCCGGCGGGGGTGCCCGCGAAGGTGCCGCCGCCGTGAAGCCCGGCGAGCCCGCCCGATGCGCGGATGAAGACCTCTCTGCCGGCGATTCCCGTGTCCGTGCTGTGGAATGCGAACACGGCGGTGAACGAGCCGGTCCTGCCGCCGATCGTGCACGAGTGGCAGGTCTCGCTGCCGAACCCGTTGACCGATCCGTCGGCGTGCACGACGACCACGTTGCCTGCGGAGACGATTCCGCTCAGCCCGCCCGAGTACTGAATCGAGGCGACCTCGCTGATGAAGAGGTTGCCGCCCGCCTGCCCGATGGGCGTCCGCTGGTCGCTCAGGAACTTGAACGACCCCGAGGCCGTCCCCGAGGGGTCGGCTGAGGCGGGCAGCGCGAACAGGGCGGAGAGGGCGAGGACTGCGGTGGTGCTCGAGACCAGCTTGCGCGTGGATCTCATCGCGGCTCCTTTCGGAAGAGGGGTCGCCGCGACGCTACGCCCGGACGGCGGGCGGAGAAATTGGGAAAACGTCCCTACTTTGGCGGGCCGGCTTAGGCGCTTTCGACGGTCACGAGGCCCCTATCGCCGTCCACGCGAACGCGATCTCCGGTCCTGATCGTCCTGGTCGCGTGTCCGGTCCCGACGACCGTCGGCAGGCCGTACTCGCGCGCGACGATGGCCGCGTGGCACATGATCCCGCCGATGTCGACCACCACCCCGGCGACTCTGGCGAAGACCGGGGTCCAGCTCGGCGAGGTGGTCGCCGCGACGAGGATCTCGCCGTCACAGACCTCGGCGAGATGCGACGGGTCCGCGATCAGCCGCGCCCGTCCCTCGGCCACCCCGGGGGCGGCGGCGACGCCCGTGAGCGTGCCCGTCGCGTCGTCCCGCTCGAGCCAGTCGCGGATCCGTTCGCTCGTGATCCCGAAGAGCATGGTCGTGACCGGGTCGGCGATCTCCCCGGGCGGACTGCCGACCGCCTTCGGGGGGATCCAGCGGAGCTGGGCCTCGCGGATCGCCCTGCGCCGGGCGACGACCTGCGGCCACTGCAACGGTCCGCGCGGCTGCCCCGCATAGCCCCCGCTCCACCAGAGCCGCAGTTCCTCGAGCGCCGAGCGGACCTCGTCGTGCCGCAGGTGGAACACGTCCTCGGCATCAGCCAGGAAGCCGTGCCCGGCGAGCAGCGCGCCGAACTCGCGCACCTTGTTCCAGAAGATCGTGAGGTAGCGATGGTCGACGTGGAAGGCGTGGTCCTCGACGTGGGGGAACACGGCGCGTGCCAGCGCGAGGCTCTGGTCGAACGCCGCCCGGGCCGGCTCCGGCAGCAGGGCCCGGTGCTCCGCCACGATGCGATCGCGCTCGCCGGCGAGCGCCTCCCGCGGCCGGGCGGCCGCGTCACCGGCCTCGATGCGCTCGATCCGGCCGGCGATCGTCGCGAGCGGCAGGCTGGTGTCGTCGATCCAGGAGCGGTGATGGCTCGAGAGGCCGTTCCCGTAGGAGACGTAGAACCACGGGTCCTTCGCGGTGTCGAAGCTCTCGAGCCAGTGGGCCCCCGCCTCGGTCCCCGCCAGCGCCGCCCGCAGCCGCTCCTCGCCACCGCCGGTCTTCACCGCCTCCGCCACGCCAAGCTCGAGCGCCAGCTCGGCGAGCCGCCCGAGCTCCTCCTCCGGGCGCAGCGCCAGCAGCTCGAGCCCCGACACCATCCTCGCGATCGTCTGGTCCGGGATGTCCGGAAAGGCGCCACGGCAGAGCTCGTAGAAGACGCCATAGGCGCCATAGCCGAGGTTGAGCAGCTCGAAGTGGTAGTGGAGGACGCGGTCGACGCCCTCCAGCAGGCGTCCGTACGCGGCGAGCAGCTCGTGGCCGGAGCCGTACCCCCGGCCCGCCGTGACGGCCGACTCGTCCTCGACGTCCGGGAGCGCCGGAACCTCGAGCTCCTGGAGCTCGCGGGTCGCGTCCTCGACCTTGGCGTGCCAGTGCTCGCACAGCTCGTCCCAGTGCCGGTAGTAGTGACCCGCGCGCGCCTCGAACAGCTCCGCGCGCCTGGCCAGCAGGGCGGGGTCCGTCACGGAGCTCGGGCTCGAGTAGACGTAGCCGCCGAGCAGCCGGTACTCGGCGCCGAGTGCAGGAGGGACGGCGAGGAGACGGGCGAGCGACTGGCCGATGCCCACGAACATCGTCTCGACCACCAGCGCGTCGAAGGGGTAGACCGGCTCAGGCCAGTGAAGGCTCTCCTGGAACCAGAAGCGGCTCTCGTCGAACGCGCGGCGGTCCTCGCTGAAGAGCGCGTGGCGCGGGTACATCTCCTCCCAGCCCTCACAGTCCGGCGGCGGCAGCTCGAACGGGCTCGGAAGCCGCGGGTCAGTCACGCCTGGCGCCTGCGAGGGTCGACTGCAGCTCCGAGCGTGACGCGACCCCGAGCTTGCGGTAGACCTGCGTGAGGTGCGCACTCACCGTGTGCGCGCTCATGTAGAGCTCGGCCGCGATCTGCTTGTTCGAGCGCCCCCTCGCCGCGAGCTCAGCGACCCTCTGCTCGGTCTCGGTCAGCTCCGAGCTGGCGCGCCGCCGGCCGCTGATCCGCCGCAGCTCGGCATCTGCCCTCGCCGCCCACAGCCGCGCTCCGAGCTCGCCGAAGATCGCGTCGGCCCGCTCCAGCGCATCGCGCGCTGCGCCCTTCCGCTTGGCCTTCCTGTGCACCGACCCGAGGCACAAGAGCGTCCGGCCCAGCTCGAGCGGGTAGGGCAGCTCCTTCAGCTCCGCCACGGCCTGCTCGAGTACGTGGCAGGCCGTGTCCGCGTCGCCGTCGGCGGCCGCGAGCAGGCCACGGCAGCGTGCGGCGCTCGCCAGCGCGAGCGCGTTTCCGACCCGCCGCGAGAAGAGCTCATACTGCTCGAGGCAGCGCTCGGCGCGCTCCCGCTCGCCAAGGCCGATCAGCACCTCGATGGCGTCGGGCCAGACGGGCGCGATCGGGTCGTTGTAGCCCAGGGCGAGCAGTCGCTCCGGGAGCTCGCGCAGATAGCCGCCCGCGGCCTCGAGGTCGCCGAGCACCAGCTCGAGCCGTCCGAGCGCCCCCAGGCTGAGGATCTCCCACTCCTGGTCCGCCATCTCGCGCGAGATCGCCACGCCTCGCTCGGCCCACTCGCGAGCCTCCTCCGGCCGGCCCAGGTCGACCTCTATCAGCGCTCTGATGCAGGCGGTCAGGGCGATTCCGTGCGGCGCCTGGATCTGGTCGAAGAACTCGAGCGCCAGCGCCGTGCGCTCGAGCGCGCTGTCCCAGCGACCGGCGAGCCAGTCGACCCTTCCCAGGCTGCGCAGCAGAACGCCGCGCAACTCCTCGCTGCCCCAGGCGGCGGCCTCGCTCTCGCGCTCCTCGAGGATCGCGAAGGCCCGGCTGAGCTCCGCGCTACCCACCAGCCGGCGGGCGAGCGCCACCCGCGGGCTCTGGTTGTACTCGAGCGGGATACGCAGTCCCTCCTCCAGCTCCACGCCGCGCTCCAGCAGACCGGGAGTGATGTCGGCGGCACGGGTCTCGACGGCCCCGACCTGAGCGATCGCCGCCGTGACGAGGGCCGGGTCGCCGACCTGCTCGGCCGTTTCCAGCGCCGCTCGAGCATCCTCGAGCGCGGCCGCGATCTCGCCCTCGAACATGCGGGCCCAGCTCCTGTAGGCCAGGATGCGGGCGACGCGGACGTCGTCGCCGGCGGCTTCGGACAGCGCCTGGTCGCAGAGCGCCACCATCCTCGGCAGGTCGTCCTTGCGATTGGTGGCCAGCTCGAGTAGCGCGTCGGCGCGCACGAGCCCGGGCGGCAGCTCGGCGATCAGACCCTCGAGCAGCGTCTGCGCGCGCTCGAGGTTGCCCACGAGGCGGTGCAGGTTCGCGGCGCGAAGCCGGCGCGCGCTGCGCTCGCTCGTGTCGTCCGCCGGCGTCAGCGCGGCGGCGAGCTCCGAGAGCTCAGCGCCGGCCGCGGTCGCCCCGCGCGCGGCCGCATGGTTCGCCGCGACGTCCAGCTCGGCGGCGACCATGGCGTCCGGGCCGTCGGCCGCCAGCGCCAGGTGCCGCGCCCGCTCTTCGACGTCTGCCACGGCGGCGGCGAGCGCCCGGTGCGCCGCGCGGCGCCGCTCGGTCGAAGCCTCCTGGTAACACACCGACGCGAGCAGCGGATGGGTGAAGCGCACGCGGTCGCCATCCAGCTCGACCACGCCCTCGCGCACCGCCAGCTCGAGCGCGTCGCGTGCCGCGTCGGCCGCCCCGTGTGCCGCCACGACCACCTCGACCGGCGGCCTGCCCGCCGCCGCGGCGATGAAGATGACCTCGCGCGTCTCGGACGGCAGCAGCGCGAGCCGCTCGCCGAGCAGCGTCGCCAGGCTGCTCGGCAGCGAGAAGCCGAGCTGCGCGCGGGCCTCGTGCTGCGCCAGCTCGAGCGCGAAGAACGGATTGCCCGCGGAGGCCTCGACGATCCGGGCCAGCTCCGCCCTGCCCGGCTCGACTCCCAGGCGCTCCCTGAGCAGGTGCTGAACCGCGCCGGGGGCGAGCGGGCGCAGCGCGAGCCGCGCCAGGCGCCGCTCCGGGAACGAGCGCTCGAGCTCGAAGGGCATGCTCGACTGCGGATCGTCCCGCAGCGTCATCAGCACCCCGACCGGCTCCGCGCGCAGGCGGCGCATCGCCACCTGAAGCACGGCGGCCGACGATGAGTCGAGCCACTGGACGTCGTCGAGCGCGAGCAGCACGGGACCCGCGTCCGACAGCGCGCGCAGCACATCCAGGAGCGCGAGCCCTATCGCGTGCGCGTCAGGAGGCGGGCCGTCGGGCTCGGCGAGCAGGAGGGCGACCTCGAGCGCGCGCCGCCGCGGCGGCGCGAGACCGGGCGCCACGTCGTCGAGCACGCCGGCGAGCAGCTCTGACAGGCCGGCGAAGGCGAGCCTGGCCTCTGCCTCGACCCCGCGCCACGACAGCACCCGCCCGTCGGCTTCCCGGCGCGCCGTCTCCCACAGGATCGTCTTGCCGATACCGGGCTCGCCCGACAGCACGAGGGCGGCCGGCCCGGTCGCCAGATCGGACAGGAACCGCCTGACGGAGCCAAGCTCTTCATCTCGCCCAACGACGGCGACGACGTCCATGGGGACGGCGCCATTCTGACGCCTGCGCGGGTGCGAAAGCTAGGGGCCGAACTCGCCACCGCCGCGGGCCCTCGCCGGCCTGGCCGCGGGTGGGCGAGCGCTCGCGGGCGAGGGAGCGAACTCCTCTTGGGCGGCGGCCACGCTGCGAGCGGTCGTGGTCGTCGCGTGCCTGCGGGCCGGGCGGAGCCGGCTCGCCGTCGTGGTACGGGTCGTCGTGACCGTGCGCGCCTGCGCCGGCTTGGCGGCGACCAGCGGCTTCGGCCGCGGCTTCTGCACCTGCGGCTGCGCCTGAGCATGGCCGCGGTGCGCCGCCCCGCCGCCATGCTCGAACGTCTCGACCGTGGCCACACCTCCGCCGGCCAGCGCCGCGGTTGCCGCCGCCGCGGCGGCAGCCTTGTGGGCGGCGGCGACGTCGCCGGCGTGCGCGATCTGGTCGTGCGCGCGTGAGGCCAGCGACTGCAGCCTGTAGAGGAGGCGGCCGAAGAGGTGCGGGCCGGCTGCCAGCGGCAGTAGCGCGGCGACGCGCTTGGGCGCGCCGCGGTACTCGCGCAGGCGGGCACGGCAGGCGAGGCAGGTGCGCAGATGCGGCCGCAGCGCGGCCAGGTCCTCGGCCACCGCCTCGCCGTCGGCGAGCTTCGAGAGCAGCGGCGCGAGGCGCTCGCACTCGGCCCCCGACTCGATCCCCGCCACGCGCTCGAGGAACGCCTTGCGCCCCTCGGCCAGGCAGCGGTTCACCTTTGTGTAGCTGAACCCGGTCTCCTCGCAGATCTGCTTGTAGGAGTAGCCCTCCGCGCGCAGCAGCAGGCAGCGGACCTCCTGCGGCTTGAGGCGGCTCATCGCCTCGGCGCCGACGCGCAGGCGCTCGTGGCGCTCGGCCTGGTGGTCGGCGGGAGGCGCCAGGCCCGTGCTGAGCTCGCGGTCACCGATGAGCTCGGCCCGCTGGCGCTGCTTGCGGATGGCGAACGCCTCGTGCTTCACGACGGTCTTGAGCCAGGGCACGAGGTCGTCCTGGTCGGTCGAGGGCGCCTTGGTGAGCAGGATCTCGAGGCCGCGCTGGAAGGCGTCCTCCGCGTCCTCGGCGCTGAGCGAGTAGCGCCGCGCCGTGGCGAGGATCTGGGGCCCGTGGCGCTCGATCAGCTCACGCGCTGCGGGCTCGATCTCATCGAGCGTGGGGCGTTCAACCGCCCGACCTCCGTGTCGGATCGCCTCCTGCATACCCTGCCCATCTCAGGATGCGCCACGCCGCGAGGGCGGCGCAATAGGCCGAACGCGCCTGCTTGGCGCCAATTCCTGCCTCTACCACCGCTATTGTCCTTTGTCACGGGGAGCTTGTGCGTTTTCAGGCAGCAGGGCTGCGGCCGCGTGCTCACCGATACATTTCCCCGCCGGACAGGTTTCCAGGGGCAGGGCGATAATGGCGAGTGGCCTTGTGAGAGAGCTACAAGAGGTGCGTAGGGCGGCTCCGGCCGACCTACCCGTGCGCGACGTCCGTGCCCGCAAGCCGCTCCTGCTGCGGCTCGAGTGGGGTCGGGCGCTCCTGCGCGGCGCCGTGCTGGTCACCTTCGACATCGCGGGCGTCTTCCTCGCCATCTGGACCGCGCTCGAGCTGAAGGCGGCGATCCGCGACAAGTCGAACCTCGCGCTTTCCTACCACCAGGCGCTGGACGTGGCGCCGCTCGCCTGCCTCGTCACGGTGCTGCTGTTCGCGCGCTCGGGCCTCTACGGCCCGCGGGCCACGCGCCCCGGCTTCGCGCGCGTCGTGGGCTCGCTGTTCCAGGTGATGATCGTGTCGCTGATCTACGGCGTGGTGGAGGGCTACCACTTCAGCTCGTACTACATCTTCTACGGCTCGCTCTTCTTCTCGCTGATCTACGTCTCGGCGTTCCGCTGGGTGTTCGAGGAGGCCAGCGGGGCCGGCGCTACGGGCGGCCGGCTACCGCCGCCGCGCCGTGCTGGTGGGCTCCGGCCCGCACATCCAGGAGGTGGCGGCGGCCCTGCGCGGCGGCAAGCACCCTGAGGTCGAGGCCGTGGGCTTCGTGTCGCTCACGCCGCTCCCCGAGAACGGCCTCAAGAACCTTGGGCCGCTCGACAGCCTCGAGCGCTACTTCGGCTGGATCGACGAGGTGCTGATCGCCGACCCGGACTTCCCGCAGAACGAGGCCGTCGAGCTCGTCGACCGCTGCCACCGCCACGGGGTGCGCGTGCGGGTGGCACCGTCGACGATGGAGATCCTGATGGACCGCGTCGAGTTCGTGCCCGGCCAGACGTTGCCGCTGTTCGAGCTCAAGCCGCCGGTGTTCGAGGGCGCTGACTGGCTGATCAAGCGCGCGTTCGACGTCGTGGGCGCGCTCGTGCTGCTGGTGCTCCAGGCGCCCGTGATGCTGGTGATCGCGGGCGTGGTGAAGCTCACCTCGCGCGGACCCGTCTTCTACCGCTCGCTGCGGCCGGGCATCGGCGGCGTGCCGTTCCCGTGCCTGAAGTTCCGCACGATGTTCGAGGACGCCGAGGACCAGCAGGCGCAGCTCGAGCCCTGGAACGAGAAGGGCGGGGCGATCTTCAAGATCAGATCCGACCCGCGCGTCACGCCGGTCGGCGGCTTCCTGCGGCGCTGGTCGCTCGACGAGCTGCCCCAGCTCTTCAACGTGCTGCGCGGCGAGATGTCGCTGGTCGGCCCGCGGCCGCTGCCGCAGCGCGACTACGAGCGCCTCGAGGACTGGCACCGCAAGCGCTACCTCGTGCTGCCGGGCATCACCGGCCTGTGGCAGGTCTCCGGCCGCTCGGAGCTCGACTTCGACGAGCTGGTGCGGCTCGACTTCCTCTACCTCGAGAACTGGTCGGTCTTCCTGGACCTCACCATCCTCCTGAAGACGATCCCGGCCGTGATCCGGGCGAAGGGCGCCTGGTAAGCGAGCGACTGTCGGACGGCGTGGTCCTGCTGCGCCCCTGGCGCAAGGAGGACGCGCCCGCCGTCACGGCGGCCTGCCAGGACCCGGAGATACCTCGCTTCACGCGCGTCCCGTCGCCGTACGGCGAAGAGGACGCCCGCAGCTTCATCGGCGAGGTGCTGCGCGGCGATGCCCCGGGGGTGCAGTTCGCCATCGCCGGCTCGGCCGGCGGAGAGCTGCTCGGCTCGGCCGCCGTCTGGCCCGTGCACGAGCCGCAGGTCGGCGAGATCGGCTACTGGGTGGCCGCGCCCGCTCGCGGCGGCGGCGTGGCCACCCGCGCCGTGCGGCTGCTCTCGCGGTACGCACTCGACGAGCTCGAGATGGTGTGGGTCCAGCTGATGATCGAGCCGGAGAACGTGGCGTCGATGCGGGTCGCCGAGAAGGCGGGCTTCGAGCGCGAGGGGCTCCTGCGCTCGTGGGCGAACATCAAGGGCAGCCGGCGAGACCTCTACTCGTACTCGCTGCTGCGGCAATGAAAGGGCCCCGCGTCCGGGGGCCTCTCTCTGCAGTCCGCAGTCCGCAATCCGCAATCCGCAATCTAATGACTCCGGTTGTCCTCCCGAGGGCTCTGATACTTGTTCTCCGTGCGGTCCTCCTTGGACCGCGGCGCCTTGCGGATGACGTTCTCGCAGGAGCCGTTCGGGGTCGCGGTCGTGCCGTCCACGATCACGTCCTTGAAGTCCGCCAGCACCGTGTCCGTGCCGTCGCCGCAGTCGATCCTGTCGGCCTCGCCGTCGCGGGTGTGGAAGACATCGTTGCCGCCGCCGCCGTGGAGGGTGTCGCCGGTCGTGTCGTCCGGACCCTGGACGTCGCTGCGCGCGAGTGCCCAGAGGTTGTCGTTGCCGTCGTCGCCCCAGATCTCGTCGACGCCCTGGTTGGCGAAGATCAGGTCGTTCCCGTTCCCGCCGTGCTCCTGGTCGTTGCCGCTGCCGCCGGACATCACGTCGCGTCCGTCGCCGCCGTTCATCACGTCGTTGCCGGCGCCGCCGTGCAGGCGATCGGGGCCTGCGCCGCCCGTGATGCTGTCGTTGCCGGGACCGCCGAACATCCTGTCGCGGCCGAGGCCCGGGTTGCCGGTGAGCGTGTCGTCGCCCGCGCCGCCGTAGAGACGGTCGGGACCGACGTCGCCGTGCAGCTGGTCGTTGCCCGGACCGCCGAACAGCAAGTCGAGGCCCGGACCGCCCGACAGGTCGTCGTCGCCGGTGCCGCCGAAGAGGAAGTCCACTCCGTCGTTCCCGTTCATCGTGTCGTTGTCGGCACCGCCATAGAGGCGGTCGAAGCCGGGGCCGCCGCTCACCGTGTCGTTGCCGCCAAACGCCCGGACCACATCGGCGCCGCCCATCGCGGCGATCGTGTCGTCCGCCGCCGTGCCGCGCAGCCTGTCACGGCCCGGCGTGCCGAGGATCGTCGCCGCCATCGCGCCGGCGGCGATGATCAAGCCCGCCACCAGGCAGGCGAAAGTGGCGCCCAGTAGGCGCGTTCTGCGGTGCGTCATGTCTGTAGATCCCTCCCAGAGATGTGATGTGCACCGGAAAACACGCGCGCGGCTCCGCTAGTTGCGGCGCGTCGAAGTTAAAGATTTACCCCGGCTGGGGGACTAGCTCGTCCGGTTGCGCCTGAGCTCGGTGTGGTAGCGGATGAAGCGGTCGCGCGCCGGTACGTAGCGGTAGAAGGAGAGCTTCTCGAAGGTGGGGCAGCAGAGCGGATCGGTGCGTTTCGCCCAGCCCTCGCTCAGGCGCAGCTCGTTGCCGCGGAAGCGCCGCGTGAAGTCCTTCAGCGACACCACGAAATCGGTCATCGCCACGGTGCCCGCCGGCCTGTGGGTCGGGTGGCTGCTCCTGTACTTGAAGAGGTAGTGCGGCGTGGCGCAGGGGGTGCCCGAGGCCGGTCGCCACGAGACGAGGTCGATCTCGCCGACGCGGCCCGATGCGCCCGAGCGCAGGTCGGCGAGGACGTCCTTGCCCGGGTGGGTGTCGGCGTCCACCAGCTTCAGCGTGACCAGCGCCTCCTGGGGGCCGGCGATGCGCGTCTTGAGTGTCGTGCCGTTGCAGTCGTCCACCACGTCGACGGCGGTCTGCGCCAGCGTGTCGTCGCTCGGGTCGGTGGGGTCGGGGACGCGCTCCGCCTGGACCTGCTCGACGTTCGCGTCGGAGTCGAGGTTGCCGGAGATCGTCTTCGCCTTGAACAGCCCGGCCGCCGGTGTGGCGGCGAGCAGCGCGAACAGCAGGACGAGCGGTAGTGCGACCTTGCGCATCGCGGGCACCCTGAACTTACCCGCGACGCCGCTCTCTATACGCACGCGCCTTCGTGCGGTTGCCGCAGACCTTCATGCTGCACCAGGTGCGCGAGCGGTTCTTCGACTGGTCGTAGAAGGCCCACTGGCAGGTGTGCTGGCGGCAGGCCTTGAGCCGCGGCCAGGACTCGTCGGCCATCGCGGTGTGTGTGAGGCCGAGGATGCGGGCGAGCGCGCCCGGCACGCCCGACTCGTCGGGCACCAGCTCGGTGCTGCCGTCGGCGGCGAAGCGCACGCGCAGGTGCGCCTGGTCGGCTGCGGCGTTCAGCGTCTCGATCGCGTTCGCGTCGAGCGGCTCGCCGTTGTTGGCGAGGATGAGCGCGCGGATCGCCTCTCGCAGCTCGTGCGCGCGCTGTACGTCGGCGCCGCTGACGCTGCTGCCCGGGGCGAGCAGGTTCCGGCCGCCGAGCCAGTCGCACAGCGCGCCCGCGTCTGCGATCTGGTCGGTCTCGTCCTCGAGGTCGACCGTGTTCACGAAGTCGGCGATCAGCCCGATGCCGGGCGGCGGTGAGGCACTGCCGGTCACGCGGCTCAGTCTAGCCGCGTGACCTTCTAATGTGCTTGGGTGGTGACGCCAAGCCGGTACGACGACGAGCTTTGGGAGCTCGTGCCCGAAGAGCCCGGCGAGCCCCCGCGGCAGCTCGCCCAGTTCGTCGCCGGCCTCGGCGAGGTGCAGCGGGCGCTCGACCTCGGCTGCGGCGATGGCCGCCTCACCGCTCGCCTGCAAGCGCGCGAGCTCACGGGAGCCGATGTCTCGCCCGTCGCTCTCGAGCGCGCCCGGCGGCGGCTGCCCGAGGCGCGCCTCGTGGAGCTCGAGCCGGACGCGCCGCTGCCGTTCGAGGACGGCGCGTTCGAGCTGGTGCTGTGCGCGGAGACGCTCGAGCACGTCCGCGACGTGCAGCTCTTCCTCTCGGAGGTCCGGCGCGTGCTTGCGCCGGGCGGCCGGCTGGCGATCAGCACGCCCGCGCACGGGCGGCTCACCGCACTCCGGCTGCTGGTGGTCGGGTTCGAGGCCGAGCACGACCCGCTGTCGCCGCACCTGCGCCTGTTCACCAAGCGTTCGCTGCGCACGCTGCTGGACGAGCTGGGCTTCGAGCTCGGGTCGCTCGAGCGGCGCGGCGGCAGCCTGCTGGCCGTGGCCCGCCGCTAGTGCCCTGAGCTACTCGCCCGGCCCGGGCGCGGGTGCCGGCGTGTTGCCGGGGGCGGTGCCGGCGCTGCCGCCGGGGGCCTTGCTGCCGCGCGCCGCCGCGCTGGCGGCGAGGAACTCGTCGCGCGTGGCCTGGTCGAGCGGGTCGAGGTAGAGGGCCGCGTTGAGAGCCTGCAGCGCGGCATCCGCGTTGTGGAGCGTGCCGAGCTCGTACCTGGCCAGCGACAGCCAGAGCTGCGGGTTGCTGGGCTGCCCGATCACGGCGCGCTGAAGCGTGGCTAGGGCGGCGGTCCTGTCCCCGGCGGAGTCCTGGAGGGCCGACTTCACCTGCAGCGGCTTGGGGCTGAGCGGGTTGAGCGAGTGCGCCTTATCGGCCTTGGCGATCGCGGCCTGGTAGCGGCCCTTCGTGACGAGCGTGAGCGCCTGGTGCACCTCCGAGTCGGAGCGCTCGGGCTGCCAGACGGCCCAGGCGCACAGGAGCGCGGCGGCCAGCACTGCCACGCCGGCGCCGACGCGCAGCTTGTCGGACGGGAGGCGCAGCCACTCGCGCGGCTCGCGGCGGACGGGCACGGGCGCGCCCGCGCCGGCCAGCGCCAGCACCGGCCCGCGACCCGCCACGAAGCCCGCGGCGAAGATGCCCAGCACGCCGCAGCCGGGCACGAACCAGGTCCAGTCGATCGCCGAGTGGATGCCGAAGGCGAGCGCCGACAGCGCCAGCGCAACGACGCCCACACGCTCGGCCTCCCAGGGGGCCGGTCCATTCGGCCGCGGCCGCCACCAGCGCAGCCGGCCGCCGGCTGTGCGGAACACCGCCGCGATCCACGCGGCGCTGAATATCAGCACCACGGCCAGTCCCAGCGAGCCCATGTCGGACATCGTCTGGGCGAAGAAGCCGTGCGCGTGGCGCGCGACGAGCTGGTCCGTGCGGTAGCGCAGCCGCGCCACGCCGAAGGTGCCGGCGCCGGTGCCGAGCAGCGGGTGGTCGGCGAACACGTGCCCCGCGTTGCGCCAGTAGCGGCCGCGCGAAGAGGAGGTCTGCGTGAGCCGCTGCGGGCCGCCCGAGGTCTTCGAGGTCTCGTTGGTGAGCTGGTGGATGCGCTCCGAGATCGTGCCGCTCAGGCCGCGCTGGCTGAAGGCCACGGAGGTGAAGGCCACCAGCGGCACCATGCAGGTGAACGCCACCGCCGCTGTGCCCACGCGCTTGCGGATCCGAATCGACGGCGCCTGGCGCCCCACGCGGAAGCCGATGATGAGCCCGACAGCGAGCAGCGCGAACAGCATCGTGACGAGCAGCAGGCCGAACGTACCCGCCGCGCTCTCGCGGACGCTCAGTGGCACCAGGTCCTTGGTGAAGGCGTCCTTCTTGAGCGCCCAGACGATGACCGGCATCGCGCCCAGCACGGACACGGTGAGCACGATCACGCTGCGCACGCGCAGCGGGACGAAGGCGAACCAGATCGCCAGCGCGATCACCACGGCGATCAGCGCGCCGCGCGAGTAGGTGAGGAACAGCGCCACGACGAGCATGCCGAGCAGCGGGTACGCGAGCGCGTTGGCGGGCGCGTGCCCCGAGCGGCGCGCGCCCAGCCAGAGGGCCGGCGGGATGCCGATGGCCGCGGTGACGCCCACCGCGTTCCAGTAGCCGTAGGGCTGCGAGATGCGGGCGTACAGCTCGTCGGCGGCGAGCGAGCCGGGGAAGACGCGCGATAGCAGCGCGTAGCCGACCACCACGGTGACGGCGACGAGGATCGCCCGCAGCAGCACCGCCCAGCCGTCCGGCGCCGCACGCGCCAGCGAGATCCCGGCGGCGAACACCACCAGATAGGCGAACGTGCGGTTGGCCTCGATCCAGGTGAGGTCGGGGGCGATCGACCAGAGCACCGACAGCGCCGTGAGCGCCGCGAGCGCGACGAACGCGAGCAGGGCGAAGCCGCCGTCGAAGGTCCCCTGGCGGCCGTGGAGGGTCGCGGCCACGACCACGAGCCCGCCGCCGATCACGAGCGCGAGCTCGACCCAGGTCAGCGTCGCGAGGTCGGATCCACCCTTGGCGACGAACGCGATCGCCGCGAATGCGCCGCCGAGGGCGACGCTAGCGGCGGAAGATGCGTAGCGCCGCACCGGCGACCTCGGGGAACCGGCGCGCGATCGCAATGCTGCCGCCGGCCGCGGTGAGCAGAGCGACCGCGATCAGTGCGAGCAGCACCGGTGTGGGGAGCGAGTTGGCGGTGGCGGCGGACTTGAGCACGCCGGGGCTGCCGGGCGTGACGCTCTCGCCGCCGAGCGAGAGCGTGGGCGCCTGGCCGCCCGCCTGATTGGCGGCCTTGGCGAGCGCCTTGACGTCGCTCGGCGAGGCTGCGGCGTTGCCGCCTCCGCCCCCCGAACCCGTGCCGGCGCCGGAGAGCGCGCCGTGCGTGCTGCCCTTGCTGTGGCCGCCGGAGCCCGCGACCTCCGCCTGGGTGATCACGTCGCGGCAGTTGGTGTACTCGTCGACGTCGCTTGGGAGCTGCTGCTCGGCCTTCTTCAGATCGCCGAGCGAATACTGGTGATCGAGCTTGCCGTCCTTGGCGCAGTCGTTGATCACGCCCTGCGGGCTGGCCTGGGCCGTGCTCGGGTTGACGAGCACAGCGGCGCCGGTGGCCAAGCCGATGGCCACCGCCGGTCCCACCACCGCCGCAACAGTGGCGATGAGGATCAACATGTCACGAAGTCGACGCATCACGGTGACTCCCCTGTCGAGCAGCGCCGGGGACCATCCCCGGGCGTCTCAATCCGAGCGGCGGGCGCAATAAAAAGAGCCCAGACGGGCCGCTCGCCCTGCAGGCTAGCAAGATCCACGGTCACAGTCCGCTCCCGCAGCGGCCAGCCCCTGCCGCATCCCCGCCACCCAGGCAGCGTACGTAAAGCGGCTGATGTCCTCCTTCGCGGCGGCGCCGAGGTTCGCGCGGAGGCCCGGGTTGAGCGCGACGGAGCGCAGACGCGCGGCCAGCGCCGCGGCGTCCCCCTGCGGCGCGACGAGCCCGTTGCGGCCGTCCTCGACGAGTCCTCCGGCGGCGGCGCCCACGGCATCGCTGACGATCGCTGGCGTTCCCTGGTGCATGGCCTCGTTAACCACCAACCCCCAGGGCTCGAGGAAAGTTTCGCTCTGGACCGAGGGGAGCACCAGCACGTCGGCGGCGGCGTAGAGCGCCGGCAGGTGGTCGCGCGGCACGAAGCCGAGCGCCTGCACGTCCGGACCGGCGCGCTCCACCTCCGCGCGCAGCGGGCCCTCGCCGGCCAGCGCGAGCAGCGAGCCCTCGCCGAGGCCCGCCCGCCGCCAGGCGTCGAGCAGCACGCGCACGCCCTTCTCCGGCACCAGGCGGCCGACGAACAGCGCGAGGAAGCCGTCGTCCGGGGGAGCGCCGGTGTGCATGCGCGCGTGCCGGCGCAGCTCCGGCGAGATCTCCTGCGAGAACTCCTCCAGCGACACGGCCTGGGGCGCCTCGAACACGTTGCCGCGCCGTCCGCGGCGCTCCTCTACGTAGCGGCTGACGTGCGGGCCGTAGGTCACCACCGCGTCCGCGTGCCGGTAGAGGTAGAGCGTGGGCAGATAGGAGAACGCGTGCGCCGGCGTGCGCGGGTGGCCCCAGAGCGATGCCCACAGCACGAACGGGATGCCCCGCGCGCGGGCGGCCAGGTAGCTGCCGGGCAGCGCCACGCGGCCGCCGAGGCCGCAGATCACCGCGCGGTAGCGGCCGCTCAGGAGGCGGCGCACCGCGCCGGCCTGGGTGAGGCCCGGCTCGTCCCAGGGCAGCACCTCCACGTTCTCCTCGCGCGCCAGCAGCTCGAACGGCTCGCGGCGGTAGTCGCTGATCACGTTGGTCACGAGCGCGGCCGGCTTCATCGCGGGCCCTCCGTCGGTGTCGTGAGTTGTAAATTCCCGCGCACTTTCCCGGCGCCTGGACACGTCTGACGGTCGCCGCTCCCTCGCCGGACTACAAGTCCGACTCCGGTCGCGTCACCCATCAGCCGCGCCCAGTCACTCGGGAAACTGAAGCCGAATTTCCGACTCACGACACTAACGCGCGCTCGTAGGCGGCCACGGTGGTCTCGCCGCAGTGCTGCCAGGAGAAGTTCGCGGCGGCGGTGGCCGCCGCGGCGCGGCCGAGCGCGTCCAGGCGGCCGGGCTGCTCCAGCACGTCCGCGATCGCCTCCGCCAGGGAATCCGGGTCGCGCTGCGGCACGAGCAGCATGCCCTCGCCGAGCGACGCGATCTCCTCCGGGCCGCTCTCGCCGCGGCAGCCGATTGCCGGCAGCCCGCAGGCGAGCGCCTCGATGTAGGCCACGCCGAACGCCTCGTCCTGGCTCGGCATCGCCATCACATGGCAGCGTGCGAGCTCCGCGAGGGCGTCGTCGTGCGGGAGCTGACCGGCCCAGTCCACACGGGCGGCCACGCCGAGCTGGGCCGCCAGGCGCTCGAGCGGAGCGCGCTCGGGGCCGCCGCCGATCACCACCCAGCGCAGCTTGGGCATGCGGCCGACGAGCACCGCGAGCGCGCGCATCACATCGGCATGCCGCTTGCGGGCCACGAGGTGGCCGACCGTGACGATCGTGGGCTCCTCGCGCTTCGGCGGCGGGTCGTGCGGCGCCTCGGCGCCCAGGTGCACCACGGTCATCCGCTCGTCCGAGCCGGTGAGCTCGGCGCAGCGCTCGAGCGTGCCGCGGCTGTTGCAGAGCACGAGGCTCGCCCGCCTCAGCACGTCGGCGATGCGGGCGCGCGCCTGGGGTGTGGACACGAGCGGCCCGAGCACGTCGCCGCCGTGCACGGAGATCGCCAGCGGCAGCCGCTCCTGCTCGGCGAACCCGAGCGCGGCGGCGCCGGCCGGGAGCGCGTAGTGGGCGTGCACGAGGTCGAACGGCTGCTGCTCGTGCGCCCGCCGCAATGCGCGCCCGAGCGGTCCGCGCGCCCAGCTGTCCCAGTTCGTGTAGCTGCGCTCGCGCGGGGGCGCGATGAAGCGCACGTACTCCACCGGGAGACCGTCGATCTCGTCGCGGCGCGGCTGCGAGGCGGCGCCGAGCATCGCCCGCGCGAGCCCGGACGGCGACCGGAGCGCGGCCGCCGGCGGCACCGGGCGTTCGAGCGCGAACACCGACACGTCGGCTCCCGCCTCGCTCGTGGCGAGCGCCTGGCGGTGGGCCCACACGCCCAGCACCGGGTCGCGCCGGCGCGGGTAGTACTCGGCCACCACGGCCGCCCTCACCGGCCGAGCCTCCGGTGCACGGCGATCGTCTCCTGCGCCTCCGCGGCGGGCACGAACGGGCGCACCGCGAGGAAGCGCTGCGCCTCGTCCGTGGCGGCGGCGTGGCTGTAGGCGCTGGCCACCGCCTGCTCGTGGCGCACGGGCACGGCGTCCACGATCCCGAGGCGCCAGCCGCGCTCTTGGGCGAGCCCCGCCCAGTGAAGGTCGAGGCCCCAGCCGAAGCGCAGGTTGGGGAAGGGGGTGAGCTCGGCGGCCACGTCCGCGCGGAAGGCGGTGACCGGGCCGACCTCCACGAAGTGCGTCTCGCGGACGTAGGAGCCAGGCCGGCGGCGGGTCACGCGCCAGGCGGCGTGGCTCATCAGCGTCTGCGCCGGCTGTGCCAGCGCGAGGTCGAAGTGCTCGCAGGCGGCGATGAAGCGGTCGAGGAAGCGCCGCGGCAGCAGCACGTCGTCGTCCACCACGAGCAGCCAGTCGAAGCGTGTGGCGCCCGCCGTCTCGAGCAGCAGGTTGAGGTTCTGGAACTTCCCGCCCGTCAGGCCGGTGGCGGCCGTCTCGACGCCGGGCAGCGCCTCGCCGGTCGAGCCGAGCGCCAGGCGCAGCCGGTGGCGGGAGCGGCGAAGCTCGTCGAGCTCCGGCCGCAGGCGGCGCGCGCCCGGCCGGTAGATCGACAGGACGAGCAGGTCCCGCGCCGGGCCCTGCGCCGCCAGCCGGTCGAGCCGGCGTCCGCGCGCGATGCCGCCGGCGTCGAGCAGGGCGTCGCCCAGCGTGCGCCAGACGGTCCTGCGTACGCCGGCCACGTGGCCCGTCTCGCCGGAGAGGAAGCTCGACGGCTCCGGCCCGTCAGCCACGCGGTCGTACCGCCTCCACGGCGCGGCCCGCCGAGTGGGCGCCCATCACGAGCCCCTGGGGGCAGGCGCGCCGCACGGTGTGCCAGCCGCAGCCGGCGAGCACCCTGAGCTCGCGGCCGAGGCCGGGCGCGACCCCGCGCCGGCGGTCGTAGGCGCGCAGGTTGCGGCCGCGCCGGTACGCGCTCTGCATCAGCGAGCGCAGCCGGGCGTCGTCGCCCGCGCGGCGGTGGTCGAGCCCGGCGTGCGCCAGGTAGATCACCTTGCCGCCGCTCGCCCGCAGCCGCTCGAGCCACTCCTCCTCGTCCCCGCCCGTGGGCAGCTCCTCGTCGAACGGCCCGACGCGCTCGAACGCGCTGCGCCGGAAGAGCATGTTGGCGCTCCAGACGAGGTCGGTCTCGACGTCCACCGAGCCGAGGTCGAGCGTCGTGATCGGCGGGCGCTCGCGCCCGCAGGAGCGCGGCGCCGGGCCGTCGAAGCGCGCGCGGATCGGGCCGCCGAAGGCCTCGGCATCGGGATGGAGCGCGGCGCCCTCCACGAGCGCGCGCAGCCAGCCGGGCGGCGCCTCGACGTCGTCATCCACCAGCGCGATCAGGTCCGCCGCCGTCGCGCGGGTGCCCGCGTTGCGCGCTGCGTTGGCGCCCTGCGCGCGCTCGTTGCGGATCGAGCGCACGCCGGCACGCTCGACCACGGACGGCGTCTCGTCGCTCGAGCCGTCGTCCACCACGATCACCTCGTAGGGCTGCTCGAGGTCCTGCGCCGCCAGCGAGGCGAGCGTGACGGCAAGGTAGCCGGCGCGGTCGCGCGTCGGCAGGACGACCGAGACCACCGGCTGCGCTGACACGGAGGCAGGTTAGCCTGCGGCCGGTGACGGACATCGCCCTCGTCTCCCTCGGCACGACCCCCGGGCTGCGCCGTGCGGACGCGGCGCTCGCGGACGAGGTGCGCGGCCTCGGGCACAGCTGCGAGCTCCTCCCTGTGAACGTCGGGCCGCTGGCGGCGCGGCTGCGGCGGCAGGTCACGCTGACCGATCTGGTGGAGGCGCTTGCCGCCCGCCGGACGGGCCGCTCGCTCGACGCGCGGGCGGTGATCTTCTCCACCGTCACCGCCGCGCTGCTGCAGCGGCCGCCCGCGATTCCGCACGCCGTGCGCTTCGACTCGCCCGCGGCGCTCAACCGCCCGGGCGCCGCCGGGGCCTGGCAGCGGCGCAGCGAGCGGCGGGTGATGGAGCGGGCCACTCTGCTCCTGCCCTGGGGCCCGCTGGCGGCGGCCGCGACACCCGTGGAGCGCGAGACCGTGGTGCTGCCGGTGCCGGTGGAGGAGATCCCGCCGGGGCCGGCGCGCGACATGGACGTGCTCGCCTACGCGGGCTACCCGCACAAGCGCGGGCTCGACCTTCTCTGCCAGGCGTGGATCGAGGCGGCACATCCCGGCGAGCGCCTGTTCATCGGCGGCGTGGAGCGCGCGAGGGCGCTCGACTGGCTCGAGCGCCAGGGCGCGCCGGTGCCGCCCGGCATCGAGTGGATCGGCCCGCTACCGCGCGAGCAGTGGCTGCATCGGCTGAGCCGCACCCGTGTGTTCGTGAACGCCTCGCGCCGGGAGGACCACGGCCTGGCGCAACTCGAGGCGCTGTCGGCCGGTTGTGCACTTGTGACAGTGCCCTCGCCTGGCGCCTACGAGGCGCTGCCGCTCGCGCGCCGCCTGGCGCCCGAGCTGGTGGCCGCGGACTCGACCCCCGCCGAGCTGGCGCGCTCGCTGCGCGCCGGGCTCGACCTGCGCCACCGCGACGAGTACGCGACCGGGGCGCACGAGCTGCTCGAGCCGTTCCGCGCCGCTGCCGTGGAGCGCGTGCTGGCCGAGCGGGTGCTGCCCGCCCTGGGGGTGCGATGAAGGAGCCGCGCGTGCTCGTGGTCCACAACCGCTACCGCGTGCACGGCGGCGAGGAGCGGGCCGTCGATCTCCACCTGGCGGCGCTGCTCGAGGCCGGCGTGAAGCACCGTGCCCTCACGCGCGACTCCGCAGGCGCCGGCCGCGCCCGCGCTGCCGGCGGCATGCTGCGCGGGGGCCACGCCCCGCAGGAGGTGGCGCGCGCCGCCTGGGAGCTCGGCGCGAACGTCGTGCACGCCCACAACATCCAGCCGCTGTTCGGTCCGCGCGCGCTGGCCGCCGCGCGCGCGGGCGGCGCCCGCACCGTCATGCACCTGCACAACTTCCGCCTCTTCTGCGCGATCGGCGTCGCGTTCCGGGACGGCAAGCCGTGCTTCCGCTGCCACCACGGCCGCACGCTGCCCGGGCTCGTGCTCAACTGCCGCAGCTCGCTGCCCGAGGCGGGGGTCTACGCCACCGCGCTGAAGCGGCAGCTGCCCGCGGTGCTGGAGGTCGTGGACCGCTTCGTAGCGCCCAGCCGCTACCTCGCCGGCCGGCTCGCGCAGCTCGGCGTGCCCGCGGAGCGCCTCGAGGTGCTGCCGCACTACCTGCCGAGCGACTCGATCGCCGATGCTTCGGACGCCCACGAGGGCCGCTTCGCCCTGGTGGCCGGGCGGCTGTCCGCCGAGAAGGGGATCGACGTGGCGCTCGAGGCGGCCGCCGCGGCCGGTGTGCCGCTCAAGGTCGCCGGCGCCGGGCCGCAGGAGTTCGAGCTGCGGGCGGTGGCGCGGCGGGTGGCCGGTCAGGTGGACTGGCTCGGACGGGTCAGCCCCGAGGAGCTGGCCGAGCTGCGGCGCCAGGCCGCTGTCGCGCTCGTGCCCTCGCGCAGCGACGAGTCCTTCGGACTGGCGGCGCTCGAGGCGATGGGCGCCGGCCTGCCGCTGATCGCCTCCGACGCCGGCGCACTCCCCGAGCTGGTGGGCGAGCAGCGCTGCGTGCCCCGTGGCGACAGCTACGCGATGGCCGCGCTGCTCGCCGACCTCTGGGCGGATCCCGAGCGGCGGCGCAGCGAGGGCGACGCGCTGATCGCCCGCGTGCGCGAGGGTTACGGCGTGCAGCGCTTCAGCGAGGATCTGCTCGGTCTCTACGGCCGGTTACTGTCCTCCCCGTGATCCGCACGCTTGCCGAGTTCGCGCCCGTCGCGGCGCTTCTGTCGCTCGTGCCCGGCGCCGCCACCGCCCTGGTGGTGCGCAACGCGGCGCGCGGCGGCCGCCGCCACGCCTTCCTCACGACGCTCGGCAACTCGCTCGGGATCCTCGTCTGGGCCTGCTGCGCCGCGCTCGGCATCGCGGCGATCGTGGCCACCTCCGCCGAGGCGTTCACCGCGGTGAAGCTGGCGGGCGCGCTGGTGTTGCTCGTGCTCGGCATCCAGTCGCTGCGCGGGGGGCGCATCTCGAAGAGCGTGGACCGCGCGGGCGGCAGGCCGCTGCGCGAAGGGCTCCTCACGAGTGTCGCCAACCCGAAGCTGGCGGTGTTCTTCGTCGCCCTCTTCCCGCAGTTCGTGCCGCGCGGGGCGCCGGTGCTGCCCTCGGCGCTGCTGATGGCCGGCACGATCGTGGCCTGCGACCTCGTCTGGTACTCGCTGCTCGCCTACCTCGTGGCGAGGGCCAAGCGGGCCTTCGTCGAGGGCCCGTGGCTGCGGCGCTTCGAGCGGCTCACCGGCGCGGTGCTCGTCGGGCTGGGCCTGCGTCTCGCGCTCGAGCGGCGCTGAGCCGCAGCTTCTCGGGGTTGCGGATCACGTCGATCGACTTGATCCGGCCCGCGTCGAGCGTGAACGCCATCACGCTCGACGTGCCGCCATCCACCGTCGAGGAGCAGACCTGGCGCACCGTTCACGTCCACCGCCGTGGCGTGCTGCGCCTGACCGAAGTGCCCGGCCATCGCGGTGAAGATGCGCGCCACGCGAGCGGCTCCGGTGAAGGTTCGCCGCGCCGCCGACACGATGCCGCCGCCGTCGCTGCGGAACGACACCTCGGGGTCGAGCAACTCCATCAGGGCCGCCAGGTCGCCCTCCTCGGTCGCGCTCCAGAAGGCGTCCACCACCTCACGCTGCTCCTCCGGCGGCGCCGGGTAGCGCGGCCGCCTGGCCTCGACGGCGTGGCGGGCCCGCTGCGCCAGCTTGCGCGTGGCCTGCGGCGTGCGGCCCACCACCCGCGCCACCTCGTCGAACGAGTAGCCGAACACGTCGTGGAGCAGGAACGAGCTGCGCTCGGCGGGCGACAGCGACTCGAGCACGATCAGGAGCGCCATGCTCACGCTCTCGTCGAGCGTCGCGTGCTCCGACGGGTCGGGCTCCGCGCCCTCCACAAGCGGCTCGGGCAGCCAGGGGCCGACGTAGCGCTCCCGCCGGGCCCGCGCCGAGGTCAGCGCGTCGAGTGCCAGCCGGCCCACGACGGTCGTGAGCCACGCCCGCAGGTCGCGGATCTCATAGTCGCCGGTGCGCTCGAGACGCAGCCACGCCTCCTGCACCACGTCCTCGGCCTCCGACAGGCTGCCGAGGTGGCTGTAGGCCACCCGCAGCAGGTAGGGCCGGAGGCGCTCGAACTCCGCGGCGCTCGTCATCGGGCTGCCGGCTGGGCTTCGGCCATGACGTTCTGCCGATTGTTGCGCGCCTGCGCCTCGAGCCACTCTGAGAAGCCCAGCGCGCCCGTCGCCTCCGGCACGGTCAGAGCGCCGTCCTTCGCGCCCAGCGGGATCGGCAGCGGCAGGAGGTTGCGGCCCTTGGCCAGCGACCAGATGTGGGCCAGCTCGCTGAGGGTCAGCAGTTCCGGCCCGCCGACCTCGCGTCCATATCCCCACGGGCCCTGCTCGACGCCCTCCACCAGCGCCGCCGCGGCCTCGCGCGGGTCCACCGGCTGCAACAGGCACCGCGAGCGCGGCGACAGCATGAGGCGCGCCAGCGCGCCGAACATCGAGTCCAGGAGCTCGTGGAACTGGGTGGCTCGCAGGATGCTCCACGGCAGTGGGCCCTCGCGCACGAGCCGCTCCTGCTCGAGCTTGAGCTTGAAGTACCTGCGCGGCACCCTGTCGATCCCGACGATCGAGGGCAGCACGTGGTGGCTTACACCCGCCTCGGCCTCCGCCGCGAGCAGCCGGCGCGTGCCCTCGACCAGGACCAGCTCCGGGCTCTTCTGCCCGTTCGACGCGTCCACCACCGTGTCGACGCCGTCGAGCGCCTCGACCAGGCCCTCGCCGGTCGTGACGTCCACCCTGTGCTCCCCGCTGCGCGACAGGATCCGCACGCTGTGGCCTCGCCGCGTCAGCGCCTCCACCACGGGAGCTCCGAGGGTGCCGCTTCCACCCACCACCGCGATCTCCATTTCCGCTCCTTTCTCGTTGTCCGAGAGGGGACGACGCAGTGCGCCGAAATGGGACATCGCGTTATAGGGTGCCGCGCGTGCCGATGACGCTCGACCGCGAGCGGGAGCAGGTCGCCGCCGCGTGCCGGCGCCTGGCTGCCGCGGGACTGGTGATCGGCACGGCGGGCAATGTCAGCGCGCGCAGCGGCGAGCTGGTGGCCGTGTCCCCGACGGGCGCCGTGCTGGCCGAGCTCGAGCCGGAGCGGGTGAGCGTGGTGGGACTCGACGGCGAGCTGGTGGAGGGCGCGCGGCCGACCTCGGAGCTCGAGCTGCACCTGGGCGTCTACCGCCGCTACCAGGCGGGTGCGGTGGTGCACACGCACGCGCCGATGGCCACGGCGCTCTCCTGCGTGCTCGAGGGCGAGCTGCCCTGCGTCCACTACCAGCTCCTGCTGCTCGGGGGCAGCGTGCCGATCGCTCCCTATGCGACCTTCGGCACGCCGGAACTGGCGGCGGCCGTGCTCGATGCGCTCGAGGGTCACACGGCCGCCCTGATGGCGAACCACGGCGCGATCTCCTACGGGCACGATCTCGACGCCGCCGTGGAGGCGTCGCTGCTGCTCGAATGGGGCTGCGCGGTCTACTGGCGGGCGAGCATGATCGGCGAGCCGCGCGTGCTCGGCGAGGAGCAGCTCGCGGACGTGGTGCGGGCCTTCAGCGAAGGGCGCTACGGGGCGGCATGAGGGCGATCGCGATGGGCGTGCACGTGCTCGACGTGCTGGTGCGGCCGGTGGAGGAGATCCCGGAGGGGCAGGGCGGCCTGCTGGTCGAGCAGATCCGCATCACCGCCGCGGGCTCGGCGGGCGGCACGGCGCTGACGCTGGCCAAGCTGGGCGCCGAGACGCGCTGCGCCGGCGCGGTCGGACACGACGAGGTGGGGGACATGCTGCTGCGCCTGCTCGAGCGCGACGGGATCGACACCTCGCTGATCGTGCGCCGCGACGACGTGCCCACGTCGGCCACCGTGCTGCCGATCCGCCCGAACGGCGATCGGCCCGCGCTGCACGTGATCGGCGCCAACCAGACCTATGGGCCGGCTGACGTGGACTGGGGCGCCGTGGCCGAGGCCAGCCACCTCCACCTCGGCGGTCCGGAGTTCATGGGCGGCGAGGCGGCGGCCGAGATCCTGTCGCGGGCGCGCGAGAGCGGGACGGTCACCTCCGCCGACATCCTCGCGCTCGGGGAGGGCCTGCTCGACTGGATCGGGGCGGCCTTCCCGCAGCTCGACTACCTGCTGCCCAACCGCGAACAGGTGCTGGCGCTGACCGGCGCGGGCGAGCTCGTGGAGGGCGCGCGCCTGCTGATCGAGCGCGGGGTGGGCTGCGTGGCGGCCACCTGCGGGGCGGAGGGCGCGACGATCGTCACAGCCGAGGAGGTGGAGCAGGTGCCGGCGTTTGGGGTGGAGGTCGTGGACACCACCGGCTGCGGCGACGCCTTCTCGGCGGGCTTCCTGCGCGGCCTGTCGCTCGGCCGCTCGCGGCGGGACGCTGCGGTGCTGGGCTGTGCGGCGGCGGCGCTCGTCGCCCAGGGCCTGGGCAGCGACTACGGCGAGTTCGACCTCGAGGCGGCGGACGCGTTCGCCGCCGACACGCCGGTCCTCCCGGCGTTGAGGCAGCCGACGCGTCGCTGCAACTCCTCGTGACTCGTGACTGGTGACTCGTGGCCCCGAAGTCGAGTCACGACTCACGAGTCACGAGTCACGAATCAGGACGCCCATGGCCCCACCCCGCCGAAGCGCTCGGGCGTGATGTGCAGGACGTAGCCCGGCGGCGGGTCGTCCATCGGCGGGAACTTCACATCCGGGCCGAGGTAGACGTGTGCCAGGCGCTGGAGCAGCTCCGGCGCCCCGCCCTCCGTGATGCGGCCGCGGCCGTGGACCACCAGATACTCGCGCAGGCCGATGGGGTTCGTGTTCGTCCCTTCGAGCGACATGCTCACGCGCGGGTCGCGCTGGATGTTGCGCAGCTTGCGGTGGAACGGCAGGTGGCCGCTGACGATCTCGTTGCCCTCGACGCCCACCCACACGATCGAGATCTGCGGGCTGCCATCGCGGTTGATCGTGACCATGTGGGCGAGCGCGGCGGACTCGAGCAGCTCGCGCGCCTCGGGCGGGATCTCAGCCACCGGGCGACCCCACGGCGTCCTGCTCGCGCAGCCACTCCACGGTCTCGCCGATCCCCTCGCGCACTCCGATCCGCGCCTCCCAGCCCAGCAGCTCGCGCGCCTTCTCCACCGACGGCCAGCGGCGCTGCACGTCCACCTCGAAGCTCGGCAGGTGCTCGAGCTCGAACTCGTCCGCCGGCTGGCCGCAGGCCTCCCAGATCACGCGCGCGATCTCGGCCACCGTCATCTCCTCGCCGGCCGAGATGTTGAAGTCCTCGTTCACGGCGGCCGGATGAGCCATCGCGGTGACGATGCCGTCGGCGATGTCGTCCACGTGCGTGAGCGTGCGCGTCTGCTCGCCGGAGCCGAAGATCTGCAGCGGCCGCTGGCCGGCCAGCACCTTGCGGATCAGGTCGGGCACGGCGTGGGCGATGCCCGGCTCGTCGTCGGGCATCTCGCCAGGGCCGTAGGCGTTGAAGGGCCGGCAGATCGTGTAGGGGAGGCCGTGCTCGTCGTGCAGCGCGCGGCAGTAGATTTCGCCGGCCAGCTTCGAGAAGCCGTAGGCCGAGCGCGGGATCGGCGTGTCCGCGATGTAGGCCTCGGGTGTGGGGAACTCGGTGGCGCGCTCGAAGACCATCGAGGAGGAGACGTACACGAGCCGCTCGACCCGCTCCTCGAGCGCCGCCCCGAAGACGCCGTTGTAGAGGCCCGTGTTCACCTGGAGCAGCGTGTGGGGAAGCTTGTGGAAGTTGCCGATGCCGCCCACGATCGCGGCCAGGTGGATCACGCGCTCGCAGCCGTCCGTGGCGGCGCGCGCCTCGCCGGCGTCGCGCAGGTCGCCGGTGTGCACCTGGCAGGACTCGCGCATCCAGGCGGGCGGCGTGCGCTGGTCGGAGACGCGCACCTCCCACTCCGGGTCGCGCAGCAGCCGCCGCACCACCGCGGTGCCGATCGTCCCGGCGCCGCCCGTGACGAGCACCCGCCGCGGCATCAGCCCGCCTGCTGCTGGGGCACGCCGCTGGCGAGCAGCTCGAGGTCTGCGTCGACCATCAGCCGCACCAGCTCCTCGAACGTCGTGCGCGGCTCCCAGCCGAGCTGCTCACGCGCCTTCGCAAAGTCGCCGATCAGGTGGTCCACCTCGGCCGGCCGCAGGAACTTGGGGTCGATGCGGACGTGCTCGTCCGGGTCGATGCCGACGTGATCGAACGCGATGTCCACCAGCTCCTTGACGCTGTGCGCCTCGCCGGTGGCGATCACGAAGTCGTCCGGCTCGTCCTGCTGGAGCATCATCCACATCGCCTCGACGTAGTCCCTGGCGTAGCCCCAGTCGCGCTTGGCGTCGAGGTTGCCGAGCGCTATCTCCTCGGCCAGGCCGAGCTTGATGGCGGCCGCGCCGTGGGTGACCTTGCGGGTGACGAACTCCAGCCCACGGCGTGGCGAGTTGTGGACGATGAGGCGTCCGACGCCGGCGCAGAAGACGCCGCTTTCCGTCTCGAGGTCGAACACCCACTCGTCGTCGTCCACCACCGACGGCACGATCCTGCGCACCTCCGCGGGCGGCTTGCGCAGGTGGGCGCCCTTCTGGCTGCCGCCGACCCGGGCGCGTGAGCCCAGGTTGAGCGTGTAGTACGCCTTGTCCGCGCGCTGCTCGACGTAGACGGATGCGGGTTGGTCGGCGCAGAAGTACATCCACAAGAGGCCCTGAGCGAGCACGGGACTGTTCGTCTTGACGCTCATGCCCATGCCGCGCTTGAGGCCGTCGCCCGCGTAATAGCCCTCGAGGAACTTGTCCTGCACCTCGCCGTCCGAGTTGAGGACGATTGGCGGCACCTGCTTGTGGCCGGTGCGGGTGTAGAGCTGCTCGCGGAGCCAGCGCCCCAGAGCCGGTGCGCCGCTGAGGTTGAGCTTCCCGACCGTCGCATCCGGATCCCAGCCCGAACGGCCGTCCCACTCGTGCGACGTTCCTAGGAAGGTCTTGGACCAGAGCTGTGCAACCCGCATGCGCAACGCGGCATCGTTGTTTGTGAAGCAGACCTTCTTGCCGTCTCGTTCCACGTAGCCGTCTGCGACGAGCAGTCCGAGCAACTCGGCGAGCTCCAGGGTCAGGGCTGTCCACGTCGGTGCCTCCGGCATCTCCTCCGCGAGTAGTAGCTCGTCGCCCTCGGCCACGTGCCGAGCGGGCACCTCCTTGCCGTCAGCGTCAAGCATCGTGTGATGCGCAGTCACCTCGACGGTTCCGCCGCGGGTCTCGATCCTGACGAGCTCGTGGTCTGGGTCCTTCGGGCGTCGGCGCGTCGCCGTGATCGCCGTCACGCGAGTCCAGTCCTCCCCAGCCCATATCTCGAGAAGCCCCTTAGGGGAGAACGTTTGCACGACCGGGCTGCGATGACGGATCGGGATCAGGTCCCGTGGCGTCTTGATCGCTATGACGCCATCTTCACGGACCACGAGTGGTGTGGTGGTGCGTACACATTCGTGGTTGAAAAGTATCCCTGAGCAGGCAAAAAGGTCGTACGACTCACGGTAATTCACGGTAATGAAGTGGCCGTACGCCTTGGCCACGCCGTAGGGGCTGCGGGGGTAGAAGGCGGTGTCCTCGTTCTGCGGGACCTCGCGGACCTTGCCGAACATCTCCGACGAGGAGGCCTGGTAGAAGCGGGCCTCGGGCGCCACTTCGCGCATCGCCTCGAGCATGCGCGTGACGCCCACGCCGGTGAAGTCGGCCGTGAGCACCGGCTGGTTCCACGAGGCGGCGACGAACGACATTGCGGCGAGGTTGTAGATCTCGTGCGGCTCGCAGGCGCGCATCACGTCGCCGAGCGAGCGCTGGTCGAGCAGGTCGCCGGTGTGGAGCGTGATCCGGTCGCGGATGTGCTGCAGGCGCTGGAAGGTCTCCGTCGATGCGCGCCGGACCATGCCGTGGACGTCGTAGCCCTTCTCGAGCAGCAGGTCGGCGAGGTAGCTGCCGTCCTGGCCGGTGATGCCGGTGATGAGCGCGCGGCGCTGCTCCTGCTCCGTCATCGGGCCACCTCGGAGGCGGCCACGCGGTCGCGCCACCAGTCGAGGGTGTCGAGCAGCGTCTGCTCGAGCTCGATCTCCGGCTCCCAGCCTGTGGCGTCCGTCAGCTTGTCGTGTGAGCCCCTGATCTCCATCACCTCGCCTTCGCGCAGACGCGCGGGATCGACTCGCCCCTCCACCTCGAGCGGGCTGTGCGCGGCGAGGCGATTGAGTATGTCGGACACGGACGTCGCCCGCCCGCTGCAGACGTTGAGAACCTCGGCCGCCGGCGCCCGCTCGAGCGCCAGCCAGTAGGCGCGCACCACGTCGCGCACGTCGCTGAAGTCGCGCCGCACCTCGGCGTTGCCGGTATGGATGACCGCGCGTCCGTCCTCGGGCGAGGCCGCCTCCGCCTCCGCGATCTGGCGGGCGAAGCTCGCCACCACGTAGGTGTCGGACTGGCCCGGGCCGGCGTGATTGAAGGCGCGCGTGCGCACCACGCGCACGCCGTGGGCGTCGGCGTAGAAGCCGGCCAGGAGGTCTGCCATCGCCTTGCTGGCGGCGTACGGGTTCTGCGGCCTCAGCGGCTGCTCCTCGCGCACAGGCAGGGCATCGGCGGGCACCGGCCCATACTCTTCGCCCGAGCACGCGACCAACAGGCCCGCGTCCGGCGCCTCGGTGCGCACGGCCTCGAGCAGGTGGAGCGTCGAGCTCACGTTGTGCTCGACCACGCTCGCCGGCGTCTCCCAGGAGCGGGCCACCGACGCCTCCGCGGCGAGGTGGAAGACGCGCTCGGGCCGCGCACGTGCGACGAGCGCGCGAGTGGCCTCGGCATCGAGCAGGTCGAGCTGCTCGAAGCGCGAACGGCGCCTCCGGCAGCGCTCCCCGGCCGACGCCGGTGACCTCGGCGTCCCGCTGCAGGCAGAGCGTGGCCAGGTGCTTCCCCACGAAGCCCCGGGCCCCCGTGATCAGCACCCGCATCAGGAGGCCGGCACCAGCTCGTCGGCGTAGGCGAAGACCTGGGCGGAGCCGGTCACGTTCCAGGGATCCACCAGCAGCGCGCTCCCCCGGAGCCGCTCGAGGATGTCGTCATAGGCCGAGTGGTTCGTGGCGATCACCACCGCGTCCGCGCCCGCGAGCGCGGTCTCGAGCGGCTCGGACTCGGCCGGGCACGTAGGGGTCGTGGCGCGACACGTGCGCCAGCTCGCGCTCGAGCAGGCGGATCAGCTTGTAGGAGAGCGAGTCGCGCGCGTCGTCGGAGTCGCGCTTGAAGGTGAGGCCAAGCACGGCCACCTTGCGGTCGCGCAGCGAGCCGCCGAGCCGCCGCTTGAGCCCCTCGACGAGGAAGAGCGGCACGGTCTCGTGCACGCGCGACACCGCCAGGAGCATCCCGGGCGCGCTCGAGCGCTCCTCGGAGAAGGCGAAGTCCTTGCGCAGGCAGATCCCGGCGGTGAGGCCCGGCTTGGCGATCCCCCCGCGCGGATAGTCGTGGTTGATCAGGTCGATCACCTCGAACACGTTCGCGCCGTACTGCTCGCAGTTCATCATCAGGAGGTTGGGCAGCGCGAACTCCGTGTAGCGCAGGATGTTCGTCCAGATCTTGGCCAGCTCGGCCTGCACCGGGGTGGTCTGCACGATGTCGGTGCCGAAGACCTCGAACAGCTCCGCCGCCTTCGCGCCCGAGCCCGCCCCGACGCCGCCGACGATGCACGGCAGCGTGGAGATCTCCGCGAGGAAGCGGTTCGCCGCGATCCGCTCCGGCACGTGCGAGACGAACACGTCCTCACCGGGCACGAAGCCGCGCCGCTGCTCGATGTAGCCGGCCAGCCAGTCGGTGGTGCCAGGCGCCACCGTGGAGCGCAGGATCAGCGAGTGCCCCTCGCGCAGCACCGGCAGCAGGTCGTCCGTGACCTTGCGGACGTCCGAGATGTCGATCTCGATGTGGCTGAACGCCGGCGTGCCGAGCGTGAGGACGATGTGGTCGCAGCCGGCGGCGTCCTGGATCTGGTCGGTGAGCTTGAGCTGCCGCGCGCGAGTTCACGCGCTCGAGCAGCTCCTGCGTGCCGGGCTCCTCGAACGGCATGCGGCCCTCGCTGATCGACTCGAGCGCCGACGGCACCTTGTCCACGCCCACCACGCGCAGACCGCTGTCGGCGAACGACAGCGCGAGTGGAAGCCCGATCCGGCCGAGGCCGACTACGGCAACGGTGGTAGCCATCAAGCCAAGGTTATGACTTCCAGGAGGGCGGAAGGTTGCGTTCGACCTCGATCTCGCCCTCGAACTCGATGGGCTCCCGCGCGCCGTGTTCGCGCACCCAGGCCGCCATGCGCTCGATACCCTCGCGCAGCTCGAGCGGCTCGGGCGGGTCGAACACCTCGCATGCACCTTGGCGTGGTCGGAGAACGCGTGCACCACCTCGTTGCGCGCCGGCGAGGTGCTCGAGCCGCGGCTCGACGCCGAAGGCGCGCGCGATCTCGTCGGCCAGCTCGAGGATCGTGTAGGGCCGGTCGGCGCCGATGTTGAAGACCTCGTTGCGCGAGGCCTCCGGCACGAGCGGCGAGCGGGCGATGACCGGCGCCACGTCGTCGATGTGGGAGAAGGCGCGCGTCTGCAGGCCGTCGCCGAACACCGGCATCGGCCTCGCCCTGCAGGATGTCGTTCATGAAGATGCCGATCACGTTGCGGTAGCGGTCGGCGATGTTCTGCCGCTCGCCGTAGACGTTGTGCGGGCGGAAGACCGTGTAGTCGAGCCCGAACATCTCGTGCGCCGCCGCGAGGTCGAGCTCGACCGCGTACTTGGAGATGCCGTAGGGGTCCTCGGGCTGCGGCGTCATCGTCCTCGCGTCATCGGCACCTGGCCGGCGCCGTAGACGGCGATCGAGGAGGTGAACACGAAGCGCTCGGCGTCGCTCAGGACCGCCTGGTTGATCAGGTTGACGCTGGCCTCGAGGTTGGTCCTGTAGTTGTAGGCGCGGATGAAGTGCGACAGCCCCTCGGCCGCGTAGGCGCCGAGGTGGTAGACGTAGTCGTAGCGGCCGTCCATCCCAGAGCGAGCGCACGAAGTCGCCGTCGCGCAGGTCGCCCTCGAGCACGAACTCCGCGCCGTCCGGCACGTTCTCGCGGAAGCCGCCCGAGAGGTCGTCGGTGGCGACGACCTCCATGCCGAGCTCGAGGCAGCCGTCGACGACGTGCGAGCCGATGAACCCGGCCGCGCCCGTGACGAGCGCACGCTTGCCCTCTGCGCCAGCCATGCGGCGGGCCAGTCTATTCCGCCACGACGTAGATCTCGGCGGCGTGACGGGGGAAGTGCCTGGCCGCGGCCGCGAAGCCGTCCATCATCCGCTCGTCGAACCACTCCTCGATCTGGCCGTTGCTGAGCGGCTTCACGAATACGCCGCCGCTGCCGGTCACGCGCCAGCCCGCCTCGCTCACCTGCTCGTGCAGAAGGTCGGGGTTGTACACGCGCCGGTGGCCGAGCCGCTGGTCGAGCTCATTGAGAGAGTCGGGCCGCTCGAGCATGCCCATCTCGACCGCCACCAGGCGGTGGATGCTGAGCGCGTTCGGCACCAGCATGATCAGGCGCTCGCCCCACTCGCGAGCGGCCGCGAGCACCGACACCGGGTCGTCCACGTGCTCGAGGATGTGCGTGCCGAGCACGGTGTCGAAGTTGCGGCCCGGCCGGTAGTCCTCGAACAGCGAGCACACCACCTCGAGCTTCGGCTCGCCCGCGAAGTGCTCGCGCAGCCGGTCGCAGTAGGTGGCCGAGCCCTCCACGCTCACGAGCTCGTCGAAGTGCTCTAGCAGCATGCCGGTCATCTGGCCGTCGGCCGGGCCGAGCTCACAGCAGCTCGTGCCCGCGAAGTGCGGCCGCAGCGCCTCGTAGCCGTAGCACACGAGCCGTGAGTAGAAGCCGGTGCGGCCGGAGTACCACTCGGCCACGCCCTCCAGCCGGGCGTGCTCGTCCGCCATCAGTAGTGCATGACCGACCAGCGGTCCACGTTCTCCCGCAGCCAGTCCATCTCGGCCCGCATCCCGGCCGGCAGCTCGGTGGTGGGCGCCCAGCCGAGGGCGTCGCGCGCGGCGCTCGGGTCGAGCACCATCTGCTTGAGCTCGGCCGGCAGCCGCATGCGGCCGGCCACGAGCTGCGAGGTCTCGCCCTCGGCCACGTCCTCGACCACCGGCTCGCCCAGCTCGAAGGTGTCGGCCACCAGCTCGGCCAGCTCGCGGATGCTCGTGCCGCGGCCGGTGGAGACGTTGAAGACGCGGTTGCCGAGCCCCTCGGCGGCGGCGAGGCAGGCGACGTTCATGTTCACCACGTCGTCCACGTAGACGAAGTCGCGCTGCTGGGTGCCGCCCCAGATCACGGGCGGGTCACCGTCGAGCGCGCGGCGCAGGTAGGCGGTCATCACGCGCCCGTACCACTCGCGCGGGCCGTAGACGATCGAGTAGCGGAGGCCCACCGTGTCGAAGCCGTAGTAGTCGTGGTAGAGGCGGGCGTAGTGCTCGGCGGCGAGCTTGCTGATGCCGTAGGGCCAGTTCGGGACGCGCGGGTGCTGCTCCGACTCCGGCACGGTCTCGGCCTGGCCGTACACGCAGGCGCTCGACGCCCACACCACCCGGCCGACGTTGTTGTGCCGCGCCGCCTCCAGCACGTTGAGCGTGCCCTCGGCGTTCGAGCGCAGATCCTCCACCGGCGTCTCGATGCACTTCACGATCTCGAGCTGCGCGGCCTGGTGGACGATCGTGTCCATGCCGCGCGCGGCCTGCATCAGGGCGTCGGCGTCGAGGATGTCGCCGCGGATCACCTCCACGTCGTCGCGCACGCCGGCGAGGTTCTCCTCGAAGCCCGAGGAGAAGTTGTCGAGCACGGTCACGCGCGCGCCCTCGCGGACCAGTGCGTCCACGATGTGCGACCCGATGAAGCCCGCCCCGCCGGTGACGAGGATCCGCTGTCCTGCGAGCGGCATGGCGGCGAGTGTAGTCACGAGGCCGCGTTCACAGCCTCGATCACGGCCTGCGCCCGCTCGTCGCTCACGTGCGGTCCCATCGGCAGCGACAGCACCTCGCGGGCGATCGTCTCGGCGCACTCCACCTGCTCGCGCGGCGCCTCGATGCCCTCGTAGGCGCCGCACAGGTGGGGCGCCACCGGGTAGTGGATCAGCGTCTCGATCCCGCTCTCGCCCAACTCCCTCTGCAGGCGGTCGCGCTCGGAGTGTCGCACCACGAACAGGTGCCAGGCGTGCTCGGCTCCGGGCTGCATCTCGGGGAGTACAACCCCGGTCAGCTCCCCGAGGTAGCGCTCGGCAAGCCGCCGGCGGCGGGCGTTCCAGTCGTCGAGCTTCGCCAGCTTCACCCGCAGCAGTGCCGCCTGCAGCTCGTCCAGGCGGCTGTTCGTGCCCTGCAGTTCGTGCACGTAGCGCGTCCTCGAGCCGTAGTTGCGCAGCATGCGCAAACGCTCGGCCAGCTCGGCGTCGCCGGTGAGGATCGCGCCGCCGTCGGAGAGCGCGCCCAGGTTCTTGGCGGGGTAGAAGGAGAACGCCGCGGCGTCCCCGAGGCTGCCGGCGCGGCGCCCGTGCAGGGTGGCGCCGTGCGCCTGCGCGGCGTCCTCGAGCAGCAGCACGCCGTGGCGGTCAGCCACCGCGCGCAGCGCGTCCATGTCCGCGGGCTGGCCATAGAGGTGCACGGGCATGAGCGCCCGCGTGCGCTCGCCGATGGCCGCCTCGGCCGCGGTTGGGTCGAGGTTGTAGGTGCCCATGTCCACCGCCGCCGGCACCGGCGTGGCGCCCGCCCGCGTCACGCCCAGCCAGGTGGCGACGAAGGTGTGCGCCGGCACCACCACCTCGTCGCCCTCGCCGATCCCGTGGGCGCGCAGCAGCAGCTCGATCGCGTCGAGCCCGGAGTGGACCCCGACGCAGTGCGCGGCGCCGCAGTAGGCGGCGAACTGGCCCTCGAACGCCTCGAGCTCCTCGCCGAGCAGGAACCAGCCCGAGTCGAGCACCCGCGCGATCGCGGCGTCCAGCTCGCCGCGCAGCTCGGCGTGCGCCGCCTTCAGGTCCACGAACGGGACCTTCACGAACGCATCGCCGCGACGAACTCGTCGTAGTCGCGGAAGTAGTCCTCCTCCTCGTATGGCCGCGATGCCAGCACCGTGCAGACCGAGCCGGAGGAGAAGTTCACGAGCTCTCGCCAGACCAGGCGCGGCATGTAGAGCCCGTAGTAGGAGCGGTTGAGGCTGAACGTGCGCTGCTCGCGGCCGTCGTCCAGCTCGACGTCGAAGGAGCCCGACATGGCGATGATGAACTGCTCGAGCTCGCGGTGGGCGTGGCCGCCGCGGGACTCGCCGCCGGGCACGTCGTAGAGGTAGTAGACCCGCGCGATCTGGAACGGCAGATGGTTGCCGCCCTCGATGAAGGTCAGGTTCCCGCGCGGGTCGGTGATGCGCGGCAGCTCGATGATCCTGCAGTCGTCGATCGACATGGAGCGGGATGCTACGTCGCCCGCCCTGTGGAAAGCTGCCGACGATGCACACGGTTTGGATCGGGGCGGCCGGCACGGGTACCGCGTACGGCCTCGCCGCGTCGCTGCGCGAGCACTGGGGAGAGGGGGTCCGCATCGTCGCTGCGGACATCAACCCGCCGCACCTCGTGGCCACCGCGGCGCTGGCGGACGAGACCGTTCAGGTGCCACTCCTCGTCGAGGAGGAGTTCGTCGACGACCTGCTCGACGGCTTCGTTCGCCTCGGCGTGGACACCTACGTGCCGATCCTCGACGACGAGATCCTGCTGGGCGCCCGGCTGCGGGACGCGGGCTCGCTCCCCGGCGTCACGGTGGTCGCGCCCAGCGCCGAGGTGGCCGAGCTGTGCCTCGACAAGCTGTCGATGGCGGACTGGCTTGCACGTTCCGGCCTGCCCGGGCCGCGCACCTGGCCGATCGAGGCGGCGCCCGGAGATGCGCTGCCGCTGCTCGTGAAGCCGCGCCGCGGCGTGGGCAGCGCCGGCGTGGTGCGTGTCGAGGACGCCGAGTCGCTCGAGCGCCTCGGTGGCGACCTCGTCGCCCAGGAGCTGCTCGGGCCGCCCGAGATCACGATCGACGCGTTCCGGACGCGCTGCGTCTGCCGGGAGCGGCTCGAGGTCAAGGCGGGCGTGTCCACCAAGGCGCGCGTGTTCGTGGACGAGGAGCTGGCCACGCTGTCGCTCGCCCTGGCCGAGCGGCTGCCGCTGACCGGCGCCTTCTGCTTCCAGGTGATGCGCGCTCCGGCCGGCGGGAGCTGGCAGATCACCGACGTGAACCCGCGTCACGGCGCCGGCAGCCGGCTGTCCGCTGCGATGGGCTTCGACGTGATGGCGGCCGGCATGGCGGCCGTCTGGGGCGAGGACCCCGAGCGCTTCCTCAGGCTGCCGCTGCACGAGCGCTTCGTGGTGCGCGCCTACACCGAGCACGTGCTCGTCTAGATTGGCCCGCCGATGACCACCGAGTACAGCGCCGAGAAGGATCCCGCCTACTACGCCAACGAGCGGCGCGACATCGTCGACGCTCTGCCGCGGCCGGTGGGATCGGTGCTCGACGTGGGCTGCGGGGCGGGCGGCCTCGAGCGCGGCCTGCGCGAGGCCGGCGCCACGCGCATCACCGGCGTGGAGGTGGTGCCGAGCGCGGCGGCCGCCGCCCGCGAGCGCTACGACGAGGTGATCGAGGCGCCGATCGAGGAGGCGCTCGCGCAGCTCGAGGGACCGTTCGACACGGTGCTCTGCCTCGACGTGCTCGAGCACCTCGTGGACCCGGAGAGCGTGGTGCGCTCGTTCCAGCGCGTCACGCGGCCCGGCTCACGCCTCCAGGTCTCGCTGCCCAACGCCCGCCAGGTCGGCCTCGTCTACGACCTGATGGTGCGCGGCACGTTCGGCTACACCGAGTGGGGCCACCGCGACAGCACGCACCTGCGCTGGTTCACCAAGCAGGACATCGTGGAGCTGCTCGAGCGCTGCGGCTGGCACGTTCGCCGCGTGGCTCACCCCGAGCTGCGCCGCGCACGGGCGCTCGACCGCCTCACCCGCGGCTGGACCACGAACTTCCTGGTGGGCCAGTGGTACGTGCTGGCGGAGCGGGACTAGGGCCACCTGCCAGGCACGGGAACCCCGCAGGCCGGTAGGGTCAGGGTGTGGCGGAGCCGGAGGGCGAGTTCAACATCCTGCGGCGCACGACCGAGGATCAGAACTCGGCTCGCGGCGGTCTGGCTGCCGAGCTGAAGCGCTCGCCGATACCGGACGACGAGATCCTCGATCAGCTCGCCGTCTACATGAGCCGGCACGCCGTCGGTCGGGTGCTCTTCCTGGCGGAGCTGTACTCGCGCATCCTCGACGTGCACGGCAGCATCCTCGAGTTCGGCGTGCGCTGGGGCCGCGATCTCGCCGTCTTCCAAGCGCTCCGCACCACCCTCGAGCCGGGAAACGCGGCACGCCAGATCGTTGGGTTCGACACCTTCGCGGGCTTTCCGGCACTCCGCTCCGAGGACGGCTCGGAGCCGATCATGGAGCCCGGTGCCTACGCCGTCAGCGACGAGTACGCCGCGGATCTCGACCGCATCATGGGTCTGCGCGATGGCGAGATGGGCAATCCCTATCCGCGTCGCGAGCTGGTCCGCGGCGACGTGACCGAGACCCTGCCGGCGTGGCTCGAGGAGCATCCGGAGACCATCGTCGCGCTCGCCTACCTCGATCTCGACCTGTACGAGCCCACCAGGTTCTGTCTTGAGCAGCTGCGGCCGTACATGACGAAGGGCAGCGTCATCGCGTTCGACGAGCTGGCGCTGGCCGAGTCCCCGGGGGAGACCGTCGCGCTGCGGGACACCTGGGGTCTGGGCAGTCTGCGCCTCGTCCGCACTCCGTACCTCGGCTTCCCGTCGTACGCCGTGCTGGACTAGCGCGTTCTCAACTGTTGGCGATCACCAGCACCGCGGTCATCAGAGCGAGCACCACCCCGCCAAGGGTGAAGCCCGTGACGACCGCAAGCGGCAGGGGCGCAGCCTCGCCGGTGTCGATCTCGTGTCGAAGCTTGTGCTGGCGGCGAGCGCCGACGACCAACAACGCGATCGCGAGCACCACATAGCCGCATCCGAGGATGACGTACGGGACACGTGCGACGTGCAGGAACTGGGGGGCGAGCCGTCCCACCGCCAGCGCCCCGGCGCTCGCCACCAGGGCGGTCCGCCACCAGGCGAGCCAGGTGCGCTCGGCCGCCATGCCTGTGCGGCTGGTGTCCCCCGGCGAGCCCACGGGCTGAGGCGTCTCGGCCACTCCTCGAGAATTCCCGCTTGCGGGGGAATGACCTTCCGGATCAGGCGCGCTGCATCATCTCGCCAGGCGCTCTCGCAGCGCCGCCCAGGCGGCGCCCAGGTCGTCCACCACCGCTTCGACGCCTGCGGCCCGCAGGAACCCCGCCGAGCGCTGGCCACTCGACACGCCCACGAACGGGATGCCGGCGGCGTCTGCCGCCGCGGCGTCGCTCTCGGCGTCGCCGATGAAGCCCGCGGTGCCGCGGCGCTCGAGCACGGCCGCCTTGGCGGCCGCCGCGTCGGCGGGGTCCACCACCTCGAGGTCCAGTCCGAGTCCGAGCCGCTCAATCTGCCAGGCCACCGCTTCGGCATCGCGCCGCGCGGTCAGCACGAACGGCTCAGCGCCGTCCGTGCACATTGCAGCCACGGCGTCCACAGCGCCGTCCAGGAGGGCGTCCCGCTCCAGCCACTCGCGCCGCTCCACCCGCTCGATCCAGAGGCGCTGCACCTCGGCCGCGCCATCCGTCGGCACCCCCAGCGACATCAGCGCCTCCGCGGTGCGGGCACCCGCGCGCTTGCGCTCCCAGAAGGCGCCCTCGTCGATCGGCGCCAGCCCGAGCTCGCCGATGATCGCCACGGTGAGCCCGACCTGGCGCTCGCGGGCGTCCACCAGCGTGCCGTCCAGGTCGAGGGCGACGACCAGGCTCACGTCGGGGTGTCCCCGCCGCGGCGGCGGCGGGTGCCGGCCATCTGAACCACGAGGCGTGGCATGCCGATCGGGCCGCCCTCCCGCAGCGCGGCCACCAGGTAGCGGCGCGTCGCCCGGCGATCGCCTTGCACCCAGGAGCGGCGCGCGGCCGCCAGCAGGAACGCCGCCATCCGCCGCCGCGCGAGACCGGCGAGCTCGGGATAGCGCGCGATCACGATCGCCATCGTCACGAGGCCCTCCTCGAGACCGCGCGCGGCGGTGGCGCGGGCGGCGGTGATGTTGCCGCTGTGGCGGCGATAGCGCACGAGCACGTCCTGGAGGGCGACCGCCCCGCCGTTTCGGAACAGCTCGATGTGCCAGAGCCAGTCGTTGCCGAAGTGGAGACGCTCGTCGAAGCCGTGCGGCGGCGCGGCAGCGGCGCGGAACATCGTGGCCGACGGCAGCATGAAGTAGGTGGGGTCGAACTGCAGCTCGATGCCGCCCTCGCGCACCCCGGGCCGGCCGTTGTAGAGCTCGCTGAAGCGCCCGAGCACCCGGCCGCTGTCCGACTCGAACACCTCCGCGTCGTGCACGCAGGCCACGGCGTCGGGCCGGCCCTCGAGCGCCTCCACCTGGCGGCTGAGCTTGCCGGGGAGCATCACGTCGTCGCCGCCGAGCCATGCCACCAGCTCCCCGCGCACCTCGGCCAGGCCGCGGTTGACGTTGCCGGCAATTCCCGTGTTCGCCTCTGCCACGAGAGCGCGCACGCGGTCCGGGTGGGCGGCGGCGAACTCGCGCAGGATGTCGCCGGTCCCGTCGCTCGACGCGTCGTCGGTGAGGATCACCTGGAGGTGCGGGTAGTCCTGCGCCAACACGGACTCGATCGTCTCCCGGGCGAAAGCCGCCTGGTTGTAAAAGGGGACGACCACACTCACGGTCGGCGGCACGGCGGGACAGCTTAGGCGTCGGTTAGCCTCGCGGGCATGCGAGGGTGCGGCGATGGCCGCTGAGCCTGACGTCTTCGCCACACCGGAGGCGGGCGGCAAGGTCATCAGGGGAGGCGCGGTGCGCTCGGCCGGCTATCTGGCCGGGATGGGGCTTGCGGCCGGCGCGGCGGTGCTGCTCCTGCGGCACCTCGGAGTGGTGGACTTCGGCCACTACGTCACCGTCATGGCGCTGGTGACGATCGCCGCGGGCGTGGCCGAGGGCGGCCTGACCGTCATCGGCCAGCGCCAGTGGACGCGTGCCGAGGGCGCCGAGGCGCGCAGGCGGCTGATCGGCAACATCGTCGGCATCCGGATCGCGCTCACCGGCTCGGCGATGCTGGTGGCCACCGGCTTCGCAGCCGTTGCGGGCTACGGCGGAACGCTCGTGCTCGGCACCGCGATCGCGGGCACCGGCCTCATCCTGTTCGTCACCTCCACCACGCTGGCGCTGCCGCTCAGCATGGAGCTGCGCCTCGGAGCGCTCACGGCCGTCGACTTCGCGCAGCAGTTGGCGATCTTCACGGGCATCGCGGCGCTGGTGATCATCGGCGCCTCGCTGCTGCCGTTCTTCGCGGTGCAGGTGTTCGCCGGCGTGGTGACCGTCGCGGTGGCGGTGGCGCTCGCCGGGCGGGCCACCTCGCTCCGGCCTCGCTTCGACCGCGCCGAGTGGCGCGTGCTGCTGCGCGCCATCGGCCCGGTGGCCGTGGCGGTGGCGGTCAACCAGGTCTACCTGCGCATCCTCGTGGTGCTGATGTCGCTGCTCTCGACCAGCCACCAGACCGGCCTGTTCGCCACCGCCTTTCGCATCAACGACATCTTCGTGGGGCTGCCGATCTTCATGGTCGGCGCGGCCTTCCCGGTGCTCGCGCACGCGGGCCGCGAGGACGAGGCGCGCCTGGCGAACGCGCTCCAGAAGCTCGCCCAGGTGGCGCTGGCGGTGGCGCTCGTCGTGGTGCTGGGCACCGCCATCGCCGCGGACGAGATCGTCAAGATCCTCGGCGGCGCTCAGTACGAGGGCGCCGGCCCGGTGCTGCGCATCCAGGTGTTCGCGCTGATCGGCGCCTCGCTGACGCAGGTGTGGAGCCTCGGGCTCGTGGCGATCGACCGCCAGCGGCTGCTCGTGATCACCAACGGCATCGCACTTGCGATCGCGGTGGCACTCGGCTTCGTCCTGATCCCGTTGCGCGATGCGATGGGCGCCTCGATCGCGGCGGTCTGCGGTGAGCTGACGCTCGCGCTCGCCAACCTCACGATGCTCGTGCGCTGCCGCCCGGCGCTTCGGCCCAACCCGGGCTTCCTCTGGCGCGCCGCGCTCTCGGCCGGGCTCGGCGCGCTGTGCGCGCTGCTGCCGATCCCCGCGATCGCAGCCGGCGCGCTCGCCGCGATCGTGTTCGTGCTCGCCGCCCTGGCCACCCACGCGCTGCCGCGCGAGGTCGTGGTGGAGCTGTTACGCCGCGGCGCCCCCGCCTAAGCTCCGCCGCCGTGCCGCCGACGATCGACGTGCTGATAGTGACCACGCGGGCCCGCGACCTCGTGCTCTCCTGCCTCGAGCACTTCGCCCTCCAGACCGTCCCGCACACGATCTATCTCGCCGACAACGCGAGCAACGAGGACGGCACCACCGACGCCGTGCGCGAGCGCTACCCGGACGTGCGCATCACGACGATGGGCGGGAACCGCGGCTTCGGGAAGGCGATGAACCAGCTCGCCGCGGAGGGCAGCGGCGAGATCGTGGTGCTCGCCAACGACGACATGGACGTCGAGCCGCAGTTCCTCGAGAAGCTGGTGGAGCCGTTCGCGGACGAGGCCGTGGGCATGGTGGCCGGCATGACCCTCCAGCCCGGCGACGGCAACCTGGTGGACGGCTTCGGCGTCGCCCTCGATCCCGGCTTCATGCCCTACAACCGCCTGCGCCACCGCCACCCCAGCGACGCGCCCGAGCACCTGCTCGGCCCGAGCGGCGGTGCGGCCGCCTACCGGCGCGTGGCCTGGGAGGCGGCAGGCGGCTATGACCCGCGCTTCTTCGTATACGGCGAGGACGTGGACATGGCGCTGCGGCTGCGGCTCGCCGGCTGGCGCGCGGCGGATGCTGCCGGGGCGCGCGGCGTGCACCTCGGCGGCGCCACCACCGGCCTTGACTCGCCCTTCCAGCGCCGCAACTCCGGCTTCGCCCGCGGCTTCCTCCTGCGCCGCTACGGCGTGCTGCGCAGCCGCCACGCCCCGCGGGCGCTGGCCGTGGACGTGCTCACCGTCCTATGGGGTCTGGTGCGCTTCCGCACCGCGCTCCCATTGAAGGCGCGGGTGGACGGCTGGCGCGCGGCCGGCCGGACGTCGGGGCTGGCCATTCCCGCCGACGCGCTGGACGAGAGAATCACGCTGCGGGAGTGCCTGCGGCGGCTCCGGCACGAGCGCTAGGCCGGGCCCGCGGTGGCCACCCGCTAGTGTCGGTGTTGTGCTCTGGTCAACGATTGTGCTGAGACGGTGGCTATGAGCGACGTGAAGGCGTCTGACTCGGTGGTCTGGTTGCGCGCGAAGTTGGCCAAGGGCCCGCGGCGCAAGAATGAGCTCGTGACCGAGGCGCAGGGCGCTGGGCTCTCCTGGTCGGCGATCGAGTCCGCGAAGGCGAAGCTCGGTCTGGTGCTCGTTGTCCAAGGCAGGACCAAGATGGCGGCGGGAGGTAAGCCGGTCGCCTGGGCCACGAAGGAGCAGTGCGAAGAGCTCGACCTCGAGCTCTGGCGGCCGGGGACCACCCCGGCGGGCGGCGGGAAGAAGGGGGCTGTCCGGAGTTTCCAGGCCTACACGGTCCAGGAATCGCTGCGCCTGCGAGGGCAGCGCGTGATGGACGACTCGCACGACGAAGCGCAAACGCCGCCTGACGTGGCTCCCGACAGCCCCGCTGACTAAGCGTTATAACGGACGTTCGTCCGTGATAACGGACGTCCGAACCGGGCTCGTGCAACGCCCCGCACCGTACGACAACCTGCGCGAATGGCTGCGAGTCAACGCCCTCAGCGCCCACCTGTTGCGGCTGCCCCAAGACCTGCGCGAGCGTTACCTCGACGAGGTGCAGGCAGCACTGGGCCGAGACCCCACCATCACCTACATCCGCCTGAACATGGACGCCACCGCGGCAACCTGAGTCACGGCCGCCGCGCCACCAGCCACACGTTGCGCCGCACCACGGGCAGCCAGGCCGCCCAGCGCAAAGGGGCCGGGCGGCGCTTCGTGCGGGTCCAGCCCGAGACGATCGAGGTGCCCGGCATCACCGACTCGTAGCCCACCTGCTCGACGTCGAAGCCGGCGTCGGCGAACAGCAGGCGGAAGGCCTTGCGGGTGAACGGGCGGCGGTGGGTGTAGTCGTCCCAGACCCAGCGCTGGGCGTCGGGGGAGGAGGCGAACACGCGGCCGCCGGGGCGCATCACGCGACGCGCCTCGCCCACCACGGCCACCGGGTCGGCGACGTGCTCGAGCAGGTCCTTCAGCACCACGCCGTCGAAGCTCGCGTCCTCGAAGGGCAGCGGCTCGTCCACGTCCCCCTGGAGGATCTCGCGGCCGCGCTCGCGTGCTGCGGCCACCGCCTCGGCGGAGTCGTCGATGCCCGTGTAGTGCTCGAAGTGCTCGCCGAGCCAGCCGCTGCCGCAGCCGACGTCGAGCAGGCTGGCGCCTCGATCGAAGTGTCGCGTGACGTCCCGGTAGTAGCCCGGCTGCTCGTGCCACGCGAAGTAGCCCACCAGGCGGGGCACCGTAGCATCCGCGCCCATGCCGCACGTGGTGTTGAACGCGCTGTTCCTGGCGCCTGGAGAGAGCGGGGGGCCCGAGACCTACCTGCGCGGACTGGCGCCCGCGCTGGCCGAGCTACGGCCCGAAACCCGCTTCACGGTGGTGACCACGCGCTCCGGCGCGGAGGCGCTGATCAGAGACGGCTGGGGCGAGCGTTTCGCCGTCAAGGGATTGCCCTGCGAGGACAGCCAGCGGCTGCGGAGGCAGGGCGCCGAGCAGCTCGCGCTGCCGGCGCTCGCACTCGCGTACCGCGCCGACCTCATCCACAGCCTGGCCAGCGTCGCGCCGATCCGCACGCCCGGCGTGCGCCACGTGATCACGCTCCACGACGTGACCTTCTTCCGCTTCGAGACCTTCAACCCGGTGACCACCTGGGGCATGCGCCAGGTGGTGTCGCGCGCGGCCCGGCACGCGGACGGCCTCGTGACCGGCAGCGCCGCCGCCCGTGACGACATCTGCGGCCTCCTGCCCCTCGACCCGGCCGACTTCACGGTGGTCCACCACGGCGTGGACCGGCCGAAGCAGGTGGAGCCGGCGCCCGCCGAGGAGACCCGCGAGCGCCACGGCCTCCAAGGCGCGCGCGTCGTCCTCTGCGTCTCCTCCAAGCGCCCGCACAAGAACCAGGAGGTGCTGGTGCGGGCGGCACCGCTGCTCGACCCGGACGTGGTGATCGTGCTCGCCGGCCACCCCGAGCCCTATGACCAGGAGCTCCGAGCGCTCGCGGCGGAGCTCCAGGTCGAAAGCCGCATCCGCTTCGTCGACTACGTGCCCGACCCCGAGCTCGAGGCGCTCTGGCAGCTGGCGGACTGCGCCGCCCAGCCCACGCTGGCCGAGGGCTTCGGCATCCCGCTGATCGAGGCGATGGCGCGCGGCCTCTCGGTCGCGGCCTCGGACATCCCGGTGCTGCGCGAGGTGGGCGGCGAGCTGCCGTTCTGGTTTGACCCGCACTCGCCGGAAGCGGCGGCAAACGCGACCAGAGAGGCCCTGAACGACTCAGAACGCGGACCCGCGGGCAGGGAGTGGGCGGCCCGCTACACCTGGCAAGCCGCCGCCGAGGGCACCTGGGAGGCCTACGACCGCGTCTTGAGCAGCCGCTCGCGCAGGTACTGACGGGCGAAGGCGAGCACGAAGGCGGGGTTGTAGTAGAGGTAGCGCGGCAAGAGGCGCCGCGGCTCCTGGGCGAGCCGGTAGATCCACTCGAGCCCGCGCTGCTGCATCCACGGCGGCGCCTGCGACACGCGCCCGGCGTGGAAGTCGAACGCTGCGCCCACCGCGCAGATCACCGGCACCTCGAGCCGCTCGCGCATGCGCGCCATCCACTTCTCCTGCTTCGGCACGCCGATCCCCACCCACAGCACGTCCGGGCGGGCCTCGTTGATCTGGTCGGCGATCGCGTCCTCCTCGTCGACCGTGAGCTGCCGGAAGGGGGGCGAGTAGCCGCCGACGATCTCGATGCCCGGGTGGCGCCGGCGCAGGTTGAGCGCGAGCTGCATCAGCGAGCCCTGGTCGCGCCCGCCGTAGAGCCAGACGCGGTGGCCCTGCTGCGCGCAGCGCCCGCAGTAGCGGTCCATCAGCTCCGGGCCGTAGACGCGGCTCTGCAGCTCCTCGCCGAGCGCGTTGGCCGCCCACACGAGCGGCATGCCGTCCGGCACCGTGAGCGTCGACCCGGTGACGGCATCGCGCATCTCCGGGTCGTGCTGGCTGACCATCACGGCGTGCACGGCCACGGCGCACACGTAGCCGGGGTCGCGCCGGGCGATCATCCCGTCCATCACGTCCATCGCCTCCTCGTAGCTCGTCATGGCGATGGGGATGCCGACGACCTCACGACGGTGGATCGCAGAGGGAAGGGGCAGCGAGGCGATGACGGCGGAGCCGGCAGCCTCTGGCTCGTGGACGGTCAAGCTGGAACTCGATTCACACGTGCGCCGTCTGATGGCGCACCCCCAAGCTGGGGGCTGGGAGTGTATTTACCCGGCTGAGGCGGCCGGAACGCCTGTCACACTCGCACCAACCGTCACTAAGGGTCGAAAGTTTCGCTTGGGCATGCCGATAGGGACCATATGGCGAGCGAGGTCAACCGCTACCCTAGGGCCGTCGCGGGGGTTATCGGGGACATGAGAGAAGTCCAGACACATTGGGAGGCGCTCGTCGACGCGAGCGGTGATGAGGAGATGCTCGTCTCCGTCGTCATCCCTGCGTTGAACGAGGCCGAGTCGATCGAGGCGTGCGTGCGCCGCTCGCTCGACACGATGGCCGAGAACGACATCCGCGGCGAGGTCGTGGTCGCCGACAACGGCTCCGACGACGGCACGCCCGAGCTGGCCCGGGCCGCCGGGGCGCGCGTGATCAACGAGTCGCGCAAGGGCTACGGCAGCGCCTACCTGGCCGGCTTCGCCGCCGCGCGCGGCAAGTACATCGTCATGGGGGACGCCGACGAGACCTACGACTTCGGCGAGATCGCCCGCTTCGTCGAGCCGCTCGAGGAGGGCGCCGACTTCGTGATGGGCTCGCGCCTGCGCGGCCGCATCCACCGCGGCGCGATGCCGTGGCTGCACCGCTACGTGGGCAACCCCGTGCTCACCGGCGTGCTCAACCTCTTCTTCAAGACCGGCGTGTCGGACGCCCACTGCGGCATGCGCGCCTTCCGGCGCGACCTGCTGCCGCGGCTCGACCTGCGCACCACCGGCATGGAGTTCGCCTCCGAGCAGGTGATCCGCTCCTCCAAGCTCGGGCTCGATATCCGCGAGATCCCGATCGAGTACCACCCGCGCACCGGCGAGTCCAAGCTGTCGTCGTTCTCGGACGGCTGGCGGCACCTGCGCTTCCTGCTCGTGCACAGCCCCACCTGGCTGTTCCTGGTGCCCGGCGTCTCGATGGTCGCCTTCGGCGTCCTCGCCGGCGCGATCTCGGTCGCGGGCCTCCCAGTGTTCGGCCGGCAGTGGCAGCTGCACGCGATGATCGCCGCCTCGATGTTCGCCATCGTCGGCGCGCAGGTGGCGCAGCTCGGCGTCTTCTCGAGGACCTACGCCTTCTACTACCTGGGCGAGCACGACCCGCTGTTCGACCGGCTGCGGGCGAAGCTGCGCCTCGAGCACGGCCTGATCGCGGGCACGCTGGTCGCGCTGATCGGCCTGGTCATGGCCTCCGCGGTGCTCCTGATCTGGATCAACCGCGGCTTCGGCGTGCTGTCGGAGGAGAAGCTGGCGGTGGCCGGGCTCACGCTGATCGTGCTCGGCGTGCAGATCGTCTTCGGCTCGTTCTTCCTGTCGATCCTCGGCCTGCGGCGGCGCTCGCGGGCGATCGAGGATCCGCAGCCGCCGGCTGCGAACTAGCGCGCCTCGTTCCGTCGCTTCTTTGTGGGCTTACGCCTGCCGAGGCGAGGCGAGGCGAGGCGAACTGCCGCAATAACGGAGAAGCCGGAACCCGTCCTGCTCCGCAATCCGGTCTAGGGGGTCTATACGACCCCCAATCCCGGACGGCGGCGATCGGGGCGGCCTCGGCGCGCAGCGGCTCATCGCCGTCCTGGATCGGGGCTGTTGTACAGACGGCGTTCACCAGACCGGCCTCGGGCCGCCCCTGATTGCTGCCGTTGGCCTCGCCTCAAGGCGAACGTAGGGGTAAGCCCACCCAGAAGCGACGGGCTGCGCGCCTCAGCGCTTCCCGGCGTCCCGGGCGCGGCGCCCCGCCGCGCGCAGCGGGCTGGTCATGCGCCAGCTCTTCGACGACGTGAGCACCGCGAGCTGGTGCTCGAGCTCCGCCACGCGCGCCCGCAGCCGCTCGAGCTCGTCGTCGGCGGGCGCCACGGGCTCGGAGGGCTCCGTGCGCCGGCCCCACTGGGCCGACGGGTAGTAGTGCGCCGTCGGCTTGTCGAGCATGCCCATCCGCACCCCCGCGCGCATCATGCGCCGGCACAGCGACCAGTCGTTGGGCACGTCGAACAGCTCGTCCGAGAGGCTCAGCTCCATGAAGCTCAGGGCGGCGTGGTAGATGCACCCCTGGACACCGAACTGGCCCCAGCGGGGTGGGAACTCGCCGATCAGCGTCTCGCTGCCGTCCGCCAGGTGGGCGAGCAGCCGCCCGTAGACCAGCTCGAGCCGCCGCTCGCGCGCCAGCTCGAGGAGCTGCTCGATGTGCTCGGGCATGAAGGCGTCGTCGTCCGCCAGGGGGGCGATCCACACGCCCTGCGCCATCGCCACAGCGGCGTTGTAGGGCGGCGTGCCGGACATCAGCCAGGCGCGCGCCGGGTCGGGCGGGTAGGGGCCGCGCATGGGCAGGTTGTCGTAGCGCACACGCCGGTCGCCGAACGCGCGGATCACTTCCGCGGTCTCCGGCGGCGCGGCGTCACCGACGACGACCACCTCGATGTTCCGGTGCGTCTGGGCGAGCGCCGAGGGGAGCGCCCGGTCGCGCAGGGTCTCGAAGCTCGTGTAGGTGGTCACGACGATCGAGACGAGCGGGTCCGGCTCCTCGAAGGCGGCAAAGTAGTGGGGCGACTCGCGCAGGCGCCTCAGGCGGCGCCGCATCTCGGGCTCCTCGTCCGCGATCGAGCGCAGGATCTCGAACACCCTGTCGAGCTTCTGATCGACGCTTGCCCCCGGCAGCAGCGGATCTTCCACGCGGGAGAGCGTACGCAACCGACGAGTGCGAGCTAGGGTCCATCAGCCGGGCATGACGCCGGGCCCGTCCTACCCCATGCGCATCTGCATCGCCTACGACTGCCTCTTCCCCCACACGGTCGGGGGCGCCGAGCGCTGGTACCGCAACCTGGCCGAGCGGCTGGCCAGCGAAGGCCACGAGGTCACCTTCATCACGCGCCGCCAGTGGCGCCGGGGCGAGGAGCCGCGCGTGCCGGGTGTGCGCGTGGTGGCGGTGGCCCCGAACATGCCGCTGTACGTCCGCAGCGGGCGGCGCGGGATCCTCGAGCCGATCGTCTTCGGCCTCGGCACGCTGTTCCACCTGCTCCTCCGCGGCCGCCGCTACGACGTGGTGCACACCGCCTCGTTCCCCTACTTCCACCTCCTGGCCGCCGCGGCCGTGCGACCGCTGGCGGGCTACTCGCTGGTGGTCGACTGGCACGAGGTGTGGACCCGCTCCTACTGGCTCGGGTACATCGGCGGCCTGGGCGGCAGGATCGGCTTCGCTGTGCAGCTCCTGTGCCTGCGCATTCCCCAGCGCGCGTTCTGCTTCTCGCGGCTCCACCTGAGCCGGCTGCACGAGGAGGGGCTGCGGCCGGATCCCACGGTGCTCGACGGCGAGTACGCCGGCTCGCTGGAGGCGCGGCCGGCCGGCCCCGCCGGTCCCGAGGTGGTGTTCGCCGGCCGTCACATCCCGGAGAAGCGCGCGCCTGCGCTCGTGCCCGCCTTCGCACGAGCCCGTGAGCGGCTGCCCGAGCTCCGGCTGAAGCTGTACGGCGACGGCCCGCAGCGGCCGCAGGTGCTCGAGGCGATCGAGCGGCTCGGGCTGGGCGACGTGGCCGAGGCGCCCGGCTTCGTGGACGCCGGGCACGTGCAGGAGTCGCTCCGCCAGGCGCTGTGCATGGTGCTGCCGTCGAAGCGCGAGGGCTACGGCCTGGTGGTCGTGGAGTCCGCCGCACAGGGCACGCCCAGCGTGGTGGTGCGCGACGGCGACAACGCCGCCACCGAGCTGGTGGAGGAGGGCGTGAACGGCTTCATCGCGCCCTCGGCGGATCCCGGCGACCTGGCCGACGCGATCCTGCGCGTGCACGACGCCGGCCAGCCGCTGCGCGAGTCCACAGCCGGCTGGTTCGCCCGCAACGCCACGCGGCTGTCGCTCGACCACTCGCTCGACATCGTGGCCGCCGCCTACCGGGACAGCGCGCGGTCGTAGGCCTCGGCGGTGAGCCGGGCCGTCTCGTCCCAGGTGAACCGCCGGGCGCGCTCGAGGCCGGCCGCCCGCAGCCGCTCGGCCTCCTCGCCATCGGTCAAGAGGCGCTCCATCGCCGCGGCGATCTCCTCGGTGCTCTCCGGGTTGAACAGCAGCGCAGCGTCACCCGCCACCTCGGGCAGCGAGGTCGTGCCCGAGCAGGCCACGGGCACGCCGCGCTGCATCGCCTCGAGCACCGGCAGGCCGAAGCCCTCGTAGAGCGACGGGAACACCACGCAGGCGGCCATCGCATAGAGGCCCTCGAGCTGCGCCTCGCTGATCCAGCCGAGCATGCGTACGTCGCGCTCGACGCCGATCCGGCGGGCGTGCTCCTCGAGCTCGGCCTCGTACCAGGTGGCATAGCCGGGGATGACGAGCACCGGCCGCCCCTCGGGCGGGATGCTCCCGGCGGCGTCGAGCAGCCGCTTGAGGTTCTTGTGGGGCCGCTTGGCGGAGACGCTGAGCACCACTCGGCGATCGCCCAGGTCGAGCCACCCCCGCACCTCGGCCTCGGGCAGCGCCCGCTCGGGGTGCGGCTCGCCGAGCCCCAGCGGGATCACGTCGATCTTGGCCGCCGGCTCGTGCAGCAGGTTCACCAGGTCGTCGCGCGTGGCCCGCGAGTCGGCGATCAAGCGGTGCGAGCGGCGGATCGCCAACGGCATGACCACGCCGATCGCGCGCGAGCGCAGCCCCTCGTGCGCCTCAGGGAAGGTCTTGTGGATCAGGTCGTGCACGGTGATCATGCGCCGGTAGGGCCCGCCCCAGCCCGGCGCGATGTTGGCCGGGCTGTGGAGCAGGTCCACCCGCGCCCGCCGGGCCAGCGGCGGCACCAGCAGCTGGTCGGCGAGCACCCAGGCCACGCGGTTGCGCGAGTTCACCGGCACGGTCACGCTCTCGATGTCGTTCCAGGGCCCCGGCTTGCCCACGGCGTTGCGGTTGATGAACGCGGTGAGCCTGATGTCGGGCCGCACGCGGCCGAGCGACTCGATCAGGTGGCGGGCGTAGATCTCCATGCCGCCCGTCTCGTCCGGCACGAGGAAGACGAGATTGAGCCCCACATGTGGCCGGTCCGCAGACATGAGGCGGGGATGGTAGGCAGAGCAGCTTGCTTGGTAGGGTCGCCGCCCATGTCGCCCACGCCCGAGCAGGCAGCCGACTTCGTTCGGGACGCCCAGTTCATCTGGCATCAGCGCTTCGAGCTGGCGCCCGGTGTGAGCACTCCGGGCGGCAACGACATCGGCTGGCTGGTGAGCGTCGCCGGCCTGCCCGAGGACCTGAGCGGGAAGACCGTGCTCGACATCGGCACCACCAACGGCGGCGCGGCGTTCGCGCTCGAGCGGCGCGGCGCCGAGCGGGTCGTGGCGGTGGACATCTTCCCGCCGGACTGGTTCGGGGTCGACAAGCTCACGGAGCTGCTCGGATCGCGCGTGGAGTACGTGCGGGCGTCGGTCTATGAGCTGGCGGACCGCTTCCCCGAGCCGTTCGACCTCGTGCTGTTCTGGGGCGTGCTCTACCACCTGCGCCACCCCCTGCTCGCGCTCGACAACGTGCGCGCTGTCACGCGCGGCCAGGCGCTGCTGGAGACGGCCGTCTGCGACGGGGAGCTCCGCCGGCGCGACCGCGGCCGCCCGCTCGTGGCCTACTACCCGCACGACGAGCTGTCCCAGGACCCGAGCAACTGGTTCTCCCCGACCGTGACGGCGCTCGAGGCCTGGTGCGCGGGAAGCGGCTTCGACGTGGAGCGGATCGGCGCCTGGCCCCCGCGGGCCGCCAGCCGGGCGATGCTCCGGCTCACCCCGCAGGAGGGTCCGCCCGAGTACGAGCGCATCTCCTACGAGCGGGCGCTGACCTGCACGGTCGTCAACCCGTTCACGCTCGAGACGTGAGCGAGCACGAGGAGGAGCCGGCCGAGCGCTTCGACCCCGCCTCGATGCACGGCAAGATGATCGAGGCGGAGCACGTCGTGCGCTACGCGTGGGCCGCTCAGTTCGCGCCGGGCCGGCGGGCGCTCGACGCCGGCTGCGGCGCCGCCTACGGCTCGCGCATGCTGGCCGCGGCGGGCGCCAGCGAGGTGGTGGGGATCGACAAGGACCCGCGCGCGGTCGAGGCGGCCGCGGCTTCGGTGCCGGAGTCGGTGCGCCTCGACGTCGGCGACGTGAACGAGCTGCCGTACGAGGACCAGAGCTTCGACCTGGTGGTCTGCTTCGAGATGATCGAGCACGTGGCCGAGCCCGAGCGCGTGCTGGACCAGCTGCGGCGGGTGCTGCGCCCCGACGGCCTGCTCGTCATCTCCACGCCCAACCGCGACGTCTTCACGCCCGGCAACCCGCACCACCTCCACGAGCTCACCCCGGGCGAGCTGACCGGCGCGCTGGGACGGCGCTTCCGCTCGGTGGCGCTCCGCCGCCAGGACACCTGGATCTCGTCCGGCGTCCTCGACGACGAGCGCTTCGCCGCGGGTGGCGAGGCGCCGGTCGAGGGGCTCGAGCTGCGCAAGCTCGTGAGCGACGAGCCGGGGCGGGAGACCTACACGCTCGGCATCGCCTCGGACGGCCCGCTGCCGCCGGACCGGGGCTCGCTGGCCCTGACCTCGGACGTGGACCTGCGCGGCTGGACCGAGCACTGGGACGCGCAGCACGAGGTGATCGAGGAGAAGGACCGCGCGCTGGCGGAGCTGGACGGCCGCGTGCACGCGATCGCCGTCGAGTTGGAGGACCTCCAGCGGCGCTACGAGACGATCGTGAGCTCGAAGAGCTGGCGCCTGACCGGCCTGCTGCGCCGGGCCGCCGGGGCCGTTCGCGGCCGCCGTGCGGGCGTTTGACGCATCCCCACCGCCTATTCTCAGCACCTATGCCGGGGCCGGTGGCCGTCATTCGCGTGCGGGATCTCGAGAAGACCTTCCGTCTGCCGAAGAACCGCACGAACACGCTCAAGGAGCGTGCGCTGCACCCGTTCAGGCGCGGGGAGTTCGACGAGCAGCACGTGCTGCGCGGCGTCTCCTTCGACATCGCCCAGGGCGAGTTCTTCGGGATCGTGGGCCGCAACGGCTCGGGCAAGAGCACGCTGCTCAAGTGCCTGGCCGAGATCTACCGGGCCGACAGGGGCGAGATGTACATCGCCGGCCGCCTGGCGCCCTTCATCGAGCTCGGGGTGGGCTTCAACCCCGAGCTCAGCGCGCGTGAGAACGTGCTGATCAACGCCGTGATGATGGGACTGACGCCGCGGCAGGCGCAGGAGCGCTTCGACGAGATCATCGCCTTCGCCGAGCTGGAGGCCTTCGTCGACCAGAAGCTGAAGAACTACTCGTCGGGCATGCAGGTGCGGCTGGCCTTCTCGGTGATGGTGCAGTCGGAGGCCGACGTGCTGCTGATCGACGAGGTGCTGGCGGTGGGCGACGCCGCGTTCCAGCAGAAGTGCGCCGACACCTTCTACCGGATGCGCGAGCAGGGCACGACGATCGTGCTCGTCACCCACTCGATGGGACTGGTCGAGCGCTTCTGCCACCGCGCCCTGCTGCTGCACGACGGGCTGGTGGAGGCGATCGGCGATCCCCGCGACGTCGCGCGCCAGTACCTGAACCTCAACTTCCGGGAGCCCACCGAGGACCGCGAGCTGCTCGGCCTCGGCAAGCGCGGCGCCCGGATCGTCGACGTCTGGATGCAGGATGCGGACGGCGAGCGCACGCACGGCCTGCAGCACGGCGAGTCGTTCTCGATCAACGTCGAGATCGAGGCGCTCGAGGAGCTCGACTCCCCGGCGGTCGGCGTGTGGCTCGAGAACGAGGAGCGCCTGCGCCTGTTCGGGGCCAGCACCGACGGCGGCGGCGGCGTCGGCCCGATGGCGCCGGGCGAGCGCGTGACGCTGAGCGTGGTCGCGCTCAACACGTTCCGCAGCGGCCACTACTACGCGGGCGTCAGCGTCGGCCGGGAGACCGGCGGCGAGCAGCTCGACGCGGTCGATCGCGCGGCCGACGTGATCGTCTACGGCGGCGACGCGCTCGGCGGCCTGGTGCAGCTTCCACACCGCGTGGACATCTCGAGAGCGGCGCTGGAGCGCGTCACCACATGAACGTCCAGAGCGCCGAGCTGCCGCTGTCGCCCGACGCGCGACGCATGCGCGGCCCGGCGGCGTTCGACGGCTCCTGGCACCGCTTCTGGCACCTCACGTGGATGCTCGCGGTCACCGATTTCCGCATGTCGTACTTCGGCTCGGCGCTCGGCTACCTGTGGTCGCTGATGCGGCCGCTCCTGTTCTTCGGCGTGCTCTACGTGGTCTTCTCGAAGGTGCTGGCCGTGGGGGCGACCATCAAGGACTACCCCGTGATCCTGCTGCTCAACATCGTGCTGTTCAGCTTCTTCGCGGAGGCCACCGGGCAGGCGGTGGCGTCGATGGTCACGCGCGAGGCGCTGGTGCGCAAGATGAAGTTCCCGCGCATGGTCGTCCCGCTGTCGACGGTGGTCACCTCCACGATCAACCTGATGCTGAACCTGGTGGCGGTGTTCCTGTTCCTCCTCATCTACGGCATCCGCCCGCACTGGACTTGGCTGCTGCTGCCGGCCCTGCTGGTGCCGCTGATGATGCTGGCGTCCGGCGCCGCGATGCTCCTGTCCGCCCTCTACGTCCGCTACCGCGACGTCGCGCCGATCTGGACCGTGCTGTCGCAGCTCCTCTTCTACGGCACGCCGATCATCTACACGATCGAGAAGGTGCGCGAGCGCAGCGTGCGCGCCTCCCACCTCGTGATGGTCAATCCGCTGGCCGACATCCTCCAGCAGGCACGCAAGTGGATCATCGACCCGAGCACCGAGAGCGCGGTGAAGGCGATCGGCGGGCCGCTGCGCTTCCTCGCGCCGGTCGCGGTCTTCGTTGTGGTGATCGTGCTGGGCCTGGTGGTGTTCCAGCGCCGGGCGCCTCACGTCGCCGAGGAGCTCTAGGCGGTGGACGCGAGCGACGACGGCCGCTACGACCTGCTCCTGAAGGCACACGAGGCGCAGACCCGCCACCTTGCGGCCGAGCGGCTGCGGGTGGCCGAGCAGCTCGACGACCTGCGCGCGCAGCTCCAGCGGGCACAGTCGGAGCTCGATTTCGAACGCCGGAAGTGCCACTCGCTCGAGGAAGAGCGGAACAGCCTGCGGGTCCACTACCAGGAGGTGCGGGCGGCTCGGCAGAGCCTCCAGGAGTGCTACGACTCGTTGCTCCAGACGCGCTGGCACACGCGCCTCCAGCGGCTGCTGCGTCGCGGATGACAGCACGCTTCGCCTCGGCCGCCGAGCCGGCGGTGTCGGCGGTGCTGGTCAGCTACGGCGGCCTCGACTGGGTGCGCAAGGCGCTCGACGCGCTGGCCCGGCACACGCCCGAGCCGCTCGAGGCGATCGTGGTGGACAACGCCTCGCCGGACGGCCTGGCCGATGCGCTCGAGGCGGAGTACGAGGGGCTGCGCATGGTCCGCAACGCCGAGAACCGCGGCTTCGGGCCGGCCTGCAACCAGGGGGCCTCGGAGGCGCGCGCGCCGCTGGTGGCGTTCGTGAACACCGACGCCTTCGTGCACGAGGGCTGGCTGCGCCCGCTCGTCGACGCGCTGGCCCGCCCGGGCGTGGTGGTGGCGGCGGGGAAGCTGCTTCACGAGGACGGCTCGCTGCAGGAGGCCGGCGCGCTCGTCTCGCGCTCGGGCTGGACCGCGGGATACGGGGACGGCGACGACCCCGACGACCCCGCCTACGCCTTCCCGCGCTTCGTGGACTACGTCAGCGCCGCCTGCATGGTGGTGGACCGCGCGGCGTTCGCCGGCGCCGGCGGCTTCGACTCGGCCTATGCGCCCGCCTACTACGAGGACTCGGACCTCTGCTTCCGTCTGGCCGCGGCGGGTGGGCGCGTGGTCTACGAGCCGCGGTCCACGGTCACGCACTGCCGCTACGGCTCGGGCAGCGTCCGAGCTGGCCCACGAGCTGTCCGACCGCAACCGCGCTCTCTTCGCCTCCCGCTTTGCGGGCGAGCTGGCCGATAGGCCGCGCGAGCTGAGCGGCCGCGGCGCGCTGGCGGCGCGGGACGCGCGTGCCCACCCCCGCGTGCTGGTGGCCGCGCCGGAACTGGAGCCGGGTGTCGAGGCGCTGGCGGCCGCGCTGGCCGGATTGCTCCCGGACGGGCGCATCACGGTGCACGTGCCCGGGGCGCCGGGCGACACCAAGGGCCTCTTGGCCGCCGGCGTGGAGGTGGCGAGCGGCGAGCGCGCCGCCTGGCTAGAAGGGCGCGCGCTCCACTACGACGCCGTGCTGGCCCCGGCCGCGGACACGACACTGGAGGACGAGCTCGACGCAAGCCAGCCGGGCGCGCTGCGCGCCCTGGCGCCCGGTGCCCGCCGCAACGACGCCGAGCTGCCGGGGGACGCGCGCGCGCTCGCTGGCGACGAACGCCGGATGCGCGGCCTGCTGGCGGAGCTGGGCCTGGCGCCCGCTCCCCCGTCCTGGATCACCGGGACACTGTCCCGGTAGGGCACGAGGACGCCCGTTCTTCGCCGTCATCCTGTTCTACGGCTGTATACCAGCCGTCATCCAGGAAGCGACGGGGCTGCTCCGGCGAGCGCCTTCCGAGACGCTGGGGCCGCCCTTTATTGCCGCCGTTCGGCACGGACAAGGCTGCCGCAGAGCGTCAGCCCGGCGAGCTAGCTCGAGCCGTTCGGGCTCTCGCCGGAGCCGTTCTCGCTCTTGCGCAGGGTCTCGAGCTCCGCGCGCAGCTCGTCGATCTGGCGCAGCGCGGCCGCGTGCGAGATCGCCAGCGCCTGCACGCTGCCGTCCACCGCCTGGATGCCCTTCAGCAGCTCGCCGTCCACCAGCCGCTGGTGCACGGTCACGGGCTTCAGCAGCCGCATCAGCGCCCTCCGGGCCGAGCTCTGGGCGCGGCCGAAGCGCGGCTGCGGTGCGATCGGCCCGGACACGATCCGGTCGGCCACCCAGTCCGTCTGCAGGGCGCCGAAGGCCTTGCCCGCCGAGCGCCCGGTGCGCAGCGCCGGCGTGGCCATCAGCAGGCGCAGACGGGCGGCCATAGCGCGCCCGGCGGCCTCGGGCGAGTGCGTGGTGCGGATGTCCGCGGCGCCGCGGCCGGCCCGCAGCGCGGCCTCCTCGCGCCCGTCGAACACCTCGCGCATCAGCCTGGCGGCGTGCTCCACGTCGGGCTCCGCCCACTCGCCGTCGGCCGGGTAGGGCTCCCTGCCGGGCCCGATCGGCACGAGCGAGTAGTCCACGAGGTAGGAGTTCTGCGGGGTCATGTAGTCGAGGTTGCCGGAGTAGCCCGTGGCGATCACGGGCTTGCCCTCCCACATCGCCTCGGCCAGCGTGTAGCCGAAGCCCTCCGCGCGGTGGAGCGACACGTAGCAGTCGGCCGCGGCCAGCAGCGAGTCGCGCTCATCGGGCGTGAGCTGCTCCTCGAGCAGATGCACGTCGGGGTGGGCGGCGGCGGCCAGGCGCAGGCGCTCGTGGTTCTCCGGATCGTGCTCGTGGTTAAGCGACTTGATCAGCAGCACGGCGCCCGCTCGGGGCTCGAAGGCGCGGGTGAAGGCCTCGATCAGCGTCAGCGGGTTCTTGCGCTCGAAGACGCTGAAGTAGTCGAACGCGAACAGGAAGCGGAAGCCCTCGGGCAGCCCCTTGAGAGGTTTCACCGGGGCGCTCCGCTCAGGCAGCGACACCGGTTGCGGGATCGTCACGACCGGCACCGTGGAGGCCTCGGCCACCGCCTCGTGCACGTGCCGGCTGCCCACCCAGACCTCGTTCACGGAGCTGAAGGCGCCCAGCCACTCATTGGGGAACTTGGAGACCTCCCAGGCCCAGTAGCCGATCGAGTAGGTGCCGCTCCAGAAGTCCTCTGGGAGCTGTGCTGCCACGGCGGCGATCACGTCGGCGTTGACGCAGATCAGGTTGAAGGCGGCCTTCCCGCTGCCGCCGGCGGGCGGCCCGAGCGACTCGTCCTCGGGGCTCGCGTGCGGCTGCAGCGTGGTGGCCCTGACGGGGATGCCCTGCGTCTCGAGCGCCGCGGCGAGCTGGCGCGCGTGCTCGCCGACGCCGAGCACCGCCTTGAAGTAGCCGGCGATGTTCACGCCCGGGATCAGGTGACCGGCGTCCTCGGCGTTGCCGCCGCCGAGCGGCAGCAGCGCCGGCGGCACCGTCCCCGTGGCGCTGCCGAACACCTGCGCCCAGGCCACCAGGCGGCTGGCGTCGGGACCGTCGAGGTCGGGGAACGCGAGCCGCAGATCGGGCCGCAGGTCGAGCAGAGCGGCCAGGTAGCGCGTGACGCCGCTCGCGCCGCCCTCCTCCGCCGGCTCGTTGAGGTAGGCGAGGAAGGCGCGCGCCCCCTCCGGCGAGAAGATGTCGATGTCGGCCGGGAGGTCGCCGTCCTTCTCGGCGTCCCGGAAGACCTGCCGCGAGACCGCGTCGAGCGGCGTGCCGTCGGGCAGGTCGCCCAGCGCATACGGCCGCTGCGACCAGTCGGCGTGCCCCTCGCGCTCGAGGGCTCGTGCGTAGCCGTTGCAGACCTCGAGCAGCACCGGATGCTCGCTGAGCTGGATGCGGTCCTGGTGCTTCGAGAGCAGATGCGGCTGGGCCGGGTCGTAGCCGCTGAAGTGGAAGAAGCGCAGGGGGCTGCCGTTGACCTCGTAGCGGTCGCCGCGCCTGCGCAGCTCGCGGCCCGCGAAGTTCCAGTAGGCGAGGTTGTAGCCCGGGTCGCGCAGGATGTGGATGTCCTCCACGAGGCCCGGCGCGAAGTCCATCCAGCGCTGGTCCACGAAGTAGCCGGCCTCGGGGGCGACGATGCAGTCGGTGGCCAGCCGCTCGGCCCACCAGTCGATCAGCCTCTCGGTGTCCGCCCCGGCGGCGAAGCCGGCAAAGCCGAGGTTGAACGAGCCCGCGATGAGGATGTCGGTCTCCGACGGCTTGCGGCCGTCGCGCGGCATCGGCTCGGTGAGGTGCGGGTTCACGACGAGCGGGTGCTCGCGCAGCAGCCGGTCGACCTCCTCGAGCGAGTCGAAGACCTGGATGTCCGGGTCGAGATAGGTGATCCGCTCGACGCCCTCCTTGAAGATCCGCCGCAGGAGCCACGGCTTCACGGCGGTGGACAGCTCGAGCACGCTGTAGCCGGCCGCCATGCGCGGCCAGTTCTCGATCTGGAGGTCCTCGGGGTGGAGCAGCCGGAACGGCTCGCCCGCGGGGTCGACCTCGTGCTCGAGGTCGTCGATCACGAGCGTCCAGCAGGTGCCGCCCGGATTGTGCTCATGGAACGAGCGCGCGAGGACGCGCGCAGCCGCCAGATAGTTGCGGGCGATGATGGTGCAGATGTCCATCGGTCGGAGAGGGTAGCCGGGCGCCCCCGCTGCGGGCTCTAACTCCGCGGCGTTACTAAGGTTCCGCGACGTGATCGGAACCTATGCCGCGGCGGTGCTGATTTGCGGCGCTTCCGTGATCCTGGGTCGCGGCGTGATCGTCGCGGCGGGCGGACGGGCGTCCAGCTGGATCGCCCCCGCCGTCGGCTTCGCGGCGCTGATGATCGTCTGCGAGGTGGCGATCAGGCTCCCGGGGCACGCCTACACCGGAATCGTCGCCCTGTTCGTCGCGGTCGGCGCGTCGCTGCTCGCCGTGAGGTGGCGCGGGCGGGGCGAGCGGCTGAGCATCGACGGCCTGCCGGTGGGCATCGCGCTGCTCGCCGTGGCCTCCACGCCGTTCGTGGCGAACGCGCGCGTCGGCGTGCTCGGCATCTCGTTCCTGAACGACACCCATTGGCACCTGCTGCTCGCCGAGCAGCTCCGCCACCCGTCCTACCGAGCGCTCGAGACCTTTGGGCCGGGTTATCCGGTCGGGCCGCACGCGATCGCCACGACCTTCGCGCAGCTGCTCGGGACCGGTGTGGACAACGGGCTCACCGGCATGCTGATGTCGGTGCCGGTGCTCACCGGGCTCACGGCGCTGGCAGGCCTCGAGCACATCAAGCGCTCGCGCGCCTGGCTCGTGGCAGTGCTGGCGGGCGTGCCCTACCTGGCCGCCGCCTTCTACGGCGAGAGCGCCTTCAAGGAGCCGATCCTCGCCATGCTGCTGCTCGGCGGTGTGCTCGTGCTGGAGCAGTGGCGGCGGGAGCGGTTCGCGCGGCCGGCCACCGCCCTCGCCTCGATTGCGGTGCTGGTGGCAGGCGTCGTCTACGTCTACTCCTATCCGGGACTCCTGTGGCCGCTCGCCATCGGCGTCTGCTGGGTGCTGGTGTGGGTCGTGATCGGAGGCGGCTGGCGTCACCTGCGCAGACTGCCGCGCGCGATCGCGGGCGCGCGTATCCCGCTGATCGCGGCGGTGATCCTGCTCGTGGTGCTGGTGGCGCCCGACATCGGCCGCCTGCACACCTTCTGGCAGGCCAACGGCGGCACCAGCACCGGCACGGGCGGCGGCGGCATCGACACGAGCTCGCTGGCCAACCTCGCCGGCCCGCTCAACTGGCTCGAGTCGCTCGGCATGTGGTTCGGCGAGGACTTCCGCCTGGTGCCGCACGGCGGCATCACCACCGCGGCCTTCGCCGGATTCGCGCTGGTCGTGCTCGTGTTCGCACTTGCCCGCTCGCTCGACCTCCGCCGCGTGGCCTGGCCGGCGGCGATCCTCGCCTGCGGGCTGATCTACCTGTGGGCGAAGCACAACCAGTCGCCCTACGTCGCCGCCAAGGCCCTGGTCATCGCCACGCCGCTGATCGCCTTCGGCTCCGGCCGGGCGCTGATGGAGCAGCTCGAGGGGATGCGCCTGGCGTCCTTCACCGGCGCAGCGTTCGTGGCGACCGTCGTCGTCTACTTCGGGGCCGCGCTCGGCTCCAGCTATCTGGTGCTGCGCGGCTCCCAGGTCGGGCCGAATGACCACACGAATGAGCTGCGCTCGCTGCGGCCGCTGCTGCACGGCAAGCCCACGCTCGTCCTCTTCTACGACGACTACTTCAAGTGGGAGCTGCTGGGCGTCCCGTCCTCGTCGCCGCTGCCGCTCGGGCCCGTGATCCCGGCGGTCGTGCAGCCGGCAAAGCCGTGGTCGTACGGTCAGGCGCTCGACTTCGACTCGGTCGACGCTCCCACGCTCGATCGCTTCGACTACGTGATCACCACGCGCACCAGCGACCAGAGCGAGCCGCCGGCCAACTTCCACCAGGTCGGCCAGTCGCGCTCGTACATCGTCTGGCAGCGCAGCGGGCCCACGCAGCCGCGCAAGATCCTGGCCGAGTCGGGCCAGCCGGGAGCCTTCCTCGACTGCCGCAAGCCGGCCGGGCTGGCCCTGTCGCGCCAGCCGGGCGTGGCGCGCATAAGGCCGGCCCCACTCTCGTTCCCGCCGCTGGCCACGCTCGCTCCAGGGCAGTCGACGCAGGTCCAGCTGAGGATGCCGCCCGGCCAGTGGGACCTGTCGCTGCCGGTCGTCAGCCCGCAGGCGGTGACCGTCACCGGTGGCGGCCTACACACCTGGCTGCCTCCGAACCTCGACCGGCCGGGGCCGCTCTGGCCGGTCGGGCGCGTGACGAGCACAGGCGCGCCGATCACGCTGACCGTGTCGGTGGCCGACCCCTCGCCGATCTACTCGGGCAACCACTTCTTCCAGGCCGGCTCGCTCATGGCGGTCCGCGTGGCGGCACCGCAGACCGTGCCGCTGTCCGCCGCCTGCGGCCGCTACGTCGACTGGTACCTCACGCGCTGAGGGGCGACCGATGCCGGCGGGCCGCTCGAGAAGAACCGATCCCGGCTACGCGACCTTCGAGGCGTTCCGGGCGCCGCTCAGGCACGCCGTCTGGCTGCTCATCGGGATCCTCGTGGCGGTCTTCGTCGGCATCGAGGTGCTGTCGCAGGTGCACCACCTGCCGAGCTACCACTGGCGCTTCCGGCCGGGCTGGCTGGCGCTCGCGTTCGTCTGCTTCATGCTGTTCGAGGCGGTGCAGGCCGAGCTCTGGCGGCGGATCCTGCGCGCCCTGCACGGCGACATCCTGGCGCAGCGGGCCTGGGCGATCTGGTGCGTGTCGCTCCTGGCCCGCTACGTGCCCACGCAGCTCCTGATGGTGCTCAGCCGCGTGGCGCTGTGCGAGCGCGAGGACGTGCCGCGCCGGATCTCGCTGGCCAGCATCGCGTACGAGTTCTTCCTCGTGGTGGGCGCGGCGGTGGCGCTGTCGGTGGCATTCGTGATCGGCCTGCCCCAGCTCGCCCACACGCCGGCGCGCTGGCTGCTGCTTGCCGGGCCGCTGGCGCTGCTCGTGGCCGTGCACCCGCGCGTGTTCGGCCGCGTGGCGATGATCATCCTGCGCCGGGTGGGCAGCGAGCCGCTTCCGGAGACGATCCCGTTCGCCCGCTGCCTCGCGTTCGCGGCCGGGTACGCGGTCTCGTTCGTCGTCGCCGGCTTCGGCGTCTACGCCTTCGCCCGCTCGCTCCACACGATCGCGCCGAGCCACATCCCGCTGATGCTCACCGCCTACGCGGTGGGCTACTGCGGCGCGGTGGTGGCCTTCTTCATCCCGGGCGGGCTGGGCGTGCGCGAGGGCGCCACCGCGTCGGTGCTCGACACCGCCCTGCCGTTCAGCGCGGCGGTGACCGCCGCCGTGGGGGTGCGCCTGATGCAGACCGCGATTGAGCTGCTCTACGCCGGCCTCGCCGAGCTGGTGGCGCGGCGGGTGGAGGCCGCGCCTAGAACGGGAGCTGATCGGCCACGTCGCGCAGCCTAGGCGCCGTGGCGTCGCGCTCCGACACGCTCAGCTCGATGTCGCTCGGCCAGTCGACGCCCACGTCCGGGTCGTCGTAGGCGATGCCTCGCTCGATCGACGGGTCGTAGTAGCCGGAGACCTTGTAGATCACGTCGGCGACCTCGCTCAGCACGCAGAAGCCGTGCCCGAAGCCGATCGGCACGTAGAGCTGGCGCTGGTTCTCGTCGCTCAGCTCGTGCGCCTCCCACTGCGAGTAGGTGGGCGACCCGCGGCGCAGGTCTACCACCACGTCCATGATCGTCCCGCGCGAGCAGCGGACGAGCTTGGCCTGGCCGGGCGGGAGCTGGAAGTGGATGCCGCGCACCACCCCGCGCGCCGAGCGCGAGTGGTTGTCCTGCACGAAGTCCTCGACGATCCCGAGCCGCTCGTACTCGTTCTTGCGGTAGGTCTCGACGAAGAAGCCGCGGGAGTCGCCATGTACGGCGGGCTCGATCAGGATCGGCCCCTCGAGCGTTGTGGCGACGCGGTTCACGGCGCCGCAGCATACGGCGCGGAGATCCTCAGCTTGCGACCGCCAGCGACTCGACGGCGGACAGGATGCGCTCCAGCGCCTCCTCGGGATGGGAGACCATGGCCACGTGGTTGCTCGCCACCTCGATCGTGTCGGCGCCCATCCGGCTCGCGAACAGCCGCTCCGCGTCGGGCGGGATCGCCTGGTCGCCGTCCGCCACCAGATACCAGGACGGCAGCGTCTTCCAGGCCGGCTCGCCCATCACGTCGGCGAGGGCGGAGGTGTGCAGCGGCTGCTGCACCGCGTACATGACCCGCGCCTGAGCCGGATCGACGTCGGCGGCGAAGTGGTTGACGAAGTCGTCTTCCGGCAGCCAGGCGAAGCCCTCAGAGTCGATGTCCAGGTGGGCCAGCGCGGGCGTGGGCGGGCCCTGCTCGAGCAGCGCGCCGATCGACTCGCCCTCGTCGAGCCCGAAGGCCGCGATGTAGACGAGCCCGACGACGTTGGGGGCGTCGGTGCCCAGCGCTGTGATGATCTGGCCGCCGTAGGAGTGGCCCGCGACGATGGTCGGGCCGTCCTGGCGCCCGAGCACGAGGCGGAGGCGGGCGACGTTGGCCTCGAGGCTCGTCATCGGCATCTGGGGCGCGGTGACGTTGTAGCCGTCGGCCTGAAGGCGGGCGATCACGGCGCTCCAGATAGATCCGTCGGCCCAGGCGCCGTGGACGAGGACGATGTTCGGCTTTGCGGACATCTGTGCCGCTCCTCTCTGTTTGGGGAGCGCGCAACCATACGAGCGTCCCGGAGCCCGCGGGTAACGGCGCGGTTAACCGGCGCTAAGCCGCGCGCTCGAGCACGGCCTGCTCCACCTGGCCGGCGATCTCGCGGGCGATCGCCAGCGAGGCCGTGGCGGCGGGGGAGGGGGCGTTGCGCACGTGCAGCACCCGGCCAGTCTGGGAGAAGACGAAGTCGTCGATCAGGCGGCCGTCGCGGGCCAGCGCCTGGGCGCGGATGCCCGAGTGGCCTGGCTCGATGTCGTCCGCGGTGAGCTCCGGCACGTAGCGGCGGGCGTCGTGCAGGAGGGCGCGCGGAATGAACTTGTGCTTGATCTCGGTGAGGCCGGTGCGCCACCAGCGGCGCGCCATGCGCCAGGTGCCGGGCCAGGCGAGCGCCGCGGCGAGGTCTCGCGCCGAGGCCTTGCGGCGCGGGTCGCGCGTGGTGGCCATCAGGGCCGTGGGCCCGATCGTCACCTCGTCGTCGATGTGCCGGCTGAGGTGGACGCCGAGGAACGGCAGACTGGGGTCCGGCACGGGATAGATGAGCGACTTCACGAGCTCCGCGCGCTCCGGCTTCAGGCGGAGGTAGGCGCCGCGGAAGGGCACGATCGCGGGGTCCGGGTCGGCGCCCGCCGCCTTCGCCATCCGGTCCGACCAGGGCCCGGCGCAGAACACGGCGCCCGACGCCACGATCTCCTCGCCGCTCGCCAGGCGCAGCCGCACGTCCCGCTCACCGGTCTTCACTCCAGTGACCTCCGCGCCGAGGCGCACCTCCCCGCCGGCCGAGCGTACGTCGTCGGCGAGCGCGCGGGCCACGTCGGTGAAGTCGACCACTCCCGTCGCTGGCGAGTGGAGGCCCGCCACGCCGCGCGCGTGCGGCTCGATCTCGGCGATCTCGTCCCGCCCGATGCGGCGCAGGTCCGGCACCTCGTTGGCGATGCCACGGCGCTCGAGCTCGTCGAGCCGCGGTAGCTCGTCGTCGCGCGTGGCCACGATCAGCTTGCCGCAGCGGCGGTGGGGGATGCCCTTGGCCTCGCAGTACTCGAACATCTCGCGCGCGCCCGACACGCACAGGCGCGCCTTGTGCGAGCCGGGGGCGTAGTAGATCCCGGCGTGGATCACGCCGCTGTTGTGGCCCGTCTGGTGGAAGCCCACCTGCTGCTCGCGCTCGAGCACCTGCACCCGGGAGTCCGGGTGACGCGCGAGCAATTCCCTGGCGGTCGCCAGCCCGAGGATCCCGGCCCCCACCACTACTACGTCGGAGTCCATCGCAACCCAGCGTACCGGCACCGGATGTCAAGCTCCAGCCGTGGATCGAAAGCAGCTGACTCTGATCGCCTCGATCCTCGGCTCAGGGATCGTCTTCCTCGACGGCAGCGTGGTGAACGTCGCGCTGCCGGCCCTGCGCGAGGACCTGCACGCCGGTCTCGCCACCCAGCAGTGGGTGGTGGAGGGCTACCTCCTCACGTTGTCGGCGCTGCTGCTGGTGGGCGGCTCGCTTGGCGACCTGCTCGGCCGCCGGCGCGTGTTCCTGTTCGGCCTTGGCGGCTTCGGGGCGACGTCGGCGCTGTGCGCGGTGGCGCCCACCGCGGAGCTGCTGGTTGCCGGTCGGATCCTCCAGGGGGTGGCGGGTGCGCTGCTCGTGCCGAGCTCGCTGGCGATCATCACCTCCTGCTTCGAGGGCGAGGAACGCGGCGCGGCGATCGGGACCTGGACCGCCTGGACCGGCGTCTTCTTCATCCTCGGCCCGCTGGTCGGCGGCTTCCTGATCGACGCCGTCTCGTGGCGGCTGATCTTCGCCATCAACCTGCCGCTCGTCGCCGTCGCGATGATGATCGCCGCGCGCGCGGTGGCGGAGAGCGCCTCCACGAAGGGCCACGAGCCGATCGACTTCGTCGGGGCCGGGCTATGCATCGTGGGCCTGGCGGGCCCGGTGTTCGCCCTCACCGAGGAGCCCACGCGCGGCTTCGGCGACCCGCTCGTGCTGATCCCGCTGGTGCTCGGCCTGGCGGCGTTCGCCGCCTTCATCGAGTACGAGCGCCGCGCCAGCCACCCGATGGTGCCGCTCAAGCTGTTCAAGAGCCGCAACTTCGCCGTGGCCAACCTCGCCTGCCTCACCCTCTACGCGGGGCTGAGCGGGATGACGTTCTTCCTCGGGCTCTACCTACAGCAGGTGGCGGGCTACAGCGCACTCCAGGCCGGCCTCGCGTTCACCCCGGTCACCGTGATCTCCTTCCTCCTTGCCCGCCGCTTCGGCCTGCTGGCCATGCGTCACGGTCCTCGTCTCTACATGGGTGGCGGCCCGCTCGTCGCGGGGCTCGGGCTCCTGCTCCTGCTGCGGGTGGGTAAGGACGTGAACTACGCGACCGACCTGCTGCCCCCGCTCGTGCTGTTCGGGATCGGCCTCTCGATGACCGTGGCGCCGCTCACCAGCACGGTCCTCAGCTCCGTTGACGAGCGCCATGCCGGCGCGGCGTCCGGGGCCAACAACGCGGTGTCGCGCGTTGCCGGCCTGATCGGAATCGCCATCGTCGGCGCCGTGGTGGCGGCCCAGTTCAGCTCGTCGCTCGACACGCACCTGGCCGACCGCGGCCGCACGGGGCCGGCGGTGCAGAGCGCGGCGGACAGCGCCAAGTCACGCCCGCTCGTGGGCACCCACTCGGACCGCGCCTACCGGGTGACGCTCGGGCCGGCCGTCGACGAGGCCTCCACGTCCGCCTTCCACGCGGGCATGCTCCTGTCGGCGCTACTGGTCCTGCTCGGCGGCGTGATCTCCGGAGTGGGAATCGAGGACCCGCGCAGAGCGCAGAGCGCGGAGCGCAGAGCGCGGAGCCTGGAGCGCCGAGTTCAGGCGTAGTGCACGTCTGCGGCGTCCTCGTCCTCGACGGGGCGCTCGCAGGTGGGGCAGTACCAGACGGCCTCGAGGGGCGTCCCGCAGGCCGAATGGCGCGGCGGCTCCACGTCTTCGCGGTGACGCGCGCCCCAGTCGGACAGGAGACGCAGCGCGCCCGCCAGCTCGCGCCCGGCGGCGCCGAGCTCGTAGACGAAGCGGGGCGGGCGGTCCGAGTAGCGCTCGGCGAGCACGAGGCCCTGCGACTCGAGGTTGCGCAGGCGCTGGGTGAGGATGTTGGGCGCGATCCCGGGCAGCTCGCGCTGCAGGTCGCCGAAGCGACGCGGGCCCTCCAGCAGCGCGGCCACGATCAGGAGGGTCCAGCGGTCCCCGACGCTCTGGAGCGCCTCCGCCAGCGCCGACGGTTCGACCTGGTCTGCCACTCACTTGATCCTAGTTCCCGAGCCGGTGGTATAACTACTCACTTGCAATCAGCTACTAACTAGCAAGGGACGGCAGTATGACACCGCTCAAGGAGCTTTCTGACGCTATTTCGGGCGCCGCGGAGCGGCTCGGCCCCTCGGTTGTGGGCCTGGGCCGCGGCTGGGGCCTCGGCTCCGGCGTGATCGTGGGCAAGGACCGCGTGCTCACGAACGCGCACAACCTGCGCCGCGACGAGGTCAGCGTGACCTTCTCCGACGGCACGCGCGAGCCCGGCAAGGTGCTCGGCGTGGACGCCGACCTCGACCTCGCGGTGCTCGAGGTGCTCACCAACGGCCGCCCGCCGCTCGAGTGGGCGGAGAGCGCGGAGCCCGGCATCGGCACGCCGCTCGTGGCGCTCGCCAACCCGGGCGGGCGCGGGCTGCGTGTCACGCTCGGCTTCGTCTCCTCGGGCCCGCGCAGCTTCCGCGGCCCGCGCGGGCGCCGCGTGGCCGGCGCGATCGAGCACACGGCGGCGCTGCCGCGCGGCTCGTCCGGCGGCCCGCTGGTCAACCTCGACGACCGCCTCGTGGGCGTGAACACCATCCGCCTCGACGGCAACCTGATCCTCGCCCTGCCTGTGGCCGCGCTGCGCGACCGGATCGACGCGCTGTCGCGTGGCGAGGCGCCCGCATCGCCCCGCCTGGGCGTGGCCGTCGCGCCGCCGCGCGTGGCGCGCCGGATGCGCCGGGCGGTGGGCCTGCCGGAGCGCGACGGCCTGCTGGTCCGCGGCGTGGAGGACGGCAGCCCGGCCGAGCGGGCCGGCATCGAGCGCGGTGACCTGATCGCCGCCGCCGGCGGCCGTGAGGTGGACGGCGTGGACGCGCTCTACTCGGCGCTCGACTCGCTGGCCGACGGCGGCAAGCTGCCGCTGACGGTCGTGCGCGGCACCGAGGAGCGCGAGCTGGAGGTGAGCTTCGAATGACCACCGAGGCCACCGACACAGAGGCCCTCGACGCCTACTCGCGCACGGTGGTGGGCGTGGCCGAGCGGGTCGGCCCCTCGGTGGCCAACCTGCGCGTCATGCGCCGCACGCGAGCGGGCCGGGTGCCCGCCGGCGCCGGCAGTGGCGTGGTGCTCACGGCCGACGGCTTCATGCTCACCTCGGCGCACGTGGTGGCCGGGCGCCAGCGCAGCGGGCGCGCGCAGTTCACCGACGGCCGCGAGCCGAGCTTCGACATCGTGGGCAGCGACCCGCTGTCGGATCTCGCGCTGCTGCGCGCTGATGACTCCGACCTGCACCCCGCCGAGCTCGGCGAGGCCGACGAGCTGCGAGTGGGCCAGCTCGTCGTGGCGATCGGCAACCCGCACGGCTTCGCCGGCTCCGTGACCGCGGGCGTGGTGTCGGCGCTCGGCCGCTCGCTGCCAGCCCGCTCCGGGCAGGCGGTGCGCGTGATCGACAACCTGATCCAGACCGACGCCTCGCTCAACCCCGGCAACTCGGGCGGGGCGCTGGTCAACAGCCTCGGGCGAGTGGTGGGCATCAACACGGCGGTGGCCGGCGTCGGCCTCGGCCTGGCCGTCCCGATCAACGCCGCCACCCGCCGGATCGTGGCCTCGCTGATGAGCGAGGGCCGCGTGCGCCGCGCCTACCTCGGCCTCGCGGGCGGGGTGCGCCCGCTGCCGCCGCAGGCGCGCGCCGAGTGGGGCGCCGGCACCTGCGTCGAGGTGGTCGAGGTGGTGGAGGATGCACCAGCCGCCCGCGCCGGACTGCGACCGGAGGACCTCGTTGTGGAGGTGGCGGGCGAGCGGGTCTCCGACATCGGCGACCTGCAGCGCCTGATGGTCGCGGAGCTGATCGGAACGAGCGTGGACGTGGCGGTGATCCGCCACGGCCGCACGCTGCGTCTCGACCTGGTGCCTATCGAGCTCGTAACTGGGTAGCCTCCTGGCGTGAGCTTCGGGAGGCTCATGCGTCTGCTGATCGCGCCGGCGGCCGTCGCGGCCGTCTTCGCAGCGACCGCTGGGGCGGCGAGTGGGCCCGTCGTGGTGATCAAGCACCGGAGCATCCGCCTGCTGGCGTGGGACCACGGCAGCAAGCTCTGCACCCAGCTCGCGGGCGTGCGCCAGCACGCCTCGAACTGCGGCGCGCCGCTCGCCCTCACGTTCGAGCAGTTCCCGTCCGGTACGGCAGACGAGACGCTCCTGGGCGGCAGCGTGCCGGCGCGCGCGACCAGGGTCCGGGCCGTGTTCGCCAACGGCGACAGGCTCAACCTGAAGACCGTCGCCGGCGCTCGCTACCACGGCCGACGCCACGGCAGGGTGCGCTTCTTCGCCGGGCGCGAGTCCGCCGTGACCGTGCTCAGCTCGCTCACCGCACTCGACTCGCACGGCAGGGTCGTGACGTCCTACCCGGGGGCCACGCACCCCTCGCCCCTGCCGGGGCCGACCCCTGGGCCGCCGCCGTGCCAGTGCAGGCCGACGAAGGACACTGTCTGCCCGGCGATCGCCTGCGAGTAGCCGTGGACCTGCAGCTCGTCAACTTCGACGAGCCCGTCGAGACCCGCACGTTCGAGAAGGGCCGCTTCGAGCTCTACCGCGTCGGCCCGGCCACGCTCGGGCGCGCGACCTACGAGCCCGGCTGGCGCTGGTCCGAGCACGTCGGCCCGCAGACCGGCGAGTCGAGCTGCCAGGTCGAGCACGTCGGCCTCGTGCTCAGCGGCCAGGCGGTGGCGAAGATGGACGACGGCGAGGAGGTGGTGATGCGCGCCGGCGACTTCTTCTACGTGCCGCCTGGTCACGACAGCTGGGTCGTGGGAGACGAGCCGTACGTCTCGCTGCACATCATGGGCGGCGAGGACTACGCCGCGTAGGGCACTGGTGACTGGTGACTCGTGACTTGCTGGCGGGCGAACGCCGCTCGCGCGACGAGACCCGCCACTATCGCCGTGATCGCCCCTACCAGCAGCCCAATCCGCGGGCTTGTGGTGCCTGAGATCAGGCCCATCAACGGTCCGCCGATCGGGTTGCTGCCCAGGAAGACCACCGAGTAGAGCGCCATCACCCGCCCGCGCATGCTGGGCCGCACGTTGAGCTGGAGCGTGGAGTTCACGCTGGCCGCGAACGTCACGCTGGCCGCGCCGGTGACCACCAGCACCGCCACCTCGAGGGGGACGTCCGGCGCGCTGGCCGCGGCGAGCAGCAGGGCACCGAAGGCGATCGAGGCGCCCGTGACCAGCCGTGGCCCGACCCGCTGGCGCGCGCTCGCCGTGAGCGCGCCCGCCACGGCGCCCACGCCCATGGCGGCGGTCATCGCCGCGTAGGTGCCGGCGTGGCCGTGGAACGTGAAGCGGGCGAGCAGCGGCATCAGCGTCTGGAAGTTGAACGAGAGCGTGCCGACGACGGCCGTGAGGGCCAGCGGGATCCGCAGCTCGGGCGTGGCGCGCACGTAGCGCAGAGCCGAGCGGAGCTGACCCTTCTTGGCGGGCGTGGGCTCGCGGCGCTGGAGCTGCTCCGGATCCATCCGGCGCAGGGCGACGATCATCGCCAGGAACGAGATCGCGTTGATCAGGAAGGCGGTGGACACGCCGGCCGTGGCGATCACGATGCCGGCCAGCGCCGGGCCCACGATGCGCGCCGACTGCACGATCGCGCTGTTCAGGCCCACGGCGTTCACGACCTTGCTCGGACCGACCATCTCCACCACGAAGCTCTGCCGGGCCGGGTTGTCCACCGCGTTCACGGCGCCGCGCGCGAAGACCTCGATGAACACCATCCACGGCTGCACGACGCCCGTGGCGGCGAGCACCCAGAGGATCACCGCCGGCACCGCCATGGCGGTCTGGGTGGCAATAAGCAGCCGGCGCTTGTCCACGCGGTCGACCAGTACGCCCGACCAGGCGCCGAACAGCAGGATCGGCGTGAACTGGAGCGCGGTGGTGAGGCCCACCGCGAAAGCGCTGCCGGTGAGCGTGAGCACGAGCCACAGCTCGCCCACGGTCTGCATCCAGGTGCCGCTGAGCGACACGATCTGGCCGGCGAAGTAGCGCCTGTAGTTGGGTACGGAGAGCGACGCGAAGGATCGTTCGAAGGCGGGCTGGAGCCGCCTCACGGGCGGTCCTCCAGTATGCGCTCGAGGATCTCGGTGGCCCGCTCCAGCGTGGCCAGCTCCTCCTCGTCGAGCCGTCGCAGGCGCTTGGCCAGGTAGGCGTTCTTGCGTGAGCGGACCCGCTTCAGGAGCCGCGCGCCCTCGGGGCTGAGCGCGACCGTGAAGGAGCGTCCGTCGCTTGCGTCGGTCTGGCGCACAACGAGCCCCGCCTGCTCGAGCTTGGCCACGATCCGTGTGGCCGTCGGCCGCCGCACCCGCTCGAGCTCTGCGAGCCGGCTGGGGGTGAGCGGGCCGTGCCGGTCGAGCGTCGCCAGCGCGGCGGTGAGCGTCGGCGAAAGCCCGGCGTCAGCCTCCTGGCGGAGCCTCCGCGCGGTGCGCGCGACTGCGAGCCTCAAACGCGCAGCAACCTGCTCCACCGCAACAATAGTTTCCATTGCTAATTAGCATAGCGAACTAAGGCTCCAGCTCGTACGGATATTCCGTCAGCGTCTCGGCGCCGTCTTCCGTGACCAAGACCAGGTCCTCGAAGCGCACCCCGCCTACGTTGCGCTCCCACAGGCCCGGCTCCAGCGCGAGGACGTCGCCCGCCACCAGCGGCGCGCGGCCCGCCTGGCCGAGGGAGGGGTCCTCGTGGACGCTCAGGCCCACGCCGTGGCCCAGCGAGAACTGGAAGCCCTCTTCGCGGACCTCGCCAGGGCCGGTGCGCTGCGTGCGGTAGCCCTCGCGCTCGAAGACGTCGCACACGAGCGCGTGCAGCTCGCGGCCGCTGACCCCGGGTCGCGTGGCGGCGCGGGCGGCCTCGAGCGCCTCGCGCACGAGCCGCTCCTGGCGCAGCACCTCCTCGGGCGGCTCGCCGCAGGCGACGAACGTGCGGGTCATGTCCGCCCAGCAGTGCGAGGCCTCGTCGCAGGGCCAGAGGTCGATCTGGATCGGCAGGCCCGCAGGCAGCGGCCCGCTGCCCGGCTCGTGCCCGAAGCCCTGGCGCACAGACGCGACGATGATGTCCGGCGGCGTGGGCGCACCGAGGTCCGCGCACGTCCGCCGGATCACGGCCCGCAGCGCCTCGGCCGTGAGCGGCTCGCCCCCTACATGCAACGTCCCGTCCACGGGCTCGGCCTCCCGCAGCAGCGCGGCCGCTGCGCCCATGCCGGCCTCCGCGGCAGCCTGCGCGCGCCGGATGCCGGCCATCTCGTGCTCCGACTTCACGCGCCGGCGCAGGGCGACCTGCGCGTCCTCCACCGTCAGCGTCACGCCGTCCTCGCGCAGCCGCTCCGCCAGCCCGAGCGGGAACTCGAAGTCGACGATCGCGTTGCGCACGCCGATCCTGGCCACCGCCCGCGAGACGACCTCGAGCCAGACCTCCTCGCGGTCGAGCCCGCTTTCGAGCAGCTCGAGAAAGCCCAGCTCGTGCGAGTCGACCAGCTCGGCGTCGGGGCGGGCCGCGGCCATGCGTTCGGTCTCGAGGGACGACGCCATGATGTAGCTGCGGCCGTCGCGCTCCGCGTACAGGAACGGGTCGATCACCGCGATCGGGACCTCGTGCCGGAGCAGGTAGTTGCGGTCGGTGTCCCCGTACAGCAGCAGATCGGGCATGGCCCGAAGCTATCGCCTGGCGCTGAAGCGCACCGGGATGACCGTCGAGTGGCCGCTCGTGTCCACCGCGGTGACGCTCAGTCGGAGCGAAGCGCTGCGGTGATGCTTGAGCTTCTTCGCCAGCTTCCTGCCAGCCCTGATCGAGCCGCCGGACAGCGTCGCCGAGATGCGGCTCGAGCCGCTGCGGCCGAGGCTCAGCGACAGCACCTTCTTGCTGAGCTGCCAGGCGCTGCGGGGCAGCGCGGCGGCGGACTGGACCGAAATCCCGCGCGAGCGGCTCGCCACCTTCAGGTCGCTCGGCAGCTTGATCGAGACGCTCTTGAGAAGTGCTCCGCCGCGCGCGCTCAGCACCGTGACCGACAGCCGCGGCCGCTTGCCGCGGAAGCCGCGCCCCGCTGCCGTGGCGCTGGGCGCGCAGCCGACGACCGTCACCGGCGCGGACACGGACGCTCTGGCGCCGCTCTGGCCGGCGAAGGTGCCGTCGACGGTGCGCTGCGGCCCCGCGCAGAGGTCGTCGGCGGCCTGGAGGATGCCGTGCGGCCCGCCGTCGATCGCCAGCGTGAAGGTCGAGAGCGGCACGTCGGGCAGGCCGTTGAACACGTTCTGAACGCGCCCGCCGGCCGCGATCGCCACCTTGCCGATGAGCTTGAAGGGGATCTTGCCGCCGAAGGAGACGGCCACGCCGGGCAACCCCGTCCCGCCCGGGACCTCGTACACGGGCCCGGACACCGGATCGGCCAGCAGCGGCGTGGAGATCGTCGCCGTGCCCACCCGCGAGCCGGCCGGGCAGGTATCCACAGCGAACTGGGCGAGCGGGCAGAGCACGGTGGCGCCGGCGATGCTGGCGCCGAGGCCGGCCGGGAGTGTCACCGCGGCGCTGGACTGCCCGGACTCGCCGCCGCCCTGCGAGATCGTGGCGGTGAACGGCACGTGCGCGGCCTTGCCGGTGGCGCCGGGAGCGCCCATGGAAGCGGCGATATGCGGCGCGAAGCGGAGCTGGTCGCAGGCGGTGGGGGTGAAGGTCGAGCTTGCAGAAGCCGTCGACGATGTGTACGAGTCCGCGTCGAGCACCGTGGTGGCCGGCTTACACGAGGTCGCGTTGGTCATGAACGGCTGGCCTCCGACCAGTCCGTTCAGCGTCAGCGACACCTCGTTGATCGTCGTCGGCAGTCCCGACGTGCTGTTGGGCATATCGCGAACAGCCGAGTCGATACCGAAGTCGGTGGCCGTGCGCAGGCTGATCACCGACGTCAGGAAGATCTTGCCGGCGAGCCCGCCGAGCGGGGCCACGACGATCCCAAGTAGCGCAGGCTCGTTCCCGCTCGGGACGAGGTTGTAAATCTTGCCGTCGGAGACGGTCGGCAACAGGCCAAAGACCGTGGCGGTGACCGAGGTCGTGCCCACCTGCGTGTTGGCCGGGCAGGTGTCGGCCTGGAAGTTGGCCTGCGGGCACAGCGGCGTGGCCAGCGGGTTGCCGATCAGCCCCGGCGGGAAGTGCAGCGTGGTGTCCTTCACGCTGTCGCTACCGCTGTAGGTGAACTTCTCGTCCACGGTCACATCCGGATGTGCGCCGGCCGCCGTGGTCGACGGCGTGACGCTCACCGTGGCGCTGCTTATGTCCGCCAAGGCGGCAGCGGGCGCGCAGAGCAGCACGCCGATTGCGACCAGGATCCCCGTCAGGCGCATCGTCACCTCCTCGCGCCGAGGATACGGAAGACGGCGCGAAGAGGTGCCTGCGAGAGTTCGCGGCATGGCAGAGCCGGTCCACCATCCGCTGTTCGCGCGCCTCTACACGCACCTGGCCGACACGCCCGAGATCGCCTCGCACCGCGAGCGGCTCCTCGCGGGCGCGGCCGGCTCGGTGATCGAGGTGGGAGCGGGCGACGGGCGCAACTTCGCGCGCTATCCGGCCACGGTCGAGCACGTGCTGGCGGTGGAGCCCGAGCCCTACCTGCGCAAGCGGGCAGAGGAGGCGGGGAGGAAGGCGCCCGTGCCGGTGACGGTGGTCGAGGGCGTGGCCGCCCACCTGCCCGCCGAGGACGCGAGCCGTGACGTGGCTGTCGTCTCGCTCGTGCTCTGCAGCGTGTCCGACCAGGCCGCCGCGCTCGCCGAGATCCACCGCGTGCTGAGGCCGGCGGGCGAGCTCCGCTTCTACGAGCACGTGCGCTCGAGCAAGCAGCACTTCGCGGGCTACCAGCGGATCTCCGACCTCACCCTCTGGCCGCACATCGCGGGCGGCTGCCACACAGCCCGCGACACCGGCGCGAGCATCGAGGCCGCCGGCTTTGAGATCGAGAGCTGCGACCGCTTCCCGGTGATGCCCTGCCGCATACCGATGCCGGCCGCGCCGCACATCCTGGGCGTGGCGCGCAGAAGCTCTTAGCCAACTCTTCGCCACGGCTTAGATCGGGCTCAGTACTCCGAACCAAGTTGGAGTCACACCTCGATTCCACTAGGAGTGATTTCCGGATGGCCCGTCTGCTGAAGCTCAGGATCTCTTTATTCACCGCCTTCGCCGCTGTGCTCGGCCTTGGCCTCGCGCTGTTCTTCGTCGGCGCGAACCGCAACGGTTCGAACACGCCGACTGTCGCGGCGGCGACCCCGTCCAACTCCAACGTCTCGGCCGCTCAGCCGGTGGCCTCCGGCTCGAGCCCCGAGAGCGTCTACAAGGCCGTGCACGAGGGAGTGGTCTCGATCGTCTCGACGACCACCTCGCAGTCGAACGACAGCCCCGGCTTCGGCCAGACCGGTAACAGCTCCGCGCTCGGCAGCGGGATCGTGCTCGACAACAACGGCGACATCCTCACCAACGACCACGTGGTGGACGGCGCCAACAAGCTCACGGTCTCGTTCGACACCAAGCCGAGCATCACGCGGACCGCCACGGTCGTGGGCACCGACCCCTCTACCGACCTCGCCGTGATCAAGATCGACCCCTCGGGACTCAACCTGGACACGGTCTCCCTGGGCAGCTCGAGCTCGGTGCAGGTGGGCGACACGGTCTACGCGCTGGGCAACCCGTTCGGCTACACCAACAGCTTCAGCGAGGGCATCGTCTCCGGCCTCAACCGCAGCATCACGTCCCCCAACGGCTTCGGCATCGACGGCGCGATCCAGACCGACGCCTCGATCAACCCCGGCAACTCGGGCGGCCCGCTGCTCAACGCGAACGGGCAGGTGGTCGGCATCAACGCGCAGATCGCCACCAACAACTCGACCGCCAGCGGCGAGGGCTCGAGCAGCGGCGTGGGCTTCGCCATCCCGATCGACCTGGCGAAGAACGTCGTGGCCCAGCTCGAGCAGAGCGGGCACGTGTCGCACGCCTACCTCGGCGTCTCGACCGGCAGCGTGAGCGGCTCGAACCCCGGCGCCCAGGTGGCGAGCGTCCAGCCCGGCAGCCCGGCTGACAAGGGGGGCATCCAGGCCGGCGACGTGATCCAGGCGGTGGGCGGCACCAAGGTGTCGACCTCGGATGACGTCGCGTCGGCGATCGGTCAATACAAGCCCGGTGACAAGGTCGCCATCACGGTGCACCGCAGCAGCGGCCAGATGACGCTCAGCGTCACGCTCGGCACGCAGCCGAGCCAGGCGCCGAACAACGGCTAGTGCCTAACCGTCGTCGCCGGGCTTCGCGTCGCCGGGGTCGCCCTGGTCGGGCGAGTTGTCGGCGGCCGGTTCGATGTCATCGGCAACCATCGAGCCGTCGACATCCTCGTAGTACGTCACGTCGACGAGGTCGCCGACGTTGATGCCGGACAGCAGGTCGGGGTCGGCGCCGAAGGACATGGCGCCGGCCCCGTCCACCTGCACGGTGAGGCCGTCGCCGCGCACGTCGGTCACGGTGCCGATTACGTCGAAGTCGGAGCCGTCGGAGCCGTCGACGAGCTCCACGTCGTCGGCGACCAGCGATCCGTCGCCGTCGGTGAAGTAGGTCACGTCCACGTCGTCGCCGACCTGGAAGCCGTCGATCAGATCCTGGTCGGCCACGAAGGTCATCTCGTCGCCGGTGTCGTCGCTCTCGATGGTCACGCTGCCGGCGGCGAGAGCGGTGATCGTGCCGGTGACGTCCTGGTCCTCGCCGCCGGTCGGGTCACCGCTCGGCACGAGCTTGATCGTGATCGAGACGTTGCCGCGGCCGTCGGTGACCATCGTGATCAGCACCACCTGGCCGGGCTGCAGCCCCTCGAGGCTGATCGACACGGACGAGGAGCCCGCGCCCTTGTGCTTCACCTGCTTCCTGCCCACGCGCCAGCTGCGGCCGTCCGGCAGGCGCAGGACCGCGCCCTTCTTCGCCGAGGACACGACCGTCGCGTAGAAGGCCAGCTTGCGAGTCCGGCCGGTCACACGGAGCTTGGCGATGTGCTTGCCACGCGCCTGGAAGCTCACGAGCGCGCCGGCGCGGAGCTTCTTGGAAAGTCGCCCGGCCACCGCGTACCTGTGCACGACATGACGTGAGTCGACGACCTCCACCTTGCGGTGGGCACGATCGACGCGCAGGAGTGCGCCGCTCCGGGGCTTTGCCTGGGCAGCGGCGGCCGGGAAGATGAAGAGTGCGAGTGCGGCGAGTGGGGCCAGTCGCTTCATGGGCCAGGGCCGTCATCGAGCGCCGGTGTCCCCCGCTTGAGTGACATACGCCCCGCCTGGACGCTTGTCGCGGGGGCTTAATCGCCCTTAATCGCTGCGCTAACACGCGCTAAGGGACCTGCGGCTTGACTGGGGTGGAGCGATCCCGATGGCCACGGAAGTCCTTCCGCTCCCCGTCGCGCGCCGGGCGTTGCCGGTGCGCATCATCGGTGCTCTTGTCGGCACCGCGTCGATCGGTGCGCTGATCCTCTACTCGCTGCGGCTCGCCACGGCGGCCACGGTCGACCCGGCGGTGCTCGTGCCCTCGTCGCACGTCGGCTACCCGTCCTGGATGGCGGGCCCGCTGCGCGGGCTCGGCGGCCATCCGCTGCCGGTGCACTCGCTGACCGTCCTGCTCGTCGTGCTGAGCGGCGCGTACGTCGTGGCGCTCGTCGGCTCGCTCGTCCTGCCCGCGTGGATCGGGCTGCCGGCGGCGGTGGCCCTGATCGTGCTGTTCACCCTCGCGCCGCCGCTCTTCTCGACGGACATCTTCAACTACATCGCCTACTCCCGGATGGGCGTGCTGCACGGGCTCAACCCGTACCAGCACGGCGCCGCTGCGATTCCGCTCGACCCGTCGTACGCGCCGTCCGGCCACCTCTGGGACCACACGCCGACCGCCTACGGACCGCTCTTCACGCTGCTCTCGTACGGGCTCGTGCCGCTGGGCGTGGCCGGCGAGATGTGGGCGCTGAAGGCACTGACCGGCGCGGCCGCGATCGGCTGCTGCGCCCTGATCTGGGCGTGCGCGCGCAGGCTCGGGATGCGGCCGCTGCCGGCGGTGCTGTTCTTCGCGCTCAACCCGCTGCTGCTCGTCTACACGATCGGCGGCGGCCACAACGACGTGCTGATGGCGCTGCCGCTGCTCGGCGGCGTGCTGCTCGTGCTGAGCGGCTGGCCACTGCTGGGCGGGGCGCTGCTCGTTGCGGCCGTGGGGATCAAGCTGTCGGCGGCGGTCGTGTTGCCGTTCGTGCTGGTCGCGTCGCCGCGGCGCTGGCGCGTGCTGCTGGGGGCGGCGATCGCGTTCGTCGTCCTCGGCGCGGCGTCGTACGCGATCTTCGGCCCGCAGCTCGCCTCGATGGTCAAGGTGCTCAAGCTCGAGAACGAGTTCGACTGGACCGTGGTGAGCATCGGCGGCTTCGTCGGCTGGCTGCTCGGCTTCGGCCACATGACCCCGGCGCGCCACCACATCTTCGAGCTGGTCTTCGCCGTGGGTGCCGTCGGCATGCTGGCCTGGGCCTGGCGGAGGCGCGACTGGCTCACCGGCGCGGCCGGCGCGCTGCTCCTGATGCTCGCCACGAGCGGCTGGCTGCTCCCCTGGTACGTGCTCTGGGTGCTGCCGCTCGCGCCGCTCGCGCGGCGGCGCTGGGTGGCGGCCGGCGTGCTCGTCATCACCGGCCTGCTCGTGGCGATGCAGATCGAGCACTACGTGCTGGTGCACCACCACGACGTGGCGCTGCGCGCACACCGGGTGGAGAGAGTGGCCCCGGTGCGCCGCGAGGTGCACGCGCGCAAGCACGCGGAGGCGCGCCTGGTGGCGGCGCACGACCGGAACGGCTAGCGGCGGTCACCGGTATCGGGGTAGCGTCTATGCCATCAAGTGGATGTTCGTCAGCGTCATGGTGCTCGCGGCCGGAGCCGCCGGCGCCGCCGTGGCCAAGCCGCCGCCACCGTCCATCCAGAAACAGGCGGTGGCGCTCTACAACAAGGCAGACAGGCAGGCATCGCATACGCGCGCCTGCCGCACCCAGGCCGAGCCGCCCACCTACACGCACGCGGCGCCCAGCCAGGACCTGCTCTCCACGCTGGGGATCCTGCGTCGCCCTGCCACTCCGCCGGACGTGCTCCCGGCGGGCTTCACGTTTCCATTCGGAACCGGCATCTACATCGACTACGTCCGGGTGGCCCAGGATGCCATCGGACGGCAGCTCGTCATCGCCGCCGCGCAGGACGCGTTTCCCTTCACGCCGGAGAGCCGAGCCTGCCTCCACGCGATCCACGTCCGCCTGGTCCGCCTCATCAAGGGCAGGCCGCATCCAGTCCGCACTCAGGCGATCGCGTTCTTCAGAGACGTCGTGCGCGCCAACCGGCAGCTGGCTCATCGGAAGCCGCGCGAGACGGTGTTCATGTTCGACTCCCATGCCGACGGCGGCGGCTTGGGTGTGGCTGACCTACAGGCGAAGGGGCTCTGGCTCACCAGCGGGAAGAAGGGCTCGTCGGTTGTGGCGGCTCTGATCCCCGATGGCGTGGCCACTGTCGAGTCGTTCTACCCCGGCCACGGCACTGCGCCGATCGATCGCATCGACCCCGTGCAGAACAACGTTGTCTCATTCGGGGTGCCGCGCGACCCCGCGGCTGCTTACCCGAGCAGATTCATCTGGCGGGCGGCAGACGGCTCGGTCGTGAAGACCTTCCCGCTGGCCGGTTAGGTTTCGCCGTATGCAAGAGGATCGGCTCGCCATCCGCGAGCTCGTGGAGAGCTGGGCGGTATGGCGGGACGCCGGGGACTGGGAGCGCTTCCGCACGGTCTGGCACGACGACGGGCGCATGATGGCCACCTGGTTCCAGGGGCCGGCGGACGACTTCATCCGCGTCAGCCGCGAGGGCTTCGAGCGCGGCGTGAGCATCCTGCACTTCCTCGGCGGCTCGTCGATCGACGTCGAGGGCGACCGCGCGATCGCCCAGACGAAGATGACGATCTCGCAGCGCGCGTCTGTGCACGACGTGGTCTGCGACATCGTCTGCACCGGCCGCTTCTACGACTTCCTCGAGCGCCGCGCGGGCGGCTGGGGCATCGCGCTGCGCCAGCCGATCTACGAGAAGGACCGCCTGGACCCCGTCGATCCCGCGGCGAGCCTGACGCTGGACCCGAGTCTGCTCGACCAGTTTCCCGCGGGCTACCGGCACCTTGCCTACGCGCAGACGCAGATCGGCTTCGACGTGAAGCGCGACATGCCGGGCCTCACCGGGCCCGAGGTTGAGCGGCTATACGAAGCCGGGCGCAGCTGGCTCCGCGGCGAGCCGCACGGCTGGGCGTAGGGCCGCCGCCCCGGCCGGGCGGCCGGGGCGGCGGGGGCGGGGGAGGCGGGCGGCGCCACAGGCGCCGGCGTCTCCGTGGTCCGTGCGCGCGCCGTTCGGCGGCGTGCGCGCGCAGGTACTGCTCGTGTATGAGGGAATGCATGGCTACTCCTCGAATCGTTCGATTCCGGAGCGCCCGCCACCACAGAGGAGGACCGAGTCGCGGGCGTTCCGGCTGCCCGCGACCCAGTCGAACGTCTAGGTCTCGAGCAGCGCGCAGCGCATGGCCACGCCGCCGTTGGCGGCGCGCATCGCTGCGGCAGAACTCGTGAAAAGACGTCGATGGGACATGTCCTTCGACCGTATCAGCCGGGTCAAGCGGCTCGGTGGGCTGACCGCGTACCGCCGACCGCCGACTGCGGACTGCGGACTGCGGACTGCGGACTGCGACGGCCGGTCGTCAGCAGCGCCACGATCGTGCCCAGCAGGCTCAGCCCGGCGCCGACCAGCAGCGCGTGCTGCAGTCCCTCCACGAACTGCTGCGCGTAGAGCGGGTGGAACGGGGGCACGCTCACGGCGGCCGCGACGATCGCGCCGAACAGCGCCACGCCGAGCGCGCCGCCGGTCTGGCGGAAGGTGCTGATCACGCCGGAGCCGACGCCCGCGTCGTCGACCGGCACGGCGCTCAGAACGGCGACGGTCGTCGGCCCCATCGTCAGGCCCACGCCGATGCCTCCCACGACCAGCCCGGGAACGATCTGCGCGTAGTGCGAGTGCACGCCCAGGTGCGAGAAGAGATAGAGGGAGAGCCCGAGCAGCGCCGACCCGGCCGCCACCGGCAGCCGCGGCCCGAAGCGGTCGGTGAGCTTGCCGGCGATCGGTGCGGTGAGGCCGATCAGCACCGTCTCGGGGAGCTCGGCCACGCCGGTTTTCACCGCCGAGTAGCCGAGGATGTTCTGCATGTAGAGGGAGAGGTAGAAGATGATCCCGAACAGCGCGAGCGCCACCAGCAGCGCCACGGTGTTGGCGCCCGAGAAGACGCGGCTGCGGAAGAGCGAGAGCCTGAGCATCGGCAGCCGCTCTCGTGCCTCGAGCGCAACGAAGCCCGCGAGGCAGATCACGCTGAGCGCGAACAGGCCGACGATGCGCGTCGACCCCCAGCCGTACTTGTTGGAGTCGATCAGCGCGTAGGTCAGCGCGAACACGCCCACGGCGGCCAGCGCGAGGCCGCCGAGGTCGAGGCGCTGCTCCGCAGCGGTGTCCTTCGACTCGTCGACGAACGCGAGCGTGGCCAGGACGCCGAGCGCGCCGATCGGCACGTTGAGGAAGAAGATCCAGCTCCAGTGCAGGTGCTCGGTCACGAGTCCGCCGACGAGCGGGCCGAGGGCCAGCGCGATCGCGGACACGCCCGCCCAGATGCCGATGGCAGTGCCGCGCTCCTCGTGCGGGAAGGTGGCGGTGATGATCGAGAGCGTGGCGGGCATCAGGAGCGCGGCGCCCGCGCCCTGGACCACGCGCGCAGCGATCAGCACGCCGCCGCCGGACGCCAGCCCGCAGGCCAGCGACGCGAGGCTGAAGATCACGAGGCCGACGAGGTAGAAGAGCCGGCGGCCGAAGAAGTCGGCCAGCTTGCCGCCCGTGAGGATCAGCATGGCGAAGCTGAGCGTGTAGCCGTTCACGATCCACTCGAGCGACGACATGCTCATGTGCAGGTCGCGGCTGATCGTGGGCAGCGCGACGTTCACCACGGTGCCGTCGAGCATGACCATGAAGAGGCCGACGGCAACGGCCCCGAGCGTCCACCACTTGCGGTTCTCGCTGGTCACCTCCACCGATCATGCACCCGGAGCGGGGCCGCGCCATCGGCGCAAATCGGCAGTGGCGGTGCGGGTAACTACTCGTATGAAATGGCTTCGAGCGGGACCAGCCGCGAGGCGCGCCGCGCAGGGAAGATCGCCGCCAGCAGGCCGACGATGATCGCGGCGATCACGAAGACGATCAGGCTGCCCACCGGGATCGAGAAGTTGATCGCATCGACGCGCGCCGCGAGCAGCGCGCCGAGCACGATGCCGAGCGAGATGCCGGTGACGGTCCCGATCAGCGCGGTGATCACGCTCTCGTAGCGGATCATGCGGCGCGTCTGCTTGCGCGTGAGGCCGACCGCGCGCAGCATCCCGATCTCGCGCGTGCGCTCGAACACCGACAGCACGAGCGTGTTCACGATGCCGAACAGGCTCACGATGATCGACAGCGCGAGCAGCACGTAGAGCACGTTCAGCGTGCTCTTCAAGCCCGAGATCTGGTTGTCGATGAACTTCTGCCGGTCCTGCACCTTGGCGTTGGGGAACGCCTTGAGGGTGCGCTCGAGCGCCGCCTGGTTGGCGTCGCTCTGACCGCCCTTCATGTTGATGAACGTGAAGAGGTTCTCCGGCTGCTGGTAGGCGCTGTCGAAGAGCTGGCTCGAGATCGTGACCGGGCCGAACGGCGAGCCGCCGGCGGGCGGCTTGAAGATGCCCCTGATCGTGACGTGTAGCTGCTTGCCGGTGGGCGTGGTGATCGTGACAGGGGAGCCGAGCCCCAGGTGGTGCTTCTTCGCGTAGCTGTCGTCGGTGAAGGCGCCGTCCGTGCCGAGCTGCGAGAGGACCGCCTGCGAGCCCTGCTTCCAGTCGAGCTTGACCGTGCCGGCGATGGTCGGGTCGACGGCCGCCTGCTGATCGCGGTTGCCGAAGATCTTCGACTCGTCGCCGCGCACGTTGCCGATCGAGACGACGCCCGGCGTCTCGGCCGCCGCCTGGCCCACCGCCACCGGCATCGGCGAGAAGTTGTTCTGCGCGGTGACGACGTAGTTGCCGGTGAAGAGCGCGTTCACCGCGCCCTTGAAGTTGGAGATGATCCCGGCGGCGAGCATCGCCACGAGCGTGACGAGCGCGAGGCCGATCATCAGCGCCGCCGCGGTGGAGGCCGTGCGCTGCGGGTTGCGCCGCGCGTTCTCGCGCGCGAGCCGGCCGACCGCGCCCCCGAAGCGCACTGCCGGGGCTCCCAGCGTGCCGGCGAGCGCCGGCACGAAGCGCGCCGACAGCAGCGCGATGCCGACGAAGATCATCAGCGCGCCGAGGCCCATCCAGATCAGCACCCCGGAGGTGCCGAGGCCGGGGGCGAAGAGGCCGTAGCAGAGCGCCGCGAAGCCGAGCGCCGCCAGCGTGGCCGAGCGGATCGTGCGCCCGCGCGCGGTGCCGCGCTCAGGCAGCTGCGCGCCCTCGCGCACGGCCGCGATCGGCGGCACGCGCGTGGCGCGGATCGCCGGGCGCAGGCTGGCCACCACCGTGACGATCACGCCCACCAGGATCGCCACCACCGCGGTGCGCGTCTGGAACACGATGCCGCTGTTGGGCAGCGTGAAGCCGACGGCGTCGAAGAGCTTGAACAGCCCCTCCGCCAGCCCGAAGCCGACGAACAACCCGGTGATCGAGGCCAGTACGCCGACTGTGAGCGCCTCGATCAGGATCGCCGCCAGCACCTGCCGCCGGTTGGCGCCGAGCGTGCGCAGCGTGGCGAACTCGCGCGTGCGCTGGGCGATCGTGATCGACAGCGAATTGGCGATGACGAAGCTGCCCACGAACAGGGCGATGCCGGCGAAGGCGAGCAGGAAGGTCTTGAAGAACGACAGGAACGAGTTGGTGGCGTCGGCCGACTTCTTCGCCTGCTCGGCGCCCGTCCGCACCTGCACGCCTGCCGGGAGCACGCGGCGGATCTCGTTCACGAGCTGCTGCGGCGAGGTGCCGGTGCGCGCGGCTGCACGGATGTCGTCGAGCTTGCCCACCTTGTCGAACAGCCGCTGGGCGGTGGGCAGGGTGAAGCCGGCGAGCGTCGCGCCGCCGAGCGAGCCCGCGGAGCCGAAGTGCACGAGGCCGGCCACGCGCATCTGCTCCACCGGGCCCTCGGCCTGCACCCCGATCGTGTCGCCTACGTGGATGTGCTTCTTACTGGCGGTGCCCGTGTCGACCACCACCTCGTCGTTCGATGGCCAGGAGCCCTTAGAGAGCGTGAGCGACTGGAACTGCGGCCGCGACGGATCGACGCTGAAGCCCAGGTTCGGGGCGCCCCCGAACGCGATCGCCTTGCCGTTCTTGACGAGTTGCGGCTGGCCGGCGACGCCGCCGATCGCGTCCTTCACGCTCGGCAGCGCGCGCACCTTGGCGAGCAGGGACTCGTCGAACGAGGGCGTGGTGGTGTCGCCGCCGCCGACGTCGTTGGCGCCGGTGTCGAGCGCGTTGCGCCCGGTGATCGTCGCGTCGGTGTTGCGGTAGACGGTCTGGAAGATCGAGTCGAACGCCTTCGTGATCGAGTCCGTGAGCACGTAGGTGCCGCTCACCAGCGCGACGCCGAGCACGATGGCGAAAGCCGTGAGCATCGAGCGCAGCTTGCGCGACCACAGCCCCTTGAGCGAGACCGCGATCACGTGAGCTCCTTCATCACGTCGATCACGGCGTTCTCGTCCGGCGCCTCGAGCACGCGCACGACGCGGCCGTCCTCGAGGAACAGCACGCGGTCGGCGAACGAGGCGGCGTGCGGGTCGTGGGTGACCATCACGACCGTCTGGCCGGTCTCGTCCACGGAGCGGCGCAGCAGCTCGAGGATCTCGCCGCTGCCGGCCCGGTCGAGGTTGCCGGTGGGCTCGTCGGCGAACAGCACGCTGGGGCGGCTCACGAGTCCGCGCGCGATCGCGGCGCGCTGCTGCTGGCCGCCCGACAGCTCCGCTGGGCGGTGGTCCAGCCGGTCGGCCAGGTGCGTGGTGGCGATCACCTGCTCGAACCAGGCGGGGTCGGGCTCACGGCCCGCGATCGCCAGCGGCAGCTCGATGTTCTCCTGCGCGTCGAGCATCGGCAGCAGGTTGAAGAACTGGAAGACGAAGCCGATGTGGTCGCGCCGCAGCAGCGTGAGCGCGTTGTCGTCGAGCTTCGTGATCTCCTTGCCCTCGATCTGGACGCTGCCCTCCGTGGGCCGGTCGAGTCCCGCGAGGCAGTGCATCAGCGTGGACTTGCCGGAGCCCGACGGCCCCATCACCGCCGTGAGCTTGCCCCGCTCGATGTCCACGTCGACGTCGCGCAGTGCGTACACGGCGGCGTCGCCCTCGCCATAGCGGCGCGTCAGGCCGCGGGCCATGACGACAGCCTCACCCAACTTCGCTTCTGATTGCTGATCGGGTTGAGGCGAGTGGGCCATTGGGTTGGAGATTGCCAGGTCCGGCCAGCCGAGGCCTAGCCGGTCGAGACGGGCTCGGGACGGCCGCTGCGAGCGAGTCGCTGGCGGACGGACGCCGAGAGCTCGAGCTTTCTCAGACGCACGGCGGCGGGCGTGACCTCCACGCATTCGTCCTCGCGGATGAAGTCGAGCGCCTGGTCGAGCGACGGCTTGTGATGGGGCGCGAGGCGCACCAGCTCGTCGGCCGTGGAGGAGCGCATGTTGGTCAGCTTCTTCTCGCGCACGGCGTTCACGTCGAGGTCCTCGGCGCGCGAGTTCTCGCCCACGATCATGCCCTCGTAGACCTCCTCGCCCGGCCCCACGAAGAGCTGCCCGCGGTCCGACAGCTTGAGCAGGGCGAACTGGGTCGTGGCGCCGCGGCGGTCGGCCACCAGCGAGCCGGTGGGGCGAGTCTTGATCTCGCCGTGCCAGGGCTCGTAGCTCTCGAACACGGAATGGAGGATGCCGGTCCCACGGGTCTCCGTCATGAACTCTGTGTTAAAGCCGATTAGGCCGCGCGCCGGGATCAGGTACTCGAGCCTCCTCCAGCCGCTGCCGTGGCCCGCCATCTGGTCCATCCGTCCCCTGCGCAGCGCGAGCAGCTGGGTGGTCACGCCGAGGAAGTCCTCCGGGATGTCGATCGACAGCCGCTCGACCGGCTCGTGCACGCGGCCTTCGATCTCGCGCGTGAGCACCTGCGGCTTGCCCACCGTCAGCTCGAAGCCCTCGCGCCGCAGCGTCTCGACCAGCACGGCGAGCTGGAGCTCGCCGCGGCCCTGCACCTCCCACGTGTCGGGCCGCTCGGTGGTGTTCACGCGGATCGCCACGTTGCCCACCAGCTCCTGCTCGAGCCGGCTCTTCAGGAGCCGCGCGGTGAGCTTGTCGCCGGACTGGCCGGCGAGCGGCGAGGTGTTGATGCCGACGGTCATGGCCAGTGCGGGCTCGTCGACCGTCACGGGCGGCAGCGGCCGCGGCTCCTCGGGGTCGGCGATCGTGTCGCCGATCATCACCTCGGGCAGCCCGGCGATGGCGATGATCTCGCCCGGCCCGGCCTCCTCGGCGCCCACGCGCTCCATCCCCTCGGTGATGTACAGCTCCGTGACCCTCACCTGCTCGACGTCGCCGTCGCGGCGGCACCAGGCCACCGTCTGGGCGCGGCGGATCGTGCCCTCGTGCACGCGGCAGAGCGCGAGCCGGCCGACGTACGGCGAGGCGTCGAGGTTGGTGACGAGCGCCTGGAGCGGCGCGCCCTCGGCGTAGGTCGGCGCCGGGACCGTGGACAGGATCAGCTCGAACAGCGGCCGCAGGTTCTCGCCCTCGGCCCCCTCCTCGGCGCACGCCCAGCCGGCCTTGGCGTTGGTGTAGACGATCGGGAACTCGATCTGCTCCTCGTCGGCGTCGAGGTCGAGGAACAGCTCGTAGACCTCGTCCACCACCTCGCGGATGCGCGCGTCCGGGCGGTCGACCTTGTTGACGACGAGGATCACGGGCAGCCGGCGCTCGAGCGCCTTGCGCAGGACGAAGCGCGTCTGTGGCAGCGGGCCCTCGGAGGCGTCGACCAGCAGCAGCACGCCGTCGACCATCGTCAGGCCGCGCTCCACCTCGCCGCCGAAGTCGGCGTGGCCGGGCGTGTCGACGAGGTTGATCTTCGTGCCGCCGTAATGCACGGCGGCGTTCTTGGCGAAGATCGTGATGCCGCGCTCGCGCTCCTGCTCGTTCGAGTCCATCACCCGCTCGACCAGCTCCTGGTGGGCCGAGAAGACGCCGGACTGGCGCAGCATGGCGTCGACCAGGGTCGTCTTGCCGTGGTCGACGTGGGCGATGATCGCGATGTTGCGGATGTCCTCGCGCGCGGCCATGCCTTCAGGTTAGGCGGCTGAGCGGCCCGGCCAGGTTGCCCCGCCTCGCGACCGCGACGTCACTGAGGCCGAGCCACTCCGCCAGCTCCCGCAGCGCCGCCGCCAGCTCCTCGGCTGTGTGATCCGGCGCGTCGTCCTCTGCGTGGGCGGCCTGGACGCGGAGGATGCCGGCGGCGCGGTCTGACTTCAGGTCCACGCGTCCCACCAGGCGCTCGCCCAGCAGGAACGGCAGGACGTAGTAGCCGTGCACGCGCTTGGCCGCCGGCACGTAGATCTCCAGGCGGTAGCGGAAGCCGAACAGCTCGTCGGTGCGCTCGCGCGTGAAGACGAGCGAGTCGAACGGCGACAGGAGCGCGCGCGCCGACACGCGCCGCGGCCGCCGGGCGTCGCGGTGGAGATAGGCCTGGCGCGTGGAGCCCTCGAGCGACACCGGGATCAGCTCGCCCTCCTCCACGAGCTCGGCGATCGCGGGGCGCGCCTCCTGCGGGCGCAGGCGGAAGTAGTCGCGCAGTCCCTGCTCGTCCCCGACGCCGAGGGCGCGGGCGGACAGCCTGATCAGCTCGCGCCGCGCCTCCTCGGGATCCGGATCGGGCGCGCTCGCCACCGCCGGCGGCAGCACCCGCTCCGGAAGGTCGTAGCGGCGCTCGAACTGGCCACTGCGCCCGGCGGCCGTCACCCGGCCGGACCAGAACAGGTACTCGAGCGCGCGCTTGCTGTCCGACCAGTTCCAGCCCCAGTGGTCGTTGCGGCGCGGGGCGTCGAGCTCCATCGCGCGCTCGAGCTCCACCGCCGTCAGGGGGCCGCGGCGCTCGACCTCGTCGAGCACCATCGCCACCACCTCGGGCCGCTCGCGGGCGATGCGCTTGATGCCGCCCCAGGCGTCCGTGTCCGCCGCGGCCATGCGCCAGCGCAGCAGCCGGTGCGTGGCAGGCGCGATGAACGACGCCTCGTGCGCCCAGTACTCCACGAGCCGCCGCGGCCGCCGGCCGGACGCGCGCTCGAGCAGGCCGGCGTCATAGGGGCCGAGCCGGCTGAACAGCGGCATGAGGTGGCTGCGGGCCAGCACGTTCACCGAGTCGATCTGGATCAGCGCGATCCGGTCGAACGTCCGCTGCAGGTGCCTCATCGTCGGCCCGCCCTTCGGCCGGGGCTCGGCGAAGCCCTGCGCCGCCAGCGCGATGCGGCGCGCCTGCGTGAGCGAGAGCGAGAGCTGAGGGCGGGCGGCCGCGGTGCGCGTCACGCCGCCCGGCCGCTTCGCAACCCGCACGTGATCGCCTGCGGCCCGCGCCGGTAGAAGCACTCGACGCCCTCGAAGCCGGCGCTGCGCAGCGCCGTGAGCTCCACGTCCAGCGGGAAGTAGCGGTCCTCGCCGGCCCAGGCGCGGAAGTGCTGCCGGGCCTCGTCATCGGAGATGCCGTGGCGGCCCATGTGTGCCGCCCAGCGATCGAAGACCATCCCGCTCAGGACCGTGTCGTCCGGCATCGCGGCGTCGAGGTTGAGCAGCACGCCGCCGGCAGGCAGCGCGTCGTGGATCGCCCGGTAGAGCTCCGTCTTGCGGGCGAGGTCGTGGATGTGGTGGAGCGCAAGGCTGGCCACGACCGCGTCCGCCGCCGGCAGCGGATCGAAGAAGCTCGCCTCGTGGAAGGCCACCCGGTCGCCGAAGCGCGCGAGCCGGCGCCTGGCCTCGCCGAGCATGTCGGGATCGACGTCGAGCACGGTGACGCGCACCTCCGGGAGGCCGTTCAGCAGCGCGCCCGACAGCGCGCCGGTGCCGCCCCCGAGGTCGAGCACGCGCGCGTCGGCGGGCACGAGCGCCCCGAGCACCTCCACCCCCGTGGCGATCATTTCCTCGTAGTGCGGAATGAAACGGCGGATCTGTGCGTCATAGGCATCTGCGCCCACATCGAGGTGCCGTTTGACCGAGTGCGACTCCGTCATGAGGACATAGCTTGCCGGGCCGAGCGCGAGCTTGTTCGCCGGCCTGCGACTACGTACTCTCAGCGCACAGTGGCATACGAACAGGCGCAGCTCGGCGTGAAGCTTCTGGGCGGCTTCGCCGCCAGCGTCAACGGCGAGCCCGTGCCCGACGGCGCCTGGCGCCTGCGGCGCGCCAAGAGCCTGCTCAAGCTGCTGGCCCTGACGCCCGAGCGCCGCCTCCACCGCGAGCAGGTGGTGGAGTGCCTCTGGCCCGGCGGGGATCCCGCGGGCAGCGGCCTCCACCAGGTCCTCTACGTGGCCCGCCGGGCGCTCGGCGGCGGCGACGAGGCTGCCGCCCGGCTGACCCTGCGCGACGACGTGGTGCTGCTCGCCGACGACGGCCTCTGGGTCGACGTCGACGCGTTCGAGCAGGGCGCGGCCGCGGCACGGGCCGAGGGCTCGGCGGAGCTCTACCGAACGGCCCTCGACGCATACGCGGGCGAGCTGCTGCCGGAGGACCGCTACGAGGACTGGACCACGGCCCGCCGCGAGTCGTTGCGGGAGACCTACCTCGGGCTGCTGCTCGAGCTGGCGGCGCTGCACACCGACGCCGGCGACACGGCCGCGGCGGTGGAGGGCCTCCAGCGTGCGGTGGTGGAGGACCCGCTGTACGAGACGGCTCACCGCGAGCTGATGCGCCTGTTCGCCGCGGTGGGCAGGCGCCAGCAGGCGCTCTGGCAGTACCAGCAGCTACGGCAGGCGCTGCAGCGCGAGCTGGCGGCCGAACCGGATCCGGAGACCCGCGGCCTCTACCGGGAGATCCTCGCGGGCGACGCCGGCGCGGCTGTGGCGCCCGCCCCGCCGGCGGCAGAGGACCGTGCGGAGGCGCCCCTTCGCCTGCCCCCCCAGCTCACGAGCTTCGTCGGCCGCTCGCGCGAGCTCTCGGAGCTGGAGACGTCGCTCGCACACACGCGCATGCTCACGCTCACCGGGCCGGGCGGCTGCGGCAAGACGCGGCTTGCGCTCGAGCTGGCCGCTCGCCAGGCGCCGGCGTTCGAGCGGCGCGTGGCTGTGGTGGAGCTGGCGCCGGTCGCCGATCCGGCGCTCGTCGTGGAGGAGGCGGCCGCCGCGATGGGAGTCCAGGTGCGCTCCGACCGCGACCCCGGCGAGGTGCTGGCCGAGCGGGTGGGCGAGCAGCGGGTGCTGCTCCTTCTGGACAATTGCGAGCACCTGATCGACGCCTGCGCGCGGCTCGCCGACCGCCTGCTGCGCACCTGCCCGGAGCTGCGCATCCTGGCCACGAGCCGCGAGCGCCTGCGCATCCCGGGCGAGGTGGCGTGGCGGGTGCCGCCGCTGTCGCTGCCCGACGGCAGCGGCACGCCGGCGGAGCTCGAGCAGTCCGAGGCGATCCGGCTCTTCTGCCAGCGAGCGGCCGAGGCGTCGCCCGGCTTCGAGCTCAGCGCCGACAACGCCGCGGCGGTGGCGGACATCTGCCTCCGGCTCGACGGCATGCCGCTCGCGCTCGAGCTGGCGGCCGCTCGCGCGGCGGCGCTGTCGCCCGCGCAGATCTCGGCCCGCCTCGGCGACGCGCTGGCGCTGCTGCGCGGCGGCAGCCGCGCCGGGCTCACCCGGCAGCAGACGCTGCGCGCCACGCTCGTCTGGAGCCACGACCTGCTCGGCGAGACGGAGCGGATCCTCTACCGGCGCCTGGGTGTGTTCGCGGCCGGCTTCGGGGTCGAGGCCGTGGAGGGCATCTGCACGGACGACGAGGTCTCGCCGGCGGACGCGCTCGAGCTGCTCCTCCAGCTCGTGGAGAAGTCGCTCGTCCAGGTGGAGACGGCGGGCGAGCGCCACCGCTACCGGCTGCTCGAGACCGTGCGCCAGGATGCGCGCGAGCGGCTCACGGAGGCCGGCGAGCGCGAACGCCTGGAGGCGGCGCACCGGGCCTGGTACCTCGCCCTCGCCGAGGAGGCCGACCGCGACAAGGACCCGGACGTGGCGGAGGTCTGGCCCGCCGAGCTCCTGGAGCAGGACTACGACGACATGCGCGCGGCGCTGGGCTCGGCGATCAGGCACGACCCGCAAATGGCGCTCCGCCTGGCCGGCGCGCTGTGGTGGTTCTGGATGGCGCGCGGGCTGTTCGTCGAGGGCTCGCGCTGGATCGACGAGGCGCTGGAGAAGGCGCCCGAGCCCACGCCTGAGCGCGTGCGCGCGCTGCTCTCGACCGGCGCGATCAGGGTTCGCCGCCGCCACACGCGCAGCACGGTCGAGCTGGGCCAGGAGGCACTCGAGATAGTGCGCCGCGACGGCGACCGCCATGCGGAGGCGCGCGCGCTGGAGCGCCTGGCGGTGATGGCGATGGGCGGCTACGAGTGGACCGTCGCCGACGACGCGCTCGAGGAGGGCCTCGCGGTGGCGCGCGAGATCGGCGACGACGTCGTGGCCGTGGCGATCAAGCACGCCCAGGGTGTGCTCGCCGGCTGCCGCGGCCGCAACACCGAGGCGCGCGAGCTGCTCGACGAGTGCCTCGCCCTCCTGGCCGGCATGCCCGATGCGTCCGAGCCGCTGTTCTGGGCGATGCACATCTCGCCGATGGCCGTGCCGCTGTCCCCCGGCGGCCCCACGCGCTCGTTCTTCGAGGACACGTTCTGCCTCTTCAGGACGGTGCGCTCCCGGGCGGCCGCCGGCTACACGCTCGTGAGCATCGGCGAGGCCTGGCGCTCGGACCGCGAGTACCGCGCCGCGCGCAAGGCGATGGACGAGGCGCTCGGCCTGTTCCTGGGGCTCGGCGACGACCTCGGCACGAGCATGACCCTGAACGCGCTCGGCAACCTGGCCCGGACCGCCGGCGAGCCGGAGCTCGGCTGGCAGTTCTTCGAGGACGCGCTGGCGCTGCGGCGCGCTGCCGGCGACCCGCGCGAGATCGCCACGACGCTGTCGGGCATGGGCATGCTCGCGTTCACCACCGGCGAGGAGGAAACCGCCCGGCGCCTGCTGGGGGAGGCGTTCGACATCTACGAGCGCACCGACGACGGCCCGGGCCTCCAGGGCGTCCCGATGATCATCGGCGCGTTCGAGCTCGAGCGGGGCAACGCCGGGCGCGCGGTCGAGCACTTCCAGCACTGCCTTGCGCTCGGCGCCTACCAGGGGCTCGAGCGCAACCGCGGCTGGGCCGAGGCGGAGCTGGCGGAGGCCGCGATCGCAATCGGGGACCTCGAGCTTGCCCGCGGCGCCCTCCGCACCGCGATCGACATCTTCGAGCGCGGCGGCTACACGTTCGGTCCCGCGCACGCTCGCATGCTCGAGCAGCAGCTTGGCGCGCTCGCAGGCGCCGATTGAGCCGCAGATGAGCGGTTGTTGATAGGCCGTCCGTAGCTTCGGTCCTCCCAGATCAAGGAGGAACGAATGGCAACGGAGCAGATGACTCACTCCACACTCGCCGAGGGCTCGGTGGCCGAACTGGCCGAGGGCCTGCGCGGCGAGCTGATCAGGCCCGGCGACGAGGGCTACGACGAGGCACGAGCGATCTGGAACGGCGCGCACGACCGCCACCCGGCGCTGATCGTACGCTGCGCCGGCGTGGCCGATGTGATGCGCGCCGTGGAGTTCGCGCGCAGCGAGGAGCTCGTCGTGGCCGTCCGCGGCGGCGCTCACAGCATTCCCGGCTTCTCGACCGTGGACGGCGGCATCGTCATCGACCTGTCCCAGATGAAGGGCGTGAAGGTCGATCCCGAGGCGCGGGTCGTCACCGCCGAGGCCGGCCTGACCTGGGCCGAGCTCGACCACGAGACGCAGGCCTTCGGGCTGGCGCTCACCGGCGGCCTGGTGTCGAGCACCGGCATCGCGGGCTTCACGCTCGGCGGCGGCATCGGCTGGCTGATGCGCAAGCACGGCCTGACCGCCGACAACCTGCTCTCGGCCGACGTCGTGACCGCCGACGGCCGCCTCGTGCACGCCAGCGAGGACGAGAACCCCGAGCTCTTCTGGGGCATCCGCGGCGGCGGCGGCAACTTCGGCATCGTCACGTCGTTCGACTACCGCGTGCACCCGGTCGGCCCGACCGTTCTGGCCGGCGCCGTCTTCTATCCGGGCGACTACGCGGGCGACATCCTGCGCTTCTACCGCGAGTGGGTGGAGTCGGCGCCCGACGAGCTCACCACGCTGATCAGCCTCGCCACCGCGCCGCCCGCCCCGTTCCTGCCCGAGGCGGCCCACGGCCAGAAGGGTGTCGTCGTGGCCGGCATGTACGCCGGTCCGATCGACGAGGCCGAGCAGGCGATCGCGCCGCTGCGTCAGATCGTCCCGCCGGTGGCGGACCTGATGGGCCCGATGCCGTACGTGGCGATGCAGAGCCTGCTGGACCCGTTGTGGGGCCCCGGCGCCCACAACTACTTCAAGGCCGGCTGGCTGCGCGGCCTCGACGACGGCGCGATCGACACGCTCGTGGACTACCACCAGAACATCAGCTCGCCCAAGTCCGAGATCCACGTGCACCACGTGGGCGGAGCGGTCGCGCGGGTGCCGGCGGAGGCCACGGCGTTCGGCGATCGCAGCGCGCCGTTCCTGCTGAACGTCATCGGCAGCACGTTCACCGCCGACGGCTACGACGACGCCGTGAGCTGGGCACGCGACCTGCACGTCGCGATGGAGCCCTCGCTGACGGGCGGCACGTACGTGAACTTCATCTCCGATGAGGGCCAGGTGCGCTCCGCCTACGCGTCCGACACCTACGAGCGCCTCACCGCGCTCAAGGACGAGTACGACCCGACGAACCTGTTCCGGCTGAACCAGAACGTGAAGCCGAGTTCGTGACTGGTGACTGGTGACTCGTGACTCGGGCTTTCGCCATGCCACGCGTTCGCTGACATTCATCCCGCATCCGCGTCGCCCACCTGCGGCGCGGATGCGGGCTTCCCAGAAATTACTCAGAAGGGCTTGCGCGAACTGACGAGTCGTACTACGTTCGAGGTACGCAAGGCCTTCCCGAAATTGAGCCGATTAGCGGCTCTTTTTCGTTGGCGGAGGGCCTCGCGGAGCTATGAAAGGACTCTGCGCTCTACTGGCCACCATGGTCGCTGCCGCCTGCGCGGTGAGCGCGCAGGCTGCGCCGACGAACGGCACCACGCGCTCGCTCAGCAAGGTGGAGCGGCTGATCCTCGGGCCCGAGCACGCGGCCGAGCACGCCGGGCTGCGGATGCTCGCTCGCATGGAGGCGCGCAGGTGGCGGCGGATGTCGCCTGCGCAGCGCCGCCGGGTGGAGCGCCGCGCACGCGCGGCGGCCGCGCGGGTGCGCGCAGCCGACGCCGGGCTGGACCCGGCGGTCTACGGCAAGTGGACGAGCGGGCCGTTCCGCCTTCCCGTGATGGCGATCCACATGGCGCTGCTGCCCACGGGCAAGGTGATCTTCTTCGCCTTCCCCTTCCGGCCCGAGTCGAACCCGCCCAGCGATGCTGCGATCGCGGGCGACGCCTGGCTCTGGGATCCCACCAAGGGCGACCCCGACCCGAGCACGAGCGCGGACCCGTCCACCGAGCCGATGTTCACGCACGTCGTGCCGCCGTTCGACCCCGAGACGGACAGCCCGGCGTCGCTGTTCTGCGCCGGCCTCGCGCTGATGGCGAACGGCGACCTCATGACCGTCGGGGGCACGCTCGAGTTCCCCAACCCGAACGAGCCGATGCACTACGGGCTGAAACGGGCCTACACGTTCAACCCCTGGACCGAAACCTGGTTCCAGCAGCCCGACATGCAGCACGGCCGCTGGTACCCGTCAATCGTGGAGCTGCCTGACGGGCGCATGGCGGTGCTCGCCGGCCTGAACGAGACCGGCACGGGCAATAACCCCCAGCTCGAGGTCTTCACGCCCACCGACGACCCCTCCGGCGTTGGCAGCTGGCAGCACCCGTCGCAGGGCGACCGGCAGACCGACCTCTACCCGCACATGACGCTGCTCGGCAATGGCAAGGTGCTGCTCGCCGGCCCGGGCCAGACCGACACCGCGCTGCTCGACCCCGCCACGATGACGTGGACCAACCTGCCCGCGCAGGATGCGCGACGCACCTACGGCACCGAGCTGCTCGATCCGAACGGCACTGGGCCGTCGGAGCGGATCACCGAGATCGGCGGCTTCCCCAACAAGAGCGGCCCCGGCAGCACCTTCCCGGCCGTGAACACGAGCATCACGCTCGATCTCTCGGTCGCGCCGCCGCAGTGGACGCCCGGACCGTCGCTCCAGGTCGCGCGCGCGAACCACAACACGCTCTGGCTGCCAGACGGCACGGAGCTCACGATCGGCGGCGGCAACGGCATGCAGAACGGCAGCACCTACGTGCTCCAGAACGGCAAGCCCGAACACCAGATGGAGCTGTACGACCCGGCGCATCCGGATCAGGGCTGGGTGCTCGGCCCCGCGCAGCAGATCGACCGTGCCTACCACTCCACCGCGGTGCTGCTGCCCGACGGCCGCGTCCTGTCGGCGGGCGACGACAACCCGTACGTCTACAACCCGCCCGTCGGAAGCACGCCGCACCCGTACGAGGGATCGGACCACAACTCGGGGGAGATCTACTCGCCGCCCTACCTCTTTCGCGGCACGCGGCCGCAGATCGACTCGGCACCCGAGGCGGAGGACTACGGCGCCGCCTTCCACGTGGCGCTCAGCCAGGTGGACCCGCAGCAGGCGCACGCGGTGCTGATCCCGCCGGCGGCGGTCACGCACAGCACCAACCCCAGCCCGCGCATCGTGCCGCTCCAGGCCGCGCCCACCGAGGACGGGCTGAACCTCACCGCGCCGGCGAGTGCCGACATCGCCCCGCCCGGCTACTACATGCTGTTCGTGGTCAACTCCGACGGCGTGCCGTCGGTGGCCCGCTGGGTACGCATAGGCACGCCCGACCCGAACGGCGGCGGAACCCTGCCGCCGGAGACGAACCCGCCGGACCCGCCGCCTCCGCCCCCTGAGCCGCAGCCGCAGCCCGAGCCGACGCCGATCACGCCGATCCCGGCGCCCCAGCCGAAGGTCGTCACAGCGGTGGAGTGGGTCAAGGTGGCTTCGCACCAGCCGCTTCGCAAGGGCTACGTGGTGGCCTACGTCGCGCTGGCGGAGAACAACTCACTCGTGCGAGCGTCGCTGCTCCTGTCGTCCGGCCACTCGAGCCGGGCGAAGAACCCGGTGCTGGCGCGGACCGTTCTGAAGGGCCAGCACGCCGGCGTCGTGAAGCTGGTGGTGCGGCTCGATCCGCGGCGCCGCTCGCTGACCGTGAGCCGGCGCCAGGTGATCCTGCACCTCGCGGTCAGCGCGCCCGGTGCGCCGCCGTGGAGCGGCGACAGGCGGATCTCGAACAAGCGCTAAAGAACCTTCGTCAGGTGCCGAGTTCGAGAGTGACTCCCCGAGCTAGTAGATGCAACTCCCAGTCGCCCACGAGATCCAGCTGAGGAAGCTGCCCGCCGAGAGGTCCGGCCCCGAGCAGGACAAGGTGGCCGAGGTGGCGCGCGACATGATGCGCGTCGAGGAGACGCGCGGCGAGGCGATCCGCACCCGGGCCAGCGGAATGCTCGGCTCCTGCGGCGTGCTGCTCACGCTGACGGTGGGGCTCGGCGACTCGGCGCTCAAGGACGCCGGCAAGCTCGGCCGGGTGGGCCAGCCGCTGGCGGCCACGCTCGGGATCGCCGGGGTGCTCTTCCTCTTCGCCGCGGCGGTCCTGGCGGCGCTGGTGTTCGCCCCCTCGCGCAGCGTGGCGCGCAATCCGATCGACGCGCTGCGCGCCTACAGCGAGACACAGTTCCGCACCGACGACGAGGACCTGCTCGCCGGCGAGGCCAAGCGGCTGCTGCACGAGGCGCGCAACGTGAACCTGGTGCGCGGCAATCGCCTGCTCTGCTCGATCGGCTGCTTCGTGATGGGCCTGCTCTGCCTCGCCTCCGAGGCGGCGATGGTGGGCCTCCACCGCCTTTAGCCGCCTCTCGGCCGAGCGCCCTGGTGGCAGCCCCGGCCGACCTGTTCGGCAGTATGTGGGGGCGTGAGTAAGCACGACCTCGTCAACGGGGTGTCCACTGGCCTGGCCGCCCTCGCCATCCTGCTGCAGGTGCTCGTCGGCTTCGTCCTGCTGGTGGCGCTGGTCGCGCTCTTCTGGCAACCGGCACGGCGCCTGCTCGTCGAGATCCGCGAGACGCTGTTCGGCTCGGAGCTGTGGGTGGCCTGGGTGATCGCGGCCGTGGCCGTGGCCGGCAGCCTGTTCTTCTCCGAGTACGCCGACTTCGTGCCCTGCCGGCTGTGCTGGTACCAGCGCATCTGCATGTACCCGCTCTCGTGGGTGCTGCTGGTGGGCGCGCTGCGGCGCGACGTGCGCGCGGCCGTGCAGTACTCGTTCCTCCTCCCGATCGCCGGCGCCTGCGTGGCGATCTACCACATCTACATCGAGGAGCACCCGAGCGCCGAGTCGGCCGCCTGCCGCGCCGGCGGCGCGTCCTGCGCGACCAAGTGGATCGACAAGTTCCACTACGTCACGATCCCGGTGCTGTCGCTCAGCGCCTTCGCGGCGATCCTCGTGCTCCTCGGCTTCGCCTGGTCGCGCCGGGTGCCCGACCGGCCCGTATGAGCGCGCGCCTGCCACCCGCGCTGGCGGTCGCCGCAGCCGGCGCGGCGCTCAGCGCCTGCGGCGGTGGGGGCGGCAGCGCGTCGGTGCCGGCCAACGCGCCGGCCGGCGCGAAGGTCTACTCGCAGGCGAACTGCGGGAGCTGCCACAAGCTGAAGGCGGTGGCCTCCACCGGCAGCGCGGGTCCCGACCTCGACAAGAGCAAGCCCACCGAGTCCGTGGTCGAGCAGTTCGTGCGCAACGGCGGCAGCGGCATGCCCGCCTTCAAGGATCAGCTCAGCGAGCAGCAGATCCAGGAGGTCTCGAGCTACGTGGCCGACGTGGCCGGGCGCTAGCCGGCGGAGCGTTCGAGGAGGCGTTGGAGCGTGCGGGCGACCGCATCGGGCTGCTGCTTCAGTTGCCGCCAGGTGATGCGGATCACGCGGTAGCCGGCGAGCTGGAGGTTGGCGTCGCGGACACGGTCGTCCTCGAATGCCTTGCGCGTGCCGTGGGTCTCGTAGCCGTCGAGCTCGGCGATCACCTTTTCCTCCAGCCAGACGGCATCGACGTCGTAGCCCTCGACGAGGGTGTTGCGCACCGGCTTCGGCAGCCGGTGCTCGCGGAGCAGCTTCTGCAATCCGCGCTCGAGCTCCTTGCGGGTCGCGGGATCGACCAGCACGGCATCGGCGAGGATCAAGCGCAGTGGGCGTTGACCGCGACGGCCGGGGCTTCTGGTCAATAGGTCCTGGCTTCGGCGAGGTCCAGGAGCGTGCGCGCGAGACTCGTGACCGGAATGCCGTCGATCTCGATGACGTCGTCCTTGGCGAAGGGCCGGCTCGTGTGGACCTGGATGCCCTTCCGTTGGCTCTGCCCCGGCCGCGGCACGGTCACGTCCACCTTCGTCCTGTTGTCCGGCCGCAGGCTCCAGAGCCACGCCGCGCTTCGGTGGCTCAGGACGACGTCCTCACCGCAGGCCAGAACTGCGGCAATGAGAGAGCCGTGCTTTGAGAGCTTGCCGTGTCCCACCGCGTAGACACCCCGGTGTTTTGGGATCAGCCGCTTCGAGGCGATCATCCGATCGATTGCACCGGGCTTGAAACCGAGCGCCTGAAGCTGTGCTCGAGACACCACCCCGTGCTGCCGGGAGGCCACTTCGGCCAGACGTGCATGGAGTTCACCCCGCATATCAGGGCTAAGTCCATGAACGTCCGGATTTCGCCCCCCCTCGGGGGGGATCTCAGCGGCCCGGCTCGATCGCCAGCACGCGCCACATGCCGACCTTCGCCAGCCGGTGCACGACCAGGCCCTTCGGCCTGACGGCGCGGGTCGGGACCCACTCGGCGTCGTCGGGCGGCTTCCCGCCGAGCGGCGTGAACAGCACGGCGGGCGCGCGCAGGCCGCGCAGCGTGGCGAGCCGGGACTCCGGGATCGTGGCCACTCCCTCGAGTGGGATCCCGAGCTTCCAGGCCAGGGCGCCGGCGTTCCACCAGAGGTGAGAGGGCACGACCGGGCGGCCGTAGCGGAGGATCGCCAGCGGGCCGCCGGCGCGCTGGATCGCCAGGTCGAGCTCGTCCTGGAAGTGGGCGGCCACGTCGGCGCCGCCCGCCTGGTCGGCGAGGTTCTCGGCGCGGCCGGCCGTCAGGGGCAGCGCCGCGAGGACGACCAGCGCGGCCACGGCGCCGCGCGGGACGAGGCGCAGGTCGAGCTGCGCCAGCCAGGCCATGGCGACGCCGGCCAGCACGCAGGCGATGGCGATCGGCGGCACCAGGAAGCGCCCGGCGCCGGGATAGCCGGCCTGGGTGGCCAGCGCGAGGATGGCGATCCAGGCCGCGGCGCCGGCGCCCAGCACGAGCACCGTCCACTGCCGGCGCCGCACAGCGAGGGCGATCGCGGCGAGGGCCAGCAGCTCCACCAAGAGCGGAGCGAGAGCCAGGCCGTCGCTCAGAACGTGGAGCCCGGGCTGCGACCCGTCGGCGGCGAGGTTCACGCCGGCCACCTGGTCGGCGTGGAACGGGCTGCCCGAGCCGAGCCAGTCCGGCACCAGCCAGAGCAGTGGCGAGGCGACCGCCAGGCCGGCGGCGAGCCCTCGCTTCGGCGGCTCCGCGCGCCAGACGTAGGCGGCGTAGGGGAACAGCAGCGCCCACGCCTCGGGACGCGACAGCGACACGAGGAAGCCGAGCACGAGCGCGTGGCCGCGCCGCCCTTCGAGGTGGCTCAGCACCGCCCAGAGCAGGAACGCCACCGCCAGCCCCTCCGAGTAGCCGAATGCCAGCTCCCCGAGCCAGTCGCTCGTGAGCAGGAGCGCGACGAGGGCGACCGCGCCCGCGACGGGTCCGGCCAGGCGCCGGCCCAGGCGGTAGGCGAGGAGCAGCGCGAGCAGGCCGCCCGCGCGCGAGATAACCAGCCAGGCCCCCGGCGCCGCGCCGCCGAGCAGCGAGAGCGGCGTGGTGAAGAGCGCCGGCAGCGGCTTCCACGACGGCGGCCCGGCGACCGTGTTGAGGTCGAGGTGGAGGATCTGGCGGCCCCAGACGATCCAGCCCCAGGGGTCGGTGGTGGGCACCGACGGCAGCAGCAGGGAGAGCCCGGCGAGCGCGAGGCAGGCCACCGCGAGGACGGGGATAGTCGCGCCCTCTGACCGGTTCAGGCTGGTGCGGAGACTGGCGAGCACGGCCGCGACGTCAGGCTAGCCGCAGCCCTCGCGCGCAGGCGCCGGTACTCAGTAGGGCGGCTCAGCCCCCCGCGGCGGCCCAGCCCCGGGCGGCGGTCCGGCTCCGGGCGGCGGCGGTCCAGCACCCGGTGGCGGCGGTGGTCCGGGCAGGTCGGGCGGCTGCTTGCCGCGCCTGCCGGCGGAGAACGCGCCGACCAGCAGCAGCACAGCGCCGACGCCGATCAGCGCCCAGGCCCAACCGGGCAGCCCGCCGCCGCCGGAGTCCGACGCGGCTGCCGTCGAGGTTGTGGAGCCGCTCACCCCCTGCACCTGGATCTTGATCGACTTCGTGCCGGTCACGGACGTCGTCTGCGCCTGGGTGACCGTTCTGGTGAGGGCGGTCGTGGCGGTGACGGTCGCCCGTTGGGTCCTGTCCTCCGAGGTGGTGGACGTCGCGGCGGTCGCCACGGGAGCCGCGCATGCCAGCCCCGCGAGCACGCCGACCACGACTGCTGCTCTCGGCGCCACGCCACGCAATCTGACGGGCGCAGCGGGCGCCCGCATCACCCATTCCGGATGATGCTCGGGGTCCGCACTGCTGCCAGCTTTGGCGGCGCACCAATCTCCAGGAGGGAGTCCAGATGCTGAACAGAGGCACCGCCGCCAAGGGGCGGCGACGCACCCTGCGGTTCCGGCGGCAGGAGGAGCCGACGCCGTCGGGTCCCTCCCGCAAGCAGATAGCCGGCGGGGCGGCGGTCGCATCGAGCGCGATCGCCGGGGCGGCGCTGCTGCGCCGGCGCCGGCGCACGGATCAGCCGCCGGCCGACTGATCGGAGCCGGCCGTGTTGCTCCTGCTGTCGTTGCTCGCCTTCCTCGTCCTGCCGGATCCGGCCAACCTGATCGCCGGGAGCGTGCTGTTCGTGCTCGGGTGCGGCGAGGTGGCGTTCTGGTGGCGGACCGTCAGGCACCGCCGCGTGCAGACCGGCGGCGAGGCGATCATCGGCTCGGACGCCACCGTGCTGTCGGCCTGCCGTCCCGACGGCGATGTCTGGCTGCAGGGAGCACGCTGGCGCGCTCACTGCGAGGAGGGGGCGGACGTCGACGACGTGGTGACCGTGGCCGACCGCAACGAGCTCACGCTGATAGTCGAGCGGCCGCGGCGATAGCCGCGGCCGCCCGATGTGAGCGCGGAAGGAAACGCTGCTCAGCTTGCGGCGAGGCTCGAGCTCGAGACGCCGTTGGACAGCGCGCGCGTCTTGATCTGATCGAACTCGGCTTGGGTGATCGTCCCGGCGTCCAGCAGCTGCTTGGCCTGGCTGATCTCGCCCGCGGCGCCACCACCACCTCCGCTCGTGACCGAGCGGATGTGCTGGTCGAACTGGGCCTGGGCCTGCTGGTAGTCCTCGGCCTTGCGCTCGGCCATGCCCTTACCGTCGGCGATCATGTAGACCAGCACGCCCAGCAGGGGGAGAACGATGATGAACAAGCTCCAGCCGGCCTTGCCCCAGCCGGAGAGGTCGTGACGCCGGAAGAGGTCGCTGAACACCACGATCAGCAGCCAGATCCAGAGCGTGAACGCGAAGAAGACGAACATCGTCCAGATGATGTTCAACAGCGGGTAATCGGCAGCGAAAGGCACAGCGATCAGCTCCTTGGCGTGATCGGGGAATCTGAGCCCAGGCTTTCATCCGCGATCCGGCGCAGCAATGGGGTGGACAGGTGTGAGGGCGGAAGCCCGCACCACACCTGGGTGGCGAGCATGAGGGGCCGCCGGGTGCGACCAGGGGTTGCCGCAAAGAGCGGATTTCAGGACACTTTGCGGACCCATGGATGCCGCGGCTGCAAGGAAGCTCGCGCGTCTGCGTCACGGCGATCAGCGCGACCGCTTCGGCGGACTCCAGATCGACCACCTCGAGCGGGTCGCGGCGGCCGTGAATAAAGAGGCGCGCACGGTCGCCTTCCTGCACGACCTGCTGGAGCACACCTCCGCGTCGGCGCAGGAGCTCGAGACACACGGGCTCACGGCCGAGGAGCTCACCGCGGTGCTGCTCCTGACCCGCAGGCCGGCGGAGTCGTTCGAGCTGCACGCGCTGCGGATCGCGGATGCGCGCGGGCCGGCCGCGCGTCTGGCGCGCATGGTCAAGCTCGCCGACATCGACGACCACCTGGAGAGCGAGCGCGGCGCGCCGTCCACGCGGCCGTGCAAGTGGGCCCGCTCGCACGTCGCCACCTGCCAGGCGCGCCTGGACCGCGCGCTGCCGGCGGTCTCCGCAGCCTGACGCCCTCAGACCTCGGCGGACCCGAAGGCGAGCCGCAGCAGCGTGCGCGTGGCGGCGAAGGCCGTGGGCGGCATGAGCGCGGACGGCGAGGCGCCGGGGTGCCGGCGCGCAATCCGCACTCGCAGTGCACGCGGGCGGGTGGTGAAGAGCAGCGGCGGCTCGAGCTTGACCGCCTCGCCGTCGATGCCCGCCGGCACCTCCCGGTCGGAGGCGACCTCGAAGGTCTGGGTGGACCACTGGACGAGAGGGGCCCGGCCCCCGTTGCCTCCTCCGATGACGGCGATGCCGAGCAGGCCCTCCTCGAGGCTGGGGCGCGTGCCCGACCCGAGCTTGGGCCCGAGGCGGTAGGGGTCATTTGACACGAGCAACGCCGCGCCGGCGGCCTCCTCCTGCCCGTCCGGTCCGGTCCAGCTCAGGTGCAGCCCCTCGCCGTGGGGGCCGAGCACCTCAGGCGCCGTGGTGGCGATCGTGTGCAGCTTGGAGTCGCGGTACTCGTCCCGCTGCACGGCCTCGGCATACACGCCGAGCGAGACGTTGTTCACGAAGACGTGCCCGTTGACCTCGGCCAGGTCCACCACGCGCTCGCCGCCGTCGACGAGGGCGTCGAGCGCGCCGACCACGTCGTCGCGATCGACGCCCAGGTCGAGCGCGAAGTGGTTCCGCGTCCCGGACGGGATGCACGCGTAGGGGAGGCCGTGAGTGGCCGCCTCGTCGGCCACGATCGCCTGCGAGCCGTCGCCGCCCGCCATCGCCAGTGCGTCCGCGCCGCCGGCGATCGCGTGGCGCACGAGCTCCCGCAGGTTGTCGCCGAGCTGGAGCTCCACCGGCTCGATCCCGCGCGCCCTCGCCTCGTCGGCGACGTGGAAGCGCTCGGCCTTCCCACCGCCGGACTTCGGGTTGTAGAACAGCACCGGGCGCTCTGGCCGCGGCGCGGGCTCGAGCTCCACGTGCGGGATCAGCGCGCGCCGCGACGCCGCGAGCGCCAGCAGGAACGCCACGAACACGAGCGCGTCCTCGAATGGGCGTCCCTCGAGCACGATCAGCGCCACCGCTCCGGCCAGCGCCAGGGCCGCTACCACGCCGCCCGCCACGCGCGCCGGGCCCGCGTGCACGAACGCAAACCAGGCCGCCGCGACGCCCACGATCAGGCACGCCAGCACGGTCAGGCCGCGCGGGAAGTTCTCGATCCCGACCACCACCGCCAGCCCGAGGGCGGCCGCGCTCAGGACCAGCGCGAGGAGGGCTGCGAGTCGTCGCGCCATCGGCGTCTCAGCCGCTCGTCCGCCGGGCCACCAGCTTGCCGATCTCCCAGAGCGCGAGCAGCAGCACGGCGCCGGCCAGCGCAAGAAGGAACTGCCCGCTGGTCAGCGGTGTCGTGCCGAGCAGCCGGCGGAACCCGTCCATCTGGGTCGCGAAGACCGCCAGCACGATCTCCGCCAGCGCCGTGAGGTTCATCGTCCGGTTGTCGAAGGTGTCGCGCGCGAGCACGGTCCGGTCGATGCTGCGGCTCTGGTAGGCCGCCACGACGATCATCAGCGTGAAGGCCGTCAGCGCGATCGACGAGCCCACGGCCGCGCTGTGGAAGTGCTGCGTGCCGAAGTAGACCAGCGCGTCGAGCACGATCGCCATGTACAGGCCCACGAGGCCGGCCGTGAGCAGGAGGCCGTGGCTGACGATCGACTCGTCCTTCGAACGCGGGTGCTGCCGCATCAGGCCTGGCGTCTGCCTGTCGAGCCCGAGTGCGACGCCGAAGGGGGCGCTCGCCACGAAGTGGATCCAGAGCACCTGCGGCGAGCTGAACGGCTGCCCCGCGGCGATGTTGAGCAGCGACGCGCCGAGGAACGTGAGCACGAACGCGACGAGCGTGATCATCACGAAGCGGACGTACTTGCTCAGGTTGTCGTAGAGCTTCCGTCCCTGCTCCACCGCGTGGACGATCGTGGCGAAGTTGTCGTCCGACAGGATCATGCGGCCGGCGTTCTTCGCCACCTCGGTGCCGCTGCCCATGGCGATGCCGATGTGGGCGGCCTTGATCGCCGGCGCGTCGTTCACGCCGTCGCCGGTCATGGCCACGACGTGGCCGCGCTGCTTGAGCGTGTCGACGAGCAGGACCTTGTGCTCGGGGGCGACGCGCCCCACCACGCCGATGCCGTCGATGCGCGCCAGGCGCTCCTCCTCGTCGAGAGCCGCGAACTCCGCGCCCAGGATCGCCTCGCCCTCGATGCCGAGCTGGCGCGCGATCGCGGCGCCCGTGACCACGTCGTCGCCGGTGACCATGCGCACGCGGATGTGCGCCTGCTGGGCGTCCTCCACCGCGGCCTTCGACTCGTCGCGCGCCGGGTCGACCATGGCCACGAGGCTCGTGATCACAAGCTGCTCCGTGTAGCCCAGCAGATCTCCGCGCGGGTCGAACGAGTCCGCGTCGAGGTCCCTGTAGCCGGCGGCCATCACGCGCAGGCCCTGGTCGCCCATCCGCTGGAGGTTGGCGTCCGCGCGGGCGCTCAGGTCGTCGTCCCAGGCGATCTCTTCGCCGTCCGAGAGCGCCTTCCAGGCGCGGCTCAGCACCGCCGGCGCGGCGCCCTTCACGTTGCAGCGGATGATGTCCGCGCCCGTCTCGTCCGTGATCTGGGTGAAGACCGCCATCAGCTTGTAGCCCGGGTCGAACGGCAGTGTGGCGACGCGCGGGAAGCGCTCGCGCGTGGCCTCCAGGTCGAGCCCGGCCTTGTAGCCGAGCACGAGCAGCGCGCCCTCGGTGGGGTCGCCGACGACCTTGCCGTCCTCGAGCTTGGCGTCGCTGGCGACGATGTAGGGCAGGATCGCCTGCTCGATCGTGTCGGACGAGCCGGCAGCGTGCTGCACCTTGCCGTCGAGGCCGTAGCCGATGCCCGAGATCGCGTAGCGGTCGGTGGGATCGAGCACCTCGACCGCCGTCATCTGGTTCATCGTGAGCGTGCCGGTCTTGTCGGAGTTGATCGCCGAGGTAGAGCCGAGCGTCTCGACCGACGCGAGGTCCTTCACCACCGCGCCGCGCTTGGCGAGGTCCGACGCGCCAAGCGACAGGATCACCTGGAGCACCGTGGGCATCGCCTCGGGGATCGAGGCGATCGCCAGCGCCACGGCGCTCGTGAACAGGAACTTCGCGGACTCGCCCCGCTGAGCGCCGAGCACGAACATCACGATCATGGTGGCCCCGGCCGCCGCCGCGATCCAGAGCGTCAGCGTGTTGAGCTGGCGTGTCAGCGGCGTTTCCTCCCGCGCTGTGCTCGCCAGCATGCCGGCGATCCTGCCGACCTGCGTGCCCGCGCCTGTCGCCGTGACGACCGCGAGGCCGCTCCCGTGCGTCACCGGAGTGTGCATGAACGCCATGTTGGTCTGGTCGCCGGCGCCGAGCTCCGTGTCCGGGAGCGTCTCGGCGTCCTTCGCCACCGGCACGCTCTCGCCGGTGAGCGCCGACTCGTCGATCTGGAGCGCGGCTGCCTCGATGATGCGCCCGTCGGCGGGCACGTCGTCACCCGCGGCCAGCACGAGCAGGTCGCCCACGACGATCTCCTCGCCGGGGATCTCGGACTCCCTGCCGTTGCGCAGCACGCGCGCGGTGGGCTTCACCATCGACTTCAGCGCGTTCATCGCGCTTTCGGCCTTGCCCTCTTGGCGCAGTGCCACCGTCGCGTTCACCACCGTGATGAAGAGCAGGAGGACCGCCGTGCTCCACTCCTGCACGACGAGCGACACCGCGGCAGCGCCGAGCAGGATGAGCTGCATGTAGGTGCGGAACTCGCCGAGGAAGCGGCGCCAGCCGGGGACCGGCTGCTCGGCCGGGAGCTCGTTCGAGCCGTCGCGGCTCAGCAGGTCCGCGGCCTGCGCCGAGGAGAGGCCGGCGGTGGGATCCACGCCCAGCCGCGCGGCCACGTCGTCACCCGACATGGCGTACCAGCGCTCGCCGGCGAGGGGGACGTCGACCTGCGGATGGACGGCGGTGGCCACGCTGCGCGCCGCCTCAGGTGGCCGCCGGCTCGGCCCGGTCCGCCTGGGCCTCGTGCCGCTTCTGCTCCTCCTCGAACGGGTCCGGCGCAGCGCCCTTGGGGGCCTCCGCCTCGAGGGCCGCCTTCACTTCGAGCAGGTTGCGGCGCTGCTCGTCGTCCACCGCCGGGAAGCGCGGGTCGATCTCCATCAGCGCGTGCGCGATCACGGCCGCCGCGGCGATGCGCGCGAACCACTTGCGGTCCGCCGGGATCACGTACCAGGGCGCCCACTCGGTGCTCGTGCGCGACAGCATCTGCGAGATCGCCTTCTGGTAGTCGTCCCAGCGCCCCCGCTCCCGGACGTCGGCCGTGGAGAACTTCCAGTTGTGCTCAGGGAGGTCGATCCGGCGCAGGAAGCGGCGCCGCTGCTCCTCCTTCGAGAGGTTCAGGAACAGCTTGACGATGCGGAAGCCGTTGCCGCTCAGGTAGCGCTCCCAGTCGTTGATATCGCGGTAGCGCCGCTCCCACACGTCCCCCTTCTTCGCCTCCTCCGGAAGCTTCTGGCGGCCGAGGTTCTCGGGGTGCACACGCACCACGAGCACCTCCTCGTAGTGCGAGCGGTTGAAGATGCCGATCTGCCCGCGCGCGGGCAGCCGCTGCGCGTAGCGCCAGAGGTAGTCGTGATCGAGCTCCTCCGAGGAGGGGACCTTGAAGCTGTGTACGGCGACCCCTTGCGGGTTGACGCCGCTCATCACGTGCCGGATCGTGCCGTCCTTGCCCGCGGCGTCCATCGCCTGGAGCACCACCAGGAGACCCCAGGTGTCCTGCGCGGCGAGCCGCGCCTGGTACTCGCAGAGCATCTCCACCCCGTCCCCCAGCAGCGCCACGCCCTCCTTCTTCTTCGTGACCCCGCCCTTGTAGCGCGGGTCGAAGTCATCGGGCAGGCGGACCTTCGAGCCGGGCTTCACGCGAAGCGGCTCGATGGCCTTGGCGATGCGCTGTCCCCTCTCGTCAGCCACGGGTCCGCCAGTCAGCTTCGAGGGCGCGCCGGCCCAGGTCATCACCCGGATCAGGTGAACCGGCGGTGCCGGAGGCCGTCGCGTTCAGGAACATCGCCGACACGACCACCCGGGCGATCAGGTAGAGGCCGAGCAGCACGACGGTGGCGGCCCCGAGCGTGCCGTAGAGCTTTGGCGAGCGCTCGAGCTTGTCGGACAGGTAGTAGACGGTGAACAGGTGGATCGCGGTGAACCCGATCGCCGCGAGCACGGCGCCGGGCAGCAGCGACCGCCGGCGGGCCCCCTCGCCCTTTGGCAGCAGGTCGAGCGCGAGCAGGGCCAGGGCCGCGTACGCGACCAGCGTTCCGGCGGTGGCCAATACCCCCACCGCGGGTGCGTGGTGGCGGACCCACGAGGTGAACGTGGTGAGGGCCAGCCCCACGACGAAGATGCCCGTGAAGCTGGCGCTGGCGCGCAAGGGCCTCCGCACGCGTGAGGGCTTGATCTGCCAGGCCACGAATGCCGCGACGCGCAGCGCCCGGACCGCGCCGAGGCCGAAGTAGAGCACCAGCACGAACCCGCTTACCAGTAGGTACCAGCGCGCGCTGGAACCGTCGTCCACGGCGTGCGCCGCCGAGCGGGCCGCGACGCCGCTCAGGCCGAAGCTCTTTGCGGCGTCCGTGAGGCTCCCCTCGCTCGAGCGCACCCAGAAGCTGGCGATCGCCGCGGCGATCAGGCCGAACGACACCAGCCAGAAGAACAGCCGGTAGGCGAGCCCGCCCGCGAGCAGCCCGGCGCCCGAGCGCTGCTCGCGCTCGAAGGACCGGATCGCCAGCCGCGCCCACGGCAGCCGCCGCGCGCGCGACTCCGCGGAGTCGCGCAGACGCTGAGTCCGGACGGTGGCGCGTTCGGCGGTCTCGCGCAGGCGCACGGCCTACGACTCGGCGGGCTCCAGGCGCCCGTGCACCGCCAGCGCGTAGATCACGAGGATGTCGAGGCCGAGGATCGTCAGCGACCAGACCGGGTAGGCGCTGGCGAACGCCAGTTGGCCGAGCGCGTTCACGAACGCGACACCGATCCCGAACAGACGGGCCACCAGGTTACCCCGGCCGATGGCGATGGCCGCGGCGATCTGGAGCACGCCGAGGATGAGGACGATCCAGCCCCAGGCGCTCAGGTTGGCCACGAGGATGTGCGCGTGGTGCGGGATGACCTTGGAGCCGGCCACCGCCGCGATGCCGTGCATCAGGTTCATGCAGCCGGCCAGCGCGATGATCGTGCCGGCGAAGGTGATCCAGCCCTTCGACGTCCCACCGCCCTCGTAGCCGTACCGGGCCAGATCGGCCGCGGACGGTCCGCCCGCCTGCCGAGTGTCTGCGATAGGTGCGGTCATTGCGCCCTCCTTCGTGGGTGGAGCGACGCTAGGCGCGCCGCGGCGGCGCGACATCATCCGAACCGGATGATTCGTCACGCCGCTTGCGTGCGTACTCGCCCGGCCTCCAGAGGCTGACGAGCCCGGCGATCAGCGTGACCACGAAGACCTGCCCGATGAACATCTCGAGGCCGGCGAACATCTGGCCTGGCTGCGCGGCAGGCACGAGGTTGCCGTAGCCGGTGGTGGTGATGGTGGTGATGCTGAAGAAGAGGAAGTCGCCGGTACCAGTCTGTGCGCCCGGCCCGAAGAACGGGCCCGGCTGGAGTCGCTCGATCGCGACGTAGAGGAACGTGAACAGGATGGCCAGCATCAGGTAGACGCTGACCGCGCCGAGGATCGTGCGGAAGCCCACCTCGGTCTCCGTGATCACCGCCCGCAGGATCGAAATGGCAGCCGCCGCGAGCAGGAAGACCTGGAGCACCGCGCTCAGCCCGAGCAGCCAGCCCTCACCGCTGGCGGCGGACGACGCGGCGAGCGCGATCGACAGCAGCGCCAGGCGGCCGGCCCAGCGCACGGTCACGTGCCCCGCCCGTGCCGTCGCGAGCGCCACGGTGGCGCTGGTCACGGCCACCGTGATCGTGAGCACCCCCGTCCAGCCCCTGTAGGAGGTGAGCGAGCCGAGCACATAGGTCGCCAGCACGAGCAGCAGCACGAGGCCGAACGCGTTCGTCATCCGCCCGGCGATGCCGGCCCAGCGCTGCCCAGGCTTACGAGACGTACCGGCCACCAGCGTCGCCAGCATCGGGCCGCGGGGGCCCGCGGGCATCATCCCTATGGGGTGATCCCGCTGAGCACGGTGGCCGGGATGTCCGCGGAGATGCGCGTCCCGCCACCCGCCGGGCTCGTGACCGTGAAGCGGCCGCCGCTGCCCTCCACACGGTCGCGCAGCCCCTGGAGCCCGGCGCCGCTCTCCACGGCGCCGCCGACGCCGTCGTCTGCGATCTCGATGTGCAGCACGCCGTCGGACCAGGCGGCGCCGGCCTCGATCGAGGATGCCAGCGAGTGCTTCTGCGCATTCGTGAGCGACTCGACGAGCACGAAGTAGGCCGTGTTCTCCGCCGTGTCGTCGTAGCGCAGTGGCGCCAGCTCGAGCTTGGTGACGGGCACGCTCGAGCGCGCGGCCACGCCCCGGATCGCCCGCGCCAGCCCGTGCTGCTTGAGCACCGGCGGCTGAAGCCCGTGCGCCAGGGCCCGCAGCTCGTCGATCGCCGCGAGCAGGTCGCGCTCGGCCTGGTCGATCAGGGCGGGGGCGCGGGAGGGTGCCTGCCTGGCCTCCTCGGCCGCGATCCCGAGGAAGACGGCAAGCGCGGTGAGCCGCTGCTGGGCCCCGTCGTGCAGGTTGTGTTCGATCCGCTGCCGTTCGATGTCGGCCGCCTTGGCGAGTCGCTCGCGCGAGGCGCGCAGCTTCGCGGCGTAGTCGTCGCGCTCGGAAACCAGCGCCGCCAGGCCTAGCGCGGCCAGCGCCGCGGCCACGATGTAGAGCTGCGTGCCGAGCACGCCCCAGGTGATCGAGTGGAAGCCGAACGGGCCTTCGAAGTGCGTCGTCGCCCAAACCGCGTAGGCGGATGCGATAGCGAGGCAGAGCGTCGCGCCGCGCGCCCCGAAGCGCCAGGCGACGACCATCAGGGCGGGGAGGACGAGGTAGCCGATCGGCCGCACGCTGTGCAGGCTGAGTGCGCTCAGCCCCAGGACGGCCAGGAGCAGGAAGGCCGCCTCTGTCAGCCTGCCCCTCAGCCACTCGACCGACGGCGGCACGTGCCAGGCGATCATCAGCGGCACGACGAGGAGCGCGCCGGAGAGGTCTCCGAGCCACCACGTCCGCCACAGCCGCGGCAGGGCATGGGTCGCGACCACGCCTCCGAACCGCAGCGAGATCAGGCCGAGGGTGGCGCTGATCGCCGTGCCGATCGCCAGCGCGGCCACCATTCGGACCAGGCGGGACACGCTCGCGAGCGGGGACCCATCCGGCACCCACCTGCGGATCAGGAGCGCGGCCACGATCACCTCGGCGAGGTTCCCGGCGGTCTGGCCGACGGCGGAGCCGATCGGCAGCGACGTGTAGTTGTTAGCCAGCAGGTCGCCGGCGACCACCGCCGGCCAGTACTGGAGCCCGTACAGGTAGAGGAAGCCGATCCCGACGCCCACCGGCAGCCAGACGATCCCAGCCACCGGGCCGGTGAAATGCAGGGCAAAGCCGAGATGGGCGGCTCCGTAGTAGAGCCCGACGAGCACCAGGAACGGGACGACCCGGTCGCGGCCGAACGCGCGTGCGGCGTCCGCGCCCGGCGAAGGGCGCCCGGGCGTGAGCTCGGCGGTCAGACCGATGTCCTCCATGACTACGGGGAGCATCCCAAATTCCGCGTAGCCGCGGGGCTTCCGGCGAGTGCTGCTACGCCAGGTCGCGACGGGAGATCGCGCGCAGCACGAACGCCTCGCCGATCTGGACCGCACCCTCGAGGCAGAGGGCGATCCCGGTGATGAGCGCGAGCGTCTTCACGCTGATCTCGGTGGACGAGGTGATGATCACGCCGCCGGCGATGAAGACCACCGCACGCGCCAGCGCGTGCAGCCGGTAGGGCCCGATGATCGCCCGGGCGAGGGCGAGCGCCCCCGCCACGAGGAAGTAGATCCCGAGGGCCATCGAGACCACCACGACGGTGTTGCCGGGGTGCCGGATGACGATCGCGCCGGCGATCAGGGAGAGCGCGCCGAGCAGCAGCCCTCCGGCGCCCCGATCCTCGTCGAGGACGGTCCGGGCGATCAGCAGCACGCCGATCACGAGCAGGTAGATTCCGACGATCGTCGCCAGCGCCTTGAGCGAGCGGCTCGGGTCGCTGAGCACGAGGACGCCCACCAAGACGCCGAGCCCGCCGCTCAGCAGGAGCACGTACCAGTACTTCGCCTCGAGCGGAATGCTGCTCGCCTGTTGCTCGCGCGTCGGCGGCGAGTAGATCTCAGCCACTCAGCAGGAGCCCCTTCTGGGTCGTGTACTCCTCGTCCGTCAGCGCGCCGCTGTCGTGCAGCGACGCGAGGCGCTCGAGCTCGCCGAGGCGACCGCCGTTCCCCGCACCGGACTGCGGGGCGGCATGGGCATCGGGGTGGCCCCGGCGAGCGTCGAGCCATGCGCGCGCACGGCGCGTCGCGTCGCCCGCGCGCGCGTCTGGGCACTCCCTCGCGGTCTGCCTTCTCAGCAACTCGATGCCGAGCGCGAGCAGCGCCGCGATGATGAGGATCGGGACGATGTGGCGCAAGGCGGGTGTGGGACCCCACGCCAGCACGAGCAGGTAGACGAGCGTCGCAGCCGCGTAGACGCGCAACGGATGCTCGCGGAACGAGGGCGCCAGCACCTGGCGCAGCGCGATCGCCGGCCGGGTCGGGCCCGCCAGCCAGGCGGCGAGGACGATCGCGAGGCCGTAGACGACGAACGCCAGTGCGATCGCGCGCAGCAGCGAGGTGCCGATGGACCACGTGTCGTGCGCGGCGGGCCTGACCGACACCGCCTTCACGAGGCTGTTGGTAACCCAGTCGCCCGCGACCCTCCGGATGAGCAGGCAGAGCACGCCGAGCCCGAAGAAGCACCAGCCGGTGGTGCGCAGCGCGAGGCGCCGGAACGGGCGCCCGAGCCAGATGGCCAGGGCGAACAGCGCGAACGTGAGCACGGTGAAGATGATCGACAGGTGCCGAATCCCCTTGGCGATGTTCTGAGCCGTCTTGAGCTGCTCCGAACGCAGGATCACCAGGCGACCTGCTGGAGGGTGGCAGCGTGACGCCGAGGCGTCTGCTGCACCGCGCCGCGCGCCCCGCTCGAGCCGACCTTGGACCGCGCGGCCGCCACCTGCGACCCCACGCCCAGCGTGCTCGCGAGCTGGTCCACGAGCACGTGCAGGTCGAGCACTACCTCCCCGTTCGACGTCGAGACCGTCTTGCTGCCGCCGTTCAGGACGGCCAGCAGCTGCTTGTGGGCGTTGCGGTTGGCGAGCCGCCAGGCGTTCTGCACACGCGGTCTGGCCAGCAGCTCGGGGGCCGCCCGGTTGGCCAGCTCGCGCAGGCCGGCCGCGGCCGGCGCCGCAACAGCCTGAGCCTGTGGCGGCAGCGCCGATCGCAGCTCGCCCGCCACGTCCACGTTCGAGAAGAGCTGGTCCACCAGGTACAGGCCGACGGCGTTCTGGACGTTCTTGTCGGCGAGCAGCTGGGAGCTCGTGTTGGTCCAGTTGTCCGTGTCGAGCGCCTGGCGCTTGACCCAGGTCGACATGATCGCCACGAAGCCGCAGATCACGGCCAGCGCGAAGATCCCGCCGATGGCCCAGCGGCGCTTGTGCGACATCGTGTCAGGGGGGGTGGACACGTGCGTCTCCGTGATCGCCAGCTTCGAACCGCGAGGCGGCACGAGCAAGGGCGCGCGCAGGTGTCCGCCGGGGGGGCCCGCACGACGGCGGGCCCGGCTGGCGCGCTACTCCTCTTCGAGCGATCCGAGGAACATCAGCGCGGCGGTGACACGCCGGCTCACGTCGTCTGGATTCGAGAGGTTGAGCTTCATGAAGATCGCGTTGATGTGCTTCTCGACGGCGCGCTTGGTGAGGAAGAGGGACTCGGCGATCGCCGAGTTGCTCTTGCCGCGCGCGATCTCGGCGAGTACCTCGTGCTCGCGCGGCGTCAGCTCCGACAGCGGCGAGGCGTTCTCACGCGCCCGCGCCTCGACCAGAACCTCCACGACCTTCGGATCGATCACCGACTCGCCGGCCACGACCTTCTTGATCGCCGACACCAGCTCGCCGCGGTCGTGCACGCGCTCCTTCAACAGGTACGCACGCCTGGCCGAGCCGCCCTCGAGCAGGGCGAGCGGGTAGCGCGGCTCGGCGTACTGGCTCAGCACCACCACGCCGATCTCCGGGTAGAGCTCGCGCAGGGCGTGCGCCACCCTGATGCCCTCGTCGCTGCCCGACGGCGGCATGCGAATGTCCGTGATCACCACGTCCGGCAGCTCCTCCTCGACCGCCGCCATCAGCGTGCGCCCGTCGGCCACCGCTCGTACCACGTCGATTTCCGGTGATGTGGACAGGATCAACTCGACCGCCTCCCTCACGAGGTAGGCGTCCTCGGCGATGATCACTCTGATCGGACGCGGACCTGGGCCAGACCGCGTCCTGCTGTCCACGGTTGCGGGATGCATTTGCTCCGCCCCTCGTTGTGGATCTCGTCTCAACGACGATCTCTCCCGGAACACTACGTAGTGGGTGAGCGGGAGTCAATGTTGCCGACTACGGGCTCGCAAACCGTAGTTTTTGGTCCTGGCCACACCCGTGCTCTCGTGCATGCACCCTGGGCACAGCCGCGGCGGCCCCGTATGTTCGCCCTGACTGGCGCAATGCGTATGCACCCGATATAGGGAGGCTCATATGGCCGCAGTTGCACAGGAGACCCACGAAACGCTGGCCGGCCTCTCCGCCGGCGATGTCGAGCTGCTCGGCGCGGCGCTTGAGATGCGCGAGGAAGCGCGCGAGGCGACCGGACTCGACGGGCGCACCTACGGGCTGGTGAAGATCGCGGCGCTGATCGCGCTCGACGCGCCGCCCGCGTCGTACATGTGGCAGGTGGCGAACGCCCTCGATGAGGGCGCGACTCCCGAGGACATCCTCGGCGTACTCAGGGCCGTGGCCCCGCAGGTGGGCGGCCCGAGGACGGTGGCAGCCGCGCCCGAGCTGATGCTGGCGCTCGGACTGGCGCTCCCAGAGGGCGCGGAGTAAGGGGGCGGCCATGCCGATGATGAGACGACGACGTCCGTTGCTCCGAGCCGCCGCCGTGGGCGGTACCGCATACATGGCCGGGAAGGCGGGCGCCCGTCATGCCCAGGCCGAACAGCAAGAGCCGGCCTACGAAGATGAGCCGGCTCCGGCGCCCCCCGCACCTGCGCGTCCCGCCGGCGGCGGCCTGTCGCCGGAGGCGATGGAGCAGCTCAAGTCACTGGCGCAGCTACACGACCAGGGCATCCTCACCGATCAGGAGTTCGACCAGCAGAAGGCGAAGCTGCTCGCCGGCTGAGCACCGGCGGGTGCGCGTTTTCCCCCTAGCGGCGGCCCCTTCCCGGGGCCGCCGTCTCTTTCGGCACGGCCAGGGATCACCCCGTTCGGATGATGTAGGCGGCAGCGGCCGGCCATAGCTTCAGCCCACGCCCCGCAATCGCGGCGGCGAAGACCAGACTCAACTCAGAAGGAGGTTTCTATGGCTGACCTGATTGCCATCGGCTACCCCGATGAGACGACCGGGTCCCTCGCCGCCGAGGAGGTACAGCGGCTTGCGCAGGACCTGATCATCGAGCCCGATGCCGTCGCCGTCATCGTGCGCGACAAAGAGGGCAAGTACCACGTCCACACCTCGCACCACGCCGTTGGCGGCGGAGCGACGTGGGGCATGTTCTGGGGTCTCCTGTTCGGCCTGCTCTTCTTCGTGCCCGTCTTCGGCATGGCCGTTGGCGCCGGCCTCGGCGCGCTGTTCGGGAAGATCGAGAAGAGCGGCATCGACAAGGAGTTCCAGGACCAGGTGCGCGACATGCTCAAGCCGGGCACGTCAGCGCTCTTCGTCGTCGTCGAGAAGGTCACGCCCGACAAGGCCGTCGACGCGCTGAGCCAGTACGGCGGGACGGTGCTCAAGTCGTCGCTCTCCAAGGATGCGGAGGCGGAGCTGCAAGAAGCCCTGCACGGAAGCGCGGTTCCCGCGTAGTCCTCCAGATATGCCCGCCGGGCTGCCAGCGGGCAGCCCGGCGCCGGCTCGTCAACGCAAGGGAGTGAACTGAGATGAAGCGCTCGATCGTCGTCTGCCTGGCGCTCATCGCTGCCGTGGCGGTGGCCGGCTGCGGCGAGTCGAAGGCCGACAAGGCGAAGAAGCAGGTCTGCAGCGCGCGCTCGGACATCCAGAAGCAGGTGAACGACCTCCGGAGCCTCACTCCCACGACCGTCACGACCGACAAGGTCAAGAGCAGCCTGAGCTCGATTCAGGACGACCTGAAGAAGATCACCTCTGCGCAGAAGGATCTCAACGCCGACCGGAAGCAGCAGGTGCAGTCCGCGAACCAGGAGTTCTCGTCGCAGCTCCAGTCGATCACGGGCAGTCTCGGATCCAGCCTGTCGCTGAGCCAGGCGGCGACGCAGCTGCAGTCCGCGCTCCAGCAGCTGGGGAGCGCCTACCAGACGACGCTCGCCAAGATCGACTGCAGCTAGGGCGGCCGGCCAGGGGCCGCCGAGTGCCGGCGACCCCCGACGGGATGCGACCTCAGGCCCGAGTCGTGAGCTTGTCGCCGTAGGCGACGAGGCCGTAGAGCGCGAGGATGTCGATGGCGAAGATCGCCAGCGACCAGAACGGGTATGCCGGGATGAACATCAGCTGGGCGATCGCGTTGAGCCCCAGCGCCGCCACGCCGGTCCAGCGGGCGAGCTGATTCCTCGCCATCACGCCGAGGCCGATCAGGATCTGGGCGATGCCGAGAATCAGCACCGTCCAGCCCCAGGCGTTCAGGTCACCCGCGATGTAGCGGGCGTTGGCGACGAAGAAGTGCGCATTGCCGATCGCGGCGATGCCCTCGATCGAGTTCAGCGTTCCGACGATCAGCATCAGGATCCCGGCGAACGCAAGCCAACCCGAGCCCTGCGCATCCTCGGCAATGCCGGAGGACGTGTACGTCTCCCGGTTGACACTGGTATGGGCACTCATTTAGCGCCTCCTGCGTCGATTGGCAAATCAACGTTCGCAAGCGCGCCCAGAGCGGGCAATGGTGTGCCCTGGCCTCTTCCGGTAGGCGCGCACCCCGCCTATCTGAGGCGTCTGTCCAGCACCCGCACGACCCCCTGCGCCAGCATCGCGCCGAGCAGTGCGCCAGCGATCACGTCGCCCGGGTAGTGCACCCCCGTGTGCACGCGGGAGTAGGCCACCACCGCGGCGAGCAGGCGCAGCGGCGCGGCCACCTGGGGCAGCGTGTGGCCCACGCCGGTGGCGAACGCGAACGCGGCCGCGGAGTGGCCGGACGGGAACGAGCTCGAGGTCGGCATCGGCACCTGGCGGGCGAACGGCACCTCCTGCCGTTCACGGTCGGGCCGCCGCCGCCTGCCGAGCGGCTTGATCAGGAGGTTGATCCCGGCCGACGCGGCGCCCGCCGATGCCAGCCCGTAGAGCGCCGCGCGCCGCCCGGCGGGCCCGCCGAAGGCGCCGAGCAGGGCCGCCGAGGCGAGCGAGAGGCGCGAGTAGTCCGCCGCGCGCGAGAGCTTCCGCAGCCCGCGGTCGAGGGCCGGCGTCTCGGTGCCCGCCACGGCGGCGTAGACGGCAACGTCGAGCCGCCTCAGGTCCTGGACCCAGGCGGGCCCGGCGCCGCTAGGGCTCCCGCCCATCGCGGCCGCGGGCGTTCAGCTCCAGGCGGAGAGCCGCCTGCTCCTCCCGCTCGAGGGCGTTGAGATAGGCCTCGTGCGCCCAGTCGCGCTCGGACGCCTCCGACGCGAGCCAGGCGCTCCACGCCGACTCCACCCGGCGTGCGGCGGAACGCCAGTGCTCGAGCTGCTCGGAGAGCTCCGGATCGATGAGGGGCTCGACTGTGCGGTGCGGGCTCACTGTCTGAACGACCGTACGCAGCCGCTCCGGCCTGCACATCGCTCAGATCGGGTGAATTCACCACCGGCGCGGCTGAGACACTGCGGCCGTGGCGCACATCCTCCTGCTCGCGCTGGCCGCCGCGGTTTATCCGCCGCTGCTCGCAGCCGTGATCCTGATCCTCTCGCGGCGCCACCCGCTGCGCCTCCTCGTGGGCTTCCTGATGGGCGGGATGCTCGTGAGCGTCGGCCTCGGGGTGGCGATCGTTCAGCTCCTGAGCGACTCGGGCGCTGTGGACAGTGGCGGCCACACCGTCAAGCCCATCGTCGACATCGCGGTTGGCGCCCTGTCGCTGGCGGCCGCGTGGGCGGTCTGGCGTGGCTACACGCCCAAATTCGCTCGGCGGCGGCGGGAGCGGGTGCGCGCGGCGGGCCCCTCCTTCACCGACCGCGCGCTCAGTCACGAGTCGGTGGCGGTGGCCTTCGCCGCCGGCATCGTCCTCAGCCTGCCCGGCGGCTGGTACCTCGCGGCGCTCACCGACATCGCCGCCGCGGACATCCCGGTTGCGCAGCAGGTCGCCCAGATCCTGCTGTTCAACGTCGTGATGTTCACGCTCGTCGAAGTCCCGCTGGTGCTCTTCCTCATCGATCCCGCGCGCGCCCAGCACCTGGCCACCGCCACCTCGGACTGGATCCGCACGCACCGCCGCGGCATCGCCGTCGCGGTGGCCGCGACGGTGGGTGGCTGGCTCGTGGTGAAGGGGATCGTGGCAGCGGTCGGCTGAGCGCTACACGGCCGCGCTGCCCACCCCGGCGTGGAAGGCCTCGTCCAGCAGGCCGGCGTCACGGGCGCGCACGACGGCGTCGCCGCGCGACGAGGCCCCGAGCTTGCGGTAGACCGAGCGCGCGTGCGTCTTGACCGTGTTGGCGGAGACGTAGAGGCGCTCTGCTATCTCGCGCAGGGAGAGGTAGGTGGGGAGGTACTGCAGGATGCGCAGCTCGGCGGTGGTAAGGCACCACTCGTCGCCGGCTGAGGTGGCGCTGGACACCACCGTCCGGCGGCTGCATTCGCGGAGCCACTCGACCGCTACTCGAGCGTCCGGCGAGCGGCGCAGCAGCCGCTCCGCCTGCTCGACGAGCGTGCGTGCTCGCTGCACGTCGCTCAGGCGCAGTGCGGCGCGGGCCATGGCGATGCTGCACTCCGCCTCGTACCAGGGGCTGAAGTCCGGCAGCTCGGACAGGAGCCGGGCGGCGTCGTCCAGGGCGAGCTTCGACGCCTCCACGCGCCCGAGGTGCGCGTGCACCTCGGCCGACACGGCGTAGACGAGCGCGGCAGTGGGGTAACGGTCGAAGCCGCTGCGCTCGACCTGGGCCCGCGCGCGGGAGGCGTACGACTCGGCCGCCTCCCAGTCGTCCGCCTCGACGGCGAGCAGGGCGAGCTGGGCGAGGCAGAGGGCCTGCAGGCTCGGCGAGCCGGGAGCGGCATGGCGGGCGCCCTGCTCGAGGACCTCATACGCGCCGGCGCGGTCTCCGATGAGGTGGCGGGAGACGCCCTGGAGCAGATCGCCGAGCGGCCGCCAGGGGCTTCGCTCAGGCACGTGCTCCGAGGCCGCTTGCGCCTGGCGCCCCATGCAGGTCACGGCGTCCTCGTTCACGGCCGCCCGGAACAGCAGCGCCTCGCCCGCGAGCTCAGCGCGTTCTTCTGCCTCCTCGCCGTGCTCGAGAGCGTTCAGGGCCGCCGCCGTCCAGCGCTCCACCAGCTCGCGATCCCCCGACAGGAGAGCCGTGGCGGCCGCGGCGAGTGCCAGCTTCGGGCAGCCCGTCACCTGCTCGAGGCTGAAGTCCTCCAGCCAGCGCTCCAGCCGCCCCTCGGCGCCATAGCCGACGATGTCGGCCGCGCGGGTCCAGAGCAGGTCGCCCGCGCGCGCCACGTCGCCGCCCTCGACAGCGTGGGCGATGGCGCGCTCCACGTCACCGCGCTCGCCGTACCAGCCGCTCGCGCGGCCGTGGAGCGTGCGCTCGAGCACCGGCTCGCGCCGCCTCAGCTCTCCGCGCAGGGCCTCGGCGAACAGGCGGTGGTAGCGGTACTCGCGGTCGCGGCGGTCGAGCGGCACGAGCATCAGGTTGGTCCGGGACAGCTCCTGGAGGAGCTGCCCCGAATCGTCGCGCCCGAGCACGAAGTCGCACAGCGGTCCGGACATCCGGTCGAGAATCGAGCTGCGGGCCAGGAAGGCCGCCTGGTCGTCCGACAGCGGCTCGAGCGCCACCTCGCGGAAGTAGTCGGCCAGGAAGCGGTCGTCGCCTGCGACGTCGGGCAGGTCGGCGTCGGTGTCGCCGCCGTCGCTCGCGGCCAGCGCCGCTAGGTAGAGACCGGCCGGCCAGCCCTCGGTCCGGTGGAGAAGCTGCTCGAGTCCGGCGCGGTCGAGCTCGAGGCCGTGCGACTCGGCCAGCGCCGCGACCTCGGACGAGGTCATGGCAAGGTCGGCGGAGCGGAGCTCGAGCAGCTTGCGAGCCGCGCGAAGGCCTCCGAGCCCGAGCGCGGGCTCGCGCCGCGCCGCGACGGCCACCTGGGCGCCGTGCCCAGCACGCTCGATAAGGTCAGGTATGACCGCGATCAGGTCGTGAGAATTCAGCAGCTCGTCGCCGTCGAAGACGACCACCCCCGCCGCCTGGCCGAATGCCTTGCAGACAGCCCGGAGCTCATGGGCCGGCGTCTGGGGGTCGACCCACGCGAACGGGCGGCCGTCGCGCATGCTCCACTCGGCCAGCAGCGTGGTCTTGCCATATCCGGCGGGGGCCACCAGCAGGACGAGGGGGGTGTCCTCGGCGGCGATCAGCCTTCCGACCAGCCGCGAACGCGGAACGAGCCCGGCGCTGATCTCAGCGGCGGTCAGAGTCATGCTCAGAGCATTCCGGCACGTGCCGCGCTGGCCAAGGGCGCGCGCCCCCAGGTTGAAGTAGGTGGGCACCAATGCCACGGAGCGGTGCATACGCCCGCGGCCGCGGGCTCGGCAAAACTCGTGCGGGCACCCTTTCGTGCTCTGAGACGATCTGCGAGACCTTCGTCGTGAAGGGCACTCCGCCGTGAACGTGAAAACCGCGCCTGGCCTCAAGTGGCAGCGCGAGGCGCTGGGGGCGTCGTTCGCCTTGGCCGCTCTGGCGCTCGGCGCAGTGGCGATCGCCATCGGGATCGCGGGCGGCGGCGAGGACCACGTTCTGATCGGGGTGTCGCACGCCCTGCTCATCGTCATGCCCGTCCTCGTGGGCCTGTATGCACTGGCTCGCGAGCCTGCAGCACGCTTCGCGCGCCTGCTGGTCGCGGCCGGCTTCATCTGGGCACCGACGCTGTTGGCGTCCTCCAGCAGCGCCCTCCCGTACAGCATCGGCAGGGTCGGGGCCTGGTTCGTCCCGCTCGGCACGGTCGCGCTGGTGCTCGCGTTCCCCACCGGCCGGCCGCAGACCCGCGCCGAGCGCCTGACGATCGCGGTCGCCGGGGCGATGGCCGTGCTGCTCTACCTGCCCACGGCGCTGGTGCTCGCGCACTTCCCCACGCCGAGCCCGTGGAGCTCGTGCGTGCACGACTGCCCGAGGAACGTGCTCAGCGTCACGCACAGCGACTCGCATTTCGCGGACTCGGTGCTCGCGCCGGCGCGCGACTACGCGGTGGTCGCCCTCTTCCTCGTCAGCGCGGTGCTCCTGCTCCTGAAGGCCGCGCGTGCATCGCGCCCGACGAGGCGCACGCTGGTCCCGGTGATCGCCGGCGGCCTGCTGGCGCTGGGCGGCGGCGCGGTGTACCTCGTCGCCCGGAGGGTCGTCGAGCCGGGCGCGCCCCTGCGGACGCTCGGCCTCGTGTCGGTGCTGGCCGTGCCCGGGCTGGTGCTCGGCTTCGCGCTCGGTCTGCTCCGCTGGCGCCTGGTGGCCACCAGCGCGTTACGCCGCCTGACGCGCGATTACGCGGCTACGCGCAGCGGCTCGCGGCTGCGGCAGCAGATCGCGGAGGCGATCGGCGACCCCTCGCTCGAGATCGCCTACTGGACCGGCAACCCGGGCCGCTGGGTCAACGAGGAGGGTGTGCCGGTGACCCTCCCACGTGACGATCCGGGCCGCGCCGTCCTGCAGATCACGGCTGAGGACCGGCCGATCGCGGCGCTGGTCCACGACGCTGCGATGGCGGTGGAGCCCAGCGTGACGGAGCTCGTGGGCGGCTTCGCTGCGATGGCGCTCGAGAACCTCCGCCTCGACGCCGAGCTGCATTCGTCGCTGCGCGACCTGCGCGAGTCGCGCGCACGCATCCTCTCGGCGGTCGACTACGAGCGCCAGCGCATCGAGCGCGACCTGCACGACGGCGCCCAGCAGCGGCTGGTGGCGCTCCGCGTGGCGCTCGAGCTGGCCGCCGAGACTGCGGAGCAGGATCCGCAGGCTGCGGTCGCGCTGCTGGCCAAGCTCGGCACCGACGTCGAGGCGACGTTGAACGAGGTGCGCTCGCTCGCCCGCGGCGTCTATCCGCCGCTGCTCGCGGACCACGGGATCGGCGACGCGCTGCGCGTGGCGGCGCGCGACAGTTCGCTGCCCACCACCGTCCGCTCGCGCGGGGTCGGGCGCTACTCGCAGCAGATCGAGAGCGCCGTCTACTTCTGCTGCCTCGAGGCGCTCCAGAACGCGGCCAAGCACGCCGGCGCCCGCTCGGCGCACGTCACGCTGTTCGAGCACGACGAGCTCACCTTCGTGGTGGAGGACGATGGCGCGGGCTTCGTCCCGACGCGCGTCCGCGGCGCGGGGCTGCAGAACATGCGCGACAGGATCGTGTCGCTGGGCGGCCGCCTCACGATCGAGTCGACCCTCGGGGAGGGCACGCGGGTGACCGGCACCGTGCCGGTGGGGCTGGCGCAGCTCACGCCGGACGTCGCCTTGCTCTTCCAGCGCGCCACCGACGCGCTGCATGACTGCTTCGCCATCTACAAGGCGGAGCGCGACTCGAGCGGGCAGGTGCTGGACTTCGCCGTGGAGCACCTGAACGACGCGGCCTGCCGCGACACCGGCCGCTCGCGCGAGGCGCAGGTGGGGCGCACGCTCGGCCACCTCGACTCGCACTACCTCGAGTCCGATCTGTTCGAGTGGCACAAGCAGGCGCTCGAAGGCGACGAGCCGTTACTGCTCGACGAGGTCTCATACGAGCGCAGCGCGGAGGGGAGGAGGCTGAGCAGCGCCTACGAGGTGCGGGCGGTGGCGGTCGGCGGCGGTCGCCTCGCCGTGACGTGGCGCGACATCACCGAGCGCAGGCTCAGGGAGGACGAGCTGCAGCTCCAGTCGACCATCCTCGCGCGGGCCACCGAGGCCGTCTGCCTGGTCAGGGCCTCCGACGGCTCGATCGTCTACGCCAACCCACGCTTCGACGAGACGTTCGGCTACGAGCAGGGCGAGATCTACGGCCGGCACCTCTCCGAGCTGATCTGGGAGGAGAGGCCGGGGGAGGCCAGGCGCGTTGCCGCCGAGCTGCTGGCCGACCTCGACGAGCACGGCGAGGCCTCCTACGAGAGGCGCTGCCGGCGGGGTGACGGAACTACGTTCTGGTGCGCCACGCACGCTCGCGCCTTCGAGCACCCGGACCACGGGAGGGTCTGGCTGGCCGTGAAGCGGGACGTGACCGAGCGCCGCGAGACGGAGGACGCGCTGCGGCTGCTCGACCGCCACCTGAGCATGGCCCTGCACGGGTCGCGCGTGTCCCTGTTCACGATGGACCGGGAGCTGCGCTACACGTGGGGAATCAACAACCAGATCGGGGATGCGGACGACATCCACGGCCTCGGCAGGACCAACGAGGAGCTGTTCGGAGCGGAGGCCGCGCGCCCGCTCACCCGGATCTGCCGCCGTGCGCTCGCGGGCGGCGCTGCCCGCAGCGAGATCGAGCTTGCGCTGCCCGAGGGCACGTTCACCTTCGACCTCACCGTCCGGCCGCTGCGCGATGACGGCGGCGCCGTGATCGGAGTGGCCGGGGCCGCCTACAACCTGACCCCGCGCGCGTCCGAGCGCCAGTTCGGCCAGCTGATCGACGCAAGCTCGCTGCCGGTGGCGATCGTGGGATCCGATTTCGCGCTGCGCGAGGTCAATCCCGCCTTCGCCGACCTGCTCGGGTACGCGCCGGATGAGCTGCGGGGCCTCACGCTCGGCGACGTCAGCGACCCGGCGGACGCCGGCGCGCTCGACACCGTGCTGTCCGGGCAGGAGCTCGTGCGGCGGGCGACCTCGCGCTTGGTCACGCGCTCGGGCGCGGCCATAACGGTTGCCACGATCGCCTTCCGGCTCGACTCCGGCGACGACGTGGCCCTCGTCCTGCTGGAGCAACACGCGGCCGAGCGGCGCTTCGGCGCATCGGAGGCCGCCCGGCGCGCGTTTCCCGACTGAGCCAACGGGTACGTGCTAGCCGCCCCCTCTTGGCATGGGCGCATCCTCGCGCCGGGCACGCCGGGGTGAGATAGTGGGCACTCGGTTGCATACAAGGGGGAGGCCGGACCATGAAGGCCGCCATCCACGGAAAGACCACTGGGGAGCTGCAGACGCTGCCGGCCGACGGCCAGGTGCGCACGCTGGTCGTTGACGACCAGGAGGCCTTCCGCGAGGCGCTGCGCCAGTTGATCGGGGCGGCCGCCGGCTTCACCCTCGTCGGCGAGGCCACCAGCGGCGAGGAGGCGATCGACGCGGTGGAGGCCCTGTCACCGAGTCTCGTGCTGATGGACGTGCGCATGCCCGGTCTTGGCGGCGTCGGCGCCGCCCGCGCGATCAGGGAGCGGCACCCCGAGCTGATGATCGTCCTGATCTCCGTGCACGACGGCGAGGAGCTGCCGCCTGAGCTCGTGTCCGGAGAGGACGCTGCCGCCTTCGTGCACAAGCAGACGCTCAAGCCGCGCCTGCTGCGCGAGCTGTGGGACCGGCACAACCGGCCGGCGAACTAGGAGCCTAAGGGCGGAACGTCGCCGTCGGAGCTCACCACGACGGTGCGCGCGAGCCAATCTGCCAGCCCGCGGCGACGGTCGGTGAACAGGATCGGGACGTAGCCGGCGAAGAGAGGTAGGGCGGCCAGTACGAGGCCGATCACTCGCAACAGGGCCTGGCGGGGGCGGAGCCGCCTGCCGTCCGTGCGTTCCACGCGGATCCTCAGCATGCGATTCCCGGGCGTCTGACCGGTTGTGGCCCAGAAGGTGGCGAAGTACGCGATCACCCAGACGAAGAAGAGCGCGCCGGCGATGGCCACGATCACAGTGCGCAGGTCGTGCGAGATCGGAAAGAGCGAGAGAATGAGCGCCCCGGCCGCGGCCGTGATGGCCGCCACCGTGTTGATGATCGCCGCGTCCACGACGAACGCGATCACGCGCGTTACGAGTCCGATGTAGTGCGTCGGCGGGGGAGGCGGCTCCTGAATGCCGTGAACGCGGCGGGCTACCTCACGCGCCCGCTCCGGCGCAACGGGGCGGGCTCCATTCTTGGCCGCGTGCTCGGCGGCGTGCTCCTGGGCGGCGTGCTCCTGGGCGGCGTGCTCCTCGCCGGTGGGTTCCTCGCCGACCGGCTGGCGCACGTCGGTCACGGCGCCTGCTCGGGCTTCGGCTTGCGCCTCCTCACGAGGCCGCGCACCGCGAGCTCGAGCCGGTCATCGGCCCCGCGGGAGCGGGTGCGCACTGAGCCGGCCACCTGATCGGCGAAGCTCATGCCCTGCTTCCCGATCGCCTCGGTGACCGCCGGGCTGCGGGCGATCTCGTCGACGAGGAACCAGAGGTCCTCGCTCTCGAGCAGGCGCGCCACCGCCTCGTCGAGCAGCGGGCTCTCGATCACGCGGCCGACCAGCCGCCCGGCGGCGTCGCTCTCGATCACCTGGTCGGCGAGCCTCGTGAAGCCAGGGTCCCCCAGCGCGGAATCCACCACGCGGCTCAGCTCGCCGCTCTCGACGAGCGGCTGCGAGAGCCGCTCGATCACGGCGTTGCGGGCGACCTCCTCAGCGGCGGCGTCGACCAGCGCGCCGGCAAGCGCGCGGCGGACTGCCCGCTCCGCCAGCCTGCTGACGAGCACGCGCTCGACGATCTCCTCCGCAAGGCGGGACTCGAGTACGACGTCGACGATCGCGAGCGTCGGTCGCCGGGCCAGCCGGCCGGTGAGCTTCACGACGCCGTCGAGCGAGGGGATCACCAAATCGGGTCCTTTCCGCGCACGGCATTCTCGGCGCAATCGTCCCAGCGCCGGGAGCCGGCCGCGAGGGTGGACGCATGCATCTCGCCATGGGGCAGCCATCCCCGGTCCGACGCAGGCGGACCGTGTTGCCTCGCGCGGCCCAGCCTGCGATGCTGCCCATGCCCGATGACCACGGCCGAAGTAGACACCGGCCAGGCCCCGGCGGGCGGCCAGCCGCGCCTCTCGCCGGCCGAGCGCGCCGACTTCGGCCGCGCCGCGCGCTCGGACGCTCCGCGCTCGAGCCACGGGGACTGGTCGCCGGCGAGCGACCGGCCGGACCCGATCGACCTGCTCGAGCAGCAGGCCGCCACGCGAGTCCCGGAGCTCGTGCCGATCCGCTACGGCCGGATGGCCGCGTCGCCGTTCGCCTTCTTCCGCGGCGCGGCGTACGTCATGGCGTCCGACCTCGCGCCGACCCCGACATCGGGCTTCCGGGTGCAACTCTGCGGGGACGCCCACCTGTCGAACTTCGGCGGCTTCGCCTCGCCCGAGCGCTCCATGCTGTTCGACCTCAATGACTTCGACGAGACGCTGCCCGGGCCCTGGGAGTGGGACCTCAAGCGCCTGGTCGCCAGTGTCGCCGTCGCCGGCCGCGACCGCGGCTTCTCCGTCAAGCAGCGGCAGGGGATCGTCCAGGGCACGGCGGAGACCTACCGGACCGCGATGCAGCGGCTGGCCGACATGGGCGAGCTGGGCATCTGGTACGAGCGCGTGGACGAGCGCGCCCTCACCGAACGCCTCGGCGCCCGGGCCAACGCCAGCCAGATGCGACAGTTCGAGAGGACGGTGGCGAAGGCGCGCACGAAGGACAGCACCCGCGCTTTCGCCAAGCTGGCCTCGACCGTCGACGGCTCGCCGCAGATCATCAGCGACCCGCCGCTGATCGTGCCGATGAGCGAGCTGCTGCCCGAGGGCGAGGTGGACAGCTTCCGGGTGGGTCTCGAGGGCCTGCTGGCGAGCTACCGCAAGACGCTCCCGGAGTACCTCGCGAGGCTGCTCGACCGCTACCGTTTCGTCGACATGGCGCGCAAGGTGGTGGGCGTGGGCAGTGTGGGTACACGCGCCTGGGTGCTGCTCATGATCGGCCGCGACTCGGGCGACCCGCTCTTCCTCCAGGCCAAGGAGGCCCGGCCGTCGGTGCTCGAGCCGTTCGCGGGCAAGAGCGAGTACGGCAACCAGGGCAAGCGGGTGGTGGAGGGGCAGCGGCTGATGCAGGCGGCGGGCGACGTCTTCCTCGGCTGGCTGCGGACCAAGGGCATCGACGGCAAGCAGCGCGACTTCTACCTGCGCCAGCTCTGGGACTGGAAGAGCTCGGCCGACGTGGCGAGCATGCTGCCCTCCGGCATGGGGCTCTATGGGCGCCTATGCGGCTGGACGCTCGCGCGTGCGCACGCGCGGTCCGGCGACCCGATCGCCATCTCCGCCTACCTCGGCCGCGGCGACAGCTTCGACCGCGCCCTGGTCGCGTTCGCCGAGGCCTATGCCGACCAGAACGAAGAGGACCACCGCCTCCTGCTGGACGCCATCGAGAGCGAGCGCCTCGAGGCCGTGGCCGGCATCTAGCGCCCTCAGGCGATCGCGGTCCCTTCGCCGGGCTGCAGCAGCCTGACCTCTACACCCGGCGCCTCGCGCGCCGCGAGCTCGGCGAACTCGAGCGCGGGCCGCTCTCCCGGGACGCGCCCGCGAATCGGGCGAGGCAGCGCCAGCGTGCCCCAGTGGATCGGGATCGCAACCCGGGGCGAAAGCAGCGCTGCGGCATGTGCCGCGCGAGCCGGGTCGAGGTGCCCGGGACCGAGCTTCGAGCCCCAGCCCCAGACGGGCAGCAGCGCCAGGTCGAGCGGGCCTGCCAAGTCCTCCATCCCCTCGAAGAGGTCCGTGTCGCCGGCGAAGTAGACGGCGCTCGAGCCGCGGACCGTGAAGCCGATCGCCTCCATCGCCGGTGCGAGCCGGTGCCGGCGGCCATCGTGCACCGCCGGTGTCGCAGCCACTCGCAGCGGACCGACCTCGAGCGTCTCGTCCGGAACCAGCTCGTGCACGTTTTCGATCCCGCGCTTGCCCAGCCAGCCGGCCGCGCCCTGCGGCGCGAGCACCAGCGCGTCCGGGCCGATCTGGCGCAGCGACGCAGGGTCGGCGTGGTCGGCATGCAGGTGCGACAGCAGCACGGCGTCGATGTCGCCCGCGGCCGCCGGGTCCACGGGCGCCGCCACCCGCAGGAGGGGTCCGACGCGGCCTCCGAGCACGGGATCGGTGAGCACCCGCTTCCCATCGAGCTCGAGCAGTGCCGTCGAGTGCCCGAGCCATGTGACCTGGAGCGGCACGCGGTCAGGCTCACCGGCGCGCAGCCCGCATGCAAGGGTGGACGCACCACGAGGGCGAATGTGGTGCGGCCACCATTGCCAGCGCGCCGCCCGCTCACGAAGCTCTGAGCCATGGAGCAGCGACGCCGCTCCCGTCCCGTCGCACGCATCGTCGTCGTGTGGCTGGCCACCGCCGGCACGCTGCTCGCGCTGAGCGGCCTGATGTCGGGCGTGCACGTCAATGACGTAGGGGCCGCGTTCGGCTCGGCCGCGCTGATCGGCCTGCTGAACGGCCTGCTGTGGCCGCTCGTGATCAGGCTCGCGCTGCCGCTCACCGTGATCACGCTCGGCCTCGGGGCGATCGTGCTCAACGGGGCGATGATCCTGCTGGTCGCCGCGCTCGCGCCTGGGCTCGAGATCTCGAGCCTGTCCGACGGGATCGTCGTGGCGCTCGTCGTCACGATCGTCACCACGGCGGTGACGTCGCTGCTGGCCATCGACGACGAGGCGTTCTGGGTCCGCAACGTCGTGCGCCGCCAGGCGCGGCGGGTGGCCAAGAGGGAGCCGACCGACGTGCCCGGCCTGTTCTTCCTCGAGATCGACGGCCTGGCGCACGACGTGCTGCTGCGCGCGATGCGCGACGGCAACGCGCCGAACCTGGCGCGCTGGGTACGCGGCGGTACGCACAGCATGCTGCGCTGGGAGACCGACTGGTCGTCGCAGACCGGCGCCTGCCAGGCGGGCCTGCTGCACGGCGACAACTTCGACATGCCGGCCTTCCGCTGGTGGGAGAAGGACCGCGGCGTCCCGATCGTGACCAATCACCCGCGCGATGCCATGGAGCTCGAGCGCCGCCACTCGAACGGCCGCGGCCTGCTGTTCGAGGACGGCGCCAGCCGCGCGAACATCCTCTCCGGCGACGCGCCGCGCAGCCTGCTGACGATGAGCACCGTGCTCCGCCGCGACCGTCCGGGGCGGATCGGGCAGGACTACTTCGCCTACTTCGCCAGTCCGTACAACGCGCTGCGAACGCTGGCGCTGATGGCGCGCGAGGTCATGAGCGAGCTCTGGAGCGCGAAGCAGCAGCGCCGCCACGACGTGCAGCCGCGCATCAAGCGCGACTTCGCCTACTCGCTGGTGCGCGCCTGGGCCACCGTGATCCAGCGCGACCTCCAGGTCGAGGCGATCATCTCCGACCTCTACGCCGGCCTGCCGGTGGCCTACACGACCTTCCTCGCCTATGACGAGGTGGCCCACCACTCGGGCATCGAGCGGGCCGACACGCTGGCGACGCTACGGGCGGTGGACCGCCAGATCGGCCGCATCGCCGCCGCTGCCCAGGACGCGCCGCGGCCGTACCGCTTCGTGGTCCTGTCCGACCACGGGCAGTCCCAGGGCGCGACCTTCCTCGACCGCTACGGCATCACGCTCGAGCAGCTCGTGACCGAGTCGGCGCATGCCGATCCCAAGCAGCTGACCGCCGACGGCGGCGGCTCGGACGAGGCGCTCGCCTTCCTCGGCGCCTCGCTTGCCGAGGCCGGGAGCGGCGACACAAGAATGTCGAAGGCGGTGCGCGTGGCCACCCGCCGCGGGGGCGAGGACAAGACCGAGCCGGCGGAGGAGCTGCCCGAGATCTCGGTGATGGCGTCCGGGTGCCTCGGGCTGATCACGTTCCCGCGCGAGCCGGGCCGCGTGTCGCTCGAGCGCATCGAGGCGCTCTATCCCAACCTCCTGCCCACGCTCGTGGAGCACCCCGGCATCGGCTTCCTGCTGGTGCGCTCGGAAACGCGCGGGCCGCTCGTGATCGGCGCCCACGGCGTGAACGAGCTCGAGCAGGGCGTCATCGAGGGCGAGGACCCATTGGCGCCCTTCGGCCCGAACGCCGCCCGCCACGTGCTGCGCACGGACGGCTTCCCGCACTGCGCCGACATCATGCTCAACAGCACCTACTGGACGGACACGGACGAGGTGGCCGCCTTCGAGGAGCTCGTGGGGTCGCACGGCGGGATGGGGGGCACGCAGTCGTTCCCGTTCCTGCTGCATCCGTCGGATCTGGAGCCGCCGGAAGCCGAGCTGATCGGCGCCGAGGCCGTGCACCGCGAGCTGCGGCGCTGGCTGGTCCAGCTCGGGCACGAGAGCTACCGCGAGGCCGAGCTCGAGGTGGCTGAGGCGGAAGCTTGACCGGCGCTGCTGTGCGCCGCCTGCCAGGCCTGCGGGCGCTCGCCGGCTACCAGCGCTCGTGGCTGCCGAAGGACCTGGTCGCCGGCCTGGTGCTCACCAGCCTGCTGGTGCCGCAGGGCATGGCCTATGCAGAGCTCGCCGGCCTGCCCGCGATCACGGGCCTCTACACCAGCGTGCTGTGCCTGATCGGCTACGCGCTCTTCGGCCCGTCGCGGATCCTCGTGCTCGGGCCGGACTCCTCGCTCGGCCCGATGATCGCCGCCACCATCCTGCCGATTGCGGGCTCCGGCGGCGACCCGAAGCGGGCCGTCGAGCTGGCGTCGATGCTCGCGCTGATGGTCGGCGTGATCACCGTCGCCACCGGGGTCGCGCGACTCGGCTTCATCGCCGACCTGCTCTCGAAGCCGACCCAGATCGGCTACATGAACGGCCTGGCGCTCACGATCCTCGTGGGTCAGCTGCCCAAGCTGTTCGGCTTCTCGGTGGACGGGGACGGCCTGATCGACGAGGCGCGCGGCTTCGTGAACGGGGTGACGTCGGGGGAGACGGTCGGCGCGGCGGTGGCGATCGGCTCGCTCGGTCTCGTGCTCATCCTCGTTCTGCAGCGGGTGCTGCCCAAGATCCCGGGAGTCTTGGTGGCGGTGGTGGTGTCGATCGCCGCGGCCTCGTGGTTCAACCTGGCGGACCATGGCGTCTCGCTCGTCGGCAAGCTGCCCGCGGGGCTGCCGCCGCTCACGCTGCCGGACCCGCACGGAGAGCTGCCGGTGCTCCTCGCCGGCGCGCTCGGCATCGCGCTCGTGTCGCTCACCGACACGATCTCGACCTCGTCCGCGTTCGCTGCGCGCACGGGACAGGAGGTGGACGGCAACGGCGAGATGATCGGCATCGGCGCCGCCAACCTGGGCGCCTCGTTCTTCCAGGGCTTTCCGGTCAGCACGAGCGGGTCACGCACCGCGGTGGCGGAGCAGGCCGGCGCGAAGACGCAGATCACCGGCCTCGTGGGGGCCGCGGCGATCCTGCTGATGCTCGTGCTCGTGCCCGGTCTGCTGCGCAACCTGCCGCAGCCGATCCTCGCCGCGGTGGTGATCGCGGCGTCGCTCTCACTCGCCGACCTCGCCGGCACGCGGCGCCTGCTGCGCCAGCGGCGCACCGAGTTCCTGCTCTCAGTCACCGCCTTCCTCGGCGTGGCGCTGCTCGGCGTGCTGCCCGGCATCGGCGTCGCCGTCGGGCTGTCGATCCTGAACGTCTTCCGCCGCTCCTGGTGGCCGTACCAGGCAACCCTCGGGCGCGTGCCCGAGCTGGCCGGCTACCACGACCAGAAGCTCCATCCCGAGGGCGAGGAGCTGCCCGGGCTCGTGATCTTCCGCTTCGACGCGCCGCTCTTCTTCGCCAACGCACGCACGTTCAGGGACCAGATCCGGCGCCTCGCCAGGAGCGAGCCGCGGCCGCTCTGGATCCTCGTGGCCGCGGAGCCGATCACCGACGTCGACACCACCGCCGCCGACATGCTCGCCGACCTCGACGAGGAGCTGAACGCGGCCGGCACCTCGCTCGTGTTCGCGGAGCTCAAGGAGACGGTGCGGGCAAAGCTCGAGCGCTACGAGCTGATCGGGCCGCTCGACCCCGCCCACTTCTTCCCGACGCTCGACGCCGCGGTGGAGGAGTTCCGAGCCGTCACCGGCGCCGACTGGTCGCCGCCCTCGGAGCTCGTCACGGGAGCGCCGGCATGAGCGTGATCCCGACGCCGCCCCGCGACCGCGGCTGGGCCGCGCTGTTCCGGGACGCCTTCAGGCGCTCGCAGAATCCGATGGTGCTGAGCGACGACCAGCGCGTGATCATCGAGGTGAACACCGCCTTCGCGCAGCTGATCGGGCGCTCGCCCGGCTCACTCGTGCGGCGTCCCATTGCCGACCTGATCGTGGACGGGCCAATCCTGACCCTCGCGGAGTGGCGGGCCGCGATGGCGCGCGAGGAGATCACCGGCGAGGCCGAGCTGCTGTGCGCCGGCGGCCGTGCCGTGGCGGTCCAGTACGCGGCCTATCCGGAGGTCGTCACCGGCAGGCGCCTGGTGCTGTTCGTGGCGCTCGAGGTATCGCGCTGGGGCCGGCACTTCCGGCGCGAGGCCGAGGAGGATGCGGCTCCGCGCGGACTGTCCGGGCGCGAGCTGGAGGTCATCCGCATGATCTCGCTCGGCGCCACCGGGCCCGAGATCGCCGCCGAGCTCCGGCTCTCGCACAACACCGTCCGCACGCACGTGGCCAACGCGATGACGCGGCTCGGCGCCCGCTCGCGCGCACACCTCGTGGCCAAGGTGCTGGGCGACGGCATCGTGCTGCCCTGAATCGTGCATCCGTACCATCGACGGGCGGCCCGCCGACCGCCACCATTGTGGTGTGCTCGCCGCCCTGGATCGATGCTGGTAGTGGAGCCAGGAAGCCCGCTGTCGGCATTGAGCTGTCGTGCCTGCGGGCGACCGGTGCGGTTGGGCGACGCGGTTCTGATCGCGTACCGCGCGGGTAAGCCGACGGTGACGCATGCACACCTTTGCCAGAGGGAGGGCGGCGAGCACATCTCACCCCTTTCGAGTGAGGCGGGGACCAGGCGCCGAACCTAGGCTCGGCCGGCGGATGTGTCGCTGGATGGCATGGCTCGGTCAGCCGGTCCTGATCGAGGAGCTCGTCTTCAAGACCAAACACGGGATCGTGGACCAGAGTCTCCACGCCCGCATGGGGGCGGAGCCCACGAATGGCGACGGCTTCGGGCTCGGCTGGTACGGCGCCGGTGAGGGGCCCGGCCTCTACCGCAGCGTCTCGCCGGCATGGTCGGACGACAACCTGCGCGAGCTCGGGGCGCACATCGAGTCGCCGCTCTTCCTCGTGCACGTGCGCGCGGCGATCGGGTCCCCGGTCCAGGAGGCGAACTGCCACCCGTTCCGCCACGGCAAGTGGCTGTTCGTCCACAACGGCTTCGTCGCCGACTTCCACCTGCTGCGGCGCGACCTCATGCTGGCGATCGATCCCGAGCGCTTCACCGACGTGCGCGGGACGACCGACACCGAGGTCGTCTTCCAGCTCGCGCTGACGCTCGGGCTCGAGCAGGATCCGCACGGGGCCATCGAGCGGACCGTCGGCATGATCGAGCAGGCCGCGCGCGAGCGCGGGCTCGAGCCCGGCGTGCAGGCGAGCTTCGGCGCCTCGGATGGCGAGAGCCTGTGGGCGGTGCGCTACGCGACGAGCGGCGCGCCGCGTTCGCTCTTCGCCTCCTGCGACGTCGACTCGGTCCGTGCTCTACATCCCGACAACCCGCGCCTGCAGCGGCTCACCGAGGATGACCGCATGATCGTCTCCGAGCCGGTCTCCGACCTGCCCGGCCTCTGGCAGGAGATCCCGCCGTCCACCGCGGTGACCGTTCGCCATGGCGGGACCCTCGAGGAGCGCCCGTTCGTCCCCTCGGCACAGGAGGTCACCACACATGCGGCTTGAGCTGGGCACGCGGGTCAACTGCGGCGGCAAGGAGTACGGCAAGCTCGCCGACGTCGTCATCGATCCGCTCAGCAGGCAGGTCACCCACCTCGTGGTCCGCAGCGAGCAGGGACCCACACGCCTCGTGCCGATCGGCCTGGCCGAGCGCGGCGAGGGCGAGCTGTCCCTCCGCTGCTCGGTCGACGAGGCGAACAAGCTCGAGCCCGTTCAGGACGTCGCCTACCTGCGCCTCGGCGAGTTCCCGGTGCAGGACCCCGACTGGGACGTGGGCATCGAGCGCGTGCTCGCCATGCCCTACTACGAGACCGGCGATCCGTTCACGAACCCGCCCAGCCAGACCGAGCAGACCGCGGTGGCCTACGACCGCGTGCCGAAGGGCGAGGTCGAGATCCGCCGCGCGAGCGCGGTCACCTCGTCGGACGGCTCGGTCGTCGGCCACGTGGACGGCCTGCTCGTCGACGACGACGACCACGTCACCCACGTCGTGCTCGAGCGCGGCCATCTCTGGCGCCGGCGCGACGTGACGATCCCGCTGTCGGCGATCGACAAGGTCGAGACCGACAGCGTGACGCTCAACCTGACCAAGGGCGAGCTCGAGGACCTGCCGGCCGTGCCCGTGCGGCGCTGGGCGCGGTGAGCCGCCGAGCCTGCCTAGCGGGCGAGCGACTCGAGCTCGCCGGCCCTCAGGCACACCGCCACGGAGCCGTGCGGAAGCGCGCTCTCAGGGCTGACGGGGCGGCCGCTGAGCGCGAGTGCCGCGCGGACGGTGCCGACGTGGGCGACCACGGCGGCGGGGAGCGCGCCCGCGCACACGCGCGTCAGCGCGGTGCGCGTTCGCTCGCGCTGCCCGCGCAGCGATTCGCCACCCGGGAACACGAAGTCCGGATCGCCGCGGAGGAACGCCGCGTGAAGCTCCGGCTCGTCCTGCGCGAGCTGCGCGATGGCGACGCCCTCCCAGCGACCCCGGTCCGACTCGATGAGCTCATCGCAGACGATCGGGTCGAGCCCATGCGGGGAGGCCACGATGCGCGCGGTCTCGCGCGCCCGGCGCAGCGGCGAGGTCCAGACCGCGGCGATGGGAAGGTCCCGCAGCTCCTCGGCGAGCCGCTCCGCCTGCGCGCGGCCAGTGTCGCTGAGCGGCGGGTCGCGGTGACCGAGGATCAATCCCGCGGCGTTGTCGCCCGTCTGACCGTGCCGTATCAGGAGCAGCGCATCGGCGGGGAGGGTGGAGCGCATCGGCCGGCCGCACCATACGCGACCGGCCCCAGGGGCCGACAAGGGCCGTGGACTATGCTCGAACCTCCGGCGATCGAGGAGGTATGACGGTGGCTACCACGGCACACCCGAACGGCGGGGCGAGCACACTCGCGGACCTCGGAACTCCGATCGAGCGCGGTGACGAGCAGTACGTCGAACGCGTCCTGCGCCACGCCGGCGACATCAACGGTCACGTGAGCAGCGTGGGCGTGACCGAGGGGTTCAAGCAGATCGTCGACGAGTTCCATACTCCCGCCGGCGAGACCCCGGCCGGCTTCCGGGTCGAGCATCGCGCCGGGCGCGACGGCGGCGTGCGCTTCGACCTCGTGAGGGACCTCGGCTACGACCGCAACGGCGGGCTGCGCCCCACCCCGCTCCTGTTCTCCGTCGATTCCGCGAACCCGTACGAGGTGGCGCCCTGCGCCAACCTGGTCGCCAACCTCACGTGCAATCCCGGCATCGTCTACGACCTCTTCATCAACGACCCGAAGGCGAACGTCGACCACAGGTTCGACACGCTCGAGGAGGTCATGACCGAGCTCGGCAACGTCCTCGGCCCGGGCTGCGACATGTCCATCGAGCTCAACAACCCGTTCGAGCCGGACTTCGGCCGGATCCTCGAGCAGGTCCACGCCTACGCCGAGATCGTCTCCCGGCACCGCCTCGTGGTGAAGGTCCCGCACACCGGGCCCGTCAACGGCGAGAACGTGCGCCAGCTCCTGGAGGGCGACGGTCTGCTCGACGTGCGCTACGACCAGGGCACCACGGCCGACTACCTCTACGGGCACAACCTCGCGCTCAAGCTCCACGACCACGGCTTCCGCGTGAACTTCACGCTGATGTTCGAGCCGCACCAGCAGGCGCTCGCGTTGCAGGCGCGCCCCTACTTCATCAACGCCTTCCTGCGGCACCGTCACGCGGCCACCAAGACCTTCAAGGCCCTGCTCGCGGCCTACGACGCGAGCGGCGACCACGGCTACGTCAAGCAGTTGCGCTCGTTCATGATCGCCAAGGACTACCTGTCCTCCGGCGACGGCGAAATGGAGCTGCTCGAGGTGCTCGACCGCGCTCGGATGTTCCTCCACAACCGCCGCTTCGACGACGAGGGCGAGGAGGGGCTCGACGCCGGCCGTCAGGCGCTGCGCTGGCTGCGCACCGCCAACCTGCCGGACACCCGGCTGATCCTGTGCTCGATGGAGGGAGACAGCGCCTTCCCGGACATCATGCGTATGCTCACCGAGCCGGAGTTCCTCGACATGCACCACCGCGTGTTGATCACCACGGAGCCGAACTACCTGGCGCGCTGGGCCAGCGCTCCGCAGGTCGTCTCGTACCAGCGCCGTTTCATGAGCGCCGCGCGCGCGGTCAACGAGGCACCGGCGGTCTAGCGACTCGTGCCAGCGGTCGGGATCGACGAGATACTGGACCGCGCCTTCGAGGACCGCTACGGCGTCGCCGCGTTCAACATCGTCGATGACCTGACGCTCGACGCCGTGCTCGCCGCGGCCACGGAGCTCGAGGCGCCCGTCATCGTCCAGACGTCGCTCAAGACCGTGAAGGCGTTCGGCGCCGACGTGCTGGCCGGGCTGTTCCGGCTGCGCGCCGAGAACGTGCCGGTGCCGACGACCCTCCACCTCGACCATTGCCCCGAGCGGGAGTGGATCTCCACCTGCCTGCGCTCCGGCTGGAACAGCGTGCTGTTCGACGGCTCCCACCTGGACGTCGAGGACAACACCCGCCAGACCGCCGAGGTCGTGGAGGAGGCGAGGGGGTACGGCGCACATGTGGAGGGCGAGATCGAGACGATCGCCGGCGTGGAGGACGACGTCGGCTCGGATGAGGCGGGGCTTGTCCAGACTGTGGACGTCTCGGCCGACTTCATCGAGCGCACCGGGGTCTACTCGTTCGCCCCGGGGATCGGCACCGCGCACGGCCTCTACCGCAGCGAGCCCAGGCTCACCCCGCAGCGGGTGACCGACCTCGTCGCGCTGCGGCCCGTGCCGATGGTGCTCCACGGAGGGTCCGGACTCGCGCCCGAGCAATTTCAGGACCTGATCTCCCGCGGGTGTGCGAAGGTCAACATTTCCACCGCGCTGAAGGTCGCTTTTGTCGACTCGCATCGCACCTACCTCGACGAGAACCCCGGCCGGCACGATCCACCGTCCCTGCTCCGGCACGTGCACGAGGCGGTGAAGAGCACCGCGGCCGATCACATCCGCATCTTCGGGTCGGCCGGCAAAGCGCGATGAGCGCGCTCTTCTTCGACTGCGACGGAGTCCTGGCCGACACCGAGCGCTACGGCCACCTGCCGGCGTTCAACCGCACCTTCGCGGAGGAGGGCCTTCCGGTGCAGTGGTCCGAGGACGACTACGCGGTCTACGTGCGCATCGGGGGCGGCAAGGAGCGCATGGCCTCGCTCCTCACCCCCGAGTTCGTCGCGGCCAACGGGCTGCCGACGGACCCGGACGCCCAGCGCGAGCTGGTCGCCCGCTGGCATCAGCGCAAGACGGCGATCTACAAGGAGATGGTGCACGCCGGCGTCATGCCGGCGCGGCCCGGCATCGCCCGCATCGTGGACGAGGCGCTCGCCGCCGGCTGGACGCTCGCGGTGGCCTCGACCTCGGCCGAGGAATCGGTGCGTGCCGTGCTCGAGCACGCGGTCGGCCCTGAGAAGGCGGCGAGCTTCGAGGTCCTCGCCGGCGACGTGGTTCCCGCCAAGAAGCCCGACCCCGCGATCTACGAGCTCGCGCTGGAGCGCACTGGGGCCGATCCGGGCGACACGATCGTGATCGAGGATTCCCGCAACGGGCTGCTGGCCGCGGTGCGGGCCGGCCTTCGCTGTGTCGTGACGGTCAACGGCTACACGAAGGACGAGGACATGTCGCAGGCCGTGCTCGTCGTCAGCTCGCTCGGAGAACCGGGCGAGCCGATGGAGGTGATCGCGAATCGCGGCTCGGCCGACCCGGGCGACTTCGTCACGCTCAACGACCTCCGGGCATGCCTGGAAGTCCCGATCCCCCAGGAGGTGTCATGACCGACGTCGCGCTCCAACAGGGCGAGCAGGTCGTTCGCATCATCGCCCAGACCACTGTCGACAACGAGAAGTACTTCTGCGAGCTGGACGCCGTCGTCGGCGACGGCGACTTCGGCTACTCGCTCGCGAGGGGCTTCGAGAAGCTGCTCGATGGCTGGGACGAGCTCGAGTACGACGACGTCTCCACATTGCTGAAGAAGACGGCGCTCACCCTGACCAGCAGGGTCGGCGGCGCCTCGGGACCGATCTGGGGCACCGCGTTCCTGCGCGCCGGGGTCGCCCTCGCGGGCAAGGACGCGCCGACGGACGAGGACGTGATCGCAGCGCTGCGAGCCGCCATCGAGGGTGTGAAGCAGCGCGGCGAGTCTGACCTGGGAGACAAGACGCTTCTCGACGCGCTCATTCCGGCGGTCGATCGTCTCGAGAGCGAGCTGCAGGCCGGTAACGGCACCCAGGAAGCGCTTGCGGCCGCAGCGGCCACCGCGCGGGAGAAGGCCGAGGGAACGGTCGGGATGCTCGCCAAGAAGGGCCGCGCCGCGTACTCAGGCGAGCGGTCGCTCGAGTCGCCGGACGCGGGAGCGATTGCGATTGCAGTGTTGTTCGAGTCGGTCAGCGGGAGCTGGACTCCAAGCAAGGCCTAACGAGAGGAGTGGGTATGAAGAAGTTCGTCAACGACCCGCAGCAGTTCGTTCCGGAGATGCTCAAGGGCATCGCGCTGGCCAATCCGGACATGCTCCGCTACGTGCCGGAGTACAACCTGATCATGCGCGCGGACATGCCGCGCGACGACAAGGTGTCGATCGTTCAGGGATCGGGCTCCGGTCACGAGCCGGCGCACGTGATGGCGGTGGGACCCGGCATGCTCGACGCCGCCTGCCCGGGAGACGTCTTCTCGGCGCCGCCGTCCGACTACGTGTACGAGACCTCGAAGCTGATGCGCTCGGACAAGGGCGTCCTGCACATCATCAACAACTACACGGGCGACCGCATGGCCTTCGACCTCGGTCGTGAGCTCGCCGAGGCCGAGGGCATCACGATCGGCACGGTCATCGTCGACGACGACGTGGCGGTGAAGGACTCGACCTACACGGTCGGCCGCCGTGGCGTGGCGGGCAACTTCTTCGTCATCAAGGCACTGGGGGCGGCGTCGGACCGGGGCGCCGGGCTCGACGAGCTGGTCGCCCTCGGCCAGCGGGTCAACTCGGTCACCCGCTCGATGGGCATAGCGCTCACGTCCTGTACCCCGCCGGCCAAGGGCTCGCCGCTGTTCGAGCTCGGCGACGACGAGATGGAGGTCGGCGTGGGCATCCACGGCGAGCCGGGACGCCGCCGCGAGAAGCTGAAGAGCGCCGACGAGATCGTCGATGACATGCTCGAGGCGATTGTCCCCGACCTGCCCTACGAGTCCGGCGACGAGGTTGCGGTGATGGTCAACGGCCTCGGCGGCACGCCCATCTCCGAGCTCTACATCATCTATGGGCACGTGCACGACCGCCTGGTGGAGCGCGGCATCAAGCCGGTGCGGTCCTACATCGGCGAGTACTGCACCTCGCTCGACATGGCCGGCGCGTCCATCACGCTGGTGCGGCTCGACGACGAGCTGAAGGACCTGCTGAATGCTCCCGCGGAGATAGCGGTCCGCATCTTCTAGGGCCTGATGGCCGATGGCCCGCCCTTGCCGGGCGGGCCATCGGCGTGAGCGACGAAAGGACTGGACGATGGGACTGCTTCGACACCACGACGACGCCCCACAGGGCCGGCGCTTCCAGATGCGCGAGAAGCTTGCCTCGATCGGCGACGACTCCTGGATCGAGAATGACCAGGGCGATCGCCTCTACAAGGTCGACGGCAAGGCCCTACGCATCCGCGACACCTTCGTCCTCGAGGATCGCGACGGGCACGAGGTCGCCAAGATCCAGGAGCGCAAGCTCCACGTGCGCGACACGATGAAGGTCGAGCGCGACGGCCGCACGCTGGCCACGGTCCACAAGGCCCTGGTCGGGATCCGCGACCGCTTCGACATCGAGGTCGAGGGCGCTCCCGACCTCAAGGCCCGCGGCAACATCGTCGACCACGAGTACGAGGTGAAACGCGACGACGACGTGGTCGCAACCATCTCGAAGAAGTGGCTGCGCATCCGCGATACCTACGGCGTCGAGATCCGGGAGGGTGAGGACGAACCGCTGCTGCTGGCGCTGACCGTGGCGATCGACGAGATGAGCCACCCGCGCTAAGCGCGCAAGGCGGCGAGCTCCGGCCGCGCGGGCCCCTCGGCCGGGCGGAACCCGGGCAGTAGGAGCTCGAACGTCGACCCGGCGCTCGAGCTCGTGACCGTGCACACGCCGCCGTGGGCGCGCGCGATCGAGTCGACTATGGCCAGCCCGAGCCCCACCCCGCCGTGGCGGCGGCTGCGCGCGCTGTCGCTGCGGCCGAAGCGCTCGAAGATCCGGTCGCGCGCCTCCGGGGGCACCCCGGGGCCGTCATCGCTCACGGCGATCACGACGCCACCTTCGTGGCGCCGTGCCGACAGCTCGATCTTGCCCGCCTCGGCGGTGTGCTCGACCGCGTTCTCGAGCAGCGCGTCGATCGCGATCCGCACCGCCTGAGGGTCGGCCGCGAGCGTGCCGGTCTCCACGCACGCAAGTCGCCAGGTCCGGGGAGCCACCTCGGACCAGCGCAGGAAGAGCTCCTCCAGGAACGAGTCGAGCTCGATGTCGGAACGAACGACGAAGTCGGGGTGTTCGGCCTTGGAGAGCAGCAGCAGGCGCTCGACGATGTAGCCGATGCGGTCGAGCTCGTCCACGGCCACCGCGACCTCGGGCAGCCGCCGCCCGTCCACCAGCTGGAGCATCTCGAGGTGGCCGCGGGCGATAGTCACCGGCGTACGGAGCTCGTGCGAGACGTCGTGCAGCAGCCGCTCCTGCCGCTCGAGCAGCTCGGCCCTCTCAGCGGCCACGTGCTCCGTCTCGGCAAGGGCCGTCTGCCGGCGGCGGGCATGCCAGACCATGGCGAGGAACATCGCGGACATCAGCGGCACCTCGGTCAGCTCCCCCCAGAGCTGCGCCCCGTTGAAGGTGTCGTTCAGCAGCACGACGCCTGTGAGGCTGGCCACCGCGGCGAGCACCAGCGACGTCGCCTTCACGCCCCAGACGCGGAAGCCGTACAGGATCGTGAGGCTGACCCAGATGAAGTGGAACGGGATCGTCTCCCAGTCGGGAGTCAGCAGCATCGCGACGAGGTTGGCCACCGCGAAGGCGACCCAGAGGAGCTCGATTTGTCTAGCTTGCAGCCAGGCGGTAGCCGACATTGCGCACCGTTTCGATGGGGGCTTCCGGGCCGAGCTTGCGGCGCAGCCGCCTGATGGACACGTCGACGACGTTCGACCGCGGATCGAAGTCGTAGCCCCAGACGTCGGCCAGCAGCTGTTCGCGGCTGATCACGTGCCCGGCTCGCTGGAGCAGGAAGTGCAGTAGCCGGAACTCGCCATCGGTCAGCCCGCTCACCCGGTCGCCCACCCGCACCTCGCGTCTCGTCAGGTCCAGCAGCAGGCAGCCGCAGTGCAGCACGTGATCGTCCGCGAGCGCCGAGCGTTGCTTAAACCGGACGCGGACCCGCGCGAGCAGCTCGTCGAGCGAGAACGGCTTGGCCAGGTAATCGTCCGCGCCCAGCTCGAAGCCGCGCAGCTTTGTGTCGATGTCGGACCGGGCCGAGAGGATCAGGACCGGGAGCTGTGGCTTGCGGGCGCGCAGCGCGCACAGCACGTCCAGGCCGTCCATCCCGGGCAGCAGCAGGTCGAGCACGACCAGGTCGTACGGGTGCGCGAGCGCGCGCCCGAGCCCTTCCTCGCCGTCATCGGCGACGCCGACGGTGTAACCCTCGGCTTTGAGAGCACGGGCGACGAACGCCAGGATCCGCGCCTCGTCCTCGATCACAAGGATCTGCATCGTTCCCTCAACCGCGGTTAATACCACTCATGGGATGACAGGTAAATGACCTGCGGATGACAACTCGGTCACTTCCGGGGTCAGCGCTTCGCGCGGGGTGATACTTGCGCCGCCGTACTGGAGACGATGGCTTGGATCGGAGGTCTGGCCGTGTCGCGTTCGGCGCGGGTCGTTTCGGTGGCGTGTGTGACGGCGGTCGCCGCCGTCCTGGCGGCGTTCTACGCAGTGGACTTCCTCGCCTCCTCGCCGCCGACGGTGAGCGCGGCCCCGGCCCCGGCCGGCGTGCAGCTCACGCTCCAGACGGTCGCCTCCTACGGGCACTCGCCGCATCCCGACTGGGTCTCTTACCTGATGCGCGACGGCTCCGGCAAGTGGCGCCACACGACGATCTTCAAGGTACCCGCGCACTCGCTGGTGCACGTGACGCTCTACCAGTACGACACCGCCACCGGGCTGCGCAACCCGTTCTGGTCGCAGGTCCGGGGGACGGTGGGCAACACGATGACCGTGGACGGCAAGACCGCGAACTTCCTGCCGCCGGACGACGCCTCGCACACCTTCGCGATCCCCGACCTTGGGGTCAGCGTCCCGCTCAAGGGCGTGGCGGACGAGGCGAAGAACCAGTGCAGCGTCGCGCCCTGCACACTGGCGCAGGCGCACACCACGATCACGTTCACCTTCCGCACGGGTGCGCCCGGCACGTTCCGCTGGCAGTGCTTCGTGCCCTGCGCGGCGACCTTCGTCTTCGGTAACGGCGGGCCCATGCAGACGCCGGGCTGGATGGACGGCTACCTCAAGGTGGTCTGAGCATGTCCAGCGAGGCGCTCCACGCGGGCGGTGCAGGCGAGCCCGCCCACGGCCGCAAGCTCGTCCTGATCTGGGCGCTGCTCACGGTCGTGGCCGTGCCGCTCGTGGTCCTGGTGATCGGCCCGCACATGCCGCCCGGGACCTTCAGCACGCAGGCGCGGGACCAGCGTGACGTGAACATCCTGCTCGCCGCGCTCGCCACGCCGGTGCTGCTCGGCGTCTGGGTCGCGCTCGTCTACGCGGTCATCTCCTTCCGCGAGCGCGACCCGGGGAGCGGCGACGGTCCTCCGGAGAGGGGCACACCGGGTCTCCAGGTGCTCTGGGTGGTGGCCACGGCAGTCGTGGTGCTCGCGCTCGCGGCCCTGGGCACCGACGAGCTGCTCGGCAGCGCCAAGGGCGCCGGCGGCGGGCAGGGCCCGGATCCCCTCGCGGTGCCGGCGGGCGCGAAGAACGCCCTCCAGGTGCAGGTGATCGGCCAGCAGTGGGCGTGGACCTTCCGCTATCCCTCCTACGGTGGAGTCGAGACCCCGCAGCTCACGCTGCCGGCGGGCCGGCTCGTCGAGTTCCACGTCACCTCGCTCGACGTGGCGCACTCCTTCTGGGCGATCCAGCTCGGCGTGAAGGCCGACGCCATACCCGGCTCCGACAACGTCGCCTTCGTCACCCCGCGGCACACCGGCACGTTCGAGATCCGCTGCGCCGAGCTGTGCGGCCTCTGGCACGGCCACATGCACAACACCGGCGCGGTGATGACCCCCGCTGCCTTCAGCGGCTGGATCGCGGCCCAGCGCGTGTCGAACGCCCCGGCCACAAAGGTCCTTCCGCCGTACGCACCGCACTACTTCCCGGAGCCATTCAGGAGGGCCGGCTAGATGACCAAGACGACCCCGTTGTGGCGGCGGCTGATCGGCCAGAACGTGCTCGCCGGCCTCGTGCTCGGGATCGGCGGCTACCTGCTCGGCCATTGGATCGGGACCCGCATCGCGATCGGAAAGGACTTCCTGCTCGGGGGCGACCAGAACGACCTGGCGATCTTCATGGGCTTCCTCGTCGCGCTCCTCGGCTGGCTGATCGGGCTCGGGTTCCTCAACTACCCGCTCAGCAGGCTCGCCGGCCGCCCGCCGTCGCTACGGGAGAAGGAGGAGGCGGGGCCCGGCCGCTACTTCAGGCTCTGCACCGACCACAAGGTCGTCGGCCTCCAGTACTTCGTCACCGTGCTGGGTTTCTTCTTCATCGCCGGGCTGAACGGGATGTTCATCCGCGCGGAGCTGCTCACGCCGCACGAACAGCTGTGGAACTCGAACCAGTACCTGTCGCTGGTCAGCCTCCACGGCACGATGATGCTGATGATGATGTCGGCGGCCATCCTCGGGCCGTTCGGCAACTACTTCGTGCCGATCATGATCGGCGCCCGCCGGATGGCGTTCCCGCGCCTCGAGTCGCTCTCCTTCTGGCTCGTGCCGCCCGCCGGCCTGATCCTGCTGTCGGCGATCTTCCTGGGCGGATTCCCCACCGGCTGGACCGGCTATGCGCCGCTCGCCAACGAGGCGCGCGCGGGGATGGACGCCTACCTGTTCGCCTTCGCGCTGATCGGGCTCTCGATGACGATCGTGGGGACGAACATGATCGCCACCGTGCTGACGATGCGCGCGCCGGGGATGACCTGGAACCGGCTGCCGATCTTCGTCTGGGGAGTGATCTGCACCTCGATCCTGATGGTGCTGGCCGCGCCGGTGCTGTTCTCGACGCTTACGATGGTCACGCTCGACCGCACCGCGGACACGTCGTTCTTCCTGGCCAGCGCGGGCGGGAGCCCGTTCCTCTACGACAACCTGTTCTGGTTCTTCGGCCACCCCGAGGTCTACATCCTCGCGCTACCCGGCTTCGGGATCGTGCTCGAGATCCTGCCCGTCTTCTCGCGCAAGCCGCTCTGGGGCTACCGCCTGGCGGTGGCCGGGATGGTCGGGGTCGCGCTGCTGAGCTTCATGGTCTGGCAGCACCACCTGTTCGTCAGCGGGATCAACGCGGACCTGCGGCCGTTCTACATGTTCACCACCGAGCTGATCTCGGTGCCGACGGGCTTCATCTTCCTCAACGGGCTGGCGACGATCTGGCGCGGCCGCATCCGCTTCACCGTGCCGATGCTGTTCTCGCTCGCGTTCTTCTCGAACTTCCTGCTCGGCGGCCTGTCGGGGGTCTTCCTCTCGGACGTGCCGAGCGACGTGAGCACGCACGGGAGCTACTTCGTGATGGCCCACTTCCACTACACGATCATGGGCGGGCTCGTGTTCGCGTTCTTCGCGGGCATCTACTACTGGCTGCCCAAGATGACGGGCCTGAAGTTCAACGAGCTGCTCGCCAAGGTGCACTTCTGGGGCATGTTCATCTTCTTCAACTGCACCTTCGCGCCGCTGTTTGCCGCCGGCATGCTCGGCATGCCTCGGCGGGTGTCGGTCTACGCGCCCCGGCTTCACGGGATCAACATCTTCGTGTCGATCTCCGCCTTCCTCCTGGGGCTCTCGATGCTCGTCTTCCTGGTCAACCTCGTCTACTCGATGGTGATCGCGCGCGTGCCCGCCGAGGCCAACCCGTGGCACTCGCGGGGGCTCGAGTTCCAGCTCCCCACGCCGGTGCCCGTGACGAACTTCGTGCGCACGCCGGTGATCCAGTCCGACCCCTACGGCTACGGCGAGCCGGACGCCCCGCCGGTCGCGGTGCTCGCGCCCGGCAGGGCCGCCACGCCGCTCGCGGGAGCCTGAGATGACGTCCGACGCTCCCACCGTCAGCCCCTTCGCGGACCTCGAGCCGCCCGAGATCCTGGGCCGCAACCTCCAGGTCGGCGCCCGCATGCTGGCCGCCGCGCAGGCGTTCTGCCTGCTGGCGTTCGTGTTCGCGTATCTCTACCTGCGCAGCCTCAACAGCAACGGCGACTGGCGGCCGAAGCACGTCGATCCGTCGGCCGGGGTGGGGGCCGCGATGGTCGTCTGCCTCGTGGCATGCGCGCTCGCCTACGCGTATGGCGTCGCGCGGCTCGGCGACGGCACCGAGAGCGGCTGGCGCGCCGGGGCGATCGCCGCGCTGACGCTCGGGCTCGCGGCGTTCGTCCTGATCATCGTCCAGTTCGCCTCGATCAGCTTCGGGCCGACGAGCGGCGGCTACGCCAGCGTGTTCATCGGCTGGCACGCGGTGTACGGCGTCAACCTGCTGATCGGGCTCGGCTGGCTCGAGGTGCTCGTCGCCCAGTCGCTGCGAACCCACACGCAGGAGGTCGCCCCCGAGGCAAGCGACATCGCGGCGCCCTTCGAGGTGATGCGCCCGGCGGGCGACGCATTCGCCGTTGTCCTCTACGTGACCGTGGCCTTCGGCGCGCTCGGCTACGTCCTTCTCTTCCTCGCATGAGCGCCAGTCCCCCTACAGCCCGCTGCACGGCCCCGGGTCCCTCGCTTCGTCTCGGGGCCGTGGCGGGCGCTCTGGGGTGCGCGCTCGTGGTCGCGACCGGGGCGCTCCACCTCGGTCTTGCCCATTCGCTGCTGGTCGCCTGCGCGGTGCCGCCGCTCGTGGCGCTTGCCGTGGCGGGCCGGGCCGCGTACCCGCAGGTGCTGCGGCCCGCGGCGGCCGCCCTGGGTCTCGTGGCCGCCGACAGCGTTCTCGGCGCTGTGGTGGCGCTCGGGGGTAGGCCGGCGTGGGCGGTGGGGGCGCACCTCGGGCTGGCCGGGTTGGCGCTGGCGGCGGCGCTCCTGGCGGCCGCGGCCTGCTACCGGGGCGAGCCGCTGCCCGGCGGCCCGTGGCGCGACTACCTGACGCTCACCAAGCCGCGCATCATGAGCCTCCTGCTGCTCACGGCGGCGGCCGGCATGTTCGCCGGCGCCCATGGCGTGCCCGACCTGCCCAAGCTGGCCGCGCTGCTGGTCGGCGGGGCACTCGCATCGGGCGGCGCCAGCGCGCTCAACCACCTCCTCGACCGCGACATCGACGCTCGCATGGGCGGCCGCACCGCGAGCCGTCCCGTCGTCGCGGGCCGCGTCGCCGCTCCCCGCGCGCTCGAGTTCGGACTGGTCCTGTCCGCGTTCTCGTTCGTGCTGCTGGGCAGCGCGATCAACCTGCTCACCGCCCTGCTCGCGCTCGCCGGCACGCTCGGCTACGTGCTCGTCTACACGCGCTGGCTGAAGCGGACCACTCCCCAGAACATCGTCATCGGGGGCGCCGCCGGCGCGATCCCGCCACTGGTCGGCTGGGCGGCCGCCCGCGGCGACCTCACCCTCCCCGCCATCTTCCTGTTCCTGATCGTCTTCCTCTGGACGCCGCCTCACTTCTGGGCGCTGGCCCTGCTGATCAAGCGCGACTACGCCGCCGCCGGCATACCGATGCTCCCCGTCGTGCGCGGAGACAGGGAGACGGCCCGCCAGATCCTCCGCTACTCGCTGGTACTGGCCGCCGCCACCGCTCTGCCATACGCCTGGCACGCCGCCGGCGGCGCCTACCTCGCCGCCGCGCTCACGCTGGACGTGCTCCTGATCGCACTGGCGCTGCGCCTCCGCCGCCACACAAGTCGGGTGCGCGCCGCGCAGCTCTTTCACTTCTCGCTCCTCTACCTGGCGCTGCTGTTCGTGGCTGTCGCCATCGACCCGCTGCTGTGATGGCCACGCTCCACGCGCTGTTCGCGGATGTGGGCGGCACGGGCGCCGCCAGTCACGTGACGGCCGGTGCCGTGCTCACCCTCGTGATCCCGCTGGCGCTGCTCGTGCTCGTGCTCGTGTGGTGGTGGCTCAGCTCCCGGCGGCACCTGCGGCAGTGGGATGAGTAGCGTCGCCGGGTCCGGCGCGGACCCGCGAGCTTGGCCGCTCGGCGCACGTGCGACCACCCTGCTGATCGGCGCCTGCGTGGCGGCGGGAGCCGTCGGCGGCGTGGCTCTCCACCGGCTCAGCTCCGCGCCCGCGCACCGGGGCGCCCGGGCGGCCGCGCCGGTTCTGCCCGCCCAGGCGCTGGCCGCGGACATCAACTGGCCCGCCGGCAGCCGCCCGGCGCCCGGCTTCGCGCTCCGGGACCAGTCGGGGCGGCTTGTCTCCCTGGCGGGCAGGCGCGGGCACCCGGTGCTGCTCACGTTCATGGACTCGCACTGCAAGCTGCTCTGCACCCTCCAGGGCCCGGCGATCGGACGTGCCGTGCGCACCGCACCGGTCCCGCGGGGGGTCTCGCTCCTCGTCGTGAGCGTCAACCCGTGGGAGGACACCGCCGCGAGCACGCGGCTCGCCGGCGAGCGATACGGCTTCGCCGGCGACTGGCATTGGCTGCATGGCACGCCGGCTCAGCTCAGACGCATCTGGAGCGCCTACGGGATCGGCGTGCGGAAGACGCCCGGCGACGTGAACCACAGCACGGCGATCTACCTGATCGACAGGCACGGCTTCGAGCGGGCCGGCTTCAACTTCCCGTTCGAGCGCCGCCGCATGGCGCGCGCGTTGAAGACGCTGGCGAGCTGATGCCCTCCCCGCTCGCCCCGCCGTTCGTCCTCGCGGTGATAGCCGGCCTGCTCTACGCCCGCGGGGCGCGGCGTCAGAGGCGTGTGTCGGCGAGGTGGCGACGGCCCTCCCTCCGCTGGCGGGAGCTCGCATTCTGGACGGCGCTCGTGACCCTGGTGGCCGCCCTCGACTCGTCGATCGACGACCTGGCCGACCGCCTCTTCTGGGTGCACATGCTTCAGCACGTGCTGCTGATGATGGTCGTCGCGCCGCTGCTGGTGCTCGCCGCGCCGTGGGCGCCGATCTGGAGGGGGCTGTCGCTGCGGCTGAGGCGCCCGCTGGCGGTGGCGGTGGTAGCCCGGCCGGCGCTGCGCACCAGCGCTGGGGTGGCCGGCCCATGGGCGATCTGGGTTCTCTTCAACGCCGACATGTGCGCCTGGCACGTGCCCGCTCTCTACGGGCTCACGCTTCGCAACCAGGCCGTCCACGACCTCGAGCACGTGTCCTTCCTGGTGCTCGGCGTGCTCTTCTGGGCACAGGTGATCGAGTCGCCGCCGCTGCGGCTGCGACTCGGCAACACCCAGCGGCTCGTCTACGTCCTGCTCGGCGCCACGGTCTCCTGGCTGCTCGCGCTCGCGCTCACGTTCTGGCCGACGCCGCTCTACGCCGGCTACAGCACGCTGGCCTCGCGGCCGGGCGGGATCTCAGCCCTCGGCGACCAGCAGCTCGCGGCCGGGATCATGCTGGGACCGGGCTCGATCCCATATGCCGTGTTCGTCTTCCTCGCCCTCTACCGCTGGCTCGGTTCGCAACCGGCGGAGGAGGGCGGCCTCAGGCCGCGGCCAAGTCGTCCTCGTAGCGGTCAGTCCAGCTCTCGTGCGCGCGGGCCAGCGCCGGCCGCTCGCGCGCGCCGGTCCTGATTGCCCAGGCGGCGAGGACGATGATCGCGGAAAAGGCCGCCAATCCAAGAACGATGTTCACTGCAAGTGCCACGGAGATATCCATCGGAACGCCTCCCTTTCAGTCACCAATGCCTAGGCGAAGGGTGCCCGGGGAGCCTCATAGCGAACTCGGCTGAGGCTGAGAATTTGCTCGTAGAGCAGCGGTCAGCCGAAGAATGTCGGCGCGTCAACCCATTGCGCTGCTACCTCACATGAGGTATAGCTGGAACACGCCGCCGAAGGCGATGCACGACTCGGTGCGCGACCTCTGCTCCAGCGAGCGGGGGGTACCCATTACCGGAGGGCCGGGACCTACCCGGCCCTCCGGCGTTTACGGGCCGCACCCGCCGGCGGCGGGGCGCCTGTCCGCGCTCGGTCGCCTTATCCTCCGCCATCAGCTCGCCGGCGGTGATCGCAAGCGCGGCGGGCAGCAGGATCGCGGGGATCGCGATCGGCAACAGGAGCAGGTGCAGCCAGTCCCACAGGGTGTTGCCGCGGAAGCCGGTCCAGCCCCACCCCCAGACGTAGCCGCCCAGGGCGCAGACGACGAAGGCAGCGAGCACCAGGACGATCAGCGCGCGGTGGTGCGGGCGCAGGTCGGCGCGGATCTGCGGCCAGATCGGGAAGGTCGCGATCACGAGCGGCAGGAGCAGCAGGTTGACCCAGTCCCAGAGCTTGTTGTCGCCGAAGCCCGTCCAGCCCCAGGGCACCGTGTAACCGAGCACGATCACCACCGCGAAGGCGGCGAGCAGCGCGGCGGCCACGAGCACGCGGCCGCGCCCGAGGCGGTCGCGTCGCGACAGCCAGATCGGGAGCGTGGCCACCGTCACCGGCACGAGCAGCAGGCTGATCCAGTCCCAGAGCGTTGCGGTGTGGCCGTTGATCCCGGTCCAGGACCAGTGCGAGTGGTAGCCGCCCCAGAGCACCGCCGCGACGACGACCGCGAGCCCGATCCGGATCGACATGCTCGCCTGTCTTGCCTGCATCGACCAGCCTCCTCGCTCTCTTGGGCCATCCGCTCGCCGAGGCAGCTAGACGCAGAGGGGGCCGCTTCTAAGCGGCCCCCTCGACGCGATATGCTGGGCTTTCGGCGCTCGCCGTCATGCCACTGGGCGCATCTCCATGAAAGCGCCCCCTAACTAGCTAACCGCAACCCGTGTTATTTCCGCACGACGTGCACGTGTAGCAAGACCCGGTCCGCTGCATCATCCCGCCACACTGCTCGCACGCCGGGCCCAGGTCCAGGCCCACGAGCTTCGCCGGGCGGACCGGGGGCTCGTCCGTCAACGCCTTCGCCGCCGGCTTCGACTCGCCGCCGTTCGCGTGCCCGTTGCCGGAGTGGCCGTTGCCGCCGCCGTTGCCGCCGTTCGTCTCGGGGGTGTCGCCGCGCATCAGCGCCTCCTGAGCCGCCTTGCGGGCGCGCACCTCGGGCGTGAGGATGCCCAGCTCCTCCTGCACGTCGACGTCGAGGAAGCGGGACGCCAGCCAGCGCATGATGTAGTCGGGCATCGACTTGGCGAAGGGGATCTCCGGGTTGGTGGTCATCCCCTCCGGGTCGAAGCGCATGTAGCTGAACTTGCGCACGTAGGTGTCGAGCGGCACGCCGTACTGGAGGCCGATCGAGATCGCCGTGGCGAACGAGTTCATCATGCCGCGCAGGGTCGAGCCTTCCTTGCCGATGTCGGTGAGGAAGATCTCGCCGAGCGTGCCGTCCTCGTACATGCCGGCCGTGATGTAGCCCTCGTGGCCCTGACCAATGCCAGAACTTGTGGGTGAGCGAGTGGCGCTCGCGCGGCATCCGCCGGCGCATGGCCACGTGCTCGGCCGGCTCTACCGCTGCCGAGTCCTTCTTCTTGTCCTTCGCGTCCGTGCGCAGCGCCTGCGCGGTCTTCGAGCCGTCGCGGTAGATCGCCAGCGCCTTGACGCCGAGCTTCCACGCCTGCAGGTAGGCGTCGGCGATGTCGCCGACCGTGCTCGACTCGGGCATGTTCACCGTCTTCGAGATCGCGCCCGAGATGAACGGCTGCACCGCGCCCATCATCTTGATGTGGCCCATGTGCGAGATCGCCCGCTCGCCGACCGCCACGTCGAACACCTCGAGGTGCTCCTCCGCCAGGCCCGGCGCGCCGATGATCGTCGCGTGCTCGTCGATGTGCGCCGCGATCTGCTCGACCTGCTGATCGTCGTAGCCGAGCGTGCGCAGAGCCAGCGGCACGGTGCCGTTGACGATCGTCATCTGCCCGCCGCCTACCAGCTCCTTGAACTTGACCAGTGAGAAGTCGGGCTCGATGCCGGTGGTGTCGCAGTCCATCAGGAACGAGATCGTGCCCGTGGGCGCGAGCACCGTGGCCTGCGCGTTGCGGTAGCCGTGGACCTCGCCGAGCGTGACCGCCTCGTCCCAGGCGCGGCGCGCCGCCTCGACCAGCTCAGAGTCGACCAGCGTGTCCTCGATCTCGTAGGCCGCGTCGCGGTGCTTGCGCATCACGTGGTTGTGCGGATCGCGGTTCTCGGCGTAGCGCGCGTACGGCCCCATCGCCGACGCGACCTCGGCCGACTTGCGATAGGCGCGGCCGGTCATCAGCGCGGTGATCGCCGCCGCCTCCACGCGCCCGCCGTCGGAGTCGTAGGCGCGGCCGTTCGACATCAGGAGCGCGCCCAGGTTGGCGTAGCCCAGACCGAGCTGGCGGAACGCGCGCGCGTTGCGGCCGATCTCCTCGGTGGGGTAGCTCGACGGCCCGACGATGATCTCCTGCGCCAGGATCAGAACGTCGACCGTGTGCTGGAACGACTCGACGTCGAAGGTGCCGTCCTCACGCCGGAACTTCATGAGGTTGATCGACGCCAGGTTGCAGGCCGAGTCGTCCACGTGCATGTACTCCGAGCACGGGTTGGACGCGTTGATCCGCCCCGAGTTCGGGCAGGTGTGCCACTCGTTGATCGTCGTGTCGTACTGGACACCCGGATCGGCGCACTGCCAGGCCGCCTCGGCGATCTGCCCGAGCAGGTCTCGAGCGTCGTAGCTGGCGACCGGCTTGCGGCTCACGCGCGCGATCGTCTCCCACTCCTCGCCGCGCTCGGCGCGCTCCATGAACTCGTCGGTGACGCGCACCGAGTTGTTGGCGTTCTGGTACTGGATCGAGGCGAAGTGCTCGCTGTCGAGGCGCATGTCGAAGCCGGCGTCGCGCAGGGCCGCCGCCTTCTCCTCCTCGCGCGCCTTGCACCAGATGAAGTCGACGATGTCGGGGTGGTCGATGTCGAGCACCACCATCTTGGCCGCCCGCCGCGTCTTGCCGCCGGACTTGATCGTGCCCGCCCAGGCGTCGGCGCCGCGCATGAACGACACCGGTCCGCTGGCGAGGCCGCCCTTGGCGAGGGGCTCCATCGAGCCGCGGATGTTCGACAGGTTGATGCCGGAGCCGGACCCGCCGCGGAAGATCTTGCCCTCCTTGGTGTTCCACGTCGAGGATCGACTCGAGCTCGTCCTCGACCGAGAGGATGAAGCAGGCGGAGCACTGCGGCTGCTCCTCGAAGCCGACGTTGAACCAGACCGGCGAGTTGAACGCCGCGATCTGGTTGACCAGGATGTGGACGAGCTCCGCCTCGAAGGCGTCGCCGTCCTCGTCGCTTGAGAAGTAGCCGAGCTCGCGGCCCCAGCCGGCGATCGTGCCCGCCACTCGGCCGACGATCTGCTTGACCGACGACTCGCGCTCGGGCGTGCCGATCTGCCCACGGAAGTACTTCTGGGCGACGATGTTGGTGGCGTTCTGCGACCAGCTCTTCGGGAACTCGACCCCGCGCTGCTCGAACGCCGGCTTCTCCGGATCGCCGATCACGGCATCGCGGAGCTCCCAGTCGATCGCCTCGAACGGATGCACACCGGGCTCGGTGTAGCGCCGTTCCACTCTCACTCCCTTGACAGCGAGGCTGGTGGGGGTATCGGCGGCGCTACGGATGTCCGGCATGACCTCTCCTAACGGATTCGAGTTCTCCTTCCCCGGCGGCGGGGGCGCCGAAGGGGGAGGCGATACTCCCTCCGGGACCGGACGGAACGGCGAGCGGCAACTGGTCCTCTCCGAGCACCGGCTCGGCCTGCAGGCGGCGCAGCTCGGACTCGAAATCCGAGAGGTCCGCAAAGTCCCTGTAGACGCACGCGAACATCAGCGCCGACACCCTGTCGAGCCCGCTCAGGCCGCGCATCACGCGCTCGCCGATCCAGCTCGAGTCGACCTCTCCGCCGAGGCGGCGGGCCTCGCCGGCGATCGACTCGGCGAGCGCCTCGAGCTGCGCCACCTGCACGGGGCGCTTGTTCGTGGCCTCGAGCATGCCCCTGATGAGCTTCTCGCGGTCGAACGTCTGGCGCTTGCCATCGCTCTTTCGCACCACCAGCATCGGGCCCTCGGCGCGCTCATAGGTGGTGAAGCGGCTGCCGCAGCCCTCGCACTGCCGACGGCGCCGCACGGCGTCGCCCGGCTCCGTCAGGCGGGAGTCGACGACCCGCGTCGACTCGAACTGGCAATAGGGGCAGCGCATGCCTTGATTCTACTAGGGGTTGTGTCCAGATCCTGCCTCGGACACAAGATATTGGGCCTAATTTCGCGGCCCAGATGAACAGGTGGCCGAACACCTCGCCGCGCAGCCCCAGCTCCTCCACCGCCTCGGTCACGCCAGGGTAGAGCGGTTCGGCGTAGTCGTGGAACGCCACGACGCCGTCCGGTGTGAGGTGCCCGCTCCATGCGGAAAAAGCCGCCAGCGTCTCCTCGCGCTCGTGCGAGCTGTCGATGAAGACGAGCTCGGCCGGCGGCGCGCCCTCCGGCGGGCCGCTCTCGCCGGGCAGCTCGAGCAGCTCGATCCGCTCGCGCGCCCCGCCCGCCAGCGCCAGGTAGGGCTCGCGCTCCGGCCTGGCGATCGGGTCGTAGCTGAGCACCCGCCGCTCGCGGTCCGCCAGCGCAAGCGACACCGCCGTCCACGCCGTGCCCGTGCCCAGCTCAACCACGTTGCGCCGCCCGCGCGCCAGCCGCAGCAGCCGGCCGAGCTCGTCCGTGCGCATCGCCGAGACACGCGAGAACTCGTCGCCGGTGCGCGCCGCCGCACGCCGCGCGCGGTGGCGGAACCAGGCGACCCGCGGCGGCAGCCGGCGCCACTCCTCGAGCGCCTGCCTCACCGGCCGAGCCGCAGCCAGTCCCAGAACTCGGCGGCGAGGTCGGCGGTGCGCTCCCGGAAGCCGGCGCCGCCGACGAGCAGCGCGGCCGCGAACGCGCACACGATCACGCCGACCGCGATCAGCACGACGGCGAGCGCCGACATCAGTCCTCCAGCGACCTCAGCGTGAGCTCGAGCCCCTTCTCGAGCCCCACCTTCGGCTCCCAGCCCAGTTCCACGCGCGCGCGCGAGGGATCGATGGCGATCCGGCGGATCTCGCCCTTCCGCTCGGGCGCGAACTCGGGCACGAAGTCGCCGTCCCGATCGCCGAGCCGGCCGAGGATCTCGACCACGTCGAGCACAGTCGACTCCACGCCGAGGCCGACGTTGAAGGCGCCGCCCGCGTCCGCCTCGGCCGCCGCCAGGTTCGCCGCACACGACGTCGCCGACGTAGACGTAGTCGCGCGTCTGGAGGCCGTCGCCGTACACGAGCGGCCGCCCGCCGTCGAGCAGCTTGCCGCAGAAGATCGCCACCACGCCCGCCTCCCCGAGCGGGTCCTGGCGCGGCCCGTACACGTTGCCGTAGCGCAGCGAGACGGCCGGGAAGCCGTGCAGGCGCTGGAACAGTCCGACGTAGCCCTCGGCCGACAGCTTCGACTGCCCGTACCCTGCCTCCGGCTCCTGCGGGTGGTCCTCGGTTGCCGGGATCGTGCGGCCCTCGCCGTAGATCGCGCCGCCGGTCGAGCTGTTGACGAACCGCCGCGCGCCGGCCGCGTGCGCGGCGGCCAGCATGTTGATCGTGCCGATCACGTTGATCGTGGCGTCGTAGGCGGGGTCGGCCACCGAGCGGCGCACGTCGATCTGGGCGGCCAGGTGGAAGACGACCTCGGGCGTGCGGTCGGCGCAGAGGTCGCGCATCGCCTCGCCGTCGCGGATGTCCGCCTCGACAAGCTGCGCGCCGCCCGCGAGCGCCCGCTCCAGGTTCTCGCGCCTGCCCGTCGTGAGGTTGTCGACGACCGTGACCTCGTCGCCGCGCTCCACGAGGGCGTCGACCACATTCGAGCCGATGAAGCCGGCGCCGCCCGTCACAAGCGTCCGCATAGGCGCGGCATGGTAGAGGTAGAGCGCAGAGCGCAGAGCGCAGAGCGCAGGGGGCGGGGAAGACCTGCGCTCCGCGCTCTGCGCTCTGCGCTCCCTGTACTGTCAGCCCATGTCGCGCCCCGTCGACGTCCTCCTAACCGGCGGCTCCTTCTTCGAGGGGCCGCGCTGGCACGACGGTCGCTGGTGGGTGTCGGACTTCTACACGCACCTCGTGCGGGCCATCGACCCGGACGGACGGGCCGAGGAGGTGCTCGAGGTCGAGGGGCAGCCGTCGGGCCTCGGCTGGCTGCCGGACGGCTCGCTGCTCGTCGTCTCGATGCGCGACCGGCACGTGCTCCGCCGCAGCGCGGACGGCGAGGTCTCGCTGCACGCCGACGTGTCGGAGAACTGCGGCGGCCACCTCAACGACATGGTGGTGGACTCGCAGGGGCGCGCCTACGCGGGCAACTTCGGCTTCGACCTGATGGGCGGCGGCCACCCCGCCACGGCCAACCTGATCCGCATCGACCCGGACGGATCGTCGACGGTCGTGGCCGAGGAGATGGTGTTCCCGAACGGATCTGTGATCACCCCCGACGGCCGCATGCTGATCGTCGGCGAGACCGCCGGCGCCCGCTACACGGCCTTCGACATCGAGCCCGACGGCTCGCTCAGCGGCCGCCGCACCTGGGCCCAGATCGGGCCGGCGCCGGAGATCGGCCCGCTGGCCGAGATGCTGGCGACGCTCGAGTTCGAGCCCGATGGCTGCTGCCTCGACGCCGAGGGCCAGATCTGGGCTGCCGACGCCACCGGCGGGACCTGCAGGCGCGTGGCCGAGGGCGGAGCCGTGACCGGCGAGGTCACGCTCCCGGACGGGATGGGCGTGTTCGCCTGCATGCTCGGCGGCGACGACGGGCGCACGCTGCTCATGTGCGGCGCGCCGGACTTCCTGGAGCATAATCGCGCTGGCTCGCGAGAAGCCGTGCTGTTCACAACCGTCGTCGACGTTCCACACGCGGGGTTGCCCTAGGCAAACCGGTGCTTGGTGCTTGGTGCTTGGAGGCCGGGGCCGAGTTCTAAGCACCAAGCACTAAGCACCCGCCTCATGCGCTGATACGGTCGGAGCCCATGTCCGGCCTCTTCGTAACGCTCGAAGGCATCGACCGCAGCGGCAAGACGAGCCAGTCGCGGCGCCTGTGCGAGGCGCTCGGCGACGAGGCGCTGTGCGTGCGCGAGCCGGGCGGCACTCCGGTCGGCGAGCGGGTGCGCGAGCTGCTCAAGGACCCGGCCGTGGAGATCGGCCCGGAGGCCGAGGCGCTGCTGTTCGCGGCCGCGCGCGCCGAGCTCGTGGCCAAGGTGATCCGCCCGGCGCTGGCCGACGGGCTGGTGGTGATCTCCGACCGCTACCTCGACTCGTCGCTCGCCTACCAGGGCCACGCGCGGGGGCTCGGGATGGAGGAGGTCGAGCGCATCAACCGCTTCGCCACCGGGGGGCTCGTGCCCGACCTGACGCTGCTGCTCGAGATCTCGCCCGAGGCGGCCGCCGCCCGCCGCGACGGCGCCGACGATCGCTTCGAGCAGGAGGGCGCGGCGCTCCAGCGCGCGGTGGCGGAGGCCTACGAGCGCCTCGCGGCGGCCGAGCCCGGGCGCTGGCGGCGCATCGATGCCGACCGCCCCGCCGACGACGTCCACGCCGACGTGCTGGCCACCGTGCAGGCGGCGCGCCACCAGGCGGTGAGCGCATGACACCGCCGGTCCAGCTCGCGGGCACCGAGGACCACGCTCACGCGCGCATGGTGCTGGGCGCCGCGCTCGAGTCCGGCGCCCCCTCGCACGCCTATCTCTTCCACGGCGCGCCGGGCACGGGCAAGCGCACCGCCGCCCGCGCGCTGGCCGCCGAGCTGCTGGCCGAGGGCGACTCCGATCCGGACGGCGTGCGGCTGCGCGTGATGCACGGCACCCATCCCGACCTCACCTGGGTCAAGCCCACCGGCGCCCACGTGATGCGGGTGAGCGACATCGACGAGGCGGTGGTCGGCGCGGCCGCGCGCACTCCCTTCGAGGCGCGCCGGCGCGTGTTCGTGCTCGAGCGCGTGGACACGATGAACGACGAGGTGGCCAACCGCCTCCTGAAGACGCTCGAGGAGCCGCCCGCGTTCGTGCACCTGATCCTGCTCACCGACCAGCTCGGCCGCGTGCTCGAGACGGTGGTGTCGCGCTGTCAGCTCGTCCGCTTCGACCCGCTGCCCGCAGAGCGCATCGCCGCGCTGCTCGAGGAGGCCGGAGTCGACCCGGCACGCGCGGGCGCCTGCGGCAGGCTCGCGCTCGGCAACGCCACCCGTGCTCGCTTTCTCGCCTCCGACGAGGGGGCCGCGCTGCGCGCGGACGTCGAGCGGCTCGTGCTGGACGCGCTCGGCGCCGGCGAGGCGAACGAGCCCTGGCGCGGGCTGCTCGAACGTGCCGAGGAGCGTCGCGCGCTGGCCGAGGCCGCGGTGGAGGAGCGCAAGCGCGAGCGGCTCGAGACCGAGCCGCGCGGCCGCGAGCGAAGCGCGCTCGAGCGCGAGTTCGACGAGATGGCCAAGCGCGAGGGCCGCCGCGCGCGCACCGAGGTGCTCGACCTCGGCCTCGAGCTGGCCGCGCTCGCCTTCCGCGACCTCGTGTGCGTGGCGAGCGGGGCGGATGCCGCGGTGCTCGGCACCGACCGGATCGGCACGCTGGCGGCCGCCGCAGCGGGGCGCGACCCGGTGGCGCTGCGCACGGCCGCCGAGCGCTGCGAGGACTCCCGCAGCTCGCTCGAGCTCAACGTGACGGAGGACCTGGCGCTGTCGGCGCTGTCGTTCCGCCTGCGCGAGCTCGTCTCAGGCTGAGGGCGGCGAGCACGAGGCCGGCCTCGCCGGCCGCCACCTCGATCGCCGCCCAGGCGTCGCGGCAGCCGGCCAGCCGCCGCGGCGGCAGTGCGCGCACGACCCGCAACTCGTTCCAGTCGCGGTCCACGAACACGACGTCGATCGGGAAGCGCATGCCGAAGGTGTGGATCGAGCGGCAGCGCGGAATCAGCAGGGCCTCGCCGGGACCGAGGCGGGACCGAAACGCGAGGCCCAGCAGCCGGGAGCGGAAGCTGCGGGCCTCGCGGAGGTTGATCCGGTCCACGAACTGCAAAGGGGGCGAGGACCGGATCCTCGCCCCCTGTCCGGCTCAGGCGGCCTCGGCCAGAGCGACCACCGGCGACCCGCTCGTGCGGCCGCCCAGGGTCTTGATGGCCACGATGGCGACCGCGAAGGTCACCGCCGCGCCGATCCTCAGCGCATCGCTATAGCCGGCGACGAACGCGTGCGTCGCGGTCGATCCGCCCGCCAGTGCGTTCGACTGCGCCGCCACGAACACCGCGCCCATCAGCGCCACGCCGATGGCGCCGCCGGTCTCGCGGAACGTGTTGTGGATACCGGCCGCCACGCCCGCCTGCTCGGTGCGGACCGCTCCGAGCGCCGCCGCGGTGAGCGGCGTGGTCAGCGAGCCGCCGATCCCGCCGACCAGCAGCGCCGGCAGCATCTCGATGAACGTCGCGTGCTCGCCGATGTTCGAGAACAGGAGCAGCGCCAGCCCGACCAGCACGACGCCGGTGCTCACCAGCCAGCGGACCGGGATCCGCTCGGCCAGCTTGCCGCCGAACGGGGCGAGCAGGACGATCACGCCGACCCACGGGATCAGCGTCGCGCCGGCCCGCACGGGCGAGTAGCGCAGCACTTCCTGCAGGTAGAGCGAGGTGTAGAGCAGCACACCGAACAGCGCGAGGTTCACCACCGCCATCACCACGTTCGCGCCGGTGAAGGTCGCGTTGCGGAACAGCGACAGGTCGACCATCGGGGCGCGTGCGCGGCCCTCGACCCAGGCGAAGGCCACGAGCCCGGCGGCGGCCGCGGCCAGCAGGGCCACGATCAGCGGCGAGCCCCAGCCGTAGCGGTTGGCCTCGAGCAGCGCGTATGTGAGGGCGAACAGCGAGCCGCTGGCTGTGGCCAGCCCAGGCACGTCCAGCCGGCGCTCGGCCTTCGGGTCGCGCGACTCCGGGATCAGGCGCCAGCCGAGGATGAGGCCGGCGATCCCGAGCGGAACGTTCACGAAGAAGATCCAGTTCCACGAGATCTGCTCGGTGATCACTCCGCCGATCAGCGGGCCAACGACGAAGGCGCCGGCGCCCGTGGCGGCCCAGATGCCCACCGCGGTGGCCTGCTCGCGCGGGTCGGGGAAGACGTCGCTGATGATCGCCAGCGTCGGCGGGGTCATCATCGCGGCGCCGACTCCCTGCAGCACGCGCGCCACGATCAGCAGGCTCGCGTTGGGGGCGAGACCCGCCAGAAGCGACGAGGCGGTGAACGCGGTCAGGCCGATCAGGAAGAGGCGCCGGCGGCCGAAGGTGTCGGCCAGCCGGCCGCCCGTGAGCAGCAGGACGGCGAAGGACAGGATGTAGCCGTTCACGACCCAGGCCAGGCCCGAGAGGCCGAGGTGGAGGTCGTGCTGGATGGAGGGGAGGGCCACGTTGACGACCGTGTTGTCGAGCGTGGTCATGAAGAGGGCGAAGACGACCGCGGCGAGCGTCCACCAGCGGCGGCTGTCGGCTGTGGCTTGCATCGGGATCTCCTGGGAATCGGGGAACACGTGCCGAATGATAGTCACTCGCAAAAAATATGCAATGTGATTTCCAACACACTTCCAATCGGCTACAATTGCCGCCATGGAGGCAAGCCTCAGAGAACGCAAGAAGCAGAAGACGCGCCGCCTGTTGTCGGAGATCGCGCTGCGGCGCTTCGCCGAGAAGGGGGTCGATGCGACCACCGTCGAGGAGATCTGCGAGGAGGCCGAGGTGTCGGTCTCGACCTTCTTCCGCTACTTCCCGAGCAAGGAGGCGGCGGTGTTCGCGGACGAGAACGAGAAGGTGGAGGTCGTGCGCGAGGTGCTCGACACTGCGCCCGCCGACGAGCCGCTGCCCGACGTCCTCCGCCGCGCTGCGCTGAACCTGATCGACTACGACCTCGAGAACAAGCTCGAGCTGCACCGCTACAGGGAGATGCTCGCGTCGGAGCCGGCGCTCGCGGCGTACTCACTGCAGGTGCAGAACACCTCGATGGCGATCTTCACCGACCTCATCGCCAGGCGGCTAGGCGTTGACGCGGAGACCGACATGCGCCCGCAGCTCATCGTCGCCATGGCCTATGCAGCAGTGAACAGCGCCTGGTCGGCCTGGACCTCCTCCCCAGACGGCGATCTGCGCGCGTGCGTCAACCAGGCCTTCGACGTGATCGAGGCCGGCATCGCCAGGTCGCTTTAGCTCCTTTTTCATACGCGCGGGTTACGCTTGGCGCGTGCGCACTCCTCACAGATGTCCCCGCTGCGGCGAGCGCGTCAGCGCCTTCGCCGCCGGCTGCGCGCTCTGCGGAGCCGAGCTCGACCCGCGCCGGGCGCAGGGCCCGCGCTCCATCGCCGACAGGGTGAGCTTCATGCTGAAGGCGCTCCCGCGTCCCCGCGATCCCATTCGCTGACCGCGCGCCGAGTTTCCGACTTAGGGCACTAGTGCGTGAGCAGCCAGGAGGCGCCGGCCAGGGACAGCGCGCCGCCCGCCAGCAGGAGCAGGGTGGCGAGCACCAGCGGCCAGCGCCGCTGTAGCCAGGCCCCGCCGCGCTCGAGCCACGGGTCCGCCCGCTCGCCGGCGACCATCAGCGCCACGATCATTCCGAGCAGCGGCGCCACGAACGCGCCGCTGTACACCGCGATCAGCACGATCTCCCGCGGGATCGTGGTGTCGAGGGCGACGATTGCGGCGATCACCGCGAAGTAGGGGAGGGCGGTGGCCAGCTCGATGGCCGCGATCGTCGCCCCGGTCACGAACGCGGACTTCCCGCCCCCGCCGCGTCCCGGGAGCTCCCGGCGGGCCAGGTGGTGGCGCCCGAACCACAGACCCACGGCGGCGGCGACCAGCGCCAGGCCGGCCACCAGCTCGAGGACGTGCCTGGGCGTTCCGCGCGGGTGCGGGACCAGCGTGAGCAGCAGCCGGCCCGGCCCGATCGTGAGGAGCGCGCCGCCCGCGAAGTCGACGGCGAACACCCCGATCGTGAACAGCGTGACCGCCGCGACCGGCCTGCGCCCGGTGGCGAGGTAGATCGCCGGACCGATCGTGCTGGGGTTGATCGAGTCCGCGAGCCCGACCGAAATGGCCACCAGGAGAACGCGCAGCATCGCGGCATTCTCCGCTGTGAAGCGGCGCCCCCGCGTGGCCGTGTCCTGAGCCGGAAATTCGGCTTCAGCTTCCTGAGTGACTGGGCGCGGCTGACGGGTGACGCGACCGGAGTCGGACTTGTAGTCCGGCGAGGGAGCGGCGCCCGTCAGACGTGTCCAGGCGCCGGGAAGGTGCGCGCGAATTGCTGACTCAGGACACTAGACTGACCCGGTCCGCCGACGTAGCTCAGTTGGCCAGAGCACCGCTCTCGTAAAGCGGGGGTCGAGGGTTCGAATCCCTCCGTCGGCTTGCGGAAGTGCCTGCAAATGCAGCACTTCTCGGCCCGGCTGACGCACGCTCACGGTGCGCGAGTTCAGCCCAACTGGAGCGGGGGTCGAGGTCTCGAGTGTTTTCCGCGCTGCCACTCTGATCAGGCCTGCCTGCGCGGCGGTGGGGCAGGGATCTCGGACACATTTCAGACACCGAGCAATGAGCGGGGGTCAAAGTCCAAGGCAGTCTTGTCGCCAAGGGCGAGAATCGAGCCCGCGGCATCGGAGCTGGACCTGGGCACTGGCGCGCTAACGACCGCCCGCGGCCCCTCGACGGGTGCGCGCGCTGTCCGATGTCTTTGTCAGGCGAGGCGCGGTCGCGAGGTCTCGAGGGCGTGGGCGCAGGAGCCGAGCGTGGTGCGCAACTCCTCGACGGCCTCCGGCGGTAGGTCGCGCAGCATGTCCGCCTCGATCGCGTCCATCGCGTGGTCGCACTCGTCGAGGACCTGAATCCCCTTGCGCGTCACCGACGCGCGTAGCACGCGGCCGTGGCTCGGGTCGGGCCGCCGCTTGACCAGCTTGCGGCGCTCGAGTGCCGAGATCACGAGGTTCATCGCCTGCGGCGTTACGAACGCCCAGCGCGCCAGCTCGGCGGAGGACATGCCGTCGCGCTCTCGGAGGACGCTCAAGGTGACGTACTCGGTGGTGGTCACGCCGTGAGCGCGCGTGATCTCGTCGAGACGCGAACGCAGGCGGCGCTCCACGCGGTAGACGAGATAGGCGACACGCGTACGGCTCTGTGGGATGGAGGACGGCAGGGCCGCAGGCTTCATCGGGCAACCTTAGTTGGAGCGGACGACCACTGTGCGGATTCGCAACCAGATTGACAAGTATCTTGATACTCTGCCACGCGCTACTCGAGGGAGGAGGAAGCCGTGACCGTTCGCCGCTTTTCGATCGTCTTGGGGATCGCGGGGTTGCTCGCGCTGACCGTATCTCTGTCGACCGCTGCGGCGGCGACCTCCACCGCCTACTCCGGCTCGACGTCGGACGGGGGCAGTTGGGTCGGTGATGTGCCCTCGCCGTGGAACGGCACAGTTCTGCTCTACAGCCACGGCTTCGGTCCGCTGGTTGCGGCCGACGCGCCGGACGACAACACCAAGCAGGCGCTCCTCGATCGCGGCTACGCGCTCGTGGGCTCCTCCTACGACCCGAACGGCTCCTGGTGGGCGCTCGGCAGCGCGCTGCGCGATCAGTTCGAGTCGCTTGCCGGCTTCGAGGCAAGTCTTCCGTCGCGTCCGCGGCACGTCATGGCCTTCGGCACTTCGATGGGCGGGCTGATCAGCGCGCTCGCGGACGAGTCCAACTCCTACGGCCGCGTGGACGGCTCGTTCACCACATGCGGCATCGTCGGCGGCGGGATTCAGCTCAACAACTACCAGCTGGATGGCGAGTACGCGATGAGCAGGCTGCTGGCGCCAAGCGTGCCGATCAACCTCGTCCGCTTCAGCGGCGGTCCGCCCGAGGGCCTGGCCACGGGCCAGCAGCTCGACGCGCTCGCGCAGGTGGCGCAGACCACCGCACAGGGCCGCGCGCGGCTAGCGCTGGCGATGGCATTCCTGAACGTGTCGCCATGGGCGTCCGGACAGCCGATGCCCGGTGCGCATGACTACGACGCGCAGGAGCAGGGCCAGTTCGATGTCGAGTTCAGCGGCGGCTTCACCACGATGGACTTCGTCGAGTTCGGTCGCCCCTACATCGAGCAGGCCGCCGGGGGCAACGGCTCATGGACGGCGGGCGAGGACTTCGAGCGGCTGCTGGACCATTCCTCGTACGCACCGCAGGTGCGGGCGCTCTACCGGGAGGCGGGACTCAACCTACGGAGCGATCTGAGGGACCTCACGAAGAACGCCGGCATCAAGGCCGACCGCGCAGCGATTCGCTGGCTGGACCAGACGTCGGTTCCGCACGGTCGCCTCCGGGGTCCCGAGCTCGACCTGCACACGATCTCCGACCAGCTCGTGCCGGTACAGCACGAGAACAACTACGCGCGCACGGTGGAGCGGGCGGGATCAAGATCGCTGCTGCGCCAAGCGTTCATCCAGCGCCAGCAGCACTGCAACTTCACGCCGGCGGAGCTCGTGGCCGGCGTGCTGGCGCTGCAGCATCGGGTGGACACCGGCCGCTGGGACGACGTCGCGCGCGCGGACCGTCTCGAGTCCAGCGCGCAGAGCCTCGGCCTGGGCGACGCCGCCTTCATCCCCTACTGGCCGCCCCCGTTGTCGGGCGACAACGGTCCCTTCAATCCGTTCATCCAGGGGGTCGGCTGACGGCGCGTGCTGGACACTCTTGGACACATCCGGACGCTGAACGGGGCCCAGCGAAGGGCCTGAGTGTCCGCCAAACCATCGACGAAATTGAGCGCTTGCGGGGATTTTGGGGGTCACCTGGCGCCTAGATTGGACTGGCGTCCAAATGCCAGGCCGCTCTCGTAAAGGGGAGGTCGAGGGTTCGAATCCCTCCGTCGGCTTGGCTCTAGCAAGCGGAATCCGGGCAGTATCCGGGTTCCGGAGGCGGCCGAGTACATCCGCCTGGAGCGCCTCGGCACCACCGACGACTGCGGCTTCGCGCCATTCGGCGATGACACCTCCACGCCCCCCAACGTGGCGTTCGCGAAGATCCGGGCCAGCGTGCCAGGGAACGCAGCTTGCGGCACGCGAGCTCGGCGTCTGAGGCAGTTCGGCGCGAGCGCTACCCGCGACCCCGCCCAGGCCGATGCCAGAGGGTCAGCTCCTCAGCAGCGCTCGCAGCCTCGAGCATCGCGACGAAGTCCGTCAGGCTCCCCAGCGCCTCTAGCTCGGAGACCGGGACCGCCTGCTCGAAGGTGTGGAGCGCAGCCTCGATGAGCAGTTCTTGCTTGCCGCGGAAGTGATAGCTGACCGTGCCGTGGGGCAGCTCCGCCCGGGCGGCGACGGCGCGCGTGGTCACCCGGCCCCAGCCGACTTCGGCGATCAGCTCGGCCGCCGCGCGCAGCAGCCGCTGCCGCGTGGGCTGCGAGCCGGATCTCCATCCACCCGGCCGCAGCTCTCGCCGAACCGACTCTTGACATGCCGCATGCCAATATGGCACGCTTCACGTCATGAGTCCCGCCACGTTACGCGAGCAGCACGCGGCCGCGACGCGCATCCGGATTCTTTCGGCGGTCGCGGACCTGCTCGAGGGCGACCCCGCCGAGGAGTTGACGGTGCCGCGTGTGGCGGCGGCGTCCGGTGTTTCCCTGCGAACCATCTACCGCTACTACGCGACGCGCGAGGACCTGCTCGAGGCGGCCGGGCGCTGGATCGGGAACGAGCTCTTTCAGCATCGTTATCCACGCGACCTCGACGAGACCGCCGAGCTGTTCCGGGTCGGCTGTGTGGACTTCGACGCGCGTCCTGGTCTCGTGCGCGTCATGGCCCTGACGCAGCTCGGGCGCGAGGCGCGCGGACCCCGGCGCGAAGAGCGGCTTGGCGCGATCCGCCGGGCGTTGCGCAATGAGTTCGGGGATCTGCCCGAGGACGAGCTGCGGCGCGCCGAGGCCGTGCTCGCGTATCTCCACAACATGCTCGCCTATACGACCATGCGGGAGGAGAACGGCCTGTCCGGTGAGGAGATCGGCGAGGCGGTCGGCTGGGCGATCCGGACACTGACGGCCGACCTGCGTCGGCGCCACCACAAGCGAGGAGGACAGAAATGAGTGAGTCCGTCATCGTTCGCGGCCCCGGTCAGGGGCGGACGCTGCTGGTCGGCGGCGGCGATTACGTGACCTACAGGGTCACGAGTGCGGAGGCCGAAGGCGCCTACTTCTGCTTCGAGGTGTCGACAACGCCGGGCTTCGGGCCGCCGCTTCACGCGCACGACTACCGCGAGCTCTTCTATGTGCTTGAGGGTGAGTACGAGTTCACGCTGGACCGGGGCGCGGGGCTCGAGACGATCGTCGGCGGCCCCGGCACCGCGATCGCGATCCCGCCGAACGTGGCGCACACCTTCAAGAACGCGACGGGCGAGGCTGCCAAGCTGCTGTTCGTGCACCAGCCGGCGGCGCTCGAGGGGTTCTTCGAGGAGGTCGGGGTGCCGGTCGATCGGCCCGGCGCGCAGCCCGACGACAACGACCCACCGGACTTCGCCGCGATGTCCGCCGCGCTGGAGCGCAACGGCGTGCGCATCGTCGCTGCCCCCAACGCGCTCGGATGAGGCGCCGGTCCCAGCCTGCCGACCCTACGTGGCTGCCGCCGTTGCCGCGGGGAGCTCGACCAGGTCGCAGCCCATCCGGCGAATCGCTCGGCGGCTGACGCGGCGCGTGCCATAGGGAGCCCAGCGGTGCCGCCGGCGCGGGATGACGATCATGTCGCAGCCGCGCTCCGCCGCCTCCCGAGCCAGCGCGCTCGTAACTGAGCGGTCGCATACCCTCTCGAACCGCACGCCCGGCGCGCCGTCGAGCACCTGAGTCGCCCGCCGGAGGTCCTCGTCGGCGAGCTCGCTCATCACGCCGTTCCAGTAGGGCGACTGGATGCCACAGCAGCGCCCTTTGACGCGCTCGACCACCGCCACGGCGAGCACCGTCAGGCGCGAACCCGCGGCCTGCACGAGCTCGAAAGCCTGCTTCAGCGCCTGGTCACCGTCAACCGAGGCCGTGTAGAGAACCAGGACGTGCGCAGGGGCGCTCATCTTCTGAAGCACCAGCGCGATTCGACGTGACGCCATTAGCCGAGGATGCCTCTCATGTTCGTCCCACACCATCCATGTCCCGATCAGCGTATTCGGACGTTGGTCAGCGCGGACCCTGACAAGCGCCAGCGGTCCCGCCTTGCGCGGATCCCGGGAGACAGCGCTTGAGGACCCGTGCAAACCCGATGCGGAGGCGAAGCGGGCCGGACACTTTTTGGACACATCGCGAAGCTGAAGGGAGTCCAGCCGTGGGCGCGCGTGTCTGCTGAGCACCCGAAGAAGTGTCCCTCCTTGCAGGGATTTGCCTGTCGGCGCCGGGTGAAAACTGGACCACCTGCGCCGGTTGAAATCTGGACCACCTGATCGTCGTCCGGTGGTTCTCAGAGCCTCGGTTCGTCAGCGCAGAGCGAGCCGGGGAGGACCGAGGTGGTCGGAGTGGAGCAGTGGGCGGAGCTGCGGCGTCTGCACTTCGTGCGGGGCCTGTCGATCCATGAGATCCACCGCCGCACCGGTCTCCACCGCGAGACCGTTCGGCGCGCCATCAAGAGCGACAAGCCGCCGCGCTACGAGCGTCCGCTGAACGGCTCGAAGCTCGATCCGTTCAAGGACGAGATCGACCGCTTGCTCGCCGATGACCCGAAGCTGCCCGGCGTCGTCGTGCGCGAGAAGCTCGAGGCGCTCGGCTTTCAGGGTTCGAAGACGATCGTCGACGATTACCTGCGCGAGGTGCGCCCGCTGCGCCTGCGCCCGCGCACGCACCAGCGGACGATCTATCGACCGGGCGAGATCTGCCAGTTCGACCTCTGGGAGCCGTCTCAGCCGATTCCGGTCGGCCACGGCCAGTTGCGCAAGGGCTTCGTCGTCACGGCCTGCCTCGGCTACTCGCGCGCTGGCGCCGGCGCGCTCGTCTTCTCGAAGCAGACCGAGGACCTGCTGTTCGGGATCGCGCGCTGTCTCTGGAGCTTCGGCGCGCTGCCCGAGCTTCTGGTCTGGGACCGGCAGGCGGGCATCCACGCCCACGACGGGCGCCCGACGCTCGAGTTCGCCGCCTTCTGCGGCGAGCTGAAGCTCGACTGGCTCTTCTGCCAGCCCGCCGACCCGCAGGCAAAAGGCGTCGTCGAGCGGCTGCAGGGCTACCTCGAGACGAACTTCGAGCCCGGCCGGCGGTTCGCCAACGAGCTCGACTTCCAGCTCCAGCTCGACGCCTGGTTCGAGAAAGCCAACGCGCGCACGCACAAGACGCTGCGCTGTCGGCCGCTCGATCGCCTCTGCGAGGAACGCGAGCTGATGGCGCCGCTGCCGCAGCGCCCGCCGGACACTGACCGCCGCTTCGTGATCCGCGTCGCGCCCGATCCCTACCTGCGCTTCGACACGAACGACTACTCGCTCGACCCCAGGCTCGTCGGCCGCCGCGTCGAGGTCCGCGTCTCGCAGCGCGAGGTCACAGCGGTCGCGCTCGAGACCGGCGAGCAAGCTTGCCGCCATCAGCGCTCGGTCGCCAAGCACCGGACGATCGCTCAGCTCGAGCACGCGCGAGCGCTTCGGACCCGGCGCGACGACCGCCGCAGAGAGCCTGAGGTCGAACTGCGCCCGCTCTCCCGTTACGACACGCTGATCGCATGAGCCAGGCGACGTCGGAGCTTCAGCACCTGTTCCGGGCACTCAAGGCGCCGGCGGCGGCACGGGCGCTGCCGAAGCTGGCCGACAGAGCCCGCTCCGAGGAGTGGAGCTACGAGCAGTTCGCCGCGGTCCTGCTCAAGACAGAGATCGACAGCCGCGACAGCCACGGCGGCCAGGCACGGATCAAGGCGGCGCGCTTCCCCCAACACAAGACGCTCGAGGAGTTCGACTTCTCCTTCCAGCGCTCGCTCAAGAAGCAGGACGTGCTCCACCTGGGTCAGCTCGACTTCCTGCACGGCAAGGAGAACGTCGTGCTCCTGGGCCCGCCCGGGACCGGCAAAACGCATCTCGCGATCGCGCTCTCGATCCGCGCCTGCCTCGCCGGCCACCGCGTCGCGTTCAAGACCGCGACCGAGTGGGTCGCGTTCCTCGCAGACGCCCAACGCCAGGGACGCCTCGACCAGGAACTCGACCGACTGCAGCGGATTCCCCTGCTCGTCATCGACGAGGTCGGCTACATCCCCTTCGACCCCCAGGCCGCCAACCTGATGTTCATGCTCGTCTCGCGCCGCTACGAACGCGCATCGCTGATCGTCACCTCGAACAAGCCGTTCTCAGCCTGGGGCGAAATCTTCGGCGACGAAGTCACAGCGACAGCGATGATCGACCGGCTCGTCCACCACGCCGAGATCCTCTCGCTCAAGGGCGACAGCTACCGCCTCAAAGACCGCGAGCTCGCCCGCCCCGCGCGCAGCCAGAACCCCGACTGATCACCCGCGCCCGTTGCTCCGGCTCGCCCTCCGGGCTCACCTCCGCAACGAGCGCGCCTTCGCCACGGGCTGCATCTTCGACCGGCGCCCAGGACCCCAGGGTGGTCCACTTTTCAACCGGCGTCAGCGGCCCACTTTTCGACCGGCTGTGTAAGTTCGTCGGGCTGTCGGGCTGTTCGGGTTCGGCAGGCCCGGCGGCCAGGAGGCGGAGCCCGTAGGGCGTAGCGGAGTGGCTGCCGGGGGCGGTGGCGTCCGAGGCCCCTTCGAGGGTGTGGGCGGCGGCGGGATGACTCACCGACCGGCTGGCCAGTCAGTGCCCTCTCAAGGATCTGTCTCCCGCCGTCGTCCACGGATGCCGCCGTGACTTCATAGAAGCCTGGACATCACTCGACACAGCTCTGTCCGGCGGCCTCCCCATCAGCCGGATCGTCCCAGACGATGAGGAGGAAGCGATGATCGCAGTCGGGGTCGACACCCACAAGGAGCGCCACTACGCGGTCGCGCTCGACCCTCTCGGACAGCTGCTCGGCGAGCTCTCCTTCGCGGCGAGCGCGGCCGGCTACGCCGAGCTTGAGCGTTGGGCCACGGGCCTGGGCGAGGTGCAGCGGCTCGTCTTCGGGATCGAGGGCGCGGGCAGTTGGGGTGCCGGCCTCTGCGAGCACCTGCAGCGCGCAGATCACGCCGTCGTCGAGGTCGAGCGTCCGCGTCGTCGCGAGCGTCGCGGCGGGAAGTCCGACCGCATCGACGCGCTCGCGGCGGCCAAGTGCGCGCTCGGCGGCGAGAACGTCTCGACGCCGCGCGGGCGCGGGATTCTCTCGGCGCTGCGGGCACTGCTGGCCGCTCGACGCTCCGTGGTCGCCGAGCGCACGCGCCTGCTCAACCAGCTCCAGGCGCTGAACGCGACAGCGCCGGTGATGCTGCGCGAGCGGATCGGCGAAGGCACCGGCAAGCAGCTCGAGCGGCGCGTCCTCTCGATCCGAGCGCGGGCCAGCACCAACATCGAAGAGCGCGCCGTGTTCGGCGTCATGCGCGACCTCGCGGCACGCTCACGCACGCTCGCAGCCGACGCCAGACGCTATGAGCAGCAGCTGGCCGAACTCGTCCGCTCGCTCGACCGCACGCTCCTCGACGAGCCCGGGATCGGACCGATCTCAGCCGCGAAACTGCTCGCCTGCGACCCCGCTCGTTTCAAGCACGAAGGTGCCTTCGCCCGCTGCAACGGAACCGCGCCCCTGCCAGCCTCCTCGGGCAAGACCGTTCGACACCGCCTCAACCGCGGCGGTGACCGCCAGGTCAACAACGCGATCCACACGATCGCGCTCATCCGCGCCAAGCACCAACCCGAGACCCGCGCTTACCTCGACCGCCGCGTCAGCGAGGGAAAGACAAGACGCGAAGCAATGCGCGCGCTCAAACGCCACATCTCCCGCGACCTCTACAAACGACTCGCCGACGTCCCCTTGACTTCATAGAAGCATCCTTGACATTTGCCAGTCACAGATCGCCTGGCGTGGACTGCGCTCCGGTCCGAGGCCGCTCTCGTAAAGCGGGGGTCGAGGGTTCGAATCCCTCCGTCGGCTTCCCTGAAGTGCGTGCAAATGCAGCACTTCTCGGCCCGGCTGACGCACGCTCACGGTCAAGCGGGGGTCAGGCTCGCCGTTTGGCTCTGGAAAGCGAAATTCGCTTGCCCTGCGGTGCGCGAGTTCAGCCCAACTGGAGCGGGGGTCGAGGTCTCGAGTGTTTTCCGCGCTGCCACTCTGATCAGGCCCTGCCTGCGCGGCGGTGGGGCAGGGATCTCGGACACATTTCAGACACCGAGCAATGAGCGGGGGTCAAAGTCCAAGGCAGTCTTGTCACGGACAATCAACCGGTCCGCCGGCCCAGGTGGAACCACTGTGTTGACAATGTGCAACACTGTAGTCATGTCCGTGAATGTGTCGGTCCGGCTCGACGACCGCCTCGCTGAGCGCCTGCGCCTGCGTGCCCGGGCGGCCGGTGAGAGCCTGTCCGACCGCCTGCGTCGGTACGCCGAGGAGGGCGCCCGGCGGGACGAGCACCCGCTGGTTACTTTCCGCGACGGTCCGACGGGCCGTCGGGCTGGGCTGGTTGGTGGGCCGGACGTCTGGGAGGTCGCGATGTGGATCGACGATCTCGGCTCGGTCAAGGACCCGGCAGCGAAGCTCGCCGCCGATGGGATCGTGACGCGCCCGCAGATCGACGCTGCGCTCGCCTACCGCGCCGCCTACCCCGAGGAGATCCAGGCCCGGATCGAGCTTCACCGCAGCGAGACCGCCGCCGCCGAAGCACGGTGAGGCTGCTGCTCGACGAGATGTACCCGGCCACGCTGGCGGACGGCCTAGGGAGCGTTGGGATCGAGGCGACGACCGTGGCGGCGCTCAGGCTCGCGGGGAGCTCCGACCCTGAGGTGTTCGCCGCTGCCGTCGCCGGAGGCTATGTCCTGCTAACCGAGAACGTCGCGGATTTCGCCCGTATCGCGGCCGACCACAGCACCACCGGCGGCCACCACCATGGGCTGCTGATCGCCCTCTCGTCCCGATTCTCGAGACGGCCCGGGGGTGCCAAATCACTCATCGCGGCCATACACGCAGTCGCAGAGCAGCAGGTCCACGATCGGATCATCTACCTCGAACGGCGGGCCAATACGTGATCCGTGGCCCAGACACTTTCTGAACACATCAGGACGTTCGTGCAGGCCAGCTACGGACCCACCGTCTTGACCCCGAGCGTGGACGCTATGGCATGCACAACGCGAAACGCCGTGGGCGCGGCGGACTTCAGGTCACCGTGACCGGGGAGCAGACCAGTGTGTTCCCTGGCGCGACGCTGGAGCGGCGGCGCCAAGCTCGTGCGCACCACACGCGGTCTCGAGAGGAGATTCACATGAACTCAGCCGATGCGCTGACCGGGCTTGTGCTGGACGGCCGGACCGAGCTTCGAGAAGGCTACGCCGACGTAGGGGACGTGCGGCTGCATTACGTCGAGGCGGGCGACGGGCCGCTGATCGTCCTCCTGCACGGCTTCCCGGAGTTCTGGTACGGCTGGCGGTTGCAGATCGCGCCGCTCGCGGCAGCGGGCTTCCGCGTCGTCGCGCCCGACCTGCGGGGGTACAACCTGTCGTCCAAGCCGGACGGCGTTGGGGCCTACGGCGCCGACAAGCTGGCCGACGACGTCCGCGGTCTCATTCAGGAGCGGGGCGCCGAGTCCGCGCTCGTGGCCGGCCACGATTGGGGCGGGACCGCCGCCTGGACGCTAGCGATGAACCACCCCGAGGTCGTCGACCGGCTGGCCATCCTCGACGCGGCCCATCCGCGCAAGCTCAATGAGGGGCTGCGCCACCCCAGCCAGCTGCGACGGTCCTGGTACTTCTTCTACTTCCAGCTCCCGGATCTGCCCGAGCACCACGTGCAGGCCGACGATTGGGAGTTCTTGCAGGACTTTCTGCGCGACGCGCAACCCCCGTACACGGACGAGGAGATCGGGCGCTACATCGAGGCGTGGTCGCAGCCGGGGGCGGCGACGGCGATGATCAACTACTACCGGTACGCGGTGCGACACTCGTCAGGGGAGATCCGGCCCATCACGGCGCCCACACTGGTCATCTGGGGCCAGAAGGATCGCTACCTCGGCCCGGATCTCGCCGAGCCCCACCACGACGACGTGCCCAACCTCGACCGCGTCGAGCGCCTGCCCGACGCTTCGCATTGGGTCCACCACGACGAGGCCGAGCGCGTGAACCAGCTGCTCGTCGACTTCTTCGCTCCCGCCCGCACGACATCGGCGGCGTAAACGCGCAGGAAGGCACATGTCAGCAACAGAGCGAGAACGGCTGCGCGGCGCGCTCGGCCCCCTCAAGCAGATCGCGGCCGGCGTCCTCGACGTCGGCTATGTCGACGTCGGTCCAGCCGACGGTCCCGCGGTCGTTCTGCTGCATGGCTGGCCGTACGACATCCACGCCTTCGCCGACGCCTCGACGCTGCTGGCGGCGGCGGGGAACCGGGTGATCGTCCCGTACCTGCGCGGCTACGGCACGACGCGTTTTCTCTCCGACGAGACGCTCCGCAATGGGCAGCAGTCGGTCCTGGCTGTCGACACCGTCGCGTTGATGGACGCACTCGGAATCGAGAAGGCGGTCGTCGCCGGCGCCGACTGGGGAGCGCGGACGGCCGACGTCGTCGCGGCGCTCTGGCCGGAGCGGTGCGCCGGGCTCGTCTCGGTGAGCGGGTATCTGATCGGAAGCCAGCAGGCCGGCGAGCTGCCGTTGACGCCGGAGGCCGAGCGGGAATGGTGGTACCAGTACTACTTCGCGACCGCGCGCGGCCGGGCCGGGTACGAGCGCTACCGGCGCGAATTCGCAAGGCTCATCTGGCGTACGGCCTCGCCGCAGTGGCACTTCGACGACGCCACGTTCGAACGCAGCGCCGCCGCGCTCGACAACCCGGATCACGTGGCGATCGTGATCCACAACTACCGCTGGCGGATCGGCCTGGGCGACGGCGAGCCGCGGTACGACCCGCTGGAGCGCCGCCTGGCCGAGGCGCCCGACATCGACGTGCCAACCATCACCCTCGAAGGCGACGCCAACGGCGCGCCGCATCCGGAACCCAGCTCCTACGCGCGCAAGTTCCGGGGCCCGTACTCGCACCGGACCATCACCGGCGGCATCGGCCACAACCTGCCTCAGGAGGCGCCTGAGGCCTTCGCCCAGGCGGTCATCGACGTCAACCCCCAGTAAGGAGCTCTCATGTCAGAGGAAACCCCCAACGCCCCGCTCACCGTCGTCCTCGTCCACGGCGCCTTCGCCGACTCGTCGAGCTGGGACGGTGTCATCGAGGACCTTCAGGCGAGCGGCATCAAGGTGAGCGCGGCGCCGAATCCCTTGCGCGGCATCTCCCACGACTCCGCCTACGTCGCCAGCTTCATGAAGCAGGTCGCGGGACCGGTCCTCGCCGTCGGTCACTCCTACGCCGGCGCGGTGATCTCCAATGCGGCGACCGGGCTCGCCAACGTCGTCGGGCTCGTCTTTGTCGCCGCGTTCGCCCCCGACGAGGGCGAACGCCTGGGCGAGGTGGCCGCCGGCTCGCGGGACAGCGTCCTCGGGACGGCGCAGGTCCCACTCCAGTACCCGACTTCGGACGGCGCCGGGACCGCCACCGAGTTCGCGATCGATGCCGCGAAGCTCCACGACGCCTTCGCCGCCGACCTGCCGCCGGAGCAGGCCGCCGTCATGGCCGCGACACAGCGGCCGGTCGCCGAGCTCGCGTTCACGGAACCGTCGGGACCGCCCGCCTGGAAGTCGCTGCCGAGCTGGGCCGTGGTCGCGACCGGCGACAAAGCGGCGGGCACGGACGTGACTCGCTCGATGGCCGAGCGCGCCGGAGCCACCATCACCGAGGTCGAGGGCTCGCACGTGATCATGATCTCCCGACCCGACGTCGTCGCCGACGTGATCAAGACCGCGGCGGCCGCGGTCAGTCGCCCGGTCGCCGCCACCGCGGGCTAGCGGTAGTTCCTGAGCAGGTTGTTCATCCGGGCCCCGTCGTTTGTTGTCTCGGCGGGGCTCACGGGCTTCGCATGGCCCGCGTGGCTCAGCTCCGAACCAGGTCTGAGTCGGAATGCGGCAGCGCGGTTGAGAGCTCACGGCGCGACTGGATCCCGAGCTTGCTGTACACCTTGCGCAGGTGCCACTCCACGGTACGTGGGCTGAGGAACAGTCGCGCACCGATCTCCGGGTTGGAAAGCCGGTCGCGGGCGAGCTCTGCGATCTGTCGCTCCTGAGCGGTCAGATCGTCGCGCGTCTCGACCGTCCGCGTACGTACCTTCTCGCCCGTCGCCAGCAGCTCCCCTCTGGCTCGCTCTGCGAATGCCTCCATGCCGATCGACGTGAAGAGGTCGTGCGCGGCGCGCAGCTGGGCGCGCGAGTCAACCCGGCGGTTCGCGCGGCGCAGCCACTCTCCGTAGACCAGGTGCGCGCGCGCAAGCTCGGTGCGGAGTCGTGTGCGCGCGAGGAGCTCGATCGCGCGACGGTGGAACTCGTCCGCATCGGCGCTGTCCGCCACGAGCGCCCGAGCGCGCGCCTCGACGCCGAGCACCCAGTCGGTGCCGCAAGCGCGCGCCATCCCCGCGAGCCGTTCGAGCGCATCGGTGGCCGCCTCGGGCCGGCCGCAGCGCGCCGCCGCCTCGACGAGCTCGCTGAGCGCCCAGTTCGACATCTGCATGTCGGGCGGATACGCGGCTCCGAGCTGAGCGGCCGCGAGGGCCTCGTCGTAGCGGCCGAGGCCGTTGCAAAGGACCGCAGTCGACCAGTGGAGCAAAGCCACCCACGGCCCATCCCCGCGCGCAGCGGCATCGCCAGTCGTGGCCTCGTCCAGCTGCGCAACCTCGGCCTCGCGCCCGCGAAAGGCGGCGAGAACGATCCGGGACCCGGGCGAGCGCTCGCCGCCAATCGCTTCATGGACCGTGTCCTGCTCGACGACGTGCGCCGACACCGCGGCGAGATCGCCGGCGAACAGCTCCCAGCCGATGCGCGTGGCGGCTGCGAACGGCAGTAGTGCGAGCACTCCCTCGTCGCGGATCAGCGCAAGTGTCCGGCCGCTGAGCGCATCCCAGGTCTCCGCATCCCACACCCAGGTCGACACACGCCCGGCGAGGAACAGCCAGTGCATCTCGAGCTCCGGTGACATCTGGGCGTCGCGGAAGGCCATCAGCGCCCGCTGTGCCGCTGGGGCGCCGGTCGCGTAGCCGGAAGTCACCAGTAGTGCGGCAGCATCGAGCAGCTCGTCGGTAGCGCTCGGGGGGTCGCTCGACGGTGCCGCCGAGGCGACGGCCGACGCGACCTCGGGCAGCCCGGTATCGCCCCCGAAGCGTCCGGCGTAGATGGCGGCGACGAACGCGTCACGATAGGTATTGCGAGCAGCTCGGCGGTCGGACCGTTCGAGGCGCCGGGCAGCGCGGAGCAGCAGTGGGGGCGCGTCTCGCGGGCGGCGCTGCATCGTCGCCACCCGACCGCGCAGCACGTCAACGCGCACACGCTGAGAATCGTCGAGCGGCCCGCGCTCCGCGGCGGCGGCGAGCCGGAGAGCACGATCGGCGGAGCCCGCGAGATAGCTCGACTCCGCTGCCGCCAGCGCGCGCTGGGCCCGGCGCGCCGGGTCGAGCGTCAGAGCCACCGCCCGCTCCAGAAACGCCGCCGCGGCGGCCTGACCCCCGCGTGCCCGCGCGCGCTCGGCCGAACGGTCGAGCTCATCCGCAACGGCTTCGTCCGGGCCTGCCGAGGCGAGGGCGCGATGCCACGCTCGCCGGTCGGGGTCCGATGCGGGATCCGTTGCCTCGGCGATCGACGCATGCGCCTGCCGCCGCTCATCCGAGGACCCCGCGGCGTAGGCCGCGGCGCGGACGAGCGGGTGGCGGAACCGGATGCGAGCGCCGAACTGGCACAGTCCCGCGTCGACGGCGGGGGCCGACGCATCGGTGCTGATGCCCTGGAGCTCTGCGGCCCGCCATACGAGCACGGCCTCCCCGAGTGGCTCGGCTGCCGCGGTCAGCAACAGGAGCCGGGTGGCCTCGGGAAGCGCCGTGACCCGCCTGCGGAAGCTCTCCTCGACCCCGCTCCCAAGCTCCGGGACGGCCGCGGTCCCGAATCCCGCCAGCTCCGTCGGAGTGAGGCCGCGGGGGAGCTCGAGCAACGCCAGCGGGTTGCCGCGGGCCTCGGCGACGATGCGGTCGGACACCTGGTCGTCCAGCCTGAATTGCACTGCCGAGCTGAGCAGCGCCCGGGCGTCGCCGTTACGCAAACCGGCTACCTCGAGACTGGGCAGATGCCGGAGCTCATCGCCCGCTTCGCGGAGTGCGAACACGAGTCCCACGGGCTCGGCCAGCAGCCGGCGAGCGACGAAGGCGAGAATCAAGGCCGAGCTCTGATCCAGCCATTGCGCGTCGTCAACGACGCACAGCACCGGCCGCTCCTCTGACACCTCCGACAGGAGGCTCAACACGGCCAAACCGAGGAGGAATCGGTCCGGAGCGGCGCCCGCGCGCACGCCGAACACGGTCTCCAAGGCGAGCCGCTGCGGAGCCGGCAGCTTCTCCAGTCGATCGAGAATCGTCCCGCACAGTTGATGGAGGCCCGCGTAAGGGAGCTCCATCTCGGACTCGATTCCCACCGATCGCGCGACGGTGAGATCAGGCGCGGACGCGACCAGGTAGTCCAGCAGGGCGGTCTTCCCGATCCCGGCCTCGCCGCGCAACACCAGCGCCCGACTCTCGGAGCGGCGGATATCCGCAATCAAGGCGTCCAGGACGGCGCACTCGCGGGTCCGCCCGTGCAGGGCCGGGTGCCGCGCTGGTTCGGCCGGACGAGTCTCCATGGTCCGCGGACGGATCCTAAGCGGACGACAAGTCCTGATGAGTGCGGCCTGCAAGCCGGCGTTGTGCGGGCGAGACCGCGCCGACCTTCCCCGCGGCTAGCGCACCGTCCCGAACTCCCCTGCGAAGAAGACGAGCGGCGCTCCGACCCTGCGCGTGCGCAGCCCGTCCACCAACCCAACGACGATCCAGTGGTCCCCGGCCGCGTGCTCGGCCACGATCTCGCACTCGAGCGTGGCGAGCGCGCCCGTGAGCAGCGGCACGCCGCCGCGCCCGGGCTGCCAGTCGATCCCGGCGAAGCGGTCGGCGCCGGCGGGCGTGGCGCGCCGGGCAAAGCCCTCGTGCTCCCGCCCGAGCACGTTCACGCCGAAGCGCCCGGTCCGCCGCATCCGCTGCCAGGTGACCGAGCTGCGGGACGGCGAGAAGGCGATCAGCGGCGGCTCGAGCGAAACGGACGTGAACGAGTTCACGATCAGCCCGGCGGGTTGACCGCCCGGCGCTGCGGTGACGAACGCGACCCCGGTCGCGAATCTGCCCAGCGCCTCGCGGAACGCCCCCGTATCGGGCTCCGCCGGGACGGTTGCTGAAGCCGGCAGGGCCATGTCAGTGGAGCGCCGGCTGCTCGTCGAGCGCGTAGTGGGCGAGGTAGTCGTAGGCGCGGTTGGCGCCCAGCGGGTGCATGAAGGAGCCGGCCTTGACGTCGCGGTAGGCGCGCGCGAGGGGACTGCCGTTCAGGTAGCCGCCACCCCCCGAGAGGGCCAGAGCGCGGTCGACCACACGCGTGCTCGCCTCGCCGACGAATGTCTTGGCCGCCTGGGCCTCGGCGAACAGCGCTCCGAGCTCCTCGGCGCTGCCGTCGGAGGTGGGGTTGCCGGCGCGGTGCAGGTCGATCAGCGCCGCCGAGCGCGACAGGATGGCGCGTGCCGCGGCGAGGTCGATCGCACTGTCGGCCACCTGCATGCGCGGGCGGCTGTGGCCGTTGATGCGCGAGGCGAGGCCGCGCCGGGCGATCTGGTCGGCTGACTCGGCGATGCCGAGCGAGGCCGAGGCGTGGAACAGCCCGGCCACCAGGTTGCGCTCGATGTATGGCGTCGGATCGCCCGCTCTGAAGCCGCCTCGGACGCCCGACTCGGGCAGCTCGACAGCTTCGAGGGAGACGGAGTTGCTGCCCGAGGCGCGCATCCCGAGCGCGTCCCAGTCGTCGTGCAGGGTCACGCCGGGCGCGTCGGTGGGCACCATGGCGTAGGCGTAGCGCTCGACGTCCTCGGCATCCGCGTAGCGGACGGACACGTAGAGATGGGTGGCCCCGGGGGACATCGTGCAGAAGACCTTCCGGCCGTCGATCCGCCAACCCGAGCCGGTGGAGCTGGCAACCGTGCCCGGCCTGGTCAGGTCCTGGCCGGTCTCGCTGATTGCGGCGGCCAGCACCACGCCCTCGCGGGCGATCTGCTCGAGCGAGGCGGCGAAGCCGCGGGCGCGACGCTCATGTCCGGCGGCCTCTGCCACCTGACGGCGACGCTCCATGTTCTGGACCGCGACGAGGTGCATGTTCACGCCGATCGCCACCGAGGCGTCGCCGCGCGCCAGCCGGCTGGATGCCACGACGAGATCGTGTGCCGAGGAGACGCCGAGCCCGCCGAGCTCGACGGGTACGGGCGCGGCAAAGTAGCCGGCCGCCTTGAGCGCGTCGATTGCCTCGAACGGGTAGGTGCGATCGCGGTCGTGCTCGGCGGCGCGCGCGGCCAGTCGCTCGGAGAGCTCCTCGGCAATCGAGACGAGGCGAGCGCCGGCGTCGGTATGAGCTGTGAGTTCGATGGGCATGGGAGAACCTCCAATGCGCTCGGTATGCGGACCGTGGCCGGAGCAGCGGCTCCGGCCACGAGTCCGCAGGCGAGCGTCAGTCAGTGGCCACCTCGACGGCGACGGGGACGCCGTTGGTGACCATGTCGTAGACCGCTGAGCGGTTCCGGGCGCGCTCCACGACCTCGCGGAGCTTCTCCTCGGGGGCATTGCCCGTCACCCGGAACGACGCGCTGATGCGCTCGAACCCGTTGCGGGGCTCCGTGTCGACGCCGAGTGCGCCGCGCACATCCATGTCGCCGGTGAGCGTGGACTCCACGGACCTGAGCTCCACCTTGCGCGCCGCGGCCACGTACACGATCGACGTGGTCAGGCACGCGGCGAGGGCGGCCAGCAGGAGCTCCGCCGGGTTGGGGCCCGTGTCGTTGCCGAGCAGGATCGCCGGCTCACCCGCGTCGATCTGGAACTCCTCGCCGCGGCTCGTGTCCTCGCCGCCCGCGGCGTAGAAGTGCTTGATCGACGAGCGGTTGTGCGACCCGTCGATCCAGCGGTTGCTGGCACGGAACTGGAACTTCGCCAGCTCCGGCTGCGCCTTGATCAGGTCGAGCGTGGCGAACATCTTGCCGGTGTCCACGCCATTGCGGATCGTGTCTGTCACTACGGTCATTGCGAGACCTCCTGGGTCGTTGTGGTGTTCTTGAGCGCCAGCAGCGAGATGCTGTGGGCGCCGTACTTCTCGGTCGTCCGCTGCGCCCGCTCGCTCGTGAAGCGGTAGGCGGGGTTGGGCTGGACGAGTCGCAGCTCGAGGCCGGCGGCGGCGATGTCCGCCAGATAGAGCTCCCTCTGGCTGGCCCCGGCGATGCAGGCGGCCCAGAGCTCGGGCTGGCCGGCGGTGCGAGCTGCGATCTGCCGCTCGGTGACGATGTCCGCGAGCGCCAGCCGGCCGCCGGGCCGGAGCACGCGTGAGACCTCGGCGAACACGCGGCGCTTGTCGGAGGAGAGGTTCACGACGCCGTTCGAGATCACGGCGTCGAAGGCGCCGGCCTCGAAGGGCAGGTCCTCGATGCGCGCGTGGCGGAAGCTGACGTGTTCGTCGCGCACGAGGCGGTCGGCCTTGAGCAGCTGCTCGGGCGTGATGTCCACGCCGACGACGCTGCCCTGGGGACCGACCTGGGCCGCGGCCGCGAAGACGTCCATCCCCGAGCCGCTGCCGAGGTCGAGCACCCGCTCGCCCGGAAGCAGGCGCGCGAGGCCAAGGTGGTAGCCGACGCCCGCGAACGAGCTGACGGCGCCGGCCGGCAGGCGGTCGAGCAGCTCCGCCGGGTAGCCGAGCGCTTCCGCGAGCGGCCGGCCGGTGGGGAAGTGGAGATCCGTCATCGCCTCGTTCGCCACGTCGCGGTACATGTCCGCGATGTGCTGAGCGAGCTCCTCGGGATCGACTCCCCCGCTGATTGGGTGTGTGGGGTTTGTCTGCATGCCGGCAGCGTCGCCGGCACCCCTTCCCGAAACCTTCCCTGGCCCTTCCCCGACCCGAAGGAAGCTTTTGGGAAGGCCGTGCTCCTAGCTTGGCCGAACCATGAACGCACCCACCACAGCCACCTCTCGCACCACCCTCGGCGTCTTTGGACGACTCGGCCGCTGGTCGGCCCAGCACCGCCGCGCGATCTTCCTCGCGTGGGCGGCGCTGATCATTTCCCTCGGCGCCGTCGCGCCGCGCGTGGAGCACGCCCTCTCCGGCGGCGGCTGGCAGGCCGACGGCTCGCAGTCAGTTGCGGCACGCGCGGCGATCGCGCGGCATTTCGGCGGGCAGGGAAGCTACGCGCTCGCCGTGGTGGTGAGCTCGGCCCGGCACGCCGCGGGCGACCCCACCTTCCGACATGCGATCGAGACCGCCGCGCAGGCGCTGCATAGCGAACGGGCTGTTGCCGACGTGCGCCTCCCGCGCGCGGGCGAGTCGATCTCGCCTGACGGCCATGTCGCGGTGGTCAGCGGCGGCGCCGGCGCCGGCACGGCGGAGATGGTGAGAGCCGCGGGCCGGGTCCAGAAACGCCTCGACTCCTCCGCATCGGACGGCGTCCAGCTGGATCTGACTGGGTCGGCTGCGCTGTGGTCGGAGTTCAACGACGAGAACAGGGCGGCGATGCTGCGCTCCGAGATCACCTCGTGGCCGCTCACGATGGCGGTGCTGCTCCTGGCCTTCGGCTCGCTCGCGGCGGCCGGCATCCCTCTGGTCCTGTCCATCTCCGGGCTTGTGGCCACCGCCGGCGCGCTCTGGCTCGCCAGCCGCCTGACCGGGATCACGATCTGGGCGATGAACTTCGCGCTGATGTTCGCGCTCGCGGTGGGCATCGACTATGCGCTGTTCGTCGTCGTGCGCTTCCGAGCGGCGCTTCGGGCTGGGCGGCGCCCGCTGGACGCGGTCGGCGAGACGATGGACAGCGCCGGCCAGGCTGTGTTCGTCAGCGGTCTGGCCGTGCTGGCATCGCTGTGCGCCGTAATGCTCGTGCCGAGCCAGCCGTTCCGCACCAGCGTGGCCGGGATCCTGCTGGCCGTCGGCTTCGTGCTCGCCGCCTCGCTCACGCTGCTGCCCGCCGTGCTGGCCACGCTCGGAGCGCGCATCGACCGCTTCGCGCTCCCATGGGTCGGTGCGGTCCAGCACCGCAGTGAGCCGTTCGCACGCTGGGGGCGGCTCATCTGGCGCCGCCCCGTGCTGGTGGGCGCGCTGGCCGCGGGACTCCTGCTGGCCCTCGCAATCCCGGTGCTTCGCCTGCACACGGCGATGCCGACCGCCGCTGTGCTCACCGACGACGCCGGCGCTCGCGCCGGCTACGAACGTCTACAGCATGCATTCGGGCCGGGCGCGACATCCGCGTTGCAGGTGGTCATGCCGGTCGGCGACGCCCAGCAGGTGCAGTCGGCGCTGCGCCACACTCAGGGCGTCGCGGCGGTACTGCCGCCGGAGCGCTCCGGGGCGCTTCGCTCTCGTGCGCGTGCAGCCGGCGAGCGACCGCACCGGCGGGCTCATCGAGCGGCTGCGCCGGCAGCTCCCCGCCGGGGCATGCGTCGGCGGAGCCACCGCCGAGACGCACGATCTCGAACGGGCGCTGGCGGGCCGGACGCCGCTCGTCTACGCGCTCGTCCTGACGGTGGGCTTCATCCTGCTCCTGATAGTGGTCCGTGCACCGCTCGCGGCCGGGGCGGCCGTGCTGCTGAACCTGATGGCCACGGCGGCCGCCTTCGGCGCCGCCACGCTGATCTTCCAGGACGGCGGCGGCTCGAGCCTGCTCGGCTTCAGGTCGCAGGGCTTCGTCGACGCGTGGGCGCCGGTGTTCTTCTTCTGCCTGAGCTTCGCGCTGGCGATGGACTACACCGTGTTCCTGCTGTCCACGGTGCGAAGCGAGTTCGAGCGCACCGGCAACGCGCGTGAGGCGCTCGTCGAGGGTCTGGCGCGCTCGGGGCGAGTCATCAACGCCGCGGGAGCGGTGATGGTCGTGGTCTTCTTCACCTTCGGCCTGTCGCGCCCGCTGCCCCCGAAGGAGATGGGCGTGATCCTCGGCGTGGCGGTCCTGCTGGACACGATGCTGGTGCGGCTGCTCCTGCTGCCCGCGGTGCTGCGGCTGCTCGGCGACCGCGCCTGGTGGGTCCCTTCGCGCATCGAGCGATGGCTGCCCGCCATTCGCCTGCGCCACGCCGAGCCGGAGACGCCCTCAGCTCGCTAGGGCCACACCGAGACGCTCCAGCGCCTGGCGCGCCCGCTGCTCGTTCAGGAGCTGCCCGTTTGCGGCGTAGCCCTCGGCGGCGCGGCGCAGGGCGTCCGCGGCGCCTCGTCGGTCGCCCTCGGCCAGCAGCAGCGCGGCCCGCGCCTCTGCCACCGCCGCGGGCCAGGGACCTCCCGGCCAGCGGGAGGCGCCGAACTCGGCCCGCTCGAGGAACTCGCGCCCGCGCTCGAGCTGCCCGGCGCCGGCGCACGCCGTCGCCGCCGCCACGTGGTAGCCCGTCGGGCAGAACGGACAGACCCAGCGCGGGTCGAACAACGTCTCGACACGATCGATCAGCTCGAGCGCCTCGGCGCTGTCCTCCGGCACCCGCAGCAGCACGCCGCAGACGAGGAAGACGAGATGTGAGGCGGTCGGCGAGATGTGCGCGAGCTCGAGGGCCTCCTCGAGCTGCGCCCGCGCCCCGGCGCGGTCGCCCAGATATAGGAGCGTCTCGCCCAGGCGCATGCGGGCCACCGACTCGCCCCCGACCGCGCCCACCTCGCGGCTCAGCCGCGCCGCGTCGAGCAGATGCGCGCGGGCGGCCTCCAGGTCGCCCGTGTACAGCTCGGTCTCGCCGAGCACGGTGGCGGCGAACGCCTCGCCGCGGCGGGCCCCTGCCTGCTGCGCCTCCGCACGCAGGCGCTTGGCAAAGCCGGCGAGGCGCTCATAGGGATCGCCCGCCGTGAGCACGTACTCGGTCACGCACAGATACGCGTCGAAGACGCGCCCCGCCAGCTCCGGTGTGTCCCACACCTGGCTGAGCTGGCGCCGCGACTGCTGCTCCCAGCCACCCTCGACGTGGGCGAGCATCCCGTTGAGGAAGGCGACATCAGCCGGATCGGCCGGAACGGAGTCCGCCTCCTCGGCCACCCGGCGCGCGCCCTCCCAATCGCCGGTGTGCCATGCCACCATGCCCCGCACGAAGATCGACTCGCCGAGGTCTTCCGGCCGTTCGGCCTCGAACCGGTCGAGCACAGCCTTGGCGCCCGCGATGTCTCCCGCCGCCACGAACGCGCGCGCGTGCTGCACACGCAGCGCGGGCGCCCGGTCGGCCGGCGCGACCTCGATCGCCTCGGCGTAGGCGGCCGGTGCGTTGGGCTCGCCGGCGCCGTGGAGGAGCTGCGCGCGGAGCGCCAGCAGGGAAGGACGCTCTTCAGCCGGAGCGTGCTCGAGCGCCAGCTCGGCCCAGCGGGCACCGTCGCGGTAGGCGCCCACTTCCAAGGCCCAGCCGGCCGCCTCGGCGAGGAGCGGGACAGCCTCCGGCGCGCGGCCGGCGCCGAGCAGGTGATGGGCGACCCGCTCCGGCGGCGAGTCCTCCCCGGCGAGGAGCGCCGCAGCCTCGGCGTGGGCGCGCTGCAGAGCCTCCTCTGGCAGCCGTGCCGCGAGCTGTTCGCGGACCAGTGCGTGCCGGAAGCGGTAGCGGCCCCGCGCGCGCTCGAGCACACCGGCCGACAGGGCCTCGCTCAGCATCTCCCCGACGCTGTCGGTGCCCGCGAGTGCCGCCAGCGTCGCCTCAGTGAAGCCGTCGTCGATCACCGCGAGCGCGGTGAGCTGCGGCTCGCCGAACTGCTCGAGCCGGTCGAGCCACTGCCCCACGACCTCGCGTAGGCGGGGCGACACCGTGACCTCCCCGGAGGAGTCCACCGACGCCGCCAGCTCCTCGGCGAAGAACGGGTTGCCCGCCGCGGAGCGCGTTACGGCGTCGAGAGCTCCCGGCGGCAGCGGGCGCCCGGCCGCGCGCTGAGCGACCGTCGCGAGCGCGCCGCGGTCGAGCGGCCCGAGCGCCAGCTCCACCGCGGCCCCGCGCCCGAGCAGCCTCGATCGCACGAGCGCAGCCGCCTCGGGCAGTGGCCCATCGCCCAACGATGCGACCACGAGCATGCGCTCGCCGGCACTGCTGCGCGCAAGATGATGCACGAGCGCCACCGTTGCTTCGTCAGCGTCGCTCAGGTCATCGATCGCCAGCACCACACCGCGTTCCGCGGCGGCCTGGCGCAGCAGCTCAGCCACCGCGCGGAAGACGAGGCGGCGGTCCACGGGCTCCTCCACCGTCCCGTCCGGGCGGCGCACCGACGGCAGCAGTCGCGACAGCGCGAGCTGGGCGCGGTCGGGGAGCGCGCTGATCAGCTCCGGGCGGCGCTCGGCGAGGGGGTCCAGCGCTTCGGCGAGTGGCGCGTAAGGCGTTCGCCCCTCCGCCTCCTGGCCGGTGCCCCGCAGCGTGTGGAAGCCGAGCTGCTCCGCCTCGGCGAGCACGGCCTCGAGCAGGCGCGTCTTGCCGATGCCCACCGGACCCGTGATCAGCAACGCGGCCCCGTCGAACTCGGCGGCACGTTGCAGCGCGCCGAGAGCCGAGGCCAGTTCCCGCTCCCGTCCTTCCACGGGCCCGTGGAGGAGTCGCGTCGAATGCACCGCCGGGCCGCGGGTGAGCTCACGCTGCAGCGCCAGCGTCTCCGCGCCGGGCTCGAGGCCCAACCGTGACAGTTCCTCGCGCAGCAGCCGGAACTGACGTGCGGCACCCGGCCTGTCGCCACTCGCCGCACGACGGCGCATGAGCGCGCGGTGTGCCTCCTCGTCGGCGGGATCCTCTCGGAGCACGTCCTCCCAGCGGCCCTGGGAACGCAACAGCGCGAGGCGGCGCTCGCGCAGGCCCGCGCGCGGTCCGAGCGTCCAGTCGGCGTACGGTTCGTCGGGCAGCAGGTCACCCCGGTAGGCGGCTTCGTCGCCGCTCTCGAACCGGTCGACATCGGTGGTCACCTCGGCGGCGGGGGCGAGCTCGACCACGCCGCCGCTGAGCACTATCGCGCGGCGATCGCCGAGGGCCCGCCGCGCATGGCTGGCGGCCTTGTGCAGATTCGCCGCGGCGGCATCCGTACCGAGCTTCGGCCACAGCGCTTCGAGCACCTCGTCACGCGGGAGGCGGTGGCCGGGAGCCAACGCGAGCAGCTTCACCAGGTCGGTCGCGCGGCGCTGCACCCATGCCTCCGGCGGGACCGGCCGCGAGTCCACGAACACCTCGAAGCCTCCGAGCATCCGTACCTCCAGCGTCCGCATACAGGCCAACCATATTCGCCCGCCTTGAGGCCGAGCCGATCTCTCCGTTACGCGCGGATCTGAATCTCGCCGTCGGCCTCCTGCACCTCGTAGGCGTTCAGTGGCTCGGCCGCGGGGCCGTTGATCACCGCGCCGCTGGTGACGTCGAACCCGGAGCCGTGGCACTGGCACATGAGCGTCGTGCCTGTGAGCAGGCCTCCCGACAGCGGGCACGCCTGCTCGGCGCAGGTGCAGAGGTCGTCGAACGCGTAGAGGCGGTCGTCGACGCGCGCGACCGAGATCCGCAGCTTGCGGTCCTCCAGGTAGTAGGGAACGACGAAGTCGTTGGGGATCTGGTCGCTTGTCCCGACCGTTCGGAACGCATCAGTGGTGAGCTCAGCCATGGCTTCTCCTCCGGTTCAGTACGGGACGGCGGGCACGACGTCGGCCTTCTTCGCGTCGTGCCGCAGCTCGCCCGGAGCGCCCGCGGGCACGACGGGACGGTGCGGCATGATCGGCTCGACGCGCTCGTATCCGGAGCCCAGGGGCGGCCTCATGTCCGCGTCTCCCCTGTTCGGCCAGAGCGCCATCGCCCGCTCGGCCAGGGCCGTGATCATGAGCGACGGATTCACTCCGGGGTTGGCCGGCATCACGCTCCCGTCCATGACGTGCATGCCCGGCTGGCCGAACAGGCGCAGGTAGGGGTCGACTGCGCCGCTTTCGCTGCTCTCGCCGATCGGGATCCCGCCGATGAAGTGGGCGGACGCGTTGCGGTTGATCACCTCGAACAAGACCGCACCCTCGCGGCTTCCCATCTTCTCCGCCACCCGATCGACGAACTCCTCGATCTCCGGGATGTGCACCGAGGGAGGTGTCCCCGAGGGCCGGCTTCGCAGCAGCCCGTCGTGCCAGTACAGCTCGATCGAGGTGTCGGTGGTCTGCGAGCACAGCGCGATGAAGCTGCGCTCGGACCAGTGACGCGGGTCGCTGAGACCAAGCACCTGGCCGGGGTGTCCGATCAGCTCCTTGAGCCAGGACGCGGTGGCGTGCTTCTGCTCGCCGTGCTGGTGATAGGTGACGAGGAACGCGAAGACGTCGCTGCCCACTCCCCACATGGTCGGCTCGATGCTCGTCACCGGATCCGGCCACACGCCGGAGGTGATCGCCACCGACCCGGGCGTGATGTGGATCTTCTCCGGATTGCTCTCCCACTCAGCGTGGCTTCGCGTGACCGCGAGCAGCTGCTCGGAGTTCGTCCGCGCTCGCTTCCCCAGTTCGCCCGAGAGGCCCGTCAGGCGGCCCTTGTGCTGCATGTGATGAAGGAGCTTGGCCGACCCATACGCGTGGGCGGCGACGATCACCTGCTCGGCGGTGTAGCTGTGATGGTGCAGGTGCGTCGCTCGCTGCGCCCAACCGGGATGGCGCGCGTGAACCTCGAAGCCACCGCCGTCGAGAGGGACGAGGTCGTACACCTCGTGCAGCTCGTGGATCGCGACGCCGAGCTTCTCCGCCAGGTACAGGTAGTTCGTCGTCAGCTTGTTCTTGGCGTTGTGGCCACAGCCGATATTGCAGTTGCCGCATGAGATGCATCCCGTGCGGCGCGGTCCGACACCACCGAAGTACGGATCGTCGACCTCGACGCCGGGGCTCCCGAAGTAGACGCCGACCGGTGCCTTGTTGAAGGTGTCCCCTCTCCCCATCTCGATCGCGACCTGTTGCAGGACGCGGTCCACGTCGGTGGGCATGTAGGGATAGCGGACGACGCCGAGCATCCGCGTCGCCTGGTCGACATGCGGTGCCAGCTCGTCGGCCCAATCGGTGATTCCCGACCACTCTGGCGCATCGAAGAACTGCTTCGGCGGGACGTACAGCGTGTTGGCGTAGACGTGCGAGCCGCCGCCCACGCCTGCGCCGGAGAGGACGAGCACGTCGTCCAGGGGTTCGATTCGCTGGATCCCATACAGCTCTGCAGCGGGAAGCCAGATGAAGTGCGGCAGGTCCCACTGGGTCTTCGGGATGTCCTCGTCCTTCCAGCGCCTCCCGGACTCCATGACGGCGACCGTGTAGCCCTTCTCCGCGGCACGGAGTGCGGCGACGCTCCCACCGAACCCGGACCCGATGATCACCACGTCATAGTCGAAGCTCGCCATGAGCTCTCTCCCTCCTCGTGTTCACACCGACGCGCCCGCCGCGGCCCGTGCCTCGACGTCGACCGGGTTCATGATGCGGCCGCCCACCGCGAGCGCGAGCGCCGTGCCCAAGGCCGCCCAGCCCACCAGCACGAGAATCGGGCCCGCGATCCGCGCGCCGTCGAAGAAAAGGGCCGATCGCGACAGGTCGACGCTCGCTCCCGGTGGCAGCACACCGCCGACCGTCCTCCACACGCCCGGCAAGAGCGGCCGCGCAAACGGGCCGCCCGAAGCGGAGTTCCCGAGGATCACGAACACCAGAATCACGAGCCCGGTTCCCACCGGACCCGCCGCCGCCTGGATGCCGGCCGTGGCGGCGCCGCTGGCGAAGATGGTCAGCGCTCCGATCGCGCAGAGTGCGACCACGTGGCCAGAGAACACGCCAAAGCAGGCGCGGAGCATGACCACGCTGAGGATCCCGGCGACGATGCCGAACGCCGCGAAAGCTCCCATCCGCGCCGCAGCTCGCTGCCTGCTGGTGCTGCGCGGGCTCCCGAGCAACCCGAGCAGCGTCGAGCCGATGTAGCCGCCGAAGACCCACGCGATCACGGCATAGAACGCCGCCGTGCCGTTCGGATCCTTGGCCGGCAGAGGCTTGACGTCTGTGACCCGCACGGCCGGTTGGTGCAGGGCGGCGGCGACCCGGTTGAACGTCTGCTCGAGCGCGACGGCGGTGGCCCGGTTGGCGGCCGAGGCGACGAACAGGCGGTTGGTCGCCGCCTCGTAGGCCCCGTAGATCCTCCGGTCGTCGATCTGGGAGAGCGCCGCGTCCCGGGACGACGCCTGGCGGGCGTCGAGCGGGGCGGCGGGCAGGCGGTTGAGCTGCGCCGAGACGGCGGGCGGACCGACGACGGCAACCGGCACGTGGTGTGGGGTGGGATCGTGGAACGCGCCGACGTAGAAGAAGGCGAAGGCGAGCATCAGCACCAGCGCGGGGAGGAGCACGAGCGCGACGGCCTTCGGCGTGGGTGACGACGGGCTCAATTCGGTTCCTGAACCGGCGCCAGGAATGCGTTGACCTCGGCCGCGACCTCGGTCGGGTACTGGAAGAGGAAGCCGTGCGCCGCGTCGGGATAGATCCGGATCTGGGCGTCCGGGATGAGGCCGGCCAGCAGGTGGCTGAGCTTGGTCGGGATCATCAGGTCGCCGTCGCCCTGGATGACCAGCGTCGGGCTCTTGATCCCGGTGAGCCGCTGGAGCGCGGCGTGATCCGGGATTCCCCATTCGACGATCGCGTCGTATTGCGCGTCTCGGACGGCGTCACTCGTCGGGGCGTCGCGTCCCTCCTGGCGCTGCAGGAAGCGCCCCAGGAACTCCCTGCCCTTCGCCTGGCTCGTCTCGGTGTGCGCGAACATGATGTAGAGGAGGTTCTCCGGCTTGCTCTCGCCGCGAGCGGCGGTGGCGATGTCGTCGCGCCAGCCGTGCATGCCCGGCGCCCCCTTCGGACCGGTCGCCGCCAGCACGAGCCGCCGGACCAGCGCCGGCCGCACCAGCGCGATCTCCTGTGCGGCGAAGCCGCCGATCGAGAAGCCGAGCAGGTCGATCTCGGCGAGGCCGAGCGCATCCGCGAAGGCGATCGTCTGCCTGGCGGTCGCGGCGATCGTGTTGCTCGGCTCGCCGCTCGAGGAGCCGGCGCCCGCGTAGTCGACCAGGATGACCTCGCGCTCGGCAGCGAGCGCATCGGTGAGGGCCGGATCCCAGTTGTCGAGGTTGCCGCGGAAGTGCTGCAGCATCAAGAGCGGAAGTTCGGCCGGGCGCCCGAAGCGGCGGTAGGCGATCCGGGCGCCCGCGACTTCTACGGACAGTGTCTCGGCGTTGATGTGGGTGACGCCCGCGGTTGAAACGCTCATGCCGTGTTCCTTTCGCCGATCGACTCGAGGACTATCGACGCGTACTCCGCCGGCGCCTCCTCCCAGACGAAATGGCCGGCGTCGATGAGCGCGATGCGGCTGTTGGGCAGCCGCTCGTCGAGGAACTCGGCGTTGGCGACCGGGACCACCCTGTCGTGGCGGCCGTTGATGATCGTCACCGGCGTCGTGATCTCCGGAAGCAGCTCGGCGAGCTCGGGCAGCTCCTCCGGATACCGGCGCACATAGCGCATCGACTCGACGAAGCGATCCCCGTCGTAGCACTCCCGGTAGTCCGCGTGGATGTCGTCGGGGATTCCGCCGGCGATCGTGTCCACCGCCGCATCGACGATCGCGCGCGGGTTCATCCGGCGGTACTTGTCGAGGTCGGGATCGAGCACCCACGATGCGAGCGGCTCGCCGAGCTGGAGCGGGATCGCAGCCCCGCCCGTGCCGACGATCACGCCCGCGATGCGCTCCGGATGTGCGGCCGTCGCGAACAGCGCCGCCGAGGTTCCGACGTCCGGCGCGACGATGTGCGGCCTGTCCAGCTCCGCCTCCGCGATGAGCTGGGCCAGGAACCCACCCATGGCTCGCGGAGACAGGAGCTCGTCCCGGCGTTCGGATGCGCCGAACCCCGGCAGGTCGACTGCAAACAGGCGGGCGTGCTCGGCAAGCAAGGCCCACATGGGCGCGAAGGCATACACGCTCTCCGGCCAGGGACTGGTGAGCAGGACGGTCAGCTCCCGCGAGCCGCCGCTGTCGGCGTAACGGATCCGCAGCCCGTCCACGCTGCGGAACCCGACCTCCGGCATCGTTGTCGTCGGCATCGCCGCAGCCTCCTCTGGGTCGTCGAAGTTGCGCGCGAAGTTACGTCCGCTCGCCTCCACGTCGCGCCCGTGGATTGCCTGGTCAACACCCTGGTCTGCGCGTGCCGGCCTCAGCCGAGGGCTGAGAGCCCGCGGCCGATCAGCAGCAGGCCGATGACCGCGACGGCCGCCGCCATCGCCACGAGCTTGTTGGCGTGCATCCAGCCGGAGAAGTGGGCGACCCTGTCGGCCGTGGCGTCGGGGTCCACCGCATAGCCCAGGATCGGGATCTCGATCAGAGCGAACTTGATCAGCGCGAACGCGACAATGAGCACGCAGGCCGCGATCGCGGTGTAGTCCCCTCTGGCAAGGCGACCGAGCGCGAGGAGATCGAACGGACCCGGCAGCGCCAGCAGCGCGCCGACCAGGGCGGCGACCGCCGGCGACCCGCCTCCGATTGCACGCTCCGCCCTCGATCTCTTCTTCCGGCCGGTTCGGGCTCGATCGCTGCCGCGTCGAGACGCCACGAAGATGGCGAGCGCCAGCGCGACCGCGCCGAGCGCCAGGTACGTCGCCGGGCCGAGCCTGTGCGAGCTCGTACCGGCGATGGTGCCCCTGGAACGGAAGACCGCAAAGATGGCGATCCCGGCGCCGATGCTCACCGAGAGGCTGCCGAGATAGCAGGCCCACAGCAGCGGCTTTGGATTCGGCCGCGTGAGGATCAGCACCACGACCGCAAGCAGCTGCGGGTACACAGCCGCGGCGAGGCCCAGCAGGAAGATCGCGCCCACGGTCGGGATCGAGTCCGCGCGGGCCGGTCAGAGCCCGCTTTCGGCGGGAACCTCTCCAGCGGCCACTGCCTCGATGAGCCGCTCGTGGTCGCGCTCGTTCTGGTCGGCGTAGACGGCGGAGAAGCGGGCGATCGCGCTGTCGAACTGCTTTCCGGAGCCCAGGTACGCCGCGATCGCGAGCCGGTCACCCGAGCGGGCATGCGCGCGAGCCAGGGACCATCCGCAGGCGCGCGTGTATGCGTGCAGGCCCCAGTAGGTCATCGTCGAGAGGTCCACCGACGCCTTCCAGTCCCAGAGCTGGCGGACGTAGAAGTCATGTTCCTTGCCGTCCAGCCCCTCGCTCCGTTGCCAGTTGAGGAAGAGGTCGATCGCCGCCTGGGCCATCCGCTGGCCGCGAACCACGCGCTCGCCGTGGTTCTCGAACTCGCTCGCGCCGAGGTAGGGCTCGAGGACGGAGGCCTGTGCCTCCTTGGCCTGGAGGACGAGCGGGTCCCTCCCGTCGCGGGCGACCAGTAGATAGATCGAAGCGCGGGTGCCGACGCTGCCGACGCCGACGACCTTGCGGGCCGTATCGACCAGGCGGTAGCTGTCGAACAGGTACCGGCGGTCCTCATCCAGCCCCTCCCGGTACTCGTGGACCAGCTCCCGGACGTACTCGCCCTCGTCGCGCTCGTCGGCTGGATCGAACAGCTCGCGGAAGGGGACGAGCAACGGCGGCACATGGCGAAACCGGAGCTCGCCATCGACGTACTCGGTGAGCTTCGTGACCGCCCGCAGGCTCGTCTTGCGCCGCGCCCTGGCGAACGGCCGCGCGAACGTGATCCGCCCCTTCTTGCCGAGCTGGCCGCCGAAGCGGTGGACGAGCTCGCTCGCGTTGATGCGCTCGTACCAGACGTCGAGGTGACTCTCCGCGGCGAAGTGGCGCATCGCCTCGCGGTACTCGCGCACGCAGTCGCTGACGAGCCGCCGCCGGCGACCCGCGGGGATGCCGATGTCGCGGCCGGCGATCTCGGCGCTCGCGGCCATCCGCTTCACGTCCCACTCCCACGGCCCGGGCAGCGTCTCGTCGAAGTCGTTCGGGCCGAAGATGAGGCGGCGGTCCTGGGCGGCGAAGCCGCCGAAGTTCGAGATGTGGGCATCGCCGCAGGCCTGTACGACGATCCCCGAGCTGGGCGTCGCCGCCAGATCCGCCGCCATCACGGCCGCCGCGCCCCGGTAGAAGGTGAACGGCGAGACCGCCATGCGTCCATAGCGGATCGGGATCAGCTCCTGAACCCGGGTCGCCGCCTGAGTCCGCAGGACCTCGATCGGATCCGGCCGATCCGGAGCGGGCGCCCACTCGCCGTGGGCGGAGCGCGGCACGTCCCGGCGCGCCGATCGGCCTCGCTCCGCGGACTCCCCGGACTGAAGCGTCGCTACGCCCAAGTCGGCCGCTTCGCTGTTCTTATGGTGCGACGTTCTGGTTCATGTGGAACAGGTTTTCGGGATCGTAGGCCCGTTTGACCTGAACCAGCCGCTCGTAGTTCTGGCGGTAGTTGTCTCGAATCCGGCCGTAGTCGTCATCCTGCATGAAGTTGATGTAGCCGCCAGGCTCCGAGTACGGCGCCAAGGCCTCGTGGTAGTCGCGGAGCCACCTGATCCGCTCGCTGTCGTTGGCCGGGTCGCTCCATCCCGCGAGGAACACCATCCCGTAGGTGGCGTCGCGGTAGGCGAAGGCGGTGTCATCTGCTGCGACGCGATGGCATGCGCCGTTGATCGGATACATGTGCATCGTGCAGGTCACCTCGGGAACGGCGGACCCATGCTCGACGTGCGCCGCGATTGCGGCGTCCGGAAGCTCGTTCACGAAGGCGCCCTTCCAATACGCACGCAGGCCCTTCGGATAGAGGGCATCGAAAGCTCCGTTCAGGGCCGGGTACGGCAGCGGACCGCTCCCGTCGGCAACGATCGGCGCCACATCTCGGAATGGCTGCAGGACGCGCTCGGCTTGGTCGAGTGGGCCTGCCCAGTGCACCACCACCAGGCATAGGGGGTCGCCGTGCCGGTCCTCCGGGATGAAGGGCAGCGGCGGGGCGATCTGGAACCCGGGGAAACCTCCGAACTCCTCGGGCGCCTCCCGGATGAATTCGTCGAACATCCGAAGCACGGTGGCGGCGTCTTCCAGGTTGTAGAAGATCGGACCGGCGAAGACCTGATCGACCTCGGCCAGGCGATACTCAAACGACGTCACGACGCCGAAGTTGCCACCACCGCCGCGCAGTCCCCAGAAGAGATCCTCGTTCTCGCGTTCGCTCGCAGTGAGGAACTTCCCGGCCGCGGTGACCACGTCGGCTGAGATGAGATTGTCGATCGTCAGCCCAAGCCCGCGGGACAGGTAGCCGATGCCTCCTCCCAGTGTGAGACCGGAGATGCCCGTGGTCGAGATGATCCCTCCGGTCGTCGCCAGACCAAAGGCGTGAGTTGCGTAGTTGAAGTCGCCCCAGGTCGCTCCGGCGTCGGCACGAGCAGTTTTGTTTCTTGGATCCACGCGGACCGTGCGCATCTCCGACATATCGATGACCAAGCCGCCATCGTTCGTCCCGAAGCCGGGTCCACTGTGCATGCCGCCGCGCACCGACAGATCCAGCCCGTTCTCGCGGGCGAAGTCCACGGCTCCGATGACGTCGCTGACCTGCTCGGCCTTCACGACGGCCAGCGGCCGCCTGTCGAACATGCCGTTGTGGACCATGCGCGCCTCGTCGTAGCCTTCATCCGCGGCGCCGAGAACCAGGCCGCGCACCCGGGCACGTAAGGGTTGAACCGCCTCGCTGGTCAGAGGGCTCGCTATGGCACTTTCTGCCATTTCCTCATTCCCTTCGGCTCGATGACGGTAAGCACGGGCGATACTACGCCGCTCTGGGCGGCCGCGAAAGCCCGTTCGTTGCGTTTCAGTGCGCCCCCGCCGGGGCGGCGGAATACTCCTCGTCGGTGACCTTGTCGCCCCACTCGGCGACCGGGTGGTCGTCGTCGACCTCGTTTAGCGCGAGGTGGACCATGAAGCGGTTCGCGGCGCCGCCGTGCCAGTGGTCCTCGCCCGGCTCGAACCAGACTCGGTCTCCGGGGCGGATCACCTCGACGGGACCGCCGCGTCGCTGGCACAGGCCCACGCCCTCGGTGACGTAGATCGTCTGGCCGAGCGGGTGCGTATGCCAGGCGGTGCGCGCGCCGGGCGTGAAGTGGACGAGGTTCGCCCGCACGCGAGCGGGCGGGGGCGCGGCCGCGACGGCGTCGATGAAGACGTCGCCCGTGAACCACTCCTCGGGGCCCTTGGCCGTGTCGACGCTGCTTCTCGTGATCTCCATATGTCGCGCTCCTTGCGTCAGAGGTTGCTGCCTGTCACGCCACAGGCGCCCGCGGAAGCGTGAAGCGGAAGGCGCTGCCGCCCCCCTCGGCGGCCTCCACCCAGATGTGCCCGCCGTGGGCCTCCACGATCCGGCGGCACATCGCCAGCCCGAGCCCGACGCCCTCGATCCTCGTGTTGCCGCGCGAGAAGAGCCCGAAGATGCGGCCGGCCTCGTCGGGGTCGACGCCGACGCCGTTGTCGCACACGGTCACGATCCACTCGTGGCTGCCGCGCAGTGCCGAGAGCTCGACGCGCGGCGGTGCGTCGCTGCGGAACTTCAGGGCGTTGGCCACGAGGTTCTGCAGCACGCGGCGAAGCTGGCCGGCGTCGCCCTCGACCTCCGGGAGCTCGCCCACCTCGATCGTCGCCTGCTCCTCGTTCAGGCGCGCACGGAGATCCTGCTTCACCTCGACCACGAGCCGGGAGAGCTCCACCGGCTCGATCTCCAACACACCCGCCCGCGCGTAGGTCAGCACGCAGTCGACCAGCTCGCGGGCGCGAACAGTGCTCCCGCGCAACTGCTGGAGGACCTCGGCCGGCGGCGGTTCGTCCGGGTGCCGCTCGAGGAGAGTCACGAGCAGCGCCATCGCCGTGATCGGCTCGCGCAGGTCGTGGGCGACCATCTCGGCGTAGCTGCGCAGGTCGGCCTCCATGCGGCGCTGCTCGGTCACATCGGTGAGGAACGTGATGAGCCCGTCGCCGAGCTTCATCGTCCGCTCGAGGAACGTGCCCAGCATGTAGCCGTCGCCGAACGGCGTGTCGTAGGTGATCTCCTGCACCCAGGGCTCGCCGAAGTCCACCACGCGCGTGTAGGCGCGAAACGCACGGCTGCCCTGCATCTGCGGCAGCGCCTCCAGGAGCGTGTAGCGGTCGCGGGTCGCGGCGGGCAGGCGGAAGCTGCGCAGAATCGCCGGGTTTCCGTAGCCGAACGAGAAGTCGACTACGCGGCCATGGTCATCGCGGATCGCCCACAGCACGCCGACGAGCTCGGGAGAGGCGTCGTGCACCGATCGGAAGCCCTTCGCGCCGCGCTCGCCGAGAAGTGCGACGAGCTTCGGATCCTCGCCCCAGCTCTCGTCCTGGCGTTTGAAGCGGACTTGCGCTTGGCCCACGCCCGCGAGGATAGGGACGGCTCGCTCAGCGAGGCAGCGGCAACTCCACCGCCACCGCCACCGCAGCCGTGTAGGCGCCGCCCTCGTCATGCGAACGCTCGGCGCGGCGAGCGGCCAGATCCACTGGACCGGACGCCTCGAAACGTTCGAGCCGGGCTGAGCCGGCGCCGCCCCGCACGCTGTCAGCCGCGCGCCGAGCGTCCTCGTAGGACGCGAAGCTCGGCGACTGTGCGAGCGGTTCCCCGCTGGCCGAGGCGATCGTCCAGCGGTAGCGACCGCCGTTGTCCTCGTAGACGAGAAACTCCATCGTCCTTCCCGGGCCGTGAGCCTTGTTCCCAGCGGTGGCCATGGCCGACCGCCTCTCTGCCCTTCTGACCGAAGCAGCGCCCTGAAAGCAGAAGGGCTGAGGGCTCACCGAGCGCAAGGCTCACGCTAGCACGGTTTCCGACCGGCTAAGTCGGAAATTCCGGACGGGCGTAAGCTTGCACACGCATGTCCTTTGAAGACACCACTCCTGATTCCATCGATGACGAGGAAGTTCGGGCTGTGGTGAGGCGGCTGTCTCGACCCGACGCGAGCGGCGGAACGGTGATCGAGCGCGCGGCCATCCTCGCCGAGGGCGCCATTTCCGGGCCGATCGTGGACTGGATCATCGCCCACGCCGGTGTGGCCGAGACGAGGGCCCCCGCCGCGTCGCAGGGGCTCCACGGCAGCCGGCTCTCCGCGGCGCCCGCGGGCTCGGGTGGGCCGCCGTTGCGCTACGTGCTGCCCCCCGGGGCGCTCTCCTAGCCGGGGTCGGTGATCTCCAGGGCGCCGAACCCCGGTAGGGGGCCGTCGGTCAGGAAGACCTCGATCGTGAGGTCGGGCTCGATGTGGGCCTGGCTCAGGAAGGCGAGCACCTTGCGACCCGTCAGCTCCTCGATCATCTCGCTGTAGCGCGTCTTCATGAGCCGCTGGAAGTCGCGCCGCATCTCCAGCACGCGGTCCGGCTCCCCGCCCTCCATCATGGTTCGCTCGATCGCCGTGAACCCGTTGCTCAGTACGCAGACGATCAGGTTGTCGAGCACGTAGGTCTTGGCCTTTAGCGGCCCGCGCCCGTAGTGGTCGCGCATCAACGCGACGATTCGGTTTGTGATCTCAGAGAGGAGCCTGCCGCCAGCCAGCGGCTCGCCCGATTCCAAGTCGCGCATGCTGCGTTGAAGCTTCCAGGATCGTCGAACGAAAAGCCGCCAGCATCCTATCGGCACGGCCCGCTCGACCCGCGTTCCGGATCGGGTAACCTCGTGAGGTCGAGGTCGGCCGACGGGGTCCGTGGGGCACGGTCGGGGGCATCGGCTCGGAGCTACTCGCGCTCGTTGGCGGCCTAGACTGGCGGCATTCGAGGGCGTTGCACCGCCAACGTTCATCGATACCACTGGAGCTGCCAATGTCGCAGGCGTCGACGAGTCCCTTCTGGCAGGAAGCGCTCGCCCCATACGCGCAGCCCCGGCTGACGCGAAGCCTCGCCGAGCTCGCGACCTCTGTCGTCCCCTACCTGGCGCTGTCGGTGGTGATGTACCTGACGCTCGGCGTGTCGTATCTGCTCACGCTCGCCCTTGCCGTTCTTGCCGCCGGATTCCTGGTACGCACGTTCATCGTCTTCCACGACTGCGCGCACGGGTCCTTCCTGCCCTCCAGGCGGGCCAATGCGTATCTCGGCGCGCTGCTGGGGCTCTTCGTGCTGGCGCCGTTCCGGCGCTGGCGCCATGACCACGCGGTTCACCACGCCACATCGGGCGACCTCGAGCGGCGTGGCGTGGGAGACGTGCTGACGCTCACGGTCGCCGAGTACCGCGCGCGGTCGCCGCGTGGGCGGCGCGCCTATCGCCTGATCCGCAACCCGCTTGTGATGTTCGGCATCGGCCCGGTGATAGCGATGATCGTGGGACCGCGGATAGTCGCCCGCGGAGCGCGGCCCCGCATGCGCAACAGCGTCCTGGCGATGGACGCCGCACTCCTCGTCGTCGTGGCCGGCCTCTGCTGGCTGATGGGCTGGCAGCAGTTCCTGATCGTCTGGGCGCCCGCCGCGCTGATGGCCGGGTCGGTCGGCATCTGGCTGTTCTACGTACAGCACCAGTTCGAGGACGCCTACTGGCAGGACGCCGGGGACTGGACCTACGCGGAGGCGGCGCTACGCGGCAGCTCGTACCTGAAGCTGCCGAAGGTGCTCCAGTTCTTCACCGGCAACATCGGGCTGCACCACGTGCACCACCTCAATGCGCGCATACCGAACTACAACCTCCAGGCGGCCCACGACGCCAACCCGATCTTCCACGACGTGCCGACGCTCTCGCTCTCGGACGGGTTACGGGCGGTCACGCTCAAGCTCTGGGACGAGGAGAGCGGCAAGCTGGTCACGTTCGCACACGTACGGGCGATTGATGACTCCTCACGGAGTCCGCTGCCCGACCCGCGCCCCGCCGCTTGACCCGGCCGCAGGGCGGAGTAGAGTCGTAGGTACACCGCCCGTTCGGGAGTCCTTGTTTTCCTGGCTTGCGCGCGCGGATTCAGTTCCGACCAGGAGGACGAGAGAGGGGCTGGCCATGTCCAGCACAAGCGATGCCCGGCCGACGGGCGGTGAGCTCTCGGTCGCGATCTCGAACGGGATGGTGCACCTGTTGCGCCAGTACACCGGCAGAGGGCCAACCAAGGCGCGCACGACGACAGGCCGCGACCATGTCCTCATCATGGTGCAGGACGCCCTCACAACGGGGGAGCGGACGCTCGTGGACGCCGGCTACGGCGAGGAGGTGATGCTCACTCGGCGTCGCTTTCAGGAGTGTATGCGGCCCGAGGCGACCAAGATGGTCGAGGACCTCACGGGACGTAGCGTGGTGGGCTTCATGAGCGACAACCACGCCAACCCCGACCTCGGCGTCGAGGTCTTCATCCTGGCGCCCGACGGCAAACCGGCCGAGCTCGCAGAGGGCGAGTCGTCGGACGGGAATTAGGCGCCTGGCTCCGGAGGCTCGAAGCCCCGCATGTCCGTGCGGGGTTCGCCGAGCAGGAAGAACTCGACCGAGACATCCGCCTCGAGGTTGGTCTCGCTGAGGAAAGCCCTCACCACCCGGCCGGTGGCCTGCTCGACGATGCCCTTGAACTCATCGGCCATCGCCTGCTGGAAGCGGCGGCGGATCGCTTGGATCGCCTCGATCTCGCCGCGGTCTACGAGGGTGCGCTCGGCCTTGGTGAAGGTTTCCTCGAGCACCACGGCGACCATGTCTTCCGTGATGTACGCCTTGGCCTTCGTCGGGCCCTTCCCGTAGTACTCGCTCTGGAGACGCACGATCTGCGTGGCGATCTCCGCGCGTACGCTGCCAATCGTTCTGTCGTCGTGTGGATCCACCACTGACCCCCGGTGCGGAGATGTTAGGACGGACGTCACGAGGCTTCAAGTCGGCGCCTGCGTCCTCGAGCCCGTTCCCAGCGTGCCGGTCCGGCCCCTGAGTCCGCCACGCGCCGCGCCGTGAACGCTACCCGGCGCCGGGCCACGGAGGTTGCGGTGGCGCCGAGTGGAGCGCGCGGCGAAGCAGCGTCAGCAGTTGGCGGCGCTCGGCCGGCTTCAGTCCGCCTAGCACCTCGCCCTCGACCTGCTCTGCCAATTGCCGGGCTGCCTTCAGGGTGCGCCGGCCCTTGGTGGTGATGGCGACCTCCCAGGCCCGGCGATCGTCGGGGCGGTGGCGGCGTTCGACCAGGCCCGCGCGTTCGAGCTCGTCGATGAGCGCGACCATGGCGCTCGGATCGATGCCCATGTCGGCGCTCAGCTCCCGCTGAATCGCGCCCGTGCGGGCTCCCAGGACGTTGAGGAGCGCAAAGGTGGCGGGGGTCAGGTCGACGCCGCCAAGCGCCTCGGCGGTGCGCGTGTGGGAAGCCCGCCAGAGCCGGAAGAAGAGCTGACCGGCGAACTCGGTTACCTCGGGGTCGGTCGAAAGCATCAATCGTGGTCCTTGAAGATTATTGTACGATACCATGATAGTGTCGATCCACAAAAGACTTGAGGTGCTTGGCAATGGCTGAGAGGAAGACCGGAAAGTTCACCGCCGAGGAACGGGCCGCGATGAAGGAGCGCGCCCGGGAGCTGAAGGCCGGTGCGGGGGACGGGGAAGACGAGGTGCTGGCGAAGATCGCCGAGATGCCGAAGGCGGACCGCGAGCTGGCCGAGAAGGTCCACGCGCTCATCAAGGACACCGCGCCGGACCTGTCGCCGAGGACGTGGTACGGGATGCCCGCGTACGCCAAGGACGGGACGGTCCTCTGCCACTTCCAGAGCGCGCAGAAGTTCAAGTCGAGGTATGCGACGCTCGGTTTCAGCGCCAAGGCGAACCTCGACGAGGGGGACATGTGGCCGACGGGCTTTGCGCTGAAGGGGATGACACCGGCCGTGGAGAAGAAGATCCGGCGCGCTCGTGAAGAAGGCCGTGAGCTGAGGCCCGGTCTCAGCCGGGGTTGCCGGCTCGCGCCCGGCGCACTCGCAGCACTCGCCGCGCGACGAACGCGAGCACCAGCACGCCGGCGAGGATCGCCAGGTAGGTGCTGTAGCGCGTGGCGTTGCTGTAGATCGTGTCGATGTGGCTGCCGGAGAAGTAGCCGACGCTGGTCCAGACGAGGACCCAGAGCGCCGCCCCGATCGCGTTGAAGAAGAGGAAGCGCGCCCAGTGCATGCCGGCCGTGCCCGCGATGATCCCGTTCGCCTGGCGCAGCCCCTCGATGAAGCGGGCGACGACGATGATCTTGCCGCCGTGGCGCTTGAAGAAGTCCGTGGCGCTGTCCAGCCGCGCGGGCGTGAGGAAGATGTAGCGGCCGTAGCGCTCGGTGAGGGGCCGCCCGCCGAAGTGCCCGATCGCGAAGCCGATGTTGTCGCCGATCAGGGCGCCGCAGAAGCCGAGCAGGGCCACCAGGACGATGTTGAGCCGCCCGGTGCCCGCATACACCGCCGCGAGGATCAGGACGGTCTCGCCGGGGACGGGAACGCCGAAGTCCTCGATCAGCACCAGCCCCACCACGGCCAGGTAGCCGAACTGGTCGAGCGTCGGCTCGAGGCTGTGCAGTACCCCCGGCAGGTGTTGCGGGGCGGCGGCGATCACCGCCTAGTTGCGCCCGCTCCCGAATAGCTGGAGGAAGAACAGGAAGATGTTTGTCACGTCCAGGAAGATGCCGGCCGCGATCGGCACCGCGCTGTCAGATCCCGAGCGGCGGAGGCGGTTGAAGTCGAGGATCGTGTAGCCGCCGAAGATCACGAGGCCGGCGACCGACCAGATGATGTTCTCGTGGGGGATCGAGACGAAGATCGCCACGAGCCCGAACGCCAGCAGCCCGAGCAGCGCGAAGAACGCGATGCGGTAGTAGGGGGACAGGTCGCGGCGAGTCGCGTAGCCGAACGCGCCGAGCGCTCCGACGAAACCGGCCGTGGCTCCGGCCGCCTGCCAGAGCGCCGCCGGATCGGCCTGCGCGTACGCGTTGAGGACGGGACCGAGCGCCAATCCCAGCAAGAGCCCGAGGCCGAACAGCAGCGTGATCGCCAGCTGCTCGCGTCCGCGCGAAGACGCGATGTTGAGGCCGAAGATGCACGCGAAGCTCCCGATGAAGAACAGGATCCCGGCGCCGCCGCTCGCGTTGCGGCCGATGTAGGCCCCGAGCGCCAGGCAGCCGAGCGTCAGGGCCACCAGGCCCATGACCTGCCCGAACACCGCGCGCGACTCGTCGCGGCTGAGCTCCCTCGGGGCGGCCGGACTCAGGCCTGGGTAGGCGACTGTCTGATCTGGGCTGTCAGCCATGAGTCTTCTCCTCCTGTCAGGCGGTGGTGAACTGCTGGCCGCCGTCGATGTCGAATGTCGCGCCCGTGAGCGCCGTGTTGATCATGATGTGTACGGCAAGGGCCGCGACGTCAGCCGGCCCCACGACGCGCCCGATCGGGAGCGTCGTGCGCAGCTGCTCGCGCCGGGCCTCGAGCCCGTCGCCGAGGAGCGATGCCGACAGCGGCGTGTCCACGAAGCCGGCGGCTATGAGGTTGACCCGCACCGGCGCGAGCTCGAGGGCGAGGGCGGCCGTGAAGGGGGGCAGCACGGCGGTGGCGGCAGAGACGATGCCGAGCTCGCGCCTGATCTTCCGGCCGCCGGTGCCGCCCATCAGCAGCAGCGTGCCGCCGGGCCTCATCTTGGGGGCCGCGTTGCGCGCCACCTCGAGCGCCTGCAGCGCGTGGCCGGCGAGCGCGTCCCGGATCTGCGCGTCGGTCATCTCGAGCAGGGGCGCGTATTTCGGGCCGCCGGCCGTGACCAGCACGTGGTCGATCGTGCCGGGCAGGCCGTCGAAGAACTCCTTCAGCGCCGCCGGGTCGTCGGCGTCGAAGGCGGCTGTGCTGCGCGCGCCGACCTCGCGTGCGGCCCGCTCGAGCCGCTCGGGGTTGCGGGCGGCGAGCACGACCTCGGCGCCCTCGGAGCGGGCGCGGCGGGCGGTCTCGAGCCCGATGCCGGCGCTGCCGCCGATCAGCACTACGGTCTGGCCGAGCAGCTCCGGCTCGCGGGTGATGGACTCAGCGGCGGTTTCGGTGGTCATGACTCCTCCGGCGGTGGTGAGTATGAGCGAAGAGCATGCCTCGCCGGGCGTCCGCTCGCGCCCGGCGACCCCCGGGTCAGGTCCCTGGTCTGACAAGGGTGCCAGGGCGAAGACCAGTGACCCCACGGGCGCGACCGGGGCGCCGAGCGGCGAACCTACCGGCAACCCGACCCCACGGAGGCCGACATGGCGAGCACCGGTGTGAGCACTCTGTCAGAGCTGTTGCACGAGACGTCGATCCGCCACGGCTCGTTCGAGGCGGTGGCCCCGCCCCATGACTGGTGGGACTGGTACGCGGCCTACATGGAGGCTCGCCAGTCCGGCAGTTCACCCGATGACGCTGCCGCGGCCGCCGGGCGCTACATGGCGGAGGTCAAGAACGTCGTCGTGCCATCGACCTGAGGCGCCCTCGATGAGCACGACCGACCACAGCCCCTCGCTCAACGGCAACGGCCACGGCTCGGACGCCTGGTTCGGAGCGTGGACCCATCTGAGCATCGACCGTCGCAGCCCGGGCTACTGCCGGGTGACCTTCGACCATCCGCCGATCAACACGATCACTGCCACGACCGTTTCGGAGCTCTCCGAGCTCGTCGGCCTGATCGAGCAGGACACCGACCTCAACGTCGTCGTCTTCGACAGCGCCAACCCCGATTTCTACCTGGCCCACTACGACACCGAGCACGACCCCGCCCGCACTGCGGCGCTGCCGCCGGGCCCGACCGGGATGCACGCCTGGCTCGACCTGCTCGTGCGGCTGTCGCGGGCGCCGGTGCTCAGCATCGCGTCGATCCGGGGACGCGCGCGCGGCGCCGGGAGCGAGTTCGTGCTGGCCTGCGACATGCGCTTCGCCTCGCGCGAGAACGCCGTGCTCGGCCAGTTCGAGGTCGGCACGGGCCTGGTGCCCGGCGGCGGCCCGACGGCCCGGCTACCGCGACTGGTCGGCCGCGGCCGGGCGCTCGAGATCCTGCTCGTCGCCGACGATCTCGACGGGCCGCGAGCCGAGCAGTACGGGTACGTGAACCGGGCGATCCCCGACGACCGGCTCGACGTCGAGGTGGACGCGATGGCCACACGCGTCGCACGCTTCGATCACGAGGCAATTGCGCGCGCGAAGGCCCATGTCGACCAGGTGACGCTGCCCGCCGACAGCGAGTTCCCACCGGCGCTCGCCGATTTCTTCGAGCTGTCGGGGCGGCCCGCGCAGGTTGAGCGCTTCGCCCGGCTCGAGGCGCTCGGGCTGGGCATGGACAGCGACCTCGAGCGAGATCTGGGCCGGCGGATCCTCGAGTCGCTGGCCGGCGCCTGAGCTCAAGCGGGCACGAGCTCCGAGTCGGAGCTCGGTAGGGCATTGAGCAGCTCGCGCCGGGAGCGGATGCCCAGCTTGGAGAACACTTTGCGCAGGTGCCACTCGACGGTGCGCGGGCTCAGGAACAGCCGCGCGCCGATCTCCGGGTTCGACAGCCCGTCGCGTGCGAGCCGCGCAATCTGCCGCTCCTGCGGGGTCAGCTCGTCGCGCGTCAGGCTGGACCAGGGAGCCGGACCAGGGGATCGACGGGCGCGAAGCGCGCTCGGGACGACCAGACTGCGGCCCATGATCCAACGCGTGCACATGCCCCTGCTGAACGGCGCGACCGAGTGGGTGGGGTCGGAGCCGCTCGGTCCCGACGATCTCCGCGGCCACGTGGTCCTGGTGGACTTCTGGACGCTCACCTGCATCAACTGGCTGCGCACCGAGCCCTACATCCGCGGCTGGTCGCAGGCCTACCGCGACGACGGCCTCATCGTGATCGGCGTGCACACGCCCGAGTTCGGCTTCGAGCAGGAGATCGACCTCGTGCGCAGCGCGACCAGGGAGCGAGGGATCGACTACCCGGTGGCGGTCGACAACGGCTACGAGATCTGGAGCGCCTTCGACAACCACTACTGGCCGGCGCTGTACTTCGTCGACAGGGAGGGCGTGATCGTCGACCAGCACTTCGGCGAAGGGCGCTACGAGGAATCCGAGCGCCTCATCCAGCGGCTCCTGGGAGTGGATCGCGAGCCCGTCTCGGTCGAGGGGACCGGGGTGGAGGCGGAGGCCGATTGGGACCATCTGAGCACGCCCGAGACCTACCTCGGCTATTCCCGCGGCGAGCGCTTCGCTTTGGCTCACGGCGCGGCGTACGACGAGGCCCGCGCCTACGCGCTGCCCGACCACCTGCTGTTCAATAGCTGGGCCCTGGCCGGCGAGTGGACGATCGGCCGCGAGAACGTCGCGCTCGGGGAGGCCGGCGGGAGCATCGCCTTCCGCTTCCACGCGCGCGACGCGCATCTCGTGCTGTCCCCGGGAGGGCGGGGGCCGATCCGCTTCCGGGTGCGCCTCGACGGCGAGGCGCCGGGCGACTCGCACGGCGTGGACGTCGACGGCGACGGGAACGGGCTACTCGACGAGGGCCGCATGTACCAGCTCATCCGCCAGTCGGGACGCGTTGCGGAGCGCACGCTCGAGATCACGTTCCTCGACGGCGGGGCCGAGGGCTACTCGTTCACCTTCGGCTGAACGGGTCTCGACCGCCCCGCGTTGCATACGATCCCGCCCGGTGGCGGACCTCGACCTGCTCGTCCTCGGGGACCTCAATCCCGACCTGGTGCTGCGCGGCGAAGGGGTCGAGCCGGCGTTCGGGCAGGTTGAGCGCCTTGTCGATGCCGCCGACCTCGTGATCGGCGGCTCGGGCGCGATCGTGGCCTGCGGCGCCGCGCGGCTGGGGCTGCGGACCGCGATCGCCGGCGTGGTCGGCGACGACCTCTTCGGACGCTTCATGCTGGACGCCATGTCGGCGCACAGGGTCGACACGGGTAGCGTCGTTGTCGACCCGGGCTTCCAGACCGGGCTGACCGTGGTGCTCGCGCGCGAGGGCGACCGCGCGATGCTCACCTTCCCGGGGGCGATCCCCGCCCTCCGCGCGGACGCTGTGGACCCCGACCTTGTCCGCTCCGCGCGGCACGTCCACGTTTCGTCGTACTTCCTGCAGACCTCGCTCACGCCCGGGCTGGGCGAGCTGTTCCGGACGGCGGAGGGCACCACCTCGATCGACCCGAACTGGGACCCGGCCGAGGACTGGGACGCGGGCCTGAGCGAGCTGCTGCCGCTCACCGACGTGTTCCTGCCGAACGCCGAGGAGGCGGTGAGGATCGCGGGTCGCGCGGATCCCGAGGAGGCGGCGCTCGCGCTCAGCGCCGAGGGGCCGCTCGTGGTGGTGAAGCTCGGGGCCGACGGCGCACTCGCGGTCCGGGGCGAGGAGGTCGTGCGTGTGGCCGCGCCGCCAGGCGTCGAGCCCGTGGACACCACCGGCGCGGGCGACTCCTTCGACGCCGGCGTGCTGGCGGGCCTGCTGGGCGGCTGGCCGCTCGAGCGCGCGCTCGTGCTGGGCTGCGCCTGCGGCGCGATGTCCACGCGGGCCACCGGAGGCACCGCCGCGCAGCCGACCCTGGAGGAGGCGGCGGCGGCATGATTCTCTGTGTCTCAGGCAACCCGTCGATCGACCGCCTCTTCGAGGTCGAGCGGATCGAGCTCGGCGCCACCCACCGGCCCAAGCACTTCGTGCGGGTGCCGGGCGGGAAGGGCCTCAACGTGGCGCGCGCGGCGGCCGTGCTGGGCGAGCCGGTGCTGGTCACCGGGCTGCTCGGCGGCCACGCCGGCCACTGGCTCGACGAGGCGCTGGCCGCCGAGGGCGTCGAGCGGCGCTTCGTCTGGGGCGCCTGGGAGAGCCGCTCGTCGCTGTCGGTGTCCGAGCGCTCCACCGGGAAGCTCACCGAGTTCTATGAGGCCGGCTCGGGCGTGACCGAGGAGGAGTGGGCGGGCGTCGAGGCCGTGGCGAGGGAGGAGCTGCCGAGGTCCACCTGGATCGCCCTCACGGGCTCGATCCCGCCGGGCGCGCCCGAGGACGGCTACGCGCGACTGATCGCTGCCGCGCAGGACGCCGGCGTGCCGTCCGCAGTCGACACCCGCGGCGCGCCACTGGCCCGCAGCCTGGAAGCCGGCCCCGCCCTCGTGAAGATCAATGCCCACGAGGCCGAGGAGCTCCTCGGCGAGCCGGTCGACGGCGTGCTGGCCGCGCACGCGGCGGCCCTCAAGATCCGCGAGCGCGCGGGCGGCCACGGGCACGCTGCGGTGGTGACGATCGGGGCCGACGGCGCCGTGCTGGTGGAGCCCGACGGCACTGCGATCCACGGGCGCCTGTACGTGAAGGGGCGTTACCCGGTGGGCAGCGGCGACTCGTTCCTCGCCGGGCTCCTCTGCGGCCTCCACCGCGGTGAGGAGTGGCAGGAGGCGATGGGGCTGGCGCTGGGCGCCGCCGCCGCCAACGCCGAGGTGCCGGGCGCCGGGCGCTTCGACCCCGAGCGCGCGCGCGAGCTCGCGGCCGCCAACCCGGGGCACCTGCTGCTCAGCGAATAGCCAGCCCGCTGGCGGCGTCGAACAGGTGCACGTCCGCCGGCTCGATACACAGGCGCAGCTTGCTGCCGGCGGCCGGCCGCTCGCGCGAGTCGAGGCAGGCCACCGCCGGCGTGGCGGCCGCCGTGCCGTGCAGCACCACCTCGTCGCCGAGCGGCTCCACCACGTCGATCAGGAAGTCAAGCGCGGGCAGGCCGTCGTGCGCGCGTCGCAGCGCCTGCGGGCGCAGCCCGACGATCACCTCGCCGTCGTCCACGCCGGGCCGATCGAGGGTGAAGTCGCCGGCGCTGACCCGGCCGTCCTGGGCGACCCCCTGCAGCAGGTTCATCGGCGGGCTGCCGATGAAGCCGGCGACGAACGCGTTGGCCGGGTGGTCGTAGACCTCCTGCGGCGTGCCAATCTGCTGCAGTCTGCCGTCGCGCAGCACGGCGATGTGGTCGCCGAGCGTCATCGCCTCCACCTGGTCGTGGGTCACGTAGATCGTGGTGATCGGCAGGTTCTTGTGCAGGCGCTTGAGCTCCGTGCGCATCTCCGCGCGCAGCTTGGCGTCGAGGTTCGAGAGCGGCTCGTCGAGCAGGAACACCTTCGGCTCGCGCACGAGCGCGCGCCCCATCGCGACCCGCTGGCGCTGCCCGCCCGATAGCTGGCCGGGACGGCGCTTCATCAGGGCCTCGAGCCCCAGCAGCTCGGACACCTCCTGCACGCGCCGCCTGACCTCGTCCTTCGGCGCGCGCCGCTGCCTGAGGGGGTAGGCGAGGTTCTTGTAGACGCTCATGTGCGGGTAGAGCGCGTAGTTCTGGAACACCATGGCGATGTCGCGGTCCCGCGGCGAGACGTCGTTCACCACCCGCTCGCCGATCCTCACGCTGCCCCGGGTCGGCTTCTCGAGTCCCGCGATCATGCGCAGCGCGGTGGTCTTGCCGCAGCCGGACGGGCCGACCAGGATCATGAACTCGCCGTCGGCGACCTCGAGCGAGAGCTGGTCGACCGCCACGGCGCCGCCCTCGAACTCCTTCGTCACCTCCTCGAGGGTCACGCCGGTGGTCATTGCTTCAGCCCCGAGAACGCGATCGACTGGACGAACCAGCGCTGGGCGAAGAGGAACACGATCAGCATCGGCAGCTGGCTCATCACGGTCGCCGCCATCAGCAGGTTCCAGTTCGTGTTGTGGGCGCCCTGGAACATCGAGAGGCCGAGCTGGAGCGGCGCGTGCGTGTCCGTGTTGATGATGATCAGCGGCCAGAGAAAGTCGTTCCACGACCACATGAACTGGATGATCCCGAGCGTGGCCAGCGCCGGCAGCGACAGCGGCAGCACGATCTTGAACAGGATGCCCAGCCGCGAGGTGCCGTCGATGCGCGCGGCCTCCTCGAGCTCGATCGGCAGCGTTCTGAAGAACTGCCGCAGCAGGAAGATGCCGAACGCCGTGCAGAGATTGGGCACGATCAGGCCGCCGACGCTGTCCACCATGCCGAGCTTCTTCACGATCAGGAAGGTCGGGATCAGGAGCACCTGGAACGGCACCATCAGCGTGGCCAGGAAGAGCACGAACAGCACGTTCGAGCCGAAGAAGCGCATGCGCGCGAACGCGTAGGCGGCGAGGCTGCAGAAGAGCAGGTTGCCCGCCACCGTGGCGAGCGAGTAGGCGAGGCTGTTCAGCAGGAAGTGGCCGAACGGCACCGCCTGCCACGCGGTCGAGTAGTTGTCGAACTTGAAGGCGGACGGGAACAGGACCGGCGGGAAGCGCTGCGCCTGCGACTTCGTCTCGAGCGAGACGACCACCATCCACACGAGCGGCAGCAGCATCACCGCCGCCGCCGGCAGCAGGAAGAGGTGCCAGGGGCTGAACGGGAGCCGCCGCGGCCGCTCGTCCGGCGGGGCCTCCAGCCGGAAGGGGCGCTCGATGGTGGCGATCGGCTCGGCGGTCATGAGCTGTAGTAGACGCGCCGGTTGCCGACCCAGAGCTGCAGCACGGTGACCACCAGGATCGCGAGGAACAGCACGTAGGCGATCGCCGCGCCGTAGCCGCCGTTGAAGAACTGGAACGCCTGCTGGTAGAGGTAGTAGACGACCACGGTCGTCGAGCGCAGCGGCCCGCCCCGCGTGGTCACGTAGATCTCGTCGAAGAGCTGGAGCGCGTTGATCGTCGACCAGATCACGAGGAAGAGAGTGGCGGGCCCGAGCAGCGGCACCGTGACGGTGCGGAACGAGCTCCACCTGCTGGCGCCGTCGATCTCGGCCGCCTCCATCAGGTCCCGCGGGATGCCCTGCAGCGCCGCGAGGTAGATGATCACGTTGAAGCCGAGCCAGCTCCACACGGTCATCGCCACGATGCAGTAGAGGGCCTGGTTGGGGTCCTGGAGGAACTGGTGCTGCGGCAGGCCGAGCCCGTGCAGGATCCAGTTCACGAGGCCGAAGGTCGGGTCGAGCAGCCAGAGGAAGACGATGCCGGTGGCCACGGTCGAGGTGACCACCGGGATGAAGAACGCGAGCCGGTAGAAGCGGATGCCCCTGATGCGGCGGTTGAGCGCCACGGCGACCGCCATCGCGCCGCCCACCGAGATCGGCACGAACAACACCGTGTAGATCAGGGTGTGCTTGACCGCGTCCTTGAAGACCGGGTCGTGCGACAGCGCCCGGTAGTTGGCGAAGCCGACCCCGTGCGGCGAGGAGGTGAGGTCGTTCGCCTGGAACGAGATCACCCCGCTCCAGACGATCGGCACGACGCTGAACAGCCCGATCAGGATGACGGCGGGCGCGACGAACGCCCATCCGGCCAGATGCTCAGACCCGAGCGCTCGCCTGAACCGGGACACTCGCCCCTAGCCCGGCACCGAGAGGATGCTGTCCACCTGCTGGGCGGCCTGGTGTAGCGCAGGCGGGGGCTGGGCCTTGCCGAGCAGCACGCCCTGCACCATCTGGCCGATCACGTTCGAGATCTTCGGGTAGACGGTGGTCACCGGCCGCACCTGGGTGGCGTTGCTCAGGTTCTCGACCCACACGCCCACGCCCGGGTACTTGGCGAGGAACTGGTTGTAGCCCGGCAGCTTCGTCACCGACTGGCGCACCGGCAGGTCGCCGGTCATCTGCGCCCACTGCAGGTCGACCGGTGGCGACGACAGCCAGCTGAGGAACTCCCACGCGGCCTGCTTGCGGGCGTCGCCGTTGTCGAACATCACCCAGTTGTCGGGCCCCGAGATCGTCTGGTGATTCTGATCGGCCGGCAGGATCTGCACGCCGTAGGGCGCGCCGCCCTCGCGGATCTGGCTGAGGTCCCAGGGACCCGTGTACAGCATGCCGATGTGGCCCGTGGCGAACAGGCCGAGGTAGTTCTGGTTGCCGTTGTCGTTGTAGATCGCGTGCTTCTGGGCGAGCGCCTGGATCATGCTCAGCGCCTTGAGGCCGGCCGGTGAGTCGAACGCCGCCTTCTTCCCGTCGGGGGTGAGGATCGCGCCGCCCGCCTGCCAGAGGAGCGCCCAGTAGCGCCAGACCGTGTCCTCGCTGGCGTCCGCGACGTAGGCCCAGCCGAACTGCTTCTTGCCGGGGTTCGTCAGCTTCAGCGCGGCGTTCTCGAAGTCCGGCCAGGTCCAGTTGGCGGTGGGGTAGGCGAGCCCGGCCTTGTCGAACATCTTCTTGTTGTAGACGAGCGCGAGGTTGTCCACGAGCGCCGGCAGGCCGACCAGCTTGCCGTCGACCGTCGCCGCGTTGCGCTCGGCGGGATAGAAGTCGTTCAGGTTGAAGGACGGATCCTTCTTCACGAACTGGTTCAGGTCGACCGTCTTCGGGCTCTTGGCGATGTTCGCCGCCCACGAGCCGTAGAGGTAGGCGATGTCCGGCGGCTTGCCGCCCGCGATGGCGGTGAGCACCTTCTGCAGCGCGAAGTCGTTGCTCCCGTTGAAGTGCGGCGTGACCGTGATGTTCGGGTGCGTGCGGTTGAACTCGGCGGCCAGCTTGTTGATCGCCGTGGCCTCCGCGTCCGTGTAGCCGTGCCAGACCACGATGTTCACGTGGCCCTTGGGCGCGGTGGAGGGCGACGAGGACGACGATTTGCCACCGCCGCCACCGCAGCCGGCCACGAAGGCGGCCAGGCCGATGACGAGTGCGACTGCTGCGATGCGCTTCATGGGAGCACCACCGATCTGGTGAGGTGTCGCGGCCGGTCGGGGTCGAGCCCGCGGGACTCGGCCAGCGCAACCGCCGTCCGTTGGATCGTCACGAGCTCGGCCATCGGATCGGCAGTGCTCTCGATCACGGTGGCGCCGGTCGTGCGGATGTCGTCGGCAAGGTCCGGCTCGGCCTCGCCCAGCAGCCACACGAGCGTGCGGTTGCCGGCGACGCTGATCGGCCCGTGCCGGTATTCCATCGCCGGGTAGGCCTCGGCCCAGGCGCCCGCCGACTCGCGGATCTTCAGGGCGGCCTCGCCCGCGAGGCCCACCGTCCAGCCTGTGCCGAGGAAGACGAACTGCTCGAAGTCAGAGGGGTCGATCGGCGGCGCGGCGCTCACGGCGGCCTCGGCGTCAGCGATCGCCGTGTCGAGGCTCTGGCCCGCGTGAGCGCGCAGCAGGGCAAGCGCGGTGGTGGCGAAACGCGTCTGCACGATCGAGGCTTCGTCGGCGAAGGGTAGGAGGATGGCGTCGCTCGAGGCAAGCACGACCGGGGTCGTGCCGTCGGTCGATATCGCAAGGGACCGGCTGCCTGCCGGCAGCGCCTCGAGCGCGCGCACCACCTCGGTCGTCGTGCCTGAGCGGGAGATGGCCACGACCAAGTCGTAGTTGCGGCCCTGCGGCATCTCGGAGGCCACCAGCGCGTCGCTTTCGCCGCGGCCGAGCGACTCGCGGAGGGTCGCCGCCGCGTGTGCGATGTAGTACGAGGTGCCGCAGCCGATGAACGCGACCCGCGAGCCCTCGGCGGGGAGACTCGACGCCACGCCGGGGAGCAGTGCCAGCGCCTCCCGCCAGACCGCCGGCTGACTTTCGATCTCGTGAACAGTCGCGCTCATATTTGTCCGGTTAGGGCCGGATTCGCTCAAGATACATCACCGGAACGCCGGAACGCAACCTATACTCGCGCTCGTGCGTCAGGCCGAGCGGCTAAGTGCCATCCTCGAGCGGCTGTCGAGCGACGGGAGCCTCGGCGTGACGGACCTGTCGTCTGCGCTGGGCGTCTCGTCGGCCACGATCCGCCGCGACCTGCAGCTGCTCGAGGGTCAGCGCCTGCTGTCGCGGACGCACGGCGGCGCCGTGCCCCAGGGCGTGCTCTACGAGCTGCCGCTCCGCTACAAGAGCGGCCGCTACCACGAGGAGAAGCTCAGGATCGCGCGCGAGGCGGCCAGTCGCGTGCTGGACGGCTGGGCGATCGGCCTGACCGGCGGGACCACCACCACCGAGGTGGCGCGCGCGCTCGTCGACCGCCAGCAGCTCACGGTCGTCACCAACGCGCTGAACATCGCCTCCGAGCTCGCAGTGCGCGCGAACCTCAAGCTGGTGGTCACCGGCGGGGTGGCGCGGCCCGAGTCCTACGAGCTGGTGGGCCCGATAGCCGAGGCCAGCCTCGCGGGCCTCAACCTCGACATCGTCTTCCTTGGCGTCGACGGCATCTCGCCCGAAGCCGGGCTCACCACCCACCACGAGATCGAGGCCCACACCGACCAGGCGCTGATCGACCGCGCCCGGAACGTCACCGTCGTGGCCGACAGCTCGAAGATCGGCAAGGTCGCCTTCGCCCGCATCTGCCAGATGGCCCGCGTCGACGAGCTGATCACCGATGCGGAAGCGGACCGCTCAGCGATCGCGGCGATCGAGGACCGCGGCGTTCGCGTGACGACGATCTAGCGAATCCCCGCCGGCATGAGGTCGCCGTGCGCCTCGATCAGCTCGTCCACCATGCGGTGCACCTCGCGGATCGTGAGCGTGGCCGCGGCATTGGGGTCGAGCAGCACGGCGCGGTAGATGTGGTCGCGCCGCTCCTCGAGCGCGGCGCGGACGGTCAGCTCAACGACGTTCAGGAACGTGCGATTGAGCGCCGCGCACTGCACCGGCAGGGCCCCGACGGGGACCGGATGAACTCCGTCGGCGTCGATCCGGCAGGGCACCTCGACGCAGCTCCCATGCGGCATCTGGTCGATCAGGCCGTCGTTGCGGACGTTGCCGTACTCGATCCGCGGCGTGCCCGTCAGGAGCGAGTGGATGTAGCGCGGGGCCAGCTCGTTCTCGCCCTCCAGCGGCAGCGGCCGGCCCTCGGCCAGCGCCCTCTTGGTGTCCTCGTACTCCTCGAGGTTCTCGCGCGAGCGGCGCAGGTACTCGTCCACCGGGATCCTGTAGCGCTCGATCTCCTCGTCGTGGTCCATGAACCAGGGGACGTACTCGGCGCTGTGCTCGCTCGACTCGGTGGGGAAGTGCCCGAACTGCCGGTAGATCTCGATGCGCACCCGCCGTGCGAGGCCGTCCGGGTCCTGCTCGATCGCGCTGTCGAGCAGCGGGTAGAGGCTCTCGCCGCCGCGCTCGAAGCGCAGCACGAACGCCTGGTGGTTGAGGCCGGCCGTGAGGAAGTCGATCTCCTGCTCCGGCACGCCCACCATCTCGGCGAGCTCGTCGTGCGTGTTCTGCACGGAGTGGCAGAGGCCCACGACGTTCGAGAAGCGGCTGCCCTCCCACACCGCCCAGCAGAGCATCGCCATCGGGTTGGCGTAGTTGAGCAGTAGAGCGTCGGGGCACACGTCGGCCATGTCGTCGGCGATCGCCACGATCACGGGGATCGTGCGCAGCCCGCGGAAGATCCCACCCACGCCGAGCGTGTCCCCGATCGTCTGCCGCAGCCCGTACTTCGTGGGGATCTCGAAGTCGCGGAGGGTTGCGTCGAACCCGCCCACCTGGATCTCGTTGACCACGAAGTCGGCCCCCTGCAGCGCGGCGCGCCGGTCGGCGTGGGACTCGACGGACAAGCTCGCCCCGGCGGCCCGGTTGAGGTGCTCGACGAGCTGCTGCGCCGTGGCCAGCCGCTCCTCGTCGATGTCGTGGAGCGAGATCGTGGCGTCGCGCAACTCGGGGAAGGCGACCAGGTCGGCGGTGATGATGCGGGTGAACTCGACGCTGCCGGCGCCGATCAGCGTGATCTTGGGCATGAGCGATAGTGTTTCAGTTGGGCGTGATTCGCACAAGAATGTGCATTTGAGGCTCTGCTTGACCGTCAGCGGCTCGTCTGCCCATCATGTCGGGAGAGGCCAAGCGTGACCACGACCGATCCGACCGGCGATCACCAGCCCGCCGAGAAGCCCAAGCCGCGCCGTGACAACGCGCGCCTGCTGATCGCCGCCGCGATCGCGGCGCTCTTCACCGCCTTCGCCCTTCTGAACTTCGACAAGGTGAAGGTGCACTGGATCGTGACGAGTGGGCGGACGCCGCTGATCATCGTCATCGCCGTGGCGTTCGCGCTCGGCATGGCCGCCGACCGCGTCCTGATGCTGCGCGGCAGGCGCAAGCGGTCGAAGGCGGACGACACCACGAAGGCGTGACGCGCGTCGCCGTCGTCGGCGCGGGAATCGTCGGCCTCTCCACTGCCACGGCGCTGGCCCAGCGCGGCGCCGAGGTCACGCTCTACGAGCGCGGCGTGCCGGGCGGCGGGCAGTCCGCGGGACGCACGCGCATCTTCCGCTTCAACCACGACGACCCGCGCCTGGTCCGCCTCGCGCTTGAGGCGCACGCGATCTGGCGCGAGTGGGAGGGCGAGCACGGCGTCGAGCTGGTCGGCGACGAGGGCGTCCTCGTGGCCGGGCCGCGGGCGGAGGCACGGCACGCGCTGCTCGCGGAGGCCGGGATCGAGGCGGACTGGGCGGCCCCCGACGAGCAACGCGCCCGACTGCCGATCCTCGAGCCGTTTGCCGCTCCGGCCCTGGTCGATCCGGGCGGCGCGATCCGGATCGCCGAGGCCATCGAGGCGCTAAGCGGCCGGCTGCGCGAGCGACTCGTTACGGCGGAGGTGTTGGGCGTCGAGCCGCGCGGCAACGAGATCGAGCTGTTGACCCCCCAGGGCAGCAGCCGCCACGACGCGGCGGTGATCTGCGCCGGCCAGGACACGGCGCGGCTGGGGCGGCGGCTCGGCCTCGAGCTCCCCGTGACGACGACGATGCACCTGCGCGCCACCTTCCGCCGGCGCAACGGTGGGCGCGGTCGGCTGGCCTGCCTCCAGGACGCCACCGGCGAGCACGGCGAGGCGGTGTACGCCGCGCCGCACCCGTCGGGGGAGCTCTACGCGGTGGGGATCGCCGGCCCGAGCGGCCAGGTGGAGAGCGGACGGCTCGGCGAGCTGCGCGGACGGGCGTCCGCCTACGTGACCCGTGGCCTGCCGGGCCTCGATCCCGAGCCGGTGCACGACGTGAGCTGCTGGGTCACTGAGCTGCCCTGGGGGCCCGACGGGCTGGCCGCCTGGCAGGCCGATGGCGTCACGATCATGGCTGGGCACAACCTGTTCAAGCTCGCGCCGGCGCTCGCCCGGCTGCTGGCGGACGCCGCCTGTGAGGGGCGCGTGCCGCAGCTGCTGCTGCCGGAGAACGAGCTCGGCCGCGCGCATCCGGGAAACTCCACCGTGTGGACGCGCACGCGATCTCCCAGGAGGCGTTCATCTTCGGGTTTCCGCTCGTGCTGATCGACGTGTCGAGGTCCACCATGCAGGCTCCGCGGAACGAGCTGAGCCACCTCCGTGCATTCCCCGACGCCTCGTTCACCGCAGTGGTGAGCCCCAACGCGGACACGCTCTACTCGACTGCCTTCATCGACGTCGAGCACGAGCCCGTGGTCCTGCACGTCCCCGACAGCGCCGGGCGCTACTACCTGATGCCACTCCTGTCCGCCTGGACGGACGTGTTCGCCTCGCCCGGCACGCGCACGACGGGCAACGGCGAGGGCACCTTCACGATCGTGGGGCCGGGCTGGAAGGGAGAGCTGCCGGCCGGGGTGCAGGCGATCCAGTCGCCGACGTCGACGGCCTGGATGATCGGCCGCACTCAGACGAACGGCAAGCCCGACTACGCGGAGGTGCACCGCTTCCAGGACGGGCTCTCGCTCGTTCCGCTCTCGGCCTGGGGCGGCGAGTACCAGCCGCCGGCTGCCGCGCCCGGCGACCAGCCGGCCGACACCGCCACTCCGCCCCCGGCCCAGGTGGCGGCGATGGACGCGGCGACCTTCTTCGGCCGCCTTGCGAGCCTGATGGTCACCAACCCGCCGCACGAGGCCGACGCTCCGGCACTCAAGCGGTTCGAGGCGATCGGGCTCGCGCCCGGGTCGTTCGACCCGAGCCGCGCGCCCGCCGCCGCGCTCGACGAGGGCCTGCGGGCGGGTATGGGGAAGCTCAGAGAGCTCGCCGCGAGCTCCGGCTCGACCGTGGGCGGCTGGATGGCTCACCGAGGCGGCGGCTCGTACGGGACGGACTACGAGAAGCGCGCTTACGTCGCACTCGTGGGCCTGGGCGCGAACCTGGACGCGGACTCCATCTATTCGCATGCGCGCACGGACGGAGCCGGGCAGCCCCTGGACGGCGCGAACTCCTACGCGCTCCACTTCGACGCCGGCCAGACCCCGCCGGCGCGCGCCTTCTGGTCGCTGACGATGTACGACGAGCACCAGTACTTCGTCGACAATCCGCTCGACCGCTACGCGATCGGCGACCGTGACTCGCTCGCGTTCAACCCGGACGGCAGCCTCGACATCTGGCTGCAGCGCGAGTCGCCCGGACCCGAGCGCGAGTCGAACTGGCTGCCCGCACCCGCCGGCCCCTTCAACGTGATCATGCGCATCTACTGGCCGACGGACGAGGCGCTCGAGAGCGGCTGGGTGCCGTCGCCAATCGAACGGGTGGCCTGAGGGCCCGGCGCCGTGAAGCAGCGCACCACGATCCTGATCCTGTGCACTGCGCAGTTCGTGATGGTGCTCGACAGCACGGTCATGAACGTGTCGATCTCGCAGGTCGTCGCCGATCTCCACACCACGGTGTCGAACCTCCAGTTCGCCATCACCGCCTACACGCTCGTGATGGCGGCGTTCATGCTCACGGGGGCGAAGTTCGGCGACATCTGGGGGCGGCGGCGCGCGTTCACGATCGGCCTGGGCGTCTACGGCACGGGGTCGCTCATCACCGCGCTCAGCCCGAACATCGGCTCGCTCCTGTTCGGCTGGTCGCTCGTCGAGGGGCTCGGCGCCGTGCTCGTGATCCCGGCGATCGCGGCGCTCACTGCCGCCAACTACGAGGGCAATGAGCGCGCGCTGGCGTTCGGGCTGCTCGGCGGCGTCTCGGGGGCGGGCGCGGCCGCGGGGCCGCTGATCGGCGGCTTCGTGACGACCGCGCTCACCTGGCGAGTGGTGTTCGCCGCCGAGACGGTCGTGGTCGTGACGATCCTGCTCTTCGGAGTGCGGCGGATCAAGGACCACCCGCTGGGCGAGCGGGTCACGCTCGACCGCGTCGGCGCCTTCCTGTCGGCGCTAGGGATGGCCCTGGCCGTGTTCGGCATCCTCAAGATCAGCAGCTGGGGACTGCTCAAGCCCACCGGCGCGCTGACCATCGGCGGCACCGAGATCACGCCGTTCGGCCTCTCGGTGGTGCCGTTCCTGATCCTGGCGGGGCTGATGGTGCTCGGCGCCTTCGCCCGCTGGGAGCAGCGGGTGGAGGACCGCGGCGGTGTGCCGCTGCTGCGGCCCGACCTGCTGCGCGTGCCCCAGCTGCGAGCCGGCGCCTCGACGCTCATGTCCATGTACCTGATCCTGGCCGGCACGTTCTTCGTGCTGCCGCTGTACCTGCAGCTCGTGCTCGGCAAGGACGCGCTGCACACCGGGCTCAAGATCCTGCCGATCTCGGTGACGATGATGATCGCCGCGATGCTCGGGCCGCGGCTGGCCATCCGCATGTCCCCGCGGCGCATCGTCGAGATCGGGATGCTGTTCCTGATCGTCTCGATCCTCGGCGTGATGGCGACGATCTCGCCCGATCTCGCCTCGGGCTGGTTCGCTCTTTCGCTGGCGGGCTTCGGCGTCGGCATCGGGCTGGCGATCTCGCAGCTCGGCAACGTCCTGATGTCGTCGGTGGCGGAGAACCGCTCGAGTGAGGCCGGCGGCGTGCAGGGGGTCTCGCAGAACCTGGGCCAGTCCCTCGGCACGGCGCTGATCGGAGCCGTGCTCCTCACCGGCCTGACCACCGGCTTCCACGACCGGGTCTTGGCTGACTCGACCATCCCCTCGCGGGTCCAGCAGCAGCTCGTCACGGGCACCGAGGAGGGCGTGCCGATGGTCTCGAAGGCGGACGTCGAGAGCGCGGTGAAGAAGGAGCACCTGCCTCCACGTCAGGCCGACGCCGTGGTCAGCGCGTACAGTGACGCCCAGATCGACGCGCTCAAGAACGCGCTGTTCGTAGCGGCGAGCTTCGTGCTCGTGGGCATGTGGTTCGCCCACGCGCTGCCGGCCAAGCCGTTACCCAGGGAGGACGAGGCCGAGCCGGAGCCGGCGGACCCGGAGCCCGCCCTGGCCTGATCAGACCAGGCGCCCGGCGCGCTTCTCGACCGGCACCGCGCGGGCGCGGGGGAAGTGGGCGATCAGGCGCGCGAACGGCGCGCTCAGCCGGGCTCGCCGCTTCCGCCGCGATCGCACCTCGGCGCGGTGGTGGGCGTGCGGGTCGATCGGCGGGCGGCTGACGGCGGCGATGTAGGTGAGGTGGCTCATCATGGCGGGCTCCTTGCTCCGGTCTGCGTTGTCGTGTCGCAGTCTCCGGGTAGGCCGGGCGCGCCGGTAGGCACCCTGGGTGTTAGAAATCGCCCCCTTGCCGATCCCGCTCATGCTCGCCACGCTCACCGATCGCCGCGACTTCGGCGAGGACTGGCTGCTCGAGCGCAAGTTCGACGGCGAGCGCTGCGTGGCGCGCAAGGAGGACGGCGAGGTGCGGCTCGAGTCGCGCACCGGCAACGACCTGACCGGCACCTATCCGGAGGTGCGCGACGCGGTGGCGGGCCAGCGCGCGAATGCGCTGCTGATCGACGGCGAGGTGGTGGCGTTCGACGGCGACCAGACCTCGTTCGGCCGGCTCCAGCAGCGCCTCGGCGTGTCGCGGCCGTCACCCGACCTCGTGGAGCGCTTCCCGGTCGTCTACTGCGTGTTCGACCTGCTCGAGCTCGACGGCGAGGACCTCACCGGCCGGCCGCTGGCCGAGCGTCGCGAGCGGCTCGCCAAGAAGCTCCGCGAGCGGCCCGCACTCCAGCTCAGCGAGGCCTGGCGGGACCACTCGCAGCGCCGCTTCGCGGAGGCCTGCCGGGCCGGCTGGGAGGGCCTGATCGCCAAGCGCGCGGACGCCCCCTACGTCCGCGGCCGCTCGCGCGACTGGCTCAAGCTGAAGTGCGTCTGGGAGCAGGAGCTCGTGGTCGGCGGCTACACGGACCCCGCCGGCGGCCGCACCGACTTCGGCGCGCTCCTCGTGGGCTACTACGAGGACGGCTCGCTCAGGTACGCCGGGAAGGTGGGCACGGGCTACACGGCGGCGACGCTGCGGGAGCTCGGCGCCCGGGTGCGCAAGCTCGAGATCCCGGAGTCGCCGTTCGCCGACGCGCGCCCGATCACGCGCGGCACGCACTGGACCAAGCCCGAGCTGGTGGCCCAGATCGGCTTCGCCGAGTGGACGAGCGACGGCCGCCTGCGGCAGCCGCGCTTCCTCGGCCTGCGGGACGACAAGCCCCCCGAGGAGGTCGTGCGCGAGAGCCCGCGCTGAGCGCGTTAGGGTCGCGAGGTGCGCTCCCGCCTCGTCGCGTCAGTGACCGCGATCGCCGGCTCTGGGCTCGTGCTCGCGTCGTCCGCCGCAGCGGCCTCGGCCGGCGACACGCGCCTCGGGCCCGGCGGCTGGTCCTGGTTCGCCGATCCCCGTGCCGTCTACGCGAACGGCCGCACATACACGGGCTGGGTCGACTGGCGGAGGCGCGTGGTGATCGCGTCGATCGGACCAGAGGGGAGCGTGCGCGTGCCGATAGCGCGAGAGGACCAGCCGAAGACTGGTCCCCACCTGCGCCACAAACAGCGCGACGACCACGGCAATCCGGCCCTCATGGTGGAGCCCGATGGCCGGATCACCGCCTACTACTCCGGCCACGGCGGCCCGCACATGTACTGGCGCACCACGCTGCGGCCTGGCGACATCACCGCTTGGGGCCCGGTCTCCCACGTGCCCGTGAACGTTCAAGGGCCTGCCGGCTACACCTATCCGAACCCCGTCCGGCTCTCTGACGAGGCACGGACCTACCTGTTCTGGCGCGGCGGCCGTTCGCTCCCGGTGTTCTCGAGCGTCGACTCGGCGGGGACGTGGGCGCCGGCGCAAACGCTGATCAAGCCGACCGGAAACCAGCGACCGTATGTCAAGGTCGGGTCCAACGACCACGACAGGATCGACTTCGCGTTCACGAACGGCCATCCGCGCGACGGCGTATCGGGCGTCTACTACGCGCAGTACCGGGCGGGGGCGCTCTTCCACGCGAGCGGCGCCCCGATCAAGGGCATGAACGCGCTCCCCCTGCGGCGGTCCGAGGCGGATCGGGTCTTCGACGCTCGCGCCCACCGCGAGCGCTCGTGGGTCTGGGACGTCGCGGAGGACCCTGACGGTCACCCTGTGATCGTCTTCGCGGTGTTCCGCCACCGCGGGCGCCTGCACCGCTACAAGTACTCGCGCTGGAACGGCGTGGCCTGGGAGACCCACGACCTCGGAAATGCCGGCCGCCGGATCACGCGGGCCTGGTCGGAGCGCTGGTACTCGGGCGGGATCGCGCTCGACCATCGCGACCCCCGGATCGTGTACGCCTCGGTCGGTCGAACGCGCCACCACCGGATCAAGAAGCTCGTCACACCCGATGGCGGCAAGACGTGGCTGCGGTCCTGGGTCACGCGCAGCGCCCGGACCGACAACGTGCGTCCGATCGTGCCGCGCGGCCTGCCTCCCGGCAAGGAGGAACTCCTGTGGATGCGCGGCTTCTACAACATCTGGGCGAAGTTCCGAACGTCGATCGTGGCCAGGCACTAGCCGGGCCGAGGCAGTCACCATTGCGGTCCCGAGGCGCCGAACAAGAACCTCGTGCTCGCCGCGATGGTCTTCGCGGTGGCGATGACGTTCATCGACCAGACGATCGTCGCCATCGCCGTGCCGAACATCCAGAAGGAGCTGTCGCTGTCCGCGACGGGCTCGCAGTGGGTGATCAACGGCTACCTGCTGTCGGCGGGCGCACTTGCGCAACGAGACCCAGCCGGCGAAGCTCGACTACCGCGGCACCGTGCTCATCACGGACGCGATGGGCCTGATCGTCCTCGGCTTCCAGCAGTCGAGCATGTGGGGCTGGAGCAGCGTCTCCACCTGGGCCTGCCTCGTGGTCGGCGTGCTCCTGATGGTCGCGTTCGTGGCCTGGGAGCTGCGCGTGCCGGAGCCGCTGCTCGAGCTGCGCATCTTCAGGGACCGCGGCTTCGCCGTCGAGACGATCGTGCTCGGCCTGATGTCGATCGTGTTCGTCCCGTTCTTCTTCTTCGCCAGCGTCTACTCTCAGCTGTCGCTCGGCGAGACCGCGTCGAAGGCCGGGCTCTACCTCCTGTACTTCTTCCTCGGCTTCGTGATCGCGCCCAGGTCGGCGGCCGCATCCTCGACAAGCGCGGCGCCCGGACCGGCATCACGCAGACGGCGCGCAACTTCGGGGCGAGCCTCGGGCTCGCGGTGCTCGGCGCGATCCTGATCGACCGCGACAAGGTCAACGTCGGCGGCGCGCTGACGAAGGACGGCGTGCCCCGGCCGATCGCGCACCGGATCGCCGACTCGTTCAACTCGGCGAGCAACTCGTCGGCGGGCGGGGAGCCTCACCGGCTCGTGCACGACGTGCAGCTGGCGTTCGCCCACTCCACCCAGACGGTCTTCTACTTCATGGCCGCCGTGATGGCGGCGACCTTCCTGGTGGCCGTGCGGGGACTGCCGCGCGGGCGCGTGGACACGGTCGAGGCCGCCACTCCCGTCGCCGCCGAGACCAGCGCCTGACCTGTGATACTCGCGGCGTGAAGCTCGAGGGACGTACCGTCGTGGTCACCGGGGCGGCCGGCGGCATCGGCGGCGCGCTGGCGCGTGCCGCGGCCGCCGAGGGCGCGAACGTGGCCGCCACCGATCTCAGCGCGGACGCTCTGCGGCCGCTCGAGGAGGAGCTCGGGCAGGGCCATCTCGCGGCTGCCGCCGACGTGACGGACGAGGCGCAGCTGCGCGCAGTGATCAAGCGCGCGGAGTCGGAGCTCGGTCCCGTGGGCGTGTTCTTCGCCAACGCGGGTGTGGCGATCGGCACCGACCCGATGGAGACGTCCGACGAGGTCTGGGACCTCGCGCTCGGCGTGAACATCCGCTCCCACATCTTCGCCGCGAAGGCGCTCCTGCCCGGCTGGCTCGAGCGCGGCGAGGGCTACTTCGTGGCCACGGCGTCGGCCGCCGGCCTGCTGAGCCAGATCGGTTCGGCCCCTTACGCCGTGACCAAGCACGCGGCCGTGGCGTTCGCCGAGTGGCTGTCGATCACCTACGGCCGCCGTGGCGTGCGCGTGAGCTGCATCTGCCCGCAGGGCGTGAACACCGCGATGCTCAACGCGGGCGAGACCGGCTCGCCGGGCCAGGTGGCCGCCGACGTGGTGCGGGCCGGCGGCGCGGTGCTCGAGCCGGAGGACGTCGCCGCTGCGGCGATCCAGGCGATCGACGAGGAGCGCTTCCTAGTGCTGCCGCACCCCGAGGTCCTCACCTACTTCCAGCGCAAGGCCGGCGACTACGACCGGTGGCTCGCGGGGATGCGCAAGCTGCAGGATCGCATCGAGGCCGCGCAGCCTTCCTGACCACGAGGCGCCGAGGGGGCGCGGACAACTACGGATCGATTCTGCGGGAACTCCCGATGGATCGTACGTCGAACCCGTCGATCAGCCGGGCGTCGGCTCGATCAAACAAAGAGGGAGTTTCCCATGAGCAGGTTGCGCTTCGGTCCGAAGTTCGGTGTCGTGATCGCCGCGCTCGTCGCCGGTCTCTTCGTCGTCGCCTTCGTCGGCTTCACAGCCATGCGCGCCGAGAGCCAGCAGGCGGAGACGATGTACTCGAAACACGCCGTGGACCTTCAGGATCTCGGCCAGACCATCTACGACATGAGCACGGCGCGCGGCGCCGGGCTGCTGCAGGTGATCGGCTCACAGCAGGGGAGCCCGGCGGACGCGACCAAGAAGTTCCACGCGCTCGCTCCCAAGGTGACCACCGATCTGGAGAGCTTCGTCAAGCGGGCCGATGACCAGCGCACCGCCAAGCAGACGCTCGTCTACTGGCAGCAGTTCGTGGCGATGTGGAACGCCCACAAGATCGCGATCGGACTCACGCCCGCTGCGGCGGCCGCCCGCGACGCCGACGCCGAACGGCTGCTGACCGTGTCCAACAAGGCCCGCGACGGCGTCGTCAAGCTGATGGAGGACACCAAGGTGCAGGCCGCCGCCGCCTCCAAGCAGGCGACATCCACCTACCACTCGAAGCTCACGCTGACGCTGATCGTGCTGTTCCTGACGGTCGCCAGCGCGGTGCTGCTCGGCGTGCTCCTGATCCGCGACGTGGTGCCGCGCGTGAAGGAAATGGCCACGCGCATGATGGGTCTCGCCGACGGCGACCTGTCCACGCGCATTGTGCCCAGGGGCAAGGACGAGCTCACCGAGGCAGCCAACGCCTACAACGAGATCATCGAGAAGCGCGGCAAGTTCAACCTGCGGGTGCAGGAGGGCGTGCACATGATCGCCGCCTCCACCAACGAGATCGTGAGCACGTCTGCCGCGCAGGCCGCCTCGGCCTCTCAGCAGGCGGCTGCGATCAACGAGACGAGCAGCGCGGTGGAAGAGGTTCGCGCGGCGTCCGAGCAGGCGGCCGAGAAGGCCAACGAGGTGGCCGAGCGGGCGCGCGTCGCGCTCGAGATGGGCGAGCAGGGCACCGAGGCCGTCGAGGAGATCATCCAGGGCATGAACGAGATCCGGGAGACCGTGGAGGCGATCGCCGGCGACATCCAGGCCCTCTCCAACCAGACCGAGCAGATCAGCGCGATCACGTCGGCGGTGAACGACATCGCGGACCAGTCGAACCTGCTGGCGCTCAATGCCACCATCGAGGCGGCGCGCGCCGGCGAGCAGGGCAAGGGCTTCGCGGTCGTGGCCGACGAGGTGCGTAACCTCGCCGAGCAGTCGAAGCAGGCCACCGCACAGGTCCAGACGATCCTGGAGGACATCGACAAGGCCACGCGGGCCGCCGTAAACGGCGCCCATCGCGGCACCGAGGTCGTGGCCGAGGGGTCGGAGCGCGCGCAGCGCGCCGGCGAGATCATCAGCGAGCTCGGCGAGACCACGAGGATGTCGGTGCAGGCGGCCGAGCAGATCGCCGCCTCGGCGGTGCAGCAGCACACGGGCATGGACCAGATCGCGCAGGCGGTGAAGGAGACCACCCAGGGCACCACCGAGATCGCCGCGGGCGCGCAGCAGTCGCAGGAGGCCGCCGAGCACCTGTCGCGAGTTTCGAACGAGCTCGATGAGCTCACCACCGGCACCAGCACGGCGGCGAGCAACGGGGCATCGGACGAGGTGCGGATCGCGGGCAGCGGCAGCTCGACCCGTGAGCATCTCGCGGCGGCGCTCGACGCCCACGCCCAGTGGATCATGCGGCTCAAGCGGGCGATCGACACCGGGGAGTGCGATGCCGATCCGGGCACCGTCCGGCGCGACGACCAGTGCGCGTTTGGCAAGTGGCTGCACAATGACGCCACGCCGAAACAGCGCAAGTCGCCGCACTACGAGACGGCGAAGGACCTCCACGCCCACTTCCACGAGGCTGCGGCCGAGGTGCTGAAGCTGGCGCTGGCCGGCGATTCCGCCAAGGCCCGCGAGCAGCTCTCGGCCGGCGAGTTCGCCCAGTTCTCGGGCCAGCTGTCCCGCGAGCTCCAGGTGTGGAGCTCCGAGGGCTAGAGGTTTGCGTACGGAGACCTGCGGAACTTCCGTAGGTCTCCGCACGCTGTCGGTGGGAATCCACTGTCAACCTCTGCCGCCACCGGCCGTTACAAGTTCCATGGCCGCTAGCTCGCACGCCCAGGACGCGCCGGTCGGGGCCTGTGAGCCCACGCACGACGTGCTGATCGGCACCCGCCTCCACGACGGGCCCTGCGAAGCGGGCGACATCACGCTCCGCGTCGTCACTCCGCTGCGTCCGGTGCCCCCCGCAGGGGCTCCGGACAGCGAGCTGCGGGACGCGCTGGTCCCGGCGGTGCTCGTGCAGCTCACAGTCGACAACCGCTCGGGCACGCGCGCCCGGCAGGCGTTCTTCGGCCTGCGCGGTGCGCCCGCCGGCGCCGTGCGGCGTGGCTTCACCGTCGATCTCGGCAATGGCGGTAGCGCCGGCGCCTTCTGCCTCGGCGACGTCACGGCGGCCGCCGCGGACTCGCTGACGGCTGCGCTCGACCGTGCCTCGGGCGGCAGCGGCGAGACGGCGGTGCTCCGCTTCAACGTGCGCGCCGGAACGCGCCGCAGGTTCGGGATCGTGGTGGCCTCCTGGCATCGCGGGATGGCCGCCCAGGGGCTGTTCGACGGTCTCGAGGACGCGGCCCGGTACGCGCTGGCGCGCTTCGGCGTGCTGGCGGCCGAGCATGAGGGCGTGGGGTCCCCACGGATGTCCCCGCGCGACCTGGCTTCCATCCTGTGGCTCAGGGACGATGCGGCCATCGCTCGGCTCGCACCCGTCCCGAACGGCCACGGAGCATGGCAGCGCTGAAGTCCGCGCTGCAGCTTCCGGCCAACCAGTTCGAGCGCTTCTACCGCGGTGGGCCGGCCATCGCCGCGCTGCGCGGCGTGCCGTCGCCCGGCGACCGCTTCCCCGAGGACTGGGTCGGCTCGGTCACGGCCGCCTTCGGGTCCGCGGGCGACGGGCTGACGAGGCTCCCCGACGGCCGCCTCCTGCGCGACGCGATCGCCGACGACCCCGAGTCCTTCCTCGGCGCGGCTCACGTCGCCCGCTTCGGCCCGGATCCGGCCCTGCTCGTCAAACTGCTCGACGCCGGCGAGCGCCTGCCGGTCCACCTGCACCCCGACCGCGACTTCGCGCGCCGAGAGCTCGGCTCGCCCTACGGGAAGACCGAGGCCTGGATCGTGGTGTCGGCCGAACCGGGCGCCGTCGTGCAGCTCGGGTTTCGCTCGGACGTGTCGCGGGAGACGCTCGCGGATTGGGTCGAGCGCCAGGACGTGGGTGCGATGCTCGACTCGCTGCACTCGCTGTCCGTCACGGCGGGCGACGTGGTCTTCGTGCCGGCCGGCACACCGCACGCGATCGGCCAGGGGGTCCTGATCCTCGAGCTGCAGGAGCCGAGCGACCTCTCGATCATGCTCGAGGCGGCGCCCGGGGTCGAGCCGACGCTCGGGCTTGGCCGGGAGCGGGCGCTCGAGGCCGTGGACAGGCGCGGACTGGGGGAGGGGAAGCTGCATTCGCTCTTGCGCCGCGAGCGCCCGCTGCGGCCCAGCGTGCGCTCGGTGTTGCCCGAGGCGGCCGACCCGTTCTTCCGCGCGGAGTGGATCGAGCCCGACCCGCTGGCCGAGCTCGACGCCGGCTTCTCGATCGTCGTGGTGCTGGAGGGCGGCGGCACGCTCGTCCTCGAGGGCGGCGAGGAGCCGCTCCAGCGCGGCTCAACCGTGCTGGTGCCTGCCGCCGCAGGTCCGGGCGAGCTGCGCGGATCGCTGGTGGCGGTGCGCTGCCGCCCGCCCGATCCGCGCTGAATCCGACCGACCCGTTCCCTACGATCGCCCGCGATGGCTCTGCCGGGCAGAGGTGCGGACGCGATCCACTACGTCCGCGGGGAGATCGAGCAGATGACGGGTGGCCGCGTGGCGCTGCTGCCCGACGTCATCGTCGGCTTCGGCAAGACCCGCGCGATGCTGCACGGCGACTGTGACCCGCAGGCCGTGACCGTCCACGGCGACGCCCTCACGGCGCTCGAGGCGCTGCGCGAGGCCTGCCGGCACGCCGAGGCGGCTTAGCCGGCGCTCAACGCGCTAAGCGTCAGGAGTTTGGGGGTCATATGTCCCTTAAGTCCTGACGCTGGAGTTCTCAGCGCGCCTCGCCGAGGTGCTGCGCGAGGCCTGCCGGCAGCATCCTGAAGCGGCTTGACAGGGCCGGCGCCTACGGCAGCAATGAGGGCGGCCCGGAGTCTGGTGTGGCGCCTAAGCGTCAGGACTTACCGGGTCATATGCCCGGTAGGACCTGATGCTTCCGCTTCGGGCCGCCTTTATTGCTGTCGTTGACGCCGCGAAAGCCACCGACGCCGACGGCTCAGCGGGCTTCCGCCTCGGCTTCCGCGACGCGCGCGGCAGCGTCGTCCTCGGCAGCGCGGGCCTTCGCCAGCGCCGTCTCCGCCTGCTCGGCCGCCTTCTGCGCGCGCTCGGCGGCTCGCGTCGCATCCCGCAGCTCGCGCTCGGCCTCCGTCACGGCCCGTTTGCGCTCGCGCAGCTCCGCCCGCGCTGCCTTCAGCGCCTCGCGGGCGGCGGCGCGCTGCTCGGCGCGGCTCGGGCCCGAGGGCTCGGGCGATGGCCCAGCGGTCCGCCGTCCGCGGTCAGCGGTCTGCCGACCCTGCGACCTGCGACCTGCGACCTCGCGCCGCGCGGTTGGCAGGGGCCCCGCAAACTCCCCAAACCCCGTCGCCCGCTGCTCGCTGGTCAGCCGCCCCAGCTCGAACTGCCGCCGCACCTCGTCGTCGAGCGCGATCGAGCGCAGCGTCTGCTCAGCCTTCTCCAGCGTGGCGCCGCTCGGCGAGCGGCCCTGGCGGTCGAGCAGACCCGGCGCCTTCGCCAGCAGGTCGCGGATCGCCGCGCTGTGCTCCTCGCCCGCCTTGCCGAGCTCGCCGGCGCTGCCCTTGCCCGACAGCACGCGCTCGTTCGCCTTGCGGAGCGCCTCGTCGGCCGTGAGCAGCCGCTTGGCATCGCGCGGCTGCGAACGGGCGAGCTGGTTCACGAGCCAGGCGGCGGCGGTCGGCCGCTTCAGGCCCTTGACCCAGTTCGCCTCCTCGCGCCCGCCGCCCTGGCGCAGCTCCTTGGCGAGCGCGTCGCGCGCGGGCGTGAACTCGTCGAGCGGGAGCCCGTAGAGCGAGTCCACCCGCTCCGCCGGCGCGGCGGAGGGGACGTCGGTCGGATCGCTGGCCGCCATGGGGGACGGCTTCAAGAAGAGGGCGTCAGCTCCTCCACGACCCCGTCCACCGCGCGTTCGACCTCGGGGGTGAGGCCGGCGCCGGTCTCGAAGGTCTGGCCTTCGATCGCGTAGACGATCAACTCGCGCGGCATCCGCCCGAGCGCGCGGGCGAGCTCCACGGCCTCGGCCACGCCGAACGCGTGTGTCGAGCCGCGCAGGAGCTGGGTGGGAAGCGGCTCGTCGGCGGCGTCGAAGCGGTGCACGGTGCCGGCGGGCGCACCCGAGTAGGCGGCGTCGACGACCACGACGAGGTCCGAGCCGCTCCACAGGTGGACGAGGCGCGACTGGTCGCCCTCGTGCGAGATCACCCTGAGCCCGTCCTGTGCCAGGCCGAGCCGCCTCGCGACCTCGAGGCCGGCCGCATCGTCGCCGCGCCAGGAGTTGCCGACGCCGATTACGGTCAGCGGCGGTCCACTCGGAGCTTCAGGAAGTGCGTACTGCAAGAAATGCATGGGTCGTAATTGCGAATCGTCTGTTCGCAGCGAATCCTTAGTTCTTCATCGGAAAGTTCTGCGAAGAGCTCCACGGTTTCGCGGAGGTCCTCCTCGATCCTGCGCTGGTTCTGGGAGGTGGGAGGCACGATCCTGGCGTCCCGGATCGTGCCGCCGTCGTCGATCTCGTAGCGATGCCAGAGCAGGCCGCGCGGCGCCTCGCTCCAGCCGCAGCCCACGCCGGCGACGGGTGGCGCCTCCACCGCCGGCGGATCCGGCGGCTCATAGGAGTTGATGATGCGCAGGCTCTCCTCCACCGCCCACAGCACCTCCACCATGCGCACCACGATGCTCTTGTAGGGGTTGTTCACCACCGGCCCGAGCCCGGCCTGCTCCGCCGCCTCGCGGGCCATCGGCGACAGCTGCTCGTGGTTGAGCGCGTAGCGCGCCATCGGCCCGACGAGGTAGCTGCGGCCGTCGGCCATCCGCGAGTGGAGGGCGGTGGAGTGCTCCACGTGCTCCTCGATGAAGTGCTGGTCGTACTCCTGCGGCGTGATGTCGAGGCCGCTCGAGGAAATGAGCCGTCCGTTCTCGACCGCATAGCTGTCCGGCTCGTGCAGGGCGACGAACTCGTAGTCGTGCTCGTACTCCGGGATCGGCAGCGAGGCCGTGAACGGCACGGCCTGGCGGGCGAACTCGAGGCACTCCTCGAGGTTGCGCGCGACCTCCGCGAACTCGCTCTTCTCGGGCGCCTTGTAGAAGCCGCCGACGCGGGTGTTGATCGGGTGGATCTCGCGCCCGCCGACCGCGCACATGAGCTCGTTGCCCGCCTTCTTCAGCTTGAGCGCGCCCTCGACGATCTCGGGATGGTCGGCGGCGATCTCGAACGCGTTGTGGTAGCCGAGGTAGTCCGGCGCGTGGAGCATGAACACGTGCAGCGTGTGGCTCTCGATCCACTCACCGCAGTAGAGGAGCCGGCGCAGCTCGCGGATGCCCTTCGGGATCTCGACCCCGCAGGCGTCCTCCATCGCGTGGAGCGAGCTCACCTGGTAGGCCACCGGGCAGATGCCGCAGATGCGCGCGGTGATGTCCGGCACCTCGCGGTAGCTGCGCCCGCGCAGGAAGGCCTCGAAGAAGCGCGGCGGCTCGTAGATCCGCAGCCTGACCTCCTCCGCCTTGCCGTCGCGCAGCGTGACGTCCATCGCGCCCTCGCCCTCCACGCGCGCCAGCGCGTCGACCACGAAGCTGCGCACCTCGGTGCCGCGCTCAGGCGTGATGCTCACGGGCCGTGCTCTCCTCTTTGAACTGCGGCGCGGACGCGTAGATCATCCGGTACATGCGCACGATGTCCTGGTCGTCGCTGCCGTGGCCGTCGAACCAGTCGCCGAGCGACTTCGTGTTGGGCGACTCCATCGGCCCGAAGCAGCCGTAGCAGCCGCGGTGGTAGGTGGGGCAGAGCGCGCCGCAGCCGGCGTGGGTGACCGGCCCCATGCAGGGCGTGCCGTGGGCCACCATCACGCAGACGTTGCCGCGCCGCTTGCACTCGATGCAGACGCTGTGCGAGGGGATCGCCGGCCTGCGCTCGTTGAGGTAAGCCGCGATCACCTCGAGCAGCTGGTGCTTGTTGGGCGGGCAGCCCTGCAGCTCGAAGTCGATCTGCACGTGGTCGCTCAGCGGAGTGGAGTCGGCCAGCGTCGAGATGTACTCGGGCGACGCGTACACAAGAGGGATGAAGTCCTCGACGTTGGCGAAGTTGCGCAGCGCCTGCACGCCGCCGGCCGTGGCGCAGGCGCCGACCGACACCACGCGGCGGGACTTCTGGCGGATCTCGTGGATGCGCTCTATGTCGTGCGCGGTGGTGATCGAGCCCTCCACGATCGAGAGGTCGTATGGCCCCTCGACGGTCGCGCTCGACGCCTCGAGGAAGTAGGCGATGTCGACCGCGCCGGGGAGCTGCAGGAGCTCGTCCTCGCAGTCGAGGATCGAGAGCTGGCAGCCGTCGCAGGAGGCGAACTTCCAGACGGCGAGCGTCTGCTTGCGGCCGCTGCCGTTCATCGAGCTCACAGCTCCCTCACCCTGATCAGCGGGTCCATCACGTCGCTGCGGAAGACCGGTCCGTCCTTGCAGATGAACGTCTCGCGCAGCTGGCAGTGCCCGCAGTGGCCGACCGCGCACTTCATGCTGCGCTCCATCGAGATCTGGATCGACTCGTCGGGCATGCCGGCATCGCGCAGCGCGTCGACGGTGAAGCGCATCATCAGCTCCGGCCCGCAGACGAAGGCGGTGGTGCGCGCAGGATCGAAGTCCGCGCGCGGGATCAGCGTCGTGACCACGCCCACGCGGCCGCGCCAGTCCTCCGGTGCGGTGTCCACCGTCACGTCCACGTCAAAGTCGAGGTGGCCGCCCCACTGCTCGAGCTCGTCCATGAACAGCAGCTCCTCCGGCGAGCGGCCGCCGTAGCAGAGGAGCACCCGCGCGAAGCGATCGCGGTTGGCCAGCACGTGGTAGATCACGGGACGCAGCGGGGCGAGCCCGATGCCGCCGGCCACGAGCACTATGTCCTGGCCCTCCGCCTCGGCGATCGGCCAGCTCGTTCCGAACGGGCCGCGCACGCCGACGTAGGCGCCGGGCGCGAAGCCGCAGATCGTCTCCGTCACGGCGCCCACCGCGCGGAGCGTGTGGATCAGCGGGCCGGGCTGGGTGAGGTCGCCGCTGATCGAGATCGGCACCTCCCCGACGCCGAACGCGTACAGCATCCCGAACTGCCCGGGCGCGAATTGAGGCACGCCGCCGTTGGTCGGCTCGAGCGTGAGCGTCCAGGTGTCGTGGGTCTCCTGGCGCGTGTCGATCACCCGGTAGGGCTCCGGGGTCATCACGCTCTGCACGCCGGTCTCAGCTGCTTGGGACCGCGCCATACACATCGAGTAGCTGGAGGCGGGTGTTCTGCAGGCGCTCGAGGATCACGCCGGTGAACAGCTTCAGGATGTCGTAGCCGAGCGCCGAGTCCTGCTCGAGCTTGCCGCGCAGGCAGGCCGCGTCGAAGGCGATCGTGTCGGTGTCGGTCACCGCGCGCGCGTCGAAGGCCACGCGATAGGGCGACATCAGCCAGGACCAGCCGAGCAGGTCGCCGTCGTGCAGGCTCTGGATGGTCACGCCGCCGCGCTGGGGCACGTAGACGTCGAGCGCGACGATCCCGTCCTTGATCACGTAGAAGACGTCTGCCTGCTCGCCCTCGCGCATCAGGTAGTCGCCGTGCTGGAATGCCTGGCTGCGCGCGCAGCCCGCGATCGTGGCCCGGTGCTCGTCGGTCAGCGGCGACAGCGCAGCCACGCCGGCGAGATCTTGCTCAATGGTTGCCACGTTCACCACTTTCCACGAGTAGGTCGCGGAGGTCGTTCGCGCGGATGGCGGAGACCTCCTCGGTGATGTCGATCGCGACGGGGCACCAGGTGATGCAGCGCCCGCAGCCGACGCAGCCGGAGCTTCCGAACTGGTCGATCCAACTGGCCAGCTTGTGCGTCATCCACTGCCGGTAGCGCGAGCGCCCGGAGTTGTGGACGCTGCCGCCGTGGATGTAGGAGTGGTCCCAGGTGAAGCAGGAGTCCCACTCCCGCGTGCGCTCGGCCTCGCTGCCGGTGAGGTCCGACACGTCCTCCACCGTGCTGCAGAAGCACGTGGGGCACGCCAGCGTGCAGTTGCCGCAGGTGAGGCAGCGCTCGGCGACGTCGTCCCAGCGCGGGTGCTCGGCGTTCTCGTACAGCAGCTCCTTGATGCCGTCGGTGTCGAGCGTGCGGCCCATCGAGGCCGCCGTCTGCGCGATGACCTCGTCGGCCGAGCGCGTGTCGTCCTCGGCCGCAGGACGGTGCGGCAGCTCGGCGAGGATCTCCGCGCCGCGCTCGCTGCCCACCTCCACCAGGAAGCGGTGCTCGCCGTCGAGCAGCTCGGTGAGGGCGAGGTCGAAGCCCGACTCGGCCTTGGGCCCGGTGCCCATCGAGACGCAGAAGCAGGTGCCGCCGGCCTTCGCGCAGTTCACCGCCACGATGAAGGCGTCGCGGCGACGAGCCTCGTAGTCGTGGTCGACGAACTTGTCGCCCATGAACACCCGATCCTGGATCTTGATCGCATGCAGGTCACACGAGCGCACGCCGATGAACGCGTAGTTCGGCGGCGCCTCGTTCTGCTCGATCTCCACCCCGCCGTCGCCGTTGCGGGACGCCTTCCAGAGCCGGAGCCTGGGCGGGAACAGCACCTGCTTCCAGGACTGCGGCCCGGCGTTGTGGGCGAAGAGGGCGTCGTCGTCGCGGCGCACGAGGCGGTAGGTGCCGCCCTCCTGCTCGTCGGTCCAGCCCTCCGGCAGCTCAGCCGCCGATGAGATCTCCTGGTGGACGATCGCCTGCGACTTCACCGTCGGGCCCATCACCGTGAAACCGCGCGCACGTAGAACGTCCACGAGGGCGTCGAGTCCGGCACGGTCGATCAGGACAGGGCCATCCACAGCGACCCCGACAGACTACGCCCCCGGGTGCCTCGGCTTGTTGCGCCCTTGGCGATATGGCCCAGCGGTGGTACTCAGCGGTCGCGTCCACGGCCAACGCGAGCTCCTCGCAGGCGGTGCGGCTGAGGCCCGCCCGCTCGCCGTGCGCGGCCACGACGCCCCGGATCAGGCGCAGATTGTCGAGCTCGAACTCGAGCTTGAACGGAGGAAGCTCCGGCTCCGGCAGCGGCTCAGACCCGGGGGCCCCGAGCAGCGGGTCGGCGCGGTAGCTGTCGACACAGCAGCCGGAAGCCCTCGGCGTCCGCGAAGGCCAGGTTCAGCAGCGCCTCGTGCCGCTGGCACTCCACGAGCTCGTCCGCGCTGCGACCGGCCCAGATCGGCTCGCCGATGCCGCGCTTGCGCACGCGGCCCGCGAACTCGTCCGCGAAGTCCTGCCAGGCGGAGATGATCCGGCCCGGGTTGCGGCCCACCTCGCCCATGTCCTCGAACCTCACCCGGCGGGAGTCCGCACCGAGCCGCAAGCGGATCGCCTCGAGCTTGTCGGCCGTGACCATCACGAGAACGGGCTCGTCGTTCTCCAAACCGTCACGGACGAAGTCGCCCGTCCGCTCGACGAAGTCTTCCGGCCCCGCATAGAGGAGGGCCTCGTGGCTGAAGGCGCTGGTCATCGGCAGCCGCGTGCACACTGTCACACAACCGCTGCGCCCAGCCTGATAGATCACTTATCCACTGGAGGGGAGTTGGCAGTTCGCCGGTCAGATCTACCACCGGGCCCGCCGTGGCCCTCGCTGATCCAGAGCACCGCCTTCTGGACCCGCCCGCTTGCGTCGCTCGAGCGCTGGCGCGCCCGCTACGGCAAGCGCTTCACCCTCCGCCTCCCGCTCGCCCCGCCGTTCGTGATGCTGTCCGACCCCGCGGAGGTCAAGCAGGTCTTCACCGCTCCGCCTGACGTGCTGCACCCCGGCGAGGGCGCGCGCGTGCTCGAGCCGGTCGTGGGCCGCAATTCGGTGATCCTGCTCGACGAGGCGGCCCACATGGAGCAGCGCAAGCTGATGCTGCCGGCCTTCCACGGCGAGCGCATGGCGCGTCTGTCCGGGCTGATGGCCGAGGTGGCCGAGCGCGAGGTGGCCTCGTGGCCGCACGGCCAGCGCGTCGAGCTTCACCCGCGCATGCAGGGCCTCACGCTCGAGATCATCCTGCGCGCGGTCTTCGGGCTCGATCCCGGCCCGCGCCTCGACGCGCTGCGCGAGCGGCTGCAGAAGATGCTCGAGTTCGGCGACAAGCCGATCAGCCTGATGCCGCCGCCGGCCGACAGCCGCGCCGCGAAGGTGCTCGAGCGAGTCGGTCCGTTCGCGTCCTTCGTTCGCCTCCAGGCTCAGGCCGACGAGCTGATCTACGAGCAGGTCGAGGAGCGCCGCGGCGACGCCGGGGAGCGCGACGACGTCCTGGCCATGCTGCTGGCCGCCCGCCACGAGGACGGCTCGCCGATGAGCGACCAGGAGCTGCGCGACGAGCTGCTCACGCTGCTCGTGGCGGGGCACGAGACCACCGCGTCCTCGCTCGCCTGGGCGTTCGCCCGCCTGCCGCACCACCCGCGGGTGCTGCGGCGGCTGGGCGAGGAGGTCTCAGCCGGCGACGGCGAGGACTACCTCACCGCCACGATCCAGGAGACCCTGCGCCGCCGGCCCGTGATTCCCAACGCCGCGCCGCGGCTCGTGGTCCAGCCGATCGAGGTCGGCGGCTTCGACTACCCGCTGGGGGCCGCGCTCGTACCGAACGCCTATCTGATCCACCACGACCGCTCGATCTACCCCGACCCCTACGCCTTCCGCCCCGAGCGCTTCCTCGACGAGCCGCCCGGCACCTACACCTGGATCCCCTTCGGCGGCGGCCGCAGGCGCTGCATCGGGGCGAGCTTCGCGATGCTCGAGATGAAGATCGTGCTGCGCGCCGTGCTAAGCCGGCACGGACTGCGCCCCTCGGGCGAAGGGGTGGAGCTGGCGCGGCGGCGGAACATCACGATCCGGCCTGCCGAGGGCGCCGGCGTCGTGCTTGGTCCGGGAACTGCGGACTGCGGACTGCGGACTGCGGATCAGGGATCGCAGGACCGGTCGTCTTCCGCAGTCCGCAGTCCGCAGTCCGCAGTCTCGACGTAGTCCAGCTCGAACCAGACCCGAGTCATGCCGTCTTCTCTGGTCATCCCCCACCTGCGCGTGATCTGCTCAAGGATGAAGAGGCCGAAGCCGGCCCCGGGCGGGCTGCTCATCGCGCCGGGCTGGGGCACCAGGCCGGCTCCGCCGTCGGTGACGCGGACGCAGAAGTAGCCGTCCTTGGGGGTGAGGACGAGGCGGATCGCGGTGTCCGACTGCGAGTGGCGCACGGCGTTGGCCACGACCTCGGTGACAGCCAGCTCGAGCTTGGCGAGCTGCTCGGCCGCCATCGCCGCGGGCGCGGCCGAAGTGGCAAGCCGGCGGGCCTCCGGCACCGACGCGGGCACGCTCGGGAGATGGTGGATCGCCCCCATAACGTCTGTCACCCCACTTGCCACCCGGCCAGTGTAAGGCTCGCGCGGCGGAATCGGCGCTGTAGACTCGCCGCCCCGCGGGGCGGCGCCGGGAAGTCGACGAGAGGAGAGGGACCGTGAGGAGGCTGCTCCTGGCCGCCGCAGTGCTGTCGCTGTCCGTTCCGGCGAGCGCCCTCGCGCGCGACGCGACGGTCAGGTCATTCGACGGCACGTCGCTCGTCGTGCATTTCTTCCCGGCGGCCGGCCTGAAGAAGGGGCAGCGCGTCCCCACCGTGCTCGTGGGTCCCGGCTGGGGCCAGTCGGGCGACACCGACCCGGGTCGCAAGACGTCGACGGGCGGCGGAGTGGTCGGCCTCGGCGTGCTGCGGCGCGCCGGCTACAACGTCCTCACCTGGGACCCGCGCGGGTTCGGCGGCTCGGGCGGCGTCGTCGAGATCGACAGCCCGCAGTTCGAGGGCAGGGACGTGTCCGCCCTGATCGACTTCGTCGCCCGCCAGCCCGAGGCGCGGCTCGACACGAAGGGCGATCCGCGCGTGGGGATGGCCGGCGGCTCCTATGGCGGCGGCATCCAGCTCGTGGCGGCGGCGCTCGACCACCGCCTCGACGCGATCCTGCCGGACATCGCCTGGAACTCGCTGGAGACGAGCCTGGGCCTGAACCAGACTGTCAAGTCGGGCTGGGGCCTGGCCCTCTACGGCGCCGCCGCGGCGGCGGGCGCGCGGCTCGACCCCGAGATCGGCGCGAGCGCCACGCAGGCCGCCTCCTCGTTCCTGCAGGACGCGCAGAGCGTGGCCTTCTTCAACTCGCGGGGACCCGGCGCGCTGGTGGCGAGGATCAAGGCGCCCACGCTGCTGATCCAGGGGACCGTGGACACGCTCTTCACGCTGCGCGAGGCGGTGACCAACTACGGCGTGCTGCGCGCGCACCACGTCCCGGTGAAGATGCTCTGGTTCTGCGGCGGCCACGGCGTCTGCCTGACGAAGGCGGGCGACACGGCCCGGATCCAGCGCGACTCGCTGGCCTGGCTCGCCCGCTACCTCGGCGGCCGCACGTCGGTGAGCACGGGACCCGGGTTCGAGTGGCTCGACCAGAATGGCCGCTCCTACTCCGCGCCGAAGTGGCCGCTGCGGGCGGGCAAGCCGCTCGCCGCCGACGGCTCGGGCACGCTGTCGCTCGTCTCCGCCGGCGGCTCGGGCCCGGCCGTGGTACCGCCCGGCTCGCTCGGGGCGCTGCCGCCGGCGCTGGCCGGGCAGTTCGCCGCCGCCAAGGCCTCGAACGCCGTGAACGTGACGATCCGGGCCCCGCGGGCGGCATCCATCGTCGGCGCTCCGCGCGTGACGATCACCTACACGGGTACTGCGCCGAGCGCGGACGCCCGCGTGCTGGCACAGGTGCTCGACGCATCGACAGGCAAGGTGCTCGGCAACCAGATCACGCCGCTGCCGGTGACGCTCGACGGCCGCTCGCACACGCTCGCGCTGCCGCTCGAGCTGGTGCCCGCCGCGGCCCGGCGCGGCTCGCGCTTCACGCTCCAGCTGGTGGCTCAGAGCACGATCTACGACACGCACGCGGCCGGCGGCTCCGTCCACTTCACCAAGATCCACTTCAGTCTGCCTACCGCGAACCGCTGAGCTGGCGCGGTCGCGCCGAATCCCCTACCTAGCTCGGGGTAAATCCGGCGTTTCCTGCGTACAGGGACGCCATGCGCAGGTACCCTCGGAAACGGCCGCATCCGCGGCGCCTACGGATGCGTTGTCGGTGGACTTTTGGGGAGGAATGACAGGGTGGAATGGCTTCAATAGCTGAGCGCGAGGCGCTGGCCGCGCTCCCGTTTGCGGGATTGACGGCGGAGCGGCTCGAGGAGACGATCCGGGACGGCTCGGCGGAGGCCGCCGCGCGGCTCGTCGCCGAGCTGCTCGGCGCGGTGTGCGTGGTGGCGCTCCTGTCCGAGGACGGCGAGCGCTTCGAGCTGCTCGCCGTGTCGCACCGCAGCGAGCAGACGGCCAAGAGGATGCGGGAGGCGCTGTCAGGCGCCGATCCGGAGATCGAGCGCTGGCCGCTCGTCGCCGGTGTGATCAAGAGCGGTGAGCCGGTCCTTATGCCGCGGATCGACGACTCGAGCACGATGAACCCCGCCTTCCGAGAGTTCATCGAGCGGACCGGCGCCCACAGCATCCTGCTCGTGCCCCTGCGGGCCCGTGAGCGCGCGATCGGCACCATCTGCGCGATCCGGGTCCGGCGCGAGCAGGCCTTCGACGAGGACGACCGCAAGCTCGCCGAGGTTGTGGCCGGCGAGGTGTCGCTCCACCTCGACAACGCGCGCCAGTTCCAGACGCTGCGGCGGCGCGACGAGTTCCAGTCGGCGGTGCTGCAGATCCACGCCGGCCTGGGCGAGGGCATAGCCATCGTCGACATAGACGAGCAGCGGGTGGTGTACGCGGACGCCGTGTTCGCGGAGATACACGGCTATACGCCCGAGGAGCTGATCACTCAGCCGAGCTACTTCTCGCTGCTCGCCCCGGGAGAGCCCGAGCGGCTCGCAGACGAGAGCCCGGAAGGGGTGCGGCGCTACGAGGCGGTGATCGTGCGCGGCCGCGACGGCCAGCGGGTGCAGATCGAGTTCTCGTTCAAGATCGCGCCGGAGTTCGGCCCCCGGCGCGGCATCGTGCTGGTGCGCGACGTGACCGAGCGCAAGGAGGCCGAGGACGACCTGCGCTTCGGCTCCTACCTGCTCGATCAGGTCGATGTCGCGGTGATCGCCTGCGATGCCGACGGCGTCGTGACGCGCTGGAACACGGTGGCGGAGCAGCTGTTCGGCTGGGAGCGCGACGAGGCCATCGGCCAGTCGGTGCGCGATCTCTGCAAGCAGGCGACCCCGGACAGGCGCCTGGTGGCCGCCCTCGACTCGGGCGTGAACCACCTGGGCGACCACGAGCTCCTGTCGCGCGACGGCCGCCGGCTCTACGTCAGCTGGCAGCAGTCGCCGATACGCACGCGCACCGGCGAGCGGGCCGGCTTCGTGATCGTCACCGGCGACATCAGCGACCGGCGCAAGGCGGAGAGTGCGCTGCGCGACAGCCACGAGCGCTTCCGCTCGGTGGTCGTCTCGCTCGAGGAGGGCGTGATCGTGCTGGGCCGCGACGGGCTCGTCTCCTACGCCAACCCTGCGGCCACCCGCATCCTCGGCGTCAGCGAGCTCGAGCTCTACCGCGACGAGAACTGGTGGCGGACGGTGAATCCCACCTTCGCGGACGGCGTCCCGGTGACGGGCGCCACCGGGCCGCGGGCCACGATGGAGCAGATGACGCGCCCGATCCGCGACGTGACCCTGAACATCACGCGGCGGGACGGCTCGGCGGCGATCGTGGTCGTCGGCCACCAGCCGCTGCGCAACCCCGAGACGGGCGAGCTGCTCGGCATGGTCAGCTCGTTCGAGGACGTCACCGAGCGCCGCCGCGCCGAGGAGCGCATCCTCCACCAGGCGCAGCACAACCACCTCACCGGCCTGCCCAACCGGATCAAGGCGCTCGAGCTGCTCGGCAAGGCGATGGAGAGCGCGCGCGAGGACGGCCGGGCCGCCGCCGCGGTGCTGCTCGACCTCGACAACTTCAAGCTCGTCAACGACAGCCTCGGCCACGACGTCGGCAACAGCGTCCTGCTCCAGCTCGTCCCGCGCCTCCGCCGTGAGCTGGGCGAGGGGAACCTGCTCGCCCACTTCGGCGGCGACGAGTTCCTCGTGATCTGCGAGTGCGTCACCGGCACGGCCCAGGCGGAGGACCTCGCCGGCAGGCTGCTCCGGACGCTGTCCGAGCCGTTCTCGATCCCCGAGGGCGAGCATGTGATCAGCGCCACCGCCGGGGTGGCCGTGGACATCCCCGCGCGCGTGGATGCCAACTCGCTGCTGCGCGACGCCGACGCCGCCATGCACCGCGCGAAGCGCGACGGCTCCGACCGCTTCGAGGTGTTCGACGACACAATGCGCGCCGAGGTGGTGCGCCGCATGGGGGCGGAGGGAGCGCTGCGGCGGGCGATCGAGCAGAAGGCGCTCACGCTCGCCTACCAGCCGATCGTCGCGCTCGACACAGGCGTGCCCGTCGGGCTCGAGGCGCTGGCCCGCTGGGAGGACCCCTACGCCGGTGGCGGGCCGAGCGACTTCATACCGATCGCCGAGGAGAGCGGCCTGATCGTGCCGCTCGGCGCGTGGGTGCTGGAGGAGGCGTGTCGCCAGGTGGCGAGCTGGGCCGAGCGTCACCCCGGCGCGAGTTGGGCGATCGTGAACGTGAACGTCTCCGGGCGCCAGCTCGCCGAGCCGACATTCGCCGGCACGGTCGCCCAGGCGCTCGAGCGCTCGGGGCTCGAACCGCACCGGCTGGCGATCGAGATCACCGAGACGGCGCTCATCGAGGGCCGCGCCCCGCAGGCCGCCATCCGCGAGCTCAAACGCCTCGGGCTGCGCGTCGTGCTGGACGACTTCGGCACCGGCTACTCGTCGCTGAGCTACCTGACCGCGTTCCCGTTCGACGCGATCAAGATCGACCGCTCGTTCATCACTTGCCTCGGCGACTCCTCGCCGGCCGCTTTCCCGATCGTCGAGGCGGTGGCGGGCATGGCCCAGGCGCTGGGTCTGATCGTTGTGGCGGAGGGAGTGGAGCTCGACCGCCAGCTCACCGTCCTGCGGGACCTCGACTGCGACGCCGTTCAGGGCTTCTACTTCGCCCAGCCGATGACCGCCGAGAGGGTCGAGGCCTGGTGCGTCGAGCAGTCACACCAGGGCCACGCCGAGGAGGGCGGTGAGGAGCTCATCACCCTGCGCGAGGCTGCCGATGCGCTCGCCGTGTCGCGGAGCACGATTCGCCGCTGGGCGGACACCGGCAAGATCCGCGCCGTGCGCACTCCCGGCGGCCATCGGCGCCTGCCGCTCGCCGACGTGCGCAAGCTGAGCGAGGCCGGCGGCCCGACGGCGCTCAAGCGCGCGCGTCTGCCCGAGGAGCCGGTGGAGCCGCTGGCCCGCCTGCTCGCGGGCGACGCCCCGCGGCTGGCCGACTCGGCCGCGCGCGCGATCTACCCGCCGCGCTCGCCCGGCTGGTTCGCCTCGGACCGCGGCCAGGAGCGGCTGGTGGACGCGCTGGGCGCGCTGGCCGACGCCGCGGAGAGCGGCGACTACGAGCACGCGCTGAACGCCTGGGACGGGCTGATGCGCCGTGCGCGGCTGGGCGGCGCGTCCCTCCTCGAGAAGCAGCTCTTCACGGAGGCGCTGGGCGAGGCCGCGAGCCGCGCGCTGTCGGCAGAGGGGCATCCTCGCGACTCGGTGGTCTCCACTCGGAGGCTGTTTGCGAGCCTCCGCCAGCGCCATTTGAGTCAGCGCTGACGGCCCAAACTTACCGTCCGTCAGCTCAAAGTTCCCAAGCAGTCAAGCCGGCTTCATGCGGCAACCGATACGGGGCACGAGCCGTCCCCAAAGGAGTGCCGAGCCGATGAAGCTGAACAACAAGCAAGCCCGCCTGTCTCCCGATGACGCCTTGGCGCTGTGGCTGGAGTATCGCCGCAGTGGGGATCAGCGTTTGCGGGATCGCTTGATCATGACTTACGCGCCGCTGGTGAAGTACATCGTCTACAAGAAGATCCGTGAGCTGCCGGCGCGCTGCGAGGTGGAGGACTTCATCTCCTGCGGGCTCGAGGCGTTGATCAACTCGATCGATCGCTATGACCCGGAGAAGGGCGCGACCTTGGAGCAGTTCGCCTGGACCAGGATCCATGGGGCGGTGCTGGATGAGCTGCGCCGCCAGGACTGGGCGCCGCGGTCGCTGCGGCGCTGGGAGCGCGACATCGCCAAGGCCAGGGAGAGCTTCATCGGCCTGCACGGCCGCCGCCCCAGCCGCGAAGAGCTGGCCGACGCGCTCGCCACCACCCCCGCCGAGCTCGCCATCCGCCAGCAGGAGATCGCCACTTCGGACGTCACCTCGCTGAACAGCCTGGTGCTCGGCGAGGAGGAGACCGCGGTCGAGCGCATCGACACGATCGCCTCGAAGGACATGCGCCTGGACCCAGTCACCGCCGCCACCACCGCCGAGGCCAAGGAGCGCTTCCGCCGCGCCTTCGCCAAGCTCCCCGAGCGCGACCGCGAGGTGGCAGTGCTGCTCTATGTGAAGCACCTCACCCTGCGCGAGATCGGCGACATCCTGGGCGTCTCGGAGAGCCGCGTCTCCCAGATCCACTCGCAGCTGAAGGACAAGCTGCGCCGCCGGCTGGCAAGCGACACGACGCTCTTCAGCGACGTCGGCAGCCTCTAGCCCGACTACTAGCTGTAGTTCCTAGCCACGTTGTTCATCCGGGCCCCCTTGGAGGCTGGAGGTGTCTAACGCCACCAGTCCCAAGGAGGACACCGGATGAAGCTTCACGCTAACGCGGCGCTCAGCCTGAATCAGCGGCGGCGGATGGTCCGCCGGGTTGTCGAGCGGGGGTGGGCGCTGACGGAGGCCGCCGCGGCGGCCGAAGTCAGCGAGCGCACCTGCTCGAAGTGGGTCGAGCGCTACCTGGCCGATGGGGAGGCTGGGCTCTTGGATCGATCGTCAGCTCCGCTGTCGATCCCGCACCGCACACCCGAGGATCGGGTCGAGGCGATCGCGGCGCTGCGCAGGTTGCGGATGACCGGGGCGGAGATCGCGTTCTGCCTGGGGATGGCGCTCTCGACCGTCTCGGCTGTGCTGACACGGATCGGGCTCGGGAAGCTCTCCCGGCTCGAGCCGCCGGAGCCGCCAAACCGCTACGAGCGACGACGAGCCGGCGAGCTGCTGCACGTCGACGTCAAGAAGCTCGGCCGGATCAGGGGTGCCGGCCACCGCGTCACCGGCAAGCGCACCCAGCGGCGCACCACCTACACCCCCGACGGCAGACGGATCGGTGACGCCGGCTGGGAGTTCGTCCACGTCTGCGTCGACGACGCCACCAGGCTCGCCTACGTCGAAGTGCTCGCCGACGAGAAAGCGACCACCGCCGCCGGCTTCTTGCGCCGCGCAGTTGGTTTCTACCGCCGCCACGGCATCCACGTCGAGCGTGTCATGAGCGACAACGGCGCCTGCTACCGCTCCGCTATCCACGCGCTCGCCTGCCGCGCGCTCGGGCTGCGCCACCTGCGCACCCGCCCCTACCGGCCCAGGACCAACGGCAAAGCAGAGCGCTTCATCCGCACCCTGCTCGCCGGCTGGGTCTACGGCGCCATCTACGGCTCAAGCACCGAACGAACAGCCGCCCTCGACGGCTGGCTCTGGACCTACAATCACCGCCGACCACACGGCGCCCTCAGCCACAAACCGCCCATCGCTCGCCTCAACGAGCTGAACAACCTACCTGGGCCCTACAACTAGCCCCCGGACAAGGAGCGCGGCTGCGGCTGAGCGCGCGGCGGCGGGTCGTCGAGTATCAGCCGCGGCACGCTGACGAGGTGCAGGTGGCGCCGCTTCAGCGTCCTGATGATCTTCGGCAGGGCCGCGATCGTCTGCCTGCGATCGCCGCCGCCGTCGTGGAACAGCAGGATCGACCCTGGCCGCGCGACCGCGAGCGCGTTGCGCACGATCGCCGCAACTCCCGGCCGGGTGTAGTCGCGCGTGTCCTCGGTCCAGAGCGTCATCAGCATCCGCTCGCGGTGGAGGAGCTTGAGCGTTGCCTTGTCGAAGGAGCCGTAGGGCGGCCGGAAGAGGCGCGGCCAGGGCGCGCCGGCCGTGGCGATCGCGTGCGCGTCGCCCAGGATCTCGGCGCGCTGCTGTCCCGGGTTCAGCAGCGAGAGGAAGGCGTGGCTCTGCGTGTGGTCGCCCACCGCGAAGCCCTCGCGGTGCTCGAGCGCGACCAGATCCGGGTAGGCGGCCACCCAGCGGCCGACCACGAAGAAGGTCGCCTTCACGTGCTCGCGGCGGAGCACCTCGACGATCCTGCGCGTGAACGGACCGGGGCCGTCGTCGAAGGTCAGCGCGACCTCGCGGTGGCGCGGGCTGCCCACCGCGATATAGGGCGTGTAGCGCAGCACCCGGTCCACGGCGCGGCTCTCGCGCCGCACCCGCTCCGCGCTGTAGGAGAAGCTGAGCACTGGCCGTGAGAGGAGCGGGTCGGAAGTGCTGGCGTGCGCGGGCGCCCCGTCGTGCCCGTTGCCCACGGCCAGCACCAGGAGTGCCACCACTCCCACCACCAGGCCGGTGACAGCCGTCGCGTGGCTGCGCTCCCGCATGCTCGTCTACATACTTGCGCGCGCAGGGCTTGGCAAGGCGGCCTCGACCGGCCGCCGGGCGCCGGCACGTCTCCTGCGGGCGGCCAGCGCGCGTTCGGCCACGTTGACCAGTACGACCACCGCGACCGCATAGGTCCAGCCCAGCAGCACGTCCATCACGTAGTGCTCGCCGCCGTAGACGAGCGTGAAGGCCATCGCCAGCGGATACGCCACGAGCAGCACCCGCAGCCAGGGGCGCGCGCCGCGCCAGAAGAAGATCGTTATGAGGAGCGGGAAGGCGGCGTGGAGCGACGGCATCGCCGCCACGTCGTTCACGTACTCGTTGCCGTTCTGGAACAGGGCGGCCGCCGGCAGCATCCCGCCGTCGTGGTTCCACATGTCGCCGACGATGCGGCTCACGTACGGCAGGTGGCCCTCCTGTCCGGCGAGCCAGGGCGGCGTGGCCGGGAACAGCACGTAGGTGAGGAAGCCGGCGGCGGTGAGCAGCAGCACCAGGGTCCGGAAGCGCTTGAAGAGCGGATACGAGTAGCGCCACAGGAGCGCTGCGATGATCACCGTGGCGAAGAAGTGCGTCAGGTACACCACGAAGATGCCGTAGTCGTACCAGTGCGGGTGCAGCGGGTCGTAGAGGTGCTGCTGCAGCCAGACCGTCGGGATCGGGCCGCCGCCGAACAGCGCGTGATCGACGTCGATCGCCGTCGTGGTGTGGGCCTTGATGCCGACGTTGTCGGCGAACCCGCGGGCCAGGTCGTAGACAAACAGGATCCCGAAGAACGGCAGCCAGTCGAACACGATCCCGCGGAACCAGCGCTTCATGTCGCTGAGCGACAGCGCAAGCAGGCCGAGCATCACCCACGCGAAGATCCAGTCGCGCGTGAGGATCAGGCCCTCGAAGCCCACCGCCGTGACCGTCGCGGCGATGAAGGCCAGGATGGCCAAGACCGTGAGACGCCTGCTTGCTCCCCGAGGCATCGCTACGGATCTTAAGTCCGGCTAGTGTGCCGCGGGTGGAATCGGTGCTGAAACGGCGTCCGTCTACCGGCACCCTGCTGCTCGCCGCCGCCGTGCTGGTCGTGGCGATCGCCGCGGTGGTCAATGGCATCAGCGAGGTTCACAACAACCACGGCACCACGCGCGACGTGGCGAACTTCAACCGCTACCTGCGCGACAACGTCGGACCGACCGGCTTCGGCCGGCCGCGCGTGAAGCTCGGGCACAAGACCGACACGGTGTGCGCCACCCACCGCTCGCCCGACTACCAGCTCTGCACGCTGCTGTCCGCGCAGGGCGGCCGCGTCATGAGCGTGTACAAGATCGTCCGCGGCCCAGACGGCCGGCCGCACCGCGCTCCGTTTCAGCCTTGACCTAACAGGATCGTCCAGCGCTGGGCGACGAAGTAGACGAACAGGCTGAGCGTGGCGAAGCGCAGCCGCCTGTCGCTCGACACCGCCGCGAACGGGAGCGGCCAGAGCGTGTACCAGCCGAGCATCCAGGTGCTGCCCACGACCAGCACGAGCATCGCCCAGCCGATGCCCGCGATCCAGTCGGACCCGCGCCAGACCCGCCACAGCAGCCACAGGATCGCCAGCACCTCGAACACGTGGATCCCCTTGCGCACGAGCGGCGTGACGCCCGCCAGCCCGGCGAAGTGGGTGAGCTGCGCCGGGATGCTGTCGCCCGACACGAGCTGCTGCTGGATGTTGAGCACGTGGAAGAGACGGAAGACGTCGGTGCCGAACACGGCCAGGGACAGCGCCGCCACGATCGCCAGCGCCACGGCGACGCCGGCGAGCTCGCGCCAGGGCGTCGCGGTCGCGCAGCAGCATGAACGGCAGCGCGACGATCGAAGACGCCTTGACCGCCGCCGAGGCCAGGGCGGCCGCGCCGCCCAGCGCGCTCCGGCCGGCGAGCAGCAGCGCCACGCCGCCCATGGTGAGGGCAAGCATCACGATGTCGTTGTGGGCGCCGCCGATCCCGTAGGCGAGCCAGAGCGGGTTGAGCCCGACCCACATCGCCGCCGGCAGCGGGTTGCGCCCGAGCCGCTCGGAGCAGCGCCAGACGAGCGCGACGCAGGCGAGTCCCGCGAGCGCCGTGCCCACCTTGATCACCCAGAAGCTCACCGCCGGCCCGAGATAGGCGAGCGGGTAGGAGGCGACCGTGAACAGCGGCCCGTAGGCGCTCGGCACGTGCCGCCAGCCCACGAAGCGGTAGACCGCGTCGTGCGGCGCCACCGCCGGCCCGTGCAGGTACGGGTTCACGTGGTGGAAGACGCCCAGGCGGGCGTAGCTGAGGTAGCTGAAGATGTCCTTCGACAACAGCGGCGGGGCGATCGCGTAGAGCAGGTGAAGCCCGACGATCGTCCAGATCACCCAGCGCAGCCTGAGCCGCTCGCCGAGCAGGATCACCGCCAGGTAGGAGGCCGACGCCGCCACGAGCAGCCAGAAGAACTGGGCGCCGGTCATGTTCACGTCGAGCCGGCTGAGCGGGCCCGACAGCGAGTGCGGCAGGCCGCGCCGCGTGGCCGGCACGAGGAACGAGTCGCTGCCGCCGCCGCCGACGGCGATCCCCACCATCGTGAACGTGAGCAGCACGAGCGCCGCGGCCGCCACCCGCTCGCGCGTGCGTGGGTGAAGGACCGGCATGCGGAAGCCCGGCGCCGCCGGCCGCTCGGGGGCGACCGTCACCGCGCCGCTCCCTGCTCGAGCGCCGCCGGCCGCTCGCTGCCGAGGTGCCGGCGCAGCAGCAGCGAGCGCGCCACCAGCACGGGCTGCGGCGAGCGGTAGCGGTAGAGCGTCAGGGTCTTCACCTGGCGGCGGTCCACGAGCTGGAAGCCGGGCAGACGCGGTGGGCGACGGCCCGCGAGCGGCCAGCCGATCAGGTCGATCTCGCTCACGCTCGCGTGCCGGCGCAGGATGCGGCCGGTGCCCGGCATGTAGTACTCGAGCGGGTCGTCGCCGGTGGACGGCGCCACCATCGCGCGCGGGCCGCCGGCCGGGCCGAGCACGTGAGCCACGCCCCGCCAGTCAGGCCGCTGGAGCCGCGAGCCCGTGTCCACCGAGATCGTGATCGCCAGCAGCACCGCGCACAGCGCCACCGCGGTGGCGGCGCCGATCCGCTGGGCGGCCGCGAGCCCGCAGCCGAGCGCGACCACGGCGGCGAGGGGCAGCCAGGCGGCCATCAGGTTGCGCGGGAAGAAGTAGTCGAGGCCGACCACAGCCAGGGCGAGCGGCAGCACCAGCGCCACTCCGCCCACGAACAGGGGTGGCCGCGCGTCGAGCCGCTCACGGTCGCCGCCACGCAGCACGAGCAGCAGGCCGGCGAGCGCGACCAGCCCCGCGGCCAGCACCGACAGCACCAGGGTGGGCGACCCGGACGGCCCGATCACGAATGCCTTCAGGAGATCGCCGACGCGGGTGCCCAGCGGGATGCCGGAGATCCAGCTCGTATGCCCCTGGTTCTTCTGGTGCACCGCCAGCGGCACCAGCGCGATCGCCACCGCACCCACGCCCGCGACGGCCAGCCCGCAGGCCCGCAGCGAGCCGGCGCGGCGCGAGCGCAGCAGCCAGGCCGCCTCCGGCAGCACGGCGAAGATGGCGAAGTAGTGGGTGCAGAGGGCGAGCGCCGAGCAGATCGCCCACCAGACGAGGTCGCGCCTCGCGCCCGAGCGCACCGCACGCAGGAAGAACAGGAACGACAGCGCCCCGAGCAGCACCAGCAGGATGTACGCGCGCGCCTCCTGCGAGTACCAGACGAGCACCGGGCTGACCGCGGCGAGGGCGGTGGTGATCAGCGCGGGCGCCCGCCGCGGGGTGAGCGTGCGCACCGCGAGGTAGGACACCGGCACGGTGGCGGTGCCGATCAGCGCCGACAGCGAGCGCAGCCCCACCTCGCCCACGCCGAACACGCGCGTCCACAGCCAGGCCAGCACGTAGTAGAGCGGCGGGGTGGACTCGCTCCCCGGGATCTTGTCGAGGGTGGTGATCAGGCTGTGGTGCAGGATGCGGTGCGCGGTCACCGCCTCGTCGTGCCAGTAGCTCTGCACGTGGAGGGTGGAGAAGCGCAGAGCGGCCGCGAGCACCGTGAGCGCGCCTACGACGAGCAGCTCGCCGCTTGGCGCTCCCTCTCGCAGCCGTGCGATGCGTCGTGCCGGACGCAGCCCGGCAGGGGCTGTTGTCTGGGAAGCCGTGGCCTTAACCGTGTGGAGCCGGGCGTAATGTTGCCCTAAGCAGGCAGTCCAGTATTGCGGTCTGCGCGTTCAGCTCTGTTAAGGCCCTCCGTTCTAAGCTCAGGCTGTGAGCTACTTCCGCGCCGTCCGAATCTACTCCGCGCTGGAGTCCGCGATCTTCGCGGCACTGCTCGTGTTCTGGATCGGCGGGCTCTCCAAGCACATGCAGATGGTGCTCGGCTGGACCCACGGCATCGCCTGGATCGGACTCGGGATCGCGGTGGCGGTGGGTTGCCGCCGCGGCGTCTTTCCCTGGGCGCTGCTTGCGGCCACCGTTTCGCCGATCGGGCCCTTCGGCTCGAGCGCCGGCCTGGAGCTGCTACGCAGAGAAAGGGACGGGCGCGGGGTGGCCGTCGGCGCAGACGGCGCTGATCAGTTCGGCCCGGGTCGTGCCGCGGCTGTAGAGCGCCCGGTCGAAGGCACCGCCGTAGACGTCTAGGACGGCGAAGAAGACGTCGATCGTGCTCACGAGCTGCGCGCCCCGCTCAGCCGCCAGCTCGAGCGCCCGCTGCTCGACCTCACCGACCACACGGCCGCTCAGGTCGCGCCGGCGGGTGAGCCTCACCGCGTGCGGGGCCGACGTGGTCTCGAGCGGCGACTCGCCGACTCCCAGGGCCTGCATCGCCAGGCCCACCTGGCCGTGCATGCGCAGGACGCGCACCCAGCGCTCGGCCTCGTCCTCGAAGGAGGCAGCGAACGGCACAGCGGTGCGCGCCAGCGCGAGCACTATCGCTGCATCCTGCGAAAGCATGACTCCCGTTTCCAGGCGGCCGACTATTGCACGGGCGGCCGGCCGTGGGAAGGGGACTACACGGATGTACTAGTCAGGCCGTCGAGCCACTCGCGCATGCTCAGGTGGTGCGCGGCCGGCTCGTCGGAGGCGATCTCGCGCCGCAGCTCGCCGAGCAGTCCGAAGCGCTCGGCCACGACGTTGTGCTGGTGGATCGTCTCGAGGTTCTCCTGGCGCGCCAGGACGAACGAGGAGTCGTCCAGGAAGCCGAACTCGTCCACCGCCATGCGGACCATCTCGCGCACACAGTCCTCGACGAAGCGCGGGCGGCGGTGGGCCTTCTCCACGACCTCCACCTCGTCCGGTCGCTTCATCAGCTCGTAGATCTCCGAGCTCATCGAGTCCTCGACGATGCGCAGCAGCGTGGCGGCGTCGAGCTCGTTCTGGCACGCCTCCGGGCAGCCGATGTAGAGGGTGCCGAGCCCGCGCTGGTTGTGCGTGGCCACCGGCACATGCTCGAGCACGCGCTCGATCTCGTCGTCGGTGAAGCCGTCGGCCGCCAGGCGCTCGGTCGCGCGCGCGGCCACCAGCTCCTGCGCGCACGGGCAGGCCGTGATGCCCTGCGCCTGCACGCCGATCAGCCGCCGCGTGCCGCTGCCGGACGCCACCGCTCCGCCGAGCATCGTGTACAGCTCCTGGGTCTGCACGCCCGAGACCGGCGCCGGCTTGTGCTCCGGGTAGCGGGCCTTGATGTGCACCTCGGCGCGGCGGGCGCCCTGGCGGTCGCGCACGCGGTGCGCGATGTGGCTCGCCAGCGTCTCAGCCTTGAAGGCCTCGCCGAGGATGACCTCCTCGATCGCCTCGTTCACGGTCTCCTCGAAGCGCGACATGTGGGCGCCCTTCTGCTTCGGACCGAGGTCGACGAAGCACTCGAGTTGCGCGTAGAAGAGCTGCTCGTCGCCGTTCGAGCGGATGCGGACGACCTTCTCGACGCCGGTCACGCCCACCCGCGAGAGGGAGACGTGGGTCGTGGGGCGTCGCGCCTGGACGTCCTCGAGAGCGGGGATCGGATCCTTCACTTCGCTTGCAAGATAGCCGTTCGAAATTGGTGGCAAACCGTGCAATCGAATGTATAGTGGCCAAAGGCTCGATGTCCCGGGGCGCCCAATAGGGGCCCCGGCAGTTCACTGGCTCAGCCCATCGCGGCTTGACGTCGCGTACGCAGTTACATAGCGGGACCGCGGGTCGTCTGGCCGCCCTTCTTGGCGTCGAAAAACGCATCTAGGAGAAAAGGTTGAGCGCAAAAGAGGTCGTGGGTGTTCTCGAGCCGTCAGAGGCTGACGCCCCTTTCAGCGAGGTCGAGGAGCTCCAGGCTCTCGTCAACGAGGGTCGCGAACGCGGCTTCCTCACCTATGAAGAGATCGCCAACTGCCTCGAGGAGGTAGAGGTCACCAAGGAGCAGGTGCAGGAGCTGCACTCGCACCTGGTCGAGCACGGCGTCGAGATCGTGTCCCAGGACGGCAAGCCGGTCACGCCGGACCAGCCGTTTGCGTCCTCGGAGAAGGATCCCGCGCTGCCGAAGAAGGTCGAGATCGACCTCACGGTCGAGCCCAGCCTCGACTCGCTGCGCCTGTACCTGCGCTCGATCGGTCGCGTGGGCCTGCTCACTGCCGAGCAGGAGGTGGGGCTCGCCAAGCGCATCGAGCGCGGCGACATGGCCGCCAAGCAGCACATGATCGAGGCCAACCTGCGGCTCGTCGTCTCGATCGCCAAGGGCTACCTCGGCCGCGGCCTGACGTTCCTGGACCTCATTCAGGAGGGATCGCTCGGGCTGATCCGCGCCGTCGAGAAGTTCGACTACCGGCGCGGCTACAAGTTCTCCACCTACGCGACCTGGTGGATCCGGCAGGCGGTCACGCGCGCGATCGCGGACAAGGCGCGCACGATCCGCATCCCGGTGCACATGGTCGAGAAGCTGAACAAGGTCGTGCACGTGGAGCGTCAGCTCGTCCAGGACCTGGGCCGCGAGCCCACGCCGGAGGAGATCGCCGCCGAGCTCGAGTGCACGGCGCGCGAGGTCAAGGACATCCTGCGCATGTCGCAGCTGCCGATCTCGCTGGAGAAGCCGATCGGCGAGGAGGAGGACTCCGAGCTGGGCGACTTCGTACAGGACGAGACGGCCGAGTCGCCGTTCGAGCTTGCCGTCGAGAACCTGCGCCGTGAGAACGTGCGCAAGGCGCTCGACGCCCTGCCGGCCCGCGAGCGCGAGGTGATCGAGATGCGCTTCGGGCTCAAGGGCCATCAGGCGCGCACGCTCGAGGAGGTGGGCCGCGCCTTCGGGGTCACCCGCGAGCGGATCCGCCAGATCGAGAACAACACGCTGAAGAAGCTCGAGAGCCTGCCTGAGGCCCAGCGCCTCAAGGACGCCTCGGTCTAGCCGGGCGATCGCGCTCCCCACCGAGCACGCGGCCGAGCTGTGGGCGTCGCTCGACGCGTTCGACGACGCCCGCGCGCAGGCCGCCTTTGACCACCTCTTGGCGACCTTCGGCACGGACACCGTGCTGAGACGGGCAGTGCTGCCGTACCTGCGGCGGCTCGGCGAGCGCTGGGAGAGGGGTAACGCGTCGGTCGCCCAGGAGCACTTCGCCTCGGCGTTCCTGCGCGAGCGGCTGATGGGCCTCGGCCGGGGCTGGGATCGCGGTGACGGTCCCCGCGCGCTGCTCGCCTGCCCGCCGGGCGAGAGGCACGACATCGGCCTGGTGATATTCGGTCTGGCGGCTCGCGAGCTGGGCTGGCGCGTGACGTTCCTGGGCGCTGACACGCCGGTCGACACCCTGGCGGCGGCCAGTGACGAGCTCGCGCCGGATGCCGTGGTGCTGGCGGCGGTGGTGCCCGAGCGCTTCTGGAAGGCGACAGAGAGGCTCGCGGGGCTCGCCGCCGACCGGCGGCTGTACGTGGGTGCCGCGGGCGCCGACGAGCGAGTGGCCGCCGGCATCGGCGCGCGCCTCCTCGGGGGCAGCGTGCTCGACGCGGCAATTGAGCTGGCTCGGCCCGGCGGTGCGCCGAACCCGCCTCGCGACAGCCTCTAGAATCGTCTGCCGCTCGGGGGGATGTCCGAGTGGTTAAAGGAGACGGGCTGTAAACCCGTTGGCTAAGCCTACGCAGGTTCGAATCCTGCTCCCCCCATCCATCCGACCGCACCAGTTGGCGCTTCACTGTGTTCAGTAATCTCTGAACACAGTGAACGATCAGCTCTGGCAATTCATCGACGCGACCGGCAAGTGGTTGTCGAAATCCTACGGCCTGCCGCCCATGACCGGGCGGGTGTTCGCCTACCTGCTGGTGTGCGATCCGCCCGAGCAGACGGCGGCGCAGATCGGCGAGGCGCTCGACGCCAGCAAGGGCTCGATCAGCGGCGCGATGTCGATGCTCGTTCGTGGCGGTCTCGTCGATCGCCTCCGCGTCCGCGGCGAACGCGCTGATCGCTTTCGCGTGCGTCCCGGAGCTGTGGATGAGCAGGTGGCCGACCAGGGCGCCGGCGAGGCTCGAGCCGTGATTGCGCTCGGGCTCGAGGCGCTGGCCGGTGAGCCCGCCGAACGCCGCGCGCGGCTCGAGGAGATGGACCTGTTCTACGACTGGTGGCAGCAGCGGGCGCCGGTCCTGGTCGAGGAGTGGCGGCAATACAAGCGAGAGAGGAAGGGAAATGACTGACACGGCAGTGAACGTCCGCGGCCTCGTGAAGAGCTTTGGCGAGGTGCGGGCGCTTGATGGTCTCGACCTCGAGGTCGAGCCCGGAACCGTCTTCGGCCTGCTGGGGCCGAACGGCGCGGGGAAGACCACGCTGGTACGGATCGTGGCGACCCTGCTCGAGCCGAGCGGCGGGCAGGCCGAGGTGCTCGGTCACGACGTGGTGCGCGAGCCGCTGGCCGTGCGCCGCCTAATAGGGCTGGCCGGCCAGTTCGCGGCCGTCGACGGCGAGCTCACCGGGCGCGAGAACGTGGAGATGGTCGCGCGTCTCTACCGGCTCTCCCGCGCGGAGGCGCGACGCCGGGCGAGCGAGGTGCTCGAGCGCTTCGAGCTCGTCGACGCCGCCGACCGCCGCGTGGCGACCTACTCCGGCGGCATGCGCCGCCGCCTGGATCTCGCCGCCGGCCTGATTGGCCGGCCGCCCGTGGTCCTGCTCGACGAGCCCACCACCGGGCTCGACCCGCGTTCGCGCCAGGAGCTGTGGACGGTGATCGACGAGCTGCGGCGTGAGGGCACCACCGTGCTGCTCACCACGCAGTACCTCGATGAAGCAGACCGGCTGGCGCAGCGCATCGCGGTCGTGGATCACGGCCGCATCGCGGCCCAGGGCACGGCGACCGAGCTGAAGGCGGCGATCGGCGGCACGGTCCTGAGCGTCCAGATCGCTGATCGCAGCGCCATGCCCGTGGCTGCCACGGCGCTGGCGGGCCTCTGCACCGGCGAGCAGCCGCACGTCGACGCCGCAGACGGCGAGATCCGCCTGCCGGTCGCCGACCCGGCGGCATCCGCCGAGGCCCTGCGCCTGCTCGACGCCCGGCACATCCCGGTGGCGGCCATCGAGCTCCGGCAGCCGAGCCTCGACGACGTCTTCCTCGCCCTCACCGGCCGCCCCGCGGACGCTGAGCAACTTGAACAGGAGGCAGCATGAGCGCTTACCCAATCTCCGACCGCTCGCGTCTGACCCTCGCCGAGACGCTGGCCGACAGCCGCGTGATGGCCGCGCGGCAGCTCCGCAAGGTCATACGCAGGCCGATGTACGTGGTCTACCTCTTCGTGCAGCCGGTGCTCTTCGTGCTGCTGTTCCGCTACGTCTTCGGCGGGGCGATCAACACCGGCGGCGTGAGCTACGTGAACTACCTGATGCCCGGGATCATCGCCATGACCGCGATCTTCGGCTCGCTGACGACCGGGCTCGGCCTGACAGAGGACATCTCGGGGGGCGTGGTGGATCGCTTGCGCTCCCTGCCGATCGCGCAATCAGCCGTGCTGATCGGGCGGACGGCCGCCGACCTCACCACCAACTTCCTCACCCTGCTGGTGATGCTGCTGATCGGCTTCGCGGTGGGCTTCCGCCCGACCGAGCCCGCCTACAAGGTGGTGGTGGCGTTCGCGCTCATCCTGGCGTTCGCCTACGTCTTCTCCTGGATCAGCGCGTACGTGGGCATCTCGGTGCGCAACCCCGAGACCGCCCAGTCGGTCGGCTTCGTCTGGGTCTTCCCGCTGGTGTTCGCCTCGTCGGCGTTCGTGCCCACCACGCACATGCCGGGCGCTTTGAAGGCGTTCGCGAACGTCAACCCGGTGACGCTCGTGGTCGACGCTGCCCGCGACCTGACGATCGGCACCGGAAACGCGCTCCATCCGGCGCTCGGCGCGCTGGCCTGGCTGGTCGGGCTCATGCTCGTGTTCGTGCCGCTGGCGGTGCGGGCGTTCCGGCGGGCCTGAGGCGGCTCACGTCTCTGCGAGCAGGCCGAGCTTGCCGGCCTGGTGCGCGATCTCCACGCGCGAGCGGCAGTCCAGCTTGCGCAGGACGTTGCGCACGTGCATGTCCACGGTGCGCGGGCTGACCCGCCGCGCCACCGACTCGCCGAGCGAGGCGATGACGTTCGCCGCCTCGGCGGCCAGCGGCCGCGCGCCGAGCTTGCGGGCGCTGCGGTTGGCGCCGCCGGCCGGTGCCGCCCTGGGGGAGCGGCGGCACCGGCCGCGGTGCGGCGTCAGCCGGCTACCGGCGCGGGGTCCTGGCGGACGATCACCGTGTCGGCGATCGGGACGATCTCGTCCGCCGGCAGGTCGGCCGCCGCGGCGTGCGCGCGGATGGCCTCGGGGCTGTCGGCCTCGTACACGCAGAAGGTGCCGAGCTCGCCGCTGTCCTCGGCGAGGACGTAGCTGCGGATCCAGCGGACGCCGGATCCCGGCTTGTCGCCCTCCACCGTGGAGCGCTCGGCCGCGACGCGCAGGTCGTCCGCTGATGCCCAGCCGTTACGTCGCATGATCCCGTAGAGGTTCACGTTTCTGATCTCCTTACTCGGGGCGAGGCCCGCATGTGCCACTCCCGTGGTCGCTTGGTGGAGCGACAGTAAGTGCGCCGCCGGCACGGCACATCCGCGAAACCACCGTATTTTCGGCTGGTGCGACTGCACGTCATAAGCGATCTGCATCTCGAACGGGGCGGCGAGCCGCCGCCGGTGGCCGACGCCGACCTGGTGGTTCTCGCGGGTGACGTCGGCCCGGGCGTGGCGGGCCTCAAGGCGGCCGGGTTGTGGTGGGCGGAGCAGCCGGTGCTGTACGTGTCGGGCAACCACGAGCCCTACGGCCACGGCCTGCCGGAGATCACGAGCCGGCTGCGGTCCGCCGCCAGGGAGTTCGACGGCCGGCTGCAGCTACTCGAGTGCGACGAGAGCGTGATCGACGGCGTGCGCTTCCTCGGCTGCACGCTCTGGAGCGACTTCGAGGTCGGCGGGCCGGACGAGCGCGAGCGCTCGATGGACGTCTGCCGCCGGATCGTGAACGACTACGAGCACATCGCCTGGACGCCGGACGGGCGGACGCTGCGCCCGGAGGACACCCTGCGCCTTCACCAGACCAGCCGGCGCTGGCTCGAGCACCGGCTGAACACGCTGTTCGAGGGGCCCACCGTGGTGATCACCCACCACGGCCCGCTGCCCCCGCGCGAGCCGATCGCGGACCCGCTGCGGCGCGCGCTGGCGGGCGCCTTCATCAGCGACCTGAGCGAGCTGATGGGCGCGCGCCGCGTGGCGCTGTGGATCTACGGGCACACGCACCGCAGCCTCGACGTGGAGGTGCGCGGCACGCGCGTGGTGAGCAACCCGCGCGGCTACCCCGAGGAGCCGGTGGCCGACTTCGACCCGGGGCTCGTGCTCGAGGTGTGATCAGGCTGCTAGCTGACGAGCAGGGCGGCGCCGGTGGCGCCGCCCAGGTCGCCGAGGCTGGCCATCTGGACGGCCGGCGGGCGGTCGTCCGAGAAGAGGTTGGCGTGCATGGCGCGCTCGATGCGCTCCACGTAGGGCTGGCCGAGGCGCAGGCCGAGGCCGCCGCCGATGATCACGGCCTCGAGGTCGAGCAGGTTGATTGCAGACGCGATGCCGGCGCCGATCGCGGCAATGGCGCGGTCGATCAGCTCGGTGGCAAGGGGGTCCTCCCGCTCCAGGGCGCGGGCGAAGACGCCGCTCGTCAGGCGCGGGCGACCCTGCTTCTCCATGATCTTGAAGAGCTCGGTGTGCACGCCCTGCTTCGCCTTCTCGCGCGCGCGAACCTCCATCGACCCGCGTCCGGCGTAGGCCTCGAGGCAGCCCTTGCGCCCACAGGGGCAGCGCGCGCCGCCGATCTTCACGACCATGTGGCCGAACTCGCCCGCCGAGGCACGGCCGAGCCAGAGCTTGCCGTCGAGCACGATGCCGCCGCCGACGCCCGTGCCCCAGAACACGCCGAGCATCGACGAGTAGGGCCGCCCGGCGCCCAGCTCGGCCTCGGCGGTGGTGGCCACGTTCACGTCGTTGCCGAGCTCGACCCGCGCCCCGAGCTTGTCGCTCAGCTCCTTCGCCAGCGGATAGGTGCCCTCCCAGCCGGACAGGTTGCGCGCGCCCGTCACGGTGCCGGCAGCGCCGTCGACGTCGCCTGGCGAGCCCACCCCGATTCCCGCCAGCGCGCTCGTCTCCACGTTCGCCTGTCCGGCCGCCTCGCGCATCGCACCCGTGACCGCCTCCATCACGTCAGCCGGCCCGCCGGTCGTGGGCGTGGGCTCGCGCGCGGAGCCTCGAAGCTCGCCGTTTTCATCGACGACGACCGCCTGGATCTTCGTACCACCGAGATCGACACCACCGCGGAGCGCCATTTAGGGACCCTAGCGACTGCGGAGTACGGGCTCGCCGGGAGATGCGGCCTCAGGGCTGCTGGAGAAACGACACGAGCGCCCGCCGCCCGGCGGCGCTCGGTGCCCGCAGCTGGACCGAGTGGCCCGCTCCGTGAACCACGACGAGCCGGCCGAGCGGCGCCAGCCGCGCCTCGCTCTGCGGCCATGCGAGCGGCGTCGAGAGGTCGCGGTCGCCGGCCAGGAGCAGCACCGGTACGCGCGGAAGCGGGCTCGAGGCGGCGGGCGGCTTGACCGCCACCGGCGGCCAGCGCTCGCAGGCGAGCAGTTCGCCGTTGCCGGTGGCGGTCGCGCGGTCGAACGGCCAGAGCTGCGCGGCCGTGAGCCGGTTCGCCGCCGCACGGACCGCCGGAGCGCGTGCCGCCAGCGGCGTGGCCGGCCCGCCCCAGAGCTGCGGGAAGTCGCCGCAGAGGGTGCTGGCGTGGAGACCCTGGCTGAGGAAGCCGGCGGGGAAGCGGTTGCCGTGTCGCACCGCCGCGATCAGGCGCTCGAGCCGTGCGGGCCGTCCCTGCCGCGCCGCGTGGAGGGCGCGCGGCACGGGCCGGTAGCGGGGGTCGACGATGCTGAGCGTTACGAGCGTGTCGAGCAGCGCGGGGCCGTCGTGGCGGGAGCGGACCACGGCCGCGAGGTCGGCGGCCGGATCGGTGCCGCAGCGCGTCTGCGCGCAGGCCGAGCGCAGCACGCGCGGCACCGCCTGGATCGTCTCGAGCTGGAACGGGTTGATGCCGGTCTGCGGCACCACCGAGTCGAGCACCAGCCGCTCGACGCGATCCGGATGCGCGAGCGCGTAGCGCTCCGCCACGAAGGTGCCGTAGGAGACGCCGTCGAGCGTCCAACGCCGCACGCCCAGCGCGGCCCGCAGCTGATCGAGGTCAGCCACGGTGTCGGCTGTGGTGAAGAAGCGCCGTCGCGGGCCGAGCAGGCGAGCGCAGCTCTCGACGGCGCCCGTCGGCGGCACGGTGAGATCGGAGGCGCCGACCGCCCGCTGGAGAGCCGGACAGCGCAGCGCGCCGGCGCCGGTGCCGCGCTGGTCGAGCATCACCACGCGGTAGCCGCGCAGCGCTGTCCGAAGCTCACGCCCGACCCGCCGGATGAACGGCACGCCGGTCTCGCCAGGCCCGCCCGTGAGCCACACCAGCGTGCCGCGCGGCGCGGCGGCGCCGCCGGCGATCGCCACCCGCAGCGAGAGCCGCCCGGGCGTTCTGCCACTGTGATCGAGCGGGACGTCGAGCCGGGCGCAGGTCACACCAGCAGCGAGGCAAGGCCGGGCCGCCGACAGGTGCGCGGCCGGCGGGGTGGGCGCGCTCTCATGGCGGTGATGGCTGCAGGCCGCGATCAGCACCGCAGCCAGGACGCCGAGTACGAAGCGGCCTGCCCGCACGACTGGCGAGTCTAGAAACTTAGGTGTGCACGGCCGCCAGCAGGGCGGCGTAGGAGCGCACGAGCAGCGCCCGCTCCTCGCCGAGCAGCGGGCTGTCGGGATCGCAGCCGGCGTCGACCCAGCGGTCGGAGACGTCCATCGCCTTCGCGCGCAGCTCCGCCGCTCGCCGCACCTCGCCGCGGTCCGCCGAGTAGGTGTACGAGTAGAGGTCGCTGAGCGCGCCGACGAGCTCCTCCGCCGAGCCGTCGTCGCGCTGATGCTCGCGGTGCGCGCGCCACCACTCGACTTCGAGCTCCGCCGCGCGAACCGGGTCGAACGAGGCGCGCTCGGCCGCGGCCAGGCGCCGGTAGAAGCTCGCCATCAGCGCGCGCGCCGCCGCGGGGTCGTTGTCCGGATACGGCGCCCACTTCTGGTTCGCCCGCAGCACGAGCCAGGCGCCGGCCAGGGTGTCGCGCCAGCCCATGCGGAAGGCCGACCGGACGAGCCCGACCGAGGCGACCAGGAAGGCCGCCCACTTGCGCCGGTAGTAGGTCTCCCAGGCGCGAGCCTCGAGCGAGCCGACACGGCGCGGGTCGAAGGAGCGCATCGTAACGAGTACGTCACATCCGGGAATGCGGTTCACCCGGGGTTGCGCTACCTTCGCGCGCATGGGTGAGAGGAGCAGTTACACACCAGGGACGTTCTGCTGGGTCGACCTGTCGACTACCGATCAGGACGCGGCCAAGAGCTTCTACGGCGGCCTGTTCGGCTGGGAGGCGAACGACGTTCCCGTCGGCGACGAGGCGACGTACTCGATGATGCACTCGCGCGGCAAGATCGTCGGCGCCATCGCCGGGCAGCCGCCTGCGCAGCGCGACGCGGGCGTGCCGCCGGCCTGGAACCACTACGTGTCGGTCGAAAGCGCCGACGCCGCGGCCGAGCGCGCCGCCGAGCTCGGCGGGAACGTGCACGCGCCGCCGTTCGACGTGATGGAGGCGGGCCGCATGGCCGTGATCCAGGATCCGCAGGGCGCGTTCTTCATGGTCTGGGAGCCGGGCGAGACGTTCGGCGCCGAGCTCGTGAACGAGCCGGGCGCGCTGGTGTGGAACGAGCTCAACACATCGGACACCGCTGGCGCCAAGGACTTCTACGGCCAGCTCTTCGGCTGGAACATCGAGCAGTTCCCAGGCAGCCCGCAGGAGTACCTGGCGGTGAAGGTGGGCGAGGCGAACAACGGCGGCATCCAGGCGCTGCAGATGCCGGGCGTGCCGCCGCACTGGCTCGCCTACTTCGGCGTCGAGGACATCGATGCGGGCATCGCCAAGGTCGAGGAGCTGGGCGGCAAGAAGGTCGTCGGGCCGATCGACATCCAGATCGCCAAGATCGCCGTGGTGCAGGATCCGCAGGGCGCCGTGTTCGCGCTCTACGCAGGGCAGGTCGAGCCCTAGCTCATCCAGTCCCGTAGCGCGGCCTGGACACTCGGCGGACCGCGAAAAAGTTGTCGAGTTTCCTAAAGGTTGGCGCGCCAAGGTTCGATCTATGCCTTGCAGTTTGAGCTGCCCAAGGCAAACCCGCCGCGAGGCGGGGACGCAAAGCCAGAGGTCTCGCACGGAGGCGAGATAGCTCGGTTGCCGGCTCAGGCGCCCGTCGCGGCGTCTCTAAAGGCACTGATTCGAGGAGGAGGGACTTCGTGTCCAAGTCCAAGTTCAAGTTCCGGCACGCCAAGCTGCTGACCTCGATCGTCGCCCTCGTGGCGATCATCGTTGACTCGGGGGCCGGCCACAAGTTCTAGCGGCGGGCGGGCGTCCTGGCCGCGACGGCCGGGGCGCCCAATTCCCCAAACCCTCTCTGTGACACTGCGCCGCCCCCAACCAGTCCACATCTTCTGTGTGGCGATCGCTGCGCTTTCGCTCCCGCTGCTGACGCTGGTGGCGAGCACGTTCTCGACGAGCCTGCACACCCTTGGCACGTTCGAGTTCTGGGCGCTCGCCGTCGCCGTTCTGCTCGGCGAGCTGCTGCCGCTCGAGATCCCGCGCCTCACCGGAGACGGTGAGGTGACGGTCTCGACGATGTTCTCGTTCGCGCTTCTCCTGAGCGCCGGGCTGGCGCCGGCGCTCGTGGCGCAGCTCAGCGCGTCGGCGATCCAGGACCTCGCCGCCGGTAAGCGCTGGTGGAGGGTCGGCTTCAACATGGGCCAGTACGCCTTCACGCTCACTGCGGCGGCCGGGATGCTGTCGCTGGTCCTGGGGCACGAGCCGCCGCTCGGGAGCCGCTTCGGGGCGCATGACCTGCTCGCGGTGGGGGCCGCGGCCGCGGCGTTCTTCGTGATCAACCTGCTGCTGGTCACCCGGGCGACCACCTACTACGAGGGCACGCCGCTGACGAAGGCGCTCCGCACCGACCTGATCTTCAGCCTCTCTGTGGGCGCGGTGCTGCTCTGCTTCGCGCCGGCCGTCGTGACCGTGCTCGACTTCAGCCCGGTCCTGTTCCCGCTCCTCTTCATGCCGCTGCTCGCGGTCTACTTCTCGGGGCGGCAGACCGTGCGCATCGCCAAGGCCGAGCACCAGGCGATGCACGACAGCCTCACCGCCCTGCCCAACCGCCGCTCGTTCCGCGTCGAGGTGGCCCGTGCGCTGCGGGCACCCGGAGCCACGCGCGCGGCCGTGCTGCTGGTGGACCTGAACCGCTTCAAGGAGGTCAACGACACGCTCGGCCACCACCACGGCGACCTCGTGCTGCGTCAGGTGGGGCCGCGCCTCCAGGGCGGGTTCCGCGATACGGACTTCGTCGCGCGGCTAGGAGGCGACGAGTTCGCCGTCTTCATGCCGAACGTCCGCGACCCGCGCGACGTGCACATGGCGGTGCACCGCTTCCAGACCGCGCTCAAGACCCCGATCGAGGCCGACGGCATCAGCATCGAGCTGGATGCGAGCGTCGGCATCGCCTGGTACCCGGAGCACGGGCGCGACGTCGACACGCTGCTCCAGCGCGCCGACGTGGCCATGTACAAGGCCAAGGACACCCAGCGCTCGCTGGTGACCTACCGCGCCGAGGACGACTACCACTCGCACGCGCGCCTGGCGCTCGTCACCGACCTGCGCCGGGCGATCAGCGGCGACGACCTCGTGCTGCATTACCAGCCGCAGGTCGACGTGCGCCTCGGCGCCCCGGTCGGCGCCGAGGGGCTCGTGCGCTGGAATCACCCAACGCGTGGCCTGCTGCGGCCGTCCGACTTCATCGAGCTCGCCGAGCACACGGGCCTGATCAAGGACCTGACCTACAGCGTGATCGACCTCGGGCTGCACGACCTGCGCGAGTGGCAGGACGCCGGGCGCAAGCTCTCGTTGTCGCTCAACATCTCTGCCCGCTGCCTGGTCGACCGCAACTTCCCCGACGAGGTGGAGCGCCTGCTCGCGCTGCACGGCGTGCCCGGCGACTCGCTGACGCTCGAGCTCACCGAGAGCTCACTGATGGCCGATCCGGCCGCGGCGAAGGCGACCATGCACCACCTCAGTGACCTCGGCGTGTCGCTCGCCATCGACGACTTCGGCACCGGCTACTCGTCGCTCGCTTACCTCACCGAGCTGCCGGTGCGCGAGCTGAAGGTCGACAAGTCGTTCGTGCTCGGCATGAACACCGACAGGCGCAACGCGGTGATCGTCAAGTCGACGATCGAGCTCGCGCGCAACCTGGCGTTGCGGACGGTGGCCGAGGGGATCGAGGATGCCGAGACGCTCGAGCGGCTGTCGGACCTCGGCGTCGAGCTCGCCCAGGGCTTCCACCTGAGCCGCGCGCTGCCCGCCGCGGAGCTCATCCGCTGGTGGGACGCGCGCACCCCGCTGCCCACCCAGCACGTCGCGCGCATGCCGCTGCCGGTCCTCTCACTCGCCGCCATGTCGGCCAGCGCGGCCTGATGCTGCTCGTCCTGCTGGCGGTGGTCTGCCTCGTCACCGTGCCGCTGTTCGGTGGCCGGCTGTCGCGGCTGTCGACGCTTCAGGTGGAGGCCACCTGGGCCGTGCTCGCCGCCGCCGCGATCCAGGTGGCGATCACCCAGGCGCGCGGCGGCAGCCACTCGCTGCACGTCGCCCTCTACCTCGTGTCCTACGCGCTCGTGGCGTGGTTCCTCGTGGCCAACCGCCGCCTCACCGGCATGCCGCTGATCGCACTCGGCGCCGGCCTGAACCTGCTCGCCATCTCGCTGAACGGCGGCGTGATGCCGGCCGCAGCCTCGGCCCTGCGCATCGCCGGAATCGACACCTCGGGCGGCTTCGCCAACTCCACGGCGGTCGCCCATCCGAAGCTCCTCTTCATCGGCGACGTGATCCCCGTGCCCGGCCCCTGGCCGATCGGGAACGTGCTCAGCGTGGGCGACCTGCTGATCTTCGCGGGCGCGCTCTACCTGCTCCATCGCCACTGCCGCGGCGAGATACACTCGACGGTCGCGCCGACTTAGCTCAGTTGGTAGAGCACCTCCATGGTAAGGAGGGGGTCATCGGTTCGAGTCCGATAGTCGGCTTCAGCGTTTTGCCTGCTCAGCCACGCTTTCCGTTGTCGGCGTTGACGGCGAAGGGCTCGTTTGGTGTCCACGCAGCGTCCACCGGGTGGACGTTGAGCGCTTCGGCGCCGCGGTAGGTGTCGAGCAGCTTGATTGCGTGCTCGCGGCCGTCGCGGGCGAGGTGGCCGAAGGTGGAGATGCCGGCGTGGAGCGCGAGGGTGGTGAATGTGTGCCGCAGGTTGTAGACCCGGCGGAGCGGCGCGATCCCGGCGGCCTTCTGGGCCGGTTTCCAGCTGCGGTTCGGAGGTTGTGCAGGTCGAGGTAGACGCCGCGCAGGGACGGGAACAGGCGCGGGCACTCCGGGTCCCGCCGTAGCTGATCGAGTGCGGCGAGCGCGATCGCATGCAGGGGAACGGCGCGCAAGCTCGCCTTCGTTAGCGGTCGCGTGACGTCGCAAATGATCGAGAGGGAGCGTTACGGGACCTGACTTCACCAGGCGAGTGTGCCGCGCGGCCCTTTGAACGGGCCGATCAGGTCGGCGGTGATCCATCCTCCGTAGAAGTCGCCTTGCTGGGCTTGAACGCGCTCGTCATCTAACCAAGCCGCGTCGACACGACCCGGGTAGAAGGCGACGTGATCGCGCAGCGCCTCGTACCCCGGTGAGGGATCGGGGTAGCTCCAGGCGATTGCCTTGAAGCGCCGGCCGTCGACGACCGCGTCCAGGTATCGCGCTGGGCCCTTGAATTCGCACCAGGTCGTGCGTGCGTCGCTCTCGGCCAGGAGCTCTTCACGCACGTCTTCCGGCGGGATGTAGATGGTCGGTGGGTGGCTGGTCTCGAGCACGCGTAGGGCGCGGTTGGAGTCGGCCAGCACCTCGCCGGCCAGCTCGATCCGGACGCGACACTTGCAGGACATGACGGCCGGCGGGCGGGGGTAGTCCCAAACTCGCTCCACCGTCAGTTCGGGCCCCGCCGGGGGTCGCTGGCTGCCAACGCCGCTGGCCGTTCGGGGTGGCGCTCGTCGGTGCGCGGCGCGGAGTCGGCTTCGCCTGGCCGGTACCGCGTTTCCTCTTTTCGGGCGAGGGCGCTTGGCCACCAGACGCGAGGGCCGATGTCGAAAACGAGCGCGGGCACGAGCACCGAGCGGACGATGAAGGTGTCGAGCAGGACCCCGAAGGCGATCGTGAAGCCGAGCTCGGTCAGCGTCTTGAGCGGAAGCGTCGCAAGCATCGTGAATGTCCCGGCGAGCACGATCCCGGCCGAGGTGATGACGCCGCCGGTCACCGCCAGCCCGCGCAGCATCCCGTGCCGTGTGCCGTGGCGGAGCGCCTCCTCGCGGGCTCGCGCCATCAGGAAGATGTTGTAGTCGACCCCGAGCGCTACGAGGAAGATGAAGGCCAGTAGCGGCAGCGTCGAGGGCTCGCCCGGATAGCCAAAGAGGTGGTCGAACACCGCCGAGGAGATGCCTAGGGCGGCGCCGAAGGACAGGATCACGGTCGCGATCAGCAGCAGCGGCAGCGTGACCGCGCGCAGCAGCAGCGCGAGGATCACGAATACCAACATGAGCACGATTGGCACGATCAGCCGATTGTCGTGCGCGGCCGCGGTGTCGAAGTCGTTCTGCTGAGCGGTCGGGCCGCCCACGAGCGTGGTCGGGCTGGCCGCGTGTGCCGCCGAACGAAGGCGCGGGACGAGGTTCTCGGCGGTGGTCGAGTAGGGGTCGGCGTTGAGCGTGAGGCCAAAGCGCGCGCCCGGCCTTCCGAGCTCCGGCGGCCCCACCGCCGCCACGCCGGGCACGGAGCGGAGTGCCCGCTGAACGCGAGGGACCGCGCGTACGTCGCGCACGACTACGTCGGTTGGCGCGTTGTCACCGGCGGGGAACGCCTTCGCGATCAGCCGCTGACCCTCAACGGACTGCACCCGGCCGCGGAAGTCCTGCGTGTTGGTGAGGCCGGTCGAGAAGCTCGTCAGGCCGAGGCAGCCGAGTCCCAGCAGCAGCACCGTAGTGATCCATACGCGTCGTGGAGTGGCCGCGACGCGCTCGCCGACGCGGCGCCACGTCCCGTGTGTTTCGTCCGTGCCCTCTGAGCCGAAGCGCGGCACGAACGGCCAGAAGGCGCGCCGGCCGCCGGCCACCAGCGCCGCAGGCAGCAGTGTCAGCATCGAGAGCATCGCCAGCGCCACTCCCATCGCGCCGATCGGCCCGAGCCCGCTGGTGCCGTTGACCTGCGCCAGCGACAGGCACAGCAGCGCCAGGATGACTGTCGACCCCGACGCGAACACCGCGGGTCCGGCCCGCCGCAGCGCCTGGCGCATTGCGTCGACCGGGCGCTCGTAGCGGCGCAGCTCCTCGCGGTAGCGCGCGACAAGCAGCAGCGCGTAATCGGTCCCCGCACCGAATACGAGCACGGGCAAGACGCCGGCGCTCTGGCCGTTGACGGTGACCCCCGCCTCGGCGATCGTCCATCCGCAGAACCGCGAGAAGGCCTCCGCCATCAGCACGCTGAAAAGCGGAATCACCCAGAAGATCGGCGAGCGGTAGATCAGGATCAGCAGCACGAACACCAGCGCGCCGGTGGCCAGCAGCAGCGTCCCGTTGATCGAGGAGAACACGTTCACCGCGTCCCGCGAGAAACCCGCCGGACCCGTCACCTTGACCGTAAGACCGCGCGCACGCAGCGGCGCCATCCGGCTCTCCACCCCGCTCACGGACGACTTCAGGAGCGTCTCTTTGCCGCGCGGGTCGAGGTTGACGATCACGAGTGCCGTCGTGCGGTTCGGTGAGACACGGACGAGCACCTGCCGGGAGCCCGTGACCGGGGGATTGGCGGCAAGCGAGGCACGTGTTCGCTCGATCGCGGCCAGGTCTCGCGGTGTCAGTCCGCCGTCGCGGCGCACGACGGTGATGGCGGCGAAGCGCTCACCGGACGGGAAGCGCTTGGCCAACGTCAGCTCGCGCACTGATTCCGAGGCGCCGGGCAGGAACGACGACTGCTCGTTCTTCTGAGCATCCTGGAAGCGCTGCGCGAACGAACCGCCGAGTCCGCCCAGCACAAGCCACACGACGATGATCCCGAGGCGGGCGGGACGCGAGATGAACAGACGTTCGAGAACCCTCATCTGGCCGCGAGCTCGGGGTCTTCGGCAACGGCGCGTCGGAGCGCTTGGTCGAAGCTGATGGGCTCGATGTCGAACAGCGCCGCTCCGGAGGGGTCGGTGACGAGCGTCGGCACGGCGAGTCCTTCGATCAGCGGTCTTGCTACCCCTGCGTCGACGGGTGTGACGAGCCCGATCCAGAGTGAGGAGAGCCACGGGGTGATCAGCGGCACCGGGATCCGCGGCCTGCGACGGATTCCGAGGACTTCCGCCATCCGGTCGAGCATCTCGCCGTAGGTGAGCACGTCGGGGCCGCCGATCTGAATCTCCCTCCCCGCCGACGCTTCGACCGTCAGTGCCTCGACCAGATAGCTCAGCGTGTCGTCGATCGCAATCGGCTGGGTCGCGTTCTTCAGCCACGCCGGTGCGATCATCGCCGGCAGCCGCTGCACGAGGTAGCGCAGGGTGCGATAGGACTCGCTCTGCGGCCCGACCACCATCCCGGCCCGGAAGTAGGACAGCGCGGGGCCGTGCTCGCGCAGCGCGAGCGCGGTCTCGTGCCGGCTGCGCAGGTGCTGGGACTGCGGCCGGTCACCGAGGCCGCCGAGGTAGATCACGCGCTCGATCCCCTCCGCGCGCGCCATCCGGGCAAAGGCGGTGGCGGCGGCGCGCTCGCTGGCGGCGAAGTCCTTGGGCCCGCCTCGACCCATCGAGTGGATCAGGTAATACGCGACGTCTATCCCGTGGCCTGCGCCGCGCAGCGTTTCTGGGCGCAGCACGTCTCCCTCGCGCAGGTCGAAGCCCTCGCGCTCGAGCTCGCGGGCGCGAGTCCCGCCGCGGTCGCGCACCAGGCAGCGCACCTCCCGTGCCGAGCTTGCCAGCCTGGCGGCGAGGCGACCTCCGATGAATCCCGTCGCGCCGGTGACGAGCACCCTTTCCGTCATGTCACGGTGCGGTGGGCGACGGTGTCGGCGCGAGCGAGGCGGCCAGCCGCTCTGCCTTCTGCTCCTCGAAGCCACCGACTTCGCTGGCAAGTATCCGGCCGGAACGCTCGACTATCAGCACCGCGATCGTGTCGGTGCCGGCAAGACCGAGGTTGTCAACGACCTTCCGGACGTCGGTGTAGACGGTGATCGTGCGGGCCCGGGCGGAGGCGTCCGGGATCCCGCGCGTCATGCCACCGTCAATGAACCACCGCGCCGGGCCGTACACGGATGACAGCACCGGTAGCTCGTACACCGCGACGTCCGAGCGCCCCTGCTCAAGGTCGATCAGCCACGGCAGCCACTGATCGACCACGCGTTGCTGCTCGCGGCGGAAGGCGACCACGAGGAAGTTGTGTCGCTCCGCGAGATCACCCGGCAACTCGTACTCCTTGCCGTCGAGAGCCCGTCCGGATAGTGGGCTGAGTCTCTGCGGCTGCGATGGGGCGAGCGTTCGCCTGAGACCGGCAAGAGCGCGATCGCCGACACGGTTGAACGCGAGAGCCAGGACCGGGTCGGCGATCCTGAGCAGGCCTTTCAGCGCAAGGTCGGCGTCGTAGGTGACGCGTGTGCCCGCGGCGGTCGAGTCGAAGGTGATCCTGTCCCGCGAGACCACGGTGGCGTTCTCGCCGAGGAAGGTGACGGCATGCGGGGGGTCGTACTCAACGATCCGATAGGTGAGCGGTGTCTTTCGGCCGAGGAACTCCGCAACCAGCCGGAACTCGGTTCCCTCGCCCACCGCTTGACCGTTCAGACGCTCCGCCTCGACCACGCCCGGATCCCATTCCCTGGTCGTCGAGAAATCGCTGAGGTAGGCAAATACGTCCTCGCGCGGGCGCTGGATGTCGATCGATGCGCGGTAGCGGGCCATCAAGATTCTCCTTCTGGAATTGAAGTCGACGCGGTCGGACCGGACGCGTCGCGCCAACCGCTGAGCCGTACGCACTCGGCGAGGAGCCGCTCGCGCTCCCGCCGCGTCTCCCGTGTACATCGCAGCCGGTGAGTGGGACGCGGTCGGCGGTCGTGCCAGAACCGGCCAGAGCTGCGGCCCGGTTCGGCGGCGGCACCGAGCCAGACGATCGTGTCGGCGCCCTGCGCGGGCGTCCTCAGCAGCGGTCGTGTCAGCTCGTAGAAGCGAGGCAGCGAGGATCGCACGCCGGGGGTGTCCGACCAACCCGGGTGCATCGAGTGAACCACGACCCCGGTGCCCGCCAACTGCTCTGCCCAGAGCTCGGTGAGGATCACCTCCGCACGCTTGGTCCGCGCGTACACGGTCGGCCCGTCGAACTCCCCGCGCTCGCTCTGCAAGTCATCAACCCTGAGCTTCTGCGTGTACATGCCGCCAGAGGACACGTTGACGATGCGCGCCGGGGCGTTTTCCCGGAGCAGCGGGATCAGCAGGTTGGTCAGCAGAAACGGGCCGACGACGTTGGTAGCGAGCGTCAGCTCGATCCCGTCGGCCGACACAGCGCGCGCTTCGGTCATCACCCCGGCGTTGTTGACCAGCACATCGAGGCGCGAAGCCTGATCTCGAAAGCGTCCGGCGAACTTCCGGACCGACTCGAGCTCGCTGAGATCGCAGACCCCCACGTGCACGTCGCCGTTACCGGACCGCTCGACGATCCTCACGCGCGCCTCTTCACCGCGCTCCCGGTTACGGACGATCAGCCAAACCGTGGCGCCCAGGCGCGCGAAACCCTCGGCAGCGGCGAACCCGAGCCCGGATCTCGCGCCCGTGACCAGCACCACCTTCCCCTGCATCCGCTGCAGTTCAGACGCGCTCCATCCGCGGCTGCGGATCCGATAGCCGACGTTCGTGTAACCGGCCACCACGGTGCGATCGAGGATGGTGTCGAGCAGCGAGCCGATCATGCGCTCACCGAGAGCTCGGACTCCGGGCCGCCGTCGGCACGCTCCAGGTGCAAGCGCGACGCGGTCAGGCACAGGGGCTTGGCGAGAACGAGCTGGACGTCGCAGATCCGCCGTTCCGCGAAGCCGGCTTCGCAGTAGGCAAGGTAGAGCGTCCAGAGACGCCGGAAGCGCTCGTCGTAGCCGCGCTCCGCGAGTTCGTCAGCATGGGCCGTGAAGTTCTCGCGCCAGCGCCGCAGCGTCTCGACATAGTCCGGCGTCAGGTCCTCGAGCCCCGTCGCCTGCATGTCGGTTCGCCGCGCGAGGTTGCGCGTGATCACCTCGAGCGAGGGCAGGCAGCCACCCGGGAAGATGTAGGTCTTGATGAAGGACTTCGATGCCTTCTCGACCTCGTAGGCGCGGTCGTCGATCGTGATCGCCTGGAGCAGCATCGCGCCGTCGGGAACCAGCAGCTCCGAGCACTTGGCGAAGAACGTGCCGAACTGCCGCCAGCCCACTGCCTCGATCATCTCGATCGAGACGAGCTTGTCGTACCGGGCCCGCAGGTCGCGGTAGTCATCCATCAGCACGGTGACCCTGTCGTTCAGCCCCGCGCGGCGGACCTGCTCGACGGCGTAATCGTGCTGCTGGCGCGAGATCGTGGTGGTGGTCACGTGGCAACCACGCGTCGCGGCGGCGTGAAGCGCGAACGCACCCCAGCCGGTTCCGATTTCCAGCACGCGATCCTCGGGACCGAGGTCGAGCTTCTCGCAGACGCGCTCGAGCTTCGCCAGCTGAGCCTGCTCGAGCGTCATCCCCTCGTGCTCGAAGACCGCACACGAGTAGCTCATCGTCGGATCGAGCATCCGCGCGAACATCTCGTTCCCGAGGTCGTAGTGGGCGGCGACGTCGCGCCGGCGCCGGCGCTTCGTGCTGCGACGCAGGAGCCCCCCGGCCCGCTGCAGCGGCCACCGCACCGGGGCACCCCGCGAGCGGAGCCTGTCCAGGCCGCCAGCGTTGCGCGCCGCCAGCCTGATCAACGCCACCAGATCGGGCGAGTTCCACAGGCCTTGGGCAAAGGCCTCGGCCATTCCGCGGCTGCCGCGCAGCAGCATCCGCCACGTTCGCGAGGAGGCGATCTGGACAGTCGCAGTCGGTGAACCGGAGCCGAAGGCGAGCCGCTCATCTCCCTCCACGACGATGAGGCTGCCGACCTTGATCCGTCGCAAGAGGAGCGACACGAGCCGGCGTGAGAACCAGACGCTCATGCCCGTCCCGCCTCCGGATGGCCGTGGACTGGCACGCCCGCCAGCTTCAGCCCGAGCGCGTGTGCATAGATCAGCGCCAGCACGCGGACGGTCGCGGCCGGGTAGCGCACGGTGATCCCCGCCATCGACGCGCGCGTCAGCTCCCGGCGGCGCAGCGCCAGCGTCGCGTCGAAGACGGTGACGCCGGCACGGCTCGAGGCGATGTGGACCGACAGCGTCTGGGCGGGCATCGCCGCACGGGCCTCGTACCGATGATCCATGCCCATGAACGGGGAGACGTGAAGCGTCTTCTCGAACTCGCCAGCAAGCGCCGCAGAGTGACGCTGCTTGCCTTCGATCACGTAGGCGTGCCGCTCCCCCCAGGGCGTGTTCGTCACCTCCGCGACCAGAGCCTGCACGCGCTCGCCTCCCGACTCGAAGCAGTAGTAGAAGCTGACGGGGTTAAAGCAGTGCCCGAACGAGCGCAGCTGCGTCAGCAGCCGGATCGGGCCCTCGGGCCGCGCGCCGGTCTGCTCCTCCACCACGTCGCGCACAGCGCGGTGCAGCGGCACAGCGGGATCGCCCAGGTAATCGCGGCGGCGAAAGCGGACCAGCCCCGTGCGCCGGGCGACCAGTCGGCCGTCGAGCAGTTTCGGGAGCTCGTCCAAGTCGAGGTAGGCCAGCGCCAGTCGATGGCTGAACTCGCGCCGGGGCTGGAAGCGCCGGTGGCGAATCGTCCCCTCGTAGATGCAGCTCGCGGTCACAGCCGCGCTCCGAAACGCTTGCCCACCCGCAGCGCGCTGACGACGCCGTCCTCGTGGAACCCCCAGCCCCAGTAGGCGCCGCAGAAGTGCGTCCGGTTGCGCCCGTCGATCTCACCCACTCGCGCTTGCGCCTTGACCCCCGCCTGCGTGTACACCGGGTGCGCATAGGGGATCGTGCGGATCACGTGGGCCGGGTCGATCGCCTCGGTGCGGTTGAGCGTCACGCAGAACTCGCGCTCCGCGCGCAGCGACTGAAGCCGGTTCATGTGGTAGGTGACGGTGCTCGCGCCCTTGGGCTCGGCTAGCAGGTGATAGTTCCAGCTCGCCCACGCGCGGGGGCGGCGCGGCAGCATCCGCACGTCGGTGTGGAGCACCGCCTCATTGCCCTGATAGGGGATCGCGCCGAGGATCTCGTGCTCACGATCGCTGGCATCGGCAAGCAGCGCCAGCGCCTGGTCCGAGTGGGTCGCCAGGACGACCTCGTCGAACCGCTCTGCCTCACCACCACTCGGCTTGACCAGCACATGATCAGGGTGACGCGTGACGGCATCGACGGGCGTGCGCAGCCGCAGCCGATCGGAGAACGGCCCGATCAGCGCCTCCACGTACCGGGCCGATCCGCCGCGGACTGTCCGCCAACTAGGCCGACCGCGGAACGACAGCATGCCGTGATTGTCGAAAAACTCCACCAAGAAGCGGGCGGGAAAGCTCCACATCTGCCGCGGAGCGGCCGACCACACTGCCGACGCCTGAGGCACGATCAGCCGCTCGATGAACGCCCTCGAGAAGCGATGACGCTCCAGCCAGTCTCCAAGCGAGACGTCCTCGGCAGGATCGCCCAGCAGCTCCCGGCTGGCGCGGTTGAACCGAGCGAGATCAGCGACCATGCGGTGAAACCACGGGGTCAGGAGATGCGCGCGCTTTGCGAACAGGCCATTCGGAGACGCACTGCTGTACTCGAAGACTCCGCTGCCATCGCTGACGCTGAAACTCATCGTCGATCGCTGCGAGCCGACCGCCAGCCGTTCGAGCAGCCGCTTGAAGTTCGGATAGTTGCGGTCATTGAAGACGATGAACCCGGTGTCGACCTCATGCGTCTCGTTCGGGGTGTCGACGCGGATCGTGTTCGTGTGCCCGCCCGGGTAGTCATTCGCCTCGAAGACCGTGACGTCATGCGCCCGGTGCAGCAGATGCGCTACCACCAGGCCGGACACCCCGGCACCCACCACAGCAACTCTCATCTCAGCGTCCGCCGAGCGACAGGATCGGGGCGGGCGATCACAGAAGTTCGTGACTTCTCCATGCAAGGCCATCCTTTAACAAACAGTCGACAATCTATGGACGAAGGTATCGCGCAGAAATGTTTCTGTCAAGAGTTTGTCTAAAGTATGTATAATGATTCCGTGTCGATTACTCCCGACTCGCTGCGGATCGGGGAATTCGCCCGCCGCGTCGGCGTGAACGCCGCGCTGCTCCGCGCCTGGGAGCAGCGCTACGGACTCCTGCAGCCGGTCCGCTCACCCGGCGGGTTCCGGCTCTACACCAGCGAGGACGCCGAGCGAGTCGCCCGCATGCGCCGAGCCCTCGGTGAGGGGCTGTCGGCGGCCGAGGCGGCACGCGCCGCGCTGCAGAGCGCCCGACCGTCGGACGGCCTGCTCGAAGACGCGGCTTCACGCCTCCTTGCCGCGATCCACGACTACGACGAGCCCGCCGTGCACGCGATACTTGACCAGAGCTTCGCAGCGTTCGGTCTAGAAGCAGTTCTGCGCGAACTCATCCTTCCCACCCTCACCAGGGTCGGCCTCGAGTGGCAACGGGGAACCCTCACTATCAGCCAGGAGCACTTCGCCAGCAACCTGATCCGATCCCGGCTGCTCTCACTCGCACGGATGTGGGGGCGCGGCAGCGGACCGCTCGCGCTGCTCGCGTGCGCGCCAGGCGAGCAACACGACATCAGCCTGCTCTCCTTCGGGCTCCTCTTGCGCTCCTACGGCTGGCGCATCCTCTTTCTCGGCGCCGACACGCCGATCGCGACGCTCACCGAGGCTGCTGAGACGACTCTGCCGGCGCTTACCGTCCTTGCCAGCTTCGCCCCGGACCTACTCGAGACCGAGGCAAGCGCACTTCGCCGCCTAGCGAAGCGAGTCCGGCTCGTCCTCAGCGGCCCCGGGGCGTCAGACGCACTCTGCAGACGAGCCGGGGCGCGCCGACTCGACGGCGACCTCGTCGCCGCGGCGAACGAAGTCGCCCGCGGGCCGGTCACACCGGACGCGCCGGTCCCGTAGGAGAGGCGTCGGCCTGGGATCCGCGATCGCCGCTCGGCCGCGGTCGTGAGGAGCGCAGGCGGCGCCACGAATGCGAGCTTCGCCCGCGAGCATCAAGCCCCCCGAGTTCTCGCATCCCGTCGATCTCGGCGCGGTCGACATTTCGAACCGCAGGCGCGGCGACGGCGCCATGAACGGCAGCTTTGCCAGCCGCCGCAGCTGACTCGCGCCCGGTAGACGCGCCCCAGCGAGCTCGTCGAGGAAGTCGGTGTGGGCATCGGTCACGGCCGCGGGTAGAAAGCTTAGACAATCTTTCAACAAACCCTTGACACGTGAGGTCGGTGTAGCTATGTTGTCCAAGCCCTGTTCAGGGTTTGTCCGTTCCCCGTCTCAAGGAGCACCGTCGTCATGTCCCTGCAGCTCATCTCGCGCCGCCGGACGGCGCTTGCGGTCGCCACAGTCGGCGCCGTCGGCGCCATGGCCGCGCCGTCGGCTCTCGCGCAGGCGCCCGCAAACAGCAACACCGTTTCTCTGAAGAAGGCCGGCAACACCTCGCTCACGCTCGACAAGGGCACGGCGAAGGCGCTCACGAGGCTCGGCATCGCGGTCAAGCCGCTCGATCCCGCGACGGCCAAGGGCCGCACCGTGCGGTTCCCGATCACCGGCGGCTCACTGGATCCGAAGTCGGTCAGTCCTGCTCTGATCAATCACTCCGGCGGTCTTCGACTGTCGCACGGCAAGACGAAGGTCGACTTGCGCAACTTCATCATCCGCGTCAACAAGAACGCGACGCTCTCTGCGGCGATCGGCGGCGGCAAGGCCCGCGCCACGATCATCAAGCTCGACCTGTCCAAGGCGAAGATCTCACGTCCGCGCTCCGGCGGACCGGCACAGATCGGCACGAAGGTCTCGAAGGTCGGCGTGAAACTCAACAAGACCGGTGCTCAGGCGCTGAACCAAGCGTTCCACACGACGGCCTTCAAGGCGGGCCTGAAGCTCGGCACGGCGGTCGTGGACGCCCGCCCGAAGGAACTCATCATCGAGGCCGGCACGACGGCGCTGACGCTCGACGCCGCCACTGCGAACCTGCTCACGGGCGCGGGCATCACCCCGGGCGTCATCGCGCCGGGCAGTTCGTCCACAGCGGGAGTGCTCGACTTCCCGATCACGAGGTCGGTGATCTCCACCACCCTCGGCTCGGGCACGATCGGTCATACGGGCGGGATCTCGCTTACGAAGGGCGCGACCACGCTGGCGTTGACCGACTTCGACATCAAGCTCGCCGCGGCGAACACGCTCGCGGCGTCCGTCAACGGCGCCAGCCCGAAGGTCGAGATCGTCAACTTGGACCTCAGCGGCGCACAGATCAAGGCATCCGGGCCGACCGGCCTGGTCGTCAGCGGCGTCAAGGCAAACCTCAACGAGGCCGCCTCGAACGCCCTGACCGCTACGTTCGGGACGCCGTCGACGACGGGCGCCCCGCTCGGCACGGTCATCGTCACGGCCCAGGCGCGTTGAGGCGCGTCGGCACGAAGCAGTAGCGCTGCGGGGCGGCCGACGGGCCGCCCCGCAGCTGCGTTCCACGGAACGTGTAGGTGTCGAGCAACCTGATGGCGTGGTCGCGTCGCAGCTGCTCGAGCAGGCGCTCTAGCGGCTCCGCCGCCGCCCGCTCCGAGTCGAACCCGCCCCGTTGAACGCGCTTGGAGCCACGCCCGCCAAGCCGATACCGGTACGCCCACAGCGCCCCATCCCCGCCCCGGCCCGCGAGTGGAAACACCTGCCCCTGCTGTGCCATCGCCATCACCTCCAACCGCCGTGCTTCGTGCTCCCTTGCCTCGGCGCAGATCGGACCGTAGCCATGTCGAGCCGCAAACCTGCCTCCCGCGGAATCCGGGGCCGTAGTCAAGTCAGCCGGACGCGCAGGTTCATGGGAAGACCGGGCCTGCGCGGCAGTAGGGTGACGATGGTGCGGCGGCTGGCGGCGTTGGACTGGAGCTCGTGGGCGACCCCGTTCGTGTTCTTTACGGGCAAGGGGGGCGTTGGGAAGACGACTGTGGCGAGCGCGGTGGCTGTGGCGTTGGCAGACGCCGGGCGGCGCGTGCTGCTCGTGAGCACGGATCCGGCTTCGAACCTGGGGGACGTGTTCGGTGCGCCCGTCGGACCGGCGCCCGGCGCGGTTGCGGGTGTGCCCGGTCTGGAGGTCATGAACATCGACCCGGACGCTGCGGCGACGGCCTACCGGGAGCGGGTGATCGGGCCCTATCGGGGGGTGGTGTCCGATGAGGAGCTGCACGGCATCGAGGAGCAGCTGGCAGGCGAGTGCACCGTCGAGGTCGCGGCCTTCGACGAGTTCACGCAGCTGATCGCCCAGCCTGGGCTCAGCGGCCGTCACGACTACGTGCTGTTCGACACGGCGCCGACGGGTCACACGCTGCGCCTGATGAACCTTCCCAGCGCCTGGTCGGACTATCTCGAGCTGAATCCGCGGGGGGTGAGCTGCCTGGGGCCGCGTTCAGGCCTGCTCGCTCAACGCGAGCAGTACGAGGCGGCGGTCCAGCAGCTCGGGGATCCGCGCCGCACCACGCTCGTCTTGGTCACGCGGCCGGACGTAGCGGCGCTGCGCGAGGCGGCGCGCGCGGGCGCCGAGCTGGCCACGCAGGGCATCCGCAACCAGCGCCTGGTCGTCAACGGCCTGTTTGACCGGCCGCTCGCGGGAGATGCCGTGGCCGAAGCGCTGGCGGCGCGCCAGCTTCAGGCCCTCGATTCGATCCCTGCCGCCCTGGCGGACATCCCCGCGGCAGCCGTTCCGCTGGTTGCGCTGGACCTGACCGGCGTCGAGGCGCTCCGGAGGCTTGCCTCCGGCCAAGTCGCGGTCGACCCCGCGGTGCGGGTCAACGATCGGGGAGAGGAGGAGCCGCCATTGCCGGGGATTGCCGAGCTGGTGGATGAGCTGGCGGACGGCGCGCCGGGAGCGATCCTGGTGATGGGCAAGGGCGGTGTCGGCAAGACCACGATCGCGGCTGCCATCGCCGTCGGCCTCACCCGACGGGGCCACGAGGTCCATCTTTCGACCACCGACCCTGCCGGGCGGCTTGCCGACGTTCTCGGCGACGACGTTCCGGACCGCCTGAGCGTGAGCCGCATCGATCCCGAGGTCGAGCTCGCCAGCTACACGGCGCAGCGGCTGCGGGCAGCCAAGCGGTTGGACCCGGACCAGCGCGCACTGCTCGAGGAGGACCTGCGCTCGCCCTGCACTGAGGAGATGGCCGTCTTCCGCGCCTTCTCTGGGCTGCTCATGGAGGCTCGCAAGCGATTCGTCGTTGTCGACACCGCTCCCAGTGGTCACACGCTGCGGCTGCTTGATCTGACCGGCTCCTACCACCGCCAAGTCATGCGCGGTGCGGGGGACGTGCACGGCCGCATCACCACGCCGCTCATGCGCCTTCGGGACTCGGCACACACGCGGGTCATCATCGTGACGCTCCCTGAGCTGACTCCGATATCGGAGGCTGCGGCGCTGCAGGTCGATCTGCGAGAGGCGGGTATCGAGCCGTTCGGGTGGGTGGTCAACGCCAGCCTGACCGCGAGCGGCACCGCGGACCCACTGTTGCGGAGCCGGGCGCTGCTCGAACGGCCCCAACTGCACCGCGTGCGTGATGCGCTTGCGGCCCGCGCGTGGCTCGTGCCTTGGCAGGTGAACAGCCTCAGCGGCGAAGCGACGCTCGCCGCCCTGACGCGGGCTTGATCGCCTGGTTGCCAACATCGAGCGCTTCCTCGCGGGGAGGAGCTGGAGGGCGACTGCGACGGGCACGTCAACTGCTTCATCGAGAGCGGCTTTCACAAGGAGCTCTTCATCGACTTCAAACTACGAGGTCGAGCCGCTGCCGAGACCGTAAAAGCGCCGATCGGCGCTCTCGCCGTGTGCCTCCGCTTAGTGGGCGGGGGCGACCGGCGGCTGGGGCGGGGGCGCCGGCGGTGCTTTCAAGAGCATGCCCGTGTAGGCGCCGGCGCTTGTGCGGGCGGCGACGACGATCCAGAAGCCCATCAGCAGGATCCAGAGCGCGAAGCCGAATCCGGTGATCACGCCGAGGTGGTAGGCGTCGCCGAGTACGAACGTGGCGACGGTGTATGCGCCGAGGGGGAAGGTGAAGGCCCACCAGCTCATCGCGAATGGGAACGCCTGGCGTAGGTAGCGCAGCGTGAGCGCGATCGCCGTGGTCAGCCACCAGAGGCCGAAGCCCCAGAGGATGAGGGCGGCGAGGCGGAGCAGCGTTTCGGCCTCGGCGGCTCCGCTGCCGAAGAGCGGACCAGTGGTGGTGGCGAGCCGGGCGAGTGCCAGGCTGCCGACGCCGATCGGTCCGAGTCCGATCCAGAGCGTGGGGGCCAGGTGCGCCTCCGGCAGGCCGTTGTTGATCAGGCGGCCGATCAGCAGTGCGCAGAGCGCGAGGAAGAGCATTAGGCCGATGCCGAGGAAGGCGAAGGCGACGACGGCGGCGTACTGAGATGCGCGCTCGGAGCCCCAGGAGGAGATCAGCGGCGCCGCGGATGCCGGCACCACGATGTTGGCCACCGGCGGGATGAACCAGCCGCCGTTGATGTGCTCGAGCCCGATCGACTTGGTGAACCAGCGGTAGGGGATCAGCACGCCGAAGATGAAGGCGAGCACGGTGCCGGAGATCCAGAGAGCCTGGGCGATGTGGGTGGCGAGGTCGGCGTTCATGTGCCCTGCGCCGATCGCGGCGAAGTCCACGGCCAGGACGAGCAGCGCGATCGGCATGGTCGAGTAGAACGGCCCGCGGGTCGGGTGGGCGGTGTCGGCCCAGGCGTCGGCCGTAAAGCGAACCCAGCGCAGGACCCACGGCACGATCAGTCCCAGGAACATGATCACGCTGAGGATCCACAACACGACCGCGAGTCCCTCGAGGCCTGAGACGACCTTGTCGGCGTGGTGCGTGGCTACCGCGATGATCCCGGTGCCCATCACCGATGCAAACCATCCGGGGTGGAAGTACTTGATCGTTTCCGACCTGCTTTCAACCTGTGCCCACATAGCCGGTCCTTCCTCCTCCAGATCGGAGCTCGTCGTTCCATGGATTGTCGACACGACCGAGACTCCCGGCATCCGGGACAACGCGTGAATCGAGAGCGGAAACTACGTATCGATAACTATCGATAGATGCCCCACCGGCGGGACGCTCGAGACGGCCGCGCGAAACGACGGCCTGGCCCCCGAAAGTGCCCCAGAGCGCTCGCCGGGACACCGGCGACCGGCGGCTGAGCTTCCTCGGTCGGGTCTGTGAGCGGCGAGCACGGCCGTCCGCTACTCGTCCTCGGTGCCCCGGCATCGCGCGCCCCTGCTGATACGCGCGGACGGCGGGTGGTGCGTTCCCTGCCGTTGCGCTGAGCATCGGGGGTCCGCATCGCGCCACGCTCGTCTTGGTCACGCGGCCGGACCTACTCTCGGCGAGGCGATCCTGTGTGCGGGGAAACCCGGATGGGGGCACGCAGGGCGTACGGTTGAGGCGCGGCGGCCGAGGGACGATGCTTCGAGCATCATCGATTTAATCGACAGACCACGATTCTTCGCCGTCGGCCGCAAGCGCCTCGTCGCATGAGCGCCATGGACCCGATTCTGGTTCCCAAGCACAAGCGCGCGCCGGGGGCGCCGCCCGCGACCAGCCCCGCGCGCCCGTCCGTCGATAGCGAGCGCGCGAAGCGGCTGGCCGGCTACGCCAAGGCACTCGGCGACCCGATCCGCGTGCTGCTGGTCGACGTCCTGGCCGAGCACCCGGGCGAGCTGTGCGCGTGCGAGCTGCTGCCGCTGGTCGAGGTCGGCCAGTCGACTCTCGCGCACCACCTCAAGACCCTGGCTGAGGCGGGCATCGTGGAGACCAGGCGCCAGGGTCTGTTCGCTTACTACCTGGTCCGTCCGCAGGCGCTGGCGGAGCTTGCCGCTTGGCTCGAGGGCGCTGCCGGGGGCGGGGCTCGGTCATGATCGTGCTCGGGCTGCCGGGTGGCCACCCTGTGAGGGGCCGATGACCGACTCGCCCACCCCCACCACGTACGAGCGGCTAGCCGATCTGTCCTTGGTCATCGACGGCTACGCGCTGGAGCTTCTGTCGCGTCGTGTCTCGAGCGGCTTCCGTCGCTTCACGACTGTCTTTCGGCTTGCAGGCGGCGGTCATGACGGCGTCGGCGAGGACGTGACCTACGAGGCCGCGGAGCACCGTCGGCTGTGCAGGGCGGGTCCGGTGCTGCCGCTCGCCGGGAGCTGGACGCTGGGTGGTTTCTCCCGGCACCTGGACGAACTCGACACCTTCCCGGAGGGGGCGCCGACACATGACGCCTCGCGCGTCTACCGGCGCTGGGCGCTCGAGAGCGCGGCGCTGGACCTGGCGCTGCGCCAGGCTGGGCGGCCGCTGCACGACGTGCTCGGCCGCATTCCGATGCCGGTGCGGTTCGTCGTGTCGCTGAACCTCGGCCCGACACCGACTTGCGCGCCGCTGCTGAGCCGACGGGCAGCGTGCACGGAGCTGCGCTTCAAGCTCGACGCCACCTCGGAGTGGGGAGAGGCACTGCTGGAATGCCTGGCCGCCAGCGGCACCGTTGACACGATCGACTTCAAGGGCGCCTACCAGGGCATGCTGTCCGCCACGCGGACCGACCCGGGTCTGTACGGGCGCGTGGCCGAGGCGCTACCCGACGCGTGGCTCGAAGACCCCGACCTGACGGACCAGGCCGCCCGCGAGGCGCTCGTTTCGCAGCGCCACCGGGTGACCTGGGACGCGCCGATCCACTGTGCCGCCGACATCAAAGCCCAGTTGTGGCCTGCGCGCACGGTCAACATCAAGCCGTCGCGGTTCGGGACGCTGCGGGCGCTGCTGGACACCTATGACTACTGCGCGGCCCGGGGCATCGGTACCTACGGCGGCGGCCAGTACGAGCTCGGTCCCGGGCGCGGCCAGGCGCAATGCCTCGCGGCGCTGTTTCACCCGGACGCGCCCAACGATCTCGCGCCCGCCGGATTCGACGAGCCTGCCCCGCCAGTCGACCTGCCGTGTTCTCCGATGGTCGTCACCCCGGCCGCGGTCGGCTTCGGCGCACAGCCGGAGCCGCCTACGGGGGCGGCCTCCGCGCTCAGCTCACAACCAAAGGACGTGTCATGAAGATCGAAGTGTTTGACCCCGCGATGTGCTGCTCGACCGGCGTTTGCGGTCCGAGCGTGCCACCAGCGCTGGCGCGGTTCGCCGGCGACCTGGAGTGGCTGTCCGGTCAGGGCATCGAGGTCAGCCGCCACAACCTCGCCCACGAGCCGCAGGCGTTCGTTTCCAGCGAGCCGGCGCGCACCGCTCTCGAGGAGCGGGGCGAGCAGGCCTTGCCGCTGATTCTCGTCGATGGCGAACCCGTCCTCACCGGCCGGTACCCCTACCGCAGCGAGCTGGCCGGCTGGGCGGGCCTGCCGGTGCCAAAGCGCCGGATCAAGCTGAGCTCTGTCGCGCTGCCACCGTCCGCCTCCGGGGGCTGCTGCGGTGGCGGAGGTGGCTGCTGATGAGCGGCTTCTCGACCCTGCTCGAGCAACCCACGCGCGTTCTGTTCTTTACCGGCAAGGGGGGCATGGGCAAGACCACGCTCGCCTGCTCGACCGCTGTCGCGCTGGTCGGTCGCGGCCGACGGGTGCTGATCGTGTCCACCGATCCGGCGTCGAATCTCGATGAGGTTCTGGGGACCGAGCTCGGCGAGCAGCCGCGTCCGGTGGACGGCATCCCCGGTCTCGACGCGGCGAACATCGATCCCGAGGCAGCTGCGCGGGAGTACCGCGAGCGCGCGGTCGGCCCCTACCGCGGCGTGCTGCCGGACGCGGCCGTCGCCAGCATGGAGGAGAGCCTGTCGGGAGCGTGCACCGTCGAGATCGCCGCGTTCGACGCGTTCGTCGGGCTGCTCGGGGACCCTGAGACGACTGCCGGCTACGACCACGTCATCTTCGACACCGCTCCGACGGGTCACACGCTGCGGCTACTGGCGCTGCCGGCCGCCTGGACCGGCTTCATCGACACCAACACCTCTGGCGTGTCCTGCCTGGGTCCGTTGGCCGGCCTTCAGGATCAGCGCGACCTTTACGCCGCCAGCGTTCGCGCGCTCGGCGATCCAGAGATGACCACGCTCGTTCTGGTCAGCCGCCCCGAGCTGACGGCGCTCGCCGAGGCCGAACGCACCCGCGTTGAGCTCGCCGGCGCCGGCATGCGCCACCAGCTGCTTGCCCTCAACGGCGTCTTCGAGGCCGCCGCTACCGAAGATGACACGGCCGTGGCGCTCGCCTGGCGCCACAGCGACGCGCTCGCGTCGCTGCCCGCCGGCCTCGCCGCTCTGCCGCGAGTCGAGGTCCCGTTGCTGCACTTCGCGCCGATCGGGCCCGAGGCGCTCGGCCGCGTTTTCGATCCCGCGGACAGGGCTGCCGATCCTGACGAGGGTGCGGAGGCAGAGCTGCCGGGCGTGCCGCTATCCGAGCTGATCGACGAGCTCGAGTCCGCCGGCCGCGGGGTGATCATGACGATGGGCAAGGGCGGCGTCGGCAAGACCACCCTCGCTGCGGGCATAGCCAGCGAGCTCGCCCGCCGCGGGCATCGCGTCCACCTGTCGACAACCGATCCGGCCGCACACGTGGCCGACGCGGTCGGCGACGGAGTCCCCGGACTGTCGGTTTCGCGTATCGATCCGGCCGAGCAGACCCGCTTGTATTCCGAGCAGGTGATGGCTGCCGCCGGCGCCGAGCTCGACGATGGCGGTCGCGCGCTGCTCGCGGAAGACCTGCGTTCGCCGTGCACCGAGGAAATCGCCGTCTTCCGCGCCTTCGCCGACGTCGTGGCCTCCGGCGAAGACGGCTTTGTCGTGCTCGACACTGCCCCGACCGGCCACAGCCTGCTGTTGCTCGACGCCGCCCAGTCCTACCACCGCGACGTCGCGCGCGGCCTCTCGGAGGTGCCCGACGCGGTCGCGCAGCTGCTGCCGCGCCTACGCGACCCCCAGTACACGCGGGTGCTGATCGTCACGCTGCCCGAGGCGACGCCCGTCCACGAAGCAGCGCGGCTGAGCGACGACCTCCAACGCGCAGGGATCGCCCCCTACGCCTGGATCGTCAATCAGAGCCTCGCCGCTGCCGCCACCGACCACCCGACCCTGGCCGCCCGCGCCCGTGACGAGCACCCCTACATCGCCGAGGCTGCCGCGCTCACGGAGCGCCTCGCGCTCGTCGCGTGGCAGCACGACACGCCCTCCGGTAACCGGGGCCTGCGAACGCTGGTAGGGGTATGAGACAGCTCACGCTGCTCGCAGTCCCCGACTGCCCGCTGAGCGCACACGGGCGCCACGTCCTCGAGGCGCTCGCCGCCGACCGGCTGGTCGCCTGGCACGAGGTCGCCACCGACACCACCGACGCGCACCGTCTCCAGACCGACGCCCCCGACCCGCTGCCGGCCCTGTTCGACGACGAGGGCCGACTATTCGCCCACGGGCGGCTCTCCGAGAAGCGCCTGCGCCGCGACCTGACACAACGATGAGCGCACGTCCTTCGGCCGCTCGCTGCCGCGGTCAGTCGGCATCTCGCTTGCCGAGCTGAGCGATCAGCGACGCGATCAGACCGCTGGCTTCGTCTGCCTCGGGATGCCACTGGACGCCGAGCGCGAACGCGCGTGACGGGTCCTCGATCGCCTCGACCAGACCGTCCGCGGCCCGTCCGCTGATCTGGAAGTTCGCCGCAACGCGATCGATCGCCTGATGATGGTGGGAGTAGACGTCGTGATCCTCCTTATCGGCGACGCGCGCGGCGAGCGATCCCGCCGACAGCGACACGGAATGGTGGGCGAACTCGCCCTCCCGCCAACGATGCTGTTCACCTTCACGATCCGGTAGGTGCTGGCGTAGTGTGCCTCCGAAGGCGACATTCATGACCTGCATTCCTCGACAGGTCGCAAGCACGGGCAGATCGCGCGCGAACGCCGCCCGCACAAGGGCGATCTCGCACTCATCGCGGACACGATCGATCGGCCCGGTTTCGCGTTGCGTGGCCTCCCCGTAGATGCCGGGATCGACGTCGCATCCACCAGTCAGGACGAGCGCGTCGATCCGGTCGAGGGCCAGCGACGGGTTCGCCGCCAGCATGCGGGCGGTTGGCAGCAGGATCGCGGCGGCGCCGGCCTGCTCCACAGCCGTGACGTAGGTGTCGGCGAGCAGGAACGCGCCGCCGCTCCAGGGTCCCCAGCGCGCCTCTGTGCGCCCGGCCGTGAGCCCAACAATCCGTGCAGACCGCCGCGTCACCACCACAGCATCGCGCGCCTCGCCCACGGCGGCTGTCTCAGCAGCCGAAGATCGGGGGCACGAGCGGCACAGCATCCCAGTCCCCGAGCGACCGCCCGATCGGCAGGGTCCCGAGGACCGCGAGGCGATCAGGGCCTGCGGGCGCGCCCCGTTCAGCCTGCTGCCGAAGCCGGGGCCAGTTTGCCGCTGGCACGTAGCAAGGAAGTTGCCGAGCCGTGAGTTCCCGTCGGGCGACGGCCCGTCGTCGTCGGCGGCAAGTCCGCGGTACAGGTGCGGGTTTGCACCGATGCGACCGGCACTCGGCAGCCAAAGGATTACGGGCGGGACAACGATCGAGAATGAGCCTCGCCTCCACCAGCACAGCGCCCACAGTCTGGAAGCACGTGGTGTGCGGCGTCGACGGCAGCCCAGCCGGACTCCAGGCGACCCGGGAGGTCGCGTGGCTGATGCCTGCCTCCGCGCAGCTCACGCTCTGCGCTGTGGTGAATCCAGCCAGCGTCGAGGGCGGCACCTTCTTGGAGGACAAGCTCACCCGTGAAGCGCAGGACGCTCTCGCTGAGGCGCAGAGCGCAGTCTCGGGCATCCATGACGCCGAGTTGCACCTGCGTGAGGGAGCGCCCATTCGGCTGCTGCTCGACGAGCTGCGCACCCAGCAGGCCACGCTGGTGGTGGTCGGCGGCCACGGGCACAGCCGCGCAGCGGGCGTGGTGCTCGGCAGCGTCGCCACCGCGATGCTGCACGAGGCTCCCTGCTCCGTGCTGATGACCCACGACACCGCTCGCGAGGACACGCCCCGCGACGCCGAGGTGCTGGTGGGCTTCGACGGCTCAGGAGGCGCCCGCCGCGCGCTGTCTGTGGGCCGCGAGCTGGCCACGCGGCTGTCACTGAAGCTCCGTGCGATCGTCGCAACCGGCGACGAGCATCCTCTCGGCTCCGGCTGGTCCAGCGACGAGCTGCCGCCCGACCTCACGGTGAGCGACGACCCCCGCCCGGCCGTCGACGCGCTGGTCGAAGCATCCGCTTCCGCCCGCCTGCTGATCCTCGGCAGTCGCCACCTCCACGGTGTGCCCGCGCTGTCGAGCGTCAGCGAACGCGTCGCTCACCGGGCGAAGAGCCCCGTGCTCGTGGTTCGCTGACCCGCCACTCCTGGGGTGAGGACCGGCCTCTCCGCGTTGAGGAGGGCGCTTCCGCACGGACACATTTCGGACACATCGGAACGGAAAACGCGGTCCGCCAGGGGGAAGCCGGGCCCAACGGGGAGAAGATAGAACCTTCTGTTTGCAGGGACTTTGCCGGTATGTGAAAGACTCGCGTGGACCGCCCTCCCGGGGCAAATATCCATGGTAAGGAGGGGGTCATCGGTTCGAGTCCGATAGTCGGCTTGACGGCTGCCTCGGCAACCGCACGAGGCGCCCCTCGCTCAGACCGTCGACGCTGACCTCGTCGATCGAGGTGACCACCAGGTCGGCGCCCGCTGCGATCAGAAACTCGCGATCGTCGTGGCGTGCGACGGCGAGCGCCGCCATCCCACCCGCCTTGGCGGCCGCGACGCCGGAGACGGCGTCCTCGACGACGAGGCAATCCGCTGGGGCGACGGCGAGCTCCTCCGCCGCGGTCAGAAAGATCTCGGGGTCGGGCTTGCCGTGCGCGAAGTCGCGGCCCGAGATGTCAGCGTCGACGACGTCGAGGAGCGTCGAGCCCGGTCGCGAGAAGTCGTACTCGAGCCCCTCCTCGCGCGCGAACGTGTCGAGCCGGACGCGCTTCAGCACCAGCGCGGCGTTCTTGACGACGATGCCGACGCGATCCGGATCCCGGCCTGTCGGAGCGCCAGCACCAGGCGCAGCGCATCCGGGTACGCCGTGAACTCGCCCGCGTCGATCAGGTCGATCACCATCTCCTGCTTCCGCTCGGCATATATCTCTGCGCGCTGCTCGACGTTTGGAACGTCAAACCACTCCAGCGCGGCGCGCGCCCCATTCATGCGCGGCTTACCGGCGACCACTCGCTGGTACACCTCCGACGTGAATCGCTCCGGCGAGTAGCTCGTCCTGGCGCGGATGCTGCTCCAGCGCGTCTCCATCAGCTCTTGCAGCGTGTCGCGCCAGGCGCGCTCGTGCGGAGTGTCGACGAGTACGCCGTCCACGTCGAAGATTGCGCCGTGAAAAGCCACCGCTAGGCCATCAGGACCCGCCGACCAGCCGCTCCGCCCGCCGGAGCGCGAACGTGGCACGCTCGCCTGGCCCAAGCTCCCTGACGTTGTCCCCGACGCCGACCCGGATGGGTGGGCTCAGACCCTCCGCCAGCGCCGTGATCGTAAGCTCGCCGCCAGCGAGATCCAGTCGAATCGGCGTGTCGCGAAACGTGACTGAGAACGACAGCCCGTCGAGTCGTTCGATCAGTCTGGGCGTGAAGTACAGGGTTCCGTCGTGGATCTCTGCGCCGAGGTAGATCCGCTGCATGATGTCCAGCGTTCCCGACACGACGCCCAGGTGGATGCCCTCCGGCGTCGTCCCGCCCTGGATGTCTCCGATGTCGCTCTCGAGCGCAACCAGGAACCGCTCCCACGAGCTCTCAGGATCGATGCTGGCGAGCACGGCGGCGTGCACGATGAAGCTCAGCGTGGAGCCGTGTGAGGTGCGCTGGTCGTAGTACTCGATCGTGCTGCGCGCCGTTTCCGGGCCGTACTCATAGCCGAGCTGCTCGAACAGCCGCTGGAGCTCGGCGTCGGGGAAGAGGTAGTGCAACATCACCGTGTCGGCCTGCTTGGCGACCTTGAAGCGGTTGGGGTCGTTGCCCTCCGCTCGCAGGATCCGGTCGAGCCGCTGGACGTTGCCGTACTTCGCGCGATAGGCGTCCCAGTCGAGCTCCTCGAGCTCCTCGTAGCCCTCGAACTGGCTGACCACACCATCGTGGAAGGGCACGAACATCTTCTTGCTCATCTCCTGCCACTTGCGGATCTCTTCGTCGCCGAGACCGATCTTCGCGCGCAGCGCCTCCCGGCGGCTGGCCGGAAGCAGGTCGAGCACCTTCTGCGCGGTCTCACAGATCCAGGCCACCATCACGTTCGTGTAGGCGTTGTTGCGCAGGCCGCCCTCGTCGGCGCCCGGGTACTTCTCGTGGAACTCGTCCGGGCCCATCACGCCGTGGATCTCGTAGCGGTCGCGCTCCGGGTTGTAGTGCGCGGTCGATGCCCAGAAGCGCGCGATCTCGAGCATCATCTCCGCGCCGCAGTCGCGCAGGAAGTCGAGGTCGTTCGTGGCCTGTTGGAAGTGCCAGGTGCTGTAGAAGATCGCGGCGTTGACGTGACGCTGGTTGCGGCTTAGGTCTGGATCCCACCTTCCCGAGATCGGGTTGAGGTGGACCCGCTGAGTCTCCTCCTGGCCGTCGCTGCCGCTCTGCCACGGGAACATGGCGCCTTGGTAGCCGGCCTCCTCGGCCGCCGCTCGCGCCTCTCCGATGCGCCGGTAGCGATACAGGATCAGCCCGCGGGTGATGAGAGGCAGCCGCAGGTTGAGGAATGGATAGACGAACAGCTCGTCCCAGAAGACGTGTCCGCGGTAGGCCTCGCCGTTTAGGCCGCGCGCCGGAACGCCGGCGTCGTGATGGGGCGTGAGCCGCGAACACACCTGGAGCAGGTGTGAGATGTGGAAGCGCAGCAGGAACTGCACGCGCGGCTCGGCTGGAAGCGTGATGTCGCAGTCGTCCCAAACCTCGTGCCACGCCCGCTTGTGGCGCGCCAGCACGTCGTCGAAGCGCGGATATTGACCGACGCCCTTGATGGCGCTCTCGAGCGGCTCCGAGATAGCCCGGTCGCGCGAGGTGTAGATCGCCGCCAGCTTCTCGACGCGCACCGTGGTGCCCTGCTCCACCTCGAAGACCAGCACCTGCTGGATGTAGTCCTCGCGCTGGTGGGTGTGGCGCTCGACCTCCAGTTCCTCGACTCCCCGGTACGCCCTCGTCCGCGTGGCCGCCGCCACCTCGATCCGCGACTGCCTCGTTCGCGCCTTCAACGCGACCACGTCGCGGCCATGCACCCGTGGTCCCTGCGGATCCAGGTGGCGACCCTCTAGCGCACGGTAGCGCTGCACACCACGGTTCAGAACGCGGCCGTCGAGCGCCGACACGATCTCTACCCTCCCCGACCAGTTCTCCGCCGTGAACTCCCAGAGGAGCGCCGCCTGGTGCATGCGGTCCAGGCTGACGAAACGCTGGGCCTGCGCGGTGATCTCCCGCCCCGCCGGATCCCGTACCCGAAGGATCCGCGACACGATCGCGTGACGGAAGTCGTACTCGTGCCGGTAGGAGAGCAGTTCCACGTTCTCGAGATGGAGCGGTTCCTCACCGTCGATTCGCAGCTTGAGAACGAGCCAGTTCGGCAGGTTCACCAGATCTTCGTTCGAGACGAGGCGCCCCGCCATAACGGTCGTCTCCCGGTTGTACACGCCGTGCACGTAGGTGCCGGGGTAGTGGACCTCGTCCGCGTCCTCCCACTCGGCGGTGCCCCGGGTGCAGAGGTAGCCGTTGCCGGTGGACGTCAGCACTTCGCGCAGCCCCTCCTCAGCGGGGTCGAACCCGACGTACGCGAGCGTAAAACCGTCCACGACCTCTCTGACGCTCACCCTATCGCGTAGGAATTGCGGACAAGATGGCCGCGATGTTGGAGGACGGTTTCGGAAACATCGTGGAAACCGCTAGTCGCGGTCAGGCGTGGTCAGGCGCGGCTTCCAAGGCGGCCGAATCCGCTCCCCTGCGGTCCCTCGCGGTAGCACGCGGTTGAGCGCGGTGCCCCGTCCGGAAATGGTAAGGAGGGGGTCATCGGTTCGAGTCCGATAGTCGGCTTCAGCGTTTTGCCTGCTCAGCCGCTTTTCCGCCGGTGTACTTGAGGTCGAGGGGCTCGTTTGGTGTCCACGGAGCGTCCACCCGGTGGACGTCGAGCGCCTCGTGCGGCTTGATAGGTGTCGAGCAGCTTGATCGCGTGTTCGCGGCCGTCGCGGGCGAGGTGGCCGTAGTGGCGGTCGATCATGGCCAGGCTTGTGCCCATGTAGCGGGAGAGGTCGAAGGTGGAGATGCCGGCGCGGAGGGCGAAGGTGGCGAACGTGTGCCGCAGGTCGTAGACCCGCCGCAGCGGCGCGATCCCGGCGGCCTTCTGGGCCGGTCTCCAAGTGCGGTTGCGGAAGTTGTGCAGGTCGGCGTAGCCGCCGCGCGGGGATGGGAACAGGAGCGCACAGTCCGGGTCGCCGGGTAGCTCGTCGAGCGCGGCGAGCGCGATCGCCTGCAGGGGGACGGCGCGCACGCTCGCCTTCGTCTTGGCGGTTTGACGCGCCCGTTTCTGAGCGTGCGGCGGACGTACAGGACCTGGGCTTGGCGGTCGATGTCTCTGTGCTCGAGCGCGAGCCACTCGCCTGGCCGGAGCCCGGTGGCGGCTGCGAAGAGCACCATCGGGCGGTAACGCGGCGGGAGCTTGCCGGTGAGCGTGTAGAGCTGTTCCCACGACTCGAACGGTCGCTTCTCGGTGTAGCGGCGTTGAGGGTTCTCGACGCCGAGCTTGGCGGGTTGACGTCGAGCAGTCCCCAGCTGACTGCTCGCCCGGCCAGCTGGCGCAGCGCCTGCGTCGCTTCGAAGCGGTGCCCCCGCCGGAATCGTCATCCGCCACGCCGCTATCGCCGGCGAGCGGAGTTGCGTGAGGCTCTGCTCGCCGAAGACGCGCACCGCCTGTTGGCGAGCAGCCAGCGCAGCTTCTCGGTCGTCTCCGGCTCGCCCTCGTGCTGGGCGAGATACACGTCGACGAATTCGGCCAGCGTCGGCGACTCGACCAGACCCTGCTCGCGCCGCAACTGGTCGAGCACCCGCTCGAGCGCCTCCGCCGCCGCCTGCTCCGATTCGAACCCGCCTCGTTGCACGCGCTTGGAACCACGCCCGCCAACCCGATACCGGTGCGCCCACCGCGTTCCATCCCCGCCCCGGCCCGCGAGTGGAAACACCTGCCCCTGCTGCGCCATCGCCATCACCTTCAACCGCCGTAGTGGCCAGATCGGTCGCCTGGCTTGAGCAACGATCTCTGCGCTGTCGTCAGGAAGACGTGCGCTGACATCGCTTCGTCCTCGTCGCTACCGGAGTCCAAGTCGCTGGTAGCGGCCGCTGCCACTCGCGGAAGGCGCGTGACTAACGGTGGCGCAGCATGCTGCCTGTCCTCAGACTCGGCACTGTCGCGAGCGCGACGCGCCCGCAGCCAGGCTCCCGTGCTTGAGAGCCGTCGGGCAAGCAGCCGCGGGCCCGTGGGCGTCACTGCGGCTGTGCGTCACATGCTGCGGCTTCATCGGGACGACAGACTGATTCGGCGGGCGGAAGCCGCCTTCAAGACGGCATGCGGCACGGCTGCGTCACGAATTCCGGGCGGCCCAGCCGGGGTTGGGGTTCTACCCCCGCCCATCACCCCGGTCCACGTTGGGCTTGCGGGGGTCTCGCCCGGCTTTCACCGAAGGTTCACGCCTCGGCAACTTCACGGGCCAGGACCAGGAGCAGACTGCGCGCCGTTTGACTATCCGACCGGGAGGCAAGATGCCCCGCAGAACCGTTGCGCTGCTCGCCGTTGTCGCGTGCGCGCTGAGTGGAGTGACCGCCGCCACGGCGAAGACCGCGCACCATCGCCACCATCGCCGCGCCACGCGCGGTCATGGGGCCGGCGGCGGGACGACCACGCCGATCAAGCACCTGGTGGTGATCTTCCAGGAGAACGTCTCGTTCGATCACTACTTCGGGACCTACCCGCACACGAACAACCTGCTGAGCACGAAGGGCGCCGGCGGGAAGGGCAACCTGCTGAACAACAACCCGAACACGGACGCAAGCGGGAACCAGGTCAACCCGCGCCGCTACGACCCGTCGAACCTGAACGACATCCTGACCTGCGACCAGGACCACGATTACAACGACGAGCAGAAGGCGTTCGACGGCGGGAAGATGGACAAGTTCATCACCACCGTCGGCACCGGTTCCGGCAAGAGCGGCACCGGGCAGCCCTGCAACGCGAACGACGTGCTGAACTACTACGACGGCGCCACGGTCACGGGGCTGTGGAACTACGCGCGGCAGTTCTCGATGAGCGACAACTCGTTCGGCACGACCTTCGGGCCCTCGTCGCCCGGCGCGATCAACCTGGCCGCGGGCGACACCGGCGGGGTCGGCATGACGATCAACGGGGCGGACACCAATGGCGACACCGTGCCGGACGGCAGGGGCGGCCGCTCGCTTGTCTCCGACGCTCAGCCGTACTACGACGACTGCTCCACGCGTGATGCGGTGTCGATGACCGGCAAGAACATCGGCGATGAGCTGAACGCGGCCGGCCTGAGCTGGGGCTGGTTCGAGGGCGGCTTCCGGCCGACCACGAGCTTCGCCACGGCAACGGGCGGCACCCAGCCCACGAGCCAGTTCACCCCGGACGAGTTCAAGGGCAAGTTCGCGGTCAAGCCGGCGTCCGACCAGGGCCTGTGCAACGCGTTCCACGCGGTCGGCGCCGCCGTGGGCGGCACCGGCGGCACCACGCCCGGCGGGACCAACTACGGCACCAAGGACGACTACATCCCGCACCACGAGCCGTTCCAGTACTACGCGTCGACCGCCAACCCGCACCACCTGCCGCCGGCGTCGCTGTCGGCGATCGGCACGGACACGCAGTCGTTCTCGGGCAGCGCGCCGCAGTTCGACACCGCCAACCACCAGTACGACACGAGCGACTGGGACGCGCTGGTCGGCGCGATCGCCCACGGGTACGTGTCGCCCGACCACCTGCCGGCCGTGAGCTTCCTGAAGGCCCCCGGCTACCAGGACGGGCACCCCGGCTACTCGGACCCGATCGACGAGCAGGAGTTCGTCGCGCGCGAGATCAACGCGCTCGAGCACACCCCCGACTGGTCGAGCACGGCCGTGGTGATCTCCTACGACGACTCGGACGGCTGGTACGACCACGTCTACAGCGGCGTGCACAACCCCTCGGACACCTCGGGGGTCGCGAACCCCCCCGGCCCGCAGGACTTCCTCACCGGCCTCGGGCTGTGCGGCAAGTCCCTGGCCGGCCAGCTCGCCGGCGAGAACGGCCGCTGCGGCTACGGGCCGCGCCTGCCGCTGCTCGTGGTCTCGTCCTGGGCGAGGCACGACTTCGTCGACCACTCGCTCACCGACCAGAGCTCGATGATCAAGTTCGTCGAGGACAACTGGCGGCTGCCGCGGATCGACGGATCGTTCGACGCCATCGCGGGCTCGCTGAACCACATGTTCGACTTCGGCCACAAGAAGGGCGCGAACTCGAGCCTGTTCATCGACCCGGGCACAGGCGAGGTGCTCGCCCGGCACTAGAGGGCATGACCTGCCTGCGCCTCCGGGGACGAGTCAAACCCGAGGTGTGCAACGACGGCCCCGGCGATCATGGCCGGGGCCGTCGTCCCCCTGGAGTCCGGGAGGAAGCTCCGACTGATACAGCGGCACGCCGCTGCCCGCTCCGCATCCATACGGAGAAGTACCTATGCCAGTCCGCCTCTTGCACGCTGGTGGGCCGCCTTGCGCCTGCCTAGCGTGTCTCGCATATCGCACGCTGAGGGGGTGCTGACCATGCCTCACGAGTTTCGCTTTCCGGTTCACATCGAGTGGGAGGGGGGCCGTCGGACGACTGCGCGAGTCGAGGGTAAGCAGCCCGTCCTGATCGCCACGCCCCCGGAGTTCCGTGGCACCAACCCTGATCTCTGGAGTCCCGAGGACGCGCTCGTCGCGGCCACGGCATCCTGTCTCGGCGTCACGATCGCGGCGCTGGCCGAGCAGAAGGAGGTGCCGCTCAGGCATCTCGAAGTGGAAGCCGACGGCGTAGTCGGGCGCCGACCGGACGGCCGCTTCGGGTTCATCCGTATCGAGCAGACGGTCGACCTCGAGACCGATCCCGGCCAGGAGGAGGCGGCGCGCGAGCTGGTGAAGAAGGCCGAGGACGGCTGCCTCGTGTCGGTATCGCTCGACGTGCCGGTCGAGACGACGCTCAACGTGAGCTCGGCGCTTATGGCTTCTGGATAGGCAGGCCCGCTCGCTCCCAGGCGACCCAGCCGCCCTCGACCTCCGCGGCGCCGCGGCGACCGGTCAGCTTGGAGCGGTTGGCGTGCTGGCAGAGATAGATGGCATCGCTGGCCGCGGGCCACGCGACGTGTCGGACGAGGGACACGCGCGGCGCTCCTGGCGGCCACCCGTAGCGCCTTCGCTCGGCCTCGGTTCGCAGATCCAGAAGCCTTGCCTCGCCGCTCTGGAGCGCCTTCCACGCCTCCGCCGGGCTGACCGACCGAACATTGCCGCTCATCGCGCCGCCTCCACGTGCGTGTCTAGCGTGATGGGGTTGCGGATGCACCACGCGCCTGGGCAGTGCTCGTCGGAGAGCGCCCTGAGCTCTTCGAGTGTTTCAGCCGGGGCGTCGGCGTCGACCTCGAGGTACCAGTCGATCCGCTCGACCGGCGGACGATCGGTGACCCCGAGCGTGCGTCCGAGATCGACGTCCGCCTCTACGCGCGCGTGCAGCGCGCGCAGCTCGATGCCCTTCCGTGCCGCCTCTTGCGCGTAGGTCATCGCGTAGCAGGCGAGCCCGCCCCAGAAGCAGTAGGCGAGCGGGTTCGGGGCTGATCCCGTGCCGCCCAGCATCGGCGGGAAGTCGGCGTCGAAGCCGACCGGGCTTCCGTTGGGTACCGGGATCTCGGCGTGGAACTGCGGCGCTCCCTTGGTGGGTTGCCAGTCTCCGTCGAGCCGGACCTGCTGGACCACCGGGGACGGGTCCGCCGCCGCGCGAGCCGCCGTCTGCTCGACGGCTTCGACGTTGACGTTGTGCATGAGGTCTCCTTATCGAGTTCAGCCGGCTCGCGGGCGGGCGACCAGTGCGAAGTGGAACGGGAAGCCGCCATTGACGTGCGCCGCCGCGAAGCCGTGCGCTTCGAGCTCGCTCGCCGCCTCGTCGCGGCTGTAGAGCAGCTCGTCGGGCGGACCGCTGTCGCGCTTCCGGCCGCGCTCCCAGTCCACCAGGAGCACGAAGCCGGTGCGCGCCACAAGCCTTCTCATCTCGGCGACCGCGCCCTCCCCGCGAACCTCGTGAAGCAGGTTCACCGCGAGGATGCGATCGGCCGCGCCATCGTCGAGTGGGACCTCGTCGCCGGATATCAGCAACGGCTCCGCGTTGGCCACGCCGGACAGCCGCTCGCGCAGGTGGGGGAGCATTTCCTCGCTTTCGTCAACCGCGACCACACGTCCGTGCGGTAGGGATGCCGCGGCCGCAATCGCCACCCGCCCGGTGCCGGCGCCGTAGTCGACCACCAACTCGTCCCCGGCGAGCACGAGCAGCTGGACGAGCGAGGCCATCGGCAGGTAGCGGTCCCGGTCCGCCGAGTCGAGCAGGTGGGCGCGGCTCGGATCGAACTTCTTCGGATCGCGCTCAGGCATGGCCGAAGCGGACGTCGGGGAGCATGCGGTGCGCCCAGCGCGGTAGGTACCAGGCCCAGCGGCCGAGCAGGCGCAGCATCACGGGCACGAGCAGCAGCCGCACCAGGAAGGCGTCGAGCAGTACCGCAACGCCGAGGATCACGCCCATCTCCTTGGGTGGCAACGGTCCGGAGAGCGCGAAGGTGAAGAACACGGCCACCATCACGGCCGCCGCGGCGAAGATCACCCGGCCCGAGTGGGCCACGCCGCCGATCATCGCCTCGCGTGGGTCACCGCCGGAGCGCTCCCAGTGCTCCTTCGCCGAGCTGAGCAGGAACACGGTGTAGTCCATCGAGATTGCGAAGATCATGGCGAAGAAGAACACCGGGCCCCAGGCGTCGAGGAAGCCTTGCGGCTGGAAGCCGAGCAGCGAGTGGAGGCTGCCGCCCTGGAAGATCCAGCGGGCGACGCCGAAGGCGGCGCCGGTGGCGAGCAGGTTGGTGACCACGCCCACCGCCGCGATCAGCGGCGCCTGCAGCGCCACGAGCAGGAGCAGGAAGCCGAGGGCGAGCACCACGCCGATCACGAGTGGGGTTTTGCCGGCGAGCGCCTGCTCGAGGTCGTGGTTCTCGGCCACCGCGCCGCCCACGAGCGTGCCCTGCGGCAGCTGCGAGCGCAGGCGGTCGATGGTGCGGCCGACGGCCTTGTTCGACGGGTCCTGCTTGGGCACGGCCTGGATCAGCGCGAGCCCGTTCGATCCGGCCTGGGCGGGCATGACCTGGGCGATGCCCGGATCCTGCTTCGCCAGCGCGGCGACCCGTTGCGCCTGGGCGCCGCTGGTCACGAGCTGGAGCGGCCCGGTGGCGCCCGGCCCGAAGGCCGACTGCACCTGGTTGTAGCCCTGGCGCGAGTGGTCGCCACCCGGGACGACCTTGATCGACGGCATGCCGGTCTTCAGGCCGAGCACGGGCAGGGCGAGGAGCAGCAGGACCACTAGCGCGGCGATGCCGTATGGCCACGGCCGGCGCCAGAGGCGCTCGCCCCAGGCGGCGAAGCGGGCCGAGCGGTGCTCGCCGGAGTGCACCCAGGGAAGCGAGAGCCTGTCGACCTTCGGCCCGAGCTTGGCCAGCACGGCTGGGAGCAGCGTGAGCGTGGCCGCCAGCACGAAGATCACCGCGAGCATGATCCCGAGGCTCATCGAGCGGAAGGCGGGGCTCGGCACGAGCATCACGGCGGTGAGCGAGATCAGCACGGTCAGGCCGGAGAACAGCACGGCCTTGCCCGCGGTGTCCATCGTCACCGCGGCGGCCTCCTCGGCGCTCAGGCGGCTGCCGAAGAAGGCGCCGCGGAAGCGCATCACCACGAACAGCGCGTAGTCGATGCCGAGCGCGAGCGCGAACATCAGGGCGAAGTTCATCGCCCAGATCGAGATGTCGAGGATCTGGGTGCCGAGGTAGAGCGATCCGGCGGCGGCCATCAGGCCGACGATCGTGAGCATCAGCGGCAGCCCGGCGGCCACCAGCGAACCGAACGCCAGGAGGAGGATGCCCATCGTCACCGGCCAGGAGATCACCTCGGACTTCAGCATCGCCGACTTGTTGGCCTGGTTGAAATCGGACCACATGCCGGACGCGCCGGTGAGGTTCACGCTCACGCCTGACGCGCCGAGCTTGGCGAGCCGGCCCTTGAGCGAGTCGGCCGCGCGCACCATCTCGTTCGAATTGCGCGCCGAGCCCGCCTGGATCACGGCCGTGTGGCCGTCACGCGAGATCGACATGCCGGGCTGCGGCGGCACGACCGCGCTGATGGCTGGGCTGGCCGACAGCGTGCGCTCCGCGGCGGCGAGCGTGCCCTTGAAGCCGGGGTCGTTGACGGTCTGCTTCGGCGACTGCACCACGACCATCAGCCCGTAGCTCGAGAGCCCCTTGAAGTTCTTGTCGATCAGCTGGCGGGCCTGGACCGACTGCGAGCCGGACGCCTCCCAGCCGGCGCCGGAGAGCGCCTTCTCCACGCGCGGGGCGAGGAAGCCGAGGCCGAGAGCTACGACGAGCCACGCCGCCAGCACGGCGCGAAAGTGGGTGGCGGTCCAGTGACCGAGCCGCCCGATCGGACCAATCTGGCTCATCGGGTGCTCACCTCCTCGGGTGGGTAGACGGCCGAGCGCAGCCCGAAGACGCGCCGGATCACGATCGAGGCGGGGCAGGCGCCGGCGAGGACGTAGAGCCACTGGTTCACGCCGACGAACGCCGTCAGCAACAGGAACCACGGCGAGACGAGCACGGCGAGCAGGACACTCAGGAGCGTGACGCTGCCCGCCATCGCGAACAGCACCCGCTCGAGCGGCCAGGAGTGGCGCGGCGAGCAGCTCATGCCGGCATCCCTCCCCTCAGCAGCGCGTCGAGCTCCGTGAGCTGCTGACGGAGGCCGCCGCAGACCTGGTCGCACAGGCGGAAGACGCCTTCGTCGGCGATCGAGTAGCGCGCGTAGTTGCCCTCCTTCGTGCGATGAACGAGGCCAGCGGCATGAAGGACGCCCAGGTGCTTGGACACGTTCTGCTGGGAGGCGCCGGTGGCCTCCTGGAGCTCGTGGACGGTGGCCTCGCCGTCGCGCAGACGGTCGAGGAGACGGATGCGCATCGGCTCGCCCAGCACCCGGAAGCGCTGGGCGATCAGCTCGACGAGCGCATCCGGAAGCGGATGAGGAACTGCGAGCGGATCGGACATGAGAGACAGAGTAGCACAACTATATAGTTGTTGAGATGTGACTACCGTGTGGTTGTGTGCCAGCTTAGTTGAGAGGCAGCGTCACGACGAACTTCGCGCCCCCTGTGTCCGAGCTCTCGAGCTCGACCCGGCCGCGATGAGCGCCCACGTTGTCCGCGACGACGGCGAGTCCGATACCGCGGCCGGACACGGCACTCGCCGCCGCACCGCGCCAGAAGCGATCGAACACGCGCTCCCGCTCGTCGAGCGGTATCCCCGGCCCGCTGTCCGCCACCGATATCCGCGCCTCGTTGCCGGCGGATTCGACGACGACCTCGATGCGGCCGTCCTCGGGCGTGAACTTGAGCGCGTTGGACAGCAGGTTGGCCACCACCTGCCCGAGCCGCACCCGGTCTCCGCGGACGGTTACCGCCTCGAGCCGCTGGTCGACCGCGAGGCGCTTGGCGTCGAGCTGTGGCCGGAGTGCCTCGAGCTGCGCGCGCACGAGCTCGCCGACGTCCACCCTCGCGGTGTCGATGACGTGCACGGGGGCGTCCGCCTGCCCGAGCACGTCGAGCTGCTCGACGAGCGAGCCCAGTCTCAAGACCTCCTCGTGTAGCGAGGCGAGCCGCTCCGGAGTCGCCTGGCCGGCATCGTCAACGAGCTCCTCGAGATTGCCCTGGAGGATCGCTATCGGCGTACGCACCTCGTGGGCGAGGTCGCCAGCCAGCCGCCGGCGTGCCTCGGCCTGGCTGGCGAGGGTGTCGGCCATCGAGTCGAAGGTGCGGGCGAGCTCGCCGAGCTCGCCGGGATCGGAGTGGCCGGCCACGCGGGCGTCGAGGTCGCCCGCGCGTAGACGGCGAGCCGCCGCCGCGAGCCGCCGGAGTGGGAGCGTGATCCGCTGAGACACGAGCGCGGCGCCGAGCAACGCGATCGCCACCGCGATCAGTGAGCCGAGCAGTACAGCGCGGCCGAGTTTGTCCCGCAGGACGCTCTGCGCATGGGTGAGCGAGCCGCGGAAGTGGAGCTCCACCGTGCCGACTCCTTGGCCTGCCGCCACCACCGGCTCCGTGACCACCGTCGCGCGAGACCCGCGCCCGGCCGGCGGGCCGCGTCCCGCCCGCGCCGCACCGCCGCCCACGATCTGACCGTCTGCCGCTCGGATCACGAGCCCCGAGTCGTTCTCGGACGCAAGCGCGAAGGCCGCGTTGAGATCCGCGCCCGACCATGATCCAGCGCTCCGGTAGGCGGCGGCGGCTTCGTTGGCCACCTCGGTCGCGCTGCGCGCCCGATCCCCGGCGCTCAGACGCCGCGTCTCGCTCTGGGTCGCGAGCAGCATCACCACGGCGAGCGCCGCGACCGCCGCAAGCGCCACGGCAACGAACGCGAGTGCGACCCGGCCGCGCAGGGAGACCCAGGGACGGACGCTATCCATCGGCCCTGATCCCGAGGCGGTAGCCCACCCCGAGGACCGTCTGGACGATCGCCGGGTGCTGCGGGTCCTGCTCGATCTTGCGCCGCAGGTTCTTGACGTGCGAATCCACGGTGCGCTCGTAGCCCTCGAACTCGTAGCCGCGGACGACGTTGATCAGCTCGTAGCGTGAGTACACCCGCCCGGGTGTCCGGGCGAGCGCCGTGAGCAGGCCCCATTCCGTGGGCGTGAGCTCCGCGCCGGCTCCGCGGACCGCCACCTCGTGGCGCTCCTCGTCGATGACCAGCTCGCCGCCGCCGAACGACATCGGCCGGGCGGTCCCTGCGCCGGCCCGGCGCCGCAGCACGGCCTGCACCCTGAGCGCAAGCTCGCGGGGGCTGAAGGGCTTGGTCACGTAGTCGTCGGCGCCGAGCTCGAGCCCGGCGATCCGGTCCCGCTCATCCGATCTCGCCGTAAGCATCACGATCGGGATGTCGGCCTGCGCGCGGATCTCGCGAGCGACCTCCTCACCCGGGACGTCGGGCAGGCCGAGGTCGAGCACGACGATGTCGGGACGCGCGTCGGCAGCCATCGCAATCGCCTCGGCGCCGGACCCGGTGGAGAGCACCGCGTGGCCCTCGCGCTCCAGGTAGCGGCGCACCAGGTCGCGGATCTTGCTCTCGTCTTCGACGATCAACACGAGTGGGCTCACGGCTCGATCGTAAGGTCGGCGGCGCACGGCCGGAGCCCCGCGAGCGCGGGGCTCCGCACCAAGGAACTTCCGCTCAGCTGCGGTAAGGGCAATCCGCGCCGCGGTTCCCCGGACCTGCGCCCTGGCCGTTTGCACCGCGGGTGTCTCGCCGGGCGCTCATCTGCTGGTGACGCGGTCCCGTCCCGTCCCGCTTGCGCAGGCGATCGCGCGTTTGATCGGCGGCCTTGGCCGGGGCGACCTTGCCCGCCTGCGGCGTGTTGCCGTACGGGCAGGTGCCGGAGCCGGAACTGGCTGCCAGCGCGACTCCAACCCCGAGCACACCGAGCACCGCGACGGCGGTGATCATGATCTTGGCGGTTAGACGGCGCATCTTCGACCTCCTGCTTGGACGTTGATTTCACGGTCGATCATCGGGCGCTCCGACGTGATCCCCGCGCTGGTCGTGTGGAGACGGTGTGGAGATTCTCAGCGGACATCCACAACTTGACAGTTGTGTAGTAGTACGCTAGGTTGATTGTTCAGTTGTGAACCAAAGGAGTGCCATGAATCACTGGGCCAAGCTCGCCTTCGAGCGCTACTTCCTCGCCAGCCGCCGCCGCGGCCTGATCGCGGCCTGACCCAAGGAGACAGACATGGGTGCAATCACCGAACTCACCAGCGACAGCTTCAAGGAGGAGGTCACGAAGCCGGGACTGACCGTGATCGACTTCTGGGCCGAGTGGTGCGGGCCCTGCCGCATGATGGCCCCGCAGCTCGAGCGCGCCGCCGCAATGCGGCCCGATTACCGCTTCGCGAAGGTCAACGTCGACGAGCAGCCGGCGCTCGCCCAGGCGTTCCAGATCATGTCGATCCCGACACTCCTGGTGATCAAGGACGGCGAGGTGCTCGGCGCGAGCCCGGGAGTGGTGGGCGCGGACGACCTGGTCGCCGTCCTCGATCGCCTGGTGGCCCCGGAAGCAGACGTAACGGCGACCGCATAGAGCTGCGGGCCTCTGCAGCGATCGATCAGTAGCGAGCGCCGATGCGACTGCTCTGCTCCCGGCCCGACGATTGGTGACCAATGCGCGACGCCTCCCCCGCAACCGCCGCCGACCCGCTGCTCGAGCCGTGGTTCGCGTGCCTCCGCGCGCGCCTGGGGCCGCCCCGCCTGTTCGACGCCCACACGCACCTCGGAACCGACCCCGACGGGTCGCGCGCGGACGCGGCCGAGCTCGAGCGGGCGCTCGAGCTCGTGGCGGGCCGGGCGGTGGTCTTCCCGTTCGCCGCCCCAGGTGACTATCGCGAGGAGAACGACAGCTGCATTGAAGCGGCGGCGGGATCGGGCGGCCGGCTCCTGGCGTTCTGCCGCGTCAACCCGCACGACGGCGGGGTCACGGAGGCCGAGCGGGCGCTAGGCCGGGGCGCCGTGGGCATCAAGCTCCACCCCCGAGCCGAGCGCTTCCGGCTCGCCGACGCCTCGGTGCAACCGGTCCTCGCCCTGGCGAACGAGCGGCGCCTGCCGGTCGTCTTCCATGCCGGCCGGGGGATCGAGGCGCTCGGTAAGGACGCCCTCGGGCTGGCGGAGCGCTTCCCCGATGCCCGGATCGTCCTCGCGCACGCCGCGATCGCGGACCTGGCGTGGATCTGGAGCGAGGCCCCGGCGCACCCAAACCTCTTCTTCGACACAGCCTGGTGGAACACGGCCGACCAGCTCGCCCTGTTCGCGCTGGTCCCTCCGGGGCAGATCCTGTTCGCCTCCGACACGCCTTACGGACGCCCGGTGGCCGCCGCATCCCTGGTGCTGCGCGCCGCGCTCGCGGCCGGGCTAACGCCCGAGCAGATCGCGGGCGTGGCCGGCGGCCAGCTGGAGCGGCTCGTCGAGGGCCGGGCGCCGCTCGACCTCGGTCCGGCGCCCGCCGTCACCCCGGCCGCGCCCGGCCCGCTGCTCGAGCGGCTCCACACGCTGCTCTTGGCCGCAATTGCGCGCATGACCAGCGGCCAAGCCTCCGACGAGTACCTGGAGCTCGCGCAGCTCGCGTGCATGGTGCCCGACGAGCACCCGGATGCCGCGGTCGCGACGTCGGTGCTCGAGCTGCTGAAGCGATACAGGCGACACCGCGCCACCGACCCGCCCCAGCACGGTCCGCGACCCTCCGGCATCCACTTGATCTTCGTGGCGGCGGCGCTCGCGCGCCTACCGGGGAGCCCGCTTCCGGCGATCGCGATGGAAGCCCCGGGCAGGCCGACAACGTGACGCCGGCGACGGCCTGAGAGCGACTGGTACTGCCACATCACGCTGGCCGGTCGCGTGGCCGAGCTGCACGAGGACCGCGAGCTGGCGGACATCGACCGGCTGGCAAATGCGCTACACCGGCGAGGCCTACAAGACGCGCGGCTCGGCGCGCGTGACCGCCTGGGTCGACGTGGAGCGCTGGCACGGCTGGGACGCGTCGGGCACGCGCAAGGTCACCCACGCGGCCTGGACGTAGCCCGCGCCGGAACAGTGACGGCGGGCTCGAGCGCCGAGGGGACCACGAGCCGCGCGAGGTCCGAGTTCTCCGAGGACAGTCCAGGCTGACATCTCGCCAGTCGCTGAGACCTCGCGCCTGCTTTCGATACTCCGGTCGTGCTGGTTCTGTCGGTCTCGCGCGGCGACATCTGCTTGTCTGCCGCCGCGCGGGATGGTTGGGGACGCGTCGAGCGGGTCGAGGCGGCGCCCGCTTTGGTGCTAGAGCTTGTGGCCGGCCGAGATCTGCTCGAGTCGGCCGGCGAGTTGGCTGAGGCCCTCGGCGGCGAACTGGGATTTGGCGGACACCTCGGCGAACTCGTGGGTGGCCTGGCGTGCTTCGGTCATGGCTTGGGCGATCTGGTCCATCGCGTTGCCTTGTTGCTTGGCGGTGGCGGCGATCTCCTGGGCCGCTTGGGAGGCGTGGCCGCTGGTTTCTGCGAGGTTGGCGATGATCTCTCCGGCGCGCTGGGCGAGTTGCACGCCTTCGTCGACGACGCTGGTGCCGCGCTGCGCTCCAGCGACGGCGGCGGTGGTGGCGGCTTGGATCTCTGAGAGGATCTGCTGCACCTGGGCGGTCGCCTGCTTGGACTGCTCGGCGAGGTTGCGCACCTCGTCGGCGACGACGGCGAAGCCCTTGCCCTGGTCGCCGGCGCGGGCGGCTTCGATGGTGGCGTTCAGCGCGAGCAGGTTGGACTGGTCGGCGAGGTCGTTGACGGCGCCCGTGATCTCGCCGATCTGGGCGGTGTGGTCGGACAGAGTCTGGATGTCCTGGGCTATGTGCCCGACCTGTTCGGAGATGTCCTGCATTCCGCTGACGATGTCGGCCACCGCGCGCGCACCCTCGTCGGCGCCGCGGGCGGCGCTTTCGGCCTGCTCGGCGACCTGCTCGGCGTTCTGGGCGGCCTGTCCGGCGGTCGCGCGGATCTCCTCGACGGCGGTCGTGGTCTCGTTGATCGCCGCCGATTGCTCGGTCGCGCTGCTGTTTGACTGGCTGGCTGCGCCGAGGATCTGGTCGGTCGAGACGTGGACGCTCTCCGCGCCCTCGCGCAGCTGGATCGAGACGTGCTCGAAGCTGTCGAGCAGCTGGTTGATCCCGCGTGCGAGTGCGGCCAGCTCGTCGGAGCCGACGTCGTCCGCGTGCACTGTGAGGTCACCCCCAGCGGCCGTCTCGACGAGCGCCACGTAGCGGCGCAGCTGCGCGAGGTCGGCCAACAGCACCCAAGCGAGCGCCGCCGCCGCGATAGAGCAGGCCAGAGCAGCCACCGCGCCCGGGCCATGCGGGCCCGCGAGGACCACGCCCAGGGTCGTCAGCAGCGCCAGTCCCAACAGCGCAGCGGCCTTCACGCGCAGCGCGACCTTCGGGCCGAGGGCGCGCCGGTGCTGGGTCGTTACGCTCGCGCGCCAGCCGATCAGGAGGTCCGTGAGCGCCGACGAGATCTGATCGAACGGGCTCCCCGCCGCGCTCGCGGCCGCCGCCGCGTCCCGCTGCCCCGTCAGCGCGAGCTCGAGGATCCGGGCCGCCTCGAGGTGGAACGCCTCGTGCTGGTCGTGGGCGGCCCGCCAATGGTCTTCGTGGCTGTCCAAGCCGTGCAGCCAGGCACCGAAGCGGCACTTATCGTCCTCGGCGACCGTCGAAACGTCGAAGTCGCTCGAGCCAGTGGCGATCGCCGACTGCAGCCGAGCCTTCCATGCGCCATGCGCCTTCAGCCCTTCGCCGATCTCGGCGACGATCTGCTGATCGGGGTGCGACGCGGCCATCACCGCTCCTTCCCTCGCTTGCGATGGAAGGGTCATCGACCGCCCGGCCCGCGTCTTTAGGCCGCTCTGCCCGCCCGGGTGAGCGCAACGGCGTGCCCACCCGTATTCGACCCGAACGGCACCTCCTTGAGTGTGATCTGCATCAACCACACGGGGTTGAGTCGGTAGTTGTAGCTGGCGCTGTGGGCGGGTTGAAGGTTCGCCTGAGCGGCAAACCCGATCAGCGACGACCACAACGCGGGACTCGGCTCGTCCGTCGCCTGCTCGCCCGGCTGAGGCGGCGTTAGGCTGCGCACGACACGGTGAACCTCCCGCCCGAACTCGAGGAGTTCCTCGCGGCGCCTCGCATCGCGGTGCTCGCCACAGTCCGGCGGGATGGCGAGCCGGCCACCACGGCCTGCTGGTACGACCTCGAGGAGGGCAGGCTCCTGATCACCATGTACGAGACGGCGCGCCGCCTGCCCAACGTCAGGCACAACCCCCACCTCGCGCTGACGATCGTCGGCGAGGATCCCTACCAGCACCTGTCGCTCGCCGGCCGGGTGGTGGAGATGTGGGACGACCCCGAGCTGAAGGTGATGGACCGCCTCTCGATGCGCTACACGGGCGAGCCGTGGCCGGAACGCGAGCCCTGCGTGAGCATGCTCGTCGAGATCGACCGCTGGCACAGCTACGGGCTCCTGTCGGAATCGTCGGATTACGGTCCGGCGCGCTGAGTTACGGCACTCACCTGCCCGAGCGGGTCGGCCGAGCGCCGGTTCTGCGAGCCGCCCGCGCAGCCACTCAGCGCACAGCCACCGGCGACGACGATGATCGCCGCACCCCGAGCGCTGGCGCGCGCTCGCCTTAGCCCGCCCCGCTGGCTGGCGCCGAACCACACCAGTCCGGCCAGCGCGAGGGCGCTGGCCACATAGAAGTTCAGGCGCAGCCCGAGGAAGTGCTGCGACGGATCGACCCGCAGCGATTCTTCGAAGATGCGAAATGCGGAATAGCCGGCCACGTAGAGGGCGAACAGCCCTGGCGGACGTATACGGCCCCGGCGCCCGAGCAGGACGAGGGCCGCGGCCAGCAGCAGGTCGAAGACCAGCTCGTAGAGGAACGTGGGATGGAAGGTCCCGTACTGGACGTAGCCGCTCGGGCGACTGGCGGGACCGATCCGCAGGCCCCACGGCAGGCTGGTCGGACCGCCGAAGAGCTCCTGGTTGAAGTAGTTGCCGATTCGGCCGATCGCCTGGGCGACCAGGATTCCGGGAACGGCGGCGTCCATGAACGCGCCGACCGCAACGCCGCGGCGGCGCAGCCGCCAGGCAGCGACGACAGCGGCGAGGGCTATTCCGCCCCAGATACCGAGGCCGCCGTCCCAGATCGCGAACGGCCCCCACCAGTGGTGCGGAACGTACTTGGGCGTCGTGAGATCGAAGTAGATCCGCCCCCCGATGAGCCCCGCCGGGACGCCCCAGAGCGCGATCTCGTGAACGAGATCGCGGGAGCCTCCGCGCGCCTCCCAGCGGCGGCGGGCGATCAACACGGCGAGGCTGATTCCGATCACGTACATCAGCCCGTAGGCGTGCACGAACAAGGGCCCGAGATGGAGACCGTTGCTGGAGGGACTCGGTATCGATGCGAGCACGGGCGTCACTTCACAGGCGGCCGCCGCTCGCGATGTCCAGAGCGATCAGCGCAACACCTGACGCCAACGACAGGCCGACGAGCACGGCGAGCGACCGCGCGCGCGTGGGCCTTGACCGGCCCAGCCGTACGCGAAGGCTCTGCAGGTAGATGGCCACGCTGGTGAGCGCGAAGTAGAGGCCGACGAGCAAGTCGCCCTTGTCCCAGCTCGGGTTCGATGCCGCAGCCAGTGGGACAGCGACGAGAGCGGGCAGGAGCGCCGCGGCCGCAGCACGCTGCCAGTCGAGGGCTCGTCGCTCGCGCTCGCCTTCACCGTTCTGAAATCCCGCGCGGTGCATCGGGCGAGAAGATACCGTCGCCGCCGTCGAGCGCCGGACGCGCCGCACGCGGCGGATCTCTCCATTTGTTCTCACCCACCACAGCACTGCTGCTCTGCCTGCTCGGCTTCGGCGTGGGGGTGTTCGGCACTCTCGTGGGGGCCGGCGGCGGCTTCATCCTGACGCCGGTGCTGCTGCTGGCCTACCCGGACAGCACACCGCAGCTGATCACCGCGATCAGCCTGATCGTGGTGTTCTTCAACGCCGGCTCGGGCAGCGTCGCGTACGCGCGCCAGCGGCGGATCGACTTCCGCTCCGGCGGCATCTTCGCCGCCTGCACGCTCCCCGGTTCGGTGCTCGGCGTGCTCGCCGCCGACCAGGTCTCGCGTCCGACCTTCGACGTGATCATGGGCGCGGCGCTGCTGACCCTCGCGCTCTGGCTGTTGGGGAGCCACGGCAGGCGAGCGCCCGTCTCTGAGGCCCGCGGAATCCCCCGCACGATCGTCGACCGGCAGGGACAGGAATACCACTACCGCGCCCGCGTTCGGCTCGGCGCCGTGCTCAGCGTCGGCGTCGGCTTCGTATCGAGCTTCCTCGGCATCGGAGGCGGCGTGGTTCACGTCCCGCTGTTGGTCGGGCTGCTGGGCTTTCCAACCCACATCGCCACGGCCACCTCGCACTTCGTGCTGGCCTTCATGGCGCTCGTCGCCACGCTGACCCACGTCCTGTCCGGAACCTTCCATCACGCTGTCGGCCTGCGACGCGCGGCCGCTCTGTCGGTCGGCGTCGTGGTAGGCGCGCAGCTCGGCGCCAAGCTCTCGCAGCGACTGAGCGGCGCGGTCATCGAGCGCCTGCTCGCGCTGGGCCTCGTGGCTCTAGGGGCGCGGCTGATCCTCAGCGTCGTACTCTGACAGCCCATTGCTTCGGGAGGAAACGCTCGGATAGGTTTGCTCGAACGCGCCAACCTGAAGAGAGGCGAGCATGAGCAGACAGACCCGCTGCGCTATCGCTCTTTTGGCCGCGACGCTTACGGTCGCCAGTGGCGGCGCTGCTTCCGGGTCGTCGGTGAAGATTCCGTCGAATCCCTGCAAGCTGAAGATTTCTTCTCAGGTGAAGGCGCTTCGACTTTCGAAGTCCTGCAGCTACAAGAAGCCGGCAACCGGTCCCCTGGGCAAGGTGTCCTCTGGCATCTGGGGCCGCCAGCCGCATGTGCTCGGGATCGGCTTCTTCGCCTTTGCGAGCAAGTCGAAGGAGCAGCAGTTCAAGCAGGCGTTCCGGACCATCGGCGCGAACACGAAGCGCGTCGGGCAGAACGCCGTCGAGTCGATCACACCCGATGGTGTCGCGTACGCCGGGATCGTGAAGGGCATCGGGATCAATCTGTCCGTCAACGAGGCGACTGCGACCTCAGCCGTCAAGGCGAAGGACGCGAAGACGGTACTGAGCCTGGTGAAGGCCCTGACCTCGCAGCTCTGAGCGACCCCGTGGCGCTCACGATCGCAACCGAACCTCCTGCCGACACTCATACACGCGCGTAGGCTGGGAGGCGCGGCTCGTTCAGTGCCGACGGCAACGTGTAAGCGCACGGACATTGACACTCAAGGCGGGCCTAACCGGTCAGACCGGACTCGATGTAGGCGCAGGTGCAGGCCAGGTGCGTCTAGCCGGAGTGAGCGACGCGGGGTACACGATCGCGGCGAAGTCACGTTCCAACAAGACGTTCAGGATCGCGAGGAACGCACGAACCGGTGTGGTCACGCGATCGTGTACTGGCAATGGTGGAGGTTGCGTGGGGCGCAAGTGGTAGCCGTGTAGGCGGCGTCCGGCCCCTTTGCGAGTCTGCTGCGGGCCCGATGTGAGAGGCGCATGTTGGAGACGCACCGGCTGATCCACCTGCTTGTCGAAGATCGGGACCTGGGCGCCGAGCTTTCCCGCCAGGAGCTTCGACGTGCAGGCGAAGCGGTGGTTGTTCCATCCGTGAGGCTTCCGCAGGGCGAGGAGCACGCGCTCGCCAGGCGCATGCGGCAGCCCGCGCTCATCGGCTTTCTCGTGTTGGAGGGACTCTTGCTGCGAGAGATCGAGGCGGCCGGCCGTGCCGCGGCTGAGCTCATCGGCCAAGGCGACCTGATCCATCCGGGCGACGTTCGCACCGGGACGGTCAGCGGATCACGAGCACGGGGCACTTCGCCCTATGAGCGACGCGTTCGCTGACGCTCGACAGCGCGGGTACGCCGTGGAGGTGGCGACTGCCCAGAATAAGTAAGCGGGCGGAAGCCGAGACTTCGACCAGCGCGTCGACGGCCGGGCGGGAGTCCTCGCTCACCGCGATGCCGGGCGGCAGCTCGTCGCCGGACCAACCGGGGCCGGGAGGATGCGGGTCGCCGGTTGCGACGATCGCACGCAGCCTCAGTGACAGCCGTGCAGCCAGCTCGCGGCCCACCGACAGCGCACGGCGAGCGCCTCCTGAGCCGTCGAAGCCCACCAGCACCTCGGCTTCGCTCGGCGTGTCCGTGTGCGCCGTGCCGTGGGTCATCAGCACGGAGCAGGGAGCCTCGTGCAGCATCGCGGTGGCGACGCTGCCGAGCACAATGCCCGCTGCGCGGCCGTGCCCGTGGCCGCCGACCACCACCAACGTGGCCTGCTGGGCGCGCAGCTCGTCGAGCAGTAGCCGAATGGGTGCTCCCTCACGCAGGTGCGGCTCGGCGTCATGGATGCCGGAGATTGCGCTCTGCGCCTCAGCGAGGGCGTCCTGCGCGTCGCGGGTGAGCCTGTCCTCCAAGAAGGTGCCGCCCTCGACGCTCGCTGGATTCACGACTGCGCAGAGCGTGAGCTGCGCGGCGGCAGGCATCAGCCACGCCGCCTCCCGGGCGGCCTGGAGTCCGGCTGCGCTGCCGTCGATGCCGCACACCACGTGCTTCCAGACCGCGGGCGCTGCGCTGGTGGAGGCGAAGCTCATAGTCGATCGGGTCCCGTCCGTAATCCTTTGGCGGCCTGGCGGCGGTCGCATCGGTGCAAACCCGCATGTCTACCGCGGACTTGCCGCCGACGACGACAAGCCGCGGCACGCGTTGGTGTCGAGCAGCTCGATCGCGTGCTCGCGACCGTCGCGGGCGAGCCTCATCCTTGAGCGTCCGACGGGTTCGGCACGCTCAGTCGTGTGACGGATCCCGAGGCCATCCTGGCGAAGGTCATCGATCGCGATGGTCATGAGGTGGTATTGCTCACTCGCATCTGGGAGCAGAAGATCACGCGTGATCACCCCGAGCTCGTCGGCCACCTCGACGCCGTTCTCGAGACCGTCGCCCAGCCCGATCACGTGCAGCCCGACGCAAATCCCTGCCAGAACACGGGTCTATCGACGAGACGCCGGCCGGAGTCGCTGGCTGCTCGCGGTCGTAAGCTACGAACAGGAGCCTGCGCGAATCGTCACCGCGCTGGCCAACCGCAGGGATCCAAAGCAATGGAAACCGTGACCATCCATATTGGGCCGCTCGTGTTCGATCACGCGGACTACGACGCCGACGGCGACGTGCTGTACCTGCACGTCGGCGCACCGGAAGCTGGCGAGGGCGAAGGGACGCCCGAGGGACACGTGCTTCGCTTCGCGCCGGGCACGCAGCGAATCGTCGGGCTGACAATCATCAACGCCAAGCACCTCTTGGAGCGAGACGGACGCCTCGTCGTCACCGTCCCCGAAACCGTGTCGGCCAGCGCCGACGAGCTAGCGCCGGTACTCCAACCGGCCTGACCGCCGGGCCGATCTTACGGGCGGAGCCAGCCGTGAAACGGCGGCCCGGTCAGACACATTTCGGGCACATCGAACCGGGAAAGCTGGTCTCGCGCAGGGATGCGGAGTCGCAAACCCTCGCGAGAAACCCAAAGCTTTCCAGGGCTTTGACGCCCTTCAGTGCTCTCCCTTAGACCTGGCTTCCGGGGCAGACGTCCATGGTAAGGAGGGGGTCATCGGTTCGAGTCCGATAGTCGGCTTGGCTCTATAGAGCGGAATCCGCAGCGTATTGCAGGTGTTCCTGCGGCCGCTCATCCATTCCGGTAGGGCACAGGACAGGTAACGTCGCGGACCGTGGGGTTGGCTGATCGCGACGAGCTGGTGTTGGGCCTGCTGGCGGCTCCGGGGTGGCCTACGGAGGTCGCTGAGGCGCTGGCCGAGGACCTGCCCGGGCTGCTCGCGGACCGCGTGACCGACGCGGTTTCGTGGCGCGTCCCGGTCCGGACCGACCCCGCGGTGGCAGACATGAGTCACGGTGTCGAGGCCATCGACCTTGCGCGTGCGCACTTGCTGCGCGACGGCTGGGATATGGCCGTCTGCATCACTGACGCTCCGTTGCGCATCAGAACACGTCCTGTGGTCGCGGACGCCAGTGCGACGCATGGGGTGGCACTGATCTCGCTGCCCGCGCTCGGGGCGGTACAGACTCGCCGTCGCGCGCGCGACGCGGTCATCCGGCTCGTCGACGGACTGGTCGGCGAGAGCCTCGAGCTCGGCGAGCGTGGGCCGAGGCGACGCGCGCGGGTCAGCCACCGGATCGCCTCTTTGGCCGCACCGATCCGCGCGGTCGAACCGCCGGATGACGACGTCGATCTCCGCGTCGTCGCTGCGGTGGTGCGCGGGAACCTGCGGCTCTTAGCCGGCATGGTCCGCGCCAACAGGCCCTGGCGCCTGATCGTTCGACTCTCGCGGGCGCTGGCGGCCGCCGCAGCGGCGGTCGTCTTCGCGCTCGTCAGCTCGGACCTTTGGCTGCTGGCGGATGCCCTGAATTGGCCTCGCCTGCTTGTCCTGACCGTGCTCTCGGTCGGCGCGACCGTCCTCTGGCTGATCGTCTCGCACCGCCTGTGGGAAGCGCGGCAGGGGCGAGGGAGCCGTCAGCAGACAGTGCTTTTCAACGTGGCTACGACGCTGACGCTGCTGCTCGGAGTCGCGTCGCTGTATGCGGCGCTGTTTGCGCTCACCATCGGGACGGCCGCACTGGTAATAGACGCCGGGGTGCTGGGGCGGGCACTTGGCCACGGCGCCGACATCGGCGACTACGCTGCCCTGGCCTGGATGGCAAGCTCGCTCGGCACGATCGCGGGGGGGTTGGGCGCCGGCCTTGAGAGCGACGAAGCCGTGCGGGAGGCCGCTTACGGCTACCGCGTCGAGCGAGCCAGCGAGCGCGACAGCCGGAGCGTCGAGTCCGCGGTCGGCGAGTCCAACGGACAGGACTTCGTGGCCTAGGTTCCGGGTAGGGCACGGGTAGGCCGATTCACGGCACCAAATGCGCGCGCCAGGAGGTCTGACATGGCGACGAACGATCCTTTCGGCGACTTTCGCCCCCGCCGGGGTAGCCTGTTCGACGAGTTCTTCTCGGAGTTCTTCGACCGGCCACTCGGCATCGAGAGGGCCATGAGCCCTACCGGCATGCGAACCTCCGCGCCGCCCGCGCGCCGGCCAGTCGAGCAGGTCGACATCACGCAGTTCTTCTCGGATGCGACGCGCGAGCTTCTACAGCGCGCGGCACAGCTGGCGCTCGACTGGGGCTCCCTCGATCTCGACACGGAGCACCTGTTGTGGGCGGCGATGCAGGACGACCTCGTCGCGCAGATAGTCCGCCACGCCGACGGTGATCCCGCCGCGATCGCGGCGCAGGTCGAAGACGAGGCGGAGCGAGGCGGACGGACGGACGTGGCGCCGTCGCTCTCGCCCGAGGCCAAGGCCGCGTTGCTCCGGGCCTACGACGAGATGCGCGAGCTGAACTCGTCATATCTCGGGCCCGAGCATGTGCTGCTGGCGCTGGCGCGGGACACGGAGTCGGACGCCGGGCGTCTGCTCGCGCGCTTCGGTCTGTCGCACACGGCGCTCCGGGGAACCGTGATCCGCGGCGTCACGCAGACTAACGAGGGCGGGAGGCCGGCCAGCCAGACGAAGACGCTCGACGAGTACAGCCGCGACCTCAGCGAAGCGGCGCGCCAGGGCAAGCTGGATCCGGTGATCGGGCGCGCTGACGAGATCGAGGAGACGATCGAGATCCTCTCCCGGCGCACGAAGAACAACCCTGTGCTGATCGGCGACCCCGGCGTGGGAAAGACAGCGATCGCGGAGGGCATCGCCCAGCGGATCGTCAACGACGAGGTACCTGAGACGCTCGCGGGCAAGCGGCTGGTGGTCCTCGACCTGGCCGGCATGGTCGCGGGCACGAAGTACCGCGGCGAGTTCGAGGACCGCCTCAAGTCGGTGATCGATGAGGTGACCGACCACGGCGACGACCTCATCCTGTTCATCGACGAGCTCCACACGGTCGTGGGAGCGGGGGCGGCCGAGGGCTCGATGGACGCTTCCAACATGTTGAAGCCGGCGCTGGCACGCGGCGACCTTCGCGTGATCGGCGCCACGACAGTAGACGAGTACCGGCGAAACATCGAGAAGGACGCCGCCCTCGAGCGCCGCTTCCAGCCCGTGCTGATCGACGAGCCGTCGGTCGAGGAGACGATCGAGATCCTGAACGGACTGCGCGACCGCTACGAGGCGTACCACCGCGTCCGGATCAGCCCGGAGGCCCTGGTGGCGGCGGCGGAGCTGTCGGACCGCTACATCACGAACCGCTTCCTCCCGGACAAGGCGATCGACCTGATCGACCAGGCCGCGGCGCGGGTGCGTCTCCGTGCGAAGACCAAGCCGGCGGACCGCCGCGCGCTCGAGGAGGACATGGCGCGCAACGAGCGTGAGCGCGATCAGGCCGTCGCGGCGGAGGACTACGAGCGGGCGAACACGCTGAAGGCGCAGATCGAGGAGCTCCGCGAGGAGCTCGACGAGAGCCGCTCCGGCGGACGCGAGCGTGCCGCCGAGGTGCTCGCCGACGACGTCGCCGAGGTCGTGTCGCGCCGGACCGGGATCCCGGTCTCACAGCTGACCCAGGAGGAGCGGGAGCGGCTGCTGGGCCTCGAGGCGCAGATCCACGAGCGCGTGGTCGGGCAGGACGAGGCCGTCGAGGCGGTCTCCCGCGCGGTGCGGCGCGCGCGCGCCGGGCTCGGCGATCCGAACCGGCCGGTCGGCTCGTTCCTATTCCTCGGGCCAACCGGCGTCGGCAAGACCGAGCTCGCACGGGCGCTCGCCGAGACGCTGTTCGGCGACCAGGACGCGATGGTCCGGTTCGACATGAGCGAGTTCCAAGAGCGCCACACCGTGTCGCGCCTGGTCGGCGCGCCGCCGGGCTACGTCGGCTACGAGGACGCCGGTCAGCTCACCGAGACCGTGCGCCGGCGTCCCTACTCGGTGCTGCTGCTCGACGAGATCGAGAAGGCGCATTCCGACGTTTTCAACATCCTCCTGCAGCTGCTCGATGACGGACGCCTGACGGACGGCCAGGGCCGCACCGTCGACTTTCGGCACACGGTCGTAATCATGACCTCGAACCTCGGGGCCGATCACATCCAGGCGCACGCTCGGCGCAACGAGTCGTTCGAGGAGCTGAAGGTCGAGCTGATGGACATGCTGCGGCAGAGCTTCAGACCCGAGCTGCTCAATCGGATCGACGAGATCATCGTTTTCCGCTCGCTTGACCGAGATCAGCTCATGCAGATCACGCGGCTGCTGCTCGGCCGGGTCGCGCGGCGAATCCACGCCCAGGGCGTGGAGCTAGAGGTGTCGGACGAGACGGTCCAGTACCTGGCGAACGCCGGCTTCGACCCCCAATACGGGGCGCGCCCGCTGAGGAGAGCCATCCAGCGGCTGTTGGAGGACGAGCTATCGGAACGGCTGCTGGCAGGCGAGATCGAACCCGGCCAGCGCGTGCGGGTCGACCTGCGTGACGGCCGGCTCAACGTGGAGACGGTGCCCCAGGCGGAGGCGGTGGGAGAGGCGTCGGAACCGGCGCCCGCGCCTGACGAGCCGACAGCACCTGTGCCATCGGGCCACGGTGCCTGAGTCATCGGGTGTGCCAGTGACAGATCAGCTCAGGCCCGAGCGGATCGCGCTGACTCCGGGAGCGGCCGGGGTCAAGCGTGTCACCGCCTCGCGCCGGACACATCTTGGACACATCGAATCTGTATGACGCGACCGGACGCGTGGTCCAGACAGAGGATGGCCACCGGCAGGTCTTTTGCTATCGCGGCACATTCGCTTGTTTCTAACCGGTCGTCGCTAGCCGGCTGGCTGGCGGTTGGGTCGGGTTGAGCTGGGACGAGAAGTTCCGGGAGGTTCGCCTGCGCGCTGCCCTCGAGCGCCGGGGCGTTGGCCTTGAGCGGTCGGAGTCGGGCTGGTATCGCCTCACCGAACTCCGAAGCGGTCAGACCATGGCAGACGAGCTCAGCCTGGACGACGTCGAGGCGGGCACGAACGAGTGGCTCAGGACTGAGAACCCGCGGTGAGCCACTTGCCTTGCCGACCTTCGCCTGGCGACGTTTTGGCGACGGCGCGTTCGTAGACCCGCCCAGCGGCCGCCCGCTGACCGGAAACGCCTGGTATCAGGGTCGCAGATTGCCCCCAGCGGTGGGATTGTGCTGATCGATTAACCGCGTAGGGTGTACTCGACGGGGCATGAGCAACGTCGGGGGTGCCGCGGCTCCTTAGAAGCGGTGGGAAGGCGGGGGCGTGCGTAGTTTTCGCCGGCACAGCCGCGCGATGATCGGTGGCTTGGCCGCCCTTCTCGAGCGGCCCGATCACCTTCCGAGCAGGCACGCCGTGCTCGACGTCTCTGAGGGCGGCATCAGCGTGGGGGGATTTCCGCTCCCGGTCGGATCGGTGCTCACGTTCGTGCTCGAGGGAGACGGGATCAGGTGCACCGGTGAGGGCCACGTGGTTCACCGGACCGACGGCGCCACCGGGATAGCGGTCGACCGCTGGACCGGCGCGGAGGGCGACCTGGGGTTACTCGTGAACGCGCAGCTCTTCGCGGACATGAGCTGGAAAGAGCTGTACGTATCGGACTGGCCGTGAGGCAAGCTCCGGACGGCACGGTCGACGCGCTGGCGCTTTCCGCTCTGGAGTCCCTGCCGAACGCGAGCGCAATTGTGTTCGAGCGAGTTGCGCTACGTGATCGTCCGCGGACCGGCGCTTGGCCGCCGCGGCTTCGACGCCGCGAGGCTCGAGGGGCGGCCGGCGGCCGGCGCGCTCGGCCGGAAGCAATGGGCGTTCTACGGCCCGCTTTACCACGCTGCCCTCGCGGGCGAGACGTGCTCCGCCGAGGTCAGATCGCCCGACGCCGAGCGCTGGTACCAGGTGGACGTCGGCCCGCTGCGCGACCGCGAGGGCGAGATCGTGGGCGGGGTCTCGTTGGCTGCCGACATCACCGAGCGCAAGCAAGCGGAGGAGGTCGCGGCACAGCTCGCGGCGATCATCGAGTCCTCCGACGATGCCGTGGTCGGCAAGACGCTCGAGGGCAAGATCGTGAGCTGGAACCCGGGCGCCGAGAGGATGTACGGGTACGCGGCCGAGGTGGCGATCGGCCGTCAGATCTCGTTCCTGTGTCCGCCTGACCGAGAGGACGAGATCCCTGGGATCCTGGCTCGCCTGGGTCGGGGCGACCGCGTTGAGCACTTCGAGACCGTCCGCGAATGCCAGGACGGGAGCAGGGTCGATGTGTCGCTCACGGTTTCTCCGGTGCTCGACGCCACGGGAGAGGTTGTCGGCGCGTCGACGATCGCCCGTGACGTCAGCGACCGCAAGCGCGCCGACGGGAAGCTGCGGCTGCTCTCTGCGGAGCTCGAGCGCAGGGTGGAGGAGCTCCAGGCGGCGAACGGTGAGCTGGAGGCGTTCGCGTACTCGATCTCACACGATCTGCGCGCTCCACTGCGCGCGATCGACGGCTTCAGCCGGCGGTTGCTCAGCCGCTACGCGGACAGTCTTGATCCCGACGGGCAGCATGCGCTTGAGCGGGTGCGGGCCGCCAGCCAGCGGATGGCGCTCCTGATAGACGAGATGCTCGGCCTCTCGCGGCTGGGTCGCCGGCCCATGCAGCGCGAGTCCATCGATCTGAGCGGGCTGGCGGGAGAGATCGTCGACGAGCTGCGCGATGCCGAGCTCGAGCGGCAGGTCGACACGTCGATCCAGCCGGGCGTGACGGTCAGCGGCGACCGCGAGCTCCTGCGCGCGGCGCTTTCGAACCTGCTGGGAAACGCGTTCAAGTTCACCGGCGAGGTGCCCCGCGCGAGTGTTGAGTTCGCCGCTCACCGCCAGGACGGACAGACGGTCTTCTCGGTGCGTGACAACGGCGCCGGCTTCGACATGGCTTACGCCGACAAGCTGTTCCGCCCGTTCGAGCGGCTGCACAGCGAGCAGCGTTTCTCGGGGACGGGGGTCGGTCTGGCAGTCGTCCAGCGCGTCGTGCACCGCCACGGTGGCCGGATCTGGGCTGAGAGCCAGCCCGAAAAGGGCGCGACCTTCTCGTTCACTCTCGGCGCGGAACCTCGATATCGCGATCAATCCGGAGAGGAACATGGCTGAGCCCGTGACGGTGCTCCTGGTGGAGGACAACCCCGACGACGAGGAGCTGACCGTCGAGGCACTGCGCGAGCAGGGGGTGGTGAACGAGATCCGCGTTGCGCACGACGGTCAGGAGGCGCTCGACTGCCTGCTTGGCGATCACTCGGCGTCTGAGCTTCCCAAGCTGGTGCTGCTCGATCTCAAGCTGCCGAAGGTCGACGGCCTCGAGGTGCTGCGCCGGCTCCGCCAGGACGAGCGCACGAAGCTCCTTCCGGTGGCGATCCTCACCAGCTCCGCTGAGGAGAACGACCTCGTGAAGAGCTACACGAGCGGCGCCAACTGCTACGTCCGCAAGCCGGTCGACTTCGAGGAGTTCTGCGAGGTGGCCCGCACGATGGGGCTGTTCTGGCTGTTGATCAACCAGCCGCCCCCAGCCCGTGCTTGACGGCGTGCCATCGGCCATCGGGAACGGCGAGCCGGGCCCAGGCCCCTCAGCGTTGATCGTGGAGGACTCCGCTGACGACGCCGAGCTGGTCGCGTCCGCACTCGAGGACGCCGGCTACGGTGCCGTGCGCTGGCGCCGGGTGGAGGACGCCGAGGAAATGAAGGCTGCGCTCGCGGATGAGTCCTGGGACGTGGTGCTCTGTGATCATCAGCTGCCGGCCTTCGACTCCTTCGCGGCGCTCACCGTGCTCGGCGAGAGCGGCGTCGACCTGCCCCTGGTCCTGGTCTCCGGTGCGATCGGCGAGGACACGGCAGTGGCCGCGATGCGTGCGGGGGCGGCCGACTTCGTCAGCAAGGATCATCTCGGCCGGCTGCCGGCGGTGGTCGCCGGTTGCCTTCGCCATGTCGAGGAGCGTCGAGCGCGAGAGACGGCCGAAGGTGCGATTCGGGAGGGCCGGGAGCGCTTCCAGGCTTCGGTGGACACGCTGATCGACCCCTTCGCGTTGCTGCGACCCCTCCGGGACGACACCGGCCGAGTCGTCGATTTCGTCTACGAGTACGTCAACGATGCCGTGTGCAGAACCAACCTCGTCGGGCGCGAGGAGCTGATCGGGATGCCGATGCTCGAACTGGGCTCAGAGCTCACCCCGGCAGGCGCGCTCGACGCGTTCACGAACGCGTTCGAGACCGGCGAGCCGCTCGCGCTCGACGACTTCACACCTGGTGACCCCCAGCCTGAGGGGGGCCGCCGGCGGTGGTTCGACCTACGAGCCGGCAAGACGGGGGATCTGCTGGTGGTCACGTGGAGGGACGTGAGCGCGCGCCACCACGAGACGAGGTTCCGCGACCTGTTGGAGTTCGCCCCGGACGCGATGGTGATCGCCGACGACCAGGGCCGGGTGGTGCTCGCCAACGCCGAGGCCGAGAGGTTGTTCGGCTACACCCGAGGCGAGCTCGTCGATCTGACGGTCGAGGCGCTCATGCCCGAGCGGTTCAGGGAGCCCCACCCAGGTCAGCACGCGTGCTTCCTCGAGGGCCGCCAAGCGCGGCCCATGGGCGCCGGAGGGGAGTTTTACGTCCTTCACAAGGACGGCCGCGAGATCCCGGTCGAGATTGCGCTCGGTCCGCTGGAAACCGATGAGGGAACGATCGTCTCGGCCGCGATCCGAGACACCAGCCAGCGGAAGCGGGCTGAGAATGCCCTGCGCGAGGCGGAGGAGCGGTTCCGGCGGGCATTCGACGAGGCGCCGATCGGGATGGCCATGCTCGACCTCGACCTCCACTTCGAGCAGGCCAACGATGCCCTGTGTGAGATCACGGGCTCCTCGCGCGAAGAGCTCGAGGCGACGACCCTGCCGGCGATCACCCATCCGGGCGATCGCGGCGAGCAGGAGCACGAGCTCGCGTGCGTGCTTGCCGGGGAGGCCGCCGGCTTCCGCTCGGAGAAGCGGCTGATCCAGGCCGGTCGGGGGTCGACGTGGGTGGTGGTCCAGGTGGCCCTCTTGCACGATGCGGACGGTCTCCCACTCAGGTTCCTCGCCCAGATCCAGGACGTGAGCGACCGCCGGCGCTACGAGCAGTGGCTGCGCCACCTCGCCGATCACGACCCGCTGACGGGCCTGCTGAACCGGCGCAGCTTCGAGCGCGAGCTCGACGCGCATCGGGCGCGCAAGGCCCGCTACGGCGGCCGGGGCGCAGCGATCCTGCTCGACCTCGATCACTTCAAGTTCATCAACGACACGCTCGGTCACGGCGCGGGCGACCAGGCGATCACCCGCGCCGCAGGGGCCCTCAAGTCGCGGCTGCGCACCACCGACGTGCTCGCGCGGCTCGGCGGCGACGAGTTCGCCGTGTTGCTCCCGCGCGCCGACGCCTCGGAAGCCCGCATGGTGGCAGGCCAGCTGCTCGGGGCGCTACGGGCGGAGACGGTCGAGCTCGGCGGCCGTGCACGGCCGCTCGCGGCCAGCGCCGGGATCTCACTGTTCGAATCCGAGGGGGACCTGAGCCGCGAGGACGTGCTCGTGAATGCCGATCTGGCCATGTACGACGCCAAGAACGCCGGCCGGGACCGCGCGGAGCTCTACGCGGCCGGTGAGGACCGGACCTCCCGGATGAAGGGCAGCGTCACATGGGCGGAACGGATCGGTGGTGCGCTGCAGAACGATGGGTTCACGCTCTTGGCGCAGCCGATTGTCGAGCTGGCCACGGGCCGCGAGAGCCAGTGCGAGCTGCTGCTGAGGATGCAGGACGGGGGCCGTGGCCTGGTGCAGCCGGACGCGTTCCTCGACATTGCCGAGCGGCTGGGACTGGTGCAGGAAATCGATCGGTGGGTCACCGTGCAGGCGATCAAGATCGTCGCCGAGCGACGCGCACGCGGAATCGAGCTGACGGTCGAGGTGAACCTCTCCGGCCTCTCGATCGGCGACGGCGACCTGCTGGCGCTCGTCGGCGACGAGCTCGAGCGGACGAACGTTCCACCGGGCAGCCTGATCTTCGAGATCACAGAAACGGCCGCAGTCACCAACATGCACCGCGCTGGCCAGTTCGCTCGCGACCTCACCCAACTGGGCTGCCGGTTCGCGCTGGACGACTTCGGCGCCGGCTACAGCTCCTTCTACTACCTCAAGCACCTCCCGTTCGACTTCCTCAAGATCGACGGCGAATTCGTGAAGGGCTGCTGCACGAGCGAGACCGACCGCCTGCTGATCAAGGCGGTGGTCGACATCGCCACCGGAATGGGCAAGCGGACCATCGCCGAATACGTGGGCGACGAGCAAACCGCCCGCCTGCTCAGGAACCTCGGCGTCGACTACGGGCAGGGCTTCCATCTCGGCCGCCCCGCCCGGCTGAACGGCCATGGCTAACTCGTTGCCCAGCTTCGAGTTGCTCGATCGCGACCCGCTCGTGCGCGACGCGATCGCTCATTTGGCGGGCTGGCATCTCAATGGGCCGGCGGCCGACGTGACGCTCGTCGACTTTCGCCTCGCACACTGTGTCGACGAGGACCTCCTCGCCGCGCTCGCGCGGGAGGAGGGGTTCGAAGGAGTTGTGCTGCTCTCCGAGCATGGCCTGCGAGTCGCACAGGCTCAGGCTCGGCGGCACCTCGCGAACGGCGGCCGCTTCGGTCTTAGCTCGCGGCTGGATGAGGCGAGCCGGCGGGTGCTCGAGCTCGAGTGGTCGCTCGAAGATCGCTCGTCCCTGGGGCTCCGTCTCACGCCGCGCGAGCGAGCTGTCTGGGCGCTGATGGCAGCGGGAGCGACCAACGCGGATGTTGCTGCTGAGCTCTCGATCAGCCTGAGCACGGTGAAGTCCCACGTCGCCCAGATCATGCGCAAGCTCGGGACCAGGAAGCGCGCCGGGGTGATCGCCCGCTACTTCTCGGCGTCACCCCTGTAGCCACGACAAAGCGGTAGGCCAGATCGACTACGTCCTATGCCCAGGCCCGATCAGGTGGACTGCACCGATGTGCTCGGCCCGGAGAGCTGTGGTCGGCTTGGGCTTCCCCCGGGCCCTCATCAGGCCGAGACCTGACCTCAGCCTTCCTCCTGTCTACCAGCCGGAGAGCGGTCGCCGAGGCGTCCACTCAGACCGGCGGCGTGACGCGCGGGTCTCCGTGGAAGATGAGTTCTTGGCGCGGCTCTGGTCGGACAACAGGACTCGAGGTTCGCTGCCGGTTCTCAACCTGTCGGGGCACGGCTTGCTTCTGGCAACCGAAGGTCCCGGCGAGGACGGCGACGTGCGCTTCGAGCTCGTGGGTCGCACCTGGCGGTTCGCGGGGCGCTGGCGGGTGGTTCGTCGCGGAGAGCACTCCCTCGCACTGAACGTCCTCGAGTGGGACGGCTGTACGCAGGAGCGAGTCCAAGCGCTCGTCTGTGCCCGCCGGTGAGACGGGTCCAGCATGGCGCACCTGCCCAACGCGCGCTAATGACGGGTTCCAGGGCTTTGACGTCCTGGTCGTGAGCGCGACGCGGTCGAGCTCGTTCGTCGGGACCAGGCACCGCAGCCAGGGCGCCGAGCATCACCCTCTACGGATGATGTGCGGCGAAGCGAGCCCGACGAGCATGGCGGGGCGTTCTGCGCGCGCGTGAACCAGACCGCTGAGGAGCAGACAATGTCGATCCCGTTCAAGGGCCTGATCAACGTCGATATCCGTGAGTCCGTGCCCGATTGGGCACCGTTCGAGGCTCCGAAGGCGCCGGATGGCGCGCCGAGCGTGGTCTACATCGTGCTCGACGACGTCGGCTTTTCGGCGATCGGCTGCTATGGCGGGCCGGTGGAGACGCCGAACATCGACCGGATCGCGGCGAACGGGGTGCGTTACACGCAGTGGCATACGACTGCGCTGTGCTCGCCGACCCGCTCGTGCCTGCTGACAGGCCGCAACCACACGCGTAACAGCATGGCGTGCATCACGGAGGCGGCGATCGGGTTCCCGAACGCGAGCGGCACGATCCCTCCGGAGAACGGGATGCTGCCGGAGATCCTCGGCGAGCTGGGGTGGAACACGTACATGACGGGCAAGTGGCATTTGTGCCCGACCGACGAGATGCACTTGGCCGCCACGCGGCGCAACTGGCCGACGGGCAGAGGGTTCGAGCGTTTCTACGGCTTCCTTGGCGCCGAGACCAACCAGTGGCATCCGGATCTGGTCTACGACAACCACCCGGTCGACCAGCCGGCTCAGCCCGAGGACGGCTACCACCTGAGCGTGGACCTGACCGACAAGGCGCTCGAGTTCATCCAGGACGCCAAAGCGGTCGCACCGGAGAAGCCGTTCTGCCTCTACTACGCCCCTGGGGCATGCCACGCACCGCACCACGTCCCCAAAGAGTGGATCGAGAAGTACAAGGGCCGCTTCGACATGGGCTACGAGGTAATGCGCGAGCAGACCCTCGAGCGCCAGAAGAAGCTGGGCATCGTCCCGGAGGACACGGAGCTCCCAGCGGTCAACCCGATCGGGACCCCGCAGGACCGCACGGGCCCAAAGGGGCAGCCGTTCCCGATGCTCGATTTCACTCGTTCGTGGGCCTCGCTGTCCGATGACGAGCGCCGGCTGTTCTGCCGGATGGCCGAGGTGTACGCGGGGTTCCTCGCCCACGCCGATGATCAGATCGGCCGCCTACTGGCCTATCTGGAGGACACCGAGCAGCTCGAGAACACGATCATCGTGCTCGTCTCCGACAACGGCGCCAGCGGCGAGGGCGGCCCGAACGGGTCGCTGAACGAGAACAAGTTCCTGAACCAGATTCCCGACGACATCGAGACGAACCTGGCGATGATCGACGAGCTCGGCAGCCCCACGACCTACAACCATTACCCCAACGGGTGGGCGATGGCGTTCAACACGCCGTTCAAGATGTGGAAGCGCTACGAGTTCAACGGCGGCAGTTGCGACCCCTGCATCATCTCCTGGCCCGAGGGGATCAAGGCCAAGGGCGAGATCCGCCACCAATACCACCACGCGATCGACATCTTGCCGACGATCCTCGACTGCCTTGGCGTCGAGGCGCCCGCCACGATCAAGGGGCACGTGCAGAGCAACTTCGACGGGATCAGCATGCGCTACAGCTTCGATGAGGCGACGATCCCGACGGCCCGCTCCACGCAGTTCTATTCGATGCTCGGCTCGCGGGCGATATGGCACGAGGGCTGGAAGGCCGTGAGCACACACCCGACGGTCGCCGGGTGGGGCGACTTCAACGACGACACGTGGGAGCTGTACCACGTCGAGACCGACCGCTCGGAGTTGCACGACCTCGCGGGCGAGCAGCCGGACAAGCTGCGCGAGCTGATCAACCTGTGGTTTGCCGAGGCCGGCAGAAACGGAGCCTTTCCGCTCGATGACCGGTCGCCGGTCGAGATCATCACAACGCCCCGGCCGCAGGTCACCAGCCCCCGTGATCGCTATCGCTACTACCCCGGGGTCGCCGAGGTCCCAGAAGCCCTGGCGGTCAACGTCCGGAACCGCGACTACGTCATCGGGATGTGGCTCGAGATCCCCGTTGCCGGTGCGAGTGGGGTGCTGTTCGCCCACGGCTCACGGTTCGGCGGCCACACCCTGTACGTCAAGGACAACCGGCTCCAGTACGTCTACAACTTCGTCGGCATGCTCGAGCAGAAGATCGTGGCCGGCGAAGATATGCCGGTCGGCGAGAACGTGATCGTGTCGGCCGCGTTCGTCAAGGACAGCCAGGACAAGCCAGGCGTCTGCACGGGAACGCTGTCGCTCTACCACGGGGAGACCAAGGTCGGCGAGGGGCAGATCAAGACCCAACCGGCGACGTTCGGGCTCACCGGCTCCGGCCTGACGGTCGGGCGCAGCCTGCACTCGATCGCCTCCGACTACCCCGGCGAGCGGCCCTGGCCATTCACAGGCGGCACGATCCACCTCGCCGCGGTCGACGTCAGCGGCGAGCCCTACGTCGACCTCGAGCGCGAGGCGGCAGCGATGATCGCCCGCGAGTAGCTGGCAGCGCGGCGGGGATCCTGGCCGATGGATCGCGGGGACATGGTCGAGATCCGGGCGGGCCGCTCCAGGATGGGCTCGGACGTCTTCTACGCTGAAGAGGCGCCCGTGCGATGTAGAGGTCGGCTCCTTTGCGATCGACCGCGGACCGGTCACGGTCGAGCAGTTCGCGCGGTTCGCCGACGGGACCGGGTACCTCACTCTCGCCGAGCGGCCGCTCCCGCACCGTTACCCCGGAGGCAAGCTACGACCTCGGCAGGCCCGGGCGCACACATTCCCCGCCGCGTGATCAAAGGCGGCTCACACCTCTGCGCGCCAAGCTACCGCCTGCAGGCCGGCCTCAAGGACGGTCGAAAGGTTCGCTGGCGCCACCCGGTTCCTGGCGCAATGGTGCTACTGCTTGGCCGGCAGCTCGACCACGTCGCAGTTGGTCCGTCGGCTGAGCCTGCGCGCGAAGCGGTCGGCCCGGAGCGGCAACCAGTGGTGCGCCCGGTGCGGGAGCACGATCAGATCGCAGCCACGCTCGGCGGCCTCGCGCGCGAGCACGTCGGCGAGCGACTCTCCACTTGCCACCGCGAAGTCGACTCCTTGCGTGTCTACAAGGCTGTCGGCGGCGTCGCGCAGCGCGTCGTCGGCAAGCTCGCGCAGCACGCCGTTCCAGTAGGACGAGCGGATGTTGCAGCAGCGCTGATTGGAGCGCTCCTGGAGGGCGACGCTGAGCACGGTCATACGCGCGCCCTCCACGCGGGCGAGGCGTGCTGCCTCGGCGAGCGCCTCGGCTCCACCGGGGGAGCGCCGGTAGAGCACGAGCAGAGAACGGCTCAAGCTGCCTCCTTCGAGCGGACGAGAGCCCACCTTACGCGCCTGTGAATCGATACTCGGTCTGCCGGGCGTCGGCCGGGTCGGTGTGGGCGGTCCAAAAGAGCTCCGCGATGTTGTCCGGATCGAACGCCGTCCCAGGCTCGACCGAGCCGGCGATCGTGATGGTTGCGGCATGGATGCCGTCCTCCTTGACACCGGCGGCGATCAGGGTCGCCGCCGAGCGCAGGGCGGCCTTCCCCATGGAGAGGCTCGCCAGTGCGGGCACCGGATGGTCGGCGAAGCCGCCGCTGGTGAAGAGCAGTGTGCCGGCGCCGGCGGTGCGCAGGACGGGTGCGGCGACCTGTGCCGCGACGACGGCGCCGAGGACATCGACGTCATATGCGGTCCGGAGCCCTCCGACCGTCGTGTCGAGGATCTCGCCAGGATCCGGCAGGGCAGCGTTGTACACGACGACGCCAGGGGCGCCTGGGGCGCTGAAGATCCGCTCGAGCGTCGCGCGGTAGCCGTCCAGATCTGCGATGTCTGCCCGCACCGCCTCGATCTCGAGCCCGTCGCTGCGCAGCTCAGCGGCGAGTTGCTCGAGCGTTCCACCGCGGGAGATGAGCGTGCTGCGGAAGCCTTCGCGGCCGAAGCGCCGAACGACACCGGCGCCGACGCCGGGTCCGGCCCCGATCAGCAGGAGGTGATGAGGGTCAACAGATTCGGGCATATGCCGCCTCCGTCCCGTAGGGATCCCGCCGCTATGCGGAGCGAGTTAGTGTTGCCCGACGGGAGACACCTCAACGACGAGCGAGAAGAGGCGACCATGCTTGCACGTGTGACGACCTTCGAGGGCGGGACTGCCGATGGCATTCGCGCGGCGGTGCAGCAGCTGCGCTCCGACATTCCGCAGGGTCCGCCGCCGGGGATCATGAGCAACGGCCTGACGATGCTTGTCGACCCCGATGGTGGCCGCGTGATGTTCATCGGCCTGTTCGCCAGCGAGGACGACCTCAAGGCCAGCGAGTCCGCGCTCGAGGAGATGAGCCCGCCCGAGGGGATGGGGCAGCGCGTGTCGCTCGACGTCTACGAGGTCGGTGCAGAGGTTCGTATGTAGCTGAGGCGTGCCGGTCCAGCTACGGCAGCTTGTCCGCGAGCACGTCGATCTTCTCGATCGAGGGCTCGGAGAACAGCACTCCGGTGTTGGGCCCCAGCGCCTGGCCGACGCCGCCGGCAAGGTGCGCGTCGCGCGCCTCGTCGTCGGGGAAGACGTCGAAGACGCCGAACGTCGACGGGCCGAGCTGGATCGCGAACCACGCGGTCGTGCCGGTCTCTTCCATCACGATCGACCTGGCTCCCTCGAGGAAGCTCGCCAGCTCAGCCTCCTTACCCGGAAGAGCCTCCAGTCGCACCAGCAGTCCCTTGGTCACCATTTCGCGTCATCTCCTTGGTCGCTTCAGTAGGCCGTATGCATCAAGCGCCGGACGCTCTCGAGCGTATCGACCGCCATCGCCCTGGCTGTCTCGGTTCCGGCCATGAGCACCTCGCGCAGCGCCGTGCGGTCCTCGATCAGCGTGCTGCGCAATGTCCGGATGGGGCGCAGGCGCTCATTGACCGCCTCTGTGACGACACGCTTCAGCATCGCCGCCCCGCCTCCGTCGATCTCCTCGGCGAGCTCGCCCGGCTCGCGCTCCAGGCAGAGGGCGGCGAGGAGCACGAGGTTGGACACCTCGGGGCGGCCGATCGGGTCGTAGGTGATGTGGCGGTCGGAGTCGGTCTTCGCCGCGCGGATGAGCTGGGCGGTGTGGTCCTCGGTGGTGCCGATCGCGATCGCGTTGCCCCGGCTCTTGCTCATCTTCTGGCCGTCGGTCCCGAGCAGGCGCGGGGCGTCGCTGAGCAGCGCCTCGGGTTCGGGGAAGTACGGCTCGCCGGGGCTGTAGCGCTGGTTGAAGCGCCTGGCGATCACTCGGGTCATCTCTAGGTGGGGGAGCTGGTCCTTGCCGACCGGCACCACGTTCCCGTGACAGAACAGGATGTCCGCGGCCTGGTGGACCGGATAGGTGAACAGGAGCCCCGACGCCACCGGCAGTCCCGAGGCCGCCGTTTCTTCCTTGACCGTCGGGTTGCGCGCGAGCTCCGGAACGCTCACGAGGCTGAGGAACGGGACCATCAGCTGATTGAGCTCGGGCACCTGGGAGTGAGCGAAGATCGTCGAACGCTCAGGATCGATGCCGACCGCCAGGTAGTCCGCCAGCAGCTCCTCGACGTCGGTGGGCAGCGACGAGGGGCTGTCGCGATCGATGATCGTCTGGTAGTCGGCGACCAGGACCATCGTCTCCACACCCAGGTTCTGGAGCCGCACCCGGTTGAGCAGGGTCCCGAAGTAGTGGCCGAGGTGCAGCGGCCCGGTCGGCCTGTCGCCGGTCAGGACGCGATAGCCGCTGGGATCGCGGCGAAACGCGGCCTCGAGCCGTTCCGAGCGCGCCCGCGCGTCGGCGAGCGACGCCTCGGCGTCTCGATCCTCCAACTGAGTTTCGGACATGCGCTGCCTCTCGTCCGGAGGCTATCTGCGAGCGGCGCTCCCGGCCCCGCCCGTCGTCAGACTGACGCCCATGCGCAGGGAGTCGGCCTGGCTCTGGAGCGCGCTCCTCGTGCTCGCGCTCGGCTGGGCGGTGACGTTCGTAGTGCCGCCGTTCTCGGACGCACACGGGCTGGACGTCACGCACTTCGCCGTACGGGCGGGGCACTGGCTGCACGGCAAGCTGCCCTACCGCAACCTGCGTTTCGAGTACCCGCCGCTGGCGGTGCCCGTGATCGGCCTGCCGAGGCTCGTCAAAGTGGGCTCCTACAGCTTCGGCTTCGGCCTCGTGGCGTTCGCGTGCGCGGGGATCTGCGTCTGGCTCGCCGCAGCGGCGGCGCGGCTCAGCCGCGGGCGACCGCCGGCGCGCCGCGCTCGCGGTGGCCGTCACGCCGTTCCTGCTCGGGGCGATCGCCCGCGGGTACTTCGACTTCGTGCCCACCGCGCTGATGCTCGGCGCGCTCGTGGCGATCCTGGGCCGGCGCGCGATCCTCGGCTTCGTGCTCCTCGGCCTCGCGGTGATGACGAAGGGCTACGCGATCGTGGTCGTGCCGGTGGCGGTGGCCTGGCTGGTGGCGCGCGGGGAGCGCCGGCGAGCGCTGCAGGGGGCCGCCGCGATGGTGGCGACGATGGCGGTGGTGCTCGGAGCGGCGATGCTGCTCTCGCCGAGCGGCGTCTGGTACGCGTTCCACTACCAGATCGCCCGTCCCGCGGAGGTGGAGAGCACTCCCGCGCTGCTCCTGTTCGCGGCCGACTGGATCGGCGGTGTCCGCCACGGCTCGATCGTCCACACCTACGGCTCCTGGAACCGTGCCCCTGCTCGGGCTTGCGTTCGCCTGGGGAGAGTGGGGAGCGGGGCTGCTGGCGGGGGTGGCGATCCTGCTCTCGCGGGTCGGGTACCCGGCCGACTTCGGCAACCTGCTGCGGCGCAAGGCCGGTGCGACCGCGCTCGTGGATGCGCGCAACCTGGCGATGATCGCCTTGATCGGGACGAGCCTCTGGATGTTGCGCAAGCGGGTGCGCTGAGCCCTAAGTAGTACAACCCCGCTAATGCAGGTCACGATCGCCGGTGCGCACGGACAGATCGGTCGCCGGCTCACGCGGCTGCTGGTCGAGCGCGGCTTCGGCGTCCGTGGGCTGATCCGCAACCCCGAGCACGCCGGCGACGTGCGCGCCGACGGCGCGGAGCCGGCCGTCTGCGACCTGGAGGATGCGGCGGCCGAGGAGATCGCGGCCGCCCTCGGGCCCGCCGACGCGGTGGTGTTCGCCGCCGGCGCCGGTCCCGGCAGCGGGGCGGAGCGCAAGCTGACGATGGACCGCGACGGGGCGATCAAGTTGATGGAGGCCGCCAAGTCGCGCGGCATCTCCCGCTACGTGATCGTCAGCTCGATCGGCGCCGAGGCCCCGCCGGAAGACGACGACGTTTTCAGCGTCTACCTGCGTGCGAAGGCCGACGCCGATCGAGCGCTCGCGGACAGCGGCCTCGACTGGACGGTCTTGAGGCCCGGCCACCTGACCGACCACTCGGGCGACGGCCGCGTGACGATCGGCGATCAACCTCTTCGCGGCAGCGTCAGCCGCGACGATGTGGCGGAGACGCTCGCCGCGGTGCTGGCCGAGCCGCGCTCGGCGCGCCGAACGCTGTACGTGATCGACGGCGACCAGCTCGTGCAGGCCCAGCTCGAAGCCGCGCTGTCGCGCCACGGTTTCTAAATAGCCCACCCGTCAGATCTGGACGCATGTCCGACCCGGCTTCGTCCGGAAGCGCACTAGGGCGCTAAAGCCAGACCCCCACCGGACCGATATCGACTCCATGGGTCGCCCATGCCCGTCTGGCTTTGCCGGCTCTGCGGAGGTTGCCGCGTGAGCGCTCTGAACCGTATTCTCGCCCGCGCTCGCAGCGGCGAAGAGGGCTGGCTGATCATCGAGATCATGATCGGCGCGGTCACGCTGATCATCGCCGGGCTGGCGATCTACGCAGGCCTGGATCGCGCATCCAGCGCCTCCGGCCGCAACCGCAACCGCTCGGTCGCCGCGTTCCTCGCCCAGCAGGACCAGGAGCGCCTGCGCTCGCTCGACACGACCGTGCTCACGGGCTACATCAAGACGCCCAACGTCCAGACGATCAACGTCGGCGGCAACAACTACACGGTGAAGTCGACGGTCCAGTGGGCCAACGACTCCAACGGCACCTCGACGGGCTGCGCGAGCACCACGGCCGTGGCGACCTACCTGAGGATCACCTCGACGGTGACCGACCCGACGAACAAGAACGGCCCCGTCTCGCTGGACAGCCTGCTCTCGCCCCGTTCCGACCAGGGCGGCGCCGCGGCGCAGATCGTCGACCGGTCGGGCACGACCGGCGTGCAGGGCATACCGGTGACCCTCGACGAGGCGCCGGCGCTCAGCGACACGACCGACACGAACGGCTGCGCCCAGTTCGGCTTCCTGCGCGGGACCGACTGGCACGTGTCGTTCACGGCGACCGGCTACGTGGACAAGGACGGCAACAACGCGATCACCCACAAGCCGCTGACCGTCGTGACGGGCTCGTCCTCGGTGACGCAGTTCATGTACGACCAGGCCGGCGCGATCCAGACCGGGTTCAGAGACCAGACCGGCGCCGCCAACACGGCGCGCGGCCGAGGGATGACCGCCTTCCAGAGCAACATGACGGGGGTCCCGAACCAGGAGAGGTCCTGGTTCACGGGCACGAGCCTCTCGGACAGCGCGTCGGCGACGGCGCAGAACCTCGGCACGTTCACCTCGCCGACGATCCTGTTCCCGTTCACCAGCAGCTACAGCGTCTGGGCGGGGAGCTGCGACGCGGCGAAGCCGACGCTGGCTTCGGACATCCGCCCCGCGACGGTCACGCCGGGCGGCACCGTGAGCACGAGTCCGAACTACCTCGTGGAGCCGAAGCTCACCGTCACCGTCAAGAGGAAGACGAGCTCCGGAGGCAGCGCGACCAACCTCCAGAACGCCGACGTCTACGTGACCGACGTCTGCAACGCGGACTACCCGAAGATGGCCGCCACCAACAGCTCCGGCCAGACGACCAGCGGCTACCCGTACGGCCTCCTCACGGTCTGCGCGGACGACAACGTGAGCCGCTACCAGACAGGCACCGTGACCAACACGAACACGGGCTCGTCGATCACCCTCACGATCGGCCAGTACAGCGGCGGTTCCCCGTCGGGGTCGTGTCCGCGATGATCCGCCTCGCCGACGACAGCGGCTTCTCCCTGATGGAGCTGATCTGGGCGATGGTGCTCGGCATGATCATCCTGCTCGCGGCTTTCACGGTGATCGACAAGTCGTTCCTCACCAACAAGCTCGTGTCCGACCGCGAGGACGCGCTGCAGCGCGGGCGCCAGGCGCTCGAGCAGATGACGCGCCAGATGCGGTCGCAGGTCTGCCTCCCGACCTCGCCGGCCACGCTGCCGATCTCGAGCGGTCAGGACCAGTCGATCTCGTTCTACACATACCTCGGCGATCCGAGTGCGGCCACCGTGGCCAACGGGCAGCGCGATCTCGGCACGGATCAGGTCTTCCCCGAGCTGCACACCTTCACCTACACGGCGGCTGTCGGCTCCACGCCGTCCAAGATCACCGAGACGGACGCAAAGGTCACGAGCTTCGCGCCGCTGACCGTGGCGAGCGCCTACAAGACCACCGTGCTGGCCACCAACGTGGCGCTCACGAACAACAAGCTGTTCCAGTACTACGCCGGCAGCGCGAGCGGCGGCGTTTCGACCACCCCCCTCACGACGCCGCTGACCTCGACGAGCGCAGCCAGCGTCGTGGACATCAACGTGAACTACAAGATGCTGCCGACCAAGATCACGGACGCGACCAACAAGCAGGCCACGACCTTCACCGACGACGTCTTCTTCCGCTCGGTCAACCCCGAGGACACAACGAACCAGCCATGCGACAACAACTGAACCTCAGGTCAGAGCGGGGCTTCACCACCGTTGTGGTGATGATGGTGATCCTGCTCGGCGGCATGCTGATCGCCGCCGCGTTCGCCGCCTCCGACGGCGACACCACCGTGACCCGCAAGGACCAGTACCAGAAGCAGGCCTATGCCGCCGCCGAGGCTGGCGTGAACTGGTACCTGTCGCATCTCGTACAGAACACCAACTACTGGGCCAACTGCTACACGTCGCCCGTCCAGGCGCCGGGCACCGCGTTCAGCACCGCCACCAGCACGCAGATCCCGGGCAGCAACGTAGAGGGGCGCTTCGAGATCGAGCTGCTCAAGGCGCCGGGCTACGCGAGCGCCTGCTCGGCTACCGTCACCAACTCCGTGATCGACCCGGCCACGGGCCAGCTCAGCGTCCGCTCGACCGGCTCCTACCGCGGCGTCCGGCGCAGCGTCGTCGGCACGTTCAAGCGCGCCGGCTTCCTCAACTACCTCTGGTTCACGGACTTCGAGACGCCCGATCCCTCCGCTGCAGGCACTTCCTACGCCACGTGCGCCGTCTACCACCGCGACGGCCGCAACGCCTCGACCTGCGGCGACCAGTCATTCATCAGCGGCGACGGGGTGAACGGGCCCACGCACACGAACGACGAGTTTCTGATGTGCGGGACCCCATCGTTCGGCCGCACGACCAACGGCAACGTCGACAAGATCGAGGCCAGCGATCCGAGCGGCTGGCGCTCGTCCTGCGGCGGCACCACCCCGGCGTTCCACGGCGTCACCGTCTGGGGCGCGCCGAACCTGCAGCTCCCCACCTCGAACGTGGCGATCAAGAGCTACGCGAACGCCAACTGGATCTTCACCGGGCCGGTGCACATCAACCTGTCCGGCGGCAGCGCGACCGTCAAGAACGCCGCCGGCACGACGCTCCGCACGGGCACGCCGCCGAACGGCGTCATCTACGTCCAGAACGGCACCTGCTCGACCGACTTCGCCACCAGCCAGACGTACCCGTCCGGCGGCGGCTGCGGCGACGCCTGGGTCTGGTCGTCGTCGACCGTGAGCTCTGACGTGACCGTCGCCGCCGAGAACGACGTGATCATCCAGGGCAACCTGCAGCACAACGCGTCGACCGTGATCGGGCTGATCGCCAACGGCTTCGTGCGTGTCTACCACCCTGTGTCCTCATTCACGAACGGACACTGCGACTCGAGCGCGGACAACACCACGCCCGCGAGCGGTGAGGGCAAGAACATCGCCCCGCTCCAGGACCCCGTCATCCAGGCGGCGATCCTGGCGCTCAGTCACTCGTTCTGGGTCGACAACTACGGCTGCGGCGACCCGCTCGGCACGCTCAACGTGACCGGTGCGATCGCCCAGAAGTTCAGGGGCACCGTGGGCACACACAGTGGCGGGACGCCCACGCACGGCTACCTGAAGGGCTACAACTACGACTCGGCCCTCAGGTACCACCAGCCGCCCTACTTCCTGGACCCGGTCCAGGCGTCCTGGGACATCCAGTCAGAAACCGAACAAGTCCCCGCTCACTAGCCGACGTACCCCAAATCGGGTATCGCGCGGTTAACACCGGCGCGGGGATAATGTCCGGGTGCGGGCGAGAGCGATAGGACTCGCGTCGTCCCGGCTGACGACCGAGCTGGTGTCAGACGAGCGCTTGGTCGCTCGATTGAGGGAGGGTGACCGGCGCGCGTTCGAGGCGATCTACGACCGCTACGAACGCCCGATCCGCTCCTTCTGCCGCCATATGGTCGGCCAGCCGGAGGATGCCGACGACGCGGCGCAGCATGTCTTCCTGTCGGCCTACCGCAGCATCGTCCACACGACGAAGCCGATCGACCTGCGGCCCTGGCTGTTCACGATCGCCCGCAACCGCTGCCGCTCGCTGCTGCGCGCCCGCTACCGGGCGATGGCGTTCAGCGAGGGCACGGAGTACGAGCCGAGCGTCGAGGGGCTCGGCGTGCAGGTGGAGCGGCGTGAGCAGCTCACGGAGCTGCTGCGCGACATCGCCCGCCTGCCGGAGGACCAGCGTGCCGCCCTGCTCCTGGCGCAGCTCGGCACCCTGCGGCACTCGGAGGTGGCTCTGGTCCTCGAGGTGCCGTCCGACAAGGTCAAGGCGCTGATCTTCCAGGCGCGCAGCTCGCTGCTCGCCAGCCAGATGGCCCGCGAGACTCCCTGCTGCGACATCCGCGAGCAGCTCACCACGCAGAGCGGCGCTGCGCTCCGCCGCAGCAATCTCAGGCGGCATCTGCGCGACTGCGCCGGCTGCCGCGACTTCGAGGCGCGGCTCAAGCACCAGCGCACGGCGATGCGGGTGCTGCTTCCAGTCGCCGGTGCGCCGGCGATCCGCAGCGCCGTGATCTCGCACGCCGCGAGCGGCGGGGCCGGCGCGGCCGGCGCCGGCAGTGCGCTCGGCGGCATCGCCCTGAAGATGGTCGCCATGCAGGCCGCCACGGCGGTGGGTGTGGCCGCGGCGGGCGCGGGCGCGGTGGTGGTGGCCTCGCGCATCGACCACGCCTCCTCGGCGCGCGCCGGCACGCCGGAGGCGAAGGTGGCCCGTCTCGGCCACGTCACGACCTCCGGCCGGTCCACCGCCTCGCCACGGTCGAGCGGTGCGCTCGTAGGCCACCACAGCTCGGGTCTCATCGCGACGACGAACCCGCCTCGCGGCCATCACCACGCAGCGGCCGGCGGTACCTCGCCGGTGGTGGGATCGGGCCCCGTGAGCCCCGCACCGACCGGCACCACGCCCGACAAGATCGACACGGTGAGCGCTCCCGTGACGAGCGCTCCGCAGGACGCGCCTCCCACGGACAACGGCGGCGGCGACAAGCCGAAGGACGAGACGGTCGCGAACGGCCAGGACGAAGGCAACGGCACGCAGAACGAGCAGGATGCCGGCGGGAACGGCAACGGCCAGGGGAACGGCAACGGCAACGGTCAGGCGAACGGCAATGGCCCCAATGGCTACGGCCCGCCCGGCCAGCTCAAGAAGGAGCAGCCGCCCACCGGCACGGAGGACCCGCCGCCTGACCCCACCCCGGCCCCGGGGAACGGGAATGGCAACGGCAAGGGGAACGGGAACCGGAACGGCAAGGGCAACGGGAACGGCGGCGGCCACGGCAACCAGGTCTAGCCGGTGACCCGACACCCGAGACCCAACACCCGACACCCGACTGCTCAGCGCACCGCCGACAGCGCCGCTTCCCTCCTGCTCCCGTTTCCGTTCCCGTTCTCTGCCGACGCGCCGTTCGGCCCGCCCGTCTCGATCACGATGCGGCACGGCCGCTCGCGCAGCAGGTAGGTCGTGATCGGCCCGAACACGCGCTCCGCCGCGGGCGCGTGGCCCATGTCGAAGTAGATCGCCTCGGAGCCCCGCTGCCGCGCCTCGTCGACCAGCGCCGCGCCCGGATTGCGCGTGCGGATCACGCTGGTGCGCACCTTGATCTTAGACTCGCGCGCCCGGATGCGGGCGGCGTCGAGCAGGCTGCCGGCGCGCTGCTCCTCGTCCTCCATGCCGGCGTCGAGCGAGAGCTGCGGCGGCACCTGGATCACGTAGACCGCGTCGACGACCGCGCCCTGCTTCGCCAGCTTGGCCGCCCGCCGCAGGACTCCGGCGCGTATGTCGTCGCCGAAGATCGGCACGAGCACCGAGCCGTAGGCCAGCTCGCTGAAGCCCTCGGGCGCCTTCCCGTGGTCGATCTTGTACTGCGCCTTCGGATCGAGCCCGTTCTTACGGCGGTACCAGAAGTAGCCGGCGAGCCCGATCACCATCCAGCCGATGCCGACCGTGCGTGCCTCGGTGTGCAGGACGACCACGGACACCCAGGCGGCGAAGGTGCCGATCGCGCCCAGCACGGCTCCGATGGGCAGGATGCCGCCGCGGAAGCGCACGTTCCAGGGGACCTTGTACGGCCGGTTGCGGTCTGGCTCCTTGTAGCGCAGGGCGATGATCGCCACGTGCGCGGTGGTGAACGACAGCATCGCCCCGAAGCTGTAGAGGTTGCCGAGGAAGTCGGTCTTGCCGGGGATCAGCAGGATGCCGGCGAGCACCGAGAAGAACGCGATCGTGAAGTACGGCGTGTGGTAGCGACGGTGCACGCGCGCGAACACGCCCGGCAGCTGCCGGTGCTCCGCGAGCGACCAGGACAGGCGCGAGATCCCGATCAGGCCCGCGTTGGTGGCGATGATCAGGATCGTGGAGGCGAGGACGCCGACGTAGTACCTCATGCCGGTCTGGAGCACGTGGCCGATAGGCAGCGCCGACACGATGCCGAGCACCGGGTCGTTCTCGTACTTCGTGCCGAGCAGGGTGCTGTAGTGGCCGGCCGCGTCCTGGGTCACCGGCAGCGCGCTACAGCGAGATGATCGAGATGCCCGCGAAGATGCCGAGCACGGCGATCAGCACGTAGTTGACCGCCCGCGGCACGTCCTCGTCCGGGTCGCGCGCCTCCTCGGCCATGTTCGACACGGTCTCGATGCCCGTGTAGGCGACCATCGAGATCGAGAGCGCGAAGATCAGCTCCTTGTAGCTTGGCGCCACGCCGAGGTGCACCTGGTTGATCAGCACCGACGGGTGCAGGACCAGCACCGTGCCGAGCACGACGAGCACCACCTGGGTGATCAGGTCCGCCACCGCCAGGAAGATGTTCAGGTTCGCCGACTCGCGCAGGCCGCGGATGTTCAGCGCCGCCAGCACGGCGATGACCACAAGGCCGCCGATGATGTCGCCAGGGTTGTGGCGCAGCGATGGGAAGAACGCGCCCAGGTAGTGCGGCACGAAGAAGGCGCTGATGGCGATCGTGATGATGTAGTCGAGCGTCAGCGCCCAGCCGGCGAAGAACGAGGCGACCTCGTTGAAGGCGTGCCGGGCGAACGAGGACGAGCCGCCCGCCTCGGGGTACATCGACGCGCCCTCCGCGTAGGTCTTGGCGGTGAGGGCGAACAGGCCGCCGGCGAAGATGAAGACGAGCGGCGTGAGGCCGAGGGCGTGCGCCGCCACCAGGCCGAGCGCGTAGTAGATCGACGATCCGACGTTGCCGTACGCGGTTGCGAAGAGGCCGGGCACGCCGACGGTGCGGCGCAACCCGCGCTCCACAACTCGAGCCATGCCCCCATGTTCGGAAGCGGCTCATCAAGCCTGAGCTAAGAATCCGTGGCCCGGCGTAGAGATTTCGTAAATACGGGCGCTATTCGGGGTAGCGCAGCCGGTAACCGACCCCGGGCTCGGTGATCAGGTAGGTCGGATGCGACGGATCGGGCTCGATCTTCGCCCGGATATGGGCCACGTGCACGCGCAGGTAGTGCGTCTCGTGGTCGTAGCCGGGGCCCCAGACCGCCTGCAGGAGCTGCCGCTGCGTGACGAGCTTGCCGCTGTGGCGTGCGAGCTCGCGCAGGATGTCGAACTCGATCGGCGTCAGGTGGACCTCCTCGCCGTCCCTCATGACCCGCCGGTCCGCCACGTCGATCGAGAGCTCGCCGACTCTCACCACCGGCTCCTCGGGCTCGTCGCCCGCGCGTCGCAGCACCGCGCGCAGCCGGGCGAGCAGCTCCTCGGTGCCGAACGGCTTGGTGATGTAGTCGTCGGCGCCGGCGTCGAGCGCGCGAACCTTCTCGCGCTCGTCGCCCACCGCCGAGAGCACGATGATCGGCAGCGTGCTCCAGCCGCGCACCTCTCTGCACACGTCGACCCCGCTGCCGTCCGGCAGCACCAGGTCGAGCACCATCGCGTCCGGCGGCCGCACCGCCACCGCGTCGAGCGCCCCGGACTTGGTCTCCGCCGTGGCCACGTCGTAGCCCGCGTTGCGCAGGATCACGCTGAGCGCACGCAGGATCTGCGGCTCGTCGTCGACGACCAGGACGTGGTCGCTCACGCCGAGGCGGCCGGCTGCTCCGCCACCGGGAAGGAGACGGCGAAGGAGGTGCCGTCGGCCACGCTGAGCTGGATGCGGCCCTGGTTGGCCTCGACGAAGCCGCGGCAGATCGCCAGGCCCAGTCCGGAGCCCCGGCCGGCGTCGCGGCCGCGGAAGAAGGGCTCGAACACGCGCGAGCGCTGGCCGGCCGGGATCCCGCGGCCGCGGTCGGTCACGCGAACGGTCGCGCGGCCGCCCGCGGCGCCGCCGCTGACGCGCACGGGGGCCCCGTCAGGCGAGTGGTTAACAGCGTTGTCGATCAGGTTGGCGAACACGCGCTCGAGCTGGGCGGCGTCCGCCTGCACGAGCGGCAGGTCATCGGGTAGCTCGATCAGCACTCGGTGCTCCTCGCCGCGCGCGGCGCGCACGTGCGCGGCGGCGACCGACACCACGTCGCGCAGATCGCACCAGTCGGTCTGCGGGTGGACCGCCCCGGCCTCGATGCGGGACAGGTCGAGCAGGTCGCCGACCATGCGGGCGAGGCGCTGCGACTCGTCCTCGATCACCGACAGCAGGTCCTGGCGATCGGCCTCCGAGAGCGCGCCCTCGCGCAGGCCGCCGGCGGCGGTGGTGATCGCCGTGAGCGGCGAGCGGAAGTCGTGCGAGACGGCATGGAGCACGGCGGTCTTGGCCACCTCCGTGCGGCGCGTGGCCTCCGCCTCGGCGGCACGCGTGACCACCCGCTCGCGCTCGAGCGCGACGTGCACGAGCTTGCCCAGCGCCTCGGCGAGCCGCTCCGCATCCTCGCGCTCCCAGCCCACGCCCTTGCGCACGTAGAGCCAGCCCGAGCCCTCGCCGGTGGGGAGGCGCACCGCGTGCTCGTCGCGCGAGTGCGACGGAACAGCGCTCATGCTCACCCGGATCTCGCCCTCCGACGCGAGCCGCGGCAGCTCCGCCTCGATGCGCGCACCGGCCAGCACCGCTGCCGCGACCTTGGCCACCAGCACCGCCTCGCGCTCGCGCATGCTGGCGAGCCGCGCCCGGTCCTCAGCCTCGGCCGCCCTGGCGCGGGCCTCGGCCGCCAGCCGCCCGACCACGAGCGCGGCGACCAGGAATACGACCAGCGCCGCGGCGTCGCGCGAGTGGGAGATCTCGAGCCGGTGGCGCGGCGTGACGAAGAAGAAGTTGAGCGCGAGGACGCTGCCGATCGCGGTGATCACGGCCGCCGTGCCGCCGCGCCGCACGGCCACGAACAGCACCGCCAGGAGGTAGACGGCGCGCAGGTCGCCCACCGTGGCGGCGCCCTCGAGCGCCGCGACGAGCAGCGTGGCCGCCGCGATGGCACCCGCGATCTCGAGCGCTATCGCGCCAGCGGTCCGCGCCTGCAGCCTCATGTGCCCAGTCTAGGTGCGGGGGAGGCTGCAGCGCACCTGGAAGATCGAGGTGAAGCCGCTGAGAAAGCCCTTCCGCGCCGCCCGGAGGTAGAGCCTCCAGACCCGAACGCGCTCGGCGCCGGCGAGCCGTATCGCCTGGTCGAGCGAGGAGTCGAGCCGGGTCGCCCAGTGGCGCAGCGTCTCCGCGTAGTCCCGGCGGAAGTCCTCCACGTGATGCACCTCGAGCCCCGCCCGCTCGAGTGCGAGCAGTACCCGCGAGAGGTGCAGCGGCGCGCCGTCGGGGAACACGTAGCGCTCCGAGAACGGGCCCGCCTCGGCATCGCCGACGCGCAGGCGCGCGATGCCGTGATTCAGCAGCCGGCCGCCGGGCACGAGCAGGCCGGCGAGCTGGCGCGCATAGAGGTCGATGTTCACCGCGCCAACGTGCTCGACCATGCCGATGCTGGCGATCGCGTCGAAGCGCTCGCCGGCGAGGTCGCGGTAGTCCATCACGCGGATGTCGATCCGGTCGGCCAGCTCCGCCTCCGCCACGCGCCGGCGGGCCAGCTCCGCCTGCGGCTCGGACAGCGTGATGCCCACCACGTCCACGCCGTAGCGCGAGGCCGCGTGCAGCGCAAAGCTGCCCCAGCCGCAGCCCACGTCGAGCACGCGCTGACCGGGCTCGAGCCCGAGCTTGGTGCAGACGAGGTCGAGCTTCTGCTCCTGCGCGTCCTCGAGCGTCCGCGCCCCGCGGGAGAAGACCGCGCAGCTGTAGGTCAGCGAGGCGTCGAGGAAGAGCGCGAAGAACTCGTTGCTCACGTCGTAGTGGTGGCGGACCGCGCGCGCGTCGCGCTCGCGGCTGTGGCGCCGGCCGCGCGGACGCAGCTCGACCGGCGGGGTGGGCGGCGGGAGCGTCAGGCCCATCGCCTGCGCCGCCGTGAGGGCGAGCTTCGCGCGCTCCCGGAACGCGAGCTGCGGCGGCCGCCAGCTGTCGAGCAGGAGCAGCGCGGCGTCCACGTCGTCCACCTCGAGCAGGCCCGACACGTACGCGCGGCCGATGCCGAGCTGGCCCGGCGCTCGCAGCGCATGCGCCAGCGCGCCCGGCGAGCTCACGCGGAAGCGCGGCCCCCCGTTCCGATCGCTGGCCGGGATCCTGCTGCCGTCCCAGAACTCGACGTCGAATGGCCGCTCGGGGAAGCAGCGCTCCAGCTCGGCGCGGAAGGGAGCGGTGCGGCCCAGCATCAGCCGGCGAACGCCCTCAGGCTCTGGCGCTCGGGGCTGATGCGCACCACGTCCCACGCGAGGCCAACCTTCTCGAGCCCGCGGATCACGAGCGCCGAGGGGTCGAGCTGCCAGCGGCGCAGCCCGTGCTCGGCGGACGTGGGGAAGGCGTGGTGGTTGTTGTGCCAGGCCTCGCCGAGCGATGGCAGCGCGAGCCAGAAGAGGTTGCGGGACTCGTCACCGGTGGCGAAGTTGCGGCGGCCGAAGTAGTGGCAGAGCGAGTTGATGCTGTAGGTGACGTGGTGCAGGATCAGCACGCGCACCGCGCCGCCCCAGAGGAGCGCGGTGAGGCCCGTCTTCAGCGAGTGGCCGAGGGCCACGCCCAGCGCGAACGGCAGCGCGAGCCCGGCGATGGCCCAGATCACGAACGTGCGGTCCACGAAGCTCACGATCGGGTCCTTGAGCAGGTCCGGCGCGTAGCGGCGCTTGGCTCCCCGCTGGGTGTGGATGAAGAGCCAGCCGACGTGCGCGTGGACGAGGCCGCGCAGCGCGCCGCGCAGGCCGCCGCCGTGGCCCACGTGCGGGCTGTGGGGGTCGCCCTCCTGATCGGAGAAGGCGTGGTGCTTGCGGTGGTCCGCCACCCACGAGATCACGGGCCCCTCGATGGCGGCCGAGCCGAGCGCGGCGAAGGTGAAGCGCAGCCACGGCTTGGTCGAGAAGCTGCGGTGGGTGAACAGCCGGTGGAAGCCGACGGTGATGCCGAGCCCGAAGACGACGTAGAGCGCACCGAAGATCAGCAGGTCGCTCCAGTGGAGCGCCTTCTCCCACAGCTGCCAGGCCACCAGGCCGAGAGCGAGCACGGGGACTGCTGTGACGAACGCCGTGATGATGCGATCACGCCGCTCGTGAGTGGTCTGCTCGACGTCATCCCGAGTGAGAGCTACTGCGGACACACGATCCTCCTTGTCGGCGCACGGTCCCTCGTCCTTATCTGGGGCCAGGTCCCGGAGCCGCGCTTGCTGGCCGGGCGCAGTTTAATGCGCCGACCGGCTCTTCGGAGCCCCCGATCGGCTTATCCTTGGCGCGGGATGGGCACTGTAGCCGCGGATGGGAGCCGCGGCCGCGTTGCGGGGCGCGGCCTTGGCGTGGGACGCCTGCGCGAGCTGGTCACGCATCTGGCCGGTCGCGAGATTGCGGCGCTGCACCGCTTCACGCTGCTCGGCTGGGCCTGGCCGCTCGTGCGGCAGCTCGCCCAGCTCGGCGTGCTGGTGGTCGTTTTCTCGCGCGTGATCCACCTTGGCGTGCACCACTTCGTGCCGTTCGTGTTCTCCGGCCTGATCGCCTGGAACTGGTTCAGCGCCGGGGTGGCGAACGGCACCTCCTCGCTGCTCGACCGGCGCCATCTCGTCTTCCAGCCGGGCTTCCCGACGCTTGCGCTGCCGCTCGTGGCGGTGGCCGTGCCGCTCGTGGACCTGCTGCTGGCGCTGCCGGTGCTGGCGGCGATGATGGTCGTGGACGGCGACCTGCACTGGTCGATCCTGTTCATGCCGGTGCTGGTCGTGATCCAGCTCTCGCTGATGGCCGGCATTGCCTGGTTCACCGCCGCCGCCACCGTCTACTTCCGCGACGTCCGCCAGATCGTGCTCGTCGGCGTGACGATGCTCTTCTACTTCACGCCGGTCTTCTACGAGCTCAGCTCGCTGTCGCCGCACTACCAGTCGCTGCTGCGGCTCAACCCGCTGACGACGATCGTCGACGGCTACCACGCGATCGTGCTCGGCGGGCGGCTGCCGCCGGCCGGCTGGCTCGCGGCCGTCGCGCTGCTGAGCGTGGTGCTCGCGGCGCTCGGGCTTGTCTTCTACAGGCGCGTGAGCGCCGGGCTGGTGGACGAGCTGTGAGCGCGCCGCTCGTTATTGAAGGCGTCTGGAAGGCCTACCCCCGCTGGCTGGGCGAGCGGACCCTGCGCGGTGTGCTGACCCGGCGGATGCCGCTGGCCATGCGCCGGGGCGAGCCGGTCTGGGCGCTGCGCGACGTGTCGCTGCGCCTGGGACCGGGCGAGAGCGTCGGGCTGATCGGCCCGAACGGCGCCGGCAAGTCCACGCTGCTGAGGCTGGCGTCGGGGCTCGGGCGCCCCACGCGCGGGAGCATCTCGGTCGCGCGCGAGGTTGCGTCGATCCTCACGCTCGGCGACTCGTTCGACCTCACGCTCACCGGCCGCGAGAACGCGATCACCGCAGCGGTGGTGGCCGGCATGCGCCGCTCGGAGGCGCGCGCCTGCCTCGCCGGTGCGCTCGAGTTCGCCGAGCTCGAGCAGTTCGCCGACGCGCCGGTGCGCACCTACAGCGAAGGCATGAAGCTGCGACTGGCGTTCGGGGTGCTGGCTCAGGTTCGGCCGCGGGTATTGATCGTGGACGAGGTGATCGCGGTTGGCGACCTGCGCTTCCAGGCCAAGTGCGTCGACCGCATCCGCGAGCTGCGCGAGTCGGGCACCGCGGTGCTGCTCGCCTCGCACGCGCTCGATCACGTGGAGTCCGAGTGCGAGCGCGCGGTCTGGCTCCAGGGCGGCGAGGTGCGCATGCAGGGCGACGCGGAGGCGGTGGTAACCGAGTACAGCGAGGCGATGTACTCGGAGACGCTCAAGCGCACGCCGGCCGAGTCGGGCCCCGCCAGCGGGCCGCTCGAGCTGCGACGCAACCGCTTCGGCAGCCTGGAGCTCGAGATCGAGCGGGTGAGCGTGCCCGAGGAGATCGAGAGCGGCGTTCCCCTGGCCGTGTCGTTCGACGTGGCGCTGCGCGAGGACATCGGGGTCGTCGACCCGATCGCCAGCGTGACGATCCAGCGCGACGGCGTGCCCATCTGCGACCTCAGCACGGAGGCCGCCGGCGTGCGGCTCGGCGTCGTGGGGGAGGAGGGGCTGCGCGTGACGCTCGCGTTCGAGCGCCTGGAGCTGGCGCCCGGCGACTATCTGCTGGACGTGGGCATCCATACCCCCACCTGGGAGTACGCCTACGACTTCCACTACGGCGCCTACCCGCTGCGCGTCACCGGCCGCTCGGCGGGCGAGGGCCTGCTGCGCCCCTCGCATCGCTGGGAGGCCGAGCCGCTCGGGAGGGCGGCCGCCGCCGGCGGCGCCGCGCTGCCGTAGATCGCGCCGGCCAGCCAGGCGGCGCCGTGGGCGACGCCGCCGAGAAGAGTCGGACCGCCGGGCAGGATGCCCGCGGCCAGCCGCGCCAGCGCGGGGCGGAGTGGCGGGCGGCCGCCGGCGGCGCGGGACAGCAGCGCCGCCCGAGCCCGCGTGCGCCGCAGCGACTCGCTCCGCTCGCGGGCCTGGTCGAGCCCGCGCACATCGCGCACGGCCACCAGCAGGCCCGCGTTCAGCGCCTGCTCACCGAGATCGAGCACCAGCGCCTGCGCTCCCAGCGCGGCGCAGGAGAGATCGAAGCCGCCGAGGCGCACGTACGCCGCGCGCCGCACGAGCAGGTAGGCGGGCGGGCGGCCGAGGGCCGGGAAGGGCTCGGGCGCGCCGGTGCGGTCGTGGAGCACGATCGCTCGCTCCGGCTCATCCGCTGGCACGGCGGCGCCGCAGGCGAGCGCGACCCGTTCGGCGTCGAGCGCCACCAGCGCCTCCGCGAGCCAGCCGGGATCGCTCTCCCCGCTCAGCGGGATGGCCACCACCTGGGCGCTTGACAGGCGGATCGCCCGGTCGAGCTCCGCCCAGTCGTCCCCACGAAGGACGGCGACGCCCTCGCTGCTCGGGGGCTCGGGGCGCTCGGCCCGGATCCGCCCGCAGGCCGCCGAGGCGATCTGCTCGGCGAGCGCGCCCTCCCAGTGGCCTGCCAGCGGCCAGACCTCCCCGACGGGCTCGCCATGCTCCAGCAGCCGGATTCGCGGTGAGGCCACGGTGGGCGCCGGGATCGGAGCGTCGGAATGGAGCTCGACGTCGATCGCCGGGGGCTCCAAGCGCGCGCGGCGCGGGTCGCCCCCCTGCTGCCGGCCGCTCTCGTAGGCCGCGCCGAGCATCAGGCCGAACAGGCGCGCCCAGTACACGCGCGCCCGCGCGGCTTCGAGCAGCGCCAGCGCGAGCAGGCCGAGCCGGCGGGCGGGGCGGTGGCGGAGCGCGAGGAAGAGCGACGCCTTGAGCGGGCGCCGGAGCATCGACCGGTACGCCCAGCGCCGCGGCAGCGACACCGCGGCGGCGGGGTAGCGGGCGATCAGGCGCGCGTCGCTCCTGCCGTGGCGGCGCGCGGCCTCGATCGCGCGCCCGGCGGTGAGCGAGAACTCGTGGTCGGCCCGCGCCCACGGCTCGTAGACCGCCTCGACGCCGGCCTCCAGCAGCCGGATGCCCCACTCCCAGTCCTCGCGGCGCCCGAGCGCCGGGTCGAAGCCGCCCAACTGCTCGAACGTCTCGCGCGAGACCGACATGTTCCCGCTGAGCACGTCGACGAACGTCATCGCCACGGCGTCGCGCTTGGCTCGGAAGTGGTCCTCCCACCAGTTCACTGCGCCCAGGGAGGTGAGGTTGCTCGTCCGCGGCCGCGGGGTGCAGTGGCCGATCACCGCCCGCTCGCCGCCGCGGTGCGCCTCCGCGTGGCGCAGCACGAGGTCCGGCCCGGCCACCACGTCGTCGTCGAGGAACAGGAGCAGCGGGCCGCGCGCGGCGGCCGCCCCGGCGTTGCGCGCGGCGGCGGTGCCCACGCCTCCGGTGTCGATCAGGCGCACCCAGTCGGGCGTCGCCAGCGGCCGGCCGTCGTTCACCACGATCAGCTCGAACGGCGGCGTGCCGTCGTCCTGGGCGGCCAAAGCGGAGATGGCGCGCCGCAGCGCCGCGGGACGGTTGTGGGTCGTGACGATCACCGACAGCTCCGGCTCGCCGGTCGCTCGCGGAGCTGCGGCTGGCGGCTCCACCACGGCGGGCGCGCTCGCGCGCGGCCGTCGCAGCGGCCGCGTCCGCAGCCAGGCCGTCGTGCCGCGGAGGCCGCCGCGCAGGTAGTGCGAGGCGATCTCGAGCTGCGTCTCGCTCGCCCGCCCGGCCAGCCGCTCGACACGCGCCTCCAGGTACTGAGCCGCGAGCCACCACCAGGCGGCGGGCGCGGCCAGCTCACGCTCTTCCAGGAGCAGCTTGGTGAGCGCCGCCGAGAGCCCCACGCCGTAGCCGTGGATCGCCTTGCGCATGTCCTCGAGCCCGGGGCGGTGGCGGTGGTAGACGAAGGTGCCGGGGTCGTAGACGATGCGCCGCCCCGCCGCCAGCACGCGGTAGAGCGCGTAGAGGTCGCCGCCCGACTGGGTGGGAGTGCCGGCGTCGAGCTCGGGTGGGAACAGCTCGCCCAGCTCGAGGGCGAGCGACCGCCGCAGGATCATGTTCGCGCCCGCGCCCGCGCGCGTGGCCGCCGGCGGCGACAGCGTCGTCCACTCGTGCACCCGGCGCTGGAAGCCGCGCAGAAAGCCGCCCGAGTCCTCGAAGGCGAGCTTTGCCGGCGAGTCGAGGTCGTGCGCGAAGGCGGGGCCGGTGACCGCGCCCACGCAGGGATCCTCGAACAGCTCCGCGAGGTTCCTCAGCCAGCGGGCGGGCGGCAGGCAGTCGTCGTCGATGAACGCGACCAGGTCGCCGGTTGCACCAGCGAGGCCCGCGCTGCGTGCGTGGTCGAGGCCGCGGCGGTTCTCGCGGACGTAGACCGCGCCCGCCGCTTCCACCAGCCTGCGCACGTCCTGCTCGCCGGGGTCGTTGTCCACCACCACGATCTGGTCGGGCGCGGGGTCGAGCAGCTCGCACGCCTGAAGCAGCCCGGCCAGCATGCTCGGCCGCCGGTGCGTGCAGACCACCACCGAGCAGGTCGGCCGCTCCGCGTCCCGCTGCGGGACGCCGAGCCGCCGGCGCATCCGCTCGAGCAGCTCCGCGTGGGCGCTCGCAGGCTCGGCGTGGGGGAGCAGCAGCGCGCGCTCGAAGGCCTCGCTGGCGCGGCCCGGATCGGGCACGCGGACGCGCGCCACCGGCACGCCGTCGCCCAGCGTGATGAGCACCCGCTGCTCGCGTGCGCGAACCCCCCGTCCCAAGCCTTCGCCGGTCCGGATGGCACGCGTCACCGCGCCACTTCCCTGCCCGTCCATGGCTCAGGGAATCTTGTCAAACGGTGTATGCCTACGCGCCGGTTGGGCGACGGGCGAGCAACTCGATGCGGTTGCCGAACGGATCGTCGGCGTAGAAGCGCGCGTAGCCCGGCAGGTCGCCGTCCCAGCGCACGTCGCCGATCCGCTCCGCGAGTGCCTCGAGCGCCTGCTCGCTGTCCACGAGCAGCGCCGGATGCGCCTTGCGCGCGGGCTGGAAGCCGTCCTCCACGCCCAGGTGGATCTGCTGCCCGCCGCACTCGAACCAGACGCCGCCGCGTGCCCGCAGCGGCTCCGGCTTCTCCAGCTCGCTCAGGCCGAGCAGGCCGCCGTAGAACGCGCGCGCGTCGTCCTCGCGGCCCGCCGGGCAGGCGAGCTGGACGTGGTCGAGGCGGGCGATCACCTCACGACCCGGAAGGCGGCCCGGCGCACCTCGCTCTGGCGCCCGCTGTCGTCGGTGGCCACCGCGACGAGCCGGTACGTCCCAGGGCCGAGTGGCCCGCGCGTGAGCACGCCGCGGAACCTGAACCGGTTCAGCCCCTTGCGGCCGCTGAAGTCCAGCTCGCCCCGCAGCCGGGTGTAGCGGTGGTGGCGGCCGAGGCGCTCGACCCTGAAGCTGATGTCGGCGGGGTCAGACAGCCGGAAGCTGGCCACCGTTCCGGGCTTGGGGCGCGGTCGCCGGCGGCGGCTCTCGCTCGCCCGCGTCTCGTGGAACGAGCGCGGGCTCAGGTGGAGGGCGCCCAATGTGAGGGCCGGCCGGCGGGTGACCGCCGCTGGCTGCCGGGGCTGCTCCGGCGGCGCGGGCGGCACGCCCGGCGGCCCCTGGAGCGTGAGCAGGCGCGGCGAGTCGGTCACCGGGACGTCCACGGTCACGCTGTCCGGCCCTCGGGCCACCACGCTGAGCGGCACGTCCCTGCCGGTGAGCGGGTCGCTCTCGCTGAGCGTCGCCGAGCGGCCGTCCACGCTGCCGATCGTGAGCCGGAAGGGCTCGGGCGGCATGTCGAAGCGGGTGGGGTCGCTCGTGGGCGCGCCGGGCCTGTAGTTCTTGCCCAGGCTCGTGGTCATGACGTAGGTCGGGATCACGAAGCGGTCGTCGCTCACCTGGAAGGGGAAGAACGCGAGCACGTCGCGGTCGTAGAGGGGCGGGTGCGCGGCGGTCCCGTCGCCGTCGAACTGCTTGTTGCCGGTGAAGTCGTCGATCCGCTCGAGCGAGAGCTGGCGCGGGTGGGCCGGCGGGCCCGTGCCCGCGAACCCGGCCGCCAGCCGTCTGACCGAGTCCATCACCTCACCGCCCGCGGCGTCGCCCGGGTAGCGGCCGGTGCGGTGGAGGGTGTCGAAGAAGGACTGCGGCACGAGGCCCAGCGCCGAGTCGGTCACGCCGAAGAGGTCGACCGCCGTCGCGCCCTTGGCGGCGTAGGCCACCAGCGAACGCAGCGCGACCTTGGCCTGGAAGTGCAGGCGGTCCCCGGCGGTGAAGCCGGCGCTGGGCGCGCCGGCCGGGTTCATGTTGATCTCGGTGACCCAGGTCTGCGGCGGCGCGGCGCCGGGTTGGTGCAGGTCGCGCGCGTGAGGCGCGCCGCCGAGCGAGGTCGGGAACGGCGCCATGTCGCGCAGCACGTTGTCCATGTCGATCGTGAGCACCGTGTAGTAGTGGCGGAACTTCTCCTGAGCGGTGAGGTAGTACTCGGGCTCGAACGAGTCGTAGGTGGGGGTGAAGTTCTCGTGCCAGTTGCCGGCCGCGTCCTGGGTGCCGTCCACGTGGCCGAGCGCGTCGAGCGGGCGGGTCTCGTCCACCTGCGCGCTGCTCGGGAAGCGGCGCATGCCGCTGTACGGATAGGGGTGCTTGTCGATGGCCGTCAGCCCGGGCGGCTCGGTGGTGCCCGACGGCCGCGGGTCCTGATTGGCGAAGCCGTCGCCCACGCTCACGTCCGGGACGCCGTTCGCCGGGTCGCGCACGAACGCCACCGTGCGGGCGAGGATCGCGGCGGTGGTGCTGCCGCTGCCGCCGTCCACCGGGGGCGCGTAGTAGGTGTTGACGTCGAGATAGTCGGACGCGTAGGCCAGCTCGTTCCAGACCTCGACGTCGAAGTCGTCGCTGCCGAGCACCGACTTCGCCTCGTTCGTCACGGTCCTGACGTAGGCGAGCCAGCCGCTCATCGTCGCCTCGAAGTCTGGGCTCGACGGGTGCGGGAAGGGCCGGTACTTCAGCGTCGTGCCCGCGTGGCTGCCGGCGGGCAGCGCGCTCGCCAGCGGCTGCGACAGCGTGGCCCAGCCGTCGCTGCCGACGCTCGTGATCAGGTCGCCCGCCCGCTTGGTCTCGCCGAAGATGCCGGGGCCGGTGTCGAGCCCGCTGAGCCCGGGCACGGCCGCGGCGGCCGTCGCGGAGGTCAGGTGGATCCTCGTGTCGCCCTTGGCAGCCGCCCGGTCGGTGCCCACGGTCAGGGCCTTCATCGGGCAGGGCAGGTAGTCCGGCGCCTCGAGCACGATCAGCGGCCGCAGGCCGTAGTGCTTGAGCGCGCTCAGCGTGGTGCGGAAGTCCGAGTCGTTGGTGAGCACGCCCGGGTTGTCGTAGTCGAGCATGCCCCACGGCTCCGAGATGCGGGCGCGGCGGAAGCCGCTGTCGGCCAGCAGGTGCGCGGTGGCGGACGCGTCCGCGGCGTTCACGTTGAAGTTCATCCCGACCGAGTCGAGCATCCGCGTGCCGGGCCACGTGTCCATGTAGGCGCGCCAGGGCTGCAGCCAGTGAGAGCGGTCGCCGAACTGGAGGTCGGTGAGCTGCGCCGGGTCGACGTAGTTCGTCACCGAGCCGACGATCGGCGCGTCGGCAGCCGCGCGGGCGGCCGGCAGGGCCAGCACGAGCGCAGCAAGGAATGTCGCCGGGAGGCGCCGCATCGAGCGCTCCCATTGTGCCCAGATTGATTAGTCGACGACGCCGCGCCGCCGCAGCTCGGCGAGGATCGCCGCCACGGCCTCGTCCACGCCGCCGCCGGCGACGGCGACCTCGGGCGCCGCCGGCGCCTCGTAGGGATCGTCGATCCCGGTCATCCCTGAGATCTCCCCGCGCCGGGCGCGCGCGTATAGGCCCTTGGGGTCGCGGCGCTCGCACTCCTCGAGCGCCGTGTCCACGAAGACCTCCACGAAGTCGAGCTCCTGCTCGGCGTGCAGCTCGCGGGCGGCGATGCGGTCGCGCGCGTAGGGGCTGACCAGTGACACCAGCGCGATCGCCCCGGAGTCGGCGAACAGCCGCGCCACCTGGGCGGTGCGGCGCACGTTCTCGGCGCGGTCCTCGGCCGAGAAGCCGAGGTTGCCGTTCAGGCCGTGGCGCAGGTTGTCGCCGTCGAGCAGGTAGGCCACGCGGCCCTGGCTCACGAGCTGCTGCTCGAGCGCCGTGGCGATCGTCGACTTGCCGGACGCCGGCAGGCCGGTGAGCCAGACGGTGGCGCCGCGCTGGCCGAGGGCCCGCCAGCGCTCGTCGCGCGTCAGGCCGCCGCTGTGCCAGGTGACGTTGGGCGAGCGGGCGCCGGCGTCGGTGATCGCCGCCGCGCCGGAGTCGCCGGTCAGCGCCTCCATGATCATGCCCGCGCCGACCGTGTCGTTCGTCGCCTCGTCGACCAGGATGAAGCTGCCGGTGCTGCGGCTGCGGCGGTAGTCGTCGACCGCGAGCGGCGCGCTGACACGCGCAGCTTCAGCCGGCCGATGTCGTTGAGGGCGAGGGAGCCGGCCGACTTGTCGCGGTGGAGCGTCTCGACCTCCACCCGGTAGCGCACGTCCTCGACCTCGGCCGTGACCCAGCGCGTTGTGTGCTTGAGCAGCAGCCGGTCGCCGGCGCCCACCGGCCTGTCGCCCATCCAGCAGACCATCGCCTCGAGCGAGCGCGCTCGCTGCGGCCGGTTGTTCGGGCGGCAGATCACGTCGCCGCGGGAGACGTCCAGCTCGTCCTCGAGCCGCACCACGACCGACATCGGCGGGAATGCCTCCTCGACGGTCCCCTGCGGCCCGTCGATCGACGCGATCCGGCTGGTGTCGCCCGACGGCATGACCAGCACCTCGTCGCCGGGGCGCAGCACGCCGGCGGCGATCTGCCCGGCGTAGCCGCGGCTCTCGTCGGCGTTCGGGCGGATCACCCACTGCACCGGGAAGCGGCTGTCCACCAGGTTGCGGTCGGACGCCACGTGCACGTGCTCGAGGTGGTAGAGCAGCGGCGGGCCCTCGTACCACTTGGTGCGCAGCGAGCGGTCGACGACGTTGTCGCCCTGCAGCGCCGAGATCGGGATGAACTCCACGTCGGTGAGCTCGAGCTTGGCGGCGAAGGCCTCGAACGACTCCACGATCTCCTCGAAGCGCTGCTCGGAGAAGTCGACCAGGTCCATCTTGTTCACGCAGACGGTGAGGTGCGGGACGCCGACCAGCGAGGCGACGAAGGCGTGGCGCTTGGTCTGCTCCACCACGCCGTTGCGGGCGTCGACCAGGATCAGCGCCAGGTCGGCCGTGGAGGCGCCCGTGACCATGTTGCGCGTGTAGCGGACGTGCCCGGGCGTGTCGGCGAGGATGAAGCGGCGGCGGGCGGTGGCGAAGTAGCGGTAGGCCACGTCGATCGTGATGCCCTGCTCGCGCTCGGCGCGCAGGCCGTCGGTGAGCAGCGCCAGGTCCACCTCGAGGTCGCCGCGGCGGCGGCTCGTCTCCTCGAGCTGCTCGAGCTGGTCGGTGAGCACCTGCTTCGAGTCGTAGAGCAGGCGGCCGATCAGGGTCGACTTCCCGTCGTCGACCGAGCCCGCCGTGGCGATCCGCAGCGTGCCGGCGCGCCGTTCGACGGGCGGCTCGGGCTGGCCGTTGCCCTCGATCAGCGTGAGCTTCGGGTTCGTGTCGCGAGTCATTTCCGACTCACGACACTAGAAGTAGCCACCGCGCTTGCGGTCCTCCATCGCGGCCTCGCTCACGCGGTCGTCGGCACGCGTCTCGCCGCGCTCGGTCACGCGCGTGGCGGCGATCTCCGCCACCACCGCATCGAGCGTCACGGCGCGCGATTCCACGGCGCCCGTGCAGGACATGTCACCCACCGTGCGGTAGCGCACCGAGGACTCGAACGGCGCCTCGCCGTCGATGAGCTGCACGAACGGGCTGAGCGCGTAGAGCATGCCGTCGCGCTTGAAGACCTGGCGGTCGTGCGCGAAGTAGATCGACGGCACCTCGAGCTCCTCCTCGGCGATGTACTGCCAGACGTCGAGCTCGGTCCAGTTCGAGAGCGGGAACACGCGCACGTGCTCGCCGCGGCGGATGCGGCCGTTGTAGAGCGACCACAGCTCGGGCCGCTGCGACTTCGGGTCCCAGCTGCCGGAGTCGTCGCGGAAGGAGAAGATCCGCTCCTTCGCCCGCGCACGCTCCTCGTCGCGCCGCGCGCCGCCGAAGGCGGCGTCGAAGCCGTGCTCGGCGATCGCGTCGAGCAGCGTCACGGTCTGGAGCCGGTTGCGCGAGGCGCGCGGGCCGGTCTCCTCGACCGCGCGGCCCTGGCGGATCGACTCCTCCACCCAGGCCACCACGAGGCGCTCGCCGAGCCGCTCCACCAGGCGGTCGCGGAAGTCGATCACCTCGGGGAAGTTGTGGCCCGTGTCCACGTGCATCAGCGGGAACGGGAAGCGGCCGGGGCGGAACGCCTTCTCTGCCAGCCGGACGAGGACGATCGAGTCCTTGCCGCCCGAGAAGAGGAGGACGGGCCGCTCCAGCTCGGCCGCCACCTCCCGCATGATGTGGATGGCCTCCGCCTCGAGCGCTCTCAGGTGTGTCAGCTCGTAGCTCACGAGAGCAAAAATACCGTATTAGAGGTCGAAATTCCGGCGTTTCCCGGTGCGGGCCGCATCCCCGCCTCCCCGGCGCACAGTGTGCATGACCGGGGGCGGGGGAGCGCCGGTTGGCCGTGGCGCGTTCGCGCGCCTGCTGCGGGCCGGCTACTGCGCCTGCGCGTATCCCTTCAGACCGCCGAAGTCGAGCAGCACGCAGGCCTCGTCGCCGACGATCCAGGCGTCGTGTCCGGGCGGCATGTGGAAGGTGTCGCCGGGGCCGAACTCGCGCTCGCTGCCGTCGTCCATCTTCAGCGCCATCTTGCCCTGGAGTACGTAGCCGATGTGCTCGACCTGGCAGGAGTCGGTCCCCGCCAGCGGCTTCACGTGCTCGGACCAGCGCCAGCCGGGCTCGAACGTCCCACGGCCGACGGCATGGCCGTTCAGGTCGACCAGCTCCACCCGCCCCTTCTCTCCGACGAACTCGCGCACCTCGTCCGCGCTCTCGAAGCGCTTGCCGACCAGCTCCGCCATGCGATCACCTCTCTGATTGGAGTCGGCCGACCCTAACCGCGGGCTTCCATGGCGGGCAAGGCGTCAATCGCGCCAGACGGGAACCGCGCCCTCGAGCGCCGCACCTGCATTAACCTTGCCGCGCCATGGACGGCGGGGGTCCAGACGTCTCGGTGGTCGTTCCCTCCCACGAGCGGGGGACACGGCTGCGCTGGCTGCTCAACGCACTCGAGGAGCAGACGCTTTCGCGTGCCCGCTGGGAGCTCGTCGTCGTGCACGACTCGACCGACGACAGCGAGGAGCTGCTGCGCACGCACCCGCTCGCGCGCGCCGGGGTGCTGCGGCACCTGCAGGCTCGAGCCGGGCACCGGGAGCGCCTCCCGCCAGCGGAACGCCGGCTGGCGCGAGGCCCGCGCGCCGCTGATCGCCTTCACCGACGACGACTGCCGGCCCGAGCCCGACTGGCTCGAGAAGCTGCTGGCCGCGGCGGCCGCCAACCCCGGCGCGATCGTCCAGGGCGCCACGAAGCCCGATCCGTACGAGGCCGAGGTCATGAAGTACGCGCCGCGGCCGCGCTCGATCGACGTGGACCCGCCGGGCCCGTACGCCCAGACCTGCAACATCCTCTACCCGCGCGCGCGGCTCGAGGAGGTGGGCGGCTTCGACGAGTCGATCGAAACCGCCGGCGAGGATCTCGACCTGGCCGCGCGCCTGTGGGAGCGCGGCGTGCCCTACGTGGGAGCGCCCGGCGCGCTCACCTACCACGCGGTGGACGCCTTCTCGTTGATCGGCGCGGTGCGCTTCAACGAGCGCTGGGTCACGCTGCCGCTCGTCTTCAAGCGCCATCCGGAGCTGCGCGAGCAGCTCGAATACGGCGTCTTCTGGAAGCGCCGCCACGCCTTCCTGCCGGCGGCGGTGGCCGGTGCGCTGCTCCACCGGCGCGAGCCGCTGCTCGCCCTCCTGGCGCTGCCCTACGTGCTCCACGCGCTGCCGCACCGCGGCTCGCACCCGATGGGCCGGATGCGCGCCTCGGCGGAGCTGGCGGGCCGCGCAGTGGTGGACGCCTCGGAGATCTGGACGATGGTCAAGGGCAGCGTCCGCTACCGGACGCTGATGCTGTGAGCCAGAGCCGCGGCATGCGGGTGGCCCTGATGAACCCATGCTTCTTCCCCGAGGTGCGGCGGGGTTCCGAGCGGCTGATACGCGAGCTGGCCACCGGGCTGGTGGCCCGCGGTCACGAGCCCACACTGATCACGAGCCATCCCGGACCGCCGGGCTCAGCGCTGGAGGACGGCCTGCGCGTCATCCGCCACTGGCGCCCGCCCGACCAGCGGCTGACCCGGAGGCTCTACCCGGACTACCTCACGCATGTGCCCTTCAGCTACGCCTCGCTGCGCACCGGAAGCTACGAGCTGGCCAACGCCTTCTATCCGACCGATGCCCTGGCGGCCGTGCGCTGGGGCGAGCGCAGCGGCCGGCCCACGGTGTTCTCGTATGGCGGCCTGCCCGACCGCCCCGTGCTGGCCGACCGCCGGCACAAGTTGCGCATCCTCGAGCGCGCGATTCGCGGGTCGAGCGCGGTGGTCACCTCCAGCCGCACCGCCGCGGTGGCCATGGAGCGATGGTTCGGCGTCAGGGCGCGCCCGATCTATCCCGGCGTGAACCTGCGGGAGTTCGCACCGCGACAGGAGCGGACTCCGGAGCCGACGATCTTCTGCGCGGCGATGCCGGACGATGCCCGCAAGCGCGTGGGGCTGCTGAGCGCGGCATTCCGCCACGTCCGTAGAGAACGCCCGAAGGCGCGGCTTGTGGTCATCCGCCCGCGCGATCCCGCCGCGGTCGGCACGCCACGGCCTGGACGGCGATGGGATTGAGCTGATCGACCCGGTTGACGATCCGCGCGACCTGGCCTCGCGGTACGCGAGCGCCTGGGTCTCCGCCCTCACTGCGTACCGGGAGGCCTTCGGGCTGGTCCTGGTCGAGGCTCTGGCCTGCGGCACGCCTGTGGTGGGGGCGGACCACGGCGCGGTGCCTGAGATCGTGGACCGGGAAGGGATCGGGGTGCTCTTCCAGGACGGTGACGAGCGTGGCGTGGCCCGTGCGCTGCTAGAGGCGTTTGAGCTCTCAGGCGATCCCTCGACGCCCGCGCGCTGCCGCGCCCGTGCCGAGGACTTCTCCACGGACCGCCTCGCCGCTGAGTACGAGGCGCTCTACCGCGAGCTGCTGGACAGTGGCTGAACGCGTGCTGCGCCTCGGCCTCTGCCTGGACCAGTTCCCCGAGCTGTCCGAGACGTTCATCGCGGGCGAGGCACACGAGCTGCAGAGGCTCGGCCATTTCGTGCACGTGGAGGCTGCGGAGCACGCTCCCCATCCAGATGTCGAGGCCGCGGGGGGAATTGAGGCCGCCTACCGTGTCGAGGATTCGCGCCAGAGGCGCCTGACCGACCTGGCCTGGCTCGCCGTCCGCCACCCGGTGCGCTGCATGCGCGACGTCCTGGGCCGACGACGCTGGCGGCGCGAGGAGCCCGTGGTTCCGCTACGCCGCCTGGCCCCGCCGGCCCGCCGGCTGACCGCATTCGGGGCCCAGCACCTGCACGCACACTTCGCGGCCGGTGCGGCGCTCGACGCCATGCGCATCGCCTCACTGCTCGGACTGCCGTACAGCGTGATGACGCACGGCTACGACATCTTCCAGTCGCCGCGCAATCTGCGCGAGAAGCACCGGCGGGCAGCCTTCGCGGCCTCGGCCTGCGACTACTCGGTGCGGTATGTGCGCGAGCTGGTGGACGGTGCCGCGGGCGATCGAATCGTCCGCCTCATCACAGGCGTCGACGGCGAGCGCTTCCGCCGCCACACGCCACCGCCGGAGCGGGCGGGCACGGTGATCGCCGTCGGACGGCTGATCGAGAAGAAGGGCTTCGCTCATCTCGTCGAGGCGGTGGCCACGCTTGGGGGGCCGTTCGAGCGGCTGGTGATTGTCGGCGAGGGCCCGCTGCGCGCGCAGCTCGAGCGGCAGGCGCGCGAGCTCGGCGCGGCGGTCGAGTTCGCCGGAGCGCTCCGTCCGGAGCAGGTGCGCGAGCTGCTGGAGAGCGCCGCTCTGCTGGCCGCCCCGTCTGTCGTCGCATCGGACGGGGATCGAGACACGATGCCAGTGGTCGTAAAGGAGGCACTCGCGATGGAGCTGCCAGTGGTGGCGAGCGAAGAGGTCGGGCTCCCCGAGGTGGTGCGTCCAACGTGGGGGCGGCTCGTGCCGCCCGGCGACTCCGCGGCGCTGGCAGAGGCGATCCGGGAGCTGCTCGAGCTGCCTCCCGAGCGCCGCGCCGCCATGGGGCGGGCCGGGCGCGCCTTCGTGCTCGAGCACTGCAGCCTGCGTGGCGAGAGCGGGCGGCTGGCGGCGCTGGTGGCAGCCGCTCAGAGCACGAGCGATCGCTCGCGAACGCTGCCGTAGAGCAGTGACCCGACGCTCACGGTGTCCGCCGCCACCTCCGCCGCCGCCACCAGCGGTGCGCGCTTGCGGAACGGCCGCGCGCGGCGCGCCAGGTGGCCGCCGTACGGAAGGGCGGCCGCCAGCGGCACCACCGAGCCGGTCGCCAGCGCCCCTAGTACACCCAGGGCGCCGGCCTCGAAGATCGCCGTCCGCCGGCTGAGAAACACCCGCCGGAAGAAGAACTGGTCGCGCAGCTCCGGGACGCGGGCGGCCAGCGCGGGGAAGTAGCGCGCGCGTTGACGCTCGCCCACGTAGCCGGCGGCTCCGCGCGCGTGCACCGCGTGGTGGACGAGCGCGTCGGGGGCGAAAGCGCTCCGCCCCCCGGCGCGCCGGGCCCGCCAGCCGAGCCAGACGTCCTCCGCCAGCTCGGGGTTGGTCCAGCCGCGCGCGCGGCCGCTGGACTCGAGCCAGCGCTCGAAGCCGCCGATCCGCTCGAACAGCTCCCGCCGGATGAGCAGGTTGGCGGTCTCGTAGAGACCGGTCTCGCGCTCCACCCAGAGCGTGCGGTCGAAGGGGCCGAGCGGCACGCTCGGGTCCGGCGCGACCCTGCCGGCCACCAGGTCGGCGTCGCACGCGACCAGTGCCGCAAGCCAGCCCGGCGTGGGGAAGCAGTCCGCATCGGTGAACGCGATCAGCTCGCCGCGCGACTCGCGCACGCCCGCGTTGCGCGCCTCGCCGGAGCCCACGCCGGTCGTCTGCACGAGCCGCACGAGCGGCGCGGCGGCCTGCGCCACGGCGGCGGTCTCGTCGCGCGAGCCGTCGTCCACCACCACGACCTCGAACTCGGGCGCGCCCTCCTGCTCGGCCAGGCAGGCGAGCGTGCGCGGCAGCGTGGCCGCGGCGTCCCGCGCTGGCACCACCACGCTCACCCGCATGGGCCGCGAGTGTAGAGCCGGGTTGCCACACAGGTGCCTCGTTCTGTTCAACTTCCTTTAACCTTTTGCGCCAGACAGGGGAAGGGGGAGCCGATCGAAAGGCTGGCGGGCAGGCTTGTGGGCGGACTGCGCGATCGCGTGCGCTATGCGGGCGACGAGGTGCGCTGCCCCTGCTGTGAGGGGCGCTTCGGGCGCTTCAAGGAGACCAACGACGGGCCGCAGTGCCCGCGCTGCGGCTCGAAGCCGCGGCAGCGCATGTTGTGGCTGTTCCTCAGCGCGGAGGGACTCCTCGCCGCGCTCCCGCTGCGCGTGCTGGGCATAGGGGACGAGGGATGCATCGAGCGCAGGTTGCTCGAGCTGGGCGGCGTCGACTACGTACCGGGCGACATGAGCCGAGCGCCGTTCGACCGCATCCTCTCGAGCCGGCTGCCCAGCGACGGCCCCGCGCTCGACGAGCTGCGGGCGGCGATGAGCCCTCAGGGCGTCTCCGTCTTCGTTGGCGGGCCAGAACTCGAGTCGTCGCTCGCCGAGGCCGGCTTTCGCGTGCGGGCGGTCCGCTTTGCCGAGGAGATGGACGAGGCGGCGGCGAGACGGCATGGCGTGCTGCCCTCCAGCGACGGCGCCTGCCGGCACATCAACCTCTGTCAGCTCCCGCGATGACCGGAACCGCGGGGATCGTCTTCGCGTCCTGGGTGGCGGATGCGGCGCTGGTGCCGGAGCTCGAGCGCCGCCTTCGCGTGCTTGCGCGTTTCTACGCGCCGCTCGGCTTCGCGCCGGCGGCCCTCCGCCGCGACGACCGCCTCGGGCTGTTGATCGGCGCGCTCTCCCCGACGCCGGCGGTGGCCAACCCGCTCGTCTGGGGTGAGCCGCTTCCCCCGCAACTCGCCGGCGCGGAGCGGCTGATCGCGGCCGAAGCGACCGAGCTGCGCGCCCTGCATGGCACAACCGCTGCGTTCGCACTCAGGGAGGGCGCCGCCCGCGTGGTGAATGCCCCTGTTGGTCCCACCGTGCTGTACCAGGCGACCTCGGGCGACATCGCCGTGTGGTCCACCCACGCGGTGGCGGCGGGCTGGCTCGCCACCGGGGAGGCGGCGATCGATGTGGCGGGCATCGCCGAGCTGATGGCGTTCGACTTCGTCGGCGGTGAGCGGACCCTGCTGCACGGCGTCCGCCCGCTCCCGCCCGCCACGAGTGTCCGATTCGACGGGGGCGAGCCGAAGGTGGAGTGCTGGTGGCCACCGGATGAGCGCTGGCGGCGCCTGGCGGAGGAGGAGGCGCAGCCGGCGGCGGAAGCTGCCCTGCTGGCCACGCTAGACGCCCGGCTTCGCGGCCAGCCGAGCATCTCGCTCGCTCTCACTGCGGGCGTGGACAGCCGCATGACTGCGCTCGCGGTGCGCGAGCTCGGTCTCCCCCTGACCGCGTTCACCTGGGGTGAGCCGGACTGGCCGGACTCCGTCGGCGCCATTGCGGTGGCCGACGCCCTCGGGATCGAGCACGAGCTGGTCGCGCCGGAGTGGTACGGCGACGCGGCGGCCGCCCAGGCGCACGAGCGCGCGACGCGCTTCGGTGACGGCATCGCGCCTCTCGCGGAGGCCCCGCGGCGCTGGTCGGGGGAGACCGGGCCGATTCTCGGCGGCGTGGCTGCAGAGACCGGGCGGGCCTACTACTACGAGCCCTGGACCGCCTACCTCGGCGTGCGCTCGGTGCGCGACCTCGTGGCCTCTGTGGGCGTGCGCGGCCGGCTCCTCGGCGCGAGCCTCGATGCCGTTTCCCATGCGGAGCGCTCGCTCCGCGGCTGGCTGGAGGAGGCGGTGGCCATCGCCGGCCTCGACTTCCGCGCGCTCGACGTGCTCTACGCCGATCAGCGGGTGCCACGCTGGTGCCGCTCGCAGCTGCCGCCGCTCGAGCGTCCCGTGCTCACCGGGATGACCTCCGTCGACTTCAACCGGGCGCTCGTCTCCCTGCCGCTCGCGGACCGGCTTGCCGGTCACTTCCCCGCTCGTTTCGTCGCGGCTCGCGCTCCGGAACTCGCGCTCACTCCGAGGGCGCTTCCCCGCGTGCCCGCGCGCCCCGCGATCCCGTTCCACCGACTCAATCTCGCGCGACACAGGAGACGGTTCGGCGGAGCCGCACACGAGGCGGTGGACCCGGGCGTTCGGGCCCGCTGGGCCGAGCGCCCCGACACGCGGGCGTGGATCCTCGATGAGGTGCTCGAGCATCCCCTGATCGCCGGCACGATGGGACGAGCATGGGTCGACCGCGTGCGCGCGGGCTTCCTAGAGGGGCGCGTGCGCGACACCGCGCTGGCCCTGCGGGCGTGCGGACCGGTGCGGCTGGAGCGCGCGCTCCGAGAGCTCCACGGCGCTCATAACGGCAGCGGTCAGAGTCATCAGCCCCTGCCGGCGGCGTGCCCCGGCTAGGCGGCCTCGGTAGCGTGCAGCCGATGTCCGTGCCGTCGCTGCGCGAGCCGCTCCGCTGGTGGCAGCGGGGTGCGATCTACCAGATCTACCCGCGCAGCTTCCAGGACTCGGACGGCGACGGCGTCGGCGACCTCCCCGGCATCACGAGCCGGCTCGACCACGTCGCGTCCCTGGGAGTCGAGGCGATCTGGCTGTCGCCCTTCTACCGCTCGCCGATGGCCGACTTCGGCTACGACGTGTCGGACTACACGGACGTCGACCCGCTGTTCGGCACGCTCGCCGACTTCGACACGATGCTCGCCGAGGCCCACGCGCGCGGCGTCCGCGTGGTGGTGGACTGGGTCCCCAACCACAGCTCCGACCAGCACCCGTGGTTCGTCGAGTCGCGCAGCGGGCGCGACAACCCCAAGCGCGACTGGTACGTCTGGCGCGACGCGCCGCCCGGCGGCGGTCCGCCGAACAACTGGCGCTCAGCCTTCGTGGACCGCGCCTGGACGCTCGACGAGGCGAGCGGGCAGTACTACCTGCACTCGTTCCTGCCGCAGCAGCCTGAGCTGAACTGGGACAACCCGGAGGTCGAGGCGGCGATGCACGACGTGCTGCGCTTCTGGCTCGACCGCGGCGTCGACGGCTTCCGCATCGACGTGGTGCACAAGCTCGGCAAGGACCCGGAGCTTCGGGACAACGAGCCGGGGCGACCGCATGACCAGGACTGGCCGAGCGTCCACGAGCGCCTGCGGCGGATCCGTGCGGTGGTGGACGAGTACGAGGACCGGATGATCGTCGGCGAGGTCTACCTGCGGGACCTCGAGCGCGTCGTCCCGTACGTGAAGACCGGCGACGAGCTGAACCTCGCGCACAACTTCGTCTTCCTGCACCTGCCCTGGGACGCGCAGGCCATGCGCGGCTCGGTGGAGGAGTTCGAGCGGCTGTCCGAGGGCGCGGCGTGGCCGACGTGGTTGCTCGCCAACCACGACCACTCGCGCGTGGCCACTCGCTACGCCGACTCCAACCCGGGCAGCGGCGAGCGTCGCTCGCGCCTGGCCACGCTGATGACCTGCACCCTGCGCGGCACACCGTTCGTCTTCGAGGGCGAGGAGCTGGGGCTGCCCGACGCCGAGGTGCCGCCGGAGCGCATCGTCGACGTCGGCGGCCGCGACCCCGAGCGGGCGCCGATCCCGTGGGAGCGCCCGTCGAGGGCGGGTCCGGGCGCAGGGTTCACGAGCGGCCGCCCGTGGCTGCCGCTGCTGGCGGACGCCGAGCGCCTGTCGGTGGAGGCGCAGGAGGAGGATCCGCGCTCCACGCTCCAGTTCGTGCGTGCCGTGCTGCGCACGCGGGCGGACAGCGAGGTGCTCCAGGCGGGCTCGCAGCGCTCGGTCGACGCTGGCCGGGACGTGTTCGCGTTCGAGCGCGAACTCGGCCGCGCGCGTGCGCTCGTGGTCCTCAACTTCAGCTCCAAGCGAACGCGCGGTGGTCTGCCGGCAGGGCGGGGAAGGCTGCTGCTGTCGACCAATCCCGAGCGCACGCTCGAGGAGGTCGAGCTGGCCAAGCTCGTTCTGGAACCCGACGAGGGCGTGCTGCTCGAAGCGGCGCAGAGCGCGTGATGGTCTGACAGCATCCACGTCGATGCTGCGGGGGATTCTGCGGGGGAGATCGCGTGCGCCTGCGACCAATGGGGCGGGGGCGGCGACGAAATATGCCCCGAGCTTGGACCGAGGGATCATCGACCGCGTGCGCCCGTACACGATGACGAGCGACGAGCGGCTGCAGGCCCTGATCGACGCCGTGCGCTACTGCGTGCGCCGTGGTGTGCCGGGCGCCTTCGCCGAGTGCGGCGTCTGGCGCGGTGGGTCGGTGCTGGCGATGATCCTCACGCTGCTGGAGGAGGGCCGCGACGAGGTCGACATCCACTTGTTCGACACCTTCGAGGGCATGACCGCCCCGACCGACGCACGACGTCTCGGCGTTCGACCGGCCGGCGCTCGAGACCTGGCAATCGGCTGAGCAGAGCAACACGAAGGCGTGGTCCGGTCTCTTCGACGCCGCGATCTTCGGCGAGGAGCAGGTGCGCGACACGCTGCTCGAGACCGGCTACCCGGCCGAGCGGCTCCACTTCGTGCGCGGTCCGGTGGAGGAGACATTGCCCGCGGGCGCGCCGGACTCGCTGGCACTGCTGCGGCTCGACACCGACTGGTACGAGTCGACCCGGCACGAGCTCGAGCACCTCTACCCACGCCTGGCCGCCGGCGGCGTGCTGATCATCGACGACTACGGCCACTGGGAGGGCGCCCGCCGTGCCGTGGACGAGTACTTCGAGCGCCAGGCCGCGCCGCTGCTGCTGAACCGGATCGACTACACGGGCCGGATCGCCGTCAAGCACTGACGGGGCGGCGTCCGCCCCTCGTCCAGCGGCCCGTTGCGGCCACCGCGGCCTCGCCGCCGGCCAGCTCCACGTGCGGCCAGGGCGTCTGGCGGCGATGGCGCAGGTAGACCTCACGCAGCTCCTGGCGGCAGTCGGGGTGCCAGGGCTTGTTGTCCCCCGGCCCCTCGAAGTGGCGGATGCCCGGCGAGCGGCGCGCCTGCCGTGTTGCCGTGGAGCCGAACACCGCCGCGGCATGCGGGAAGGTCAGCACGCTGTTCATGCAGTTCCAGCGCGGATGGAGCGGCAGCCTCCGCCGGCCGAGCACGACGTTCAGCGTGTCCTGGTCCGGCCATTCGATCTGTTCGATCGTGTGGCTGCGGGCGAAGCGCACGAGCGCCTCCGTGCAGCCGTCACGGCGCATCTCGTGCAGGTTCATCAGCAGCACGCCGCTGTTGAAGTAGACCTTCGGGCCCGGCAGCCCGAGCTGGGCGGGGCGGTGGAAGTGGTTCGGCTGGAAGACGTTCGTCACCGCCGCCAGCCAGCAGCCGTCGAGCGGCGTCTCCCACAGCGGCGCGATCGAGTCGCAGGCGATGGTGTCCGAGTCGAGGTAGAGCACTCGGTCGACCTGGGGGAGCAGCTCCGGCAGGAAGATCCGGTACCACATCGCCTTCGTGAACTGGTCGACGCTCGGCATCCCCGCGACCTCCCGGTCGGCGATCTCGACGAAGGAGATCGACGACCCCGCGCGCTCCACCATGTCGGCCAGCATCAGTTGGTGCCGGCTCGGGAAGCCCGGCCCGTGGAGGTAGTGCACCCGTAGCCGGTGGCCGCCGCTGTGCTCCAGCAGGGAATGGATCATCGCGGCGCTGTGCGCGGCGTAATCGCCCTCGACGGCGCACGAGACGTGCAGGTCCTCCATCCGTCAGCCCTCCCTTCCGAACAGGTAGAAGCGATCCCGCAGCCGCGTGAGCTCGCGCACGGCCGGGTCCTCCACGACGTGCTCCGAGTGCTCAAGGCGGTAGCCGGCCCCCTCGATCAACGGGCGGAAGTCGCGCCGGCGGCCGTCCGGCTCGAGCGTGAGCAGCTCATCGGGCTCGTTCGGGCACGACGAGCAGGCGCGGCACCCGAAGGCGCTGCAGCAGCTCGACCCACCACTCCACCGCCGCGTATGTGCACTCGGGGAAGGAGTGGATGTTCACCGCAAGGTCGAAGGCGCCCGGCTGAAGGTCCTGCTCCACGCGGTTGAGCGAGACCACACGCCCCGGCGGCGTGCAGCCGCGGTGGCGCAGGTAGTACTCGCTCAGGAAGGTCGACTCCGGCACGGCGTCCACGCAGCAGTAGTCCTCCAGCTGCGGGAAGGCGGCGCTCATGCGATGGGCGAGGCGGCCGTAGCCGGCGCCGATGTCGAGCACCGAGAACCGCTCGCGTTGTGACAACCCCAATGTCCGCTCGAGGAAGGAGATCTCGTTGATGGACTCGAGAAGGTCGCGGCTCACGCGGCCCCGGCCTGGGTAGTCGAAGGTCCAGCAGCCGAAGGCGCCGTCCTCCTCGATGCGCCCGAGCAGCCCGAGGGAGTCTCGCTCGCCCACGTAACGCAGCAGCACGAAGTACTTGAGCGCGGTGATGCGCGGCAGCTCGCGGTAGTGCCACGTGATCAGCGACTCACCGCGGAACCAGCGCAGGTCGAGGAACGACTTCACGGCGGAGCGGTTCCAGCGAGACGCCTCGGTCACCGGCAGTTGGAGACCTGCATAGGCGTCGCGCAGCTCACGGAGGCGTGGGTTCGAGGCGGACAGCTCGCGGTCGGCGCCGCTGGGTAGCGGCACGCTGTCGTCGTGGAACGAAGTGAGGTAGCGGTGGTCTTCCGGGGTCAGGCGCGTCACGTCGGGATGCGGCCGAATCCGCCGTCCGCGCACAAACTTCCGCACTAGCCTCGTCAAGGGCTCACCACCTCGTAGGCCGCCACACCGCCGACCGCCGGGCGCAGGCCACCCCAGCTGCGCGTGAGGCCGTCGTTCCTCGAGACGTCGAGGCAGAATGTGTCGAACCCCTCCTCCATCGTTTCGTAGCGATGCTGCTCCATGTGCCGGCGCGCGGCGGCCCGGTCCTCCGGCGATAGATGGAAGTGCTCGTAGACCACCAGCCGCGGACGCCGGCGGTCGAAGTCGATGCTGCGCAGGATCGGCCAGTCGTGACCCTCGGTGTCGATCAGCAACAGATCGACGCGCTGCACCCCGTTGCGGTGGCAGAGCGACTCGAATTCAAGCGCCTCGACCTCACGGCAGACAATCCTCTCCTCCACGTCGGGGATGTCCTTCACGTGGCTGCCGACCGCTTCGCGTGAGAACGACCCCACCCCGTCGTACCAGTCGGGTAGCGAGGGAAGCTCCTCGGGGCGCGGCTTGCGGAGGTGGTAGAACGGCAGTTGGCCGTCGCGCTCGGCGATCGCCACGTTCTCGAGCACGATGCGACCGTGCGATTCGTAGTTGCGCCGCAGGCGCTCGAACACGTACGGAACGGGCTCGACCATGATCCCGCGCCATGGACAGTCGAGGATGAACGGCCGCAGATGGTCGTGCTGCTCGCCGTCGTTTGAGCCGATCTCCACGAAGAACGCATGCGGATAGGCGTCCGCGAACGCGCGCAGGAGCTTCGGTCCCGCCAGGCTCCGCACGAGCTGGCGGTGGCGGGCGCCGCGCCAGGAGCGTCGCACAGAGAAGCGGGCCGTCACACCGACCAGCTCTCAAATCGAAGTCCGGTCATGGCCCGGAAGCGGTCCGCCTCCTCGGCGAGCTGAGCTTGTACGCCGGCACGAAGCTCGCCGGCAAGGACCGGAGCCGGGATGGGGGTCCCGAATCCCCGCCGCCCGAACCGGCGTAGCGGCTCTGGCAGCTTGGCGCCGGCCCGCCGTGCAGGCTGGAGCATGCGACGCCTGTGAAGCCAGTGCGCAAACTTGTTGTACCTGAGGCGCTTGCGCTCGTTGTGCACCGCGTCGAAGGCCTCGGAGCGGAAATCCTCCCGGACGCCTAGGAAGCCGAACACCTCGGTGAGCGTCTCAAGCCGGCGAACCCGGAGATCCTGCTGGTCGAGAACGAGGATCTGCGCCGGTTGGAAGTGCTCGAGAAACTGCTCGAGCTGGGTGGCGTAGCGGCTGCCCGCCAGCACCTGATTGCCCGGCCGCAGGTCCGCGGCCACCTGCGCGAATGGCCGGGATTCGAAACCGAGCGCGAAGTGCTCCACGTAGTGCGCGATGAAGCGCTCGATCGGGTCGCGGACGATGTAGATCAGCTTGGCGTCGGGAACGACCTCCCGCATGCGCCCCGGGACATCACCGCCGAGTGGATGGAGCGTGTAGACGGGGGAGCCTTCCCCGCGGATCGGGGCGTCCACCGGGAACTGGCTCTCGTACCAGCTGAGCCGCTCGCGCCAGTCGTCGCGATGGAAGAGCTGCAGCTCCTTCTGCTGCGACATGAAGATTTCCGGATGTTCGCCGAGGTAGCGGTGGAGCGCCGTCGTCCCGGCCTTCCCCGCCCCGATGATGATCAGGTTCGGAAGCATGTGATCCTCAAACGACGGGTGCCGGACGGACCCGGAGGTAGGAGGCCACCTCGCTGAGCAGCGGTCGCTCGAAGGCCACTGTCGCCGCGATCGTGACGCCGCCGTACAGAACGAGTTCGAGGACGACCATCGCCGGGGTGCGATGCGCCGGCTCAGCCAATCGCGCCAGGAGCACCGTCGCCGCCGCCGGAACGCTCGGCATGATCGCTCTGGCCAGATGTCGCTCGATGCGAAAGCCCGGGAACAGGCGACGCATGTACCAGCAGCGCCCCACGACCTGGAAGAGCGTCATGACGGCCCAGCTCAGCGCGTACCCGGTTAGCCCGAAAGCGGCGATAAGCGGGACGCCGATGGCGAAGAACGACACCAACGTCATCAGCGAAAGGTTGAACATCGGGCGGGTCTCATTGACCGCCCGCATGAAGACCGAGTAGTTGTAGGCGATCTGCGAGAGCGCCACCACGAGGCCCATCGCACCAAGAAGGCCGGCGGCCGACTCCCAGCGAGCACCGAACGCGTAGTGGACGAGGTCGGTGGAGAAGAGGGCGAGTCCTACCCCAAAAGGCACCGCCCACACAAGCGCGAGGCGGTTGGACTTCACGAACGCCTCCAACAGCTTGTCTCGCCGGTGAGATACGGCGCAAACGGCGGGATACAGGGCCTGGCCGATGATTCCATCGACGCCGTCGGCAAAGCTGGTGATGGAGGCTGCCAAACCGATCGCGCCCACGCCTGCGAGGCCCACCAGGTGATTCGAGACGAGCAGCGTGCCCTGAATCACTATGAGAGTGCTGACACCGATGCCAAACAGCGGCCAAGAGAAGCTCGCGTAGCCGCGCAGGGTAGATCGGTCCATCCGAAGCTTCAGCCGATAAGGGCACGTGACGGTGGCCACGATGCCGCCGAACAGGCTGCCGGCCAGAACCCCCAGCACGAGCGACCAGTAGCCGGCACCGAGCACGGCGAGCAGAGCGGTCACTGCGAGCGAGGTCACCGGGTCGACTGAGCTGAGCAGCCGCTGGCGCAGGAACTCCATGCGCCGATACGGGATCCATATCGGAGACTCGAATGCCGACAGCGGCACGCTGAGTGCGAGGACGATGCCCGGCACAACGATCTGCGGACGCGAGTAGGCAAGCGCGTAGAGCGGAAGCGCCAGCGCCACTGCTGCGAAGAAGAGCAGCGAAACCGCAAGCTCGATCGTGAACGCCTTCTGGTAGGCGGCTTCCTGATCCGTCTCGTTCTGCTGGACGTACTTGTCCGCCACCCCGATCTGCTTGAGCCAGCTCAGCGTCAGGATGGTCGTCAGGACGATGCTCCATACGCCGAATTGAGCTTGGGTGAGGAAGGCCACCACCACCAGCCTCCGCAGTAGGCCCAGTCCTGCGAGACCTACCTGGAAGACCGAATTTACGATCGTCCCCCGGGCCGCGTGCTCACGCAGAGTTCGATTCCCGATCGCGACGACGCGATCGGGGCTTGTGACCGCCGACTCCTCCACCGCTGTCTCAAGCAGCGCGCCTTGCCCCACGCTTCCTATCCCCTGCGTCCCCTGCGTCAATCTTCCAGGAATCTGAGCCGGCCCAGGCCGGCTCCTCTACTCACGAATCGCCAGAACCGTGCAGTACTGCGAGCCCGGCGAATCGAGTGTCTCCAGCCGCATCCCGGCCTCCTCGATCGTCGCCGTTAGCGCGGCCACCTCGACGCCCGAGCCGAACCAGGCCGGGTTCCACTGGCCGCGCGGGGCTCGGCCGAGCAAGGCGCGCAGCCGATCCCAACGGCTCTGGTTGCGGCGGTGGATCTCCGGGTTCGTCGACAGCTGAAAGGCTGCCCACCCACCCGGCCGGAGCACGCGTCCCATCTCGCGGATATATCCGAGCGTGATCTGCGGGTCCGGTATGTGCTGGAACACGACGAGCGAGATGCAGGCATCGACCTCGGAGTCCCCGATCGGGTGCAACGTGGAGCCGTCGCCCAGCAGCCAATCAACCCCCGCGAGGTGGTCGTTGAGCGCCTTCGCGCGCGTGAGCATCTCCTCTGACACATCGAGCGCCAGCACCCGCGCTCCCGCGGCCGCCGCGGCTCGGGTCAGTCGCCCAAGGCCGCACCCGACGTCGACGACGACGTCCCCCTCCTTGATCGATGCCCCGGCAACTGCGAAGAGTCCGCGAAGTGCGTCCTCTCCGCCCGCCCAGAAGCGATCGACATCCGGAGCTCGGTAGTCGAGCCGGTTGTCTACGAAGTAATAAGCGTCTTCTCGGGCCCGCTCATCCCAAAACAGACCCATGTCGGTCGGCGCCATCCCAGGGGGCATTATGCATGTGCCCGATCCGTTTCGCGCCACCTCATGTGGCCGGCTGCTCGAGGTCGCGCGGCCAGGCGCAGCCGCGCCGACCGGCGCGCCGGGTTGGGCCCGCGGTCTATCTTTCCGCCGCTATGGCGGGGGGCGCCAGAGTGGTGCAGGCCGGGGAGGTTCGCTCGGCGAGGATCGAGTCGCTGCGAGCGATCGCGGCGCTCTCCGTGCTCGGCGGGCACGTGTTCCTGTTCAAGCTCAGCGCTGCCGGCGGCTTCGCGAATCGCCTCGTCGAGGCGGGCCGCTATGGGGTATGGCTGTTCTTCGCGCTCAGCGGCTACCTGCTGTTCCGGCCGTTCGTGCAGAGCCGCTACGGCGAAGGGGGCCCGATCGACCTTCGCCGCTACGCGCTCAACCGGGCGCTTCGCATTCTGCCGCTCTACTACGTGGTGGTGGCCGTGCTGCTCGTGCTAAACGAGCACGGCGGCAGCTTTGGCCAGTGGTGGCGGTTCGCCACGCTCAGTGAGTCCTTCTTCCGCTCCACGGTCGGCACCCTCGACACGCCGATCTGGTCGTTGGCGGTCGAGCTCCAGTTCTACGCACTGCTGCCGCTCCTGGCCTGGCTCCTACTGCGTGGGTCGAAGCGGCGCGCGGCACTGCTGCTCGGCGCACTGGCGGCCGCGAGCCTCGCGGTCTGGGCCGTAAAGGTGCACGCGCCGGCGGCCCCCGACCTGCGCTGGCGCTACTCGCTGCCGGCGACCTTCCTCAACTTCACCTCGGGGATGTTCCTGGCGCTCGTGGCCACGGACCGCCGACGCCTGCCCGGCTCGACGGGGCTGATCATCGCCTCGCTGCCGGTCTGGCTCGTCGCCTCGCAGGCGATCCGGTGGGCCGAGCCACTGTGCGCGCTCGCGGCGCTGCTCGTGGTGGCGGCGGTGGCCCTGCCGGTGCGCGAGGGAGCGCTCGTGCGGGCGCTCGGCTGGCGGCCACTGGCTGCGGCCGGGGTGGCGTCCTACAGCCTCTACCTCTGGCACGTGCCGCTGCTGCAGGCGCTCGAGCGCCCTGCGCAACTTGGGACGGCGGAGCTGCTCCTGGCGGGTGCGGCGCTGGCGCTGGCCACGGCCGGCGTCAGTTATCTCGTGGTTGAGCGGCCGTTCCTGCGGCTGCGCCGGCGCTGGGCGTCAGGGACGGGTGGCCAGCCAGAAGGCGTGGTGATAGCCATTCGAGCGCACGGGGAAGACCCGCGTCTCGATGCGCTCGAACCCGCGCTCGGCGAGTAGCCGCCACACGGCCTCCCAGGGGTACTCGAGGTAGCGCACCGCGAAGTGCTCGCGACCCCGCTTCAGCGCGCGGCGGCTGCGCCAGAGCCGGAGCTCGCGCCGCATGCCGTTCAGCCCGCCCTGCCGGTCGGGACCAAGTGGGATGTGGATCATGATCGTGCCGCCTGGAGCCAGCACCCGCGCGGCCTCGGATAGATAGCGGCCGACCATCTGCTCGTCCTCCAGGTGCTGGAAGACGTGCACAGAGAAGACCGCATCGACCGAGGCATCCGGCAGCGGGACGTCCGCGCCGTCCACCTGGTGGAAACGGGCGTTGTCCGTCGCCGCGGCTCGTGCTTTCTCGATCATGTCGGCCGAGACGTCGAGCGCCTCCACGCGCTCGAACTCGCGCGCCAGCATGCGCGTGATGCGCCCCGCGCCGCAGCCGATCTCCAGGCAGCTCCCTGTGAGCTCGCCCGCGTAGTGCTGCCATTGCGAGCGGAAGTCCTCCCAGTCCGATTCACCGACCGCGTAGAAGTCCTGCGGGGCCCAGTCCTCGATGTCATGCCAGGTGAGGACGTGGTAGAGCGGCCGAGGTCCCCGCGCGATCTGCCTCCACTCGACCGTCGATCCATGACGCGTACCCATGCGGCGGAAAGGTAGCGGCGAGCGACTGCCCCCGCGCCGGTTCGACGGCGACTATGCTCGCGCCCCCTTGCGGGTCCTCAGCGTGGGCAACATCTATCCGCCGCATGCACCGGGTGGCGGCTACGAGCTCACCTGGCGCTCGGCGAACGCTCACCTGCGGGCTCGCGGCCACGAGGTCCGCGTGCTGGCGAGCGTGCACCGCGAGCCGGGCGTGCCCGCGGAGGCGCTCGAGGACCCCGACGTCCATCGCGAGCTGCCGTGGTACTGGTGTGACCACGCCTTTCCCAAGCGCGGCCTGCGGGAGCGGGTTGCCCTCGAGCGCGAGGCGGCCGCGGTGCTCGAGCGCCATCTCGCAGACTTCCGCCCCGACGCGGTCTGCTGGTGGGGGATGGGCGGGATGCCGCTGGGGTTGATCGAGCGCGTGCGCCGCGCCGCCCTGCCGGCGGTGGGCGTCGTGGGTGATGAGTGGATGGTCTGGGGCCCCCGAGCGGACGGCTGGCTGCGCGCCTGTCGCCGGCTCGGGCCCGCGGCGCCGCTGGCCGAGCGCCTCACCGGGCTGCCCTGCCAGGTGCGGCTGGGTAATGCCGCCAACTGGCTCTTCAACAGCGAGGAGGTGCGCCGGCGAAGCGAGGCAGCCGCCGGGCCGCTCGAGCGGGCGCGCGTCGAGCACCCGGGCATCGAGGAGTCCCTGTTCGTCCCGAGCGAGCCGCGCCCGTGGGCCTGGCGCCTGCTGTATCTCGGCCGCATGGACGAGCGCAAGGGGGTGCACGTGGCGCTCGAGGCGCTGGCGCTACTGCCGCGCGAGGCCACGTTGACGCTGCAGGGGCGCGGCGACCCTGGCTACGTCGAGCGGCTGCGCCTGCGCGCGGCGGAGCTCAGCCTGAGGGACCGGGTCGTCTTCTCGGGTGAGCCGCGCGAGCGCCTGCCCGAGGTCTACGCCGCCGCCGACGCCCTTCTCTTCCCGGTGCAGTGGGATGAGCCCTGGGGCCTCGTCCCACTCGAGGCGATGGCGGTCGGGCGCCCGGTGGTGGCGACCGGCACCGGGGGCTCCGCCGAGTACCTGCGTCACGAGGAGAACGCGCTGCTCTACTCGCCGCGCAACTCGGCCGAGGCGCTCGCCTCGGCCGTGCGGCGGCTCGCAGACAGTGAGCCGCTGCGGCTGCGCCTACGAGAAGGTGGCTTCCCTACAGCTGCCGCCTACGGCGAGCGCCGCTACAACGAGGCGATCGAGTCGGCGCTGGTGGAGGCAAGTGGCGCGCCGAGCTCGAGCCGACATTACCCTGCCGCGCCATGACGACCGACACGATCACTCAGCGGGTGGAGGATCTCGGCTGGTACCACACCCTGGAGCTCCCCGGTGGGCAGGTCACCGAGGGCATGTTCGACCTCCGAAACCAGATGCACCACTACGGGCTGCCGGAGCAGATGGACGGCGTGCGCGCGCTCGACGTGGGCACCTGGGACGGCTTCTGGGCCTTCGAGATGGAGAAGCGCGGCGCCGAGGTGGTGGCGCTCGACCTGGACGATGAGCGCGACCTCGACTGGCCGCCGCGGCGGCGGCCAAAGCAGTTCCCCGAGACGCCACGGGGCGCGGGCTTCCGCCTGGCCAAGGAACTGCTCGGCTCCAAGGTGGAGCGGGTGAACCTCAGCATCTACCACGCCACGCCGGAGGAGATCGGCCAGTTCGACTTCGTCTTCTGTGGCTCGGTGCTGATCCATCTGCGCGATCAGCTCCTGGCGCTCGAGCGCATCGCCGCGCTCTGCCGCGGCACCTTCGTGTCGGCGGAGGAGTACGACCCGCTGGCCAGCCTCGTGCCTTTCCCAGTCAACCGCTACTACGCGGACCGCGACAGCGCCGTCGTCTACTGGCTGCCGGCCATCCGCACCTGGCGCCGCCTGCTCTGGACCGCCGGCTTCGACGAGGTCGAGCGTCGCTCCAAGTTCAAGGTGCGCGCCCGCGCGGGATGGAGCGTGCCCCACGTGGTGCACCACTGCTCGGGCAGCGCGACCGCCTAGAGCCTGCGCACGAGCTTCGCCGGGACGCCGGCGTAGAGGGCGTGGGGCTCGAGGTCCGCGGTAACCACGGCGCCGGCCGCCACCATGCAGCCGTCGCCGATGGTCACGCCGGGAAGCACGAGGGCGCGGGCTCCGATCCACGCACCCTCCCCGATCTCGATCGGGGCGGTGTGGAAGGGGCCCATGCGCTGCAGCTCGCCGCCGAGCTGGTGGTTCGAGGTGATGAGCGCCACGCTCATGGCAACGCCTGTGCGGGCCCCAACGCTGATCCGGTCCTTGCTGTCGAAGTAGCAGCCGTGGTTGATCACCGCGTAGTCGCCGAGCGACACGTTCGCTCCGAAGAAGAAGCAGCCCGCTTCGACGATCGCCTTGTCGATCTCGATCCCGGCCGCGCGCAGGATGCGCGCCCGCGTCCGTCGGTCGAGCGCGGGCGAGGCCGCGGCGACATTGACGAGCCAGTGCCACCAGGCCGAGTCGACGTTGCGCCGCTTGAAGCCACGCGGGTCGAGTCGCTCGCGTATCGGGATCATCAGGCCGGCGGTTGTACCGGCCGCGCGCGGCGCCCGCGCCACTTCCCGAGGAGCCGGGCCGCGCGGCGCCAGCCGATGCGCGCCCGCAGGTGCGAGCGGTAGCCGCCGAGATCGGTCCACCACTCCCGCACGAGGTCGCCCGCGCCGTAGGGCTCGAGCTCGAGGAACGACGCGTAGCCCGCCCACTCGTTGTAGGAGCGCCGGTAGGTGGCCGGCGGACCCTCATCGTGATGCGAGTGCTCGGTTGCCAAGCGCGGGTCGATCACGACGAGCCTGTCCCGGTGCAGCCAGTGCCAGGCCCACTCCTTGTCCTCGGTGCCGGGCAGCTCCGGGCGGAAGGGCCGCTCGCGCCAGAGCTCGGTGCGGAATGCGCCGGACGAGTTCGAGTAGCCCCAGAGGGGAAAGGCCTCGGCCAGCCGCTGGTCCTGCACCACGCGGTTGGCCAGCGGCCGGCCGTCGAAGCCCTTCGCGTAGCCGCAGGCGCAGGCCACGCGCTCGTCCTCGAAGGGCTCGACGCAGCTGCTCGAGCCAGTGCTCGTCGGGCGGGAACGCGTGAGCGGACAGCGCGACGATCAGCGGCGTCTGCGCACCCTCGCAGCCGGTGTTGAGCGAACCGCCGTAGGTGAAGCTCTCGGCGGGGATCTCGATCACGCGCGCGCCGGCCTCGCGCGCGATCGCCACGGTGCGGTCGAGCGAGCCGGAGTCGACCACGACGACCTCCATCCGGTCGGCAAGCGTCTGCGCGTTCAGGCGAGCGAGCGTGGTGCCGATCCGGGCGGCCTCGTCCTTCGCGCGCACCACCACGCGCACCAGCGGCTCAGCGGACACGGGCGCGAATCGTAGGGACTGACGCACGCGTCAACGCAGATGTGCAAACTACCCGGCGCACTGACGCGTCTCGGGAGGACGCCGGGTGGTATTCGAGCAGGGGGATCACGCCTCGGGCGGGCGCAGGATGGGCACGCTCGAGCGCCAGACGACGACGGTGGCGCCGCAGTCGCGGCGGCGGTTCGGGCCGCGCCTGCCGCGCGGCCTGCGCCGCAGCGCGGTGGAGCTTGGCGCCTTCCGCGAGGGCGAGCACTCGCAGTCGGTGCTCGACCGCGACACGCGCTTTCGCCGCGCCCTGGCGATCGCGGACGTGGCCGCCATGGTGGTCGCCTTCGCCGGAGTGCTGTTGCTCGGCGGCGGCTCGCCGGCGCCGACCGCGGTGCTGCTGGTCCCGCTGGTGGTAGCGGCCGGCAAGGTTGCGGGCCTGTATGACCGCGACGAGAACCTGCTGAGCAAGAGCACGATCGACGAGCTGCCGGCGCTCCTGCAGATCGCCACGGTCTGTTCGCTTGCGGTGTGGCTCGGCGGTCGCGCGTTCGTGGCGGGCTCCCTCGGGCGAGTGGAGGTGATCGAGCTCTGGGCCCTGCTGTTCGTCGCGCTCGGCGCCGGCAGGTCGATCGCCCGCCGGACCGTCCTGCACACGAGCGCCGGCGAGCGCTGCCTCGTGCTCGGCGACCCGGCCGTGGCGGAGGCGCTGCGGAGCAAGCTCGAGGCCGGGCCGCTGATCAACGCCACGGTGGTCGGCTACATCCCGCTCGACGGCGGCAAGCGGCTGCACACGCTGCTCGACCCGGCGCCCGGCTCGCTGCCGTTGCTCGGCACCCTGAGCGACGTGGCCGGGGCGCTGTGGGAGCACCGCATCGACCGCGTGCTGATAGACGCCAGCACGATCCCCGCGGGCGACCGCCTGCTCGACAAGATCAGGCTGATCAAGTCGGTGGGGGTGAAGGTCTCGCTCGTGCCGCGGCTGCTCGAGGTCGTGGGCTGGTCGGTGGCGCTCGACGACGTGGAGGGCATCCCGCTGCTCGGCGTGCGCGGCTACGGCCTCACGCAGTCTTCTCGCTTCCTCAAGCGCGCGCTCGACCTCGGCGGCTCGCTCGCAGCGCTGGTGCTGCTCGCGCCGCTGCTCGTGGCGATCGCGGTCGCGGTGCGGCTCAGCTCGCGCGGCCCGGTGCTGTTCCGCCAGCGCCGCGTGGGCCGCAACGGACGCACGTTCAACCTCCTCAAGTTCCGCACGATGCACGACGGCGCCGAGGCGGCGAAGCCGGGCCTGCTCGACCTCAATGAGGCGGACGGGCTATTCAAGATCGCCGACGACCCGCGCGTCACCCCGGTCGGCCGCGTGCTGCGCCGCGCGTCGCTCGACGAGCTGCCGCAGCTCGTGAACGTGCTGCGCGGCGAGATGAGCCTGGTCGGCCCGCGCCCGCTCGTGGTCGAGGAGGACAGCCTCGTGCAGGGCTGGCTCCGGCGGCGGCTCGACGTCACGCCCGGCATGACGGGCATGTGGCAGGTGCTCGGCTCGGCCCGAATCCCGCTGCACGAGATGGTGAAGCTCGACTACCTCTACCGGAGCAACTGGTCGCTCTGGCTCGACCTCAAGATCCTCCTACGAACGGTGCCCTTTGTCCTCGCGCGGCGTGGTCTCTAGAGCTCCGATCGCCTGCGTGGTGAGCCGCTACCCGGCGGTGTCGCACGCGTTCATCGTGCGCGAGGTGCGCGCGCTCCGGCGGCGGGGGCTGGACGTTCAGACGTTCACGATTCGGCGCCCCGCGCCGGGCGAGCTGCTGTCATCGGCCGACCGCGAGGAGCACGAGCGCACCTTCGCCGTGCTCCCGGCGCGTCTCTCCGCGCTCGCGGCCGCGCACCTGCGCGCGCTCTTCACTCACCCGCTGCGCTACCTCGCCACCTTCGGCGCCGCCCTGAGGCACTCGCCGCCGGGCGCCCGCAACCGGCTCTGGCGCGTCTTCTACTTCGGGGAGGCGGTGCTCGTGTGGAGCGAGTGCCGGCGGCGGGGCATCCGCCACCTCCACGCCCACTTCGCCAACGTCGGCTGCGAGGTGGCGCTGCTCGCCGCGAAGCTCGGCGACTGGTCCTGGAGCTTCACGATGCACGGCTCCACCGAGCTGTTCGACGAGACACCGCACCGCCTGCCGGCCAAGATCCGCCGCGCCGCGCTGGTGGTCTGCAACAGCGACTTCACCCGCGCGCAGCTCATGAAGCTGGTCGACCGCGGCGAGTGGCCCAAGTTGAGGGTGGTCCGCTGCGGGCTCGACGCGGGCGCCTTCGCCGTGCGCCGGCACAGCAGCGCAGCGGGCCCGCTCCAGGTGCTCACGGTCGCACGGCTCGTGCCGGGCAAGGGCCACGCGCTGCTGGTCGAGGCGCTCGCGGCGCTGCACAACCGCGGGATCGACCTCGAGGCGACGTTCGTCGGCGAGGGCCCGGAGCGCGCCGGCCTCGAGGCGCTGGCCGCGCAGCTTGGCGTGCCGGTGAGGTTCGCGGGCGCCATCGGCCAGGACGACCTGCCGACCTGGTATGCGAGCGCGGACGTCTTCTGCCTGCCGACCTTCGCCGAAGGCCTCGGTGTGGTGCTGATGGAGGCGATGGCTGCGGGGCTGCCAGTGGTGAGCACGCGCGTGATGGGCGTGCCCGAGGTCGTTGAGGACGGCGACTGCGGGCTGCTCGTTCCGCCCGGCCGGGCCGACGAGCTGGCCGCGGCGCTCGACCGCCTCGCCGCGAGCCCCGAGCTGCGCGAGCGCATGGGCCGCCGCGGCCGGGTGCGCGTGGAGCGCGAGTTCGCCCTCGACGCGGCCGCCGCCCGCCTCGCAGAGCTGTTCGACCAGACGTTGCCAGGGACCACCAATGGGCTGTTGCCGCCGGCGCCGGAGGGGCGCACGACGGCGGCGGCCGCGGCATAGGAGGGGCGCGATGCGGGAGCGCGTGTCGCTGATGGGGATGGAGATCGACAGGGTGACCGAGCACCAGGCGGTGGCCACCATCGGGAGCTCGCTCGAGGCGGGCCGGGGTGGCTGGGTGATCACGCCGAACCTCGAGCACCTGAGGCAGTTCCGCAAGCAGCGGAGCCTGCGGCCGCTGTTCGAGACCGCCGACCTGGTGCTGGCGGATGGCATGCCGCTCGTATGGGCGAGCCGCCTGGCAGGCACACCCCTGCCGGCGCGGGTGGCGGGCTCCGACCTGATCTGGTCGCTGAGCTGCGAGGCCGGCAAGCGCGGGGCGTCGGTGTTCGTGCTCGGGGGCACGCGCGAGGCGGGCTGGGAGGCCACGCGGCGCCTCAAGGAGAAGTGTCCCGGCCTGCGAATCGCCGGCATGATCTACCCGCCGCACGGGTTCGAGCACGACGACGAGGCGATGGCCCAGATCGAAGCCACGCTCGAGGAGCTCCAGCCGGACATCGTCTACGTGGGGCTCGGCTTCCCCAAGCAGGAGCACGTGATCGCACGCCTGCGGGAGCGCTGCCCGCGCACCTGGTTCCTAGGGATCGGCATCAGCATCCACTTCGTCGGCGGCGAGGTGCGCCGCGCGCCGAGGTGGATGCAGCGCAGCGGCCTCGAGTGGGCCTACCGGCTGATCCAGGAGCCGCGCCGCCTGGCCAGCCGCTACCTGGTGCACGGCCTGCCGTTCGCGGCGCGCCTGCTGGCGCACGGGTTCGCCACGCGCCTGCGGCGGCTAGTCGCCGCCGTGGAAACCGCTGATCAAGCCGACCAGCGAGATCGCCAGCGCGATCCCCGCGCCCAGGGAGGCGAGGACCAGCATCGCCTGGAGGCCGGGTCCCGCCGCCGCGCCGCGAATCGCCGGCTTCCAGTCCGATCTGAGCGCACGCAGAACGGTGGGGGCGTGGGCCAGGAAGTGAATGGCGAAGACCGCGGCCCAGATCCCGAAGCTCACCTTGTGGGCAGTGAGAACCCCGCCTGAGCTGTGGCCGAGCGCCAGCATCCAGACGCCGGTACCGAACAGGCACAGCGTGGCCAGTACGAGCACCGGTGCTGTGAGCCGGAGCAGCGGCTTGGGCGGTCCCTGCTCGCGGTAGGCCGCCGAGCCGGTGTAGTAGCGCGCGAAGCGGTAGCCGGTCGTCCCGAGCTTGAGCAGCAGCGGTGGGATCAGCACGAGCCCGATGAACATGTGCGGGCCCACCAGGCCCTCGACGTTCAGCACGGTCACGCCCTCGGCAACGAGCAGCAGCGCGAGCACCGTGGCCGTGACTCGCGTCAGCGCCGCGTTGCGGTCCGCGCCGGCACTGCGTGGCGGCGGCTTACGGGCGTGCGGCGGGCCCCCTCGCCGCCGCTCGGCTCCCTTGACGCGTGTGCGTCGCGCGACAGCCATGGGCCTAATCCATGTCCGGCCAGTGCATCCGGTCCTCGATGTCGCAGCGCGCCCGCCGGAGCGCCACGCGCTCTGCTCTGCGCTCGCGCAGCGTGATCCGCGGCTCGCGCGGTCGTGCGGTATGCGGCTTGTGGACAGACGCGGGTAGGTGCAGCGCAAGCGTTCTCATGCTCTCCTTGCACCAAGATCGCCCGCACGCCACGATCCGGCATCCGTACTAACGCGACGGCTTTTACGGAGAGCTACGGACGGGCGTCACGAGCGCGATCTGCGCGCGCCGCCGGGCGGGCGCCAGCTCGGGCAGCGTGAACGTCGAGCCGATCAGACCCGCCCACGTCCACACGAGAAGCGTCGGGAAGGGATAAGAAGAGGGCGCGAAGTTGATGATCACGAGCAGGTCGGCTGCCATCGCCACCAGCCCGATGCGCCATAACCGCAACTCCGGGGTATCCGGCGGTACGAAGATCGCGCCTCCGAGCCCCAGCGCGAGAGCGAGTGCCCAGAGGGTTGCGCCGATCAGACCAAGCTCAACGGCGTTGCGTAGGGGCAGGTTGTGCGCGGGAACGCCGATCCCGATGAGCGGGTAGCTGCCGGCGGAGCGGAAGTACGGCGGACTTTCCGCCACAAAGCCATTCCAGCCGAACCCGAGCAACGGCTTCGCGTTGATCATGTTGATGGCGGCTCTCGCCACGTTCTTGCGGACCCAGATGGAGCTCTGATCGTGCGTCCGGCTGTGGAAGCTGCCGGAGAAGCCCGGCACGATGGCCAGCGCCAGGACCGTCGTGGTGGCGCCGATCACCACCGCGTGGAGCAGGAAGCGCCGCAGCTCGGCGAAGCCGGCCAGCGCCAGCAGCGCCCCGACCGCAGCGCCGAGCCAGACCTCGCGTGTGAGCGTGAACAGGCACCCCGCGACGCATAGCGCGGCCACGGCGGCGCAGGCCACGCGCGCACGGCGGTCGCGCCAGATGGCCAGTCCCATCGTCGCCGCCACCCCGCACTCGAACAGCGCCACGCCGTTGGCAATCGCTTCGACGAACGGTCCACGAGCGCGATCGCCGTGTGAGCCATACGCCGGATCGAGGATGTACTTCGGCCACACGAGCGAGTTCAGTTTCAGGATCTCGAATAGCGCGGTGAGGCCGAGATATCCGCCCAGCGCGATGAGCGTGCCGAGGAGAATGCGCCGCTGACGCTCGGTGGCGAACGCCAGTGGTGCCAAGAAGAACATCCAGTAGGGCACTACGCCCAGCCGATCGAGGAGCTCGTACAAGGTTCCCTGCTGGTGCAGGGTTCCCGAGAGGTAGGCCGACCCCAGCGCCCACAGGGATACCGCGACCAGCAGCAGGTGGAGCGGTTGTGGGCGCAGGGGGAAGCGCCGGCCGTCGCGCGTGGCCCGCGCGATCAGCGCAAGGCTGCCTGCGGCGATCAGCACACGGCTCGGGCTGATCGGTACGCCGAGCTTCGCGCCGCTGCCGACGAATACATCTGTCGCAATGCCACCGGACAGGAGCCAGGCGGGATCGATCTGGCGCGCCACGTAGACAACAGCCGCCAGCCCCGCGATCGCCAGCAGGGAGACGATCAGCTCAGTCGGCCCGTTTGGGAGGTGGAACGAGAGCGCGAACGGCGGCACTGCTTCGCTACGCGGCGGACGCCGCCCTTATCCGCTGCAGCGGCTCGTCCACGCGGCGCTGGCTCACGCGCACGGCGAGCGCGATGCCTATCGCCAGTCCCACGACTGCCGCCACGAACAGCAGCTTCTGCAACACCGAGCTCCGGTCGCTCGTCGCGGAGTTCGCGGGAGCGAGGATCTGAAGGACGTTGCTGGTTGCGCCGACTCGCTTGGCGTTGCCGTAAAGGCTCGCGAACACGGCGCCGCGCAGCTTGGCCGAGTCGAGCTCCTGCATCGCGCGGGTCACCGCACGCCTGGTGGCTGGAGTTGGCCGGTGTGCGTAGGCAGCCTGCGCGCTGCCGACGTCGAGTGACGCCCGGTGTTGCTCGCTCGCGGCTCGCTTGAAGGCCCTCAACGCAGACGACGTGCCGGCCGCCGACGCATTGAGCCCGTCCACGTAGCGCACCAATGCTCGTGAGGCCGCGTTGGCGAGCTTCTCGGCGTCGTGCGCTGAGGACCCCGTCGCCTGGATGAGGAACAGCGGGGTCTGACCGACCGGCGATGCCGTCAGCCGCTTGCTCGCTTGAAGTGCGCTGACGTGGAGTGCTTTGCCCGCGGGCTGGGTCACAGCGCCGGCGTGGATCGCTTGTGCATAGGTCGCCGCGAGGCCCTGCGCGGCGGTCACGTAGCTCGGTGCCTGCGCTGCCACGTCGAGCTGCCCCAGCGTGAGTCTCGATTGCGCGGTGTAGCTGGGCGTGCGTTTCATCGCGTACGCGCCCGCCAGCGCCATCAATGCGAGCGCGGGCAGCAGCACCAGCGGCCAGTGCTTCCGCACCGCATCACGAACTTTCAGCGGGGCCTCGCCCCGCTCGCGAACTTCCGAAACGGTCTGCAAGCTGCTTCTCCCTGCCACGCCGGCTCCCGCGCCGGCAGAAGTCAGCGCATGATGGCAAAGCGCGACGCGGCGGGCGCCGGTTGCGCCACACGGAACCGGCGCGCGACAAGCCCACCGTCCATATTCTCGCGCGCATATGCAGGGGCAGGGGATCAGGCCGCCGGTCGACGTCGTCGTGCCGTTCTACGGGCCGCGAGCCTCGCTCGAGCGGCTGGTGCGCGGCATGTCCGCGCTGCGGCTCGGACCGGGCGACACGCTCACGATCGTGGACAACCGCCCGCCCGGCGCCGAGCCGGTGCCGGGGACCGTGCGCGCGTCCGAGCTGCAGTCCTCCTATTACGCGCGCAACCGCGGCGCGGAGCTGGGCGGCGCCGACTGGATCCTGTTCCTCGACGCGGACGTCACGCCTCCGCCCGACCTGCTCGACCGCTACTTCGAGGAGCTGCCGGCCGAGCGCACCGGCGTGCTCGCCGGAGAGGTGGAGGACGAGCCCGGCGCCACCACCGCGGCGCGCTTCGCCGCGCTCAAGCGGACGATGAGCCAGCGCAACACGCTCGGCGCCGGATACGCGCAGACCGCCAACTGCGCGGTGCGGCGGACCGCCTTCGAGCAGGTGGGCGGCTTCTTCGAGGAGATCCGCTCGGGCGGCGACGCCGACCTCTGCTTCCGCCTCCGCGAGGCCGGCTGGGAGCTCGAGCCGCGCGAGTGCGCGGCCGTGGTGCACGCCACGCGGCAGTCGCTTCGCAAGCTGCTGCGCCAGCGCGCCCGCATGGGTGCCGGCGCCGCCTGGCTCGAGCGGCGCCACCCCGGCACGTTCCCGCCGGCGCGCTGGCCGGGCCTGCTGGCGTGGGGCGGCCTCAGCCTCGCCCGGGCCGGGACGGCCGCGCTCCGCGGGCGCACCGACGAGGCCGTGCTGCGTGCGGTCGACCCGCTCACCGCCTGGGCCTTCGAGGCGGGCCGGATGCTGCCGAACAGCGCACCGGCCAGTGCGCCGCGCCGCGCGCGCCGAAGCGACGCGGAGCCGCTCCCCGTCTCGGTCGTGATCCCCGCCTACAACCGCGAGCGCATGCTGCGCCGCGCTCTGGAGAGCGTGAGGGCGCAGCGCCGCCGGCCCGCCGAGGTGATCGTGGTGGACGACGCCTCCAGCGACGGCACCGCTCGGGTGGCCGAGGAGCTGGGCGCGCGCGTGGTGCGGCACGAGCAGAACCGCGGCGAGGGCGGGTCGCGCAACAGCGGCATCGCGGCGGCCAGCCAGCCCTGGGTGGCGCTGCTCGACTCGGACGACGAATGGCTGCCGCACCACCTCGAAACGCTCTGGTCGGGCCGCGATGGCCACGTGCTGCTGGCCTGCTCGGCGCTCCGCTGCGGCGAGGACCCGGCGCGCGACCGCTTCCACGGCGCCGCCGCCGGCCCGCTCGTGCTGCGCAGCCCGGCCGACATCGTCTACCCCGAGAACCCGGTGCCTGTGAGCGCGGGCATGTTCAAGCGCGAGGTGGCGCTCGCCGCGGGCGGCTACGGCGAGCGGCCCCACTGCGCCGACTTCGACTTCCTGCTGCGCTGCCTCGAGCACGGCACGGGCTTCGTGCGTCCGGAGGTGGGCGCGCTCTACCACGTGCACCAGGACCAGGCGTCCGGCCAGCGCGCGGCGATGAAGACCGCCCACACCGAGATCGTGCGCTCCTACGCGGACCGCCGCTGGTACTCGCCGGCCCAGCTCGAGCGCTGGCGCGCCGCGGTGGCGTGGGACCTCTACCGCCTGAGCGGTGGCGTGCGCGGGGCTGCCGCGCTCCTGCGGCCCGGCCGGGCGTCCGCGCTCGTGCGCCTGTGGATGTGGCGGCTGCGCGTGCGCCGCCGCAGCGCGGCCGTGGGGCGCGACGGCGGGCCCTCGCTCGCCCTGCTGCCCGGCGCTTCGAGCGCCCCGGCGGGGTTCGCGCGTGTATATGACCTCCGCGACCGCTCGCGGCTCGCTGCGCTGGCGGCGCTGGCGCGGCGCCCGGCCGCCTTCGCGCTTGCCGGCTCGCGCATCGACGCCGCGGCCGCGCGCGCCCTCGGCGTCCGGACCCTGGAGCTCGCGTGAGCCTGCCCGCCTACGCGATCGTGACGCCGGTGAAGGACGAGGCCGCGCGCCTCCGGCTCACCGCGCAGTCGATCGAGGCTCAGACCCACCGGCCGGTCCGCTGGGTGATCGTCGACGACGGCTCGAGCGACGGCACGCGCCAGCTCGCGGACGAGCTGGCGAGCGGCTCGCCCTGGATCTCGGCCTTCGACTCCGGGCTCGCCGGCGAGCGCGCCCGCGGCGGCCGCGTGGTGCGGGCGTTCGCCCGCGGCTGCGCCGAGCTGCGCGAGCCGTACGAGTTCGTCGTCAAGCTCGACGGCGACATCACGCTGCCGCCGGACTACTTCGAGCGCGTGGCGGCCACGTTCGCGCTCGATCCGGGCGCCGGCATCGTCGGCGGCCGCGTGCTCGTGCACGACGGGTGCGACTGGGTGCCCGAGAAGGTCGGCCGCCACACGGTCCACGGCGCGATCAAGGCCTATCGCGTCCAGTGCCTCGAGGAGATCGGCGGCCTGCGGCCGTCGATGGGCTGGGACGGCATCGACGAGTACGCGGCCAAGGCCCGCGGCTGGAAGGTGATCCCGCTGGACGGCCTCGAGGTGCGCCACCACACGATGCGCGGCTCGAAGCAGCGCTGGTGGCGGGCACGCGTCGAGGAGGGCCGGGGCACCCGCTACATGGGCTACCGGCCCTCGTTCGTCCTGGTGCGCGCGGGCTACCGGATGCTGGTCGAACGCCCGCCGGTCGTCGGCGGGCTCGGCGTGCTGGCGGGCTGGCTCGCCGCCACCGCGGCCCGCTCGCCCGTCGTCGACGACCCCGCGGCCGTGGCGGCGCTGCGCGCCGAGCAGAGGGACCGCCTGCGCCGCCTCCTCTCAGGCGGCGGCGTGGAGCCCGACCGGGCTACGCCTGGACAGGCTGCCCGTTAGCGGTCAGCTCCACCTCGACGTTCCCCCGCGTGGCGTTCGAGTAGGGGCAGACCTGGTGCGCCGCCTTCACGATCTCGGCGGCCTTCGCCGGATCGTCCACGTCGGGCAGGCTCACGTCGAGCCGCGCGGCGATGTTGAAGGCGCGCGTCTCGGGGTTCGAGACGAGCATGACCTTGGAGTCGATGGCCACCTCGCCGAGCTCGGTGTCCATCCGCCGCCCGACGACGCTGAGCGCGCCCTCGAAGCAGGCCGCCCAGCCCACCGCGAAGAGCTGCTCGGGATTGGTGCCGCCGCCCGGCCCGCCGTTCTCGACGGGTATGCGCAGCTGGACGTCGAGCAGGCCGTCGGATGTCCGCCCATGACCCTCCGCGCGGCCACCCGTCACGTGGGCCTCCGCCGTGTAATAGACCTTGCTCATACCTTGATCCCCCTCTGGGCGTAAGCCCGCAGCGCCTCGATCACCGGCGCGAGCGCCTTGCCCTTGTCGGTCAGCCGGTACTCCACCGCCGGCGGCGTGGATGGAACCACAGTCCGCTTCACCAGGCCCGCCGCCTCGAGATCGCGGAGGCGCTCGGCGAGCATCCGCGGCGAGATCCCGTCGATCGCCTCGACGAACTCGTTGAAACGCAAAGCGCCGCTCAGGGCGGCGAACAGGATCGACAGGAGCCAGCGCCGCTCGAGGAGGTCCGCCGCGCGGCGGACCTCCTCGGGAACGGGCTCACACTTACGACAGCGCGGCATCGAGCGCGGGCTCCAGGGCCAGATCGAGCACCTCGTCCACGGTCATCACCGGGTGGAAGTTGATCTGCTCGCGCACATCTGCGGGGATGTCGTCCAGGTCGCCGCGGTTGCGCTCCGGCAGGACTACGTCGGTGAGGCCGGCCGCGTGAGCCGCGAGGACCTTCTGCTTCAGGCCGCCGATCGGCAGCACTCGGCCCTGGAGCGTGACTTCGCCGGTCATGCCCACGGTGTGCTTCACGGGCCGTCCGCTCAGGAGCGACGAGAGCGCCGTGACCATCGTCACGCCCGCGCTCGGGCCGTCCTTCGGGATCGCGCCCGCGGGCACGTGCACGTGGAACTCCTGGCCGTCGAAGGCGTGCTCGCCGATGCCGAGCTTGTCGGTGTGGCCGCGCACGTAGGAGAGGGCGATCCGCGCCGACTCCTTCATCACGTCGCCGAGCTGCCCGGTCAGCACCAGGCCGCCGTCGCCGCTCATGCTGGTGGCCTCGACGAACAGCACCTCGCCGCCCGCGCCGGTCACCGACAGGCCGGTGGCCACGCCGGGCACCGCAGTGCGGGCCGCGGACTCGTGGAACACCTTCTGCCGGCCGAGCGCGTCACGGACCGTGTCGAGGTCGACCGTCACCGGCGCCTCCGCGCTGCCCGACGCGATCCGGGTGGCCACCTTGCGCAGCAGCGTGCCGAGCTCGCGCTCGAGGTTGCGCACGCCCGCCTCGCGGGTGTACTCGGAGATGATCGTCGTCAGCAGCTCGTCGGAGACCGAGACCTCGTCCTCGAGCAGGCCGTTGCGGTCGCGCTGGCGGGGCCACAGGTACCCCTTGGCGATGGCCAGCTTCTCGGCGTTGGTGTAGCCGTCGAAGTTGATCACCTCCATGCGGTCGAGCAGGGGCCCGGGAATCGTGTCGGCCTGGTTCGCCGTGGCGATGAACATGACCTGGCTCAGGTCGAACTCCACGTCCAGGTAGTGGTCGCGGAAGCTGTGGTTCTGGGCCGGGTCGAGCACCTCCAGCAGGGCGGCGGAGGGGTCGCCGCGCCAGTCGGCGCCGACCTTGTCCACCTCGTCCAGCAGGATCACCGGGTTCATCGTCCCCGCGTCACGCAGAGCGCGGACCAGGCGGCCTGGCAGCGCGCCGATGTAGGTGCGCCGGTGGCCGCGGATCTCGGCCTCGTCGCGCACGCCGCCGAGCGACATGCGGACGAACTCGCGTCCGGTCGCGCGGGCGATCGACTCGCCGATCGAGGTCTTGCCCGTGCCGGGCGGCCCGATCAGCGTCAGGATCGCGCCCGAGCGCGGATCGACCTCGATGCCGCGCTCCTGGCGCAGCTTGCGCACGGCCAGGTACTCGGTGATGCGGTCCTTCACGTCCTCGAGGCCGGCGTGGTCGGCGTCGAGCACCTCACGAGCTCCCACTGGGTCGAGCCGCTCCTCGGAGCGCTCGCTCCAGGGCAGCGAGACCATCCAGTCGAGGTAGGTGCGGATCATGCTCGCCTCGCCCGACTGCTCGCCCATGCGCTCGAGCCGGCCGAGCTCCCGGGTGGCCTGCTCATAGGCCTCCTCCGGCATGCCGGCCTCCTCGATCTTCGCGCGGTACTCCTCGACGACCGAGCCGTCGTCCTCGCCGAGCTCCTTGCGGATCGACTCCATCTGCTTGCGCAGGAAGTACTCGCGCTGCTGCGCCTCGGCGCCCTCCTGCACGTCGTCGCGGATGCGCTTGCGGACCTGCATCTCGGCCAGCCGCTCGCGCTGCAGGCGAACGGCGAGCTCCAGGCGCTCGCTCACGTCGAGCGTGCGCAGCAGCTCGATCTTCTGCTCGTAGGTGAGGTCGGGCGAGTAGCCGGCGGAGTCGGCCAGCGGGCCGGGCTCCACGATCGCGCGCAGGAACGCCGCGATGCGGCCGTCGTCGCCCCGCAGCTCGAGGATCTCCTCGACCACGGCGCGGTACTCGCGCTCGAGCTGGCGTGTCTTGCCGTCCACGGGAACGTCGTCAGGACGCTCGTCCACCTCGACGCGCAGCTCGCCGCCGGGTCCGGTGGAGGCGGCGCCGATCAGGGCGCGGTGCTCCCCGGTGAGTGCCACGGCTCGGCCGCCGCCGGGCAGCCGCACGCGCTCGCTGGCCTCGGCCACGACGCCAACCTCGAGGTACTCGCTCTCGTGATGGGGAACGAGCACAACGCGTTCGTCGTCGCCGACGTCGACGGTCATCGTGACCCCCATGCCGGGGAACACGACGGTGTCTTCCATTGGGATCAGTCTCAGTGAGGTCACGATAAAGACTCCATATCTACTTACGGAACGTAAGTCAGGATAGCGGGCGTATGGTTGGGCGTCCATCGATTCGGGTACGCCCAGCGCGCCAGTGCGCGTCCTCTTCCTCCAGCAGCAGCCGTGCGCCCGCGCGCGCAAGTACGCGGCCGCCTTGTCCGCATCGCGGCCCGACATCGAGCTCGGCTTCGCCCACCGCGGGCGGACGCTCGATGAGACCTACGGGACCGGCGACGAGCTGTTCCGGCACTGGTGGAGGCTGGGGGAGAGGCCGGCGCGGGACCTGCGCGAGCTGCTGGCCGAGTTCTCGCCCGACCTCATCCACAGCCACAGCGACGAGCTCACCGTGCTTGCGATCGACCTCGCCGGCGGCCGCATCCCCGTGCTCCACGACGTGCACGACCTCTGGAGCCTCTCCGGCCACGAGGGGCTCGACGTCGAGCGGCGCGCCGTCGAGGAGAGCGCCGCGCTCGTCACGGTCTCGCCCGAGCTGCTGGAGGAGATCTCGCTGCGCTACGTGCGCCCGCAGCTCACCTGCATCTTCCCCAACTACGCGCTCGAGCGGGACCTGCCCACGGTGCTCCCCCCGCCCGGCCGCCCGAGGGCGGACCCGCCGCGGATCGTCTACCAGGGCGCCCTCTCCACGAACGGGGACCACTACGACCTGCGCGAGATCTTCCGGGCGATCGCAGGCCAGGGCATCGCCCTCGACATCTACCCCGCGCGCGAGGCGCCGGCATACGGCGCGCTCGCGCTCGAGACGCCCGGCGTGCGCTGCCACGACACGCTGCGTCCCGACCGGCTCCAGCGGCTGCTCACCCGCTACGACTGGGGCTGGGCGGGCTTCAACGACCAGCTGAGCGCCGCCCACCTCGACACCGCACTGCCCAACAAGGTCTACGAGTACGCGGGCTGCGGCCTGCCGACGGTCACGCTGCCGCACCGCGCGCTCAGCCGGCTGCTCGTCGAGGAGGAGCTCGGCATCTGCGTCGAGGACCTCTCCCAGGTGGCCGAGGCACTGGCAGCGGCCGACATCCCCGCCCTGCGCCGGGGGATCGCCGAGCGCCGCTGGCAGTTCACCTTCGAGGGCAACATCGGCCGGATCGTGAGCCTCTACGAGGCGCTCGTCCGCGAGCCGATCGTCGGCATCGCCCGGCTCTAGCTCTGCGGCGGCCAGACGTCGGCGCTCACCACTCCGGGCAGCGCCTTCTCGAACAGCTCGGCGAGCTGCCCCGCGTCGCGCCGGCTCAGGCGGCCGAGGTAGAGCTCGCGCGCCACCGCGTGGTGGGTGACCTGCGCCGCGCGCAGGCACTCCAGCCCGAGCTGCGTGAGCACGGCGTGGAAGGAGCGGCCGTCGGCCGGGTCGACCTCGCGCACCACCAGCCCGTCTCGCTCGAGCTGGTCGACCATCCGCGTGACCCCGCTTGGATGCGTGAGCCGCCGCTCGGCCAGCTCGCTCATCCGCAGCCGCCGCTCGGGCGCGCCCACCAGCGTGATCAGCACCCCGTAGTGCCCGAGCGACATGTCGTGCTCGGCCAGCAGGCGCCGCTCGAGCTCCCGCGTCACGGCGGCATGCAGCCGCAGCATCCCCCGCCAGGCCGCGAACTCCTCGGTGGTCATCGGGTCGGGCTCGGGGAGGTCTGCCGAATTACTTGACATCCGCAACTACTTCGGTGAATACTTGCATGCGTCAAGCAACTATATGAGGAGGAGTGCCGCCGTGTCGACCACCGAAGCCGGGTTCGCCCCCGACGCAACCGCGTCCATCCCGCCCGATCCCGAGCCGATCATGCGCGCCGCCGCCGGCTTCATGGCCGCAAAGCACCTGTTCGTGGCCAGCGAGGTGGGGCTCTTCGAAGCGCTAGCGGACGGCCCCGCCGGCGCCGAGGAGCTGGCCGCGCGCACCGGCCTGCCCGTGCACACGGCGCGCCTCTCCGCCGACGCGATGGTGGCGCTCGGCCTGCTCGCGCGAGACGACGCCGGCTACCGCAACGGCCCCGAGGCGGCCTTCTTCCTCAGCGGCGCCAGCCCCGCCGACCTGCGCCCCTTCCTGCGCTTCTGGGACCGGCTCGCCTTGCCCGCCTGGGGCGGCCTCGAGCAGGCCATCCGCGGCGCGGCGCCCAGGCACTCGCTGACCTACGACGACACGGAGCTGTTCAGCCTCGGCGTCGAGGCGATCACGGGCGGCTCCGCCCACGCGCTCTCGATGCAGCCGGAGATGGCCGACGCCCACCGCGTCCTCGACCTCGGCGGCGGCACGGGCTCCTTCCTGCTGGCTGCCCTCCACACCAATCCGGACCTGACGGGAACCGTGGTGGACCTGCCGGAGGTGGCGGCGATCGCGGAGCGCCGCCTGCAGGACGAGCCGCGCGTCGAGGTCGTGGCGGCCGACGCCCTGCGCGACCCGCTGCCGGACGGCCACGACCTGATCATCGTGGCCAACCTCGTTCACCTGTTCGACGAGGACGGCAACCGCGCGCTGATGCGCAGGCTGCGCGAGGCCTCTCCGGACGGCGCGACGCTGATGGCGATCGACTTCTGGACCGACGACTCCCGCACCGATCCGCCCGTCGCGGCGCTGATGGCAGGCGAGTTCCTGCTCTGGAGCGGGGGAGCGGGCCGCGCGTACGCCGAGGCCGAGGCCCGCGAGTGGCTCGCCGACGCCGGCTGGAACGTCCTGGAGCGCCGCCCGCTGGCGGGCCCGCAGAGCGTGATCGTGGCCAGGGCGCGCCCCGCGTAGCCCTTCCACGGCGCGAAGGCCCGGAACCCTGCTCCTCTGGGGTGCGCCTGACTCCATTCTGATACTTTCGCCCGGCATGAGGTCACGGCGCTCGTACCGCCTTGAGGGGATATTGACCCGCCGTCTGGGGGGCGACTCGGGGCAGCGGCTTGCTTGATCCCCAGGTCGGCGAGAGCCGGATCGCTCTCCTCGAAGCCGACCCCGACCTGCTCCGGGATCTCGACCCGGAGCAGGCCGCGCAGGCCCGTCTGGTCGCCCAGTGCGACGTCCTCCGTTTCGAGCCCGGCCCCTGGGAGCCCTCAATGGCCGCCGTGCGCGCCCTCTATGGACTGTTCATCGTCGAGGGGCTGCTCTCGCGCGAGGTGATCATCGAAGGCCGCCGCGCGGCCGAGCTGCTCGGCCCGGGCGACGTGCTGCGGCCGCTGACCAGCGAGGATCCCGACCCGTCGGTGAGGTTCGCGGTCGACTGGGAGGTCCTGCAGCCCACCCGCTTTGCCGTGCTCGACCGCGAGTTCGCCTCCGCGGTCGCTGCCTGGCCCGAGATCGCGGGAGCGCTCATGGACCGGATGGTGCGCCGGGCCCACGCGGTCGCCTTCCACTTCGCGGTGAGCCACCTGAAGCTCGTCGAGACCCGGCTGCTCGCGGTGCTCTGGTACTTCGCCGACAGCTGGGGCCGCGTGACGCCCGAGGGCAGGGTCCTGCCGGTCCGGCTCACCCACGGCATGCTGGCGAAGGTCGTCGGCGCCCGCCGGCCGAGCGTCAGCACCGCGCTCGGCAGGCTGCACGACCGCGGGTTGGTGGAGCGGATCGAGAACGGCCACTGGCTGCTGCTCGGCGAGCCGCCCAGCACCCTCGAGGAGCTCGGGGACGTGACGCTGCCCCTCGCCGCCGATCCGCAGGCGGCCGAGGAGGAGTCCTAGCGCCGGGAGAGGCTGCGGGTCGCTTCCGCGTCCCGGGCGGGCTCGCCCTGCGGCTGGATCGGCAGCTCGATCAGGAAGGACGTGCCGGCGCCCTCCTGGCTCTCCACGTTCACCCGGCCTCCATGCGCCTCGGCGATCGCCTTGACGATCGTGAGGCCGAGGCCCACACCGGGCGCGCTGTCCCGGGTAGCGCCGGCCCTGAAGAAGCGGTCGAACACGCGCTCGCGGTCCTGCTCGGACATTCCGAGGCCGGTGTCGCTCACCTCGATGGCCGCCAGCTCGCCCACGCGCCGCAGCCGCACCTCCACTCGCCCGCACGGAGGCGTGAACTTGAGCGCGTTCGAGATCAGGTTGTCGATCGCCTGGCCCATGCGGTCGCGGTCGGCCCACACGTAGGGGAGGCGCCCCGCGTCGAGGCGCAGCTCGATCGTGCGCTCGACCGCCTTGGGCCGCGCCGCCTCCACGCTCTCGGCGGCCACCTCGGCCAGGTCCACGCGGCCGGGGTCGAGCGACAGCCTGCCCGCCTCCGCCTGGGCGGCGAACAGCACGTCGTCCACCAGCCGGTGCAGGCGGCGGGCGTTGCGGTCGATCACCGCCATGAACTGGCGTCCGTGATCGCTCATCGCCTCGCTCTCGTCCTCCACGAGCAGCTCCAGGTAGCCGACGATCGAGGTCAGCGGCGTGCGCAGCTCGTGCGAGACGAGCGCCAGGAAGCCGTCCTTCATGCGCTCGGCCGCGCGCTGGGCGCGCTTGCGGGCCAGGTACTGGCCCACCTGTAGCGAGATCGCCGACAGCGCGGAGGTGAGCCCGCGATCCTCGGGGTCGGGCGCAGTCGGGACGTAGAAGGTCATCGCACCCATCACGCCGCCCTCGGCCGTCAGCGGGAGCGCCACGGCGTGCGCCAGTCCGGCGTCGTGCGCGGCCTGCCGCTCCTCGGCGGCGTCGGCGTCGCCGTTCATCACGAGCTCGCCGCCCTGCCAGGCCTGTCTGGCGAGCGGCTCGCCCGAGAGGCCGGCGATCTGGCCGTCGATCTCCACGTCGGCCCAGGAGGTCTGGCGCTCGAGCGTCGAGCCATCGTCGGCCACGGTCCAGAGCGCGCCGAGCGGCCAGCCGAGACCGCCGCCGATCGCCGCGAGGAGGCGCGGCGCCGCCAGCTCGAAGTCGCCGCTCTCGGCGAGCACCGACGAGACGTCGTACTGCACGCGCGCATACAGCTCCGCCCGTTTCGCGTCGGTCACGTCGTGCAGGAAGACGTTGATGGCCCGCCGGCTGCCGAGGTCGAGCGTCGAGACGGTCACGGCGCCAGGGAACTCGCTGCCGTCGCGCCGGACGAAGGTCATCTCGTGACGGTCCTCCAGGCTCAGCTCACCGCTGAGGAGGCGGCTGAAGCGCTCCCGGTGGTGGTCCCGGTCCCACTCCGGCAGGACGGTCTCGAAGACGTCGCGGCCGAGCGCCTCGTGGGTCGAATAGCCGAAGGTCTTCTCCGCCTGCGGGTTCCAGCTCGTGATCTTGCCGCTCTCCTCGAAGGCGATGAACGCCTCGCGCGCGTTCTCCAGCACAGCGCGGTTGATCGCCGCCTGGCGGCGAGCGCGCCGCAGCGCGATCGCGTTCGAGAGCGCCACCGCCGCCTGCCCCGCGAGGTACGCGAGCTGCTCGACGGTCTGCTGGCGCAGGCGGTCGCGCCTGGTGGTGCCGAGCGTCACGACGCCCACGGGCTGGTCGCCCTGGACCAGGGGCACATGTATCTCGCGCGCGAGGAGGAGCTCCTCGTCGCCCTGGCCCATGCGCAGCCCGTCGTCGCCGAACGAGGCGGTGATCATCCGCCGCTCCACGATCGCCCTGCCGGCGAGGCCCTCGCCGGGGAGGATCGACTCGGGCAGGAGATCGAGGTCCAGCCCGACCGCTGCGAGCCGGGTCATCTCCATCAGGTGCTCCTCGTCGATCGAGTAGAGGGTTCCGACCTCCGCCCCCAGGAAGGCGCGCAGCTCGCCGAGGACGATCTTCGCCAGCACGTCGAGGTCCGTCTCGCGGGCGAGCTCGTCGCCGAAGCGGTGGAGGCCCTCGGCGCGGTTCTTCTGCTCCGCGATGCCGGTCAGGGCGCGCTCGATCGCCACCTGCTGGGCCTCGAGCTCGGCGTTCTGCTCCACGAGGTCCCCGCGCGACTCGAGCACCGACCGCGCCATGCGGTTGAACGCCTGCGCGAGCTCGCCGACCTCGCCGTCGCCGCCCTCCGGCACGCGGGCAGAGAGGTCGCCCTGCTCCATCCTGCGTGCGGCCAGCGCCATCCGCCGGACCGGGGCCACGATCTCACGCGCCAGCAGCCACGCGAGCGCGACGATCAGCACGAGCAGGCCCAGGAAGCTGGCCTTGAGAAGGTTGCTCGACTCGAACGCGCCCTCGTGTGCGGTCGCCGCCCGGTGATCGCCGAGCGCCTTCTCGTGCTGGTTGAAAGCTTCGAAGCTCGCCCGCAGCGCTGTGATCCGCTGGCGTAGCGCCACGCTCGCCCCGATGCGGCGGGCCTCCGCCGAGTGCCCCTGTCGCTCCAGGGTCACGATCCGCGTCGACCAGTCGTTCAGCACCGAGTGGACCGACGCCTGAATCGACGCTGTCGTCCGGGCGGCCTCCCGATGGCCGGCGGTCGCTTGACCGAAGTCGCGCGCGTTCACGATTACGCGCGTGCGCAGCGCCTGCCAGCGCTGGAAGGACGACTCCTGGCCGTTGTCGGCGTAGTCGCGCGCCGCGGCCAGCACGTCCGAGGCGCTGTTCTGCGTCCGGCTCGAGAGCTCGAGCAGGTCCATCGACTCCCTCACCTGCCGGGAGGTCCCGCTGAGGCTGCTCAGATTCGTCAACAGGACGCTGAAGACGACGGCGAGGGCCAGTGCCACGACCGCGCTGGTGAGAACCATGCGCGAAGTCAGGCTGCGGAGCCACCGGGACGCGGGCATCATCCGGGTAATCGGCGGCCGGGCCGCTCTGATTAGGGTCAGTTCGGCAGGTGCGCGCAGGGGGGCGCTAGACTGACCCGGCAACCTCACGCTGCCCAAAAGTTGGCGCAGCGTCCATGTCGCCAAGGGGAGCCATGGCTCGCGGAGAAGTCCGAATCGGCGTGACGCTCGCTTGTGAAGAGTGCAAGCGCCGGAACTACCAATCCCAGAAGTCCAAGCGCAACGATCCAGGGCGGATCGAGCTGCGCAAGTACTGCCGCTGGTGCGGCAGCCACACGCTGCACCGGGAAACCCGGTAACCGCGCACCCCGACTCCTATAGGAGATGGCACGGAATCGTCAGCGGGCAAAGCAGCGTCAGGCGGAACGCCGGGCTGAGCGCCTGTCGTCGCGGCCGGAGCCGCTCCAGGGCGACCGTCCGCTCGAGGAGATCGAGCTCGCCACCGGCGCGCCGCCCACGGACCTGGGCCAGAGTGACGCTACCCTTGAGGCCGAGCAGGAGGAGCTCGAGGCCGAGGCCGATCTCGAGGAGTTCGAGGAGGAGGAGGCCGAGGCTGAGGCCGCCGCGGAGGAGCAGGAACCCGAGCGGCGAAGGGCTCGACGTGACGGCTCGGCGCCACAACATGGCCGCCGTCGTCACAATAGGGTCGTAGGCTTCCTGATCGCCGTCTGGGCTGAGCTCCAGCGCGTCGAGTGGCCGAATCGCCAGACGCTCGTGATGCTCACCGGCGTAGTGCTCCTCTTCGTAATCGTCATGGGGGCCTACCTCGGACTGCTGGACGCGGTCTTCTCCAGGCTCATCAACAAGATCTTGTAAGTAAGGAACCCGATGTTTCGCTGGTACGCAGTCAACACCTACTCAGGACACGAGAACAAGGTCAAGCAGAACCTCGAGCACCGCGTGGTTTCGCTCAACCAGCAGCGCAACGTGCGCCAGATCGTGATCCCCACCGAGCAGGTGTCGGAGATGAAGGACGGTCAGAAGATCCAGACCGAGAAGCGCACGATGCCCGGCTACGTGCTCGTGAACATGGACCTGAACGAGGACTCGTGGGGCCTCGTCAAGGGCACGCCCGGAGTCACCGGGTTCGTCGGCGCCTCGAACAAGCCGGTGCCGCTGAGCCAGGCTGAGATCGACCGCCTGCTCAACCGGGAGACCGCCGAGCGCCCGCGCACCCGCGCCCAGTTCTCCATCGGCGAGTCCGTCAAGGTCGTCTCCGGCCCGCTGTCCGACTTCTCCGGCGAGATCTCGGAGATCAACGAGGATGGCGCGAAGCTGAAGGTCCTGGTCAGCATCTTTGGACGCGAGACGCCGGTGGAGGTCGGGTTCGACCAGGTCAAGAAGATTTGAGTGACTGGTGACTGCTGACTCGTGACTAGCCCAGTCACCAGCCACTAGTCACCAGTCACTAGTCTCCAGCTCCGCACCATGGCAAAGAAAGTCCTAACCCTCATCAAGCTCCAGGTCCCCGGCGGCCAGGCCAACCCGGCGCCGCCGGTCGGCCCCGCGCTCGGCCAGCACGGCGTGAACATCATGGAGTTCTGCAAGGCGTTCAACGCCCAGACGCAGGACCAGAACGGGCGCATCATCCCGGTCGAGATCACGGTCTTCGAGGACCGCTCGTTCACGTTCATCACCAAGACGCCGCCGGCCGCCGTCCTGATCAAGGAGGCCGCTGGGATCGCCAAGGGCTCGCCCGAGCCCAACCGCGAGAAGGTCGCGCGGCTCACGAAGGCCCAGGTCCGCCAGATCGCCGAGACCAAACTGCCCGACCTGAACGCGCGCGACCTCGATCAGGCTTCGAAGATCATCGAGGGCACGGCCCGCTCGATGGGAGTGGAGGTCGGCTGATGGCCAGGGGCAAGCGCTACCGTGAGATCTACGAGAAGGTCGATCGCGAGAAGGCCTACGACCCGTCCGACGCGATCACGCTGATCAAGGAGCTCCAGTCGGCGAAGTTCGCCGAGACCGTGGAGTGCCACATCCGCACCGGGCTCAACGTCCGCCACGCCGACGAGCAGCTCCGGGGCACGATCTCGCTGCCGCACGGCGTGGGCCGCGAGCAGACGGTCGCCGTCTTCGCCAGGGGCGACAAGGCCCGCGAGGCCGAGGAGGCCGGCGCCGACATCGTCGGCGACGAGGACCTCGCCAAGCGCATCGAGGAGGGCTTCACCGACTTCGACGTGGCCATCGCCACGCCGGACATGATGCCCGTGGTCGGCCGCCTGGGCCGCATCCTCGGCCCGCAGGGCAAGATGCCGAACCCCAAGGTCGGCACCGTCACCGACGACGTGGCGCAGGCCGTCAGCGAGTCGAAGGCCGGCCGCATGGAGTACCGCACCGACCGCTCGGCGATCGTCCACCTGCCGATCGGCAAGACGGACTTCGACCAGCGCGCCCTGCTCGAGAACTACGCGGCTCTGATCGACGAGGTGGTGCGGGCCAAGCCCGCCGCCGCCAAGGGCCGCTACCTGCGCACGATCACGCTGGCCACCACAATGGGCCCGGGCGTGCGCGTCGACCCGCTTCGCACCCGCAACATCGTGGAAGGCGCCGCAGCGGTAGCCTGACCTGCACACCGAACGCCCGAGACCCCCGGCGGCAGTCGCGTAAGCCCGGGGCAGGCGGAGCCGGTGAGAGCCTCTGTGCTTCTCCGAGCCCGCCTGCGTGCGGGCTCAGTTGTTGAATGGGAGACCGGATGTCGAGCTACTTGATCAAGACGCGAGCAGGATGCTCGCGGAGGTAATCAATTGAACAGGGACGAAAAGGCAGCAGTCATAAAGGAGGTCGCGGCGCAGATCCGCGACTCCGAGGCGATCTTCGCGGTCGACTACCGCGGGCTCTCGGTCAAGGACGCCGCCGACCTGCGCGGCCGCCTGATCGAGGCCGGCGCGACCTTCCGCGTGATCAAGAACCGCCTCACGATCCGCGCGGCCGACCAGGCCGGCGCCGAGACGCTCAAGGAGCTGCTCGAGGGGCCGACGGCGTTCACGTTCGTCATGCCCGAGGGCGACGCCGCTCTGGCGGCCAAGGCGCTCGCACAGTTCCGCCGCCAGACCGACACGCTCGCCTTCAAGGGCGGGCAGATGAACGGGGCGCCGCTCACGGCAGACCAGATCGAGTCGATCTCGCGCCTGCCGGCGCGCGACGTGCTCAACGGCCAGTTCGTCGGCGTGCTGGCATCGCCGCTCACCACGCTGGTGCGCGGCCTGGCCGGGATGATCTCCGGTCTCGCCAGCCAGCTGAAGCAGATCGAGGAGCAGGGCCTCGTCAGCGGCGCGGCGCCGAGAGGCGCCTGCCGAGAGCGCAGAAGCGCAGAGCGCAGAGGCGCAGGAGGCGGAGGCCGCACCGGAGCCGGAGCCTGAGGCGGAGGCGAGGCGAGGCACCTGCCGAGGCGGAAGCCGAGGGCGAAGCACCGGCCGAAGAGGAATCGTCAGACACGCCCTCCGAGGGCGAATCAGAGACTGAGTAAGGAGGGCTTAATGGCCACGAAGGTAAGCACCGAGGATTGGATCGAGGAGCTGAAGGGCATCTCGGTCCTCGAGCTGTCCGAGCGCATCAAGGCGCTCGAGGAGGAGTTCGGCGTGTCCGCCACCGCGGTCGCCGCGGCGGCCCCGGCCGCCGGCGTGCCCGCAGGGGACGGCGCCGCCGCCGAGGAGGAGTCGACCACCGTCGACGTCGTCCTCACCGGCTCCGGCGACAAGAAGATCCAGGTCATCAAGGTCGTCCGCGCGGCCACCGGCCTCGGCCTCAAGGAGGCCAAGGCTCTGGTCGACGAGGCGCCGAAGCCCGTCAAGGAGGGCATCGAGCGCGAGGAGGCCGAGAAGCTGAAGGCCGAGATCGAGGAGGCCGGCGGAAGCGTCGAGCTCAAGTAACGACGTTGGCGGGCGGCACCGGCCGCCCCGCCACGCCGGCATGCATTCGCAGGAGAGACCCTGATGCGGCAAGCAGCAGGGTCTCTTCGTCGAAGGAGACGCAGGCGGCGAACTGACCTGGGAGCTCGATCGTCCGGTCGAGCTCGCCGTCGGGCGTGAAGCGGCAGACCGCCCCGGCCTCGCCGAGCGCGACCCAGACGCAGCCCTCTGCGTCCACCGCCAGTCCGTCCGGCTGCCCGCGCGGCGGCCGGACGAACACGCGCCGGCTGCCGCCCTCGGTGTCGAAGGCCAGGACCTCGCCGGCCGTGTAGTTGCTCACGTAGACCACGTCGCCCGCCGGCGAGAGCCCGATGCCGTTCGGCCAGAGCACGTCGGCCGCGAACAGGTTGAGCCCACCGCCGGCCACCACGCGCCAGACCTCGCCGGGGGCGCCCGGCTCGCCCAGCATCGGCCGGAATCGCATCGCGCCCACGAGCACCGAACCGTCGTCCGTGGTCACGAGGTCGTTGAAGCCGGTGACGCCTTTCGGCGCCGTCACGATCTTGCGGGACCCGAGCGACAGGTCCCGGCCCGACACCAGCAGCTCGCCGCCGACGTGGGGCACCAGCCCGCCCACGCCGCGCCGCCGCGGCAGCACCACAGACACCCCGCCGGCCGACCAGCGGTGGACCCCGCCCCCGACGACGTCGGAGAACAGCACGCCACCGGAGCCGTCGGCTCGAGGCGCCTCAACCAGCCCGAACCCTGTCGCCAGGGTCTCGAGGTCGCGAGCCACGGCCGGACCCTAATGCCTCTGCGGCCAGCGGTCTGCCGCCGGGCGGTAGCCATAAAGGGGAAGAACCGCTACTGTTCCCGGCGGCCTATAGCCGTAGCCGTCCCTTGAGCAGTGCCCCGCCACATATCGCGGAGCCTCGGGACGGGGTCCGTGATGGCCTGAATCCGCGTAGATATTCGCGGGTCGGACGCCCCTGCCGGCGGCGCTTGTCGCTGTGCTATATTCGCGGGTCGCGCTTTGCGCCCGCCTGCTGCCCGCCTGAATCTTTTAAGGAGTCGCTGTTTTGGCACGTGTTGCTGATCGCTCGCGTCGCAGTTTTGCTCGCCTAGAGAACATTCTTGAACTACCCAACCTGCTTGACATTCAGAGGAAGTCCTTCGAGTGGCTCGTCGACACTCAGAAGGGCGGCCTCCGCGAGACCATCAATGACGTCTCGCCCATCGAGGACTACACCGGCAACCTGGCCGTCGTCTTCGAGGACATCACCTTCGACGAGCCCGTGGCCCCGATCTCCGAGTGCCGCGAGAAGGACCTCACCTTTGCCCGCCCGCTGACCGTCAAGGTCGCCTTCCAGAACAGGGAGACCGGCGAGATCCGGGAGCAGTCCGTCTTCATGGGCGACTTCCCGTGGATGACCGACTGGGGCACCTTCATCATCAACGGGACCGAGCGCGTGGTCGTCACGCAGCTCGTGCGCTCGCCCGGCGCATACGTCATGGAGCCGAAGGACCGCGAGAAGCAGGTCTTCACGGCCAACCTGATGCCGGCCCGCGGTTCGTGGCTCGAGCTCGAAATCGACAAGAAGGGCCGCGTCTACGTCCGCATCGACCGCAAGCGCAAGCTCCCGATCACGGTGCTCCTACGCGCGATGGGCTACTCGGCCGACGAGCAGATCCTCGAGATGTTCGAGAACTCGCTCTACATCCGGAACACGATCGAGGCCGACACCGAGGTCACCAAGACCGAGGAGGGCGCCCTGGTCGAGCTGTTCAAGAAGCAGCGGCCGGGTGAGCCGCCGTCGGTGGACAACGCCCGCGCGCTGCTCAACCAGCTGTTCTTCGACCCGAAGCGCTACGACCTCACGCGCGTGGGCCGCTACAAGCTCAATTCGCGGCTCGGCCTGGACGAGGACCTGGAGACCAGGACCCTCACGCACCAGGACATCATCGAGCTGATCCGCGAGCTGATCACGCTGCCGCGTGACCTCGGCATCCCGGAGACGGGCGAGTACGACAACGGCGAGGCGATCAAGGACTACGCCCTCGAGGCGCAGACCCTGCCGCGCGAGCCGATCGCCGACCGTCTCGACGAGTACGAGCACTTCGGCAACCGCCGTCTGCGCACGGTGGGCGAGCTGATCCAGGAGGCGTTCCGGATCGGCCTCTACCGCATGGAGCGTGTCGTGCGCGAGCGCCTCACCACCGAGGACTCGGACACGATCACCCCGCAGACCATCATCAACATCCGGCCCGTCGTGGCCGCCCTGAAGGAGTTCTTCGGGTCCTCGCAGCTCTCGCAGTTCATGGACCAGACGAACTCGCTGTCGGGCCTCACGCACCGGCGCCGCCTGTCGGCGCTCGGCGCCGGCGGCCTCACGCGCGAGCGCGCGCCCATCGAAGTGCGTGACGTGCACCCGAGCCACTACGGGCGCATGTGCCCGATCGAGACCCCGGAGGGGCCGAACATCGGCCTGATGGGCTCGCTCTCCTCGTTCGCCGAGGTGTCGGAGCACGGCTTCGTCACCACCCCGTACCGCGTCGTGGACGACGGCCTTGTCACCGACAAGATCGTCCACCTCGACGCCAACGAGGAGGAGCAGAAGGTCATCGCCCAGGCCAACGCCGAGATCGACCCGAAGAGCGGCAAGCTCAAGGGCCCGCAGGTCACGTGCCGCTCGCGCGACGGCGAGTTCATCCTCGCCGCGCCCAAGGACGTCGACCTGATGGACGTGTCGCCCGAGCAGATCTGGTCGGTCGCCACGGCCCTGATCCCGTTCCTCGAGCACGACGACGCCAACCGCGCCCTGATGGGCTCGAACATGCAGCGCCAGGCGGTGCCGCTCCTCAAGACGGAACCGCCGCTGGTGGGCACCGGCATGGAGGCCCGCGCCGCGCTCGACACCGGTGACGTCCTGCTGGCCCAGGAGGCCGGCGAGGTCACCTACGTCGACGCCGAGAAGGTCGTGATCGAGAAGGACGAGTACGAGCTGCACAAGTACATGCGCTCGAACCAGGGCACGATCATCCACCAGAAGCCGCGGGTGTTCGTGGGCGACAGGGTGAAGAAGGGCGACGTGCTGGCCGACGGCTCCTCGACGAGCTACGGCGAGCTCGCGCTGGGCAAGAACTGCCTGGTCGCCTTCATGTCCTGGGAGGGTTACAACTTCGAGGACGCGATCATCATCTCCGAGCGCCTCGTGAAGGACGACGAGCTCACCTCGATCCACATCGAGGAGTACGAGATCGACGCCCGCACCACGAAGCTCGGCGACGAGGAGATCACCCGCGACATCCCGAACCGCTCGGAGGAGTCGCTGCGCAACCTCGACGACCGCGGCATCGTCCGCATCGGCGCCGAGGTCGGCTCCGGCGACCTGCTCGTGGGCAAGGTCACGCCGAAGGGCGAGACCGAGCTCACCGCTGAGGAGAAGCTGATCCGCGCGATCTTCAAGGAGAAGGCGCGCGAGGTCCGCGACACCTCGCTCAAGGTGCCCCACGGCGAGGGCGGCGTCGTCATCGACGTGCTCACCTTCAGCCGCGACAAGGGCGACGACCTGCCGCCGGGCGTGAACGAGCTGGTGCGCGTCTTCGTCGCCACCAAGCGCAAGATCGCCGAGGGCGACAAGCTCGCCGGCCGTCACGGCAACAAGGGCGTGATTTCAAAGATCGTGCCGCAGTCCGACATGCCATTCCTCGAGGACGGCACGCCGGTCGACGTCATCCTCAACCCGCTCGGCGTGCCGAGCCGGATGAACCTCGGGCAGATCCTCGAGACGCATCTCGGCTGGGCTGCCGGCGAGGGCTGGTACGACGACGGCTCGGATGCCTACAAGCAGGCCAACCAGAACGGCGGGCGCGTGAACGTCGCCACGCCGGTCTTCGACGGCGCCACGATCGAGGACGTCGACGAGGCGCTGGTCCGCTGGGCCAAGGAGCACGAGGACCGTGGCATCAGGTTCGACATCGACCCCTCCGAGCGTGCGGGCCGCCGCTGCTCCGGCAAGGTGCAGCTCTACAACGGCCGCACCGGCGAGCCCTTCGAGGACAAGGTCACCATCGGCTACATGTACATCCTGAAGCTGCTCCACCTCGTGGACGACAAGATCCACGCGCGGAGCACCGGCCCCTACTCGCTCGTCACCCAGCAGCCGCTGGGCGGCAAGGCGCAGTTCGGCGGCCAGCGCTTTGGCGAGATGGAGGTGTGGGCGCTCGAGGCCTACGGCGCGGCGTACACGCTCCAGGAGATGCTCACGATCAAGTCCGACGACACGGTCGGGCGCGTCAAGGCCTACGAGGCGATCGTCAAGGGCGAGAACATCGCCGAGCCGTCGATCCCCGAGTCCTTCAAGGTGCTGCTGAAGGAGATGCAGTCGCTGGCGCTCGACGTGAACGTCAAGTCCGAGGAGGGCGCGGGCGTCGAGATCAGGGACGAGGACGACGACCTGCTGCGCGCCGCCGAGGAGCTCGGCATCGACCTGTCCGGAGTGCGGGCGGGCCCGGGCGAAGGCGCCAACGACGAGTCCGAGGACACGCTCGAGGCGGAGGGCGACGGCGGTCAGACCGACGAGTCCCCCAAGGAGCAGGACGCCGAGTACATCGAAGAAGAGGCGTAAACCAGCCAGACCGACCAAGCATTTGACCCACCAGGAGCACTTTTGATCGACATCAACAATTTCGACGCCATCAGCATCGGTCTGGCTTCTTCGAAGCAGATCCGAAGCTGGTCCTCCGGCGAGGTCACCAAGCCGGAGACCATCAACTACCGAACCCTCAAGCCCGAGAAGGACGGCCTCTTCTGCGAGCGCATCTTCGGTCCCACCAAGGACTGGGAGTGCTACTGCGGCAAGTACAAGCGCGTCCGTTACAAGGGCATCGTCTGCGAGCGCTGCGGCGTCGAGGTCACGCGTTCCAAGGTGCGCCGCGAGCGCATGGGGCACGTGGACCTGGCCGCGCCGGTCTCGCACATCTGGTTCTTCAAGGGCGTGCCGTCGCGCATCGGCTACCTGCTCGACATGGCGCCCAAGGAGCTGGAGAAGGTCCTGTACTTCGCGGCCTCGATCGTCACCTGGATCGACGAGGAGGCGCGCGAGAAGGACACGCCCAAGCTGGAGAAGGAGGTCCAGAAGGTCCTCGACTCCTACGACGCCGAGAAGGAGGAGCGCGTCCAGGAGCTGCGCGAGTCGCTCGACCGGCGCCTCGAGTACCTCCAGACGGGCAAGCAGTCCGGCTTCTCGGAGGACGACCTGCTCTGGTCCGAGACGCTCGACGTCAACCTGAAGAAGATCAGCGACGACGAGCGCGAGAAGCTCGAGAAGGACATTCGCAAGGTCTTCGACTCCGACATCCAGGACACCGAGGCCTACATCGAGGACGCGGCCGAGCGCATGCGGCAGGTCTGGGACCTGTTCCGCGACATGAAGCCAAAGGACGTCATCGCCGACGAGACCGTCTTCCGTGAGCTGAAGGACCGCTTCGGCTCGCCGTTCGGCTTCGGCGAGTACTTCCGCGGCGGCATGGGTGCGGAGGCCGTGCGCGACCTGCTCGAGCAGGTCGACCTCGACGCCGAGCGCAACTCGCTCGAGGAGGAGGTCAAGACCGCCAAGGGCCAGAAGCAGAGCCGCGCCGTCAAGCGCCTGAAGGTCGTCTCGGCCTTCATCAACTCGGACAACCGGCCCGAGCACATGATCCTGGAGGCGGTCCCGGTCATCCCGCCGGAGCTGCGCCCGATGGTGCAGCTCGACGGCGGCCGTTTCGCCACCTCGGACCTGAACGACCTCTACAGGCGCGTGATCAACCGCAACAACCGCCTGAAGAGGCTGCTCGACCTCGGCGCCCCCGAGATCATCGTCAACAACGAGAAGCGCATGCTGCAGGAGGCCGTCGACGCGCTGTTCGACAACGGCCGCCGCGGCCGGCCCGTCACCGGGCCGGGCAATCGCCCGCTCAAGTCGCTCAGCGACATGCTCAAGGGCAAGCAGGGACGCTTCCGCCAGAACCTGCTCGGCAAGCGCGTGGACTACTCGGGCCGCTCGGTCATCGTGGCCGGCCCGAGCCTCAAGCTCCACCAGTGCGGTCTGCCGAAGCTCATGGCGCTCGAGCTGTTCAAGCCGTTCATCATGGCTCGCCTCGTCGAGCGCAAGGCGGTGCAGAACATCAAGGCCGCCAAGAAGATGGTCGACTCGATGATCCCGGAGGTCTGGGACGTCCTCGAGGAGGTCATCCAGGAGCACCCCGTGCTGCTGAACCGCGCCCCGACGCTGCACCGTCTCGGCCTGCAGGCCTTCGAGCCGGTGCTCGTGGAGGGCAAGGCGATCCAGGTCCACCCGTTGGTGTGCCACGCCTTCAACGCGGACTTCGACGGCGACCAGATGGCCGTCCACCTGCCCCTCTCGGCTGAGGCGCAGGCGGAGGCGCGCATCCTGATGCTGTCGGCGAACAACATCCTGTCGCCGGCGCACGGCCAGCCGCTCGCCACGCCCACTCAGGACATGGTGCTTGGCGCGTACTACCTGACCTACGGGCCGGGCGTCAAGGCGCTCGAGGAGCTCGAGGAGGTCGTCCGCCAGGGCAAGTGGGACGAGAAGCAGCACGGCAAGCGGCCGCACGTGTTCCGCTCGGCACAGGAGGCCGAGCTCTCGTACGAGCACGGCATGGTCAAGCTGCACGACCTGGCGGAGTACCGCCGCCGCGGCGTCGAGCAGAGCCACCTGCTCACCACGGTCGGGAGGATCATCTTCAACGACCGGGTGGAGCGGGCGCTGGCCGACGTGCTCGAGGACTCGTACGACCCGAACGCGTACGCGTTCGTCAACGAGCCGCTCCGCAAGCGCGACATGAACAACGTGATCGAGGGACTGGTGGGCCAGTACGGCCCGTACGCGATCGCGCTCGTTCTCGATGCGTTCAAGGAGCTCGGCTTCCACTTCGCGACCCAGGCCGGCATCACGATCTCCAAGAACGACGTCGTGATCCCGCCGCAGAAGGAGCAGATCCTCGAGCGCTACGAGGCCGAGGTCGTGGAGATCCAGGACCAGTACGACACGGGCCTGATCTCCGGCCAGGAGCGCCACGAGGCCGTGGTCGAGAAGTGGAACGCGGCCACCGACGAGGTCGGCGAGGCGATGCAGCGCAACCTCGACCACCTCAACCCGGTGTTCATGATGGCCAACTCCGGCGCGCGCGGATCGTTCAAGCAGATCCGCCAGCTCGCCGGCATGCGAGGCCTCATGGCCAATCCGAAGGGCGAGATCATCGAGCGCCCGATCAAGGCCAACTTCATGGAGGGCCTGTCGGTGCTCGAGTACTTCATCTCCACCCACGGCGCCCGCAAGGGCCTCGCGGACACGGCGCTGCGCACCGCCGACTCGGGCTACCTCACCAGGCGCCTGGTCGACGTCGCACAGGACGTGATCGTCCGCATGGAGGACTGCGGCACCAAGGAGCACATCACGCTCCCGGCGCTGGCGGACACCGGGGCGCCCAACATCCAGATCGCCGGGCGCTTCGCGGCCGTGGACATCAAGACCAAGCGCGGCCGGGTGCTCGCCCAGAAGGACGAGATCATCACCAAGGAGGCGCTGGCCGAGATCGCCGAGGCCTTCGCGGAGGAGCCGTTCGACGTGCCGGTCCGCTCGGTCCTCAAGTGCGAGGCCGACACGGGCATCTGCCAGCGCTGCTACGGCATCGCGCCGGCCACCGGCAAGATCGTGGCGATCGGCGACGCGGTGGGCATCATTGCCGCCCAGTCGATCGGCGAGCCGGGCACCCAGCTCACGCTGCGCACGTTCCACACCGGCGGTGTGGCGGGCGCGGACATCACGCACGGTCTGCCGCGCGTGGTTGAGCTGTTCGAGGCCCGCAAGCCGAAGGGCCTGGCCAAGCTGGCCGAGGTCGACGGCACGGTCGTGGTCGAGGACTCGGAGAAGGCGCTCAAGGTGATCGTCACCGACGCCTCAGGCGAGGAGCACGCCTACAGCTTCCCGCGCCGCACGCGGCTGTTCGTGCAGGCCGGGGACAAGATCAAGGCGGGCACCCAGCTCAACGAGGGGTCGATCTACCCGCACGAGCTGCTCGACATCCGTGGCCGCACGGACACAGAGCTGTACCTCGTCGCCGAGGTGCAGAAGGTCTACCAGTCGCAGGGCGTGGACATCAACGACAAGCACATCGAGATCATCATCCGTCAGATGATGAAGAAGATCCGAGTGGAGCAGAAGGGCGACACCCTTTACCTCCCGGGCCAGCTTGTCGACCGTCACGAGTTCCTGCGCCTGAACGACGACGTGAAGAAGCAGAAGGGCGAGCCGGCGCTGCACGAGGAGGTCATCCTCGGCATCACCAAGGCCTCCCTTGCCACGGACTCGTTCCTCTCGGCTGCATCGTTCCAGGAGACCACCAAGGTGCTCACGGACGCCGCGCTCGAGGGCAAGACCGACCGTCTGCTCGGCCTGAAGGAGAACGTGATCATCGGGAAGCTGATCCCGGCCGCCACCGGCCTGCGCCGGTACCGGCGGCTCGAGATCGAGCCCACGGAGCCGATCCCGCGTCCGACGCCGGACGAGATGGGGCTGCTCGACGAGAACGAGCTCGCTGCCGAGCTCGGCCTCACCGGCGACGGTGAGCTCGAGGGCTTCAGCTTCACGGGTGGCGGCAACGGCGAGGCCTTCGGTGACGAGCTCGCCGACCTGGCGCTGCCGCCGGCTGACGACGACGAGAAGTAATCAGTCCGTTCAGTGGCGTCGGTCGCCTTCGTCGGGGCCGGCGCCATCGGGCTGTCCTTTGCGGCTGTCCTCGAGGAGGCGGACGCACACGAGATAGTGCTCTGCGCGCGGCGGCCGCTCGAACGAGCGGTCGTCGAGCGCGAGGACGGCTCGCCGTCGGCTGAGCTGCGGTCACCGGTCGTCACCGATCCGCTCGCGCTGGCGGGCCCGGTCGACTGGGTGGTGCTGGCCGTCAAGGCTCACCAGGTGGCCGGCGCCGCCGCGTGGCTCGGGCGGCTCTGCGGCGCCTTCACGCACGTGGCGGTGCTTCAGAACGGCGTCGAGCAGCGCGAGCTGGTGGAGCCGCTGGCGCGCGGCGGCGCGATCGTGCCGGCGATCGTCTGGCTGCCCGCCGAGATGGTCGGCTCAGGCCGCGTGCTCGTCCGCGGCGAGGCGCGCCTGAGCGTGCCCGACGACGACGGTGGCCGCGGCCTCGTGCGTCTATATGAAGGAACGTCCGCGCGCGTCCAGCCCGTGCCGGACTTCGTCAGCGAGGCCTGGCGCAAGCTGTGCGGCAACGCGGTGGCCGGGCTGATGGCGCTCTCGCTGCGCCGCGCGGACATGTTCCGCCGCGACGACGTGGCCGAGCTGTCGCGCAGGCTCGCCCTCGAGTGCCTGGCGGTCGCCCGGGCGGAGGGCGCCGACATCCCGGACAGCTTCGCCGACGAGCTCGTCGACAACTTCAAGACCTACCCGCCCGACCTCGGCACCTCGATGCTGTTCGACCGCGAGGCCGGCCGCGAGCTCGAGTGGGAGGCTCGCAACGGCGTGATCAAGCGCCTGGGCGAGCGGCACGGGATCCCGACGCCGGTCAGCGACGTGATCGTGCCGCTCCTGGCGGCGGCTAGCGAAGCCGGTCCGCCCAGTTGATCAGCTCGTCGACGAGGTCGTCGGTCAGCCCGGTGTGGGATTCCGTCCTCACCAGCAAGGTCGGCTCGGCACGCTCGCGCGCCCAGGCGTCGCAATGTTCGTCCAGGAAGTCGTCCACCCAGGCGGCGGGTCTCCCGCGTGAGTAGGCGTCGATCGCGCCAACTTTCCAGTGGGCCGAGCCGAACACCGCGCGGCCGTCGAAGCTGAGCACGGGCAGCTCAGGTCCGGAGAGGCCGAGGATGTGCGGCAGATACTCGTTCGCCTTCTCCTCCCAGCCAGTCGCCCAGACGAGCTCATAGCGCTCTCCAAGCCGCTTCAGACGGGGTCCACAGGCTTCGTCGATGCAATGAACCACGCCGTCGACCCAGTGGAAAGCGCCAGGCGCACGATCCCCGTGGGGAAAGCCGAACAGACTGATCACGCCGTCGACGTCGAGGAACAGGAGTGGCTGTTTGCTGGGGTTTCCGGTTGCCAGTTTTAGCTGCCCTTAAGGGGGGAATGAATTCCGCGCGGGAACTAGAAGGTAGAGTGGTCGAGCCGGAGGCGTCTGGGGCTCAAGCTGGCGGCCGATCGGGTCGATAGCCCTGTCTAGACGGCAGGGAAGCAGTTAGTCGCCTCCAATCTTCATGACAGTCGATCTAGGCATCCTGCTGGCGCTCTTCTGCGCGCTGGCCACCAATGTTGGCTTCCTCTGGAAGCACAAGGGCGCGTGCGCGGCTCCTGCCGTCGAGTGGCTCCACCCGGTCCGGAGCGCGATCGCTCTCTACCGCTCCAAGTGGTTCGCCCTCGGCATGGTCGTCGCCACCGGCGCCTGGCTCTTCCACGTGGCGGCCATGGCGCTCGCCCCGCTCTCGATCGTCCAGACGGTCATCTCCGGCGGCATCGTCCTGCTCACCGTCCTGGCCGAGCGCTGCTTCGGCTTCCAGGTCGGCAGGCGCCAGTTCATCGGCGTCGCCCTGATGGCGGCCGGGCTTGTTCTCCTGACGATCACGCTGCCTCACACCGGCGGCGCCCACTCCCATTACTCGCGCGTGGGCATGGCCAGCTTCGAGTGCGGCCTGCTCTTCATCGGCACGATGCTCGTGCTGTCGCCCAAGCTGGGCGCCCGCCACGAGCACCACGGACTCTTCCTCGGCGGCGCCTCGGGCATCCTGTTCGGCGTCTCCGACGTCGCCATCAAGGCCCTGACGGGCGCCATCGGCCACTCTGGCCCCCTCGGCCTCGTCTCGCCCTGGCTGGCGGTGGCGATGATCGCCTCGGTCGTCGCCTTCTACGCCTCGGCCCGCGGCCTCCAGGTCGGCGAGCCGGTGCCGGTCATCACGCTCACGAGCGCTGGTGCCAACGTCTCGGCGATCGCCGGCGGCATCATCGTCTTCGGCGACCCGATGTCCTCCCACCCGGTGGGCATCGTCCTCCAGAGCCTCGCCTTCATCCTCGTGATCGCGGCCGCCGCGCTGATGCCGGCGCCGATGCGGGCCGCGGAAGCGGTCGCCGCGACCGCCGCCGCCTAGGACGCCAGATCGGGCATCATGAGGCGCGATGCTGATCGCGCCCAGCGGCTCGGATCATCCGACCACGGTTGCACGCCTCGTTGAGGCGATCGAGCGCCGCGGCCTCACGGTCTTCGCCCGTTTCGACCACGCGCTGGGCGCTCGCGCTGCCGGCCTCGAGCTGGCGGACGAGCTGGTGATCGCCTTCGGCAATCCCCGGGCCGGAACGCCGCTCATGCAGAGCGACCCGCGGGTCGGCATCGAGCTGCCGCTGCGCATCCTCGTCTGGACCGCCCCGGATGGGGTGCAGCTCGGCTACCGCGACCCGCGCGAGCTCGCGGGCGAGTACGACCTCTCCGGCCACACCCAGGTGCTGGAGGGCATGGCCGGGCTGCTCGCGGACCTGGTGGCCGAGGCGGCGGGCTAGCCGGGGCCGCCGCGGGCCCGTGCAGCACTGCTAGCATCCGCGACCGCATGCCGAGCATCAACCAGCTCGTCCGCAAGGGACGCAACAAGCCGAAGAAGAAGGTCGCCACCCCGGGCCTCAAGTCCGGGCAGGGGCGCAAGAAGCGCCTCGCCGCGCCTCAGCGCCGTGGCGTCTGCACACGCGTCTACACCACCACGCCGAAGAAGCCGAACTCGGCCCTGCGCAAGGTGGCGCGCGTTCGCCTCACCAATGGGATGGAGGTCACCTCCTACATCCCGGGCGAGGGACACAACCTGCAGGAGCACTCCGTCGTGCTGGTGCGCGGTGGCCGCGTGAAGGACCTTCCGGGCGTCCGCTACAAGGTCGTCCGTGGCACGCTCGACGCCGCCGGCGTCAGCGACCGTAAGAAGGCCCGCTCCCAGTACGGCGTCAAGGCCAAGTAGCGCTCGATGCCCCGTCGCGCTCCCGCAGGAATCCGTCCCATTGATCCCGACCCCGTCTACGGGTCGAAGCTGGTTCAGCAGGTGATCAACAAGGTGATGGTCTCGGGCAAGAAGTCCCTGTCCGAGCGGATCGTCTACGACGCCCTCGACATCCTCTCCCGCCGCAGCGGCAAGGAGCCCGTCGAGGCGCTCGAGACGTCCGTGTCGGCCCTCACCCCCAACCTGGAGGTCCGCTCCCGCCGCGTCGGAGGCGCCACCTACCAGGTCCCGGTGGAAGTCCCCTCCACACGCGCGCGCACGCTCGCGGTGCGCTGGCTCGTCGAGTTCTCTCGCGCCCGCCGCGAGAAGACGATGTCCGAGCGCCTGGCCGGGGAGCTCCTCGACGCCCAGTCGGAGCAGGGCGGCGCCTACAAGCGCAAAGAGGACATCTACCGGATGGCGCAGGCGAACAAGGCCTTCGCCCACTACCGCTGGTAAGTGGGCGGCTGCAAACCGGCGGTCTGCGGCGTCCTCGGTCAGCCGCGGGCTGACGCCCTGCGGCTTCCCTGCGTCCTTGCAGCCCTTGGTTTTCGCACCCACTTCCCAGCGGTCCGCTGGTAGCTGGGCGGCTGCGAACCGGCGGTCTGCGGCGTCCTCGGTCAGCCGCGGGCTGACGCCCTGCGGCTTCCCTGCGTCCTTGCAGCCCTTGGTTTTCGCACCCACTTCCCAGCGCGGCGGCTGCGAACCTGCGCCCTGCGGCGTCCTCGGTTTGCCGCGGGCTGACGCCCTGCGGCTTCCCTGCGTCCTTGCAGAGCTTGGTTTTCGCACCCACTTCCCGGCGGTCCGCTGGTAGCTGGGCGGCTGCGAACCTGCGCCCTGCGGCGTCCTCGGTTTGCCGCGGGCTGACGCCCTGCGGCTTCCCTGCGTCCTTGCAGCCCTTGGTTTTCGCACCCACTTCCCAGCGGTCCGCTGGTAGCTGGGCGGCTGCGAACCGGCGGTCTGCGGCGTCCTCGGTCAGCCGCGGGCTGACGCCCTCCGGCTTCCCTGCGTCCTTGCAGCCCTTGGTTTTCGCACCCACTTCCCAGCGGTCCGCTGGTAACTGGGCGGCTGCCTGACTGCATCGCCAGTGGCGTGGCGCCAAGTGTCCCTGGCGGGTCTCTGGCGCCTGTAGGCTGCCCCGGTGATTGCTCAGCAGGCTGAGCAAGAACTTGGTACTGGTCCGTCGCATGCTCGATCTGATCGAGGGCTACTTCGGCGGCCAGCGGGAGGCCTGGGACGCGGCCGTGCCCGAGCTCTTAACGCCCGACGTCGAGATTATCCCCTCGTCGGCGCTCGCCTCCGGCACCGCGGTTCCCTACAGCGGCCACTCAGGTGCGCGGCTCTGGCTCGCCGAGGTCGCCGCCGAATGGCCGAGCTTTCGGACCCACCCGCAGCAGCTCGTCGACCTGCCCCCGGACAAGGTGCTCGTCCTCGGGATGGTTGTCGGGGAGGGTCAGGGAGCTCGGGGCTACGCAACGCTGGCCGGATGCCTCTGCACGTTGCGGTCGGGGAGGCTCTCCATGCTGCAGCACTTCTCGAGCCACGCCGAGCCCCTGCGCGAGCTGGGCCTCCCAGAGACACGGGCTGTCCGGCCCGGCGCGCCCGCTAGGCCGGTGGGCGGGGGCGTGTAAGGACCCTGAGTAGGCCGGCGGCGACCGCCAGCGCCGAGCCGACCAGCTCGAACCAGAAGCCGATTCCGGGGTTTGCCTTCGCCTCGGCGAAGCGCTCGCCGATCACGCCGGTCTTGTGGACGTCGGGAAGGTCGACGCCGAGCGTCACGGCCAGTCCGGCTGCTCCCAGCACGAGGAGCGCGAAGCCGGCCGGCCGGCTGGCGCCCATGGCGGCGCCCCAGGTCATCACGAGCACGAGCGCGCCGAGGATCGCCAGCGCGTAGCCGTGATGCTCGCCACCGGTCGTCTGGCACGCGTCGACCAGGCGCGGATCGGCCAGATCCGAGCACTTCGCGGTGACGACGTCGACATGGAAGAGGGTCAGGAAGTCGCTGGCTATCATCAGAACTCCAGCCGCTCCTCCGAGCGCCAGAAGGACTCCGGGCGACCCGCTCCCAAGGCCTCTGAGAGCGGAAAATGCTCTGCTAGCATTTCGAGCCGCTCGCGGCACTGCCTTCCGGCGTGCGCTGCGCTCAGTCGCGGGAGGTGACTGGGTTCGATTCACATCCATGGAGACTGCTGCCACATAGAGCTGCTTCCCGGGCGAAACTCGTCGTTGTGACTGAGGCCCGGCGGGGCCTTTTTTACGCCTGACACCACTGCGAAAGCTTCACATCCAATGCCAAGACAAGTCGCACTAGACCACACCCGCAACATCGGGATCATGGCGCACATCGACGCCGGAAAGACGACGACGACCGAGCGCATCCTCTTCTATACCGGTCGCACCCACAAGATGGGCGAGGTGCACGAGGGCGCTGCGGTGATGGATTGGATGGAGCAGGAGCAGGAGCGCGGCATCACCATCACCTCCGCCGCCACCACCGCGACGTGGCGCGACTACCGCATCAACATCCTCGACACCCCGGGCCACGTGGACTTCACCGTCGAGGTCGAGCGCTCGCTGCGAGTGCTCGACGGCGCGATCGCGCTGTTCGACTCGGTCGCCGGCGTCGAGCCGCAGTCCGAGACGGTCTGGCGGCAGGCCGACAAGTACCGCGTGCCGCGCATCGCCTACATCAACAAGATGGATCGCGTCGGCGCGAACTTCGCGCAGGGCGTCCAGACCATGATCGACCGCCTCGGCGCCCACCCGGTGCCGATCCAGCTGCCGATCGGCGCGGAGGCCGACTTCCGCGGCGTCATCGACCTCGTACGCGAGCGCGCGATCGTCTACAAGGACGACCTCGGCCAGGAGTGGGAGGAGACCGACATCCCGGCCGACCACGTGGACATCGCCCACGAGGCGCGCACCCACCTGGTCGAGGCGATCGCCGACTACGACGACGAGCTGATGGAGGCCTACCTCTCCGACGAGGCGATCGACATCGACCGCCTGAAGGCCGCCATCCGCAAGGCCACCCTCGACATCTCGATGACGCCCGTGCTGTGCGGCTCGTCCTTCAAGAACAAGGGCGTGCAGCCGCTGCTCGACGCCGTGATCGACTACCTGCCGAGCCCGATCGACGTCCCTCCGATGGAGGGGCTCGTGCCCGGCAGCGAGGAGGGCAACGGCAACGTCCTCCACCGCGAGGCGAGGGACGACGAGCCCTTCTCCGCCCTCGCCTTCAAGGTCATGTCCGACCCGTTCGTCGGCAAGCTCACCTACTTCCGCGTCTACTCGGGCAAGGTCAGCGCCGGCAGCCGCGTGCTGAACGCCAACTCCGGCCGCACCGAGCGCGTGGGCCGCATCCTCATGATGCACGCCAACCACCGCGAGGACCAGGACGAGGTCTACGCGGGGGACATCGCCGCGGCGGTGGGCCTGAAGCAGACCTCGACCGGCGACACGCTCACCGCGCCCGACGCCCCGATCCTCCTCGAGACGATGACGTTCCCCGAGCCGGTGGTGCACCTCTCGATCGAGCCGAAGACGAAGGTCGACCAGGAGAAGATGTCAGTCGCGCTCGCGCGCCTGGCCGAGGAGGACCCGACCTTCAACGTCCGCACGGATGAGGAGACGGGCCAGACCGTGATCTCCGGCATGGGCGAGCTGCATCTCGAGGTGCTCGTCGACCGCATGAAGCGCGAGTTCCGCGTCGAGGCAGCCGTGGGCCGCCCGCAGGTGGCCTATCGCGAGACGGTGCGCGGCGAGGCCCACAAGGTCGAGGGCAAGTTCATCCGCCAGACCGGTGGCTCGGGCCAGTACGGCGTGGTCTACATCGACATGGAGCCGGCGCCCGGCGAGGGCTTCGACTTCGTCAACAAGATCAAGGGCGGCTCGATCCCGTCTGAGTTCATCCCGGCGGTGGAGAAGGGCATCGAGGAGGCGCTCGAGACCGGCGTCAAGGCCGGCTTCCCGATGGTCGACGTCCGCGTGACGCTCACCGACGGCAAGTACCACGACACCGACTCCTCGGAGATCGCCTTCAAGATCGCCGGCTCGCTGGCGCTCAAGGAGGCCGCGAAGAAGGCCAAGCCAGTGCTGCTCGAGCCCGTGATGGCCGTGGAGGTGGTCACGCCGCAGGAGTTCCTCGGCGACGTGATCGGCGACCTCTCGCGGCGCCGCGGCCGGGTGGAGGGCCAGGAGCCGCGAGGCAACGCCCTCGCGGTGAGGGGGAGCGTCCCCCTGGCCGAGATGTTCGGCTACGCCACCGACCTGCGCTCGAACACGCAGGGCCGGGCGCAGTACACGATGCAGTTCGACCGCTACGAGGAAGTCCCCAACAACCTCGCAGAGGGAATCGTCGAGCACCGCACCGGGGAGCCGGTCGGAGCAGGTGCTTAAAGAAGAGTATGTTTCCGGGGTTCGCCTGCTGGCGGGCCCGAGAGCTTTCTGAAAGGAGCGAGAACCAGTGGCGAAGGAGAAATTCGAGCGCGACAAGCCGCATGTGAACGTGGGCACCATCGGTCATATCGACCATGGCAAGACCACGCTTACAGCGGCTATCACGCAGGTTCTCGCGGAGAAGACCGGCGGCCAGGCGATGTCGTTCGACCAGATCGACAACGCGCCTGAGGAGAAGCAGCGCGGCATCACGATCGCGACCTCCCACGTCGAGTACCAGACCGAGAACCGCCACTACGCACACGTCGACTGCCCGGGCCACGCCGACTACGTGAAGAACATGATCACGGGCGCCGCCCAGATGGACGGCGCGATCCTGGTCGTATCCGCGGCCGACGGGCCCATGCCGCAGACGCGCGAGCACATCCTGCTCGCCCGCCAGGTGGGCGTGCCCTACATCGTCGTGTTCCTCAACAAGGCCGACATGGTCGACGACCCCGAGCTCCTCGAGCTCGTCGAGGTCGAGGTCCGCGACCTGCTGAGCGAGTACGAGTTCCCGGGCGACGACATCCCGTTCGTCATCGGCTCGGCGCTCAAGGCGCTCGAGGGCGACGAGGAGGCCAAGGGGAAGATCCTCGAGCTCGCCGACGCGCTCGACAGCTACATCCCGGAGCCCGAGCGCGACCTGGACAAGCCGTTCCTGATGCCGGTCGAGGACGTCTTCTCGATCACCGGCCGCGGCACGGTGGCCACGGGCCGCATCGAGCAGGGCATCATCAAGACGGGCGAGACCGTCGCGATCGTGGGCATCCACCCGGAGACCTCCAGCACGGTCGTCACCGGCGTCGAGATGTTCCGCAAGATCCTCGACCAGGGCCAGGCCGGCGACAACGTCGGCTGCCTCCTGCGCGGCACCAAGCGCGAGGAGATCGAGCGCGGCCAGGTGCTCTGCAAGCCCGGCTCGATTACGCCGCACACCAAGTTCAAGGCTGAGGTCTACTGCCTGAAGAAGGAGGAGGGCGGCCGCCACACGCCGTTCTTCTCGGGCTACCGCCCGCAGTTCTACTTCCGCACCACCGACGTCACCGGCGTCGCCAACCTGCCCGACGGCACGGAGATGGTCATGCCCGGCGACAACATCCAGATGTCGATCGAGCTGATCCAGCCGATCGCCATGGACCAGGGCCTGCGCTTCGCCATCCGCGAGGGCGGCCGCACCGTCGGATCCGGGGTGGTGACCGAGGTCATCGAGTAACACGCGGCTCGATCGACACGAGCTCCAGGGGGCGGGCCCCTCAGTAAACGGGTCCGCCCTCCGTGTGTCCGAAGGAAAAGCAATGGCAGCGATAACCCAGAACAAGATCCGCATCCGGCTCAAGGCGTATGACCACTCGGCGATCGAGACGGCCGCCAAGGAGATCGTCGAGACGGCCGAGCGCACGGGTGCATCCGTATCCGGGCCGGTGCCGTTGCCCACCGAGAAGAACGTCTACTGCGTGATCCGCAGCCCGTTCAAGGACAAGGACTCGCGCGAGCACTTCGAGATCCGCACCCACAAGCGGCTCATCGACATCCACCAGCCCACGCCGAAGACCGTCGACTCGCTCCAGCGGCTCGACCACCTTCCGGCTGGTGTCGACATCCAGATCCAGCTGGTCTGAGGCGGTCATGGCGGCACTGCTCGGACGCAAGATCGGGATGACCCAGTTGTTCGGCCAGGACGGCAAGGTGGACCGGGTCACCGTGATCGAGGCGGGCCCCTGTCACGTCACGGCCATCCGCACCGAGGAACGCGACGGCTACGCCGCCGTGCAGCTCGGCTTCGCGGAGGTCAAGGAGAAGGCGCTCACGAAGGGCGAGCTCGGCCACCTCAAGAAGGCCGACGCCCCGCCGCTCCGCCACCTCGCCGAGTTCCGCGGCGAAGCGGGCGAGCTCAAGGTCGGCGACACCGTCACGGTCGAGACCTTCGAGAAGGGTCAGACCGTCAAGGTCGCCGGCACCTCGAAGGGCAAGGGCTTCCAGGGCACGGTCAAGCGGCACAACTTCAGCCGCGGCCCGGTCACGCACGGCTCGCACAACGTGCGCGCGCCGGGCTCGATCGGCGCCTCCGCCACCCCCTCGCGCGTGTTCAAGGGCATCCGCGGCCCGGGCCAGATGGGCAACAAGCGCGTCACCCAGCGCGGCCTCGAGATCGTCGACGTCATCGCCGAAAAGAACCTGCTGCTGGTCCGCGGCTCCGTGCCCGGCCCGCGCGGTTCCACGATCGAGATCAGGAGCGACGTGCGCCATGGCTAAGCCCACCGCCGAGCTGCTCGGCCAGAAGACCGGCAAGGCCGACCTCGACGAGGCCGTCTTCGGGGAGGCCTTCCACATGGCGCTCGTACACGAGACCGTGCGCGCGGAGCTCAACGCCCGCCGCCGGGGCACGTCCTCGACGCTGACGCGCGGCGAGGTCGCCATGACCGGCGCAAAGGCCTTCCGCCAGAAGGGCACCGGCCGTGCCCGTGCAGGCGCGCTCTCCACACCACAGCGCATCGGCGGCGGCATCGCGTTCGGCCCCAAGCCGCGCGGCTACACCGTCAAGGTCAATCGCAAGGCCCGGCGCAAGGCGCTGCGGGCGGCGCTGTCGCTGCACGCTGAGCGCGGCACGCTCGCGGTCGTGGACCCCTCGGCGTTCGACGAGCCCTCCACCAAGAAGGCGGCGGAGGCGCTGGCCGGCTTCGGCCGGGGCCGTGCGCTCGTGCTGCTCGCGCCCGAGGGCGAGGAGGCCTGCGCGAAGTCGTTCCGCAACATCGCGGGCGTCAAGGTTCTGCCGGCCGAGGCCGCCGGCGTCGCCGACGTGATCGGCGCCGCCCGGCTCGTCGTCTCGCAGGCCGCGATCGACCGGCTCAGCGAGCTCGCCGCGCCGTCCGAGCGGTCGACCGGAGGCGAGTCGTGAACCCGCGCAGCGTGATCATCCGGCCGATCGTGTCCGAGAAGAGCTACGCGCTGCTCGCGGCCAACAAGTACACCTTCCGCGTCCACGACGACGCCCACAAGACCCAGATCCGCCAGGCGGTGGAGGAGATCTGGAGCGTGCGCGTGCTCGAGGTGCGCACGATGAGCGTCAAGTCGAAGCCCAAGCGGCGCGGCGTGCACTTCGGTCGCACGCGCGAGTGGAAGAAGGCCGTGGTGGAGCTCCACCCGGACGACACCATCGAGCTCTTCGAGGGCCAGGAGCTGGGGGAGTAGGCGATGGCGATCAAGAAACACAAGCCCACCAGCCCCGGCCGGCGCTTCTCCACGTGGTCGGACCGCGCGGAGGTCACGCGCAGCGAGCCGGAGAAGTCGCTCGTCACGGGCCTCAAGAAGAGCGGCGGGCGCAACTCTTACGGGCGCATCACCTCGCGGCACCGTGGCGGTGGCGCCAAGCGCAAGTACCGGCTGATCGACTTCAAGCGCACGAAGGACGGCATCCCGGCGAAGGTCGCCTCGATCGAGTACGACCCCAACCGCACCGCCTACATCGCGCTGCTCCACTACGCGGACGGCGAGAAGCGCTACATCCTCGCGCCGGCGCGGCTGCGGGTGGGCAGCACGCTCGAGTCCGGCCCGGACGCCGACATCCAGATCGGCAACTGCCTGCCGCTGCGCAACATCCCCACCGGCACCGTGATCCACAACGTGGAGCTCACGCCGGGCCGTGGCGGGCAGCTCGGCCGCTCGGCCGGAGCGTCCATCCAGCTCGTGGCCAAGGAGGGCGAGCGCGCGACGCTGCGCCTGCCCTCGGGGGAGATGCGGATGGTGGACGTGGGCTGCCGGGCCACCGTTGGCACGATCGGCAACGTCGAGCACCAGAACATCGACATCGGCAAGGCGGGGCGCAACCGCCACAAGGGCATCCGCCCGCAGACGCGCGGCACCGCGATGAACCCCGTCGACCACCCGCACGGCGGCGGCGAGGGCTCCACCACGCCGGGCCGCCACCCAGTCACTCCGTGGGGCGTGCCCACGCTCGGGTACCCCACGCGTAAGAAGAACAAGCCGTCCGACCGCTGGATCGTCCGGCGGCGCAGGAAGAAGAGGTGAGTAGATGCCCCTTCCCCGACCCCCGCACCCACGGATGACGCTGCAAACCTTCGCTGGACCGGCGTCCTCGGGCTGGCCAATGGCTTCCGGCATTGACTGCGCCCTGCGTCCTTGGCCAGCTCGGTTTTCGCGCCCCCGCGGGCACGCGGGCCAGGAAAGGAGCATCTAAGTGTCGAGATCTTCGAAGAAGGGACCGTGGGTCGAGGAGCGCCTGATTGGGCGCATCGAGGCGATGAACTCCGCCGGCACCAAGCAGATGCTCAAGACCTGGTCGCGGACCTCCACGATCTTCCCCGAGATGGTGGGCCACACCATCGCCGTCCACGACGGCCGCAAGCACGTGCCCGTCTTCGTCTCCGAGTCCATGGTCGGTCACAAGTTGGGCGAGTTCGCGCCCACGCGCCTGTTCCGCGGCCACGCCGGCTCCGACAGGGCGAAGATGCGATGACCGAGGAAGAGAAGACAAGCGGGGCGGAGCCCGAGGAGACGCCGGAGGCGGCAGCCGAGGAGGCGCCGAAGCCTCGGCGTCGGCGCAAGCAGCCTGCGGCTGAGAGCGCAGAGGCGCAGAGCGCAGAGGCGCAGACCGAGGCCCCGGCCGCCGAGGAGGCGCCCAAGCCGCGGCGCACTCGTCGCAAGAAGGCTGACGAGAGCGCAGAGGCGCCGAGCGCAGAGGCGCAGGAAGAGGCCGTCGCCGAGCAGCCCGCCGAGGTTGAGGAGCCCGAAGAGGCCGAGGAGCCCGAAGAGGCCGAGGAGGCTGACGAGGCTGAGGCTGAGGCTGAGGAGGACGAAGCCGACGAGGGCGAGGAGCCCGAGGCCGGGGAGAAGCCTCGCCGCGGCCGGCGGCGCTCGTCGGAGACGGCGGCTCCGGCGCCCGAGCCCGTGCACCGGAAGTCTCCCGCGCCGCGCGACGAGCAGGGCATGGTCGTCGTCCGCGCCCAGGCCAAGTACGTGCGCTGCGCGCCGCGCAAGGCCCGCCTGGTGGTCGACCACATCCGCGGAAAGACGGTCGACGACGCACGTGCCATCCTTCTTCACACGCCGCGAGCGGCGGCCCAGGACGTTCTCAAGCTTCTGGAGTCGGCCGTGGCCAACGCGGAGAACAACCACGAGCTCGACGCCGAGGACCTCGTGGTCCGCAAGGTCTACGTCGACGAGGGTCCGACGCTCAAGCGGTATCGACCACGCGCGCTCGGCCGCGCGACCCGCATCCGCAAGCGCACGAGCCACATGACCATCCAGCTTTCGCCGAAGGAGTAGCCAGACACCATGGGTCAGAAAGTCCATCCGGAGGGCCTGCGGGTCGGCTACATCCACGACTGGAAGTCGAGCTGGTTCAACGAGCGCGAGTTCTCGGACTACCTGCTCGAGGACATCCACATCCGCGAGCACATCGAGAACAAGCTCGCCCACGCCGGCCTCTCCGACATCACGATCAAGAAGAACTCGAGCGAGGTCGAGGTCAACATCCACACGGCCCGGCCGGGCATCGTGATCGGCAAGTCCGGTAGCGAGGTGGACGCGCTGCGGCGCGAGCTCCACAAGATGACCGGCAAGTCGGTGAAGGTGAACATCCTCGAGATCAAGCGGCCGGAGCTCGACGCCAAGCTGGTCGCGCAGTCGGTCGCCGAGCAGCTGCAGAACCGGGTTGCCTTCCGGCGCGCGATGAAGCGTGCGCTCACATCGGCGATGCGCTCGGGTGCCAAGGGCGTCCGCATCCAGGTCTCGGGCCGCCTGGGCGGCGCCGAGATGGCGCGCACCGAGGGCTACTCCGACGGGCGCGTCCCGCTGCACACGCTGCGCGCGGACATCGACTACGGCTTCTACGAGGCCCGCACCACCTTCGGCCGCATCGGCGTGAAGGTGTGGATCAACAAGGGCGAGATCATGCCCTCGGGCTTCGCGCAGGACCTCACCCAGATCGAGGCGCCCCAGCAGGCCACGCCGGGCTCCGGCGGCGGCCCGGGCGGCCGCGACGGCGGTGGCCGTGGCGGGCGCGACGGAGGTCGCGGAGGTCGCGGCGGCGGTCCCGGTGGGGGTCGCGGCGGACGCGGCGGCGGTCCCGGTCGTGGCGGTCCGCGTGGCGGTGGCGGCCGCGGTGGTGGCGGCGGCGGTGGAGGAAGGAACTAGCCGATGCTGCAGCCCAAGCGCGTAAAGCACCGCAAGCAGCACCGCGGCCGCATGCCCGGCAACGCCAAGGGCGGCGTGCGCGTGGAGTTCGGTGAGTACGGCCTGAAGACACTCGAGCGCGGCTGGATCACCAACCGCCAGATCGAGGCTGCCCGAATCGCCATGACGCGCAAGATCAAGCGAGGCGGCAAGGTCTGGATCAACATCTTCCCGGACAAGCCCGTCACGGCCAAGCCCGCGGAGACCCGCATGGGCTCCGGCAAGGGCTCGCCCGAGGGCTGGGTCGCAGTGGTCAAGCCGGGCCGCGTGATGTTCGAGCTGGCCGGCGTGCCTGAGCCGCTCGCCCGGGAGGCCATGCGGCTGGCCGGCCACAAGCTTCCGGTCAAGACGAAGTTCGTCGTCCGCGAGGGGGCCGACGAGTGAAGCGCACGAACGTGAACGAGCTGCAGGACCCCGAGCTCGTGGAGTTCATCGACAACAGGCGCCAGGAGCTGTTCAACCTGCGCTTCCAGCACGCCACCGGCCAGCTGGAGAACACCTCGAGGCTGCCGCAGACCAAGCGTGAGCTGGCGCGGGGCCTCACCGTCGCGCATGAGCGCGGGATCGACGTCGAGAGAGAGTTGAAGCGACAGAAGCAATGATCGAAGAAGAGCAGAACGAGCAGGCGCCGGAAGAGGCGCCCGAGGAGACGGCACCCGCCGAGGAGCCGCAGGCCGAGGCCGCCCCCGAGGAGGAGGCAGCCGCAGAAACGCCTGCCCCCGCCGCGGAGGAGGAGCCCGCCGTGGAAGAGGAGCCGGCCGCGGAGGAGGAGCCCACCGTGGAAGAGGAGCCGGCCGCGGAGGAGGAGCCCGCTGCGGAGGAGGAGCCCGCCGCCGAGGCGGCCCCCGCTGCTGCGGCGCCGGCTGTCGAGGAGGAGCCCGCGGAGGTGCTTCATCCGAAGGAGGCTCGCCGCCGCAAGCGCTCCGCCCACGAGGGCGAGGCGCGGCCGTCGCGTACGCCCGAGGAGCGCGCCGCCGAGCGCGCCGAGGCTCGGCGTTCTCGCGCCGTCGTGCGCCGCCGCTACCGCGAGCGCCAGAAGGCCAAGGATGCGGCCGCGCCCAAGCAGCCCGCGCCCCAGGTCGAGGCCAAGGAGCACGGCCCGGGCCGGCCGCGCGTGCGCCAGGGCGTCGTCGTCTCGGCCAAGCCGGACAAGACGATCACCGTGCGCATCGACGTCGCGCGCCGCCACCGCGCCTACAAGAAGATCGTGCGCGAGTCCTCCACGCTGCATGCCCACGACGAGCGCAACGAGGCCGGCGAGGGCGACACGGTGCGCGTGATCGAGTCGCGGCCGCTCAGCCGCACCAAGCGCTGGCGGCTGGTCGAGGTCCTGGAGCGTGCCCGATGACGACCTCCACTCACTTCACCGGCACTTGCGCGGCTGCGAACTCTGCGCCTGGAGGCGTCCTCGGTCGCGCGAATAGCGCTGCTATTCGCCGCTCCCTGCGTCCTTGCCAGGCTTGGTTCTCGCTCGCCCAAGCACCGGCGAAGCTCGCGGAGGCCGTCCGATGATCCAGGCTGAGACCAGACTCAAGGTCGCCGACAACACCGGCGCGCGCGAGATCCTGTGCATCCGCGTCAGCGGTGGCTCGCGCCGCCGCTACGCTGGAGTCGGCGACATCATCGTCGGCACCGTCAAGCAGGCCATCCCGCACGGGTCGGTCAAGAAGGGCGAGGTGGTGCAGGCGGTGGTCGTGCGGACGAAGAAGGAGTTCGGCCGCGAGGACGGCACCTACATCGCCTTCGACGAGAACGCTGCCGTCCTGATCGACCCGCAGAACAACCCGCGCGGCACCCGCATCTTCGGCCCGGTGGCCAGGGAGTTGCGCGAGAGGAACTTCATGAAGATCGTGAGCCTCGCGCCAGAGGTTCTCTAATGGCACTCAAGATCCGCAAAGACGACACAGTGATCGTGATCTCCGGCAAGTCAAAGGGCCGGAAGGGTCGCGTGCTGCGCGTCGACCCGAAGAACGAGCGGGTCTATGTGGAGGGCGCCAACATCGTCAAGCGCCACCAGCGCCCCCGCACGCTGCGCGACACACAGCGCGGCGGCGAGATCGGCGGAGTGATCGAGAAGGAGGGTCCGATCCACATCAGCAACGTGATGCTGGTGGACCCGAAGGGCGGCAAGGCCACCCGCGTGCGGGTCACGCGCGACGGCGGACGGCGCGTGCGCGTGGCCGCGAAGTCCGGGGAGGCCATCGACTGATGGCCGTAGCCGAGCCCAAGATCAACCCTCGCCTCAAGGCGCGCTACTACGAGGCGATCCGTCCTCAGCTCCAGGAGCGCTTCCGCTACACGAGCATCATGCAGGCCCCGCGCATCCAGAAGATCACGCTCAACATGGGCGTGGGCGAGGCCAAGACGGACACCAAGCTCCTCGACGCCGCCGGCGAGCAGCTGGGCACGATCGCCGGGCAGAAGCCGAACATCCGGCGCGCCCGCAAGTCGATCGCCAGCTTCAAGATCCGTGACGGCATGCCGATCGGCGTGGCGGTCACGCTCCGTGGCGCCCGCATGTGGGAGTTCCTCGACCGGCTGATGTCGGTGGCGATCCCTCGCATCCGCGACTTCCGCGGCCTCAACCCGCGCTCGTTCGACGGCCGCGGCAACTACTCGATGGGCGTGCGCGAGCAGATCATCTTTCCCGAGATCGACTACGACTCGATCGACCAGGTGCGCGGGCTCGACGTGACGATCACCACCACGGCCGCCTCGGACCTGGAGGCCTTCGCGCTGCTCGAGGCGCTCGGGATGCCGTTCGCCCATGAGGGCCGGCCGGGCCAGGACACGGACGCCGCGGAGGCCGCCGAGGAGGAGAAGCGCAAGGAGGAGGCGCGCGCCAAGGCCGAGGCCGAGAAGGCCGCGCTCGAGCAGCTCAAGGAGGAGAACCCGGACGCCTATGCTCAACCTGCTGCGGCGGACGGCGACGGCGCGGCGGCAGAAGAGACTGACGAACAGGCCCCCGAGGGGTCAGAGGAGACCTAGTGGCGAAGACGTCCCAGGTGGTGCGCCAGCAGCGCACGCCGAAGTACAAGACGAGGGGTTACCACCGCTGCAAGCGGTGCGGCCGCCCGCGTGCCTACTTCCGCAAGTTCGGCCTCTGCCGGATCTGCCTGCGCGAGGTGGCGCACGAGGGCTATGTCCCCGGACTCACGAAGTCGAGCTGGTGACGAGATGTCGATGACGGACCCAGTGGCCGACTTCCTCACCCGCATCCGCAACGGGCTGGAGGCCGACTTCGAGTTCGTGGACATCCCGGCCTCGAAGTTCAAGGTGGAGCTGGCGCGCATCCTGCGCGAACAGGGCTACATCGAGGACTACGCCACCGAGCCCGCCCGGGTCGGCGAGACGTTGCGCGTGCGCCTGAAGTACACCGAGAGCCGCGCGCCCGTGATCACCGGGCTCAAGCGCGTGTCCCGTCCCGGCCGCCGCGAGTACGTCGCCGCCGGCCACGTGCCGCGCGTCTTCGGTGGCATGGGCACGGCGATCATGTCCACCTCGAAGGGCGTCATGACCGGCCATCAGGCGCGGCACGCGGGCGTCGGCGGCGAGGTCGTCGCCTACGTTTGGTGACCGCATGAGCCGGATCGGAAAGCAGCCCATCCCTGTGCCGAGCGGCGTGGACGTCACGATCGAGCCCGAGCTCGTGCGCGTGAAGGGCCCGAAGGGCCAGCTCGAGACGCGCGTGTCGCGCGATATGACCGTGCAGCAGGAGGACGGCACGATCGTCGTCACCCGGCCCACGGACCGCGGCGAGCACCGCGCCCTGCACGGCCTCACCCGCAGCCTGATCTTCAACATGGTCCACGGCGTCACCGAGGGCTACGAGAAGCGCCTTCAGATCCAGGGCGTCGGCTACCGCGCGGCCCTTCAGGGGCGCGACATCGAGCTGTCGGTCGGCTACTCGCATTCGGTGCAGATCCACGCGCCGGAGGGCATCGAGTTCGAGGTGCCGGTGCCCACGCAGATCGTGGTGCGCGGGATCGACAAGCAGGCCGTCGGGGAGATCGCGGCGCGCATCCGCAAGGTGCGCCCGCCCGAGCCCTACAAGGGCAAGGGCATCCGCTACGAGGGCGAGTACGTGGCGAGGAAGGTCGGTAAGCGGGCATGACTGTCGCCACCAAGCCGGCTCAGCGCCTCCGCCGCAGGCGGCGCGTGCGCGCCAAGGTGCGCGGCAGCGCCGAGCGGCCGCGGCTGTCGGTGTTCCGCTCGCTGCGGGGCATCCAGGCTCAGCTCATCGACGACGACAAGGGCCACACGATCGCTGCCGTCACCTGGACCGAGAAGGAGCTCAGCGCGCTGCAGCGCAGCGAGCAGGCCAAGAAGGCCGGAGCGCTCCTGGCGGCTCGCGCGAAGGAGGCCGGAGTCGGCGCCTGCGTGTTCGACCGCGGCGGCTACCAGTACCACGGCAGGGTCAAGGCATTGGCGGAGGGCGCGCGCGAGGGCGGCCTCAGCTTCTAAGGCTTCGATACCCTCGACGAGGATCTATGGCAAGAGACAGAACAGTTAGCCCTGCGGGCGACCTCCAGGAACGCGTGGTCGAGATCAACCGCGTGGCCAAGGTCGTGAAGGGCGGCCGGCGCTTCTCGTTCACCGCCCTCGTGGTGGTCGGCGACGAGCGCTCGGTGGTCGGCGTCGGCTACGGCAAGGCCAACGAGGTGCCGCTGGCGATCCAGAAGGGCGTCGAGCGCGCCAAGAAGAACCTCTTCAAGGTGCCGATGTACAACACCACGATCCCGCACGAGGTCACCGGCATCTTCGGCGCCGGCAAGGTCTTCCTCAAGCCGGCCTCCGAAGGTACGGGCGTGATCGCCGGCGGCGGCGTGCGTGCCGTGCTCGAGCTCGCGGGCATCCGCGACGTGCTCTCGAAGTCGCTCGGCAGCCAGAACCCGATCAACCTCGTGAAGGCCACCGTCACGGCCCTTCAGATGCTGCGCTCGCCCCAGGAGGTGGCCGAGCTGCGCGGGCTCACCGTCCGCGAGGTGCTCGGCATCCCCGAGCGCGTCAACGGCAACGGCACCTCGGTCGACGAGTCACCAGTCACCAGTCACGACGAGGCAGCCGAGACGTCCACGGAGGAGGTTTCGGCCTAGTGGGAACCCTGCGTATTACCCAGGTCAAGTCGACCAACGGCGCCAACCCGAAGCAGCGCGGCGCGCTGCGCACGCTCGGGCTCGGCCGCATCGGCAAGACCACGGAGCGCCCCGACGATGCCACCGTGCTCGGCGCCGTCCACAGCGTCCGCCACCTCGTCAAGGTCGAGGAGAGCTGAGATGGCCGGCGAGATCGGCCTCCACTCGCTGAAGCCCAACCCGGGCTCGCGGCATCCGCGAAAGCGCGTCGGCCGCGGCGAGGGCTCCGGCACCGGCAAGACCTCCGGCCGCGGCGAGAACGGCGCCGGGTCGCGTTCGGGCTCGAAGAGCAAGCTCAACTACGAGGGCGGCCAGATGCCCATCCACATGCGGATGCGCAAGCTGCGCGGTCCGCACATGAAGAAGTCGATGCCGTTCGAGAACTTCCGCACGCACACGCAGCCGGTCAACCTGCGCGACCTCGAGGCGCGGTTCGACGACGGCGCCGAGGTCACGCCCGAGGCGCTTGTCCAGCGCGGGCTGGCCACTCGCAAGGGCGTGCCGGTGAAGATCCTCGGTCAGGGCGAGCTCGGCAAGAAGCTGACGGTGAACGCCCACGCGTTCTCGAAGACCGCGCGCGAGAAGATCGAGTCCGCGGGCGGCGTCTGCAACATCGTCGACCGCTAAGCTCGGTCCAGTGCTCGGCACGTTCGTCAACGCCTTCCGGATCGGTGACCTCCGGAAGAAGATCGCGTTCACGGCCGCGATGCTGGCGCTCTACCGGCTGGGCGCCTACATTCCCGCCCCGGGGATCAACCTCGACGCGATCAAGTCGATCAACCAGCAGTTCTCCGGCTCGAACGTGCTGGGCTTCCTCAATCTGTTCTCGGGCGGCAGCCTGTCCCGCTTCGCCATCTTCGCGCTCGGGATCATGCCCTACATCACCGCGTCGATCATCCTGCAGCTGCTGCAGGTGGTCGTCCCGTCCCTCGAGAAGCTCAAGAACGAGGGCGAGATCGGCCAGCAGAAGATCACGCAGTACACGCGTTACCTGACGGTCGGCCTGGCGCTGGCGCAGTCGATCGGCTACGTCTTCCTCTTCCGGAGCTTCACCTCCACCGGCAGCGCCAGCATCATCAAGAACTTCAACTTCGGGTCGGTGATGCTGATCGTGATCACGCTCACCGCCGGCACCGTGCTTGTCATGTGGCTGGGCGAGCTGATCACCCAGCGCGGCATCGGCAACGGGATCTCGCTGATGATCTTCGCCAGCATCGTCGCGCGTATCCCGCACGGCCTCACCGCCTACTGGCACAACCCCGACCAGGTCTTCAAGGTGATGATGCCGCTGATCGCCATCGGGGTGATCGCGGCGATCGTGTTCATCCAGGAGGGCCAGCGCCGCATCCCGGTGCAGTACGCCAAGCGCGTCGTCGGGCGGCGGATGTCGGGCGGCGGCTCGACCTATCTGCCGCTGCGGGTGAACATGGCCGGCGTGATCCCCGTGATCTTCGCGGCGTCGCTGATGGCGTTCCCGCCGACGATCGGCGAGCTCATCCACAGCAAGGCGGCGCGCGACTTCTCGGTCTTCTTCAGCCCGAACGGCACCGCCTACATCATCGGCGAGTCGATCCTGATCATCCTCTTCACCTACTTCTACACGGCCGTCACGTTCAACCCCGTCGAGCAGGCCGACAACCTGAAGAAGTACGGCGGCTTCATCCCAGGGGTGAGGCCAGGCAGACCGACAGCCGAATATCTCGACCGTATCCTGGCGAGGCTGACCTTCCCCGGTTCGCTCTACCTGGCGGCGGTGGCGGCCCTGCCAACGGTCCTGATCAACCAGACGAGCGCGAACTTCTTCTTCGGCGGCACCTCGATCCTGATCGTGGTCGGCGTTGCGCTGGACACGATGAAACAGCTCGAGGCGCAGCTCATGATGCGCAACTACGAGGGCTTCTTGAAGTAACGCCGGCGCCGGCTTTGGCCGGTGCTCGGGTAGTCCCTCCCTCGGGTACAGGGCTTCGCCCCTCAGATAGCCCCTCGGTAGGGACCACCCGAGCACCGGCTCCCAGCGTGGGCGGTGGATGATCCCCTCTTGCTGCTGGTTGGGAATTCGCTGGGGCGAGCTACGGGCGGTGCGCTATCGCCACTGGGTTGCCGTCCGGGTCGGCCAGATAGGCCACACGCTCGCCCCAGGGCATGTCTTCGGCGGGCTTCATGACCGGCGCTGCCAGTTCGGCGATGGTGGCGTCGACGTAGGTGACGTAGACCCACAGCTCGAAGCGGGGGCTCTCCCCGAGGGTGAAGTCGAGCTGCTGCTCGGGCCAGTCGCGTTTGGCGATTCCGAGGCGTGAGGCGGCGAGGTGCATGCCGACTTAGCCGGGATCGTCGTCCTCGGGGAAGCGGTAGTCCTCCTCGAAGCCGAGCTGCGAGTAGAAGCTCAGCGACCGGTGGAGATCGGACACGTAGATGACGGGAAAGCTCGTCATCGCAGGTGTGACACGTCGTTGAAGCCGCGCAGGATCCAGCGGCCGTCGGGCAGGGCGATGAGGTGGGTGATCGATGCGTTGTCCACGGTCACGAAGGCGAAGGGGCGGCTGCTCGTCACCTGGTGGCAGAGCTCGGAGATCACCGCGGCGTGGGCCACCGCGGCGACCATGACGTCCGGGCCGGCCGTCTCCACCACGCGCCCCAGGCCGGTCCGGACACGGCGGGCGAACTCCTCGGCGGGCTCGGCGTTCGGCACCACGTCCCAGCGCTCCTCGGCGAAGACGCGTGCCACCAGCGGGTCGCCGTTGGCGGCGCGGATGCGCCATTCGCCGCCCTCCCAGTCGCCGAGGCGGACCTCGGCCAGCTCGGGTATGACCACGGGCTCGAGGCCGAGCCGGGCCGCCAGCGGAGCGGCGGTCTCCTGCGTGCGGCGGAGCGGCGTGACGAACAGGCGCGAGAGCGGCTCCCCGGCCAGGCGCTCGCCCAGGGCCTCGGCCTGGCGGCGTCCTTCGGGGGCGAGCTCGGGGTCGCTCTGGCCGTCGACGATCGGGAACGGACGGTCCGGGAAGGCGGGAGCGGACGCGCCGTGGCGCACGAGCAGGATCTCGGTTGCGCCAGGCGGCGCTGGGAAGCTGCGCTGCGGCACGCCTTCGTCCATGCCCACAGCTTGAAGCAACTCACCGCGACACAGCGGGCGCGATAGTCTGCGCCTCTTGCCTGAGCTGAATCTCGTACTGATCGGACCGCCCGGCGCCGGCAAGGGAACCCAGGCCGAGCGCCTCATCGACGACTTCGACCTGCCGTACTACGCGACGGGCGACATCCTGCGCGCCGCCGTGAAGGATGGCACCGAGCTCGGGACGCAGGCGAAGGAGTACATGGATCGGGGCGAGCTGGTGCCGGACCAGCTGATCACCGACGTGGTCCTCGAGAAGCTCGACTCCCATGAGGCGGCGGACGGGTTCATCCTCGACGGCTTCCCGCGTACGACGGGGCAGGCCGAGTCGCTCGAGCAGGGTCTGGGCTCACGGCATCGCCGGCTCACCGCGGCGCTGATGCTCGACGCCTCCGACGACGAGGTGATCCGGCGACTGTCGGGCCGGCGGATCTGCTCGAAGAGCGGCCACCTCTACCACGTCGACTTCGACCCGCCGAAGCGCGAGGGCGTCTGCGACCAGGACGGCTCGAAGCTGATCCAGCGCGACGACGACAAGCCGGACACGATCAAGCGGCGGCTCGACGTCTACCACGACCAGACCAAGCCGCTGATCCAGCACTACGAGGAACAGGGCATCTTGCGCCGCTTCGACGCGGCCCGCCCGCCCGGCGAGGTGCACGACCACATCCGTGCCACGCTCGCCACCCTCAGGCTCGAAGACGAGCTCTAACCTCAATAGAGACATGATCATCAGGAAGTCGCCCGAGGAGATCGAGAAGATCGCGGCGGCAGGCCAGATCCTCGCCCGCTGCCTGACGATGCTGCGCGGGAAGGCGCGACCGGGCGTCACCACCGCGGATCTCGACCTGGCGGCCGAGAAGTTCATCCGTTCGCAGGGCGCCACGCCGGCGTTCAAGGGCTACCGCGGTTTCCCCGGCTCGATCTGCGCCTCGCCGAACTCGATGGTGGTGCACGGGATCCCGGGCCCCTACCGGCTCGACCGCGGGGACATCCTCTCGATCGATGTCGGGGTCGTCCTCGACGGCTGGGTGGCGGACGCGGCGGTGACCGTGCCGATCGGGCAGATCAGCCCGGTGGCGCGCAGGCTGCTCGAGACCACCAAGGCCTCGCTGTTCGACGCCGTGGAGCAGTGCCGCCCGGGCAACCGTCTCGGCGACGTGTCGCACGCCGTTCAGCGGCGCGTCGAGGCGGACGGCTTCTCGGTCGTGCGCTCGCTGGTGGGCCACGGCGTGGGCCGCGATATGCACGAGGACCCGCAGATCCCCAACTTCGGCGATCCTGGCACCGGCGTCGAGCTGCTGCCGGGCATGGTCCTGGCGGTTGAGCCCATGGTCAACGTGGGGGACCACCCGATCCGGATGGGGTCAGACAACTGGTCCGTCTACTCTCAGGACGGGTCGTTGGCGGCCCATTTCGAGCACACGGTGGCGATCACCGAGGAGGGTCCGCGCATCCTCACTCCGTGGCACCTCGAGGAGGCTCGCAGAGCCGCGTGAGGGTGCCCGGCCCTGCGGGCGGCGGCTGCTATCTTTACGCGGGCCGGTTTGGGCGCGAAGCCGTCTCCTGGGCTTTGCGCTGTTTCTCTTTGATCCAACAAGTCGCGGAGCGATGAAAGTCCGAGCATCAGTCAAGCCAATGTGCGAGAAGTGTAAGATCATCCGCCGCCATGGCGCGGTGCTCGTGATCTGCCAGAACCCGCGCCACAAGCAGCGGCAGGGGTAGTCCATGGCCCGAATCGCAGGTATCAACATTCCGCTCAACAAGCGGGCTGAGATCGGTCTGACGTACATCTACGGGATCGGGCCGTCCACGTCGCGGCAGGTGCTGGACAAGGCGGGCGTCGACCCGAACACGTACGTGAAGGACCTCACGGACGACGAGGTCGTGAAGCTGCGCGACGTCATCGACAACGACCTGACCGTGGAGGGCGACCTCCGGCGGGAGCGGTCGCAGAACGTCAAGCGGCTGATGGAGATCGGCTGCTATCGCGGGCTCCGTCATCGCCGCGGCCTCCCAGTTCACGGCCAGCGCACGAAGACCAACGCACGCACCCGCAAGGGCCCGAAGCGCATGCAGGTGGCCGGGAAGAAGAAGGTGAAGAAGTAGGTGGCGCAGCAGAGGCCAGCACGCGGCCGTGGCCGGCGGAAGGTGAAGAAGAACATCCCGTTCGGCCAGGCGCACATCAAGACGAGCTTCAACAACACGATCGTGTCGCTCACCGACAAGGAGGGCAACGTGATCGCCTGGGAGTCCGCCGGCGGCGCCGGCTTCAAGGGCTCCCGCAAGTCCACGCCGTTCGCGGCTCAGGTCACCGCCGACGCCGCTGCCAAGAAGGGCATGGAGCAGGGCCTCCAGAAGGTCGAGGTGTTCGTCAAGGGCCCGGGCTCCGGGCGCGAGACGGCCATCCGCTCGCTTCAGGCCGCCGGCCTCGAGGTCACGGGCATCCGCGACGTGACGCCGCAGGCCCACAACGGCTGCCGTCCCCGCAAGCGGAGGCGTGTCTGATGGCGCGCGATCGCGGACCGCAGTGCAAGCAGTGCCGCCGCGAGGGCATCAAGCTGTTCCTCAAGGGCGAGCGCTGCCTCACCGACAAGTGCGGCGTCGAGCGCCGGGCCTACCCGCCGGGAGACCACGGCCGCGGACGCCAGAAGCAGTCCGAGTACCGGCTCCAGCTGCGCGAGAAGCAGAAGGCCCGCCGCTTCTACGGCGTGCTCGAGAAGCAGTTCCGCAGCTACTACGACAAGGCCAGCCGCCAGGCCGGCGTCACCGGCGAGAACCTGCTGCGCCTGCTCGAGACCCGCTTCGACAACGTCCTCGTGCGACTCGGCTTCGCGGCCTCGAGGCGCCAGGCGCGGCAGCTTGTGCTGCACGGCCATTGGACTGTCAACGGGCGGAGGGTGAACATCCCCTCGTATCAGGTGCGCCCGAACGACGTGATCGCCCTGAAGGTCGGCAGCCCGGCCACCCAGGTGATTCGCGACGCCACCGAGCTTATTTCTGTCGTGCCGGCCTGGCTTCAGGCCGATCACGACGGCCTTACGGCGAAGATCCTGCGCCTCCCGGAACGTGCCGAGATCGACACACCGGTGCAGGAGCAGCTAATCGTCGAGCTGTATTCGAAGTAGTGACCGCTGCCGCCCTGCGCCGCTGCTGAGGCGGCCCGGCGGCAAGCCCAAGACGCGAAGGAACCACACTCATGCTCGAGTTTCAGACTCCCCAGATATCCGCCGAGAACGTGGAAGAGAACCACGGCACGTTCACGATCGAGCCGCTCGATCGTGGCTTCGGCTACACCTTCGGCAACTCGCTCCGGCGAGTGCTGCTGTCGTCCCTCGCCGGGGCGGCAGTGACCAGCGTACGGATCGAGGGAGTCGCCCACGAGTTCTCCACCATCTCGGGCGTGAAGGAGGACGTGACCGACATCGTCCTCAACCTCAAGGAGATCGTGTGCCGCATGCACACGGACGCCACGGAGATCGAGGCGCCGCTGGTGGCCACCGGCCCCGGCGAGGTCACGGCCAAGGACATCGACCTGCCCTCGGGCGTCGAGATCCTCAACCCGGACGCGCACATCGCCACGCTGGAGAAGAAGACCAAGCTCGAGATGTACCTGACGATCGGGCGCGGGCGCGGCTACTCGCCGGCCGAGGAGAACAAGTCGGACGACCAGCCGATCGGCGTGATCCCGATCGACTCGATCTTCTCGCCGGTCAAGCGCGTGGCCTACCAGGTGGAATCCGCGCGTGTCGGCCAGCGCACCGACTACGACAAGCTCACGCTCGACATCGAGACCGACGGCTCCGTGGAGCCGCAGGCGGCTCTGCGCGAGGCGGCCGAGATCCTGATCTCGAGCCTCTCGATCTTCACCGACCAGGAGCGCCTCGAGGCGCTGCGCGGCGGTGGCGACGGCGGGCTCGACGCGGTGGCCGCTGCCGGCCCGCAGGCCGGCGGCCGCACGCCCGGCGGGATGGACGACATCCTGATCGAGGAGCTCGAGCTCGGCGTGCGCTCGTACAACTGCCTCAAGCGCGCCGGCATCCAGACGGTGGGCGAGCTGCTGCAGAAGTCCGAGTCGGAGCTCAACGCGATTCCGAACTTCGGCCGCAAGTCGATCGAAGAGGTCATCGAGACCCTCGAGGCGCGCGGGCTGTCCCTGCGGCAGGGCTAGCCCGCCCGCTACGCTCCCAAGGCCCATGCGCCACCAGAAGGACCGCAACAAGCTCAGCCGCAGCGCGGCGCATCGCAAGTCGCTGCTGATGAACCTCTCGCGGGAGGTGATCACGCACGAGCGGATCAAGACCACCGAGGCCAAGGCCAAGGCGGTCGCGCCCGATCTCGAGCGCCTGATCACGCTCGCCAAGCGGGGCGATCTGCACTCGCGCCGGCTGGCGATGGCGCGGCTGGGGCAGGACAAGTTCGTGGTCTACAAGCTGTTCGAGGAGATCGCTCCGCGCTACACGGAGCGCGCGGGTGGCTACACCCGCATCCTCAAGCTCGGGCCGCGGCGCTCGGACTCCACCGAGATGGTCCTGCTCGAGCTGGTCTAGCCGGGCCAGCGAAACTCGATCGGCGGCATGCTCGTTGGGGGCTCCACGGCCTCGACGAGCAGACCCAGCTCAGCGGCGTGTTCGTCGTTGAGCGCAAGCCGCGATGCGAACCCGGTGGGACCGCCGCGGTAAGCGCAGCTCACGTGGCCCTCGGCTCCAAGCGTGTAGCAGCGCCAGGGGCCGGCGTTGAGAGCTGACGTGTAGCGCTCGAGCGCGGCCTCCAGATCGGCCACCACGAACGCGAGCTGGAAGATCGAGCGCTCTGCGAACGCCGCAATCGGCGGCAGCATGCCGCGACCGTACCTGAAGTAGCTTTCCGCCCGATGAGCGACTTCGGAGAGCACAAGCGGAGGATCCGCGAGAGCTGGGAGCTCGGCGACTACAGCGTGATCGGGGAGTCCACCTTCCCCGCCGCGCAGGCGCTGGTGGATGCCTGCGCGATCTCGGCCGGGCAGGAGGTGCTCGACGTGGCGGCCGGCAACGGCAACCTGGCGCTGATCGCCGCCCGCGAGGGCGCCGCGGTGGTCGCCTCGGACCTCACACCCGGAATGGTCGAGCGCGGCCGCGCCCGCACGGAGGCCGAGGGCTACGACGTGGAGTGGCTCGTGGCCGACGTGGAGGAGCTGCCCTTCGAGGACGGCCGCTTCGACTGCTGCGCCTCGGTCTTCGGCGCGATGTTCGCGCCCCGGCCCGACGTGGCGGCGGCGGAGATGTTCAGGGTCGTGCGGCCCGGGGGCACGGTCGGCCTTGTCTCCTGGACGCCGGAGGGCTTCCAGGGCAGGGTCTTCGCGGTGGGCAGCAAGTACGTGCCATCCGCCGAGGGAGTGCCGGTGCCGTCGCTGTGGGGCGAGGAGGCTGTGACGCGGGAGCGGCTGTCGGGACTGGCATCGTCGCTCGCCTTCGAGCACCGCTCGATCCGCCACGACTTCGACTCGCCGGAGGCCTGGTTCGAGTTCGTCGACAACGCCGGGCCCAGCAAGATGCGCATGGCGTCTGTCCCGCCCGAGGTGCGCCAGGCCATGACCGACGATCTCGTCGCGCTGATCTCCGAGTTCAACGAGGCGGACGACGGCAGCGTGCTGATCGACGCGGAGTACCTGATCATCGTGGCCCGCAAGCGCGGGTAGATGACGGCTCGCCTCACGATCGAGTACGACGGCAGCGGCTTCGCGGGCTGGGCGCGGCAACCGGGGCTGCCCACGGTGCAGGGGGCGCTGGAGGACGGGTTGGCGCGTGTGCTGCGGCGCGAGGTGGGGCTCACCGTGGCGGGGCGCACCGACGCCGGCGTGCACGCGCACGGCCAGGTGGCCAGCCACGCGGGCGAGCCGGCCACTGCGCGAGCGCTCAACGGCGTCGTGCCGAGCGGCGTGCGCGTGCTCGAGAGCGTGGCTGCGCCGGAGGGCTTCGACGCCCGCCGCGATGCCCGCGGCCGCACCTATCGCTACCGGCTCTTCACGCGCGAGACGGCGAGCCCGTTCGAGCACGGCCGCTCGCTCCACTGGCCCCACCCGCTCGACCGCTCGGCACTCGACGCCTGCGCCGCGGCGCTCGCCGGCACGCACGACTTCACGGCCTTCACGCCCACAGTGACCGACCACGTGCGCTTCGAGCGCGACGTCTTCCGCGCCGAGTGGCTTGCGGACGGCGAGCACGGGCTGGCCTTCTGGATCGAGGCCGACACGTTCATGCGGCACATGGTCCGGATCCTGGTCGGCACGATGCTGGCGGTAGGCCGCGGGCGTCTGTCCCCGGACGACTTCGAGCACCTGTTGGACGGCCGTCCGAGGACCGAGGCGGGCGATACGGCACCGGCACACGGCCTCTACCTGGAGAGCGTGCGCTACGCCGAGCAGACGTAGATGTCTTCCGCCTCGAACAGCCCGTAGCGGCGGCGAACCTCCGGGTCGAGCTCCCGCACCCAGGGATCGACCGTCACGCTGAAGCCGGCCTCCCGCAGGCGGTCCGGGAAGTCGGGGCCGTAGAGGCGCACGTGGTCCCACTGCCAGTAGGCGCGCTCGCGCTCCTCGGGAGTGACGATCGCCGGGTCCTCGTAGGTCTCCGGCAGCCCGAGGTCGAGCGGGACCATGACGATCGCCCAGCCGCCGGGCCGCAGCACGCGGGCCAGCTCGCTCATCGCGGCGCGGTCGTCCGGCACGTGCTCCAGCACGTGGATGCAGAGGATCACGTCGAAGGAGTCGTCAGGGTAGGGGATCGCCGTGATGTCGAAGTGCTCCATGGCGTCGGGAGCGTCCAGGTCGGCGCTCAGGTAGTGCAATTTCGGCGCCTCGGCGATGCGCCGCAGCGCGCGCTCGGGGGCGAAATGCAGCACCGACAGCTCTTCGCTGTACAGGTTGGTGCGCTCATGGAGATAGAGCCACAGCGCGCGGTGGCGCGCCTGGGCTCCGCAGCGCGGGCAGATCGGGTTGCTCCCGTCCCTGCCGGGCATGAACTCACGGAAGCTGCCGCCGCAGCAGGGGCACTCCACGTCGTCGCCCCGCAGGCGCAGGAGGCGGTAGCGGCGGAGGGCTCTGGAGCGGTAGCCGGCGAGGGTTTCCATGGCGGATCCCAACACTATGCTCAGGAAGCTCGATGAAGATCCTGCTGACGAACGACGACGGCATCCAGGCGAGCGGCCTCCACGCCGTGCGCAGGGCATTGCTCGAGCTGCCGGGCGTCGAGCTCGCGGTGATCGCACCCGACTCCAATCGCAGCGCCACGGCGCGCTCGATCACCACCCGCAAGCCGCTCTGGGTCGAGGAGATCGAGTTCGGCGACGGCACGAGCGGCTTCTCCACCGACGGCACGCCGGTCGACTGCGTGCGCTTCGCCGCGCTGGGGCTGGTGGAGTTCGAGCCCGAGCTGATCGTCTCGGGAATCAACCACGGCGCCAACCTCGGCGACGACATCACCTACTCCGGCACGGTCGCCGCGGCGCTCGAGGGGATCGTGCTCGGCATCCCGGCGATAGCGGTCTCGCAGCAGTCGAACCGCGGGGCGCTCGACTTCCGGGTGGGCGGCGAGTTCGACTTCGAGCAGGCGGCCGCGTTCGTGGCGCGCATGGTGGACGAGCTCGAGCGGGTGCCGATGCCGCCGGGCACGCTGCTCAACGTGAACTGCCCGGCCGGCGGGGCGCGCGGCGCGCGGGCGTGCAAGCTGGGCCGGCGCATCTACCGCGACCGGCTCGAGCTGCAGGAGGAGGCCGACGGCCGCCGCCGTTACCGCATCTACGGCGAGGATCCCGACTACCACCGCGAGGACGGCACGGACTTCGCCGCCATCGCCGCGGGGCTGATCGCGGTCACGCCGCTCCACTTCGACCTCACCGACGTGGCCGGCGTGGAGTCGCTCGCCGGCTACGACCTCGACGGACTGGTCCGACCCGCCGCGCGCGAGGCCCTTGAGTAAGTGCTCCGCCCAGAATCCGCCGCCCGTGACCGGACGGAGCACACGCACTGCCACCGACGTCGAGCGGCGCGCCGCCGAGCTCCGCCGCCAGCTCGACCATCACAGCCACCGCTACTACGTTCTGGACGATCCGGAGGTCTCGGACGCCGAGTACGACGCGCTGCTGAACGAGCTGCGCGAGATCGAGGCCGAGCACCCGGAGCTGCTCACTCCCGACTCGCCCACCCAGCGCGTCGGGGCCAAGCCGCTCGAGAAGTTCGAGCAGGTGCGCCATCTCCAGCCGATGCTGTCGCTCGCCAACGCTCGCAACGAGGACGAGCTGCGCGCCTGGGAGACGCGAATCCACAACCTGCTGGCGCGCCAGGGGGTGGAGGACGCACGCATCGAGTACGTGGCGGAGCCGAAGATCGACGGGCTGGCCATATCGCTGATCTACGAGAACGGGGTGCTGGTGCGCGGCGCCACCCGCGGCGACGGCGAGATCGGCGAGGAGGTGACCCAGAACCTGCGCACGATCAAGGCGATCCCGCTGCGGGTGGAGGGCGCGCCGCCGCTGCTCGAGGTGCGCGGCGAGGTCTATCTGCCGCGCTCGGACTTCGCCAAGCTGAACGAGCAGCGCGCGGCCGAGGGCCTGCCCACCTTCGCCAACCCGCGCAACTCGGCTGCCGGCTCGATTCGCCAGCTCGACCCGCAGCTCGCGGCGTCGCGGCCCCTGTCGATCTGGTGCTACTCGGTGGGCGTGGTGGAGGGGCTGTCGCTCCCGACCCAGTTCGAGTGGCTCGAGTGGCTGCGCGAGCACGGCTTCAGGGTCAGCCCGGACGTCACCGTGCACCAGGACATCGACTCGCTCGCCGCCGCCTGCCGCGCCTGGGAGGAGCGGCGCGAGCGGCTCGACTTCGAGATCGACGGCGTGGTGGTGAAGGTCAACGATCTCGAGCTGCAGCGGAGCCTCGGCGTGGTGGGGCGCGAGCCACGCGGCGCGATCGCCTGGAAGTTCCCGCCGATGACCGCCACGACAACGCTCAGGAAGGTGTCGTGGAACGTCGGCCGGACCGGGCACATGATCCCGTTCGCCGAGCTCGAGCCGGTGCAGGTCTCGGGCGTGACGGTCAGGCAGGCCACGCTCCACAACGAGGAGGACCTGCACCGCAAGGACGTGCGCGACGGCGACGAGGTGATCGTCACGCGGGCGGGGGACGTGATCCCGCAGGTGGTCTCGCCCACGGCCAAGGCGCAGAAGCGCAAGAACCGCTCCGACCCGCCGCTGCCGCCGGCCAGGTGTCCCGAATGCGACACGCCGACGATCAAGCCGGAGGGCGGCGTCTGGACGATCTGTCCCAACCGCTTGGGCTGCCCGGGGCAGGTGCTGCAGGGCGTGAAGCACTTCGTCGGCGCGATGGACATCGACGGCTTCGGCGAGGAGACGGCGATCCGCTTCCTGCGCGAGAAGGTGATCGAGAGCGCCCCTGACATCTACTCGCTCGACGAGGAGCGGCTGGTGGGGCTCGAGGGCTTCGGCGAGGTGTCGGCGCGCAACCTGCTCGCGTCGATCGAGCAGTCGAAGCAGCAGCCCTTCTTCCGCGTGCTGTACGGGCTCGGCATCGAGGGCGTGGGCTGGATCAACGCGCGTGCGCTGGCGAACCACTTCCGCTCGATCGACGCCCTGCTCGCCGCCAGCGAGGAGGATCTGCAGGAGACGGACGGCATCGGCCCGGTGATGGCCCGCGCGATCGCTCAGACGCTCCAGGAGGAGCGCACGCGCGAGCTGATCGAGCGCTTTCGTGCGGCGGGGCTGAACCTCGAGCAGGAGGGCGGGCCACCGCCGGCCGAAGAGGGCGTGCTGTCCGGCAAGACGCTCGTGCTCACGGGCACGCTGCCGAACCTGACTCGCGAGGAGGCCACCGAGCGCATCGAGGCGGCCGGCGGCAAGGTCACGGGCTCGGTCTCGAAGAAGACCGACTACGTGGTGGCCGGCGCCGACGCCGGCTCGAAGCTGACCAAGGCGCAGGACCTCGGCACCACCGTGCTCGACGAGGACGGACTGCTCGAGCTGCTCGGTTAGAACGCCGCCATCGCGGTGGCCATCCGGTCCTGCACCGTCCGGGCGCGGACGACGTTCGTTCGGTTCATCAGCAGGGAGAACTCGATCACGTGGCCGCTGCGCGACTGGCAGTAGCCCGACAGCGAGCTGACGTTCGACAGCGTGCCGGTCTTGGCGTGACAGCGGTTGCGCGCGGCGCCGCGGCGCATGCGATCGCTGAGCGTGCCGTCGCGCCCGGCGATCGGGAGGGCGCTGAACAGGGCTCGGAACTCCTTCCGCCCGCGCATCTTGTCGAGGAGCTTCACGACCTGCTGCGGGCTGGCGCGGTCGGCCCGCGAGAGGCCCGAGCCGTCGTTCATCGTCACGGTCACGCCCAGTCGGTGGGCGAACCCCCTTGCGGCGCCTGCGCCCGCGGTGGTGGTGCCCTGGCCGCCGCCGGCCGCCGCCAGGTCCTTGAGCAGCATCTCGGCGAACCAGTTGTCCGACTCCTTCAGGGTCAGCTTCACCAGCTCCGAGAGCTCGGGCGACTCGATCGACGCCAGCACCGTGGCGTCCGATGGCGTCCTGCCGCTCGTGGCCGAGTGGGTGACCCGGATGTGACGTCCCTTGAGCGCGCTCGTGAGCTGCTGGGCGGCGAACAGCGGCGGATTGCGCTGGATGGCCCCGCCGTTCTCGTTGGCCAGGCCGCGATCGAACGAGAGCGCGCTGAGCGGGCCGCCGAGGTCGACGACGGAGACGCCGAAACCGGAGCTCGGCCCGCCCCGCAGCGAGTCGAAGCGCGACTCGTCGCCCACGATGCGGCCCTTGATCTCGGTGATGCCGGTGGCGGCCAGCTGGTCGGCCAGGTTCTGAACGGTGGCTCCAACGCCGCCGTAGAAGCGCCGGTCGAACGACTGGGTGCCGAAGGTGGGGTCGCCGCCGCCGTGCAGGTAGACGTTGCCGGTGAACACGCCCGTGACGGTGTCGGCGGTGCCATCGCTCTCGAGCTCGGTGGGCAGGGTGGCGGTCGGGCCGAGCTTGGCGAGGATCGCGCTGGCGGTGAAGAGCTTGGTGTTGGAGGCCAGGATGCGCGCCGTGGAGGCCCGCGACTGAAATACCACAGACCGGCTTGTGGCATCCAGCACATAGGCGCCTGAGCTCGCCCCGGCTCCCCTCATCGCAGCCGCCAATCGGGCTTGCAGAGCGGAAACGCTCTGTGCCCGGGCCCCCGCAGCGGGGATCAGCAGGAGGCCGAGGGCGGCCAGAAAAGCGAGTCGGCGCATCGATCTCCTACAACATCGCCCCCCAGCCGGGGTAGCGGTGTCGCCATACACTGAGATAATCGGGACGTGGGCAAGGTCGTCAAGCTAGAGAAACCGGCGGAGGGAAGCCGGGGCCGCCGCCGGCGACCATCGCGCGGCTCCAAGACCGCGCTCGTGCTCGGCGGGGGCGGCTTCACCGGCGGGGTGTACGAGATCGGCGCGCTGCGGGCGCTCGATCTGCTGGCCGTGAACCGCACGGTGAACCAGTTCGACATCTACGTGGGCACCAGCGCCGGCTCGTTCGTGGCCAGCCTGGCGGCCAACGGCGTCACCCCGGAAGAGATGATGCGCGTGGTCAACCAGCACGTGCCCACTCCCTTCAGGGACGTCGACCTGAGCACGCTGCTGCGGCCCAACTACTTCGACTTCGCCAAGAGCGCGGCCCTGCTGCCCCTACGGCTGGTCGGCCTGGGACGCGCGATCGCCTCGAACCTGCGCGGCGTCTCGGTGATGGACGTGGTGGTGGGCCTGGCCGAGGGGCTGCCGCCCGGCGTCTACGACGGCGGCGGAATCGAGAACTACCTGATGGAAGTGCTCGGCGACCTCGACCGTACGCGCGACTTCCGCCTGCTGCCCGCCGAGCTCTACCTGCCCGCAACTGACCTCGACACCTGCGAGCGCGTGGTGTTCGGCGCCGACGGCTGGGACGACGTGCCGATCCCCACAGCCGTGGCCGCCTCCACCGCGCTCCCCATGGTCTACAAGCCGGTGGAGGTCAAGGGACGCCACCTCGTGGACGGCGGGCTTCAGTCCACCACAAACCTCGACATCGCCGTGCAGCAGGGCGCGAAGTTCGTGATCGTCATCAACCCGCTCGTCCCGTACATCAACGACTTCCAGAAGATGATCCCGACGATGCTCGGCAGCCGGGTGCGGCGGGTCAGCGACATGGGCTTCCCGCAGATCGGCTACCAGGCGTTCAAGCTGCTCGTGCACCAGCGGCTGCACGAGTCGGTGCGCCAGTGGTCGGAGAAGTACCCGGGCGTGGACATCATCCTGATCGAGCCGGAGCCCAACGACGAGCTGATGTTCGAGACGAACATCATGAACTTCACGAAGCGCGTCGAGATCGCCCGCCACGGCTTCGAGTCGGTGACGATCAAGCTGGCCAAGGACTACGAGCGCTTCGCCGAGATCTGCGCCAAGCACGGCATCGAGATCTCGGCCACCCGCGTGCGCAAGGTGATCCGGCACTTCGAGAAGGAGCGGGAGCGCACGGCGGCTTGGCGGCGGATCTTGGAGCAGACCACGGGCGCGCTCTTGCGGCAGGCGTCTGACTAGGTCTGCGGACTGCGGACTGCGGACTGCGGATTGCGGAGGGCCTCGCCCAGGGCCTTGATCAGCCGGTCCGTGCCCGCGGCTCCTCTGATCGCCGCTCTGACGTGATCGTCTGCGCCAAGCGGGCCGCCGGGGGCGACCAGGACTCCGGCTCGTTCGAGGCGGGCCGCCAGCTCCGAGCCGGTGAGGCCGGCGGCGTGCAGCCAGACGAAGTTGGCCTGGCTAGGCGGCGCGTCGGCCGGTAGGTCGTGCAGGCCGCGGAGCAGGCGCCCCCGCTGCTCGATCACAAGCTTGCGGCGGCGCGCCACCTCGGCGTCGCCGATGCGGAGCGCCTGCTCGACCGCCGCCTGGGTCAACGCGTTCACGCCGAGCGCGGGGGCCAGCGAGTCGAGCAGCGGGCCGGCTCCGGCCGACGCCACCGCGTAGCCGGCGCGCAGCCCCGAGAGGCCGTAGATCTTCGAGAAGGTGCGGAACACGAGCAGCCGCTCGTACTCGTCCACCAGGCGCAGCACGGAGTCCTCGGGCTCCAGGTCCTGGAACTGGACGAACGCCTCGTCGACCAGCAGGTGGACGTGCTCGGGCAGCGCATGGGCCAGCGCGCGGACCTCGGACGCCGGCACGTAGGTGCCCGTGGGGTCGTTCGGGTTGCACAGCACCAGCACGCGCGTGCGCTCGCCGACCGCGGCGAGCAGCGCGCTCGGGTCCTCCACCGGCACCGGCCGCGCGCCCGCGCGCGAGGCCATCAGCGGGTAGAGCGGATAGGAGGGCCAGGGCGTGACGAGCTCATCGCCCGGACCGAGCAGCGTGAACGCTGCCGCCTGGAGCAGCTCGGCCGCCCCGTTGCCGACCACGATCTGCTCGGCGGCCACGCCATGACGCTCGGCGAGCAGCGCCCGGATGCTGGAGGCGTGGCGGTCCGGATAGCCGTTCACTCGTCCGCGCGCCCGCGCGATCGCGGCGTTGACCACCTCGGAGTTGGGCAGGTCGGGCCACTCGGTGCCGGTGAGGTCGATCGTCGGCACCTTCTCGAGCGCGAGCGCACGCTCGCGGGCGCGCCGCTCGCGCAGCCCGCTGGTTCCACTCCTCCTGATCGACGTCCTCGAACTGCCGGTAGTAGTCGAGCAGCCCCATCAGGACTACTGCTTCGGCGCGAGCTGAGGCCCGGGGCCGGCGATGATCAGGAACCAGAAGACGAACCCGATCACGGCGATCCCGGCGCTGATCACGAAGATCCGCTCGAGCATGCCGTTCTTCTGCTCGTAGCCGGCCGCCCGGCGGACGAGGCGCCAGAGGTGGTCCACCCACCGCGCCAGCGCCAGGGTGATCATCAAGGTGGCGACCATCCCGGCGAACGCGGAGACGATGCCGAGCGACACGGAGTGCGTCTGGTAGTTGACCTGCGAGCCGACCCAGAGCCAGCCGATCGGCTGGGGGCCGAACAGCGACAGGCAGAGCAGCGTCTCGACCACCAGCAGGAGGCCCGCGATCAGGCGGTCGGCGGTGCGGCGGCGGGCGCCCGCCGTGACCGGCGTTCCGCGGAAGCGCAGCGGCGCGGTGCCGGGCCGGCGTCCGACAAACAGGCCGCCGGTGTCCGTGGGGTCGTTGCGGGGCACCCTACCGAGAGTAGAGGGCGTCGATGTTCCGCGGCGTACTTCTCCGTCACCACGTTGCGCTTGATCTTGAGCGTGGGGGTGAGCTCGCCGGTCGGCTGCGACAGGTCGTGGGGCAGGATCGTGAACTTCTTGATCTGCTCGACCGGGCCGACCTCGGAGTTGACGGTCGTCGATCGTGCGCTGCACCTCCTGGCGCATCTCGCTCGGACTCGACGAGCTCCTCGACCTGCGAGGCCGTGCTGCTCGGCGAACGCCGGGAACTCCTCTTCGTCGAGCGTGATCAGCGCGACGAGGTAGGGGCGGCGGTCGCCGATCACCACGGCCTGCGAGATCCAGCGGTTCTGCTTGAGGCCGTTCTCGAGGTTGGCGGGGGTGATGTTCTTGCCGCCGGCGGTGATGATGATGTCCTTCTTGCGGCCGGTGATGTAGATGAAGCCGTCGTCGTCGACCGTGCCGAGGTCGCCGGTGTGGAGCCAGCCGTCGGCGAGCGTCTCCCGGGTGGCGTCCTCGTTCTTGAAGTAGCCCTGGAAGATGTTCGTCGCCGCGCAGGAGCACCTCGCCGTCCTCGGCGATCTTCACCTCCACGCCCGGGCAGCGGCTTGCCGACCGAGCCGAAGCGGAACGCGTCCAGCCGGTTGGCGCTGGCCACCGTGGAGGTCTCGGTCATCCCGTAGCCCTCCATCACCGGAACGCCGCAGGCGTAGAAGAACTCGAGGATCTCCCTGGCGATCGGCGCGGCGCCGGTCACGCACTGGTGGATGCGCCCGCCGAACAGGTTGCGCACGTTCTGGAACAGCTTCTGGTCGGCGTCCTCGAAGGCCGCCTGCAGCTTCGCCGGGACCTCCTCGCCGGCCTCCTGCAGCCCGCGCACCTGGAGGCCCACCTCCACCGCCTGCTTGATCTCCTCGGGGTCCCCGACGCTGCCGCGCGAGCGTGAAGATCTTCTCGAAGATGCGGGGCACCGACGGGAAGTAGGTCGGCCTGACCTCCATCAGGTTGGGGATGATCTTCTGCGCGTCGCGCTCCCAGAAGGCGATCGTGCTGCCCAGGTCCACCGACACGAACTGGATCAGCAGCGCGAACGCGTGCGCCAGCGGCAGGAACAGGTACACCAGCTCGTCCTGGTGCATCGTGTTCTGCGTCTCGACCATGTTGGCCACGCGCCGGTAGTTGCCGTGCGTGAGCATGCACGCCTTCGGCGGGCCGGTGGTGCCGGAGGTGTAGATGTAGAGGCAGTTGTCGTCGAGCGAGACGCCGGCCACGCGCTCGTCCACGTCGGCGCCCGCGCGTCGCTCGCCGCGCTTCTCGAGCTGGTCGAGCGAGATCGAATCGCCGATGTCGCCGTCGGGCTCCATGACGATGATCAGCTCGAGACTCGGGAGGTCGGCCTCGATCGCACGGATCTTCTCGAGCTGCTCGCCGTCCTCGACGAACACGGCGCGCGAGTCGGAGTGCTTGAGGACGTAGTGGCACTCCTGCGGCGAGTTGGTCTGGTAGATCGAGACGCAGGTGGCACCCGCGGCCAGGATCCCGAAGCACGCGAACGTCCACTCGGCGCGGGTGTTGCTGAGGATGGCGACCTTGTCGCCCGGCTGGATGCCGACGTCGATCAGCCCGCCGGCTACGCGCCTGACCTCGTCCGCAAGGTCGGCGAAGGTGATGTCGACCCAGGCGTCGCCAACCTTGTGGCGCAGCGCCGGCCGGTCGGAGAACTTCTCGCCGGCGGCCAGCGCCAGGTCCGCCATCGTCCTCGAACCCGTGCTCGCCTCAGCAGCGGCGACCGTCCCCACTTCCATCACGTCCTCCTCGCAATCTTGGCCAACTGGCCAAGAATTCTATGCGCAGTGGAACATACGGGCGAGGCGTCTCACCCGCTGGCGGCCAGGAAGGAAGGCGGCTGTCTTCGAGAGCGAAGGCTCTAGGCCTTCGCGAGGGCCCTGCGCTGAGACTCCTTCAAGGAGGTCAGGAACAAAGTCTTGTCGATCCGCCCCTGGAATATCGGCACACCGAGCTCCATGCACTTGGAGATGACCTCTCTCCGCTGCATCCCCGACTCACGCGCGAGCTCAGTGGGGGTCAGATGGATCGCCATGTACGTCCCTCCCGTCGGTCGTTGTGCCTGAGAAGGACTTTATCGGCCGTTGCCGACGGCGCAACCAATTTGCCCGAAATTGCGCGGACTAAAGGATGAGTTTGCGCCCACCTGCGCGAGGGTAGGCGGCGGCCGCCCAGCCAGTAATCTGCGGCCGCATGCCCGAGCGGACCGAGCGGAGCGACGAGCTGTTTCTCGAGTCGCTCATGGACACGAACCTCTACTCGATGGGCGCGTACTTCTCGGACCAGCATCCCGACCTCGTTGACGAGGTGATCGATCAGAGCGTGCAGATCGAGACGCAGGGACTGCGCGGCTACGCCGAGGCGAACGGGCTCTCGCTCGAGGCGTGCTTCGAGACGCTGCTCACCGGCCTGGCAGTGCGCTACTACAAGGCAGTGGCGGCGTGAGGAAGCGCGGGCTCCTGGCGGGGCTCGCACTGCTGCTGTCCGCGTGCGGCGCGGGCGGTGGGCTGGGCACGGCCGACGCGCCGGCCGCCGGTGAGGCGCGAGCGCATCTGGTGCGGATCGGGAGCTTCTCGTCGCCCGTCTACGTCACGGCGCCGCCGGGCGACGCGAGCCGGCTGTTCGTGGTCGAGCAGGCCGGCCGGATCCGCGTGGTCAAGAACGGCAGGACGCTTGCACAGCCGTTCCTCGACATCCGCGGCGACGTGTCCTCGGGCGGCGAGCGGGGGCTGCTCTCGATGGCGTTCGCGCCCAATTACTCGAGCAGCGGCAAGTTCTACGTCTACTACACGGACCGCGGCGGCAACATCCGCGTGCAGGAGTTCCGCCGCTCCGCCAACCCGGATCGCGCCGACCTGTCGAGCCGCCGCCAGGTGCTGTTCCAGGACCACGCGCAGTTCCCCAACCACAACGGCGGGCAGCTGCAGTTCGGCCCTGACGGCGACCTCTACCTGGGGCTCGGCGACGGCGGCGGCGCCGGCGACCAGTCGAATCACGCCCAGAACCTCGGCACCTGGCTCGGCAAGATCCTCAGGATCGACCCGAACGCCTCAGGCGGCCGCCCCTACTCGATCCCGAGCAGCAACCCGTTCGTGGGACGGCGAGGGGTCCGCGCCGAGATCTACGCCTACGGCCTGCGCAACCCCTGGCGCTTATCGTTCGACCGCAGGACGGGCGACATGACAATCGGCGACGTGGGCCAGGACAAGTTCGAGGAGATCGACTTCGAGCCGAAGGGCCGTGCCGCGGGGCTCGACTTCGGCTGGCGCGGCTTCGAGGGCTTCCGCCGCTACTCGTCCACGCCGGTCAGCGGCAGGTACGCGCCGCCCGTGCTCGTGCGCTCACACAGCGCCGGCTTCTGCGCGATCATCGGCGGCTACGTGGTGCGCGACCGCTCGCTGGGCAGCCTCTACGGCCGCTACCTCTATGGCGACGACTGCAATCCGGGCGTCTACTCGGTGAAGCTGCGCGCGAGGCACGCGAGGGGCCAGCGGACGCTCCCGTTCAAGGTGCGGCAGATGAGCTCGTTCGGCGAGGACGCGCGCGGGCGCATCTACGTGACCTCGCTGGCGGGCGGCGTCTACCGGCTGGCCGGCTGAGAGGCCGCCGTGAAGCGCGCGGCTCCGGCGCGCTGGATGTTCTGGTAGATCCGCTGCAGTAGCGGATAGGCCGGCTTGACCACGCCGCTCTGGTCCATCAGGCCCTTCTGGTTGTAGGGCGCGCCGGAGACCGGGTTGCCGCCGTCCCAGCCGGGGCGGACCTTGAAGTCGCGCAGGATCCAGACGATCGCGCCGTCGAGCCACGGCTTCGAGTCGAAGACGCTGTTCTGGAACGAGAGCCAGTCGTCCTGGAACTGGTAGGTGCCCTTCTCGTCGACCGCGCCGTTGCGGTTCGACTCCGCGCCGTACTCCGTGATGAAGAGCGCGAGCCGCGGATAGAACTGGTGCATCTGGTCCAGATAGGGCCCGAGGCCGTTGCGGTCGACGAGCTGGCCGCTCGGCCCCGGATACCAGCCGAAGTAGTCGTTGATCCCCAGCGCGGTTATGTACTTGTAGTCCGAGATCTTGGGGGTGGACGGGTAGCCGGCGATGTCGAACCCCATCAGGCGGGTGGGGTCCATCTGCTTGATCAGCTCGTGCGCGGCCTGGATGTAGCGCGACTGGCCGAACAGGGGCCGCGACGGGTTCTCGTTGCCGATCGACCAGGTGAGCACCGACGGATGATTCTGGTCGCGCAGGATCATCTCCTGGATGTCGGTGAGGCCCTTGTTGCGCACCGACTTGAGCTTCAGCGCCTCGTCGCTCAGGCGGTACATCGGGATCTCGTCCCAGACCATGATCCCGGCTCGGTCCGCCATCTCCAGGAACTGCGGGTTGAGCGGGTAGTGCGAGCGGGTGAGGGTCGCGCCGAGCTGCTGGAGCTCGGCGAACTCCGTGCGGATCTGGTCGACGGTGAGGGCGCCGCCTGTGCCCGGCGCCTCCTCGTGCACGCTCGCGCCGCGCAGCGTGGTGGGCACGCCGTTGATCAGGAGGCGGCCGTCCTTCACCTTGATCGAGCGGATCCCGATGTGCACGTCGTAGCCCGCGCCGGTTCGGCCATTGACGATCGAGGCGGCCTTCAGGCGGTAGAGCTGCGGGTCGCCGGGCTCCCACAGCCGCGGATTCGCGATCGTCACCCGCCCGGAGACCTGCTGGAAGCCGCCGGGGTTGATCTTCACCGGGCGGAAGTGCGCCGCCAGACCGCCGACCGAAGCGCGGAAGCCCGCACGCAGCTTGCGGCCGCTGACGTTGTGCAGCGTGGCGGTGACGAGCACCGTGGCGTCGCAGGCGCGGCAGGGCAGGATCGGGCGGGCGGAGAAGTTCGAGATGTCGATGCGGTCGACCTTGCGCAGGTAGACCTCGCGGAGCAGCCCGCCGTAGTTCCACCAGCCGCCGCCCGGGGTGCCGTTGTCGGTGTCGACGAGCGGCGGCAGGTCCGTGTCGGTGCGGCGGCTGTCCACCCGCACCACCAGGTGGTTCACGCCGGTCTTGCTGGCGCCGGTGAGCGGGACCTCGAAGGGCAGGTAGGCGCCCTCGTGCGTACCGACCTGCTTGCCGTTGAGATAGACGCGTGCGCGGTAGTTCACCGACTCGAACCGCGCCACCCAGCTCGTGGTGGACGTGCCCTTGGGGAGGCGGAAGTCCTTCCGGTACCAGGCCACGCCGCCGCGCTGGCTGGCGTCCGAGTTGTCGGCCGCGTTCCAGGCGTTGGGCACCGTGATCGGCGTCCAGCCGTCGAGCGAGGTCTGGCGTTGCAGGCCCTGGGCGAGCCCCTGGTCGAGCGGGTCCTGGCGCAGATACCAGACTCCGTCCATCAGGTAACGGCCCGTGTAGCCGTCGTGGTAGAGCACCTTTGCGGTGGGCACGGCGGCCTTAGTGCTGCCGGCCAGCGCGTGCGCGGGCAGGGCAAGCGGCAACAACAGGGCGGCGACGAGCGGAAGCGTTCGAAGGGAGCGGAGCATCTGAATGGGCCGAGCCGGCGAGTGGCCGTTCAGGGTGTGCAACACCCGTTCCCGCCCGGGGTTGTGCTCCGCAGCCTAGAGGAAGGAGAATCCCCCGGTACCCGGCAAGGAGAGAGTCAGGTGCCCTATTTCAAGGATGAGGCCGAGGTCTACGAGTACATCGGCCGACTCTTCCAAGACATCGTGGCCGACGAGGAGCTGGGACCAAAGTTCCAACGCGCCAACACGACTGTGCAGTACCAGTACCGCGAGCCGGAGTCGCAGATCACGGTGAAGATCCTCGACAGCGAGGACCCGCGGGTCGACCTGGGGCCGAGCGACCTCGAGCCCGAGGTGATCATGTCGATGGAGGCCGACACAGCCCATCGCTTCTGGCTGGGCGACGTGAACGTCACGGTGGCGCTCGCCCGCGGCCAGATGCGCGCCAAGGGCCCGGTGGCGAAGATCCTGCGCCTCGTGCCGCTGGTGAAGCCCGTGTTCCCGCGCTACCGGAAGATGCTGGAGGACGCCGGAAGGGAGGACCTGCTGGAGGCCGCTCAGGCCTCCTCGGCCCGGTGAGCGGCCACCAGCTCCGTGAGCGTGGCGCGGCTGCTGTGCCGCGGCCTCCACTTCAGCTCCCTCTTCGCGCGCTCGGTCTTCATCAGGACCTCCTTGCGCACCGAGTGGATCCAGCTGAGCTGCGGCGGTGAGACGGGCAGCCGCGCGATCACCTCGGCGGTGGCCTCCACCGCCAGCTCCGGGATGGGAATCGAGTACCAGCCGAGCGCGCGGGCGAGGTCACTGATGCGCAGCGTGCCGGCACCGGCGAGGTTGTAGGCGCCCGGCGGGCCCTTGCCGAGCACACCGGCGACGAACGCGGAGGCCACGTCGTCCTCGTGCACGAGCTGGAAGCGGGTGCCCGGGTCCGGGATCACCGGCTTCAGGGCCGGCATCGCGCTCAGCAGCCGCACCACCGCGTCCGGCATCGCATCGGACAGCCGCACGTAGGGGAGCTCGTCGAGCAGCATCTGCGCGCGCGGGCCGGCGACGACGCAGGGGCGGAAGACGTAGGCGCCGGTCTTCCGCTTGCCCTTGAGCACCTCCGCCAGCACCGCCTCGACCTCGGCCTTCTGCTGCGAGTAGAAGTGCTCGCGCGTGCCGCGTGGCGGCACGTCCTCGGTGAGCCAGTCGGGGTTGTCGGCGTGGAAGCCGTAGGCGGCGACGCTCGATGCGTAGCAGAGGCGCTGCGCTCCCGAGGCCACCGTCGCCTCGAAGACGGTGCGCGAGCCGTCGACGTTCACCGCCCGCGTGGCGTCGCTCGCCGTGAGGATGGCGAAGGCCAGGTGCACCACCACGTCGGCGCCCTTGAGGGCGTCGCGCACGCTGTCCGAGTCGCGCACGTCCCCCTCGCGGTACTCGGTCTTCTTCCAGCCCACGTCCGCCGGGTCGAACGGCCGGCGGGCCATTCCCACGATCCGCTTCACGCCGCGCGAGCGCTCGAGCGCCGAGACGAGCGCGATGCCGAGATCGCCCGTGGGCCCGGTCACCGCGACGGTCAGCCCATCCTGGGCCGCCAACGCTACTCCTCGTACCCCGGCTCGCCCGGCAGGACCACGCGCGCCACACCGCCCTCGACGAGCACGCGGGGCTGCACCGGCTGGACCTTGCGCTGGCCGGCCTGCTCGAGCGCCTGGGCGACGGACTCGAACTCCGCAAGCTGCTGCAGGTGCTTGATCGTCGGGAAGACGAGCAGCAGCTCGTCGCGGCCGTACGCGTCGAGCGCGGCGGCGGGCGTGAGCCAGCGCAGGCCGACGCACTCCTGCCCGTCGCACACCCCCTCGGCTCCGGGCGGCGACCCGACCACGAAGAACCAGGTGTCGAAGCGGATCTCCACCTCGGCCGGCGTGATCCAGCGCGAGAACTCGATCAGCGAGCCGTGGTCGTCGATCGAGACGCCCGCCTCCTCCGCGAGCTCGCGCGTGGCCGCCGCAGCCGGGCCCGCATCCTCGGGATGCACGGCGCCGCCCGGGAATACCCATGCGCCGCCCATGAAGCGCGCCTCCGGATTGCGCTGCACGAGCAGCACCTCCGGCCCCTCCTCACCGTCGCGCAGCACCATCACCGACGCCGCCGGCCGCGCGGGCCTGACCTCGCCCGTGTTGAGCCGCTCGCCCGGCCCGGGCCTATCGATCCGCGGCTCGCTTGCTTCCATCGCGCGCAGCCTACTCTCGCTAACCTGCCGATTTCGTGGAGGCGGCTACACAGCAACTCTGGATCTGCGAGTCCTGCGGATTCATCTACGACCCGGCCGAGGGCGATCCCGACGGCGGCGTGCCCGCGGGCACGCCCTTCGAGGAGATCCCGACCGACTGGTTCTGCCCGGTCTGCGGCGCGCGGAAGAAAGACTTTTCCCCGTACGAGGGTTAGCCGGCGAGGGGCACGAAGCGCCTGATCTTGCCGATCTCGGGCTGGGGCCGCAGCTCGTCGATCGTGTGCACCGTGACGTCCGGCTGCGGTAGGCCGGCGCCGCGCAGGCTGTCGGCCAGCGCCGCCGCCAGAGCGTCCGTGTCGAGCTCGCCGCCGGCCACGACGTCCACGTCGATGCCGCGCGCGGTCTGGCGCACCTGGTACTCCGTCACCGCCGGCGACTTGACCATCACGGTGCGGATCGCCAGCGGGTGCAGCTCGAGGTCGCCGTAGCGGAAGACCTCGTCCGCCCGGCCTTCGACCGTCGCGCGCAGCCAGCCGGCGCCCGGCCGGCGGACGAAGCGGTCGGTGAGCTCGTAGCGGATCAGGGGCTGCGTGAGGTTGTGGAGGTTCGTGATGAGCGCCTTCGCCGAGGGCGTGCCGTCCGGCACCGGCCGGTTGTCCTCGTCCACCAGACGGCTCGAAGCGGTCGGGATCGATGCCGGCCAGCCGGCGGGCGTGAAACGGCGAGTGCTCCAGCGCGTGGGCGAGCAGGGCGCGCAGGCGTTCGCGCTGATGGCGGGCGAGGCGCTCTCCTTCCCAGCCGAGCCGCTCCACGTGCTCGGGCAGCCGCTCCGCGAGCGCCGTGCCCAGGCGCTCGCCGACGGCGTCGACGCCGGCCGGGACGGTGGCGGTCACGCCGTGACCTCGCCGCGGGTGAGGACTCGCGTGAGCACGCTCGCCGCCAGCGGGCCGTCGAGCGCACTCGGGTCGGCGGCCTGCTCGAGCTGAGTGCCCGCGCCGACGGCGAGCACGATCTCGGCCATCCGGCGCGGCGGGAAGGGCGGTTCCTCGGCCGCGCGCTCGTAGAGGCCTTCGAGCAGCTCGCTGAGCGCCTCGAGCGTGCGCCGGTGCGCGGCCGCGTAGCGGCGATTCAGGTCGGGGTTGCGCGCGGCGTGCACGCGGAACTCGAGCACGAGCAGCGCCCAGGTGGGCTCGGCGCGCTGGAAGCGGGAGACGTGCTCGAGCATCGCCGCGAGGCCCTCGCCGCCGGCCAGGCCCTCGACCACCTCGGCGTTCTCGCGCGCGCGGCGCTCGATGCTCGCGTCGAGCAGCGCGAGGAAGAGATCGGCCTTGCTCTCGAACTGCGAGTAGACGACGCCCTTCGAAAAGCCGGCCGCCTCGGCGATCTGGTCGAGCGTGGCCGCGTGGTAGCCGCGCTCCATGAAGACGCGCCGGGCTGCAGCGAGGACGAGCGAGCGGTTGCGCTCCGTCTGCTCGACCCGGCTGAGCCGCACTGCCATACCGCCGGTATTGAACTACCGGCGGTATCTGGGGTCAAGCAGCGACCAGCTCCCGCTCGTCCGCGGCCGCGACGATCGACTCCCACAGGATCACGACCAGGCGCTCGAGCTCGGCCTCGGCGATCGCGAGCGGTGGCATCAGCACCACCACGTCGCCGAGCGGCCGGACGATCGCGCCGCGCCGGCGCGCCTCCAGCGTGACGCGGTGGCCCATGCGCGCCTCGACCGGGAAGCCGCGCAGCTCGACGCCGCACATGAAGCCGCGGCGGCGCACCTCGGCCACCATCGGCAGCTCGGCCACGGGCTCGAGCAGGCGGCCGAGCAGCTCGATCTTCGGCTCCAGCCGCTCGAGCGTGCGCTCCTCCTCGAACACGTCGAGCGTGGCGAGCGCCGCGGCGCAGGCCAGCGGGTTGCCCGTGTAGGTGTGGCCGTGGAAGAAGGTCCTGAACTCCTCGTGCTCGCCGAGGAAGCCCTCGTAGACGCGCTCGGTGGCGAGCGTGGCGGCCAGCGGCAGGTAGCCGCCCGTGATCCCCTTGGCGAGGCAAAGGAAGTCCGGCGAGACGCCCTCGTGCTCGCAGGCGAACATGCGGCCGGTGCGGCCGAAGCCCACCGCCACCTCGTCGCAGATGAGCAGCACCCCGTGGCGGTCGCACAGCTCGCGCACCGCGCGCAGGTAGCCCTCGGGGTGGACGATCATGCCGGCCGCCCCCTGCACCAGCGGCTCCACGATCACGGCCGCAACGTCGCCCGCGTGCTGCGCCAGCAGGCGCTCCATGTCGCCGGCGTCGCCCGGCTCGGCCTTGATCGTGTCGAACAGGAGGGGCCGGTACATCGTGTGGAAGAGGTCGATGCCACCGACCGACACCGAGCCGATCGTGTCCCCGTGGTAGGCCTCGCGCAGCGACACGAAACGGGTGCGCTGCTCGCCGCGCTGGCGCCAGTACTGGAACGCCATCTTGAGCCCGATCTCGGCGGCCGTGGAGCCGCTGTCCGAGTAGAAGACGCGCGTGAGGCCGGGCGGCGCCAGCTCCACCAAGCGGCGGGCCAGCCGGATGGCCGGTGGGTGTGAGAGGCCGAGCATCGTGGTGTGGGCGACGGCGTCGAGCTGCTCCCGCACCGCCTCGTTGATGCGCGGGTGGCCGTGGCCGTGCACGTTGCACCAGAGCGACGACACGCCGTCGATGTAGCGGCGGCCGTCGGTGTCGATCAGGTCGGTGCCCTCGGCGCGGTCGACGATCAGCGGCTGCTCGCGCTCCCAGGCCCGCTGCTGGGTGAATGGGTGCCAGAGGTAGCGGCGGTCGTCGGCGGCGAGACTCACCGCCGGGAAGCTAGCTCGCGCGGTGGTCGGAAACTGGTGCCTGGCCTAGATCTGCGCGACGGCCGCGGCGGCGTCGAGATTCGGCAGGTCTCCGGCGTGCTCAGGCACGTGCCGCCAGCAGACGAGGCCGCGGTCGTCGATCGCGAATGTGCCCGCCTGCTGCCAGCGCGTGCCCGCCGGATGGCGGTGGCCGATCCCGCGCCGGTGCATCCTCGCCACGCCCGCGAGAGAGCGAGGGCCGGCGAAGTGCGTGAAGCTCGAGCGGCCGAGGCCCCAGGCCGCGTACAGCTCGCGGCTGTCGTCGATCACGAGCTCGATCAGGCGGCTCGCGCCGACCGCGGAGCACCAGCGGTCGGTGGCCGCGAGCGGCGCATGGCTGACCGCGATCCAGCGGAGCTGCGGGTTGAGCTCGGACACGCGCGTGAGCTCCCGCATCGTGTGCTCGGCGAACGGGCAGCCCACGTGCCGCAGGAAGGCGACCACCGCGGGCCCCTCCACGCGGCCGAGCGGCGCGGCGTCCGGTGCCGGCGCGCCGATGTCAGGCAGAGGCGCGAGCTGAAGCTGCGGTGGAGGTATGAAGGTGCGAGGATCCATCCTGCGAGGGAGAGTCGCGCTCGGGGTGTGTGCGTCCCAGAAGAGGAGGAGCGATGAGCTACAGAAAGTATCGGCTGGGGAGCTATCGGGATATGTGCGACCAGCACCGCTGGGAGGTGCCCGCACGCTACAACATCGCCTCCGACGTGTGCGACAAGCACTCCCGCGACCGCCTGGCGATGATCTGGGAGGACTTCCGTGGAGGGCGCCGCGAGGTGAAGTTCGGCGAGCTCCAGGACCTGTCGGCCAAGTTCGCGGGCGTGCTCGGCGCACACGGGGTCGAGCGCGGCGACCGCGTGGCCACCCTGCTCCCCTCGCTGCCCGAGACGGCCGCGGTCTTCCTCGGCACCTACAAGGCGGGGGCGATCCTGCTCTCGATGTCCGTGCTCTACGGGGACGAGGGCATCCAGCACCGGCTGCGCGACTCGGGCGCCAAGGCGCTCGTCACCGATACGAAGAACCGCCACCGGATACCCGACGGGCTGGCCGAGGTGATCTTCGTGCTCGACTCGCCCGACGGCGGCGAGCGCGAGGCGGGCGACGTGGACCTCGCCGCCGCGCTCGACCAGGCGTCGGCGAGCTACGAGACCGTGGACACCGCCGCCGACGATCCCGCCCAGCTCTACTACTCCTCCGGCACCACCGGAGCGGCCAAGGGCATCCTGCACGCGCACCGCTACCTGCTCGCGCACGAGGAGTTCGAGTTCTGCCACGACGTGCAGGACGGCGAGCTCTTCCACGGCATGGGCGAGTGGGCCTGGGCGGCGGGGATCTGCCCGCTGCTCGGTCCCTGGCGCTACGGCGCGGCGCAGTACGTCTACGCGCGCAAGGGCGGCTTCGACCCCGAGGAACAGCTGCGAGCGATATCGACGAACGGCGTGCAGAACATGTTCACCACGCCGACGGCGCTGCGCTCGATGCGCGCGGTCGCGGACGCCGGCACGCGCTACCCGCTCGAGCGCATGCGGATCGTCTGCTCGGCTGGCGAGCCGCTCAACCCCGAGGTGATCAGCTGGTTCCGCGAGCAGTACGGGCTGACGGTGCTGGACTACTACGGGCTGACCGAGAGCTACCCGCTCTGCGGCAACTACCCGAGCGTCGAGGTGCGCGAGGGTTCGATGGGGCTGCCGGTGCCGGGCTGGGAGGTGGCGATCCTCGACGAGGACGAGCAGCCGCTGCCGGCCGGCGAGCGCGGCGAGATCTGCCTCAGGGCGCGCTCCAACCCGCACTACCCGATCGGCTACTGGAACCGGCCGGAGGACACCGAGGCGGTGTTCGGCGGCGAGTGGTTCCACACCAAGGACGCCGCGCAGGCGGACGAGGACGGCTACATCTGGTACGCGGGCCGTGCCGACGACGTGATCATCTCGGCCGGCTACCGCATCGGCCCGTTCGAGGTCGAGTCGGCCTGCGTCGAGCACCCGGCGGTGCTCGAGGCCGCCGCGGTCGCGTCGCCGGACGAGCGCCGCGGGATGATCGTGAAGGCGTTCATCGTGCTCGCCGAGGGGCACGAGCCGACCGACGAGCTTGCCGACGAGATCAAGCACCACGTGCGCGAGCGGCACTCCGCCTACGCCTACCCGCGCGAGATCGAGTTCGTCGACGACCTGCCGAAGACGCTCACGGGCAAGATCCGCCGCGTGGAGCTGCGCGAGGCCGAGCGCGGGCGCAAGGGCGCTCCCGCGTAGCGGGTAGCATCACGCAACTGCTTGGCCGCAAACGGAGGAGGGACGATGAGCAAGGAAGTGGTGGAGGGCGACGGCTATACCGTCGGCCACTTGGACGCGCTGGGTGACGGGCCCGGCTTCCGCAAGATCCGCTCGCCGCTGGGGGTCACGGCCTTCGGCGTGAACGCGGTGGTGCTGCCGCCGGGCATCGAGGCCGGAGCGCATTACCACGACGAGCAGGAGGAGCTCTACTTCGTCCACAGCGGCGAGCTCGAGATGGAGTTCGGCGACGGCTCCACACACCGGCTCGGCCCCGGCTCACTCGCCCGGGTCGCCCCGTCGACGGTGCGCAGGTTCCGCAACGTCGGCAGCGAGGACGCCGTGTACGTGTGCGTCGGCGGCAAGGACGGCTACGTGGGCCGCGACGGGCACGTGGCCGACGGCGGCGAACGCGCGCGCGTGGTCCAGGACTAGGACTAGGACTAGGACACTAAAGCCAGGCGTCGAGCGGCAACCGCGCGCCGGCGTCCGCCAGGCCGTCGGGTGTGACCGCCGGCAGCTCGCTCACCGTGACGTTCCCGATGCTCTCCACGGTGTCGCGGTTGGAGCGCGCCAGGTCGTCGTCATCCGGCCAGGGCGTCATGACGACGCCCGCCGGCTCGAGGCCGGCCGCGCGGGCCGCCTCGAGCGTGAGCAGCGTGTGGTTGATCGTGCCGAGCCCGGGGCGGGCGGCGATGACCAGCGGCAGCTCGAGGTCGAGGGCCAGGTCGCGGACCAGGTAGCCGGGCGTGATCGGGACGAGCAGCCCGCCGACGCCCTCGCAGATCAGCGCCTCGGCGTCGTCGGCCAGCGCGCGCGCGTGCGCCAGCAGGTCGGCCGGCTCGATGGCGACGCCGCCGAGCTCCGCCGCGTAGTGGGGCGACACCGGCGGGCCGAACAGGTGGACCACGACGTCGGTCGGGACCTGGCCCGCGCTGGCCACCGCCGCGAGCAGCTCGTGGTCCCGCGGCCAGTCGCCGGGGCGCTCGTCGAGGCCCGTGACGACCGGCTTGAACGCCGCCACGCGCTCGCCGCGTGACGCCAGCGCAGCGCAGATACAGGCGGCGACGATCGACTTGCCAGCGCCGGTATCGGTGCCGGTGACGAAGACGCCTCGCACTGGAACGAGCGGCTACGCGGCTTCGGCGAGACCGTCGAACACACGCGGCGCACCGTCGGCGCCGGGCCGCTCCGGCACGACGACTGCCTTGGCCGGGCGGGGCACCACCGCGCCAAGGACGCGCGCCGCCTGGCGCAGCTCGGCCGAGCGGTGCGACGCCATCACGGCGAGCCGCAGCCGCGAGGTGCCGTCGGGCACGGTGGGCGGACGGATCGCCTGCGCGAACACACCGCGCTGGAGCGACTGCTCACAGGCCTTCATCGTGGCCGCCGGATCGCCGATCACGAGCGGCACGATCTGGGTCTCCGAGTCACCCGCGGCGAGCCCTTCGGCCTCCAGCGCCTCACGCAGCAGCGCGCCGTTGCGCCGCAGCCGGTCGACCCGCTGCGGCTCCGAGCGGAGCAGCTCGAGCGCCGCCATCGCGCCCGCGACCGCCGGCGGCGGCAGGGCCGTGGAGAAGATCAGCGTGCGCGCGGAGTTGACGAGGTACTCGGCCATCGACGCATCGCAGCAGGCATAGGCGCCGTAGGAGCCGAGCGCCTTGCCGAGCGTGCCGACCACGACGTCGACCTCGTCCTCGAGCGCGGCGGCCGCCACGCTGCCGCGCCCGCCCGGTCCGAGGGCGCCGGTGGCGTGGGCCTCGTCGACCATCACCCGGGCGTCGAATCGCCGAGCCAGCTCCACGATCTCGGGCAGGGGCGCGATGTCGCCGTCCATCGAGAAGACGCCGTCGGTGACGATCAGGCTCGCGCGGCCCTCGGCCTCGCGCAGCCCCCACTCGAGGTGCTCCATGTCGCAGTGGTCGTAGACGAACGTCTCGGCCTTGGCCAGCCGGCAGCCGTCGATGATGCTGGCGTGGTTGAGGGCGTCGGAGAGCACGACGTCGCCCTCGCGCGCGAGCGCCGACACGATCCCGGCATTGGCGAGGTAGCCCGAGCCGAACAGCACGCACGCCTCGCTGCCCTTGAAGTCGGCGAGCTGCTCCTCGAGGCGGCGGTGGACGGTCATGTTGCCCGACACGAGCCGCGACGCCCCCGCGCCCACGCCCCAGCGCATGGCCGCCTCGGCCGCCGCCTCGCGCACGCGCGGGTGATCGGCGAGGCCGAGGTAGTTGTTCGAGCAGAGCAGCAGCACCGGCCGTCCGTCGAGCAGCACGCGCGGGCCCTGAGGACCCGACACGAGCCGCATCCGGCGGTAGAGGCCGGCCTCACGCAGCTCCTCGAGGCGCTCGGAGATATCCGTCATGACAGTTACCTCCGCGGGGCTTCCAGCCCCGCGCGTTGACGACGTCGCTCGACATCCCGTCTCGCTTGACCGGGCGGGCTTTGCCCACCCTTCCCCTCGGGCTCCACGTGCACCAGCTCGAGGCCGCGGTTGGGCGCGCCGTCCGGCCGCGGCGGCACCGAGTGCTTCTTGCGGTGCCGCAGCTGCCTGGACGGGTCCCAGAAGGGGGCCTCCGCCTGCCGGTCGATCAGGTCGTCGATCGGCGTGGCCGGGCGTCTCGCCGTCGAGCCAGCCGGAGCGGTTGTCGGGCCGCGGGTTCGCGCCGTTGTCGGCCTGGCGGGCGGTGTTGAGCCCGAGCTCCTCGAACATGCGCCGGTCGTCCTCCGGCTCCGAGCCGAGCGTGGTGAGGAAGTTGCCCATCATCACGCCGTTGAGCCCGGCCTTCACCGCCAGCGGCTGCAGCTCGCCGAGGTTCTCGATCCGCCCGCCGCAGAGCCTGAACAGCGCGCCGGGGAGGATCAGCCGGAAGATGGCGATCCACTTGACCGCCTCCCATGGGTCCATGTAGTCGCGGTCGCCGAACTTGGTGCCCGGGCGCGGGTTGAGGAGGTTGATCGGCACGCTGGTGGGGTCGAGCTCCGCGAGCTGGAACGCCATCTCCACGCGCTGCTCACGGCTCTCGCCGAGGTTGAGGATGCCGCCGACACACGTCTCGAGCCCCGCTTCCTTGACGGCCTCGATCGTGCGGATGCGGCCCTCGTAGCGCACGGTGGTGGAGACCTCGTCGTAGTACGACTCGGCCGTCTCCACGTTGTGGTGCACGCGCTGGATGCCGGCGTCCTTGAGCCTCTTCGCGCGCTCGGCCGACATGTGGCCGATCGAGGCGCAGCGCTTGAGGTTGGTGTGCTCGGCCACCAAACGGGCGCCCGCGACGATGTTCTCGAAGTCGCGCTTGGACAGCCCCTGGCCCTGGGTGACCATGCAGAAGCGGTGCGCGCCCGCCGCCTCGGCCGCGCGCGCATGCTCGAGGATCTGCTCGGGGGTCATCATCGCGTGCATCGGCGTGTCGGCCTCGGCGAAGCGCGACTGCGCGCAGAAGCCGCAGTCCTCGGCGCAGCCGCCGGACTTCGCGTTGACGAGCGAGCAGAGGTCGGTGGAGTCGCCGAAGCGGTCGACCCGCGCCTCGAACGCCCGGTCCACGAGCCTCAGGATCTGATCGCGGTCCTCGATCTCCCCGAGGGCCAGGGCCTCCTCATACGTGATCAGCGGCGGCAAGCTGTTCCTCCCGATTGCGGCGATGTTGCCGCCAAGGTAGGCCGGGGGTCGGACGGCTTAGCGTCCCTGCCAGCGCGGCAGGCGCTTCTCGGCGAACGCGCGCACCCCCTCTCTGAAATCCTCGCTCGTGAAGCACGACTCGCGCAGGTCGATCAGCTCCTGCTCGAGCTCGGGCGGCAGCACCATGTCGTTGTCGCGCAGCTCGCGGAGCATCCGCTTGTTGCCCTCGAGCGAGAGCGGGGCGTTGGAGGCGATCTCGCCCGCCAGCGACAGCGCCGTGCGGTCGAGCTCCTCGCGCTCCACCACCTGGTTCACGAGGCCCATGTGCCAGGCGCGCTCGGCGTCGACGTTGTGGCCCACGTAGAACAGCTCGCAGGTGTTGGCCACGCCGCAGATCTCGATGAACTTGCGCAGCCCCGTGTGCGAGTAGATCAACCCGAGCTTGGCCGGCGGCATGCCGACCTTGATGCCGCGCGCGGCCACGCGGATGTCGCAGCTCAGGGCGAGCTCGAGCCCGCCGCCGATGGCATGCCCGTTGAGCGCGGCGACCGCCGGGAAGCGGTAGGCCTCGAGCGCCTCGATCGCCTCGTGGAACGGGTGGGCGACCAGCGCCTCGGCCCGCTGCTCGAAGTTGTCCTCGTCGAGGTTGCCGAGGTCGTAGCCCGCCGAGAAGACGTTGCCGTCGCCCGTGATCAGCAGGCAGCGCGCGTCGAGCGAGCCGACCGTCTGCGCGAGAGCGTCGAGGATCTCGTGGTCGAGCGCGCCGCGCTTGGCCGGGTTCGAGATGCGGAGGCGGGTGACGTGCTCTGCCGGCTCGTCCAGGAGCAGCTTTCCGGAGGCCAGCTCGCGCATACGCCTACTCGAGCACCACCAGGGTGTCGCCCTCCGACACCGACTGTCCCTCCTGGCAGGTGATCTGCTTGACCACGCCCTCGTCCTCAGCCTCGACCGGCATCTCCATCTTCATCGACTCGAGGATCACGAGCGTGTCGCCCTCCTCGACCTGCTGGCCGATCTCGCACTCGATCTTCCAAACCGTGCCCGTGATGTGAGCCTCGACGTCCGGCAACGCGCGTCCTCCTGTCCGAGGGTTTGCGGCACGATACCCACCGGTGCCACCGGAAATCGCGGCGATCGTCGCCGCCCGCAACGAGGAGGAGCGGCTGGGCGACACGCTGGCCGCGCTGCGCGCCGCCTTCCCGCAGGCGCGCCTGATCGTGGCGGACGACGCGTCGACCGACGGGACGCCGGAGATCGCCCGCGCGGCCGGCGCCGAACTGATCCGGGGCGAGCGCCGCGTGGGCAAGGGAGGGGCGAACACGCGCGCGGCGGAACGGCTGCGCGGCGAGCAGGCTGCGGACATCGTGCTGCTCTGCGACGGCGACCTCGGCCGGTCGGCGGGCGACCTCGTGCGGCTCGTGGACGCGGTCGAGCGTGGTGAGGCGGACCTGGCGATCGGGCGCTTCGCGCGGCGCGTGGGCGGCGGGGTCGGTCTCACGCTCGGCTTCTCCCGGAGGACCGTAGAGCGGCTGGCCGGCCGCCGGCTCGAGGCGCCGCTCTCCGGCCAGCGCGCGCTCCGCCACGACGTGCTCGAGGCGGTGCTGCCGTTCGCCCACGGCTTCGGCATGGAGACCGCGATGGACGTCGACGCGCTGCGCGGCGGCTTCAACGTCGTGGAGCTCGAGCTCGACCTCGAACACCGCGCCACCGGTCGCACCGCGGCGGGATTCCTGCATCGCGGCCGTCAGTTGAGAGATATAGCGCGCGCGTATCTAACGCGCAGGAGGAGGTAACCGCGAGTAACCCGCCGCCGCCCGGCGGGTAGGAAGCTCGAATGAAGGCGCAGGTCTACAAGGACCCCCGTCCCGCCGAGTACTTCACCCGCTTCCATACGCGCACGCGCGCGGGCAGGCCCGACTGGGTCTACGAGATCGTGCGCCTCCTGCTCGTGCCGATGGTGGCGGTGCTCTACCGCGGCCGCTGCATCGACGCACAGAAGGTGCCGAGCGAGGGCCCGGTCCTGATCGCGCCGAACCACTTCTCCTTCATGGACCACTTCTTCGTCGCCGCCTACCTGCGGCGCAAGGTCCAGTTCATGGCGAAGTCGCAGCTGTTCACGCGGCCGATGCAATGGGTGTTCACGCACGGCGGCGTGTTCCCCATCATGCGCGGGCGTCACGACGACGAGGCCTTCAAGACGGCACACGCCATCCTCGGGCGCGGAGACATGGTGCTCATGTACCTCGAGGGCGGCCGCTCGCGAACCGAGCGGCTGGGTGAGCCGAAGCCGGGCGTGGGTCGCCTGGCGCTCGAGTCGGGGGTGCCGGTGGTGCCCACCGCGATCGTCGGGAGCGCGAAGGCGCGTAACTGGACTCGCCTGCAGTTCCCGAAGGTCACGGTCCACTTCGGCGACCCGATCCGGTTCGACAAGGTGGAGCACCCCACGCGCGAGCAATCGCAGGCTGCCGCCGAGCTCGTCTTCACCGAGGTGGAGAAGCTCTACTACGGGCTTCAGCAGCAGGGCCGCAAGCGGGCCGTGCGTGCCGCCCGCGCGGCGCGCCGTGCGGCGCAGGCCGCCGCCCGCCGGCCCTCCCCAGCCAGCTGATAGACCGGCCCTTCGGTCAGCCGCACCTGAGCTGACCAGCTACCCGTGTCGACAAGCCGGCCCGTGGCCGCGATCCTGGGATCATGAACCGTGCATCCCTTCCCATCGACCCTCGCGCCTCCATCGGGCACGTCCACCTTCGGGTGGCTGACCTCGACCGCGCAACAGCCTTCTACCGCGACGTCCTCGGCTTCACCGTGCGCCTCTACGGCCCCGACTCGGGCCAGCCGGCCGTCTTCCTCGGCGCCGGCGAGTACCACCACCTCATCGCGCTGAACGCCTTCCACAGCGCCGGCGGCTGCCCGCCTCCGCCAGGGCACACCGGGCTCCACCACTTCGCCATCCGCTATCCGGACCGCCATGCGCTGGCCAAGGCGACGCAGCGGCTGCTCGATCACGGCCACCCGATCGACGGCGCCCAGGATCACGGCGGCTCGCTCTCGGTCTACCTGCGCGATCTGGACGGCAACGGCATCGAGCTGCACTGCGACGGGCCGGCGGTCGAGCTGGAGGAGCTGCTGACCGAGCGTCCGCTGGCGGCCGCCTAGTACACCGGCTCGAGAGCGTCCCAGGCCGCCATGTCGTGGCCGGGCACGATCAGGGCGCCGGGCGTCTGCTCGGCGTAGAGCTGGATCTCGCGCAGCGAGCGCCGGAAGAGGTGCTCGTCGGTCATCCGGTGGGGAAGGGTGGAGTCGCGCAGCGTCCGCAGGGTGTAGATCGCGTCGCCGGCGACCAGCGCCTCGCGTGCGGCCAGCCGCAGCACCACCGAGAGGTGCCCGCTCGTGTGGCCGGGCGTGTAGACGAGCCGCACGCTGCCGTCGCCGAAGACGTCGAACGAGCGGCCGAAGCTCGTGAACGACTCCGATTGCGAGCCGTCGAAGTCGAGCAGCCGGTAGTCGAAGGCGTGGTCGAACTGGCGCCGGGCGTAGCCGCGAGTCTCGCCGCGCGGCTCGCTCGCCGCCTCCCACTCGGCGCGGCTGACCAGGAAGGTCGCCTTGGGGAAGTCCGAGATGGCGCTCGCGTGGTCGATGTGCATGTGGGTCATCACGACGAGCCCGATCCCGCCCGGCTCGATCCCCCGCGCGCGGAGCTGGTGCGACACCGCCTGCGACTGCTCCATCTTGATCCCGCGAAAGGTCAGCGCGCCGATGCGGCCGAGGTTCTGCTTGGGATCCACCGCCACCGAGGGGTGAAAGCCGGTGTCGATCAGGAAGTGGCCAAGGCCCGGGTGCTCGACGAGGAAGGCGACGACCGGGATGCGCACGAGCCGGTCACGCGGCACGCCGACGCCGAACGCCCGCACGCCGGCCAGGCGGCCCTCCTCGCGGTGCAGCCAGCCGGGCGGCGCCACCGAGGTGCCGGTGAGCAGCGGCCACAGCCGCACGGTGGCCTCCGGGCGGCCGCCTGGTATCGGGAGCGAGGCGGGCTGCGGCTCAGCTGCCGTGGGCAGTGAGCACGCCTTCCGTCTCCGGCGCGCGGATCAGCTCCGCGGCCCGCTCGCCGATCATGATCGCGGGGGCGTTGGTGTTGCCGCCCGGGATCACCGGCATGATCGACGCGTCCGCCACTCGCAGGCCGTCGATGCCGCGCACCCGCAGCTCCGGGTCCACCACGGCGAGCTCGTCCGAGCCCATCCGGCAGGTGCCCACCGGGTGGTAGATCAGGTCCACGCGCCGGCGCACGTCCGCCTCGATGTCGTCGTCCGTCTGCACGTCGGGGCCCGGGAAGAGCTCGCGGCCGGCCGCCGACGCCAGCGGCTCGGCGGCCGCGATCTCGCGCGCGAGCTTCACGCCCGCGACGAGCGCCTGCACGTCCTCCGGCTCGGTGAGCGAGTTGGTGAGGATGTGCGGCTTGTCGTCCGGGTTGGCCGAGCGCAGCCAGAGGCGTCCGCGGCTGCGCGGCGAGACCAGCACAGGCCCGCAGGTGAACGCGTGGCCGTCGAGCTCGTCGAAGCCGTTGTCGTTGAAGTAGGCGGGCGCGAAGTGGTACTGCAGGTCCGCCGCGGGGAGGCCCGGCCGGCTGCGCACGAACGCGAACGCCTCCGCCACCGACGAGGTGAGCGGGCCGCTGCGGCGCAGCAGCCACTCGGCCAGCTTGACCGGCTTGTCCGCGCCGTAGAGGGACTCGCCGACCTTCGACTCCCAGATGCAGACGACGTAGGGATGGTCGTGGAGGTTCTCGCCCACGCCGGGAAGGTCGGCCTGCACGGGGATGCCGTGGCGCGCGAGCTCCACCGCCGGGCCGATGCCCGAGAGCATCAGGAGCTGCGGCGAGCCGATCGCGCCGCCGGCGAGCACGACCTCGCGCTGGGCGTGCGCGAGCCGTTCGTTCCCGCGCCGGTCGCGGTAGCGGACGGCGACCGCGCGGTCGCCGGCGATCTCAACGCGCAGCGCCTGCGCGCCCGTGATCACCGTGAGGTTGTCGCGCTTCAGGTGCGGCCGCAGGTACGCGTCGGCCGCGCTGAAGCGGCGGCCGTTCTTCTGCGTGACCTGCGCCATCGACGCGCCGTCCTGCTCCGGGCCGTTGTAGTCGGGGACACGCGGGATGCCCGCCGCCTCCGCGGCGGCCAGGAAGCGGCCGGTGAGCTTGCGGGGCGAGCGCTCGTCGGCGACGTTCAGCGGCCCGCCGACGGCGTGGTGCTCGGAGGCCCCGCGCTCGTTGTTCTCGGCCTTCAGGAAGCAGGGCCGCACGTGTCTCCAGCCCCAGCCGGGGCACCCCTGCGCCTCCCAGAGGTCGTAGTCGAGTGGCCGGCCGCGCACGTAGAGCATCGCGTTCATCGAGCTCGAGCCGCCCAGGCCCTTGCCGCGCGGTACGTACAGCGAGCGGTTGGCGCAGCCCGGCTCGGGTTCGGTGGCGTAGTCCCAGTCGAGCCCCGTCTTGAACTGCTTGGCGAAGGCGGCCGGGATCGCCACGTTGGGGTGCACGGCCTTGCCGCCCGCCTCGAGCAGCAGCACGCGCACGGACGGGTCCTCGGTCAGGCGCCCGGCAAGCGCGCAGCCGGCAGAGCCCGCGCCAACGATCACGTAGTCGGCCTCTGGCATGGATCGCATCATCGCACCCCGCCTGTACGCGTCGCGCGCCGGCTGCTGGAGCGCTGCGATGCCGTGCTGCGGATCGGCGGTCCGTCCGCGGGCGCGGACGAGATGGTGGAGATCGCGCTGGACGCGGGGAAGCTCGTGGTGTCGAGCGTCGACGAGCTCGCGCTTGCCTGAGCTGCTCAAGGCCGAGCGCCAGCGGCTGATCCTCGACCAGCTCGCCTCGTCTGGGCGGGTGGTGGCGACCGAGCTGCAGGAGCGGCTGGGCGTGTCCGCCTACACCGTCAGGCGCGACCTCGACGAGCTCGCCGGCGACGGACAGAGCCGGGCCAGGTCGTGATCCTCGACGGAGGCAGCACTGCGCTCGCGCTCGCCGAGGAGATCCCGGCGGCCTTCGGCGGGACCGTCGTGACCCACAGCCCGCCGGTGGCCGCCGCCCTCGGCCGTCACCCCGAGCTCGAGGTCGTGGTGATCGGCGGGACGCTCGACCGGCGCGCGCTGGTGGCGGATCGCCGCGGACGTCTGCTTCCTGGGTATCTGGAGCCTCCACGCCGAGCACGGCATCAGCGAGGGCTACGCCGAGGAGGCGGAGGTGCGGCGGGTGCTGCTCGAGAGCGCCGACCGGGTGGTCGGGGTAGCGTCCGCCGACAAGCTCGGCACCGTGGCGCCGTTCGGGATCGGTCCCGCCGATGCGCTCATCCACCTCGCCACCGCGCGCGACGCGCCCCCCGAGGCGCTGGCGCCGTTCGAGGCGCTGGGCATCGAGATCGTCAGAACACGTGTGAGCTGAGCCGGCCGGAGGCGCCAGGTAGGCTGCCCGCCCCATGCCCTCCGAGATCTTCCGTCCCGGCCTGCTCGACGGCCAGGTGGTGCTGGTCACCGGCGGGGGCTCGGGCATCGGCCGCGCGACCGCGATCGAGCTGGCGGCCTGCGGCGCCACCGTCGTCATTGCCGGGCGACGGCCCGAGCCGCTCGAGGAGACGGCGTCGCTGTGCGAGGGCGGGCGCTGCGAGCCGGTGGTCTGCGACATCCGCGAGGAGGAGGACGTGGCGGCACTCGTGGACGGTGTGCTCGAGCGCCACGGCAAGCTCGACACGCTCGTGAACAACGCCGGCGGGCAGTACATGTCGCCGGCCGAGGAGATCACCCCGAAGGGCTTCCGCACGGTGGTGCGGCTCAACCTCGAGGGCACATGGCTGATGACCCACGCAGTGGCCACCAAGGCGATGATCCCGGCGGGCGGCGGCAAGATCGTGAACGTCACCCTCTCGCCGCACCATGGCCTGCCCGGGATGGTGCACTCGTCGGCGGCCCGCGCGGCGGTGGAGAACATGACCCGCGTCCTATCGATCGAGTGGGCGCGCTTCGGGATCCGCGTGACCGCGATCGCCACCGGCCACTTCGAGACCGACGCGATCCAGAAGTACCCGGAGCCCGTGCGGCGCGGTGTGGCGCAGACGGTGCCGCTGCAGCGGATGGGGCAGCCGGAGGAGCAGGCCTGGCTAGTGGCCTACCTGGCCTCGCGCGCGGGCGACTACTACTCGGGCGCGATCATCACGCTGGACGGGGCGCGCGACAACTGGTTCGGGCCCTGGCCGCCAGTGGGCCTAACTGACTCCGAGGGTCGCCCGCTCTCCGAGGAGCGGCGGCCCAAGTGACTAGTGGCTAGTGACTGGACCTAGTCACCAGTCACCAGTCACTCGCAAGAAGCGCTCGAAGAGGCCGCGGCCGAGCTCTTGCCACGCCTCGATCTCGACCGCCGTGCGCGCGCGTAGCTCGCCGAGCTCCACGCCCGCCTCCCGCACGTCGTCCGCATCCGTCTCCTCCGCCTCCGCGATCCAGCCCTCGACGATCTCCGGCGTGACCTCCGCGTGGAACTGGATGCCCCAGGCTCGCTCGGCCACGCGGTAGCCCTGCGCACAGCTCGGCGAGGAGGCGAGCACCGTCGCCGACGGCGCCGGCGAGAGCGCGTAGCTGTGCCACTGGAGTGCCGGGAAGCGCGGGGGCAGCGCGCTGAACAAAGGATCGCCGGCGGCCTCCGGGGTGAGCGATGTCTCGTGCCAGCCGATCTCGGACCTGCCGAGCCGCACGGCCTCGCCGCCGGCGGCCTGACCCACGAGCTCGGCCCCGAGGCAGACTCCGAGCAGCGGCACGCCGCGGGCGATCACGCCGCGCAGCCACTCGCGCTCGTCCGCGAGCCAGGGATGATCGCCGTCCTCCACCGGGTGCATCGCGCCGCCGAGCACCAGCACGGCGTCCGCGCCGCCCGGCGCCGGCCCCGACCGCGGCTGCCACTCCACCACCTCGACGCCGGCGCGCGCCACCTCGGCGAACACGCCCGGGCCGGCGTCCGCCTGGTGGACGGCTACCAGCAGCCTCAACGCTGGAAGAGGGTGGAGAGCACGATCTGCGAGACCGTACGCGAAACGCCGTCCTTGGCGCGAATGCTCTCCAGCGCGAGCTCGAGGTCGGCGGTGTCCTTGGCCAGCACGTGCAGCACCGCGCTGTACTCGCCCGCGACCGTGTGCGCCGACGCCACCTCGGGCACGGCCTCCACAGCCTGCTTGATCGCGTCGGCCGGCATGCGGCCGTCGCAGTAGAGGTAGACGAACGCCTCCGTGTGCCAGCCGGACGCGGCGGGATCGATCACCGCGGTGTAGCCGCGGATCACGCCGCGGGCCTCTAGCCGGTCCACGCGCCGCTTGACCGCCGGCGCCGACAGGTGCACGTGCTTGCCGATGTCCTGGAAGGAGCGCCGCGCGTTCTCCCTGAGCAATGCAACGATCAGCTCGTCGATCTCGTCCATACCTGCCTATAAGCTCCATGGAATGCAACGAATAGTCGTTGCAAACCGCCCTTGACGGTAGAAACATTACTTGGGCACGCGGACCCCGAGGGAGGACCCATGGCGACAGAGGAGCTTCAGGCATCCGCCGTCCCCGCACGGCAGGACCACATGCCCGTTCACGGCATCGACCACCTGGAGCTCTTCGTGGGTAACGCCGCGCAGGCGGCGTACTTCTACGAGCACGCGCTGGGGTTCAGGGAGATCGCCTACAGCGGGCTCGAAACGGGGAGGAGAGACCGCGTGTCCCGCGTCCTCGAGCAGGGACGGATCCGGCTCGTGCTCACAGGCACGCTTGGCGGCGACGACGAGATTGGCGACCACCACCGCCGGCACGGCGACGGAGTCGTCGACATCGCGCTGAGCGTGCCGGACGCGGCCCGCGCCTATGAGACGGCCGTCGAGCACGGCGCGCGGGGAATCGAGACACCGCACTGGCTCGATGACGAGCACGGTCGCGTGCAGGTGTCCGCCATCGCCACCTACGGCGAGGTTCGCCACACCTTCGTGCAGCGCGACGACTACCGGGGCCCGTTCCTACCCGGTTTCGTGTCGCGCGGCGAGCCGAACCGGGGCGGCGACAACCTGCTCCTGGGGATCGACCATGTGGTCGGGAACGTCCAGTTGGGCCACATGGAGGAGTGGGTGCACTACTACGAGCGCGTGTTCGGGATGACGGAGATGATCCACTTCTCCGACGAGGAGATCTCCACCGAGTACTCGGCACTGATGTCGAAGGTGGTGACCGACGGCCACGGCAGGCTGAAGTTCCCGATCAACGAGCCCGCCCAGGGAAAGAGAAAGTCGCAGATCGACGAGTACCTCGAGTTCTTCAGGGGACCCGGGGTGCAGCACGTCGCCCTTGCGACGACGGACATCGTGGGGACGGTGTCCGCTTTGAGGGACCGGGGTGTGCAGTTCCTGCAGACGCCCGAGTCCTACTACGACGAGGCGCCGGGGCGCGTGGGACAGATTCAGGAGGACATCTCGGACCTGCGCCGCCTCGGCATCCTCGTCGACCGCGACGACGAGGGCTACCTGCTGCAGATCTTCTCGAAGCCGGTGGGCGACCGGCCCACGCTGTTCTTCGAGATCATCGAGCGGCACGGCTCGCGCGGCTTCGGGGAGGGCAACTTCAAGGCCCTGTTCGAGGCGATCGAGCGCGAGCAGGCGCTGCGGGGGAACCTGTGAGGTACGAGAGCCGCGGCAGCCTCCCGCAGAAGCGCCACACCGCCTTCCGCGACAACGGCACGCTCCTCACCGAGGAGGTAATGGGCTTCGAGGGCTTCTCGGGGAACGAGTCGATCCTCTATCACCTGGAGTCGCCCTGCCGCGTGATGGAGCTCGGCGCGTTCGAGCCGATCGTGCGCGAGGAGTGGGTGCCGGACGCGCACTCGCACCACCTGATCGACACCCGGCAGGTGGAGCCCGACGGCGATGCGATCCGCGGCCGCCAGCTCCTCATGTGGAACAGCGATGTGGAGATCGCCATCTGCCGGCCGACCGCCGGGCAGGACTACTTCTACAGAAACGGCGAGGGCGACGAGGTGCTGTTCGTGCACCACGGCCAGGGGGTGCTCGAGACCACCTTCGGCACGCTGCCCTACCGCGAGCGCGACTACATCGTGATCCCGCGCGGCACCACCTACCGCTTCGTGCCGAACGCCGCCGAGGAGCTGTTCCTGACCTTCCACACGCCGGGCGAGATCGAGACGCCGAACCGCTACCGCAACCGCTACGGGCAGCTGCTCGAGCACGCTCCCTTCTCGCATCGCGACTTCCATCCGCCCACCGGCCTCGTGACCCACCGCGAGCGCGGCGAGTTCGACCTGGTCGTGCGGGTGCGCGACGGCTACCAGACCTACAAGCTCGACTACCACCCGCTCGACGTGGTGGGCTGGGACGGCTACGTCTACCCCTACACGTTCTCGATCGACGACTTCGAGCCGATCACCGGCCGCATCCACATGCCGCCGCCGGTGCACCAGACCTTCCAGGGACCCAACTTCGTGATCTGCTCGTTCTGCCCGCGCATGCTCGACTGGGACGAGGACGCGGTGCCGATCCCCTACAACCACTCGAACCTGCAGTCCGAGGAGATGATCTATTACGTCGACGGCCAGTTCGGCTCGCGCAAGGGCGTCGACGTGGGGTCCGTCACGCTGCACCCCTCGGGCCTGCCGCACGGTCCGCAGCCCGGTCTGGCCGAGAAGTCGCTCGGCATGCGCCACACCGACGAGCTGGCGGTGATGTGTGACACGTTCGCCCCGCTGCGGCTGAGCAAGCTCTCCCAGCAGCTGGACGATGGGAAGTACGCGCTCTCCTGGTACGAGAACGCGGACGCGCCGTCTCCCAACGGAGGTCCCGCGGGGGTCACGAGCCACGTCTGAGGCCAGCGTGGTGTAGACCCCCGGGGGATCCTTCGGCTTAGAGCTTCAGCTCGTAGTGCCGCAGCTCGATCACGCGGCCCCAGCGGGGCACGGGCTGCTCGTCGAGCATCACGAAGCCGGCTTCCCGGTACAGGTGCGCGGCCGCGTGCAGCTCGCTGAAGGTCTCGAGCACCATCGTCGTGAAGCCGCGCTCGCGCGCGTAGGCCAGGGCGCCGTCCAGCATTCGCCGGCCGAGGCCCTGGCCGCGCGCGTGCCGTGCGAGGCAGAACCAGCGCAGGTGACAGTGCGTCGCGGAGTCCCGCGTGACCGCGAGCGACCCGATCATCGTCCCGCCCTGCTCGGCGATCCAGAGCCGGCCGGCGTCGGGGTCGACCGCCAGCTCCTCGCCGTACTCCGCGATCTGGCGCGCGACGTGCGTCTCGAAGGTCGCGTCCAGGCCCCAGCCCTCGGCGTACTCGCGCCCGTGGAGGGAGACCACGGCGCCGATGTCGCCCGGCCGGAGGTGGTGGCGGATAGTGGCGCTCTCGAGCATCGGGGCGATCGTCACGCCAGCAGTTTCTCCCCGGCGGACTCATAAGTCAAAGACGGTGTTGAGATGGCACTTATCGTGGATTACGATCGAGCGATGGAGCTGCGACAGCTGCGCTACTTCGCCGCCGTGGCCCAGCACAAGAGCTTCACGCTGGCCGCGAGGGAGCTGCACATCGCGCAGCCGGCGCTGTCGCAGCAGGTGCGCCGGCTCGAGCAGGAGCTGGGGGTGGAGCTGCTGCGGCGCACCACCAGACGGGTGGAGCTGAGCGAGGCCGGCGAGCTCGCGCTGGCGCGGGCAACGCGCGCGCTCGCCGAGGCCGATGCCCTGCGCGCGGAGGTGGACGCGCTGCGCGGCCTCGTGCGCGGCACGCTGTCGGTGGGGATGCTGCCCGCGGTGGGGAGGCTCGAGCCGGCGGAGCTGCTCGCCGCCTTCGGGGCCGCCTACCCGGCGATCGAGGTGCGCCTCGTGGAGGACACGCTGATCGAGGCGCTGGCTCTCCTGCGCGCCGACCGGCTCGACCTCGCCTTCGGCCTCGTCACCCCGGACGAGGCGGGGGAGGGCATCGCGGGCGAGCAGCTGTTCGAGGAGGAGCTTGTGGTGATCGTGGCGCGCGACCACCCGCTCGCCCGCCGCCGCAGCGTCCGCTTCAGCCAGCTCGACGGCGAGCCGCTGGTGGCCTTCCTGCGCGGCTCGGCGGTGCGGCAGCGGCTCGATGCCGAGCTCCAGGCGGCTGGCGTCGCCCGCGCTCCCGCGTTCGAGAGCAACAACCTCGGCACCGTGCGCGCGCTCGTGGCCAACGGGCTCGGCGTGTCGCTCACGCCGCGCTCGTTCGCCCTCGCGGAGGGCCCGCCGATCGCCCTGCTGCGCGTGGCGCCGCGCACGCTCAGGGTGCCGGTGTCGATCCTCTACCGCGCGGACCGCACGCGGCCGCCGGCGGCGGAGGCGTTCCTGAAGACCGTCCGCGACGCCTTAACACCGGGACACGCCGGTTCTGGGAAGGTCCGCAGATCTGGCCCCGAAACAGGAGGTTCTTCATGACGACCCTTGTCGTGCGCCATCACGTCCGCGACTACGACGCCTGGAAGCCGGTGTTCGACGAGCACGAGTCGGTCCGGCGCGAGCACGGCTCCACCGGGCACCGGCTGTACCGGCTGGCGGACGATCCCAACGACATCGTCATCAGCCTCGACTTTCCAACGCCCGAGGCGGCGCAGGCGTTCGGCCAGGACCCGAGCCTGCCTGAGGCGATGGAGCGCGGAGGCGTGGACAGCGAGCCTCAGATCATGGTCGCGGAGCCGGTCGAGACGATCGCCTACGAGGCGGCCACCGCCTGAGCGGCCAGCCGGCCGGCCAGGGCGGCGCTCGGGGCGACTGCGAGCGTCGTGATCCCGTTCCGGGTCGCGACGGCGTGCGGCCCCGGGCGGCGCGCGGCATAGGCGCGCAGCGCCGCCTCGAACTGCGCTGAGTCGCCTGGCGTGTCGAAGCGCCAGGCGGCGACCAGCGCGTAGTGAGAGTGGCCGTCGCTCCACAGCTCGACGCGGTCGCCGCACCAGCCCGTGGCGGCCGCGTCGGCGGGCTGGGCGCCCATGGCGGGCTTCAGCAGCTGGCCGGTGGTGAACTCGCCGAGCGTCGAGGACAGCGCCCGCCTCCACCCCGGCGGCATGAGCGGCCGCACGTCGAGCCTCACCGGCAGCGGCCGCTCGTCGGCCTCGTACTTCAGCGGGTGCATCACCTGCTCGGTGGAGACCGGCGGGCGCGTGCGCAGGGCGAAGTTCACGAGCTTCCAGTCGCCCGCCACCGCGTACAGCGCATTCACGAACGACGCGCCCGCGAGGTAGGGGAACTCGAGCGAGGCCTCGACGTAGGGCGGCAGCTTGGCGGTGGAGGCGCCGCTCGAGCCGCCCAGGGCCGCGCGGAAGAGGTCGCCGCCCGAGATGAAGCGCTGGGCGTAGCGCGACATCACCACCGTCGCGTCACCCTCGACCAGCGCGGTATAGGCGTCCGAGGGGTCGCCGCTCGCCGAGCTCGTGTCGTGGATGCCGAAGGTCTGGTCGTCGAGCGCGTGCGTCAGCTCGTGGGCGAGCGTGATCTCGCCGACGGCGTCGTCGCCGCCCGCGCCGGCGTCGCTCACGAGCGCGAGCCGCTTGGTGTCACTGTCGTAGTAGCCGGCGACCTGGTCCTGCAGGACCTCGCCCTGGATCGTTCGAGGCTCGCGCCGGGCGGGATCAGGCCGAGCAGCTCGAGCAGCTCGGACTCGGACGCCTGGGTGGCCGGTGGCTCGATCCGGTCGAGCTCGGCCAGGCCGGTCCGGCGCGCCTGCGCGCCGGTGACGAGCTGCGGCCGCAGCGGCCGCTTGAAGGGCAGGCCGCGGATCTGCTCGACGCGGCGCTCGATCTGCGGCAGCTTGCGGGCCAGAGCGGCGAACGAGCCGGAGCCGCCGCCGCTAGACCCGCTCTTGCCCACCAGCAGCCCGCCCGCGGCGAACGCCGCGAGCAGGGCCGCAAATGTCAGGGCGAGGGTGCGGTTCAGGTCAGCCCGTCATTCCGCCGAACTGGCCGCCGGTGACGTGCAGCACCTGGCCGTGGATGTAGTTCGCCCACGGAGTGCAGAGGATGAAGATGCCGCCCGCAGCCTCCTTCGGGGTCGCGCCGCGGCCGAGCGGGATCAGCATCGACGCCATCTGGCGCATCTGCTCGGGGATGCCGAGCTGGATCTGCTCGCCGCCGCGCTCGATCGTCTCGGCACCCTCCTTGGCGGCGGTCAGGCGCGTCTCCACGAAGCCGAACGCCACCGCGTTCACGTTGATCTTGAACTGGCCCCACTCCTTCGCCAGCGTCTTCGTGAGGCCGACCACCGCCGACTTGGCCGCCGAGTAGTTGGCCTGGCCGGCGTTGCCCATCGTGCCCGAGATCGAGCTGACGTTGACGATCTTGCGGAAGACCTCCTCGCCCGCCTCCTTCTCCTTCTTGGCGGTCTCGCGCAGGTAGGGAGCGGCGGCGCGCGCGATGCGGAACGGCGCGATCGTGTGGATGTCGAGCATCGCCTGGAACTGCTCGTCGGTCATCTTGTGGATCACGCCGTCCCAGGTGTAGCCGGCGTTGTTGACGATGATGTCGAGCTGGCCGAACTCGTCGAGCGCGGTCTTGACCAGGTCGTCCGGCACGCCGGGCTTGGTCAGGTCGCCGGCGAACACCGCCGTCTCGCCCTGGATCTCCGAGGCGGCCTGCTGCGCCACGTCGCCGTCGAGGTCGTTGATCAGGACCCTGGCGCCGTTCTCGGCGAGCAGCTCCGCCGTGGCGCGACCGATTCCACGGGCCGATCCCGTGACGATCGCCGCCTTTCCGTCGAGTACTCCCACTTGGCTCTTCTCCTTGGTAGCCGAATTTCGAGGGGCGGGATCATGACGGATAGCCGCTTTCGGAAGTCGAGGGGAGCACCTGTTTAAGATGTCCGGCGTTCCGGGGGCAGGAGACTGGCTTGAGCAGCAACGTCACTGTTGACCGCCTGCAGTTCACGCTGACGGTCACGTTCCACTACCTCTTCCCGATACTCACGATGGGCCTCGCGCTGATGATCGCGTGGCTCAAGTCGGTGTCGTTCCTCGGCCGAAGCGATCACCGCTTCCCGCCCTTCCGGAAGACCGAGGAGGAGCGCGAGCAGTACGAGTCGGCCGCTCGCTTCTGGGCCAAGATCTTCGCCCTCAACTTCGCCGTCGGGGTGGTCACGGGCATCCCGTTGGAGTTCCAGTTCGGCACGAACTGGGCCAGGTTCTCGAACTACGCCGGCGGCGTGATCGGCCAGACGCTGGCGATGGAGGGCGTGTTCGCCTTCTTCGCCGAGTCGGTGTTCCTCGGCATCTTCCTGGCCGGCCGCAACCGGGTGAGCCCGGCGGTGCACTGGGTCTCGGCGATGTTCGTCTTCGCCGGCTCGTGGCTGTCCGGCTTCTTCATCATCGCCACCAACGCCTGGATGCAGCACCCGGTGGCCTACTCGGCCCACGGCAACGCGGTGCAGCTCAACTCCTTCTGGGGCCTGTTGACGAACCCGTGGGTCGGCTGGCAGTACGCCCACAACATGAGCGGCGCTGCGATCACGGGCGCGTTCGTGCTCGCCGCGATGGGCGCCTTCTACCTGCTGATCGGGCGCCACCAGGCGTTCGCGCGCCTGTCGATCAAGGTCGGCGTGGTGGCGGCGCTGATCTTCTGCGTGCTGCAGATCTTCCCGACCGGCGACCGCGCCGCCCACAACGTGGCGAAGATGCAGCCGTCCTCGTTCGCGGCGATGGAGGGGCTGTTCAAGTCGGAGAAGGGTGCGCCGCTCGTGCTCCTCGGCAACCCCAACACCGAGCAGCGCAAGCTCGAGTCGACGGTCGCCATGCCGCACTTCCTCTCGTTCCTCACCTCGCACAACTGGAACGAGCAGCTCACGGGGCTCAACCAGATCCCAGTGAACAACTGGCCGGACTCCGTGCCTCTGGCGTACTACTCGTACCACATCATGGTGGGGCTCGGAACGATCCTCGTCCTGATCGCCGGGCTGGCCGTGCTGCTGCTCTGGCGGGGCAAGCTGTACGACTCGAAACCGATGCTGTGGGCGCTGATGCTGGCGTTCCCGTTCACCTACATCGCCAACATCGCGGGCTGGGCGACGGCGGAGGTGAGCCGCCAGCCGTGGGTGATCTATGGGCTGTTGAGGACAAAGGACGCAGCGTCGCCCGCCAGCTCGGTGCCGGCGGGCACCGGCATCTTCACGCTGCTCGGCTTCGCCGGCCTCTACCTGTTCGTCGGCATCCTCTTTCTGATGATGATCGTGCGCATCGTGGGCAAGGGCCCCGATGACGCGGAGACGCCCACCACCGGCGCGCGCGCGGCGGAGGCCCTGGCGTGAGCAGCGCCTGGTTCTGCTTCCTGGCGGTGATGGTGACGATCTACGTCGTGCTCGACGGCTTCGACCTCGGCGTGGGCGCGGTGCACCTCTGGCTCGCCAAGACCGAGGAGGAGCGCGAGGAGGCCACCGCGGCGATCGGCCCGGTCTGGAACGGCAACGAGGTCTGGTTGCTCGCAAGCGGCGGCGTGCTCTTCCTGGCCTTCCCCAAGGCCTACGCGGGCGCCTTCAGCGGGCTCTACTTCGGCCTCATCCTCGTGCTCTGGCTGCTGGTGGGGCGGGGGCTGGCGCTCGAGCTCCGGCACGAGATCGACAACCCGGTCTGGCGCGCCGCCTGCGACACGGTGTTCTGCCTCTCGTCGGCCGGCCTCGCGCTCGTGTTCGGCGTGGCGCTCGGGAACGTGGTGCGAGGCGTGCCGCTGGGTCCGGACGGCTACTTCCACCTGGCGCTGTTCCAGATCCTGAACTGGTACGGGCTCCTGATCGGGGTGTTCGGGCTGGTGGTGCTCGTCGGGCACGGAGCGACCTTCCTCGGCGTGCGCGCCACCGGCGCCATGCGGGAGCGCGCCCGCAGGCTCGCCACCGGAGTGAGCTTCCTCGACGCCGTTCTGTTCGTCGCGCTCATCGGGCCCACCTATTCCGTGCGCAACGAGATGCTCACCAATCTCACCGACCACCCGTGGCGGCTGATCTTCCCCGCGCTGGCGGTGGGAGCGCTCGTGGCGATGATCGTCTACCAACGCGCGGACCAGTGGCTGAAGGCGTTCATCGCCTCCTCGCTGTTCATCGTCGGGCTGCTCACCACGATGGCCGCCGGGCTCTACCCGAACGTGCTGCCGGCGCACGACAACAAGCCGTTCGGCCTCACCGTGCACAACGCGGCCACCGGCCATCACGCGCTGGTCACGGCGATCGTCTGGTGGCCGCTCGGTATGGCGCTCGCGGCGGCGTACTTCATCTTCGCCTACCGGATGTTCTTCAAGAGCCCGGTGAAGCCGAGCGCCTCGCCCGGTACGGGCTAGCAACTCGTCGGTAAATCGCCCTTTTGGGTCAAGCAGACCCGTGGGGTGGCCGATCACCCGAGCATGGCCCTTCGGGAAAGGGCGCGCATGCCCGCAATCCAGGCTCTGGCCGATCTCTTCGCGAAGAGAGACGGCCCGCGTCGCGGTGCCGATTTGGCGACAGCGCGCAAGTTCGTGGGCCTCGTTTGGGGGGTGAACGCGGCGCTCACGGTGGCCTTCCTCGCCATGGCGCCGCCCACCGCCCAGAGCGACGTCGCCGGCTGGCCGGCGGCGGTGCTGCTGGTGCTCCTGTCGGTGGCCGGAGCGCGCTGGGTGATGCAGGAGCACGACCGGGTCGGCTTCGGCCGCCTCCTGATCTTCGGCTACCTCGGGCTCGCCCAGACCGCGCTGCTGCAGTGGCTCGCGGGCGGCGCCTCGCCGTACCGCGCGCTCTTCCTGCTCTGGCTGGGCGCGGGGGTGGCCACGCACACGCCGCGGCGCGGTATCGCCTTCATCGCGGCGGTGGTCGGCTTCGGCTCGCTGCCGCTGCTGTACGCCGACGCCCCGCACCTGCGCGTGGACATCGCAACCGACGCCCTGCTGTGGCTGGCGATGGGCTTCGTGCTGCTGCTTCTGATCGAGCGGGTGCGCAGCCAGCGGGCCCTGATGCAGTCGATCGAGGAGGACGCTCGCGCCCGCGCCGAGGAGGCTGTGAAGCGTGTGCAGGGGCTCGAGGCCGTGGCCGACGCGGGGCTCGCCCACCTTCCGTTCGACGATCTCCTCTCCGAGCTTCTCAACCGTGTCAGCCGCGTGCTGGAGGTGGAGCGCGCCGCCATCCTCCTGCGCGACGAGGACCGCGACTGCCTGACCGTGCGAGCCGCCCGCGGCGGGGGCGCCGGCACGGCGTTCTCCCGCCGGGTCCAGGTTGGCGAGGGCATCGCCGGCAAGGTCGCGCAGCAGAAGCAGCCCGTGTTCGTGGACGACGTCGAGGCGCACCGCGAGCTGACGTCGATCGTCTGGGAGGACAGCGTGCGCTCGGTGCTCGCGGTGCCGCTGCTCGTGGACGGCGGCCGGGTGATCGGCGTGCTGCAGGTCGGCACCAGCGAGGGCCGCGAGTTCGCCGCCGAGGACGCGCAGCTCCTGCAGCTTGCGGCCGACCGGCTCGCAGTGGCGATCGACCGCGCGCGGCTGAACCAGCACGCGCACCACATCGCCGCGACGCTCCAGCGCAGCCTGCTGCCCAGCAACATCCCGGAGGTCTCCGGGCTCGCGCTGGCCACGCGCTACCTGCCCGGCGCCGATGGCACGCAGGTGGGAGGCGACCTCTACGACGTCGTGCCCTACAGCGACGGCCGCGTGGGCCTGGCGATCGGCGACGTCGTGGGCCACGGGATCGAGGCGGCCTCGCTCATGGGCCAGCTGCGCAACTCGCTGCGCGCCTACGCGCTCGAGGACGACCAGCCGGAGCGCGTCGTGGAGCGGCTGAACCGGCTCATGCACCACTGGCAGCAGGACCGCATCGCCACGCTGATCTACCTCGTCGTCGACCCCCGCAACGGCCACGTGAGCTTCGCCAGCGCCGGCCACCTGCCGCCGCTCATCTGCGATCCGAACGGCCATGCGTACTACCTCGCGGGCGGGGAGTTCGTGCCGCTCGGCGTGCTGCCGTTCGGCGGCTTCACCGCCGGTGAGGCGGTGCTCGAGCCCGGCTCGACGATCCTGCTCTACACCGACGGCCTCGTGGAGGAGCGCGGGGTGTCGATCGACGACGGCCTGGAGCGGCTGCGCGCCGCGATCGAGGCTGCGCCGGAGGAGCCGCACGCGATGTGCGACTTCCTGCTCGAGCGGGTCGCGCCCCAGGGCGGGGCGGCCGACGACGTGGCGCTCTTGGCCACGACGCTCGTGCCGGTCGACCAGACTTCGCTCGAGCTGCGCCTGCCGGCGGAGCCCGCGTCGCTCGCCCTGATGCGGCGTGCGCTCGAGCGCTGGCTCACCGCCGTCGGCGTGAGCGACGAGGTGGCCTACGAGATCAAGGTCGCCTGCGGCGAGGCCTGCATGAACTGCGTCGAGCACGCGTACCCACCGGGCGACGGCGACTTCGTCCTCGAGGCGACCAACCTCGGCGAGGAGGTTGCGATCGAGGTGCGCGACTTCGGCTTCTGGCGCCCGCCGCGGCCGGGCAGCGACCGCGGCCGGGGCATCGAGCTGATGCGGCGCCTGATGGATTCGCTCAAGGTGGTGCCGGGCCCGGAGGGCACGAGCGTCCACCTCACCCACAAGACTCGTAAGGAGGCGCTGGCATGAGCCCGCTTGCACAGCTCGAGACGCGCCAGGAGGCGGGCGCCGTCGTGGCATCGATCGCAGGCGAGGTCGACATCTCGAACGCAGCGGACCTCGGCGCGGCGCTCGAGGGCAGCGTGTCCCAGCGCGCCCTGGGCCTGGTGCTGGATCTCTCGGGCGCGACCTACATCGACAGCGCCGGCGTGCACCTGCTGTTCCGCCTCGGCGGCCGCCTGACCCGCCGCCGCCAGCAGCTCCGCGTGGTCGTGCCGGAGACCGCGCCGATCCGCAAGGTCGTGAACCTGGCGGGCCTCGGCTGGACCGTGCCCCAGGACCGCACCGTCGGCGAGGCGCTGATCCGCCTGCGCGCGGAGGTCACGCCGCAGCTCGGCGAAGAGGCCTGGGTCAGCGCGCCGGACGCGCCGTTCTATTACTGAGACGCGCTCGATCCGCGGCACGCACGACTCGGCAGAGGCAGCCGCCGAGCCGCCGTCCGACGCAAGCGTCAGGTCCTACCGGGTATATGACCCGGTAAGTCCTGATCCTGGAGGACCGGCACTGGACTAGCCGGCGAAAACCGAGCTATCCAAGGACGCAGGGTCGAAGCGGTACACCAGTACCGCGAGACCCGAGGACGCCGGAGAGCGAAGGTTTGCAGCCGGCTAGACCCAGGTGCGGAGGAGCCTGGGCGACCTTGCACCGGCCCCTCCGCGGGCTCGCGTCTCGGGTTGAAGCCCTCGACTAGCCCTCGGGCACCCAGGTTCGCGTGGATCGGAGGTCCACACCACCTAGACGCGCCGGCGGCGCGATTTCATCCCAGCACGCGGAAGGTGTCGAACAGATGCCCGAGCTTGCGCGAGCCGTCGCGGACCTGCGAGCCCGTGCAGTGGCCCTCGCTGGTCCACTGGACGACCAGCGTGGTGAACGCCCGCGGGGCCGCCTGCTCCACCAGCACACCGCGCCCTCCCAGGCCGTCGATGATGAGCGCGGACGCCGCGTCGTGCCGGACGAGCCTGGCCACCGGCCCGCTGTTCGAGTGCAGCGGCGTGCCGAGGATCAGCGCGGCGGCGTCGACCGGCCCGTGGTCCCAGCCGTTCGAGAGGTAGGCGTAGAGGTGTGCGGTCAGGCAGCCGTCGCCTAGCGTCAGCTCAACCTGGTCGTCCTGCGGCGTGAGGTGGCCGAGCTGCAGGGTCGAGCGGACCTGCACGTGCCTGACGGTGTTGTTGAGCGGGAACGTGAACGCCTGCTCGTGGGTGGCCCGGCTACCGCCGCCACCCAGCGTCCAGACCAGCGCCAGCCCCCCGAGGAAGATCCCGAGGGTGAGGAGCATGCTGAATGTCCTCGGGCGCATGGCGGCGGGCTCGCGATGTCCGGGCTCCCATTGTCACATGCGCGGTCAACCGGGATGTATCGGCGCGCGCGAATGTCACCCGTAGAGGGCGGACTACCCGTTTCGTAGTAACCCGCACCGATCGGCGGACATCTGCCGATGAAGCCTGCTCAGTCGCGGTCCAGACTTGCTCTTCACCGAAACAACGTTGCGCGCTGGGGGCAGCGCAGCGTCCGATGTGTGAGGGAGTGGGATCGTGCAGCAGCCCGGCCTGGACCTGGAAACTCTCGAGTTCACGCTCGAGTCGATCAACGAGTTCGCCCGGCGCGAGCTGCCCGATTCGCTCGTCATCGAGCTCGACGACCGCGATGAGTTCCCCGAGGAGCTCGTGCGCAAGATGTGCGGCGAGGAGCTCGGCGTGCAGCTCGTGTTCATCCCCGAGGAGTACGGCGGAATGGGCGGGAACGCTGCGGACGTGTACCGGGTCTGCGAAACGATGGCGCACATCGATGTGGGCATCGCCACCGCGGTGCTCGCCACCTTCCTGGGCAGCGATCCGATCACGGTCGGCGGCACGCCCGAACAGAAGCAGCGCTGGATGTCGCGCGTCGCCGAGGAGGGAATCCTGTTCGCCTACGGCGCCACCGAGCCCGACGCCGGCAGCGACCTCGCCGCGCTCAAGACCGTGGCCAAGCGCGAGAACGGCGGCTACCGGATCTCGGGCGCCAAGCAGTGGATCTCGAACGGCGGCGTCGCGGAGCTCACCTCGATCCTGGCGATGGCGCCCGACGGGCCGACCTGGTTCGTCGTCGAGAAGGGCACCGAGGGCTTCATCCAGGGCGACCACGAGCACAAGCACGGCATCCGTCTGAGCAACACCGCGCCGCTCTTCCTCGAGGACGTCTACGTGGACGCCGACGGCCTCGTCGGCGGCGTGGAGGGCCAGGGCCTCGTCCAGGCCCAAGAGGTGTTCGGCTACACGCGCCTGATGGTCGCCGCGTTCGGCCTGGGGGCCGGCTGGGCCGCGCTCGACCGCGCGATCCCCTACTCGCAGGAGCGCATCCAGGCGGGCGGCCCACTGTCGGAGAAGGAGGGCTTCACGCACAAGCTGATCGTGCCCCACGTCGTGAGGCTCGAGGCCTCGCGCGCGGCGATCGAGGAGACCGCCGAGCGGCTCGACGCGGGCGAGGGCACGCTGAACATCGAGGGCGCAGTGGCCAAGTACCTCGCCAGCGAGGCCGGCGACGCCGCGGCCGACGCCGCCATCCAGGCCCACGGCGGCTACGGCTACACGCACGAGTACATCGTCGAGAAGATCAAGCGCGACGTCCGCATCACGCGCATCTACGAGGGCACCTCGGAGATCATGGAGATGACGATCTCGCGCGGGCGCTGGCAGGAGCACCTCAAGTCGCGCGGCGACTACTACCACGCGGCCGCGCGCGAGCTGGAGGCTCTGGACTCGACGCACGAGGCCGTGGGCGCCGGCATCGCCGCGCTCGCGAACCACGCGCTGGCCGAGCTGCTCGAGGCCTGCCGCGTCGGCCGCCTCACACGCCACCAGCACATCCTGCTTCGCCTGGGCGAGCTGATCGCCCTGGCCGAGGGCGCGGGGACGCTCGCCCGGCGGGCGGCGCGCATGGCGGACGGCGAGCTCGGCGAGAAGTCGGACAAGCGCTTTGACGCCGACTCGCTGGCGGCCGTGAGCCGCGTGAACGCCCGCGAGGTCGCGCTGGAGATCGCCAGCCAGGGGATCCACCTCGTGGCCGGCAGCGACGGCGGCGACGCCGCCGACCTCGCCGCCCGCATGAACGTCACCGCAATCCACGGCGCCCAGGCCGGCTCGATAGCCGACATGGACGCCGTCGCCGACCGCGTCTACGGCCGGCAGCCGGCCCTTACCCGAACCGCCTGAGGCACCCTCATGACAAGCCCCGCATCCACGGCAATAGCGATCGTCGGCGTCGGCGCCATCCTGCCCGACGCCCCCACCGCCGACGCCTTCTGGAAGATGGTCACGGAAGGCCATTACGCGATCAAGGAAGTCGACCCGCAGCGCTGGGACCCGGCGCTCTACTACGACGCCGATCACAAGGCGCCCGAGAAGACCTACTCGAAGATCGGCGGCTGGGTGCGCGACTGGGAGTGGGACCCGATGGCCTGGGGCCTGCCGATCCCGCCGAAGGTCAGCGACGCGATGGACGATGCCCAGAAGTGGGCGGTGGCCGGCACGCGCATGGCGCTGCTCGACTACGGCTGGCCGGAGCGCCCGCTCGACCTCGAGCGCACCGCGGTGGTGCTCGGCAACGCGATGTCGGGGGAGCAGCACTACCTCACCACGCTTCGGACCATGTTCCCGGAGGTCGCGCGCGAGCTCGGCCAGGCGCCGAGCTTCGCAGCGCTGCCCGCTGACGTGCGCGCGTCGATCACCGAGGAGCTGCGCGGCGAGGTCGACGCCTGGCTGCCGCCCCTCTCCGAGGACACCATGCCGGGCGAGCTCGGCAACTGCCTCGCCGGCCGGGTGGCCAACCTGTTCAACCTGCGCGGGCCGAACTTCGTCGTCGACGCCGCCTGCGCGTCCGCGATGGCGGCGATGGACGCCTCGATCGAGGCGCTCGTCCAGGGCGAGTGCGACGCGGCGATCACGGGCGGCATCGACCGCAACATGGGCGCCTCCACCTTCATCAAGTTCTGCGCGATCGGCGCGCTCTCGGGCACCGGCACGCGCCCGTACGCCGACGGGGCCGACGGCTTCGTCATGGGCGAGGGCGCGGCCCTGTTCGTGATCAAGCGCCTCGCCGACGCCGAGCGCGACGGCGACCACATCTACGCCGTGGTGCGGGGCATCAGCGGCTCGAGCGACGGCAAGGGCAAGGGCATCACGGCCCCCAACCCGATCGGGCAGAGGCTGGCCATGCAGCGCGCATGGGCGCGCTCCGGCGTCGACCCGCACGCCTGCGGCCTGATCGAGGGCCACGGCACGTCCACACGCGTGGGCGACGTCGTGGAGGTCGAGAGCCTCGGCGAGGTCTTCTCGGACGCGGGCCTGCGCCCGGCCTCGGTGGCGCTCGGCTCGGTGAAGTCGAACATCGGCCACCTGAAGGGCGGCGCGGGCGCCGCCGGGATGCTCAAGGCCGCGCTGGCGCTGCACCACAAGGTGCTTCCGCCGAGCCTCGGCTTCGTGCGCCCGAACCCGAACATCGACTGGGACCGGAGCCCGTTCGCGGTGAACACCGAGCTGCGCGAGTGGGAGCTGTCGAACGGCAGCCCGCGCGTGGCCGGCGTGAGCGCCTTCGGCTTCGGCGGAACGAACTTCCACGCCGTGCTCGAGGAGTACGTGCCCGGGCACATCACGCATGGCAACGGCCACTCGACCGCCAGCGTGCCGGCCGACATCCCGGCGCAGGCGACCGCCAAGGCGCCGCCCCGCGGCGCCGCCGTGGTGGGCGCCGACGACGTCGCCGGCCTCGCAGGGAAGCTGCGGCCGATCCTCGAGCAGGCGCAGTCCGGTGTGGCGCCCGCGCCCGAGGCGCCTGAGGAGTCCGCCCTGCGCTCGCCCGAGCGCATCGCGATCGACTATGCCGACGCCGGCGAGCTCGCCGAGCGCGCGGCGCTCGCCCTCAAGGCGCTCGACTCGGACAACCCGGCCGCCTGGAAGGCGCTCGCCGGACGCGGCATCTTCCGCGGCTCGGGCGCCGCCGGCAAGGTCGCCTTCCTCTACACGGGCCAGGGCTCGCAGTACGCCAACATGCTGGCCGAGCTGCGCAAGACGGAGCCGATCGTGGCCGAGACCTTCGACGAGGCCGACCGCATCATGCGCCCCCTGCTCGACGGCCGCGCGCTGTCCGACCTGATCTTCGTCGACCCCTCCGACAAGGACGCGATGGCGGCCGCCGAGGCCGACCTGATGCGCACCGAGATCACTCAGCCTGCGGTGCTGACGGTCGACACCGCGCTGACGAAGCTGCTCGCCGCATACGGCATCGGGCCTGACCTCGTGATGGGCCACAGCCTGGGCGAGTACGGCGCGCTGATCGCCGCCGGCGTGCTCACTTTCGACGCCGCCCTCGAGGCCGTGAGCGCCCGCGGGCGCGAGATGGCGCATGTCGACCCCGAGGACAAGGGCGCGATGGCGGCCGTGTTCGCGCCCCTCGAGGAGGTGCAGAAGGTGGTCGACGAGGTCGACGGCTACGTCGTCATGGCGAATGTGAACTCGTCGACCCAGGTGGTGCTCGGCGGGGCCACCGAGGCGGTCGAGCGCGCGATGGAGCTGCTCGCCGAGCGCGGGCACCAGGCCGTGCGCCTCCCGGTGAGCCACGCCTTCCACACCGAGATCGTTGCCGGCGCGGCCGAGCCGCTGCGCGAGACGCTGCGGCGGCTGACGCTGTCGCCCCCGGAACTGCCGGTGGTGGCGAACGTGGATGGTGAGCTGTACCCGATGGGCCCGGGCGTCGAGGAGCAGATGGTCGACATCCTTGGCCGCCAGGTGTCCTCGCCGGTGCAGTTCGTCAAGGGCCTTCAGACGCTCTACGAGCAGGGCGCCCGCGTGTTCGTCGAGACCGGCCCGAAGCGCGCCCTCTGGGGCTTCGCCGACGACGTTCTGGGCGACGACATCCGCGCCCTCTACACAAACCACCCCAAGGTCGGGGACATCCCGTCCCTCAACCAGGCGCTCTGCAGCCTCTGGGCCGCCGGCCTGGGCGTGGGTCGCACCGAACAACCGAAGGAGCCTGTCGTGGCCGAGCCCCCCGCACCCATCACAGCAGCCGGGCCGCCGCCGCCTGCAGTCGCACCCGCCCCCGCGGCCGCCGCGCCGCGCGAGGACGCCTACCGCGAGCTCGGCCGCATGTTCGCGGGCGTGATCGAGCGAGGCCACGAGCTGCTGGGCGGTGAGCCCAGCCGCCACGACGGCGAGCCCGTCGTGATCACCGGCGCCTCGGTGGGGCTGCCGGGCACCGAGCGCACATTCGACGACGCCAACGTCGGCCGCATCCTGAACGGCGAGCAGCTCATCGACGTGATCCCCTCGGCGATCCGCCAGGAGATGGTCGACCATCACATCACCCGGCTCGTGAAGAGCGACGGCGGCGGCCACTTCGAGTCGATCGACTCGACCGCCGACGTGATCAAGCTCGCCGCGCGCGCGGGCGGCTTCGACCTGGCCGAGGAGTTCGGCGTCGACGCCGAGCGCGTTCAGGCGCTCGGGCGCGACACGCAGTTGGCGATCGCCGCCGGCATCGACGCGCTGCGCGACGCTGGCATCCCGCTCGTCCAGCACTACAAGACCACCACGCGCGACACCCAGCTTCCCGACCGCTGGCTGCTGCCCAAGGAGCTGCGCGACGACACCGGCGTGATCTTCGCCTCCGCCTTCCCCGGCCTCGAGGAGTTCGCCGACGAACTGAACCGCTTCTGGGCCGATCGCGGCCGCGAGGAGCAGATCGAGGCGCTCGAGGCTGTGCGCTCGCGCATGAACGGCGACCAGCACGCGCTCGCTGAGATCGAGCGGCGCATCCACGACCTGCAGCACGAGCGGGAGCGCAACCCCTACCAGTTCGACCGCCGCTTCCTCTTCCGCGTGCTGTCGATGGGCCACTCGCAGCTCGCCGAGCTGATCGGCGCGCGCGGGCCGAACACGCAGATCAACTCCGCCTGCGCGAGCACCACCCAGGCGGTGGCGATCGCCCAGGACTGGATCCGCGCCGGCCGCTGCAGCCGCGTGGTGATCGTCGCCTCCGACGACGCCACCTCCGACAAGCTGCTGCCCTGGCTCGGGTCAGGCTTCCTCGCCTCGGGCGCCGCCGCCACAGACGCGGCTGTCGAGGATGCGGCGCTGCCGTTCGACGTGCGCCGCCACGGCATGCTGCTCGGCATGGGCGCGGCCGGCTTCGTGGTCGAGAGCGCGCCGGCCGCCCGCGAGCGGGGCATCGCCCCGATCTGCGAGGTGCTCGGCATCGCCACCGCCAACAGCGCCTTCCATGGCACGCGGCTCGACGTCCACCACATCGCCCAGGTGATGGAGGACGTGGTGTCGCAGGCGGAGGCGCGCGGCGTCTCGCGCGGCCAGATCGCGCCCGAGACCCTGTTCGTCTCGCACGAGACCTACACCCCGGCTCGCGGCGGCAGCGCGGCGGCGGAGATCCACGCCCTGCGGCAGGTCTTCGGCGCCGGCGCCGACCAGATCGTGATCGCCAACACCAAGGGCTACACCGGCCATCCGATGGGTGTCGGGATCGAGGACGTCGTCGCCGTCAAGGCGCTCGAGACCGGCGTGGTGCCGGCGGTGCCGAACTTCCGCGAGATCGACCCGGAGCTCGGCCAGCTCAACCTCTCCAAGGGCGGCGCCTATCCGATTCGCCACGCGCTGCGCCTGGCCGCCGGCTTCGGCTCTCAGATCAGCATGATGCTGCTGCGCTGGACGCCCGTGCGCGACGGCCGGCACCGCAGCCCCGACGAGCTCGGCTACGAGTACCGGGTCGCCGATCCGGCCGCCTGGGGCGGCTGGCTGCGCCGCATCAGCGGCCAGGACGATCCGCGACTCGAGGTCGCGCAGAGGCGCCTGCGGGTGGTGGTCGGAGTGCCGTCGGCAGTGCCGGCGCCCTCGCCCGCGCCCGCGCCCGAGCCCGAGCCCGAGCCGATCGTTGTCGCGGAGACCGCTGACCGCGGACCGCAGACGGCTGACGGCGGAGTGCTCGAGCGCGTCATGGAGCTCGTCGCCGCTGAGACCGGCTATCCCACCGATCTGCTCGATCCGGATCTCGATCTGGAGGCGGACCTGGGGATCGACACGGTGAAGCAGGCGGAGGTGTTCGCGGCGATCCGCGACTCATACGACATCGCGTTCGACGAGAACCTCAAGCTGCGCGACTACCCGACGCTGCGTCACGTGGTCGGGTTCGTGGAGGAGCGGTTGCCGCAGGCAGAGCCTGCGGCGGACCGCGGACCGCAGACGGCTGACGGCGGAGTGCTCGAGCGGGTCATGGAGCTGGTCTCGGCTGAGACCGGCTATCCGACCGATCTGCTCGATCCGGATCTCGATCTGGAGGCCGATCTGGGGATCGACACGGTGAAGCAGGCGGAGGTGTTCGCGGCGATCCGCGACTCATACGACATCGCGTTCGACGAGAACCTCAAGCTGCGCGACTACCCGACGCTGCGCGACGTGGTGGGGTTCGTGGAGGAGCGCCTGCCGCAGGCGGCGCCCGCGAGAGCGCCCGCGGCGGCAGCGCCCGCGGCGGCCCCTGTGGCCGCGGCCGATGGGGTGCTCGACCGGGTCATGGAGCTGGTCTCGGCTGAGACGGGCTACCCGACCGATCTGCTGGATCCGGACCTGGATCTGGAGGCGGACCTGGGGATCGACACGGTGAAGCAGGCGGAGGTGTTCGCGGCGATCCGCGACTCCTACGACATCGCGTTCGACGAGAACCTGAAGCTGCGCGACTACCCGACGCTCCGTGCCGTGGTCGGCTTCGTGGAGGAGCGCCTGCCGCAGGCAGAGCCCGCGGCGGCCCCGGCCCCGGCGGCCCCTGTGGCCGCGGCCGATGGGGTGCTCGAGCGGGTCATGGAGCTGGTCTCGGCCGAGACCGGCTATCCGACGGACCTGCTCGACCCGGACCTGGATCTCGAGGCGGACCTGGGCATTGACACCGTCAAGCAGGCGGAGGTGTTCGCGGCGATCCGCGACTCCTACGACATCGCGTTCGACGAGAACCTGAAGCTGCGCGACTACCCGACGCTCCGCGCCGTGGTCGGCTTCGTGGAGGAGCGCCTGCCGCAGGCTGGCACCGTCGCGGAGCCGGCAGCGACGACTCCGCAGTCCGAAGTCCGCAGTCCGCAGTCCACCACGGGCTACCCCCGCCGGATCCCGGCCGCGGTGCTGCGCCCGGCGCTCGACATCTGCGTGCCGACAGGCGTGGAGCTCGGCGAGGGCAAACGGATCGTGCTGATGCCGGACCGCGGCAAGGTCGCGGGCTCGCTCGCCACGCGGCTCGAGAAGCTCGGCCTGGAGATCCTCAAGGTCGAGGGCGTGCCCACCGTCGAGGAGCTCGAGCACCAGATTGCCGTCTGGCAGGAGCAGGGGTCGATCGACGGCGTCTACTGGCTGCCGGCTCTCGACGAGGAGGGCGACATCGACTCGCTCGACCCGCAGGGCTGGCGCGACGGGCTCCACCTGCGCGTGAAGCTCTTGGCGGCGGCGATGCGCATGATCGGCGACGCCTTCCTCGTCAGCGCCACCCGGCTCGGCGGCCGGCACGGCTACGACGCCGAGGGCGCCACGAGCGTCATGGGCGGCGCTGTGAGCGGCTTCACCAAGGCGCTGGCCCGCGAGCGCGAGCAGCAGCTCGTGAAGGTCGTGGACTTCGGCGCGAGCCGCAAGCCCTCCTCGCTGGCCGAGCGGCTGATCGAGGAGACGCTGCGCGACCCCGGCGCCGTCGAGATCGGCTACGCGGACGACATGCGCTGGACCGTTGCGCTGATCGAGCGCGAGGCGGAGGACGACCCGGAGCGCATGCTCGGCTCGGGCCACAGCTTCGTGATCACCGGCGCCGCGGGCAGCATCGTGTCCGCCATCACCACCGACCTGGCCAGGGCCTCGGGCGGCACCTTCCACCTGCTCGACCTCGTGCCGGCGCCCGACCGCGACAGCGCGGACCTCGAGCGCTTCGCGAGCGACCGCGATGGCCTGAAGCTCGAGCTGGCCGAGCGGCTGAAGCAGGCCGGCGAGCGGCCCACGCCGAAGCTGGTCGAGCGCGACCTGGCCCGCATCGAGCGCTCGCGCGCGGCCCTCGACGCCATCCTGGCGATCGAGGCCGCGGGCGGCAGCGCGCACTGGCACCAGGTCGACCTGACCGACCCGGACAAGGTGGCCGAGGCAGTGGCCGGGATCCGCGAGCAGAGCGAGCGCGTGGACGTGCTGCTCCACTGCGCGGGCCTCGAGATCAGCCACTTCCTGCCCGACAAGCCGCAGAGCGAGTACGACCTCGTGTTCGACGTCAAGTCGAACGGCTGGTTCAACCTGCTGCACGCGCTGCGCGACACCGAGATCGGCACCGCGGTGGTGTTCAGCTCGATCGCCGGGCGCTTCGGCAACGGCGGCCAGACCGACTACAGCGCGGCCAACGACCTGCTCTGCAAGAGCGCGTCGAACATGCGCCGCAGCGGCCGGGCGCGCGGCGTGGCGATCGACTGGACCGCCTGGGCGGGCATCGGCATGGCCAGCCGCGGCTCGATCCCGAAGATGATGGAGATGGCCGGCATCGACATGCTGCCCGCCGAGATCGGCATCCCGATCGTGCGGCGCGAGATCGTCGCCGGCGGATCCGGCGGCGAGACGCTCGTTGCCGGCGCGCTCGGGATCCTGCTCGAGGAGCGGCACCCGAGCGGCGGGCTCGACGCCGAGGCGGCGAGCGAGCGGATCGCGGGCACGCACGGGCCGATGACCGGACGAGTCGAGGCGATGACGGTCACGGGCGGCGTCAGCATCGTCACCGAGCTCGACCCGGCCAACCAGCCGTTCCTCGACCACCACCGCATCGACGGCACCCCGGTGCTGCCGGGCGTGATGGGGATCGAGGGCTTCGCCGAGGTGGCGGGCGCACTGCTGCCGGGCTGGAGCGTCGACCGGATCGAGGACGTGGACCTGGAGGCCCCGTTCAAGTTCTTCCGCGACGAGCCGCGCAAGCTCGAGCTGCGGGCGCTGCTCCGCGACGGCGGCGACGGGTCAATCGTGGCGGACTGCAAGCTCGTGGGGCGGCGCAAGCTGGCAGGTCAGGACGAGGAACTGGAGACCGTGCACTTCACCGGCACCGTTTGGCTCGCGCGCGAGGCGCGCAAGGCGCCGGCCGCGGAACACGTCCCGGATGCGGGTGACGCCGCGGCGGTGAGCCACGACGACGTCTACCGCGTCTACTTCCACGGGCCCGCCTACCAGGTGCTGGAGCGCGCTTACCGGCACGACTCCGAGGTCGTGGGCGAGTACGCGGCCGAGCTGCCGCCGAACCACCAGCCCACGGAGGAGCCGATGATCACCGCACCGCGGCTCGTCGAGCTCTGCTTCCAGACCGCGGGCATGTGGGAGCTTGGCTCCGCCGGCCGGATGGCGCTGCCGACCCACGTCGACCGCGTGGTGAGCTACCCCGGCGCCGGTGAGCCCGGTCACCTGTGGGCGATCGTGCGGCCGCGCAACGGCACGGACTCGCCGGTGGACGCCGAGGTGGTCGACGATCAGGGCAAGGTCCGCGTGAGACTCGAGGGCTACCGCACGATCGCGATGCCCGGCGGAGTCGACGCGGAGGCGCTCGAGCCGATCCAATCGGCGCTCGGCACCGGCATCGGGGTGAGCTGAGATGGCGAGGCAGCAGCCCTTCGAGCGGTTGGCGATCGTCAACCGCGGCGAGGCCGCGATGCGCTTGATCCACGCGGTGCGCGAGCTCAACGAGACGCGCGAGGAGCCGATCCGGCTGATCGCCTTCTACACCGAGCCCGAGCGCCGGGCGATGTTCGTGCGGCAGTCCGACGAGGCCTACGTGATCGACAGCTACCTGGACTACGCGAGCCTCGAGCGGGCCCTCGTCGGGAGCCGCGCCGACGCGGCGTGGGTGGGCTGGGGCTTCGTGGCCGAGCACCCCGACTTCGCCGAGCTCTGCGAGCGGCTCGACATCGTGTTCGTCGGGCCGGACTCGCAGGTGATGCGCGTGCTGGGGGACAAGGTGGAGGCCAAGCGGCTGGCCGAGGAGTCGCGCGTGCCCGTGGCGCGCTGGAGCGACGGGCCCGTGGAGACGATCAAGGAAGCGCTGGCGGCGGCGAAGCACATCGGCTTCCCGCTGATGGTCAAGGCTGCGGCGGGTGGCGGCGGCCGCGGGATCCGCCGCGTGGATGCGCTGGGGGACCTGCACGCCGCCTTCGAGAGTGCGAGCTCCGAGGCGCGCAAGGCGTTCGGCAGCGGCAGCATGCTGCTCGAGCGCGTGCTCAGCCCCGCGCGTCACGTGGAGGTGCAGGTGATCGCCGACGGGTGCGGTTCCGCCTGGGCCGTGGGCGTGCGCGACTGCAGCCTGCAGCGGCGCAACCAGAAGGTCGTGGAGGAGTCGAGCAGCCCGGCGCTCAGCGAGGACCAGGAGCGCCTGCTGAAGGACGCCGCCGTGCGCCTGATCCTCCGGGCCGGCTACCGCAACGCCGCCACCGTCGAGTTCCTCTACGAGCCCGCGCGCAAGCACTTCTCGTTCATGGAGGTGAACGCGCGCCTGCAGGTGGAGCATCCGGTGACCGAGGCGGTGACCGGGCTCGACCTGGTGAAGCTGCAATTGCACGTGGCGGCGGGCGGGAGACTCGAGGGCGAGCCCCCCGCCTCCGTGGGTCACGCCGTGGAGGCGCGCCTGTGCGCCGAAGATCCAGCGCTCGGATTCGCTCCGGCGCCCGGGCGGATCGCGCTCCTGCGCCTCCCCTCGGGCCCGGGAATCCGCGTGGACACCGGCGTGGCGCAGGGCGACGTGGTGCCCGCCGAGTTCGACTCGATGATCGCCAAGATCATCGCCTGGGGTCGGGACCGCGCCGAAGCGCTGGCCCGCCTGCGCCGCGCCCTGGCGGACACCACAGTGGTGATCGAGGGCGGTGCCACCAACCAGAGCTTCCTGCTCGAGCTGCTGGGCCGCGAGGAGGTGCGGACGGGGAGATCGAGACCACGCTGCTCGACCGCCCGCGGCCCACCACCGGGACAAGCGCGCCGCGCCACGGCGACATCGCGCTGCTGCAGGCCGCCATCGACCTCGCCGACGCAGAGACGGCAGCCGACCGGGCGCGCTTCTACGTCTTCGCCCGCCGCGGGCGGCCGCAGTCGAGCGCCGCCACCGCGCGCAAGATCGAGCTGCGCCACCGCGGCCATGGCTATCGCATCGCCACCAGCCAGATCGGCCCATCTAGCTACCGGCTGGTGGTGGACGGGGCGTCGATCGAGGCGCGGCTCGAGCGGATCTCGAGCCACGAGCGCCGTATCGAGGTGGCCGGCGAGGTGTACCGGACGGTGAGCTCGCGGCAGGGCGACGACCTGCTGATCGACGTCGACGGCGTCCCGCAGCGCATCTCGCGCGACGCCGGCGGCATCGTGCGCAACCTCGCGCCGGCAGTGGTGGTGTCGGTGCCGGTCAAGCCGGGCGACGAGGTGAAGGCCGGCGAGGTCGTGGCGGTGGTCGAGAGCATGAAGATGGAGTCCTCGCTCACGGCCCCGTTCCGCGGCCGCGTGCGCGAGGTGATGGTCGGCCCGAACATGCACGTGGCGGCGCAGGCGCCGCTGGTGCGCCTCGACGCGCTCGAGACGGACCGCACCGAGAACCCCGCCGACCGCGTGAGCTTCACGAGCGACCCGCCGGTCGAGGCGCCGGAGCGCTGCCGGGCCAACCTCGACGTGCTTCAGCGCCTGACGCTCGGCTATGACATCGACCCGGCTGCGGTTGGGGCGGTGATCGAGGACCTCCACGGCGCCTGCGCCGACCCGCTCGCCTGCGACCCGGCGGTGGTCCCCGGCGAGCACCGGCTGATCGAGCTGTTCGCCGACATGCGCGCGCTGACCAAGCCGCACCGCGACGAGGTCGAGCTCGCCCCCGACCTCGGCAGTGAGCTCGGGCGCAGCCCCCAGGAGCACCTGCACGCCTACCTGCGCTCGCTGGACGCCTCGCTCGAAGGTCTGCCGCCGACCTTCGAAAAGAGCCTCACGCGCGCGCTCTCCCACTACGGCGTGACCGGGCTCGATCGCACGCCCGCGCTCGAGCACGCCTGCTACCGGCTGTTCCTGTCGGAGCAGCGCTCGGAGCCGGCGCGCCGTGCGGTGATAGCCATCCTCGACCGCCGCCTCGAGCAGGCCGGCTCGCTCGTCGGCCTGGTGCCCGACGACTTCCGCAGCGCGCTCGACCGGCTGATCGACACGAGCGAGGGGCGCGACCAGGTCCTCGTCGACCTCGCGCGCGAGGTGCGCTTCCGCTACTACGACGAGCCGCTGATCGAGGCGGCCGCGCCAGGAGACCTACGCGGAGATGGAGGGCCATCTCGACGCCCTGGCCACCAACCCGGCACGCGACGACCGGGACCAGAGGATCGCCGAGCTCGTGAGCTGCGCCCGCCCGCTCACCCCGCTGCTGAGCCGCCTCATGGGCGGCGCGGGACCGGCGCTGCGCCGCGTGCTGCTCGAGGTGATGACGCGCCGCTACTACCGCATGCACCCGCTCCAGGACTTCGAGGACCTCGAGGTGGACCGCTTCGGCATGCTCACGGCCCGCTACACGTTCGAGGACCGCCGCTTCAACCTCGCCACCTGGTTCATCGGGCTCGACGACCTCGCCGACGCCGCGCGTGCGTTCGCGCTGCACGCGAGCCGCCTGCCCGAGGGCGAGCTGGCCGTGGCCGACTTCTATGCCGTCTACGAGGGCGACCCGCCGCCCCGGGAGCAGATCTCGCACGCCCTGCTCGACGTGCTCGCGCGCGTGGAGCTGCCCAAGTCGGTGCACCGCATCGTCGTGGCGGTGGCCAAGCCCGGACAGGCGCGCGGTATCTCGGCGGTCGACTTCTTCACCTTCCACCCGGGCGATTACGGCCTGGTGGAGGACGAGGTGCTCAAGGGGCTTCACCCGATGATGGGCGAGCGGCTCGAGCTGTGGCGGCTCGAGCACTTCGCGCTCCAGCCGCTGCACTCGCCGGAGGACGTCTACCTCTTCCGCGGCGTGGCCAAGGGGAACTCCAAGGACGAGCGCCTGTTCGCGCTCGCCGAGGTGCGCGACCTGACCTCGATCCGCGACATCGACGGCAAGATCGAGTCGCTGCCCGAGCTCGAGCGGGCGATGGTCGACGCGCTCGAGGGCATCCGCGAGTTCCAGGCGCACCGCGAGCCCAGCCGCCGCCTGCATTGGAACCGCGTGCTGCTCTACGTCTGGCCGACGATCGAGCTCCACCGCGCGGAGCTCGGACGCCTGGTGCACCGCATGTCCGCCGCGACGCTCGGCCTCGGCATCGAGACCGTGCTGGTCTGCGGCCGCATGCGCGAGGGCGACGATTCCGAGGAGCGCGACGTGGTGCTGCGCTTCATCACCGCCGCCGGCGGCGAGCCGGTGATGGAGGTCGACGACCCGCCGCGGCAGCCGCTGCGGCCACTCGACGAGAGCGCGCGCCGGATCAGCTCGGCGCGCCGGCGTGGCACGGCTCATCCGGCCGAGATCGTGAACCTGATCGCGCCAGGCGGCGGCTTCGTCGAGCACGACTTCGACGAGCACGGCAAGCTCGTGCCGGTCGACCGGCCACCGGCCACGAACGACGCCGGCATCGTCGTCGGGCTGATGCGCAACTTCAACGAGCGCTACCCGGAGGGCATGCTGCGCGTGGCGCTGCTCGGCGATCCCACGCACGCGCTCGGCTCACTGGCCGAGCCGGAGTGCATGCGCATCATGGCCGCGCTCGACATGGCCGAGGAGCTCGGCGTGCCGCTCGAGTGGTTCGCGCTGTCCGCGGGCGCCAAGATCGCTATGGACAGCGGCACCGAGAACATGGACTGGATCGCGGCGGTGCTGCGCCGCATCATCGAGTTCACCCAGCGCGGCGGCGAGCTGAACGTGGTGGTGACCGGCATCAACGTCGGCGCCCAGCCCTACTGGAACGCCGAGGCCACGATGCTGATGCACACGAGCGGCATCCTCGTGATGACGCCCGACAGCGCGATGGTGCTGACCGGCAAGCAGGCGCTCGACTACTCGGGCGGCGTCTCGGCCGACGACAACTTCGGCATCGGCGGCTACGAGCGGGTGATGGGGCCGAACGGGCAGGCGCAGTACTGGGCGCCGAACCTGCCGGCGGCCTGCCGCCTGCTGCTGAACCACTACGAGCACGCCTACGTCGCGCCGGGCGAGCGCTTCCCGCGCCGCGCGGAGACGAGCGACCCGATCGAGCGCGACGTGAGCGGCGAGCCGCACTTCGCGCCCGGGTCGGACCTCCACACGGTCGGCGACATCTTCTCCGACGACACCAACCCGGGCCGCAAGGCCGCCTTCGACATCCGCTCGGTGATGCGAGGCGCCGTGGATCACGACCATCCGCCGCTCGAGCGCTGGGCCGCCATGCGCGACGCCGAGAACGCGGTCGTCTGGGAGGCCCATCTCGGCGGCTGGCCGGTGACGATGCTCGGCATCGAGTCGCGGCCGCTCTCCCGGCACGGCATGGTGCCCGCCGACGGTCCGCAGCAGTGGACGTCCGGCACGCTCTTCCCGCGCTCGTCGAAGAAGATCGCGCGCGCGATCAACGCCGCCAGCGGACGGCGGCCGGTCGTGGTGCTCGCCAACCTGGCGGGCTTCGACGGCTCGCCCGACTCGATGCGCGGGTGCCAGCTCGAGTTCGGCGCCGAGATCGGCCGCGCGGTCGTGAACTTCGACGGGCCGATCGTCTTCTGCGTGGTGTCCCGCTACCACGGCGGCGCGTTCGTGGTGTTCTCGCAGAAGCTGAACGAGAACCTCGAGACGGTGGCCCTGGAGGGGGCCAAGGCGTCGGTGATCGGCGGCGCGCCCGCGGCCGCCGTGGTGTTCGCGCGCGAGGTGGACTCCGCGGCCCGGGCGGACGAGCGGATCGCCTCGCTCGACGAGCGCATCGCCACCGCCGAGGGCGCTGAGCGCCAGCGGCTGCGCCTCGAGCGCGCCGAGCTCTGGACCGACGTGCGCAACGAGAAGATGGGTGAGCTCGCAGCCGAGTTCGACAACACGCACAGCGTCGAGCGGGCGGTGCAGATGGGCTCTGTCAGCCGCATCATCAGCCCGACCACGCTGCGGCCCTACCTCGTCGACGCAGTCGAGCGCGGCATGCGCCGCACCCTGGAGGGAGCCGGCAGCGATGGAGCTCAGCTGGCTGACGCGCTCGTCCGCTGAGGTCCCGGCCGGCGACGACTGGCTCGGGCCGCGCGAGCGCGAGGTGCTCGCCCGCCTGCGGATCGAGAAGCGCCGCAACGACTGGCGCCTGGGACGCCTCACCGCCAAGGCGGCGGTGGCGAGCTGGCTCGACGTGCCCGCCGCGCAGGTCGAGATCGTCGCCGCCTCGGACGGCGCGCCGGAGGCCTGGCTCGGCGGCGAGCCGGCGTCCGTGTCGATCTCGCTGAGCCACCGCGGCGACAGGGCCATCGCCGCCGTCTGCGACCCCTCCCGCGCCGTGGGCTGCGACCTCGAGCTGATCGAGCCGCGCTCCGAGGCGTTCGTGCGCGAGTGGCTGGCGCCGCCCGAGCAGGCCGCCGTGCTGGCGGTGGAGGGAGACGAGCGCGCCCGCGTGGCCAACCTGATCTGGACGGCGAAGGAGGCCGCCGCCAAGGTGCGCCGCGGCGGGCTGCGGCTGAACGTGCGCCACGCGGTCGTCACGCTCGGCGAAGGGCCGGGGGAGTGGCGGCCGCTGACCGTGGACTGGGGCGAGGACGGAGTCACCCCCGGCTGGTGGCGAGCGGACGGCGGCTGGGCCGTGGCGATCGCGTCGGAGCCGGGCTCGCGGCCGCCGCTCGAGCTGGTCGACGCTGCGGCCGGTTCAGCTCGACGTTGACAACATCTCTTACATCTCATACAATCCAGCCATGGCAGCAGAGCGCAGTCAGCGAGCGGGGACGAAGCCGCGCACCAAGGCGGAGGCCGAGCGCCGGCTGGTGGCCGCGTACACGGAGCTGGCCCGCGAGCTGCCGCTGCGCGAGGTGGACCTGATCCTGAGGGACTCCGAGCAGACCGCGGGGCTCCTCCAGGCGGAGAGGTCGGCGGTCACCGGGGAGCCGCTCCCCTCGCCGGCCGAGCTGGCGCGGATACGGAAGCAGAACCTGCTGCGGGCATTCCGGGAGCGCCACGTCGTGCTGCGCGACGCCCTGACGGTGAACGAGGTCGCGGAGCTGCTCGGCGTCGGGCGCCAGACGCCGCACGACCGCGCCAAGGCGGGCAGCCTGCTGGCCATCAAGGAGAACGGCCAGCTGCGGTTTCCCGACTGGCAGTTCGATCCCGAGGGCCCGGACGGCGTGATCGAGGGGCTGCCCGAGGTGGTGCGGGCGATGCAGGCGCCGATGAGCCCGCTGGCCAGGATCAAGTGGTTCCGCACGCCGAAGTCGCTGCTGGCGGGCCGCACGCCTCTGGATGCCCTGCGCCAGGGCGACGTCGACGACGTCGTGGCCGAGGCGCGCGCCATCGGCGCCTCGTAGTGGCCCGGCGCCGTCGCTCCACCACGCCGCGCGGCGACAAGCTCCTGAGCGGACCTCCGCCCGAGCGGGACATCCGCCCCGTGATCGCGACCATCGCTGCCGGAGCCGGCCTGCTGCGGATCTACGCGCCCGCCTCGCACGGGGCCGGGCCGCTCACGTTCCGGCGCTTCGGCCCCCTCGGCCGCTTCGACCACCAGCGCGGCGACGGCGGGCCGAGGCTCGACCGCCCGCGCGGAATCCTCTACGCCGGCAGCACCTTCGTCTGCTGCGTGGGCGAGTTCTTCGGCGACCAGGGCTCGATCACCCGCGCCGGCAACAGGCTCGCGAGGCTGGTCGTGAAGAAGCCGCTGGCCACGCTCGACCTGCGCGGCCGCGCGGCCACGGGCGCCGGCACGATCGCTGCGATCGGCGGCGTCGGCGAGCGGGCCACGACCCAGGCCTGGGCGCGCTGGTGGTACGAGCAGCCGCAGCTCGCGGAGGTCGCCGGCCTGCTCTATAAGAGCGCCCAGACCGGCGACGACGCGCTCGCGCTCTGGGAGCGAGCGAAGGGCAGCCTTGCCCTCAGCGAGGACTGGGGACTCGACGATCCCGAGATCCGCGACGACCTGGAGCTGGCGGCGTACGCGCTGAGCCTGCCGCTGTTCTAGAGACCGAGCTGGCGCCCGAGGATCTCCTTCATGATCTCGTCGCTGCCGCCGCCGATCGGGCCGAGACGCGCGTCGCGCGCCGCCCGCTCGATGTCGTACTCGCGCATGTAGCCCGCGCCGCCATGGATCTGAAGGGCGTCGTCGGCCACGTCGAAGGCGTCGCGCTGCGTCTTCAGCTTGGCCATCGTCACCTCGCGCAGGGCGTCATGGCCCTCGTGGAAGAGGCGCAGCGCGTGGTAGGTGAGGGCGCGCCCCGTCTCGGCCTTCACCGCCATCTCGGCGAGCTTGTGGCGGATCGCCTGGTGCTTCCCGATCGGGCGGCCGAAGGCGTGGCGCTCCTTGGCGAACTCGAGCGTGCGCTCGAGGATCGCGTGCATCGCGCCCACCGAGCCGAGCGCCATCAAGAGGCGCTCCCACTGGAAGTTGGCCATGATCAGGTAGAAGCCCTTGTTCTCCTCGCCGAGCAGGTTCTCGGCCGGCACGAAGACGTCGTCGAAGGCCAGCTCGGCGGTGTCGGACGCGTGCCAGCCCATCTTCTCCAGCTTGCGCGAGACGCTGAAGCCCTCCATCCCCTTCTCGATCACGAGGAACGAGAGCCCGTGGTGGCCGCCCTCCTCGGTGGTCTTCACCGCGGTGACCACGAAGTCCGCGCGCACGCCGTTGGTGATGAAGGTCTTCGAGCCGTTCACCACGTAGCCGCCGTCCACGCGGCGCGCGAAGGTGCGGATACCGGCCACGTCCGAGCCGGCGTCCGGCTCGGTGATCCCCAGCGCGGCGATCTTCTCCCCGCGTATCGCGGGCTCCAGCCAGCGCCGCTTCTGGTCGTCGGTGCCGAACTTCCAGATCGGCGGAGTGGCGATGCCCACGTGCGCGCCGATGCCGGCCGCCAGGCCGCCTGAGCCGGCGCGCGCAAGCTCCTCGCTCAGCACGGCGTCGTGCAGGTGGTCGCCGCCCTGGCCGCCGAGCTCCTCCGGGTACTTGAGACCGAGGTAGCCGAGCTCGCCCATGCGGGTGAAGACGTCGTTCGGGAACCAGCGCGCGTCCTCCCACTCGCGCGCGTGCGGGCGCAGCTCGTTCGCCACGAAGCGGCGGATGCCCTCCCGCAGCTCCTCGTGCTCCTCCCCGAACGGAGGCGCGAGCCTACGTGGTGTCTGCGGCGTGGCGTAGCTGCGCACCGACGTCCCCCACCAGCGGGTTGCCGTGGCCGGGCCAGGCGCTCTCCGGCTCGAGCTCGGCCACCTTGCGGATCGCCGTGCGGGCCAGCTCCGTGTCCCAGTTGTAGAAGTTGTCGGGCACGTGCGGGGCGGTGGCGTGGCCGCTCATGTCGACCGTGTAGAAGAGGTCGGTGACGAGCGCCACGCGGTCCTCGTCGCGGAAGAGGGCGATCAGCCCGGGCGCGTGGCCCGGCGCGTGGACGACGCGGAAGCCGGCCACGTCGTCGCCCTCGGACACCGTGCCCGCGATCTTCACCGGCCCGCCGTCCCAGACGTGGTTGTGGAGGAACGGATGCGCGAGGCGCGCCTGGCGCGGCAGGTTGCTCTTGCGGATGTTGCCCCAGTAGCGGAAGCCGCCGCTGCCCTCGGCGTCCTCGACCTCGTCCGGATGGCAGTACACCGGCGCGTCGAGCCGCGGCGCCGAGCCGCGATGGTCGGTGTGGCCGTGGCCGAGCACGACCCGCTTGATGCCGCCGAACGCCGCGGCCGCCTCCTTGATGCCCTTCGGCATCCCCTTGATGCCCGCGTCGAACACGGTCACGCCGCCGTCATCCTCCAGCAGGTAGACGTTCATGATCCGCGGCACGCCGCCGCGGATCAGCCAGACGCCCTCGGCCACCGGCTCGATCGTGGGCGAGCCCGGCGCCCGCAGCACCTTGCGGCGGCCGGCGCCGGGGATGGCCGGGCGGCGCAGCGCGGTGCCCATCAGAGCCCGTACGAGCGGCCGATCACGTCGAGCATAATCTCGTCCGTGCCCGCGCCGATGCGGTTCAGCCGGGCGTCGCGCCAGGCCCGCTCGATCCCGACCTCCTTCATGTAGCCGGCGCCGCCGTGGATCTGGATGCACTCGTCCGCCACCTCGCAGGCCACGCGTGAGGCGTAGAGCTTGGCGATCGAGATCTCGCGCACCGGATACTCGCCGTTCTGGAAGCGCCAGGCGGTGGTGTAGACCATCTGGCGGGCGGTCTCGATCTTCGTGGCCATCTCGGCGAACTTGTGCCGGATCGCCTGGAACTTGCCGATCTGGCGGCCGAACGCCTTGCGCTCGAGCGCGTACTGGAGCGTCTTGTCGAACGAGCGCTGGGCGCCGGCGACGCAGCCGGCGGCGCCGATCAGGCGCTCGCCCTGGAGCTCCCACATGATGTGGTAGAAGCCCTTGCCGATCTCGCCGAGCACGTTCTCCGCCGGCACGCGCACGTCCTGGAAGGCGAGCAGCGCCGTGTCCGAGGAGTGCATGCCGAGCTTCTCGAGCCGCTTCTCGCGGATCACGCCCTCGCTGTCCATGTCCACCAGGAAGAGGGTGAAGCCGTCGTAGCCTGCGTCGGCGTCGGTCTTGGTGACCAGCACGATGAAGTCGGCGCGGTGACCGTTGGTGATGAACGTCTTCGAGCCGTTGATGACGTACTCGTCGCCGTCGCGCACGGCGCGCGTCTTGATGCCCGCGACGTCGGAGCCGGCGTCGGGCTCGGTGATCCCGAGGCAGGAGATCTTCTCGCCCTTGATCGAGGGCACGAGGTAGCGCTGCTTCTGCTCCTCGGTGCCGAACAGGAACACGGGCGGCGTGGCCATGTCCGTGTGCACGGCGACGCCCATCGCCACGCCGCCGGAGTTGCACTTCGTCATCTCCTCGCCGAGGACGATGTTGCAGTAGTAGTCGCCGCCCTGTCCGCCGTACTCCTCGGGGTAGGAGAGGCCGAGGAAGCCGAGCTCGCCCATGCGCTGGAAGACCCAGTCGGGGAAGGTGGTCTCCTCCCACTCCTCGGCGTGAGGGGCCAGCTCCTTCTCGACGAAGCGGCCAATCGACTCGCGCAGCCGGTCGTGCTCCTCGCTGAAGATGAAGTGCTTCTTGCGAGTCTGGAAGTTCGGCTTGAGGACGTCTGCGGTTGCCAAGTGCGCCTCCGGCTTCGGGGAAGCAGGAGGCTAATGCCTCAGACCGCAAAAGTAAACAGTGGCACTTCTTACTTCCTGGTCTGTGAACTACCAGGCAGCCTCTGCGTCCTGCTCGTCCAGCAGCTGGAGGTGCTTGGTCTCCGCCACGAACTCCTTGAGCCGCGCCCGGGTCTCGTCCGAGATGCCCGAGTAGCGCAGTCCGCTGCCCCAGCCGAGCTGGCGCACCACGCGCACGTTGTATTCGAACACCGGCAGGCCGTCCGGCAGCGGCAGCGAGATGTGGAGGCCCGGGAGGTCCGGAGAGATCTTGGCCTCGACGAGCACGCCGTCGGCGCTGACGTCGCGGGTGCGGGTTTCGACCGGCTGGCCGTAGGGCTTGCCCTCGGCGTTCAGCGGGGTGAGCACGATCGGCAGCGCGATGTCCACACGGGCGTAGCGGCGCCGCTGCGGCACGCTCACGCGATCGGTCACCTTGAACTCGAGCGTGTCGTCAGCCCGGCGCACGCGCCCGCGCAGCATGATCAGCCGGCCCTCGTGCTCGAAGGTCAGCATCGAGGTCGTGCCCGACATCGGCACGCTCATCGAATAGGCCCTGTAGAGCGGGTGCAGGATCGCCTCGTCGCCCTGTACGCCCACCACCAGGCACTCGAGGTTCGTGTCGAGCGACTCGACCTCGAGGCTTACCCCCTGCCCGTCACGCAACCGTCTCATTTTCTGGTAGTCCCCCGACTCAGTTATCGGCGGTGGCCTCCGGAACTGGAACGGGTTTGACGCTCTGGCCGGCGATCCGTCAAAGTAAGGAGTGGAACTTCCCACTTCCAGGAGAGAGCTTGGGCTACGACACGATCCTGTACGAGGTCGTGGAGACGGGTGTCGCCACGATCACGCTGAACCAGCCGGACACCCGCAACGCGCTGTCGGCGGAGCTGCTGGGCGAGCTGATCGACGCCCTCGAGAGCGCCCGTGACGACGAGGCCGTGCGCTGCGTGGTGCTCGCCTCCTCGCACGAGAAGGTGTGGTCCTCCGGCGCCAACCTGTCCGGCTTCGGCGCCGACGTGCCGCTTGTGCGCAAGCACCTCGGCACGCAGCGCTTCATCAACGTCTTCCGGCTCCTCGGCGAGCTGGGCAAGCCGTCGCTCTGCGCCGCCGGCGGGCACGTGCTGGCCGGCGCCTTCGGCATCGCCCTCGCCTGCGACCTCATCGTCGCCAAGGAGGGCGCGACCTTCGGCACGCCCGAGATCAACGTCGGCGCCTTCCCGTTCATGATCATGGCGCTGATCTACCGCAACGTGCCGCGAAAGAAGACCAACGAGCTGCTGCTGCTCGGCGAGCGCATCGAGGCGCGCCACGCACTCGCGGCGGGGATCGTCAACAGGGTGGAGCCGGCCGAGGAGTTCGACGCCGCTGTGGCCGAGTGGGCGGAGAAGCTCGCCTCGAAGTCGCCGCTGATCATGCGGCTGGGCAAGGACGCGATGTACCGCCAGCAGGACATGGCGTTCCTCGACGCGCTCGACTACCTGCGCGCGCAGCTCACCATCGCGCAGTCCACCGACGACCTGGTGGAGGGCGTCACGGCGTTCTTCGAGAAGCGCGAGCCGCAGTGGAGCGGCAGTTGAGCGTCTCGCTGATCGCCCATCGCTGCCGCACCTCCGACCGCTCGGAGGCGCCGGCGCGCGGCGTGGAGGCGCTGGCGCCGCTGCTCGGCAAGCGGCTGGGGCGCGAGCCGCGCGAGATCGGCACGCCGGGGGAGCCGCGCATCGGCGACTGGCGCGAGGACCTCGCCAACTCGCGCGGCTGCCTGCTCGAGGCGGGCGGCCAGGTGGAGGACGCACTCACTGGCGGCAACGCGCCCGTGCTGCTGTCGGCGGAGTGCTCGGTCGGGCTGACCACGCTGCCCGCTGCCCTGCGCCAGCGGCCGCAGGCTCGCGTGCTCTGGCTCGACGCCCACGGCGACTACAACACGCCCGAGACCTCGCCCAGCGGCTACCTCGGCGGCATGGCGCTGGCGGGCGCGTGCGGCGTGTGGGATGCCGGCCTCGGCGGCTCGATCGATCCCGAGCGGGTGGTGCTCGCCGGCGTCCGCGAGCTCGACGACGCGGAGCGCAGGCTGCTCGAGGACAGCCCGGTGACCGTGATCGGAGCCTCGCTCGAGACGCTCGTCTACACCCAGAACGCGCTCGACCGCGCGCCGGTCTACGTGCACGTCGATCTCGACGTGATCGACCCGGAGTTCTTCCCCTCGCAGTTCCCTGCGCCCGGCGGGCTGGCGCCCGACAAGCTCTACGACCTGCTCGAGGCGGTGGCGGGCGAGTGCGACGTGATCGGCTTCGAGGTCACCGCCTTCGCGGCGCCCGAGGACGAGCTCGAGCGCCAGGGCGCGGCCAGCACCGCGCTCGACGTGCTCGAGCCGCTGGTCGACGCGGTGCAGCGGGGGGCCCATGTCGCAGGCTGAGGAGCAGGCACCGGCTCGCGCGGCCGCCGACACGCTCGTCGCCCGCCCGCCGCTGCGCTCGCTCGTGGACGACCTGCACGAGCGGCGCGCGGCCGCGAAGCTCGGCGGCGGCCCCGAGAAGATCGAGCGCCAGCACGCCGACGCCAAGCTCACCGCGCGCGAGCGGCTCGAGCTGCTGATCGATCCGGGCACCTTCACCGAGCTCGGCATCCACGGCCGCCCGCACTTCTCGCAGCGGGCGATGGAGGGCAAGGAGGCGCCCGCCGACGGCGTGGTCACCGGCTACGGCAAGATCGACGGCCGGCTCGTGGCGGTCGCCGCCTACGACTTCACGGTCATGGCCGGCTCGATGGGCATGACCGGCGAGCTGAAGGTCAGCCGGCTGCGCGAGCTGGCGCTGTCCAAGCGCATCCCGCTGGTCTGGCTGCTCGACTCGGCCGGCGCGCGCATCCAGGAGGCTGCGGGCTCGCTGTTCGCCGGCTCGGGCCACCTCTTCCGCGAGGAGGTGATCATGAGCGGGGTCATCCCGCAGGTCGCCGCCCTGATGGGGCCGTGCGCCGCCGGCACCGCCTACATCCCCGGCCTCGCGGACTTCGTGCCGATGGTGAAGGGCCGCGGCTCGATGGCGCTCGCGGGCCCCTACCTGACGAAGGCGGTCACCGGCGAGGACGTCACGCAGGAGGAGCTCGGCGGGTCGCGTGTGCACACGCGCATCTCGGGCGTGGGCGACCTCGAGGTCGACTCGGACGAGCACTGCATCGCCGCGATCAAGGACTACCTGTCCTTCTTCCCGCAGAACTGCGAGCAGGCGCCGCCGATCGCGCCCTCCACCGACCCCGCCGACCGCATGGACGAGGAGCTGCTCGACATCCTGCCCGACTCGCCGCGCAAGCCCTACGACATGTACGAGCTGATCGGCCACATCGTCGACGACGGCCGCTGGTTCGACCTGAAGCCGCGCTGGGCGCGCACGATCATCACCTGCCTCGCGCGCATGGGCGGGCGGCCGGTGGGCATCGTCGCCAACCAGCCGAAGCACCTCGGCGGCATCCTCGAGAACGACTCAGCCGACAAGGCCGCCCGCTTCATCAACCTCTGCGACGCCTTCGGCATTCCGCTCCTGTTCCTGCAGGACGTGCCGGGCTTCATGGTGGGCACGAAGGTCGAGCACGCCGGCATCATCCGGCACGGGGCGAAGATGCTCTACGCGGTCTCGCGCGCCACCGTCCCGAAGGTCACGGTCGTGGTCCGCAAGGCCTACGGCGCCGGCTACTACGTGATGTGCGGCAAGGCCTACGAGCCGGACCTGATCGTCGCCTGGCCGAGCGCCGAGATCTCCGTGATGGGCCCCGAGGGCGCCGTGAACATCATCTTCCGCAAGGCGATCGAGGCCTCACCCGATCCCGACGCCGCCCGCGCCGAGATGATCGAGGGAATCCGCAAGACGATCGACCCCTACATCGCAGCGGGCAACGCGATGGTCGACGACATCATCGACCCGCGTGAGACGCGGCCGGTGGTGATTAGCGCTCTCGAAATGGCACAGACGAAGCGCGTTGAACGACCATGGAAGCGGCATGGGGTAATGCCCGTATGAGTGACCAGTCACCAGTCACCAGTCACCCGAGGAGCGCAAGCGTGAGTCGTGACGATCTCGTAATCATCACCAACAGCATTTCCGGCGTGGTCGCAAACCGCGAGCAGTGCCCCGCCATTCCGTACACGCCCGAGGAGTACGCCGCCGAGGCCCGCAGAGCCGTCGGTGAAGGGGCGTCGATGATCCATATCCACGCGCGCAAGCCGGACGGCAGCCCCAGCTTCGAGGTCGAGGACTTCCGGGCGATCACCGAGGCGATCCTGGCCGAGGTCGACGACGTGGTCATCAACTACTCGACGGGCGCGATCGGCATCCCGATCGAGAAGCGGCTCGAGTACCTGCGCGAGCTCAAGCCGGACGTGGCCGCGCTGAACATGGGGTCGATGAACTACGCCAAGTACTCGGGGCGGCGCAAGGACTTCGTCATCAACACCGTGTTCGAGAACAGCTTCGACACGATCAAGGCCTTCCTCACGACCATGGTCGAGCACGGGATCCGGCCCGAGCACGAGTGCTTCGACTCGGGGCACCTCGGGAACCTCGATCCGTTCCTCGACATGGGGCTGCTCAAGGAGCCGCTCCAGGTCTCGTGCGTGATGGGCGTGGTGGGCGGCATCCGCCCGACCGCCAAGAACCTCGCGCACATGGCCAGTGAGGTGCCGGGCGGCGCCGACGGTCCGAACAACTGGGGTGTGATCGGCATCTCGCGCGACCAGTGGATGCTGATCGCCGCGGCGCTGAGCCTGGGCGGCAACGTTCGCGCCGGGCTGGAGGACAACTTCTACCTGCCGAACGGCGAGATGGCCCGCTCGAACGGCGACCTGATCGCGCAGGCGCGCCGGATGGCCGAGGACGTGGGCCGCCGGCCCGCGACGGTCGCCGAGGCGCGCGACCTGCTCGGCGTGCCGAAGAGGGCGGCCGTATGAGCGGCGCGCTCGCGGACGTCAGGGTCCTCGACCTCTCGCGGCTGCTCCCGGGCGGCTTCTGCTCGCTGCTGCTCGCGGACTTCGGCGCCGAGGTGCTGAAGGTCGAGGACACGGGCATGGGCGACTACATCCGCTGGTCGCCGCCCTACTACGAGGGTGCCGACGACACGGCCAAGTCCGCGCTGTACCTCTCGCTGAACCGCGGCAAGCGCTCGATCCGGCTGAACCTCAAGGATGAGGGCGGCCGCGAGGTCCTGCTCAGGCTCGTGCGCGAGTACGACGTGCTGCTCGAGTCGTTCCGCCCGGGCGTGATGGAGCGCCTCGGCGTGGGCTACGAGCGCCTGCGTGAGGAGAACACGCGCCTCGTCTACTGCGCGATCACGGGCTACGGCCAGGACGGTCCCTACCGCGACCGCTCGGGCCACGACATGAACTACCTCGGCCTCGTCGGCCTGCTCGGGCTGACGGGCGAGAGGGACGGGCCGCCGATTCAGGCGGGCGGCCAGATCGCAGACATCGGCGGCGGCGCGCTGATGGGCGCCTTCGGGATCATGGCCGCGCTGCGCGAGCGCGAGCGCTCCGGCGAGGGCCAGCTCGTGGACGTGTCGATGGCCGACGGAGCGCTGTCGTGGCTGGCGCTCGTCGCGGCACGGCACTTCGCCGACGGCCACGTGCCCCGGCGCGGGGAGCCCGAGCTGAGCGGCGGCCTGATCTGCTACCGGCCCTACGCCTGCCGCGACGGCTGGGTCACGCTCGGCGCGCTCGAGCCGAAGTTCTGGCAGGGGTGGTGCCGCGGCGTCGGCCGCGAGGACCTGATCGAGAAGCAGTTCGAGCGCCCGGGGAGCGACGCCCACGCCGAGGTGGAGCGCATCTTCCTCGAGCGCACGCGCGACGAGTGGCAGGAGTTCGCCACGCAGGTCGACTGCTGTCTCGAGCCCGTGCTCGACCTCGGCGAGGCGCTCGACTCCGAGCTCGTGAAGGCCCGCGAGATGGTGGTGGAGATCGAGCAGCCGGGCGCCGGCCCGGTGCGGCAGCTCGGCGTGCCCGTCAAGCTGAGCCGCACGCCGGGCAAGCCCGAGCACCCCGGCCCGGCGCTCGGCGAGCACACGGACGAGGTCCTCCAAAGCCTCGGCTACGAGCCCGGCGCGATCGAGGCGATGAAGCAGAGCGGAGCGGTCGCGGGTCCGGCGGCGGAAGCTCAGGGGACGTTCCGCGCGTGAGCGAGAACGGCCTCCTCAAGATGAGGGACCTCGCAGCGCAAAGTGGCGTCAGCTCCGGCACGATCAAGCACTACCTGCGCGAGGGCCTGCTGCCCGAGCCGGTCAAGACCTCGCGCAACATGGCCTACTACCCGGCCGACTTCGTCGACCGCATAAAGCTCATCAAGCAGCTCCAGGAGGAGCGCTTCATGCCGCTGAAGGTCATCAAGGGAATGCTCGACGAGGACCCCGACCGCGCGATGGCGCTCGTCGAGCTCGAGGACCGCATCCTCGAGCGCGCGCTGGCGGGCGAGGAGGCGCGCACCTCGGTGGCCGAGGTCAAGCGCCGCTACGAGATGCCCGGCGAGGTGCTGGACCGGCTGGAGGAGCTCGGCGTGCTCAACCCCAACTCGCGCGGCTACTCGCCCTCCGACGTGAGGATCGTGGAGGCGATCAGCCGCTTCCGCGCCGGCGGCTATGACGAGCGGCTCGGCTTCACCGTCTACGACACCCTCCGTTACAAGAGCGTGCTCGCGCAGCTCGTGAAGGAGGAGGTCGAGGTGCTGATGGAGCGGCTGGTGGGGGAGATGGAGACGGACGACGCCGTGGAGCTGATCGAGGCCGGCAGCGAGCCGCTCCAGGAGCTGATCGCGGCCCTCCACGGCAAGCTGCTCATCGCGGAGCTGCAGGAACAGCGCGCGGCGCGCGGCTGATCACCAGAGCACGTCGTGCTGCTCCATCACGCCTTGACCTGAGGCCAGGCGCAGGCCGCCGGGCAGCTCGCCCGCGAAGGTGCCGAACGGCTGCCGGTAGCGGCTGCGGAAGACCAGCAGGTTGCGGTTCTCCTCGCGCTCGGCCCACGCGCTGAAGCGCAGCTCGCCGCCCTCGGCGAAGCCGATCCGCGACAGGTCCGGCGCGAACTCGACGGGCCCCACCTCGTACGGCTCGCCCGACCGCCACACCGAGCGCTCGCTGCCCTTCGGAGCGTCGTGCACGCCGTCCACGAGGTTCCACGCCACGGGCTCGCCGGCGTCGCTCACGCCCACGCCGGCCGACCAGTACCAGGCGGTGTGGTGAGCGTGGTAGCCGGCGCTGTCGTCGATGAACGCGCGCCCCTCGAACGGCCTGCCCATCACGGTGCCGCGGGCCGCGATCCCCGCCTGCTTGCGCGTCCAGATGTAGCCGGGCGAGACGACCTCCACGCCGTCGCCCTCCTCGACCGCCAGGTCGATCTCGCCGGGCACGCTCACCCGCCCGGGGGCGAGCGCCGAGCGCGTGCCCTCGCGCAGCGTGCCGTCGGGCAGGGCGATGGCCCACCAGCGCTGCGGCACCGGCCCGACGTGCGCGTGCCCCACGCAGAGCATCAGGTCATGGCCGAACGCCCCGACCCAGCGCCAGCGCTTGAGCAGCCGCCCGCCGCGCACGAGCCGCATCCGCTGCGGCGGGAGCGGCAGCCCGAGCTCGCGGACGCCCGGACCGCGCACCGGTAGGTCGATCACGCCGCGAGACTAGATGACCGAGCCGGCGAGCTTGGCGGCGAAGTCGTCGAGCGTGTCGGTGCCCGAGACCTCGATGCGCGGGATCAGCATCAGCGCGTCCGTGAGGCCCGCGAGCCCGGGGCCGGTGGTGAGCCCGAACGTGTAGCCGCACGCGCCCGCTAGCCGCGCGATCGCGGGGTCGACGTCGCCGTACGGGTAGGCGATCGCGCTGACCGGCGCGGCGAGTCCCTCCTCGAGCAGCGCCCGCGAGCGCGCGCACTCGAGCGTGACGTCGGCGTTCGTGAGCTCCGTCAGCGAGGGATGGCTGACCGTGTGCGAGCCGAACTCGACCCCGCGCGAGCGCAGCCGGCGCACCTGCCTCCAGTCGAGCAGCGGGAAGTCGCCGCCGAGCTCGCTGTCCCAGCGGCCAGTGCCGCCGATCTCGCCCGCCACCAGGAACACCGTGGCGCCGAAGCCGTGGCGCTCGAGCAGTGGCCAGGCCACCTGGGCGAAGTCGCGGTAGCCGTCGTCGAAGGTGATCAGCACACCGCGCCCGGGCAGCGGACGGCGGCGCTCGCAGGCGCGCCGCCACTCCTCGAGCGTCACCGAGCGGTAGCCCTCGCTGCGCAGATGCGCGAGCTGCTGCTCGAAGGCGGCCGGGGCGACCCGGAACGGCGCGAGCTCCGCCGGTCCGTCGCCCGCGATGCGGTGGTACATGAGGATCGGCAGCCGCGACGTGGTCACGCCGTTCGATGGAAGCACGCGGTCGCGCCGGCGGCGCCGCAGCAGGCGGCGCGTGGGCACGACAGTCACAATCCCGGGCTCGTAGAGCACGCGCGAGGGCGCCTCGGCCACGGCCGCGAGCGCCGGCGCGGCCGCGGCCGGCAGGGCCACGCGGCGGGACGCGGGTCCGCGAACCGGTCCGGGCCAGCGTGGCAGCACGAGCGTGCCGTCCCTGCGGCCGTCGCCGGGCGGCGGCGTCACGCGCGCCAGCTTGGCCGCCGCCTGCAGCAGCTCGCGTAGCGGCACGCCGACCGGCAGCGGGCGGCCGATCAGCACCTCGCGCACGGCCGTAACGGCGAGCTCGAGCCCGCAGCCGGCGGTGATCGCGGCGCGCAGCTCCTGCGCACGCACGACCCCGTGTCGCCCGGGGCGGAGCCGCACCACCCCGACGGGCGCGCCGCCCACGGTCACGTCGACCAGCAAGAGCCGGCCGCGAGCGCGGAGGTCCGGCAGCGGCGCGCTCACCTCGAGGCGCACGCGCCCGCGCGTGGGCATGAGCGGCCCGGGCGCGCCGTTCGTGGCGGCGGCCTCGTAGAAGCGGTCCTCGTCCCAGCGGGGCTTGCCCCACAGCTCGCGCAGGAAGGTGGCCCAGCCGTCGCGGTCGTGCTCGCCCGGCTCGAGGCCGAAGAAGCGGCCGAGCAGCGGCCAGAAGAGCTCGGCGGCCAGCGAGTCCGCCAGCACCTCCGCCGGCACCTCGCCGTCGCAGACCGGCAGCTCCACGCTGCCCAGCGGCTGCCCGTCGTGATCCACCCTGCACAAGAGGCGCTCCACCGACGGCTCGACCGACACGCCCGCGAGCGGCTCGGTCAGCTCGATGCCCACCGCCAGGCGGGGGCCGATCGCAAGCGGCAGCGGCGCGCCGGAGCGGGCGAGCACCAGCCGCTCGAGCTCGTGCCGGGCGCGGTGCGCGAGGCCGGGCGACGTGCGACGCTCGAGCTGTTCGAGGAACGGGTCGAGTCCCTGCTCGACCAGCGGCCACAGCTCCTCCCAGCGGTCGGGGGAGTACGCGCCGGCGAGTGGCGCCGCGGCGTAGATGCACCAGGCCACGGTCACGGGATCGAGCTTGCTCCAGCGGTCGTCGCCCAGCTCGTCGAGCAGCGGGCGGGCGTCGTCGCCCGCGCCGAGCACGAGGCCGGCGGCGAAGCAGGCGCAGGCCATGCGGGTGGGCACGAGCAGGCGCCGGTCGCGCCCCTCGGCGAAGCGCGGATCCGGCCGGCCCACACGCGGATCGGGAGCATGCGCGCGGCCGAGCACCTCGAGGCCGTCGACGAGCATCCGCCGGCCATCCAGCGAGGCGGTGCCCGGGTGCACGTGGTAAAGCGCGAGCCGCTCCGGGATCGCGCGGAAGCGCGCGCCCATGCGCGCCAGCCGCAGCCAGAGGTCCCAGTCCTCGCAGGTGGTGAGCGACTCGTCGAAGCCGCCGGCCGCCACCACCAGCTCGCGCCGCACCAGGCAGCAGTGGATGGCGAACGCGCACGTCACCGCCAGCGACTGGAACGCGTCGTCCGCCTCCTCCCAGGTGAACTCGTCGAAGCGCGTGCCGTCGGGCGCCACCCGCGCCCAGCCGCACACCGCCGCGTCGGGCCGCGGCTCGCGGCGCGCCTCGGACAAGAGGCGCGCGAGCGCGTCGGGGTCGAGCGTGTCGTCGGCGTCGTGGAACAGCAGCCACTCGCCGCGCGCCAGCGCGACGCCGGCGTTGCGCGCGGCGCTCACGCCCGCGGCCGTTCGCCGGGTCACGCGCACGCGCCGATCGCGCCGCGCAAACTCGCGCGCCACCTCGTCCGTACGGTCCGCCGAGCCGTTCTCCACCACGATCGCCTCGAACGACCGCTCGCTCTGCGCGAGCAGCGACTCGAGCGCCCGCGCCAGCGTGCTCTCGGCGTTCCGTGCCGGGATCACGACGGAAACCGCCGGTCCACTCCCCTGCATCCGTTCAGGAGATAGCGAAATCAGCGGGCCGGCGCGCCGGTCAACCACTCGTCGATCAGGCGGCGGGCGATGGCGAGCGGCGGCGGCAGGTGGAAGCCGGTGGCGCCGGCCGCGATCTCGGCCAGCTCCTCGCGCGTGAACCAGCGCACGTCCGCGAGCTCGCGGTCGCGGACGGTGGCCTCGCCGTCCGCGTAGGCGGCGTGGAAGCCGAGCATCAGCGAGCTGGGGAAGGGCCAGGGCTGCGAGGAGCGGTAGACCACGTCGCCCACCACCACCCCCGCCTCCTCGAGCACCTCGCGCGCCACCGCCTCCTCGAGGCTCTCACCCGGCTCGACGAAGCCCGCGAGCGCCGAGTAGCGTCCCTCTGGCCACTGGGGCTGGCGGCCGAGCAGAGCGCGCTCGCCGTCGTGGACGAGCATGATCACCACCGGGTCCGTGCGCGGGTGATGGATCGCGCCGCAGTTGGGGCACTCGCGCACGTGGCCGGCCTCGCCGCTGTGCGTTGGCGTGCCGCAGTTCGCGCAGAAGCGGTGGCGGCGGTGCCAGCCGGCGATCGCCGCGGCGTAGGCCACCAGCCCGCCGTCCTCCTGCGTCATGCTCGCGCCGGCCTCGCGCAGCTCCATCGGCGTGGCGCCGTCGAAGGGCTCATCGGCCGCGATCGTGAACAGCGCGCCCTCGGCGTCCACGCCGAGCAGCACCGGCTCGGCGAGCAGCGGCTCGTCGAGCTCCTGCAGCGGCACGAGCAGCGGTCGCGGCGGGTCGCCGTGCAGGTCCACGTACACGCCGCCGGGGGCCACCAGCAGCGCCCGCGAGGACGGATCCGCCAGCCGCTCGCGCAGCCAGGCACGGTCGGTGCGCCGCTCGTTCACGCGGTCCAGGCGCGCGCCCGCGAACGTGTTGGGCGTCCTCACAACCGCCTACGGTACGACGCCACTCAGGCTAAGCTGTGGATTGACTCGTCAGTCAATCTCTCGAGGGGAGGGGACCGTCGTGCGAGCCGCTGCTGTACAGCTCAACTCCACCGACGACAAGGATCGCAACCTGAGCACCGCGGATCGCCTCACGCGCGCCGCGGCGGCCGATGGCGCCGAGCTGATCGTCCTGCCGGAGAAGTTCAACGTCCTCGGCACGCACGAGGACTACCTGGCGGGCGCCGAGTCGCTCGACGGCGGACCCACCGTCGACTGGGCGCGCGACACCGCGCGCGAGCTCGGTATCGACCTCGTCGCCGGCTCGATCGTCGAGAAGCGCGAGGGCCGCGACAAGCTCGGAAACACCTCCGTCCACTTCGGCCCCGACGGCGAGATCAAGGCCGTGTACCGCAAGATCCACATGTTCGACGTGGTGGTCGGCGGGCTCGAGTACCGCGAGTCCGAGTCCGAGGAGCCGGGCAACGAGATCGTGATCTCCGAGACGGCCGGGCAGGTCCCGCTCGGGCTCACCGTCTGCTACGACCTGCGCTTCCCCGAGCTGTACCGGATCCTCGCCATCCGCGGCGCGCGCGTGATCACGCTGCCGGCCGCGTTCACGAAGATCACCGGCCAGGCGCACTGGGAGATCCTGATCCGCGCCCGCGCGATCGAGAACCAGGCGTTCGTCGTCGCGGCGGACCAGATCGGGAACCATCCGCCGGACAAGGAGAGCTTCGGCGGCTCGCTGATCGTCGACCCCTGGGGCGAGGTGCTGGCCAGGGCGCCCGACGAGGAGACCTTCATCGCGGCCGACCTCGACCTCTCGCGCCAGGACCAGATCCGCGAGCAGCTGCCGAGCCTCGCCAACCGCATCCCGGCGGCCTACTCCTGGCCGCAGGAGGTCAGCGCCTGATGGCGCGAGCCAACTCCGTGGACAAGCGGCGGGTGATCCTCGACGCCGCGATCCACGTCTTCGCCCGCCGCGGCTTCCACAGCTGCCGCGTGTCCGACGTGGCCGACGAGGCGGGCGTGGCCTACGGCCTCGTCTACCACTACTTCCGCTCCAAGGAGGAGATCCTCAACACGCTCTTCACCGAGCGCTGGCAGCTGATGCTCGACGCGATCGTCGAGATCGACCAGCGCGACGTGAGCGCGCGCGAGAAGCTGCATCAGGTCGCCGGCTTCATCATCGACTCGTACCGCCACGAGCCGGACCTGATGAAGGTGATCATCGTCGAGGTCACGCGCGCGGCCAACACCTTCGGCCGCCACCACCTCGAGAAGATCAGCGAGGCGTACAACCTGATCGCAGGCATCGTCGAGCAGGCGCGCGCCGACGGTTCGTTCAAGTCCACGATCCCGGCCGAGTTCGCGGCCATGTGCTTCTATGGCGCGATCGAGCAGCTCCTGTCGGCCTGGATCTTCGAGGTTCTGCCCGGCAGCGACGAGGACTTCGAGCACGCCAAGGGCCTCGTCGTCGACGCGATCTGCGGAGGGCTAGAGGTCCAGTCGACGGCTACACTGGCCAGCCAATGAGCAACGACATCGTCAAGCGCTTGGTCTGGAGCGGGCTGCTCGCGGGCATCGGCGCCATAACAACGATCGTGGCGCACAGGCTCGCGGAGGCGATTTGGATGCGGGTGACCGGGGAAGAGCCTCCCGAGTGACGGACGACGCGAGCACGCAGAGCACGCAGGACATGCCGGCGGTCGGCGAGCGCGGCGAGCCGTCGCCCCAGTCGCCTCTTGGAGCGCAGCAGGCGGCCGAGGAGGGTCCGGGCCCGGAGGTGCTGGTGGGAGCCGCCTTCCTGGGCGGCTTCATCGCCGCCAAGATCCTCAAGCGACTGGGAGGAGGGGACTGATGGCAGGCGGCAACGGAGTCGCACCGCCCGGCAGCGCGGAGAAGCAGCTGGGGGAGATCGTCAACGAGATCTCCGAGAAGGCCACGCTGCTCGTCCACGAGGAGATCGAGCTCGCCAAGGCCGAGGTCACCCAGAAGGTCACGCGCATCGCCAGGGGCGCCGCGCTCGCCACGGTCGGCGGCATCTTCCTCGTCTTCATGCTCATCTACTTCCTGCACGCGCTCGCGCTGTTCCTCGACGACATCCTCAACGTCAACCCGAGCGGGGTCTGGATCGGCTACCTGATCGTCACCGGTGGCCTGCTGCTCCTCGGCGTGATAGCGATCCTGATTGCGGTCAGGCTGTTCAAGCGCGGCGCGCCGCCCACCCCGGAGCTGGCGATCGCCGAGGCCAGGAAGACGCGCGACATGCTCGAGGAGGCCCGCAGCTCATGACCACGCCGGCGCGCACACCCGAGGAGATCCGGCGCTCGCTGCAGGCCACACGCACCGAGCTCAGCTACTCGATCAACGACCTTCAGAGCAAGGTGCGCGAGCTGACCAACTGGCGCCGCCAGCTCGCCGAGAACCAGCGCACCGCCGTGATCAGCGCCGCCGCGGCCGGGTTCCTCATCGGCGGCGGCGTGGCCGCCACCTTCTCGCTCTTCCGCCGCCGGCGCCGCTAGGCGCCAACCGCGTCCGGGACGGGCCTTAGCCTGCCGGGCGGTGCTGAGCGCGCGAGCGATCGTCAAGGTCGTACTCGTCACGGCCGCGACGCTGGCCGTGCTGTACGTGATCTACCAGGTCAGGTCGATCGTGAAGCTGCTGTTCATCGCCGTGTTCCTGGCGGTGGCGCTTGGCCCGGCGGTGGACTTCTACCAGCGCCGTCTCCGGGTCCCGCGCAGCCTGTCGATCCTGCTCGTCTACCTCACGATCCTCGGGGCGATCTTCGGGCTGGGCCTCCTGGTCGTGCCGCCGATCGTGGGCGGCGTGAACAAGTTCGTGAAGGCCGTGCCGGGCTACGTGCAGGACATCCGCAACAACAAGACGCTGCGCAAGTACGACAACAAGTACCACGTCACCCAGAAGCTCAACGTCGAGGCGAAGAAGCTGCCGAACCGCCTGGGCGACATCACCGGCGCCCTCACGTCGGTCACCGTCGGCGTCTTCTCCGCGGCCGTGCAGCTCGTCACCGTCCTCACCCTCGCCTTCTTCTTCATCAGGGACGGCAACCGGATCATCGAGTGGGGCTTACGACAACTCGAGCCCGGGCGCGCCGCGCGCGTCCGGGCGGTGCTCGAGGATGTCTACGGCGCCGTCGCGGGCTATGTGCTCGGCAACTTCCTGATATCCGTCATCGCCGGCACCGGCACCTACGTGGTGCTCCAGATCCTGGGCGTGCCGTTCGCCGTGCCGCTCGCCGTGCTGATGGCGTTCCTCGACCTGATCCCGCTCGTCGGAGCGACCATCGGCGGTGTGCTGATCGGCATCGTGGCCGCGATCTCCGACTTCCCCACCGCGGTGATCGTCTGGGCGATCTACTTCATCGTCTACCAGCAGATCGAGAACAACCTGCTCCAGCCGGTGATCTACCGCCGTACCGTGTCCGTTCACCCGCTGCTCGTGCTGGTGGCGGTGCTGATCGGCGGCAGCCAGCTCGGCGTGCTCGGCGCGCTGCTCGCCATCCCGGTCGCGGCCGCCATCCAGATCGTCGTGAAGGACTGGTGGCGGGCCCGCCACGGACAGATTGCCGTGACCGGCCCCGACATCGACCGCCCGCCGCCGGACGTGGCCACGGAGCCGACCTAGGCGTACCCTGGGCACATGCGACTGCCGGGATTCGTACGCCGTCACCCGCGCGCCAGCGCGGCCACGGTGCTCATTTGCGTGCTGGGCGCCGGAGCGGTCGTCGCCGCCAACGCGCTGGTGGTGATCAGCTCGGAGGGCGAGAGCTCGCACGACCCGCAGCGGCTGCCGCATGCCCAGGTGGCGCTCGTGCTCGGCGCGCAGGTCCAGCCAGACGGGCGGATGAGCTCGATGCTGGCGGACCGCGTGCGGCAGGCGATCGCCCTCTGGCGCGCCGGCAAGGTCGACCGTGTGCTCGTATCGGGCGACCACCACAGCTTCAAGTACGACGAGCCCGGGATCATGCGCGAGGCGCTGCTCCAGGCCGGCGTCCCCGCCGAGGCGATCTTCACGGACCACGCCGGCTTCAACACCTGGGCCAGCATGGTGAGGGCGCGCCGGGTGTTCGACGTTCGTAGCGCGATCGTGGTCACGCAGGGCTTCCACATGGCGCGAGCCCTGTACCTGGCGCACGCGGCGGGCCTCCGGGCGAGCGGCCTCGACGCCGACCTGCGCGGCTACGGGAAGCAGGGCGTGAAGAGCGACGTGCGCGAGGTCTTCGCGCGCGTGAAGGCGATCGGCAGCGCCGTCACGGGCCAGCACGTGCTGCTCGGCCCGTCCGTGCCGATCACTGGCGACGGCCGCACGAGCTGGGGCCCGGCGCCGCCGCCGGGCACGCCGCCGGCCGGCGCGCCCATCGGCTGAGCGCGTGAAGGCCGTCACCGGGCTGGTCGCGCTGGCGCTGGCGCTGGCGCTGGCCGGCTGCCACGGGCACGCGCACCCGCCGCATAAGCACGTCGAGACGGCCGCCGATGTCGAACAGGAGCTGATGCGAGTGCACAGCGGGCCGCTCGCCAACCCAGCGGGCGCGACCTGCCACCGTCAGAGCCGCCGCTGGTGGCGCTGCGAGGTGTTCAAGACGCCGGACAGCCTCGGCAGCAGCAGCGCCGAGGTGCTGGTCCCGGCGCGATGAGGGCCGCCCCCCACGGCGAACGGCGGCGACCAGGGTGCCGCGAGCGTTTCGGCGCCTACGCCAGCAGGCTCGGGTGGACGCCGCCGAAGCCGAGCAGGCCCGGGCCCGTGTGCACGCCCAGCACGGGGCCGATCTCGCCGATCCAGACCGGCTCGTTGCCGAAGACCTCGCGGCAGGCATCGGCCAGCCGCTCCGCCTGATCGGGCGACTGAATGTGCTGCACGACCCAGGCGTGCGCGCCCGCCGCATAGCGCTCGTGCGCGAACGCCACCATGCGGTCGAAGGCCTTGGCCGAGGTGCGCACGCGTTCGATCGGGACCATCTCGCTCTCCACGGCGAGGATCGGCTTGATCTTCAGCGCCGAGCCGATCCACGCGCTCGCCCCGCCGATGCGCCCGCCGCGCCGCAGGTACTCGAGCGTGTCGATGGAGAACCAGAGCCCGAGGTCCTCGCGGGTGTCCGCGGCCGCCTTCTCCACCGTGTCGAGGTCGCCGCCGCGACGGGCCGCCGCCGCCGCACCGAGCGCCACCAGGCCGGTGCCCCCGGCGCCGGTGCGCGAGTCGAAGACGCGGATGCGTCCCTGGCCGCGACCGTCGCGCTCGATCGCCTCGACAGCCTGGCGCGCGGCCTCGCAGGTGCCCGACAGTCCGCCCGAGATGTGCACCGACACGATGTCCTTGCCCGCGTCGAGCAGCGGCTCGTAGACCGCCAGGAAGTCGCCGACGGCGGGCTGCGAGGTGGTGGGGAGAGGGTCCGCGTGCCGCAGCTCCTCGTAGAAGGCGTCGTAGTCGCCGATGTCCGCCTCGCGCACGGTGCGCTCGCCGCCGAAGTTGACATAAAGCGAGACCAGCTCGATTTGGTTTGCCGCGGCCAACTCCCGGGGCAGATAGCCGGTAGTGTCCGCGACGACGGCGACGCTCGACATGCGCGGGCAGCCTACAGAGCAGACCGCGGCTACGAGGGACCGCGGCCATCGATTCGTCCGAATGGAGGGACTCGTGACAGGACGTCATGTGGAGATGGTGGAGACGTTGCTCAGGCAGCGCTCGGCCGGTCTGAGGCGTACGCGCTTCGGAGCCGGTGCGGCAGGTCTCCAGGATCCGCTCCAGGTGACGCCCCAGGCGCTCCCGCCCGTCGACGAGCAGCTGGCCGCCGCCAGCTGCACGAACTGCGGCGGCTCGATACCCGCCGGCCGCCTGAAGGCGCTGCCGGATGCCGTGCGCTGCGTGGGCTGCCAGCTCGAGTTCGAGGCGCAGCGCGCGTAGCCGCCGCTCGGGGCGGCTGGCGGGCCGCCTCGTAGACTGGCGCCCGTGTCGAAGACGCTCGTAACCGGCGCCACCGGCTTCGTCGGCTCGGCCGTGGCGCGTGCTCTCGCCCAGCGGGGCGACGAGCTGCGGCTGGCCATGCGCGAGGACTCGCGCCTCGACGGCATCGCGGAGCTCGACTACGAGGCGGTGAAGTGCGACATCGTCGACCGCAGGCAGGTGCGGCGCGCGCTCAGCGGGGTCGACCGCGTCTTCCACTGCGCCGGGCTCACGTCGCTGCGGCCGCGCGACGCCGAGCGGGTCTTCGACGTCAACGCGATCGGCACGCGCACCGTGCTCGAGGAGTGCCTGCGGGCGGAGGTCGAGCGGGTGGTCTACACGTCGAGCGTGGCCGCGATCGGGCCGGCGCCGCCGCGCGGCACAGCCGACGAGTCGCAGGTCTTCACGGCCGGCGGGCTCGACATCCCGTACGTGAACTCGAAGCACGAGGCCGAGGTGGAGGCGCTGCGCCTGGCGGCGCACGGGCTGCCGCTCGTCTGCGTCAACCCGACCTTCGTGTTCGGCCGCGGCGACCACTACGGCGGCTCCACCGGCATCGTCCGCCGCTTCCTGCTCGGCCGCGTGCCGGTGTACACGGACGGCGGGCTGAACGTCGTCGACGTCGACGACGTCGCGGCGGGCCACCTGCTCGCGGACGAGAAGGGCGAGATCGGGGAGCGCTACATCCTCGGCAACCGCAACTACACCTGGGACCGCTTCTTCGCGGACCTCGGGCGGTTGGCCGGAGTGGAGCCGCCGGTGCTCAAGCTGTCGCCCGCCATGGCGATGCGCATGGTCGACCTGCTCGACCGCGGCCCGGGGCGCGCGCCCGTCAACGCGATGCAGGTGCTCTCGGCCAGCCAGTGGTGGACCTACCGCAGCACCAAGGCCAAGCGCGAACTGGGCTGGACCACGTCGCCGCACGAGGACACGATGGAGGCGACCGTGCAGTGGTACCTCGAGCGCGAGGGCGGCCGCGTGGCCCGCGGACGGCGCTCGCAGCCGATCCAGTACAAGCTCGCGGCGCGGGCGCTGTCCACGATCGAGGACGCCTCCGGGCTCGTCCGCCGCCTGCGGCCGTTCTGATGGCGAAGACGGCGTTCATCCTCGCCGGCGGCGCGTCGCGCGGCGCGTACCAGGCCGGCTGTCTCAAGCGCCTCGAGGAGGAGGGGATCCAGCCGGACCTGATCGTCGGCTCCTCGATCGGCGTCTGCAACTCGCTCGTCTATGCGAGCGGCGGCGCGGAGGCGCTGTGGGCGTTCTGGTCGCGCGCGCTCTCGCTGCCGCGCATCCTCGACCTGTCGCTGCGCAAGAACGCGCTCCTCGGCAACTCGCTGTTCTCGATGGACCGCCTCGTCCGGTACGTGGAGAGGGAGGTCGACTTCGGCCGCTGCTTCCACTCGGAGGTCGAGCTCACCTACATCGTCGCCAACCTCTCCGCCGGGCACGAGGAGCTGCGCGGCAACCGCACCGAGTCCGACATCGAGCGCTTTCGCACGGTCACGCGCATCGGCTACGCGATCCCGATCCTGCACCCGCTGATCGAGCTCGACGGCGATCTCTACGCCGATGGCGGCTTCCTCTGGAACGTCCCGTTCGAGTACGCGGAGGAGTGGGGCGCCACGGACATCTACGTGCTCTCGGTGGTGCCCTCCGAGCTGCCGCGCGCGGACTCGCTGCGCTTCCTGCCGCAGGTCGCCACGCGCATGTACGACGTCTTCTGGCGGACGTTCGCCAACTCCTCGCACCTGGAGAAGCGGATCGAGGACGGCCAGTACCGCGGCATCAACGTCACCGTGATCGAGCCCAAGCCGGAGACCGGGATGTTCGATCCGCTGGCAATGCTGCACGCACATCCGGGCAAGTCGAAGAAGCTTCTCTGGCAGGGATACCGCGACACCGAACGCGCTCTGCGCGGCAAGCCGGAGCGAGCGGGGCGGGTGAAGGGGAAGCCCCGGTAAGCTCGGCAGATGGCCACGCTGTACCGCTGCAAGACCCCGACGGACCTCCTGTGCGCCTGCGGCAAGGTGGCGCGGCGGCTGCGGCGCGCCGGCATCGAGTTCGACGAGGTGCGCGTGCCCTACCTGAAGCGCGACCGTCCCGAGGTCGAGGAGCTCACCGGCCAGCGCTGGGTGCCGGTGCTCGTCCACGGCGAGCAGGTGATCCACGACTCGAAGCGCATCTGCGAGTTCATCGATCACCTCACCGCCTCCGAGGCGGCCAAGCCGCGGCTGCGCGAGGCCGGCTGATGCCCGGCCCCGGCACCGCCAGGCGCAGCTACCGGGCGGTCAGGCGCGCGGCGCCGCTGATCCTCGCCGCCTACCGCCACTGGGACCAGCTGTCGCCGAAGGAGAAGGAGCGCTACAGGCGGCAGGCGCGGGAGTACGCCGAGCGGGGCGCGAATGCCGCGCGCGGAGCGGCCTCGAAGCTGCCGGGCAGCGACCGCTTCCGCAAGCGCTAGCCCGGCGGCCGCGGCGGGATCTCGTCCCGCCTGGCGCGCAGGTGCGCCGACGACGGCCCGTTCCGGCGTCCGGCCGACGCCGCCCGGGCCTTGCTCGCCCACGAGACGGGCGCGGGCGCGAGCTTGAGCAGCTCGGTCCAGGTGGCCTGGTCGACGGTGCCGTTCACCGGCAGCCCGTGGGCGGCCTGGAAGGCCGACACCGACTGGGCCGTCGGGGTGTCGTACTTGCCGGTCGCGCTGATCTGCGCGCCCGCGGTGATCAGGTGCTCCTGCGCCCAGACCACGACATCTCCCTTCGAGCCCGACTTCAGCAGCGGATATCCCAGCGGCAGCACGGCGGCCGGGACGGGGTCGGGCGGGGCGATGGCGGTCCAGCCGGTCTGGCTGGCCGACTGCCACGACCACCAGCTCACGCCGCTTGCGCCGTAGCCGGCGGCCAGCGCCCGGAAGCGCTGCACGTCCTTCGCCGAGGGCCCGTTATAGAGCTGGCCCAGCGGGACGATCGGGCGCCCGTAGACCGTGTTCCACTGGTAGGTGTGGGCCAGCGCGGTGTCGGGGCTCGTGCCGATCGCCTTCCAGTAGACCTGCGGCTGGTTGAACTGAGCGCCGCCCGGCGCGAGGAAGACGGAGTAGGGGAGCGCCGGGTGATAGTCGATGTAGGGGAAGCTCGCGAGCGACACCGGGAAGTTCGGGCCCACCGCCGCGCGCAGGTCCTGGATGTAGGTCTGGGCCTGCGCGTAGAGGCCCTCGTACTGGCCCTCGGCGTCGATCGCCAGGCAGTCGGCGCCGGTCTGAGCGGCCCGGGCGCCGAGCGCGGCCTCGGTGCCCGGGCTCTTCCCGTAGACGAACTGCCAGGCGCAGACGCGCAGGCCGCCCGCCTTCAGCTGCGCGATCAGGGTCGGGTTGAACTGCGCCCACCAGCTCGTGCCGTCCGAGCTCTTCACGAAGACGGTCTTCACGCCGTACTGCTGGGCCTGGGCGACGATCGCCGGCACGCTGCCGCCGCTCGACTTGCTCACGTACCAGATCCACATGCCGCTGCCGTCGAATGCGGTGCCGCTGAGCGGGCCGCCGAGCGGCGTGTTGCGCGGCACGGGCTTGCGCACCGAGATCGGCCCGACCACGTTCGAGCGCACCCCGTGGGGCCCCCTGATCCGGATCCGGCCGGAGTGGGCGGTGACCGGCACGCTGACCACGAAGCCGTCCGGGCGCTTCAGCCGCAGCTTGGCCGTGAGGGCTCTCGGGCCGCCGGCGCCGCCGGAGGCCTCCTGCGCCCGGCCGCGGAAGATCACCAGCATGCCCTTCTTCTGGAGGTTGCGGCCGCGGAAGCGCAGCCGGCCGCCCGGGGCGACCACGTGCGGGTTCGAGCCGCAGGACTGGATGGGCCAGCAGCGGACCGAGGTAATCACCGGCTTGGCGGGCCGCCGGGCCTCGGCGAGGGCCGGAAAGAGGGCGACGGCCAGGACCGCCGCGGTCGCCAGGGTGAGGTGCAGACGCGGGGACAGAACTGCATGCATAACAGAGCCACCCCGCCGGGGTTGCGCCTTCAGGCGGGATGAACGAGGTATTTCAAGCCCGGGCGGGAAGCCCCGGCCGGGGCCTCAGCCCAGCCGGTTCTCGAGGCCGAGCGGCGCCGACTGCGGCATTCCCGGCTGCGCGGGCTCCGGCTCCGGCTCGATCTCGGGCTGCTCCACGCCGAGGGTCTGCGCCAGCTCGCCCGACTCGTACATCTCGAGCACGATGTCGCAGCCGCCGACCAGCTTGCCGTCGATGAAGAGCTGCGGGATCGTGGGCCAGCCCGACAGAGCGGAGAGCTCCTCGCGGATGCGCGGGTCGGGCAGGATGTCCATCGCCGCGTAGCGAACGCCCATCGCGTTCAGGGCCTGCGAGGTGCGCATCGAGAAGCCGCAGCGAGGCTGATCCGGCGTGCCCTTCATGAAGAGCATGACCTTGTTCTCGTCGATCGCCTGCTGCAGGAAGCCGCGGATCTCGTCGTTAGTCATGGATTGCCTCCCGGCGTAGAAGTCTTTATGGAGAGCGCGTGGATCGCTCCGCCGATCTCGGGGCCGAACACGTCGTACACGAGTTGGTGCTGCTCGATCCGGGAAAGACCCTGGAAGCGGTCGGATACGACCTCAGCGCGAAAGTGGTCGCCGCCGCCCGTGAGGTCCTCGACCATGGCCGTCGCCCCCGGAATGGCGCCCTCGATCCTCGTCTTTAGATCTTCAGGAGTGGGCATCTCCGTCCGACAAACATAGCGACCCCTATAGCTACAATCGGTACCGCATGGTCACCCTCACAGACATCGCCGCAGAGAAGGTCAGCCAGTTCCTGTCCAGCCAGGAGCCCAGCGAGGGCGCCGGTCTCCGGGTTGGCGTCCGCGGCGGGGGCTGCTCGGGCTTCCAGTATGCGCTGGCGCTCGACGAGAAGCGCGAGGGGGATCACGTCTTCGAGGATCACGGCATTCGCCTGATCGTCGACGACGACAGCCTCCAGTACGTCAACGGCTCGACCGTGGACTACAAGGAGAGCCTGATGGGCGCCGGCTTCGAGGTGAACAACCCGAACGTCGTCGCCGCCTGCGGCTGCGGTTCGTCCTTCCGCGTGGCGGACGAAGAGCCCAGCTGCGGCACCACCGTCTGACGGAATGTCGGACTGGCTGCTGCGCGCCTACGAGAGCGCGTCCGACGAGAACCGTAGGACGATCGCCAAGCTGATGCTGCCCAAGCCGGGCGGCGTGCTCGTGGACGTCGGCTGCGGCGGCGGCGAGGACGCGCTCAAGCTCCGGCAGCAGATCGGCGCAGGCGTTGCGCTGGGGCTCGAGCTGGTGGACGACTGGGTCGAGCTGGCCCGCAGCCGCGGGCTCGATGTGCGCCAGGCAGACCTGTCGCAGCCCTGGCCCCTCGAGGACGAGTCCGTGGACGCCCTGCATTCGAACCAGGTGATCGAGCACATGGCGCGCACCGACCACTTCATGCGCGAGGTCCGGCGGGTGCTCAAGCCGGACGGCTACGCGGTGCTGTCCACCAACAACCTGTCGAGCTGGCACAACATCGTCTCGCTGGTGCTCGGCTGGCAGCCGCTGCCCTGCCACGTGAGCGACGAGAGCGGCGCCCGCGGCAATCCGGCCACGCTGGGCGACGAGGGCTCGTACGGCCAGGAGACGCAGGGCCACCTGCGCGTGTTCACGAGCCGCGCGCTCGTCGCGCTGGCGGGGCAGCACCACCTCATGCTGGACAGGGGGCTGGCCTCGGGCTACTACCCCTTCGGGCCGAAGGCCGCGCGGGTCCTGGCCCGCGTCGACCGGATCCACGGCGCCTACCTCACGCACCGGTATCGACCGGCACCGCTTCCAGCGACCGCCACAGATACACGCAGCCCAGCGACCGCCACGGCCGCCACGGCTCCGCCAGCCGCGTGAGCTCGGCCGGGCTCGCCAGGCCCGGCAGCCCGTAGAGCCGCTCGGCCGCCTTGCGGATCCCGAGATCGCCCACCGCCAGCACGTCCGGGCGGGTGAGGAAGAAGATCAGGAACATGTCGGCGCTCCAGCGGCCGATGCCCTTGACGGCTGTGAGGTTGGCGATGACCTCCTCGTCGCCGAGCTGGTCGAGGCGGTCGAGCTCGAGCTGTCCCGAGAGCACGTGCTCGGCGAGGCTCTTCATGTAGACGACCTTGGCGCGCGACAGGCCGGCCGCCCGCAAGTCCTCCGGCGAGGCGTCGAGCACGTGCTGCGGAGTCGGCATCTCCTCCTCGAACAACCCGGCGACACGCGTCCAGATCGCTGCCGCCGCCTTGGTCGAGAGCTGCTGGCCCACGATCGCGCGCAGCAGCACGCCGTAGGCGTCCGACGGCCGCCCGCGACGGAACTCGTCGAGGCTGAGCGGCCCGTACCGGTCGATCAGCTCCCGCAGTACCGGATCGGCGGCCCGCAGGTGCTCGACGGCTTCGCTCAGTGGATCAGCACGGGCGTGCCCACGGGCACGCGGTTGTAGAGGTCGATCACGTCGCTCACGTGCATGCGTATGCAGCCGTGCGAGGCGCTTGTGCCGATCGACCAGTCCTCGGCGGTGCCGTGGATGCCGATGCCGTCGCCGAGGTCGAGCAGCCGCGCCTTGAGCGGGTCGTTCGGTCCGGGCGGGATCGTCTGCCCGGCGAGCGAGCCGGCCCAGGGGCTGTCCGGCACGTGCCAGGTGGGATCCAGCTGCTTGTCGAGCACGTGTCGCAGGCCCTGAGGCGTCTCGAGCCCGGCCATGCCGACTGCGATCGGGTAGGTCTTCGAGAGCCGCAGCCGCTTGAACAGGCGCAGCTTGAAGCTGGAGCGGTCGACCGAGATGTAGGTCGAGTAGAGCTTGGCCAGCTTCTTGACGGTGACCTTCGGTGCGATCCGCTCGACCGTCTCGGCCACGACGCGCGCCGCCGTGGGCTTGCGCAGCTCGTTGATCAGGGCCTGGCGCAGGTGGTGGGTGTCGATGCCGTGGCCGAAGCGGCCGGGGATCTTCTTGATCTTCGCCACCCCGAGGCGCACCTTCGCGTCGCGCGGCGCCTTGTAGAAGGGCTTGGCGAGCTTCGCGACCTCCTTGCTGAGCTGCGCCCCGGCGATCGAGCGGGTGAGCCGCACCTTCACCGCCTGGTGGTGCGCGGCGGCCTTGAAGGCGTCCGCCACCATGCCGTCGTAGTCCACGGTCTGGCCGAGGTCGGCGCTCGTGACCTGCTGGTCGGTGGTGCCCACGTGCACGGTCACCGGGCGCTCCCAGACCGGGGCGAGCGCCGCCTGCAGCTTGGCCTTGGCGCCCGCCTGGTCGAGGCCGCTGACGTCGACACGGGCGATCGTGGAGCCGGCGGGCAGGGTCGCCGGGGTGGCCGCGAGGGCGCCGGCCGGGAGGGCGAGCGCGAGGACGCTGGCCAGCAAGAGAGTGATCCGCATGCGCCAAAGGATGGCACGGGCGGTCGCACGCTTGCGGCTTTCAACCCCCAATTGAGGTATGCCGATCATGCGGGTGATGGCCGCACAAGCGCAGCGAGCGACTCTCACCGACGAGCTGAGACGCGAGCGTTTGCTCGACATCGAGGCCCGCCTGCACCGCCACCGCGCGCCCGCCTTCGCGATCCTCGCGCTGGCCCTGGTGGCCTCGGGTCCGTGGATCGGCTGGCTCTGGATCATCCCGCTGGTGCCGGCGCTCGGCGCCCCGGTGGCCTGCCGCAAGCTGATGGCTGCGAGCCCGCGCCCGGAGCGCTGGGCGGCCGCCGGCTGGGGCATCTCACCGCTGATGATCGCGGTCAGCGTGGCGCTGACCGGCGGCCCGAAGAGCGCGGCGATCTGCTGGTTCGCGCTCCCCGCCGTGACCCTCGGCGCCCGCTTCGAGCGCCGCGGCGTGCTGATCGGTCTCGGCTACGTGCTCGGCCTGCTGGTGGCCTCGACCGTCGCGGTCGACCCCGTGGCGGCGGGACACCACCCCGAGCTGCTCATCTTCCCGGTGGCCCTGACGCTGGCGGTTACGGTCTTCTCGGCCGCGATCGTCCAGTCGGACCGCCACCACCGCCTCGAGGCCGTCGTGGACCCCCTCACCGGCCTGCTCAACCGCACGGCGCTCTACCAGCGCTTCGGCGAGCTGCGCCAGCAGGCCGAGATGAGCGCCAGCGGCACCAGCGTCGGCTTCCTGGTGGTGGATCTCGACCGCTTCAAGCGCGTCAACGACGAGCACGGCCACGCCACCGGCGACGCCGTGCTCGAGCGCCTCGCCTACGTGATGCGCAACTCGCTGCGCGCCTTCGACCTCGTCTACCGCCTCGGCGGCGAGGAGTTCGTGGTGGTCCTCCCGGGCGCCGACCTGTCCAAGGCGGCCGAGATCGCCGAGCGCCTGCGTGAGGCGGCGGAGGCCTCGAGGCCCCACGGCCTGACCGTGACGATGAGCGTGGGAGTGGCGGTGGCCGACGGCCGCGAGCTCGACTTCGACGACCTCTACGAGCGCGCGGACGCCGCTCTCTACACCGCCAAGGAGGCCGGGCGCAATCGCGTTTGCAGCTGGGACGAGAGCGGGGTGCGCGGTTTAGGCTTGGCCGAGTGCGGCTCGTCAGCTACGACTCCGGCCGCGCCGGGATCCTTCGCGACGGCGCGGTGATCGACCTCGGGGGCCGGGGCCTCCGGGAGCTGCTGGCCACGGGCGACTGGCAGGAGGGTGAGAGCACGCCGCTCGACCAGGTCGAGCTGCTGCCGCCGATCCCCGATCCCGGCAAGCTGATCTGCATCGGCCTCAACTACCGCTCCCATGCGGAGGAGGCCGGCATCGAGCCGCCCGCCACGCCCACCTTCTTCGCCAAGTTCCCGAACGCCCTCGTGCCCGAGGGAAGCACTGTGCCGCTGCCCGCGTACAGCGAGAAGGTGGACTACGAGGCGGAGGTGGCGTTCGTGATCGGGCGGCGGGCGAAGGACGTGAGGGAGGAGCGCGCGCTCGAGCACATCGCGGGCTACATGCTGCTGAACGACCTGTCCGCCCGCGACTACCAGTTCATGACGCCGCAGTGGATGCCCGGCAAGGTCTTCGACGGCTCCGCTCCCTGCGGGCCCGCGCTGGTCACGCCCGACGAGGCCGGGCCGCCCGACTCGATCGGGATCGAGCTGCGCCTCAACGGCGAGCTGATGCAGTCCGCGACCACCGCCGACCTGATCCACTCGATCCCGGCCCTGGTGGCACACCTGTCGAAGCTGATGACGCTCGAGCCGGGCGACATCGTGTCCACCGGCACGCCCGCCGGCGTCGGCAGCGTGCGCGAGCCGCGCGTGTGGCTGCGGCCCGGCGACGAGATCGTGATCGACTCCCCGACGCTCGGCACGCTGCGCACCTTCGTGGCGGAGCCCGTGTTGGGAGAGCGGTAGTGAGGAGGGCGTTAGGACTTGCGATAGTGCTGCTGGCGGCAGCCGTCCCGGCCGCCCGCGCCGGCGACCCACCGCCGCTGCCGCCCTCGGCGCAGGTGGCGGCCGACCGCTCGCAGCTGCTCACGCTCGCGCAGAACGGCACGCGCCGGGTGAAGGGCCTCTTCTGGAACTCCAGCGCCGGCTGGTACAACGAGCGGCTGAACGGCTCGGGCTCGCACCCGCTGGCCTCGATCTGGAGCACGGTCCACCTCTTCAACGCGCTCAACGCCGTGGCCAGCGCCGACCGCACGCATCTCCACCTGCGCATGGTCGAGAACTTCGCCGACGCCGCCAACCGCCTCTACTGGAACCCGGTGGCGGGCCATGTGCCGCACACGCGCCGCCACATCGGCGGCTACTCGCCCTACCCGCGCTGGCGCGGCGCCGGGGTGCACACCTACTACGACGACAACGGCTGGCTCGGCCTGGCCTTCTTCAACGCCTGGCAGATCACCGGCAAGGGCCGCTACCTGGTCTTCGCGCAGCGCGCCTGGAACTTCACGGCGGTGACGGGGTGGGCGACGAAGCTCGGCGGCGGCGTCTGGTGGGACACGCGGCACACGAGCCGCTCGTCCGAGGGGATCTCCTCGAACAGCCTGCTCGGCGCGCTGCTCTTCCAGGTCACGCACAAGCAGTCCTACCTGCGCCGTGTGCGCATGTACCTGGCGTGGTCGGCCGGCCACATCTGGGACCCCAGGGCGCAGCTCTTCGAGCGCGATCCCAACTCGCCGATCCTGATGGCCTACGTGCAGTCGCCGATGCTCGTGGCGGAGCAGATCCTCTGCACCACCACCGGCGATCAGAGCTGGTGCGCCAGCGCGAAGGGGCTGGGCGAGGCGTCGCTGCGCCAGTTCCCCGCCGCGCTCAACCATGGCCCCCAGTACGACTCGATGTACCTGCAGTGGATGCTCTACGAGTATGGGCAGGACCACGACCCGCGCTGGTACGCGCTCGCCTACTACAACGCCAAGCGGGCGCTCGACAACAGCGGCGACGGCACCGGCCTGTTCTTCAAGGATTGGGACGGGGATACGCGCGGCACGGGGGATACGTTGCAGGCGGAGACATCGACCCTTTCGCTGCTCGCGTGGGTGGCGGCGGCGCAGCCGCCTAGTTAGTGCCTCTCAAATGGGCTGCTCCACGGCCAATGGTTCCCCGTCAAGCGCGCCCAGGGCACGCTCGACCGACGCCGAAATACACGTGAAGATCGGCGTCTCGCTCTCGGTGTAGGCGCTCGACTCGGTGGAGCGCAGCTCCTGGACGAGGTCGAGGAACTCGCCGGGCTCGTCGGCGTTGAACGAGACCACGAACTCCTGGTCGTCAAGGCCGTAGGAGTAGGCGGTGTTGATGTCGATGTTCGTGTACCCGCGGCCGATCTCGATGTGCCCGCGCATGATCCGCATGCGCTCCTCGGGCGGCAGCATGTACCAGGAGCGCTTCTTCCACATCGGGTAGACGATCAGGTAGCGGCTGTCCGAGCCGGGGCGCGGCTCGAGCGGCTGCGGCTCCTCGGAGTAGACCGACTCCTTGGTCATCGCCAGGTACGAGTAGGGGATGTCCGCCCAGCGCATGAGGCCGGTCTGGTTGAGCAGGACGTGGAACTCGTGGATCGGATCGAGGCTGCCGGCGACCGTGCGCACCATGAGATCGCAGTCGCCGCGCGTGCCGACGAGCGAGTACGTGCGCAGGAAATGGTCCTCGGCGAAGGCGTTGCAGGCGGCGGCGAACTCGATCTTGTCGCGCGCGCGCTCGGTCGACTCCCGCCTGCGCCAGGCGGGGTCGAGCTTGATGAAGGTGAACTTGACGAACTGTCTCGCCACTGCCCATAGAGTGTGGCGCATGCGTGCCGTCACGGCCGCGCTGCTGGCCGCGGCCCTGCTGGCGGCCGCCGCGGCGCCGGCCTCCGCCAGCTCTCAGCCGCGCGCGCTGATCGCCTTCCTGCCGCCGCCGTCCGGCGGCCGGGCCGCCCTGCTCGAGGAACTGGCGGCGCGCGGCCTGGCGGTGGGCCTGGTCAGCCCCACGCTCGGCGGCTACTCGCCCGAGCAGATGGCGATCGACATCGGCCAGGGCGCCCGCATCTCCACCCGCGCGTACAAGAGCAAGGTGCCGCCGCTGGCGCTCGCCGGCAACCGGATCGCCGGCTGGGAGGCCGAGCTGCACCGCGCCAGGGCGGCGCCCGGCGACATCAGACCCGGGCTGCTCGCCACCACCATCGAGCGCGCCGGGGGGCGCGTGGCCTACGTCGGGATGGACGGTGCCGACCGCACCCAGGCACTTGCCGCGGCGGACAGCCGCGGGCGGATCGGCGCGGTCTCGATCGGCCCCGCGGCCACCGCCGCCGGCCGCGCGCTCGCTCTCTGGCAGCCGGGCTCGCTCGTCGTGGCGCGCCTGCCCGGCGCGGCGGCGCTCGACCGGCTGCTGGCGGCCCGGCGGCCGCTCGACCTCGTCTATGTCGTGCAGGCGCCGCCGCCCAAGGGGCTCGAGCTGCTGGCGAGCGGCGCGGCCGCGCCCGGCTACCGCGGCGCGCTTCGCTCGGCCACCACCCGCATGACCGGCCTCACCGCCGCCACCGACATCGCGCCGACCGTCCTGGAGCGGCTGGGGCTGGCCGTGCCGAAGAAGATGCAGGGCGAGGTGATCGAGTCGCGCGCCGGTCATGGCGCCGCCTACGTGCGCGACCTCGGCGAGCGGCTCGACGCCATCCTGCCCCACCGCAGCGCGGCGCTGCGGACGGTCGTACCGGCGTGGCTCGTGCTGATCGCGGCGATGGCGCTGCTGCGCCGCGGGGAGGGGGTGCGCTTCGCCGCCCGGGTCGTGTTCCTGAGCGCGCTCTGGCTGCCGGGGCTGACGCTCGTCACCGCTGCCCTCCAGCCGAGCTCGACCGCCGAGGCGCTGCTGCTGGCCGTCGGGGCGCTGGCGCTGGGGGCGGTGAGCGACCTGCTGCTGCCCTGGCCCGCCGCGCCCCTGATCCCGGCTGCGGTGACGCTGGCCGCCTTCACGATCGATCTGGCGCTCGGCTCGCACCTCACCTCGCTGTCCCTCGCCGGGCCCAACCCCAAGGGGGGCTCGCGCTTCTTCGGCGTGGGCAACGAGCTCGAGATAGCGCTCTCGATCACCGTGCTCGTCGGGGCGGCGGCCGCGCTGACGCTGCTGCCACGGCGCCGCGCCCCGCAGGGCTTCGCGCTCGCCTGCCTGGTGGCGGCGCTGGTCCTGGGTGCCGGGCGCCTCGGGGCCGACGTGGGGGCGGTGATCACGCTGGGGGCCGGCGGGGCGGCCGCAGTCGCCGCGTCGCTGCCCGGCGGACCGAGCCGGCGGGCGCTGGCGCTGGCCGTGATCGTGCCGCTCGTCGCCGTGGCGGCGCTGATCGGGCTCGACCTGCTGATCGGCGGCGGCGCCCACCTCACGCGCACGGTGTCGAGCTCCAGCGGTCCCGGTGACTTCTTCCAGGTGCTGGCACGCCGCTGGCGGCTCTCGCTCGCCGGCGTGACCCGGGGCACCACGCCGATCAGCCTCGGGCTCGCGCTGGTGGTGCTCGTGGTGCTCGCCGTACGGCGCAGGACGCTGCTCGCCCCGCTCCAGGGGCCACGCGAGCAGGTGTTCGCCGCCGGCCTGGTCGGCGCCTTCTTCGCCACGGTCGTCTCGGCGCTCGCAAACGACTCCGGCCCGCTGATACTGATCGTCGGGGCGGCAGCCCTGCTGCTTGCGACAGGTTACGTGCAGGGGGTTCCCCGTACCGCCGAACGCCGCCTACTTGGTTAAGCTAGCCAGGTGCGCATAGCCCTCGTTTCGCCCTACTCCTTCACATATCCGGGGGGCGTCGGAAGGCACGTGGAGGCGCTCGCCGACGAGTTCCTGGCCCGTGGACACGACGTTCGGATGCTGGCGCCCTACGACCCGGACGACCGTCACGCGCGCCTGACCCACGGCGGCGTGCGCCCGCAGCGGCGCGATCTGCCCGACCACGTGATCCCGCTCGGGCGCACCGTCGGCATGCCCGCCAACGGCGCGGTCTCCAACCTCTCGGTCACCGGCCAGGGCCTTCCGGCCCTCAGCCGGGAGCTCCGTTTCGGCGGCTATGACGTGGTGCACGTGCACGAGCCCAACGCGCCCGTGGTCAGCTGGGTGGCCGCCGAGTGGGCGCGCAGCCCGCTGGTCGGCACCTTCCACGCCTACTCCACGCGCTGGTTCCCCAACACCCTGGCCACGCTCATCGGCGCCCGGCGGCTCTACAACAAGATCCACGTGCGCATCGCGGTGTCCGAGGCGGCACGCTGGACGGCGCAGCGCTGGTACGGCGGCCGCTACCGGATCGTGCCCAACGGCGTGGACCTCGGCGCGGCCATCACATCCCCCAAGCTCGACGGTGACGAGCTGCGCCTGCTGTTCCTCGGGCGCTCCGAGGAGCGCAAGGGCCTGCCCGTGCTGCTGCGCGCCTTCGAGGCGCTGCGCGGCGCGGACGTCCACGCTCGCCTCACGATCGCCGGCGCCGGCCGCGAGGAGGTCGAGCCCTACCTGATGGACGAGGACGGCATCGAGATCCTCGGCGGGGTCAGCGAGGAGGAGAAGTGGCGCCTCCTGCACGATGCCGACGTGCTCTGCGCACCCTCGCTCGGCGGCGAGAGCTTCGGCATGGTGCTCACCGAGGCGTTCGCATCCGGCACGCCGGTCGTGGCGTCCGACATCGCGGGCTACCGCGACGTCGTCCGCGCCGGCGTCGACGGCGTGCTGGTGCCTGCCGCACAGCCGGTCGAGCTCGCCGAGACCCTTCACTCGCTCGCCTTCGATCCCGAGCGCCGCCGGCTGATGTCCGCCGCGGCCCGCGAGCGCGCGGAGCGCTTCGCCTGGCCGCGGGTGGCCGAGGAGGTCGAGCGCGCCTACGAGGACGCGATCGCGGTCGGTCAGCCCGCCACCCGGGCGGCCCGCATGGCGATGCGCGCCGGGCTCCGGCCCGTCGATCTCCAGCCGGCCAGCCCGGCCCGGAAGCTGCGGTCGCTCGAGCCCGCCGAGGCGGGTGCGGGCCGGCGCCGTGCCGTGCGCTACGCCCGCAGGACCGCCGCCGTGGCGGCCACCTTCGCGGCCGCCGGCCTCGGCTGGATGGCGCTCCAGCGGATCGGGATCCACTCGATCAGCAAGGCGGTGATGGCTGCCACGCCCACCTGGGTGCTGCTCGCCTTCGGCCTCATGTGCCTGTCGATGTTCCTGCGCGCCGAGTCCTGGCACGCCGTGCTGCGCTCGGCGCTGCCGGGCACGCGGGTGCGCCGCCGGGACGCCGCCCGCGGGGTGATGATCGGCGTGCTGATGTCGGCCACGCTGCCGGCCCGCCTCGGCGAGCCGTCGCGCGCGCTGATCGTGTCGCGCCGCGTGGGCCGCGTACGCGAGCGGCTGCCGATCGTGCTCGGCACGATCGTCTCCCAGACCCTCTTGAACCTCCTGGCCCTGACGGTGCTCGGAGCGATCATGTTCGCCACGGTCGGGCTGTTCCACGGTCACGAGAAGGCGCTCGCCATCGGCTCTGCTGCTCCGTTTTCGATGCTGCTGCTCGTCCTCACGCTGCCGGCGCTGCTGCGCCGCGGCAAGCCGTCGCGCTTCGCCCGTGCGCAGCGTGCTGTGGCGGTCGTGCGAGGCGCGCTCGAGCAGGTGCGCACCGGCCTCACCGTCTTCCGCCACCCCCGGCTAGGGGGCTGGGCGGCGGTCAACCAACTCGGCGCGTGGGCGGTGCAGGCCACCGCCTGCTACGTGCTGCTGATCGCGCTCGGCCTCGACAAGCACGTGAGCTACGGCGCCGCCGCGGCGGTGCTGTTCGCGGTCAACGTCACCGCCGTGCTGCCGGCCACGCCGTCCAACCTGGGCGTCTTCCAGGCGGCCTGCGTCGCGGTACTGTCGGCCTACGGCGTGAGCCACGCCGACGCGCTGGCCTACGGCATCATCCTGCAGGCCGTGGAGATCGCCACCGCGGTGGCCCTGGGCATGCCGGCGCTGCTGCGCGAGGGCATGTCGTGGAAGGACATGCGCCTGCGCGCGCTGCACACCGCGCCCGTGGAGCTGCGGGTGCCGCGGCGTGGCAAGGGCCAGACGGCCGCGGCCGAAGTCGACGCTTCCTAGCTCGGCAAGAGCCGCTACTTGGCCGCGGCCGGCGCCGGCTCGGCCCGGTCAGGGGGGATGCGGCCGGACTTCATGCCGAAGTAGGTGGCCTGCGGGTGGTGGGCGACGATGGCGATGGTCGACTGCTCCGGCTCCACGGCAAAGCCGTGCGAGAGCGAGAGGCCGATCGACTCCGCCCCCAGGAGCTTGAACACCGGCACGTGCTGCTCCTGGTCCGGGCAGGCCGGGTAACCCCAGGAGTAGCGGCGGCCCTGGTCGAGGCCCAGGCCGAGCTCGCCGCGCACCCGCTCGTGCAGCCACTCGGCGATGCCCTCGGCGGTCTGCACGCCCAGGCCGTGCACGAAGAGCTGCTCGGCGAACTCGCCCTCGGCCTCGAGGCGCTCGCAGCGCTGCGTGACCTCCGGGCCGACCGTGACCGCCTGCAGCACGCAGACGTCGCGCTCGCCACTCTCGATCGGCCGCCAGTAGTCCGACAGGCAGAGCCGGTCGTGCGCCGGCTGGCGCGGGAAGCGCAGCCGCTCGAGCTCGCGTGAGGGGTCGTCCGGATCGAAGAAGACGAGGTCGTCGCCGTCGGCGTTCACGGGGAAGTAGCCGTGGACCGCGCGCGGGTTCAGGTAGTCCTGCTCGCGCCACATGCGCTCGAGCCGCGGCTTGAAGTCGTCCCGCAGCAGGCTCTCCCAGGCCTCGCCCTTCACGCCCTTGCCGCCCCAGTGGAGCTTGAACAGCACGTGCGTGTCGAGCAGCGGGAACACCTCGTCCATGTCGACCGCCACCTCGCGGACGCCCCAGAAGGGCGCCTCGGGGATCGGCACGTCCACTCGCACCGCCGAGCGCGACGGGGCATCGGGCGCCGGGCCCGGCTCCTCGCGCTCCGGCTTCTCGCGCAGCTCCTGCGCCTCGCGGCGCATGCGCTCGACCAGCGCCGAGCGGGCGTCGCCCTCGATCAGGTTGTCCATCACCGACAGGCCCTGGAAGGCGTCCTTGCAGTAGAAGACGCCAGGCCCGTAGACCTCGTCCGACTCCTTGCCCTTCGGGTAGAGGATGCGGCGGCCGAAGTCGCGATTGATCGCTGCGCCGCCCACGAGCACCGGGTACTCGAGCCCGCGCTCGTGCAGTTCCGCGACGCAGATCGGCATCTGCTTGGAGGTGGAGACGAGCAGCGCCGACAGCCCGATCGCGGTGGCGTTGTGCTCCTGCGCGGCGTCGATGATCTGCGATATCGGCACCTGCTTGCCGAGGTCCACCACCGTGTAGCCGTTGTTGGTGAGGATCGTGTTGACGAGCGACTTGCCGATGTCGTGCACGTCGCCGAACACCGTGGCGAGAACGACCGTGCCCTTGGTGTAGCCCTCGATCTTGTCGAGGTACTTCTCGAGCTGGGCCACGGCCCGCTTCATCACCTCGGCGGACTGCAGCACGAACGGCAGGATCAGCTCGCCGGCGCCGAACTTGTCGCCCACCTCCTTCATGGCGGGCAGCAGCACCTCGTTCAGGGTCGGCACCGCGCCGATCTTGTCCACCGACGCGTCGATCTGAGCCTCCACGCCGTCCTTCTTGCGGCGCAGGATGTGCCAGTGGAGCGCCTCCTCGGGCTCCATGTCGTCGGTGGCGTGGGCCTCCTCCTCGGCGGTGACCTCGCCCTTCGCCTCGAAGTGGGCGATGAAGCGCTCGAGCGCGTCCTCGCGGCGGTTGAAGACGAGGTCGTCGGCGAGCTCACGCTCCTCGTCGGGGACCTCCGGGTAGGGCGTGACGTCCTGCGGGTGGACCATCGCCAGGTCGAGGCCGGCCTCCACGGCGTGGTGGAGGAAGACCGAGTTGAGCACGGCGCGGGCGGTGGGGGAGACGCCGAACGAGACGTTCGACACGCCGAGTGACGTGAGCACGCCCGGCAGCTCCGACTTGATCAGGCGGATGCCCTCGATGGTCTCGACCGCCGACGGCCTCCACTCCTCGTCGCCCGTGGTGAGCGTGAACGTGAGCGGGTCGAAGATCAGGGCGTCCGGCGCCATCCCGTGCTCGTCGACCACCAGGCCGTAGATGCGGCGGGCGATCTCGAGCTTGCGCTCGCGCGTCTTGCCCATGCCCACCTCGTCGATCGTGAGGGCGATGATCGCGGCGCCGTGCGCCTTGGTGAGCGGCACGACGACGTCCAGCTTGTCGCGGCCCGCCTCGAGGTTGATCGAGTTGACGATCGCGCGGCCGGGGATCTGCTCGAGCGCCGCCTTCAGCACGTCAGGCTCGGTGGAGTCGACCTGGATGGGGGCGTCGACGGCGAGCGCGATCCGCTTGACCACCTGGCGCATCTGCTCGTCCTCGTCCTGGCGCTCGGTGAGTGCCACGCAGACGTCCAGCACGTGCGCGCCGCCCTCGACCTGGTGCTCGGCGATCTGCAGCAGGCCGTCGTAGTCGTCGTCGAGCAGCATCTGCTTGGCGCGGCGCGAGCCCTGTGAGTTGACGCGCTCGCCGACGATCGTCGGCCGCGGCTCCTGCGCCAGCAGTGTCGCGCCCATCATCGAGGACACCTGCGCCGTGCCGCTCTGCGGCCGCGGTTCGGCGGCGCGGCCCTTCACGCGGTCGGCCAGCGCGGCGATGTGCTCCGGCGTGGTGCCGCAGCAGCCGCCCACGATCGAGACGTTGAAGCGCTCGACGAACTCCTGCAGCGACGCCGCCAGCGGGTCGGGCTCCTCGGGGAAGATCGTCTCCCCGTTCGGGCCCTGCAGCGGCAGGCCGGCGTTGGGGATGCAGTGCACTGGCACCGGCGAGAACTCGCCGAGGTAGCGGATCGCGTCGCGCATGTCCTCGGGGCCGGTGGAGCAGTTGAGCCCGATCGCCTGCACGTCGAGTGAGCTGAGCGTGGTGAGCACCGACGCGATGTCGGTGCCGAGCAGCATCTTCCCGCCGTTCGGGAGGAGCGAGACCGAGACCTGGAGCGGCAGCGACCTGCCGGTGAGCTTGAACGCCTCGCGGGCGCCGAAGACGGCGGCCTTGACCTCGAGGATGTCCTGGGCGGTCTCGATGATGATCAGGTCCGCGCCGCCCTCCACGAGGCCCCGCGCCTGCTCTGCGAAGACCTCGACGAGCTCCCCGAAGCGGATCTGGCCGAGCGTGGCGTCGTCCGAGGCGGGCAGGAAGCCGGTGGGGCCGATCGAGCCCGCCACGAAGCCGCGCTCGCCGGCGGCCGCGCGCGCGATCTCGGCCGCCTTGCGGTTGATCTCGAGCGTGTGCTCGGCCAGCCCCCACTCGCCGAGCTTCAGCCGCGACGCCTGGAAGGTGTCGGTCTCGAGCACGTCGGCGCCGGCCTCGATCATCGACTCGTGCACCTGCTGGATCACGTCCGGGCGGTGCAGGATGAGCGCCTCGTGGCACTTGCCGGGCAGGCCCCCGTAATCCTCGGAGGTCAGGTCGAGCTGCTCGAGCGTCGCACCCATGCCGCCGTCGAAGACGACGACGCGGGAGTGGACGGCCTCCAGGTAATCGCGCATTGCAGGCGATGGTAGCGTGGAATCGCCAACCTTGACAAACTTCTGACAAGGTTGTGAAGGGGCAACGGACACCCGACGCCGGCCTCTGCGCGAGCTGCCGACACCAGCGCGTCGTCAAGAACACGCGCGGCTCCAGCTTCTCGCTCTGCGAGCGCTCGCGCAGCGACGAGAACTTCCCCCGCTATCCGCGGCTGCCGGTCGCGGACTGCCGCGGCTACGAGCGGCGAACGGACGACTAGAGCGCCGGGCTACCCACCCTCGACGCTCTTGCCGTTGTCGAAGTTGACGGTGGTGTTGGGCGCGACGTTGGACACGGTGCCCGCGAACTCGCCCTTCGGCGGCTGGCCGGTGGAGTCCACCGCGCGGGCCTTGCCGTAGAGGCCGGCGGACACCTCGTAGCTGATGTGGAAGTTGCCCGCCTGCACGGCGGTGACGTCCCACTTGAAGGTCTTGGTCTGGCCCGGCTTCAGCGGGCCGAGCGCGGAGGTGGCCTGGTTGGCGGTGTCGCCGCCGGTCGGACCGGCGTTGACCACGAACACCGGCCGGCTCGCGTCGGCGAGCTGCGGGTTGTCCTCGCGCTTGTCGAACGAGTCCACGGTCACCGAGATGTCGGGCACCGTGCGCGAGTCGACGTTCTTCACGGTGATCTCCATCGTCGAACGCTTGGCGAGCTTCTGCTTGCCCGGGAAGGTCGCCTTGACGATCTCGACCTTGAACTTGCCCGACGGCTCGTTCGCGTCCTGGCGCGAGCCGCCGCAGGCGCTCAGCAGGAGGCCCGCCATGGCAACCGCCACGAGACCTGGCAGCCAGCGGCGGCCGGCACGCTCTCCCTGCGCTCCCCTCGCGTCCACAGCGCGCGCAACATACCACGGGGTCTCAGCGCTCCGGCGCAGTTTCCGGCGCGACGGTTGCCGGTTGCCCGGTAACAAACGATCCCGTACTCTTTCGCCCTCGGGGAAGAGGGCGGCACGCCGCCTTGCGTTCACGGGAGGAGCCGACGGAGTGGTTCGTGCTGTAGCGGATCGGGCTTTTCTGCCCACCAAAAACCTGCTCGAGCAGGTTGGGGACATGATGATCCTCACCGGCAAGACGATCTTGTCGGCGATTCGACCGCCCTATCCATACGGCGGCGAGTTCGTGAACCAGTTCCTCTTCACGCTGCGGCTGTGCTGGTTCCCGCTGCTGATCTCGACGATCGCGTTCGGCTACGGCGCGCCGGGCCTCCAGGCCGGCAACTTCCTCGTGCTGTTCGGGGCGATCGACCGCCTGGGCGGCTTCTTCGTGCTGGCCACGATCCGCGAGTTCTCGCCGAACGTCACAGCGATCGTGCTCGCCGGCGTGGCGGGCACGGCCATCACCGCCGACCTCGGCGCCCGCAAGATCCGCGAGGAGCTCGACGCCCTCCAGGTGCTGGGCGTCGACCCGGTGAAGAACCTCGTCGTGCCGCGCTTCCTGGCGCTGATGATCGCCACCGGCCTGTTCAACATCTACGCGCTGATCTTCGGCCTCTTCGGCGGCGTGCTCGCCACGCTGACCTTCAAGGCGCCGCTCGGCCCGTTCTTCTCGACGCTGCTCACGAACGCGTCCACCACCGACCTCTGGGGCTCGGTGGTAAAGACCACGATCTTCGGCGCAATCATCGCGATCGTCTCCTGTTACAAGGGCATGACGGCATCGGGCGGCGCCGAGGGTGTGGGCCGCGCCGTGAACCAGGGCGTGGTGATCGCCTTCCTCGGCATCTTCGCGTTCAACTACGTGTTTACCCAGACCTTGCTGGCCACGCATCCCGAGATTTCGGTCATCAAGTGAGTTCACAGAAGACAGGGATCGCGGATTGCGGATTGCGGATTGCGGAGGCCTTTTCCGCAATCCGCAATCTGCAATCCGCAATCTCGCGGGGGACCCGCTGATGGGCCGCGGCTGGCTCGCCGTCCCGCGCGACTGGATCGCCTCCTTCGGCGACATCGCCAAGTTCGCCGCGCGCGACTTCGGCGAGGTCTTCGGCGGGCGGGTGTTCAGGTTCTTCGGCGAGGCGCTGCGGCAGGCCGGCATCCTGATCCTGGGCTCCACGCTCGTGATCTGGAGCCTCGCGTTCATCCTCGGGCTCGAGTGCGGGATCGAGGGCGCCTACTTCAACCGCTCGGTGGGCGCGCCGGCCTACGCGGGCGTCTTCTCGGCCTGGTGCGACCTGCGCGAGATCATGCCCTACGCCTTCGGGTACATGATGGCGGCGAAGGTGGGCACCGGCCTGGTGGCTGAGATCGGCGCGATGCGGATCACCGACGAGATCGACGCGCTCGAGGTGATGGGCATCAGCTCGATGACCTTCCTCTGCGCCACGCGCCTGCTGGCGGCCTTCATGGTGCTGCCGTTCATGTACATCGCGGCGGTCGGCGCCGGCTTCTTCGCCAGCTACCTGGCGGTGGTGCAGCAGATCGGCGAGGTGTCGAGCGGAGGGTTCTTCCTGATCTTCTGGATGTTCCAGAACCCGCCCGACCTCTTATACAGCTTGATAAAGGGAATGGCGATGGCCACGGTCATCGTGATAGTTGGTACGTACTACGGCTACACGGCGAGCGGGGGACCGGTCGGGGTCGGCACCGCCACCGCGAAGTCGATGGTGCTCAACACCGTGATGGTGCATCTGGTCGGCATGCTCGGCACCGAGATCTTCTGGGGAGCCAATCCAAGAGCGCCGATCGGCGGTTAGAGGGGACGACGAGAGCAGGAGGGGAGCCACTTGGCTGAGGAGTACGAGCGCAGGGACGACGACGACTGGCAGGACGACGGCGAGGACACGGAGATCACGTCCACCGCGGCGTCGCGCGAGGCCGAGCGCGAATCCGAGTTCGGCGGGGACGAGGAGTACCGCTGGCACACCGGCGCCAAGCGCGAGCACGGCGGCATCGACGCGATCGAGTTCATCGACGTCAAGAAGTCGTTCGGCCGCAACACGATCCTCAACGGCCTCAACCTCGGAATCCCGGACGACCAGATCTCGATGATCCTGGGCCCGTCCGGCACGGGCAAGTCGGTCTGCATCAAGCACATGGTCGGGCTGCTCTATCCGGACGAGGGCGACGTGCTGGTGCACGGCGAGTCGGTGCCGAACATGGCCGACGACGACCTCTTCGAGATGCGCAAGAAGTTCGGCGTCCTGTTCCAGGACGGCGCGCTGTTCGGCTCGATGAACCTCTACGACAACGTCGCCTTCCCCCTCCGGCAGCACACGGACAAGGGTGAGGACGAGATCGCCGAGATCGTGAACCGGCGGCTGAAGGAGGTTGGCCTGGGCGGGGCCGGCGACAAGGCGCCGAACGAGCTCTCCGGTGGCATGCGCAAGCGGGCAGGCTTCGCGCGCGCGCTGGTGCTCGACCCGCAGATCGTGCTCTTCGACGAGCCGGACTCCGGCCTGGATCCCGTTCGCACGGCCCTTCTGTGCGAGCTGATCAAGGAGATCCACGACGAGAACGGCGGCTGCTACGTCGTGATCACTCACGACATCATGTCGGCCCGCAGAGTGGCCGAGTACATCGCGATCCTCTGGAAGGGGCGGATCGTTGAGTCCGGCCCGGCGGAGGAGCTGTTCAACTCGGACAACCAATTCGTCCGGCAATTCCTCTCCGGCGAGGCCAAGGGCCCGCTCGGGATGGAGTAAGCCCGGTTTGCTGCAAGGAAGCTGGCGCGGCCCGCGCCGGGAGCATGAAACAGTGGGCGCAACGGGAGGCGCCCTCATAATGAGACTCGCATTTGGCCTCCCCAGATACCCCAGCTAGGTCTTCAGGCACCAGAAGGGGCCGGGGGGAGACCGGTTCGGCCCTCACGCGCTCGATCGCCATCGTCGCGGTCGTGGTGGTGGTCTTCCTCGTAGCCGTGCTGATGTTCGGCGGCTCGGGCGGCTACACGGTCAGCGCCGACTTCCAGAACGCGAGCCAGCTCGTCAACGGCAACCTGGTCGAGGTCGGCGGCCGCCAGGTGGGCAAGGTCACGGCGATCAGCCTCGAGCCGAACGGCCTCGCGCGCGTGAAGTTCACCGTCGACGGCGACTTCTCGCCGCTGCACGAGGGCACGAAGGCGGTCATCCGCTCGAACTCGCTGTCGGGCATCGCCAACCGCTACATCTCGCTCCAGCTCGGCCCAACCGACGCCGACCCGATTCGCTCCGGCGGCAAGATCGCGGCCACGGAAACCCAGTCGGCAGTCGACCTCGACCAGATCTTCAACACGCTCGATCCGAAGACGCGCCGCGGCCTGCAGCAGCTCATCCGCGGCAGCTCGCAACAGCTCGACGGCAAGGGCAACCTTGCCAACGAGAGCCTCAAGTATCTGGCCCCGGCGCTCTCCACCACCTCGCAGGTGACCTCCGAGCTGGCCGCCGACCAGGTCGAGTTCCAGAAGTTCGTCACCGACACCTCCGGGCTCGTGTCGACGATCGCCTCGCGCTCGAACGACCTCACCGATCTCGTGGCCAACGCGAACGCCACCACGCGCGCGATCGGCGACGAGAACCAGTCGCTGTCCCAGGGGCTGGCCGTGCTGCCGAGCACGCTCCAGAACGGCACCAAGACCTTCGCCGACCTGAGCACCACGCTCGACACGCTCGACGTGCTGGTGAACGAGTCGAAGCCGGCCACCAAGCGGCTGGCTCCCTTCCTCGCGCAGCTTCGCCCGCTGATCAGGGACGCCGACCCGACCATCCGCGACCTGCGCAACCTGATCCGCACACCGGGCGCGAACAACGACCTGATCGAGCTCCTGACGAAGCAGCCCAAGCTCACCTCGCTCGCCAAGGCCGACTTCCCCAACACGATCAAGGCGCTGCAGAAGGGCCAGCCGGTGATCTCCTACATCCGGCCCTACGCGCCCGACTTCACCGGCTGGATCATGCGCTTCGCCGAGGTGGCCAGCCCGTACGACGCCAACGGCCACTACGCGCGCGTCGAGCCGGTCTTCAACGCCTTCCAGTACACGCGCAACTCGAACGGCTCGTTCCTCACGGCGATCCCGACGAGCGACCGCCTCAACGGCCTCCAGACCAAGAAGGGCGCCCGCTGCCCCGGCGCAGCCACCCAGCCGGCGCCGGACGGCTCCAACCCGTTCCTCGACCTCGGGCAGCTCACCCCCGGTGGCTGCGACCCGACCGCGGTGCTCCCCGGCCCATGAGGCGCATGATCGGCATAGCGCTGCTCCTGATCGCGCTTCCCGTGATGCTCGTGTTCGGCGTCGCGGCGCGGGGCGGCGACGGCGGCTCGGGCTACAAGGTGCGCGCGATCTTCGACTTCGTGCGCCTGGTGCCGGGCGAGGACGTGAAGATCGCGGGCGCGAAGGTGGGCAAGGTCGACTCGCTCGACGTCACGCCGGACAAGAAGGCGGCGGTGGTGCTCGACATCCAGAAGTCGGGCTTCGCGCCGTTCCACACGGACGCCCACTGCACGATCCGCCCGCAGTCGCTGATCGGCGAGACCTTCGCCGACTGCATACCGGGCTCGACCAGCGCGCCCGACCTGCCGACGATCCCGGACGGCCAGAAGGGCGCCGGCGAGCACCTGCTGCCGGTGCAGAACACAAGCTCGCCGGTGGACCTCGACGAGATCAACGACATCTACCGCGAGCCGATCGGCCAGCGGCTGGCGATCGTGATCAACGAGTTCGGCGCCGGCCTCGCGGGTCGCGGCCAGGATCTGAACGTCGTGATCCACCGGGCCAACCCGGCGCTGCGCGAGACCGACAAGGTCCTGGCAGTGCTCGCCAGCCAGAACCGCACGCTGGCCGACCTGGCGAAGAACTCCGACCAGGTGCTCGGCCCGCTCGCGGCCAAGCGCACCCAGCTGGCCGGGTTCATCACCCAGGCCAACAAGACCAACCAGGCCACCGCGGAGGTGCGCGGCGACATCCAGGCGTCGATCGAGCGCTTCCCGGCCTTCCTGCGCGAGTTGCGCCCGACCCTGAACGACCTCTCCGGGCTGGCCGACCAGATGACGCCGGTGATCACCGACCTGGGCCGCGCCGCACCCGGGCTCAACCGTTTCACCGAGGAGCTCGGCCCGTTCTCGAAGGCGTCGATCCCGGCGCTCAAGTCGCTCGGCAACGCCACCGACGTGGGCCGGCCCGCGCTGGTCGCGTCGCTTCCCGTCGCCACCCAGCTCAACCAGTTCGGCACGAGCATCGAGCCGGTGTCGGTGACGCTCGACAAGCTCACCAAGAGCCTGTCCGACACGGGCGCGGTCGGCGCCCTGATGGACAACATCCTCAACTCCGTCACGGCCATCAACGGCTTCGACAGCGTGAGCCACTTCCTGCGCGCCGCGCTGATCGTGAACACCTGCGCCTCGTACGCCAACGGGCCGGTCGGCGGCTGTCTGGCGACGTTCAAGAACGCCGCCGCCTCGAGCGCGAGCGCCGCCTCGCTCAAGGCGCTCACGGACGGCCAGAGCGGCACCGCCAAGACGCCGAAGCCGACGCTCCTGTCGCGCATCCTCTCGTTCGCCGGGCAGCCGTCCGAGGACCAGAGCCTCGTGCAGCAGCGCCAGGCCGGCATCCAGCGCATCCAGAAGAACGCCCAGTCGTACAGCTCGCCCGCGCTGGGGCAGACCGACCCGACCCTCGACTACCTCCTGGGGCAGTGATGGGCAGGCGGCGCACAGCGGCACTCGCGGGCAGCCCGGTCCTGATCGGGGCGGTGACCGTGCTGGTCACGCTCGTCGCGGTCTTCCTCGCGTACAACGCCAACAACGGCCTGCCGTTCGTGCCCACCTACACGGTCAAGGCCGAGCTGCCGAGCGGCGCGAACCTCGTCAAGAACAACGACGTCCGCATCGGCGGCGAGCGCGTCGGGGCGGTCACCGACATCGTGCCGGTGCACCACGCGGACGGCAGCGTCGACGCCGTGATCACGATGAAGCTCGAGAAGAGCGTCGATCCGCTGCCGAAGGACTCCACCCTGATCGTGCGCCCGCGCTCCGCGCTCGGACTCAAGTACGTGGAGATCACGCCCGGCACCTCGGCGCAGGGCTACGCCGCCGGCTCGACCATCCCGCTCACCCAGGCCAAGCCCGAGCCCGTCGAGATCGACGAGGTCCTGAACATGTTCGACGAGCCCACGCGCAAGGGCCAGGAGGACAGCCTGCGCGGCTTCGGCGACGCGCTCACCGGCCGCGGCAACGACCTCAACGAGGCGATCCTCGCCTTCAAGCCCCTGCTCACCGATCTCGAGCCGGTCGCGCAGAACCTGTCCTCGCGGCAGACCCAGCTGCGGCGCTTCTTCCCGGCGCTCAACCGCGCGGCGAGCGAGGTCGCGCCGGTCGGCCAGACGCAGGCGGACCTGTTCACCAACCTCGACACGACCTTCACCTCGCTGGCCAGCGTGGCGCGCCCGTTCATCCAGCAGACGATCTCGAAGGGGCCGGAGACGCTCGACACGGTCACGCGCGAGCTGCCCAAGCAGCGGCCGTTCATCAGGAACCTCACCGCCTTCATGGCGGAGCTCCGGCCCGGCGTGTCAGTGCTGCCGCAGGCGGCGCCGCAGCTCGGCGCCGCGCTCGCCGCGGGCGCCCGCAACCTGCCGAAGACGCCGGCGATGAACCTTCAGCTCGAGGACACCTTCCGCGCCGTCGAGCGCTTCGCCACTGACCCGCTCGTGCCGCCCGGGCTCGAGAAGCTCACCCACCTCGCGCAGTCCCTCAAGCCCACGCTCGACTTCGTGGCGCCCGCCCAGACCACCTGCAACTACGTGACGCTCTACCTGCGCAACGTGGCCAGCCTGCTGTCGGTGGGCGACGCCAACGGCACCTGGCAGCGCTTCATCCAGGTGATCACGCCGCGCGGCCCGAACAACGAGGGCTTCCCGTCGAGCGCGCCCTCCAACGGCGGCGGCCCGACCCCGCTCGACGCGACCAACAACCACCTGCACTCCAACCCGTATCCGAACACCGCGTCGCCGGGCCAGACGCGCGAGTGCGAGGCCGGCAACGAGGGCTACGCCGTGGGCAAGACCACGATCGGGAACGTCCCGGGCAACCAGGGCACGAAGACCGACGGCCAGGTGAAGGGACAGGGCTGATGGCGCGGCGGCATCCAGGCATGAGCCCCTTCAAGGCTGGACTGCTGGCGATCTTCGTGATCTTCGTCATCACCTACCTCGCTTTCGCCAAGCAGATCCCGTTCACGTCGCACCCGTACAAGCTCAAGGCGGTCTTCGCCAACGCCACGAACCTGCGCCCGAACTCCGTGGTGCGGATCGCCGGCGTGAACATCGGCAAGGTCACCGGCATCTCGGCCTACAAGGACGCCAACGGCGACCCCACGGGCGCGGCGCTGGTGACGATGGAGATCGAAAACAGCGGCCTCCCGATCCACAGCGACGCCACGCTGAAGATCCGGCCCAAGCTGTTCCTCGAGGGCAACTTCTTCGTGCAGGTGCAGCCGGGCAGCCCGTCGGCGCACAACCTGGGCTCGGGCAGCGTGATCCCCGTCACCCAGACGGCGGCGCCGGTGCAGATCGACCAGGTGCTGAGCTCGCTCCAGGCGGACACGCGCACGAGCCTGCAGAAGCTGCTGGTGGGCTACGGCGCGGCGCTCAACGGCCAGCCGCAGCCGGGCGAGGACGCCGACCAGGTGCCGCAGGTCCAGGGCCTCACGGCCGGCCAGGCGCTGAACAAGTCGCTCGACCACTCGCCGCAGGCGCTGCGCGGCACGGCGCTCGTGAACGAGGGCTTCCTCGGGCTCGACCTGCACGACCTGTCGAAGCTCGTGGCGGGCACGCAGCGCGTGGCGGCCGCGCTCAACACCAACGAGAGCACCCTCCAGGACTTCATCACGAACTTCAACCGCACCGTGCAGGCGTTCGCCGACCAGCAGGACAACCTGCGCCAGAGCATCGCCCTGCTGGGGCCGGTGCTGACCAAGGCGAACTCGACCTTCCAGGCCCTCGACGCCTCGTTCCCGCCCACCCGCGCGTGGGCCACGGAGATCCTGCCGGGCGTGCGTGAGACCGGGCCGACGATCGACGCCTCGTTCCCGTGGGTCGCCCAGGCCCGGAAGCTGGTCTCGCCGGCGGAGCTGCAGGGACTCGTCCAGGACCTCCGGCCCACCACCCGCGACCTCGCCTCGCTCACTGACGAGTCGCTCAACCTGATCCCGCAGCTCAACCTGCTGAACCTCTGCGCCTCGGGCGTGATCCTGCCCACGGGCGACCTGCCGATCCAGGACGGCTTTCTCGCCACCGGCGTGGCGAACTACAAGGAGGCCTGGCAGGCGGTGGTCGGCCTCGCCGGCGAGTCGCAGAACTTCGACGGCAACGGCCAGTACACCCGCTTCCAGGCGGGGGGCGGCGACCAGCCGGTGTTCACCGGGAACTCGCCGTCCGGCGTGCTGTTCGGCAACGCCACGGCCAAGATCCTCGGCACCCAGCCCAAGCGGCCGTCCAGCCCGCCGCCAAAGAAGTCGAACGTCGCCTGTTACAAGCAGCAGATCCCGAACCTGGCCGCGCCGATCGGACCCGGGCCATGAAAAGCGCGATCCGCAAGCACCTGCGCGACTTCATCGCCATCATCGTCCTGTTCGTGGCGGCGGCCTCCGTGGCCGTCTACGTCCTCGCCCACGAGCGCCTCTCGCCGCCGTCCTGGGTGCCGCTCGTCGGCAAGAGCTACTACGTCGTCAACGCGGAGTTCTCCACCGCTCAGGCCGTCGTGCCCGGTCAGGGCCAGAGCGTGAACATCGCCGGCGTGCCGGTGGGCAACATCGGCGGCGTGAAGCTTGAGAACGGCGTCGCGATCGTGAAGATGAACATCCAGCACAAGTACGCGCCGATCTACCGCGACGCCCAGCTGCTGCTGCGCCCCAAGACCGGCCTGAAGGACATGTACATCGAGATGGACCCCGGCAACAAGTCGGCGGGCCAGCTGCCGGCGGGGGGCACGCTGCCGGTGTCGAACACGCTGCCCGACGTCAACCTCGACGAGATCCTCGCCAACCTCGACTCCGACACGCGCTCCTACCTCGAGATCCTGATCGGCGCGGGCGGGCAGACCTTCTCGAACCCCGAGGCCTCGAAGGACCTGCGCGACACCTTCAAGCGCTTCGAGCCCACCGCCCGCTACACCGACGAGCTCACGAGCCTCGTGCTGCACAGGCGCAAGAACCTCCAGCGCGTGATCCACAACTTCCAGCTGCTCAGCACGGAGCTCGCCTCCCGTGACAGTCAGCTCACGCAGTTCATCGACTCCTCGAACGCGAACTTCCAGGCGATCGCGGCCGAGGACCAGAAGCTCGAGGAGACGCTGCAGCTCCTGCCCGGCACGCTGTCCAGCGCCAATACCGCGCTCGGCAAGGCCGACCAGCTCGCCCACGTGCTCGGGCCGACCTTCGAGGCGCTGCGTCCGGGCGCCCGCGCGCTCGGCCCGGCGCTCAAGGCCACGCGCCCGTTCCTCAAGCAGACCACGCCGGTGATCCAGAACCAGCTGCGGCCGTTCGCCCGCGACGTTCAGCCCACGGTCACCCAGCTGCGCGGCGCCGCCGGGCACCTGGCGCCGGCCGCGCCGCACCTCACGAACAGCGTCAAGTTCCTCAACGTGCTGCTCAACGAGCTCGCCTACAACCCGCCCGGCAACGAGGAGGGCTACCTCTACTGGCTCTCCTGGCTGAACCACCTCGGCGCGTCGCTGTTCAGCACGCAGGACGCCAACGGCCCGCTGCGGCGCGGCATCTTCATCACCGACTGCACCAGCCTCGGCGTGGTGAAGGTGCTCCAGCAGAGCAACCCGCAGCTCACCGTCATCCTCGACCTGCTGAACGCTCCCAAGCCCGAGACCGCCTGCGCGGGAGGGAGCCACTGATGGTCAAGCAGGCTCCAAGCCTCGGACGCCTCCTGATCATGGTCGGGTTCGCCTTCTCGTGCGTGGCGATCCTCGGCTACCTCTGGATCACCTTCGGTGGCGCGGTGCCGCTGCGCGCGAAGGGCTACCGGGTGAAGATCGACTTCCCCGAGGCCGTGACGCTGGCCGACCAGGCCGACGTGCGCATCTCCGGCGTGAACGTGGGCAAGGTCGTGGGGAAGCACCTCGTGATCGTGAACGGCCAGCCGAAGCCGCTCACCGAGGTCACGCTCGAGCTCAACTCGAAGTACGCGCCGATCGCCAAGGACACGCAAGCGATCCTGCGTCAGAAGACGCTGCTCGGCGAGACCTACGTGGAGCTCTCGCCCGGAAACCGCGGGCCGAACGGCAGCAACACGATCTTCGACGGCGGCAAGCTGGCCGACGGGCAGGTCGCGCAGACGGTTCAGCTCGATGAGATCTTCCGCGCCTTCGATCCCACCACTCGGCGCGCCTTCGAGACCTGGATGCAGCAGCAGGGCGTGGCGCTCGGCGACCGCGGCCAGAACCTGAACGACGCTCTGGGCACACTGACCCCGTTCGCCGAGAACACCGACAAGGTGCTCCAGGTGCTGAACAGCCAGAGCGACGCCACCAGCCGGCTGGTGCGCAACACGGCGGCCGTGTTCAACGCGCTCACCGCCCGTGACGGCCAGCTCTCGCAGCTGATCACGAACTCCAACCGCGTCTTCTCGACCACGGCCGCCCGCGACCAGGAGCTCGCGGCCGCCTTCCGCGCCTTCCCGGCCTTCGAGGACCAGTCGCGCGCGGTGTCGGTGCGCATCACTCAGTTCGCCGACAACACCAACCCGCTGATCGACCAGCTGCGCCCGGCGGCCCGGCAGCTGTCGCCCACGCTGATCAGCGCGGCGAAGCTGGCACCGAACCTGCGCGGGCTGTTCGAGGACCTCGACCCGCTGGTGAAGGCCTCCAAGCGCGGCCTGCCCGCGGTGAGCGAGTTCCTTGACCAGACGCGGCCCGTGCTCGCCCAGGCCGACCCGTTCCTGCGCGACCTCAACCCGTTCATCGACTGGCTCGGCCTCTACAAGCACGAGATCACGGCGTTCTTCGCCAACGACAGCGCGGCCACGCAGGCCACCTTCCCGAACGACCCGAACAAGCCCACCGGTGCGCGGTCGCACTACCTGCGCACGAGCAATCCGGTCAACCCGGAGAACCTGTCGGTCTATCCCGAGCGGATCGCCAGCAACCGCTCCAACGCCTACATGGCGCCGCTCGGCTACAACAAGCTGCCCACCGGCCTCGAGGTGTTCGGCACCTACCTCTGCACCTCGCACCCGGTGCCCACCGTGGTCAACACCCAGGACCCGAACAACCCCGGCGTCGGCCCGCCCACCACGCTGCTCGCCCCGTCCACGTTCGCCCTGATCCAGCAGTTCATCTACCAGAACGGCCCCGCGAGCGCCCTTCCGGCGCCGCCCTGCAAGCCGCAGGCGCCGCTCGGGAACCTGATCGGGCAGACCGGGCTGTATCCGCACGTCAACCGCGCGCCGTAGCTCGGTGACTGGTGACTGGTGACTGGTGACGATCAGTCCACGTAAGCTGCATTTGTGCTGAGGGGTGAGTTGTTCGCGCGCGCGGTTTCGGCCGTTGCGCGGCGGCCCGTCGTCGTTCTTGCCGTTGTAGGGCTGCTCGCGGTGGGCGCCGCGGTGTTCGCGCTGCGCCTCGAGCCGAGCGCTTCCACCGACACGCTCGTCAACCGCTCCTCGAGCTCGTTCAAGGCCACCGAGAGCTTCAAGCGCGAGTTCGGCGACGACGCCGTGGTGATCCTCGTCAAGGGCGACCTCGAGCGCACGCTGCTCACCTCCGACCTGGCGACGCTGATCAAGCTCGAGGGCTGCCTGTCGGGCAACGTGCCGGCCAAGAGCACGCTTACCGGGAACGGACACGTGCTGGCGGTCGGCCTCGACCGGATGCCGTCCGAGTGCCGGCAGCTCGCCAGGACGAAGCCCGTGAAGGTCGTCTACGGCCCGGGCACGTTCACCAACACCGCGGCCGAGCGGATCAGCCAGGGGATCCTGTCCGAGAGCCAGGCCGCCGAGCAGTCGGTGCAGCGCGCCGAGAACGCGGCGCGCCAGCTCGCCAAGGCGAAGGGCTACACGAAGGCGCAGCAGGACCAGCTTGCCGGCGCGGCGGCCAACCTCGCTCTCAACCAGTACATCCAGCAGGCGCTGCAGCTGGCGGTGAAGTACGGGCTCACCACCGCGCCGTCGATCGACAACACGGACTTCGTCTCGCAGCTCTGGTTCGACCCGACGCGCGGCGTGAACGTGCCCAAGGCCCGTTTCGCATTCCTCGCGCCGAGCCCGCACGCGGCGCTGATCCAGGTGCGGCTCAAGCCGAACCTGAGCAACCAGCAGCACCGGCAGGCGATCTCGCTGATCGAGCGCGCCACCAAGGAGCGCTTCTTCCAGCTGAACAACGGCCAGCGCTACGTCGTGAGCGGCGTGCCGGTGGTGGCGGACGCGCTGGCGCAGTCGGTGCAGCACGCGATCTTCGTCCTGCTCGTGGCGGTGCTGCTCGTGATGGCGGCGGTGCTCGCGCTGGTGTTCAAGGCACGGCTGCGGATGCTGCCGCTGGCGCTCGCGCTGGCGGCGGCCGGCCTCGCCTTCGGGGCGGTGGCGCTGGTGGGCGGCAAGCTCACGATGGCGTCGGTCGCGGCCCTGCCGGTGCTGATCGGCCTGGCGGTGGACTACGCGATCCAGTTCCACGCGCGCTTCGAGGAGTCGAGCCGCACCGGGCTCCCGCCCGAGCAGGCGGCGCCGATGGCGGCATCGCTCGGCGGCCCGACGATCGCCACCGCCGGCCTGGCCACCTCGGTGGGCTTCCTCGTCCTGCTGCTGTCGCCGGTGCCGATGGTGCGCGGCTTCGGCGGCGTGCTCGTGCTCGGCATCGCGCTGGCGTTCGCCTGCGCGCTCACCGCCGGCTTCGCCGCGTTGGTGCGCTTCGGCCGGCCGCGCGAGGCGCCGGCCGACGTGCCGCCGGTCCTGCCGCGCGCGCGGGCTCAGCTCGCCCGCCTGCAGCTCGACCGTGCCTGGGCCTTCGTTCGCCGCACCGGCACGGCGGCGCTCGAGGCGGCGATCCTGAGGCCGCGCAAGGTGCTGGCCGTAGGGCTCGCGCTGGCGGTGCTCGGCTGGGCGGCGGACACGCAGACCAAGGTCATCTCCGACGTCCGCCAGCTCGTGCCGCAGGACATGCCCGCCCTCAAGGACGTCAACGAGCTGCAGCAGGCCACCGGCCTCTCCGGGGAGATCGACGTGATGGTCCGCGCCCCCGACCTCACCGACCCGAGCGTGGTGCAGTGGATGACGACCTACGAGGCGCGCGTGCTGGCCGCCCACGGCTACCGGGACGGCGACACCTGCCTGCAGGCCAAGAACCCGCCCGAGCTGTGCCCGGCCTTCTCACTGCCCGACCTGTTCAGGACCTCCACGCAGGGCATCACGCGCGCCTCGATCCAGCAGTTCCTCACCGAGGTGCCGACCTACTTCTCGCAGGGCGTCATCTCGCCCGATCACAAGGTGGCGAACATGGCCTTCGGCATCCGCCTGATGCCGCTCGACCAGCAGAAGAAGGTCATCGACGACATCCGCAGCAAGCTCAACCCGCCGCCGGGCGTCACCGCGGACGTGGTCGGCCTGCCAGTGCTGGCCGCCGAGGCCAACCACGAGCTGTCCTCCACGTCGCGCCGGGCGCTGACGCTGCTCGCCGGCATCGTCGCGGTCTTCCTGGTGCTGCTCGCCGTGCGCCGCCGGGTCAGGCATGCGCTGGTGCCCGTGCTGCCGATCGCGTTCGCCACCGGCTGGTCGGCGCTCGTGCTGTTCGTGCTGCGGATCCCGCTCAACCCGATGTCGGCCGCGCTCGGCGCGCTCGTGATCGCCATCTCCACCGAGTTCAGCGTCCTGCTCTCGTCGCGCTACCGCGAGGAGCGCGAGGTCGCGGGCAGCGCGGCCACGGCCATCCGGCGCACCTACGCATCCACCGGCGCGGCCGTGCTCGCCTCCGGCACCACCGCCATCGCCGGCTTCGCCGCGCTCACCGCCTCGGACATCCGCATGCTGCGCGACTTCGGCATCGTCACCGTCGTGGACCTCACCGTGTCGCTGCTCGGCGTGATGATCGTGCTCCCGGCCGCGCTGGTCTGGTCGGAGGAGCACGGGCCGTTCAGGCTGCGCGACCTGGACCCGCGCGGGCCGCTGCGCGGCGCCATGCGCAGGCTGCGTCAGGGGCGGCCGCGTCTGCGTCTCTCGTGGCGCCGCAGCCGTGCCTGAGGACCGCTTCGGCGACCTCGGCGCCGACCAGCGCGGGGCGGCCGAGCGGCTCGCCGAGCTGGACGAGCTGGAGGCCGCCGAGGCGCGCGCGGCGAAGCCGGGGCCGCCGCCGCGGCCGCGCGGCCGCTACATGTGGGTCGTCGGTGTGGCGTTCGTGATCGTAGTGGCGGTCGCCGGCCTCAACGCGGTGCGCCACAGTGGCGGTGGCCTGCGCGGCCCGGCCGTGGGCAGCACGCTGCCCCAGTTCGCCGCCGCGCTGGCCAGCGGCAGCTCAAACGACGCGGCGAACATCCGCCAGGTCCCGGCGGGCGGCAAGCCGTCCGCCTGCCAGGTGCGCGTGCCCGGCAGCATCACCTCGTGTGCGCTGAACGCGAAGCCGCTCGTGCTGAGCGTGATCGTCCCGGGCGTGGCCAAGTGCGAGCAGCAGCTCGACCTCTATCAGAGGCTCGCCGGCCGCTTTCCGGGCGCGCAGTTCGCCGCGGTGGTGAGCGGCAAGGAGCGGCCCAAGGTGGCGACGCTCGCCCGCCAGCACGGCTGGACGTTCCCGGTGGCGGTGGATCCCGACCTGCGTGTGTTCAACATGCTGCACGTGGCGATCTGCCCCACCACCGCGTTCGTGGCACGTGGCGGCCGCGTCTCCTACACCACGATCCGGCCGCTGGGCGAGGGGCAGATTGCGCAGCGCCTGCGGGCGATCGGCGGCGCGTGATCCGGCGCGGCCCGGTGGCCGCGGAGCTGGCCGCCGAGTTCCCCGAGCTGGCGCTGTTCCAGACGACCGTGGAGGCACGGCCGGGCAAGTCGCCTCGAGCGGTCAAGGAGCGGCTGCGCCACATGAGCGACCGCTTCACGGGCGCCAAGGCCGTGCAGATGCGCCAGCAGCCGGTCCCGTGGGCGTACCGCGTCTTCTTCAGGCAGATCGGCATCGACCCGGATGAGCGGCGCACGCCGCCCGAGGCGATGGCGCTCGAGCGCATGCGCGCCGGCGCCTTCCAGAGCCGCAACCTGCTCGACGACGCCATCCTGATCGCCACCGTGGAGACGGGCGTGCCGCTGCTCGCGTTCGACCGCGACCGGGTGGAGGGCGACGCCGGCCTCCGGGTGGCCGGCGCCGGCGAACGCGTCGGGGAGGAGGGGCGAGCCCTGCGCGGAGGCGAGATCGTGGCGGCGGACGAGCGCGGGCCGCTGTGCGTGCTGTTCGAGGACCCGGCGCCCGACCGCGGGGTCACGCCGGCCTGCCGGCGGATGCTCATAGGAGCGCTGCGGGTGAAGGGCGTACCCGACGTGAGCGTCGAGGAGGCGCTGTGGACGGTGACCGAAGTGCTGACGGAAATCGCTTGATCCGGTGGTACGATCGGCCGCACGGGGAGTGTCGTGCACGAGTTGATCGCACAGAGGCCGCCGTTCGAGCTCGCGCCGTCGCGCGTGGACGAGTGCGCCGCGCGCCGCACGCTGCTCGACCAGATCGGGCGGCTGGAGGGCGAGCTCGCCCAGCTCTTCTGCGCGACCTTCCCGCGCACCGGCTTCGACTGGGGCGTGCCGTCGCGCGGCGGCCCGCGCCTGCTCTCCCTGGGCGAGCTGGAGCGGATCCGCGACGAGCTGGCCGTGCGGCTCGAGGACAACCGCCGTGCCCTCTCGGAGCGCACCCGCGTCGAGGAGCAGAACCGCTGCCTGATCGAGGAGATGCAGCTCGAGCCGGAGCGCTTCCGCTGGCGTCGCGTGGGCAACTGCGACATCGGGGAGCCGGGCTGCAAGCACTGGCACGTACGGCCGCGCCTCGGCCTGCTCGGCATGCTGATGGGCTGGTGGCGGGTCCGGATCTCCTCCGGCTGTCCGTTAGCCGGGGGGCGCGGTCCGGCGGCCGCGACCCCATGAGAGAGGAACTTCATGGGCAGGCGTAGCCGCAAGCGGCTGACCGATGGCGGCGACGCGAGCGTTGGCGACGCGAGCAGTACGCGCGCCCAGCGCGACGCCGCCCGCGCCCGGCGCGCCGAGGCGCTCGCCCGAAATCCCGAGGCTCGGCCGGCGCGCATCGGCCGCGACCCACGGCCGCGCCCTCCCGCGCCCTGGGGCTCGTTCCCGCTCACCGAGATCGTGGTCTTCCTGGCGATCGTCTGCCTGATCTCCGCCTTCTTCTTCCACGGCGAGCGAAGCAAGACGCTGCTGGCCGGCGGCGCGGCCCTCGGGTCGCTCGGCGGGCTCGAGCTGAGCATCCGCGAGCACTTCGCCGGCTACCGCTCGCACACCACGATGCTGTCCGGCGCGGTGGGGGTCGTGACGATGGTGGTGCTCGTGCTGGTGGTGCACCCGATCGCCATCTGGATCGTGCTGGGGAGCGGGATCCTCACCTTCGGCGCGAGCTTCTGGGCGTTCCGCCGGGCCTTCACGCGCCGCTCGGGCGGGGTCGGCTTCCGCTAGCCGGAGTCACCATCCAAACCTCTCCGGCACGGGCCCTTCGATGAGGGCCCGGCCGGAGCAGGCGGCGCCGCGAGCTGGGCCCACAGCCGAAGCGCCTGTGGTCGCTACAGGCTCGCCACCAGGGCGGTGCGACCGCTGGAGTGCGGGTCCCTGACCTCGACATGGTCGCAGGGCTCTGACGCACCCCCCTCGGGGCGGGGCTGGCCGGTCCTGGCCGACAGCACCGCGACGAGGGCGGAGCGCTGACGCTCTGTGAACGTCGATATCTGCTTGTTCTCGGGGATCCCGAGCGACACCAGCAGACGGCGGCAGCGAGCGCGCCCCCAGCGCCGCTGACTCATCAGGAGGTCACTGATGGCCATGCTCCCGGCCTGCCACGGGCAGCGCGCGATCACCTCGATCACACTGATCTGCTGTTCGGCGATTTGTCGCTTCAACTCGGCGCGAGCCAGACGCACCTTGTTCGCGTGCTCCAGCGCACGCAGGTGCTGTGGCGCAGCGTCGACCGTGGCAACAGTTGCCATGGAACCTCCCCGGTTACTTCGTTTGATTACACGACCCCTCGCGGCCGGCCCCGGACACAGGTGGGCCCCAGCCCAGGGGCCCTGTGTTTCCCTCACTTCCATCGGCCGCGAGGTCGTGACCGACTCGGGAAACCTACGATGTCTCCGGCGCGTCGGTCAACCGGGGCGACCCCGGGCGATTCGCTAAGAGCGGCCTTTTTCGTGGCCGCGGCAACTTGTCCAAATTTTCACAAGGGCTTTGGCCACTTCCCCAAGAACTAGAGACTGAGACAACCCCATGCGTTCGACCAAGATCGTCGCCACCATCGGCCCCGCCTCACGCGACCCCGACACGCTCGAGCGGATGATCCGCGCGGGCATGGACGTGGCACGCCTGAACTTCGCACACGAGACTCCGGACGAGCACGCGGTCACGGTCAAGATGATTCGCGAGGCGGCCTCGCGGGTCGGCCGCGAAGTGGCCGTTTTGCAGGATCTGCCTGGCCCCAAGCTGCGCATCGGTCCGGTGGAGGGCGGTGTGACCGAGCTCGGCACCGGCACCACCGTCGTCCTCACGCCCGAGCCGATCGAGGGCAATTCGGAGCGCCTCCAGGTCGCCTGGGCCGGGCTGTCGGAGATCATGCACCCGGGCGACATCGCCTATCTCGCGGATGGTGCAATTCGCCTGCGCGTCGACGAGGTGCGGGGTGGCGAGGTGATCACCGCGGTGGAGGTGGGCGGCACGCTGGCCTCGCGGCAGGGCCTCAACCTGCCCAACGTCACCACCTCGCTGCCGGCGGTGAGCGAGGAGGACCTGCGGCTGATCGACGCCGGCGTGGACATGGGCGTGGACCTGCTGGCCCTCTCCTTCGTGCGCCGCCGCGAGGACATCGACCCGGTGCACGAGCGCCTGCGCGACCGCGGCCGCGACATCCCGGTCATCGCCAAGATCGAGAAGCCGCAGGCGGCCGCAAACGCCGACGAGATCGTGCGCGCCGCCCAGGGCATCATGGTCGCCCGCGGCGACCTCGGCATCGAGCTGCGCATCGAGGAGGTGCCGCTGGTCCAGAAGCACCTGCTGCAACTGGCGGGCCGCTACGCGAAGCCCGCGATCACGGCCACGCAGATGCTCGAGTCGATGGTCAACTCGAGCCGGCCCACCCGCGCCGAGGTCACCGACGTGGCCAACGCGATCTTCGACGGCACCGACGCCGTGATGCTGTCCCAGGAGACGGCCGTCGGCCGCTACCCGGTGGAGGCGGTGGCGATGATGGCGTCGATCGCCGAGACCACCGAGCGCGAGCTGCCCTATGCCCGCTGGCTCACGGAGCGCGCCTCGCCGGACGGCGACGAGGCCGCCACGATCGCCTTCGGCGCCGCCGGAGCGGTCTACCAGCTCGACCTGAAGGCGATCGTCGTCCCGACGATCACGGGGCGCACAGCCGCCCTGATCTCCGCCCACCGCCCGCCGGTGCCGATCCTGGCGCTCTCGCCCCGGATCGACGTGGTCCGCCGCCTGTCGCTCCTATGGGGCGTCCGCGCCGAACTGAACGACGAGCCGACCGGCACGACCCAGCTCATCGACAGCTGTGCCGAGGCGGCGCTGCGCATGGGCGTGGCGAAGCAGGGGGAGAGGATCGGCATCACGGCAGGCCTTCCCACTGGGCTGGCAGGCGGGACGAACCTGTTCAAGGTTCACACGTTGTAGTGCTAGTGCCTAGTCCGTGCCTAGAGGTTGCCGATTCAGGCTCAGGCCAGGCACCAGCTCCAGCTAATCAGCGGCGCCTCGCGCCCTACGCGCTCGAACACGGATACCGCCCGATCGAGGTGTGCCCTCTCGTGCGTGGCCATCACGCTGGTTCGCAGCAGCGCGTGGCCGCGCGGGACCGCGGGGTATAGCGCGACGTTCGTGTAGACGCCGCCGTCGAACAGCGCCTTCCAGAGCAGCGCCGCCTGCCAGTCGTCGCCCACCACGACCGGCACGACCGAGGTGAACACCTCCGTGCCGTCGCTCATCCGCTTGGGCTCGACCACCGTGAAGCCCAGCGAGCTCAGGCCGCGGTTGAGGTAGCGGGCGTTGTCGAGCACGCGGGCGAACAGCTCCGGCCCCTCGGACGAGCGGCAGATGCGCACGGCGGCCAGGGCGGCGCCGATCGCCGCCGGCACCGCCGAGGCGGTGAACATGAACGCCCGCGACTGGATGCGCAGGAACTCGATCACGTCGGCCGGCCCGGCGATGAAGCCGCCACAGCTGGCGAGCGACTTCGAGAAGGTGCCCATGCGCAGGTCGACCAGGTCCTCGACGCCGAAGAGCCTCGCAGGCGCCGGCGCCCCGGGCGCCGAGCACCCCCACGCCGTGGGCCTCGTCGACCATCAGGCGCGCACCGTGCTTGCGGCATGCCTCGACCACCGGCGGGAGGTCGCAGACATCGCCCTCCATCGAGTAGACGCCGTCCACCACGACCAGCACGCCGCCGCCGTCGCCCGCGGCCCGCTCCAGCATCTCCTCGAGCTTGCCCAGTCTGTTGTGGCGGAAGGGCCGCACCCGCGCCCGCGACATCGCCACGCCGTCCATGATCGAGGCGTGGTCGGCGCTGTCGCAGATGACGGTGTCGGCGGGGCCGAGCAGCGTGCTCAGGCAGCCGACGTTGGCCTGGTAGCCGGTGGTGAAGACGAGCGCGTCGCCCGTGCCCATCCACTCGGCGATCTCACGCTCGAGCTCGAGGTGGAGCGGGATCGTGCCGTTGAGGAAGCGGGAGCCGGTGAGGCCGGTGCCGTAGGTGTCGAGCGCGTGGCGGGCCCCCTCGATCACGCGCGGGTCGGCCGTCAGCCCGAGGTAGTTGTTCGAGCCGAGCATGACCTTCTCGGCGCCCTCCATCTCCACGACCGGCCCGGCGGGTCCAGTGAGCAGCCGGAAGTAGGGCAGCAGGTCCTGCTCCCGGGCCACGCGAAGCTGCTCGAGCCGCTCGTGGGTCCTGGCCTTCTCGAAGAGATCGATCGCAGTGGGCATTCGGATAAGGTGCCGCGCCGTGTCCGTGGAGGTTCGGCCAGTGGCATCGAAGCGCGACCTGATGCGCTTCATCAAGCTCCCCTGGCGGCTCTATCGTAACGAGCCCCGCTGGGTCCCGCCCTTGATCTCGGAGCGCAAGCGGCACCTCGACCGCGAGGACAACCCCTTCTTCCAGCACGCCGAGGCGGAGTACTTCCTGGCCTGGCGGGACGGCCGCGTGGTGGGCCGGATCTCCGCGCACATCGACCGCCGGCTGAACGAGTTCCACGACAACGACTGGGGCCTGTTCGGCTTCTTCGAGTGTGAGGAGGACCGGGAGGTCGCCAATGCCCTGCTCTCAACAGCCGAGGCCTGGCTGCGCGAACGGGGTAGGGACAACATGGTCGGCCCGATGGACTTCACGACCAATCACGAGTGCGGCCTGCTCGTCGAGGGGTTCGACCGCCGGCCGCAGATCCTCGAGAACTGGCACTTCCCCTACTACGCCGCCCTGATCGAGGGCTACGGGCTGACCAAGGTCATGGACCTGTTCAAGTGGGAGCTCGACATCTCCGACCGCGAGAAGATGCTGCCCGTGCTGTTCGAGCTGGCCGACAAGGTCGAGCCCGAGCACGGCGTGCACGTCCGGCCGATGCGCAAGCGCGACTTCCAGCAGGAGGTGCGCTCCTTCATGGAGGTCTACAACTCGGCCTGGGAGAAGAACTGGGCCTTCGTGCCGCTCACCGACGCCGAGCTCGTGACCTACGCCAAGGAGCTGAAGCCGATCCTCGACGAGAACTGGGCCTGGGTGGCCGAGAAGGACGGCCAGGTGGTGGGGGCGGCGCTGTCGCTGCCCGACTACAACCAGATCCTGCGCAAGGCGAACGGGCGGCTGGTGCCGTTCGGCTGGATCCACTTCATCGGCGCCCGCAAGCAGATCGACTCCGTGCGCGTGTTCGCCCTGGGGGTCAAGCCCGAGTTCCAGCACACGGGCGTGGCGGCGAAGTTCTACGTCGAGCACTTCAACTCGGCCAGCCGCACCCCGCAGACGTGGGGCGAGATGGGCTGGATCCTCGAGACCAACACGGCCATGAACCGGGGCATGGAGGCGATGAACGGCCGAATAGTCAAGAAGTACCGGGTTTACGAGAAGGCCCTGGCGTAGGGTCGTCCGACCTGGCGTTAGACTCGCTCGACTCATGCCCGAGCCGGCCGACAGCCCGCAGGAGGGCGAGATCAGGCACCTCCCGGTGCCGGTCTCGGTGCCCGAGGCACGGCCGGTGGAGCAGCCGCCGCAGCAGCTCGAGCGAGTCCGGCTGGCCCAGCTCCCGGCCCCTGTGCTGGCCGCCGCCGGCGGGTTCATCGTGGGCGTGGCCACCTGGGTGCTGATCCGCGTGATCCGGCGCGACCGGCGCACGCCGGTGCGGATCCGGGGCAGGCGCGGGCGCAAGGGCCTCGAGGTCGCGAGCAGCCGCTCGTTCCTCGTAGACGTCCACCTGTTGAAAGACCGCTAAGCGCCTTGGTGGTTGTCGAGCAGGACGTGCGGCCGCCCGGGCCGTACCGCATGCCCATGGCCGGACGCGACGGCGTCGTGCGGCGGCGCGACCGCGCACTCACGCGGTTGATCCACCTGGACGACGAGCCGGCCGTGGTGTCCGCCTGGGCGGCCACCGGCGGCGTGCGCATCCGCGCGGAGTCCGCCTCGCGTGAGGCCGCCGGCTACGCGGTCGAGCGCATGCGCTTCGCGCTCGGGGTCGACCAGGACCTGGCCGAGTTCCACCGCGCCTTCAAGCTCGACCCGCTGCTCGGGCCCGTGATCCGCCGCCGGCCGTGGATCCGGCCGCTCAGGCGCGCCGAGCCGTGGGAGGCGCTGGCCTGGGCGATCACCGAGCAGCTCATCGAGGCCGAGCGGGCGGCTGGGATCCAGCGGCGGCTGGTGCACCGCTACGGGCGCCGGAGCGCCTGCGGAACGCTGAGGGACGCGCCCGCGCCGGCTGTCCTTGCGGCGCGAGCCCCTGCGGAGCTCGAGGCCTGCGACCTCGCGGGCAAGCGGGCCATCGCGATGGTGCGCGTGGCGCGGGAGGTCGCCGCGGGCAGGGCCGACCTCACGGAGCACGAGCCCGCCTGGCGGCGCCTGCTCACGATCCGCGAGATCGGCACCTGGACGCTCGACAAGCTCGCCTACCACGGCCAGGGCCGCGACGACCGCATCCCCGCCGGCGACCTCGCCTACGTGAAGCTGGTCGGGCGGCTGGGCGGCCTCGGCCGGCGCGCCACCGAGGAGGAGGTGCGCGACTTCTTCGAGCCCTACGCCCCCTGGCAGGGCCTCGCCGGCACCTACCTCCTGATGGGCCGCTTCCGGCCCGCGTTCAGCCCTTAGGGTCCTAAGTCGGAAATTCGTGCGCACCTTCCCGGCGCCTGGACACGTCTGACGGTCGCCGCTCCCTCGCCGGACTACAAGTCCGACTCCGGTCGCGTCAGCCGTCAGCCGCGCCCAGTCACTCGGGAAGCTGAAGCCGAATTTCCGACTTAGGACCCTTAGAACGCGGCCTCGGCGGCGGCCGGTTGCGCCTCGGCCGGGGCGGCCGCCGCCGCACGGTGCGGCAGCAGCATTGCCGGCAGCGCGGTGACCGCGGTGGTGCCGAGCACAAACCAGTAGGTGATGCCGAACGCATGCGCGCCGTGGCCTGCGTCGAGGCCGTGCTGGAGGATGACCGCGAACATGGCCGTGCCGATCGCGCCGCCCACGCGCTGGAGGATGTTGAGCGTGGTTGAGGCGCCGGGGATCTGTGGCTGCGACAGCGTCCGGTAGGCGCTCCCCATCAGCGACGGGAAGGCCAGACCCATGCCGATGCCGCGCGGCACGCCCGAGAGCGCCAACAGCGCCTGGTTCGTATGGGCGTCGAGCTGGGTCAGCGGGAGGTTCGCCAGCACCGCGAACGCGAGCCCCGTGAGCACGAGCGGCCGCGGGCCGATCTTGTCGCTGAGCTTGCCGCCGATCGGCATTGAGACCATCGCCGCGAGCCCCTGGGGCGCGAGCAGCAGGCCGGCCTGGAGCGGGGTCTGGCCCCGCACTGCCTGCTCGTAGAGCGGGAACAGGAACATCGCCGCGAACAGCGTGCCGATGAAGGCGAACATGGTCCAGCCGCTGGCCGCGAAGGTGCGGTCCTGGAACAGCTTCACGTCGATCAGCGGCCCCTTGGTCCGGCGCGCGTGGACTACGAAGGCCAGGATCAGCACCAGGCCGACGGCCGTGCCGACGATCGCCTTGGCCGATGCGAAACCGGAGATGCCGGCCTCCGAGAGGCCGTAGACGAACGCCGCGAGGCCGGGGGAGAGCAGTGCCAGGCCGACGCGGTCGAGTGGCTTGTCGGAGCGCGCGTGGGTGTCGGGCCCGAGCCAGCGCAGCGCCGCCGCCAGGGCCACGATCGCCACCGGCAGGTTGACGTAGAAGATCCAGCGCCAGGAGAGCCCGTCGATGATCGCGCCGCCGATCACCGGACCGAGCACCGGCCCGAGCAGCGCCGGCACCGCGATCACGCCCATCACCCGTCCCATACGGTCCGGTCCCGACTCGCGGGCGAGGATCGTCTGACCGACCGGCAGGATCACGCCGCCGGCGAAGCCCTGGAGCACACGGAAGAAGATCAGGGAGTCGGCGGACCAGGCGGCGCCGCTAAGCATCGAGCCGGCGAGGAAGAGCACGAGCGAGCCGATCCAGAGGCGCCGTACGCCGTAGCGCTCGATCGCCCAGCCGGTGATCGGGATCACCATCGAGAGCGCCAGCAGGTAGCCCGTGGCGACCCACTGGATCGTCGCCACCGAGACCTTGAAGTCGTCGCCCAGAGTGTGGATGGCGACGTTGACGATCGTCGTGTCGAGGATCGTCATCATCGAGCCGAGGATGACGACGGCGGAGAGGCGCTTGAGGCGCGGGGTGAAGACCTTTTCCTTGCCGGACGCCGTAACGCTCACGCGGTACAGCCTAGGCTGGACGGGATAGGGCGCTTGGGCTAGCCGACCACGAGCCGCATCTTGAAGCCGTGGATCGTGCACTCGATCAGATAGGTGCCCGGCTTCGTGACCTTCTTCGTGAAGGTGCCGTGGTCCATCGTGCGCGAGTGGAACTTCGCCGGGCCCCTGATCACGGTCACGTTGTGGTCCTCGGTGCCGACCCACTTCCAGGTGATCGTGCGGCCCTTGGCCACGTGCACGGTGGGGGTGTGGTTGGTGTCCTTGACGAAGAAGAAGTCGCCGACCTTGATGATCCTCACGCCCGCGGCCAGGGCAGTGGCCGCGAACGCGACGAACACGAGCACCACTGCGAGCCCTGTCATGCGGAGCGGGAGGCGCATCTGCGGGGATAGACGCGGCATCGGCGGAGATTCTTCCCGATTCACAGCCCCTGGCCGGGTAGGAACTCGTTGGTGAACGCTCCGGCGGCGCTCGAGCCCTTCAGGATCCCGTTTTGGTGCATCCAGCCGGCGAAGGCCGCCCACTCGGCCGGGTCCTGCCAGCCGTACGGCTTGCCCGATGGCGGCAGGAAGTAGGGCAGCGTGGCGCTCACGGAGGCCTTCTGGAGCGACGGTTCGAGCTCGCGGTTCGCCTTCAGCAGCGCGCCGATGCCCCGCGAGGGGTCGCGCTGCAGGTCGCGGACGCCGCGCGAGAGGGCGCCGATGAAGCGGCGGATCTTGGGCCCCTCCTGCTCGAGCCCGTCGGCGTTGGCCACCAGCACGAGCTCGTTGTAGGTCGGGACCCCCGCCTGGTCGAGCCTGATGATGTGCGGCTGCTTCTTGGCGAGCTGGAGCTGTATGCCCTCGTAGTTCCAGTAGCCGCCCAGGATCGCGTCGACCCTGTGGGCCACGAGCGTGGACACGAGGTTGAAGCCCACGTTCTTCTCCTTCACGCTGGCCGGATTGACGTGCGCGGCCGCGAGGATCGTCTTCAGATAGGCGCTCTGGTAGTCGATCCCGGCGGTGCCCACGGTCTTGCCGGCGAGCTGGGCCGGCTTGGTGATCCCCTTCTTGCCGAGCGAGATGATCGAGGTCAGCGGCTTCTGCACGAGCGCGCCCACCGCGATCACGTGCAGACCCCGGTCGCGCGCGAGCATCAGCTCCGGCTCGTAGGAGATCGCCAGGTCCACCCGACCGGCCGCCACCTCCTTGATCGGCACGGACGGATCGTTGGGGGTCCGCAGCCGCACGTCGAGGCCGGCCTGCTTGAAGTAGCCGGCCGCCTGGGCGGCGTAGATCCCGGCGTGGTCGGCGTTCGGGAAGAAGTCGAGCATCACCTGGAACGGCACCGTCGTGCCCGCCTTGAGCTGTTCCTTCTTCTGCCCGCAGCCGGCCGCGAGCACGGCCAGCGCGACCAGCACTAGGGCGGCCAGGCGGCGCCTCATGCCGAGGCCTCCCGGTTCCAGGGCACCGCCAGCCGCTCGGCCAGCGTCACGAGCCCGAACAGCAGGATCGCCATGAGCGTGAGGATGACGACCCCCGCGTAGACGCGCGGGGTCTGAAGCTGGTTGTTGCCGAGCAGCACCAGCCGGCCGAGGCCCTTGTCCGCGCCGGCCCACTCGCCGAACACGGCGCCGATCACCGACACCGTGGCGGCCACCCGCAGGCCGCTGAAGAAGAACGGCAGCGACGCCGGCAGCTCGACCTTCACGAGCGTGGCCAGGCGCGAAGCGCGCAGCGTGCGCATCAGCTTGAGCAGCTCCGGATCCACCGAGCGCAGGCCGTCGAGCATGTTCACGGTGATCGGGAAGAAGCAGATCAGCGCGACGATGGCCAGCTTGGGCCCGATGCCGTAGTCGAAGGCGAGCACGAACAGGGGCGCGAGCACGACGATCGGGATGGCCTGGGAGGCGACCAGGAGCGGATAGGCGGCGTCGCGCAGCGGCCGGAAGAGGTGCATCAGGATGGCGCTGCCGGCGCCGGCCACCACGGCGATGGCGAGGCCCAGCAGAACCTCCTCGAGCGTGACCCACATGTTCGAAAGGAGGAGCGCGCGGTCCTGGCGCAGCGAGTGCCAGGTCTCGACCGGCGAGGCCAGCGTGAGGTTGTCCACGCTGTGGAGCGACGCGACGCCCTGCCAGGCGGCGACGAACAGCGCGAGCAGCAGCGCGGCGGGCAGGTAGCGCCTCATCGCTCGAGCGCCTCCAGGGCTCGCTGGCGCAGCTCGGCGAACGCCGGATCGGTGACGGTCTCCTTACGCAGGCGCGGCCGGGCGAACGGCACCGCGATCTCCTCCACCACCCGGCCCGGGCGCGGCGACATCACCGCCACCCGGTCCGCGACGAAGAGCGCCTCCTCGGTGTCGTGGGTCACGAGCAGCACCGTGCGCGGCTCGGCCGCCAGCGCCTCGGCCAGCCACTCCTGCATCGAGGCTCGCGTGATCGCGTCGAGGGCCGCGAACGGCTCGTCGAGCAGCAGCACCGGCCGTCCCGCGAGCAGCGTGCGCAGGAAGGCCACGCGCTGGCGCATGCCGCCGGACAGCTCGGACGGGCGCGAGCGCTCGAACTCCGCCAGGCCGAAGCGCTCGAACAGCGGCGCCGCGCGCCGGCGCGCCTCGCGCTTTGACACCCCCTGGCACTCGAGCGCCAGCGCCGCGTTGGCGAGCGCGTCGCGCCAGGGCAGCAGCAGGTCGCGCTGGGGCATGTAGGCGCAGGCGTCGAGGCGATCGCGGGCGGACACCGCGCCGCCTGCGTCCACCGACCCTGCGTCGGGCTCCTGGAGGCCCGCGATCAGCTCGAGCAGGGTCGACTTGCCGCAGCCAGACGGGCCCACCACAGCGAGCACCTCGCGTTCGCGCACCTGGAGGTCGAGACCGTCGAGCGCGCGGACGACACCGCGGCGCGAGCGGTAGTCGCGCCGAGCTCCCCTTACGGCCACCGCCGTTTTGACTAAAGGAAGAGGCTCCGGTGCGGGAGCCTCGATCTTGGTCTGCATCGCTCCCTCCGCGGGCATTACCCCACAGGTTCTAAGGGTCAGCGCCGTACTGTGAGCGCTATCTCAGCCCGCCTACCGCGAGCACCCCTGATCTGGACCAGCGGAGTCTATCGCCGGAGCGAGACTGCGGACTGCAGACTGCGGATTGCGGAGACCGTGGTCGTTCCCGCAGTCCGCGGTCCGCAGTCCGCAGTCCCTAGCTGTGCTTGACCTTTGCCGTCCACGTAACAGGCGTTGCGCCCGTCGTGCACGTGTCCACTGTCGCGCCCGCCGAATTCACGACGCTGATGGTCGCCTGGAACGTCCCCTTCGCGGCGCCGTGGCGGCCCACCTTCGCGCTGAACGTGACGGTGGCGTGACGGGCGTCGCCCTGGGCGTCGGGGTCGAGGTCGTAGGTGCCCTGCGCGGAGAAGCCGTAGCTGCGGCCGATCTGGGCGATCTTCAGCGTGGTGGTGCCGACGCCGTCGAGGATCGGGTTCGACGGATCGCTCTGGCAGGTGGCCGCGTACTCGATCGCGAAGCGGGTGACCTTGGTCATGTCCTTCTTGACGAGGAACGCGACCTGCGCGCAGCGCCCTGCGATCGGCGGGCACTGGCTGGTGCGGCCACCGAACTTGACCGTGGGAGAGGAGGCCGCGGCGGGGACCGCGAGAGCCGTGGCGAAGGCGAGCGCAGCTATGGGCACCACGACACGGCGGCCGCGTGGCTTCAGCACTTCGAGACCTCCGTGTCTCGCGGGAAAGCCGTCCGACGAGGACGGCTGATCGGATCGTTCGAGCGTAAGCGCGATCCGTTTAATCCGCAAGCAGGATCACACAGCGGTGGGACGCTGGTTGGTGAGCGCGTTGACGAAGCTCTCGAGCTGCTTGGTGGTCCAGCACTCGAAGACGCCGTCGCAGTAGGGCTCGTAGGCCGCCATCACCGAGTCGCCGTAGTTCCAGTAGAGGCGCGGCTCGGGGTTCATCCAGAACGTGCGGCCCGCGCGCTGCGACAGGGCGCCGAAGGCGGCCGCGTGCGGCTCGCGGCCGTTGGTGCGGGCGTCGCCCAGGACGATCAGCGTCGAGCGCGGATCGAGGTCGTCCACCACCTGGTCGAGGAACTCGAGCCAGACGCGCCCGTAGTCGGTGTAGCCGGAGACGTCGGCCACGCCGGCGTCACTGGCGATCGCGCGCGAGACGGCCTGGAACGAGCGCTCGCGCTCGAACACGTCGGTGACCTCCGAGATCCGCTCGACGAACACGAACGAGCGCAGCTTGCGGAACGAGTCGTGCAGCGCGTGGAGCACCGAGAGGAAGAAGACGCTGGCGCTCGTCACGCTCGTGGAGACGTCGCAGAGCACGTAGAGCTCGGGGCGGCGCGGCCGCCGCGGGCGGTACTTGAGCCGGAGCGGCACGCCGCCCGTCTCGAGCGAGGCGCGCATCGTGCGGCGCACGTCCACCACCTGCGAGCGGCGGCGTCCGCGCTGCTCGTGGCCCTGCGTGGCGAGCCGGCGCTTGAGCTGCGCCACCACGCGGTGCACCGCGGCCAGGTCCTGGAGCGGGTTGCTGGGCAGCGCGCGGTCGAACTCCTGCAGCGGCTTGGCCGGCGGCAGCGACTGCGTCCGCTCGATCAGCGCCCGCTCGAGCTCGCGCCGCAGCATGCGCTCGAACTCGCGCAGGCGCTCCTGCGGCACGCTGTCAGGGTCGGGCAGCTCGCGCCCGGTCTCGCCCTTGAGGCCGAGCGTGCGGCGAATCCGCTGCACGTCCACGCCGATCACGCCGCTGCCCTCGCCCTGGCGGCCGAAGGCGGCGATGGCGAGCCGCGCGAGGTCGCGCATCTCGCCGTCGGAGCCCTCCCGAAGGGCCTGGCGGATGCGCTCGCGCAGGTCGTCGAGGTCCATGCGCCCGCCGCCCTCGAAGCGCTCGTCGGCGAGCCCGCGCTGCACCGCCTCGCGCTCCACCGCGCGGAAGAAGAAGCGGTCGAACAGGAGCTCGAACACGCGCCGGTCCTCCTGCGACTTGGCGAGCGTCGCGGCCAGCGCCTCGCGGAAGTCCTCCTGCTCGCCCCACGACAGCTCGCCGAGCGCGCGGAAGGCGTCGAGCAGCTCGGAGGTGCCCACGGCCATGCCCTCACGGCGCAGCTCGTCGGCGAACTCGAGCAGCCGCGCCGGAAAGCCGGGCGGGCCCGGCTCGGGCAGCCCGCCGTACAGGCTCGGCTTACCCGGCCTGCTGGCGCCCGATGAGGCCATCCTGCAGCTTCACCCCCACGCGCTCGGCCACCACGTCGAGATCGGTGCGGTGCTTGACGATGATGCTCATCGTGCGCTTGAGCACCGTCTCGTCGATGTCGTCTGCGCCGAGCAGCAGCAGTGCGCGCGCCCAGTCGATCGACTCCGCGATCGAGGGCGGCTTCTTCAGGTCGAGGTTGCGCACCATGTGCACGACCTCGACGAGCTTGCGCGCCACCTGCTCGGAGATCTCCGGCGCGTGCAGGCGCACGATCTCGAGCTCTCGCTCCACGTCGGGGTAGTCGAGCCAGAGGTAGAGGCAGCGCCGCTTCAGCGCCTCGGTGAGCTCGCGCGAGTTGTTGGAGGTGAGCAGCACGATCGGATGGCTCTTGGCCTCGACGACGCCGAGCTCCGGAATCGAGATCTGGAAGTCCGACAGGACCTCGAGCAGCATCGCCTCGAACTCCTGGTCGGTCTTGTCGATCTCGTCGATCAGGAGCACCACAGGCTCCTCGGAGACGATCGCCTGCAGCAGCGGGCGGGTGAGCAGGAACTCCTCGCCGAAGATGTCGTCGTGGACCTTCTCCCAGGCCGACTCCTGCGCCTCGGTCTGGATCCGCAGCAGCTGCTTGCGGTAGTTCCACTCGTAGAGGGCCTTGGCCTCGTCGAGCCCCTCGTAGCACTGGAGGCGGATCAGGTGGCGGCCGGTGGCGCGCGCCAGCGCCTTGGCCAGCTCGGTCTTGCCGACGCCCGCCGGGCCCTCGACCAGCACCGGCTTGCCGAGCCGCTCGGCGAGGTAGGCGACGAGCGCCGTCGACTCGCTCGCGAGGTAGCCCGCTCGCTCTAGCGACTCGCGGACCTCAGCGATGCCTGGTTCGGCCATCGGCCAAGGATACTTTTCGACCGCTACTGGACGCCCGCGCCTCCGTATAGGTTGCGCGCATGCTGCCGCCTCTGGGGGAGCTGCCCGGCCTGCCGAGCCAGGACGTCGCGACCGATCCGAAGCGGTACGTGATGCTCCTGGGCATCGGCTTCATCATCGCCGTGCTCGGCCACCTCACGCGCACGAAGACGCTGATCGCGGTGGGCCTCGCGCTCATCTTCCTGGCGACGTTCATCCTGCCGCTGTATTTCCACTTCCACAACGGGGGCTAAAGCTTCCGCGGCAAGTTGCCGATACGGGCCGTTGAGCATGGCTCGACCCTCCGCCCGTTGGACCGAAGCTCACGTCCGGCGCCTGTTCTGGCGCGCCGGCTTCGGCACGACTCCGAAAGAGGCCAAGCGCTTCGCAAGGCAGGGCAAGGCCGCCTCGATCGGCTGGCTGCTGAACGGCGGCCACGGCCCGTCGATGGTCGGGCCCGCGCCCACCGTGGACGGTCACGGCCTCGACCCGACCAACGAGTGGGGCCACGACGTGCTCTGGTGGCTCGACCGCATGGTGCGCAGCCGGCGGCCGCTGGTCGAGAAGATGACGCTGTTCTGGCACGACCACTTCGCCACGCGCGACCAGGACCGGCCGCTGATGCTGCGCCAGAACAAGATGTTCCGCGGCCGCGCGCTCGGGCCGTTCCCGGCTCTGCTCAAGGCGGTGACCACCGATCCGGCGATGCAGCTCTTCCTGTCGCTTGCGGACTCGGACAAGGACGCGCCAAACGAGAACTACGCGCGCGAGCTGATGGAGCTGTTCACGCTCGGGAGCGGCTACTCGGAGCAGGACATCCGCGAGGCGGCGCGTGCGCTGACCGGCTTCAAGTCGAACTGGAGCCGCAGCGGGGACTTCGGCGGCATCACCTACTCGGCGGACAACCACGACCCGGGCGTCAAGCACATCTTCCACAAGCGCGGCCGCTTCGACTGGCACGACGTGATCGGGCTCGTCACGAGCCACCCGGCGCACGCCCCGTACATGGTCGAGCAGCTCTGGGACTACTTCGTCAGCGAGCCGCTCGATCACCGCTCGCGGGCGAGGCTCGTGCACGTCTACAAGGGCTCGGGGCTGAAGATCAAGCCGCTGGTGGCGGCGATCCTCGCCCACCCGAAGCTGTACGCCAGCCTCGCATCGCCCACGATGGTGAAGTGCCCGCTGGTGTTCGTGGCCGGCTCGCTGCGCTCCACCCGCCAGTTCATCAACCGCGACGACTGGAGCTGGCTGCTCGACAGCATGGGCCAGTACCCGTTCGAGCCGCCCTCGGTGGCGGGCTGGGACTGGGGGCCGGCCTGGCTCTCCACCAATACCGTTCGCGTGCGCTTCACGGCCGTGAACTACCTGGTGCGCTACGGCGCGCTGAACGTCGAGGACAAGTCGACGCCGATCGGCCTGTCCGCCGACGAGCACCTCGCCCGCGCGCTGGCTGCCACCGGTCAGCCGTGGATCTCGAAGTCGACCCACGCCGCCCTGAAGGGCATGGTCCCGCGCTTCTTCCAGGGCGTGAAGAGCACCAACACGAACCAGATGCAGTCGCGCGCCGACATGGCCCAGCGCGCGCTGCGGCACCTGCTCCTGTCCGGCCCCGACGCCCAACTTCACTGATGCCGAACGCCCACCGCGCCTGCGACGACTTCCACTCGACGAGCGAGACCCGCCGCCGCTCGTTCCTGCACGCGCAGATGTCGCGCCGGCAGGTGATCGGCCGCGGCCTCGGCGCCGGGCTGGCCGTGTACGCCGCCAAGGCGATGCCGCTCATGCGAATCCTCGAGGCGGCCGAGGCCCAGGCCGCGGCGGCCCCCAACGCGCCGGTGATCGTGGCGGTCTTCCTGCCGGGTGGCTGCGACCTGCTCGACACGATCGTGCCGGTGAACCAGTTCGGCAACTACGCGGACCTGCGGCCGGGCCTCAAGATCGACCAGGCGCTGCCGCTCGGGTCGACCGGCCTCGGCGTGAACCCGCAGCTCGGGACGGGGGTGAACGGCGGCGTCAAGGGCCTGTTCGAGGCGGGCAAGATCGGCCTCATGCCGGGGATCGACTACGCGAACCCGGACCTCTCGCACTTCCACTCACGCCACTTCTGGGAGACCGGTCTCATCACCGAGGACCAGGCGAGCGGCTGGCTCGGCCGCTGGCTCGACCGCGCCGGCTCGCAGGACAACCCGCTGCAGGGCGTCTCGATGGACTTCTCGCTGTCGCCCGTTCTGCGCTCGGGCGGCGCGCCGGTGGCCGCGGTGTCCTCTCCCGACGACGCCCAGTTCTGGATCCCCGGTCTCTGGGGAGACGCCTTCGACCGTGCGATGGAGACCTGGACGCAGATCTCCTCCGGGCGCCCGTCGGCGCCCGGCCCGGCCGCGGCGCACGCCTCCGCGCGCCAGGCGAAGAGCGTGGCGGACATCCTGGCGCCCTACAAGAAGGACGAGAACGGCAACGATCCGCTGGCGGGCGGGATCGCCTACCCCGACGGCGACCTCGGCGACCGGCTGAAGGTGCTGGCGGGGCTCCTGTCGCTGCCGCTCGGCGTCCGCGCGGTGACGGTGGACGCCGACGGCGACTTCGACACCCACGACAACCAGGCCGACGACCTCGGCAAGGGGCTCGCGCAGGTCAGCGGCGCGCTGTCCTCCTTCCAGGCGGACCTCGAGGCGCGCGGCATCGCCGACCGGGTGCTCACGCTCGTCTGGTCGGAGTTCGGCCGCAGGCCGAAGCAGAACGACTCGGGTGGGACCGACCACGGGGCGGGCGGGGTCGCCTGGGTGCAGGGCACGCGCGTGGCGGGCGGCGTGCTCACCGACTACCCGGACCTCACCAAGCTCGACTCAGAGGACAACCTGGCGGTGACCGTCGATTTCAGGCGCGTCTATTCGAGCGTGCTCGAGCAGTGGCTCGGCACGGACGCCACGCAGGTGATCCCGAACGCCGGCTCGCTCGGCCGGCTGAAGCTCGTGGCGTGAGGCGGGCGGCCGCGCTCGCCTTCCTGCTGGTCCTCGTTCCGGGCGGGGCCGCGGCCTCCCGCTCGACGGCGGTCGGCGTGGGGGAGCGCGAGTACCGCGTCTACCCCTACCGCGCCTCGGTCGGCCCGGGCACGGTGCGCTTCAACATCACGAACATGGGCCAGGACGCGCACAACCTGCAGGTCCGCGGCCCGCACGGCTACCGCAGCAAGACCACGCCCGACATCCGCTCTGGCCGCGGCTTCACGCTCACCGTCCACCTGCGCCGGCCGGGCGTCTACACGCTCATCTGCACCAAGCCGGGTCACGCCGCCAAGGGGATGAAGGCAGCAATTCGCGTCCGCTAAGTATCCTGGCCTCCGATGAGCGAGGTCCAGTCAGGCCTCGAGGGCGTCGTCGCCTTCGCGACCGAGATCGCCGAGCCCGACAAGGCCGGCGGCGCGCTGCGGTATCGCGGCGTGGACATCGAGGACCTGGTCGGCCAGGTCCGCTTCGAGAAGGTCTGGGGCCTGCTGGTCGACGGCAGCTTCGAGCCGGGCCTGCCGCCCGCCGAGCCTCACCCGCTCACCGTCCGCTCCGGCGACCCTCGAGTAGACGTGCAGTCCGCGCTCGCCATGCTTGCGCCCGAGTGGGGGCTCAAGCAGCTGATCGACATCAGCGACGAGCAGGCCCGGCAGGACCTTGCGAGAGCGTCAGTGATGGCGCTCTCTTTCGTTGCGCAGTCCGCGCGCGGCGCCGGCCACCCGCCGATCCCGCAGAGCGAGGTCGACAAGGCCGACTCGATCCCCGCGCGCTTCCTGACCCGCTGGCGCGGCGAGGCCGATCCGGGCCACGTCAAGGCGATCGACGCCTACTGGATCTCGGCCGCCGAGCACGGCATGAACGCCTCCACCTTCACCGCGCGCATCGCGGCGTCCACCGGCGCCGACGTGGCGGCCTGCGTGTCCGCGGCTGTGGGCTCGCTGTCCGGCCCGTTGCACGGCGGCGCGCCCTCGCGCGTGCTCCAGATGCTCGACGACGTCGAGCGGAGCGGCAACGCCGAGCAGTACGTGAAGGACCTGCTGGACCGCGGCGAGCGCCTGATGGGCTTCGGCCACCGCGTCTACCGCGCCGAGGACCCGCGGGCGCGCGTGTTGAGGCGCACGGCCAAGGAGGTGGGCGCGCCCCGGGCGGAGGTTGCCGAGGCGCTCGAGACGGCGGCGCTGGCGGAGCTCCACGCCCGCAAACCCGACCGCGTCCTGGCCACCAACGTGGAGTTCTGGTCCGCCGTCGTGCTCGACTTCGCGGGCGTGCCGCCCGAGTTGTTCACGCCGATGTTCACCAGCGCCCGCACGGCCGGCTGGTCGGCCCACATCCTCGAGCAGAAGCGCGAGGGCCGGCTGATCCGGCCCACCGCCAAGTACGTCGGCCCCCCACCGCGTTCGGTGGCCGAGGTCGAGGCTCAGCGCGCGGCTGCTTGAGCGCTCACCAGCTCCGCGAAGCGCCCGGCACCGACGTTCCCGCCCGACAGGATCACGCCCACCCGCTCGCCGGGCTCGACCTTCACCCTGCCGGCCAGCAGCGCGGCGATGCCTGCCACGCCGCCCGGCTCGGCAACCAGCTTGAGCCGCTCGAACACGAAGCGCATCGCGTCCACCAGCTCGGCGTCGGTCACCGTCACGATCTCGTCCACCAAGCGGCGGCCCGTCTCGAACGTGAGCTCTCCTGGCGCGTTCACCTGGAGGGCGTCGGCGATGGTGCGCGGCACCTCGTCGAGCGCCACCCTCCGGCCGGCCTCCAGCGAGCGCCGGTAGTCGTCGCCGGCCTCGGGCTCGACGCCCCCGATGCGCGCCGCGGGGCAGCGCTCCCTGACGATCGTGGCGCAGCCCGCAAGCAGGCCGCCGCCGCTCACGGGAGCGAGGAAGGCGTCGAGCTCGCCGGCGTCCTCGATCAGCTCGAGCGCCGCCGTGCCCTGACCCGCCATCACCAGCTCGTCGTCGAACGGGCGCACCAGCGTAAGGCCGCGCTCCGACGCCAGCCGGCCGCCGATCGCCTCGCGGTCCTCGCTGTAGCGGTCATAGGTCACCACCTCGGCGCCATAGCCGAGGGTGGCCGCGAGCTTCAGCGCCGGCGCGTCCTCGGGCATCAGGATCGTCGCACTAGTGCCAAGCAGGCGGGCGGCCAGCGCCACGGCCTGGGCGTGGTTGCCGGAGGAGAACGCCGCCACCCCGCGCTCGCGCTCCGAGTCGCTCAGGGAGGCGATCTTGTTGTAGGCGCCGCGGAACTTGAACGAGCCCGAGCGCTGGAGACACTCGGCCTTGACGAGCACAGTGGCGCCGGCGCGCTCGTCCAGCGTGCGGGAGGTGACCACGGGCGTGCGGTGCGCGACCCCGCGCAGCCGCCCCGCCGCTCGCTCGATGTCAGCGGGCCCGATCAGGCGGCCGACGATAGTGGCGGGCTGCCAACATCGCTCGCGTGAGCGTGAACCGCCTCCGCCGCCAGCCCGGCTACCCGCTCTTCTACGTGGCGGCCACGGTCGTGCGCGTGGGCATGGAGATGTTCTCGGTCGCCGTGGTGCTGCTCGTGCTGGAGCGGACCGGCAGCGCCGCCACCGCGGGCGCCACCGTTGCCGCGATCACCTTCCCGAGCCTGTTCTCCGGGCCGCTGCTCGGCGCCTGGCTCGACCTCACCGGCCGGCGGCGGGCGATCATGCTGTTCGACCAGACGCTGGTCGTGGCCGCGCTCCTGGCGATCCTGCTCGTCGCCGGTCATGCGCCCAACTGGGTGGTGCCGCTGATCGCGCTGCTGGCGGGCGTCACGCACCCGCTGCCGTTCGGCGGCTTCACCAGCATGATCCCGGTGCTCGTGCCGGAGGATCTGCTGCCGTCGGCAAACGCGCTCGAGGGAGTGAGCTTCAACTCGGCCCTCGTGGCCGGTCCGGCGCTGGCGGGTGCGCTTGCCGGGGCGTTCGGGCCTCCGGTGGCGGTGGTCACCGAGGCGGCGCTGGCGGTGGCCGGCCTCGGGCTGATCGCCGCGCTGCCGGCCCTCGACACGGAGCCGCACAAGCGCGACCGCTCGCTGCTCGGCATCGCCGCCGATGGCCTGCGGCTGCTCGCGCGGGCGCCCGTGCTGCGGGCGATCACGGCCTCGGCCGGCCTCTACATGGCGGCCACCGGCCTGCTCACCGTGGCCTTCCCGTTCTTCGCCGCCGAGGACCTCGGCGCGGGCAAGAGCGCGGCCGGCGCGCTCTGGGCGGCGTTTGCCGTCGGCTCGGGTGCGGGCGCGCTGCTCGGCCCGCGGCTGCTGCGCCGGGCGCGGCCGGAGCGGGTCGTGGCCGCCTCCTTCGCCGGCTTCGGGTTGGTGGCGCTTCTGTGGCCGCTCGCGTCGTCGCTGCCCGTCGCGCTGCTGCTCGTCGCGCTCGCCGGCGTGGCGGACGGCCCCGGGCTCACCGCCACCTTCTCGCTGCGCCAGGAACAGGTGCCGCGAGAGCTCTACGGGCAGGTGTTCAGCACGGCGTCGAGCATCAAGATCGGCGCCTTCGCCACCGGGGCGGCGCTGGCCGGGCCGCTGGTGGTGGGCATCGGGGCGCGGGCCACGCTCGTGGTCACGGCATGCCTGGCCATCGCCTCAGCGGCGCTCGCCTACGCGATGCTGCGCCTGCCTTCAGGACTTCGGATAGCCGTCTCGCGGCAGGTCTCGCTGATCGAACCAGATCGAGGCGAACGGGATCGCCAAGAGCATCGCCGTTCCGACGACCATCGAGACAGCCAGGGCGAACCCCAGCCCCCCGAAGATCCAGGCGGCAAGCACGATCAGGAGGAAGCCGGCGACGGCGAGTTCGATGTCGCGGCGAATATGTGAGACGTGATGCCTCATCGCGGACTCCTGTCTCGAATAACGCGATTGTCCGCCCGCCCGTAGCCGCGCACATCGGTGAAAAAAGGCGCCTCGCGGGGGGAGAACTACTGGCGGACGAGCTACCGGCGGCGGCGCGCGCGCCGTGGGGGCGGCGGTGGCGCCGTGGCCTCCTCCACCGCCTCCTCGAAGGCATCCAGCGGGTTGGGCTCGGGCGGCGGCATGGCCGGCGAGAGCTGCGTGCGGCGCGCCTGCTGGCGTAGCCCGGCGATGGCCACTATGGCGGCGCACGCGAGCGCCAGCAGCCCCTGGCCGAGCGGGCGCTCGAACAGGCGCACGAGGATCAGGATGCCGGCGAGCACGCCCGCCGCGGCGATCGCGGTGCCGTCGGTGACCGGCAGGCGAAGCTTGAGCCGGCGCGCGCGGCTGCGCAGCAGCGCGAGCACGCCCAGGGCGAGCACGAGCTCCAGCGCCTCGAGCGGCGAGAAGCGGCCGAAGGTGCTGATCAACAGGAGCAGCGCCCCCACGCCCGCGATGCGCTGCTCCGCGCTCAGGCGGTCCCAGTACGCGGCGGGCGACATGCGCCTAGAGCGGCTGCCGTCCCGCGTATCCGGCTTCGAGCTCGTGCCAGTATCCGATCTCATCCTCTTCCTCGAGCCAGCAGAGGTAGATCTCGCGGCCGTCGCGCAGGGAGGGGAAGTCCACGAGCCCGCGCTCGGCGTCGCGCAGCACGATGTCCATCTGCTCCAGCTCCGACAGCGCTGTGCGCAGGTCGAGGAAGCCCTCCGACACCACCTGCCCCGGCTCGCCGCCGCCGTTCCCGGGCGCCGCGTCGGACAGCGCCTCGCGCGCCTCCTTCTCGGTGAGCCGCGCCTGGGCATCGCGCACCCGCTCGATCCGCTCCCTCACCCAGGGCAGCGCGGCGTGGGCCTGCTCGAGCGTGTAGTGGCGGGCGTGGATCACGCCTGCTCGCCGAGCAGTTCGTGCACCGACTGGAGGCGGCGGGCGATGAGCTCCCGCACGCGCGGGTCCACGGCGTCGCCGGCGGCCAGCTCCTCGGCCTGCTCGAAGGCCTGAAGCGCTCGGCCGAGCCGGTCCCGGTTGCTGCTGCTCTTGAGCACGTTGTCACCCCGCAGCAGCAGCGTACGGATGCGCTCGGAGGGATCGCGCTCCGTGCTCACGCCGCGGCGGCGGCCCCTGCCGCGGCCTCGATGCGCCGCTCGAGCAGGCGGGCGTCGGCCTCGGAGACGGTCCTGAGCTGGCCCTGGAAGGCGAGCGTCCAGTGCTCGGCGGGCCACTTGCGCACGTGCTCGAGCTGGCCCGCCAGGTCCTCGGCCGGAACGTACTCGTCCTCCTCCAGGATCGACAGCGGGGCGGTCTCGAACCGCCACGGGTAGGGGTCCGGGTTGCCGGGCTTGCCGGGCCAGATCCTGGTCCGGTCCTCGTACAGCTCGCCGGTGATCTCCACGATCCCGCCGAAGGCCTTCAGGCCGGTGAGGTAGAAGACGATGCGGTCGCCCGGTTCCATCTGCTGGGCCAGGTTCCGCCTCCGCTCCTTCATCCCGATCACCCGGAACCCGTGCGCGCGCGTAGCGGCGAAGTTCTCGGGCGAGCCGGTGAGGATCCACGTCTGACGGGCGATCGTCGTAGGGTACCCCCATGTCCGAGCAGTTCGACCCCATCAAGCCCGGCGAGATCGCCTACCACCTCGACCTCACGGCGGCTGAGCTGAAGGTCACCCACACCGCCCTGAAGACGCTCCTCGACGACCTCGGTCACGAGGAGAAGGATGTCATCGAGGTGGTCCGCGGGATCCTGAACAAGCTGCCCGACGAGCACTCGATCCGCGCGATCGATCTCGGCAGGGAGCTCGGCGAGCTGGCAGATCGCGGTCGCAGACGCACGGCTCTGCGGTCTGCGATCTGCGATCTAGTCGATGGGATGTCCTCGACGCGCTCGGCGGGCTCCTCGCGCCCGAGCCGCTCGAGGTACCAGTCGATCAGCGAGCGGAGCGTCAGCAGGATCTCGCGCACCAGCGTGTTGAACTGAGCGCGCAGCTCGCTCGGCAGCATGCTGCGCACCACGTCGATGAGCGCGAACAGCGGCGCCAGGTTCGGGCCGCTGCCGAGCCGCGGGGGCCCGTTGCCGGCATCCGGCGTCCACTTGTCCCAGTCGACCTCGTCCCAGCGAGGCTGGACGCGGTCCTGCTCAGTCTGTTGCCGCTGCTCTGTCATCGCTCCGCTCGAACAGAACTTCGAGCGCGCCGCCCTCGAAGCGCGCGTTGCGCGGCCGGTAGGCGGCCAGCGCGGGGGGCAGCATGATAGTGCGCTTCTGCTGGCCGACCCGCACTATGACCTCGAGCCCGATCTTCTTCAATCGATGTCGCCCTTGTCGGCGAACGGGATCGGCAGGCGCAGCTTGGCAAACCCGTTGTCGGTCACCAGCTCCTGTGAGAGCTCCTCGTGCAGCACGTCGCCGGCGCCGAGCTCGCCGAAGATCTCCTCACCGAGACGGTCGAGCATCTCGGCGCCCATCACCTCCTGCTCGAAGTAGGGCGCCGACAGGATCGGCACCGGCGAGAAGGCCGAGGTGACGAGCTCCATCTGCTCCTGCTGGAGGCCGCGCCAGGCGCCGAAGTAGCCGCCGTCGACGTCCGGCGGGAACAGGCGGTTCACGATCACGGCGTCGGTGAGATAGCCGTAGAGGTTGAGGTAGGTGAAGGTCCGCATCGCCTCGCGGATGACCATGCGGTCCGGGTTCATCACCAGGCGCAGCGTGGTGGCCGAGCGGTCGCGCAGGATGACGTTCATCGCCACCAGGTTGTGCACCAGCCGCTGGACGTCGTCGAAGACGGCCTCGCTCGGCAGCGACACGTCCAGGAACGTGCGCGCGAACGGCCGCGCCGCCGCCACCACCCGCTTCTCCCAGGGGAAGACCTTCTCGAGCCACCAGCTCGCCACGTCCGGGAACGACAGGAGCCGCAGCGTCTCGCCGGTGGGCGCGCAGTCGACGATGATCGCGTCGAACTCCTCCTGCTCGTGGTGGCGCTTGATCTGGAGCAGCGAGAAGAGCTCGTCCATGCCCGGCGGGACGGTCAGCTCCTCGGCCGAGATGCGGTCCACGCCCCTCTCGGCCAGCAGCTCCCCGAGCCACTCCTGCACGGCCTCCCAGTTGCGCTCCATCTCGCGCTGGGCCTGCACCTCCTGGCCGAAGAGGTTCTTGCCGGCGGGCGTGGGGTCGGGCCCCAGCTCGGTGTCGAGCGAGTCCGAGAGGCTGTGCGCCGGGTCGGTGGACAGCACGATCGTGCGCATCCCGGCGGCCGCGCAGCGGCGCGCGGTGGCGGCGGCGACGCTGGTCTTGCCCACGCCGCCCTTGCCCGTGTAGAGGATCGTGCGGGGCGCCATGGGCGGCCCGCATCGTAACCGGCTAGCCCTTTACGGTGACCTTGCCGCCGGTGATCGTGTGGTGGTCGAGGTAGTCGATCGTCGTGAACGTCACCGTGTAGGTGCCGGGGGCGCGCGGCACCCAGGAGAAGCCGTGCACGCCGTACGGGAACTGCAGCCGGTTGGCGTAGGCGAGCTTCCCGCCGCGCTTCACCTGCACGCTCACGCATGAGATCTTCGACAGCCGGAAGCGCAGCGCCACGGAGTGCCGGGCCCGCGCTCCCGAGGCGCCGAGGAAGTCGAGCTTCGGGTGCTGGCTCAGATAGTCGGTGAACTTCTGCGAGTACTTGCAGTAGGTCGCCGCGTTCGTGCGCTGGCAGAGCCCCTTGAGGAAGTCGCGCACCACCCGGTGGTAGTTGAGGTCCGACTCGTTCCCGCCCAGCGAGTAGAGCGACCAGGCGCCGGTGTCGTAGTGGGGGATCGCGTTCTGGGCGGCCCGGTCGCCGCGGGTGAAGATCGCCTGCGCGCCCGAGTCACCGGTGGCCTTGGCGAGGTCGTAGATGCCGTTCAGCGACTGCAGGAAGCCGTTGAGGATGAACAGGTGGGGGGCGAACGAATACTGCAGGTACCAGTCGCCGCCGAAGGCGTGGGTGAGCACGCCGCCCGGCGGCGGCGTGGTGAAGGCGGCGAGGGCGGACTTGGCCACGTCGAGGTAGTGCGGGTCGTTCAGGAGCTGCGCGCCCTGCACCAGCGCCTGGATCGCCGTGCCCTGCGACAGGCCGCTCGTCCAGGGCGGGTTGCCGCCGCCGAACGGGAACCAGTACTCCCAGGTGGTGAAGCCGCCGCGTGTTGACGAGGTGGCCACCAGCGCGTCGAGCAGCGTCTTGAGCTGATCGAGGTGGCAGGGGACCTTCGGCCCGTAGACGCCCTTGCAGGCGTTGGCCAGGGCGTTGGCCTTGCCGAAGTTGGCGAGCGGCTGGAGCTGCAGGCCGTTGCCGGGGTAGTACTCGAACACGATCGGGCTGTCGTCGAAGACGTAGCGGACCGGCGTCACGTAACCGGCCTTCTGCGCGAAGTAGCGGCAGGGGCTCGGCGTGGGCGGCGGGATGCGCGGCAGTCGCGTGGAGGGCCAGAACTCGACGTTGTGCTGGAGCTGGAAGAACAGCGCCGGCATACGGGAGACCGTGAAGAGCCCGCTGCGCGAGATGCGCTCGAGCGAGCGCACGACGCCCTCGAGGTTGGCGCGCCGGACGCCGCCCAGGCGGTTCACGGTGTTCTTGGCGTTCTTGTACTGGTCCCGGTACTGCTCGTAGAGCTGCTGCGTGAGCGCCCCCTTGCGCAGGTCGCGCAGCAGCACCGCTCGCACGCTCGCGCCGCCGGCCGCGCTGGCCTGGGGCCCGGGCGAGGGGCTTCGGCAGCCCGTCGGCGGCGCCAGCGGCAGCTCACCGGCCTGGGCGGGCAGCGCAGGATCGTCCTGGCGCACCACCCGGTCACCCCTCACCATCCAGACAGGGCTGGCGAGCGCCGGCGTGGCCAGGGCCAGCGATGCCGCAAGGGCTCCTAGTAGCGCTGCTGCCCTCATTCGACTCTCAAACGGACCGGGAACTGCAAAGTCGCGACGTGCTCAGGCTGTACTCTCGGAGCTCGGCAGACCCGACCTGGAGCAACCTTTGCCACTCAGACTTCGACTCCTCTTCCCGTTCGTGCTCGTCCTCGCGCTTGGCGCGACCGCCTGCGGCGGCGGAGGCGGGGGCAGCGGCAGCTCGGGTGACGCCAAGACCCTGGTCGACACCGCCTTCAAGCACTCGATCAAGAGCGCCAACATCAACCTCAACCTGCAGGCGCAGCTGCAGGGGATCCAGCAGCTCAACGGCCCCCTGTCGCTCAAGGTCAGCGGCCCGTACGAGTCGAGCGGCCAGCACAAGCTGCCGAAGTTCGACTTCACCGCCAACATCCTCGGGGGCGGCCAGAGTCTGCCGCTCGCGGCGCGCTCGACGGGGGACGACGTCTTCATCCAGCTCCGCGGCACCTGGTACGAGCTCGGCAAGCGGGCGGTGACCCAGATCAACCAGCAGCTCGCTCAGCAGTCCGGCCAGAGCAAGTCGAAGAGCCTGTCCGCGTTCGGCATCAGCCCCCTCACCTGGCTGAGGGACGCCAAGAAGGAGAGCGACACCACGATCGGTGGCGACAAGGTCTCGCACGTCTCGGCCACGCTCGACGTGGGCAAGGTGCTCGCCGACCTCAACACGGTGATCTCCAAGGCCAACGTCAGCGGCACCACCAAGCCGTCGCAGATCACGCCGGCCCAGCAGGCCCAGATCCAGAAGTACGTGAACGACCCGCACATCGACATCTACGTGGCGAAGAGCGACCAGACGCTGCGGCGGCTGGCGGCCACCATCCAGATCACGGTGCCGAAGGACCAGCAGGCCAAGGTCAAGGGGCTCAAGGGCGGCACGATCCAGTTCTCGATCGAGTTCACGAACGTGGGCCAGTCCTTCACCGTCAGCGCGCCGAGCGGCGCCCAGCCGATCTCGGGGCTCGTCCAGTCGCTGGGCGGGCTCGGGGCCGCGACCGGCTCCGGCTCCGGGTCCAGCTCGGGCTCCGGCTCGTCCTCCTCCGGGAGCGGCTCGAGCGGCACGCCCTCGAGCAAGCAGTTCCAGGACTACGCCAAGTGCATCCAGCAGGCCGGCGGCAACAACACCGCCGCCCTGCAGAAGTGCGCAAAGATCCTGACGAACTAGGTTGCCGCCCGGTCGGCGGCCGATTGACAGCGTGCTGACGCGGGGATAGCGTCGCCCTCAGGTAGGTGATCGCGCACAGGCACAGGCCGGGCAGGGCGGCGGGGATCGCCGGAGTGATCGCCGTGGCGCTCGCGCTGCCCTCGGCGGCCGCGGCCACCTGGCAGGACCCCGTGCCCGGCGCGCAGCAGGTGAGCGACATCGGCGCGTCTCCCTCGCTGGCGGCCGTCGGCTCGGTCCCGTACGTGGCCTTCTTGGAGTTTCACGGCCCGAGCGACCTGCTCTTCGTCGCCCGCTTGAACGCGTCGGGAAGCGGGTGGCAGAAGGTGGGCGGGCCCGTGAACCACGACACGACCCACAACGCGTATGACCCCTCGTTGGCATCGGTCGGCGGGGTGCCATACGTCGCGTGGAACGAGAAGGACGGAACAGCGATGGAGATCCACGTGGCCCGGCTGAACGCCGCCGGCCACTGGGAGGAGCCCTGGAAGGGCGTCGATGCGACTCACGGCGGGATTAACTACGACCCGAGCATGTACGCCAGCACCACTTCGCTGGCGGACGTGGGCGGCGTGCCCTACGTCGGCTGGGACGAGTTCACCTCCGGGAACGTTCTCGTGCCACGTGTGGCCCGGCTTGACACGAGCACCCATCCCGCGCCGACCTGGGTCGAGCCATGGACCGGGGTCAGCGCGACCTCGGGGGGATTGCAGAAGCTGACCTCGCAGCCGGGCTACGCCCCGCGCGTTGCGTCGATCAACAACACCCCCTACGCCGGCTGGGTGATGGGCGGGACGGCGAATGAGCAGGTCCACGTGGCGCGGCTCGAGGGGAGCGCGTGGGTGGAGCCGTGGACCGGCGTGACCGAGACCCTCGGCGGGATCAACAACAGCCAGGCCGGGGGTCTTCCCAGCCTGGCCTCGATCGGCGGTTACCCCTACGTCGCCTGGGCGGATGAAGGCGGCAACCTCGACGCACGGGTCGCCCGCCTCGACACGAGCACCTTCCCGGCGCCCACCTGGACCCAGGAGGCCATCGGAGTGAGCGGCAGCGACGGGAAGATCAACCAGGATCCGACCCAGAACGTCGGCAGCCTCTCGCTTGCAGAGGTGGATGCCGGGCCGTTCGGCACCGGCGTGCCGTACCTCGCCTGGAGCGAGCACGTCGGCCCCGCGAGCCCGGACGGATACACGATCAGGGTGGCCCGCTACAACAAGCTAACGCGCGTCTGGGAGCAGCCCTGGCCCGGCGTGACGCCGACGTTCGGGGGGATCGGCGAGTCGGCCGGCGCCGATCAGCGCGACCCGACCCTCGTGACCGTCGGCGGCGTTCCCTGGGTGTCGCGTGCCTTGTCCGGGGCTGGAGCCACCGGGATCCGGATCAGCCGGCTCGAGCCCGACTTCACCACCGAGAGCGCCGCGCCGGCGCCCGGCGGCGGCGAGCAGTTCAGCGTCAGCGCGCGCACCTACGGGATCCCGTTTCCGATGGGATTCCAGTACGGGCCTGCGCTCGAGTCCCAGACCACGCCGGTTGCGGCGCCGTTGGGCAGCGAGACGGCGACCGTCACGCAGGGCGTGGGGACCCTGCGAGCGAACACCACCTACGAGTACCGGGCCTTCGCGCTCGCCGGCGTGCCCGCGCCGCTCGCCCTCGGCGCCACCCTCACCTTGCGGACCAACTCCTCCGGAACGGGCGTCTCCTCGGGCTCGGGCACAGGCACGGGATCGAACGCGGTCGCGCTGGCCACCGTGCTGCGCGAGCAGCTCTCGCCGACCAGCTTCCGCGCCGCTCCCAGCGGGCCCAGCGCGCGTTCGGCCAGGCGCCAGAGCTACGGGACGGTGGTCAGCTACAGCCTGGACCGGGCGGGCGAAGTGACGTTCAGCGTCACGCAGCGCCAGGCGGGTCGAAGGGGCGCACACGGGCGCTGCGTCAAGCCGACGGCGCGCAACCGGCAGGCGCGACGCTGCACTCGCACGGTCACGCTGCGTGGCAGCTTCGCCCAGGCGGGCAAGGCGGGGGCCAACAAGTTCCGCTTCACCGGCCGCCTGAGCCGCAAGAGCCTGAAGCCGGGCCGCTACCGGCTGAACGGCACGCCCACGAGCGGCCGGCTGAAGGGCCGCACCGTGGGCGCGTCGTTCCGGGTCGTCGGTTAGCCGGCGGCCTCGAGGTCCAGCAGCCCGCGCTTCATCTCGAGGCCGCCCAGGTAGCCGCCTAGCGTGCCGTCCGTGCGCAGCACGCGGTGGCACGGCACGATCACCGGCCAGGGGTTGGTGGCACAGGCGCTGCCTGCTGCCCGCACCGCGGCGGGATTGCCGGCCGCCGCCGCGAGCTCCGTGTATGTGCGCGTCTCGCCGTACGGGATGGCTGCCATCTCCCCCAGTGCCCGGCGCTTGAAGCCGCCGATCGTGCCCCAGTCGAGCTCCACATCGAACTCGCTGCGCTCACCGGCGAAATACTGCTCGAGCTGGCGCGCCGCCTCGACGTCGCCCTCGCGGGCCTCCGCCGGCAGCTCCACCTGCTCGTGCTCGAACGCCACGCGCACGACTCCCTCCGGGCTCTCCACCACGAGCAGCGGGCCGTAGGGGGTGTCGGCATGGGCGTAGGTCAGGTTCTCGGTCATCGTGGTCATGTTCTCTCCTTGCTCACTTGGCTTCGTGGAAGATCAGGCCGAGGCTCGTGCGCTCCCCGGCCGTGACGGTCGAGACGCCGTGGCGCATCGCCGCGCGGTAGTAGCCGCGGCTGCCGGCCACCGGCCGCTCGCGGGTGGTGAAGATGAGGAGCTCGCCGCGCTCGAGCGGGATCACGTGCGCGCGCGACTGCCGCCGCGGCCGCTGCTCGACCAGCACGAGCTCGCCGCCCTCGTAGTCGAGGCCGCGGTGGCTCAGCGCCGTGACCACCTGGAACGGAAACGCCAGCTCGCCGTAGAGGTCCTGGTGGAGGGCGTTGTAGCCGCCCTCGCCGTAGCGCAGGATCAGCGGCGTGGGCTTGACCTGGCCGAGCGCGTGGCAGCGCTCCACCAGCTCGTCGAGCTCGGCCGGCCAGCGCTCGCCGGTTCCGAGCATCTGCGCCCAGCGGTTAGCCGCCTCGGCCAGCGGCGGATACAGCTCGCGCCGCAGCTCGGCCACCGGCTCGGGCAGCGGGTTGGCGAAGTACCTGTACTCGCCCTCGCCAAAGCCGTGCCGCGCCATCACGATGCGGCTGCGGAAGTCGGCCTCGTCCCAGAGCGAGGCGAGCCGCTCGCAGTCGTCGGCGTCGAGGACGGTGGTGGTCCGCGCGAAGCCGCGCTCGTCGAGCTCCGCGTGAAGCTCCTGCCAGGGAAGGACGGTGGAAGTGGTCATGCCCCTAAGACGACCGCAACCGCCCATCTGTGAGCCCTAAGAACTAAGAACCAAGAACTGAGAGCTACGCAAACGCAAAGACAACCACCAACATGAGATACACAAACAGCAGCTGCAGCCCGCTGAACCAGTTCGACTCGCCCTCATTGGTCATGTGCGTGGCGATCAGCACCGCGAACAGCATCGCCACCAGCTCGTAGCCGTTGAACACGAGCGCCATCGGGTGGGGCCCTATCCAGAAAGAGATCAGCACGAGCACCGGTGCCACGAACAGCGCCACCTGGGCGGCCGAGCCGACGGCGATGTTCACAGCCAGGTCCATCTTGTTCTTCATGGCCACGGTGACCGCGACCCAGTGCTCGGCGGCGTTGCCGACGATCGCCACCACCACCGCGCCGATGAAGAACTGCGACAGGCCGATGCTCTTCGCGGCGGGCTCGATCGAACCCACGAGGAGCTCGCTCATCAGCGCCACGCCCGCGCCCGCGATCGCCAGCGCGCTGACGGACCGGCGCACGGGCCAGGCGCGCGGGTGGTCTGCCTTGTCGGCGTCCGCGAAGTGCGGGTTGAACAGGTCACGGTGCGTGCGCAGCGAGAAGAAGAGGCCGGCGCCGTAGCTCAAGAGCAGCAGGACCGCCGCCAGGGCGGAGACGACCTCGACCTTGTGGCCGTAGTTCACGCGCAGGTCGCCGACCCCGGGCAGGCCGTGCCCGCGCACCAGCTCGAAGATCGCGGGCATCACCACGGCGACCAGCGCGAGCAGCAGGAGCGACGACTGCGCGTGCGCGGCCGTGCGGTTGAAGGTCTGCTTCTCGCGCCCCCAGCCGCCGACCAGCATCGCCGCGCCGAGCACGAGCAGCGTGTTCGACACGATCGAGCCGACGATCGACGCCTTCACGACCTCCTGCAGCCCCTTGCCGAGAGCGAACAGGGCGATGATCAGCTCCGGCGCGTTGCCGAAGGTGACGTTGAGGAGTCCGCCGATGCCGGGCCCCGACTGCGCGGCCAGCTCCTCGGTGGCGCGCCCCATCAGCGCCGCGGTGGGGATCACGCCGGCCGCCGCGGTGAAGAAGATCGCGGTGTCCGGCGCGTCGGCGATCTTCAGCACGACGGCGATCGGGATGAACAGGGCGAGGAGGTAGACGGGCCTCACGGATGCCAAAGCCTAGGGCCAGCGGGTGTCATCGCCGTCCGGCGGCAGTAAGCTCGCCGGTAGGGGAGCAGAGGTGATCGACCACGTAAACAACCTCAAGCTCCAGCACATGGTGGAGCTGAGCAAGCTCGGTGACGGCTGCGCTGCGATCGAGGCCGAGATCGAGCGCTGGCTGGTCGAGCACGACGTCGTGTTCGATGGGCACACGATCCCGTTCGTGCTGATGCCGCACTTCGTCTCGCCGGGCCAGATCCGGCACGTGCGCAGCGTCGTGGGCGCTCTCTCCCGCGTGCTAGCGCGCTTCTGCGACGCCTACCCGGAGGACGGCCGGCTGCGCGAGGAGCTCGCCATCGGCGACTTCGAGGACGACCTGATCCGCATCGACCCGGGCTATCCGAACCCGCTCCGCATCTGCCGCCTCGACGCCTTCCTGCAGGGCTACGACGTCCGGTTCCTCGAGTTCAACGCGGACTCCCCGGCCGGCATCGGCTACACGGACGTGCTCTACGAGGGCCTGACGCAGGCGATCGACCTGCCGCGCGTGAAGGTCGAGTTCGACACGGCCTACACGCCGATGCTGCCTGAGCTGGTGGCCAACCTGCTCGACGCCTACCGTCACGTGCGCAGCGCCCAGCCGGACCTGCCGCAGCCGCCGCGGATCGCGCTCGTGGACGTGGCCACCACGCCGTCGGTGCCGGAGTTCCGCATCGTCTGCGAGGCGGCGCGCCAGGCGGGGCTCGAGGCGATGTACGCCAGCCTCGACCAGCTCCGCTACGACGGCTCGCTGCTCCGTGCGGACGGCGAGCCCGTGCACGCCGTCTACCGCCGCGTGCTGCTCGAGGACGTGCGCGGCCCGGGCGCCGACGACCTGATCGCCGCCACCCGTGACGGCCGCATCGCGCTCGTCAACCCGTTCCGCTCGCGCGTGGCCAACAACAAGAAGCTGTTCGCACTGCTGGAGGACCCGCGTTTCGCCCACCTGGTGGAGCCGGACGAGCTCGAGGCGATCCGCGCGACGATCCCCTGGACGCGCGTGCTCCGCGCCGGGCGCACCACCTACGGCGAGTGGGTGGTCGACCTGCTCACGTTCGCCTCCGACAACCGCGAGCGGCTGGTGCTCAAGCCGGTGTCGGACTACGGCGGCAAGGGCGTGGCGCTCGGCATCGAGACCGACCAGTCGGACTGGGACTCGCTCATCGACGCGCACTGCGACCACCAGGACTATGTGGTGCAGGAGTACGTGCCGGTGCCCGAGGAGATGTTCCCGACGGTCGTGGACGGCCACGTGCAGATGTGCCTCAAGCGCTTCAACATCAACCCCTTCGGCATCGGCGGCCGCTACGCCGGCATGATCACCCGCATCTCCGACCAGGCGGTGATCAACGTGTCGGCCGGCGGCGGGCTGCTCCCCAGCGTGGTGGGGCGGCACAAGCGGCGCCTCCTGGCCGAGGACGAACCGGAGGAGATGGTCCGTGGCAGCTCCTGACCCCCTGAAGCTCGGCTACGACGTCGACGACAACGCCGCCCGCTTCTCCAACTACTTCCATGTGCTGCGCGAGCTGGTGCACCGGCACGCAGGCTGGCTTGCGCTCGAGCCGAGCTTCGAGCGCAAGTACATGCTCGGCGACCATCTGCACGACGACGCCCGCGCGGTCTCGAAGATCAAGCGCCGCCTGTACGAGCTGCGCCACCCCAGCGATTACCCGGGGGCCCCCGGCGAGGAGCTGGTCGAGCTGCTCGATCGCATGGCCGCGGCGGCGTCTCCGGACGCCTACACGCAGATCGCCTACGGGGAGGTCAAGCCCTCGCTGGTCGCCGCCATCGAGCGCCACATCCGGGAGCTCGATCCGATCACGGACGAGCCATCGCTGCGCCTCCTCTGCCAGATACTGAAGCGCCAGCGCCGCCACCTCCAGGAGCTGGGGGTCACCGCCGGCGGCCGCTGGCTGGACGATCTCGGCTCGCTGTCGATCGATCTCAAGGGCGCGCCGCGCGAGCTCACCGTGATGGAGCCGCTCCGCGAGCCGGCCCGCGACGACTACGTCGAGGTCACCGAGGACGGCGACCCCTACCTGGTCGACGCGCTGTACGTGAACGGCGAGGAGAACCACGTGCCGGTCGAGCCCGAGGAGCAGAAGCACTTCTTCCACGGGCTGATGGACGCGGAGCTGTCGGCCGCCGAGCTGATGGCGCGCAACATGCACGAGCATCCCGAGATGCCGTGGGAGTTCCAGGTGGACATGGCGCGCCAGACCTGGGACGAGCTCCGGCACGCGCGTGTCCACGACGTGCTGATGCAGACGGAGCTCGACTGCCGCTGGGGCGACTACCCGGTGGGCTTCTCCTACTTCAAGTCGATCTACGCCTATGACCTCCTCGGCAGGCTGGCGCTCTTCAACGGCACCAGCGAGCAGCGGGCGATGTGGCGACACTCGCACCGCCGCAAGGTGCTGGTCGACCGCGGTCAGGCCCAGGTGGCGAAGGTGTTCGACTACCTGCTGGCCGACGAGGTGCCGCACGTCCACAACGGCACCCGCTGGGGCTCGTGGCTCCTGGGCGGCGACGAGGCGGCCTACCGCGCGAAGGTGCGCGAGCTCAGAGAGGGCCTGGATCCGACGGGGCAGCCCGCCACAGCCCCTTCGAGCTAGCCCCACCGGCGACACACAGGGGTGCCGTATCGACGCATGGATGCTGGCGGGCGATCATGCACCCATGACCACTCTCCTCTTCACCTCGAGCCATGACAGGCACTGGGACGCTCAGGTCGCCCTCCGCCGGCCCGATCTCGTGGTCGAGGAGAGCGATCGCCTCGAGCGCATGGCCCAGCGCTACTGGGAGCTCAGCTCGACCGAGTACGGCCCGATCGGCGCCACTCCGACGGACCGCATCCGCGTCCTGCGCCACCTGATCAACGAGGCCACGCAGCAGCCCGCCGCCGAGACCGACCCCGTCCGCGAGGCGCAGCGCGAGCTGGCCGAGCAGCTCGGCGGCGGCGACTGGACCGCCGCCCAGGCGGCCCAGCTTGCGGCCCTGATCGACACCCACCCGGGCGCCAGCCCCACGATCGCCCAGATCGACGACGGCACCCTGCTCGTGGGCTTCGGCCCCCGGCGCCGCGGCGGCGTGTTCGGCATCGACCGCCTTGGCCGGGCGGCGTGGACAGAGCTGGACGCGGCCGGCGCGAGCGCGCTCGCGGCCTAGCGCCTACTCCTCGTCCTCGACCTCTTCGACGTAGTCGAGCTCGGGCTCGTCGTCCTCGTCGTCGTCGACCTCCTCGTCGAGGCCGAGGTCGATGTCGTCGTGCCCGGCGCGCGGCGTGCGGCCGTCCCCGCCGTGGTAGGTCGACTGGAACTTCTCGAGCATCTCGTCGCGGGCCGCCTCGTCGAGGGGGAGCTCATCGGTCACGAGAATCCAGTCGGCCCCCTCGAACTCCTCCATGTTGAAGATCTCGGAGTCCATGGAGGGAGAGTCGTCGACGACGATCATCACCTCGGTCTGGGGATTGAAGTAGGTGCCCGGACGGATGATGAGCTCGTCCAACTCGTAGCGGCGGCCCTTTGGCATGCGCGTATCTATACCCGATCGGCGCGCTCGGCTACGTGCCGATCTCGCGCAGTTGCCGCTCGACCTCCGCCTCGACGTCCAGCGGGGGCTCGCCGCGCCGCGCACGGCGCTCGTTGCGCGCGATCACGAGCTGCCTCACCTCGTCGCGGAGCGCGTCGTCGACAGCGGGCGCGGTGCCGCCCATCAGGGCCGCCACCTCGGCGTCGACGTCGAGGGGCGGCTCCCCGCGCGCCTCGCGCCGCGCCGACTTGGCCTCCACGAGCTGGCGGATCTCCTCCTCGGCCTCCCGCTGCGCAGCCGGGCTGCCGGCGCTCGGGCCGGGGTCGGGCTCGCGGTCGAGCGAGAACGCGCCACGACCGACCTGGTCGTACAGCCGTCCGCTGCCCACGAAGGACACGACGGCGGCGACGATCCCCAGGATCGACACCACGATCACCACGATTGCCAGGCCGCTGTCCACCTGGCCGTACAGTTTGGCCCCATGTGGCGACGCCTACGCCGTCGTTCGTTTGCGCCCAGCCGGCCCGCCCTCTATCCGGACCAGATCGGCCTTGCGCTGCTCTGCCTTGCCGCAATCGCGGGCGGCATATACCTCGTTGTGCGCGTGCTGTCGGGCTGAGGCAATTCGCACGTACCGTGCTTGACCAGGCGGTCAATGGGGTACTCTTGGGGGAGTCGTTGACTGACGAATCAATCGGCGGGAAAACAAGGAGCTTTCAAGTGGTCGATTTCACACTCACAGACGAGCAGAAGGACATGCGGGGGATGGCGCATGACTTCGCTGAGAAGGAAATCCGACCCGTCGCCTGGGACTACGACAAGGAAGGCACCTGGCCTCAGGAGATCATCGAGAAGGCGTGGGAGGTGGGCCTCATGAACACCCACCTGCCCGAGGAGTACGGCGGCCCGGGTCTCGACTACCTGACCGGGGTGATGATCGAGGAGGAGATGGGCTGGGGCTGCTCGGGCATCGGCACGAGCCTCTCCTGTAACGGCCTGGCCACCGCGCCGATCCAGATCGGCGGCTCGGAGGAGGTCAAGAAGAAGTACCTCGGCATGCTGTCCGAGGCGCCCAAGCTGGCCTCGTTCTGCCTCACCGAGCCGGACGCCGGCTCTGACGTCTCCGGCATGCGCACCACCGCCGTGAAGAAGGGCAACCAGTGGGTGATCAACGGCAGCAAGTGCTTCATCACCAACGGCGGCTACGCGGACTACTACACGGTCTACGCTAAGACCGATAAGGAGGCCGGCCACCGCGGCATCAGCGCCTTCGTCGTGGACCGCCATCTCGACGGCGTGACCGTCGACAAGAAGGAGGACAAGCTCGGCCAGCGCGCCTCCAACACCGCCACGATCTCCTTCAACGACGTGGCGATCCCCGAGGGGAACCTGCTCGCCGAGGAGAACAAGGGCTTCAAGCTGGCGATGATGACCCTCGACCGCACGCGCCCCGGCGTGGCGGCGATGGCCGTCGGCATCGGACGCGCCGCGTTCGAGTTCGCCCGCGACTACTCCAAGGAGCGCGTCCAGTTCGGCGTGCCGATCGCCATGCACCAGGCGATCCAGTTCATGATCGCCGACATGGCCACCAAGCTCGAGGCGGCCCGCCTGCTCACCTGGCAGTCGGCCTCGCTGCTCGACCAGGGCAAGCGCAACACGCTGGCCAGCTCGCACGCCAAGCGCTTCGCCGCCGACTCGGCGATGGAGATCACCGTCGACGCAGTGCAGGTCTACGGCGGCTACGGCTTCATCAAGGACTACCCGGTCGAGAAGCTGATGCGCGACGCGAAGATCATGCAGCTCTACGAGGGCACGTCGCAGATCCAGCGCCTCGTGATCGCGCGCGAGGTCCTCATGCCGCGCCGCGTCGAGGAGCCGGCGAAGGCCACCGCCTGACAAAGATCTCGGGCAACCGAGTCGAAGAGGGGCGTCCGCGGGAGGGCGCCCCTCTTCATTTGATCAGCGCTTCGTGAACGTCACCGTGACCGTGCGGGTCACGTCATCGGTGGACGACGGCGAGTCGGGGTCCGCCTGAAAGGTCTTGCGGGTGTGGCTCGTGCCCGTCAGCGTCACCGAGCGCCGCCGGAAGAACGACCGCGCGCTCGGCATCTTCACGAGCAGCTCCGGCGTCTTCTGGCCGAAGAAGTCCACGTCGCCGAACCCGATCACGGTGCCCACCTGGCAGTTGGTCCGGCTGAAGTCGTCCGTGAACAGGTTGAACTTGAGCCGGGCGGCGTCGAGGCCCTCCAGGTAGAGGCGCGGCCGCCGCAGCTGCGCGGTGCCGCAGTGGGACTTGTCGATCGGGTCACAGGTGTTGTCCGGCGTGGAGTTCGCCGGGGCGGTGTTGTCGACTGTCGTGATCGAGCCCGCGGCCGGCTGCGGTGGCAGGAAGGTGGGCTGGTGGAACTGCCCGGTGGTGAGGCCCACCAGCAGCCAGGCATGGTCGCCGCGCTGCCTCGTGACCAGCACGTGGATCGACTTCGTGTTGTGGAAGCTCACCGTCACGCTGCCGTCCCCCGTCGTCCCGCAGATGCTCGGCGTGGTGATCGACCAGTTGTCCACGAACTGCCCGCTGATAGTCACGCGGTGGGTCCAGGGGAAGCGGGCGTCGGCACTTCCGGCGGTGCCGCCCGCCGCGACCGTTGCAAGCAGGACTACGACCAGCACCCGCTTCACGCGGCGACTCTCTCACACTCGGGTGGCCCTGTCAGGATCCCGGCATGGCGCAGCCCGGCAAGTCGCGCAAAGACGCCACCCAGGAGGCCGTCAGGCGCACGAGCCAGATCGCGGACCCGCGTGAGGCCGCCCGCGCCGCCGGCGGGCGCGCGCCCGGCCCGGCCGAGCCGTTCAGCGGCGGCCTGCGGCGCGAAGTGCTGCCGCTGCTCGTGCTCCACTACATCTCCCAGCAGCCCTCCTACGGCAACCAGCTCATGGAGCGCATCTCCGAGGTCACCGCCGGGGTGCTGCTCGTCAACCCCAACACGATGTACCCGCTGCTGCGCCAGCTCGAGGCGCGCGGGCTGATCGACGGCAAGTGGGAGCACCCTGAGCGGCGCAGCCGCCGCTACTACGCGATCACGCAGGCCGGTCAGGAGGAGTATGCGCGGCTGCGCGTGGACGTGCGGCCGTTCCTCAAGTCGCTGGCGCGCTCGATCGAGGAGATCGTCGGCGAGGTCTACGGCTGATGCCGCTCGTGCGCGAGTCGAGGATCGTGCCGCTGCCTGTCGACGCCGCGGCGCGCCTCTGGACCGACGTGGAGCGCTGGCCGACGTTCATCGAGGGCTTCGCCCACGTGATCGACAAGGACCCGGACTGGCCGGCGGCGGGCACCAAGCTGGTCTGGGAGTCGGTGCCCGGCGGGCGGGGGCGCGTGACCGAGCGGATGATCACCTGGGTGCCGCCGAACGACGGCCCGGGGAAGCTGGCGGGGCAGGTCTTCGAGGAGTCCCTGACGGGCACCCAGACGATCACCTTCGAGCCGGCCGAGGGCGGCACGCGGACGACGATGGAGCTCCGCTACGAGCTCCAGCCCACCACCTTCTCGCGGCAGGGCGTGATCGGGAAGGTCGCGGACGTGCTGTTCATCCGGCGGGCGCTGTCGGACTCCCTTGCGCGCACTTTGCGGCGCTTCGCCACGGAGGCGGGCGAAGAGCACTCGCTGTAGCCTGGACGGCCGCCGTCGACCCGGAGGACCGATGTACGTATTCAAAGCCGCCGTCGTGGGGGCCGGCACGATGGGGGGCGAGATCGCGCAGACGATCGCCTCGGCCGGCCTTCCCGTGGTACTCAAGGATGTCGAGCAGCGCTTCGTGGACCAGGGCCTCGAGAAGGCCCGACAGGTCACCCAGGGCCAGCTCGCCGGTCTCGTCGAGAAGGAGAAGATCACCCAGGAGGACGCCGACAGCCAGCTCGAGGAGGTGGTCGGCCGCATCACCGGCACCACCGTGTACGAGGGCTTCGGCGACGCCGACTTCGTGATCGAGGCGGTGCCCGAGCGCATGCCGATCAAGCAGGCCGTGTTCGCCGAGCTCGACGCGGTCACGCCCGGCCACGCGGTCCTCGCCTCGAACACCTCCTCGCTGTCCATCACCGAGATGGGCGAGGCCACCAGCCGCCCCGACCGGGTCGTCGGCTTCCACTTCTTCTACCCGGCCTCGGTCATGCGGCTGATCGAGGTGATCGAGGGCGACGAGACGTCCGAGGAGACCGTCCAGGCCGCGATGAACTTCGCGCAGCAGATCCGCAAGCAGCCGATCCGCTGTGGCGAGGTGCCCGGCTTCGTGGTCAACCGCATCCTCAACTCGGCCGTGTCGGAGATCTGGCGCGGGCAGGAGGAGGAGGGGATCGACGTGAAGGAGGTCGACCGGGTGGTCTCCGAGTCGGGAGCCGCGCCGATGGGGCCGTTCTTCCTGGGCGATCTGCTCGGCCTCGACACCGTCCTGCACGTGGCCGAGCACCTGCAGGAGAGCTACGGCGACCGCTTCTACGTCCACCGGCAGATGAAGGAGCTGGTGGAGGCCGGCAACCTCGGCCAGAAGACCGGGAAGGGGTTCTATGAGCACGGTTGAGCAGACCACCGGCACGCTCGTCGCGCGCTTCTCGCTGAAGGCGCTGGTGGAGTGCTGCCTCGTCCTCGAGGAGGGCGTGGCCGGCATCAAGGACATCGACATCGGCATGATGGCGGGCGCCGGCATCCTGCCCGGGCCGTTCGCGCGGGCCGACGAGCAGGGCCTCGACGTCGTGCTCGAGTCGCTTGAGCGCGCCCAGGCGGAGTGGGGCGAGTGGTTCGAGCCGCCGCTGATCCTGCGCCGCCTCGTGGCCCAGGGGCGCCTCGGCAAGAAGAGCGGCCAGGGCTTCTTCCCCTACCCACAGCCCGACGCGGAGGAGCAGCGCGAGACCGTCCTCGTCGAGACCCGCGGCGACGTCACGATCGCGTGGCTCAACCGCCCGCCGGCCAACCCGCTCTCGCCTCAGCTCGCGGCCGAGCTCAGCGAGGTATGGGAGTCGATCGACGGCAGGGCGCGGGTGTTCGTGATCGCCTCATCGAACCCGTTCACGTTCTCCGCCGGCGCGGACATCAAGGAGTTCACGCGCATGGACCCGGAGACGGACGGCCGCCAGATGGTGGAGCGGATGCACTCGCTCGCCCGCTCGATGGAGCGCTCGCGGACGGTCACGATCGCGTCCGTGAACTCGATCGCGTTCGGCGGCGGCTGCGAGCTGGCGATGGCCTGCGACTTCCGCATCGCGGCCGACTCGGCCACCTTCGGCCAGCCCGAGATCAACCTCGGCATCATCCCCGGCTTCGGCGGCACCCAGCGGCTGCCCCGGTTGGTGGGGGAGGCCAAGGCGCTCGAGATGAACCTCACCGGCACGCCGATCGGCGCCTGGGAGGCGCTGCGGCTCGGCCTCGTGAACCAGGTAGTGCCGGATCACGAGCTGTTCGACACGACGCTGTCCTGGGCGCGCAAGATGGCGCAGCAGGCGCCGCTGGCGATCGAGCAGATCAAGCGGATCTCGCATCGCCCGGACCTCGACGATGGGCTGCGCGCCGAGGCGGAGGGCTTCGCCGAGGTGTTCGGCTCGGAGGACGCCAAGGAGGGCATTTCGGCCTTCCTCGGCAGGCGGACCCCTAGGTTCAAAGGCAGTTGACAGGTGACGGTTGAGAGCTCGCAGGCCGTCGGCCGGGTCGCTGAGCTCCTCGCCGGCTCCGAGCGGGCGGTCGTGCTCACCGGGGCCGGCGTCTCCGTCCCGTCGGGCATCCCCGACTTCCGCACGCCCGGCACGGGCCTGTGGGAGAACGTCGACCCGATGGCGGTGGCGCACATCGACGCCTTCCGGCGCGATCCGGACCAGTTCTGGCGCTTCTACGGCGACCGCTTCGCCACGCTCGAGGACAAGCGGCCGAATCCGGCCCACGAGGCGATCGCGGAGCTCGAGCGCCGCGGCCTGATCCGCGGGGTGATCACCCAGAACATCGACCGCCTGCACCGCAGGGCGGGCTCGGAGCGGATCGTCGAGGTGCACGGCACGATCGAGTGGAGCGTCTGCCTGACCTGCCACCGGCGGCTGTCGATCGACGACGTGCTGGCGCAGCTCCGGGCGGGCGCCGGGACGCCGCTCTGCGAGGTCTGCCACGAGGCGCTCAAGCCGGACGTGGTGCTGTTCGGCGAGCTGCTGCCCGAGGAGGCGATGTCCGAGGCGCACGCCCTCGCAGGCGAGGCCGACCTGATGATCGTCGTCGGCTCGTCGCTCGAGGTCTACCCGGTGGCCTCGCTGCCGGGCGTGACGCTCGACGCCGGCGGGCGCCTCGCGATCGTCACCCAGGGCAGGACGCAGTACGACAGCGTGGCGGACGTGAAGCTGTCCGGCGATGTGGTGGCGGAGCTGTCCGCCGTGCTCGCGGCCCTGCCCTGATGGGGCGCGTCCAGCTCTACATCGCCCAGAGCCTCGACGGGTTCATCGCCGACGCAGACGGCGGCGTCGAGTGGCTGGAGGCCTTCAACGTCGAGGGCGAGGACCACGGCTACGCCGCCTTCCTCTCCGACGTCGCCGCCGTGGTGATTGGCGCGAACACCTACGCGCAGGCGATGTCGTGGGACATCCCCTGGCCCTACCGGGGTCTGCCGAGCTGGGTGCTGACCCACCGCGACCTGCCGCTGCCCCACGCGGCCGACGTTCGCCTCACCCAGGGCTCGGTCGCCGCCGTGGTCGAGGAGATCAAGCGCGAGACCAGCGGCAACATCTGGCTGGTGGGCGGCGCCGACCTCGTCAGGCAGTTCCTCGAGGTCGGGCTGATCCACGAGTTGACGCTGTTCATCGCTCCGGTTCTGCTCGGTGCGGGCATCCCGCTGTTCGGGGGCGCGCCGCCCTCCACGGCGCGGCTGACGGGCACGCGCGAGTGGGGGACGGGCCTCGTCGAGCTGCGCTATCAGCTCGGCGGATGAGGGCGATCAGAAGGCTGCTTCGCCGCCGCGGCCGGGACCGGCCGCCGGGGCCGGCGGCGCCCGCGGGCACCTCCGTCACCGTCTGGATCCGCGGCCTGGGCCGTACCGCCGGCACCGTGGCCGCCACCACCGATCGCAGCGCCGTGATCGTGCTGGCGGTCGACCCGCGCTTCGGCGACGAGACGCTCGACGCGGCCGAGGCAGTGGTCGAGCACACCGGACCGCGCGGCGTCTATCGCCAGCCGGGCAGCGTTCGGTTTGCGGCAGGCGGCAGCGTGAGCTTCACGCCCTCCGGCGAGCCGGCCCGGGAACAGCGGCGCGACTTCTTCCGCCTCACCGTCGACCTGACGGTTAGCGCCACGCTCGGGAGCGGCGAGACGGAGGTCGAGCTGCACGTGGTCAACCTGAGCGCGAACGGCCTGCTGGTTGACAGCCCGCTCGCCGATGCCGGCACGCTTTGGCTCTCGATACCGATCGCCGGCGGCATGCCGCCGATCCAGCCGCGAGGAGCGGTCGTGCGGGACGCGGAGGGAGGCACGCAGGGAGTCCGCTTCGACTACATCAGCGACGAGGATCAGGAGAGGCTCGTACGCTTCGTGATGCGCGAGCAGGTCCGGATGCGGCGAGAGGGGCGGTTGTGACCACCTTGTACGACCACATGGGCGGCGACGAGGCGCTTCACCGCCTCGAGGAGGTCTTCTACTCGAAGGCGCTCGCCGACCCGGTTCTCAGCTCGGTCTTCACCGAGCGCCGGCCCAACCACGTCGAGCATCTCAGCTGGTTCACGGCCGAGACCTTCGGTGGGCCGAAGCGCTTCACCGATCGTCTCGGCTTCAAGTATCTGGTGGATGTGCACCGCGGCCTCGACGTCAGCGACGAGCAGCGCCGGCGCTTCGTGGACCTCTACATGGAGGCGGCGGACGAGGCGGACCTCCCGTCGGACGAGCCGTTTCGGAAGGCGCTCCGCGAGCACGTCGAATTCGGCGCGCAGGTGGCGCAGCAGAACTCGAGGGCCCGCAGCGACGAAGAGCTATATCCGCTCGACCACGTCCCCCGCTGGAGCTGGGACGGGGACGACGCCTAGCGGCGCGTCGCTAACCGCTTCCGACGACGATGCTGCCATCCGGCGTGAGCCCGAAGCCCGGGTTGTGCGCGACCTCCCACGCGTGTCCGTCCGGGTCCCGGAAGACGCCCGCATAGCCGCCGTAGAAGGTCTCCGAGGGCTCCCGGGTGACCGCCGCGCCCGCCGCCCTCGCCTGCTCGACGATCTCATCGACCTCCTCGCGCGACGCGACGTTGTGCGCGAGGGCGATCCCGCTCCAGACCGCGCCCGTGTCGTCGAGACCCGAGTCGGCGGCCAGCTTCTCCCTCGCCCAGAGCACGAGCACCACTCCGTTGGCCTGGAAGAAGGCGGTCTCCTCGATCTCCCGCTCCGGCACCCACCCGAGCGCGCCGTAGAACGCCGTCGCACGCTCGTAGTCCGAGACGCCGAGCGTGATCAGGGAAATGCTCTGTTTCATGAGGAAGGCGACCGACCCTAGCGCGGCGGCCTGACCGACACCTCGCTGAGCGCGTCGGCCGCGCGCTCGAGCAGGCCGGACAGCTGCTCCCGCTCGGCGTCGCTGAAGGCGGCGGACAGCCGCCGGTCCATGGCGGCCACGATCTTCTCCGCCCGCTGCGCCACCCGCCTGCCCTCCGGCGTGAGCGAGTAGAGGCTCACGCGGGCGTGGACCGGCGACGTCCGCCGGCTCACCAGGCGCTTGTCCTCGAGGTTGCGCAGGACGCCGGTCATCGTCTGGGAGGTGACGAGCGCGTCGCGTGCGAGTTGGGTGCAGGACTGGCCCTCGTCGTGGAGCAAGGCCTCGAGGGCGGTGTGCTGGGGCAGGGTCAGGTCGAGTGCTCGGAGGGCGTCGGCCTTCAGCGTCGTCAGCGCGTGCTCGGCCAAACCAAGCTGGCGGCTCAAGTCCATCTACATCATTGAACCAGGGTCCTACATTGGTGCAGATCGCGGATCGCGGATCGCGGATCGCGGATCAGCGCGTCTGCCTGAGGCGCCAGCGGCGCAGGGCCTGCTCCATGTCGCCAACGGCGTTCGTCACAGCCTCCTGGAGCTCCGCGGATGGGTCTCCTGTCAGCGCCGCATTCGCGGCCTCCGCGATCGCGGCGCGGTGGTTCCCGAGCTCCGCGCTCTGCGCTCCCAGCTCCGCTATCGCGGCCTCCAGGGCAACCCGCGCCTGCAGGGCGGCCTCGCGGGGGCGCCCGGCGTCGATGTCGGCTCGGGCACGCAGCACCAGCTCCTCGCAGGCGAGCTGCTCATCACGCCCGCCGACGATCGCCGCCAGGCGCTCGGCGGGGGAGAGGTCCTCGCGCCGGCGCGACGGGCGCTGCCCGCGCGGCAGCTCGTAGGCGGCCGCATAGCGCCCCTCCGCCACGTGGTCCCCGTCGCCGTAGCCCACGCGCACCGCCAGTGCGTGCTCGGCCGAGATCTCGCGCCCGTAGGGGTCGACGGCGGCGGCCCGGTGAGCGCGCAGGAAGCGGTTGATCAGGGCGGCAGCCGCGGCCGCCTCGCGGTTGAGAGCCTCTCGCTCGCGGCGCAGCCCAGCCAGCCAGGCCTCGGCCTCCTCGGCGCCCGCGAAGGCGGCTGCGCGCACCACGGTCACCCGCGAGGTGGGCACCGGCTCGGGCTCGGCCTCCTCCCGCCGCCGCGGCGACCGCCCGCGCACGACCCCCCGCTGCGGCGCCCCCTGAGTGCGCAGCACGATCACGCTCTCGGGCTCGCCCTCCGGGGCGCTGCGGTACAGGTAGCGGCCGTCCGGGGGTCCCAACAGGAACCCGAACTCGAACTGGACGAAGGCGAACGTGGCCGTGGTGTCCTGAGTCATCAATTCGGCTTCAGCTTCCCGAGTGACTGGGCGCGGCTGACGGGTGACGCGACCGGAGTCGGACTTGTAGTCCGGCGAGGGAGCGGTGCCCGTCAGACGTGTCCAGGCGCCGGGAAGGTGCGCGCGAATTGATGAGTCAGGACACTAGTCGCCGGAGCCGATGCGCTTGCCGTGCGCAGTCTTGACCGGGATCGAGTACTTCGACGCGTCGGTCGGCACGACCGGGTTCGGGATCTTCTTCAGGCGGTTGATGAGGTCGTTCCACTGGCCCGGCTTGAGCACGGCCAGCGCCTCCTTGCCCGCCTTGGCGTTGGTGCCGAACAGCGGGTGGAAGCCGACGTGGATGTGATCCCAGTGGTCGGGCAGGGCCATCGTGTTGCCGCCCAGGTCGAGCAGGGAGATGATCTGGTGCGGCTGCATCGTGCCCTGGAGCAGCATCAGTCGCCTGACCGTGATCTCGGTGATCCCGCCCGGATCCTGGTGACCGGCGATCGGGATGCCGTTGATCGCCGCGATGTCCACCGCGTTGCCCGAGGAGTGCTCGGACACGTTGCCGGACGCCGTGAGGAAGCTGTGGCCGCACTTGAGCGCCGACACGGTCGGGTTGAGGCCCGAGTCGGCGAGATACTCGAGGGTGCCGAGCACGCGGCGGTCGATCTGACCGGTCTGGATGTCCTGGCGCCCGCACGCGTAGATCTGCACGCGCGGGTCGCTGAGCACGCGGCGCTGGAGCAGCGGCTTGGGCAGCAGCATGACCTGCCCGATCGAGAGCTGGTCGCCGTTCTTCGAGAAGAGCGCGTTCTTGCCAGAGGCGCGATAGATCGCGGTGGCCTCGAGCAGCTTCCAGCCGTCGAGGATCGGCTTCGGATCGATCAGGGGCGCGCCCTTGCCGGTCGGCCGGATCTGGAAGAAGACGTGCGGAGCCTGCCCGGCCGGGTCGTGACCGATGCGGCCGAGGATCGTGCCGCCCACCACGTGGGCGCCCACCCTCAGCCTGCGCAGGCGGGAGTTCTTGACGTTCAGGCCGAGCGCCTTCGAGAAGTAGTTCTGGAAGGTGGAGAAGCCGGCGGCCGTGGCCTGGGAGTTGAAGATCTGCTCGAGACCGCCGGAGGCCTTCGAGGCCGGGCGGCTCGGATGCGCGAAGAGGCGCTCCTTCGTCTGCTGCGGGGTGGGCGTCTGGGCGGAGAGGACCTTCTTCAAGCTGAACTTGAGGGTCTTCTTGGACTTGGACTTGGACTTGGACTTGGACTTGGACGAGGAGCTCCTCTTGGCCGTCGAGGCCGGCTTGCTGTGCGCCGAGGTGGGCTTCTGCAGGCCGGCGCTGGCGGGCGCGGTCGGCTTCGGCAGCTTCTCGGTGAGCGACGACGGCGCGGCGGAGGCCTTGGCGGCAAGCGCCTTGGCCTCGGTCTTGCCGGGCCGCAACTCGTTCTTCGGCACCGGGTAGACGCGCGAGAGCTCGCCCAGGCCCGAGTACGTGTACTGGTTGCCGTACACGTCCTGGAGCACGACGAAGCGGCCGAGCTTCTTGCTCTTGCCCATCTTCTTGATCACGCCGTCATTGACCGCGATCACGGGCGAGCCGGCCTTGGCGAAGATGTTGATGCCCTTGCGCTTTGCGCTCGACTCGACGAGCTGGGCGGCGTTCTGGTTCGCGCCGACCTTCTTGGCGGCCTTGGCCACCGACATGTCGTCGGCGTAACGCGCGTGCGCGTAGACGGGGAAGCGGCCCTCGGTGAGACCGCTGAGCGAGCCGATCACGTCGGCGGGCACGCCGGCGATCAGGCGCGCGCGCAGCATCACGGAGTCGACGTACCAGCCGGCGTGGTTGTAGGCGAAGATCGCGCGCGAGATGCTCTTGCCGGCGCCTGCCGCCTTGAGGTAGCGCGCGGCGGCGAAGATCGCGTCGACCGGGTTGTAGGGATCCTTGCGGCCGTCGTGGTTGCCGTCGACGCCCCAGGTCTTCCAGGTGGAGGGCAGGAACTGCATCCAGCCCACCGCGCCGGCGGTGGAGACGTTGAGGTTGCGGCCGTAGTCGGTCTCGATCTCGTTGATCGCTGCGAGAACCTCCCAGCGGATGCCGTACTGAATTCCCGCGGCCTGGTAGATCGGCAGCAGGAACGGCGGCACGTGGAACTGCTGGATCACGAAGTTCGGGACCCTCGACACCTGCGCCGGCCCCGGGAGCGCATCCATGAAGGTCGGGTTCGACGGAGCCGGGGAGCCGTTCGGCTGGTAGAGCTGCGGGCCGTTCTGGTTGCCGGTGCTCGGCTTGCTCTTGTCGGGCTTCAAGTTGACCTTGAGGGTCACCGCGCCCTTCTTTCCCGAGCGCTTCTGCTTCGAGCCGTTCGTCGAGCTGGGGCTCTGACCGTTCGGCTGAGTGGTGGTGGTCGACGGCGAGTTGGTCGTGCCGTTGCCGCCGCCGCCACCGCCGCCGCCTCCGCTGCCGAGGTCGGTGGTGCCGTTGCCTCCGCCGCCTCCGCCGCCTCCGCCGCCACTGCCGGTGGTGCCGTTGCCGGAGCCGGTGGTGCCGCCGCCGCTACCTCCGCCACTGCCGGGCACGGGCGGCGGTGGGGTCGTGACGGTGGGGATCGAGATGTTCTCGAGCGGGGTGCCGGGGGGCACGTTGACCTGCACCGGAACGGTGGTGCCGTTGGTCAGCGTGACGTTGACCGTGACGAGGTCGGCCGAGGCGCTCGGGAGGGTGACCGCGAAGGCCACGGTGATCGCGAGCGCGGACGCAACCAGGATGTAGAGGACTCGCGTCCTCATATCGAGTGGTTCTCTCCTCCAGAGCCGCACAGGCGAATTCCCGCGAGCTCCGAAGCGGAGCCGCCGAGGTTCGGGCGCAAGCTATCAGACCTGCCCGCGTCGGACCGGGGAAAAGGCTGTGAAATTTCGCTCTGCAACTGGGAACCGTTCCTCATCGATGCGCGCACGGCCAGGCGTCCGTAACACGAGAGCTGCACGGTTCTATCGGCCGAACCGGCCTGATGCTTCAGTGCCCGCAACGCTCCCCCCGCTCAATGGTGCAGGTGTTGTACCCATCTTCGACACCTATCAGCGCAGGATCAGGCTCAAGTAGAGCCTTAGAGTTACCCGATTACGGCCATGGAGCCCTCTCGCCGGGCGCGATTCGGTACGCTCGTGCCGTGACCGAGGACTCCCACGAGGAAGGCCTGCGCGACCGGCTCTCGCGGCAGAGCGAGGAGGCGATCGGCAAGCTCGTCGAGGAGCTGGTGTCGAACCCGGTGGTCAGCTCGGCGCTGTCACGGGCGCTCGGGGCCCGTGAGAAGGCGTCCCAGGCCCAGGAGGCCGCGATGGGGGCCCTCGGCATCCCCTCCGCCGCGGACGTGGAGCGCGTGACCCGCCGGCTGCGGTCGGTCTCCCAGCGGCTCGAGGGCATCGAGGACGCGCTCGACCGGGTGGAGGAGCGCCTCTCCGCGCTCGACTCGCGCCTGGCTGAGCGCGCGTCCGAGGAGCCGCTCGACCGCCGCCTCGAGGAGATCGCACGTGAGCTCGCCGCGCTGCGCGACGCGGTGGCCCCGCCGGGCGAGCCGATCCCGCGCGCCCAGGAGCGCCTGACCGTCAGCGAGTAGCCCCGGCCACGCCGGCCAGGGCGTCCGCGCCAACTTCGCCCAGCCGTACCCCGAGCTGCTCCAGCGCCTCCTGCTCGATTCGCACGCGCGCGTCCTCTGCGCCCAGCAGATCGGTCACGCCGAGCACGCACGCCGCCGCGCAGTCGTGCAGGAGCGCGAGCTGGAACAGGGCCGCCGCCTCCATCTCGACCACCGACGCGCCGCGCTCGCGCCACACGTCGCTGCGGTCCTCGCGACGGTCGTAGAAGAGGTCGGTGGACACGGCAGTCACGGCTCGGCGGGCGCCGGCCTCGGCCAGCGCGGCGGTGAGGGCCGGGTCCGGCGCGACCCCGTCGTCCACGCCCAGGGCCGCGCTCGCACCGTCGTCGGAGAGCGCCCGCTCGACGGTCACGAGCTCGCCGATCCCGAGCGCCGGGTCGAGCCCGCCGCAGGTGCCGATCCTGATGAACGTCCGGGCGCCCAGCATGATCAGCTCCTGCACGACGATCGCGGCGCTCGGCCCGCCCATGCCGGTGGACTGGACGGTGACCGGGTCGCCATCGGCGGACCTGCCCGTGTATCCCCACAGCCCGCGGTGGTGATTGAACATCCGCGGGGCCTCGAGCACCGCCTGTGCGACGGCCAGCGCCCGGTGGGGGTCGCCCGGCAGGAGCACCCGTGTGGCCAGCTCCGTTTGGGGCTTGAGATGGATCGGCGCGGGGTCCGTCACGCGGCGGACGATATGCCAGACTGCGGGCGCGATGGCCAAGCGGCCCAGGCAGCAGGTGCCCGACGCCGTGCGGGATGCGGTGGAGCGGACGATCCAGGCGACGGTGGGGTCGGCACAGATGACGCGCGGGCGCGCGCAGGAGGCCGTGGACGAGATCGTCCGCGGCGCCGGCGCCAGCGCGGACTCGCTGCGCAAGAGCGTGCGCGGCGCGATCGAGGAACGGCGGCCGGCCAGCGAGGCCGACGTCAAGGCGGTCCGCACGGAGCTGCGCGCGATCGCCCGCCGGCTCGACGCGATCGAGCAGCGCCTGCCCGCCAAGCCGGCCTCGCCGGCACGGAAGACCAAGCCCAAGGCCAAGCCGAAGCCCAAGCCCAAGCCGTGATGCGCCCCCGCAGGGTCCTGATCACCGGGGTGGGCAGCTTCCTCGGCACGGAGCTGGCACGGCGCCTCGAAGCCGACCCGGACATCGAGTACATCGCCGGCCTCGACGACCGCGCGCCGCGCGCCCGCCTCGCCCGCACCGACTTCATCGAGGCCGACATCCGCAGCCCGCTCGTCACCAAGCTGCTGCCGCAGACGGGCGTGGACACCGTCGTCCACAACAAGATCATCCGGCGGCCCGGCCCGGGCATCTCGGGGCGCTCGGCGCACGACATCAACGTGATCGGCTCGCTCCAGCTGCTGGCCGCCTGCGAGAAGGCCGAGACGCTGCGCACGATCGTCGTGCGCGGCTCGGCGGGCGTGTACGGCAGCGAGCCCAACGCGCCTCAGTTCTTCACCGAGGAGATGGCGCGCCTCTACCCACTGCGCACGCGCTTCCAGCGCGACGTCGCCGAGATCGAGAACTACTTCGACACCTTTGCGCGCCGCCACTCGCGCATCGTCTGCACGATGCTGCGCTACCAGCCGTCGGTCGGGCCCTCGCTCGACAGCCAGATCACCCGCTACCTGTCGCAGCCGGTGGTCCCCACCTACATGGGCTTCGACCCGAGGCTCCAGTTCATCCACGAGATCGACGCGATCGAGGCGCTGGTGGCCGCGATCAAGAATCCGGTTCGCGGCCCCGTGAACGTGGCAGCGCCGGGCACGATCGGGCTCACGCGGCTGGTGCGCATGGCCGGCAAGCCGACGGTGCCGCTCCTGCCCGGCTTCTTCGGCCCGGTGGCCGACACCGCCGAGCGCTTCGGCCTCGACCAGCTCTCGCCCGACTTCCGGCGGCTCCTGCGCTACGGCCGCGGGGTCGACATCACCCGGCTCGTCGAGGAGGTCGGCTATGAGCCGCGCCTCGGCACCGTGGATGCGGCGCGCGACTACATCCGCACCCACCGCGGCAGGCGGCTCGTGCCGAGCCTGCGCGAGGTGGTGGCCCGGTGAGCACGGGCGTGGAGACCGGACGCGCGACCAGCGGCGGCGGCCCGAGCGGCGGCTCCACGCCGCCGCGCGCCGACGGCCCGCGGCCGTCTGGCCAGGCCAACCCGGGCGCGTTCCCGATCGGCCCCGCGATCTCGTTCCTGCGCCGCCTTCGCGGGGGCCTCGACGGCGGCGGCGAGCTGCCCGATTCGCTCGCCCAGGCGGCCGGCGCGCTGCCGCGTGACCTCCAGGCCGCCCTCGACCGCCTGCTCCACCGCCTCGCGGGTGACTACCAGGAGGACGAGTGGGGCTTCGACGAGGAGTTCGCCGACATGCTGCTGCCCTTCCTCGAGCTGCTCTACGACCGCTGGTGGCGGGTGCAGCCGATCGGCATCCGCAACGTGCCGAGCCACGGCCGCGCTCTGCTCGTGGCCAACCACGCGGGCGTGCTGCCCTGGGACGCGACGATGATGTCGGTGGCGATGCTGCGCGAGCACCCGCTGCCGCGCTACCCGCGCTTCCTCGTGCTCGACTGGGCCTTCTCGCTGCCGTGGGTGTCGGTGGCCATGCGCAAGCTGGGCGGCGTCGTCGCCTCGCCCTACAACGCGCTGCGGCTGCTCGAGCAGGACGAGCTGGTGGCCGTCTTCCCCGAGGGCTCGAAGGGCGCCGGCAAGGGCTTCTCCCAGCGCTACCGGCTGCAGCGCTTCGGCCGCGGCGGCTTCGTGGAGATCGCGCTGCGCACCGGCGCCCCGATCATCCCGGTCGCCATCGTGGGCAGCGAGGAGATCTACCCCAAGATCGGCGAGGCGCCCGCGATCGCCCGCCTGATCGGCGCCCCCTACTTCCCGCTCACGCCCACGTTCCCGGCGCTGGGGCCGCTCGGGGTCGTGCCGCTGCCGTCGAAGTGGCGGATCGAGTTCTGCGAGCCGATCGAGACCGCCCAGCACGGCCCCGAGGCCGCCGAGGACCGCAGCTTCGTCTTCGGGCTGTCCGAGGAGATCCGCGAGCGGATCCAGGCGAAGGTCTACGACAACCTGGTGGCGCGGGGCTCGGCGTATTTCTAACTCGTGCTTGGTGCTTGGTGCTTGGAGGGGGCGAGGATGCCCGTGGCTGCACTTAGTCCTGTGTGACGGACAGCGTTTTCAGGCTCGAGGTCTATCAGCGCTCCGCCGCCTTGGCCGATGCCGTGCACGCCGCGGTGCGCTCTTGGGATTCGCTGGACCAGTGGAGCTCCGGCATCCAAATGCTCCGGTGTGCCGACTCGGTGGGCGCCAATATCGCGGAAGGGGCCGGTCGCTGGAGCCATCCGGACCAGGTGCGCTTCCTATTCATCGCGCGCGCCTCGGCACTAGAGCTTCAGCACTGGTTCGCCCGAGCGGAATCGCGGAAGCTCCCCCACCCGCCGGAAGGCATGAGGGAGTCTCAGCGAATCGGGCGCATGCTCAACGGCCTGATCCGAGCGCTAAGCACTAAGCACCAAGCACCAAGCACTAAAAATGAACCCCACGCATGAGATAGGCCATGGCGACGGCCTCCGTCGACATCTCCTGCTGCTTGTCGCCATCCGCAGCCTTCGCCCCATCCCCCTTCGCCGCCTTGGAGTCGGGGAAGACGTTGTAGGCCGCGTTCATGATGTGGTCGACTGACTTCGGCGACACCGCGTAGAGGATCTCGCCGAAGGTGCCGAGGCGCGTGGCCACGCGCTTGGGTTTGTCCAGGATCGCGTCGCAGACGAGCTGGGCGGCCTCATCGGGCGAGAGCGTCGGGAAGGCGTCGTAGATGTTCGTGGGCGCGATCATCGGGGTGCGCACGAGCGGCATGTAGACGGTGGTGACGTGCACGCCGTCGCCGATCACCTCGGGCGCCATGCAGCGCGAGAAGGCGTCGAGCGCCGCCTTCGACGCCACATAGGCCGAGAAACGCGGCGTGTTCGTCTGAACGCCGATGCTCGAGACGTTGATGATGTGGCCGGTCTTGCGCTCGCGCATACCGGGCAGCAGCTTGAGGATGAGCTTGAGCGCCCCGAAGTAGTTCAGCTTCATCGTGCGCTCGTAGTCGTGGAAGCGGTCGTAGGAGGCCTTCACCGAGCGCCGGATCGAGCGGCCGGCGTTGTTCACGAGCACGTCCACGCCGCCGTGCTGGTCGATGATCTCGTCGGCAACCCGCTCGATGTCATCCATGTCCGAGAGGTCGGCCGGATGGACGTACGCCGTGCCGCCCGCCTCCTCGACCTCGGTCTTCAGCTCCTCGAGCTTCTCGCGCGTGCGCGCGACGAGCAGCACCGTGCCGCCCGCCTCGCCGATCTTCACCGCCACCTGCCGGCCGATCCCGCTCGACGCCCCCGTCACGAGGATGCGCTTGTCCTTCACGACGGTGGACAGGCTGTGGTCGCGGAACAGGTCGGGGTCGAGGTTCCGCTCCCAGTAATCCCAGATCTTGTCCGCGTAGGACGACAGCGGGGGCACGGCGATGCCGGTGCCGGTGAGGGCGCGCTGGGTGTCGCGCGCGTCGAAGTCGGCGTCGAAGTCGCGGTGCTCGAGCACGCTCGGCGGGATCTGGATGTCGGCGAGCAGCGAGTTGCGGATCGCGCGCACGGTGGGGAGCTGCAGCAGGCCCTTGCGCACCTGGGGCGGCACGATGTTCGTCAGGTTCGAGTCGATCCGCATGGCGAAGCGCGGCGCGTGCGCCGCCTTGGCGAACTCGTTCAGCGACTGTCCGACGGTGAGCGGCTTCGGGTCGACCAGGTGGAAGGTGTTGCCGTAGAGGTCGCTGTCGTCCATGTGGGCGATGTGGACCATCGCCTTGGCGACGAAGTCGACCGGCACGATGTTCGCCTTCTTGCCCTCCGGCCCGGCGAGCGGGAACCACTCGGGCAGCGCGTACCGCAGCTTCTGGATCAGCTTGAAGAAGTAGTAGGGACCGTCGATCTTGTCCATCTCGCCGGTCTGCGAGTCGCCGATCACGATGCCCGGCCGGTAGACGCGCAGCGGCGCCTTCACCTCGTCTCGCACGAGCTTCTCGGACTCGAACTTGGTCGCGTGGTAGTGGTGCGGCAGCCGCTGGCCCTCGTCGAACATGTCCTCCCGGAAGAGGCCCTTGTACTGCCCGGCGACGGCGATCGAGCTGGTGTGGTGGAAGCGCCCGACCTCGATCGAGTTGGCGAACTCGATGACGTGCCGCGTCCCGTCGACATTGGCGCGCCGGCTCGCGTCCTCGTCGGCCTCCATGTCGTAGACGGCGGCGAGGTGGAAGAAGTGATCGATCCCCTGGTCGAAGCCCTCGATCCCGAGCCCGGGCTTGGACAGGTCGCCGGCCACCGGCACGACCCGATCGCCTGCTCGCCAGCTCTGGATCAGCGCGTCGAGCCGCCCCCGCGACCCGTCGCGGACGAGCACGTACACCGTCCCCTCGCGCTCCAAGAGCTCCTGCACCAGATGGCGGCCGATGAAGCCCGTGGCGCCGGTGACGAAGTAGTTCAAGTTGCCTCCCTCATATTGCTGGGGCGGAACTGTAACTGGGGTATTGACCAGGGCGGGTTACCGCGCGAAACTTCGGCCTCCGATTGGCAGCAGGCCGGATAGTGGAAGGGCACCGGCTGTCCACCGCATGGCGCTCGATTGCGTCGCCGGCCTACGACGCGGGACGATAAGCCCGCGAAACGGCGGGGCCACGTGGCTGGTCCCGCCGTTGTTAGCTTGGGTGGGCTCATGAGCGACGACGATCGCCTGACCCTGTCCGAAGCCGCCGAGCTCGCGGGCGTGAACGCGGCCACGCTCAAGCGCTGGGCCTCGTCGGGCGTCATCCCGGAGCTCCAGGACTCGGGCTCCGACTGGACGCCGGCGGCCGTCGCCCACGCGCGCATCGTGGCGCGGCTCAGGGAGCGCGGCCACAGCCTCCGGGCGATCCGCCGGGCCGCCGCCGAGGGCCGGCTCGCCTACGGCTTCGTCGAGGACCTGTTCCCGCCGCCCGAGGATCGCCACTCGCTCGAGGAGGCGGCCGAGGAGACCGGCCTCGAGCCCGCGCTGATCCGGCGCATCTGGACCACGATCGGGCTGCCCCAGGGCGACGCCGAGTCCTTCTCCGGCGAGGACGTGCAGGCGCTGCAGTACGTCGCCGCCGTGCTCGACGCCGGCTTCCCGCTCGTGGCGTTCCTCCAGCTCACGCGCGTGTATGGACAGACGATCTCCCAGATCGCCGACGCCGAGACGCGCCTGTTCCACATCTACGTGCACGAGCCGCTGATGCGCGAGGGCGTGCCCGGCCTTCAGATGGCCGAGGAGATGGAGCACCTCGCGCGCGATCTGCTCCCGCTCGCCTCGCCGATCATGGACTTCATCCACCGTCGCTTCCTCCAGCACTTCGTGGAGCAGGACGTGGTCGGCCACATGGAGATGGACCTCGGCGGCGCCGACTCCGAGCTCGGCCGCGTGCGGGTGGTGCTCGCCTTCTGCGACCTCGCCGGCTACACCCGCTTCACCGAGGAGGAGGGGGAGGAGGAGGCGCTCTCGTTCGTCGAGCGCTTCATCGAGGCCGTCACAGAGACGCTGCCCGACGACGCGCGCGTGGTGAAGACGATCGGCGACGAGGTGTTCATCGTCGGCCAGGACGTGCACGCGCTAACCGACTGGGCGGTGGGCTTCCAGCGGCTGTTCGCCGAGCGCCCGGCGCCGCGCATCGGCGTGCACCAGGGCCCGGTGATCTACCGCGACGGCGACTACTTCGGCCGCGACGTGAACCTCGCCTCGCGCGTGGTGGCGCGGGCGCGCGGCGGCGAGGTGCTGGTCACCGACGTCGTGATGGAGGCCGTGAGGGACAGCGCGCACCTTGCCTTCGAGGACATCGGCTCCGTGAAGCTGAAGGGCTTCGACCAGCCGCGCGAGCTCTACCGGGCATACTCGCCGGAGTGACGATGGTGCTCGAGGCGGCCGCCGGCAGCGGGCTCATCCTCGAGGGCGAGCCGCTGCTGGTGCTGCTCTCGGGCGGCGCCGACTCGGTCTGCCTGCTCGACGTGGCGGTGCGGCTCGGGGCGCAGGTCTCGGCGCTCCACGTCAACTACGGCCTGCGCGCGGAGTCGGACGCCGACGAGGAGCACTGCCGGCGCGTGTGCGAGCGGCTGGGCGTGCCGCTCACGGTCGAGCGGGTCTCGCTCCCGCCGGGCAACCTTCAGTCCGAGGCCCGCGACCTCCGCTACGCGCTGGCCGAGCACCACGCCGGCGCTGGCCGCTACGCCACCGCCCACACCTCGAGCGACCAGGCCGAGACGGTGGTCTACCGCCTCGCCGTGTCGCCCGGGCGCCGGGCGCTGCTCGGCATGGCCGCGCGGCGCGGCCGGCTGGTGCGGCCGCTGCTCGAGGTGGGCAGGGAGGACACGCGTGCGTACTGCCGCGAGCGCGGCCTCGAGTGGGTGGAGGACAGCTCCAACAACGATGCCCGCTTCGCGCGCGCGCGCGTGCGTGGAGAGGTGCTCCCCGTCCTGCGCGACCTGAACCCGGCCGCCGAGCGGACGATCGTCGAGACGAGCCGCCTGCTCGCCGACGAGGCGGAGGTGCTCCAGCGCGCCGTCGACGACGCCATCGCGGTACTCGGTGGCGAGGCGCCCACCGCCGCCGAGCTGCGCGCGCTGCCCGAAGGCCTCGCCCGGCTCGTCCTGCGCCGGCTCGCCGAGAACGCCGCCGAGGGGCCGCATCCGCTCAGCCGCGCCGACTGCGACGCGATCCTGGCGCTGCCCGGACGCGGCGGCAGCGCCACGCTCGACCTGGGCCACGGGCTGCGCGCGGTGGCCGAGTACGGGCGCCTCCGCTTCACGCGCGATCCCGACGCCCCGCCTCCCGCTCCGGTGCGCCTCACCGTGCCGGGCCGGGTGCGCTTCGGCGCCTGGGAGGTCGTGGCGTCCCTGGGGAGGGGCGGGGAGGCCACCGTCGCCGCGGACGCGGTCGGCTCGCTGCTCGTCGTCCGGGCCTGGCGCGAGGGCGACCGCATGCGCCCAGCCGGCCTCGGCGGCAGCAAGTCCCTGCAGGACCTGTTCACCGACCGCAAGGTTCCGCGCGCCCTGCGCCACACGCTGCCGGTGGTGGAGGCGGACGGCGAGATCGTCTGGGTGGCCGGGGTGGCGGTGGGGGAGCGCTTCCGAGCGGCGGACGGCGACGCCGCGCCGGTCGGCCTGTCGGCCACGCGGACTAACCTGCCCCCCTCATGACGGACTCCGCGATCGGCCAAATCCTGGTCCACCCTGAGGAGCTCCAGGCGCGGGTCCGTCAGCTCGGCGAGGAGATCTCGCGCGACTATGCCGACCGCGACCTGCTGCTCGTCGGCGTGCTCAAGGGCGCGGTCTTCTTCCTCTCGGACCTGATGCGCGCGATCGAGGTGCCCTGCGAGGTCGACTTCATGGCGGTGGCCTCCTATGGCTCGTCCACCGACTCCTCGGGCGTCGTGCGCATCCTCAAGGACCTCGACATCCCGATCGAGGACCGCGAGGTGCTCATCGTCGAGGACATCGTCGACTCGGGCCTCACGCTCTCCTACCTGCTGCGCACGCTGCGGGCCCGCAACCCCGAGTCGCTCGAGGTCTGCGCGCTGCTCACCAAGCCCGAGCGCAGGAAGGTCGACCTGCCCATTCGCTACGTCGGGTTCGAGATCCCGAACCAGTTTGCGATCGGCTACGGGCTCGATCACGCGGAGCGCTTCCGCAACCTGCCTTACGTAGCGGTGTTGGCTGATCCGAGTTAGTCTCGGAGCCGTAGGCTCTTACGTCTCCTACAACCGTCCCGAAGGCCGTTTGAACCCGCAGGAATGCCGAACTACCCCTGCTACGCTTGCCGCTCGGGGTTAACGCTGGAACTCTTCTGGCCGACTAGACACCAAAGCTTGTGAGTCGTTTCTTCAAAAGCGCACTCTTCCCGATCCTGATCGTGGTGGTGCTGGCGTTCTTCGCCCAGAAGCTGATCAGCGGGCCGGGGCACGACAAGGCGCCCAACTACTCCGGGTTCCTCACGCAGGTCGACCAGGGCCAGATCCGGTCGGTGACGATCAATACCAAGGACAACACGATCAATGTCACCCCGGACCCGAACTCCGCCCAGTTCAACAAGAAGTACTCGACCGGCTATCCGGACAACACCGAGCAGAACCTCGTCAACACCCTGCGCGACCACAAGGTCCCGATCGACGTCAAGGGCAAGGGCGGATCGGGCTGGCTGTCGGTGCTCACGTACGTCCTGCCGTTCGTGATCTTCCTGCTCTTCTGGCTATTCATCATCAACCAGATGCAGGGCGGCGGCTCGAAGGTCATGAGCTTCGGCAAGTCGCGTGCCAAGCGCATGTCGGTCGACTCGCCCAAGATCACCTTCCGCGACGTCGCCGGCGTGGACGAGGCGGTGGAGGAGCTCCACGAGATCAAGGAGTTCCTCGAGAACCCGAAGAAGTTCCAGGCGCTAGGCGCCCGCATCCCCAAGGGCGTGCTGCTCTACGGCCCGCCGGGCACCGGCAAGACGCTGCTCGCACGCGCCGTCGCCGGTGAGGCCGGGGTCCCGTTCTTCTCGATCTCCGGCTCCGACTTCGTCGAGATGTTCGTCGGCGTCGGCGCCTCGCGCGTACGCGACCTGTTCGAGCAGGCCAAGCAGAACTCGCCCTGCATCATCTTCATGGACGAGATCGACGCCGTCGGCCGTCACCGCGGCGCGGGCCTCGGCGGCGGACACGACGAGCGCGAGCAGACGCTCAACCAGCTCCTCGTCGAGATGGACGGCTTCGAGATGAAGGACAACATCATCCTCATCGCCGCCACCAACCGGCCGGACATCCTCGACCCCGCCCTGCTGCGCCCGGGCCGCTTCGACCGTCAGATCGTGGTCGACCGTCCCGACCGCAAGGGCCGCACCAAGATCCTCGAGGTTCACACGCGCGGCAAGCCGCTGGCCAAGACCATCAACCTCGACAACCTCGCTGCGCAGACCCCGGGCTTCACCGGCGCGGACCTCTCGAACCTCGTCAACGAGGCAGCGCTGCTCGCCGCCCGCCAGGGCTTCCGCGAGATCGATCACCAGCAGCTCGAAGAGGGCATCATGCGCGTGATCGCGGGTCCCGAGAAGAAGACCCGCGTGATGTCGGAGAAGGAGCGGAAGATCACCGCGTTCCACGAGATGGGCCACGCGCTCGTGGCCCACTTCCTCGAGAACACCGACCCGGTCCACAAGATCTCGGTGATCTCTCGCGGCCAGGCGCTCGGCTACACGATCTCGCTGCCCACCGAGGACAAGTTCCTCACCACGCGCGCGGAGCTCAACGACACGATGGCTATGACGCTCGGCGGCCGCGCCGCGGAGGAGATCGTCTTCGGCGAGGTCACCACCGGCGCCTCGAACGACCTCGAGAAGGTCACCGCCACGGCCAAGCAGATGGTCATGCGCTTCGGCATGTCCGAGAAGCTCGGCCCGCGCGTGTTCGGGCACGACCACGGCCAGCCGTTCCTCGGCCGCGAGTTCAGCGCCGAGCCGGACTACTCCGACGACGTGGCCCGCGAGATCGACGACGAGATCCGCCGCATGGTCGAGGAGGCCCACCAGGTGGCCCGCGACATCCTGCTGGCGCACCGCGGCGAGCTCGAGAGCACCTCGGACATCCTGATGCGCCGCGAGACGATCGAGCGCGAGCAGTTCATCGACCTGCTCGCAGGCAAGACCGAGTTCGACGTGTTCGGCCCCGAGGAGCCGGTGCGGCCGCCGGAGCCGGAGCCGGAGCCGGAGCCGACGAAGCGGAAGCCGGCCGAAGGCCCGCGTCCTCTGCCGCGTCCTGGGTTGGCTGCCGAGATGCGCGCGGACGATTCGCCGCCCAAGCCTTCGCTTTAGCGGGCGCGTTCGATGTTGCTGTTCCAGGGCGGTTCCTGCGGAACCGCCCTGGAGTTCCTGGACCATCAACATCCAACCCGCCCGCTGTGGGCGTCGGCTATGCCCGCTCTACTGCTGTGACGCGCAGGTCGTCCGGTGTGCCGGCGGCTCGGAGCTTTCTTGATTTGCCTGGCTTTAGCGTGGGGTTCGTCAGCGCCTGGCACGCCCGTTCCGAGAGCAGCACCTGGTTCGGCTGCGCTGCTTCCATGATCCGGGCCGCCGTGTTTACGTCGATTCCGTAGTAGTCGCCGCCCAGCTTGCGTGGGCGGCCGCTGTGGATACCGAAGCGCATCTGGGGCTTGTAGCCGTCGATCTCGATTGCTTCGAGGCGGGTCCTCAGGTCCAGCGCTGCTTCGGTTGCCTGCTCGACGGTCTCGAATGTGGCCATCACGCCGTCGCCCAGGCGCTTCACTGTCACGCCGCCGTGACTGCGGATCGCCGCATCGGTGTCCGCGCCGACTCTTCGGAGCAGCTCGAGGCACGCGTCGTCGCCCGCGTTCAGCGCCCAGGTCGAGAAGCCCACTAGGTCCGCGAACAGCAGCGTCACGTCCTCGCTGCCGCGGCCGCGTCCGGATGCTTCTGAGAGGCCCTGCCAGACCTGCAGGGCGCCCAGGCCCAGCTCGTGTGCCGCGCTGGCGCGGCCGGGTTGGAGCTCGGAGACGCGCCGGCCTATCAGCTGGGGGCCCTCGTGGCCGGCGGTCGAGAGGGCGTCGCCGAAGCGGCTGTCGCCGGGCAGCCGGGAGCGCACCCAGCGGGCGGCCCTCAGGGCCGCGGGGTGGCTGTCGGCGCGCACGGCGCTCTCGCGCAGGCGCGCCAGCCGCTTCTCCCGCTCATCCGGCACGGCGGAAGGGTGACATCTGGCCGCCGCGAGGGCGTCAGACGGGCAGGCCGAGCACGCGCCGCATCGCCGCCCGGGTGCGGTCCAGAGCGGCCTCGTCGCCGATCAGGCGGCCGGCCACGCTGCCGCCGGACGCGAGGCTGTGCAGCTCGAAGGCGACGTCGGCAGGTTCGCTACCGGCGGGGAGGTCGCCCGCCTCGTGGGCCACGCGCGCCTCGGACTCGAGGGTCCTGAGCCAGCGGTTCACCGCGGCCGCGACGTCGTCGTGCAGCGGGCCCGGCCTGGCGTCGTACTCGACCGACGCGGTGGTCACGAAGCAGCCGCCGGGGAACACGCCTCCGCGCAGGTGATCGATCCAGGCGTCGACGATCGCCTCGAGCCGCGGCAGCCCCCGCTCGGCCCGGCTGGCCGGCCGCCAGACGGCCTCGGTGAAGCGCTCGACCGCGGCGGCGAGCACGACTCGCTGCATGGCCTCCTTGTCGCCGAAGCGCCCGATCAGGCCGCTCTTGCTCATGCCGAGCTCGCCGGCCAGCCGCCCGATCGTGATGCCCTCGAGCCCCTCGACGGAGGCCACATCGACGGCGGCGGCGATCGTGCGGCCGCGGCTGTCGGCGACATCGATTGCGGAACGGCGCGGCACGCAGGGCAGTTTACAGGACGAACGATCGTTCTGTATAACTTCCGGCCCCGACGACAACGAGGACGGACGAATGCGACTGAGATGGCTGGGATGGGCCGGTGCGGAGCTCGAGGTGGACGGCGCCACCGTGGTGATCGACCCGCTGGAGGACGCGGGGGCGGTGTTCGCCCCGCTGGGAGAGCGCGCGGCCGGGACACCGGCGCCGCGAGTGGTGCCGCCGACCCCTGCGAAGGCGGTCGCCGGTCTCGTCACCCACCTCCACCGCGACCACACCGACGCGAGCGCGCTCACGTCAGCGCTCGTCCCGGGTGCGCCGCTCTTCGAGCCGCCGCCCGGCGGGGGCGACTCGCTCGAGCAGCTCGCCCTCGCGCAGGCCGACCAGGAACTGGCCGCGTCGGGCCTGGAGCGCAGGCCAACGGCGCCATGGGAGTCGGCCACCGCGGGCAGCTTCACGGTCACGGCCCTACCGGCCTGCGACGGGATCGGCGATCCGCAGGTCTCCTGGCTCGTCGAGGGCGACGGCGCGCGGGTCCTGCACCTCGGCGACACGACGTTCCACGGCTGGTGGTGGCGGATGGCCCGCCGCCACGGGCCCTTCGACGTGGTGCTGGTGCCGGTGAACGGCGCGGTGCTCACCTTTCCCCACCGGCGGCCGGCGAGTCCGCTGCCCGGTGCCCTCGACCCGGCTCAGGCGGCGATCGCCGCGCAGATCCTCGGCGCCCGCCTGGCAATTCCGATCCACGCGGAGGGCTACGAGGTCGAGGCGATCTACGAGCCCGTGGCCGGCGCCGCCGAGCGCTTCGCAGAAGAGGCCGCGCAAAGGGGCGTGCCGATCAGGATCCTCGAGCCCGGGGAGGCGATCGAGGTCCCGACCGGCGCCTGACGCGTTAGGCGAGCTTGCGAACCGGCCGAGCCGCGAGGCCGCGCGGGGCGTGGGCGCGAGCGGCCGACTCCTCGATCTGGCGGGCGCGCACCCGCAGCAGCTCGACGATGTCCGCGGTGGGCTTGAAGGGATCGGCCAGCGCCTCGCCGCCGTCGAGCGGAAGGGCCGCCACGAGCTCGCCCTCGAGCTCGGCCACCAGCACGCCGCCCGTCGGAATCGGCTTCGAATCGAGGCCCGCGAGTCGCCGGATCCCGTCGATGTCCCGCTCGGCGAAGTGCCGCAGGGTCAGGCCCCTGCGCCGCTCGGTGCGCTCGGACGACTCCTTGCGCCGTCCACGACCGGAGCGGGCAGCCTCGTCGCGGAGGTCCCGTATGTGCTCACCGGCGAGCTCATTGCTGAAGAACGGATTCACCTTGTGCTCCTCGTCTGCGTCGCCAACACCACGAGATAGATCCTGGACTAAGCCACCCGACCCGACATCGGGCGTGTGGAGCGACTTACAGCCCAAAACCCCTTACTCAGCGAGAGGAACCCCTTAGGGCGCAGTCGTTCGCTGCGTGCAACGAAGCGGCGGGCGAAAAAGTTGCCGTTGAAGCGCGCCACCGAGACGCCACGGGCAGGTGGATCGGGTGGTTCTTGACCAGGAACTCGCGGCGGCGAAGCCGCCGCCCTGGGCAAGAATCCACACGATCCACCTGCAAAAACCACGCCGCAAAGAAGGCCGTCAAGACGCCAACTTGCAAAGAACGTTGCAAGTTGCAGGACTTTTGGACCGGTTGGTATAGGGTGTGCGCCTCGATGTAGCCAGAGCCGAGTCGGCGGGCCTTCCGGGGCCCGGCGAACGGGGGAACCAATTGCGGTCGCAACACGGCCGCTGGGGCGAATCACCGGGATTTCCGGCGTAGCGCGATCTCCTTGCGCGAGCCCGTCAGCTCACCTCGCAGGCTCGACAACACAGGAGTGCAAACAAGGAATGACCGAAGCTCACGCCGAGCGCGACCTCGCGTCGCCTGATCTCTGGGCGACCTCACTCGAGCGCTCGCTGTCCCGCCGCCGCAGGCCCCGGCGCACCTCCATCGAACTGTCGACCCTTCGCGGTCCGCGCGACCTCACCGAGGAGCGCTTCTTCGACGAGTCGCGCGACTTCGCCGTGAACCGGCGCCGGGTCGCCGACCAGCTCATCACGATGCCGGAGCCGGCCGCCCGCAAGCTGTCGATCGCCGCGATGACCGCCAGCGTCGCCGGCCCGGGCGCGCTCGCGTTCGCCGTCTGGCATGAGGTGACGGGCGGCGGCAACCACGCGCAGGCCGCCGCCGCGGCGCCCACGAAGCGCGCGAAGGGCGCTGCCGCGCCGGCCAAGACCGGCGGCGCGACCACGATCGCCAGCCGCCCCTCCTTCTTCGCCAGCTTCGACCCGAAGGCCGACGCCGCCGCCCGGCCGAAGCCCCCGCGCCCGCAGGTGCTCATGGGAAGCGTCCGCGAGGTGCAGCTGGCTCTCGGCGTGCAGGCAGACGGCGTTCTCGGCCCGAAGACCGTGCAGGCGCTCAAGGCCTTCCAGTCGGCACACGGCCTCAAGGCCGACGCCGTGGTGGGCCAGGCCACCTGGGCCGCGCTCAGCCCGCGCGTGCCGAAGCAGAAGACGCAGAAGGGCTCGGCCGGTCACAAGGTCAAGGCCGTGATCGCCACCGCCGGCGGCTCCCAGACGCGCATCGCCCGGCACGGCGGCATCCGCGCTCTGCAGCAGGCAATGGGCCTCAGCGCCGACGGCGTCTTCGGCCCCAAGACCGAGCGCGCTCTCAAGCGCTTCCAGCGCCAGCACGGGCTCGCGTCGGACGGCGTGGCCGGGCCGGACACCCGCCGCGCGCTCGGCATCGGCACGGGCGCGACGCTCCACCAGCGCCATCTGCGCACGCACAACCGCCGGTCGTCCTCGGTCAGCAGCGGCCCGCCCGGCTCGATCGGCGCGATGATCGCGGCGGCCAACCGGATCGCCACGCTGCCCTACATCTGGGGCGGCGGCCACGGCTCCTTCGTGGCGAGCGGCTATGACTGCTCCGGCTCGGTCTCCTACGTGCTGCACGCCGCCGGCCTGCTGGCCTCGCCGGAGGACTCGAGCGCGCTCGAGGGCTATGGCCTGCCGGGCCCCGGCCGCTTCGTCACGATCTACGCCAACGCCGGTCACGCCTGGATGACGATCAACGGCCGCCGCTACGACACGAGCGGCCTCGGCGAGAACGGCAGCCGCTGGGCGGCATCGCCGCGCTCGGGCGCCGGCTTCGTGGTGCGCCACCCGCCTGGCCTGTAGAGGTCCTCTAGGCTCCGCCACATGGAGTTCGAGCGCCCTCTCCTGATGGGCGTCATCAACGTCACGCCGGACTCGTTCTCGGATGGCGGCTCGTTCCTCGATCCGGAAGCGGCGGTCGCCCAGGGGCGGCGCCTCGTGTCCGAGGGCGCGCAGGTGCTCGACGTCGGCGGCGAGTCCACGCGTCCCGGGGCGGACTCGGTCTCCGAGGACGAGGAGCTGTGGCGGGTCAAGCCGGTCCTCGAGGGCCTCGCGGACTCCGGCGCCACGCTCTCGATCGACACGATGAAGCCGTCGGTCGCGCGCGCGGCGCTCGAGATCGGCGCCGGCATCGTCAACGACGTGACTGCCTTCCGCTTCGCGCCGGAGATGGCGGCGCTGGTGGCGGAGGCGGGCGCGGACTGCTGCCTCATGCACATGCTCGGCGAGCCGCGGACGATGCAGCTCGACCCTCGCTACGACGACGTGGTCTCCGACGTGAAGGCGTTCCTCGAGGAGCGGCTCGCGTTCGCGGTGGCCGAGGGCGTCGACGAGGAGCGCGTCTGGCTGGACCCCGGCATCGGCTTCGGAAAGACACTCGAGCACAACCTCGAGCTGCTGCGGCGGCTGGACGAGATCGTGGCGATCGGCCGCCCGGTCGTGATCGGCACCTCGCGCAAGAGCTTCCTCGGCAAGCTCACCGGCCGCGACGTCGCCGAGCGCCTGCCCGGCACGATCGCCACCAACGTGCTCGCCTACGAGCGGGGCGCGTCGGTCTTCCGCGTGCACGACGTCGCCGAGGTTGCTGACGCCCTGAAGGTCGCCGCTGCTACGGTCGGCTCGGTCAAATGGACGAGCCCGAGCACCTAGAGCCAGACGAGGACGAGGACGAGGAGGAGGACGAGGGCGGTCCCGTCGTGACCGTCGAGATCGTCGGCCTCTCGCTCTACACGCACCACGGCGTCGACGCCGCCGAGCGCGAGGTCGGCCAGCGGCTCGTGTTCGACCTCCAGTTCGAGCTCTCCGACTGCGACGCGACGCTGACCGACCGCGTCGAGGACACCGTGGACTACGCGGACGTCTGCGAGCAGGTCGCGCTCGCCGCGCAGGAGCGCTCCTACAGGACCCTCGAGCGGCTCTGCGCGGCCATCGCCGACCGCATGATCGAGCGCTACGACCCGGACTGGGTGACCGTGCGGGCCACCAAGCCCGAGCCCCCGATCCCGCTGCCGGTGGAGGAGGTCTCGGTGGAGGTATCGAGGGAAAACCACTGAGGGGCTACCTCGGCCTCGGCTCGAACGTCGGCGACCGGATCGCCAACCTGATTGCCGCCGGCGAGGCGCTCGAGCGCCGCGGCATCGAGGTGGTCGCCTCCTCGTCGGTCTACGAGACCGCCCCGCAGGGCGAGATCCTCGACCAGCCCGACTTCCTCAACGCCTGTCTGGCGATCGAGACGGAGCTCGGCCCCGAGGAGCTGCTCGCCGAGGCCAAGGCGGTGGAGCGCGAGCTCGGCCGCGAGCCGGGCGGCCGGCGGCACGCGCCGCGGCCGATCGACGTGGACGTGCTGCTGCTCGGCGACCTCAGCTACGAATCGGAGCGCCTGACGCTGCCGCACGCCGAGATCCGCTCACGCCGCTTCGTGCTCGAGCCGCTGCTCGAGCTCGACCCGCACCTGGCGCTCCCCGACGGAACCGCGCTCGCCGACCTGCTGCCCGGACTGACGGACCAGCGCGTGACCCGCGCCGGCGCCCTCAGGCGATAATCGCGCCGCCATGCTGCTCGCCGTCGACGTCGGCAACACCCAGACGCACATCGGAATGTTCCGCGGCGATGAGCTCGTCGAGCACTGGCGCTTCGCCACAGTGCGCGAGTCGACCGCCGACGAGCTGGCCACGGTGCTCGTCGGCCTTCTCCAGCTGCGCGGCCTCAGCCTCGCCGACGTGGAGGCCGCGATCGTCTCCTCGGTGGTCCCGCAGCTCGTGCACGAGTACGAGTCGGTGTCCGACCGCTATCTCGGCGGCAACCTGCGCGTGGTCGGGCCCGGCCTCAAGAGCGGGATTCCTATCCGCACCGAGAACCCCCACGAGGTCGGCTCCGACAGGCTCGTCAACGCCGTCGCCGCCTACGACCGCGTGCACTCCGCCTGCATCGTCGTCGACTTCGGCACGGCGATCACCTACGACGTGGTCTCGGCCGACGGCGAGCTGCTCGGCACGCTGATCTCGCCGGGCATCGAGATCTCGATGGAGGCGCTGTCCGAGCGCGCGGCGCGGCTGCCGAAGGTCGAGCTCGAGGCGCCGCGCGAGCTGATCGGCCGCAGCACGCTGACCTCGATCCAGGCGGGTGTGGTCTACGGCTTCGCCGGCCAGGTGGACGGCATCGTCAGCCGCCTCCGCGAGGAGCTCGGGGTGGAGGCCCGCGCCATCGCCACCGGCGGCCTGGCCACCAGCATCGCCCCGTTCTGCGAGGAGCTGGACGAGGTCGACGAAATGCTTACGCTGACTGGGCTGCGCCTGCTGTGGGAGCGGAACCGCTGACCGCCGGCCGGTACGTGCCGAAGTGCCAGACGTATCCCTCCGGGTCCCTGACGCTGAACTCGCGTGAGCCGTAGTCCTGGTCGGTCAGCCCGCGGATGATCTCGGCGCCGGCGGCCGCCGCCCGGTCATGCGCGGCGTCGGCATCCTCGACGATCACGTAGATGCCGCTCGTGATCCCTCCGGCCTCGTCCGGGGTCTTCATTGAGAAGCCGGAGTCGCGCACGCTGCCGAGCATCACCATGCCATTGGAGCCGATGCGCAGCTCGGCGTGTTCCACCTGGCCCTCGTTCTCGTAGACCGCATGCCGCTCGAAGCCGAAGGCGCGCTCGAGCCAATCGATCGCCGCCTTGGCGTCGCGGTAGCGGAGGGTGGGCATCGCGTCGGGCGTTCTGTAAGCCATCGTCAATCCTCCTTTTGCGTACGTGTACGCAAAGGTAGCAGCAATCCGTCGATCACGGCGCCGATGCCGTCCTCGTAGCGGAGGTCGCTGCGCCCGGCGGCGAGCTCGAGGCGCAGGTCGGCGAGCGTGGGCATCGCCTCCGGGTCGATCTCGGCCATGATCCGCACGAGCAGCGGCTCACGGTCGAGCGTGGCAAAGTGCCTGGCGGTGGAGTGCCGGACCGTCAGCTCCCCGATCGTGAAGCGCCAGGCCACGTGGTACGCGCGGCCGGCCTCCTCCGCGCTCAGCCCGGCGGCGAGAAACGCTTCGAGAATGCGGTCGAGCACCGGCAGCACCGACGGCGCGACGAGATCGCCCTTGGCCAGCACCTCGACGATCCACGGGCTCAGCGACAGACTGTCGAACAGCAGCACGAACAGGGCCACCAGGCGGTCGCGCGGGTCGCCGGGCAGCGGCGGCAGGCGGAGCTCCGCCGCGCGCCGCTCGATCAGGAGCAGCAGCAGCTCGTCCTTGTCGCGCACGTGCCGGTAGAGCGACATCGGCGAGCTGCCGAGCTCGTCGGCGAGCCGCCGCATCGTCAGCGCATCGATCCCCTCCGAGGCGACGATCGCCTCAGCAGCGTCCACCAGGGCGTCGCGGGAAAGCCGAGCAGGACGACCAACGGCCATGCGGCAGCCTACAGATCCGAGTCCGTAGTCCGCAGTCCGCAGTCCGCAGTCCGCAGTCCGCAGTCCGCAGTCCGCGATGCCATGCTTTGCAGATGCGCTCCCTGAGCGACAGCTGGACCCTGGCCGGGCGCCCGATCGCCAATCGCGTCGTGCTCGCCCCGCTCGCCGGCATCGGCAACTGGTTCGTGCGCCTCCAGGCCAAGCGCTACGGCGCCGGTCTCGTCGTCTCGGAGATGGTGTCGAGCTTCGGCCTCAAGTACCGCGACGAGCGCACCCTGCGCGAGTTCCTGCGCATTCATCCCGAGGAGCACCCGGTGTCGGTGCAGCTGTTCGGCTACGACCCCGAGGTCATGCGGATCGCAGCCGGGATGGTGGCCGAGGCGGGCGCGGATTTGATCGACCTGAACTTCGGCTGCCCCGTGCGGAAGGTGTGCAAGACGGGCGCCGGCGCTGCGCTGCTGGACGACCCGGACAGGGGAGTCGCCCTCGCGCGCGCGGCCATCGACGGCAGCGGCCTACCGGTCACCGTGAAGCTGCGCTCGGGCAACCGGCCGGGCGAGCGCACCGGGCTCGTGCTCGCGCGGCGCCTCGCCGAGGAGGCCGGCGTGAGCGCGATCGGCTTCCACCCGCGGCACGCCTCCCAGCAGCACTCGGGCCAGCCCGACTATGCGCTCGCCGAGGAGCTCGTGCAGAGCCTCGAGGTCCCTGTGGTCCTCTCCGGCGGGCTGCGCGACGAGGACCGCACCCTCGCGGCCTTCGAGCGAAGCGGCGCGGAGGCGGTGATGCTCGCCCGCGGCGCGCTCGGCAACCCCTGGCGCTTCGAGCGCCTGCTCGGCCGCCGCGACTCGGAGCCCACGCCGCGCGAGATCGCCGACGAGCTGCTGTGGGTCATCGAGCGCGCCGAGGAGCACCTCGGGGTTGAGCGCGCCGGCCGCTATTTGCGCAAGTTCTATCCCTGGTACGCCGACACGCTGGGGCTCACGAAGAGGGCTCAGCAGCCGCTCGTCACGGCGCCCACCACCGACGATGCGAGGGCCGCGCTGGCCGCCCTCACCGGGGCCGCGGAGGCGCCAATCGCCGCCTGAAGCGGGCACCGAACCCGGTGCTACACTCATCCGTCCCTCCGGTGGTGGCGATGGTCCCGGCCCGGCGGGTTTTCTTATGCCAAGAGACGTCATTCTCACTCCAGAAGGGCTCGAGGACCTCAAGGTCAAGATCCAGTACCTCTCGACCGACCGGCGCCGCGAGGTGGCCGAGCGGATCAAGGAGGCGCGCGAGTTCGGCGACATCAGCGAGAACTCCGAGTACGACGACGCGAAGAACGAGCAGGCCATGCTCGAGAAGCAGATCGCGGAGCTCGAGGAGAAGCTGCGCTCGGCGACGGTGATCGACGAGGCCAACGTCTCGACCGAGATCGTCTCGGTCGGCACCACGGTGCACGTCAAGGACCAGAAGACCGACAAGTCGGTCAAGTACAAGATCGTCGGCTCGTCCGAGGCCAACCCGGCCGAGGCCAAGCTCTCGAACGAGTCGCCGGTGGGCAAGGCGCTGCTCGGCAAGAAGCGGGGCGACCTCGTCTCCGTGCCGGTGCCGCGCGGGCCCGCCCGCAAGCTCAAGATCACCAAGATCGAAGCCTAGGGACTCATTAGAGTCTCGCGCCATGTCCGAGGGCGGTAGCCAGGACGACCGCCGGACGAAGCTCGAGCGCCTGCGCGCCGAGGGCATCGATCCGTTCCCGCACGACTTCGACGGGGTCGTGCCGATCGCGCACGTCCGCGAAGCTCACGAGGACACACTCGAGCCCGGCGAGGAGACCGAGGCGACCTACCGCGTGGCCGGCCGGCTGGCCGCCCGCCGCGGGCACGGCGGTGCCGCCTTCCTCGACCTGGTGGACCGCTCCGGCCGCATCCAGCTCCACGCGCGCAGGGACGCCCTCGGCGAGGAGTCCTTCGATCGTCTGGTCTCCCTCGACCTCGGCGACCTGATCGGCGTCGACGGCACGGCCTTCAAGTCGCGCCGCGGCGAGCTTTCGCTGGCGGTCACCGACTGGACGCTGCTGGCCAAGTCGCTGCGCGCGCCGCCGGAGAAGTTCCACGGCCTCGAGGACGTCGAGACCCGCTACCGGCAGCGCGAGCTCGACCTGATCGCCAACGAGGAGGTGCGCGAGCTCTTCATCCTGCGCTCGAAGGTGGTGGCGGCGATCCGCCGCTGGCTCGACGAGCGCGGCTTCCTCGAGGTCGAGACGCCTGTGCTGCAGCCGCTCTATGGCGGGGCGCTGGCGCGCCCGTTCGTCACGCACTTCAACGCGCTCGACCGCGACTTCTACCTGCGCATCGCCACCGAGCTCTACCTCAAGCGGCTGATCGTGGGCGGCCTCGAGCGCGTCTACGAGATCGGCAAGGACTTCCGCAACGAGGGCATCTCGCACAAGCACAACCCCGAGTTCACGGTGCTCGAGTGGTACCAGGCGTTCGCGGACTACGAGGACATCGCCACGGAGCTCGAGGAGCTCGTCTCCTACGTGGCGGCGGAGGTGGGCCACGAGGGCGAGATCGACTTCACGCCGCCCTGGCGGCGCCTCACCCTGCGCGACGCGATCCTCGAGAAGACCGGCCTCGACGTGCTGGAGCTGCGCGAGCACGGCGCGCTGGTGGCGGCGGCGCGCGAGCGCGGCATCGAGCTCGATCCGGGGGAAACCTGGCCCGAGGCGGTGGACGACCTGCTCTCGAAGCACGTCGAGCCGGACCTCATCCAGCCGACCTTCATCCTCGACTACCCGGTCGAGCTGTCGCCGCTGGCGAAGAAGCACCGCACGCAGCCCGGACTGGTCGAGCGCTTCGAGTGCTTCGCCGCCGGAATGGAGTTCGCGAACGCCTTCACGGAGCTGAACGACCCCGACGATCAGCGCGCCCGCTTCGAGGAGCAGCGCCGCCACGAGGCCGCCGGCGCCGAGGAGGTCATGCCCTACGACGAGGACTTCGTGCGGGCCCTCGAGCACGGCATGCCCCCCACTGGGGGTATTGGGGTCGGCATCGACCGCCTGGTGATGATCCTCTCGGGCCGCACCTCGATCCGCGAAGTGGTCCTGTTTCCCGCTATGCGACGGGCAGAAGAGGACCGTGACGAGGGTCCACCGAACCAGTCTTAAGAGCGTGTTGTGTGCCCACTTCCGCGAGCGGGCCCATTGCTAGACTGGCCACCAAGGCGAGCAAGAGGGGCATCGGGAGCTTTTGTCTCTGGGCGCAGGTGCCGATTAGGTAACAAAGGCTCCGGGGACCCTCCCCGCCCGTTTCCGATCCCAAGAAGGTTTTTGCGATGTTCGAGCGCTTCACAGAGAGGGCCCGCCAGGTGGTTGTCCTGGCCCAGGAAGAGGCCCGCATCCTCAAGCACAACTACATCGGAACGGAGCACATCCTCCTCGGTCTTCTCCGCGAGGAGGAGGGCTTGGCGGCCCGAGTCCTCGAGTCGCTCGACATCACCGTTGAGAGGGTCCGCGCCCAGGTCGTCCGGATCGTCGGCTCCGGCGAGGAGGTCACCTCCGGCCAGATCCCGTTCACCCCGCGCGCCAAGAAGGTGCTGGAGCTCGCTCTGCGCGAAGCGCTGAGCCTGGGGCACAACTACATCGGCACCGAGCACATCCTGCTCGGCCTCGTGCGCGAGAACGAGGGTGTCGCCGCTCGCATCCTGCTCGACTTCGACGCTGACTCAGAGAAGATCCGCAACGAGGTCATCCGCATGCTCTCCGGTCCGGGCGGCCGTCGCCAGGGCCAGCAGGGCGCGGGTGCGGGCACCGGCGAGGGCAAGAAGTCCTCGAAGCTGCTCGACCAGTTCGGCCGCAACCTCACGAAGCTCGCCGCCGAGGGCAAGCTCGATCCGGTCGTCGGACGCGAGAACGAGATCGAGCGGATCATGCAGATCCTCTCGCGCCGCACCAAGAACAACCCGGTGCTGATCGGCGAGCCGGGCGTCGGCAAGACCGCCGTGGTGGAGGGCCTGGCCCAGCGCATCACGAGCGGCGAGGTGCCCGAGCTGCTGAAGAACAAGCAGATCTACACGCTCGACCTGGCGGCCCTGGTCGCGGGCTCGAAGTACCGCGGCGAATTCGAGGAGCGCCTGAAGAAGGTGATGAAGGAGATCACCCAGCGCGGCGACATCATCCTGTTCATCGACGAGCTGCACAACCTCGTCGGCGCAGGCGCCGCCGAGGGCGCGATCGACGCCGCCTCGATCCTCAAGCCGGCGCTGGCGCGCGGCGAGCTGCAGACGATCGGCGCCACCACGCTCGACGAGTACCGCAAGTACCTCGAGCGCGACTCGGCGCTGGAGCGTCGCTTCCAGCAGATCCGCGTCGACCAGCCGACCATCGACGAGACCGAGCAGATCCTGCGCGGCCTGCGCGAGCGCTACGAGCAGCACCACCGCGTCACGATCACCGACGAGGCGCTGCACGCCGCCGCCGAGCTGGCCGACCGCTACATCTCGGACCGCTTCCTGCCCGACAAGGCGATCGACCTGATCGACGAGGCCGCGTCGCGCATGCGCATCAAGTCGATGACGGCGCCTCCGGTCTACCGCGAGCTCGAGGAGGAGATCGAGACCACGCGGCGCGACAAGGAGGCCGCTATCGAGGCCCAGGAGTTCGAGAAGGCCGCCAACCTGCGCGACAAGGAGCGCCAGCTCACGAACAAGAAGCGCGAGCTGGAGGACCAGTGGCGTGCCGGCGAGTCGGGCAACCGTCCCGAGATCGGCGAGGAGGAGATCGCGGACATCGTCTCGATGTGGACGGGCATCCCGGTCTTCAAGCTCACCGAGGCCGAGACCCAGAAGCTGCTGCGCATGGAGGACGAGCTGCACAAGCGCGTCATCGGGCAGCACATGGCGATCGAGGCCGTCTCGAAGGCGATCCGCCGCTCGCGCGCGGGCATCAAGGACCCCAAGCGCCCCACCGGCTCGTTCATCTTCCTGGGCCCCTCGGGCGTGGGCAAGACCGAGCTGGCGCGCACGCTCGCCGAGTTCCTGTTCGGCGACGAGGACGCGATGGTGCGCATCGACATGTCCGAGTACATGGAGAAGCACTCCGTGTCGCGGCTGGTCGGCTCGCCTCCGGGCTACATCGGCTACGACGAGGGCGGACAGCTCACCGAGGCCGTGCGCCGCAAGCCGTACTCGGTGCTGCTCCTCGACGAGATCGAGAAGGCCCACCCGGACGTCTTCAACATCCTGCTCCAGATCCTGGAGGACGGCCGCCTGACCGACGCCCAGGGGCGCACGGTCGACTTCCGTCACGCCATCGTGATCATGACGTCGAACATCGGCGCCTCGGAGATCTCCCGCAACACCCCGCTCGGGTTCGCGGTGTCAGACGACGAGACCGGCATCACGTACGACGACATGAAGAACCGGATCATGGGCGAGCTGAAGAAGGTCTTCCGGCCCGAGTTCCTGAACCGAATCGACGAGGTCATCGTCTTCCACAAGCTCTCCAAGGAGGAGGTCAAGGAGATCGTCGATCTGCTGCTGCGGCACATCCGCGAGTCCATGGCCGACCGCGAGCTGTCGCTCAACCTCTCCGACGATGCGAAGGACCTCCTCGTCGAGAAGGGCTGGGACCCGGCGATGGGAGCCAGGCCGCTGCGCCGCGCGATCCAGCGCTACATCGAGGACCCGCTGGCCGACAAGGTGCTGTCATCTTCGATGGAGCCCGGCTCGACCGTCGAGGTCGGCAAGGCCGCCGAGGGCGAGGAGCCCGAGGTGAAGATCGAGATCGTCGCTCCGAAGACGCGCAAGCGCCAGGCGGTCGGTGTCGGCGCCAAGGGCGGCGAGGGCGAGGGCGACGGTGGCGGCGAGGGCTCCGGCGACGGCGGCCCGAGCGGCGGCGACCTGCCCGAGGATCCCGAGGTGCTGCCCGAGGTGCCGGACGCACCACCCGCGGCATCGGCCTCGCCCGACGAGCCGTCAGCGCCGCCGGACGAGCAGTAGCTCTCGGTCACAAGCATTGACGAGGCCCGGCCGAGCGCCGGGTCTCGTCGTTTCGTGGACTACCATCGCTGCGTGCCGCCGATCGTCCGCGAGCCACTCCTCACCGCCGCTCTCGGCGCTGAGGCGGCGACGGTCGAGCGCGTCGAGGTGGCGAGGATCGAGTTGCCGCCCGGACAGGAGACGGGCCTCCACCTGGGCCCGGGCGACGGCTTCTACGAGCCCGCCGGCACGAGGATCTCGCATTTCGACAACGAGTCGAGCGAGGAGCCGGCGGCCTTCGTCGCTTTCTACCTCCTCCCGCCCGGTGAGGACCGGCTGATAGTGATGGTCGAATGAACGTCGTCGAGATCAAGGTCCGCGAGAACGGGCCCTACAGGATCAGCGGGCCCGTGCGGCTGATCGACGCCGACGGCAATGAGTTCGAGCTGCCGGACGACGGGCGGCCGCTGGCGCTCTGTCGGTGCGGCCACTCGAAGACGAAGCCGTTCTGCGACAAGTCGCACCGCGAGATCGGCTTCGAAGCCGCCGAGCGCGCCGGCACGTAGAGTGCCGGAGGTGCCCCGCCGCGACTCGCTGATCGACGACTACGCGCGCGTCCTGCTCGCTGTCGGCGTGAATCTTCAGCAGGGGCAGCTGCTCGCCATCGACGCGCTGGTGGAGCACGCGCCGCTGGTGCGCGCCCTCGTGCGCGAGGCCTACGAGCTGGGCGCCTCCTACGTCGACGTGTTCTACAGCGACGACCACGTGAAGCGCTCGCTGATCGCGGGCGCGCCGGACGAGGCGGTCGGCTACTCGCCGCCCTGGCTGGTCGAGCGGATGAGAGCCCTCGGCGAGCGGCAGGGGGCGCACCTCGCGCTCGTGTCGACGCCCGAGCCCGACTTCCTCACGGGCCTCGACGAGAAGCGGATCGGCCGCTCGCGCATGCTCGAGCTGACCAACGTGCGCCGGGAGCTGGTGGGCGAGCGGCGACTGGTCTGGTCGATCGCCGGCTGCCCGACCGAGGAGTGGGCGCTGCAGGCGTTCGGCGAGCCGGACGTGGAGCGGCTCTGGAAGCTCGTCGGGGACGCGGTGCGGCTCGACGAGGAGGACCCGGTGGCGGCCTGGTGGGAGCACAACGAACGGCTCCAGGCTCGCTCGAAGCACCTCACCGAACGCGCCTTCGACTCGCTCAGGTTCGAGGGCCCCGGCACGGACCTCACGATCGGCCTGCTGCCGGGCGCGAGCTGGATGGGCGGCAGCATCGAGACCGCCTGGGGCCAGCAGCACATCGCCAACCTGCCCACGGAGGAGGTCTTCACCTCCCCCGACTGGCACCGCGCCGAGGGCCACGTCCGCTCCACCCGGCCGCTGAGCCTGATGGGCGCGATGGTCACAGACCTCGAGCTGCGCTTCGAGGGAGGCAAGATCGTGGAGGTGGGCGCCTCGACCGGCGCCGACGTGGTCCGCACCGAGCTCGAGACGGATGAGCAGGCAGCGTTCCTCGGCGAGGTCGCGCTCGTCGACGCGAACTCGCGTGTCTGGCGGACGGGCACGACCTTCTTCCACGTGCTGTTCGACGAGAACGCGACCAGCCACATCGCCTACGGCACCGGCTTCGACTTCCTAGCCGAGGGCGCCAACCACTCCCAGGTCCACACCGACCTGATGATCGGCTCGCCGGAGGTGGCGGTGGACGGCATCACCGCCGAGGGCGAGGTCGTGCCGATACTGCGCGACGGGGTCTGGCAGCTCGGGTAGGGATTGATTCCACGCGGGAATGGGGGCGCGGGCGTTTACGGCGGCGATGACGGTCGGCCTGACGGTGGCTCTTCCCGTGGGGGTGCCCGCACTTGTGCCCGCTATTCGGGATTAACTGCGGGCACGTCAGTCAGATCGGCTTCGGGCCGTCCTCATCGCTGCCGTAGACGCCCAACGAACACAAGCGCCATGACCCCAGCGACCGCTCGGCATCCGGCGCGGAGCGTGGATTCAACCATCTAGCCGGCGCCGGCCGCGCGGGGGGCGAGAACGTCCACCCCCGCCCTTACCGTGGTGGACATGCCCCCGAAGACCGTCTTCGTCTGCACCCACTGCGGCAACGAGAGCCCGAAATGGCACGGGCGCTGCCCCGGCTGCGGCGAGTGGAACACGATGGTCGAGGAGCGGCTGCCTGAGCCCGTACCGGGTGGATCCGGTGGCGGGAGCAGCTTGGGCCGCCGCCGCTCGGCCAAGGCCGCGCGGCCGGTGCCGCTCGCGCAGGTCGAGGCGCCGGCGCTCGCCCGGTTCGAGACCGGCATCGGCGAGCTCGACCGGGTGCTGGGAGGCGGCATCGTGCCGGGGTCGCTAGTGCTGATCGGCGGGGCGCCCGGCATCGGCAAGTCCACGATCACGGGCGGCGCGCTCGGCAACCTGGCGGCCGCGGGCCGGTCGGTGCTGTACGTGTCGGGCGAGGAGTCGCCGGCGCAGGTCCGGCTCCGGGCCGAGCGGCTCGGCCCGGCGGCGCTCAGCGTGCCTATCGTGGCGGAGACCGACCTCGAGACCGTCATCGCCACGCTCGAGGCGGAGCGGCCCGACGTCTGCGTGGTGGACTCCGTGCAGACGCTCTACGCGGGCGGCATGACCGGCGCGCCCGGCTCGGTGGGCCAGGTGCGCGAGGTGGCCGGGCGTCTGATGCGCGTCGCCAAGGAGCGCCAGGTGGCGGTGATCCTCGTCGGGCACGTGACCAAGGAGGGCGCGCTCGCGGGCCCGCGCGTGCTCGAGCACCTGGTGGACTGCGTGCTCCAGTTCGAGGGTGAGCGCGAGCGCACCTACCGCACCCTGCGGGCGCTCAAGAACCGCTTCGGCTCGACCAACGAGGTCGGGGTCTTCGAGATGCGCGAACGGGGGCTGGTCGAGGTCGAGGACGCCTCCTCGCGCTTCGTCGAGGAGGCCACCCGCGGTCCGGGCTCGGTGGTGTTGTGCGCGATGGAGGGATCGCGGCCGCTGCTGGTCGAGGTGCAGGCGCTCGTGGCGCCGTCGGAGCTCGTGCCGCCGCGGCGGGTGGCCAACGGCGTCGATCGCAACCGGCTCGCCCTCGTGCTGGCCGTGCTGTCCCGCCACGGCGGCTTTGCCCTCGGCTCGAGCGACGTGTTCGTATCGGTGGCGGGCGGTGTGCGGGTGGACGAGCCGGGGGCCGATCTGGCCATCGCACTGGCGCTGGCGTCAGCCGCGAGGGGGGTTTCGCTTGGCGCCGGGGACCGGCCGCTGGCGGCCTTCGGGGAGGTCGGTCTGAGCGGCGAGCTGCGCTATGTCGCGCATGCCGACCGACGCCTGGCGGAGGCGGCGAAGTTCGGTCTGGAGCCCGTCCTGTCGCCCGATGGGAGCGTTAAAACGCTGCGGCAGGCGCTCCGGCGCGCCATGGATGGCGCTACACAGCTGGCGGATGTCGCTTAGAGCGGGCCAAAAGGCCCTGGAAAGCCAAAAACCGCCGCAAATGCAGGGAAGGTGGCGTAGAATGGGCGGATGCAGTCGCACGCCGGGGACGAGGTAACGCAACTCGAGACCCGTCAAGAGCCCCGGCTTGTGCGGGCGCTTGAGATGGTCGCGCCCGGTACGGCGGTGCGCGAGGGTATCGATGCCATCGGGCAGGGGCGCCTCGGGGCCCTGATCTGCATCGGGGACAGCGAGGAGCTGTCGTTCCTCTACTCGGGCGGCATCCGCCTCGACATCGACTACACGCCCGCCCTGCTCTACCAGGTGGCGAAGATGGACGGGGCGATCATCCTCAACTCGAACGCCACCAAGATCTGCTGGGCCAACGTCCAGCTGATGCCCGACCCCACGATCCTCTCGCTCGAGACGGGCACCCGCCACCGCACCGCCGAGCGCGTGGCCAAGCAGACCGACGCGCTGGTGATCGCCATCTCCGCCAGCCGCGACGTCGTCTCGCTCTACCTCGACGGCGCGAAGTACATCCTCGAGGACATCCCCGTGGTGCTGGCCAAGGCCAACCAGGCGCTGGCCACGCTCGACAAGTACCGCACGCGCCTCGACCAGGTCTCCACGCGTCTCACGGCGCTCGAGTTCGAGGGCGGCGTGACCCTTCACGACGTGCTCACGGTGCTGCAGCGCGCCGAGCTCGTCACGCGCATGGCGGTGGAGATCGAGCGCTACATCGTCGAGCTCGGCACCGAGGGGCGGCTGATCGAGATGCAGCTCGAGGAGACGATGGTCGGTGTGGCGGCCGACAAGGCGGCGCTCGTGCACGACTACCTGTCGCAGCCCTCCGACGAGAGCTTCGCGCTCGTGCTCGACTCGCTGGCGCGCCTGCCGCACCAGGATCTGCTCGACTTCGGCCGGCTCTCGGAGCTGTTGGGCTATGACCGCAAGCTCAACACGCTCGACCACCCGGTTTCACCGCGCGGCTACCGCATTCTGGGAAGGATCCCGCGGTTGCCTAAGCTTGTTATCCAGGCAATCGTCCGAGACTTCGGCGGCCTGGACGAAATCCTGACGGCGGGCGACTCCGAGCTCGAGGCCGTCGAGGGAGTAGGGGACATGCGGGCGAAGGACATTCGCGAGGGCCTTCGCCGCCTGCAAGAGATCAACCTCGTGGATCGTTATCTGCAAACCTGAAAGCGCGCAGCTCGGCTGCCGTTCGTCGAAGGAGGTCCACCATTTCAGAAGCCACAGAGTGGGAGCAGGAGGTCGAAGACCTCGAGATCACCCGGGAAGCTCCGCAGATCGAGTATGAGATCGGCGACCAGGTGGTCTATCCCCATCACGGGGCCGGAAAGGTCATCAAGAAGGAGATGAAGGAGGTGCTCGGGGAGACTCGGGAGTACCTCACGATCAAGATCCTCCATAACGACATGACCGTGATGGTCCCGAGCTGCAACGCCGGGAAGGCGGGCCTCAGGCGCGTCATCGGGGAGGAAGCTGTTGAGCGGGTTCTGTCGGTGCTCCGCGATGACGTGAGCCAGATGCCGAAGAACTGGAACCGTCGCTTCAAGCACAACCGGGACAAGATCAAGACGGGCGATGTCTTCGAGCTCGCGGAGGTCGTACGAAACCTCGCGATCCGCGAGAACGACAAGGGCCTGTCCACGGGGGAGAAGCAGATGTTCACCCGGGCGAAGAAGATCCTCGCCTCGGAGTTGATGTACGCCCTCGAGATGGAAGAGGGAGAAGCCGAGGAGTACATCGACAACCTGATCGAGGAGGCGCACGCGCAGCGCAACGGCGCAGCCGCGGCGGCTCAGTAGCCCGAAGATCCGATGGCCGTCGTCGGGATCGTTCCGGCGGCCGGCAGTGGCGAACGCCTTGGGGCCCCTGGGCCCAAGGCGTTCGCCTTGTGCGGCGGCCGTCCGCTGCTCGACTGGAGCCTCGACGTGCTCGAGGCTGTCTGCGACCGGGTGGTCGTCGCCGTGCCGCCCGGCTACGAGGAGGCGCCTGACCGCGTCGCCGGGGGCGCCTGCCGGTCGGCGTCCGTGCGGGCGGCGCTCGCCGCGGCGCCTGAGGCAACCGTCGTCGTGGTGCACGACGCCGCGCGACCGCTCGTGAGCCGCGAGCTGGTGGAGCGCTGCATCGCGGCGCTGGATGACGGCTTCGACGGCGCGGTGGCGGCCGCGCCGGTCAGCGACACGATCAAGGAGGCCGACCCCTCCGGGCGCGTGGTGCGCACGCTGGAGCGCTCGGTGCTCTGGGCGATCCAGACGCCGCAGGTGTTCCGCGCCGACGTCCTGCGGCGCGCCCTCGAGGTCGACGACGCCGCGCTCGCCGCGGCCACCGACGACGCCTCGCTGGTCGAGGCCGCCGGCGGCTCGGTCTGCGTCGTGGAGGCGCCCGCCGATAATCTCAAGGTCACCCGGCAGGTCGACCTCGAGCTCGCCGAGGCGCTGCTTCGAGCGAGATGCTGACCGACTTCCACGTCCACCTGCGGCCCGACTCGCTGCCGAGCGACGCCGCCGAGTACTTCACTCCCGCCAACGCGGAGCGCTACCGCGTGGCGGCCGCCGAGCGCGGCATCGAGCTGCTCGGCGTGTCCGAGCACGTCCACCGCTTCAGCCAGGCGCTCGACGTCTGGCGCCACCCCTGGTGGCAGCGGAACGCCCACGACGACCTGGACGAGTACTGCGAGTTCGTGCGCGAGGAGACCGACCTGAAGCTTGGCATCGAGGCCGACTTCATCCCCGGGCGCGAGGACCGCATGGCGAACCTCCTCGAGGCACGCGAGTGGGACTACGTGCTCGGCTCGGTGCACTTCCTCGGCGACTACGCCGTGGACGACGAGGAGTGGGACGTCTGGACCACCGGCGATCCGGAGAAGGTCTGGCGGCGGTACTTCGAGACGCTCGGCGAGGCCGCCCGCAGCGGCCTGTACGACATCCTCTCGCATCCCGACCTGGTGAAGGTCTGGGGCAAGGCCAGCCAGCGCCCGGAGGGCGATCTGCGCCGCTTCTACGATCTCGCCATGGACGGCATCGCCGAGTCCGACGTAGCGATCGAGGTGTCCACGGCGGGCCTGCGAAAGCCTGTCGGCGAGATCTATCCGGCGCCCGCGTTCCTCGAGATGTGCCTGGAGGCGGGGCGGCCGCTCGCCCTCTCCTCGGACGCCCACGTGCCCGAGCAGCTCGGCTACGAGTACGGCCAGGCCGTGGAGCTGCTGCTGGGCTCGCTCGGCGTCGAGGAGATCGCCGACTTCAGCGGCCGCGAGCGCCGCATGGTGCCGCTCGGGTGAGCTCGCGCTCGGGCATCGGCTACGACTCGCACCGCTTCGCCGAGGGCAGGCGGCTCGTGCTGGGCGGCATCGAGATCCCGGGCGAGCGCGGGCTCGTGGGGCACTCGGACGCCGACGTGCTCACCCACGCGCTGATCGACGCGCTGCTCGGCGCGGCGGGGCTCGGCGACATCGGGCAGCACTTCCCCGACACCGATGAGCGCTACCGCGATGCCGACAGCCTCGAGCTGCTCGCCGAGGTCTGCAGCTTCCTCGACCAGCACGGCTGGCGCATCCGCCACCTCGACGCCAGCGTGATCTGCGACGCGCCCAGGCTGTCGCCGCACCGCGACGAGATGCGCTCGCGCCTGGCCACCACCGCCGGCCTGCCCGCGCTCGACGTCAACGTCAAGTTCACCACCAACGAGGGGCTCGGCTTCATCGGCCGCGGCGAGGGCATGGCGGCGCTGGCGATCGCCACGGTGGAGCGGGCGGACTGATGCGCGAGATCCGGCTGCACGACACGCTCTCGGGCGCCGTGAAGCCGCTCGAGCCGCGCGATCCCGGCAAGGTCGGGATCTACGCCTGCGGCCCCACGGTCTACGGCCGCATCCACGTGGGCAACGCCCGGCCGTACGTGGTCTTCTCGCTGCTAAAGCGCTTCCTCGAGCACGAGGGCTACCACGCCAGCTTCGTCGCCAACATCACGGACGTCAACGACAAGATCTACGACGCCGCCCGCGAGCGCGGCGTGCCCAGCGAGCAGCTCGCCGCCGAGATGACCGCGGCCTACATCGAGGACACCGACGCTCTCGGCCTCGGTCGGCCCGACCAGGAGCCCAAGGCGAGCGAGACGATCGGCCCGATCGTGGACCTGATCCAGGCGCTGGTCGACACGGGACACGCCTACCCGTCGGGCGGTGACGTCTACTTCCGGGTCCACAGCTTTCCCGACTACGGCAAGCTCTCGAACCGCCCGCTCGAGGAGATGCGCCAGGGCGAGGACGAGGCCGACGAGCGGCTGAAGGAGTCGCCGCAGGACTTCGCGCTCTGGAAGGCGCACAAGGAGGGCGAGGACACCGACTGGCCCTCGCCCTGGGGCCCCGGCCGGCCCGGCTGGCACATCGAGTGCTCGGCGATGGCCGAGGAGATCCTCGGCCTCGACTTCGACATCCACGGCGGCGGCTCCGACCTCGTGTTCCCGCACCACGAGAACGAGGTGGCCCAGACCGAGGCCGCGCGCGGCAAGCCGCTGGCCCGCCTGTGGGTGCACAACGGGATGGTCCAGCTCGACGAGGAGAAGATGTCCAAGTCGGTGGGCAACATCCGCTCGCTGGCGGGCGCGCTCGAGGCTCGCGGGCGCGACGCGCTGATCATGTACTTCGCCGGCGGCCACTACCGCCAGCCGCTCGCCTTCTCCGAGGAGGCGCTGGAGGAGGCGTCCCGCTCGGTCGACCGCATCCGTGAGCTGGTGCGGCGGCTCGATCCCGAGGCGCCGGCGCCCGAGGGCATGGACGCCTACGTGGAGCGCTTCTTCGACGCGCTGGCCGACGACTTCCAGACGCCCGCGGCGCGGGCGGTGCTGTTCGAGTGGGTCTCGGAGGCCAACCGCCGCCTGGATGCCGGCGAGCGCGTGGGCCCTGGCCGCCTGGGCGAGCTGCTCTACGCTCTCGGGCTCGAGGACCTGCTGGAGCCGGGCGGCGACGAGGACGAGCCCGACGAGCGGGCGCTGAGCCTGCTGGCGGAGCGGGAGGCCGCCCGCCGTGAGCGGGACTTCGCCACCGCCGACGCCAGGCGCGACGAGCTGGCGGCGCTCGGCTGGGAGGTCCGCGACACCGCCGAGGGCCCGCTCCTGCGCCGGCGCAGGTGATCGTCTACGGCCGCAACCCGGTGCGTGAGGCGCTGCGCGGGCGGCGGCGGGTCAAGCGGATCTGGGCGAGCGGCTCGGCGGGCCGTGAGCCCTGGCTGGCGGACGTCGAGGTGGAGCACGTGGACGACGCCGAGCTCGAGCGGCTCGGCGGCTCGCCGGATCACCAGGGCGTCTGCGCCGACGCCGGCGACTACCCCTACGCCGACGGCGACGACCTGCTCGCCGCCGAGGACGCGCTCGCCGTCTGTCTCGACCAGGTGCAGGACCCGCGCAACCTCGGCGCGATCTGCCGCGTGGCGGAGTGCGCCGGGGCGGCGGGCGTGGTCATCCCCGAGCGCCGCTCCGCGGAGGTCACCCCCGTGGTCTGCAAGGCGTCAGCCGGCGCCGTGGAACACCTGCCCGTGGCACGCGTGCGTAACGTGGCGGACTGGCTGGCGTCCGCAAAGGAGGCGGGCGCCTGGGTCTACGGCGCCTCCGCGGACGGCGTGCCCTACGACCGGCCCGACTACCGCGGCCGGGTGGTGCTGGTGCTCGGCTCGGAGGGGCGCGGACTGCGGCCGCGGGTGGCCGATGCCTGCGACGAGCTGGTCGCGCTGCCCATGCGCGGCCGGATCGACTCGCTGAACGTCTCGGCGGCGGCCGCGGCGCTCGTCTACGGCATCTTGCAATTTCGCGCCCATACCCCTTGACAACTTCCCATAACTTCCAGATACTTCGCGCCGACAGATAAGGCTGGAGTTGAGGTTGAGGTCTCGACTCCAGAATGATCTGGCGCCAGGGGAGGTAAGTGCGCCACAGGCTTTTCAGAGCCGTTTTTCGCGGCTCGGGAAGGACGTTTGTGGCTATTTCCACCTCCCCCGCGCGGCCCCTACAGGGCTCGAAGTCTCAGGCTGAAGCTCAGGTTGATGACCACTACCTGATCGCGCTCGCGAAGCAGGGTCATGCGGATGCGTACGACAGGATCGTGCGCCGCTACTACGGCTTCGTGCGCTTGAAGGCATCGTCGTACTTCCTGATCGGCGGCGACTCCGACGATCTGATCCAGGAGGGCCTCGTCGGCCTCTACAAGGCGGTCCGCGACTACCGCACCGACCGCGAGTCGAGCTTCCGCAACTTCGCGGAGCTCTGCATCACGCGCCAGATCATCACGGCCGTGAAGACGGCCACCCGCAACAAGCACACGCCGCTCAACCAATACGTCTCGTTCTCGCAGACGCCGGCGGCGCCGGGCGACGGGGAGCCGACACTGGACGAGGTCCTGCCCGGCCCGACCGCGCACGACCCCGTGAACCAGGTGATCTCCTCAGAGGAGCTGCGCAGCCTGGTGGCCTGCCTGTCTAGCGTGCTGTCCGAGCTCGAGAGCTCGGTGCTGTCGCTGTACCTGGACGGCCACTCCTATGAGGCGATCGCGGAGCGGCTCGTCTGCGACACGAAGACCGTGGACAACGCCCTCCAGCGCGTCAAGCGCAAGGTCGGCGCCCACCTCCAGTCCCGGAACGTGATGCTGTAGCGGTCAGGCCCAGCGGTCAGGCCTTGAGCCAGTAGTCGACCCACTGCTCGCGCGTTGCGCCGACGCGGTCGTAGACGGCCTGCGCGCGGAGGTTGTCGGGTGCGGTCTGCCAGGTCAGGCGGCTCGCCGGGCGGCCTGCGCACTCCCGCCGGCAGGCCTCGATCAGCGCCTCGGCCACGCCCTGCCCGCGGTGGGTCGCCGCCACGAACAGGTCGTTCATCACGCCGATGCGAGCCCCGTCGGTGGTCGACCAGGTCCAGAACAGAGTGGCGAAGCCGGCCGCGGCGCCGTCCGCGTCTCTCGCGATGAACTGGAGGCCCTCGCGCTCCGGGTCGGCGAGCAGGGCACGGCTCATGGCGAGCAGCGCCTCGTCGCTCGGGTCGGACTCGTAGAAGTCGCAGTAGCCGCGCATCAGCGGCAGCAGCTCAGGCAGATCCGCCTCCGTGACGCGTTCGATTGTCACCAGCGAATGCCTCTTGGATGGTTACTCGGGGCGCCGCCGGCGCCGGTACGCCCGCGCCTTGGCGCGCGAGCCGCAGACGGCCATCGAGCACCACCCGCTGGCCTGGTTGCGCGAGTAGTCGTAGAAGGCCCAGCCGCAGTCGTCGCCAGGGCAGGCCTTGAAGCGCTGCCAGCTGCCCTCGAGCTGCGAGCGGGCCACGAGCGACAGGATGAACGCCAGCGCGCCATCGAGGTCGTCACGCTGAGGCTCGAAGCGAGGCCTGCCATCGCAGGCGAACTGAAGCACGATCCCGCCGCGCGTGACGGCTGAGTTGAGCCGATCCAGTGCCGAGGCGTCGAGCTCGTGTCCGTTGTTGGCGAGGAGCATCGCCCTGATGCCCTCGCGGACGGCGAGCGTGCGCCGGAGGTCCGCGCGCGAGAGGCGGGCGTCCGGCGCCAGCAGCCCGCGCCGCGAAAGCCAGCGGGCGACCGCGCTGGGCGAGTGGAGGACCTCGCCACCGCGATCGTGCTCGAGATCCCAGTGGCTGTTCACGAACGCCTGCACCAGGCCGAGCTCACCCGGCGCCGGCTCGCGGTCGCCCGACTGGGGGCCCGCCGTGAAGTCGATGGGCGCCGTCACCAGCGACCCATCGTACTTGCGCCGGAGCGCTTTGGCGAACCAGCCAGATGAGTTACGCTGGTGACGCACAATGGCTGACGAAGCGAAGCAGGCCTGGGATTCGTCGCCCGAGTGGGCCGCGGCACGCGATCGCACGCGGGCCGAGGTTCAGGCGGCCTTTGCGCCGCGGCCGCAGACCTGCCCCTCATGCGGCCGGGTGGAGGCCACCGCCGCGCGGGACTGCCCGCACTGCGGTGCCTCGTACGTCGTCGTCCAGCCCAAGCTGTCGCGCCGGGTCAAGCTCTGGATCGCTGCCGGAGTGGCGTTTCTTGCTGCGATCGGCGTGGTGGTCTGGCTGCTGGTCTCGCCCTCGATCAACCACCTGAAGAAAACGGCCGCCGAACGCGACGCCGCCAAACAGGCGGCGTTCTTCCGCAGCGAGACCAAGCGGCTCACAGCCGAGCAGCGCCTCCACCGGGGCCGCGCCGCCGACCGGCAGGCGTCGCCGGCGGCGCTCGTCACCGACCTCACGGCGGCGATCGACGCCGACGCGCGCTCCCGCGTGCAGACCGGCCTGCTGCGCTACCCGGTGCTGCGCGTGGACTGCACGCCCGTCGGGCTCGGCCCGCTCGTGCCGACTGCGGTCCGCGGCGGCTATCAGTGCGTCGCGGTCACAGCCTCGATCAAGCCCGGCGCGCAGATCGGCGGCAAGGTCGGCTATCCCTTCTGGGCGATCGTGGACTATCGTCGCGGCACGTTCGCCTGGTGCAAGATCAATCCGCGCCCCGGCGAGCACGCGATCTCATCCAAGGAGCCGATCGTGAATCCGCCCTCGGGCTGCGATCTCCACATATGAAGACGATCAGCCACGGTCCCAATCTCGTCCAGCTCATAAGAGCTGGGTTCGTCAACGCCTATCTGGTTCGTGAGGACGACGGGCTCACGCTGGTGGACACGATGCTGCCGGGCAGCGAGAAGGGCGCGCTCGAGGCCGCTCAGTCGCTCGGCGCGCCGATCGTGCGGGTCGCCCTGACGCACGCCCACCTCGACCACGTCGGCTCGGTCGACGCGCTCGTCAAGGCGCTCCCCGACGCCGAGCTGTCGATCTCCGAGCGCGACGCGCGCTTCATCGCCGGCGACCGGTCGCTCGATCCAGGCGAGGGGGAGGGCAAGCCGCGCGGCAGCTTCAAGACGCTCGAGGCGAGGCCCAGCCGCACGCTCCACGGCGGCGAGCGAGTCGGGTCGCTCGAGGTCGTCCCGTCGCCGGGTCACACCCCAGGCCACGTCGCGTTCCTGGACACGCGCGACCGCACGCTGATCGCGGGCGATGCCTTCAAGAGCTTCGGCGGACTCGCCACTTGCGCGCACTTCGACCTCCGCTTCCCGCTCGTCTGGATGGGCACGTGGAACCGGCCTCGGGCGCTCGAGAGCGCGCAGGCGCTGCGCGCGCTCGAGCCGAGCCGGCTCGCCGTGGGTCACGGCAGCGTGGTGAACGCGCCAGGCCAGGCGATGGACCGCGCGATCGCTCGCGGCTCGTCCTCGAGCTAGACCACCGGTTCGCCCGGCAGCGAGACCAGCTCGGCCGGGAAGCACAGCTCGAAGCGGGCGCCGCCGTTCGGCTCGTTCACCGCCGAGGCCGTGGCGCCGTGCGCCTCCGCCACCTGGCGCACGATCGCCAGGCCGAGGCCGGAGCCCGGCTTCTTGCGCGACCCCACAGCGCGGTAGAAGCGGTCGAATACGTGCGGCAGGTCCGGCTCCGGGATGCCCTCGCCGTGATCGCGGACGCTCAGCGTCGAGCCCTCGACCGTGACCTCGATCGGCTCCACACCCGAGCTCCACTTCACGGCGTTGTCGAGCAGGTTGTCGATCGCCCGTCCGAGGCGGCCGGGATCGCCGCGCACGACGAGCGGCTCGAGCTGCGTCTCGAAGTGCGCGTGCGGCGCCCGCCGGCGCGCCTTGTCCACGCAGGCGGCGGTGAGCTCGTCGAGGCGCAGCGACTGGTCGATGCCCTCGGGCTGCGCCCCGCGCGCCAGCTCCACGACGTCGCCCACGAGCGCGGTGAGCTCGTCCAGCTCGAGCTCCACATCGCGCAGCAGCCGCTCGCGCTCGTCGGGCGCCATGTCGCCCGCGCGCCCGAGCACCTGGATATTCGTTCGCAGGCTGGAGAGCGGCGTGCGCAGCTCGTGGGAGGCGTCGGCGACGAGCTGTCGCTGCGACGCCACCGAGCTCTCGAGCGCCTCGAGTGTGCTGTTGAAGCTGCGCGCGAGGCGGCCGAGCTCGTCGTCGCCCTCCACCGGCAGGCGGCGCCCGAGCGGCTCGTCGGCGGCCACCTCGGTGCTGTGGGTGAACCTGCGCACGGGCGCGAGCGCCGTGCGGGAGACGACCCAGCCCAGCCCGAGGCCGAGGAGCATGCCGCCGCCGGTGATCAGGATCAACAGGACGCGCAGCGAGCTGAGGGCGTGGTCGGTCTCGGTGAGCGGGCGCGCGATCTGAGCCCCGATGTTGTCCGTCACCGGCAGGGTCAGAACGCGCAGGTGCACGCCGTCGACGGTCTCGTCCGCGAGGAACGCGCCGCCGTTGCCGGCCGCGACCGAGCGCGCCCGCTGGCTCACGGGAAGCGGCATCTGGCCGGTGAACGGCTGCGCGTAGCCGTCGCTCGAGATGAGCTGCGCGGTGCCGGCGGCCCCGCCGAACTTCACGCCTGGCAGCGCCAGCCGGGGCCCGCCGGGGAAGCGCCCGGCGAGCAGCGGCGCCAGGCTGTCGAGGACGTTGGCGCGGTTCTGGAGCGCGCTGTCGACCTGCCCGCGCAGCTTCGCGCGCACCGCCACGTAGCTCACCGTCGACGCCAGTGCCACCGCGATCGCCACCGCGAGCGCCGCCGCCACCGACAGCCGCGTGCCCAGCGAGCGGCTGCGCGCGAACTCGCCCAGCCGGCTCATCGCTCCCTCAGCACGTAGCCCACCCCGCGCACCGTATGAATCAGTCGCGGCTCGTCCTGCTCCTCGAGCTTCTTGCGCAGGTAGCCGATGTAGACGCCGAGCGAGTTCGAGGCGGGCCCGAAGTCGTAGCCCCAGACGCGCTCGTGGATCGTCGAGCGCGACAGCACAATCCGCGGGTTCAGCATCAGCAGCTCGAGCAGCAGGAACTCCGTGCGCGTGAGGTCGATGCGCCGCTCGCCGCGGCGGGCCTCGTGGGCGCTCACGTCGAGGATCAGGTCCGAGAAGCGCAGCACTCCGTGCCCGTCCGCCATCAGCGAGCGGCGCAGGAGGGCGCGCAGCCGGGCGATCAGCTCGTCGAGGTCGAACGGCTTGACGAGGTAGTCGTCCGCGCCGGCCTCGAGGCCCTCCACGCGGTCGGCCACCGCGTCGCGCGCGGTGAGCATCAGGATCGGTATGCGGTCGCCCTGCTTGCGGATGCGGCGGCAGACCTCCATGCCGTCCATGTCGGGCATCAGCACGTCGAGCACCATCACGTCGGCGAGGCCGGTCGCGGCGCCGGCCAGCGCCTCGTGCCCGCCGCTCGCCAGCTCCACCTCGTAGCCCTCGAGCACGAGTGCACGACGGAGCGCCTCCCGCACCGAGTTCTCATCGTCTGCAACCAGCACGCGCACGCTTGTTGCCAGGTTAGGCCGAGTAAATGGAGGCCCGGCGGCGCACACCGGCCGCCGGGCTCGAAAACCACCCAACCAGTACGCCTTAAGAGGCATGGGAAAGCCACATAAGAGTTTCCGAAGAAGCAGCGGGGGACAACTCGCTGGAACATTCGCAACACTGGGGACGTGACCGTTTCGACCGCTTCCGGCATCCGTCTCGAGGACCTCGCCAAGACCTTCCGCACGCCCCAGGGGCCGGTGCACGCCGTCCGCGGAGTGGACATCGCGATCGAGCGCGGCGAGACCGTGGCGCTGCTCGGGCCGAACGGCGCCGGCAAGTCCACGACGATCGACATGCTGCTCGGCCTGCTGCCGCCGGACGGGGGCAGCGTGTCGCTGTTCGGCCGCCCGCCGGATGCGGCCATCGCCGACGGCGCGATCGGCGCCATGCTCCAGACCGGCTCGCTCATCCGCGATCTCACGGTCGCCGAGCTCGTGACGATGATGGCCGGCCTCTACCCGCGTCCGCTGCCGGTCGACGAGGTGCTCGACCTCACCGGCATCCGCGACATCGGCGACCGGCTCACGCAGAAGCTGTCCGGCGGCCAGACGCAGCGCGTGCGCTTCGCGATCGCGCTCGTGAGCAACCCCGAGCTCCTCGTGCTCGACGAGCCCACCGTCGCGATGGACGTCGAGGGCCGGCACGCGTTCTGGCTGACGATGCGCGAGTTCGCCTCGCGCGGGAAGACGGTGGTGTTCGCCACCCACTACCTGGAGGAGGCGGACGCGTACGCCGACCGCGCGGTGCTGATGGCTCAGGGGCGGGTGGTGGCGGACGGGCCCACCACCGAGATCAAGGCGATGGTGGGCTCCAGGGTGATCCGCGCGACGCTGCCGGACGCCGACCTCGGCGAGCTCGAGGCCCTGCCGGGCGTGACCCGGGCGGAGCGCCGCGGCGAGGCCGTCGTGCTGAGCTGCTCGGACTCGGACGCCGCGATCAGGGCGCTGCTCGAGCAGTTCCCCGAGGCGCGCGACATCGAGATCAGCGGCGCCGGCCTGGAGGAGGCCTTCCTCCAGCTCACCGCTGCGGAGGCCGCGTGAGCTCGCTCTCCTACACGCGCTACGAGCTGCTGCGGACGTTCCGCAACCGCCGCTTCTTCGTCTTCTCGCTCGGCTTCCCGCTGGTCCTCTACTTCCTGATCGCGGGGCCGAACAAGAACGTCCACGACTTTGCGAACAGCGGCATCTCCGCCCCGCTCTACTACATGGTCGGGCTGGCCTCGTTCGGCACGATGTCGGCGATGCTGAGCAGCGGGGCCCGGATCGCCGGCGAGCGCTCCGCGGGCTGGAACCGGCAGCTGCGGCTCACTCCGCTGTCGCCGCGCGCGTATCTGCGGGCCAAGGTCGTGACCGCGTACGCGATGGCATGCGTCACGGTCGCGCTGCTGTACATCTCGGGCACCGCACTGGGCGTGCGGCTCCCGGCCAAGGACTGGGTCGACATGACCGTGCTGATCCTGATCGGCCTCGTGCCCTTTGCGGCGCTCGGCATCCTGATCGGCCACCTGGTCACGGTCGACTCGATCGGCCCTGTGATGGGCGGAACCGTCTCGCTGCTTGCGCTCGTGAGCGGCACCTGGTTCCCGCTCGGCCAGCACAGCTTCCTGCACGACGTGGCGCAGTTCCTGCCGTCCTACTGGCTCGTCCAGGCGGGTCATGTGGCCCTGGGCGGCCACCCCTGGGGCGCGCGGGCCTGGATCGTGGTCGCGGCGTGGACGGTGGTGCTCGTCGCGCTCGCCCGCCAGGCCTACAGGCGCGACACCGGCCGCGCCTGATGGCCGGCATCCAGCCCGAGCTGTCGGTCAGGCGGGGCCGCGCCGCCGTCGAGTTCTACAAGAGGGCCTTCGGCGCGCTCGAGGAGTACCGCGTGGGCGGCAGCGACGAGCACGAGGCGGTGGTCGCGCAGCTGTCGGTCGAGGGCGCGACCTTCTGGGTCCACGACGAGGCGCCCGAGAACGGCAACGTGAGCCCCGAGGCCGCCGGCGGCTGCACCGTCCGCGTGCTGCTGATCGTCGACGACCCGGACGCGCTGCAGCGCCGAGCGCTGGAGGCGGGCGCCACGGAGCTGAGCCCGGTCGGCGACGAGCACGGCTGGCGGCTCGGCCGGATCCGCGACCCGTTCGGCCACCACTGGGAGATCGGCAGGCCGCTCGGCGACTGGCCGCCGCACTAGATGATCATCTAGTCGGCGGGGAACTGCTCGAGCACCCACTCCGGCCCGAGCGGCTCGCGGCGGTAGGAGCGGCCGCGCAGCATCACGTAGTCGCCCGTCCGCGGGTTGAGCGGCAGGCCCGACTCCATCGGATACCACTCGTTGTGCTCGTGGATCAGCCGGTTGATCGGCTCGAAGTTCCATCGCTCGGCGCGCTCGCGCCAGGCGCGCGCGAACCCCTCGCGGTCATCGCCGCAGGCCTCGGACAGGCGGCGGTGGGCACGCCCGATCTGCCTGCGCAGTCGCGCCCGCTCGGCCTCGATCTCCTTGAGGCGCTCCATGTAGCGCGGGATGACGCCCGCCGCGATGTAGGCCTCGACGCTCCGCCGGGTGTGGCGCGCACGGCGCGAGAGCGGCTTGCCGGCGCCGCTTTCGTCGATCTGCGACCTGGCGATGCGGCGCTCGACTGTCGAGCGGCGGTCGTCGTCGGAGGTCATGTTCCACAAGGTAGCCGCCGACAACTCGGATACATGTCCATGGCTGTTACAGCCGCGGCCCCAAGGGGAACAACTGCGCATCACCTCGAGTGGGAGGCATGGATGCGCGTGAGCGGGCTGGCCAGGACGGTCGCCGTCATCGTTGCTGTCGCGGTCGCCGTCGGGCTGCTGCCCGTGGCGGAGGGCGCAGCGCGCCCGCCGCAGGCGGCCGCTCACGCGAAGCACCGCAAGCGCCACGCCACGAAGCACCGCAAGCGCCACGCCACGAAGCACCGCAAGCGCCACGCCACGAAGCACCGCAAGCGCCACGCCACGAAGCACCGCAAGCGCCACCACCGGCACAGGCACAAGGCGAGCCACAAGTCTCCACCCTCCGCCAAGCCGCCCACCAGCGGCGGCGTGGCCAGCGGGCCGGCCGCCCCAGGAGGCAACCCGTTCGCGGGAGCGCGCTTCTACGTAGACCCGACGTCGGGCGCCGCCCAGACGCAGAGCCAGTGGGCCTCTCAGGGGCGCGCCGCGGACGCCGCGCTGATCGGGAAGATCGCGTCCCAGCCGAGCGCCCAGTGGTTCGGCGATTGGAGCAACGGCCACGGCGGCACCCAGGGCGACGTGAACTGGTGGGTCAGCAAGGTCGCCGGAGCCGGCGACCTGCCCGTCCTCGTCGCCTACGACATGCCCTGGCGCGACTGCAACCAGTACTCGTCGGGCGGCGCGTCGAGCCCCGCCGCCTACCAGTCGTTCATCGACGAGATGGCCCAGGGGATCGGCGGCCGGCGCGCCGTGGTGATCCTCGAGCCCGATGCGCTCGCCGAGCTCGACTGCCTCTCGTCCGACCGCCAGAGCACCTACTACTCGCTGCTCCAGTACGCGGTGGCGCACCTGTCGGCCAATCCGCTGGTGTCCGTCTACCTCGACGCCGGAAACTCAGGCTGGCAGTCCGCAGCCACGATGGCCCCGCGGCTCCGCAACGCAGGCGTGGCCGGTGCCCGCGGCTTTGCGCTGAACGTCTCCAACTTCGACAGCACGCCGTCCGAGATCGCCTACGGAACGCAGATCGTGCAGGCGCTCGGGATCGACACCCACTTCCTCATCGACACGAGCCGCAACGGCCGCGGCCGCGCTCCCGGCGGCGCCTGGTGCAACCCGCCCGGCCGCGGGCTCGGCAGCCCGCCGACCTCGCAGACCGCCTCTCCGCTCGTCGACGCCTACTTCTGGGTCAAGCGGCCGGGCGAGTCGGACGGCACCTGCAACGGCGGTCCGAGCGCCGGCACCTGGTGGCCGGACTACGCGCTGGGCCTCGCCCAGAACGCCGTCTTCTAGGACATGCGCACCCAATAGGCGTCGGACGGCACGCCGGCGGCGTTGCGCGCGAACAACATGTACCAGCCGGCCGGGACCAAGCCCGCCGAGGCCGGGATGGTCACCTTGATCCCACCCGGCTGCTTGACCATCGCAAGCGCGATCGAGCGCTGCTCGACGTTGGTGACGTGGGTCGAGGCGGACGGCCGGATCAGGCGAGCCGCGGCAACCGCGCCCGGGTCAGGCGTCGAGTAGACCACGCTCTGCCCGCGCGACACCAGCCGGGGCCCACCCGTGATCTGGGGCCTCGGACCGTGGTAGAGGTACGGCGGGCTGTAGATCTCGATGCGCTGCTCGAAGGTGCTTGGAGCCGTGTCCGCCTTGTTGCCGAACAGCGGATTGCCGCCAATCGTGATGATGCGCCCGTCGGGCAGCAGCAGCGCCTCGGAGTGGTAGTCGCGCCCGACGGTGGGGCTGGCCAGCTTGGTGAGCTTGTTGGTGCGCGGGTCGAACAGGTGGCACTCGAGGAGGTCGCTGCCATGCGCGCCGCGGTACCCCTTCGAGCCGCCAGCGATCACGACCTTGTCGTCGGGCGTGACGACGATCTCGGGATAGCGCGTGCCCTCGGGCAGGCTCGCTGCCGGCTGCCAGTGTGGCTTGCCCTGCTTGAGGTCGGCGACGTCGATGCGTGCGGTCGAGGTGTTCACGTCGCCCACGCCGCCGCCGCCCACGATCGCGTAGCGCTGATCCTGGGCGGGCGGCAGCAGCACGCTGCCGCTGGTCTCCGTGTCGCTCGGGTCGCGCATGCCCGGCACACGCTGGAAGCTGTTCCGCTTCAGGTTCCAGATGCCGGAGGATCGCCAGTCGGGCGTGCTGGGCCCATAGCCTGCGTTCGACCCCGTGAAGAAGAGGTTTCCATTCGGCATCAGGAACAGCGCCGGGTAGGTGGGGAACGGGCGGAACAGCTTCGGTGCGGCAGTCCAGCGCCCGGTTTTCGGGTCGAAGATCTCGTTGTTGCCGGGCACGATGCGGCCGAACTGGTCGAGGCCCGAAACGGACAGCACCCTGCCGTCGGGGAGCCCGACCAGCGTCGGATACCAGCGCGCGAGGGTCATGTTGGACACCTTCTCGTAGCGCTCGCTGGCGGGATCGAAGATGTAGGAGGCGCGCGAGCCCCAGAAGTCCTGCTGGTCCAGCGTGAGGCTGTTGGCGGAACCCTGGATGCTGCCCGCGTCCCAGCCCCCAACGCCCTCCACGGCATAGTTGCCCTGCACCCTCGTGACCCCGGCCGCGCCGCGGGTGGCCGACGAGACCCATGTAGCGGTCGAGCTCGGCGTCACCGAGCGCTCGAGCCGGCGTCCCACTCGCAGCACCTGCTGCGTGGCGCGCGGGACGACCGTGGTGGCAGTGGCGCGATACACGCGCCCGTCAGCTGCCACGAAAGCCGTGCCCTTGGGCAGGACGGCGCCGTGGCGGGGATTCTTGTTGGTCACGGTCATCACGCCCGCCGCGAAGTGCACCTGGCTGCTGAGCTGCTCGTAGCGTGCCGTACCGCCCGCGATCAGGAGCTTGCCGTCGGGCAGGAATGCGTGGCCGCCGCAGAACATGTCCGAAGGCGTCGGGATCTTCTTGAACTCGTCGGTCTTCGGGTCCCAGAGCAGCGACTCGAACTTGCCCGCTTCGAAGTTTCCGAGATCGTTGCCGGAGCCGGCGACGATCAGCACCTTGCCCGTGTAGAGCAGGGCTGAGTGGACCCCATTCACGCGCATCTTCGCTGGCACCGGGAGGATCGACCAGTGGCCGTTCTGCCGTTTGTACGAGGCGGTGTTGATCAGCCAGCGGTGGTGCTCGATCCTGGCGAAGTGGACCACGGGCGGGCCGTTCACCGCGACCGCTGCCGTGATCACCACCAGGCCAACGGCCGCCTGGATGCGGCGCACGCTCCTGCGGCGCGTCCTCACGCGGCCTCCGGCTCAGCGGTGAGCGGGCGCTCGGGCAGCGCCGCCTCGGCGGGCTTCGCCGCCTCAAGCCTTCGCCTCGCAGCCCGTGCCTGGCCGAGCCAGATCAGGCTGGGCGTCAGGCAGACGAGGATCAGCGTCAGCGACCAGAGCCGCATGCTCGACTGCGGGTGGTCGATCCAGATCGACATGGCCAGCGCGGCCGCGAACAGCGCGCCCCAGCGGAGATGGCGGACGAACGTGCGCAGGCCGTCGGGGCTCTGCGAGTCGCCCTTCGGGGTGACGACGAAGTTGGCCTTGCGCCCGGTGACGGTTCCGAGCAGCGCGGATACGTAGACCGGCGCCGCCAGCACCGAGATGAACATGCCGCCCGCGCCCGAGGAGCCCTCGCTCTCGTGCGGGCTGACGTTGTGCTTGCGGTTCGAGGCGTAGAGGGAGAACTGCACGAGCGCCAGGTCGACGTAGACCGCCACCCAGACGTGCGGCTCCACGCGGATGCCGGTGGTGCCGAGTAGCAGGTAGAGCAGGCAGTTGACCGCGCCCAGCACCCAGCCGATGGCGGCCGACGGGTAATAGCTCGAGATCAGCAGGTAGTGCAGCCGCGAGCCGAGCCGCAGGCGGAACTGGCAGCGCCAGAAGTGGCCGCGCAGCGCCTCGAAGGTGCCACGGCTCCAGCGGTACTGCTGTGTGAAGAAGTCGGTGAAGCTCGACGGGCCCTCACCGACGGCCAGCACGTCCGGCGTGTACACGGACCGCCAGCGCTTCCCGCTGTGCGGGTTGCGCGAGCTGTGCCACGTCAGGCTCGTGGCCATATCCTCGGTGATGCTGTCCCGCAGCCCGCCGATCGCCTCGAGGGCCGACAGGCGAACGGCGTTGTTGGTGCCCACGAACATCGGGCAGCGGAAGAAGTTCGCCATCCGCTGGATCAGGCCGTGGAAGACGAACTGCTGCGACTCCGCGCACTTCGTCACGAAGTTGTCGTAGTTGCCGTACACCTGCGGCCCTACTACGAAGGCCACGTCGGGGTCCCGGAAGTAGCCGAGCATGCGCTCGGCGAAGCTCGGCAGCGGCACGTGGTCCGTGTCGACGGACAGCCAGAAGTCGTACGAGGCGCTGTGCGCGTCGACCCAAGAGTTGTAGTTTCCGTGTTTGGTCTTCGCCTTGTACGGCCCGCTCGGCTGATTCCACTCCTCTACGCCGCGGCGGCTGAAGTGGCGCACGCCGATCTCGTCGCACAGGGCGCGTACCTCGACGTCGTTGCCCTCGTCGAGCAGCCAGACGTGCAGGATCCCGTCGTGGCGAATGCGCAGTGCCGCCTCGAGCGTCTTGCGCACCATCTCGATTGGCTCCTTGCCCGGCACGATCGTCGTGATGAAGGCCACGCGCGTTCCGGGCTCGGGGGCGATCGGCACGGGGTCACGGGCAAGCGCGGTGGCCAGGCAGAGCGTGCTGACGTTCACGAGCCGGAACAACTCGATCGCGTAGATCGAGCACAGCATCACGAAGGAGCCGACCGCCAGCACGACGTGGTGGCTGGAAAGGGGATAGTGCCGCGGCAGCAGGATCCAGACGAAGAAGCACGTCTGCGTTGCCATCACGACGGTGGCGCCCAGCACGGTGCGGAACGGGCGCGTGCGCGCCAGCCGCTTGTAGCGCACCCGCGTTTCGCAGCCCGGCGGCGGCGTGGTCAGCTCGCCGCTGAGCTGGCTGAAGCGGTCGTAGTCGTAACCCGCGTCCGCGGGGTCGGCAACGGGCGCAGGACTCAGAGCCGCAGGGGCCGCTGCGTTCAATCGAGGCCTTTCGGGTGAACACGCGGCCCCTGTTGCCGGCGGCGAAAGGGGACCCGCGTTATTTACGACTGAGAGGTTGGTGCGAGCCGGGTCGTTCCTACCACAGTTGGGCTATGCCAGTCAACTGTCGTTGAGTGCGAGCCTGGGCTCTGGTGTTGGCTCGCAGAGTAGTTTTGAGGTGCTCCACCTCGTTTTAGATCGCGCTCATCGCCCGTTATGCTGGCGGGACGCCTCGCCTGATCGGCCTCACCTCGGTTATCGTCGCCGTCGCCATGCTCGCCGGCTGCTCGTCCGGAGGCGCGTCCTCCACGCACGCCGCCCACGCTCCGCCGCGGGCTCCCATCGCCGGCCCCTCGTTCTACGTCGACCCGGCCAACCCGGCCGCGAAGCAGGAACTGCTGTGGCGCCAGGCCGGCAGGACCCAGGACGCCGACGCCATGGCGAAGCTCGCCCGCGAGCCCACCGCGACCTGGATCGAGGACGACCAGAACGTGTTCGCGCGTGTGCAGGCGCTGACGATTGCGGCCACCCACGCGCACAAGACCGCCCTGCTGGTGGCGTACTGGATCCCTGGCCGGGACTGCGGGCAGTTCTCCTCCGGTGGCGCGCTGACGGCTGCGGCCTATCGCGCCTGGATCGACGAGATCGCGAGCGGCATCGGCGGCAGCTCGACCTGGGTGATCCTCGAGCCCGACGCGATCCCCCAGAGCCTGGGCAACTGCCTGCCGAACGGCAAGGCGGTGAAGACCCGCTACAAGCTGCTCGACTACGCGGTGACGAAGCTGTCCTCGCTCCCCAAGACCTCGGTCTACCTCGACGCAGGCCACGCGGAGTGGATCAACCCCGTCGACAAGCTCGTCAAACCGCTGCGGGCCTCCGGCATCGGCAAGGCCGCCGGGTTCTCGCTTAACGTCAGCAACTTCGTCACCACCGAGGCGAACACGGCCTACGGCAACGACCTCTCCGGGCTGCTCGGCGGCAAGCACTTCGTAATCGACACGAGCCGCAACGGCAACGGCCCCTACACGGGCAACGACGGCGCGCCGACCTGGTGCAACCCGCCGGGCCGGGCGATCGGCGACGTGCCGAGCACCACCACGGCCCAGCCGCTGGTCGCCGGCTACCTATGGATCAAGGTGCCCGGCGAGAGCGACGGTGCCTGCCGCCCGGGTGCGCCGCCCGCCGGAGTGTGGTGGCCGGACTACGCGCTCGGCCTGGTGCAGGGCTCCCAGGGCTAGACCACGCGCACCCAGTAGGCGTCCGAGGGCACGCCCGCGGCGGTGCGCGCGAAGAGCATGTACCAGCCGGGCGGGACCAGGCCGGCGGACGCCGGCACGGTCACGCGGATGCCGCCGGGGCCCCTCGAGAGCTTCAGGGCAATCGAACGCTGCTCGACGTTCGTGACGTGGGTCACCGCGCTCGGGCGCATCAGCCGCGCCGCCGTGATCGAGCCTGCGTCGGGGCTCTTGTAGAGCGCGGTCTGCCCGCGCGCCAGGAGCAACGGGCCCTGGGTGATCCGCGGGCGCGCGCCTCTGTAGAGGTAGGGCGGCGTGAAGATCTCGATGCGCTGCTCGAAGGTGCTGGGAGCGGTGTCGGCCCTGTTGCCGTAGAGCGGGTTGCCGCCGAGGGTGATGATCCGTCCATCCGGGAGCAGCAGCGCCTCGGAGTGGTAGTCCCGCCCCACCGTCGGGCTGGCGAGTTTCGTGAGCCGGTTGGTCTGCGGGTCGAACAGATGACACTCGAGCAGGTCGCTGCCGTGGCTGCCCCGGTAGCCCTCCGACCCGCCCGCGATCACGACCTTGTCGTCCGGCGTGACCACGACCTCGGGGTAGCGGGTCCCGGACGGCAGGCTGGCCGCCGGCTTCCAGCGGGGGTTGCGCTGCTTCAGGTCGACCACGTCGAGCCGCCCGGTCGAGCGGTTGCTGTTGCCCACGCCGCCGCCGCCCACGATCGCGTAGCGCTGGTCCTGGGCGGGAGGCAGCAGCACGCTGGCGCTCGTCTCCATGTCCTCGGGATCGCGCACGCCGCTAACGGGCTTGAAGCTGTTCCGCTTCAGGTTCCAGATACCGGGCGTGCGCCAGGCGGGAGTCGCCGGTCCGTAGCCCGCGTTCGACCCGCTGAAGAAGAGGTTGCCATTCGGCATCAGGAACAGCGCCGGGTAGGTGGGGAAGTTGCGGCGCAGCTTCGGCGCGGCGCTCCAACGATGCGTGGCCGGGTCCCAGATCTCGTTGTTGCCCGGGATGATGCGGCCGAACTGGTCGAGCCCGGAGACCGAGAGCACCTTGCCGTCCGGCAGCCCGACGAGCGTCGGGTACCAGCGCGCCATCGTCATGTTCGGCACCTTCTCGTAGCGCTCGCTGGCCGGGTCGAAGATGTAGGACGAGCGGATGCCCCAGAAGTCCTGCTGGTCGAGCGTCAGGCTGTCCGCCCTTCCGCTGATGCTTCGCGCCTCGGCGCCCGCGAGGCCCTTCACCGTGTAGCGGCCCGGCAGCCGTGTGACCTCTCGCGCGCCCGGCGCCTCGGCTTTGACCCACAGCTGGGTCCAGCTTGGATTCGCCTTCGCGGCCGGGATCGCAGTGTCGGCGACGGAGCGGTACAGCCGCCCGTCGGCCGCCTGGAACTCCGTCCCCTTTCGGAGGATCGTGCTGTCGTTGCGGCTCGAGTTGATCACCGTCATCACGCCTGCCGCAGTGTGGATCCTGCCGGGTAGTTGCTCGTAGCGCGCGGTGCCGCCCGCGATCAGCAGCTTGCCGTCGGGAAGGAAGGCGTGACCGCCGCAGAACATGTCCGCGGGGGTGGGGATCTTCTTGAAGCTGTCGTTCTTCGGGTCGTAGAGGAGCGATTCGAACTTGCCCGCGTTGAAGTTGCCGACGCTGTTGCCCGAGCCGGCGATGATCAGCACCTTGCCGGTGTAGAGCAGGGCGGCGTGCACGGCGTTGACCCGCATGCTCGCCGGGACCGGGAGCATCGACCAGTGGCCGTTGCGGCGTTTGTAGGAGGCGGTGTTGACCAGCCACTGGTGGCGTTCCTTCTTCACGAACCCAACCAGCGGCGGCCCGTTCGTGGCCACCGCCACGGCGGCGATGATCACGCCGACGAGGGCCTGGAGCGTGCGGACCCGAGTGCGCCTGGCGGCCCTCATGCGGCAGCCTCGAGCTCGAGCCGGAAGCGCTCCTCGCTCTCAACCGGCGCCGGCCGCGGCTCGGAGCGGCGGCCGGCGGCCCGCTGGACGCGCCAGATCAGGAGCGGCATCAGGCAGACTCCGATGAGCGTGAGGGACCAGAGCCGGAGGCTCGACTGCGGATGGTCGATCCAGAGCGACGCCGCCAGGCCTCCGGCGAACAGCGCGGCCCAGCGCAGGTGGCGGGCGAAGGTGCGCAGGCTGTCGGGACTCTGCGAGTCGCCCTTGGGAGTGACCACGAAGCTCGCCTTGCGTCCGGTGATCGCGCCGAGGAGCGCGGTGACGTAGACCGGCGCCGCCAGGACCGAGATCAGCATTCCTGCCGCGCCCGAGGAGCCCTCGCTCTCGTGAGGGCTGACGTTGTGCTTGCGGCCCGCGGCGTAGAGGCAGAACTGGATCAGGGCGAGGTCGACGTAGACCGCCACCCAGACGTGCGGCTGCACGCGGATGCCCATGGTCCCGACGAGGAGGTAGAGCAGGCAGTTGATGGCGCCGAGCACCCAGCCGATCGCGGCCGACGGGTAGTAGCTCGAGATCAGCAGGTAATGGAGCTTGTTGCCGAGCCTCAGCCCGCCGAAGCAGCGCCAGAAGTGGCCGCGCAGCGCCTCGAACGTGCCTCGGCTCCAGCGGTACTGCTGCGTGAAGAAGTCGGTGAAGCTCGACGGTCCCTCGCCGACCGCGAGCACGTCGGGGGTGTAGACGGAGCGCCAGCGGTTGCCCGTACGCGGATTGCGTGAGCTGTGCCACGCGAGGCTCGTCGCCATGTCCTCGGTGATGCTGTCCCGCAGCCCGTCGATGTCCTCGATCGACGCGATCCGCACGGCGTTGTTGGTGCCCACGAACATCGGGCAGCGAAAGAAGTTCGCCATGCGCTGGATCAGGCCGTGGAAGACGAACTGCTGTGACTCGGCGCACTTGGTGACGACGTTGTCGTAGTTGCCGTAGACCTGCGGCCCGACGACGAACGCCACGTCGGGGTCGCGGAAGTAGCCGAGCATCCGCTCGGCGTAGCTCGGCAGCGGCACGTGGTCCGTGTCGACCGATAGGAAGAAGTCGTACGCCCAGCCGTGAGCGTCGAGCCACGAGTTGTAGTTGCCGTGCTTGGTCCTCGCCTTGTAGAGGCCGCTCGGCTGGTTCCACCGCTCCACCCCGCAGCGGCTGAAGTGATGCACGCCGAGCTCCTCGCACATCGCCCTCACCTCCGGGTCGTCGCCCTCGTCGAGCAGCCAGACGTGGAAGGTGCCGTCGTGGCGGATCCGGAGCGCGGCCTCGAGCGTCCTGCGCACCATCTCGATCGGCTCCTTGCCCGGCACGATCGTGGTCAGGAACGCCACCCGGGTGCCGGTCTCCGGCGTGATCGGGACCGGGTCGCGCGCCAGCGCGGTCGCCAGGCAGAGCGTGCTCACGTTCACGAGCCGGAACAGCTCGATCGCGTAGATCGAGCAGAGCATCACGAGCGAGCTCGTGGCGAGGAGCGGGCTCCCCGCGTGTAGCGGGTAGTGGCGCGGCAGCATGATCCAGGCCACGAAGGCGGCCTGAGTGGCCATGACTACCGCCGCGCCGAGCACGGTGCGCAGCGCCCGGACCTCGGGTAGGCGGCGGTACCTGACCGGCGCACCCTGTTCAGGCGGTGCAGTGAGCGGGCCGGTGATCTGGCTGAAGCGGGCGTAGTCGTACTCGGCGGGCACGCGCTCGTCGGCGCATGCTCCGGCCGTGACGCCCGCCCGGGCATGGGTCATCGTTTGCATGTGGAGGGTTGTGACGAGGGGGACGGCGTCCGCTGCGCCCCTGCCGGGAACGCCGTCTGTCCGATGCCGCCCCTTGACGGTGGGCCTGGGCGGCTAGCGCATTCCGTCGCGCATACTGCGTGTTATCTACTTTGCTACCACGGCTACGGTAGATCGGTCAAGGGGGGCTGAGTAGTTACGTCCTAATCACTGCCATCATGCTCCCGCGGCTGGCCCAGCAGGGGTAGTCCCCCTTGGTCTAGATCTGCGGCCCCGTGATGCGCCGGTCTCCGGACGAGCCGCGCACGAACACCTGCCAGCCGTAGAAGCGGTAGTAGCCGCGAGGGCCGGCGGCGATCTGGCGGGCGAAGCGGAGCACGGCGTCCACGTAGAGCGAGGACGGGTTGTACCGATAGAGCGCCCGCCGGTAGCTGCCCGGCGCGCCGTTTCGGCGCAGGTAGTTGGCGGCGCCCAGGATCGCATCGTGCGGGTCGTCGATGTTCCCGCCGAGGCCGTACGCCCGCCAGGTCGCCGGCAGGAACTGCATCGGGCCCTGCGCTCCCGCGCTGCTCGAGCTCCTGATGCGGTTGAAGTCGGTCTCGACGAGGTTCACCGCGGCGAGCACGTTCCAGCCGACCCGGAAGCGGCTCTGGCCGGCCCGGTAGAAGCCGAGGAGCAGGCCGGCCGGCGCGGCGGGACCAGTCTTGAAGGTCCGCCTGCGGGTCGGCGGGGTCAGGCGGAACAGGTCGCGCAGCGCCGTGACGACATCGCCGGTCTGGCGGCGCAGGGCAGCGGGCAGCAGAGGCAGCGTCTGCGACGCAAGCCGCGGCCGCTGCGCGAGCAGCCGGTCCACGCGCTGGACGTACAGCGCCTCCAGCGCGACCGGCTCAGGCGGCGCGCCCTGCGAGCGATCGGTCCAACCGTCGATGGAGGCATCGAGGGCGCGGCTGGCCTGGGTGAGCCGGCCGGCGAGCGTCTGAGCTTCCTTCGGCAGCGGCGCGTCGACCTGCAGCCACGGGGAGGCGGAACCGCTGCGCACATGCGCCTTCGTCCCGCCGCAGGCGACCACGGCGAGGAGCGCCAGTGCGGCGACTGTCGACCAGGTTCGTTTCACAACCACGGAAAGAGCCGGAGAGGGGGCTCGAACCCCTGACCTACGGTTTACAAAACCGTTGCTCTACCAGCTGAGCTACTCCGGCCCGGCGTGCTGAGTCTAGGTGTCCTAGGCGGCCGTAGTAGCCGCGCGCTCGATGTTCCCGTGCCCGTTCGAGGACACGGGCACGAACGGCGGCTCGGCCTCGCGCTGGGCGTTCAGGCGGTGCTCGAGCACGCCGACGATCAGGCCGAACAGGGCGTGGCGCCAGGTGGCTTGGGCGAGCGCGCGGCGGTTGCCCTGCAGCGAGACGAGCTCCTTGGACGCGGGGTGGTGCTTGTCGACCAGGCGGCCGAGCGGCCACAGCGCCGCGTGCTCGGCGAGGGCGGCGGTGAGCCCGCGCAGCGCGGGCGGGCCGACGAGAAACGGGCGCAGAAGCGCATAGGCGGCGCCGAACGCGGCGCCGTTCTGCAGGTGGATCGCCAGCCCGACGTAGGGCCACTCGGAGCCGCGCGCGACCGCCTTGCCGAGAATCGCCAGGTCGTCGTAGTCGCTGCCGAAGACGCGCTTGTCGAGCGGCTGCTGCGCCGCCCAGACGGCGGCCGCGATGCCGCCCGCCAGCGCACCGTTGATGCTGCGAGCCACAGGCACAGTGGGCAGCCTAACGAGGTGCGCGGCTGCTCGCGCCCAGCACGACCGAATGGTGTAACCAGGCTCCAACCTCCGCGGTATTTCGGTCGTGCTCTTCGGAGGCCCGTCCCATCCTCTGTCCGTCTACCACGAGCGAACGCGGCGCCGCGGCGTGAACACGTTCGTCTACTGGGTCGTGCGCTCGGTCCTTCAGCCGGCGATCCAGATCTGGTTCCGCACGAGCCGCATCGGCCGCGGCTACGTTCCGAGGAAGGGCGGCGTCCTGCTGGCGCCCAACCACCGCAGCTTCCTCGACCCGTTCGTGATCGGCACCTGCATCCGGCGCCCGATCTACTTCATGGCCAAGCAGGAGATGTTCACCAGCCGCTTCCGCAGCTGGATCCTCAACTGCATGGGCGCCTTCCCGGTACGGCGCGGCGAGTCGGACGAGGAGGCGATGGAGACGGCGCGCCTGCTCGTCGAGCGCGGCGAGGCGGTCGTGATCTTCCCGGAGGGCACGCGCCATCGCAGCGGTCCGCTGGGTGAAGCGCACAGCGGGGTGGGCCGGCTGGCGCTCGAGACCGCCGCGCCGGTGGTGCCGATCGCGGTGTTCGGCAGCGAGTTCGTGCGGCGCGGCTGGAAGGTCCGCCCGATGAAGGTGAAGGTGAGGATCGGGCGGCCGCTGACCTTCCCGCGCGTGGACCATCCGTCCCAGCATCTCGCGCAAGAGGTCACCGCGCGCATCTGGCCGTGCGTCGAATTGCAGTGGGAATGGCTCGGCGGGCAGCGGGCGCCGAGGCCGGTCGAGCTGCTGCCAGAACCGGCCGCCGCGAGCGCACGGGGGTAGGGTTGTCCATGCTTGACGTCAGTGGCCGACAAAGCGGCACTGGACCGCGACTTCAGCGAGCTGTACAAGGCGCACCTTCGCGACGTCTACAGCTACGCCTACTACCGGGTGGGCAACCACCACGACGCGGAGGACCTGACGGAGCAGACCTTCCTTCAGGCCTACCGTCACTTCGAGCGCGCCCAGCGCGAGTCGAAGGGCCGGCCGTTGCGTCCCTGGCTGATCCGCATCGCCCACAACCTGGCCGCGAACTACTACCGGGACCGCTCGCGCCGGCCCCAGACGCAGCTGGAGGACGCCGCGATCCTGTCAGAGCCGCATCCCACAGCCGAGATCGTGGAGCAGCGCGAGGAGCTGGAAGAGGTCCTCGCAGGTGTGGCCAACCTGCCGGACGATCGGCGTGAGGCTCTGATCATGAGGTTCGCGCTCGACATGGACAACCGCGAGATCGCTCGCGCACTCGGTCGCTCCGAGGGCGCCACCAAGGTGCTGATCCACCGCGCCATCCGGCAGCTCGACGAGAACCTCAGGGAGGACGGCAGGGAGGTGAGGGGCGATGAATGAGGTCGAGCGCCTGCTGCGCTCCGCGCTCGTGCCGATCGACCCGCCGGGGTCGCTCACCGACCGGCTCGAGCACCGGCTCACCGAGCAGCTCGACGCCGCCGCCGACGAGCTGGCCGACTGGGAGCTCAGCTCGATGCGCGACCCGCGCAACTGGGCGCGCCCGATCGGCGCGGCCGCGATGCTCACCGCCGCCAGCGGCACCCTCGTCCTCGTGCGCGCGCGCCAGCAGCACAAGAAGCGCCAGGCCTCGGGTCTCAAGGCGCTCGAGAAGAGCGCCAAGGAAGTGTCCGGGGACATCCGCAAGCGCCTTCACCGCTGATCCGCGGAGGGGCGAGCAGCGTAGTCAGTGACGTGAACCTCCAACGCCTTGCGGACGAGGAGTTGATGCACGTCGTGCAGGGCGGGGATCCGCGTGCCTTCGAAGTGCTCTATGACCGCCACGGCGGTGCGGCCTTCTCGCTCGCGTACCGGATGGTCGGAAAGCGGGCCGTCGCGGAGGACATCGTGCAGGAGGCGTTCCTCTCGATCTGGCGCAGCAAGGTGCGCTACGAGCGGGAGCGGGGGAGCGTCCGGACCTGGGTGTTGGGCATCGTCCACCACCGCACGATCGACGCCCTGCGGCGCAACCTGGTGCACGACCGCCGTCGTGCGAGCGCCGAGGGGATCGAGGAGCGCCAGGAGGCGCCGGAGCTCACGGACGTGGAGGCGGCTCGAAGGGAGGAGGCGCGCGAGGTGCGGGCGGCGCTGCAGTCGCTGCCCGGGGAGCAGTCGCGCGTGATCGAGCTCGCGTACTACGGAGGGTTCACGCACACGCAGATCGCGGAGATGCTCGACATGCCCGTGGGTACCGTCAAGGGACGGATGCGACTGGGCCTCGAGAAGATGCGCAGGGAACTGACTGGAGAAGTCGCATGAGCAGGGATCACGAGCAATACGAGGAGAACGTGGGGGCCTATCTCTTGGGCGCCCTGACGGAGCTCGAGGCCGAGGTCCTCGAGCGCCACGTGGCGAGCTGCGCGAGCTGCCGCCAGGACTTCGAGCACATGCGTGTGGCGTCGGAGGCGCTGCCGCGCGCGGTCGAGCCGGTGGTGCCGCCCGCGAGCCTGAAGAAGTCGCTGATGGAGATCGTCAACGCCGAGGCGCGCGAGCGCGAGCGCGTCGCGCGCTCCACGACCTGGCGCGACCGGCTGCGCCTGCCGCAGCTTCGGCCCGCATTCGCGCTCGGCATGGCGGCGGTGCTCGCCGTCGGGGTGGCGATCGGCATCGGCGTGGCGGGCATCGGCGGCAGCAGCTCGAAGACGGTCGCGGCGGTGGTGGACAACGGCCGCCTGCCGATGGCGAACGCCAGCCTGGTCGTGAGCGGCGACCGCTCCAAGGGCGGCGTGCTCAAGCTCGACGGCATGCCCCAGCCGGGGCAGAACCAGGTCTACGAGGTCTGGGTCCACCGCGACGGCCAGTTCGTGCCGGCCGGCGCGCTGTTCGGCGTGAGCAAGGACGGCAGCGGCAGCGCGGCGATCGCCACCAACCTGAATGGCGTCGACACGGTGGCGGTCACGCGCGAGCCCCAGGGCGGCACGCAGCAGCCCACCGAGCCGCCGGTGATGACGTTCAAGCTCGCGTAGCCGCGCGGCGCTGGCCGCCTAAAGAGTCCCTGAGCAGACCGCGCGCGTCACTATCGTCTTTCTCAGTGGCCGTCTGCTATCGCCATCCCAGCCGGGAGACCGGCGTCGCCTGCTCGAACTGCGGCAGGGCCATCTGCCCTGACTGCATGACGCCCACGCCGGTGGGCATGCGCTGCCCGGAGTGCGCGCGTCAGCGCACGAGGGTGGTCACCGCGCGCAGCATGAGCGCGGTGCCGAGGGTCACCTACGCGCTGATCGCCGCCAACGTCATCGTGTTCCTCGCGGAGATCGGCACGGGCGTCCAGCTCCTGGGAGGGCTCGGCAACAGCAGCGTGATCCGGAACTTCGCGCTGTCGCGCTTCACGGTTGCCCAGGGCGACTGGTGGCGCCTCGTCACGTCCGGCTTCCTGCACGCCAACCTCATCCACATCGGCTTCAACATGTACGTGCTGTACGTGCTCGGGATGATGCTCGAGCCGGCGATCGGCAGCTTCAAGTTCGCGCTGATCTACTTCGTCTCGCTGCTGGCCGGCTCGTTCGGCGCGCTGCTCCTCAGCTCGGAGTTCGCGCTCACGCTCGGCGCGTCCGGGGCGGTGTTCGGTCTCGCGGGCGCCGGCGTGATGGTCATGCGCAGCCGCGGGCTCGATCCGATGCAGTCGGGTTTGCCGGTGTTCATCGGCATCAACCTGCTCTTCAGCGTCACGTTCGCGGGCATCTCGATCGGCGGTCACATCGGCGGGCTGATCGGCGGCGCGCTCGCGGCGGTCGTGCTGTTCGACATCGGCGAGCGCCGGCGCGGGATGGTGCCGGCGGCGGTCCCGCTGCTGCTGGCCGCGGGGATCGGCGTGGCCTGCGTGATCGGGTCGCTGGCCGTCGCGCACTCAGGCGCTTAGCGCCCTACGACGGCTGCGCCGCCAGGTCGAGCGCGATCAGCCGCTCGTGCGGCGGCGGCTCCACCCGGTCCGGGTGCAGGATGTAAGCGAGCAGCTCCACGCCGTCGACGAGCCGCGGCCCCGGGCGCGAGAAGTAGGCGGCGGCGTCCACCGCCACGACCCGCTCCGCGCCGAGGCGGGCGATCGGCTCCCGGTGCTGCATGACCTCGTGAGCGGCACGCTCGGCGTAATAGCCGCAGGGCATCGAGACGACGACGTCGGGCCGGGACGCCTCGATCTCCTCCCAGCTCGCGGTGCGCGAGCGCTCGCCCGGCAGGCCGAGCGCGTCCTCGCCGCCCGCGAGCTCGATCATCTGCGGCACCCAGTGCCCGCCGATGAAGGGCGGGTCGAGCCACTCCAGCGCAGCCACACGCGGGCGGTCGGCGCCGCGCACGGCCAGCTTCACGGCGTCGAGCCGGTCGGCCAGCTCGTGGACGAGGTCCACGCCCTCGTCCTTCCTGTCGGTGGCCTGCGCGAGCGTGCGCACGTCGCCGATCACCTCGCCGAGAGTGGACGGGTCGAGCGAGAGCACCTCCGGCTGCGAGGCCAGGCTTTCCGCCACCGAGCGCACGTCGTCCACGGACACCGCGCAGACCTCGCACAGCGCCTGCGTGACGATCAGGTCGGGCTCGAGGTCGTGCAGCAGGTCCTCGTCTAGCTCGTAAAGAGCCTCGCCGCGCTCCGTGTGCTGGCGCACGGCGGCGTCGATCTCGGCGGGCGACAGGTACTCGGGGATGACGCTGCGGGTCAGGTGCGGGAGTTGCTCGACGCCCTCCGGGTAATCGCACTCGTGCGTGACGGCAACTAGGCTGTCGCGCAGGCCGAGCTCACAGATCATCTCGGTGGCAGATGGGACCAGACTTGCGATTCGCACGGGGGTAACGATGGCAGTTTTCAGCGACCAGGACGTCGAGGCGCGCCTCGCGCGGCTCGAGGGCTGGCAGCGCGATGGCGATGCGATCTCGCGTCAGTTCCAGTTCGCCGACTTCGTCGGGTCGGTCGGCTTCGTCAACCGCATCACGCCGCTCGCCGAGGAGATGAACCACCACCCGGACCTGGCCATCTCCTGGAACAAGGTCACGGTGACGCTCTCCACGCATTCGGAGGGCGGATTGACCGAGAACGACTTCGAGCTCGCCTCGAAGATCGACGGGGCTGCCTGAGCCCCGCCATCTGCGGTATCGGATGCCTCTGCTACGTTGTTCCCGTTCGCCAGATGAGCGACGACGAACCTCCTCGAAGTAGGCCCACTCCCGTTTCCGCCGCCGGCAGCCCACGCGCCGACAGGGCCGTCTAGATGGACCTTGCCCTGCTGCTGATCGTCGTTCCTGCGCTGATCGCGCTCAATGGCCTCTTCGTCGCGGCGGAGTACGCGCTCGTGCGCTCGCGGCTCGACCGCATCGAGCAGCTCGCGGAGGAGGGCGCGCGCGGCGCCGCGCTCGCACGGCGCCAGATCCAGCACATCGACCAGTACATCGCCGCCTGCCAGGTGGGCATCACGCTCGCCTCGATCGGCATCGGCGCGATCGGCGAGCCGGTGGTGGCCCACTACCTGGACAAGCCGCTCGGCGGCCCGCTCAGCCACGGCGCCGCCACTGTGATCGCGGCGATCGTCGCCTACATGCTGATCTCCGCCGCGCACATCACCTTCGGCGAGCTCACCCCGAAGATCTACACGGTCGCGCGGCCCGAGGGGGTGGCCCGCCGGCTGTCACGGCCGCTCGAGTTCTCGAACATCGTCTTCAGGCCGGTGGCAATGGTGCTCTCCGCCGCCGCCCGCCTGCTCGTTCGCCCCTTCGGCATCAGGACCGAGGGACTCGGCGAGGAGACCACAACCTCGGAGGACCTGAAGTTCCTCATCGCCCGCAGCGCCTCCGGCGGCACGCTCGACCCGGGCGAGGCGGTGATGCTGCGCGGCGTCTTCCACCTGCACGAGCAGGAGGCGCGCAACGTGATGACGCCGATCCCGGCGGTGGTCACGGTCGACGTCTCCGAGGATGTGGAGACCGCGCTGCGGCGCTGCATCGACTCGGGCCACACCCGCCTGGTCGCGACGGAGGATCACAACACCGACCGCATCCGCGGCATCGTGCACAACAACTCGCTGGTGCGGCTGATGATGCAGCAGGGGCCGAACGCGTCGATCGAGTCCGCGGTGAAGGACACGCCGATCGTCCCGGAGACCAAGCCGCTCGACGACCTGCTGGCCGACCTCCAGCGCGAGCGGGCGTCGATGGCGATCGTCGTCGACGAGTACGGACGCACCGCCGGCATCGTCACGGTCGAGGACATCATCGAGGAGGTGGTGGGGGAGATCGCCGACGAGACCGACCCCGCGGGCGGCGCGGTGCGGCGGCTGGCGAACGGCGACTGGTACGTCCGCGGGCATGTGCCGATCACGGACCTCGCCGACTACGGCCTCGACCTTCCGATCGACTCGGAGGCCTACAACTCGGTGGGCGGGTTCGTGTTCGGCGAGCTTGGGCGGCTGCCGAAGCGCGGCGACATGGTGCGGGCGAACGGCTATTCGCTGCGCGTCGAGTCCGTGCGGCAGAACCGCATCGAGGCCGTACGGATCCGCGATCACGGGCCCGAGCGCGGCGGCGGCGACGCGGATCAGGAGTCCGTCCGCGACGGGGGTTAGCTTGACCCGGCAAGAGCTTCCCCGTAGAGGAGGTCTTGCCTCATGTGGTCCGTCAAGCTCACTGACTCCCAGCGTGATGCGCTGCGCGCACTCCTGAAGGCGCAAGGGGAGGTCGGGCCATCGCTGGGCGGCGCCCTCGAGGCGCTCGAGTACGCCCGCTGGGACGAGCTCCCGGAGGCTGAGCTCGATTGGGAGCGCGTGGCCGAGCTGGCGCTGCTCCAGGGGATCGGCGAGGCGGACGTCGTCTGGGACCTGGCGGCGGGCCTCTCCACGCGCCTCAAGAGCTCGAGCCGCGTCTACCGCCGGCCGCAGCCGCGCCGGCACGAGCCGCGGCGCGAGGCGGCTTAGGGCGCTCCGGGAGGCGCGCCCGGCTTCGGGCGCTCCATCAGCCGCGCCGAGGGCTCGCCGAAGCCGAACTTCTCGTACAGGCCCTGCGCGTCGTCCGTATGCAGGATCCAGCGCACGTGCGCGTGCGGGCCGTTCTCCACCGCTTCCCGTACCAGTTCGACCCCCAGCCCGCGGCCCCGGAAGTCCGGGTGGATGTAGACGTCGGCCAGGTAGGCGATCGAGTTGCCGTCGGTGACCACGCGCGCGAAGCCGACGGTGCGGCCGTCGGGCGCGTAGGCGCCGATCACGCGCGTGGACTCGCGCACGAGCCGCTCCTGCACCTGCCGCTGGCGGCCGAGCGCCCAGTAGGCCTCGGTCGAGATGAAGCGGTGGACCTCGTCCAGGTCGACGCGCGAGCGATCGTCATCGAGCTCGAAGCCGCCTTCGAGCGCGCGCTTCACTCGTACTCGTAGAAGCCCGTCTTGACCTTCTTGCCGAGCTTGCCCTCGGCGACGAGCTCGGCGACGCGGGCCGGGATCGGCGAGCCGATCTCCTCGCCGATCGCCTTGGACACGTCGAGCCCCACGTAGTCGAGCAGCGCGAGCGGTCCGATGGGATGGCCGGCGCCGAGCTGCATGCACTCGTCGATCGCCTTCGGCTCCATGCCGGTCTCCTCGAGCAGCCGCACGGCGCTGAACAGATACGGGAAGAGCAGCCGGTTGACCACGAAGCCGGGAATGCAGGGCACCTCCACGGCGGTCTTCTCGATCGAGTCGCAGAAGGCACGGGCGCGGTTGCGCGTCTCCTCGCTGGCCTCGTCCGGGAAGGCGAGCTCGATGAGCTTCATCTTCGGCACCGGATTGAAGACGTGGATGCCGGCGAAGTTCTCCGGACGGCCGCTCGCGGCCGCGAGCTCCGGGATCGCGAGCGACGAGGTGGTGGTGGCGATCAGGGACTGCTCGGGGAGCAGCTCGCCCAGCTCGCCGAGCAGCGGGACCTTGACCGCGATGTCCTCCACCACGGCCTCGACGACCAGCGAGCACTCGCCGAGCTGCTCGATGTCTGTGACGACTTCCACGTGGTCGCCGGTGCGCTCGCGCGCCCGCTCCGCGGAATGCTCGCTGCGAGCCCATAGGACGACGCCCGGATGCTGGTCCGCCACATTGGCGAGACCGCGCGCAATGGCGCCGCTCCCGACTATCCCCAGCCGCTCAGTGAGGTTTGGTTGACTCACCAGTCAATTGAGTACCCTACCGGAAGGGGCGCGCCATTCGCCGCGCCGAGCGCCACAGGAGGTAGTGACGAATGCCGATGGAGAGCGGACGCGAAGTGGTCATCGTCGAGGCGGTCAGGACGCCGATCGGGCGCGGCCACCCGGAGAAGGGCTACTACAAGGACACGCATCCCAACGAGCTTCTCGGCAAGTGCTACAGCGAGGTGATCGAGCGCGCCGGCATCCCCGCGGGTGAGGTGGAGGACGTCATCACCGGCTGTGTCCAGCAGTACGGCGAGCAGATGTTCAACGTCGGCCGCAACGCCTGGCTGCAGGCCGGGCTGCCGATCGAGACGCCGGCCACCACCGTCGACCGCCAGTGCGGCTCCGCGCAGCAGGCCGTGAACTTCGCCGCGGCGCTGATCGCCTCCGGCGTGCACGACGCCGTGATCGGCTCGGGTGTCGAGCACATGGGCCACATCCCGATGGGCGTCGGCTTCAAGTGGGTCGACGAGGTCGGCTCACCCTGGCCCGACGAGCTGATGCAGCAGTACAACCTCGTGCCGCAGGGGATCTCGGCCGAGATGATCGCCGACCAGTGGGAGATCCCCCGCTCCGAGCTCGACGAGATCGGCGTGCGCTCCCACCAGCTTGCGGCCAAGGCCACGGAGGAGGGCCGCTTCGAGCGCGAGATCGTGCCCTTCCAGGTCAACGGCGACACCTACGTCACCGACCAGGGCATCCGCCCGGACACCAACCTCGAGACCCTGTCGCAGCTCAAGCCGGCCTTCAAGCCGGACGGCAAGGTCACGGCGGGCAACTCGTCGCAGATCTCCGACGGCGCCGCCGCGGTGCTGCTGATGGAGCGCAAGAAGGCCGAGTCGCTCGGCCTCAAGCCGCGGGCGCGGATCCTCGACCAGACCACGGTCGGCGTGGACCCGGTGATCATGCTCACCGGCCCGATCCCCGCCACCAAGAAGCTGCTCGACCGCAACGGCATGACGATGGACGACATCGACCTCGTTGAGATCAACGAGGCGTTCGCCTCCGTCCTCGCGGCGTGGCGCCGCGAGCTCGACCCCGACATGGACCGCGTGAACGTGAACGGCGGAGCGATCGCCCTCGGGCATCCGCTCGGCTCCACGGGCGCGCGACTGATCACCACCCTGCTGCACGAGCTCGAGCGCTCCGACAAGGAGGTCGGCCTCGTGACGATGTGCTGCGGCGGCGGGCTCGGCACGGGCACCGTCATCCAGCGGGTGTAGATCAGCCCCACGAGTAGTCTCAAGACCGTGGCCGTCTCGACCAACGGCACGCTGCTGGCCAATCGCTATCGCGTGGTGCGGCGGCTCGGGTCCGGTGGCGCGGCCACGGTCCTGCTCTGCGAGGACCAGCGCCTCGGCCGTCTCGTGGCGGTCAAGCGGCTGCACACCGGCAGCCCGGATGAGATGGAGCGCCGGCTGCACCGCGAGGCCCGGCTCGGCGCGTCGCTGAACCACCCCAACCTCGTCTCGGTCTTCGACACCGAGACCTACGACGAGGGCGTGCTCGTGGTGATGGAGTACGTCGAGGGGGAGACGCTGCGGGACGCCCTCAAGCGCGGGCCGCTGCCCCTGCGGCGCTCGCTCGAGATCCTGCGGGCACTGGCGTCGGCGCTCGACCACGCCCACGCGCAGGGCATCGTGCACCGCGACGTGAAGCCGGCCAACGTGCTGCTCGGCCCGGCCGGCACGGTCAAGCTCGCGGACCTCGGCATCGGCATCGCGGCCGACGACACGCGCCTCACGCGCACCGGCATGGCGCTCGGCACGCCCGCGTATATGGCCCCCGAGCAGCTCGAGGGCCAGCGCGTCACGGCGGCCGCGGACGTCTACTCGCTCGGCGCCGTGGCCTTCGAGCTGCTCAGCGGGCGGCGCGCGCACGAGGGCGACAACCCCATCGAGGTGGCCCGCCGCGCGACCGGCGAGCCGCCGCCTGACCTGCGCGACGCCTGGCCGGGCGCCCCGGCGGGCGCGGCGCAGGCGATCCAGCGCGCGATGGCGCTGCGGCCGAGCGCTCGGCAGGCCACCGCGGGCGAGCTGGCCGACGACCTGCAACGCGCGCTCGTCGTGCCCTCTCACTCGAATCCGAGGAGCGAGGCGCTCACGCTGCCGCTCGGCGGCGGCCGCGGCCTCCCGCGCTGGCTCCCGGTGCTGGCGCTCTTCGTGGTGATCGTCGTGGCGGCGCTCGCCCTGCTCACGCGCGGCGGAGACGGCGGCTCGCCCAAGCACAGGACGGCCGTGCACCACCGCTCGACCACGAAGCCGAAGCCGGCCGCCTCGCAGACGCCGCAGTCCACCACGCCGGCCGCGCCCCAGACCGCGACGCCGCCGTCGCAGCAGCCGCAGGGCGCCGACCTCGGGCGCCAGCTCAACGACCAGGGCAAGGCGCTGATCGACGCCGGCCGTCCTGACGAGGCCATCCCGATCCTCGAGCGCGCGCTCGCCGCCTTCCCGCCGGAGGCGCGGGCCACGGACATCAACTACGCCTACACGCTCTACAACCTCGCCGACGCGTACTTCCAGACGGGCCAGTTCGGCAAGGCGATTCCGCTGCTCCAGCAGCGCCTGACGATCCCCAACCAGCAGGGCGTGGTGAGGCGTCTGCTCGAGCAGGCACTACAGGGAGGCCAATGACACGGATAGGATGCGACACCTCGTGGATCTGACTCTCTCACCTCAGGAGCAGGCCTTCCGCGACGAGCTGCGCGATTGGCTCGAGCGCAACCACCCGGGCGCGGAGCCGGACGGCGACGAGGCGGTCTTCCCGTTCCGGCGCGAGTGGCAGCGCAAGCTGAACGAGGCGGGCTACGCCGGGCTGTCCTGGCCGAAGGAGTACGGCGGCCGCGGCGCCACGCTCATCGAGCAGGCGATCTTCAACGAGGAGATGGCGCGCGCCAAGACGCCGTCGGCGGCGAACGTCCTCGGCCTGGTGATGGGCGGCCCGGTGGTGATCCACCACGGCACCGACGATCAGAAGAGGCGCTTCCTCGCGCCGATCCTGTCCGCCGAGGAGATCTGGTGCCAGGGCTTCTCAGAGCCGGAGTCGGGCTCCGACCTCGCCTCGCTCAAGACCAAGGCCGTGAAGTCGAACGGCGGCTGGAAGGTCACGGGGCAGAAGGTGTGGACCACCTTCGCGCACGAGGCCAAGTGGTGCATGCTCGTCGCGCGCACGGACCCGGACGCGCCCAAGCACAAGGGCCTCACCTACTTCCTGATGGACATGGACCAGGAGGGCGTGCAGGTGCGCCCGCTGCGGCAGATCACCGGCGAGTCCGAGTTCAACGAGATCTTCATGGAGGAGGCCTACATCCCCGACGAGAACGTCGTGGGCCAGCCGGGCGACGGCTGGAACGTGGCCATCACCACGCTGATGAACGAGCGCGCCGGGATCGCCTTCGGCTCGGCCGTGGCCGTCAAGATCGCGCTCGGCGAGCTGATGGAGCTCGTGCGCGAGCGCGGCCTCGACGACGACCCGGTCATCCGCCAGCGCATCGGCCAGCTCTACATCGAGTCCGAGACCCTGCGCCTCAACGCCTACCGCGGCATCACGAGCCAGATGAAGCGCGGCGTGCCCGGGCCAGAGGGTTCGCTGCCCAAGTGGCAGTGGTCGGACATCAACCAGGCCCTCACCGAGCTGGCGATGGACGTGCGCGGTCCCGAGGCGCCGCTCATGGACGACAAGTGGACCTACCGCTTCCTGCGCGCCCGCGCGAACTCGATCGAGGGCGGCACCACCGAGATCCTCAAGAACATCATCGCCGAGCGTGTGCTCGGCCTTCCCAAGATGAGGTAGCGCTTGAACTTCGACTTCACGGACGACCAGCAGGCGATCAAGCGCACCGCAAGGGACTTCCTCGCCAGCCGCTACAAGGCCGACAAGGTGCGCGAGCTGGCTGAGTCCGGGAGCTACGACGAGTCGCTCTGGCAGCAGATCGCCGAGCTCGGCTGGCCCGGCATCTTCATCCCGGAGGAAGACGGCGGCCAGGGGCTCGGCGTGGTGGAGCTCGTGATCGTGATGGAGGAGCTCGGCTACGTGGTCGCGCCCACGCCGTTCTTCTCGAACGCCGCCGCGGGGCTCGTGATCCAGCACGCCGGCTCAGACGAGCAGAAGCAGCGCTGGCTGCCGGGCATCGCCTCGGGCGAGGCGCGCGGCACGGTGGGCATCGTCACGAACGGCGAGGCGGCGCTCGTGCCGGACGCCGACTCGGCTGCCGTGATCGTGCTGGTGGACGGCGACTCGGCCACGCTGGTGGAGGCAGGCGACGCCGAGATCGAGCTGCGCGAGACGATCGACCCCACGCGCCGCTTTGCGAGCGTGCGCGCCGAGGGCGGCGACCCGCTTTCGGGTGATCTCCAGGCGGGCCTCGACCGCGCTGAGATCGCGCTTGCGGGAGAGCTCGTGGGCATCGGCCAGCGGGCGATGGAGATGTCGGTCGAGTACGCGAAGGACCGCAAGCAGTTCGACCGGCCGATCGGCGCCTACCAGGCCGTGGCGCACCGCTGCGCGCAGATGCTGCTCGAGGTCGAGAGCGCGCGCTCGGCGGCGTATTACGCGGGCTGGACGGCCGACTTCGAGCCAGAGTCCGCGGCGCTGGCCGCCTCGATGGCGAAGGCCTACGCGGCCGACGCCGGCTGGCAGGTCACGGCCTCGGCGCTCCAGGTGCACGGCGGCATCGGCTTCACCTGGGAGCACGACCTCCAGTTCTTCCTCAAGCGCGCCCGCACCGACGGGCACCTGCTCGGCAGCGCAAGCGACCACCGCGAGCGCGTGGCCGAGCTCGCGGGCCTCTCGCGCGCCCCAGCCACGGCGTAGCTCCGGCTAGAAACGCGGGACTCCGCCCGCCCGCCCGGCCGTATGGTGGGCATCGTGACGTCGGAGGCGAGCGAGCTGTCGGCTCTGCGCCTGCCCAGGCCGCAGCAGGCGGGCCGCTCCGAGCGCGCGCTGATCCGCGGCGCGCAGGCGGGCTCGAAGGCCGACCTTGAGGAGCTCTTCCGCCGTCACTGGCCGCCCGCCTACCGGGCCGCCTACTACGTGGTCTATGACCGCGCGGCCGCCGAGGACATCGCCCAGGAGGCCTGGCTGTCGGCGATCCGGGCGCTCGACCGCTTCGACCGGCGCCGTTCGTTCGGCCCCTGGCTGCACCGCATCGTGGTGAACCGGGCGATCGACTGGGCGCGCGCTCGTGCGCTCAGGCGGGAGATCGAGGCGAGCGCGGAAGGCCCCGTCGCCGACAGCGTCGAGCACGAGCTCGGCGCCCGCGACGAGCTCGACGCCGCGCTCGCCACGCTCTCCCCCGAGCGACGGGCGGTGGTGGTGCTGCGCTACCTGCTCGACTACACGCCCGGCGAGATCGCCGAGCTGCTCGAGCTCCCGCGCGGCACGGTGAACTCGCGCCTGCGCCGGGCGCTCGACGAGCTCCAGCGGGCGGTGTCGCGGTGAGCGAGCGGACCCTCGAGCGGAGCCTGCACGCGCTGTCGGCGCCCGACGAGGGCGACGCCGGCCTGCGCGCCTGGGAGCTGGTCGGGGCGGAGTTCGAGCGGCGCGAGCCGCTGCCGCGGCCAGTCCCGCGCCGCAGCCGAAGGGCGGTGGCGGCGCTGGCGCTCGCCACCGCCTGCGTGGCGGCCGTGAGCATCGCGCCGTCCGGCGCGGTGCGCTGGGTGGGGCAGAGGTTCGAGTCCAGGCCGGGCGTCCGCCACGCAAAGCGCGTGCTGTCCTCGCTGCCTGCGCCGGGCAGCGTGATGGTGAGCTCGCGCGACGGCCTCTGGGTCGTGAGCCGCGACGGCTCGAAGCGGCTGCTCGGCCGCTACCGCTACCCGGCCTGGTCGCCCCACGGTCTCTTCGTCGCGGCCGTGCGCGGCCACGACCTGGTGGCGATGGAGCCCACCGGCCGCATCCACTGGGCGCTCCCGCGTGTGCCCGCCCCGCGCGACCCGAGCTGGGCGCCGGACGGCTTCCGTATCGCCTACCTGAGCGGCAGGGACCTGCGCGTGGTGGTGGGCGACGGCAGCGACGACCACCTCTTCGCGCGTCACGTCGCCGCGGCGCCGCCGGCGTGGCGGCCCGGCCCCGGCCACGTGCTGGCATTCGTCCACGCGGGTCATGTGACCGTCGCCGACGCCGATCTGGCTCGGCGCCTGTGGCGCTCGGGCGCGGTGATGCGGCCGATCGAGCTCGCATGGTCGCCCGACGCGAGCAGGCTGCTGGCTGTCGAGCGGGACAACCTGTGGCTGTTCGACGCGCACGGAAGGATCCTGAAGCGGCTCCGCCTGCGCCGGGGCGACGTCGCGCAGGCCGCCTCCTTCTCGCCAGACGGCAAGACGATCGCGCTCGTGCGCATGCACGCGGCGACGCGGCTCAGCGAGGTCTCGCTGCTCTCGGTCCTCGGCCGCGCCTGGCACCCTCGCGCAGGCGCGAACGTCAGCGGCGAGTTCAGCGGCGTCGACTGGTCACCCGACGGCCGCTGGCTCCTGATCGCCTGGCGCGACGCCGACCAGTGGCTGTTCGTGAGCTCGGCAGACCCGCGCAGGCTGATGGCCGTGTCGAACATCGCCCGCGCGTTCGCCGCCGGCGGGAGCGGGCCGGTCGCGTTCCCGCAGCTCCGCGGCTGGTGCTGCTCGGGCTAGCTGATGCTCGGCATCGGGCGCTCGCCGTCCTGGCCCGGGTGCCCGCGGTGCTCGCCGTGGAAGGCGATCTGGTCGAGCCGCGCGATCTCCCGCTCGCCCTCGATCCGCGCCTGGTCGTCCTGCGGCAGGTCGCGGATCAGGTTGCGGATGCGGTTGCGCAGCTGTAGAGCGAAGTGCGGAGTGGACGCGCCCATCAACTGGCGCACGTCCTCGAGCGTGGACTGCCGGCCCGGCTTCTCGTACTCGCTCACGGCGTGAAACCTAGCGCGGCCGCCCGGCTACGGGTTGACGGCCTGGACCGGCACGAGCTGGGTGATCGTGTCGAGGCGCCCCTGGGCCGCCACCGACACCGTGTTGCTGTCGCCCAGGATCCAGACGTGGTTGAAGACCCCGCTGTTGGGATTGCCCTGGTAGCCGGGCTGCACGTCCTGGAAGAAGCTGTCGAGCGACGGCGGCAGCGCGGCGGCCACGTCGGTGAGCAGCAGCGGCGCGAAGATGCCGCCCCGGCCAGCGCGCCGGCTGCGGCGGCATCCGCCGGCCGCGTGGTGCTGGCGAGGGTGAAGTTCTGTCCCGGCGTGCTGATGTCCCAGCCGAAGCCGTGGCGTCCGAAGCGCGTGAAGGCGATCGCGTTCTGCACCGGGGAGGGCCCGTCGATCCGCTGCACGGTGCCGTAGCTTCTTCAGCTCGCTGATCACGGCGTTGCCCACCGCCGCCTCCGGCCCCACTACCCAGATGTTCGGATGGTCGTGGCGCTGCAGGGCCTCCAGCGGTGGCCGGCGGCACCGTGCCCTGGCGGACGAACAGCACCGAGTCGCCGGAGCGCGCTGCCCAGGCGGCGGCCGGCATCGCGTAGCCGGACTGCTCGCCCGAGGCGACGATCACATCGGAGGTGGGCTTGCCGCGTGCCACAGAGAAGAACTTGTCCACGCCCGCGGCCAGCACGTAGGGATCGGTGCCGGGGATGATCGCCTTGCGGTAGGGCGCCGGGCCGCGCCGAGTTGTCGCCGATGCGAATGATCTGGGCGTTGCCGGCCAGCGGCGAGCCGGCTGGGTTGAGCCGGGCCAGCGCGTCCTTGGACACCGCGGGCAGCCCGCCGGCGCTGCTCAAGAGCGTGGGGATCGCGAGCGGCTTGGCCATCAGCACCGCGGCGGCGATCGCCCCCTGCCAGTTGCGCTCGTCGACCAGCGCGACCGCGTGCGGCCGGTTGTCCGCCGAGGTCGACGGGAACACCGCGCTCACGGCCCCGGCGACGTCCGCCGCGGCGTCGGCGCCCGCGCACGCGGGTGGTGTTCTTGGTGGCGGCCACGGGGAAGCCGAGCTCCGTGGAGGCCGACTTGTCGGTGGACTTGGCGCTGATCTTCGGCGCGGCGGCCGAGCCGCCCGAGTTCTTCTCGTTCAGGCCGCAGCCCGCGAGCGTCAGCGCGAGCAGGAAGAGGGTGGCTGGAGCGGCGACTGGACGGCGCACTGCGAAGCACGATAACGACCGGCCTGGCCGTGTCGCCGCAGCCGCTATCCTGTCGCTGGTTGACTGGTCAGTCAACCGCTTTAACGGACGCACCCCGAGCGTCCGCGACCCGAAATTCGGAGGCATTTCGTGGATTTCCGCTTGACTGACGACCAGCTCGAGTGGCAGGCGCACTGCCACAAGTTCGCTGAGGAGGTCATCCGCCCGGTGGCCGCCAAGTACGACCGCGAGCAGAGCGTGCCCTGGGACGTGATCCGCGAGGCGCCGCAAGTGGAAGCTCCACGGCATGGACTACCTGGAGCGCATGGCCAACGACCCGGGCGGCCTGAACGGCGTGATCTACGCCGAGGAGCTGCACTGGGGCTGCGCCGGCATCGCACTAGCGATCTCTGCCTCCTCGCTCGCCGCGGCCGGCATCGCCTCCTCCGGCACGCCCGAGCAGATCGGCAAGTGGCTGCCCGAGTGCTACGGCCTCGGCGACGAGATCAAGCTCGGCGCCTACGCGGTCACCGAGGCCGGCGCGGGCTCGGACGTCAAGTCGCTGCGCACCACCGCCAAGCTCGACGGCGACGAGTGGGTGCTCAACGGCACCAAGGTCTTCATCTCCAACGGCGGCATCGCCGACGTGACCGTGGTCGTGGCCACCGTCGACCCCGAGCTCGGCCACCGCGGCCAGGCCACCTTCATCGTGCCGAAGGACACGCCCGGCCTCTCGCAGGGCAAGAAGGAGGACAAGATCGGCATCCGCGCCTCGCAGACCGCCGAGGTGGTGCTGGACAACTGCCGCATCCCGGTGGAATACCTGCTGGGCGGCATGGACAAGCTCAACGCGAAGCTCGAGCGCGCTCGCTCAGGCAAGTCCACGGGCCGCTCGTCCGGCGCGCTCGCCACCTTCGAGATCACCCGGCCGCTGGTGGGCGCCTCCGCGCTCGGCATCGGCCGCGCCGCCTACGAGTACACGCTCGAGTACCTCGAGGACAAGCGAGGAGTTCGGCGAGCCGCTCATGGAGCAGCAGCGCATCCAGCAGACGCTGGCCGACGTCGCCACCGAGCTCGACGCCGCCCGCATGCTGGTCTGGCGCGCCGCCTGGATGGGCCGCAACGGCATGCCGATGACCGCCGGCCAGGGCTCGATGTCGAAGCTCAAGGCGGGCGACGTGACGATGTGGGCCACCACCACCCTGATGGACCTCGTCGGGTCCCGCACGCGCAGAACACCGACTGCCCGCTCGAGAAGTGGTTCCGCGACGCCAAGATCTACCAGATCTTCGAGGGCACGGCCCAGGTGCAGCGGCTGGTGGTCTCGCGCATGCAGCGCGAGGCCTACCGGCAGCAGCGCGAGGAGGCGGCCGCCGCGCCGGAGGCGCGGGAAGAGGTGGCCGCGGCGTGAGCGAGACGGCGGCCGGGCCGGTCCAGTCGAAGCGCAACGGCGTCACGATCGAGGTCGATCGCGAGCTCTGCTACGGCTTCGGCGATTGCGTGGACTCGGCGCCGGGCGTCTTCCAGCTCGATGACGAGAACAAGTCGGTGATCGTCGACCCGGACGCCCAGGACCGCGACACGATCGTGCTCGCGGCCCAGGACTGCCCGGTGGACGCGATCTTCATAGTCGACGAGGAGTCAGGGCAGCAGATCTATCCTTAGGCGATGGGCCGCCTGCCGGCAGCCGCCGTCGTCTGTGGACTCCTGCTGGCCGCCTGCGGCGCTGGGCACCACAAGCAGGCGGCGTCGACTCCGGTCGCCCCGGGCACGATTCCGGTGCGCCCCGGCGACGAGCGCGTGATCCGGGCCTGGAACAAGGCCGAGAACGCCGGCGAGTACCAGCGGGCCGGGCGCTACTTCGCCCGCGGGGCGTTCGTCATCCAGAGCTACATCCTGCAGCTGCAGGACCAGCGCGACGCGGTGGAGTGGAACTCCAGCCTGCCCTGCCGGGCCGACATCACCTTCATCCAGGGCGAGCAGGCCACGACGCTCGTCAGCTTCAACCTGCGCCAGGGCCCCACCGGCAAGTGCAAGGAGGGCGGGACGGCTCAGGTCCGCTTCACGATCCGCGCCGGGCGGATCCAGCAGTGGAGGCAGCTCCCCGAGCAGAGCGGTCCCTCGGTGTAGCCTCGAGCCGGCGGCGCAGGTCGTCGGCGCGCCCGGCCGACACTGCCCGCGCCGCCCGGCGCTCGTCGAGCTCCACGCCGTGCGCCGCGGCGAACTCGATCAGCTCCTGCTTCTGCTCGCCCTCGGCGGCCGCGCGCATGAACAGCCAGCCGAACAGGAAGATCGTGAGGATGCTCTGCTCGATCATCATCACCGCCCCGGCGATGCTCTGGTCGTCGAGCGCTCCCAGCCCGTGCTTGGCCTCGCCCGCCCGGTAGAAGGTGTAGAAGACGGTGCCAGACCAGGCGAACACGTTGCCGAGCAGCGTGCCCAGCAGGCGCACCACGAGGATGTAGCCGAGCTTGGCGAAGTTGCCGAACCAGGCGGGTTTCGGCAGCGGGCCGAACAGCGGCATCCACATCAGCGAGCCGAAGAACAGGAACGACACGTGCTGGACGGCGTGGATGAGCTCATTCCTGTAGGCCGCCTCGTACATGAAGGGCAGGTGCCACATGTAGAAGTTGAGCGCCCACAGGCCGAGCGCGGGAACGGGATGGGTGAGCGGGCGCAGGCGCGCGACCCAGCGGTGGCGCAGCACCGGCTGGAGGACGGGACCGGTGAGCCCGATCACCATCAGCAGCGCGGCGATGTCGCCGATCAGCAGGTGCTGCCCCATGTGGGCGGCGAACACGTCGTCGCTGATCTCGTCCACCGGCGGGCTGAGCGCGATCAGCAGGACCACGAGGCCGGCGCTGAAGCAGGCGAAGCGCCACCCGGGCACCGGCCGGCTCTGCGCGGCGAGCACCTTCCCGCGGGTCCAGTAGGCGGCCCAGCAGAGGCACACGGCGCTCACTCCGGCGAACTGCAGCACCACGCTGATGCTGCCCCCGTAGTGCGCGAACGGCATGCGCACAGCCTAGGCCGCGCCCTGACCTCCGTGGGCTGGCGCGTGCTGGCGCGCCCAGCGCACGATGGCGCGTGAGCCGTTCACAGTCGAGCCGTCCGGCAGCTGCAGCACCGGCAGCTTCTCCTGGCCGCTCATCTGCTTCAGCTCAGGGCGCTTGCCGCCGGTGAAGAGGCCGAACGGGCGGTTGTGGTCGAGCACCTCCGTGTGGTACTCGTGATCGCCCTTGCGCAGCGCCTCGTGCGCGAGCCGGCAGGGGTGCACGGGCAGGCCGCCGTCGTCGATGTGACAGACGTAGAGAGTCAGCTCCCCGGTGTGGCCTTCCGTGCCCGCCATCGCTGGATAGTCTAGGAGCCTCCCTCTTAGAAACACCGCCCAAGGAGGCGCCGCTATGCCTGGACTCGGCGGACGCATGTCCACAGTCGTGAAGGCCAAGATCTCGAAGCTGCTCGACCGCGCGGAAGACCCGGGCGAGACGCTCGACTACGGCTACAACAAGCAGCTCGAGCTGCTGCAGAACGTGAAGAAGGGGATCGCCGACGTCGTCACGTCGAAGAAGCGGCTCCAGATGCAGCAGGGGCAGCTCGAGCAGCAGGTCGTGAAGCTCGACACCCAGGCGCGGCAGGCGCTCGCCCAGAACCGCGAGGACCTTGCGCGCGCGGCGCTCGAGCGCAAGACGGTGGTGCAGAACGAGCTCCAGACGCTCGACACGCAGGTCGCCGAGCTCGAGAAGCAGCAGGAGTCGCTGACCGAGAACGAGAAGAAGATGCGCGCCAAGATCGAGGCCTTCCGCACCAAGAAGGAAGTGATCAAGGCGCAGTACTCGGCGGCCGAGGCGCAGGTGAAGATCTCCGAGGCCGCGAGCGGCGTGGGCGAGCAGATGGCCGACCTCGGCCTGGCGATGCAGCGCGCCGAGGACAAGACCGAGCAGATGCGTGCCCGGGCGGGCGCGGTCGAGGAGCTCGAGAAGGCCGGAACGTTCGACGACATCACGCAGCTCGGCCCGCCGCAGGACGACATCGACCGTCAGCTCGCCGAGCTCAGCGCCGGCTCGCAGGTGGACGACGAGCTGGCCAAGATGAAGGCCGAGCTCGGGCAGGGCGGCGGCGGGGCACCGGCACCGGCGCCGGCGCTCGAGGAGGGCAGCGGCGCTGCCCAGCCGGAGCAGCAGTCATGATCGTCCGGATCTCCGGAGAGGGGCAGTACGAGGTCTCGGACGATCAGCGCGCCCGTCTGAACCAACTCGACAACGAGGCGGTGGCGGCGGTCGAGGCCGGCGACGAGGCGCGCTTCAAGGAGCTCTGGGAGCAGATGCTCGAGCTCGTCGCCGACGAGTGCCAGCCGCTCCCGGATGAGGAGCTGGTCGAGTCCGACGTGATCCTGCCGCCGCGCGACACCACCTTGGAAGAGGCGCGCGCGGACTTCACCGGCGACGGCTTGATTCCCGACTGACGCTCCGGCCTGGACGCTCCCCGCGCGGCGCCGGGAGCGTCCTTGACAGTGGGGGTACGTTGGAACTAGGGGGTCAAGGAGGACCTGAGATGACTGGATACGAGGCACCTGGACGCCGCTTGATGGCCTGTCGCTATCCCACAGTGGAGGCGGCGACGTCCTCTTGGGAGCGGCTTTCGCACTGGTTCGCGGCGAACAAGTCCGCGGCGATCACGACGATGCGCTGCATCGGCTCGAGCGACGAGGGCGAGACGCACATGGTGATCGCCGCCGGCTACAGCGAGGAGGACGCCGACCTGCTTGTCGACGCCCCCTGGGGCGACGGCGAGCGCTGCGAGGAGGACATCCCCGAGCTGATCGCGAAGCGCCTGTACGCGCGCTCGGCGCGCACCGCGGCGACGCTGGCGGCGGCGGGCGAGCGGGGCACTTTTACGACTCGGCGGCCCGAGGGGATGCGCTTGCGGTTCGACTCGGGCGGGGAGTACGGGCTGGAGCGCAAGCTCTACGGCTGATTCTCCGCAGTCCGCAGTCCGCAGTCCGCGATCCTAAAGAGGTATCTCCCAGAGCGGGAACCAGCGCTCGAGGTCGGCCTCGATCGGCAGCTCCGGTCCGATCTGTGCCTTGAGCTGCAGCTCGCGCTCGTTGTTGCGCTTCTTGTCGCCCGTGGGCACGAACGGGTAGTACGCCCCGCGCTTGAAGTTGTAGATGAAGTAGATCGGCTGCTTCTTCTCGTCCTCGAAGGCGAACACGGCGGCCAGCAGCCGCTCGCCGTAGCCGCCCATCTCGAGGTTGCTCGAGACGACGTTCAGCGCCACCACGAGGTCCTCGAACTCGTCGTCGTGCAGGACGATCCAGCGGTAGCCGTACTCGTCGTCGCTGGTCTCGATGGTCGTGCCGGTGTCCTTGGCCGAGCTGCGCAGCAGCTCGTCGGTGTCCTTCACGATCTGCTCGAAGTCGGAGGTGGCCAGCGGCTGGAAGACGATGCCCGCGACGCTGCGGCTCTTCAGGTTCAGCGAGGTGTCGAGCGTGACCTGCGCCGTGGACATGGCGAACAGCCGGTCCCGCGCCGGCTGCTTGACCTTGGTCCGGCCGAGGATCGAGTCGAGCAGTCCCAACTAGGCTGCGACGGCGGCGCCGCGCTGGAGCTGCGACTCGTACTGCTCGAGGCGCTCGATCCGCTTCTCCATCGGCGGGTGGGTCATGAAGAGCGTGCCCACCGACTCCTTGACGCTGGTCGGGATGATGAAGAAGGCGTTCATGCGGCCCACCGCGCGCAGGTCCTGGTCGGGCACCCGCTGCATCGCGCTGTTCAGCTTCATCAGCGCCGACGACAGCGCACTCGGCCGGCCGGTGATGATCGCCGCGCCCCGGTCCGCGCCGTACTCGCGGTAGCGCGAGAGGGCGAGCATCAGGAAGAAGGAGATGATGTACACCGCGAACGAGACCAGCAGCACGACGATGAACGGGAGGCCGCCGTCCTCGTCATCGCCGCCGCCGCCCCCGAAGCCGCCGCCGAAGAAGAAGCCGAACTGGGTGATCATCGCGGCGAGCGAGGCGAAGAAGCTGGCCAGCGTCATGACCATCACGTCGCGGTTCTTCACGTGCGTGAGCTCGTGCGCCATCACGCCCTCGAGCTCGTGAGGCTCGAGGATGTTCATGATCCCTGTGGTGCAGCAGACGACCGCGTTTTTGGGCGAGCGGCCCATGGCGAACGCGTTGGGCACCGTGGTGTCGGCGATGGCGATCTTGGGCTTGGGCAGGTCGGCCTGGATGCAGAGGCGCTCGATCATCGCGTGGAGGCCCGGCGCCTGGTCGGGCCCGACCTCCTTCGCGCCCATGGCGGCGAGGCCGATCTTGTCCGAGAGGAAGAGCTGGCCGACGAGCAGCGCGCCCAGGACGACCACCATGATTCCCACCCCGGCGCCGGCCGCGAACAGCACGCCGACGAAGACGACGTACAGCAGGCCGAGCAGGAAGAGGGTGAGGAGCATCCGGAACTGGAGTCCCGGGTCGCGTCCGAACTGTGCACGAGGTCGAGCCATGCCTCGATTCTAGTTGCGGCAGGTCCGATCCAACGCAGCGCTTAGGCGCGCTTTAGGAGTACGTGGGCCCGGTCGCACCGCTCTCCTCGGTGCGCCGGGCCGCGACGGCCGGTCATGACCCCGTTCGCGCATGCCGGTCCGTTTGGGCGTATGTCGACCACCAGAAAAAGAACCTTTAGCCGGTTTGACAGCTCCCAACCCCCTGTATACAGTCGCCCGCGGTGGAGCTGAGGCACCTCGATTCGCAGCGCGCGGAGGTTCTGGCGCTGCTCTGCGAGGCGATCGTGCCGGGTTCGGCGCGGGTCGAGCCGGTGGTCTACATCGACGCCGTGATGGGGTTCATGCCGGAGCCCCAGCGCGAGCACGTGATCGAGGCGATCGACGCCTTGAAGGAGCCCGTTGCCAGCGGGGCCGAGGGGCTCACGCCGCACGCACTCACGCCCGACTTCCTCATGATCAGGGCGCTCGCGACCGAGGCGTTCTACAGCGACTTCGTGGCGCCCGGGGCGCCCGGGCCGGGCGCGTACGAGGAGATCGACTTCCACTCGCCGCTGGCCCTGCGGGTGAAGAAGGACTGGTCGTTCCTGGGGGTCGGCGGGTGAGCGGGCGCTTCGACGTGGTGGTGGTCGGCTCGGGCGCCGGCGGCGGCGTGATCGCCGGCGAGCTGGCCGAGCGTGGCCGCAGCGTGCTGCTGCTCGAGGCGGGGCCGCACCGCACGGCGGCCGACTTCACGCGCTGGGAGGCCAAGGCCAACTACGACTTCTGGTGGCCGATCCGCATGGCGCCGGTGAACGGCGGCGAGGGCGGCATGGTGCTGATGTTCGGCGGCCGCTGCGTGGGCGGCACGACCACCGTGAACACGAAGGTCGCCCTGCGCGCGCACGACATGGACTACCGCAAGTGGCGCGAGGCCACGGGCATCGAGCTGAGCGCCGCCGACATGGCGCCGCACTACGAGCGCGTCGAGCAGGAGCTAGGCGTGCGCGAGCGCAGCGACTGGACGCAGTCGATCAGGACGCTCGAGCCCGGCTTCAAGGCGCTCGGGGCCGAGCTCGAGCCGGTGATGTCCTACACGGACGAGAACTGCATGAAGTGCGGCTCCTGCCTCCAGGGCTGCCCCACCAACGCCGGCAAGAACACGATGAACACCTACATCCACCGCTCCTGGGCGCGCGGGCGCCTCGAACTGCGGGCGGAGTGCCCGGTGGAGCGGGTGGTGTTCGAAGACCGCGGCGCGGGCCTCGAGGCCACCGGGGTGGAGTACGTGGACGCGAGCGGCGAGCGCCACGCTGTGGACGCGGGCGCGGTGGTGGTCGCCGCGGGCACTTTGAACACGCCGCAGGTGCTGCTGCGCTCGGGCATCGTCGACGCGACGGGCGGCTCGCCGAGCAGCCGGCAGGTGGGCCGCAACCTCGGCTTTCACCCCTGCCGCCTCGTGTATGGCCTGTTCGACGAGATCCAGGACGCGCACATCGCCTACCCGATCAGCTCGCACTGCATGAAGTTCCAGCAGGACCAGGACGGCGGCTTCATCGTCGAGGCCGCCACCGTGCAGGACCCGATCGGCTTCTCGGCAGGCCTCTCCGGCGAGAACGGGCCGCTGTGGGGCGAGCCGCTGGTCGAGGCCCTGCGCCGCTACCGCTACTGGAACGGCGTGCTGATGATGGTCAACGACGAGAACAACGGCCGCGTGGAGGTCACGCCCGACGGCGGGGAGGCGTTCGCCGCTGACTTCGAGGCGCCCGAGCTCGAGCGGCTCGACAGGGCGCTCGACTTCTCGCGCCAGGTGCTCGAGGCCTCGGGCGCGAAGCAGATCGCCTGGACCGGAGTCGTCTCCACCCATGTGCAGGGCACCTGCCGCATGGGCAGCGACCCGGCTCGCTCGGTGGTGAACGACACCGGCGAGTCGCACGATGTGAAGCGCCTCTTCGTGGGGGACGGCTCGCTCGTGCCGCGCACGCTCTCGGTCAACCCGTCGCTGACGATCATGGCGCTGGCCAACAAGGTCGCCGAGCACATCGACGACGACCCGAACGGCTATCTCGAGCAGAGCGCCGCGGGCGTCGCGGCAAGCGTCTGAAGGACTCGTTGCAGTAGGAGGGAAAGGCCCCCGGACGGCTTGTGGCCTCAGGTTCGTCTGTTAGAGTGGCCGCGCTCTCCTGAGGTAATTGCCCTGCATAGTGGGGTAATCGGGGCGCGGACGCAGCAACGGGGCGTATGAGGCGGACCTTCTGGGCGACAATAACCCTGGCCCTCGCGGCCTTTGTGCTGCTCCCCATGCCTGGCATGGGGGAGCAGCTCGGCTCGCGCATCGACAGGCAGCGCCACAAGGTCGCGGTGAAGCTGCATCACGAGGGTGTGCTGACCACGACGATCACCGCGTTCAACGACCGGATCGTCGGCCTGCAGGGCTCGATCCGCGGCCTCCAGCAGCGCGAGTCGAACATCCAGGACACGCTCACCCAGAAGCGCAACGAGCTGGCGCAGATCCAGAACGAGCTGCAGGTGGCGCAGGATCGCCTGGTCCGGCTGCGGCAGCAGCTCGGCGTGGCCAAGGGGCAGCTCGCGGCCCGGCTCGTGGACGACTACAAGACCGACCCGCCTGACATCGTCACGGTGATCCTCGAGGCCCACGGCTTCGACGACCTCCTCACGCGAGCGGACTTCCTCGAGCGGATCTCGAATCAGGACCGGCAGGTCGTCTCGACGGTGAAGACGCTCAAGGACCAGGCCACCAAGCAGGCGAACGAGCTGGCCAGCCTGCAGACGAAGGCGCAGGACGCCGCCAACGCGATCCTCGCCCAGCGCAACGAGGTGGCAGCGGCGAAGGGCAAGCTCGTGAGCACGCGCGACCAGCTTCAGACCGCCCGGAACGGACGCAAGGCCGTGCTGGCGAAGGTCCGCTCGAGCCGCATGAAGGCACAGGAGGACCTGAACTCGCTCGAGGCGCAGCAGGCGCAGATCGAGTCGCAGCTCCGCAACGCCGCGCCGAACGCGTTCAGCGGCCCGGTGAAGCCGGGCTCGGGCCGGCTGATCTGGCCGGTGAACGGCCCGATCACCTCGCCTTTCTGCGAGCGCCGGGCCTGGGAGGCGTGTCACCCGGGCATCGACATCGGCGTGCCCACCGGCACACCGATCCACGCCGCGGACTCCGGCCGGGTGACGATCGCCGGCTGGGTCAGCGGCTACGGCAACTACACCTGCATCCAGCACACCGCCACGCTCTCCACCTGCTACGGCCACCAGGAGAAGATCCTCGTGAGCGTGGGCCAGGGCGTGTCGCAGGGCCAGGTGATCGGCATCTCGGACTGCACCGGGCTCTGCTTCGGGCCGCATCTGCATTTTGAGGTCCGCGTGAACGGCACGCCGGTCAACCCGCTCAGCTACCTGTAGGCCATGCCGGGCGAGGAGCTCGTCGGGGAGGACATCTTCGGCGACGACTACTCCTGGTTCATGGAGGAGCTGCTCGAGCAGCGCAGCGACCAGGAGGTCGACACGATCCTCGGGCTGCTCGAGCTGCCGGACGCGGCGGAGGTTCTCGATGCTCCCTGCGGCCACGGCCGGATCTCCAACCGGCTGGCGGCGCGGGGCCTGCGGGTCACCGGGCTCGATCGCAGCCGGCGCTTCCTCGAGCTCGCGCGCGAGCGGGCGGCGGCGGCCGGGGCGGCCGGGGTGGAGGTGGAGTATGTCGAGGGTGACCTTCGCGAGCTGCCCTTCGAGGGCCGCTTCGACGCGGTGCTGAACTGGTTCAGCTCGTTCGGCTACTTCGACGACGAGGGCAACCGCCGCGTGCTCGAGGGGTTCCGCCGCGCGCTCAAGCCGGGCGGCCGGCTGCTGCTCGAGCAGGCGAGCCGCGAGCTGCTGATCCGCAACCTGCCGGCGCACGGCGTGCCGGCGGTGTGGATGACCGAGCGCGGCGACGACCTGTTGATCGACAAGGTCAGCTTCGACCCGGCCGCGGGCCGCTCGCACACCGAGCGGATCGTCGTCCGCGACGGTCAGGTGCGGCGCACGGAGTTCTCGCTCTCGCAACCCACCGCCTCACAGCTTGGGGACTGGATGCGGGCGGCGGGCTTCGACGAGGTGGAGGCGTTCGACGAGAGCGGCGGTCCGTTCGCCGCCACCAGCCGCCGGCTGCTGATGCGTGCACGCGCGGCGTAAGGCAAAATTTCCGCGCGGCAGGACTGAACCGCGCCGAAACGGGGAATCAGGACCTAGAGATCCTGACCCCTGGCCGGGACCACGCGTACCCCAAACGCTGTGAGAGCCACCAAGGCCTACATCGCCAGTTTTGGCACGACCGGGACGTTGATCGCCTCGGCGCTGTTCACGCTGTCCGTGATGAGCGCGATCGTGGCGTTCCACGGCTTCCCGGGCATCGACTTGCCCGGTCCGATCGGCTCCGTGCAGGTGGAGCAGACGCAGGCGCCGCTGCCGGTCGATCGCCATCCGGCTGTGCCGTCGCCGGCCAAGGTCGCCGCCGCGCACCGCGCCGCGGCGGTCACGCGCGCAAGGCACGGCGGACGCACCCACGTGCGCACGGCCGACTCGCCGGTCGCGCGCGCCACGCCGGTCCTGCACCGGAGGACGGCCACCAGCAGGCCCTCTCAGCCCGGCTCGAGCGTGAGCCCGGTCAAGCTGCCGGACCCGAGCTCGGTCACCGGGGCGCTGCCGCCCACGCCGAGCCTGCCGTCACCCGGTCAGCCGCTGCCCAGCTCGCCGGTCACGCTGCCCGGCGGCAAGCAGCTGCCGATCTCGCTGCCGCTCGACACGAGCGCCGTGTCGAACGCCGTGGACCAGACGGTCAACGGCCTGCTCGGTCACTGATCGATCATCTAGCCGCCCGCTCGATGAACTTCAGCGACTCGCCCTGGATCTCCAGGTCGTGCTGCAGCGAGCGGTGGTGCCCACCGGGCAGGATCAGCAGGCGCTTGGGCCGAGCCGCAACCTTGTAGAGCTCCTCCGACACCGTGTAGGGAACCTGCTCGTCGCCCTGCGCGTGGAGCAGCATCAGCGCAGTGCGCGGACCGAGCGAGGCGGCCGCATCGTGGAGGTCCACCGTGGGGAGCCACTGCTAGGAGCGCCTCGCGGTCGGCCTCGAAGCCCTCGAGCCGGCCGGAGCGCACGCCCTGGAGCAGCAGGTCCGGGGGCGCCGGGCAGATGGCCACGACCGCGTCGACCTCGCCGTCGCGGGCCGCGCCGAGGATCGCCTGAAAGCCGCCCATGCTCGAGCCCCGCACCGCCAGGCGCCTCACGCCGGCCAGCTCGCGCAGCAGATCGAGCATCGCCTTCACGTCGTCGATCGCCCCAGGGCCGAAGGCGCCGTCCGAGCGGTTGTGGCCGCGCGCGTCGTAGGCAAGCGCCGCGATCCCGTTCGCCACGGCCATGCGCGCGAAGTCGAAATGGCTCTCCTTGGCGGAGCCCGCGCCGTGGAGGATCAGCACGCCGGTCTCGGCCTGCGCGCCGGGCAGGAACAGCGCGTAGGCGAGTCCGTCGTGCTCGCCGATCTGGGGCACGGTCATAATCAGGCCCGATTATGTCCGGGCGGCTCACCCAGGACGCGACCGCGGTGTCGCACGTGTTCCCCATCGGCTCGCGCATCAACGAGGCCGGGCGCCTCGAGGTGGGCGGTTGCGACGTGCTCGAGCTGGCGCGCGAGTTCGGCACGCCGGCGTACGTCTACGCCGAGGTCGACATCCGCGCGCGTGCGCGCGCGTACATGGACGCCTTCCGCGCCCGCAGCGAGCACTTCGAGGTGGTGTACGCGAGCAAGGCGTTCCCCTGCACCGCGGCCTTCCGCCTCTTGGTGGAGGAGGGGCTGGCGGCGGACGTCGCCTCCGCCGGCGAGCTTCACCTCGCGCTGGCGGGCGGCTTCCCGGCCGAGCGCTGCTACATGCACGGCAACAACAAGACCGAGGACGAGTTGCGCTATGCGCTGGGCCAGGGCATCGGCCATATCGTGGTGGACTCGTTCGACGAGATCGAGCGGCTCGAGCGGCTCGCGCCCGGCCAGAAGGTGATGCTGCGGGTCACGCCCGGCATCAGGCCCGACACGCACGCGAAGATCCAGACCGGCCAGGAGGACTCCAAGTTCGGCTTCGGCATCGACGACGTGCCGCGCGCGATCGACGCGATCCGCACGCTCGAGCTCCGCGGGCTGCACGCGCACATCGGCTCGCAGGTGTTCGACCTCGAGCCGTTCGAGCGTCTGGCCGAGGTGCTGTCCAGCATGGGCGACTACCCGCTGCTGAACCTGGGCGGCGGCCTGGCGATCGCCTACACCGACGAGGACGAGCCGCCCTCGATCGAGAGCTACGTGGAGACGCTGCTGGCCGGGGCGCCCGAGGGCGTGACCGTGCTGTGCGAGCCGGGGCGCTCGCTCGTGGGCAACGCCGGCGTGACGCTCTACACGGTGGGCACGGTGAAGCGGATCCCCGGCGTGCGGACCTACGTGGCGGTGGACGGCGGCATGTCGGACAACCTGCGCCCGATGCTCTACGGCGCCCGCTACGAGGCCGAGATCGCGGACCGCTTCGGCGGCGACACCGTCTGCACGATCGCCGGCATGCACTGCGAGTCGGGCGACATCCTGGTGCGCGACGCCGTGCTCGACGATCCGCGCCCGGGCGACGTGCTGGTCGTGCCGGCCACCGGCGCCTACGGCCACGCCATGGCGAACAACTACAACGCGAAGCCGCGCCCGCCGGTGGTCTTCTGCTCGGGTGGCGACGCCCGCGTGGTGGTGCGCCGCGAGACCTACGAGGACCTGACGCTCCGTGACGTTTAGGGTCGGGCTGCTCGGCCACGGCACGGTCGGAGCGGCGTTCCAGAAGCTGCTCGACGAGCGCGCCGACGCGATCGAGGCGGCGGTGGGCACGCGCCCCGAGATCACCGGCGCGCTCACGCGCAGCCGCGGCGACTTCGAGGACATCCTCGACCGCAGCGACCTGATCGTCGAGCTGATCGGCGGGCTCGAGCCTGCGCGCGAGTACATCCTGCGCGCGATGGCGGCGGGGCGTCACGTGGTGACGGCGAACAAGCAGGTGCTGTCGCAGCACGGCGAGGAGCTCTACGACGCCGCGCGGGCCGCGGGGGTGCAGCTGCGCTTCGAGGCGGCGGTGGGCGGCGTCGTGCCGGTGATCCGCGTGATCCACGAGACGCTGGCGGCCGCCCACATCGAGCGCGTGCACGGCATCGTGAACGGCACCACCAACTTCATCCTCAGCGAGATGGCGCGCACCGGCGCCTCATACGACGACGCATTGCGCGAGGCGCAGGAGCTCGGCTTCGCCGAGGCGGACCCGACCGAGGACGTGACCGGCAAGGACGCCGCCGCGAAGATGGCGATCATCGCCCGGCTGGCCTTCGGCGCCGCGATTCATCTCGATGACGTCCCCTACGAGGGAATCGATCACCTCACCGCCGACGACATCGCCTACGCCAAGGAGCTCGGGCTGTCGCTGAAGCTGATCGGCGCGGCGGAGCGGCTCGACGGCGGGCTGGCGGTGCGCGTGTACCCGGCGTTCCTCTACGCGGGGCATCCGCTGGCCAGCGTGAACGGGTCGTTCAACGCCGTGACGATCGAGTCGCCGGCGATCACGGAGATCACGCTCTCGGGGCCGGGCGCGGGAGGGTCGCAGACCGCGTCGGCGGTGCTCGGCGACGTGATCTCGGCCATGATCCCGCCGCCCACGCTGCCGCCTCCGGCGCAGGAAGTCCAGCTGCTGACGGACGTGAAATCGGCCTTCTATCTCTACCTGGAGGTGGCCGACCGGCCTGGTGTGCTCGCTCAGGTGGCGGAGATCCTCGGCCTGCAGGGCGTGTCGGTCAAATCGGTCGTGCAGCGCGGTCTGGGCAACGACGCCCGGCTCGTGATGGTCATGCACCCGGTGCTCGAGTCGTCCTTCCGGGCGGCGGTGGACATGCTCGGCGGGCTCGACTTCATGCGGGCCAAGCCGCGCGTGATCCGCGTGATCGAGGAGACCTTCGGGGAGTCCGGCTGAGCCTCTGGCGCTACCGCGACCGCCTGCCGGTGGACCCGCTCGTCACCCTCGGCGAGGGCGACACGCCGCTGATCCAGTCGAGCGCGCTCTCGGAGCGCACCGGCTGCGACGTCTGGCTCAAGTTCGAGGGCTCGAACCCCACCGGCTCGTTCAAGGACCGGGGGATGACCGTGGCGGTGTCGGCGGCGATCGGCGAGGGCGCCGAGGCCGTGATCTGCGCCTCCACCGGCAACACGGCGGCCAGCGCGGCGGCCTACGCCGCGAAGGCGGGCCTGCGCGGGGCGGTGATCGTGCCCGAGGGCAAGATCGCCGCCGGCAAGCTCGCCCAGGCGCTGATGCACGGAGCGCGGGTGATCGCGCTGCGCGGCAACTTCGACGAGGCGCTGGCGCTCGTGCGCGAGCTGGCCTCGCGGCAGCCGATCGCGCTCGTCAACTCGGTGAACGAGTACCGCATCGAGGGCCAGAAGACGGGCGCCTTCGAGGTCTGCGACGAGCTGGGCGAGCCGCCCGACGTGCTCTGCATCCCGGTGGGCAACGCCGGGAACATCACCGCCTGGTGGCGGGGCTTCCAGGAATACGGGACATCGCCACACCTGCACGGCTACCAGGCCGAGGGCGCGGCGCCGCTCGTGCACGGCGCACCGGTGGAGCGCCCGGAGACGGTGGCGTCCGCCATCCGGATAGGCAACCCGGCGCGCTGGGAGGATGCGATGGACGCGGTCACCTCGTCGCGCGGCGAGATCCGCGCAGTGTCCGACGAGGAGATCCTCGACGCCTACCGGATGCTCGGCGCGCGGGAGGGGGTGTTCTGCGAGCCGGCGTCGGCGGCGTCGGTCGCGGGCCTCATCAAGTACGGCGCCAAGGGGCGAGTGGTGTGCGTGCTCACGGGCCACGGCCTCAAGGACCCCACCACCGCGATGTCGCAGGCGGGCTCGGTGATCCCTTGCGAGCCCGAGATCGGCGCCGTGGAGCAGGCGGTGTTCGGGTCGTGACCCCGACCGTGAGGGCGGCCGCGCTCCGGCGAGCGAGAACCGAGCAGGGCAAGGACGCAGGGAACCCGAATAGCAGCGCTATTCGGGCGACCGAGGACGCAGCGATGCGAAGGTTCGCAGCCGCCGGGCGCGGCCGAACGAGCGGGAGGGGTCACAAAGAATGAACAGGCGCCGGGTGGTGCGCGTGCCTGCCTCGTCGGCGAACCTGGGGCCGGGCTACGACGCCTTCGCCGCGGCGCTGGCCGTCCACCTCGAGCTGGAGGTGGAGGAGACCGGTGCGTTCGCCCTGGAGACGGACGTGCGCGGCGTGCCGCTCGACCGCTCCAACCTCTGCGTGCGCGCCTTCGAGCTGCTGCACCCGGCGGACGGCGTGACGTTCCGGCTGCGCTCGGACATCCCGGTGGCGGCGGGCCTCGGCTCGAGCGCCGCCGCGATCGTCGCCGGCCTCGTGGCCGCCGACCACATGTACGAGCTCGACGCCGATCTGCTGCCGCTGGCGGTGCGTCTCGAGGGGCATCCGGACAACGTGGCGGCCGCGCTCCACGGCGGCTTCGTGATCTGCGCCGACGGGCGGGCCGAGCGCTTCGACCCTCCCGCCGAGCTGGAGGGCGTGCTGGCGATCCCGCCGCACGAGGTGCCCACCGCGGAGGCGCGCGCGGCGCTGCCGGCGGAGGTGCCGATCGAGGACGCGGTGCACAACATCGCGCACGCCGGGCTGCTCGTGCTCGGCCTCGCGCGCGGCGATCTCGACCTTGTGGCGCGCGGTCTCTCCGACCGCATCCACCAGCCGCGCCGCGAGGCTCTCTACCCGCGCTCGATGGAGCTCCTGCGCAGGGCCGGCGAGCTCGGCGCGCTGGGCGCCACGATCTCGGGCGCCGGTCCGGCCGTGCTGTTCTGGTCGCACTACGAGCAGACGGGCGGGCTCTACGACGAGCTGCACTGCGAGGCGTCCGAGTGCAAGGTGAGGCGCGTGCAGTTCGACCCGAGCGGCGCGGACGTGAGGGCACTGGCGTGAACGACGTGGTCCTCGCGGCCGGCGGCGTGGTGCTCGACGACGAGGGGCGCGTCGCCCTGGTCTACCGGCCGAAGTACGACGACTGGAGCTTCCCGAAGGGCAAGCTCGAGCCGGGCGAGACCGAGGAGCAGGCGGCGCTCCGCGAGGTGCGCGAGGAGACCGGCATCGAGGCCGAGCTCGGCAAGGAGCTCGGCGTGGTGTCGTACCGGGATCCGAAGGACCGGCCGAAGACCGTCCGCTACTGGGAGATGCGCAGGAGGGGCGGCGACTTCACGCCCAACCGCGAGGTCACCGAGCTGCGCTGGCTGCCGCCGGAGGAGGCGGAGGCCGAGCTGAGCTACGAGCGGGATCGGGAGATCCTGCGGCGGCTCTGATGCGCCTGGCGCTGGTCGTCCTCCTGATGGCCGGTGCCCTCGCCGGGGCTTTCTTCGCCGGGCGCTCCAGCGTGCACCAGAGGCAGGCGCCGCCCAAGCCAGGCAGCTTCGACGCCGGCTACCGCGCCGGGCGCGAGGACGCCTTCGCAGGCTTCGACGGCGGCTGGCAGTTCGGCGTTCCCTACATCGTCACGCTGCGCAAGGGGCCGCCGGGCATCACCTACAGCTTCGCGCGGCGTGTGCCATTGACACGGCAGTCCGCAGCTCAGATGCTGCGCCGGTGACCGAGCCCTACCAGGCGATCGGGCTGGTGCCCACGATGTGGGGGATCCGGCGCCGCGAGGAGATCGCCAAGAACCTCGACCATCTCGAGCACCTGATCAAGGCGGCCTTCTGGCTCGGCGGCCTGGACCAGCCGGTGCGGCTCGTGGCGATCCCGGAGGGAGCGCTGCAGGGCTTCACCGACGAGGTGATGGACCTCGACCACGAGGAGTACGCGCGCGAGTGCGCGATCGACATCCCGGGGCCCGAGACGGACCGGCTCGGCGAGCTGGCGCGCCAGTGGGACATCTTCATCATGGCCCAGGCGAAGGCCCGCCACGACGAGTTCCCGGGCCGCTTCTTCAACGTCGGCTTCGTGATCGACCCGGGCGGCGAAGTGATCCTGCGCCACCACAAGGTCGTGCCGCTGCTACCGGTCGAGCACTCCATGACGCCGCACAACGTCTGGGACCGCTGGGTCGAGCTCTACGGCGAGACGCTGGACGCCTTCTACCCGGTGGTGGACACGGAGATCGGGCGGCTGGGGATCATGATGGCCAACGAGGGCTCGTATCCGGAGAACGCGCGCGGGCTGGCGATGAACGGCGCCGAGGTGGTCTACCGCGCCTCGTTCCCGCACCGGGCGAGCGACGCCTTCGTGGTGCAGACGCGCGCCCGCGCGCTCGACAACAACATGTACGTGATCGCGCCGAACCTCGGCACCTACCACCTCACGGTCGACTCGGAGACGCCGATCGACACCTTCGGCGGCCACTCGCTGATAGCCGACCACGTCGGCCGCGTGGTGGGCGAGCTCGTCTACAGCGGCGGTTCGTCATGGGTGGCGGGCACGATCGACATCGACGCGCTGCGCCGCTTCCGCACTAACTCGCGCTGGGGCAACTGGATGAAGGACCTCACCACGGAGCAGTACCGGCTCATCTACGAGCAGGAGATCTACCCCAAGAACCTCTACCTGGACGGCGTCCCGTACAAGCACGACGAGTACCGCGAGCACGTGCTCGAGCCGCAGATCCAGAAGCTGAGGGAGCGGGGCATCTACGCACCGCCGCCGTAACGCGACGGTCTGGCAACTAGGCATTCTTGCCCGAAAGGGCGGTTTGGGACACTGGACGGGACGGCAACTCGCGTGGCTCGACCGACCAGGAGGCTTGGAATGGCCCTCACGTCCAACAACCTCAAGAACGGGGGAATGACCCCGCACTACCAGTTCCAGTACGACGACTCGCTCGTCGCGGGCGGCACCGAGCCCGCCCGGACCAACGCCGTGATCGACGCCTGCGAGGCGGACTTCAACCAGATGAGCGCGTGGTTCGGAAACATCGCCTTGGACGTCGACTTCCGGATCCCAGTGAACGTGACTCCTGCCGGCGGCGGCGCGGCTTGGGGCCTGTCGGGGCGCAGCCTCACCGTCACCATCAAGCCGGCCAACGGAGACTCCGCGTTCGTCCGCTACCTGCTCGTGTCGGAGATGGTCGAGCAGTTCATGCGCGCTCAGGGGAAGGGCTGGTTCGGCGCGGGCACCGAGGGGAGCCAGGGCGAGGGCCTGTCGCGCTTCCTCGCCGCTCAGTTCCTTGCCATCAACGGCCTCGGCGCCACCCCGGCCGGCTTCGGGAACAGCAACACGTGGCTGAGCAGCTCGAGGGCGGACTTCGTCAACAACATCCAAACGGGCGACGACGGTCCGGACGCAGCCACCGGCTGCTCACTGCTCTTCATCTACTACCTGTTCTCCCAGCTCGGGTTCAGCACCGAGCGGATCGTGGCGGCCGCCGCCAACACCCTGGCCGGCGTGTACCGGAACCTCACGCGGACGTTCGTCGACCCCTTCCCGCACTTCGAGCAGCTGGTGGACAGCTACTTCCCGGGCGCGTCCACCATCACGAGCGGAGACCTCGACAACCCGTTCCCGCTCCCAGACGTGCTGTCCGTCCCCTCACAGATCTTCTGGCACAACGCCGAGACGAACGAGACGCAGATCTGGTTCTACGACGGCCACCGGGTGGCCAGGCGGGGCACGGTGCTCGGTGAGGACGGCAACCCCGCCTTCGTGGGGCCGCCGTTCACGATCGTCGCGGTCGCCGATTTCGACGCCGACAACAAGCAGGATGTGCTCTGGCACAACGCGGAGACGAACGAGATCCAGATCTGGTTCATGGACGGGAACAAGGTGACTCGCCGGGGCACCGTGGTCGACCACGGCAATCCCGCGTTCGTGGGTGCGCCCTGGCGAATCGTCGGTGCCGGCGACTTCGGCGGCGACGGCCGCGCGGACATCCTCTGGCACAACATGGCGACGAACGAGATCCGCATCTGGATCATGGACGGGAACAATCTGCTCGGTCAGGACACGGTGCTCGGAGAAGACGGCAACCCCGCGTTCGTGGGCGCCCCCTGGCGAATCGTGGGCGTGGCCGACTTCGGCGGCTTCGGGCACCACGCGGACATCCTCTGGCACAACAGCGAGACCCACGAGACGCAGATCTGGCTGATGGATCGGAACAAGGTGATCGGCCGCCGGACCGTGGCAGGGGACGGCGGCAGCGCGATCTTCATCGGTCCGCCCTGGCGGATCGTCGGCGCGGCCGACTACAACGGCGACGGGATGGCGGACATCCTCTGGCACAACTCCGAGACCAACGAAGTCCAGATCTGGTTCATGGACCAGGAGAGGCTGAAGGGCAGGGCGACGGTGCTCGGCGAGGACCTGAAGCCCGCGCTGGTCGGCTTCCCGTTCAGCATCGTTGGGGCTGGGGACTTCGACACGAGTGACACCGCCGACGTCCTCTGGCACAACAGCGACACCCACGAGACGCAGATCTGGTTCATGGAGCGCAACAGGGTGGCCGCGCGCGGAACGGTGCTCGGCGAGGACGGGAACGCCACGTTCATCGGGCCGCCGTTCAACATCGTCGCGGCTGGGGACTTCAACGGCGACGGCATCGGCGACATCGTCTGGCACAACGCGGAGACCCACGAGACGCAGATCTGGTTCATGCAGGCCAACAGGCTGGCGGGCCGGGCGACGGTGCTGGGAGAAGACGGAAACCCGGTCTTCATAGGCCCGCCGTGGACCATCGTCGGCGCGGCCGACTTCAACGGCAACGGGATGGCGGACATCCTCTGGCACAACAGCGACAGCCAGGAGACCCAGATCTGGTTCATGGACAACAACCGGCTGGCCGCGCGCGGCACGGTGCTGGGCGAAGACGGCAACGCGGCACTCGTAGGCCCGCCCTGGCGGATCGTCGGCGGGGGCGATTTCAACGGCAACGGGATGGGGGACATCCTCTGGCACAACAGCGACAGCCAGGAGACGCAGATCTGGTTCATGGACGGCAACCGGATCGCGGCTCGTGAGACCGTGCTGGGCGAGGACGGCAGCGCGGTGTTCATCGGGCCGCCCTGGAGCATCGTCGCGGTCGGCGACTTCGATCTCGACGGCAACGCGGACATCCTCTGGCATCACGCGGACACGAATGAGACCCAGGCCTGGTTCATGAAGGGCAGCAGGCTCGCGAGCCGGGGGACTGTTCTCGGCGAGGACGGTGGCGCCCTCTTCGTGGGGTCTCCCTGGAACATCGTGGGAGCCGGGCCCTTCGGTTGACGGTCTGAACTGGTGAAGGCCTACGGATGGTGGCGGCGGCCCTCGCCGAGGGCGTCGCGCAGCGACTGCAACGCGTCGGTCGACACGGCCACCGACACGAACTCCTCGCCGATGCCGAAGTAGAGGGTCACGAAGCCGTCGGCACCTGCGAAGCCGCCCGCGAACAGCTGACCGCTCGAGCGGCTGGCGCGGCCCTCCTCGGAGATCACCGTCAGCGTGTCGGCCAGCCAAGGGAAGGTCGATGCGCCGACGCGCAGCGTGCGGTTGCCGCCGTGGACGATCAGCGCCCGGTTGTCGAGGTGCAGGTGCGGCTCGGGCGCCTGCGCCGGAATGGTCAGCATGGCTGTTTCGGTCATGAGAGAAGCCTACGGAACGCCGACCACCGCCCAGCGGCGGCCGGCGAAGCGCACGCCGCAGGTCACGAGGCGGGCGAGGATCAGCGCGGCGAGCCCGCACCAGACTCCGACGATCCCCCAGCCGAGCTCGAGCGCCAGCAGGGCCAGCGGGATGAACACGCAGACGCCCGCGAACAGCATCGACCACTTGAGGAAGCGGGTGTCGCCGGCGCCGATCAGGATGCCGTCGAGCGCGAACACCAGCCCGTTGAGCGGCTGCATGAGGGCGAAGATCGGCCAGATCGCGTGCAGCCGGTCGAGCACGCGCGGGTCGCTCGTGAAGGCCCGCGGCAGGAGGTCGGTGAGCGCCAGCATCACGAGCGCGAACGCCGCGCCGACCAGGAAGGACCAGAAGAGCATGCGCACCGCCGCGTCGTAGGCGTCGCCCGCGCGGCTCGCCCCCAGCGTGCGGCCGACGATCACCTGGCCGGCGATCGCCACCGCATCGAGCACGAGCGCGAGGAAGGTCCAGAGCTGGAAGGCGATCTGGTGGGCCGCCAGCGACGCCGACCCGATGCGTGCGAGCACGGCGCTCGCCACGAGGAAGGAGGCGTAGAGGGCCGCGGTGCGGATGAAGATGTCGCTGCCCACGCGGGCCAGCGGCCGCATCAGGGCGGCGCGTGGGCGGCGGTCGTCGGCGGGCGCACGCAGCAGCTCGCGCGCGAAGGCCGCGCCCATGCCCGCCTGCGCGATCACGGTTCCCCAGGCCGAGCCGGCGAGCCCCCAGTGGAAGCCGTAGACGAACAGGACCTCGAGCACGATGTTCGCCAGGTTCGCCACCACGACGATCTCCAGCGGCCGCCGCAGGTTCGAGACGCCGCGCAGGTAGCCCTGGCCCGCCAGAGCGATCAGCGCGAACGGCAGGCCGCCCGCGCCGATGCGCAGATAGAGGATCGCCAGGCTGCCGGTCCGGTGGCTGCCGCCGAGGGCATGTACCGCGGGCTCCGCGAACGCCAGCGCGAGCAGGAGCAGCACGACGCCGATGCCCGTGGACAGCCAGAGGGCCTGGGCCGCCAGCCGCCCGGCCACCACCTCCTCGCCCGCCCCGTGGTAGCGAGCCACCTGCGCGGTGGTGCCGTAGGCCAGGAAGTTGAAGAGCGTGAAGCTGCCGGTGAGCAGCGTGGCGGCCAGCGCCAGCGCGGCCAGCTCAGGGGTGCCGAGGTGGCCGACGATCGCGGTGTCGGCCAGGACGTAGAGCGGCTCGGCGGCAAGTGCGCCGAGCGCGGGGAGCGCGAGCGCCAGGATCTCGCGGTCGTGCGGGGAGCGCCGGAGCACCCGCCGCAGACTAGGCGGCTATGAACCCGCGCGCGCGGACCCCGTGCCGGGGGCGGGCACGGGGTCCGGGCTGCGGAGGGGGTGGGCCTAGGCGGCGTTCCAGGCGCCGGTGACCCGGACGCCGGCGAGCATGCGCTTGCGCAGCTCGGGGGTCCGCTCATAGGCGCGAACTGCCTTGGCGCGCATGCGCAGGAGGGCGACCAGCTGGGAGGTCGGCTCGAACGGATCGGCGACGACACGCTGGTCAGTCAGGGAGATCGCGGCCGCGGGACGGCCGTCGAGCTCGCCAATCAGCGCCTCGCCTTCGATCGGCCGCTTGCCATCCAGGCCGGCGAGCTGCCGAAGCGCGTACGCGTCGTCATCTGTGGCGATCCGGATGACGTAGGCGTTGGCGGAGAACATTGTGGTCCTTTCATGGGGTGCAGCGGGCAAGACAAGGATCGCCCCTGCCGCTCGATCTGCCTGTACGGCAGTCAGGCGTACTGAGTGGCGGATATCCGAAGCTGCCGGGTCGCCTGCCCGCACCCGCGCGCTACCGTGGAAGCAGTCGAACGAGCAGGAGGTGGCGCTGTGGCCTTCACGACGAGAGTTCTCGTCCTCGCCAATCAGACGGCTGATTCGGAGGGTCTTGTCCATGCGCTGCGAACGCGGGCGGGTGACGCCGTCGTGGCCTTCCAGCTGCTGGTACCGCCGGCCAGGGGCGGCAGGGCGGCGGCCGAGGGTCAGCTCGCGGCCGCGCTCGAACGCATGCGCGCCGCCGGACTCGACGTCGAGGGGCGGGTGTGCGACTCCGACCCGATCGTGGCGGTCAAGGAGGTGTGGCACCCGGGGCAGTTCGACGAGATGATCGTCTCGACGCTCGAGCGCGGTATGTCGAGCTGGCTCGACGCCGACCTGCCGCACCGCATCGCGCGCCTCATCGACGCACCGGTCTCGCACGTCGTGCCGAGCGAGATCGAGCGCTCCCTGGCAAGGCAGCGCGTGGCCCGGCCGCGCCATCCGGCGCCGCAGCGCTCGCTGGGGCCGTTCGCGGGGCCGCCGGGGCGCTAGAGCGCGGGGCGGCGGTCCGCCCAGGGGCGGGCGGCTTCGAGCTGCGCGGACAGGGAGAGCAGGGTCTCCTCGGCCGCCGGCTGGCCGATGAGCTGCACGCCGGTCGGCAGCCCGTCGTCGCCGTGGTACAACGGCAGCGAAACGGCGGGCTGGCCGGTGACGTTCCAGACGGCGGTGAAGGGAGTGAAGACGCCCGTGCGTGCGAACTCGGCCATCACGTGGTCGCCGTCGAGGTCGAGCGTTCCTACCGGCAGCGGCCGCTGCGCCAGCGCGGGGGTGAGCACGACGTCGTACGGCGCCATCCACTCGATGATCGTGCGCGCGTGCTGCTGCAGCCTGGCCAGCGCGCCCAGGTACTCGATCGAGCTCTGCCCGAGGCCGCGCTGGAACATCTCCCAGGTGAGGCGCTCGACGTGCTCCGGCTGCGGCTCGCGGCCGGACACCATGCCGCCGTAAGCCACGCCGAGACCGATGTTGGCGGCGTAGATCACGGTGAAGGTCTGGAGCAGGTTCTCGTCCGGGCCGCCCCAGGGCGGGTCGATCTCGTCGACCTGGTGGCCGAGCGAGCTGAGCAGCTCGGCGGCGTCGCGTGCAGCCTGGAAGCAGATCGGGTCGACCTCGGCCGGGATCGGCGGGGTGGTGACGAGGCCGACGTGAAGGCGGCCCGCGTCGCGCCCGAGCGCGTTCACGAACGGCTCCGCCGGCGGTGGCGCCCAGGTGGCGTCGCCCGGCTCGTAGCCGGCGAGCACGTCGAGCGAGCGGGCGCAGTCCTCCACCGTGCGGGCGAGCATGCCGTCGGTGGAGAGCACGGCGTCGCCGAGATCGGGGCCGCGCGAGATGCGACCGCGGCTCGGCTTGAGGCCGACGAGGCCGCAGCAGGCCGCCGGGATGCGGATCGAGCCGCCGCCGTCGCTGCCGTGGCCGATCGGCACCATGCCAGCCGCCACGGCGGCGCCCGAGCCGCCGCTCGAGCCGCCGGGGGTGCGCTCGAGGTCCCACGGGTTGCGTGTGGGGCCGAAGCGGCGCGGCTCGGTGACCGGGACGATGCCGAGCTCGGGCGAGCTTGTCTTGCCGACGATCACGAAGCCCGCCGCGCGCAGCCGGCGCACGACGTAGGAGTCGTAGTGGGGCGTGTAGTCGCCATAGAGATCGGAGCCGTCCGACATCACGAGCCCGGCAACCGGCGCCGCAAGGTCCTTGATGCCCACCGGCACGCCGGCGAACGGCCGCTCGTCGCCCGGCCCGATCGCGTCGGCGGCGGCGAGCGCGCCCTCGGCGTCGACGAGCGTGAACGCGTTCACCCTGCCGTTGAGCGCCTCGATGCGGGCGAGCGACGCCTCAACAAGCTCGCGCGCGCCGAGCTCGCCAGAGCGAACGAGCGCCGCCAGCTCGGTGGCGGGGCGGAAGAGGAGGTCCTCGGTGCCTGGCTGGCCGGTCAGCAAGACCGGAGAAGAGTACTGGCTAAGCGGGGACCAGCTCGCGCTTCAGCACCTCGACCCGCCGGCGCTCCTCGTCGAAGCCCAGCCGCCCGAGCAGCTCGTCCGCCAGCGCGAGGTAGTCGGCGCCCAGCTCGGGGCGGTAATCGAGGATCGAGAGCGCGCGCTCGGCCGACTCCGCGTAGCGGATCGATGAGCGGATGACGGAGTCGAGGACCCTGTCGCCGAAGCGGTCGCGCAGCGTCTGGAGCGCCTCGCGCGAGTGGATCGTGCGCAGGTCGGCGATGTTCAGCACCACGCCGAGCCACTCGAGCTCCTGGTGCAGGTTCTCCTTGGCCAGCTCGATCACCTCGAGCGCCTGCTCCACGCCCTGGAGCGAGAAGTACTGGGCCTCGGTGGAGATCAGCGCCTGGTCCGCGGCGACCACTGCGTTGACGGTGAGCAGGCCGAGCGACGGCGGGCAGTCGATCAGGACGACGTCGTAGCCGCGCTTCACGTCCTTCAGCGCGCGCCGCAGCGTCATCTCGCGGCCCATCTTGCCGCTGAGCACCAGCTCGGACTCCGCGAGGCCGAGGTTGGCGGCCAGGATCGTGCCCTCGTAGATCGCCTCGGAGGCCTTGGCCTGGCCGGCCAGCACGTCGGCGACGGTGGGCGAGAAATCGGCCGGGACGTCGAAGTAGTCGGACAGGTTTCCCTGTGGATCGAGGTCGACCGCGAGCACCCTCAGGCCCACTCGCGAGAACACATCCGCGAGCGTGCGCACCGTGGTGGTCTTGCCGGTGCCCCCCTTCTGTGACAGGACCGCGATCGTCGTAGCCATATCCGCCCGCGCGACTATAGTTCCCGCTCCAAATCCGTCGCGCGCCCGCTCGAAGAAGGTGCGGAAACCGGAGGGAGGTTGAGAGTGGCTGAGCCGTCCAGCCGCGCAGATCGTTACGTATCGACGCAGGGGTATCGTCCGCGCCGTCCTCCGGTAACGGTGGAGGACAGGGATGCCTGCGCTCTCTACGCCGCGGTCCAGAAGGACGCGACCCCGGCTCACGAGCCGATCACCACGGCTCTCACCGCCCTCCAGAAGATGCTCCACCGCGCCGGCAACGTCGACGGCGAGGGCGACGGCTGCGGCGTGATGGTCGACATCCCGCGCCGCATCTGGGCCGAGGAGATCCGCGCCGCCGGGGCCGCCTCGCACCTGGCACTCGACCCGCAGTTCGCGGTCGGCCACATCTTCATCTCGCGCAAGGGCGGCAACGCCGAGGAGACCAAGGCGCGGGCCCGCGAGATCATGAGCCGCTTCGGGGTGCGCGTGCTGGCCGAGCGCCAGGACGTGGTGAACAGCTCCGCCCTCGGCGCCACCGCCCGCGAGGAGGAACCAATCTTCTGGCAGGTCGGCGGCCTGATCGGCGAGGCGCGCCTCTGCTTCGAGATCACCGTCGCGCTCGAGCAGGAGCTCGACGTACACGTGGCCTCGTTCTCGATCGACACGTGCGTCTACAAGGTGATGGGCGCGCCGCAGGTGCTCGGCAACTACTTCCCCGACCTGCTCGACGAGCGCGCGGAGACGGCCGCGATCATCGGCCACAACCGCTACTCCACGAACACCTGGCCGTCGTTCAAGCGCGTGCAGCCGTTCTCGGTGCTGGGCCACAACGGCGAGATCAACACGATCGCCAAGCTGCGCCAGGAGGCGCGCATGCTGAACGTGCCGATCCACGTGGACGGCTCGGACTCCCAGGACCTCAACCGCACGGTGGAGTCGCTCGTGAACCGCGGCGCGTTGTCGCTCGTGGAGGCGCTCGAGCTGGTGCTGCCGCCGATCGTCAACGAGATCAAGCAGCTCCCGGAGGAGCTGCGGCCGTTCTACATGTACCTGCGCCAGGCCTTCGGGCCGTTCTCACAGGGTCCCGTCGCGCTGCTCGCGCGCCACAGCGACGAGATCGTCTTCTCGGTGGACGCCCTCGGCCTGCGGCCGCTCTGGCAGCTCGAGACCTCGACCTCCTGGGTCTTCTCCTCGGAGCCGGGCGTCGTGCCGGTGCAGGAGACGGTGTCGGAGCCCAAGCCGCTCGCGCCGGGCGAGAAGGTGATGATCTCGCTGAACCGCAAGAAGGCGGAGGCGAAGCTGCGCCAGCACATACAGCTGATGTGGCTGGCCTGGGAGCGCTGGCTGGCCCGCACCGGCAAGGAGCCCGTGCACGGCTACGCGCAGATGATCCCAGTGGGCGGCCCGCTCGAGGGCGCGGAGATCCCGGGCTACACGGCGGCGGGCCCGGCCGAGCCGGTGAAGGTCGAGGACCGCGTGCTGGGCGGCTTCGGCTGGCAGCGCGAGGACATGAAGCTCGTGCAGTCGATGGGGGCGACGGGCGCCGAGCCGATCGGCTCGCTCGGCTACGACGGGCCGCTCGCCTGCCTCTCGCCCGAGCGCCAGAACCTGGCCGACTACTTCAAGGAGTCGGTGGCCGTGGTCACCAATCCGGCGATCGACCGCGAGCGCGAGGTCGAGCACTTCTCCTGTCGCGCGGTGTTCGGCGCGCGCCCCGGCACCTGGGGCCTGCCGGCCGAGCCGAGGACGGTCGAGACCGCGTTCCCGATCATCCTCGGCGGCCACGACGATCTCGCGCCGCTGTCGGACTCGGTCTACCGGCGCGTGGCGAAGGAGCACAAGACCTACCTGCTCGAGGACCTCTGGGAGTTGTTCCGCGGCCGGGCGAAGGTGCTCGACATCTCGTCGCTCGAGTCGGAGACCACCCAGGGCGCGATCGAGCGCCTGAAGCACGAGGCCACGATGGCCGCCCGCGAGGGCGCAGAGCTGCTCGTGCTGTCGGACCGCACCGCCTACGACGGGCAGCGCCGCTACATCGACCCGCACCTGGCGCTGGCGGCCATCGACCTGGCGCTGCGCGAGGCCTACGTCGAGCCGAACGAGCCCAACCTGCGCCGCCGCTGCGGCGTGGTGCTGCGCTCGGGCGCGATCCGCAACGTGCACGACGTGGTGGTGGCGCTCGGTCTCGGCGCAGACGGCGTCTGCCCCTACGTGATGATCGAGGTCGCCCTGATGGACGACTACCGCACCGACATCGACAACCTCTGCTCGGCGATGCGCAAGGGCATCGAGAAGGTGATCTCGACGATCGGCATCCACGAGCTGCGCGGCTACGCGCGGCTGTTCTCGTCGATCGGCCTCAAGCCCGAGCTGTCGTTGATCTTCGACACGCCCGCCTACTTCGGCTCGGACACCGGCGGCACCGGTTTCATGGACCTCGACGCCGACGCCGACGAGCGCCAGCGCATCCTCGCCCAGGAGGACGACTCGAAGCCCGCCAAGACGTTCCACTTCTACCCGAAGGTCTACAAGGCGGCGATCGCCGCGGCCAACGGCAGCGGCAGCTACGACGAGTACTCGGAGAAGGTGCGCGCGCAGGAGCTCGAGCAGCCGGTGTCATTGCGGCACATCCTCGACGTGCGCTCCGACCGCGAGCCGGTGGCCGACTCGGAGCCGGGCGTGGGCCTCCACTCGTACCCGATCGTGATCTCGTCGATGAGCTTCGGCTCGCAGGGCGAGGTGGCCTACCGCGCCTACGCCGAGGCCGCGATGCGGGCCAACATCATCGCCATGAACGGCGAGGGCGGCGAGATCCAGGACATGTACGGCAAGTACCCGAAGTGGCGCGGCCAGCAGGTCGCCTCGGGCCGCTTCGGCGTGACCTCCGAGATGGTCAACTCCTCCTACCTCGTCGAGATCAAGATCGGGCAGGGCGCGAAGCCCGGTGAGGGCGGCCACCTGCCGGCCAAGAAGGTCACCGAGAAGGTGGCGCAGGCCCGTAACGCGTCGCCGGGCACCGACCTCATCTCGCCCTCCAACAACCACGACCTCTACTCGATCGAGGACCTCGCCGAGCTCATCGACGAGCTGAAGACCGCCAACCCGGACGTGCGCGTGTCGGTGAAGGTGCCGGTGGTGCCGAACATCGGCACGATCGGCGTGGGCATCGCCAAGGCGGGGGCGGACATCATCACGCTGTCGGGCTTCGAGGGCGGCACGGGCGCCGCGCGCTCGCACGCGCTCCGGCACGTCGGCCTGCCGTCCGACATCGGCACGCGCGCCGTGCACCTGGCGCTGATGGAGGCGGGCATCCGCAACCGCGTGGAGATCTGGGCCGACGGCGGTTACCGCCACGGCTGGGACGTCGTGAAGCTGCACTGCCTCGGCGCGAACCGGGTCGGCTTCGGCACGCTGGCGATGGTCTCGCTCGGCTGCACGATCTGCCGCGGCTGCCAGCTCGACACCTGCCACGTGGGCATCGCCACGCAGATCGAGACGAAGGTGGAGGCCGACATGAAGGGCCTCAAGAAGTTCACGCCGCAGGAGTTCGAGCTGGCGGCGGAGAACTGCACGCGCTTCTTCAGCGCGATGGGCGAGGAGGTGCGCCAGATCGTGGCCGAGCTGGGCTACGAGCGGGCGCAGGACCTGGTCGGGCGCTCCGACCTCCTCGTGCAGTCGCGCGCCGTCCACGACGTCGACGTCAACGAGATGATCAAGCCGCTCGAGGAGTTCCTCGATCTCGAGCCGATCGACCTGCCGGCGGTCGAGGAGCTGCGGAGCGAGCCGGGCCTCGTGGTCGCGCGCCCGATCCGGATGAAGCCGAAGGACTCCTCACACGAGGTCGCGGCGCTGGCCGCCGAGGTCTGCTCTGGGACCCTCGTGCGCCGCTCCTACCCGCGCCTGACCGACGCAGGCGACCGCGTGCTCGGCACCGAGCTCGCCGGCGAGCTGGCGCGGGCGCGCATCTTCCATGCGGACACCGCGCCGGCCGCCAGCGAGGACACGCTCGCCCACATCCACTTCGACGGCGGCTCGGTGGCGGGCCAGGGGCTCGGCGCCTTCAACGTCTACGGCGTGGACATCACGGTCGAGGGCGGCGCCCAGGACGGGGTGGCCAAGACGATGCTGGGGGGCAAGGTCTCGATCATGAAGGGCAAGAACCGCTTCGGCAGGCGGGTCAACGGCTCGGTGGGCAAGTCGTTCGCCTACGGCGCCCAGCGCGGGCGGCTGTTCGTGCAGGGCAACGCGGACTCGCGCTTCTGCATCCGCCTGTCCGGCGCCGATGTGGTGATCGGCGGCGAGCCCGAGGGCCGCCTCGAGGACGAGCTCGGCTGCGTGGCCGACCGCGCGAACATCAAGGGCTTCGCCTTCGAGTACATGACGGCCGGCCGCGCAGTGGTGCTCGGCGACCCGGGCCCGTGGTTCTGCGCGGGCCAGACGGGCGGGCGCGTTTACCTGCGGGTGAACGAGGGCTGGGGCCTCACACGCGAGGCCCTGATCCGCCGCCGCGGCAAGGGCGCCAAGGTGGCGCTCGAGGACCTCGACGCCGAGGGCATGCTCGACGTGCAGGAGCTGCTCGGGCACTACGCCGAGGAGCTGCGCGAGACCGGCCAGCCCGACGAGGCGCTGCGGATCCAGGACCTGGCCGCCGATCCGGACCAGCACTTCGTGATGAGCGTGCCGCAGAAGGAGCAGACGGATCCGTCGGTTTCCACCGAGTGACCGCTGACCGCAGACCGCTGACCGCTGAGGGCCTGCGCCATCCCATAGTCCAGGCCCCGATGGCCGGTGGGCCGTCGACGGTCGAGCTTGCCGTTGCCGTCAGCGACGCCGGTGGGCTCGGGTTCCTTGCCGCCGGCTACCGGACCGCCGACGCGGTTCGTGAGGACATTCGCCGGCTTCGTTCGCTGACGGACGCGCCCTTCGGCGTGAACCTGTTCGTGCCGCGGGAGGACCCGATTGACGCGGCCGCTCTCGCCGCCTACTTGGAGACGCTCGGGCCCGGCGCCGGGGAGCCGCGCTGGGACGACGATCAGTTCGACGCGAAGCTGGCGGTGGTCGCCGAGGAGCAGGTGCCCGTGGTGTCGTTCACGTTCGCGCTGCCCCCGCGCTCTACGCTCAGCGCGCTGCGCTCGGAGCTCTGGCAGACGGTGACCTCCGTGGACGAGGCGCGGGCCGCAGTTGCCACCGGCGTGGATGCCCTCGTGCTGCAGGGCCTGGAGGCGGGCGGGCACCGGGGGTCGTTCTCCGACGACGGCTCCGAGGGGCTAAGCACGCTCGCGCTGCTGCGGCTCGTGGCGGCCGAGGTCGACCTGCCGCTGATCGCCGCGGGCGGCATCTCGGACGGGCCCGCGGTGGCGGCTGTGCTGGCGGCGGGCGCGGTCGCCGCCCAGATCGGCAGCGCGTTCATGCTCGCGCCGGAGGCCGCGACGAACGACGCGCAGCGTGAGGCGTTTGCGGAAGGACGGCCGACAGCCCTGACACGTGCCTTCAGCGGCCGCACCGCCCGCGGCATCGTCAACAGCTTCATGGAGGAGAACCCGGACGCTCCCGTCGGGTACCCCCACATCCACCACGCCACCTCGCCGCTCCGGGCGGCGGCGCGCGAGCGCGGGGACGCGCACGGCTTCAACCTGTGGGCGGGCCAGACGCACCAGCTCGCGCGCGCGGAGCCGGCCGCGGAGATAGTGCGGAGGCTGAGTGCTGAGGCGGCGGAGGCGCTCGAAGGCGCTCAGCGCCGCCTGACCCGGCGCTGAAGCTCGAGCGCCAGCTCTGCGGCCACCTCATGCAGCGCGTCGGCGAACGCGCGGGCGTGAGCTGGTGGCTCGGCGCCGGCTCGGGTCGCCAGGAGCACGTCGCGGGTCGGCGGCCGCTCGCTTCGGATGCGGACGAGCGCCACGTCGTCCCGGACGGCGGTGGCGGCCAGGCCCGGCACGATCGTCACGCCGAGTCCGGCGGCGACCAGGCCCAGCTTGGCGGTCCACTCCTGGGCCACCAGCTCGACGCGCGGCTGCCAGTCGACGGTGGCCCAGGCTCCCAGGAAGGTGTCGCGCGGGTTGCTGCTGGCGGCGATCCAGCGCTCGTCGCGCAGGCCTTCTAGCGCGACGCTTCGGCGCCGGGCGAGCGGATGGGCGCGGCCGACGGCCAGCAGCAGCGGGTCGTCGAGCAGCGGCTCGAAGGTGAACGCGCCGGCGCCCGGCAGGTCGCTGGGGAGGTTGCCGACCACGGCGAGGTCGCTGGTGTCCGACTCGAGGCGGCGCAGCTGGGACGCCGTGACGCCCTCGCGCAGCGAGACGCGAATGCTCGGGTGGGGGACGGCGAAGGCAGCGATCGCGCGCGGCAGCAGTGCCGCGACCGCGGTGGGGAAGGCACCCACTCGCAGCGTGCCGGCGGCCGGCTCGCGCATGCCGCCCAGCTCGTGCCGCGCGGCGTCGACCTGGTCGAGCGCCGCCACGGCGTGGCGCACGATCACGCCGCCCTCGTCGGTGAGCTCGACGCCACGGGCGCCGCGCCGGAACAGCGGCGCGCCGGCCGCGGCCTCCATCGCGGCCACCTGCCGGGACACCGCGGACTGCGTGTAGCCGAGCGACTCCGCGGCGGCGGTGAACGAGCCTCGGAAGGCCACCTCGCGGACCACTCGCAGACCGGTCAGCGTGAGCTCAGCCATGCGTAAGACGCATGATACCTGTGCGAGATCGTCGCTTGTGGCATGGCTCTCGCAGGCGTACGGTTCATCGCATGATCGCCATGGGGCTGTTCGGAGTGAACATGGGCGCCTGCGCCTGCCCGGACGCGGCGCGGCGCATAGGCACCCTGGCCGAGTCGCTCGGCTACGACTCGCTCTGGATGGGCGAGCACGTGGTGGTGCCGAGGCCGCGCGTCAGCCCGTCGCCGATCGAGCCCGACTATCCGATCCTCGATCCGCTGATCGCCCTCGCCCTGATGGCGGCCTCCACGACCGACATCCGCCTGGCGACCGGCATCGTCAACCTGCCGCAGCGCAACCCGGTGGTGCTGGCCAAGCAGCTCGCCAGCCTCGACGTGGTGAGCGAGGGCCGGCTCGTGTTCGGCCTCGGCGTGGGTTACGTGCACCAGGAGATGCGGGCGGTGGGCGTGCCGATGGAGGGGCGCGGCGCACGCGCCGACGAGTACCTTGCCGCAATGCGCGCGCTCTGGATGGACGACGCTCCGGCCTTCCACGGCGAGCACGTGGAGTTCGGAGCCGTGGATGCTCACCCGCGGCCACTCCAGCGGCCGCTGCCCGTGGTCGTCGGGGGCCACAGCCCTGCCGCCCTGCGGCGTGCGCTGCGCGAGGCCGAGGGCTGGTACGGCTTCCTCCTCGACCGCGCGGCCACCGCCGCCCACGTCGAGGCGCTGCGCCACGAGGCGGCGGCGATCGGCCGCGACCTCGACGGCTTCAGCGTGGTGGTCACGCCGTCGGAGAAGCTCGACCGCGACGTGGTGCGCGACTACGAGCGCATCGGCGTGGACCGCCTGGTGGCGTGTCCGGGAAGGGCGTTCTGGCGGCGCCCCGAGCTGCCGCTCGCCGAGGTGGAGGCCTTCGTCCGCGCCAACGCGCCCGAGCGGGTCATGGCGGCGGCCGCCTAGTGTCGTGAGTCGGAAATTCGGCTTCAGCTTCCTGAGTGACTGGGCGCGGCGCACGTTCATCGGCCTAGCGCGCGGCGAGCTCGAGGTGGAGCGCATCGAGTGGGTGACGACCATGGTGAACGCGCGCTCGCGGCGCCTCGCCGAGCGGCTGGGCTTCCGGCACGAGGGCACGCTGAGGTCGGCCTACGTGCTCGGCGGCGTGCGCCGGGACCTCGACGTGCTGTCGCTCGTGGGCGACGAGATCGAGCGCGCGGCTAGCTCGCGCGGCGCATGAGCCGGGCGAACAGCCCCGGCCGCCGCGGCTGCGTCTTCAGCCACTCGTCGCGCGAGGGCAGCCGGCCGGCCTCGCGGGCGGCCATGGCGCAGCGGGTGTGTGCGTGCCGCCGCCGGGAGGCGTCGCCCTCGGGGGTGATCAGCACGTGCTCGCTGAGCGCCGGCAGGAAGCCGCCGCAGAACGGGCAGGTGTAGGTGGCCGGCTTGCGGTTCTGTGCCCTGCGCACGCTCCACCAGTCGGCGCGCTCGAGCTTCGGCATCGCTAGGGGTGCAGCGGCGAGGGATGGCGCGGCTCGTACAGGCCGATCTCGCCGCCGCCGGGAATGCGGATCGAGGTGACGATGCCCCAGCCCTGGTCGCTGACCGGCCGGCTGATCTCGACGCCCTTCTCCTGGAGCTCGTCCATCGTGGCTGCGATGTCGTCGCACATCAGGTAGAGCTCGTGCCTGCTGCCGCCCTCGCTCGGATGGGCGGCGAGCTCGGCGGGAGGGAGGGCGAAGATGAGCCAGCCGCCGCCGGCGTCGACGCTGTCGAAGCCCAGCACCTCGCCGAAGAACCTGCGCGCCGCCTCGGCGTCTTCGCTGAAGACGATTGCGTGCACTCCAGTGATCATGAGTCACCTTCCAAGAAACGGTCGAGGGCCCCGACGGGGCCCTCGAGCCACTCCTCCCTCAACCGGCGCCTCGCGACTCAGCGCCCCTCAGCGCGTCGCCTCATCCAACCGCGCTGCCAACCCCCTCGGGCGCGCCGCTGAGGCTCTCCCCGGTCAAGTTGATGAAGTAGAGATGGAAACGGCCGATGACGATCTCGTCGCCGTCCTCCAATTCGTGCCAGTCGACCCGCTCCCCGTTCAGGAACACCCCGTTGAGGCTGCGGTCGTCGAGTATTCGTACGCTTCCGGCGTCGCGGTGGAGCAACGCGTGGCGACGCGACACCGTGGGGTCGTCGAAGCGCACGTGGGCGGCGAGACTCCGCCCGAGGCGAGTCCAGCCCTCCTCAAGCGAGACGATCTGTACTCCCTCGTCGTCGCGATACGTCAGGTAGTCGCCCGCCTCGTCGAGGTGCGAGCGGGTGTCAGCGAGCCATTTCGGCGTGACCACCTCGTGGGTGCCGATCGGCTCGGCCGGCGAGTTGTCGCCGAATATCGACGCTCTGCGGAAGCGGCCCCCGTGGCAATGGGGGCAAGCCGGGATCTCGTCGCGCTCGTGGAGGGCTATGGCGAAGCCGCACGATTCACACCGGAACGATCCCGCCCCCGCCAGCGTGCCGGCGATGAAAGCGTCCATCGTGTCTCCCATGGGCCTGATAAGTGCGGATGATAACGAACAAACCCCCCTGGGGAAATGGCCGGATCGCCGGAAACTGCGAGAAAAGTGGCGAAAATGGCCTAAACGGCTACCCAATTTGGGCCAAGTTGTCGAAAACGGCGCATGGCCCCAAGCTGAGATACCTCGTGCGGGGGAAAGGGTTTTGACATATCCGGCCGAACAATGGCCACATGCCACACGACCTCGCTTCGATGATCCTGCGCACGAGCCTTGGCGCGCTCGGCCATCACCGCTCGAACTGCTCGGGCTGCCGCCGCACGCCGGTCGCCGGTGAATTGCTCCACCACTTCGAGTCGGGCGCGCAGCTCTGCTCGCTCTGCCTCGGCGAGCTGCCGGAGCAGGAGCGCGTTCCGGTGCACTCGGAGCGGGTGCATGTCGGCGAGCGCAGGCTCGCGGTCATGCCACGAGCCGCGTAGTCCGCTCCGCTCCTCCATAGAATTCCCGCCCGCATGAATCCGATCCGGGCGCACGTGATCATCTCCGCGCCGCGCGAGAAGGTCTTCGAGCTGATCTCAGACCTGTCCGCGCGGCCCGCCTGGTGCGGCCACTACCAGCGCGACTACCACCTCACCCGCCCGCGGCCGTCCGGCGAGGGCGCCGGGGCCCGCTTCATGGTGAAGACGCCGTTTGCGCGCACCTGGGTGGAGCTCGTGATCGTGGAGGCGAACGCGCCGGGGCTCCTGCGCGAGCAGCTTCGTCTCAGCCGGCTGGGCCGCACGCCCGGCTACGTGGAGTACGAGCTCGTACCGGTCGGGCGCAACACACGCGTCGAGCTCATGCTGTGGACCGAGCCCGCCGCCCGGGTCGACGCCTTCAAGGAGTCGATTGGCGGCCGCCGCTCGCTCGGCCGCCAGGTGCGGAAGTCGCTCAAGCGGCTGCGCACGATCCTCGAGGAGCAGGGCGAGAAGCCGCTCGAGCGGGCCACGATCGCGGGCTACGAACCCGCGAAGGCGCCCCGCTTCGGGAGCACCGCGTGATCATTAAACTGGCGCGCTCATGAAGCGGATCCTGTTCCTCTGCGCGGTCGCAGCACTGGTGCTTGTCGCCCTCACGGGCTGCAGCAAGAAGCGGGTCCTGCCCACCCGGGAGGGCCTGCCGGTGAAGCTGAACGGCCTCGACTACACGGTCTTCATCACGCGCGAGCTGAACATCCGCGACGCCGAGGACCGGGACTACTTCCAGGGTCCCGACCCGCCGCCCGGCACGGCCTACTACGGCGTCTTCATCCAGGTCTGCAACGACGCCAAGAGCTCGCCGCCGCTCACGCCGGTGAACGACTTCCGGATCGTCGACACGCAGGGCAACTCGTTCTCGCCCACGCCTCTGGCGAGGGGGAACATCTTCGCCTACGTGCCGCATCCGCTCACGGCGAAGAAGTGCCTGCCGGTGGCGGGCAGCATCCCGGCGGGCGGCCCCACCAACGGCCTGATGCTGCTGTTCAGGCTCCCGATCGCGACGATCGAGAACCGGCCGCTGGACCTCGAGATAGCACCGCCCGCCACCGGCGAAGCGCCGAAGCGGCAGCGCATCGAACTCGACATCTAGCGCGTCGCGTAGGGTGCCGCGCGTGAGCGCGCGCCCGTCGCTCGGCAAGATCGCCCGGGAGTGGCTGCGCATCGGGATCATCGGCTTCGGCGGGCCGCCAACCCATATCGCGCTGCTGCGCCAGCTGTGCGTCGAGCGCGAGCGCTGGATGACGGAGGAGGAGTTCGAGGACGCGATCGCCGCGTGCAACCTGCTCCCCGGACCGGCCTCGACCCAGCTCGCGATCTTCTGCGCCTGGCGGCTGCGCGGCGCGCCGGGAGCGCTGCTCGGCGGGGCCTGCTTCATCGTGCCGGGGCTGATCGTGATCCTGCTGCTCGCCGGGGTGTTCCTGGCGAGCTCGCCGCCGCGCTGGGTGCGAGGCGCGGGCGCCGGGGCCGGCGCCGCGGTGGCGGCCGTGGCGGTGAACGCGGCGCTCGCGCTCGTGCCCGGCAGCTACGGCCGGATCGTGCCGAAGCAGCGACTGCGCTGGATCGCCTACTTCGCGGCCGGCGGCGCGTCCGCGGCGACGGTCGGCCCCTGGCTCGTGCTGGTGCTGGCCGCCTGCGGGCTTGTCGAGGTGGTCTGGAAGCGCCGCGGCGCGCTCATGAGCTTCGCCGCGCCGCTGCTGCCGCTGGCCACCGCGGGCACGGGCGGGATCGGGGCGCTCGTGTGGGTGGCCTTCAAGGTCGGCGCGCTCTCGTACGGAGGCGGCTTCGTGATCATCCCGCTGATGCAGGCGGACGCCGTGGCCCACTACCACTGGATGACCAACGCCCAGTTCCTGAACGCGGTGGCGCTCGGGCAGGTCACGCCGGGTCCCGTGGTGCAGACGGTGGCGGTGGTCGGCTACGCGGCCCACGGCGTGGGCGGGGGCCTGCTGGCGTCGGCGGTGGCGTTCGCGCCGTCGTTCGCGTTCGTCCTGGTGGGCGCGCACCGCTTCTCGCGGCTGCGCGGCAACGCCTCCGTGCGCGCGTTCCTCGACGGCGCCGGACCGGCGGCGATCGGGGCGATCATGGGCTCGGCCATCCCGCTGGCGGGCGCGCTCCACGAGGGCTGGCAGGCGGCGGTGCTGGGCGCGGCGGCGGGTGCGCTCCTGATCGTGAAGCTCGGCGTCGTGGAAACCCTCTTGGCGGCGGGCCTGGTGGGGGTGATCGTCGCGCTGGCGGGCGGACCCCTGCCGCACTAGTCACCAGTCACCTAGTGAATACCCGCCGCCAGGACCGTCCGCGCGGCCGGGGCAGCGGTATCCCCTCCGGCGCCCGCCCGCACAAGGAGGACACAGACGGCGATTCGTGGGCGCCTTACGGGCGCGTAGCCGGTGAACCAGGCGTCGGTCTTGCTGCCGGGCGGCTCGGTCGTGTCGCTGGGTGGCGGCTGCGGGCCGGTGGCGCCCTTCGGCGGCACCGTGCTCTCCAGCTCGGCGGTGCCGGTCTTACCGGCCACGGTCACGCCGGGGATCGCCGCGTTCACGCCGGTCCCGTACTGCACGACGCCGATCATCAGGCGCTCGATCGCCCGGGCGATGCGCGGGGACATGACCCGCACCGGCGGCGCCGGCTCGCCGTCCGGCACCAGCGTGGGCCGGTGGCGCAGGCCGTCGGAGGCGACCGTCTGGGCCGCCGACGCGAGCTCGAGCGGGGTGGCCAGCACGCGGCCCTGGCCGATCGCGCTGGAGCCGAGCGCGAGGTCGGAGCCGATCTGCCCGGCGGGCGGGATCGTGCTCGGGGCGGCGCCCGGTATCGACGGCTGCTCGTTGAAGCCGAAGCGCTCCGCGGTGGCCACCAGCTTGGCCGCGCCCACCTTCACGCCGAGCGGCGCGAACACCGAGTTGCAGGAGCGGGCGAAGCTCTGAGCGAGCGTGCCGCCGCAATACTCGCCGTTCGCGTTCTGGAGGTCCACGCCGTCGATCGTCGCCTTCTGGGCGATGGGGAACACCGTGGTGGTCTTGGCCACGTGGTCCTGGAGCACCGCCGTGGCTGTGATCACCTTGAAGGTCGAGCCCGGGGGCTGCGGTGCCGAGAAGGCGATGCCCGCCAGCGCCCGCACCTCGCCGGTGCGGGCGTCGAGCGCGGCGATTCCGCCGAAGCGCCCGGCCAGGGCCTCCACGGCGGCGGCCTGCACGGCGGTGTCGATCGTGGTCCGCACGGGCCCCGCCGGGCGCGGCTCGCTCGTGGCGAGCACGCGGTCGCCGGCGAGGAGCTGTCCGCCGGGAGTTCCGGCCACCTGGGTCTCGAACACGCGCTCGAGCCCCGAGAGCCCGATCGGCGTGTCGGCCGGGAACCCGCGCGCGTAGAGCGAGGCGCGGTCGGCAGGGGTCAGCGCCTGGCCGACCGCGCCGGCGATCGACTCGCCCACGCTGCCGAGCGGCGAGCTGCGGCTGTCCGCCGGGCCTTCGACGATCGTCTTGCCGTCGCGGGCGACGATCGCCGCCCGGCGGGGAGCGCTCGTCCGCCGCTGGAGCTGCTGGCCGCGTCCCAGTCCCGGGAAGGCGAGGTTCGGCGCCCAACCCACGTGGCCGCTCTTCACTCGCAGCCGCAGGTCGGCGTGCACCGTGCCGAAGATGCTGGTGCTCACCGTCATCGGCACGCTGAAGAGGCCCGAGCCGAGGTCGTGCGTCTTGCCGGCGAGCATCCGCTGGGCGGTGGCGGTCTCGCGCTCGCGCGCGTAGTCCTGCATGAACTGCCCGAGCCGCACGCGACCCTGCGAGGCGGGTGTGAGCATCGCGTACATGCCGGCGTAATCCCCCCGCTGCCAGGCGGCCACGAACCGCTCGGCCATGCGCTCGGATGACGAGGTGTGACCCACCCCGGCGACCAAGCCGGCGCCCAGCGAGACCGCCGCCAGGGCGCCGAGCGCCGCCAGCCGGCGGCGGCGTGTGGCCCGCTCGCGCGCGGTCCTCGGTGGCTTGAATGGGCTGAGTTTCATCCGCCTGCGGCTAACGTCTGCCGCCCGCTGTGACCGCGCTCGACTGGATCATCGTCGCCTTCACCCTCCTGATGGCGGTCTGGGGCTACATGCAGGGGCTGGTCATGGGCGCACTGTCGCTGGGTGGGTTCATCGTCGGCGCCTTCGCCGGCTCGCGCCTGGCGCCGCTGCTGCTCTCGGGAGGCTCCCACTCGCCCTACGCGCCGCTGCTCGCCCTGGTCGGCGCCGTGGTGGTGGGCGGGGTGCTCGCCTCGACGCTCGAGGCGCTCGGCTTCCGCCTGCGGCGCAGGATGGGGCCGACGCTCGGGACGGTCGACGGCATGGCGGGCGCCGTGCTCGTGGCCTGCTTCGGCCTCGGGCTCGTGTGGGTGGGGGGCGCGGTGGCCCTCCAGACGCCGGGGGGCACTCACCTGCGGCACGACATCCAGCGCTCGAGGATCATGCGCGCGCTCAACGACGCGCTGCCGCCCACCGGCTCGCTGCTGAACGCGCTCGCGCGCTTCGACCCGCTGCCGAACATCAACGGCCCGGCCGCCGACGTGCCGCCCCCCAGCTCGCGAGTGGCCCGCGAGCCCGCCGTGGCGGCGGCGGGCCGCAGCGTGGTGCGCATCTTGGGCACGGCTTGCGGGCTCGGTGTGCAGGGCTCCGGTTGGGTGGCCGGGAACGGGATCGTAGTGACCAACGCTCACGTGGTGGCCGGTGAGCAGGACACCACGGTGCAGCTCCGCGGCCAGGGCCCGCACTTCCGGGCGACCGCGATCTGGTTCGACCCGCGCAACGACGTAGCGGTCCTGCGGACCGACGGGGTGAGCGGCGCGCCGGTGCTGCGGCTGAACACGAACGCGTCGGCCGGCGCCTCAGCGGCCGTGCTCGGCTTCCCGGAGAACGGGCCCTACGACGTGGAGCCGGCCCGGCTCGGCCAGACCGCCACCGTGATCACCGACGACGCCTACGGCCGCGGCCCGGTGCGGCGGAAGATCACCTCGCTGCGCGGCCTCGTGCGGCCGGGCAACTCGGGCGGCCCGGTGGTGGACACGCGCGGCCGCGTGGTCACCACCGTCTTCGCCGCCACCGTGGGAGCCGCCCACCGCGGCGGCTTCGGTGTGCCGGACTCGGTGGTGGCGGGCGCGCTGGCCAGCGCACGCGGGCCGGTGAGCACCGGTCCCTGCGCGCGCTAACGCTTAAGCGTTCGCGCCGCGCTGGCGGTGAGCGGGCCGCTCGAGCCGGCGTTCGGCATGAACGTCTCCCTCAGCGTCAGGCGGAGGCGGCGCGAGCGCGCGAGCAGCCTGCGTCCGGACGAGCTGAACTTGAGGTGCAGCGACCCGTGGCCGGCCTTGGCGAGGCGGAGCGAGCCCTTGCCGACCGTCTTCGAGCCGGCCTTGAGGGTCAGCGCCACCGAGCCGGCGCCCGGCCAGTTCACCCGTAGGACGACCTGGCTGTGTCTGGAGAGCTTGCGCAGCCCGAGCTTGCGCAGGCGGGCGACCAGGGACACGGCGTCGCGGCGCACGTCGGCCGGGTCGAACACGGGCGGCGGTGGCGGCGGCAGGGCCACGGTCCAGACGGCGAGCGCGTGCCCCGGGTCGGTGTTGCCGTAGGGGTCGGTGGCCCTGGCCTCGAAGCTGTGGCGGCCGAGCGGCAGCGCGGGAACGGAGTAGGGGGAGGTGCAGTCGGTCCAGGTCGTGTCGTCGAGGTTGCACTGGAAGTCCGAGCCGGCCTCGCTCGAGGAGAACGCGATCGTCTGCGGACCCGGCGTGACGCTGCCGCTGGGCGCCGACTGGAGGCTCGTGGTCGGCGGCGAGGTGTGGATGGCGCGGCCCTGGAACGCGTCCCAGGCCGGCTTGTGCGAGTAGTCGAGGAAGACGAGGCCGGTGTGGTTCGCCCAGGTGTCGGTGACGTTGTCCTGCGACGAGCCGTCGTGGAACAGGTACTCGACCATGCCGCGCATGTTGAGGTCCTCGTGGCGCGCGACCAGCGTGCCCATCAGCGAGTCGAGGTCGGCGGCCTCACCGGCCAGGTCGGTGGTGAAGCGGTAGGGCTTGCCCGAGCTGGCCCAGCCCACCTCGGTCATCCAGATCGGCACCGAGGCGTCGCCGTTCGCGTCCATTACCGAGCGCGCCCATTGGACGAGGTCGACCGAGCCGGCGGGCGTCTCGTCGTAGCCGTGGATCGCCAGCGTGTCGAAGCTGCCCCTGGCGCCGGCGGCGTAGAGCTGGGCGATGTAGTAGCCAAGGCGGATCGAGCCCGTGCCGAAGCTGTCGGTTATGCCGGCCGTGACGATCTCGGCGGACGGGTCGGCGGCGCGGATCTTCGGCGCGACCGTCTGCAGCATCGCCGCGTACTCGGCCGCGTTGGGCTTGCCGCCCCACCAGGCCGTGAAGTTGGGCTCGTTCCAGATCTGCCAGGAGACGATCGGCACCTTCGGCACGGTGGGGTTGTTCTTCCAGAAGCTGCCGTTCGGCCCGTAGCGGCCGATCGCCGTGACCAGGAAGTCGCCGAAGTCCGAGTTGCTCGCGGGCGGGCAGAGCTTGGGCCGGCTGGCGCTCGGGCAGTTGGACGCCCAGGTGGGGCTGTAGACCACCACCGGCAGCACCTTGAGGCCCGCCCTGGCGATGCTGGCGATCACCGAATCGGTGGCCGTCCAGTCGAAACTGCCCTTGGTGGGCTCGATCAGCGACCAGTCGAAGGTCTTGCGGATGATCTCCACGCCGGCGGCCTTCTCGTCGGCCAGAATCGGCACCCGAGCGGCGGAATCGACGAAGTCGAGGTCCGGCGAGGAGACTCCGAAGAAGTCGCCCGGCAGGGGCGCCGCCGACGCGCTCGACGCGCACGTGGCCAACGCCACGAGGGCGCACGCAAGGGCCGCGTAGAGGCGAGTACGCACTATCTCCAGCGTAGACCCAGTCCCGGCTGCCGGGGGCGTGTCCAGACTCGGCCACCGATTCTCAAGCGCCCAAACCGCATGCCGATCAGGGAAGCATGCGACTCGCGCACACCGTCCCGGCGCTGGCGGCTGCCCTCTTCTGCGGCATTGCCCCGGCGGCCTTCGCCCAGGCCGATTCGAACCGCACCACCTTCCTTCTCTCGCGCGCATTTGACGGCGGCCTGCCGAACGGCATCTCGCGCAACCCGGCCGTCTCGCACGACCAGCGCATCGCCCGCGTGATCGCCTTCGAGTCCGACGCCACGAACATCGTCCCGGGCGACACCAACGGCCTGACCGACGTCTTCGTCGTGAACCGTGGCGGCGGCTGGGGCCACAACGGCACGCCCTGGAAGATCGGCAGCACCGACCTCGTCTCCCGCGGCCTCGGCGGCCAGCCGGCCAACGGCCGCTCCTACCGCGCCGCGATCGACGGCGACTCGCACCACGCACCGAGCTGCGTCGCCTTCGTCTCGGACGCGTCGAACCTCGTGCCGGGCGACACCAACGGCAAGCCCGACGCGTTCGTCTACAACCTCAACACGAAGCGCATCGTCCGCGTCTCGACCGACTCGCACGGGCGCCAGTCGAACGGCTCGACCTACGAGGTCTCGGTCGACGGCGACTGCGAGCGGGTGGCCTTCGTCTCGGACGCCAGCAACCTCGCCCTGACCAGCACGAAGTTCGACAACTGGCGCAGCGCCGTGACCTCGGCGGCGCCGGCCGCCACCAAGCAGGTCTACGTCAAGGTGCTGAAGGGCGGCAAGCTCGACAAGGGCTTCACCGGCATGACCTTCCTGGCCTCGGCCTCCGACCGCGGCAAGGCCGGCAATGGCGACTCGCAGCGGGTGGCCTTCGCGCGCGCGGGCAAGGCCGTGGTGTTCGCCTCCGACGCGACCAACCTCAGCGGGGGCGACCGGAACGGCGCCACCGACGTCTACGAGCGCGGCTTCCTGCGCAAGTTCACCCACGTGAACGGACACGGCGTGCAGGAGCTCGCCTTCGACACCAAGCTCGTCTCGGCCAGGCCGTCCCGCGGCCCCGGCAACGGCGCCTCGACCAACCCGACCGTCAGCGACGACGGCCGCTACGTGGCCTACGAGACGCTGGCGAGCAACCTCGCGCCCGGCGACACCAACGGCGTCTCCGACGTCCTCGAGGCCGACGTCGGCGGCCGTCACGCCAAGCAGAAGTGGGTCTCGAAGTCGGCCTTCAGCGGCCTCGGCAACGGTCCCTCGAACCATCCGGTGATCTCCGACGCCGGCGAGTTCGTGCTGTTCGACTCGCTGGCGAACAACCTGCGGCCGTCCGCCAGCGTCTCGACCGACGACAACGGCGTGCGCGACGTCTTCCTCTGGAACCGCCCGACCGGCAACGTGTCGCTCGAGTCGCGCGACTCGCAGAACGGCTACCTGGACAGCGCCTCCCAGCACCCCGCGACGAGCGCGCGCGGCAACTACGTGCCGTTCGAGTCCGCCAACCCGGACATCGACCCCACCGTGGCGATGGCCCGCACCTCCGCCGCGGATGACGGCCCCGAGGTGCCCGACCTGATCGATCCTGACGTCATCGCCCCGACGGTCCCGACCGTCGAGCTGCCCGGCCTGACGGGCCCGGATCCGGCGCTCGAGCAGGTTTACGTCAGGTACTTGGGACCGCAATAGAGACGGGACTACGGACTGCAGACTGCGGACTGCAGAGCCTTTTCCGCAGTCCGCAGTCCGCAGTCCGCAGTCCTAGCCCTAGACGCCCGTCTCCCGCGCCCTCTATCTTGGGACGCCGCTTATGACGACTCTCGTAGTTGCAGAGAAGCCTTCCGTCGGCCGCGACATCGCCGCCGCGCTGCCTGGTTCCTTCAAGCAGGCCAAGGACAAGACCTACATCGAGGGTGAGGAGTACCTGATCACCTGGGCGGTCGGGCACCTCGTCGGGCTCGCCGAGCCCGAGGCGTACGACCCCAAGCTCAAGAAGTGGCGCTACGCCGACCTTCCGATCGTCCCTGAGAAGTTCAAGCTCGTCCCGAACGACGAGCGGGCCAAGAAGCAGCTCCACGCGATCCACCGCCTGATGGCGCGCGACGACGTCGACGTGGTGGTCAACGCCTGCGACGCCGGGCGCGAGGGCGAGCTGATCTTCGCCTACGTGTACGAGACGGCGAAGGTCAAGAAGCCGGTCCAGCGGCTGTGGCTGAACTCGATGACGCGCAAGGCGATCGAGGAGGCCTTCTCGCAGCTCCGGCCCGGCGAGGAGATGGCGCAGCTCGAGGCGGCGGCCCGCTCGCGCTCGGAGGCGGACTGGGTGGTCGGCATGAACGCCACTCGCGCCGCGTCGATCAGGCTGCGCGCCGCGTTCGACGGCGCCGTGTCGCTCGGCCGCGTCCAGACACCCACGCTGGCGCTCGTGGTCAAGCGCGAGCAGGCGATCCGCGACTTCAAGCCCGAGCCCTACTGGCTGGTCGAGGCGAAGTTCGCGGCCGACCAGGCGCGCCGCTATGCCGGGCGCTACCTCGGCGGCAAGCGCATCGCGGAGGAGGAGGCCGGGAAGATCGTCAAGGAGGTCGACGGCCAGCCCGGCGAGATCACCAAGCTCGAGAAGAAGGAGGAGCGCGAGAAGCCGCAGCTCCTCTACGACCTCACCACGCTCCAGCGCCACGCCAACACGCTCTACGGCTTCAGCGCCCGGCGCACGCTGTCCGCGGCCCAGCGCCTCTACGAGGAGCACAAGGCGCTCACCTACCCGCGCACCAACTCGCGCTACCTGAGCGGGGACCTGGTGTCGGAGATCAAGCCCACGGCGGAGCTGGTGGGCCACAACCAGCCGTACAAGAAGGCCTCCGAGTACGTCACCGCGCTCGAGAGCCTGCCGCTCGGCCGCGTGGTCAACGACGAGAAGGTCACCGACCACCACGCGATCATCCCCACGCGCTCGGAGCACGACCTGTCGAAGATGGGCGCCGACGAGCTGAAGGTCTACGACCTCGTGGCCAGGCGCTTCCTGGCCGTCTTCCACCCGGAGGCGGTGTTCGAGCGCACCCGCGTGGAGACCACCGTGGCCACGCACATCTTCCGCACCAGCGGCCGCGTGCTGCTCGTGGCGGGCTGGAAGGCCGTCTACGGCGATGAGGCCGAGAACGGCCAGATCGGCGAAGACGACACCGGCGGCGACCAGATGCTGCCGAAGCTCGAGCAGGGCGAGGGCGTGCAGACGGAGTCGGTCGAGTCGCTGCGCAAGGAGACCCAGCCGCCGCGGCGCTTCACGGACGCCTCGCTGCTCGGCGCGATGGAGACCGCCGGCAAGGACATCGAGGACGCCGAGCTGCGCGAGGCGATGAAGGAGTCCGGCATCGGCACCCCGGCCACGCGCGCCGCGATCATCGAGCGGCTGATCGCCGTCGGCTACATCGAGCGCGAGGGCCGCGCGCTGGTGGCCACCGAGAAGGGCATGCAGGTGATCAAGCTGCTCGGCGAGCACGCGCTCACGTCGCCCGAGCTCACCGGCACGTGGGAGCACCGCCTCGGCCTGATCGAGCAGGGCGAGGACAGCCGGCCGGCGTTCATGTCGGACATCGCCAAGTTCGCCAAGGACACGGTCGAGGAGCTGGACAAGCTCAAGGGCGTGAAGATCGAGCGGGCCAACCTCGGTGCCTGCCCGGTCTGCGGCCGCGACGTGATCGAGAACCGCAAGGGCTACTCCTGCTGGTCGAGGGACGATCCGGGCTGTGGCTTCGTGGTCTGGAAGCAGAAGGCGGGCAAGAACCTGCCGGCGTCTGTCGTGCGCGAGCTGATGGAGAGCCTGCGGCTGTCGATCGAGGCGGGCGACGATCCGCCGGTGGGCCGCACGAGCAAGCCCGTCACCGGCTTCCGCGGCCGCTCGGGCCGCAGCTTCAGGGCCAAGCTCGCCCTCCAGCAGAACGAGGAGGGCAAGTGGCGCGTGGAGTTCGATGAGGACTGGGCGCGCGGCGGGGCGCAGCCGCCTGCGGAAGAGGACGCGGGCGGCGACGGCGCCGCGGCCGAGGCTCAGCCCGCCGCCGCGGGGGCCGAGGGCAACGGCAGCTCCGACGGCGCCGAGGCGGCGCCGGAAGCTCAGCCGGTCGCGTCCGAGTGAGCGGCTAGCGCGGCAGCCCGGGCGGGCGCGGCGGCGGCTCCGGCTCCGGCAGGCTCCGCTCTCGTTCCTCGATGCCGAGCGCGGCGTGCACGAAGGTGACGATGAACGCCGCCGCGGTGCCGAGCAGCACCCACTTCGGCCAGAAGCTCCCATTCGCTCCGCTCGCCAGCCACACCGCGATGCAGATCGGGTTGGCGGTGAGCAGCGCGGCCAGCCGGTGCCGGACCTGCTCGTTTCGCCAGACCGACAGCGCGGCGGCCTTCGGGAGCGGCGTGGGCGGCAGGTCGGCCGTGAGCGGCTCGAGCTCCGCTGTGGTCTGGGCCCTGTAGGCCGCCTCCACCCGCTCGCCCAGCTCGTCGGTCGTCAGCCGCCCCTCGGCGGCGGCGTCGCGCAGCCGCTCGGCCACCGCCTCGCGCTCGGCGTCCGAGGCGCGGTGGCCCGGCTCGCTCACGGCGACAGCTCCGAGTCCGGCAGGTCCTCTGGCAGCGCCGTCTCCTGCGGGCGGCGGGCCTCGTTCGACTCCCAGGACTCGTAGGCCATGCCGTCGCGGCCCTCGTGCTCGCCGTAGCCCCCGAGCGCGACGAGAACGAGCCGGGCGCGGTGGCGGTTCACGAGCTGCCGCCGCAGGTCAGGAGCCACGCGCACGAGCTCGCCCGCCACGAAGGCGCGCTCCTCGCCGTCCAGGCCGAGCGTCAGCGTGCCCTCGAGCACCAGGTAGACCTCCTCCTGGCGCTCGTGGCGGTGGATCCGGCCGCGCTGGCCGGGCTCCAGCACGATCAGGTTGAGGCCGAAGCTGGTCACGCCGAGGTCGGCGCGCAGGCGCTGGAAGCGCTCCGCCGAGTCGGGATCTATCCGTGCTGTGGAGATGCCCTCTTCCATTCTCAGAGCCCGAACGCCTGTCGCATGCTCGGCGCGCGGGCGGCGGCCCCCAGATTAGTCGGAAGTCCGAGCAGATCCTCGGTGGTGCGCAGCAGCGAGTAGTGGTCGAACGCGGCGGACGAGCGGGTGCCGGGGCGCACGTGCGGCGCAATCACGAGCGTCGGGATCTGGTTCGAGCTGCTGCCGTCGTCCTCATCCCAGGTGAGGAAGACGGCGGTGCGGCCGGCCGCGTACTCGCCGCTGCGCAGGATCTGCGGCACGAAGGAGGCGAGCCAGCGGTCGCCGGCGGCGGTGGAGCAGTCGTGCATGTCGTGGCAGAGATCGGGCGTGACGAACGTGAAGCGGGCGGACAGGTCGGGCGTGGCTCCGAGCGCCACGTCCTGGCGGTCGCAGGCCTGCGCCACGCCCGCGTAGTAGACGGCCGGGTTGTGCCGCACCGCGTAGCGGCCCGAGTCGCTCCGCAGGCAGGGCAAGGGCATGGCCTCCTCGAGCGCGCGCCAGCCGCCGCCGAGCTCGGAGAAGATGCTCGACGCGGTGAGCGGGTGCTGCGCCGGCCCGGCGTCGTCGTGGATCCCCTGGGTCGAGCCCGAGGTCATGGCGATGTAGTTGGGCAGGCTGGGGTGCGCCTCGGCGTGGAAGTTCGTGGCGAGCCCGCAGGCCGCCGCGAGCCCGTGGATGTATGGCGCATTGATCACCTCCGAGTACGAGCGGTTCTCCATCACGATCCAGACCACGTGGTCGTAGCGAGCGGGCGGCGATCCGGGCTTGCCGCAGGCGCCGGCGACGTGCACGGGCGCCGCCGCCGTGTGCCCGCAGCCGGCGAGCAGCGTGAGGCAGACGAGCGCAGTTGCGCGTACCCGGTTCGCGGTAACAGGTCGTTGACACATAGCGGTGACGGGGGCCTTACCTTGCCACGCCATGTTCCTTGGCAGGGGGCCCGCCACCGCGTGCGCGTTTGTATGCGCGCTGCTCGCGCTCGTCGGTGTGCCGGCCCTCGCAGATACCGGCACCGGCGAGATCGGGCCGTCGCTCGGCATCACGGGCAACGGGCGGAAGCTCGACCCGGTCGGCCGCCTCACGCAGGTCGGCAACTTCCCGACCGGCTCGGCGCTGACGCGCGACGGGCGCTTCCTCTGGGTGGTCGACTCGGGCCACGGCTCTGACGACGTGCGGGTGATGAACGTGGCCGGCGGGCAGGTGGTGCAGACGCTGCCGCTGCCCGGCGCCTACGAGGGCATCGCCTTCGCTCCGGACGGGAGGCACGCCTATGTGTCGGGGACGCCGAAGGGAAGCTCGCCCACCGAGGGGCCGACCAAGGGCGACGCCGGCGACGTGATCCACGTATTCGCCGTCGATGCCGCGACGGGAAGGGGCACGGAGCAGACCCCGATCGCGCTGCCGCAGTCGAGCGGCGGCTCCGGTCGTACCAACGCGCTGCCGCCCGTCAGCGGCGCCGGCAGCGCCTACCCGGAAGGGCTCGCTGTGTCGGCGGACGGCCGCTGGCTCGTGGCCGCGCTCAACCAGGCGGACAAGGCGGCGGTGATCGACCTGAAGAGCGGCGCCGCCAAGCTCGTCGGCACAGGCGCCTACCCCGCCGGCGTGGCGTTCGACGGCAAGGGCCGCGCCTACGTGTCGAATGAGTACGACGGCAGCGTCACGGTGATCGACCCGGCCGCCGCGAAGGTCACGGCCACGATCACGGGCCTGGGCGGCTCGGGCGGCGACACGAACAGCCACCCGGAGGACATGGTCGCCGACCCGGTGCGCGATGCCCTCTACGTGGCGGTGACCAACCGCGACCTGGTCGCAACGATCGACACCGGCTCGCTCAAGGTCACCCGACTCCTGTCCGTGGCGCGGCGTCAGGGCGTGGGCACGGCTCCCGTGACCCTCGCGGTGGACCCTCGCGGGCGCACGCTCTACGCCGCCGATTCCGGTGAGGACGCGGTGGCGGTGATCTCGCTGTCAAAGCGCCCGGCGGCGGGCGCGCAGGTCGTGCCGCACAGCGTGGTGGCGGTGCGAAGCGTGAGCCGGCTCAGCCGCTACCGCAAGCTCAGCGCCCGTGCGAAGGCGAAGTTCCAGGCGGGCAGCCACTCGAAGCGCGCCCGGCGGCGCTACGCCCGCACCCGCAAGCTACTCGCCAAGCGCTACCTCCACGGCACGCTCACGCTCGCATGCAAGGGCCCGACGCGCGCGCAGGAGCGCAGGTACGACAGCGCGGTGTTGCGCGCGCTGGCGCTGCGCAGCCGCTCGGCGCGCCGCCGCGCACTGGCGCACGCGCGAGGCCTGCTCACGCCGCTGACCCAGTGCCCGGCCGCGCCCGGCTACATCCCGGACCTGGCCGCGAACACGCTGATCGGCCGCGTGCCCACCGCCGCCTACACGAGCAGCGTGCAGGTGACCCCCGACGGCTCGCACCTGCTCTGGGTCGCCGCCAAGGGCCCGGGCGCCGGGCCCAACCCCACCTACTTCTTCGACACCGGCAAGGCGCCGATGCAGACGCCGGCGGGCAACAACGGCACCTACGTGCTCGACAAGCTGCTCGGCAACGTCGGTGAGCTGCCCACGCCGTCGGACCTGCAGGCGCGCGCCGCCACCGCGATGGCCGACTCGGCGGTGACGCCGGCGGACGCCGAGAGCCCGCCGCCGGGCACGCCGGTAGTGGGTCCGGACGGCGGCCCGAGCCAGCAGATCAAGCACGTGTTCTACATCGTCAAAGAGAACCGCACCTACGACCAGCTGCTCGGCACCGACTCGCGCGGCGACGGCGACCCCGCGCTCGAGCTGTTCGACGACAACGGCGTGCCCGGCCCGGCCGGCGGCGTGACCCCCAACGCCCACGCGCTGACGCGGAAGTTCCCGCTCATCGATCACTTCTACGCGGACTCCGAGGTGTCGGTGGACGGCCACATCATCACCTCGGGCGGCTACGCCACTGATTACGTGCAGAAGGCGCTCGCCGCCAACTACTCGAACCGCAACAAGGGGATGGACTTCGGCATCTATCCGGTCACCTTCCCGCCGAACGACTTCCTCTTCGACCAGGCGGTGCGCCAGGGGGTCTCGTTCCACAACTACGGCGAGGCGGGCGCGGGCGACACGCCACTCGGCAACGACGGCCGCTCCACCTGGTCGGCAGTGTCGCTGAACACCGACAACGCCTATCCGAACAACGTCTTCATCGGCTGCCTCACGCCGGGCGGGGCGATCGGCAACCACGCGAGCTGCACGCAGGACTCGGGCGTCCTCAACGGGCAGGGCGTGTCGATCGGCTCCCAGAGCCGCTTCAACGTCTTCGAGCCGGAGTTCCTGGCCCAGGTGGCGACGAACTCGGTGCCGGCGCTCAACTACCTGATCCTGCCGAACGACCACACCGACGGCACGACGACGAACGACTACACGCCGCAGGCGATGATCGCCGACAACGACCTCGCCCTCGGCCAGATCGTGGACCTGATCTCGCACTCTCCGATCTGGTCGTCGAGCGCGATCTTCGTGGTGGAGGACGACTCGCAGGACGGCGCCGACCACGTGGACGCCCACCGCATGCCGGCCTTTGTGATCAGCCCCTGGGCCAAGCGCGGGGCCGTGGTGCACACGCGCTACGACCAGTACTCGGCGCTGCGCACGGTCGAGTTGATGACCGGCCTGCACCCGCTGTCGCTGAACGACGCACTCGCCACGCCGATGTACGACTGCTTCGACACCACGCCGGACGTCGCCGGCACGATCCACACGGCGATCACGCCCACCCAGTCATTGAGCGCGCTCAACACGGCGAAGGCGGCTGACGCGCGGCTCTCGGACGAGTTGCCCTGGCACGACCTCGACCTCGTGCCCCAGTCGATCTCGGACGAGATCCTCTGGCATTCGGTCTACGGCCAGCACTCCGCGCCGCCCGCCATCGGCCCCGACGCCTCGCCGATCGAGCACGAGCGCGCGGTGGTCGCCCAGGCGCTGCTTGCTCGCCACGCCGACGCCGCCGCCTACCTGCGGCGCACCGGCGGCGACGACGACGGCTAGGGCGGCCCTGGCGCGCGCGAGGCGGGCTCGAGAATCGGGATGAAGTCCTCGTGGCGCAAGTCCGTGAGCGGACGCTCGATTCGCGGCGCCTCGTCGTCCTCGATCATGATCATGGCACCCGGCCAGTAGGGGCTGCCGGCCGGGGAGCGGCCCACGAAGCTCGACTCGTAGACCCAGTTGCCGCAGTTGTGCAAGCGGATGCCGCTCGGCGTGATCCAACCCTCCTCGCCCTCGAGCGGGCCCGGCCGGTGCGTGTGGCCGAACACCACGTGCTCCGCCTCGATCCCCCGGCGCGCGAGCGACTCGGAGATCGCCCGCAGGCCGGACTCGCGCAGCACCGGGCCGGACACCTCCGGCTTGAAGGGCCCGATGCCGAGCCGGTTGAACGTCGCGACGCCGGCCGGGATCACCACGTTGCCGAGCAGCCGGCCGGCCAGCGCCGGGCGCCCGTCATGGCTGGCGATCGACTCCCAGAGCCGCTTGGAGGGCGCGCCGCGCAGCAGCGTCAGCGCCCCGCTCACGCTCTGGGCGCTGCGGAAGGAGATCTCGTAGAGCGGGGCGAGCACGCGCTCGTAGTCCGCGACCGTCAGCGGCCCCGAGACGGGGAAGCGCTCCCGCCGCCTCGAGATGGCGGCCAGGATCGTTTCGACCGTGGGCACCGTGTTGTGGCAGTCGAGGTAGTGGCCGTGGGTGGCGTAGACGTCCGGGCGCGGGCGGAAGCCGGGGTAGGAGAGCAGCAGGTCGGCCTGCGGCATCCAGGCGGCGATCTGCCCGAGCGGCCCTGGGTCGCGTGCGCTCAGCGGCCGCTCGAACTGGTCCTGGACCCGCTCGCCGAGCAGGGCGTGGTCGTGGTTGCCGGGCACGAGCACCACGCGCGCGTCGCCAAGGATCTCGCCGAGCTCGCCGAAGAACGGGCGCGCGACCTCCAGCGCGTCCTCCAGCCGCCCCTGGCGCAGCTCGAGGACGTCGCCGAGCAGCACCATCTGGTCCACGCTGGCGAGCAGGGGCATCAGCTTCGCCCGCACCGCGTGGCTGCGCAGGACGTCGTTCACCGCCCGGGTGCCGAGGTGGAGGTCGGAGATCACGGCGGTCAGCACGGCCGCGCAGGCTACTCTGAGAGACCCACGTGAACTCCCTCTTCTGCCGCCACAACCGCTTCACCGCCGACTGCCCGATCTGCTCGAAGGGCACGGTGCTCGACCCCAACCGGCAGGCCAGCCGTCCGCGCTCGTCATCGTCGTCGCGCTCCTCCGGGTCGCGCGGCTCCGCCGCCCCGAAGGGGGCGCGGGTGGTCAGCGGCCCGTACGCGTCGGCCGGGCCCTACGAGGACGAGCGGGGCGACAGCTACGAGGTGCGCATCGAGAAGGTGCCGGGCGGCGTGCGGCTGGCGGAGTGGGCGCTCGGCAAGATCAGGCGCAGCGCTCCGGTGCTCGCGGCGGGGGACCTCGCGGCGCTGCTGGAGGCCGCGCGGGAGAGGTCGCTGCTCGGCGAGGGCGACTCGGAGGCGCTCCTGGCGGCGGCCACCACTTCCGCTGGGCCCTCCGATGGCCCGCTCTACGGAGCCAGCGGCGGCCGTGCCGGCGACATGCAGGAGGAGCTGCGCGTGGAGTCGCTCGGCGACGGTCGCCTGCGGGTCGCTCGCTGGATCCTGCGGCCGGGCGCCGGCTGGGAGCTGCAGGACGCGCCCGTGATGCTGCCGGCCAAGCGCTACGCCGAGGCGATCCGCGCGGCGGCGGGCCATGGGCTGCTCGGCGGCTGATCAGACCGTCCACCGCGTGATCTACAACCGGGTGCCGTGCCGCTGAAGCTCGTCACCGGATCCGCCAACTCCGGCAAGGCCGGCGTGGTCCTCAACGCCTACCGCGCGCGCCTGCGCGAGGAGCCGATCCTGGTCGTGCCCTCGCTCGAGGACGTGGAGCACACGCAGCGCGAGCTGGCGGAGGGCGGCGCCGTGTTCGGCGCCCAGGTGCTGCGCTTCGACTGGCTGTTCCGGGAGATCGCCCGCCGCGCCGGGCACCACGAGCGGCCGGCGTCCGACCTGCAGCGCGAGCTGATCGTGGAGGAGGCGGTGCGCTCGCTGGAGCTGTCGGCGCTCGCGTCATCGGCCCGGCGGCCCGGGTTCGTGCGCGCCGCGGCCCGTCTGGTGGCCGAGCTCGAGCGCTCGATGGTCGAGCCGCCGCGCTTCACCCGCGCGCTGCGGGACTGGGCGGGAGACGGCCCGCGCCGTGCCTACGCCGACGAGGTGGCGGCGGTCTACGCCGGCTACCGGCGGCGGCTCGAGGAGGCCGGCCTGTCCGACCGCGAGCTCTACGCCTGGCGCGCGCTCGACGCTCTGCGCCGCGACGCCCGCGCCTGGGGCTCCACCGCGGTGTTCGTCTACGGCTTCGACGATTTCACCCCGCTCGAGCTGGACGCGCTCGAGACGCTGTCGCGGATCGTGGGGGCGGAGGTGATGGTCTCGCTGCCCTACGAGCGCGGGCGCACGGCCTTCAAGGCGGTGGCGAGCGTGTTCGAGCAGCTCTCGGCGCTGGCCTCGGAGCCGCCGCTCGAGCTGCCTGCGGTGGACGAGCACTACGCGCCGAAGTCGCGGCCCGTGCTCCACCACCTCGAGCGCAACCTGTTCGCCGACTCCGCGCGCAAGCGCAGGGCGGGTGAGGCGGTGAAGCTGCTCACGGCCGGCGGCGAGCGCGCCGAGGTGGAGCTCGTGGCCGCCGAGGTGCTGGCGTTGCTCCGCTCGGGCAGCGAGCCGGGCAACGTGGCGGTGGTCTACCGCGACCCGAGCGCCTACGCCTCGGTGGTCGGCCAGGTGTTCGACGCCTACGGGATCCCGTTCTCGCTCGAGCGGCGGCTGCCGCTGCGGCACACAGCGGTGGGCCGCGGCGTTCTCGCGCTGCTGCGCTGCGCGCTGCTCGACGGCAGCGACGCCGACCTGCTCGCCTACCTGCGCACGCCCGGCAAGCTCGCACAACCAGGCGCTGGCCGACCGGCTCGAGACGCGCGTCCGCCAGGACGGCGCGGAGACCGCCGCGCGCGCCCGCGAGCTGTGGGAGGAGCGCGAGTGGCCGCTCGACGAGATCGACTCCCTGGTCGCCGCGGCCGGCGGTGGGCCCGGGCAAGCTGATCGCGCGAGCTGCGCTTCCAGCTCGAGCGCCTGTTCTCCGCGCCCTACAAGCGGCAGGCGCACGTGCTGGAGGGTGTCGAGCGTGAGGATGCGCGCGCCTTCGAGGCGGCCGCCTCGGCCCTCGACGAGCTGCGCGACCTGCTGGCCACGGGGCCGGCGGCGGCCCTCGACGCCCGGCGCCTCCACGACACGCTGGCCGACCTGCGCGTTCGCCTGGGCGAGCGCCCGCAGCCGGACCGCGTGCTGGTGGCCACGCCCGAGCAGATCCGCGCACGGCGCTTCGAGGCCGTGTTCGTCTGCGGCCTCCAGGAGGGCGAGTTCCCGCGCGGCCGGCGGCCCGAGCCGTTCCTGCCGGACGACGACCGGCGCGCGATCGCCAAGGCCAGCGGTCTCGTGCTGCCCGTGCGCGAGGACGAGCTCGAACGCGAGCGCTACCTGTTCTACGTCTGCGCCTCGCGCGCGGAGCGGGCGCTCTTCCTCAGCACGCGCTTCAGCGACGAGGAGGGCAACCCGCAGCCCGGCTCGTTCTTCCTCGAGGACGCGAAGGACCTGTTCATGGAGATCGAGCCGCGGCGCCGGTCGCTCTCCCACGTGGTGTGGGACCCGGGCGACGCCCCCACCGAGGTGGAGTGGGAGCGCGCGGTGGCGGCGATCGGGCCGCGGGTGCCCGACGAGGGGCCCGACGGGCTGCGCGATTCGCGCGTGCTCGAGCACCTGGCCGGCCAGGCCGCCTACTCGGCCAGCGCGCTCGAGACCTACGCGGACTGCCCGGTGAAGTGGCTCGTGGACAAGCTGCTGTATCCCGAGGCGCTCGAGCCGGATCCCGAGCAGATGGTTCGCGGCAGCTACGCGCACGAGGTGCTGGAGGTCACGCTGCGGCGGCTGCGCGAGCGCACGGACGACCGGCGCGTGACGCGCGAGAACCTGCCCGAGGCCGAGCGGATCCTGCGCGAGGCGCTGCGCGAGCGGCAGTCGTCGTTCAGGCTCTCCCCGAAGCAGACGCGCGTCCGCGCAGCGGTGCGGCGGCTCGAGTTCGACCTGCTGCGCTACCTGCGGCACGAGGCCGAGCGCGACGGGCTGTTCGAGCCCGGCTGAGCTCGAGCTCGGCTTCGGCATGCCGGAGTCCTCGCTGCCGGCGCTCGAGTTCGAGGGCGAGCGGATCAGCGTGCGGGGCGTGATCGACCGGGTGGACACATGGGACGGCCACGCCCTCGTACGCGACTACAAGAGCGGCCGCTCCGTCTATCCGGTAGCCGAGTGGGAGGGCAAGCACCGCCTGCAGGCCGCGGTCTACATGATCGCCGTGCGGGAGCTGCTCGGGCTGAGGCCGGCGGGGGGCGTCTACGTGCCGCTGGCGGGCACCGAGCGGCGGCCGCGCGGGCTCCTGTCGGCGGACCTCCACGAGCAGCTCGGCTCCGACTTCTACGACAACGACTTCCGCGACCAGACCGGCGTGGACGAGCAGCTCGAACAGGTGGGGCGCACGGTCTGCGACCTGGTGCAGCGCGTGCGCGCGGGCGACGTGCGGCCCTGCCCGGAGAGCTGCAAGTGGTCCGGCAAGGGCTGCGAGTACCCGGCGATCTGCAGGCACGAGCAGTGAGCGTCTCCTTCACCGCGGAGCAGCGGCACGCGATCGAGTCGCGCACGGGCTCGCTCTTCCTGCACGCCAGCGCCGGCAGCGGCAAGACCTCCGTGCTGGTCGAGCGCTTCGTGCGCGCGGTGCTCGAGGACAGCGTGAGCGTCGACCGCATCCTCGCCATCACGTTCACCGAGAAGGCTGCCGCCGAGCTCAAGCTGCGCATCCGGCGGCGCTTCCTCGAGCTGGGGAAGCGCGAGGAGGCGCGCGCGGCGGAGGGCGCCTGGATCTCGACGATCCACGGCTTCTGCTCGCGCCTGTTGCGCACGCACCCATTGGCCGCGGGCATCGACCCCGAGTACCGGGTGCTCGACGAGCCCGAGTCGGAGCGCATAGGCATCGACGCCTTCGAGCGCGCCCTGGAGGCGTTCCTCGCACAGGGTCCGGGCGAGGGCGGCGTGCGGCTCGAGCTGCTGGCGGCCTACACGCCTCAGAAGCTCGAGGGGATGGTGCGCACGGTGCACTCGCGGCTGCGCAGCCGGGGCGAGCGCCATCCGTCGCTGCCGCCGCTGCCGGAGCCGGAGGAGAGCGACGGCGGCGAGGCCCGGGAGCTCGAGGCGGCGCTGCAGGCCGCGCTGGCGGAGGCCGAGGCGTCCGGCTCGAACGGCGTGACCGTGACCCGCGAGCACGCCCGCATGCGCCGCTGCCTCGGCACGCTGCGGGCGCTCGGTGAGCGGCTCGGCGAGCCCAGACGAGTTCGAGCGGCTCGCGCTCAAGCCGGGCACGGCCAAGGCGCTTCAGACGCCGGCGTTCGAGCGCCTCGCCGAGGCGCAGCGCGGCCTACCTCGCCTGCTGCACGCGGCTGCGCGAGCTGCGCGACTACGGGCTGCTGCGGGAGCTGCTGGCGCTCTACGACGAGCGCTATTCGCGCTTCAAGGAGGAGCGCTCGGGGCTCGACTTCGAGGACCTACAGCTGCTTCGCGCGCGATCTGCTGGCGGAGCGAGCCGGGGATGCGCGAGCAGTACCGCGAGCGCTTCGCGCACGTGATGGTCGACGAGTTCCAGGACACCAACCGCCTCCAGAGCTCGATCCTCGAGCTGCTCTCGAACGACAACCTGTTCACGGTCGGCGACGCTAACCAGTCGATCTACCTGTTCCGCAACGCCGACGTGGACGTGTTCCGCGAGGCGCAGCGGGAGGCCGCCGCGGCCGGGCGCGAGGCGCGCATCACGCACAACTTCCGCAGCCGCCCTGAGCTGCTCGACGTGCTCAACCCGGCCTTCGAGCAGGCGCTGCCGGCGGAGGACTTCGAGCCCCTGCGGGAGGGCGCCGAGCACGGCGCCGCGCCGGTCTCGCCGAGCGTCGAGCTGCTCGTGGTGGACCGCGACGGCTGGGGCGACGCCTTCCCGGACGGCAGCGAGGCCACGCCCTTCGGGCTGCCGGGCCAGGCGCCCGCCTGGCGGATGGCCGAGGCCCGCCTGCTCGCCCATCGCATCGCCGAGCTCGCGGGGCCGGACGGCCCGTTCGAGCCGGGGCAGGTCGCGGTCCTGCTGCGCGCCAGCACCGACATGTCGGTCTACGAGCGCGCGATCGCCGAGCGCGGCCTGCCCACCTACGTCGCCGGCGGGCGCGGCTACTGGAGCCAGCAGCAGGTGGGCGACCTGCGCGCCTACCTGGCGGCGCTCGCCAACCCGCGCGACGAGCTGGCGCTCTACTCGCTGCTCGCCTCGCCGCTCGTCGGGGCGTCCCTCGACGCGCTGGCCACGATCGGGCTGCGCGCGAAGGACAGCGGCCGGGACGTCTGGTGGACGCTCGAGGAGGGAGTCGCCGAGGAGCTGCCGGAGGCCGACCGCTCGCGCGTGAGCGCCTTCGTCGAGCGCTTCCGGGCCGAGCGCGAGGCCGCGCCGCGGCTCTCGCTCGAGAGCGTGATCGACCTGGCGGTGACCGGCTCGGGCTACGACCGGCGCGTGCTGCGCATGCCGGGTGGCGAGCGGCGCATGGCCAACGTCCGCAAGCTGATGCGGCTCGCGCGCGAGTACGAGGCCGAGGAGGGCCGCGAGCTGCGCGGCTTCATCGACTTCGTCGCCGAGCAGGACCTGCTGCGCGCCCGCGAGGGCGAGGCGCCGCTCGAGACCGAGGGCATCGACGCGGTGCGGCTGATGACGATCCACGCCGCCAAGGGGCTCGAGTTCCCCGTGGTGTGCGTCGCCGACCTCGGCCGCGCCGGGCGCGACGACAAGGACGCGCTGAGGATCACCGACGACGGCCGCGTGGGCCTCAGCGTCGCCTCGATCGGGGGTGGGTCGACGGCCGGCATGGCGCTCGAGGAGATCAAGGAGGAGCAGGCACGGCTGGCGGACGAGGAGGAGCGGCGCGTCTTCTACGTGGCGATGACCCGCGCCCGCGAGCACCTGGTGCTGAGCGGGGCCACCCAGCTGGCCAAGTGGCCCGAGCCGCGCCGGCTCGGCTCGCCGATCGACTGGATCTGGCGGGCGGTGGCTCCGGGTCTGCGCGAGCTGGAGACGTCGCGCGCAGTCGGCCGGCGGCGTGCGCTCCGTGGTCTGCTCGGCCGCTGAGCTCGAACAGGCGCTGCCGCGCTCGGCCTGGGCCGCCCCGACGGCCTCGTCAGGGAACGGCACGGGCTCAGGCTCGGTCCAGCAGCCTTTGCTCGCGGCGGTGGAGGCCGCCGGCGCGCCGCCGGTCGGGCGGCTCAGCTACTCGAGCCTCGAGAGCTACCGCCGCTGTGGCTATCGCTTCTACCTGGAGCGGGTCGCGCGGCTGGGACGCGGGCTGGCGCGGCTGGCCGACGCCGCGGGCGAGCCGGTTCCGGAGGGCCTCGGCGCGCTGCTCCGGGGCACCGTGGTGCACCAGCTGCTCGAGCAGCTCGACCTGCGGCGGCCGGTGCCGCCGTCCGCGGAGCAGGTCACCGAGTTACTGGAATCTCACGGAACCTCTTTCGATGAGCTCGACGTCAAGGACATCCAGCGGCTTATCGAGAACTTCCTGCGCTCTGCGCTCTGCGCTCGGCTCGCCACCGCCGACGTCCGTTCCGAACTTCCGTTTGCGTTCACGTTGCGCCCGCACGGAGCATCGGGCGCGAGCCTGCTCGTCAACGGGGTGGTCGACGTGCTCGCGCGAGGGAGGGGGAGCGAATCCGTGCTCGTCGTGGATTACAAGAGTGACCCTGTCAAGGGGCTCGACCTGGCGGCGACATGCGACGAGAAGTACGGCACCCAGAGGCTCATCTACGCGCTGGCGGCGCTGCGCTCGGGCGCGCCGTCGGCGGAGGTCGTGCACCTGTTCCTGGAGCGGCCGGACGAGCCGGTCGCCGTGTCCTTCGGCGCGGCCGACCTGCCGCGGCTCGAACGGGAGCTGCTGCAGCTCGCGGCCGGCGTGATCGAGGGCCGCTTCGAGCCGAGCGAGCTGCCGCACCGCGAGCTGTGCGCCACCTGCCCGGGCCGCGCCGCGCTCTGCCGCTGGGACGACAGCCAGACGCTGCGCGAGCGCCCCGCCGCCGCCTGAGCCGTCCGGAACCGAACCTACGCTGATCTGTCCGGTGGAGCTCGCTTCACAGACAGCCGCCATCAGCGTCGCCGAGTACTCGGCGCGGATCGGGCACGCGCTCCGCCAGGTCGGCGCGGCCGTGATCGAGGGCGAGGTGCAGAAGCCCAAGGTCAGCCCGCGCGGCATGCTCTGGTTCGACCTCACAGACGGCGAGGCCGGCCTCAGCTGCAAGGTCTTCTCCCGCCAGGCCGCGCGGCTCTCGCATATGCCGCGGCACGGCGACCTGGTGGAGGTGATGGTCGACCGGCCGGACCTGTGGGCGGAGAAGGGCAAGCTCGACCTGATCGTGTCCGACGTACGGCTCACGGGCGAGGGCGAGCTGCTGCGCCGGCGCGAGGCGCTGCTCGCCAAGCTGCGCGACGAGGGCCTCTGCGACGACTCGCGCCGCAAGCCGCTGCCCGGCATCCCGCGCGCGGTGGGCGTCATCGCCGGACGCGGCTCGGACGGCATGAGCGACGTGATCCAGGCGCTGTGCGACCGCTTCCCGCCCGTCCACGTCGTTACCTGCGGCGCCACCGTCCAGGGGCGCGCCGCGCCACGCGACCTGATCGACGCCCTGGCGTGGCTGCAGGAGCACCCCCTCGTCGACGTCATCGTGCTCGCGCGCGGAGGAGGCTCCGTTCAGGACCTCGTGGCCTTCGACGACGAGCGCCTCTGCCGTGCGATCTTCGCCTGCACCAAGCCGGTCATCGCCGCCATCGGCCACACCGACAACGTTCCCGTCTGCAACCACGTCACCTGGGCGGCCTACACGCCCTCGCGGTCGGCGGAGCTGGCGGTGCCCTCGGCGACGGATCTGCTCTCCGCCATCCGTGGTTGGTGCGCTGCGCTCGTTCCGGACTTCGCTGCGCTTGCGTCGCGCGTCGCGCAAACAGAGTCAGTAATGGAGTCGGCCCTGCACCGCATTCCAAGCAGTGACCATGTTCGTCTGACGGGCGCCGCGCTGGATGCCCGGGCGGAGTCCTTCTTCCGCGCGCTGGCCGACGGGCTGCGCGCGTCGCAGCTTCGGCTCGAGCGCGGTGCGGAGGCGCTCGCCCGCGTCGGCTCGGAGATCGCGGAGCGGGACCGGCGGCTCGACGTCGGCATGCGCCGCCAGCTCGCCGACCATGAGCGCGACTACGGCCACGCGCTCACTCGTCTGGTGCGCGAGGCGGGCTCAGGCGCGCGCCGCCGGCTCGGCGACGCGATCCGCGGCGTGGAGCACCTCGTCGCCCTCGTCGACGCGCACGACTTCCGCCGCCGCGGCTGGGTGCTCGCGGCCGACGAGCAGGGCCAGGCGCTCTCGTCGGTCGAGCGCCTGCGGACCGGCGCGCGGGTGCGGCTCAACTTCGGCGACGGCCAGGCGGCCGCCGCAATCCAGCAGGTTTCGAAGCACGGAAAGGAAGCGGGATGAGCGAAGCAAGCCACGTCACCTTCGAGAAGGGCTACCGGCGCCTTCAGGAGATCTCAGAGCGGGTCAACTCCGAGGAGGTGCCGGTGCACGAGATGTGCGATCTGTTCGCCGAGGGCAAGGGCCTGGCGCTCGCGCTGGGCGGCTATCTGGACCAGCAGAAGGCGCGTGTCGAGGCGATCGAGCGGGGCGAGGGGATCAAGGCGTTCCGCGTCGTTCCGCCTGGTGAGGAGGGCGCCCGGGAAGCCGCTCCGGAAGCGGGTTCGGAGGCCGCTCCCGCCACCGAAGAGCTGCCTTTCTGACCGCGACGTTTTTCCGTCGGCCCTCCGCCCTACCTTGATGTCAGTCCTGCACCGCGATCAAGGGAGTTCGGACGGGCATGCCCCTGTGCTTCATAGAGCCTCAGGAAGCGATTCGAGTCGTGGCCGAGTCGGTCGGCCGCGAGGCCCGTCGGCAGCTGCTCGGCGAGGTCGTTCGCGCGTGGGTCGACGAGATCCCGGAAGACGAGCTCGAGTCGCACTACGTAAAGGCCGTCCAGGACCTGGACGACGAGGACCTCTCGATGCTCGCGGCCTGGCACGCGTCGCTCGACGTCGGCCAGCCGATCGCCAATAAGGAGTTCCTCGTCGGCGCCTTCCGCAACCTGGGCGAGCACCGCCGCGAAGCCCTGCGCATCGCCGCCGGCTTCCGCGGCGACGAGGCCTTCGAAGCCGGCGCCAGCGAAGAGCACGCCCTCGAAGCAGTGCTCCCCTGGCTGTCCCAGGACCGCGCGCTTGAGCTGGCAGCCGAGGCTCTCGAGCTCTACTGCTGGGACCGCCTGGGCAGCGACAACTGACGCGGTAGGGGGACGCCAGGGCTGAATGCGTGGGCCCTTTCGCGCGCGCAGCAGTACGTGATCACGCGCGATCAGCTGCTCGATCTCGATTTCACTCGCGGTGCCATCTACCACCGGATCGAGCGCGGTCGGCTCCATCCGACCCCCTGGCGCGGCATATATGCGGTGGGGCGGCCCCAGCTCTCGAAGGAGGGGTTGTTCATGGCTGCGGTTCTCGCCTGCGGTGAGGAAGCGATCCTCAGCCATCCCAGCGCGGCCGATCTCTGGGGCTACCGGTCGCAACGGCGAGGGCGGATCGAGATCTCGGCGCCGACCCACGGGCTCGACGGGATCCGCGCTCACCGAAGCAGCTGTGCGACGAAGACATCACCGAGCACAAGGGCATCCCCATCACAACTCCCGCCTGCACCCTGATCGACATGGCCGCGCGGCTCAGGCCGAGCCAAACCGAGCGCTGCGTCAACGAGGCCGACAAGCTCGACCACATCGACCCGGAAGCTCTGCGCGAGGCGCTGGACAACACGCCGCCGCGGCCCGGGACGGGTCCGCTCAAGCGCGTCCTCGACATCCGCACGGCTGCCGCTCACGCGCGAGTGGGTCAACGGGTTCAAGGTCGACTTCTACTGTCCGGAGCTCGGGCTGCTCGTCGAAACCGACGGTCTGCGCTACCACCGCACGCCGGCCGAGCAGGCGCGGGATCGCCTGCGCGACCAGGTCCACACTGCGGCCGGGCTCACGTGCCTGCGCTTCACCCGCGCGCAGGTCCGCTACGACCCTCGGCACGTGGAGACGACCCTGGCGGCGGTCGCGCGCCGTCTTATACTGAGCCGCCCCTGTGACCGCCTCGCTTCCTGAAGCCGCCCAGGCGGTCTTCGACCGCTTCATCACCACCGAGTACACGACGATCGACCGCACGGATCGGCCGATCACGTGGCCCGTCACGCCCTACTACGAGCTGGGCGGCGCCTGCATCGACATCACTACGGGCATCGGCTACCCGAAGAAGGCGAACGACGCGCGCGAGAACCCGAAGGTCGCGCTGCTGTTCTCCGATCCCACCGGCTGCGGCCTCACGGACCCGCCGACGGTGCTCGTGCAGGGCACCGCGGCGGTAGACGACGAGGACCTCGAGGCGAATCGCAAGCGCTACGAGCGCGAGATCGTCGAGAAGCTCCCCGCGACGAAGGAGCTGGAACCGCCCGAGTTCCTCAAGAAGAGGCTCGGCTTCTACTACCTGCGCATCTACGTTCACGTGCGGCCGGAGCGCGTCTACATCTGGGAGAACGGCGACCTCTCAAGCGAGCCGCAGCTGTTCGACTCGCACATGGAGGAGGTGCGCTCGGGCCACGACGAGGAGCCCGAGTCCCCGCCGCCGGCGCCGGAGGGCGGCTCGACCATCTGGGACGAGCGCCTCGACGAGCTTGGCCGCCGCCACAAGAGCGCGGTCGTCTCGGTGGTGGCGCCCGACGGCTTCCCGTTCGCCGTGCGAGTGCCGGTTCGCGTGGACCGCGGCGCCGGGCTGATCTGGATCGACTCGGAACCTGTGGGGGTGCCGTTCGACGCCGGCCGCGCCTGCCTCACGGCGCACGAGCACAACGAGCGCTTCACCTGGCAGCGGAACTTCCAGGTGCGCGGCGACCTGACCCAGGAGGCCGAGGGCTGGGCGATCCGCCCGCACAAGCTGGTGGGCGGCTTCGAGCTGCCGCCGGGACAGGTCGCCAAGCTGCGCGCCAACTTCTCCAAGGCCCGGAGATTCCGCCGAACGGCCAAGCAGGAGCTCGCAAAACGGGGCCGCTGACTACCTTTTTTCGCTACGAGCGGAATGAAGTGCGAATTCGCACTTGACGCGGAAGCAGTCGTAGGCATAGGGTGACCAACAGAGACGCGGACGACTTCGCAAAGAGCGAGGCCATGAGATGGAAGGCCCGCCGCGCAAGCCGCCAGGAGCTTCGGCAAACGGTGGCGCGCTTCTCAAGCGAACCGGCCGCGTCTCATTTTTATTCCGGTGACTGACTGCGTCGTCGTCGGTGCCGGCCAGGCCGGTCTTGCCGCGAGCCACGAGCTCACGGCGGCAGGCGTGGAGCACGTGGTGCTGGAACGCGGCAGGGTCGGCGAGACCTGGCGCGGCCGCTGGGACAGCTTCTGCCTCGTCACGCCGAACTGGAGCGTCCGCCTGCCCGGCGGCGAGTACGACGGCGACGATCCGCACGGCTACATGCCGCGCGACGAGATCGTCGACCACCTCGACCGCTACGCCGGCAGTTTCGAAGCCCCGGTGCGGGAGGGGGTGGAGGTCACCCGTCTGAAGCCTGAACCGGGTGGTGGCGGCTTCCGCCTCGAGACCTCCGCGGGCGGGCTCCAGGCGAAGCAGGTGGTGCTCGCGACCGGCGCGTACCAGCGCCCGCACCGCCCGCCCGGCGCCGCAACCCTGCCGCCGAACCTCGCCCAGCTCGACCTGCCGAACTACCGCAACCCAGGCCGGCTCCCGGCCGGCGCCGTGCTGATCGTCGGCAGCGGCCAGTCGGGCTGCCAGCTCGCCGAGGAGCTCCACGAGGCGGGCCGCGAGGTGCACCTGGCGTGCGGACGGGCGCCCTGGACCACGCGCCGCATCGGGGAGCACGACTTCGTCTGGTGGGCGCTCCACACGGGCTATCTCGACGACACAACCGGGGTGCTCTCGTCCCCCGCCGACCGCCTCTTCGCCAACGTGCTGGCCAGCGGCCACGGTGGCGGCCACGATCTCCACTTCCGCACCCTCCAAGCGATGGGCGTGACGCTGCACGGCCGCTTCCTCGGCGCCGAGCACGGCCGCGCCCGCTTCGCGGACGACCTCGCCGACAGCGTCGCCTGGGGCGACGGCCGGCGAGCGCTGTTCCTCGAGCGCTTCGAGCGCTGGGCGAAGGACACCGGCGAGCCATGGCCCGGCAGCGAGCCGCCGCCGCCGTTCGAACCCGGCGCGCCAGCCGACCTCGACCCGGGCCGGCTCGGCGCCGTGATCTTCACCGGCGGCTTCCGGCCGGACTACGCGCGCTGGGTCGACATCCCGGGCGCGTTCGACGAGCTCGGCTTCCCGCTCCACGAGAGCTGCCAGAGCAGCGCCGCGAAGGGCCTCCACTTCGTCGGCGTCCATTTCCTGCGCAAGCGCAAGTCGTCGCTGTTCGTCGGCGTGGGGGAGGACGCGGCGCTGGTGGCGGCGGCTGTGGCGAGCGCCGAAGGGCGCTAGGCGGCGCCGAGCGCCGCGTCGATCTCCGCCAGGGCCTGCTCGCTGTCGCGGTAGTGCACCGCGGTCATGCCGAGCGATTCGGCGGTGTGGCAGTTCACGTCGGTGTCGTCGATGAAGAGGCAGTCGGCGGCCACGACGCCGCCGCCCAGCCGGTCGAGCGTGAGCTCGTAGATCTGGGGGTCGGGCTTGCGCATGCCGACGAACGCCGAGTCCACCACCAGCTCGAAGATCTCGTCGATCTCCGGTAGCTTGGCCCGCCAGAGCGGCTCCCACTCGCGCACGTTGTTCGTGAGCATCGCCATGCGCAGGCCGCGGTCGCGCAGTGAGCGCATGCAGTCGATCATCGGCTCGTTGCGATGCAGGTGCTCGAAGTACTTGTCGCTGAAGCCGTCCAGCTTCTTGCCGCCGAGCGCCTGCTCGATGCTGCCGAGGAAGTCGGCCTCGCTGATCTGCCCGCGCTCGAGCTCGTAGAGCGGGTGCGCGCCGCCCGCCTCCTCGGTGACCTTGGCCATCGCCATGCCGAGCTCCGTGAGTGAGACGCCCGAGTGCTCCTGGTAGGCGAGGAAGGAGCGGACGAGCGGCGTGGTGAGGACGCCGCCGAAGTCGCAGATCACCGCCTTGATCAAGCGGCCTCCGGCGGCTCGTCGCGCACCGTCAGCTCGTAGGCGCCCGCTCCACTGCGCCCCTCCATCTGCCAGGAGAAGACGGCGGCGTTCACGCGCAGCCCGTTGAGCGCCAGTGTGGTGCCCGCCACCGCCGTGCCCGACGCCCGCCGCGGGAAGTCCTCGCCCGGGAGCCACAGCTCGAGGCCCGCGTTGCGTTGCCTGCCGTCGCCGTCGTAGACCGTGCTGATGCGAGCGTCCTCCACCTGCTTGGCCTCGCCCCCGGAGAGCACCCACGCCACGACCTGCTCATCGCCGTGCCCGCGCGCGCCGCGCGGCCGCCGCGCGATCGCCAGCACGGCGTGCTCGCCGTCGAACAGGGCCGACAGCGCGCGCAGCGCGTCGAGGTCGTCCCACGCCGGGGCGGTCACGGTCTCGACGATCGTGCCGAGGCAGTCCAGCACCGTTTCGCCGACATTGCCGGAGACGCGGCAGACGCGCGCGTTCGCGCCGCCCAGGTCGAGCGACTCGGACAGCGGCTCGAAGCGCAGGTCGAAGCGGTTGCCGAGCACCGCGCGGTAGCCGTCGCCGTCGCGCGACACGCTGGAGCCCTCCGGCAGCGCCTGCGGGCGGCCGTGCTCGAACAGCAGGGTGACCCCGGCGCGCACGCTGCCGTGGACCCCTTGGGCGGGGTCGAAGAAAGACAGCGCAACCGCGGGTTCGCTCACGCCTCGAGGCGCGGCGATTGGGCGTCGTACTCCTTCGCCGTGCCCTCCACGTCGTAGTCCTGCCGGGCGCCGGGGCGGCCGCGGCCGTCCATGATCACCAGGCGGCGGCCGAGCCGGCGCGCCAGGATGCGCCGGACGAGCGCGCGCGTGGGCGGGATGAGCAGGATGAACCCGAGCACGTCGGTGATGAACCCGGGGGTGATCAGAAGTGCGCCGCCGAAGATCACGAGCACGCCGTCGATCACCTCGCGGTGCGGCATGCGGCCCTCCGCGAGAGCGGTGTTGAAGCGGCGCCACACGGACCGTCCCTGCGAGCGCATGAGCACTCCGCCGAGGATCGAGTCGAGCAGCAGGAGCAGGATCGTCAGTGGCGCTCCGAGCGCCGGTCCGACCACCCAGATGATCACGTACAGCTCCGCGAACGGAACCACGATGAACAGCAGGATCAGGACGATCAGGGCCACGAGGCGGAGGCTACTAACATGGGCCCCATGCCGACCGTGGAAGACGTCGAGGACGCCCTCACCAATGTCATCGACCCGGAGCTCGGACTCGACTTCGTCGAGCTCGGTCTCGTCTATGAGGTCGAGGTCGAGGGCGGCGACGTCTACATCACCTTCACGCTCACCTCGCCGGGCTGCCCGATCGGGCCGCAGGTCAGCGAGCAGATGAAGGAGTTCGTGAGCGAGCTGCCCGACGTGGAGCGGGTGTTCCCCAAGATGGTGTTCAGCCCGCCCTGGACGCCCGAGCTCATGAGCGAAGAGGCGAAGTTCGCCCTCGGCTTCTAGCGCTTTAGACCTGCAACATCGCTGCCGATACCCCATCTGGTGGGGGGCGTGCGATGACAATTGGCGTGCCGGAGCAGGGCGAGCGCCGCTTGGCGCTCCGGATGGCGAGCGCGCTCTGGACGGTCGCGGCGATCAGCAACGGGCTGATGCTGCTCCTGCCGGGCGCGGTCACGCGCCACTGGCGGATCGACCTGGCGATGTGCGTCGCGATGGCCGTGTGGGCCCTGGCCTGCTTGCTCATACCGCCGCAGCGCGCCGGGGTGGTCGTCTTCCACACGCCGGCTCTGCTCGCAGTCCCGATGATCGCCATCGCCATCGCCTCGACGGGAGGCGCCCACTCGAAGATGGCGTTCGAGTTCTTCTACGTCGTCTCGTACTGCGCCTACTTCTACACCTACAACCAGGCGCTCGGGTACGCGGCCCTCGCGGCGGCTGCCGCCTGCGTTCCTCTCCTCTACGACCACGACGCCGTACGTCAGGGCTTCCTCGTGCAGCTGCTCGTCACCGTGCCTGCCTACCTGCTGCTCGGCGTGGTGATGGGGCGCGCGCGCCGGCGCCTGCTCGGCCTGCGTGACGCCGCCGAGCAGCTCTCGCTCACCGACCCGCTCACCGGCCTGCCCAACCGCCGCGCCTTCACCGAGCGGATCGGTCGCAGCATCGGCGGCGAGCGCGTCAGCGACGTCACCGGGCTGCTGCTGCTCGATCTCGACGACTTCAAGGAGATCAACACCCGCTTCGGCCACCCGGGGGGCGACGAGGCGCTGCGCGCGACGGCGTCGGCGCTGCGCTCGGCCGCCCGCCGCGACGACATGGTGGCCCGCATCGGGGGCGACGAGTTCGCCCTCGTGGTGAGCGGTCTCGGCGTCGACGAGATGGGCCAGCTGGCGGCGCGCGTGCTCGAGGCCATCCGCAACGCGGGCATGGGGCTGGATCGCCGCCTGCCGGGCGTGCGCCTCACCGCGAGCGTCGGCTGGGCCGTGCATCCGGAGATGGCGGAAACCGAGGAGGAGCTGATGGCGGCGGCGGACGTCAGCCTGCGCGGCGTGAAGCGCAGCGGCAAGGACGGCGCCCGCTCGGGCGCCGTCCTGGTCGACGCGTCCTGACCAACGGTCGTCTCGCCCGCCCGGACGGGCCATAATCGCTGTATGCGCGTCCTCCGGGTCGCCGTTTTCGCAGCTTTCATGGTCGCCGGCCTGGCCATGCTGCAGCTCGGCGGCGCCACCGCGGCGCAGTCCGCGACCCAGGCGAAGCCGATCGCCTACTCGATCGAGCTGAACGCGACGATCGACCCAGCCACCCAGCGCTGGATCCACAAGGCGCTCGGCGAGGCGAAGAGCAAGCACGCCCAGGTGGCGATCATCCGCATCGACACGCCGGGCGGCCTGGACAGCTCGATGCGCTCGATCATCAAGGACATCCTGGCCGCGCCGATGCCGGTGATCGCCTACGTCTACCCGAACGGCTCGCGCGCGGCCTCGGCCGGCCTCTACATCACCCAGGCCTGCGACGTGGCGGCGATGGCGCCGCAGACGAACATCGGCTCCGCCACGCCGATCGACTCGAACGGCAAGGACATCGGCGGCACCCTCGGCCGCAAGGTGATCAACGACTCCGCCGCCTACATCCGCGCGCTGACGAGCTCGCACGGCCGCAACGCCGACGTGGCCGAGCAGATGGTCCGCAAGGCCACCAACATGCCGGCCTCCCAGGCGCTCAGCGTCCACCTGGTGGACGTGATCGCGAACAACCAGCAGGAGTTGCTGCAGAAGCTCGACGGCTTCCAGGTGAAGGGCCCGAAGGCGCAGACGCTCCACACCGCCAACCTGACGGTGGTGAAGCGCGACATGCCGTTCCAGTACGACCTGCTCGAGCTGCTGGTCAACCCGACGATCGCCTACCTGCTGCTCACCGCGGGCTTCGCCGGCATCGCGTTCGAGTTCTTCAGCCCCGGCATGGTCGCGCCGGGCGTGCTCGGGGCGCTGGCGCTGATCCTCGGCCTATACGGCACGGCCCAGCTGCCGGTGAACGCCGCCGGGGTGGTCCTGTTCATCGCGGCGATGGCGCTGTTCGTCTTGGAGCTGAAGGTGGGAGGCCACGCCGTGTTCGCGGTGGGCGGCGTGATCGCCCTGATCGCCAGCGGCCTGCTCTTGTTCAACACGGGTAACGGGCCGTTCTCGATCGATGTCCCCGTGGTGATCGTCGCGGGCGCGTTGATCGGCAGCATGACCCTGTTCGCGGTCTCGAAGGTGGTGCAGGCGCGCAAGGGCCCGGTCAGCACCGGCTGGGAGGAGCTCGTCGGCAAGCAGGGCGTGGTGCGTGTGGCGCTCGACCCCATGGGCCAGATCTTCATCCAGGGGGCGCTCTGGCGGGCGCGCCCCTCGGGCGACGGCGCCCTCGCACCCGGCGATAGAGTCCGCGTCGACTCCGTGGAGGGCCTCACTCTCCACGTGTCGCCGGCTCCGGCGAGCGAGCAGAGCGAGGAGAGGGAGGAGAGCCCGGCATGGCAGTAGCCCTGGCGATCATCGCCATAGCGGTCTTCTTCGCGGTGATCCTGCTCGCCACCTCGCTGCGCGTGCTGCGCGAGTACGAGCGCGGCGTGATCTTCCGCCTGGGCCGGCTCATCGCGCAAAAGGGACCGGGGCTGATCTTCCTGATCCCGATCATCGACCGCATGGTGCGCGTGGACCTGCGCACGGTCACGCTGCTGATCCCGCCGCAGGAGGTGATCACGCGCGACAACGTCACCGCGCGCGTGACCGCTGTCGCCTACTTCCGGGTCATAGATCCCAACCGGGCCATCACGGAGGTCGAGAACTTCCTGTCGGCGGTCACGCAGATCGCGCAGACGACGTTGCGCTCGGTACTCGGCACGGCCGAGCTCGACACCCTGCTGGCCGAGCGCGAGCGGCTCAACATCGATCTTCAAAAGATCATCGACGACCAGACCGAGCCCTGGGGCGTGAAGGTCACGACCGTCGAGATCAAGGACGTGGAGATCCCGCAGGGGATGCAGCGGGCGATGGCCCGCCAGGCCGAGGCAGAGCGCGAGCGGCGCGCCAAGGTGATCAATGCCGAGGGCGAGTTCCAGGCGGCGGAACGGCTCTTCGACGCCGCCGAGATCATCAGCAAGAACCCCGCAACGATCCAGCTGCGCTACCTGCAGACTCTGCTCGAGCTGGGCTCCGGCCAGTCCACGACGATCGTCTTCCCGCTGCCGATCGACCTGCTCGGCCCCCTGACCGACATAGTCCGGAAGAGCCGCGGCGACGCCAACTAGTCCGTTACGCCCTGTTAGGAAAGAGCGCTTGCTGTGGCGCTGGCGCGTCCTGGGCATCACCATCAGAAGGAGACAGCAGTCTTGGAGGTGATGTCTTGGTCCGTCAGCACCCACGTCCCCGTCGAACGGTCAACCCCGCAGTGCTTCGCGTGCTCGCTCCGCTCTACCGCTACGACGAGCTGCGCAAGGCGTACATCATCCGCGCGATCGGCCGCTGGGTCGGCCCGGTGCTGCGGGCGCGTCACTGACGCATGATCGAGCTCGTTCCGCTGCGGGCTTCGCACGCGGACGAGCTGGCCGGCCTGCTGGCCGAGCCGCAGTTGCGTGAGTGGCTCCGTGCCGACGACGTGGAGGGCCTTCGCCGCCGCTTCGCCGGCTGGGAGGCCGGCCGTTCCCCCGACGGCCGGCAGATCTGGCTCAACTGGGTGATCCGTTCGCTGCCCGAGCGGCGAACAGTGGGGTGGATGCAGGCGACCGTCGAGCACGAGCTGGCCGAGGTGGCCTACGCCCTCCTGGCGGCGGAGCGCGGCCGAGGCTACGCCGCGCATGGGCTGCGGGCGGCGGTCGACGAGCTGCGCTCCCGCCACGGAGTCGAGCGCTTCGAGGCGCACGTCGACGACGCCAACGAGCCGTCTCAGCGCGTGGCGGCGGCCGCGGGCTTCACCCGCAGCGACCGCACGTCGGACGGTGAGGCGGTCTGGACACTGGCGATAGGATCCGCCTCGTGACGCCCGCGTCACCTTCGAACGGCAACGGCCGGGATCCGCGCGTGCTGGCGATCGACGCCGGCGGGACGATGACCGACACCTTCATCGTCGACTCGAGCGGCGACTTCGTCGTCGGCAAGGCGCAGACCACTCCGACGGACGAGGCGCTCGGCTTCATGGCCTCCACCCGCGACGCGCTCGGCTACTGGGGCCTCGAGGCCGAGCAGGCGCTGCCGGGCATGGTCTCCGGCATCTACTCGGGCACGGCGATGCTCAACCGCCTGCTCGAGCGCAAGGGCCGCCGCGTGGGCCTGATCGTCACCGCGGGGATGGAGGACGGCCTGCGCATCGAGCGGGGCATCCAGACCTACCTCGGCTACCCCTACTCGGACCGCCTCCACGTGGCCACGCACTACCACAACGAGCCGCTCGTGCCACGCGAGCTGATCAGGGGCGTGCGCGAACGCGTCGACCTGTTCGGCGAGCCGGCGATCCCTCTCTACGAGGACGAGGCGCGCCAGGCGGTGGAGGAGCTTGTCGCCGAGGGCGTCGAGGGCATAGTCGTCAACCTGCTCTACAGCTACCGCAACTCCTCGCACGAGGACCGCATCCGCGGCATCGCCGCCGAGCTGGCGCCGGACGTGCCGATGTTCCTCTCGAGCGAGCTGTACCCGATGCGGCGCGACTTCCCGCGCCTCAACTCCACGCTGATCGAGGCCTACGCCGCGGAGCCCTCGCGCGAGCAGCTCCAGCGGGTGCGGGACGCCACGCGCGAGGCCGGCGCGCAGTTCGATCTGCGCATCATGGCCGCGCACGGCGGCACGATCTCGATCGACGCCCGCGAGCTGGCCCGCACGCTGATCTCCGGCCCGATCGGCGGCGTGATCGGGGCGCGCTACCTGGTGGACGCCGTGGCCGAGGGCCTGGGCTCGCGCAACATCGTCTGCACCGACATCGGCGGCACGAGCTTCGACATTGCCCTGATCACCGACGGCGAGTTCGCCATCAAGCAGACCCCGGACATCGGCCGCTTCATCCTCAACCTGCCGCTCGTGCAGGTGGACTCGATCGGCGCCGGCACCGGCTCGTTCGTGCGCATCGACCCCAACTCGGGGCGGCCCGAGCTCGGCCCCGACTCCGCCGGCGCGGCGATCGGCGTCTGCTGGCCGGAGGGCGGCCTCGAGACGCCAAGCGTCACCGATCTGAACCTGGTGCTCGGCCGCGTGAACCCGGACTACTTCCTCGGCGGCGAGATCAAGCTCGACGCTGAGCGCGCCCGCGCGGCGGTGGAGGAGCAGATCGCGAAGCCGCTCGGGCTCTCGCCCGAGGAGGCGGCGGCGGGCATCGTCGAGCTGTTCGACGAGACGCTCAAGTACGAGGCCGTGGCGCAGGTGCTCGGCAAGGGCTACTCGCCGGTGGACTACACGCTGCTCTGCTACGGCGGCGGCGGGCCGCTGCACGTCGCCGGCTACACGGCCGACGTGCCCTACCGCGAGGTGCTCGTGCCCGCCTGGGCGGCCGGCTTCTCCGCCTTCGGCTGTGCCTGCGGCGACTACGCCTACCGCTACGACCTCACGATCGACATGCCGATCGAGCCGACCGCAAACGACGACGAGAAGGCCGGCCTGGCGATCTACATCGACGGCGGTTGGCAGATGCTGCGCGAGCGTGTGTCCGCGGAGTTCGCCAAGTCGGGCATCGGCGAGGACCAGATCGAGTTTCGCCACTACGTGCGCATGCAGTACCTGGGCCAGCTCAACGACCTCGAGATCCACTCGCCCCACCAGGAGCTGTCCGAGGGCTCGCAGGTGGACGACCTGATCGCGGCGTTCGAGGAGGCGTACGGGAAGCTCTACGCGCGTTCCGCGCGTTCGCCAGAGCTCGGGTATTGGGTGACCAATGTGATCGTCACCGGTTCGGTCGCGGTCGAGAAACCCGCTCTGCCGAACGAGCGGATCACGGATCACGGATCACGGATCACGGAGAAAGACCGCAGGCCGGTCTGGTGGTCCGGTGGGTGGACCGAGACTTCGATCTTCGAGCAGGACGATCTTTCTGCCGGTTGTGTGATCGATGGCCCGGCGATCGTGGAGTCGCCAGCAGATACTTTCGCGATACCGCCCGGGCGGAAGGCGACGCTCGACCGCCATCGGATCTGGCACTTGGAGGTGCAGTGAATCCCGACACCCGACACGCGACCGAGGCCATCATGGCGGAGCTGCGGGAGCGCTTCGAATGCTGGAACACGGGCGAGCTCGACGAGATGGCGTCGATGTACTCCCCGCGGGCGGAACTGGACACCACCGCCGCGATGCCGGACGGCCGTGTCTACGTCGGAAAGGACGCGATGCGCCGCGTGCCGATTCGGAGCTGGGGCAGGGCCAAGCTCGGCGAGGACGGCCTCGTGATCCGCAACCAGATGTTCCCCGACGCCGAGTCGGCGATCGAGGCCGCGCGATGACACTTGTGGACCGCACCCGCGAGCTCGAGCAGCCCGAGCGCCGCCCCATTGGCTGGCAGGGCAAGACGGCTCTCGAGATGCTCCAGGAGTCTGAGCGGCTGTTCGGCGAGACCGGCCGCTATCACGGCATCCAAGACCTAAGCACCAAGACCCAACACCCAATCCGCTACGAGAAGCTGTTCTCGCGCCTCCGCGGCGGCCTCGTGACCGCGCGCGAGACCGCGCTGAACATCTCGGCGAGCCCGATCGTCAAGGAGATCGGCGAGCTCTGCTTCGCGCTCTACACGCCGGAGGGCGACTCGGTGGCGCTCTCCACCGGGATCATCGTCCACGTCCACACGATGTCCGACGCGATCAAGTACATGATCCGCCAGGGCTACGAGGACGACCCCGGCATCGCGCCGGGCGACATCTTCACCAACAACGACGCGATGATCGGCGACGTCCACAACGCGGACGTGCAGACGATCGTGCCGATCTTCTGGGAGGACGAGCTGATCGGCTGGGCGGGCGGGGTCACGCACGAGATCGACATCGGCGCGAAGACGCCAGGCAGCGTGCCGATCGGGCCGATCAGCCGCTTCGAGGACGGCATCGACCTGCCCGCGAAGAAGATCGGCTCGAACGACAAGCTCTGGCGCGACCACGTGCTCGCCGGCCTCAAGGGCACGCGCACGCCGATGTACTGGACCCTCGATGAGAAGACGCGCCTCGCCGGCTGCCACATGATCCGCGAGGCGGTGGAGCGGGTGGTGCTCGAGGAGGGCATCGACACCTACAAGCGCTTCATCCGCGAGGTGATCGAGGACGGGCGGCGCTCGTTCCAGAGCCGGCTGCGGGAGATGACCGTGCCCGGCCGCTACCGCGCGCCCGGGTTCACCGACCTGCCGTTCGCCAAGGAGGAGCAGCTCCCCGTCTACGCACGGCAGGACACGGTGATGCACGCGCCGCTCGAGCTGCGCATCACGCGCGAGGGCCTGCTCGAGCTCGACTACGAGGGCGCCTCCGCCTGGGGCTACCACTCCGCCAACTGCGCGCCGTCAGCGATGCAGGGCGCGATCTGGGTCCAGCTCACGCAGCTCCTGATCTGCAACGACAAGGTCAACGACGGCGCCTACTTCGGCCTGCGCTCGAACTTCCCGCAGGGCAGCTGGTCAAACCACTCCAACCCGCAGTGCTCGACCGGCAACGCCTGGTTCTTCCTGATCCCGTCGTTCACTGGCTTCGTGAAGTCGTTCTCCCGCGCCCTGCAGTCGCGCGGCTACGTGGAGGAGGTGCTGGCGCCCTACGGCCTCACCGCCAACGCCTTCCAGGGCGGCGGGCTCGACCAGTACGGACGCCAGTCCGCCACCACGAACTTCGGCCTCTCCTGCGTGGGCGGCGGAGCCAAGATGGTGGCCGACGGGCTCGACTACGCAGCCGCGATGTGGAACCCCGAGGGCGACATGGGCGACATGGAGATGTGGGAGCTGATCGAGCCCTTCCTCTACCTGTCGCAGCGGGTCAAGCCGTGCACGGCCGGCCCCGGGCGCCACCGCGGCGGCTCGGGCTACGAGTGCCTGCGGCTCGCCTGGAAGACGCCCTTCTACGAGATGCAGAACATCGGCAACGGCCGCTGCTTCATCCAGGCCGGTCTGTGGGGCGGCTACCCGGCGGCCACCGGCTACCGCCACAACGTGCGCGACACCAACTTCTTCGAGCTGGTCGAGAGAAGGTTTCCCTACCCCCTGAGCGAGCCGGACCCGGCCGACTCCGCGCTGGCCCGCGATGTTGCGGGCCGCCACGACCACGACATCGAGGCCACCACGCTGCCCGAGGTGATGAAGCAGGGCGACCTCTACCTGTGCATGTTCCGCGGCGGCTCGGGGCTCGGCGATCCGCTCGAGCGTCCCTATGAGTCCGTGATGGAGGACGTCAGCGGCGGCTTCCTGCTCGAGCGCTACGCGCAGTCCGTCTACGGCGTGGTGCCGGGTGACGAGCAGGCCACCGAGGCCCGGCGGGTGGAGGAGCGCGAGGAGCGGGGCCAAAAGGCGGTGCCGGTGCGCGAGTGGATGAAGCAGGAGCGCCAGCGGGTGCTCGACCGTGACCTGATCGAGCCGCTGCAGCGCATGTACGCCGAGTCGCTGCGGCTGTCGGAGCGCTGGGCGAAGGAGTTCCGCGACTTCTGGGAGCTGCCGGACGGCTTCGACTTCCCCGTGCCCACCCCGCAGGTGGACATCTCGAAGGCGCTGATCGCGCAGGAGGCATCGGCGTGAAGCTCGACCCGCAGACGCTCGCGGACCTCGTCGACGAGAAGCTGCCGCGCGCCCGCGTACGCTCGATCCAGTCGGGCTACAAGGACGCCGACCGCTTCGACAAGTACGTCGCCCTGCTCCAGGAGCGCGTGCCCTGGGACGACCGGATCGTGCTGCCGTTCGGCGAGCACCTGTTCATCGTGGCCAAGGCCGGCGGCTACCTCGTGAAGTGCGATTGCGGCCACGAGTTCTGCCACCACCGCGAGAACTGGAAGCTCGACGCGCTGATCTACGTGCGCGAGACCGACAAGGACCTCGCCGAGATCTACCCCGACAAGATGCATGGCGACCCCGCCTACAACGCGCTGCGCGAGTACTTCTGCCCCGGCTGCAAGACGCTGCTGGAGGTGGAGGCCGTCCCGCCCGGCTACCCGGTGGTGCACGACTTCGTGCCGGACCTCGAGGGCTTCTACGAGGACTGGCTGGGCCGCCCGCTTCCTGGCGCGTAGACGTTCTCAAGATCCGCGGGCCGTGGACGATCGACTAGATCGAATGCCTAATCCCCGGCCGGCTGCCGGGGAGCGGGGGACCCAGTCCAGTTGGGGCTAATCCGGCGGTGATCCACCGGAGGCGCAACGCGCCAGCCCGTCAGCTAACCCCGCAGGCCGATCAAGGAGACCCTCTTGCGCCGCCTGTTCCTTCCTGCCCTGCTCGCGCTCGCGACCTGCGCCGCCCCTGCGCTTGCCGACGGCAACGGTGGAGCCGCTCCCGTGCCCGCTGCGGCGCCGCCCATGGCGGACGCGGCCACGCTGGCGCACGGCGTGGCCACTGCGCCGGCCGACGCCCCGCAGCTCGTGCAGCTCGCCATCCAGGCCGCCAACCACCTCCGCCACAAGCCCTATGTCTGGGGCGGCGGCCACCGCTCCTGGCGGGCGCGCGGCTACGACTGCTCGGGCGCCGTGTCCTACGTGCTGCACGCCGCCGGCCTGCTCGACAGCCCTCAGGACTCGGGCACGCTCGTCCACTGGGGAAGCAGGGGCGAGGGCGACTGGCTCACGGTCTACGCCAACCGCGGCCACGCCTTCATGGTGGTCGCGGGCCTGCGCTTCGACACGAGCGGCCCGGGCCAGAGCGGCCCGCGCTGGCGCGGCGAGCTGCGCTCGCCCCGCGGCTACCACGTGAGGCACGCGGCCGGGCTCTAGGCGGCGCCGACCGGCAACGTCAGGAGATGACCCTGAACGCCCCTCGCATGAACGGGTGGATGCGGCAGAAGTACGTGTAGGTGCCCGGCGGCAGGTTGTTGGGCGTCTGCCAGGTCTGCTTGTTGTTGAAGGCCGTGAAGCCGGGCGGGCCGAAGCCCAGCTGGCCCGAGTCGAAGTTGCCGAGGCCGACCCCGTTGGCGGTCGGGTAGCTCACGCCGGTGTTGAGGTTGCACGGAGCCGCGCAGCCGGTGATCGAGTGGGAGATCTGCAGGTCGTAGGGCGCCATCGGCGGCCCGTCGGTGTTGATGAACGTGAGCGACTGGCCCGCCTTGATCGCCGGCGGGTCCTTGGTCTTGCCGCTCGCGCTCAGGTCGCCGGGGACGTACTTGAAGTTCTCGATCTTGACCGTGTTGTTCGGCGCCGTGCCGCTCGGCAGGTTGAGCGGGTTGGCCACGACGGGCGCCGTGGCGCCGTGCACGTCGTTCTCGGGCAGGTGGCCGTGCGTGACGCGCCCGCTGGTGGGCACCGCGTGCGTGAACGGGTCGACGCCCGCGTTCGAGTCCGGCGCGATGTAGGCGACCATGATGCCCATCGCCTCCTGCCACGAGGCGAGCTTGCTGTCGTATGTCGTGGTGGTGCGGAGGATGTCGCCCTGCTTGACGTGCACCCGCCACGTCGGCAGGGCGCCGGTCATGGCGACGTCCCAGGAGTCGGGCGGCTGGTGGCCGAAGTAGACGGCCTTCGAGCGGAAGATGCGCACCGAGTGCGGCACGTCGCCCGGGATCGGGCCGCCCTTCTTGCGCGCGACCGTGGCGCCGGGCCTCACCACCATCAGGTCGTCGTAGAGGCCGCCCGGATGCAGGTGGCCCGCGACGGTCACGAGCGTGCCCGAGAAGGGCATGGTCCACTGGTTGGGCTGGCGGCCGGGCGGATAGGGGTTCACGGCCTGGTCGGGGAAGGTGAACTTGCCGTTCGTCCCGCTGCCGCGCTGGACGTCGAAGACCGGATATGCGTGCCCGTTCTCCACGTCCATCCAGACCGGCTTGACCGCCTTCATCCTCTTGCCGAGCGCGGAGTGCAGCGGCACGAAGTCGATGTCGTAGGTGATGTAGACCGTGTACGGGCGGCTCGTCAGGTCGTGGATCATGTAGTTGATGAACCACCGGTCCGACGGCTTCGTGAAGTAGCCGTACGGCTTGGGCATCCTGAAGATCGTCTTCTCCTCGCCGGTGGCAAAGAAGCGCTCGGGCAGACCAGGCGTGGTGGTGTCGCCCTCGCCCTGGTTGATGAACACGCCGTGGTGGAGGTGCAGCTTGTAGGTGGGCGGCACCACGCCGCCCGCGGTCCTCAGGTTGGGCGCCATGCGGATAACGTAGCCGGGCTCGCTCGGCTTCTCGGCGGCCGTGGCGTAGCCGCCGAGGATCAGGTTCGAGCCGGGCCTGATGTGCAGCGGCCCGTAGCGGAAGTGCAGGTGCTCGACGTCCTTGCTCGCCTTGCTCTTCGAGGCGGCTGAGGCCGGGCCGGCGGCCAGCAGCGCGAGCGCGGCAAGGACGAATACGCAGATCGAGAGGCGCTTGAGCAGCACGGTTCCTCCACCCTTGGGCCTCCCAGCCGCAGAGTGAGTGTAACGGCAATCGGAGACGCGCGCGTTTCTAGCTCGGAGCCTTGGCCCCGTCGCCGGCAGCGGCCGGCTTTTGCCTCGGCTTGGCGCGCCGGCGCGCCTCCTCGAGCAGCTCCACCACGGCGTCCTCGATGAAGAGCCCGATGTCCTCGAGGTCCGACATCGCGTCGTAATCGCCGAGCAGGCCGAAGTCGAGATTGCCGTTGTAACTCATGATCGCCACGGCCAGCGCGTGGTCGTCCGGAAGGAAGGCGACCGGCACGATCTCCTGGATCTCGCGCCCGAGCAGGTAGAGCGGGAACTGCGGGCCCGGCACGTTGGTCACGATCACGTTGAAGAGCCGCGTGGAGAAGTTGAGCCGCGAGGCCTGCGCGAGCAGCGTGGGGGGCGCGAACCCCTGCAGCCCGGCGATCACCTCGGCGCCGAGCGCCTGCTTCGAGTCCTTGAGATTGGCCATCGCCTCGCGCACCAGCTCGAGGCACTCGACCGCGTCGTTGCAGTAGACCGGCAGCGGCCCGCGCATCGCCGCGATCCGGTTGCCGAGCTGGCCGCGCTCGTCTGCCGCGCGGATGGAGACCGGCACGAGCGCGCGCAGCTCGAGCCCCTCGGTGCGCACGCCGCGCAGCCGCAGCCAGCGCCGCAGTGCGCCGGTGACCACGGCCAGCACCACGTCGTTCACGGTGCCGCCGAGCGCGTTCTTGATCTCCTTGTACTCGTCAAGCCGGCCGCGCACCCAGATCAGCCGCCGGTGCGGCCCGATCGGGACGTTGAGCGGCGTCTCGGGCGCCGGGTTCAGGCCCGCCCAGACGACCTCGCCCACCGCCTCGGCCGCCTCGCGCAGCTCGCCGGCGGCATGGCCGGGATGTGTGAGCGCGCCGGCGGCGCGCGCCGCAAGCCCGAGCGGCCGCTTGACCAGGTCCTTCACGCCGACGGCCACGAGGTCGGCTTGGGACGGCTCGGGGTGCGGCTGCCAGCGCTCGCCGGACTCGAGCTTCTGCGGCACCGGACTCAGGTCGAACAGCACCGAGGCGATGTCGACGCCCGACACGCCGTCCACCAGCGCGTGGTGGGTCTTGCTGATGATTGCGAAGCGGTTGTCCTCTAGCCCCTGCACGAGCCAGAGCTCCCAGAGCGGCTTGGAGCGGTCGAGGCGCTGCGAGAAGATGCGGCCCGCGAGCTGCCGCAGCTGCTCCGTCGAACCGGGCGACGGCAGCGCCGAGTGCCGCACGTGGTACTCGATGTTGAAGGAGGGGTCGTCGATCCAGAGCGGCCGCCCCATCTCGAAGCGCGGGAAGGCCAGCTTCTGCCTGTAGCGGGGCACGAGCGCGAGGCGGCTCTCGATGTGATCGACGAGATCCCGGTAGGCGGGCGGCGGTCCCTCGAACGTGAGGATCGCGCCCACGTGCATGTGCGACGCCTTGCCCTCCTGGGCGAGGAACGAGGCATCGATCGCCGTCAGCCGGTCCATGTGGCTCGTCGCCATCGAAGTGAGCCTATCCATCGCCTCGAGGTTGCTCAAGAACCGTGCTCGCGACCCGACTAACCGGGCATGAGCCCACGGCCCTCAGGCGCGGTTGCGTCCGCTCGCCGCCGCTTCGCGCTGCCCGCGGAGTGGCCGCTCGACCGCCTACGCGTCCTGCTCCTGCGCGTGCTCTGGCTGAACCTTGCGGCCGTGATCCCGATGCTCGTCTTCGCGCACGCCTCGGCCTGGGAGCTGAGGCTCGCGGCGGGGGTGTTGACCGTGGCGATCGGGGCTCACTGCGCGCGGGCGGTGCGGCGCGGCAGCCTGCCGCTGCCGACGCTCGTCCCGGAGGCCCTCGCCCTGCTCAGCGTGGGCATCCTCGCCGGGCCCGTCGCGGTGAACGGCGCCCTCTGGTGCGTGCTCCTGTTCCGCTCGCTCTACACGCCCACGCGCAAGGCGGTGATTCCGGCAGCGACCACGGGGCTCGTGCTCTCCGCGGTGTTCCTGCTGTCGCCCGAGTCCCATGGCCAGTGGGCCGGCACGATCGCGCCCGAGCTGCCCGGATTCTTCGTGCTCGCGCTGATCATGTCGAGCCTGGCAATGAGCTTGAAGCGCCAGGAGATCGCGGTCGCCCGCGAGCGCGTACTCAGCGACGCCGGCGCCGACCTCGTCTCGCCGGAGGACATCGCCCAGGTCGGCCGGGTCGCGGTCGCGGCAGCGCTGAAGATCGCCCCCGGCTCGCGTGCAAGCCTGTGGCTCGGGGACGAGCGCTCCGTGCGCATGGTGGCGGTGGAGGGCGACGCCTCCGAGGACGCCGCCGGCGCGATGCTGGACATCGAGGGCGCGCCCGCCGAGGCGCGCGAGCGGCTGCTGAACGGCTGGCCGATCGACGAGACGATGAGCCTGCCGGTGCGCCTGCGCCTGTTCCCGAAGGCGAAGCGCGGCGGCCTGCTGGGCGTGCCGCTCATGCGCGGCGGCAAGCTGCGCGGCCTCTTGGCGGTGGGCAGCGACAGCGCCCTGCCGCGCGGCTGCGAGGACAGCTTCACCACGCTTGCTCATCACGTGGCGCTGGCGGTGGAGAGCCTGGGCCTGACCGACGAGCTGCGCCGCCGGGAGGAGCGCTTCCGCGCGATGGTGCAGAGCGCGTCGGATCTCGTGGCGGTGGTGGACCGCAAGGGGCGCTCGCTCTACGCCTCGCCCTCCCACAAGCGCCTGCTCGGCTACACGCCGGAGCAGCTCAGGGGGTTCGACACGCTCGAGCGGATCGTCCATCCCGACGATCGTGAGGGAGTCCGGGCGTTCTTCTCTCAGGCGGTGAAGCGCGGTGAGATCACCCCCGCGGTCTGCTGGCGCGTGCGCCACAGCGACGGTGGCTGGCGCTACCTCGAGACGATCTGCCACAACCTCGAGGACGACCCGAACGTGGCCGGGATCCTGCTCACGAGCCGCGACATCGGCGAGCGCAAGGAGCTCGAGGACCGGCTCCTGCACCGCGCCTTCCACGATGCGCTCACCGGGCTGCCCAACCGCGCACTGTTCAGCGACCGCGTCGAGCACGCGCTGGCGCGGCACGTGCGCGAGGGCGGGCGGGTGGCCGTGCTGTTCATCGATCTCGACGACTTCAAGACCGTGAACGACAGCCTCGGTCACGCCGCCGGCGACCAGCTGCTCGTGGAGGTGGCCGCCCGCCTGCGCAAGTGCCTGCGCGGCGCGGACACGCCGGCGCGGCTCGGCGGCGACGAGTTCGCCATCCTGCTCGAGGAGCTCGAGGACCCGCGCGAGGCTGCAGGCGTGGCGCAGCGCCTGATCGAGGGGCTGCGGCCGCCGTTCGAGCTCGAGGGCCGCAAGACGTTCGTGTACGCGAGCATCGGGATCGCCATGAGCCAGGCGGGCGACCTGCGCTCGGAGGAGCTGCTGCGCAACGCCGACCTGGCCATGTACATCGCCAAGCGCCGCGGCAAGGGCCGCTACGAGTACTTCGAGCCCGCGATGCACCTCGCCGCGCTCGAGCGCCTGGACCTCAAGGCCGAGCTCGAGCAGGCGCTCGAGCGGCGCCAGTTCGTCATCCACTACCAGCCGTTCGTGGACCTGGCCACGCGGCGCATCACCGCCGTCGAGGCGCTCGTGCGCTGGCAGCACCCCGAGCGCGGCATCGTCCCGCCGCTCGACTTCATCCCGCTGGCCGAGGAGACGGGGCTGATCGTGCGCATCGGCGGCTGGGTGCTGCGCGAGGCCTGCCGGCAGGCGCGCCAGTGGCAGCAGCTCCACCCGAGCGATCCGCCGCTGGCGGTGGGCGTGAACCTCTCCGGCCGCCAGCTCCAGGACGACGAGATCGTGGACGACGTACGCGAGGCGCTCGGCGAGACGGGCCTGCCCGCCACGAGCCTGATCCTCGAGATCACCGAGACGGTGCTGCTGCACGACGCCGAGGCGGCCAACGAGACGCTGAAGGCGCTCAAGCGGCTGGGCGTGCGCCTCGCCATCGACGACTTCGGCACGGGCTACTCGTCGCTCAGCTACCTGGACAGCTTCCCCATGGACATCGTGAAGATCGCCAAGCCCTTCATCGACGGAATTGCGCTCGGCAGCGACGGCTCCGCGGTGGCGGCGGCGATGATCGCGTTGGGCGGCACGCTGGGGCTCCAGACGGTGGCCGAGGGCATCGAGCACGCCGCCCAGCTGGCCGAGCTCCGGGCACTCTCCTGCGACCAGGGCCAGGGGTTCTACCTGGCGCGGCCGCTGCCGCCCGAGGAGCTCGAGGGGCTGCTCTCGGCCGGCCCCCTGCCTGCCGCGGACGGGGTCGAGGCATCTCCCTAGACTCTGGGGCGTGGCAGCCGTCCCCGAGAAGATCTACCTGGCCGCGCCGCGCGGCTACTGCGCCGGCGTGGACCGCGCGGTGCAGACCGTGGAGCGCGCTCTGGAGCACTACGGAGCGCCCATCTACGTGCGCAAGGAGATCGTGCACAACAAGCACGTGGTGGAGCAGCTGAGAGACCGCGGCGCGATCTTCGTGGAGGAGGAAACCGAGGTGCCCGAGGGCGCAACCGTGGTCTTCTCGGCGCACGGCGTGTCCCCCGCGGTGCGCGCCAACTCCGAGCTGCGGCAGCTCCGCACGATCGACGCCACCTGCCCGCTCGTCACCAAGGTGCACGTCGAGGCGCGCAAGTTCGCCTCCGAGGGCTACACGATCGTGCTCGTCGGCCACGAGGGCCACGAGGAGGTCGAGGGCACGATGGGCGAGGCGCCCGAGCGCATCGTGCTGGTCGAGAGCATCGAGGACGTCGAGCGGCTCGAGGTCGACGATCCGGACCGCGTCGCCTACATCACCCAGACCACGCTCTCGGTCGACGAGACGCGCGACATCATCATCCGCCTGCGCGAGCGCTTCCCGAACATCACGGGTCCGCGCACCGACGACATCTGCTACGCCACCACCAACCGGCAGATGGCCGTCCGCCAGATGGCGAGCGAGTGCGACCTCGTGCTCGTGATCGGCTCGCGCAACTCGTCGAACTCCAACCGCCTGGTGGAGGTCGCGCGCGACCATGGCGCCGATTCGCACCTGATCGACAACGAGACCCAGGTGCGCGAGGAGTGGCTCGAGGGCAAGCGGGTGGTGGGCATCACCTCCGGCGCGAGCGCGCCGGAGGAGCTGGTGCAGCGGCTGGTCGACTTCTTCAAGCGCCGCGGCACCCGCGAGTTCGCCGAGTTCCAGGTCATCCAGGAGGACGTGCGCTTCATGCTCCCCAAGGAGATCCGCACGGCCCTCGCGGGCGCCGAAGCCTCCTGAGCTTCAATGCCTGAGTCGCAAATTCGCCGCACCTTCCCGGCGCCTGGGCACGTCTGACGGTCGCCGCTCCCTCGCCGGGCTACAAGTCCGGCTCCGGTCGCGTCACCCGTCAGCCGCGCCCAGTCACTCGGGAAGCTGAAACCGAATTACCGACTCAGGACACTACGCGCCCGGGGGCAGCGGCGTGAACTGGAAGCCGTGCAGGCGCAGCCCCGGGGACTCCGCGCTGACGCTTCCGTCCGACTCGTAGAGCCCCGGCTCGACGCTGCCCGACAGCACCGCGTACGCCGCGCCCGCGCGGAAGCTCCTCACCGCGGCGCCGGCGCCCGCGTCGGCGGCTTCGATGTAGTCGGGCCCCTCGCTCCAGTCACGCGCGAGCTCCAGGCGCTCGCGGTCGCTGGGGAGCACGATGTCCGCGGTCTGCGGCTCGAGCTCGACGCCCGGCGCGTCCTCCGGCCGCAGCGGCGCCAGCGGCTCGGGCAGCTCGAGGTCGTCGTCGATCTCGAGCAGCAGCTCCTGGATGGCCTCCTCGGTCTCCAGGTACTCGCCCTCGCCGTAGTGGATCAGCCGCAGCCAGCCGCGCCGGTCGAACAGGTAGCGGGCCGGCCAGCCCTTGTTGCCATAGAGGTGCCAGATTTCGAGCTCGGGGTCGAGCGCCACGGCGTGCCGGATGCCGAGCCGCTCCAGCGCGCGCTCCACGTTCTCGCGCTCGCGCCCGAAGCCGTAGGCGGGCGAGTGGACCCCGATCACGCGCAGCCCGAGCTCGCCGTAGCGCTCGTGCCAGGCCTGCATGTAGGGCAGCGTGCGCAGGGAGTTGATGCGCGCGTAGTCCCAGAACTCGAGCAGAACGGCGCGGCCGATCTGCTTGTCCATGCGCAGGAAGGCGACGTTGAGCCAATCGGTGCCCGGAGGGAACTCCGGGGCTGCTATGTCGGCGTTCGCAGGCGTCCGCAACTTTCGTTCCCAGCCGGTTTATAGTCCGCGTGCCTCCCGGCGGGGACCGGGAGGATCTTTAGTCCCTGGCCCCAGGAGAGATGATGCGCAGACTTCTGTTCGTAGGAGGGATCGCGACGGCGTGCCTTGCCGTCGCGGCGACGGTGGCGTTCGCCGCGAGCAACACCGCGACTTACACGGTGAAGCTGAAGCCGGCCCATCCGAAGCCGAAGGCACACAAGCCCGTCAACGTGGGCTACGAGGGCATCCTCGACGTCGCCACGACCGACGGCACCCAGCCGGATACCGGCCCGGCGACGGTGATCTACTTCCCGAAGCAGCTCGTGAACAACGCGAAGAGGTTCCCCGTCGTGCAAGCTGAGTGAAATCGACGGCGCCACCAAGGTCCCGGCCAAGTGCAAGAAGGCGATCGTGGGCACCGGCACCGCCGTCAGCAAGGCGGGCGTCCCCGGCCAGCCTCCGGGCCTCACCGAGCAGCTGAAGGTCGTCGCCTACAACGGCAACCGCGGCAAGCAGTTCCTGCTCAACCTGAACACGACGGCCGGTCAGCCCGTGCCGATCACGAACCGCGTTGATGCCCGGCAAGCTCGGTCGCGGCACCGGTCCGTTCGGCTACAAGATCACGTTCAACGTTCCGCAGAACCTGCAGAACGTCGGCGGCCTCCAGGTGGCGCTCACTCACTTCGACGTGAAGATCAAGCCCACCACGACGGCCAAGGTCAAGGGCAAGAAGGTCGGCTACCTGCAGATCAAGAGCTGCCCGAAGAGCCACAAGCTGCCGACCAGGACGATCGTGAACTTCAACAACATCGCCGGCCCGCCCGCGGGTCCCGCGATCACGCTGAATAGCACGTTCGCCTGCTAGACGGCGAGGTCAGATCCGTTTGAGCAAGGGCGGCCTCCGGGCCGCCCTTCTCTTAGCGGGCCAACGCCAGCAGGAGGTGCGGCGAGACGTAGACCTCGACCAGCGCGCTGACCACCAGCACGGGAGCCGCGATGCCCACCGTCACGAAGGTGGCGGCGAGCAGCTTGTGCCAGTCGCCGCGGTGGCTCGCCACGAGCCAGGCGGCCAGCGGCAGGAACAGGGCCACCAGCTCGGGCAGGGCGTGGGGGAGGAGCGCCAGCAGCAGCAGGCCGCGCGAGATGCCGAGCTCGGCGGCGACGGTGGAGACGCCGCCGCCCAGGACATAGGCCTGCGTGATCAGGGAGAAGGTGGTGGCGCAGACCACGAAGCCGATCGCCAGCGGGCCGGCCCTCTCGTGGATGAGGCGCGAGAGGCCGCTGCGCTGGGCGGCCGACTGGGGCAGCGAGCTGCCGGCGATGAAGCCGGCGACGCAGGCCATCGCGTGCAGGGCCAGCACCAGGGAGTTGTGGTAGAGCACGCGGGCGGCGTCGCTGAGCGTTGCCGGGTAGTGGATTCCGGGGAGCTTGAGCGGCGTGGGGTCGGGCGTCGACATCACCGCCACGACCCAGACGGCCAGCAGCAGCGTGATCGCCACGACGAGGCTCAGCAGCAGCCAGTCACGCAGTGCCGCCCAGGGGGCGCGGTTCCACTCGTCGAGGGTCGCGCGGGTGTCCTGCATGCCCTGCACGAGCACCATGTCGTTAACGCTCATCCTCACCCTGCATCGGCAGGTCTGCGCCCGTTCTTCAATCGGGTTGGGATACTCAGCCGATGCCGCTCCCGCCCGGGCCGTCGATGCCCGGCCTGCTCCAGACCGCCGCGATGCTCACCCGGCCGCACGGCTTCCTCCAGCGCTGCCGGCGTCGCCACGGCAGCGCCTTCACGGTCCACGTGGCGCCCTACGGGCAGATGGTCTTCCTCGCCGACCCGCGGCTGATCCGGCAGGTCTTCACGGGCGACATCCACGTGTTCCACGTCGGGGGGGTGCGCTCACGCATCCTCTCGCCGCTGCTGGGCGAGCACTCGCTGCTGCTGCTCGACGAGGAGCGCCACATGCGCGAGCGCAAGCTGATGCTGCCGGCCTTCCACGGCGAGGCGCTGCGGCGCTACCCCGAGCTGATCCGCGAGATCGCCGAGGCCGAGGCCGCGCACCTGGCCGCTCGGCGAGGAGCTGCCGCTGCGGCCGCGGATGCAGGCGATCACGCTCGAGGTGATCCTGCGCGTGGTGATCGGCGTGCGCGACCCGGAGCGGCTCGCGCGGCTGCGAGCGCTGCTCGGCAGCCTGCTCGACGAGAGCACGCTGCTGCTCTTCCTCACCACCGCCTTCGACCGCGACCTCTGGTGGTTCCCGCCCTGGCGGCGGTTCACCTCGACGCGCGCCAGGGTCGACGAGCTGATCTACGACGAGATCCGCCTCCGCCGAGCCGACCCGTCCGGCGACGACATCCTGTCGCTGCTCGTCCAGAGCAGCGGCGATGGCGACGACGCTCTGAGCGACGTCGAGCTCCGCGATGAGCTGATGACGCTGCTGATCGCCGGGCACGAGACCACCGCCACGGGGCTCGCCTGGGCGTTCGAGCGGCTGACGCGCCACCCGGAGGCACTCGAGCGGCTGCGCGATTCGCTCGACGCCGGCGAGAGCGACTACCTCGACGCGGTGATCAAGGAGACGCTGCGCGTGCGGCCGGTGGTGATGGAGGTGGGACGCGACATCACCGAGCCGGTCGAGCTGGGCGGCCTCGAGTTGGCGGCGGGCACGCGCGTGATGTCGTCGCTTGCGCTCGTCCAGCGCGCGGCCGAGCATTGGCCCGACCCGCACGCCTTCCGGCCCGAGCGCTTCCTCGACGGCCAGCCCGCCCCCTATACCTGGATCCCGTTCGGCGGCGGCCCGCGGCGCTGTATCGGCGCGAGCTTCGCCACCCAGGAGATGGCGGCGATCATCCCGGTCGTGCTCGAGCGCTTCGAGCTGGCGCCCGACAGGGCTCAGTCCGAGCGCTCGATGACCCGGAACGTCACGCAGGTGCCGGCGCGCGGCGCCCGCGTGGTGCTTTCGCCTAGCCGGTCCAGGGCCGGCCGCTATCCCACGCGTACCAGCTCTCCACTTCTATCTGCGCGCTGATCCGGCCGCGGTCCCGCTGGGAGTAGGGCTCGCCCATGTAGTGCCGCGCGATGCGGTCGATGTCGCCGAGGTGGGGGTCCTCCTCGAGCGCCGCCACCCGGCCTCGGAGCGTGACCTGGCGGTACCAGCTGTCGCGGTCCATGACGGTGATCGACACGCGCGGGTCCTCGCGCAGGTGCCGCACGCGCTTGCGCTCGGCGTCCATGTTCACAACTACGCGGCCGTCGTCCCAGACGTACCAGGTGGCCGCTGTGTGGGGACTGCCGTCGGCGTCCACGGTGCCGATCACGGAGGGGTTGGGCTGCAGAAGGAAGTCGATGAGCTTTGGGGGGAGGGGTGGTTTTGGCATGACCGGGCTTATACCCCCTCGCCGATGAATTCCGTCATCCTCGGAAGTCGTGTACGAGGAGATGGCTGCAATCCAGCTACGTGGTGTGGTGAAGCGCTTCGGCGGGCTGACCGCCGTGGACGGCCTCGACCTCGAGGTCCCGTACGGCACCTGCGTGGGCCTGCTCGGGCCGAACGGCGCCGGCAAGTCCACGACGATGAAGGCGCTCACCGCCCAGGTGATCTGCGACGAGGGCGAGCTCGAGATCCTCGGCTACCGCCTGCCTGAGGACTCGAAGCAGGCGCGCGCCGAGATGGGCGTCGTGCCGCAGCTCGACAACCTCGACGTCTCGCTCACGGTCGAGCAGAACCTGCTCGTGTTCGCGCACCTCTACCGCGTGCCCGCGGGCGAGCGCGGACCCGCGATCGAGCGCGCCCTCTCGGTCGCCAACCTGGGCGAGCGGCGCGCCTCCAAGGTGGGCGAGCTGAGCGGCGGCATGCGCCGGCGCCTGCTGATCGCGCGCGCCCTGATCCACCAGCCGCGGCTCGTTCTGCTCGACGAGCCCACCGTCGGCCTCGACCCCCAGGTCCGCCAGGAGCTGTGGGCGCTGATCGACCTGATGCGCAGCCAGGGCGTGTCGATCCTGATGAGCACCCACTACATCGAGGAGGCCGAGCGCCTCTGCGACCAGGTGACGATCATGTCGCACGGCAAGGCGGTGGCCGTCGGCCCGCCCCACGACCTGATCCGCGAGTACGCGGGACCCGAGGCCGTCGAGGTCTACGGGGCGCCCGCGCGCCTGCTCGAGGTCGAGCAGCTCGCCCACCAGCGCGGCTGGAGCACCCGCCGGACCGGCACGTCCGTGGCGGTCCTGCACGCCAACGGCGACTTCGACCTCGACGGCGAGCGCCGCATCACCAACCTCGAGGACGTCTTCGTCCTCCTGACCGGAGAGGAGATCGCCTGATGGCCGCCACGGCCGAGGTCGCCGCCCCGCTCCGCCGGCGCCGGCTCCACCGCCTCGAGCCGGCGGCGCTTCGCGGGGTGCTGGTCCGCGAGATCGTGAACTTCTCCTCGTTCTGGCGTTCGTCCACGTTCTCCTCGACGATCGATCCGACGATCTACCTGCTGGCGTTCGGCCTCGGCTTCGGCTCGCTCGTCAGCCACGTGGAGGGCTTCCGTTACATCGACTTCGTCGCCACCGGCATCGTCGCCACGACGGTGCTGTTCTCGGGCGCCTTCCCCGCGATGTACGGCACGTTCGTCAAGTACCAGTTCCAGCACACCTACGACGCGATTCTCGCGGCCCCGGTCGACACCGAGGAGCTGGTCACCGGCGAGGTGCTCTGGATCGCCGCTCGCACGGGCGTCTACGGCTGTTTCCCGATGCTGGTGGGCATGGTGTTCGGCCTCAATCCGAGCTGGGGGATGCTGCTCGTGCCGTTCATAGCGGCGCTCGCCGGCTTCGGCTGGGCGAGCACCGGCATCTTCATCGCCGCCAAGGCGAAGGCGATCGAGAGCTTCTCCTACTGGCAGAGCGGGCTGCTCACGCCGATGTTCCTCGTGGCCGGCACCTTCTTCCCGCTCTCGCGGCTGCCCACCTGGGCTCAGGTGCTCGGCAACCTCAACCCGCTCTACCACTGCGTGCAGCTCGTGCGGGACGCGGTGTTCGGCCTATGGAGCTGGAAGGACATCGGGCACCTCGCCTTCCTGGTCGCGTTCGGGCTCGTGATGTGGCGGCTGGCGATCCGCTACATGGAGCGCAAGCTCATCCTCTGATGCTCGCCATCGAGCGCGGCTCGGCCGCCGACCTCGACTCGCTCGAGCCGCTCTGGCTCGCCATCCACCGCGCGCACGCCGCGTCGATGCCGGAGCTCGCGCCGTACGTGGGCGACGACGAGAGCTGGAGCGCGCGCCGGGCCCTGTACGAGTCGCTGCTTGCCAAGCCGGACACCTGCCTGCTGCTGGCGCGGGTCGACGGCGAGCTCATCGGCTACGTGCTCGCCCACGTCATGAGCGGCGAGGACAGCTGGACGCCCGACACCTGGCGCACCGGGGAGCGGATCGCCGAGATCGAGTCGCTCGGGGTCCTGCCGGCCCAGCGCGGCGCGGGCATCGGCTCCGCGCTGATGGACGGGGTCGACGCCGAGCTCGAGTCGCTCGGCGTCGACGACGTGATCGTGGGCGTGCTGCCGGGCAACGCCGGAGGCACAGGTAGCCAGGCGCGGCCTGGGGATCGCCCCAGTAGCCCGGGCAGGCGAGGGTGGCGGGGGCGCCCTGCTTGATGACCCTGTACAGCGGAGCCGCCTTCAGCGCGAAGTCGAAAGAGATCGCGTCGCGGGCAGGCATGCCGGCGCCGGTGCCCGTCCCGTATGCCTGGAACTCGCCACGGATGGTCTTGCCGCTCGGCAGCTCCTGTGTGAACAGGCCGGCCGGGCCGGTCGCTCCGGTGGCGCCCTTGGCACCGGGGTCGCCCTTCGGCCCACGGTCGCCCTTGGGTCCGCGGTCGCCCTTCGCTCCGGCTCCGCCGGCCGAGCCTTTGAACAGCGCCACGGTGGAGGGGGAGAGCTTCGACGGGCGCACCGCGCCCTTCTTGCAGCAGGTAGCTCACGCCTCCGAGCGACACGCCGAGGGAGATGCAGGCCAGGACCATGGCCGGTGACGGGAGGCGCTTCGCACGTGAGTTCATACGCGCCATGCTCGTCGAGCGACGCGCCGCCAACTGTGGGGCTGCCAGGCGGCGCCGCTGCGGAGTTCCGATGGCGCGCTTGCGGAGACCCGAAGGGTCCCTACGCTCGCTCGAGTATCTGCGCGATCAGGCCGCTCTTGGCCTCCGCGTACTCGTTCATGTCGTCCCAATCGCGCTCGGCCAGCTCACGCTTCAGCCGCTCGTAGGCCGCGCGGTCCTCGGGCGAGGAGCACAGGCGGTCGCGGAAGCGCAGATGGCGCTCCACCTCCGGCCCATCAGGCCACAGGTGCACATGCACGTCACCTTGGGGCGTCCTGAACATCCGGTGGCCCGGCTCGCGCACACGCAGCACGTACCCCGCCTGCTCGAGCGGCCCAACCAAGGCCTCATCCTCCGGATCGGAGACAACCACCATCACATCGACGATCGGCTTCGCAGCGAGCCCGGGCACCGCGGTCGAGCCGATGTGCTCGATCGACAGCGCGGAGGCGCCGAGCGTGGAACGCAGACGCTCGCGCTCACTCGAGAACCGACCGACCCAGGCCGGGTCATACGGAACGATCCGAACAGAGACCCGCTCCCTGCCACCAACCAAAATCGCATCGAGCCGCTCACTCAGCTTGCGAGGATCCACGGGCAAATCCTGACGCAGCACCCGCGGGTGGCGGCGGTGGCGAACTTCAGCGAGCCCCGCCGGCCGCGGGCGGAAGTGACGCCCACCAACCCAAGAACTGAGCGCCACCCACGAGGGGGGCGTCACGAGAGCCCGAGGCGGGGCGAGCTGAAGGCGCGACCGCCGACAGGACCCGCGGCCGCGCGGTCAGTCCCTAGCCGATAGACCCCACCATCTCAAGCTGAATGAGCCGGTTCAGCTCGACCGCGTACTCCATCGGCAGCTCCTTCGTAACCGGCTCAATGAACCCGTTCACGATCATCGCCGCCGCCTCCTCCTCGGAGAGCCCGCGGGACTGCAGGTAGAACATCTGCTCGTCCGAGATCTTCCCGACGACCGCCTCGTGGGCGACCGTGACGTGCGGGTTCTGGATCTGGATGTCGGGCCACGTGTCGGAGCGCGAGCGCTCGTCCATCATCAGGCCGTCGCACTGCACGCGCGCCTTGGAGCCCTGCGAGTTGTGGCCCATGCGCACGAGGCCGCGGTAGCCCATGATCCCGCCGTCCTTGGAGATCGACTTGGCGAGGATGTTCGAGGTGGTGTTCGGCGCCAGGTGCATGACCTTCGCGCCGGTGTCCTTCCAGACGTCGCCGCTGGCCACGCCGACGTTGAGGTGGTCGGCCCGCGCGCCCTCGCCGAGCAGGAACGAGCCCGGGTAGAGCATCACGACCTTGGCGCCCATCGAGCCGCCGACCCACTCGACCGTGCCGTGGGCGTCCACGACCGCACGCTTGGTGTTGAGGTTGTAGACGTCCTTGGACCAGTTCTGGACGGTGGTGTAGCGCGCCTTGGCGCCCTCCTTGACGAAGATCTCGACCACGGCCGAGTGCATCGAGTTGACGCTGTAGGTCTGCGCCGTGCAGCCCTCGATGTAGTTAACGTCGGAGCCCTCGTCGGCGATGATCAGCGTGTGCTCGAAGGTGCCCTCGCCCGAGCCCTCCATGCGGAAGTAGGCCTGGAGCGGGAGGTCGACCTTCACGCCCTTGGGCACGTACAGGAACGAGCCGCCGGACCAGATCGCGCCGTGCAGCGCCGAGAACTTGTTGTCCTGCGGCGGCACGCACTTGGTCATGAAGTAGGGCTCGACCAGCTCGGGGTACTGGGTCACGGCCGTGTCCATCGAGCAGAAGAGGATCCCGAGGTCGGCGTACTCCTTCTTCAGCCCCTCGTAGACGGGCTCCTGGCGCCAGATCCCGACGACGCCCGCGAGGTGCTCGCGCTCGGCCTGAGGGATTCCGAGGGCCTCGTAGGTGTCCTTCATCTCCTTGGGGACGTCGTCCCAGCTGTTGTAGCGGCCCGCGGTGGGCGGGGAGTACAGGACGAGGTCGTCGAAGTTGAGCCCTGAGAGGTCGACGCCCCAGGTGGGGATGGGCTTGCGCTGGAAGATCTCGAGCGACTTGAGGCGCTTCTTCAACATCCACTCGGGCTCGCCCTTGATCTTCGACATCTCTTCCACGACCTCGCGGGAGATGCCCTTCTTCGCGACGAGCTGACCCTGCTCGTCCTCGGCGATCGGGCTCTGCTTCGGGATGCGGGTCTTGTCAGTGGAAGCCATCTAATCCCTCGTAACGAAGTCGGATATCGATCTGGGAGTCTAGCGATCGGACCAGTCCGACCGCCCGCCCGGAAGGTCCGCTAGGAGACGCTTCTGGCGGGCTCGAGAGCGGCCTCGACCGGCACTCCAGCACGTACCCGGCCGAGCCCCAGCGCAACCAGCGCGGCCGACGCCGAGGCCAGCGCCATCAGCGCATAGGCGCGGTGGAACGTGTGCAGGGCATCCGCGCGCGTGGCCCCGTCGAGGACGGCGATCAGGACCGACACGCCCAGCACCGCGCCGACCTGCCTGAAGCAGGCGAGGATCGCACTGCCGGTGGCGAAGCGGGCCGGCTGCAGCCCGGCGACCGCCGCGCTGCTGAAGCCCGCGAACGTCGTGCCCACGCCGGTGCCGGTGAGGATGGTGGCGGGCAGGTAGTCGCGCACGTAGTTGACCTCGTGCCCCAGGCTGAGCGCGAACAGGAGGCAGCCGGTGGCGAACAGCAGCGGGCCGACGACCGTGATCACGCGCTGGCCGTAGCGGTCGGCGATCCGGCCGGCCACTGCCGCGGACACGGCGGCCATCAGCGGCCCCGGCGTGACGGCGAAGCCCGCCTTCAGCACCGAGTAGCCCCAGACCTGGGTGAGGAAGAGGATGTTGCCGAGCAGGAGCGCGTAGAACGCGAGCGAGAACAGGAACGTGCCGCTCACCGACACCGCGAAGGCGCGCACGCGGAACAGCTCGAGGTCCACCGCCGGCGCCCGGTGCCGCGCCGAGCGCACCACCAGCCCGGCGAGGAACACGGCGGCGGCCACCAGTGAGCCGACGACGCCGGGGCTCGACCAGCCCCAGTCCGGCCCCTTGACGATGCCCAGCGAGAGCGCCGCCACACCGAGCGTGAGGAGCACCGCGCCCAGCGCGTCGGGCAGCACGCCGCCCTCCTGCTTCTGCTCGCGCAGCAGCCGGCGCGCCGGGATCAGCGCCGCCAGGCCGATCGGGATGTTCACGAAGAACACGAGCCGCCAGTCGGTGGCGTGGACGAGCACGCCGCCGAGCGAGGGCCCGGTCGCCGCGGCCACCGCGCCGGTGGCTCCCCAGAGCGCGGTGGCGGTGGAGCGCTGCTCGATCGGGAACTCGGGCAGCAGCAGGCCGAGCGAGGTGGGGACGAGGATCGCGCCGCCGGCGGCCTGGATCACGCGCGCGCCGACCAGAACCGGCACTGAGCCGGCGAGGCCGCAGAGCGCCGACGCTGCCAGGAAGGTGATGAGGCCGATGAAGAACATCCGCCGCCGCCCGACCACGTCCGCAAGCCGCCCGGCCGGCACGAGCAGCGCCGCGAAGACGATGTTGTAGGCGTTGAGCACCCAGGACAACCCGGAGAGCGAGCTGTCGGGGAACGAGGCGCGGATGTCCGGGAAGGCGATGTTCACGATGGTCACGTCGAGGAAGCCCATGAACACCGCCACGGAGGTGACGAGCAGGACCTTCCAGCGGCGCTCCATCGGCTAGGCCTGCTCGCCCAGGATGAGCAGGGTGGCGCTGCCGTGCGCGAGCAGCTTGCCGGTGCGGGCCGAGAACACACGCCCCTCGGCGGTGGCGACCCGCCGGCCGGCGTGCACGACCACGCCCTCGGCGAGCACCCGGCCGGTGTCCATCGTCACCGGGCGCACGTAGTTCACCTTGAGGTCGAGCGAGGTGTAGCCGGTGTCGGCGGACTGGAGCGTCTCCACGGCGCAGCCCATCACCGAGTCGAGCAGCGTGGCGACGAAGCCGCCGTGCACCACGCCGATCGGGTTGTAGTGCTGCTCGCCGGGCCGGCCCTCGAAGGTCGCGCGCCCGTCGCCGACCTCGACGATGTCGATGTCCATGAGCTGCGCCATCGGCGGCGGCGGGAGCTCGCCGCGCTGCATCGCCTCGAGGTACTCGCGTCCGCTCATGGTCCGGCGCATCGCCACGCCCGCGAGCGGGTCCTCCCAGGTGATCGTGCGCGTGCGCTCAGGCTTGGCGGGCTGGGCCGGGGCGAGAGGCGCGTCGGCCGAGTAGGGCCAGGTGAGGTCAGCGACGAGCTCGTCGTCTGTGATCGAGAGCTCCTCAGGGTGCTGGAGGAATCGCTGCGGGGTGATCTCGATGGTCATAACGGCCTCCGTTGCTTGACGCAACCCAATATTGCAGATACCGTTGCGTCATGCAACTCTCATGTGACCACGCTCACTGTGCGATGCTGACGCAGGGACAGCGATGCTGAAACGGGAGTACGAGGGACAGAACTGCTCGATCGCGTCCACGCTCGAGCTGATCGGGGAGCGCTGGACGCTGCTGATCCTGCGCGACGTCTTCCTGCGCGTCCGCCGCTTCGAGGACTTCCAGCGCAGCCTCGGCATCGCCCGCAACGTGCTGAGCGCGCGGCTCCAGCGGCTGTGCGACGAGGGGATCCTCGAGCGGCGCGTCTACCAGCAGCGCCCGCTGCGCTACGAGTACCGCCTCACCGAGAAGGGCATCGACCTGTGGCCGATCCTGATGATGATGATCAAGTGGGGCGACAAGTACGCGGCCGACAACGGCCCGCCGATCATCATCGAGCACAAGAACTGCGGCGGCCTGCTCGACGAGCACCTGATGTGCGACCGCTGCGGCCAGCCGCTCGGCCCGCGGGACGTCATGGCGCGCCAGGGTCCCGGCCGGACCGCGGCCGCCGCCTGAAGCCCGTCACACCCCCTCTGTAACCTGACGCTGGTGGAGGCGCTCGTGCGTCGCTGGCTGGTGTGGCTTGCTGTTCCGGCCGCCGCTCTATGCGGCCCCGCCGTGGCGCTCGCCAAGCCGGCGGCCATCACCGGGAAGCTGAGCAAGCCGGGCTACACCGTCATCGCGCTCGGCTACAACGGCAAGGCGGTGAGCTCGAACGCGCGCTCGTTCCGCTTGGTTCCCCGCGACACGAAGGTCACGCTCCAGCTCCGCAACGCCAGGGGCAAGTACGCGGGCCAGGTGGTGGTCGGCGGCAAGGGGTCGAGCGTCATCGTCGGCGTCAAGGCGGGCGCGAAGCTCGGCACGATCAAGATCCGCTCGGGCTACGGCAGGGCGGCCAAGGCGAAGGGCGTCGACAAGCGGCGCACCGCCCAGGCGCGCAAGGGGGTGCCGCTCGGCAACGGGCGGAACTTCGGCCTGGTCCGCTCGAAGAAGCACGCGACCGCCGGCGCCGGCCGCGACGGGGACCTCGACGGCGTGCCCGACGCCCTCGACGTCGACTCCAACGGCAACTTGGTGCTGAACAACGAGGAGGCGGCGGGCCGGAGCGCGCGGGCCGCGCAGACGGAGAACGGCTTCCAGCTCTTCTCGCAGATCGGGGCGCCGCTCGAGCGCTCGCTCAACGCCAACGGAGGCGGCGTGACCGACGCCGCCATCGACGCCCTCGTGCAGGGCTCCACCAGTCCGCCGACCTTCCAGCCGATCGGCGTCTTCCTGGATTTCTCCATCGTGCCCGGCGACCAGATCGAGCTCGACTGCGGCGGGCTGAGCTACTGCTCCAAGGGCGGGACGGGGCGCGAGCGCACCCCGGGCGGCTTCGACCCGGGACCGAGCTTCCCCGACTGCTGCGACCAGGACGGCGACGGCTTCGGCACGATGACCGGCACCCCGGGGCCGAACGGCCAGCAGGAGATGCAGATCTACCCGCTGGCTACTGCGGCGCAGATCAACTCGGGGGACGTGCTCATCGAGCGCTCCACCTCGAACGGCGTCGAGACCGACACGCCGAGCACCCTGAACTTCGTCTTCAACACCACGCCCGCGCTGATCTCGTGGACGAGCAGCGGCGGGCAGTCCGGCAGCGTGACCTACCCGGCGAACCCCAACACGCCCGGCACCGGGCTCAGCCCGTTCCCGGTCGGGCCGGGATCGGACGGCAACATCGCGGTGACGATGACCCTCTGGCGGCCGCAGCGGCGCGCCATCGCGGGCGCCGGTGAGGGGAGCGGCTTCATCGACATCGGGCACCTGCTATGGAGCTCGCGCCTGATCCAGCAGGGAGCTCAGGGCGGCCAGGTGATCGACTGCCCGACGGGCTACTCCACCACCGATCCGAATCTGAGCGCCGCGCCGAGCTCGCCGATCGGCGGGCTCGTCGACCAATCGGCCGACGCTCTCGCCAATCCTGCGAACACGCTCACCTACACGCTCAACCTGACTGCCTGCCTCACGTCCAAGGGCGTCGCCTGGAACGTGGGCGACCCGATCCAGATGGAGATCGTGGCTCGCTCACAGACCGGGGGCGACAACTCAGCGCAGCAGGTCTTCTTCAAGCGCGTGTCGTAGCCGTCAGCCCTTCACGTTGATGCTCACCGCGCTGCTGATGCCCGGGAAGTAGGCGCCGCCCGCCGACTGCACGAGCGCCCGGTACGTGCCGCTGCGCTTGATGCGCAGGCGGCGCGAGTATCTCGAGCTGGCGGAGCTGTGGTGGCTCAGCGTGGTGTGCGCCACGGTCCTGAAAGTGCCGTTGCGGGCGCGCTTCTGGATCTTGACGACCAGGCCGTCCTGCGCCGGCAGCACCGTGCCGGACATCCGCAGCAGGTGACCCTTGCGCACGCTCGTGTGCGTGTGGAACGAGATCAGCGACGAGACGTTCATCGTGGCGATCGCGCTGGTCGTGGCCGGTGTGGTGGTGGCCTTGACCTCGAACTGCGTCGTGACCTGGGCCGCCGTGAACGGGAAGGCGAAGGTGCCGTCCCTGTTGCTGATCACCGAGTTCCCGACCTTGGCGAAGGCAGCCGTGAAGGGGAACGGCCGCCCCAGCAGGGTCACGGTGGCGCCCGCGGCGCCCGTGCCCACCAGCTGGCCCGAGATCGTGAACGGCGCGCTGAACGTCGGCGGGTTCGGCGTGAAGGCGAGCGCGGTGCTCGGCTTCGAGGTCACGAACGACTTGTCCGCACCGCGGGTCGTGCCCGCGCTGCTCGTGGCGACCACCCTGAAGTGGTAGCGGGTGCTCGACTTGAGGCCCGTGAGGCCGGCGGCGACCGGCACGGCGCTCGTGCCCTGCCCGGCGTTCTGGGCGGTCGTCGCCTTGCCGTACTTCGTCGTCGTGCCGAACTGGAAGCGGATGGTGGTGGAGTGCCCGTTGGGGGTCACGACTCCGTTCACCTGCGCTCCGAGCGGACCGATGTTCGTGGCCGGCGAGGTCTGCGCCGACGGCGGCGTGGCCGCGTAGGCGGGTACGGCAAGAACTGCAAACGACAAGAGCAATGCTGGGACAAGGCGTCTCATCGAGCCTCCTTCGTGGACGGTCGCCCGGATAAACCGCGCCAAGGCACGCAGTTGCGCTCCCTGCCGGGGTGCGACATACGCTCTTCGCCGCTACGGGCGAAAGTCCTCGCGCTCAGGCGGGCCAGGAGGCGTCGCCGGTGGTGGCTCCGCGCAGCACCTTCAGGTTGAGCAGCGCGCACTTGCGGCGCGTGGGGGAGATGTCGATCCCGAGCTGCTCGATCACCCAGTCGGCCGTGAGCTTCGACACGTCGTCGACCGGCATTCCGATCAGCTCCTCGGAGGCGATCGACGCCGCCGCCTGCGAGATCGCGCAGCCCTGGCCGTGGAAGCGCAGCTCGGCGATCTTGCCGTCCTCGACCTTGATGTGCACGCCCAGCTCGTCGCCGCAGAGCGGGTTGTGGTCGTGGAACTCGAGGTCGTGCGCGTCGAGCTCGCCGAAGTTCCTCGGGTTCTTGTAGTGATCGAGGATGTAGTCGCGGTAGAGCTCTTCCATGGCGCTCATCAGTCGAGGGTAGCCACCGGCTACAGCTCGAATACCCGGCGCGCGTCGTGGAGAGCCTCCACCAGGCGATCGACGTCATCGCGCGAGTTGTAGACGTGGAAGGAGGCGCGGCCGGTGGCGCCGACGCCGAGGCGCCGCATCAGCGGCTGCGCGCAGTGGTGGCCGGCCCGGATGCAGACGGCATGGCGGTCGCACACCTCGGCGATGTCGTGCGGGTGGATGCCCTCGATCGAGAACGACACGACGCCGCCGCGGCGGTCGAGGTCGGTGGGCCCGTAGAGCGTGATGCCCGGCACCTCCGGCAGGCGCTCGAGCGCGTAGGCCGTGAGCTCGCGCTCGTGGGCGCGCACATGCTCCATGCCGAGGCCGCTCAGGTAGTCCACGGCGGCGCCCAGGCCGATCACCTCGACGATCGCCGAGGTGCCCGCCTCGAACTTGTGGGGCAGCTCGGCCCAGGTGGACATGTCGTCGTCCACGCGGGAGATCATGTGGCCGCCGGCGATGAAGGGCCGCATCGAGAGCAGCAGCTCGCGGTTGCCGTGCAGCACTCCCACGCCGGTCGGGCCGAGCGCCTTGTGCCCGGTCCAGGCGTAGAAGTCGGCGCCGACCTCGCCCACGTCCACGGGCAGCTGCGGCACCGCCTGGGTGCCGTCGACGACGCTGATCGCACCCGCGGCGCGCGCCCGCGCGGCGATCTCCGCCACCGGGTTGATCGTGCCGAGCACGTTCGAGACGTGCACGACGCCCACGAGCCGCACACGCCCGGAGCCGAGCGCGGAGTCGAGCTCGTCGAGCGACAGGAGGCCGTCGTCGCCCACCTCGAGGTAGCGCAGCTTCGCGCCGGTGTCGGCGCAGGCGAGCTGCCAGGGCACCACGTTCGAGTGGTGCTCCATGCGCGTGATCAGCACCTCGTCGCCCGGGCGCAGGTTGTCGCGCGCCCAGGCGTAGGCCACCAGGTTGATCGCCTCGGTGGCGTTGCGCGTGAACACCGTGGTCTCGGCGTCGCCGCCGGCGAAGCGGGCGATGCGCTCGCGCGCCCCCTCGAACAGCTCGGTGGACTCGCGGCCGAGCTCGTAGACGCCGCGGTGCACGCTGGCGTTGGACTCGCGCAGGAAGCGGTCCATCGTGTCGAGCACGACTGCGGGCTTCTGCGACGTGGCCGCCGAGTCGACGTACGCCACCCGGTGGCCGTTCCACTCGCGGCCGAGCACCGGGAAGTCGGCGCGGACGTCGGGTGTGGCGACGGTGGCCATCAGCGCTGGCTCACGTACTCCTCGACGTGCTCCTCGGCCGCCGCGATCTTGCCGGCGATCAGCTCGCGGACCAGCGCCTCGAGCGGCGGATCGCCGAGCTTCTGGATCACCGGCTCGAAGTAGCCCTCGACGAGGATCCGCACCGCCTCGCGGCGCGGAATGCCCCGGGTCATCATGTAGAAGACCTGGTCCTCGTCCACCTCGCCCACGGTGCCGCCGTGCGAGGCCGACACGTTGTCGGTCTTCACGATCAGCGAGGGGATCGAGTCCGCCTTCGCCTTCGGCGAGAGCAGCATCGAGTGCGTCTGCAGGTAGGTGTTCGTGTTCTGCGCGCCTTCGACGATGTGGATCAGGCCCTCGTAGGACGCGCGCGACTCGCCGGTGAGGGCGCCCTTCCAGACCGTGTCGCCCGTGGTGTTGCCCTGCTCGTGCAGGTCGGTGGTGAACAGGTCGAGGTGCTCCTCGCCCTCGGTGAAGTAGAGCCCGTTGTGGCGCATGTCCGAGCCCTGCTCGGCGGTGACGATGTCGAGCGTCTGCTTGGTGAGCCGGCCGCCGAGGTGGATCGGCACCCAGCCGCAGTGGGCGTCGCGCTGGATCTCCACGCGCTTGGTGGAGATGTCGTAGACCTCGCCCGAGCCCCAGTCCTGCAGGTGCGCGAGCTTGACCTGAGAGCCGGGCAGGCAGTAGAGCTCGAAGCCGCCCGCGTGCAGCGCCTGGCCGTCGAAGTCGGGCGCCAGGCAGTACTCGCGCAGGTAGCACTCGGCGAACTCGCCGACGACGCCGAGCGTGTGCGCGTACTGCGCCGTGCCCGGCTCGTCGATCACGTAGACCACCTGGATCGGGTTCTCGATCTTTAGGCCCTTCGGCACGTGCAGGAAGGCGCCGCCGGTCCAGAACGCCGCGCTGGCCGCCGGGAACTTGCCCTCGTCGGGCGACAGGCGCTTCATGTACCAGCGCTGCACGAGCTCCGGGTGCTGCTCCATGGCGTGCTCGAGCGAGGTGAGGATCACGCCGTCGGCAGCGAGGGACTCGTCGAGCGCGGTGTAGATCGTGCTCGCGCCGCGCTGGACGATCAGGCCCGAGAGCTCTTCGCCATTGAGCGCGTCGACCACCACGCCGGGAAGCTCGTCGAACGAGTCGACCGGGTCGTGGTGGCGCGGCTCGAGCTCGTCGAGGCGCAGGTGGCGCAGCGTGGTGGTCCAGAAGCCGGAGCGCCGCCAGGTGGGAACCGGCTCGCGCTCGTAGACCTCGAGCGCGGCTGCGCGCTTCTCTTCGAGGAAGCTACGCGGCACCTGCGGCCACCTCCTCGCGGATCCAGTCGTAGCCCTTCTCCTCGAGGTCGTCCGCCAGCTCGCGGCCGCCCTCGCGCACGATCCGCCCGCCCAGCATGATGTGCACGAAGTCCGGGGTCACGTACTGCAGGATGCGCGTGTAGTGCGTGATGATGAGCGTGCCCATCTCGGGGCCGCGCAGCGCGTTCACGCCGTCCGACACGATGCGCAGCGCGTCGATGTCGAGGCCGGAGTCGGTCTCGTCGAGGATGGCGAAATCGGGCCTCAGCATCGCCAGCTGGAGGATCTCGGCGCGCTTCTTCTCGCCGCCCGAGAAGCCTTCGTTCAGGTAGCGCTTGTTGAAGTCCGGATCGATGTGGAGCAGGTCCATGTTGGCCCGCAGCATCGAGCCGAACTCCTTGACCTTGATCGGCTCCTCGCGGCGCGCGTTCACGGCCGTGCGCAGGAAGTTGGCCACCGAGACGCCGGGGATCGTGGCCGGATACTGGAAGGCCATGAACACGCCGGCGCGCGCGCGCTCGTCAGGGTCGGCCTCGGTCACGTCCTCGCCGTTCAGGAGGATCTTGCCCTCCGTGACCTCGTAGTTCGGGTTGCCCATGACCGTGTTGGCCAGCGTGGACTTGCCCGACCCGTTGGGCCCCATCAGGGCGTGCGTCTCGCCCTTCTCGACCTTCAGGTTCACGCCGCGGAGGATCTCCTTGTCCTCCGTGCGGACGTGCAGGTTCTGGATCTCCAAGCTCATACGGTTGCTTTCTTCCTCGGTTCGACTAGTTCGTTCAAGCTGATCTCCTGCAGGGTGCGCACGATCGAGCCCTGCACTCGCGTCCACAGCACCTTCGTCGGGCAGACCCGGTCGAGGCTGACCTCGCGGCTGCAGACGAGCTGCCCGTCGGCGTCGGCGCTGATGCACTCGATCGGCGCGATCTCGCCCTCCAGGGCCTCCACCACCTCGGCCATCGTGATCTCGGATGCCGCGCGCGCGAGCGTGTAGCCACCGTGGGCGCCGCGCCGGCTCTCCACCAGCTCGGCGCGCCTCAGGCGCTGGACCAGGTGCTCGAGGTAGGCGAGCGGCAGCCCCTCTGCGTCGGCGATCGCCGACAGCGAGACCGGCCCGTCGCCGTCGTGTGCGGCGAGGTGGGCCATGATGCGGACGCCGTACTCGGCTTTGGTTGAGAACATCATAGGTGAATACCTACCCGGGAGGTAGGATAACCACCCCGACTGCGGACTGCGGACTGCGGAACTACCAGGCGACGCGCTCGCGGCGGTAGAAGAAGCCGTCCGTTGGGCCGTCGTCCGGGAGCGTTGCCAGCCAGACGGCTGTGTCAGCCCCCTCCTCGACGCTGGTCGGCGCTCCCGCTCCGCCCATGCGCGTGGCCACCCAGCCGGGCGACATCGAGTTGACCTTCACCCTCGGTCCCGCCTCGGAAGCCACCATCCGGGTCAGCATGTTCAGGCTCGCCTTGGCCAGGCCGTAGGCGCCGGCGCGCGGCGGCTCGGCCGCAGTCTGCCCGTAGCCGGTGGCCACGTTCACCACCCGCCCGTAGCCGCGCTCGCGCATCCCCGGGACGAAGGCGCGGCAGGTGCGCCAGGCGCCGATGAAGTTGACCTCGAGCGCCTCGATCAGGTCGTCCTCGCGGACGCTCAGGAGCGGGGTGGTGGTGTAGAGGCCGGCGTTGTTCACCAGCACGTCGACCTCGACGCCGTCGTCCGCCAGTCGCCGGGCGCAGCCCGCCATGCTGCCCGGATCCGTCACGTCGAGCTGCTCCGCGCGTGCGCCCAGCGGCTCCGCCGCCGCGCGGCCGGCTTCTGCGTCGCGCGCGGTGAGCACCACGTCGAGCCCCAGCTCCCGCAGCTCGCGGCAGACCTCCTGACCTATGCCTCGGTTGCCTCCGGTGACGAGCGCCGTCCGGCTCACTGCTTCTGCAGCAGGCGCATGTCGTGCGCGATGCGGTCCGGCGTCGTCTGATCGAAGGAGTAGCCGATCTTCTGGTAGCCCTGCTTGTCGATCAGCACGATGCGGGCCATGTGCTCCTCGTCGGTGCGCTGCGGCGTGACCGCGTAGCCCTTCCAGATCGGCTGCAGCTCCTTGGGGGTGCCGAGCACCCAGCGGATCGGCGCGCTCACCTTCTGCTCGCGCATGAAGGCGTGCACGCTCGCGCCGGTGTCGTGCGCGGGATCGACCGAGAAGGCGATCACCGCCGCCGGGTGCCCGAGCTGCTGCACGGCGCTCGAGATCAGCCGCGCCTCCACCGGGCAGGTGTCCTTGCAGTGCGAGTAGAGGAAGGTGGCGATCACCGGCCGCCCGCGGTACTGCGCCATGTCGATCGGCCGCCCGTCCTGGTCGCGCAGGCGGAAGCCGGGCGCGCGCACGCCCGCCGGAAGGGTGGCCCCGTCGAAACTGTCCGGTTTCGCGCTGGCGTTCCGGAGCACGAGCGCGACGGCGAGGATGGCCGCGAGGGCGGCCACGGACAGGGTTATGAGGCCAAGCAGGTGGCGGGATGACACGGCGGTCAGGGTACCCGGGTGACTGGTGACTTGTGACTGGTGACTTCGAGTCGCTACCAGCGAGTCACTAGTCACCAATCACCAGTCACCCCGTTCTGAGCGCCGTCGTCGGTGAGACCCGCGCCCCGCGCACCGCCGGGTAGGCCCCCGCCAGCGCGCCGATCAGCAGCGCGCAGGCCAGCGCTCCGCCCACCGCGTAGGCCGGCATGCTCAGCGGCCAGCCGCGGTTGGCGTCGTAGCCCGCCGTGACGAGCACCCCGATCAGCGCGCCCGCCGCACCGCCCATCGCCCCCAGCAGCACCGACTCGGTGAGGAACTGCACGGCGATGTGCCGGCGTGTGGCGCCGAGCGCCCGGCGCAGGCCGATCTCCGAGCGCCGCTCGAGCACCGAGATGACCATCACGTTGGCGATCCCGACTCCGCCCACGAACAGGGCCACCGCGCCGAGGCCGAGGAACAGCGAGGTGAACGCTGTCTTCGCCCTCGCGCGTGCCTCGAGCGCGTCGGACGGGCGGCTGACGTCCACCTCGTTCGGGTGCTCGGGGTTGGCCATCGGCCCGAGCAGCGAGTCGACCCGCTTCACCGAGTCGGTCCGCGCGCGCACGTACACGAAGGAGGGCGAGTCGTCGGCGCCCAGCGCCTTCTCGGCGTACGGCAGCCCCACGAGCGCATAGCTGTCGAGCTCGGGGGCGAGCGTCACCGGGTTGAGGATCCCTACCACCGTGTACCAGCGGTTGTCGATCCACACCTGCACGCCGTTGCCCACGTGGTCGATGCCGAGCCGCTGCGCCGCGGTCGCCCCGAGTACGACGGTGGGGTAGCGGGCGGTCGCGCCGTTCAGGAAGGCGCCGTCCTTCAGCGTCGCGCCGAGGGTGTGCGCGAGCGAGGTGCGCGTGGCGCCGACGGTCAGCGCGTTGGTGATCTCCCTGTCGATGTGGTCGTTGCGCCGGACGGTGAGGCTGTCGAGGTCCTCGACAGTGGATGCGGCCGTGACGGCGGGGGTGTTGCCCACCATCGCCTCGGCGGTGTCCGGCAGCTTCGACTCGCCGCTGCCTATGAAGCTCTGGCCGGGCTTCACCACCAGCAGGTTGGTGCCGAGCTTGTCGAGCGCCGCCAGCAGGTCCGCGCGGCTCGAGGAGGAGATGCCCATCACGGCCACCATCGAGGCGATGCCGAGCGCCACGCCGAGCACGGACAGCACCGCCCGCAGCCGCCGGGTCCGGAGGCCTACGAGCCCGACGCGCAGGACGTCGCGCGGCTGAAGGACGCTGGAGCGGATCGTCTCCGCGCTCATGCCGGGTCACCTCCGCGGGGCTTCCAGCCCCGCGTCCTGATGCCGTGGCTCGACATCCCGTCTCGCGTAAGCGGATGGGCTTCGCCCATCCTTCGTTCATCGCTCTCGATCAGGCCGTCCTTGATGGCGATCTGGCGGTCGAGCGTGTCCGCCACCCCGCGATCGTGGGTGATCACCAGCACGGTCGTGCCGGCCCGGTTCAGCTCGCGCAGCAGCGAGACGATCTCGCTGCCGGTGCGCGTGTCGAGGTTGCCGGTGGGCTCGTCGGCGAGCACGAGCGCGGGCCGTCCCACGATCGCGCGCGCGATCGCTACCCGCTGGCTCTCGCCGCCCGAGAGCTGTGTGGGGCGGTGGCCGAGCCGGTGCTCGAGCCCCACCGCCTCGAGCGCCTCACGGGCGCGCGCCCTGCGCTCGTCGTCGGGCGTGCCCGTGTAGAGCAGGCCGTTGGCCACGTTCTCGAGCGCGGTCGAGCCCGGCAGCAGGAAGAACTGCTGGAACACGAAGCCGATCGAGCGCGCCCGCAGTCCGGCGAGCTGGCCGTCGGGAAGGCGATCCGTCTCGTGGCCGGCGATCGCCACGCTGCCCTCGCTCGGCCGCTCGAGCGTGCCGACGATGTAGAGCAGCGTCGACTTGCCCGACCCGGACGGCCCCGCGATCGCGGCGAGCTCGCCCGCCGCGATCTTCAGGTCCACGCCGCGCAGGGCCTCGACGCCGCCGGGGTAGGAGCGGCGCACGCCACGGAGCTCGACCACCGGGGCGCTCATTGCGGCACCACCACGCGCGTGCCGGGCACGAGGCCGGGGCCGCTGACCTCGACGTAACCGGACGCGAACAGGCCGGTCTGCACGGGCACGAAGCGCTCGCGCCCGCCGCTCACGACCTCCACCGAGAAGCCCGCGCCGGGCTGGGCGACCAGCGCCGTGACCGGCACCGCCAGCGCGTCGCGCTTGGCCTCGCTGGCGATCTTCACCGTGACCGGCGCCTGGTCGAGCGGGGGCAGGTGGGTCCGCCTGCCGAACGAGACCTCGAACGAGATCGTCGCGCCGCTGTTGGCGGTGCGGCTCGACTCGGCCACCTTGCTCACGTTGGTCATGCGGCCGGGCACCTCCTGGCCGGAGGGGAGCTCGACGAGCACCCGCTCGCCGTCGTGCAGCAGCGTCTGCTCGGCCGCGTCCACCTCGCCGCTGGCCACGTGGCGGGTGGAGCTTGTGTCCATCAGCGGGCCGCTGGCCTGGCCGCCCACGTGAGCGCTCACCTGGCCGACGCGCTGGGCGCCGGGCTCGAACACCACCCGGCCGAGGTCCACGACGCCGGTCTTCGACAGCCGAAGGGCGCCCTGCCACTTCTCCACCGCGGCGGTGGTGGCTGAGCTGAAGTGGTCGTCGACGGTGCCGGTGTCGTAGCCGAGGCGCTCGAGGTTGCGCTCGAGCTGGCGCACGTCCGGCCCGTCCGACACGCCGGCCGACAGCGCTCGCCAGGCCGGCACCGAGCCGTACATCAGCACCACCGGCTCGTCGTCGACCCTGTAGAGCGTGCCACCGCGGTGCACCACCGCGCCGGCGGTGGGCAGCCAGGTGAGCGTGCCCTGCACCTGCCCGGCGAGGGTCGACTTGCCGGAATAGTCGAGCTGGCCGCTCACGTCCTCGCGGCTGACCAGGTCGCGGCGCTCGACGGCGGCCGTGGTCACCGACGCCGTGCCGCCCGGCCTGCTCGAGCCGCCGCGCGAGGCCACGATCGCCACCACCACGGCGGCGGCGACGCCCAGCGCGCCGAGCAGCAGCCAGCGGCGCCGCACGCGCAGGCCGGGGAGCCGGCGGGCGCTCTGCTCGCTGGAGGCGCTCATTGCCCGGCCCCCAGCGAGAGCATCCCGCCCTTGCCGGGGCCGCCGCCGGCGGGCCCCTGGGACGTGGACCCGCCCGGGCCGCCCTTCGGCACCGGCAGCAGCTTGCTGCAGGCCGATGCGGCCGCCTTGAAGTTCGGGTCGTTCGGGTTGAGCCCCGGACCGCCGAAGGTCATCTTCGCCCCGCCCTCCTCGAACTTGGGGTCCGGGAAGTTCACGCCGTGGGCTCGCATGCACTGCGCGTACTTGAGCGCGGCGGCCTGCATTTTCTGGGCGTTCGCGCGGTCGAAGTTGCCGGACGGCTTGGGCTGGTACCTCTGGCACGCCTTGGCCGCGGACTTGAACTGCGGGCTGTCCGGGTTGAGGTTGCTGCCCGGGCCCGCCTGGATCAGGATGCGGCCCTGCGAGTCGGGGTCGGGGAAGTCGATCCCGTGCTCTCGCATGCACTGCGAGAACTTCACCTGGGCGTCGCGCGCGGAGCCGGCCGAGCTGGTGGTGGACCCTCCACCGCCGCTCGAGCCGCACCCCGCAGCGGCCAGAGTCGCGGCCAGCGCGGCCGCCACGAACGCGAACTTCATCTGTGGCTCCCTTCCGGTCATTGGAGCCACCAGCGAACCGGCCGCGCTTAGCCTGACCGTGATCTCCGCCTAAGACGGTCCTAAATCCGGCAGATTTCAAGCTCGTCTTAAGTTCGGGCCCGACGATTGAGCTCGTGAACGTGCTGGTGGTCGACGACGACACCACCGTCCGCGACTCGATCGATCGCGCGCTGCGCGTGAACGGCTTCGACGTCACGCTGGCGGCGGACGGGCGCGAGGCGCTCGAGCGGGTCGCATGCTCGCCGCCCGATGCGGTGATCCTCGACGTGCTGATGCCCGAGCTCGACGGCCTGGCCGTGTGCCGCTCGCTGCGCGGTTGCGGCCACAGGGTGCCGATCCTGATGCTCACCGCCCGCGACGCCGTGCCGGACCGCGTCACCGGCCTCGAGGCCGGCGCCGACGACTACCTCGTCAAGCCGTTCGCGCTCGAGGAGCTGCTCGCGCGGCTGCGCGCGCTGCTGCGGCGAACGATGCCGGCGGCAGGCGAGCGCGTGCTGCGCTTCGGCGACCTGGCGCTCGACCCGCGCTCGCTCGAGGTCTGGCGCGGCGAGCGCAGGATCGAGCTGCGCCGCATGGAGCTGCTGCTTCTCGAGCTGTTCATGCTCAACCCGCGCCAGGTGCTCTCGCGCACAACGATCTACGAGCGCGTCTGGGGCTACGACTTCGGCCCGAGCTCGAACTCGCTCGACGTGCAGCTCGGCCAGCTCCGCCAGCGCCTCGAGGCGGCCGGCGAGCCGCGCCTCATCCACACGATCCGCGGGATGGGCTTCATCCTGCGCGAGCCATGAGCTTCCGCAAGCGAGTCACGCTCTTCTGCTCGGCTGGCATCGCCGTCGTGCTGCTCGCGGGGTCGGTGGCGACCTATGCGATCGAGCGCAGCCGCCTGCGGTCGGGCATCGACCAGAGCCTGCGGCAGCAGTCGCGGCAGGTCGGCGTGGTCAGGGTCACGAAGAGCCTGACCAAGGGGGACAAGGTCTTCACCCAGAGGTTCACCACCGGCATCGGGGTGAGCAAGGGGGGCACGACAGGCCCTGGATCGGCCAGCGGCTCGGTGAAGGTGCAGGCGCCGAAGCCGGAGTTCGGTGCGAGCCCGCCGTTCTTCGAGTTCGTGGATCGGAGCGGCACCTCCACCGCCTTCCCGCCGCAGGTGCCGCTCCCCGTTCCGAAGCAGGCGCTCCGGATCGCGCGCACGGGAGGGACCTGGTGGGGCGACGCCCACGTACGCGGCACGCACGTGAGGCTGTACGTCCGCTCCTACGGCAAGGGCGACGTGCTGATCGGCGCTCGCTCCCTCGCCGAGGTCGACGGCGCCCTCAGCCGACTCGCCTGGAGCCTCGGCATCACCGACGCGATCGGCGTGCTGCTCGCCGCGCTCGTCGGCGCGCTGGTGGCGCGCGGCGCCCTCAGTCCGGTGCGCCGTATGAGCAGAACGGCGCAGACGGTCGCCGAGACGCGGAACCTGGGGGAGCGGATCTCCGTCGACGGCAAGGACGAGCTGAGCGGCCTGGCCTCGACGTTCAACGCGATGCTCGACTCGCTCGACACCGCGATGCGCTCGCAGCGCCGCCTGGTCAGCGACGCCTCGCACGAGCTGCGCACGCCGCTCACCAGCCTGCGCACGAACATCGAGGTGCTGCGCGACTACTCGAGCCTCGGTGCGGAGGACCGCGAGCGGCTGCTGCGCGACCTCGCGCGCGAGTCGGAGGAGCTGAGCGCGCTCGTCGAGAGCCTCGTGGACCTCGCCCGGGGCAGCCAGCGCGACCTCCACCTGCTCGAGCTGGAGCTCGAGACCGTGGTGGAGGACGTGGTCGAGCGAGCCGCCACGCGCTTCCCGGAGCTGCGCTTCGAGCACCGCGCCGAGCCGACGACGGTCGTCGGCGATGCGCAGCAGCTCGACCGGGCGCTGTGGAACCTGGTCGAGAACGCCGCCAAGTGGAGCGACCCGGGCGGGGTCGTGGAGGTGGCGACCGCGCGCGGCGAGGTGACCGTGCGCGACCACGGCCCGGGGATCGATCCCGGCGACCTGCCGTTCGTGTTCGACCGCTTCTACCGCTCGCAGGCGGCTCGCGGCCGGCAGGGCTCGGGGCTCGGCCTCGCGATCGTCAGTCAGGTGGCCGAGAGCCACGGCGGCAAGGTGGAGGTCGAGGCCGCGCCGGGCGGCGGGACGCGCTTCCGGCTGTCGCTGCTCGAGGTCAGCGGCGAGACAAATGGGGTCTGGACCGGATGCCATGTGGCCGGATAAGTGCAAGACTGTGGTCCGGAAGCTTCGCTTCCACAGCATGTCTTGGGTCTAGGATTGAGGTGTCCTTCGGGGCGCCTCGATCCGCTTCTGGGGCGGTCCACGAGCGCATCGCTACACTTATTGAAGTAATGGCGACCGGGTTTCAGGAGTTTCGACGGGATGGCTAGCGGCGCAGAGCTGATTCGCAAGATCAAGGAGCAGATCACGGAGGTCGACCCGCGCGACGTCCACGACCTCATCGAGGGCGGCGGGAACGGCTACGTGATCCTGGACGTGCGGGAGCAGCACGAGTTCGAGGAGTCGCACATCCCGGGCGCCGTCCACGTCCCGCGCGGCCACCTCGAGTCGCGCATCGAGGGCGCGGCCCCGGACAAGTCGCAGCGCGTCATCGCCTACTGCGCCTCCGGCAACCGCTCCGCGCTCGCGGCCAACACGATGGAGCGGGAGCTCGGCTACGCGAACGTCGAGTCGATGACCGGCGGCATCACGCTCTGGAAGGACCGCGGCTACCAGGTCGAGGTCCCCAAGCGGCTCAGCGCCGAGCAGCGCGAGCGCTACTCGCGCCACCTGCTCATCCCGGAGATCGGCCTCGAGGGCCAGCAGAAGCTGCTCGACGCAAAGGTGCTGCTGCTCGGCGCCGGCGGGCTCGGCTCGCCCAGCGCGCTCTACCTCGCGGCGGCCGGCGTCGGCACACTCGGCGTGGTCGACAACGACGTGGTCGACCTCTCGAACCTCCAGCGCCAGGTGGCGCACTCCAACGACCGCATCGGCGTGCCCAAGGTCGACTCGGCCGAGATCGCCATCAAGGAGATCAACCCCGACGTCAACGTCGTCAAGTACCAGACCCGCCTCGACGCCTCCAACATCATGGAGATCGTCACGGGCTACGACGTGATCGTCGACGGCCTCGACAACTTCCCCACGCGCTACCTGCTGAACGACGCGAGCGTGCGGCTCGGCATCCCCGTCGTGTCGGCCTCGATCCTCGGCTTCGACGGCCAGCTGTCGGTCTTCAAGCCGCACGACGGCCCCTGCTACCGCTGCCTCTATCCGACCCCGCCGCCGGCGGAGCTCGCACCGTCCTGCGGAGCCAACGGGGTACTCGGCGTGCTGCCCGGCACGATGGGCCTGCTGCAGTCCACCGAGGTGATCAAGCTGATCGTGGGCAGCGGCGATCCGCTCGTCGGCCGCCTGCTCCTCTATGACGCCCTCGCCGCGAGCTTCACCGAGCTGAAGGTCCGCCGCGACCCGGACTGCCCGATCTGCTCGCGCGACCCGGGTGACATCTCCGACGAGGAGATGGGCGTCTTCCCTGATTACGAACTGTTCTGCGCCGCGGCCGGCTGATGACGCTGCAAAGCGTCGCATCCCGGCGTCCTCGGGTCTCGCGGTATTCGCATACCGCTGCGACCCTGCGTCCTTGGTCTGCTTGCTTTTCGCGCCATCAGCTCGGCCGCAAAAGCCGGTAGGCTGCCGCGGCCCGTGAGCACCGTCAAGATCCCACCAGTGCTGCGCTCGTCGACCGGCGGCGAGAAGGAAGTCGCCGTCGCGGGCGCGAACGTGGGTGAGGTCCTGCGGGCGCTCGCCTCGCAGCACCCGGCCACTGAGAGCCAGCTCTTCTCCAGCGAGGGCGAGCTCAACCGCTACGTCAACGTCTACGTGAACGACGAGGACGTGCGCGTGCTCGACGGCCTCGAGACCTCGGTGGGGCCCGACGACACGCTGGTCATCCTGCCGGCGATGGCCGGCGGCTGGTGCCCTGAGTCATAAATTCGACGCACCTTCCCGGCGCCTGGACACGTCTGACGGGCGCCGCTCCCTCGCCGGACTACAAGTCCGACTCCGGTCGCGTCACCCGTCAGCCGCGCCCAGTCACTCGGGAAGCTGAAGCCGAATTTCCGGCTCAGGGCACTAGCGCAGCGCGGGCAGCGGTAGGCGCGCGGCCGCGACGGCCCGCGCCGCGTAGTCGTCCCAGGCCGGCTTCGGCCCGGCGTCGGTGTCATCGGCGTTCGTCAACCGCAGCCCGTAGCGCAGCGACGCGGTGGTGGGCTGCTTGTAGTCGCGCTGCGCGTACCACATCACCGGGCCGAGGTTCCAGCTTGCACGCTTGGGAAGGAGCAGCCCGAGCACCTGGTCGAGCCAGTCGCGCTGGCTCGATTGGGACGCGGCCGCCTCGTCGGCTGTGGTGGCCGGATCGTCCAGGTTGGTCGGCCGCGCGAGCTCGTTGACCCAGACCTGCTGGCGCGGGGCACCGCCCGCCGTGCCCGCGAAGGTCTTGAGGGTGTTCACGGTCCCCTGCACGAGTGTGCTGATCCCCCGGTTCGGGTCGGACGCATACACGTGGACGCCCACCGCGTCGAAGCTGTTCGCCCCCGCTGCCGCGATCGTCTGCTGCAGGAACGAGTTCGCCTCCATCTTGGTCGGGCCGGGGGTCGAGGGATAGCCGAGGCCGCCCATCAGGATCCGGGCGCCAGAGTCGACCGCCCGGAGCTTCGAGCGCACCAGCGTGAGCAGGGCGCCGTACTGGCTCGGGCTCGGCGGGTTCCAGTAGGGGGCGTCGTTCTCCTCGTTCCAGACCTCCCAGACCTGGATCGGGTGCGCCGTGCAGCCGCAGGCCGGCCAGTAGCTGCCACTCGGCCCATAGCGCCGTACCGCCGCGGTCGCGAAGTTGCCGAAGTCGGTGCGGGCGCTGCTCGTGACGGGAGGCGTGTAGGTCTCGCCGGGCATGTTGATCAGCACAGGCTCGATCGTCACGTCGCGCAGGGCGGCCTGGCGGACGAGGTTGTCGAGCATCGTCCACTGCGTGTAGGACCCGCTCGACTTCACCTGGTCCTGGCGGAAACGCGCGCGGTAGAGCTTCAGGCCGTTCTGCCCGGCGAGGCTCAGATCGAAGAGGCCGTTCGGGTCGAGCCCGGCGCTGCCGTTGTAGCCCGCGAGCCACTCCGACTTGAGCGAGCCGATGCCGAACGCCGAGACGCCGGTCGTCGCCGCCCGCGCCGGCACAGCCAGCAGCGCAAAGGCGCACAGACTGCACAGCGCGAGTCTGCGGCGGGTGGCCACCAGGGCACGCTATCCGAGCAGGCGACGTGAAACAACGATCTCACTACACTTTCTGAAGCGATGATCGAGCCCGGTCTCGGCAACCGTCCCTGCGGGGGCAAGTACGGCGACATCGTCCAGGCGATCGGCAATACGCCCCTGGTCGAGCTCAAGCGACTCTCGCCCCGGCCGGGCGTACGGATCTACGCCAAGCTCGAGAGCTACAACCCCACCGGCTCGGTGAAGGACCGCGTGGCGCGCTCGCTGATCGAGGACGCCGAGGCGCGCGGCGCGATCGAGCCGGGGCAGACGATCCTCGAGCCGACCTCCGGCAACACCGGCATCTCGCTGGCGATGATCTGCTCCCGCAAGGGCTACCCGCTCAAGGTCGTGATGCCGGACAACGTCACCGCCGAGCGCACGCAGCTCCTGCGCATGTACGGCGCCGAGATCGTCTACTCGCCAGGTGAGCAGGGCTCGAACGGTGCGGTGGCGATGGCGCTCGAGCTGGCCGAGAGCGACTCCTCGTACTACATGCCCTACCAGTACGGCAACGAGGCCAACCCGCTCGCGCACTACAACGGCACGGCGGTCGAGATCCTCGACGAGCTGGACGAGGTCACCGCGTTCGTCGGCGGCCTCGGCACGGGCGGCACGCTGATGGGCAACGCCCGCCGCCTCAAGGAGGAGAACCCGGAGACGAAGATCGTCGCCGCGGAGCCTCTGCAGGGCGAACTGGTCCAGGGCCTGCGCTCGCTAGAGGACGGCTACATCCCGCCGATCATCGACCTCTCGCTGCTCGACCGCAAGATCTTCGTCTCGAACCGCGACGCCGTGATCTGGACGCGCAAGCTGCTCTCCGAGGAGGGCATGTTCGTCGGCGTGTCCTCGGGGGCGATCGCCTCGATCGCCGTGCGGGTCGCGGGCGAGCTCGATGACGGCAACGTCGTTTTCGTCGCGCCGGACGACGGCTGGAAGTACCTCAGCTCGGGCGTCTACACGAAGTCGCTCGAGGAGCTCGAGGCCTCGCTCGACTCCGCCTCCTTCTGGTAAACGCTCCGGCGCGTGCCAGGATAGGGGGGTGACCGCGCTCTCCCGTCTGCGCAAGAACGCGATCTTCGAGACGGTCTTCCTGATCGCCATCGCTCTCGGGCTGGCGCTCTCGGTACAGGCCTACGCGGTCAAGCCGTACCGCATCCCGAGCCCGTCGATGGAGCCCACGCTGCACATCGGCCAGCGCGTGCTCGTCAACCGGCTCACGCACCGCCTGGGGTCGAAGCCGTCGGTGGGGGACATCATCGTGTTCCACCCGCCGGCCGCCGCCGACGACGAGGGCTGCGGCGCCGCCGGCCAGGGCGGCGGCACCCAGTCCCCCTGTTCGCGCCCGGTGTCGAAACGCTCGGGCGAGACCTTCATCAAGCGCGTCGTGGCCGTGGGCGGCGACACGATCGCCATCCGCAACGGCCACGCGATCCGCAACGGCGTCCGCGAGAAGGACCCCTACATCGCGCCCTGCGCCGATTCGCCCGAGCAGTGCACCTTCTCGCACGCGATCACGGTGCCGAAGGGCTACGTGTTCATGATGGGCGACAACCGCGGCCAGTCCGACGACAGCCGCTTCTGGGGGCCCGTCCCCCTGAAGTGGGTGATCGGCGACGCTGTCGCCACCTACTGGCCCCCCGACCGCATCGGCGGCGTTTAGCCGCGTATCAGCGGTACGAGGCGGCGGGCTGGAAGTCGATCCGCCGCTCCCATAGCGCCAAGGCCACCGCGTGCGCGCGGTTGCGGGTCCCGGTCTTGCGCAGGATGTTCTTGATGTGGGTGCGCACGGTGTGGGGGCTGAGGAAGAGCGTGCCGGCGATCTCTTCGATCGACTGGCCGTTCGCGAGGTGCTCGAGGATCTCGCACTCACGGTCCGACAAAGCTGCAGAGCGCGAGCTGGCGCTGATCATCACTGTCAAGGCGACTCCCTGTTCTCGGCGGCCGTAACCGCCATCGAGTGGACCCCCGGTCCGAGGCAGGAGTTTCGTGGTGCGGAGTAGGGCGCAACCACCTACACAGGGTGGGTTGGCCGGATCGAGTTGACTCCTACTTTCGGATGACCCCCGTCCGGGGGAGCGCTCATCATGTCCGGCCCGACAGCGGGCTCAGCGCGCCGACCTCAGCAGCGATTTCACGTCGCCGACAGGGCCCAGGTGCGTCAGCTTGTCGGGGTTGACGATCGCCCTGATGCTCGTGATCTGGCCGCCGGCGATATCGAGCGCCAGCACGCCGATGACCCGCTGCTCTGCGTCGAGGTAGAGCGCTCCAGGGCCGCCGTTCACCTCGACAGGGCGCACCGACACGCCTGGCAAGCCCCCGGTTTGGCGGTTCCAGGTGACCAGCAGGCGCGCCACACGGCTGCGTCCCCGGAGCGGGCGCGCGATCGCCGGGGCCTTGCCGCCGCCGTCGCCGGTCAGCTCCACGTCGTGGGCGAGCAGCGCCTCGAGCCCGGCGAGATCGCCCTGCTCGGTGGCCGCGAAGAACCGCCGCGCCAGCTCGTCGCGCTGCTCGCGCGTGGTCTGGAAGCGGGGCCGGCGCTGCTCGACGTGCTGCCTGGCGCGGGTCGCCAGCTGGCGCACGTTGTCGTGGCTCTTGCCGACGATCGTCGCGATCTCCTGATAGGGGTAATCGAACACGTCGTGCAGCAGCAGCACCGCCCGCTGCTCGGGCGACAGGCTCTCCAGCAGCACCAGCATCGCCAGCGACAGCGAGTCGGCCGTCTCGGCGTGCCAGGCCGGGTTGTCGTGGCCGTCGGTGATGATCGGCTCCGGCAGCCACTCGCCGACGTACTGCTCGCGGCGGGCGCGTGCCGAGCGCAGCTCGTTGATCGCCAGGCGGAACGTCACCGTGGCGACGAACGCGCGCGGCGATGCGATCTGCTCGCCGGCCTCGAGCGACTGGTGCACACGCAGCAGCGCTTCCTGCACCACGTCCTCCGCCTCGGAGACGCTGCCGAGCATGCGGTAGGCCATCGCGAACGCGACCGGCCGCAGCTCGTCGAGGAGTTGTTCGCGCTCGGTCATGCCTCTGCGAACCCCTGCCGCCAGCTCGAGTGCGCCGGGCGCCAGCGAAGCTCGCGCTTGGCCTTCTCGTTCGATGCGCCGCGGATCTCGGTCATCATCACCACGCCCGCCTCGCCGGCGAGCAGCCGCGCGACGAACCGCGGTACACGCATCGGCTTCTTCGCGCCGAGCGTCTGCGCCAGCGCCGGCAGCCACTCGGCCACCGGAGCGGGGTCATCGTCCACAACGTTGTAGACGCCACGGCTACCGTGCTCGATGGCCGCCAGCGTCGCGTCCGCCGCGTCGGCGACGTGGATGAACGACCAGACGCCGCCGCCGTCGCCGACCAGCGGGAACTTGCGCCGGCGGATCAGCTCGAACTGTCCAGCGCCCGCCGCCAGCGACGTGCCCGGCCCGTAGAAGGCGCCGTAGCGAAGGACGATTCCCTCCGTCCAGCTCGCACCCAGCACCGCCTGCTCGAGATGGCGGATCGCCGCCACGGTCCCGCGCATCGCCGGCACGGGCGAGGGGTCCAGCGGGTCCTCCTCGCTCTTCACCGGCGCACCGGTGCGCCCGTACACGCCGAAGGTGGCCACCCCCTGCGCCACGAACCGTCGCACCCCCACCGCATGCCCGGCCGACAGCAGGTGATCGGTGCCGTCGGTCCGCAGGCGGTTGGTGGCCTCGGCATCGCGTTCTGAGTAGCGCTCCACCCCTGCAAGGGCGGTGAGCTGATGGACGATCACGTCCGGGCGCGCCCTGCCGACCGCCTCCGCGACCTGATCGGGATCGAGCGCGTCCGCGACCACCGGGACGGCGCCCAGCTCACGCAGCAGCGCCTGCTTCGACTCGCTGCGCGTCATGCCGTGAACCTCGTGACCCGCGGCAACCAGACGCGGCACGAGCTGCCGGCCGATCGCGCCGCTCGCACCCGCAACAAAGACCTTCATCGTCAACTCCTGGATCGAGAACTACCTGTACCCGGAGTGACAGGACGAGAGCCGCGTTTGTGACAGCGGCAAGCCGTACGGCCCGCAGCTGGAAGGGGGCCTAGGCCTGGGGTGAGCCCGGAAGCTTCTCGGGCTCGGGCTCTTCGTCTTCGTCGTTCTCGCCGCTGATCGCTTCCTTGAACTCGCGCATGCCCTTGCCCACCGAGCGGCCCACCTCAGGTAGGCGCTTGGGGCCGAGGACGAGCAGCGCGATCACAAGGACCAGGATCAGCTCGAAGGGTCCAACGTTCGGCATCTGCCCCTACCTTAGTCGCTCTAGACCTTCTCCAACCCCACATAGTTCTCGGCGAGCGAGCGGGCGGCCGCCTCGGAGCTCGTGACGTAGTCGAGCTGGGCGAGCTGGAGGTGCTCGGCGAAGGCGTCGGCGCCGGTCGGGCGGTGGAGCATCGAGGTCATCCACCAGGAGAAATGCTGGCCGCGCCACACCCGGCGCAGGCAGTTGGCCGAGTACTGCTCGAGCTGCGAGCCGTCGCCGTTCTTGAACCAGTCGACCAGGGCGGAGGCCAGCACGCTGACGTCGTGCACGGCCAGGTTGAGGCCCTTGGCGCCGGTGGGCGGCACGATGTGCGCGGCGTCGCCAGCCAGGTAGAGCCGGCCGTAGTGCATCGGCTCGACCACGAAGCTGCGCATGGGCGTGATGCCCTTCTCGAGGATCGGTCCCTCGTTGAGCGTGAAGCCGTCGGCCTCGAAGCGGCGGTGCATCTCCTCCCAGATGCGCTCGTCCGGCCAGTTGGCGATGTCGTCGTGCGGGTCGCACTGGAGGTAGAGGCGGCTGAGCTCGGGCGAGCGCAGGCTGTGGAGGGCGAAGCCGCGCTCGTGTCTGGTGTAGATCAGCTCCTCGGTGGAGGGCGGCACGCGCGCGAGGACGCCGAGCCAGCCGAACGGGTAGACGTGGTCGTAGACGGTCAGCGCCCCATCGGGGATGGACGGGCGCGACACGCCGTGGAAGCCGTCGCAGCCGGCGATGACGTCGCAGTCGAGCTCGCTCTCCTCGCCGCCGTGCGTGTAGGTGATCCGTGGGGCGTCCGAGTCGATCCCGTGGAGGCGCCACGCCGTCGACCTCGAACAGCAGCGGCCGGCCGCTGTCGTGCCGCGCGTTGATCAGGTCCTTCACGACCTCCTGCTGCCCGTAGATCCAGATCGCGCGGCCGCCCGTCAGGTCGCTCAGGGCGATGCGGTGCCCCTGGTGGCGGAAGCGCAGCTCGATGCCGTGGTGGACGATGCCCTCGCGGTCGAGCCGCTCGCCGAGCCCCATCCGCCGCAGCAGGTCGACCGTGCCCTGCTCCAGCACGCCGGCGCGCACGCGCTGCTCGACGTACTCGCGTGGGCGTGCCTCGAGGATCACGTTGTCGATCCCGGCCTCGTGCAGGAGCTGCCCGAGTACGAGGCCGGCCGGGCCGGCGCCGACGATGCCGACCTGCGTCCGCTCAGCGCTCACGAGCGCTCACTGTAAGCGGCGGCGCCGCTGAGCCGGTCGAGCTCCTCCGCGGTGAGCTCGAGCGTGGCGCCCGGGAGCGTCTCGGCGAGCTGCCTCGCGGTGCGCGCGCTGGCGATCGGCGCGACCACCGTGGGCTGCATCCGCAGCCAGGCGATCGACACGGCGGCGACCGTGGTCTCGTGCGCCGCCGCGACCTCGTCGAGCAGCTCGAGCAGGGCGATGCCGCGCTCGTCGAGGTACTTGAGGGCCCGCTCCGCCCGCGGGCTGTCCACCTCGTCGCCGCCCGGCCGGTACTTGCCGCTGAGGAAGCCCTTGGCCAGCGCGAAGTAGGGAATGCAGGCCACGCCCTCACGCTCGCACAGCTCGGCCAGCTCGCCCTCGTAGATGCTGCGCTCGACGAGGTTGTAGTGCGGCTGGAGGGCGACGTAGCGGGCGAGGGCGGGGTCGCGCTCCGCGAGCCTGAGCGCCTCGGCAAGTCGCGGTGCGGTGTAGTTCGAGGCTGCCGCATGGGCCACCTTGCCCGCGCGGATCAGCTCGCCGAAGGCGCCGAGCGTCTCCTCGAGCGGCGTGTCCTGGTCGTCGATATGCGCGTAGTAGAGGTCGACGTGGTCGGTCTGCAGGCGGCGCAGCGAGTCGTCGATCGCGGCGCGGATGTTGTCCGCGCCCAGGCCCTTGCGCTCACCCCAGGCGCCGACCTTGGTGGCGATCACGAGCGAGTCGCGGTTGCCGCGCCGCGCCATCCAGTCGCCGATGATCGCCTCGGATTCGCCGCCTGAGTTGCCGGGCCGGGCGAGGCCGTAGGCGTCCGCGGTGTCGATGAAGTTGCCGCCCGCGGCCGCGTAGGCGTCCAGCACAGCGTCGGGGTCGTCCGCCGTCCAGCCGAACACGTTGCCTCCCAGGCAGAGCGGGAAGACGTCCAGATCGGTGTCGGCGATCTTGGCCAAACTTGGGTCGACTGTATACATCAGATCGTTTACAGTCGGCGACCGTGGAAGCCGACGTGATCGTCATCGGCGCCGGCTCGGCGGGCGCAGCGGTGGCGCGGCGGCTCGTCGACAGAGGGGACCTGCGCGTGCTGCTGCTCGAGGCGGGCGGGCGCGACACCAACCCGGCCATCCACGATCCGCAGCGTGTCCACGAGCTGTGGCTGGCGCAGGAGGATTGGGCCTACCACACGCTGCCCCAGCCGTACGCGGCGGACCGGCGGCTGCACTGGCCGCGCGGCCGCGTGCTGGGCGGGTCGAGCGCGCTCAACGGGATGATCTGGGTGCGCGGCGCGCCGGCCGACTACGACCACTGGGCCTACCTCGGCAACGCCGGCTGGTCCTGGGAGGACGTGCGGCCGGTGTTCGAGCGCCTGGAGCAGGGGCCGGTCTGCGTGCTGCGGGACTACGAGCGCCAGCCGATCCAGGAGGCGATCGTCGCCGCCGCGGTGGAGTCCGGGGTCGACTTCAACCCCGACTACAACTCGGGCACGCTCGACGGCGTGGCCTACACGCAGCTCACGATCAAGGACGGCGTGCGGCACGGCACCTGCCCCGCCTACCTCGGGCCGGTGCTCGACAACCCGAGCCTCACGGTGATCACCGACGCACCCGCGCGGCGGCTGCTGCTCGAGGGCACGCGCTGCGTGGGCGTGGAGTGGGAGCGCGAGGGGCGCGTGGAGCGGGCGCGGGCGGAGGTCGAGGTGGTGGTTTCGGCGGGCACGATCGAGTCCCCGCGCCTCCTCATGCTGTCCGGCATCGGCCCGGCCGAGCACCTGCGCTCGCTCGGCATCGAGGTGGCGCTCGACCTGCCAGGGGTCGGCGGCAACCTGCACGACCACCTGCTCTCGCCGCTGATCTTCACGACAGAGCGCGAGATCGGCACGCCCGCGCCGGGCGTGCCGCACGCCCAGAGCCACCTGTGGGCGCGCAGCGGGCCCGGCCTGGTGGCGCCCGACCTCCAGCCGATCCACTTCAGCGTGCCCTTGTACGAGCCCTGGATGGAGGGCCCGGAGCAGGGCTTCTCGCTGATGGCCGGCATGGTCCGGCCGGCGAGCCGCGGCACGATCCGCCTCAGCGGCACGGGCCTCGGCGACGAGCTGCTGATCGACCCGGAGACGCTCGCCTGCGAGGCCGACCTCCTGCGGCTCGAGCAGGCGGTGCTGCTCTGCCGCGAGATTGGCGCCGCGCCGGCGCTGGACGCCTGGGGCGCGCGCGAGCTCTATCCCGGGCCTTCGGCGGAGCTGCGCGACTGGGTGCGCAAGACGGCGATCACCTACCACCACCAGGTCGGCACCTGCAAGATGGGCATCGACGCCGACGCGGTGGTGGACCCGCAGCTGCGCGTACACGGCATCGAGGGCCTCCGGGTGGCGGACGCCTCGATCATGCCCGCGGTGACGTCCGGCAACACGAACGCGCCCGCGGTGATGATTGGCGAACGTGCGGCAGAGTTCTTTGCGGCGATGCACGCGACGTCGGCGGCCAGCGCGGCGCTCGCGTAGGACAGGACTGCGGACTGCGGACTGCAGACTGCGGATTTAGTTCTCCGCAGTCCGCAGTCCGCAGTCCGCGATCCCCTTATTGCCTGACAGAATCGCCCTGAGTGGCGATCGACCTCGCTTCAAAGCGGACGTCCCGGGCCGCGCTCGCTGTCGGGATGATCCTCGTCGCGGCCAACCTGCGCGCCGCGGCCTCCAGCGTCGGACCGCTGCTCGGGCAGATCCGCGACGACCTCGGGCTGTCCTCCACGGCTGCGGGCGCCCTGGCGACCCTGCCGGTGCTGTGCTTCGGGCTGATCGCCCCGCTGGGGCCGCCGCTCGCGCGGCGGCTCGGCTACCACGGCGCGATCGGCGCCGTGCTGGCGACGCTCATCGCGGGGCTGCTCGTGCGCCTGCTGCCGGGGATCCCGCCGCTCTACATCGGCACGATGCTGGCGGGGGCGGCGATCGCTGTCGGCAACGTTCTGATGCCGGCGCTTGTGCGGCGCAGCTTCCCCGAGCGCGCCGGCGCGATGACGGGCGCCTACACCACCGCGCTGGTCGGCTCCGCGGCGGTGGCCGCGGCGGTGAGCGTGCCGATCGCCAACGCGTTCGGCGGCTGGCGCGCGGGACTGGGCGTGTGGGCGCTCCCGGCGGTCGTCGCCCTCATCGCCTGGACTCCGCAGCTCAGACGAGACGAGCGCGACGACGGCTCGACGCATCAGGCGCACGGCGCCCGTCCGCTGCTGCGCGACCCGCTGGCCTGGCAGGTCACCGCCTACTTCGGCTTCCAGGCGTGCAGCTTCTACATCGTCCTGTCGTGGCTGCCGACGATCTTCCAGAGCCACGGCTACAGCCGCACGACGGGCGGCCTGCTGCTGGCGCTCAGCCTAGTCGCCGGCCTGCCCGGCGTGCTGCTCCTCCCGGGCGTGGCGGCGCGGGCGCGGGAGCAGGGGCGCTTCGCGTTCGTCTACGGCGTCTTCGTCGCCGCGGGGCTCGTCGGGCTGCTCGCCGCACCGCGGGCCGCGCCCGTGCTCTGGGTCGTGCTGCTCGGCATCGGCCAGCAGGCGTCGTTCCCGCTCGCGCTGATCATGGTGGTGCTGCGCAGCCGCACGCTCGCGGAAACCGCCGGGCTGTCGACGATGATGCAGAGCCTCGGCTACCTGGTGGCCGCCGCGGGACCGCTCGTCGCCGGCGCGCTGCACGACCTCACGAAGTCGTGGACTCCGGCGATCGGCATGCTGCTCGGTCTCACCGCGCTGCAGGTGATCGCCGGCTTCGGCGCCGGGCGCGACCGCAAGCTCAGCGTCCCGCTGAGCCGCGAGTGAAGCGGGTCCTGATACTCGGCGGGCTGTCGGCCTTCGGGCCGCTCTCGATCGACATGTACCTGCCGGGGCTGCCGCACCTGACGCACGACCTCGGCGCCACGCCCTCCACCGGCCAGCTCACGCTCACCGCCTGCGTGCTCGGCCTCGCGCTCGGGCAGCTGCTGGCCGGTCCGCTGAGCGACAACCTCGGCCGCCGCCGGCCGCTGCTCGTGGGGCTCGCCGCGTACGCCGTCACCTCTGCGGTGTGCGCGCTGGCGCCGACCATCTGGGCACTGATCGCGCTGCGCTTCCTGCAGGGACTGGCCGGCGCGGCCGGCATCGTGATCGCGCGCGCGGTGGTGCGCGACCTCTACCGCGGCGAGGCGGCCGCGAAGATGTTCGCGCTGCTGATGCTCGTGCTCGGCATCGCGCCCGTCTTCGCGCCGCTCATCGGCGGGCAGGCGCTGCGCGTGATGTCGTGGCGCGGGATCTTCGTCGTGCTCGCGGGGATCGGGCTGGTCCTGCTGGCCGCCACGGCGTTCGGCCTGCGCGAGACGCTGCCGCCCGAGAAGCGCCACGCGGCCGGCCTCGGCTCCACGCTGCGGACCTTCGGCGTGCTCGCGCGCGACCGCAGCTTCATGCCCTACGCCGCCGTGTTCGGGCTCGCCTTCGGCGCGATGTTCGCCTACATCGCGGGCTCGCCGTTCGTGCTCGAGGACGTCTACGGCGTCTCGCCGCAGGTGTTCAGCCTGATCTTCGCGGTGAACTCGGCGAGCCTCATCGCGGCCACCCAGGTCGTGCACCGGCTGGTGGACCGGTACGGCTCGCACGCCCTCCTGCGCGCCGGCCTGGCGGCCACCTCGCTGGCCGGCCTGGCGCTCGTCCCGGCGGTGCTGCTGGACGCCGGCCTCGGCGCGGTGCTGCCCTGCCTGCTCGTGCTGGTGACGGGCATCGGCTTCATGGTGCCCACCTCCAGCGCGCTGGCGCTCGAGGAGCAGGGCTGGGCCGCCGGCAGCGCGTCGGCGCTGCTGGGCCTCGGTCAGTTCGCGCTGGCGGCCGCCGTGGCGCCGCTACCCGGCGTGGCCGGCCAGGACACCGCGGTGCCGATGGCGTTCGTGATCGCCGCCTGCTGCGTGGCGGCGGTGACCGTGGAGGTCCGCTTCCACGGCGTCAGAGCTCGGGTACCCGGCTAGTCGGCGGGATCGGCGGCCCGCTGGCCTCGCCGCTGACCGGCGGCGTGCCGTAGGTGTGGAAGCTCTCGACGGTCCTCACGCCCCAGGCCTGGCCGCGGGCGCGCTCGGCCTCCGTCCAGACCACCGGCTCGGGGTCGGGGTCGTACTGGAGGTAGCCGCCGCTCGTGACCTCCACCCGGTTGCCGCCCGGCTCGTAGACGTAGAGGAAGAAGCCCTGGGCGACGGCGTGCTTGGACGGCGACTGCTCGATCGGCACGTCGTGGTCGAGGAAGAGGTCCGAGGCGCGCAGCATCTCCTCGCGCGTGTCGACCCAGAAGGCGAAGTGGTGGAGACGGCCGCTGGCGCCCGCGTGGTCGGCCACGTAGATCAGCTCGTGGGCCATGATCGAGAGGCTCATCCAGGCGCCTGACTCGGTGCCGTCGTTCAGGCGGATCGCCTCGTAGAGGCGGTAGCCGAGCAGGTCCTGGGCGAAGTGGCGGTTGGCCTCGACGTCGGCGGCCAGCAGGTTGATGTGGTCGAGCCGCTTCACGGCGGCACCGCGGCCGGTGAAGCGCTGCGGCACGTTCTTCAGCGCCGGCCGCAGGTGCTCGGGCGGCTCGTAGTGCTCGGTCTCGTAGTAGATCTCCATCAGGTGGCCGTCCGGGTCCCTGAACTGGTAGGCCGGGCCGTGGCCGAGGTCGCCACAGGTCCAGCCGATGCCGAGGCCGGACGCCTCGAGCGCGGCGGCGCGCCGCTCGAGCGCCTCCGGGCTCCAGGCTCGAATGGCCATGTGGCCCATGCCGGGCAGCGGCGCCTCGGTGAGCTTGAGGCTGTAGCGGGCGTAGTCGCCGAAGCCGCGCAGGTAGACCGACTGGCCCTCCTGGGCCTCGATCTCCATCCCGAACAGGTCGACGAAGAAGCGCAGGCTCTCGTCGGGGAAGGGGGTGAGCAGCTCGCCGTGGCCGATGTGGGCCAGGTCCCGGAGCGGCTCGCTCACGCGGGGCCCCCCTCGACCCGCGCGCGGAGGCCGTCGAGGTCGTACGACAGCGCGCCCTCCTCGAGCTGCCGGCGCTTCACGCGCTCGCGCTCGGCGCGCTGGCGCGTGGCGGCCAGCACCTCCTCGACCCGCTCATGCTCCACCACGGCCGCGCCGTCGGCGTCGAGCACCACCACGTCGCCCTGGCGGATGGTGGCGCCGCCGACCGTCACCGGCTCGCCGATCGTGCCCGGCGCGTCCTTGTTCGCGCCCTTCACGCGCACCCAGCGCGCCCAGATCGGCAGCCCGACCTCGGCCAGCTCCTCGATGTCGCGCACGGAGGCGTCGATCAGCATCGCGGCGGCGCCGTGGGCCTTCGCCTGCGTGGCGAGCAGCTCGCCCACCAGCGCGACCGGCCTGGGCTCCGGCATCGTGAGCACGATCACCTCGCCCGGCTGCACCTCGGCCATCACCGCGTGCACCATCAGGTTGTCGTCCTGGCCGCAGCGCACGGTGCGCGCCGGGCCGGCCACGCGCGAGCCGGGGACGATCTGCACGAGGTCGGCGTCCACGTAGCCGCGGCGGCCCCCGGCCTCGTAGACGGTGGCCGAGCCGAGCGCCGCCAGCTCCTCGTGGATGTCGCTCACAGCTCGGCGACCACCTGCGGCGTGACGCGCTGGAAGGCCTCGGCGAAGCGGATCTCCTGGTCGCCGGAGGAGCGGCGGGCGTGATTGCCGCGGTGGCCGGCGCGCTCCGCGTAATAGCTCTGCAGATAGGCCTGCGCCTTCATCTCGGCCATCGCAGCCTTCTTCTGCTCGAACACGGCCGTGATGTCAACGAAGGTGGTGGGGGTGAAGTTGCACAGCTCGGGCTGGTGGGGCTCGAACAGGAACAGCGCGGGCGGGCGGACGGTCTGGAAGGCGCTCGGCACGCCTGCGCCGGCCGCCAGCGAGCGGGCGCGGTCGACGGCGAAGAACGCCTGGGCGTGGTCCGGGTTGAAGGGGTCGCGGTCGGTGTGCGTGATCAGCACGTCGGGCGCGAACTCGCGGATCTCGTCGGCGATGCGCGTGAGCTCCGCCCCGCCGATCTGCAGCGGGTAGTCGCCCATGTCGAGGCAGCGGAACTCGGCGCCGAGCGCCGCCGCCGCCCGCTCGGCCTCGCCATGGCGGATCTCCTTCACGCGCTCGATCGTCTGGCCCTCCTCCTTCCACAGCTCGCCGGACTCGCCGCGCTCGCCGTAGGAGAGCGCGATCACGCGCGCCGTGCCCCCGTTCGCCGTGCACACGGCGGTGGCGCCGCCGGCGCGCCAGACGAAGTCGGCCGAGTGGGCGCCGATCACGAGCAGGCGGCTCACAGCGGCTCGGCTCCCGCCACCCGTCTCGTGTTGGTCACCGCCATCGTGTGCACCTCCTCCTCGCCGAAGCCCGCCTCGAGCAGCCGGTCGATCATCAGCGCCATCCCGTCCTCGACCGGCGGGTTGAAGCTCTGCCCGAGGTCCGTGGACAGCACGGAGTGCTCGGGACCGGCCGCGCGGATGTTCTCGAGCCAGGTCTCCCACGACACCTTCCCGGTGTGGGGAGTGGTGAAGCAGCGCTCGAGCAGCGCGCCGCGCTCGGCCAGCGCGCGCTGGTCCTCGATGCTCAGCGCCTGCGACGGGAACTCGGGGTGCGTGACCACGATGTCGCGCACGCCCGCCTCGAAGGCCGCGTCGACCACCACGAAGATCTCGTCGCGGCTGAGGTGGCCGGTGGCCAGCAGCAGGCCGTGGCGGGCGATCAGCTCGAGGACCGTGCGCGTCTCCGGCAGCACGGTGCCGCCGCCGTCCACCACCGGCACCGGGTCGATCTCGATGCCCTGCTCGCGCAGCTCGAGCTGCACCTTGACCCAGACGGGCACCTTCGCCCCGGGCGGCGCCTCGCGCTCGTGCGCCTCGTTCTGCGAGTCGACCGTGGGGAACCAGACGGTGCGCACGCCCTCGCGCGCCGCGATCTCCACCGCCAGCGGATTCATCCCTCCCACGGCGCGGTTGAGCGAGATCGCGCCGAGCGTCAGCACCTCGGGCACCACCGCCCTCACCACGCTGGCCCGCTCGGCCGTGGACGTGTAGTGCGACTTGAGCACCACGCCCGCCATGCCCAGCTCGGCGAAGCGGCGGGCCAGCGAGACGTCGTCGATCTTGCGCTCCACCACGTCGGGCGAGATGTGCACGTGCGTGTCGAAGGCGCCGCGCAGCAGCTCACGGGCGTGCTCGGACGGCCGGCCGTTCTCAGCCGGCATGTGACTCCGTCTCGAGCCTGCTGAGCCAGCCGAGCGCCGCGTTCGAGATCCGCGGCTCGACGCCGAGGTCGCCGAGCATGTCGATGGCCGCCTGCATCTCGTGCACGCGGCGCGCGGCGTGCCTCTCGCTGCCCGTCAGGAGGCGGTCGAGCAGGGCCGGGGAGGCGCTGGCGAACACCTGCGCGACCTCGTCGTGCAGCCATTCCTCGCAGCCCGCTGCTCGCGCGGCCGCGAGGCTCTCGATCGCCGCCGCCGCCATTCCCTTCATGAAGACGCTGCGCAGGAGCTTGCGCTCGGCCGCCTGGCCGGCCCCGCCGTCCACCACCTCGACGGGCGTGCCGAGCGGCCTGAAGAGCTCGGCGTAGGCGGGCGCGCCCGAGCCGGAGACGAGGCAGGGCGTGGCGAGCCCGTTGCCCGGCACCGTGCCCATCAGCGCCACGTCCACGAACTGCGCGCCGCCGGTCTCGACCACGGCCGCGAGCTCAGCCTTCAGCGCGGGCGAGGTGGTGTTGAGGTCGGCGAACAGCTGGCCGGGCGCCAGCACGCCGCGCACGGTCACGGCCACCTCCACCGCCGCGTGAGCCGAGTTCACGCTGAGGACAACCGTCGCGCCCTCCACGGCGGCCTCGGCGCTGTCCACCGTCGCGAGCCGCTCGATTTCGCGCTGTAGGGGGTCGTAGCCGCGCACGCGCACACCCGCGCGCACGAGGTCCGCGGCGATCGTTCCGCCGGCCTCACCAAGCCCCAGGACGGCGACGCTTAGATTGTCAACAATCTTGTCGCCCATCACGCTGACAGTATCACTCGGGTGCCACCGCGACTTCGAGGAGCAGCGGCTCGCTGCGGGACGCCAGGCCGGGCAGATGGGCATCCAGCTCGCGGATCAGCTCATCGTGGCTCTCCACCCGCCGTGCCTCGCAGCCGAAGCCGCGCGCCAGGCCGCAGATGTCGACATTGGCGAAGCCCGGCCAGGACCCCGGCTCGCCGTGCATGCGCGCCAGCCCGTCCATCACCGCGTAGCCGCCATTCGCCATCACCAGCAGGAGGACGCCGACGTCGTACTTGGCGGCGCTCCAGAGCGCCTGCACGGTGTACATCGTCGAGCCGTCGCCGAGCACGGCGAGGACCGGACGCTCCGGCATACCCATGCGCAGGCCGATCGCGCCCGACAGGCCGAAGCCCAGCGCACCATTCGAGACGCTCACGAAGCCGTGCGGCGCGCGCGCCGGGATGCGGGCCAGCAGCTCGGGCCGGGTCGAGGGCGACTCCTCCATCAGCACCACGTCGGCCGGCAGGCGCTCCCCGAGCGCGACCAGCACGTTGGCGACGCTGAGCGGCTCTCCCGGCCGCGGGAGCGCGGGAGCGGGGGGACGCTCGAGCGGCACCGGCGCGCTGCCGCTGCGCTCCCGCACCCGCTCGGCGAGCGCCCGGCAGGCGGCCGCGGGCGAGGCGAGCAGCGCCAGGTCGGCCGGGCTGCGGTGGACCTCGTCGGGCTCGTCGCTGATCACGGCCACGCGCGTGCCGGGCACGACGAGCGGCCCCGGCTCGTAGAGATAGAGGCGGAAGGGCCAGGTGCCTACCGCGAGCACGAGGTCGTACGGGGCCAGGGCCTCGCGCAGCAGGCGGCGGCTCCAGTGGAGGTGGCCCGCGAACAGCGGGTGGTCCTGGGGGAAGCCGGCGCGGCTGCAGAACGGGTCCTGCCAGACAGCGCAGTCGAGCCGCTCCGCGAGCGCCACCGCCGCAGCGAAGCCCTCCTCGCTGTCGAGCCCGGCGCCCACCACGAGGGTCGGCGACTGCGCCTCGTCGATCAGCTCGGCCAGCTCGTCGGCGTGGCCGGCGTCGAAGGCGGGCGCCTTCAACAGTCGAGCCGGTGCTGTGACGGGCACGTCCTCGTCGGCAGGCTCGTCCCAGTCGCCCATCGGCACCACCACGAGCGCGGGGCCGCGGTGGGTGTTCGCCTCGTGCCACGCGCGCGCGATCGCCCCCGGCACGTCCTGCGGCCGCACCGGATGGTTCGACCAGACCGGATACTCGCCCGCCATCCGCTCGAGCGCCCGGCCGGTGAGGAAGGGCGCGAGCGCCGAGTGCCGGCGGTCCTGCTGCCCCACCGCGATCACGAGCGGCGCGCGCACGTCGCGCGCGTTGGCGATCGCGTTGACGGCGTTGCCGAGGCCCGGCGCCGTGTGGAGGTTCACGAACGAGGGCTCGCCGCGCGCGATCGCGTAGCCGGTGGCCATGCCCACCACAGCGCCCTCGTGCAGGGCGAGCACGAACTCGAGGTCGTCAGGCAGGCCCGCGAGAAGCGGGATCTCGCTCGAGCCCGGGTTGCCGAAGATCTTCGTCATGCCGAAGTGGCGCATGACGTCGAAGGTCGCCTCGCGCACGGTGCGGCTGCCGTTGTGGGGGCCTGCCACCTGCCGCTCGCTCGAGGTCACTTCGGTCATTCCTAATTTTCCTTCCGCTCAGTGGCCATAGACTGGCAGCACCCATGCCCACCCGAGGGGTGCCGGACAACCGTTTCTCGCTCGCGCGCGCCGATGCCAGCGAGCAGATCGCCTACGAGATTCGCCGGCACATCGAGCGCCAGGGCCTGCTGCCCGGCGATCGTATCGGCACCGAACAGGAGCTGGCCGCCGAGTTCGGCGTCAGCCGCCCGACGCTGCGCGAGGCTCTGCGCCTGCTCGCCGGCTCGCACCTGATCCGCGCGAGCCAGGGTCGCGGCGGCGGCATCTTCGTGGCCAACACGGCGGGCGAGGGCATGGGGCGCAACATGAGCGAGGCGATCGCCACGATGCTCGCCACCGAGAGCGTCTCGCTCCACCAGCTCCTGCAGGCGCGCATGGTGCTGGAGGTGCCGCTGGCGGGCCTCGCAGCCGCGAACGCCGGGAAGGAGACCATCGCCGAGCTCGAGTCGGCCATCGCGGCGGCCGAGGGCCGGCGGCCGGGCTCCGAGGAGTTCAACCTGGCGGACCGGAACTTCCACGACGCGATCGCGGCCGCGTCCGGCAACGACCTGCTGGTGGCGTTCACGCGCTGGATCCTCGACGTGCTGCTGCCGTCGCTCATCCAGTACATCGGGCCGGCGGTCACCGCCGAGAACATCCTGCGCCAGCACACGGCGATCCTCGAGGCGATCCGCAGCGGCCAGCCCGCCGCAGCCGAGCAGGCGATGCGCGCGCACCTCGATCACCTCGCGGACACCGTCGGCAAGCTCGACCAGGCCCAGTCGGGACACTAGAGCGACGGGCTCCCGACGATCGCCTCGGCGGCCTCGCGCACGAGCGCGACCGCCGACTGAAGGGCCCTGCGCTGCTCGTCGGCCAGCTCCCACTCGTGGATCTCCTCGACCCCGCCCGCGCCGAGCGTGACGGGCACGCCGATCGACACGCCGTTCACGCCGTACTCGCCCTCGAGCACCACCGAAGCCGCCCACAGCTCGGCGCCGGGACCCTGGAGTGCGGAGATCAGCCGCGCGACGCCCAGGCCTGAGGTCCAGGTGGACGAGCGGCCCGAGTCGAGCGCCACGTGGCGCACGTACCAGCTGCGGAAGAACTCCTCGGTGGCGGCCACCTGCTCGGGCGTGAGCTCGACCGGCGCGCCGTCGACCGAGACCCGGTCGTACAGCGGCACCGACGCATCGCCGTGCTCGCCGATCACCCAGGCCTCGACGCTGCCCAGCTCCACGCCCAGCGTGCGGGCGATGCCGCTTCGCAGCCGCAGCGTGTCGTTCACCGTGTAGCCGATCACTCGGTGGCGGTCGATGCCGGTACGCCGCTGCGCCCAGGTGCAGAGCGGGTCCACGGGGTTGGTGACCATCACGAGCACCCCGCCCCAGTCGCAGTCGAGCAGTTCGAGCGTGGGCTCGGCGACGCGCGCGTTGTCCTCGAGGTAGACCATCCGCGAGTCGTTGATGTTGAGCGGCGCCCCGGCGGCCATCACGAGCACGTCGGCGTCCGCGGCCTCCTCGAGCCCGCCACCGCGCACGCTCCCGCGTCCGCCCTGCTCCACCACCTGCTCCAGGTCCATGACGTGCGAGACGACCATCTCCGGCCGCGTGTCGATGAGCACCACCTCCTCGCCGCGCCCGTCGCGGAGCAGGTTGAAGGCGACGCTGGCGCCAACGCCGCCGGCGCCGCCGACGATGACCACCTTGAACCGTCGATCCCCCATCGGGACGCATCATTGCGTCCTCTGGTTAAAAGGTCAAACGTTTTCAGGGTCGCGGATTGCGGATTGCGGATTGCACCTCTCCGCGATCCGCAATCCGCAATTCCGCAATCTCAAATCGGGTAATGCCTCGCACCATCCTGCACCGTGATCCACCTGAGCTCAGTGAATTCCTCCAGCGCCGCCCTGCCGCCGAAGCGCCCGAAGCCGCTCGCCTTCACGCCGCCGAAGGGCATCTGGGGCTCGTCGTGGACGGTCGTGTCGTTCACGTGGCAGATGCCGGACTCGATCCGCTGCGCGAGCTCGAGGGCGGCCGGTACGTCGTTCGAGAAGACCGCAGCCGAGAGGCCGTACTCGGTGTCGTTGGCCACGCGGACGGCCTCGTCGGCGCCGTCGACCGGCATGATCGAGATCACCGGCCCGAACACCTCCTCGGTGTACAGGCGCATGTCGGGCGTCACGCCCTTGACCACGGTGGGCGGATAGCAGGGGCCCTCGGCCTCGCCGCCCGAGAGGATCTCGGCGCCCTTCGACGCGGCGTCCTCCACGAGGCCGCTGACCCGCTCGATCGCGGCGGCGTTGATCATCGGGCCGAGTGCCGTGTCCTGCTCGCTGGGGTCGCCGACCTTCAGCGAGCTCGCCTTGTCGGCGAGCTTCTGGGCGAACGCGTCCGCCAGCGAGCTGTCGACGATCGCCCGCTCGGTGGACATGCAGATCTGACCCTGGTGGAAGAAGGCGCCGAAGTTGGCGGCGGCCACGGCGCGGTCGAGGTCCGCGTCCGCCAGCACGACGATCGGGGCCTTTCCGCCCAGCTCGAGCAGCACCCGCTTGAGGTGGCGGCCGGCCTTCTCGGCGATGATGCGGCCGACCTTGGTCGACCCGGTGAAGTTGATGCGCCTGGTGAGCGGGTGGGCGATCAGCTCATCGACGACGTCGGCGGCGTCGGCCGGGTCGTTGGTGATCAGGTTGATCGCGCCCTCCGGCAGGCCGGCGTCGACGAGCGCGCCCACGACCGCCGCGTGCGTGCGGGGGCACTCCTCGGAGGCCTTGAGGACGACCGTGTTTGCATAGGCGAGCGGGGTGGCCACCGCGCGCGTCGAGAGGATCACCGGGGCGTTCCAGGGAGCGATGGCGACGACCACGCCGGCCGGCGCGCGCACGCCCATGGCGAGCTTGCCGGGCACGTCCGAGGGGATCACCTCGCCGACGAGCCCGTAGGCCTGCGCCCCCGCCTCGCGCAGCATCCCGGCGGCGAGCTGGCAGTTGAACATGCCCCAGCCGAAGGTGCCGCCGGTCTCCTCGGTCACGGTGGCGGCGATCGCCGGCGCGCGCTCCTCGAGCAGGTCGGCCGCCTTGAGCAGGATCGTGCGCCGCTGCCCCGGTGCGCTGCGGCCCCACTCCTGGAACGCCTCGTGGGCGGCCTCGATCGCCGCAGCGGCGTCCTCACGCTTGGCTGCGGCCGCCACGCTGGCGGGCTCGCCCGAGTAGGGGTCGGCCTTCTCGTAGGTGTCGCCGCTGCTCGCGCCCGTCCAGCGGCCGCCGATCAGCAGCTGCTGCTCCTGGGCAGTCTCGACCGTTGCCATCCTCGCTCCTGGTTAGTTGTTCGTCATGCGCACGTAGACGCGCTATGCGCACGGAGTGTCAGCTACGCCCCCGGGGCTTGTCAAGCCGGATGGGCGCCGGCCGCCGGCCGCGAGGCGTATGGCGTCCGCAGGCCGCTCGAGCGCAGCTCCGCCTCGATCGCCGCGGCGGCCTCGAGGGCGGGCGGCAGGAACTCGGTGCGCAGCGCCTGCATGGTCGCGCGGCTGGCGTGCACCGACGTGTTGAGCGCGGCAACCACGCCGCCCGAGGCGTCCCTGATCGGCACCGCGACGGAGCGCAGGCCCTCCTCGAGCTCCTGGTCGGTCATCGCGTAGCCCTGCCGGCGCACCGCCTCGAGCATCGAGCGCAGCTCGGCGGCGTCCTTGACCGTGCGCGGCGTGAGCCGGTCGATCGTGATGCGCGAGAGGCGCTCGTCCAGGTCGTCGGAATCGAGGCTCGCCAGCAGCACGCGGCCCATCGAGGTGGCGTAGGCGGGCAGCCGGGTGCCCACGGCGAGCGTGATGCTCATGATGCGCCGCGTGGGCACGCGCACGACGTACACGATCTCGGTGTCGTCGAGCACCGAGATCGAGCTCGACTCGTTCACGTTGGCCACGAGCGTCTCGAGATGGGGCTGCGCCACCTCGGGAAGGGTCAGGCTCGAGAGGTACGCGAAGCCGAGCTCGAGCACCCGCGGGCGCAGCGAGAAGCGCCCGCTGTCGAAGCGCATGTAGCCGAGCTCGACGAGCGTCAGCAGGAAGCGGCGGGCGGCCGCGCGGGTGAGGCCCGCGGTGCGCGCCACCTCGCTGAGCGTGAGCTCGCGATGCTCCTCGTCGAAGGCGCGGATCACGGACAGGCCTCTGGCCAGCGACTGCACGTAGTCGGAGCCTGGGGCCATTGATGGCGCAGTTTGCCCGAAAAGTGTGCGGAAAGCGAACGAACGGGCGCTCCGGTTGCCGGTTCCGGGGGAAGCAGCGATATAGTGCGCCTGGTGAGCGCTTGTTCTTATGGCGAACAAGCTCCCGCCGCTTTTGAGAGGTAACCCCATGGATTCTTCCCGCTCCGTTCAGCAGGCGACCGAAGCCGATTCGGCGCTACTCGATCTCGTGTCCGAGCTGCTCGACGCGCATGGCGACACAGTGCGCCTCGCCCTCGAGCGCCCGGACGATCCGCGCTGGCAGGCGCACGTCGGCTACCTGCGCGACCTGCAACGGCTCGGGAAGGAGACCGTCGCCCGTTTCACGACGGGCAGCCCGGACGACCCGGCCTGAAGGGCGCGATGGCCGAGATCGTGCCCCTGCGACAGGCGGTGTCGGACCTGGTCCAGGACGGCGACTCGGTAGCGCTCGAGGGCTTCACCCACCTGATCCCGTTCGCTGCTGCGCACGAGATCATGCGCCAGCGCCGGCGCGACCTGACGCTGATCAGGCTCACGCCGGACGTCATCTTCGACCAGCTGATCGGCGCCGGCTGCGCCCGCAAGCTGATCTTCTCTTGGGGAGGGAACCCCGGAGTCGGCTCGCTGCACCGCTTCCGTGACGCGGTGCAGCGCGGCTGGCCCCATCCGCTCGAGATCGAGGAGCACAGCCACGCCGGCATGGCCAACCGCTACGTGGCGGGCGCCTCCGACCTGCCCTTCGCCGTGCTGCGCGGCTACACGGGCACCGACCTCGAGAAGCACACGGCCACGATCAGGGCGATCACCTGCCCGTTCACGGGCGAGCAGCTCACCGCCGTCGCGGCGCTCCGGCCCGACGTCGGCATCGTGCACGCCCAGCGCGCCGATCGCCAGGGCAACGTCCAGCTCTGGGGGATCATCGGCGTGCAGAAGGAGACCGTCCTCGCCTCCACGCGCTCGCTGGTCACGGTCGAGGAGATCGTCGACGAGCTCACGCCGGAGCCGGGCGCGGTCGTGATCCCGTCCTGGGCCGTGACCTGCGTGTCGCAGGCACCGCGCGGCGCGCACCCGTCCTACGCGCAGGGCTACTACCAGCGCGACAACGAGGCCTATCGCGCCTGGGACGAGATCAGCAAGGATCCGGAGCGCTTCCAGGAGTGGCTCGAGACCGACATCTACGCCGAGAGCGGCACGCCCGCATGACCTCCGCACCGGACACGATCACGCGCGACGAGACGATGACGATCGCCGCCTCACGGGCTCTGCCGGACGGCACGGTCTGCTTCGTCGGGATCGGCAAGCCCAGCACCGCCGCCAACGTGGCCCTGCGGACGCACGCGCCCAACCTGGTGCTCGTCTACGAGTCCGGCACGATCGGCGCGAAGCCCAGCACGCTGCCGCTCTCGATCGGCGACGGCGAGCTGGCCGAGACGGCCGACTCGGTGGTGAGCGTGCCGGAGATCTTCAACTACTGGCTGCAGCCGGGCCGGATCGACGTCGGCTTCCTCGGCGCGGCGCAGATCGACCGCTTCGCCAACATCAACACCACCGTGATCGGCGGCGACTACGACCACCCCAAGGTCCGCCTGCCGGGCGCCGGCGGCGCGCCGGAGATCGCCGCCTCGTGCGGCGAGGTGATCGTGATCGTGGCGCAGAGCAAGCGCAGCTTCGTGGAGCGCGTGGACTTCGTCACCTCGGTCGGCTACGGCAGCGGCCGCGGCGACCGCGAGCGGCTCGGCTTCAGGGGCCGCGGGCCGGTGAAGGTGATCACCGACCTCGGGGTGCTCGAGCCGGATCCGGAGACCTGCGAGCTCACCCTGACCCACATCCACGAGGGCGTGGAGGTGGACGAGGCGCGCGATAGCACCGGCTGGGACCTGCGCGTGGCGGACGACCTGGGCGTCACCCCGGGCGCCACGGCAGAGGAGCTCGAGGTGCTGCGCGACCTGCTGGACAGTCAGAAGCGGGCGCCGTCATAATCATCTGACCTTTTATGGCGGACTCGCAAACCGACAGCGGCATCCTGCTCCCCGGCTACCGGCACGACAACGTCGAGGTCGATCCGCCGCTCGACTGGCCGGACTACCGCTCCACCACGCTGCGGGCGCCGAAGAACGCGCTGGTCGACTTCCCGCACACGCTCAGCGAGGTCACCGGGCCGATGCTCGGCGACGGCCGCCTCGGCGATCTCGACAACGACCTCACCCGCCAGCACCCGGGCAGCCCGCTCGGTCAGCGCATCAACGTCAGCGGCCGCGTCCTCGACGGCAACGGCAGGCCGATCCCGGGCTCGCTCGTGGAGATCTGGCAGGCCAACTCCGCGGGCCGCTACCGCCACAACGTCGACCGCACGCCGGCGCCGCTCGACCCGAACTTCACCGGGGTCGGCCGCTGCCTCACCGATTCGGACGGCCGCTACCACTTCGTCACGATCATGCCGGGCGCCTACCCGTGGGGGAACCACCACAACGCCTGGCGGCCGCGGCACATCCACTTCTCACTGTTCGGCCGCGCCTTCGCGCAGCGGCTGGTCACGCAGATGTACTTCCCGGGCGACCCGGTCTTCCCGGAGGACCCGATCTTCAACTCGGTGCGCGATCCGAACGCGCGCGAGCGGCTGATCTCCAGCTTCGACTGGGACACCACCGAGGACTCGTGGGCGCTCGGCTTCAAGTGGGACATCGTGCTGCGCGGCCGCGACGAGACGCCGTTCGAAGAGCCCCACGAGGAATGACGGTGCTTCCGCCCACTGCCTCGCAGACGGTGGGGCCGTTCTTCGCCATCGGGCTCACCTGGCCCGACGGCGATCACGTGGTCATGGCCGACGATCCGGCGGCGATCGTGATCCACGGCGTGGTGTTCGACGGCGACGGCCAGCCGATCCCGGACGCGATGGTCGAGACCTGGCAGGCCGACCCCGAGGGCCGTTACGCGCACCCGGACGACCCGCGCGGCGCCGAGACCAGCTTCCGCGGCTTCGGCCGCTCCGGCACCGACCAGACCGGCGCCTGGTCGATCGTCACCGTCAAGCCGGGCCCGGTGCCCGGGCCGAACGGCGCGCTGCAGGCGCCTCATATCGAGGTGTCGGTGTTCGCCCGTGGACTGCTCCAGCGGGTCGTGACCCGCATCTACTTCCCCGACGAGGAGGCCGCCAACGCGGCCGACCCGGTGCTCGCCGCACTGCCGGCGACCGCTGCGTCTGACACCCTGATCGCCCACGAGAGCGACGACGGGTATCGGTTCGACATTCACCTCCAGGGGGAGCATGAAACCGTCTTCTTCTCAGTCTGAGGGACTGTTCGGCGACCTCTTCGCGCGCGGCGGGGCGGCCGCCGAGGTCGCCGACCGCGCCTGGCTGCAGGCGATGCTCGACTTCGAGGCCGCGCTGGCGCACGGGCTCGCCGCTGCCGGGCTGGCGCCGGCGGAGGCGGCCGAGGCGATAGCGGCTCGCTGCGACGCCGGCCTGTACGACGTGGCCGAGATCGGCCGGGGCGCGGCCGACAAGGGCACGCCCGTGCCGGCACTCGTCAAGGCGATCTCCTCCGGGCTGCCCGACGAGGCCGGGCGCCACGTCCACCGCGGCGCCACGAGCCAGGACGTGCTGGACACCGCGGCGATGCTGGTGGCGGGGCGCGCGCTGGTGCCACTGCTCGCGGACCTCGAGGCGGCCGCCGACGCGTGCGCGCGGCTCGCGTCGGAGCAACGCGCCACGCCGGTCGCGGGCCGCACGCTGCTGCAGCAGGCACTGCCGCTGACGTTCGGTCTGAAGGCGGCGCAGTGGCTCACCGGCCTCGACGAGGCGCGCGCCGCGCTCGGCGACGCGCGCTCGCGGGCGCTCGCCCTCCAGCTCGGCGGCGCGGTGGGCACCCTCGCATCGCTCGGCGATCGCGGGCTCGACGTCGCCGCCGAGATGGCGCGCCGCCTGGAGCTCGCGGAGCCGGCGCTGCCCTGGCACACCGTCCGCGTGCGGCCCGCGCTGCTGGCGGGCGCGCTGGGCGCGGCGGCTGGCGCGATCGGCAAGGTGGCCCGCGACGTGACGCTGCTCGCGCAGACCGAGGTGGGCGAGGCGGCCGAGGGCGGGGGAGAGGGACGCGGCGGCTCGTCCACGCTGCCGCACAAGCACAACCCGGTGGCGGCGGTGGCCGCGCTGGCCTGCGCGCAGCGCGTGCCGGGCCTGGTCGCGACGATGCTCGCCGCGATGACGCAGGAGCACGAGCGCGCCGCCGGCGCCTGGCAGTCCGAGTGGGAGACGCTGTCGGAGCTCCTGCGGCTCACCGGCTCGGCGGCGGCGTCGCTGCGCGAATCGCTCGAGTCGCTCGAGCCGGACCCCGAGCGGATGCGCGCGAACCTCGAGCTCACCGGCGGCCTGCTGATGTCAGAGAGCGTGGCCACCGCGCTGGCCGAGCGGCTCAGCCGGCCCGCGGCCAACGACCTCATGGAGAGCGCCTCCCGCCGCGCCGCCGGCGAGCAGCGCGCGCTGCGCGACGTCCTGCTCGAGACGCCGGAGGTCGTCGACGCCCTCGGCGCCGACGGTGTGGACGAGGCGCTGCGGCCCGAGGGCTACCTCGGCGTGGCGGACAGGCTGATCGACCGGGCGCTGGAGGCGCACGGCCGGTGACGAGGCGGCTCCGCTGCGCGGCGCGTCTACGGCAGCTGGTGAGGGCGGCCCCAACTGGTCCGCGCGCCTGTTCAGCCCGCTGTCAGGGATTGGGGGCATATACGCCCCCCTATCCCGAACGGCGGATGAGAAATGGCCTCCCGGCGGGCCGAGTTCCCGGCTCGGGCGCCCCTCATTGCCGCCGTAAGCGCCTGGCCGTCGGAAGCGTCGGCGCAAGGCCGGTCACGTAAATGCCCGTCCCCCTCAACCACACCCTCAACGGCCCGCCCGGCGCGCCCGTGGTCGTGCTGTCGAACTCGCTCGGCACCTCGTACGAGATGTGGGCGCCGCTGCATCCGTCGCTGTCCACGCGGCTGCGCGTGCTCCGCTACGACCAGCGGGGGCACGGCGGCTCGCCGGCGCCTCCCGGGCCCTACACGTTCGACGACCTCGGCCGGGATGTGCTCGACCTGATGGACGAGCTGGAGATCGAGCGGGCGTCCATCTGCGGCGTCTCGATGGGCGGCATGACCGGCATGTGGCTGGCACAGAACGCGCCCGAGCGCGTGGACCGGCTCGCGCTCTGCTTCACCTCCGCCCACCTGCCGCCGCGCGACATGTGGGAGGAACGGGCCGCCACCGCGCGTGCGGAGGGGATGGCGCCGCTCGTCGAGCCCGCGCTCGGCCGCTGGTTCACGCCCGAGTTCGCCGAGTCGGGGTCGCCGGTGGTCGCGCGCACGCGCGCGAACCTCGAGGCCACGAAGCCCGAGGGCTACGCCTCCTGCTGCCAGGCGATCGGCTCGATGGACCTGCGCGACGGGCTCGGCACGATCGACGCTCCGGCGATCGTCATCTCGGCCAGCGACGACCCCGCCACGCCGCCCGACCACGGGCGGCGGATCGCCGACGCGATCCCCGGCGCGCGCTTCGAGCTCGTCGAAGGCGCCAGGCACCTGGCGATCCTCGAGCGGCCCGACGAGGTCGTGCCGCTGATCCTCGACCACCTAGATCCGGAGGCGCCATGAGCGACCGCGAGCAGGGGATGAAGACGCGCCGCGAGGTGCTCGGCGACGCTCACGTGGACCGCGCGATCGAGCGCACCACGCCCTTCACCGAGCCGTTCCAGGAGTTCATCACCCGCTACGCCTGGGGCGAGGTCTGGAGCCGGCCGGGGCTCGACCGGCGCATCCGCAGCGCGATCACGCTGGCCGCGCTCGTGAGCCTGAGAGCGGAGAACGAGCTGGCGATGCACGTCCGCGCCGCGCGGCGCAACGGTCTGACACCTGAGGAGATCTCCGAGATCCTGCTACACACTGCGATCTACGCGGGGCTGCCGGCGGCCAACGGCGCCTTTGCGATCGCGCAGGAAGTGCTGGCGGAGGAAGGGAGCGACTGATGGGACAGCCGGTTGTGCACTTCGAGATCACCGGTAAGGACGGCGGGGCGCTGCAGTCGTACTACTCGCAGCTCTTCGGCTGGCAGATCGACGCGAACAACCCGATGAACTACGGCATCGTCGACCGCCAGCAGAACCTCAACAAGGACGGCGTGGGGATCGGCGGCGGCATCTCCGCCGGGCCCGACGGCTATCCCGGCCACGTGACCGTCTACGTCGAGGTGCCCGATGTCGAGGCCACGCTGTCGCAGGCCGAGAGCCTGGGCGGCCGGCGCATGATGGGGCCTGAGACGATCCAGGGCCGGATGGTGATCGGCATGCTCGCCGATCCCGAGGGCCACGTGATCGGGGTCATTCAGTCTTAGCGGCCGCTGCGGGCGCCGTTCGAGGCAGCGCTGCCGCGCGAGGCTAAGGGAATTTGTGTGGTGCCTGCCCAGGCCGGCGGCTGCGCCGCCGGGAGCTCCTGGTCAGTCACCACACAAACCCCCTCGCCAGTTGCGTGCACGTGGACGGCGCGAGTGACGCTGCTGGGTTGCATGGTGGCTGTTGCGTAAAGAGGCCCTGTGCGGCGACTCCGCGGAAGCGGTTGCGCCGGCGACGGTGGCCGGGGTAGCGACGGCGACCAGGTCAGCGCGCGGCCGGCTTCAGGCCGTGGCGGGCGCTGTGCTGTGCCGCCAGAGCTTGAGAAGGTTGTGCGCGGCGTTGGTGAGCCGCCATTCCGACCGTGCTGCGGCTCTCCCGCGGCGTAAGAAGCGGTCGACGCGTCGGTTGAACTTGGTGTCAGCGAAGATGGGCTCGATCATCCCTTGGCGCTTGGCGTAGAGCGCGCCGCCTCGTTCGGAGTCGAGGACGCGACGCATGAACGCGTAAATGGCCGCCGTTCCAGCCCGGTCGCGCGCCGGCGCGCTTGTTGGCGTCTGGCGGAACCAACACGGTCACGCCCTCGCCAGCAAGACGCTGCATCTGGACCCTGGTGCCAGTAGCCGGCGTCGGCCAACACGACCTCAGGCGACTGTTCGATGCCGGCCCGCTCCAGCTCGCGGCGTGCGGCGATGATCATCGGTTCGAGTTGGCCGAAGTCCGCCGATGAAACATGGACTTCGGCGGCGATCACGATCTGGTCCTCGGTCGTGACCGCCTGCGCGTTGTAGCCCTGCAACCAGCCACGTGGTGTCTTGACGTTGCGCGAATCCGGGTCGGTGACGTTGATCTTGCCCTGCGGCCGCTCAGGCGGCTGGTAGGGCTTCGGCGGGCTGTGCGCGCCCAGTCTGCGGCCGTTCCTCATGCGCCCGTGGCGTCGGTAGTCCTCGTAGGCCTCGTTCGCCCGCACTCAACCTCGTGTTCTTCCTCAAGGCGGCGCTTGGCGTCTTTGAGCCGGTCCGGTCGTGACCTCGGGATCGGCTTGCCCTCGGCGGCACGACGCTCGTCGAGGCGGCGCTTGGCATCGCGCAGCCAGCGCCGACGGCCCTGACCTGTGGCGAGCTCCGACGGCAGCTCGTCGCCGCGCGCATCACCGAAGCGCTCGTCTTCCTCAGCATCGACCGCGGCGGCGTCGTCGAGGATCTCGCGTGCGATCTGCTCGTAGCCGCGCGTTGCGCGCTCCGACGCGTTCGCGTGCACCTTCGTCCCGTCGACCGCGATCACCCCGACGCGCACCAAACCCGCCTCACCGCAGAGCGCCAACACCTCGCCGAACAGCCCGGCCAACGCGCGCTCATGGCGCTGGCGAAAACGCGCGATCGTCGTGTGATCGGGCGCCTGGTTGGCGCAGATCACGCGCGTAGCGACGTCCTCGACGCAGCGGGGTTCGATCCGCCGTGAGGAGCGCTCGCCGATCGCATAGCTGTAGAGCAACAGCGCAACCATCATCGCCGGCTCGTGCGCCGCGCGGCCCTGTCCGTTGTCGCGATAGACCACACAGAACGCACTCAGATCGAGCGCCGCGACGGCATCGATGACGAACCACGCGAGATGGCCGTCCGGCAACCACTCGCGCAGGCTCGGCGGCAACAACAACTCCTGATCCCGATCACACGCAAGGAAGTTCTGAGGCATCACCGGATCGTCCCGACCAAACCGGACGACACCACCCCTTTACGCAACAGCCACCATGGAAAGGGGAAGTGGCGCCACGATGGCCGCCTTGCTCAAGGGTCTTAGCTTTCGCTCCACGGTCACGTCGGATCGTGGGCCGACTTCGGCGCCAGTGCTATCGAGGCGGGATCACCGGTTCTGCAGGTCGGGAGGTGGCCCAGTCGGGATCGGACTCGGTTGCGCCCGTGGGTGGTCCAACACTGGGACCCGTTACCAGCCTCAGCCCGCTGCCGTCCGGCCTGACGGCGCAAAGCTGACGACCGCCAGAGAAGACGATCTCGTCCCCGGCCGGCGCCCAACTCGGATGTTCAGGCATAGCGCCAGCGCCGCAGGTCGTGCCACCCGGAAGGAGTGACAAATAGGACGAAATCTCCTGGAGCCCGCTTCCATCGGGCCTGATCGTGAAGATGCCGCTGTAGTCAGCGAAGGCGATCTCGCGCCCGTCCGGCGACCATGACGGTGAGCGCGGGCCGCCCCCGTTGCCTGCGATCGTCGTGATCTGCGTGCGCCCTTGTCCGTTGGGACTGACGGTGAAGAGGTCGTACGTGCCGGTCCCGCCGGCGTAGGCGATTCTGCGCCCGTCCGGGGACCATGCGGGTTCGTTGTCGGGTCCGTTCCGCCCGGGCGGTAGGGGGGTGATGCGGTGACGCTTCCGGCCATCCGCCTGGACGACGTAGACCGCGCCTCGCAGCGAAAACGCGAGCCGCTTGCCGTCCGGCGACCACGTCGGATGCCGTCCGAGTTTCACCAGGCGTCTGGGGTGACGGCCATTTGCGTCGGCTATGTAGATCGACGTGTGCTCGTGGTGCGCATTTTGGGGCGTCATGTAGGCGAGGTGGCGGCCATCCGGTGACCAAGCCGGCTCCTCACCCAGGATCGGCAGCGCGCGCAGGGAGCGGCCGTCCGGATTCACCGTGTAGATGCGAGGAAGTTCAGCAGACGTGCCGCGGTGCCGGACGAAGGCGATCTTCCCGTCGCTGCCCGGGTACGCTGCGGACACACTCGTGGCGCCTCCGATCGCGAGGAGCGCTGTCGTCAGGAGCGCGCCCATGCTCATGCTGTGGCTGCCCACGGGGTGATCTTCCGCCCCACACGCCGGCTTGGCATCCGGCATTCGCCACAGCCGGGCTGCATCAACTACTGAGGGTCGCCGGCATCGGAGCGGTCGGGCCGCCGCGCCCGGCGCCACGGCCAGCCCGACGCAGAGACACACGAAAGCCAAGCAGGCGCTCAAACGGGCCATATCGTCAATGAGTCTCGTCTCGCCGAACAGTTGCGGCAAGCGGCGGCCCTCCGGGCGGGTCATCAGCATCGAAGGCAGGGGTGGGGCCGAGGCCGAATGAGAGGTTCGCGCTCAGGGCGATGCAGAATCAGCCGGGGTTCGGCTCGCTGCTCCTTTGGACGACGACCAGTAGCGCCTAGGGTCGCGGTTGCGAGGGGCACGGTCCGGCTGGGTGCGGTGGTGCGTCACCTCGGCGTCGCGATGAACACGGGGATTTGGCGCTCGGTGCGTTCCTGGTACTCGGCGTAGGGCGGATAGGCCGCGACCGCGCGTTTCCACCACTCGGCCCGCTCGTCTCCCGTGACCTCGCGGACGCGGACATCGAAGGGCTCCGGGCCGTCTTGGATCGTCACCGCGTCGGGAGCGGCCTTGAGGTTGTGGTACCAGACAGGGTGCTGTGGCAGACCGCCCTGCGAAGCGACGAGCGCGTACTCGCCGGCGTGCTCGACGCGCATGAGCGGCGTCTTGCGCAACTTGCCGGTCTTGTTGCCGCGCGTCGTCACGACGATGATCGGCAGGCCGGTATCGCGCAACGTGTTCGCCCGTCGGCCATGGGAGGCCTCGTACTCGGCCACCTGCTCGCGCACCCAGCCGTAGGGGCTGGGCTCGTACTCACCTTCAAGCGGGGACATGGCGGTCAGCCTACCCAGGACCGAGTGTCGCTTCGCGCGAGGAGCGGCAGTCCCGCCTGCAGCGACTGCCACCAGCCCTGCGCCTCGGGTCGAGTCTGAGGCTAGCCGAGCCGTTGGGTAGGTTCGGGGGAAGTTCTAATGAGCACGCTCTACAACGACAGGGTGACCTGGCTGACGGAGAACATGCGGGTCGCTCGCCCCGACAGTGAAGGCGTGAGCTACGTCGAGATTCTTGGATTGCCGGTCGGTATGTTCCGCCAGCATCCGAGCTCCCCCAATTGGCAGTTCCAATACCTCACGCATGACGGCTTCAAGGGAGGGTGGAACGAGTTAGCCCCTTGCGAGGTAGAACATGCGGAGCATTGGGCTACTGTTGAAACCGCACATTCGATCGCCGCTGCCGAAAAGAAGCGAGCAGACACGTAACGCCGAACTGGCCCTTCTGCTTCTCGCGGAGGCTGTCGCAAAAAGCCGCTTCGGAAACGCTGCTGCGCGTTCCCGCGACGGACGAGGTGCCCGTTTTCGGAGCCCACCCTTAGAACGGATCCATGGAGCTCGCCGGGGGTTTGTGCCACAGCCTCCACCTAATGCCGGTGTCCATTCGCCGCCTCCTCGGCTGCCCACAGCTGCTCGTACCACGCGACAGTCTCGGCGATGCCCAACCCGCGGGGTACGGGGTTGACGTCCGTGAATTTCCCTTCAAGGCATCGGCTGTAGTAGTCCTCCGCGGAACGGCGAGGATGGATAGCCGCCGACGAGTCATAGAAATCCTCGAGGACGTCGAAGTGGTGCGAGAAGATGAACTCGTCCCACGTCTCGGCGGCCTGCTGCTTGCTGGCGCCAGGCCTGATGATCAGCTCGAACTGCTCGAACGCGCGCTCCTCGGCGCGGCCCCATGCCCGTTTCAGTTCGGCAATCGCGGCGACATCTGAAACAGGTGCCCGGTAGCCGAAGACGGTGACAAGGCAGGCGCGTCGGAGGTCAGTTCTGAGCTGATCCCATGCGCGCGCGATGAAGGGGTCCGCCTCGTAGTTCTTCTCGGTCACGGGGTACAGCAAGGGGACCGGCGCGAGGGGCTTGCAGCAGGTGGGACAGTGGGCGCGAAGGTCTCCTTGGATGTGATGTTCCATACAGGCCCCGACCGCCACGTTGCCGTGAAGGAAGGCCATGTGGGGCAGGTCCCGTGCGCCTGCCTCGATCAAGCGATGATGCGCTTGCACGAGCAGCGGATCCCAGTTGAAGCTCGCAACCAGGTCCTTGGGGCGAAGCGATAGCAGGAGGTGATCGCAGATGGTGGTCTCCTCGACGATTTCGATGTCGGAGAAGTACCTGCGTACCTCTAGGTCGACGCGGTCAGCGATGTCCGTCTTGCCGGCTGAGCACAACCGCGAGTATGCGGCTTCGAAGTCCGCCTCAGCTTGCTCGACTCCCGACTCGGGCAGCAGCTTCCCGACCTCAGCGAGCGTCGCGAGACCCCGCATGTCCGGCAGCGTCTTGCCGTTCCGGTCGCCACCCGGGACCGTCGCAATGCTCGCCCCTGCGCCGAGGATGACCACGTGTGGCTTGTCGTAGAAGACGCCTTGGATCTCCTCCTCGGACGCGATCAGGTCGGCGACCGCAGGACGTGCATGCCCCCCCAGGAGTGCACGAAGGTGGCGTCTCTTTGGCGCTGTAAATGCGGTTCCCGGTGGTGGTCAGTCTAGGCGGCTGTCACCTCCTCGGGGATGGTTTGCTCGGTGCCGTGGTAGCGCGTTCGTTTGAGGCGTTGGCGGTCGAGCGCGTTGAAGTGGATGCCGTTGGTCTGGTGGGTGATCAGCAGGTCGAGCACGGCCCAGACCAAGGTCAGGCAGCTGCTCTCGCCGGGGAAGCGGCCCATTACCTTCGTGCGTCGCTTGACCTCGCCGAGCGAGCGCTCGAGCAGATTTGTGCTGCGCCATCTGCGGCGGTGCCGGACTGGGTAGCGCAGGTGGACCACCAGCGCGTCCAAGTCATCGGCGAGGCAGCGAGCGGCGGCGGTGAAGCCGCCTTTGTCGAGGTCGTCGACCAGCAGCTGGAGCCTGTGCTTGGCGTCGGCCTCGCTGATCGCGTCATCCAACGCCTGCCAGTAGGCGTGCTTGACGCGTTCACGCTCCCGGTCGGGGAGCTTGGCGTAGAGGTTGCGGGCGCGGTGCACGCAGCAGCGCTGCCGGTCAGACGCCGGCCAGCACTGCTCGATCGCCTTGACCAGGCCGGGTGCGCCGTCGGCGACGATCAGCATCGGCGCGCCCAGCCCGCGGCCGATCAGATCGCGGCCGAGTGCCTGCCAGTCCTCGAAGGACTCGCGCATCCCCAGGCTCACCGCCAGCAGGACGCGCTCGCCCTGCTCGCTGAATCCCCATGCGACTTGCACACCCTCCTTCGGCCCGTCCGGTCTGACGGCGATGAACGTCGCATCGAGGAACAGCGCGACCAGCCGGATGCCGTAGAGGTCACGCCGCTTGAACGCCTCGAAGCGCTGCTTGAGCTCCTCGCACATCCGCGACGCGGTCGTCTTCGACAGTTTCCCCAGGCCGGCCTGTTCGCACAGCGACTCGACATCGCGCATCGACAGACCGCGCACGAACGCGCCGATCACCAACGCCTTCAACGGCTCGGTCCGCAACAGCTTCGGCGTCCGTGGGAACAGCTTCGAGGCGAACGTCTCGGCCGCCTGACGGACCTGCGGGATCTCGATCTCGAGCTCACCCTCGGCGGTCTGCACCCTCCGAGGCCTGAACCCGTTCCGCAGTCCGCTCTCCTCGCTGCGCTGCTCGCCCTGATCGCAAGCCCGCCGCTCGTAGCGGGCGCGGCCCAACCACGCGTCGAACTCGTCCTCGACAGCGCGCTGGATGATCAGCCGCGCACCCAGCCTCGCCAGCTCCGACAGCGACTCACGCGGGTTCTCACCCACCCCCACCGACAACATCTGCTCGATCCGAGCTTCTATCTCCGCCGACGGCGGTACGGTACGTCTCACGGCGTAGGCCTCCTTCATCGTCTTCCAGGACTTGAGGGAACCTACGCCGTTGCCTTGACAGCACCGACGCTATTTACAGCAGTTCTGAGACGCGACCTGCACGAAAGCCACTTCCCCTTCCGCGTGAAAACGGCACTAGCGGCTCGCTTCCGCTTCGGACGTAGGGCGACGGCTCGAAGGAGGGTTTCGATCCCGCCGGCTGCTGCAAGATGGGCCGGCCGGGGAAGAACGTTGGCGTGACCGCTTACTGTAGTTCCTAGCCACGTTGTTCATCCGGGCCCCCTTGGAGGCTGGAGGTGTCTAACGCCACCAGTCCCAAGGAGGACACCGGATGAAGCTTCACGCTAACGCGGCGCTCAGCCTGAATCAGCGGCGGCGGATGGTCCGCCGGGTTGTCGAGCGGGGGTGGGCGCTGACGGAGGCCGCCGCGGCGGCCGAAGTCAACGAGCGCACCTGCTCGAAGTGGGTCGAGCGCTACCTGGCCGATGGGGAGGCTGGGCTCTTGGATCGATCGTCAGCTCCGCTGTCGATCCCGCACCGCACACCCGAGGATCGGGTCGAGGCGATCGCGGCGCTGCGCAGGTTGCGGATGACCGGGGCGGAGATCGCGTTCTGCCTGGGGATGGCGCTCTCGACCGTCTCGGCTGTGCTGACACGGATCGGGCTCGGGAAGCTCTCCCGGCTCGAGCCGCCGGAGCCGCCAAACCGCTACGAGCGACGACGAGCCGGCGAGCTGCTGCACGTCGACGTCAAGAAGCTCGGCCGGATCAGGGGTGCCGGCCACCGCGTCACCGGCAAGCGCACCCAGCGGCGCACCACCTACACCCCCGACGGCAGACGGATCGGTGACGCCGGCTGGGAGTTCGTCCACGTCTGCGTCGACGACGCCACCAGGCTCGCCTACGTCGAAGTGCTCGCCGACGAGAAAGCGACCACCGCCGCCGGCTTCTTGCGCCGCGCAGTTGGTTTCTACCGCCGCCACGGCATCCACGTCGAGCGTGTCATGAGCGACAACGGCGCCTGCTACCGCTCCGCTATCCACGCGCTCGCCTGCCGCGCGCTCGGGCTGCGCCACCTGCGCACCCGCCCCTACCGGCCCAGGACCAACGGCAAAGCAGAGCGCTTCATCCGCACCCTGCTCGCCGGCTGGGTCTACGGCGCCATCTACGGCTCAAGCACCGAACGAACAGCCGCCCTCGACGGCTGGCTCTGGACCTACAATCACCGCCGACCACACGGCGCCCTCAGCCACAAACCGCCCATCGCTCGCCTCAACGAGCTGAACAACCTACCTGGGCCCTACACCTAGGCATCCAGCCGCATCGGCAGTCCGAAGCCCTCGAACAGCGCCCTGTTGCGCCGCTCGTCGGTGGCCTCGTCCACCCAGCGGTGATAGCGCTCGCGCTCCTCGGGCTCGATCGTGCGGTTGATGTAGGCGGTCACGTCGCTGATCTCGCGGCCGCGGAAGGTGAGCACGTTGAGCGCGAACGGCAGGTAGGCGCCCTCGTCGTCGTCCCAGGTGTAGAACCCGAGCGCGGGCTGGCCGCTGGCCGTGGTTAGCAGGGCCTTCCACCTCCAGGCGCCCGACATCGGGTAGAGCGTGAGGAACTCGCGGATCGGCTCGCGCGTGTGGAACCAGCTGCGCAGCGGCGGCATTGCGAAGACGGCGTCCTCGGACAGCATCGTGACGACGGTCTCCACGTCGCCGCGCTCCCAGGCGTCGACGTAGGTTCGCACCAGCTCGCGCAGCTCCTCGTCGCCGATCGAGCGCAGCGTCTCCTGCTGGCTCTGCTCGGGCAGCCGCTCCTCGACGGTGGCCCGCGCCCGCTGGAGGGCGCTGTTCACGGAGACGGCGGTGGTGTCGAGCGCGTCGGCGGTCTCCTTCGCGGAGAAGCCGAGCACCTCGCGCATGATCAGCACCGCGCGCTGGGTGCCGGGCAGGTTCTGCAGCGCCGCGATGAACGCGAGCTCGATGCTCTCGCGCCGCTCGTAGCGCGCGTCCGGCGACGCGTAGCCGTCCTCGACCCCGAGCTGCTCGTCCGGATAGGGCTCGACCCAGACCGACTCGATCAGCGGCTCGCCCGGCCCGTCCTCAGGCGCGGTGGGCGGACCGGTGTCGATCGGCATGAGGCGCTTCTGGCGGCTTCCAATCAGGTCGAGGCAGGTGTTGGTGGCGATCTTGTAGAGCCACGAGCGCAGCGAGCTGCGGCCCTCGAACTTGGGCAGCGCGCGCCAGGCGCGCAGCATCGCCTCCTGGAGCGCGTCGTCGGCGTCATGCACCGAGCCGAGCATCCGGTAGCAGTGCGCGTGCAGCTCGCCGCGGAACGGTTCGACGAGCTCGCGGTAGGCAGCCTCGTCCTTTGCCGTGACCTGGCTCATCGACCCCGGAGGGTAGCCGTCGCAAGTGCGGCAAGTAGCCTTCGCCGGGCATGCGGATCTCGAAGGCGCACTGGGACGAGCTGGTCGAGCACGCGCGTGATGACGCGCCAAACGAGTGCTGCGGCTACGCCCGTCTCGACGACGGCGAGGTGGCCGACGTGATCCGCGCGCGCAACCTCCGCGAGTCGCCCTACGGCTACGAGCTCGACACGGGGAGCCTGTTCGCCGCCAACGATCTCGACGACGACGGCCACGGCGTCGCGATCTACCACTCGCACCCGCGCAGCCCGGCCGAGCCGTCCCAGACCGACATCAACCTGGCCCATTATCCGCATTGGATCTACCTGATCGTGTCGCTCGCGGGCGACCCCGAGGTCAGGGCGTGGCGGATCGCCGATGGACGAGTCGAGGAAGAGCCAGTCGACGTCCAGTAGCGGCTCGCTGGTCTGCCCCTCGTGCGGGAGGGAGCACGCCGCCAGCGAGCGCTTCTGCGAGAACTGCCGCATGCCGCTGGTGGCCGCGGACGGCGGCGTGATGGAGGTGCCGCTGAGCGAGGCGCACGAGCGCGCCCGCAAGATCGACCCGCGCTACGCGCGCGGGCGGCTCGTGCCGGTCGCGGTCGCACAGCAGCAGCCCGAGGCCGAGCTGATCCAGGGGCTGCTGCTCGAGGCGGGCGTGCCCAGCCTGGTCCGCCGCGGGGCGGCATTCGACGTGCCGGACTTCCTCGCCGCCGGCCCCCGCGACATCCTGGTGCCGGAGTCGGGCGTGGAGGTCGCGCGCGGCATGCTGCTGCAGGAGGGCTTCGAGGGCAGGATCACCGGAGCCTCGCGGCCCGACCCGCGGCAGGTGGTGCTGGTGCTGGCCGGCATTCTTGGCGCGGGCGGCCTGCTCGTGCTGGTCGTCTGGCTCGTGCTTCAAGTTTCGTAATCCCGGGAACACGGCTGCGACGCGGGCCCGGCGAGCGCGGGGGAGAAGATCATCTTCACGCTAGGCAGCGTGGTGATGGCGGTGGGCGAGGGCAACTACGGCCGCCTCGGCGCGGACCAGCAGCGGCGCTTCACCACGGCCGACCGCAAGCTGCAGCTCCCCGACCCTGACGAGCAGCCGGGCGCCATGCCCGAGGAGGCCCCGGCGCTCGACGACGGCCGCTCGATCGACCGCCCCTTCTACGACCGCGCGATGGTGATGCAGGCCTGGGGCGCCTACGGCACGGTCTGGCCGGTGGTGCACCAGCAGCTCGGCGTGCGGCCGGACCTGGGCAACGGCACGCTCGAGGTCACCCCGCAGCTGCCACCGGGCTCACCCGGGATCGCGGGGAAGAACATCCGCCTGGGCGGCGGCTCGCTGGACGTGTCGGTGGCGCTCGGCCGGACGACCGTGAACGCGCACCTGAAGGGCGTCCAGGTGACGATCGGATACACGCTGCCGGCCGGCTCGAAGGTCGGAAGCGTGAAGCTCGACGGCGCCGGCGTGCCCTACACGGTCCGCGATACGAACCGCGGCCGCGAGGTGCTGGTGCAGACCACAGCGGGACGCCACACGCTCGCCGTGACCACTTGACCTGAGACTTCTGCTCGGAGAGGGTTGCGCCTAGGCACGTACCCCATCAGAGGAGGAGTCATGACCGCTTCTGCGTCTCAGGCCTACGAAGGGCAAGCTGCACCACACGACCGGATGGTGGCCGCGGTCACGGCGGTCCTGCTGCTGATCGGGATGCCGATCGCCTATCTCAGCGGGAACACCAGCACCGGCGACGTGATCGGCCTCTGCGCGATGCTGATCGTCTCCTTCGGCGTGATGGCCGCGGGCTTCCTCTGGCTGCTGTCGCGCCAGCGCGCCGGTGAGCACTCCGCGCGCACCGCGCTCGTCCTCAGCCTGGTGGCCCTCCTGACTGGCATCGTGTTCTGGACCGGAGTGCCGGCGGCGCTCGCGGCGAGCGCGGTGGCGCTCGGCCTCACGGCGCGCGCAGGGGCAAGCAACAAGCGTGCGACCGCCGCCGTGGTGATCGGCGCGATCGTGATCGTGGCGAGCTTCGTTCTGCTGCTCGTCGGCTGACCGATACTGGCGCGCGCCGGGCCGCTGCCGTGGAGTAGCCTGCCGCCCCATGGACTTCAACGCCACCCCTCAGGTCGAGAGCCTTCTCGAGCGCATCACGGAGTTCAACGAGGAGCACATCTTCCCGGTGGAGATGGAGCTGCTCCGGGCCCTCGACGAGGAGGTGACGGTAGAGACCGGGCGCGCCTACCCGGACGGGCTTGTGGAGCTGCGCGAGCGGGCCAAGGCGGACGGCCTCTGGAACCTGTTTATGCCCGACGAGCGCTTCGGCGCCGGCCTCCTCAACTGGGAGTACGGGATGCTCTGCGAGGAGATGGGCCGCAGCCCGATCGCGCCCATGGTCTACAACTGCTCGGCGCCCGACACGGGCAACATGGAGATCCTCGCCGAGCACGGCACGGACGAGCAGATCGAGCGCTGGCTGCGGCCGCTGCTCGAGGGCGACATCCGCAGCTGCTTCTCGATGACCGAGCCCGAGACGGCCGGCTCGGACCCCACGGGCCTCGCCTGCCAGGCCGAGCTCGACGGCGACGAGTGGGTGATCAACGGCCACAAGTGGTTCACCTCGGGGGCGGTGGGCGCGTCGATAGCGATCGCCATGGTGGTGAGCGATCCCGACGCCGCTCCGCACAAGCGGGCGAGCATGATCCTGGTGCCCACCGACGCGCCGGGCTTCAACCTGGTGCGGCCGGTGCCGGTGATGGGCCACGACGGCGGCCCCGGGCACTGCGAGATCCTCTACGAGGACTGCCGCGTGCCGGCGGACAGCCTGCTGGGCGAGCGCGGCGCGGGCTTCAAGATCGCGCAGGACCGGCTCGGCCCCGGCCGCATCCACCACTGCATGCGCGCGATCGGGGGCGCCGAGCGGGCCTTCGAGATCATGTGCAGGCGCGCGAACGAGCGCGAGGCGTTCGGCGGCAAGCTGGCCGAGAAGCAGTTCGTCCAGGACTTCGTGGCCAAGTCGCGCATGGAGATCCACGGCGCCCGCCTGATGGTCCTGCACGCGGCCTGGAAGATGGACACCGAGGGCAAGCGCGCGGCGCGCCAGGAGATCTCGATGATCAAGGTCGTGGCCGCCAACGTGTTCATGGACGTGCTCGATCGCGCGATCCAGGTGCTGGGAGCGCTGGGCGTCTCCGACGACACACCGGTCGCCTCGATGTGGCGGCACGGGCGCATGCTGCGGATCGCCGACGGGCCGGACGAGGTGCACAAGATGGTCATCGCGCTGCGCGAGCTCAACCGCTTCAAGGTCGAGGCGCCGCAGCCGGTCGCATGATCGCCGCCGCGCCCCGGCTGAGCGACGAGCAGCAGGCGTTCGTCGAGTCGATCCGCGACTTCTGCGCGCGCGAGCTCGCCGGCGACCGGCTGCGCGAGCTGACGAATGGCTTCACGGATCCGCACAACCACGACGTGGCCCGCAAGATGGCCGAGCTCGGCTGGTACGGGCTCTGCATCCCGGAGGAGTACGGCGGCTCGGGCGGCAGCTTCCTCGACGCCTCGCTCTTCCTCGAGGAGACCACGCGCGGCCAGGCGCCGATCGGCGCCTACGCGGTCACGCTGATCGTGGTCGGCGCGCTGGGCCGCTTCGGCACCGAGGAGCAGAAGCGCGACCTGCTCGGCCGCGTGGCGGCGGGCGGCACGCTGGCGATCGCCATGTCGGAGCCCGAGGCCGGGTCGGACGTGGCGTCGCTCAAGACCTCGGCGCGGCGCGAGAACGGCGAGTGGGTCCTCAACGGCTCCAAGATGTGGTGCTCGTTCGCGCACAAGGCGAGCCATGTGTTGGTGGTCTGCAGATCGGAGAAGACCGACAACCCGCACCAGGGCATGTCGATGATCCTCGTGCCGCACGACGCCGAGGGCTTCACGATCACGCCGATCGACACGCTCGGCGGTGAGGACACCAACGAGCTGCACCTGAACGACGTGCGCGTGCCCGAAGACGCGCTGCTCGGCACGGCGGGCGGCGGCTGGACGCAGCTCATGGCGGGCCTCAACAACGAGCGCGTGATTCTCGCCTCCACGGCGCTCGGCCTCGCCCAGCGCGCCTTCGACGATGCGCTGGCGTACGCCAAGGAGCGGCGTCAGTTCGGCCGCCCGATCGGCACCTTCCAGGCGATCCAGCACAAGTTCGCGGACATGGCCATGGACCTCGCGCGCACGCGGCTGCTCGTGCGCTGGGTGGCCTCGCTCACCGACGAGGACCCGAGCCGGATGCTGCCGCAGGAGGCCTCGATGGCCAAGCTGGCCGCCACCGAGCTGGCCAAGCGCTGCGCGCTCGAGGGACTCCAGATCATGGGCGGCTACGGCTACGCCAGCGAGTACCCGATGGAGCGCCACCTGCGCAGCGCCGTCGTGACCACGATCTACGGCGGCACCTCGGAGATCCAGAAGAACATCATCGCCAAGACGCTCGGTCTTTAAGAAGTGTTGGCGCAACTCAATTAGCCGCCAAGGCGTGCCGATAAGCGTCCGGTGGACCGGAACGTCCTACGTTCCGTAGGGCTGCTGAGGGCATTCGTCGTCCTCAGTGCAGTCGTGCTCGGCGCCGGAGGGCTGGCGCTCGGCGTACTCATGGGCCACTCGGTGCGCAGCCAGTCGGTGCACGACGCGCGCGACGGGCTGAGCCAGTACGTGGACGGCGTCCTGTCGCCGGAGCTGCAGGACTCGGGCCGCATCATGGTCACGCCCAACCTGCGCGCGCAGGCGCTGCGCGAGCTGGTCAGCCGGCCGGACATCCTGAGCGTCAAGGTCTGGCGGCCGGACGGCGTGCTCGCCTTCACCAACCTCGACCCGGACAGGATCGGCAAGCGCTTCCCGCTCTCCGACGAGCTCGAGGGCGCGCTGGCCGGGCACGGCAAGGCGGGCTTCGCAAACCTGCACAAGGACGAGGACGCCGCCGAGGCGGGGCTCGGCGTGAAGCACGTGCTGGAGGCCTACGTGCCGATTCGCGTGCAGGACCGGGGCAAGCCGATCGGCGCCTACGAGATCTACGCCGACGCCAACAAGGTGGCCGCCGCGATCTCGAAGCGCGAACACGAGCTGTGGGCGGCCACCGCCGGCGTGTTCCTGCTGCTCTGGCTCGCGTCCGTGCTGCTCGTGCGCGGCGCATCCGTGACCCTGCGCCGCCAGTGGGCGCTGCTCGAGCAGCGCTCGGCAGCCCTGGCCGAGTCCTACGAGCTGCTCGAGAGGTCGACGCTCGAGGCGATCGAGAGCCTTAACGCCACCGTCGAGGCGAAGGACCCCTACACGGCCGGCCACTCCGCGCGCGTGCAGCAGCTCTCGATCGAGATCGGCGAGCGGCTCGGCATCAAAACGGAGGAGATGGACGCGCTCCGCTACGGCGCGCTCTTCCACGACATCGGCAAGATCGCCGTGCCCGACGCGATCCTCACCAAGCCGGGCAAGCTCACCGAGGAGGAGTACGAGCGGATGAAGACGCACTCGCTCGAGGGCGCCCGCATCGCCGCCAAGTTCGGCCGCCTGAGAGACGCGGTGCCGATCATCCGCCACCACCACGAGCGCTGGGACGGGCGCGGCTACCCGGGCCGGCTCGAGGGCGAGCGGATCCCGCGCCTGGCCACGATCGTCGGCCTGGCCGACGCCTGGGACGCCATGACCACCGAGCGCCCCTACAGCGCGGCGATCAGCGCGGAGGGCGCGCTCGAGGAGGTGCGCCGCGGGCGCGGCACCCAGTTCTCGCCCGAGGTGGTGGACGCGATGGTCGGCCTGGCGGGTGAGGGCCGGATCAGGGTGGGCCGCGAGCCCTCCGTCGCTCAGACCAGCCTGAGCTCGGTCAGCTCCGTCAGGTAGCGGCGCCAGGCCGTCTCGATCTCCGCCGCGCTCGCGCCGAACGCCTGCTGCAGCGCCGCGCGCCGCCCCTGCGGGTGGAGCCGCGACGCGAGCTGCACGCACGCCTCGGGGCCCTGCTCGCGCTCGAGCAGGTCGAACACGGTGCCGCCGAGCAGGAAGGCATCGCGGGTCGAGGGCGGGAACGCGGGCCGGCCGGCCTCGTGCAGGCGCCGCGCGATCGCCCCGCCCAGGAAGCGCGCCTGGCCGGAGAAGTGGGTGGCGGCCCCCTCGCAGAGCCACGCCCAGGCGGCGTAGCGGGCGAAGCGAGGCGGCGTGAACGGCGGCGGCAGCCGGCGGTTGTTGGCCCCGACCACCACGTGCGCGTACTCGTGCAGCGGCGTGAGCCTGAGCGCCTCGAGCGATCCCGGCACCGCCGAGGCGCGCTGCTCGAGCACCTCGGGGGCGAGCACGTGGATCTCCTGCGAGCCGAACCAGCCGGCGAAGTAGCGCCGGCTGGCCGGGGCGGCCACCGCCCGCGCGAGCGGCAGCCAGGGGTGCGCCAGCGAGAGCTGCGTGGCGGTGGGGTGGATCACCACCGAGATGTCGCCCGGCGTGCGCTCGAACTGCTCGGCGAGGCGGTCCCGGAAGTCCTCCAGGCCGTCGAGCATCCGGGCGGCGGCGCCGGCCAGGTGCGCGTCGTGGCGCGCGGAGAACGAGAGCGACTGGGTTTCGACCCAGGCCATCGGCCTGAGTCTGTCAGCGGTGGCCCTGCACCTCCACCACCTGCTGGAAGGTGGGACGGTTGACCCATTCGGTCAGTGGCTGCGTGATCGCCCCGAGCGCCCGGAACGAGATCGTGTCGTAGCACTGCTGGTTGCCCTGCTTGCCCGCCTTCGAGCAGGCGTCGTCCTTGTAGATGCTGCTCGCCGGGGTGTCGATCGCCTGCTTAAGCGACCCGAGCAGCGCCGCGCGGCACCTGGCGAGCGAGCCGCCGCCGCAATATGCCCGCGAATACCTGCCCTTCTCCGGCAGGCCGAGGATGCGCCGCAGGTCCTTCGACACGTAGCCCCACCAGCCGTCCTGGTAGGCCGAGCCGAGGTGGTCGCCGCCCGAGTTCGGCGGGTTGTCGATCGAGAGGATCGCCTGGATCTTCCCGAACAGGTCGCTGCCGAGCGCGGGCTGGAACTCCGCCTTCACCCACAGGGGCCACCAGGCGTCCATGATCCGGATCGCGTCCGAGTCCTCGTAGACGCCGTTCTTGTCGCGGTCGATGCGGTGTGAGCCGGCCGCGTGCCAGGCCTCGAGCTCGTCTAGCGCGCGCGCGACCTTCGGGTCGCTCTGGGAGCCGAGCAGCTTGAACGCGAGCGGCAGGAGGAAGTCCGCGCGCATGTCCACCGTGCCGGCGGTCTCCATCGCGTTCACCACGCCTGCAAGCGTCGTCTTCTTTCCGCCCGCGATCTGCGGCACGAGCTGCTGGTCGAGCATCTGCGAGCGGTAGATCGGGCCGTAGCCCCACTGCTGGTCGGCCGCGCGGAAGCCCGGTGCTTGCTTGTTGTTCCAGCTCGTGAAGTAGTCCTGGTCGATGCCCTGCGGGTGCCGCGAGGCGGGGATCGTCGCCTCCGTCTTGGTCTGGTCGTTCCAGTTCTTCCAGAGATACTGCGGGCGCCCCCAGGCGGGGAAGTTCGGGTTCACGGCGCTGTTGCGGACGGGATCGGCGCCGGAGTTGAAGTAGGCGGTGTGCTTGTTGTCGACGTAGAACCAGTTGAACGCGTAGCCGACCTTGGACATCGCGTGCTGGAAGTCCTGCGGCGAGCTGACCTTGCTCGGATCGTTCATGTCCTTGAAGCCGAGCGCGGAGTCCACCTCGTGGAAGTAGGTGGTCCGGTCTGTCACGTAGATCACCGGCTTGCCATGGACCGTGGCGCGCCCGGTGACCACGCCGAGCGGCGTGCGCTCGGCGGTGAGCGTCTCGCTGCCCGGGGGCGTCTGGTCGGCGGCGTTCGGGGTCCAGCTGTTGGTGCGCGAGAGCACCTCGACCTTCTGACACTGGCCCTTGTAGAGGTAGTAGCTCGAGTTGACAGTCGGCTTGCCGCCGCTCGGGTCGCACAGCGGCAGCGCCCAGGTGTCGGCGATGTCGCTGCCGGCCGAGGTCGCGCTCCAGGCGTAGTCGCGGCCGCGGCCGAGCTGGACGTAGACGTTCGTGCCGGGGAAGGCCGCGCCGCGCGCATCGATGCCGGGTCCGTGCACGTCCTCCTCCATCAGGATCTCCGGCGCGAAGTAGCCGGTCTGGGGGCCGAAGACCGCCAGCGGATGGCCCGACTGCGACTTCGCCCCCGACACCACCAGTGCGTTCGACATCGCCTTTGGCAGGGCGATCAGCCCGGCGGCCGCCTTCGTGCTCGACGAGTGCGCGATCGTCTTGCCCTGCGTCGACTTGAAGCTGCCCGGATCCGGCAGCGCGAGGCTGCCCGCCGCCGGGTGCTTGGGCGTGAGCATGTAGGGGAAGCTCGTGCCGTTGTGAACGGTCGTCGGCGCCTCGGGGTCCTCCGCCTCGCGGAAGTCGGCCCACACTGCCGCGCCCCGCTTCGCGCCGAACCGTTTCTGCGCCGCCTCGAGCACCTGCGACGAGGCCAGCTCGTTGCCCCCGCCGTTGCCGAAGATCGCGCCGACCAGCGAGGCGATCGCCACCAGGTCCTCCGGCTTGAAGTCGTCCGGCCCCTGGGGCCTGCTGATGGCGGCATACTCGCCCGGCATCAGCAGCGGATCGAGCCGCGCGTTCGTGATGTAGGCGTTGATGCCCTCGATGTAGTTCTTCACGTCGTCGGCGACCTGCGCGCCGTCGGCGCCGTAGAGCTGCTGGAACTGGTTCACCTGCTTGGTGAGGTCGGCCTCGTTGTAGGGCGCGGCCGCCCACTGCTCCTCGTCGAAGGCGCGGTTGCCGGGCGCGCCGCCCGCGAACGAGCTCAGCTCGGCGCGGCCCAGGTGGCGCAGCACATCGATGAAGAAGAGCCGGTCCTCGGCTGTCGCGTAGCCCACGCCGAACATCGTTCCGGCGCGCGTCGAGCCGTAGATGTGGGGCACGCCGAAGCCCTTGTCGCGGACGATCGTCACATCGGGGCGCGGGCTCTCCGTGCTCTCGACGTCGCCCGCCTTCACGCCGAAGGTCGCGTCCTTGAAGTAGTTCGGGATCTGCCCCGCCGTCAGGCCCGGCACGGCGTGGACGAGGTTCGCGTACATGCCGAGCTGGTCGTCGTTGTGGGCCGGCCGCTGGCCGGTGGCCTCGAAGGCTGCGAGCTGCGGCAGGTTGTCGAAGCCGTTCTGGCCCGGCGGGAGGACGTTGCGGAAGCCGCCGTAGTCGTTCGTTCCGTAGGGCTGCGGCGCGGGTCCCGTGCTCCCGCCCACCGGGATCGGGAGCTGGATGGGCAGGGGCAGGGGCAGCTGCGCGGAGGCATTCCCCGCGAACAGCGCAAGCGTGACCGCAACGATCGCTCCCCCTGCCAGGCGCCGCATCGTGGCGGGGCAGAATAGGGAGCGTCAACGAGGCATGCGCCGGTTCTCATCCGGCGATGCCAAGATCACGGCAGTCATGCCCTTCGGCGCGATCCCATCTCCGCACGACAGCGGCGTCTCCGTCGGCCCCTTCTTCATCCACGTCTACGGGCTGATGTACGTGCTCGCCGTGCTGGCCGCCGTCGTGGTCAGCACGAAGCGCTGGAAGGCGCGCGGCGGCGACCCGGCGCTGGTGCAGGAGGTGGCGCTCGTGGGCTTTCCCGCCGGCCTGATCGGCGGGCGGCTGTACTTCGACATCACGAGCTCGAACGACGTGCCCCCCCACTGGTGGGGGCCGTTCGCCATCTGGAACGGCGGCATGGGGCTTTGGGGCGGGATCGCCTGCGGGGTGCTGGGCGGGCTGATCGTGCTCAAGCGGCGCAAGATCAACATCGCCGAGTTCCTCGACGTGGCGGCGCCCGGACTGCTCGTGGCGCAGGCCATCGGGCGCATCGGCAACTACTTCAACCAGGAGCTGTTCGGCAAGCCCACCTCGCTCCCCTGGGGGCTGAAGATCGATCCCGCCAACCGCCCGCCGGGCTACGAGCAGTACACGACCTTCCAGCCGGCGTTCCTCTACGAGATCGTCTGGGACCTGTCGCTGGCGGGGTTCCTCGTCTGGCTCGGCCACCACCGCCGCATCCAGCCGCCCGGCCTGTTCGCCCTGTACGTATCCGGCTACTGCCTGATGCGCATCGGGATCGAGCTGATCCGCATCGACGACGCCCACCACATCCTCGGGATGCGGCTCAACTTCTGGGTGGCGATCCTGGTGTTCCTCGCCGGCCTCGTCTGGTTCGCCTGGAGCCAGGGCTGGATCGGCCGCCGGCGGGCGTTGGTCACGGCCGCCGGCTGACCGTCCTAGCGCGTCGAGGTGGGCTGCCTGCCGAGCGCCACTCCGACCGCAGCAGCGGCCATCGCGAGCCCGACGATGACGGTGACCGGGTTGCCGCCGAAGTGGCTTCCCGCACCGTCGACCAGCAGCTTCGACCCCACGCCGAAGAGCAGCGGGACGGCCACCGCCCACCAGCGTCCTACACGGAGCCCCAGACCCGCCGAGATGAGTACAACCGCGACGAGTTCCATGGATCGACAGTACATCCGTCCAGGCGCACCGGGGAACCTGGCCGTAACTGCGCTGTTATCGGCGTCAGAACTATGCGAGGACGGGCACGGCGTCCGAGGCGATCGCCTCGATCTCCGCCGCGGCGCGCTCGAACTCGTCGTCTGAGAGCACTGGGGTGCCCTCGAACGGCAGGTCGCGGTGGAGCTCCACCCACGAGCGGCAGCCACCGTACTCGTCGCGCACCTTGACGGTGACCGGACGCGGGATCCGGTAGGTGCGCAGCAGGATCACGTGGAGCGGATGACGCCGCTTCCACGCAAGCCGCTTCTCGGCGTAGTCGGCGGTCCAGACGTAGTAGGGCGAGAGCGCGTCGACGCAGCGCGGGTCCGTGATCAGGTAGCTCGCGGCCACCTCGGCCCAAGCCCGGATGCGGACGCGCTCAGGCTGCGGCACGGCGCCGGCCTGGAGCTCGCGCGGCGTCGGCTCTCCGTTCGCCCACACTCCCTCCTCGAGCGCCCTGGCCAGCTCCGGCTTGTGCGACTCGCGCACGAGATCGCCGGCCTGATGGTCGAAGGTCGGATAGAGGAAGAAGCGATCGTGCTCGATCTCGAAGTGGCGCTGCTCCTCGCGTATCCCGCCCTTGCGGAGCGTGAGCAGCTGCTCACCCTCGGCGAGAGCACGCACGGTGATAGCCCACTCTTTGAAAGCGACTGGCATAAAAGAGAAAACCTCCAAGCCGCGCCCCCACGACGGCGATTTGAGGCATGGGCGCGGGAGCCGCATTCTACGAAATTAGGTAGAGAATTCAAGGCGAATTCCTAAGTGACCTCCGTCACACATCCTCCAGAATCTCGATCACAGCCGCAAAATCGTCGTCTCCGAGACCCCGTTCGGAGGCCTTCTCGTACAGCTCGGAGGCGCTCTTGGCCACCGGTGTCGGCGTGCCAAGCCGGCTGCTTTCGTCGAGACAGAGGCGTACGTCCTTGAGCATGTGATCGAGCCGGAAGAGCGGCTCGAAGTCGTGCTCGATCATCGGCCTCGCCTTGATCTGGAGCATGGTCGAGTTGCCGGAGCTGGCGCTGACCACGCGGACCAGGGCGGCGAGGTCGAGCCCCGCCTTGCGGGCCACCGTGATGGCCTCGGCGAGCGCCGCCGCGTTGACCGCCGCGAGCGTGTTGTTGAGCAGCTTGACCAGCGATCCGTGGCCCTGCGGGCCGACGTGCACGATCAGCTCGCCCATCGCCCCGAGCAGCGGCAGCGAGTACTCGAAGTCCTCGCCCGCGCCCCCGACCATGATCGTCAGCGTGCCGTCCTCGGCCTTGGGGCTCGAGCCGCTCACCGGGGCGTCGAGAAAGGCGATGCCCCGTTCGCGCAGGCGCTCGGCGATCGAGCGGCTGGCTGCGGCCGCGACCGTGGACATGTCGATCACGATCGAGCCCTCCGCCATCGCGGCGGCGGCGCCGTCCGGGCCGAACAGCACGGCCTCGACCTCGGGCGAGTCGACGACCATCGTGATCGTCGCGTCCGCTCCCTCGGCGGCCTCGGCGGGAGTGGCCGCCAGGCGCGCACCGGTGGCCTTCGCCACCGCCTCGGCCTTCGAGGCCGTGCGGTTCCAGACCGCCACGTCGAAGCCCGCGCCGGCGACGTTCGCCGCCATGCGCGAGCCCATGATCCCCATGCCCAGGAAGGCGACTCGCTTGATCGACGCCATAGGCGCCGGAGCCTAGCTCAGGCTCAGCCGCTGACCCAGATCGGGCTCGAGTAGGCGATGTCGGCGCCGCCCACGATTGCGCGGACGAAGTACCAGGCCTCGCCGGACGCGGAGCGGCGGCGCACGTCGAGCCGACCGCCGGTGCCGGACGCCACCACGGCGCCGTGGCTCGTCACGAGCTCGACCCGGGCGCCGGTGAGGGTCTTCCCGCCGGCGTCGGTCGCGCGCGCCACCGCGTGCAGCAGCGTGCCGGGCGTACGCGTGAGCCGGGAGCCCATCTCGTTCCCGTCGAGCGTGTACGACAGCCGGTATGCCGGCCGCGCCACCGCGTAGAAGTGCCGCGCCCGCAGCGCCGCCTCGAGGTCGGCCGCGCTGCGGCTGGCGGCGAGGATCACGGTCTTGGCCTGACCCGGCCCGCCCCAGTCGTCGCCGTACTTGTGGCCGAGGTCCTCGGCGCCGATCGCGCCCAGGTGCCAGCCCTTGTCGAGGGCGTGCACGTACCAGCCCTCCGGCGGGCCGTCGTGGGCGCCGGGCGCCGCGAAGTCGCTGGCGCTGTTGTAGACCTCGATGCCGACCATCTGCGGATCCGCCGCGGGCACGTACTCGAAGTCGTTCCAGTTGAAGGCGGGGTCCGAGGTGGACAGCTTCTTGTCGCCGGGGTGGTTGAAGGTGGCGATGCCGCCGGAGCCGAGCAGCCAGTCGTAGAAGGTCGCCATCGTCACGTAGCCGCCGTCGGTCTTCGCGTTCTCCCACTGGTGCGAGAAGTAGACGTTGATGTGGCCGAAGCGGTCGGAGGTCCACTCGAAGCCGCGAAAGGCGGTGAACCTGGGAGTGGTCGCCTCGGCGGCCTGCTCGAGCGTGGCGTCCCACTTGCGGAAGCTGTCCGCCGGGTTCACCGAGTCGGCCAGCAGGCAGCCCGGTTGCGTGGGGTCGAAGAGCGGGTTCTGCGGGTTCACGCAGTAGTCGCTGAAGCTGTTCGGCAGGCCGAGGTTGTCCGAGTGGTCGCTGCCGCCCATGAAGTCGAGCCCGTGTCCGCGGCCCGACAGGTAGTAGTCGTAGGGGCGCGACCCCGGCCAGCCGTCCGAGTAGGCGCTGTGCTCGTGCATCGAGCCGATGTACGCGTGCGTCTGGGCGGCGGCGGAGCCGGTGAGGAAGAACAGCAGCAGCGCGCTGAGCGCGCCGAGGCGCCTGAGCATCGAGAACCTCCGTGTTTCGTATCGGCGTGCGGACCTGCTCCCGCGCGGGAAGGTAGGGAACCGCGAAGGTCGCCGCGTTACCCGGCCGTTAAGCGGGCGCGCCGTGCCCGCCGCCGCCGGGCGTCTCGATCCGCAGGCGGTCGCCGCGATGCAGCTCGCCCGACGCCTTTGGCGGCAGCTCCTCGCCGTTCAGCAGGTTGCGGCCGCGGGCGCCCGGCTCGCCGCCATCGGCGCCCGGCGGCGCGTGCCGGCGGCGCTCGGTGATCAGCGAGAAGCTCATCTCGTCGAGCGCCTCGAGCTCGCGCACGACCCCGTCGCCGCCCCGGTGCCGGCCGGCGCCGCCCGACCCGCGCCGCACCGCGTACTCCACTGCCCGCAGCGGAAACTCGAGCTCGAGCGCCTCGATCGGCGTGTTGAGCGTGTTGCTCATCGCCACGTGCACCGCGCTCGGGCCGTCGGCGTCCGGGCAGGCGCCCTGGCCGCCGCCGAGCGTCTCGTAGTAGGTGAAGCGCTCGTTGCCGAGCGTGAGGTTGTTCATCGTGCCCTGGCCGAGCGCGCGGCCGAACGCGGCCAGCACGAGGTCCGCCACCCGCGACGAGGTCTCCACGTTGCCGGCGACCACCGCGGCCGGCGGGCGCGCGTTGAGCAGCGAGCCCTCCGGGGCGCGTGACGGTCACCGGCCGGTAGGCGCCGGCGCAGGCCGGCACGTCGGGGTCGGTGAGCACGCGCACCGCGAAGTAGCAGGCGGACAGCGTGACCGCCAGTGGGCAGTTGAGGTTGCCGTCGTGCTGCTCCGCCGAACCGCTGAAGTCGAGCCGCAGCTCGTCGCCCGCCACCTCTGCGCGCAGCCGGAGCTCGAGGTCGCCGTCCGCCGCCTCGAGCACGTCGCGGGCCTCGCGCACGCCGTCGTCCAGCTCCTCGATGCGCGCGCGCGTGCGGCGCTCTGCGTAGTCGAGCGTCTCGCGCATCGCCTCGCGCACCGGGTCGATCCCGTAGCGCTCCACCAGCTCCGTGAGGCGTGAGGCGCCCGCACGGCCGGCGGCGAGCTGGGCGCGCAGGTCGGCTCGCCGCTGGTCGGGGTTGCGCATTCGGCCGCTGAGATCCCCGAGCAGCTCCTCGTCGAGCCGGCCCTCGTTCACGAGCCGGCTCGGCGGGATCACAACGCCCTCCTCGTCGAGCGTGTGCGAGTCGGCCGGCATGCTGCCGGGCAGCTTGCCGCCGACGTCCGCGTGGTGGGCGCGGCTGGCGGCAAAGCCCACCAGCTCGGCGCCCGACGAACACCGGCGACACGAGGGTGATGTCCGGAAGGTGCGTGCCGCCGCGGTAGGGGTCGTTGAGGATCCAGGCGTCGCCCGGGCGCTGCTCCTCGCCGAGCACGGCGGCCACCGCCACCGGCATCGCCCCGAGGTGCACGGGGATGTGCTCCGCCTGCATGACCATCTCGCCCGCGGCGTCGAACAGCCCGGTGGAGGCGTCGCGGCGCTCCTTCACGTTGGCCGAGTGGGCGGAGCGCACGCAGTACCACGCCCATCTCGTCGCACGCCGCCTTGAGCGCGCCGACCATCACCTGGAGCGTGACCGGGTCCACCGTCAGCCCTCGCGCTCCAGCACGATCGTGCCGTCCTCGTCGGTCACGCCGCTCCAGCCGGGCGGCACCACCAGCGTGGCCTCGGCCAGCTCGCAGATCGCCGGCCCGCGGATGTCGCCGGTGCCGCCGCGCAGCACCGCCGCCTCCATGCGCTCGCCTGCGAAGAGCGCGCTCGCGCGTGCGCGGCTCCTCGGCCTCGCCCGCGGGCGGCGCCGCCAGCTCGCCGCCCGGCAGCGCCACGCTCGCCCGCACGGTGACGAGCTCGAGCAGCGCGCTCCGGGTCCGAGTAGCCGTAGCGCTGCTCGTGCGCCTCGTCGAACGCGCGCCGGAGCGCGTCCGGGTCGGGCGACGGCTCGCCCGGGATCGTCGAGCTCGAACGCCTGCCCCGCGTAGCGCAGGTCGTAGCTCGCGCGCAGCTCGGCGTCGCCTGCGCCGAGCTCCTCGCGGCCGCGGCCGGCCGAGCCGCGCCACGGCCTCGGCGATCGCCTCGCGCGTGAGCTCGCCGCCGGCCAGCAGCACGCTCTCGACGAGGTCGCGCCGCCGCTCGGAGACGATCAGCCCGAGCGCCGACAGCACGCCCTGAGGCCCGCGGGATCACCACGCGCGTCATGTCGAGCTCGGCGGCGATCGCGCAGGCGTGCAGCGGCCCGGCGCCGCCGAAGGCGAGCAGCGCCAGCTCGCGCGGGTCGATCCCGCGCTCGATCGTCATCACGCGCACGGCGCGCGCCATCTCGGCGCTGGCCACGCGCGCGATGCCGGCCGCGGTCTCCTCCAGGGACAGGCCGAGCGAGTCGCCGAGCGCGCCCAGCGCACGTTCGGCCGCCGCGCGGTCGAGCTGTACGCCGCCGGCCAGCGGCGAGTCGGCGTCGAGGTAGCCGAGCAGCAGGTTGGCGTCGGTCACCGTGGGCTCCTCGCCACCGCGGCCGTAGCAGGCGGGGCCGGGCACGGCGCCCGCCGAGCGCGGCCCCACGCGCAGCGCGCCGCCCGCGTCGCGCCAGGCCACGCTGCCGCCGCCGGCTCCGATCGTGTGCACGTCGACCATCGGCAGCGCCAGCGCGCGGCCGCCGACCTCGCGCCCGCCGCCGGCGCCGGCCCGGCCGTCGAACGCCACCGACACGTCGCACGACGTGCCGCCCATGTCGAGCAGCACGGCGCCGCCGGCCCCGGCGCGCTCGGACATGCGGGCCGCCCCCACGGCGCCGCCGGCCGGACCCGAGAGCACGGTCCAGGACCCGTGGCGCGCGGCGGTCTCCGCGCTCGCCACGCCGCCGCCCGAGAGCATCACCTCGGGCTCGGGCAGGCCCGCCTCGCGGCGCGCGCTCGGCCAGCTGCCGCAGGTAGCTGCGCAGCAGGGGCGACAGCGCGGCATCGACGATCGTCGTCGCGCAGCGCTCGTATTCGCGGAACACGCCGGCCGTCTCGTGCGAGGTGGAGACGTGCACGTCCGGCAGGCGCTCGCCGGCCAGGCGCGCGGCGGCGCGCTCGTGTTCGCGGTGGCGGAAGCCCCAGAGCAGGCAGACCGCGATCGACTCGACCTCGCCGCAGCGCTCGTCGATCAGCTCCGCGAGGCGCTCCTCGTCGAGCTCGCTCAGCACACCGTCCGGCCCGGTGCGCTCCGGCACCGGCACGCGCAGGCGTCGGCGGCACGAGCGGGGGCGGATGGCCGGCACAGAGGCGGTAGAGGTCGGGCCGCGCCTGGCGGCCCAGCTCCTCGAGGTCGGTGAAGCCCTCGGTGGCCAGCAGCGCGGTGCGCGCGACCTTCCCCTCGAGCAGCGCGTTGGTGCCCACGGTCATGCCGTGGACGAAGCGCTCGACGTCGGCCGCGCTCGGCGCCCGCGGCCTCGAGGGCGGCGCGCACCGCGTCGATCACTCCCTCGGACTGGTCCTCGGGAGTGGACGGCGCCTTCGCCGTGACGAGCCCCTCGCTCGTGAGGAGCGCGGCGTCGGTGAAGGTCCCTCCGACGTCCACGCCGAGCAGCATGCCCGGCAAGCTATAGGCGCAGAACGGGAAGCCGACCCCCGCCGGGACAATCTTCGCCCCGTGACAGCTCTCGGCTTCCCGCCTGCGTCAGACAGCGCCGCCTGCACCTGGACGTCCCGACCAGGCTCGCGGAAGCGCAGCTTCCTTGCGATCGCCGCCGCTAGGCGGCTGTGACCGCGAAGTCCTCCTCGAGGTGCTTGTGCGACGGGCAGTACTTGCTGCCCGGGAGCGGAATGCGCTGGCATGGCGTGCCCTTGCGCGTGCTCGCATGGCACGACAGGGGGCTGCCGTCGAGCGACACTCCCTCCTGCATGTGCCGGTCCACGTACTCCGCCGCGAGCGCCGTGTAGCGCTCGATCACGCGGTAGAGCCGCAGCTGACTCGACATCGGGAAGTACACGCGCACTTCCCGGAAGAGCGACCGCGCCGGCCGCGCGAAGTAGTGCCGGTCAGCTGCCAGGCGCTCCATCGCCTCTTCACAGCACTTCAAGAAAGCCAGTCGGTTCGCATATGCGTCCCTGCCGTCCTCGACCACCTCGGCTCGCCAATTCGCGGTAGATCGAGCGACTGAACTGATACATGGCTTGGGCCTCCCATTCCCCTTGGTTAGCAACCGTGCCGGGTGACCATCCCCTTACACCAAGGCGAGTATTCCACCGCGCTGTAAAGCCCAAACGAAGCGATTATTAAGGTGGCATTAACGGCTGGGTTTGTTGCCACCACAGCCGAACTAACTCCAGGTCACCATGCCCACCGAGCCGTCCTGCGCTACCACGAGATGCTCCGCGTCGAGCGCGGGGTCTGTCCGCGGATGGTCGCTGCGCTGGTGGGCGCCGCGGCTCTCCTCGCGGGCGAGCGCCGAGCGGGCGATGAGCCGGGCCAGCGGGAAGGGGTCGCCCTCGAGCCGCTCGAGTCCCGCGGCGTCGCGCTCGATGCCCGCCAGCCGCCAGAGGGCGTGGCGCGTCTCGGCCGGGGGCACGGGGGAGGGTCCGGGCTCGGGCGGCGCGGGCCGCGCGCCGGCCGGCAGCTCCGGCTCGGCGAGCGCGGCGTGGGCGGCGCGGTGCCCGAACACGAAGCACTCGGCGAGCGAGTTCGAGGCGAGCCGGTTGGCCCCGTGCAGGCCGGTGCAGCCGCACTCGCCCACGGCCAGCAGGCCGGGCAGGGAGGAGCGCGCCTCGAGGTCGGTGGCCACGCCGCCCATCGTGTAGTGGGCGGCGGGCGCGACGGGCACCGGCTCGCGCGCCGGGTCGAACCCGGCGTCGTTCAGCGTCGAGACGATGTTGGGGAAGCGGGCGAGGTCGATCGCCCTCATGTCGATCAGGACGCGCCGCCCCTCGCGCAGTCGCGTCTGGATCGCCAGCGCCACCTCGTCGCGCGGCGCCAGCTCGTTCACGAAGCGCTCGCCGTCCCCGGTGACGAGCGTCGCCCCCTCGCCTCGTACCGCCTCCGTGATGAGGAAGCCGTCGTGCTCGTCGCTCGCGTGCACGAGCGCCGTGGGGTGGAACTGCATGAACTCGACGTCGGCGAGCTCGGCGCCCGCCGCGTGCGCGAGGGTCAGGCCCACTCCGGTGGCGCCGCGCGGGTTGGTGGTGCGTTCCCAGAGGGCGGCCGCTCCACCGGTGGCGAGCACCACGGCCCGCGCGAGGAGCGGCCGCGCATCGCCGCTCGCGCCGCGCGCGTGCACGCCGATGCAGCGGCCGTCGTGGACCCAGAGCGAGTCGGCGGTGGTGAGCTCGAGCACGTCGACGCGCTCGTGCCGCGCGGCGAGCGCCGACAGGTCGCGCGTGATCCGGCGGCCGGTGGCGCTGCCGCCGGCGTGGACGACCCGGCGGCGCGAGTGGCCGCCCTCGAGCCCGAGCGCCAGCGCGCCGCGGCGGTCGGCGTCGAAGCGCACCCCGAGCGCCTCGAGATCGCGCACGCGCTCGGGGGCGTCCTGGCAGAGGACTCGGCCGGCACTTTCACGTGCCGCCCCGCGGCCGGCGGCCATCGTGTCCGCCAGGTGAAGCTCGGGCGAGTCGTCCTCGGCGAGCGCGGCCGCGATGCCGCCCTGGGCCCAGTAGCTGGCCGACCCCGCGAGCGGCGAGCGCGAGACGAGCGCCACGCGGGCGCCCTCGCGCGCGGCCACGAGCGCCGTGTACAGGCCCGCCGCGCCGGCGCCGACGACTACGACGTCGGTCCGTCCGGCGTCGCTGGATCCGTCGTGCGCCACGGTGGCCGATTACGGTATCGGGATGGCGCCCGGCCTCTACCTCCGGCACGACTCGTCGCTGGAGCACGACACGGGCCCGCATCCCGAGGGCCCGGGCCGCATCCCCGCGATCGAGCGGGCGATGGAGAAACGCGACTGGCTCGGCTTCGAGCGCCGCGACGCCCCGCGCGTGGCGGACTCGACCCTGCAGAGCGTGCACCCGCAGTCCTACATCGAGCACGTGCGCGTGATGTCCGAGCGCGGCGCCTCGCTCGATCCCGACACGGTCTCCTCTCCAGGCACCTGGTCGGCGGCGCTGCACGCCGCCGGTGGCGCCGTGGCGGCGGTGGACGCGCTGCTGTCCGGCGAGACGCGGCTGGCGTTCTCGGGCATGCGCCCGCCGGGCCACCACGCCGAGCCGGCGGCCGCGATGGGGTTCTGCTTCTTCAACAACGTCGCCATCGGCGCGCAGCACGCGCTCGACTCGCACCGGCTCACGCGGGTGTTCATCCTCGACTGGGACGTCCACCACGGCAACGGGACGAACGACATCTTCCACGAGACCAGCGCGGTGCTGTTCGCCAGCATCCACCAGTCGCCGCTGTATCCGGGCACGGGAGCGCTGCGCGACGTCGGCTCGGCCGAGGGCAAGGGCTACTCGATCAACCTGCCGGTGCGGCCGGGGTCGGGCGAGAAGGAGTGGCTGTCGCTCGTGGAGCACGTGGTGCTGCCGGCGGCGAAGCAGTTCGAGCCGGAGCTGGTGCTCGTGTCCGCCGGCTTCGACGCCCACCGCCGCGATCCGCTTGCGAGCTGCATGCTCGAGACCTCCTCGTTCGCGCAGCTCGCGCTCCACGTGCGGCGGCTCGCGGAGGACCTCGAGGTGCCGATCGGCGTGGTGCTCGAGGGCGGCTACGACCTCGAGGGCCTGTCGTCGTCGGTGGTGGCCACGCTCGAGGCGTTCAGCACGGACAACGGCGAGGCGCCCCGCTCGTTCGAGCGCGGGCCGGCGGTGGAGGCGGCCGCCGAGACGGTCGGCCTCTACTGGAAGCTCTAGTCCGCGGAGCCCCGCGTCGCCGGCGTCGCCGGAACCCGCGTGGTCGGCGGCTGCGGCTTTGGCGTTCCGCGGTCCGCGGTCAGCGGTCCGCGGTCAGCGGTCTTCCCGGCACCACAGCTCGCGCACCCGCCCTCGCCCGGCGCCATCAGCTCGCCACAGGTCGAGCAGCGCTTCACGATGCCCGAGGCGATCACCTGGTCGAGCGTCTTCCACTGGTCGAGCGCCTCGGCAAGCGCGTGCGACTCGGCATCGAGCTGCTCGACGTCCGAGCCGTCCGCGTCGAGCAGGAGTGCCTCGCGGCTGCGGCGCAGCGCTCGCAGGCGGCGGCGCATCAGCGTGCGCTCGTGCGCTGTCGGCTTGGGCGGCTCGCCCGGGACGGGCGGCTCGAGGCCGGCGGGGACCGGCGAGCCCGCTGCCGCGCGATCGACCGTCTGCGACAGGCGTTCGACGAGGCGTCTCACGAAGGTAGGCATCGCTCGAGGGTGGCCGTCCAGGCCGACCGACCGGCCACTATATCGGTGCAGATTGCGGCACAGGCCGCGTCTGGGCGTCGCTTCCCGGGACGAGGTCGCGGTACGCATGCAGTACGCGCTCTGCCATGCGGCGGCTGCCGAAGAGCGCGGCGCGCGCGCGGCCCTCGATGCGCGGGTCCGCGTCGGCGAGGTGCGGCTCGAGCGCGCGCCGCCAGAGCTCGCGCTCGTACGGAGCGCAGAGCGTCCCCTTCACGCCCGCCAGCGCCAGCGGCGCGATGCCGACGTCGGTGGCCACCACCGGCACGTCGCAGGCCAGCGCCTCGAGGCTGGCCAGGCCGAAGCCCTCGCGCTCCGAGGTCACGAGCACGGCGTTGGCCGCGTTCACGTACAGCGGCACCTGCTCCGGCGGCGTGTCCGAGTAGTGGAGCAGCTCGACGCCGGCGGACTGAGCGACCTCGCGGGCGCGGTCGTGGCGCTTCTCGGGCCGCGCTGGGTCCGCCGGGAAGAGGAGGTAGCGGCCGTCCGGGTCGAGGCCGAGCTGCGCCCGCGCCTCGCGCCGGTCGAGCGGTCGCAGCCGCTCCAGGCTGATGCCGCACGGCAGCACCGCCACCCGCCGGTCGCTGCCCGCGCGGCCCAGCACCCTCGCCTCGCTGCGTGCGAGGCCGGCGGACACCGTGGCGGGGAGGTCGATCAGCCGGGTCACGATCCTGGCGATCCCGGCCGTCTTGCGCAGGCGCAGGTCGTCGCCGTGAAACGTGGTGACGTGCCGGCCCCTGCGCACCGCGAGGGAGCAGGCGCCGGTGAGGCCGTAGTGGGCGTGGACGATGTCGAACCGCCGGCCCCGGAAGCGGCGCGCCAGCGTGACCGTCTCGCGCAGGTAGGGCGCGATGCCACCCGGCGGGTCGAACGTATGCAGCTCGAGTTCGACGCCGGCGGCCTCACGCAGGGCCTCCACCTGGTCGCGCACGAACGGCCCGAGCGCCGGGCGCCTGGCGGTGGGGTACAAGTTGGTCACGACCAGGACCCGCACGGGCGGCAAATGTAGTCGCCGGGTAGGCTGCGCGCGACTCGGGCGGACGACCATCGGAGGGAACGGGTGAGGAGAGGACGCGTGACCGTCGCGGCGCTGGTCGCCGCGGCAGTGCTGGCAGCCACGGCGACCGCGGGGGCCGCGGTGGCCGATCCGATCGCGCCCGGGCCGGTGAGCTCGCTCGCGCCGTTCAGCGGCAGCGCGTTCAGCGCGCAGCCCACGACGCCGACCATCGCGCCCCAGAACCCCTTCTTCGCGCCCAACCCGAACAGCAACGTCCACGACGACACCTGGATGACGGACGCCTACCAGCGCCCGGGACCGCTGGGCAGGTCGCCGATCACGTTCTCGGGCTCGCTGCCGGCCTCGCTGTGCGGGACGCTCGCGTTCGACAGCCGCGGGCGGCTCGTCAGCGTCTGCCCGTCGAACGTCGCGCCGCCGACCGCGCGCGTGATCGATCCGACGACCCTCCTCGTGGTGGCGCAGCTCGTCCTCCCGGACGCGACCGACAACACCGGCACGCCCGCCTACCAGAACTTCACCGGCGGCGGCTACTTCTTCCTGGACAACAAGGACCGGATCTGGAGCGCGACCAAGACCAACCAGCTCTGGGTGATCGCCGAGACCGCGAACGGCACGCAGCTCGTGAAGCAGCATGCCTATGACCTGAGCAAGGTGCTCACGGCCAAGGAGCACATCACCTCCGCGCTGCAGGACTTCAAGGGCCGCGTCTGGTTCGTGTCGAAGCAGAACGGCAAGGTCGGGATCCTCGACCCGAAGAGCGGCAGCGTGCACGTGCTGCGGCTCGGCGAGGAGGTGGAGAACTCGTTCGCGGTGGACCGCGACGCGGTCTACATCGTCTCCGACAAGCGCATGTACCGCTTCAGCGCGGGGCGGGGCGGGCGGCCGCACATCGACTGGAAGGTGAAGTACCGCAACTCCGGCATCCACAAGCCGAGCCAGGTCGACGCCGGCTCGGGCACCACGCCCACCGTCATGAGCGGCGGCTACGTGGCGATCACCGACAACGCCGACCCGATGAACGTCGTGGTCTACCGCAAGGCGGCGCACCTCGCCCACGGGCAGCGGCGGGTGGTCTGCCAGGTGCCGGTGTTCGCGCGCGGTGCGAGCGCCACCGAGAACTCGCTGATCACCGCCGGGCGCTCGCTGGTCGTGGAGAACAACTACGGCTACCGGGACCCGTTCGGGCCGAACGCCGGCGCAATCACCTCGCCCGGGCTCGCCCGGGTGGACGTGAACAGCCGCAGCACGGGCTGCCGCCGCGTGTGGACCAACACCACCGAGCGCGCCCCCACGGTGGTGCCCAAGCTGTCCACCAAGACGGGCCTCGTCTACACCTACACGCAGGACGCCGACCCGCTCGGCAACCGGCGCTGGTCCTGGGCGGCGATCTCGTTCAAGACCGGCAAGACGGCCTGGAAGCAGCTCGCCGGCACCGGGGTGCTGTTCCAGAACAACTACGCCGGCATCGGGATCGGGCCGAACGGCTCGCTCTACCTGGGCGTGTTCGGTGGCGTCGTCGCGCTGCGGGATGGGGTGAAGTAGGTCATGGCGCTGCGCCGGGTGCTCGCGCTGGCCGGCGTGGCGCTGGCGGCGCTCGGAGCGTCCCACGCGCCGGCGGCGGCGGCGGCGGGCGCGGGCCTGCCCGCCTGCGCGCTCGGCAACGCGAGGGGCGTCGAGCGGGCGCTGGTCAACGCCGACCTCGCCAGTGCGCGGGCGCGCTTCGTGTCACACCTCCACGGATCGGCCGCAAGCCGGGCTCGGGCGGGCCGCGCCTTCGACACCGCGGTGGCCGCGTACATCTACGGCTACCCGCCGGTGAGCGTTCAGACCACCGTGCTGCGCTTCCCGCTCAACCAGCTCGTGAGCATCGCGGCGCTGGTCGATCCGAGCGTCAAGACGGTGGTCGCGCCGAACCGCGACACCACCTACACGATCGCCCGGCTCGACCTGTCGGGGGGCCCGCTCGTGCTCGACGTGCCCGCCACGAACGGCCGCTACTACGTCCACGAGCTGGTCGACGCCTACTCGAACGTGTTCGGCTACGTGGGTAGGCGCACCACGGGCACGGCCGCAGGCTCGTTCGTGATCGTCCCGCCCGGCTACGGGGGAGCGCTGCCCACGGCGGTGCCGCGCATCGACAGCCCCACGCCGCTCGTCTGGCTGATCGGGCGCACTCTCGCGGACTCCCAGGCCGACGTTCCGGCGGTGACCGCTCTGATGCAGCAGTACACGATCACCCCGCTTGCGGCCTGGAACGCCGGCCAGCGCCAGGCGCCACTGGTCCTGCCCGGCTTTCCCGCCGCCACCTCCTCCCGGACGGCCATCCCGGGCGGCATCTCGTTCTTCGACGCTCTTGGCCCCGATCTGGCGGGCAATCCGCCCCCGGCCGCCGACGCATGCGCGCTGCGGGCGTTCGCCGCGGTGGGCGTGGGGCCGGGCCGCACTCCCTCGAGCGAGCAGACCGAGGGCGGCGTGCGTGCCGCGCTGGCGGCGGCGCCCGCCGCGGCGCTCAAGCTGATCGACCGCGACGGCGAGCGCCGCAATGCCGCGAGCGGCAGGCTCAACAACGGCTGGCTGGTCGCTCCTCAGAGCATCGGCAACTACGGCACCGACTACGTCTTCCGCGCGGTCACGGCGCGCTTCGGCCTCGGCGCCAACAGCCCGCGTGAGGCGGAATATCCGATCACCGACCGCGACTCCGCCGGCCGCCGGCTCGACGGTCGCCACGACTACCGGATCACGTTTCCCGCGCACGAGCCGCCGGTCAACGCGTTCTGGTCGCTGACGCTCTACAACCGGGCGAGCTTCATGGTCCCCAACGCGCTCGGGCGCTACGCGGTGGGCGACCGCACGCCCGGGCTCCGACGGGGGCGCGACGGCTCGCTGACGATCTACATCGGCCACCGCAAGCCGTCCACGGGCAGCTCGAACTGGCTGCCCGCCCCGAGCGCCGGCTTCCGGCTGATGATGCGCCTGTACCAGCCGACCGCCGCCGTGCTGAGCGGCCGCTGGAAGCCACCCGGCGTGGAACGCCTCCGCTAGCCGCAGTCCGCAGTCCGCAGTCCGCAGTCCGCAGTCCCCTTCGGCCTGCCGAAGGCAGGACACCAGCCTGCTCCCCTGGTGGCGACACGACCGCTCGTCGACCATGCCCCATGATCGGACTCAAGGGCTGGATCTCCGTGCTGTCCGAGTCGCCGGGCGCGCTGCGCTCGGCGCTCAACGAGAGCGGCTGGGTCGACGGCGAGGTGATCGCGGCCGGTGAGCTGCGCCAGGGCCGGGCGCCCACCACGCTCGGGATGATCACCGGTCACGCCGTAGTCGAGCTGGCCAAGCCGCGCCGCTCGAAGGCGCTGCCGCGCTGCTTCGTGCTCGCGCTGACAGCCGACCGCGTCGTCGCCTTCAAGTGCGTCAGCGGCGGAGGCGGCCCGGACTCGGGGCCGTTCACTGTCCGGATCCGGCCAGGCGTCTACGCAGAGTGGCCGCGCTCGTCGGTGCGCCTGCTCGACCTGCAGGACGGCGAGCTGTCGAAGGACGCCACGCTCGACCTCGCCGGCGAGCAGTTCCCGGTGTCGCGCCCGAACACTTCCGCGGCGGCATGCCGCAGAGCGGCCACCTCAGCATCACCTGCCCCTGGAGCAAGGACGTGCTGTTCAACGTCGTGCGCGGTCACTGGCCGGGCGGCACGTACGGGGTGCTCTGCCACGAGACGCGCATGCTCACCGGCTACTCGCCCGGCATCTTCCACAGCGAAGCAATCAGCGAGGCGGGCATGGACTGGAAGGGGCTGCCGGGCCCGCTCGAGCTGTTCGTCCCGCTGATCGGCGGCGACGACGAGGAGTACTTCAGGACGCCGTACACGACGGCCGGCAGCCGCGTGCCGCACCTGGCGACGATCACGGGCCTGCACGTGGCGCGCCGCGCCGAGCGGCACGAGGGCGACAACGCGGTCTGGACCACTCGCCCGCTCGACGATTCGGTCTCGACGGCCACTGGGTGGCCGCGATCCGGCGCAACTCCGACCTGGCCACCGCCGAGCACCTGCTTGCCGGCCCGGTGCGCGAGCTCCTGCGCGAGCAGCAGGGCCTGGGCTTCGAGCTGCGGATCGAGTACGGGCAGGCGATCGTCGCGCGGCAGGATTACCTGCGCCGCGACGAAGACCTCGACGCGCTGGTGGCGGCCGCAGAGAAGCTGGCCACCGCGGCGCGCGAGATCTGCGTGCCGCGCTACGGCGCCCGCCCGCTCGACTGCGAGCTCGACCCGCCGGAGTGGCTCGCCGCCGTGCGCGAGCAGCCGCGCAAGCAGGCGACGTCGTGGCCGATCGGCGCGCTCGTGAACAGGGTCGTGGCGATCGCCGACGAGCGTGGCCTGGCGGTGGAGGACCCGCTCAGCTTCCACGCCGCGTTCCGGGGCCTGACCGTCCCCGGCCAGGCGTTCGGGGTGCTGCGCGGCACGCTGCCCGGCACGTCGCTGAGCGGCCGGCTGGTCTCGCTCGCCGAGCGGCGGATGTGGCTGCCCGACGGGCTGCGCGAGCACCTCACCGACCCCGGCGGCCAGGTGGGCGCCGACGCCGTGGTGCTCGCCGTCGATCCGGCCACGGCGTCCACCGCGCCGGAGGGCGAGCTCGAGGGCGACGTCCGCGTGGCCGTGGCGGATGGCGTGCTCACCGCCTGGCGCAAGCGCGACCGCTGGCAGGCCGACGGCGAGGCGCTCGACCGGCTGGCCTCGGACGTGGCCGCGATCGTGCGCCGGCGGGCGATCCCCCTCGGCTAGCTGAGGCGGCTACGCCGGTTCGACCTGCACGGCCGAGCTGACGTGTGCCCCGGTGTTCGGATTGGTGACCGTGGCCGTGTAGGTGCCCGAGATCGCGGTGCCGGTGCCCGTGAACGTGTACGAGCCGTTGCCGCTCGAGTCCGTGTGGATGCTGTAGCGCTCGAGCACGCCGTCCGGCCTGAGCAGCTCGAAGACCAGTGCGGTGTTGGGCGCGAAGCCCGACACCGACAGCGTGAAGTTGTCGCCCAGGTGACCCGGGTTCGGCGACCAGGACGCGCTCGGGCTCTCGCTGGGGGCCTGCGGTGCGGCCGGGGCTGTGGTCGTCGGCGACTGCTGCGGCGGGGGCTGAGTCGGAGCCGGGGTCGTGGGCGGGCTCGGCTGCGATCCAGCGGGCGGCGAGTCGCTGGTCCCGTCCGTGCCCGCCGGGCGCTCGAAGATCGTGCGTGTGCGCGGGTCGTAGAGCTTGAAGACGTGGATGATCGTGATCGACTTCTCGATGATCGTGATGTGAGTGGTGGAGAAGTCCACCCACTGCGGCCCGGTATAGACCGGCGCGGCGGCCGCGATCGGCGCCGTGAGCGGGTTGCCGCAGTAGCACTTCACGACCGGCTGGCCATAGCTGTTCACGAACACCGCGGTGCCGGCCTGCAGCACCGCCTGGATCGGGTTGGCGACGCCGTTCACGTAGCCGTGGTTGGTCACGCGCGTGTCCGTGCGCAGGATCACCGGCGTGAGGTGGGACACGTAGCTGCGGATGTCCGACACGCCGATCCCTAGCGTCCTCGACCACGCCAGCGCCTTGGCGTTGTCGCTCTCGAGGAACGAGATGAGCTGCTTGGCGTTGCAGGTCGCGTAGTTGAGCGTCCCGCCGTAGAGGCCGGGCAGGCTGCCGCTGTAGCTCGCCACGCCACCGCTCGGGCTCACAGCCTTGCTCGGCGGCTTGACGCCGGACTTGTCCTTGCCCACCGGGGAGGTGAACGGATTGGCGGTCCTCTTCGAGACCGGCTGGAGGGCGATCTCGCTCTTGCCGGCGACACCGGCCGGCTTCTGCGTCTGTGTGGCGATACCGGTCGCGCCGCCGCAGCCAGCAACGACGACAGCGGACACGGCGAGCGCGGCTATCGAGGGGAACAGCTGTCGACGGATCGGACCGACTCCGAAATCCGGCACTTTGCTTGCCTCCGGTCGAGCGCGTCCCCAGTCGCGCAGCCACGACGCTAACCGGGTACGTGCCGGCCTGTCAAGGGCGGCGGGCACCCGGGCGCGATGTAGCCTGCGGGCCCTGATCCGCCCTCACTGGCCCGACTCCTCGGAGCTGCGCATCGGCCTCGGCTGCATGCGCCTGTCCACCGACGAGACGCGCGACGAACAGCTCGCTCTCGAGACGATCGCGGCGGCAGCGGAGGCGGGTGTGACGGTCTTCGACACCGCGCGCGCCTACGGGCACGGACCGGCCGAGCTCGGTCACAACGAGCGGCTGCTCGCGCGTGCCCTGCGCGCCGGCGACGCGGACGCCACGGCGCGCATCGTCACGAAGGGCGGCATGACGCGGGAGGCAGGCGGCTGGGTGCCGGATGGTCGCGCCAAGGCGATCCGCGCGGACTGCGAGGCGAGCCTCACAGCGCTCGACGGCCTGCCGATCGACGTCTACCTGATCCACGCCCCCGACCCGCGTACGCCGTGGCGCACGTCGGTGCGCGCGCTCGCGCGGCTGGTGGAGGAGGGGCTCGTGAGGCGCGTGGGGCTCTCGAACGTGAGCCGCCACCAGCTCGACGAGGCGCTCGAGCTCACGCCCGTGGCGGCGGTGGAGGTCGCGCTGAGCGTCCAGGACGAGCGCGCCCTGCGTGGGGGAGTGGTCGAGCGCTGCGACGAGCGGGGGATCGCGCTGATCGCCCACTCGCCGCTCGGGGGTCCACGGCGCGCCGGCGGGCTCGCTCGCGTGCCCGGGCTCGCCGAGCTGGCCGAGCGGCGCGGCGTGAGTCCCGCCGAGCTGGCGCTCGGGTGGCTGCTCGGGCTGTCGCCGGTCGTGCTGGCGATCCCCGGTGCCCGCCGCCCCGAGGCCGCGCGTGCCGCGGCGAGCGCCGCGGCCCTCGAGCTCGACCCGGCCGAGCTCGCCGCGATCGGCGGCGCTCCCAAAGCACGCTCCGCGCCGCCGCGCGCGCGGCTCAGCGGCGAGGTCGTGGTGGTCATGGGCATCCCGGGCGCCGGGAAGAGCAGAATCGCGGAGCGGCTGGCCGCCCAGGGCTACCTGCGCCTGAACCGAGACGAGCGCGGCGGCTCGCTGCGCGAGCTGGCCGGCGCGCTCGACAGCGAGCTGACCGCCGGCCGCCGGCGCCTGGTGCTCGACAACACCTACCTGACCCGCGCCGACCGCAGCTACGTGGTCGAGGCTGCCGCCCGCCACGGGCTCGAGGCGCGCTGTGTCTGGCTCGACACGCCGCTAGCGCAGGCGCAGGTCAACCTCGTGGAGCGGCTGCTTCGAGCGCTTCGGCTCCTTGCCCACGCCTGAGGAACTGCGCGAGGCCGCCCGGCGCGAGCAGGGCCTGCTCGCGCCCACCTCGCAGATGCGGGCGCTGCGGGCGCTCGAACCGCCGGCGCCCGACGAGGGCTGGACGGCGGTGGAGCGTGTGGAGTTCGAGCGCGAGCCGGGCTCCGGGGAGGCCGGCGTGCTGGTCGCAGCGCCGGCGCTCGCAGAGCCGGGCTGGCGGGAGGCGCTGCGCCGGGAGCAGCGCGAGGCGCCGCACCTCGTGTTCGACTGGCTGCCCGGCGCGACCGCCGAGGCGCTCGCCCCGGCCGCGGACGAGCTGGCGTCAGAGGTCACCGGCCCCGTGGAGGCGGCGGTGTGCCCCCATCCCGGCGGCCCGCCTTCCTGCTGGTGCCGGCCGCCGCTGTGCGGCCTACCGCTCGCCTTCGCCCACGCGCACGGGCTCGACCCAGCGCGCTCGCTGCTGATCGGCTGCCGCCCGGCCCACCGCACGCTCGCCGCGACGCTGGGCGCTCGCTACGTGCAGCTCTGAGGTCAGCGGACGGTGAACGTGTCGGTAAGCGTGACCGTCTCGGTACCGCCGGCGTACGGATCCACATCGCGCACCGGGTAGCTCGTCGAGTAGGTGAGGTCCTTCAACGCGATGGTGGGCCCCGGCGAGGCCGCGGCGCCCCAGTCGTCGTTGTGGTCCTCCTGACCCTCGGGGTCGAGGGTCCCCGAGACGGTGTTGCAGCCCGGGTCGCCGGTGACAGACAGGTAGCCGGGCGCGATGTAGTCCGGCAGCGCCATGCTCACCACGATCCGGTCCACCGGACCGCCCGCCCGAGACGGATTGGGCTCGATGCTCATGTTCAGCTTGGTCGGCCCAGAGGCCGACAGCGTGCAGTGCGAGCTGCCGCCCGCGAAGGGAGGGGCCACCGTGTCGAGCGTCCCGGAGGCGGTGAGCGTGCGCTTTGTCGAGCTGACCTTGCCGTGGCTCAGCTCCACCGTGATCTCCGCGTTGAAGATGAGGTCCGTCGTGGTCGTCACCTGGCGGTCGCCGCTGACCCACTTATCGGTGTAGTGGCCTTCGTAGGTGGCCGTGAAGGGGCCCGCGCTCGAGGGGTGATGCACCGCCTGCTTGTGCTTCTTGTGCTTCGGGCGGTTGGGCCCCGGCGGCTTCTTGTTGTGGCAGTCCCGCGCGGCGAGGCCCCCCGCGAAGCGCTTGATCAGGTCGGCGATGTCGTTCGCGTCCCCACGTCCCCTCACGTGGTCGAGCTTGGCTCCCGTCTTCAGGTTGCTCAGCGTGAGGTCGACGATGGCGTTTCCGTTCGCGTCGACCGACCCCGAGCCGCTGATGGCGTAGGTCGCGCTCGGGGGGCTGTAGTGGAAGGCGGTCGCCGCCAGCCGGCCCTGGTCCTTCAACTGCTGCTCGCGCCTGAGCGCATCGATCACCTGCGGGCTGCCGTCGAGCAGCCGGTAGTGCGCGATGTTGTGGCAGCGATCGAACAGCGCACCGACCACCTGCGCCTGCATGGATCCGCTGCGAAGGCCCGAGGCGGCGTCCGCGGTCACGTTCATCGGCTGGATGACGATCACGGGCGCAGACGCCGCGGCTGCCGCTAGGGGCGGCCCGCCGGGGGCCACGCTCACACGGCGGCCGGAGGCGCCGATCGACGTCACGTCGCTGAACCCGAAGCTGGTGCCCACCTTGAAGTCCTCGTCCTCCACGGCCACCAGGTAGGGGCCCCGGGAGACGGATACCCGGTAGGACGATCCGCGCGGTGAGGTGAAGCCGCCGACGGTCCCGTCGTTCGCGTTGACCGCAACCACGTCGAGCGCGCCGACCGCCGGCCGTGCGAACCCGGTCAACTGCCCGCTGAGCGCGACGGGTTTCGCGCCGGCAGAGAGGGCGGACGAGGCTCCAGCCGCCAGCACTGCGACAGCAACCCCAACCGCCACCCGCTTGCGCGTCACACGGCCGACCATAAGTGCGCCAGGCTGCCGGGACAACCAACGCCGCGCCTCAGAACTGCACCTTGTCGACCGCGTCCTTGATCTTCCCGATCACCGCGTCGCCCAGGTTCTTGCCCTGGTCGGTCTTGTAGCCCTTCATCGCCGTGACCACGCCCGCCATCACGAGTGCAACCAGCAGGATCAGGGCGACGTACTCGACCGTCCCCTGACCGACCTGCCCGCCGAGCCGGCGCAGGACGCCGAGAGCCCTGCGCACGCCTTGCCGAATGCCTTCCATCGCTGCCTCCTTGCCAGAGTGACTGACTGGGGGCGGATGCTCACCGGTCGGCCGTTACCGATCCAGACGCGGACGTGACTTCCTCGCGACGGGACTGCAAGAAGCTCGTGACCTACGACCGCCGCAGCCGCCCGGCCACCAGCCGCCGGATCTGACCGGCCTCCGGCACGCGCAGTACGTGCACGGCGCCGGCGTAGACCACCACCCCGGCGACGATCGCGCTCACGAGCGAGATGATCTGCGCCGACAGCGAGCGCCCGAGCGCCGAGTCGAGCGCGTACCAGACGCCGTAGCTCGCGCCCGCGAGCGCGACTGCCGCCACCAACATCCGCCCGACCGCCGACAGCGTCCGCCGCCCGTCGATCCCTCCCAGGTCGCGGTTCAGGATCCGTATCTGGAGCAGCGTCATCGCCGCGGTGCCGGTCACGGTGCCGAGCACCACACCGGAGATCCCGAGCGGCTTGTAGAGCACCAGCGCCACCAGCGCGTTCAATCCCAGATTGACCGCCGCCAGAGGCGTGGTGATCCAGGTGCGCTGCAGCGAGAAGAACGTCCGCGAGTAGAGCAGGCTCATGCCCTCGAACGGCAGCGTGAGCGCCCAGAAGATGATCGCCCGCGACACCAGGTGAGTGGCCTCGGGCGTGAACTCGCCGCGCTGGTACACGAGCCGCGTGGCCGGCACGGCCAGCACCATCATCAGGGCGGCGGCCGGGATCAGCAGCAGGCAGATCTGCCGCACCCCGCCCGCCATCCGGGCGCGCAGCTGGTCGCGCTCCCCGCGCACCGCGTGCCGCGCCAGCGTGGGGAAGAGGATCGTCGCGATGGCGACGGAGAACAGCCCCTGCGGCACCTGCGCGAGCCGGAAGCCGCGGTCGATCGCCGCCGGCGCCTCCTTGCTGACGAAGGTGGCGAAGAACGAGTCGACGAGCAGGTTGAGCGAGACGATGCCGAGCGCGATCGTCACCGGCAGCATCAGCTTGAGCACCCGCCGGACGTGCGGGCTGCGCCAGTCGAGCGAGAACGAGAAGCCCCCGCCGCGCCCGCGCAGCCAGGGCATCGGCAGGAGCATCTGCACCACGGTGCCGGCGAGCACCCCGATCGCGTATGCGTAGATGCGGTGGTCCGGCGAGAACAGCGGCGGCAGCGCGATCAGGCAGCCGATCACCACGAAGTTCCACGCCAGCGGGGCCAGCGCGGGCGCGGCGAAGTGGTCGAACGAGTAGAGCATCCCGACTACCAGCCCGGAGATCCCGAGCAGCGGAACCGTGAGGAACAGGATCTGGGCGAGGTGCGTGGTGAGGTGCTTGAGGGAAGGCTCGTCGTGGAAGCCGGGCGCGAACAGCGGCACGAGGACCGGCGCCGCGAGCACGAACACCGCGGTGAGGGCCCCCATCGCCAGGCAGATCAGCCACAGGAGCGCGGACGCCACGCGGAACGCCTCCTTGCGGTCGCCCCGCTCGAGCAGCTCGGTGAACACCGGCACGAAGCCCGCCTGGAGCGGCCCCTCCGCGAACAGCGCGCGCAGCACGTTCGGCACCTGGTAGGCGATCGTGAACGCCGACATCGGGCCGGTGACGCCGAACTTGCTCGCCGCCAGGATCTCGCGCACGAGGCCGGCGATGCGGGACAGGCCGGTGGCCGCCGAGTAGAAGGCCGTATTGACGACCAGGTGGCGCCGGTGCTCCGGCGTGCCGGGCTCCGGCAGCGGGGCAGGGGCCTGCTCCGCGCCCGGTGGCACGGCGCTGGGGCCCGTCACGGTGTGGCGCTGCGGTTCACGGGAGCACGAACTAAGGTGGCGGCGTGGCCGTGGAAGCTACAGCGGGCCGCTGACTGCATGTGCGGGATAGCGGGCATTTACTCCGCCGGCGGGGAGATCGACCGCGAGCTGGTGCGCGCGATGGTGGCGCGCCTCCATCACCGCGGCCCCGACGGCCAGGGCGAGCACTCGGACGGCCACATCGCACTCGGCATGCGCCGCCTGGCGATCATCGATCCCGAGCACGGCCAGCAGCCGCTCTTCAACGAGGCAGGCGACGTCGTGGCGATCTTCAACGGGGAGATCTACAACCACAAGGAACTGCGGGAGGAGCTGCTCGTCAAGGGCCACCGCATGCACTCGCACAGCGACGGCGAGGTGATCCCGCACCTCTACGAGGAGCACGGCGCGGACTTCGTCGAGCGCCTCAACGGCATCTTCGCCATCGCCCTCTGGGACGCCGGCAAGCAGACGCTCCACCTCGCGCGCGACAAGTTCGGCGTCAAGCCGCTCTACTGGTCGGAGGCGAACGGCCGGCTGACCTTCGCCTCGGAGCTCCGGGCTCTGCTCGTCGACCCGGCGCTGTCGCGCGAGCTCGACCTCACCGCGATCGACCAGTTCCTCACCTTCCGCTTCGTGCCGGCGCCGCGCACGCCGTTCGCCGCGGTGAGCAAGCTGCCGCCGGCGAGCGCGCTGACCGTTGACGCGCGCGGCGCCGTGGAGCGGCGCTGGTGGACCGGGGTGCCGCAGCCGACCCGCAGCGACACCGACAACCTGGTGCACGAGTACGCCGACGCCTTCGAGCGAGCGGTCGTGCGGCAGATGATGAGCGACCGGCCGATCGGCGTGATGCTGAGCGGCGGCGTGGACAGCGCGGCGATCGCCGCCGTGGTGGCGAAGCACGCGCCCCAGATGCGCACGTTCACGGTCGGCTTCAGCGGCGGCGGTGAGGGGACGAACGAGATCCCGCTCGCGGCCGAGACCGCCCGCCTGTTCGGCGCCGAGCACGAGTCCGTGCTGGTCGGCCCGGGCGACTACCTGGAGCGCTTCCCGGATTCGCTGCTCACCCTGGAGGAGCCGGTGGGCTCGACGAGCGCGCTGGCGGTGCGCTTCGTGGCCGAGCTGATGAAGCCGAGCGTGCCGGTGGCCCTCACCGGCCAGGGTGCCGACGAGCCGCTCGGCGGCTACGGCCGCCACCTCGGCGTGAAGGTCGCCGCCGGGCTGCGCACGGTCGCGCCGCTCACGCGCCCGCTCGCGCGGCTGGCTGAGCGCACCAGCAACCCGCAGCTGCGCCGTGGCCTGGCCACGCTCGACGCGAAGGGCGACGCCGAGCTGCTCCTGTCCGCCTACAGCATCTTCCGCGAGCCCGACAAGCGCCGCCTCTACGGCGAGCGCATGCGCGGCCTGATCGGGGACCCCGAGCTGGCTGAGGTCGTCGAGCGCCATCGCCGCCGCGTGGCCAAGCTGCCGGCGCTCGCGCAGATGCTCTACGTGGACACGCGCCTGACGCTGCCGGACGAGCTGCTGCTGATCGCCGACAAGATGTCGATGGCCGAGTCGGTGGAGCTGCGCGTTCCGTTCCTCGACCAGGACCTGGTGGCGCTCGTCGAGTCGATGGAGCCGTCGCAGAAGGTGCGCGGGCGCACCGGCAAGTGGATCCACAAGCGGGCGATGGAGCGCCTCCTGCCCGAGCGGATCGTGAACCGCCGCAAGCTCGGCTGGGACACGCCGCTCGACCGCTGGCTGCGGGCCGAGCTGCGGCCGCTGCTCGAGGAGGTGCTACTCGGCGAGGGCGAGCTCTGCCGCGAGCTGTTCCAGGAGAGCGAGCTGCGCCGCCTCATGTCGACACACGAGCGCGGCGAGCTCGACCTCACCAAGCCGCTCTTCTGCCTGCTGAGCCTCGGGCTCTGGTATCGCGGCTTCGTGACGAGCGCCGCCCCAGCCGCTGTCGGCTAGTCCTGCCAAGATCTCCCGCCGTGGACCGGCCGATTGCCATGTTCGACTCCGGTGTGGGCGGCCTGACCGTTCTGCACGAATGCCTCGTGTCGCTGCCGCACGAGGACTTCGTCTACCTCGGCGACACCGCGCGCTTCCCCTACGGCGTGCGCGAGGCGGCCGAGCTGCGCGAGTTCGCCTTCGAGCTGGCGGAGCTCCTGCTCGAGCGCGGGGCGAAGCTCCTGGTGGTGGCCTGCAACGCGGCCACCGCGGCGGCGCTCCCGGCGCTGCGCGAGGCCTTCGGCCAGCGCGTCGTGGGCGTGGTGAGCCCGGAGTCGGAGCTCGCGGCCCGCGCCACTCGCAACGGCCAGGTGGGCCTCCTGGCCACGCCGGCCACGGTGGCCAGCGGCGCCTACGAGCGCGCGCTGAAGGCAGTGGCGCCCGACGCGACCCTGCACGCCGTGGCCTGCCCCGAGCTCGCGCCGCTGATCCAGTCGGGCGAGGAGATCGACCAGCGCCTGGTCGACACGGTTGCGGGCTACTGCTCACCGCTCAGGTCGGCCGGTGTGGACACGGTGATCCTCGGCTGCACGCACTACCCGCTCGTGCGGCCGGTGATCCAGCGGGCGCTCGGGCGCGGGGTCGAGATCGTGAGCTCCGGCCAGGCGATCGCCGACGCAGTGCACGCCGCGCTCGGCCCGCTCGAGAACGACCGCGAGCGCCGCGGCAGCTACACGTTCCTCTGCACCGGCGACCCGGACGAGTTCCGCCGTCTCGGCACGCGCTTCCTGCAGCTCCCGCTCGGCGAGGTCCACCAGGTCCAGCCGCGGAGGGCCGCGGCGTGAGGCACGACGGCAGGCAGGCGGGCGACCTGCGCCCGGTCTCGATCGAGCCCGGCTTCGTGCGCTCGGCCACCGGCTCGGCGCTGATCGAGGCGGGCGGCACGCGCGTGATCTGCACGGCCTCGGCAGTGGAGGACGTGCCGCGCTGGATGGCCGGCTCGGGCCGCGGCTGGGTCACCGCCGAGTACGGGATGCTGCCCGCCTCCACGGGCGAGCGCAAGCAGCGCGACGTGTCGAAGGGCAGGCCGGACGGCCGCACCGTGGAGATCCAGCGGCTGATCGGCCGCTCGCTGCGCGGCGTGGTCGACTTCGCACGCCTGGGCGAGCGCACGATCTACATCGACTGCGACGTGCTGGAGGCCGACGGCGGGACGCGCTGCGCGGCGATCACCGGCGGCTTCGTGGCGCTCAAGCTCGCGCTCGACCGCCTGATCAAGGAGGGCAAGCTCGACGCGGTGCCGCTCACGCAGTCGGTGGCGGCGGTGTCGTGCGGAATGGTGAAGGGCACGGCGGTGCTCGACCTCGACTATGTGGAGGACTCCACGGCCGAGGTCGACATGAACGTGGTGATGACGGGCGACGGCGGGCTCGTGGAGGTGCAGGCCACGGCCGAGCGCACGCCGCTGTCGCGCACGTCGCTCGACGAGTTGCTGGCGCTGGCCGGCGCCGGCATCGAGCAGCCTTCTCGCGGCGCAGGCCGCGGCGGCCGGCGCCCTGACCGGGCGCATGAGGCTGGTCCTTGCAACCCGCAACCCGCACAAGGTCCGGGAGCTCGAGACCCTGCTCGCGCCGCATGAGGTGCTGCCGCTGCCGGACGACGTCGAGCTGCCGCCGGAGACCGGCGACACCTTCGCGGAGCAACGCGCTGATCAAGGCCAGGGCGGCCGGCCGGGCCACCGGCCTGCCGGCGATCGCCGACGACTCCGGCATCGAGGCGTCGGCGCTCGGCGGCGCGCCCGGGGTGCGCTCGGCGCGCTACGCGGGCGAGCGGGCGAGCGACGAGGACAACCTGGCCAAGCTGCTGCGCGAGGTGCCGGAGGACGGCGATCGGCGCGTGCGCTACGTCTGCATCCTCGCCTACGTCGACGAGCGGGGAGGCGAGCGCCTCTTCGAGGGCGTCTGCGACGGCACGCTCACGCACGACCCGCGTGGCAGCGGCGGCTTCGGCTACGACCCGGCGTTCGTGCCGGCCGACCGCGACGACGGCCTCACGATGGCCGAGCTGCCGCCTGAGGAGAAGGACGCGATCAGCCACCGCGGCCGGGCCGCACGGGCGTTCAGGGACTGGCTCGCGCGGGAAGACGCCGGCGCGTGAGCGTCGTCGCGACGCCGAGCGCCAGCAAGAGCCGCGCCGCCGGCCTGTCGATCGCCTCCAACCTCGCGCTGATCCTGCTGAAGGTCGCTGCCGGGGCGATCACCGGCTCGATAGCGATCCTCACGGAGGCGGTGCACTCGAGCGTCGACCTGCTGGCGTCGGTCGTCGCCTTCTTCGCGGTGCGCAAGGCCGACGAGCCGCCCGACCCCTCCCACCCCTACGGCCACGAGAAGGTGGAGAACCTCACCGCGGCGCTCGAGGGCGTGCTGATCATGGTGGGCGCCGCGATCATCATCTACGAGTCGGTGCGCCGCCTCGTGCACCCGACGACGCAGGTGGACTCGCTCGGCCTCGGCATCGCCGTGGTGGCGTTCTCGGCGCTGTCGAACCTGGGGGTCTCGTCGTACCTCTACCGCCAGGCGCGGCTCACCGACTCGCCGGCGCTGGAGGGCGACGCCGCCCACCTGCGCACGGATGCCTTCACCTCGCTCGGGCGTGCTCGTGGGGCTGGCGCTGGTCGAGATCACCGGGAAGGAGCAGTTCGACTCGATCACGGCCCTGATCGTGGCGGGCGTGATCGTGGCATCGGGCATCCGCATCGTCACCCGCTCGTCCCGGGTACTAGTGGACGAGGCGCTGCCGGACGACGAGCTGGCCGCGGTGCGCGAGGCGATCGACGCCTACGACGCGCCCGAGGTCACCGGCTTCCACAAGCTGCGGGCGCGCCGCGCGGGCAGCCGCCGGTTCGTGGATCTGCACGTCCAGTTCCGCGCGGGCACAACGCTCGAGCGCGCCCACGAGGTGAGCCACGAGCTGCAGTCGGCGATCCAGGCGAAGCTGCGCGTCGCCGACGTGCTGATCCACCTCGAACCCGAGGAATCAGCGCAGGTTGACCGCCGCCGAGGCGGCGACGGCGAGCAGCACTCCGAAGTAGCCCGTGTAGCCCTTGATCAGGAGCAGCAGCGCCAGCAGCACGCAGACGACGACCGTGATCAGCCATGAGACTCGCGCGAGAGTCACGGGGCTATTGTGACGGGCATGCCAGATCCCACGCTCACTCCCGAGCTGGCGCTGCGCTATCTGGACGAGCTGTCGACAGACATCAGGGCCGCCGTGCTGATCGATCGCGGCGGTGCGCTGGCCGCGGCCAGCGAGGGCGCGGCGGGCGAGCGGCTGCGGGAGCTCACGCTCGAGCTGCTCGAGCACGCGGACGGTGCGGCGCCCTTCGAGGGCCCGGTCGCGCAGCTCGAGGCGACCACGGCCGACGGGTCGGTGTTCGCCGTGCGGGGCGAGGGCTGGACGATCGGCGTGGTGGCCGGGCGCTTCGCCCTGCCGTCGCTGATGTTCTACGACCTTCGCAGCGTGCTCTCCGACCTGGGCGCGCGGGCCGCATGAGGAAGGAGCGCAAGGGGCCGCTCGGGCCGCTGGCGGGCCTGGCCGAGGACCTGCTGGCCGGCGCAAAGCGCAGGCAGCGGGACCGCGAGCCGCGCGTCGTGCTCTACGACTCGGCCGGCCATCCCGTCACGCTCCCCGAGGGCGAGCAGCGGGAGCGCATGCTCGAGCTCGCCGACGAGCTCGTGTCGCTGGGCGGAGCGGAGAGCGAGTGATCGACGCCGAGCTGGCCACCGAGCTGCTCGCGCGGGCGCTGCGCCGCGGCGGCGATCTCGCCGAGCTGTACGTCGAGGAGCGCTCCGGCCTGGGGCTGACCCTCGACGACCACCGCGTGGAGCGCCCGCAGACGGGCCGCGAGCTGGGCGCGTCGATCCGAGTTGTGGTGGGGGACTCGACCTACTTCGGCCACGTCGACGGCCTCGCCCAGGCCGATCTCGAGCGTGTGGCCGACTCGGTCTCGCAGGCCGTGTCGGGCGACCGGCGCGAGCCGCAGGCGCTGTCGGCGACCCCCGAGCCGAGCGAGGCGTACACGGTCGCGCAGCGTCCCGAGGACGTGGAGGCCACGCGCAAGGCCGAGCTGCTGCGCATCTGCGACGAGACGGCACGAGGCGCCGGCGCCGAGGTGGTCCAGGTCACCGCCGGCTACGCCGAGACGCGCCGGCGGGTGCAGATCTTCAACTCGGACGGCGTGGCGGCGGCCGACGACCGCACCCGCGTGCGCCTGGCCGTGCAGTGCGTGGCGCGCCGCAACGGCACCGTCGAGACGGGCAGCGAGACGCGCGGCGGCCACGGCGGCTTCGAGCTCGTCGGCGACTCGCCGGTGGAGGTGGCCGAGTCCGCAGCGCGCAAGGCGCTGACGATGCTGGACGCGGTCGACGCCCCCACCGGCCGCATGGAGGTCGTGGTGGGCAACGGCTTCGGCGGCGTGCTGCTGCACGAGGCGGTGGGCCACGGCCTCGAGGCCGATGCCGTGCAGAAGCGCGCGAGCGTCTACGCCGGCCGGCTGGGGGAACAGCTCGCCGAGCCCTTCCTCGTGGCCTACGACGACGGCCGCAAGCCGGGCGAGTGGGGCTCCGACGGCATCGACGACGAGGGCACGCCCACCCAGCAGACCACCGTGATCGAGGGCGGCAGGCTCACCTCGTTCCTCTACGACCTGCTGCGGGCGCGCAAGGACGGCGTGGCCTCCACCGGCAACGGCCGGCGCGAGTCGTTCCGCCACCTGCCGATGCCGCGCATGACCAACACCTACTTCGGGGAGGGCAACGCCACGCCGGAGGAGCTGATCGCCGCGACGAAGAAGGGCCTCTACGCGGTCTCCTTCGGCGGCGGGCAGGTGGAGCCGGCCACGGGCGACTTCGTCTTCGGCGTCTCGGAGGGCTACCTGATCGAGGACGGCAAGGTCACGAACCCGGTGCGCGGCGCCACGCTGATCGGCAACGGGCTCGAGGCGCTCAAGGCGATCGACGGCATGTCGGCCGACCTGCGCATCGCCACCGGCTTCTGCGGCAAGGCCGGCCAACGGGTGGCGGCGGGCGTGGGCCAGCCGCACGTGCACATCCGCGGCCTGACCGTCGGCGGGACGGCGGCGTGAGCGGCCCGCCGGACCTCGAGGCCACCGCGCGCGGCGGCGGTCGACGCCGCGCTCGCAGGCGGGCGCGGGCGACGCGGAGGCGTGGGTCGAGGAGGCCGTGACCCGCCAGATCCGCGTCTACGAGGGCGGCGTCGAGAGCCTTACGGACGCCGGCAGCCGCGGCATCGGCCTGCGCGTCTTCCTCGACGGCCGCTCCGGCTATGCCTATGGCACCGACCTCAGCGAGCGCGGCATCGCGGAGCTGGCCGCCACCGCGCGCGAGACCGCGGAGGTGGCGGACTCGGACGAGTTCGCCGGGCTGCCGGAGGAGTTCGGTGCGGCGGCCGTCGACGGCCTGTACGCGCCCGGGCTCGCGCAGTGGAGCACCGAGCAGAAGATCGAGCTGGCCGTGGAGGTGGAGCGCGCGGCCCGCTCGCACCAGGGCGTCACGCAGGTCGAGGACACCGTCTACGCCGACTCGGAGGGCTCGGTGGCGCTGGCGAACTCGCGCGGCTTCTCGTCCTCGTTCGAGGCCAGCAGCGCCTGGGCCTACGCGTCCGCCTTCGCGGGCGAGGGCGCCGACCTCATGACCGGGCTCGGCGTCGGTCTCGGCCGCGAGCCGGCTGAGCTCGACCCGCAGGCGATCGGCGACGAGGCGGCCCAGCGCGCGCTCGCGCTCGTCGGCGCGCGCCAGCCCGACAGCCGCCGCTGCCCGGTGGTGCTCGACGCCTTCGTGGCCGCCAGCTTCGTCGGGTTCATCGGCGGCATGCTGTCCGCCGACGCGGTGCAGCGCGGCCGCTCGCTGTTCGCCGGCAAGGAGGGCGAGGACGTGGCCGCTCCGCTCTTCCACCTGGTCGACGACGGCACCGACCCGGAGGGCCCCGACAGCTCGCCCTTCGACGGCGAGGGCTCGGCCCGCCGCCGCACCGAGTTGATCCAGGACGGCCGCCTCGGCACCTTCCTCTTCGACGCCCGCACCGCCCGCAAGGCCGGCCGCGCCACCACCGGCAACGCGGAGCGCGGCTCCTACCGCAGCCCGCCGGGCGTCGGCACCTCCAACCTGCTGCTCGAGCCGGGCGACGACGAGCTCGACGAACTGTTCCGGCGGGCGGGCGACGGCCTCTACGTGACGGACGTCGCGGGCCTCCACTCGGGCGTCAACCCGATCTCCGGGACCTTCTCCGTCGGGGCCACCGGAAGGCTGATCGAGGGCGGCGAGCTGGGCCGCCCGGTGCGCGAGATCACGATCGCCTCCGACCTCGTATCGATGCTGAAAGCGGTCGAAGGAGTGGGCTCGACGACCCGCTGGGTGCCCTTCGGAGGGAGCGTCAAGGCGGCTCCCCTGCTGCTCCGCGAGATGGCCGTCTCTGGCGCGTAAGGCTCTAGAAAGCCAAATCGCCTCCGCTGGGAAAGTCGCAATTTGCGGGCTCAGCGGGGTAAAAACCCGTTTCCAGAGCCCAATCGTCCGGGAGCATTGTTAGGTTCGGACGGTCCAAGACCCCCCGTAAGGAGGAGAAGTGACGAAGTCTGAATTCGTAGATCAGATCGCCTCGCGCTCTGGGCTCTCCAAGAGCGACGCCACGAAGGCGGTCGACACCGTCATCGAGGTGATCGAGGAGACGCTTTCCCGCGGCGGTGAGATCAACTTCACCGGCTTCGGGAAGTTCTCCGTCGCAGACCGCGGCGCGCGCCAGGGCGTGAATCCGCAGACCGGGGAGCGGATCGAGATCGCGGCCAGCCGCGTGCCCCGCTTCAGCGCCGGCTCGGCCCTGAAGAAGGCTGTCAAGGGTTAACCCCGCCGTCTTCGAGGAGGGAACGCCCGCGAAGGGCTCAGGCGCCTTCGGCAAGGCCGCCGGAGGCGTCACTTCCTTCCCCGTCCGGCTGGCCGCCCTCGTCGAGGAGCGGCGCAGCCAGATCGTCCTCGGCCTCGACCCCGATCCCGCCGCCCTGTGGCCGATCGCGGTCGAGGCCGTGCGTGGTCGCTCGGGCGGTCCCGCCGAGCTCACCGGCGCGGCCGTCGAGTTGCACTGCCGGGCCGCGATGGAGGCCGTGCGCGGCGTCTGCGTCGCGGTCAAGCCGCAGCTCGCCTGCTTCGAGCGCCTGGGCGCTCCCGGCATCGCGGCGCTGCAGGCCGTGGTGGCGGCGGCGCACGAGGCCGGCCTGCTCGTGATCGCCGACGGCAAGCGCGGCGACGTGCCGGTCACCGCCAGGGCGTACGCGCAGGCGCTCGTCGGCTCGACGCCGGGGCCGTTCGGGGAGGTTCCCGGACTCGGGGCAGACGCCTTCACGGCCAACCCGCTGCTTGGCCGGGACTCCCTGGAGCCGCTGGTCGAGGCCGCCCGGGCCGCAGGCGCCTGCTGCCTGCTGCTCGTGCGCACCTCCAACCCGGGCGCGGCCGACGTGGAGGATCTGCCGGCGCCGGACCGGCCGCTGCACGAGCGGCTCGCCGCGATCGTCGACGAGCTGGGCGTGGTGGGGGAGAGCGGCCTGGCGGACGTTGGGGCGGTCACGGGTGCCACCCGTCCGGAGATGCTCAGCCGCCTGCGCGAGCTGATGCCGCACGCGATCTTCCTGCTGCCCGGCGTGGGCGCCCAGGGCGGCGACGTGGCGGAGCTCGGCGCGGCCTTCGCGCCCCATCCTGCGGCCGGCCTGGTCACCGCCTCCCGCTCGATCGTGAACGCGCACGCCCAGCGCGGCGGCGACCCGGCGGAGGCGGCTCGCGCCGCCGCCGACGAGCTCCGGCAAGCTGCATGGCGGCTGTCGTCTCGGGGCTGAAACAGCCAAAAAGCTTCACAACCCGCCCCTGAAGCTCCAACATACGTCCATCTCGGCGGACGCCTCTTCAGGCCCTTCGCCGTACCTACGACGCAAGGGGTGTGGCACGGCTTTCACCCCTCCTGGCGGTCGCGCTGACAGGCCTCCTCGCGCTGGCAGCTCCTGCCTCTGCAGGAATCTTCGGCACCCAGCCGCTCGACATCTCGGTCGGTCCCCACGGCGAGGGAGCCAACGGCCCCTCAGGCCACGCGGCGATCTCCGGCGACGACCGCAAGGCGCGCCTCGTGGCCTTCGACTCCTTCGCCTCGAACCTCGTCGGAAACGACCGCAACGGCGTCGAGGACGTCTTCGTCTGGAGCCGCCCGCGCGGCATGGCCGGCATCACGCTCGCCCAGCCGGCGCGCCCCTCGGGAGGGCTCACGCGCGTGAGCGTCTCCTCGAGCGGGCAGAAGGGCAACGGCCCCTCGTCAGCCCCGGCGCTCGACGGCTCGATGCGCAGCGCCCCGCACTGCGTCGCCTTCCAGTCCGAGGCCTCCAACCTCTCGCGCGCGGACGGCGACAGCGTCTCCGACGTCTTCGTCCGCGACCTGCGCCGCCGCCAGACCATGCTCGTCTCGCGCGGTGTCGGCTTCCCCGCCTCGCATCCGGCCATCGACGGAAGCTGCCACGTGGTCGCCTTCCAGGCGGGCGGCTACGTCTACCTCGCCCGCATCCGCGGCAACCGCGCGCCGCGCGTGCTCGGCCATGGCGGCTCGCCCGCCTTCTCGCGCGACGGCAGCGCGCTCGTCTGGACCGACCGCGGCACGGTGATGCTGCGCGCCGGCGGCCGCACCGTCCGAGTGGCCACGAACGCGAGCGACCCGCAGGTGTCGGACTTCACGTCCGGCTGGTGGGGCGTCGTCTTCCAGACCTCCTCGAAGCTCGCCGGGAACGACACCAACCCGGGCATGGACGTCTACATGCGCAAGGTCGGCCGCAGCGGCGGCGCGACCGGCACCGACCTGATCTCGGCCACGCACCGCGGCGGCTCCAGCCTCGGCGGCTCGAGCCTGGCGGGCGGCATCAGCTCCTACGGCGTGGCCCGCGGCATCGTGACCTTCGCCACCACGCGCGGCGACGAGACCCTCTATTACCGCAACAACCACACCGGCCACATCGACGACCTGGCGCACGCCTGGGGCGGCACGATCTTCGGCGTCGCGACGAGCGCTCGCGCCAACTTCGTGGCCTTCAGCTCGACCTACCCGCACTTCAGGTACGACCACAACGGCTCGCGCCAGGACGTCTTCTTCAAGTCCCTGGTCGACGGCGAGCCCCTGTAGGACTGCGGACTGCGGATTGCGGACTGCGGCAACGACCAAAACTCCGCAGTCCGCAGTCCGCAGTCTGCAATCTGGGCTGCATTACCCGCCTCGCGCCCCCACTACCATCGGTCCAGCGATGAAGACACGTCGCTCGCGGAGCCCTGTTCGCCTTCTGGCGCCGCTCGCCCTGATCGCATTCGGGGTTGCGTTCGTCCTCGTCCTGTCGAACTCCGGAGTCGACAAGGGGCAGTCGCGGGCCACCCCTCCGACGACCGCGACCGGCACCACCGGGCCGGTCAACAAATACGCCCATAGGCGCCGCTACACCGTGCGCACGGGCGACACGCTCGGGGGCATCGCGGAGAAGACGGGCGTGGCCGTGACCTCGCTCGAGGATCTGAACCCGGGGCTCGACCCGCAGGCCCTGGTCACCGGCCAGAAGATAAAACTGCGCGAGTGACCTCTCGCGCAGCAGGGATCCTGGCGAGCGTCGCGGTCGCGGCCGTGCTGCTCGCTCCGGCAGGCGTCGCAGGAGCCGCCGCGCCGGCGCCGCCGCACCTGAGCGCGAAGGCGGCGATCGTCATCGACGCCCGCTCCGGCGCCGTGCTGTTCCAGAAGCACACCGGCGCCAGGCGCGCGATCGCCAGCACCACCAAGCTGATGACCGCCCTGATCGTGCTCGAGAAGACCAAGCAGAGCCAGGTCTTCACGGCCCCCGCCTACCACCCGGGCCCCGCCGAGTCGCTCATCGGACTGCACCAGGGCGAGCGCATGAGCGTGCACGACCTGCTGCGCGCGATGCTGCTGCCGAGCGCCAACGACGCGGCGCACGCGCTCGCCGTGCGGGTTGGCCACACGGAGGCGCGCTTCGTCCGCCTGATGAACTCGGAGGCGAAGTCGCTCGGCCTGACCGGCACCCACTACTCCACGCCGATCGGCCTCGACGACCCGCACAACTACTCGACCGCGCGCAACCTCGCCCGCCTGGCGATGATCGACATGCGCAACCCGAGCTTCGCGCGCATCGTCGGCCTGTCGCGCGCCGAGCTGACCACCGGCGCGCACCCGCGGCTCGTCGTCAACCGCAACGACCTGGTGGCGGACTACAAGTGGATCGACGGCGTGAAGACGGGCCACACGCTCGACGCGGGCTACGTGCTCGTCGGCGCCGGGCATTCCCACGGCGCGCAGGTGATCAGCGTCGTCCTCGGCGATCCGACCGAGGGCACGCGCGACGCCGACACGCTCGCGCTGCTCCGCTACGGCCTCGCTCAGTACAAGCGTGTGCGGCCGCTGATCGCGGGGCACGCCGTGACGCGCGTGAAGGTCCACTGGCACGGCGAGCGGGCCGCGCTGGTGCCCACCCGCGGCGTCGCGCTCACGCTGCGCCGTGGCACTCCGCTGAGCGTGAAGGTCGCGGCACCGGGGCAGCTCGACGGGCCGCTGCCGGCCCGCCGCCAGGTCGGCCAGGTGCGCGTGCTGGTGGGCGGGAAGGTGGTGCGGACCGTGCCGCTCGTCACCGCCGCGGAGGTGCCGGGGGCGAGCTTCATGCGCAAACTGTCAGACACGGTTGGTGCGGTGCTCCTGACCATCGCAGTGCTTGCCGTCCTGATCGCCTGTACGCTCGTGGCACTGAGAGCACGCGCCATACGCCTCCAGCGAGCCAGGTCAGCGCGATGATCATCACGGTCACACTCAACGCCGCGATAGACAAGACACTCGCGGTCCCGAACTTCCGTCTGGGCCGCCGCCACCGGGCTGTCGAGCAGACCTCGATGGCGGGCGGCAAGGGCGTGAACGTCGCCCGCGCGCTGAAGGCGCTCGGCCAGCCGGTGATCGCGACCGGGGTCGCCGGCGGCCCCAACGGCACCCGCATCATCGAGCAGCTCACGGAGGAGGCGATCCTCAGCGACTTCGTCCGCATCCGCGAGGAGTCGCGCATGTCCACCGCGGTGGTCGACCCGACCTCGGGCGAGCAGACCGAGATCAACGAGCGCGGACCCTCGATCACGGAGGCGGAGCTCGAGCTGTTCGTGGACAAGCTGCTCTACCTGGCCAAGGGCGCCGGGCTGTGCGTCTTCAGCGGCAGCCTCCCCCGCGGCGTCGACGCCGACGTGTACGCGCGCCTGATCCAGGAGCTCCACAAGCTCGGCGTCACCACCGTGCTCGACTCGGAGGGCGACGCCATGCTGCTCGGTACGCGTGCAGAGCCCACGGTCGTCTCGCCGAACGAGCTCGAGGCCGAGGAGCTCGTCGGGCACGAGTTCGCCGACGATGAGGACCGGCTCACCGGCCTGCGCGAGATCGTCGAGCTGGGTGCGCGTGAGGCGATCATGACCCTCCCGCACGGCTGCATCGGACTGATCGGCGAGCCGGACCCGCAGCTCTACCGCGTCACGCTCGACCCACTGGAGCCGGTGTCGGCGGTCGGCTCAGGCGACGCCTTCCTGGCGGGCTACGTGGCCGCGCGGTACGGCGGCAGCCCGCCGGCCGAGTGCCTGCGCTTCGCCGTCGCCTGCGGCGCGGAGTCGACTCAGCACTTCGGCGCCGGCGTGCTCGACCCACGCGAGGTCGATCGCCTGCTGCCGGAGGTGCGCGTCGAGGCCGTGGGACACACGGCGGTCGAGACCAGCCAGTAGGTCACCTGTCTGACCCGCGGGCCCGAGGCCACGTTTGCGGGGCCCGAGATGGGCAACAACTGAGACGAGGTCTGGCCAGGTGGCCGGGCGTGCCGGCCCCGCGGCGCTTCCACTGCCTGGCAGATGGGCCTCGTCGAGACGGGACCGCTGGCCATCGATTGGGGCGCTCTCCGGATCTTCTTCCCGAAGTGAACGAGAGGATCCATGGCCACAGCATCCAGACAGCGACCGCCCCGGCACCGGGTCGCGCCCAGCCAAGGGGCGGCACCGAGGGTCGAATTCGTCAACCGCCGCTTCAACTCGGAGCACGGTGCCACGCGAACTGCTCAGCGCAAGCAGGAGGAGCGCCTCTTCGAGCTCTACCTGACGGAGGGCGACATGGCCGCCCGCGACCAGCTGATCGAGCGCTTCCTGCCGCTCGCCAAGCGGCTGGCGCGCCGCTACGAGCGGGCGAGCGAACCGCTCGAGGACCTGATCCAGGTGGCCTCGGTCGGCCTCGTCAAGGCGATCGATCGCTTCGAGCCGGGGCAGGGCTCGAGCTTTTCGAGCTACGCCGTGCCGACCATCCTCGGCGAGCTCAAACGGCACTTCCGCGACGCCGGCTGGGCGCTTCACGTGCCGCGCGGCATGCAGGAGCGCGTGCTCAGGGTGAACGAGGCGGTGGAGCGGCTGTCCGGTCCGGCCGGCGGCTCGCCCACGCCGCAGAGGGTCGCCACAGAGCTGGGCATGCCGGTCGAGGACGTGCTCGAGGCGATGGAGGCGGCGGCGGCCTACGACACGATCTCGCTGGACGCCCCGCTGCGCTCGAGCGAGGACGAGGGCTCGAACCTGGGAGACGCCGTCGGCGACGTCGACGACCGCCTCGACCTGGTGGAGCACAGCGCCACCCTCAGCCGGGTCCTGCGGGCCATGCCGGAGCGAGAGCGCACGATCCTCTTCCTGCGCTTCGCCGAGGGGCTGACCCAGGTGGAGATCGCCGAGCGGGTGGGCATCTCGCAGATGCACGTCTCGCGGCTGATCCGCCGCGCGCTCGAACGGCTGCGGGTCGTGGCCGGCGCCGGGCCGGGGCTCGGGGCGGCCGCCTAGGAAGCCCGCAAGCTGCGGATTTTCGAGCTCCGGGGCGGCGCGGCGGCCCGTTGGTATCGTCCTTTTCGGTCCGCCGCCGAACATAGGATGCCGCCATGGAAGTTGAGATCGGTCGAGGTAAGAAGGGCCGTCGCGCCTACGGCTTCGACGACATCGCCATCGTCCCGTCCCGTCGCACCAGGGACCCCGACGACATCGACATCACCTGGACGCTCGGTCCCTACCGGTTCGAGTTGCCGCTGCTCGCGTCCGCGATGGACGGGGTCGTTTCGCCCGAGACGGCCGGGATCATCGGCAAGCTCGGTGGCCTGGCCGTGCTCAACCTCGAGGGCATCTTCACGCGCTACGAGGACGCCGACGACGAGCTGGAGCGCATCTCGGAGCTGCCGCGCGACCACGCCACGGCGGAGATGCAGAGCATCTACCGCGAGCCGGTCAAGCCGGAGCTGATCGCCCAGCGCATCCGCGAGATCAAGGAGGAGGGCGTCGTCTGCGCCGGCTCTCTCACGCCGCAGCGCGTGCGCGACTACTACGAGATCGCGCTCGAGGCGGGGCTCGACATCCTGGTCATCCAGGGCACGGTCATCTCGGCCGAGCACGTCTCCACCACCAGCGAGCCGCTCAACCTCAAGCAGTTCATCAAGGAGGTGCCGGTGCCGGTCGTGGTCGGCGGCTGCGCCTCCTACTCCACCGGCCTCCACCTCATGCGCACCGGCGCGGTGGCCGTGCTCGTGGGCGTCGGCCCGGGTGCCGCCTGCACCACGCGCGGCGTGCTCGGCATCGGCGTGCCGCAGGCCACGGCGATCGCCGACGTCCAGGCGGCCCGCTCGCAGCACATGCTCGAGACGGGCGACTACGTGAAGGTCATCGCCGACGGCGGGATGCGCAACGGCGGTGACATCGCCAAGGCCTTCGCCTGCGGGGCGGACGCCGTGATGATCGGCTCGCCGCTCGCCCGCGCCTACGAGGCGCCGGGCCACGGCTACCACTGGGGCATGGCCACCTTCCATCCGTCGCTGCCGCGCGGCGCGCGCGTCCAGACCGCTCAGAACGGCACGCTCGAGCAGATCCTGATGGGTCCGGCCCACGAGAACGACGGCACGTTCAACCTGATGGGCAGCCTGCGCACGTCGATGGCCACCTGCGGCTACGAGGACATCCCCTCGTTCCACCGCGCGGAGGTCATGGTGGCGCCGGCGCTCCAGACGGAGGGCAAGCAGCTGCAGCGCGAGCAGGCGGTGGGCATGGGTGCCACCGCGGCGGCCGCCGCGGCGCCGCCCGAAAACGGCAACGGGGCCGTGTCGGCGGATCCGGCGCTCGTCGGAGAGTGACGGACGCCCTCGCCACCGGCTCTGCGGTCGCCGGCGGCGGGACACGACGCGAGGCCGCGCAGGAGGTTCTGGTCCTCGACTTCGGGGGCCAGTACTCGCAGCTGATCGCGCGGCGGGTACGTGAGCTCGGCGTCTTCTCCGAGCTCCTGCCGCACCACGTGGCGCTCGACGAGATCAAGCGCCGCCGGCCGCGCGGGCTGATCCTCTCCGGCGGCCCCGCCTCCGTCTACAGCGACAACGCTCCGCGGCTGCGGTCGGAGCTGCTCGAGCTCGGCATTCCCGTGCTCGGCATCTGTTACGGGATGCAGGCGATGGCGCTCGAGCTTGGCGGCCGCGTGGAGGGCGCGTCGGTCGGCGAGTTCGGCCGCTCCGACCTTCACGTGCACGACCACGGGCGGCTGCTGGCCGGGTTGCCGGGCGAGCAGCGCTGCTGGATGAGCCACCGCGACACGGTCTTCGAGGCGCCGCCGGGCGCCCAGGCGCTGGCGTCGTCCAACGAGTCGCCGGTCGCGGCCTTCGAGGACGTCACGCGCGGCCTCTACGGAATCCAGTTCCACCCGGAGGTCGTCCACACGCCCTACGGCAACGAGGTGCTGCGCCGCTTCCTCGAGGAGATCTGCGGCTGCGACATGTCCTGGACCGCCGCCTCGGTGGTGGAGGAGCAGATCGCACGCATCCGCGAGCAGGTGGGTGATGGCCACGTGATCTGCGGGCTCTCGGGCGGGGTCGACTCGTCGGTGGCGGCGCTGCTCGTCCACCGTGCGGTGGGAGACCAGCTGACCTGCGTCTTCGTCGATCACGGCCTGATGCGCCGCAACGAGGGCGAGCAGGTCATCGCCGCCTTCCGCGACAACTTCCACGTGCCGCTCGTGGCGGTCGACGCCGAGGACCGCTTCCTCGCGCGCCTGGCCGGCGTCACCGATCCCGAGACCAAGCGCAAGATCATCGGCGCCGAGTTCATCCGCGTGTTCGAGGAAGAGGCCGCGAAGCTCGGCAACCCGCGCTACCTGGTGCAGGGCACGCTCTACTCGGACGTGATCGAGTCGGGCGGCGGCACCGGCACGGCCACGATCAAGTCGCACCACAACGTGGGCGGGCTGCCGGAGGACCTCGAGTTCGAGCTGGTCGAGCCGCTGCGCATGCTGTTCAAGGACGAGGTGCGAGCGGTGGGCATCGAGCTCGGCCTGCCGGAGCGCCTGGTCTGGCGCCAGCCCTTCCCGGGCCCCGGCCTGGCCATCCGCATCGTCGGCGGCGAGGTCACCAAGGAGCGCCTCTCGATCCTGCGCGACGCCGACTACGTGCTCCAGGACGAGATCCGCGCCGCCGGCCTCTACCGCGAGCTCTGGCAGTCCTTCTGCGTGCTGCCGGCGGACCTGCGCAGCGTCGGCGTGCAGGGCGACGAGCGCAGCTACGGATACGTGGTCGTCATCCGTGCGGTCACGAGCGACGATGCGATGACCGCCGACTGGGCCCGCCTGCCCTACGACCTGCTGGAGAAGGTCGCCTCGCGGATGATCAACGAGATCCCGCAGGTGAACCGCGTGGTGCTGGACATCACGTCGAAGCCGCCGGGCACCATCGAGTGGGAGTGACTAGTGACTAGTGACTGGACTCGAGTCACCAGTCACCAGTCACGGCAGCTCTTCTTCCGCCGCCTGACCGCTGATCAGCCTCGCTCCACGCCCGTGCGTGAAGAAGCTGAACGACCAGCGCATGAAGACGATCAGGCGGTTCTGGAAGCTCTCCAGGTACCAGAGGTGCACGAACAGCCAGGTGAGCCAGGCCAGCACCCCGCTGAGCTTGAGGCCCTTGATGTCGGCCACCGCGGACGCGCGGCCGATCGTGGCCAGGTTGCCCTTGTCGATGTAGTGGAACGGCTTCGTCTCACGGCCGCGTAGGCGGTCGCGCACCAGCCGGCCCGCGTAGCGGCCCTGCTGCATCGCAACCGGCGCGACCCCCGGAAACGTGACGGGCTCGCCGTCGCTGCCCCGCACGCGCACCATGTCTCCCAGCACGATCAGCTCGGGGTGGCCGGGCAGGGTGAGGTCGGGCTCGGCGGTCACGCGGCCGGCGCGGTCGCGCTCGGCGCCGGTCAGCTCGCCCAGGCGGCCGGCCAGGCCGGACGCGGTCACGCCGGCTGCCCAGATCACCGTGCGGGCAGGGATCGACTCCCGCGAGCCGTCCGATTCGACCATCACGGAGAGGTCGTCGAGGTCGACCACGGTCGCGTTCAGCATCGGTGTCACGCCGAGCCGCTCCAGGGAGCGAGCGGCTTTCGCGGAGAGCTTGGGCGGGAAGGTCGTCAGCACGCGGTCGGCCGCCTCGACGAGCAGCACGCGGCCGGTGCTCGGGTCGATGTTGCGGAAGTCGCCCTTCAGGGTGTCGCGGGCCAGCTCCCCGATCTGGCCGGCCATCTCCACGCCGGTCGGGCCGGCGCCGACCACGACGAAGGTCAGCCAGGCGGCGCGCGCCGCCGGATCGGTCTCCACCTCGGCAGCCTCGAAGGCTGCGAGGATGCGCCCGCGCACGAGCAGCGCGCTCTCGAGCGATTTCACCTCGTGCGCGTGCTCGCTCCAGCTCTCGTGGCCGAAGTAGGAGTAGCGCGAGCCCCCGGACACGATCAGCGTGTCGTACTCGAGGAACTCGGGCGCCGGGACGCCGGCCACCGGCCGCAGCAGCACGCGGCGCTGGTCGAGGTCGAAGTCGCAGACGTCGCCCAGCACCACGCGTACGTTGCGGTGCCGCTTGAAGATCGCTCGGAGTGGATAGGCGATCTCTCCGGGCGAGAGGGCGCCGGTCGCCACCTGGTAGGTGAGCGGCTGGAACAGGTGGAAGTTGCGCCGGTCGACGAGCGTGATCTCCACCGGCGCGCGCGCGACCTTCATCACTGCCTGGATGCCGCCGAAGCCGCCGCCGACGACCACGACGCGGTGGACGTTCGTGTCAGCCATTGCCGCGGCCACGGTAGCGCGCAGGCGCCAGCCAGGCCCGCCCGGCACTGGATAGGCTGCCGCCCGTGTTCCGGAACATCCTCGTGGCCTACGACGGCTCGACGCACGCCGACCGCGCCCTGGACGAGGCAATCGACCTCGCGCGTTCGGGCGGCGCGTCGCTGACGCTCGCCGGCGTGGCGCCCGAGCTGTCGCCGTGGCTGCTCGCGCCGGCCGGGATGGCGCCGCCGGAGAACCTCGGCGCGCTGCAGGAGGAGATCGCCCGCGACTCCAGGACCATGCTCGAGCAGGCGGCGTCGCGTATCCCGTCCGAGGTGCCGTCGAGCGTCGTGCTGCTCGAGGGCCGTCCCGCCACCGCGCTGCTCGCCCAGCAGCGGCAGGGTGGGCACGACCTCGTGGTGATGGGCTCGCGGGGTCGCGGCGAGCTGCGCTCGATGCTGCTCGGCAGCGTCAGCCACGCGGTGCTGCAGGGCAGCTCGGTGCCGGTGCTGGTCGTGCACCTGCCGGGCGACCCCCCGGCCGACCCGGTTTAGCCCAAGGCCCGCACTACGCTTGGCTCATGGGAATCGTGAGCTGGGCAGTGTGGGGCCTGTTCGTCGGAGCGATCGCGCGGGCCCTCAGGCGAGGGCATCAGCCCATCGGGCTGCTGTGGACGCTCGCACTGGGCGTCGCCGGCTCGTTGATCGGCGGCTTCTTCGCCACCCACGTGCTCCACATAGCCGACGACAACAACTTCGACTTCGGCAGCTTCCTGATCGCGGTGGCCGCGTCGTTCCTGCTGCTGGCTATCTGGGAGCCGATTGCCCGGCGTCGCGAGAGCCGCGAGGGCTCCGCGCGGCCGCTCTAGCCGCCCGCATGAGCCGCGGGTGGCTGAGCGCGGTCATGGCAAGCCCGCCGAACAACGACGCTCCACACACGAACAGCTCGGCTCGCTTGCTCATAACTCCGTTGTAATCGCAGACGGGGTTTCGCGCCAGGCCTGAAACGCGGCTTTCGTCTAAGCGGTCGCCTTGATGGCGGGCGCGCCTAGGCGGCCCGCGGTGACGAGGGCCCAGGTGCGGATCGCGTCCCAGTCGCGGGCATCGCCGGCGGGCATCCGGTTGAACGGGAAGTGGAGCTTGGCCGGGTCGACCACTCCGCCGAAGATGGTCACGGCGGCCGGATGCAGCTTGCTGTGCTTGCCGAGGGCGCGGTCGAGCTGGGCGCGCGACCCGGCGATGTCCTGTGGGCTCCAGCTTCAGCGGTCCCATCGCATTACACGGCGAACGGGATCGCGGCGAGCGCCTCCCCGTGGCGCCTGAGGAAGCCGTGCGCGTGGGCGTGCCAGCGGGCCATGTAGAGCGAGCCGCCGAGGATCACGCCGTCCACGCCGTCGAGGGTCTTCACCGTGGCGGCCTCGCGCACGTCCGTCTCGAACCCGCGCTCGTAGAGGGTCGCCCCGATGGACTCCGCCACCTCGCGCACGGAGCCCTTCTTGGTCGCATAGGCGACGAGGATCATGGGGGAAGCGAATCAGCCGCGGCCGGTTCTGCCATCGGGGCGGCCCGCGTAGCCCTTGTCCGTGGAAAACCGCTAGATCAGCGGGTCGACCGCGACCGCCACGAACAGCAGCGCGAGGTACAGCAGCGAGAAGTGGAACAGCAGCCTGGCTCGCGCCGGCGTCGCGCCGCGCCGTAGCCGCAGCGCCAGCCCGATGAAGAGCGCGTCGAGGGTGAGCGCGCCGGCGAGGTAGGCGCCCCCCGCGCTGTGCCAGATGAAGGGCAGGGCGGTGACCCCGGCGAGCACGACCGAGTAGCGCAGGATCGCGCGGACCGTTTCGCGCTCGCCGCGCACCACCGGCAGCATCGGGATGCCGGCGGCGGCATAGTCGCGCTTGATCAGCAGGGCCAGCGCCCAGAAGTGAGGCGGCGTCCAGAAGAACACGATCAGGAACAGGAAGATCGCCGGCAGCGTCACGTCGCCGCGCGCGGCCGCCCAGCCCACCAGCGGCGGCATCGCGCCGGCCGCGCCGCCGATGACGATGTTCTGCGGCGTCGAGCGCTTCAGCCAGCGCGTGTAGACGAGCACGTAGCCGAGCGTGCCGGCGAGCGCGAGCAGGGCGGTGAGCACGTTGATCGCGCTGCCCAGCAGCACGAACGAGAAGGCCGACAGCACGAGCCCGAACTCGAGCGCCCGCGGCGGCGCCACTCGCCCGGACACGAGCGGCCGGTTGGCGGTGCGGCCGCCCATGCGGGCGTCGATGTCGCGGTCGAGCAGGTGGTTGAGCGCGCTGGCGCCGCCCGAGGCGAGTGCGCCGCCGACCAGCAGAGCCGCCAGCTTGGGCAGATCGGGCACCCCGTGCGCGCCGGCGAACATGCCCGCGGCGGCGGTGAGCAGGAGCAGGCTCATGATGCGCGGCTTGGTCAGGGTCACGTAATCGCGCCAGGACCCGGTGGGGAGAGGCTCGCCGCGGTAGCAGGCCGCGGCCGCCACGAGCGCGGCGGCGAGCGCAAAGGCCGCCACCGCGAGGTGCGCGCCCACCGCCCAGTGGGGCCGCCCGCCGATCGCCACAACGCCGCCCACGGCGCTCTCCGCGATCAGGAGCGCGAGCGCCGCCACGGCCGGCCGGAACAAGCGCGGGTAGGCGATCCGCGAGGCCAGCACGAGCGCCACGAGCGGCGGCAGCCCGAGCACGACCAGCACCCTGTGGGCGATGCCGAGGTGGAGCGAGCCGCTGGCCACCGCGAGGGCGCTCGCAAACGCGCCGCCGAGCGCGGCCAGCCGCAGCCACGGCCCGGGGGCTGCGCTGGGCGCCGCGACGCCGGATGATGGGACGGCGACCGCCACGAAGGGGACTATGCCAAGCCCGCCGGCAAGGCGCACCCGGCAACCGTCGCTAACATGTGGCGTCGGCCGCCAGGCGGTACGACTTTGCACTGCCCGATGACGGCCCTCTCTGTATGAAGACCTACGTAGCCACACCCGCCACGCGCGAGCGCACTTGGCTCGTGGTCGACGCGACCGGCCACACGCTCGGTCGCCTCGCCACCCAGATCGCAGACACGCTGCGTGGCAAGCGCAAGCCCGAGTACACGCCGCATTGCGATGTAGGCGACTTCGTGATCGTCGTCAACGCCGAGAAGATCACCGTCACCGGCCGCAAGCGCGAGCAGAAGCGCTACTACAGGCACTCCGGCTATCCCGGCGGCCTCCGTTCGCGCACGCTCGACGAGATGCTCGACCGCCGGCCCGAGGAGGTCATCCGCCTGGCGGTGAAGGGCATGCTGCCGCGCACCCGGCTGGGTCGCGCGCAGCTACGCAAGCTGAAGGTCTACGCGGGTCCGGATCATCCGCATGCGGCGCAGCAGCCGCAGCCGATGGAGGTGGAAGCCTGATGGCCGAGGACGACCGCAAAGACGAGCTGACTCCGGAGGAGGAGGCGGGCACCGAGGAGCCGCAGCCGCTCCCCGAGGCCGACGCAGAGGCCGAATCGGAGGCCGAGGCCACCGAGGAGGAGGAGGAGGCGGCCGAGCCCGATGCGCCGGAGCCCGCTCCCGCCGACGATGAGCCTCCCGCCGTCGAGGACCCGGTAGTCGAAGAGCCGGTCGCCGAGGAGCCCGCCGCTGAGGAGCCCGAGCCCGCCGCTGAGGAGCCCGAGCCGGCAGTCGCCGAGGAGCCGGCCGAGGCCGTCGCCGAGCCGGCCGAGCCCGCTGCCGAGGAGCCGCGCCGCCCGCGCGGCAAGCCCGAGCGCGGCGCCAAGGAGGAGAAGCGCGACGTCATCCCGGGCGAGCACCTCGAGCCGATCCTGCCGGTCGAGCAGCCGTCTGCGCCCGAGAGCGAGTTCGACTACGCGGCCTACGCCGAGGAGGGCGAGGAGGAGCCGGACGTTGAGGCCCCGGCGGCCGAGGAGGAGGCGCCCGCGCCTGCCCCGCTCACGCCGAAGGAGCTTGCGGCCGACGCTCGCTACCAGGCCACCGGCAAGCGCAAGACCTCCGTCGCCCGCGTCATCCTCAAGCCGGGCAGCGGCACCTACGTGATCAACGGCCGCACGCTCGAGGACTTCTTCCCGCGCGCCACGCTCCAGAGGGCTGTGCGCCAGCCGCTCCAGACGGCCGGCTACGAGGAGAGCATGGACGTGGTGGCGAGGATCCACGGCGGCGGCGTCTCCGCCCAGGCCGGTGCGCTGCGCCACGGGGTGGCCCGCGCGCTCGTCGAGGCGGACCCCAACCTGCGCGGCGAGCTAAAGCGGCGCGGCTTCCTCACGCGCGACGCGCGCGCGAAGGAGCGCAAGAAGGCCGGTCTCAAGAAGGCGCGCAAGCGTCCGCAGTTCTCCAAGCGCTAGAACCGTTCGATGGGCACCATCCCCTCGGCTCGCCGGCTGTTCGGCACCGATGGCGTTCGCGGCGTCGTCGGGGAGTTCCTCACCGCCGACCTCGCGCTGGCGCTGGGCAGGGCATCCGCGGCCTGGTCGCCCGCCGCCGTGCCGCAGGTCCTGATCGTGCGCGACACGCGCGAGTCGGGAGAGATGCTGGAGGCGGCCCTCGCGGCCGGCGTCGCCGCGGCCGGCGGCCACGCTCTCATTGGCGGCGTGCTGCCCACGCCCGGCGCGTCTCTGCTCACCCGCCGCTATGGCTTCGATCTCGGCTGCGTCGTCTCCGCCTCGCACAACCCCTACCAGGACAACGGCATCAAGTTCTTCGGCCCCGACGGCATGAAGCTGCCGGACGAGGCCGAGCACGAGATCGAGGGCGCCGTGCTCGCCCGCGAGGTCGCCCCGGCCGCCCCGGGGCGGGTGCGCGAACTCCACGGCGCGGGCGGCGACTACCTGCGCGAGCTCGAGGCGCGCTTCCGCGACCTCGACCTGGGCGGCGTGCGCGTGCTGCTCGACTGCGCGAACGGCGCCACCTATCGCGCGGCGCCCGAGATCTTCCGCCGCCTGGGGGCCAGCGTCGAGGCGCTGGCGGTCTCGCCCGACGGGCGCAACATCAACGACGGCTGCGGCTCGACGCACGTCGAGACGCTCGCCGAGTCGATGCGCTCGGGCGAGTACGACGCCGGCTTCGCTTTCGACGGCGACGGGGACCGCGTGCTGGCCGTGGACCGCCGTGGTGAGATCGTGGACGGCGACGAGCTGATCGCGCTGAGCGCGCTCCATCTGCGCGAGCACGACCGGCTGCCGGGAACCGGCGTGGCGGTGACCGTCATGACCAACTACGGCTTCCACCAGGCGATGGCGGCGGCCGGCATCGAGGTGGCCACCACCCAGGTTGGCGACCGTCATGTGATCGCCGAGTTGATGCGCCGCGGCTGGGCGCTCGGCGGCGAGCAGTCGGGCCACATCATCGACACGGGCTTCGTGCCATCGGGCGACGGCATCGCCTCCGCGCTGCTCGCACTGGAGGCGCTGGCCGGCCGCGACCTCGCCGAGCGCGACGCGATGACCAAGCTGCCCCAGCTCCTGATCAACGTCCGCGTGGCGGGCCGCGGCTCCCTCGACTCCGCCCCCGAGGTCTGGGACGCCGTGGAAAAGGAGAGTGCGGGCCTCGAGGGCCGAGGCCGCGTCCTGGTCCGCCCGTCGGGGACGGAGCCGCTGGTCAGGGTGATGGTGGAGGCGCCGGACGAAGCGGAGTGCAAGGCGATCGCCGAGCGCCTCGCCCAGCTGGTCGCGCACCAGCTGGGCTGACCGCAGTCCGCAGTCCGCAGTCCGCAACTCTGCAATCCGCGGTTGACTTAATTTTTAGCCATGCCATAATTCATCTCCAATGGCTGCAAATCCGTCCGTCACCGCAGCCGTCGAGGACTATGCGAAGGCGATCTACGCGCTCGAGCACCGTACTCGCGGCCCGGTAAGCACCAACGCGCTGGCGGACCGCCTGGGCGTCACGGCCGCGTCCGCTTCGAACATGGCCAAGAAGCTCGACCAGCTCGGGCTCGTGGAGCACGTGCCTTACAAGGGCGTGCGGCTCACGGACGCCGGCACCAGGGTTGCGCTCGAGGTCATGCGCCACCACCGGCTGCTCGAGCTCTACCTGGCCGAGACGCTCGACGTGCCCTGGGACCGGGTGCACGACGAGGCCGAGGTGCTCGAGCACGTGCTGTCCGAGGAGCTCGAGGAGCTGATCGCCCGCAAGCTCGGCAATCCGACCCGCGATCCCCACGGCGACCCGATCCCCACGCGCGATCTCACCCTCGACGAGGGGCAGACCGAGAGCATGCAGACGCTCGAGCCGGGCGCCTGCGGTCGCTTCGTGCGCATCTCAGACTCGGACCCCGAGATGCTGCGCTACCTCCACGATCGAGGGATCGCGCCCGGAGACGAGTTCGAGATCGTAGACAAGCAGCCCTTCGGCGGGCCGGTGTCGGCCCGCTTCGGAGAGCAGGTGCAGGTGCTTGGCGGCGCGCTGGCCCGAGCCATGCGCGCGGAGGTGAGCCGGTGAGCAAGCCGCCGTCTCCCGACGCCGTCGCGCTACCGACTCCGAGCGCGCTCCAGGAGCTCCGCTCGCGCGGGCGCATCCGCGGCGCGCTGCCGCTGCTCGGCCCGGCCTTCGTCGCCGCCGTCGCCTACATCGATCCCGGCAACTTCGCCACGAATATCACCGGCGGCGCCAAGTTCGGCTACCTGCTGCTGTGGGTCGTGCTCTCGGCCAACCTGATGGCGATGCTGATCCAGACGCTGTCGGCGAAGGTCGGCATCGCCACCGGCAAGAACCTGCCGGAGCTCTGCCGCCAGGAGTTCTCGCGGCCGGTCTCCTACGGCCTCTGGATCCAGGCGGAGCTGATCGCCATGGCCACCGACCTGGCCGAGTTCGTCGGCGCTGCGCTCGCGCTCAACCTCCTCTTCGGCGTGCCGCTGTTCGTGGCCGGCCTGATGACCGGCGTGGCGGCGTTCGCCATCCTCGCGCTGCAGAACAAGGGCTACCGGCGCTTCGAGCTCGCGATCGCAGCGATGTTCGGCCTCGTGCTCGTGGCGTTCCTGTACCAGACCTTCAAGATCGGTCCGGACGCGAGCGGCGCGGCCAAGGGCTTCATCCCGCACTTCGCGGGCACCGACAGCATCCTGCTCGCCACGGGCATCATCGGCGCAACCGTCATGCCGCACGTGATCTACCTGCACTCGGCGCTCACGCAGGGCCGCATCAAGGTCACGAGCGACGCCGAACGCCGGCGGCTGATGCGCTTTCAGAAGCTCGACGTGGGCATCGCCATGGGCATCGCCGGCGTGGTGAACATCACGATGCTGCTCGTGGCTGCGGCGCTGTTCCACAAGAGCGGGCACTCGAACGTCGACACCGTCGAGGGCGCCTACCACGGCTTCGAGACGCTCGTGGGCAGCAGTACCGCGGTCGCCTTCGGCCTCGCCCTGCTGGCCTCCGGCTTCGCCAGCTCGAGCGTTGGAACGTACGCGGGTCAGATCGTGATGCAGGGCTTCATCGCCCGCCGCATCCCGCTGATGCTGCGCCGAGTCGTGACGATGGCGCCCGCGCTGATACTCCTGGCCGTGGGCGCCGACCCCACCCACTCGCTCGTGATCAGCCAGGTGGTGCTGTCATTCGGCATCCCGTTCGCCCTGGTGCCGCTGGTCATGTTCACGAGCCGCCGCGATCTGATGGGCTCGCTTGTGAACAGAAGAGCGACGACAATCGCTGCATGCCTGCTGGCGTCGCTGATCATCGGGCTCAACCTGTTCCTGCTCGCCCGCACGTTCGGTCTCTAGGCCTCCGGCGCTGGATCGCCGCGGCCGCCGCCGTGCTGGCGGTCTGCTGGGCGGCCACGTTCCTCGTCTCGCCCTGGAAGAACGAGGCCAACACCGACGTGACCCACTTCCCGCCTCGCGCGCAGCAGTGGGTGGACGGCAAACTGCCCTACAAGGACGTGAAGTTCGAGTACCCGCCGCTGGCGGTGCCGCTGATCGGGCTGCCGCAGCTCGTGAAGGTCGGCTCCTACAAGCTCGGCTTCGGCCTGATCCAGCTCGCGTTCGCGTTCGCGCTGCTCGCGCTGTGCGCGCTCGCGGCACGGCTCACGGACGGTGACGCGCGCCTCGCGGCGCTTGGGGTGGCGCTCACGCCACTCCTGCTCGGCGCGCTGGTGCGCGGCTACTTCGACTTCGCCCCGGTGGCGCTGACGATGGGTGCGCTGGTGGCGATCGCCACCGGGCGCACCAGGCTCGGCTTCGGGGTGCTCGGCCTGGCCGTGATGACGAAGGGCTTCCCGCTGGTGGTGGCGCCGGTGGCGATCGCCTGGCTGCTCGGCCAGGGCGAGCGCCGGCGAACGCTCGAGGGGGTGGGGGTGATGGCCGCGGTGGTCGGACTGCTGGGCGTCGTGGTGCTTGCGCTCTCGCCCTCGGGCGCCTGGTACGCGATCCACTACCAGACGGCGCGGCCGCTCGAGGTGGAGAGCACTCCCGCCTCGCTGCTCTATCTGTGGGACTGGATCGCGGGCCAGCGCGGCCACACGCTCGGCAGCTACGGCTCGATCAACCTCGCGCACGCCGGGTCGGGGGCGGTGACGGTGCTCTGCGGCCTCGCCTTCCTCGCGGCGCTGGTGCTGCTCTCGTGGCGGGCGGCGCGCGACCCGTCCGCCCGGGCGCTGATCCTGGCGGGCACGGCGGCGGTGGCGTGCTTCGCCGTGTTCGGCAAGGTCTTCTCGCCCCAGTACTCCATCTGGCTCGTCCCGCTGCTCGCCATGACGCTCGCCTGGCGCCAGTGGACGCCGGCCGGGCTGGCGGCGGCGGCGATGCTGTTCACGCGCATCGAGTTCCCCGCCAGGTTCGACGACCTCGTGCAGCGCCGCACCGGCACGGTGCTGCTCGTCCTGGAGCGGAATCTGTTCGCGATCGTGCTCGTTGGGCTGTGCATGTGGTCGCTCTGGACGGGTGGCTGGCGTGAAAAACCGCTGATACCCTCGTGGAGCGGGCGGGATACCCGCTGACCCCCTCAAGGAGGTAGCGAAGGCGTGTGCGGGATCGTTGGATACGTTGGCAGGAGGCCATGCCGCGAGCTGTTGATGCGCGGCCTCGAGCGGCTCGAGTACCGCGGCTATGACTCCGCGGGCCTGTCGCTGATCGCCGACGGCCACGTGGAGTCCGTGCGAGCCGTGGGCAACCTGTCGTTCCTGCGCGAGGCGCTCGACGCGCGCGCGAAGGACGGCGGCGTGGCCACCCTCGTGACCGAGCCCACCACCGGCATCGGCCACACGCGCTGGGCCACGCACGGCCGCGTCTGCGAGGCCAACGCGCACCCGCACTTCGACACCGACGATCGCATCCACATCGTTCTCAACGGGATCGTGGAGAACCACGTTCCGCTGCGCGAGCGCCTGCAGGCCGAGGGCGCCGAGTTCACCTCAGAGACCGACGCCGAGGTGGTGGCCCACCTGATCTCGAGCCACTACGAGGGCGATCTGGTGGTCGCGGTGCGCGCCGCCTACGCCGAGCTGCGTGGCCACTATGCCTTCGTCGCCATGAGCGCCGACGAGCCCGACGTGCTGGTCGGCGCCCGCAAGGAGTGCCCGCTGGTCGTGGGCGTGGGCGAGAACGAGTCGTTCATCGGCTCCGCGATCCCGGCCTTCCTGTCCGAGACGCGCACCGTCCAGTACCTGAACGACGACGAGATCGTCGTGCTGCGGCCGGGCTCCACCGAGTTCAGCGATGCCGCCGGCACGCCGGTCGAGCGCGAGACCACCCACATCGACTGGGATGAGACCGAGGCCGAGAAGGGCGGCTACGAGACCTTCATGCTCAAGGAGATCAACGAGCAGGCCGACGCGGTGGCGGAGACGATCTTCGACCGCGTGCCGGGCGACACCGTCGAGCTCGAGGACATCGGGCTCTCGGACGACGACCTGCGCCACCTGCGTCGCATCGCCATCGTCGCCTGCGGCACCTCGTACCACGCGGCGCTGATCGGGCGCTACGCGATCGAGGAGTGGGCGCGCGTGCCGGTGGAAATGGACATCGCATCGGAGTTCCGCTACCGCAACCCGGTGGTGGACGAACGCGATCTCGTGATCGGCATCACCCAATCCGGCGAGACCGCCGACACGCTCGCGGCGATGCGCCTGGCCCGTCAGCGCGGCGCCTCGGTGCTGGCGATCACCAACGTGATGGGCAGCCAGGCCACGCGCGACGCCGACGGCGTGCTGTTCACCCGCGCCGGCCTCGAGATCGGCGTGGCCGCCACCAAGACGTTCGTCTCGCAGGTGGCGCTGATGTACCTGATCGGCCTGAAGCTCGCTCAGGTGCGCGGCACGCTGCCGAAGGAGGAGATCGCCGAGCTGGTGGCCGAGGTGAAGCAGCTGCCGCACCGGATCAGCGAGCTGCTGGCCGTCGTCGACGAGCCGATGAGGAAGATCGCCAAGCACTGGGCGGACGCCGGCTTCTTCCTGTACCTGGGGCGCCACGTGGGCCTGCCGGTGTGCCTCGAGGGCGCGCTGAAGCTGAAGGAGATCTCCTACATCCCCACGGACGCCTACGCGGCCGGGGAGATGAAGCACGGGCCGATTGCGTTGCTCGACGAGCGCACGCCGGTGGTGTGCGTCACCACGCGCTCGCCGGTGCTCGAGAAGGTGCTGTCGAACATCGCCGAGGTGCGGGCGCGGGGCGCTCACGTGATCGCCGTGGCCACGGAGGGCGACGACGAGGTCGCGCAGCACGCGGAGGAGGTCGTCTGGGTGCCGAGCACGCACTGGCTGCTGCAGCCGGTACTGGCGATCATCCCGCTGCAACTGCTCGCGTACCACATCGCCCGCGAGCGCGGGCTGAACGTCGACCAGCCGCGGAACCTGGCGAAGACCGTAACCGTCGAGTAGACAGCCTCCAGGTTTCGTACCCTCCGCTCCCATGAGCGGAATCGGGTTGGACCTACTCGAGGTCGAGCGGCTGGAGCGCGCGCTGGAGCGGCGGCCGCGCCTGGCGCAGCGGCTGTTCAGCGAGGACGAGCTGGCGTACGCCGCGCGGCACGCCCGGCCGGCGCGGCACCTCGCGGCGCGCTTCTGCGCGAAGGAGGCGGTGGCGAAGGCCCTCGGGATGCAGGGCTGGAACTTCCGCGACGTGGAGGTGGTGGCCACGGGCGGGCCGCCCGCGCTGCGGCTTAGCGGCGCGGTGGCGGAGCGGGCGCGCGAGCTCGGCGCCGAGCCCGTGATCTCGCTCACCCACACGGACACCACGGCGGGGGCCGTAGCGCTCCTGCGATGAGCCTGGCGGACTGGCTCGACCCCCTCTACGAGGCCGCCGAGATGCGGGCGGTCGACGCATGGGCGATCGAGGAGCAGGGCGTGCCATCGCTCGACCTGATGGAGCGCGCGGGCATCGGCCTGGCGCGGGCCACGGCCGAGGTCGCGCTGGCGGGACCGATCCGGATCGTGATCGGGAAGGGCAACAACGGCGGCGACGGCCTGGTGGCCGCTCGCATACTGCGCGAGGACGGGCATCAGGTGGACGTGCTGGCCGTCGCGCCGGTCGAGGAGCTGAGCGGCGACCCGCGCGCGAACCTCGAGCGGCTCCCGGGCGAGCCTCCGCGGCCATTCGATGCGGAGGCGCTCGCGGGCTCGGGGTCGGTGATCGACGCCCTGCTCGGCACCGGCTTTGCGGGGGAGCCGCGCGAGCCGCTGGCCGGCGCGATCGAGGCGATCAACGCACAGGAGGCGCCGGTGGTGGCCTGTGACGTGCCGTCCGGTGTCGACGCCTCCAGCGGCGAGGCGCACGGCGCCGCGGTGCGGGCCGTCCTCACCGCCAGCTTCCACGGCTCCAAGCTCGGCCTGCACGTGGAGCCAGGCAAGACGCTCGCCGGCGAGGTGCGGGTGATCGACATCGGTGTGCCGCGTGGCGCGCCGGCGCCCACGGCGGCCGGCCTGATCTCGCGGCGCGTGCTGGACCTCGTTCCGCACAGGGGGCGAAGCGGCACCAAGTTCGCGTCGGGCACGGTCGTGGTGGCGGGCGGAGCGCGCGGCCTCACCGGCGCGCCCACGATGGCGGCGCTCGCCGCGCAGCGCGCGGGCGCCGGCTACGTGCAGGTGGCTGTGCCGGAGAGCGCCGAGCTGGTCTTCCAGCTCAAGCTGCTCGAGGCGATGACGCGCGCGCTGCCCGACGAGGACGGCGCCCACACGCCCGCCGGCGTGGACGGCGTGCTCGAGCTGGCCGGAAGGGCCGGGGCCGTCGCGCTCGGGCCCGGCATCGGCCGCAGCGAGGGTGCCCAGGAGTTCGCGCGCGAGGTCGCGCGGCGCGTGGAGAAGCCGCTGCTGATCGACGCCGACGGCCTGAACGCGCACGCCGGCCGGCTCGACCTGCTCGCCGGGCGGCCAGGCCCCACCGTGCTCACACCGCACGCGGGCGAGCTCGGCCGGTTGCTCGGGATCGATTCGAGCGAGGTCGACGCACGGCGGCTGGCGTACGTGCGCGAGGCTGCCGAGCGCAGCGGCTGCGTGGTGGTGCTGAAGGGCGACGACTCGCTGGTGGCCGCGCCGGGCGGCCCGGTGGCCGTGAGCCCGGGCGCCTCGCCCGCGCTCGCCACGGCCGGCACCGGGGACGTGCTGTCCGGCATCGTGGCCACCTACCTGGCCAAGGGCCTGCCCGCGTTCGAGGCGGCGGCCGCCGGCGTGCTCGCGCACGCGCTGGCCGGCGTCGAGGCTGCGGCCCGCCACGGCGCCGACCACACGGTGGCGGGCGACGTGATCGAGGCGCTCCCGGACGCGCTGCGATGACGCACGCCCCCGAGCGCGCAGTCGCGCGCATCGACCTCGGCGCCATCGAGTGCAACTGCGGCCGGCTGCGCGCCCTGCTCGGGCCCGGCACCGAGTTGTGCGCGGTGGTGAAGGCGGATGCCTACGGGCACGGCGTGGCCTGGTGCGCGAAGGCGGCGCTGGCGGGCGGCGCCACCTGGCTCGCGGTGGCCACCGGCGCCGAGGCGGAGGAGCTGCGCCGCCACGGCGTGGACTGCCGGATCCTCGTGATGGGGGCGCTCACGCACGAGGAGGCGCGGGGCGCGATCGAGGCGGTGGCCGACGTGACCGTGTGGGACGAGGGCTTTGCGCGCGCGCTCGCGGAGCTGCGCCCGCCCGGCACGGCGCGAGTGCGGGTGCACGTGAAGTTCGACACCGGCATGGGCCGGCTCGGCACGAAGGACCGCGACGTCGCGCTGGCCGTCGCGGAGCTCGCGGCAGCCGACGACCGCCTCGAGCTGGCCGGCGCGATGACCCACTTCGCCACGGCGGACGAGCTCGGCGACGACCACTTCGGCGCCCAGCTCGCCGCCTTCGAGCCGTTCGCGGCGGAGCTCAGGCGCCGGCACCCGAACCTCGTGGTCCACGCGGCCAACAGCGCCGCCACGTTCCGGGACGCCGCGGCCCACTTCGACCTCGTCCGCTGCGGCGTGGCCGTCTACGGCCTCGACCCCTTCGGCGGCGACCCGGCGGAGCGCGACCTCACGCCGGCCCTCTCGCTCGAGTCGTACGTGGCGGCCGTGAAGCGCTTCGAGCCGGGCGACAGCGCCGGCTACGGCCGCCGCTGGACCGCCGAGCGCGCGACCTGGGTGGGCACGCTGCCGATCGGCTACGGCGACGGCTGGCGGCGCTCGCTCACCAACAACTGCGACGTGCTGATCCGCGGGCGGCGGTATCCGCTCGTCGGCACCGTCAGCATGGACAACATCACGGTTGACCTCGGGGAGGAGACGGACGTGGAGCCGGGCGAGCCGGCGGTGCTGATCGGCGCCCAGGGCGGCGAGCGGATCCGCGCCGAGGAGCTGGCCGAGCGGCTCGGCACGATCAACTACGAGATCACGTGCGGGCTGAGCCCGCGGGTGCGCCGGCAGTGGCAGAGCTGAGCGAGCGTCTCGACGCCGAGCCCGCCGTGCGCGCGGTGCGCGAGGCGCTGGCCGGGTCCGGCGAGGCCTGGATCGTCGGCGGCAGCGTGCGCGACGCGCTGCTCGGCCGGCCGATCAAGGACGTGGACCTGGCTGTCCGTGGTGAGCCCGAGCGGGTCGCCAAGACCGTGGCCAAGGCGGTGGGAGGGCCGGCCTTCCAGCTCTCCGAGGCGTTTGGCGGCTGGCGGGCGCTCCATCCGCAGCGCGACTGGGTCTGCGACGTCACCGCTCTCCACGGGGACGGGATCGACGCCGACCTCGCGCGCCGCGACTTCACCGTCAACGCGATGGGGGTGCCGGTCGATGGCGGCGAGCTGCACGACCCCTTCGGCGGTGTGCGCGACCTGCGCGACGGGGTGATCCGCGTGATGGGAGGGCCGGCGCTCGAGCGCTCCTCCTACGCCGACGACCCGCTGCGGCCGCTGCGTCTCGTGCGGCAGGCCACGCAGCTCGGCCTGTCGCCGGATCCGGACAGCGAGCGGCTTACGCGCGAGGCGGCCCCACGGGTGCTCGACGCGGCTGCCGAGCGCGTGTGGGCGGAGCTGCGGCAGCTCGTGTGCGACGAGCGCGTGATGGAGGGGCTCGGCCTGCTGGAGCTGGTCGGCCTCACCGCGATCGTGCTGCCCGAGCTGAGCGACCTGCACGGCGTGGAGCAGAGCCACTTCCACCACCTGGACGTGCACGACCACACGCTCGAGGTGCTGCGCGAGCAGCTCGAGATCGAGCGCGACCCGGCGGCTCTGTTCGGTGAGCTTGCCGGCGAGCTCGATGCGCTGCTGCGGGCCCAGTTCGCCGACGAGCTCGACCGCTGGCAGGCACTCCGCTTCGGCGCGCTGCTGCACGACGCCGGCAAGCCCGCCACGCGCGGCGTCCTGCCGGGCGGGCGCGTGACCTTCATCGGCCACGACAGCGTGGGGGCGGAGATCGCGGCGGACTTCTGCCGCCGGATGCGTGCCGGCGACCGCCTGCGGCAGTTCCTCGGCGGGCTTGCCCGCCACCACCTCGTGCTCGGCTTCCTGGTGCACGAGCGGCCGCTCGACCGCCACGCGGTCTACCGCTACCTCGAGCGCTGTCACCCGGTGGAGGTCGAGGTCACCGTGCTGTCGTGCGCGGACCGGCTCGCCACGCGCGGCAAGAACGCCGACGCCGCGATCGCCGCCCACCTCGAGCTCGCGAGGGAGCTGATGGGCGAGGCGCTCGTCTGGCGGGCCCAGGGGCCGCCGCAGCCGGCTGTGCGCGGCGACGAGCTGGCCGAGGCGCTGGGCATCGAGCCGGGACCCGAGCTCGGCACGCTGCTCGCCCGCCTGCGCGAGGCCCGCTTCACCGGCGAGGCGACCACGCCGGAGGAGGCACTGGTCCTGGCGCGCCGCCTGCGCGAGAATGGCGCGTCGTGATCGTCGACTGCGCGCTCTACGAGCAGGGGTGCCGGCGACCGGGCCGGCTTCCGCTCGAGCTCGCCGGGAAGGCCGCCGCGGACGATGGCGCCTTCGTCTGGATCGGCCTCTACGAGCCCACGCCGGAGGAGTTCGACGCGGTGACCCGCGAGTTCGACGTGCACCCGCTCGCCGTCGAGGACGCGATCAACGCGCACCAGCGTCCCAAGCTCGAGACCTACGGCGAGTCGCTCTTCCTGGTGCTGAAGACCGCACGCTACGTGGACCCGAAGGAGGTGGTGGCGCTCGGCGACATCATGGTGTTCGTGGGCCGCGAGTTCATCGTGACCGTGCGTCACGGTGAGGCGAGCGAGCTGGCGACGGTGCGGCATCGGGTGGAGTGCCATCCCGAGCTGCTGGCCTGTGGGCCCGGCGCCGTGCTTCACGCGATCGTGGACCACGTCGTCGACGACTACTTCCCGGTCATCGAGGGCATCGAGGTCGACATCGAGGAGGTCGAGAAAGAGGTCTTCTCGCACGCCCGGACCAACCCCGCCGAGCGCATCTACAAGCTCAAGCGGGAAGTGCTCGAGTTCTACCAGGCGGCGGCGCCGCTGTCCGAGCCGCTGCAGCGGCTCGCGCGCGGCCACTACGAGCTCATCCACGAGGACGTGCAGGAGTACTTCCGCGACGTCTACGACCACTTGGTGAAGACGATCGCCGAGATCAACGGCTTCCGCGACCTGCTCACGAGCGTGCTGGAGGCCAACCTCACTCAGGTCAGCGTCCGGCAGAACGACGACATGCGGAAGATCTCGGCCTGGGTGGCGATCGCCGTGGTGCCGACCGCGATCGCGGGGATCTACGGCATGAACTTCGAGAACATGCCCGAGCTCAAGTGGAGCTTCGGCTACCCGCTCGCGCTGGGCGTCATCCTCCTGATCTGCCTGACGCTCTACCGCTTCTTCCGGAAGTCCGGCTGGCTGTAGGCTCCGGCCATGGCGAACGAGGACTGCGTCTTCTGCCAGATCCTGGCCGGCAACATGCCCGGCGAGATCGTCCAGGAGGACGAGCACACGGTCGCCTTCATGGACATCTTCCCGTGGACGCGCGGGCACGCCGTGGTGGTGCCACGCAACCACTCGCGGAACCTCTACGAGATCTCGGACGAGGACCTCGCGCACACGATGGCGGCGGCCCAGCGGCTCGCCCGGCAGGTGCGCGACAGGCTCCGCGCGGCGGGCGTGAACCTGCTCAACTCGTCTGAGCCGGCGGCCTGGCAGACCATCTTCCACTTCCACGTGCACGTGATCCCGCGCTACGAGAACGACCCGCTCGAGCTGCCCACGCGACCACAGCGCGCGGACCCCGAGGTGCTCGCCCAAGTGGCCTCGGAAATCAGGTCCTGAGCGACTGGCTTTACGTCCGCGGGTGAGGTACGTTTTCGCCGGGAGCCGGCACTGGCAGCCGGCTGAAACACAGTCGCATGCAGTGGGTTCGGGTTGCCGTAGAGCACCGAGCAGTGCATGACGAAGAAGGAAGGGTGCTACATGCCGACCGGAACCGTGAAGTGGTTCAACGACGAGAAGGGCTTCGGCTTCATCACGCCCGACGAGGGCGATCGTGACCTCTTCGTGCATTACACCGGCATCGACGGCGGCGGCTTCAAGACGCTCGAGGAGAACACCAAGGTCTCCTACGACGAGGAGCGTGGCGACAAGGGCCCGAAGGCGGTGAACGTCAGGAAGGTCTAGCCCGCAGATCTCGGCGGCGCGGCCCGACCGGCCGCGCTTCAGCCGACACGGGCTACCATGACTAGCGGTTTGCCCAAGGAAGAGAAGATCGAGATGGAGGGCGAGGTCGTCGAGGCCCTCCCGAACACGATGTTCCGAGTGAGGCTCGACAACGACCACGAGGTCCTCGGCCACATCTCGGGCAAGATGCGCCGCCACTACATCCGCATCCTGCCCGGTGACCGGATCAAGATCGAGCTGTCGCCATACGACCTCGATCGAGGCCGCATCACCTACCGCTACAAATAAGGCGGCTGCAAACCGGCGCATTCCCGTGTCCTCGGCCTCTCGCGTGCGGAGCACGCGTCGAGCCCTGCGTCCAGCGGGACTGCTTGGTTTTCGCTCGCCTTATTTGCAGCGATGACCGCTGTCAGGGCGCGCTGGCGCAGGAGCACTATCGCCGACAGCGAACCCTTCTTCGTTATCTGGTGTTCAATCCCCTGGTCATGAAGCGGCTCGTAGCAATCGTTACATGCATGTATGCGCTCGCGGCGGCGGGCGTCGCCTTCGGCGACCATCCGGTCGAGCTCGGCTCCACGAGCAACCGGCCGGCCGTTAGCTGCCCGACGAACTGCCAGGCAATTGGGCAGGTGACGGGCTTCGAGGCCCAGCAGGGCAGCACCAAGGCGCCGTTTGCACCGCGCCGGCGCGGCAAGGTCGTGGCGTTCAGCGTCACGCTCGGCAACCCCAAGGCCAGCGACATCAGCTTCTTCACCAAGCTGTTCGGCGGCGCGCCCTCCGTGCAGCTGGCGGTGCTGAAGCCCGTGCCGAAGAAGAAGCTGCAGTACGTGGTCAGCGGGCTGAGCGACGTCTTCCAGATCACGCCCTACTTCGGCTCGACGCCCACCTTCGCGCTCTCGCGGCCGTTGACCGTCAAGCCCGGCTACGTTGTCGCCCTGAACGTGCCCACCTGGGCGCCGGCGTTCGCGGTCGGACTCGCCAACGACGAGGTCTGGCGCTCCTCGCGCGACCCCGCCCACTGCGACGACGTCCAGCAGAAGGCGGCGCAGACCACACGCGGGCAGTCGTCGAACTACAACTGCCTGTACCGCACGGCCCGGTTGATGTACACGGTCACGTTCATCCCGGACCCGCGCGTCACGAACCCCACGCCCAAGAAGACCGGCTGAGCGCCCTCCGGCCGAGCGCCGGAACCCTCTCCCGCGGCAAGGCTGAACCGCCTTGCGGTGAGCGGTACTATCGGCACCGATGGGACCTTCCACCATCGAAGGGGGAGGATGAGCACCGAGGGCTGGATCTTCATGATCGGCTTCCGCGTGCTGGACGTGGGACTGCTGGTCATCTGGCTGGTGTGGTTCTTCCGGCTGCGTGACGACGACGACTCGGACGGTGGCGGCGGTCCAGGCGGCGAGGGCCCCGAGCCCGGTCCGAGCGGCGATCCCGGCGGTGGCGGCTTCGTCCTCCCACTCGGCAGGTTCCATCCCGGCAGAGGCCGCATCCGCGACCACGGCCGCCCCTCGCACCGCGTCCCGCGCCGCGGCTCCGAACCCCTGCCGAACCCGTCACCGGCCCGCGTGAGGCGCCCGAGCTCGCCGGCGCCGGTGCACCGCCGGTCGACGCGCTAAGACCACGTCAGGCGGGGCCTAGCAGGCGCCTGGGTTCTGCTGGCAGAAGTCGCTGACGCCCTTCTGGGAGGGCGCTGCGGCTCCGCCGCTGTTCCCGGTGCTCGTCTTGTTGTTGCCGCTTCCGTTGTTCGAGCTCGGGGCCGGGGCTCCGCCCGCCGGTGGCGTCGAGGGGGTGGGCGCCGGCGATGCTGCGCCGCCGCCCGTGCCCGACGAGCCGCCGCCGGCGACCGAGCTGCCGGAGCCGGTGTCTGTGGGGCCTGTGGGGCCGGTGGTGGAGTCGGTGACGGGCGGGGCCGTCTCGCCGCCGGGCACCGTGAGGGCCGGCGCCGGGGGCAGGGTCTGCGCGTTCTTGCTGCTTCCGCCGCCGCCCCCGCAGGCGGACACGCCGGCTATCGCCGACAGCGCAAGGATCAGGGCCGCGAACCGCCGCATATGGCGCCTCAGCGTTCGACGGCCGGCAGGCGACGCCCGCAGTGCGGGCAATCGTTGAGATCCTTCGGCACGAGCTGCTCCAGGGAGCAGCCGCAGAGCCGGAGGTTCTCGACCGACCAGGGCAGGTCGCTCGGGGACGGGGCAAGCGGAAGCAGCTTGCCCACGACCTCGAACTCCTCGCCGGTATCCCGATCGACGTAGACGGTCCCCGGCTCGACCTCGCGAATCACCTCGCGGTCGGACCGGGCACGCAGGCGATATAGCTGTCGCTCACCCATAGAGAGGGGGAAACATAGCAGTGGATGGGGTCACGTTCCGGCCGTTCGACCAGGCAATATTGCCCGGTGCGGATCCTGATCTTCCACGGCTACCTGCTCCGCGGCACCGGCAGCAACATCTACAACGCAAGCCTGGCGAGCGCGTTCGCCGACCTCGGCCACGATGTCCACCTCCTCTGCCAGGACCGCACCGCCGCCGAGCTGCCCTTCGTGGACGCCGTGGGCCACTGGGAGGGCGGCGAGCTGTGGATCGAGACCGTCCGCGAGCCCGTGCGCTGCACCGCCTATCTGCCGGACATCGGGCGGGTGCTGCCGGTGTACGTCGCAGACGCCTACGAGGGCTTCGACGCCCGCCGCTTCCTGGAGCTGAGCGACGCTGAGGTGGGGCACTACGTCGACTCGAACGTGGCCGCGGCGGCCGAAGTCGCGGAGCGGGTGCAGCCTGACATCGCGCTCGCGAACCACGCCCTGATGGGGCCGCTGGTGCTTCGCCGGGCCCTGGGCGGCCGCACCCCCTACGCGCTGAAGATCCACGGCAGCGCGCTCGAGTACACGATCAGGCCCGATCCGGAGCGCTTCCTGCCCTACGCGGCGCGAGGGGCTCGAGGGCGCCGCCGGCGTGCTGGTGGGCTCCACGCACATGGCGGAGCGGCTCTGGGACCTGCTGCCGGGCACGCGCGAGCGCACCCGGCTCGGCCCTCCGGGGGTCGACGTGGCGACCTTCCGCCCGGCGCCGCCCGGCGCCGCACCCGCTCGCCTGGCCGCGCTGGCGGCGCGGCTCGAGGGGGCGGCTGTGGCCGGCTGGGGCGGCGACGCCGGGGCCCCGCAGGTGCTCCGTGCGCTCGACCCCGAGCACGACCTGATCGTGACCTATGTGGGCAAGCTGATCGTGTCGAAGGGCGTGGACCTGCTCCTCGCGGCCTGGCCGCTGGTCGTCGAGCAGGTGCCGGCGGCGCGGCTCTGCGTGGTGGGTTTCGGCACCTACCGCGAGGCTGTCGAGAGCCTGAACGCGGCGATCGGGCGCGGCGACCTCACAGCGGCCCGCGAGATCGCCGCCCGCGGCCGTGAGCTGGAGGGCGGCGAGCCGGGCGAGCTCCGCCACCTCGCCTCCTTCCTCCACGGGCTGGAGGGCGAGCGCCGGGAGCGCTACCTCGCCGCGGCGCCGGAGGCGGCGCGCCGGGTGGGGTTCACCGGGCGGCTCGAGCACTCCGACCTGCCGGACCTCCTGGTCGGCTGCCAGGCGCAGGTGGTGCCGAGCACCTTCCCCGAGGCCTTCGGCATGGTTGCGGCCGAGGCGGCCGCCTGCGGCCTGCTCCCCCTCTCGGCAGCGCACTCCGGCCTGGCCGAGGTCTGCGCGGCGCTGGCACCCGCGCTCGAGCCCTCGCTCCAGCCGCTGCTCGGCTTCGAGGTCGGTCCCGGCGCGGTGGACGAGATCGCTCGCAAGCTGGTCCGCTGGCTGACGCTGCCCACCGAGCAGCGCGCACGGGCGGGCGCCGCACTCGCCGCCTCGGCGGGCGGCCAATTCGGCTGGGAGGGAGTCGCGCAGAGGGTGATCGCGGCCGCCCAGGGCCGCCTGGACGAGCTTCCCCAGGCGGCGTCCGGCGCCGCGGCCTGGCGTCCGCCGAGCGGGTAATCTTCCGGCCCTTGACTCCTTCGCGGGACAGGATTCGCCTACTCGCGCTGCCGCTCGCGCTGCTCGCCGGCGTCGCCGGCGTGGTCGGCTGCGGCTCGCGCGGCAGCCACCCGGACCTCATCAACGGCAAGACTTTGTTCACGGAGAAGTGCGGCGCCTGTCACACGCTCGCGCGGGCGGGCACCAAGGGCATCCAGGGCCCGAACCTGGACGCCGCGTTTGCCGTCGATCGAGCTCAGGGCTTCAAGGACAGCGGGATCGAGGGTGTGGTGCACAACCAGATCTCGCACGTGCGCCGGGGCAGCATCATGCCCAACAACCTCGTCACGGGCGATGACGCTCGCGACGTGGCCGCCTACGTCGGCTTCGCGGCCGGCCTGCCCGGTAAGGACAGCGGCGCGCTCGCCACCGCGGGGCAGCCGAAGACCAGCAACAAGGCGGCCTTGGAGCAGAACGGGCAGCTCACCATCCCGGCGGATCCGAGCGGCGCCCTCGCGTTCGTCTACAGCAAGGCCACCGCCACGGCGGGCTCTGTCACCCTTCAAATGCCCAACAAGTCCTCCATTTCGCACGACATATCCATCAAGGGCAACGGCATCGACCAGCATGGGCCAGTTGTGGGACAGGGCGGGACTTCGAAGGTCACGGCCACGCTCAAGCCCGGGACATACGAGTTCTACTGCTCGGTGCCTGGTCACGAGGCGGGCGGGATGAAGGGAACCCTTACGGTCAAATAGGCCGCCGAGGGGTTTGGAAACCCGGGTTTCCTGCCGATAACCGGGGTGACTGGGCTGAGAGCGCCCCCTCACCCTCCATGAATCCGGTAGACAACAGCGCGAAGACGCACACCCACGCTCGGCGGGGAGCGGACCACGAGCCCAAGGAGGCGCAGCCTCCGCGGCTCGCAGGCCTGACCGAGCCGACGTCGCGCGGCCGCTCCGTGCGGCGCATCGGAGAGGTGATCGTCGATCTCGGATTCGCCGATCCGGATGTGGTCGAGCGCGCCGTCGAGACCGCCCGCGAGCGCGGCGAGCCGACCGGCAAGGTGCTCGTCGAGACAGGCGTTCTAACCCACGACCAACTTGCCCACGCGGTGGCCGAGCGCTACGGGCTCGACTACGTAGACCTCTCGATCTTCAAGGTCGACATGGGCGCCGCCAATCTCGTGAGCCCCGCGTCCGCCCGCCGCTACGAGGCGGTGCCGGTGGCCTACCTCGACGAGCGCACCGTGCTCGTGGCGATGGCCGACCCGGCGAACATCCTTGCGATCGACGACATCGCCATGATGACCGGGCTCGACGTCCGCCGCGCGGTGACCTCGCACGAGGACATCGACGCGCTGATCAGCCAGCTGAACCGGATCGACGACGCGGTATCGGAGGCTGCGGCCGAGCTGCCCGAGGCGATCGAGGTCAACAACCTGCGCGAGTCCGCCGACGACGCGCCGGTCATCAAGCTCGTCCACTCGATCATCGCCGACGCCGTGCAGCGCGGCGCCTCCGACATCCACTTCGACACCGAGGAGCGCGAGATGCGCGTGCGCTTCCGGGTCGACGGCGTGGTGTCGGAATCCACCACCGTTCCGCGTCGCATGATCCCCGGCGTGGTGTCCCGCATCAAGATCATGGCCGAGCTCGACATCGCCGAGAGCCGGCGGCCCCAGGACGGCCGCATGGGCCTCATGGTGGAGGGCCGGCAGGTCGACATCCGCGTGGTCACGCTGCCGATCGTGCACGGCGAGTCGGTGGTCATGCGAATCCTCGACAAGAGCAACGTCACGATCAGCCTCGACGCGCTCGGCATGCGGGAGCACGACCGCGAGCGCTTCCAGAAGGCGATCGGCCAGAGCCACGGCGCCGTGCTCGTCACCGGCCCGACGGGCTCGGGCAAGACCACCACGCTCTATGCGGCGCTCGGCGAGCTCAACACGCCCGACAAGACCCTGATCACGATCGAGGACCCGGTCGAGTACCAGCTCGCGGGCGTCAAGCAGATCCAGGTGAACGCAAAGGTGAACCTCACCTTCGCCACCGGCCTGAAGTCCATGCTCCGCTCGGACCCGAACGTGATCATGGTCGGCGAGATCCGCGACCGCGACACCGCCCAGATCGCGGTGGAGTCCGCCCTCACGGGCCACCTCGTGCTCTCGACGCTGCACACGAACGACGCCCCAAGCGCGATCACGCGCCTGATCGAGATGGGCATCGAGCCCTTCCTCGTGGCGTCGTCGGTCGAGTGCGTCGTGGGGCAGCGCCTCGCGCGGACGCTCTGCATGGCCTGCCGCGTGGAGGCTGAGATCTCGCTCGAGACGCTGATCGAGAACGGCTTCAAGGCCACCGCGGCCATCAAGGGCTACGAGCCCAAGGGCTGCCGCCGCTGCGGCGGCACCGGCTATAAGGGCCGTATCGGCCTCTACGAGACCATGCAGATGACCGATGAGATCCGCGCCCTCACCCTCGAGCGCGCCTCGGCGACGGCGATCACCGAGACGGCGTTTTCCCAGGGTATGGTCCGCATGCGCGAGGACGGCCTCGACAAGATCGCACAGGGCCTCACGACCGTCTCCGAGGTCGTGCGCGTCACCGGCTCGAACTAGCTCGAGCTAGCGAGCGTGAACCGCGCAGGTCCAGGCGCCAGTCGTTGCAGGTCATGAGGTGCCCCTTCGGGAACTCGAACTCGAGCGCCTCGAGCAGCTCGAAGCCGAGCTTGCGGCAGATCGCGTTCGAGGCCGCGTTGTCGACGTTCGGGAAGGCGTGCATGAAGCGGTGCATGTCGTCGCGCTTGGCGAGCCCGATCGCCTGCGCGGTCGCCGCCACCGCGATGCCGCGGCCCTGGAACTCCGGCACGACCATCCAGCCGACCTCGTAGACCTGCTCGTCGCCCCACTCCTTCGTCCAGAAGCCGACCGACCCGACGCCGGCACCGCTCGCCAGCTCGACGATCTTGAACATGCGATCGCCACCCGCGAGGCGCTCGTAGCGGCCCTGACGCTCCCGCAGCTTGTCCGGGCTCTCGGGGCCGCCGAGGTGCTCGGTCATGCGCGCGTCGCCCATCAGTCGCTCGAGCAGCGGCAGGTCGCCGCTGCCCCAGGGCTCGAGGGTCACCGTCGCGCTCATTCCGCGCAGTATTTACCCGGAGCCCACGGCGCGCCCTACGAATCGCCGGACGGCATGCCCGAACCCGGTGGGCCTGGCGCTATGCCACCAGCTCGAGCAGCTGCGGGAGGAGCGCCGGGTTCGCCGCGGCCAGGCCGGGCGGCTCGCCCTCGAGCTCGGCCAGCGCTCCGCCCGCTTCGCCGACGATCAGTCGCGCCGCCGCCCAGTCCCACGGCTTGAGGCCGCGCTCGAAGTAGCCGTCGAGGCGGCCCGCGGCCACCCAGGCCAGGTCGAGCGCCGCGGCGCCGGCCCGGCGGATGTCGCGGACGCGGGGGAGGACGCCGGTGAGCAGCTGCGCCTGCTCTGCGCGCACGCCGGCGCCGTACGAGAAGCCGGTGGCCACGAGGGCCGTCTCGAGGCGGTCCTTCGGGTTCACGTGGATCGCGTGGCCGTTCAGCGTTGCGCCGCCGCCGCGGCCGGCCTTGAACGTCTCGTCGCGCAGCGGGTCGTGGATCACGCCCACCAGGCCGCCCTCCGCGTCCTCCAGCGCGACGCTTACGCACCAGGCCGGGAAGCCGTAGAGGTAGTTGATCGTGCCGTCGAGCGGGTCGATCACCCAGCGGCGGCCGCTCGCGGCATCGCGCGAGGATCCCTCCTCGGCCAGCAGGCCGTCGTCCGGCCTCTCGGCCGCCAGCAGCTCACGGACGGCCTTCTCGGAGGCCTTATCGGCGTCTGAGACGAGGTCCGTTTCGCTGGACTTGTGCTCCACCCCGCGAGCGGGTCCCCCGTAGCGCTCGAGCAGCAGATCGCCGGCCATGCGGGCCGCGCGCTCGGCTAGCTCGAGATCGGTCAGGACACCGCCCGGATGAGGATGACGAGGATCACGATCACGGCAGCGAGACCCACGGCCCACAGCAGGAGCCGGAACATCGCGGCCTCACTGCGAAGCGGATTCTGCATTTCAAAGGGAGATTGCGGATTGCGGATTGCGGATTGCAAAGGCGGAGATCCGCAATCCGCAATCTGCAATCCGCAATCTCACAGGATGTACAGCGCGGTGAAGACGATGACCCACATCACATCGACGAAGTGCCAGTAGATGCCCGGCACCTCCACGCCGCGGTGCTCGTCCGGGCTGAAGTGGCCGCGGTTCGCCCTGATGTTGGCGAACAGGAGCAGGATCAGGCCGACCGTGACGTGGGCTCCGTGCAGGCCGGTGAGCCCGTAGAAGATCGTGCCCTGGGCATGGTCCTGCGGCGCCCAGCCCAGGTGGACGTACTCGTTGATCTGCACCGACAGGAAGGTCAGTCCCAGGAAGAAGGTGGCAAACAGGCCCGCGCGCATGCCGGAGCGGTTGCCGTTCTTGATCGACACGAGCGCCCAGTGCATCGTGAAGCTCGAGGAGAGCAGCACGCCGGTGTTGACCGCGGCCACCAGCACCGGGATCTCGGTGCCGGGCGCCGGCCACGGGTCGCCCTTCACGACCCTCATGAAGAAGTAGGCCGTGAAGAAAGCTCCGAAGAGCATGATCTCCGAGATGATGAAAAGCAGCATCCCGAGGATCTGGGCGTCCACCCGCGAGGAGTGGTTCGCAGCGGGCGGCCCGTGGTGCTCGTGCTCGTGCGCGCCGACGCTGATCGATGCCGACTCCATCAGGCGGCCGCCCCCTCCTGTGCCTGCTCCTGCGTGATCTCGATGTGCTCGACCGGCTTGCCGGTGGCGGCCTTCGTGCGCTCGATCAGGTTCATCCGCAGCCAGCCCGAGCGCTCACCGGGGAAGGTCGAGATGACGATCTCGTCGACCGTGTAGAACTGCAGCGCGTTCTGGATCGCCGTGAACGGGTCCGGATCGCCAACCTGGCCGATGCACTCGAGCCCCGCCTCGCGGAGGCGGCTGAGCGTGTGGGCGAGACGGTCGGCCGCCTCGTCGCTCGAGTCACTCTGCGGGCAGATCACGATGAAACGGTGCGGCGACTCCGCCGCCTTCTGCTTGAGCAGGTCGATCAGCGGCTGACCGCCGACGGTCTGGTTGGCGACGACGAGCGTGGAGAGCTTGTGCGCGCGGTCGGCGTCGAGATCGACCACCACGTGGGTGATGGCCAGGCCGCTGTCGGTGCGGATCCGCTCCACTAGGTCCCGGCGCAGCCAGCCGGAGCGCGTCTCGGGATGCGTGGAGATGATCACCTCGTCGGCGCGGTACTGCGCGATCCCGTCCATCGTGGCGTGGTAGGGATCCGGGTCCATCACCCGGCCGTCGGCCTCGATGCCGGCCTCACGCAGCTCGGCGAGCGTGGTGTCGAGGCGGTTCTGGGCCGCCGCCTCCACGAGCTCCTGGTAGACGACGTAGCCGTGCCGCGGCTCGTTCTGCGGGCAGATCACGTGGAAGCGGGCCGGGCCCTGGGCGGCGCGCTTCTCGACCGCGTCGATCAGCGACCGTCCGCCGACGGTCTCGTTCGCGACGACGAGAACGCTCTTCGCGCCGGCGTCCGTCATTCAGCGTCCACCGGAGGGTGCTTGCCGCCGCCTCCCGCCACCACCGCGGGCTTGTGCTCCTTGAAGACGCCGTGGACCGCGCCCGGCACTCCGTACTCGTAGGGGCCGCCCACCACGGTGGGCACCTCGTCGAAGTTGAACACCGGCGGCGGCGAGGACACCTGCCACTCGAGCGTGTGCGCCCGCCACGGGTTGGCCACCGCCTTCGGCCCGCTTCGCCAGCTCGTGACGATGTTGAACAGGAAGATGAAGAAGCTCGCGCCGAAGAAGAAGCTCGAGATCGAGATGAAGGCGTTCCAGGCCGCGTACTGGTGCGCGTAGTCGGCCACGCGGCGCGGCATGCCGTCGATGCCGACGAAGTGCATCGGCCCGAAGGTCAGGTTGAAGAACACGAAGGACAGCCAGAAGTGCAGCCGCCCGAGGCGCTCGTCGTACATCCGGCCGGTCATCTTCGGGAACCAGTGGTAGATGCCCGCGAAGATCGTGAAGACGCTGCCGCCGAACAGCACGTAGTGGATGTGGGCGACGACGAAGTACGTGTCCGACACGTAGATGTCGAACGGGATGACCGCGAGCATGATGCCGCTGATCCCGCCCAGCGTGAACATCGTGATGAAGCCGAGCGCGAACAGCATCGGCGTCGTTAAGTGGACCACGCCTCTCCATAAGGTCGCGAGCCAGGAGAAGATCTTGATGCCGGTGGGCACCGCGATCAGCATCGTGGTGATCATCATCGGCACCCGCAGCCACGGGAACATGCCCGAGACGAACATGTGGTGCGCCCAGACCGTGAAGCCGAGCACCACGATGGCCATCAGCGAGAACGCCATCATGCGGTAGCCGAAGATCGGCTTGCGGGCATGGGTCGATATGACCTCGCTGATGATCCCGAACCCGGGCAGCATCATGATGTAGACCGCCGGGTGCGAGTAGAACCAGAAGACGTGCTGGTACATGAGCACGTCGCCGCCGAGCTGCGGAGTGAAGAAGTGGGTGTGCAGCGCCCGGTCGAGCAGGATGAAGAACTGCGAGCCGGCGATGAAGGGCGTGGCGATGACCACCAGCAGCGAGGTGGTGAAGTTGGCCCAGACGAGCAGCGGCAAACGCCAGAACGTCATACCGGGCGCGCGCATGGTGATGATCGTGACCAGGAAGTTCAGCGCGGTGGCCACCGACGAGGCGCCCGCGAACTGCACGGCCATCGAGAAGAACGTCTGGCCGAGGGGCGTGACGGTGGACAGCGGCGCGTAGGCGGTCCAGCCGGTGGCGAACGAGCCGCCGGGGGCGAAGAAGCTGGCCAGCATCATCATGCCGGCGACCGGCAGCATCCAATAGGAGAGCGCGTTCAGCCGCGGGAAGGCCATGTCCGGCGCGCCGATCATCAGCGGCAGCACGTAGTTCGCGATCCCGGCGAACACCGGGATGATGAACAGGAAGATCATCAGCGAGGCGTGCACCGAGAACAGCCCGTTGAAGGTGTTCGGGCTGACGAACTGCATGCCGGGCGCCGCGAGCTCGGCGCGCATCAGCATCGCCATCAGGCCGCCGATGACGAAGAAGACGAAGGTGGTGCAGATGTACTGGAGGCCGATGACCTTGTGGTCGGTGTTTACGCGGAAGTAGTCCTTCCACGAGTAGGCGCCGTGGCCCGAGTGGTCCTCCGGGACCGTGGGGGCGCCCGACGCCCAGCGGAACCAGTAGTCGAAGCAGCCGATCCCGACCAGGAAGGCGAGCGGCACCGTGACGAGGCAGACCGTGGTGACCGCGTCGGTCTCGACCAGCGGATGCCAGCCGTACAGCGCCCGGACGGCGATGTCGATGCCGAAGCCCAGGCCGAGGCCGATCGGCAGCGCCAGGATCGCCCTGTACCAGCCTGGAGCTTTCAGCCGTGCCGCGTAGGTCATCCGCTCAGCTCCCTCCTCACTTGCCGCCGACGCTCAAAAGGTAACTCACGAGGGAGCCCAGCTGCTGCGGGCTTAACGATGACCCGAACGTGGTGGGCATAACCCCCTTGGGATAGCCGGGAACCACGAAGGCGCTCAGGGTCCTTGATCGATTGGGTCACATACTGCTGCGGGTTCTCGCCGAGCCCCTTGCCGTACTTGCCGGCGTCCGCCACGAGCTTGTCGAGGTCCGGCCCGACGGTGCCGCTGGCGCCGGCGTCCGACAGCGTGTGGCAGCCGCCGCAGCCGTTGGCGGTGAAGATGGCCTTGCCCGCGGCGGTGCCGCTGGCGTTCCCGCCCCCGCCGGCCGGCGCCGGCGTGCTGCTGGCGGCCGGGCCCTTGATCTGCGCGCCCAGCCAGGAGGCGAACTGGGCCCGCTGCACGACCCTCACGGGCACGCGCATCGTGGAGTGGCCGAGGCCGCAGAGCTCCGCGCACACCACCGTGTACGTGCCGATGCGGTTGGGCGTGAGCCTGATGTGCGTGGTGATGCCGGGCACCGCGTCCTCCTTCAGGCGGAACTCAGGTACCCAGAACGAATGGATGACGTCCTTCGCGCAGATCCGGAAGTAGACCGGCTGGTCCTTCGGCAGCTCGAGCGCGTTGGTGGTGACCTGGCCCGAGCCGCTGCCGCCACAGGGGCCGGGGTCGGCCGTGCCGCCGGCCTTGGCGTACTGGAAGTGCCAGGTGAACTGCTGGGCCACGACGTTGATGACCCTCTCGTTGGGCTTCTTCGCCTCGACGTTGTTCAGGACGACCCAGCCGTAGATGGCGAGGCCGGTGACCATCAGGAACGGGATCGTGACCCAGACGACCTCGAGCCGCGTGTTGCCGTGGATCGGCGCGCCGTCGCTCATGTCGCCCGGCTTGGCGCGGAACTTGACGACGCTGTAGATGGCGACCGTCATCACCAGCACGAAGACCGGCACCGAGCAGATCAGCAGGACGTCGTAGAGGGTGTCGATCTTGTGCGATGCGGTGTCCGCCGACTGGGGGAACCAGCGGATGCTGAGCGCGATCGCGACGCCGATGATCGACGCCACGACGCCGATCGACAGCATCTGCGCGACCGGATGCTTACGCACGGGCTGTTTCCCGTCCCCTCGTCACGGCGCGCGAGTTTACCCGCCGCCTGCGATGAATGGGCGTGGGGGCCGTCAGGCCGCTCGTCAGTGGCTGTAGCCGTTCGAGCCCGCCGGGCGGAAGCTCGAGGGCGGCGCGCCATGGTGGCGGCGGAAGGTCTTGGCGAACTGGGCGGGTTGGCGGTAGCCCACGCTGTGCGCCACCTGACGGACGGGCATCGATCCCTCGCGGAGCAGCTCCAGGGCCTTCTGCATGCGCACTCGCGCCAGGTAGGTGCGGAAGGTCGTCCCGCCCACCTCGTGGAATGCGCGCTGCAGCTGACGACGGGAGGTGGCGATCTGGGCCGCGACCGTGTTGAGGTCGATCTGGTGACTGTAGTCCCGGTCGATGATCGCCACTGCCTCGCGGAAGAGGGCTTGCCTGCGTTGGACCGTGGAAGGCCGGTTGCTCATCATTGAGGTAGAACGCGACCGATCAGTAAACGTTGGATCCAATGTGCCAGCTTTTAGAGAACGGTCCATGTCCGTTAACCTTGATCCAATCGGCACGAGCAAGTCTACCGCCGTTCAGGGGGAACTCTCCAGGGCGGAGGGACAGGAGGGGGCATGCAGGTAAGCGACGGGATGAGCTCGGTGATCCTCACCGTGGGTCCCTCACACACGCTGCGGGAGGCCGCGCGGGCGATGACAGAGCGGAAGGTCGGTGCCGCAGTGGTCATCGATCCGGACCAGCCCGGCCCCGGGATCATCACCGAGCGCGACCTGCTGGAGTCTGTCGGCCGCGGTCAGGACCCTGACACGGAGCTCGTGGCCGAGCACCTCTCGTCCAATTTGACCTTCGCCTCCACCACGTGGTCCCTCGAGCGCGCTGCCGAGGCGATGGTGCGCGGCGGCTTCAGGCACCTCATCGTGCTCGACGGCGGACAGACCGTCGGCATCCTGAGCATCCGGGACATCGTCAGGTGTTGGACCGACGACGGAGCCACGTGCGACGTCCCTGAGGGCGCGAACGCCGCATAGTCAGGATCACGGATCACGGATCACGGATCACGGAACGGCCAAGAGTCGGTGATCAGTGATCAGTGATCAGCGATCAGCGATCGCGGGTCAGTGCTCGATCGGGAGATCGTCGAACTCCTGACGAGCCTCCCGCACCCATTTGAAGACCGCAAAAAGAAAGATCGCCATGCCGATCCCGAAGACCACCCAGGAGAGGATCAGGCCCACGAGGCCGATCGTCAGGCCGAAGGCGGTCCAGACCGGCAGGTAGCTCGGGCCCGGCAGGTGGACCTCCTCGCTCGGCGACGGGAGCTCCGGGTCGTGCTCAAGCGGCTCGCGCGTCATCAGTACAGATAGGCCGCCAGGAACGCGACCGCGAAGATGATGAGCGAGATGGCGCCCGCGATGAGCGCCGTGCGAATGTTGCGCGTCGCCAAGCGGCGATCCATGGCGCGGCACTTTACAGGCACGGGCGCGTGCCAAGTATCGTGCCGGGCGGCATCGGGCAACTCGCGTGGAGATGAATGACCTGACGGAGCTGAGCATCGGCGTCGACGTCGGAGGAACCAAGGTGGCCGCAGCGGCGGTCAGGGGCACCACCATCGTCAAGACGCACGAGCGCCCGACGGTCTTGACGAGCGGCTCGATCCTGGTCGACGAGATCGAGCGCGCCGCCAGGGAGGTGATCGACGCCGCGGGTACGCCCGTGGCGGTGGGGGTCGGCGTGCCGTCGCAGATCGACTTCGCCAGCGGCCGCGTGGCCTCGAGCGTGAACATCCCGCTCGAGGGCTTCAACCTCCGCGAGGAGCTGGGCACGCGGCTCGGCCTGCCGGTCTACGTGGATAACGACGCGAACGTCGCCGCCCTCGCCGAGGCCTATCTCGCGGAGCCCGGGCCGGCCCGCTTCCTCGTGATGTACACGATCGGCACGGGAGTCGGCGGGGGCGTGGTGATCGACGGCCACGTGTTCCGCGGCGCCACCGGGCTCGGTGCGGAGCTGGGCCACGTGGTGATCGAGGCCGACGGCCCGGAGTGCCCCGGCAACTGCCCCAACCGGGGCTGCATGGAGGCGCTCTGCAGCGGCCTCGCGCTCGAGCGCGACGCCACCCGGCTCGGTCACTCCAAGCCCGGCTCGCCGCTAGGCCGGATCGTGATGGAGCAGGGACGCGTGACCGGGCGGGCCACCGTGGCCGCCGCGCGCCAGGGCGATCCCGATGCGCTCGAGCTGATCAAGCAGCTGGGTACCTGGCTCGGCGTGGGGATCTCCAACGCGATCAACGTCTTCGAGCCCGAGGCGATCGTCATCGGCGGCGGCCTGTCGACGGCGGGCGACCTGTTCATGCCGCGCGCGATCGAGGAGGCGAGATCGCGGGCGCTGCCGGCCGCGGTGCCGCACGTCCGCATCCAGCTCGCGCGGGGCGGCCCGGCCGCCGGCGTGATCGGAGCCGCTCTGCTGGCCGTCCGCGAGCACGCACGTGCGGGTGGCGATACTCAAACCGCTACAGCTAACGAAGGGGTCCTATGACGACCACGACCAGCGACACGCGCACGCTCGACGAGCTGTGCGTCAACACGATCCGCACGCTGTCGATGGACGCCGTCCAGAAGGCGAACTCCGGGCACCCCGGCGCGCCGATGGCGCTCGCGCCGCTCGCGTACGTGCTCTACACCCGCGTGATGAAGCACAGCCCGCGCAATCCGGACTGGCCGGACCGCGACCGCTTCGTGCTCTCCGCCGGGCACGCCTCGATGCTGCTCTACTCGATCCTCTACCTAACGGGCTACGACCTCACGCTCGACGACCTCAAGAGCTTCCGCCAGCTCGGCAGCAAGACGCCGGGCCATCCGGAGCGCGGCGAGGCCCCCGGCGTCGAGACCACCACGGGACCGCTCGGGCAGGGCCTCGGCAACTCCGTGGGCCTCGCGCTGGCCGAGCGCATGCTGGCCGCCCGCTACAACCGCCCGGGTCACGAGATCGTCGACCACCACACCTTCGTGGTGGCGAGCGACGGCGACATGGAGGAGGGCATCGGCAGCGAGGCCTGCTCGCTGGCCGGCCACCTCCGGCTCGGCCGCCTGATCGTCTTCTACGACAACAACCACATCTCGCTCGACGGTCCCACCGCGATGTCGTTCTCGGAGGACGTCGGCAAGCGCTTCGAGGCCTACGGCTGGCACGTGCAGGACCTCGGCGAGGACATCGCGCTGGACCGCATCGAGGCCGCCACCCGCACGGCGATGGACGTGGAGGACCAGCCGTCCCTCGTGATGCTGCGGACGCACATCGGCATCGGCAGCCCCCACAAGCAGGACACGAGCGCCGCGCACGGCAGCCCGCTCGGCGCCGAGGAGGTCGAGCTGACGAAGAAGGCCTACGGCTGGCCGACGCTCGAGCCGTTCTGGGTGCCGGAGGACGCGCTTGCGCACTTCCGGGAGGCGGTGGACCGCGGCGCCCAGCTCGAGGAGGAGTGGGAGGAGCGGCGCGCCGTCTACGAGGGCGCACACCCCGGCGACTGGCACAAGCTGTCGATGTTGATCGAGGGGCGCTTCCCGGACGGCTGGGACTCGGACCTGCCGCGCTTCGACCCGGGCGATGAGGGCTCGATCGCCACCCGCAAGGCCTCGCACCAGGTGATCCAGTGGGCCGCGAGCAAGGTGCCGCAGCTCGTCGGCGGCGCGGCGGACCTGTCCAGCTCCACGCTGACGACGATCGAGGGCGGCGGGGACGTCGATGCCGGCGCCTTCGACGGCCGCAACATCAACTTCGGCGTGCGCGAGCATGCCATGGGCGCGATCGTCAACGGGCTCAACCTGCACTACTTCCGCGCCTTCGGCTCGACCTTCCTGCAGTTCTACGACTACATGAAGAACACGGTGCGGCTGGCCGCGCTGATGGAGCTGCCGTCGCTGTTCGTCTACACGCACGACTCGATCGGCCTCGGCGAGGACGGCCCGACCCACCAGCCGATCGAGCACCTGGCGGCCATGCGGGCGGTGCCGCGCCTCTACACGCTGCGGCCGGCCGACGCGAACGAGACCGCGCTCTGCTGGCGGTTCGCGCTCTCCCAGACCGGGCACCCGTGCACCTTCGCGCTCTCGCGCCAGGGGCTGCCCGTGCTCGACCCGGACATCGTGCCCGCCGACGCCGTCGACCGCGGCGCCTACGTGCTCTACGAGGCCTCGGGCGAGCCGGAGGTGGTGCTGATCGGCACCGGCTCCGAGGTCGGCCTGTGCGCGTCCGCGCGCGAGCTGCTGGAGGCCGACGGCATCCCCACGCGCGTCGTGAGCGTGCCCTGCGCGGAGCGCTTCTTCGAGCAGGACGACGGCTACCGGCAGTCAGTGCTCCCGCCCGGCCTGCGAGCGCGGGTGGCCGTCGAGGCCGCCCATCCCCTCGGCTGGGACCGTTTCGTGGGAGAGCAGGGCTCGATTATCGGAATGACCACCTTTGGCGCCTCGGCGCCCGCTAAGGACGTATTCGCGCACTTCGGGTTCACGCCCGAGCACGTGGCCGATGAGGCCCGGACGGTGCGCGAGCGAGTCAAGGCCTGAGAGGAGCAGCAATGAGCGTTGCGCAGGGAGTGAACCAGCGGCTGGCGGCCCTCACCGAGGCCGGCGTGAGCATCTGGCTGGATCAGATCAGGCGCTCCCTGATCGACTCGGGCGAGCTCGAGCGGATGGTCCGCGAGGACTCGCTCCGCGGCGTCACCGCCAACCCGTCCATCTTCGAGAAGGCGATCCTCGGCAGCCCCGACTACGACGAGGAGCTGGCCGAGCTGTCGCGGCAGGGCACCGACGCGCGCGGCATCTACCGCCACCTGGCGGTGGAGGACGTGCAGCTCGCGGCCGACGTGCTGCGGCCCGTATGGGAGGGCACCGGAGGCCTGGACGGCTACGTATCGCTCGAGGTCGCCCCGCGCCTCGCGCACGACACCGAGGGCACGATCGAGCAGGCGCGCCAGTACTGGGAGCTGATCGGGCGACCCAACGCGATGATCAAGATCCCGGGCACCGAGGAGGGCATCCCGGCGATCGAGCAGTCGATCTACGACGGCATCAACATCAACGTCACGCTGCTGTTCGCCGTCGATATGTACGCGAAGGCGGCCGAGGCCTTCGTCCGCGGCCTCGAGCGCCGGCGCGCGGAGGGCAAGTCGGTCGACGACATCCACTCGGTGGCGAGCTTCTTCGTCTCGCGCGTGGACACCGAGGCCGACAAGCGGCTCGATGCGCTCGGGCGCATCGACCTGCAGGGCACCGCCGCGCTGGCCAACGCCCGCCTCGCTTACCACCACTTCAAGGACGTCTTCTACGGCGACCGCTTCGCGTCGCTACGGGAGGCGGGCGCGCACGTGCAGCGGCCGCTCTGGGCTTCCACCGGCACGAAGAACCCGCGCTACTCGGAGACGAAGTACGTCGACGGCCTGGTGGCGCCCGACACGGTGAACACGATGCCGCTGCCCACGCTGGTCGCCTTCGCCGAGCACGGAGAGGTGCCCGGCGCCACGGCCGACCCGGATCCGGCCGAGGTGGAGCGGGAGCTGAAGGCGCTGGCCGAGGCGGGCGTGGAGATGAAGGACGTCACCGACAAGCTGCTCGCCGACGGCATCGAGCAGTTCGCCGTGGCGATGAAGAAGCTGCTCGACGGCATCGAGGCGCGCCGCCAGGCGGTGACCACCGGCCGCCCGGACACGATTCGCGCGACGATCCCGAAGGAGCTCGAGCCCGCCGTGGCCGACTGCGTCAAGCGAGCGATCGACGAGGACGTGGCGCGACGTGTCTGGCGCCGCGACGAGAGCCTCTGGGGCGGACCGGGCGTACCGGAGATCGGCAACCGCCTGGGCTGGCTGACGATCTCCGACAAGATGCTCGAGGAGGCCGACACGCTCGAGGAGTTCGCGCGCGACGTGTCGGCCGAGGGGCTCACCACGGCGGTGCTGCTCGGCATGGGCGGCTCGAGCCTCGCGCCCGAGGTCCTGCGGCTGACGTTCGGCCGCACGAAGGGCGCGCTGGACCTGCACGTGCTCGACACGACGGACGCCGGCGCGATCGTGCACGTCGAGCGGCACATCGACCTCTCGAAGACGCTCTTCATCGTCTCGACCAAGTCGGGCGGCACGATCGAGACGCTCTCGCTGGCGCGTTACTTCGAGTCGCGCGTCCGGGACACCGTCGACGAGGACGCCCTCGGGCGCCACTTCATCGCCATCACGGATCCCGGCAGCTCGCTGGTGGAGCTGGCCGAGTCGCACGGCTGGCGGCGCACCTTCCTCGCCGATCCGGACATCGGCGGCCGCTACTCCGCGCTGTCGCACTTCGGCATGGTGCCGGCGGCGCTCGCGGGGATCGACATCCGCGCGATCCTCGAGCGGGCGCAGGTGGCCGAGCAGCGCTGCCAGAACTACGAGCCGGGTGAGGCCAACAGCGGCCTATGGCTCGGCTCGCTGATCGGCGAGCTGGCGCTGCAGGGCCGCGACAAGCTCACCTTCGTGGTCGACGAGCCCGTGTCGAGCTTCGGCCTCTGGGCCGAGCAGCTGGTGGCGGAGTCCACCGGCAAGCAGGGCAAGGGCATCCTGCCGGTGGCGGACGAACCGCTGGGCGCGCCCGAGTCGTACGCGAACGACCGCGTGTTCCTCCACCTGCGCAACGAGGAGAGCCCCGACTCGGACCGCGACGCGGCGATCGAGGCGCTGGGCGCGGCCGGGCACCCGACCGTCACCGTCGGCGTGAACGACCGCGCGGACATCGGCAGCCTGTTCTTCTTGGCCGAGTTCGCCACCGCTGTGGCCGGCTGGGCGCTCGGGATCAACCCGTTCGACCAGCCGAACGTGCAGGAGGCGAAGGACAACACCGGCAGGGTGCTCAAGCGCTACTCGGAGGAGGGGCGGCTGCCCGAGGCCGACGACGCCTCCGACGACGCGCTGCGGGCGCTGCTCGGCCGGCTCGAGTCGCCGCACTTCCTCGCGGTGATGGGCTACCTCGAGCCCTCGGACGAGTTCGACGCCGCGATCGCGGAGCTGCGCACGGCGGTGCGCGACAGCGACCACACCGCCACCACGTTCGGCTACGGGCCGCGCTTCCTTCACTCCACCGGCCAGCTCCACAAGGGCGGGCCGAAGAACGGCGTGTTCCTGCAGCTGATTCACGACTCCGACGAGGACGCGGAGGTGCCGGAGGCCGGCTACAGCTTCACCACGCTGAAGAACGCCCAGGCGATCGGGGACCTCGACACGCTGCGCTCGCACGGCCTGCCGGCCGAGCGCGTCCGGCTCGAGGGCGATCGCGTGGCGGCCCTGAGGGCGCTAACCCAGAAGGTCAAGGAGATGCTCTGATGCAGATCGGCTTCGTAGGGCTTGGCCGCATGGGCGGCAACATGGTGCACCGCATCCTGCGCGACTCGGGCAACAAGGTCGTGGCATGGGACCCGGGCGCCGAGGCCGTCCAGATGGCGGTGGGCCACGGGGCCGACGGCGCCGAGTCGCTCGAGGACCTCGTCTCGAAGCTGGAGCAGCCGCGCGCCGTCTGGATCATGGTGCCGTCGGGCCCGCCGACGCAGCAGACGATCGAGAAGCTGTTCGAGCTGCTCGACGAGGGCGACATGATCATCGACGGCGGCAACTCGAAGTGGACCGACTCGAAGCAGAACGGCGAGGCGGCCGCCTCGCACGGCCTGGAGTTCGTGGACGTCGGGACGAGCGGCGGCGTCTGGGGCCTCGAGGTCGGCTACTGCATGATGGCCGGGGGCAGCGACGCCGCCGTGGGCCGACTCGCGCCGATCCTCGACGTGCTCGCTCCGCCCGACGGCTGGGGCCACATGGGCGGCCACGGCTCGGGGCACTACGTGAAGATGGTCCACAACGGGATCGAGTACGGGCTGCTCCAGGCGTACGGCGAGGGCTTCGAGATCCTGCACGCGTCCGACTACGACCTCGACCTCCCCGCCATCTCGCACCTCTGGAACCAGGGCTCGGTCATCCGCTCGTGGCTGCTCGAGCTGGCGGAGCGCGCCTACGCCGACGGCGGCCGCGACCTGAAGGACATCCGCGGCTACGTGGAGGACTCGGGCGAGGGCCGCTGGACCGTTGAGGACGCGATCAGCAAGAACATCCCGGCGCCGGTGATCACGCTGAGCCTCCTGCAGCGCTTCGTATCGAGGCAGGACGAGTCATATTCCGCGAAGGTCATCGCGGCGCTCCGGAACCAGTTCGGCGGCCACGCGGTGAAGCACGAATGAGAGCGCAGAGCGCAGAGCGCAGAGCGCAGGTCTGAGTGGCCACGGTCCAAGAAAACCCGCTCGTCGAGGGCCTGGAGCGCACTCCGGTCCACCCGACGACGCTGATCATCTTCGGCGGCACCGGTGACCTCGCGCAGCGCAAGCTGCTGCCGGCCATCTACAACCTCGCGCACGAGGGGGCGCTGCCCGAGCGGTTCAACCTGATCGCCGTGGCGCGGCGGGACATCCCGCACGACGACTACCGCGAGTTCGCGCGCGAGTCGATCGGCAAGTTCTCGCGCACCCGTCCCGACGAGACCGTCCTCAGCTCGCTGCTCGAGCGCATGCACTACGTCGGCGGCTCGTTCGACGACCAGGCCGCCTACGACCAGATCGGAAAGATCGCGGGCGCGCACGACGACGAGGCGGGCCTGGCTTTCAACCGCATCTACTACCTGGCCACGGCCCCCGGCTTCTTCGAGACGATCGCGCAGTCGCTCGGCGCGCACGGCATGGACAAGCACGAGAACGCCGACGTGCGCCTGGTGGTGGAGAAGCCGTTCGGCCACGACCTCGCCTCGGCCCGCGAGCTCAACCGCGCGCTCCTGTCGGTGTTCGAGGAGCGGCAGATCTTCCGCATCGACCACTACCTGGGCAAGGAGACCGTCCAGAACATGCTGGTGCTGCGCTTCGGCAACGGCTTCTTCGAGCCGCTCTGGAACCGCAGCTACATCGACAACGTGCAGATCACCGCGGCCGAGGACATCGGCATCGGCACCCGCGCCGAGTACTACGACCACTCGGGCGCGCTGCGCGACATCGTGCAGAACCACCTCCTGCAGCTCCTCACGATCCTGTCGATGGAGCCGCCCGTGTCCTTCAACGCCGACGAGGTGCGCAACGAGAAGGTGAAGATCCTCCACGCGATCAAACCGCCCTCGATCGAGGAGGTGCCCGAGCGGGTCGTGCGCGCCCAGTACGCCTCGGGCATGGCGGAGGGCAAGGAGGTGCAGGGCTACCTCGAGGAGAACGGCGTGGCGCCCGGCTCCACCACGGAGACATACGTGGCGATGCGGCTCTCGATCGACAACTGGCGCTGGGCGGGCGTGCCGATCTTCCTGCGCGCGGGCAAGCGCCTGGCGCGCCGGGTCACGGAGATCGCGGTCACCCTCCAACCCGTACCGCATCTCGCCTTCCAGCACTCCGGCTCGCTCGGAGTGCAGCCCAACCAGCTGATCCTGAGCGTGCAGCCGAACGAGGGCGTTGCGCTCTCGCTGGTGGCCAAGATCCCGGGCGCGCGGATGCGCGTGCGGCCGGTGAACATGGAGTTCCTCTACGGCACCTCGTTCATGTCGCAGTCGCCCGAGGCCTACGAGCGCCTGATCCTCGACACGATGCGCGGCGACGCCACGCTGTTCGCCCGCGACGACGAGGTGGAGGCGGCCTGGGCGATCGTCGACCCGATCCTCGAGGCCTGGAAGCTGGCCGACGGGCCGCTGCCGCAGTACGCGGCCGGCTCGCACGGGCCCGCCGAGGCCGACGCCCTGCTCGAGCCCAAGGAGTGGCGGCAGCTGTGACCGCCGAGGTCTGGGAGGCCGAGGACACCACCCCGTCGGACATCGACGCGGCCCTGCGGAACCTCCTCGAGGAGCAGCACGCCAAGGGCGAGACGCCGGCCCCCGCGCGGGTGCTGAACATGGTGGCGGTGGTGGACAGCTCCTGGCGCGGCGAGATCCTCAACCGCCTCGAGCGGGTGGGGCGCTACCACGCGTCCCGCACGATCCTCTGCTCCGTGGAGGAGCGGCGTACGACGATCGACGCGCGCGCCACGCTCACGGCCGACGGCACCGCCGATCCCGGCATCTGCGTGGTCGCGGAGCGGGTGGACATCCGCATCGGGCCGAGCCACCTGCGGCGGCTCGACTCGATCGTCGACCCACTCATCCTGCCGGACCTCACCACGGTCGTATGGGCGCCGCACGGCCACGACGAGGCGATCGACGCGATGCGCGGGCTCGCCGACGTCGTGCTGCTCGACTCCTCCGACCTGCCCGACATGCGCGCCGCGGTGAAGCGCGTCTGCCACCTCGGGGAGGCCGCCTACGTGGTCGACCTGGCCTGGCTCCGCAGCACGCCCTGGCGCGAGCGTATCGCCGCGACCTTCGACCCACCCGAATGGCGCGACATGCTGCGCCACATCTCGCGCGTGGAGGTGCGCCACCGGCCCGACTCCGCCGTCAGCGCGGTGCTGCTGCTCGGCTGGTTCTCGTCGCGGCTCGGCTGGCACCCCGACTCGCTGCTGTCGGAGAACGGGCGCCTGCACGGCCGCGCCAAGGCGGGCAAGGTCGACGTGCGGCTCGACCTCGAGCCGATCCCCGACCTCGGCGCTCCGGGCCTCGCCGGCATCACCGTCGAGACCGCCGCGGGCGTGTCGCTCTCGCTCGACCGCGGGCCGGGCGGGCTCCACGCCCGCAGGCGCGCCGCCGACGGGCATGAGACGAACTGGGTCGTGCTGGGCGCCTCGCGCGGCGAGGCGGGCATCCTGGGCGAGGGCATCCGCCAGGCGCTGCTGCGCGACCCCACCTACGGCCCGGCCGTGAACTGCGCCCAGGCCCTGCTCTCGTGAGCGAGCCGGCCATCAGGGTCCTCGACGACCCTCCCGGCGTGCTCGCCGAACAGCTTGCGCAGGCCGCCTCGGACGGGCGCAGCATCGTCCTGACGGGCGGCTCGACGCCGCGCGTGGCATACGAGCGGGCGGCGGCGATGGACGCCGACTGGTCGGGCGCCTCGATCTGGTTCGGCGACGACCGCTGCGTGCCGCCCGACCACGAGCACTCGAACTACGCGATGGCGAATGCTGCGCTCCTGTCGCGGGTCTCGCCCGGCTCCGTGCACCGCATGAAGGGCGAGCTCGGGCCGCACGAGGGTGCGCGCGACTACGAGCGGGAGCTGCAGTCCGTCTACGGCGAGGCGGTGCCGGAGCTCGACCTGCTGCTGCTCGGCCTGGGCCCCGACGCCCACTGTGCCTCGCTGTTCCCGGGCGACGCCGCCCTGGGCGAGTGCGAGAGGACCGCGGTGGGCGTGGAGACGCCCGGCATGGCGCCGTTCCTTCCGCGCATCACGCTGACGCTGCCCGTACTGAACGCGGCCCACGAGATCGTCTTCCTCGTCACGGGCGAGGACAAGGCCGAGGCTGTGGCCCGGGCCTTCGGCGGGCTACGGCCCGGGCCCGAAGCGCCTGCTTCTTTGGTGCGTCCCGTGCATGGCAGCCTTACGGTGTTGTTGGACGAAGGGGCGGCTGCTCACCTTCGGTAAGGACTGCGGACTGCGGACTGCAGACTGCGGAAAAGACCGAATCTCCGCAGTCCGCAGTCCGCAGTCCGCGATCTAGCGCAGCCAGATCCGTAGCTGCGCGGGAACTCCAGGCCGTCGATGTCGATGGGGACGAAATCGGTCTGGGCGATGATGTGGCGGCTCAGCAGGAAGGGGGCCTGGCGGGCGCGGGCCTCGGTGATCGCCGCGCGCGGGGTGGCGGCCTCGACCAGCGGCTCGGCGGTGTGGAGGTCCTGCTTCGTCAGCACGCCGTCCACGGTCCAGCGGGCGTTCGATGAGGGGTCGCGCACGACCATCGGCGTGGCCAGGAAGCGCTCGCGGCTCACGGCGGCCACCGCCGCGCCCGCGGCCGGCGCGATCAAGGGCGCCGTCCAGGTGACCATGGGCGACATGTGGATCAAGAGCTCGACCGCCAGCGTGAAGGCGGGCAAGGTCACCTTCCAGGTGAAGAACAATGGCCCCTCGATGCACGGCATGGGCATCGTCAAGGCGCCCGCCAAGATCGTGAACGGCGAGCCCGTGAACATGCTGGCCGAGGGCAAGCACCTGATGGGCGGCGAGAGCGACACGGTCACCGCCAACCTGAAGCCCGGCAACTACGAGCTGGTGTGCCATATGCCGGGGCACTACGCGGCGGGGCAGCACATCCCGTTCACCGTTCGCTGAACGCGACCGCGGACTGCGGACTGCGGACTGCGGACTGCGGACTGCGGAGATGTCGTTTCCGCAGTCCGCGGTCCGCCGTCCGCAGTCCTAGTCTCTGGCGCGTGACCGTCCCTGTTCCCGCCGTCTCGCGCAGCCCCTTCCCCCCAATAGCGGACTACGCGTTCCTCTCCGACTGCCACACCACGGCGCTGGTCGCTCCCAGCGGGGCGGTCGAGTGGATGTGCCTCCCGCGGATGGACAGTCCCAGCGTGTTCGGCTCGATGCTCGACCGCGACGCCGGCAGCTTCCGGCTGGGGCCCGTCGACGTGATGGTGCCCGCGGCGCGGCGCTACATCCCCGGCACGACGGTGCTGGAGACCACCTGGATGACGCGCAGCGGCTGGTGCATCGTGCGTGAGGCGCTGCTGATGGGGCCCTGGCACCACGAGCACGCGCACGAGTCGAGCCACCGCCGGCCGCCGACCGACCGCGACGCGGAGCACGTGCTGCTCAGGCTCGCCTACTGCGCCCAGGGGTCGGTCGAGCTGAACCTGATCTGCGAGCCGATGCTCGACTACGGGCGCCTGTCGCCCACCTGGAACTGGGTCGATGACAGCTACCACGACGCCGTGGCCACGGCCAAGGGCATGGACGACCTCGAGCTGCGGCTGCGCACGGATCTGCGCGTCGGCTTCGAGGGCCGGCGCTGCGAGGCGCGCACCACCCTGAGCGAGGGGCAGGGCTGCTACGTGGCGCTCTCCTGGGCCAGCGACCACGACGGGCTGCCGGGGGACTACGAGGAGGCCGGCCGCCACCTCGACGAGACCAAGGCGTTCTGGCGCGAGTGGCTCGATCACGGCCAGTTCCCCGACCATCCCTGGCGGGTCTATCTCCAGCGCAGCGCGCTCACGCTGAAGGGCCTGAGCTACATGCCCTCCGGCGCGCTGTCGGCGGCCACCACCACCTCGCTGCCGGAGACCCCCGGCGGCCAGCGCAACTGGGACTACCGCTACGCCTGGATCCGCGACTCGACCTTCGCGCTCTGGGGTCTCTACACGCTCGGCTTCGACTACGAGGCCAACGATTTCTTCTTCTTCATCGCGGATGCGTGCGGCGCGGGGGAGAAGCCGCTGCAGGTGCTATACGGGATCGGCGGTGAGGCGCGGCTGCCGGAGCGGGAGCTGGACCACCTCGACGGCTACGAGCAGTCGCGGCCCGTACGCGTTGGCAACGACGCCTACAAGCAGGACCAGCACGACGTCTGGGGCGCGTTCCTCGACTCGGTCTACATCCACGCGAAGTCGCGCGACTACCTGCCCGAGCAGCTCTGGCCGCTGCTGGCGCGGCAGGTGGAGACGGCGATCGAGCACTGGCGCGAGCCGGACCGCGGCATCTGGGAGGTGCGCGGCGAGCCGAAGCACTTCACGTCGTCGAAGGTGTTCTGCTGGGTGGCGGTGGAGCGCGGCGCGCGGCTCGCCCGCCTGCGCGAGGACGAGAAGACGGCCAAGCGCTGGAGCGACGCCGCGGATGAGATCCAGGCCGACGTGCTCGCCAACGGACTCGACAAGCGCGGCGTGTTCACGCAGTACTACGGCACCGACGCGCTCGACGCATCGCTCCTGCTCCTCCCGCTGCTGCGCTTCCTGCCGCCGAGAGACGAGCGCATACGCAACACGGTGCTGGCCATCGCGGACGAGCTGAGTGAGAACGGCTTCGTGCTGCGCTACCGCCCGGAGGAGACCGACGACGGCCTCGGCGGTCCCGAGGGGGCGTTCCTGATCTGCTCGTTCTGGCTCGTGTCGGCCCTGCTCGAGATCGGCGAGTACGTCCGCGGCCGCGATATGTGCGAGCGCCTACTCGCCCACGCGAGCGACCTCTACCTCTACGCCGAGGAGCTCGACCCGCGCACCGGCCGCCACCTGGGCAACTTCCCGCAGGCGTTCACCCACCTCGCGCTGATCAACGCCGTGATGCACGTGGTCCGCGCGGAGGCCCAGGAGGACCCGTCCAAGTTCGAGCACCTGCGCATCTGAGCCGCTAAGTTTGATGGACTTCGAAGTGGGTACGAGTGAGGGCGCAGAATGAACATCGAGAGCCTCGACCACATTGCACTCTGGGTCGCAGACCGCGACCGGCTGGCCGACTTCCTCACCACGCACGTCGGGATGCACGAGATCGAGCGCACCGACGCGTTCACGCTCGTCGGCGCCGACGCCCGGCGCGGCAAGCTCACGCTGTTCGCCGCCGAGGGTGAGCGCGAGCGCGGTCCGCTGGCGGAGGTGGGCATCGAGGTGACCGATCTCGACCGCGCGCTGTCCGCGCTGCCGAGGGGGCTCGAGCTCGAGCTGCGCGCCGACGGCAGCATGGCGTTCGACGCGCCGGAGGGTCTGGTGCTGGTCCTCGTCGAGGCGCCGACGGGGCACGACTACGACCTTCACCACCTCACGCTGGAGGTGCCCGACCCGGCTTCGAGCTTCGTCGAGCTGAGCGCGCTCGGCTTCACGGCCTCGGACGGCAAGCTGTTCGCCGCCGGCAAGGAGATCCGGCTCGAGGAGGGCGGCGACGGACACGAGCCCGAGCGGCCGCTGCTCAACCACATCGCCCTGCGCGTGGAATCGGCCGGCGATCACATCAGGGAGGCCGAGGACCGCGGCCTCGAGATCGCCGACGTGAAGGACGCGGAGAACACCTACGCGGTGTTCGTCTGGGGTCCCGACCGCATCAAGCTCGAGTACGTCGAGCACAAGGCCAGCTTCTCGCTCGTATAGCCATGGCCGACCTGATCGTGGCCGGCGCTGGGATGGCCGGCCTGGCGGCGGCGGCCCGCGCCCGCGAGCTGGGCGCCTCGGTGACCGTGTACGAGAAGGGCGACCGGCCCGGCGGCTCGATGCTGCTCTCGAGCGGGGTGATCTGGCGCTACCGCGAGCTCGAGCGCTTCCGCGAGGAATGCCCCGGCGGCGATGTGGAGCTGCAGCGCCAGGTGCACGAGCGGCTCGACGACGCGCTCGACTGGCTCGAGTCCCTCGGCGCGCCGGTGACAGGTCGCGAGACGGGCAACCCGCTGACGACCGGGCGGCGCTTCCACACCGCCGGTCTCACCGAGGCGCTCAGCCGCCATGGCGGTGAGCTGCGCCTCGGCGAGCCGCTCGTGGAGCTTCCCTCGGGCGCCCCGCTCGTCCTGGCCACCGGCGGCTTCCAGGGCGACCGCGAGCTGGTGCGCGAGCACGTCACGCCGGAGGCCGAGCATCTGCTGCTGCGCGCCAACCGCTGGAGCAGCGGCGACGGGCTCCGCCTCGGCCTCGCGGCGGGCGCCGCGCTCAGCAACGGCATGGGCGAGTTCTACGGACGCAACATGCCGGCCCCGCCCGCGCGCGTGGGCGAGGCGGGCTTCGTGCCGCTGGCGCAGCTCTACGCCCGCTTCGCCACGGTGGAGAACGAGCGCGGCGAGCGCTTCGAGACGCGCACCTGGTCGGAGATCGACGTGGTGCAGTGGACCGCGCGGCAGCCACACGCCCGCGCCCGCTACATCGTGCGGAACGAGGCGCTGGGCGAGCGCGTTCGGGAGCGCACGGTGGGGGAGATGATCGAGCAGGCGCGGGCGGCGGGCGCCGTTGTCGGGCGCCGCGACGGCGCCACCGTCTTGGAGGTGGCGGCCGCGATCACCACCACGCTCGGCGGCCTCGAGATCGACGGCTCGGCGCGGGCGGCCGAGGGCGTGTTCGCCGCGGGCGCGGACGCCGGCGGCGTGTCCACGGGCGGCTACTCGAGCGGGCTGGCGGCGGCGCTCGTACAGGGACGGATCGCGGCGGAGGCTGCACTTGGCCACTGAGACGTTCACGATCGGCGTGGAGGAGGAGCTGCTGCTCGTCGAGCGGGACACCTACGCGCTCTCACACACGAGCTCGGAGCTGATCGAGGCGATGGGCGAGGACGAGCTCTGCGCGCGTCAGGACCTGTACGAGGCGCAGGTCGAGCTGTCGTCTCGGCCGCGCGGCCGCGCAGCCGAGACTGTGGCCGCGCTCCGCCGCATGCGCGGCGCGGTGCTGGAGGCCGGCTGGACGCCGATGGGCGCGGGCATCCACCCGGCGGCCGAGCTCGGCGACGTGCGCGTCGTGAAGAAGGAGCGCTACACGCGGGCGGCCGCCTACCTCGGCGGCGTGGTGAGGCGAACGCCCGACTGCGCGCTGCACGTGCACGTGGGCATGCCGGACCCGGACACCGCCGTGCGCGCCGCGAACGGCCTGCGCGAGCGCCTGCCCGTGCTGCACGCGCTGGCAGCCAACTCGCCCTTCTGGGACGGGCAGGACGCCCACCTGGCCAGCGCCCGCTTCGTGCTCCGCCGCGGCTTCCCGCGCGTGGAGGTGCCGCGCGCCTACCGGGACTTCGAGGACTTCGAGGCGTCGATCGCCTCCACGCTCGCCGCCGCCGGCGCGGACGACTACACGTCGCTCTGGTGGGACGTCCGCCCGCATCCGAAGCTCGGCACAGTGGAGGTGCGCGTGATGGACGCGCAGTCGTCGCTGCGCGCTGTGACGGGCCTGGCGGCGCTGGTTCACGGCCTCGCCATCCACGAGGCGCTGAGCCCTCGGCGGGAGTGGCCGGAGCGCGAGCCGATCGAGGAGGCGCTGTTCGCGGCCACGAGCCACGGCCTCGATGCGCGCCTGCTCGGCGACGGCGGCCTGCGCCCCGCGCCGGAGCTGGCGCGGGAGGCGGTGGAGCTGGCCAAGCATCACCTGTCCGACGCCGGGCTCGGCAGTGACGAGCTCGACGAGGTCGAGCGCATCCTCACGGACGGCGGCGGCGCCGACCGTCAGCGCAGGGCGTTCAAATCCGGCGGAATGCGCCAGGTGCAGGCGTTTCTCGTCGCTGAAACTGGCGCAGTGGAATGAGTTAAATGGCGTTGACCGGTCCCGAGGGCGGACCTACGATCGATCTCGGACTCGATAGCTGCCCGAAGGAGGCCTGCAAATGGCCGAAATATTGCCCGGTCCCTTCCCGAAGTTCGCCGGCCCCGCCCCCGCGACGAACGGCGCTTCTCCCGCACCGCAGGAGGTGATCGACGCCCACACCGCGGGCGACGGTTCCGTGAGCCGGGCGTTCACGATCGGCTGGCGGCTGGCCGAGCTCCACCGCTGCGCCTCCTTGACCGACCGGCGGCAGCGTGCCGCGAGCTTGCCGGGGCTCGACGGCCTGTCGCCGCGCGACCGCGCGAAGCTGCGGATCGACGAGCTGGCGGCGACGCTGCACAAGCTGCTTGCCTACTTCCACTCCTCGGGAGTCGAGCCGCCGGGCGTGACCCGCGTGCGCCAGGCGGCGGTGTCCGGCTCGCTCCGCGATCTTCGCGACGGAATCGCCGAGGCGCACGTGGAGATCGTCTGCGCGCTGACGGCCGCCGACGCGCGGCTCGGCAAGGCCTACCGCCTCGGGCGTGCGTTGTACGAGACCTGTTTCACCCCGGAGGACGAGGCCTCGTTCGACCGCGCGTTCGGGCCGCGCCTCGTGGCGGTGAAGGACTGGCTCTCCGACCTCAGCTCCACCTTCCCGCAGCACTCGAGCCGCTCGGTGGTGATTTCGCTGCGCACCTGGGAGGCCTGGGCGGCCGCACCGACCATCGACGGTAAGCCACTGAACTGGTCGAAGCACGGCGCATCCGTGCGCGACTCGCTCCGCCAGCAAGGCAGGCGCTGGCGCGCCCTCCTGTCGGGCGACAAGGAGGGGCGCGACATGCTCGAGACGGGCGACTACGTGCGCGCCGCTCAGCAGATGGTCGGCCAGGCCACCGGCACCACCTACCGCTTCATCGCCCGGCTGAAGCTGCCGCTCGGCGTGATCACGGCGATGATCATCGGCGGGGTGATCCTGGTGGTGTTCGGCCCCACGGAGAAGCTCGTGAAGCTCGGTGCGGCCCTGACTACGATCGGCGGCCTGGGCGGCCTCGGCGCCGGGCTGCGAGCCCGGCTCGGCCGCGCGGCGCAGCAGCTCGAAGCCGGCCTCTGGGGCGCCGAGCTCGACCTCGCGGTGGCCGAGGCAATCACGTTCGGCCCACCTGGCTGGCGCGCGCGAGTGTCTGACCACCGGGTGCACCCCGCCGGCGACCTCGCGAAGGCGGGCATCAACATCGAGACGCTGGAGCACTTCCGGAACGCTGCGAACTGCGGCTGGCACACCTGGAGGAAGCGCCGGCGTGAGCTGCTCAAGCTGCTTGCGCCTGACGTGGAGCTCATCCTCCCGGACTGTCGGCAGAAAGGTCACGACCAGGTCGCCAAGTGGCTGGCGGAGTCTGGGCAACGCAAACGCATCGCTACGCCTCCGGAGTCGGTGCTCGCCGGCCGCGAGCCCGGGTGCCTGGTGACTTGTCTCGAGCACGGCCCGGCGGACGTTTGGCGCGTCCGAGAAGGGCTCATCAAGAGCTGGACGCCGTTCGAGAGTCCTGAGGCCGCCCGCGCGAGGGCAGGGCTGACTCCTCGCCCTAGAGGCGCGCGTCGGCGACCATCGCCGCAAACAGCAGCGCCAGATACGCGAGGCTGAACAGATACAGCCGGAGTGCCGAGCGGCGGTCGGCCCGTTCGCGCAGGCGCAGCGCCAGCACGGTGAAGGCCGAGCCCAGCGTGATCGCGGCCACGAGGTAGAGCGCGCCGAAGAGGCCGAAGGCGAACGGCAGCAGCGTGACCGCCACCAGCAGGATCGTGTAGAGCAGGATCTGCCAGCGCGGTCTCGGCCTCGCCGCGGACCACCGGCAGCATCGGCACGCCCGCCGAGGCGTACTCCTCGCGCATCAGCAGCGACAGCGCCCAGAAGTGCGGCGGCGTCCAGTAGAAGACGATCGCGAACAGGTAGAGCGCGCTGCCGCTGAGCGAGCCTGTGGTGGCGGCCCAGGCCACGAGCGGCGGCACGGCGCCGGCGGCGCCGCCGATGACGATGTTCTGCGGCGTGCGGCGCTTGAGCCACATCGTGTAGACGAGCACGTAGCCGAGCAGCCCGGAGAGCGAGAGCGTGGCCGCGAGCGGGTTGACCGTCAGGGCGAGCAGCACGAACGACGCGATCGCCCAGCCCTATGCCGTAACGGATGGCCGCGCGGGCCGACACGCGGCCCGACGGGACCGGGCGGTGCGCGGTGCGCCTCATCGAGGCGTCGATGTCGCGGTCGAGGGCATGGTTGATCGCGCCCGCCCCGCCGGCCGACAGCGCGCCGCCGAGGCAGGTGAGGAGCACCCGGCTGAGCGGCGGCGTGCCCGCGACGTACATCGTGGTGACCGTGGTGAAGAGCAGGAGCGACTGCACCTTCGGCTTGGTCATCTCGACGTAGTCGGCGACGACCTGGCGCACCGAGCTCGTGCGCAGCGCCGGAAGCTGCTGCTCCCTTGTGCGGGCGCCCGCCTCCATCAGGTGGTGACCGCCTCGCCCGCGCGCGAGGCCTGCGGGGCCGCGCCCATCACGGGCGCGGGCACGCGGAAGAGCTGGATCGTGACCCAGGTCATCGTGCCCCAGAGGATGCTGGCCACGGTGAGGTGGGCGGCGATCAGCGCCTCGTAGTGGCCCAGCACGACGTTCAGCACCCCGAGGGCGAACTGGATCGCCAGCAGGCCGCCGAGGGCCAGCGCGAGCTGCCGCATCTGCGGGCTCGGCTTCCTGCGCAGGATCATCACGATCACCGCGCCCACCGCGAGCACCGTGAGGTAGACGGCCAGGCGGTGCGCGAGCTGGATGTTCACCAGGCGTGTGTCGCCGAACGGCAGCAGCCCGGCGTGGGCGCAGCCGGGGAACTCCTTGCCGCAGGCCTCATGGGCCCCGAGCCCGGTGCTGCCGGCACGGCCGAAGTGCTCGGTGCCCGCCATGTACCCGCCGGCCTCGATGGCGACGAACAGGATCGCCTGCGACACCACGGTGAGCACGCGGAAGCCGGGCCCGCCGTCCACCGGCGCGCCGCCGGCGACGCCCGGGCTGGACGCGCGCGCTATGTAGATGGTGATGGCGAACAGCAGCATCGCCAGGCCGAGGTGCGCCGTGACGAGGCCCTCGTTGAGGTTCTGGTCGACGGTGGCGGCTCCGAGCAGCGCCTGGGCGATCACGAGCACCGAGGCCGCGGTGGCCGCCATCACGATCGTGCGGTAGCCGCGGTAGCGGCGCCAGGCCAGCACGGCCAGCGACGCCATCAGCACGACCACCACAGCGGCAGTGATGCGGTGGCAGTACTCGATCACCGCGTGCAGGCTCACGCCGGGCACGACGTCGCCGCGGCAGAGCGGCCAGCCGTGCACGCCGCTGTGCGCCTTGCCGCAGCCGAGGCCGGAGTCGGACACGCGCACGATCCCGCCGAGCACGATCAGCAGGAAGGTGAACGCGACGGTCGCGCGCGCCAGCAGCCGGTAGCCGTGCGACGGCGCCGTCATGTGCCCGGCGCGACCGGTTGCGAGACGCTGCCGACCACCTGGCCGGCACCCGCGCCCACCTCGCGCCGGATGTCCTTCATCGGCTCGGCGCTGCGCACCCGCGGCAGCACGTCGAAGTTGTTCTCAGGGGGCGGCGACTGCACGAACCACTCGAGGGTATTTGCGCTCCACGGGTCGTTGCCCGCCTTCTTGCCCACCTTCAGGCTGCGCACCACGTTGAGGACCGTGAGCAGGACGCCGACCGCGAGGATGAACGAGCCGACGGTGGAGATCATGTTCTCCACGCCCCAGTGATTGCGCGCGTCGTAGGTGTAGATGCGCCGCGGCATGCCCAGCAGGCCGAGCGAGTGCTGGACCAGGAAGGTGGTGTTGAAGCCGATGAACATCAGCCAGAACGACCACTTGGCGAGCTTCTCGCCGAGCATCTTGCCGGACATCTTCGGGAACCAGTAGTAGAGCCCGGCGAAGATCCCGAACACCGAGCCGCCGAACAGCACGTAGTGCAGGTGGGCGACGACGAAGTAGGTGTCGGTGAGCTGCCAGTCCACCGGGAAGACGGCCAGCATCACGCCCGAGATGCCGCCGATGACGAACAGGCCGATGAAGCCGACCGCGAACAGCATGGGCGGCTTGAACACCAGCGTGCCGTTCCACATCGTGGCGATCCAGTTGAAGATCTTGATGCCGGTCGGCACCGCGATCGCGAACGAGGAGAGCATGAAGAAGGCCAGCACCACGACCGGGGTGGGCGTGGCGAACATGTGGTGGGCCCAGACCAGCATCCCGAGGAAGGCGATGGCCGCGGTGGACGCCGCGATCGCCTTGTAGCCGAAGATCGGCTTGCGCGAGAAGACCGGGATGATCTCGGAGATCATCCCGAAGGCGGGCAGGATCATCACGTAGACCTCGGGGTGCCCGAAGAACCAGAACAGGTGCTGCCAGAGCAGCGGGTCACCGCCCTGCGCGACGTCGAAGAAGCCGGTGCCGAAGTGCCGGTCGGTGAGCAGCATCGTCACCGCTGCGGCCACCGACGGGAGCGCCAGCACGAGCAGGTAGCTGTAGACCAGGATCGTCCACACGAACAGCGGCATGCGCGACCAGCTCATGCCGCGCGCCCGCATGTTGTGGATCGTGGCGATGAAGTTGATCGCGCCGAGGATCGAGGAGAGGCCGGTGAGGTGGATCAGGAAGATCCAGGCGTCGACGCCGTTGCCGGGGGAGAACGCGTTCTCGGTGAGCGGCGCGTAGAAGGTCCAGCCCTGGTTCGGCGGCTGGAAGAAGACCGAGACGTAGAAGACGATCCCGCCGAAGAACAGGAGCCAGAACGAGAGCGCGTTGAGCCGCGGGAAGGCCATGTCCCGCGCGCCGATCATCAGCGGGACCATGTAGTTGCCGAAGCCCGCCAGGATCGGCACGACGAACAGGAAGATCATCGTCGTGCCGTGGATCGTCACGAGCGCGTTGTAGGTGGGCGGCGTGATCAGCGTGTTGTCCGCCACCGACAGCTGGAGGCGCATCATCAGCGCCTCGACGCCGCCCAGCATGAAGAAGACGAACGTCGAGTAGATGTAGAGCAGCCCGATCCGCTTGTGGTCCGTTGTGCTCAGCCAGGAGAGCCAGCCGCGAGGCTGGTCGCGCAGCCCCTCGGTCGTGATCTCGGGGCGCGGCCCGACCAGCTTCGCCGGTGCGAGCGGTGGGTTGGCTGCGTACTCCGGTGTCGCCATCTAGAGCCCCTGTCCTGCCTTTCTCTGCGCCGCCAGGTCCCTCTGCGCCTGCAGGATGTTGTTGCGCTGCTGCTGCAGCCAGGCCTGGTACTGGTCCGGCGGCACGGCGTCGACCACGGCACGCATGTCGGCGTGGTTGTTCCCGCACAACTCCGCGCACTGGCCGTGGTAGATGCCCGGTTTGTCGACCTTGAACCAGGTGTAGTTGTTGTGGCCCGGGATGGCGTCCGCCTTGCCGCCGAGCTGGGGGATCCACCAGGAGTGGGCGACGTCGGCCGAGTTGATCTGGAGGACCACGGTCGTGTTGGTGGGCACGACCATCGCGTAGTAGGCGTATACGGGCCGGCCCTCGGTGAGGCGCGGCGCGGTGATGTAGTCGAAGCGCCAGATGTACTGCTGGCCGACCACGTTGATGTGGAGCGCCTTGCCGTTCGGCGGCTGAGGCCGCTCCAGCGAGGCGAACTCGACTCCGGCGAGCTGCTGGAAGCCGTCCGGGCCCGAGTCCGGCGGGTTCTTGATCTTCGGCAGGAACACGAACGTGACCGCGGCGATGGCGGCGACGATGGTGGCCGCGCCGATCGTCCAGCCCACCTCGAGCGGGGTGTTGCCGTGGACGAGCGCCGGCTCGCGGCCGTCGCCGCGGCGGCGACGGAAGCGGATGATCGCGGTGATCAGGAGCCCCTCGACCAGCAGGAAGATCACCCCGCCGATCACCAGGACGATCGTGTAGAGCGTTGCGATGTCGTCGGCGTTGCGCGAGCCGCCCTTGTGCTCGGGGATGATGCCGCTCGCCATGGCGGCGGGCGCGACAGCGAGCAGGAGCATGAGGGCTCCCGCCAGTCCCAACACGAATGCGCGACGACGGTAGGGGAGGGGCAAGGCGGGCGCAATCATAACGACGCGTCCCTGCCGGAAAGTCGCCCCCCAATTAGTGGCAATTGCTGCTTCAGATCGCAGATCGCAGATCGCGGATCACAGGATCTGCTCCATGCCCGTTATTTCTCCGCTCCAGTACGTGAACGGGCCGTCTGGTAGGTCCCAGCGGACCTCCGCCTTGGTGGGGATGTTCAGTCCGCCCATTGGCTTGTAGGCCTCGAAGGTGCCGCTCCAGGGAGTCGGGCGCCCGCCGTCCTCGAGGCGAGGCCTGATCGCGCTGGCTTCGGCGATCGCGTCGCCGTCGATCTCGAGCCGCACGGCCACCCGGGCGTCGCCGGCCTGGGTGGCGGCCTCGACCGCGCGGTCGTCCAGCTCGCGCAGCTCGACCTCCTCGTTCGCCAGGAACGCGTGCGGCACCCAGGGCAGCTCCGCCAGGTAGCGCAGCGCCTGGCCGGCCGCCACCGACGGGCCGCTGTCGCGCGTCAGCGGGATCGCGCCGAACAGCCGTGCCTCGAGCGACCCGCCGCGGCGGCTGTAGCGGTCCACGACGCGCAGCGGGAAGACGCCCGCGATGGCGAAGCGCGCCCGCCAGCGGAAGGCCACGTGCAGCACCACGTACTCCTGCACCGCGGTGAAGCGCTTCGGCCGGGCGCCCGGCTTGAGCCACATCTGCCCGCGCTGGCGGATGCGGATGCCGCGCGGGGGATCGCCATCCGGAAGCGCCCGCCCGAGGTAGCCGAGCAGCGCCTCGGGCAAGTCACCAGTCACCAGTCACCAGTCACCGGCCCGCGAAGCGGGCCTCCCGCTTCTCGACGAACGCCGACACGCCCTCGATGAAGTCGTCCGTCCGCGCCATCTCGTGCTGCAGGTCCGCCTCGAGGTCCAGCTGCTCGTCCATCGTCGGGTAGAGGACGGTGTTGAGCGCCCGCTTGGACGCGGCGTACGAGCGCGTCGGGCCGCCGGCGAGCTTCGTCACGAGCGCCTCGGCCTCGCTCGCCAGCTCGCCGTCCGGATAGACGTAGTTCACCAGCCCCCAGTCGAGCGCCCGCGCGGCCGGCACGCGCTCGCCGAGCAGCGCCATCTGGAACGCGCGCGCCTTGCCCACGGCGGCGGGCACGAGGAAGGTGGAGCCGCCGTCGGGCATCAGGCCGATGTTCACGAAGGCGAGCCCGAAGTAGGCGGACTCGCCGGCCAGCAGGAGGTCGCACGCGAACGCGAGCGACGCGCCGATCCCCACCGCCGGCCCGTTCACCGCGGCCACCACCGGCTTCTCCAGCCGCCGGACGCCGGCGATCACCGGGTGGTAGAGCTCGTGCAGCTCCTTGCGCACGTCCGGCCGACCGTCGTCCGGATGCGCGTCGAAGCCGGCCTTGAGGTCGGCGCCCGACGAGAAGCCGCGGCCCGCGCCGGTGACGAGCACGGCCCTGACCGAGGCGTCGGCGGCGTCCACGTCCACCACCTGCCGGAGCTCGGCGCCGAGCTCCGGCGTCCATGCGTTGAGTGAGTCCGGGCGGTTGAGGGTGAGGCGGCCGACGCCCCCCTCCTGCTCCCAGATCACCGTTTCGTAGCTCACGCGCTCTCCTTCCGCAATCTGCAATCTGCAATCTGTCGGAAATATGCTCGATTCGATGCTGATCGAGGCGCTCGACTGGCTTGGCCACTCCGGTTTCCGGCTGCGCGCGGGCCGCGCGACGATCTACATCGACCCCTACCGCGTGGCCCCCGACGCCCCCAAGGCGGACCTCATCCTGGTCACGCACGGCCACTACGACCACTTCTCGCCACAGGACATCGAGCGCCTCTCGCAGAAGGGCACCTGGCTGGTGGCGCCGGCCGCCGTGGCGGAGCGCGTGAGCGGGCAGGTGGCGTCGATCGCCCCCGGCGAGCTGCTCGAGGAGGAGCTGGTGCGCGGCGTGGGGATAGCCGCGGTGGCCGCCTACAACACCTCGAAGCGCGACGCCGAGGGCAAGCTCTTCCACCCGCCCGAGGCCGGCTTCGTGGGCTACGACCTGAACGTCCGCGGCGAGCGCCTCTACCACGCGGGCGACACGGACGTGATCCCGGAGATGGACGCCGTCGCCGGCGTGGACGTGGCGCTGCTGCCGGTGAGCGGGACCTACGTGATGACCCCCGACGAGGCGGCCGAGGCGGCCCGCCGGATCGCTCCGAGGGTGGCGGTGCCGATGCACTGGGGAGAGCTCATCGGCACCCGGGAGGACGCTGTAGCTTTCGCCGAGCTGGCGCCGGTCGAGGTCACGATCATGGAGAAGGTGAGCTGATGGACAGGGGTCGGGTAGCGCTCAGGCAGATGGCCGAGGAGGATCCGGAGCTGGCCGCACGGCTCGTGATCCAGACGCTGCCCGGGGTCGCGGCGCGCATCCCCGGCACCCTCGCCTACGAGATGGACGTGGACGGACTGGGCCGCTGGCTCGTGTCGGTGGTAGACGGCTCGGCGAAGGTCACCGAGCTGAACGGGCAGTCGGCGAACGGCAACGTGGACTTCCGCCTCAGGCTCGACGCGCGCACGCTGGCGGACCTCGCGGCGGGCGCGGGCCCGCTGGGCCTGATGCTGTCGGGCCGCCTGCGGGTCAGCGGCAAGCGCCGGCGGGCGCTGCGGCTGCGCGCGCTCGGGTCGCAGCAGCCCACGATGGGCGAGGTGGCGGCGCAGGGCGGCGAGATCGACCCCGACCTCGTCTACCGCGCGCTCGAGTACCTGATCGACCCGGACTGGACGCGCGGGCACCGATTCGTGGTCTGCTACGAGCTCACGGGCGAGCATGGCGGGCGCTGGTACGTGCAGATCGCTGACGGCGAGCGCCTGCGCGTGACCAGCGAGGCGCCCGCGAACGGCGCCGACTGCACCTTCAGCTTCTCCCAGGAGACCTGGGACGGCCTGCTCAGCGGCACGCTCACCCCCACCGACGCCGCCCGCTTCCAGCACACGCAGATGAGCGGCAGGATCCACTGCGGCACCCTGCTCGGCCGCTGGATCGACCGCTCCCAGGGCCGCGACGACGAGGAGCTAGAGCGTGAGCGCGAGCAGCGCGAGCTGCAGCAGCGGCGGCTGGGGAGCTGGGGCGGCGCCCAGAACGGTGCCGCCGGAGGCGACGGCCTCATGAGCTACGAGCAGCTCTACGCGCTCTGGGAGCGCCAAAACTGGAAGGCGCACGAGATCGACTTCAGCGTGGACCGCGAGCACTGGCTCGCCACGCCGCGCGCCTCACAGGTCGACACGGCCTGGAGCCTCGCGTCCTTCTACATCGGCGAGGAGCGGGTCACGGCCGACCTCGCGCCGTTCCTCACGGCCGCCCCGAGCGGCGAGATCGAGCTGTTCCTCGCCACCCAGCTCGTCGACGAGGCTCGCCACACGGCGATGTTCGACCGCTTCGGCGCCGAGGTGATGGCGCTGAGCGGCGACGACCTGCGCGGCCGCCTGCGCGAGCTGGAGCAGACGATGCTCTCGCCCTGGCACGACGTGTTCGACGGCGCGCTGCGCGAGATCTCGAACCAGATCAAGGCGCGGCCCGACGACCTCGACCTGTTCGTCGACGGCATCGTGACCTACCACATGGTCATCGAAGGGGTGCTCGCCATGACCGGCCAGCACCTGATCGGGAGCTACATGGAGGAGCACGACCTCTATCCCGGCTTCCGCCACGGCTTCTCGCTGATCGAGCGCGACGAGCACCGCCACATCGCCTTCGGCGTCCGCTTCCTGAAGGACGCGGTGGAGCAGGAGCCGCGCTACCGCGAGCGGATCGAGAGCCTCATCGCCGAGCTGGTGCCCCGGGCCGCCACCGCGTTCACGCCGCCCTACGCGGACAGCCCGCGCGAGTTCGTCTCGTACGGCTACAACTCGCGCCAGATCTACGGCTTCGCGTACCGGAGCCTGAAGCGCCGCATGGGCATCATCGGCCTGGAGTGCCCGCCCCCGGAGGAGATCATGCCGGGGCCGATCGAGGAGCCGGCGACGGTCTAGTTGCTTGGGCCGGCGGAGTTCTCGCCGCGGCCGACCTCGAACCAGACCGTGCAGTTCTTGTCGCGCACCACGCCCCAGCGCTCCGCGAGCTGATCGATCAGGAACAGGCCCCAGCCGGTGACCTCGTCCTCGGTCGGCCGGCTGGCGTCGGGCTCGAAGCCCGGTCCGTCGTCGCTGACCTCGATGCGGATCAGCTCAGCCTGGACCACGATCTTCAGGCCGATCGACTCCTCCGGGCCCACGCCGGCGTGCTGGACGCTGTTCTTCACGGCCTCGGTTACGAGCAGCCGCAGGTCCTGGGCCAGCACTGGGTCCAGCTCTGCATCGAGATTGTCAAGGGCGAGCCTCGCAGCCGTGGCGGCGTACGGCCCCCCGGCCAGCTCGAACTCGCGCTCGGTTGCGGTAGACAAGGTCCCCTCGACCTCTCCGGACATCGGTCTGCGGAAACATATCGTTGTCCCGTCAACGGCAGCGCGCCCAGGGTGGTCCGGCCGGCTGCTTATACTGGCCGCGCCTTGCGGTCGTCCAGCGCCTTACGCACACTCGCGCTGGGTGCCGTGGCGGTCGGCTTCGCGGCTCCGGTGGTACGCCGGCGGCTTGGGCTGCGGCCGCAGCTCGTCTCGGCGCTCTCGTGGCAGGCCCCCGTGGCGCTCGCGCTCGCCCGGCCGCGCTCCGCGTGGCGCGACGCCGGCATCTACGCGCTCCAGATGTGGGCCTACCTGGCCCACTACGAGATGCCGAACGACGATCCCGAGCGTCTGCGCCAGCGGCTGCGGATCGACTATCCGATCAGGGCCGACAGCGCGCTGTTCGCCGGCACCCCGCCCACGCTCCGCCTCCAGCGGTCACTTGGACGCCCGGGGGAGGTGCGGCGGCACGACCTCGTGCTCGCCTGGGTCCACTGGAGCTGGTTCTTCGTCCCGCACGGCACCTGCGCCTACATCCTGCTCCGGCACCGCTGGCACTTCCCGCGCGGCGCCGGGATGATGGCCGCCGTCTTCGACGTCGGGCTGCTCGGCTACTGGCTCGTCCCCACGGCGCCGCCCTGGTGGGCGGGTCAGAACGGGAACATGCCCCACGTCCGCAGGATGATGGTCGAGGCGGGGGAGCACTTCTGGGGCCGTGCCTGGGGGCCGCTCTTTGATTTCCTTGGCGGTAACCCATTTGCGGCCATGCCGTCCCTCCACTTCGCAACTTCGGTGATGGCAGCTCACGTGCTGTCGGACGTGGGCAGGGTCCCCGGCGCGCTCGGCTGGACCTACGCGGCCTCGCTCGGGTTCGCACTCGTGTACCTGGGCGAGCACTACGTGGTGGACCTGCTGGCGGGACTCGGGCTGGCCGAGGGCGTGAGACGGCTCGCGCCGCGTGTCGAGCCGGCAGTCGCGGCGATCGCCCGCCGCGTGCAGCAACTCGAGCCGGGCGGCGCCTGATGCCCGACGGCCCGGACAACCAGGCCGGTTCCGACAACACGGTCGAGATCGAGCGCGCCGGCACGCGCCTCATCGGCGATCGCCGCCGGGTGATCACGGTGCTCGCCGCGTTCGTGCTCCTGATCGTCGGGATCTACGTCCTACTCCCGAAGGTCGTCGGCCTGCACGACGCGGCGGAGCGGCTCGGACACCCTGAGTGGGGCTGGGTGGCGGTCGCGGTGGGGTTCATGGTCTGCTCGTTCTTCGCCTACGCGGCGCTCTTCCGCGGCATCCTCGGCGGGGGCGACGCGGACGATCCGGTCTACAACCGGCTCGACTTCCGGGTGTCGTTCGGGATCACCCGCGCGGCGCTCGCCGCCACGACGCTCTTCTCGGCCGCGGGCGCCGGCGGAGTGGCGCTCACCTACTGGGCGCTGCGCAAGGCGGGCATGGAGCGACGGCGGGCCGCCTGCCGGATGGTGGCCTTCCTCGTGCTCCTGTACTCGGTGTACGCGGGTGCGCTGATCGTCTTCGCCGTCCTCCTGCGGACCGGCGTGCTGAACGGCAAGGCGCCCGTGGCCGGCACGATTGTTCCGGCGGGCATCGCGGCGATCTGCTTCGTGGTCGTGGGCCTGCTCGCCCTGATCCCGGGCGACCTCGAGCGGCGCATCGTGAAGATGGAGGCACGGCCGCGGACCGCTCGGATCGCGCGCCGGCTCGCCACGGGCCCCGCGATCGTTGCCACCGGCGTGCGCACAGCGCTGTCGAACCTCCGGCACCCGCGTCAGGGCGCGAGTGCAATCGGCGGCGCGCTCGGCTACTGGGGCTCCATGGTGGGAATCCTCTGGGCGAGCTTCCACGCCTACGGCGGCGGCGTCCCGCTCGGCGTGGTGGTGCAGGGCTTCTTCGTGGGCATGGTCGCGAACCTCGCGCCGTCGCCCGCCGGCGGCGTGGGCACGCTCGATGCGGGCCTCATCGGCGCCTTCCTGCTGTTCGACATCCCCAGCACCACGGTGTTCCCGGCGGTGCTGACGTTCCGGATCATCGGGTTCTGGCTGCCGATCCTGCCGGGCCTGTTGGCCTATGTTCAACTGCGCAGGCGGGTCAATACGTGGCAGGACGACGAGGACCGTCCGAGCTACACTATAAAAAGTAAAGTAACGGCGGAGGCCAAGTGAGCGAGATCGAGAACGTGATCATCATCGGGAGCGGGCCGGCCGGCTACACCGCCGCCCTCTACAGCTCCCGCGCCGATCTGCGTCCGCTGGTGATCGAGGGCCACCTGTGGGGCGGCCTCCTCCAGCAGACGACGGACGTCGAGAACTACCCGGGCTTCCCCGAGGGGATCATGGGCCCGGAGATGATGCAGAGGTTCCGCGACCAGGCGGAGCGCTTCGGCACGCGCTTCATCACCGACGAGGTCACCCGCGTCGAGCTGTCGCGCGACGGCTCGCCGCACCGGGTCTACGTCGGCGACGAGGAGCACCTGGCGCGCTCGGTGATCCTGTCGATGGGCGCCGAGCCGCGCAAGCTCGGCGTGCCCGGCGAGGAGGAGCTGGCGGCGCGCGGCGTGTCCTACTGCGCCACCTGCGACGCCGCGTTCTTCCGCGACAAGCCCACGATCGTGGTCGGCGGCGGCGACACCGCGATGGAGGACGCGATCTTCCTGTCCAAGTTCGCCAAGAAGGTCGACATCGTCCACCGCCGCGACGACTTCCGCGCCTCCCAGATCATGCTCGACCGCGCCCGCAACACCGAGAACATCGAGTTCGTCACCCCCTTCGTCGTGGACCACTTCGAGGGCCAGGACGGCGGTGCGCTCGAGATCGCGCACCTGCGCAACGCCGAGACCGGCGAGGAGCGGGCGCTCGAGATCGACGGCGCCTTCGTGGCCATCGGCCACCGGCCGAACTCCAGGATCGTCGAGGGCCAGGTGGAGCTGGACGACCTCGGCTACGTGAAGACCGAGGGCAAGTCCACCCGCACGGGCGTGCCGGGCGTGTTCGCCGCGGGCGACCTCGTGGACCACACCTACCGCCAGGCCGTCACCGCGGCTGGCAGCGGCTGTCAGGCGGCGCTCGACGCGGAGTGGTACCTGCGCGACCTCGCGCCGGACCCCGAGGCCCACTGGGCTCACCACGAACCGGTGTCCGAGGGCGCAGCGCAAAGCTGATCGCTTCCGTACGATCGGCTGACGGCCGCGACCCCAGTACAGAGCCCGCGTAAGAGGCACGCTCTAGAGCTGTTCTCCGGACTGCCGCGCCACTACGACCGCGTGGCGGCGCTGTTCAGCTTCGGCCAGGACCCGCGCTGGCGGCGCGCGATGGTGGAGGCGGTGCGCGCCGCGCCGAGCGACCGCGTGCTCGACGTGGCCACGGGCACCGGCCTGGTGGCGCGGGCGCTGCGGCGTCGCTACGGCTGCACGGTCGTGGCCCTCGACCAGAGCGAGCAGATGCTCGCGCGGGCGCGCGCCCTGGTCGGCCCCGAGGTCGAGCTGGTGCGCGGTGAGGCCGAGTCGCTTCCGTTCGCCGATGGGGAGTTCGACGCGCTCACGTTCACCTACCTGCTGCGCTACGTCGACGATCCCGCGGCCTGCATGCGCGAGCTCGCGCGGGTGGTGCGCCCCGGCGGGCGCGTTGCGATGCTCGACTTCTACGTGCCGCGCGGGATCTGGCACCCGCTCTGGGTGCTCTACACGCGCGTCGGCCTGCCGGCGCTCGGCCGGCTCGTGTCGCGCGACTGGTTCCAGGTCGGGCGCTTCCTCGGGCCGAACATCGGCGGCTTCTGGGAGCGCCATCCGCTGACGGCGGTGATCGAGATGTGGCGGGCCGCAGGGATCGATTCCGTGGAGGCGCGCGTCATGAGTGTCGGTGGCGGAGTGGTGGTCTCGGGGGTGAGGCGCGATGGAGGGGCATGACCGGCTCGAGCGGCCCGCCTTCTACGCGCTGTCGCCCGGTGGCTGGCGCGACCTCGTCACGCTGCTTCACCCGCCCTACACGGCCTGGCACCTGAGCTACGTCGCGCTCGGTGCCGCGGTGGCGCCGGCGGTCCACTCCGACCGCCTGCTCGCCGCCCTCGGCGCCTTCTTCCTCGGAGTGGGCGTCTGCGCGCATGCGCTCGACGAGCTGCACGACAGGCCGCTCCACACGCGGCTGTCGAACCGAGTGCTGATCGCGCTCGCCGCGATCAGCCTCGCGGGCGCCGTGGCGATCGGCGTGGCCGGCGTGGCGATCGTCTCCGTTTCGCTGATCCCGTTCGTGGCCGCGGGGGCGTTCATCGTCGTCGCCTACAACCTCGAGCTGTTCGGCGGGCGCTTCCACGACGACCTCTGGTTCGCGCTCGCCTGGGGCGCCTTCCCGGCCTTCACGAGCTATTGGGCGAACTCGCTGTCGCTGCGGCCCGAGGGGGTGGCGATCGCAGCCGGCTGCTTCGGGCTGAGCGTCGCCCAGCGCAGGCTGAGCACTCCGGTACGCGAGCTGCGCAGGCGGACGCTGTCGGTCTCCGGTGAGCAGGTCCTGCGCGGCGGCGAGACGCGGGAGCTCGACGCCGACGCGATCTCGGCGCCGCTCGAGGGCGCCCTGAGGGCGCTTTCGGCCGCGCTCGTGCTGGTCGCCGCTGCGGCAGTCGCCGCTCGGCTCTAGCCGCCTTGTAGTGTCCGGAAGATGACAGCGGGAGATTCGGCGAACGTCGAAGTGGTCGGCCGCTTCCTGGAGGGGTTCTCCCGCCGGGACGCCGACGCCATGGTCCAGCTGATGACCGACGACATGCTGTTCGAGCCGGCGCCGACGCCCCTGCGCCCCTACAGCGCCTACCACGGCCACGACGGCATGCGCCGCTACCTGGAGGATCTCTCGGCCACCTGGGAGCGCCTCGAGGTGACCGTCATCGAATACCGCGAGGCGGGCGACTACGTCCTGGTCTTCGGCCGCATATACGCGGCGGGCCGCGGCTCAGTGCAGGACGACCCGGCGACGTTCGTCTGGCGGCTGCAGGATGGGCTGGTGGTGTGGGGAAAGGTCTTTAGGAATCGGGAAGAGGCGCTGGAGTCGGTCGGCCTTGCCGACTGACTCGATCACGGATCACGGATCACCGATCACCGAAGGTAAATCGGGTTCGACAGGATCCAGGTGCGGTCCTTGCCATGGGCGTGCAACAGCGCCTCGATTCGGTAGACGCCCGGCTCCTTCACCTCGTGTGAGAGCGCGGCTCCGTCCGTCGACTCGATCTGTTTTCCGTCCTTGATCAGCCTCAGCGCGGCCGTCCGCGGGGTTCTTGCTTCCAGCGTGACCGGGCCTGCCGGCAGCTCGGAGCCCATCGGGGCTCCGCCGGCCTCGAAGGTGAAGCCGCGCGCCGCCGCGAGTGAGTCGACGGCGATGTAGCAGCGGCCGGCTCGCAGGGCCGCGTAGACCTGGTCGCGGTCGTGCTCCAGCTCTCCGTTCGGCGGCTCGTCGCAGAGCACGTGCGTGTGCAGGTGGCGGAAGGAGCGCTTGTAGGACATGAGGCGGATCGGCACGCGGCCGAGCACGCGGATGCCGATCTGGTGCGCGTCGAGGCCGCCGATGCCGACCACGCGGCGGCGGGCGCCGAGGCGGTCCCACTCGGCCACGTTCAGGGCGGGGGCGTGGTCGATCACGTGGTCGGGACGGGCCACGAAGCGGAGCCCGTGGCGGAACGAGCGCAGGGACTCGACGGTGTCCGTGACGAAGCTCCAGATCTCGACGCCGTCGAGGCCGTCGCAGTCGATGTCGGTCCACGGCATCGCGCCGGGCCGCTTGATGATCTGCGAGCCGGCCGACCAGGGGTGTGCCGCGAAGCCGAAGCCGCCCTGGGCGTGAGCCGCGGCACAGATGCCCGCGGACGGCAGCCTGCGCGAGATCTCCCTGTCCACACCGAAGGCGAGAAAGTGGTCGCGCCCGCGGGGCGAGACCTCCTGGCCGACCAGCACCAGCACCGACCCGTGCCAGCCCTCCTCGCCGAACCTCTGGGCGGCGAGGGTGTCGTGATCGGTGAGCAGGACGACGTCGACCGAGTTGTGCGCCGCCGCCTCCGCGATCTCCGGGACGGTGCCGGTGCCGTCCGAGTAGGTCGAGTGGACGTGGACCACGCAGGTGAGGTCGTGCGGCGCCGCCATCCAGCCGAGAGTAGGGGAGCGGCCTGCCGGCGGTAGGGTTCAGCAGCGAGATGGCGGTTATCGAGAGCCCCGAGACGATCGGCCTGCGGCCCTTCCACGAGTTCGAGGACGCGCATGCCCTCTGGCCGCGCGGCGACCGGCCGAGCGCCTTCAGGGCCGCCGCGGGCGAGTTCAGGGCGCGCTTCAAGGCGCGGGGGCAGATCGAGGCGGTGAAGACGATCGACCTTGTCGCGGCCGGCTATCCGACCCAGTTCGCCTTCGGCGGCGCGGCCAAGACGCTCAACCCGTACATCAGCATCCTCAACCGGCTGGTGGTGGTTCAGTTCCGCGACTTCGAGGGCCAGCGCAGGGTCCTGGTCTGGGAGCCGACGGTGCCCGAGGGCTCGGCGGAGGCGCCCTTCTACGAGCAGCTCATCGAGCGCTTCGGCGAGTTCCTCTCGAACAAGGTCTTCGCCACCTACTACAACACGGTCGAGCAGGCGCTCGCCCAGTGCGGTCTGGGTCCGGCGGACGTCGACTACGTCTCCTTCGACCACCTGCACGTGCAGGACATGCGCATCCTGATGGGCACCACCGGTCCGGACGCCCACCCGCCGTTCTTCCCGAACGCGAAGTTCGTCTGCCAGCGCAGGGAGGTCGACACGTTCAGGTCGACCCATCCGATGCAGTGGGCCTGGTACGTGCCGGGGGGCATGGACAACGTGATCGAGGACAACCTCGTGCTGGTCGACGGCGACGTGGAGCTGGGCGTCGGCGTGGCCTTCCTGTGGACGCCCGGCCACACCGACGGCAACCACTCGCTCTGCCTGAACACGCCGGAGGGCGTCTGGGTCTCGAGCGAGAACGGCGTCGCGGCTGACAACTGGCATCCGCACCTGTCGAAGATCCCCGGCGTGCGCAAGTGGGCCGAGTTCTTCAACCGCGAGGTGATCCTCAACTCGAACACGCTCGAGGACTCGATCGACCAGTACGACTCGATGGTCAAGGAGAAGGCGGTGGCGGACTCGAACGCCCGCGACCCGCGCTACCAGAACGTCTTCCCGTCCTCCGAGCTCGCCGGCTTCAGGCGCCAGTGGCCCGTGCTGCCCACGTTCGCGTACGGCGGCATGAACTACGGCGAGATCTCGCGCCTCAGGGCAGCGAGCCAGTCGTCGACGCCGAAGTGAGCGCAGGAGCTGCTGGCGTGCTCGGCGGCTCGCCGAAGCGCAGCGACGAACGGCAGCCCCTCCGCCACGGCTAGGCAGAACGCGCCGTGGAAGACGTCGCCCGCGCCCAGGGTGTCGACGGCGGGCGTGCGCGGAGGAACCTCGATGCTGCCCGTCCTGCCACGCTCGCACCACTGAACCGGGCGAGGGCCGTAGGTGACGGCGACCCCCGGGACGTCCAGCGCGAGCGCGGGCGAGCCATCCGGCGGCGCGAACCGTTCCGAGCACACCGCCCAGTCCACCACCGGCAGCAGGCGCTCGAGCCCGTCCTTCCAGCTACCGCCGTCGAGCACGACGGGCACGCCGGCGCGCCGCGCGCGCTCGGCCACCGCGATCGCCACGTCGAGATGGAAGCCGTCGAGCAGAAGGCAGCCGGCGCCGGTCATGTCGACGAGCTCGGCCCGCTCGCGAGGCAGCCGGCTCCCGGCGTCCGTGACCGAGACCACGGACCGCTCCCCGCTGCCCTCCACGACGACGATCGACGAGACGGGCACGGGCGGCGGATCGTCCGGTGCCAGGTCCTGCAGCTCCACGCCGTGCCTCGTCACGAGCTCCGCCAGCGAGCGGCCGCCGAGCGGCCCGCCGCCGACCGCCGTGGCCAGCGTCGCGCGCCCACCGAGCGCGGCGAACGTCTTCGCCGCGCCCGTGGCCGGCCCGCCCGCGGCCACGAGCTGCCGCCTGGCCACGGTCTTCTCGTCCCGCGAGGGCGGCGCCTCGACCAGGTACTCGACGTCGAGGGTCAACAGGCCCACGAAGACGCCGGTCGGCATAGGAGATCGCTCGTTCACTAGATTCTCAGGAGATGCCAGCTGACAGCTTCGGAAGCCGCTCCCCGCTGCGAGTCGGGGACAAGAGCTACGACATCTTCCGGCTTGACGCGCTGCAGTCGAAGTACGACGTCGCGCGCCTGCCCTACTCGCTGAAGATCCTGCTGGAGAACCTGCTGCGGACGGAGGACGGCGAGTCCGTGACCGCCGGGGACGTGGAGACGCTCGCGCGCTGGAACGCCAAGGCCGAGCCGAGCGAGGAGATCGCCTTCACGCCGAGCCGCGTGCTGATGCAGGACTTCACCGGCGTGCCGGCGATCGTCGACCTCGCCGCGATGCGCGACGCGATGGCCGAGATGGGCGGCGACCCGGCGCGCATCAACCCGCTCCAGCCGGCCGAGCTCGTGATCGACCACTCGATCCAGGTCGACGAGTTCCTCAGCCGCACCTCGTTCAGCCGCAACGCCGAGCTCGAGTTCCACCGCAACCGCGAGCGCTACGCGTTCCTGCGTTGGGGCCAGACGGCCTTCGACAACTTCGCCGTGGTGCCGCCCAACACCGGCATCTGCCACCAGGTGAACCTCGAGTACCTCGCGCGGGTCGTCTACGCGCGCGACGGCCAGGCCTTCCCCGACACGCTCGTGGGCACCGACTCGCACACCACGATGATCAACGGTCTCGGCGTGCTGGGCTGGGGAGTGGGTGGCATCGAGGCCGAGGCGGCGATGCTCGGACAGCCGGTGTCGATGCTGCTGCCGCAGGTCGTGGGCTTCAAGCTCACCGGTGCTCTGCCCGAGGGCTCGACCGCCACCGACCTCGTGCTGACGGTCACCCAGATGCTGCGCGCCAAGGGCGTGGTGGGCAAGTTCGTGGAGTTCTACGGCGACGGCCTGGCCACCATGCCGCTGGCCGACCGCGCGACGATCGGCAACATGTCGCCGGAGTACGGCGCCACCTGCGGGATCTTCCCGGTGGACCGCGAGACGCTCCGCTACCTCGAGTTCACCGGCCGCCCGCAGGAGCTGGTCGCGCTGGTCGAGGCCTACACGAAGGAGCAGGGCCTCTTCCACGACGAGAGCTCGGAGGAGGCCACCTACTCCGACACGCTGGAGCTGGACATGTCGACGGTCGAGCCGAGCCTCGCCGGCCCGAAGCGCCCGCAGGACCGTGTGCTGCTGCGCGAGGCCAGCGAGGCGTTCCGCGAGGCGCTCGCCTCCGACCTCGGCGAGAACGGCCACGGCCACGAGCTGCACGACGCCGACGAGGCAGTGGCTGAGAGCTTCCCGGCCAGTGACCCGCCAACCCACATGAGCGGCGCCGGCGAGCCGGATACCGACCTGGGTGTGGAACCCGCCGCCACCGCGGTGGCCGACGAGCCGGGCGGCGTGCCGGTCACGCTCGGCGGCGAGAGCTTCAAGCTCCGCCACGGCGCGGTGGTGATCGCGGCGATCACGAGCTGCACCAACACCTCCAACCCGTCCGTGATGGTGGCCGCCGGCCTGCTGGCCAAGAAGGCGGTGGAGCGCGGCCTCCAGCGGAAGCCGTGGGTCAAGACGAGCCTCGCGCCCGGCTCGAAGGTCGTGACCGAGTACCTCGACAAGGCGGGCCTGACCGAGTACCTCGAGCAGCTCCAGTTCAACCTCGTCGGTTACGGCTGCACCACCTGCATCGGCAACTCCGGTCCCTTGCCGGCGGAGATCTCGGAGGCGATCACGGACGGTGACCTGGCCGTCTGCTCGGTGCTGTCCGGCAACCGCAACTTCGAGGGCCGCGTGCACCCCGAGGTGAAGATGAACTACCTCGCCAGCCCGCCGCTCGTGGTGGTCTACGCGCTGGCCGGCCGCATGGACGCCGACGTGTTCGACGAGCCGCTCGGCGAGGGCAGCGACGGCGAGCCCGTCTACCTGCGTGACATCTGGCCCTCGCAGCAGGAGATCCACGACACGATCGAGCGATCCGTGCAGTCCGAGATGTTCCGGCGCAGCTACGGCGAGGTGTTCGAGGGCGACGAGAGCTGGAACTCGCTCGACGTGCCGGAGGGCGACCGCTACGCCTGGGACCCGAGCTCGACCTACGTCAAGCACCCGCCCTACTTCGAGGGCATGCCGGCGCAGCCGCCGGGCACCTTCGAGCAGATCCAGGGCGCCCGCATCCTGGCGCTGCTCGGCGACAGCGTGACCACCGACCACATCTCCCCGGCCGGCGCGATCAAGAAGGACTCGCCGGCCGGCGCCTACCTGCTCGAGCGCGGCGTCGAGCAGAAGGACTTCAACTCCTACGGCTCACGGCGCGGCAACCACGAGGTCATGATGCGCGGCACGTTCGCCAACGTGCGGCTGCGCAACCGGCTGGCGCCCGGCACGGAGGGCGGCTTCACGCTGCACCTGCCGGACGGCGATCCGACCACGATCTTCGACGCCGCCATGCGCTACGCGGACGAGTTCGTGCCGCTCGGCGTGCTCGCCGGGCGCGAGTACGGCTCGGGCTCGTCGCGCGACTGGGCCGCCAAGGGGCCGCGCCTGCTCGGCGTGCGCTTCGTGATCGCCGAGAGCTACGAGCGCATCCATCGCTCGAACCTCGTGGGCATGGGCGTGCTGCCGCTCCAGTTCCGGGACGGCGACTCGGTCGAGTCGCTCGGCCTCACCGGGCGCGAGGTGTTCGACCTCGAGGAGCTCACCGACGGCGCCCGCACGCTGCGCGTCGAAGCCACACCGGAGGAGGGCGAGCCGATCGCCTTCGACGCCGTGGTGCGCATCGACACGCCCAATGAGTGGCAGTACTACCGCCACGGCGGCATCCTGCACTACGTGCTGCGCCAGCTGCTCGCGCGCCCCGCTTGACGCTCAGCCATCACGAGCTCTGCTTCGGCTGCGGCACCGCCAACCTGTTCGGTCTGCAGCTCGAGCTCGAGCCGGAGGGCGACGGCGTGGCCGGCCGCTTCTTCGTGAAGCAGGACCACCAGGGGCCGCCGGGCTTCGCCCACGGCGGCGTGCTCTCCACGGCGCTCGACGAGGCGATGAGCATCGCGGTCTGGTCGCAAGGGACGCGCGCGCTCACCCGTCAGCTCGAGATCGAACTGCTGGCGCCGGTGCCGGTCGGCGTGTTCGTCCAGGTGGAGGCCCGGGTGGAGAGCCGGGAGGCCGGCAAGGTCTGGGCGGTGGCGAGCGCGAGCGCTGAGCCGGACCCGCGTGTGGTCGCCCGCGGGCGCGCGCTGTTCGTCGAGCCGGGTTGATCCGGTACGGAGATCACGGATCACGGATCACGGATCACGGATCACGGATCACGGATCACGGCGAAGACTGTGATCAGTGATCAGTGATCGCGCCTTTAGGCCGCCTGGCCCAGCATCCGCGTGATCTCCCCCGGCGGCGCCGGGCGGCCGAGGTGGAAGCCCTGCGCCAGCGGGCAGGCGTGCTCGGCGAGGAAGCGCCATTGGGCCTCGTTCTCCACCCCCTCGGCCACGGCGGTCATGCCGAGGCCGGCGGCCAGGTCGATCACCGCGCGGGCCACGGCTGCCGCCTGCGGGTCGTGCGGCACGTCCCGCAGCAGCAGGCGGTGCAGCTTGAGCTCGTCCGCGGGCAGCTCGCGCAGGCGGCCGAACGACGAGTTGCCGACGCCGAAGTCGTCGATGGCGAGGCGTAACCCGAGCTCGCTCAGGTGCGCGATCGTGGACTGCTCGCCGCGCCCGTCGGCCAGAGCGGCGAGCTCGGAGACCTCCATGGTGAGCTGCGCCGGCTCGATGCCGGCAGAGTCGATCGCCTCCTGTACCACCTCGACGAGGTGGCGCTGGCGGAGCTGGCGCGCCGAGAGGTTGAGGTGGACCTGGACGTCGAGACCGTCGCCGAGCCACGCGCCCGTCTGCCGGCAGACCTCGTGGATCGCCCACTCGCCGATCGACTCGATCAGGCCGGTCTCCTCGGCGAGCTGCATGAAGGCGGCGGCGTCCACGAGCCCGCGCCGCTGATCGTCCCAGCGGAGCAGCGCCTCGAGCCCCACCACGTGGCCGTCGGGCACCGACAGGATCGGCTGGTAGTAGAGGCAGAGCTCGTCCGCGGCCATGCCGCGCCGCAGCCGCGTGGTGGCGGAGATCAGCTCGCCGGCGCCCTCGATGCCGAGCCCCGGCCGGTGCAGGGCGACCCGGTTGCGGCCGGCCGCCTTCGCCTGGTACATGGTTGCGTCGGCCGCCCGCAGGAGCGCGGCGGGGCTGTGGCCGTCGTCCGGGAAGATGGCGATTCCTACGCTCGCGCCGATCTCGAACCGGTTGTCGGCGATCTGGAAGGGCTCCTCGAGCGCGGCGAGGACCTTCGCGCCGACCGACTGCGCGACGTCGGCCGTCGCCCCTCCCTCGATGTCGGTCAGGAGCAGGAGCAGCTCGTCGCCGCCGTGGCGGGCGAGCAGGTCCGACGCGCGCGTGATCTTCGACAGCCGCTCCGCCACCATCTTCAGGAGCTGGTCGCCGGCGGCGTGGCCGAGGCTGTCGTTCACGAGCTTGAAGTTGTCGAGGTCGAGGTAGAGCAGCGCGAGCTCGCGCCCCTCGCGCTCGGCACGCGCGAGCGCGACCTCCAGGTGCTCCTCGAGCAGGGCGCGGTTCGGCAGGCCGGTGAGCTGGTCGTGGTAGGCGAGGTGGGCGATCGCCTGCTCGCTCTCGCGGCGCTCGGTGATGTCGCGCACGAAGCCGGTGAACAGCAGGTCGCCCTCGAAGTCGACGTAGGTCACGGTCAGCTCGATCGGGAACTCGCTGCCGTCCTTGCGCATCGCGCTCATCTCGACGCGCTGATCGATGAGCATCCCCGGCGTGCGCTCCGCCAAGAAGCGCCGCAGTCCCTCGTCGTGCGCCGCCCGGGCCGCAGGCGGGACGATCAGCTCCGACACGGGCCTTCCGATCGTCTCGGCGCGCTCGTAGCCGAAGGCTCGTTCCGCGGCAGGGTTGAACTCCACCACCCGACCCTCGCTGTCCATGGCGATCACGCAGTCGATCGCGCCGCCGAGCATGGCCTGCTTCGCCGCCTCGCTCGATCGCAGCGCCCGCTCGATCCGCCGCCGCTCGGTGACGTCGAGCAGCGACACGACGAAGTCGCCGCCGCTCTGCCCGGCATCCGACTGGAGTGGATGGATGCTCTGCTCGAGCCAGATGCTGTCCCCGTCGCGCAGGACGCACATCAGCAGGTCGCGCTCCGGCTCGCCGGTGGCGAGCGCGTTGCGGATCGGGTCATTGTCTGAGGTGACCGGTGTGCCGTCGGTGTGCAACAGCAGGCCGCCCTCGCTGAACGGGAGCCGGCGGCCGATCACCGCAGCGGGCTCCACGTCGAGCAGCCAGCCGGCCATGCGGTTGCAGTTCGTCACGACGCCCTCGGGGTTGACCACGAGCACGCCCTCCTCGAGCGCGTCGACCACCTGGCGGGCGCGGCCCTCGCTGTCGACGAGAGCCTGCTGGCGCCGCGAGTGCTCGAGGTACTGGGCGAGCTCGGCGCCCACCAGCTCGAGCGCGGCGAGCACATCCGGCTCCGGGTCGGTGGCGTCAGGAGTGACGAATGCCAGCAGCCCCTCGGTCCGGTCCGCCACGGACAGCGGCATCGCGAACAGGCTCTTCAGCCCCGCCCGCTCAGCCACCTCCGGCGCGAGCAGGGCATCGGGCGTCGGCACCCAGATCGCTCCGCCGACGGCCCAGACCTGGCCGAGCGGCCCCTCGCCCGGTGCGATCGGCGTCCTCCTCAGGTCGCGCGCAAGGCCGGCGAGCGTGGGATGAGGGCCATGCCAGATGGCGCTGCAGCGCATCCGTGCGTGGCCTGCCACCGGTCGCCACAGGGCACCCATGCTCCATCCGAGTGAGCGACACACCGCCTCGATCAGCCGGGGCACGACGGTCTCGGGCGGAGCGTCCTCGACGAGCAGCGGTGCACTGCTTCGCTGGACCTCCAACAGGCGAGAACTGCGCGTAGTCAGTCCTGCCATTTACACAACATAACCCCGGTGGCGTACCCCCAATGCGGCATCATGCCCCAATCACGCAGGGATTTGGCGCAAAAGTTCCCCCCGCGAGGGTACGGCGGTAGGTTTCTCCCGGACCGGGCACACGGGAGCTGATGCCGGAGAACCTGTCGCGTCAGATCCTCGGCGAGCACCTGGTGGAGGGCGAGCTGCGGGCGGGGTCGCCGATCGCGCTGCGCGTCGACCAGACGCTGCTCCAAGACGCCACGGGCACGATGGCGTGCATGCAGTTCGAGCAGCTCGGGGTGCCGCGCGTCCAGATCGATCGGGCCGTGCAGTACGTCGATCACAACGTGATCCAGCTCGACTTCAAGAACCCGGACGACCACCGCATGCTGCAGGCGCTGGCGCGCAGGTACGGGCTTCATTACTCGCGCCCCGGCAACGGCATCTGCCACTACGTGCACCTCGAGCGCTTCGCCAAGCCCGGCGGCATCCTCGTCGGGGCCGATTCGCACACCCCCACCAGCGGGGCGCTCGGCATGATCGCCATCGGCGCAGGCGGGCTCGACGTGGCCGTGGCGATGGGCGGCTACCCCTACGAGATCGCCTGCCCGGCGATCGTCGAGGTTCGGCTCGAGAACCGGCTCGCCCGGCCGTGGGTGCAGGCGAAGGACATCATCCTCGAGCTGCTGCGGCGGCTCGGCGCGAGCGGCGGCAAGAACAAGGTCTTCGAGTTCACGGGCCGGGGCACCGCCGACCTCTCGGTCCCGGAGCGGGGCACGATCGCCAACATGATCGCCGAGCTGGGCGCCACCAGCGCGGTGTTCCCGCCCGACGACCAGACGCGGGACTGGCTCCGCCGCCAGCAGCGCGAGGACGACTTCGCCGAGATCGGCCCGGACGAGGGCTGCGAGTACGACGAGCGGATCGCCATCGACCTCGCCGAGCTCGGGCCGCTCGTGGCCAAGCCGCACAACCCGGACAACGTCGTGCCGGTGGAGGAGGTGGCGGGCACCGAGCTGGCGCAGGTGTGCATCGGCTCATCGGTGAACTCGGGCTACTTCGACCTCGCGCTGCCGGGCGCGGTGCTGGCCGACGGCGGCGGGCAGATCGTGCACCCGTCGATCGCGGCCACCGCCACGCCCGGGTCGCGGCAGATCCTCACGGCGATCGCCGAGTCCGGCGTCTACCGCCAGCTTGTCGAGGGGGGTGTGCGCATGCTCGAGCCGGTCTGCGGACCGTGCGTGGGGATGGGCCAGGCGCCGCCCTCGAACGCGAACTCGCTGCGCACCTTCAACCGCAACTTCCCCGGCCGCTCGGGCACGCCGGAGGACTCGGTCTTCCTGTGCTCGCCGGCGGTCGCGGCCGTCTCGATGCTCGCGGGCAGGATCGCCGACCCGCGCGAATACGGGGACGCGCCCGAGCTGCTCGAGCCACCGGAGCTCAAGCCGTACGTGGACGACGTGCACATCTTCGCTCCGGCCCCGGAGGACGAGGCCGAATCGATCGAGATCCCGCGCGGGCCGAACATCAAGACGCCGCCCGAGCACGTGCCGCTCGAGGACTCGATCAGCGCGAGGATCGCCACGGTTCAGCCCGACGACATCTCGACGGGCGACCTCGCGCCCGACGGCGTGATCGTCATGAGCTACCGCTCGAACATCCCGGCCATCGCGGAGTTCACCTTCCAGCACCGCGACCCCGAGTTCCGAGGGCGGATGAAGGAGTGGGGCTCGGGCTTCATCGTCGGCGGCCACAACTACGGGCAGGGCTCGTCGCGCGAGCACGCCGCGCTGGCGCCGCTACAGCTCGGCGTGAAGGCGGTGTTCGCCAAGTCGTTCGCCCGCATCCACCGGCGCAACCTGGTGGCGCAGGGCATCCTCGCGCTGACGTTCGCCGACGAGTCGGACTATGACCGCGCGAAGGTCGGCGAGACCTGGACGCTGCCGAGCATCCGCGAGGAGCTGGAGGAGGGGAGCGACGAGATCACGGTCGAGACCGAGGCCGGGACGTTCAAGGTGAGCCATGACTTCGCTCCAAAGGAGCGGGAGATCCTGGTATCGGGCGGGCTGCTGCACTACCTGCAGGAGCACGGGAAGCAGGTCGCCTAACGGCGGCCATACGGCCGGCTAACAGGGCTTAACCGCGCCGCCGCCACTCTCTGCGTGTGGCGTCGTCCCTCCCAGAGCTCTCCTCCGGCGAGCCCGAGACTCTCCCCAGTCCGCGCCGGACGACGCTGGTCGACGCGAGTCGGCGAGGCGGACTCTCAGGTGAGTTGGAGGAGAGGTTGCCCGGCCTCTCGATAGTGCTGCCCTGCTTCAACGAGGAAGGCAACCTTGCCGAGGTGGTGCGCGGCGCGCTGAGCGCCGCCGGCGGCGTGACGAAGCACTACGAGGTCGTGATCGTCGACGACGGCTCGACCGACGGCACGGCCGAGATCGGCGCCGCGCTGGCTGAGCGGCACTCGCGCGTGCGCTTCGTGATGCACCTGACCAATCGCGGCTACGGCGCGGCCGTCCGCACCGGCATCGCAGCCTGTCGGATGCCGTACGTGCTGCTCACGGACGCCGACCTCCAGTTCGATCTAGGCGAGTTGGAGGGCTTCCTGCCGCGCCTGGAAGAGGCGGACGTGGTGGTGGGGTACAGGCTACGGCGGAACGATCCGCCCTCCCGCCGCCTCGCCGCCTCCGGCTGGAACTGGCTCGTGCGTGTGCTCTACGGCCTGCCCTTCAAGGACGTGGACTGCGCCTTCAAGCTGTTCCCGCGCGAGCTGCTGCAGGGCCTCGACCTGAGCTCGAGCGGCGCCGTGTTCAGCACCGAGCTCCTCGTCAGGGCGCGCGCGAGCGGCGCGAGCCTGGCCGAGGTCGGCGTCCACCACTTCCCGCGCGTCTCCGGCAGGGCGAGCGGAGGCAGCCCGCGCGTGGTGGTGCGGGCGTTCCGGGAGCTCGCCCGGCTTCACCCCTCGCTGCATCGGGCGGCGGCGCGGGTCGACCTGAGCTGATGGGGCCGGCAACGCTGCGGCGGCCCCGCCGGCTGCCGCTGACGCTGCCCGCCGCGCTGCCGGCGCTGCCTGCGCCGCCCGCCCTCGCCCGCTCGCCGCTCTGGGGCGCGATCGGACTCACGCTGCTCGCCGCGCACTTCCGGCTGGGCGGCCTCTCGCACAGCCCCGAGAGCTGGTTCTACGACGCCGCCGTGCGCAGCATGAGCCTGTCCTGGCACAACTTCTTCTTCGGCGCCTTCGATCCCTCGGGCGCGCTGGCGGTGGACAAGCCGCCCGTCGACCTCTGGCTCCAGGTGGCGAGCGTGAAGCTGTTCGGCTTCAGCGCGCGCTCGCTGGTGCTGCCGGCGGCGATCGCGGGAACGATCGCGGTGCCGCTGCTCTACGACGCGGTGCGGCGGCTGTTCGGAACCGTGGCGGGCCTGTGCGCCGGGGCGGCGCTGGCGGTCATGCCGGTGTCCGTCGTGGCCTCCCGCAGCGACGCGCTCGACTCGCTGATGATGATGCTCGCGCTGCTCGCCTTCTGGCTCGTGGTGGTCGCCGTCCAGCGCGGCCGCGCGCGCTACCTCTACCTGGCCGCGGTGGTGATGGGGCTCGACTTCAACGTCAAGCTGTTCGAGGCGCTGGTGCCGCTGCCGGCGATCGCGCTCCTGTACCTGCTCGCCTCACGCGAGGGGGTGCGCCGGAGGATCGAGCACCTCGCCGCCGCGGGCGCGCTGTTCGTGGCGGTGTCGATCTCGTGGGCGGCCGCGGTTTCGCTCAGCCCGGCTCACTCGCGCCCGTTCCCGATCGGCTCGACCGACGGCAGCGTCTGGAACGTGATCGTCGTCTACAACGGGCTCAACCGCCTGAGCCCGCCGGCGAGCACGGCGGCCGTGCACACCCACAGCTCGAAGCTGGGGCTCTTGACCGGCACGCCGGGCGCGCACCTCGCGCCCGAGCTCGTCGCCTCCGTGATGCTCGGCCTGCTCGCGCTGATCGCCTGCGCCCGCCTGCGCGGCGCGGCCCGCACGAGGCGGGCGGCGGTGGCCGCGCTCGCGGTCTGGCTCCTCACCGGTCTCGTGCTCTTCGGGCACATGACGAACCTGCGTGTGCGCTACCTCGAGGCGTTCACCCCGGCCGTGGCAGCGGTGCTCGGCATCGGGGTGGCGCTGCTCGCGGCCGCCGCGGCGCGGGGGAAGATTGCGGCCGCCGCGGCGCTCGCGGTAGGGCTCGTCGCCTCACCGCTGGTGTTGCAGCGCCTCACCACGCCGCCTGCGGCTGGGCCGAGCCCACTCGCCACCGCCGCGGGCGTCGCGGCGGCCGCAATCGCAGTCGTCGCCGTGGCCGTTCCGCGGCTCGCGCCGGGCGCGCGCCGCCTGGCGCGCCACGCGGCGATCCCCGTTGCCGCGCTGGCGCTCGTATCGCTGCTGGCCCAGCCCGCCGGCAGCTCGGCTCGGGCGGTGCGCCAGCACCAGTCGGACGCCGGCATCGGCTCGCCGCTGCCGGCGGCCAAGGAGGTGGCGCTCGAGCGCTGGCTGCACGCTCACCGAGGCTCGAGCCGCTATGAGGTGGCGGCCGCGGCGCCCGCCAAGGTGGCCAAGCTGATCGCCCACGACGCTCAGCCGGTGCTGGTGCTGACGAGCTACAGGGGCCGCGCGGCCGTGACCGTGCCGGCCCTGCGTGCGGACGTGCTGGCCGGGCGGGTGCGCTGGGTCGTGATGGACCACCGCTGCACACCGTCCACGCCCGCGGGCTGCGCTGCTCCCGTGATGTGGGTGGAACAGCACGGCCGCGACGTCACACGGGCGGCCGGCATCCCCGGCCACGGCGTGCTGTTCGAGGTCTCGCCTGCGACGCTCAGGGCGCCAGCGAGTGCGTCCGGAAGAACGACCACACGGCTGAGGCGGCCGAAATCGGCGCGGTCGGCGCGACATCGGCGGGGGTCGCACCCGGCCAAGCGTGCCCGCCGCCGTAGATCTTGAGGTGCTCGACCTGCGTTCCATCGGCACAGGGCGACCACAGGTACTCCTCGGTGCCGGGCCCGTAGCGATGCTGCTGAGGGTTGCCGGCACAGCGGTCGAAGCCGCGCCACTGGGCGAGGAAGCCCGGCACGCTGCCCGCGCCGTTCGGGGGACGGCCCTTGTAGGGCACGACCGTGTCGGCGGTGCCGTGGATCTCGAGCACCGACAGGTGGTGCTGCGGCCGGCAGCGGTCGAGCGTGCTGTAGCCGCCCGCGACGGGCGCGATCGCCGCCAGGCGCGAGCTGAGCTCGCAGCCCATGCGGGCGGCCATCCCGCCGCCGTTGGAGACGCCGGTGGCGTAGGTGCGCGCGGCGTCGACGCAGGCGAGCGTCTCCGCGCGATCCAGAAGCTGCTCCACGAACTGGAGATCGGCGGGGCCGCCCGCGTCCTCCTCGGCGAGCACCCAGCGTCGGTGCGGCCGGGCGGCGCTGGGGAACACGGCCAGGAAGCCCTGCGAGTCGGACAGCTTCTGGAGGCCCGAGTAGGCCGCCATGAAGCTGCCGGTGCCGCCCGCGCCGTGGAACGCCAGCACGACGGGCAGCGCCTGGCCCGTGCGCGCGGTCTTGGGCACGTGCACCACGGCAGAGCGCGGCACGCCGGCGATCGTCATCTGCACATAGACGTTGCCGTGCCTTGGCGCGGTGGCGCACACGCCCTGCCTGGGCGGGGTGCCGCCGGTGGGCGCATTGGCCGGTTGGGCTGCCACGAGCAAAGCGGCCGCCAGGATGGCGGCCAGCGAAAGGAGTGTGTTCCGGAGCAATGTCCGCATCGTTCGGCCTCTCAACGCAACACCCGACACTAGCCTTAGGTCCGGTGGTCACGCAGGCGCCCCTCAAAATCCTGGTCGTCGACGACGAATCCCCGCTGCGCGAGACGCTCAGGCAGTCTTTCACCCGCGAGGGCCACACGGTGATGGCCGTGGCGGATGGGCGCTCGGCGATCGACCGCGCCAGCACCGACCAGTTCGACATCGTCCTGCTCGACGTGGCGCTCGGCCCGGGCCCGGACGGCTACGAGGTATGCCGGACCCTGCGCACCAGGCGCAACGTGGTGCCGATCATCATGCTCACCGCGCTCGACAGCGAGGCCGACGCGGTGCTGGGGCTCGAGGCGGGCGCCGACGACTACGTGACCAAGCCGTTCGGGCTGGCCGAGCTGCGCAGCCGCATCCGCGCGGTGCTGCGGCGGGCGGACCCGCGCACGTTCGGGAACCAGGTGGCCACCGCGGGCCGCGTGACGCTCGACCGCGCCAACCGCGAGGTGCAGGTCGAGGGCAACCCCGTGAGCCTCACGTTCTCCGAGTTCGAGCTGCTCAACGCCCTGATGGGGGAGCCCGGGCGTCTGTTCAGCCGCCAGGAGCTGCTCCGCGCCATCTGGGGCGACAGCGCCTACAGGGACCCGCGCGCGATCGACGTGCACGTCCGCCACCTGCGCGAGAAGCTCGAGGAGCGGCCCGACACGCCGAACCTGATCATCACCGTGCGCGGCGCCGGCTACCGCCTTAACGTTCCATAAGTGGTCGCCTCCGTAAATACGCTCGCGTTCGGCGGCTGTGAACCTTCGCCTGGTCGCACCCGCGATGCTCACGAATGCTCTGCATTCGCTGCGCTCGCGTGCGCAGCCATGCTCGGTTCTCGCTTGCCGAGCCGCGACCGTATTTCCGTCGGAGACCACTAGCCATGTTTCGCAGGCTGCCAGTGCTCGGGCTTCGCGGGCGGCTGGTGGCGGCCCTGATCCTGACGAGCGCCGTGGCCCTCGGAGTGGCGGCGGTGACGTTGCTGCCGCCACTCGAGCGCAACCTCCGCAGCGAGGAGCTGAGCACGCTGCGGGACACCGCGATCGCGTCGCGGCCGACGTTCGAGGACCTGGAGCAGCGCCAGGTGTCCGCGTCCTCGCCGCGCCTCGAGCGCCTGGCGGACGCGCTCGAGCGCCGCACCGGCGCGCGCGTGCTCCTGTTCGACGAGCAGGGGCAGCTGGTGATCGACACCAACCCGCACCAGCCCGACGACTTCAAGGACGTGCCGGCGGTGCTCGGGAAGTCCAAGCCGGTGACCGGAGTGAAGACGAACTCGTCGGGCACCGACGTCGGCAGGGTGGCGATACCGCTCTCGATCGACGGCCACCGCTACGTGCTCGCGCTGCGCCGCCAGCTCGACGCCGCCAAGGTCGGGACGCACGTCGTCAGGCGCGCGTTCACCACCGCGGCGCTGGTCGGCCTGGGAGTGGCGCTGCTGCTCGGCCTCGGGATCGCCACCACGCTGCTGCGCCGGCTGCGGCGGCTGCGCTACGCCACGCTGATGCTGGCCGACCGCGGTCTCGACTCCGAGCTCGCCACCGACACGGCCCGCGACGAGGTAGGCGACCTCGGCCGCGCCTTCACCATCATGCAGGCGAGGCTGCGCGAGCAGGAGCACGCGCGCCGCGCGTTCGTGGCCACCGCGTCGCATGAGCTGCGCACGCCGCTCACCTCGCTGCGGGCCATGCTCGAGCTGCTCGAGGAGGACCTGCAGGGCGACCCGCCCGACCTGGCCGACGCCCGCCGGCAGGTGTCCGAGGCGCGCGTCCAGTCCGACCGGCTGGCGGGCCTCGCCGCCGACCTGCTCGACCTGAGCCGCATCGACGCCGACGTGAGCCTGCGCAGCGAGCCTGTGGAGCTCTGCGAGCTGGCGCGCGCCGTGGCCGCCGAGTTCGGCGAGCGCGTGAGGCTCGAGGAACCGCCCGGCGCCTGCTGGGCCATGGGCGATCCGGGGGCGGTGGCGCGCACGCTGCGCATCCTGGTGGACAACGCGCTGCGCTTCGCGCCTCCTGACGAGCCGCCGCTCCTGCGGCTCGACTGCGGCGGCGGCGGGCCCCGCCTGTTGGCCGTCAGCGACCGCGGCCCCGGCGTGCCCGAGAACGAGCGCGAGCTGATCTTCGAGCGCTTCCAGCGCGGCAGCTCGACGGGGGGCGAGGCGGGCTTCGGCCTGGGCCTCGCCATCGGGCGCGAGCTGGCGGAGCGCATGGGGGGCTCGCTGACGCTCGAGCCGCTCGAGCCGGGAGCGCGCTTCGTGCTCCGGCTTGCCGCCGCTCCGGAGCTGGCTGATTTAACGGAAATCCAACGTGACGAGGTGCCCGGTTAACCCATCCGCGGCGACCCTACGCGAGTGGAACGGGACGAGTTCCAGGCGATCCTCGATCACGAGGAACGCCACTGGTGGTACCGCGGTCGCCTGCGGATAGTGCTCCGTGAGGTGGAGCGGCTGGCCATACCGCCGGGCGCCCGCATACTCGACGCAGGCTGTGGTTCAGGCCGTGTGCTCGACGAGCTGGCGCGATTCGGCCGGGTGAGCGGGGTGGATCTCAGTTCGGATGCTGTGGCGGCGGCCTCGGCTCGGGGGCACGCAAGGGTCTCGCGTGCGCCCATCGAGGAGCTGCCCTTTCCGGACTCGAGTTTCCACCTCGTCACCTGCCTCGACGTGATCGAGCACATCCGGGACGATCGGCACGCGTTGCGCGAGCTGTTCCGCGTCACCCGTCCGGGCGGGCACCTGCTGGTCACGGTGCCGGCCTACCAGGCGCTGTGGTCGGCGCACGACGAGCGCAACGAGCACCGGCGCCGCTACCGGCGCGGAAGCCTGCGCGCCGTCGCGGCCGCGGCGGGCTGGCAGCTCGTCCGTGACACGCACTTCAACTCCCTGCTCTTGGCGCCCGCTGCGACGGTGCGCCTTGCCGGCCGGGTACGGGACGTTCGCCGGCGGTCGGAGCTCGCCCTCACTCCGCAGTGGCTGACCCCCGTACTCGAGCTGCCGCTGCGCCTCGAGGCGGCCTATCTGGGGCGTGGCGGCAGCCTGCCGGCCGGACTGTCGGTGGCGGCGGTGTTCGCCAAGCCACCGCCGCTGCGGCCGGTGCTCAGCCTCGTAAGAGAGCGCCCGCCGGCCGCCAACGTCGCCTGAGCCCCGGTAGGGCGAGAATGGGCCAATGCCAGAGGTCGTGGCGGTCCACTCAGACGCCGAGCGCGGCGTGTCGAAGCACACACGGGAGCGCATCCGGCTCGTTCCGGGGCGGGGGGTTGAGGGCGACGCCCACTTTGGCGAGACCGTGCGCCACCGCTCGCGCATGGCACGCGACCCGTCGCAGCCGAACCTGCGCCAGCTGCACCTGATCCACTCGGAGCTGCACGACGAGCTGCGCGAGGCCGGCTTCGAGGTCGAGCCGGGTCAGATGGGGGAGAACGTGACCACGCGCGGCGTCGACCTCCTCGGGCTGCCGCTCGGCACGCGGCTCCACATCGGCGACAGCGCGGTGGCCGAGCTCACCGGCCTGCGCAATCCCTGCGTGCAGCTCGAGGGCATCCAACCGGAGCTGATGGAAGCCACGCTGGAACGCGACGGCGACGGCGCGCTCGTCCGCAAGGCCGGCGTTATGGCCGTGGTGGTGGAGGGCGGCGAGGTCCGGCCGGGCGATCCGATCAGAGTCGCGCTGCCGCCGGAGCCGTACAAGCCGCTGGAGCCGGTGTGATCAGTGATCCGTGATCCGATGTACGACACGCCCTACTTCGACCTCTCGAACCCGGCCTTCTCGCTCGCGTCGCCGGAGGTCATGGCGGCGCGCGAGCGGAGCTGGTACGCCCACACCAATTACGGACTCGCCGTGCTGCGCCACCAGGAGGTGAGCGACCTGCTGAAGGACCCGCGGTTGCGGCAGGGCAGCGCCGCCTGGCCGGCTCACAACGGGGTGGAGGGCGGGCCGTTCGTGGACTGGTGGACGGACTCGGTGCTGAACCGCGAGGGGGAGGAGCATGCGCGGCTGCGGCGGCTTCTCAGCCCGGCCTTCGCCCCGACGGTGATCCGCGGCCTCGTGCCGCGCTTCGACGTGCTGGCGGGCAAGCTGATCGACGCCTTCGCTGCCGACGGCCGCTGCGAGTTCATGTCCGCCTTCGCCACCCCGTACGCCGCGCGTGTCACCGCGATCCTGCTCGGCCTGCCGGAGGACGAGTGGCCCCGGATCTCCCAGGCGGCGTCCACGCTGGGCCTGGCCCTCGGCGTCGGGATCCTCGACGAGCTGCCGCGGATCGAGGCGGCACTGGCGGAGCTGCTCGACTACGCCGACGGCGTGATCGCCGACCGCCGCGGCGAGCCGCGCGACGACTTCGCCACCCGCCTCGTCCAGGCCAGCGAGGCGCCCGACGGGCTCTCGGAGCGCGAGCTCCGCGACGCGATCGTGCTGCTGATCTTCGGCGGCATCGACACCACGCGCAACCAGCTCGGCCTGGCGCTGTGGACCTTCGCCGGCCATCCCGGCCAGTGGGAGCTGCTCCGCCGCCGCCCCGAGCTCGCGCCGCAGGCGGTGGATGAGGCGATGCGCGTGAGCCCGACCGTCACCTGGATCACGCGCGAGGCGGCCGAGGACATCGAGCTTCACGACCGCACCATCTCCGCCGGCACGACCATTCACCTGTTCTCGCAGGCGGCGGGCACCGACCCGCGCGTGTATGGCGAGGACGCTCCCTTCGACATCGCCGCCGAGCGGGCCCGCCACTTCGGCTTCGGGCGCGGCATCCACCACTGCCTTGGCCACTACGTGGCGAAGACGGACATGACCGAGGCGCTGGCCACGCTCGCAGGCCGGCTGCCGCCGCCGCGCCTCGACGGCGAGCCGCGCTTCCTGCCGCCGAGCGGCAACACAGGGCCGATCGAGCTGCCGCTGCGCTTCGGCCAGGTGCCCTAGGCGGCTGCGGCGTCGATCAGCGGCGCGAGCTGCGGGTGCTCGCGCAGGTCGACGTCCTCGGCCTCGATGCGGCTGCCGTCCGGCGCGAAGGCGACTCGCACGACGGGCAGGTCGAGCTGCCGCGGCGGCACGGAGACCACGATGCCGCGCCGGCCGTCGGCGAGGTCGATCTCACTGCCGGGCGGATAGGGCGCGACGACCTTGCGGAAGCTCTCGACTATCAGCGGGTCGTACAGGGTGCCGCTGCCGTGCAGGATCGCGCCAACGCCGACGTGGGTCGGCGCCGGCTCGGCGTAGGGGCGGGCGCTCGTGATCGCGTCGAAGACGTCGGCGATCGCAGCGACGCGTGCGAACTCGTGGATCTCCGAGCCCGAGATGCCGTGGGGGTAGCCGCTGCCGTCCCAGCGCTCGTGGTGGGAGCGGATCACGACCTTCGCCAGCGGGCCGATCGCGTCGCCCGGGACGAGCTCGAGGCCGAACTGCGGATGCATCCGCATCAGCTCCCACTCCTCCGGGTCCAGCTTGCCTGGCTTGTTCAGGATCGACTCGGGCACGGCGAGCTTGCCGATGTCGTGCAGCAGGAGGCCGACGCCCAGCTTGCGCAGGTAGCCCTCGATGTCGTCGACACGCCTCGGCCCCTGCGCGGTGGGACGCCCGTGATCGCGGAAGTGGCGGCGCGCGATCAGGACGCCGATCGCGGCCACGTCGATCGAGTGCTGCATCGTGTACGCGTCGGCGGCGGCAAGGTCGGTGAGGGCCACCACTGCGTCGTCGGCGTCGGCGATGTCGGCGCAGATCAGCCCGGCCGCCTGGCCGAGCTCTCCCAGCGTGTCGTTCGGCAGCCGCCGGCCGCGCGCCAGCAGCGTGGGGGCGCTGATGAAGGCTGCGACGAGCGCCGTGGCCGCCGCGTGCCGCGTCTCCTCGCTCAGCGCGCGCTCGACCTTGATGTCCTCGCTCAGGTCGTCCTTCACGTAGATCGCGTGGACGCCGGCCGCGAGCAGCTCGTCGCGCTGGTGATCGTCGAGGATCACACCCTGGCGGATGAACGGGAACGGCGCGTGGACATCGATGACGATGTCGGCCCCGAGGACCATCCCCGGCTGGATACGAGACGTGGCAAGCAGGCGCATCGCGTTCAGGCGATCGGATGAAGATCGCTGAGCGATATGGTCGGCGGCTCGGCGCCGGTCTTTAGGGAAATTCAGTCGGCTTCGAGCCCGTAGGCGAGAAGATCGAGCTCGGCCACGATCAACTCGAGCCGCTCTGCCTGCGAGCCGATCGGGCCCACCTGCTCCTGCTGCTCGCGCAACCTGCCCGAGCGCCAGCTCTCCGCCAGCAGGTCGACGGCGTAGTAGAGGAGCTGGGCCAGGTAGTCGAACACCTCGCTGAGCGCTCCCGCATACGGGCGCAGCGAGTAGGCGTCGATGCGCGACAGCTCGCGGCGCATGCCGAGATAGCGGCTGACCAGCTCGCCCGCCTCCGGCGCCAGAGCCGACAGGCGCTCGTCGTCGCGGACGCCCAGCAGCAGCCGGCTCACGTCCTCCTCGCGCGCGAGGCCCTCGTGGGCGATGCTGCGGAGCTCCGCCAGGTCCTCCGCGTACGAACGCGGTCCCTCCACCCAGTCCAGCGGTGGGAACAGGTGGCGCCAGGTGCGGCGCATGAGGCCGTCGGTCTGAAGGGTTGCCATGGCGTCGGTCCTCGGCGACGCTGCCGAGTGCCAAGTCTAAGCAAGGCGCCCCTACGCGCTCAAGACGATCTTCAGCGCCCTGTGGCTCGCGTAGGCGTCGTAGGCGTCCTGCGCCTCGCTGAGCTTCATGTGATGGGTCACGAGCGGAGTGGGGTCGAGCCGTCCCGCTGCCATCAGCGACAGCACCGAGTCGAGGTGGCCCATCACGTTCGCGTGGCCGCCCACCACGGTCACGTTCTTGAACCAGATGAGCCCCAGGTGCACCTCGGCCCGCTCGGCGTGGACCCCGACCATCGACAGCGTGCCCGCCTTGCGCAGGAGCCTGACGGCGAGGTCGACCACCGCGGCGTTGCCCACCGCGTCCACCGCCACGTCCACGCCGCGGCCTTCGGTGGCCTCCTTCACGGCGGCGCGCGGGTCGTCCTCGGTGGCGTGCACCGGCTCGGCGCCCAGCGAGCGGGCGACCTCGAGGCGCTCCGGCACGGTGTCGATGGCGATCACGCGCGCCGCGCCGGCCACGCGCGCCGCCATCGCCGCACAGAGGCCCACCGGGCCGAGGCCGATGATCGCGCAGGTGTCACCCGGCTGGAGGCCCGCGTTGACGATCGCGTGGTAGCCCGTGCCCATCACGTCGCCGGCGAACAGCGCGACGTCGTTGGTCAGCCCCTCCGGCACGCGCCGGAGCGTGAGGTTGGCGTGGGGGACGAGCACCTGCTCGGCCTGCGTGCCCTGCAGCGAGCCGAGCGCCTTGCCGTGGCCGAACACGCGCGCCTCGTCGCACTTCTGGAACAGGCCCTTGCGGCAGAAGAAGCAGTGGCCGCAGGCGCTGTGGAAGGTGCCGAGCACGCGGTCGCCGACCGACACCTGCGTCACGTCGTCGCCCGCCGCCACCACGGTGCCCACGAACTCGTGGCCGATCGTGAAGCCCGGCTCGATCTGCACGCGGCCATGGAAGATGTGGAGGTCGGAGCCGCAGATGCCGGAGGCGTCGACGCGCACCACGGCGTCGTCCGGCGCGATCGGCTCGGGCTCCGGCCGCTCCTCCACGGCCACGCGCCCCGGCTCCTGGAAGGTCACGGCGAGCATGGGCACCTAGCCTATGGATTCGCCCGTTGCGGCGACCCGCCGCAGCAGCGGCGCCGCCCGGTAGCGCTCCTCGCGGCGCTCCTCCCAGATGCCGTCCATCGTGGCGAGCACGTGGTCGAAGCCGATCTCGCGGCCCCAGCTCACCGGGCCGCGCGGGTGGTTCAGTCCGAGCATCACGCCGGTGTCCACGTCCTCACCCGAGCCGACGCCCTCGCCGACCGCGAACAGCGCCTCGTTCACCAGACCGCAGACGATCCGGCCGAGCACGAGCCCGGGCGAGTCCTCCACCCACTCGCGGTCGAAGCCGAGGGCGGTGAAGAAGGTCTCCGCCCGCTCCGCGGCCCCGGCTCGCGTCGCCGGGAGGCGCGTGAGCTCGACCAGCCGGGCGTCCGACACCGGCGGCAGCAGGTGGAAGCCGGCCGCGCCCGGCAGCCTGCGCGCGGCCAGGCTGCGGTCCGCACAGGTCGCGACCACCGGCGTGCTCGCCCCGGCGCCCTGCGCGGCGCGCATGTACGGCACCGGCTGGGGCACCTCGGCGTCCACCACCAGCCAGGGCTCGCCGTCGGCCGGGTCGTGGAGCTCGAAGCCCGCCGCCCGCGCCCGCTCGCGCAGCCCCTCGGCCAGGGCGCCCGAGCCGGTGATCGCCACCGGACGGCCGTCGCCGCCGCCGGGACCGCGCGGCGGCGCGTCGTCGGGCCGGTGCGCCCCGTCCTCGTACGAGTACCAGCCGCGGCCGGTCTTGCGCCCGAGCCTGCCCGCCGCCACGAGCTGCGCCTGGAGCATGCTCGGCTTCCAGCGCGGCTCGCCGAAGCTCTGCTCCATGAAGGACTTGGCCACCTCGAAGCCCACGTCCACGCCCACGAGGTCCATCAGCTCGAACGGGCCCATGCGAAAGCCGCCGCCGAGGCGGACGATGCGGTCGATCTGCTCGATGCTCGCCACTCCCTCCTGGAGGAGCCGCAGCGCCTCGCCGTTGAACGGCCGGCCGCAGCGATTCACGAGGAAGCCCGGCCCGTCCCTGGCCACGATCACGGTCTTGCCCATCGCCTCGCCCACCGCCGCCGCCACAGCGAGCGCTCGCTCGCCGGTCTGCTCGGCGGCGATCACCTCGAGCAGCCGCATGAGCGGGGGCGGGTTGAAGAAGTGCATGCCCACGACGTTCTCGGGCCTGGCCGCTGCGGAGGCCAGCGAGCTGACGAGGATCGACGACGTGTTGGTGGCGAGGATCGCCTCCTCGCCGCAGAGCTCGGACAGGCGCTCGAACAGCTCGCGCTTGAGGTCGAGCCGCTCGGGCGCTGCCTCGATCACGAGCTCGCAGCCGGCGAGGTCCTCGAGCGATCCGGGCGTGACCAGCCGGGCGGCCGCGGCCTCTGCCTCGGAGGCCGTCCAGCGGCCGCGCTCGACACCTCTGCGCAGGCCGTCGCGCACGCGCTCGGCGCCGTGTTCGAGCGCCTCCGGCAGCGCGTCGTGGAGTACGGTCTCCATTCCGGCGAGACAGCCGAGCTGGGCGATGCCCGCGCCCATGGTGCCCGCGCCGACGACGCCGAGGCGCCTGGGAAGCTCGCTCATCGGGTAAGGACTTTCACAGGGCGCGGCATCTTAAGCCGCGTAGGCTCGCCGCAACTTTCCCTCGACCCCAGCTTTTAGTTCTCGATGCCAAGGAAGCTGCTCGCACCAGTCCTGTCTGCCGTGCTCGCCACCTGCGCGTTCGCGGCGGCGCCCGCGCACGCCTCGAAGACCCAGGAGTCGATCTTCCAGGACGACCGCTCGCTGATCTTCATGGGCGACGCCAAGCGCCAGGAGACGCTCGACGAGATCAAGGCCCTCGGCGCCACGACGATCCACTCGCTCGTCTTCTGGAACTCGATCGCGCCCGACGCGAACTCGAAGACCAAGCCCGCCGGCTTCGACGGCAGCGATCCAAACGCCTACCCGCCGGGCGCCTTCGACCAGTACGACGCGCTGGTGCGCGAGGCCGGCGCGCGCGGGCTGAGCGTGCTGCTCTCGCCCGTCGAGGCGCCGGCGTGGGCGGGCGGCTGCGGCAGCCTCAAGAACCGGCCGCACTGCCGCCCGAGCCCATCGGAGTACGGCGCCTTTGTGGCAGCCCTCGGCAAGCGCTACTCGGGCACCTCCCAGGGACTTCCGCGCGTCTCCCGCTGGTCGATCTGGAACGAGCCGAACCAGAGCAACTGGCTCTCGCCCCAGCGCGAGCGCGTGCACGGCCACATCATCCCGACCGCGGCGATCATCTACCGCAACCTCTTCCGCGCGGCCACGGCGGCGCTCAAGGCCACCGGCCACGGCGGCGACCAGATCATGCTGGCCGAGTCGGCCCCGCTCGGGCGCACGACGGGCACGCTCAGCAAGCGCTTTCTCACGCCGGTCGCGCTCTACCAGGGGATCTTCTGCGTCGACTCACACGGTCATAAGCTGCGCGGGCAGATCGCCAAGGACGAGGGCTGCAGCGGCAGGTTCGCGAAGCTCGCGGCCACGGGCATCGCCCACCATCCCTACAACCGCGGGGGCAGCCAGTCGCCGCTGTCGCGGCCGGCCGCCGGCGAGATCACGATCTCCACGCTCAGCCGGTTGAAGGCTGTGCTCGCGCAGGGCGCGCACGCGCACCGGATAACGGCGAACCTGCCGATCTACCTCACGGAGTTCGGCTTCCAGACCAACCCGCCGGACCGCACCTTCGGGGTCTCGCTGGCCCGCCAGGCCGAGTGGATCAACGAGTCCGACTACATCGCCTACCGCGACTCGCGGGTGAGGTCGGTATCGCAGTACGAGCTCTTCGACGAGCCTGACCTGAGCGTGTTCCAGACCGGCCTGCGCTTCGTCGGCGGCGGCCCCAAGCCGAGCCTCGACGCCTACCGCCTACCGATCTGGGTCACGCGCCACGGCTCGGGCGTGAGCGTCTGGGGCCAGGTGCGGCCGGCCGACGGCACGCCGCAGCAGGTCACGATCCAGAACGGCAGCAAGCGGTTCAAGGACGTGAAGACCGTCACGACGGCGGCCAGCGGCTACTTCACCGTGAACCTGCCGCGGCAGGCAGGCCGGAAGTGGCGGCTCTCCTGGAACGGCTTCACGAGCCGAGCAGCGAGCATCGGCAGATAGGCCACTAAACCATCGCGTTCACGCCGGTGGCGGCGCGACCGATGATCAGCTTCTGGATCTGGGACGTGCCCTCGTAGAGCGTCGTCACGCGCGCGTCGCGCAGGTAGCGCTCCACCGGGTAGTCGTCCACGTAGCCCGACCCGCCGTGCACCTGGATCGCCAGGTTGGCGCTGCGCACCGCGGCCTCGGTGGCGTAGAGCTTCGCCATCGAGGTCTCGGTGGTGTTCGGCTGCCCGGTGTCCTTCAGCCAGCCGGCGCGCCAGACGAGCATGCGCGCCGCCTCGGTGTCCACCACCATGTCGGAGATCATCTCCTGCACGAGCTGGAAGGAGGCGATCGGCCGCCCGAACTGCTCGCGCTGCTTCGAGTACTCGACCGACGCGTTCACGCAGCCCTGGCAGATCCCCACGCAGCCGGCGGCGACGCTGTAGCGGCCGGAGTCGAGCGCCGACATCGCCACCTTGAAGCCGTCGCCGATCTGCCCGAGCATCGCCTCGTCCGGAACCTCCACGCTGTCGAGTGACAGCTCGGCGGTGTCGGAGGCGCGCAGCCCCAGCTTGCCGTGGATCGACGAGCTCGAGAAGCCGGGCGCGTCGGTGGGCACGAGGAAGCACGCGAGGCCGCGGTAGCCCAGATCTGGATCGGTCTGGGCGAAGATCAGCGCGAGCTTCGAGTAGTTGCCCATCGAGATGAACATCTTCTGGCCGGAGATCCGCCAGCCGCCGTCGATCTTCGTCGCGCGCGTCTTCTGGTTGGCGGCATCCGAGCCGGTGCCGGGCTCGGTCAGCCCGAAGCAGCCGAGCGCCTCGCCGGAGCAGAGGCCCGGCAGCCACTCGTGCTTCTGCTCCTCGGTGCCCCAGTTCTCGAGCGTCTTCGCCACGAGCGAGGTCTGCACGGATACGACCGTGCGGGCCGAGGAGTCGCCGCGGCCGATCTCCTCGACGATCAGGGCGTAGGTGCGGTAATCCACGCCGCGGCCGCCGTACTCCTCCGACACGATCGCGCCGAGGAAGCCCATGTCGGCGATCTTCTTCACGAGGTCGGTGTCGAAGTGCTCGTTACGGTCGTTCTCGCGGGCGACCGGCACGATCTCCTTGTCGGTGAAGTCGCGCGCGGTCTCGCGGATCAGCCGTTGCTCATCGGTCAACTCGAAGTCGATCACTGCGTTCTCTCCTTAGCGGCGCCCTAGACGGCGGCCGGATTCTCGACGATCGTGGCGAGGCCCTGCCCCACCCCGATGCACATGGTGGCGAGCCCGTAGCGGGCGCCGCGCCGGCGCATCTCCCACACCAGCGTGGTGAGCAGGCGCGCGCCGGAGCAGCCGAGCGGATGCCCGAGCGCGATCGCGCCACCGTTCACGTTCAGCTTCTCATGCGGGATGCCGAGCTCGCGCGCGCTGGCGAGCGACTGCGAGGCGAAGGCCTCGTTCAGCTCCACGAGATCGATGTCGTCGATCGTGAGGCCGGCGCGCTCGAGCGCCTTGCGGCTGGCGGGGATCGGGCCGACGCCCATGTACTTGGGGTCCACGCCGGCAGCCGCCATCGACACGATGCGCGCCAGCGGCTCCTTGCCGAGCCGCTCGGCGCGCTCCTTGGTGCCGACCACGACGCAGGCGGCGCCGTCGTTGATCGAGGACGAGTTGCCGGCCGTGACCGTGCCGCCCTTGCGGAATGCCGGCTGCAGCTTCGCCATGCGCTCGAGCGAGGCGTCGGGGCGCGGGCCCTCGTCGGAGTGGACGGTCACGGGCTCGCCCTTGGGCTGCGGCGCGTCGACCGTGACGATCTCGTCGTCGAAGCGGCCGGCCTCGGAGGCGGCCACCGCGCGGCGGTGCGACTCGAGCGCGAAGGCGTCCTGGTCCTCGCGCGAGACGTCCCACTTCTCGGCCACGTTCTCGCCGGTCTCGCCCATCGAGTCGGTGGAGTACTTCTCGGCCATCAGCGGGTTCACGAAGCGCCAGCCGAGCGTCGAGTCCACGAGGCCCATGTCGCCGCGCGGGAAGCCGCGCTCGGGCTTGAGCATCACGAACGGCGAGCGGCTCATCGACTCCACGCCCCCACCGAGCGCCAGGTCGCCGTCGCCCACCATGATCGAGCGCGCCGCCTGGTTCACCGCCTCGAGGCCGGAGGCGCAGAGGCGGTTGACGGTCACGCCCGGCACCTCCTTCGGCACGCCCGCCAGGAGCAGCGCCATGCGGGCGACGTTGCGGTTGTCCTCGCCGGCGGCGTTGGTGCAGCCGAAGAACACGTCCTCGATCTCGCCCGCCGGCAGGTCGCTGCGCGCCACCGCTTGCTCGATCACGCGCGCGGCGAGGTTGTCCGGGCGGACGCTGGACAGCGCCCCGGCGTAGCGGCCGACGGGCGTGCGCAGCGCATCGATGACGAAGGCGTCCGGCATGCGCGGTGATGCTAGCTACATACACTCCTGCGATCAGCTACGAGCTCATCATGACCGTCGGGGTCCTCGCGCTGTTGGCCTTCCTGGTCGCGCTCGGCATGTGGTCTCCGCGCAGCGGGGCCGACGTGCTCGACTGGAAGCCCACTCGCTCCTACGAGGACGAGGTGCGGCTCGAGCTCGAGGACGTGGACCAGATGCTCGAGGCCCAGAACGAGCGGCGCCGCCGCAGCGGCCGCCCGGAGCTCACCGAGGACGCCCTGCGAGCCGAGGTGGACGACGCTCAGCGTGACCTGAAGGAGCGCTCGGAGAGCTACCGGGCCGAGGACGAGTAGTTGGCCCGCGTCCTGGTCGTGGGCTGCGGCTGCCGCGGCCGGGAGCTGGCGGGCGCACTTGCGGCCACCGGCCACGCTGTGCGCGGCACGAGCCGCAGCGAGGCCGCGCTGCCCGCGATCGAGGCCGCCGGCGCCGAGGGCGTGCTGGCCGATCCGGACCGCCTGGCCACGCTCACCCCGCAGCTCGAGGGCGTGAGCGTGCTCTGCTGGCTGCTCGGCAGCGCGGACAACGCCGCGCTGCACGGGCCGCGCCTCGAGTCGCTCCTCGAGCTGCTGGTGGACACGCACGTGCGCGGGGTGGTCTACGAGGGGAGTGGCGAGTGGGGCGAGCAGGGCGCTGGGCTGGTGCGGCGCGCCGCCGAGACCTACCGGATGCCGGGCGAGGTGGTGACCCACGCCCACGCGGACCACGCGGGCTGGCTGCGGGCGATGACGGAGGCGGTCGAGCGGGTGCTGACCGCCTAGATCGGTGATCGGTGATCCGTGATCCCTGATCTGTGATCCGTGATTGCGGCCCGTCCGTAAACCCTGAAGACAGACGCCGGGGGTGTCGGTGTCCCCCCGGCGCCTTTCCACAGGGGTGGCGCCTGCTGGGGCAGACGCCTGGCACCTGCGCCTCGGATGTGCCCCATTCTGGGGAAGTCGAAACTCGGCCGTTAGTCCAGGCCGGCGGCGCCGAGCACCGCGACGAGCACCACGGCCAGCGCCGCTAGTGCCCAGAGCACGTACCAGAGCCGGAGCTCGGCACGCCCGATCGCGGCCGGCGCGGCCGCTTCGGCGCGCTCGTCGACCACCCGCAGCGGCGGCCGGACCGCCGGCACGGCCGGCGGCGGGGGTGGGGCCAGGCTCGTGACGAGCTGGTCGTGCGCCTGGAGCAGCCGGCGTTCGTGGATGACGCAGCGATCGCAGGAGCGCAGGTGGGCGTCGAGCCGCGCCGCGCTACGGGAGTCGAGGTCGCCGTCCCAGCGGTCCGAGATCAGCCGCTCGGCGCGCTTGCAGAGGCCGTCGCCGGGCAGCCGCTCGAGCGTCTGCCGCAGCGCCTTGCGCGCCGAAGCGAGCCGTCGCGCGAGCTCGGCCGGCGCGATTCCGAGCTGGGCGGCCGCGTCCGCGCGCGACCAGCCTGCGAGCCCCACAAGCGCCAGCGCGTCACGTTCGGCGGGCGCGAGCCGGGGCAGGCGCTCGCCCACATGTTGGAAGGCGAGCGCGGGCTCGACCGGGGCGACCGGACGAGCCGGAACGGGCCGCAGAGGCGTGGCCTCCATCGTGCGCGAGCATACCCTGCGCCGCGGTTGCCCGCGCGGTAGTGTCAGCGGGACTGCGAGGGCGGCAAAGCTATATTGGAAATCTCGACCGAGATTCCGGAATTTTGCTGACGGAGGTGCTGGCGGTGGCGGATTACGCGAAGGACGTACTTGTAGACACCCAATGGGTGCAGGACCACCTCGACGACGAATCGATCCGGATCGTCGAGGTCGACGAGAACCCCGCTCTCTACGCCGAGGCGCACATCCCCGGCGCGATCGGCTTCGACTGGAAGAAGGACCTGCAGGACCAGGTCAAGCGCGACTTCCTGGGACCCGAGGCCTTCGGCGAGCTGTTCGGCTCGCGCGGCATCTCGAACGACCATCTGGTCGTGCTCTACGGCGATCGCAACAACTGGTTCGCGGCCTACACCTACTGGTACCTGAAGTACTACGGGCACGAGAACGTCAAGCTGATGAACGGGCCCCGCGAGAAGTGGATCGGCGAGGGGCGGCCGACCAGCAGCGAGGCGCCCAGCTACGAATCCCGCAGCTTCCACGCGGAGCCGGGCGACGAGACGATCCGCGCGAAGCGCGACGAGGTGCTCGCGGCGCTCGACGCCAGCACGAGCCTCGTGGACGTGCGCTCGCCGCAGGAGTTCTCGGGCGAGCTGATCGCCATGGCGGGCTACGAGCAGGAGGGCGCCCAGCGCGCCGGTCACATCCCCGGCGCGGCGTCCGTGCCGTGGGCCCAGGCGGTGCGCGAGGACGGCACCTTCAAGTCAGCCGACGAGCTGCGCGACCTCTACACGAACAAGGGCGTGCTGAACGGCAGCGACATCATCGCCTACTGCCGGATCGGCGAGCGCTCGGCGCACACCTGGTTCGTCCTGCACGAGCTGCTGGGCCAGGACCACGTGAAGAACTACGACGGCTCCTGGACCGAGTGGGGGAATCTCGTCGACGTGCCCATTGAGAAGGACGTCTGAGGAGGACTCAAATCAGCGGTGCCAACCGGTCGAGCAGTTGCTGGACAATCCTCGCCGTCGCGCCCCAGATGAACTGGTCGTTCACGGTGTAGCTCGGGGTCCTGAAGGGCACGCCGCGCCGGATCAGCCTTTTCATCTCGAAGCCCTTGGTCAGGTCGGGGAGGCTCAGCTCGAGCACCTCCTCGACCTCCGTCGGCTGCGGCGTCCAGGCGTGGCCCGGTTCGATCACCCCCACGAAGGGGTGGATGCGGTAGCTCGTGACGAAGGTGGCGGTGGGGGGCAGGGCACCGACCAGCTCGACGGCGTCGGGCGGCAGGCCGATCTCCTCCTCGGCCTCGCGCAGCGCGGTCCGGCGCAGGTCCTCGTCGGGATGGTCCTGGCGGCCGCCCGGGAACGAGATCTCGCCCGCGTGGCGGCGCAGGTCCTCGCGCCGCTTGGTGAAGACGGCGTGGAGGTCGCCGGAGTCGAGGTAGAGCGGCACGAGCACGGCGGCGTCGGTCTGCCCGTGGGCGTCCATGGCCGCCGCCTCCTCGGGCGTGAGCAGCAGGTCGCGGAGCCGGTCGGCGGTCTCGATCTACCTATTATCGAGGCGTGCCGGAGGCCCTCCTGATCGTCGACTTCCAGAACGACTTCACCCCCGGCGGCGCGCTCGCGGTGACGCACGGCGACGAGATCGCAGAGCGCGTCAACGAGCTGGCCGGGTCGGGCCGCTTCGAGCTCGTGGTGGCCACGCGCGACTGGCACCCGCCCGACCACGGCTCGTTCGCCGCCCAGGGCGGCCCCTGGCCGATGCACTGCGTGCAGGACTCGCCGGGCGCGGAGCTGCACAGCGCGCTCGACCGCGCGCCCGTGGACGTGATCATCGACAAGGGCCAGAACCCCGGCACGGAGGGCTACTCGGGCTTCGATGAGACCGACCTCGCCTCGCTGCTGCGCGAGCGGGGGATCGACGCCGTGACCGTGGTCGGCCTGGCCACCGACTACTGCGTGAAGAACACCGTGCTCGACGCGCTGCGTCAGGGCTTCGAGGTCACCGTGGACAGCAGCGCGGTGCGGGGAGTGGACGTGGAGCCGGGCGATTCAGAGCGCGCGCTCGAGGAGCTGCGCGCTGCTGGCGCCATCGTCGCCTAGACGAGCTCCACGCGCTCGTCGAACATGACCTCGCCCTCGAGCGTGCGGTGCACCGGGCACTTGGCGGCGATCTGCATCAGCCGCTCGCGCGTGTCCTCGGGCACCTCCTTGGGGATCTTCACCACGAGCTCGAAGCGGGTCGGCGAGCCGCGCTGGGCGGGCTCGTAGTCCACGTCGACGACGATGTCCCCGACGTCCCAGCCCTTGCGCTGGGCGTACATCTCCATGGTGATCGCCGTGCAGGAGGCGAGGCTCGCGGCCAGCAGCTCCTGGGGACTCGGCCCCTCGTTGCCTCCGCCCGTCTCGGTGGGCTCGTCGGCTATCAGCGAGTGGCTCCGGATCTCGAGGTCCTGCCGCAGCTTGCCGCCGTTGCGGCGCGCTATCGCTCTCATGCTCTCCCTTCAAACAACTTGGGTTCAGGTTCATCCGCGTAGCGGGCCATCGCGAAGAGGGCGTCCGACACGCGGTTCAGGAAGCGGAGGACCGTCTCGTCGAGCAGGTCTCCGGCAAGCTTGATGTCCACCACGCGCCGCTCGGCGCGGCGCACGGCGGTGCGCGCGACGTCGAGGCGCGCGGACAGCTCGGTGCCGCCGGGGATGACGAACTTCGGCGGGAGCTCGACGCGGGCCATGTACTTGTCTACGTCGGACTCGAGTCGCTCGATCATCGCCACGGTGACCTTCGAGACGCCGGGTTGGAGCCTCCCGGCGGCCTCGGGCGCGGTGGCCAGCTCGGCTCCCGCCACGAACAGCTCGTTCTGGATACGCAGGATGTCCTCGGCCAGCTCCGGATCCTCGCCGGCGGCCGCGCGGGCGAGCCCCAGCGCCGAGGTGGCCTCGTCCACCGAGCCGTAGGCCTCGGGGCGCGCGTCGGACTTCGGCACGCGGCCGCCGTACCAGAGGCCGGTCGAGCCGTCGTCGCCCTTGCGCGTGTAGATCTTGACCATTGCTTCGAGGCTACTCGAGCAGATTGAAGACGAGGCCGGTCGGGATCTTCGGGAAGAAGAAGGTGGACTTGGGCGGCATCGACTCGCCCGTCTCCGCCACCTCGCGCACCTGCTCGACCGGGGTCGGGCGCATGAAGAAGGTGGCGTCGGCGCGGCCCTCGCGGACCGCCGCACGGGCGTCGGCGCCGTCCTTCGAGTAGTTGAGGCCGTTCAAGTGAGAGATGTCGTCCTCGGTCATGCCGAGGGCGCCCTGCAGGACCAGCGCCTCGAGCACCGCGGTGTCGAGCTGCCGGTAGGGCTCCGGCTTGCCCGGCAGGGCGGCGTCCACGAGCGACTGGTCCCTGAGGGTCAGCCGCTGGGGCACGCCGCCCGCGCCGTCGAGGTAGCCGAGCACGATGCCCGGCGCGTCCGGGGGCGGCTCCAGGTCGTCCTCGTCGATCGGCTGGGAGTCGAAGGCGTCCTCGAGCGTGCGCGTGAGCCTGGCCCGCTTGTCGTCGTCGAGCCCGGTCAGCAGCCGGTGGGTGGCGAAGATCGTCAGCCCGGGGTCCGACAGCGAGCAGAGGAACATCAGCACGTAGCGGTGCTCGCCCTCGCCGCCGATCTCCTCGGCGTAGACGCGCGCGGTCTCGTAGCGGTGGTGGCCGTCGGCGATCAGCAGCTCGCGGTCGCGCAGGGTGTCCTGCACAGAGGCGATCGCCCCGGGATCGGCTATGCGCCAGATGCGGTTCAGGGTGCCGTCGGCGTCGGTGGCGCTGCCGAACGGGTCGCCGTGTGTGTGCGGCTCGAGCGCGCGCCAGGCGGCCTGCTCGGGGTCGGGGAACAGGCTGAAGATGGGGGAGAGGTTCGCGCGGGTGGCGCGCGTCAGCCGCAGCCGGTCTTCCTTCGGCCCCGGATGCGTGCGCTCGTGCGGGCGGATGCGGCCCGGGCCGTAATCCTCGACCCGCACGCGGCAGAGGAAGCCGTGCCGGGTGCGGGCCTGCCCGTCGGGGCCGGTGTAATCCTGGGTGAGGGCCCAGATCGCCGGCTCGCGCTCCCGCACCAGCACGCCCTCCTGCTGCCAGGCCTCGAAGGTGGTCTGCGCGTGGAGGTAGGGATCGCCGCCGTTCGCACGCGGGAGGTCGATCTCGACGACGTTGAAGGGGCTCTTGGCCGCCAGCGCGGCGCGCTCGGCGTCGTCGATCACGTCGTAGGGCGGGGCGGTCACCGCGTCGAGCGAGCCGACGACGCGCTGCTCGTAACGGAGCGTCCTGAGTGGTTCGACGACGGCCATCCGGGCCGGAACTTATCTAGGATCGCCGGCCATGGCCGACTGGTTCATCCTCAACGCCGCCGATGCCCCCGCTGAGGGAGAGCGGCATTCCGGGAAGTGGGTCACGTTCGAGAGCGACGACGCCCCCTTCCCGCATTACGGCATCAACATCCATGTGGTCCAGCCCGGGCAGCCGAACGGCCGCTACCACTCGGAGAGCGCTCAGGAGGACTTCCTGGTGCTCGCGGGGGAGTGCATCGCCATCATCGAAGGCGAGGAGCACCGGCTGCGCCAGTGGGACTTCGTGCACTGCGGGCCGGGCACCAACCACATCTTCGTCGGCGCCGGCGATGGGCCCTGCGCGATCCTGATGGTGGGCGCCCGCGGCGACGAGCACACCATCCACTACCCGGTCAACGAGCTGGCGGCGAAGTACGACGCCTCCACGCACGACGACACGCCCTCGCCGCGCGAGGCGTACGCCGATTGGCAGCGGAAGATCGAGCCGGCGACGTGGGAGTGGCCGCTCGACGCGTAGTTTCCACTGAGCAGGTCTGCCTCGAACATCTGTTTAGCCCAGAGCGTTTCGGCTTTAGCTTCGAATTAGGTCGGACCAAGTTCGCGGGCACCGCCCGACCTCACGACTACGCCCGCGCAGGGTCAGAAGCGAGGCAAGCATGAGGCTCCTCCGCAGGTTCCGCATGCGGGCAGGACTGCCCGCGTTCATCGTCGCCTGCATCGCGCTATTCGCCGCCATGGGCGGCGGGGCGTACGCGGCGACGCAGATCATCACATCCTCCAGTCAGATAAAGGACGGCGTCATCACCGGCGCCGACATCAAGAACGGCGGCATCACCACCACCGACCTGTCCACCTCCACGCGCGATGCGCTGAAGGGTCAGACGGGACCGGCCGGGCCGAAGGGCGACACCGGGTTGACCGGTGGCAAGGGCTCGAACGGCACGAACGGAGCCAACGGCGCCAACGGTGCCAACGGTGCCAAGGGCACGGACGGCATCGACGGGCAGAGCGCCTATGAGATCGCCAGCGCAGGTGGCTACGTCGGCACGGTCGACGAGTGGCTGGCCGAGCTGAAGGGCTTGGACGGGACCAACGGCAAGGACGGCGTCGACGGCAAGGACGGCAAGGACGGCGTCAACGGGCAGAGTGCCTATGAGCTCGCCGTCGCCGGCGGCTATGACGGGACGCTGGACAAGTGGCTGGCCGACCTGAAGGGCAAGGACGGCACGAACGGCACCAACGGCACGAACGGGGACAACGGCAAGGACGGCCTGAGTGCCTATGAGGTCGCGCTTGGCGCTGGGTTCGGCGGCTCCGAGCAGGAGTGGCTCGACAGCCTCAAGGCCCAGGACGGCGCCAAGGGGGAGGCGGGACCGGCCGGTCCGGCAGGTGACAAGGGCCTCGACGGCCTGAGCGCCTACGACCTCGCTGTCAACGCCGGCTTCCAGGGCACGGTCGACGAGTGGCTCGCCGGCCTGAACGGCACCAACGGTGTCGACGGCAAGGACGGCGCCAAGGGCGACACCGGTCCGGCCGGACCGAACGGTGATGCCGGCCTCCAGGGTGAGAAGGGCGACACTGGCGCGACCGGCGAGCAGGGCCTGAAGGGCGACAGCCGGCTCGACCGGCGGTCAGGGTCCGCAGGGCCTCAAGGGCGACAAGGGCGACCCGGGCAAGGACGGGATCAACGGGATCAACGGGACCAACGGGACCAACGGGACCAACGGCAAGGACGCGACCAACCTGTGGGCGGTCGTGAACCAGAGCGGCACGCTGGCCACGAATCGCTACAGCGGGGTCGTGTCGTCCAGCTGGGTGTCGACCGGGACGGGAAGCAATAGGTACTACTACCTGGTCAGGTTCAACCGGGATGTCTCCGGATGCTCCTTCCAGGTGACGGTCGGAAGCTCGGCCGATCTGGACGCGGCGTCGCCGCCAGGCGCCGCCGAGGCAGTGGTCTACACGACCACCACCGCTGCCGAGACGAACGACTACGTGCGCGTGCGGATCTACGACACGCAGGGGAGTGCGCTCACCAGCGGAGCCGCGTTCCACATCGCCGTCTTCTGCCCTTCTGCATAGGGCTGCGGAGGCACCGATCGGGGAGGCCCGCTCCGGCGGGCCTCCGGCCTTTCAGCGGCGGTAGCCGAAGTCGGTTGTGTAGGTGGCGGCGTCGTGCTGCCCCGGCTGCGGCGCGCCGCGCGCGATGCCGATCCCGATCTCCTTGAAGCCGGAGTTGAGGATGTTCGCCCGATGGCCGGGGCTGTGCATCCACATGTTCACGATCGACTTCGGCGTGGAGAACGGCCCGCTGCCCCAGGCGATGTTCTCGCCGAGCCCGTAGGCGGTCACCCCGCGCAGGTAGCCGCTCTTCTTGATCCGGCCGACGAAGTCGCCGTGCTCGAAGTAGCGCTTCTTGACCATGTCGCGCGAGTGACCCAGTGAGGCGCTGTCGAGCTGCTTGTTCTCCTTGAGCGCCGCGCAGGCCGTGCTTCTTGCGCTGCAGGTTGAGCAGGCAGAGCGTGGCCCGGTTCACCGCCGCGATCGACGTCGACGACGGGTGCGAGCTCGTGTTCGCGCACGCGGCGGCGCTCGAGCTGCCTGGCGAGAGCGCCACCGTGAGCGCCGCCATCAGGGCCGTCAGGAATCCCGGCATAGACTCTCCAAGGGTACGGACCACGTCGGTCCGTTCAACGCGGGGCGTGGCGCAAACTGGTTAGCGCGCCTGCTTTGGGAGCGTGCTGCTACGCGATTACGGCCCATTCGGATACCGACCGCGGCGCCAGTCCCTCCCGCGTCCGACGCGGCGAAGATGATGCCGCCGTACGGCCCGCCCCGCACCGGGTCGGGGGGAACCGCAACGCCGCGCTACGGTACGTCCGCAGCGACTCCTAGCCTCGAACATGTGTTCGTGCCTGAATTAGAGAACAACCGTCGCGAGACTGCCGCCATCATCGCGCTGCTGCGCTCACGTTCGGTCGTGTGGACGCATGCGGCCGAGGCAATCGACGAGGCCGGCAGCGCCCTCGCTCTGCTCGAAGGCGACGGGCAGCAAGAGCTCTTCCCGAACGAGCCCCCCGTCGACGCCGCCCTGGACTCGATCGAGCGCGAGCTCGACGGCTGGGAGACCGAGGGGATGCACGTGGTGTCGACCCTCGACCCGGCCTACCCGGTGAACCTCCGCGCCGTCCATGACCGCCCCGCGCTCCTCTTCGTCAAAGGGCGACTAGAGGAACGCGACGAACGATCGGTGGCCGTCGTCGGAACGCGAAAGCCCACCGATGAAGGCCTCGCTCGCGCGCGCGCATACGCCGAGGCGCTGGTAGACGCCGACTACGTAGTCGTGAGCGGGCTCGCCACCGGCATCGACACCGCCTCGCACCATGCAGCCCTCGACGCGCGCGGGCGCACGATCGCCGTCATCGGCACGGGCCTACGCCGCGCCTACCCAAGCTCCAACGAGGACCTACAGCAGCGACTCGGTGACGAGCACGCCGTCATTTCGCAGTTCTGGCCCGACCAGCCCCCAGGGCGGCACACCTTCCCGATGCGCAACGGGGTCATGTCCGGCTTCAGCCTTGCGACCGTGGTAATCGAGGCCACTGATACCAGCGGCGCAAGGACCCAGGCGCGCCTTGCGCTGCAACATCACCGCCCGGTGTTCCTACTGCGCTCCCTGCTCGAGTACGACTGGGCGCGCGAATACGAGCAGCGCGCCGGCACCTACGTGGTCGACCAGCCCGGGGAGGTCCTCGACACCCTCGAGCGGCTTTATTCGCTGGACAGCGCGCTGACCCGCTGAGGAGGCGGCCGGGGCGTGGCGCTCAGCATCTACGAGCTCAGCGCTCCGTACGCGAACTTCATGCTCAACCCCGCCTCGCCGGGACCTGGCGTCTGCCCCACATGCAGGACGTTCCACGATCCTGCCTATTCGTGCTGCGGAGGATGCGCGGCCATGCCCGCCGGGTTACTCGACGCCGTGGTTCCGATCACCTACAGCGTGCACGCCGAGCAAATGCATCTCGAGCTCCGGGCTTACAAGGACAGCCCGTCCCCCGCGGTGCAGGCGCGCATCATGCGCGGCCTCACCGCGGTGCTCTGGCGCTTCCTGGACGAGCACGAGATCTGCATCTCGGAGGCGGCTGGAGCCGACGGCCTGTTCGACGTACTAACCCCGGTCCCCTCCAAGACGACTGAGCGCGATGGCCAGCGGAACAACCTGAGGTCGATCGTCGGGTACATGTGCACGCCAACCGCCGACCGCTATCAGCGCGTGCTGCGGCCCACCGACGCACCGGACAGCGGACACGACTACGACCCGGACCGCTACGCCTGCAAGACGCGCCTCGACGGGAGCACCGTGCTCCTCATCGACGACACCTGGACACGCGGGGGCAGCGTCCATGCTGCCGCAAACGCGCTTCGACAAGCCGGCGCCGAGCGCGTGGCCGCCGTGGTCATCGGCCGGCACATCCACCGCAACTACGAGGTCCGAGCGGGGCAGACGGCCGACGATCGCCTCCGCGAGCTCACGCGCCCGTTCGACTGGACCACGTGCGCGGTCCACTAGCGGCCCATCGCCCGCGGGCCGGTGGTACGAACCCTGGGCAAGAGTGGGTCGCTGGGCGTGAAATTCGCCGCGGGCGCCTGCGACGAGAGCAGGCGGCCAGTAGGCTCGCGATCGGCCGCCCAGACCGGGATCCCCGGACCCTCCGACGCCGGCGCGGAGGTACCGCCGGGCATCGGGTCCCTGCGGAAGCGTCGCCTGGCACCGCGGCGAGCCGTCCGGGCTCCTCGTAGAAATCACAGCGCGCCTGTACACCCACGCGCCGGCGTTCGGCGAGGGCGAGCGCGAGGCGCTGCGTGCGCTGATCGAGGGCGCGGAGGTACCAGTCCCCAACTCCGACGCCGCGGCGGCGCTCGAGGCGGCCAGCCGACAGGCCGGATTCGCCTCTACGATGGGGGCACGGGGCGTGGCGCAGCCTGGTTAGCGCGCCTGCTTTGGGAGCAGGAGGTCGGCGGTTCGAATCCGCCCGCCCCGATTTCCGCGGCGTCTGGACGGGCAGGACGCGCTCACGCTCTTGACCGCTGTCCTTTCCCGTCGCTTCTCGGTGGGCTCGCCGCCGTGACTTAGGGGTATATGACCCCCAAACTCCCGATTCTTAGCTCGAGAGCTCAGGCCGGCCTTCATTTCCGCTGTAAGTCTGAGCGCTCGGCTCGTACGCCTGGGCGGTGGTGAGAGTGTCTGCGGTGCCTTGACGCCTCAGGCGACCTGGCTCGCCTGCAGGTGGTGGTAGAGCCCCTCGCGCGCCATCAGCTCGTCGTGCGTGCCCTGCTCCACGAGACGCCCCTGCTCGAGCACGGCGATCGAGTCGGCGTCGCGGATCGTGGTCAGGCGATGCGCCACGATCACCGCGGTGCGCTCCTCCAGCACGCGGTCGAGGTTGCGCTTCACCGCCGCCTCCGACTCGGTGTCCAGGGCGCTCGTGGCCTCGTCGAAGAGCAGCACCGGAGGGTCGTGGTAGAGGGCGCGCGCGATGCAGACGCGCTGGGCCTGACCGCCGGAGAGGCGGATGCCGCTGTCGCCGACCTTGGTGTCGTACGCCAGCGCCATGCTCTCGATGAAGCCGGCGGCGTCCGCGATCTCGGCGGCGCGCTGCACGTGCGCCATGTCGGGGATCTCCTCGCCCAGCGCGATGTTCGCCGCGATCGTGTCGTCGAACAGGTAGGGCGCCTGCAGCACGACTCCGATGCGGCGCCGCAGCTGGCGCCAGTCGAGCTCGCGCATGTCGACCTCGTCGTACAGCACGTTCCCCCAGCTCGGCACCACGAGCCCGGCTAGGCAGCGCACCAGCGTGGACTTGCCCGAGCCGGAGCGCCCCACGAGGCCGAGCGTCTGTCCTGGCTCGAGCACGAGCGAGACATCGTCGAGCACACGCCGGTCCGGGGCGTCGGGATAGGAGAGGCCCACCTGGCGCAGGCTCACACGGCCCGACAGCCGCCCCACGTTGCGCAGCGGCGTTCCGTTCTGGACCTGCTCGGGCTCGGCCTCGAGTACGTCCTGCAGCCGCTGCAGCAGCACCGACGCCTGAAGCAGCGAGTCAAAGAGCCCCAGCAGGGTGCCGATCGGCGCATTGGCCAGCAGCACGAGCGAGTTGATCGCCACCAGCTCGCCGATCGTCAGCGTGCCGTTGGCGACCAGAAGCGCCCCCACCCACAGGAACAGGACAAACAAGAGGAAGCCCGCGACCTGGACCGCGGCGTCGTAGAACATGATCACCCAGTCGCCCTTGAACACGCGGTCGGCGAGCTGTGCGAACTCCCGCCGGATGCCCTGCCGCATGCCCTCCTCGGCGCCGGCGCTCTTGGCCGCCTCGATGCCCTTGATCGCGTCGAGCTGCTTGGAGGCGTGGCGCGAGTAGGCCTCCTCGAGGCTGTCGAAAGTCGGCCGCAGGCGACGCGACGAGTAGCGCATCAGTCCCGCGTACACCGGCATCGTGGCCAGGAACACGCCGGCGATGATCGGCGAGTAGTTGACCATGATGAAGAGCGTCACCACCAACTGGATCACCGCCGTCAGGCCGCCGACGATGCCCTGCACGAGCAGCGAGCGGACCTGGCGTAGCCCGTTCAGGCGCCGCTCGATGTCGGCGGTCCGCCGAGCCTCGAAGTACTTGAGCGGCAGCTGGAGCAGCCGCGCGGAGACGAAGTCGAGCGTTTCTCCGTCCAGGTTCACCGCCGCACGGGCCAGCATCCGGCGCTGGAACAGGCTGATGCCGAGCCCGATGAAGAGGAGCGCCACGATCACGAGGACGAGCAGGGACACCGTCCCCGAGTCCTGCTTGCCGGCGGCGTCCACCACGTGCTGCGTCATCACCGGCGCGACCAGCTCGAGGGCGGTCGCGGCGATCGCCAGGACGGTGGCGAGCGCGAGCTTGCCGCGCAGCGGCCGCACGAACGGCCACAGCCAGCCGAGATCGAGGTGCTCCGTCGGAGCTTCGTCGAGCTTTGGCGTGGGGCGGAAGGTGGCGCACCAGCCGCTCCACTTCTCGCCGACCTCCTCGCGGCTCACGCGCCGCAGGCCGCGAGCAGGATCGGCAACCCGCACGCGGTCGGGCTCCACGGCGTACAGGACGATCCAGTGGTTGCCCTCCCAATGGAGGATCGCCGGCAGCTGCAGCTCGTCGAGGCGGTCCTTCGAGGCCTTCAGCGCGTGCCCGTCGAGGCCCGCCTCCTCCGCCGCGCGCATGATCCCGCGCAGGCTCGTGCCCTCCTGGCCGGTGCCCGCGATTTGCCTGATGAACGGCAGGGACACCTTCCGGCCGAACGCGCGGCAGACCATCGCCAGCGCCGCCACCCCGCAGTCGGCGAAGTCGATCTGGCGGACGAACGGGAACTTCCTGGGCGGGACCCACGGCGCCGCCGCCGCCGGCTCGTCGGCCACCTCTACGCCGGCGGCGATGCGCTCGTCGGTCGATGGCGGCGGAAGCGGGGGTCGCTCCCTCACGCCGGAGAGCACGTCCCCGCCACCGAAGTCGAGCGGGCGCACCGCGATGCGGCTCAGGCGGAGCTGCGCGCGATCATGGAGCCTGGATGCGAACCCCGGATCGAGCGCGCCCAGCTCGCCCAGCACGGAGCCTTCGAGCTCGAGCAATGTGGACTCGCTCGCGGCAGTCACGGTCGCAAGGCGCGGGCTGCCCTGGAGTGCGCCGACCTCGCCGAACACATCGCCTCCCCGCAGGAAGCGCAGCTCGCGCCGGGCCTCGCCCTCGCCGGTCGACTCGACCAGCCGGCCCGACAGCACGATCCACCAGCGGTCGGTGACCTCGCCCTCTCGCACCACGACGTCGCCCTCGGGGGCAGTGATATCGCGACCGCGCGCCACGAGCAGCTCGACGCCCCGGGCGTCGAGCTCTCGGAACGTCTCGTCCATGCGCAGGAACGCCGCTATGCGCTTCGCGCGTGCCTGCGCCGCGAATGCCGCCGCGGCCTCGGGGTGTGCGCGCGCGAGGGCGAGCGCCACCCCGAGGTCCAGCCTCAGCACCCGCACGGCGGTCGAGGCGGCGCGCAGGGTGACCGGAGGTGGGTTCTCCTCGACGAGCGCGCGCTCGCCGCTCATCTCCCCGGGGCCCAGCACGCCGAGCGAAACCTCGGTGTGGTCGGGCCCCACGGCGATGGCCCGCGCCTCGCCCTCCACCACCACGATGAACGCGCCGTCGTCGGGCGAGACCACGGTCTCGCCGAAGCGGTAGGTGCGCTCCTCGAAGCCGGAGAGCACGAGGTTGCGCACCTCGGGTGGCAGGTGGGCCATGAACGGCAGCGCGCGCACCACCGCGGTCGGCTCCGCCCATGCGGCCAGCTCACGCTCCGTCAAACCATCGCACCCTTCCGGCGCGCAGCCGCGCGGCTGCATCCGCCAATAGCTCCTCGCGCGCACGCGCGACGATCTGGTCGTCCTCGACGTCCGGCGCCCGCCGCTCGCGGACGCGTGCAACCACGTGGTCGTCGCCGTCGCTCCACGGGCCCGCGACGTCACCGACCACGGCTCCGGCGAGCTTCTGGGCGAGCTGGGACGGTGCGTCCGCCAGCACGAGGCGCTGCGGCGTCACGTCGACACCGGCGGCTGCCGCGACCGCGCTCGCGTTGGTCCCGTCCGCGAGCTGGCGCGCGGCCTCGGCGGCGGCCCCCTGCGACACGAGCCTCAGCTCTTCGAGCTCGAAGCGGCACCAGGCGAGCTCGTTCTCGTGTAGGCGGCGGGCCACCTCCGGGGCGGCGGTCGCCGCGGTCTCCCAGTCGCGGTGGGCGTCGTCGAGCGCCGCCATCCACGCCAGCCGCTCCCCACGCTCGCGGCCGGCTTCCCGGATTGCGGCGCCGGCAACCGTGCGCGCCTCCTCGAATACGAGGCGCTGGACCCGCGTGCGGTCGAGAGGCAGGGGCTCCACCTCGGTTCCGACGACGGTGGCCGCTGAGAGCATCCTGTCGGCGAGCCACATGCCGATCTCCACGAGCACGCCGGTGCAGATCGCCTCGGCCGGCAGCGAGTCGGCGACGTCGGCGGCCGCGACCGGCTCGGGCGTCCCCCCGTGGCGGCGCGCCACCTCCCTGGCCGCGGCGGCCTTCAGCGCGGCCATCGTCAGTCCGCGCGGCCCGAGCCAGGCGCGCACGTCCTCGGCGCTCAGGAGACCGCGGTCGAAGCGGAACACGCGTATGTGCTCGGCGACCTCGGCATCCGGCGGCGCTTCGGCGGCGACGAGGCCGATCCCCGTTTCGAGCTCGCTCTCGAGCCGCTGCCATCGACCCGACACCACCCCCGCTGCCAGCAGGTCGCGGCCCGTCAGCTCGTGGCCGTCGGCCGCCAGGTACACCGCCCCGAGCAGCTCCTCGATAGTGGCGCTCACTCCGTCTCCACCCGCCAGCCGTCGCCGTCAGGGACGATCCGCGCACGGGCGCCTCCCTCGATCGCCACCGTGAGCTCGCCGCCCTCGAGGTCCACCTCGAGCCGCAGGACGAGGCGCTTCCCGGCCGGCGCGGGCGGCGCGGCCGGCGCCCCGTTCATGTCCGCGGACACCGTGGCCACGAGCACGGTCGTCCCGATCCTGAGGTGGTCGCCCGTGTGGAGAAGCCGAGGTCCATCGATGCGCTCCTCGTTCACGAACGTGCCGTTTGCCGACTCTTGATCCTCCACGAGGAAGCCGTCACCCGCGCGGTACACGCGGGCGTGGCGGCGCGAGATCTCGTGGTCGGGCTCGAGCGCGCCGCCGAGCGTGTCGAGGCGGCCCAGCACGAGCTCGTCCTCGACGAGCAGCTCCTGACCGACTCCGAACCCGGCGCTCACCACGAGCCGCAGCTGGGCGGGCGCACCGGCGGTTTCGGAGGGCGGCTCCGGGGGTGGCGGCGGGGTGACCGCCGCGGCCTGGGTAGGGACGTGTGCGCGCGCGGCGGCGATGAGCTCGGTGCAGGTCGCGTACCGCTCCTCCGGCTCGATCGCCATCCCCTTGGCGATCACGTCGTCGATCGCCTCGGGGAGCTCGGGACGGGCGGCCGTCGCGCTAGGACGCGGGTCACCGATGTGCGCGTACAGGAGGTCGATCTCGCGCTCCCGTACGAACGGTGGAACGCCCACCACGGCCTCGTACAGCACGCACGCCAGCGAGTAGATGTCCACGCGATGGTCGCGGGACCCGGCGGCAAGGATCTCCTCCGGCGCGGTGTAGGGCATCGTCCCGATCAGCTGGCCCTGCACGGTGAGCGCGACGGAGTCCTCGGTGGGGTTCTTCGCCAGTCCGAAGCCGGTGATGTAGGCGTGCGGGCCCTCCGCCACGATGATGTTCCCCGGCTTCACGTCCCGGTGGACGAGCCCCGTGGCGTGGGCGGAGTCGAGCGCGTCCCCGATCTGCCCGAGGATCGTCAGCGCCCGGCCGAGGTCGAGCGGGCCCTCGCGCTCGAGCAGCACGCGGAGGTCCGGGCCCTCGACGTACTGCATGGCGAAGAAGAGCGTGCCCTCCGGCGTCTGTCCCGCGTCGTAGAGATCTACGATATGCGGGTGGGCGAGCGCCTCGGCGTACTCCGCCTCACGCTTGAAGCGGGCGGCGAACGTCGGATCCTCCGAGAGCCGCTCCGACAGCACCTTCAGCGCGCACGAGCCGCCCTGCGGGCGCTCGGCGAGGTAGACGGTGCCCGTGCCGCCTTCGCCGATCACCGACTCGATCCGGTAGCCGGCAATCTCATCGCCCGGCGCCGGGGCGCTGCTCATGTCGAATCTCTACCAGCCATGGGGGGCTTTGTCACCCCACCAGGGGGTGCGCGGAGCCCATCCGCGAGCGGTCGCGCGCCATCTGGGCTTCGTAGAGACGTGCCAGGGCATCGTGCACCCGGACCTCGTCCATGTTCCCGCCGCGCTTGAGCAGCCGGTTGACTCCCATGTGCGCGAGCGAGCAGACGATGTCGGGCAGCGGCAGCTCGAGCACGCCCTCCTGGTCGAGTGCCCGCAGGCGGGCGAAGAGGGGCGCCAGCGCGGCGGAGCGCTCGCCGAGCGGTGCGGGCGGGGTGCCCAGGATCTCCGCGAGCCGCACGCGCTCGGAACGCTCCTGGGGGCCGAGCAGGCTGCCGAGCGGGCGGCCCGGGGGCGCCCAGCCGGCGCGCAGCTGGACCGAGCAGGCGTGTCTCGTCTCGAGCGGAAGGCCCACGTCCTCGTACAGCGCGGCGAGGCTCGCCACCGCCACGTGGCGGCGCGTGAGCTCGCCCATTTGCTGCTCGAGCAGCGCCAGCACCGCGTCCGAGTCGGCCTCGGACACCTGCTCCATCAGCTCCACGCCGTCGACCCCGCCGTAGCGCTCCACCTCGCGCTCATAGGTGTCGAGCGAGATCCGGTAGAGCAGGCCGTCGGCGAGCGCCGGCGCCAGCGCCTCGTTCAGCGCCGGCAGCGCCTCAGCGACCAGCGCGTCGGCTCGGCCATGGAAGCGCACCCGGAGGTGCCGGGCAGGGTCGGCGTAGCGGATGAAGAACCAGCGATCGATGGCGCCGTCGTCCCTGAGCCGCCGGACCAGGGGAGCCACGTGCTCGACGAGCACGCGGTCGGCGCCGCCGGCGGGCCCGTAGAGGTTCGCGTACAGCCACTCCGTGCCGGGCGGGAAGCGGCGCTCGGATTCGCTCACTGGCCTGTGCCTCTGCTTCGCCGGGACGGGCGCGCTCACACGGTCGAGCGTGAATGGCACCACGAGCTCGTGGGCGTAGTGCCCGTCGGGGCCCGTGACGGGGCTCTCCTCCGGATCGGGCGCCTCGATCAGGCGCAGGATGTCCAGCTCCTTGGCGGCCGCTAGGAAGGCATCGACGCTGAGCACGTTGCCGAAGTCGACCAAGACGCGGTTCTTCGGATGGTCGAAGGCGACCACACGCGGGACGCCGCGGGCCTCGCGCCAGTCCTGCAGCCGGCGGAAGCCGGCGGCGTCCGTACCCGGCCGAACCTCCGCGAGCTCCGGCGCGCTGACGTTCCAACGACGCAGGGCGAGGATCGCGCGGCCACGCGTGACCCGTGGCAGGACTGGCGCGTCGTCGAGCTGGTCCCAGCTCCAGCTGAAGTAGCCGGGGCTGCGCTGCGACTCCACCGAGAGCAGGAAGCGGGCCGCGGGCAGCGAGACCCACATCGAGTTCATCGCTGTGGTGCAGCAGGGGACCACCCGCCGTCCGAACGACCGCGATCGCAGCACGACTTGCTCGTTCTCCAGCGAGACGAGCAGGTCCGATGGCTCGATCCGCCGATCGGGCGGCGCTCCCGAGCCGCCGCCGTAGTCGATCTCCCACTCCCTCAGCAGCGGGCGCTGGGTGATGTTGATGCCGATGTCGGTCTCCGGAGCGATCGAGAGCTCCGCGAAGATCGCACCCGGTTCGAGTGCGGCCTCGCGCCGCAGGTGGTCGCGCACGTGGCGTGCGAGCTCGTCGTCCCCGCGGCAGAGGCGTCCGAGCAGCCGCCCTCCGGACGGGCCCGTCACCTCCGGCTCGACGAGCTGGAAGCGGCCGGCGCGCCCGACGAGGCTCGTGAGCATCGCAAAGGCGCCGGGCAGTGCCGCCGGGCGCGGGCCGGAGATCGCGCTCAGGTCGGCGTCGCTCAGCTCCACGGCGCCGTTGGCCCGCCCGCGCTCCACGAGCGAGAGCAGCGTCAGACGCCGGCCGTCGCCGAGGCCGCCCACAGCGGGCTCGCTTCCCGTGCGGTCCTCTGCGGCGGCGCCGAGCCGGATGCCGAAGTCGGGATCGAGTGCCTCGAGCAGCGGCACGCTGCGGCCGGCGAAACGGCGCTCGAACGCCTCCTTGAACGACCGCAGCGCGGCGCCCTCAGGCGGCGTGATTCGCGCGAGCAGGTCGATGGTGCGCCGCATCTCGGCCAGCACCCGCTCCGGCAGCCGCGCCTCGCCTGGCCGGCGGGAGTCCACCTGGACGCAGCGGCGGCGGCTGAACTCGACTCCGGTCTCGGCGAGGGCGCCCGCGGCGGCTTCGATCACGTCGCCTGAGACCCGCGGCGCACTCTCGACCAGCGCCACGGCGCGGCGGGTGGGCCGCGCGTAGCGGTCGCCGGCGGGCAGCGACGCGAGCGCGTCGAGCGCCTGGTCGGTCGGCTCGGGACCGGTGACGGTCACCTGCGCGACCGGCACGAGCAGGTCGCTCCTGATGAGGCGCCGCACCAGCTCCGGCGCGTGATCTGGCGGGCTGCCGGCGGCCACGAGCTTCTCCGTGAGCGACGCGATCGACGTGCCGTCCGCGGCCGCCTCCAGCGCCAGCTCGATCGACGGGGTCGGGCGCATCCCCACCAGCCGGTGGCCGCTGGAGCCTGGCTTGCGCGCCGCGACCCGCAGGCGCCCGCCGACGCGGTAGACCGCGGGGTTGCGCCTGACCACGAGCTCCGGACTCTCGATGGAGTCGGAGGCCGCCCGCCGCACCACCTCTCGCAGCAGCCCGCTGTCCACGCGCGTCCGGACCTCGAGCTGCGAGCGGGGTCCGAGCTCGAGCCGTGAGTCTTCGTCGAAGCGGCCGATCAGGTACGCGCCCGCCAGCCCGAACAGGTCCGGGCGCGAGGCCAGGCGGGTGAGGTAGCGGACGAGCGAGCGCTCCGCGGAGCGCCCGCGCTTGGTGTCGGGCTCGAGGCGCCAGCGCTCCACCCCGTCGGCCAGGTCGGGCGACGTGACGGCCAGCGCATCGCCGATCTGCTCGTCGGCCAGGAGCTCGACCAACCGCGCGCGAAGCAGCGCGCGGTCGGCCGCGAGCGCCTGCTCGAGCTCCGCGTCCTCTGCGTCGAGGGCGCGTACCCCTTCGGCCCAGCGCGACAGCGTCTCGAGGGCGAGGAGGGGCGCGCGGAGTGCGAAGAAATCAGCGCGCGCCCGCGAGCTCATACGAGTGGGTGGGGCCTACTCGACGGGCAGGTGGTCGAAGACGATGATCTTCTTGCTGGTGTCCTCGCACGTGCTCTTGGTGATGTCGCAGGTGCCGCCCAGGCACTTGATCGTGTAGCCGCACGAGACCGGCGAGCACCCCTTGCCACCCACGACGTCCTTCTGCGCCGCGGCGGGGGCCTCGAGGTCCTCGATCGCCTCTTCGGCGCCTTCTTCTCGTCTCTGTTCGTCTGTCATGGCACCCGTCCCTACTGTTCGTAGACAAGAATCGTGCTGGTGGCCGAACCGCACGCGGACTTCGTGGACTTGCACGTCGGCAGGCTGCAGTACGTCGACACGCCGGTGGTGTTGCCGGGCGCGCAGGTGTCGGTCGGCTTGGCACAGATCACCTTGCCGCCCACCACGTCTCCCTGATCCGCGGCCGGCGCCTCGAGATCCTCGATCTCCTCGTCGGCAGCTTCTCGTTTCCGTTCTTCGTCAGTCATGTGGGCACAGCTCCTTATTGCTCGGCAATGATCCTCAGGTCCCGGCCGGGTGGCGGGCCATGCCGCCTCCTATACCTCTATTGCTCCATTACGACGATCTTGTGGCTCTTGAGTTGGCAGAACGCCGAGGTGATCTCGCAGCTCCCCGGGGCGCCCTCCGGGTCGCACACCGCCGAGGGACGGCCGCAGGTGCCCGCCGGGTGGCAGGCCATGCCACCGCCGGCGACGTCCTGCTGCGCCTCCGCGGGAGCCTCGAGGTCCTCGATCCGCTCCTCCGCGCCTTCTCGCTGACGTTCTTCGTCCGTCATGGCTTGTTACCTCGATCCCTCGTCTCTACTGGAAACCAATGACGATCTTGCGACTGTCCAGCCGGCACTCCGCGCTCGTGGCCTTGCAGCTGAAGTCGTCGGGACACACCGCCGAGGGCTTGCCGCAGGTCCCGGCCGGGTGGCACGCCAGGCCGCCTCCGGCGACGTCCTCTTGTGCCTCCGCGGGAGCCTCGAGGTCCTCGATCCGCTCCTCGGCGCCTTCTCGCTCACGTTCTTTGTCTGTCACGGCCTGGCTCCTACTGGGCGTGGATAACGATCACGTGCGTTCCGTTCTGGCAGCCGAAGGTGCTCGCCTTGCAGCTTGGCGTGAGGTCGCTGCACGCCACCACGACGTCGGAGTTCCTCGCACAGCTCGGCTCGATGCAATGCGCTCCGCCGACGACGTCGCCCTGCGAGGCGGCGGGCGCCTCCAGGTCCTCGATTTGCTCTTCCGCGCCTTCTCGCTGGTGTTCCTCGTCTGTCATTCACGCACTCCTGTGTCGCTCATTAGGAACGTAATCGGGTCGCGCGCGCCGCGCATCGGACGTACCCACCCCAACTTTGGAGACCGGCCGCCCTACGTTTCGAACTCGAACAGCGGCATCGCGGCCCGCTCGGGGACCTCGAGCTCGGCGGCGAGCAGGGCCAGGCCGGCGTGGCCCTTGTAGAGGCTGAGCGGGCTCGTCGCGTCCCCGGCAAGCTGATCGTTCGCGGCGGCGGAGGCGGCCACTCGCAGCGCTTGCGCCCGCCAGCGCTCGTCGCCGCTGCTGCGGTACTCGTTGAGCGCCGCATAGGCCTGGCCGGCGTTTCCGCAGCACAAGCTGGTCGCTCCCGCGGGCGCGTCGGCCAGCCAGGCCGCGCGCGCGGCAAGCTCGCCGAAGCCATCGTCACCGTAGGCCTCGCGGGCGAGGTTCCACAGGAACACGTAACCGGCGTTGCCGTGACACCAGCCCGGCCAGTGCTGATCGGCGGCGTGGCCATCGGGTGGGGTCAGCGGCCAGTAGCAGCCGCGCTCGAGCGGCTCCGCCACGCTCGCTAGCGCGTCCAGCACCGCGCGCGTCTGAGGAGGCGGCTGCGTGCCACGGGCGCGCGCCCACATCAGCGCCGAGTAGGCGAGGCCCGCCCAGCCGTGTGCGATCCCGTAGTAGAGAAGGGCGGTCTGCTCGGCGTCCCGCCAGATCTCCTCGCCCAGCTCGTCGCCGTAGCTCGCGAGGCGCCGGCTGGCGGGCCATGTCGGATCCGAGACCGCATACAGGAGCGCCGCCATCAGCAGGATCGCCGAACGGCCGAGGGTGATGTCCAGGTTCGCGCAGGGCGCCCTCGTGGCGGTCCCGAAGTCGTCGAGCGCCGCCTGCTGGCGCAGGTGGTCACCGGTCGCCTCGCTCAGGAAGGCCCGTACCGCCGCCAGGCCGCTCGGGTTGTGGAACGGGGAGACTTCGCCCACGAGGTCGTGTGTGATCTCGTCGCCGTCCTCGAAGGCGAAGGCGTCGGTTTGCCGCTGCTCCGCGATCGACAGCCAGCGCTCCGCCTGCTCGAGATCGGCGGCCTCGCCGGTGACCTTGCCGAGCCGCGTCAGGGCGAATGCGATTCCGGCGGCTCCGAAGTTCACCGAGCAAGTGGGTGGCCGGAGGCTCGCGAACGCACCCTCGGCGGAGGCGTCGCGCCGGAACGTCTCGAGCACCTGAGCGAGCGGCTCAGGAACGGCCGGCGCAGGCGGCGGGACGGTCGCGCGGGCGGTGTGCGTCAGGTCGTCGAGCGCCGTGGCGAATTCGGCCATGGACTCGAAGCGCGCCGCGGGCTCCCTGCTCAGCGCGCGCGCCAGCAGTGCCTCCAGCTCACGCCAGGGTTCACCGAACCCGAGCGGCGCGCTGTCGAGGATGTCGCGCGCGAGCTCCGACCGCTCGAGCCGCAGCCGGGCATACATCCGCCCGGCGCATAGGAGATAGAGCAGCGCCGCCACCGAGTACTGCTCGGCCGCCGGTGTGAGCGCGAACCTCTCCTGCCGCAGCAGCGCCTCCGCCTGCTCAGGTGCGCTCAGCGTGTTGAAGCGCGCCTCGAGCCGCACCGGCGGAGGGGCGTGGGCGCCCGCGGCAGCCACCGAGAAGTCGAGCAGGCCAACGCTTCCGTCGTAGTCGACGAGCAGGTGGCGCGGGTGGACCTGACCATGCACTGCGCCCGCCGCGTGCAGTTCGGCGTACGCGTGCGCGACGCGGCGGCAGAGGGCAAGCAGCCCGGCCCGCTGGCCCGACGTGCGAAGCTCGGCGGCTACGGCTCTGAACTCGCCGCCCTGGGTCCAGCTCAGCGCGCACCAGCTCTGGCCGTCGGCATCGATGAAGCGGGGGGCCGCGCCCACCCTCCCCGCGAGCTCGCGGAGCACGCGCTCCTCGTGCTCTGCGAGCTCGCGGCCCAGATCCGTGGTGGCGAGCTTGAGGGCGACGAAGGAGCGGTCATCGCCGCGCGCCAGGAGCACCAGCCGGTTCCTGCCCTGGGACGCGGGCGCTGTCACCGTGAAGCGACCGATCCGCGTGCCCCGGACGGCCGCATCGGCGACAGCGCTCACGCCGCCCGCCCCTTCTCGGCCTGCATCGCCTCGGCCAGCGCCGTGCGGTCGTGTACGTCGAGCTTCCGGTAGATGGCCATGAGCTGCGCCGAAACGGTCTTCACGCTCACTATCAGCTCCTGGGCGACCTCGCGGTTGGTCATGCCGCTGGCCGCGAGGCGCGCAACCCGCAGCTCGCCGGCGGTGAGCGAGCTGATCCCGCTGAATGCGGCGCGGCGCGGACGCGCTCCGACAGACACCAGCTCCGCCCGCGCGCGCGCGGCGAGCGCGTCGGCGCCGCAGCGGTGCGCGAGGTCGGCGCCCTGCTCGAGCTGGTCCCGCGCGTCGCGGCGGCGGCGGGCGCGGCGAAGCGCGGTCCCCAGCTCCACCCTCGCGCGTGCGAGCTCCAGCGCGGCCGCGCTGTCCTCCAGCACCTCCACCGCCTCCCGGACGAACCGCAGCCGGTCCGCTCCCGGATCGACGATCCCGCAAGCCAGGAGAGCGCGTCCGAGCTGGGTCGCGCCGCCCCAGGCCTCGGCGGACTCGAGCTGCTCGGAGGCGAGCGCGAGCGCGCGCGGGCCGTCATTCGAGGCGTGATGCGCCAACGCGGCGAGCGGGCGCCAGGAGAGGCCGGGAGCAATGATCCCGGGCAGCCCCTGCTCGAGCTCGACGGCGAGCTCTATAGCCGGCTCGGACCGGGCGAGCGCGAGCGCGACCCGCAGGCAGCTGGCGGCCGGCTCGTCCACTTCCGCGAGCGTCCGCTTCGCCTCGCCGTGTCGGCCCCGCTCAAGCGCTACCACGACGAGCGCGGCAAGCAGGTCGGAGCGGATCCTTCGGCGCAGCGCGGTGAGTGCCAGGCCGTCGAGCTCGGCGAGGCCGGCGCGGGCGTCCGCCTCGCAGGCGGCGAGGTCACCGCGCGCCAGCGCGAGCTGCGCTCCTACTGCCGACCTGACGATCTTGTCGTCGCCGCTGAGCGATTCGCGGCCTTCGCGGGTGAGCGCCTGCTGCACTAGCTCACCCGCGTCGGCGAGCAGGGCGGCCTGAGCCGCGAGGTAATCGACGTCCTCACGGAGTGCGCGGCCGCATATGCCGGCGATACGATCTGCGCTCGCGGCCCCTCTGAGCGTCGCCTCCGACGCCCATGCCCCGAGCAGCGCGCGCTCGGCCGCCGTCTCTCCGGAGAGGGCCTCGATGTCGTTGCTTGTGGCGGTGAGCGGCGCGCCCATGCACACCTGCAGCGTGGCTGCGCACGCTTGCAGGCGGAGCCTCACGTCGGGCTCGCGCCCGTTCATCGCGGTCGCCTGGCGGTGGAGCAGCTCCACGGCCGGCTCGAGACCGGCGGTCGCGGCAACCGCCTGGGCGCACACGAGGCTTGCGGGGACGCGCTCCGATGCGTCGGCGACGAGCGACATCGCCCCCGAGCCGTGGGCGGCGGCGTTCGGAAGGTCGCCCGCCAGCAGCTCGAGCTCAGCGAGCCTGGTCAGGAGCGTGGCGCGGAGGCCGGGCTCCTCCACATCGCCGAGCGCTCGCTCCAGCAATTGCCGGGCGTTGGCGGGCATGCCGCCGTCCAGAGCGCGCAGCGCCGCCGCGTACAGCACCTCGCCGAAGCGCGCGTTCCCGGCAGGTTCGCTGCGGAGCAGGTGCTGGGCAGCGCGTCCCGCGTCGGCGTCACCGCCGTCGCAGAGCAACTCGGCGGCCCGCCGATGGAGCTCGGCCCGCTCGATCGCCGAGAGCGTGCCGTAGACGGCTCGGCTCAGCAGCGGCTGGGCGTATCGCACGGTCGCGTCGTCGCGGAGGATGCCCGCGCGCACGAGCGCAGCGGCCGCCGTGCACGCCCTGTCCTGATCCACGCCCGCGAGTGCGGCTGCGTGAGCGAGCGGGGCCTCGCCGAGCACCGCCACCGCCTGCGCAAAGCGCTGGGCCGACTCCGAGTGACGCCCCAGGCGGGCGACCACCATGCGCCGAACCGACTCCGGCGTCAGCATCTCGATCGCCTCCCTGCCCGCGGAGGTTGCCGGGAGATCGCGCAGCCGCAGGCCGGCCACTAGCTCCGCCACGAGGGACGGCTGGCCGCCCGCCTGCTCGTGGAGGGTGGTGACCGCCTCGTCCTCGGGCTCTGCCTGGGTCTCCCGCCTCAGGACGGCGCGTACGCCCGCGTGGCTGAGCGGGCCCGGGGCGACGAAGAAGGTTTCCGGCTTGCCGGCGAGCGCCTGAAGCCGGCCCGCCTTCACCCCAGGCTCGCCGCGGCGCCAGGCGGCGAGGATCGTCACGGGCAGCTGGGTGGCGCGGTGGCCGAGGAAGCAGACGAAGTCGAGCGATGGCCGGTCGCACCACTGCATGTCGTCCACCACGACGAGCACGGGAGCGATCGCGGCGAGACGGGCGACGAGGCGGTACACGGCCTCGATCTGATCGAAGCCGCCGCCGGGGGCGCCCGAGTCGGGCCCACCGAGCCCAAGAGCCGACTCCGCCGCGGGACCTGCCTCGCGAAGCAGCGACCTCGACTGAGATGGCGTCAGCTCCGCCAGCCGAGCCTCGAGCAGCTGCCTCACGATCCCAAAGCCGTAGCCCCGCTCGAGCTCGCTACCGTAGGCCTCGAGCACGGTGAGGCCGCGGGACTCCGCGCTCAGCGCCGTGGCGCGAAGGATGCTCGTGCGCCCGACTCCCGCCTCGCCGTAGACGAGGACGACCCGGCCGTGGCCCAACTCGGCGCCGTCGAGGGCGGAATCGATGATCTGGCGCTCCGCATCACGCTCGACCAGCGCACTCCATCCGGCGCTCGAGGCTGCGGTCATGGCTCCTATGCGCGTCACGCTTCATCCGGCGAGCAGGACACAAATGAGCCTAAGTGATGTACGAAGCGCATAGCAAGCGCGGTGACCATCGGTTCCTCCTGGCGGTTCGACTGCCGTCAGTGTCCGGCGGATTCGCGCGCGCGACTAGGCACCCAAGGGTGAGAATCCCGTCACCCCTGGGTGCCTAGTTGCGCGCGGTGCCGACTAGATCACGGTCGGCGTCAAGTTCCCTGACTTCGTGAGCTGGTGCGCTGACCCGAGCCCACGTTGATCCGCTTCTCTCTGATTTCCGGCCCGACGAGCTCGGTTGAGTCGCTTGGAAAGGCGGTGGAAAGCGGGCGTGGCAAGAAACCGCCAGAGCGACGACCCTGACCGTGCTCAAGTTCCGCTCTACGACAAGCATGGCAACGCACGGACAACGGTGCTGGACGCTTTGGGAGCAGGAGGTCGGCGGTTCGAATCCGCCCGCCCCGATTTCAGGGCATCATGCGCGCCTGGCGGCGTCGCTGCTCGCCGGCTGTGCTCATGCACTATCCGGCTCGCGCTCCTTGCCAGCCGCGCCTAGCTGCATCTGAAATCGGGAGGGGCAAGCCCGCCCCGATCGGGAGCTACCCCCGGCGGAGCCAGCGCTCGCCTGCCGCCAGCGCGGCCGCGTAGGTCCTGGCGGCTGCGTCCTCTTGATCGAGCGCCGCCACGTATGCCGTGAAGCGGCGGGCGTTGTCGCCCACGGCTGCGCCTCCCCAGGCCGCGTACGCGCTGGCGACGGCGTCGGCCTCCAGGCGCCAATCGACGTAGCGGTCGATGATCTCCTCCATCAGACGCCGCGGCGGCGAGGTCGCGCCCGGCGCGCCCCTCGCTGCCATGCGCCGAGTTGCCATGCCCGCATGCTCGCTGGCAACCGGATGAGTTCGCACCACGCGAATGGGGTGATTCGCACTGCGGGTCTGCCGGCGCGCCTCACGCGGGCAGCGGGACCGCCATCACCGGGCAGAGCGCGTCGTGCATCAGCGTCTCGCCGGTACTGGCGAGCAGCGAGCGTCTGGGGGCGCCCCAGTGGTGGGAGCCGATCACAAGCAGGTCGAGCTCTTGCGAGACGGCAGCCAGCGCGCGGGACGGGGAGCCGGTAGCGACGTCGATCGTCGCCTCGAGCTCGATCCCGATCTCGGACAGCGCTCGCTCGGCCTCCTCCCGCAGCGCGTTGACCCCCGGTTCGAGGGTCTCGTCCCAGATCTCCTGCATCTCCTCCCCGTCGATCGGCGCCAATCCGACCGTGGGGAAGCGCTCGTCCGCGAGCGCCAGCACGCGGAGCGTGGCGTCGGCGGCCCGGGCGAGCGACGCGGCACGCGCGAGCGCCTCGCGAGCTTCGGGGCCGCCGTCGAACCCGACGCCGATCACCGCCAGCCGTCGTGCGGGGCGTGCGCTCAGGCCCCTCGGCGCCACCGCCAGCGCACACTCCGCACGGCCGAGCAGCTCGCGCGTACGGGTCCCGATCCGCACGCAGCCGTCTGGCCCGTTCAGGCTCGATCCGACCACGAGCAGGTCCCGGTGGTGAAGCCTTGCAACGCGCTCCAGAGCGTCCGGCACCGACTGGTCGGTCTCGACGAGCGTCAGGGCGCCCGGCGCGACCGCATCTCTCAGCTCGCTCAGCATCTGCCCGGCCTGCCTCTCCATCCCCGTCCAGCTCATGTCGCGGCGGACCACCCAGAGCGCGCCTGGGTGAACCGCGACCAGCATCAGCTCGGCTCCAGTGGCGCGAGCGATCGTTGCTCCCAGCACGGCAGCGTCCCGGCCCTCGGGGCAGCCGTTGACACCGACGGCGATCCGCTCGATCGCGTGCGGCCGAACGGGACCGGCCAATCGATGCTCGTCCCGTCCATGTCGTGAGTGCGAGCCGGGTCTGGACGATCGGCGCAAGAGCGTTACCTCCCGGCGCGGCTTGCCGCTGCCGTGGCTCGTCGCAGGTCGCGTTCGGCCGCGGCGAGGACGGTCCGGCGCCGGCGGTGCAGACGCTCGTACAGCTCCACCGTGGCAAGCTCCTCTCGGCTCGCGTGGGCCAGCCGCGCGACGATCTCGTTCGCGGTCATGTGCCGGTAGCCCTTCCACGGCTCCTCGACGTGTACGGCGGCGCCCGCGCCGTCCTCCGCGCCGGGCTCGGCGAACGACTCGACGAGCTCCGCATCTTCCGAGACGTGGGCCGGCGCCGCCGCCGCCGCTTGAGTCGTGGGCGAGGCCGGGGAAGCCGACGCCACCGATGACTCCTCACGGCGGGCGGATGGCGGCACCATGACGACGGCAACCTGCAAGTCGCCGGGCGCCTCCGCGGCGCGGGCGCCTTCGCGCGGCGGCGCCGCAACGGCCTCGATCAGCCGCCCCGCCACTCGCAGCGGCAGCACGATGACCTGCTCGGCAAGACGGAATCCGAGGCGCGTGGCTAACACGCCGGCGCGCAGCGGCAGGGCGATCACGTCGCGGACCATGTATTCCTCCTTACGACCGCTGGCTCAGGAGCAAACTGCAACTCAGTCCTTGAAGGCCTGCGTGAGCTCGCGCGTGAGCTGGTCGGTCGCCGCGTCGAACTCGCGCTTCACGACCTTTGATGCGCTCGTGACGGCCTGGTCGAAGCCCTTCTCGAGCGTCGGCTCGCCGACGACGATCAGGCCGACCTGGGTGGCCGTCAACTCCTCGGCCGCCTCCTTGAGCTCGTTTCGCGGCAACGCGCCGGACCCGAGCAGCTCGGGAATCACGCGGAAGCGCGGACGATCGACGCGCTTGACGATGTGCGGCTTTCCGTCTTCCTTGTCGATCACGGCGGCGTCGTACTTGCCGATCATCTCGGCGCTGTGCAGCTGCTCGAAGGCGTCGAGATCGGCGAGCGCCTCGTTCACGTTGTCGTAGACGGCGACGTACAGTGCAGTGTTCTGAGCCATTGCTCCTCCTTGGGTCTTAGTCCGGGAAGACGTCCGCGCTCGATCGACCGCGGAAGATCATGACCAGGCCGATGCAGAGGCCGACGGCTCCCACCGCGATCAGGATCACGCCCACGACGTGCAGGTGGATGCCCGCCACGTGCCCGGTGACCGCCCACTTGAGGACGGCGCCAACGGCGATGCAGAAGAGGCTCCAGCCGACGGTCGTCATGCGGTCGATCTTGCGCGACCAGAGGGTGATCAGGCATCACACAAACTGCGTGAATCGGTCCGGGCGCACCCGCGTCGCAGCCAGTTGCCGGCGGCGCCACGTGACCAGCGGCCGCGCGTACTTCGACAGCCCGCGGGTGCCGCTCACGTCAGCGGCCTGCGGCGAGCACAAGCAGCGGCGAAGAGGGGCGCTCCGCCAGGCGCTGCCGATTGCTGCGCTCGAGGGGCGAGGGGTGGCCGTGCGAGCCGAGGACGAGCAGATCGACGGATGCGCCGCACCGTCTGAGCCCCTCGACCGTGTCGCCCGCAAGTTCGACGGTGGCGCCGCGTTCGGCCGCGATTCCCCTTGCCACGGCGAGCGCGCGCTCACTCTCCGGGGAGCCGCCGTAGCCGACGCCGATCTTCCTTATCGCGGTTGAACGCGCGGAATACCCAGCCGGCGCCACGGCAACGGCGCACGGCGGATCCTCGAGCACCGCGCGTGCGTCGTCGCCGACGAGCCTGTGCTCCAGTCGAGTACCCCTGCTCGCGCCGATCACGATCAGGTCGGCACCTCGGCCGGCCGCGAACCCGTACAAGCCTCGCTGCACCGACCGCGCCTCGATTCGCAACACCTCGGCGGGGATCTGCGCGTCGTCTCGCAGCCTTCCCAGACGCTCGAGCCCAAATCGCTGTCTCTCGGCCTCCGACCCGGTACGCGGCTCCGGCGCGGGCTCGCTCACCACCGACTCCACGTAGACGAGCGCGACCTCGCCGTCTTCAGACATCAGCGCCTTGGCCAGCTCGACCGCATCGCGGCCGGCCTCGAAAGCGCCGACACCGACTATGACGCTGGCAAACACGCTGCTGTCCTCGGTTATCCCAGCGCGGGCGCAGTGACCACCCTGATCACGTTCGTGATGCCGCCGACGCCTTCGAGCTTGGACACGTCTTCGAACGCCGCGTCGCTCTCCTCCTGCTGCTTGACCTCTCCCTTGAGAGTGACCCAGCCATCGGTCACCTCGACGTCGATCTGGTGCTCATGGACGCGCGTGTCCCAGATCAGCGACTGCAGCGCCGCGCCACGGAGCTCATCGTCGCGGGGGTCGTGTGGGAGCGGCCTGACGTCCAGCCCGTCGTAGACCTCCCGCACGCCCCTCACCGCCCGTGCGGTCTCCGCCGCCGCGTGGCGCTGCTTCGGACTCTCTACGGTGCCGCGTAGGGTGACGGCTCCCGCCTGGGCGAATACCGCGATGGCCTTGTGGTGGGCGATCCGCGGGTCGCCGGCGAGCGCATCTCTCACCTTCTGCTCGAGTTCAAGGTCCTGGGGCATTGCGAAACCTCCTGTGTGTTGAGTGCGAGCCCGTAGCGTCGTGCCGGGTTGGGTGAGCCGTCGTCACGCGATCCATATGATTCGCCGGCGCTTGGAGGGCCGTCGGGCAATCACGCAGTCTGTGTGACGACGTGTCACCCTGCGAGTCCTCACCCTGAGGCGATGTGCTCGCCGCCGCCACCGTCTGCGCCCAGGCCGCGCTGGAAGCACGCGAGATGACCGCCACGGCGAAGAAGCGCGGCTCGAAGAAGTCCTCCGACGGCGGCCACCCGGAAGCTACCCCGCGGCAGGACGTGGCGATGCCGCAAAGCGCCGCGGCGCCGTCACCGTTCACGCCGATCGCCAACTACGGCTTCCTTTCCAACTGTCACACGGGTGCGCTCGTGGCCCCGGACGGCACGGTCGACTGGCTGTGCGTTCCGCGCTTCGACTCGCCGAGCGTGTTCGGGGCGCTGCTTGACCGCGGCGCGGGCGGCTTTCGGTTCGGCCCATTCGGGGTGAACGTCCCCAGTGACAGGATCTATGAGCCGGGGACGAACTCACTGGTTACGTCGTGGAGGACATCCACAGGCTGGGTGGTCATGCGCGATGCCCTGACGATGGGCCCCCGCCGCGGGGAGGACACGGTCACACCCCACACGCGACCACCATCCGACGAGGATGCCGATCACGCGCTCGTTCGAACCGCCGAATGCATAGATGGCAGGATCGAGATCGACCTCGTGTGTGAACCCGCGTTCGACTATGGCCGGGTTCCGGGTGAATGGACGTTGGGCGCAGATCGGCATCGAGCCGTGGCGACCGGAGCCGAGCAGTCACTCCAGCTGCAGACCGACATGCTCCTCGGCATCGAGGCCGGCCGGGCCCGAGCCCGCCACGTCCTGCACGCTGGGGAGACGGTCTACTGCGCGCTCGCCTGGAGCGAGCAGGCCAGGATCCCGACCACCGCCGACGAGGCCTACGAGCAGCTCGAGGCCACGACGAGGTTCTGGCGCGACTGGCTCGCGCGAGCGATGATCCCCGACCACGAGCTCGGGCCGCTGATGCAGCGGTCGGCGCTGACGATCAAGGGCCTTACGTACATGCCGACGGGGGCGGCCGTCGCGGCACTCACGACCTCGCTGCCGGAGACGCCCGGGGGGGAGCGCAATTGGGACTACCGCTACACCTGGATCCGGGACTCGACCTTCCTTCTGCGGGCGTTGCACTACCTGCTGCTCGATTGGGAGGCCGACGAGTTCATGCAGTTCATGGCTGACCTCGAGCTCAACGACGATGGCGGACTGCAGATCATGTACGGCATCGACGGTCGCCGGGATCTGACTGAATCGGTGCGCGAGGACCTGTCCGGCTACGGCGCGGCCTTCCCCGTCCGCATCGGCAACGGCGCCTTCGACCAGCGGCAGAACGACGTGCACGGTGCCGCCCTCGACTCGATCCTGCTGCACAGCCGCCGCAGCCAGCGGATTCCGCGGCGCCTGTGGCCGCTCGTGCAGGCGCAGGCCGAGTGCGCCAAGGCGGTGTGGCGTCAACCCGACCAGGGCATATGGGAGGCGCGCGGCAAGCCGCAGCACTACGTCTCGTCGAAGCTCATGTGCTGGGTCGCGCTTGACCGCGCCGCCGAGCTCGCAGACATCCGCGGAGAGACGAAGCTCGCCGCGAGCTGGGCAGAAAGCGCCTCGGAGATCAGGTTGGACATCCTCACGTACGGGGTCGACGCGCGCGGCGTGCTGCGTCAGCACTATGCGACGGACGCGCTTGATGCTTCGGCGCTCCTCGCGGCGATCTTCGGGTTCCTGCCGGGCGACGACCCAAGGATGCGCGCCACGATATTGGCGGTCGCAGACGAGCTGAGCGAGGACGGCTACGTGCAGCGCTACCGGACCGAACAGACCGATGACGGGCTGTCCGGCAAGGAGGGGAGCTTCGTGATCTGCTCCTTCTGGCTCGTATCGGCGTTGGCGCTGATCGGCGAGACGCAGCGGGCAAGAGACTTGATGGAGCGCCTCACGAAGGCCGCATCTCCGCTTGGGCTGTATGCCGAGGAGTACGACGTCCCCACGGGCAGGCACTTGGGCAACTTCCCGCAGGCCTTCTCGCACCTCGCGCTCGTGGAGGCCGGCGCGCGCCTGATCTTTGCGGAGGGCTTCGCCGAAGTGGCCGGCCGCGCTGGGACCGTGTAGGGCGGCTACTGCTGCTCCGCCGCGTCCGCTGCGGCGATCCGCGCCCTTCTGTCGGCGGTGAGCTCCTCGACGAGGATCTGGATGCCCGCAGCGAGCGGCACGGCGATGATCGCCCCGATCAACCCGAACAGCGCCCCGAACGCCAGGACGCTGACGAGCACGGTGAAGCCGGAGACCTGGGCCGCTCTCCCGATGATCGTCGGCTGGAGGATGTAGTTCTCGACCTGCTGGTAGACCACGATGACGATCAGGAAGACGATCAGGGCCTGGACACTGACCGACAGCGCCACTATCCCGATGATGATGCCGGCGGCCGTGGCCCCGATGTTCGGGATCAGGTCGAGGATCCCGGCGATCAGCGCCAGGGCGAGCGGGTACGGGAGGCCGAGGATCAGCGCGGTGATGCCGTAGACCGTCCCGCAAACCACCGAGATCGCCATGTTCCCGAGCATGTAGCGCGACGTGGTCTGGATGATCCGGTCCACAAGCTGCAGGTAGCGCTCTCGCTCCTTCCGATACAGCAGGCTGCTGGTCCAGTCCCGTACGCGCGGTTCCTCGACCAGCCCGAAGAGGGTCAGGAACGTCACAGAGAGGACGAGCGTGACCGCCCCGAAAGCCGAGGCCCCGACGTGGACGATTCCGCCCGACGCCTTGCCGACCCCCTTCGTGATGTCGCTTGCGTGCTGCCTCAAGGTGTCGAGCGAGTTGCTGCCGCCGTTGATGAAGTTGCCCACATCGCCGTGCCTGACCTTGTCAACGAGCTGTGGCAGATCGTGGCTCAACCCGCGCACTGCACCGCTCATCGCCTGGACCAGCACCAGCAAGACCGCACCGATGACGATCAACATCACCACGACGAGCGCGGTGGAGGTCAGCCCCCGGCTCCAGCGAAACCGCCGCTCGATAAAAGACACCACCGGCAACAGGACCGCGACGCTGAAGACGGACACGAAGACCATGAGAAGGACCTTCGCGATCGACGCGACCGCCCAGGCGAGGGCGACGACGCCGGCGACCAGCAGGATCGTCTGGACCGATACCGAGATTTCGAGCTTGCGGCGACCGCTGTCGTCTGGCCCCGACGAGCCCTCCGCCGCAGTCATCCGCCTCACCCCGCGCGAACGATCATCACACTGCAACCGCGGGACGCCTCCCGGACCGCCGCCTCGGCTGGGCCTGAGCCGTCAGTCCCGACAACGATCGAGCTGTGCATGCCAGGTAGCTCACCGCTCCGGTGAGTGAGCCGTCATCACGCGTTATGCGTGATTCGCTAGACGAGGTTCGGTATGTAACTGGCGGCGGTGACTCGGTCGACCGTGATCGCGAGGATCACGCGCCCGACCTCGGCAAGCGCTTCGTCGCTCATCGGCGCGGGAGGCTCGGCCGCGGGGCTGATGCGCTGTGCGATCGCGGCCGTGGGCTCCCCGATGTCCTGAGTGAGGATCTCAGCGGGGCCGGAGAAGGCCGCCGAAGGGTAGGGCGGCTGGTGGCCCATCACGCAGAGCGATGCCCAGCCGGTCCGCCGCACGTCGCGCGCCTTCAGCCTGTCGGCCAGCGTCGATATCAGGAGCCGGTCGCCGTCGCGCGCGAAGTAGACGAGGGATTGCCGCGGCCTGTCGTCCGAGGCGCGTGTGGCGAGGACGCCGACGGGATGGCTGTCGATGAACTCGCGGAGCTCGTCGGTCAGCGCGCCCATGCCGCCTCCTCCGCGGTGTCCGGAGCGACGTAGCCGTCGGGTTCCTCGACCACCGTGTTGCGGAGCTCGCCGATGCCCTCGATCTCGATCCGCACCTCGTCGCCGACCTTGAGCAGCCCCTCCGGGAACGGGTCGCGTACCGCGCCGATCCCGGCCGGGGTGCCAGTCGCGATCACGTCGCCCGGCTCCAGCGTGAACGCCTGCGAGAGGTGCGCCACCTGCTGGAAGCAGTCGTAGATCATCTCGCGGGTGTTGCCGTCCTGGCGCAGCTCGTCGTTCACGAACGTCCGCAGCGTCAGGTCGTGGGGGTCGCCGAGCTCGTCGGGCGTGACCAGCCACGGTCCGAGCGGCCCGTGCGTGTCGAACGACTTGCCCATCGTCATCGTCGGCGTGCGCAGCTGCCAGTCGCGCACCGAGATGTCGTTGGCGATCGTGTAGCCGGCGATCACCTCGTGCGCGCGATCCTCGGGCACGTGACGGCAGCGAGTGCCGATCACCACCGCCAGCTCACCCTCGTAGTCGAGCAGGCTCGAGACGCGCGGCATGTGCACGCCGTCGTCAGGGCCGACCACGCAGGTCACCTGCTTGTTGAAGAAGATCGGGAACTGCGGCGCCTCCATGCCGCTCTCGGCGATGTGATCGGCGTAGTTGAGCCCGATCGCCAGGAACTTCCGCGGCAGCACCGGAGCCAGGAGGCGAACCTCCTCCAGCGAATGGCGCTCGGCGGCGTCGTCCCGATCGACGACGTACCGGTCCTCGACGATCCCGTGTCGAGGCCCGGCTCCCGCGTCGAAGCGGCAGAGCCTCATGACGACATCTCCGGGATCTCGACCGGCGCCTGCTCGGGCGCATAGCCACCGGCCATCGCCTTTGCGTGGATCTCCTCGAAGCTCATCCCGCCGGCGTGGTCGGCGGCGATCAGCTCCGGCTCGACGAACTGGCCGATCGGGTTGGCCTTGAACTCCGGCGAGCTGCGCATCCACTCCTTCGACTTGCTCCAGTCACCGAAGCAGTCGACCTGCAGTTCGACGTGGTTGCCATCCGGATCGGCGTAGTAGTAAGAGAGCGTCATCCCGTGGTCGAGGGAGAGCGCCGGCGCGATCCCGGCCTCCTTGAGGCGCAGGTAGCTCGCATTCAGGTCCTCGAAGCTCGAGTACTCGAATGCGGAGTGGTGCATCCCGGTCCGCGTGTCCTTCTCGGCATCGTCGACGAAGTTCGGAAACGCGAGCAGCGCGATCCGGTGGTTCGCGTTGTCGTTCGAGAGCCAGGCTCCCACCTCGTCTTGGAAGATCACCTCCGCGCCGACGAGCGTGCGGTAGAAGTCGACCATCTCCTGCAGCCGGGTGGTCTTGAGGTTGAAATGGTGGAACTGCGGGTGGATCACGGGACTCATGCAACTGGCTCCTCAACTAGCGATGGGGTGGGGGTCTCGAGCTGTATTCGAAGGTCGGCGAGCAGGTCGGGCAGCTCCTCCGCCGAGCGCACGCTGCCGAAGACATAGAAGTCGGGCCGCACGAGCACCGCGTGCGCCCCTTGCTGTGACAGCCAGCTCGTCAGGCGGCCGTCCACGTCAGCCACTCCGTGACGGGCGTCTGGGTCGAGCGAGGCGACCGCCATGTCGAGGGCGTCGATGAGCGCCCAGTGCTCGGGCCCGAGCTCCTCGAACGGATCGCCGCTCGCGGCGATGAGCGCAAAGCCGCGGCCGACCACGTCATCGAAGCGCCCCTCCCGTCCCCCGTGGGCAACCAGTCCCTGGACGCTCAGCGTGCCCGCGAGCGGGTCGTGGCCGTCGCCGGCGCGCCGGTGAAGAAGACCCTCGGTGAGCGGCGGGAGTTCGAGCGGCTCCGGCGCGCCCGCCGACCGCAACACGGCGTCGCGGGTGGCGGCGGCCTGCGGATCCAGCTCGCAAATCACCTTTCCGAGCTCCACGGCGAGCCGGATCACGGCCTCGTTCTGGGGCCGGCGCTCGAGGTCGATCGTGTCGAGCAGCCGGTCGCCCACCAGGCCACGCAGCACGAGATCGAGCTTCCAGGCCACGTTGGCGGCGTCACGCAACCCCGAGCACAGCCCCTGACCCAGGAAGGGCGGCGTCAGATGCGCTGCGTCACCGATCAGGACGACGTGCCCCTTGCGCATCTGGTCCGCCACCATCGAGCGGAACTCGTAGACGGCGCTGCGGGTCAGGCGCCCGTCCCGCGGCCGGTACCAGGGTTCGAGCAGGGCCCAGACGCGCTCCGGATCGTAGAACTCCGAGGGATCCTCGTCCGGCAGCAGCATGAACTCCCAGCGCCTGTGGCGCGGGCCGCTTCGCATCTGTGTGGTGGGACGCGCGGGGTCGCACCACTGAGAGGCGATCGGCAGGTGGGCGAAGGCGTCCATGTCGTGCGGCTCGGCATCGACCACGAGCCAGCGCTCCTGGAAGCCGAGGTCGCTGCGGGTGATCCCGCTCGCCTCGCGCACGAACGAGTTCGCGCCGTCGGCTCCGATCGACCCAGCGCGCGCGAATGGTGCGCGTCTCGGGCTCCTCATCGGACGCACGTCGGAGGGTGAGCTCTGCGCCGGACTCGGAGTCGACGAGCCCTTCGGCCACCCATCCACGCTCGACCGTGACACCGGCCGGCCCGCACCCAACGCGATCGAGCGCGGCCTCGAGCTCCGGCTGGAAGAACATGTAGTGCGGCTCCCAGCCGGAGCGCGCCGGGGTGGGCACGTCGAAGCGCAGCAGCGGGGCGCCGTCGGCGCCGAACCAGTGGTACTCGTGGACCGGGATCAGCTCGTCAGCGAGCGCCTCGGCAAGCCCGAGCGCCTGAAGCAGGCGCATGATCTCGTGGTCCAGATGGACCGCGCGCGGCAGCCGGTAGATCTCCTTGTAGCGCTCGAACACGACGACGCGATGCCCGGCTCGGCCGAGCAGCGCCGCGACCGCCTGGCCCACCGGGCCGTATCCGACGATCGCGACATCCGCATCGAAGGAGCTCATGACATCACCGACGGGACCGGCGCCGGCGACTCGACCGGACGCGTGAGGATCTGACCGAGAGCGCCCGCGAGGGCGCCCCGCGGGTCCTCGACCGACGTGGGCGCTCGCCACGCGACGACGCGATCGGGTCGCACGAGGATCGCCCCGTCGCTCTCGATGCCGCGATGGCGAAGCCACGCGCAACGCGGGTCATACAGGTCGCCGTCGAGGTGACCGATCCGAAGCGCGTCGAGCGGCAGCTCCGCGTCGGAGGCAAGCTGCCTGGCGGCCTCGCACCACGGCTCGCCGTTTTCTCCGGCGATGAGCAGGAAGCGCCCCGGCTCGACCAGGTCCTTGATCGGGCGGCGGTTGCCGTCCTCGTCATCGATCCAGGCGTGCGGCAGCGGAGCGCCCGGGCGCGTCGATGGCTCGTAGACGCGGATCTCGTCGACCGCGGGGGGCGGGAGCGTGCCGTCAGGCACGACCGCCACGGAGTCGTAGCTGTAGCCGTACTCGACGTTCAGCTCGCTGAACTCCATCGACTGCGCGCGCATCGCACGAAGGACGGCCGCCCGCTGCTCGGCATCCTCGGGCCTGCGACTCCACACGCGGCGCAGCGCAGCCAGGTTCTGCTCGGGGCTGTTGTCCGGGGTCACCCCGAGCGCCGCACCGGTGGCGAAATGGTTCACGGCGTTCTCCAGCGAACGCTGGCAGTTGTGCTGATCCACCGGTCGCCGCTCGGCTTCGTAGGTGTCAAGGAGCGCCGGCGAGGCGTCGCCGGCGAGGACGGAGGCGACCTTCCAGCACAGGTTCTGCGCGTCGTGGATCGCGCTCGTCAAACCCAGCCCGCCGGTGGGCGGATGGCGGTGTGCCGCGTCCCCCAGGAGGAGCACGCGACCGACACGGAACGAGGAGGCGAGGACCGCGTCCACCGACCAGCGGGTGATCTTGTGGATCCGCATGTCGAGATCGCCGATCCCCAGCGCGTTGCGGACGTCGGCTTCGACCTCCGCGTCAGATCGCGCGCAATCGACCGGGTAGTTCAGGTGGACCACCCACTCCTCCGAGTCTGGGCCCCAGCGCTCCGGCCCCATCGGGACCATCACCACCAGAACGCCGGCCTGTGGCGAGAAGATCCAGCGGATCAGGACGTCGGGATCCTTCGCCCAGCCCGAGAAGTCGGCCGAGACGTGCAGCGTCGCCGTCTGCGTGACCACGCCGAGTCCCTCGTACTGCACGCCGATCAGACTCGCGACCAGCCGGCCGCCGTCCGCACCGAGCAGGTACTCGCAGCGCACGCGGTATTCCCGCCCTGAGGCGTTGTCCCGAATCGAGGCCACGACCCCGTTTGCGTCCAGGTCGAGATCGAGCAGCTCGTGGCCAAACCTGATGCGCCCCGGCGAGAGCTCCTCGGCGCGCGCCTTGAGTAGCGGTTCGAGCCGGATCTGGGGAAGGTTCAGCTGGCGCCACGGGCTGGCGGCGCGCCAGAGCTCGTCATCGCCGCCGGCGCCCCAGCACTCGAGCCGGGCCAGGCGGCGGCCGTAGTCCGGGTCGGGACCGGCGAAACCCGCGTAGTAGGCGGTGGCCGCCATCTGCTCGGCGGGCGTGCTGCGCTCCGCGATCGCCTGCGCGACGCCCACGTCGTCGAGCACCTCCATCGCGCGCTGGTTCAGGACGTGCGCCTTGGGCAGCTCGGACGTCTCGGGCCGTGCGCTGACCAGGAGGTGCTCCACGCCCTGACGCGCCAGCAGCATCGACGCGGTGAGCCCGGCGCCACCTCCGCCCACGATCAGGACCGGCGTCTCCTCATCTGCAGCTGCTGCGAAAGGCATCATCACTCCGTCTCCTTACAGATTGGAGCGGACATTACAATAGTACTTTTGGAGTGTCAACTCCAATATGCGATACGCTTGGAAAGTGGCGCCGCAGAGCACAGTGACCCCCAACCGCCGCGGCATCAGGTCGCGCGAGCTCGTGCTCGACGCGGCCGAGCACGTGATGGCCGAAGACGGGTTCGAAGCCGCGACCCTCGCCCGTCTGGTGGAGGAGTCGGGCGTCCCGTTGAGCTCCGTCTACCACTACTACGGCTCCAAGGAGGGAATCGTGCTGGCGGTGATGGAGCGCGGCGCCGAGCGCTTCTTCGCCGAACTGCCGGACCCCGATCGACGTATCGGGCGAAGCGCCGAGCACCTGAGCAGGGTCGTGACGAGCGCAGTCCAGGCGCTCGAGCGACAGCCCCACTTCCTCCGCATGCTGGTCGTCTTCGCCGTGCAGCCGCCGCGGGCCGGCGGCGAGGAGATCGCTGTCGTGGTCGCGCGCGTACGCGAGCTGGCGCTCAAGCGGCTGCGCAAGCAGATCGCGATCGCCTTCGACGACGATCCGCGCAGCTCGAGCACCGACCAGCTCGCGCGCTTTGCGCTCGCCGCCTTCGACGGCGCTTTCATCGGCTCCCAGAGCGACCCGGCGGTCAACCTCGGTCAAGTTCTGCAGCACCTTCCGCCTGCTCTCGTCGCCGCGCGGCGCACCGCCGCCGTGTGAGCCATGGCGCGATCATCCGATCGGGGTAGGTGAGACGTCGTCACGCACTCTGCGTGATCGCGGTCTGGCGGCCGCGCCGCTCAGAAGCTGTGCGGTCCGAAGCGCTCGATCGCCACGAACACGAGCAGGAGCAGCAGGATCAGGGGAGCGGCCACGCGGTCCGTCTCGCCGAGCCGGACGTGCGTGATCACGGCGCCGACCATCGCCATGGCGAGCCCCACCGCGGCGAGCGGAGTCAGGACCCCGGCGATGCCGAGCGCACCCGGCAGGACGAGGCCAACCGCACCACCGACCTCGAGGAGGCCGATGGTGCGGAACTGGCGGTCGCTGACGCGTGCGGCCCAGCTCATCGGGCCGGCGGCCATCTTGGCTCGCGGCTGCGTCAGCTTCGTGAGCCCGGTGGCGAGGAAGATCGCCCCGAGCAGTCCCTGAAGGATCCAGAGGACGGTGTTCATCGGGCTACTGGAACTTCTTCCAGACGTCGTCGACCTTCTGCTCCAGCTTGGTGCGCGCGTCCATGACGTCCTTCTTTCGCTCGCGCCACCGGTCGCCGGAGGCGTTGCGGACCTCCGCCAGGCGCTCGGAGACCGTGTTCATGCTGCTCCGCAGCTCGGCCACAGCGGCCTGAGCCCGCTCACGTGCGCTGCCGGTCTTGGCGGCGGCCTTCTCGTCCAGCCCATGGAGCCGCCCCTTGAAGTCGTCGAGGTCGGCATTCATCGCGTCGACGAACGACTTCTTGTCCTCGGCGACCTCCTCGGCCAGCACATGCTCGGCGCTGCTGGCGCGTGTCTCGAGTTGGCGCAGCTTGTCGTCCGCGGCGGCGGCGTGCTCGGACGCCTCCTGCTTCTTGACGTCGTGCGCCTCCTTCACCGCGGCGCGGGCGGATGCCTCCTGCTTTCGCAGCGCGTCGAGCCGGCTCTTAATCGAGTCCTTCGCGCCCGCGCCGGACGCCTCCGCCTTCGCCTGCAGCCGGTCGATGCGCTCATGCATCTCCTCGAGCCGTTGGTCTGTGGTCTTGGTGGGCATTGGAACCTCCTGTTGGTTGTTTGCTAGTCGGCGAGCATTCCCGCCATGGCATCGACGCCGACGTCGAGCAGCCTCCAGCCCGCCCCCGCGTGGAACGGCTCTCCGGCGGCGAAGCGCATCAGCAGATAGGAGGCGAACATGCGCTTGCCCATCCGCCACAGCGGTGAGACGCCGACCTTGTAATCGCTCTCCCCGTTCGAGCGCAGGCGCACCGGATGGGCCGGGTCGCCGGTCAGCTCGAGCGGGAGCTCGGCGAACGCCGCGCGGTCGAGCATGTCGATGACGTTCACGCTCACCGCGTCGAACGGGCGCTTGAAGTCGCCTCCTGTGATCACGGTTGCGAGGTGATCGGCGGCGGCATCGGCCTCGAGCAGCGCCAGATACGGGTCCTTGAGCGGAAAATCGCCGGCGTTCCCGGCGGCGTACAGCTCCGGGTGTCCCTGCACCTGCCGCGTACCGTCGCCGACCCGGAGAAACCCTCGCTCGTCGGCGGGAAGCCCTTCGTAGCGAGCCGCGGCGACCAGAGGCGGCATCGTCACGAGCAGGTCGAAGTGCTCCGCCCTTCCTTCGCCGAACGTCGCCTCGTGCGCACGAACCTCGACCAGCCGCCCTGCCGTGTGCGCCTCGATCTGCCGGCGAGAGAACTCGTCCGCCAGCACCTCGTGCATCCGCGGGCCACACGTCTCGCCGAACGAGGCTTCGTGAGTGACGAAGCCGATGCTCACAGGCTCGCGCGCGTGTGCGCGACCAAGCCATGTGTCGAGCATCAGCGCAACCTCGTAGAGCGGCAGCGGGCACTGCGTGTCCGGCGGCAGCGCGAACAGCACCCGCGCCTGCGCGCCCTCGCGGCCCTGCCCTCGCAGATGCTCGAAGCGTTCCCGCAGCGTGAGCATGTCCGCGAGATCCCACGCGCTGACGGCGTGCTCTGATAGGCCGGGTATCTGCTCCGGCTGCGCCGTCGCGCCGCTCGCGATCACGAGGTGCTCGTATGGAAGCTGGCGGCCGTCCGCAAGCTGCACGCGGCCGGCATCGGTATCGACGCCGTCGACGCGTCCCTCCTGCAACCCGATGTCGGCCCTCCACAGCGCCTGCTCGATGCTCAGCCGCGATGCATCGGGGTCGGCGCCGAACGGCACGTAGACGAGGTTCGGGCGAAGCAGGAAGTCATCGCGCTCGCTCACGAGCAGCAGGTCGGCGCGCCCATGCAGATGGGCGTGCAGCAGAAACGCCGTTTCGAGCCCGGCCAGACCCGCGCCGAGCACGACGATCCGTGACGGCCTCCTGCTCAACTCGCTGTCTCCGCGGCACTCGACAGGGCCGCGCCGGCCGGGCTTTCCGCCAAGGCGGCCAGGAACGTCTCGCGCGGCTGCTGCAGACGCGGCGCGCTCGACCAGTCCACCAGCCGGCGATACAGACCCCGAGCGCTCTCGCTGCGACCAAGGGCGCGACGTGCACGGGCCAGTTCGGCACGCGCATCCTGCGAGGTCCAGAGCGCCCGTACGGTCCTCGCGGCGACGGGCGCGGGCTCATGCGCGGAGCTCGTTCGCCGAGCGACGTCGAGCGCCTCGCGGTAGTCCGCGACCGCCCGCGCGTACTCGTCGCGGCGCTCGGCGATCCAGGCGTCGAGCAGCAGCCCCGCGACCTGAAAGGCGTCTTCGGCGATCGCCTCGGCCTTCGGAAGGGTCTCGGCGGTCGCGGCAGCGGTGCCGCCGCCCGCAGTTCCGGCGTCGAACCGGGCGCGCAATCCGGCTGCCCAATGTCCTTCCAGCTCCTCGAGCCGGACGCGCTCGTCCTCTGCGAGCGTGGCCGCGTGTTCGTCATCGCCTGAGACCGCGATGCCGAGCGCGACCGTCCCCTGCACACGAGGGGCCGCTCGCTGCGCGCCGTCGTCTTCGGGCCCGGCGTACGAGAGCGCCAGGAGCATCTCGATGCGAGATGCGGCGGATGCCCGGACGTGCGACGCCGCGGCGACGGCAAGTTCGAGGACGTCAGGTCCCTCGCAGAAACGGTCGGCAAGCCAGAAGTACACGTTCGCTCACCGACGAGCTTGGTCCCGAGTGGGGTGAGCGGTCGTCACGCAGTCTGCGTGATTTCCCCGCCAGCCCCAGAGATCCGCGCGAACCCCAGTAGTTCACCGCAACGCCCTTCGGAGTTTTCCCCGTAGCCGGAAAGAGGCGCCGCTCGCGATGCTCGCGTCACCAGACCGGCTCTCGAGGCCCGAGAACCGATGGATGGAGTCTCACGCGTGCCCATTACCGCCGTGGATCGCGCGCCCACTGGATGCGGGCTCGTCCCGCGCCGGATGCTGCTTCGCCGCCTCTCGGCAGTGGCGCCGGGTGGCGTGCTGGTGGTCCAGGGCCCAGCGGGCAGCGGCAAGACCGTGCTGGTGCGGTCGTGGGTCGAGGAGGAGGAGGGCCTGGCGGATCGGGTGGCCTGGCTGTCCGTCGAGTGCTGCGAGCGGGACGCGCAGCGATTCTGGTCGTCACTGGTGGGGGAGCTGGCCGTCGCGGCCGGCAGGGGCGAGTTGGACGAGCCGAGCGAGAGCGCAGTCGTGCTCGTGATCGACGATCTGCACGAGCTGCGTTGCCCCGAGGCGTTGGAGCGCCTGGAGCTGCTGCTCTCGTCGCTGCCGCCGAACATGCGGGTCGTGCTGGTCACGCGTGAAGACCCGCAGCTCCGGCTTCATCGCCTGCGTCTCAAGGGGGAACTCACTGAGATCCGCGGCCCGGACCTGCGCTTCTCGCTCGAGGAGACGCAGGACCTCCTGCGCGCCGCTGGGATAACCCTGTCAGATCACGGTTTGACCTTGCTGCATGAGCGGACCGAGGGATGGGCGGCCGGTCTGCGACTGGCGGCGATCTCGCTGGCCCGACATCCGGACCCGGAGCGTTTCGCGGCCGAGTTCTCCGGGAGCGAGCGGACCGTCGCGGGATACCTTCTGGACGAGGTGGTCGCCTGCCAGCCGCCCGAGGTTCGCGATCTCCTACTGCGGACCTCGATTCTGGAGAAGGTCAGCGGGCCGCTGGCAGACGCGCTCACCGGCGGCTCCCGCTCGGAGCGGATCCTGCAGCAGCTCGAAGACGCGGGCGCGTTCGTGTCGTCGCTCGATGCTGGGCGGAAGTGGTTTCGCTACCACCCGTTGTTCGCTGACCTGCTGCGCCTGGAGCTGCGGCGGACCTCGCCGATGCTGGTCGGCACCCTTCATCGGACCGCCGCGCTGTGGTACGAAGAGAACGGCGACGTGATCCCGGCGGTCCGCCATGCCCAGGCAGCCGGCGACTGGGCGTTCGCCGCCCGTCTGCTTGCCGAGCACCACCTCAGTCTCGTACTCGCGGGCCGTGCGGTGACCGCCTCCAAACTGCTTGCCGCCTTCCCGGAGGAAGCGGCGACCGCCGATCCAGAGCTCGCGCTGGTGCTCGCCTGCGCGCGAGCCCTCGAGGGCCGCCTCGGGGAGAGCGCGAGGTACGTCGATGTCGCTCAGCGCCTGGCCGCCGCCGTGCCGCGCGACCGAAGCCGGCACTTCCAGCTGCTGATGGCGAATGCCCTCATCTGGCAAGCGAACCTCCTACGTGACACCGGCACTGCGCTCGAGGCAGAGCGGATGCTCGAGGCGGCATGGCAGCCCCAGCCCGCGAGCCCGCTTCCGCTGGGAAGGGATCTACCAGCCACCGCGCTCACCTATCGCGGGGTCATCGAGCTCTCGCCGGCCGGAGCGGAGACCGCCCGCCGCGATCTGGAGCGAGCACTGGAGCTCGCGCGCCGGGCGGGGCGGCCCTGGCTCGAGATCGTCTGCCTCGCTCATCTGGCAGCCGTGGCTCAGATGAGCGGGCGGCTCGCGCTCGCGTTGGGGCACGCCCGCAACGCGATCGGGATCGCCGAGGCACACGACTGGCAAGAGCAACCGGTCGCAGCGCCCGCCTTCGCCATGGGCGCCGAGGCACTTAGCTGGCTCGGTCGCCTCGAGGAGGCCGAGCGCTGGCTCGAGCGTGCAGATAGTGCGCGGGCCACGCAGGGCGAGCCCGGAGCGGATCCGGGGACAGAGCTGGTCCTCCACCATGCGAGGGGCCTGCTGTGCCTCGGCCGGGGCGGGCTTGAACAGGCGCTCGAAGCGTTCCGGACCGCCGAGCGGACCCAAACGCAGCTGGCCGGCGACCATGCGCTCACAGGCGACGTGCTCAGTCGCGTACTGCGGACGCAGGTCCTGATGGGCGAGACGGCCGCCGCCCGCGCCGCGCTCGCCAAGGTCGGGGAGCCGCAGCGCGGCTGCGGGGGGCTGCGCTTGGCCGCCGCGGCGATCGAACTTGCGGACGCCCGCCCCGAGGTTGCCGTGCAGGTGCTCGCCCCGGTGCTCGAAGGCTTGGCGGGGACGGTGCACCCGCCGCCGGCGGGCATCGAAGCGCTGCTGCTCAGCGCAGACGCGCACGCACAGCTCGGGAACAGGCGCGCCGCGGACGCGTCGATCGAACGGGCCCTCGAGCTGGCGGAACCCGAAAACGTCGTCCTGCCGTTCGCACTCGTCCCGATCCTGCACGAACGCGACGTTCGGGGCAGCACCGCACACGCGTCGCTTCGCTCGATGATCTGCGACCTGCTCGACGGCTCGTCGCCACGGCTCGGTGACGAAGACCACAAGCCCTGCGAGGAGCTGAGCGACGCCGAGCTGCGCGTGGTCAGATTCCTGCCGAGCAACCTGAACGTCCCGGAGATCGCGTCTGAGCTGTTCGTCTCGGCGAACACCGCCAGGACGCACCTCCGCCACATCTACGCGAAGCTCGACGTCCACAACCGCACAGAGGCCGTCGCCCGCGCCCGCGAGCTGCAGCTGGTGGGGCCGTGTGCGCGCCAGCGCTAGATCCGGACCTGAACCTCGACGGTGTCCCCCTGCCGATCGAGAACCCGCACTTGGCCGACGTGCTCCAGCAGCTCCATCATCTGAGCATTTTCCGACAGCATCAGGGCAGTGAAGCTCGAGATGCCGTCCTCGCGAGCCCGGGCGCACAGCGCCCCAAGCAGCACGGTACCGACGCCCCTGTCCTGCCAGTCGTCGGTCACGGTCAGAGCCACCTCCGCTTCGCCCTGCCGCTCGGCAGATCGAACGTACTCACCCAGTGCGATGGCTTCTCCGGTCTCGGGATCGAGCGCGATGACCGCCTCGTGTTCCCGCCGGTCTGTCTCGGTCAGGTTGCGGATCGCGCGTCCGCTCAACCTCAGCGTCGGTGCGAGGAAACGGCGGTAGCGAGACTCGCTGCTGAGATGCTCGAACCCGTGCAGCAAGAGCTCGCCGTCCGAGCCGCGCAATTGACGGATACGAATACGCGATCCGTCGCGTAGCGTGATCGGCAGGTCGGGCCGCGGGTCCACGCGCGTACTGTGATGGCGCGCTGGGTGAGCGGTCGTCATGCCCTTTGGGGGATTCGTGGCACCCCGCCGCCGCCCAATCACACAAAACGCGTGATGACGACTCATCTGGCTGTGGCCGAAGGTGCCGGGGCTATGAGCGGCAGTCCGGGCAGGCGATGAAGCGCGGCAGCCCTCGCAGGGCCGCTACCTCTCTGGCGGCCGCTGCCGACCGCCGGTTGATGCGCCGTTGGACGCGCCGGCGTCCGCGTCCGGTCGACCAGGCGATGGCCATGGCCAGCCGGGCGGCGGACTACTCCGTCCTCTGGGTGGTGCTCGCAGGAGCCGGGGCGCTGGTCGGCGGTCGGCGCGGCAGGCGTGCTGCAGCCGACGCTCTCCTTGCGCTCGCCTTCACGTCGGCGACCATTAACGGGCCGTTGAAGCTCCTGTTCGGACGGGTCAGGCCGGCGCCCAGTCGCAGGCTCTACCGCAGCCCGCGCACCGCCTCATTCCCGTTGGGGCACTCGGCCGCCTTCGCCTTCGCGACCGCTGCAACCCGCGAGCGTCCGGCGGCCGGACCCCTCCTGTTCCCGCTCGCGGCCACCGTCGCATACTCGAGGGTCTACCTCGGCTTCCACTACCCCAGCGACGTCCTGATTGGCGGCGCGGTCGGGACCGCAGCCGGGATGGCGATCCGGCCCGTGACCCGCAAGCTCGGCTTGCGCCATGACGACCGGCCGACGGACGCCATGAAGCCCGGGGTGCCCTCTGAAGCCGTGCTGATCGTGAGCCGGCACGCTGGGAACGGCCGCAAGCTTGGACAGGCCCGCCGCGCGATCGCCCGCCACGGGATTCGGCTCGAACGGCAACTCGACATCGAACGCATCGATCAGCTCCCCGACCTGCTGCGATCCGCGGGCGGGCGGCCCCGGCTGGTGATCGCCGCCGGCGGCGACGGCACCGTCGGATCGGTCGCCGCCTGCCTGGTGGGGAGCGAGAACGTTCTCGCGATCCTCCCGCTCGGGACGGGGAACGACTTCGCGCGCTCGCTGAACATCCCGGTGAGCGCCCGGCGCGCCGCCGCACTGCTCGACACGGGCCGCATCGCAGATGTGGATGTCGGGCGTCTCAGGCGTCCCGGCCAGCCGGCGCGCTACTTCACGCACGCCGCTGCCGTCGGCTTCACCGTGAACTTCGCGAAGCTCGCCACCCGCGCATCCGTTCGTGCGCGCCTTGGCCGGCTCACGTACCTCGCGGCAGCCGCCTTTGCCCTCCGCGGCGTCAGGCCCTTCAACTGCACGCTGTATCAGAACGGCGGCCCTGAAGAACTGAGCCTCCTGCAGCTCGCCGTGATCAACGCTCCGATTTTTGGCGGCCCACTCGGGCTCAGCATGGATGGCTCGGACCCCGGCGACGGTCTGCTGGACGTGCTCGTGGTCGAGGACATCCCACCGTGGAAAGCGCTGCTGGCCGGGGTCTTCCTGCTCCTGCGGATAAACCGCAGGATCGCGGGCATCCGCGCCCTGCACGTACCAGAGGTCGCGATCGACAGCCGCGCCCTGCCGGGACTCACGCTCGACGGAGAGCTCGACGACGGCTACCTCGGGGAGCCGGCGGTCGCCCCGCCCGGGGAGTTCGACGTCGCTCCAGGGACCCTTCACGTGATCAGGCCGCGCTAGCCAAGGAGACGAAGCAATGAACGACCGGACGCTCGCCGACGGCGTCGAGTTTGGAGCTCGCGTCGGACCCGGCGCTTCAGCCCGAAAATATCGGCGTGACCGTCCATGACGGCGCGGTGACTCTCAGCGGTTACGTGTCGCGACGGCTGGGTGACCCTGCGTGGCGGCCGGCGCATGTGCTAGGCGAGCACGAGCAGAGGGCACGGGGTGTTGTCCGCGAGCCGTTGGGCGGTGCTGCCGGACCTGAGCTCGTCGACCAAGTCATGCCTGTGCGCCCCGACGACCAGCAGGTCGACCGACCTCCCGTAGCCCACGAGCAACTCGGAGGCCTCGCCGGATGCTGCCTGCGCCTCGACGTCGCCGAGCTGCGCGATCGTGGCGCGAGCCTCCTCGACGCCTTCGTCGAGCTCCCGCTGGGAGTTCCAGGGATCGTGAACCTTCAGAGGCTCGGGGACCGCGTGGAAGGCCGAGAGGCTTCCCCCGAGGTCCGCTGCGAGCTGCCGGCCCACCGCCAGGGCGCGCTCGCTTCCCGGCGAGCCGTCATAGCCGATCCCGATCTTCTTCAAGCCGGAGCGCCGAGCCGCGTAGCCGACAGGCGCGACCGCGACAGTGCACGGCGGCCTCTCGAGCACCTCGTGCGTGTCGTCGCCAACGTACAGCCGCTCATGCTCATCGCGCCGGGACACGCCGATCGCGAGCAGGTCGGCATCCGCGCTCCTGGTGAGCGCGCGAAGCCCCTTCGCCACCGACTGCGCTTCGACGCAGACCGGCTCAGCGTCGACGCGGAACTCGCCTCGCAGTGCCGCGAGCCGCTCGAGCGCACGCCGGCTGTCGGCCTCCTGCCAGACAGCGCCGGAATCGGAATCGGGTTTGAGCTTGACGACTTCGACGTAGGCGAGCGTGAGCCGCCGCGCGCCGGCCGCGAGCTCTGTCGCGAGAGCGACTGCGTCCCGGCCGGCGTCGTAGTCGCCGACGCCCACGATCACGTTGTTGAACATTGCGTCGTTCATGATGCGGGCCGTTTGCGTGAGCTGTCGTCACGCGGTTTGCGTGATTCGGCCCCAGTCTCCCATCGCGCGCCTGGCCGCCTCTGGCAGGGAGTGATTCCAGGCTCGCCGCAGGCTCAGGCCTCCGAGCGTGCTTCTACGCGACCGCCCGCAATCGCCTCGAGCAGGGCGGCGTGGTCGCGCTCGTTCTGGTCGGCGTAGGCCTCGGCGAAGGCCGCGATGGCGAGATCGAACGCGTCGGAGGAACCCAGGTAGCTTCCGATCGCGATCGAGTCGCCAGAGCGCGCATGGGCCCGGGCGAGCGTCCACGCGCACAGCCTCGAGTAGAGGGCCATCTCCGAGGCGCGCATCGCGGCGACGTCGGGCGAGATCTTCGAGTCCCAGAGCTGCCGGAGATACAGGTCGTGCGGCTTCGGGTCGTCGAGTCCGAGCGGCTCGTGCATCCATCCCAGCAGGATGTCGCTCGCGGCCTGCATCAGCCGCTGGCCCTCGACGACCCGCCGCCCGTGGTTCGAAAACTCCGACCTACCGACGAACCGCTCGAGCACCGACCGCCTCGCTTCCTTTGCCTGGAGGAAGAGGGCGTCGGTCGAGTCGCGCCCCAACAGCAGGATCACCCAGCAGCGCGTTCCCACGCTTCCCACGCCTACGACCTTGCGCGCCATGTCCGCGTACCGGAAGTGCTCGAGCAGCCGGCGGCGGTCAGCCGACAGGCTGTTCAGATACGACCGGGAGGAGAGGAGCCGGCGCACGTCGTGCTCGAGACGGCGTGCTCCGCTGCCGTCGACGAGGTCGCGGATCGGGACGATCAGCGGCGGGTCGGAGCGGATGCGCACGTCACCGTTCTCCTTCACGGTCAGCTTCGCCAGCGCCCGGGCGCTGTCCTTGCGCTCCCCCTTGGCGACGGCCTTGTCGAAGCGCTCGGCGTCGTTGCGGTGGGCGCGCGAGCGCAACAGCTCCTGGATCTCGTTGATGCTTGCCCGTGCGTACCACACGTCGACCGTCTTCATCGCGGCGAATTGCCGCATCGCCTCTCGGTACTCGGACACCAAGCCGCGGACGATCGCGCTCCGCTTCTTGGCCGGGACGCCGGTGTCGCGGCCGGCTACGGACACGCTGGCCGCCAGGCGCTTCAGGTCCCATTCCCACGGCCCCGGCAGCGTCTCGTCGAAGTCGACGAGGTCGAACAGCAACTGCCGCTCAGCCGACGCGAAGCCGCCGAAGTTGGCCAAGTGGGCGTCGCCGCAGATCTGAACCCGGATCCCGGTCGTAGGCGTGCGGGCCAGGTCCACGGCCATCACGTACGCCGCGCCGCGGTAGAAGGCAAAGGGCGAAGCCGACATACGTCCGTAGCGGATCGGCACGAGCTCCGGCAGGCGATCCGCCGCCTGCTCCTCGAGCAGCGCTATCGGGTCCGGCCGGTCGGTCGCCGGCTCCCAATCGGCATGGCTCGAACGCGGGATCTCGGCCCGGCAAGACCTGCCTCGTGTCGCGCGCTCGTCCGGGGGTACATACTCAGCTCGGGCCAGCCGGGCCGACGGCCCAGACGCCACGGCGAGATCGAGGGTCATGGGAGCGGTGTGATCAGGCCGCCGCTGTGCTCGACGAGCGCGGACGCGCGTCGGGCTTCGTCTCCGCGGGGTGGCCGCCGTCAGCGGGCGGCTTCATCATCGCCTCGAGCTGGTCGGGCAGCCGCTTGAGCTGGAAGGCGAGGACGACGTACATCACGCCCACGGCGACCGCCCAGATGCCGGCGACCGTCACGAGCGCCGCAAGCGTCGCCCCCGGGTCGGCCAGCGCGAGCACGCCGAGCGGCACCTCGAGCAGGCCGAGGATCAGCCACAGCCACCAGTCCGGGATGAAGTCGCGGGCGGCGAACGCGCCCGCGATCGTGACCGTGCCCATCACGATGAGCCACGCGCCGAGGAACACGGCCACCGCCACCAACGCGGGGTCGGGCCAGACGATGATCGCGACGCCCGCCGCGACTGACAAAACGCCGGTGAGCGCGTTGGTGTTCCGCGCCCTCCGGTCGAGGCCGCCGGCGAGCGCCGTCGAGCAGCCGTGCACGATGAAGAGCGCGCCGATGAAGATCGACAGGCTTCGCACGGACCAGTCAATGCTGAAGATCAGCACGCCCGCGACGACGAGCAGCAACCCGTCGAGGAGCAGGATCCACCAGTTGCGAGCGACGCCCTCGGCGACATCCCGCGTGAGCTTCCGCTGGAACTGCTCGGGAGAGCCAGGAGCTATGTACATCGGATCCTCCATTCCAGACTGTTGCCTGTTCTCGTCCGGCGCGATCAGGTTGAGGCGCGACTGAGTGACGTGTCATCACTCGCTTTGAGTGATTCCCGGCGAGCCCGGGCCGCGGGCGATCGCCCAATCACTCAAAGCGTGTGACGACAGCTCACCCCCGCGACGCCGAGGCTCTCGGCATGAACTCGAGCACCGACGCGCACGCAGTCCATAGGCCGGCTCGCACCTGGCCGCCCGCACTCATCGGCGTGGGCGTCGACGGCGGTCCCGGGGGTCGCGACGCCGTCGCGCTCGCTTCGACGATCGCGCGGGCGACGGGCGCCAAGGTGATGTTGATAGCCGTTCACGTCGAGCCCTCGTCGTCCTTCGTCCTGCCCGACGGGATGGACTGGAAGAGCCTCCAGAAGCAGGCCTGGGCGACCGTGGCCGAGGCGCGCGAGTCGCTCGCGCCAGATGCTCGCATCGAGGTCCAATCCGACGTATTGGTCTGGCGCGCGCTGCGCCACGTGAGTCGCGCCCAGCACGCCGACCTGCTGGTCGTGGGCTCCGGCCACGACGCGCGCGACGGGCGCGCGCGGCTCGGGCGCCACGCGAGCGAGCTCCAAGAGCACCTCGAGCCTCCACTCGCCGTGGCGGAGCGCGGCATGCACGACCGTGCGACGGGACGTCTCGAGCGGATCGGCGTTGGATTCGACGGCCGCCCCGAATCGCAGCTCGCGCTCGAGCTGGCCGGTTCGCTCGCGTCAGCCGCGGGTGCCGAGCTGACGGTGCGCGGCGCGGCTCTTCCCGGCCAGGGCGCAGCGCTGTCAGAGGTCGCCGGCAGCGCCGCGCGCGCCACCGGCGTGCGAGCGCATTCAGAGGTCACCACCGGGCGCCCCCTGAAGGTCCTGAGGGGCCTGGGCGAGGAGGTCGACCTGCTTGTCATCGGCTCAGGGCGCCGGGGACCGGCGGGACGGATCCTGCTCGGCGCAACCGGGCATGCCCTGCTGCGTGACGCTCCCTGTTCGGTTCTGATCGCTCCCCGACCGGTCAGCTGACCGGGCGCCGAGCGATGTTTCCACTCTCCGACGGCATACGAGCGCGGCGCTTCCCGGTCGTCAACGTGTCGCTGATCGCGGCGAACTTCATCGTGTGGATCTTCTACGAGCTGCCTCACCTGGGCTCATCGGTCCACCACGCATCCTTCTATCCCTGCAGCGTCAACGGCTCCTGTCACGCCCCCGAGCCGTGGCCGGTCAGCTGGTTCACCGCCATGTTCATGCACGGCAGCTGGAGCCACATCCTCGGCAACATGTGGTTCCTCGTCATCTTCGGCAAGAACGTCGAGGACGCGTTCGGCCGCCTCCGTTACCTCGGCTTCTACATCGCGGGAGGGTTCGCGGCGAACCTGCTGCAGACAGCCATCACGCTGATCGCCGGTAGTGCAGCCGAGGCGCGGGTGCCGATGCTGGGAGCCAGCGGCGCGATCGCCGCCGTGCTGGGGGCGTACTTCGTGCTCTATCCCGGGTCGAAGATCCTGACGCTCATACTCGTCTTCCCGGTGCGGATACCGGCTTGGGTGTTTCTCGGTGGCTGGTTCCTCTACCAGCTCGTCGAGGCCAACTTCGGTCTGTTCTCGGCGCATGCCAATGGCGGTGGGACGGCGTTCTTCGCACACGTCGGCGGCTTCATCTTCGGGTTTGCGGTGGCCACCGCGTACACCAAGGCGGAGCGGCGTAAAGAGCGATGGCGGCCGGTCGCGTACGGATGAGAACGCGGGCGCAGCCGCCTTTTATCCAACCTGCGTGATGACCACTCACCCTGTGGTGCGCGACGATTCGCGGACTAATCCCAGGAGGTGACCGGCGGATGAGGACTCTGGTGCTGCTGCGACACGGTGAGAGCGATTGGAATGCCAAGGGTCTGTTCACGGGCTGGGTGGACGTCGGCTTGTCGGAGAAGGGCGTGCGGGAAGCCGCGTACGGCGGGCGTCTGCTGGCGGAGGCGCAGATTCGTCTCGATGTGGTGCACACCTCGGTGCTCAAGCGGGCGATCCAGACCGCGAACATCGCGCTCGAGGCGGCGGACCTGCAGTGGCTTCCGGTGCGCAGGTCGTGGCGGCTGAATGAGCGCCACTACGGCGGGCTGCAGGGCAAGAACAAGGCGCAGACGAGGGAGGAGTTCGGCGAGGAGCAGTTCATGCTGTGGCGTCGCTCCTACGACGTGCCGCCTCCGCCGATCGCCGACGACGACCCGCTCTCTCAGGTGACCGATCCGCGCTACGCGGCGCTGCCGCCCGAGCTGGTGCCGAGGTCGGAATGCCTCAAGGACGTCGTCGAGCGGATGCTGCCCTACTGGTACGACGCGATCGTCGGCGAGCTCGCCGCGGGAAGGACCGTGCTGATCGCAGCGCACGGCAACTCGCTCCGCGCCCTGGTCAAGCACCTGGACGGAATCAGCGACGAGGACATCGCGGCGCTCAACCTGCCGACCGGCATCCCGCTGGTCTACGAGCTCGACCATGACTTTCGCGTGCTCACGCCCGGGGGCCGCTACCTCGACCCCGAGGCCGCCGCAGAGTCGGCGAAGGCCGTCGCGCAGCAAGGGGCGAGGGGATGAGTGCACCAACGACAAACAACCATTCGAACCGGCGCCGTCAGCCGGCCGGTCGTGCGCGCCGGTGGGTGCTACCGCCAAGGCGCCAGGAGCCGGTCAACCCGGCGTTACTGCAGCACGCGGAGCAGCGAGCGGAGGATGCACAGAACCGGCTCTCGGACGCGATCACGGGTTTCGCAGGCTCGATGGTGTTCGTCTACATCCATCTCCTGTGGTTCGGCTGCTGGATCGGGTTCGGTGTCGAGGACTATCCGTTCGGTCTCCTCACGATGATCGTCTCGCTGGAAGCGATCTTCCTCTCGACGTTCGTCCTGATCAGCCAGAACCGCGCCGACGCCAAGCGGCAGGTCATCGCCGACCAGCAATGGTTGACGATCCAGGAGGAGGACGAGCAAAACAGGCAGCTGCTCGATCTCTCCAGACAGATCCTCGCGCTGACCACGGAGGTCCGCGGCTACGCCGGCTTCGCGGAGCAGGACCATCGGCAAAACGAGGAACTGCTGGAGATCTCCCGGCGAACGCTCGCCCTGACCGAGGAGGTCCACAGGTCCGCCGGCGCGTAGCTCCACGCACGTCTCTCGTTGCATTAGCATCAAGCGACGAACCGCCTTTAGACGCTGGCCCGGGTGGGCCCGATGGTGAGTCGCTCCAGCGAGCATGCAACCAAGCCGCAGGCCGGGTGGGCCGCGGGTCGCGGACTGGTCTTGCGCCAGCGGTTGTTCGAGCGGCTGTCGGCGCTCCCTGCCGGCGGGGTGGCGCTGGTGTGTGGTCCGGCGGGCAGCGGGAAGACGGTGCTGCTCCGCTCTTGGCTGGACGCCGAGGGCCTGGCGGATCGGGCGGCGTGGATCTCGGTCGAGCGCGGCGAGCGCGATGAGCAGCGCTTCTGGCTATCGGTGATCGACGAGCTGGCCAGGGTGAGCGGCGACGGGTGGGTCGAGCGCGTAAGTCCTACGCCGCGCTTCCGCGGCGAGCGGGTGGTCGAGCGGCTGGCAACCGAGCTCCGGGCGCTGGAGGAGCCGGCGGTGCTGGTGATCGACGACCTGCACGAGCTGCGCTCGGGGGAGGCGCTGCGGTTGCTCGATCTCTTCCTGAGCCGAATGCCGTCCGAGCTGCGCGTCGTACTCTCGACGCGTGAGGAGCCACGACTCGGGCTGCACCGGTTGCGGCTCGCCGGTGAGCTCATCGAGATTCGCGGCCCCGATCTGGGCTTCGCGTTCGAGGAGGCGCGCGAGCTCCTGGAGGCAAGCGGTGTCGCGCTCTCCGCAACGGGCTCGCTGCTGCTGCACGAAAGCACCGAAGGCTGGGTCGCCGGGCTGCGGCTGGCGGCGATCTCGCTCGCCCAGAATCCCGACCCCGAACGCTTCGTCGCCGAGTTCTCCGGCAGCGAGCGCACGGTCGCCGGTTATCTGCTTGCGGAAGTTCTCGAGCGCCAGCCAGCGGAGGTCCGGAATCTGCTTCTCCGAACCTCTGTGCTCGAGTGGGTCAGCGGTCCACTCGCCGACACGCTGACCGGCGGCACAGGTTCGGAGGCGATCCTGCAGGCGCTCGAGGAGGCGAACGCCTTCGTCACCTCGCTCGATACCGGACGGACGCAGTTTCGCTTCCATCACCTGCTGACGGACCTTCTCCAACTCGAGCTGCGGCGCTCCTCCCCGGCGATCATCGACTCGCTGCACCGGGCGGCCGCGCAGTGGTACGAGCAGCACGGCTACGTGGTAGAGGGGATCCGGCAAGCGCAGTCCGCCCGCGACTGGACTCATGCCGCCCGGTTGCTGGCCGACAACTATGTCGATCTGGTCTTCGACGGCCGCAACGCCACGCTCCGCGCGCTGCTTGCAGCCTTCCCGCCGAACGCGCCAGAGGGGGACGCAGAACTGGCCGTGGTCTTCGCCACGAGTCGTCTCTTGGACGGTCTGCTCGACGAAAGCGCGACCTGCATCGCCGCCGCCGAGCGGCTTGCCTCGACGGTGCCCGCCGAGCGCAGGCGGCTCTTCGATCTGCGGTTGGCCAGCGTGAAACTCTGGCTCGCCTGCCAGCGCGGGGATCTCGCCGGTGCAGAGCAGCCGATGCGCGCATTCGAAGCGCAGAGCCCCGACGAGCTCGACCGAAGCAACGACCATCGCGCCTCGGCTCTGCTGAATCTCGGCACGGCGAAGCTCTGGTCGCGGCAGATCCACGACGCACGCCGTGACCTCGAGGAGGCGCTGGCGCTTGTCCGCCAGATCGGACGGCCATATCTCGAGGTCGGCTGCCTGGGTCAGCTAGCGTGGATTGCCGTCTTGGATAGCTCGCCGGGCTCAGTCGCACTGCGTCTGACCGAGGAGGCGGTGGCTATCGCCGAGGCGCACGGGTGGGGGGCCGATCGGATCGTCGCCGCCCCCGTGGCAGTCGCTGCAGGCGTGCTCGCATGGCTCGGCCGCTTCGACGAAGCCGAGCGGTGGTTGGATCGGGTCGCGCGCGCAGCGCCGGCGGAAGAACTCGAGACGGAGCCCATGCTCCACTACGCGCGCGGGTTCCTGTGGCTCGGGCGGGGCCTGCCCGAGGACGCGCTGGCGGAGTTCCGCGCCGCCGACAGGATGCAGGCCCTGCTCGTGCACGACCACGCTCTTCCAATCGACGTACGCGGCTGGATCGTGCTCACGCAGGCTCTGATGGGCGACTGGCCGGCGACGCGCTCGGCGCTCGGCGCGGCCGATCCCGAGGAACGCGGCTCGGCGGGCATGCGGCTCGCCGGGGCGGCGCTCGAGCTGGCGCAGGGCAGTCCTGCGGACGTGCTGGACCTGCTCGGCCCGATGATCGACGGCGCGCCGCAGGCGCTCAACCAGCGTTGGGCGACCATCCATGCGCTGCTGTTCGACGCAGCCGCGCGTGACCGGCTCGGCGACCGGTCCGGCGGGGAGGTCTCGATCGAGCGGGCGCTGGAGCTGGCGGAGCGGGACGGGGTCGTCCTGCCGTTCATGCTGGCTCCCGCCCGGGAGCTGCTGGAACGCCATCCCAGGCACCGCACAACGCACGCCACCCTGCTCTCGACGATCCTCGACCAGCTCACCGGATCGGCACCTCAACTCGCTGAGCCTGCGCTCGTGCTGGATGAGCTCAGCGACGCCGAGCTGCGCGTCGTGAGATACCTGCCCAGCAACCTGAAGGCTCCCGAAATCGCGTCCGAGCTGTTCGTGTCGGCGAACACGGTCCGCACGCACCTGCGTCACATCTACGCAAAGCTGGGCGCGCACAGCCGCAGCGAGGCCGTCGCCCGTGCACGCCAGCTCGGGCTGCTCGCGCCGCCCGCACGCTCCCACTGAGCACCATGGTCTAGCTCGGCGCCGGCTCCGGCGCGTCGAGCCGATGCCTGAGCCGCAGGTAGGCGATTGCGCCCGGAATCGTCGGCAACCAGTAGGAGATCGTTCGGTAGCCGAGCACGGCCGGCACCGCCACATGGCTCGACGCGCCGAATGCGATGAAGGCGGCGATCATGCCCCCCTCCACACCGCCGACCCCGCCCGGCAGAGGCAGCGCGCTCCCGAGCGTGCCCAGGTAATAGCCCATGACGAGCACGGCGCATGGAGGCGAGGCCGGCTCGTCGACGAACAGCATCGACACGACAATCACGATCACTGCCGTGGCGAAGATCGCGGGTAACAGCGTCAGGGCGAAGGGCGCCTCGCCGGAGAAGAGGCCGGTCCAGAGGCCGAGGCCCGCGATCGCGACGGCTGCCATGTAGACGCCGTACAGGATCAGCTCGTAGCAGACCATCCCGCTCGCCACCTCGGCAGCGGCCACGCCGAACCCGCGAAGCGCCCACACCGTGAGGATGATCCCGCCCGCTCCGGAAGAGCGAGAGGGCCTCCAGCAGCACGCCGAGCGCGAGCCACCAGACGTCTCCCGTGCGCAGACGCTTGAGCGTCGGCCCAAGTCCCACCAGCCGCGGTAGGAGGTAGTAGAAGACGCCGATCGCGACTGCGGCCGCCGCCACGGCGGCGGCGGCGCGTCGGCCCCGCTTCCGCTCCGCCTCGCCGGAGTCCTGCGGGGGCCGGCCGTCGGGGGGAGGTTCGGCCGCCCCCGGCGCAGGACGGATGTCAGCCGCTGCTGGGGTGCGCGCTGGCATCGGCCCACAGCGTCATGCCGAGCTGGGTGAGCCGTCGTCACGCGTTCCGCGTGATCCGTCGCGGATCACAACAAACGTGTGACGACAACTCACACGCCTGGCACCGAGGATCGTGATCGACAACAACGAGACCTTGGAGGTCATCATGAGCGAACACGCCGCCACCCCGCAGTTAGAAGTGCCCCGCATGCGAACCCTGCGCGACAGCGCGCGGAGGCTCACGGGCTACTGGTGGGTCCTGCTCGTTGCCGGCATCGCTTGGGTTGCCGCTGCGCTGGTCATCCTGCAGTTCGACCACGCATCGGTGACCACCGTCGGCATCCTCGTCGGGATCCTGTTCCTGGCCGTCGGCATCGAGAACATCGCACTGGCTAGGTTCGACGTCCCGATGCGCTGGCTCTGGGCGCTCTTCGGCGTAGCTTTCCTCGTTTCCGCCGTGGCCTGCTTCGCCCAGCCGGCGAGCACCTTCGCCGGCCTGGCCGACATGCTCGGCTTCCTGTTCCTGATCGTCGGCATCTGGTGGATGGTCCGGTCGTTCCTCGAGCGTCCGATCAACCCGCTCTGGTGGATCGGGCTCATCTCCGGGATCCTGATGACGGGACTTGCCTTCTGGACCTCGGGCCAGTTCTTCATCCACAAGGCGTATGTCCTCCTCGTGTTCGCCGGCATCTGGGCCCTCATGCAGGGCATCACGAGCATCGTTCACGCCTTCCAGATCCGCGCCCTGCGCGAGGAGCTGTAGGAGACGAGCGGCGCGGAGCCGGGGCGGACGTCGGCACCGCCGCCCCGGCTTCCCCGCAGGATCACCGGAGGGACAGATGAGCGATTTCGACTACAAGGAAGAGGAACGGCTGTCACGCCAGCAGGCCGCTGAGCGGCTGATCGACATCGCGTACGCGCTGACGACGGGCGGGCCGCTCGAGCTGAGCGCCGCCGGCCGCCGGATCAGCGTTCCGGTGACGGGCGAGCTGGTCTTGGAGCGCGAGCTGAGGTCGAAGGGCGATCGAGTCGAGCTCGAGCTGGAGCTGACCTGGTCGACCCCCGAGCGCGGCTGACCTCAGGCGCTCCGCGCTGCAGGCCCGACGAGGCCGAGCTCGCGCGCGCGGGCGACGGCCTCGCTGCGCGTGTGCGCGTCGAGCTTCGCGTAGATGTGGCGCATGTGGGTGCGCACTGTGTTGGCGGAGACGACGAGCTCCGACGCGATCTCCGAAGCGGTCAGGTTGCTCGGCAGGTACCTGACCACGCGCAGCTCCGCCTCGCTCAACTCATCGCGCAAGGGCGCCGCCTGGCCACGGAGAGGAGCGGCGCGGCCGGCCAGCGTGTCCAGGATGGTCGAGATCAGCGTCGCGTGGGCGGTCCGGTGCTTCGGCTGGCGCTCGAGCAGCTCGCCGGCCGGCCAGAGCATGAAGGGAAGGATCAACCCCTCGGCCTCGGCGATGTTGAGAGCCTCCTCCAGCGACTCCTCCGCCGCACGCCGGTCGCCGAGCCGGTCGTGAGCCGTGGCCGCGAGCAGCAGCGCCTCGACCCGAGCCCAGCTCTCGACCAGTGCCGGCGCAGCGCCGTCGATCACGGGCGCCAGCGCCTCGAGCGCGCGCTCCGGCTGGTCCTTGGCGAGCTCCAGGGCCGCGAGCGCCATGCGGATCCCGGCCGGGTCGCGCTCCTCCGGCCCCAGATCGGCGAGTGCGACCTGCGCAGCGTCGGTGTCGCCCATACGCACCCGTACCTGGAGGGCCCGGCTACGCACCTCGATCGTGAAGACGTGCTCGCCGCCCAGCAGCCGTTCCAGGTCCTGCGCGCGCGCGAACTCCGCGAGGGCTTCGTCGGAACGCCCCTCCGCAAAGCGGAGCATGCCGCGCGCGTGGTGGAGCACGATCTCGGCCCCCAGGTCGGCGGCTGACCCCAGCGACTCTGCGGCGCGATCCAGATGGCGGTCGCCGTCGTGGAGCTGGCCCAGCCCTCCAAGCGCCATTCCTGCCATCGCCCACGCGCCGGTCGTCATCGACTCGCTCGTCCAGCCGTGCTCCTCCGCGATCGCGATCGCCCGCTCGCTCAGCTCGAGAGCAAGCCGCAGCGGCTGCCCCGTGAGGAGCGCCGCGATTGCGAGATGCGCGAGGCAGCCGATCTCGATGAAGGGCCGTGAGATCCGGCGCGTGCGCCCGAGGGCGTCCTCGAGGTGCTGCCGTGCCTCGTCGGGCCGGCCGGCCCACAGCTCCGCGATTCCCAGGTTCATGAGCGCCAGGGCCCAGTACTCGGGCGGCACGGGCAGCTCGTTCGTCCCCGCCGTGACGCTCAGCGCCGCTTCCAGCCGGAGCGTGGCTTCCCGAGCCTCGGCCAGATCGCTGCGCCGGCGGGCGAGCTCGGCCCCGATGACCGCGAGGTACACGTCGAAGACGCGCCGTCTCTCCGCCGGAACTGCCGCGGCGAGTCGCTGAGCGACGTCCAAGTGGGCGGCCGCGTCGTCGAGCAGGCCGTGGAGGACCTTGTCGACCGCGAGCGCGGCGGCGAGATTGCCATCGCCCAGATGGGTCTTGTCGGGGAACGCCCCAAGCAGCGCGTGGAGAGTCTCGCCGCGGCCGGCCATCGTCAGCGCGAGGTAGTTGTCCACGAGCACGCGCGCGGCCGCCGGCCAGTCACCGGCGGCCTGATGGTGGCGGACCGCTTCGACGGCATAGCCCTCCTGTTCATGCCAGAACGCGGCGGCGCGATGGAGCGGCGGGATCGTCTCCGGCGCGGTGCGCCGCAACTCGAGGCGCAGCAGATCGGCGAACAGGTGGTGGTAGCGGAACCAGGTGCGGGCGACGTCGAGCGAGGTGACGAAGGCGTTCTGGTCTTCCAGCCGCTGGAGGACCGCCTCGGCGCCCATGCCGCCCGTCAATGCGTCGGCGAGCGGGCCGCTGACGCGCTCGAGGATCGACGTGCGCAGGAGCACGTCGCGCACCTCGGGTGGCTGCCGCTCCAGCACCTCGGCGAGAAGGTAGCCCGCCACCGTGCGCTCGCTGCCGGAGAACTCGGACACGAAGCGATCCGGGTCCGGGTGCGCGGCCAGCGAGATCGCCGCCAGGCGCAGACCGGCCGGCCATCCCTCCGTGCGCTCGTAGAGCGAAACCACGCAGGCATCCGAGAGAGCGATCCGGCTGTCGCGGAGCAAGGCGCGGGTCTCGTCGAGCGAGAAGCGGAGGTCGGCCCCGCGCACCTCCGTCAGCTCGCCGGCGAGTCGCAGCCGATGCAGGCCGAGCGCGGGATCCTCGCGCGTCGCGAGCACCACGCGCAGATGCGCCGGCAGCCTCGCCAGCAGCAGCTCCAGCCAGGCGAGCGCGTCTTCGGACTCGAGCTCGTGCAGGTCGTCAATGACGAGCACGAGCGGCTCGTCCAGCTCCCGGAGCTGGCTCAGAAGCCGCTCGACCACCGCCGCGCCCGCGAAGCTCGGCGCGGGGCTGACCCGCTCGACCGCCTCGCCGCCTGCGGCGTCGGCGAGTGCAGCGATCAGATTCAGCCAGAACCGTTGAGCGTCACGTTCGCCACGGTCGACCGTGACCCAGGCGACCGGCTCGTCGAGTTCCGCGGCCCAAGAGCGCAGTAGAACGGTCTTCCCGCTCCCCGCCTGTGCACAGACGAGCGTCACGGTGCCCGGCGCGGTCGCTGACAGCCGCTCGAAGAGAACGGGGCGTGCAACGAACCGATCCGCCGGGGATCGGGGCTGGTGGTCAGTCCGGGCCAATCCCGAAGCGGACTCTCCCACAAATCGCGCTCAATCACACGAACTTTGTGATGACCGCTCACCCGCCTCGACGAGAGCCTTACGCCGTACATCAAGCCCACTCGAAGAAAGGTTGGTCCTATGACCCCCGACTATCTCTCAACCGACAACGTGCTGGTGGTCACCTTCGGCGAAGACCCTAAGAACGACCAGAACGCCTATCAGGCGCTCACCGACCTGAAGCAGCTCGATTCGCAAGGCCAGATCAAGATCGCCGCTGGTGGTGTGGTCACGCGCGACCTCGACGGCCACGTCGACGTGAAGAGCGAGGTCGGAGACGACCCCTACATCGGCACCGCGAGCGGCGGCATGATCGGCCTGCTCGTCGGGATCATCGGCGGTCCGCTAGGGGTGCTGATCGGCGGCGCGACCGGCGTGCTGGCGGGATCCCTGTTCGACATCGACGACGTCGAGACCACCGAGTCCGTTCTCGGTGAGATCTCGCAGCAGGTTCACCCGACGCGTACGGCAGTCCTGGTGCAGGTGACCGAGCAGAGCCCCGAGGTGATCGACACCGCGATGGCACGGCTGGGCGGCGAGGTCCTGCGCCGGCCGATGGTGGACGTCGAGGAGGAGATCGCGGCGGCGGAGGAGGCACAGCGAAAGGCCAAGCGCGAGGCGCGCAAGGAGCTCGCCAAGGCCCGCTCCGAGAAGCACAAGGAAGGCGCCCACGCCAAGGTCGAGGAGCTGAAGTCGAAGCTCCAGCGGCCGAAGGCAGGCACTACCGCATAGCCCGGTACCAGGCGGCGGCGCGTCCAGTCCGGGCGCGCCGCCGCCCAGCAGGGTCCAACGATGGAAAGAACTTGGAACGCAGCGATGGCAAAGGGGCGCAAAGCGCGACGGCAAGCGACGGCAACGGTTCCTCAACGCTTTGGGAGCAGGAGGTCGGCGGTTCGAATCCGCCCGCCCCGACTGGGATCCTCGGCCTCCGAGAGGTCGCGCGGTGCAAGACCGGTACATCCCCGCCCCGCGCTGCGCGGATCTGGTCCTCGACGGTTTTGTGTTCCCCGAGCGCGTGCTCGTCGAAGACGTGGGCGTAGGTGCTCAGAGTGATCTCCGGCGAGTGGCCCGCTTGTCTTGCTACCTCGACGACGCTGAGGCCCTCGTGGACCAGCAGTGAGATGAACGAGTGCCGGAGGTCGCAGGGGCGGGAGTTTTCGACTCCGCACGCCTGGTGGTCGGGACGTAGATCCGCTTCCGCCAATTCTGGGTACTGATCGCGCGTCCAGGGCTTGCCGTTCTGGCCGGGGAAGATCAAGCGCGCTGTCGTCCGGGCGGCCGCTGGCGAGCCGCCACTCGTTCAGGTGCCTGGCGAGCGTCGATATCGGCCTCCGTGACCGCGGTACGATCGCCGTGCTCGAGCCGACGCAGTGCCGACTGCGCCGCGTTGTACCCGCACATCCCGTGGGCGCCGGCGCCGGGCGGGGTCGCCGCCGAGCACAGGTAGACGCCCGGGATGCCCGTCGTGTACGGGTCGAGCGCGGCGCGCGGGCGGAACACGAGCTGGCGGGGGTCGTTGGAGCCGGTGACGACGTCGCCGCCGACGTAGTTGGCGTTGTGGGCCTCCATCTGCGTGACGCTGCGGACGTGCCTGGCGAGGATGCGCTCGCGGAAGCCGGGCGCGAAGCGCTCGATCTGCGCCTCGATCTGCGTCGTACGTCGCCGGCGTAGCCGGCCGGCACGTGCGCGTAGGCGTAGAGCGGATGACGTCGCCGTTCGACCGGCTCGGATCGGCGAGGTACTGCTGGCAGACGAGCACGAACGGGCGGTCGGGCATCGACCCGCGGGCGACGTGCGCCTCGGCGCCGGCGATCTCGCGGTAGCTCGCCGCCGACGTGGACCGTGCCGGCGCGGCGGGATTCCTCGTGCGTCCAGGGCACGCCGCCCTCGATCGCGAAGTCGACCTTGAATGCGCCGGGGCCGTGGCGGTACCTCGTCAGCGCCCGCGCGATCCGGCGCGGCATGCGACCGCCGGCGATCCGGGCGGCGGCCGCCGGCGCGACGTCGAGCATGACGATGTCCGCCCCGTCGAGCTCGTCGAGCGATTCGACGCGCACGCCGGTCTCGAACTTCGCGCCGTGCTCCTCGAGCAGCGAGATCATCGCGGCGCTGATCGCCGAGGACCCGCCCTCGGCGACAGGCCAGCCGTAGGCGTGCGCGGCGGTGCCGAGCGCGACCCCGATCGCCGACGACATCGGCGCCGAGAACGGCCGGAAGGCGTGTGCGGCGACGCCCGCCCACAGGGCCTGCGCTTGCGGCCCTTGAAGCGCGTCTTCAGCAGCGCCGCCGGCAGCCCCGAGTAGAGCCCGAAGCGGGCCATCAGCAGCGGGTGGTCCGGCACGCGCAGCATCGGCCGCATGAAGTCGGCGGTGATGTCGCCGAAGCGCTCCGCGAGCGGGGCGAACAGCGTCCGCCATGCCTCGCCGTCTCCGCCGAGACCGGCGGCCGTCTGCTCGACGGAGCGGTAGGCCGCGGCCCCGCCCGCGCCGTCGAGCGGGTGCGCGTACTGGATCTCCGGCCAGCGCCACGTGAGCCCGTGTGCCTCGAGGTCGAACCGCCGCGAGAAGGGCGTGTCGAGCGCGAGCGGGTGCGCCGCCGAGCACTCGTCGTGGACGAGGCCGGGCAGCGTCAGCTCGCTGCTGCGGGTGCCGCCCCCGAGCGCGCTCGGCGGCCTCGAGCACGGTCACCTCGACGCCCTCGGCGGCGAGGGTGAGGGCGGCGGCCAGCCCGTTGGGCCCGCTGCCGACGATCGATCGCGGTGGTCATGCCGCCACCAGGACCTTCTCCGCGACCTGCGGGCGTGGCTGACGCGCATCGTATCCCGGCCTTGCGGTAGGTACACGTCGGTCGGGATCGGCCCGTTGGGAAGCCACGGCTGCTCGCTCACGGCATCCTTCACCGCCCAGCTGCCGCGCTCGACGACGCCGACGGCGGCGTCGATGACGAGGTAGTTCTGGCGGCCGGAGCCCAGCGCCTCGGACTCCGCCCACACGACGATGAGCTCGCCGGGAGCGAAGCGGCAGCGCTTCTGCACGGCCTCGATCATCCGGCGGTCGTGGAGATGGCCGTCGCCGAAGTTGAAGCCGACGATCGCGTTGCAGCAGAACTCGCCCTCGCGCAGCGTGTAGGTGTCGATGTCGTCGCCGAGCTGGTTGATCATCACCGAGTTCAGGCCGCGGCCCTGGCTGTGCAGCGCAGCGCCAGCCGAGCAGCTGCTGCAGCATGACCTCCGCCTCGTGCTCACCGTAGGTCTCGGCGAGCTGGTCGCTTCTGCATCTCCGCCGCCTTGACGATGTGCGGTCGAGCTTGTCCTCGGCGCCGGGGGCGAGCGCCCACATGCCGGTCGCCCAGTTGCCCGCGTACTGGCGCATCGAGGGCAGGAACGACACGAGGTCGGGGCGGAGGTTGCCGAGCACCGGGAAGAACAGAAGCCCGCCGACCGTCAGCGCGAGCAGCGCCGGGTCCATGTCGCCCAAGGCCGTAGCCCGGCCTGGTTGGGGTAGCCCAGGAACAGGAACGCGGCGATGTACATGAACAGCGCGTTCCACTCGAGCGGGACGGCCAGCGGGAACGTCGAGATGATGAACGCGTGGAAGCAGAGCATCAGCACGACGGCCGCGACGGTCAGCGTGTGGTTGTGCGAGAACAGCAGGACCAGCGGCGTGACGAGCTCGACGAACGTGCCGCCGACGTGGGCCAGGCCGACGGCGCGCTCCGACGGGCGCAGGTCCTCGGGGAAGTTGCGGTAGTGCAGCCGCTTGATCCGCTTGACGAACAGCCACGGCGTGTTCGAGACCATCGGCGGGATCACGTTGGCGAAGTGGCGGCCGAACTTCGAGAACGCCGCGCCGCACCAGACGATCACGATCAGCAGCTTCGCGGCCACGATCATGTCGACGAACGGGAAGAAGGCGAAGAAGATCAGCGCCGGCAGGTACTGCTCGCCGCGCGCGGCGAGGAAGAAGACCTTGTCGCGCAGGCCGAGCGCCACGAGCAGCACGATGATCGGGCACGATCGCGCCGGGGGCGATGCGGCCGTCGCCGGCGGCCGGCGCGACGAGCGCGACGACGAGGCTCGCGAGCACCCCGAGGTAGAGCGCCACGTCGACCGGCGTGCGCTCGTCGCCGCGCGTGAACGGGCACCTTGTCGGGCCACGGCGGCAGGCGGATCGTCCCGGCGCGCGCGTAATGGCGGAACGCCGGCGGTGAAGGGCTTGAAGTGCCCGGCGAGCGGGCCCCAAGACCCGGCGACGCCGAGGCACTCCAGCAGCACCGTCCAGAGCACGAGCTTCTGGTAGACGACCACGTCGTCCCACCAGCGCGGCGGGATGCAGCGGGTCCAGGCCGGACGTGAGCGTCGCGACGAGCACGCCGCCGAGCGCGTAGAGGAACAGCAGCTTGAACGATGTAGATCAGGCCGTGATCTTCGGCGCGCCGAAGCCATAGTCGACCCAGTGACGCGCGAGCACCTTGGTGCGCTCGCGGTAGGGCTGCTGCATGAACTCCGCCGGCTCGACCGGCGGGAAGTTGCCCGTTGTCAGGCCCATCGACGTTTCCCTCTGATGGTGGTGGTCGTCGGCCCAGCCGGCAGCGATGGCCAAGCAAGGTGCGCCGCCTGCGGGGCGGCCGTTGGGTCGTCGCCACGAAAAGGCGGCTCCGGTTTGGGGCGCCGAGCCCATCGGCGCGGTGCGCGAGCGCGGCCGTACGTTGCCGGCCCCGTCCACTCACTCCACCGGAGAATCCATGCCGCACCAGCGCACCAGCACCATCGACCGCCGGACGCCGTCGATAGACGAGCGACTCGCGATACGCCGGCCTGCTGGTCGTGCGTCGTCCTTGACCAGCGCTCTGGTTCTTGCAGCGAAGTGCTCGAAGTGATACCCGATGAGCGCCATGGCGACCACTGGTACACGGATCACGACGCTCTGCGACGCGTTCGCCGCCGCGGCGGCGACGCAGCGCCGACGAGCTCGCGCTGAGGAGCGCCGACGGAGCCGTCGAGTGGACCTGGCGCGGACTACGCCGAGCGCGTCCGCGACGCGGCGGCCGGCCTGCACGGGATCGGCGTGCGCCGCGGCGACACCGTTGCGCTGTGGCTGTCCAACCGGCCCGAGTTCCACATCGCCGATACGGCGGCGCTGCAGCTCGGCGCCGCTGCCGTTCTCGATCTACTCGACGTTCACCGTCGAGCAGGCCGAGCATGTCGTCGCCGACGCGGGCTGCCGCGTGCTCGTGACCGAGCCGGCGTACCTCGAGCAGGCGCTGGCGGTCCGCGAGCGCGGCCGGACCGCGCTCGAGCTGCATCGTCCTCGTCGAGGGCGCCGACACGCAGCGCCCTCGACCTGGGACGAGCTCCTCGCCGCCGCGCCGGCCGGACTTCGACCTCGCCGTCACGCGGCGGCCGACGTGTCGCCGGACGACCTGGCGACGCTCATCTACACGTCGGGGACGACCGGTGCGCCCAAGGGCGTCGAGCTCACGCACGCGAACGTCGTGGCGCAGTGCTCCGCGCTCGTCGAGGCGCTCGGGCTCGAGCCGCGCCAGCGCGCGATCTCGTGGCTGCCGATGGCGCACATCGCCGAGCGGCTGTGCACCCACTACATCCCGCTCCACCTCGGGTGGACGCGTGACGTGCCTCGACAACCCGCGCGCGCATCGGCCGTCCTGCTGACCGACGTGCGGCCGCAGTTCTTCTTCTCACCGCCACGGCTGTGGGAGAAGCTGCGCGCAGCGGCGATCGCGAAGCTCGGCGAGAGGCCTGATGGCGCGACGGCGCTCGCGGCGCTCGGGCTCGACGAGGTCCGAGCCGCGCTCACGGGCGCGGCGCCCTGCCCGCCGGAGGTGGTCGAGTTCTGGCAGCGGGCTGCGGCCTCCCGCTGTGCGAGGTCTACGGGATGTCGGAGACGACCGGGAGTGGCGACGGTCAACGCGCCGGGCGCCATGCGGATCGGCACCGTCGGCCGGCCGCTGCCGGGGGTGGAGGTCGCCCTCTCGGACGCGGGTGAGGTGCTCATGCGCGGCCCGGTCGTGATGCGCGGCTACCGCAACCGGCCCGACGCGACGGCCGAGGCGCTCGACGCGCGACGGCTGGATGCACTCCGGCGACGTCGGGGCCTTCGACGACGACGGCTACCTGCGGATCGTCGACCGCATCAAGGAGCTGATCATCAGCGCCGCCGGCAAGAACATGTCGCCCGCGAACATCGAGGCGACGATCAAGTCGGCCGGCTCGGTCGATCGGCTGCGTGTGCGCGATCGGCGATGCGCGGCCGTACAACGTCGCGCTCGTCACGCTCGACCCGGCGGTGGCCGCGACGGTCGCAGGATCCGCAGGCCGAGGTCGCGGCGCAGATCGAGCGCGCCAACGAGCAGGCTCGCGCGCGTCGAGCAGATCAAGCGCTTCAGCCGTCCTGCCGCGACTGGCCGCCCGGCGGGGACGAGCTGACCCCGACGATGAAGCTCAAGCGCAAGCCGATCGCCGCGAAGTACGCGGCGGAGATCGACGCGCTCTACGCCTGATCGAGCTCGCGGCGCCGTCCTCGCCCGCAGCACTGCGGGGCCGAGGACGGCGGCCAGGGTCAGGGCGCAGGTCAGCTCGATCGGGCTGCTCGGTCGACCTTGCGGCCCAGCATCTCCTCCGCGCGCTTGACCCGGTAGGCGACCGTGTTCTGGTGCACGTAGAGCTCCCTCGCGACCCTCGTGGCGCTGCCGCCGGACGCCAGGAACGCGAGCACGGTGTCGCGCAGGCGCTGCGGCCGGCTCGGCCGTCGACGCGAGCGGCCCGAGCTGCTCCGCGACGAACGCTCGCGCGCGCGGCAGATCGCCGGCCAGCAGGGAGACGAGCTCGACGCGTGCGTAGCTCGTCACCGCGGCCCGCGTCGCCGTGCGAGCGACGCCGATCCGCGCGGCCTGGAGCGCCTCGGCGTGCGAGCTGCGGAAGCCCGCGATCCCCGGCCCCGGCCTGCCGAAGGCGACGAGCACGCCCGGGCGGCGGCTCGTAGCGCTCGAGCGCGTCGGTCGCCGGCGGCATCGAAGGACCCGCACCAGACGTCGAAGCGCGCGGCGCCCGAGGCCACGACGAGCGGCTCGCCCGCGCCGAGCGGCCGCCGCGGCCTCGTCGACGGCGCGCTCGAGGCCGCGTGACCTCGCTTCCCGCGCCCGCGATCCGCACGCGCCACATGGTGGCGCCGAAGCTCGTAGCCGAGCCGACGCGAGGCGGCCTCCTCGTCGATCGGCTCGCCGGCGAGGATCGCGCGCACCGTCTCCGCACGCAGCTGCGCCGCGCTGCGCATCATGCGCTCGCGCTCGGTCCCGAACTCCTCGACCAGGGCGTCGGAGAGCCTGTCGACGTAGGCGAACATGAACGCCGAGCTCTGGTCCTGCCCGGCGGCGAGCTCGCCGGAGTCCTCGACGCGCTCCTGCAGCGCCTGCGACCAGCGCTCCCACAGCCAGGCGTGGCCGAGCCGGTAGGAGCGCAGCAGCGCGGCCAGCGGGATCCCGCGGCGCACGTTGCCGCGGAGGAACTCGAGCGCCTCGTGCGGGACGACGACGTCGTCGGCGCTCGCGCCATGCGCGAGCAGGCGCAGCACCTGGCCGATGTTGGCCTCGGTGCTGCCGAGCAGCTCCGCGCGCAGCTCGTCGTCCTCGATCGCGGCGAGCTCGGGGATCGCCGCGTAGAGATGCTCGGCCATCGCCGCGCGCGAGCTCGGGCGTGCGCGGCAGCAGCTCGCCGGCGAGCTCCTGCACCGCGGACGTGGCGCCGGACTGCTGGGCGACCGCAGCCATCTCCGGCGCCGATGCGTACTCCGCGCGGCCTTGTGACACTGGCCCACAACCGTGGACGCCGCGAATCTTGGCGGGTGCCTTCCCTATGCGCGGGCGCAGGAGGCGGCCGAAGCCTGTGCTCGCCACCATGACCGAACCGCATCGACCTCGACCAACGTCGCGAGGTCACAGGCGCCGCGGGCCGCGGCGCGCATGCAGGGCTCGAAGTCCTGCTGACCGACGCCGCCGTCGGGCGCGGCACGCGCCGCTTCATCCAGCCCCGCGCGGCGGCCGCGGTCGGCGCCGGGGTCGCCCGCCACCCGCTGAGCGTCGCGCGCGCGCGCCGCGGCCCTCGGCGGCGAGCTGGCGCGCGTCGCCGCCGGCCGCTCCGCAGCAGGCGCCGGCGAAGGGCGACCGCCGGTTCGCCGATCGCGGCGTGGGAGCAGAACTGGCTGCTGCACCGCGTGATGCAGGGCTATCTCGCCGTCGGCGAGACCGTCGACGGCGTGATCTCCGACGCTGAGCTCGACTGGCAGACCGAGCGCCAGGCGCGCTTCGCCGCGAGCAACGTCCTCGACGCGCTCGCGCCCGACGAACTTCCCGTGGTCCAACCCGGCCGTGCTGCGGGCGGTCGTCGACGAGGGCGGCGCGAACCTCGTACGCGGCGGACGCCGCTTCGCCGCCGACGTCGTCGTGGCCGCCGCGGCTGCCCGCAGAGCGTGGACACCGAGGGCTTCGAGGTGGGCGGCAACCTCGCCGTCTCCCCCGGTTCGGTGGTGCTGCGCACCGAGGTCTTCGAGCTGATCCAGTACAAGCCGAGCACCGCGCGAGGTGCGAGAGGTGCCGCTGCTGCTCGTCCCGCCGACGATCAACAAGTTCTACATCCTCGATCTCGCGCCCGGGCGCAGCATGGTCGAGTACCTCGTCGGCGTCCGGCCAGCAGGTCGTTCGTCGTCTCGTGGCGCAACCCCGACGAGGCGCAGGGCCACTTCGACCTCGACACCTACGCCGACGCCGTCCTCGAGGCGCGCCAGGCGGTCGCCGAGATCACCGGCCAGGCGCGCGGTGCACTCAACGCGGCGTGCTCGGGCGGGATCGTCAGCGCCGGGGCGCTCGGGCACCTCGCCGCACAAGGGGACGCTCGGCGACGTCGCGAGCCTGACGCTGTTCGTGTGCGCGCTGGACAACGAGCGCGCGGGCACCGCGGGCGCACTCGCCAGCCGCGAGATGGCCGCGGCTGCCGTGGCCGAGTCGGCCCGGCGCGGCTACCTCGACGGGCAGGCGCTGGCCGGGGTGTTCGCCTGGCTGCGGCCCAACGACCTGGTCTGGAACTACGTGGTCAACAACTACCTGCTCGGGCAAGAAGCCGCCGGCCTTCGACATCCTGTACTGGAACCAGGACGCCGTGCGCCTCGCGGCCGGCCTGCATCGCGACTTCGTGCGGCTGGGGCTCGACAACTCGCTGACGCGCGCCGGCGGCCTGGAGGTGCTCGGGTCGCCGGTCGACCTCGCGGCGGGTCGACGTCGACAGCTACATCGTCGCCGGCCTGAAGGATCACATCGTGCCGTGGGAGAACGCCTACCGGAGCACGCAGCTGCTGGGCGGCGAGAAGCGCTTCGTGCTGTCGACGAGCGGCCACATCCAGGCGCTCGTCAACCCGCCGGCGCCGGACTCGCGCGCGAGCTACCGCGTCGCCGGACGAGCACCCCGACGACCCGCAGGCGTTCCTCGACCAGGCGGCCAAGCTGCCTGGGAGCTGGTGGCCGGACTACGTCGAGTGGCTGGGCGCGCGCTCGGGCGAGCTGGGCCCGGCGCCGAAGCGGCTCGGCGGCCGCCGGGCACCGCGCCCTCGGCAAGGCCCCCGGCACCTACGTGCTGGCGAGCTGACGCATGGCCACTCCGACCATGCCCTACCAGCACCTCGGCGAGGCGCTCGCCACCGACTACTTCTTCGTCCGCGAGCAGTTCACCGACGAGCAGTGGGATCACTTCCTGCGCACGCGGCGCTTCGTCGACGAGGAGGTGCTGCCGGCGATCAACGAGTACTGGGAGCGGGCGGAGCCGGCGTGGCCGCTGTTCCGCCGCCTCGGCGAGCTCGGTCTGGTCGGCGACGACATCGAGGGCTACGGCTGCCCGGGTATGAGCTCGCTCGCCTGGGGACTCGTGCACATGGAGGTCAACCGCGGCGACGGCAGCCTCGGCACGTTCCTCGGCGTGCAGGCCGGGCTTGCGATGCGAGCGATCAACCTGCTCGGCTCCGACGAGCAGCGCGAGCGCTGGCTGCCGCGGCATGGCCCGCGTCGAGCAGACCGGCGCGTTCGCGCTGACCGAGCCCGATCACGGCTCGGACTCCGTGGCGCTCGAGACGCGCGTGCGCCGCGACGGCGACGAGTACGTGATCGACGGCGCCAAGCGCTGGATCGGCAACGGATCCGCTCGCCGACGTCATCGTCGTGTGGGCGCGCGACGAGGCCGACGGCCAGGTCAAGGGGTTCCTCGTCGAGAAGGGCACGCCCGGCTACGACGCGACGCCGATCGCCGGCAAGGGCTCGGTGCGCGCGATCTGGCAGGCCGACATCACGCCTCGACGGCGTGCGCGTTCCCGGTCGAGAGCAAGCTGCCCGGCGCGAACAGCTTCAAGGACGCCGGCCGCGTGCTCGTAGCGACGCGCGGCGTGTGCGCCTGGGGCGCGCTCGGCCACGCGATGGCGGCCTACGACACGGCGCTCACCTACGCGCTCCAGCGCGAGCAGTTCGGCAAGCCGCTGGCGAGCTTCCAGATCGTGCAGGACCGGCTCGTCAAGATGCTCGCCGAGGTCACGGCGATGCAGCTGTACTGCATGCAGCTCGCGCGCCTGGAGGCGGCGGGCCGGATGTCCGACACGATCGCCGGCCTCGCGAAGCTCAACAACACGCGCAAGGCGCGCTGGGTGATCGCCGAGGCGCGCGACCTGCTCGGCGGCAACGGGATCCTGCTGGAGAACCACGTCATGCGCCACATGGCCGACATCGAGGCGATCCACACCTTCGAGGGCACGGAGACGATGCAGACGCTGATCGTCGGCCGCGACATCACCGGGATCGGCGCGTTCCGGTGAGGGAGCTGACGCCGGTGCCGGCCGAGTGGCTCGGCCGGCCCTTCGCCGAGACGCGCTGGATGCTCGAGGCGCCGCGGCTGCTCGTCGATCCGGTCGCGTACGGGCGCGGCGTGCCGCGCGGCGACGGGCGGCCGGTGATCGTCGTGCCGGGGTTCCTGGCATCCGACGACAGCCTTCTGCTGCTGCGCCGCTGGCTGCGGATCGTCGGCTACCGGCCGCACACGGCGGGCTTCGTGCTTCAACGTCGACTGCGCGGACCGCGCGGTCGAGCGCGTGGAGCGGCTGGCGGAGGCGATCAACGCCACGACCGGGCGCCGCGTCGCGATCATCGGCCACAGCCGCGGCGGCCATCTCGCGCGCGCGATCGGCGGCGCGCCGGCCCGAGCTCGTCTCCCACGCGATCTCGATGGGCGCCGACCTCCAGGGCCTGTTCGGGATCAGCTCGCCGACGCGGGCGGCGGTCGGATCGTTCGCCGCGGCCTGCGTCTCACGCGCCGCAGCCGCGATCCGGACTGCATTCGCGCGCACTGCCGCTGCGGCTTCATCCGCGACTACACGGCGGAGTTCCCGGTCGATCGCGTGCGCCTCACGTCGATCTACACGAAGGGCGACGGCGTGGTGCGCTGGGAGCGGGCGATCGTCGAGGAGGCGGACTGCGTCGAGGTCGAGCGGCAGTCACATAGGGCTGGTCGCGAACCGCAAGGCGTATCGCGCGATCGCCGGCGCGCTCGCGCTTCCGGAGCTGCAGCGTTGCGGACGCGCAGCTAGGCCAGCGGCTGTTCGTGACCGATCGCGGCGCCGGCGAGCCGGTGCTGCTGATCACCGGCTGGACGATCTCCTCGGCGGTGTTCGATCCCGTGGCGCACCTCTACCTGCCGCACGTCCGCGTGGTCGCCTACGACCACCGCGGCGCCGGCCGCTCGGCGCCGTGGCCCGCGCCGGTGTCGATGGCGATGCTGGCCGCCGACGCGGCCCGCGTGCTGGACGATCGCGGGATCCCGGGCGCGCACGTCGGTCGGGCTGTCGATGGGTGCGGCCGTGGCGCTCGAGCTGGCGATCCGGATGCCGCAGCGAGTCAAGAGCCTCGTGCTCGTCGGCGGTGGCGCAGGCGGTCCGGCGGCCCCGCGTGCGGGGGTGCGCGCGGTTGCCGGCACGTTCGGGACGGTGCTGTCGGACAGCGTGCGCCACCGGCACGCCTGGCCGGCGGCAGCGCTCTTCTCCACACGCTTCCGGGACGAGCATCCGGAGAAGGTCGCCCAGTACATGCCCTTCTTCGCTCGCCATCGCGCGCCCCCGTGGATGACCGGATGGCAGCTGCTCGCAGCCGCCTGCTTCGGCCGCCGCGGCTCGCTTGCCCGCGTCCGCGCGCCCACGCTCGTGCTCCACGGCGGAAACGACGTGATGGCGCCGGTCGCGGGCGCGCACCTGCTCGCCGGTGGCATCCCTCGCGCCGAGCTGCGCGTCGTGTCCGAGGCGGGCCACGCCGTGCCGCTGGAGCAGCCCGTGGAATCGGCCGGCTGTTGGTCGACTGGGTGCGACGACACGCGGACGCCGAGCCGGCCGCACACCCGGTCGTCGGGACCTGATCGGCGAGCGCCTCACACGGCCCTTCGCCCTGCAGACCGGCACGCATGCGCAACACATGCGACGCCGCCGCGACGGCTGCTAGCCGCTTGCGCCGTCTTCGGTGAGTGGGAGCTCGGCTTGGAGGTGGGTGCCGGCCGTTTTGGGGCTGTGGAGGGTGAGCCGCTCGTCGGGCGTCTGGAGCTCCGAACGGTGGAAGGCAGGGACGGACAGACATGGCCGGACAGCAGCCTCTTCAGGTGCTGTCCAACCCGCTCGAGGAAAGGAACGGCAAGCCATGGACACGGTTTCGCAGCGCTTTGGGAGCAGGAGGTCGGCGGTTCCCCGATTTGCGCGGCGTCGGGACGTCGCTGGCTGTGTCGCTCGGTCGCCGGATGTGCTCAGCGCCGAGCAGATCTAGTCCGGAAGGGCCTGGCGCAGCCGCGGTAAAGTGCTCGCGAGCGCTGTGCGGGTCGCGGGATCGGCTCTACGAAAAAGGAGCGTTCAATGGTGAGCGCAGAATCTTCTCCGTCACTTGCCGGCGTGCCTCCGCCGGTGGCCGAAGCACTGCGTGGGGTGGCCAAGTTCTGGTGGCTGTGGTTGGCGGCCGGGATCTTCTGGGTCATCGTCGCCCTCTCGATACTCCAGTTCGATCAGGCGTCGATCAAGACGGTCGGCCTGCTGATCGGGATCATGTTTCTGGTCACCGCCGTGGAGCAGGCGGTGATCGGCGCGCTCACACCGTCAGGCTGGAAGTGGCTCTTCTTCGTCTTCAGCTTCCTGTTCGCGGTCGCCGGCGTGATCTCGCTGATACGGCCGAAGAACACCTTCGCGGGCGTCGCCGACATTCTCGGCTTCCTGTTCCTGGTGGTCGGCACGTTCTGGATCATCGAGGCGTTCGCCGAGAGGGACTACAACTCGCTCTGGTGGCTGACCCTGATCGCCGGGATCCTGATGGTCATCCTCGCCTTCTGGACCGACGGGCAGTTCTTCGTGAGCAAGGCCTACACGCTGCTGGTCTTCGCGGGCATCTGGGCGCTGATGCACGGCATCACCGACCTCGTGCGCGCCTTTCAGATTCGCGCCCTGCGCAACCTGGGTCCGCCCAGTTAGGCCACGTCAGGCCATCGTCAGCCCGCCGCTGACCGAGAGCGTCTGGCCGGTGATGAAGCCGGCACCGTCCGAGGCGAAGAAGGCGACTGCCGCCGCCACGTCCTCGGGCTCGCCTAGCCGCCGCATCGGGATGGCGCGCACCAGCGCGTCGACCAGGTCGCCGCTGCCGGCGGCGGCCATCTGCTCGAGCAGGGGTGTGCGTGTCGGGCCCGGGCAGACCGTGTTGGCGGTGACGCCGCGGCGGGCCGCCTCGCGGGCGATGGTCTTCGTGAACGCGATCACGCCGCCCTTCGCCCCCGAGTAGACGCTCTCCATCGAGGAGCCGACGCGCCCGGCATCGGAGGCGACGTTGACGATCCGGCCAAAGCCCCGCTCGCTCATCCCGGGCAGCAGCGCCCGGGTGGTGTGGAGGCAGCCCTTGAAGTTGATGGCGATCACACGGTCCCAGAACTGCTCGTCGGTCTCGACGAACGGCTTGAGCTCGTCCCAGCCCGCGTTGTTCACGAGGATCTCGACGGGCCCGAGGTCGCGCTCGGCGTGGGCGATAGCGGCGGCCACCGACTCGCCGTGGCTCACGTCCATCTCGAGCGGCATCGCCGTGCCGCCGCTGCTGCCGATGCGCTCGGCGACCTCGGCGGCGGTGTCGAGCCGGAGGTCGGCGACGGCGACGGCGTGGCCCTGCGCGGCGAGCGTGCGCGCGATCGCGCTGCCCATGCCTCCTCCGCCTCCCGTGACGAGCGCAACCCGGCCGGACACGCGACGATCCTCTCACGCCCGAACGACCAGCGAGTGGAAGGGGAACAGATGCAGGAGCTGACGGATGTCCGCTACGAGGTGGAGCGCGGCCTGGCCTGGGTGACGATCGACCGTCCGGAGCGCATGAACGCGTTCCGCGCCCGCACGGTGGACGAGTTGATCCACTGTCTCAAGCGCGCGTGGGCCAGTCCGGAGGTGGGCGTGGTCTGCCTCACCGGAGCGGGAGAGCGCGCGTTCTGCACCGGCGGCGACCAGAAGCAGCGCGCCGAGACGGGCGACTACGGCCCGTCGGAGTCCGGCCTCTTCGAGGTCGAGTCGCTCCACCGGCTGATCCGCGAGCTGCCGAAGCCGGTGATCGCCGCCGTGAACGGCTACGCGATCGGCGGCGGACATGTGCTGCACGTGCTGTGTGACCTCACGATCGCTGCGGACACCGCCGTGTTCGGTCAGAGCGGCCCGCGCGTGGGGTCGTTCGACGCCGGCTTCGGCACTGCCTACCTCGCGCGCGTGGTGGGGGAGAAGCGCGCGCGTGAGATCTGGATGCTCTGCCGCCAGTACGACGCCGAGACCGCGGAGCGCTGGGGGCTCGTGAACAAGGTGGTGCCGCCCGAAGAGCTGCGCGCCGAGGTGCGCCGCTGGGCGGACGAGATCCTCGCGCTGTCGCCGACGGCGCTGCGATTCGTCAAGCAGTCGTTCAACGCCGACAGCGAGCACATGGCGGGAGTCGCGAGCGTCGCCTTCTCGGCGCTCCACCAGTTCGTGGCCTCCGACGAGGCCCGCGAGGGCGTGGATGCGTTCACGGAGAAGCGCAGCCCCGACTTCACGTCGTACCGCGCCGCGGCGTCGGAGTGAGTGGCTCGGCCACACCTTCGGAAGTTCGCGTCGTCTGAACCGCCCGCCCCGACTGGGATTCACCCCCATCGGGTGATGAGGTTCGGCTCATGGGGCGTATAGCGCTGCCGGGAGTGCTGTGGCGAAGGCTGGCGCTCGCGGTACATTGCCCCGGGGCAGCCTCTCGTCCAGGAGAAGTGCAGTCGCTGTTTGGGGACCGGTGGTATCACGCAGAAGAGCCGGTCTCGGCCAAAGCCGAATCGTCCACCCGAGGAAATTGCTGGATCGGGCACCGGAGACGCGCCAGTGCCCTAATCGGCGTGAATCCGCGCCGATCGCCGAATATCTCAGCGGTGGCCACGTCGGGCCCGAGTTCGGCGCTTCGGCGGTGTAGAGCCTGATCCGCGAGATCGCCCGCGCTCGGACCCTCCGTGTTTGGGAGCAGGAGGTCGGCGGTTCGAATCGGCCCGCCCCGATTTCCGCGGCGTCTGGACGCCGCTGGCTGTGTCGCTCGTTCGCCGGATGTGCAGAGCACTATTCGGCGAACGGCTCCTTGCCCGCGACGCCCAGCCGCACGGCAAATCGGGGCGGGCAAGCCCGCCCCGGCCACTTTGCTCCGGCTTTCCGTGGCTATTCCCGCACTCGCGCGCCACCGCCACGCTGGGCGGCGGCGGCAAGTGGGGGTTTGTTGCAGCCTTCAGCTGGTGCGGCTCACCGACTGGTGTGTGGTCGCCCGCGCCGCTGCGCGAATACGAGGCCGCCCGCGGCGAGCATTGCCAGTCCGACACCGCCGGCAGCGCCGATGCCGGCGTCGCCCCAGTCGAAGCCGCTGCGCGGCGACGCCTGAACGAACACCACCGGGTCGTTGCTGGGCGGCGGGTCGGGCGGAGGAAGCTTCGCCGAGGCCGCGGCGGGGGCGGTGGCGCAGAGCGCCAGGGCGGCGGCGACCGTGGCCTTTACTCGACGGCTGCTCGGGGTCATGGTGAACCTCCTGGCTTGCCGATCGCCCACTGCGATCGGATCGGCCGAACGCTCTCGCCGAGCGGTGGAAGTGCGGTTGGAGATCGGTGGGAGGCGGGTCGTCCACCACGATTGGCGGGCTGCTTCGCGCGGTAGTAGCGTTATCGAGAGGTCCACGGAGATCGTGCTCGAGTTCCGCATTCTGGGGCCCTTGGAAGTGGTCGACCAGGATCGGCCGTTAGGGCTCGGTGGCCCGAGACAGCGGGGTCTACTGGCGATCCTGCTGCTGCGGCGGGGCGAGGTCGTCTCGAGCGATCGTCTGATCGACGAGCTGTGGGGCGAGCGTCCCCCGGCGACTGCGGCGAAGACGCTGCAGGGATACGTGTCGCACCTGCGCAAGGCACTTGGCAATGGCGTGCTCGTGACGCGTGGCGGGGGGTACCTGCTCGAAGTCACGCCAGATCAGGTCGATGCCGACCGATTTGAGGCTGAGGTCGCGGAGGCGCGTCGCGTGCTGGCCGCCGATGACACCGCTCGCGCCCGGGAGCTGCTGAATTCCGCGCTCGGGCTCTGGCGGGGGGAGGCACTCGCGGATCTGGCATATGAGCCATTCGCGCAGCGCGAGGTGGCGCGCTTGGAGGAAGAGCGCCTGGGGGCGCTCGAAGACCGTATCGACGCCGACCTGCTGCTCGCCCATCACCGCGACGTGGTCGGCGAACTCGAAGGTCTCGTCAGCCTCCACCCACACCGTGAGCGGCTGCTCCGGCAGCTGATGCTCGCCCTGTACCGCTGCGGGCGCCACGCCGACGCGCTCGATGTCTACCGCCGCGGCCGCCAGACGCTCCAGGAAGAACTCGGCCTCGAAACCGGGCCGGAGCTTCGGGCGCTCGAGCAGCGAATCCTCACCCATGACAAGACGCTCGACCCGCCGCCCGTCGCGCGACCTGCGCCGCGAGCCGCCGAGCGCTCACGCATCCCGCGGGGACGGGCGCTGATCGTCGCCGGTGGCGCGTTGTTGCTCGCCGCAGCGATCGCGGCGGCCATCGTCACGCTCGGCGGTGACGGCGGCACCGGGCTGCGCGCGGCGCCGAACTCGGTGGCTGCGATCGACACCGACACGAGCCGTGTCGTCGCGCAGGTCGGAGTGGGCAAGCGGCCAAGCGCGATCGCGTACGGGTCCGGCTCACTCTGGGTAGCGAACCTGGACGATCAGACCGTGTCGCGCGTGGATCCGATCAAGCTGCGCACGCTGCGAACCTTTTCGTTCGCCGGCCCCCCGACTGGCCTCGCGGCCGCCCGCGGACGAGTCTGGGTTGCGAGCTCCGCCCCGACCGCACGCTTCGTCTCGGTGAGCCGCATCGACCCGCAGTTCGATGCGATCGGCCGCGCGATCCGGATCGGCAACGTCGTACCAGGCAGCCCAGCAGCGCTGGAGGCGCGTGACGACAGCCTTTGGGTTGCCCCGTACTCCGGACTGCTCACTCGTGTGGATCCGCAAACCCGGCGCGTTGCCCGGGAGCTTGATCCCAACGCCGCCCCTTCGGGGATCGGGCTCGGCGACGATGCCGTCTGGGTAACTGACAGCGGCGCCGACAACGTCACCCGTGTGGACCCGACCGGGTTGGTGACCTCGCTCGCGGTCGGTCATGGGCCAAGCGGGATCGCGGTCGGGGAGGGTGGTGTCTGGGTGGCGGAGACCGGCGACGACAAGCTCGTCCACATCGATCCCGGCACAAGGGCGGTGCGGGCGACGATTCCGGTCGGAAACGCTCCGACCGGTGTCTCGCTCGGTGCCGGCTCGGTGTGGGTGGCGAACAGCGGCGACGGAACCGTGACACGCGTCGATCCCAGGACCGACAGGCCGCTCGCGACGATCGCGGTCGGTGGCAGCCCACAGGCGATCGCCGTGGCCGGCGGGCGCGCCTGGGTGACGGTGGCTGCGCGGACCATCCCGGCAGGCGGGTTGGCGACTCGCGGCGGCACCGCACGACTCGACGCCAGGTACGACATCGACTACATGGATCCGGCTCTGGCGTATACCCCGCCCTCGGCGCGGCTCCTGTACGCGACCTGCGCAAAGCTCCTCAACTACCCCGACAAGGCAGGTCCGGCGGCGTTCCAGCTCGTGCCCGAGGTCGCTCAGTCGCTGCCAACGCGCTCGGCCGATGGCAGGACCTACACCTTCACGATCCGCGGCGGCTTCCGGTTCTCGCCACCGTCGAACGAGCCGGTCACGGCCCAGACCTTCAAGGACACGATCGAGCGAACCCTCAACCCCCGCATGAGGAGTCCCGTGGCCAGCGGGTTCAATGACATCGTCGGCGCGCGCGCCTACACGGCCGGCAAGGCTGCCCACATCGCCGGCCTGACCGTGCGCGGCAAGACCCTGACGGTACGTCTGACCGCGCCTGCGCCCGACCTCCTGGCGCGGCTCGCGCAATCCTTCTTCTGCGCGGTGCCCTCGAACACTCCGATTGACCCAAAGGGGGTGGCGCGTCATCCCCTCCGCAGGCCCCTACCGCGTGGTTTCCTACACCCCCGGCCAGGGGGTCGTGCTCACGCGTAACCCGAACTACCACGGCGACCGCCCGCACCGGCTCGCCCGGATCGAGGCGGTGGTGGGGGTCCCCGGCTGGCGCGCGATCGGCGAGATCGAGAAGGGCGCCGCCGACGTCGCCTTGGACGGCGCGGTCGACCCCTCCAACGCCGCCAGGCTGGCTGCGCGCTACGGCGCCCGAAGCCCGGCGGGACGAAGCGGCCGGCAGCAGTACTTCGTCAGCCCTCAAGCGGCCCTCGACTTCTTCGCCTTGAACACGCACCGTCCGCTGTTCGCCGATGTGCGACTCCGGCGAGCGGTCAACTACGCGGTCGACCGCGCCGCCCTCGCCCGGCTCGGCAACTTCTTCTCGCGGCTCCCCGAGCACCCGATCGACCACTATCTGACACCGGGCGTTCCGGGGTACAGCGACGTGCACATCTACCCGGCGACGCCAGACGTGGCCAAGGCGAGACAACTCGCCAGGGGACGCGCGGGCACAACCGCGGTGCTCTACACCTGCGACGTCGCCCCGTGCGATCAGCAGGCCCAAATCCTCAAGACCAATCTGGCCAAAATCGGCATGCGCGTGAAGATCCGGGCCTTCTCCGTCTCTACCCTGTTCACCAAGGTCACCAGGCCCGGTGAGCCGTTTGACATCAGCTTCAGCAGCTGGGTCTCGGACTACCCGGATCCAGCTGACACGCTGAACCTTCTGCTCGAGGGCGGCACGGTCATCCCCACCCTTGATGACCGAACCTATCGGGCACGCTTGGCCGCGGCCGCGAAGCTCACCGGCCCCGAGCGCTACCTCACCTACGCCCGGCTGGACGCGGACTTGGCCCGCGATGCCGCGCCGTGGATCGCATACGGCAACCCATCCAGCCACGAGTTGTTCTCTGGGCGCATGGGGTGCCAGGTCTATGGCATCTACGGCCTCGACCTCGCCGCGCTGTGCGTCAAGAAGACGACGCGGTAGGCCAAGTCGATAGACCAAAGCCGAAGGCAATCGCGGCCCGTGGCTGCGGATCACGGCGCCGTGGGTATGCGCTTTCGGGGGCTGTGCTGCGCGGCGCCGGCACTGGGCGCCCCGTTGAACTGGCGAATGGCCTGGTGCTCGGGCGGAGTCGCGCTTCGGCCAGCCTCGCCTGGCTTCGGCGTCGTAACTGCCGCCGCACAAGCCAACCTCCTCGCGCTGCCGCCGACGGCGCTGCGATTCGTCAAGCAGTCGTTCGGCGCTCCACCAGTTCGTGGCGTCCGACGAGGCCCGCGAGGGCGTGGATGCGTTCACGGAGAAGCGCAGCCCCGACTTCACGTCGTACGGCGCCGCGGCGTCGGAGTGACTGGCTCGGCCACATCTTCGGAAGTTCGCGTCGTCTGAATGCCCGCCCCGACTGGGATTCACCCCCATCGGGTGATGAGGTTCGGCTCACGGGGCGTACCTTCGGACGGGTCAGCGTCCTCCGATCGATGGGGTTCCCGTGTCCGCTACGACTCAAGCGCTCGAGACTGCGACCGCGGCGCCGCTGGGCGCTCACTGTGACGGCGGTGGCGCGACGTTCGCGCTGTTCAGCAGCGTGGCGGACGCGGTCGACCTGTGTCTGTTCGATGACGCGGGCAACGAGACTCGCCGGAGTCTCGAGCAGGGCGACGGGTTTGTCTGGCAGGGCTATTTGCCCGACGTACGGCCAGGTCAGCGCTACGGCTTTCGCGTCCACGGCCCGTGGGATCCCGCCGCGGGCGTTCGCTGTAACCCGGCCAAGCTGTTGCTCGATCCTTACGCGCGCGCGGTGGCGGGCGAGGTCCGGTGGGACCCGGCGGTCTACGGTCACGCGCCGGACGACCCCAATCGAGCCGACGGCAGCGACTCGGCGCCGTACGTGCCGCGCTCGGTGCTGGTTGCCGGGGATTTCGACTGGGGCGACGACCAGTCTCCCGGCCGGGCGATGGCTGACTCGATCATCTATGAGGTTCACGTGAAGGGCTTCACCAAGCTGCACCCCGACGTGCCCGAGGAGCTGCGCGGCACCTATGCCGGACTGGCGCATCCGGCGGCGATCGCGCACCTGCAGCGGCTCGGCGTGACCGCCGTGGAGCTGCTGCCGGTGCACCAGTTCGTGCACGACGCCCAGCTCGTGGCGCGCGGGCTGCGCAACTACTGGGGCTATCAGTCGATCGGCTACTTCGCGCCTCACGGCGGTTACTCGTCCGCAGGCGACGGCGGCGGGCAGATCGACGACTTCCGCCGCATGGTCCGCGCGCTGCACGCCGCCGGCCTCGAGGTGGTGATCGACGTCGTGTTCAACCACACCGCGGAGGGCAGCGAGGAGGGGCCGACGCTCTGCTTCCGCGGGATCGACAACGCGGCCTACTACCGCCTGCAGGACGACCGCTCCCGCTATGTAGATGACACTGGCTGCGGCAACACCGTCGACCTGCACGTTCCGCACGCGCTGCGGCTGGTGATGGACGCGCTCCGCTACTGGGTGCAGGAGATGCACGTCGACGGCTTTCGCTTCGATCTCGCGGCCAGCCTTGGGCGCGGGGTGAGCGACTTCGACCCGCACTCCTCGTTCCTGGAGGCCGTAGGCCAGGATCCCGTGCTCTCCCAGGCCAAGCTGATCGCCGAGCCCTGGGACATCGGCTGGGGAGGCTACGACGTGGGACAGTTCCCGGCCGGCTGGAGCGAGTGGAACGGCAAGTACCGAGACACGGTGCGGGACTTCTGGCGCTCCACACCGGGCACCCTCCCCGATCTGGCGACGCGCCTCAGCGGCTCGAGGGACCTCTACGGCCACGGCGGCCGGCGCCCCACGGCCTCGGTGAACATCATCGCCGTGCATGACGGCTTTACGCTGGCGGACCTCGTCAGCTACGACAGCAAGCACAACGAGGCGAACGGCGAGGACAACCATGACGGCACCGACGACAACCGCAGCTGGAACTGCGGCGTAGAGGGTCCCACCGACGACGGCGCCGTGCTCGAGCTGCGGGCTCGCCAGCGGCGCAACCTCCTCGCCACGTTGCTGCTCTCCGAGGGCGTGCCGCTGCTGCTCGGCGGCGACGAGTTCGCACGCAGCCAGAACGGCAACAACAACGCCTACTGCCAGGACAACGAGCTCACCTGGTTTGACTGGCGGGCCGCCGCCGACAACACCGACCTGGTCGACTTCACCGCCCGCCTGTGCCGCTTGCGCGAAGCGCACCGGGTATTCCGCCGCCGCCAATTCTTCAACGGCACGCCCGCGCCCGATACGACCCGCGACGACCTCGACTGGTACCGCCCCGACGGCAATGCGATGAGCCCGCGGGACTGGAGCGAGTCCTTCGCCCGGGCGGTCACGATGGCGCTCAGCGGTGCCACGGGTGACCCCACGGTCTCCGACGATCCGTTCCTGTTGATGCTCAACTCCTGGTGGGAGCCGCTGGAGTTCAGTGTGCCCGGGGCGCTGCGCGGCGTCGGCTGGCAGATCGAGATCGACACGGAGGATCCGGCCGCGACCGTCCGTGCCATCGACCCCACTGCCTCCGTCACGCTGACCGGACGCTCGCTGATGCTGCTGCGCGGCACAGAGCCCGCGAGCTGACCCATTCGCCTTCATGCGATTTGGGTGAGGACTCCGCGTGGGACAGCCGGTTTGATGTGAGCGAACCAGCTTGCCTCAGATCCGGCAGCTGACCCAGAGGAGGGGCAAATGGCAACGATGACCACTGCAAGGGACGCAGAGCCGACCGCGGCTGTGCCACATCTGACGGTCGCGGAGCGAGTTGCGCGCGGCAAGGCGGCGCGCAAGGAGGTGCCGCGCGCGGGTCACGCGCTGTTCGAGCCGCTGTCGACCCGGGCTGATCCGGTCGAGCTGCTCGAGCGCCAGGCTGAGACACGCGTGCCGGAGCTGGTGCCGATCCGGTACGGGCGGATGCTGGTCTCGCCGTTCACGTTCTATCGCGGGGCGGCGATGATCATGGCGCACGATCTCGCCGCCACCCCGCGGTCGGGCTTGACGGTGCAGTGCTGCGGGGATGCGCACCTGTCGAACTTCGGGGTGTTCGCCTCGCCCGAGCGGGCGCTCGTGTTCGACGTCAACGATTTCGATGAGACGCACCCCGGACCGTGGGAGTGGGACGTCAAGCGCTTGGCGGTGAGCATGTTGATCGCGGCTCGCTCCAACGGCTTTCGGGCCAAGGAGCAGGACCGGGTCGTGCTCGACACCGTGGCTCAGTACCGCACCGCGATGGCGACGTTCGCGGGGATGAACAACCTCGAGGTTTGGTACGCGCACCTCGATATCGAAACCGCGATCCAGAACTACGCCTCGCAGTTCAAGCCGAAGGCGGTGAAGCGAACCGAGAAAGCGATCGCGAAGGCTCGTACGAAAGACAGCATGACCGCGTTCTCGAAGCTCACACATCTAGTCGACGGGCAGCCGCGGATCGTGGACGAGTCGCCGCTGATCGTCCCGATCGAACAGCTCGCCGAAGGCCACGAGCGCGAGGAGATGTTCGAGGCGCTCCGCCAACTGGTCCGCGGCTACCGCGAGACCCTCGAGTTCGACCGCCGCGTGCTGCTCGAGGGCTTCGAGCTCACCGACTTCGCGCGGAAGGTGGTCGGGGTCGGGAGCGTCGGCACGCGCGCCTGGATCGCGCTGATGCTCGGCCGCGACGGCCAGGACCCCCTGTTCCTGCAGCTGAAAGAGGCCGAAGCTTCGGTGCTGGAGGATTTCCTCGGCCCGAGCGAGTTCTCAAACCACGGCCAGCGGGTGGTCGTCGGACAGCGATTGATGCAGGCCGTCAGCGACATCTTCCTCGGCTGGCTGCACGTCGAGTCCGGGCTCGACGGCAAGGCCCGCGACTTCTACGCCCGGCAGCTGAAGGACTGGAAGGGTTCCGCGGAGATCGAGCAGATGATCCCGGAGGGCATGGCCACCTACGGCCGGCTCTGCGGCTGGACCCTCGCCCGCGCGCACGCGCGCACCGGCGACAGGATCGCCATCGCCGCCTATCTCGGCAGCGGCGACAGCTTCGACCGCGCGATCCTCGACTTCTCTAAGGCCTACGCCGACCAGAACGAACGCGACTACGCGGAGCTCACCGAGGCGGTGAACTCCGGAAGGATCAAGGCGGAGACAGGCCTCTGACACATAGGTGAACTGTGGCCGAGGGCCTCTCACCAGCCGAGGTCGGCAAGGAGATCGCAGAGCACAAGAAGCACGCCGCCGGCGGCAGCGAGACCCACCACGGCGATCGCCGGCTGGCGATCCTCGAGGCGGTGCTCCTGTCGCTCGTGGCCGTCTTCGCCGCGTACTCCGGTTTCGCGGCTGCCAAGTGGAGCACCGAGTCGTCGGTGACGCTGGCGAAGGCCTCCGCCTCCCGCACGAAGGCGAACCGGGCAGACCTAGAGGCGCTCGTGCTCCGCGTCGGCGACTCCGCCTCCTTCAACGCCTGGTTCACGGCGTTCACCGCCGGCAACGTCAACGCGGAGCGGCTGGCGGCCAAGCGCATGCGCCCGGGGTATCTGCTGGGGTTCGCGCTGGTCCAGCTGCTCGGCCTCCCGGGACCACCGTCGTAGCTCCCGTCAGCGCACGAGGTGAACGACGCCGAGTGCGAGGAGGGCAGCTCCCGCGATCAGCGAGCACCAGTACGCGATCCGCCCCGCGTCGCGGGTCAGCCAGCTCTTGAAGCGCTGAACCGCCGTGCCGGTGCCCTCCGGCGCGAAGGCGTAGGCGACAATCGGGATCTCGAGCAGGAGCAGCATGATGACGTTCCAGGCGAGTACGACGACCACAGAGGTGAAGGTCGACACATGCTGCTTGGCCAGCAGGTCCATCGCGGTCAGGTAGCTCACCCCCGGGATGCCGACGATGCAGGCGCCGACGATGAAGGTCGTGCGGGGCGAGCCACGCTCCAGTCGCTGCATCGTCTTCGATGGCGGCTTCTCGGCCTTGGCCTTCGCCTCGTGTCGGCGCTCGATCCGCGCGTTGACGCGCTGGTTGCGTCCGCTGAATAGCACGAGGGCGAGCACCAGGAGGATCGCGCCGAGGGTGATCTCGGCGATGGGGCTGATGCTGTGTTGCGTCGTGCTCGTCGCGCCGGATGATCCGCCGAGCGCCAACACGATGATCAGCCCGCAGGTGACGCTCATCGTCATCGCGCCGAGCCAGAAGCCGAGCAGCAGTCGTTCGGGCCTTGGCAGCAGCAGGATCACCGTGACGCAGGCCAGGAGCGTCGGGTAGATCGCCGCCACAAAGGACAGCCCGAAGATCGAGCCCATGGAAGGAGTCTTGCGGTTGTGTCAGCCCTTTGCGACCGCCGCTGCTCCGTTGCCGCTGCCGACCACACGGTTCTGGCGGTGGGCCTCTATGAACCGGCCATTGGCGAGCGCCGCGCAGATGGCGAGCTCGCCGGCGACGAGGGTCGCGGCCACGATCTCGGCGAGCTTTCGCGCCTTGCCGTCACCCGCGCACCCGAGCAGGTCGAGGCATGCCCGCTGGGTGGGGAGCTGCGTGCCGCCGCCGACGGTTCCCACCACGATGTTGGGCATCCGTGCGGAGACGTAGAGGTCGCCATCGCCGACGGCCTCGAGGTCGAGGAAGCCGATGCTCGCGTTGACGATCTGGGCCACGTCCTGCCCGCAGGCGATGTAGATCGCGGCCAGGCCGTTTGCGAAATGGGCGTTGGCTCCAAGTGCCCCCGCCTGCATGATGCCGAGCCGGCCGGTGGCGGCGAAGTCGAGCAGGCCGCCGACCGTCACTCCGAGGTGTGCCTCGACGACGCTCGCCGGCAACGTGACCTCGACGGCGACCTCCTTGCCGTAGGGGCGGAACAGGTTGATGGCCGCGGGCTTCTTGTCACTCGAGTAGTTGCAGCGCAGGTAGTAGCGCTCGCAGGGCACCGCCTCCGCCACGTAGCGGCAGATGCGGTCGCCCGCCAGGTTGACCATGTTCATCCCCATCGCATCGCCCGTGGCGAACACGAGCCGCGCGAACAGCCGGCGACCGAAGACGTGGGCCCGGATCTCTGTCAGATGACCGTGGCTGGTGCTCTCCTCGGTGACGTCCTGAAGCTCCGCGAGGTGATCGTCCAGCCAGCGCGCGAGCGCGAGAGCCTCGCCCGTCGAGTGCATCAGGAAGCAGGGGGTGATGTCGAGCGAGTCGCCGAGGACGTACGTGTTGGCGCCGCCCGCATGGGTGATCGCCAGCATGCCGTACTGGTAGGTGGTGACGAGCGTGCCCTCGGTGGTCGCGAACGGGACGAAGAAGAGCCCGTCGGCATGCTGGCCGTTGACGCGGATCGGTCCGCCGATGCCGAGCGGGACCTGAGTCGCGCCCACGAGGTTCTCGATGCTGCCGCGGGTCTCTTCAGGGGAGAAGCGGGTGTCCGCCACCGCGTCCAGATCCTGACCGACGTTGTGTTCGAGCCAGGCCCGGCGCATCACCGGATTTGCACCAAGAATCTGATGCGCCCGGCTCGTCTCCCCCGAGGCGTCGTCTCGGGGCATCACACACCTTCTTCCCGTCGAAGTCCGCAGCTACCGCGGAGCAACCGAAGATAACCGGGCCGCAGTGCGCGCGCCAGCGTAGAAACCCGCGTTTCCGCAAGGCCCAAACCACGACAGGAGTAGGCTCGGTTGAGCGATTGGGGCTACGCCGGTCGGGACGGTCGAGCGTGGTGCCGAGGATGGGTAGGACTCGCGATGAGGAAGTTCGGCCGGGCGCGGCATTCTCCAGATGGCGGGCTCAGGACGCTTGCAGGGAGCGACCTTCACTTCCGCAGCGCTTTCGAAGACGCCCCAATCGGAATGGCGCTCCTGGGGATCGGGGAGCGAGACTTCGGCCGCTTCCTGATGGTGAACGAGTCGCTCTGCCGGCTCACCGGATATGAGCGCTCGAGCCTGGAGGGGCGGGACTTCCAGAGCATCACCCATCCCGACGATCTCGCGGGCGACGTCGAGCTCATGCACGACCTCGTCGACGGGCGGATTCCGCGCTTCCAGCTCGAGAAGCGCTATCTCCACGCCAAGCGCCACAGCGTCTGGGTCCTGCTCAACGCGACCCTGGTCCGCGACGCCGCCGGTGAGCCGCTGTACGCGATCCGCCAGGTCCAGGACATCAGCGCCAGCAAGCTGCTCGAGGGGCAGCTGGAGCACCTCGCCGACCACGATCCGCTGACCGGCCTGTTCAACCGCCGGCGCTTTCATCGCGAGCTGGCGCGGCAGCTTTCCTATACCCGCCGCTACGGCGACGGCGGCGGCGGGGTGATGGTCATCGATCTCGATCGCCTCAAGGTCGTCAACGACACCCTCGGCCATGCGGCCGGGGACGAGCTGATCGTGTCAGTCGCCCACCTGATCCGCGACCGCCTTCGGGTCACGGACACGGTGGCGAGACTGGGCGGCGACGAATTCGGCGTGTCGCTCCCACACACCGCACCGGCGCAGGTGATGGCGCTTGCGGACGAGCTGCTCCGCGCGGTGCGGGAGGACCAGACCGTGGCGGCGGCGACCGAGACGAGCAGCGTCAGCGCCGGGCTCGCGCTCTACGACGATGACACCGACGGCAGCGAGTCGGACCTGCTCGTGCAGGCCGATCTCGCGATGTATGCGGCCAAGTCCGCCGGTGGCGACCGCTCGGTCGTGTACACCCCCGCCCTCGCTGAGCGGGACGGCCGGCCGCCGAACTGGGCCGGCCGGATCCGGCAGGCGCTCCGCCTCGGCGAGTTCCAGCTCTACACCCAGCCGATCGTCGGCGCGAGCGACGGCCGCCTGGCCTTGAGCGAGGTCCTGCTCAGGCTTCCGGGGCAGGGTGGCGAGCTGATCCTGCCGAGTGCGTTCATCTACACCGCCGAGCGCTTCGGGTTCGTCCGCGAGCTCGACCGCTGGGTCATCACGCAGAGTCTGCGGGCGGTCGCGGACCTGGCGCTGGAAACCGTCTCGATCAACCTCTCGGGCGCCTCGATCACCGACACCGACCTGGCGAACTACGTCGAGGGCGAGATGCGTCGCTTCGGCATCGACCCGTCTCAACTGGTCTTCGAGATCACGGAGACCGCCGCGATCGCGAACATGCAGAGCGCGCGCCAGTGCCTGGCGGGGCTCAATGGGATCGGCTGCCGCATCGCGCTGGACGACTTCGGGGCCGGCTTCGCCTCCTTCTACCACCTGAAGCACCTGCAGCTCGCCTTCGTCAAGATCGACGGCGAGTTCGTCCGCAGGCTGCCCGCGAGCAGCACGGACCGGCTGCTCGTCACGGCGGTGGTCGGCATCGCTCACGGCTTGCACCAGCAGACGATCGCCGAGCACGTGGAGGACCAGGAGACGCTGGAGATCTTGTGCTCCCTCGGAGTCGACTACGTCCAGGGCAACCACATCGGTGAGCCCGCGCCGATCGCGGACGCCACGGCCGGCGGGCTGATGAGCGGCGAAGGCCGCCTGCTAGCGTGAATCCTTCAGGTCGGGCCTCTGGCTCGGCGACGCAGTGCTCGCGCCCGCCCGTCGTTGCTCAGCAGCTTCTCTGCGAACGCCGCACACGACTGGTAGGAGGCGCATGACCGCCGGAACCGTCAGCGTTCTTCCAGGGGCACCGGCCGTTCAAGGTCCCCCCGCCGGGGCGCCACGCGCGGAGCGCGGGACCATGCGAGTCGGCGTCGTTTCGACCTACCCGCCGCGCGCCTGCGGCATCGGGACGTTCTCGCGTGACCTGCGCGAGGCGCTGCTCACCGTCGACGGGGTGAGCGCCGTCGATCTCGTCGCGATCGTGCGCGAGGACGACGCCGAGCCGACCTCCGAGGTGGTCACGCGGATCCACCAGGACCAACGCGGCGACTACGCCGCGGCCGCGCGCGTGCTCGATCGCCGGGGTGACGACGTCGTGGTCATCCAGCACGAGTACGGCATCTTCGGTGGGCACGAGGGGGCGCACATCCTCTCCCTCGCGGCGGAGCTGCGCCAGCCCATGGTCCTGACGCTCCACACCGTCCTGTCCGCGCCGTCGGTCCGCCAGGCCGAGACGCTGCGCGCGCTCTGTGACATGGCCGTGCTGGTGTGCGTCTTCACCGAGACGGCCCGGCGCATGATCCTCGACGCGCGGCTGGTCTCGCCCGAGCGGATTCGCGTGGTGCCGCACGGCGGCCCGTCGGAACTGCTCCCGAGCTCCGGCGCGGCCGGCCGGCTGCCGCTCGCTGCGCGTCAACCGGGCGGCTGGCGGTCGAGCGGGATCGGGACCGGCGATCCACTGCTGGCGACCTTCGGCCTGATCTCGCCCGGCAAGGGAATCGAGATCGCGATCGCGGCGATGCCGGCGATCCTCGCGCGCTACCCCACGGCGCTCTACGTCATCGCCGGCCAGACCCATCCCGAGGTCGCCAAGCACCACGGCGAGGAGTACCGGATCTCGCTCGAGCGCCTAGCTCGCGACCTGGACCTCGGCGATCACGTCGTCTTCGACGACCGCTTCCTCGACATGGAGGACCTGTCGTCCATGCTCGCGGCCACGACGATCTACCTCACGCCGTACCGGTCGCGCGAGCAAATCGTGTCGGGCGCGCTGACGTTCGCGATCGTCGCCGGCTGCCCGACGGTGTCGACCCCGTACTTCTACGCGGAGGACCTGCTGGCCTCCGGCGCCGGGCAGCTCGTGCCATTCGACGATCCCGACGCCCTCGCCGAGGCGGTGATCGGGCTTCTCGACGACCCCGAGCGGCTCGAGCGGACCCGAAACGAGGCACGGGCCGTCGGAAACCGGCTGTCCTGGCCACAGGTCGGTCGTCAGACCGCCGAGGTGCTCCGGGAGGCCTCGCTTCTCGGCCCGCGGAGCGCAAGCCGGCAGCCGCCGCCGACTCTCCCGAGGGCGCGCGGCTCGCACCTGCTGACGCTGGTCGACGACGTCGGGATCGTCCAGCACGCCAGCGGCATCGTGCCGTTGCTGTCGTCCGGCTACTGCACCGACGACGTCGCGCGCCTGGCGATCGTTGCGCTCGGGATGGGCGGGACGACGGGCGCCGAGGCCTACCATCGCATCGTCTCGCGGAGCGTCGGCTTCCTCCAACACGCCTGGGGACCTGAGGAGGGGGGCATGCGCAATTTCATGTCCTACGATCGCCGCTGGCTCGACCGACCGCACGTGGGAGACCACCTCGGACGGGCCGCTTGGGCATTGGGGGAGGTCGTGGCGGCCGAACCGGTCCCCGCGCTGATCGAGCCCAGCCTGATGCTGCTCCGCGAGATGCTGCCCTTGCTCGCCGATCAGCGCTCGCCCCGCACCCTCGCCTTCGCCGCCCTGGGCCTCGCCCGCGCGGGCCCCGAGACGATCGGCGGCGACGCCGGCGCGGTCCTCCGGGCGATCGCCGAGCGGCTCGCCGATCAGCAGCGCGCGAACGGCTCGCCGGACTGGTACTGGGCCGAGGACGTGCTGGCATACGACAACGCCCGCTTGCCGCAGGCGCTGATCGCCGCCGGCGCCCTGCTGGGCGACGACGAGCTGCTGCGCCAGGGCCTCTTGTCGCTCGCCTGGTACGCCGGCGAGGTCGGCATCGACGGTCCCTGCGTACGGCTGGTCGGCTGCCGCGGCCGGCGCCGGGGCGAGCCGCGTACAGGTCATGGGGACGAGCAGCCACTCGACGCCGCCGCTCTCGTGGAGGCGGAGGTGGAGGCCTTCGTGGCGACGCGAGATCCCGACCGCGCCCGCGACGCGGTGCGCGCCTTCGAGTGGTTCCTCGGGCGCAACCGGCTTGGGCGGTCCGTCTACGACTTCGCCACCGGTGGCTGTCACGACGGGCTCGGGGACTCGGCCGTGAACGGCAACGAGGGTGCCGAGTCGACTCTCGCCTACCTCCAGGCGCTGCTCGTCCTCGACCGCGCCGGCCTCCAGGCCACGCTGCCCGAATGAAGCTTGCCCTGCTCGGCCCGATCGCCTGGCGCACACCGCCACGCCACTACGGCCCCTGGGAACTCGTCACGGGGCTCCTCGCCGACGGCCTCGCGCAGCGCGGCATCGACGTGACGCTCTTCGCCACCTTGGACTCGATCAGCCTGGCCCGCGTCGATGGGGTCTGCGAGCGGCCCTACGAGGAGGACGACGAGATCGACGGCCGTGTATGGGAGGCGCTCCACGTGGCCCACGCCCTGGGTCGCTCGGCAGAGTTCGACCTGATCCACAACCACCTCGATTGGCTTCCGCTCGCGTTCTCGGGGCTGGCCGAGGCACCGATGGTCACCACGATCCATGGCTTCTCATCGCCACGCATCCTGCCGGCCTACCTGCGCTCGAACAGCGCATTCGTATCAATCTCCGACGCCGACCGGGTACCCGAGCTCGACTACGTGGCCACGGTCCATCACGGCGTCGACACGACGCTGCTGCCGTTCTCCGCAACGGCGGGCGATGCGCTCGTCTGCTTCGGCCGGATCCATCCGGACAAGGGCACCGCGGAGGCGATCGCGATCGCCCGCGCCGCCGATCGGCCACTGGTGCTCTGCGGTCCCGTGCAGGACGAGCGCTACTTCGCGAAGGAGATCGAGCCGCACGTCGACGGCGACGGCGTGCGCTACCTCGGATCCGTCGGGAAGGACGAGCGCGCCGAGATCCTGGGCGCGGCGGCCTGCCTCGTCCATCCGGTCGCGTTCGCCGAGCCGTTCGGCCTCTCGGTGGTCGAGTCGATGGTGTGCGGGACGCCCGTGGTCGCCTATAACCGCGGGTCGATGCCCGAGCTGATCGAGGACGGCGTGACGGGAGTGCTCTCGCACGGCGTCGCCTCGGCGGTGGCCGGCGTCAAGCGCGCAGCCGGCTTCGACCGCGCGGCCTGCCGGCAGGCGGCAAAGCGTCGCTTCTCCGCCGACCGCATGGTCGACGACTATCTCGACGTCTACGAGGCTGTCCTTCATGACCGATAGCGGCTCGCTCTTCACACGGCACCCCGGCAACCCGCTGCTCTCGCCCGAGCGCTGGCCCTACAGGATCAACGCCGTGATGAACGCGGGGGCGACGAGGGTGGGGGACGAGACGGTGCTCCTCTGCCGGGTCGAGGACCGGCGCGGCTTCTCGCATCTCACCTGCGCCCGCTCGCGGGACGGCGCGTCGAACTGGGTCGTGGACGACCATCCCGCCCTGGCCCACGACAGCTCGCACTCCGAGGAGGAGTGGGGCCTCGAGGACCCGCGCGTGACCTATGTCGACGAGCTCGAGCGCTGGATCGTCACCTACACCGCGTTCGGCCGGGAGGGCCCGGGCGTCTCGCTCGCCGAGACCACGGACTTCAAGACCTTCGAGCGACTGGGCATGGTGATGTCCCCCGAGGACAAGAACGCCGTCCTGCTGCCGCGCCGGATCGGCGGCGACTGGGTGCTCTTCCACCGGCCGACCTCGATGCACGGCGCCGACGTGTGGCTGTCCCGCTCCACCGACCTCAAGAGCTGGCGCTCGCCGGAGCGCGTGCTCGGCCGGCGCGAGGGCGGCTGGTGGGACTCCGCTCGCGTGGGCATGGGCCCGCCGCCGCTCGAGACCGAGCACGGCTGGCTCGTCGTCTATCACGGCGTGCGCGAGACGGTGGCCGGCAGCCTGTACCGCGCGGGCCTGGCGTTGCTCGACCTCGAGCAGCCCGCGCATGTCCTGCGGCGCTCGGACGAATGGGTGCTCGGGCCGGCGATGGACTACGAGGTCTCGGGCGACGTCCCCGGCGTCGTCTTCCCATGCGGGCTCGTCTACCAGCGCGAGGCCGACAAGTTGTTCCTGTACTACGGGGCCGCCGACACGCGGGTCGGCCTGGCCACCGCGTCCTGCTCCGAGGTCCTCGACTACCTGCTGGCCTGCCCCCCGGGCTGAGCCGCCACATCACCCGATTCGGGTCAGGGCCGACGAGCCGGCGGCGGACATACTTCGGCCAGCTTGGTCTGAGTGTCATGCCCGATCCGCAGATCACAGATATCCCGGAACACGACGCGCAGCGTGCGCGACAGCGGCTGCTGCTCGAGTTCGGCGAGCTCGGGCAGTTCGACGATCCCGTGCTCGAGTACCGCAGGTTGTTCTCAGAGCTGCTCGGCACCTTCTTCCTGGTGCTGGTCGCCGCCGGGGGCGGGCTCCTGCACTCCAAGGGGCAGATCAGCCTCACCGCCGCCGTGGTCGCACCCGGGCTGATGGTGCTGGCGATCATCCTCTTCATGGGCGCGGTGTCCGGCGCACACCTCAACCCGGTGGTGTCGCTGGCGTTTGCGCTGCGCCGCGACTTCCCGTGGAAGCGCGTCCCCGGATATATCGTCACGCAGCTGATCGGCGCGACGCTCGCGTGCCTTTTCCTGCTCGCCGTGTTCGGCAACGTCGAGCACCTCGGCGCGACCCTGCCGGGGCCCGGCTACGCCAACTGGCAGGCATTCCTGATGGAGATCGCGCTCACCGGGGGGCTGCTGAGCGTCATCCTCGGCACCGCCTCGGCCGCACAGAACGTGGGCGCGGTCGGCGCTCTCGGGGTGGGCGGCTACATCGCTCTGGCCGGCCTGTGGTCCGCACCCGTGAGCGGCACCTCGATGAACCCGGCGCGCTCGTTCGGGCCGGCGCTGGTCAGCGGCGATTGGACGGCCTACTGGGTGTACGTCGCGGGCCCCCTGATCGGCGCGGTGATCGCGGTCGCTTGCGCGGTGATACTGCGCGGGCGAGGTGGCGACCCCATCTCCCGTGCGGCGGGATCCGGCCGGCTCGGGGAGGGGGCGCGGAAGGAGAGGGACAAGCTCGCACAGAAGATCGAGAAGCGGAAGCGGTGACCCTCGAGGATCTCCTCGGCCCCCTGGTGTTCCGGGCCGATCAGGCGTAGTGTTGGCGCCGGTCGCCGGCAAGAGCCGGAATCTGACTTCATCGCGGGCCGGACAGCGGATTCGAACTGCCGCCAGACGGAACGGGAGGAAGGAGCCGGACCTCATGCACTACTTCCCTCTGCTCGGCGTCCGCGCCTCGAGCCCAGGGCGTCGCCGCCGAGAGCCGCTGACATGCGACTCGATGCTGGAAGAGATCGGTAGGCGGATGCGCCACGGCGGGTCGATCGACGACGTCGACTTCGAGCTGATCGAACGCACCGGCCTGAGCCAGGATGCGAAGGCCGCGCTCTGGCTCTACGCATGGTCGTTCGTGCCGCGCAGGAAGCAGCGCGCCTCCGCGGAGCTTCACCTGCGGCTGGTCAAACCCCAAGGCTTCGAACTAGACTTGAAGTAGCAGTCAGCAGCCCCGCCGGGTTCATTTGTGTCCTTCGATCCTGCGGCGCGCTTGCCCCTCCTAGGAGGTCACGAGAGGAGGCTGGCATGACCAGCCCCGACCACAGAGAGCTCGAAACGGGACCGCGCGCGGCCGCAATCTCGAACGGGATCGTGCAGCTCCTCCACGAGTACACCGGGCGCGGGCCGACGCGCGCCCGCACCACGATCGGCGATGACCTGATCGTCTGCCTGCTGTCGGACACGCTGACGAAGAGCGAGCGCAAGCTCGTCAATCATGGCGAGGAACGCATCGTGCTCGAGCAGCGCAGCGCGTGCCAGCGCCTGATGCGGGAGGAGGCGGTCGACATGGTCGAGCGCCTGAGCGGACGTAGCGTCGCGGCGTTCATGAGCAACAACCACATCGACCCCGACCTGGCGGTCGAGACCTTCGTCCTCGCGCCCCCGACCGCCCGGGAGCCCCCATCGTGAGCACCGATAGGAGCTCGGATCCTGCGGCGCGCGAGCGCGCTATGCGAATCCAGGACCTCGAGCGCGAAGACCGCTACCACCGTGACCGCTACCGCCTCTACCGAGCCAGGGTCCACGGCCCGCGGGCAACCAGTGCGGCCCGGCTCGAAGCGCTGAGACGCACCTCCGAAGCCGCCGAGGGCCGGCTCCGTCGCGCACGCGAGCAGTCGAGCCCGCCCTGATCCGCGTTCTCGCTATGCAAACACCGGAGGGGCGGGGTTTGGGTGGAGCGAGAGAACCCTGTCGAGCTCGAACCAGACGACCGTTTGGGGCTCGGCCACGACCCCCCAGCGATCGGCGAGCGTCTCCACCAGGTGTAGACCCCAATGTGAGTCGAGTGGCGTGTCCTGACCCCGCGGGGCAGGGTCAAACCCCGATCCTTCGTCGCCGACCTCCACGCGCAGGCGCCCAGCGGTCAGAGCAACCTGGAGGTGCACGCAGCCGGGCCTGCCCGCGCCGTGCTCGACGCTGTTCGCGATCAGCTCTGTAGTCAACAGCGCCGCAACCCGGACCTCGCCAGGGTCCAGGTTCCAGAGCAGCTGCTCGAGCACGCGCCGGGCCGCGGCAGCCGCCTGCGGCTCAGCCGCGAAGCGATGGCTGACGGCGGCGGGGTCGCGGTCCGGTGTGTAGATCCGATCGGTGCGGTTCAGCGGCACCGAGCATCGCGGGCAGGTTCTGGCTGTGAAGCGCCCGGCGACACTCTGGACAGTGAGCGCGCACTCGGGACAGCGGTAGTAGGGCATGTCATCGGCCCTTCCTGCGGTCCGCTCGCGCGTCCCGCATTGAAGTCCCGGCGAGTTCCCATGCAGATCACCCGCAGTGGTTTGGGCCACGGGCCGCAAGATGAAAGGCGTCGGCGTGTAGTCCTTATACCCCCAGACGAGCACAATCAGGCTTCTGGGTGATGTGGAGGGCTCCCTCCCGGTTGAACCTTCAGCGTTCGGTCACAGTTCCGGCCATGAGGACGAGCCTCTCCGGGGTGTACCAGCCCGGAGTGAAGCCGTGAATCAGCTTGCCGTGCTCGCACGCGAGCCCGATCGCCTCACTGGCACAGTGCGCGCAGAAGATCTCTTCGCATCGAACCGGGACGACGTCCGCGCATCGCAGCTCGAACCTTCGTTCGGACTGCGCTCGTGCCGGCTCCCTTGGAGCAAGTGTCGCGTAGTTGCTGGCGGGGGTCACAGAGCCCCCTTCCCTGGGCGTCCCCCGGCCGTTCCGGCCGCGACACTCCCACGTAGAGACTGCTCACTCTCCTCGCTTTCCCACCGATGTCAAGTCGTGCCGGGACATCGAGGGGGCTAGGTCCGGTAGCGCCGCCGGCTTTGGAGCAGCGCGTGGTTGAGGATTGTCTCCTCGTCGTCCTCGCGGGCCACCACGGCGACTTTGTTCCAGGCGCCGGGATGGACGACCCGATCGCTGTAGATCTGCGTCCGGAAGCGCTCGCTGTAGAGGGCTGGAAGGGTGTCACCCGAGCCGTACATCCGCCGCCCCCCGTCGCTGCCCCGGATGACCGCGACGAGCTCGCGTGTCCGGTCGTAGTCGTCGGCGGCCAGGAACTCGACCAGCGGCTGCTGCGGGGCGCCGCCGCTGAGGAAGGCGACCACGTACTTCCGGTCGCGCCCCCACCGGTTCTTGCGGACCGTTTCGCCGAGCCCTATCTGAACGGCACCTTCCGTGCGCGTCGTGCCGAGGAACACCCGGTAGGGGTCGTAGCGATCGCGCCCCTGTGGCCAGTGGTATGACTCGCCCTCCCGCTCTCGAACAAGACGCCAATCCTGCGGGAGGTCCGTCCGCCCTGCACGCGCAGGGGCGCCCGCTTCCTCCGGAGAGCCATCGGCGCTCAGATGGCTGATGACCGGGTTCACGAAGCCTGCCTGAGCCAACTGACTCAGCAGCGGCCCCAGCTCCCGGTCCGGAACATGCTGGACGGTGACCGTGAAAGGGCACATCGAGTCCCGAAGTCTACAGTTCCAACGTGGAGAAACGTTGATACGTAAGGTCACGTTATCCCGAAAGCTGCTAGGGTTCGCAGTGCGCAGAGACCCCCCACCGACAGCGTCGGGCTCACCAAGCTCCTCGACCGTTACTCGGGCCTCGGCGCAACAGGAGGACTCAATCGAGCTCTCCGCCCCAGAGAAGAGAGTTGGGACCACCCAATGTTCGCCACGATCCGACGCTACGAGTCAGTCGACCAGAGCCGCACCGACGAGGTCGTCAAGAAGGTCGATGATGTTCTCGTCCCCAGACTGAGCGAGTTGCCGGGCTTCAGCGGCTACTCCCTGATCGATACCGGCAACGGCGTTATCAGCTCGGTCGCGTTCTACGAGACCGCGGCACAGGCCGACGCGTCGACGAAGGTCGCAGCCGGCTTCATCCGCGAGGAGAAGCTCGAGGGGGCCATACCGAACATGCCGAAGATCACCTCCGGCGAGGTAGTCGTGCACAAGACCCGCCAGCTGGTCCAGGCCTAATCAGCCGCCACGCACAGCCGGCTCCGCGGAGGAGAGGAAGGCCCGCACCGTGCGGGCCTTTTCTCGTATGTCTCGCCGGCGGTTCTGCGGTCAGCGGCGGGCGAGTCGCCGTCCGCTCTCGGTGTTGGGCGCGGTGTAGTTGAGCTCGTAGTGGTGGTAGAGAGCCGACTCGTCCGCCTGTGAGAGCTCCTCGCCGTGTTGCGCGATGTTGGGCGCGGACTTGACCTGATCCTTTGACACCGGCACCTGCAGCTCGTCGGGGCCGACCGTGATCCCGCCCAGCGGCACGAAGGTCAGATGGCGTCCGATGAACCCCTCCTTGACGGTGCCGAACTGCGGCTCGTCGTTCTCGACGTCGACGTAGACGTCCTCCAGCTTGCCGATCTTCTCCCCGTCACGGTCGACCAGGGTCTTGCCGTGCCATTCGGCGACGTTCCACTCGGACTGCTGCTGATGCTCAGTCATCCCCTAAGCCTCTCGTTTCTCGCGTTGGCCAGACCCTAGCGCGCCGATCTGCGCGACTAGACTTGAAGAACCAAGGTCACTCGCCGCTCAAGCGACACCGCTTCGCGCAGGGACCCCGCCGGCCACGCGCCCCCGGCAACCTCACGGACAGTTTCGTCCTCAGCAGAAGAGAGCCACTCTCGACGAGAGCCACTCGGGACGCCGCGAAGGCGGCCGCGAGAGGCGCTCAAGGAGGTTCCTCATGTTGCGCAGACCAGTCCCCGAGGTAAGTGACTCGCCGATACCCGGGGTGATCCCGGGGTCGACACACGTTCACGATCTTCCACAGGCGGGCCCCTTGGAGCCGCCGGCTCCCGCTCAGGCTGAAACCGCCGGCGAGCCGCGCCGTGGCTGGGTGGGCAGCCTGTTCCGCCGGCGCACACGCCCCCCGCGCCCGCGATGAGCTCCAAGGCCAAGGGCGTGGCAGGCGCGGCGCGCGGGCTGAGACGCCGCAGCGAGTCGCGAGCGTCACGCAGCAGGCGGGTCGAGGATGCTCGCGAGCGTATGCGGGCGGTCCCCGTGGAAGCCGCCCTCTCGGCGGACGGAGTGGAGCCACCACAGAGCGTCCCGACCTCGAGGTGTCACGTGTTCGGCGAGGACGGCCGGGGCGAGGTGGACTTCAGCCGTGCGACGGTCGAGCGCCTGCTCGCAAGCGGAGAGTTCTTCTGGGTCGACCTCCACGCACCGGTGGCCGCCGACTTCGAGATCATGCGCGACGTCTTCAAGTTCCATCCGCTCGCGATCCAGGACTCCGAGCACTTCGACCAGCGGGCGAAGATCGACGAATACGAGGACTTCGTCTTCATCGTCGTCTACTGAGCCGCGCCCGACCGAGACCGGCTTGTTGAGGTGCACTGCTTCTACTCCGATCGCTTCCTCCTGACCGTCCACCGCGACGACTGTCCCGCGTTCGCCGAGCTGCGCGGACGCTACGACCACCTGCACGAGCCGACGGCGCGACCGTCGCTTCTGCTCTATCGCGTCGTCGACGGCCTGATCAGCAGCTTCTTCCCGATCCTGAGCGACTTCGATGACCGCATCGACGAGCTCGAGAATCAGATCTTCCTCACGGCGAGCGAGGACCAGCTCCAGGAGATCTTCCAGATGAAGCGGCTGCTCGTGGGCCTGCGCAAGGCAGTCACCCCGCAGCGCGACGCGTTCGCGAGCCTGAACGGCCGTATGGCCGAGCTGCCCGGTTTCGCGCGCGAGGACGAGCACTACTTCCGTGACGTCTACGACCACCTGATCCGGATCAGCGACCTGATCGACAGCTACCGCGACCTCCTGACCAGCGCGATGGACGTCTACCTCTCGACCGTCTCGAACCGAGTCAGCGCCGTCATGAAGCAGCTGACGATCATCGCCACGATCTTCCTGCCGCTCACCTTCATAACCGGCTTCTTCGGCCAGAACTTCGGCTGGCTCACCGGCCACGTCCAGCACTGGGGCGCGTTCGTCGGGCTCGGGCTCGGGCTCGACCTGCTCGTCGTGGCGCTGCTGGTGGGGTTCTTCAAGCGCCGGCGCTGGTTCTGAGCCTCGGCTCCGATCTCGGGCTCCGGTGGCCGTGGCGCGCTGCACCAGGCCGGGCGCTCGGAGCGCGAGATCGTGAAGACGCTGCAGGACAGCGGCCGGCGCCTGCTGCTGGCCTAGATGAGCTGCCTACGGGCTTAGTGAACGGTTGATGGAGGTGTCCGGCCTCCAGCGGAAGGTGCGGTCAGCGACGACTGACCTCCCGGAAGGAGACCGGACATGGAAGACCGTAGGTGCAAGCTCGGACTGGCTGGCCGGCTCGAGCTGGTCTTGTTGATCGAGCAGGGTTCGACGTTGAGGGCCGCGGCTGCGGCTCTCAACGTCGCGCCGGCGACCGCGCACCGGTGGTGGCATCGGTGGAAGACCGCCAGCGCGCAGGAGCGGGCAAGCCGGGCGTGCCTGTCGACCAGGCGACCGGTTCCGGGCAGCTGTCCGTGGGCGTTGTCGGCCGAGCAGGAGCGGGCGATCCTGGTCGCGAGGGAGAAGACCAACTGGGGGCCGCTGCAGCTGCAGTTCTTGACCGGCCGGCACCGCTCGACGATTTGGAAGGTGCTCAAGCGTCACGGCTGCTCGCGGCGGCGGCGCTCCGAGCCGCGCCAGACCCACCGCCGCTATGAGTGGACCGAGGCCGGGGCGCTTCTGCATATCGACGGCTTCGAGCTGCCGAAGTTCGACAAGCCCGGGCATTGGGCGACCGGGCAACGCGGCGAGCGGCACAAGACCCGCAAAGCTGGCAAGACCGTCGTGATCGGCGTCATCGACGACCACACCCGCCTGGCCTACTGCGAGCTGCACTCCGCCGAGAACAAGCACACCGTCTCGGCCACCCTGCGCCGCGCGGCCGCCTGGTTTGGCGAGCAGGGCTGCGGCCCCGTCGAGGCAGTGATGTCCGACAACGCCAAGTGCTACGAGCGCAGCCACGCCTTCCGCGAAACGCTCGCCGAACTCGGCGCCCGTCACATCCTCATCCCGCCCTACACGCCACGCTGGAACGGCAAGATCGAGCGCTTCTTCGGCACGCTCGATGCCGAATGGGGCCACCGCCGCGCCTGGCCTAACAGCACCACCCGCGACCGCGCCCTGTCATCCTGGCTGCGCTTCTACAACCGCCGCCGCCCACACACAGCCGCCGGCGGCCGACCACCCATCACCCGCGTTCACCAAGACCGCGAGCAGGACACCTAGAGGGCGAGCGTGGAGTAGTAGAAGCCGCCCGGCGCCTGCCAGCCGGTGACGGCCAGCCGGCCGCCGATCGCCACCCTGGGTGTGGTGGAGAACTGCGAGCGTGCGATCAGATGCGGCGCGCCGAAGGGGCCTCCTGGCGGCCGCACGCTGGCGTGCGCGCCAGGCGAGAAGACGTAGACCGCCTGGCCCGTGTCTGCCATGGCGAGATCGCGGAACTCCCCGGACACCTGCATCGGCTCGGGCGCTCCCAGCAGCGGGGCGCCCGTCGCCGCGACCGTGCTCGCACCGGCCGGGCAGCTTCGCTCCCACGTGGCCAGTACGCGTCCGCGGCTCGAGACCGCGACGTCCGGATCCGCTTCCTCGCAACCCGGGCTGAGCGCCTGAGGCGCTGCGAACGGCGCGCCGGCCGGCTTGATCGCGGCCGCGAGCGACCCGACGGGGCTCAGCAGCCCGTCACCCTCGAGCCAGACGGCCGCTACCGTGCCGTCCGCGCCCACGCTCATGTGCAGGCCGAAGGCGCCCGTTCCCGCCCTCGTGCTGTGCGCCGAGACGGCCGCGGCGACGCCGAAGCCCCGGGCGCGCGCGCCGCGCGACGCCGTCCAGACGCGGCCGACGTCCCACCCGAGAGGACCGGTGGGAATCGTGGTCCAGCCCGCGAATGCGGTTCCGTGGCGGTCGAAGCCAAGCGCGACCTCGCCGGGGTGCACGTCGCTCCTGCCGGCTGCCGCCGGGATCGTCCCGCGCACGCCCGAGGCGCTTCGCGGAGTCTTCCACCAGGTCCCAAGCGAGCTCCTCGCCGTGGGCCACAGGGCGGCGATCGTGCCGTCCGCTCCGATCGCGATCTTCGCGCTCCCGCCCTCGGAGCCGGCGCCGCCGCCTCCCTCCGGGCTGATGGCCGTGCCGACCCGCCGAGCCGGGCCGAAGCCGCGCGCGCTACCCACAGACAAGTAGACGGCGACGCGGCCGCGCGCGTGCGGCGCGAGGTTCTCCGTCCAGATCGCGGCGATCGAGCCCCGGGGCCCGATCGCGATCTGGGGGAGGCCAAGGTTCGAGTGCGCCATCCGGCGCAGCGTGAACACCGGTCCTAGCCGTCCCGCTGGACTGCGCGTGCGCGCCTGGACCAGCCTGCCCTGGATCCAGACGAACGCCGTCTCGCCGTTCGCCGCCGCGGCGAGGTGCAATGTCACCGGGTCGACGTTCTGCTCGCGGACGAGGGGGCGGGCCTTGCTCCACGTCGCCGCGGATGCCGGCGCCGCCGCCACGAGCAGTGCCACGGCCACGATCGAGGGGCCGAGCCTCATGACTCCAAGCTAGGACGGCGGCGCGCCGGCGGCATCCGTGTGCTTCCGCCGCGCCGGCGGCGGAAAACACTGATTCAGGCGCTACGGCTTTCGCGCCCTGACGATCGCCGAGCCCGCGTGCGTGTGGACGCGGTGGGTCTCGACGATCTCGACGTCGGTGAGGCCCGCTGAGCGCAGCGCCTGCTCGAACTCTTCGCGGGTGAGGGCGCCGGCGATGCAGCCGGTCCACTCGCGCATGTCGGCTCGCGTGGCGGCGTCCATGTCGGGGTCGGCGATCACGTCGGAGACGGCGAAGCGGCCGCCGGACCGCAGCACGCGCGCGGTTTCGTCGAGGACCTCTTGCTTGTCGCCCGAGAGGTTGATCACGCAGTTCGAGATCACGACGTCGACGGACTCGTCGGGCAGCGGGATCTCCTCGATGTAGCCCTTGAGGAACTCGACATTGCCGACGCCGGCGTCGACCGCGTTGCGGCGGGCGAGCTCGAGCATCTCGTCGGTCATGTCGAGGCCGATGGCCTTCCCGCTCGGCGCGACGCGGCGGGCGCTGATCAGCACATCCGCGCCGGCGCCAGAGCCGAGGTCCAGTACGACCTCGCCGTCGTGCAGGTCGGCGACGGCGGTGGGCACACCGCAGCCGAGCGACGCGGTGACCGCGGCGTCCGGAACGCCCTCGGTCTCAGCATCCTCGTAGAGGCCGCACGAGAAGCCGCCGACGCCCTCGGCATCGCCGCCGCTGCAACAACCGTCGGCGGCTCGGGCCGCCGCGGCGTAGCGCGCGCGAACTGTCTCGCGGATGTTGGTGTCGGTCAGCTCAGCCATGACGAAAGCTCCTTCAGCGCTTCTGGCAGGACGTAGTAGTAGGCCCACAGGCCGCGCCGCTCGGAGTCGACGATGCCGGCGTCGCGCAGCTTCTTCAGGTGGTGCGAGAGGGTGGGCTGGGAGACGTCGAAGAGCGGCACCAGCTCGCACACGCAGACCTCGCCCGCGTGCTTGCGCAGCACGTCGACGATCTGCAGGCGGATGGGGTCGCCGAGCGCCTTCGCCACCTCCGCCATCCGCAGCGCCCGCTCGCGCTCGACGTCGGGGTAGGCGACCGGCTCGCAGCACGGCTCGCCGGGAGCGCGCTTGGTCTTCGGCAGTACCTCGAGCGGCGGCATACATCGAAGTATGTCGATTTGATAGCGAATTGTCAATGTAATAATCTGAAACCGTGGCACGAGCACTGTTCGTCTGTCTCCACAACGCCGGCCGCTCGCAGATGAGCCAGGCGCTGTTCGAGCGGGCGAGCGCCGGGCGGCACGAGGCAATGAGCGCCGGCACGACGCCAGGGGAGCGCGTGCACCCGGAGGTGGTGGAGGCGATGCGCGAGCTGGGAATCGACCTGGCAGACAGGAAGCCGCGGAAGCTCGACCAGGAGCTTGCGGAATGGGCGGACGTCGTGGTGACGATGGGCTGCGGCGACGAGTGCCCCTACATCCCCGGCAAGCGCTACATCGACTGGGACCTGCCCGACCCCAAGGGGCGTCCGATCGAGGAGGTCCGCGCCACCCGGGACGACATCGCCGCGCGCGTGGAGGCGCTGCTCGCCGAGCTCGACGCGGACGCGGGGGCGCCACACCCGGGGTAGGTCGGGGCCTCGCGGCGCGTCGGCGGTCCGCAGTGTGCAGGACCGCCTCACCGCTCTGGCGAAGTCACCCATATGAGGCGCCGATTGACCGTTCTGGTCGTGGCTGTGTGTCTCGCGGGGCCGCCTGGGCCTCGGCGGCTGGGAGTGCGGACGTCGCCGCTCTCCAGGTGGCCCTGCGAGCTCACTCCAACTACGGCGGCACCGTCGACGGCGTGCTGGGGCCGCAGACCCGCGCCGGGGTGCGGCGGTTCGAGCGGCGTGCGCGGCTGCCCGTGGACGGGGTCGCCGGGCCGCGCGTTCGGCGGCGCCTCGGCAGGCTCGGGCGGCACCCGCTGGGCAGCCGGGAGATGCGGTTGGGCGACGTGGGTTGGGACGTGGCGGCGCTCGAGTTCCGGCTCGCCTGGCACGGCTTCCCGTCCGGGAACTTCGACGGCGGCTTCGGCGCGCACGTGCAGGCCGCCGTCGAGCTGTTCCAGCGCTGGGCGGGGCTGCCCGCCGACGGGGTGGCCGGCCCCGCGACGCTGAGCTCGCTGCGGCGACACAGGATCCCCGTCTCACCGCTGCGCCTCGGCTGGCCCCTGAGCGCCCCGCTCGGCGACGGCTTCGGCCCGCGCGGGGACCGCTTCCACTCGGGCATCGACCTCGAGGCGCGCACGGGCATGGCCGTGCGCGCTGCGGGGTCCGGCAGGGTCGTGTTCGCGGGCTTCGACCCCGGCGGCTACGGCAACCTGGTCGTGATCCGCCACGCCCGCGGCGTGACGAGCTGGTATGCGCACCTGTCGCGGATCGCGGTGAGGCGTGGACGCCAAGTCCGCGCCGGCGTACTCGTGGGACGGGTGGGCGCCACCGGCAACGCCACGGGCCCGCACCTCCACTTCGAGGTGCGGGTCAGGGACGCGGCCGTGGATCCCCTGATCGCGCTGCGTTAGGGAGTCAGGGCACTACCTCGGCCGCCGCGGCCGCATCGGGGTCCGCTGCTGCTGGCGGTGCGAGGCCTTCGCCCGGCGCCGCTTCACGGCGGCCGCCTCCTCCCGCTCGCGCTCCTTGTCCTCGCTCAGCCCGACCTCGTAGAACACGAGCAGCAGGATCGCGCCCAGCCCGAGCGAGATCACGCTCAGCGCGGCCACCTCAACGGCGAAGCCGCCGATCAGGAGCCGGCAGAGGCCGGCGACCAGAATGACCGCAACGATCGAGCCGTAGCTCCACAGTCGCCCTCGCGTGGTCACAGCTTCAAGGTACGCCACCCCGCAATGTTCGCCCGCTGAAGCGGCGGCGCCGGCCACGGGGCGGCTAGCCGTGGTACTTCGCCTGTAGCTGCTGCACCATGTCGGTATAGGCGCCCTTCCGGCCGCCGCCATTCTGGAAGATGCCGAAGTAGCTCTCGCGGTCGCCGTTCGAGCCGCTCGGCGCCTGGTCGCGCTGGTTGAAGACCATGATCGCGGCGAGCGTGGGGTAGGTCCTGTGCATGTCCTCGATCGAGGACTGCAGGTCGGCCGCGGCCTGCTGGTAGGTCAGGCACTTGGGCCAGTCGTAGTTGTCGGACAGGCAGCGGCCGTTGTCGGTGGAGATGCCGTACTCGGTCGCGTAGATCGGCAGGCGCGAGTCGCCATGCTTGGCGAGGTCGCGCACCATCTCATCCATGATGGGCCGGTAGCGGCTCGGCGGGCCGTACGGATGCACGGTCCAACCACCGACACGGGAGGCCAGGTCGGGGACGGCGCTGAACATCCCGTCAACCCACTCTGAGCAGCCGCAGCCGCCGTTGTCCCCCTGCAGCAACAGGCTCATGCCTGTCCCAGCAAGGGCGTTCATGGCGTCCTCGGCGCGCAGGGCGTAGGACTGCGCTCGGGCAATGTAGGACGACCCCTGGGACACGCCGCCGAACTGGTACGACTCGTTGGTCTCATTGCCGAACTCGATGTAGCGCGGCGCGAGGTAGGCGTTGGGGTTGCCCCTCCAGACGGCGGCGCCAGGGCCGAAGGTGTGCGCCCAGCTGCCAAGGCTCTGCGCCTCGGAGGTGCTCGGGATGCGCCCGTAGAAGCTGGCCATCGGGATCACCTCGGTGCCGCGTGCGGCGAGCCCGAGGACGTAGGGGAGCAGCTTGGCGGCCGGGGTGTTGATGCTCGCCTCGAAGCGCACGAGCCGCGGATGCATGCTCGGCATCTTCGTGGCCTCCCACAGCGGCGCCGGGCCGGACACGCTGCCCACGATGAAGCCTGGGCCCTTCGGCGCGGCGGGTGCGGGCGGGGCCGGCGTGGCCACGCGCTTCTTGGTCTTCACGCAGCGGCGCACCTTCACGAAGCGGCCGTGGCGCTTGACGAAGTGGCCGTGACGGCGGAGCCGGACGCGGTGGTAGCGCTTGCAGCGGGCGTGCCGCTTCTTCTTTTTCGCCGTCGTGGCGGCCGCCGGTGACTGCTTCCGGGGACCGGCAGGTGACCCCAAAGCGGCCCCGGGGAGGGCCACTGCGAGGGCTACGAGCACGACAAGAACTGGTCCGGCAACGCGCCGGATGGCGGAAGGGAGGGGCACGACGGCGGCGCAGGTTAGCTCGAACGCTGCAGGGACGTCGCCTCCCTCATGCGGGTGAGGGGGGTCACCCAGTGCGAAAAATCCGCACTTTCCGAAGTTCGGTTGGAGCCGCACTCATGGCTGTCGTCGGCAGCCCCCGCGGACACCTTTAGCCCGGGGTCGGATCGTGGCTCAGCGGGCTCGCGCGATCACGACATGCCACTCGTTTTGCAGGGAAAAACCGCCGTCAGGGCGCTTGCAATAGCGGAGCTCGCGCAGAATCGCCGCCGCCAGCTCGTCCTGCCTGTCGGGGCCCGCGACCAGGCCGGCGCCGCCCGCCGCTGTCATCACGCTGACAAGGGCGGCGTCGTCGGCGTACTCGAAAGTCGAGTTCGTGTCGAACACGCGCTCGACGGCCAGTCCTGCCTGCGGCACGATCTCCTCGACGACGCCCGGCCGCCAGTAGGCCTCTCGCCGAGAACTTCGACTGCGCCCGCCGCGAGCCCCGAGAAGGGCATCGAGGTGGAGTCCCAGGACCACGACGTCTCGCACTCGATCTACTTCGAGGACCCGGACGGCGTGGTGGTCGAGCTGACCACCTACGAGGTCTAGCCCCGCTTCTCCGGCTTGCCGAAGACGGCCTGCAGCAGCATGTTCACGAGGCTGACGACGATCGCCGCGAGCAGCCCGGCGCCGAAGCTCTTGATCTCGAAGTCGGGCACGACCCAGTCCGTCACGTACAGCATCAGCACGTTGATCAGGAGGTAGGCGATGCCGAGCGTGACGACGATGAACGGGATCGACAGCACGGTGAGGATCGGCTTGATGAAGGCGTTGACCACCGTGAAGACGATCGCGGCGAGGAACAGGGTCCACCAGTCGTTGCCGTAGGCGACGCCGGACAGGAGCCACGCCGCCACGAACAGCGCGACGACGTTGAAGGCCCAGCGGATGACAAGGCGTTGGAGCACCCCGCCTCATCCTAAGCTGGCGCCCGGCCGCTCAGGCAGCGACGCCGCTGCTCGCCAGCGCGCCCAGGATGTCGCGCACGCGGCGGCGGAAGAAGAAGTGGCCCTCGCCGGGGCTGAGCCAGGCGCGGCAGCGCGGCAGCGCGGCGACGAGCTGGAGGGCGTGCTCGGCCGGCACGAAGGCGTCGTGCATGCCGTGCCATACGTGCACCTCGCCGGCCACCTCGCCGAGCTTGAAGCCCCACGGCCGCGAGGTCACCAGGTGGTCCTCCACCAGCCCCCCGATGCCGCCGGCCGTGGCCTCGAGGAAGGCGTCGACCGCGGCCATGCTCGTCGCGCCGTCGGCCAGGTGGCTCCTGTCAGTGGCGGGCGCGCCGATCGTCATCGCTCGCAGCAGGAGGGAGGGGTGGCGCGCGACGAAGCCCACGGCGGCGTCGCCCAGGCGAGCCGCTGTGCGGGGCGCCGCCGCGAGCGCGCGCAGCGGCAGGCGGATGCGCGCGGGCAAGCCGGGCACGTCGGCGGGCGCACAGAGCGGCGACAGCGACGAGACCGCGGCCGCCGCGCTGAGGCGCTCGGGCAGCCGCCGCGCGCAGGCCACCGCGTAGGGACCGCCGGCGGATACGCCGATCACGGCGAAGCGCTCGAGCGCCAGCAGGTCGGCGAGCTGCTCGACGTCGGCGGCGAAGTCCACCAGCGTGCGGCCCGGCTGCTGGCCGGAGGCGCCGAAGCCCGGCCGCTGCGCGTAGAGCAGCCGCAGGCGCAGCGACTCGATGCTTGCCGCGAGCTCGCCCTCGCAGCGCAGCGGCGAGCCGATCGCACCGTGGAAGTAGAGGACCGGGAAGCCGTCGCGGCGGCCGAATTCGGCGAATGCGAGGCGACGGCCGTCCGCCAGCCGCACGGCTCCCGCAGTGGCTTCGAGACAGGTCACGCCGCTCCCTTCTGCCGACGCTTCAAGCGGCAGGCTAGGCGCTCACGACCGGGCGGATGTTGCCAAGCCGTGACAGGACCTCCTCGAGTGCGGCGGCGAACGGCTCGGGCCGCTCGATCATGGCGATGTGCCCCGCGCCCGGCACCGTGGCGGTGGCCGCCTCCGGCCGCAGCGACAGCACGGTGTGGATGCCGCCGGAGGGGACGATGCGGTCGCGCGTGCCCCACACGGCGCCGACCGGCAGCGGCAGGCGGGCGAGCACCGGGCGGAGGTCGGCGGAGACCACCGCCGCCAGCGCGTCGGCGATCCGCGTGGCGCCGCGCGAGGCCGCCAGCAGCGCCCGCACCTCGGTCGGCGGGATCGACGCCGGGTCGGCCGTGCCGGGGGTCATCAGGATGCGCCGTCCCCAGCCGAAGTCTGCGAGCGGTGCGCCGCGGCGGCGCAGCGGGATCGCCCGCTGGGCCGCGGCCCCGAAGGCGCGTGCCGCGGCGCCCGGCAGCGGCCGCAGACCCGCGGGCGCGACCAGCACGAGGCGGTCCACACGCTCGGGGTGGCGCGAGGCGAGCGTCAGCGCGATCGCTCCGCCCATCGAGTGGCCCACGAGGTCGAACGGCTCGTCCAGGTCGAGGCTTGCGGCGATCTGCTCCGCGACCTGATCGAGCGCGAAGCCGGGCCCGGCGGGCAGCGACTTGCCGAAGCCGGGCACGTCGAACGTGATCACCCGCCGGCCGGGAGCGAGCAGGGGCACGACGCGGCGCCAGATCACGCGCGTGGTGGCGAGCCCGTGGACGAGCACCAGCGGGCGGCCCGAGCCGTGCTCCTCCAGGGCGAGTCCCTCCATTTGAGGCAGTGTCCCCGATTCGGTACCTTCGGGCCGGACTCGCAAGATGTACGACGCCATAGTCATCGGAGCGCGCTGCGCCGGCGCCACGACGGCGATGCTGCTCGCCCGCAGGGGGCACCGCGTCCTGCTCGTGGACCGGGCCAAGTTCCCCAGCGAGATCCCGCATGGCCACTTCATCCACTTCCACGGTCCGGGCCGGCTGAGCCGGCTCGGCCTGCTCGAGCGCGTGCTCGACACGGGCTGCCCGCCGGTCAAGACGATGACGATGGACATGGGGGACGGGCCGCTCACGGGCCGCGACCTCGTGGTCGACGGCGTGCCGGCCGGCCTCGGGCCGCGCCGCGCCCAGCTCGACAAGGTGCTGGTGGACGCGGCGGTGGAGGCGGGCGCCGAGCTGCGCGACGGCTTCGCGGTGCAGGAGCTCCTCGGAAACGGCGACGGCGTGGAGGGCATCCGCGGCCGCGATGCGAAGAGCGGCTCGACGGCGAGCGAGCAGGCGCGGCTGGTGATCGGCGCCGACGGCCGCAACTCGGCGGTGGCCCGCACGGTGGGGGCGGAGGAGCTTGAAAGCGCGCCGGCGCTCAGCTGCTGGTACTTCTCCTACTGGAGCGGCGTCGACGCGGAGGGCCTCGAGCTGTACGTGCGCAACGAGCGCGCGCTGTTCGGCCACCCGACGAACGACGGCCTGTTCACGCTCTTCGGCGTCTGGCCGCTCGCCGAGCTGAACACGGTGCGCGCGGACATCGAGGGCGAGCTGACGAAGCTGCTCGACGCCGTGCCGGAGCTGGCCGAGCGGATCAGAGCGGGCCGGCGCGAGGAGCGCTTCTACGGCGCCACGCAGCTGCCGAACTTCGTGCGCCGCCCGCACGGGCCGGGCTGGGCGCTGGTGGGCGACGCCGGCTGCCACAAGGACCCCTACATGGCGCTCGGGGTGTGCGACGCCCTGCGCGACGCCGAGCTCCTGGCGGACGCCGCGCACGAGGGCCTGTCCGGCGAGCGCCCGCTCGACGAGGCGCTCGCCGATTACGAGCGCCGCCGCAACGAGGCCACGCTGCCCTGGTACGAGCTCAACCTGCGCTTCGCCCGCCTCCAGCCGCTGCCGCCCGAGGAGTACGCGATGCGGGCCGCGCTACGCGGCAGCCAAGAGGACACGAACCTCTATTACAAGGCGCGCGAGGGCATGGTCCCGCCCGAGACGTTCTTCAACCCCGAGAACATGGAGCGGCTCATGGCGGAAGCTCACGGATAGAGCTTCTTGCCCTCCTTGAGCATCGTCACGAACTGCTCGAGGCGGCGGGCGCGGGTCTCGGGCTTCTTCGCGTCGTGGAGGCGGTAGAGGATCGCGTAGCGGTTCTGGCTGCTCAGCGACTCGAAGAACTCGCGCGCCTTCGGGTCGGCGTCGAGCTCTCGCTGCAGGTCGTCCGGCACCGAGATGGTGCGCTGCGACTCGTAGGCTGCGTCCCAGCGGCCGTCCGCCCTGGCCTTCTCCACCTCGCGCAGTCCCGCCGGCGTCATGAGGCCCGAGTCGATGAGCTGCGTGGCCTTGTCGCGGTTGATCTTCGACCACTTGCTGCGGGGCCCACGGGGGGTGAAGCGCTGCAGGAAGTACTCGTCGTCGTGGCCGTGCCGCACCGCGTCGATCCAGCCGTGGGCGATCGCCGCGTCGAGCACCTCCGGATAGCGGGCGCTGTCGATGCCCGTGCCCTTCTTGGCGATCTTCAGCCAGACGCCGCGCACGTGCTGGTGGTTCTCGCCGAGCCAGGCCTCCCACTCCTCGAGCGTCGCGCAGAAGACGGTCGGGTCGCTCTCGCTCACAGGAACGATTCCAGCAGGCGCAGCGTCTCCTCGGGACGCTCGAGGAAGAAGAGGTGGCCGGCGCCCTCGACCGTTTCGAGCCGCGAGCCGGGGATGCGCTCGTGCAGCACGTCGCTGCTCGGCGCCGGGATGATCTGATCGTCGTCGCCGGTGACGATCAGGGTGGGGGCCGAGATCTGGGGCAGCCGGCCGAAGCTGTCGTGGGCGAGCACCGCCGCGAACTGCGCGGCGTAGCCCTCCGGGTCCTGCGCGTCGTTCGACTTCTTGGCGACGAACGCCTCGAGCGCGCTCGGATCCACCCCGCGCGCGAAGGCGAATGGCGCCAGCGCGCGCATGCGCTCGGCCCAGTCGCCGGTCTGCATGACGAAGGCGCGGGCGCTGTCGCGGGGCTGGCGTGTCGCATGGGCGATGCCCGCGTGGGTGCAGCCGAGCACCAGCTTGTTCACGCGCTCCGGCCAGCCGATCGCAAGCTCCTGGGCGATCATCCCGCCCATCGACATGCCGAACACGTCGGCCCGCTCGATGCCGAGGGCGTCCAGCAGGCCCGCGGCGTCGGCGGCGAGCTGAGCCATCGTGTACGGCCCGGGGGTGACGGTCGACTCGCCGCTGCCTCGGTTGTCGTAGGCGATCACCCGCCGCCTGCCGCTCAGCGCTCGGGCGAAGGGCCCCCAGTCGCTCGCCACGGCCGGGATGCCGCCGATCAGGAGCATCGGCGGCTCGCCCGCCCCTTGCTCCTCGTAGTGAAGCTCGATGTCGCCGACCCGCGCCCGTGACACGGGCGGAACCTGTATCAGTTCAGGAGCGTTCGCCGATGCGCCGGAGCGGACGCCCGTCGCGCGGGCAGACCCACCAGGCCTCGTCGCCGATCATCCGCGCATCGGCCGAATGCGGATGGCCCGGACACTCCGGACGAGCCTGGCCCCAGCTCGCGTAGAGCTCGGGGAAGACCTGCTCCTGGAGGCCGAAGGCGATCTCGAAGAGCAGCGCAGCTCCGCGCGGGTTGCCGTTCAGGGCGAAGCTCGAGTAACCGGACTCGCCGGCCTCCGCGATGAAGATTGCGGGAGTGCCGTCCGGCGTCGTCGCGTAGCTGACGTCGATCTCGATCGGCTCGTCGCCCTGGAGATCGGCCAGGACCCGGTCGAGCGGACCGGCCAGCCAGTCGGGGGGAGGACCGGGTTGCGAGTAGCCGAAGCGCGGCAACGTGCGCCGGAGGGTGTCGTCCAACTCCACCCAGCCGAGGCTAGCGTCGCCGCGGAGCCTTCAGCGTGAACGGCGCCTGCGTGACGGTCTGCGAGCCTGACGGCGTGCGCGTGACCAGCGTGGCCAGCACGCGCAGCTTGTGTCGCTTGGCGAGCAGGCGCAGGCCGCGGCGCGAGAGGTGCACGCGCAGCTTGGCGCTGTGGCCGGCGGCCAGCTTGAAGTGGGCGCTGCCCAGCGTGACCACGGCGGCCGCCGATGAGCCCGAGGTGAGCTTGACGGTGCCGGCGCAGCCGCCGCCGGCGCTCGCCGGGCAGCTCACAAGGACCGTGACGGTCCTCCCGCGCGCGCTGGCGCTGCGGGTCTTGAACGCCGCTCCGGCCACGCTGGCAGGGCCCGCGCCGCCGCCGGCGCTCCCGATCGTCAGCGTCTGAGCGGCGCTGCCGGTGCCGCCCGAATTGTCGGTGACGAGCAGCGTGACCACCGGCGAGCCCGTGCCGCTGTAGGTGTGGTCGGCCACTCGGCCATGGGCGCGCGGCGAGCCGTCGCCGAAGTCCCACTCGTAGCTCGTGACCGAGCCGTCCAGGTCGTGCGACGCGCCGGCGTCGAAGTGGATGACCTGCCCGCTGACGCCGCGGACCGGCGTGGCGGTGAACGCGGCGACCGGCGGCAGGTTGGGCGTGGGCAGCGGGTTGCTCACGACCATCGTCTTCTTCGACACCCCGGTGTTGCCCGAGTTGTCGGTGACCGTGAGCGTCACGTTCGGGATGCCCGGCCCGGCGTAGGTGTGCCCGACCACCGCTCCGTGACCGTGCGGGCTGCCGTCGCCGAAGTCCCAGTCATAGGAGACGACCGAGCCGTCCGAGTCCGACGACGAGGAGCCGTCGAAGGTCACCGCCTGGCCGGTCGTGGCCGGGCTTGGCGCGGCCGAGAAGCTCGCGCTGGGCGGCTTGTTCGACGGCGTGGAGATGCTGAGCGTCTTGGAGCTCGCTGCGGTGGCGCCGGTCGAGTCCTTCACCGTGAGCACCACCGTCGGGCTGCCGGGCGAGCTGTACACGTGCGTGGGGCTGACCCCGCTGCCGTGCGGCGAGCCGTCGCCGAAGTTCCAGTCGTAGGAGACGATCGAGCCGTTGGGCGAGCTCGATCCGCCGGCGTCGAAGCTCACGCTGGTGCCGGTGGTGGTGGAGGTCGGCACCGCGCTGAAGACCGCCTTCGGGCTCTGCGCGGTGGGCCGCTGGACGCAGCCGGAGTCGAGGTTGCTGAACTCCTCCTGGAGGTCGTAGTGGTGGCTGTTGACCACCTGGTTGTAGAGCGACCCGGCGCTGCCCCCGAGCGGGTCGCCGAACAGCCAGCCGCACTTGTCGCCGATCTCGCCGTCGAGCGACCCGTCTGTCCAGCCGTTGCCCACGGGGTCCGTGATCATCTCGATCTGCTCGTGGCTGATCAGGTTCACGGCCGCGTCGGCGTCGTCGCCGTTCGGCGTCTGGCCCTGCGAGCAGAAGCCGCTCCCGGCGAACGGCATGTTCGCGTAGAGCGTGGTGGACGAGCCGCTGCCGTACCAGGAGTGGTAGGCGCAGAAGGCGGCGTACGAGCAGTACGACGTGTCGCCAGTCCAGCAGCTGTTCACGCCCTTCGGCGTGAGGATGAAGTAGCCCGTGCCGAGCCCGCGCGGCCAGTGGTGGGCGGCGATCACGGAGTCGAGCTCGCCGCGCAGCTGCGGGTCGGTGAGGCAGACGCCCGTGGCCACCGGCACGGCCGCGCAGCCGCCGCTCGTCGGATAGGCCGTGGTGTCCGTCACCGAGCCGATGAAGTTCGACTGATAAGCGATCGGCCCCTGGCTGTCGTAGTACTGCGTGTCGTTGGCGTAGACGTTGCCGGTGGTGCCGCTGCCGGCGGCAACGTCACCAAGGAAGCGGTTGACGAGCGACTTGTAGCTCGACGTGAACAGCCCGCGCGGGTCCCAGTAGATGACGTAGACGTTGTTCTGGTGCATCACCGGCCCGCCGTTCCAGGCGAGCGGGGTGACGGCCGCGGCTGACACACGCGGCCGGGAGCCGCGCACGCGCGCGGGGCCGAGCGGCCCGCCGTGGCGCGCCAGCCGGTGGGCGGCGTGCCGGTGGTGCGCGCGGTGAGCGCGCGACGCGGACGACGTCGCGGGCAGCGCGAGCAGGACGGCAGCGCAGAGAAGGACGGTGAAGGGCCGCAGCATGAAGGGATGCGATCGAGACACTCCCCGGACTGCGAGCCCCGATCTTTCTCACGGTAACCCGGCTTCGTGCGATTCGCAACAGCTTCGACGCGCCCGGATAGGGTGCTGCGCCGATGCTCGCCCTGGCCACCCGCACGCACGCGACCCTTCAGGCCGAGCGCCTCGTGCGCGACGCGTCCCTGTTCAAGTGGTACGCGGTCGCGCTGCTCGCGTTCGTCGTCTACGCCTACGCGGCGGAGGTCGAGCGGGGGCGCTTCGACATCATCGCGGCGGGCATCGCGGTCTGGATCGCCGACTGGTTCAACGAGATCGTCAACGCGCTCGTCCTCAAGGCGTCGGACACCGCGCCGCTGTGGGCCAGCACCGGCCCCACCGCCTACCAGTTCCTGGTCGGCCTGAACGTCGAGATCTCGTTCATGTTCGCGCTGGCCGGGATCGTCTACGCGAAGCTCCTGCCGCCCGACCGGGGGGTGCGCGTGCTGGGGATGCCCAACCGGCTGGCGGTCGCGCTCGGCCTGTCGATCGTCAGCGTGGCCGTGGAGCTGTTCCTCCACGCCAGCGGCACGTTCCACTGGCACTACTGGTGGTGGAACACGCCGTTCGTGCTGCTGATCGTGATCTTCGGCTACCTCTGGTTCTACCTCTACGCGGCCTGGGTGTTCGACGCGCCGGACGGCCGCACGCGCTGGACCCGCATCGGCGCGCTGGCGGCGATCGACGTCGCCATGGCGCTGGTGTTCGGCGTCGCGCTCGGTTGGCTCTAGCGCAGCTTCGACAGGTCGAGCGTCGCCCGCCAGATGTCGGTCTGGCCCTGGAAGCCGTCGAGCCAGCTCTGGTCCTGGGCCGGCGGGCTCGAGTACCACGTGACTAGGAAGCGCGAACCGCCGAGCGGCGCGATGCCGGCGTAGGAGGTGTCGCCCGCGCTCGGCAGCTCACCCCACTCGCGGATGCGCAGCGGGCCCTTCTCGAAGTTGCCGCGCAGCTCGTAGAGCGCGGTGCGCTTGCGCAGGTCCGCGCCGACGAGGTGCTTGCGCGCGACCACGAACAGGCGCTTGCCCCAGTAGAACGCCACCGGGCCGTCGAGCCGCACGCCGTTCAGCGTCTGCGGGCAGGAGAAGCGCTTGTACGGGCGGCTGGACCAGCAGACCTTCGTGCGCAGGTGGTCGTTGCCGCCGAGCAGCACGCTGTTGTCGCCGTCGAGGCGCATGAAGGCGAACATGCGCTTGCCCGACGGCGAGAAGACAAGCTCGGCTTCGAGCGGCGTGTCCCTCGAGACGCCATAGATCAGCGGCCCGCGCCGCCAGTGCACGCCGTCGCTCGAGCGGTAGAGCACCACCCGCAGGTCGCCATCCTCGTAGGCGGACGCGTAGTAGCTCCCGCCCTGCTGCTTCACCCGCCAGAAGCCCCAGCCCTGAGGGCCGATCGCGCTCGGGGCCGACCAGTGCACGCCGTCGCTCGAGTGGATCTGCACGCTGATCGAGCCCGCGCCCTCGTCGCGCAGGGCGAAGCCGGGCAGCCGCGTGATCGCCTTGATGAACAGCCGCTTGCCCACCGTGTAGAAGGCCGGGTCGCGGATGTCCCGGTCGCCCGGTGCGGGCACGATCGCCTCGAGCGCGAAGGTGCGCCCGGTGTCGGTCGAGCGGTAGATCCGCAGCGAGCTGTTCGGTCCGAGGACCTGGCTGCCCGCGGTGCGGTGCACGAACCAGATCGCGCCGCGCCAGCGCGTGAGGTCGGTGTTCTCGTTGTGCTTGCAGACGCCGGTGCGGCAGTCCTGATTCGAGAGGTCGGAGGGGACCAGGATGCGCGCGCCGCCGAGCCAGGGTGGGGTGGCCGCATGGGCGGGCGCCGCCACCGCCAGGCCGATGGCCGCCAGCGCGAGGATTAGGCGCCGTGGCACGGCGCGAGCATAATGGCCCGACGCGCATGGACCCCGCCCAGATCACCATCGTGCTCGCTGACGACCACGCGGTGATGCGCAACGGCCTCCGGCTGCTGCTCGACACCGAGGACGACATGTCGGTGCTCGCAGAGGCCGGCGACATCCAGGGCGCGTTCCGCAACGTCCGGGCTCACCGGCCCACCGCCCTCGTGCTCGACCTCAACATGCCGGGCGGCTCCAGCATCGAGGCGATCCCGCGGCTCCTGCGGCTGTCGCCGTCGATGGCGATCGTGATGCTCACGATGGAGGACGACCCGGCGCTCGTGCGCGGTGCGCTCGACGCCGGTGCGAGTTCGTATGTGCAGAAGGCCTCAGCCGGCGCCGAGCTCGTGCGCGCGATCCGGCTGGCCGTGAACGGGCACCAGGTCTAGTCGGCCCGCCGCGAGGCGAGCCAGCCGAAGCCGAGCGTCATCGCCAGGTTGGCGGCGCCCGCGAAGCGCATCCCCGCCTTTGCGCCCGGCCGGCTGAACGCCGGGGACGCCGACCAGACCACGTCGGTGGCCAGCTCGGTGCCGCGCAGCCAGGCGAGCGCCCACCAGTCCTCCTTGGTGCCGCGCTTCGCGGCGACGATGTGGGCGGCCGCGAAGGTCAGCCAGATCGGGCCGCAGCGGCGGAAGAGGTGCCGGGCGTCCTCGGACGGCTCTTCGTGACCGACCAGTCGCAGCGTCTGGTCGGGCGCGAGCAGCGTGGCGCTGCCGAGCGCCAGGTCGAAGGCGATCATGAAGGCGTTCTGCCACCTGAGCGTCTGCTCGAGGGTCATTGAGCCCGCAGCAGGCGCGCCACCAGCGTCACCGCCTGCTCCACGTCGGGCTCGTTGTCGGCCACGACGTCCGAGTAGAGGAAGCTCTCACAGATGCGCACGATTGCATACGCGAGTGCGCGCCGGTCCACCTCGGTCTGAAGCTCGCCGGCCTCCTCCTCGCGCGCGAGCAGGCGCTCCACCGCGTCGATCACGCCCTGCTGCACACGGCCCTGCTTGGAGGTGAGGATGCGCAGGGCCGTCTCGGGCTCGGCCTCGAGCAGCCGCCGCAGCGGCCGGCTCTCGTGCACCGCGCGCATGAAGCTCTCCACCACGGTGAGCACACGCTGCTCGCCCTTCATCGACTCCGTGCCGCGGCCCGCGCGCGCCAGGTTCTGGCGGGTGCGGTACCAGATCACCTCGCCGAGCAGGCGGTCGCGCCCGCCCGCGTGGCGATAGAGAGTCGCGCGCGAGATGCCCAGCTCGGTGGCGAGCCCGCGCATGTCGAGCCGCTTGCAGGCCAGGTAGGTGGCGAGGGCCGCCTCGAAGATCTCGGGCGGGACATCGGGCGGCGGCTCGACGCCACCGGGCACGAACTCGGCGCGAGAGGCCGCGACGGTGCTCACCGAGCGCAGGCTATTCGAACCGCGTTCGCGCTGAAACCCCCCAAACGCCTGGCTATTCTGACCGCGGGCCCCGGTAGCTCAGTGGATTAGAGCGGACGGCTTCTACCCGTTAGGTCGCAGGTTCGAATCCTGCCCGGGGCGTCCAGCCGGCAGAAGCGAACCTGCGACGTCGCTCGCCTTCCAGGCTCGCCTCCGGTTCGAATCCTGCCCGGGGCGTCCAGCCGGCAGAAGCGAACCTGCGACGTCGCTCGCCTTCCAGGCTCGCCTCCGGTTCGAATCCTGCCCGGGGCGTCCAGCCGGCAGAAGCGAACCCCTGCGACGTCGCTCGCCTTCCAGGCTCGCCTCCGGTTCGAATCCTGCCCGGGGCGTCCAGCCGGCAGAAGCGAACCTGCGACGTCGCTCGCCTTCCAGGCTCGCCTCCGGTTCGAATCCTGCCCGGGGCGTGTCCCCGTCAAGCCCGTGGGTCGCCCTGCCGATAGGGACGGCACGAGGCTCCTCGCGCCACCGTCCTAATTCCTCTGGGGCGCCGCGGTTGTGATCAGCCAGTCGCCGGCGCGGGGAGTCTCGTATCTTCCGGGCCATGCCCGAGCTCGACGGAACGGTTGCGCTCATCACAGGCGCCAGCAGCGGGATCGGTGAGGCGACCGCGCTGTCCCTCGCCTCCCTCGGCGCCGCGGTGGCCGTGGCCGCCCGGCGCAAGGAGCGGCTCGACCGGCTCGTCGAGCGGATCGAGGGCGACGGCGGTCGCGCGATCGCTGTCGAGACTGACGTGACCGATCAGGACCAGGCGCGCGCCGCCGTGGAGCGCACGGTCGGGGAGCTCGGCCGCCTCGACACGCTCGTCAACAACGCCGGCCAGATGCTGCTCGGCCCGATCGTGGACGCGCCCACCGAGGAGTGGGACCGCATGATCGCCCTCAACCTGCAGGGCCTCCTCTACTGCTCGCACGCGGCGCTGCCGCACCTGCTGAAGGCCGCCGAGGACGGGCCGCGCGGCGTGGCCGACGTGGTCAACATCAGCTCGGTGGCGGGCCGGGTCGCGCGCCTCGGCTCGGGCGTCTACAACCTCACGAAGTGGGGGGTGGGGGCGTTCAGCGAGTCGCTGCGGCAGGAGGTGACGCAGCGCAACGTCCGGGTGTCGCTCGTCGAGCCGGGCGGCACGGCCACGGAGCTCGCCACTCACATCCGTGACGGGATCAGGGAGCAGACGCGGGAGCGGTTCACCGGCGTGGAGATGCTGAACGCCGAGGACATCGCCGACGCGATCGCCTATGTGGTCACGCGGCCGCGCCGGGTGGCGGTCAACGAGATCCTCGTGCGCCCGACGGACCAGCAGTTCTAGAGCCCGGCGTGAGCACGGCGCAGGGCATGATGGCGCTCTGACGGATAGGCGTCTGCCACCACCGCTTCGACCATGTGGAAGCGCACGCCGGCGCGCAGCATCCGGTCGCAGATGTACCAGTCGCCCGGCAGCCCGAGGTGGGCCGCCACGTGCTCGCGCTCGAAGAAGCGCAGCCCGGAGTGGTAGAGCGCGCCGATCCAGCTGAAGTCCGCGAGCTCGGGCGGAAACGTGCCCAGGTCGATCGGCTCGCCGTCCTCCCAGTGCAGGCGAACCCGCCCGTAGCTCACCTCCGCGCGCTCCTGGCGTGCGTACCGGAGCAGGCGCTCCACGTGGTCGGGCCGCATCGCGTCGTCGTCGTCGAACGCCACCACCCAGAGGCCCGTGGCCAGCCGCATCGCCTCGTTGCGAGCCATCGTGCTCGCGACCAGCCAGTGCCTGTTCGGATCCTCGACGGCCTGGTAGCGCTGGGAGAGGTTCGAGTAGCGCACGCGCGGGTCCGCCAGCGCCGCCACGGCGTGAGCGGTGGCGTCACCCACCGCGTCGCCAACCACCACCACCTCGAGGTTCTCGTGCGTCTGGGCGAGGATCGAGGGAAGGCAGCGTTCGGCCAGCAGCTCCGGGCGGCCGCACGTCGCCACCGTGACCGAGACGAGTGGATCGCCCTCCCGGAACGAGCGCTCGTACCCCTCGGAGGCCCGCAGCGCCGCGAGCCGGCGGCGGTTCTCGGAGTCCTCCGCGGCGAGCGCACGCAGCAGCGGGCTGAGCTCGCCGCGGGCGAGCTCGCCCAGGTCCTCGACTCGCCGTTCGAGCTGCTCGATCCGCTGCTGCAGCCGCAGCTCGAGCCCCGCGATGTCGCGGTAGGGACCGCGCAGGCGGCGCAGAATCCCCGCTCTGAGCCGGCCCGCCACCCTCAGCTCTGGTACGGCCGCGCCGGAACGCCCTGCACGCGCAGGCTCGCTTCCACGTTGACGGTCACCACCGCGCCCGCGGCCACCAGCGATCCGCTGCCGATGCGCACGCCGTTCACCACCACGCTCCCCATCGCCAGGTGGCCGCCCTCGCCCACAATGCTCCAGCCCCCGAGGTTGGCGCCGGGCCCGAGCGTGGCGCAGTCCCCGACGGTCGCGTGGTGGCCGATCAGCGCGCCGCGCGACAGGAGCACGTGCCGCCCGATGCGCGTGTGCGCGCCGATCACCGCGCCCGGCAGCACGATCGCGCCGGCGCCGATCGCTGCCGTGGGGGACACGTGGGCCGCAGGATGCACCACCGCCACGGCGTCCCAGCCCGCCTCATCCAGCCTGCGGGCGACCTCGCGCCGGTCGCCGCCGGCGGCGATCACCGCCGCCGCGCCCGGGTGGGGCGGTGGGTCGAGCGGAAGCACCTCGAGGTCGTGGATCCGGCTGCCCACGCGCGACTCGTCCTGGAGCTCGATCAGCGCGCGCGGCTCGAAGCCGGCGCCTCTCGCCACGTCGGCGATCTCCGCGGCAAATGACCCGGTCCCGGCGATGTAGATCTCGGCAGACATGCAAACGCGGGAAGGCTAACGGGGTGCTGGTGCAGCCGGAGCGGGCCGCGACGGATACATTCCACGCCGATGCCAACCTGCCTAGTCACCGGCGGAGCCGGCTTCCTCGGCTCCCACCTCTGCGACCAGCTGATCGAGCGCGGCCACCGCGTGATCTGCGTCGACAACTTCGAAACCGGGTCGCTCCAGAACATCCAGCACCTGAACGACGGCGACAACTTCCGCTTCCTGATGACCGACATCACGGAGCACTACGAGATCGACGAGCCCGTCCAGTTCGTCTACCACATGGCCTCGCCGGCCAGCCCGATCGACTATGCGCGGCTGCCGCTGCACACGCTCAAGGTCGGCGCCTACGGCACCCACAACACGCTCGGCCTGGCGAAGATCAAGCGCGCCCGCTTCCTGATCGCCTCGACCTCCGAGGTCTACGGCGACCCGCTGGTCCACCCGCAGCCCGAGACCTACTGGGGCAACGTCAACCCGATCGGCCCGCGCGGGGTGTACGACGAGGCGAAGCGCTACGCGGAGGCGCTGACGATGGCGTACCTGCGACAGCAAGGTGTAGACACTTCGATTGCTCGCATCTTCAACACCTTTGGTCCTCGAATGAGGCCGAACGACGGCCGCGCCATTCCGACCTTCCTCACCCAGGCGCTCACCGACCGGCCGCTGACCGTCTTCGGCGACGGCGGTCAGACGCGCAGCTTCTGCTACGTCGACGACCTCATCCGCGGCCTGATCTCGCTCGCCGAATCGGGCGTGCACGAGCCGGTCAACCTCGGCAACCCGGACGAGATGACGCTGCTCGAGATGGCGCAGCTCGTGGTGGAGCTCACCGAGTCGCGCTCGGAGATCGTCTTCGAGGCGCTCCCGGTGGACGATCCGAAGGTGCGCCAGCCGGACATCTCGCGCGCGCGCGACCTGCTCGGCTGGCAGCCCGAGGTCGACATCCGCGAGGGCCTGCGGCGGACCATCGAGCACGCCGTGCAGGTGCTCGGCCGCTGACCTACACTGCGCTTGATGAGCAGCTCCGAGGCCAAGAATCTCGAAGCGATCAGCAAGGCGATCGATCACCATAACGTCACGTGCGAGTTTCCGGCCGTGGCGGTGCGGATGAACCCGTTCGAGGTCGAGCGCCTGGGCTGGGACACGATTCGGGGCCTGCCGATCGAGCCGGACCCGAACCTCGGCACCGGCGCGTTCACCATCGTCTGCGGCCGCGACCAGCTCGAGGAGAGCGAGGTCGTCGAGGCCGTGGCCGAGGAGATCGTCCCGATCGTCCAGTAGCCATCGATGGCCGATTCCCTCCCGGGCCGCCGGGTCTTCAACCTCCGCAGCCATCCGTTCCTGGAGTACGACATGGAGGGTCCCGTGCAGCCGGAGATGAGCTGGCTGCCGATCAGCTACGACGACGCGACCGGCGAGGGCTGCTACGCGATGCGGATGGAGCCCGGCGCGGTGACGATCTCGCACGAGCACGCCGGCATGGAGGAGTTCGTGATCCTCGACGGCGACCTGATCGACGACGACGGCACCGTCTTCGGCCCGGGCGACTTCGTCAGCTACCGCCCCGGCACCACACACAACTCGCGCACCGAGAACGGCTGCCTGATCGCCGTCTTCGAGTGGCGCCCGCCGGAAGCGAGGGACTGAGCGGCCGCAGCCGCTCAGTCCTTGTACGGGTCGAACACCTCGCGTCCGGCCATCGCCACGCCGAGCGGGCGCAGCGTGTGCTTGACGCGGATCGATCCGGCGTGCGCGTCCAGCACCTCCGGCAGGCGCTTGTAGACCTCGGGTGCCTCGTCGGCGCCGCCGCCGATCAGGACGATGCCCCTCTCGCGCAGCTCTGAGCGCACGGCGTCCCAGTCCACCCGGCCGGGCCGGACCAGCTCCTCCGTGTGGACCTTCGTCACTTGCGCGTCCGGGTGCTCGGGGCAGGACTCGCCCTTGTAGTCCCTCGCCGGCAGCGACCAGTCGCAGTCGCGCACGGAGCACGCGTACAACTTGCGGCGGCGGACCTTGCCCGCCGCCTCGGTGCGGCTCATCACGCGGCCGGCCCCGTGCACGGTCGAGTAGAGCGACTCCTGCGAGCCCTCGCCGCCCGTGCCCTCGAGGATCACCGAGTCGTCGCCCATCGTCGCGCCGACGAAGCCCTCCTGCCCCGACTGCGCCGGCGTGCAGCCCTTGCGGACCACCCAGTAGGTGCGGCCGAAGTGCTCCTCGCGCCAGGCGTAGTTGTGGTGGTTGTGGACCTCGTGGACCGCCTCGGCGCCGAGGATCTCGAGCACCTTCCCGACCACGACGTCGCGGCCCGCGTAGGCGTACTCGCCGGCGAGCTGCATCGCCTCGATGTAGGACTCGCCGAGCTCCGAGCCGACCTCGAACAGCACCGGCGGCGAGTCCATCTCGCCCTCGCTGCCGCGTCCCTCGAACGGCTGGCCCTGGGCGAGCGCGAGAAAGCCGGTCGCCGTCTTGTGGCCGAACCCGCGCGAGCCGAAGTGCACGCCCACCCAGATGTGGCCGCTCTCGTCCTCGAAGACGTTCACGTAGTGGTTGCCCGAGCCGACCGTCCCGAGCTGGTTGCGCGCGAGGTCGGCGAGCTGGCGCTGCGGTGCGAACGGCGCCGCGGCGATGCGCTCGAGCACCGGGTGGTCCACCTTCTCCTGCGCGGGTACGCCAACTCCGAAGGAGATGCGGCTCCTGATCTCCTCCATCACGCGCTCGATCCCGCCGAGCTCGGCGACGTCCTCGCGCGTCAGCGCGGTCTCGACCGCCTTGTTGCCGCAGCCGATGTCGTAGCCCACGCCGGACGGCGACACGTAGCCCTCGTAGGCGATCGCACCGCCGATCGGCTGCGAGTAGCCGGGGTGGTGGTCGGCGCAGAGCACGCCGAAGTCGGCGTCGCCCGCCTCCATGCAGCGCTCGAGCTGCGCGAGCGAGCGCCCGTCGACCGGTCCGAATGTCCTGATGCTGCCCATCTGCACCTCCTTTCTGAGTGGTTGGGGAACGAAAAAGGGCGGCCCGCTGGCCGCCCTGGTCGATGGTCCGATGCGCGAACGAGCTAGCGCATCGACCCCCGACCGAGGGCGTCGGCGTTCTTGTCGCGGTGCAGCCTGTTCGATGGTTGGAACATCGTCGTCGAAGGTAACTCATGAGCGCGCGCCCCGTCAAACCGGGTCGCTTCCGCCGCTAGACTCCGTCCCGCTTGGTGGGCGTAGCTCAGCTGGTAGAGCTCCTGGTTGTGGTCCAGGCGGTCGGGGGTTCGAGTCCCCTCGCTCACCCTGAAAAGCCCTGCTAACGCAGGGTTTTTCTTTGGCGGTGCTCCTCACAATTCTGGTCCAGGCGGTCGTGGGGTCCAGTCCATCGCTGATCTCAGAAGAAAGACCTGCATATGCAGGGCTTTTCAGCTTGCTGAGTCGTGATGATCGGTGGTTCTAGGAATTGGGCCCCAGTTGGGCCCCCAATTGCCGACCAACCCTTGCGGAGCACCGTGATGCGGGTTGCGGGAATGCCCATCGAGCGGGCAGCTTCAACGAACTCCAGGGCGATCGCAGACGCCGGGCGATCATTCGTGTCGGCCGGCTGTCTCAGGCTCCTGCGCGCGGAGCTCCTCGGCTGAGACCTTGGGTTGCTCTGATGCGCGCGCCGCCGGGATGCGCGGCGATGTGCGCCGCGTATTGCGGCGATTGCCGGTACGTAAATGGCGAATCTCGCGGGCGATATTGGCGACCCTAGCGGCCAGCGAGGACCACCGACCCGGCGAGCGCGTCGCTGCGGGCGACGGTACTTCGGCTGCGCTGACCTTCATCTCCGGGCCGTGCGCCACCTCGGACATCGAGCTCCAGCGGGTCGAGGGCGTGCACGGACCACGGCTGCTCGACGTGGTGCCGGTGGGCTGAGGAAGCGACCTCCGAATCCGTGGGGGCCTTTCGAAGTCTGAGCAGCCCGCTCTGTGAGGGTGGTCACGCCGGGACCTCCGGTGGAACGGATTCGACACTCCCGGCGTCCTTGATTGCAAAGCGATCGATGCCTAGAAAGTAGCCGAATACCCCCACCTTTATCCGTCCGCTCCGGCGGGACGACGGCGACCTACTCGACCGTGTCATGGCCGGCATGGGCGCGCGGTCGCTTTACCAGCGCTTCCACTCGCCGAAGGTCCGGCTGACAGCGCGCGATCGCGCATACCTCACCAATGTCGACGGGCGGGATCACATCGCGTTCGTCGCGCTGACTGCGGCGGGCGAGCCGGTGGGAGTGGCGCGCGCGGTGCGCTTGCGGGACGACCCCGCCGCGGCGGAGTTGGGCGTGGAGGTGGTGGACAGCCATCAGGACAACGGCCTAGGCACCGATCTCACGGCAAGGCTGGCCCGCCGTGCCGCCGCGGCTGGAATCGAGCGGTTCGTGGCCGAGGTCTTGGCGCAGAGCCGGCTCGTGGAGGGGCTGCTTCGCCGCGGCTGGCGCATCAGCGGACGCGATGGTCCCGTGGTCACCCTCGAGATCCATGCCTGGCCACTGGCCCAGCCGGGGCGGGCAGCGCGGTCCCGGTCAGAGAGCGATCGCGAGCTCGGCTACCCGTATGGCGCTTATCGGGCGCCGATAGCCTGACCGGCGGGTCTCGACGGCACCGACCTGGCGGCTGGTGGTGACTACGGCTGACGCCACGCCTACCTGGGTCATCGAGGCTCGACCGAAAGACAGCGACCGGGATCCAGGTGCGCGACGACATCGTCGACGGCGCCAGCCTCTGCTGGCACCGCGGCCCATTTCGTGGGGCCCAATTGGGGCCCAATTTGAAGCGAACTTGTAGGAAGTCAGGTGACCTGATTTGGCTCTAGAAAGCGGTATCGGACCTAGCGGGATCCCGCTCTTGGATGGTTGTGGTCCAGGCGGTCGGGGGTTCGAGTTGACTCGAGGTCGTCGGGGGTGTACTCCTCTCCAAGCTCATCCCGGTGATTGGGACCGACGGTGTCGAGCGGGGGCCAAGGCCACCCGCTCGACTTGCGGCGCTCAAGCGTCTCCTGAGCTCCACTCCTGCGGCTCGTAGGCGCCGCCGGGGATGCCGCCGATGCAGAGCACGCGCAGGCCGTCCGGGCCCGGACGACAGCACTCGGGCGGTCCCGGCGTCGACGCGCACGAGGTGGTCGGCGTCCAGTGGCAGGCGCGCTTCCTCGATGTCCACCGAGCCAGAGCCGCGCAGCGCCACGTAGAGCTCCTGCTGCCCGCTCTCGCACTCGTCGTGGGAGGTGGTCGAGTAGTCGGGCGGCAGGTCCATGATGTTCGCGCCGAACGCGGTGATGTCGAGCCCGGCGCGGACGAGCTTGGCGAAGCCGTCCCAGAGCGTCGGCAGTTCGTCGATCGACTTCGCGGCGTATCCGCTGATGAGTGCGGGTCATGACGCCACCAGCCCCAGGTTCCGGGCGAGGATCGCCATCGTGCGGTCGTGCTCGTCGACCGGGCTGAGCTCGATCATCTCGACTGGCTCGAGCGTCTGGACGAAGTGGCCCGGACGCAGGTGGTAGGCCTCCCCGGCGCGGACGACCTCGTCCGGGCTGCCGTCGTTGTAGTTGACCCGGAACGAGCCCTTGAACAGGTAGCCCCAGTGGTCGCACTGGCAGCGGTCGTCCGGCAGCCCCTTGAAGGGCGACTCGTCGGGCGGGAACTGCGCCGGCATCGACTCGAACGCGATGCGGATGCCGCCGCTGTCGATCGTCCGGCCCTCGTACTCGCCGATGACCGTCGACTCCAGCTCATCCTTGGACACGTGCATGGAGCACTCTCCCTTCGTTTGTGATGACCGCCGCCGCGGCGCGGCGGCGTCGTGACCAGAAGCAGGAGGCAGGCGGCGCCGATCGCGGCGGGCCCGAGCCCGGCGACGAGGAGGGCGGCCCGGGCGCCGAGCGCGCCGACGACGATGCCGCCGAGCACCAGCGCTGCCGAGCTCGGCGCCGTTGCGCGCGCCGTTGTAGGCGGCGAACGCGCGTCCGCGGAGCGCCTCGGGAACGCGCTCGTGGATCAGCGTGCGCAGCAGCACGTTCTTGACGCCGTGCGCGACGCCGCCGAGCGAGAACGCCGATCAGCGCCATCCAGAGGACCGAGGACAACCCCCCGCCGGCGATGCCGAGCCCCTGGACGAGGACCGCGACCAGACCGCCGGCCGCCAGCCGCGCCCGGCCGACGCGGTGCGCCAGTCCGGCCGAGCCGGCGGCCATGCCGAGCGTCCAGAAGGTCAAGAGGACGCCGTATGCGAGGCTGCCCGCGCCCAGCACGTCGGTGACGAAGAACGGCTCTGCGGTGGCCGACATCGAGAAGAACGCGAGCGCGGCGACGGCGCCGCCCAGCGTGATCGCGAGGTCGCGCTCGCTGACGAGGAAGGTGACGCCCTCACGTGCGCGGACGGCGCCGCCGCTGGCACCCGCGGGCTGCGGGCTGCGCCGGGCGCGGAGCAATGCAGCCGAGGCCGCCACGACCAGGAACGACAGCGCGTTCAGGCCGAGCGCGATCCACAGGAAGCCGGCCGCGCCGAGCGCGCCGCCGACGAGCGGGCCCGCGGTGAAGCCGATCGAGCGCGCCGTCTCCATCAGGCCGTTCGCGCGAGCGGCGTCCATGTCGGGCCCGGCTGCCGCGGGGACGAGCGCGAACTCGGCGGGCTGGCTCAGCGCGACGCCGCAGCCGAGCAGCGCCATCAAAGGCAGGAGCGCCCAGAGGGTGTCGACGCACAGCGAGCATCGCGGCGACCACCGCCGCTTGGCCGAGCGAGACGGCGATGAGGATCCGGCGGTTCTCGAAGCGGTCGACGATCGCGCCCGCCAGTCCCGCGGCGAGGACGATCGGCCCCCAGAGCGCGAAGATCAGCGCCGAGACCGCGAACGCCGAGCCCGTGCGCTGCTGCACGTGGAGGATCAGCGGGAAGATCGCCATGAAGTCGCCGAGGGCGGAGAGGCCGGCTGCGCCGGCGAGGAGACGGAGGTCGCGGCTGCGTGGGATGGACATGGCGCGATGGTCGCCGACGACCGTTCGCGCACCGTTCGGCGCGCGTGAAAGGTGCGCGGCGCGCTTGCGCGATCGCCTCGCGATGGACGACAGTTGAGCGCGATGCTGGAGGTCCGACTCGCAGGCGAGTTCCAACTGCGCGCGGACGGCGCCGAGCTCGCCCTGCCGTCCTCGCAGGCGGGCGCGCGCCGTGCTCGCCTACCTGGCGCTCAACCGGGCGCCCAGCCACGCGGCCGGCTGGCGGCGCGCTTCTGGCCCGACGTGCTCGACGAATCGGCGCGGGCCAGCCTGCGCGTCGCGCTGACCGAGCTGCGCCAGGCGCTGGGCTCGGCGGCGGGCTATCTGGTGGCCACACGGGACACGGTCGCGCTCGAAGGACCCGGCCTCAGCGTCGATGACGCGCGCGTTCCAGCAGGCGCTCGACGAAGGCGATCCCGTGCGGGCGCTCGAGGCATGCCGCGCCCCGATCCTCGACGGCTTCGACGAGGACTGGGCGCTCGAGGCGCGCGACGAGCATGCGCACCGGCTCGGCGAGGCGCTGGAGCAGGCGGCCGTGGCCAGCGCGGGATCCGGCCGAGGCCATCCGGCTGACCCGCGCGCAGGTGGCGCTCGATCCGCTCGCGGAGGCGCCCAACCGCCGGCTGATCGAGAGGCTCGCCGCGAGCGGCGACCGCGCCGCCGCGCTGCTCCGCCGGCCGGCGGTTCGCCGAGCGCCTGCGCACGCAGCTCGGCATTCCGCCGTCGCGCGAGACGCGGGCGCTGCTGGACGACCTCCGCCGCAGCGAGCCGGCGCCCGTCTCTCCGCCGCCCAGCCTCGCGCGCGCGCACGAGACCGAGTTCGTCGGCCGTCGCGCCGAGCTCGACCGCCTGCGCGCGTCCTGGGCGGGCGTGCAGATGCACCGCGACCGGCGGATCGTGCTCGTCGCCGGGCGAGCCCGGCATCGGCAAGACCCGCCTCGCCCAGCAGTTCGCGTCAGCGGCGCTCGCGGAGGGCGCGCACCGTCCTGCGACGGCCGCTGCTCGGAGGAGCCACTCGCCCCGTTCGAGCCGTTCGCCGAGGCGCTGGCACGGGCGGGCCTCGCCGACGCGCTCCAGCCCGGTGACGCCGACGACGCGGTGCGCGGCATCGCCTCTTCGACGCGGTCGACTCCGCGCTGGCGGATCTCGGCCGCGAGGGCTCCGCTGCTGCTCATGATCGACGACTTCCACTGGGCCGATCGCGGGACGCTGCTGCTCACGAGCTTCCTGCTGCGCTCGAGCCGCCCCGGACCGCTGCTCGTGCTCGGCACCTATCGCGACACCGAGGTCGGCCGCCACACGCCGCTGACCTCCGCGCTGGCCGAGCTGCGGCGCAGCGGCGCGCTGGACCGCGTCGACCTGCGCGGGCTGACGCTCGGACGACGTGGCGACGCTCGACGCGCTCGGTCCTGGGGAGCGACGAGGTCGCGCCCAGCGTGCACGCGCGCACCGAGGGCAACGCGTTCTTCGTCGAGGAGGTGCTGCAGGGAGCTGGCCGAGTCCGGACCGCACGCGGTGCCGGAGAGCGTGCGGCACGCGGTCGGGGTCCGGCTGTCGCGCATGGGCGAGGAGGCGAACGAGCTGATCGCCGCGGCCGCGATCCTCGGCCTGGAGCACGACGCTCCGCGCGCTGCAGGCCACCGCGGGGCTTCGAGCCGGAGGCCGCCGAGCCGGCACTCGACGAGCTCCTGCGCGCGCGGCTGCTGCGAGCCACGCTGCCGATCCGCATCGATTCGAGTTCACGCACGCGCTCGTGCGCGAGGCGGTCCTCGACGAGTGCAACGTGCTGCGCCGCGCCCGGCTTCACCGCCGCGCGGCCGAGGCCCTCACCGCTCTGGGCGAGGAGCGCCACCTCGAGGAGATCGCGATGCACCTGTTCGAGGCGGCGTCCACGGCGGACGCGCGGCGGGCGGCCGAGATGCTCGTGCGCGCCGGTCACCGGGCGCTCGACCGGCTCGCCTACGAGGACGCGGCCGAGCGCTTCGAGCGCGCACTCGAGGCGCTCGAGCTGGCGGGCGCCGAGGACGAGTCCGGCCCGGTGCTGCTCGCTCGCGGCGATGCGCTCCTGCGCGCCGGCGAGCCCGATGCGGCTCGCGCCGCGTTCACTGCGGCGCGCGAGCTGGCTCTGCGGCTCGGCGATCACGCGCTGCTCGCCCAGGCGGCGCTCGGCTTCGCCGGGCTGGGCATCGCGATCGTCGACCTCGACGCTCTGGCGATAGCGCCGGCTCGAGGAGGCGCTCGAGCGGGTCGAGGACCGCGCGCTGCGCTCGCGCGTTCAGGCGCGCCTTGGCGTCGAGCTCTACTACGCGCCCGATCGCACCCGCTCGGAGGAGCTGAGCGCCGACGCGGTCGCAACGGCCCGGGCCTCCGGCGACGCGAGCGCCCTCGCCTCTGCCCTGGGTGCGACGGCACGTGGCGCTGTGGCGACCCGACCGCGTCGAGGAGCGGCTGGCCGTCGCCGGCGAGATGATCGCGGCCGCACGCGAGGCGGGCGACCGCCACGCCGAGCTGCAGGCGCACAACTGGCGCGTCGCGGACCTGTTCGAGCTCGGTGACATGCCGGCCTGGCGCGAGGAGGCGGCGCGCCATGCGCGGCTCGCCGAAGAGCTGCGCCTTCCCGTCTTCCAGTGGTACACGCCGCTGTGGGCTGCGATCGAGGCGATGCTCGCCGGCCGCTACGACGATGTCGGAACGGCTGAGCGCCGCACGGCGGAGGAGGCGGGCATGCGTGCCGGGGATCGCAACGCCGAGCTGTTCGCCGGCATGGTGCGATTCTGCGCAGCAGCTCGAGCGTGAGGCGTTCGAGGAGATTGACGATCGAGTTCGTCGAGGACAAGATCGCCAACTCGCCCGCAGGCCTCGCCTACCGCGGTGCGTACGCCTGGATCCTCGCCGGCCTCGGCGAGAACGAGCGCGCTCGCAGCGAGCTCGACGCGGCGATGGCATTCCCGCACGCCTTCGACGCCAACTGGCTGTCGCTCCAGGCCGAGTGCGCGGAGGCAAGCGTGCTGCTCGAAGAACGCCGCCCACGCCGCTGTCCTCTACGAGCGGCTCGTCCCGTATGCGGGCCGGCCCGCAACGGCCGGCCGCGCGTCTGGAGCTCCGGGGCGATCGACCGCTCAGCTCGGCGGCCTGGCCGCACTGCTCGGCCGCCGGTCCGACGCCGTGCGCCACCTCGAGGACGCCATACGGATCAACGACGCGCTCGGCTGCACCGTCTGGCGCGAGCACGCCGAGCGACAGCTGGCTCGGATCAGGCGCGAGGACCCGGCCCCTCGACCCGCCACGTGACCGACCGCACCCATGTTCGCCTCGCCGAGCTGGTCGCGGCTCTGTCGCTCGGGATCGATCTGGGCTTCGGCCAGCCGATGGAGCACGTGCTCCGCCAGTGCCTGATCGCACTACGGCTTGGAGAGGCCGCGGGCTTGGACGAGGCCCAGCGCGCAACCGTGTACTACACCGCGCTGCTTCTGACGGTGGGCTGCCACTCCGACGCGCATGAGCAGGCCAAGTGGTTCGGTGACGACATCGCGATGAAGTCGACGAAGTACGACTACGAGCAGCGCAGTGTGCGCGCAGTCGCCGGCGGCCTGCGCTTGCTCGGATCGGGGCACGCGCCGGTGCACCGCTTTCGAGTTGGCCTCGAATTCGTGATCTCGGGCCATCGTGACGTCGCCTCGATGATCGCCCACCACGCGCGGCTGGCGCGATCATTGGCCGAGTACCTCGAGCTCGAGCCTGACGTCGCGGACGCGCTTGGGACCGCCTACGAGCGCTGGGATGGCAAGGGCTGGCCGGGTGAGATCGGGGGCGACGAGGTTCCCCTCGCGGCACGAGTTGCAGCGATCGCGGAGTACGCAGAGGTGGCGAACCGGCTCGGCGGCGCGGCAGCGGTGCGTGAACTCGTACGCGCCCGCCGCGGCCACCAGTTCGACCCGGCACTGTCCGACGTGCTCGATGCGGAGGCCGACATCATCCTGTCTGGGCTCGATGAGATCGGCACGTGGGATCTGGTGGTCGCGGCCGAGCCCGGACTTGCGCGCGTGCTCTCAGGTGACGGCCTCGACCGGGCGCTCGTCGCGCTGGCCGACTTCGTCGATCTGAAGTCGCCCTACTTCCTCGGCCACGCGCGCTCCGTCGCGCAGCTCGCCGCCGAGGCCGGCGCGGCCATCGGTCTCGATGGCGCCGACGTCCGAACGCTGAGACGGGCCGGGCTGGTGCACGGCTTCGGCCGCCTTGGGATCTCGAATGCGATCTGGGACAAGCGCGGCGCGCTCGGCGCGGGGGAGTGGGAGCGGGTCCGCCTGCAACCCCATCTGACCGAGCGAATGCTGCGACAGTCATCCGACCTCGCTCCGATCGCCGCGGCGGCCGTTCAGCACCGCGAGCGGCTCGACGGCAGCGGTTACCCGCATGGGCTGGAAGGCGGCTCGATCTCGCAGCTTGGCCGAATCCTCGCCGCCGCCGACGCGTACCAGGCGATGCGCGAGCCACGCCCGCACCGCGAGCCTCGGTCGGCCGACGAGGCGGCGGTCGAGCTACGCACGGATGTGCGAGCCGGTCGCCTGGACGCCCATATGGTTGACGCTGTCCTGAACGCCGCCGGGCACACCCGACAGCGGCGTCCTCAACGTCCGGCGGGCCTTACCGCACGCGAGGCGGAGGTGCTCACCCACCTCGCGCGCGGACTGTCGAACAAGCAGATCGCCGAGCTTCTCGTGATATCGCCGAAGACCGTCGGCAACCACGTCGAGCACATCTACTCGAAGATCGGCGTGTCGAATCGTGCCGGCGCGAGCCTCTTCGCAACCCGCACAGGCCTGTTGCCCTAGCCGGCTGGCTGCATCCCGGCAAGGTTGCGCTGGATCGCCTCGTCGACCGGGTGCAACTGATGGGTCGGTGTGAACTGGACGTACTCCGTCCCAGGCTCGTTGCTGACCGGCACGTGGCCCGGTGTTGCGTAGAACGCCTCGCCAGCCTTGACCAGCTCGTCGTGGTCTTCGTAGCGGAAGGTCATGCTCCCCTTGATGACGTAGCCCCAGTGCTCCGCCGTGCAGCGGTCCCCCGGCAGTCCCCGCAGCAGCGGCGACATGTCGAGATCGGCGTGCAGCGTCATGAAGTTGACGGTGTAGTCGCCGACCTCATTGAAGATCGCCGTGACCGGCCCGGCCTCCTCGATGCGTGACGCGGTCTCCTTTGATGCCTTCATCGTTCGCCTCCTGTCTGGTTGGGACGCAGCTGACAGTAAGGCCGTGTCGGGCCCCGTTCATGGGGTGTTTGCCTCATCTTTCGGGCTCTGTCTGTAACGACGGGGTGCCGCTCCGAGTCCCATGCGGAGGCAAACGACGGAGGACTCATGAGCGACATCCCCGTGTTCGACTACACCTGCTCCAAGTGCGGGGCGACTGAGACCTATTCCCTGGTGCCGGCGCAGCGCCAGAGCGGCGAGGTCGGCGGCACGAACGCGCCGACTGAGATCGACTTCACCTGCGCGCGCTGCGGCGCGACCGAGACCTACTCGCTGGTGCCTGCCAACCGCAGCGCGTGACGCGGACAGCAGGGCCGGGCCGCTGGCTGGCAGCGCCCGCCGTCACCGCGATCTTCGTGGCCGGCGTGTGGATGACCGGCGGCCTGCTCACGAACAGCTTCGAGGCGGCCATGGCGCTCACCGCGCTGTGGTTCGTCGTGAGCGGGATCGCCTGCCTGGCGATCGCGCTGCGCCGGCGATCGCTGCGCGTGCCGCTGATCGGCGCCTACGTCGTCAGCGCCGCCGCGGTGGGCGGCTACCTCGCCTGGACCACGCTGCGCGACACCGTGGTGCACGAGCGCGTGGCGGTGGCCCGAGCCGGGAACGTCGAACTGGCCGCCGGGAGCTTCACCTCGATCGAGCACGCCTCGCGCGGGAGGGCGTCGGTCGTGCGCCTGCGCGGTGGCGGCCGGGTGCTCACTCTCACCCGCTTCTCGACCTCGCCCGGGCCCGATCTGCGCGTGCGGCTGGTTGTCGGCCGCAGCGAGGACGGCGGCTCTGACGGCGCGCGTGACCTCGGCGCGTTGAAGGGCAACAAGGGTAACCAGCAGTACAAGCTGCCGGCCGGTGTGGACCTGCGGCGCTACGGTGCCGTCGTGATCTGGTGCCGGGCGTTCAGCGCCGCGTTTGCCAAGGCCGAGCTCGTGCCCGCGTGATAGCTCCCGGCGACACTTTGCCGGACTTCGAGCTGCCGGACCACGCGGGCAACACGCGGAGGCTGTCCGACCTGATCGCGGGCGACCCCACCGTGCTCCAGTTCTACCGCGGCTTCTGGTGCCCGAAGGAGCAGACGTTCTTCCGCCGCCTCGTGGCTCTGCAGGACGAGGCCGAAGTGGCCTACTGCCGCTTCGTCTCTGTCAGCGTCGATCCGCCGGAAGTGTCCGCGGCCTTCCGGGCCGGCCTCGACGCGCGCTGGACCTTCCTGTCAGACGTCGAGCGCACCGTTCAGGCGGAGCTCGGCCTGCGCGAGACCACCGACACCGTGAACGACCCCTTCCTGCCGGCCGTCTTCACCCTCTTCCCCGACCGCACCGTGCTGCACGCCTACAACGGCTACTGGTACTGGGGCCGGCCGTCGGGCGAGGAGCTGCGCCAGGACCTGCGCGAGATCACGCGCCTGATCCGCCCCGACTGGGAGCCGCCGCCCGCATGAGCTGGTGCTGGCTCGCGCTGGTGGACGAGCCGCCCGCCGACGCCACCGCGGCGGCTTGGGCCGGCGAGGCCGGCGCGCGCGTGGGCGTGCTCGCCGCCTGGTGCCGGCGGGCCAAGCCTGTCCGCCACGCCCTGCGGATGGACGGGCGCCTGGTGGATCCCTCCGGGGAGCCCGCGCGCATCTCGCTGGTGCTGCCGCCGCCCGGCGTGCGGCTCAAGTTCGACGACGTGGCCGTGCAGCAGGCACGCCGCAGGGTTTTCGCCGCGCGCCCATTCGACGGCATCAGCACGCTGCTGAGCGACGCGTCGCACTTCGAGGGAGCGGTGACGGTCGCGCGCGGGTCCCAGCTCCCGCTCCTGCGCGACGATCCCTTCGCACGCATATTCCCGGCGCGCCTGCTCGACATCGAGGGCGGCCTCTTCGGCACGAGCCCGGCGGCGGCCGGCCCGACGATCGAGCGCTATGGCAGCAGCGAGCCCTGGCCCTGGGACCGCTTCGCTTATTGAGCCCGCAGTGCGAGCGCGTCCTGGGCGGCGTCTGCGCGGTCTGCACAGGCGCGGTAGGCCACGTAGGAATCGCGCTCGCGATCAAGGCGCCAGTGGTGATAGGCGGCGCGGGCGTCTGCCTCGGCCTCGTGCCAGCTCGCCGTGAGCGGGTCCTCGGCCGGGGCGCCGAGAACGAGCTCGGCCAGGTCGGGAAGATCGTTGAAGAGGTGATGCAGGCTCATGGCGCTCACGCGGCGGCCACCGCGAGGTAGCCGCGCAGCTCGCGCTCGACCTTCGCGCGGGCGCGGTGGAGCTGGACGCGCTGGTTGCCGCTGGAGATGCCGAGCTGCGCGCAGACCTCGTCGGATGAGCAGCCGTGGAGGTCGCGCATGGCGATCACCTGGCGCTGTCCGTCGGGCAGGCCACGGATTGCACGCACGGCCTCGGCCACGGTCTCGCGCGACAGCACACGCTGCTCGGGATGGGCGGCACGACCCTCGGCGCCGCACGGGCGCAGGGCGTCGTCGGCGACCAGCACGGGATCGAACTCGCGGCTCTCGTCGGGCGAGCCGAGCGCCGAGAACGGCACCGTGCGCTGCTCGCGCGCGCCGCGCGTCTTTGCCGAGTTGGCGAGGATCCGGAAGACCCAGGTCTTGAGCGACGAGCGGCCCTCGAAGGCGTGGATGCCCTTCAGCACGCTCAGCCAGGTGTCCTGCACGACCTCCTGGGCGACGGCCGGGCTGCGCACATACATCGCGGCGACCCGCGCCATCAGCTCCTGGTGCTCCCTGACGAGCGCCTCGAAGGCGTCGTTGTCTCCACGGCGGAGCGACTCCACCAGCCTGCGCTCCTCCGCCCACTCCTCTGTGACTGCGGCTGTGTTCCACATGCGCCGCAGCCTCCACCCGGAGCGGGTGGGGGGTCATCACCCTCGGGCCGTGTTCACCCGGGTGAACTGGACAGGCGCCTAGAGCAGGCCGAGCTCGCGCGCCCGCTCCACCGCGTCCTCGCGCCCCTCGACGCCGAGCTTGCGGTAGATGCTCTTCAGGTGCGTCTTGACCGTGTTCAGCGAGACGAACAGCTCGCTGCCGATCTCGCGCGATGAGAGCGCGGTGGGGAGGAGGCGCAGGACGGCCAGCTCGCGGTCGCTCAGCTCGTCGCGCAGCTCGGGTGCGCGGGCGCGGCGCCTGCTGACGAGCCGGCGCTGGGCGTCCTCCACCAGGTCGCGGATGGCGCCCGCGTCGATGCACTCGGACACCACGGCTGACGCCTGGTCGAGCAGCGCCTGCGCCTCAGCGGGCGCGCCCGCGGAGTGCCTCGCCTCCGCCAGCGCGATCAGCGCCACCGTCATCTCCGGCCGGCCGGCGCCGCGACGCGACAGCTCGTAGGCGCGCGCGGCCGCCATCTCCGCCTCGATCAGGCTTCCGCGGCGCTTGAACGCCTCCGCGCGCGCGAGGTGCGCGATCGTCAGCACGAAGTGCTCGGGGAAGGCGGGATCGTCGCCCTCTTCGAGCGCGCCCATCGCCAGCGCCTCGGCGCGGTCGAGCGAGCCGCGCTCGGCCTCGATCAGCCCCAGGTAGCCGAGCGCGTAGGCGGCGCCGAGGTCGTTCATGCCCGCCCGCAGCAGCTCGAGCGCCTCGCCGAGGGTGCGCTCCGCCTCGGCGTCCTGGCTCGTCCAGTGCAGGATCACGCCGATCAGGCAGTAGGCCACGGCGTGCTCGAACGAGGTGCGCTCGGGGGCGAGTAGCGTGGCCTGGCGCGCGTCCTCGAGCGCGGCCGGAACGTCGCCGAGCTTGAAGCGGCAGACCGCGCCGAGCAGCGCCGTCTGCGCGTCCATCTCACCCCCCGCCGCCTCGGCCAGCTCGATCCAGCGCACGGCCTCCTCGAGCCGCCCGAAGTCGAGCGCCAGCCAGGCCCGGGCGGAAGCGAGCCGCCGGTCGCCCTCCACCGTCTCGGCCGGCAGGCTGTCGAGCCAGGCCGCCACCGTGGCCAGGCGCCCGTGGTTGAAGTAGGGCCGCCAGTGCTCGGCGATCAGGTCGGCGGCGCCGGGCAGGTCGCCGGCTGCCGCGGAGTGGTGGATCGCCTCGCTGATGTCGCCGCTGTCGCGCAGCCAGCCGGACGCCCGCCGGTGCAGCTCGGGCACGAGCTCTGGCTCGCCGCGGTGCAGCTCGAGGGTGAGCAGCTGGCCGAAGAGGTGGTGGTAGCGGTACCAGTCGCGACGGTCGTCGAGGGGGACGAGGAAGAGGTTCGAGCGCTCGATCTCGGCGAGCACGCCCAGCGAGTCCGCCTCGCCGCGCACCGCGTCGCAGAGCGAGGCGCACATGCGGCGCAGGATCGAGGTGCGCAGGAGGAACCGGCGCAGGTCGTCGGGCTGATCGTCCAGCACCTCGCCGCCCAGGTAGTCGGCCAGGTCGCGGTCGTCGCCCGCGAAGCGCGACACGAACTCGTGGGCGTCGTCGCGCCCGCGCAGCGAGAGCGCCGCGAGGTAGAGGCCCGCCGCCCAGCCCTCGGTGCGGGCCTGGAGCTGCGCCACGTCGGCCTCGCTGAGGTCGAGCCCGAGCCCGGCGAGCAGCTCGGCCGCCTCGGCGGGGTTGAAGCGCAGCTCGCCGGCGCGGACGTGCACCAGCTCCCCCCGGGCGCGCAGGCGGGCCAGCCGCAGTGGCGGCGAGACGCGCGTGGTCAGTGCCACCTCGAGCGTCGGCGGCAGTCGCTCGAGCAGGTAGGCGAGCTCCTCGTGGATCGCCGCGTCCATGATCGCGTGGTAGTCGTCCAGCACCAGCACAACGTTGCGCTGGAGCGCCGCCAGCTCGTTGATCAGCGCGGGCAGCGCGAGCGTGCGCACGTCTTCCCGCGCGCTGAGCAGCGCCAGCGCGCTCGAGCCGAACTCGGCGCCGGCCACAGTCCGGAGCGCCTCCACCACGTAGGTCCAGAACTGCGACGGGTCGTTGTCGCTCTCGTCGAGCGAGAGCCAGGCAAACTGGCGCTCCGGCTCGGCCGCCTGCCACTGCGCGGTGAGCGTGGTCTTGCCCGAGCCCGCCGGGCGCCTCCACGACCGTCAGCCGGCGGGGGCCGCCGCTCATCAGCGTGGCGGCCAGGCGGTCGCGCGGAACGAGGCCCGGCCGGGCGAGGGGAGCGTGCAGCTTCGTGGCCACCACCACGCCGCCGAAGGCCGCGGCGGGCGGGGGCCTGTCGGTGCCCGGCGCCGTCACGCGGTCAGGCCTCCGTCCACGGTCCAGAGGGCGCCCGTGACGTACGACGCCTCGTCCGACGCCAGGAACGCGATCACCGCGGCGATCTCCTCCGGCGTGCCGATCCGGCCGAGCGGGACCCGCTGCTCCGCCGCGGCCCGCTGCTCCGGGTCGTGACGCCACCAGTCGTTCATCGGCGTGTCGGTGATGCCGGGCAGCACGCCGTTCACGCGGATGCCCTCGCGGGCGTAGTCGGCCGCCAGCACCCGCACGAGGCCGGCCACGCCCGACTTGCTGGCCGAGTATGCGTCGAGCCCGGGGGCGATGCCGAAGTGGCCGGCCACCGAGCCGACGCACACCAGCGAGCCGCCGCCGCTCTCGAGCATCGCCCGGAGGCCGTGCTTCGCGGTGAGGAAGGCGCCGGTGAGGTTCGTCTCGAGCGTGCGCTGCCAGACGTCGAGGTCGAGCCGGTCGGCGCGCTCGTCCCTGTCCGGGAACTGCACGGCGGCGTTCGCCACCACCACGTCGAGGCCGCCGAGCGCATCCACCGCCGCGATGAAGGTCGCCTCCACCTGCGGCTCGTCGCCGACGTCGGCTGTGATGGCCAGGTGCCAGTCCGGCGTCGTAACGTCGACGGCCGCCACCCTGGCGCCCTCGCGCTCGAGCCGCTGCGCCGTGGCACGTCCGATTCCGCCGGCGGCGCCGGTCACGAGTGCCCGTTTGCCTTTCAGTCCATCCCCCATGCAGGGCGTTTCTACCAGCGCGGGGGCTTTACTCGCTGGATCGCTGCGGCTATCGTCGCCGTCTGGCCCAGCTCGTTACAGAGCGACCGTCTTCGCTGTCCGAACACCGTGCGCGGATCGTCCCAGGCGGACGCCTCCACCGGACGCTCGGTTTCTTCGGCACGCTTTCGCTCTCGGTGGGCGTGATGGCGCCCACGCTGGCGATGTCGCTCACCGGCGTCGGGCCGGCGGGCCTGATCGGCCGTGCGGCGCCGCTCGCGTTCGTCATGGCGGCCGTCGTGGTCGCCCTAGTGGCCTACGGCTTCGTCCGCTTGTCGTCGCGCTTTGCGCACGCCGGCTCCGTCTACGGCTTCGTGGGCAACGCGCTCGGGCCGCGCGCCGGCTTCGTGGCCGGCTGGGCGATGATGGGCACCTACCTCGTGTTCCCGGCGGTGTCGATCGCCGCCTTCGCCATCTTCGGCGTGGCCTTCCTGAAGACGGCCGGCATCGCCTCGTCGCCCGCCTGGCTGCCGATCGCGCTGGTCGGCTGGGCGATCGTGCTGCTGCTCGCTTCGCGCGACGTGCGCGTGACCACCCGGGCGCTGCTCGCGTTCGAGCTCGCGGCGGTGGTCCTGATCCTCGCCCTCGTGCTCGTGATCTTCGGCAAGCTCGCCTTCGGCGGGGCGCCGCACGGGCTCGGCTTCACGGGCGACTTTGTGAAGCTGCCGCCCGGCACGTCCTTCTCGACGGTCGCGCTGGCCGCCACGGCCGGGTTTCTCTCGTTCGCGGGCTTCGAGGCGGCCGGCTCGTTCGGCGAGGAGGCCAACGCGCCCACGCGCTCGATCCCGCGCTCGATGGTCGGGGCGATCGCCTTCGGCGCCGTCTTCTACGTCATCTGCATGGTCGCCCAGACGCTCGGCTTCGGCACCGACGCCGCCGGCGTCAAGGCGTTCGCCACCTCGGGCGCCCCGCTCGGCGACCTCGCCAAGGGCTACGTGGGCAGTGGGCTGGCCTGCATCCTCGACGTCGGCGCGATGATCAGCGCCCTGGGCGCAGGCGTGGGCTGCGCGTCGGTGGGCGGGCGGATGCTGTACGCGCTCTCGCGCGACGGCGTGTTCGACCGGCGGCTGTCGGGCGTGTCGGAGTCCACCGGCGCCCCGGCGGTGGCTCTGGCGATCGTCCTCGGTCTCGACCTCGCCGGGCTGATCGCCTTCGGCGCCGCCGGCACGCAGCCGATCAAGGTCTTCTTCTACTTCGCCACGATCGGAGTGCTCAGCCTGCTGGCCATGTACATCGTCACCAACCTGGCGGCGCTGAGCTTCCTCTGGCGGGACGAGCGGCGCTGGTATGACGTCGTGCTGCCGCTGCTCGGCGCCGGGGCCGCGGGGTACACGATCTACCGCAACGTCTACCCGGCGCCCGCGTCGCCGTTCGACATCTTCCCCTGGATCGTGCTGGGCTGGTTGGCGCTCGGGGCGGCGGCTAGCGTGCTGATACCGGGCTTTGCGGAGCGGCTGCGGGAGCAGCTTCAGGCGCGAACGTCACGATCTCCGGCCCCGACTCCGTGAGCACGAAGGTCTCCTCGCTCTTGTAGCCCGTGATCGACGGGTTCCAGGCGAAGGCGTTGCCGACCTCGACGCGGTCGTGCGTGCTCGGCGTGGCGATCACCTCGCGCGACAGGTAGCCGCAGCTCCCGCCCTGGTGATGGAGGCGCCACTCGCCGGGATACCCGGCCTCGGCGTAGAAGCGGGTGCAGTCCTCGAAGGCGTCCGCGAGCGTGCGGCCCGGGCGCGTGGCCTCCTCACGCATGCGGGCGAGGATCTCCTCGCAGGCCTGCGCGCGGCGCTCGAGCTCAGGCGGGCGCTCGTCCAGCTCCGCGAACAGCGTGCAGTTGGCGAACAGCCCGCCGCGCTCGGCTGACACCACGAGCATCGCGCGGCGCTCGACCCTGCCGCCGAACGGCAGCGCGTGCCGGTGGCGCTCGATGCGCACGTCGCAGGCGGCGAGCAGGACGGGCGCGGTGAGGCCGCGGCGGCGGCAGGCGGCGTCGAGGTTGGCCGCCAGCTCCAGCTCGTCGATGCCGCTGACCACGGTGGCGGCGGCTTCGGCCAGCGCGGCCGAGGCGTCGGCCCCGATCACGCGCAGGCGCTCGATCGCCTCCTCGTCGAGCACGCGTCGCAGCCCGGCGATGTCGTTGTCCACGCGCACCGCGCCCTCCACCGGCGCGTCGGCGCCGAGCGGCGCGCCGCCCGCGAGCTCGTGCAGGAAGGCGTCGCCGTCGAGCTGCCAGGGATGCTCTTCGACCCTCAGATCGGGCGTCTGCTCGGCGCGCATGCGCGCCACCTCGATCGTCGTGGTGACCACGATCTCCGCAAAGGGTGTGACGAGCACGTCTGCGACGCCCCACGGCTGGGAGCGGTCCACGCGACTGTCGCCGCCGCCCGTGTACCAGGCGAAGTTGGCGGGCCGCCGAAGCGCGATGCCGCCGAGGCCACGCCGGTCCATCAGCTCGAGGAGTTGTTCACGTCGGTCTGAGCGCATGAAGGACTGACTATCCGACGCCCGCGCCGTTACTCCGCAGTCCGCAATCCGCAGTCCGCAATCCCAGTTGTAACGCCGCAGCGGCCCCTGGACTCAGATGCGCAGTCGATCTTGGAGGAGCCCACCGATGAAAGCCATCTGCGTTCACCCCGGACAACCGAACAGCATGCATCTGCGCGATGTCGACGAGCCGCGCGTGGACGAGATCCCCGACGGCCGCGGCGTGCTCGTGAAGGTCCTGCGCGTGGGCGTGGACGGCACCGACAAGGAGATCAACGCCGCCGAGTACGGCGACGCGCCCGACGGCTTCGACTATCTGATCACCGGTCACGAGTCGCTCGGCCGCGTGGTCGAGGTGGGGGCGAACGTGCCGAGCTTCATCAAGCCGGGCACAGTCGTCGTCGCCAGCGTCCGCCGCCCCGGCACGAGCGTCTACGACTCGATCGGCCTCCAGGACATGACCACCGACGACGTCTACTTCGAGCGCGGCATCAACAAGCGCCACGGCTACCTCACCGAGTACTACGTCGAAGACCACGAGTACGTCGTGCCGCTGCCGAACTGCCTCAGCGAGACGGGCGTGCTGCTCGAGCCGCTGACGGTCGCGGAGAAGGCGATCGCCCAGGCGTTCGAGATCCAGCGCCGGCTCAAGGTCTGGCAGCCCACTCGCGCCGCCGTGCTCGGCTCGGGCACGGTCGGCCTGCTCGCCACGCTCGCGCTGCGCCTGCGCGGCATCGAGGTCACCTGCATCTCGCTGCGCCCCGCGCCGTACCTGAACAGCGACCTGATCGAGGAGCTGGGCGCCACCTACGTCTCCACCCAGGAGCAGTCGATCGCCGACGCCGCCGCCGAGCGCGGCCCGTTCGACATCGTGATCGAGGCCACCGGCTTCAGCCCGCTCGTCTGGGAGGGCGCGCAGGTGCTCGCCAAGAACGGCGTGCTCGTGCTGGTCAGCGTGACCGGCGGGATGCGCACGCACGAGGTCCCGTCGGACATGATCAACCAGGCCTTCGTGCTCGGCAACAAGGTGATGGTCGGCTCGGTGAACGCATCGCCCGACGACTTCGCCCGCGGCCGCGACGACCTGGTCAAGGCCTACGCGTTCTACCCCGGCTGGCTCGAGAAGCTCCTGACCACACCGGTCACCGGTCTCGAGAGCTACGAGGACATGCTGCGGCAGCTCACCGAGAACAAGGACGCGATCAAGGTGTTCGTCGAGGTCGCACGCGAGAACTCGGCCATCGCCAACGGCACCGGCTCCGCGACGGTGAAGGCCGGAGCGTGACGCCGTGGAGCTGCACTTCACCAACCTGCTGATCGTGGTGGCGGCGGGCTTCGCGGCGCCGTTCGCGCTCGGCTTCGTGCCCGCCCTGCGGCTGCCGTCGATCGTGCTCGAGCTGGTGCTCGGGATCGTGCTCGGGCCGGCCGTGCTCGGCTGGGTGCACGTCGACGACCCGGTCACGGTGATGTCCACGATCGGCCTCGCGGTGCTGCTGTTCCTGGCCGGGCTCGAGATCGAGTTCCACAAGCTGCGCGGGCCGGTGCTGCGGGTCACGCTGCTCGGCTTCGTGGCGTCGTTCTTCATCGCCCTCGGGATCGGGCTGCTGCTGAAGGGCCTCGGCGTGGTCAACCAGCCCGTGTTCCTGGGGGTGCTCCTGAGCGCCACCTCGCTGGGCGTGCTGGTGCCGGTGCTGAAGGACTCCGGCCAGATCTCCACCACGTTCGGCCAGCTCGTGATCGCGGCCTCCTCGATCGCCGACTTCGGTGCCGTGATCCTGCTCTCGCTCCTGTTCTCGAAGGACTCGTCGAGCACCACCAACAAGGTGATCCTGCTGGTCGGCCTCTTCGCGGCCTCCGCGATCGCCGGCATCACGATCATGGGCGTCGAGCACTCGCGGCGCATCCGCCAGGTACTCGAGACGCTGCAGGACACCACCGCGCAGATCCGCGTGCGCGGCGCCTTCGTCCTGATGATCGGGCTGGTGGCGCTGGCCTCCTCGCTCGGGCTCGAGGTGATCCTCGGCGCGTTCCTGGCAGGCGCGGTCCTGACGCTGATCGACCAGGACAAGACGATGACCCACCCGCAGTTCCGCCGGAAGCTGGAGGCGATCGGCTTTGGGGTCTTCATTCCCGTCTTCTTCGTGACGAGCGGGGTGAAGTACGACCTGAACGCGCTCACCTCGAGCGCCTCCACGATCGCCAAGGTGCCGATCTTCCTCGCCGCGCTGCTGCTGGCGCGCGGGCTGCCGGCGCTGCTCTACCGGCGCCTGATCCCCTCGCGCCACGTGCTGATCGCCGGGATCATGCAGGGCACGTCGCTGCCCTTCATCGTGGCCGGCACGGCCATCGGGCAGTCGCTCGGGCTGATCCCGGCCGGCAGTTCCGCGGCGCTGATCGCCGCCGGCCTCCTGTCGGTGCTGATCCTGCCGGCGCTGTCGCTCGCGCTGCTCAAGCGCGAGCCGGGCATGAAGGTGCAGCACCCGGAGCCATACGAGATGGCGGGGGCGATGTGATGGAGCTCGCCCGCACCGACGCGCACGAGGGCGCCGTCTATGTCCCAGCCGAGGACGCGCTCTACTTCACGACCCGCGCCGGCGCAGTCCGGAGGCTCGCCGGCGGCGAGGTCGTGGAGGTACCGGCCGAGGTCGTCCGCGCCAACGGCGTGGCGCTCGACCACGACGGCTCGCTGCTGATCTGCCAGCAGGGCTCGTTCGGAGACCCGGCCGCGATCCGCCGCTACGCGGACGGCGTCACGACGACGGTCGTCGACTCCTGGCGCGGCCTGTCGCTCAACTCGCCCAACGACGTGGTCGTGAAGAGCGACGGCACGATCTGGTTCACCGACCCGAGCTACGGCTTCCTGCAGGGCTTCCGGCCCGAGCCGCAGCTCGGCGACCACGTATATCGCCTCGACCCGCTCAAGGGCGAGCTCGATCCGGTGGCCGACGGTTTCGACAAGCCGAACGGCCTCGCCTTCTCACCGGACGAGTCCGTGCTCTACATCGGCGACAGCGAGGCCCCGCACCACATCCTCGCCTTCGACGTCCTTGAGGGCCGCCGGCTCGGGCCTCCGCGCCTGTTCGCGGTGATCACGCCCGGCTACCCGGACGGGATCAAGGTGGGCGCCGATGGCCGCGTCTAGTCGTCGTGCGCCAGCGGCATCCAGGTCTTCAGCCCGCTCGGCGACCTGCTCGGCGAGATCGACCTTCCGGGCGCCGTGAACTTCTGCTTCGGCGCCGGCGACTCACTCCTGATCACCGCAGACGACGCCATTTGGCGAAAGGAGCTCGAACCATGCTTCGCACACGCAGAGTGATCGACGACGAGGGCGCCGCGACGGCGATCGCCGCAGCCGAGCGCTACGCGAACAGCCACGGCCACCGCGTGGTGATCGCCGTGGTGGACCCGTCCGGCGAGCTGATCCAGCTCTCGCGCACGGCGGGCGCGCAGATCGCCAGCTCGCGCGTGGCCGTCGACAAGGCGCGCACCGCGGCGATCTTCGTACGGCCCTCGCGCGAAATCGAGGAGCAGGTGTCGAACGGGCGCATCGGCGCGCTCGCGCTGCACGGCGCCTCCGCCCTGACCGGCGGTATCCCGCTGAAGGTGGGCGACGAGGTCGTGGGCGCGATCGGCACGAGCGGCGAGACGCCGGACGAGGACGAGGCCTGCTCGCTTGCGGGCGCCGCAGCCGGCTTCTCTACGCGCGAGGTGCCCGCGCTCACCTTCGAGGGGGCACGCCAGGTGGCCGAGACCGTCGCCGCCATCGCCGCCGAGCGCGGTGTGGCGCCGATGACCGCGGTCGTCGACGCGGGCGGCGAGCTGATCTACCTCTCGCGTCCGGACGACGCCCAGGTGGCGAGCGTGCAGGTGTCGATCGACAAGGCCCGCACCGCCGCCATCTACCGCCGTCCGAGCAAGGACTTCGAGGACCAGGCGTCCGGCGGCCGCCCGTCCGCGCTTCACCTCGCGCGCGCTGTGCCGCTGCAGGGCGGCATGCCGATCCTGCACGACGGCGAGGTCGTCGGCGCGATCGGCGTCAGCGGCGCCTCGTCGGCCGACGAGGACCAGCAGCTGGCCACGATCGGGGCCGGCGCGCTGACGCCGGTGGAGGCCTGAGCCATGGCGGTGATGACGATTACGCCCGCCACCCGCCTGCCGGGCCCGCCGGAGCTCCTGCCCGGCCGGCCCGACGCGCTGATCGACCTCCAGACCGATGCCGGGGTCGCGCTCGTCGACGGTCAGTGGCGCTACAGCGACGCCCGCGTGGAGGAGATCGACTTCGTGGAGGTCGGCTCGCCGGCCGACCCTCTCGGGCCGGGGGAGACGCCCAACCGGACGTTCGACGTCGTCCCGCACGCCGAGGCGGCCGAGTTCGACGACTCGGCGTGGGAGCTGCTCCCGCCCGCCGACACGATGCGGCGCCTCAGCCAGGGACGCGTGTGCTTCAACTGGTACCGCATCGCGGTGACCGTTCCTGAGCGCGTCGGCGACCTCGATCCCACCGGCTCGACCGTGGTCTTCGAGGTTGCGATCGACGACTACGCCGAGGTGTGGGTCAACGGCTCGCTGCCGCTGGCGCTCGGGCAGACCGGCGGCCAGGTGGTGGGCGGGTTCAACGCTCCCAACCGCGTCGTCCTGACGCGCGACGCCCAGCCGGGCGAACGCTTCGTCATTGCCGTCTTCGGCATCAACGGGCCGATCTCCGCCTCGCCGCGCAACTACATCTGGATGCGCACGGCCACGCTCGACTTCTACGCGCGCGAGCGCGCCGCTATCGGCGAGCCTGTGGTGTTCGAGCTCGAGCGCACCTCACCTGCGCTCGACGAGCTGGCGCCGGCCGACGCTCGCGTCGAGCGGATCGCGGGCGGCTTCGAGTTCACCGAGGGCCCGGTCTGGTCACACGAGGGCGCGCTGCTGTTCTCCTCACCCAACACGAACGCGATCTACCGCTGGACGCCCGAGGGGAAGGTGGACGTGTTCCGCTCGAAGTCCGGCTACACCGGCCTCGACATCGGCCGCTACCACCAGCCCGGCTCGAACGGGCTGACGTTCGACCCGCAGGGGCGGCTGACGATGTGCCAGCACGGCAACCGCCGCATCCTGCGTGTCGAGCCGCACGGCAACACCACCGTGCTCGCCGACTCGTTCGAGGGCCGGCGGCTCAACAGCCCGAACGACCTCGTCTACCGCTCCGACGGCACGCTCTACTTCACGGATCCGCCGTTCGGCCTGCCGGGCGTCTTCGACGATCCCGGTAAGGAGCTGCCGTTCAGCGGCGTCTTCGGCGTCACGCCGGCAGGCGAGATCTTCCTCGTCACCGACGAGCTCGAGGGACCGAACGGCCTCGCCTTCTCGCCCGACGAGCACCACCTGTATGTCGGCGACTGGGATCTCGAGCACAAGGCCGTAGTCCGCTACGCGATCGGCCCCGACGGCCGGCCCGCCGGCCGCGGCGAGCTGCTGTACGACATGACCGCGGCGCCCGGCGAGGACGCGATCGACGGCATCAAGGTCGATAGGCAGGGCAACCTCTACGTCTGCGGCCCGAGCGGCGTCTGGATCCTGTCGCCGGCGGGCGAGCAGCTCGGCCTGCTGAAGCTGCCGGAGGACCCGCACAACCTGGCCTGGGGCGACGAGGATGCCCGCGGCCTCTACATCACCGCGCTAACCAGCGTCTACCGGATCCGGCTCAACGTGCCTGGGATCCGCCCCGAATAGGAGGTCTCCCATGAGCAAGAACCTGAACCCCGGCGACGTCCTGCCCGACTTCACCCTGCCGGACGAGAACGGCAAGCTGCACCGCCTCTCGACGCTGCAGGGCGACAACTGCATGGTCCTGATGCTGGGCCGCGGCGAGCACTGTCCGCGTGAGCGCCAGCACCAGTTCGAGATCCGCCAGCTGGCGCAATGGGCGCCGGTCGGGTTCACCGAGATCGTGACGGTGCTGCCCGGCGAGCTGCACGACGTCTACAAGATGAAGATCGCCACGGGCGCGTACTGGACCTACCTGTGCGACGCCGACCTCGAGGTGCGCAGCGCGCTCGAGATCGACGAGTACACCGACGAGCACCACGATTACGCCACCGTGCCGCACACCCTGGTGCTGGCGCCGGGTCTCGTGATCGACAAGGTCTACGTCGGCTACTGGTACTGGGGCCGGCCGACCCCCTACCAGCTCTGGGAGGACCTGGGCGACCTGCACAGGCGCATCAAGCCGGACTTCGACCCGACCACCGCGGAGGCCCGCGAGGCGTGGGCGGCCGCGAGGCCGGAACCTGCGGCGGCGCGGTAGTACTCACCTCGGTAGAAGCGGACGAGCTCATCGAGGCGCTCGGTGTGCCGGGCGATTCGAACCTGCGATGTGAAACGAAGCGGCCCTTCGTCGGACATCTCCGGTAGTCCTCGATCGTGCGAACGTGTTTCAACTTGCGCTGACCGACACCGAGCTGTACCGGCGTGGAGCTGCGACGCTGGTCGCGTCCTGGGAGGGGTACGCGCGTGGGGCCCACGGGGCGGCCGTGGAGCGCCTGCCGGGTGTCGCCGTTGCGGTCTTTCCCCGCGGCCCCGAGCGCGCCGTCTACAACAACGCCCTGCTCGAGCGCGACTTGGGCAGCGCGGAGCGGGCCGGCGCCCTCGACGCCATGGGGGGCGTTTACGCGGCCGCGGGCATCGCGAGGTTCGCCGTCTGGGTGCACGAAACGGATGAGTCCGCCTACCGCGAGCTCGAGCGCCGTGGCTACACGCTCGACAGCACCACTCGCGCGATGGGCATGTCGCTCGAGGACATCCGGGTCCCGCGGCCGAAGGTCGACCTCGCCCCGCCGGACTGGGCCGAGTCGTTGCGCGTCATGGAGCTGCCGCCCGGATTCCTGAGCGACGCCGACCCGACCGCCTTCGAGATCGCAATTGGGCGGCTGGACGGCCAGAACGTCGGTGCGGGGATTGCGTTCGACCGCGACGGCGACTGCGGGATCTACAACATCGGCACTCTCGAGCATGCCCGCCGCCGAGGCCTCGCGAACGCGCTCACGGCAGTGCTCGTCCACGACGCGCGCGAGCGCGGCTGCCGGACGGCAAGCCTGCAGTCCACTCAGATGGCCGAACGCATCTACGCGCGGGTCGGCTTCCGCGACCTCGGGCGCATTCTCGAATACGCGCCGACTCCCGCCGGGCCGATCCGGCCCGCTGTAGCGTTCGACCGCGGTGCATGACGAGCAGGCCTTACTCGAACGCCTGCGCGCCGGCGACGAGCAGGCGTTCGAGACGCTCGTGGCGGAGCACGACCGTGCGCTCCGCCGCGTGGCGCGGAGCCTTCTGCGGACGGCGTCGGCGGCGGACGATGTCGTACAGGAGACCTGGCTCGGCGTGCTGCGCGGCCTCGACCGTTTCGAGGGGCGATCGTCCTTGCGCACCTGGATCTTCCGCATCCTCGTGAACCGGGCACGGACTCGCGGCGCGCACGACGCGCGGAGCGTCCCGTTCTCCGCGCTCGAGCAGGAGGACCAGCCGACCCTCGATCCGAGTGCCTTCAGTGGCGACGGGCACTGGACCACCGCGCCGCGGCGCCTCGACGCCGACCCCGAGACGGGTCTTCTGAGCGCCGAGCTGCGGGGGGAGCTGCTGAAAGCCGTTGACCGTCTCTCGCCCGACCAGCGAGCGGTGATCACTCTGCGCGATCTCGTGGGTATGCCCGCCGAGGAGGTGTGCGAATTGCTCGGCCTGACCGACGGCAACCAACGAGTACTCCTCCACCGAGCACGGGCGCGCGTACGCGCCGCCCTGAGCCCGATCGTCGAGGTGACGGTCTGATGCGCCTGCCCTGGCGACGCCGCCATCGCCACGAGCCGCTGGTCTGCCGCGGGTTCGTGGAGCTGGTGACGGACTACCTGGAGGGCGCTCTGCCTGATGCCGAACGGGAGCGCTTCGAGGCGCACCTGGCGGAGTGCGAGGGCTGCACCGGCTACCTGGACGACATGCGGCGGCTGGTCGGGACGCTGCACGAGCTGCCGGAGCCGCCGGACGAGCACACGCGGGAAGCGCTGCTGGCGGCGTTCCGGGAATTGCGCGGCCAGGCGTAAGCCCGTCCCGCCGCTCGCGCGGGTAGCTCAGCGGGGCTCCAGAACGACAACCGGGATCACTCTCGCGCCCGCGCGCTTTTGGTACGTCCCGTATCCGTTGTAGTTGTCGTTGACGCGCTGCCAGAGCTCCGCGCGCTCAGCCCCCTCGACCACGCGCGCCTGGACCCGTAAGTGACGCCGTCCGACGTCGACGGCTACCGCATCCGGATGTGCGCGAATGTTGTGATACCAGGCAGGGTGATTGGCGGCGCCTGCCTTGGAGGCAACGACGATGAAGGCCTCATCGTGGGGCGTGAAGAGCAGGGGGGTGGTGCGCGGCTCGGCGGACTTTGCGCCACGGGTGTGCAGCAGGAGGATTGGCTGGCCGATTGCCACCTTCAGCCGGCCGCCCGTCAGGGGCATCAACCGCCGGTCGATCGCCGGGAAGACGTTGACGAACAGCCACCCGCCGAGCCGAGTCCTCGCGACCGCCTGGAGCGCTCTTTCGGCCGGAGACTTCTCGTGCTGGGGGCGGTATCCGGCCAAGTCAGCCTGCCGACGTCCCGTTCCGGTTCAGCAGGAGCTCGTACGCCAGGCCGGTGGCCGTCGCGTACACGAGGTGGTGGAAGGCGTCGATGGCGACCTCCTCCTTGCCCCAGAACACCGACGGCGGGGCGATCTCGAGCGCGGGCAGCGTGACCTGCGCGGCGCCGTAGATCGCGGCGCCATGCGCGGCAGTTGCCGCGCGCGGCGAGAGACCGAACGCAGACAGTAGACCGCGGAGCGCTCCCCACGAGGTGCCGTAGCCCCAGTGCGAGATGTCGTTGAAGCGGGCCTGCGCGATCTCGTCCTCGAACTCCTTGATGCCGAGGACCTTCGCGGTCGCGCGGGCCGGTGCAGTGCTCGCGGCGCGGTGCCGCAGGCGGGCCTCCACGGACGAGGAGACCGTCATCGCGGCGGTGCCGATGAGGCCGGCCGCGAGGCCCTTGCCGACGCTCGATGCGACTTCGGACAGGCGATTCACGACGCCACCTCCTCGGGGACTTCGACGTGCTTGCTGTTGCCCCGCACCGACGACGCGGACGCCGAAGCGCCGAGCCGCTCGAGCAGGTGGTCGCCGACTCGCAGCGCATTGGCCATCGCGGTGAGGGCGGGGTTGACCGCCGACGACGACGGGAAGAAGCCCGTGTCGACGACGTAGAGGTTGTCCAGCTCGTGCGCCTTGCAGTTGACGTCGAGCACGGACGTCGACGGGTCGCTGCCGAAGCGCACCGTGCCGCATTGGTGCGCGATGCCTGCCAGCGGGATCTGCTGGTCGAGCACCGAGAAGCGCGGGATCGAGCGCTGCTGGCAGCCGAGCTGCCCGAGCAGGCCCCTGAGCTTTGCCAGCAGGCGGTGGTGGGGCTCGGTGTTCAAATACGTCTTGGACAGGTGAATCTGACCTTGGCGGTCGACCGTCACCCGGTTGTCGGGGTGGGGGATGTCCTCGGTGGTGAGCCAGAAATCGATCGCGTGCTTCGACATGTAGTCGAGCGCGAGACCGGGGGCGAACCAGGGCGCGCCGGCGCGCAACACGTTGCGATCCGACTTGCCCAGCATCTGGATGTGGCCAAGGGGGTAGTCCCAGTCCGGCGAGCCCCAGTAGTAGTCGTTCACGCCGAGGGTCTTCTGGAACTTGGTCGGGTTCGGCGACTGCGAGAGAGCGACCACGCCCGAGTTGATGTGGGCCATGTAGTTGCGGCCAACCTGGTCGGAGCCGTTGGCTAGCCCGCGCGGGTGCATGTCGCCGGCGGAGCGCAGCAGGAGCGCCGCGGAGTTGATCGCGCCGCAGGAGGACACGACGATGTCGGCACTGTAGGACTCGGAGAAGCCGCCGCGGTCCACCACGACCTCGGTCACGGTGGCCCCGGTCGGATCGGTCACCAGCCGCTCGACCTTCGAGTGCGTGAGCAGCGTGAGGTTCGGGTGGTCGGCGAGCGCCGGCCGCACGCAGCGCACGTGCGCGTCGGCCTTGCCGTCCGTCAGACACGGGAAGCCGTCGAACTTCGCGCAGCGCACGCAGCGGCCGCCCTCAGGGTCGGCCTCGTCGAGGTCGACGCCCACCGGCAGGTGGAACGGGTGGTGCCCGGCCCGCTCGAAGTCATCGTGGAGCTGCTGGATGCGCGGCTCGTGCGACACGGCCGGATAGGGGAACGGGCCCGAGCGGCGGGGCTCGGTCGGGTCCTCGCCGGCCTGGCCGTGGACGAGATAGAGCCGCTCCGCCTCGGTGTAGTAGGGCTCGAGGTCGTCATACGAGAGCGGCCACCCCGGCGAGATGCCGCCGTGGTGGCGCACTTCGCGGAAGTCGCGCTCGCGCAGCCGGAACAGGATCGCGCCGTAGAACTTGGTGTTGCCGCCGACGTAGTACTGCGCGTGCGGCCGGAAGGGCGTGCCGTACTTGTCGTACCAGTGCTCGGTGGTGACGTAGCGGCTCTTGAGGAAGACCTCGCCGCTGTCCCAGTTCTCGGGCTCGCGCGGGAGGTAGCCGCCGCGCTCGAGCAGGAGAATGCGCTTGCCGGAGGGGGCGAGCCGGTGGGCGAGCGTGCCTCCGCCCGCGCCGCTCCCGATGATGATCACGTCGTAGTGCTCGGCCATGGGGAACCTCCAGGTCAGACGAGGGCGATCGGCGCTGTCCAGGCGCCCGAGGCGCCCCGCAGCTTGGGGTGGGTCAAGATCAGGGCGAACTCGCGCACGCCGTCGGCGGCGAGCTCCCCGGTGCGCAGGCACTCGACGACGAACATGCCGTGCCGCACGTTCAGGGTCTGGGGCACCTCGAAGGGCCGCGACGGGTCCTCTGGCGGCACGGGTCCGTAGCTCCAGGTGTCGCAGCCGGTGAGCGCGACGCCGTGCGCGGCGAGCCACGAGGCCAGCTCGAGCCCCGGTCCGGGCTCGCCCGACAGGAAGGTCTCCGGATCGTCCCAGTGCCGGCTCCAGCCGGTGTGGAACAGCACGGCATCCCCCGGCTCGGGCTCCAGGCCGTCGAGATGCTCGATGCCGATCACATCGCCCGGCCCGAGCCCGAGCCCTGACACGTCCACGAGGAAGCCGCGCGTGACGATCTGCGGGATCGTCTCGGCGCCGAGCCGGTTGGTTCCCCAGCTCTCGGCCAGCTCGGAGACCGTGTGGCCGTTGTAGGTGCGGTCGCCGATCTGGAGGTGGTTGAGGCCGTCCAGATGCGTCCCGAGCTGCTCCGTCGCGCTGGCGACGCAGATCACCCAGTTGACGCGGTTGTCACCGACCCCACCGCCGTTCTGGTGATGGGCCGTGGTGACCAGCGTCTGCCTGAAGTGGCGCCCGGGGAACACCGGCACGTGCTCGTCGAGGACGTGCGCGAGGTCGTACATGCGACCCGTGCGAACCAGCCCGAGGGCCGCCGCGCGCTTGGCGTCGTCGATGTGATTGAGCATCCCGATCTCGTCGTCGAGGCCGAACCTCGAAGGCCACCAGCGCGCCGTCTCTTGTGCTGCCTCTGTGCGCATCGCCGCATAGAGCAGCTCGTGGCGCGATGCGTTACAGGGCGTAACGGATCTCGACCGCCGCAAGACGAAACGGCACCTGAAACCGGAGAGGCGGAGTGAGCAATGACGACATCCCCACTGACGGAGCCCCGGACGATGAAGCGGGACGACTTCTTGCCGATCGCCGACTACGCGATGCTGTCCGACTCGAACTCCGCCGCGCTCGTGGCGAAGGACGGCTCGATCGACTGGCTCTGCCTGCCGAGGTTCGACAGCTCCGCTCTGTTCACCCGCCTGCTCGACCCTGAGGCGGGCCACTGGCAGATCGCTCCGCGCGAGACCTTCACAGTCGAGCGCCGCTACCTCCCCGGCACGCTCGTGCTCGAGACGACCTTCAGCACCGATTCCGGCAAGGTGAAGCTGGTCGACGCGCTCGCCTTCGCGGAGGGGCAGCGCCAGCACGAGCTCGGCATGCGCCCGCCGCACGAGCTGCTCCGCTACGTCGAGGGGATCGAGGGGAGCGTCGAGCTTCGGATGGAGCTGGCGCCGCGGCCCGAGTACGGGCTGGTGCATCCGCTCGTGCGCATGACCGACGACGGCGCCCGCACCTTCGGCGGGCCGAACCCGGTTGCGCTGCGCTCCGACGCGCCGATCGAGGTCGAGGCCTCGACGATGTACAGCAGCTTCACGGTCGCCGCCGGCGAGCGCGCGGCCTTCGCGCTCCGCTGGGCGCCGCCCGAGTCGATGATCCCAACGCCCACGGCGCCCGCCGACGTGCCTGCGCGTGTGGAGGACACCGCCGAGGGCTGGCGCTCCTGGGAGGCCGAGCACGACATCTACCGCGGCCCGCACAGGGAGCTCGTCCAGTTCAGCGCGCGCGTGCTGAAGGGGCTGACCTACCGCCCCACCGGCGCGATCGTGGCCGCGGCTACCACCTCGCTTCCCGAGGACGTGGGCGGCGAGCGCAACTGGGACTATCGCTACGCCTGGATCCGCGACGCCAGTCTCACGATGGAGGCGCTCTACGTGGGCGCCTGTCCCGACGAGGCCGACGAGTTCGCCTCGTTCATGACGAGCTCGGCCGGCGGCGGCCACGGGCTCGACCACTCGCTGCAGATCATGTACGGCATCGGCGGCGAGCACGACCTGTCCGAGCGTGAGCTGCCTCACCTGCGCGGCTGGCGCGACTCGAAGCCGGTGCGCGTCGGCAACGGCGCCTGGGACCAGGTCCAGCTCGACGTCTACGGCGAGCTGCTCAACACGATCTACCTCTACCACGAGCGGCTCGGCGAGCTGCACCCGGAGATCCAGCACTTCGTGGGCAAGCTGGCGGACGCCGCCGCCTCGCGCTGGTCCGAGAGGGACTCCGGCATGTGGGAGATGCGCGGCGAGCCGCGCCACCACCTCTCCTCCAAGGTGCTCTGCTGGACGGCGCTCGACCGCGCGGTCAAGCTCGCCCCCGGGCTGGGCATGTACGGCAAGGAGGCGGAGTGGGCGAAGGCCCGCGACGAGATCCGCGAGGCCGTGCTCACCAAGGGCTGGAGCGAGAAGCGCCAGGCGTTCGCGCAGTCGTTCGGCTCTGACGACCTCGACGCTGCGCAGCTCCTGATGGCGCTCGTCGGCTTCCTGCCGGCGGACGACCCGCGCATGAAGTCGACGATCGACGCGATCGCCGACGACCTCACCGAGGACGGCCTCGTGCTCCGCTATCGCAACAGCGCCGAGGGCGTGAACGCCGACGGCCTGCAGGGCGAGGAAGGCACGTTCGTGATCTGCTCGTTCTGGCTCGTCTCCTGCCTGGCGAAGGCGGGCGAGCTCGAGCGCGCCGAGGCGCTGTTCGACCAGCTCGCCGGCTACGCGAACGACCTGGGGCTGCTCGCCGAGGAGATCGACACGAAGAGCGGCGAGATGCTCGGCAACGTCCCGCAGGCGTTCAGCCACATCGGGCTGATCACCGCCGCGAAGGCGATCGACGACGCGAAGGAGGCGGCAGGGAAATGAGTGACTACGACGCGATCATCCTTGGTGGCGGGCCGGCCGGCGAGCACTGCGCGAGCCACCTGGCCGAGGGCGGTCTGAAGGTGGCGATCGTCGAGCGCGAGCTGCTCGGCGGCGAGTGCTCCTACTACGCCTGCATCCCGTCGAAGACGCTGCTGCGGCCCGGCGAGGCGCTTCAGGCGGCACGTGAGGCGCCGGGCGCGGCTGAGGCGGTCGACGGCGGCGTACGCCCCGAGAGCGCGTTCGCCTGGCGCGACTTCATGGTCTCCGAGTACTCGGACGAAGGTCAGGCCAAGTGGGCGGAGAGCATCGGCCTCGACGTGATCCGCGGCGAGGGTCGGCTGACCGGACCCGGCGCGGTGGAGGTCGACGGCACGACCTACACCGCCGCCCACGTCGTCATCTCTACCGGCTCCGACCCGCTGCTGCCGCCGATCCCAGGGCTCGACTCGCTCGACGGCGTCTGGACCAACCGCGAGGTCACCGGCATGAAGGAGGTGCCGCGGCGGCTGCTCGTGCTCGGCGGCGGACCGGTCGGCACCGAGATGGCGCAAGCGGTCTCCCGCTTGGGGGGCTCGGTGGAGCTGGTCGAGGGCATGGAGCACCTGCTGCCGCGCGAGCCCGCCCGGCTCGGCGAGGCTCTTGGGCAGGCGCTTGCGGCCGACGGCGTGGAGCTGAGCCTCGGGCAGCACGCGTCGGCGGCGCGTCACGACGGCGACGACTACGTGCTCGAGTTTCCGGACGGCAGCGAGCTGCGCGGCGACAAGCTACTCGTCGCAACCGGCCGCCGGCCGCGCGTCCACGACATCGGCCTCGAGTCCGTGGGCATCGCTTCCGGCAAGCGCGGCATCGAGGTCGACGCGCGCATGAACGCCGGCGACAACGTCTGGGCGATCGGCGACGTGACCGGCATCTGGCCGCTCACCTACGTCGGCAAGTACCAGGGCCGCATCGCGGCCGCGAACATCCTCGGCAACCCGCGCACGGCCTGCTACTCGGCCGTTCCGCGGGTCGTCTTCACCGACCCGCAGGCGGCGGCCGTCGGCGAGGCGGAGGGCGAGCTCACCGCAACGATCGAGCTGTCGGGCGTTCCCCGCACCGCCACCTACACCCGTGCGTACGCCGACAGGCCCGGCTTCCTGACGCTCGTCTCGGATGGCGAACGGCTCACCGGCGCGTATGCGATCGGACCCGAGGCTGGCGAGTGGCTGCAGCAGGCGACGGTCGCCATTCGTGCCGCAGTGCCGCTGGAGGTGCTGAACGACGTCATTCAGCCGTTCCCGACCTTCTCGGAGGCCTTCCTGCACGCGCTGCAGGAGCTCGGTGCGCGCGTGCCCGCGGCGGCGTAGCTATTTGCCCCGGAAGAACTCGGCCGTCTGAGAATTGAAACGGCCGCCGTGAGGCGGCCGTTTCTGCGTGTTGGTGGTCGGCGTCGGGGTGGCCGGCGCCTTCGGGGGAGTGTGTCAGGGGGTCTGGACGGTGAGGGTGTCGAGGTTGTATGCCAGGATCGTCCACCCAACCCAGGTTCTGGTGCCGTCGTGGCCTCTGAGTCTGGATCGGCGTAGGCCGCGAAGGCCGTGAAGGTGAAGTGGAACCGGATCGACGGCCCCACCGGCGCCGGCAACGAGATCGGCCTCGTGCGCGGCGCCGACGGGGTGCTGCACGCGGTTTGGATCAGCGGCACGACCCCATCGACGATCTCCGACACGACGATCTCGGCCGCGGGCCGTCCCGCGGGCACCTCCACGCTCGCCACCGGGTGGGATGGCAACGGCGGCATCGCCGGGCTGATGATGCCCGACCAGACCCTGCGGCTGTTCGTCACGGGCGGCCACGTGCCGAACCTGCCGACCGCGCAGACGGGGGTGAACAGCTTCACCGCACCGGCGAGCGGATCGCCGTGGACGCTGGACGCGGGCCGGGTGTGGGGCGGCACGATCGCCTACGACTCGGGCACCCTGGCGACCCTCACGAACGACGGCCAGCCGGTGACCGCCTGGAGCGGTGCGGGCGCCGGGACTGTGCACGTCGGCCTCGATCCGACCACTCCGAACTCCTCCTTCGGCAGTGACCTCGGGGCGTCATGGCTCGCCACCGACCACGTCAGGGGCGCGGTGGTCCTGGCGGGTCCGACGGTCGCGGGCTCCGGCGGGGCCTTCGTACAGCAGGTGCTGCCGGGCGCGGGCGCGAGTCAGATTCTCCCCGGTACCGCCAACGGGCAGGCGTCGGGGCTGGCGGGACGGATCGGAGCGGGCGGCGTCTACGTGGCCTGGACCGACGGCAAGACCATCAAGCTGACCACGGTCGGCGGCGGCACTCGCACGCTCGCGCGCGGTCCGTTCGGCTTCGCCAAGGTCTTCGCGGCGCCCGGCGGTCGCCTCTGGGTGGCCTGGGGCGATACGAACGATGGCCTCTACGTCACGCGCTCGAACGCCGCGGTGACGAAGTTCGAGCCGGTTCAGCACGAGAAGCTTGCCTCTGGCGACGTCGCCGGTCTCGCCAACGAGAACGGCAACGGCGCGGCGGGCCCGCTCGACTTCTTCGCCCTGTTCCAGATCGGTGGCTCGGATCGCGGCTACTGGCAGACGCACGTGTCCCCCAAGCTGTCGATCGGCAGGTCGGTCGGCAAGGTCAAGCGCGGCAAGCGCAGCGTGACGATCACGGTCACCGACGCCGGCGATCCGGTCAGCGGCGCCTCGGTGAAGGTCGGCTCGAAGAAAGGTACGACCGGCGCGAACGGACGCGTGACGTTCTCGCTTGCTCGGGGCTCCTACAAGGAGAAGGCGAGCGCCTTGGGGTACGCCGGGGCGTCGGGGCGCGTGAAGGTGAAGCCGTAGCACCGTCTGCGGCGGCAGATGACCCATGCGCAGTGGGCCCCCCGGGTTCAGGGCGTCCAGTTCTCGGCGAGCGGGGTGAGTTGGAGCTCGTGGGTGGCGGAGCGGGCGTCTTGGTTGGCGAGGAAGAGGACGGCGTCGGCGATCCGGCGCGGGTCGGCGAGCGCTTCGGGTGAGACGCCGGGGCGGGTGGACCCGTCGAGCGGTTGGATGCCGGCGTCGACGATCAGCAAGGCGACCTGGATGCCCTGGGGGCGTAGCTCGAGCGCGGCGGCGTTGGTGATCGCGCGCACGCCGAAGGAGCCTGCCGCCCACAGGCCGCGGCCTGCCATTGCGCGTCGTGCGGAGCCGCCGGTGACCTGCACCAGGGTCGCTGCCCGGCCCTGCGCGATGGCGAAGCGTGCGCTGGCGGAGAGGAACGAGAAGGCGGCGCGGGCCGGCGCGGCTGCCCAGGAGTCAAAGCCGTCGGGTTCGGCCTCGGCGATTGGGCCGCCGCCGAAGGGGCCGCTGCGCTGGCCGCCGTAGGCGGCCGCCGCGTTCAACACGAGCTCGACGCCGCCGTGAGCGGCGGCCGCCTGCTCCAGCACGGCGTGCACGCTCGCGGGGTCGGTCACGTCCGCCTCGAGCGCGAGCGCGCCGGCGGCGCTGACGCCGTCCAGGGTGCCCTGCGACCGTGCCGCTCCCGTCACCGCCCAGCCGTCGCTCACCAGCAGCTCGATCACCGCACGACCCAGATTCCGCGCGCCGAACACAACCGCACTTCGCCGCTCACCGTGCATCTCGCTCATCAAGCTCGAATGATTTGCGGGGCCTGGCGCGGCGGCATCACCCCGATTGGATGACGCGCGCCGCCCTTGCGTGAATCAGAACTCCGCTCATCTCCGGTGGAAGCATGAGTAGCGGCGAGCCGTTGGGCTGATGGGTCAGGCGATCGGCCAGGTCCTGTCGTTCGGGGTGGGCGTTGCGCTCAGCCCGGTCCCGATCATCGCGGTGGTGCTGATGCTCGCCACGCCCAAGGGACGCGTCAACGGACCGGCGTTCCTGGCGGGATGGATTGCCGGCATCGCCGTGCTGGGAACCGCGGTGCTGGTCGCGGCCAGCGGAGCGTCGGCCAGCAAGCAGGGCACTCCGGCCGACTGGGTGAGCATCCTCAAGATCGTCCTCGGCGTCCTCCTCCTGCTGCTCGCGGTGAGGCAGTGGCACGGGCGCCCACGCGGGCCGGGTGAGCCGCACCTTCCGTCATGGATGAGAGCGATCGACACCTTCACCCCGGGCCGGTCGCTGGCGATGGGCGTGGCCCTCTCGGCGATCAATCCCAAGAACCTGCTGCTCGTGGTGGGCGCGGCGGCGGCGATAGCCCAGACCGGCGCCGACACGCTGAGTCAGGCGGTGGCGCTGGCGGTGTTCATCCTGATCGCCACACTGGGCGTCGGCGCGCCCGTGGCGATCTACTTCGTGATGGGCGACCGCGCCGGCAGGATCCTGGGCGGGCTGCGCGATTGGATGGCGCGCGAGAACGCCACGATCATGGCCGTGATCTGCCTGATCATCGGTGCCAAGCTGATCGGCGACGCGATCGTGGCGCTGACGAGCTGAGGAAGGTTCGATGAGCGACGAGGACATGATCGACATTCCGCCGGGCACGTTCTGGATGGGATCCGACCGCTTCTATCCCGAGGAAGCGCCCCTGCGCGAGGTGGCGATCGACGGATTCGCGATCGACCGTGGACCGGTGACCGTCGCGCAGTTCACGCGCTTTGTCGAGGCGACCGGGTACGTCACCGTGGCCGAGCGCCAGCCCGGCGCCGACGAGTATCCCGACGCCGACCCCGAGCTGCTGGTGGCCGGGTCGGCGGTGTTCCACCCGACGCCGCAGCCGGTGCCACTCGACGATCCGCGCCGCTGGTGGGCATACGTCCCGGGCGCCGACTGGCGTCATCCATGGGGACCAGAGAGCGACAACGCGGAGCGCCAGGACCACCCGGTCACGCACGTCGCCTACGAGGACGCCGAGGCCTATGCGCGCTGGGCCGGTAAGGAGCTGCCGACCGAGGCCGAGTGGGAGTACGCCGCCCGGGGCGGGCTGGACCGCGCGATCTTCGCCTGGGGGGACGACATGCACCCCGGCGGCGAGCTGATGGCGAACTCCTGGCAGGGCGACTTCCCCTGGCGGAACACCGGCGCAAAGGGCTGGCGCGGAACCACGCCGGTCGGGCTGTTCGACGCGAACGGCTACGGGCTCAACGACGTGACCGGGAACGTCTGGGAGTGGACCTCGGACTATTACTCGCCCGGCGGCGCGCCCGAGGGTGAGCCGGCGAAGCCATGCTGCGCGCCGCCCGCGAACCCGCGCGTTCGGTCGCCGGAGGCGAGCTACGACGTCGGCGCCCCCGGGGCACACATTCCCCGCCGGGTGATCAAGGGCGGCTCGCACCTGTGCGCGCCGAGCTATTGCCTGCGCTACCGCCCGGCGGCACGCCAGCCCGAGGCCATCGACACGTCGACCAGCCACATCGGCTTCCGCTGCGTCGTTCGCTGACAGGAGCGATGGATTTCGCCTCCTTCTCGTCTCTCCATCCCCGGAAGCTGCAAATCCGAGGAGGAAGCGATGAACGCGAAGTCGATGACGAGATGGGTGGTCGTGTTGACGGCGATCGGCTCGTTGATGGCCGCCCTCGACACGCTGGTCGTGTCCACGGCGCTGAACCGGATCCGGGTCGATCTGGGCGCGTCGGTGGCGCAGCTCGAGTGGACCGTCAACGCCTACAACCTGAGCTTCGCGGTGCTGCTGATCACCGGCGCGGCGCTCGGTGACCGCTTCGGGCGCCGCAGGCTGTACGCGGCCGGCCTGGGCATCTTCGCGCTGGCCTCGGCGATCGCCGCGCTGGCGCCCAACGTCGGCGTGCTGATCGCCGCTCGCGCGCTGCAGGGCGCGGGATCGGCGCTGATCCTTCCGCTGGGGCTGGCGCTGCTGAGCGCGGCGTTCCCGGCCGAGAAGCGCGGCGCCGCGATCGGCATCTTCAGCGCGATCACCGGCCTGTCCGTGGCGAGCGGCCCGCTGATCGGCGGGGCCGTCGTACAGGGGATCGACTGGCAGTGGATCTTCTGGATCAACGTCCCGATCGGCCTCGCCACGATCCCGTTCGTGCTCACGAAGCTGCGTGAGAGCCGCGGATCGGACAGCGGGCTCGATCTGCGCGGCCTGGTGCTGATCAGCGGCGGCGCGCTCGCCACAGTCTGGGCGCTGGTGCGCGGGAACCAGGTCGGGTGGGGCAGCGCCGAGGTGATCGGGTCGCTGCTGGTTGGCGTCGCGCTCGGATTCGCGTTCGTCAGCTGGGAGAAGCGCGCCAGGGAGCCGATGCTGTCGCTCGAGCTGTTCCGCAACCGCGCGTTCTCCGCAGGCAACGCGGCGATCTTCCTGACCTTCGCCTCGCTGTTCAGCGCGGTGTTCTTCTACGCGCAGTTCCTACAGACCGGGCTCGGCTATGGCCCGCTCGGCGCCGGCCTGCGGCTGATGCCGTGGACCGCGACGTTCATGACCGTGGCGCCCGTCGCCGGCGCGCTGGCCGACCGGATCGGCGAGCGGCCGCTGATGTCCATCGGCCTGACGCTGCAGGGCGCGGGGATGATCTGGCTGGCGGCGATCGCCGAGCCCGGCCTCCCGTACTCGCACATGCTGGCGCCGCTGATCGTCGCCGGCGTGGGGGTCTCGATGGCGATCCCTGCGGCGCAGAACTCGGTGCTGGGGTCGGTGGCGATGGAGGCGATCGGCAAGGCCGCCGGCGCCAACAGCCTGATGCGCGAGCTCGGCGGGGTGTTCGGCATCGCGGTCACGGTCGCGGTGTTCGCCGCCGCCGGCGGGTACGCCTCGGCGTCCACGTTCGTCGACGGGTTCATCCCGGCGATCTTCGTCGCCGCGGGCCTCTCCCTGACGGGCGCAGTTGCCGGCCTCGCGCTGCCCGGCCGGCGCCCGGCGATGGGTGCCGTGCCCGCGCTGGAGACGTCGGCGTGATCGCCGGCGCCCGGCCCGTCGTGCACCTCGAGTTGCACACGCCCGACCTTCCCGCTGCCCGTGGCTTCTGCGCCGGCCTGCTCGGCTGGCGCAGCGAGCCGATCGACACCGAGCACGGGTCTTATCTCGCGCTCGGCTTCGGCGGGGAGATCGGTGCCGGCGTCGTGGAGTGCGGAGTCGAGCGGCCGCTGTGGCTGCCCTACGTGGACGTCGATCGGATCGACGTGGCCACGCAGCGGGCCCTGGCGCTCGGAGCGACCGTGCTGCTCGGGCCCCGCGAGGGGCCGGCCGGCTGGCGCAGCGTGATCTCGACCCCGGCGGCGGCCGAGCTCGCGCTCTGGCAGCCTAAGGAGCCGCGATGAGCGAGCGCCAACTGCTGGACGTCGCCCGCGGCGGCGACGAAGACGCGTTCGCCCGCCTGATCGAGCCGCACCGGCGCGAGCTCTTGGCCCACTGCTACCGGATGCTCGGGTCGCGGGCCGACGCCGAGGACGCCCTCCAGGAGGCGCTGATCGGCGCCTGGCGCGGCCTTCCGCGCTTCGAGGGCCGCAGCTCGCTGCGCTCGTGGCTCTACACGATTGCCACCAACGCCTGTCTGCGCGCGATCGAGCGGCGGCCCAAGCGGGTCCTGCCGGTGGACTACGGCCCGCCGGCCGACCCGCACGACCCGATCGCCGAGCCGCTCGTCGAGTCCGTCTGGATCGAGCCGTTCCCGGACGTCTTCATCGCGCCCGACTCGACCGCGCCGGAGCGCCGCTACGAGGAGCGCGAGAGCGTCGAGCTGGCGTTCATCGCCGCGCTCCAGCACCTGCCGGCCCGCCAGCGCGCGGTGCTGATCCTGCGTGACGTGCTCGGCTTCTCCGCCCGCGAGACCGCCGAGGCGCTCGAGACGACGCCGGTCTCCGTAGACAGCGCGCTGCAGCGGGCCCACAGGGCGATCGACTCGCGGCTGCCCGAGCGCACGCAGCAGGAGACGCTGCGGTCGCTCGACGACGGCGAGCTGAAGCAGGTGGTGGACGATTACGTCCAGGCCTGGGAGCGGGCGGACGTCGACGCGATGGTGTCGATGCTTGCGCGCGACGTCGTGATCGCCATGCCGCCAGAGCCGAACTGGTTCGCCGGGCGCGACGCGGGCGCCATCTTCCTCGCCGAGCATCCGTTCGCGCCCGAGGTGCACATGCGCGTCGTGCCCACAAGGTCCAACGGCCAGCTCGCCTTCGCCCACTACATCTGGCGAGAGGACGCCGGCGCCTACCTGCGGCACGTGATCAGCGTGCTGTCGCTGCGCGGACGCGAGATCGCCGAGATGGTGGTCTTCAGGAACGAGGAGGCGTTCGAGGGCTTCGACCTGCCGGAGCGGATCGAGGCTGCGAGCGGCTGACCCGGCTGACCCGGCCCTCAGGCGAGGTCGGGCGCCGCAAGGGTGGCCGGGTCGCACGCCAGCGTTCCGCGATATCGGAACACTGGCTGGTGGTCGCCGGTGGCCGGGACTGGTTGGTCGCCGACGTGGTCGTAGAGATGGAGCAGCCTGCGGCTCGCGTCGAGCACGCCCAAGGTCGAGCGGCGTAAGAGGATCCGGCGATCGGCAAGTTGCCGTTCGCCATCCCACGGACCGCCCCGCAGATGCACCGTATCCCCCGGCACGCGATCGGAAAGCCTAGAAGCAGGTCAGGACGGAGCAATACCGCCGCAGGGGTAAAAAGCGCTTCACTTCAAGCCGTATCGCTCCCGGGCCGCGTTCGCCACCGGGCAGCGGCCCTGCTCGTGGCCGCAGGCACCCATGTCGCAGAAGCGGCACATCCAGCGCGTGGCGCCGGGGCCGCGCATCAGGCCCACGAGCACCCGGGAGAGCAGTGCGTCCAGCGAGTCGCGCTCCGCCGCGCTCAGATCTCCCAGCGCCTCCTCGAGTACTGCGGCTCTTGCGGCGGACACGCGCTGAGCCGCCCGCCGGCCGGAGGCCGTGAGGCGCACCGACAGCGAGCGCCCGTCGGCGCCCGGCCGGCGCGTCACGTAGCCGGCGCCCTCGAGCCGGTCGACGAGCCGGACCGCGCCGGATGGCGTGAGGCCGAGCACCCGTCTGAGCAGGTCGACCGAGGGATCGTCGAGGAAGTGATGGAGGGCGGACAGCGCGATCGCCGCCGTCTCGCCCTGAGCGGACGCGCCGGTCGCGGCGTCGGCGCTGCGGTCCGCCACCGCGAGCGACAGCGCGCCCAGGAGGTTGCCGGTCCTGTCGAGCCGGCTTGCGTCCCTCGAGCCCACCTGGGCTCAGTCCAGCTCGTAGTCGAGCTCGATCGACGGCTCGCCGCCGTGCGGCGCGGCGAACTGCCCGCGGCCGCGCAGCCCGCTGAGCTCTCCGGTGCCGGAGCCCTCCACCACCGAGACCTCGCACGTCGCTGCCGTGCCGTCGAACGTGCCCGCGAGGTGAGCCAGGACGAAGCTGCCGGAGCGGCCTCCGAGCGTTCCGACGATCCGCTGGAGCCCGACGAAGTCGGCCGTCTGGTCGGGCCGGTAGCACATCAGCCACTCCACCGTGGACTCTCCGGCGATGTCCCCGGAGAACTCCGCGGTGACGCTCGCCTTCGTCAGCTTCCCTCCGTCCTCGAACTCGTCGTACGGAGCCTCGTCCCATCCAGTGATCTTGAAGTTGCTCTTTGATCGCGCCGCCATCTGTGGCTCCCTTCTTCTCTCGCCAACAGTTGTGTGACTCAGTCAATTGTTTTACCGGGACTGGCCCCTGTCAAACCCGGCGGATAGGCTGCGGTCTTCGTGACGCGGCTACGGCTCCTGCTCGCCGTCGTGCTCGTGGCCGCTGTCGCCGCGCCGGCATCCGCTGCCGTGCGGCGGACCACGAACATGCACGGGCGCCGCTACTGCGAGTACCTGGTGGTGAGGGGCCAGTTTCCGAAGCTGACTGCGGACGTGTGGAACACCTTCGGGCTGAACGACTGCCCGAGCCGGCAGTGGAAGGCCTCCGACACGACCGCATTGGCCAAGCAGCTCGGCGCGCTGGCCGTGGTGCTCAACGGGCCGCGCTACTGGCTCGTGGACAGCGCGCAGATCACGCTGCCGCGCGGTTTTGGCCAGGTGAGGAAGTTCCCGAACGGCCTGCGCATGCGCAAGCTCACCACGGTCGACGTGCCGCTCCAGGACGGCAACCTCGGCAACACCCCGTACATCGAGGCGACCGTGAACCGGGCCAACACGTTCACCTGGAGCCGGCGCTTCCCGGTGTTCGAGCTCGTGTCGCCAGCGGGCCGCGTCTATGTGATGCAGAGCTACTCCGAGATCGTGGATCCGAGCCTGAAGCTGGCCGGCCTGCGCACGCTGGGCACGCGGCTGAAGCTGCCGGCGCGATGGCACTTCCGGCGACGCCGGCTCTCCCACGACCTCACGCTCACCACGCGCGGCCGCGCGACCGTCCTGCAGGACGACCTCCAGGACACCTACCAGTTCGTTCCAGGCGGCTGAACCACCCAGATCGGGTGACGCCGGCGCGCCGGGACGCCGGTAGACCCCGCTTGCGTGTGGAGAGCTCTGAGGACTGCGGCGGCCCTGTTGTGCGCTGTCGTCATCGCGGCCTGCGGGTCGTCGAACTCGAAGTCGCCGACCACGGGCGCGTCGACGACGGAGGCCGGCGCGATCGCGGGCAAGGTCCTCGTGCGGCTCCCGACGGTGCCCGAGCCGAGCGGCGAGCCGCCGAAGCTCTCTGGGTCCTCGGACCTGGACCAGCGCACATATCTGACGGCGGTCTTCAACGACACTCAGGCGCTGTGGCAGCGGCAGTTCGCAGCGGCGAGCCAGCATTACCGGCCGGCGAAGCTCGTCCTCTTCTCGCAGGCGATCCAGGCGACCGGCTGCGGAGCGCAGGCGGATGTCGGCCCGTTCTACTGCCCCGCCGACCACGGCATCTACCTCGACCTCAACTTCTTCCAGCTGCTCGTGCAGCGCTTCGGCATCGGCGGCTTCGCCCAGGCGTACATCGTGGGCCACGAGTTCGGCCACCACGTCCAGACCCTGCTGGGAATCTCGAATCGCGTCGCGGCCGCCAATCGGGCGGATCCGAGCGGCGAGAGGGCACGCTCGGTGCGCGTGGAGGTGCAGGCCGATTGCCTGGCCGGCGTCTGGGCGCACTCGGTCTACACGCGCGGCCAGCTGACCGACGACGACCTCAACCAGGCGCTCAGCACCGCCGCCGTGATCGGCGACGACTTCCAGCAGCGCATGGCCGGCCACAGGGTGGACAGCACACTCTGGACCCACGGCTCCTCCGCTCAGCGACAACACTGGCTGAAGGCCGGCTTCGTCAGCGGCGAGCCGGGCAGCTGCGACACCTTCAGCCAGCCCACGCCATGATCGCCGGCGCTAGCCGGTGAGTGACCGCGCGACGTCGCGCCGCGCTCTGAACAGACGGCTCGTGACCGTTCCCTCGTTGACTCGCAGCGCCCTGGCCGCCTCCTTGTAGGAGAGGCCGGCCAGGTCGATCGCAACGAGGGCGTCGCGCTGCTCCGCCGGCAGGGCCGCGATCGCGGCGTAGACCAGGCGCGCCTCGGCGGCGGCGTGCGGCTGCGCACTCGTGCGCGTGTCCGCGAGCTCCAGCGACTCCGGCTCGGCGGCTGCCGCCCGGGGGCGGCGAGCTCTGGTGCGCAGCGCGGAGACGAACGTGTTGCGGAGCGCCTGCAGCAGGTAGCCGAGGTCGTCGTCGCGCTGCACGATCCGCGGGCGCGCGAGGACGCGCGCGTAGGTCTCCTGCACCAGGTCTTCGGCGTCATCGCGCGATCCGCAGAGCGCCCAGGCGGCGCGCAGGAGGCGGTCGAAGTGGTCGCCGAGGGCGATTGGATCGAGGGTCCTGGTGTCCATGGTTCCGGGGGCAAGCTAGGTCCGCCGGCTCAACAAGCCCTCATTGCCGCCTCAATTCGCGCGTTGTGTGGTTAACCCCCGCATCGATGCCGATGCGCCTGCGTCCTTTGGGAATTCATGGACCAGCCGCAGACACAAGATCCCGCCGTGTGGTGGGGCGAGGGCGATTACGAGCTGCGCGAGCGTGCGTACGAACCGATCCACGAGCGGGTGTTCGCGCGGATCGATCCCCGCCCGGGCGAGCGCGTGCTCGACGTCGGCTGCGGCCTCGGCGAGATGGCCGCCCGCGCCGCCCGCGCGGGCGCCGACGTGACCGCGGTGGACCTGGCGCCCGAGATGATCGAGCGAGCGCGCCGGCGACCGGAACCGGTCGACTGGCAGGTTGGCGACTGCCAGTCGCTGCCGTTCGACGACGACAGCTTCGACGTGGTCGTTTCGAGCTTCGGAGTGATCTTCGCGCCCGACCCCGAGCGGGCGGCCTCGGAGCTGTCGCGCGTGTGTCGCGGCCGGCTCGTGGTCACGGCCTGGATGCCCCAGCCCGGCCGCGAGCTCTGGCCGGCGGGCGACGCGACCTGCACGGGATCGCGCCGCTGGGCGTCCGACGGCGAGCTCGCCCGCATGCTGCCCGACTTCGAGCTCGAGTCGGAGGAGCGCGTCTGGTGGCTCGAGGGCCAGAGCGGGGAGGCGATCTGGTCCTGGGTCGTGCGTTCGTCACCGCCCACCCGCGCGCGCCTGCGGGCGCTGTCCGAATCCCAGCTCCGGGCCATCCGCGCTGCCTGGATCGATCGCTACGAGAGCTTCCGCGTGCGCGGCACAGTGCTCGTCCCTCACATGTACCTGCTGAGCGAGGGGCGCAAGCGCGGCGTCGTGCGGCTGCGGGAAAGCCACATCCCGCTCGGTGGTGCCTGCGGATGACGCGGCGGGCGCGCTGAATCACGCTTGAACCGAGACTCCCGAAAGGGGAAGCCATGTACCGCACGATCGTCGTCGGGTATGACGGCACGGACGAGTCCGAGGACGGCCTGGTCCTCGGCGGCCGGCTGGCGGAGCTGAGCGGGGCGCGTCTCGTGCTCACGTTCGCATACGGGGGCGAGTCGATCGCCGTCGGCATCGGCTCGGCGAGCATCGGGGTCAACGTGCGCGACGAGGCCGAGGAGGTGCTGAAGCGCGGCCTGAAGCAGTTGCCGGAGGGCGTCGAGGCGCGCACGCGCGCGCTGCGCCAGGCCTCGCCGGCGCGCGCGCTGCACGAGCTGGCGGAGCAGCTCGACGCGGACCTGGTCGTGCTCGGCTCGGCGCGGTTCGGCGCCATCGGCCGGGTGGTCATCGGGAGCGTCGCGATGCGCTTGCTCCACGGCCTGCCCTGCCCGGTGGCGGTTGCGCCGAAGGGCTACGCGACGGATCGGCATTCGCCGAGCTTCCGCATCGCGGTGGCGTGGGACGGAGCGCCCGAGTCGGAGCTCGCGCTGGAGGCCGGCACGGAGCTTGCCCGGCTCGCCCGCTCGGAGCTCCACGTCTGGCACGTGATCGACCCCGCCCTGTTTGCGGTGCCGGCCTATCCGGGCGTTCTGATGCCCAGCGAGGCGACCATGACGGAGGCCGCCGAGAAGCTTCTGGCCGCCGCCACCGAGCGGCTGCCGGAGGACGTCAAGGCCGTGGCCAAGGTGCTCACGGGCAACCCGGCGGAGATGCTCGCCGCCGAGGCGGGATCGGTGGACATGCTCGTCATGGGCTCGCGCGGCTACGGCCCGGTGCGGCGGGTGCTCCTGGGAGGAGTGTCGAGCCGGCTGATGCGCCACTCGCCGTGCCCGCTGCTGGTGGTGCCGCGAAGCGCCACCGAGCCGGTGCTGCAAGGCGACATGGAAGTGACAGGACAGGCGGCTGAGGAATGACGGTGCTCTGGTTCGTCGTCTGGCTGATCGCCAACAACATCGGCGGCCACGAGCCGCTCCTGTTCGACCCGGTCAACGCCTGGACCGCAACGCTGATCCTGGCGATCGCGCTCGACCTGGGCGGCGCGCACGCCCGGCAGCGCGCCTCTAGCCCGCGATGAAGCGGGATGAGGTGAAGCACGGCCCGCGAGCCGGGTTTTTCACGCATGACCGGCGGCGCCCGCCGGCGTAGGTTCAGCCCAGGCGAAAACGTCAGGAGGCAACGATGTCATCAGGTCCAACAACCACGGGCGTCGCTGCGATCACGGACTACCTCGAGGGCCAGGGCGTCGACCACGCGCTCATCGAGCACCCGGCGACGATGACCGCCGCCGCCGAGGCCGAGGCCACCGAGCGCCCGAGGCACCAGGTCGCCAAGACGGTCGTCCTGCAGGACCGCGGCGGCTACGTGCTCGCTGTGATCCCGGCGAGCGAGCGGCTCGACGTGCACAAGCTGCGCGAGCTGCTGGGGGCGAGCAAGGCCCTGCGGCTGGCCACGGAGGAGGAGATGGGCGCCGACTTCCTCGAGATCGAGATCGGGGCGACTCCGCCGATCGGGCCGATGCTGCCGCGCGCGGAGGTGGTGGACAGGCGCCTGCTCGGGGAGGACAGGATCCTCTGCGCGGCCGGCGACCACCGTCACTCCGTCCTGCTGGACCCGCGCGATGTCGTGCGGATCGCGGGCGCGAAGGTCGCAGACATCTGCGAGGACTAGCTGTAAGCGGCACCCGCTAGATCCCCAAGTGAGGGTAGGGGAGGACTACGGATGAATTAATTCGGTAGGAGCATTACCTTGTCTGGCGCGGAAGATGAGCTCGTCGTCCCTTCACTACGAGCGCGTCGGTGTTGGCCCGAAACCGATCGCGCGTGAGACGCAGGAGCTTCCTGCAGCGCGCGCTGCTGCAGGTCCCGGCCTGGCTAGCGGCCGTCCGGAACGCGCTTGCCGGCGCCGGCCCGCATCTTGCCTGGGAGGGCTCGGATGGGCTCGAGATTCGCCCGCTTGCGGAGGGTTTCAGCCGCCTGGGCCGCGGCGTGGGAGCCGAGATCCACCTTGCCGACACAACCGTGTCGAGGCGCCATGCGCTGCTGCACCATGAGGGCGGCAGCTGCACGCTGCTCGACGACCACAGCCTGAACGGCGTGTTCGTGGACGGGCGGCGCGTGGACTGGCAGCCGCTGGCGGACGGGCACGAGATCTCGCTCGGCGCGCTGCGGCTGCAGTTCGTCGACGCCTGAGGCGCGAAAGTACGGCTCGCCCCGAGTAAGGGTACGGGAGGAATACGGATGCGCCGGGACGGCCCGGCCCCTTACTCTCGCCGTGGGTAGGAGATGTTCACGCGCACCAGTCCCCACGAACCCGGCTTGGCGGGCGGCCGCACCTTCAGGTGCGCCGGCTGCGGCTTCCCGATCACGCTGCTTGCGTCGGACGAGGCGCCGATCTGCCCTCGCTGCGGCGGCGAGGAGTTCAACAGGGATTCGCTCTTCACGCGCCACACCGAGGAGCTTCCGGCCCCGCCGGCCGCCGAACGCCCGGAGTGGCTCGCCGGCGTCCGCGAGCGGCTCGCCGGGGAAGGCCCGCATCTGGCCTGGCAGGGCGAGACGGGCCTCGAGGTCCGGCCGATTCCAGAGGGCCTCAGCCACCTCGGCCGCAGCCTGCGGGTTGAGATCCCGCTCGTGGACTGCACGGTCTCGAGGCGCCACGCGCTGGTGCACAACGACGGCTCGAGCTGCACGCTGCTGGACGACCACAGCCTGAACGGCGTCTTCATCAACGGAGGCCAGATCGACTCCCGGCCGCTGAACGATGGCGACGAGCTCGAGCTCGGCGGCTTCCGGCTCTACTTCGTGGCCGCCTGACTCGTAGTTCCCCCGCACGGGGCTTCGCAGGACTCCGGATGCGCCCGCACCACGTGCGGGGGACACTCGCCACATGGGCCCTGCGAATCTTGAGTTGCAGGGGCTTCGCCGCTCCTTCGGCGACGTGTGCGGCTGCGGGATCAGCTCGAGTACTTCGCGGTGATCCACGGGGCGTCGCACCCCGAGGCACGTGACGCGGCGAGCTCATGTCTGGACAGGCTGGGGCTGCTCGTCTTCCGGAGCCGCGGGCGCGGCTCCGGGCGCACGGCGCACTGAGCCGAGGCCGGGCGGTGACAGAGCTCAGGTCGCCAGGCTTCTGGCCACGTCGAGGCTGGAGAGCACGCCGATCGGCCGCTGGTCGTTCGGCGACAGCACCACGAGGTGCGTGGTGCCGAGCTCCAGCATGAGGCGCACGGCCTCGTCGAGCGACTTGTCGGCGTCGATTGTGATCACCTCGGCGGCCGCCACCCCACCGGCCCTGAGCTCGACGATCGAGTCCGCGCGCGCGGCGCGCAGGATGTCGTGATCGGTCAGCAGGCCCCACATGAGCTTCTCGGTGCCGCGCGGGCCGCTGGCGATGCCGTGCACGACCAGGCAGTGGACCCGGCGGTGCGCCATCAGCCGTGCGGCGCTGCGGAGACTGGCATCGGGCGAGCAGCCGACGATCCCCTGGTGCATCACGTCACCGACCGTTATGCCGGCGAACTCCGATGCCGGAACAGTTGACGCAGGCTCGGCGGACACGACAGCTCCTCTCACAGTTTGTGAGATGAACGTAGTACGGGGAGTCCCGCCGTGACATCCGGGGACCGCCCGGCTCCCGCTCCGTAGGCACTACGTAGCCCGTTACGGGGTCACGACGAAGTGGATGTCGTGTGCGCCCTCGAGCGAGAAGCTGGTCGCTGCGCCGAGGGCGACGTCGATCAGGAAGTCCGGCCGTCCCCAGCGTTCGTCCTGCTCGGCGTCGATGTAGAAGGGCGCTCCGCCGATCTCGCCCAGCAGGACGTCGTGCGGACCGGGCGGCATCTCATCAGCCAATAGGCACATCGGGGAGCTGCCGTCGCAGCAGCCCCCCGACTGGAAGAACGCGACCGGGCCGTGCTCGGCCCGGAGGCGGCTGATCGCCTCCAGGGCCGAGCCGGTCGCGGTCACGCGCGAGCCCATCGGCCTAGAAGAAGCCGAGCGCGTTCTGGTCGTAGCTGACCAGGATGCACTTGGTCTGCGTGTAGTGGTCCAGCATCATCTTGTGCGTCTCGCGTCCGACGCCGGACTGCTTGTAGCCGCCGAACGACGCGTGGGCGGGATAGAGGTGGTAGCAGTTGGTCCACACCCTGCCCGCCTTGATGCCGCGCCCCATCCGGAACGCACGGCTCCCGTCGCGCGTCCAGACGCCGGCGCCCAGGCCGTACATCGTGTCGTTGGCGATGTGCAGCGCATCCGCCTCGTCCCTGAAGGTGGTCACGGCCAGCACTGGGCCGAAGATCTCCTCTTGGAACACACGCATGTCGTTACGGCCCTTCAGCACGGTCGGCTTGTAGTAGTAGCCGTCCGCCAGCTCGCCCTCGTGGTGGGCGCGCTCGCCGCCGATGAGCACCTCGGCGCCCTCCTCACGGCCGATCTTCACGTAGCCCTCGATCTTGTCGAGCTGCGCCTGCGACACCTGCGGCCCGATCTGGGTCGTGATGTCGAGCGGATGGCCCATCCTGATCGCGGCGATGCGCTCGAGCGCGCGCTCGATGAACGCGTCGTAAATCGACTCCTGGATGAGTGCACGCGATGGGCACGTGCAGACCTCGCCCTTGTTGAAGGCGTAGAGGACGAGCCCCTCGATCGCCTTGTCGAAGAACGCGTCGTCGGCCGCCATCACGTCCTCGAAGAAGACGTTCGGCGACTTGCCGCCGAGCTCGGTCGTCGAGGGGATGATGTTCTGGGCGGCGTACTGCATGATCAGCCGCCCGGTGACGGTCTCGCCGGTGAAGGCGATCTTGGCGATGCGCTTGCTCGTTGCGAGCGCGCGGCCGATCTCGGCGCCCGGGCCGTTGACGACGTTGATCACTCCGCCGGGCACGACCTCGCGGATCAGCTCGGCGAGCTTCAGGATCGACCACGGCGTCGGGGTCGCCGGCTTGACGACCGTGCAGTTGCCGCCGGCAAGCGCCGGGGCGATCTTCCACGCCGCCATCAGCAGCGGGAAGTTGAACGGGATGATCTGCCCGACCACACCGAGAGGCTCGCGGAAGTGGTAAGCGACCGTGTTCTGGTCGATCTCCGCGATCGAGCCCTCCTCGGCGCGGATCGCGCCGGCGAAGTAGCGGAAGTGGTCTGCGGCGAGCGGGATGTCGGCGGCCAGCGTCTCACGCACCGGCTTGCCGTTGTCCCAGGTCTCCGCGACCGCCAGCATCTCCTTGTGCTCGTCGATCGCGTCGGCGATCGCGTTCAGCACCGCGGCGCGCTCGGTGAGCGAGCTCGCGCCCCAATCGTCCTTCGCCGCGTGCGCGGCGTCGAGCGCGAGCTCGATGTCCTCGGGGCTCGACTGAGGCACCTCGCAGAACGGCTGGCCCGTGACCGGGCTCAGGTTCTCGTGGTACTCGCCGCTCACGGGCGGGACCCACTCGCCCCCGATGAAATTCTCGTAGCGGGGCTTCAGCTCGACCGGACTTCCCGATCGGCCAGGGGCCTCGTACACGGTAGGACTAGCGACAGTAGCCATGCGTCCTCCTCTGTTAAAGAGCCACCTCAAGCACAGCACCATCCCCTCGCTGAGGCATCCGGGCGGGCGCGCAACGGGGATGTGGAAAACCCGTACGCTCACTGAGATGCCGCGGTTGAGCCGCATCGCCGGGCTCGCGCTGGGACTGTGGCTGGTCGCGGCCACGCCCGCGAGCGCCGACCTGCGGGTCGACGGACACGGCAACGGGCACGGGATCGGCATGCCGCAGTACGGCGCGTACGGCTGGGCGCTCGAGACGCGGCACACCTACCCGTACATCCTCTCGCGCTACTACCCCGGCACCACGCTTCGGCGCACCCAGGCGCGCACGATCCGGGTGCTGCTCAAGCAGGGACCGGAGCTGCTGGTGGCCGACGCGACGCAGCTCACGGCGCCGGGCCGCGCGCCGATCTCGCTTCACGCCGAGCGCACCTACCGCTTCGAGCCCGATGGCGCCGGGCTGCGCGTGGTGGACACCGAGGCGAACCGGACGAAGGTGCGCGTGGCCTCGCCCGCGACGGTCAGCGGAAGCTCTACCGTGCGCCTGCGCGGCCGGGCGCAGAACGGCGTGATGAGCGGCCGCTACCGCGGCCAGCTCGTGATCTCCGCCGCGACCGGCGGGCTCAGCGCCGTGAGCCGCCTCGACCTCGAGCTCTACCTGCGCGGCGTGGTGCCATCCGAGATGCCGGCGAGCTGGCCGCTCCAGGCGCTCGAGTCCCAGGCGGTGGCGGCGCGCTCGTACGCGCTGCGCAGCCTTGCTCCCGCCCAGCCGTTCGACGTCTACGCGGACACCCGCTCGTAGGTGTATCGCGGCGTCAGCGCCGAGAGCTCGCGCACCACCACGGCGGTGACCGCCACGAGCGGGCGGGCGCTCGGCGGCAGTCGACGAGGAGTGGGGCGGACTGCCGGTGCCGTACCTGCGCTCGGTCGCCGACCCCTACGAGCGCCTCTCGCCCTGGCACAACTGGACGGTGACGCTCACCACGGCGGACGTCGAGGCGCGCCTTGGGCCGCTGCTGCTCGGAAGCCTCCAGGACATCCGCGTGGTGGAGCGCAACTCGTCGGGGCGCGCGGCGCGAGTCGAGATCCAGGGCAGTGGCGGGACGACCGAGGCGAGCGGCACGCAGATCCGGACGGCGCTCGGCCTGCGCAGCACCTGGTTCACGCTGCCCAGCCGGAATTCGGCTCAGTAGTTACTACGGGCCGATCGGCACGGTTCACGGGATTTCGTCCGCGCCTCTCCGAGCTACGGTCGAAGTGTGACCTCTACCAAGGAGGGAAGACGATGACCGCGCCCGAGCAGTTCAGCTCGATCGACTTGATCCAGCTCTCGGATCTCGCCTGGACGGCGGTGGATCCGGATGGAGCGCACGAGGACGAGGAGGCGCGTTGGGCGGCCTCCCTACCGCTGCGCTGGTCTCCGCCGGGAAGCGCCGCGGCCCTCGCCGACATGCTCGCCGAGAGGGTCACGTCCCTGTCGAACGGGGCCGGGTCGGCCCGGCTGAAGCTCGTGGCGGCGGCGATGTGCTTCCTCGCCGATCACCCGGCTCCGCGCGCGCTCGACGAGGCGCTCCTGCGGGAGGCGCTGCACGAGGCGTTCGCCACCGATGGAGTGCCCGTCGATGTGGCCGCGGAGCTGGCGATTCGCGCCGCGAGGGTCGATGCCCACGTGAAGGCACGCGCGGCACGGGACCCTGAGCCGCACGAGCGCCACCATCCGTCGGCCGAGCTGGGACCGGAGCTCTAGCCCAGGCGGGGTCTCGGCGGCGTGCCGTTCACGTCCGCACGGGCCGCCACCTGGAGCAGCTTCCGGACCGCCGGCGAGAACCCGACCTCGGGAATCGGGATCTCGACCTCGACCGTGCCGGATTCGCGATCGACCTCGCGCACCGGCCCGAGGCTTTCGAGCAGCTCGCGCATCTCGTGATTCGACGCGAGCATCAGCGCGCTGAACGCCGTGATGCCCTCCTCACGGGCACGGCCGGCCAGCGCCCGTACGAGCAGCGTGCCGAGCCCCCTCTGCTGGTACTCGTCGAGCACGGTCACGGCGAGCTCGGCCACCTGCGGGCGATCGCTCCAGCGCACGTAGCGCGCGACGCCGATGCCCCTGCCGCTCTCCTCCTCGATGGCGGCGATCGCCTCGTGATCGTGGTGGTCGACCTCGGTGAGGTAGCGCAGCGTCTCCTTGCTGAGGCTGTCGGTGGGGGTGAGAAAGCGCCGGTAGCGTGCCTCGCGCGACAGGCGGTCGAAGCCCTGCTGCAGCAGCTCCTTGTCCGAGTCTCTGATCTGCCGCAGCCGTACGCGAAGCCCGTCCGGGAGGACAACCGCTGCGCCCAGGTCGACGATCTCGCTCGTGGTCGGAGCGGTCACTTCGCCCCGGCTAGTCCCGCTGGCCGCGAACCACGAGCACCGAGCAGGGGGCCCCGTGGGCCACGCGCTCGCTCACGCTGCCGAGCGACTGGAGTCCGCTGGTGCCGCGGTTTCCGACCACGATCAGGGACACGCGCAGCTCCTCGGCCAGCCTCGGCAGCTCCTTGTGGGCCTCACCGGACGGCCGCAGGATCGCGACCTCCGTGCCGACAGCCTCGCCGAGCTCGGCAGCCTGAGCCGCGAGCCGGCGGCGCAGGCTCCGGTCGCGACGGCTGAGGCCGGCGCAGGCGAGCACGGGCTGCGAGCCATGCCGCGCCGCGATGCGGGCGGCGAGATCGACCGCGGCGACAGACGACTCAGACCCCTCGCTGCCGACGAGCAGCACGCGCGGAGCCCAGTCTTCGTGCCACTGCCGGCGCGCCATCAGCACGGGCATGGTTGCCCGGTGGACGAGCGTCGAGGCGGTGCTGCCGAGGATGATGCCGCCGATCCGGCGGTGCAGGTGCGGTCCGACCGCGATCAGGTCGGGCACCGCCCCCAGGCCGCCAGTGCCGAAGCTCTCGAACAGCTCCGCGGGCGGAACCGCCGAGCTCAGCAGGCTGCGGCTGCAGTCCGCGCCGAGCTCCGCCGCCACGTCGCGGGCGCGCGTCAGCGCCTCGTCGGCGCGCCAGTCGCTGATGGTCGTCTGCGCGTGGCGCCCCTCGCCCTGGGCCTGGCGCACGCATACGAGGTCGAAATGCGCGCCCGGACCGGCCAGCAGTGCCGCCTGGCGGACGGCCTCGAGCGCGGATGGGCTGCCGTCCACGCCGCATAGCACCCGCTCGAAGATCGGGCTCGAGATGGTGTCCTCGGGGGCCGCGATGGGGGCGCTGTGCAGGTTCATTGCCTCTCGATTCCAGCCTACGACCGGCGGGCTCGCCCGGCATCGGGGCTGGCTGCGGCGATGGGTCCGTAGTTACCCGATATGCGGTAGCGCGATTGACTCGGATGCGGTCTGATCGGCCTCGCCGTAAGGTCCCTCCAACGTTCCGGACGAAGGAGGTCCGATGGCCACCGCCACCGCTCCGCACATCAAGGAGCGCTCCGTCCTACCCGTCGATCCCGCCCGCTTCGACGCCCTGGTTCCGGCGCGGTCCACACGCGACTCGCTCCGGGCCTCCAACCGCCGCGCCAGCGAGCTGTTCGAGGGCCGCGTGCTCTGGAGCGTGTCGGCGCGCTCGCGCAGCGGCGGCCTTGTGGAGCTGCTCGAGTCCGAGACCGCGTACGCACGCGGCGCCGGAATCGACGCGCGCTGGGAGGTGATCGGCGCAAGCGACGACTTCTTTCGGCTCGTCACGCGACTCCACAACAACCTCCACGGGGAGGACGGAGACGAGCAGCGCTTCGGCGAGGCCGAGCGGGCTCTCTACGAGCAGACGCTCCGTGCGCAGGCGCAGGAGCTCAGCAAGCGCGTCGCACCCGGCGACGTCGTCGTCCTCCACAACCCGCACACGCTCCCCCTGATCGACGCGGTCAAGGAAGCCGGCGCCTACGTGATCTGGCGCTGCCACGTGGGAGCGGACGTGCCGAACGACGAGGCCCGCCGGGCCTGGCGGTTCCTCGATCGCTACACCCGCCGTGCGGACGCCTACGTCTTCTCGCGGCTCCAGTTCGTCTGGCAGAGCCTCGACCGCACCAAGGCGTTCGTGATCCTGCCTTCGCTCAACCCGCTGTCACCGAAGAACCAGGAGCTCAGCGCGCAAGCGGTCGCGGAGATCCTGGCCGTCACCGGGATCCAGTCAGGCGAGGCGGAGGACGGGACTACCTTCACGCGCGTCGACGGATCTCCGGGCCGGGTCGACCGGCTCGCGGATCTGGCCGGCACGGCTCCGATCGATCCCGACACGGAGATCGTCCTCCAGGTGTCCCACTGGAACCGGCTGAAGGATCCGGCGGGCCTGGTCGATTGGTTCGCCGGGCAGGTCGCTCCACGCTGCGACGCGCATCTGGTGCTCGCGGGGCCGGACGTGTCGGCGATGGTGGCCGAGCCCGAGGCGACATCCATCTTCGAAGACGCGCGTGCACGCTGGCACAAACTCGACGCCGCGATGCGCGAGCGCATCCACCTCGTGGCGGTCCCGACCGACGATCCGGAGGAGGCGGCGGCGATCATCAACGCGCTCCAGCGCCGCGCAGCGGTGGTCGTCCAGAACAGCCGCGGCGAGGGCTTCGGCATGACCGTGCTCGAGGCGATGTGGAAGCGCCGGCCGGTGGTCTGCACCCGCGTCGGCGGGCTGCAGGAGCAGGTGGTGGACGGCGTGACCGGCTTCGTGCGGGACGTCGATGACGGTCGGGGCGGAGCCGACGCGACGCTCGCCCTGCTCGCCGACCTGAATCTGCGCGAGCGCTTCGCCTCGGCCGGGCACGAGCGCGTCCGGGAGCACTTCCTGCTGCCGCGAGAGATCGCGGAGTGGGAGGCGGTCTTCGAGCGCGTGGTCTACTCGTCCTCGAGCTCCTCCACCACCTCGTAGACGCCCGAGACGTGCTGGTTCTCCACGAACGCGGACACGGCGTCGACCCGCATGTTCTCGTCGGCGTCGGCCGCCGAGCGCCAGGCGTGGTAGTCGTCCTTCGTCATGTCGAAGATGCCGAACGAGATGATCTCGTCCTCGTCGCGGATGTTGCGCGCGTGGTAGGCGCGGACCAGGCCCGGCGGGCGGTTGCCCTCGCCCGGATCCCAGGCGCGGCGGAACTGGTCCCACGAGCCCGGCTTCAGACGGCGGGCGGTGAACATCACGATCATCTCTGTGACCTCGCTGGTTGGTTGAGTTGCAGGGTCCGTCAGCGCGCGGCCAGCCAGTCCGCGACCGCCTCGGGCGGGTGGCCCTTCCACTGGGCCTTCGCCGCGAGGTCGATCAGCTCGCCGGGGTCGCCGTCGTAGCTTGCATGCCCGCCGTGTGACCCGAGATAGAGGGCGACCGCGGCGGCGACCGACACGGCCGGGTTCTCGGCGTCGTAGTCCGCGCCCTCGAGGGCGATCGCCAGACGCTCCTCGAGGTTGTCGACCGCCCGCACGGGCTCGTCGTCGTCCTCGAGCTGCTCCTCGAGCCGGCCGAGGTCGGGATCGGTCCCGTCCGGATCGCAGACCTCCACCGCGCGCCTGACCACATCGGCGACGGTGGGCTCCCGGCGATCCATGGCGCGCATGGTACGCCGGTCGGCTAGTCCGTGACCACGCGCGGCCAGATCGCCGCGAGTGAGCCGCCGCGGAAGGTGCAGCTCGCGATCGGCGCGCCGTTCTCGTCGTTGTCGATGCCGTACGGCGTCTTGAAGCGCTCGAGGATGCGGAAGCTCGAGCAGACCGTGCGCAGGTCACTCGGGTCGAAGCCGACCAGCAGGCCGCGGCGGGCGCTGCGGTCGGGCGTCCAGTAGCGGAAGCTGAGATGGCCGCTCGCCACATGCGGCAGGTGGCGGCCGAACAGCACGAGCGCGCCCGCCTCGCCGTAGTTGGCGGCGAGCACCACGGGCCGGCCGGCCGCGTGGCGCTCGACGGCCGCCGCCATCTGCGGCCAGCCGATCTCGTCCTGGTAGTCGGAGCGCGCGTCGATCACGTGCGCCGAGTTGGCGGTCTTCACGGGCAGCACCGGCACGCCGATCGGGAGCAGAACGAGCAGGGTCACGACCACGCCGGCTACGAAGGCGGGCAGCCGCCGCCGCCGCCTCGCCGCCCAGCGCTCGAACGGCAGCGAGCCGGCGGCCAGCGCGAACAGCAGCACCGGCGCCGCGTAGTAGGACTTGCCGCCGGCCCCCAGGTAGAAGCAGACGACGGCCACGATCGTGACCGCGAACGGCCGCAGCGGCAACTCCCGCCAGAGCTCCCGGATGCCGGCCAGCGCGACGGGGAGGGAGACGAGCCCCGTGACGAGCAGGAGGTCGGCGACGAACTGCGGGCGCGACTCGTCTGTGGCGCTCGCGGGCGGGTTGAGGAAGAAGTGGACGCTGGCCCAGCCGTGGCCGAGCTGCCAGACGAGGTTCGGCACCATCAGCAGCGCCGCGATGGCCGCCGCCAGCGCCAGGCCGGTAGCCGACAGCGCGGGTCGCCAAAGGAGCGCGAAGGAGACCAGCAGCACCGCCGCCACCACGCCGAGCGTGTACTTGGTCTCGAGCCCGAGGCCGAGCGTGACTCCGACCAGCGGCCAGAGCGCCGGCCCCGGCCGCAGCGCGAGCCTCAGGGCGAGGTACAGCAGCAGCATCGTCCAGACCTGGTCGAACGAGACGGGTTGGAACAGCCCGTTGGTGGCGATCAGGATCGGCGAGAAGCCCACGAGCCCCGCCGCCATGGTCTGACCCAGCCGGCCGGCGCCCAGCTCGCGCGCTATCTGCGCCGCGAGCACGATGGTCACGCTACCGGCCAGCACGGGGAGCACACGCAGCGCCACGAGCGAGTCGCCGGCCAGCGCGTGGACCACCCGCGCCAGGAGCGGCGTGATCGGAGGGAAGTCGATGTAGCCCGCGGCCGGGTGCCGCCCCGCCACCGCGAGGTACAGCTCGTCGCGCTGCCAGCCGTAACGGGAGGCGAAGGAGAGGTTGAGGGCGGCCTTGGCCAGTATCACCAGGGCGACCGGTCCGGTCGCCGTTGCCGCCCGCCTGCGTACGACGGCGACGGCTGCCATCGCCGCGAATGTAGCGCGCGTGAGGGCTCCCGCCTAGCGAGCCCTCACGCGCCCCGCGCCGGCCAGCGCAGGACTCCGGGGTGCGGTGGCCAGCTCGCGCGCCGTCCCGTCGCGCCCGATGTCCAGCATCAGCAGGAGGAGGTTCGCGCCAGCGGTCGCGCCGACGATCGCCGTGACGACGCCGATCACGCTTGACCCGGCCCCGAAGCCGAGCGCGGCGCCGAGCAGCGCGCCGCCGAGCGCGGCCGCCAGGCCGGCGGTCTTCCGCCGGGAGGCAAAGTCGCGCTGGACCCAGCCCCAGTAGATCCCGAGGCCGATCGGCCCGCCGACCGAGACCGCGACCAGGAGCTGGTTGTCGATCGGCACGCTGAGCGACGCGGTGAGCACCACCAGCGCGGCTGCGAACCAGCCGCCGAGGCCGAGCACCAGCGGGTAGAGCGAGCGCACCGCGGCGCCGCCGCGACGGCTCAACCCGCCGCGCCGCCAGACCCGCCACGGCAGCCACAGCAGCGAGGCGAGCGCGATCGCCGTGAATGCCAGCGCCACCGCCAGCACGATCTTGGCGATCCCGCCGTGGCCGAGGCTGGGGCTCAGGTCGACCGAGTGGAAGCGGTAGAGCGACGTGTCCACGCGACCGTCGGCCAGGTAGCCGTTGATCAGCCGCGAGCTCGCCGTCGGCTCGAAGGACCAGACGTCGTCGGTGTGCCCGAGGCCGGGCAGCACCACCTGGCGGCCGTTCGGCAGGTGCGGCAGGAGATCTCGCGTCGCCCACTGCGGCGGCGTGGCGAAGTCGAGGCTGCCGCCGATCAGGAGGGTCGGCACCTGCGAGTCCTGCACGCGCGTGTACTGGTTCTCGTCCGGGCTCGCGGGCCAGGCGTCGAGCAGGCGGCCGCCGGCCCAGATCAGGTCGGTGCCGGGGCTGCCGATCGCCGAGCCGCGGTCGGCCCCCGAGGCGAAGAAGCGGCGGACGTACGAGGCATCGGTGCGCCCGACGGCCGCCACGTCGCCCCATACCTGCGCGTGCGGGAACACGAGCTGCGCCATCACGGACAGGAGCCACGCGCCGCTGCCATCGCCCTTGCCGGCGGACAGCAGCGTGTCGATCGTCATCGGCCCGGACAGCGGGCCGCCGCCCTCGGTGGTCGCGTTCATCAGGCCGAAGAAGCCGGCCGCCTGGACGTTGCCCTTCTCGATCGGCAGGAAGCCGAAGTGGCCGGGGATGTGCCGGTAGGCGTTCCCCACGGCGGCCGTCAGGTCAGGGGTGCGGCGCCGGCAGGAGGCGTCGCGGGCACACAGCGCCGCGTAGCGGTCGATCTGCTCGCCGGTGGTCTTCGCGTCCCAGAGGAAGTGACCGGGCGGGTTCACGCCGATCATCACGGAGCGCTCGATGCGAGCGGGATGGCGCCAGGCGTAGATCATCGCCGTGCGCGTGCCGGCGCTCTCGCTGACGAGATCGACTCGCGGGTAACCAAGGGCGCTGCGGGCGGCGTCGAGGTCGTCGACCCGCTCGGGGAGCGTGTAGCCGGCGAGGTCGGCACCGGAGCGCTGCAGCCGCGCGGCGCAGTCCCTGAACGCCGCGGCGTCGGCGGCATATGCCTTCTGGGTGAGGAACCCGTCCGCGTGCGCGCGGGCGGATGAGACCTCGGGACAGTCGAGCTTCGACGAGCCGTCGACTCCGCGGTAGCCGACGAGCACGACGTCGTGGTCGGCGGCAAAGCGGTCGGCCTGCGGGAAGCTCATGTTGCTGAGGCCGGGTCCGCCCTGGAGCCGGAACACGGCCGTGCCCGGGTGAGCGGAGCGCGCCCGGATGCGGGTGACCGGGAGCGCGATCAGCCGCGAATGCGGGCTGTGGCGGTTCTCCCGGACGACGAGCGTGCCGCAGTCGGCCGCGTAGCTGCCGTGCTCCGTGGAGTAGCTGCAGCCGTGCATCACGAGCTGCCCGGCGTGCGCCCCGGCGGGCAGGGAGACCTGCCCGCCGGGGGACGCGAAGCGCAGGTACGCCAGGCCTGCGACGGCCACTGCGATCAGCGCGATGGCGACGATGCGCGCCGGGGTGAGGATGCGGCTCGGCGCGGCCATCATCGTGCTCCCTCGTAGGCCGGCCGGAGCCGCCGGACCCGCCTGAGCCAGCTCGGCATGTACCAGTTCCAGTCGCCGAGCAGCTTCATCGAGGCTGGCAGCAGCACGCCGCGGACGATCGTCGCGTCGATCAGGATCGCGGTGGCCAGCCCGACGCCGAACTGCTTGAACAGCAGCATCGAGAGGGTCGCGAAGATCGAGAACACCGCGACCATCACGACCGCCGCGCTGGTGACCACACCGGCGGTCGACTTGATGCCCTCGGCCACGGCCTCATCCGTGCTCGCACCACCCTCGTACAGCTCGCGGATGCGGCTCAGGATGAACACGTGGTAGTCCATCGAGAGCCCGAACAGGATCACGAACAGGAGCACCGGGACCACGGGGTCGATCCCGGCGGTGGAGCTGAAGCCGAGCAGGCCCTTGCCGAAGCCGTGCTGGAACACGAGCACGAGCACGCCGTAGGCGGCGCCGATCGACAGCAGGTTGAGCACGATCGCCTTCGCCGCGATCACGAGCGAGCGGAAGGCGAACAGCATCACGCCGAACGCCAGCGCCAGCACGAAGCCGAACACGATGGGCAGCTTCGACGTCATGTGGTCGGTGCTGTCCTGCCACTGGGCGGTGAGTCCGGTGACGCCGGCCTCGGCGCGCGGAAGCGAGCCCACGGTCTGGGGCACGATCTCGCCGCGCAGGGCGGCCAGCGAGGCCTTGGAGGCGGCGTTGCTGCCGTTGCCTTCGATCGGCACGCTGATCGCCGCCACGGTTCCGCTGTTGTTCGTCTCGACCGTGATCGGCTCGTGCATGCGGCCGCTTGCGATGGCCCGCTGCTCGAGCCGGGCGATCGCCTCACGGCTGGCCGGTGAGTTCACGCTCGGCGCCTTGACGACGACCGTGGCCGGCAGCGCCGCGCCGGGGAACGCCTGCTGCATGCGGTCGTAGGCCTTCACCACCGAGAGCGAGCGCGGGAACGTGTCGGTGCCCGGCGTGGCCATGCGGAGCTGGAGCACCGGCGCGGCCAGCGCCAGCAGCAGGCCGCCGGCCGCGATTGCGGACAGCAGCGGACGGCGCAGAACCCGGTCGACGATCGAGCCCCAGACCCGGCCCTCGCCGCCGCGGCGGCCGAGGCGGCCGACGAACGGCACGCGTACGCGGTCGACCCTGTCGCCGAGCTTCGACAAAAGCGCCGGCAGCACGGTGAGCGACCCGAGCATCGCCACGGCGACCACGGTCATCGTCGCAAGCCCGAACGAGGCGAACGTGGCGTCGCCCGTGAGGAACATGCCGGCCATGGCCGCCATCACGGTCAGGCCGGAGACGAGCACCGAGCGGCCCGAGGTGGCTGCCGCCGCCTCGAGCGCCGCGCTTGCGCTGCGCCCGGCGGCTCGCTCCTCGCGCTCGCGCTTCAAATAGAACATCGAGTAGTCGACGCCGACGGCGAGGCCGATCAGCAGCACCATCGCGCCGGTCTCCTGCGCGACGGGCAGCAGGTGGCTCGGCAGCGCGATCAGGCCGAAGGTGGCGAACACGGCGGTGAGCGCCAGGAGCAGCGGGATGCCCGCCGCGACGAGCGCGCCGAACGCGACCACCAGGATCAGCAGCGTGAGCGGCAGCGAGATCAGGCCGGACTTCTTCAGGTCCTTGGCGAACGCCTGGTTCACCGCGTGGACGGAGCTGGCGTCGCCGAACTCGCCGATGAAGAGCCGCGGGTTGGCCCGCTGCGCGCCGGCGACCTTCGTGAGGACCGGTTCGACCTTATCGGCCGCCTTGTCGCGGTCGCCGCGCAGCTCGAACTTCACGAGCGCCGAGTGGCCGTCCTTCGAGATCTGGCCGGGCGCCGCGAGCGGCGAGCGGACGTTCTTCACGATCGGGACGGCTGAGACGCCGGCGACGACGTCGTGCACCGCCGCCTTGAAGGCGGGGTCGGTCGCCCGTAGCGAGCGGCTCTGGATCAGCACGCTCTCACCGGCGGGCTGCTTGAAGCCGGTGTTCAGGATCTTGTCCATCCGGCCCGACTCGCCGGGTCCCGATGTGTTCGGGTTGATCGTCTTGGTGCCGATCGCCCCGCCGAGCTGAACCGCGACGATCACGCACGCGAGCCAGCCGAAGGTGGCGGTCTTCCAATGACTTGCGCTCCAGCGGCCAATGCGGGCCGCCAGGTTGCGCGCCTGGACTGCGGAGCTCATTACTCCTCCTTGCGGCGGGGACGAATCCATGGGCCGAACTCTCCGCCCGGCGCGCCGTCCGGTCGTCGTCGGAAGGCCCGATTTCGGCCTCCTGCGAGTGGACGATTTCGTCTCCTACTTCGGTAGGAGGCGGGGGCCGCGCGGCTGGGGTACGGTCAGTCGGTGAGCAGACTCTGGCCGGCCGCTCGCAGGCACGGATTCGACCTCCTGATCGTGATCGCGGCGCTCGAGAGCGCCCTCGCGGTCGCCTTCGGCAAGGGGTCGAACGCTCCGACGACGAGCGCGTGGTTCGCCGCGCCTGCGATCGCCTGCGTGTCACTCGTACTGCTTGGAAGGCGCCGCTTCCCGTTCGCCGCGCCGGCCGCTCTGTGGCTGCTTGCCGCCGCGCTCTCGTTCATCGACGGGCGGCTGGTGGTGTTCACCCTCGGCACCTACGCCTCCGGGCTGGTGGCGGCGGCGCTGCTCGGCAACCTGCGCGCCGCGCAGCAGGCGCGCGCGGGGCTGGGGATAGTGGTCGGCGCTGCCGCGATCGTCGTCTACAACGACCCGAGCCACACCGCCGGCGAGTACGTCTTCATCCCGGCCGTGTTCACCATCGCCTGGCTCGCCGGCTTCGCGCTGCGCGAGCGCGCCGAGCAGGCGGAGGCGGCCGAGGTGCGGGCCGAGCAGGCGGAGAGCGAACGCGACGCCGCCGCCCGCATCGCCGTGGCCGAGGAGCGCGCGCGGATCGCGCGCGAGCTCCACGACATCGTCGCCCACGCCGTCAGCGTGATGGTGCTGCAGGTGGGCGCCGTGCGGCACCAGCTGCCCGCGGAGGAGGGCGACGGCCGCGAGGCGCTCGAGGGCGTGGAGCGGACCGGCCGCAACGCGCTCGCCGAGATGCGCCGGCTGCTCGGGGCGATGCGCCGCGACGACGAGGAGGCGGAGCTGGCGCCCCAGCCCGGCCTGGGCTCGGTCGAGCACTTGCTCGAGGAGGTGCGCCGCGCAGGCCTGCCGGTGGAGTTGCACGTGGAAGGCCACCTCGGCCTGCTGCCGCGCGGGATCGAGCTGTCCGCCTACCGGATCGTGCAGGAGGGGCTTACGAACGCCCTCAAGCACGCGCGCGCGAGCCGCGCGGAGGTGACGATCCGCTACGGCGCCGACGACCTCGAGATCGAGGTGCGCGACGACGGCGAGGGGCCGGCGGCCGGCGACGGCCTCGGGCACGGGCTCGCCGGGATCCGCGAGCGGGTGAAGATCTACGGCGGCGAGATGAGCGCCGGCAGCTCGAACGGGCGCGGGTTCGTGCTCACCACGCGACTGCCGCTCGCGGGTCACGTGCAATGAGCATCCGCGTGCTCGTGGCGGACGATCAGTCGATGGTGCGTGCGGGCTTCCGCATGCTGCTGTCGGGTGAGGAGGACATCGAGGTGGTGGCCGAGGCGGTCAACGGGCTCGACGCCGTGGCCAAGGCCGCGCGCTTCCATCCGACCGTCGTGCTGATGGACATCCGCATGCCCGAGCTCGACGGCCTCGAGGCCACCCGCCGCATCCTCTCCGCGGATCCCGAGGCCCGGGTGCTCGTGCTGACGACCTTCGACCTCGACGAGTACATCTACGAGGCGCTGCGTGCCGGGGCCAGCGGCTTCGTGCTCAAGGACGACCCGCCCGAGCAGCTGATCGCCGCCATTCGCACGGTGGCGCGCGGCGAGGCGCTGCTGTCGCCGGCGGTGACCAAGCGGGTGATCAGGCAGTTCACCCGCAGCCCGAGCCCCGCCGCGCCGAAGGGGTTCGACGAGCTGACCTCGCGCGAGCTGGAGGTCTTCCGCCTCATTGCCGCCGGATGCTCCAATGCCGAGATCGGCCAGAAGCTCTTCATCAGCGAGACGACCGTGAAGACGCACGTCACGCATGTGCTCCAGAAGCTCGGCCTGCGCGACCGCGTGCACGCGGTGGTGATGGCGCACCAGAGCGGGCTGGTCGAGACCGAGAGCCGCGGCTAGCGGGTCACCAGAGGTCGCCGTCGCGCCAGTCGCACGTCAGCTCGCCGCTGACATCGAGTTCGGCCGACACCGGCAGCACCCAGATGCCGCCGTCGTCGTCAGGCGTGCGGACGATCCCGGCCGGCGTGAGCGCCGAGGTTGGGCCCTGCCAGAGCTGCCAGCCGAGCGCCCGGTAGAAGGGCACTGCCTCGTCGGTGGCGCTCAGCGCACCGAGCTCGTAGGCGCCGCGCACGATCCTCATGAGCGCCTCCATCAGCGTCGCTCCGTGGCCCTGCCGGCGCCGCTCGGCGCGCACGGCCAGGCTCTCGAGATAGCCGGTCCGCAGTGCGCGTCCGCGGTGCAGCAGCCGGCGCTGCACCACCGAGCCGTGGCCGACCAGCTCGGCCTCGTCCCAGAGCAGCACGTGCATCCCGCCGAGGCCGTGCTCCCAGTCGTGCTCGCTGAACCCGCCGCCGAACCCCTCCTCGAGCAGGGCCCGCACGGCCGCGAGCGTCGCGCCGTCGAGCTCGGAGGTGTGGGCGATCTGCAGCTCGGCCATGCCGCGTAGCATCGCGTGAGTGAGGGAGGAGGAGCAGCTCGAGGCAGTGGCCCGCCTGCACGAGCAGTGCGAGCGGGACGGCATCGACTACTGGCTGTTCGGCGGCTGGGCGGTGGACTTCCACGCCGGCAGGATCAGCCGGCCGCACGCCGACCTCGACGTCGCGGTGTGGCAGGCCGACCTGTCCCGGGTCGACGAGCTGCTCACCGCCGAGGGCTGGGCGCACGCGTCGGAGCCAGGCGAGGACGGCAGCACGCTCTACACGCGCGACGGGCTGCGGGTCGAGCTGGCGTTCCTGGCGCGCGACGAGGACGGCGAGGCCTACACGCCGCTGCGCGACGGGCGCGCCGAGTGGGCCGCAGGTGCGTTCGAGGGCGACGTGGCGGAGCTGAACGGCGTGCGCGCGCGGGTGATCAGCGTGCGCTCGCTCAGGGAGGAGAAGTCGCAGCGGCGCGAGGACGAGACGGCCGCGGCGAAGGACCGGGTCGATCTCCAGACGCTCGCGGACCTCTGACCTTCGTGGTACCTCGGCTACTGGCCCGGCGGGATGTTCTGGTTCAGCCGGAAGAGGTTCGCCGGGTCGTAGCGGCGCTTGACGTCGACGAGGCGGTCCCAGGTCGGGCCCGGGTAGGCCGCGCGCACGCGCTCCTCCGGCTCGTCGCCGTAGAAGCCGACGTAGCCGCTCAGCTCACCAGGTGCCAGCTCGTCCGACAGGCGCTCGACCCAGTCGCGGTTCGCGGGTATCTCGTCGGCCCGCTCGTGCATCGTGCCGATGTTCAACATCATGCCGCGGCGCCGGTGGGCGAAGGCGGTGGCGTCGTCCGGGACCCGCGCGGCGGCGCCGCCCAGCACGCGTAGCTGCACGGCCTTCATCGGCGCGGACGACTCCGGCAGCCGCTGCAGGATCGTGGCGGCGGCATCGGCGTCGAGCGTGTCGACGAACGTGTTGCGCGACGTCATGAACGCGGGAGCGGGCGGGTCTCCGAGCTCATACATCTCCGAATAGCGCATCGGCCTGACCATGTCGAGCACCGGCTCGCCCAGTGCGCGCAGCTGCGCCACCGCGGGCTCGCCCGCCTCGGGCGGGCCGGCGAAGACCAGCATGATCATCAGCATCGGCTTGCCGTGGTGCTCCGCGGGGATGAACGGCATCGGCGGCGCGAGCATCACGCCGGCGACGGTTGAGAGCTCCTCGGGCGCTGCCTGCGCAGCGGCGACGAAGGCGGCGATCAGCTCAGGGGTCGCGGGCAGCATCAGCATGCCGCCGACCACCTGTCCGAGCTCGTGCAGGCGGAGCTTCAGGCGCGTGACCACGCCGAAGTTGCCGCCGCCGCCGCGGAGCGCCCAGAAGAGCTCGGGGTGCGACCCGTCGTCGACCGTCAGGACCTGGCCGTCGGCTGTCACGACCTCCGCCGCCAGCAGGTCGTCGATCGTCAGGCCGTGCTTACGCACGAGGAAGCCCAGCCCGCCGCTCAGCGTGATCCCGCCGACGCCCACCGAGGCGGTGTCGCCGAAGCCGGTGGCGAGCCCGTGCTCGTCGGCCGCCCTCGTGTACTCACCCGCTGTGAGCCCGGGCCCGGCCCACGCCGTGCGGGCGCCGGCGTCGAGCTCGAGCGAGTCAAGGCCCGAGAGGTCGAGCACGACGCCGTCGTCGGTGGTGCCATGGCCGGCGCTGCTGTGGCTGCCGCTGCGCACGGCCAGCTCGAGGCCCTCGTCGCGCGCGAGCGCGATCACGCGGGCCACGTCGTCCACGCCGGCAGCGCGCACGATCGCGGCCGGCCGGCGGTCATGGCCGTGGAAATAGACCCTTCGGGCCTCGTCGTACTGGGGGTCGTCCGGCCCGATGACCTGGCCGGCGAGCTGTGGAAGGGAGATGGCAGAAGTCATGGTCTTAGGTAAGCATTTCGCGCCAGGCGATGTCTGCCAGCCGCCTGCGGGGGTGATCCGGCACGTGCTCCGGCCCGTAGATGCCGGCATGTCACGCACGCGCACGCTGATCGCCCTGCTCACGCTGATCGCCGCGGCCACGGCCGTGGCCGTCGCCCAGGCGGCGACCGGCATCGGTCCCGCCACGAGCTTCAAGGCCCGCTTCACCACGACCCACACCGGCAGCTCGACCGGCCTCGTGCTGAGGACCACCGGCAGCGCGCCGGCGCAGGGTGTGAGCGAGGCGCCCGCGGTGCAGCAGACAGTGACCCTCCCGGCGGGGACGACGCTCAAGCTGAGCCGCCTACCGCAGTGCAAGGCGAGCGACGCCGACATCGGCGCGATGGGCGCCGAGGGCGCCTGCCCGGCTGCCACCCGTGTCGGCAGCGGCGGGGCGGACGGGCTGCTCGACGGCACGCCGACGCACTTCGACGTCGGCATCTACTCGGTGCGCGGGCACCTCGTGTTCGCCGCCGAGCGGAACGGCCAGCCGCTCAAGCAGGCGTTCAACGGCGTCGCACGCGGCCGCAGGCTGGTCCTCACCGTGCCCACGCTCGACGGCCACATCGCGCCCACCGAGTTCGACGCCAAGATCGCCGCGGGCCATGGCAAGCACGCCTGGCTGGTCACGCCGGGCCGCTGCCCGAGGGGCGGCCACTGGACCTCGGCCGGCCGCTTCCAGGGCGTCGCCTCGGCGACCGACAGCACGCCCGTCACCGCGGCGCAGACCCAGTCGGACCGCTCCGCCTGCCGCGACTGAAGCTGAAAGGGAAACTCCGGGTTCAGGTCTGCGGCCAATCCCACGCGGGGCTGCGGCTCCCTACGGACGTACGGCGGCGTGCCAGCGCGTACGTTCGCAACGGTCAAATCGATCAAGGAGAACGTGATGGCACTCGCTCCGAAGGAGCCCAAAGACCTGGCGCTCGCTCCAGTGGCGGCTGCCATCGACCTGAACCTCCAGCGCCTGCGTGACCTGGCCCCGGAGGAGATCGAGTACCAGCTCATCCTCGAGCTCAACGAGCCGGCGATGGCCCACACCGAGAGCGAGCGGATCGAGCGCGTGACCCGCGTCGCCCTGCACGAGGTGGAGATGCACCACTGGGCCGCGTCGATCACGGGCGATCACGCGCGCCTGCGCCTGGCGGGCGGCTCGGTGTCGATCGATCTGGGCCTGAGCGCCTCGCTGCTGCACTACATCGCCGAGGGTGTGGAGAAGGCCGTTCCGCCGGCCGGGGTCGCAGCCGGCTGACATTCGTCGGGCGCAACCGCCCATCGCTCAAAAAGGCCGTTCCGGAGCCGATGAACGTTCCAAATGACCTCTACCCCTGCCCCGTCCCAGGACCGCTGGTTCGCGTGCGGCCGAAGCGCCGTGCCCGGCTCCTTCGACGCCGGCGCCGAGGCGACGTCTGCGGCCCTCGCCGGTGAGGACACCCGGCTCGTAATCGTCTTCGCCGACTTCGACCACGACCAGCAGGAGCTGATGCGCGGCGTCTGCTCGCAGATCGGCCCGGACGTGGCCGTGGCCGGCTGCACCACCAACGGCCAGGTGGGACTCGACCTCCCGGTGGACGGCAGCGTCATCGTCGCCGCCCTCGGCGGCTCGGGCTTCGAGGTGCGCATGGCGGTCGGCCGCCCTGACGGCGACGACTGCCGCCAGGCCGGCCACGACGCCGCCACGGCCGCGGCCGAGCTGACGCTGCCGCACCGGGCGCTGCTCCTGATCATGGACGGCCTGATCGGCGCGCAGGAGGACGTGGTGCGCGGCGCCTACGCGGTGGCCGGCGCGCGCGTGCCACTGGTGGGCGGCTGCGCGGCGGACAACCTCCACTGGGAGAAGACCTATCAGTACGCGGGCACCGGCGCGGGCGTCGAGATCCTCTCGGGCACCGCGGTGGGCGTGGCGATCGGCTCCACGGGGCCGCTCGGCGTCGGCGTCGCTCACGGCTGGGAGGCCTGCGGCGAGGCGATGATGGTCACGAGCAGCGAGGGCGGCCGCCTCTACGAGCTCGACGGGAGCCCGGCGCTCGGCGTCTACCTCGACCGTACCGGCGCCGACCCTGCGCTCACCGAGGACGAGGACGCATTCCGCTTCTTCGCGCTCGACCGCCCGCTCGGGCTGTCGCGCCGCGACGCCAAGGACCTGCGGGTGATCCACGGGGCGGAGACGGGAGACGGCTCGCTGACCTGCCTCGCGGAGGTCCCGCCCGGGGCGCTCGCCTGGCTGATGGAGACCGATCGCGAGGGGCTGATGCGCGGAGCGGAGGAGGCATGCGAGGCCGCTGTGGCACGACTCGGGGGCGCGGAGCCGCTGGGCGTGCTGGCCTTCGACTGCGGCGTGCGCAAGGTCATGCTCGGCGAGCAGGACCGCGCGGAGGAGGTCGAGCGAATCTCCGCGAGCATCGGCCACAAGCCGTTCGCGGGCTTCTACACCTTCGGCGAGATCGCCCGCACGAACGGCGCGCGCGGCATGCACCATCTGACGATGGTGGTCCTGGCGTTCGGCTGAGCGGGAGCGTGGCATGGCGCTCCACTGGTCAACCCATCAGCTCACGGAGTACCTGGCGGCGGTGGGCGCGCCGGAGTCCGAGCCCGATGCCGTGATGGTCGGCGTCGAGCGCATGATCGAGTCGCTCGACAGCGAGGTGGGCGTGGTGCTGCTCGACGGCGAGGTCGCCTGCCTGCTCGGCGTCGGCGCGGACGACCTCGCGCTTCTGCAGGCAGCGCTGGCGCAGCGCGCCGCCGAGGTCGAGCTTCCGCTGCTGGGCCGGCTCCACCTGCTGAGCTCGAGCCTCGGCCGCGAGGTGCCCGGACAGGTGATCGTCGCCCGCGAGTGCGCGCCGTTCGACGCCGAGGAGCGCCAGATGCTCGAGGGCATGGCACGCGTGCTCGGTCTGACGGTGCGCGGGCTGCGCACGCTCGCCGCCGAGCGCGAGCTCGTGTGGACGCTCCAGCAGCGCGAGCTGCTGCTCGAGACGATGCTCGAGATCCAGCGCGCGATCTCCAGCCGCGTGCCGCTGCAGGAGGTGCTCGACCGCATCACGCACGGCGCCGCCACGCTGCTCGGCGCGACGCAGGTCGGGCTGGGGCGGCCGGAGCCGGACGGGTTCGCGGAGGTGTCGCGCTTCGAGTCGCCGGGCAGCGAGGCCTGGGACCTCGGGCCGGCCGCGGCGGCGGCCGTCGACGCGGACGAGGCGGCGATCATGGAGCACGACGGGGGCAACGAGGTGGCGATCGCGGTGCCGGTGCACGTGAGCGGCGGCATCGACGGCTGCCTGGTGGCCGCGGTCCCGTCCCAGGCCGCCACGCTCGATGAGCAGCGCAACCTCCTGGTGGCGTTCGCCCAGCAGGTGAGCCTGGCGCTCGCCGACGCCCGCGCGGTGGAGGCGATGTACGCCGCCTCCCACGACGCGCTCACCGGCCTCGCCAACCGCGCGCTGTTCGCCGAGCGGCTCGAGCTCGAGCTGGGCCGCTCCGAGCAGGGCGGCGACGAGCGGGTCAGCGTTCTCTTCATCGATCTCGACGGCTTCAAGGGCGTGAACGACAGCCTCGGTCACGCCGCCGGCGACGAGCTCCTGATCGGCGTGGCCGGCAGGCTGAAGGGCTGTGTGCGCTCCTCGAGCATCGTCGCGCGGCTGGGCGGCGACGAGTTCGCCGTGCTGCTCGACGACCTGGGCGAGCCGGGTGCCCGTCAGGTGGCCGAGCGGATCGCCTCATCGCTCGAGGCGCCGTTCGCCATCGGCGCGCGTGAGATCGGGATCTCGGCGAGCGTGGGGGTGGCGGCGCGGCGCGGAGAGACCCTTCACGCCGCCGAGCTGATCGACGACGCCGACGTGGCCATGTACAGCGCCAAGAAGAGCGGCGGCGGCCGCGTGGCCTGCTTCGAGCCCTCGATGCGCTGGGACGACGCCGGCTCGGCCGAGCCGAGCGCGGCCTGAGTCCTACTCGAGCGGCAGCGGGGCGCCGCGCTCCTCCTCGGGGCGGGGGCCGAAGATGCGGCGCTCGGACTCGTCGATCGGCCCGATCACGGATCACGGATCACGGATCACCGATCACCGATCACCGAGTTGGACCTCAGTGATCAGTGATCAGCGATCAGCGATCAGCGATCAGCGATCAGCGATCCCGGCCTCAGGCTGAGGCCAGGTCCCGCACCTGCGTCAGCCTGAACGAGTTGCCCGACGGGTCGCGGAAGCCCGAGTCGATTCCGTAGGGGCGCTCCTCGGGCGCCTCGGTGAACTCGACGCCGCGGCTCTTGAGGTCCTCGTAGTCGCGCTGCACGTCGTCGGTGCTGAGGAAGATCGCGCCGGCGAAGCCCTTGCCCATCAGGTCACGGACCTGGGCGGCGGTGGCATCGTCCATCACCGGCGGGCCGGGGATGGCCATCAGCACTACGGCGATCTCCTCCTGGTGCGGCGGCCCGACCGTGAGCCAGCGGAAGTCGCCGAGCTCCGGGAGCGTCACGTCGGCGCGCACCTCCCAGCCGAGCTTCTGGGTGTAGAAGGCGAGCGCCTCTTCCTGGTCGTGGACCCACACCTGAGCTGTGGAGACCTTGATCATCTTGAGTCCTCCTGAGTCGAACGGATTGGCTGCCAGGCAAGCTAATCCGCGGTCAGGGCGCTGTCTTCTCGAAACGTGCTGCGTTGCGGGCGCGAGTAGGCGCGGATGACGCAGCTCGGCACGCGGCCCAGGTGCCACGCCGGCGGGAACGAGGCGCGGTAGGCGGTGGGCGGCTTGCCGAAGGTGCGCGTGAAGCTGGTGGTGAACGAGCCGACGCTCTGCAGGCCCACGTCGAAGCAGATCTCCGCCACCGAGCGGTCGGTGGTGCGCAGGAGCGCGGCGGCCCGCTCGAGCCGGCGCGTCAGCAGGTAGGCGTGCGGCGACTCGCCGAACGCGCGCCGGAACTCACGGCTGAAGTGCGCCCTCGACAACCCGGCGGCGCCCGCCAGATCGTCGACGCCGAGCGGCTCGAAGTAGCGCGCGTCGGCCAGGTCCTTGGCTCGCAGCAGGTGACGGGCTGGAGGGACGAATGCCATAACGGCGATCACGGATCACCGATCACGGATCACGGAGCGAGTCGGTGATCCGTGATCCGTGATCTAGGACGCAGACAGACGCTCCTCATTGGCGCGCGCATACGCCTCCAGATCCGCCATCGAACCAAAGTCTCGAAATAGCTTGTCCAGCATCGTGATCTCGAACACGCGCCACACGCGCTCGTCGGGGCGGACAAGCCAGACGGGCTTCAGGGCTTCCTGAGCGCGGTCGCGGGCGGTGACCAGAGCCTGCAGCATCTTCGAGTCGAGGAAGTCGACCTTGCTCAGGTCGACGGCGACCGCGCGCGTGTCAGCGTCGTCGATCGCCTCGTTCAGCGCCTCGACCACAGCGTGCATGTTGGCCAGGTCGAACTCGCCGTCGAGTACCACCGCCGACAGCGAGTTACCGAGGCGGGTCAGCGACACCCGGGCCATGGGGGACACCATAACCCTCCGGTCGGGCGGTTGCTCAGCCGGCGATCCGGCGCAGGAACGGCACGAGCCGGCTGAGGAAGTCGTTCTTCGGGCTGGCGCCCGCCGGGTCGTTGTGCGCGTAGGTCGAGGCGCGGTTCAGCGTCGTGACGTTGCGCGCCGGGATGTGCGACTGCTTGGCGAGGAGCTTCGCGGCGGCGGGCACGTTGGCCCCGCCGAGCGCGGCGCCGAAGGCGTAGATGCGCAGGTTGCGCGGCAGCTTGCGGCCGTCGACCGTGTTCACGTCGAGCACCTTCTGGGCCGGGTTGCGGAGACCGTTGCCCACCGCGCCGGCGTCGATCGTGAGCCGCATCGGGTGGTACCAGGCGGTGCCGTCGAGCCCCTTCAGCCCCCAGCCGGAGAACATGTCCGCGAAGCGGCGGATCGGGGTGAGCGCGCCGGTTGTGTCCCAGCCGCGCGGGTCGCCGCTCGCCGCGAGCTGCCCGAGGTGCGCCTGGGCGGCCGCGAGGCTCGGCGGTGAGGTCTTCACGTCGAGCGCGTAGCCGTACTGGGCGAGGTTCGTCGCGGGCACCGGCGGCTTGAGATCGGGCGGCAGCAGCGGGAAGGACTGGCCGAGCGACGGCGAGTTCGGGTCGATGATCGCGCCCACCGCGCCCGTGGCGTTGAAGAGGCCCGCGAAGGGGGCGCTGATGCCGCCGAACGCGAGCCACGGCGAGCTCTTCTGGAGGTCCTGCAGCCGCTGGGTCGCCACGGCGGAGGTGATCGCCTGCGGGCTGCTGCCGCCGTCGATGTAGACGAGGCCGGACAGCCCGTTGGCGCCCGGCTTGCCGTGGAAGTCCCAGGTGGCGTAGGCGGTGGTGATCGAGCCGCCGAGCGAGTGGCCGCCCACCACCACGTGGCCGCCGAGCTGCTCGGCCCGCAGCACCACGCGGCGCAGGTCCTCGATCTCGGTGTGCATTCCCCACTGGCGCGCGTAGCCTACGCTGGAGTCCGGGATGAGCTGGAAGTGCGGGCTGATGCTCGAGTTGTTGATCCAGCCCAGGTAGTAGTCGAAGAGCTGCTGGCCGCTGAGCTTGCCCCCCTTGGCGAGGTCGAGCCGCGACTGGTCCTCCAGCAGGTTCTCGCGCCGCTCGACGGCCCACACCTGCCAGCCCTTCGCCCTGCTCACGATGTCCTTGGCCAGCGGCTCGAAGTACGCCGCGCTGGCTGAGGTGCCCGGGTTCAGGACCAGCACGTTCTTGGCCGTCGCCGGCCCGGTCATGAGGATGCCGACCTTGCTGTACTTCGCCGGCGTGCCGGGCGCCTTTGCCCCGGCGATGCGCACGAACCTCACCGAGGTGGCCGCGCCCGCCGCCGGCGCGAGCGCCGCGCACGTCAGCACGACTGCGAGGGGGAGCAAGAAACGTACGTGTCTCATACGCAGACGTCCATGTTTCTGGGACCATAACGCAATGGCGAAGATCGAGGTGCTCCCGCGCGCTCCGCACGCGAGCGTGCGCGAGGAGCTGAGGGCGTCGCAGCGGGGGCGGCTGATCTGCGCGGTCGCCGACTGCGTGGCCGCGAAGGGCTACGCCGAGACCACGGTGGCCGACGTGATCGCGCTTGCGGGCGTGTCTCGGAAGACCTTCTACGAGCACTTCACGGACAAGGAGGCCTGCTTCCTCGCCTCCTACGACCATGGCGCCGACGCGATCCACCGGGCGATGCTCGAGGCGGCCGAGGGACGCAGCGGCTGGCGCGAGATCCTCGACTCCGTGCTCGGCACCTGGCTCGAGTTCCTCGATGCCGACCTCGCCTTCACGCGCGCGTACATGATCGAGTTCTGGGCCGCGGGCGACGCCGCGCGCGAGCGCTGGATGAAGCGCCGCGACCGCACCGGCGGACTCCTGCGCACGCTGCACGAGCTGGCACGCAAGGCGGACCCGGCCATCGAGCCGGTGTCGGACACGCTGGTGGCCGCCGTCGTGGGCGGCATCAACCGCGTGATGATCTGCGCGGTGCTCGACGGGAGCGGCCGCCCGCTCACCGAGCTGAAGCCGGAGCTGCTGCGCTTCGTGGAGCTGACGCTCGCCGCGCCGGCGAGCCAGGGCACCTAAGCCGCGGCGCGCTCGTTCAGCCAGTCGGGCAGGTCGGACGCCGGCATCGGCCGCCCGAGGTACCAGCCCTGCGCGTAGTCGCAGCCGAGCTCGCCGAGCTCGTCCCACACCTCGCGCGTCTCAACGCCCTCGGCCACCACGTGCAGGCCGAGGTTGCGCGCGAGGTCGATCGTCGAGCGCACGATGAACGCGTCCTCGTCCTGCGAGTCCATCGAGGCCACGAACGAGCGGTCGATCTTGATCTCGTTCACCGGCAGGCGCTTGAGGTATGAGAGCGAGGAGTAGCCCACGCCGAAGTCGTCAACGGCGAGGCGGATCCCCATTTCGCGCAGGCGCGCGAGGATGCCGATCGCGCGCTCCGGGTCGGCCATGATCGTGCTCTCGGTGATCTCGAGCACTAGCCGGTCGGCGGGCACGCCGCGCCGCAGCAGCAGGTCGGCGATCTGGCTGGGCAGGTCGGGCTCGACCAGGTTGCGGGCGGACAGGTTCACGGCCACGGTCATGTCGAGGCCGGCGTCGAGCCAGACCCGCAGCTGGCGCAGCGCGGCGTCCAGCACGTAGGCGCTGATCTGGCGGATCAGGCCGGTGTGCTCGGCCAGCGGGATGAACTCGGCCGGCGGCACCATGCCGTGCTCGGGGCGCTGCCAGCGCACCAGCGCCTCGACCTCGGTCACCTGCCCCGTGCTGAGGGCGGCCTTGGGCTGGTAGTGGAGGATCAGCTCCTCGCGCTCGATCGCCTGCCGCAGCTCGCCAAGCAGCGAGAGCTGGCTCGGGTGGCCCTCGTCGAGGTCTGGCGAGTAGAGCGCCTGGCCGGCGTGGCTGTCCTTCGCCTTGTACATGGCGAGGTCGGCGCGCTGGAGCAGCGTGGCCACGTCCTGGGCGTGCTCGGGGTAGAGCGAGATGCCGATGCTGGCCTCGATGTCCACGCTCGCGCCGCTGACGGTGAAGCGCTCCTGGAGCGCGTGCTGCACGCGGTCCGCGACCTGCACGGCCGTCTCGATGCTGGTGTCCGGCAGGAGCACCGCGAACTCGTCGCCGCCGAGGCGGGCGACCCTGTCGCTGTCGCGCACGGCCCGCCGGATGCGGCGCGCGGCAGCCTGCAGCAGCAGGTCGCCGCTGTGATGGCCGAGCGTGTCGTTGACCTCCTTGAAGCGGTCGAGGTCCATCACCATCACCGCGCAGACCTCGGGGACGCGCGGGCCGCCCAGCAGCTCCTCGAGCTGCTCGTAGAAGTACGAGCGGTTGGGCAGCTCGGTGAGCGCGTCGTGCCGCGCCTGGTGATGGTTCTCCTCGGACTGGCGGCGGAGGCGCTTCGAGGCGCTGTAGACGATCCGGAAGATCGCGGCGTAGAAGAGCAGGAGGCCTGCGAGCAGGACCAGGTAGAGGCGGTGCTTCTCATGGGTGATGTCGGCGGCCACGGGCGCGTAGCGCGTGTAGATCTCGAACACGCCGTCGGCGGGGCCGGCGCTGGGGCCGAAGCGGAGCGGCGCGCGCGTCTCGATCAGGGCGTCGGAGGAGGGGCGGTCGTCGATCCGGTGAACCACCGCGGCGTGGGCGCGGCCCGCCAGCGTGCTGCGGAGGGCCGCGTCCATCGGCACCGTCCTGCCGATTCGCGCGTGCAGGTTCGAGTAGACCACCTTGCCCTTGTCGTTGACCACCGCCAGCGACACCACCGAGCGGTCCTGGTAGCCCGCCAGGAAGGTGCGGTCGAGACCGGGGATCGCGTCCGGGCTGAGCCCGTTCTGGAGGTCGGTGTACGAGAGCTGGGGCAGCACGCCGAAGCTCGCCACGAGCTGCGCCGAGTTCGCCGCGTTGTTGATCGCGCGGCGCTTGACCTCGTGCTCCAGCACGTGCCCGAGCAGGACGCCGAGCAGCACTGTGGCGCTGAGGCTGAGCAGGGTGAAACGGCCCAGCAGCTCAGGCCTGGGAACCCTGCGAAGGGCATGGCGAACCTCCATTACGCGCCATATCGGCTGGTTGGCGCGTTAGTTCAAGTGTTGAGGCTCGATTTGCCTACCGGTCCGGCGACGTGGCGATCTTGATGTAGCTGTACTCGCCGCGGTAGCCGTCGCTGTCCGACAGCGGCGCGCAGCCCGCCCGCAGGTCCTCGCAGTCGACCTTGCGGCCGTTCGACAGCGTGAAGTCGAGCCGCGACGGGTGGTAGAAGGAGAACATGTTGCCGTCGTGATTCGGGTCCACGGCGGCCTCCTCGACGTCGTGGCGCCAGCGGTTCGTGAGCAGCCGCGCGTCGGCCGTTGGGTCGCGCTTCACGTACTTGTCAAACCAGGCGGTGGTGTACCAGTCGATCAGGTCCGCGCCGCGCAGCGTGGCCCCGAACGCCGGGTTCGAGATGAACGAGAAATCGAGGTGCGAGCCGCCTCGGATCACGATCTCGCCGGTGTCGATGCCGCGCTTCGAGTAGTCGAACGATTCGGTGGATTTGCAGGTCTGAGCACCCGCCCCCGGGCATGCGCTCTGGTCTGGGTAGCTCATGTTGGGCGTCGGCGGCAGGAAGTAGTCGGCGGACATGCCTAGCGCCGGCACGCCGTTCTTCCCCGGCGTGCGGTCCTGCGGGTGCGCCGGGCAGCCCGCCTCGCCGGGCGGGAAGCTGTCGTCGTTCGTGCCCGGGTCCGGCTGGCTCAGGTTGTCCCAGGCGACGATCGCGCTGACGCGCTTGTCCCACTGGCCGATGTATGAGACGCCCGCCGCGCCGTAGGAGTGGCCGGCGAGGCCAACGCGGCCGTTCAGCAGCTTCCAGTACGGGTTGAAGCCGGTGTCGAGCCCCGCCTGCACCCGATGCAACTGCTTGGCGGCGTGGCTCGTGCCCGTGCTGCACGAGGTCTCCGGCACGTACGGCTTCGACGGCGTGGAGAAGAAGAAGTTGAGCGCGTCCTCGGTCCCGTCGAAGAACGGCCGGCCGTCGGTCTGCGCGGGGAAGCCCTCGTTGCGGTCGGCGCCCTCGCCGAAGGTGTCCGACTGCCCCTGGCCCTGCGGGTCCCACGTCATCACCACGTAGCCCGCCTTGGCGAGCGCCTGCGCGGCGTACCAGTAGAGCTGCTCGTTGGCCTGCACCGAGCCGTTCGTGATCACGATGCCGGGCCGCTTCGCCGGGCCTGCCTCCGTCGCCCAGATGTGGCCCGACAGCGTGGCGCCGTCGCGGGCGGTGAACAGCACCGGCTGCACGATCCCGTAGCCCTTCGACTGCCAGTCGTAGAGGCGGGCGTCGCCCGCGCAGCCGTCGCCGCCGTTCCAGCAGAGGTCGCTCTCGAACTCACGCTCGGGGTCGGTCGCCTGGATGCGCAGCGCATTGGCGAGGTTGGCGGCGCTCACCTCGCTCAGCAGCAGCCGGCCGCTCGGTGAGTCGTAGAGCGCCTGGCGCTCCAGCGTCTTGCTGTAGTTCTGCGCCTCCACCACCGGGTCGAGCGCCGGCGCGGCATGGACCTCCGCCGCCGTCATCCCCAGCACGAGCGCCGCAAGCGCGGCCGCCCCCAGACCTGCACGCATGCGTACCCCTCCCGCATCTATTACACGGACGCCTCCGTGTTTCATTTTATGGAGGCGTCTTCCAGGGGCGCGCCGGTTGTGGTGTCGTGAGCTAGGCCCAGCTCGCCACGAGCGTGCGGGCGGCCTCCACGTCCGGGTGCAGCGGCCGGTCCGCCAGCTCGGCATCGAGGCGCGGCGCGGCCGCCTCGTACATGCGCCGCGCGCCGGCGCCGGTGGGCACGTGGCCGGCCAGCCGCAGCGCGCGCACGGCGGTGACGAGCTCCACGGCCACGAGCACGCGCAGCGCCTCGAGCGCCTCGTGCGCGCGCCGAGCGGCGATCGGCGCGAGGCTGGCATGCGACTCCACGCCGCGCGCCACCGACACGGTCTGCGCCGCCACCGGCGTGACCAGCGAGCGCACCTCGGCCGCCGCGGCGTGGGCCGTGTACTCGAGGATCAGGCCGCCCGAGTCGGGGCCCGGGTCGAGCGCGAGGAAGGCAGGCAGCCCGGTGACGCTCGCGTCGAGCAGCGCGCTGACCCGGGCGGCGATCAGCGCCGCCGACTGCGCCAGCGCCGTCCGCAGCCCGTCGATCGCGTTGGCCAGCGGCGCGGCGTGCGGGTTGCCGTTCGGCAGCGCAAGCTCCTCCTCCGCGACGATCAGCGGGTTCTCGCCGGGGAAGTTGAGCTCGTGCACCACGGTCTCCTCGAGCGCCGCCAGCGCGTCGTGCACGACGCCGTCGACCTGCGGCAGCGCCCGGAACGGATAGGGGTCCTGGATCGCGGCGGCGGTGGGTTCCCGAGAGCGCCCGCGCAGGCCGGAGAGCAGGTCGCGCATGCGCGCGGCCACCGCCATCTGGCCCGGCTGCAGGCGGCCCGCGTGGAGGCGCGCGTCGAGCACCACCGGGTTGGCCGCGGCCGCCTCGAACGACATCGCCGCCACCGTCAGCCAGGTGTCGAGCAGCGCCCGAGCGTCGACCACGATCAGCGCGGCGTGCCCGACGCTCACCGCGTTGCTGCTCATGAAGGCCAGCCCGTCGCGCGGCCCGAGCTCCGCCGGCGCGATGCCGGCGCCGCGCAGCGCTGTGCCGGCCTCCACGAGCTCGTCGCCGAGCCAGGCCTGGCCCTCGCCGAGCAGCGCCAGCGCGATGTCCGACAGCGTGGTGAGGTCGCCAGTCCCCAGTGAGCCGAGCTCGCGCGTGAACGGCAGGAAGTCTGCATTGAGCGCGGCGACCAGGCCGTCGAGCAGCGTCGGCGCCAGACCGCCTCCGCCTGCGCCGATCTGGTTCGCGCGCGTGACCATCGCCGCCCGCACGCGCTCGCTGCGCAGCGGCTGCCCGGCGCCGCAGGCGTGGCTGCGCAGCAGGCGAAGCTGGTGGCTCACGCGTCCGCCCGACTCGAGCCGGTGGCCGCGCAGCGGGCCCACCCCGGTGGTCACGCCGTAGAGCTCGTCGCCGCGCGCGAGCACGGCGTCGGCGGCGCGGCGAGCCGCCTCGTTGCGCTCGCGCGCTGCCGGGTCGAGCTCGACCCGCGCCAGCTCGCGGGCCACGCGCGCCACGGCCTCGGGCCGGAGCGACGCGCCATCGAGGACGACCGTCTCCACGCGCTCGCACTGTAGGAGCGCGGCCGGTCGCCAGCGCCCTCAGTGGCGCTAGCCGTCGTCGATCAGACCCTGCAGCGGCCCGAGCAGCCGCGCCGAGCGCCTCGACACGCCGGGCAGCGCCAGCAGGTGGTGGGTCGGCGGCTCGCCCGCCTGGCGCCGCTGCAGCTGAGCCTCCGCGATCGGCCGCCAGCGCTCGTCCACCAGCGCGATCGGATCCGCGGCGTCCACCTCCTCCTCGTCCAGCTCCAGGTGCTCGGCCCACAGTCGCACCCGCGTCCGCCGCACCAGCTCGGCGTCGTCGCTCACCAGGTTGAGCTCGCTGTCGTTCAGCAGCGAGTGGGCGTTGATGTTCGCCGAGCCGATCGTGAGCCAGCGGTCGTCCACGATCCCGACCTTCGCGTGCACGTAGACGCGGTCGGCGTGCCGGCCGGAGCGGGCCTGGAGCGTCGCGGCCAGCAGGCGGCCCGCGCCGCCGTCGGCGTCCACCAGCACACCGAGCTGGCCGCGAGTGTCGTCCTGGCCGTTGTTCGCGCGCGAGGGCAGGAGCACGACAAGCCGGAAGTTGTCGGATGGCGGCGAGCGCAGCTTCTCGGCGAGGATCGACACCACCTCCGGCGCCCACAGGAACTGGTTCTCGAGGTAGACGAGCCGGCGCGCCGAGCGCAGCGCGCGCACGTAGCTCTCGAGGACGCGGAAGTCGCCGTCCGGCAGCGCGCCGTACATGCCGTCGGCAACAGTTCGCACGACCTGCACGGTGCTGGCGCCGGCGGGCGGCGGCGGGTCGGGCAGGGGCAGCTGCTCGCCTGTCACCTCGTGCCAGCGCATGGCGAAGTGGGAGGCGACGTCGGCCACCGCAGGTCCGCGCAGCCGCGTGGCCACGTCGTGCCAGCCGAGCCGCCAGCGCGCCGGATGCCCCGGCGAGTCGAACCGGTCGCCGGCGAGGTTCGTCAGGTCGATCCCGCCCACGAACGCCAGCTCCCCGTCCACGACGATCGTCTTCTCGTGGTGGCAGTGGAGGGGGTGCTCGCGCGGGTCCATCTCGCAGCGGATGCGCGTGTCGCGCGTCAGCTCCTCCACCTTCTGCCGCACCTCGCCGCGTGTGGGGTGGAAGGCGGGCAGCGGGGCGCCCGCCCACACGAGCACTCGCACGTCGATCCGCTCGGCCAGCTCCGCCAGCAGCGAGCCGACGACCACGGGCGACTCCCCGCGCACCAGCTCGAAGCCCGGCTCGAGGTGCCAGCCCGTGATGTGCACGGAGCGCCTGGCGCCGGCCAGCGCCTCGGCCATCGCGGGCAGCGCCTCGGCGCCGTCGATCAGCACGTCGAGCGCGTTCCCGGGCCGCGGCGGCGGATCGCCGGCGGCCCAGAGCGCGTCGTCCGGCGGTTCGAGAGCGCGGGCCCAGCCGAGCTTCTCGAGCCGCCGTCGATGCTTCGTCTCGACCGCCTTCTCGACGACGTCTCCGACGCTCGCGTCCAGGCGGCTGATTAGGCGTCCTGCCACGGGGCCAGTGTGGCAGGCGCTCGGGCTTGTCAGACGTTCCGCGGGACGTTGCCGGTCAGACTCAGGACAACCCGCATCGCCTTGTGTCCAGCATCGGCGGTGGGACCGAACATGCACGGACAGCCGCCGTCGATGACGGCGATCCCGTGCTGCCGGCCGTACTCGGCGGCGGTCTCGGACACGCTGCCGGCGCCCGGGCCGCGATGCATCCAGACGTGCTTGATGCCGAGCTCGGCGCACTCGCGCATCGTGGTCTCGGCGGTCTCCGGCCTGGTCGCGATCACCACCGCGTCCGCGCCGCCGGGGATCGAGGCGAGGTCGTGATAGCAGTGGTCGCCCTCGACCTCGTCCGCGTTGGGATTGACCGCAAAGACCTCGTAGCCGCGGTCGCGCAGGCGGCGGTAGACGACGTTGGCGCCGTGATCCTTGGGTTGTCTCGAGACCCCCGTCACCGCCACCCGCCTGCTCGTCAGGAATTCGGACGCGGCGTCTTTGATCTTCGCCATTTCGAACCTCCTTCAGCGGAGAGCTCGAGCGTAAGCACGGAGGCGCGGCCCATCATCGGGGCAACCACTGATGTGCGATCCGTACCCAGCGCGGATGGCGGCACGCGCGGGCGGCGGGACACTTCGTGGCGTTCTGCACTAACCGAGGGAAGAGGGACGAAATGGCAGCCCACGGGAATGGCGAACGGACGAGGCGCGTGGTGGTGGAGCGCTTCGGTGGGCCTGGTCCGGGAGGGGAGCCCTCGACCGGGGCCCGCGCCGGCGCCGGCGGGGACCAGAAGCTGCGCATCCCGCACCAGGACTGGTTCCAGGAGGACTTCGACGTCCTGCTGAGGCTGCTCCGTGAGCAGAGGATCCATCCGGTCGTCGCCGAGCGCCTGCCGTTCAGCGAGGCGCGGCACGCGCACGAGCTGCTCGAGAGCGCCGCGGCGAAGGGAAAGGTCGTGCTCGTGCCATAGGCCGGTCCAGCCGCCCGGCCGGCTGCTTGACTCTCCGGCGATGTCCGCAGTTCGCCAACACGAGCCGACCCCAGTCCGCCGCATGGCCCTGGTCCTGCGCCCGGAGCGCGATCTGCGCGAGGTGCTCGAGCAGATCCGCGACTGGGCGGGCGCGGCCGGCGCGACGCTCGTGGGCACGGACGGCGAGGCGCGGCTGCCCGCCGGAGTGGAACGGCGGCCGGAGGAGTCGCTCGCCGCCGGCTGCGACGTCGTGCTCGCGCTGGGCGGCGACGGCACGATGCTCGGCGCCATACGGCTCGCGGCCCTCCATGGCGTTCCCGCCCTGGGCGTCAACCTCGGCACGCTCGGCTACCTGACCGAGATCGACGCCGGGCACCTCGGCGACGCGCTCTCCGCGCTTGAGCGAGGCAACTACGCGCTCGAGGGGCGGGCCGTGCTCGAGCTCGTCGCGCCGAGCGGCGGCTCACCGCTGCCGGCCTACAACGACGTCGTCGTCAGCCGCGTGCCGGGGCACGGCCAGGCGGCGCTCGCCCTGAGCATCGACGGCGAGCTGCTCGTGCGCTACGCGAGCGACGGCGTGATCGCCGCCACGCCGCAGGGCTCGACGGCCTACGCGTTCGCGGCGGGCGGGCCCCTCGTGTCGCCGCGCGCGCAGGGGATGATCGTGGTGCCGGACGCGCCGCACGGGCTGTTCAACCGAGCGGTGGTCCTGGCCGACGGCGAGCGCCTCGGCATCGAGGTGCTGGGCACGAGCGCGCCGGTCTCGATCGAGCTGGACGGCCGGCTGGTCGCAAACGCAGAGCCCGGCGCCAGGCTCGAGATCGGCGCACAGCCGGACGCCTTCTGGGTGGTGCGCGTGTACCGCGGCGGCTTCGCGGAGCGCGCTCGGCGCAAGCTCGGCATCACCGACCCGGCCGGGCTCGCCGACTTCGACACGGCCGGGCACGAGCGCTAGCGGCCGCGCCGACAGCGTCCAGAACCGCGGTGCCGAGTTGATCGGGGGCCGCGCCCGACCGATCCAGAGCTGTGTCCGGGTGATCCGCCCGGGTCCGACACAGGAGGAACCCCCAATGCCCAGCAAGATTCTGGCGCAGGCCGCGCTCGCGGCCGCACTCGCCGTGCCGCTCGCCGCTCCGGCGCTGGCCGGCGCCACCGACGGAAGCGGCGTGATCGTCTGCAACGAGGCTCAGAGCTCATTCCGCGGAGTGGACATCGTGAAGGATCAGACCGACCCGAACCCACCGGCTCGCCACAAGGACGCGGCCATGCCGGTCGGGCGTCCGGACTGGCGGGCCTCGTCAATGCCGCGGCGCACTCGCCGGCGCTCGCAGTCTGCGGTGAGCCGGCAGGCGACAACGGCGGCGGTAGTGACGACGGCGGAGACAACGGCGACACCGGCGGCGACAGCGGCGGCGGCACCTGAGCCTCAGCCCCGTCACTGGTTGTCAGTCTGGCTGTCGGTCGAGGACGTGCGACCGTCGATCGAGCGGATTCACGGAGCCCGGCTGCATGAGGTGGACGCAGGGCATGCCCGTGGCTCGTCGACGCCGCACATGTCGCGGCGCTCACAGCGCGTCCGCTCACTGAGGCGGTAGAGGCCAGCGGTCTGCCGCGGTCGCTCAGGCAGATCGATCAGCGTGAGCGGACGCTCCAGCACCTGCGCCGAGACGTTGTAGACGGGTACCTCGCCGAGCTGGCCGCGCGGGCTGCCCTCGTGCGCGTGCGCGTGGACGACGAGGTCGGGCTGGTGCTCGTGGATCGGCGCGGCCAGGCGATCGCTGCCGAGCACCGGCCAGAGGTGGGGCCGCTCGCCGACGAGCGTCTCGACCGTGGGCGAGTAGTGCAGCAGCGCGATGCGCACGGCGCAGTGGCCGATCGCCCCGAGCGCCGCGTCGAGGTCCTCCGCCGCCAACCCTGCCTCCTGCTGCGAGCGGCGATCCCCGACGCCGCCGCGCAGGCCCATCCGGCCATGAGTGCCGAAGCCGCCGCCCGCGCCGGTCGCGCCGGCCACGCCGACCCAACGCCGTCCACCTCGGCCACGTGCGTGCCCGGGTCGAGCACGAACGCGCCTGCGCCGCGCAGCGCTGCGGCCACCGTGCGGCGCCGTCGAAGCGGCGGTCGTGGTTGCCGAGCACGCACACCACCGGCGCCTCCACCTCCGCGCACGCCTCGGCTAGCCTTGCCGCCTCCTCTGGATGCCCGTGGCCTGTGAGGTCGCCCGCCAGCAGCACGAGGTCGGCCGCGCTGGCCGCGGCGCGGAGCTCGGCCTGCAACGCCGCGACCTTGGTGGCGGCGCGCGAAATGCAGGTCGCCGCCTGCGGCGATCCACATCCGCTAGTGGCTGCAGTACAGCTGCAGGTAGCGGTCGAGCTCCCACGCGTGATCTGCTGCGTGGGCTTCGGACCACTCGCGCTGCTTCACGCGCACGTAGTAGTCGACGTAGTCCTCCTTGCGGCACTTGCCGAGCGCCGCGCGCAGCGCGTCGTCGCTGCTCGAGCGCGCGGGTGGCGTCGAGCAGGTTGGCCGGCAGCGTCTCGATACCCGAAGCTTCCCGAGCTCGTCATCGTTCAGCTCGTGCAGGTTGACGTCCGTGGTAGGGCTCGCCGCATCGAGCTCCCGCTCGATGCCGTCGAGCCCCGCGGCGAGGATCGCCGGTGGCCGCGAGATACGGGTTGCACGAGCCGTCGACCGTGCGGTCCTCGATGCGGCCCGCGTCGGGGATCCGCAGCATCTGCGTGCGGTTGTTGTAGCCGTAGCTGATGTAGACCGGCGCCCAGGCCGAGCCGCTGCCGCGCGCCGACGACGAGCCGCTTGTAGGAGGTGACCGTGGGGGCGGTGAGCGCGATGTAGGCCTTCGCGTGGGCCTTCAGGCCGCCGACGAAGTGGTAGGCGAGCTTGCGACAGGCCCATGCCGGCGGGTCGTCGACGCGTCGAGTCGAAGACGTTCTCGCCGTCCTTCCAGAGGCTGCATGTGGAAGTGGCAGCCGTTGCCGGTGAGGTGGGCGAACGGCTTGGGCATGAAGGTGGCGATCATGCCCGCGCTCCTGGGCCATCGACTCGACCATGTAGCGGAAGAAGATCGCCCGGTCGCAGGTCGTCGAGCGCGTCGGCGAACTGGAAGTTCTGCTCGAACTGGCCGTTGGCGTCCTCGTGGTCGGTCGCGTAGTTGTCCCAGCCGAGCGCGGTGACGTGCGACGGCGACCGGCTCACGAAGTCGAGGTTGCGCGTGAGCGCGCGCATGTCGTAACAGGGCTGCTCGAGCGTGTCGAGCGGGTCGGCTAGCTCGATGCTTGCCGTCCGCGCGGCGCCGCACGAGGAAGTACTCGAGCTCGACGCCGAGCTTGAACTCGAAGCCGAGCGCCGCCGCGCGCTCGAGCTGGCGGCGCAGGATCGTGCGCGGGCAGTAGGGCCACGCCTGGCCCTCGACCGTCACGTCGCAGGCGAAGCCGCGCGACGCCGGGCCGCCACGGACAGCGGCGTGAAGCTGCGCGACGTCGGGGATGGCGGCGATGTCCGGGCTGTTCGGCGTCTGGCCGATCTCGCCCGGCCGCGAAGCCCGCGAAGCCGGCGCCTCGCTGAGCAGGTCTTCGAGGTGCGCGGCCGGCACGAGCTTCGCGTTCGGCTTGGCGTGCATGTCGACGAACTGCGCGAAGAAGAACTCGATGCCGTTGTTGCGTATGTACGCGCGCAGTCATCCGCGGACGTGGGAGCGGTGAACGGCGCGGTCGAGCCGGCCCCGTCTGCGGTTGCGGTCATCTGACTCCCCTCGCGTAGTGGACTGAACAGGCAGGTATAGCGGGACGCGGCTCGACCCGGCAATGTGGCGGCGACCCACGTTTGGTGGTCCTCGCGTGTGCGCGATCTCCACAGATAGACGCCCGCGCGAGGGTTTGCCATGTAGGCCCTTGACGTTGCCCGCCCGCATGTGTAGATGAGCACCAGCCGGCCACCCTCGGAGGGAAGGACGAATGCATGGCTGACGATTCGACCCCTGCCGACCCCGGAGCGGGCGCGCTCGACGTCGAGGAGCTCGACTACGCCGAGGGAGGCCTGGTTAAGGGCACCAACTGGTGGGGCGCCTTCGTCGTAGGCCTCGCCGGCACGATCCTCGTCACGGGCATCGCACCCGTGATGGTCACCACGCTTGGGGCGGCGTCGATCCCGCTGATCGTCTTCATCACGATCACCGGCTACCTGCTCTGCCTGCTGCTGGCGGAGCTGTCAGCGATGATGCCGGAGCGCACCGGCGGCTCGCCGTCGTACGCCTACCCGGCCTACAAGGAGCGCTGGCCGCGCGCCGCCAAGCACATCAACGGCGCGACCGCGTGGATGTACTGGCTCGGCTGGTTCCCGGTCGCGCCGCTGAACATGATCCTGGCGTCGTTCTACCTCGTGCGACCGCTTCAACCTCAACACGCACCTCCGGGTTCACGCCGATCCACACGTTCATCGCCTGGTGGACGCTGGCGATCGCGGTGGTCGGCATCCTGCTCTTCTTCATCCCGGCGTTACCTCGGGATCCGCATCGGCACCGGCTTCGCCACCGTGCTCGGCCTCGTCTCGATGATCCCGCTGACGTTCCTGGCGGTGGCCTGGATCTTCAGCGGCAACGCCGACTGGGGCAGCTGTCGGGCTTCCATCAGCTCGACGGCACCGGCTTCTTCACGAGCCTGGGAGAGGCCACGGCTGGCGTTCTCCGCTCTACTTCGGCTACATGTTCCTGCTCACGTGGAACGTGATCGCGATGGAGGCGGCCGCCTGCTACATCGGCGAGTGCCGCGACCCCGAGCGCGACGCGAAGATCGCGATGAACCTCGAGGGCGGCTACGGCCTCGTTCATCTACACGCTGATCCCGCATCGGCTTCATCACGATCCTCGGCGCAAGGCGCTGTCCAACCCGGACCTGGTGGACCCGAAGACGATGTTCGTGACCTTCGCTGGCACGAGCGCTCAGCCTGCAGCGGCAGGTGCTGAACTGGGTCGATCGCGTTGATGCTGATCGTCGCGCTGGCGCTCTCGGCGCTGAACGCGATCATGGGCTGTGCGGAGATCGCTGCACCAGATGTCGGTGGACGGCCAGTTCCCGACGCTTCTTCCAGCGCATCAACCAGCACGGCGTGCCGTCGCACGCGATGTTCTTCAACGTGATCTGCCTCGCTGCATCGTGGTGCTCGCCGGCGGTGCGGTCGAGATCTACACGTTCTCGAACGTCGGCTACACCGGCTCGTTCCTGCAGCGTGCTGGTCGGCTACTACCTGCTGCAGCAAGTACCGGCGCGAACGTGCGGCGGCCGGTGCGGCTGCCGGAGTTCTTCAAGTACATCGCGCTCGGCATGGCGGGGTCTGCTACGCGTTCATCTGGCTGTACGGCGGCATCAGCTTCTACCCGCATCGGCCACACCGAGACCTACTACTGGGCCGGCTGGGGCGTCGCGCTCGCCTACATCCCGTTGTACCTGCTACAGGACGCGGGTGGAGGACAAGCGCGGCGAGGACACGGCCGAGCCGGGCAGCGTCGTGCTGCCCGCAGGCGGTGACTCTGCATCCGGAAGTGATCGCCTGCCGGACGCTGAGATCGCGGCGCCGACGCTCAGCCGGATCCCGGACACGCTCGAGGTGCGCGGTGTCCTGCTCGCCTCCGAGGAGCGTGACATCCCGCAGAAGGCGATCGACCTGGCCGCCAGGATGGCCAAGCGCTCGAAGGCTCCGGTGCACGTATTCAGCATCGCCCGGATGTGGGGAACCGGCTTCGGCTTCCCCAACCCGGGCCTGCTGCCGTCCAAGAAGGAGTGGGACGAGCCAGCGCTACGTGGTCGACAAGGCGGTGTCGCGCCTGAAGGGCAAGGGGCGTGAAAGCGAGGGGGCCGCGTGGTCGGCACCCGGGCGGCCTCGAAGAAGATCCTCAAGGAGGCGGAGCGCCTCCGCTGCGACGCGATCGTGATGGGCGCCGACCCGCCGAAGCACCCGTTCCTCGGCAGACTTCATCTGGTCGCAGGAGCCGTACCGGGTGCGCCGCCGCGCGCGTAACGTGCCGGTGTACCTGGTGGTGGACTGAAGATCTGTGATCTTCTCCGCGCGTGAGCACAGCCGACTTCCTCGCGCAGCACCCACCGTTCGACAGCCTCGCGCCGAAGAGCTCCAGCGCGTCGCCTCATCCGCCAGCGAACAGGTCTATCCGCGCCGGCGAGCTCGCGCTGATCATGTACGGAGAGCCGACTCGCTGACCTGTTCGTCGTGCGGCACGGGGGCGATGGAGCTGATGCATGAGGGCGGAGGTGATCGAGGTGCTCGAGCCCGGCGACCTGCTTCGGGCATCCGTCGCTCGTCTCGGGCCTCGCCCCGAGCTTCAGCGTGCCGCGCGCGTGAGGATTCCGCCTGCCTGCTGATCCCCGCGCGAGCTCGCGCTTCGAGGTGCTCGCCCGCCCGGCCGGGCACGCAGTTCATCGCTGCGCAGCCCTGCGCGAGCGCATGATGCGCAGCGACCAGACCGCGGAGGGCGCTGCCGGAGCTGATGACTCAGGCGGCGTGGGCGCGACTGGTGGCGCACGCAGCCGCTCGGTCACGGTCCTGGCCGAGACGTCGGTGCGCGAGGCGGCCACGGCGATGACCGCGGCAGGACAGGACCGCCGCCTTCGTCGATCTGCCTGGTGCGGACTGGGGATCGTGACCGGACGCCGACCTGCGCGAGCGCGTGCTCGGCGGCCGGGCTCGGCGCCGACGACCCGGTGAGGGACGCGGTCCGCTCAGCCCGCCCTGTGCGTGCCGGCCGAGCGCACCGTCGGCGAGGCGCTGATGGACCTGCTCGACCTCGGGATGCGCGAGACATCTGCGTCACCGACAGCGGCGGCCAGGTGATCGGCCTCGTGTCGGTGGAGGACATCGCGGGCGGCGAGCACTCCCCGTTCGCGCTGCGGCGCGGCGATCGAGCGCGCGCCGGACGTGGATGCGCTGGTGGCGACGGTGCGACGACGGCCTGCCGCGTCTGCAGGCCTCGCTGCTCTCGGCGCGGGGCTCGAGCCGATCGACATCGAGCCGGGTGCTGACCGTCGCAGAGCGACATCGATCACCGCGCGCCTGCGTGGACTTCGCCCTCGAGCGCCACGGGCAGGCGCCGCGTCGCTGGGCGTGGATGGGGCTCGGCAGCGTCGGCGCGCCATGAGCTGACGCTCGCCTCCGACCAGGACAACGCGCTCGCCTACGCCGATGACGCGGACGGGGAGGTGGACGGCTACTTCGAGCGCTTGGCGAAGGACGTGAACGCGGGCCTCGCGGCGCTGCGGCGTTGGGCGAGGACAACGCCGACGTGCTCGCGCGCAACCGCAACGTGGCGCATGACCGCGTGGCAGCTGGCGGGACGATCCTCGTCGAGCTGCCTGGAGCACCCCGACCGCTCGCACCTCGTGCGGGCGGCGGTGACGTTCGACTTCCGGCACGTGATGGGCGGGCTGGACGATCGTGCCTGCCGCTGGTGGAGGTCGCTGCGCCGCGCACGTGAGCACCCGGACTTCCTCGGGCGGCTGGCGCGCACGGTGACGGACTGGGAGGTGCCGATGCGGCCGGCGCGGCGGATCTCGACCGACGAGGACGGCCGCGTTCGACATCAAGAAGGGCGGCACGCTGCCGATCACGAACCTCGCCCGCTTCCATGCGATGGCTCGCCGGCATCACGATCTCGGCCACGCTCGACCGCCTCGCCGCCGCCGAGGATGCGGGGCAGATAGACGCCGACACGGCGGCCTCGCCTGCGCGAGGCATTCGGCATCGTCTTCGCGCGTGCGCCACGAGCATCACGCGGCCTGCCACCGCCTTGGTCGCGAGGTGGACAACCGGGTCGATCCCAGCGAGCTGTCACTCCCGCGCAGAGCCGAGCTGACCGAGGCGCTGAGGGCGGTGTAGGCGGCCAGCGAAAGCTCGGTCTTCGAGCCGATGAGTATATAAGTGAGTGTTGAGTGTTGAGTGTTGAGTAGTTAATTGCTTCTTTTCGATTGTTAAGGCTCTGAATCAGTCTGTTCAGCATCTGGCTGATTAGAGAGACGCGCTTCTGTTTATAGGGAGAGTGAGAGAGGTTTTGTGTATCGGTTAGCGATAGCTAATGTTGAAGCTCGTACGCGTATCTTAGAGATATGAACAAGAATGCAGCTAGTCGAGTTGCGTTCTGCGGTTGAGGTTTTCGATGATGTTGGCACTAACTTTATCTGAGAGTGCATCACTTGGACGCTGAGCGTCTAGAGGTCAGTTGTATCTCACTGAAGAGTGGAATCTCTGATCTCGTCTGACAGCTGCGCCGCTAGTAGATACACCTAGAGCTTCTCGAAGTCTGGCGAATCTACACCTGAGTAAGACGAGAGTGGCTATGCTCCGCCTCCGCCGAAGACCACTCACCACTCACCACTCACGAGCGTGTAGATCGCTCACACATCGACCGTCGCGTATGCCCCTTAGCAGCCATGACCGGTGGAACACGCGCACACTAGAATCGCTTGCTCGTGTGTGGCATCGTAGGACTCTTCAGCAAGTCCCTGAGCGTCAGAGAGCGGCTCGGAGAGCACCTCGCCGACATGCTCGCGCAGCTGACCGATCGCGGCCCCGACAGCGCGGGCGTGGCCATCTACCGCGACCCGGCGCCGGCGGGCGACGAGCAAGGTGTCGCTGTACTCCGCCGGACCCCGACGTCGACAGAGATGGCGCTCGGCGCCGAGCTCGACGACGCGTTCGGCCGCGCGCGCCGCCGCAGCGTGCGCGCCACGCCATGCGACGCTCGTAGATCGTCGACGCCGATGCCGAGCGAGGCGCAGGCGCTGGCTGCCGAGCACCGTCCCGAGCTGACGGATGATGAGCGCCGGCGCAGACGATCGAGATCTACAAGGAGGCCGGGCCGCCCGAGCGACGTTCGTCGCGCGCTTCGCGCTCGCGCGACATGCGCAGGCAAGCCACGCGATCGGCCACACGCGCATGGCGACCGAGAGCGCGCGTCACCACCGAGCGGCTCGCACCCGTTCTCGACCGGGCTGGACCTCTGCCTCGTGCACAACGGCTCGCTGTCGAACCACAACCGGCTGCGCGCGCGAGCTGCGCCGCGAGGGCATCGCGCTTCCAGACCGAGAACGACAGCGAGGTCGCCGCCGGCTACCTCACCTGGCGGATGCGCGAGGGCGCGACGCTCGAGGAGGCGCTCGAGGGCTGCCTCGAGGACCTCGACGGCTTCTACACCTTCGCCGTCGGCACGCGCCGACGGCTTCGCCGTGCTGCGCGACCCGATCGCCTGCAAGCCGGCCGTGATGGCCGAGACCGACGACTGGGTGGCGATGGCCTCGGAGTACCGCGCGCATCGCCGACGCTGCCCGGCGTCGAGGACGCGAGCATCTGGGAGCCCGCAGCCCGGCGTCGTCTATACGCTGGAGCCGGAGCTCGCGTGACGACGAGCGTCCGCATCGCAGCGGTCGCGACCGTCGACCTGGCCACGACGCCGCTGCGCGAGCTGAACGCAGCGTCTGCACGACCGGCCCGAGCCGGACCGCGAAGCTGGCGCGTGCGTGAACCCGCGCGGCGCGCACGCGATCGCCGTCGGGCTCGACGCGCGACGCTCGAGGTCGACGATCGACGGCCACGTGGGCTACTACTGCGCCGGCATGAACAAGCGCGCGACGGTCGCGCGTCGCAGGGCAACGCCGGCACCGGCGTGGCCGAGAACATGATGTCGGGCCGCGTGCACGTCGAAGGGCGACGCCAGCGCAGTCGGCCGGCGCCACCGGCCGCGGCGGCCTGCTGGTCGTCGACGGCGACGCCTCCGCGCGCTGCGGCATCTCGATGAAGGGCGTCGACATCGTCGTGCGGCGGCTCGGTCGGCCACATGAGCGCGCTTCATGGCGCAGGCGGGCCGCCTGGTCGTGCTGCGGCGACGCGGGCGACGCGCTGGGCGACTCGATCTACGAGGCGCGCTCTACGTGCGCGGCACGGTCGCCAGCCTCGGCGCGGACTGCGTCGAGAAGGAGATGCGGGACGAGCACGTCGCCGAGCTGCGCGACGCTGCTGGACGCGCGCCGGCATCGACGACGCCGACGCCGGCGACTTCCGCCGCTACGGCTCGGCGCGCCAGCTCTACAACTTCAACGTCGACAACGCCGGGGAGCTACTGATGAGCGGCGGCAGATCGCCGCCGGCCTGCGCGAGTCGGCGACCTTCGACCGCAACACGATCGCCGAGATCCAGCGCGCCGCCCGCGAGGGCATCTACGACATCCGCGGCTTCGGCGCCAAGCGCCAGGTGCCGCACTTCGACGATTTCCTCTTCCTAGGGGCGAGCATGTCGCGCTACCCGCTCGAGGGCTACCGCGAGCGCTGCAGCACCGACGTGGTGCTCGGCGACCGCTTCGCGAGCAAGCCGGTCCACCTCGACATCCCGATCACGATCGCCGGCATGAGCTTCGGCGCGCTCAGCGCGCAGGCCAAGGAGGCTCTTGGCCGCGGCGCGTCCGAGATGGGCACCTCGACCACCACCGGCGACGGCGGCATGACGCCCGAGGAGCGCCAGTCCTCCAAGACGCTCGTCTACCAGCTCCTGCCCTCGCGCTATGGCATGAACCCCGACGACCTGCGCGCGGCGGATGCGATCGAGATCGTGGTCGGCCAGGGCGCGAAGCCGGGCGGCGGAGGGATGCTGCTCGGGCACAAGATCTCGAAGCGCGTGGCCGAGATGCGCGACCTGCCCGAGGGCATCGACCAGCGCAGCGCCTGCCGCCACCCGGACTGGACCGGCCCGGACGATCTCGAGATCAAGATCGGCGAGCTGCGCGAGATCACCGACTGGGAGAAGCCGATCTACGTGAAGATCGGGGCCACGCGCACCTACTACGACTGCGCGCTCGCGGTGAAGGCGGGCGCCGACGTGATCGTGCTCGACGGCATGCAGGGCGGCACCGCGCGACGCAGGACGTCTTCATCGAGCACGTCGGCATCCCGATCCTCGCCGCGATCCCCAACGCCGTCGAAGCGCTGCAGGAGCTCGGCATGCACCGCAAGGTGCAGCTGGTCGTCTCCGGCGGAATCCGCACGGGCGCCGACGTGGCCAAGGCGCTGGCCCTCGGCGCCGACGCGGTCTCGATCGGCGTCGCCGCGCTGATCGCCCTCGGCGACAACGCGCCCGAGCACGACGCCGAGTACCGCAAGCTCGGCTCGGCCGCCGGCTTCTACGACGACTGGCACGCCGGCCTCGACCCGGTCAACATGGAGCCCGAGGACCTGGTGGCCCTCACCGTCGAGGCGGCGGCGATGGCCCGCGTGCCGCTGGCCGGCACGAGCTGGGTGCCGGGCGCCTGAGACAGCCGCCCGACGCGGCTGGGGAGAACCGCGCCGGGCGACCGCGGGTGATCGACTAGCGCGGGATGAGCACCTTGTCGATCACGTGGATGACGCCGTTGGAGGCGGCCACATCAGCTGTCGTGACGCGCGCTCCGCCCACGTAGACCTTGCCGCCGCGGACGCGGACCGACACGCGGCCGTTCAACGTCTTCAGCGACTTGCGCTTGATCACCGAGGCGGCTTTCAGCCGGCCCTTGACCACGTGGTGGAGCAGCACCTTGCGCAGCTTCGCCGGGTCCTTGGCGAGCGCGTCGAGCGTCGCCTGTGGCAGCTTGGCGAAGGCGGCGTCCGTGGGGGCGAAGACCGTGTATGCCCTGTGGCCACTCAGCGTCTTCGCCAGGCCCGCCTGCTGCACGAGCGACGTGAGCGTCTTGAACTGGCCCGCCGCGACGGCGGTGTCGACGATGTTCCTCTGCTTCGTCGTCCCCGCGCCCGCGGACCCGGACGGCACGAGCAGTGCCGCTGCCAGCGCCGAGGCGGCGATGGCGATGGCGATGCGTTTCATCTGACTTCTCCCTTCTCGGCTAGTGAGCGGCGGTCGCCGGGCCCTCGACCCCGGCCGTGCGGCGGCCCAGGAGCGAGGCGATCGCGTAGATGGCGGACAGTCCGACGAGCCCGTAGACGACCCGGCTCGCCGCGGTCGTGCCGCCGAAGTCCTCACCGAAGATCCAGGCGACGAGGTCGAACTTCGCCACCGCCACCAGACCCCAGTTGAGTCCTCCGACGATCAGAAGTAGGGCTGCAATCCCGTCGAGCTTCTTCATGCTGTTGACCTCCTGTATAGGTCTTGTATAGATCCGAGTGCGGCAAGGTAGCGCGGTACATAACGCTTGTCAAGGGGTTGTACAGATCCTGTATAGTCTTGGCGCGTGACGGCAGACGACGCGATCCTCCGCATCGGCGAGCTGAGCAAGCGCTCTGGGGTGAGTCCCGAGCTGCTGCGCGCCTGGGAGCGGCGCTATGGGCTGATCAAGCCCACCCGCTCGCCCGGCGGGCTGCGGCTGTACTCGACGGCGGACCTCGAGCGCGTGCGCCTGATGCGGCAGCACCTGGCCAACGGACTGGCGGCCGCCCAGGCCGCCACCGAGGCATCGCGCGCGGTGGTGGGCGACAGGGGGCTCGCCTCGCCGGCCTTCGACAGTGCCCAGGCGCGCGACGAGCTCGCGCTCGCGCTCGACGGCTTCGACGAGCCGCGCGCCCAGGCGCTGATCGACCGCCTGCTGGCAGTCGCCACGATCGACACGCTCCTGAGCGAGGTGGTGCTGCCCTACCTGCACGAGCTCGGCGTGCGCTGGGAGCGCGGCGAGGCGTCAATCGCGCAGGAGCATTTCGCCTCGGGCGTGCTGCGCGGCCGGCTGCTCGGCCTCGCGCGCGGTTGGGGCCAGGGAGGCGGACCCGCCGCACTGCTTGCCGGTCTTCCGGGCGAGTGGCACGACCTCGGCCTGATCGCCTTCGGGTTAGCGCTCCGTGCGCGCGGCTGGCGGATCGTCTACCTCGGCGGCGACGCGCCGATCGACACGGTCGAGGACGCCTGCCGGCGCGTCGAGCCGACTCTGGCCGTGCTCCACGGCATCGGGGAGGAGCTCGTGACGCCACTTCTCGAGCGCCTCCGGACGCTCGCCGAGAGCCAGCGCCTGGCGATCTCCGGCCCGGCCGCCTGGACCAGCATCCTGGCGGGCCTGGACCTGCTCCTGCTGAAGGGCGACCCGGTATCCGAAGCGGAGCTGGTCACGCGCCTCTTCCAGCCGGCCGAGTCACCGGCGTAGCTGATCGGCCCCGGCCAGAGCTAGGCGTCCTACCTGCGCGCCGTGCGGGCGAGGAACGCCCTCTCCGCCCGCCGCTCCCGCGCCAGGCTCGCCCCGCTCACCCCGCTGTGTACCCACGGCGTCGCTCCCGCCGGCAGCGTGATCAGCCGCGCGTGTGGCGCCGCCGCCCGCATCGCAAGCCCCTGCGCGTAGGGCACCACGGTGTCGCCCGGCGCGTAGGCGAGCAGCAGCGGCTGGCGGATGCGCCGCGCGCGGACCTCGGGGCTCCAGGCGTGGAGGCTCACGTAGGGGGCGAGGTAGTCGCGGATGCGGTCGTGCACCACGCCGGCGGGGAAGTCGAGCAGGTCGGTGGGGCCAGCATGCGAGATAGCGCAGGCGAGGCTGCGCCGCTTGGCGGCAAGCATCAGCGCGAGATGGCCGCCGGCCGAGTCGCCGGAGGCGCAGATCGTCGAGCGCGGGTGCGAGCGGCGGATGAGGTCGTAGCTGGCCAGCATGTCGGGCAGCGCGTAGGGGCCGGGGCGGTAGTCGATGCTGTAGGTGAGCCAGCCGTCGCGCGCGTAGCGCGCGGCCTCCGGCGCCTCGGCCGCCATCGCGGCGGCGCCGGTGCTGGTCCAGCCACCGCCGTGGATGGCCAGCACGACGCCCTTCGGGCGGCCGGAGTCAGGCCTGAAGACGACCGTTCGCGCTGCGGGTGGCGGCGAGGCCGGCCAGGGGCGCGTGCCGGCACGCGCCGCGCACACGCCGATGGAGGCGAGCAGCAGCAGCGCGAGCGCGAGCTTCTCCGGACGGGCTGGCCACATTCACCCCCGTGATCGGCACTGGCGTCGCCGATTAGAGGAGTTCGAGCAGCTCCGCCACGCCGTTGATCACCGCGTCGGGGCGGCGGCGCTCGGGCACGCGGCTGAGGTCGAGACCGCCGCTCACGCCGCTGCGCACCAGCACGGTGCGGGAGCCGCCCATGTGGCCGAGCGCGATGTCCATTCCGAGGTCGTCGCCGATCACCGCTGCCTCCGTGGTGGGCACGCCGAGACGCTCGGCGACCACCGCCACGGCCGCCTTCGACGGCTTGCCCACGATCGCGGGCCGCTTGTCCGAGCCCTTGGCGATCGCCGCTGCCACCATCGCGCCGCGGCTGATGATCAGCCCGTTGGCGCCGGCATAGCCGGGCACGTAGCTCCCGGTGAGGAGCTTCGCCCCGGCGCGCACCGCGCGGACCGCGCGCTCGAGGTCGTCGATCGTGACGTCGTCCACGTGCGCGACGAACACCACGTCGGCCTGCTCGGCGTCGTCCCCGTTAACGAGCCGCACACCGTGCTCGCGCAGGTAGCCGGCGGCGGCCTCGGTGCCGAACAGCCTCACGGCCGCGTCCGGATGCCGGCGCTCGAGATGGTAGAGCGCGCTGCGCAGGGGCGTGAGCATCTGGTCGTCGTCGACAGGCAGGCCGGCGTCGCGCAGGTCGTGCGCGAAGCCCGCGGGCGGCACGTGGCTGCCGTTGGTGAAGACCACGTACGGGCGGCCGCTCGCCCGGATCTTCTCCAGCACCTCCACGGCGCCCGGCACAACGTGAGCCGCCTTGCCGGCCCGGTGCACGAGCGTGCCGTCGGCGTCGAAGACGAAGCCGCGGACGTCGTCAAGCCGCACGGCGCCACACCACCACGTCGTCGCCCTTCTCGAGGCGCATGTAGGTGATCGAGCGCCGTTTCTGGACCTCCTGCAAGAGGCGCACGAGCGGGTCGCGGCCCGGGCGCACGAACGACGTGGGCCGTTCCCCGGCGGGCGGCGTGGCCAGCATCGCGTCGACCTGCTCGACCGGCATCGTCAGCCGCAGCAGCAGCTCCTCGTCAGAGATCCGCTCGCCGAACTTCCGGCGCGCGCCCTCCAGGCTGAGCGGCTCGACGTGCTCGAGCTCCTTCGCGCGCGGGCGCGCGAGCACCTTGTCCGTGATCTCCGGATCCGGGGGCGAGGCGGCGGCCGCGTAGTGCCCGTGGAAGTAGCGGATGATCTCGTCGGAGACGCTGCTCCAACGCTCGCCCGTCGTGACGTTCATCACCGCCTGGGTGACCATGAGCTGCGACACCGGCGTGACCACGATCGGATAGCCCATGTCCGCGCGCACGCGCGTGATCTCTTCGAGCGTCGCGTCGAACAGCTCCGGCCGCCGCAGCTCCTCGAGCATCCGCTTGGTGGTGGTGACCATGCCGCCGGGAAGCTGGTGGCGGTAGTAGAGCGAGTCGAACTCGTGCGCCCGCCCCGGCGGCAGCCCCTTGCCGGCCGCCAGCGCGCCGAAGTGCTCGGACACCGCCGCCAGGGCCTCGTGGTCGAGCCGGTGGGAGAAGCCCTCGGCTTCGAGGTTGCGGACGGTCGACTCGCAGTCGGGATTGGAGTTGCCGCGCGATAGCGGCGCGGCGGCGGTGTGCAGCACCTGGAAGCCGGCCTTCACGCCCTCGATGTACATCTGCGGCGCGAGCCCGATCGTGCAGTGGCTGTGCAGCTCGAGCGGGCGCTCGCCGGCCGAGCGCAGCAGGGCGGGCGCGAGGTCGCGCACGGCGTCGGTGGTGAGCAGGCCGCCCGGGTCCTTCAGGTAGAGGCGGTCCATGTCGGCGCAGCCGGCGAGGATCTCGGCGCGCTCGGCGTAGTAGTCGTGCGTGTGCACCGGGCTGATCGAGTAGGTGAGCCCGATCACCACCTCCTCGACGCCGGCCGTCTTCGCCAGCCGCGCCAGCCGCAGCAGCCGCTCGGGCTCATTCGAGGGGTCGACGATCTGGAAGCGCCGGATGCCGTTGCGCACCACGCAGCGGAACACCAGCTCCATGAACTCCTCGTCCGCCGGCACCCAGGCGATGAAGCGCATGCCGGTGGTGATGAAGTTGAGCGGGGTGTTCGGCATCGCGGCGCTGACGAGCCGCAGCCGCTCCCACGGATCCTCTTGGTGGAAGCGCACCGACACCGCCATGTGGGTGCTCGAGGTGAAGTCGAGCGCGTGGAAGCCGACGCGGTCCATCGTCGGCGCGATCGTGAGCACATCGGGCGTCGTGAGTCCGGTGGCGCTCCAGAGGCTCTGATTGCCGTCGCGGGTGGTGGTGTCGACGATGTCGATCGTGCGGCTCACGCGGCGAACGCCTCCTGCTCGAGCCAGCGAGTCGTCACCGCGCCGCTCTCGAAGTCGGGATGCCCGAGCACGCCGACGAGCAGCGCGCGGTTGGTCTCGACACCCTCCACCTCCAGCCCTTCGAGCGCCTCGAGCAGCAGCGCGATCGCACCGCTCCGGTCGTCGGCGTGGCCGATCAGCTTGGCCATCAGCGAGTCGTAGTGGGGCGGGATCAGCGCGCCGTCCTCGCAGTGGGTGTCCACGCGCAGGCCGTCGAGCTTCGGCACCGCGAAGTGCGTGATCCGGCCCGGGCTGGGCATGAAGCCGGCCGCCACGTCCTCGGCGGTGAGGCGGCACTCGATCGCGTGGCCGCGCAGCGTCACGTCCTGCTGGTGCATGCTCAGCGGCTCGCCCGCGGCGATCCGGAGCTGCTCGGCCACCAGGTCCCGGCCGGTCACCGCCTCCGTGACCGGATGCTCCACCTGGATCCGGCAGTTCACCTCGAGGAAGAAGAACTCCTCGTTCTCGGCGTCGACGATGAACTCCACCGTGCCGAGGTTGCGATAGCGGATCGCCTCGGCGAGCTTCACCGCCGCGCCCCGGAGCTCCTCGCGCGCGCCGGCCGAGAGGAAGGGCGCGGGCGCCTCCTCGACGAGCTTCTGGTACCGGCGCTGCACGGAGCAGTCGCGCTCGCCGATGTGGATCCCGTTGCCGTGCTCGTCCGCCGCGACCTGCACCTCCACGTGGCGCGCGGCGGTGATGTAGCGCTCGGCGTAGAGGCGCTCGTCGCCGAAGGCGGAGCGGGCCTCGGCGGAGGCGACGCCGAACAGCACGCCGAGCTCGTCCGCGTGGTGCGCCAGCTTGATGCCGCGGCCGCCGCCACCGCCGGCCGCCTTGAGCAGCAGCGGATAGCCGGCATGCTCGGCGAACTTGAGCGCCACGTCGAGCGAGGCCACCTCGCCGCCAGGCACGACCGGCAGCCCGGCCTCCACGGCCATGTGCCGCGCCTGCAGCTTGTCGCCCGCCAGCTCGATCACCTCGGCCGGCGGTCCCACGAAGGTCACCCCCTGCTCGCGCGCGGCCGCCGCCAGGCGCGGGTTCTCGGCCAGGAAGCCGTAGCCGGGGTGGATCGCGTCGCAGCCCGTGCCCAGTGCGGCCTGGACGATCGTCTCGGGACGCAGGTAGCTCTCGCTCGCCGGCGCCGGGCCTATGCACACCGCGCGGTCCGCCAGCCGGGCCGCCATGCCCTCCATGTCCACCTGCGAGGCGGCCACCACGCTCTCGATTCCGAGCTCGCGGCAGGCGCGCACGATCCGCACCGCGATCTCGCCCCGGTTCGCCACCAGCACGCGGCGGATCATGCGGCAGGCTCGACCCGGAACAGCGGCTGCCCGAACTCCACCAGCTCGGCGTTCTCGGCCAGCACCTCGGTGACCGTGCCCGCCACTCCGGCCGGCACCGAGTTCATCATCTTCATCACCTCGATGATGCAGACCACCGTGTCGGGCTCGACCTGTGCGCCGACCTCGACGAACGGTTGCGCTCCGGGGCCTTCGGCTCGGTAGAAGGTGCCGAGCATCGGGGCGGTGACGTCGACAAAGCCGTTCGACGGCGCCGGCGCCGGTGCCGGTTCGGGTGACTCGTGACTGGTGACTCGTGACTCGGCTATGGGTGCGGCGCCATTGCGCACGACATGCAGCTTGAAGTCGCTCGTTTCGATCAGGAGCTCGTCGAGTTCCGACTCGTCGATGAGCTTGAGGATCTCTCTCACGTCGTCATCAGTCAGCACGATTCGCTCCGAACTTGCTCATCACGAGCGCTATCGCCGACATCGGCGCCTTGGGCGCGTCGGCCGGCTTAGGCATCGCCGTGACCGGCCGCGACTGCACCACGAACACGTCGCCGCCCCCGCGCGCCGCCGCCCACTCGATGTCCTGGTGCGAGCCGAAGTGGCGCTCCACCCGCCGAGCGACGTCCACGAGCGTGCCGAGCTGCTGCTCGTCGAGGCAGGGCACGTCGCGCCGCTCGTCCGGCACCTCCACCCGCACGGCGCCGCGGCCGTGCGCGCCCGGCACGTACTCGACCTGCTTCGAGCTGAGCCGCTTCTTCACGATCTCGCGGGTGATCTTGCTGACGAGGTAGTCGTCCGGCGTGACCTCGCCGCCCACCACCGCCAGGCCGAGCCCCCAGCTCGCGTTGACCGCCACCATGCTCGGATCACCGCTCACCGGGTTGCAGGTGAACATCACGCCGGACACCTCGGCATCCACCATCAGCTGAACGGTGACGCCCATCGCGGGATGCTCGTCCGCCGCGCCCATGCGAGCGCGGTAACTGATCGCCTGCGGGCTGTAGAGGCTGACCCAGCAATCGCGCGCGGCGTCGCAGATGCCGTCGGCGCCGCGCACCCAGAGGTAGGTCTCCTGCTGGCCGGCGAAGGTGGCGTCCTGGCTGTCCTCGCCGAGCGCGCTCGAGCGGACGGCCACGGCCGGCTCGTCGTCGCCCGACTCGCGCGCGAGCTGCGCGTAGCGCTCCCGCACCTCGTCGCGGACCGAGTCGGGCACGGGCGCCGAGCGCAGCTCCTCGCCGATCGCCTTCGCTGCGGCGCCCACCGACTCCACGTCGCCGGGGTCGAGCGCCGCGGTGACCTCCTCGATGCGGCGGCCGAGACCAGCCTCGTCCACGAAGGCGCGGAAGGCGTCCGCCGAGAGTGCGAAGCCGGGCGGCACCGGGATGCCCGCCGCCAGCAGCTCGCCGAGGCTCGAGCTCTTGCCGCCGAACACGCCGGCGTCGCCCGAGCGCAGCTCGGCGAGCGAGCGGCTGTGGCCCGCTTCCGTCACCCGGCGCCGTTCGGGCCGCCGTCGAGGATCGTGACGAGCCCTGAGGTGCCGTCGACCCTGATCATCTGCCCGGTGCTGATCTGGGACGTGGCCCGGCCCGTGCCGACGACGGCCGGCAGCCCGTACTCGCGGCACACGATCGCCGCGTGCGACATCACGCCGCCGATGTCGGTCACGGCCGCCCTGATCTTGGAGAAGATCGGCGCCCAGGCCGGGGAAGTGATCGAGCAGACGAGGATCTCGCCCTCGCGCACGTCCGCGATCTGGCCCACGGTCTTCACCACGCGCGCGGGCCCCTCGACCGTGCCCGGCGAGGCCGGCGCGCCGGAGAGCTGGTTGCCGTCGCCCGCGCCGCGCGCCCACTCCTGCACGCGCTGGGTGGTCACGCCCCAGAGCATGATCGTCATCGGGTCGGTGACCGCCTCGGGCGCCACGCCGAGAGCCGGCGGCGGCGTCCAGTCCGCGAGCTTCTCGAGCAGCTCCTTGCGGCGCGCGACGATCGGCGGCCAGTGGTGCGGCCCGAGCGGATCGCCCCCGGTGGCCCAGGTGAGCACGAGCTCGTCGAGCGCCGAGGCCACCTCGTGGCGGCTGAGCTGGAAGATGTCCTCCGAGTCCTCGAGGAAGCCGTTGCGGTGCAGCAGCGCGCCGAACTCGCGCAGCTTGTTCCACCAGCGCGTGAGGAACCAGTAGTCGCAGAAGAACTTGTGCTCCTCGACATAGGGGAAGACCGTCCGGGACAGCGCGAGCAACTCCTGGAAGGGCGGCTGCGAGGCCTCGTCGAGCAGCGCACCGTACTCCTCGGCGAGGCGGTCGCGCTCACGCTGGATCTCCTCGGTCGGGCGGTCGATCTGCTCACCGGCCTTGAGCGCACTGATGTGCCCGATGAGCGAGGCAAAGGGGATGCTCGGGTCGTCGAGCCAGCTCTTGTAGTAGTGGTAGAGGCCGTCGCCCGTGGCCATGTTGAACCACGGGTCCTTGACCTTCTCGAGCTCGTCGAGCCAGGCTCGGCCGGCGTCGCTCTCGCCGAGCTCCCCCACGATCTCCGCGGGCGAGCGGCCCTCCACGAAGGCGCCGTCCACGCCGGTCTCGAGCGCCAGTCGCGCGAGTCGCCGCAGCTCGGCGTCGGGCTTGAACAGCAGCACGTCGATGCCCGCCACCATCTGGGCGATGTGCTGGTCGGGGATGTCCGGCAGGCTGCTCTTGCAGAAGTCCGCGAAGGTGGCGTAGGCGCCGTAGCCGAGCAGCAGGAACTCGAAGTGCTGCTGCCACATCAGGTCGCCCAGTCGCAGCACGCGCTGGTACTTGTCGAGCACCTCGTAGAAGGCGGTGTTGCCCTCGTCGTCGAACGCGATCGAGTCCGGCTCGTACTCGGGCAGGTCAGGCACCTCGAGGTTCGTGATCTCGTCGATCAGCCCCTCGATCCGCTTGCGCCACTTGCCGTAGAGCTCGTCCCAGTTCTCGTAGTAGTAGCCCGCGCGGCGCTGGAAGTACTCGACGCGCTCGGCGATCTTCTCGGGGTCCGTCACCGGGTTGGCGGCGATGTAGATGTAGCCGTTCACCACCCGGTAGTCGATGCCCATCGCGGGCGGCACCGCGAAGACCCGGTTCTGCCAGTTGCCCACCGCCTGGTAGGGGCTGTCGATGCAGGCCACGTCGAACGCCGGCATGGGGACCGGGAAGTGCATCGAGTTCCAGAACCAGAAGCGGTTCTCGTCCTTGGCACGGCGCGCCTCCGCGAAGAACGCGTGGTAGGGGTACATCTCCTCCCAGCCCTCACAGCCGGGTGGTGTCTCGATCGAGTAGGGGCTAGGGAAAGCCCCCACGGGTGTCGACGTGGCCAATGCGTCCCCTCTCCTCGTTGCGGGCCGTGGGCCTTTGTATACATCAAAGTCGCGGGGGTGGGGAGGGGCTTTGGCGCCCGGCGCGTGCAAACGTGCCGCGGGTGCGCGTTCTGTTCACCACCCGCCCGCTGGCGGGCCACGTGATTCCGACCCTGCCGCTCGTGCGGGCGCTCGAGGCCGCGGGCCACGAGGTGGCGCTCGCGTCGGCCGGCGCGGCGCTCGAGCACGCGCGCCAGGCGGCCCTTCCCTGCTTCGAGGCGGGCCTGTCCGACTCCGCCGCCCGCGGCGAGCTTCGGCGCCGCTCCGCGCGGCTCGCCGAGCTGCCGCCGCACGAGGGCCGCCGGCTGTTCTTCACGGAGGGCTTCGGCCGGCTCGAGCTCGAGGCGCGGCTGCCGGAGCTCGAGCGGATCGTGGGGGAGTGGCGGCCCGCGCTCCTCGTGCACGACCTGGCCGAGCTGGCCGGACCACTCGCCGCGGCGGCCGCGGGGATCCCCTGGGTCGATCACTCCTACGGCCCGGCCGTGCCGCGCGACCTGCTCGAGGCCGGGACCGAGGCCGCGGCGCCGCAGTGGCGGGCGCGCGGGCTCGAGCCGCGCGTGCTCGGCGGCAGCCTCTACGTGGACATCTGCCCGCCCGCGCTGCAGCTGCCGGGCGAGCCGCGGGCGCCCCGCGTGCAGCCGCTGCGCCCTGCGAAGCCGCGGCGGCACGACCCGGCGGCGTGGCCGCACTCGTTTCCCGGCCGTCCCGCCGTCTACGTCAGCCTCGGGACGGTCTGGAACCGCCAGCCGGACGTATTCCGCACGGTGCTCGAGGGGCTGGCGCGATTCGAGCTCGAGCCGCTCGTCACGGTCGGGCCGGGCAACGATCCGGAGCTGCTCGGACCGCAGCCGCCGCACGTCCACGTGGAGCGGTTCGTGCCGCAGGCGCAGGTGCTGCCGGCGATGGACCTGGTCGTGACCCACGGCGGCGCCGGCACGATGCTCGGCGCGTTCGCCTGCGGCCTGCCGCTGCTCGTGCTGCCGCAGGGCGCGGACCAGTTCGCAAATGCCGAGCGCGTGGTGGCGGCCGGCGCCGGGTTGGCGCTGACGCCGGCGGAGCTCTCGGCGGATGCCGTGGCCTCGGGGGTGGGCGCGCTGCTGTCCGAGGCGCGCTACCGCGAGGCGGCCCGCCGGATCCAGTCCGAGATCGCGGCGATGCCTGAGCCTGCGGACGTGGTGCCCGTCCTCGAGGCGCTGGTCGTCTGACCGGGGGTTACGGAAGCAATAACGGGCCCCCGACCGGGGGTGCCCGCATTTAAGCCCGCTATGAGCTTGTTGCGTAGCTCGCGGCCGATCAGGCGGGGGCGGGGAGTGGGTCTGGCTGCGGTGGCGGCTGATTCAGCTCAGGCGGGTTGCGGGGCTGCCCGGTAGAGCTTGAGGAGGTTGTGTGTGGCGGCGATCAGTTTCCATTCGGCGCCGCAGGCGACGAGGCCGCGTCTGGATAAGCGACTGAGGCCGCGCAGGTGCTTGATCTGCGCGAAGACCGGCTCGACGATCTGCTTTCGGCGGCCGTAGAGGGCCGCGCCCTCCGGTGTTTCGAGCAGCCGGTCGATCCGCTCGACCTCGGGACCGACCCTGTTTCTCGGGCGCCTCGGTCTCGCTCCGCGCGGTGAGACGATCGCTTCGATTCCCCGCCCGCGGAGCGCCTCGATCTGGGCGACGTTCCAGTAGCCGTTGTCGGCGAGGACCGTCGGCCGCGGACCGAGGCGCTCGGCGACGGTGGCCACCATCGGCTCAAGCAGCCGGGTGTCGTTGGCCTCGTTAGTGAGCTCCGCCGAGACGATGATCTGGCCCTCCGACACCAGCGCCTGGGCGTTGTAGCCCTGGACCAGCGAGCCCTTGTCGCGAACGACCCGGCTTTCGGGGTCGGTCAGGTTGCGCCGCTCGTTCCCCCGACGCTGCTGCGGCTTGGGCCCGGGCGGGCGACCTGGCGGGCGCCGGCCGGTCCGTTCGATGTGCCCCGCGTAGCGACGAACCAGCTCCTCATGCTCGGCCTCGCGGGCCGCCTCTTCGGCATCGAGCTCAGCCTTCGCGCGGCGCAGCGCCTCACGCCGGGAAGCGCGGTCGCGCAGGTGGGGCGGCAGCTCGTCGCCGCGCCGAGCGCCGTAAAGCTCATCCTCGCGGGCGTCCGTCCGCTCCGACTCCTCAAGCCAAGCCTCGACCTCGGCGCGGATCCGCTCAGGAGTGCGGTTCGCGCCCAACGAAGCGTTCGCCCTGAGCTTGGTGCCATCGAGCGCCAGCGGACCCGGACGAACCAGCCCAGCGCGCTCACAGAGAACCAGAATCTGGCTGAAGAGCCCCGCCAGAGCCTCAGCATGGCGGGCGCGGAAACGGCTGATCGTGGTGTGATCGGGACGCTGATTGGCCGCGATCACACGAAAGGCGACCTCCTCGATCGTGCGCCGCTCGATCGAACGGGTCGAGGTCTCGCCAACCGCATAGGCGTAGAGCAAAAGCGCAACCATCATCTGCGGATCGTGCGCGGCGGCGCCCTGCCCATCATCCCGGTAACCGGCATAGAAAACGCCCAACTCCAGCTCCTCAAACGGCTCGAGCACAAACCAAGCGAAGTGATCGCCAGGCAACCACTCACGCATATCGGGCGGCAACAACAACTGCTGATCACGATCACAAACGATCAAGTTCTTGGCCATGCCCGCAGTCTCAGCACCACACCGGATGGAGCCCCAGAGCTACGCAACAAGCTCTATGCGGGATCAACTGCGGGCACGTCTGCCAAATCCGCCGCAGATCAGCTCCGCGGCAGCCGCAGCGGCGCGCTCATCGCCACCGGCGTGAACCCGTCCGGCAGCTCGAGCACCGCGCGGGCGCGGCGGCCCTTATAGCGCAGCGGGAAGTCGGCGCTCGACGAGTGGCTCAAGCGCCGCGCCGAGACCGGGAACCAGCCGAAGCGCTCGCGCAGCCAGACCTGCAGCACCACCGTGGCGCCCGCATCGGGCGGAGTGACGTGCACGCGCACCGCTCCGCGAACCACGCGCAGGCTGACCGACCGGTCCACCACCACGACCTGGAGCGACTCGCTCGCTCCCGCGGCGCCGACCGCACGGAAGAGGGCCGAGGTCGTGGCCGGCACCGAGGCCTGGAAGTCGCCATTGCCGTCCACCGCGGCGGTGGCCACCGGCACGAAGCCGGAGCCCGAGTCCTGCTCGATCTGCACCGTGCTGATGCCGGCGGCCGCGCGGCCGCTGAACTGGATCGGCTGTCCGGGGGCGACCGCCTGCGCCGGCCCCGCCAAGAGCAGCGGATAGACGTGCACCTCGCCGGTCATGCCCACGTGCAGCGAGCAGTAGTAGGGGTGCGCGCCGGCGGTGTTGAAGACGGCCGAGTAGCCGCCGCCCGGGACGATGTGGCCGTTCGAGCCGAAGCTGCCGTCGGCGGTGGTGACCGTGTGGTCGCGCAGGCTGCTGTTGTGCCAGCTCACGGTGTCGCCGATCAGCGCGGCGACCCGCGGCGGGCCGAACGCGGCCTGCTGGATCGAGACGAAGTCCGTGGCGGCCGAGGCGCCGGACGGGAGCGCCAGGGCTGCGCCGAGAACGGCTCCCGCCGCGATCAGCACGCGCAGCCTCACCGGCTCACCCGGTAGATGCCGATCATCCCCATGTTCATGTGCTGCTCCACGTGGCAGTGGTAGAGCCACGTGCCCGGCGCGTCCTCGCGCCAGCGCACGCGGAAGCTCTCCGCGGGCCCGATCGTCTTGGTGTCCTGCGAGGTGCCGTCCGGGTTGACCCAGCGGTGCCCGTGGACGTGGAAGGTGTGGAAGTCGTCACCGATCGTCAACACGTCCCACTGGACGATCTGGCCCACCTTCGCGCGGAAGATCGGCGTGTTGCCGACGAACGCCCGGCCGTCGATCGCCATGAAGCCGTGCAGTGCCGAGAGGAAGACCACGAACTCGCGGTGGGGCGCCCGCTCGTGCCTGCCGAGGATCGAGAGCTCGCCGTACATGCCGCCGGCGAGTGAGTCGTCCATCGACGGCGAGTGGTCGTGGTAGGGCCAGACGCCGGCCGAGTCCCCGACCGCGCGCAGCTTGTAGGTCCAGGTCTGGCCGACCTTCACGTCGGCGTCGCGGCCCGAGAAGCCGGGCAGGTACGCGCCGTCCGAGCTGGGCGGGTACTTGACGCCGTGGAAGTGCATCGAGTGCGGCTCGTGACTGAGCGTGTCCTCGTTCTTGAAGTGGACGAGGATCAGGTCGCCCACGCGCGCGCGGATCATCGGCCCCGGTATCAGCCCGCCGTCGGTGGCGGAGTGGGGCGCGTTTGGCAGCGGCTTCTTCCAACCGGGGGTGAAGCGCCGATAGACCACCGTCTGGATCACGGTCTGGGCCGGCGTGTACTCCATGCCCATGATCGCGTCCTTCTCGTTGGGCACGATGTTCAGCGTCGTCGGCACGGCGGCGATCCAGTATTCGCGCGTCGCGGCGAGTGCGTCCGCGGTGCCCACCAGCGCCAGCACGACAAAGAGGGCCCCGGCAAGCGCCGGGACCCTCCACGTCGAAAGCGGCAGGCTCAGCGGACGGTGAGCTTGCCCTGCATCCACGGATGAATCAGGCACATGTAGTAGAGCGTCGTGCCCTTCTTGGCGGTGATCTTCAGCTTCACCGACTTCTTCGGGACGATGACCTGCGAGTCGCCCGACTTGTTGAAGCCGTCGTTGCCCGGGTCGACGGTCAACACGGTGGGGTTGCCGTTCTGATCGAGCTGGTGCCCAGCCCCGATCGTGTTGCAGATGTTGCACGCGTTGATCTGCGCGGTGGTCTTCGGCAGCTGCTTCTTGGTCACCAGCGAGAACGTGTGCGGCTCACCGCTCTTGTCGGCGACCGTCAGGGTGCCGCCGGACTTGATCACGACGGCGCTCTTGTCGAAGCGCGAGCCGTCCTGCGCGTACTGGTTGATCTTGAAGGTCACCTTTCCGACGGTGTGGAGGGTCGCCTTGCTCGGTGCGGTGGTGGCCGCGATGGCCGCCGGTACGGCTGCCACTGCGCCGACCGTCACAACCAGCGCCAACGTACGGAACAACCTACGACGAGGCATGTCGTCTCCTTCTCCGTGGCCGCGAGGTGATTGCGAGCCCAGTTCGAACCACGGGGGCTGGGATCTCTGCTGTGCGGACCCTATAGGGGCGCGCGGCTCCTCTGGTGTACGGACAACACCACCTGGGGTGTATGGCGCGTTGGCGTTCGGCGTTCCCTACTCTGCCCCGCGGCGGGGTATCGATGTATCAGGGGCAGACGCGGAGGCAGCTTCTGCGCGCGGGCGCGGGCGGACTGCTGGCGATGGGCGCACTCGGGCCGGCCGGCCGCGCGCTGGCGAACGCCCAATGGCTGCGGCAGCCCGGCTCGCTGCCCGATCCAAAGCGCCCCGTGGGCGAGCCCACCGCCGCGCTCCCCTTCGATCACATCGTGATCCTGATGATGGAGAACCACTCCTTCGACTGCTACTTCGGCATGCTGCCGCGGCTCGGGCAGCCGAAGGCGGATGGCTTCAGCTTCGACAGGCTGGGCCAGCCGTCGAACCGCAATCCGCTGAACGGCGGCTACGTGGTGCCCTACCGCGCCACCAGCGTCTGCCAGGGCTCGGTCACGCAGAACTGGAACTCCACCCACAAGCAGATCGACGGCGGGCGCATGGACGGCTTCGCGGAGACCGACACGCAGTCGATGGTCTACTGGACCGACCAGGACCTGCCCTTCTACTACTCGCTGGCGAAGACCTTCACGCTCGCCAACCGCTGGTTCTGCTCGGCGCCCTGCCAGACCTACCCCAACCGCCGCTTCCTGATGGCGGGCACGGCCTACGGCAACATCTCGACCGACACCAGCAGCATCTTCGACCCGCCGCCGCCGAACGGCACGATCTTCGACCGGCTCTCGGCCAACAAGCTGAGCTGGCGCAACTACTTCACCGACCTGCCGTCGTCGGGGATCATCGGCTCGGTGCCGCAGAAGTACCCGGCCAACCTGGCGCCGATCGCCGAGTTCTTCACCGACTGCGCCGCGGGCACGCTGCCCGCCGTGAGCCTCGTGGACCCGGAGTTCGGCCTGGCCGGCGAGGTCGGCGGGCCGCTGGCGGACGCGGGCGTGCCCGGCGCGGGCCGGGTCTCCGCGCAGGGCCAGAGCGAGGAGAACCCGCAGGACATCCAGCTCGGCCAGGACTTCGCCGCGCGGGTGATCAACGCGGTGCTGCGCTCGCCCGCCTGGCCGCGCACGCTGGTCGTCTGGACCTACGACGAGCACGGCGGCTACTACGACCACGTGCCGCCGCCGAAGGCGATCAAGCCCGACTCGATCCCGCCGAAGCTCGGCCCGGGCGACGTGCCCGGCGGCTACGACATCTACGGACCGCGCGTGCCGACTGTCGTGGTCTCGCCCTACTCGCGGCCGAACGCGGTGACGAACGTCGTGCACGACCACACCTCGATCCTCGCCACGATCGAGGCGAAGTGGAACCTGCCGGCACTGACCTACCGCGACGCCAACGCGGCCACCCTGGCCGACTTCCTCGACACGCGCCACCCGAGATTGTTGGAGCCACCGACGCTGGCGGCCCCAGGCAATCTCCTGCCGGGCGAGCTGGGGTGCGACACGTCGAACCCCACGCTGCCGGTGCGGCACTAGCTCCGACTCAGGGCCCTAGCCGATCACGACCGTCTGCAGCTCGGTGAGCCGCTCGAGCGCGTGCCGGCCGCCTATGCGCCCGGTGCCGCTGTCGGTGCCGGCGCGGCCGCCGAAGGGCAGGTGGTTCTCCCAGTAGTTGGTGGTCTCGTTGATGTTCACGAGGCCGGCGCGCACGTTGTCGGCGTAGCGCAGGCCGTCCATCACGTCGCCGGTGAAGATCGCGGCGAGCAGGCCGTAGGGGGAGGCGTTGGTGAGCTCGATCGCGTGGTCGAGCGAGTCGACAGAGACGATCGGGGCGATCGGCCCAAAGGTCTCCTCGACCGCCGCCGCGGCCTCCGGGGGCACGCCGTCGAGCACCGTGGCTGACCAGTAGAGGTCGGTGGGATGCCCGTCGATGCGCGAGCCGCCCGCCACGACGCGCGCGCCGCGCTCGAGCGCGTCCGCCACGTGCTCGTCCATCTTGGTCGCCACCTGCTCGTTGTTGAGCGGGCCCATCGTGGTGGCGGGGTCGAAGGGGTCGCCGAGGCGCACGTCCGCCGCCACTCGTGCCGCCAGCCGCTCGACGAACTCGGGCCGGATGCTCTCCTGCACCAGCAGCCGCTCGCCCGCCGTGCAGCTCTGGCCCGCGCAGAGGAAGCAGGCGCTGACGGCCGCCTCGGCCGCGGCGTCGAGATCGGCACCGTCCATCACGACGAGCGGGCCGTTGCCGCCCATCTCGAGGAGCAGCGCCTTGCCGGCGGCGCGCTCGGCGATGCGCCGCCCCGTGGCCGTGGAGCCGATGAAGCCGACGGCGACGGTGGCCGGGTTCGACACCAGCTCGTCGCCCACCACCGAGCCGGGCCCGGGCACGAAGTTGAAGACGCCCTCCGGCAGGTCGGCCTCTGCCACGCAGTCGGCGAGCAGCCCGGAGCAGACCGAGGTGCTCGACGCCGGGGTCCACACAACGGTGTTGCCGACCGCCAGCGCGGGGGCCACGATCTCGGCGGGCATCGTGTAGGGCCAGTTCCAGGGCGTGACCACTGCCACCGGCCCCAGCGGCCGGCGGATCAGCAGCACGCGCTTGCCGGGCGAGGCGCTCGGCGGGATCGAGCCCTCGAGGCGGAGGCCGTCCTCGGCGGCGCCGTGCCACATGGCGATCAGCTCGTCCACCTCGTCGTAGGCCTCGGCGTGCAGCGGCTTGCCCTGGTCGAGGGTCAGCGCGGCGGCCAGCTCGTCGCGGCGTCGCTCGCAGATCTCGGCGATGCGGTGGAGCGCCTTCCTACGCGCGAACGCGGTCTCGCGCGCCCAGCCGTCGAAGGCGGCGGCTGCGGCGGCGATCGCGCGGCGGGCGTCGTCGCGGTCGCCCTGCGCGACCGGTCCGAGCTCCTCGCCGGTCGCGGGACTCGTGGCGCGCTCCTCGGCGCCGGAAGCCGCGGGCCGCCACTCCCCGGCGACGAACATGCGAGTCGGCTGTTGACCTGTCCGCAGCAGCGACCGTAAGATATATGAGTTGAATTCCAGTCGCATCTCATGCGGCCGGAGCGGTCGATGACTTCGATTCTCGAGGACATCGTCGCCGAGGGTCAGAGGGTCCTGGGGCTCGCCTCCAAGGTTGGCGTGCCGCTCAAGCTGCTCGGCGGCGTGGCGGTTCGCCTGCACGCTTCGGACGTGCCGCCGTCACTCGACCGCGACTACAAGGACCTCGACTTCGCGGTGCCCAAGAAGTCGGCCGGCGACACCGACAAGCTGCTGCGCGAGGCGGGTTACGAGCCCCACATCACCTTCAACGCGATGCACGCGCGCGAGCGGGCACTGTTCTTCGACGACCACCACGGGCGCCAGGTCGACATCTTCATCGACTCCTTCCGCATGTGCCACCAGATCCCGCTGAGCGACCGCCTGAAGGGCGGCGGGGACACGGTGCCGCTCGCGGAGCTGATGCTCACCAAGCTCCAGATCATCGAGCTGAACGAGAAGGACGTCCGCGACACGGTCCTGATGCTGCACGGCCACGCCGTCGACGAGCACGACGACGAGGCGATCAACGCCGCCCGCATCGCCGAGCTGTGCGGCGAGGACTGGGGGCTGTGGCGGACGATCACGGCCAACCTGGAGCGATGCCGCTCGCACCTCGATCAGTACGACCTGCCGCAGGCCGACAGGGAGCGCATCGCCACCCGCTTCGACGAGATCCTCGGCCGCATCGAGGAGGAGCCGAAGTCGCGCGGCTGGAAGCTGCGCGCGAAGGTGGGAGAGCGCAAGCGCTGGTACGACGTCCCTGAGGAGGTTTCGCAGTGAGGATCTTCTTTGCCACCGACATCCACGGCTCGGAGGTCTGCTGGAAGAAGTTCCTCAACTGCGGCGAGCACTATCAGGCCGACGTCGTGATCCTCGGCGGCGACATGACCGGCAAGGCGCTCGTGCCGATCATCGACGACGGCGGCGGCCACTGGCACGCCACGCTGCTCGAGAACCGCGAGGAGCTCGACGGCGAGGACGCGGTCAAGGCCTTCTCGGACGCCGTGATGCGCCGCGGCTACTACCCGTTCCGCACCACGCCGCACGAGCTCGCGGAGCTGGCGGCCAGCGAGCAGCACTGGCACGCGCTGTTCGACAAGCACATGATCGCCACGGTGGAGCGCTGGATGCAGATGGCCGACGAGAAGCTCAGCGGCAGCGGCATCCGCGTGTTCGTCTGCCCCGGCAACGACGACCAGCTCGAGATCGACGAGATCGTCTCGGCGGCCCAGACGGTCGAGCTCGGCGAGGGCCGCGTGGTGGACATCGACGGCTTCCAGCTCGCTTCGAGCGGCTGGGCGAACCGCACTCCCTGGGACACCTACAGGGAGGAGGACGAGCCCGACTTGAAGAAGAGAATCGACGCGATGCTCGAGCACGTCACGGCCGAGCCTGAGCGCACGATCTTCAGCCTGCACTGCCCGCCGTACGGCACCGGGCTGGACGACGCGCCGCAGCTCACGGCCGAGATGGATCTCAAGGACGCCGGACGCTCCACCGTGCCGGTCGGCTCAACCGCGGTGCGCGAGGCGATCGAGGCGCACCAGCCTGCGCTCTCGCTGCACGGCCACATCCACGAAGCGCGCGGCACCACGAGGCTCGGCAAGACGCTGTGCATCAACCCCGGCAGCTCCTACGAACAGGGTCAGCTGCTCGGGGCGGTGATCGACCTGGACGGCAAGAAGAAGGTCAAGAAGTTCGTTTTGACAAGCGGCTGAGTTCTGTTCTGCCAACGAGGAGGTAGAGGGGGATGGCGACGGTTGCAGCAGGCACAGGGGTAGGGGGAGAGCAATCACTCTTCGTACGGAAGGCCACTGGCCTCGTGCGCGGCTGGTCGGTGCGCGACGCGTTCATCTACGCGGCGTTCTCGATCAACATCGTGACGCTGGGATTCGTGGCGTTCTCGTACGCGCCGTTCGTTCCGTCGGGCAGCCTGCTGTGGGCCGTCCTCGGGGCGGGCGCCTACCTGGTGCTCCAGGGAATCACCTACGCGTCACTGATCGCGGCCATGCCGCGCGCGGGCGGCGACTACGTCTGGATGAGCCGCGTGCTGGGCGGCGGCATCGGCTTCGTGCTGGCCATCGCGGGATGGTGGTTCATCCTGTGGCTCTGGGTGCCGATCTACGGCAGCATCCTCGCCAACATGGTGATCGTGCCGCTGGCGGCCATCGCCGGCTGGGACGGCGGCGTGACCTACTTCAGCAACCTGCACCACGGGCTGTTCGTGGCGTCGCTGATCACCGCGGTCCTGGCCTCGATCCTGATCGGTATGGGCATCCGCACCTACGCGAGGATCCAGAAGTTCTGCTTCTACGGCGGCGTCTTCGGGCTCGCGGTGATGATCCTGCTGCTGCTCGTCAACACGAAGGCCGGCTTCATCCACCACTTCAACAGCCAGTCGAAGGACCTGTTCGGCGTGAACAACGCCTACGGGAAGACGCTCGCGGCCGGCACCAAGGACTACACCCCGCCGCCCGTCGGTCACTTCACGCTGGGCGCCACGTTCCTGCTGCTCCCGTTCATGGCGTTCTTCAACCTCTGGTCGAACTGGGGCGCCACGCTGTACGGCGAGGTCCGCGGCGCGTCTGACTTCCGGAAGAACATCTACGCGATGGGCGGGGCCCTCATCGCCACCACGATCACCGCGGTGGTGCTGTTCCTGCTGTTCTCGAAGACGTTCGGCTGGAACTTCTACAACGGCGCCAACAACGCCTACTACCTGGGCACGGGCGCCACGCCGGTGTTCCCGTACCCGGCGCTGTTCGCGGCGTCGTTCTTCGGGAGTCCGGTGCTGCAGTTCATCCTGGTGGCGATCATGTCGCTGTGGTTCTTCGGCTGGGTGGGGACGCTGTTCCTCTCATCCACCCGGGTGATCTTCGCGGCGGCGTTCGACCGCGTGCTGCCGGAGTCGGCGGCCAAGGTCAACCGCAACGGCGTGCCGGTGATGGCGGTGCTGCTGATGCTGGTTCCGTCGATCGGGTTGGCGGCGCTGTACTCGTTCAACAACACGTTCCACGACTACACGCTCGACGCGACGCTCGTGATCGCGATCACGTTCCTCGGCTCGGCCGTGGCCGCGGCGATCCTGCCGTGGCGCAAGCCGGAGATCTACAACGCGTCGCCGATCGCCAAGTACAAGGTCCTCGGCCTTCCGCTGATCACCTTCGCGGCGTGCGCGTTCATCGTGTTCCTGGGCTTCTGCCTCTACAAGTGGTTCCAGGCCGACGTCTACGGCGTGAACAAGACGTCGTCGCTCTACTTCATGGGCGGCATGTACCTGCTGGCGATAGCGATCTACGTCGGCTCGAAGCTGTACCGGCGCTCGCAGGGGATGGACCTCAACATGGTCTACGGGGAGATCCCCGCGGAGTAGCCGGTCCGTGGGTGGGCGCTCGGCGTTGATGCTGCACATATGAACGCCGAGCGCCTCCCGTCCTCAGCCCGCGCCGTGATCGTCGGCGGCGGGGTCGCCGGGGCGAGCGTCGCGCACCATCTGGCTCTGCAGGGCTGGGACGACCTGGTGCTGATCGACCGCGCGCCGCTCTGGCGCACCGGCGGCTCGACCTCGCACGCGCCGGGCCTCGTGTTCCAGCAGAACGCGTCGAGGACGATGACGCGGCTCGCGCACTGGACCGTCGAGCTGCTCACGGAGCTCGGTTGCTTCCACGCGGTCGGTGGCGTCGAAGTGGCCACCACCGAGGAGCGCTGGGCCGAGCTCGACCGGCGCGCGGCGCGCGCCCGCGGCTACGGCCTCGACGCGCGGCTGCTCACGCCGGCGGAGGTCGTCGAGCTGATCCCGCTGATCGAGGAGAACCTGATCGTCGGCGGCTTCCATGTGGCCGACGACGGCATCGCGAAGGCGCTCGACGCGGCGGCGGCCCTCGGCTCCACAGCCGGCGACGCCCTGACGGCGTTCGAGAACTGCGAGGCGAACGGCCTGCTGGTAAAGGGCGGCCGCATCGCGGGCATCGAGACCACCCGTGGCACGATCGCCACCGAGCACGTGGTGATCGCCTGCGGCATCTGGGGACCGCTGCTGGCGCGACTGGCCCCGGGGCTCAACGTCCCGCTCGTGCCGGTCCAGCACCAGCTCGCCTACACGGCGCCGCTGCCCGAGCTCCGCGGCGAGACGCGGGAGGTCGTACACCCGATCCTGCGCCACCAGGACCACTCGATGTACTTCCGCCAGGTGGCCGACGCGTACGCGATCGGCAACTACCGCCACGAGCCGCTGCTCACCGACCCAGAGGACATCCGCGACTGGGGCGACGACGGCGAGCAGCCCTCGATCGAGCCGTTCACCGAGGCGGACTTCCAGTCGGCCTACGAGGAGACCGGCCGGCTGATGCCCGCGCTCCGGGGCGTGGAGCTCGTGCGGGCGTTCAACGGGCTGATGTCGTTCACGCCGGACGGGTTCCCGCTGCTCGGCGAGAGCGCCGCGGCGCGCGGGCTGTGGCTCGCGCAGGCGATCTGGGTCACGCACTCGGCCGGCTGCGGCCGCGTCCTCGCCGAGCTGATGACCCACGGCGACGCCCGCGTGGACCTCCACGAGGCCGACCCGCAGCGCTTCGACGCCCACGGCACGACCCGCGCCTACGCGCGCCGGCGGGGCGCTCAGGGCTACCGCGAGGTCTATGACGTTCTCCACCCGCGCCAGCAGCAGGAGCAGGTGCGCGGCCAGCGGACCACGCCGTTCTACGAGCGCGAGCTCCAGCTCGGCAGCCTGTTCTTCGAGAGCGCCGGCTGGGAGCGGCCGCAGTGGTACGGGCGCAACCGCGAGCTGCTGACCGGCGACGAGATCGTGCCCGCCTCCGAGTGGGCGGCGCGCTACTGGTCGCCAATCGCCATCGCCGAGCACCGCGCCTGCCGCGAGCGCGCCGGCATCTTCGACCTCACGCCGTTCACCAAGGTCGAGGTCAGCGGCCCGGGTGCGCTCGCCTTCCTGCAGCGCCTGGCGGCGAACGACGTGGACAAGTCGATCGGCACGATCGTCTACACGGCGATGCTCTCCCCGCGCGCGGGGATCATGTGCGACCTCACGGTCACCCGCCTCGGCGAGGACCGCTTCTGGGTCGTGACCGGGGGCGCCGTCGGGCGCCACGACATCGCCTGGATGTCGAAGCACCTGCCCAGCGACGGCTCGGTCCGCGTCGACGACCTCACCTCGTCGCTCTGCTGCCTCGGCGTCTGGGGGCCACTCGCGCGCCAGCTCGTGTCGAGCGCCAGCGACGCCGACCTCTCGAACGACGCCATGCCCTACATGCGCGCCGGCACCCTCGCCATCGGCAGCGTGCCCTGCCGCGCGCTGCGCCTCTCCTACGTGGGCGAGCTCGGCTGGGAGATCTACGCGCCCACCGAGTTCGGCCGCATGCTGTGGGACCTGCTCTGGGAGGCCGGCAGGCCGCTGGGCGCGACGGCCTGCGGCGGCGCCGCCTACGACTCGCTGCGGCTCGAGAAGGGCTACCGCCTCTGGGGCCAGGACATCGACGAGGAGCACGATCCCTACGAGTCGGGCCTCGGCTGGGCCGTGCGGCTGTCGAAGGAGACGGACTTCATCGGCCGGCAGGCCGCGGCCGCGATCAAGGAGCGCGGGGTGTCGCGGAAGCTGTGCTGCCTCGTGACCGACGACCCGAGCGTGATCCTCGTCGGCAAGGAGCCGATCCTCGCGGACGGCGAGCCCGTCGGCTACGTGACGAGCGCGGCGTATGGGGCCACGATCGGCGAGAGCATCCTCTACGGCTACCTGCCGGCTGAGCTGGCGGAGCCGGGGACGTCGCTGAGCGTGCACAGCGAGCGCGCCGACCACCCGGTGACCGTCGTGAGCGAGCCGCGCTTCGACCCGGAGATGGCGCGTCTCAAGGACGTGGCGGCGGCGCCGGCTTAAGCGTCTACGGCAGCGATAAAGGGCAGCCCAGGCGTTAGCGTCAGGACTTTGGGGGTCATATGCCCCTTAACTCCTGACGCTTGTTGCAGCCGCCGCTCCGGGCCGCTCCTCATTGCCGCCGTTCACGACGCGCTCCAGCTCGCGCTCGAGACCGGCGTCGCCCACCTCGCGCACCTCGAGCGGCAGCCCGATCCGCTCGGCCGCCCGGCGGGCCGCCTTCTCGGTCGCCTCGGTGCGCCGCTGCGCCAGCCAGACCACGCGCCTGTAGCCGCCGAAGTAATCGTCCCGCAGCTCAGGGTGGCGGTCGAGGCCGAGCTCGCGGATCACCGTGTGCTCGAACGTCCGCGCCAGGAAGTCCGTGAGGAAGTAGGTGCCGGGCTCCTCGGCCATCAGCTCTCGGACCTCGTCGCGCGCGAAGACGTCGTAGCAGTGGTCGCCGCGCAGGCGCTCGATGTCGAGCTCGTCGAGTGCGCCGTAGGTGCCGCAGTCGGCATACGCCAGCGCCACATGCGAGTAACGCTCCCGCAGCTCGTCCGCCAGTCGCGCCACCTCGGGCGCGATCAGCTCCGGGCGGTTGTGGAGCGGCGCGGGCACCGGGAACACGTCGACCTCCCAGTCGCGCCGGCGCGCGATGTCGCGCACGTGCACCGCCAGGGCGCCGCAGGCGATCACGGCGGTGCTCATCCCGGGAAGGCGAGCTGGTCGATGAACAGGTCGTTGAAGTCCGCTCGGCCGGACAGCTCGACGTACTCGACCTCGCGCACGAGCGACAGCGCCTCGGCGCGCTCGCGGTGGCTCAGCGCCGCGATCTTCGCGCCCTCGCCGGCCACGTTGCCGGCCGACACGATCCGCGGCAGCGCCAGCGGCGGCACCAGCCCGATGCGCACGGCGCTGGCGGGGGAGAGGTAGGCGCCGAAGCTGCCGCCCAGCAGCACCTGCTGGATGTCGGCGGGCTCGACGCCGAGGTCGCGCACGAGGAGATTCCAGCCGGTGGCGATCGAGGCCTTGGCGAACTGCAGCTCGCGCACGTCCCGCTGGGAGAGGAAGACGCCCTCGGCCGGATCGTCCGTGCGCCAGTGGAGGACGAACACGCGCTCCTCGCCGATCTTGGTGAAGCGCCTGCCGAGCGCGCCGGTGGCCTCCTCCTCCGGCACGAAGCGGCCGGAGTGGTCGAGCAGGCCAGCCCGTACCAGCTCGGCCACGCAGTCCACGAGGCCGGAGCCGCAGATCCCCAGCGGCTCGGTGTCGCCGATCACCTGCAGCGAGATCGAGTCGTCCTCGATCTTCACGCCCTCGATCGCGCCCTCGGCGGCGCGCATGCCACAACGGATCTGCGCCGCCTCGAACGCGGGGCCCGCCGGGGCCGCCGTGGCCAGCACGCGCTCGTTCGACCCGAGAGCGATCTCGCTGTTCGTGCCGACGTCGATGAACAGCCGCAGCCGCCGGTCGCGTGCGATGCCCGTGGCGAGCAGCCCGGCGACGATGTCGCCGCCCACGTAGGCACCCATCGACGGGAATGTGAACACCGGCGCGCGCGGGTGGACCTCCACGCCGAAGTCGGTCGCGCGCGTGGGAGGCAGCTCGTGGGCGGCGACCACGAACGGGGCCATCGAGAGCGGCTCCGGGTCGATGCCGAGCGCGAGCTGCGCCATGGTCACGTTGCCGCACAGCGTCAGCTCGTAGACCTCGTGCTGCTCGACTCCCGCCTCCTCGCACACCTCGCGCGCCAGCTCGGCCAGCGTCTCCTGCGCGCGCCGGCGCAGCTCGCCGAGCGCCTCGGGATCGAGCATCGTGGCGGAGATGCGCGAGATCACGTCGCCGCCGAACGGCTGCTGGCGGTTGAGCATCGAGCGCACGGCGAGCGGCTGGCCCGACTCGAGGTCGAGCAGCGTGGCGACGACGGTGGTGGTGCCGAGGTCGAAGGCGATCGCGTGGCGGCGGCCGCTGGTGTCGCCGGGCTCGACGTCGATCATCTCCTCGTCGACGATCACCGCGGTGACGGCGAAGCCCGACGAGCGCAGCAGGCCGCCGAGCTTGCGCAGCACCTCGAGCGGCACGTGCGGCTCGAGGTCGTCGATCCCGTCGAGCAGGCGCTGCACATCCGAGCGCTGGTCCTCGAGCGTCGGCTCGGGCAGCTCCACGTAGCGCTTCTGCACCGCCGGGCGGAGGATCACGTGGCGGCCGACGCCGACGAGCGCCGCCTTGGGCCGCGTCTGCAGCGGCGGCACGTGCACCGCCAGGTCCTCGCGCGCGGGCGCGCGGCAGGCGAGCCGCCAGCCGTCGCGCAGCTCGGCCGGGCTGAACGCGCGCGGATCCACCGAGCTCACCGGCACCTCGCCCTGCAGCACCTGCACCTTGCACTTGCGGCAGGTGCCGTGGCCGCCGCAGGTCGAGTCGATGGCCACGCCGTTCCAGCTCGCGGCGTCGAAGATCGGCGTGCCGCTCGGCACGCGCACCTCGGTACCGTCGGGCAGGAAGCGCAGGTGCACCCGCTCCGCGCCGTCGGGCTGCGGCTCCGGCCCGCCGCCGGGGGCCATCGGCTCGGGGCGCGCGCTCAAGTGGCGGCGGCCTCCCTGGCGCGGTAGGCCGCGATCCAGCTCGCGCCCCACTGGTCGTGCCCGAGCAGCAAATCGGCGGCGCGCACCGAGTCCACGACCTCCGCCGCGCAGCTCATGATCGCGCTGGTCAGGCCGGCGGCCATCGCCATCGGCAGGAAGGCGGCGCCCAGCGCGTGCCGCCGCGGCAGGCCGAACGACACGTTCGACGCGCCCAGGCACATGTTCACGCCGAGCTCCCCGCGGATCAGGCGGATCGTCTCGAGCGTGACCGTCACGGCGTCGGTGGCGGCGCCGACCGTCATCGCCAGCGGGTCGATCACCACGTCCTCGGGCGGGATGCCGTGGTCGCCGGCGGCCGAGACGATCTTGCGCGCGATGTCGAGGCGCTGCTGCGGCGTCTCCGGGATGCCGGTCTCGTCGTTGGCAAGGCCGATCACCGCCGCGCCGTGGCGGGCCACCAGCGGCAGGATCTCCTCGAGCCGGTCGTCCTCCCCGGTGACCGAGTTCACGAGCGCCTTTCCCTCGTAGACCGACAGCCCCGCCTCGAGCGCCTCGATCACCGAGGAGTCGATGCAGATCGGCGCCTCCACGGCGTCCTGCACCACGCCGAGCATGCCCTTCAGGAGCTCGGGCTCGTCCACCAGCGGGATGCCCGCGTTCACGTCGAGCATGTTCGCTCCCGCCTCCACCTGGGTCCGCGCGTCGAGCTCCACGGTCGAGAGGTCGCCGCCGCGCAACTCCTCGGCGAAGCTCTTGCGCCCGGTGGGGTTGATCCGCTCGCCGATCACGCAGAACGGCAGGTCGTGACCGATGGTGACGCTCTTAGACCGCGACTGAAGGACCGTGTGCATGCTGGTGGGACTCCTCCCTTTCGGCTCGTGGCTTGATCCCGAGGCGGGTGCACAGCTCGGCTATGCCCGCGCCCTTCCTGAACGAGATGAGGTGAAGGCCGGCCACGCCCGGCAGCGACATCGCGTGCGCCGCGAGCTCGCAGGCCAGGTCGAAGCAGGCCGGCTGCTGGTCGGGCGCCGCCTCCACCCGCTCGATCAGCTCGCCGGGCACCTCGATGCCCGGCACCTTCTCGTCCATGTGGCGCAGCGCCCGCGCGCCGGAGACGATGCTGATCGACGGAATGAGCGCGACACGCCGGTCGAGGCCCGCCTCGCGGGCGGCCTCCACGAAGCGCTCGAGCAGCTCGGGTCGGAAGCCGATCTGGAGCTGCAGGAAGCGTGCGCCCGCGTCGGCCTTGGCCAGCGCGCGCTGGATGCGGTCCTCGAGCGGGGGCGCCGCCGCGCTCTCCACGGCGCCGGCGAACAGCGCGGGCGCGGGGTCGAGCGCCCGGCCACTGAGGTAGTGGCCGCCGGCCAGCGTCCGCGTCAGCGACAGCATGCTGACCGCGTTCAGGTCGAACACCGGCTTGGCGTCGGGCTCGTCGCCCGCGGCCACGCCGTCGCCGCCGAGGCAGAGGACGTTGCGCACGCCGTGCATCGAGGCGCCGACGATGTCGGCCTCGAGCGCCAGCCGGTTGCGGTCGCGGGTGACGAGCTGCATGATCGGCTCGGCGCCGCAGCGGATCAGCCCGATCGACACGGCCAGCGGCGACGCGTGCGCGTGCGCGGCGGTGTTGTCGGTGGCGTTGACGGCGTCGACCCAGTCGCGCATCGGCGCGACCAGGCGCTCGACCTCCGCCAGGCCGCCGCCGTCGACCGCGGGCAGCTCGGCAGTGACCACGAACTGGCCGGCGGCGAGCTTGTCCTCGAGCGTCGGCACGCGCAGTCCCCGCTAGGCCGCTACCGGCGCTCCGCGCTGCTCGATCAGCTGCTTGGCCTTCTTCACGGCCGATGAGGCGTCCGCCGAGTAGCCGTCCGCCCCCACCGCGTCGGCGTACTCCTGCGTGACCGGCGCGCCGCCCACCATCACGATCACCTGGTCGCGCAGGCCGGCCTTCTCGAGCGCGTTGATGTTGGCCTTGAACATCGGCATCGTGGTGGTGAGGAAGGCCGAGAAGCCGACGATGTCGGGCGTGACGCGCTCGATCTCCTCGACGAACTTCTCGGGCGCCACGTTCACGCCGAGGTCCACCACGGTGAAGCCGGCGCCCTCGAGCATGATGTTGCAGAGGTTCTTGCCGATGTCGTGCACGTCGCCCTTGACGGTGCCCATCAGGAAGGTGCCGACCTGCCGCACGCCGGTCTCCACCAGCAGCGGGCGCAGGATGTCGAGCGCGCCCTGCATCGCCTTGGCGGCGATCAGCATCTCGGGCACGAAGTAGTCGCCGCGCTCGAAGCGCGCGCCGACCTCCTCGAGCGACGGGATCAACGCGTCGTAGAGCATGCGCTCAGGCTCGAGCCCGTCGTCGAGCCCGCGGTTGACGTTCTCCTCGACCTCCGGCTTCTTGCCGACAAGCGTGTCGTCGTACAGCGCCTGGAGGATCTCCTCGTGGGTCATGCGGCGGTCTCCTGTCGGTGTCCCAGACGCTCGCTGAGGGCGTGCGCCTCCTTGACCAGTACTGGGCGAAGCTCGGCGATGCGCTCGGGCGTGAGGCGCATCGTGGGGCCGGAGATGCTGAGCGCGGCGATCACGTCGCCGGTGGGCCCGCGCACCGGCGCCGCCACCGCGGCGAGGCCGGCCTCGAGCTCGTCCACGGCGCTGGCGAACTCCTCGTCGCGCACGCGCGCGAGCTCGCGCTCGAGCCTCTGGCCGTCGCGCATCTCGGCGGCGCCGAAGGCGAGGAAGACCTTGCCGTTGGCGGTGCAGTGGTAGTCCACCCGCCGGCCGACCCAGTGCCCCGCGCCGAGGTAGTGGCGCGCGTCGACCTGCGCGAGGTGATCCACGCCGTAGGGCGTGGGCACGGCGATGTTGATGGTCTCGCCGCTCTCCTCGGACAGCGCCTCGAGCGACGGCTCGGCCAGCTCCACGAGGTTGCGCTCCACGGCGCCGCGATGGGCGAAGCGCAGGATCGCCGGGCCCGGCTCGAGCTTGCCGCGCTGGCCCGACTGGTGCACGAGGCCGTGGCGCTCGAGCGCGCTGACGAGCCGCGAGGCGGTGCTCTTCGGCAGGTCGGCGGCGTCGGCCAGCTCGTTGAGCGTGGCCGGACCCTCGCACTCGAGCAGGCGCACGAGCAGCGTCGCCGCGCGGTCGATCGCCTGCGTGCCGGCTGGTGCGGGGGTCACCGCCGTCCCCCAGGAGGCGGTGGATGGAACTGTAGTTCCACGGGGGTTATGATTGCGCCCGCCGGACGGTCCGTCAAGCCCCGGGAGGAGCGATGTTCGTAAACACCCTGCCGCGCTACGAGATCCTCAGCGACGACGCCATGGCGGTGCTCGACCGCGGCTGGCGCCGGATCGTCACGGAGATCGGCGTGGAGTTCCTGCTCGACGAAACGGTCGAGGAGTTCCGCAAGGCCGGCCAGCAGGTGGTGGACGGCAACCGCGTGATCCTCGACCCGGAGTTCCTGCTCGAGCAGGTGGCCAAGGCCCCGCGCGAGTTCGAGCTGCAGGCGCGCAACCCCGCGCAGAGCGCGCACATCGGCGGCGACAACATGGTGTTCGCCTCCGTCTACGGCTGCCCGTTCGTCCGCGAGGGCGACGTGCGCCGCGAGGCGACGATGGCCGACTTCGAGAACCTGGTGAAGCTGTCCCAGGCGTTCCCGGAGCTCGACTCGCCGGGCGGCACCATCTGCGAGCCCAACGACCGCCCGCTCGACTCGCGCCACCTCGACATGGTCTACGCGCTGCAGACGCTGTCCGACAAGCCGTACATGGGCTCGGTCACCTCCGGGCCCAACGCCGTGGACACGATCCGCATGGGGGAGATCCTGTTCGGCAGCGCCTTCGAGCAGGCGCCGGCCTCGATCTCGCTGATCAACGTCAACTCGCCGCTGCGCTACGACGACCGCATGCTGTCGGCGCTGGTCGAATACGCGCGCGCCGGGCAGGCCGTGATCGTCACGCCGTTCCTCTTGATGGGAGCGATGTCGCCGGTGTCGATCCCCGCCACGCTCGCCCAGCAGATGGCCGAGGCGCTGGCCGGCATCGCGCTGGTGCAGCTCATCCGGCCGGGCTCGCCGGTGGTGTTCGGCTCGTTCCTGTCGAACACCGACATGCAGTCGGGCTCGCCGTCGTTCGGCACGCCTGAGTCGGCCATCGGCCTCTTCTGCACCGGCCAGATCGCGCGCTCCTTCGGCCTGCCCTGGCGCTCGGGCGGCGGGCTCAACTCGAGCCAGACCGTGGACGCGCAGTCGGCTTACGAGTCGCTGATGACGATGCTGCCCACCTTCCTGGCGGGCGCGAACTTCGTGCTGCACTCCGCCGGCTGGCTCGAGGCCGGCCTCGTGTCCTGCTACGAGAAGTTCATCGTCGACATCGAGATCCTGCGCCAGCTCCGCCACGAGTTCACGCCGCTCGAGATCGACGAGGCCAGCCTCGCCTTCGGCGCGCACGAGGAGGTCGGGCCCGGCGGGCACTTCCTCGGCGCGGCGCACACGCTCGAGCGCTTCCGCGAGTGCTTCTACCGGCCGCTGCTGTCCTCCACCGAGAACTTCGAGCGCTGGAAGAGCAAGGGCGGGCGCGACGCGGCCGAACGCGCCGGGGAGATTTGGCGCAAGACGCTCGAGGAGTACGAGCAGCCGCCGCTCGACGACGCGATCCGCGCCGAGCTCGAGGAGTACGTGATCCGGCGAAGGGCCGAGCTGGGCGATTAGGATCGGCAGACCAGAGGACGGAGGTCCACCATGCCGAAGTACCTGATCGAGGCCAGCTACACCCCCGAGGGTGCGAAGGGCGTCGTATCGAAGGGCGGCAGCGCGAGGCGGGACGCGGTGGCGAAGATGATCGAGGGGAGCGGCGGGAAGCTCGAGTCGTTCCACTTCGCGTTCGGCGACTCGGACGTGTACGCGATCGCGGAGCTGCCGGACAACGCCTCGGCGACGGCGGTGGCTCTGGCGGTCAACTCATCCGGCGCGGTGAGCGCGAAGACCGTCGTGCTGCTCACGCCGGAGGAGGTCGACTCCGCCGCGCAGGCGGCTGTGCAGTACGCCCCGCCCGGGAGCTGAGTGCAGACCGAGCGGCTAGACGGCAGGACGGCCCTCGTGACCGGTGCCGGCAGCGGCATCGGTCACGAGACCGCGCTGCTCTGCGCCCGCCGCGGCGCCTCGCTCGTGATCTGCGACGTGAACGAGCAGGGCCTCGCGGCCACCGAGTCGGAGGCGCGCGGGCTCGGCCGCGACGTGCTGGCACGCCGCGTGGACGTCTCCGACCGCGAGCAGATGCGCGCCTTCGCCGACGAGGTGGGAGGGGTCGACCTGCTCGTGAACAACGCCGGCGTCGGGCTGGCCGGCGGCCTACTCGACACGCCCCTCGAGGAATGGGACTGGGTCATCTCGATCAACCTCATGGGCGTCGTCCACGGCTGCCACTTCTTCGTGCCGAAGATGATCGAGCGGGGCAGCGGCGGCCACGTGGTCAACCTCGCCTCGCTCGCCGGCTACCACGCGAGCCCCGCGCTCGTGGCCTACTCGGCCACCAAGTTCGGCGTGCTCGGGCTGTCGCTGTCCCTGCGCGAGGAGCTCCAGCCGCACGGCATCGGGGTCACGGCGGTCTGCCCGGGCATCGTCGCCACCGGCATCATGGCCAGCTCGCACCTCTACGGCAGCACGGGCGAGCCGGGCGGTCGCGAGCGGATCATTCGCAACTACCAGCGCCGCGGCTACGGCCCGGCGAAGGTGGCGACGAACATCCTCAAGGCGGTGGAGCGCAATCGCCCGGTGGCGCCGATCACACCGGAGTCGTGGGTGAGCTGGGCGATAGTGCGCGCCTCACCGCGCCTCGCGGGCTGGACCGCCCGCAAGATGGCCGCGGCGGCGCAGCGGTAGTCCGCTGCGCCGCGCGACCACCCGCTCAGGCGCCTGACGGCGTGCCGGCGACCCTCGCCGTCATCCGCACCAGTCCGTCGGCTTCGCGCCACGCCTCGTCGGGCTCGGACAGGACCCTCCACCCGATCGCGCCGAGCGCGGCGAGCAGGATCACCGAGCTGACGATCAGGATGCCCACGCTCGCGCTGGAGAAGCCGGCGATGTTGAGCACGATTCCCAGCACGAAGCCGGCCGCCGCCCAGGCCGGCACGGCGCGGGCGCGGTAGAGGCCCACACTGAGGATCAGGACCCCGGCGAGGAGGGCGAGCCCGCCGATGCTGAACGGCAGGGACGAGCCGAGCGTCGCGTCGTAGCGCTTCAGCAGCTCGGCCATCTGCACCCGGTCGGCGCCGGACGCGCCCATCTGCCAGACGAGAAGCTGGGTCGCGGCATCCCCGATGGCGATCAGGATCCCCGCGAGCGCGAGGCTGCCGCCGACGTTCCCCCACGTGGGCGCGCGCCTCCGGGTCAGGTGCATCAACCCGAGCACGGCGGGCACGAGCAGCATGATGCCCGCGAGCGTGAGCAGCGTGAAGGCGTAGTAGCGGGCCGGATGCTCCGCGATCACCGCGACCTGCGCGGCCTCGTCGCTCCTGATCTGAGGCGAGACCAGCGCGGACAGGAGCGTGAGCAGCGGCGCGCCGATCAGGCAGCCGCCCACGGCAAACTTCGAGAAGCGTGTGGTCACTGTGTCCTCCTTGGTCGGTTTGACTGGGCCACGCTAAGTCCGAGGGCCGGGCGAATTCGTCGGCCGCCGTGAGGGTTTTGGGTCTGCCGCAAGGCAGATTCGGACTCTGTCCCGAGACTGATGACGAGGGGTCGGAGCCGGGTTATGGTGGACCCGTGTTGTCCGCTCGCACCCGCTTCATCGGGTTCCCGGTGGTGGATCTCGCCCTGGCGGCGGTGCTGGTCGTCTATGGCGAGCTCGACGTCTTCCTCACCCACGAATGGCACGGCAACAAGCCGGTCACCGGGGTGGTGGTGTTTTTCATGGCGGCGTCGCTCGCGTGGCGCAGGAGGGCGCCGTCCATCACTCTCGCGGTGCCGGTGGCGGGCATCGTGCTGCTCTCGCTCGTGTACGAGGGCTCGGAGACCGGCGCCAACCTGTTCATCCTGCTCGCCGCCGTCTACTCGGTGGCCCTCTATGGCCGCGATCCGCTCGCGGCGATCGTGGTCTACGCGGTCACCGCGGCGATCCACACCGCGCGCACCCCGGAGGTCAACGGTGTCGGGGACTGGCTCTGGGAGGCGGTGATGTTCAGCCTGGCATTCGGCGTGGGCTACGCGATGCGCTTCCGGCAGGCGCGCACCGACGAGCTCGAGGAGCGCGCCGGCGAGCTCGAGCGCGACCGGGATCGGCGTGCGGCGGCCGCGGCGGCGGAGGAGCGCCAGCGGATCGCGCGTGAGCTGCACGATGTGATCTCGCACAGCCTCGGCGTGATGGTCCTCCAAGCCGGCGCCGCGGACCAGGTGGTAGAGCGCGATCCCGGCCGGGCGCGCGAGGTGCTCGCCTCGATCCGCGCCACCGGGCAGGAGGCGATCGGCGAGATGAGCACGCTGCTCGGCCTGATCCGGCCCGGCGAGCCGGGCTCGCTCGAGCCGCAGCCGTCGCTGTCGGACATCGAGCGCCTGGTGGCGCGCACATGCGATGCCGGCCTGCCGACCGGGCTCGAGGTCGAGGGCGAGCCGCGCCCGCTGCCGGCCGCGCTCGAGCTCTCCGCCTACCGCATCGTCCAGGAGGGACTCACCAACACGATGAAGCACGCTGGCCCCGCGCACGCCAGAGTGACCCTGCGCTACGGAACGGACGAGCTGAGCGTCGAGGTGGCGGATGACGGCGCCGCCGCGGGGCGGAACGGACACGGCGGACGCCGCGGGCTGGCGGGTATGGCGGAGCGCGTGGCGGTCTTCGGCGGCCGGCTCGACGCGGGGCCCGCACCCGGCGGCGGCTGGACGCTGCGAGCGGGCTTCCCGATCCCTCGATGACGAGTGTCGTGATCGCAGACGACCAGGCCGTGGTCCGCGGGGGGCTGAGGATGATCGTCGAGGCACAGCCCGATCTCGACGTCGTCGGGGAGGCCACCGACGGGCTCGAGGCCCTCGACCTCGTCCGCAGCCTCGCGCCGGACGTGGTCCTGATGGACATCAGGATGCCGGAGCTCGACGGGATCGAAGCCACGCGGCGGGTCGCCCTCACCGGCGTTCCCACGCGGGTGCTGGTCCTGACGACCTACGGCATGGACGAGTACGTGTACGACGCGCTCAAGGCCGGCGCGGCGGGCTTTCTCGTCAAGACGGAGTCCCCCGAACGGCTCGTGGAGGCGATCCGCGTGGTCGCGCGCGGCGAGGCACTGCTCGCCCCGGAGATCACGCGCCGTCTGGTGGACCGCTTCGTGGCGGGCATGCGGCCGAACGCGCCCGCGCCGCCAGCCCTGCAGGAGCTGACGGAGCGCGAGCTCGAGGTCCTGAAGCTGATCGCCGCGGGGCTCTCCAACGCCGAGATCGCGGCGCGGCTATATGTGAGCGAGGGGACGGTCAAGACGCACGTCGCCCGGGTGCTCTCGAAGCTCGGTCTGCGCGACCGTGTGCAGGCCGTGGTCTTCGCGTACGAGTCGGGCCTCGTCGAGCCGGGTGCGCGAGAGGCGCGCTAAGCCGCGGCCACCCGCTCGATCGCGTCCAGCAGCCGCTCGATCGTCGGCTCGTCCGTCGAGGGGTTCATCACCACGATGCGCAGGTGACGCCGCCCGCCCAGCTCGACCGAGCTGATGTGGAACTCGCCGCTCTCGATCAGGCGCTCGCGGATGGCGAGCTGGAGGTTCGAGTCGCTGCCGTAGCGGAAGCAGAGGATGTTGCTCTCGGGCACGTAGGGGCACTCGAAGCCGGGCCGCGCCGCGATCACGTCGTGGAAGCGGCGGGCCAGGTCGTAGCGCTCGGCCACGTACTCGCCGAGCCCCGCCTCGCCGCGCCAGGCGAGGTTCATGAACAGCTTCACGCCGAGCGGCGCCTTGGTGCACTCGATCGCGCGGTCGAGGATGTCGGGGTCGTCCGTCTCCTCGTAGAAGAGGTAGCTCGCCTTCTGCTGGAACGCGGCCGGCAGGCTGGCGGTCGTCGCGCACGAGCACGGCCGCGCACAGGCTCGAGGTGCGCAGCATCTTGTGGGCGTCCCAGATCACCGAGTCGGCCTGCTCGACGCCTTCGAGCAGCGAGCGGTATCGGGGCGACAGGAGCGCCGAGGCGCCGTGCGCGCCGTCCACGTGGAACCAGAGGCCGTGCTCCCGGCAGAAGGCGCCGATCGCCTCGAGGTCGTCGTGGAGGCCGGTCCCGGTCGCGCATGCGGAGGCCACCACCGCGATCGGCCGCCTGCCGGCGGCGCGGGCGCGCTCGAACGCCTCCGGCAGGCGCTCCGGCCGGATCCGCTCCAGCTCGTCGGCGTCCACCGCCACGAACGCGTCCGCCCCGAGCCCCGCGATGCCCACGCTGCGCGCCACCGAGTAGTGCGCGGCGGCTGGCGCCAGCACGGCGAGGTCGCCGGGCACCCCCGCGGTCCAGGCGTCGGGCGCCGCCCAGGCGCGGGCGGCGAGCATCGCGGTGAGGTTGGCCAGCGAGCCGCCGTGGGTGAGCACGCCGCCGCCCCTTGCGGGATCCCAGCCGACCTTCTCCACCATCCACTCGACGATCGCCTTCTCGATCGCCAGCGCCCCCGCGCCCATCTCCTCGATCGCCATGGGGTTGTTGATCGCGCCGTGGACGAAGTCGGCCAGCACGCTGGGCACGTCCGGAGCCGCCACCTGGTGGGCGAGCGAGCCCGGGTGGTGGAGGCGGGTCGTGAACTCGAGGTAGCTCGCCAGGAAGTCGCCGAACTGCTCGGCGTCCATGCCGCCCTCGCGCAGGCGGCGGCGCAGGTCGAGCGCCCGTTCGACATCGGCGAGCGGCGGCCGGCTCACCGCTGGGCCCTCGCCGCGCTCGCTCGCGGCCGCGTACTCGCTGAGCCGGCCCAGCGTGGTCTGCGCTCCTCGCTCGAATTCCTCCCTGTCCCACATGCGCCGCACGTTACCCAGCGCGTGCCGACAGGTAATAGTTGGCGCGTCCGTGTCGACCGCTGACCCCCACGACGACTTCACTCCGATGGATCACTCCGGGCTCGCGGCCCGGCGATTGCTCGTCGGCTGCGGAGCGGCGGTCGTCGCGGCAGGAATCGCCGCGGCCGAGCAGGCTTCGTGGTCTGTGGTGACGCTGATCGCCTTCGACGTCGGTGCGATCGTCTACGTGGTCTGGGTTTGGGTCACCATCGCCGGGTCGGACGCGGCGGCCACGGAGCGGATCGCCCGCGCCGAGGACAGCTCGCGCGCGGCGGCGGAGACGGTGCTGGTGGGCGCCGGCGCCGCAAGCCTCGTGGCTGTGGCCTTCACCCTCGGGCAGGCGGGCCACTCGGGCTCTCCCCAGCGCGGGCTGCTCACGGCGCTCACGCTCGGGAGTGTGGCGCTCGCGTGGATGGCGGTGCACACGGTGTTCCTGCTCCGCTACGCGCGCCTGTACTACAGCCCGCCGATGGGCGGGATCGACTTCAAGGGCGAGCGTCCCAACTACACGGACTTCGCCTACCTCGCGCTCACGATCGGCATGACCTTCCAGGTCTCGGACACCGACATCGCGGCCAAGAGCATCCGCCGCACCGCCCTCCATCACGCGCTGCTGTCGTACCTCTTCGGAACCGGGATCGTGGCGGTCTCGGTCAGCTCGGTGGCCGCGCTCCTCGGCAGCTAGCCGGTTGATTCCGCGCGCCGGGTGGGTGTGCGGGCGGTTACGGCGGCAATGAGGGTCAGCCTGATGCCGCTGTCAGGTTTTGGGGGGTCTATATGCCCCCTACTCCTGATTGTGGCGATTGTCCGCCGGTCCTCATCGATGCCGTCAACGCCCGACGATCACGGGCGGTCGCCATCTATTTCTGCCCACGGATGTGAACGTGGTGGGCGGACGCCCGAGGAGGTCGGCGGCGGTGGTAGTAGCGGATGAAGGATGCCAGCGCGCGTGAGCGTTCGGTGGAGTTGGGCCAGTTGTGCGCGTCGGCCCATTCGGTCTTGAGCGTGCGGATGAAGCGCTCGACTTTCCCGTTCCAGCGCGGCGTGTAGGGCGGACAGGTGATCTGGCGAGCACCGGCACGCGCGAGCACGTCCTTGAAGGCACCCGCCTTGGTGTAGGCGTACGCGTTGTCGGTGAGGACGGCCTCGGGCGGCGAGAGCCCGAGCTGCGCGAAGTGCTCGATCGCCCTTGCCAGCACGGCTGCGGCGGTGGCGCCGTCCTTGCGCTGGTGCTGTTCGACGTAGGCGTAGCGAGAGCGGTCGTCGACAACGCAGTGCAGATAGACGACTCCCAGGCGGTGGCGGCGCTCGTAGCCCGTGCCCGAGCGATCCCCGGTGACGCGGTGGCCGGGGCGGCGGAAGCGCGGCAGCTCGGCCATGTCGACGTGCAGCAGCGCACCCGGTCGCGACCATTCGTAGCGGCGAAAGGTCTGGCGCTCGCCGCGCCGGCGCCGCGAGAGCCCGTGGCGGCGAAGGACCTTCCAGATCGTCGAGCGAGCGCGCCGGACAATCCCGGCCAGCCGCCCTGGGCCGAGCCCCGTCTCGCGCCGCGCTCTCAGGATCGGCTCCTCCTCGCCCGCGCTCAGGCGACGCGGCTGGCGCCGCGGCCTGCTCGAGCGATCGAGCAGCCAGCCACCACCAAACCGCTCCTCCTCGCTCGCCATCCGATAGCGCCGCCACCAACGATTGGCCGTCGCCGGCGCCACGCAGAAGGCGGCGGCCGCCGCCCTCTGCGTCATCCCCTGCTCGATCGCCTGAGCGAGCGCGAGCCTGCCTGCTGGTCCGAATCTAGTGGCTGACGGCTGCCGCACCTCGCTCGGACACCAGGTCCCCGGTGTAGAAGCGCTCCAGCGCGAACGGCTCGATCAGCTCGGGCGTGACGCCCGTGGCGGCGAGCTGGGCCATCGTCTTGCCGACGATCGGCGAGGCCTTGAAGCCGTAGGTGCCCCAGCCGGCGTCGACGAGGAAGCCGTCCACGCCGGTGAGTCCCATGACCGGCGCGTAGTCGGGCGTGACGTCGCAGAGGCCGGTCCACTGCCGCAGCACGCGCGCCTCGCCGAGCATCGGCAGCAGCTCGCACATGTCGCGCGCGGCGTCCTCGACGAAGCCCAGCGTGCCCTTCGTGGAGTAGCCGGAGTAGGGCTCGATCTCGGATCCGATCAGGAGCTCGCCGCGGTCCGACTGGCTCACGTACACGTGCAGCGTGCCGGACACGATGATCTTGTCGAGCAGCGGCTTGAGCGGCTCGGTGACGAACGCCTGCAGGATGTGCGTGGTGATCGGCAGCTCGACGCCGGCGAGGTCGCACACCAGCGTGCTCCAGCCCGCCACGCACGAGATCACCGTGCCGGCCTTGATCGGGCCGCGGCTCGTCTCCACGCCGGTCACGCGCCCGTTGTCGCGTGCGATGCCGGTGACCTCGGTGTAGGGGTGGATCTCGACGCCCGCCTTGGCCGCCTCCTTGGCGTAGCCCCAGACCACCGCGTCGTGGCGGATGATGCCGCCGGGCGGGTGGTAGAGAGCGCCGAGGATCGGATAGGTGGGGTGGCTCGACACGTCGAGCTGCGGGCACAGCTCGCCGACCTCCTCAGGCGTGACCACGCGCGAATCCACGCCGAGCAGCCGGTTCACCTCGGCGCGCTCGACCATCGTCTGCAGCGAGCGGTCGGAGTGCGCGAGCGTGAGGTGCCCGTGCTGCGAGAACAGCAAGTTGAAGTTGACGTCCTGTGAGAGCGTCTCGTACATCCGCAGCGACTCGCCGTAGAAGCGCACGCCCTCAGCAGTGCGGTAGTTCGCGCGGATGATCGTGGTGTTGCGGCCGGAGGCGCCGGCGCCGATGTAGTCCTTCTCGAGCACGGCCACCCGCTTCGCGCCGAACTCCGTGGCCAGGTAGTAGGCCGTGGCCATGCCGTGCGCGCCGCCGCCGATGATCACGTAGTCGTACGAGCCGCCAAGGTCGTGCGCGCGGAAGTAACGGTGCTTCTTGAAGAGCCCGATCACGCCGCCACCACCGCGAGCGGCTCGCCGAGGTCCAGCACGGCGTCCCACAGGTAGGCGCCGTAGTCCCAGCCTGCGAGCAGAAGCAGCGTGTCGCCCTCGTTGATCACGATGCCCGCGCACTCGGCCACCGGTCCCGACACCACCGCGCCGGCGGGCAGCGAGCGGGAGCGCCCGTCGAGCTCGCTCACCCGCGCGAACAGGTCGAGCCGCGCGGGGCCGCCGATGCGCACGGCCGCGAAGCCGCAGGTGAGGTCCACAGCGCCCGGTCCGAGCGAGGTGAGGCGCGTGGCCGCCTCGCCGGGCGGGCAGATCACGAGCGCGCGCGTGGGAGTGAGCCGCGCGAACCAGGCCTCGCCGTCCCGGCGCGTCTCGCCGGGCTGCTCGACGCCCACCGCCACATCGAGCTCCGCGGCAGTGCCGCGCAGCTCGACTTTGCCGAGCCAGGAGACATCCGACACCCACACGCGGGCGTCGCCGGGAGGCGGGTAGTCCGGCACGAGCCAGCCGTCCTGCTCGCGCAGCGCCGCGTGGTGCACACCGGCCATCGGCGTGCGGAGCGGCACGCTGGCGTTCGCGGGTGACAGGAAGGCGAGCTCGCTCACGAGCGCAGCCGCTCCCCGTCCGGATCGTGGAACGCCTTGTGGGTGACCATCGCGGGGATCAGGGCGCCGTCCGGGTTCGAGATCGTGATCGGCGTGCCCTCCCCGGAGCGGTCCTGCTTCACCCAGGCGATGCCGATCGCCCGGCCGAGCCGCGGCGACCAGCGCGAGCTGGTCACCCGGCCGGCCGGCTCCCCGTTGCGGTCCACCACCGCTGCGCCCTCGAGGGGCACCGCTCCGTTCGCCCCGGTGAACCCCACGAGCGCGTCGCGCAGGCCGCGCTCGGACACGTACTGGATCGCCCGCTTGCCGATCCACTCCTGCTCCTTGTCGAGCTTGACGATCCAGGGCATCGCCGCCTCGAGCGGGTTCGACTCGGCGTCGGTGTCCTGCGACACGATCACGTGCAGCTTCTCGAGCCGGAGGCGCCGCTGCGCCTCGAGGCCGGCGGCGCGCGGGTCGTGCTCCGCGCCCGCCTCGAGCAGCGCGGTCCAGAGCGCCTCCGCGCAGGCGGCCGGATGGTGGATCTCGTAGCCGAGCTCGCCCACGAAGCCGATCCTCATCACCATCGCCGGCACGCCCGCCACCGTGCCGGTGCGCGCGCCGAGATAGGGGAAGCCCTCGTTCGAGACGTCGATGTCGCTGAGCGCGCCCAGCACCTCGCGGCTGGCCGGCCCGGCGAGGTTCACCGCGCCGAGCGCGGGTGTGACGTTCACGATCTCGCAGTCGAGCTCCCAGACCGCGTTCCACCAGGTGAACCACTGCTCCATGCCGGAGGAGCCGCTCGAGGTGGTGGTCACGTAGAACTCCTCGTCGCTCAGGCGCACCACCGTGCCGTCGTCCAGGATCGCGCCGTCCTCGCCGCAGACCACGCCGTAGCGGACGCGCCCCTGACCGAGGTTGCCGAAGCGGTTGGGGTAGATGCGCTCGAGCAGCTCCGCGGCCTCGGGGCCGCGCACCAGCAGCTTGCCGAGCGGCGAGACGTCGATCAGGCCCACGCGCTCGTGGATCGCCTCGACCTCGGCCGAGGCGTCGCCATAGTGGTAGGCGCGCTTCCAGTCGCCCGCCCAGGCCATGTCGCCGCCGTGGGCCACGTTCCAGTCGTGCAGGGGCGTGCGCCGCTCGGGCTGGTGGCCGCGGCCGGCGAGCAGGGCGAAGCGGGTGGGGGAGTGCGGCGGGCGCGCCGTGGTGATGCCCACCTGGCGCGTGTCGGGCTGGATGCCGATCTCGTCGGCCAGCACCAGCGCGCTGCCCAGCTGGCACATGCGGCCCTGGCAGGGACCCATCGTCACGGTCGTGTAGCGCTTGGCCAGCTCGAGCGAGTCGAAGCCCTCGGACGCCGACAGCGCCACGTCCTTGGTGGTCACGTCCTCGCAGAAGCAGACGAACTGCTTCCCGCTCTCGCCCTTGGCCTTGCACGGCACCTGCGTGGCCGGCGCCACCGCGCTGCCGGCCAGCCGAACGCCGGCGGGGACGCGGTGAGGCACGAAGATGCCCTCCTCGTAGCGCAGCGTGCCGCCGCCCTGGCGCAGTAGGGCAACGTCCGGCACGTGCCCGCCGGAGGCGACCAGCAGGTCGCAGCGCACGATCTGCTTGACGCCGTCGAGCACCACGGTGGCCGAACGCAGCTTGCGTCCGCCGTTCGCCTTCAGGATGCGGTCGCCCTTGTCGAAGTCGAGCGTGGCCACCACCTCCACGCCGGCGGCGACGAGGTCGTCCGCCACCGAGCGCGCGTCGTCGTCGGCTGCCGCCACCACCGCCCGCCGTCCCGGCGCCAGGCGGAACTGGTGCAGCAGCCGGCGCACGCCGTCGGCCAGCATCACCCCCGGCAGGTCGTTGCCGGCGAACACGAGCGGCTGCTCGATCCGCCCCGTGGCCACCACGACCTCGCCGGCGCGCACGCGGTACATCACGTCGCCGTGGTAGACCGGCACGAGGTTGCCCTCGTAGAGGCCGCCGGCGAAGGCGGGCTGCAGGATCTCCACGCCGGCGCCGAGCGCTGCGTCCACGAGGTGCCGCGCGCGCGCGGCACCCTCGGGCCCGGCGTGGGCGAGCCGGCCGCCGAGCGCGAGCCCCTCCTCGACCAGCAGCACGTCCCTGCCGTCGCCGGCCGCGGCGGTGGCGGCCTCGAGCCCCGAGTGCCCGCCGCCGATGACGAGCACGTCCACGTGGCGGTGGACCTTGTCGAAGCGCCCCGTGCGCCGCGCGTCCTCGGAGATCCGCCCGAGCCCGGCGGCGCTGCGGAGCACCTTCTCGTACAGCGGCCAGAGGCGGCGCGGCCGGATGAAGGTCTTGTAGTAGAAGCCGACCTGCATCAGGGGGCCCCCGAAGCGGTCGCCGAGCGAGAGCGCGTCCGACTCGAGCGAGGGCCAGGCGTTGATGTGCTCGACCTTGGCCCCCTCCTCCACGGGTGTCATGCAGGCCCGCACCGCCGGCTGCCCGTCGACCTGCACCAGGCAGTTGGGGCAGCGGCCCGAGCAGCACATGAGACCGCGCGGGCGGTGGTACTTGAACGAGCGCGAGAAGATCCGCCTGCCCTTGGCGAACAGCGCCGAGGCGATCGTGTCGCCCTCGTGCGCCTCCACAGGCCGGCCGTCGAACTCGAACGTGATCGTGGTCGAGCGGTCGATCAGCTCGCCGGGCGCGGCGGAGAGGCGCGTCACGCGCCGAGCTCCACCGCTGTCAGCTCGCCGGGCCAGCCGACCCGGAGCACCTCGTTCGTGCGCGTGTCGCGCTCGGCCTGGAACCACTCGCGGCAGCCGAGCGTGTGGTGCCACCACTCGATCTGCGGCCCGGCGACGTTTCGCTTCATGTAGAGCGTGCGCCCGAGCTCGCGCGCGTCGCTGTCCGGCGCCGGCCGGGTGGTGAGCTCGCCGCCGGCGCTGTACTCGTCCACGGGACGCGGCCCGCAGTTCGGGCAGGGAAGGAGGAAGCTCATCGGCGTTACCCGTTCACCGAGAAGCTCGAATTGGGGTTGACCTCGCGCAGGCGCGAGTAGAACCCGGTGTCCAGCTCGAGCCCCGTGTAGACGCAGCGCACCTTCACGGGATCGTTGTCGTGGTCGTGACCGCTCTCGACCTTGTCGATCAGCTCGGCCATCACGTGCCCGACGACCGGCGCGTTCTTGAACTGGTTGCCGCTGGTGCCGATCGCCATGTAGAAGCCGTCCACGTCCGCGCGATCGTAAATGGGGATCCAGTCGTCAGACACGTCGTAGAGGTCCACAATTCCCTTGCGCTCCGTGGGGATTCGCAACGAGGGCATCCGGCGGGCGAGCCGGTAGACCTGCGCCTCCCACTGCTTCTCGGTGATGCCGCGCTCGTAGTCGTCCGGGTCGTCGACCCAGACCCTGGGGTCGCAGTCCGGGTCCTCTGAGCCGATCAGGATGTTGTTGCCGCTCTCGGGGCGGAAGTAGATGCCGGTGTCCCCGTCCGAGGTGTGGAAGCCGTCGTGCTCGAAGTCGAAGCCGGGCGGCGCGGGCACGTGGTGCACCTCGTGGCGGAGCGGGCGCGTCTTGACCTTCATGCCCTCCTCGACGCCCGCCATGCGGTTGATGACGAACGAGTGCGGGCCGGCCACGTTGACCACGATCGGCGCGTCGATCTCCCTCCCGTCGGTGAGCGTCACCCCGCTCACGCGGCCGTTCGCGCGCCGGATCTCGCCGACCTCAGCGCGGAAGATGAACTCGCCGCCCTTGGCCTCGGCCGCGCGCTGGAGATTGTGGGTCGAGAGCTGCGGGTCGCTCACATAGCCCGAGCCCGGCGTGAAGATCGCCCCGTCGAGCTCGGCCTGCGGCTCGTCCCAGAAGTGCGGGTCGTCCGGGCGCTTGGGCGGCCAGAACGCGTCGGTGCTGTAGACGGGGATCTTCTCGACCAGCGTCCTGTTGTCCCACTCCTCGTACTCGACGCCGAGGTCGCGGTAGTGCTTCAGCACCTTCTCGTGGTGACCGGTGGCGCTCTTCAGGAGCACGGTGCCGCAGTTCACGTACCTGGCCAGGCCGAGGTCGTCGGTCACGCCGAGGTAGCGCTCCCAGTCCTTCCAGTAGAAGAAGCCCTCGTACGCCATCCCCACGCCCTCGGCGGAGGAGTAGTGGGCGCGCACGATCGCGCACGAGTTGCTCGTGGGCCCGTAGCCTGCGCTCGGCAGCTTGTCGATGTTCAGCGTCCGATAACCGCGCTTGGCCAGCTCGAAGGCGGTTGCGGCGCCGATCACCCCGGCGCCGATGATGATGGCGTCGACGCGTTTGGTCATGCGAGAGCGGCGTAATATATCAGTCATAGATCACGCCTGGGACTTCGTCATCGTCGGTGGTGGCTCTGCCGGCTGTGCGCTGGCAAACCGGCTCTCGGCCGATCCCTCGGTCCGCGTGCTCGTGCTCGAGGCCGGCAGGCGGGATTGGCGGGCCGACTTCCTCCTCCACATGCCGGCGGCGCTGCCGATTCCGATCGGCAATCGGTTCTACGACTGGAAATACGAGTCGGAGCCCGAGCCCCACATGAACGGGCGTCGCATCTACCACGCGCGCGGAAAGGTGCTCGGCGGGTCCAGCTCGATCAACGGGATGATCTTCCAGCGCGGCAACCCGCTCGACTTCGAGAAGTGGGCGCGCGACCCGGGCATGGAGGGCTGGGACTACGCGCACTGCCTGCCCTACTTCAAGCGCATGGAGAACTGCCTGGCCGGCGCGGACGAGTGGCGCGGGGGAGACGGGCCGCTCGTGCTCGAGCGCGGGCCGGCCGCGAACCCGCTCTTCAAGGCCTTCTTCGAGGCGGCGCAGCAGGCCGGCTTCGAGCTGACGAGCGACGTCAACGGCTACCGCCAGGAGGGCTTCGCCCCGTTCGACCGCAACATCCATCGCGGCCGCCGCCTCAGCGCCGCCCGCGCCTACCTGCACCCGGTGCTCGACCGGCCCAACCTCGAGCTGCGCACGGGCAGTCTGGTCTCGCGCGTGGTCTTCGAGGGCACGCGTGCGGTCGGGGTCGAGGCGCTCCACCGCGGCAGACGGGAGACGATCCGCTCGGCTGAGGTGATCCTCTGCGGCGGCGCGATCAACTCGCCGCAGCTCCTGCAGCTCTCGGGCGTGGGCGACCCGAAGCAGCTGCGCTCGGCGGGCGTCGCGCCGTTCCACGCGCTGCCGGGCGTCGGCGAGAACCTCCAGGACCACCTCGAGGTCTACGTGCAGCACGCCTGCACCCAGCCGGTGTCGCTGCAGCCGGCGCTCAAGTGGCGCAACCGGCCGCTCGTCGGCGCGCGCTGGCTGTTCCTGCGCTCGGGCCCCGGCGCCACCAACCACTTCGAGGGCGGCGGCTTCGCGCGCTCGAACGACGAGGTCGAGTACCCCAACCTGATGTTCCACTTCCTGCCGGTGGCGATCCGCTACGACGGCAGCTCACCGTCGGGCGGCCACGGCTATCAGGTGCACATCGGCCCGATGAACTCGGACGTGCGCGGCACGGTGAAGATCCGCTCGGCCGACCCGCGCAAGAAGCCGGAGCTGCGCTTCAACTACCTGTCGACCGAGAACGACCGGCGCGAGTGGGTCGAGGCGATCCGCTGCGCGCGCCGGATCCTCGGCCAGCCGGCGTTCGCGCCCTACGACGGCGGCGAGCTGTCACCCGGCGAGTCGGTGGAGAGCGACGAGCAGATCCTCGACTGGGTGGCGCACGACGCCGAGACCGCCCTGCACCCCTCCTGCACCTGCAAGCTGGGCGTGGACGAGCTGTCGGTGGTGGACCCGGGGAGCATGCGCGTCCACGGGCTGGACGGCCTGCGCGTGGTGGACGCCTCGGTGATGCCCTACATCACCAACGCGAACCTGTACGCGCCGACGATGATGGTCGCGGAGAAAGCGGCCGCGATGATTCTCGGGGAGGAGGCGCTGGTCGAGGACGCGCCGTTCTACCGGCACTCGATCACGGATCACGGATCACGGATCACCGGCTCCACTTCGTAACCGGCTGCCTCCAAGGCTTCGATCAGCTGCTTGCCGTGCTTCTCGCTGCGCGTCTCGACGGTCAGCTCCACGCCGGTCTCCGCGACATGCAGCTCGACGGCCTCTCGCACGTGCTCGACCGTGACGAGGTTCCCGCCCGCCTCGGCGACTTTGTTCAGCAGTGCGGCCAGGCCGCCGGGGCGGTCGCTCACGCGGGTGAAGAGGCGCAGGCGGCGGCCCTCGGCGGTCTCGTGGCGGCGGGTGATCTCGGCCACGAGGCCGGCGTCGACGTTGCCGCCGGAGAGCACGATCGCGGTGGCGCCGCTCGGCGCGGGCCTGACCGCCTCTGACAGCAGCGCCGCGACGCCCACCGCGCCGGCGCCCTCCACGAGCAGCTTCGTGCGCTCGAGCAGCAGCACCATCGTCTCGGCGATGTCGTCCTCCTCGACCACGCAGACGTCGTCGAGCCAGCGCTCGAGCAGCGGCAGCGTGATCTCCCCGGGCGCCTTGATGGCGATGCCGTCGGCGATCGTGGCGCCGGCCGGCCCCTCGCCGCCGCTCAGGGCGGCCGCCAGCGGCGAACAGGCGCGCGCCTGCACGCCGACGATGCGCACTCCGGGCCGGCGCTCGCGGATCACACCGGCCACGCCGCTCGCCAGCCCGCCGCCGCCGATCGGGATCACGACCTGGGCGAGGTCGTCCACGTCCTCGAGCAGCTCGAGGCCGAGCGTGGCCTGGCCGAGGATCACGTCGGCGTCGTCGAAGGGATGCACGAAGGCGGCCCCGCTGTCGCCGGCGCGCTCGCGCGCCCGCCGCACGCACTCGTCCACGGACTCGCCGCCGAGCTGGACGCTGCCGCCGTACGCCTCGACAGCCGCCACCTTGCCCACTGCCGCGGCGGCCGGCATGAACACCTCGCAGGGCACTCCGCGCGCCCGCGCGGCGTAGGCGAGCGCCTGCGCGTGGTTGCCGGCGCTGCCCGCCACCACGCCCGCCGACGCGTGATCCCCGAGCGCCGCCAGCTTGCTCAGCGCACCGCGCAGCTTGAAGGACCCGGTGCGCTGGAGGTTCTCCGCCTTGAGCAGGATGCGCCCGCCACAGGCCTCGCTGAGGCTGCGCGAGGTGAGCATGGGGGTGTGCCGCACGAGGTCGGCGCCGACCTCGCGCGCGTGCTCCGCGCCGCCCGCCGCGAGGCGGCGCGCCACGGCGCCGGATCCGTCCGGCAGGTCCTCTCGATGCTGGGCGGAGTCCACGGTTGCGGGGCGCGTTGCCCTGGAAATCAGGGGTGCCTGGGCGCTAAGCTAAGACTCATATATCAGTCGTCGCTGACGGCGGTCAAGGCGCGCCCACTCACACCAGAATGAGCACACGGGAAGGTTCGGTCACAAGCCCGCCGGCGGCAGGCGGTGAGCTGCTTGCGGACCGCGCATACGAGGAGTTGCGCGACCGCATCGTCACCCTGGCGATCCCGCCCGGCGCGCCGATCAACGAGGACTCGCTCGGCCGCGAGCTGCAGATGGGCCGCACGCCGGTGCGCGAGGCGATCAAGCGCCTGGCACTCGAGAACCTGGTGTCGGTCTTCCCGCGCCGCGGCACGTTCGCCTCGGAGATCAACATCACCGACCTCGCGCACATCTCCGACGTGCGGGTGCAGCTCGAGGGCCACGCCTGCCTGCGCGCCGCCCAGCGGATCACGCCCGCGCAGCGCGAGCAGCTGGACGCGCTGATCGCGGAGATCGAGCTGCGCGAGGGCAGCGGCGACCCCGCGGAGCTGATGCGCCTCGACGGCGAGGTGCACCGGTTCGTCTACGCCTGCGCCGCCAACCCCTACCTGGAGGAGACGCTCGAGCGCTACCTGTGCCTGTCTATGAGAATCTGGTACCTCGTGCTCGACCGCCTCCCGCACCTGTTCGACCGCGTGCACGAGCACCGAGAGCTGCTCGAGGCGATCCGCGACGGCGAGGCGGAGCGTGCCCGCCGGATCGCCGCCGAGCACGTCTCCACCTTCGAAGCAGAGATCCGGGGCGTCCTCTGAGCGTCCCCGAGTCGATGCCGGCCGCCAGCGCGCGGCTGCTCCTGTCGTGCGCCGACAGGCCGGGCATCGTGTCGGCGGTGTCGGGCTTCCTGGCGAAGCGGGGCGCCAACATCTTCCAGTCCGACCAGTACTCGACCGACCCCGAGGGCGGCACCTTCTTCATGAGGGTCGAGTTCCACCTCGAGGGGATCGACGACGACCGCGACGCCTTCGAGGCGGGCTTCGCGGGCGTCGCCGGCGACATCGGCATGCAGTGGCGGCTCAGCTACACGGCTCAGCGCAAGCGGCTGGCGATCATGGCGTCGCGCTACGACCACTGCCTGCTCGACCTGCTCTGGCGCTGGCGCCGCGGCGAGCTCGACTGCGACATCGGCCTAGTGGTCTCGAACCACCTCGACCTTGAGCGCGACGTGGCGGCATTCGACGTGCCGTACGTCCACGTGCCGGTCGAGAAGGGCAGGAAGGAGGAGGCCGAGGCCCGCATCCTCGGGCTGTTCGGCGAGCGTTTCGACCTGGTCGTGCTCGCCCGCTACATGCAGATCCTCAGTGGCGGTTTCCTCGAGTCGGTCAAGACCCCGGTGATCAACATCCACCACTCTTTCCTGCCGGCCTTCGCGGGCGCCGACCCGTACGCGCGTGCGCGTGAGCGGGGCGTGAAGCTCATCGGCGCCACCGCGCACTACGTCACCGAGGAGCTCGACGCCGGGCCGATCATCGAGCAGGACGTCGCGCGCGTCAGCCACCGCGACAGCGTCGAGACGCTCGTCGGCATGGGGCGCGACATCGAGCGCACGGTGCTGGCACGCGCGGTGAAGTGGCATCTCGAGGACCGCGTGCTGGTCCACGAGAACCGCACCGTCGTGTTCTAGCTGCCGCCGGCCTTCCGGTCGGCGGCGCGGACCAGGGTGTCCACGTCCTCGTTCAGGTCCTTCAGCTGCGCGAGCAGCTTGAGCTGCATCTCCGACTGCTCCTCGCGGTGCTTCTCGACCAGATCGAGGTGGATCTTGTCGCGGTCGGCCTGGCGGGTCTGGGCCAGCAGGATCAGCGGCGCCGCGTAGGCCGCCTGAGTCGAGAAGGCGAGGTTGAGCAGGATGAACGGGTAGGGGTCCCAGCGCAGGGTGACCGCCACCGCGTTCAGGATGATCCAGATCACCACGACGATCGTCTGGCCGACGATGTACTGCGGGGTGCCCAGGAAGCGCGCGATCCTCTCCGCCCGCCGGCCGAACGCGTCGGCGCCAAAGGCCCCATGCAGCCTGGCCGCCTCCGTCTTCGGCTTGACCGGGATGTCGGCCGTGCCTTCCACGCAGTTCGTGATTCGACGGCGCCAGGTGCGAGCCTTCACGGCGGCGGAGGCGGTGACTCGCCTCACCGCCTCCGTACCGCCTTCACATCTCCTACGGCCCCGGCGGCCCGGCGGATCACCCGGACGCAACTCCCGCGGACACGGGCGGTTTCTCACCTTGGAAGCAGTCCACATGGGGAGGATTCGATGAGGAAGACGCTCTGTACCGCGCTGCTCGCGCTCTGCGCCCTGGCGGCGCTGCCCGGCTCGGCGGGCGCATCCGTGCTCGTCGGTCACTCGGGCTGGTACTGGGGCAACCCGCTTCCTCAGGGCATGTCGATCAGTGCGATCGACTTCTCCGGTGCGCGCGGCTACGCGGCCGGCGCGTTCGGCACGCTGCTCCGCACCGACGATCAGGGCGCCACCTGGTCCGGCGTGACCACCGGCATCGTCAACGACCTGGGCACTGTCGACGCCGTGGACGCCAACACGGTGATCATCGGCGGCGGCTGCTCGGCCCGGCGCTCCGACGATGGCGGCCAGACCTTCAAGCGCCTGCCGTTCACTCCGAGCGAGATCAGCTGCCCCGCCGGCATCCAGGCGATCTCCTTCCCCTCCGCGACGGGCGGCTTCCTGCTGCTTCAGGACGGGACGCTCCTGGCCACGGCCGACGGCGGCACGAGCTTCTCGCGGCGCACCGCGATCCCGGGCACCCCGGCAGCGGGAACGACCGGTGCCAACGCCGAGGACGTCTTCTTCACGAGCCCCACGGTCGGTTTCGCCGCCACGCACTCACCGGGCAGCGGCAAGCTCTACCGGACCGTCGACGGCGGCTTCACCTGGAACCCGGTGGCCACCGGCGCGTTCCACTCGATCTGGTTCGCCGACGCCAACACCGGCTATGCGGTGGGCGACGGCAACCTGCTCGAGGCGACGATCGACGGCGGCGGCACCTGGAACCCCAGGCCCCTGACCGGCGCCAGCGCGTCCACGCTGACCTCGATCCGCTGCGTGACCCTCACCTGCCTGCTCTCCACCGCCGAGGGCACCCGCCTGATCCGCACGACGGACGGCGGGCTGACGGGCACCGACGTGTCGCCCTCGAGCCACAAGGTCTTCGCGGCCGCCTTCGCCTCCCCGACGCGGGTCGTGGCGGCCGGCGAGAACGGCACCACCGTGGTGTCGAACGACGCCGGCGCGACCTTCTCACCGGTCGGCGGCGGCATCACGGGGCCGTTCAACCGGCTCGTGGCCACCAGCGCCAGCGTGGCGTTCGCGCCCGGCGGCCACGGCAGCCTGGCCAAGACGGTCGACGCCGGGCAGAGCTGGAGCGACGTCGGCGTGGCCACGTCCGGAAGCGTGGTCGACGTCTCGTTCCCGGATCCGAACAACGGCTTCGCGCTCGACGACTCCGGCACGCTGCTGAAGTCGGCCAACGGCGGCGGGAGCTGGTCGATCCTCAACACCGGCACCACCGCCCAGGCGAACGGCCTGCTGGCCCTCGACGGCAATCGCGTCCTTCTCTTCGAGCCGCGCGGCATCCGCCGTTCCAGCGACGGCGGCGCGAGCTTCACGGCCGTCGCCGGCAAGGCCGTGAGCAAGGCGGCGCTCGACGCGGGCGACGTCGTGCCCGGCGGCCTCTTCGCCCACGGCACGCGCTCGCTGCTCTTCTCGAAGGATGGCGGCAGGACCTGGAGCGCGGTCAAGCCGCCCTCGAAGGCACTGCTGCGTGCTGTGGACTTCGTCACGAGCAAGCGCGGCTACGTGCTCGACGGCGACGGCCGCGTCTGGACCACCGCCAACCGCGGCGGGCACTGGACGCAGCTCGTGGGCACCGGCACCCTGGCCGCCTTCGACATGGCGTTCGCCTCGCCGAACCGCGGCTACCTGCTGATCGACAACTTCGGCACCCGCCGTGCCGGCTACCTGCTCAAGACGGCCGACGGCGGCCGCACCTGGCATCCCCAGCTCGTGAGCAGCCTGCCGCTGGCGGGCGGCGGCATCGCCACCTCGAACGGCGCCACCGACTACCTGATGGACACCACCGGGCGCCTGTTCGCCACCACTACCGGCGGCGACCTGGGCGCGCCGTCGTCGCTCAAGCTCACCAGCAAGAAGAAGACCGTGCGCAAGCGCAGCACGATCACGGTCAACGGCAAGCTGGTGCCGGCGGCGGGCGGCGAGCAGGTCGTGGTCTCGGCTCGCGCCCAGGGCCACGGCTGGGTCCACAAGGTCGTGCAGGTCGCCTCCGATGGCACCTTCACCACCGCCTGGAAGCTGACTCGCTTCACGATCTTCGTGGCGCAATGGGCCGGGGACGCCGATCACGCAGGAGCCGGGTCGAAGGTTCTGGCCGTAGTCGTGAAGTAACTCTCGCTAGCCTCGATATGCGTGCCAGACGCCCGCAATTCGAACGGGAGCGGCGGGGGCGGCAGCAGGCTGTCCCTCCAAACCCTGATAGTCGCCAGCCTCGCCTCGATGACGGCGGCGATCGTCGTCTCGCACTTCTGGCGGGGCGGTACGCCGATCGCGGCGGCGATCACGCCTGTCGTCGTTGCGCTGGCGAGCGAGATCTATCGCCGGCCCGCCGAGCGCATCACCCGGCTCAGCTCGCGCGCCGCGTCGGTGACTACGCGCTCGCGCACGGCTGGACCGGGCGCCGGCTACCAGGACCGGCCCGCGGTGGAGACGCGGCTCCTGGACGGCGACAGCGGCCCGCTGAGGGTGTACCGCCACGAGCGCAGGGGAGGCCGCCTGCGGCCGGTGCACGTGAAGATCGTGCTGGCCACGGCCCTCGCGGCGTTCGCCATCGCCGTGGCGGTGCTCACGCTGCCTGAGCTCGTGTTCGGCGGCTCGCTCGCGTCCCACGGCAGGACCACCTTCTTCGGCGGCAGCCACCACCACAAGGCCTCGACCACGACGACGACTCAGACCACCGGTAGCAAGAACTCGAGCTCGAGCGCCGTGACGAAGACGACGACGGTGACCACCTCGTCCGCGCAGGCCACCACGCAGACCACGACGTCCACTCCGCTGCAGGGCGCCCAGCCGCCCCCGGCGGGCGCGACCGGCCCCTAGGCCCGCCCGAGTCGCCGCCGCAGCCGCAGCCGCGCGAAGCGCGCCCACAGCACGGCGAGGTCCGCCAGCAGCCCATAGAGGTGGCCGAGCGGCCCGGTGAACAGCCAGGCCAGCCCGCGCTCCAGGGGCCCGCGCGGTGCGGGCAGGCGGGTTCGTGTGGGACCAGGTGCCAAGCCGCTCACGCTATCGTGGCTCGCCCATGCCCGGAGCCGTTACGACAAGCACCACGGAGCTCGGTGACTCGCGCGTCCGCGTGGAGGTGGAGGTCGCCCCCGATGCGGTGGAGCGGCAGGTGCAGGAAGCCGCCCGCGAGCTCGGGCGCGAGCTCAAGATCGCCGGCTTCCGCAAGGGCAAGGTGCCGCCCCAGGTCGTGCTCCAGAGGGTGGGCCGCGAGGCGGTGCTGGACGACGCCGTCCGGCGCGCGCTGCCCGACTGGTACGAGGAGGCGCTGAACGACGCGCACCTCGCCACCGTCGGCGACCCGAGCCTGAACCTCGGCGACCTTCCCGACAAGGGCTCGCCGCTGACCTTCACGATCGAGGTCGGCATCCGGCCACCCGCGGAGCTCGGCGACTACAAGGGCCTCGAGGTGGGCCGGCGCGAGCCGGAGGTGGCCAAGGACGACGTGGACGCCGAGCTCGAGCGGCTGCGCGAATCGCTCGCCTCGCTCGACACCGTCGAGCGCGCGGCGGCGCACGGCGACTTCGTGGTGATCGACTTCATCGGCCGCATCGAAGGCGAGCCGTTCGAGGGCGGCGAGGGCCGCGGCTACCTGCTCGAGCTGGGCTCCGGGCGCCTCGTGCCCGGCTTCGAGGAGCAGCTCGTGGGCGCCAGCGCCGGCGACGAGCGCGACGTCAGCGTGACCTTCCCGGAGGACTACCCCGGTGAGGAGGTCGCAGGCCGGGAGGCGGTCTTCGAGACCAGCGTGAAGGAGGTCAAGGAGAAGCGGCTGCCCGAGCTGGACGACGACTTCGCGGCCGAGGCCGGCGGCTTCGACTCCCTCGACGAGCTGCGCACCGACATCGAGTCGAAGCTCTCCCGCACGGAGGAGCGCGCGATCGACGGGGAGTTCCGCGAGGCTGCCGTGGACGCCGCCGTGGAGGGCGCCAAGCTCGACCTGCCCAAGGAGCTCGTGCACGCGAAGGCGCACGAGATGTGGCACGAGACGGCTCACCGCCTCCAGCGCCAGGGGGTCGACCCGCAGCGCTACCTGCAGCTCGTCGGCAAGACCGAGGAGGAGCTGGCGGTCGAGGCCGAGCCCGAGGCCGAGCGCGCGCTGAAGCGCGAGGCCGTGCTGGCCGCGGTGGTGGAGGCCGAGGGCATCGAGGTCTCCGACGACGAGGTCTTCGACGCGCTGCGCGACGCCGCCGCCCGCAGCGGCGGCCAGCCGCCGAGCGAGGACGCCCTGCGGCGCTCGTTCGAGCGCGCGAAGGAGCAGGGACGCGACGAGACGCTGCGCGAGGACATCGCCATGCGCAAGGCGGTGGACCTGCTCGCGGACAGCGCCAAGCCGATCACCGTCGAGCAGGCCAAGGCGCGCGAGAAGCTCTGGACCCCCGGCAAGGAGGGCGACGCGCGTGCCTCCGAGATCTGGACGCCGGGCTCTTGAGACCCCGTCTGAGCCTGCGAGAGCGCCGGAGGGCCATTGCTAGACTGGCCGCGTTCTGCCCCTGGCAGGATTCCGTCCGACCACCGCAAATGAAGCGAGAGCCATGAGCCCACTTGTCCCGATGGTCGTTGAGCAGACGTCGCGTGGAGAGCGCGCGTTCGACATCTACTCACGTCTGCTGAACGAGCGCATCGTCTTCCTGGGCACGCCGGTCACGGACGAGATCGCCAACCTGATCGTCGCGCAGCTCCTCCACCTCGAGTCGGAGGACCCCGACAAGGACATCTCGCTCTACGTCAACTCCCCGGGTGGCTCGGTGTACGCGGGGCTGGCGATCTACGACACCATGCAGTTCATCAAGCCGCAGGTCCAGACGATCTGCGTCGGCATCGCCATGTCGATGGGAGCCCTGCTCCTGTCGGGCGGCGCGGAGGGCAAGCGGATGGCGCTGCCCAACGCGAAGATTCTCATCCACCAGGTCTCCTCGAGCTTCCAGGGCCAGGCCACGGACATCGAGATCCACGCCAAGGAGATCATCGACGTGCGCCGCCGCCTGGACGAGATCCTGGCCCACCACACCGGCCAGGACCTGGAGAAGGTGGCCAGAGACACCGAACGCGACTACTTTATGAGTGCAGAAGAGGCGAAGGACTATCACCTGATCGACAGGGTGATCACGCACCACTAGCGTGGTCCCCAAGCCTCCCCGGGGAGGAGAGGCATGGCCCGACCAACTGACTCGAACGAACAGCTCCTCTGCAGCTTCTGCGGCAAGTCCCAGCGACAGGTCAAGAAGCTGATCGCCGGGCCCGGCGTCTACATCTGCGACGAGTGCATCGATCTCTGTAACGAGATCATCGACGAGGAGCTCACCGGCCCCGCGTCGTTCAACCTCGAGAACCTCCCCAAGCCGAAGGAGATCTACTCGGTCCTCCAGGAGTACGTGGTGGGCCAGGAGCCGGCCAAGCGCACGCTCTCGGTAGCGGTCTACAACCACTACAAGCGCGTGCAGATGATGCAGTCGGACGACAACGACCTCGAGCTGCAGAAGTCCAACATCCTGCTGCTCGGTCCCACCGGCTGCGGCAAGACGCTGCTCGCGCAGACGCTGGCCAAGATCCTCAACGTGCCGTTCGCCATCGCCGACGCCACGGCGCTCACCGAGGCGGGCTACGTGGGCGAGGACGTGGAGAACATCCTCCTCAAGCTGATCCAGGCCGCCGACTTCGATGTGAAGAAGGCCGAGACCGGGATCATCTACATCGACGAGGTCGACAAGATCGCGCGCAAGGCCGACAACCCGTCGATCACGCGCGACGTGTCGGGCGAGGGCGTGCAGCAGGCGCTCCTCAAGATCCTCGAGGGCACGGTGGCCTCGGTGCCGCCGCAGGGCGGGCGCAAGCACCCGCACCAGGAGTTCCTCACGATCGACACCACGAACATCCTCTTCATCTGCGGCGGCGCCTTCGCCAACCTCGACAAGGTGATCGAGCGGCGCATCGGCCACAAGGGCGTGGGCTTCGGCGCGGCGGTGCGGTCGAAGACCAACAAGGACACCGGCGAGCTGTTCGAGCAGGTGCTGCCGGAGGACCTCGTGGAGTACGGCCTGATCCCGGAGTTCATCGGCCGCCTGCCGGTGATCTCGGTGATCCACCAGCTCTCCCGCGACGACCTCGTGCTCATCCTCAACGAGCCGCGCAACGCGCTCGTCAAGCAGTTCCAGCGCTTCTTCCAGTTCGACGGGATCGAGCTGGTGTTCGCCGAAGACTCGCTCACGTCGATCGCCGACAAGGCGCTCGAGCGCGAGACCGGCGCCCGCGGCCTGCGCTCGATCCTCGAGGAGACGCTGCTCGACGTGCAGTTCGAGCTGCCCTCGCGCCGCGACGTGAAGAAGTGCGTCGTCACCAAGGAGACGATCGAGAAGGGCCTCAAGCCCACGCTCGTCACCGTGGCGGCGGCCGAGGAGCCCGACTCCTCGTCCGAAGAAGCCCAGTCCGCTTAGCAGTTACCTCCGCGGGGCATCCCGCCCCGCGGTGCCGACCCGTCGCTCGACCTCCGGTCTCGCATAACCGCATCGCTTAGCGATGCTCTAACACGCCGCTTAGCAGGCCTTTACGGCCGCGCGGCACAGTCGGGCTGTGATGTCGTTCGCACTGCCAAGGCTCGGCCGCCTGGTGAGGGACCTTTCGTTCGGCGAGCCGAGCATGGGGCGCTGCCTCGGCTGCGGAGCGGACGTGCATCCGGACGAGCGTTGGGTGCGGCTGCACGGGCTCCTCTTTCACGCAGCCTGCACCCGCGTTCGTCGTCCAGCGATCACTCCGTAGAGCGGAGGCGCTTCCTGAGGCTTCGTATCGCCTCGAGCTCCTCGACCGCGATCAGGTCCTTCGGACGCCCGGCTGCACTCTTCATGGCGATGAGATCGTCAATGGAGGCGACGAGGACACTGAATCCGCCCAGGTCCTTGCGATCGGCGTTCCGGCGAAGTCGTTCGTAGGGTGGCGCGCCGTCGGGACTCATCAGGAGGTCGAGTGGTCCGGCGGACGTCGTCAGTGTCGCCAGCTGCAATCGCGCCAGCGTCTGGCCGTCCGGGACGAAGGGCACGTCCTCCTCGACGCCGCGGAGGCAGGCGCCCAGGTCGATGAGGACCTGACCGACCGCATGCAGGTTCGCGGCGTCGCTCGCGATGCAGATGTCCAGATCGACAGTCTGCTGCGCGCCGCCCTGCAACACCGCAGCGATCCCGCCGATCACGACGAAGTCGCAGCCACGCTCGGTCAGGCGGCGGAGCAGGACCTCGACGTCGAACTCAGGAGCCGCCGGCACCCGCCGTCACCGCCGCATTGCGGATCTTCTGCAGGCTGTCGTATGAGGACTTGAAGGCTCGAAGGCGCTCCGCCGGCGTCATGCGGACGTACATCGCAAGCAACGTCTCATCGACGCTCGGCTTGTGCGGCACCGCGGTGAGCTCCAGCTGCTGCCCAGTGGCCGCGATCACGCGCGCGAGCGTGGACAGGCGGGGATTGGACTGCGGCCGCTCCAGGCGGGCCACGGCTGCCTGCGTCATCCCGAGGCGCGCCGCCAGCTCGGCCTGCGTGAGGCCTGCCTGCGTACGTGCGGCTCGGATGAGTGTCGTCGCCTGGCTCATAACGAATACGTAGTATAACTCATATGTAATATCGCTCGGCCTCGGCTAGGGTGCCGCGCCATGAAGCGCCTGGCTGACGGCGTCCACCTGCTGTCCGGTTTCCCGCCGGCCACGAGGTCAGCGCGCATGCGCTCACCCACGCGCACCCCGACCACCAGGGCGCGACCCACCGGATCTGCGAGCGGCTGGGCATCCCCCTCTGGTGCGGCGAGGCCGACGCGGACGCCGCCGAGAACCCGGTCCTGATTCGTGAGCGGCAGCCGCAGCTGGCGCTCAACCGGCTGATCTGGCGGACCTGGGCGGGGCCGGCCCATCCGGTGGCGCGCAAGCTGCGCGAGGGCGACGAGGTGGCCGGCTTCACGGTGCTCGAGACTCCGGGCCACAGCCTTGGCCACGTGGTGTTCTGGCGCGAGTCAGACCGCGTTCTCATCGCGGGCGACGTCCTGAACGGCATGAACCTGCTCACGAGCCTTCCGGGCCTGCACGAGCCGCCGGTGGCCTTCACTCCGGATCCGGCCCGAAACCGCGAATCGATCCGGCGCGTGGCCGCGCTCGAGCCCGCACTGGTCTGCTTCGGGCACGGGCCGCCGCTGAGGGATGCCGCCAAGCTGGCCCGCTTCGCCGCCGCCCTCCCTGGTTAAAGGTACGTGAGAACCCGCAGCGAGCCGTAAAGGTATTCCCGCAAGCGGCCGATGGGACCGCATGCGGAACCCCCGGCAAGGCTCACGCCGGGTCGGCACGGCCGCGCTGATCGCCACCTCGCTGCTGCTCGTCGTCGGCTGCGGCTCGGGGGGGCAGGCGCAGCATGGCGCGACCACGATCCGTGTGAGCGAACGGGACTTCAAGATGAGCGCCAGCGCCCAGGTGCTGGCGCGCGCCGGCAAGGTCGACTTCGCCGTGGACAACCGCGGCCCCGAGGCGCATGAGCTGATCGTCGCGCGCGAGAACGACCAGGGCCTCGCGCTGCGATCGGACGGCCTGACCGTGAACGAGGAAGCGCTCGAGCCCTACGAGGCGGGCTCGCTCGAGCCCGGCGAGCCGGGCCACGTGCGTCACCTCGAGGTCAGCCTGAAGCCGGGCCGCTACGTGCTCTTCTGCAACATGTCCGGCCACTACCTCAGTGGCATGCACACCGAGCTGGTGGTGCGCTGACGATGAGCCGCGACCGCGCCTTCACTCCGTTCGGGTCACAGGGCCGGCGCAAGATCGTCGGCATCCTCGTCATCTTCGCCGCCTTCTCGGCGCTCAGCGTCGTGCTCTCGATCCGCACCACGCAGCACTCGCAGCACCGCGCCGCCGTGCTCGAGGTCGCCGCCCGGCAGCGCACGCTCGCCGAGCGCTACGTCAACGAGGTGCTGCTCGTCACCGATGGCGATCAGGCCGACCCGAGCGGCACCAGCGACCTGCTCGCGCAGAGCGCCGACGCGCTGCTCAACGGCGGCGAGGCGCCGGCCGTGCCGGGCGACGACGACGGTTCGAAGCTGCCGGCCCAGCACGGGAGCCTGATCCGCAAGCAGCTGCAGCAGGAGCGCCGCCTCGGCAACGACCTCACCTCAGCGGGCCGGGCGCTGCTCGAACAGCGCCCGATGACCGACGTCCCGCTGACGGCCGGCGAGCACGTGACCGTGACGGACCCGGTGCAGCGGCTGCGCATTCTGGCGGCTCTCACCGCCAACACGTCGCTCAACGCGTCGCGCACGATGGCCCATGCCAACGACCAGGGCATCGCCCACCTGATCACGATCCAGGTCCTGCTCGGCATCGCCGGACTGCTGGTCGCGCTGCTGCTCGGCTTCGCGCTGATCGCCGCCGCGCGCCGCCAGACCGCCCACTTCCGCACCCTCGTGACGCACTCCTCGGACCTCGTCCTGCTCTTCGGCGCGGGCGGCTGCCGCTACGCGAGCCTCTCGGTTCAGCGGATGGTCGACCGCAGCGAGCGTGAGCTGCTCGGCGACGGCATCGCCGAGTTCGTGCACCCGGACGACTGCGAGCTGCTTGAGTCGACCTGGACCCACGGCGAGCCGGCCGAGATCGTCTTCCGCATGCGCAACCGCTTCGGCGAGTGGCGCCAGCTCGACGCACACGTGACCGACCTCCGTCACGAGCGCCGGCTCGGCGGCGTGATGCTGAACGCGCGCGACGTGACCGAGCGCATCCGGCTCGAGCAGGAGCTCACCCGCCAGGCCTTCCACGACGGGCTCACCGGGCTGGCGAACCGGGCGCTGTTCCGCGACCGGCTCGACCAGGCGCTGGCCCGCTCCGCGCGCACCCGCGAGCCGCTGGCGGTGCTGCTCGTGGACCTCGACGGCTTCAAGCAGGTGAACGACAGCCTCGGCCACGACGCGGGCGACCGGCTGCTCGAAGCCGTGGCCGAGCGCTTCTCAGCGGCCGTGCGGCCGAGCGACACGCTGGCCCGCCTGGGCGGCGACGAGTTCGGGCTGCTGCTCGAATCGGCCGGCGAGGAGGACGCGACCGAGGTGGCCACCCGGCTCACGGAGGAGCTCGCCGAGCCCCTGACGATCTCGGGGCGCGAGCTGCCGGTGGGGGCGAGCATCGGGATCGTGGCCCACCCGGGCGGCGCCGCCGAGTCGGACGACCTGATCCGCCACGCCGACATCGCCATGTACGCGGCCAAGGACGCCGGCCGCGGCCACCACCAGGTATTCCAGTACGACATGGCGCGCGAATTCGGCGAGCTGCTGGCGATCGAGAGCGAGCTGCGTACCGCGCTCGACAACGGCGACTTCAAGCTCCACTACCAGCCCGAGATCGACGTGGACAACCGGCGCATCGTCGGCGTCGAGGCGCTGCTGCGCTGGGAGTCGCTCACGCGCGGGTTCGTGCCGCCCAGCGAGTTCATCCCGATCGCGGAGGCCACCGGGCTGATCCTGCCGCTCGGCGACTACGTGCTGCACGAGGCGTGCCGCCAGACCGCCGCCTGGCTGAAGGAAGGGCTGATCGGCGAGTCGTTCGTCACCTGGGTGAACGTCTCCGCAAAGCAGCTCTCCGCCGGGCGCGTCAGCACCTTCGTCCAGCGCGCGCTGGAGGAGGCGGGCCTGCCGCCCGGCTACCTCGGCCTCGAGGTCACGGAGACCGCGATCGTGCCGGACGGCAGTACCGGCGAGCGCATCCGGGAGGAGCTGCAGCACCTTCACGACCAGGGCGTGCGCATCGCCATCGACGACTTCGGCACGGGCTTCTCCTCGCTCGGCCAGCTTCGGCGCTTCCCGATCGACGTGATCAAGGTCGACCGCTCGTTCGTGCAGGGCGTGGAGCACGACGCGAAGGACGCGGCGATCACGGCCAACCTGGTCACGCTCGCACACGCGCTCGGCCTGGTGGCGATCGCGGAGGGCATCGAGTCGAACGGGCAGCTCGAGTCGATCCAGGAGCTGGGCTGCGACCTGGCGCAGGGCTTCCTGTTCGCCCGCCCGGTGCCGGCGGACGAGGTCAGCCACGTGCTCGCGCAGGGCCACTGCCTGCCGCAGAGCGCGCCCGACCCCGCCACCGCCTGACCCCGGCCGGGGGTCGCTCATAGACTTCGCCGGGTGCCTGACGACGACCGGCTCGAGCACCTGCGCGCCCGCACCCGCTACACGCCCTCCGAGGTGGAGGGCGGCGTGTTCGCGCGCTGGGAGGGCTCCGGCATCTTCCACCCGGGGCCCGAGGGCACGCCGGACGAGAACTACTCGATAGCGATCCCGCCGCCGAACGTCACCGGCGCGCTGCACATGGGGCACGCACTGAACGGCTCGATCCAGGACGCGCTGATCCGCATGAAGCGGATGCAGGGGCGGCGCACCAAGTGGATCTTCGGCACCGACCACGCCGGCATCGCCACGCAGGTGCAGGTGGAGAAGCAGCTCGCCGAGGAGGGCCTGACCAAGGAGGACGTCGGCCGCGAGGCCTTCGTCGAGCGCGTCTGGAGGTGGCGCGAGCAGTACGGCTCCACGATCGTCGAGCAGTTCAAGCGGCTCGGCGCCTCCGCCGACTACGCCGACGAGCGCTTCACGATGGACGAGGCCTACGTGCGCGCGGTGATCGACGTCTTCGTGCGCCTGTTCGACAAGGGCCTGATCTACCGCGACAACTACATGGTCAACTGGGACCCGGGCCTGCGCTCCGCGATCTCGGACCTCGAGGTCGAGACGCGCACCGTCGAGGACACGCTCTACATGATCGACTACCCGCTCGAGTCGGGCTCGGGCTCGATCACGGTGGCCACCGTGCGTCCCGAGACGATGCTCGCGGACACCGCACTGGCCGTTAACCCGAACGACGAGCGCTACACGCGGCTCGTCGGGGAGACCGCCACCCTGCCGCTCGTCGGCCGCCGGCTCCGGGTGATCGCCGACGACTACGTGGACCCCGAGTTCGGCACCGGCGCGCTGAAGATCACCCCGGGCCACGACCCCAACGACTTCGAGATCGGCCGCCGCCACGGGCTCGAGGTGGTGAGCGTGATCGGCGAGGACGGGCTCATGACCGAGGCGGCCGGCGAGCAGTTCGCCGGCATGACCACGGAGGACGCCTCGCGGGCGGTGGTGGAGGCGCTGCGCGAGCAGGGCCTCCTGTCCGGCTCCGAGCCGTACGTCCACGACGTGCCGCACTCGCACCGCAGCGGCCGCCGGATCGAGCCGCTGATCTCGCTGCAGTGGTTCTGCGACATGGAGCAGCTCGCCGCTCCGGCGATCGCCGCGGCGAAGGACGGCAGCCTGCGCTTCCACCCCGAGCGGCCCTGGACCAAGGTCTACCTCGACTGGCTCGAGAACATCCGCCCCTGGTGCATCTCACGCCAGCTCTGGTGGGGGCACCAGATCCCGGTCTGGTACTGCGACGAGTGCGGCGAGACGATCGTCGCGCGCGAGGCGCCCGACCGCTGCGGCGCCTGCGGCGGGCAGCCGCGCCGCGACCCGGACGTGCTGGACACCTGGTTCTCGTCCGCGCTGTGGCCCTTCGCCACGCTCGGCTGGCCCCAGGAAACGCCCCAATTGCAGGCCTTCTACCCCACGGACGCGCTCGTCACGGCGCGCGACATCATCTTCCTCTGGGTCGCCCGGATGGTGATGATGGGCGTGGAGTTCACCGGCCGGCTGCCGTTCGTGGACGTGCCGATCACCTCGGTGATCCAGGCGCCCGACGGCCGGCGCATGTCGAAGTCGCTCGGCACCGGCATCGACCCGCTCGACGAGATCGAGAAGTACGGCGCCGACGCGGTGCGCTTCGGCCTGCTGGCGATGTCCTCGACCCAGGACGTGCGCTACTCGGAGAAGCGCGTCAAGCAGGGGCTCGACCTGGCCAACAAGCTCTGGAACGCGTCCCGCTTCGTGATCCTGAACGTGGACGACGTGCCGGCCGCGCCGCGCCCCGAGACGATCGAGGACCGCTGGATCCTGTCGCGGCTGGGGCGCGCCACCACGGAGATCACGGAGCTGCTCGAGAGCTTCCACTTCTCGCGGGCGTCGCTCCATCTCTACGACGTGCTCTGGGGCGAGGTCTGCGACTGGTACATCGAGCTGGTCAAGCCACGCCTCTACGAGGACGGCGCCGACGAGGACGCGCTGTCGGCCAACCTGCTGCACGTCCTCGAGACCGTGCTCAAGCTGCTCCACCCGTTGATGCCCTTCGTCACCGAGGAGATCTGGTCGTTCCTGCCGGGTGAGCGCGGGCTGCTCGCCGCCGCGGATTGGCCCGCCCCGGAGACGCCCGACGAGGAGGCCGAGCGGCTGGTGGGCGACCTGATCGAGGCGGTGTCGGCGGTGCGGCGCTGGCGCGACGAGGTGGGCGTGAAGGCGGCCACGCGCGTGAAGGCGCGGCTGGTGGCCGACGGCTACGAGCAGACCGCCGTGCACCTCGAGCGGCTGGCGCGCCTCGAGCTCGTCGAGGGCGAGCTGAACGGCGACGTGGAGGCGACGATCGCGATCCCCGGCGGTGCGGTGCAGGTCTTCCCGAGCGCCGACGTGGACACCGAGGAGGCCGAGCGCCGCAAGCAGGCGCAGCGCGAGCAGCTCTCCACGGAGATCGTGCGCGCAGAGGCGAAGCTCGCCAACGAGCAGTTCGTGGCCAAGGCGCCGCCCGCTGTCGTGCAGGCCGAGCGCGACAAGCTCGAGCGGCTGCGGCGGGAGCTCGAGGAGCTGGGCTAGTGGTCGCCTCCGTCGGAGACCACGAGTGAACCTGCGCCAGGCGGAGGACTATCTGCTCGACCTCGAGCTGTTCGGCATGCGCTTCGGGCTCGATCGCATGCACAAGCTGATGACCGCACTGGGGATGCCCCAGCGGCGCTTCGCCTCGATCCACGTGGTGGGCACCAACGGCAAGTCCTCCACCGTGCGCATGATCGCCGCGATCCTCGAGCGCCACGGGCTCCGCACCGGCAGCTACACCTCGCCGCACCTGGCGTCGTTCACCGAGCGCGTGGAGGTGGGGGAGCAACCCGTCTCCGGGCAGGACTTCGCGGCCGCGGTGGCGCGCGCCGCCCACGCCGCCGAGCTCGTGAACCGCACCCAGGACGTCGGCGACACCGTCACGCAGTTCGAGGCGCTCACCGCCGCCGCCTACCACGAGCTGGCGCGGCGCGAGGTCGAGGTGGCGGTGATCGAGGCAGGGCTCGGCGGCCGCTACGACGCCACCAGCGTGATCCCGTCGAAGGTCCAGGTGATCACGAACGTCGGGCTCGAGCACACGCGCTGGCTGGGACCGACGATCCGCGACATCGCCGAGGAGAAGCTGGCCGTGGTGCGCCAGAACGCGACGCTGGTGGCCGGCGAGCTCCATCCGGACGCCGACGCGGTGGCGCGCAAGGTGGCGGCCGAGCAGGGCGCCCGCCTGGTCCGCGCGCCGCAGAGCGTCGACTACCCGCTGGCCGCGCGCGGCGGCTTCCAGCGGCGCAACTTCGCACTCGCGCGCGCCGCCGCCGAGGCCTTCCTGGGCGAGCTGGACGACGAGGCGGTAGAGCGCGCCGCCGCGGAGCTGCGCGTGCCGGGCCGCATGCAGCAGGTGGACGACGCGCCGCTGACGCTGCTCGACGGCGCCCACAACCCCGCGGGCGCCCAGGCGGTGGCCGAGGCGCTGCCCGAGGTGGTGGGCGAGCGGCCACTGGTGGGCGTCTTCTCGGTGCTCGACGACAAGGACGCTGCCGCGATGCTCGGCGCTCTCCTCCCGAGCTGCTCGCGGGCGGTCTTCACGCGCTGCTCGAACCCGCGCGCGCTGCCGGCGGCCACGCTCGAGAGCCTCGCGTCACAGCTTGGCGGGTCGCCGCCGTCGGAGACGGTGGCCGATCCGCAGGCGGCGCTCGCCAGGGCGCGCGAGCTCGCCGGCCCGGACGGCGCCGTGCTGGCCACGGGCTCGATATACCTCATCGCCGACCTGGTGCGCGTGGAACGTGCGGCGCGCGCCTCGACGCTGTGAACGAACGCGAGTATCCGAGCCTCCTGACGACGATCGGCATCGTCGCGGCCGTGGTGGCCGCGGTGATCCTGCGTCTTCTTCGGGATCGGCTACCTGATCGGCCGGTTGATTCTGTAGGCGGCGGTTAAGCGCCGGACGCTTACGGCCGCAATGAAGGCGGTCCAAGCGGGGGGTGCATGGAGTTAACCCCGCTATTCGGGGTTAACTCCATGCACGTCGCTGCCGGCGGCTTCGGGCCCGCTCCTCATCGCCGTCGTAACCGCTGATCGACCGCAAACCCCGACACGTGCCGCGCGTCGCGGGAAAGCCGGGCGGGAGCCGCCTCGCGGCAAAGTACACTCCGCCCCACCATGGGCGCCCTCGCCATTTTCGGCATTCACAACGACACGCTGAACCGCGTGGTCAGCCTGATCCTGCTGTTCCTGGTGGTGATCTGGCTGGCGCTCGTCTACTGGACCTGGTCCGACGCGCGGCGCCGGATCGCGGATCCGATGCTGATCGCCTGTGCCACGGCGGCGTCGCTGTTCCCGTTCCTCGGCACGATCATCTACATGATCGTGCGGCCGCCCGAGTACCTCGACGACGCGCGCGAGCGCGACCTCGAGATCGCGGCGGCCGAGGCGCGGCTGGCGCAGCTCGAGCAGGGCTGCCCCTACTGCGGCTTCAAGATCGAGAAGACCTTCCTGCGCTGTCCGAGCTGCCTGAGACGGCTGAAGGAGCCCTGCCAGACCTGCGGCAAGCCGCTCGATCCGCTCTGGAAGATCTGCCCCTACTGCGAGGCGGAGGTGCCGGGCGCGCAGCTGGCTCAGGAGGCGGCGGCCGCCGCGCCGCCGCGGCGGCGTTCGGTACGCCGGACAGCCGCCGCCGGCGGCCCCTACGGCACGGACCCGGCGCCCACGCGCTCCAGGCCCACCTCGGCCCCACCACCACCGCCGCCGTCCCGCGGCGAGGGGGGCAGCGGCCCCCGTCCACGCCCCGCCGGCGACTGATCCCGAACATCCAAGGAGAACGAGTTGGAGAGGACCCTGATCCTGGTAAAGCCGGACGCCTTCGCCCGCGGCCTCAGCGGCGAGGTGATCGCCCGCTTCGAGCGCAAGGGGCTGCGGATCGTCGCGCTCAAGCACATGCAGGTCGAGCGCTCGCTGGCCGAGCAGCACTACGCGGAGCACAGCGAGAAGCCGTTCTTCGGCGATCTCGTCGACTTCATCACCGGCGGCCCGCTGGTGGCCATGGTGCTCGAGGGCTACTCGGCGATCTCCGCCGCGCGCCAGGTGATCGGCTCCACCAACCCGCTCGAGGCCTCGCCGGGCTCGATCCGCGGCGACTACGCGCTCGAGGTTCAGACCAACCTCGTCCACGGCTCGGACGGGCCCGAGTCCTCCGCCCGCGAGATCGGCCTGTTCTTCCCGGACCTCGGCTGACGTGCTGACGCTCGCCTCCGCGTCCCCGCAGCGGCGAGCGATCCTGGAGCAGCTGGGAGTGGAGTTCCGCGTCGTGGTGCCCGACGTGGAGGAGCTGACGGCGGGCGAGCCGGCCGCCGTGGTGGTGGAGAACGCGCTGCGCAAGGCCCGCGCCGTGGAGGGCGACCTCGTCGTGGCCGCGGACACCGAGGTGGTGCTCGACGGCCGGGTGTTCGGCAAGGCGGCGGGCCCTGAGCAGGCGTTGGAGTTCCTGCGCGCGCTCGGCGGCCGCACGCACGAGGTCTGGGGCGGCCTGGCGCTGCGGACGGGCGGTGAGGAGCTCACCGCGCACGCGATGACCCGCGTCACCCTGCGGCCGCTCGAGCCGGCCGACCTCGCCTGGTACCTCGGCACAGGCGAGTGGCGCGAGCGCGCGGGTGCCTATGCGATCCAGGGCCGTGGCTCGTCGCTGGTGGAGCGCATCGAGGGCGACTACTGGAACGTGGTGGGCCTGCCGCTGGCCGCGCTGATGCGCCTGGCGCCGGAGCTGGTGCGCGGCTGAAGCCGCACTACGCCGGATTTTCGCTGCAAACTGGGCTCCCAACGCCGGCGCAGGTTGGCTACACTTGGCGCGGCTTCCGGGCGGCCCGCTCCCACTGCACGATGTCTTGCGGCTCGCCCAGGCGTTCTCGGCTGCCGTCAGGCGACCTACTCTTCGAATAGTCAATGGGCTTCTTCTCCTACTTGACGGGCTTCGGGGGCCGCGATATGGCCGTCGATCTCGGTACTGCCAACACGCTCGTTTACGTGCGCGGCCGAGGCATCGTCCTGTCGGAGCCGTCTGTGGTGGCGATCGACTCGCGCACCGGGGAGGTGCACGCGGTCGGCATCGAGGCCAAGCGCATGCTGGGCCGTACGCCGGGCACGATCTCGGCCATCAGGCCCCTGAAGGACGGCGTGATCGCCGATTTCGACGTCACCGAGCAGATGCTCCGCCACTTCATCCAGAAGGTGCACCAGAATCGCTGGGCGCATCCGCGCGTGGTGGTCTGCGTTCCGTCCGGGGTCACCGGGGTGGAGAAGCGTGCCGTCGAGGAGGCCTGCCTGTCGGCCGGCGCCCGCCAGGCCTACCTGATCGAGGAGCCGATGGCGGCCGCGATCGGCGCGGGCCTGCCGGTGGGCGAGCCGACGGGGAACATGGTCGTCGACATCGGCGGCGGCACGAGCGAGGTCGCGGTGATCTCGCTCGGGGGAATCGTGGTCTCGCAGTCGATCCGCATCGGCGGCGACGAGCTCGACGAGGCGATCATCAACTACGTCAAGCGCGAGTACAAGCTGATGATCGGGCAGCAGACGGCGGAGGAGGTCAAGCTCGAGATCGGCTCGGCCTTCCCGCTCGAGGAGGAGGTGCAGGCCGAGATCCGCGGCCGTGACCTCGTATCCGGTCTGCCGAAGACCGTCGTGCTCACGAGCGAGGAGGTGCGCCTCGCGCTCGAGGAGCCGCTCCAGGCGATCATCGACGCGGTCAAGGAGACGCTTGACCGGACGCCGCCCGAGCTGGCGGCGGACATCATGGACCGGGGCATCATGCTGGCGGGCGGTGGCTCGCTGCTACAGGGCCTCGACGAGCGGCTGCGCGACGAGACTCAAATGCCCGCCCACCTGGCGGAATCTCCCCTAACCTGCGTGGCGGTGGGTTCTGGCCGCTCCCTCGAGGAGTTCGAAGCCATCCACCGCAGCAACAGGAATTCCCGACAGCGACGGCGCTACTAAGCGCGCCGGAGGTACACCCTAGGTGTACGACAAGAAGGTTGTCCGCAGAAGGCGGGCGGTCTTGGGCGTGTTGGTCGTCCTCTCGATCGCACTGCTCACGATCTACTTCGGCGAGTCCGCCGGGGGCTCGCTGCACAACTTCTCGAACGGCGCACAGGCCGCCTTCTCGCCGCTCGAGAAGGGCGTCAGCATCGCCTTCCGGCCGGTGCGCAACCTCGCCAACTCGACCGGCGACTTCTTCCACGCCAAGAAGCAGAACAAGCAGCTGAAGAAGGAGGTCGCGCAGCTGCGCCAGCAGCTCGCGCAGAACCAGACGGCGGTGCACGACGCCAGCGAGCTGTCGAAGCTCACCGGGCTGACGAACAACGCGAGCTTCGGGGCGGGTGGCAAGTGGGTCACCGCCCGGGTCATCGAGCGTTCGCCGACCGTCTGGTACTCCAGCGTCGTCCTCAACCAGGGCAGCGGCTCGGGCATCGAGGTGAACGACCCGGTGATCGCGGCCGGCGGCCTGGCGGGCAGGGTGTCGGCCGTGACGGGCGGCACCGCCCGGGTCATGCTGATCACCGACGAGTTGAGCCACGTGGACGCCGAGGCGATGCCCGGCGGCGCCAAGGGCATCGTCGATCCGGAGGTGGGCAACCCCGACGACATGCTGTTCGACTACCTCCAGCGCAACGCGAACATCGCGGTCGGCCAGACGGTCGTCACCTCGGGTCTGGTATCGGGCAGCCTGGAGTCGATCTTCCCGCGCGGCATCCCGGTCGGCCGCGTGAAGCGCGTCGACCCGGGCGAGCTCGCCACCGACCAGCGCGTGCACATCCAGCCGTTCGCCAACCTGCGCGGCATGGACTTCGTCCAGGTGCTCACCGGCCGCGCGCAGCAGCTGAGAGCGCAGGTGGGGCCGTGATCGTCACCCCCAGCGCGATCGCCCGGCTGGTGGCGATCACGATCTTCGCGGTCGTGATCGAGACTGCCGGCGTCTCGGGGGTGCGGGTGATCGGCGGCACCGCGGACCTGGTGCCGCTCGTGGTCGGGGCGGTGGCGCTCTGGGGCGGGGCGATCACGGGCGCCGCGGTCGGCTTCGCCATGGGGCTGCTGCTCGACCTCCTGCTCGGCCAGGACGTGGGCGCTTCGTCGCTCGTGCTCACGCTGATCGGCTTCTGGGTCGGCCGCTACGGCGAGCAGAACGAGCCGTCGCACGGCCTGCTGCCGATCCCCGTCGCCGCCGCCACCACGGCGATGTACCTCGCCGGCCTGGCCATCGTCAGCTTCCTGCTCGCCTTCGACGCGAAGGTGAGCATCTACGCCTTCCGCGACATGTTCATCACGTTGATCCTGAACACGGTGCTGGCGCTGCCGGTGTTCTGGCTGATCCGCCGGATCCTGCGTCCGGTGTTGAAGGTCGATCCGGCCGACCGCCGCCGCAGGCGGGCGCAGCCGATCGAGTCCGGCCCCATCGGCCTGCGGGGGCTCGAGGTCTAGACCCATGTACCTCGACAACGAGAACCGGCCGACGATCACGCCTCAGCTGGCCCTGCGTGTGGCGATCCTCGGCGGCATCGCCCTCGTGATGTTCGCGGTCATCTTCTTCCGGCTCTGGTACCTGCAGATCCTGTCCGGCGACAAGTACGTCGCCGAGGCGAAGAACAACCAGGTGCGCGACATCCTCGTCCAGGCGCCGCGCGGGGCCATCGTCGACCGCGACGGCAACGTGCTGGTGCGCAACCGGACCGGCTGGGCGGTGACGATCAGCCCCGACAAGCTGCCCAAGCAGCAGGCCGTGAAGGACCAGCTCTACACGCGCCTCGCCAAGGTGCTGCACATGCGCAAGGCGGACATCCGCAACAGCGTCCGCACCGAGCTGCGGGCAATCCCCTTCGCCAAGGCCACGGTGAAGAACGACGTCAGCGGCGGTGTCTACTCGTACATTCTCGAGCACATCACGCAGTTCCCGGGGGTGTCGGTGGATCCCGTCTACCTGCGCTTCTACCCGCACCATGACCTGGCTGCGCAGCTCGTCGGCTGGGTGGGCCAGGTCACCGCCGAACAGATCAAGCAGCCCGCCTACAAGGGCGTGAACATGAACGACCGCGTTGGCCAGGCCGGCATCGAGTCCTCCTACGACCGCTTCCTGCGCGGCATCGACGGCGCCGCGCGGGTGCAGGTGGACGCCTCCGGGGCGCTCCGCAACACGCTCACGACCAAGAAGTCGGTGCAGGGCCACCAGCTGCGGCTCACGCTGAACAGCGAGGCGCAGCGCGTCGGCCAGGAGACGCTGGCCGGACGCTTCGGCGGCTTCGTGGCGATGGACGTCCATGACGGCTCGATCCTCGCGCTCGGCAGCGCGCCGACGTTCGATCCCAACGTCTTCTCGAAGGGCGTCAAGGAGTCGACCTACAAGGCGCTCATCTCGAAGGCCAACGGCGCGCCGCTCACCAACCGGGCCACCCAGTCCCTCTATCCCACCGGCTCGACCTTCAAGCCGATCACCTCGGTCGCCGCGCTCACCTGTGGCGTGCTCACACCGAGCCAGGTGCTGTTCGACGGGGGCACCTTCAAGCTCGGGACCCAGAAGTTCCAAAATGCCGGCGGCGCCTCCTACGGCGCCCTCAGCCTGGTGCGCGCGCTCACCGTCTCGAGCGACGTCTTCTTCTACCAGGTGGGCGCCTCGCTGGACAGCGCCTGCGGCGGCACGCAGCTCCAGCGCTGGGGCCACAAGCTGGGCATCGGCCGCCCGACCGGCATCGACCTGCCCGCCGAGGGCAGCGGCTTCCTTCCCACGGCGGCGCAGGTCAACCGCCTGCACAAGAAGATCCCGTCGGTGTTCGACTTCTGGACGCCGGGACAGAGCGTGCTGCTCGCCGTGGGCCAGGGCTACTTGCAGGCCGACCCGCTCCAGATGGCTGTGGCCTATGCCGGCATCGCCACCGACTACAGGGTCAAGCCGCACCTGGCGATGCGGATCGACGACTCCCAGGGACGCGCGATCCAGCAGTTCGCCACGCCGCCGCGCGCCAAGCTGAACATCCCGCCGCAGTATCGCCAGGCGATCATGGACGGCCTCTACGGCGCCGCGAACGCACCCGGCGGCACCTCGACAGACGTCTTCAAGGGCTTCCCGATCAAGGTCTGCGGCAAGACCGGCACGGCCCAGCGCATCGGCAAGCCCGACCAGTCCTGGTACGTCCTGCTCGCACCCTGCCCCAACCCGAAGTACGTCGTGGCGGTCACCGACGAGAATGGCGGCTGGGGCGCCGAGACGGCTGCGCCCGACGCTCGCCGTATCCTGGCGGCGCTGTACGGAGACAAGAAGGACGAGAGCAAGGTCGTGAAGGGGACGAACCAGTCCCGCTAGGGGCTGATCGTTAGTGTGACCGCGGATGACGGCGACTCCATACGGCGGCTCCGTCAAGGACTTCCGGGACGAGGCGCAGCCCGTTGGGCTGGGGCTCGGGTTCCTGAAGATCGATCCGCTCCTGTTCCTCGGCACGCTGGGCATCGCGGCGTGCGGGATCTACACGATCTACACGGCCACCAACACGGACATCCCGGGCAGCCCCGACTACTACGTGATGCGCCAGAGCGTGTACGTGGGGGTCGGCGTCCTGTTCATGCTGATCGCGTCCCGTTTCGACTACTCCCGGCTGCGCGAGTGGCGGATCGCCCTCTATGGGGTGATGATCGCCTCAGTGCTGCTCACGCTCGGCCTCGGCACGGCCACGCGCGGGTCCAAGCGATGGATCAACTTCCCGTTCTTCAACTTCCAGCCGTCCGAGCTCGGCAAGGTGCTGCTTGTGCTGGCACTCTCCGGGTTCCTGGTGGACCGAACGCGGCGTCTCGGAGAGAAGGAGACGACCGCGCCGCATCATGCTGCTGGCCGTCCTGCCGGCGATGCTCGTCATCGCACAGCCGGACCTCGGCAGCGGTTTCGTCTACATCACGATCGCCCTGGCCCTGCTGTTCGTGGCCGGGACCAAGTGGACCCACTTCGCCCTGCTGGGCGTGCTCGCCACGGCCGCGGTCACCGCGGTGGTGGTGGTCGGCCCGGCGCTGGGCACGCACCTGTTGAAGGACTACCAGGTGCAGCGCCTCACGGCGTTCGTGCATCCGAGCGACAACCCGCGCGATCAGGGTTATCAGCTCAAGCAGTCGACGATCGCGATCGGCTCAGGTCAGAAGGTCGGTCGCGGTGCGAACGGCGCCACGCAGACCAAGCTCGACTTCATCCCCGAGCACCACACGGACTTCGTGTTCTCGGTGGTCGGCGAGGAGTTCGGCTTCATGGGCGCTGCCGTCGTCCTGTCGCTCTACGCCCTCGTGATCTGGAGAGGGCTTCGTATCCTTACTATGGCGAAGAACTTGTACGGAAGCCTGGTGGCGGGAGGCATCGTCGCAATGCTGATGTTCCAGGTCTTCGTCAACGTGGGGATGACCGTGGGCATCATGCCCATCACCGGAGTCCCGTTACCGCTAATGAGTTACGGCGGCTCCTCGGTGATAGTCACCCTGCTCGCCCTAGGGCTGTTGCAGTCGGTCCACGTGCAAGCACGCGAGATCGCGCTGGCCAAGGGGCGTCAGACACTTCTATGAGAGGAAACTTTGAGAAAAAGAGTGCTCGTCACGGTGGACCGTGGCGAAACCCGAGTCGCCATCCTGGAGGCGGAGGGGGAGCCCCTTCCCCAGAACGGCGAGGGTAACGACAAGCCCGCCGGCGGCAGGCGCCGCCGCGGCAGCACGAAGGCCCCTCCCAAGCAGGAGGAGCTGAACGGCTCGCACGTTGCCGAGCTGTACATAGAGCGGCGGGGGAGCCGCTCGATAGTCGGAAACATCTACAAGGGCAAGGTCGACAACGTCCTGCCCGGCCTCGAGGCCGCCTTCGTGGACATCGGCCTCGACAAGAACGGGTTCCTCCATGCCGACGACATCGTCATCCCCGGCGTGGAGGTCGCGCGCCGCGGGCGCAGCGGCAAGGGGCAGCGCATCACCGACCTGCTCAAGCCCGGCCAGGAGATCCTGGTCCAGGTGATGAAGGACCCGCTCAAGAGCAAGGGCGCGCGGCTCACGATGCAGCTCTCGATCGCCGGCCGCTATCTCGTCTACGTACCGCAGGGCGAGGGCGTCGGCGTCTCGCGCCGGCTCGACGACAAGGAGCGCGACCGGCTGCGCAAGGAGGCCGCCAAGCTCGACCTCGGCGAGGGCGGCGCGATCATCCGTACCGCCGCGCGCGGCGCCACGAAGGCCGACTTCGACCGCGAGGTCAAGTACCTGCACAAGCTCTACGAGGTCCTGCAGAAGCGCGCCAAGGAGACGGTCGCGCCGGCGATGGTCTTCCAGGAGGCGGACCTGTCGGTCCGCGTGGTGCGCGACATCTTCTCGGACCACTTCGAGGACGCCATGGTGGACGACCCCAAGCAGCACCAGCGGCTCACCTCGTTCCTGACCCGCACGGCGCCCGAGCTCGTGGACCGCGTCCACCTCTACACGGACGACGAGCCGCTGTTCGAGCGCTACGGCATCGAGGACGTGATCAAGTCGACGCTCAACCGGCGGGTGGACCTGCCCTCGGGCGGCTACCTGATCATCGACTACGCCGAGGCGATGACGATCATCGACATCAACTCGGGCTCGTTCATCGGCCGCGGCAAGGGCGCCCGGCTCGAGGACACGATCACGAAGACCAACCTCGAGGCCGCCGATGAGGTCGTGCGCCAGCTCCGGCTGCGCGACATCGGCGGGATCATCGTCATCGACTTCATCGACATGGCTCGCGCCCGCAACCGCGACGCCGTGCTGAAGGTGCTGCGCAAGGCGCTCGACGAGGACCGCACCAAGACCTACGTGATGGAGATCTCGCCGCTCGGGCTGGTGGAGATGACCCGCCAGAACGTCACCGACGGTGTGCGCGAGATCCTCACCAAGCCCTGCCCGACCTGTCATGGCGAGGGCGTGGTGCTGTCCGAGGAGACCGTGGCCATCGAGGTCGAGCGCAAGCTGCGCGACCTGGCGAGCGAGCGCCCGGAGTCCGAGGCCTTCCTGATCCAGGTCAACCCGCGCGTGTCCGCCTGGCTGATCGGGAGCCCCGGCCGGCCGCTGATGGAGATCGAGGCCGACGTGGACAAGCACTTCCACTTCGAGGGCTCCGAGGGCCTGCCCATCGACCACTTCGCGGTCACCCTCGAGGGCTCCCGCGATGAGGTCGAGGAGCGCGCCCTGCCGTTCCGCGAGGGCGAGGAGGTGCTCGTCACGATCGAGGAGCCGCACATGTACAACGAGGACGACGCCGTGGCGAAGATCGACGGCTACGTGATCTCGGTGGCGAGGGGCGTGAAGTACCTCGGGCAGAAGCACCTGGTGCGGATCGAGAACGTGGGCCGTTCCTCCGCCGCCGCCACGATCGTCGGGGAGGAGCCGGTTGCCGAGAACGGAGATTCAGAGGAGGAGGCCCGCCCGAAGCGCACCCGCGGCCGCCGCGGCGGCAGGGGGCGACGGCCGAAGGCGGCGGCGGAGTAGGGATCGCGGATTGCGGAGTAGCGGATTGCGGAGGGCGACAGTTCCGCAATCCGCAATCCGCAATCTCCGTTGGCTACACTCCACGGCTGGCGCCCGGAGGCGCCACTTCCATGTATGCCGTTGTCAAAGTAGGCGGAAAGCAGTATCGGGTCGAGAAGGGCGAGTCCCTTCTCGTCGACCGCATGGCTGCCGGCGAGGGTGACAAGGTCACGCTCGATCCGCTGCTGTTCGCGGACGGCGACAACACCGTGTTCGACGGCGGCGAGCTGGCCAAGATCAAGGTCGAGGCGGTCGTGACCGGCCACGAGCGCGGCAAGAAGGTCCACGTGCTCAAGTACAAGCCCAAGCGCGGCTACAAGCGCCGCACCGGCTTCCGCGCGGACCTCACGCGGCTCGAGATCAAGGACATCAAGCTGATGTCGCGGCGCCCGGCCGCCAAGAAGGACGCCGAACCCGCCGCCAACGAGGAGGCCGAGGATGGCTCATAAGAAGGGGCTCGGCTCGAGCCGCAACGGCCGCGACTCGAACGCGCAGCGCCTGGGAGTGAAGGTGTTCGCCGGCCAGGTCGTGACCGGCGGCGAGATCATCGTCCGCCAGCGCGGCACGCGCTTCCATCCCGGCGACGGCGTGGGCATCGGCAAGGACGACACGATCTATGCCAGGCGCGCGGGCACGGTCGAGTTCAAGACGGGCCGCCGCGGCCGCGTCATCTCGGTGCTGCCCGCCGAGTAGCCCGCGGGCGAGACATGACCTACTCGATGGTGGCCCGCGACCCGGAGACGGGTCAGCTCGGGGTTGCCGTGCAGTCGCACTACTTCTCGGTCGGGTCGATCGTCACCTGGGCTGAGCCCGGAGTCGGCGCCGTGGCCACGCAGTCGTTCGCGGAGCCCTCCTACGGTCCGCAGGGCCTCGAGCTGATCCGCGCCGGGCGCAGCGCCGCGGGAGCGCTCGGGGAGCTGATCGACCGCGACGACGGCGAGGCCACGCGGCAGGTGGCGATGATCGACGCCGCCGGGCGGGTGGCCGTGCACACGGGCCGCGCCTGCATCGCGGAGGCCGGCCACCGCGTCGGCGACCAGGTGTCGGCGCAGGCGAACATGATGCTGCGCGACACGGTCTGGGACGCGATGGTGGATGCCTACTCGGAGGCCGGCGGCGACCTCGCCGCGCGGCTCCTCGCGGCGCTCGACGCAGCCGAGGCCGAGGGCGGCGACGTGCGCGGACGGCAGTCGGCGGCGCTGCTCGTCGTGGGCGGCAGGCGCACGGACAGGCCCTGGCGGGAGCGCCTCATCGAGCTGCGCGTCGAGGACAGCCCCGAGCCGCTCCGCGAGCTGCGGCGCCTGCTCGAGCTGAAGCGCGCCTACGACCGCGTGGAGAACGCGGAGCAGCTGATCCTCGCGGGCGATGTGCCGGCGGCGCTGGCGCAGTACGACGAGGCGAGCGAGATCGCCCCGGACAACCTCGAGATCGTGTTCTGGCGCGGCGTGACGCTCGCCGCCGCCGGGAGGGTCGACGAGGCGCGCGCTCAGCTCGATCGCGCCTACGCGGCCAACCCGGGCTGGGCCGAGCTCCTGGGGCGCCTCGTGTCGATCGGCCTCATCCCGGACAGCCCTGAGCTCATGCAGGCACTCCTGCCAAGCCCGTGACCGCGCTCGGCTCCGCTCAGCTGATGGCGTTCGCGGGCGCCACCGACCTGGACCGCGCGCGCGAGTTCTACGGCAGCGTGCTCGGCCTCGAGCTCGAGCAGGAGGACTCCTTCGCCTGCCAGTTCCGCTGCGGCGACACGCTCCTGCGCGTCACACGCGTGGACGAGGTGGCGCCCGCGCCGTACACGGTGCTCGGCTGGCGCGTGCCGGACATCGAGTCGGCGATCCAGGAACTCGCCGGCCGCGGGGTGGAGTTCCAGCGCTACGACGGCATGCGCCAAGACGACCTCGGCGCCTGGAGCGCGCCGAGCGGCGCCCGCGTGGCCTGGTTCCGCGATCCCGACGGGAACACGCTCTCGATCGTCGAGCTGGCGTAGCGGTGCTCTACGACCGCGCCAAGATCTTCGTACAGGGCGGCGGCGGCGGCAACGGCGTGGTTTCGTTCCGGCGCGAGGCGCACGTGCCGCGCGGCGGCCCGGATGGCGGCGACGGCGGCCGCGGCGCCGACGTCGTGCTCGTCTGCGACCCGTCGATGCGCGACCTCCAGACGTTCAAGCGGAAGTCGCACTACAAGGCTCAGCGCGGCGGTCACGGCGAGGGCCAGAACCGGCAGGGTGCGAGCCCGGCGGCGCTCGAGGTGCGCGTGCCGCCCGGCACGGTCGCGGACGACGTCGAGGGGGAGCTGCACTTCGACCTGGTCCAGCCGGGTCAGCGCGCCGTGGTGGCGCGCGGCGGGCTCGGCGGTCGCGGCAACCGCCACTTCACCACTTCCACGCGGCAGGCGCCGCGCTTCGCCGAGCGTGGGCTGGCGGGCGAGGAGCGCTGGCTCGAGCTGCGGCTGAAGCTGCTGGCGGACGCCGGGCTCATCGGGCTTCCAAACGCCGGCAAGTCCTCGCTTCTGTCTCGCATCACCCGCGCCCAGCCGAAGGTGGCCGACTACCCGTTTACAACGCTCGAGCCCGCGCTCGGCACGATCGAGCGCGACGAGCGGCAGCTCGTGGTGGCCGACATCCCGGGCCTGATCGAGGGAGCCGGCGAGGGCGCCGGCCTCGGCCTCGAGTTCCTCGCGCACGTGGAGCGCACCCGGCTGCTCGTGCACGTGCTCGACCTGGCGCCGCTCGACGGCTCTGACCCGGTCGAGAACCACGCCACGGTGGAGGCCGAGCTGGCGGGCTACGGAGCGGGACTCGAGCGGCTGCCGCGCGTCCTGGCGCTGTCGAAGGCCGACCTCGTGCCGCCCGAGCACGCGGCGGCCGCGCGGGAGGAATGGCGCGAGCGTCTGGGGGAGGAGGTGCTCGACGTGATCCTCACCTCGTCGGCCACGGGCCAGGGGCTGGAAGAGCTGGTCGACGCGATCTTCCTCGGTGTTCCCGCGGAGGCGCTGCCACTGGGCGCAGCGGACGAACCGCCGGCCGAGCACCGCGTCTACCGGCCGGGCGAGGACAGCTTCCGCGTCGAGCGCACCGGCGAGGGCGCTTTCCGGGTCAGCGGCGGTCGGGTCGAGCGCCTGATCTCGCGGCACGACATGGACAACGAGGACGCGCAGCGCTACGTGGAGGACCGCCTGCGGGCTCTCGGCGTGATCCGCGCCCTCGAGGCTGCCGGCTTCGAGCCCGGCGACGACGTGGAGATCGCCGGCATCGTGTTCGAGCTCGACCCGGGCGCGCCGCTGCGATGAGCGCGCACCGGGGCATCTTCGTAGCGCCGTTCGACGAGCTGTCGGATCCGCGGGTCGTGGCGGAGCTGGCAGCGGCCGCCGAGGAGCGCGGCTTCGATGGCTTCTTCCTCTGGGATCACGTGAACTACCGTCCGCCGACCCGTGCCGTGGCAGACCCCTGGGTTGCGCTCAGCGCGATCGCCTGCGCGACCAGGCGGATCCGTATCGGGCCGCTGGTCACCCCGCTGTCCCGGCGGCGGGTACAGAAGGTGGCGCGCGAGACCGCCACCCTCGACCTGCTGAGCGACGGACGGCTCGTCTTCGGCGTCGGGCTCGGGAGCGACCGCAACGGTGAGCTCGAGCCGTTCGGCGAGGTCACGGACCCGCGGGAACGCGCCAGGCTGCTCGACGAGCGCTTGGAGCGGCTGGCGGAGTTCTGGGACGGGGAGTTCGAGCCTCTGCCGGTTCAGCGGCCGCGCCCGCCGGTGTGGGTGGCCGGCCGCTGGCCAAGCCGCCGACCGTTGCTCCGCGCCGCGCGCTGGGACGGCTTCTTCCCAATCGAGATGGAGGAGCCGGACCAGCTCGCCGAGCTGGTGGCGGAGGTGCGCGATCTGCGCGGCGGGGACCTCGGCTCCTTCGACGTCGTGGCCGAGGGCAGGCCGGGTACCGACCCCGCCCCGTGGGAGGCCGCCGGCGCGACCTGGTGGCTAACGAGCTTCGGCCAGACCCCCACAGAGGTGGAGGTACGCGCCGCAATCGAGGCTGGGTAGCCGTGCAGGCACAGTCGGTCGCCGGTTAGCCGCACCGCGAATCGAAGTGCCTGCCGCACTGGAGGGTGGCGCGCGGGCGCCTAGCTTTGGCGCCATGACCGTTCGCTCTCTCACCATCATCTTCAGCGGCTTCGCCGCGCTGATGGCCGCCATCCCGGTCGGCTTCGCCATCTTCGGCTGAGCGCCCGGCGGCCTCCGCTGCCCATAACCTTCGCCGCGTGAGCGTGGCAGTCGTAAAGCTCGGCTCGAGCATCGTGGCCGACGACCGTGGTGTGGTCCGCCGCGAGTCGCTCGAGCGCCTGTGCGCGGAGGTCGCATCGCTGCACGCCGCCCGGCAGAAGCTGGTGATCGTCACCTCCGGGGCCATCGCGCGCGGCATGGGCGTGATGGAGCTGCCGCTGCGGCCGCGGGCCATGGACGAGCTGCAGGCCGCCTCAGCGGTGGGCCAGGGCAAGCTGTTCCGCGTCTACGACGAGCTGCTCCAGGGCCATGGCGTCCGCAGCGCGCAGGTGCTGCTCACGTTCTTCGACATGTCGGCCCGCAGCCACTACCTGAACGCGCGCCAGACGCTGCGCAGGCTGCTCGAGTGGGACGTGGTGCCGGTGATCAACGAGAACGACACCACCACCACGGACGAGATCTCGTTCGGCGACAACGACTTCCTCGCGGCCCAGGTGGCGATCCTGCTCGACGCGGGGCTCCTGCTGCTGCTCACCGACACCGACGGGCTCTATACGGGCGACCCGCGCCGGGACCCGGCGGCGGTGCCGGTGCCGGAGGTCACGGACTTCGACGCGCTCGAGCGGATCGACATCGCGCTGTCCACCTCGCCGCTCGGCTCGGGCGGGATGCGCTCGAAGGTGGTGGCGGCGGAGATGGCCACCGCGGCCGGGATCCCGGCGGTGATCGCCAGCGGCACGCGCGAGGGCGTGATCGGCGCGGCGCTGCGCGGCGAGGCGCTCGGCACGCGCTTCCAGCCGCAGGCCGGCCGCGTGTCGAGCTTCAAGCTGTGGCTGAAGTACGCGAAGCCGAGCCACGGGCGGATCGTGGTGGACGCCGGCGCCGAGCACGCGCTGCGCGAGCGCGGCACCAGCCTACTGCCCGTGGGCGTCGTCGAGGTGCAGGGGGAGTTCCAGGCGGGCGACGCCGTGGAGGTGTCGGCCGCGGGCAGCAACGGCGGGGCGATCGGCAAGGGGATCGTCAACTACTCGGCCGAGGAGCTGCGCCGGATCAAGGGGCTTAAGACCTCCGAGGTGCGCGAGCTGCTGCCCCGCGCGAGCGAGGAGGCCGTGCACCGCGACTACTTCGTGCTCGAGTAGCGGCGAGCAGGGCGAGGTCTCCACGGCTGCCGGTACCCTTGTCCGGTGGCCACCACCACCGCATCCGTAGCCGAGATCTGCGCCGGCGCCAAGCGTGCGTCGCGCCGCCTCGCGCAGCTCGACACCGACACCCGCAACGCCGCGCTCCACGCGATGGCGGCTGCGCTCGAGGAGCGGATGGACGAGGTGCTCGAGGCCAATGCGCGCGACATGGAGGCCGGCCGCGACGCCGAGCTCCACAGCTCGCTGCTCGACCGGCTGCTGCTCACGCCGGAGCGGATCGCCGGAATCGCGCGCGACACGCGCGCCGTCGCCGCGCTGCCCGACCCCGTCGGCGAGACGATCGACGGCCACCGCCTGTACAACGGCCTCGACCTGCGGCGCGTGCGCGTGCCGCTCGGAGTGGTCGCGGTGGTCTACGAGGCCCGGCCGAACGTGACGATCGACTGCACCGCGCTCTGCATCAAGTCCGGCAACGCGATCGTGTTGCGCGGGTCGTCCACGGCGGCTCACTCGAACGCGGTGCTTGCGACGATCGCCTCGGAGGCGGCTCTCTCCGCTGGGCTCCCCGAGGGCTCCGTCTCGCTCGTGGCCGGCGGTGGCCGCGACGAGCTGCGCGAGCTGGCGCAGCAGGAGGGGCTGGTCGACCTGATCATCCCTCGCGGGGGCGAGGGGCTGAAGGCGGCGCTCAAGGAGCACGCCCGGGTGCCGGTGATCTACGCGGCGTCAGGGAACTGCCACGTCTACGTCGACGAGAGCGCCGACCTCGACGATGCCGTGCGCATCGTGGTCAACGCCAAGGTGCAGCGGCCGGGAGTGTGCAACGCGGCGGAGACGCTGGTCGTGCACGCGGGCATCGCGCCGGCGTTCCTGCCGCGCGCGCTGCACGAGCTGCGCGAGGCGGGCGTCGAGCTGCGCGTGGACGAGCGCACGCGGGCGCTGGCGGGCGAGCTGGCCTCTTCTCTGAACGACGCCAGCGAGGAGGATTGGGCCACCGAGTACCACGCGCTGATCCTGGCGGTGAAGATGGTCGACTCGCCCGGGGAGGCGATCGAGCACGTCAACCGCTACACGAGCGGGCACTCGGACGCGATCGTCACCGGCTCGACCGACACGGCGCGCGCCTTCACCCAGGGTGTCGACAGCGCCTGCGTCTACGTCAACGCCTCCACGCGCTTCACCGACGGCGGTGAGTTCGGCATGGGCGCCGAGATCGGCAACTCCACCCAGAAGCTTCACGCGCGCGGGCCGATCGGGCTGCGCGAGCTCTGCACCTACAAGTACGTGGTCGAGGGCACGGGTCAGGTGAGGGAGTAGTAGCCGTCGCGCGAGTGGGCATCCTCGGCGGGACCTTCAACCCGCCCCACATCGGGCATCTGATCTGCGCGCAGGAGGCGATCGTGCAGCTCGGGCTGGACACGGTCCTCTGGGTCCCGGCCGGCGTACCGCCGCACCGCGAGATCGAGCAGGACCCGGGCGCGGAGGCGCGCTTCGAGATGGTCGAGCTGACCGTGGCCGACGACGCGCGCTTCGAGGCGTCGCGCATGGAGCTCGAGCGCGAGGGGCCGTCGTACACGGTCGACACGCTGCGGGAGTTGCACTCGCGCTCCGAGGCCGAGCTGTTCCTGCTGCTCGGCGGCGACCAGGCGGCGACCCTGCGCGCCTGGCACGAGCCCGAGGAGGTGCTGCAGCTGGCCACGGTGGCCGTGGTCGAGCGCACCGGCTGGCAGCGGCCGGCGGTGGGGGTGAGGCTGTCGGGCCTGCCGGGCGCGGGCAAGATTCGCTTCTTCGAGATGCCGCGCGTGGACGTGTCGTCGTCGCTGATCCGCCGCCGGGCCGGGGCCGGGCAGCCGATCCGCTACCTGGTGGCCGACAAGGTGGCGAACTTCATCGGCGCGCAGAGCCTGTACGGGTCGTCGGCGCCCGCGCCCGCGCCCGTGGAGGCGGTGGCGGAATGAGCGCGGACGTGTCCCTCGAGCTCGCCGAGCGGATCGCGGAGATCGCCTCCGACAAGAAGGCGATCGACGTCCGCCTGCTCGACCTGCGCGACGCCGTCGGCTACACCGACTACTTCCTCATCTGCAGCGGCAATACCGAGCGCCAGGCCAAGGCGATCCACGACGCGATCCACCTGGAGCTGAAGGACGAACGCGGCCTGCTGCCGCGGCGGGTCGAGGGCGAGCGCCAGGCGCGCTGGATCCTGATGGACTACCTCGACTGCGTAGTCCACATCTTCACCCCCGAGGCACGGGCCTTCTACCGCCTCGAGCAGCTCTGGGGCGAAGTGCCGGCCCGCTCGGTGGGCTAGCGCCGGCGAGTGGCGGCATTCGGGACGTCGTATCCGTGTGCTCCCTGAGTGTCGCGCGGCTTGGCGGCCTCCCTTTGCGCCCAGCGCATCCGGCGGGCGGCGCGGCGGTCCTGCCACCGCTTGAGCGGACCAGTTCGCTTCGAGCCTGCCTCCTCGGCCATGGCGATCCTCCTTGGTTCGCGAGTCCTGCGAGCCGATGCTAAACACGACTTGATCGCTCTGCAAGCGCACACCTGCGACCGCGGCGAGCAGCCGTGGGGCGAGGTCCCGGCCCGCTCGCTCGGGTAGTCGGGTTTTTGGCTTAGTAGAGCCTTTTTCCATCCGACACACGAACTAGTGTTCGGGTAGTGGAGCTCACAACGGATCAGAAGGGCGGCATAGCAGAGCTGGCCATCGCCTGGGAGGCCGCCGAGCTCGGGATAGGCGTGTTCAAGCCACTGACCGACGGGGAGCGGTATGACCTGATCTTCGACTTGCGACCCCAGATACTGCGGGTGCAGTGCAAGTGGGCGGTCCGCATTGGCGAGGTGGTCTCCGTCCGATGTCAGAGCACCAGACGTTCGGCGAACGGGATGCTGTGGCGTTCGTACACCGCCGACGAGATCGACGCGATCGCCGCGTACTGCGCGGACCTCCGGCAGTCCTACCTGTTGCCGATATCGTTGGTGGCGGGACGGCGCAACGTCCACCTGAGGCTGTCGCCGGCCAGGAACAACCAGGTTCGTGGCGTAAACTTCGCTGACGATTACCGGCTCGGGGCTATAGCTCAGCTGGGAGAGCGTCCGGCTGGCAGCCGGAAGGTCGGGGGTTCGAATCCCCCTAGCTCCACTGAAAAAGCCGCCCACAGAGGGCGGCTTTTCTCGTGACGGGGCGGGCCGCTACTCGCGCCCGGACGCCGGCTCGGACCAGCTCGGCACGTCCAGGTCCTCGAACACGCTCGGGCGCGCCGACCGGCGCGGCGCCATCGTGTCCTCCTCGTAGGACGGGGACGACGATGGGGACGAGGAGCTGCCGGTCGCCGCGCGCAGGTCCGCCCGTATGCGCCGGTGCGCCGTCTGGACGTCGCGCAGAATGGTCTCGGCCTGGTCGCCGAGCGTCTTGCCGAGCTGGCGCAGCCCGTTATGCACCGCTCGGGCATCGGCCAGCATCTCGTCCGCCAGCCGCTCGGCCTCGTCCACCCGCTCGCCAGCCTCGCGGCGAGCCTCCTCGCCTAGCCGGACGGCTTCGGCGCGAGCGTCGGAAAGGGTGCGTTCGGCCTCGCGCGATGCCTCGTTGCTTGCGCGCCGCGAGCTCTCCTTGGCGCGCGACAGCAGCGCCTCCGCGTCCTGCTCGGCCCGCGAGCGAATGTCCAGCGCGGCCTGCTCCGCTGCGGTGCGCGTCACGCGCGCCTTCTCCTCGGTCTCGGCCGTCACGCGCCTGGCGTTCTCCTCGGCCTGGCTCAGCACCGCGTCCGCCTCGGCGCGCATGCGCTCGGCGCTCGTCTGCGCCTGCGAGGTCGTCGCGCGCGCCTGCTCGCGGGCCTCCTCGCCGAGCCGGATGGCGGCGGCCTGGGCGTCGCTGCGCATTCCGTCGGACTCGGCGCGCGCGCGCGAGATGGTCCGCTGCGACTCGGCGCGGCCGTGGTCGAGCTCGTCCTTCGCCTCCTGGCGGATCTGATCCGCCTGCCGCTGGGCCTCGCTCAGCTCGGCCTGAGCCTGGCGCCGCAGGGCCTCGGCCTCGCTTCGGATCTGCTGGGAGGTGGCGCCTGCCTCGGCCGCGATTGCGGCGGCCTCGCGCCGGGCCGCGGCGCGCGCCTCCTCGCGGATGTCCTCGGCTGCGTCGTGGGCGGCGGCGACGATCGACTCGACCTGGTCGGCGGCGATGTCGGACGCGCGTGGGAAGGTTCTGTTCATCGGGCGAATCCCTTCTGCTTCCAGGCAAAAGTACCTAATTGACTTCTTCGGCTTGGGACGCCGTCTCACTTAGGGCCGGCAGAAGACCGTCGTCTAACCTCCAACCCGCGATGGAGCAGCGCTACGACCCGAGCACGATCGAGCCCAAATGGCAGCGCGTCTGGGCTGATGAGAAGACCTGGGAGGTGACGAACGAGCCCGATCCCAGCAAGCCCAAGTCGTACGTGCTGGTCATGCTGCCGTACCCCTCGGGCGAGCCTCACATCGGCCACCTGAAGGTCTATTCCGTGGGCGACGCTATCGCCCACTACCGCCGCCGCGTGGGCGAGCACGTCCTCCAGCCGATGGGCTACGACTCGTTCGGCCTGCCCGCCGAGAACCACGCGATCAAGACCGGCCGCCCGCCACGCATCTCCACCGAGGAGTCGATCGAGCAGTTCCGGCGCCAGTTCCGCTCCTGGGGCATCTCGATCGACTGGTCGCGCGAGCTCGCCACACACCAGCCCGACTACTACCGCTGGACCCAGTGGATCTTCCTGCGCCTGTTCGAGAAGGGCCTCGCCTACCGCAAGGAGGCGGCGGTGAAGTGGTGCCCGAACGACCAGACCGTGCTGGCCAACGAGCAGGTGATCGACGGGCACTGCGAGCGCTGTGGCTGGCTCGTCGAGGTCCGCCAGCTCGAGCAGTGGTTCTTCAAGATCACCGACTACGCCGAGCGCCTGCTGGACGACCTGCAGACCGTCGAGTGGCCGCCGCACGTGGTCACGATGCAGCGCAACTGGATCGGCCGCTCGGAGGGGGCCGAGGTGGTCTTCCGCTGCGAGGAGCTGGGCATCGACTACCCGGTCTTCACGACGCGCCCGGACACGCTCTTCGGCGCGACCTTCTTCGTGATGGCTCCGGAGCACCCGGACGTGCTGAGACTGAACGACTCGCAGGAAGTCCGCTCGTACGTGAATCGCGCGATCACCGAGCCGCTCGCGGAGCGCGCCGAGGCCAAGGAGAAGACGGGCGTGCCGCTGGGCCGCACGGTGACAACCCGGTCAACGGCGAGCAGATCCCGATGTTCGTGGCCGACTACGTGCTGATGGAGTACGGGACCGGCGCGATCATGGCGGTGCCGGCCCACGACGAGCGCGACTTCGCCTTCGCGCAGGCCTTCGACCTGCCGATAACGCGCGTGATCGACTGCGGCGAGCTGCCGTGCAGCGGCGACGGGCCGATGGTCAACTCCGGCCGCTTCGACGGCCTGGGCAACCGCGAGGCGTTCACGCAGATCGTCGACTGGCTCGAGTCGGAGGCACGCGGCCGGCCGGCGATCAACTACAAGCTGCGCGACTGGCTGCTGTCACGCCAGCGCTACTGGGGCTGCCCGATCCCGATCGTGCACTGCGACGACTGCGGCCTGGTGCCGGTGCCGGACGACCAGCTCCCGGTCAGGCTGCCGGACGTCCAGGACTACGCGCCGAAGGGCAAGTCCCCGCTCGCCGCCGCCGAGGACTGGGTGAACGCCCCCTGTCCGAAGTGCGGCGGCCCGGGCCGCCGCGAGACCGACACGATGGACACCTTCGTCGACTCCTCTTGGTACTTCCTGCGCTATTGCGACGCCCACAACGACCAGGCGCCGTGGGACCGCCAGATCGTCGACTACTGGATGCCGGTCGACCAGTACATCGGCGGCATCGAGCACGCGATCCTGCACCTGATGTACGCGCGCTTCTTCGTGAAGGCGCTCGCGGACCTCGACCTGGTGGGCTTCCAGGAGCCCTTCGCCAAGCTCTTCACGCAGGGCATGATCACGCGCGGCGGCGCGAAGATGTCCAAGTCGAAGGGCAACGTGGTCAGCCCCGAGGAGATCATCGAGCGCTACGGCGCGGACACCGCCCGCTGCTACGTCCTGTACATCGGCCCGCCGGACCACGACGCGGACTGGTCGGACGAAGGCGTCGGCGGCATCCACCGCTTCCTCGCCCGCCTCTGGCGCCTGGCCGCCGAGGTGGCGGCGACGACCGAGCGCTCGGACGCTCCCGCCGGCGATCCCAGCGATCTGCTCCGCAAGGCGAACTGGGCGATCGACAAGGTCACGAGCGGCCTGCACGACCGCTTCGCCTTCAACACGGCGATCGCCGCGGTGATCGAGCTGGTCAACGACGCCTACCGCGACAAGGACGAGCTGCTGCGCACTCCCGAGGGGCAGTCGCAGCTTCGCTTCGCCACGGCCACCGCCGGCTCCCTGATCTTCCCCTTCGCGCCGCACCTCGGCTCGGAGGTCTACGAGCTGATGACCGGCCGGCGCGTGTGGGAGGACCCGTGGCCCGAGGCGGACCAGTCGCTGCTCACGACCGACATGAACGAGGTCGTGGTGCAGGTCAACGGCAAGCTGCGAGACCGCGTGGGCGTGCCGGCCGGCGCCTCCGAGGACGAGCACGTCAGGCTCGCGCGCGAGTCGGCCAAGGTCTCCGCGCACTTCGACGGGCGGCCGATCGTGAAGACGATCGTCGTGCCCGGCAAGCTGGTCAACTTCGTCCTCGGATGAGGTTCTAACGCTTTCTTGCGATAGCGAGCGCCGGTTTCTGGGGAATGACCCGGTATGAGGCGGATCGGGATCTCGAGCTTGCTCTCAGCGCTGGGTGCTGTGGTGTTGCTCGTCAGCCTGTTCCTGGACTGGTACGCGCCGGGCATCAGCGCTTGGCAGGCGTTCGAGGTGATCGACCTGGTCCTGGCCGCGTTCGCGCTCGGCACGCTCTGGCTGGTGCTATCGCCGCCGCTGCTCGGCGAACCCCGCCGGGAGGGCATGGCGCTCTGGGTCGGGGTAGCCTCGCTCGTCATCGTGGCCTCGCAGCTCGTGAACCATCCGCCGGCGGCCACGCCCGGACACGCCCGCCTCGGCGCGTGGCTGGCGCTGGCCGGCGCCCTGGTGATGGCCGCTCCGAGCCTGCCCGCGCTCGCCGGCCTCGACCTGCGCGAGCGTCCGCGACGGCGCCTCACGCCGTCCGACGAGGCGGCGGAAGTGGAGCCCGAGATCTACGACGAGCTGTATCCGGAGCACGAGCGCCAGGGGCCGATCGGGGCCGACGACCCGGACCTCTGGGAGCCCGTCTCCCGGCCAGGCGAAGAGGCGAGCTGAGCGGACGGCCGCACGTGGCCGTCATCGGCCCCGGTGAGGCGACGGCTGACGAGCTGGCCGCCGCCGAGGAGCTCGGCCGGCTGCTCGCGGAGGGCGGCGCGCTCCTTGTCTGCGGCGGGCTCGGCGGGGTGATGGAGGCGGCCTGCCGCGGCGCGAAGTCGGCAGGCGGCGTGACGCTCGGCATCCTGCCCGGCCTCGATCGCGGTGCCGCGAACCCTCACGTCGACGTGGCGGTGGCCACCGGGCTCGGCGAGGCGCGCAACGCGCTGGTCGTGCGCGCCTCGGACGCCCTGATCGCGGTGGGCGGGGGCTTCGGCACGCTGTCCGAGATCGGCCTGGCGCTCAAGACCGGCAAGCCGGTGATCGGCCTCCACTCCTGGGAGCTCGCGCGCGGCGGGCACGCCGAGCACCCGCTGCACGAGGCGGCCGATCCCGCCGAGGCGGTGCGGCAGGCTCTCGAAGTCGCGGCTTCGTAGACTCGCGGCGATGGCAGACGCGGCTCAGGGCGAGGCGCCCTACTTCGACGCCCTGCGCGCCTACGCGGCCCGCAACCCCGGCCGTTTCCACGTGCCCGGCCACAAGGGCGGCCCCGGTGCCGACCCTGCGCTGCGCGAGGCGCTCGGCGACGGTCTTCAGATCGACATCCCGGCTCTCATGCCGGGCATCGACGCCGGGCCCGAGCCGACGCCGTTCCAGCGCGCCCAGCAGCTCGCCGCCGAGGCCTGGGGCGCGCGGCGCAGCTGGTTCCTGGTCAACGGCGCCTCGCAGGGCAACCACGTGGCCTGCCTCGCGCTTGCCCACGTGGGCGAGCGCGTCGTCGTCCAGCGCAACGTGCACTCGAGCACGATCGACGGCCTCGTGCTCGCGGGGCTTCACCCGACCTTCGTGGCGCCCGAGCTCGACTCCGAGCTGCAGATCGCCCACTGCCTGGCTCCCGAGTCGCTCGACCGGGCGCTTGCGGCGACACCGGACGCGGTGGCTGCCCAGGTCGTCTCGCCGACCTACTTCGGGGCGGTGGCCGACGTGGCGGCGCTCGCCGAGGTAGCGCACGCGCGCGGGGTCCCGCTGGTCGTCGACGAGTCCTGGGGCGCCCACCTCGCCTTCCACCCGGACCTGCCCGCACACGCGCTCTCGCGCGGCGCGGACCTGGTGATCTCGAGCACCCACAAGATCGTCGGCAGCCTCACCCAGTCGGCGATCCTCCACCTCGGCCACGGCGACCGCCTGGACGAGGCGGTGATCGATCGCTGCGTGACGCTCGTCGAGTCCACCAGCCCGAACTCGCTGCTGTCCGGCTCGCTCGACGCCACCCGCCGGCACGCCGCGGTGCACGGCCGCGCTCTGCTCGACGAGACCCTGGAGGCCCTGGCGGCCACGCGCGCTGCCGTGCGCGCCATCCCCGGCCTCGACGTGCTGGACGAGCGGCTCGCCGGCCGTCCGGGCGTGTTCGCCTACGACCCGCTGAGGCTGTCGGTGGACGTGCGGGGCACGGGCGCCACCGGCTACGAGATCGCGCGGCTGCTGCTCGAGCACGACGACGTGAACCTCGAGCTGTTCGGGGAGAACGTGGTCGTCGCCCTGTTCGGAATGGCCGAGCCCGCCTCGCAGCAGGGCGAACGGCTCGTGGGTGCGCTCGGGCGGGCGGTGGAGCGGCTGCCGGACCGGCGTGAGCGGCTGGGCGCGGACTTCGCACCGCCGCCGCCGTGGGGCGAGCTCGCCATGAGTCCCCGCGAGGCGTTCCTCGGCCCCCAGGACGTCGTGCCGTTCCGCGAAGCGGTGGGCCGGGTGGCCGCGGAGTCGCTCGCCGCCTACCCGCCGGGGGTCCCGAACGTGCTGCCGGGCGAGCGGCTCACGACGCCCACGCTCGACTACATCCAGCGCACGCTCGAGCAGGGCGGCAGCCTGCGCGGCGCCAGCGACCGCAAGCTCGAGACGATCCGGGTGGTCGCCGAGTAGTGGCCGCCGTCGCCAGGCGGGTCGTGGTCCACGGCCGCGTGCAGGGCGTCGGCTTCCGCTACAGCGTGCAGGCGCGTGCCCGCTCTCGGGGCGTCTCCGGCTGGGTCGCCAACCGCTCTGACGGGTCGGTCGAAGCGCTCTTCGAAGGCGAGCCCGACGCCGTGGCCGCGCTCGTCGACTTCTCCCGCGAGGGACCGCGCGGGGCGGAGGTGGAGGACGTGGAGGTCGCCGGGCAGGAGCCGCAGGGGCTGGCCGGATTCGAGGTGCGCTAGGGGAGGTTCGCGGTGAGCGAGAACGGCCCGCTGCCGCTCGTGCGCGTGACCTGCACGGTCAGTGACCGCACTCCGCAGAGCTGCTTGATGGTGGTGGTGCCCTTCGCGCCGCGGGCGATCGTCTTGCCGCCGGCCAGCACCTGCAGCCGGTAGTCGGCCTTGTTCGGAGGGCTCAGCGTGAAGCTCACCGTGCCGTCGAGCGGGGTCGCGAGCTGGAAGCTCTGAGCGGCACCGGACCTGGCGGCCAGCGTGCCCGCGAAGAGGACGTTGTGGTTGCCGGTCCAGGGCTGGAGCACGTCCTGGCGGATCGCCTGGTAGGCGGCCTGGTCGGGCAGCATCAGCGCGTTGTAGGGGAACGGCACGCCGGGGTACTGCAGGTCGGCGTAGGACTCGGCGAAGCCCTCGCTCGGGTCGCTCCAGTAGCCGGTGGCGAGCCTGCCCGCGCGCGTGCGCGTGCAGACCTGCTCATAGGTGAACCAGTTCTTCGTGCCCGTGTCGAAGGCGACCCAGGGGGCGTTCGAGCGGCTCAGCTCGATGTGGTGCCCGTACTCGTGCGCGATCAGGAACTGCAGCGGCGGATTGCTCTGCTGGGAGGCGCCGGGCACGTACATCGTCTGGTTGTCGCCCTCGTAGCAGGCGAGGGTGCCCGCGCCGCAGAACGTGCTCGTGATCTGCTTGGGCGGGGCGATGTAGACGCGCAGGCTGCGCAGCTCCGGGCCGTGCATGAGGCTGCCGAGGAAGGTCACGTAGCTCTGGATGACCGACGGCGTGGCCTTGTAGGCGGACGAGACGTCGACCGGGATCGAGATGCCGTCGCCGGTCGTGTAGCGCGCGCTGGCGGCGCGGGCCGTCGCCGCGGTGGTGGCGGACCCGTTGAGCGGGGCGCTCAGCACGGCGTCGCGCACGGGCGCGGGGAAGACCCGGGCCGTGTTCTGGAGCGGCACCGGGCGCAGCGGCTGGAGCTGCTCGGTGGCCGCGTGTGCGGGCACGGCGGCGACCGCGAGGGCCGCGGCGGCAAGGCACGTAGATAGGACCCTTGGGCGCATGGGCAATCTGTGCATCGGCCCGGCCCCCGGGGAACTGGAACTTCGGCGCTCGAATCTGGACGTCTACGGTGCGTCGGCGGCGAACTCCACGCGCGGCTCGAGCAGCACCTCGGTGGTGAGGCTGTTGGCGATGTAGCAGTGCTCGTGGGCGAGCTCCGCGAGCTGCTGGATCCGCTCCTCGCTCGGGCCGGGCCGCACCACGATGCGCGGGCGAAGGACGATGCGGGTGAGCCGGACCGGCGGGTCGTCCTCGGGCATCTCGCCCTCGGCCTCGTCCTCGTACTCGATCACCTCCACGCGCGCCTTCGCGGCCACGTGCAGGAACCAGAGGAGCTGGCAGGATGATGCCGCCATCACGACGAGCTGCTCGGGGTTGAGCTGGGAGGGGTCGCCCAGCGCCTCGCCGGTGGTCACCGTGAGCCGCTGGGTCGCCGGCGGCGCCTCGGCGCTGTGGGAGCGGTCGTAGCGCTCGTAGCCGAGGCCGGTGTCGCCGCGCCACCGGCAGCGCGCGTTGTAAAGATGGGTGGCGGCCATGTCACGTGATTGTTGCGGGGAAGTCGCGAACACGTCACCTGCCTCACCCACGTGTAACGCGCCGGTCCGTAGGGTCGGCCGCGATGCTCGATCAGATCGACAGGGGCAGGCTCGTGGGCTATGCGGCAGCGCTGCTGCTCGTCGTCGCGATCGTGCTGCGGCTCCACTCGCACGGCTCGCCGCCGCCGGCCGCCGTGTCGCTCTCCGCGCCCGCGCGGGCGGCGCCCGCGTCGGCGTCAGCGGCGCCCGCCTCCTCCGCGCGGCTCTACGTCGACGTCGCTGGGGCCGTCCGGCGGCCGGGCCTCTACCAGCTGCCCGCAGGCTCGCGCGTGGCGGTGGCGGTCGAGCGTGCGGGCGGCCTGGCGCGGCGCGCGGAGCGCACGGGGGTGAACCTGGCGGCGCCGCTCCACGACGGCGAGCAGGTGATCGTGCCCGCGCGCGGCTCGGCCGCGGTGGCAGCCGCCGCCGGTGCGAGTGGAGGCGGGGGCGGGAGTGGAGGCGGCGGCGGGGCCGGCTCGGGCCCCGCTGCCCCGATCAGCCTGTCGCAGGCCAGCGCGGCTCAGCTCGAGCAGATCGACGGCATCGGGCCCAAGCTCGCGGGCCGGATCATCGAGTACCGCAACGCTCACGGGGGCTTCCGCTCGGTCGGCGAGCTGAGGCAGGTCTCGGGCATCGGCGACAAGCGATTCGCCACACTCAGCAGGGCTTTGAGGCCCTGAACTTATGCATGGTTTAACTGCCGCCACAGAAGGGGATAACGCGGTTACCTCGATCTAGGGACGGCAGTAGGTCGGCAGGGAAAGACCGGCGGAGGGGGGCAGGGACGTCCCCCCTCAGCTCAAATCCTTTCGTCCGGGAAGTGGTGGGCCCGGGCGGCACTATCAAGGAGAGACCAGGTGCTCTTGGTTGAGCGGGGTAGCCGCTTCTCGAATCTGTGCTGTGGTATTTGCCACGCCTCGTTCAGGCCTGGCGATCGGATCCTCGTGAGGTACAAGCAGGGAAGGCCGCGCGCGATCCACGCACATTCGTGTGTGGCCACGCGGGCCGAGATGGCCGCGACGGTGGAGCACCGGGTCCTCGCGCGTGCCGCGTAGGTAACGACTTTTCGACGCTTTCCTGACGCGCCCGTAACGGCAGCGTCTGGAAGCGTCGCGCTGGGGGGCGCAAGCTGCGCGGGGTGGGCCCGCGCAGGCCATACCACGTAGGGCTGGCGGCGTTCGCCGGTGGGCTGCTGGTGTGCGGGGCACCATTCTCCGCCGCGGCGCTCGCCGCCCTCGTGGTTGGCATCGGGCTGGCGGCGCTGAGGGCGCCGGCCCTGGGGACGGTCGCTGCGGTGCTCGTCGTTGCGGGGGCGACGGCGGGCTCGTGGCGGCTTCACGCGATCGACGCGCCGCAGCGCTCGCTTCACGACGGGGAGTCCCTGGCGATACGGGCGTATCTGCTCGAGCTGCCGCGGCCGTCGCGCTTCGGCTCGAGCGCCGAGCTCAAGCTGCTCTCCGGCCCGGCGCGCGGGGCGCATGTGCTGGCGCTGGTTCCGGCGTCTCTGCGCTGGCCGGCGGAGCGGCCGGGCGCCGAGCTCGAGCTGCGCGGCGTCCTGCAGCGCCCACATCGAGGCGCGGGCGAGTCGTTCGACTACCCGGCCTACCTGCGGCGCCGCGGGATTCGCTTCGAGCTCGCGGTCGATCGCCTGGACGCGACGGGGCGCAGCCGTGGCGGGCCGGCGGGCGCGGTGGACTGGCTCCGGGTGCGCGCGGAACGCGGGGTCGCGGCGGGGCTCGGCGGGCGAGACCGCGACCTCCTGGCGGGCATGGTGCTCGGCGAGGACCAGCGAGTCGCGCCGGACGTGAAGGACGACTTCCGCCGCTCGGGCCTCGCGCACCTATTGGCGGTGAGCGGCCAGAACGTGATGCTGCTCGGAGCGCTGGCGCTGCCGCTCCTGTCGCTCGCGGGACTCGGTCTACGGGCTCGGCTGGTGGGAGTCGGTGCGCTCGTGGCGCTGTACGTGCCGCTCGCGGGCGCCGGCCCGTCGCTCCAGCGGGCCGGGGCGATGGGGCTGGCGGGGCTGGCGGCGGCGGTCGCCGGCCGGCCGGCGTCGCGCTGGTACGTGCTGCTGCTAGCGGTCGCGGCCACGCTGCTCGCCAACCCTCGCGTGGCGGGCGACCCGGGTTGGCAGCTCTCGTTCGCCGCGGTGGCCGGCATCGGAGCGCTGGCGGGCGGGATCATGGGCGCCGCGCGAGGGCTGCCGCGGCTGGCGGCGGAAGGGGTTGCCGTCACGCTGGCGGCGCTGCTGGCCACGGCGCCGCTGCTCGCCTACCACTTCGGCAGCGTGCAGCTCGTGGCCCTGCCGGCCAACCTGCTGGCGCTGCCTGCGGTGGCGCCGATCATGTGGCTCGGCATGCTGCAGGCGGCGCTGGGCGGCCTCGGCGGCGCGGCCCTCATACCCGCGGCAGCGCTGGGGAGCGTCAACGGGCTGCTGCTCGCCTACCTGCGCGGGCTGGCGCGCTGGTTCGGCGACGCCCCGCACGGCCAGCTCGCGCTGCCGCTGCGCTCGCCGTTCTCGGTGGTGGCCGCCTACGCGCTGATCGCGCTCGCGGTGCTCGCACTGCGCCACGGCTTCCACACGCTCGAGCCGCGGCGGCTCGCCGGTGGCGCCGCCTGGCGGCGTCTGCCGCGGCCGCGCCGTCTCGTGCTCGGCGCGGCCGGGGCGGCGCTCACCCTGGCCATGCTCTGGCGGGCCACGGCTCCGCCGGCGGCGCCGCACGCGCTCACGGTCTCCTTCCTCGACGTGGGCCAGGGCGACGCCACCCTGATCCAGGACGCGGGCGGCGCCGCCGTGCTGTTCGACGGCGGACCGCCAGAGGCACGCGTGGCCCGGCTCGTGCGCAACGCCGGCGTCAGGCGGCTGAGCATCGTGGTGGCCACCCATCAGTCGCGCGACCACCAGGGCGGGCTGCCCGAGGTGCTGGCGCGCTTCCCCGTCGGCCTGTTCCTCGATGGCGGCGACGGCACGGGCGACCCCGCCTTCCGCGCGCTCGAGCGAGAAGCGGACCGCCGCCACGTTCGGCGCGTGCGCGCCGTCGCCGGGCAGACGCTGCACGCAGGCGGGCTTACGGTCCAGGTGCTCTCGCCACAGCCACGTGCGGCCGGCACGCCAGGCGGCGATCCCAACGTGCGCGCGGTCGTGGCGATCATCAGCGAGGGCGGTTTCAGGCTGTTCCTGTCGGCGGATGCCGAGAGCCCGTCGCTCCTGCCCCTCGACCTGCCGCAGGTCACCGCGATGAAGGTGCCGCACCACGGCAGCGCCGACACGGGGCTGCCGCAGGTGCTCGCACGCCTGCGTCCACAGGTGGCCGCGATCGAGGTCGGCGCGCACAACCTCTACGGCCACCCGCGGCCCGAGACCATCGCGGCTCTACGCAGGGCGGTGCCGCTGATCTACCGGACCGACCGCGACGGCACGATCCGCCTCACCGTCCAGGGCGGCCGCATGACGATCCACACCGCGCGCTGACCGTCGCCCGCGCGTCATACACTCGACCGTCGTGGCCGACCTCAAGCCCGTCTACCTCGTCTGCGGCGACGACGACGCCAAGATCGACTCCTGGCGCGCGCGTCTGCGCCGCCGGGCCGAGGAGGAGGGGGGACCGGGAGCGCTCGAGTCGTTCGACGCGCGCGAGTCCGGGACCGAGGAGGTGGCGGCCGCGCTGGCGATGCTGACGTTCGCCGCCGGCACGCGCTACCTGCTGGTGGACTCGGTGCAGTCGTGGAAGGCCGGTGACCTCGAGCCGCTCGAGCGCACGCTAGCCGACATGCCGCCGGATACGGTGCTCGTGCTGATCGCGCGCGGCAAGCCCCAGCAGCGGCTCCAGAAGGCGGTGGAGAAGGCGGGCGGCGAGGTGCACAGCTACGACTCGCCCAAGCCCTGGGAGATGCCGAAGTGGGTAGTCGAGCGCGCGCGCGAGGAGGGTCTGCGGCTCGACTCGGAGGCGGCCAAGGCGCTGGTGGCCGGCGTCGGCAGCGGCCAGCAGCGGCTGTCCCGCGAGATCGAGAAGCTGGCGCTGGCGGCCCACCCGGCCGGCACGATGAGCGCCGAGGAGATCGAGGAGCTGATCGCCTCGGGTGGCGGGCGCAGCGTCTACGACCTCGCCGACGCTCTGGTGGAGGGCGACGCGCGCACCGCGCTGGCGATCGCCGAGCAGCTGCTCGAGCGCGGCGAGCACGGCTCGAAGCTGATGTGGTCGATCACCCGGCGCCTGCGAGAGGTCCACTTCGCGGCGGCCCTGTTGGAGCAGGGCGTGCCGGAGTCGAAGGTCGCGGGCGCCATCGGCGGGCCGCCCTGGGCCGCGAAGAAGCTGCTGGCCCGCGCGAAGAAGGCCGACCGCGAGGCTCTCGAGCGGGCCATCTGCGTGTTCGCGGACGTGGAGGTGGAGCTGCGCGGCGGGGGAAGCGGCGGCTTCGATGAGGAAACCGTGTTTACGTTGGCCTTGGCGCGGGCTGCCGCTTAGGACTGCGGACTGCGGACTGCGGAATCGCGGAACTGCGCGCTAGGCGCCGGCGCGAATCTTCGCGGCGCGGGCCTTCTTGTGCGCACCGTTGTTCTTGTGCAGCGCGTGGCGCTTCACCGCGCGGTCGATCCGCGAGATCAGCGTCCGGTACTCGGCCTCGACCTGCTCGGCGTCGCCTGCGGCGACCGCCGCCTCCAGGCGGTGGAAGTAGGTCTTGATCGAGGACGTGTAGCGACGGTTCTCGAGCCGCTCGCGCTCGGCGCGGTGGATCCGCTTCTCTTGTGACGCAATGTTGGCCATGACAGACAGCGGCCGCGACTTACCGTCGCGGCGGCGGCCTACTATAGCGACCTCGTGCCGCCATCAAGAAGCGACGTGAGGTCGCCGAGGCGCGCCGGCGGCGCCGGCGGCTCCGGGCGTCCGCCAACCAGGCGTCCGCCCGCCAGGCGCGACCCGCGGCATGAGCACAGGCGGCGGCTGGCCGTCAGCACGATCTTCTTCTCGGCGGCCACCGGACTGTCGCGCATCGCCGGCCTTGTGCGCGAGATCGTCGCGGCGAAGTACTTCGGCGTCACCGGCCCGATGTCGGCGTTCACGATCGCCTTCCAGGTGCCCAACCTGATGCGCGCGCTGTTCGCCGACGCCGCGCTGCAGGCGGCCTTCGTGCCGGTCTTCACCGAGCTGCTCGAGAAGGGCCGACGGAGGGAGGCGCTGAACGTCGCCTGGAGCCTGTTCTCGCTGATGGTCGCCCTGCTGGGGGCCCTGACACTGGTGTTCTTCTTCGTGGCGCCGTGGGTGATGGCGCTGGTCACGCCCGGCTTCCACGACAACCCGGAGCTGCGCCACCTGACGGTCCAGCTCAGCCGGATCATGTTCCCCGTCGTGATGCTGCTGGCCCTCAGCGGGCTGGTGGTGGGGATGCTCAACTCGCTCGAGCACTTCAACGTGCCCGCGCTCACGCCGGTGATCTGGAACCTGATCATCATCGGCTGCCTCGTCTTCCTAACGCCGGTCTTCCACGCGGGCGACCGCGTCTACGCCTACGCGATCGGAGTGCTCGCCGGCACGGTCGTTCAGTTCCTACTGCCGCTGCCGTGGCTGTTCCGTGCCGGAGTGCCGTTCGCGATCAAGTTCGACTGGCGCAACGAACAGGTCTGGCGTGTCCTGAGGCTGATGTTCCCGGTGACGATCGCGCTCGGGATGATCAACTTCGACGCGCTGATCAACTCGTTCTTCGGCACGCTCGTGAACAACCAGGTACCGGCGGCGATCGACAAGGCGTTCCGGATCTACCAGCTCCCGCAGGGCCTGTTCTCGATCGCCATCGCCACGGTGGTGTTCCCCACGATGGCGCGGCTGGCCGCGCGCGGCGACCACGACGGCCTGCGCCGGACCATGGCCAGCGGCACGCGACAGATCCTGCTCACGCTGATCCCCTCGGCGGTGATCTTGATGGTGCTGGCGGAGCCGATCACGCGGCTGGTCTACCAGCGCGGCGCCTTCGGGCCCCACGCCACGCACCTGGTGGCGCAGGGCATGTTCTTCTGGGCGCTGTCGCTGCCCGCGCAGGGCGCCAGTCTCCTCTTCTCGCGCACGTTCTTCAGCCTCCAGCGGCCCTGGATCACCACTGCGCTCGCGTTCGCCAACATGGCCGTCAACGCCCTGATCTCGCTCCTGCTCTACAAACCGCTCGGGCTCGCGGGGGTGGTGCTGGGGTCTGTGGCGGGCACGCTGGTGATGGCGGTCTCGCAGGCGATCCTCCTGCGCAAGCCGCTGGGCGGCATCGAGGGCTCGCGGACGCTGATGATCACCTGCCGGATCGCGGTGGCGTCCGTCCTGCTCGGCGGCGTGAGCTACGGGGTCTGGTACCTGCTCGACATGCTGCTCGGCCAATCGCTGCCCGCCCAGATCGTGAGCGTGGGCGGGGGAATCGGCGCCGGAATCTACATCTACGGGCGCGCGGTGCTCCGCATGCGCGTGACCGAGGCGCACCAGATCCGCAACCTGCTGCTCGGCCGCCGGGCACGGCCGGGCTCCGCCTAGCATCTAAGGCGTGAGCGCACCCGCCCGCAACATCCGCAACTTCTCGATCATCGCGCACATCGACCACGGCAAGTCGACGCTGGCCGACCGCATCCTCGAGCTCACAGGCGCCGTGGACGCGCGCAAGCACCGCCCGCAGATGCTCGACAAGATGGAGCTGGAGCGCGAGCGCGGCATCACGATCAAGGCTCAGGCGGTGCGGGTGGAGTACAAGGCCCGCGACGGTCAGACCTACCGGCTTCACCTGATCGACACGCCCGGACACGTGGATTTCACGTACGAGGTCTCGCGCTCGCTGGCCGCCTGCGACGGTGCGCTGCTCGTGGTGGACGCCGCCCAGGGCGTCGAGGCCCAGACGCTCGCCAACACCTACCTGGCGGTCGACGCCGGGCTCGAGCTGATCCCGGCGCTCAACAAGATCGACCTGCCGGGCGCCGAGCCCGAGCGGGTGGCGGGCGAGATCCACGAGCTGCTCGGCGACCCCGCCGAGGACGTGCTGCGCATCTCGGCGAAGACCGGGGCCGGAGTGGAGGACCTGCTCGAGGCGATCGTGCAGCGGATCCCGCCGCCCGGGGGCGACGCCGACGCCCCGGCGCGCGCGCTCATCTTCGACTCCGAGTTCGACCAGTACAGGGGCGTGGTCGCCTACGTGCGGGTGGTCGACGGCGAGCTCCACAAGGGCGACCAGATCCTCGCGATGCAGACCGGCACCGAGGCCGACATCGACGACATCGGCTTCTTCGACCCGGAGATGCACCCGGTGGACGGCCTGCGCGCCGGCGAGGTGGGCTACGTGATCACCGGCATCAAGGACGTCTCGCAGCTGCGCGTGGGCGACACGCTGACCACCCACAGGCGCCCCGCCAGCGAGCCGCTGCCGGGCTACCGCGAGGTCAAGCCGATGGTGTTCTGCGGGCTGTTCCCGGTGGACACCGATCAGTTCACCGACCTGCGCGACGCGCTGGAGAAGCTCGCGTTGAACGACGCCGCCCTGTCATACGAGCCCGAGTCGAGCCAGGCGCTCGGCTTCGGCTTCCGCTGCGGCTTCCTCGGCCTGCTCCACATGGACATCGTGCGCGAGCGGCTCGAGCGCGAGTACGACCTCGAGCTGCTGGCCACGACGCCCACCGTCGAGTACGAGGTCGAGCTCACCGACGGCAGCGTGGTGGCGGTCCACTCGCCCTCCGACATGCCCGACCGTGCGCGCATTGCCGAGATCCGCGAGCCCCACATCCGCGCCTCGATCCTCTGCCCCAAGGAGCACGTTGGCGCGGTGATGGAGCTCTGCCAGGAGCGCCGCGGCGTGCACGTGGACATGACCTTCCTGTCGTCCGAGCGCGTGCAGATCCAGTACGACCTGCCGCTCGCGGAGATCGTGCTCGACTTCTTCGACCAGCTCAAGTCGCGCACCAAGGGGTACGCCTCGCTCGACTACGAGCTGATCGGGATGCGCGCGGCCGATCTGGTCAAGCTCGACATCCTGCTGGCCGGCGACATGGTCGACGCGCTCTCGATGGTCGTCCATAAGGACAAGGCCTACAACGCCGGCCGCGAGATGGCGGAGCGGCTCCGCAAGCAGATACCGCGACAGCAGTTCGAGGTGGCGATCCAGGCCTCGATCGGCTCGAACATCATCGCCCGCGAGTCGGTGAAGCCGGTCCGCAAGGACGTGATCGCCAAGTGCTACGGCGGCGACATCAGCCGCAAGAAGAAGCTGCTCGAGCAGCAGAAGAAGGGCAAGAAGCGGATGAAGCAGGTCGGCCGGATCGAGGTTCCGCAGGAGGCGTTCCTGTCGGTGCTGCAGATCGGCGAGAACGGGAAGAGCGGCTAGGCGGCTCCGCCCGGCCTTTTGGCGCAAAATCACCCGCTGTCCGGGGCTGCGCGGATACCGTCGTCGCGGTAGGTTTGACGCGTGAACCTGGTGACGCCGGCGGTTTGGGGAAGCTCCATCGCCTGCTCGATCGGACTCTGCTCCCTCGTCACCGCTCTCGCCTGGCCGCCGCCGCCCGGCGCGCCGCGCAAGCGGATCGCTCACCTGGCCGCCGTGGTCGTCTGCCTGGGAACGGTCGGCGTAGGCGCCGCTGCGGTCGAGCGCAGGCCGCTGCTGGCGCTCGCGCTGCTGGGCCTCGTGCTGGCTTCCGCGGCCGTCGTGGTCAGCTTCGTGCGCACGCTGCGCCGCAAGCGCCGCGACGACTCGGACGGCGGCGGCGGACCCGGCCGCGGCGACGACCCGTCCCCACCAGGAGGTCCGCTGGGAGGCGACGGCGCCGACTGGGACTGGGACGCCTTCGAGGAGCAGGCCCACGCGGCCTACCGCGACTCGACCGAGATGCCGAGCCTCCACGGCTAGACTGAGTTCGTCTTCGGGGCGTGGCGCAGCCTGGTAGCGCGCACCGTTCGGGTCGGTGAGGTCCCCGGTTCAAATCCGGGCGCCCCGATTTCAGGGGGGCCGCTTCCAAAGCGGCCCAGGCATCCTCCTTCGGAATCGTGGTACCGCCTTTCGTACCAGCTCGGCGGCGCAACGCGGGTTTCGAATCCCCGTGGCGGTACTCAGCGAAAGCCCTGCTACTGGCGGGGTTTTTGCGTTCTCGGGGAGGCTCGGGGCAACGCCCAGGGCAACACCGCGCCGGCCGCGCGGCGCTGGGGGTGGGGCCACCCGCGCGCAACTCGATGCAGGCAGTCGAACAGATGGGTGACGGTGAGTCAGCATCTCCAGCAGCAGCTCGGGCGGCTGCGCGCCCGAGACGCCGAACTGGCGGTCGATCACGAAGGTGGGCACGGCGCTGATCCCGAAGCCGAAGGCGGTCCGCTCCTCATTCCGGACCTCGGCCGCGAAGCGGTCGCTCGCGAGGGTGTCGATCAGCTCGTCCTTCGGCAGGCCGACCTTGAGTCAAGACTGCGACCTTGAGCAGGACATCGATCTGCGGTTCCCCGTGGACGGACACCCGCCGACGGTCGACGCGATCGAACAACATCCGAATGCGCTGTCACACGTCCTGCTTTGCGACGCTCTTGAGGAGAAGGAGATTCGTGCGCGGGTGCCCAACTTCGGCTCGAAGGACTGGAAGCGAGTCGATCAGAATCAGAACGAGCGGTATCACCATTTTTCGGAGGCGGAGATCGGTGCGGGCTCGGGTCAGCAGCTCGGCGGAATTTGGCTCGACTTCCGCAAGCACGTCAGCTTGCCTACGGGCGCGTTCTACGAGCAACTTGCGGCGCGGCCGAACGGGTCGCGGTGGTCCCGGCTTTCTATCTTCACGACTTGATGCATCGGTTCTACGGGTACCTATCGCGCGTCGCGATCCGGTAGCCCGGCTATGTACCCCGGGCCGGGCGCGCCGGAGCGGTCCTTTGGCGCTGTCTCGACAGCACCTGCCTGGTGAATGGGCACAATCGCCCTGCTCGTGCCCGAATCCAGCGGAATCGCTCCCGATCGCCGGTTATCGCAACGCCTCAGGCAGCCTCAACGAGGAACCGGATCCCGCACCGCAGAGCGCAACCCCGGCAGTTTCGTCGCCTCACGCACGCCTGCTTCACACGCGAGAGGTCGCTGGTTCGAAACCGGCCGCGCCCATCTAGTCGTTTGCAGGCTCAGCCGGTCAACCCGCTGCCCGTCCGGAAGTCGAAGGTCTCCGTATGGATTCGGTGCGGCGGCACCCCTCGCGCCAGCAGGCCCGTCCGCAGGTTGGCGATCATCAGCGGCGGCCCGCAGATGAAGACGTGGCCGTTCAGGAGGTTCGGGTTGACTGCCTTGAGGTCGTCGACCGTCACGTGCCCCAGGGACTTCTTTCGGATTGGGATGACCCTGAATGCCGGGTAGCGGTCGGCTATCTCGAAGAGCTCGTTGAGGAAGTGCGCCTGCTCGGCGCCGGGGGTGCAGTAGTACAGGTCCACGCTCAGCGGCTCGTTCAGGCTGCGGGCCCAGCTCAGGAACGGTGTGATGCCGATCCCTCCGGCGATCCAGGTCTGCGGATGGATCGAGTCCCTCATCAGGGAGAAGGACCCGAACGGTCCTTCCAGCCGTGCCTCGGTCCCTGCGCGCAACGTCATCAGGGAGCCGGTGAAGTCGCCAAGTCGCTTGACCGCAAGGCGAACCGAATCCGCCCCGGGCGCGCTTGCGACCGTGAAGGGATGTGATTCGCGTGCGATTCCGCGCTGGAGGAAGGTGGCGTAGACAAACTGGCCGGCCCGCAGGTCGAGCGGGCGCGCGAGCGGGACCATGGCGATCTCGACGGTGTCCTCGTCGAGGTGGTTGACCGCGTCGACTCGGTAGCTGTGGCGCCCGACGCCCAAGCGGCCGCCGAGCAAGCGGTATCCCAGGCCGAGAACGGCAGCCGCTGTCAGGCATGCCAAGTAGACAGTCAAGGGAGTTGACAAAGTGAGGGTGCCGCGCACCGCGAAGGTGTGAAACGCGCCGAGCAGGAACGTCAGGCCGAGCAGCCTTTGCACCAGAAGGAACGTCGGATAGGCGAGCCCTCCGACCAGCGTGGCGGCGATCAGGCCGATCAGCAACGCGAGGGCGACGACTCCGCTGAACGTGCTCCATCCGGATGAGGGCAGGTACAGGTCGAGCGCGCTCCCCCACTCGTGAAGCGACAGAAAGAGCACGTGCGTGACGGCAAGCACCACGACGAGGGCACCAAGTCGGCGGTGCAGTCGGTAGAGATCCTCCAAGCCGCCGAGCGCCCGCTCGACGGGACGGACCCGCGTCGCGAGGACGAGATTCACAGCCCACGCGGCGATCGCGAAGAAGGCCACCAGGTTCGCAACGCTCTTCAGGATCGCGCGGCCGCTGAACCTGTCGTCAAGCGATCCGACCAGGAGCCACGGGATCAGCGGGAAGACGATCGCGACCGCAACGACGAGGACGCCCATGCGGCGCGCGGACTTCGTCGTCACCAGCTGACGAGCTTCCAGATCTCAGGGAGGCGGGTCGCGTCGTCGGCGCCCACCTCGCTGAACACTGCGACAGCCCGCTTGAGGTGAGCCATCGCCTCGTCCTCGTGGCCCGCGGCGTGGTGAAGGTCGGCCAGGTTGTTCTCGAGCGCGGCCTCGCGATGCCGGTCGCCGTGGTCGGCGCAGAGCGCAAGCGCCTGCTCGGTCAGCTCGAGCGCGGTGTCGAGCTCGTTCGCGTCCCGCCGGAGCAGCGCCAGGTTGTTGAGCGCCGCCGCCTCGGCCTCGGCATCCCCGAGTTCCCGCGCAAGCTCGAGGCTGCGTTCCAGCTGGGCCTGCGCGACTGCCCGCTCGCCCTCGTGCCGCGCGAGGACGCCGAGCATGTTATGCGCCTGCGCCTCGGCGCGAGCATCGGCGGCGGCCTCGGCGAGCTCGAGCGCCTCGCGTGCCTCGCCGGCTGCGCGTTCGCGACTGCCCTCGTGATGCAGCGTGAGGGCCAGGTCCGCTCGGATCCGCGCACGCAGGCCGAGCGCCTTGGCCGGCGCGGCATCGAGGGCCGCAACGAGCCGCGCCTCGGCGCGCTCCCATTCGCCCCGGCGCCCATGCACTCCGCCGATCTTGTGCTCGATCGCCGCGAGCGCCGCCGGGTCGGACTGCGCGGCGGCGCCCTCGTAGCTCTCCAGCGCACCGGCGTAGTCGCCCAGCAGAGTGCGCAGATCGCCCATCCGCTCGAGCAGCGCGGCCACGTCGCCCGGATCGAGCGCCAGCGCCGCCTCGAGATGCTGGAGCGCATCCGCGTGAGCGTGGAGAGCCGCGGCGTGCTCGGCGGCGAGCCGGTACTGCTCGGCGGCCGCGCCGATGTCACCCGCCAGGCGCAGGTGCTGGGCGACCAGCGCTGCGCCCTCACCGCTCGGACGCCGGTGCGACAGTGCGGCTGCGACACGTCGATGCAGAAGGCGGCGTCGTGCGAGCCCGGTCTGCTCGTAGACCCGCTCCCGAAGCTTCTGGTGGGAGAAGTCGTAGACCGGTTCCGGCTCGGCGCGCTCTCGCACCAGGCCGTGCCTGACGAGCTCCTCGAGCGCCGCGACGGTCTCGTCCTCGCTGCGTCCACTCGCCTCCCGCACGGTGTCGACGTCGAACGACCGGCCGATCGCCGCCGCAGCGCCGAGCACCTGCTGCGCAACCGCCCCGAGCCCGCTCAGTCTCGTGTCGAGTACGTCTCGCACCTCCGGTGGCAGCGTCTCGAGCCCCGGCGCGTTCGCCCCGAGCAGGGCCGCGAGATACTCGGCCACGAACAGCGGCAAGCCCTCGCTCTCGAGATAGACGCGCTGGTCGAGGTCGGCAGCCCCGGCCGCTCCGAGCACCGCTCGCACGAGCGTCGCGACATCGGCCTCGCTCAGCCGGGCGGGCCTGACGATCGTCGCGCTCCCGTCGCGGGCAAGGTCCGCCACGAGCCGGCGCAGCCGATGCCCCGGCGGGACGCCTTCGCTCCGCCAGCACAGCACCAGCAGCAAAGACCGGCCGCCTAGCCGGCGGCCGAGATGCGAGATCACGTCGAGCGTGGCGGCGTCCGCCGCCTGCACATCGTCGAGGAGCACGACCCCCGGCACCGGCCCGTCGCAAGCCGCGCTGATCACCGCGCCGATCGCCTCCAACAGGCGCACCTGGGCACCGGGGCCGTCCAGCGGAAGCGCGGCGAACGGATCGCCCGGGGCGAGCTCTGGCAACAGCAGCGCAGCATCGGCCAGCCGCTGCGGCGGGACGGCATCCCTCCAGCCAGGCAGTGCCGACACTTCACGCAGCAACTCGACCAGCGGTGCGTACGGGAGCCCCGCCTCGTCGTCATGGCAGCGGCTGGACAACACGATCGCCCCGCGGCCTCGCGCCTCGTTCAGCAGCTCGCTCGCCAGCCGGGTCTTCCCCACTCCCGCTTCGCCCTCGATAACGGCCAGCCGCCCGTCCGGCAGCGCGTCGGCGTGTGCCCGAACCAGCGCCGCCAGCTCGTCCGCCCGCCCAACGAGCGGAAGCTCGGGGGGCGCGCCGGATCCGGTTCCTGCTGACGGCGCGGGCGGCGCCGAGGAGGCCGACGCGGGGGTCAGCGTTCCCTCGTTGATCTGCTCGTACAGCAAAGCCGTTTCCTCGAGCGGCGCGACGCCGAGCTCCTGGCTCAGCGTCCGAACGCAGGCCCGGTACTGCTCGAGTGCGGCAGCCCGGTCGCCAGTCCACGCATACAGGCGGATCAGCTCGCGGTGGGCGGGCTCGTGAAGCGGGTCGAGCTCGAGCCAGCGGCGCGCCAGCGGCAGCGCCCGCTCCAGCTGCCCGTCGGCGACCAGGCCCTCCACCAGGCGCCGCAGTGCGGAGGCCAGCTCACGCTCCAACGCATGCGCCTCGCCGCTCTGCCAGGCGTCGAACTCCGAGCTGTCACGAAGCGCGAACCCCTCGAGTAGCTGGCCGCGAAACAGCTCCACCGCCTCGGCGAGCTCCCCGGCTGTCGCGCCTGCCGCGGCTAGAGCCCGGAAGCGCCGGACATCCACCGCGAGCTCGCCTCTGTCGCGCAAAGCGACGCCGTCGCCCTCGGCGTCGATCCACTCCTCGCCGATCGACTTGCGCAGCGTCGACAGCGTGCGCCTGAGCGCTGCGCGCGCGTGCTCCGGATCCTGGTCCGGCCAGAGCAGGTCGCAGAGAGCCGCACGGGACCGCGGCCGCTCGGCCAGCACCAGGTGCGCGAGAAGGGCGGTCGCCTTGCGAGTGTCGAACGACACCGGCGCGCCGTCACGGCGTACGTGCGGCGGGCCAAGTAACGAAATCGCCAGCACGGTGGCACCGTAACGCTTCCTGGACGTCACTCGGAGATGCTTCCTCGGCATGAGCAAGCGGCAACCAATCTTGCCCGAAGCCGCCGGCGAGGAGAGAATCGCCCGGTGAACCGGCCGCGTCTCGCGTCGGGCATGGTCACTGCCACAGCGCTGCTGCTCGTCGTCGCCACCGCAGCGGCGATCGCATCGCGCGACCGGCCGGTCAGCGACTACGTGCAGGGGTTCAGTTTCGTCGTCCCGATCCTTGCCTTCTCCGTGGTCGGCGGCCTGCTCGCGCGACGCAGGCCCGAGAACCTGATCGGCTGGCTCATGGCGACGATCGGTTTGCTCTTCGCGGTCGTCGTCGCATCGGCGTTCACGAGCACATGGGCGCTCAAGACCGGCGACGTCTCCAAGACCGCCGGCGAGTGGCTCGACGCCCCGACCGTCGCCTGGGTGCCGGCGCTCGCCCTGATTGGCACCCAGTTGCCGCTCCGTCTCCCCGACGGGAAGCTGCCCTCGCCGCGCTGGCGGTGGTTCTCGAGGATCACGGTCGTCCTGATCGCCGTGGCGATGGTGGGCGTTGCGACCACTCCCGGCCGCGTCGAGAGCGTCAATGGGACGTCGAACCCACTTGGCTCGCACGCGCTCGGCCTGCTGCAGGCCACCATCCTGCTGCTGATCGCGTGCTTCGTCGGCGGACTCAGCGCGCTCGTCGTGCGCTACCGCCGGTCGGACGCGCACGATCGAGTCCAGCTCCGCTGGATCGCGTTGGGCGGAGCCGTGTTCCTCGGGGTCTTCCTAGTCACGCTGCCCGTCAACGCCTGGGGTGACGAGAATTCGGCGCTGGGCATCACGATTACCGCCGTCGCCCAATTGGCGTTCGCGGCACTCCCGATCTCGATCGGTTACGCGATCCTGAAGCACCGGCTCTACGACATCGACACGGTCGTCAACCGGGCGCTGGTCTATGGCGCGCTGACCGCGACCCTGGCCGCCGCGTACTTCGGGAGCGTCTTGCTGCTGCAGATAGTGCTGAGCGGGGTGGCAGGAGGATCGGGGCTGACCGTCGCGGCCTCGACGCTTACGGCCGCCGCATTGTTCCGGCCGGCGCGAGCGCGCATTCAGGAGGGCGTCGACCGGCGCTTCTACCGGCGCAAGTACGACGCCCGGCGCACACTCGAAGCGTTCGCGACGCGCCTGCGCGACGAGGTCGACCTCGCCGCGCTCAGCCGCGATCTGAGCAACGTCGTGAGCGAGACGCTTCAGCCCACCCACGTGAGCCTCTGGCTTCGGGAGCGCCCATGACGAGGAATGCATCGAGGTGGCTTGCGTGGGGACTCTGCGGGTTGACCATCGCCGTCGCGATCGCCTTCGTGGTGATCGGGATCGTCGATCCGAACGCGGGTGGCCCCGAGCACGTGAGCCCCTCCGGGCCGACCCCTCACGACAAGGCGTCGAGCGGCTACACGGCCTACGCGGTGTTCACCGGAATCGTCTTCGTGGCCTTTGCGGTGGTCGGCGGAGTCGTTGCGGCCAGGCGCCCACGCAACCCCGTCGGCTGGTGCTTCGGCGCAGGCGCGCTCCTGTGGGCACTGGGCGTGCTGTCGAGCGGTCTCTACTGGCATCTGGCGTTTGGCCGGACCCATGCACCCGCGGTGGCCGCCTACCTGGCCTGGCTTGGGAGCTGGACCTTCATCCCGGCGTTCGTGTTGCTGCTCTGCCTCGTTCCACTGCTGTTCCCGACGGGCGCGCCAGCCGGCCGCCGCTGGCGCATTGTCGCCTGGGCAGGTCCGTTCGCGGGGGGCATCGCGGCGCTGAGCACGGCGCTGGCGCCCGGGCCGTTGGACACGGCCGACTTCGCCTGGGTCGACAACCCGTTCGGCGTCGGCGGCCTCGGTCTCCGCGCGGTGGTCGGCTTTTCGTTCATCGCCGTGGCCGCCTCGGCTCTGGCGGGCCTAATCTCGGTCGTCGTCCGCTACCGCCGCTCGCACGGAATCGAGAGGCTTCAGGTCCGGTGGCTGGCGGTGGCCGCCTGCGTGCTGGTCGTGGGCGCGCTGGGCGGATCCGCCCTGTCAGGGTGGCTCGGCTCGGGCGCAGGCTGGATCGGCATTCTGCTCGGCCTGCTCGCCATTGCGATCGCCGTGGGGGTTGCCCTCCTGCGCTATCGCCTATACGACCTGGACGTCGTCATCAACCGCGCGCTGGTCTACGCGACCCTCACGGCGATCCTTGCCGCCGTCTACGTGGGCAGCGTGCTCCTGCTGCAGCTGGCGCTGAGCGGCGTGACCGGTGGATCAGGACTGGCCATCGCGGCATCGACGCTTGCGGCCGCCGCGCTTTTCCGCCCCGCACAGGCGCGCATCCAGGAGGGGGTCGACCATCGCTTCTACCGACGCAAGTACGACGCGCAGCGCACGCTCGAATCATTCGCGACGCGCCTGCGCGACGAGGTCGACCTCGAGGCGCTGGGCGTCGAGCTCGGCGCGGTCGTGCGCGAGACCTTCCAGCCGGCCCACGTGAGCCTCTGGCTGCGGGAGCGCTCATGAAGCGGCTGCCGGTGGCGCTGGCCGGGCTCGCGCTCGCTCTGATGTTCGCCGCCACGGCGGAGCCGCTCGCGACGGGGACCGACGTCAAGCTGGGAAGCAACGTCTTCGTTTGGGCCCTGACGGTCGTGTTCGCCGCAACCGGGGTCCTGATCGCCAGTCGCCAGCGGGAGAACCCAATCGGCTGGCTCTTCCTCGGTGCCGCGGTCGCCGCCGGGATGGGATCGCTGTCGGCGTCGTACGCGCACTCGTTCGTGGACACCGGGACTGGCTCCCCGGCGCTCGGGAAGACAGCGGCGGTCTACGCCAATCTCGGCTGGATTCCCTTCATCCTGCTCCCCACGACGTTCCTGCTGCTGCTGTTCCCCGACGGGCGGTTGCTCTCGCCTCGCTGGCGACCAGTCGCGTGGCTCGCCGGCTTCGGGATAGCCGCGGGCTTCGTGACCGGGGCCCTGCAGGCAGGACGCCTCCAGGACTACCCGCAGATCAAGAATCCGTACGGAGTCGACAGTGTGGTGATCGGCGCCCTGAACGGACTGTCGCTGCTCGCCGTGACGGTGGCGATCGTGGCTTCCGCGGTGTCGCTGATCCTGAGGTTCCGCCGCGCGCACGGGGAGCAGCGGCTGCAGATGAAGTGGCTCGCGTTCGCAGGAGCGATCGCCGCGCTGACCTTCCCGCTCGCGCTCGTCGCCTATGACACCGTCGGCGCCACAGTCGCGAACGGCGCGATCATGCTCAGCGTCCTCGGCCTGCCGATCGCCACCTGCGTCGCGATTCTTCGCTACCGGCTCTACGACATCGACGTCGTGATCAACCGGACGTTGGTCTACGGCGCGCTGACGGCGACGCTGGCGGTTTCCTATCTCGGCAGCGTCCTGCTCCTGCAGCTCGCCCTCAGTGGCGTCACCGGGGGATCGGGGCTGGCCGTCGCGGCATCCACCCTGGGTGTCGCTGCCCTCTTCCGCCCGGCGCGGGCGCGCATCCAGGACGGTGTCGACCGCCGCTTCTACCGCCGCAAGTACGACGCCCAGCGCACGCTCGAATCGTTTGCGACACGCCTGCGCGACGAGGTCGACCTCGAGGCGCTCGGCGCCGAGCTCGGTGTCGTTGTACGCGACACCTTCCAGCCTGCCCACGTGTCGCTGTGGTTGCGCACACCGGAGGGCCGTCCGTGAACGGGCAGCCTGAGCCCGAGTGGGAAATGGTGACGCTGCTGTTCGCCGACATCCGCGGCTTCACGACGTTCGCGGACCGCTCGACGGCTCGCGAGGCGGTGGAGTTCCTCAACGAGTTCTTCGCGGTTGTCATTCCGGTCGTGACTGCTCACGGCGGCCACGTCAACAAGCTGCTCGGGGATGGACTGCTCGCTGTGTTCGGTGCACCTGAGCGGGTTCCGGATCACGCCGACCGCGCCCTGGCGGCCGGCGAAGAGATGCTCGCCGCCGTGGAGTCGCACTTCGGCGAGCGCTGCCGGATCGGGATCGGGATCAACTCGGGACTGGTGCTGATCGGCATGATGGGCGGCGGCGGTCACACGCAGCTCGAGGTGGTCGGCGACCCCGTCAACGTGGCCGCGCGCGTGCAGGACGCAACCCGCGATCTCGGCGAGCCGCTGCTCCTGACCGAGGCCACCCGCTGCCTGCTCGACGGCGTCGACGCGGGCCTGGTCGAGCGTGGGCAGCTGTCCCTCAAGGGGAAGCGGGCGCGCGTCACGGTGCATGGCCTGAAGTCTCGTAACGCTTCCCGGACGCCGGCGGCGTAGAAAGGATCCCGATGGCGTCAGCACGCAGATCGCTTCGAAGCCGGCTCCGGCGGGGCGCCATGGCGACCGAGGCGCCGCCGGCTCCACGCGAAGCTGCCACCCCGGCTGCGCCCGAGCCCGCCGCGGTCGAGATTGCGCCGAACGATCCGCTCCTGGCCCTGTTCGAGGGCGCCAGCGGCGTCGTGGACATCGACGAGCTCGAATTGGACTCCCCCGCCGTGCGGGAGCTCAAGGCGGCGGGCGTCAAGCTCGCCGTGCCGCTGATCAGCCAGGGCGAGCTGATCGGTGTCCTCAACCTCGGGCCGCGACTGTCGGAGCAGGACTACTCGTCCGACGACCGCAAGCTGCTTGACAACCTTGCCGCGCAGGCGGCCCCGGCGCTGCGCATTGGCCAACTGGTCCGCGAGCAGGAGGCGGAAGCCGCCACGCGCCAGCGCTTCGAACAGGAACTCGAAGTGGCCCGCCTCATCCAGCAGCACTTCCTGCCCAAGGAACTGCCGGCGCTGCCCGGCTGGGAGATCGCGGCCTACTACAGCCCGGCACGCGAAGTCGGAGGCGACTTCTACGACGTGATCCCGCTGCCAGACGGGCGGTTCGGGTTCGTGGTCGGCGACGTGACCGACAAGGGCGTCCCCGCCGCGCTGGTCATGTCCGCCACCCGCAGCGTGTTGCGCGCCTCGGCCCAGCGCCTGATCGAGCCCGGGCTGGTTCTCGAGCGCGTCAACGACCACCTCTGTCCCGACATGCCCGAGAAGATGTTCGTCACCTGCCTCTACTGCGTCCTCAACCTGGAGAACGGGCATCTGCGGTTCGCGAACGCCGGCCACGACTTGCCCTACGTGAAGACCCACGACGGCGTGGTGGAGTTGCGGGCGCGCGGCATGCCGCTCGGGCTCATGCCCGGCATGCACTACGAAGAGCACGAGGCAACGCTCGAGCCGGGCGACAGCGTGCTCCTGCACTCCGACGGCGTCGTGGAGTCCCACGACCCGAAGCGGGAGATGTTCGGCTTCCCGCGGCTCAAGGAGACGATGGCCGGCGCGCCGGATGGTCGCGAGCTGATCGACCGCGTACTGCGCGACCTCGAGAACTTCACCGGACCTGGCGCCGAGCAGGAGGACGACATCACGATGGTCAGCCTTCAGCGCACGGGCGGCGCGGCGCGCGCGCCCGCCAGCTCGAACGGCAACGTGCTCGCGGAGTTCGAGCTCCCCAGCGCGCCCGGCAATGAACGCGAAGCAATGGAGCGCGTTGCGAGCGCAATCGCGGGCCTCGGCCTGCAGCCCGCTCGCGTGGAGCGCCTCAAGACCGCCGTGGCCGAGGCCACGATGAACGCGATGGAGCACGGCAACGAGTACCGGCCCGACCGGCCGGTATCGATCCGTGTGCTCCGCTTCGCCGAGCTCGTGCGCGTCCAGGTCACCGACTCCGGCGGCGCGAGCGAGCTCCCCAAATCGGAGGCCCCGGACCTCGAGGCGAAGCTCGAGGGACGCCAGAAGCCCCGAGGCTGGGGTCTGTTCCTGATCGAAAAGATGGTCGACGAGGCGCGCGTCACAAGCGAGAACGGCGGACGCACGGTCGAGCTCGACGTACGCCTGAAGGAGGACACAGATGGCAAAGAGTGAGCTTCAGGCCACCGTGCGTGAGCAGGACCGGGTCGCGGTGATCGACCTGGCGGGCGACGTGAACTCCTCCGCCGAGTCCGCGCTGAACGCGGCTTACGCCGACGCAGCCAACCGGGCAACCGGCGCGGTGGGACTCAACTTCGAGCACGCCGACTACATCAACAGCACCGGCATCGCGTTGATCGTCGGGCTCTTGGCGCAGGCACGCGCGAACGGAATCGAGGTGAAGGCCTACGGCCTCTCAGACCACTACCGGGAGATCTTCGAGATCACACGACTGTCCGACTTCATAACGATCGAAGGGAACGATCATGCCTGAGGCAGCAACAACCAGTTTCGACGTCCACGAGGTCTCCAAGACGACTCGGGCGATCGAGATCAAAGGCGACATCACGGCGCAGAGCGAGGACGTTCTGATGGATGCCTATACGCGCGCGAGCGGTGAGGGCGTCACGGCGATCGTCCTGGACTTCTCCGGGCTCGACTACATGAACAGCGGTGGGATCGGACTACTCGTGACCCTGCTCGTCCGGGCCCAGCGACAGCACCAGCGGGTGCTCGCCCACGGGCTGTCGGACCATTACCGCCAGATCTTCGAGCTGACCCGCCTCGACGAGGCGATCGGAATCCACGACTCGGAGGACGACGCCCTGGCCGCGGCCGGCGCCTTGTGAGGTGCCACCATGAATGACGAGCAGACAGTCGCAGCCCGTGACGCTACGAACTGGGCGAAGTCGGTGTCGAAGCTCAGGGTGTCTGACGTGCCGGAGGGCGCGGTCAACATCAACGTCGAGGGCCGCCGCCTTGCCTCGCCCATCCAGGGCTTCGGGAAGATGTGGCAGAAGACCTATCAGGTGCGCCTGCCCACCGATCGAGTGTCGCCGACCGACTTGATCGCAACGTGGAAGCAGCACTTCCCCGAGTTCTGGCCGGAAGGCAATCGCTTCTACGGCCCGCTGACGGGAATCGAGCCGGGCGAGGTGGCCCTGCTCAACATGAGCTTGCCAGGCAAGATGAAGCTCTCCACCGGCGTGATGGTTCTCTACGCCGACGATGAGTCGTTCACGCTCATGACCCCGCAGGGGCACATGTTCGCGGGCTGGATCACGTTCAGCGCGAGTGAGGTCGACGGCATGACGGTCGCCCAGGCCCAGGTCTTGATGCGCGCCAGCGACCCGATCTTCGAGCTTGGCCTCACGCTGGGCGGTCACAAGCAGGAGGACAGCTTCTGGCAGCACACGCTGGCGCAGTTGGCGGCGCGTTTCGGCGAGCAGGCCGAGGTCGACACCAGGGTCGTCTGCGTCGACAAGAAGCGGCAGTGGTCCAAGTGGCGGAACGTCTGGCACAGTTCGGCGATCCGCTCGACCCTCTACACGCTCGGCTCTCCGGGTCGCGCCGTGAAGCGACTGTTCAGACGCGATCGCGCGCTTGCCTGAGAGCGGCGACGCCGTCGTAGTCGGCGCGGGCCCGAACGGGCTCGCCGCGGCCATCGTCCTGGCACAGGCGGGGCGTGCGGTCACCGTGGTCGAGGGCGCGGAGACCATCGGCGGGGGTTGCCGCTCGGAGGAGCTGACGCTGCCCGGCTTCATACACGACACGTGCTCGACGGTGCACTCGCTTGCGCTCGTCTCACCGTTCCTGAAACGCCTGCCTCTCGGCGCGCACGGACTCGAGCTCGTCCATCCGGACGCGCCGCTCGCCCACACGCTCGACGACGGCACGGCGGTGGTCCTGGAGCGCTCGGTGGAGGCCACGGCTGCCGGGCTCGGTCGCGATGGCGAGGCTTACCGCCGGCTCTTTGCCCCGCTCGTGCGCGACGCGGAGGCCCTCCTCAGCGAGATCCTCGGGCCGCTCCGGCCACCCCGCCACCCGGTCGTCATGGCCCGCTTCGCATCCAGCGCGCTCCGATCGACGGTCGGACTCGCGCGGGCCCGATTCGAGGGCGAGCGGGCGCGGGCACTGCTGGCCGGCTGCTCCGCGCATTCGATGCTGTCGCTCCACACGCGCGCCAGCGCGGCCTTCGGGATCGTGCTCATGCTGAGCGCGCACTCGGCCGGGTGGCCGGTGGCTCGCGGCGGTTCGCAGCGCCTCGCGGACGCCCTCGCTGCCGAGTTGACCGCGCGGGGCGGCCGCATCGAGACGGGGCGCTGGGTGGACTCGCTGGAAGAGTTCGCCTCGGCGGCGCTCACGCTCGTCGACGTGACACCGCGGCAGCTGGTCCGACTCGCCGGCACGCGGCTGCCGGAGCGCTATGCGAGGAGCCTGCGGCGCTACCGCTACGGACCGGGAGTCTTCAAGCTCGACTGGGCGCTCGACGGGCCCATCCCTTGGACGGCCGCGGAAGCGGCACGCGCCGCGACCGTCCATCTCGGTGGCACGCTCGATGAAATAGCCGCCTCTGAGCACGCCGTCACCCACGGCGAGCATCCGTCCCGCCCGTTCGTGCTGCTCGTACAGCCGACGCGGTTCGACCCAACCCGTGCCCCGGACGGCAAGCACACCGCCTGGGCGTACTGCCATGTCCCGAGCGGTTCTGAGCGCGACATGACCGAAGCGATCGAGGGACAGGTCGAGCGGTTTGCGCCTGGGTTCCGGGACCTGATCGCGGGACGCTCAACGATCGGCGCGGTGGAGATGGAGCGGCGCAACCCGAACTACGTTGGCGGCGACATCAATGGCGGCGTGCAAGACCTGCGGCAGCTGTTTGCGCGCCCGGTCGCGCGCCCGATCCCGTACTCGACGCCCGTCAAGGGCCTTTACATCTGCTCGTCGGCCACGCCACCGGGCGGTGGCGTCCATGGGATGTGCGGCTACTGGGCGGCGCGGGCAGCATTAAGCAGCTAGCACGCGTCGCGTCGTCGAACGGATCGCGCTCGCCGCCATCGGCGCTCACCGAGCGTTGAGGCACCGACGCTTCCGTCCCGGCGCCGTTCATCCGATTCGGCGCAGTTGCCGGGTTAGTCGTGAGTCAAGTCGTCTGAGGTGGTGTAACGGCTGAGCTCGTCGGCATCGACGTTGGCGGCTCAGGCCGCGTTGAGCTGACCGACCTCCTTGTTCTCTGTTTCTGGATCAGGCTTCTCTTCGCGCTGGTATGGCTCAGCGAGCAGGCGCATGCTCTCCTCTGAGAGGTAGCGGCGCTGGACGAGCCACTCGTCGGTCTGCTCGATCAGCAGCGCGCCGGCGAGGCGGATCAGCGCCCTGTCGTTGGGGAAGATGCCGACGACGTCTGAGCGGCGGCCGATCTCCTTGTTGACCCGCTCGAGCGGATTGGTATCCCGTATGAAACGCGGCTAGATGCTGCCTGTGACCCCTGACCGCCTCGACGCTTCGGTGTCCGGGTTGGTGAGTACGGTGCGACCGTCCGGGACAGGGGCATCCGGGAGCAAACGCGGTCGGGTAGGCCGGTCTTCGTTCGATGCGCTTCGAGCGCGTGTTAGTAGTTGGCCGCCCCTGCGACTCGCCCGGATGCGCCGCGAGCGCGAATCCGTAGGTGTCGTTTGCCCGCCTGTTCTCCCACGATCAAGCCGATCAACGGAGGTGTGCAGATGACGCGGAGGTGCTTCGGGCTCGATGTCCATCGCGAGTTCGCGCAGGTCGCGATCTGGCAGGACGGCGCGGTCCGCCAGGCCGGCCAGGTGCCGGCGACCCCTGAGGGGTTGCGGTTGTTCGCCGACAGCCTGTCGCCGAGTGACGAGGTCGCGATCGAGGCGACGTGCAACACGCACGCGATCGCCAAGCTGCTCGAGCCGCGGGTCGCGCGGGTGGTGATCTCCAATCCGCAGAAGACGAGGGCGATCGCGGAAGCGAAGGTCAAGACCGACAAGGTCGACGCCGAGGTGCTTGCCCAATTACTCGCCGCGGACTATCTCCCGGGGGTGTGGCTGGCGGACGACGAGACGCACGCGCTCCGTCGTCAGGTCGCGCGGCGGGCGCATATCGTGCGCCAACGCACGCGGTTGAAGAACCAGGTCCAGTCGATCCTGCACCGCAACCTCCTGCCGCGTTGCCCGGCCGCCGATCTGTTCGGCCACAAGGGCCGGGCGTGGCTGGCGGAGCAGCCGTTGCCGGCGGATGAGCGCCAGGCAGTGGAGGCGTTGCTGCGCCAGCTTGACTTCCACGGCCAGGAGCTGCGGGTCATCGACGCCGAGCTCGGCCGCGTCGCGTTGGCCAGCGCTGAGGTCAAGCGGCTGATGACGATCCCCGGTGTCGACGCGACCGTCGCGCTCTCGATCGTCGCCGCGGTCGGCGACTTCGGTCGCTTCCGCTCGCCCGAGAAGCTCGTCAGCTACCTCGGGCTCAACCCCAGGGTGCGCCAGTCCGGCGGACAGCCCGCGACGCACGGGCGGATCACCAAACAGGGTCGCGCGCACGCGCGCGGGATGCTCGTCGAGGCCGCATGGGCGGCGTCCAAGACACCAGGCCCGCTGCGCGCGTTCTATGAGCGAGTCCGCTCGCGCCGCGGGATGCAGGTCGCTGTCGTCGCGACTGCACGCAAGCTCGCCTGCCTCTGCTGGCACCTTGTCACCAACGGCGAGGACTACGCGTTCGCGCGGCCGTCGCTGACCGCCCAGAAGCTGCGTCGCCTCGAGCTTCGCGCCGGCATGCCCGCCAAGCGCGGACGGAAAGGCAAAGCCGCTGGCTACTCGCTCAGGGAGGTCCGCGAGCGCGAGCGCGCGCTCAACGAGCAGGCCGAACACGCCTATCGCCAGCTCGTCCGAAGGGCGGATCCCGCTGCTCGTCTGCGACGAGGTCGGCTACATCCCCTTCGACCCCCAAGCCGCCAACCTCATGTTCATGCTCGTCTCGCGCCGCTACGAACGCGCCTCACTGATCGTCACCAGCAACAAGCCCTTCTCCGCCTGGGGCGAGATCTTCGGCGACGACGTCACCGCCGCCGCGATGGTCGACCGGCTCGTCCACCACGCCGAGATCCTCTCGCTCAAAGGCGACAGCTACCGCCTCAAAGACCACGACCTCGGCCCCCGCCCAGCGCCGGCCGAAAACTGACCCCCCACAGAAACACGCGCGCCGCCCTCGCCGCTCCGCCTCGGCCTACGGCCTCAGCTCCGCGCCGACGGCGGCCCACCCCCCAAGGGGTGCATTTTCAACCGGCAACAAGGGGTGCACTTTCAACCGGCTGTGTAGGTTCATCCGGCTGTCGGGCTGTTCGGGTTCGACGGCCCGGCGGCCAGGAGGCGGAGCCCGTAGGGCGTAGCCGAGTGGCTGCCGGGGGCGGTGGCGTCCGAGGCCCCTTCGAGGGTGTGGGCGGCGGCGGGATGACTCACCGACCGGCTGGCCAGTCAGTGCCCTCTCAAGGATCTGTCTCCCGCCGTCGTCCACGGATGCCGCCGTGACTTCATAGAAGCCTGGACATCACTCGACACAGCTCTGTCCGGCGGCCTCCCCATCAGCCGGATCGTCCCAGACGATGAGGAGGAAGCGATGATCGCAGTCGGGGTCGACACCCACAAGGAGCGCCACTACGCGGTCGCGCTCGACCCTCTCGGACAGCTGCTCGGCGAGCTCTCCTTCGCCGCGAGCGCGGCCGGCTACGCCGAGCTTGAGCGTTGGGCCACGGGCCTGGGCGAGGTGCAGGGACTCGTCTTCGGGATCGAGGGCGCGGGCAGTTGGGGTGCCGGCCTCTGCGAGCACCTGCAGCGCGCAGATCACGCCGTCGTCGAGGTCGAGCGTCCGCGTCGTCGCGAGCGTCGCGGCGGGAAGTCCGACCGCATCGACGCGCTCGCGGCGGCCAAGTGCGCGCTCGGCGGCGAGAACGTCTCGACGCCGCGCGGGCGCGGGATTCTCTCGGCGCTGCGGGCACTGCTGGCCGCTCGACGCTCCGTGGTCGCCGAGCGCACGCGCCTGCTCAACCAGCTCCAGGCGCTGAACGCGACAGCGCCGGTGATGCTGCGCGAGCGGATCGGCGAAGGCACCGGCAAGCAGCTCGAGCGGCGCGTCCTCTCGATCCGAGCGCGGGCCAGCACCAACATCGAAGAGCGCGCCGTGTTCGGCGTCATGCGCGACCTCGCGGCACGCTCACGCACGCTCGCAGCCGACGCCAGACGCTATGAGCAGCAGCTGGCCGAACTCGTCCGCTCGCTCGACCGCACGCTCCTCGACGAGCCCGGGATCGGACCGATCTCAGCCGCGAAACTGCTCGCCTGCGACCCCGCTCGTTTCAAGCACGAAGGTGCCTTCGCCCGCTGCAACGGAACCGCGCCCCTGCCAGCCTCCTCGGGCAAGACCGTTCGACACCGCCTCAACCGCGGCGGTGACCGCCAGGTCAACAACGCGATCCACACGATCGCGCTCATCCGCGCCAAGCACCAACCCGAGACCCGCGCTTACCTCGACCGCCGCGTCAGCGAGGGAAAGACAAAGCGCGAAGCAATGCGCGCGCTCAAACGCCACATCTCCCGCGACCTCTACAAACGACTCGCCTACGTCCCCTTGACTTCATAGAAGCATCCTTGACAAGGATGTACAGGGCTCCCCATAGCCAAACCTGGTCAGCGCGCTGCTCGCAGCGGACCGCTGCCGCTTCGCGCGGGAACCAGCGGCCAACAAACCAGGGCGGTTGGGCAGCGAGGGGCACGGATTCTTGGATCGGGCCCCCGACCTCGACGGGCGCAGAAGCAGTGGACAGCGCTGAAGCCCGCCTCAGAGGCGCAGTCCAGGGACCTCCAGAATGACCGAGAACGAGCCGGCGTTCGCTCGCTTGCCGATCTATGCCGTGCTGTTTCATGCAACGGTTGAGCGCGGTCCGTACCTCCCGGTAGTCGTCGATCAGTACGGAACGGACGACGCCGTGACGGTGCCACACGGCTTTGACCGTGAGGTTGCCGTTCCCCATGATGATCGCGGCGACGACCCAGTCGACGACCATGCAGAGCGGCGGCCGCCATCGTGTGTTGGCGACGAAACAGTTTCGGTGCTGCCACAGCTCCTTGAGTCCGTGCCCGGCGAGGCCGGCCACGAGCAGCCACGGCGTCGAACACCTGCCGCTTGAGCTCTCGCGGCGCCCGCTCCAGAGCCCGCGCGAGATCCGGGAGGCGCGCGAGAAGCTCTTCGGCTACCGCGTCCGCTTGCGCACTGAGTTGTACCTCGCGACCCTCAGGGTGATCTCACGAGTACGGCTGTGGGCTGGTTAGCCGCGGTAGGTGTTGATGAGGTCGCGGATGGTGGTGGTGAAGGCGCCCTTCGGGGTGCCGTCGATTTTGACGGCGCCGAAGTTGGCTTCGCGGCCGCCGGGGTTGTTGGCCATGTCGCGTTGTTCGAAGACGAACAGCGCCGCCAGCCGGGGGCCGTAGGTGTCGTGCATGTCGGCGATCGCTGCGCGTAGGTTGTCGGCGGCCTGCTGGTACGTGAGGCAGGTGGGCCAGTTGTAGTTGGAGTCGAGGCAGGTGCCGTTGTTGGTGGAGATGCCGTACTCGGTGATGAAGAACGGCAGCGTGCTGTCGCCGTGCTTGGCGGTGTCGCGCACCGCCTGGCTGAGGATCGGCCCGTAGCGGCTCTTGGGGCCGTAGGGGTGGATCGTCCAGCCGGCGATCAGGCGGTTGAGGTCCGGCACGGCGCTGAACATGCCGTCGAGCCACTGGGAAGTGCCGCTGCCGCCGTTGTCGCCCTGCACCAGCAGGCCGACGCCCGGGTTGGCGGCGTGGATGGCGTTGACGGCGTCCCTGGCGCGCTGCGCGTAGCTCTGCGCCCGTGAGACGTAGCTTGAGCCGGAGCTTGTGCCGCCGAACTGGTAGCCCTCGTTGGTCTCGTTGCCGAACTCGATGTAGCGCACCGCCAGGTAACCGTCGGAGCGGCCCTTCCAGAACGTGCCGCCTGGCCCGAATACCGCCGCCCAGGCAGCCAGGCTCTGCGCCTCCGAGGTGCTCGGGATGCGGCCCGGGAACTCGGCGAGCAGCAGCGCCTGCTCGCCCTTGGCGGCCAACCCGACCACCTGGTTCTGCACCGACGAGACCGAAGCGCCGATCTGGAACGGCACCCGCACCACCTTCGGACGCAACGCCGCCCTATCAGTCAATCCGGCCTCCCAAGCAGCAGCCGGACCCGACACCATCCCCACCGTAAAACCGGACGCCGGAGCGGGCGGCGCCGGCGCCGGCGCCGCGGGGACCTTGATGAAGCTGACCTCGTCGACCCGCAGGTTGCGGTCGCATCCGCCGCGGACGAACCTGTCGTTGACGAACGCGATCGCCACCTTGTGCTCGCGCCGCCTCAGTGAGACCGACAGGCGGTAGTCCGTCCAACTGGTGGTGGAGACGGTCACCCGCCCGACCCGATGCCCGTCGACGCTGACCGCCATCACGGGAGCACCCTGGCACTGGTCGCCGCGGGCGCGGATGTCGAGCGTCGTGGCTGCGACGATGGTCTTCCTGACTCTTGCCGATGTCCTGCGGGTGAACAGCAGCGCACGGCGGCGGCTGGCGGTCGAGTCCCGCGAGATGCGGATGCTCCTGCTCGAGCGCGACATGCGCTCAGCCTGGAAGGAGGACACGGCGTGGGTCTTCCGGCGCCAGTGCCCCCGTTTCTTCTTTTTCTTCTTCTTGGTGTGTGAGCTCGCGGCGCCGAGCTCCTTGCGGGCCGTTTGACCGTTCGAGCTGCCCGTCGGCAGGAGCAGCGCCAGGCCGAGGACGAGAACGAATAGACGCGCAGCGACACGCGCAAGTGCGGACGGAAGGGGCACGCGAAGCGGCGCAGGGTAGCGAGATATGGGTGGACGTGCAGTCCCCTCCCTTGGGGCTTCCCGGAGACCCCCTTTCCCAAAATCCGCAAATTGCGAAGATGGCGAAGGGCCCCGGCCGCGCCGGCTCAGCGGGGCCCGTGAGCGCGGAGGTCGGGCGGCGACCCGAGGCCCTGCTCCCAGTCGAGCAGGTCAGAGGGGGTCTCCGATCCGCGCACGTGGAGCCCTTCCCTGATTCGCAATCGCAGCTCCGGCCTCCGGGGCGCGAAGCGGACCACGATTCTCAGGAGAGGCGGTCTTGCCAAGGCTGCCGAGCTCGTCTCGAGCAGCAGTCGCTCGGCGCGGCAGTAGGAGCCCTACGATGGTCACCAGGCGGGGGCCTCGTAAGGACGGCGAGGCAACGGCACTACCGCTGTGCATGTCAGCACGTCGGATGCTCGTCAGCTGGCGGGCGGCGCCGGCGTTAGGCCGTGCCGGCGCATGACCTCCGCGATCTTAGCTCGGTCCGGCGGACCCCCGGCAGTCGACGCGAGCGCGTCGTGGATCTCACGGAAGTAGTCCGGGGTCATGACACCGGGGGTGGATATCGCGAGGAACTTGGCATCTTCGGTCCCGTTGTTGTCGAAGCCATGGACCGCGCCGCGAGGTATACAGATCGCCTCCCCAGGGGGGATCTCGAGCGTCCTGCCGTCGACCCTCCAGGTCGTTGTGCCTTCCAGCCCGTAGATCGTTTCCTCGAAGGCGTCATGACTGTGCGGCGCTGGCATCTTGCCGGCGGCCGGAACCAGGCACTCGAACACGCTCGCGCTTCCATTCGAGTCGGCAGCCTCAACCAGAAAGCGCACGCTGAGGGCGCCCACCTGAATCGTCTCCGTCGAACCTGAAGTCATCACGTCTCCTCATCAATGGTTTCGAGAGCGTCAGCTTTCGTCGCAAAGTTGCGCCAACAGACGCACCTTCCCTCGCGCCAGCGGATCGACTGCCACCACGTCTCGACGACGGGCGAGGTGCTGGCAGCGCCGTGTGCCCGACCGCGAATCTGTCCGAGCGTCGTGTCCCCGAGGTCTCGCACTTCCACGATTTCGGCTGCGTAGTCAGGGAGGACATCGAGCAGGTCGCTCCACCAGCGGCGCACTCCCTCGTGCCCGCGATAGTCGCCCTCCAGCGCTCCGATGCGCGGCACGATCTCGACCTCATCGTGCATGAGCGCAAGCATCGCATCGAGGTCACGGCGGTTGAAGACCTCATACATGAGCAGAACTCGATCCACGTTCTCGCGCGACATCCTCGAGCCCAGTATCGCGTGGGCCACTGGCTAGCGCTCCCGGGCAAACCCGGAGTCCCGGCTGACACCGCAAGACGCTCCACGGCCGCTGGCCCGGAACGCGAGCAGGTGCGGCGACCCTGTCGCCTCAGAGCGCCCCGTCCGCTGAAGCGAGGGTCCCGATCACGCCCCGAGCGGATATCCGTGGACGATTTGTGCGTCGCTTTGAGGGACGAATCGGGCCACCGTTATGCCGCGGTGACCCCCGCGTGGTACCGCTTTAGTACCGGATGCATCGTCCGATGCGTCCAACGAGATCCCGTGTGGGGACGCTGGGGACGGCGGGGACGCGGCGGGACGCATAGACGCTCCTCGTTCGCCGGTTCAAATCCGGGCGCCCCGATTTAGAGGGAGAGTCGGCAGGCCACTGCCGCGGTACGCAGGGTCGCTGCAAAATCGCTCGATGCTGCCGTGCGGGATACCTGCGCACCTCGCGCACTTCACCCTGATCGGATGATGCGCTCGTTCGCGTCAGCCACCAGCCTCGTGGCGACTAGGAGGACCCGACGCTGGACGCATTCCATTCCTTGCGGCTCGCGCCTCGGCAGCGGTTTCGCGCAAGCCGGGGGCGCGGAGCTGTGGTTGCGCTCGTGGGCGCAGCCGCAGGGATCGCCACGGCCGGCCTGGCTCCTGCGGGCGCCGAGGCGCGGGTGCTGCTGGTGGGTTCGTGGCACGGCCACCACGGATCCTTCGCTTCGATCCAGTCCGCGGTCGATGCCGCGAGGTCGGGCGACTGGATCCTGATCGGCCCGGGGGATTACCACGAGCGCGGCGACCGCGACCGGCGCTATCGCTCGCTGGCCGAACAGGGCGCGGGAGTCATGATCACGACGCCGGGAGTCCATCTGCGCGGGATGGATCGAAACCGGGTCGTCGTCGACGGGACCAAGCCGGGCGCGCCGCAGTGCAGCCGCGCCGCGTCGAATCAGGACTTCGGGCCGCACGTGGGCCGCAAGGCGAACGGTCGCAACGGGGTCGAGGTGTTCAAGGCAGCGGGAGTGAGCGTGGAGAACCTCACCGCCTGCAACTTCCTCGAGGGTGAGGGCAGTGCCGGCAACCAGATCTGGTTCAACTTCGGAGACGGGAGCGGGAGGAGCATCCCGGGGGCGTTCCGCGGCGCTTATCTGAACGCGACCTCGACGTACTACGCGACGGGCAAACCGGCCGCCTCGTACGGGATCTTCTCGAGCAATACACGCGGCCCGGGAACGTTCGCGCACACGTACGCCAGCAACATGAACGATTCGAGCTACTACATCGGCGCCTGCAGTGACTGCAACCAGGTGCTCACCGACGGCCATGCGCAGTACAGCGCGCTCGGCTATTCCGGGACGAACGCCGGGGGCCACCTGATCGTCGAGAAGTCCGAGTGGGACCACAACCAGTCCGGGATCGTCACCAACAGCCAGAACAACGACGACGCCCCATCACCGCAGCTGGGCTTGTGCCCCGGAAGCACAAGCCGGTCGTGCACGTTCTTCCGGAACAACTACGTTCACGACAACAACAACCCGAACGTGCCGAGTGCCGGGAGCGCCGCCCTCGGCCCCGTCGGCTCGGGAATCATCGTGTCCGGCGGCCGCTTCGACACGGTGACCGGCAATCGAGTGGTCAACAACGGCTCGTGGGGCATCATGCTCGTGCCTTTCCCCGACCTTGACACGCCTCCGCCGATCGCACATTGCGAGGGCGGGACCACCCACGGGCCGCTGCCCGGCTGCTACTACGACGACTGGGCCAACACCGTCTCGCACAACACCTTCACGCACAACGGATTCTTCGGCAACCCGACCAATGGCGACGCCGCGGAGATCAGTGGCCCCAACACGCCGGGCAACTGCTGGTTCGGCAACGTCAACACCAACGGCACGCCGATCACGAGCGAGCCGCCCGACATCCAGTCGACTCACGGCACCTGCGGCGTACCCAACGAGGGCGCAGGGCCGACGAGCACGTTGGCGCTCCAGCTGATCTGCGCCAACCAGCTCCTGGGCCCGTGCGCGCCGGCACCCGGAATGGTCTATCCGCGGACCACGCGCATCGTGATGCCGCCGCTTCCGCGCGGCCTGCGCACGATGCCCGATCCGTGCCGCGGGGTCCCGCACAATGCGTTCTGCGCGCGAAGCCCGCGTTTCACCGGGTAGTCAGGGCCGCAAGATCGCCGCGCAACGCCGGCTCGCGCTCGCCGTGGCCGGGGGGCTCGCAGCGGTCGCTCTCGCCCCGCCCGCGGCCGCCCTGGCTCGGGCCGACCAGCGGCTGTCCGACGAGCTCACGCTGAGCCGCTGGGCCAACGTCGCCCGCATTGCCACCATTCGCGCGCGGCCCGACCCGGCGTCGCGTGGGATCGCTCGCCTACGCTGGCGCACGGAGGACGGGTTCCCCGAGGTCTACCTGCTCCTGCGCCGCCACTGGGGAGATCGGGGACTCGTGTGGATCCAAGTGCGAATTCCGGCGCGGCCCAATGGCCGGGTCGGCTGGGTGCCGGCCGACTCCCTTGGGCCATTTCACAGGTCGCGTTCGCTCCTGCTCGTTGATCGCAGGCGGCTGCGGATCAGCCTCCTCCGCGGGGGCCGGCCTGTCTGGAGCGCGCCGGCTGGCATCGGCCGTCCGGGCACCCCGACGCCGGCCGGGCACTTCTGGATTCGCGAGCGCTTCGTTGTCAGCGATCCGCGGTCGCCCTACGCTCCCTACGCCTTCGGTCTTTCCGCCTACTCGAGGCTGACCGACTGGCCCGGCGGCGGCGTCGTGGGGATCCACGGCGACTGGCGCCACCCCGAGCTGATTCCCGGGCGACCGTCGCACGGCTGCATTCGCCTGCGACACGACGACGACGCCTGGCTTGGCCATCACGTCACAGTCGGCACGCCGGTGCGCATCACGTGATGAATGCCGTTGCGGCTGAAGCAGAAGCCGAGCTTGCCGGCGATGCCGCTGGGTTGCTGCAGCAGGTCGAAGCGGTGCTCGTACAACGTCGGGAGTGGCGGGACTACCCGGGAGCTTGGCTGTCTGGTGAATTCCTCCGCCGGCTCGCACTGAGTTTCCCGATGCGGGCGGACTCCGTTCATCCGATTCGGGCGATGTGCCCGGAGACTGCAAAGGCGATCGTCTTTCCCGTCAAGAGGATGGTCGTAATACCTCGGTTCGTGAAACGGTTAGTTCCCCTCTATGGCAGCCAGTCTTTACGGGTCACGGTGCCGTGGCGGAGAGGGCGAATTCGGAGAATCAAGTTCGAGTACGCGAAGCCTCACCTGATCCGGCGCTTGATCGAAGCGGTGAAATGGTAGGGCGGCGGGCTACCGGTCGCTGGCCTAGGAGTCATCGGTTGCCTCGGTGACCGCCGCGGAGCCCTTCGAGCGAGTCGCCCGCCTGCGCAGTGGCGCAAGCGCGACAGTGGTGCGCTCGTAGCCGGTTCGGATCAGCTCCGGCCAGCGGCTGCGATCGATGAACAGGTCATAGAGCCAGGCCCCGCGGCACAGGCGCGGGTCGGCTGCGTCGATGATCGTCAATGTGTCGCCGAGCTCACGGCGTGCTCGACGGGCGAACTCGACGTGGTACGCCTGCTGCAGCTCGCGGGTCGCACGCACGATGCCCATCGGCTTGTTGTGCCAGCCCGTGATGTCGTCCGGCGTGAGTTCCTCAGGAAGCATGAAATTGATGCCGAAAACGTGATCGAAGGGTCCGTGCTCGATCGCCGGCTGGGTCGGCAGTAGCTCGATCAAGCCGCCGTCCACGTAGAGATGTCCGCGCACCTCGACCGACTCGATGAAGACGGGCAGCGCGATCGTGATCCGCACGAGCCGGCCAATCGTTACCTCGGGCGTCGTGTGGGTACCGAAGTACTCGACCACCCCTAGGTCGGTGTTGTAGACGATCGTTGCAAACGGAATCGGGAGCTCACCCGCGGTGAGATCACCGAAGCGCTCATCGAAGAGACGCTCAACCGCCTCCCCCTTCATCGCGCCGGTGAAGCCGCGCAGCGCCGCGAGTGCGAAGCGTGGGAGGCGCAGCCACTGCGCGTCGAGGTAGCGCTCGGGCTGCCAGGAGAGGACGAAATCGGCCATCTCCTGCGCCGAGAGCCCTGCCGCCCAGAGCGAGCCGAACATCCCGCCACCCGAGCAGCCCGAGATGAGCTCCGGCTGTAGACCGGCCTCCTCGAACGCTCGCGCGGCGCCGATCAGGGCGACGGCGGCACCGGCGCCACCGGATGCAACGACGGCGACGCGCTTGCCGGTGAGCGCCCTCGCCGGACGCCGGCGGAACGGCGCGAAGACGTCGCTGGACAGCTTCTGCGGACGGTCGATCAACGGAAGCGGCAGCAGCGCCCGGCGCGCATGCCGCAGCAATTCCAGATCGAGCGAGTCGCGCAGCCGCTGCCCGGCGGCGTCGAGCCGCTCTAGGCCCAGCTTGACGTTGTAGATGTCCGGATCCGGGCCCACGTCAGGAGCGTCGCACGAAAGCCACCCTACCGAGTGGCCGGCGCGCCCCAGCAGGGACTCCTCGCTGTCGAGCCCATGCCGTTGCTACTGCTTTCGCGGGGGAGGGAGTGGCGCTGGTGCAGTCAGCCCGTTTCCTTCGCCGGGTCGAACCGCGGAGTCAGAGCGAGCGGTAGAGCGCGTCCCGCAGGGACTTCTCGCGGGGGTCGTCGTTGAGGTGGAAGCCGAGCCGATTCATGACATACGCGAAGGCCACCTCGCGGTCGGGGTCGGCGAAGGCGAACGAGCCGCCGGCGCCGGGGTGGCCGAAGGCGCGCTGGCTGGAGCCGAAGCGGAACTCGTTCAGCGGGCGCGCGAAGCCGAGCGAGAACGCGGTGTCGACCTTCAGCACCTCGTCGAACCAACCGCGCGGCGGCGGCGCGGGAAAGCTGACCAGCTGCTCGACCGTGCCCGGCGTAAGGTCGAGCGGGAAGGGTGAGCCGGAGAAGGCGGAGTAGGCGCGGGCGATGTCCCGCGCAGTCCCCACGGCGCCGCCCGCCGGGAATTCGAGCCGCCTGAACTCGCTGCGGTCGAGGTCGGCCACGTTGCGCAGCCGCGGGTTGGCGAAGGTTCGGAACGTCACCGAGCGACGGTTCAGCATCGAGGCGACCATCCGGGGCGGCAGGTGACGGAGCTGCGGCAGGGCTTTGACGGGCCGGACCCGTTCGATGCGGGCGATGCGCTCGCGCGGCACGTCCTCCGGCAGGCCGAAGTGGACATCGAGGCCGAGCGGTGCGGCCACCTCCTCCGCGAAGAAGCGCCCCAGCGTGCGGTGCGACGGGTCGACGCGGCGGATCAGCTCGCCCTCGTACCAGCCGAGACTGACGCCGTGGTAGCCGTGGCGGGTACCGGGCTCCCAGAGCGGGCGCTGGCGGGCGATCACAGCCGCCAGCCGGTCGAAGTCGGCGAGAACCTGCGGGTCGAGCGGCTCGTCGATCACCGGCAGGCCGGCCTCGTGACCGAGAAGCTGGCGCACCGACACCCTCTCCTTGCCGGCCTGGCCGAACTCCGGCCAGTAGGTGGTCACCCGCTCGTCGTAGTCGAGCCAGCCGCGCGAGTGTGCGAGCGCGAGCGTCATGGCGGAAAGCCCCTTGGAGGTCGAATAGACCAGCACCAGCGTGTGCTCCTCCCAGGGAGACCCGTCGCGGGCGTCGCGTACGCCGCCCCAGAGGTCGACCACCTTCTGGCCGCCGACGTAGGCGGCGCAGGCGGCGCCGAGCTCGCGCCGTTCGGCGAAGTTACGCTCGAACTCGCGCCGGACCTCTTCGAAGCCCGACGCTACGGACCCACCGATCGTGTGGATGTCCGGAGCGTAGCCCGCCGCCGCTCCAGACTCGGACGATCTGCGAGCACGCCCTTCGGGCAACACTGACGCTCACGATTGCCGATGGAAGCGGGTGCGGGTCGGCCAGCGAGGTCGGACTCCTCGTGTTCGTCCAAGGCGGCTCTCCCACGGTCGGTGGACGTCCATACCTCGATGCGCTTCCCGTCGTTACGAGGCGCTGATCGGCCGCACCGCGTGTCCGGTCCCGCCCCCGACGGCGAGAACCTCGTCGAAGCCGGCCCGCAGGCAGTCCATCAGCACGTCGGGGTCGGGCACGGCACCGGTGTCGATGTTGACGCCCACGCAGCAGGTGTCGCAGTACGACATGAGCGTGACATTCAGAGCGGCGCCAGTCGTGGGACCGAAGCCGTAGAAGCTGTCGACTTTCGCGCCGGTGAGGTAGAGCGGCGCTCGGATTCCGGGCACGTTGCTCGCGAGGAAGTCGATGTGCTTGAGCATCCCGCCGATGTAGGCACGCGGCAGCAGGTTCAACGTGCCCGCGATCGCGTTCGTGAACGGCAGCGACCGGTCGGCCTTCACGGATTCGCAGCGACGGTGAGTCTCGGCCATCCGTTCGCTCGGGTCGGCCATGCCCACGGGAACCTTGAATCTTGTGAGCGTGATGCGGTTGCCGCCGATCGGGTCGTCCGCCTTGCGGATGCTGATCGGCATCGTGACGCGCAGTTCCTCGACCTGCGTGTCGTGCCGTTCGTGGTAGAGGCGCAGTCCTGCCGTGACGCCGGAGAGGAAGGCATCGTTGTGCTTGGCGCCCGCGGCGTGCGCGGCGTGCAGGATCTCAGCCAGCGGGAACTCGAGGACGTCGTAGTGCCAGGCCAGGTGGCGCTCGGTCATGACCGGCGACAGCGTGTCGGACACGGGCTCGACGAAGTGCGCGATCGACTGGCCGGTCGCGACAGTCTCGCTGACGGTCTCGCGGGGGTGCCGCAGCGCGTGCGTCACGTCGCTGACCGCGGAGGTGAGGTGACGCTTGGAGAAGTCGAAGAGCTGCGACCAGTCGTAGCCGAGCGCATCCCGGGCCAGATCGATGGTGCCGAGGTGCTCTCCCACAGGTGCCTCGGGCATCGGTCCGAGGTCGCCGGGGTCGGGTTCGACGTCGAACAGCAGTCGCGCGATGTCCATGCCACCCACGCCATCGGTCAGCGAGTGGTGAAGCTTCATCACCAGAGCCGTCTTGCCGCCTTCGAGCCCCTCGATGAACGTGAACTCCCATAGCGGCCGATCACGATCGAGGCCCGCCATCCCGGTCTTGCGAGCGAACTCCAAGACCGTCGCGAGCGTCCTGGGGGGTGCCGCCTCGAACCGGCGAATGTGCCACGACAAGTCGAAATCGGGATCGACGACCCAGCGGGGCGTGGCCAGCCGCAGCGGAGGCAACACGACTCGGTGCCGAAACCCCGGTGACAGCCGCGTGCTGCGCTCGAGGCGTTCCGGCACCCGATCCCAGTCCGGGCTGCCATCCAGGAGCAGGACGCACACAACCGTCGACCGCAGCAACGGGTCCTTCTCCATGTACCAGGCGAACGCGTCACTGTCGCGCATATGCACCTCGACGCGGTCAGACAACGCGGCCACCTCCACCCTCTTTTCGCCGGCGGCGCGAGCCTAGACCCACCCCGCACACGCGTCAAGCAGCCGCCTAGGTTCCCGTTCCCGGCGGGCAGGTCTTGAACGGGAACTTGAGCTTCTTGCGGTAGAAGACGGTCTTGAAGCGGTTCGGGAAGCGCCGGAGCTGGAAGGTGGGGATCTTCAGGCGCACGTCTGCGCTCAGCGTGTGGGTGCCGGCTCGCAGCCCGCGGCCGGGGACGAGGGCGTAGTAGGGCCGTTTCCGGTCGGCCCCGTTGGCGCCTCGGTCGAGCGAGAAGTAGACGATCGTCACGCGCGACACGCGATTGATCAAGAGGCCCGCCCGGTTCTTCTTCAGCTTGACGCCGAAGCGGTGCACGAAGTTGCCGATGCGCACGCAGCCGAACCTGTTGATGTCGCCGGGCGCCGAGATGCAGATGTTGGGGGCGCGCGGGGCGCAGCTACCGGGTGGCTGCGTGACCGAGGTCGGCGGACTCGTCGTTGTCGGCGGGGGCGGACCCGCCACGCCGCGCGGCGAGAAGGTCGTGTAGTGCGAGTAGGTCGCCTGCCCGCCGGGGGCAATCGAGACGCTCCAGCTGATGCCGGCGCCGTTGTCGATGCTCGTCGTGCACTGGCACGAGTTGGGGAACGGCTGCTTCGCGGCGATCTGCGACCAGACGGTGCTGTAGGCGTTCTCTGTATAGCTCGCACCGGCCGTGATCGGGAACCACTGCTCGATGCGTGCCGGCGGCGAGTTGTTCGCGTTCAGCGCGCAGCCGGCGGCGCCGTGAGCCGGGTCGACGAACCCGAAGCCGACGTCGGACTCCTGCAGGTAGCAGTCGCCGGCGCGGTAGACGATGCCGGTGAGCTGGGCTCCGCCGCCGTTGGAGACCGTGATGTCGGTCCGGTAGGACTCCTGACCGGCGATGTAGGTGTCGGTCTGGGTGATGCGAACGCCCGTTGCGCCCGCATCCGCCACGGTCACCACCCTGAACGGGTTCGCGCTGCTGCCCGTGCCGGTCACGCCGGACTGGCTGGCGGGCGTGAAGGCCGTGGCCCCGGTGTTGCCCAGGAAGCCGCGGTCGTGGGCGGCCGAGTTCGGCCCGTACAGCGTGCCGCCGACGAGCAGGAACGTGCCGCAGTCTCCCGGCGTGACGTCGAACGGATAGAGCTCCAGCTTGGAATCGCCGGCGTGGCCGACCTGGCAGCTGAGCTCATTGCCGATCGAGACGTGCGTGAGCGGGCCGCCGGAGGCGATGTCCTGGAACGGCACCGCGGCGTGCGCAGCCGGCGCGAAGCAAAGTAGAGCAAGGGCGGTGAGAGCGACCCGAGCCCTCCGCCAAGGTGCCTCCATTTGCAAACAAGAACATCTCCCCGCGGCGTCTGTCAAGTCCCGCGCCCGCGAGGACCGGCTAAGAAAGCAGCTTCGCCAGCTCGTCCACCGGGAGCGGGCGGCCGAGCAGGAAGCCCTGCACGCGCTCGCAGCCGAGGGCGCGCAGCGCCTCGAGCTGCTGCTCGGTCTCCACGCCCTCCGCGGTGACGGTATGGCCGAGCGCCTTGCCAAGGCCGAGCAGCGACTCGACGATCGCCGCGTCGCCCGCGTCGGCCGGGAGGCCGCTCACGAAGCTGCGGTCGATCTTGATCGCGTGCAGCGGATGCTGCTTCAACCAGGAGAGCGACGAGTAGCCGGTGCCGAAGTCGTCGAGCACGATGCGCACGCCGAGCGCCTCGAGCTCCGACAGAGTGCGGATGCTCACGGCATCGGGTCGCAGGAGGGCGGTCTCGGTGATCTCGAGCGTGAGCCGCTCGGCCGGGAACTCGGCGTGGGCGAGGATCTGGTGAACCGAGTGCGCGAAGCCCGCCTGGGTGAGCTGGTGCGCCGACACGTTCACGCTGAGCTCCACGTCGCCGCCCAGCCGCGCAAGCGTCTCGCAGCTCTCGCGCAGGACCCAGGCTCCCAGCGGCACGATCGCGCCGGTGTCCTCGGCCACCGGGATGAACTCGCCAGGGGTGACGACGCCGAGCTCGGGGCTCGTCCAGCGCAGGAGCGCCTCGACGGCCACGGGTGCGGCGCCCTCTACCTCGAAGACGGGCTGGAAGACGATGCTCATCTCGCCGCGCATCTCGGCGCCGCGCAGCTCGCGCGCCATGCAGAGGCGGCGGCCGGCGCGTGTGCGGCGGCTGCCCTCGAAGAAGGTGCAGCGGTCGCGGCCGGAGCGCTTGGCGTCGTACATGGCGTGGTCGGCCTGGCGGATCGCCTCGCGCGCGTCGGCGGCGCTGCCGTCCATCAACGTGATGCCGATGCTGGCGGTGACTACGGTCGAGTCGAGGCCGGGCAGCGGCTCGGACACGGCCTCGAGCAGCCGGAAGCCGAGCTCGCCGGCCTCCTCGGCGTCGGCGATGCCCTCGGCGATCACCACGAACTCGTCGCCACCGAAGCGGCCCACGAAGTCCCCGGCCCGGACACTCGAGGCGAGCCGCTCGCCGATCTCGCGCAGCAGCTCGTCGGCGCGGTCGTGGCCGTAGCTGTCGTTCAGCAGCTTCAGCCCGTCGAGGTCCACGAACAGGACCCCGACCTCGGTCTCGGGGCGGATGCGCACGATCGCGTCGTCGAGGTGCTCGAAGATCGCGGTGCGGTTGGGCAGGCCTGTGAGGCCGTCGTGGCGGGCGTCGTGGATCAGCCGCTCCATCGCCCGGTGGCGCTCGATGGCGATGCCGGCCAGGCGCGCGCCATCCTCCATCAGCGCGAGCTGCTCGGGCTGCGGCCGGCGCGGCTGCGGCCCGTAGAGCGCGAGCGTGCCCAGCACCTCGCCGTCGGCTGCCTTGATCGGCATCGACCAGCAGTGGCGCAGCCCGGCGTCCATCACGAAGTCCTTGATCGGCGCCCAGCGCGGGTCGGTCTCGATGTCGTGGCTGATCGTCAGCCGCCCGGACCAGGCGGCGGAGCCGCAGGTGCCGATGTTCGGGCCGATCACCACGCCGTCGATCGCGGCCAGGTAGTGCGGCGGCAGCGACGGGCCGGCGCCCGGGTGGAGCGTGCTGGTGGCGCGGTCGAGCAGCACGACGCAGGGGATGACCGAGGGGTCGTAGCGCTCGATGCCCTGCGCCAGTTCGGTGAGCACGCCGCCGAGGGGCGCGGCCCGCGCGATCAGCTCGTGGACGCGGTTGTGCGTGGTCACGAGCTGCCGGACGCGCTCGGTCTCGGCGTTGGCCAGGCGCAGCTGTAGCTCGAGCTCGCGCTCGGTCAGGCCCGCCTCCCGTACCACGTCACCCCCCATACCGGTAGCAATCGACCGAGCGGGTCGATCTCTTGACCAAATGGGCTGATGTGTTAAACGGCCTCGGCGGCGGTGCCGGCGCGCTCCTGCCAGTGGATCTGCGCCAGCTCGTCGGGCGGCGAGCCGTGCAGGACCCAGGAGCCGTCGCCGCGGCGGCTCACCGCGCCGCTGTCCTCGACCCGGTGGAGCGCCGTGGTGACCGATGCCCGCTGGCAGCCCACGAGCTGCCCGAGCGTGCGGTGCGAGAGATGAAGTTCGAGCACGACGCCCGCGGGCGTGACCTTCCCCCAGCGCTCGGCGAGGAACCAGAACAGGATCAGGAGACGCGTCTCGACAGGCGAGAGCTGGAGCAGCGCGGCATGGAGCGAGACGCGCAGCGAGCGCCGCAGCGCGCGCTCGAGCAGCGCGCGCATCACGTCGGGCCACTCGCCGAGCCGGCGCGAGAAGTGCTCGTCGAGCACGGCCATCTCCAGGGGCTCGATGACGTGCCAGCGCACCCGGTAGCGCACGAGCCCGTCCTGCTGGACCGACGCGTGCGGGTGGAGCACGTCGCCGGGGCCGAGCAGCTCCGTGCATGTCTTCCCCGCGAGGATCACGTCGCGCGCGAGCAGGCCCTCGAGGATCAGGTAGCCGATGTGGCGCTCGTCGGTCTGCGGCTGCTCCCACAGGCCCCGCTCGTACGAGCGCACCCGCGCGACGAGCATGGCGCGGGCCCGTGCAACCTGGGCCGGAGCGATTCGCGCGGCCAGCTCCGGATCGCTGTCGAGCAGCCGCACGGCTCCCGTGGACTGCCAGCGTGCTCCCTCCGCCGGCGCGGCTCCGTGCTCAGCGTGCCCTGTCGCGGCGGAATCCGTTACCCGGCAGGCTACCCCCGCCGGGCCGGTTGAAACGCCACGTTGGAAATCAACCGCCCTCTGGCGCCGAAATGGCGCTCTGTCATGCTGCCGGGTGGCCCATGTGCCTTGCGATCCCTGGTCAGATCCTGGAGTACGTCGACGAGCCGAACCGTCTCGCGCGTGTAGATGTGGCGGGGGTGAGGCGGACCGTGAACGTCGGCCTGCTCGACGGGATCGAGCCCGGCGACTGGGTGCTGATCCACGTCGGCTTCGCCATGTCGAAGATCGACGAGGAGGAGGCGCTCGCCACCCACAGGCTGCTCCAGCAGATGGGCAGCGAGTACGAGCAGGAGCTCGAGGAGCTGAAGGCGAGCGTGATCGAGTGACGCTCGACTGCCATTCGGACCACTGCATCACGTGCTCGGACGAGGGCGTTCCGATGGTGGTGGAGCGGGTCGACGGCGACCGTTTGATGGCGCTCTGCGCCGCCGAAGACGGCTCCAAGAGCTCGGTGGAGATCGCGCTCGTCGAGCCGGTCGAGCCTGGCGACTCGCTGTTGGTACACGCCGGGACGGCGCTGGTGAAGCTGTGAGGTTCGTAGACGAGTTCCGGGACGCCGAGCTCGGCCGCGTCCTCGCCGGGGAGATCCTTGCGGCCGTCGAGCCGGGCCGTCACTACAAGCTGATGGAGGTGTGCGGCGGGCACACCCACTCGATCTACAAGTACGGGGTCGACGACCTGCTGCCGGCCAACGTCGAGCTGGTGCACGGGCCGGGCTGCCCGGTCTGCGTGATCCCGATGGGGCGGGTGGACGACGGCATCGCCATCGCGCGCGAGGACGTGATCTTCACCTGCTTCGGCGACATGATGCGGGTGCCGGGCTCGGCGGGCACTCTGCTCGAGGCCAAGGCCGAGGGCTGCGACATCCGCATGGTCTACTCGCCGCTCGACGCGCTGCGGATCGCCAAGGAGAACCCGGACCGCGAGGTCGTGTTCTTCGCGATCGGCTTCGAGACCACCGCGCCGTCCACCGCGCTGACGCTCCAGCGCGCGCGTGCGGAGGGCGTCCGGAACTTCTCCTGCATGTGCAACCACGTGACGATCGTGCCGCCGCTGCGCGCGCTGCTCGACTCGCCGGACCTGCGGCTCGACGGCTTCATCGGACCCGGCCACGTCTCGACCGTCGTGGGCGCGCGCCCGTTCCAGTTCATCCCCGCGGACCACGGCAAGCCGGTGGTGATCGCCGGCTTCGAGCCGCTCGACGTCCTGCACGCGATCCGCATGATCCTGGCGCAGCTCGCCGAGGGCCGCTGCGAGGTGGAGAACCAGTACAAGCGTGTGGTGCCGTGGGAGGGCAACCTGCGCGCGCTCGAGGTGATGGCCGAGGTGTTCGAGCTGCGGCCGCACTTCGAGTGGCGCGGGCTCGGTTTCATCTCGCAGAGCGGGCTGCGGCTGTCCGACGCCTACGCCGACCTCGACGCCGAGCAGCGCTTCAGCGTCCCCGGCGTGCGCGTCGCGGACCCGAAGGCCTGCCAGTGCGGCGAGGTGCTGAAGGGCGTGATCAAGCCCTGGGAGTGCAAGGTCTTCGGCACCGCCTGCACGCCCGAGCGCCCGATCGGCACCTGCATGGTGTCGAGCGAGGGCGCCTGCGCCGCCTACTACAACTACGGGCGCTTCGCCCGCGATCGGCAGGTCGTATGAGGAGCGAGGAGCGCACCCTCGGCCTCATCGAGACCGCACGGGGCAAGCGGGCGAAGTTCCGCGACGAACGCGTGACGATGGCGCACGGCGCGGGCGGCAAGGCCACCCAGGCGCTGATCGAGGGGCTGCTGCTGCCGGCCTTCGGCGGCGCGCAGCTCGAGCAGCTCGGCGACTCGGCGCTGGTGGAGGAGCTGGGCGTGGCCGTGACCACCGACAGCTTCGTGGTCAAGCCGATCCGCTTCCCCGGCGGCTCGATCGGCGGGCTGGCCGTGAACGGCACGGTGAACGACCTCGCGGTGAGCGGCGCGCGGCCGCTGGCGCTGACGGTCTCGCTGGTGCTCGAGGAGGGACTGCCGGCCGACGAGCTGAAGGCCGAGATCGAGGCGATCGCCGCTGCGGCCGAGGCGGCCGGCGTGGAGGTGGTGGCGGGCGACACCAAGGTCGTCGAGCGCGGCCACGCGGACTCGATGTACATCTGCACGACCGGCATCGGCAGGCCCGACCCGCGTGGGCGGATGTCGACGAGCGCCCTCGAGCCGGGCGACAGGATCCTGATCTCGGGCCGGGTCGGCGACCACGGCACCGCGATCATGCTCGCGCGGGGCGAGTTCGAGCTCGGGGCGGAGATCGAGTCGGACACGCGCTCCTTGTGGCCGGCGGCGGACGCGCTGCTCGAGGCGGCCGGCGAGTCGCTCCACTGCATGCGCGACGCCACCCGCGGCGGCCTGGCGAGCGTGCTCAACGAGCTGGCGCGGGCCTCCGGTGTGGCGATGACCGTGCGCGAGGCGGCGGTGCCGGTGCACCCGGCGGTGGCCGGCGCGGCCGAGATCCTGGGCATCGACCCGATGTACGTGGCGAACGAGGGCGTGCTGGCGGCCTTTGTCGCGCCGGACGCGGCCGAGGCGGCGCTCGAGGCGCTGCGCGGCGTGCCGGGTCACGAGGACGCCGCCGAGATAGGCGAGGTGAAGACCGAGCCGCCGGGGATGGTGCTCGTCGAGACGGGCTTCGGCGGTAGGCGGGTGATGGACATGCTGGTCGGCGACCCGCTGCCAAGGATCTGCTGAGGCTGCGGTGCACGAGCTATCGATAGCCCAGTCGATAGTTCGGATCGCCGAGACGCATGCTGCTGGGCGGCGGGTGCACGCGGTGCACCTGCGCGTTGGGCACCTGCGGCAGGTCGTGCCGTCCGCCCTCGACTTCGCGTTCGAGCTGGTGGCGGCCGGGACGACCGTGCAAGGTGCCCGGCTCGAGATCGAGGACGTGCCGGCGGCTGGCCTCTGCCGGGACTGCGGAGCAGAGAGCACGTTCGACGGCTTCCCGTTCGCCTGCGCGAGCTGCGGGGGCCTCGACCTCGAGCTGATCCGCGGCGAAGAGCTGCTCGTGGACTCGCTGGAACTTGATGAAGAGCTGACCACGACAGGAGGGAGGAGGAATGACGACTGAGGCGCAGGCCTCCGGTGTCGAGGAGGTCCACATCCTCTGGATCTCGGAGGGGATGAGCTGCGACGGGGACACGGTCTCGATCACCGCGGCCGGCCAGCCGGGCATCGAGGATGTCCTGCTGGGTGCGATCCCCGGGCTGCCGAAGGTCAACCTGCACAACAAGGTGCTGTCGCCGACGCTCGGCGGCGAGGAGTTCCTCAAGCCGTACAGGGACGCGGTGAACGACCAGCTCGACGCGCCCTTCGTGCTGGTGATCGAGGGCTCGATCCCCAACGAGAACATCAACGGCGACGGCTACTGGACCTCGTTCGGCAACGACGAGGCGACCGGCGAGCCACTGACGCTCAACTGGTGGATCGACCGCCTCGCGCCGAAGGCCTGGGGGGTGGTGGCGGTGGGCACCTGCGCCACCTACGGCGGCATCCATGCGATGGCCGGCAACCCCACCGGCTGCATGGGCCTGGCCGACTACCTCGGCTGGGACTTCCGCTCGGCGGGCGGCCTGCCGATCGTGAACATCCCCGGCTGCCCGGTGCAGCCGGAGAACTTCATGGAGACGCTGACCTGGCTGCTGTACCAGGCGGCGGGGCTTGCCCCGACGATCCCGCTCGACAAGCAGCTGCGGCCCACCTGGCTGTTCGGCAAGACCGTGCACGAGGGCTGCGACCGCGCCGGCTACTACGAGCAGGGCGACTTCGCCAAGGACTACAACTCGCCCAAGTGCCAGGTGAAGCTCGGCTGCTGGGGGCCGGTCGTGAACTGCAACGTGCCGAAGCGCGGCTGGATGGCCGGGATCGGCGGCTGCCCCAACGTCGGCGGCATCTGCATCGGCTGCACGATGCCCGGCTTCCCGGACAAGTTCATGCCGTTCATGGACGCGCCGCCGGGCGGCGGGCTGTCGTCGGCGATCTCCGGCACCTACGGGCCGGTCATGCGCAAGCTGCGCTCGATCACCAACAAGACCATGAACAAGGAGCCCAGGTGGCGTCACAACCGTGACCAGTTGACCACCGGCTTCGAGCCCCGCTGGAAGAGCTAGGGGAGGGGGATCAAATGGCAGTACGCGAGAGAGTCCAGCCAGAGGCGGGGCAGCTCGTCGACATGGCGTGGGATCCGATCACACGCATCGTCGGCAACCTCGGCATCTACACGAAGATCGACTTCGCCAACCGCGAGGTGGTGACCTGCAAGAGCACCTCGTCGCTGTTCCGCGGCTACAGCGTGTTCATGAAGGGCAAGGACCCGCGCGACGCGCACTTCATCACCAGCCGCATCTGCGGCATCTGCGGCGACAACCACGCGGTCTGCTCGTGCTACGCGCAGCAGATGGCGTACGGGGTGAAGCCGCCGCCGCTGGGCGAGTGGATCGTGAACCTCGGCGAGGCGGCGGAGTACATCTTCGACCACATCATCTTCCAGGACAACCTGGTGTTCGTGGACTTCTGCGAGCAGATGGTGCAGGCCACCAACCCGAGCCTGTGGCAGAGGGCGGAGAAGACCGAGGCGCCTCACGCCGACCTGCACGGCTACCGGACGGTGGGCGACATCATGCGCTCCTACAACCCGTTCACGGGCGAGACGTACAAGGAAGCGCTGCACATGAGCCGCATCGGGCGGGAGATGATCTGCCTGATGGAGGGTCGCCACGTGCACCCTTCCACGATCTACCCGGGCGGGGTGGGCACCGTGGCCACGCCGCAGCTGTTCACCGACTATCTCAGTCGGCTGCTTCGCTGCCTCGACTTCATCAAGAAGGCCGTGGCGATGAACGACGACGTGTTCGACTTCTTCTATGACGCCCTGCCGGGCTACGAGGAGGTCGGGCGGCGGCGGATCCTGCTCGGCTGCTGGGGCGCGTTCAACAACCCCGATCACGTCGACTACAAGTACGAGAACATGGACGACTGGGGTAACGAGATGTTCGTCACCCCGGGCGTGGTGGTGGACGGCGAGCTGGTCACCACGAACCTCGTCGACATCAACCTCGGCATCCGCATCCTGCTCGGCTCCTCCTACTACGAGGACTGGACGGGCGAGGAGACCTTCGTGGAGAAGGACCCGCTCGGCAACCCGGTGGACAGGCGCCACCCGTGGAACCAGACCACGCTGCCGAAGCCCCAGAAGCGCGACCTCGAGGGCGGCAACTACTCGTGGGTGATGAGCCCGCGCTGGTTCGACAAGCGCACCGGCGACCACCTGGCGCTCGACACGGGCGGCGGCGCCCTGGCCCGGCTGTGGGTCACGGCGCTCGCGAACAAGGTGCACACGCCGTATGTGAACGCCACTGGCCACAGCGTGTTGATGAACCTGCCGAAGACGCCGAACACGCCGGAGCAGACTCTCGAGTGGAAGATCCCGCAATGGTCGAACGCGATCGAGCGCGACCGCGCGCGGATCTACTTCGTGGCCTACGCGGCCGCGATGGCGTTCCACTTCCTCGAGCGCGCGTTCACGGAGGTGCGGAACGGCGTGACGAAGGTGTTCGAGGACTTCGACGTCCCGGACGAGGCCATCGGCTGCGGCTTCCACGAGGCGGTACGCGGCGTGCTCTCGCACCACCTGGTGATCCGCGACGGCAAGATCGCCAACTACCACCCCTACCCGCCGACGCCGTGGAACGGCAGCCCGACGGACTCCTATGGCACGCCGGGGCCGTACGAGGACGCCGTGATGGGCCAGCCGATCTTCGAGGAGAACGGCCCGGACGACTTCAGGGGCATCGACATCATGCGAGCCGTGAGGTCGTTCGACCCGTGCCTGCCCTGCGGGGTGCACATGTACCTGGGGGAGGGGAAGACGCTCCGGACGGTGCACTCGCCGATGTTCGGCGAGCAGCACGGCTAGCGCCATGGAGGACCGCGAGCTGGTCGGGCGGGCGGAGCTGCTGCTCGCCGATCTGGACGATTCGCAGCTCGAGGCGGTGCGCGCCCTGCTCGATCTCTACGGAGAGGGGCTGGGGCGCATCGTGGGGCTGGTGGCGGACGGCGACGACGGCGGGCTGGCGGAGGCGTTCGCCGCCGACGAGCTGGTGTCCCACCTGCTGCTGCTGCACGGCCTGCACCCGGAGCCCCTGGAGGCCCGGGTGCGGGGTGCGCTCGCCGAGGTGCGCCCGTACCTCGAGTCGCACGGCGGCGACGTGGAGCTGCTGTCGCTCGAGGACGGCGTGGCGAGGCTGCGGCTGCAGGGCACCTGCAACGGCTGCCCGTCGTCCACCGTGACGCTGAAGTCGGCGATCGAGGAGGCGATCTGGAAGTCGGCGCCCGACGTGGCCGGCATCGAGGCGGAGGGCGTTCCCGCGCCGCAGCTCCTCCAGATCGAGCCGCTCCGCGAATGCCCGGCGGGACAGGCATGAGCGAGCTCGCGTCGCCTCGGCTTGCCAGCCTCGCTCAACGCCCGCCGCCCGAGCAGGAGCCGGGCGGCGAGCGCTGCGAGCTCTGCGGCGAACCTATACCGGCGGCCCACCGGCACCTGCTGGACCTGGCGAGCAGGGAGCTGATGTGCTCCTGCCGCGCCTGCTCGCTGCTGTTCGACCGCGACGCCGCGGGGGGCGCGCACTACCGGCTGGTGCCGGACCGGCGGCTGCGCCTCGCCGCGTTCGAGCTGGACGACCTCGCGTGGGAGCGGCTGCGGATACCGGTGGACATGGCGTTCTTCTTCCGGAACTCGGCCGAGGGCCGGGTGATGGCCTTCTACCCGAGCCCGATGGGGCCGACCGAGTCGCTGCTCGAGCTGTCCACCTGGGACGAGCTCGAGCGGGCGAATCCGGTGCTGTTGGAGATGGAGCCGGACGTGGAGGCGCTGCTCGTGAACCGCGCACGCGGGGCGCGGCAGCAGTGGCTGGTGCCGATCGAGGACTGCTACGCGCTGGTGGGCGTGATCAGGACCCGCTGGCGCGGCTTCACCGGCGGCCGCGAGGTGTGGCAGGAGATCGACCGCTTCCTCACGCGGCTGGACGAGCAGGCGGATGAAAGGAGCTGAGATGAGGCTGGGCAAGCCAGACGTACGGCCGGACGCGCCCTCGCACGTGAGGGGCATCAGGCAGGGCAACGCAAGCGGCAACTACGACAGCCAGGCTGGGCACAAGCCGGATGGCAGGTCCACGGCCGAGCGGTCCACGGGCATCAACGCCGACGACCGCGAGCCGATCGATCCGAGCATGCCGAACCTCTCGCCCGCCTAGATGGCGGTCCCGGTGGGAACGGCTGCCGGCGCCGAGCTGGCATTCGAGGCGGTGGGTGCTGCCCCGCTGGAGCACGCGGCAGTGCCCACGCTCGCCATCTCGCTGAGGGTGACGAGCGTGAGCGGCGAGCCGATCCGCTCGGTGCTGCTCGACGCCCAGGTGCAGATCGCCGCCCGCATGCGCGCCTACGAGCCCGCGGAGCGCGAGCGGCTGCAGGACCTGTTCGGCACGCCCGAGCGCTGGAGCAGCACGCTGCGGACGCTGCAGTGGGCGCGGCTCACGCTGGTGGTGCCGCCGTTCAGCGGCAGCACGCTGGTGGAGCTGCCGGTGCCCTGCAGCTACGACCTCGAGGTCGTGGCGGCCGCGTACCTGAGCGCGCTGGAGCAAGGCGAGGTGCCGCTCGAGCTGCTGTTCAGCGGCACGGTCTTCTACACGGACGAGGAGGGGCGGCTGCAGGCCACGCGCATCTCGTGGGAGAGCGACGCGAGCTACTCGCTGCCGGTGAGCGTGTGGCGCGAGACGATGGACCGCCACTTCCCGGGCAGCGCCTGGCTGCGGCTGTCGCGGGAGAACGTCGACCGGCTGCGCGCGTACCGGGCGCGCGAGGCGCTGCCGGGCTGGGACGCGGTGGTCGAGCGGCTGCTGGGGGAGGAGTAGCGGTGGACCGCATCCGGCAGGTGGCGGACGCCGTGCTGTACGAGGGCTACATCCTCTGGCCCTACCGGCGCTCGGCACTGAAGAACCAGCGCCGCTTCGGATGGGGGAGCCTCGGCCCGGGCGGCGCGCCGGAGCTGCAGGCGCAGGTGCTGATCGAGGGCAGAGGCCCGGTGCGCGTCAGCATGCGCTGCCTGCAGATGGTGGAGCGGCAGGCCTACCGCGGCACCCGTCCGGTGGACGAGCTGGAGGTGGGCGGCGAGCGCCACCTGAGCTGGGAGGAGGCGGTGGAGCGCGAGCTCGCGCTGGATGCGCCTGGGCGCGCGGCGATCGAGATCGTGGCCGGCGAGAGCCGCGAGGAGCTGGGCGAGGGCGGCGCGCTGGTGCGCCGCTGGGAGGGGTTGCGAGCCGGGGTCGAGACGACCGTCGAGGAGCTGCGGCCGGAGCTCACGCGCCTGACGGTGCGGGTGGAGCACCGGGCCGGCGCCGAGATGCGCTCGCCGCACGTGGCGCTGCGGGCGGCCCGCGGCGCGTTCGTCTCGCTCACCGACCCGCCGCGCCGGCTGCGCGAGGAGGCCGAGGCGTGCGTGAACAGCGGCGTGTGGCCGGTGCTGGCGGGCGAGGAGGGCGATCGCTCGACGATGCTCGCCTCGCCGATCATCCTGCCCGACCACCCGCAGATCGCGCCTGAGAGCCCGGGCGACCTGTTCGACGCGGGCGAGATCGACCAGATGCTCGTACTGAACATCCTCAGCCTGACCGACGAAGAGAAGCGCGAGATGCGCGACAGCGATCCGCGGGCGCGCGAGATCCTCGAGCGCACGGAGGCGCTCAGCGACGAGGAGCTGATGCGGCTGCACGGGGCGATCCGCGAGTTCGGGCTCGCGCGCGGGCCATGACCTACTGGGAGGAGCTCGAGCGGCCGGGCCCCGACTCGCTGTCGGTGGACGGCGTGGAGCTGCGAGCCGGCGCGCGCGTGCGGCTGCGCCCGCGGCCGAAGGGCGACGTCTTCGACGTGGTGCTCGACGGGCGCGCGGCCGTGGTCGATGCGATCGAGCAGGACATGGACGGCAACCTGCTGCTGGCGGTGACCGTGGAGGACGACCCCGGCCGGGACCTCGGCGCCCAGCGCCAGCCGGGACACCGCTTCTTCTTCGCCCCCGACGAGGTGGAGCCGCTCCCGGGCGAGGCCGCCCCGGCCACGCGCCGCATCCTCGTGGCCGGCATCGGCAACGTCTTCCTCGGCGACGACGGGTTCGGCGTGGCGCTGGCGGGCCGGCTGGCCGCCCAGCGGCTGCCGGCCGGCGTGGAGGTCGTGGACTTCGGCATCCGCGGGATGGACCTCGCTTACGCGATGCAGGACGGCTACGACGCGGTGGTGCTGCTCGACGCCACGCCGCGCGGCGAGCCGCCGGGCACGCTCTACGTGATCGAGCCCGAGTTCGGCGCCGAGGAGCAGGGCTTCGAGGCGCACGGGATGGACCCCGTGAAGGTGCTGGCACTCGTGCGCGCGCTGGGCGGGCGGCCGCCGCGCACGCTGATCGTGGGCTGCGAGCCGCAGACGCGGATGAGCGCCGACGACCCCGATCTCGTGGCCGAGCTGTCCGAGCCGGTGCGCCTGGCGCTCGACGAGGCGCAGCGGCTCGTGGGAGCACTCATCGGCGACTTGACAACATCTGACGCTACGGAAGGAGGAGCGACATGAGCACCCGTCTAGGCGGGCTTGCGCTGGTGGCGATCGTGGCCGCCGTGCTGAACTGGCAGCGACCCGAGATCCAGCGCTACCTCAAGGTCAGGAAGATGTAGGAGGCCCGATGCACCGCACCAAGGTCAGGATCGTCGAGGACGCCCTCGACGCGAACAACACGATTGCGCGCGCCAACCGCGACGACTTCGACCGCGCCGGCGTGAAGGTCGTGAACTTCATGAGTGCACCGGGCGCCGGCAAGACCTCGCTGCTCGAGCGGGTCCTGCCGCAGCTCGAGCTGCGCGTGGGAGTGCTCGAGGGCGACGTGCAGGGGAGCATGGACGCCGATCGCCTCGCCGGCCTTCACGTGCCGGTGACGCAGATCAACACCGATCCGGGCTTCGGCGGCGAGTGCCATCTCGACGCGAACATGGTGCGCTCGGCCGTGCCGTCGCTGCCGCTCGACGAGATCGACCTGCTCGTGATCGAGAACGTCGGCAACCTCGTCTGCCCGGCCGAGTTCAAGGTCGGCGAGGACGCCCGCGTGATGGTGTGCTCGGTCACCGAGGGCGAGGACAAGCCGCTCAAGTACCCGCTGATGTTCCGCACCTGCGAGCTGGTGCTGATCAACAAGGTCGACCTGCTCCCGCACCTCGACTTCGACCTCGGCAAGCTGCTCTACAACCTCGAGGCCGTGCACCCCGGCGTGGAGCGCATGCTCGTCAGCGCGCGCACGGGCGAGGGCATCGGCGCCTGGCGCGACTGGCTGGCCGCCATGGCGGCGAGAGTGGAGGCGCCCGCTTGACGGGCGCCCTCAGCGAGGGGGCACTGGGCCGGCGGCTCGACCAGGCGCTGGCGGAGCGCAGCGAGTCGAACAGGAGCTTCTTCGAGGCCGAGGCGGAGCCGATCGCGCGGCTCTGCCGGCTGATGGCCGACCGCTTCGCGGCCGGCGGGCGCCTGGTGGCCTTCGGCGACTCGCCGGGCGCGCACTCCGACGCGCGCCACGTGGCGGTCGAGTTCGTTCACCCCGTGATCGTGGGCAAGCGGGCGCTGCCGGCGATCGCGCTCGAGCCGGCGCAGGTGGAGCTGCTGGCGGAGCCGGAGGACATCGCCATGGGCTTCGGGGAGGTGGGCGCGGCAATCGCCGCGGCCCGCGAGCGCGGCTGCCTCACGATCGCGTTCTCGCCGCAGGGCGCCGAGCACGAGTTCGAGCCCCCCGCGGCCGACCCGTCGGTCAGGCAGGAGCTCGTCGAGACGCTCTACCACGTGCTCTGGGAGCTCGTGCACGTGTTCCTCGAGCACCGCGGCAGCACGCACGACGTGGGCGCCTCGAGCTTCCTCTATCCCTTCCTCGGCGAGTCGGAGGGCGACCTCGACGCCGTGCTGGAGGACGTGCGCCGCTCGGTGCTGGCCAAGTCGGCGGAGGTCGGCGAGCTGCGCGAGCAGACGCTCACGGACAACCGTGACGAGCTGGTCGCCGCGGCCGCCGCGCTGCGCGCCCGGCTCGACGCCGGCGGCACGCTGCTCGCGCTCGGCAACGGCGGCTCCGCCACCGACGCGATGGACGTGGTGGCCGACTTCCGCGTCCCGCCGGACGCCGGCTGGCCGCCGCGGCGTGCGCTCGACCTCACCGACGACTCGGCGATCCTCACCGCGATCGCCAACGACATCGGCACCGACGCGATCTTCTCCCGGCAGGTGATCGCCTACGGGCGCGAGGGCGACGCCCTCATCGCGCTGTCCACCAGCGGCAACTCGCGCAACGTGATCGACGCGCTGGCGGAGGCGCGCCGCCGTGGCCTCCTGACGATCGCCATGGTGGGCTACGACGGCGGCCGCGTGGCGTCCGATCGGCTCGCCGACCACGTGGTGATCACGCGCTCGGAGCACATCCCGCGCATCCAGGAGGCGCAGGCGAGCGCCTACCACCTGCTGCGGGAGCTGGTGGAGGCGTGACCGTGGTCGCGGTACGCCGCCGGGTGCGGCTGCGCGTGCGCGGCACCGTGCAGGGGGTTGGCTTCAGGCCGCACGTCTTCCGGCTGGCCTCCGAGCTCGAGCTGAGCGGGCACGTGTTCAACGACTCGCATGGCGTCGTGGTGGAGGCCGAGGGCGGCGCGGAGGCCGTCGAGAGCTTCATCGAGCGGCTGGCCGCGGAGGCGCCGCCGCTCGCACGGGTGGAGCGCGTCGAGTCGGAGGAGCTGTCCGCCACCGGAGCGCGCGGCTTCGTGATCCTCAGCAGCCCCTCCGGCGAGCGGCCCGACGCGCCGGTCACGCCGGACAGCGCCACCTGCGACGACTGCCTCGCGGAGCTGTTCGACCCGGGCGACCGGCGCCATCGCTACCCGTTCGTGAACTGCACCAACTGCGGGCCGCGCTTCACGATCGTGCGCGGCATCCCCTACGACCGGCCACTCACCACGATGGCGGGCTTCGAGATGTGCGCCGCCTGCCGCGCCGAGTACGAGGACCCCGGCGACCGGCGCTTCCACGCCCAGCCCAACGCCTGTCCCGACTGCGGGCCGCGGCTGCGGCTTCGGGGCAGCGACGGCGATCCGCTCGCGGAGGTGGCCGAGGCGCTGCGCTCCGGCGCGATCGTCGCACTGAAGGGCATCGGCGGCTTCCACCTCGCCTGCCTGGCCGGCGACGAGGCGGCCGTCGCGCGGCTCCGCTCGCGCAAGCACCGCGAGCAGAAGCCGTTCGCGCTCATGGTGCGCGACCTCGACGCGGCACGGCGGCTGGCCGAGACCACGCCCGAGGACGAGACGCTGCTCGCCTCCCCGCAGCGGCCGATCGTGCTGGTGCGCCGCCGGCCGGACGCGCCCGTGGCGCACTCCGTGGCCCCGCTGTCGCCGGACCTCGGCCTGATGCTGCCCTACTCGCCGCTTCACCATCTGCTGCTGGCGGACGCCGGCGAGGCGCTCGTGATGACGAGCGGCAACGTCTCCGACGAGCCGATCGCCTACCGCGACGAGGACGCGCTCGAGCGCCTCGGCGGGATCGCCGACCTGTTCCTGCTGCACGACCGGCCGATTGAGACGCGCACCGACGATTCCGTGCTCCGCACGGTGCAGATCGCAGATCGCAGATCGCAGATGCTGCGCCGCTCGCGTGGCTACGTGCCCGGTTCGCTGCCTCTGGTCACGCCCGAGCCCTTGCTGGCCTGTGGCGCCGAGCTCAAGAACACCTTCTGCCTGGCGAAGGGCGAGCGCGCCTGGGTCGGCCACCACATCGGCGACCTCGAGAACTACGAGACGCTGCGCTCGTTCGAGGAGGGCATCGAGCACTTCAAGCGCCTGTTCGCGGTCGAGCCGCGGGTGGTGGCCCACGACCTGCACCCGGAGTACCTGTCCACGAAGTACGCGCTGGAGCTAGAGGGGGTCGAGCTCGTGGGCGTGCAGCACCACCACGCGCACCTGGCCGCCTGCCTGGCCGAGCACGGCGAGAGCGGCCCGGCGCTCGGGGCGATCTACGACGGCACCGGCTATGGCACGGACGGCAACGTCTGGGGCGGGGAGCTGCTCCACGGCGACCTGCACCGCTTCCAGCGCGTTGGCCACCTATTCCCGGTGCGGCTGCCCGGCGGCGAGGCCGCGATTCGCCAGCCCTGGCGGATGGCGTGCGCCTGGCTGTGCGAGGCGCTCGGCAGGCCCCCGGAGCTGCCCGAGACGCTGGTGGGCGAGGTGGGGCAGGACGCCTGGCATCAGGTGGCGCTGCTAGCCCGCGGCGGCCTGGCCTCCCCGGTCACGACCAGCATGGGGCGCCTGTTCGACGCGGTGGCGGCGCTCGCGGGCGTGCGCGCCGAGGTGACCTACGAGGGCCAGGCGGCGATCGAGCTCGAGGCGGTGTGCGATCCCGGCGAGCGCGGCAGCTACCCGCTGCCGCTGACCGACGGCGCGCTGCTCGACGCTCGGCCCACCATCCTCGCCGTCGCCGAGGAGGTGGCCGAGGGATGGGCGGCGGCGACGATCGCAGCGCGCTTCCACAACGCGGTCGCACACGCCACGGCCGCCGCCTGCGAGCTGCTGGCGGAGCGGCTGCACACGCCCACGGTGGTGCTCTCGGGCGGCGTGTTCCAGAACCGCCGGCTGCTCGAGGGCACCGCGGCGCTGCTCGGCGACGCGGGGCTGCGGGTGCTCACGCCCGAGCTGCTGCCGCCGAACGACGGCGGGGTGGCATACGGGCAGGCCGCCGTGGCGGCGGCGAGGATGAGCGCCTGATGGCCGGGCTCGACCAGACACTCGCACAGCTCGGCCACGGGCAGGCGCTGCTGGTGGTGCTGGCGGTGGCGCTGCTGCTGGGGCTGCGCCATGCCACCGACCCGGACCACCTGGCGGCGGTGTCGACGCTGATCGCCACCGACCCGCGCGACGGCAGCCGCCGCGCGGGCCGGCTCGGCCTCGCGTGGGGGCTCGGGCACGCCACCACGCTGTTCGCGTTCGGCCTGCCGATCGTGCTCTACGGCGCCTACCTGCCAGACGCGGTGCAGCGCGGCGCCGAGCTGCTCGTGGGCATCGTGATCGCAGGCCTGGCGCTGCGCCTGCTCGTCGGCTGGCGGCAGGGGCGCTTCCACGCCCACCTGCACAGCCACGGCGAGGTCGAGCACCGGCACCTCCATCCGCACGAGCACGGCGCGCACCACGCGCACCGTCACGAGCCCGAGCGGACGCTGGGCCGCTCGCCGCGCCAGGCGTACGCGATCGGGCTCGTGCACGGCATGGGCGGCTCCGCCGGCGTGGGCGTGCTGCTTCTGGCCGGCATCCCGCAGCGCGCCGAGGCGGCCGGGGCGCTCGTGGTCTTCGCCGCCGCCACCGCGTTGTCGATGGCCACGCTGTCGTCGGGGCTCGGCTACGCGCTGACGCGCGGGCCGGTCACGCGGCGCCTGTTGGCCCTGGCGCCCGGCCTGGGCGTGCTCACGCTGGTCTTCGGCGTCTGGTACGCGCTGGGCGCCCTGACCGTCGTCAGTTGACGTCGCTGCGCAGGATCCGCCAGGTCCCGATCGCCAGCGGCAGCACCATCCAGAAGGCGAGTGAGGTGCCCGTGCGGGCCCATTCGTTCCCGCTCAGGAGCCGCTCGGTGATGTGCATCATCGAGCTCTGGTCGAACCAGCGGAACACGTCCTGGATCGCGTTGATCGTGCCCAGTGCGCCGATCCCGATCGGCACCAGGAAGTAGCTCACGATCGCCGGCGCGGAGCTGAGCACGAGCGCGCCGAAGCCCACGCCGATCGCCATGTTCACGGCGAGATAGAGCGCTACCTGGCCGGCCTGGGCGAGCGGCAGGTGCCAGGTGTCCGGCAGCCCGGGGCTCGCGATCGCGGTGCCGAGCAGCGCCAGCAGCAGCGACACGACGAAGGCGATCAGCGCGATCACCACCGCGGCGCCGAGCTTGGCGGCGATCACGCGATCCCTGCGCGGCACGAGCGTGAACGTGATCTGGGCGGTGCGCTGCGACCACTCCGAGCTCACGAGCAGGATGCCCACCACGGGCAGCAGGGCGTTCACCGCCTGGGCGGTGTCCGAGAAGAGCTGGCGCAGGTTGTGATCGAACGCGTGACCCGTGAGCGCGCTGATCAGCATCACGAGCACGCCGAGCGCCAGCACCGCGAACTGCAGCCAGAAGCCCGCGCGCGTGTCCGTGGCCTTGCGCAGCTCGACCAGCGTCAGCCGCGCGAAGCTGGGCCGGCGCTCGTCCCTCACGCGTCGGCGTCCTCGGGAGCGTCGGTGGTCAGGTCGAAAAAGAGCTGCTCGAGCCCGGCGCGGCCCGACGGCGCGAGGTGGCTGAGCGCCACGCCGCCGGCCAGGGCAGCACCCCCGACGGCCTCAGGCTCAGCATCCACGAGGAACCCTCCCTCGTCCGCGCTCCGCGCTCTGAGCCCCGCGCTCTGGAGCGCTGCCGCAAGGGCACGCTCGTCCGAAGCTCGGACGAGCGTGCCCGCAGCCGCCAGCAGCTCCTCACGCGTGCCCTGCGCCACCAGGCGGCCATCGCGGATGATCAGGAGCCGGTCCGCCACCGCCTCCACCTCGTGCAGCAGGTGCGAGGACAGGAAGACCGTGCCGCCGCGATCGGCGAAGTCGCGCAACAGGCCGCGCATCCAGCGCATGCCCTCGGGGTCGAGCCCGTTCGCGGGCTCGTCGAGGATCAGCACCTCCGGCTCGCCGAGCAGCGCATGCGCGATGCCCAGGCGCTGGCGCATGCCGAGCGAGTACTGGCGCACGCGCTTGCGGGCGGCGCCGCGGTCGAGGCCGACCAGGTCGAGCAGCTCGTCGGTGCGCTCGCCTGCCGCACCGATCGTCTCCGCGCCCACCGCCAGCGCCTCGCGCCCGCGCCTGCCCGCGTGCTGGGCGCTGGCGTCGAGCAGCACGCCCACGCGCTGACCGGGGTTGGGCAGCTCCCGGTAGGGCGTGCCGAGCACGGTCGCATGGCCGCCGTCCGGCCGCGACAGCCCGACGATCATGCGCATCGTGGTGGTCTTGCCGGCGCCGTTCGGCCCGAGGAAGCCGGTCACGGTGCCCGGGTCGCAGCGGAATGAGACGTCCTGCACCACCGCCCTGCCGCCGTAGCGCTTGGTGAGCTCGATCGACTCGATCACTCGAACACAGCATGCCGGACAATGCCCGCCATGAGGGTTGTGGTGGTGGGCGCCGGCTTCGCCGGCCTGGCGGCGGCGGACGAGCTCGCGCGCTCCGGAGCGGAGGTGCGCGTGCTCGAGGCGCGCGACCGCGTGGGCGGGCGCGTGCACTCGATGCGCTTCGGCGACGCCGTGCTGGAGCGGGGCGCCGAGTGGGTGCTTCCCGGCCATTCGACGATCAGGTCGCTGGCCGAGCGCTTCGGCCTGGGGCTCGTGCTGAAGGGCGCCCACTACGGCGACCGCGACCCGCGCGGGGGCGAGGCGGTCTCGCGCGAGGAGCTGCTCGAGGCGGCCGCCCGGATCTGCGCCGCCGACCTCGACGGCGCGGGCACGATCGACGAGGCGCTGCGCTTGCTCGAGCTGCGGCCGGCCGTGTACGAGGCGCTGCGCTCGCGCATCGACGTCAGCGCGGGCCACCCGGCGGACGACCTCGAGGCGCGCGGCCTCCAGGAGACCGGCGCGGCCTTCGGCGCCTTCGACAGCCACACGGTGCTGGGCGGGAACCAGCGGATAGCCGAGGAGCTCGCGGCTCCGCTCGAGGTGAGCCTGTCCTCGGCGGCGCGCGGCATCGCATGGAGCGAGACCGGCGCGCGCGTGCAGACCGACTCCGGCGAGCTCGACGCGGACGCGCTGGTGCTGGCCATCCCGGCGAGCCTCACCGGCAGCGTGGAGTTCGACCCGCCGCTGCCCGCGCCCAAGCGGCGCGCGCTCGACGCGGTGGTCTATGGCCAGACGGCCAAGCTGTTCGTCGCGCTGCGCACGGCCGTGCCGCCGAGCGCCACGCTGTCGGTCCCCGGCCGCTTCTGGTGCTACACGCAGCTCGGCCCGGACGGCAGCCCGCTCCCGGTGCTCGGCTCGTTCGCAGGCAGCACGGCGGCGCTCGACCGGCTCGAGGTGGAGCGGGGGCCCGAGCGCTGGACGGCCGCGCTGGGGGCGCTGCGTCCCGAGCTCGAGCTCGACGACTCGAGCACGGCGCTCGTCACCTGGCACGACGATCCCTGGGCGCGCGGCGGCTACTCGGCCCGCTCGGTGGCGTCGCCGATGGACGACGACGAGCTGCAGCGGCCCGTCGGCTGCATCGCCTTCGCCGGCGAGCACGCCGCCGGCGACTGGCACGGGCTGATGGAGGGCGCCCTTCGCAGCGGCCTGCGTGCGGCCGGCGAGCTCCTGCGCGGGTCCGGGTAGCCGTACGGCCCTGACGCCAGACAGCCGTATCGTTGCGCGGTCAACGGTCCGGGATGCTTCGGTCGACCCCGATGACCGAAGGACTCGCACACATGACTCGTCGCATAACGCTCGCGGTGGTTTGCCTCGCGACGGCGATGCTGATGCTCGACATCGCCGTGGTGAACACCGCGCTCCCCAACATCTCGCGTGACCTGCACACGGATCTGAGCGGCCTCCAGTGGGTCGTCGACGCCTACACCCTCGCGCTCGCCAGCGTCGTGCTCACCGCGGGCTCGCTGGCCGACCGCCTCGGTCGCAAGCGCCTGTTCGTGGGCGGGCTGGGCCTGTTCACGGCGGCGTCGCTCGCCTGCACCCTGGCGGGCACGATCGAGGTGCTCGACGTCGCCCGCGCGGTACAGGGCATCGGCGCCGCGATCATGTTCGCGGTGTCGCTCGCGCTCCTGGCCAACGCGTTCCCGCAGCCGCGTGAGCGCGCCGGCGCGCTGGCCGCCTACGGCGCCACGATCGGCGCCGCCTTCGCCATCGGCCCGCTCGTCGGCGGCGCGCTGACGAGCGGCTTCGGCTGGCGCTCGATCTTCCTGATCAACGTCCCGCTCGGCCTGCTGGCCCTGGGCGCCACGATCTCGAAGGTCGAGGAGTCGCGCGACCCCGAGGCCCGCTCGATCGACTGGGCCGGGCAGCTCGTGCTCGGCGGCGGCCTCTTCCTGCTCGTCCTCGCGCTGCTGCGCGGCAACCAGGATGGCTGGACCAGCACGGCGATCCTCGCCGAGCTCGGAGGCGCCGCCGCGCTCCTGCTCGCCTTCGCGGCGATCGAGCGCCGCGTGCGCGAGCCGATGCTGCCGCTCGTCCATTTCAAGAACCGCTCGTTCGCGGCGGCGCAGGTCGGCGCCTTCGCCATCTCCTCGTCGTTCTTCGCGGTCTTCCTGTACACGACGCTCTACCTGCAGAACGTCCTGCACCTGTCGGCCGTCGAGGCGGGCCTCGTGTACATGCCGGGCACCGTGGTCTGCTTCTTCGTGTCCGGTGCCAGCGCGCAGCTCGGCGAGAAGGTCTCGCACCGCGTGATGGTCAGCGGCGGGCTCGTGCTCGTGGCGATCGGCATGCTGCTGCTGACGATCGTCGGCGTCGACTCGCACTGGTGGATCTTCCTGCCGGGCGCGATCGTGGCCCTGATCGGCACCGGCATGTTCAACCCGTCGATCAGCGCCGTCGCGCTGAGCTCGCTGCCCGAGCGCCAGAGCGGCGTCGCGGCCGGTGCGAACGACACCTTCCGCCAGGCCGGCATCGCCGTGGGCATCGCCGCACTCGGCGCGCTCGTCCCGGCGCACGCCGCGCTCGGCGACGGCTCGGCTCAGGCCTACGTCGACGGCCTTCGCAACGCGCTGATCGTCGGCGCGGGCATCTCGGCCCTCGGCGCAATTGGCACGGCGGTGCTGCTCCGCGGCCGCCGGGCGGTCGAGGCGCACAGCGCCGAGCTCGCGCTCGAGCAAGCCTGAAAGGGTTCGTAGACTCTCCGGAGACGGCCCCGCGGCGTTTGGCCGCGGGGCGCCTCCGGAAAGGCCCAATCGATGGACACGAAGCGACTCGAGCAGATCGCCGAGAAGACGCGCCCCGAGGACGCGGCCAGGCTGGCCGCGGCCGTGGCGGCCGCCGGCGCGGTGGCTGCCGCGGGCAAGGTGGGCTGGGACCGCTTCCGCCAGAACGGCCACGAGCATGCCTTCCGCCTCGAGGAGGGAGAGCAGCTCCCTGAGGGCATCCGCGGGGTGCTGGCCGGACAGGTGGACAAGGCCGCGAGCCACCTCGAGGGCCGCGAGGACGAGCCGCCCGACGAGGCCGTCCATCAGGCCCGCAAGTGCTTCAAGCGCAGCCGCGCCGCGATCCGCCTGGCACGCGAGGAGCTCGGCAGCGAGGCATTCAGGCGCGAGAACGAGCGCTACCGCGACCTCGGCCGCGAGCTCTCCGGCGTGCGCGACGCCGACGTGCTGATCGCGACGCTCGACGGGATCGCCGCCCGCTCAGGGCGCGAGGGCGCCTTCGCCGGCCTGCGCGAGCTGCTGGTGGCGGACCGCGACGCCCAGCGAGCGAAGGCGCTGGACAGCGACACGGCCCGCGCCGACGCGCTCGAGCGGCTGGCCGCCGCCCGCGATGCGATCGGCGGGCTGCCCCTCGACGACTCGGCGCCTAAGGCGCTCATCGCGGGCTTTCGGCGCACCTACCGCGACGGCCGCCGCGCGGCCCGCAGGGCCGGCCAGACGCACAGCACCGAGGCGCTGCACGAGTGGCGCAAGCGCGTGAAGGACCTCTGGCACCAGTGCCAGGTGCTGGAGCCGTTCTGGCCCGGGCGGATGAAGTCGATGGCGACGCAGGCGCACGACCTGTCCGACCTGCTGGGCGAGGATCACGACCTGGCCGTGCTGGACGAGACTGCCGAGGCCCAGGCCCAGGCGCTCAGCCCCGACGAGCGGCGCATCCTGCACCGTGCCGTGCGGCAGCGGCGCAAGAAGCTCCAGCGCGCGGCGATCAAGGTGGGCGACAGGCTCTACGCGGAGCGGCCGCGCAAGCTGGCCGAGCGGCTCGAGAAGCGCGCCCGCGCGGCGCTCTCGGCCTAGTCCGGGCGCCCGTCCACGGCCAGCGCGCGGTTCTTGTAGCGGCGGTCCTCGGTGACCTCGCGGCCGAGCCAGGACGGCGGCTCGAACGCCTCGCTGTCCGCCTCGGAGGGGAACTCGATCTCGGCGACCATGAGACCGTCGAGCGCGCCTCCGTAGATGTCGAGCTCGATCCCTCCGGGCAGCTCGTGGCGCGTCTTTTCCACGCGCCGGCCCTCGCCGAGCGGCCAGAGCGAGTCGAACTGCTCGCGGCTCAGCGGCAGCTCGACCTCGATGCGCGACAGGTCGCCCGCCCCCTTCACGGTGAGCACGAGGTCCTCGCCGTGCCGGCGCACCCGCACCTCGGCGCCGGAGCTCTCGTCGAGCGCCAGGTAGCCCTGCTCGATCCGGTGCGCCGGGTAGTGGGCGAGCCCGCCCGGGAGGCGCTCGACCAGGAACTTGCGCTCGATCTCCATCAGCCCCCGCGCCTCGCCTTCATCCGCTCTCGCAGCGGGAGCGAGAACCAGAGCCAGGCGATGACCAGCGCCATCCCGCCGGAGGCGATCGCGGCCGCCACGCCGCCGAACAGGAAATCGGTGATCAAGAGGATCACGCCGACGATCGCCACAGCCAAGCACGCCAGCCCGGCGAGCGCCATCCGGTTGCCCGCGAACACCACCTCGTCCTTCTCGCGCAGGCGGAACAGCAGGCGGTGCCACGAGACCGGTCCGATGAATAGCGCCGACGCCAGCCCCGCGAGCAGGAGCGTCGCGAAGTAGACGTCGCGCTCGAACGGCGTGACCTCGGAGAAGCGCTGCGTGAACGGCAGGGTGAGCAGGAAGGCGAACAGGATCTGCACCCCGGTCTCGGCCACGCGCAGCTCCTGCAGCAGCTCGGCGAGGTTGCGGTCGAGCCGCTCGAGCTCGGTCTCGCCGCGCTCCGGGTCGGGTCCGCGCTCTCGGCGCTCCTCCATCGCCCCTATTCAACCGGCTTGCGGCGCGCCCAGGCCTCAGCCCAGTCGTTGAGGGGCCGGTAGGCGACGATCAGCTCGCGACCGTGTGGGGTCAGCCGGAAGCCGCTCGGGTCAGCGGCCTCGACGATCTCCGCGTCGCGCAGCTCCGCGAGCCGCTCGTTCAGCACCGACGACGAGATGCCCCCGCAGGCGGCCTGCAGCTCCCTGAACGTGAGCGTTTCCTCGCGCAGCTCCCAGATCACGCGCATCGCCCAGCGGCGGCCGAGCAGGTCCAGGAGAGCCATGATGGGGCGGCTGCGCGCGTGGGGGTCGAGCTTGCTTCGGATACCGAAGCATGATACTCTCCGCTTCGGAAACCGAAGCATGAGCCTCCTGTACGCCATACGCGACCGCGACGCCCAAGCTCTCGATGAGCTGCTGGCCGAGCGGGTCACCTTCAACAGCCCGGTGCGCAGCTACAGCGAGCGCGACCAGGTGCTGCACCTGCTGCTGACGATCGGCGGCGTGGTGGAGGGGCTCGCCGCCACGCGCGTAGTGGAGGGGCCCGGCGAGACCGTCTCTTTCCTGAGCGCCCGCTCGGGCGTCGACCGCCTCGACGGCCTGCTCGACGAGCGCCACGATGCCGCCGGCAGGGCCGTCGAGATCACACTGATGCTGCGGCCGCTCGGTGCGCTGCTGCGCGCGGTGGAGCGGATGGGCCAGGCGCTGGCCGCAAGCCAGAGCTAGGGCAGACGCCCGGTCCAGCGCAGCGAGCCCGCCGCGGCCGCCAGCAGCAGCGCCAGGCCGCCGATGGCGAACCCGTAGGTCACCTCGTGCTTCACCTTCTTGGTGCCGAGCTGCGAGCTCAGGCTCTTGTAGATCGAGGACAGCTCGCCCTCGTCCTCGGCGTTGTAGGCCCTGCCGCCCGAGACCTGGGCGATCTTGCGCAGCGTCTCCGGATCGGGCGGCACCGGCAGCGGCGGCCCGAAGCCGGGGTTGGGAATCAGCGCGTCGCTCGTGCCCACGCTGATCGTGTAGATCGGGATGTGCAGCTTGCCCGCGGTGCGCGCGACGCCGACGGGGTCGCGGCCGATCGTGGTGCGGCCGTCTGAGAGCAGCAGGATCGAGGAGGGCAGGCCCTTCGACTTCGCGCCCTTCGGGGCCAGCGTGTCGATCGCCACCTGCAGCGCGTCGCCAGTGTCGGTGGCGCCGTCGGCCTCCTCGGCGTCGATCACCTCGCGCGCCTGCGAGTGGTCGGTGCTGGGCGCGCGCACCGCGTCCGGCGCGTTCGAGTAGGCCACGATGCCCACCGCCACCTGCTTGGGCAGCCTGTCGAGGAACGCGTGGGCGGCGTTGCGCGCGGCGCCGAGCCGGCTCGGCTCCACGTCGGTGGCGACCATCGACAGCGAGTGGTCGGTGACCATCATCACCGAGCCGCGGCCGTTGGGCACGGCCACCGTGTTCTCGGGCTTGGCCAGCGCCATCACGAGCGCGGCGATGGCGGCGAGGGCCAGAGCGGCGGGAACGTGCCGCCGCCACGAGGAGCCGCCACCGGCCGCCAGCGCGAGCGTGGGCACGGCGGTGAAGCGAACGGCGTAGCGGCGCCGGCGCCGCTGCCGCGCCACCACCGCGGCAGCCAGCAGCGGCAGCAGCGCGAGCCCTGCCAGGTAGGCGGGCTGGGCGAACGTCACCGCAGCCTCCTGCCGAGGTCGCGCAGCCAGTCGCCGTCTGTGGAGAGCACGGAGTGCTCGACCCGCAGCCGGCGCAGCTCGGTGGCCACGTGGTCACGGCGTTCGGCCTCGAGGCGCTCGAAGCGCTCGCGGATGCCGCGCCGGGAGGTGTCGACCTCGATCAGCCGGCCCGTCTCGGGATCGACCAGCGCGAGGTGGCCCACCGCAGGCAGCGTGCCCTCGCGCTCGTCGCGGATCTCCACGGCCAGCACCGAGTGGCGCGCCCGCAGCGCGCCCAGCGGCCGCGTCCAGTCGTCCTGGTCGCGGAAGTCCGAGATCACGGCCACGAGCCCCGGCTGGCGGGCCACCTTGCCCACTCGCAGGAGGGCATGCGCAAGAGCGCCCGGGTCGGCGGTGCCGTCGGGCGCGTTGCCCTCCGCCAGCGCGCGCCGCACCGCCACGACGCCGCGCCGGGAGGCGCGCGGCGGGATCAGGTTCACCTCGCCCGCGCCGAAGCGCACCAGTCCGACCCGGCCCGCCCGGCGGATCCCCAGCCGCGCGAGCACGAGCGCGGCGCCCTCCGCCACGTCGCTCTTCAGCCGCAGCGCCGTGCCGAACGCCATCGACGCCGACACGTCCAGCACGATCCAGGTCGTGAGCGTGCGCTCGGGCACGTGCAGGCGCACGTGCGGCTCGCCCGTGCGGGCTGTGGCCGACGGGTCGATCTGGCGCACGTCGTCGCCCACCTCGTACGGGCGCAGCTGGGCCAGCTCGGTGCCGGTGCCGAGGCCGGCGGCCAGCCGGTCCCCCGGCAGCGCGCCTGCGGCCCGCCGCGCCACCACCAGGTCGAGCTCGTCGACCAGCGCCTGGGGCATCGGCCCCGGGCCCTGCCTGCCGGCAGGCGGCACAAGGTCACCTCCGCGGGGCATCCAGCCCCGCGCCTCGTCCGGGCCTCTCGGCCTCCGGCCTCGCGTAACAACGCTCACGCGGCCACCGTGCGGCGGAAGTTGTCCACCGGCGGCTCGCTGACCGCGCTCATCACCTTGTCGAGGATGTCGTCGGCACTCACGTTCTCCGCCAGCGCGTCGTACGAGAGCACGAGCCGGTGGCGCAGCACGTCGGCCGCGAGGTCGCGGATGTCGGCGACCGACACGTGGCCGCGGCCGCGCAGCAGCGCGAGCGCGCGCGCCGCCTGCACGAGGCCGATCGGGCCGCGCGGGCTGGCGCCGTACTCGATGTAGCCGGCGAGCTCGTCGAGGCCGTACTTGGCCGGATGGCGGGTGGCGTCGGCGAGGCCCACGGCGTAGCCGATCACCTCGCGGTCGACCAGCACCGACTGCGTGGCCCGCGCGAAGCGCTCGAGGTCGTCGAGCTCCAGGCAGCGGCGCACATCCGCCGGAGCGTCGAGCTGGCGGCCGACCACCGCCGCCTCCTCGCCGAGGCTCGGGTAGTCCACCAGCACCTTCATCAGGAAGCGGTCGACCTGTGCCTCGGGCAGCGGGTAGGTGCCCTCCGCCTCGATCGGGTTCTGCGTGGCCATCACGAGGAACGGGTGCGGCACCTTGAAGGTCTCGCCGCCGATCGTCACCTGCTGCTCCTGCATCACCTCGAGCAGCGCCGACTGCACCTTGGCAGGCGCGCGGTTGATCTCGTCGGCGAGCAGGAAGTTGCCGAACACGGGGCCGAGCTCGACGTCGAACTTGCCGCTGTCGGGTCGATAGACGCGCGTGCCGACGAGGTCGGCAGGCACGAGGTCCGGCGTGAACTGAATGCGGCGGAAGCTGCCGCCGAGCACGCGCGCGAGCGTCTTCACGGTGAGCGTCTTGGCCAGGCCGGGCACGCCCTCGAGCAGCACGTGGCCGCGCGCCACGAGCGCCACGAGCAGGCGCTCGAGCATGGCGTCCTGCCCGACGATCACGCGTTTGATCTCGTGCAGCGCCTCCTCCAGCGCGGCCCCCGCTTCCTCGCGCTGGGCGATGCGGTCTCTGGGGTCGTTGGTTGTCACCTGCGGGTCTCCTTTCGGGTCAGATCAGTCGGCCGAACCAGGCCAGCGACATCGCTCCGCCCACGAGCAGGAGGGCCAGCCCGCCGCCCGCGAACGCGGTGGTGACCTGGCGCTTCTCCTTCTTGTGGCCGAGCTGCGAGCCGAGCTTCTCGTACACCTGCTTGAGGCCTGAGGCCGTGGGCGCGGTGAAGCTGGCCGCTCCGGACGCGCGCGCGATCTGCGCGAGCGACTGCGGGTCGGGCGGCACGCGCTGCGTGTGCGTGGTGCCGTCGCGTCCCTTGACGGTGATCGTGCCCTCGTTGGTACCGAGCACCACCGTGTAGACGGGGATGTGAAGCTTGCGCGCGGCCTGGGCGGCCGCAACGGGGTCCTGACCGCGTGTCGAGGCGCCGTCCGAGAGCAGCACGATGGCGGCCGGCGGGCGCTTCTGGCCGGGCCGGGGCGTCTTGCCGAGGATGCTCGTCGCCGTGGCGATCGCGTTGCCGGTGGCCGTGCCGCCGCTCGAGCTCATGCTGTCTATGGCGGCGTTCAGCGCGGCGCGGTCGGTGGTCGGGCTCTGGAGCACGCGCGCGCTGTCGTTGAAGGCGAGCAGCCCGACGTTCACGCGCTTCGGCACACTGGCCGCGAAGCGCTTGGCGGCGAGCTTGGCGGCGGCGAGCCTGGTCGGGTTCACGTCCTTGGCGGTCATCGAGCCCGAGACGTCGTTGGCCAGCATGATCGAGGCCTGCTCAACCGGCACGGCGACCGTGCGCTGGGGGCGGGCGGCGGCGACGATCAGGGCCAGAATCGCCAGCAGGAAGGCGAGCATCGGCAGATGGCGGCGGAAGCCGGGCCGCTTGGGCGCGACCGAGGTCTGAAGCGAGGGGGAGGCGAACGCGGCCGCGGCGAGCCGACGGCTGCGCTGCTGCCCGGCGTAGGCGACCATGAGGACGGGCAGCGCCAGCAGCCCGAGCAGTACAAGCGGTGCGGCGAAGCTCAGGCTCACGGCGTGTGGGGCTGAACCCCGAGCTTGACCTTGACGGTGACCGTGTTGCCGCCGCGCTGCACCTGCACCGCAACCGCCTGGCCGGGCTGCAGGCCGGCGATCGCAGCCGACACGTCGGAGGGGCCGCTGACCTGCGAGTTGCCCACGCGGGTGATCACGTCGCCAGGCTGGATGCCGGCGCGGTCGGCCGGGCCGCCCGGCACCACTGCCGCCACGCTCGCGCCGTTCGAGATCGGCGAGCCCGCGTCTGTGGAGAGGCCGAGGAAGGGGTGCTGCACGGTCTCGCCCTTCTCGAGCTGCGGCACGACCTGGCGGACGGTGTTGGACGGCACCGCGAAGCCGATGCCCACGTTCCCGCCCGAGCCGGCGGTGGCGATCTGCGAGTTCACCCCGATCACGTGCGCCGAGCTGTCGAGCAGCGGGCCGCCCGAGTTGCCCGGGTTGATCGGGGCGTCGGTCTGGATCACCGAGTCGATCCCGAAGCCGTTGGGCGCCTGGATGTGGCGGCCGACGCCGGAGACGATGCCCTCGGTGGCGGTGCGGTCGAGGCCGAAGGGGTTGCCGATGGCGATCGCGGGGTCGCCGATCTGCACGTTGCGGGAGTCGGCGAACTGCAGCGGCTGCACGCCCTGCGGCACCGAGCCCGGATCGATGCTCAGCACGGCCAGGTCGCTCGAGGGGTCCACGCCCACCACGGCTGCGTCGAGCGAGGTCCCCTGTGCGCCGAAGCGCACCACGACGCGCTGATCGTGGCCCACCACGTGAGCGTTCGTCACGAGCTTGCCATCGGCCGCGAACAGGAAGCCGGTGCCCTCGCCGTCCGAGGACCTGATCGAAACGACCGCAGGGCTCGCGTCCGCGTAGACGGTGGCGGCCACCGTGCGTCCCTTCTGAGGCTTCAGCGGGTGCTCCGCGACGGCGGGCAGCGGCTCGGCGGCGTTCTTCCCGCGCGGAACCAGAAGGCCGACCGTGAAGGCGCCCACGACAGCCGCCACCGCGGCGGCGAGCGCGGCGATGAGCACCGCGCGCGTGCGGCGGGGGGCGGGCGCCGGTGCGGCGGCCTCGCGCTCGGCGGCTGCCCGCCGCAGCGCGTCACGGTGCCGGGCCGCGGCCTCCTCGGCGGCCTCGCGCGACGCCTCCGTATCGAGACGCCAGTCCCCTGTCCAGAGATGCTTAGGAGCTCTCACCACTGTCGAGGATTGCACCAGCGGGCGCTGAGCACGAGGTCAAGGCACCTTAAGAATCGTGTAAGGCGCCTCGCCTCGCTAACTTGTGGCTCGCAGTTCCCGAGATTCGTCGATGAGAACCCTCGAAGAGCCGGTGCGACCGGCAGCGCCGGCAGTTCGCAGCGCGCGCCTGCGCGGCTGGCTGGTCACATCCAGTCGGAGCCGAGAGCTGGTGCTGCTTGCGCTCGGCTCGTTTGGTCTGGCGGTGCTCATGACCTGGCCGCTTGCGCTTCACCCCGGCCACCGCATCGCGCAGGACCTGGGCGACCCGGTGCGCACGGCCTGGCAGATCGCGTGGATCGGGCACGCGCTGATCCACCAGCCGCTCCACATCTGGAACTCCAACGCGTTCTGGCCCTACGGGAACAGCCTCGCCTTCTCCGACTCGCTGCTCGGCTACGCGCCCTTCGGGCTGATCGGCCACGGCGAGGTGGCCGCCCTCGTCCGTTACAACTTCCTCTTCCTGTTCGCCTACTCGCTCGCCTTCGCGGGCGCGTACCTCCTCGGGCGGCAGCTGGGCCTGCGGCCGCTGGGCGCCGCGGTGGTCGGGGCCGCCTTCGCCTACGCGCCCTTCCGCTCCACGATGAACGGGCACCTGCACGTGATCTCGAGCGGCGGCATCCCTCTGTCGCTCGCGCTGCTCCTGCGCGGCTACAAGCGCGAGAGCTGGCGCTTCGTGCTCGCCGGCTGGCTCGTGGCCACCTGGCAGCTCAGCCTCGGCTTCACGCTCGGCCTGCAGCTCGCCTACCTGCTCGCGGTGCTGGCGATCGTCGTCGCGGCGATCTGGTGGCGGCGGGGGAGGCCGGCGCCGCCGCGGCCGCTCGTCACGGCCACCGTGGCGGGGGTCGCGCTGTTCGCGGTCGTCGGCGCCTATCAGTCGCGGCCCTATCTGCAGGTGTCGCACGACTTCGCGTCGGCCAAGCGGAGCATCGGGCAGGTGCGCAACTACTCGGCCTCGCCGCGCGCGTTCATCGCCGCTACCCCCGAGAACCGGATCTGGTCGGGCGCCCTGGCCAGCCAGCGGAGCAGCCTGCGCTCGCCCAACGAGAGCTCGCTCTTCCCGGGACTGTCGATCGTGCTGCTCGCGCTGGCGGGGGTCACGTCGGCCGTTTACGCGAAGCGGCTGCGCGTCGGGCTTGCGATCGGGGTGTTCGTCTGCGCGGTGCTCTCGCTCGGGTTGGGGATCTTCAATGGCCGACTGAGCTACCGGCTGCTGTACGACTACGCGCCTGGCTGGGACGGGGTGCGCACGCCGGGACGGATCACCACGCTTACGTCGCTGGGCCTGGCTCTACTGGCGGGCGCCGGGGCCCAGCGGGTCGCTCTCTGGATGCGGGGTCGTAAGCTTTCACCCGTCCTCGCGCTGGCGCTGCCCGTGATCGTGCTGGTCGAGGGCTCGTGGACGCTCTGGAAACCGCACGTGCCGAGTGCGCCGAAGGCGCAGCTCGGGGTCGCGGAGCCGCAGCTCCATCTACCGATGCACCCGTCCGACGATCGCCTGTATCAGTTCTGGTCCGTGGACGGCTTCCCCAAGATCTACAACGGCGTGAGCACATTCGACATCCCGAGGGCCGACAAGCTGCGCGCCGACATGCGTCTGTTCCCCAACCGCAAGACCATCGCTGAGCTGCGCCAGATAGGCATCCGGACCGTCGTGCTGCACACGGACCTGGCCGGCGTGCCGCTGCCGCCGCCGCAGAAGATCCGGCCGGAGCCGTTCAACCCGCGGCATGCCGCCACCAAGTCGGTGGTGGGGCTCGGCGTGACCGTCAAGCGCTACCCGCGCCTCGTGATCTACGAACTGGGAAGGCGCGGATGACGCGCAGGCGCGCCGGCATCACGGCCCTGGTCTGCGTGGCTCTCGCGGGGGCCACGCTGATCCAGACCTTCAGCTGGAACCAGACCTCGCACTACGCGCTGATCCGCTCGATCGCGCACGGCACGCCGCACATCGACCGCTATCAGGACGAGACCGGCGACAAGGCGCGCGACAAGGGCCACTGGTACTCGAGCCGGGCGCCAGGGCTCGCATTCGTCACGCTGCCGGCCTACGGCCTTCTCACCGCCATCCACGGGCCCACGCTGGCCCACAAGTCGAAGGCCCAGCGCGGGGCCGACGAGATGGTCTGGGGGCTGACGCTCTGGGGCGCGGTGCTGCCCGGGCTCGGGCTGCTGCTGCTCGTGCGCTGGATGGGCGAGCGCTTCGAGCCGGGCTACGGCACGGCCGCCGCGATCACGCTCGGGCTCGGCACGCTGATCTTGCCGCTGTCCACGCTGCTGTTCTCGCACGTCTTCACCGCCTGTCTCGGGTTCGGCGCGTTCTGCCTCTTGATGCGCGAGCGCGAGGGGCCGGGCAGCCTGTGGGTCCTGTTCGTCGCGGGCCTCCTGATCGGCTACTCGATCACGGCCGAGTACCCGCTGTTGTTCACGGGCTTGGTGCTCGGGCTGTACGCGCTCTCGAAGAACTGGCGGCGGTTCGACCGCGGGCTCGTGTACGCGGGCGGCGTGGCGATCGGCGTGATCCCGCTGGCGATCTACGACAAGTGGGCGTTCGGCTCGTTCACGCACGTTGCCTATGCCGATCTGCCGCGCCACCAGTCCGGCTTCTTCGGCATCCGCCCGCCGAGCTTCCTCACCTTCATCACGCTGCTGTTCTCCTCGCGCGGCCTCTTGACGCTCTCCCCGGTGCTGATCATGGGCGCGATCGGCACGGTGTTGCTGTACCGCCGCGGGCGGCGGGCGGAGGCGCTCGTGGTCGCGGGCGTGGCGTTCCTCTACCTGGCCTACAACTCGGGTTACTACCTGCCCTTCGGCGGCGGCTCGCCGGGCCCGCGCTTCCTCACCACCATGCTGCCGTTCCTGGCGGCGCCGATGGCGCTGGCCTGGCGGCGCTTCCCGGCGCAGACGCTCGCGCTGGCGGTCATCTCGGTCGTCGTCTACGTGCTGGCGACGATCACGCACCCGCTGATCGGCTACGAGACGGAGACCACGGTCTGGACCCGCTATGCGACCCAGCACTTCTTCCAGCCGTCGATTCTGAGCGTGTTCAGCGGCACGCGCGGCTTCCTGGCGCCGCTCCTGTTCGTGCTGCTCGCGCTCGCCGCGGTGGCCCTGGCGGTGAGGGCGACGCCGCGGCCGGCGATCACCTACGCCGGCCTCGGGATGGGCGCCGCGATAGCCGCGGCCTGGGCCGTCATCGCGATCCTCGTGCCCACCGGCCTCGGCATCGACCACCGTGCGCTCGAGAACACCCACAAGGCGGGTGACCCGATCGCGCTGAAACTGCCCTGGGGACCGCACCCGCTCACGCATCTCGGGCTCGTCACGCTCGGCATCGTGCTGGTGGTGCTGGCGCTGGCGGCGCTGGCGGGGCGAGGCACGCGGATGCGGCCGGAGCGGGCCGAGCGGCCGCTCGCCTCTAGCGTCGCGTAGCGCGCACGGCCTTCGCCAGCTCGCGCACACCGGGGCCGATCGCGGCCTCCGGAAGCTGGGCGTAGCCGAGCAGCAGCGTCGGCGGGCCGTCGCTTGGGTCCGCGCGGTGGCGGCGCATCGACCCGAGCTCGATGCCGCGCTCGCGCGACTCGGCGAGGATCGCCGCCTCGTCGTAGTCGCCTGGAAGCTCCACCACCGCGTGCAGGCCGGCCGCCACTCCGCACACGGTGGCCTCGGGCAGCTCTTCCTGAAGCGCCGCCACGAGCGTGTCCCGGCGCGCGCGGTAGCGCACGCGCATGCGGCGGAGATGCCGGTCGAGCTCGCCGCGCTGGATGAACTTGGCCAGCGCGTACTGCTCGATGCGCGTGCTGCCCTGGTCGGCGAGCGCCTTCTCGCGCGTCACGGCGTCGAGGAGCCCCGGGGGCACCACCAGCCAGCCGAGCCGCAGCGCAGGCGCCAGCGTCTTGCTCGCGGACCCGGCGTAGACCACCCGGTCAGGCTCGAGCCCCTGGAGCGCGCCCACCGCGGTGCGGTCGTAGCGGTACTCGGCGTCGTAGTCGTCCTCGATCGCGATCGTGCCGCGCTCGCGCAGCCAGGTCAGCAGGGCGGTGCGCCGCTCTCCGCTCAGCACCACGCCGGTGGGGTCCTGGTGGGCCGGGGTGAGCGACACGGCGTCCGCGCCGCTCGCCGCGAGCGCGTCCACCTGCACGCCGGCGTCGTCGACGGGGATCGCCACCGGCTCGAGACGGGCCCGCTCGGCCAGCACCGGCACGTCCGGATGGCAGGGGTCCTCGTGGGCGAGCCGCCGGGCGCCGGCGCCGGCCAGCGCGCCGCAGACCAGGCCGAGGCCCTGCCAGTAGCCCGAGGTGATCAGAACGCGCGACGGCTCGGCCACCACGCCGCGCACGCGCCCAAGGTAGTCGGCGAGCGTTTCGCGCAGCAGGTCCACGCCGCGCACGTCCCCGTAGCCGAGGTCGGCGTCCGTCATCTCCGCCAGAGCCTCGCGCAGCGCGCGCAGCCAGGCCGTGCGCGGGAAGGTGGAGACGTCGGGCACGGCCGGCTTGAAGCTCACGCGCGGCTGCGGCAAGCGCTCGGGCGCCGGGCTGGGGGCGCAGGCCAGCGCGGGAGTGTCCGACACCGCAGGCCGGGCGCCCTGGCGCAGCACCAGGTAGCCCTCGGCGGCGAGCTGCGAATACGCGTCCACCGCCACCCGCCGCGAGATCCCGAGCTGGCGCGCGAGGTCGCGCGTGGAGGGCACGCGCGCCCCGGGACGCAGCGATCCCTCGCGGATCGCGCAGCGGAGCTGGTCCTCGATCTGCGCGCCGAGCGTCTGAGCGTTGCTCCGGCTGACCGAGATCAGCAGATCGAGCGGCTGACTGGTCTCGTCCAAAGCCCAAAAACTGGATCTGGTATCTGCACCAGTGGAACCGTACCGTGTCCGACTGTGAAGACGATCGCCCAGACACCCGGAGCGCTGCGCCTGATGGCAATGTCGGTGCTGGCCCGCCTGCCGCTGACGATGTTCGGCATCGGACTGCTGGTCCACGCACGGCACCTGACGGGCTCGTTCGCGGCCGCCGGGCTCGTGGCCGGCGCCAACGCTGTGGCGCTCGGCGCGGGCGCGCCGGTGCTCGCGCGCGTGGCGGACCGCCGCGGCCAGACCGCCGTCCTGCTGGGCGGCGCCGTCGCCGCCTTCGCGCTGCTCGTGGCGATCGGCCTGCTGCCGGTGGGCGCGCCGCTGCCGCTGCTCGTGGCCCTGGCGGCGGGAATCGGCTTCGCCAGCCCGCCGCTGTCCGCCTGCATCCGGGCGATCCTGCCGGAGCTCGTGCGCGACCCCGAGACCACGCGGGCCGCGTTCGCGCTCGACGCCAGCGCCCTCGAGCTCACCTGGATCTCGGGACCGCCGCTGGCGCTGGGCCTCGCGGCTCTGTGGTCCACCGGCGCGGCGCTGATCGCGGGCGGCGCGCTGCTGGTCGGCGCCACGGCCGCCTTCGCGGCCGAGCCCGCGTCGCGCCAGTGGCGGCCCGCCGTCGTGGAGAGCCGGCCGCGCGGCGGCGCGCTGCACGCACCCGCCATCCGCACGCTCGTGATCGTGATGCTCGCGGTGGGAGTGGTCTTCGGCGCCTCAGAGGTGGCGATCACCGCAGCCTCCACCGCGCTCGGCAGCACCGTGGCCGCGGGACCGCTGATGGCCCTCTGGGGCGGCGGCTCGCTGATCGGCGGCCTGCTGGCCGTGCGCCTCGGCGGCGGCTTCCGCACGCCCGCCGGCCTCGCGCTGGTGCTCGTGGCCCTCGCCGCGGGTCACGCGGCCCTGGCGGCCGCCGCCGGCAGCCTGCTGGCGATGGGCGCCATCCTGCTGCTGGCCGGCGCGACGATCGCGCCCACCAACGCCACCGTCTTCGCAATGGCCGACGGCGCGGCGCCGGCCGGCGCCGCCACCGAGGCGTTCGCCTGGCTCTCGACAGCCGTGGCGGTCGGCTCCTCCCTGGGCGCGGCCGTGGCGGGCGCGGTGGTCGACGGCGCCGGCCCGGCGGCAGCCTTCGCCCTCGCCGGCGGTGCCGGGGCGCTGGCGGTGCTCGTCAGCCTGGCGCGGGCGCGGCGGCTGGTCGCGCCCGCCACGGCGCTTGCGCCGGCCGCGGCTTGACGCCAACGCCTACGGCAGCAATGAGGGCCGGCCTGAGCGGAAGCGTCCTGCCCTGAAGCACCGCCGGCCGTAAGTCAGGATGCTCCGCTTCGGGCCGCCCGTTATTGCGGCCGTGAGCGTTGGCGCTACGCCGCCGCGCGCTCCGCAACCGGCGCCGCCGCCGGCGACGCCAGTGCTCGCCGGTAGCCGTCGGCGAGCTGGCCCAGCGAGCGGTGCCAGCTGCGCACCGCCACCGCCTCGAGGGCGGCGTTGGCGATCCGCCGGCGGATGTCCGGCGAGGACGCCAGGAGCTCGACCGCCGAGGCGAGCGAGTTCGGGTCGGGCGGGCAGAGCAGCCCGGTGACGCCGTCCTGGATCAGGCTCGACGGGCCGCCCTCGTCGACCGCCACCACCGGCAGGCCCGAGGCCTGCGCCTCGAGGATGACCTGGCCGAAGGTGTCGGTGCGGCTGGCGAAGAGGAAGATGTCGGCGCTCGCATACACGCGCGCGAGTGCCTCGCCTTCGAGCCAGCCGAGGAAGGCCGCCCGCTCGCCCAGACGCTCCCAGAGGTGCTGCTGCTCCGGGCCGCCGCCCGCCAGCACGAGCCGCAGGCGCGGGTTGCGCCGGTTGGCCTCGAGGAAGGCGTCGGCCAGCAGGTCGGCGCCCTTCTCCTTCGTCTGGCGGCCGACGTAGAGCACGTTCAGCTCGCCGGGCAGCAGCCCCGGGATCCGCTTGCGCGGGCTGAAGCGGGAGAGGTCGACGCCGCGGTCCCAGCGCCCGATCCGGTCGTCGGCGATCCCCAGGGAGATCAGCGAGTCGTCGGAGGCCGAGCTGGGGGAGAGCACCACGTTGCAGTGCCCGTAGAAGGCGCTGAGCGCCATCCGCATGCCGGCCTCGAGCCGGGGGTCCGAGCTGCGCAGGCGCGCGTACGCCTCGAGCTCGGTGTGGTAGCTGCCCACCGTCGGCAGCCCCATGATCCGCGCGAGCAGCGCGGCGCCCACGCCCGCGGGTCCGGGCGAGCAGAGGTGCAGCAGCTCGTAGCGTCCCTCGGCGAGCGTCTCGACGATCGCCGGCAGGCTCGGCACGCCCACCTGCAGGTCCGCGTAGTAGGGGATGTCGACGTCGGCGACCGAGGACAGGCGGCGGTCGACGTTCGGGTCGGTGCCGATCACCTCGACCTCGAAGCCCGGCACGCCGCGCTGGCGGATCTCCTCCAGCGTGTGGGTCACGCCGTGCATGCCGCCCACCGCGTCGGCCACCAGGCCCACGCGCACCGGCTCGTCGCCGCGGGTGACCAGCTTGGCCTTCTCGCGCGCGAGGAAGGCGGCCGCCGGGGCGTAGGGGATCGCCGCGGTGCAGGCCTGGAAGAGGCCGTAGCCGGCGGCGCCGATGTCGCCGCCGGGCTTGGCGGCGTCGAGCGCCCCGTGCACCGCGTCGCGCAGCCGCCGCTCGTGCGCCCGGCGCGCGCGGCGGTAGAGGTCGGCGTGGCTGAACTCCTCCGCCTGGAGCAGCTCGATCAGCTCGTCCATCTCCACGTGCAGGTCCACCGACTCGAGCCAGGCGCGCAGCAGGCTGCGGGCGTCCGAGGGCCCGAGGCCGGCCGTCTGAGCGCCGCCGCGGATGTCGCCGTCGCCGACGATCCGCTCGGCCAGCGCCAGCACGGCGCGCGGGTCCGGGTCGCCCTCGCCGCAGCCCACGACGCGGGCGGCGAGCGCCAGCGCGGAGTGCGCCCACTTGGCGGCGCTGCCCTGGTCGCCGTGCGCCTCGGCGCGGCCGCTCCGCAGGTGCTCGAGGAACTCCTCGGGCGTGGCTGCCCGCGGGGTGGTGGTGAAGGTGCGGCCGATGTCGATGCCGGCGTGGTCGTCAGAGCCGGCGATGCCGGTGCCGCCGTGGGTGTCGATGTAGATCGCGGCCGGCATGTTCAGCTCCGGCGCGCGCGAGCCGTTGCGGGTCTCCCAGACTGGGAACAGCTGGGCCAGCCGGCGGCGGTGGCGCGGTGTCAGCGGCGCCGCCACGGCGAAGAACGGGTGCGCCAGCGCGCACGCGATCTCGCCCGAGTGCAGGTACTCGGCGCACGCCTCGACGTCGCCGTTGTGCGCCTGGAGCCACTCGTGGTCGTCGGGCGTGATGCCGTAGCAGAGCACGTGCACGGCCTGCGGCTCGTCCTTGAACGAAACCGTCAGCTCCTCCGAGACGAACACGTCGTCGCGGTCGGCAAGCTGCAGCACGCCGTCGATCGTGTCGTGGTCGGTGATCGTCACGAAGTCCATGCCGCGCCGCTTGGCCAGCTCGTAGACCTCCTCCGGAGGCGTTGCGCACTCCGGCAGCCCCAGTGCCCTCTGAACGCCGAGCTTCGCGAGCTCGGAGGCGGTCGAGTGGCAGTGCATGTCCGCCCTGCTGGACGCCATCCCGCTCCTTCCGTCGTTCTCTCCGTCGGTCTTTGTCACTTGTAATTTCGCCCGCAAACCGCGGCCTTTCGTTATCTCTCAGAGAACGAGGAGTGACCAGGCTGTGAAGCCGTCGTTCACAGAAATGCAACGCCGCGCGAGCGGGGACGCCGAAACTCCCCCCATCGCCGCCCGGGTCGACACCAGCGGGGGCCTCGCCCTCGGGGAGCTCTCCGTGCACGTCGATCCGGACCCGCTGGCGATCCGGATCGAGCGGGCGGGCCGGGTGCTGTTCGACGGCCTCGAGCTGTGGTCGGCAGACGGCGAGGTGCACGACCACTTCGTGCAGATCACGGAAGGTGTGATCCCGCGGGAGGAGCGCGGCTCGGCCGTCAGGGTCGCGCGCGGCGAACTGGAGAACACGAGCGAGCGCTCGCTGTCTCTGGCCGTGCGGCTCGGCGACGGCGCCGGCGGCCGTCTCGCGCTGGCGATCAACCGCGAGCGCGTGGTGATCGAGCTCACGCCCGAGCGCGCGCCCCTGCGGCTCGGCGCCCGCTGGAGCGCAGTGCGCGGCGAGCACGTGAGCGGCCTCGGCGCCCGCCACGGCACCGCCTTCGACCAGATGGGCCGGCGGGTGCACCTCGGCGCCGACCGCCGCTACACCGGGCCGGACTGCCCCGAGGAGATGCTCGAGCAGGGCGGCATCCCGCAGGGCGACTACGCGCCCGTGCCCTGGCTCCTGTCGAGCGCCGGCTACGCGCTCTGGATCGAGACCGGCGGCCCCGGAGTGGAGTTCGAGCTCGACACCACCCGCATCTCGGCGTCGGCGCGGGGCGCCGCGGGCCCGCTGCGCCTCCACCTCTTCACCGACCCGACGCCGGCCGCCCGCCTGCGCTCCTACTGCCGGCTGACCGGCTTCCCGGCGCTGCTGCCCGAATGGGCGTACGGCCACTGGAAGAGCCGCGACGTCTACGAGCACCAGGACGACGTGCTCGACGACTTCGAGGGCTACGAGCGCCACTCGCTTCCGCTCGACGCGATCGTGATCGACTCGCCCTGGGAGACGCAGTACAACACCTGGGTCTTCAACCCGCACCAGTTCCCGGACGCCGATCGGATGATGCGGCGGATGCGGGCGGCGGGCGTGCGTACGGTGCTGTGGGTCACGCCCTGGGTGAACCTCGACTCGAGCGACGGCCAGCGCCCGCCGGACGGCGAGTCCGAGCGCCTGCACCGCGAGCCGGCGCCCAACTACGCGCCGGCGGCCGAGGCCGGCCACTTCGTGAAGAACCCGGACGGCACGCCCTACGTGGCGCGCTGGTGGATGGGCACGGGCTCGCCGATCGACTTCACCTCGCCCGAGGCCGAGCGCTGGTGGCGCGAGCTCGCGCGCGGCGCGCTCGAGCTGGGCGCCGAGGGCATCAAGGCCGACGACGGCGAGGGCTACTACTTCCCGGACGAGGTGCGCTTCGCTGACGGCCGCAACGGCGCCCAGCTCGCCTGGGAGTACGGCGGCCTCTACTGGGATTCGATGCAGCGCGCCCTCGATGAGGCCACCGGCGGCAGCGGCGTGCTGTTCGGCCGCTCCGGCTGGTCGGGCCGCCAGCGCCTCGGCGTCCTCTGGGGCGGCGACCAGGCGTCCGACTTCTGGTCGCTCAAGGTCTTGGTCGCCGCCACGCTCACGGCCGCGGCGAGCGGCTTCTCGAACTGGTCGCACGACGTCGGCGGCTACCTCGGCGAGCGTCTCGTGGCGCGCTGTCCGAAGGAGCTCCTGATCCGCTGGCTCCAGTTCGGCTGCTTCACGCCGCTGTGGCAGTCGCACGGGCGCTTCCAGCAGGAGGCGTGGACCTACGACGGCGAGACGCTCGACCTCTACCGCGACTACCTGATCCTGCACGAGCGGCTCGTGCCCTACGTGCGCGCGGCCGCCGCCACGGCGGCCCGCAGCGGCCTGCCGATCGTGCGCCCGCTCTGCCTGGCCGATCCGGACGACCGCCGCGGCTGGTGCCTCCCCGATCAGTACGGCTACGGGCCGGCCCTGTGGGTCGCTCCCGTGCTCGAGGCGGGCGCGCGCGAGCGGCGGGTGGAGCTGCCGCGCGGCGAGTGGATCGACTGGTGGACGCACGAGCGCGTGCGCGGCGGCCGTGAGCTCGCGGCCGGGGCGCCGCTCGGCCGCATCCCCCTGTGGGTCCGCTCGGGCTCGATAGTCGTCACCCACCCGGCCGAGCACGTGGCCGCCGGCCTGGGCGACGTGCCGGAGCACGAGCGCCCGCTCGAGGCCACGCTCTGGGGCGTGCCCAAGCTCGGCTCGACGGCCGTGCGGCTCGCCGACGGCACGCGCATCGCCTGGCACCGCGGCGACTGGTCGGTCACGCCCGAGCGCGACGTCAAGCTCGCCGTGCTCTAGTGCCGCCCACGCCCGCTCCAGGCCGCGGGCCAGCGGCGCACCCGGAGCGGGGTTCCCGTTCACATAGAACGTGAGGGCGGAGTCGGCATGCACGCTGAACGGAGTGGTGTCGCCCTTCTCCGTGGCAAGCAGGCCGGCCGGGTTGCCGTTGATCTCGCCAACGGCAGTCAAGCTACGGACGCCTCGGCGCTCTGCTGTTGCCGAGCCAAGCTACGGACGCCTCGGCGCTCTGCTGTTGCCGAGCCGTTAGGAGGATGTGTCCGCTGTGTTGCCGGCGCCGCCGCGCGGGAGATCGGCTCCCGCGCGGCGGCGGTCGATCATCGCGCTCGCAGGCTGAGCAGGTAGCTCGTCTCGGCACCGGCAGCCGCGCGGAGGGCACGGCGGCGGGCGGCCCTGCGGGAATGCCTGCTCTTGGGCTTGAGGCTGCGGAGCGGGATGGTCTTTCGGGCTTGATCCATTGCGGGGGTCATGGCTACCCTTTCCCTGGGTTCGTCGGAAAGTTCGATGGGTATCGTACCAAAAGTACGACAGTCATCGAACTGTCAGACGGATCGAAGGGGAGACAGATGAGCGCAGACCCGCCACCGCAGCCTCGCCGCGAGGACATCCAGCTCGTGGACGTCCTCCACGCGCTCAGCGACCCCGTCCGGCTCGAGATCGTGTGCGAGCTCGCCGAGGGCGACCGGGAGCGGCCCTGCGGCGGCTTCGACGTCTCGGTGACCAAGTCCACGCTCACGCACCACTTCCGGGTGCTGCGCGAGAGCGGGCTGATCGTTCAGCGGCACACGGGCACGAGCAAGCTCACCATGCTGCGCCGCGATGACCTCGAGGCGCGCTTCCCGGGCCTGCTCGAGGCCGTGCTGAGCGCGTCGACCGAGCCGGCTCAGTCGCTGGCCGCGCGCTGACGCCTAGCGCCGCTGCGCCGCCCAGCAGGCTCTGCCGCTGTGGCAGCGCTCCACGGCCGCGAGCGCCGAGTGCAGCTGTCTGCGCTTGGCCGTGTCGAGCTTCGAGTAGGTGTTGCGCAGCTCGAATGGGTCGTGGTCGACGTTGTAGTACTCGCGCTGGCCGTTCACGTACTCGACGTAGACGGCATCGCCGGTGCGCAGCGCCTCGTAGCTCTGCGGGTTGCCGCTGCCGGGCAGCGGCAGGTCGGGGTCGCCCTTCTGGAAGTCGGGCCCGTGGTGCTCGATCAGCGCGGTGCGGCGCCAGTCGGCCGGGACCGTGCCGCGGAACAGCGGCACGAGGGTGTGGCCGTCCACGTTGCTCGGCACCGGTGCTCCGCCGAGCTTGCTGAAGGTGGGGCGGAGGTCGATGTTCTCGGCGATCGCGTGCAGCGTGCGCCCGCGTGCCACCCCCGGCCCGGCGATCACCAGGGGCACGTTGATGTCCGTGTCGAAGGCGGTCATCTTGCCCGGCAGCAGGCGGTGGTCGCCCATGTGGTAGCCGTTGTCCGAGCTGAAGACGATGTAGGTGTTGCCGGCCACCCCGCGCGCCTTCAGCGTGGCCTCGATGCGCCCGATCATGTCGTCCACCGCCTGCACCGCCTGGGCGCGCTTGCGGAACGATGTGTCGATGTTGGCCACCTGCGCCGGTGTGAGCGGCGCGTGGTGGCTGAGCCACCTCGGCGCGGCCACGTTCTGGAAGTCGAAGGCCGGCGTGCGCGGGGCCTTGAGGCCCGGGAACTTGTTGGCGTCGCGCGGCGCCGGGGTGTACGGCGCGTGCGGGGCGAACGTCGCCAGCTCGAGGATGAACGGCTTGTGGGCGCGCACCGACTGGTTGATGAAGTCCACGCCCTTGCCCGCGATCACGTCAGTCAGGTAGTCCTGCGGCGTGCTGCCGTAGTGGACGACCTTGCCGTCCTCGTTGAGGTTGTAGTTGAACTCCGGGTAGCCGTTCCCGGCCACGTCCCACTCGTCCCAGCCCGGCGGGATGTAGAGCGGCTTGCCGTCGACGAGCCCCTCCGGCGTGTAGCCGTTCAGGTACTTGCCCATCATCGCCGTGCGGTAGCCGGCCCCGTGCAGCGCCGTGGCGAAGGTCGAGTTCTCGCCCCCGCGCGCGTGGAACTGCTTGAAGCCGCCGTCCCTGCCCTTGTTGCTGAACACGCGCGTGTCGTGCGGGAAGCGGCCGCTGAAGATCGACGAGCGCGAGGGGCAGCAGAGCGAGTCGGTGACGTAATAGTCCGAGAAGGTCAGCCCGCGCTTCTGCAGGGCCTGGACGTTCGGCATGTAGTGAACGAGGTTCCAGGCGAGGTCGTCTGTGAGGACGAAGACGATGTTGGGCGGCTTGGTCGCGGGCGACGCTGTGGCCGGCAGGAGCGCGGCCAGCACCAGCAGCGGGGCGAGCACGACGACGGCGAGCTTGCGCATCGCATGAGCGAAACCGCGCCAGGGAGGGAAGTTCCGCTGCCGGCGCAACTAACGGGTCGTGCGGAGGTTCCCAGGGGCGATGAGGGCACTCGTCACAGCCATCGCGGTGGCGCTCGTGCTACCGGGCACAGCGGCGGCCGCGACCACGACGGTCATGGAATCGTCCTCGGCGCACTTCTTCGAGCCGGCCTTGGCGGGCGACGGCGTCGTGGCGGACGCCTACCGACCGAAGGAGATCGTCGACGTGCTGGTCGCCCAGCCGGGCCAGAGGCCGGCGTTGCTGTTGCGCGTCACTCCGCCGGTGCCACACACCGGGGCCGGCGCTCATCCCGTTGCGTCGGGCAACCAGGTGCTGGTGCGCCGCTGGACCGAGGGCGGCGCCACGGACATCTTCTCGGGCACGATCGCCGGCCCGCTGACCAAGATCCAGTCCTGCCCGCAGGTCGCCAACGTCCCCTTCCAGCCGCCGCCGGCGATCGACGGCGCGCTCGCCGTCTGGAGCGCCGGAGACTGCAACGAAAACCACATCCGGGTCGACAACGGCAGCTCGTCGCAGATCATCGACGCCGGCGGCTTCGTGACGGGCGTCGCCGCCGCAGGACGCTACGCGGCCTGGCTCACGAACCTGCCCGGCTCGGAGCGACTGACCGTTTACGACCTGCAGGCGGGCCAGGTCGCTTACAGCACGCCGATCGGCCCCGCCACACAGGTGGACCTGGCGTCCGACGGCACGGCGGTGCTCGGTCACGCGGTGGTGGGTTCCCCCTCGAAGCTGTGCCCCCACGCCGTCCCCGCGCAGATCGACTACTACACGCTCGCCGAGCCGAGCGCCCATACGCTCCCCGTGCCGCTCTGCTCGCAGAACCAGAACGTCAAGATCGCCGCGGGCAGGATCGCCTATGTCGAGCGGCTCGGCAGCGGCCTCGACCAGCTCACGCTGGCAAATCTCGACGGCTCCGCAAAGCTCCCCGTCGCGCTCTTCGAGCCGCGCTTCTTCGGCACGAGCTTCGACTTCGACGGCAGCCGGATCGCCTGGACCGACGTGCGCTGCCGCAGCTCGGTCGTGCTGCGCCGCGACGCCATGGACACCTCGGCGCCCGAGCCGGCCACGACCTGCCCGGTGAGGGTCGGCTCGCCGCGGCTCAGCCGTGACGGCACGCTGCACGTGGCGGTGGCCTGCCCCAACGGCTGCCAGCCGGACGGCAGCAGCAGCCTGCAGGGCATCCAGATCATCTCGCCGCACTGGCTGCACGTGGTGGGAAAGACGCGCGGCGTGACCCGCTACACGCCGTTCGTGCCCTTCAGCCTCGCACCCGGCGGGCGCACGGTCGTGCACCTGCCGCTCACGGCGAGCCAGCGAGCGACCCTGCGCCGCCGGGGCAAGGCATCCGTTCGCCTCAAGGTCCTGCTGCAGGACGTCTACCTGCCGCACGTGATCCGCACGGCGCGCGGTTAGCGGCGGCGGCGGCGCAACAGGAACAGCAGCACGACGGCGATCCCGGCGAGCACGCGCGGATCGCGCAGCCGCTTGGCGAGGACGCCCGAGACGATCGGGACGACGTCGAGGCTGTCGGCGGCCGCCGGGACGGGCGGCGGCGGCGTTGGTGGGGAAGGCGGTGGCGGAGCGGCGACTTCCGGAGCCTCCCGCACCTGCGTCGGGGCCTCGGCCTCCGCGCTCTGCGCCTCCGCGCTCTGCGCTCCTCCAAGCATCCCGGCGAGGTTCTCCGCGAACTGACCGACGATCCGGCCCGACACCTCCTGGATCACGCCCTGGCCCATCGCGGCGGCGCGCCCGCTCAGCGCCACCTCGGTGATCATGCGGCCGTGCGTCGTGCCGTTCTCGCCCTCGAGGTGCATGCGCACGTTGGCGGTGGCGGTGCCCTGGCCGCGCGACTCCCGCGCCCGCGCGCTCATCACCGCGCTGTGCGACGCGGGGTCCTTGTCGACGATCTCGACCTGGCCGCGGTACTGCATCGACACGGGCCCGACCTTGACCTTGATGCCGACCTCGAAGGCGTCGTCGCCCTTGCGCTCGAGCACCTCGGCGCCGGGCACGCAGGGCGCCACGCGCTCGATGTCGAGCATCGCGTCCCACACCTGCTCGATGGGCACCTCGAGGTCGAAGCGGTTCTCAAACTCCATGCAGGGCCTCCTTGGTGACCGGCAGGCCGGCCGCCGCGAGCACGGCCTCGTAGTCGCTCCAGGTGTCGACGTCGAGCGGCACGCGGCCCGGCACCCGCACCTCGGCCACCTCTCCCGCGCGGCGGTCGAGCAGCTTCCAGACGCCCTTGTCGCCGTGGAGGGAGGCCAGCTCGGGGAAGGTCTCCCGCGTGAAGGCGAACGGGTGACCGCGGCCGTCCTCGTAGCTGCAGACGCCGAGCGGCGCCTCGCCGAGGCCGGCGAGCAGCGCGTCGACCGCGCAGGCCGTGACTCCCGGCTGGTCGCCCAGCATCAGCACGAGCACGTCGCAGCTCGGGTCGACCGCCTCGAGCGAGGCGGCGATCGAGGAGGAGCAGCCGCCGGTGTACTGATCGTTCACGACCACGTCGGCGCCGCGCAGGTCCACTGCGGACTGCACCTCGTGCGCGCTGCCGCCGAGCGCCACAACGAGCTGGTCGAAGCGGCAGGCCCCGCAGGCGGTGGCCACGACGTGGCCGAGCAGCGTGCCCTCTCCGTACGGGAGGAGCTGCTTGGGCCGGCCGAGGCGGCTCGATCCGCCGGCTGCAAGCACCAGCCCGGTGACGAAGCTGCTCACGCCGGCTTGACCGCGTAACGGGCCGGCTCGCGCTCGAACGCCGAGCGGCAGCCGTCACAGCAGAAGTAGAAACGCCGCCCATCGTGCTCGACAAGAGGAGTGTCGGCGAGGATCGCGACGGTCATGCCGCAGACGGGGTCGATGCTGGTGACTGGTGACCGGTGACTGGTGACTCGTGAGTCGTGAGTCGTGAGTCGTGAGTCGGGTTGCGCGTGGCGCACCGAGATGATCTCCGCGAGGATCGTGAGGGCGATCTCCTCCGGGGTGCGGGCGCCGATGTCGAGGCCGGCCGGGCTGTGCAGCGCGGCCACACGGTCCGCGGGCACGCCCTCGGACAGGAGCGTCTGGCGTACGGCGTCGGCACGCCGGCGGCTGGCCACGAGACCGACGTAGGGCACGCCGTTCTCGAGGGCGGTGCGCAGCGCGCCCTCCTCCTCACGGCCGTGGGAGGCGACGACGAGAGCGAGCACGTCGGTCGAGTCCGGCTGGCCCGGGCCGACCACCACCTCGTAGCCGACGCGCTCCCCGACCGACGCGAGCGCCAGCCCGATCGGCGTCTCGCCGACCACGACGATCCTCGGCGCAGGCAGCCGGGGCTCGAGGAAGATCTCTAGCGCACCGCCGCTCAGGCAGTCGTTGCGCACCACGAGCGCTCCGTCGCTCGCGGCCGCGTCCTCGTCGCCGTCCGGGACGATGCGCAGCAGGAGAGGCTCGCCGGTCTCGAGCACGCGCAGCGCCTGGAGGCGCACGGACGTCTCCGCGCAGGCGCCGCCGACGAAGCCCTCGATCGAGCCGTCCCCGAGGACGATCGCGGAGTCCCCGGCGTGCACGCTCGTGGGGCGCTGGGCGCGCACGACCGTGGCCGCCACGAACGGAATCCGCCCCGCGACGAGCTCATCCGCCCGGCGCGAGAGCTCCGGTCCCATCACAGCGCCGGCTCCCTCATTTGATGCAGGTTGTCACGCTACGATTGTGCGGTCAAGCGTCCCCCGGCGATGGCCCTTTGCCGGGGAGGGAGGAGTCTGCATGGGCGAGGTTCTGACTCAGGCCGACGACTGGGCAGCGGGGGGCCAGCGCGTCGCGCTGGCGACCGTCGTGGCCACGCGCAAGTCCGCGCCGCTGCCGCCCGGCTCGAAGATGGCCATCAACGAGGCCGGCGATGTGGTGGGCGCGGTGTCGGGAGGCTGCGTCGAGGGTGCGGTGGTGGAGGTCGCGGAGGAGATCATCGAAGGCGCCGAACCGCGGCTGCTGCACTTCGGCATCGCCGACTCCGAGGCCTGGGAGGTCGGCCTGCCCTGCGGCGGCGAGATCGACGTCTACGTCGAGAGGTACGAGCGTTGAGCCTCCAGTCCGAATTCGCCCGCCTCACCCGCGAGGGTGGCCGGGGTGCGCTCGTCACGGTGGTCAGCGTCGACGGCGCCCCCGCGGGGATTGAGGTCGGTGCGCGCATCCTGCTCCACTCCGACGGCGAGTCGGAGGGCACGCTCGGGCACCCTGAGCTCGACGCCGCCGCGCGCACCCACGCGGACGAGCTCATGTGGGGGTCCGAGCGCTCGGAGCTGCGTGAGGAGCAGGGCGCGGGGCTGTTCGTGGACATCGCGGCCCCAGCGCCGCGCATCCTGATCTTCGGTGCGGTGGACTTCGCGGCGGCCCTGTGTCGAACCGCGCGCGTCACGCTCTGGCGCCCCTACGTCATCGACCCGCGCTCGCGCTTCGCCACTCCCGAGCGCTTCCCCGAGGCCGAGGAGGTGATCGCGGGCTGGCCGGCGGACGCGGTCGCGCATCTGGGCGGCATCGATCGCGCCACCTACCTCGTGGTCCTGACCCACGATCCCAAGCTCGACGACGCGGCGCTGGCCGTGGCGCTCGACTCGGACGCTCCATACATCGGAGCCATGGGCAGCCGCCGCGCCCAGGCCAAGCGGCGGGAGCGCCTGCTGGCGGCCGGGATCGCCGAGGAGCGGCTCGAGCGCATCTCCGCGCCGATCGGGCTCGACATCGGGGCGCTCGGCTCGGAGGAGACGGCTCTGTCGATCATGGCCGAGGTCGTGGCGGTCCGGAATGGCCGCCAGGGCGGGCGCCTGGCCAACGCGAGCGGGCGGATCCACGAGGCTGTCTAGTCCCACTGGACAGGCTCGGGCGCGCCGAGTATGGTCGCGGGCGGAGTCGATTTGGGCACCTTCGTGCCAAACGGCGTCGTCCGTCTGGCCGCGGGTGTCGTGATGGAGGAGATGGTGGGATGACTCTCGCTTCGGCCACTGGCTGGACCGTTGGAATCGTGCTGGGTGTCGTGGTGATCGCCGTGGCCGCCGCGATCGTGATCACGATCGTCGGGTTGGCCAGGCGGATCGCGGGCCAGGCGAAGACCGCCGAGGGCGCGGTCGAGGTCGTGCGCCAGCAGACGGCGGAGCTGCCCGGCATCGCGCGCATCAACGACTCCGGTGTGCGGATCCTGCACGCCGCCCGCGCGCTGCGGAAGGTGGCGGTGGGCAAGTGACCACCGCCTTCGCCCTGTCGAGCCACGGCTACTGGGCGATCGCGCTGGTGATCGGCCTGGTGGCGGCACTCGCCGTGGCCGCGCTGCTCGCGGCGCTGATCGTGTCGGTGCGCAGCATCGAGGCCTCGGTGGACAACCTGCTCGAGACGGCCGGCCAGGTGGCCGCCAACACCGCCTACATCCCCCAGCTCGAGGCCACGGCTCCGGTGCTCGGGCAGATCGTGGACGAGGCCGTGGTGCAGGACGGCTACATGAACGCCCTCACCGACGGGTTCGGCGCCGTTCCGGAGGCGAGCGGGTGAGCACCACGCACCTGCTCATCCTGCTCAGCGTGATCCTCGCCGTGGTCGTGGTGGCCGTGCTCGCACTCGCGCTGATCGAGGTGCGCCGCGGGCTCGGCCGCATCTCGGCCGGGCTGGACACGCTCGCCGGCGCGCTCGAGGGAGTCGAGGCCGAGCACCTGCGCCCGCTCGAGGGAGCCGTGAAGGCGATCAACGCCCAGTTCGACATCATCCTCGGCGCCCTGCCGGGCATCGGGCGGAAGGCGGCGCTGGTCGCCGAGAGGAGGCCGCGGTGACGCTCTGGTGGATCGGCGACGTGCTGCTGCTGGTCGTGATCCTGCCCGTGGTGATCCTGCTCCTCAGTCGCGTGCTCTCGGCCGCGAAAGCCATCGTGCCGAGCGTCCAGAGGATCGCCGGCGCTGCGGCCGCGGGCTCCAAGGACCTCGATGCCGCCGCCCTGCTCGTCACGACGCGGGACCAGGTGGAACAGACGGTCGCGGGAGTCGCGGGCTACGGCGGCTCCCTCGACGTGATCGTGGACGACGCCTGATGTCCGGGGCAGCCGTGGTGATGATCGTGGCGGTCGTGCTGATCGTGCTCGCGCTGGTCTACTACCTGGTGTCGACGATCGTGGCGCTGCGGCAGATCACCGCCGGCCTGGACGAAGTGATCGCCGGCGTCGGCGAGATCCTCGAGAAGAGCGCTCCGGTCAACCAGATCGTGAACTCGATCAACGAGCAGCTCGACGCCGGTGTCGATTTGCTCGAGGGCCTGCTCGTGAAGAAGGCCGGTGTGGTGGACGCGGTGGGCCTCGTCGACGGCCTCTACCCGGGGGCGGGCGCCCAGGGCTTCCGCAACATCCCGGAAAGCCAGGACATCGACGCGCCGCGCATCTCCGAGGTCTACACCAAGGGAACGCTGACGCTCGCCCGGCTGGGCCGGGAGGCGCCGATCGCCACCGCCAACCCCGCCGGGCCGGTGCTGAGGGACGCGGCGTCCGGCAGCCGCGCCGCGCGCCTCCTCTACCCCGAGATCCGCCAGGAGAAGCCGCCGAGCCTGCCCCGCTCGCCGGTGATCGGCACCGACGCCCCCGAGCAGTACGAGCGCCGCGAGGACATCGGCAAGCCACGCAAGCGCATGCCGGTCACGGACTGAGCCCGAAAGGAGCAGCTGTTGCAGACTCCCGCGCCATTCGAGTACGAGCGCGCGACCAGCGTCGACGGCGCCATCGCAGCGCTCGTGCGCCATGGCTCCGAAGCCCGCGTGATCGCCGGCGGGCACAGCCTGCTGCCGATGATGAAGCTGCGGCTGGCCAACCCCGAGTACCTGGTCGACATCAACGACCTGAGCGAGCTCGCCTACATCCGTGAGGAGGGTGGCGAGATCAGGATCGGGGCGCTCACGCGGCACGTGGACCTGCTGGAGTCGCCGCTCCTCGCGCGCCGCTACCCGATCTTCCGCGACGCCGAGGAGGTGATCGCCGATCCGGTGGTGCGCAACCGCGGCACGATCGGCGGCTCCCTCTGCCAGGCCGATGCCGCCGAGGACCTGTCGGCCGTGTGCACCGCGGCCAAGGGACGCGCGGTGATCCGCGGCTCCTCCGGCGAGCGCGTGGTGTCGATGGACGAGTTCCACGTGGGTCCCTACATGACCGCCGTCGCAGACGGGGAGCTGCTCACCGAGCTGCGGCTGCCGCTGCGCCCCGGCGCCGGCAGCGCCCACGAGAAGGTCGAGCGGCGCGCCGGCGACTGGGCGATCGCGGCCGCGTCCGCGGCGGTCTGGATGGACGGCGCCTCGATCGCCGAGGTCGGGCTCGCGCTGAGCGCGGTGGGCCTCACCACCGTGCACCTCTCGCGGGCCGAGGAGCTCCTGCGCGGAAAGGCGCCCTCGGACGAGCTGTTCGACCAGGCGGCGCAGATCGCGTCGGAGGACTGCTCGCCGATGCCCGACGGCCGCGGGCCGGTGGACTACAAGCGCCACCTCGCGGGCGTTCTCACCAAGCGCGCGCTGCGGCGCGCGACCGCCCGCGCCCGCAACCAGGAGGTCTGAGATGGAGGTCTCGGTATCGATCAACGGGACGACGGTGTCGCGCGACGTCGAACCGCGGCAGCTGCTCATCCACTTCATCCGGGAGACCCCGGGGCTCACCGGCACCCACTGGGGCTGCGACACCTCGAACTGCGGCGCCTGCGTCGTGCTCATGGACGGCAAGCCGGTGAAGTCCTGCACGATCCTCGCCGTGATGTGCGAGAGGCACGAGATACGTACGGTCGAGTCGCTCGAGGTCGACGGTCAGCTCGATCCGATCCAGCAGGGCTTCCACGAGATGCACGCGCTCCAGTGCGGCTTCTGCACGCCCGGCATGCTCATGACCACGCGCGCGCTGCTGGACGAGAACCCGGACCCCACCGAGCACGAGATCCGCACCGCGATCTCCGGCGGCATCTGCCGCTGTACGGGCTACAAGAACATCGTCGCCGCGGTCCGCTGGGCGGCCGAGCACCCGGCTTCACCCGCCGCCACCCAGGAGGTAACCCAATGACGATCGTCGAGAACCTGCCCAGCCCGCAGACCGAGCGCCCGATCGGCTTCGGGCGACTCAAGCGCAAGGAGGACGCGCGCTTCATCCGCGGCAAGGGGAACTACCTGGACGACCTCCGGCTGCCGGGAATGGTCCACGGCGCGCTGCTGCGCAGCCCCTACGCCCACGCGAGGATCCTCTCGATCGACACCTCGCGCGCGCTCGCGCATCCGGGCGTCGCGGCCGTCGTCACGGCGAAGGACCTCGAGACGCTCGGTCTGGCCTGGATGCCCACGATCTCCTACGACACCCAGGCGGTGCTCGCGGGCGACAAGGTGCGCTTCCAGGGCCAGGAGGTGGCGTTCGTGATCGCCACCGACGAGTACTCGGCCAACGACGCCCTCTCGCTGATCGACGTGGAGTACGAGCCGCTGCCCGCGGTGGTCAACGCCCGCAAGGCCCTCGATCCCGACGCGCCGCTGATCCGCGACGACAAGCCCGAGCAGCGGGACAACCTGGCCAGCCCGCTCTGGGAGGCCGGCGACGAGGAGGCCACCGACCGCGTCTTCGCCGAGGCGGACACGGTGGTCACCCGCGACATCATCTACCCGCGCTGCCACCCGGCGCCGCTCGAGACCTGCGGGATGATCGCCGACTTCAACCCGGAGACCGGCCAGCTCGACATCTACAACGGCAACCAGGCGCCGCACGCCCACCGGACGGTCTACGCGCACGTGGCGGGCCTGGCCGAGCACATGATCCGCATCCGCTGCCAGGACATCGGCGGCGGGTTCGGCAACAAGGTGCCCGTGTACCCCGGCTACGTATGCGCGATCGCGGGCTCGATCGTCGCCGGCGTGCCCGTCAAGTGGGTCGAGAACCGCACCGAGAACCTGGTCTCGACCGGCTTCGCACGCGACTACGTCATGCGCGCGGAGATGTGCGCGAAGGACGGCAAGATCACCGGCCTGCGGGTGGACGTGATCGCCGACCACGGCGCGTTCGACTCCACGGCCCAGCCGACCAAGTTCCCCGCCGGGTTCTTCCACATCGTCTGCGGCTCGTACGACCTCGAGGCCTCGCACGTGCGCGTGAAGGCCGTCTACACGAACAAGGCGCCCGGCGGAGTCGCCTACCGCTGCTCGTTCCGCATCACCGAGGCGGTCTACCTCGTGGAGCGGATGGCCAGCGCGCTGGCGCTGGAGATGAAGGCCGACCCGATCGAGCTGCGGATGAAGAGCTTCATCAAGCCCGAGCAGTTCCCGTACGAGACCACCACCGGCTGGACCTACGACTCCGGCAACTACGCGGAGACGATGCGCGTGGCGATGGACATCGCGGGCTACGAGGACCTGCGCCGGGAGCAGGCGGAGAAGCGGGCGCGCGGCGAGCTGATGGGCATCGGCGTGTCGTTCTTCACCGAGGGCGTGGGCGCGGGCCCGCGCAAGCACATGGACATCCTCGGCCTGGCGATGAACGACGGCGCGGACCTGCGGGTTCATCCCTCGGGGAAGGCGGTGGTGAGCATCAGCGCCCAGACCCAGGGTCAGGGGCACGAGACCACCTTCGCCCAGATCGTGGCCGAGGAGCTGGGCATCCCGCCCGAGGACGTGGAGGTGAGGCACGGCGACACCGACCGCTCCCCCTACGGGCTCGGCACCTACGGCAGCCGCTCCACGCCGGTCTCCGGCGGCGCCGTGGCCGTGGTGTCGCGCAAGGTGCGCGACCGGGCGCGGATGATCGCCGCCGAGATGCTCGAGACGAGGCCCGACGATCTCGCCTGGGAGAAGGGACGCTGGTTCGTGAAGGGCGATCCCGAAAAGGGCGCGCTGATCGAGGACATCGCCATGTACGCCTACAGCGGCAAGCCGATGCCGGAGGGGATGGAGGGCGGCCTCGACGCCCAGGTGATCTACGACCCGCCGAACCTGACCTACCCGTACGGCGCCTACATCGCCGTGGTGGACATCGATCCCGACACCGCGCAGGTCACGGTCAGGCGCTTCATCGCGGTCGACGACTGCGGTGTGCGGATCAACCCGATGGTGGTGGACGGCCAGATCCACGGCGGCCTCGCCGAGGGGATCGGCATCGCGCTGATGGAGCTGATCAGCTTCGACGACGAGGGCAACTGCCTCAACTCCTCGTTCATGGACTACCTGATCCCGACGGCGCTCGAGTGCCCCGACTTCGAGCTCGGTGAGACGGTCACGCCCTGCCCGCATCACCCCCTCGGCGCCAAGGGCGTCGGCGAGTCGCCGAATGTCGGCTCGCCCCCCGCGATCGTGAACGCCGTGATCGACGCGCTTCACGAGTCGTACGGCGTGGACCACATCGACATGCCGTGCACGCCCGCGCGCGTGTGGGCGGCGATGCAGGGGAACCCCCAGCCGCCGCAGTGACCTACAGATGAGACCGGGCGACGTCACCGGCGAGGCTGCGGACGAGATCCGGGCGCTCGTCCCGGACGTGGAGACGCTGGCGCAGCGCCTCGGGGCGGTGGACTACCTGGTGGACGAGGGGCTGGCCACATCCATGTTCCTCAGCCTCCGCCTGCCGCAGCCGCTGCTGCTCGAGGGCGAGGCCGGGGTGGGGAAGACCGAGGCCGCCAAGTCGCTCGCGCTCGTGCTGGACACGCCGCTCGTGCGCTTGCAGTGCTACGAGGGCATCGACGCCGCCGAGGCGCTCTACGAGTGGAACTACCCGCGCCAGCTGCTGAGCATCCGGCTCGCCGACTCGGCCGGGAGGTCGCTCGGCGAGGAGGAGCTGTTCGGGCCCGACTATCTGATCCGGCGGCCGCTCCTGCGCGCGCTCGAGCACCCGGGGCCGCGGCCGGCGGTGCTCCTGATCGACGAGATCGACCGCGCCGACGACGATTTCGAGGCGTTCCTGCTCGAGCTGCTGGCGGAGGCGAGCGTGACGATCCCCGAGCTCGGCACGATCCGGGCAACGCACCCGCCCGCGATCGTGCTGACCTCGAACCGCACCCGCGACCTCCACGACGCGGTGAAGCGACGCTGCCTCTACCACTGGATCCCGTATCCATCGCGCGAGCGCGAGGTCGAGATCGTCCGCAGGCGGGTGAAGGGCGCGTCAGAGACGCTCGCGGTGCAGGTCGCGGACGCCGTGTCGCGTATGCGCGAGAGCGACGTGCAGAAGCCGCCCGGGGTGGCCGAGGCGATCGACTGGCTCGCCGCGCTCGGCATGCTGGGCGTCGAGCGGCTCGACGCCGCCGCGCTCGACCGCACGCTCGGCTCGGTGCTCAAGTACAGCGAGGACCAGGAGGTGATCCGCGCGGCCGGGCTAGAGCGGCTCGTGCAGAGCCGTGACTGAGCCGCGCCCGTTCGGGGTCGAGACGGTGGAGCTCGACCTGCCGCCCCTGGCGGCCGCCTTCGGGCGCCGCCTCCGCGAGGCGGGCCTGCCCATCACGCCCGAGCGGCCGGCGGCGTTCGCCGAGGCGCTGACGCTCGTCCGCCCGATCTCCCGGCGGCGCCTGTACTGGACCGCGAGGGGCGTGTTCGTCTCCGACCGCACGCAGGCGGGCGCGTTCGACGCGGTCTTCGACGAGGTGTTCGGCGACGGCCGGCAGGGCGAGCTGCCCGACGACGCCCCGCTCACACGTGTGGGGCCGGACGAGCGGCGGGAGACCGGCTCCGCGCGCCCCGGCGACGGCGAGCCTGACGAGCGCGGCCACACCACCGCCGCCGCGCGCGGCGATGGGCCCGGGACCGACGACGCGCCGGAGATCCCGGTGCCGCTGGCGATGGCGAGCGACGAGGAGCGGCTCGCCGGCCGTAGCTTCGAGGCTCTCGAGCCGCACGAGCTCGCCCAGGTCCAGCGGCTGATGACGGGCCTCCGGCTCGCCACGCCGCTGCGGCGCACGCGGCGCCACGAGGAGAGCCGGCACGGCAGGCGGGTGGATCTGCGGCGCACCCTGCGGGCCAGCCTCCACACCGAGGGCCAGCCGCTGCGGCTGGCGCGCAGAGAGCGGCGCCTGCAACCCAGGCGGCTCGTCCTCCTGTGCGACATCTCAGGCTCGATGGAGCCATACGCGCGCGCATACCTCCAGTTCCTCGCGGCGGCCGGCAGCGGCCCGCACGCCGAGGCGTTCGTGTTCGCCACCCGCCTCACCCGCGTCACGCGCGCCCTCCAGGCTCGCAACCCGGACCGCGCGATACAGCGCGCGGCCGCCACCGCGCCCGACTGGTCGAGCGGCACCCGCATCGGCGACGCCCTGAAGGCGTTCACCGACCGTCACGGCCGCCGCGGCATGGCGCGCGGCGCGGTCGTGGTGATCCTCTCCGACGGCTGGGAGCGCGGCGACCCGCAGCTCGTCGGGCGCGAGATGGAGCGCCTCGCCCGCCTGGCTCACCGGATCGTCTGGGTCAACCCGCGCCTGAGCGGGCGGGAGTTCTCGGTGCAGGCGGGCGGGATGAGGGCCGCGCTGCCGCATTGCGACGCGCTCGTCAGCGGGCACAGCTTCGAGGCGCTCAAGGAGGTGGTGGCGGCGATCGGAGCGGCGTCGTGGGAGGCGCCCGGGGCCGAGCCGCCCGAGCAGGACGAGGAGGAGCCCTGGGCGAGCGCCACGCCGGAGCCCGGCAGCTCGGTGGCGATGCCGAGCGGATATGGGCCGAAACGGGGCAAGACCACGCCGGGATGGTTGACCGGTGGCTGACGCTCCGCAGAAGATCTGCATCTACCCCGGCTGCGAGCGGCCGGCGGCGCCGCCGCACCCGCTGGGCGGTCCACAGCCTGCGTTCTGCGACCTCGAGGAGCACAACGCTCTGACGGCGCACCAGGAACGCGAGCGTCTGGCCGGCAGCGGGGAACCCAACGACGACGAGGAGGAGAGCTAGCAGTGGCTAACGAGGCTTACCGGGCAGTCTTCCTGCGGGTGCACCCGACGGGCAAGATGGTGCTCAGCCTGACCACCGAGTCCGACGGCAACGAGGGGCACTACGCCGAGGCGGTGGCTGACGAGCTGGGAGTGCCGCCGCTCGACGTGAAGGTCGTGCCGGCCGACACCGACCGCTTCGGCACGGGCCACGGCTACAACACGAGCCCCTCGCCCGGCACCGAGGCCGCGATCGTGGGCGCCGCGGGCAAGGTACGCGACAAGGCGCGCCTGCTCGCGGGCGCGGCGCTCGAGGTGCCGCCCGAGAACCTCGATTGGGTGAACGGGGCGTGGGTGGCCGGCGACTCGGTCAAGACGATCGCCGACCTCGCGCTCTACGCGCACGGCACGGGGGCGCTGCCGAAGGGCGTCGAGGGCGGTCTCGACGGCCAGGCGGTCTACAGCGACTGACCGGGCGGCGCTTCGAGCAGCACGTTCACCTCGTCGGCGACCTTGAGCGCGCCGAAGAGGGCCGTGTAGGGCTTGATGCCCCAGTCCGATTGCTTCACCACGGCTCCTGCGCGGATGGAGCCGTCATCCGCGACCGTCAGGTCGAACGCGATCGGGTGGGTGGCCTCGCCGAGCGTCAGCTCCCCGCGGACTGTGTAGCGGCCGCCGTCACCCGCCAGCTCGCTCGAGCGGAAGCGGATCGCGCCCCGCTGGAGCACCTCCTCGTCGATCGTCTGCCTGATGCCGGCCTTGTCGTCGTCGTCCAGCTTCTGCATGCCGCCCGTGCCGTCGAGGACGCGCAGCGAGCCGGAGTCCGCCTCGAGCTCGACGTGTCCCGGCTCGAGCTTGCCGGACCACGAGTCCACCACGATGAGGAGGTCGTGTCCTGCCTTGGCCACGGCGCCCGTGCGCCCGGTCCGGACGGACAGCGTCGCGTTGTCCGGCCCCAGCACGCGCGTACCCTCGATCGACACGGGCGCAGCCTATATTGCGTCAGTTCCGACAAAGGAGGACTCGCCCGATGGCCGTTGAGCTCGACCATTCCTTCACCACCGAGAAGCCGATCGACGACAGCTATGCCGCGATCCTCGACCTCGACCGGCTGGTCCCGTGCGTCGACGGTGGGAGCGTCCTCGAGCGCACCGGCCCCGACTCGGTCAGGGCCGAGATCAAGGTCAAGATGGGCGCGATGTCGATGGTCTTTACGGGCACCGTCGAGGTCACCCAGCAGGACCCGGCCGCGCACCGCGTGGCGATGGCCGTGAAGTCGAAGGAGGCGGGCGGCCAGGGGTACGCGAACGCCACCGTTCAGTTCGCGCTGTCGGACGGCGGCGGCACGATCCACACCAGCGCGCAGATCAGCGGCAAGGCCGCGTCGATGGGCGAGGGCGTGATGATCGGGGTGCTGGACGCGCTGATCACGGACTTCACGGGGAAGCTCGCCGCACTCTGATGGCCACGATCGCGATGAGGCACATCCGCGAGGGCGAGGTGCCCAAGGACGGCGGCACCGCGATCCAGCAGGACGCCGACCGGCCGGTGTTCAACGGCAACGGCCCGAACGACTACGTCTGCGTCGAGTGCGGCAACGTGCTGGCGGCGGCGATGGACCCCGCCTACATGACGAAGAAGGTGCGCGTGCGCTGCGCCCGCTGCCGGACCGTCAACGTGGCGGTGACCGGCGACTAGCTCTTCAGCCGCCGATGGGCGCGCGCGGGTTCGCGCCCCAGAACACCTGGGTCCCAAGCATCCCCACCAGGTGCACGCCGACGACGTTCACCACCATCGACTTGGCGGTGGCCGTGCCGACGCCGACCGGCCCCCCGCTCGCCGTGTAGCCGTAGAAGGCGCCCACGATCACGATCAGCGTGGCCATCGCCATCGCCTTGATCAGGCTGAAGAGCAGGTCAGGTGGGTTCTGGAACATCCAGAAGATCAGGAGGAACCCGCCGCTCGACACCTCGCCGATCTGCTGGACGACCGCCAGGTAGGAGGCGAAGAAGCCGGCTCCCACCGCCGTGATGTACATCGCCGGCAGCGCGAGCCATGCCGCGAGCAGGCGGGTGGCGCAGAGGAAGGTCATGGAGTTGATGCCCATCACCTCGAGCGCGTCGATCTCGTCGCTGATGCGCATGGCGCCGATCTCGGCCACCAGGCCGGTGCCGACCTTGGCCGACATCATGTAGCCGAAGGCGTAGGGCATCACCTCCCGCAGGTCGCACCAGGCGGAGAACACCCCCGCGTTGGCCGGCGCGCCCACCGAGCGGCTGAAATAGGCGCCCTCGATCCCGCATTCGAGCCCGAGGATGAAGGCCAGGCTCCAGATCACGAGCGTGGAGCCCAGGATCAGGATGCCGGCCTGCCGCAGCGCCTCGCCGAAGAAACGCAGCACGCGACCCGAGAGCACGAGCGCCACGACCCGCCCGGCGAAGCGGGCGAGCGTGCCGACCCCCTCCCAGCTGGACGTACCCCTCAAAAATGAATATTGACTCAGAATTGAGCACAGTGTCATAATGTCGTCCGGCATGCAAGCCCTATCCCGCTCCGAGCGCCGCAAGGCGCGCACCGTCGGCGCCATCCTCGACGCGGCGGAGCGCCACTTCCTCGAGCACGGCTTCCAGGCCGCGAAGGTGGACGAGATCGCGGACGAGGCCGACGTCGCCGTCGGTTCCGTCTACAACCACTTCGCAAGCAAGGAGGCGCTCTACGGCGCGCTGCTCGAGCGCGCGCTCGACCTGTTTGACACCTACATGGGCGAGGAGGGGCAGCCACAGGGCTCGGCGCTCGAACAGCTCCTCGACACCGCCGGCCGCCTGGCGCGCTTCGGCCGCGAGCGGCCGGGTCACATGCGGCTGCTGGCACTGCCGCAGCCCCCGCTGCCGGACGCCGACCTGCTCGAACGCCTGCGCGGGTCGATGGCGGACCACGAGCGCCGCACGGCCGCGCTGATCGAGGCGGCGGCGCGTCGCGGAGACGTGCGGCCGCTCGACTCGCGCCGCGCCGCTGCATTCCTGTGGGCGGCCTGGAAGGGAGTGCTGACGCTCGGCTCAGCGCCGGGCGACCGCGAGCTGGCAGCCACGCTCGAGGCGGGACTGCGAATCGTGCTCGGCGGGCTGGCTTCGGATTCGGCGCGCCAGGATGAGGAAGTCGTGCGCGCGATCTTGGAGACCGCGCCCGGCCCGCCCGCCCCCGCCGGTCCGGCGCTGCGGCGCGCACCCGTGGTCGGCGCTCTGCGATCCGAGCTCCCGGGGCTGGGGCTCTGGACGGTGGAGGTCGCGGCGGCGCCCGCAGCGAGTCCAGCCTCCGTCGAGCGCCGGCTGCATGAGCACGGAGCACGCCCGTCGGCCGCGGAGCTGGGCGGCGCCCGGCCCGAGTCCGCGCCCTGGGCCTACCGGGTGCTGCTGCGGCAGTTGGGCATCGAGGCCGGCGGCCGGCTGTCGCTGTCCGAGCGCCTGGCACTGCGGCCCTACGAGCCCTGCGACCTGGACGGCGCGGGCCTGCCGGGGGACGCGCTCACGATCGCCACGCTCGAGACCGGCGTGCCGCTGCTGGCGTTCGACGCTGACCGGTTGAGCGGCACTCTGGCGCTGCGTCAGCAGCCCGGAGGCGCTGTGGCGATCGCCGACGAGGAGCGGCCCCTGGCGGCGCTGTTCGGGGAGCGGGCGGGCGATGCGCAGGTCTCGGCGGCCACCACGCGTATCGCGCTCGCAGCGATTCAGGCGAAGGGGGTGCCGGACCTGAGTGTTGAGGAGGCGCTGTGGACGGCGATCGAGATAATGAAAGAGGCAGAGTAGGGGGGAGGGAGCCTGTGTCAGCTCTGAGCATCGGTCGCACCGCGTCGAGGACGATGCTCGAGTACACGCTGATTGCCGCGATCTTCGTAGGCAGCCTGGCGATGTGGATCGGCCTGCCGCTCGGCTGGATCTGGCTCGTCACGCGGGTGCTCGACAAGGACCTGGATGTGTACGCCGGCGCACTCGTAGGCTGCCCGCTGACGATGGCCCTGCTCGGCCTGCTGCTGGCTCGTCTGAACGGCACCTATCTGCGTCTCTCCGGCGGCCATCCTGCCCAGCAGCGCAGCGCCTGGCTCAAGAGCCTGAGCGGCGAGCGGGGCCCGCGGCGGCCGCGTGCGGTGCTCGAGACGAGCATGACGATCAGCGTGGTGCTGGCCCTGATCGCGATAACCGTCTGGTTCTTCTTCTACGCGCACTCGTACATGCCCGGTCCGTAGCCGGTCCTCGACCCTGAACGTTTCACGTTCGCGGTCGATCAACCGTGCATCGTGACCTCCAATCGGGGTGGCCGGCAGGGGACCGGCGTGCGCAAGCACGCCCGCTCCGACGTGCCGGCGCGCCACGCCGTGAGCGGAGGGCTGATGGCGGCCTTCTACGTGGCGGCCATGGTGCTGGTGGCGATCTGGGCGCTGGTCGACGGCAACCCGCTGCTCAACCGCGGCGTGGTCATGCTGGTCGTGGGCGTGTCCGGGGTGTCGGTGCCCGCGATCGGCCTCGGCTTCCGCCGCCTGCCGCGGGGCGCGTTCCTCGCTCTGGGCGCAGGCGCGGCCGCGGCGGTCGGCGCGGTGATGGTGGCGGGTGGCCAGCCGTTCCCCGTCGCCCTGCTCGTGCTCTGGCCGCTGCCGTACGTCGTCGCGATCTACCGCCCGCGCCAGGTCGTGCTCCACCTGAGCGTGATCGGCGTGGTCTACGTGGGGGCGCTGATCGGGATCCACCTGCGCCTCGACCACCGCCTGGGCTTCGGAGCCGAGGACGCCCTCAACTGGACCTTCCTGATGCTGAGCGCGATCGCTCTCACGGTCTTTGTCATGCGCATGCGCCGGGCGCTCAGCGCAAGCTCCGCGGACCTGCGCAAGAAGGCGGCCCAGCAGGCCGCGGTGGCTCACCTCGGAGCCACGGCGCTCGAGACCACCGACCCCGTGGAGCTGCTCGACGAGGCGGTGGAGCTGGTGCAGACCGTGCTGGCCGTCGACCTCACGACCGTGCTCGAGTCGCTCGAGGACCGCCGGGAGCTGCTCGCTCGGGCCGGCCGCGGCTGGCCCGAGCGCATGATCGGCTTCCACAGCGTTGGCACCGACGAGCAGACGCAGGCCGGCTGGTGCCTGGTGCACGGCGGCCTGGTAGTGGCCGAGGACTTTCGGCGGGAGGCGCGCTTCGGGCTCAGCGACGTGCTGCATGCGCGCGGCGTGCGCAGTGGCGTGGCAGTGCGCATCGAGGGCCGCGGGGCGCCCTTCGGCGTGCTCGCCGTCCATACGCTGAGGAAGCGGCGGTTCAGCGACGACGAGACGAACTTCCTGCAGGCAATCGCTCACGTCCTGGCCGCAGCGATCGGGCGCCAGCGCACCGAGGACGAGATCCACTACCAGGCGCTCCACGACCCGCTCACGGGGCTGCCGAACCGGCTGCTGTTCAAGGACCGCCTCAGGCACGCGCTGGCCCGCTCGGGCCGCGACGGGGCGCCCGTGGCGGTGCTCTTCCTCGACCTCGACAACTTCAAGGTGATCAACGACAGCCTTGGTCACGAGGCGGGCGACGCCGTGCTGGTGCAGCTGGCGCCGCGGCTCGCCGAGTCGGTGCGCTCGGGCGACACGGTTGCCCGCTTCGGGGGCGACGAGTTCGTGCTCCTGTGCGAGGACCTGAGCGGCGAGGAGGAGGCGCTCGAGATCGCCCAGCGGGTGCAGAGCTGCTTTGAGCGGCCGTTCGCCATCGGCGGCTCCGAGCACCTCGCCGCCGCGAGCATAGGCCTCGCGCTGGGCGCCGCGGGCGCCGACACCCCGGACGAGCTGATCGCCGACGCCGACGCCGCCATGTACCACGCCAAGCGGCACGGCAGAGCGCGCTGCGAGCGCTTCGAGCCGACGATGCGCCGCAACGCGCAGGAGCGCCTGCGCACGGAGGCGGAGCTGCGCCACGCGCTCGAGAACGACGAGCTGCGCCTCTACTACCAGCCGGTCGTGAATCTGGCCGGGGGCCGCATCGTCGCCGTTGAGGCACTGGTGCGCTGGCAGCACCCGGAGCGGGGCCTGGTCGCACCCGTGGAGTTCATTCCGATCGCGGAGGAGAGCGGGCTGATCGTGCCGCTCGGGGACTGGGTTCTACGCGAGGCCCTGCGAATGGCGGCCTACTGGCGCAGGCTGCGCCCGGCGCCGGCTCCGCCGGTCGTCGTGTCGGTGAACGTGTCGGCCCGCCAGATGGCCGAGCCCGGGCTGGTGCCGCGCGTCGCGCAGGTGCTGAGCGAGGCCGGCGTCGACCCGTCGCAGCTCGCGCTCGAGATCACCGAGTCGATGCTCATCGAGGACCCGCTCGCCTCGGCAGACGTGCTCAGCGCCCTGCGCGCGCTCGGGGTGCGGATGGTGCTCGACGACTTCGGCACCGGCTACTCGTCGTTCAACTACATCAAGCACTTCCCGGTCGACTTCCTGAAGCTCGACCGGTCGTTCGTCGTCGAGCTGACCGCCGGCTCCACGGACGTCGCGATCGTGAACGCGGTCGTGGAGATGGCGCGCGCGCTCGACACCCGTGTGGTGGCGGAGGGGGTCGAGACGGATGCCCAGCTCGACGAGGTCATCCGCCTCGGTTGCGACCTCGCTCAGGGCTTCTACTTCGCCCGGCCGGTGCCCCCGGAGCGCGTCGACGATCTGCTGATGGTCGATCCCTGGCGCTCACCGAATGGGCACGATGTGACGCGCAAGCCCCACCCGGTCGCGGGTTGGTCGGCCTGGAGTTCCTGGTAATCATCCGGGCGTGAGCTCCGGAAAGCCGTCGGTGGCCGTGCTGGGCACCGGCATCATGGGCGCGCCCATCGCGCGCAACATCGCGGCCGCCGGCCTCGACACGCGGGCCTGGAACCGCACGCGCTCGAAGGCCGATCCTCTGGCCCAGCACGGCGTGGCGGTGGCGAACACGCCGGCCGAGGCGGTGGAGGGCGCGGATGCGCTGGTGACGATGCTCGCCGACGGCGCGGCGGTCGAGCACGTGATGACCGAGGGCGGCGCGCTCGACGCGATGCGCGACGACGCGCTCTGGGTCCAGATGAGCACGGTCGGCATAGCCGCAACCGAGCGGCTTGCGCAGCTCGCCGAGCAGCGCGGCGTGGAGTTCGTCGACTCGCCGGTGAGCGGCACGAAGAAACCGGCCGAGGACGCCGCTCTGACCGTGCTCGCGTCCGGGCCCGAGGCGGCACACGCGCTCTGCGCGCCGATCTTCGACGCGATCGCCTCGAAGGTCGTCTGGCTGGGCGAGGCCGGCGAGGGCACGCGGCTCAAGCTCGTGATCAACGCCTGGGTCGTGGCGCTGCTCGCGAACCTGGCGGAGACGATCGCCTTCGCCGAGGGCATCGACGTGCCGCCCGAGCAATTCCTCGAGGCGATCGACGGAGGCGCCGTGGGCGCGCCCTACGCGCAGCTCAAGGGGCCGATGATGATCAAGCGCGAGTTCCCCACCTCGTTTCCGCTCGACCTGGCCCTGAAGGACGTGCGGCTGGTGCTCGAGGCGGGGGACGGGAAGGGCCTCGAGCAGCCGCTCAGCCGCGCCACCGAGCGCCTGTTCGAGCGTGCCGCGGAGCGGGGCCACGGCGGGGAGGACATGGCGGCGATCTTCTGCGGCGTGGCAGACTGCCGCACCTGATGGCCGTGGACGAGAGCCGCAAGGGCAAGACCTACCCCCCGTTCGAGTACGAGGTGGGGCGCGAGAAGATCCGCGAATACGCCTACGCGGTGGGCCACCACGAGCCCGTCCACCACGACCGCGAGGCGGCGCGCGGGGCCGGCTTCCGCGACGTGGTGGCGCCGCCGATGTTCGCCGTCGTCTACTCCACGGGCTCGGTCGGACCGGCTGTGCTCGACCCCGAGGTGGGCATCAACTTCGCCCGCATGCTGCACGGCAGCCAGGAGTTCGTCTGGGGCGAACCGGTCTGCGCGGGCGACACCATCACGACGACCACCACGCTCGAAAACCTCTACGAGCGCACCGGGATGGAGTTCTACGTCTTCAGGTCGGTATCGGAGAACCAGGACGGGCAGGAGGTCGTGCGCGGCACCTGGACCAACATCGTGAGGGGTGGCTGAGCTGGCCGAGCTCGAGCAGGGCGCCGCGATCCCCGAGCTGCGGGTCACGCCCGACAAGTACCTGCCGCACCGCTACGCGGGCGCGTCGGGCGACTTCAACCCGATCCACATCGACCCGGAGTTCGCACGTGCGGTCGGCCTGCCCGGCAACATCCTGCACGGCCTGTACGGCATGGCGCAGGTGGCGCGCGCCGCGGTGGAGGCGGCGGGCGGCGACCCGCGCTCGCTCAGGCGGCTGTCGGTGCAGTTCCGCGGCATGGGCTTCCCGGAGCAGGAGATCGTGGTGACCGGCACGGTGCGCGAAGGGGGCGACGGCCGCGTGGTCGTCGACATCGAGGCCGTGCAGGGCGACAACCGCATCATCCGCAACGCGGAGGCAGAGCTGCAGTTGCCCTGAAGATCGGCGCGTTCGCGCCGATCTACGTTGGGGTGGCTCGTAACACCTCATCCATGGGCAGGAGAAGGCGCAAGCTGGCCGCCTGGGCCGGCTGGGCGCTCGGCACCACCGCCTCGTTCGTCCTCCTGGGCAGCGGCCCGAGCTACGGCATCTCCGCCGTGATCGGACTCGCCGTGGCAGGAGTGCTGCACCTGACGAACAAACAGGCTGACATCGTGGACCTGCGGAAGAACCTTGCCGAGCGCTACCAGCAGGCGCAGCCCCAGTCACCAGTCACGAGTCACCAGTCACCGCCGGACTCGCTAACCGGCTTCCTCAGCCGCTCAACGTTCGAACGAGCGCTCCGCGCCGGCATCGCGAGCGGCCTCCACATCAGCCTCGTGATGTTCGACCTCGACCGCCTGGAAGAGGTCAACAGCAGGCTCGGGCGCGAGAGCGGCGACAGCGCGCTGCGCCGCTTCGCCGGCCTGATGCAGGAGCAGGGCCGCATGACCGACCTGTTCGGCCGCCTCGGCGGCGACGAGCTTGCCGTGGCCCTGGTGGACTGCGACGAGGCGGGCGCCTGGGCCTACGCCGAGCGCGTCGGCAGGCTGCTTCAGAAGCGCAGCCAGGAGGACCGCCTGCCGCTGAGCGTCAGCGCCGGCGTCTCCACCCTCGAGGACGGGCGCGACCCGCTCGAGCTCTTGATCCGCGCCGAGCGGGCGCTGCATGCCGCGAAGGACTCGGGCCGCGCCCGCACCGCCGTCTGGCGGCCGGAGCCGCTGGTCGGCGAGCCCGCGCACGGCCTCGTGGCCTGAGCGCTACGCGGCCGCCTCCGCGACGTGGTGCGCGGCTCCCTGCACGAAGTCGCGCCTCCTGACAAGCACGAGCGAGAGCACGGCGCCCGCCGCGGCCACCGCGAAGGCCACCAGCAGGATCTCGTTGAGCCCGCTGACGAACGCGTGCCGGCCGGCAATCACCACCTGGGCCTTGATGCGCGGCGGAGCGCCTGCGCCGGCGCCTCCTGTTGAGAGCTGCTGCGCCACCGACGCGCCCTGATGGGCGATGAAACGGCCGGCCGGGGTGCCCGACAGCAGCGAGGTCGCCTCGTTCTGCACTTTGTGCTGGAAGACGGCGCCGAGGCCCGCGATGCCGGTCGCGACGCCGACCTGGCGGAAGGTGTTGTTGATGCCCGACGCCATGCCGCTGCGGGCCGGCGATACCACCCCCACCGCGGTCTGGGCGAGCATGGGGTTGAGGATGCCGAGGCCGACGCCGGCGGCCACGAAGCCGCCGAGCAGCGTCGTCCAGCTGGAGTGCACGGTCACTCCGTGCATGAGCAGCAGCGCGAGCGCCACCAGGCCGAGCCCGGCACTCATCGGAACCCGCGGCGGCAGCCTGGTCGACAGCCGCCCGGCCAGCGGCGCCACGAAGAACGAGACCACCGTCAGCGGCAGGAAGCGCAGGCCGGTCTCCACCGGCGAGTAGCCGAGGATGTTCTGCATGTAGAGCGTGATGTAGAGGAACATGGCGAACATCGACGCCGACACCGTGAAGGCGGCGATCGAGGCGCCCGCGAAGGTGGGGTTGCGGAGCAGGGCAAGGTCGAACATCGGGCGCTGCTGGCGGCTCTCGGCCACCACGAACAGGACCAGCATCACCCCGGCGCCCACGAGCTCGGCCACGATCTGCGTGCTGCCCCAGCCCTTGTCGTTGCCGCGGATCAGCGCCAGCACGAAGAGGAACAGGCCCGCCGAGAACGTCACCAGGCCGGCCCAGTCCACCCGCGTCGCCTCGGGGTCCTTCGAGTCCGCCAGCTTCACCATCGCCAGGGACACCGCGATCACGCCGATCGGCAGGTTGATGAAGAAGATGTACTCCCAGCCGAAGCCCTGCGTCAGCGCTCCGCCGATCAGCGGCCCCACCGCCGCCGCCGCGCCGATCGTGGCGCCCCAGACGCCGTAGGCGGTGCCGCGCTCGCGACCGGAGAACTCCTGCGCCAGCAGCGCCAGCGAGGTGGCGAACATCATCGCCCCGCCCACTCCCTGGATCCCGCGCGCGAGGTTCAGCACGAGCGGCCGGTTGGCCAGGCCGCACAGCAGCGAGGCGATCGTGAAGACGGTCAGCCCGGCGATGAAGATCTTCTTGCGGCCCAGGAGGTCGGCCAGCGAGCCCGCGGTGAGCAGCAGCGCGGCAAGCGTCAGCGCGTAGGCGTCCACCACCCACTGGAGGTCGTGGAAGTCCGCGTGGAGCGAGCGCTGGATCGACGGCAGCGCGACGTTCACGATTGTGATGTCGAGCAGCAACATGAATGTCGCCACGCAGACGACGATCAGGGTCCACCACTTGCGTTCCATAATCTGAGCTGTGGAGATAACCACGCGACAGGCCGAAGTGCTCAGAATGGTCGTCGAGACCCACGTTTCGCGTGGGCAGCCGGTGGGCTCCAAATGGCTCGCTGAGCAGGCAAATCTGCCCTGGCGGCCGTCGACGATCCGGGCCGAGCTGGCGAAGCTCGAGGAACTGGGCCTGCTGCAGCACCCGCACACGTCGGCTGGCCGCGTGCCCACCGACCGCGGCTACCGCTACTACGTCGACGAGCTGCTCGAGGGCGGCCGGCTGCCTGTCCCGCGCGCCAGGTTCCAGGTCACGGACATGCGGCGCGAGGTGGAGGAGACGCTGCGCACAACGGCCGAGCAGCTCTCGCAGGTCACCAACCTGCTGGCGATCGTGTCGGCGCCGCCGATCGCCACCACCACGATCCGCCACATCGAGGTCCTGCTGCTGCAGCCGCAGGTGGCGATGGTCGTGGTGATCACCTCCACCGGCGGCGTCAGCAAGCGCGTGATCAGTTACGGCCACCCGGTCGACCCGGGTCTCGTGGATTGGGCGGGCGAGTACCTCAACGAGTCGCTCGGCGGGATGGCGGTCGGTGCGCGCATGATCCATTCGAAGCTCGCGGACGAGGGGCTGTCGGGGTCGGAGCGCGGCTTCCTGGCCACACTTGCGCCCGCCTTCACCGAGCTCGAGGAGACCGCCGAGGACACGCTCTACGTGGACGGCGCCGCCCGCCTCCTGTCGGAGGATCGCGTGCAGGAGCTGACGCAGATAGACGACCTGGTGCAGCTGCTCGAACGCCGCATGGCGCTGCTGGCGCTGCTGCGCGAGGCGCTCACGGGGCCTGGCCTCTACCTGCGCATCGGCCACGAGAACAGCTCGCCGGCGCTTCAGTCGCTCAGCATCGTCGCCGCCAATTACGGCCTCGCGCACCGCAACCTCGGCGCGGTGAGCGTCGTGGGGCCCGTGCGGATGGACTACGCCAAGGCGATTGGGTCCGTGCGCCAGGCGGCAGCGGAGCTGTCGCGCTTCGTAGAGCAGCTCTACGACGAGTAGCGCAGGGGAAGAAGCGCGCCAAGTCGGGCGTCTTCAGTCGTGCAGGGGTTCCCGACTGGAGGTGTCCGTGATCCTTAGACCCAAGCTGCTTGCCCTTGGTGCCGTGGCGATCGTGCTCGCCGTGGCAGCCTGCGGTGGCTCGAAGAAGACCAGCTCGAGCAATACCACCGCTGCCGCGCCGTCGGGAGGCGGCGAGACGCTGAAGCTGTCCGCGGACCCGACCAAGCTCGCGTTCAACACGAAGACGCTGTCGGCCAAATCCGGCACCGTCACGCTCACGATGGCCAACCCATCGGGCATTCCGCACGCGATCGCGGTCGAGGGCAACGGCCTGGACAAGAAGGGCCAGACCGTTCAGCAGGGCGGCACCTCCACGATCAGCGTGAACCTGAAGCCCGGCAAGTACACCTTCTACTGCCCGGTCGACGGCCACCGCGCGGCCGGCATGGAGGGGACGCTCACCGTCTCGTGAGTCCGAGGGGCGAGGCGGCCGACCCCCTCCGCGGTCGCCTCGCCCGAAGGCTGATCCGATCGGCCTTGCGCCGCGCATACTTAGGCTTCCCTAAGATGTTGTCGGCACCGATCGAATGTCCTTCGCTGAGACCGTAGCCCTGGGAGCCCTCGCCGGCTTCACGATCTTCCTGGGCCTGCCAGTCGGCAGGCTGCAGGTTCTGTCCTCGCGCGGGCGCGTGGCGCTGGCGATGTTCTCCGTCGGCGTGCTCGCCTTCATCCTGGTGGACGTCCTCGAGCACGGCCTCGGGATCGTCGAGGCCGGCCTCCAGCGCTACAAGGACGGCCACGCGAGCTTCAGCCACGTGGTGGCCCTGGCCCTGGTGCTGGGCGCCGGGTTCGCGGCGGGCAGCGCGGGGCTGGCCACGGTCGAGCGTTGGATGCGGCCGCGCAACCGGCCCAAGCCCGTTGCCGGAGCCTCACCCGAGGCGGCGGTGGCCGCGCCGGCGCTGCTCGACGACCTGGCGGTCGACGCCGCCGAGGTGCGCGCCAAGGCGCTCCGCACCGGCATGACGATCGCCGTGGCCATCGGAATCCACAACTTCGCCGAGGGGTTGGCGATCGGCGTCTCGGCTCGCGCGGGCGAAATCGGGCTCGCCACGGTCCTCATCGTCGGCTTCGCGCTCCACAACGCCACCGAGGGCTTCGGCATCGTCGGCCCGCTCGGCCCGGTGCGCCCCTCCTGGCGCTGGCTCGCGCTCGCCGGCCTCGTCGGCGGCGGCCCGACCTTCCTCGGCTCGCTGGTGGGCTACGGCGTGACCTCCGAGCCGCTCGAGCTGGCCTTCTACGCCGTGGCCGGCGGGGCGATCCTCTACGTGATCGGGGAGGTCTGGCACGCGATGCGCCGTCACGGCCACCGCGAGCTGGGTCTATGGCTGCTCGCGGCAGGGTTCATGGTCGGGGTCATCACCGACCTCGTCGTCGCCTACGGCGGGGGGTAGGACTGCGGACTGCGGAACTGCGGAACTACCCGTGCACTAGGGCTACTACCAGCAGTACCACCGCCGCGATCCCAATCAGGGACAGGAGAACGGCGTTCACGACCATCGCCGGGCCTAGCCAGCGCCGGGGACGCTGCGCCGGCTCCGCGGGCTCTGCCGGTGGCTCGGCGGGCGCGGTTTCGACGGTTTCCCCGTTGCCATGAGGCCAGCCCACGGCGCTCGCTAGGGAGCTCGTGATGAACTGGTTCAGGCTCACTTCCTCGCGCTCGGCCGCCCGCGCCAGCTCCGCGTGCAGCGTGTGCGGCATCCGCAGCATCAGGCGGCCGCTGTAGGAGGCGGCGTCGCGCGGCTCGGGGACCTCGCGGCGCTTGGCCAGCGCGTCGGTGATCCAGGCCTCCATCGACTCGCGGATGGCGCCGGTGGCCTCGTCGGCGGTCTCGCCGTGGGCCTCGCAGCCGGGCAGCTCCTCCACGCGAGCGGTCCAGCCGCCGTTCTCCCTCACGAGGACGATGTGGTACGGGCGCTCGAGGTAGGAAGCGCTCGCCCGCGTCTCCTCCATCGGCGCCATGTTAGGCCGCGTCTGCGGCTCTGACGACTCGGCAAGCCCGGCCCGCAGCTTGGCCAGCGCCGCCTGAGTCCGGCGTGAGAGGTGGCGCTTGGAGATGCCGAGCTCGCGGGCCACGGCGTCGGCATCCAGGTCGCGCACGTAGCGCAGGTAGAGCAGGCGCCGCTCGTCCTCCTCGAGGCCCTCGAACGCGTCGGCCAGCGCCAGGCGGTCGTCCGCCGCCAGCGAGCTGTCGGGCGACAGCAGCTCGTCGAGCGAGCCGCTCTCGGCGGTGGTGGCCACCTCGGCCTGCGCGACCTCGTCCTCGTCGACGCCGAGGTCGGCGGCGAGCTCTGCGAGCGTGGGCTCCCTTCCAAGCCGCGCGGTGAGCTCCTGGCGGCTCGCCCGCAGCCGCCCGCGCAGCTCCGACAGGCCCCGCGGCAGCCGCACCGCCTGGCCGCGGTCGCGCAGGTGGCGCTTGATCTCGCCGGAGATGTTCGGCACCGCGAAGGCTCCGAGCTCAGAGCCGCGCGCGGGGTCGAAGCGGTCGATCGCCTTGATCAGCCCGATCGAGCCAACCTGGACCAGGTCTTCGTAGTCCTCGCCGCGCGCGTAGCGCCGCGCGAGGCTCGCAACCAGCGGCATGTAGAGCTCGATGAGCTGCGCGCGGGCGTTCGCGTCGCCTTCTCGGCGATATGAGCGGAGCAGCCGGGCGGTCGTGTCCGGCGAGGGCGGAACTACGCTGCTTGCAGCGGTTTTTTCCACGACGGGGGCGGAGCCGGGGGCGGTGGTACCACTGTCACCTTAACGTGGTATCGGCGCTTCGTGCGGGTTTTTGGCCGTCGTCGCGGCCTTGCGGGTACGTCACGGGTGGTGCTCGCACGCGCGTTCTTCCTGCTCGCTCTCCTGACGCTCGCCCTCGCGGCGCCGGCGCATGCCGACCCGTTCAGCGACGCGCAGGCGGCGCTCGAGCAGACCGCGCAGCAGGTCGGCTCCTCTGTCGGGGTGCCCGCGCCGCAAACGCCGCGGCAGCAGAAGAGCTGGACCGAGAGCACGGCCCAGAACGGTGGGGTGGCCGCTCCGACGGCACCGGCTCAACCCACTACGGCGGGACCCGCCCCGGCTACATCGGCGGAACCCGCTCCGGCACCGGCGGCGGCCGCCCCGGCCCCGACGGCGGTCGCTCCGGCGCCGGCGAACGTGAACATCACGATCCGTGTGAAGAGCCCGGGGAACGACGGGCCCACGATCCAGCAGGTGGTGTCCGGCGGCATCTCCGCGGCCGACGCCGACCGCATCGAGCACGACCTGCAGGTGCAGCTCAACAAGAAGTTCAAGGAGCTGCAGAAGCAGATGCGCGCGCCGGCGCCCGCGCCGGTCCAGACGATGCCCGTCAGCCACGTGGTGCAGGCGCCGGTCCGTCATGCGCCCAAGCCGCACGCGGTGCACGCAGCGCGCGCCCTACACCAGGTGGCCGCGCTGCGGCTTCCGAAGGTCGCCCCGCCGCCCCGCCCGGCGCCCCGGCACATCCTGCACCGCACCCATGCGCAGCGCGCCGTGCACCGCGACCAGGCGCCGTTCCAGCAGCTTCCACAACCGTTTCCAGACCAGGCACTGAGCGCCGGCAGCTCAGGCGGCACGTCGACTCCGCCACCGGCACTCTTCGCGGTACTGCTCGCCGCAGCCTGCTTCGCGGCCTCGATGTTCGTGACCGGCCTCTGGGATGCCCACCGGAGGCGCCGGACACGACTGTTCGCATCGAGGCTCGAACGCCCCGGCTAGCTCCCACGAGCGCACACGTACGGCGCACCACCCGTGGTGCGCGACCAACGCTCGAAGGGAGCAACGGCTATGAAAGGTCGTCTCCTCGCGCTGACCGTCGGGCTCATGCTCATAGGAGCTGCGCCCGCCGCCGCCGGTACCACCAGCTTGGGGAACCAAGCCGCGGGCCAGGACGCCAGCAACATGCAGTCGGCGTCGTCAAGCGCGAAGTCAACCCAGATAGACCCCAGCAACGAGAACATCTCGGTGCGGGTCCTGAGCCCCGGCAATGACGGGGACGTCACGCAGAGCAACAACTCGAGCGCCGAGTCGGGCGCGTTGAACGCCAACAGCACGGGCCAGGCGTCGAACCAGGTCCAGTCGGGCGGCGGCGCGGCCTCCAAGGCACTCCAGGAGGCCGCCCAGTGGGCCGGCAACGACCAGTCGGCGGACTCCAGTGCCAAGTCGACCCAGAAGGACCCGAGCAACGAGAACATCTCGGTGCGGGTGCTCAGCAAGGGCGATAACGGCTCGGTCGACCAGAGCAACAACTCGGATGCGAAGTCGTTCGCGGGCAACAAGAACGGCACGATGCAGATGAGTGGCCAGAACCAGGGCGGCGGGAAGTCGACGTCGCCGAAGAGCAGCACCCGCGGCTCGGACACATCGTCCGGGAGCGATTCCTGCGGATGCGACTCAGGCGGTTCGAAGTCGATCCAGGCGGCGGGCCAGGACGCGGCCAGCAAGCAGACGGCCAAGTCCGACGCCACGTCGAAGCAGATCGGTGCCGAGAACCAGAACGACCCGGTCCGGGTGAAGAGCCCGGGTGACGACGGCTCCGTCGATCAGAGCAACAACTCCGACGCGAAGTCGTTCGCCGGGAACCTCAACAAGACCATGCAGGGCAGCGAGCAGAGTCAGGCGGGCATGTCCGACTCCGTGCCGCTCGCGTCCCTGATGCGAAGTGTCTGCGGCTGCAGCCTCAGCTCGCTGGGGATTCAGGCCGCGGGGCAGGACTCGATGAACACCCAGGACGCCAAGTCGTCCGGCGACTCCGAGCAGAAGTCGCCGTCGAACGACAACCTGCCGACGCGAACGAAGGAGAGCGACGGCTCGAGCGGCGACGTGAGCCAGGAGAACAACTCCTCGGCCGAGTCGAAGGCGCTCAACCTGAACGGGCTGCTCCAGATGCTGAGGCAGCTCCAAGGTGGTGGTGCGATCCAACTGTTGTGATGCACGCTGCGGCCCGCATCGAGCCGCCGGCCGGGGGCGCCTCGCTCCCGGCCGGCCTGGGCCGTACTCCGGGGTGGTGGCAGTACCCGGATCGGTGTACCGTTTTCGCGTCGCGGCTCTCCCGCAAGGAAGGTGGCCCCAGTGGAGCGGGCGGCAAGCAGATATCTGTTGCGAGCCACGGCTCTGAGCGCCGTATTGGGAGCCCTGTGCGTCTTCGCTCCGGCGGCTCTCGCCGTGTCCGGGCCCGATCCCGCCCCGCACCAGGGCGGCGGCCCGCAGCCCGACCCGTCGGGAGGCCGCGCGGCAGCGGTCACGCCGGCGCCCGTGCGGCAGCCGGTCGTCCCGGCGCGAGCGGCGCCGGCGGCCGTCCATCCCAAGCCGATTCAGCGTCACCGCCGCCGCGCGGCGCGGCCTGAGCAGCCGGCGCCGCGGGCGCTGCCGCACTCGGCGCCGTCGCGGGTGTTCAACTCGCTCGCGGCCGGCCTGCAGCCGGTCGCCGCCAGCACCGGGTCGAGCGGCCTGGGGCGCGACCGGCTCGTGCTGGCCGCCGGCGCGCTGCTGCTCGTGATGCTGCTGGGCGGGTCGCTGCTCTTGCTCGCGCTCGACGAGACGAGGACGCTGCGCGGGCCATGAGGAGGGTGCTGCTACTGGCCATCGGGCTGGCGCTGCTGGCCGCCGTGCCGGCGCGGGCGAATGACGTCACGTCCTCGTGCACGCTGCCGGGCGGCGCCGACGTCGACTGCTCGACCTGGCACTCGTCAAGCGTCACCTTGCACTGGCAGTGGGAGCCGTTCGGCAGCGAGACGTCCACGGACCAGTGCAACACGCGCACGATCAGCACGGACACCTCGAGCGCCGGTGTCAGCGTGACCTGCGTCGTGACCTGGGGCCCGGACAGCGCCAGCCACATGGCCACCGTGCGCGTGGACAAGACCCCGCCGAAGGTCACCGGCGCCACACCCGCCCGGCCCCCCGACTACAACGGCTGGTACAACCACCCGGTCGCGTTCACTTTCCAAGGTTCGGACGCGCTCTCCGGCCTGGCCTCCTGCGAGACCGTCACCTACACGGGCCCCGACGGCGCCACGGCGGCGGTGACCGGCGGATGCCGCGACGTTGCCGGCAACCGCGGCGTGGGTTCCTTCCCGCTTGCCTTCGACGACACGGCTCCCGCCCCCGCCCAGGTGCAGATCGAGCCTGAGAACCGCTCGGTCGTGCTGCGCTGGACCGCGCCGGCGGACGCGGCTCGCGTGCTCGTGGTGCGCGCCTCCACGCAGGCGGCGAGGAGCGCCAAGACGATCTATCGCGGCAGTGGAGACGACGTGAAGGACCGCGGGCTGCGCAACGGCGTGCGCTACCGCTATCGCGTGACCGTCGTGGACCAGGCCGGCAACGCCACCACGACCCACACGAGCGCGATCCCCACCTCCTCGACGCTGCGGCCTGTGAGCGGCACCGAGGTCAGCGCCGCCCCGCGCCTCACCTGGAAGCCGCTCCGGGGTGCGAGCTACTACAACGTCCAGCTCTTCCGGGGCCGGACCAAGGTGCTGAGCGCCTGGCCGCACGGCGCCCACCTGCAGCTGCCGTCGGCGTGGCGCTTCCGCGGCCACCACCGGCATCTGAAGGCCGGCATCTACCGCTGGTTCGTCTGGCCGGGGTACGGGGCGCGCAACGCCCAGCGCTACGGGGCGATGGTCGGCCGCAGCAGCTTCCGAGTCGTCGCTCACTAATCTCGCAGCGGGAATATGAAGCGGGATCCGTACGAGCTGCTCGGCGTGCCGCGCGACGCCGACGAGACACAGATAAAGAAGGCCTTTCGCAAGCTCGCGCGCGAGCTGCATCCGGACGTGAACAAGCACGATCCGGACGCTGAGGAGAAGTTCAAGGAGGCCGCCGAGGCCTACGAGATCCTGTCCGACGCGGAACGCCGTTCGATCTTCGACCGTTACGGTCACGACGGCCTGGGCGCCCGAGGCTTCGAGTCCGGCTTCTCGGGCTTCGGCTCGTTCGCCGACATCTTCGACGCCTTCTTCGGCGGCGGCGACCCGTTCGGCTCGCCCTTCGGCGGCCGCGGCGGGGCCGTGCAGGGCGGGGACATCGCAGTGGCGGTGCAGGTGTCGCTGGCCGAGGCCGCCACCGGCACGGACGCGCTGGTGGACTACGAGGCGGTGTCCACTTGCGAGCGCTGCCACGGCAATACCGCGGAGCCCGGCACGCCGATCGACACGTGCGAGCGCTGCGGCGGCAGCGGGCAGCTGCGCAGCGTCACCCGCACGGCCTTCGGCCAGCTCGTGCGCTCCCACGTCTGCGACGCCTGCGGCGGGGAGGGCAAGATCGCCCGCACGCCCTGCAGCGAGTGCGCGGGGCGCGGCCGGGTGGCCGGCCACGTGAGCCTCACGGTCCAGGTCCCGGCGGGGATCGCGGACGAGCAGCGCATCCGCATGACCGGGCACGGCCACGCGGGCGAGCGCGGCGGGCGGCCCGGCGACCTCTACGTGCTCGTGCGCGTGGCGCCCGACGAGCGCTTCGTGCGCGACGGCAACGACCTCGTCACGGTCGTGGACCTGCCGGCGCCGGCCGCCGCGCTCGGCACCAAGATCAGAGTCCCGACGCTCGACGGCGAGGAGGAGCTTGAGGTGGAGCCAGGCACGCAGCCGGGCACGGTGCTCACGCTGCGTGGCAAGGGCATGCCGTCGCTGCGGCGCGGCAGGCGCGGCGACCAGCGCGTGGTGGTCAACGTGGTCATCCCGCGCAAGCTCACGGCCGAGCAGCGCGACCTGCTGAGCCAGTTCGCCGCCACGCTCGGCGAGGAGAACCTGCAGGAGGACGGCGACCAGTCGCTCTTCCAGCGGGTGAAGCGGGCGCTGAGCTGATCCGGCTGGCGGTCAGGGCGCCCGCCGAGGCCGCCGAGATCGTGCTGGCCGCGCTGCTCGAGCTTGCCCCGAGCGGGGTGGAGCAGGTCGACGGCGACGGCTGGACCGAATACGCGCTGTACGGGGCGCCGGGCGAGCTGCCGTCGCTGCCCGAAGGTGAGGCTGAGGTGGCCGGCGTGCGCGTCAGCGTGCGTGGGGAGGAGGTCCCTGAGGACTGGGAGGAGCGCTGGAAGCGCTTCCACGTGCCCGTGCTGGTGGCCGGCCGCATCTACGTGCGCCCGCCCTGGGAGCAGGCGGCGGTCCGGCCAGGAGTGACCGAGATCGTCATCGACCCCGGCCGCGCGTTCGGCACCGGCTCGCACGCCACCACGCGCCTCTGCCTCGAGCTGCTGCTCGAGCTCGAGCCGCATGGCTCGTTCGCCGACCTCGGCTGCGGTTCGGGGGTGCTGGCGATCGCGGCGGCGAAGCTCGGCTTCGAGCCGGTGATCGCGCTCGACTCGGACCGCCTGGCGGTGGAGGCGACCCGGCTGAACGCCCGCGACAACGGCGTCGTGCTCGAACGGGTGGAGCGCTTCGACCTGCGCGGGGGCCCGCCGCCCGCCGCGGACGTGGCGGCCGCCAACCTGATGCGCCCGCTGCTGCTGCGCCTGGCCGAGCTGATGGAGCCGCGGCCGCCCGTGCTGATCGCCTCGGGCCTGCTCGAGGAGGAGGCGGACGAGGTGGCGGCGGCGTTCGCGCCGATGACAGAGCGGCGCCGGCTCACGCTCCAGGGCTGGAGCGCGCTGCTGCTCGTCAGCCGCGGCTGAAGAACTGAAGAGCCCGCTCGAGCACCAGCTCGGGGCGCTCCTCGGCGATGAAGTGACCGCAGCCCTCGACCATCTCGATCTCGAGCTCGTCGGCGTACGGCTCGTAGCCCTCGAGCATCTCGGGGCGGATCACCGGGTCCCGCAGCCCGTGAAGCCAGAAGGTCGGCACCTCGAGCCGCAGCGACCGGTAGCGCCCGCGGATCAGCGGCCCCAGCTCGCGCAGGACGAAGGTGCGGTAGGTCTGCACGCTGGCCCAGGCGCGCTCGGGCTCGCGGAACTGGTCGAGCATGATGCGCGTGTCCTCAGGCGACCAGGTGCTGCTGCGCCCGGTGACGCGGTACGAGCGGTTGCCCGGCAGCCTGCCGAGCAGCCGCACGGCGCCGTTGCCGACACCCGGCGTGGCGATCACCCACTGGTAGAGGAAGCGGTGCGCGTGGCGGATCCCGCGGCGGTCGAAATGCGGCCAGAGGTGGGAGGTGTTCAGCGCCAGGTACTGCCTGATGAGGTCCGGCCGCCTCACGCAGAGGATGAAGCCGGCCACGCCGCCCCAGTCGTGCCCGACGAGGCGCACGTCGTGCAGCTCCAGCGTGTCGAGCAGCTCCGCGATGTCGGCCGCGAACTGCTCCTTCTCGTAGCCGCGCGGCGGGGCGTCCGACCAGCCGAAGCCGCGCAGGTCGGGGCAGATCACCCGGTAGCGCTCGGCCAGGCCGGGGATCAGGTGGCGCCAGCACCACCAGTGCTCGGGCCAGCCGTGGAGCATCACCACCGGGTCCCCGTCGCCCGCCTCGGCCACGTGCATCCGCAGGCCTCCCGCGTCGACGAAGCGATGCTCCACACCGGGCAGTTCCGGCAGCGGTCGCATTGCGCTCGCAGCCTACACTTGAGCCGATGTCCCTGATCGAACAGGTGCGCTCCGACACGGTCGTTGCGCTCAAGTCCGGCGACAAGCCTCGCGTTCAGGCGCTGCGCCTGATCTCGAGCGAGCTGCAGAAGGCGGCCAAGGAGTCGGACAACGGCGACGAGACCGCCGTCCTACAGCGCGAGCGCAAGCGCCGCCTGGAGGCCGCCCAGGCGTACGAGGACGCCGGCCGCGAGGACCTCGCCGAGGGCGAGCGCCGCGAGGCGGCGATCATCGAGGAGTACATGCCCGAGCAGCTCTCCGACGAGGAGCTGCACGCGATCGTCGGGGACGTCGTGGCCGAATCGGGCGCTTCAAGCGCCCAGGACATGGGCAAGGTGATGTCCATGGTTATGCCCAAGGTCCAGGGGCGCGCCGACGGCAAGCGCGTGTCCGCCGTCGTTCGTGAGAAGCTCGCATAGGGTGCGCACACAGGTCGAGCTGACAAACGACGTCGCCACCGAGCTGGCGGGCCCGGGGGACACGATCATGCGGACGCTCGAGGGGCACCTCGAGGCGACCGTCTTCCTGCGCGGCAACCTCCTCACGCTCGAGGGCGAGCCGGCCGAGGTGCGCACCGCCGAGACCGTGGTGCGCGAGCTGTCAGACCTGATCCGGCAGGGCCACGAGATCGCGCCGGGCACGATCGAGGCGATCACCGGCGCGCTCGACCAGCACGAGAGCCCGAGCCGCATCCTCGAGGACGTGGTCTGGCGCCACCGCGGGCTCAAGGTCGCGCCCAAGACCGTGAACCAGAAGCGCTACGTCGACGCGATCCGCAACCAGACGATCACGATCGCCATCGGCCCCGCCGGCACCGGCAAGTCGTTCCTCGCCGTGGCGATGGCGGTGGCCGCGCTGGCGCGCCGCGAGGTCAACCGCATCGTGCTCACCCGCCCGGCCGTCGAGGCCGGCGAGCGGCTCGGCTTCCTGCCCGGCGACCTGATGGCCAAGGTCGACCCCTACCTGCGGCCGCTGTTCGACGCCCTCTACGACATGCTCGAGCCTGAGCGCGTCAACCAGCATCTGGAGCGCGGGGTGATCGAGGTCGCGCCGCTGGCGTTCATGCGTGGCCGCACGCTCAACGACTCCTTCATCATTCTCGACGAGGCCCAGAACACGAGCCCCGAGCAGATCAAGATGTTCCTCACACGGCTCGGGTTCAACTCGAAGATGGTCGTCACGGGCGACATCACCCAGGTCGACCTGCCGCGCGACCAGCGCTCGGGCCTCGTGGTCATCGGCGACATCCTGGGGGACGTCGAGGGCATCGAGTTCGTGCGCTTCGGCGGCGAGGACGTGGTGCGGCACAAGCTCGTGCAGCGCATCGTCGCCGCCTACAACGAGTACGCCGAGAAGCAGGCCCCCGAGCTGCGTCCGGCCCGACAGCGCTGAGCGTCGAGCTCGAGATCCACGGCGACGACTCGCCGAAGGTGCGCGAGGCGGCTCTCGCCGCTCTGGCGGCGGCCCACGTGGAGGACGGGCATCTGGCGGTCGAGTTCGTCGACGAGGGCCGGATCCGGGAGCTCAACCGCGACCACCGGGGGAAGGACGAGCCCACCGACGTGCTCTCGTTTCCCGTCGACGGCGCCGGCCCGGCGGTTGCCGGACCGCGCGAGCTCGGCGACGTGGTGATCTGCCGCGAGCACACGAGCGACGTGGTGGAGGCGGTGGTGCACGGCGTGCTCCACCTCTGCGGCTACGACCACGAGACCGACGACGGCGAGATGCAGGCGCTCCAGTTCCGCGTGCTGGCGGGCCTGTGAGCACCCTAAAGGGCACAGGCACACGCAGCGGCTTCGTGGCGTTGGCGGGCCGGCCGAACGTGGGCAAGTCCACGTTCGTGAACCGCGTGGTGGGGGAGAAGGTGGCGATCGTCTCGGACAAGCCGCAGACCACGCGCCGCGCGATCCGCGGCGTGGCCACAACCGCTGCCTGGCAGCTCGTGCTGGTCGACCTGCCCGGCGTGCAGCGTCCGCGCGACCCCCTGACCACTCGCATGCAGGAGCGCATGCAGCGCGAGCTGGCGGACTCCGACGTTGCGCTGTTCGTGCTCAGCGCCGAGCAGCAGATCGGCGCTGGCGACCACTTCATCGCGCAGGCCATCAGGAAGGTGGGTCTGCCGGCGGTGACGGCGCTCAACAAGGTCGACAAGCTGCGCAGCCGGCCCCACGTCGCGGCGAAGCTCGAGGAGGCGGCGGCGCTCGACGTGCAGGGCGAGCTGTTCCCGGTCAGCGCGCGCACCGGCGCCGGCGTGCCCGAGCTGGTCGAGCACCTCGTGGCGCTGCTGCCCGAGGGGCCGTTCTTCTACCCGCCGGAGGAGCACACGGACCTGTCCGAGAGCGTCCGGCTGGCCGAGCTGATCCGCGAGCAGGTGCTGCTGCGCACGCGCGAGGAGCTGCCGCACGCCGCCGAGGTGGAGATCGAGGAGATCGAGGAGCGCGACGACGGCCTGCTCGTGATCAGCGCGCGCGTCTGGGCGGAGACCGACTCGCAGAAGGGGATCCTGATCGGCGCGGGCGGCCGGATGGTCCGCGCGATAGGCATGGCTGCCCGGCGCGAGATCGAGGCGGCGCTCGGCCGCCACGTGCACCTCGATCTCAGCGTGCGGGTGCGGAAGGGCTGGCGCCGGGACGAGGCCCTCCTCGACCGGCTCGGGATCGACTGACCCCGAACGCGACCAGCGCCAGCGCGATCGCCGCCGCGCCACCGGCCACCCAGCCGTAGGGGAAGCCCGAGTCGAGCCCGACCGCGCCGGGGCGGACGCGGCCGGGCTGATGTCGACCGGCGCCCAGTTCTGCTGGGGAACGCGCCCAAGGCCGACGACCTGGTACGACCAGCGACCTGCGCTCGGGAACACGACGTGAACGTGGTAGCCGAGGTCCGGCAGCCGCTCGCCCGGGAACCGCAGCGCGCGGCCGGAGCCCAGGTCGCGGATCTCGATGCCCACGCCCTGGGCGGGCAGAGGCGGCTGACCCGGGAACGGCAGTGCGTGGATCTCCGTGTCCCACGGCTGCCCCGCGTGAAGGAAGTCGGGCAGTGAGCTGAGCTCGATCCCCTCCTTGGCGGAGGCGGAGGCGGGGATCAGTGCGAGGGCGACGAGGGCGGCGAGGGCGGCGGCAAAGGTCTTCATGCCTGCTCTACAACGGTCACGGCCGCAAGGTTCCCGCGATCCGCAGCGCGGCCGCCTTGGATATGTGGGCCTCGAGCCGCAGCAGCACCGGGCCCTGCCGCCACAGCAGCGTGTTCGTGGCCAGGCGCGGCGTGTAATCGCGGATCCGGCCCTGCGGGTCCGTGTAGAGAACGATGTGCGGGCTGCCCGCGATCCAGACGCCGCGGCCGCCGTTCACGGTCACTCGCTCCGCGGTCGTGCCCGGGCCGAGCGTCTTCTGGAGGAACGTGAACGGCTGGTTGCCCCGGAACTCGGTGATCAGCATGCCGAGGCCGGTCGAGCCGCTCTCCGGCAGGCCGGGACGCGGCCGGTAGGCCAGGGCCACCTGGCCTCCGGTCGGCACCGTGTCGAGGTAGACGGCGTCGGGCGAGCGGCCTGCCGGCACCACCACGGGGAACGACACGTGCGCCTCAGCCTGCGGGAGCGTCACCCGAGTGCCGAGCCCGAGCTGCGAGCCCGCGCCGGGCGGGAGCGCCGGCAGCCGCGGCGCCCGCTCGATCTTCACGCTGCGCAGGCCGAGCCAGTCCAGCACGCTGTGTCGCCAGCTTGGCACCGCGGCCACCGCGCTGCCGGCGAATAGGAGCAGCAGCGCGAACGCGATCGCCGGCGTGCGCCGCCGCATCAGCGGCCGACGCGGCCGGGGCGTGCGCTCGACGCGTGAGCGCACGGCCGGCGCCAGCGCCGGCGTGGGTGGGTACTCGAGCTCGGCTGCAAGACCGGCGAGCGTGCGCTCCAGCTCTGTCACAGCCCCACCTCCTCACCAAGCTCGCCGCGCAGCCGCTCGAGCGCCCGCGACAGACGCGACTTCACCGTGCCGAGCCGCAGGCCCAGCACGTCGGCGGTCTCGCGCTCGGACAGCTCTAGGAAGAAGCGGCAGGCGATCACGAGCCGGTCCTCGTCGCGCAGCCCCTCCACGGCCTCGAGCAGCGCGCGCCGGCGCTCGGCGGTCAGCAGGATGGCCTCCGGGGACGGGTCCGCGCCCTCCGGCAGCCGCTCCGCCGCCGCCCGCAGCGCCAGCGCCTCGCGCCGGCCGGCCGCGCGCAGCCGGTTGCGCGACTCGTTCACCGCGATCTTCAAGAGCCATGGCCGCAGCGGCGACCCCGGCCTGAAGCGCCCGAGCGCGGCGTAGGCCTTGACGAACGCGTCCTGCGCCGCCTCCTGGGCGTCTGCGGCCGAGCGCGTGACCAGGTAGGCCGCTCGGTAGACCGGCTCCTGATACCGCTCGACGATCTGCTCGTATGCGCTCACGTCACCGCGCCTCGCGCGCTCGATGAGCTCGCTCTCGGCGAGCTCGGTGTCGTTCAGCGGTCGGACCACCACCGTGAGCTTCTACACCGCCCGCAGGGCGGGCGTTCCGGCGGCGATCAGCGCAGGCCGGCGGCCTCCAGGGCCCGCACCCCGTCGAGATACTCCTCGATGCGGAACACCTGGGTCCCCTCGAAGTGGAGGACGAACGCGAGCTCGGCCGTGATCTCCGGGCCGCCCTCACCGGCGCGGCCCGTCATCGTCCCGAGCGAGACGAGCGCGTCGCCCGCCTCGAGCAGCTCGCCGACCTCGTAGTGCAGCTCGCGGAGCGTCTCGAGCCAGTCCTCGAGGTAGGCGGCGATCTCCTCGCGCCCGTGCAGCACGCGCGCGGCCGGGTTCTGCTCGGCGATCACGTACTCGGAGTCCGGGGTGGCGTGGGCGACCATCGCCGCCACGTCACCCCGGTTCCAGGCATCCATCGATTCCCTGAAGATCTCGAGCTGCTCGCGGCCCACGGGCGGCGAGTATGGCCTGTCAGCCGCTCGCCACATCGGCCGGTGTGGTGGAGAGGATGAACTCGCGCAGCAGCTCGGTCAGCCGCTCAGGCTGGTCGAACGGCACGAAGGTCCAGCTGTCCTCGATCAGCTCGAGGCGGCCCTGCGGCAGGCGCTCCATCAGCCGCTCGGCGAGCGAGACCGGGAAGAACTTGTCCTCGGGCGCCCAGGCGAGCAGCGCCGGGCGGTCGAAGTCGCGCAGGCGCTCGGCCGCCGCGAGCGTGTCCTTGTTCGAGACCGCCCGCACGAACTTCTCCATGTCGCGCCGGATGGCCTTGTTGCCGAAGTAGGGCTCGAGGCCCTCCACCATCAGCTCGTCGGGAATCCCGCGCTTGGACACTCCGCTGAACCCGAGCGGCGACTGGCGGATGCGCTTCACCTTCAGCGGCTGCAGTGCCACCGTCAGGGCGCCGGGGATGCGCGAGAGCCACTGGAGCGGCCGGAACTGCGGCGGGAAGAAGAGCTCGAACGCGTCCGAAGGGGTGAGCACGAGCCGGCCGATGCGCTCCGGGCGCTCGGTGACGAGCAGCTGGCTGATCGCGCCGCCGGTGTCGTTGGCCACGATCGTCACGCCGTCGAGGTCGAGCCGTTCGATCAACTCCGCGAGCATGCCCGCGACTGCGCGCGGGCTCACGTCGGCGTGGGGGTTCATCGGGATGCGGTGGGCGCCCAGGGGAAGCTCGGGGACGATGCAGCGGAAGTCGCGCTCGAGCTGGGGGACCACCTGGCTCCAGAGCACCCCGCTGGCCATCAGCCCGTGGACGAAGACGATCGGCTGGCCGCTGCCTGTGTCCGTGTATTCGATCTTCCCTGCCGACAGATCGATTTCACGCTTTGCTGACATACCGTCTCCCATCTAGTATTGACATACAGGCTGCACGGATTATGCATACAGACAGTACGCATGTCAAGAAGGGGAGCAAGGCCGCTCAGTCCGCCGCCACGCGCGCGAAGCTGCTGAAGGTCGCCCGCCGGCTGTTCGCCAAGCACGGCTACGCGGCGGTGGGCACCGAGGAGGTCGTGCGCCGCGCCGGCGTCACGCGCGGTGCGCTCTACCACCAGTTCGCGGACAAGCAGGACCTCTTCCGCGCCGTGTTCGTCCAGATCGAGGAGGAGCTGGCCGTCAGCGCGGGCCAGCGGGCGATGGCGGAGTCCGATCCGCTCTCGGCGATGAGAGCCGGGGCGAGCCATTGGCTCGAGGTCTGCTCGGAGCCGGAGGTGCAGCGGATCGTCCTGCTCGACGCACCCGCGGTCCTCGGCTGGGAGGAGTGGCGCGAGATCAGCGCCCGCTGGAGCCTGGGGCAGATCGAGGCGGTGCTGAGCGAGGCGATGGAGGCCGGGCTGATCGAGCGGCAGCCGGCCGCGGCGCTGGCGCACGTCCTGATGGGGGCGCTCGACGAGGCCGCGCTCTACATCGCGGAGGCCGACGACGAGGACGCCGCGCGGACGGAGGTCGACCAGGTCGTGGCCCGCATGATCGACAACCTGCGCCCCGCAGGGCGCAAATAAACTCCTGCTCTTGGACGAGATCCGCTTCGACGAGAATGGGCTCGTCCCATGCGTGGTGCAGGACGCGCGCACCGGCGAGGTCCTCACCGTCGCCTACATGAACGAGGAGGCGCTCAGGCGCACGCGTGAGACGGGGGAGACCTGGTTCTTCAGCCGCTCGCGCCAAGAGCTCTGGCACAAGGGCGAGACCTCGGGCAACGTGCAGCGCGTGAAGGCGCTCCGCTTCGACTGCGACGCCGACGCGCTGGTGGCGCTCGTCGAGCCCGCCGGCCCCGCCTGCCACACGGGCGACCGAAGCTGCTTCCACCAGGGCGAGCTCGAGCCCACTCCCTCGGAGGCGCTGGCGGTGCTTGAGCGCACGGTGGCGGAGCGCAAGGCGGCGCCGAGCGCCGGCAGCTACACGGCCGAGCTGCTGGCCGACCCGCCGCGGATCGGCGACAAGGTGCGCGAGGAGGCGGACGAGGTGGCGCGCGCCGCGGCCGGCGAGTCTGACCAGCGCCTGCGCGAGGAGGCGGCGGATGTGCTCTACCACCTCACCGTGCTGCTGGCCTCGCGCGACCTCTCGCTGGCCGACGCCTTCGAGGAGCTCAATGCCCGTCGCCGCTGAGCTCGACGTCAAGCCGACCCTCGACGAGGTGCGTGCGCTCGCGCAGGGGCACACGGTCGTGCCGCTTCGCCACACCTTCATCAGCGACACGGAGACGCCCGTGTCCGCCTACCTGCGCCTGCGCGGCGAGGGGCCGTCGTTCCTGCTCGAGTCGGCCGAGCGCGGCCAGCGCTTCGGCCGCTGGTCGTTCCTCGGCGTGCAGCCGCGCACGGTTATCCGGCTCGACGGCGGCGTGCTCACCGTCGGCGGCGAGCGGCGCGAGTTCGACGATCCCTACGCCGCGGTGGCCGCCGAGCTGTCGCGCTACCGCGTGCCGCCCCTGGCCGACCTGCCGCCGTTCGCCGGCGGGGCCGTGGGGATGTTCGGCTACGACCTGGTGCGCTGGTTCGAGCCGAGCGTCGGCCCGCCTAACGCCGACGAGCTGGGGCTGCCCGACCTCGCGCTGATGGTCTCGGACGTGCTGCTCGCGTTCGACCATCTACGCCACGAGGTCACCGTGCTCGCCAACGTCTTCGTCGAAGAGGGCGACATCGAGAGCCGCTACGAGGAGGCCGTCGCCGCGATCGCCGACGTGCGCGAGCGCCTGGCGGCGCCCATCCCGCGCGCCGCGGCGGGCGTGCGCGAGCCGCCCGAGTGGGTCTCCAACATCGGCTCGGACGGGTACGCGGCCGCCGTCGATCGCGCGAAGGAATACATCCGCGCCGGCGACATCTACCAGGTGGTGCCGAGCCAGCGCTGGAGCGCCGACGCGCCCGTCGAGGGCTTCTCGATCTACCGCGGCCTGCGCACGATCAACCCCAGCCCCTACATGTACTTCCTCGACTTCGAGGACTTCGAGCTGGCCGGCGCCTCCCCGGAGTCGCTCGTGAAGGTCAGCGGCCGCCGCGCGGAGCAGCGCCCGATCGCCGGCACCCGCCCGCGCGCCGACACCGTGGAGGAGGACCTCGAGCGCGCCAAGGAGCTGCTCGCTGACGAGAAGGAGCGCGCCGAGCACGTGATGCTCGTCGACCTCGGCCGCAACGACCTCGGACGGGTGAGCGAGTACGGCTCGGTCCACGTCGACGAGCTGATGGCCGTCGAGTCCTACTCCCACGTCATGCACATCGTCTCGTCGGTCTCCGGCAGGCTGCGCGAGGGCGTCACCGCGATGGAGGCCCTGCGCGCGTCGCTGCCCGCGGGCACCCTGTCCGGCGCCCCGAAGATCCGCGCGATGCAGATCATCGACGAGCTCGAGCCCGTGAAGCGCGGCCCCTACGGCGGCGCGATCGGCTACCTGAGCTACACCGGCGAGCTCGACACCTGCATCTACATCCGCAGCGCGGTGATCAAGGACGGCCGCATCCACGTGCAGGCGGGCGGCGGGATCGTGGCGGACTCGGAGGCCGGCTACGAGGTGCGCGAGACCGAGGCAAAGGCGGGCGCGGTGATCGCCGCCGTGAAGCTCGCGTGCGAGCAGAGGGACTGGGCCTGATGCGCGTCCTCGTGATCGACAACTACGACTCCTTCACCTACAACCTGGTTCAGTACCTGGGCGAGCTGGGGGCGGAGATCGATGTGGTGCGCAACGACGCCGCCTCCGCTGACGAGCTTGTCGAACGGGCCCGTGGCGGCAAGGTCATCGTCTCGCCGGGCCCATGCACGCCGGCCGAGGCTGGCGTGTCCGTCGAGGCCACGCGCAAGATCGCCGAGGACGGCACTCCGCTGCTCGGCGTGTGCCTCGGCCACCAGGGGCTCGCCGAGGCGTTCGGCGGCACGGTGGTGCGGCACGAGCCGGTGCACGGCAAGACGGCCCAGGTCGAGCACGACGGCAGGACGATCTTCAGCGGACTGCCCAGCCCGTTCGAGGCGGGGCGCTACCACTCGCTGGTGGTGGACCCGGAGCTGCCCGACTGCCTCGAGCAGTCGGCGCAGGGGGGAGGCGTGGTGATGGCGATTCGCCACCGGACGCTGCCGGCCGAGGGCGTGCAGTTCCACCCGGAGTCGATCCTCACGAGCGACGGCATGCGGCTGCTCAGGAACTTCCTCGCGGGACCCGGCTGATGCCGAACCCGGTGCTGACCGCTGCGATCGACCGGGTGGCGTCCGGTGGGGACCTGGCCACCGACGAGGCGTCGGACGTCCTGCGCGAGGTGATGGAGGGCCGTGCCTCGGAGGTGCAGGCGGCGGCCTTCCTGATCGCGCTCCGCACCAAGGGCGAGACGGTGGACGAGCTGACCGGCTTCGCCCGCACGATGCGCAACCTCTCGCGCCGGGTGAACGTCGGGCGCGGCGATCTGCTCGACACCTGCGGCACCGGCGGCGGCCAGCCGACCTTCAACGTCTCGACGACAGCGGCGTTCGTCGCGGCCGGCGCGGGCTGCGCGGTGGCAAAGCACGGCGCCCGCTCGAACACGGGCAAGTCGGGCTCGGCGGACGTGCTCGAAGCGCTCGGCGCGAGGCTCGAGCTCGAGACCGAGGCGATCGCCGAGTGCATCGAGGAGATCGGCTTCGGCTTCATGTTCGCGCCGCATCACCACAGCGCGATGAGGCACGTGGTGCCGGTGCGCAAGGAGCTGGCCGTGCGCACGCTGTTCAACTTCCTCGGGCCGCTGACGAACCCGGCGGGCGCCACTCACCAGGTGATCGGAATCTCGGATCCGACGAAGCTCGAGACGGTGGCGTCGGCACTCGCCGCCCTCGGCTGCCGGACCGGCTTGGTAGTGTCGAGCGTCGATGGTCTCGATGAGATCAGCGTGGCCGCCGAGACTCGCGTGATTGAGGTGAGGGACGGGGAGGTGAAGTCCTTCTCGGTGACCCCCGAGGAGCTCGGCGTGGAACGCGCCGGGATCGACTCCATGCGCGCCGGCGCGCCCGAGCGCAGCGCCGAGGTGACGCGCGACGTGCTGTCCGGCCACGACGGCCCCGAGCGCTCGCTGACCCTGCTGAACGCGGGCGCGGCCATCTACGTCGGCGGCGCCGCAGGCTCGATCGCGGACGGCGTGGCCAAGGCCGCCGACTCGATCGACTCGGGCGCAGCGCGCGAAGTGCTGGAGCGCTACGTGAAGCGGACCAGGGAGCTCGCCGGCGCCTGATGGCCGTCCGGCTGGAACAGCTGATCGGCGCCACGCGTGACGGCGTGGCGCGCCGGAAGCGCGAGCGCCCCCTGTCCGAGCTCGAACGCGAGATCGCCGACCGCGGCGAGGGCCGTCCCTTCCGCGAGGCGCTCGCCCACCCCGGCACGTCGCTCGTGGCCGAGTACAAGCGCCGCTCGCCGTCGGCGGGCGTGATCCGCGACAACGCCTCGGTCACCGAGATCGTTCAGGCCTACGAGCGGGGCGGAGCGGCCGCGCTCTCGATTCTCACCGAGGAGGCGCACTTCGGCGGCTCGCTCGCCGACCTGCACGAGGCCCGCACCGCCAGCGCGCTGCCGATCCTGCGCAAGGACTTCACGGTCGATCCCTACCAGCTCTACGAGGCGCGGGCGGCGGGAGCCGATGCCGTGCTGATCGTGGTCGGATCGCTGACCGACGACGCGTTCAGCCGCCTCTACGGCGAGACCCGCGCGCTCGACCTCGACGCTCTGGTGGAGATCCACGACGAGGACGAGCTCGAGCGGGCGCTCGAGGCCGACGCCGACGTGATCGGCATCAACAACCGCGATCTGTCGGACTTCACGGTCGACCTCTCGCGCACCTTCGACCTGCTGGCGGACGTGCCGGCGGGCAAGACCGTGGTGTCGGAATCGGGCATCGTCAGCCGCGAGCAGGTGGACGAGTTGGAGCGTGTCGGCGTGGACGCCGTGCTGGTCGGCGAGAGCCTCATGCGGGCCGAGGAGCCGGAGCGCGCCTGCCGCGAGCTGAGCCGCCGCGACGACGGTTCGTTCGAGTAGGGCAAAACCGCAGGCGGAACCGCGCTGCTCCGGCCGTCGTAAGATCGTTTACGGATGGCGAGCATCCCCGAGTTCGACTCCCCCGCCGTCGCGGCGCTTGGCCAGCGCCTGGCGGACAACGTCTCGCGCGCCGTGAAGGTGCCCGAAGGGGCGCTTCGCCACATCATCGTGGCGCTGTTTGCCGAGGGCCACGTGCTGATCGAGGACTACCCCGGCGTGGGCAAGACGGCGCTGGCGCGCGCCCTCTCGCGCTCGATCGACGCCGAGTACGCGCGCGTGCAGTGCACGGCCGACCTGCTGCCGGCCGACGTGGTCGGCACCAACGTCTTCAACCAGCGCGAGAACCGCTTCGAGTTCCGGCCCGGGCCGATCTTCGCCAACGTCGTGCTCGTGGACGAGGTCAACCGGGCCTCGCCAAAGACGCAGTCCGGCCTGCTCGAGTGCATGCAGGAGCGGCACGTGACCGTCGATGTGGCCTCGCACGAGCTAGCGCGCCCGTTCATGGTCATCGCCACCCAGAACCCGATCGAGTACGAGGGCACCTTCCCGCTGCCCGAGGCGCAGCTCGACCGCTTCATGGTGCGGCTGCGGCTCGGCTATCCCTCGGCCAGCGACGAGGCCGAGATGCTCGGCGACCACGCCAAGAGCGACCGGGTGCTCGACCTCGAGTCGGTGACCGACGTGGCCGAGGTGCTGGGCGCCCAGGCGGCGGTGGCCGCGGTGCACGCCAGCGACGCCCTGCGGCGCTACGTGGTGGCGGTGCTCGAGCGCACGCGCACCGACGCCCGCACCGAGCTCGGCGCCAGCCCTCGCGCCGGCCTGATGCTGCTCAAGGCCGCCAAGGCCCTTGCGGCGCTCGACGGGCGAGACCACGCGCTTCCGGACGACGTCCAGGCGCTGGCGCCCACCGTGCTCACGCACCGGCTGCTGCTCGCGCCTGACGCGGTCGGCGTCGAGCGCGCCGACGTCGTGCGCGAGGCGCTGGAGCGAGTACCAGCCCTATGAGCGGGGCGCTCCGGACCGCCGTGTTCGGAGTGCTGCTCTGCCTGGTCGCCGGGTCCTTCGACCTTGCGGCGCTGTACGTACCGGGGGTCGCGCTGGCGATCGTGGGGCTCGGCGCGATCGCCTGGGTCTGGCTCGCCGCGCAGGGCGCCACGGTCGAACGCGACGCCGCGCCGAACAGCGTCCAGGAGGAGGAGCCGTATCCGCTCCGCCTGCGCACGCGGCGAGGCCTCCTGCCGCCGCCCTCCGGCGAGCTGATCGAGCCGCTGCTCGGCCGCCCGCTCCCGGCCACGGATCCCCGCTCCAAGCGCGTGCGCGTGAACGTCCGCTTCTCGCGGCGCGGCCGGCGGCGGATCGAGCCCGCCAGGCTCGTGATCCGCGACCCGCTCTCGCTCGCCCAGAAGGAGGTGGTGAGCGAGCCGGACGAGGTGCTGGTGCTGCCGCGGATCGAGCCGGTGGTGCTCGGCGCGGCGGCGGGCGCCGCCGGCATGGAAACCGTCAGCGGCGCCCTCACCGAGGCCGCCGCCGAGCTCGAGCTGCACTCGCTCAGGCCGTATCGGATCGGCTCGCCCGCCTCGCGCATCCACTGGCCCACGGTGGCTCGCACCGGGATCATGGTCGAGCGCCGCCTGGTGGCCGAGGCCGACGCCCGGCCGCTCGTCGTGCTCGACCCCCGCAACCCGCCGAGCCGCGAGGCGCTCGACAGCGCCGTGCGTGCCACCGCCTCGCTGGTCGTGCACCTGGCCCGCCGCTCCGGCGGCTGCTCGCTGCTCCTGCCCGGCGACCGCCGCGCGACCGACCTCGACGAAGGCCTGCGCGGCTGGCCCGCAGTCCACGCCCGGCTCGCGCTGCTCGAGCCGACGAGACCGGCCCCAACGCCCGCCGGCTCGAGCGCAGCGGCCCGGTGTTCTGGGTCAGCGCCGGCGGCGGCAGCCTGCCGCCGTCGATCAAGCGCGGCGCCGGCTCGTACTTCGTCACGCCAGTGGCGGTCGAGGGCCGCGCGGCGGCGTTCACGGTCGGCGGCTGCTCGGGCTACCGCCTGCACTCGCGGCCGAGGGAGAAGGTGGCGTGAGCGGCCTGGCGGCTCACGTCGAGGCGCCGCTCGCGCCGCCCGCGGGCTCCACCGCCGCCCGGCGCGTCGACGAGAACGTGGCCGGTGTCCTGCGCCTGCTGGCCTTCGCCGCCTTCGCCTCCTACTCGCTCGGCCACTGGCTGAGCGTGCTCCAGAACCCGCCGGTGGGGCGCGCGATGCTGGTGCTCGCAATCTGCGTGCTCGGCGCGGCTGCGCTCTGGGCGACGGGCATCGAAGAGCGCCCGAGGCAGGCTGGCGCGTGGCCGCCCGGCCGCTGATCGTGCTGGCGATGGCGCTGCTCAGCCTGCTCGCGGCCGGGCTGCCCGCGCACTACCTGTCCGCGCACCATCACGGCTGGCACAAGCCTCGGCACCGGCCTGAACCACGGCCTGCTCGGCGCCCAGGCCACGATCTACCCCTACACCGGCGGCGACTACTGGGTCCGGCTCACGCTGATGCTCGCGCGTGCCGGCGTTCCTCGTGCCCGCGGCCGCGCTGGCCTTCTGGCCCGCGCACGCGAAGTGGGGGCGCCCATGCGCGCCACCGCGCTGGTGCTGCTCGTGGCCTTGTTCGGCGTGGCGCTGGCGGAGCGCACGCCGAACGCGCCAGCTCGGCGCGGGCTCGTGCTTCTGCTCCTGATCGCGGCCTGGCTGTGGCTGCCGCGCGTGCGCGCCCGCGACGCCGCGGCCGCCGGAATGGCGCTGGGCGCAGCCGCGGTGGTGGCGCTGCCCGTCGCGGCCAAGCTCGACGGCGCCATGGGCTGGTTCGACTACCGCAACTGGCGCGTCCTCTCGGCCCAGGGCGGCGTGACCTACAGCTGGGACCAGACCTATGGGCCGATCAACTGGCCGCGCCGGGGCGCCACGCTCCTGTTCGTCAAGGCCGACCGCCCCTACTACTGGAAGGCCGAGGCGCTCGACAACTTCGTCGGCACGCGCTGGGTCGGCGCGACGCGAGCGACGGCCCGACGGACCAGTCCGAGACGCCGCCGCTCGCGAACCGCAGGTGGCTCAAGAAGATCACCGTGAACGTGGCCGGCCTGCGCGGCAGCTTCGTGCCGGTGACGGGCATGCCGCTCGAGGTGAGCCCCGACGCCGGGGACACCACCACGGGGCCGACGGCACCACCGTCGCCAACGGTCACGAGCTGCGGAACGCCGAGCACTACACGGTCAACGCCTACATGCCCGAGCCATCGGCCGACGAGATGCGCTCGGCGCCAGCGCGAGCTACGACCCCTACTTCATGCGCTACACGAGCATCGCCCTGCCGCGCACCGGCCGGTCGCTGCAGACGGTGAACACGGGCCTGCGCGGGGTGCCGCGGACCGAGGAACCCACGGCGCCGAGGGCGCTGATGCCACTCTCCCTACGCGGGCATGTACCGGGTCGCCAGCGGCCTTGCGGCGGGCCAGCCGACCGCATACGACGTGGCGCAGAGGATCCAGAAGTACCTGCGTGGCCCGAAGTTCATCTACAGCGAGCGGCCGCCGGTCAGCAAGTACCCGCTCGAGTCGTTCGTGATGAAGACCCACACGGGCTACTGCCAGCAGTTCTCCGGCACGATGGCGCTGATGCTGCGGATGGAGGGAATCCCGGCACGCGTGGTGAGCGGCTTCGCTCCCGGAACGCCGGTCACCGACTCCCCCGGCGAGTACCGCGTACGCGACTTCGACGCGCACTCGTGGGTCGAGGTCTACTTCCGCGACATCGGCTGGGTCACGTTCGATCCGACTCCGCCGCTGTCGCCCGCCTCCTCGCAGCTCGACGACGCCGGCGTCGGGGCGATCCAGGGCGGCCGCACCCCGCGCGGCCTCGGCCAGTCGCAGGCGCCCGACGTGCGGGACGCGAGCGGCGTGGTGGCCGGCGTCGGCAAGGGGAGCGGTCACCTGGGCCTCTGGCTGCTCGCCGCGGGCCTCGCCGCCGTCGCGCTGCTGGTGCTCGCGGGGCTGTGGCTGCGCAGCTGGCTCGTCCACCGGCGGGCCGGGGGCGACGCTGCCGAAGCGGCGCTCCACGAGCTGCGCCGCGCGCTCGAGCGGGTGGGCTTCATCCTCCCTCCGGGCACCACGCTGGCGAGCCTCGAGAAGCGGCTGCAGACCGCCGCGGGCCCCGACGCCGTGAGCTACGCGCGCCGGCTGAGGGAGCAGCGCTACGGTCCGGGCGAGGCGGAGCTGCCCGGCCCGAGCGAGCGGCGCGCGCTGCGCCGCGCGCTTGCCCGAGCAGCCGGCCCACTCGGCCGCCTGAAGGCGCTCAGGGCGCTGCCGCCGGCTCCGCGTTTGCCCTGGCGTGCCTGATCTTTAGGTCGGATTAAGTTCAGCCGCCTACATAAGAGGGTCGTGAGCGAGTCGACTCGCAACAGCTTTGTCTCGGCCGTGCTGGGCGGCCTCGTCGTCGCGGGCCTCGGCGCCCTCCTCATCGGCACCGGTGTGATCGACACCGGCAAGAAGCAGACGATCGTGCGCCAGACCGCTCTCGCCGTGCCGAGCTCGGTGGAGTCGGGCGAGAGCGGCTCGAGCTCGAAGAGCGCTCCGACCGTCGAGGAGATCTACCAGAAGGACAGCCCCGGAGTGGCCTTCATCCAGGCCAAGGTGAGCCAGCAGGGGAGCTCGCCGTTCGGCTTTTCGATCCCCGAGCAGGGCATCTCGACAGGCTCCGGCTTCGTCATCGACGATCGCGGCGACATCCTCACGAACAACCACGTCGTGGAGGGCGCCACCGAGCATCGCCGTCCGCTTCGGCGACACCCAGCTCATCAAGGCGACCGTGGTGGGCAAGGACCCGTCCACCGATCTCGCGCTGCTCCACGTCAACCCCCGCTCGTCCAAGCTGCACGCACTCACGCTCGGCGACTCGAGCAAGGTGAGGGTCGGCGACCCGTCGATCGCCATCGGCAACCCGTTCGGCTTCGACCGCACGGTCACGACCGGCATCATCTCGGCGCTGCAGCGCCAGATCCAGGCGCCGAACGGCTTCGCGATCAACAACGTGATCCAGACCGACGCCGCGATCAACCCCGGCAACTCGGGCGGGCCGCTGCTGAACGCGGCGGGTCAGGTGATCGGCATCACCTCCCAGATCGCCACCGGCGGCAGCGGCAACGGCAGCGTCGGCATCGGCTTCGCAATCCCGATCAACACCGCCAAGGCGGCGATCCCGCAGCTCGAGAAGAGGGGCCAGGTCGAGCACGCGTTCCTGGGGGTGAGCACCGCCACGATCACCGCGCAGGACGCCAAGGCCCTGAACCTGCCCACCAACAAGGGCGCGCTCGTGCAGGACGTCACCGCCGGCAGCCCCGCCGACCAGGCGGGCATCAAGGGCGGCACGCAGCAGCTCGCCAACAACCTGATCATCGGCGGCGACCTGATCGTGAAGGTCGCCGGCAAGCCGATCTCGAAGCCCGACGACATCGCCGGGGGATGCTGGCCACGAAGAAGCCGGGCGACAAGGTCGAGGTCCAGTTCTACCGCCACAACAAGCTCAAGGCCGTCACGGTCACGCTGGGCAACCGGCCGGCGTCGATCGACAACGGCGGCCAGCAGGACCAGCAGACGTTCCCGTTCCCGTAGGCCTGCCACCCCTACGCCTGCCACCATTCGGGTCGCGATGACCCGGGTCAAGAGCTGCGGCACCACCAGCCATCGAGGACGCGCGCCTGGCGGCCGACCTCGGCGTGTGGGCGATCGGCATGATCTTCTGGCCGGGCAGCCCGCGGGCCTGCGATCCCGAGGCGGCGGAGGAGATCGGCGCCGAGCTGCGCCGGCAGGCCGAGCTCGTGGGCGTGTTCGTGAACGCGACGCTCGACGAGCTGGCGGCACTGGCAGACCGCTGCTCGCTCAGCATCGTGCAGCTCCACGGCGACGAGGGGCCGGCCTTCTGCCGCGAGGTGGCGCGCCGCACGGGCTGCAGGGTGATCAAGGCCGTGCGCGTGAAGGACAGCGGCTCGATCCGGGCGCTGGCCTCCTACGAGGTCGACTACCACCTGCTCGACGCCTACGTCCCCGGCCACCGGGGCGGCACCGGCGAGACCTTCCAGTGGGAGCTGGCCGACGCGCACGACCGCCACGTGCCGATCATCCTCTCGGGCGGCCTCACCGCCGACAACGTGGGGGCGGCCATGGCCGCGACGCATCCCTACGCCGTGGACGTGGCCAGCGGCACCGAGGCGGTGCCCGGCCGCAAGGACCCGGCCAGGCTGGAGGCGTTCGTGGGCGCGGTCGCGCAGGCCGACGCCAGGGCAGCGGCGTGAGTGCGGTCGAGCAGCGCTTTGGCCCGTACGGCGGGCGCTACGTGCCGGAGACGCTCGTGCCGGCGCTCGACGAGCTCGAGCTCGCCTGGCTCGAGGCGCGCACGGACCCCGGCTTCCAGCAGGAGCTGTCGGCGCTGCAGCGCGACTACGTCGGCCGCCCGACCCCGCTGTACCACGCCCGCCGCCTGTCCGCGGAGGCGGGCCGCGACGTCTATCTGAAGCGCGAGGACCTCAACCACACCGGCGCCCACAAGATCAACAACGCGCTCGGACAGGTGCTGCTCGCCAAGCGGATGGGCAAGACGCGGATGATCGCCGAGACCGGCGCCGGCTCGCACGGCGTGGCGGCGGCCACCGCCTGCGCGCTGCTCGACGTCGAGTGCGTCGTCTACATGGGCACCGAGGACATGCGCAGGCAGCGGCCCAACGTCGAGCGGATGCGGCTGCTGGGCGCCACGGTGGTGCCGGTCGACGCCGGGGCCCGGACGCTGAAGGAGGCCGTGAGCGCGGCCATCCGCGACTGGGTCGCCAACGTGGCGGACACCCACTACGTGATCGGCTCGGTCGTCGGGCCATCGCCCTTCCCGTCGCTGGTGCGCGACCTCCAGCGCGTGATCGGCGACGAGGCGCGCGCCCAGTTCCTCGAGGTCACCGGCCGGCTCCCGGCGCACGTGGCGGCGTGCGTTGGAGGAGGCTCTAACGCGATCGGCACCTTTGCCGCCTTCATCGACGACGAGGACGTCGAGCTGATCGGCGTCGAGGCCGCGGGGGAGGGGATCGAGAGCGGCCGCCATGGCGCGCCGCTCACGACGAACGCACGCGGAGTGCTGCACGGCTCGATGTCGGCGGTGCTGCAGGACGAGGAGGGCCAGATCTTGGAGGCGCACTCGATCTCGGCCGGGCTCGACTACCCGGGCTCGGGTCCCGAGCACGCCTACCTGCGCGACACGGGCCGCGCGACCTACGTGGCGGTCACCGACGAGCAGGCGGTGGAGGCGTTCCGCCTGCTGGCGCGGCTCGAGGGGATCATCCCGGCGCTCGAGCCGGCCCACGCGCTGGCCTGGGTGCTGGCCACGCGCGGCGCCGGGCCCGATCTGGTCACGCTCTCCGGGCGCGGCGACAAGGACCTCGCCGAGGTGCTGGCGCTTGAGTGACCGGATAGCCGCCGCCTTCGCCTCGCACGGACGGCGGGCGGCGCTGATGCCTTACCTGATGGGCGGCTTCCCCGACCTCGACACCTCGCTGGCGGTCGGCGACGCCTGCATCGACGCCGGCGCCGACCTGCTCGAGCTGGGTGTGCCGTTCTCCGACCCGCTGGCCGACGGCCCGGTGATCCACGCCGCCGCCACGCGGGCGCTGGCCGCCGGCGCGACGCTGCAGGGCGTGCTGCGGGTGTGCGAGGCGCTCTCGCCGCGAGTGCCGGTGGTGCTGATGGTCTACGCCAACGCGATCGTCACCCGCGGTCCGGATGCGTTCGCGGACTTCGCGGCCGCGGCCGGCGCGGCGGGCCTGATCGTGCCGGACCTGCCGCACGACGAGGCGGCGGACCTGCGTGCCGCCTGTGACGCGCGCGGGCTGGCCCTCGTGGCCCTGGCGGCGCCCAACACGCCGGCCGACCGGCTGGCCGCGATCGGCCGCGACGCGCGCGGCTTCGTCTACACGGTCTCGCTCACCGGCATCACCGGGGAGCGCAGGGAGCTGCCGCCGGAGCTCGGCCAGACCGTGACCCGCGTCCGCGAGGCCACGAGCGTGCCCGTGGCCGTCGGCTTCGGCATCTCCACGGGGGAGCAGGCCAGCATGGTCGCGGACATCGCCGATGGAGTGATCGTGGGCAGCCGCATAGTGCGCGCTGCCGGCGAGGGAGGGCCTCAGGCGGTGGGCGAGATCGTCGCTGAGCTGGCGGAGGCACTCGCCTGAGGCCGATCACGGATCACGGATCACGGATCACGGAACCCGCCGATGGCGCTGGTAATGTCGCCGCAATGGCAGCCACAAAGCGTCGTACCAAAGCCCAGATCAGCGAGGACGTGGCCAGCGGCTATTTCGAGGCCGTGGCGGCGCGCGACCCCGACGCGATGGCCCAGTTCTGGGCCGATGACGGCATCGACGAGCTGGTGCCGGTCGGCATCTTCCGCGGTCCCGGCGAGGTCCGCGGCTTCTTCGCCGGCATGTTCGCGGCCTTTCCGGACATGGAGTTCAGCGTCGACCGCATGACCGCTGGCGCGGGCGTCGTGGCCGTCCAATGGACGGCGAGGGGAACCTTCACCGGCGCGCCGTTCCTGGGGGTCGAGCCCACCGGCCGGCGAGTCGAGGTGCGCGGCTGCGACTGCGTGGAGGTCGAGGGGGGCAAGATCGTCCGCAACACCGCCTATTACGACGGCGCCGCGTTCGCCCGCGGCCTGGGCATGCTGCCCCAGCGGGACTCCGGTGGGGAGCGCGCGATGCTGGCGGCGTTCAACGCCGTCACCAAGGTGCGCAGCCGCTTCAACTCGCCGTCGCGATAAGCTCCCGCGCCGCGATGGGTCTGCTGATCACCCTCACCTTCGGCCTGGCGTTCTGGCTCGTCGGCTTCGCCCTCGGCTGGAAGCCGGTCGACTCGTTCCTGGTCACGGTCCTGCTCGTGGTGATCGCGATCACGGTCCGGGCAACGAAGCCGTTCGTTGACCGGATGATGGGGAACGCCTAGCAAGATTGCGGATTGCGGATCGCGGATTGCGCAGTCCGCCCCTCCGCAATCCGCAATCTCAACCGAAGAAGGCCTCGGCGGCCTCGTACTCCTCGGGCGGCACCGTCTTCAGCTGCGCCACCGCGTCCTTCAGCGGCACGAGCTCGATCTTCATCGAGCGCAGCGCGGTCATCATGCCCCAGCGGCCCTCGCTGGCGGCGTCGATTGCCGCGATGCCGAGGCGCGTGGCCAGCACGCGGTCGAACGCGGTCGGGGTACCGCCGCGCTGGATGTGGCCGAGCACGGTCGCGCGCGAGTCGAAGCCCGTGCGCTGCCCGATCTCGCGCTCGAGCATCATGCCGATGCCGCCCAGGCGCTCGTGCCCGAACTCGTCCTTGTCGCCGCCCACGACCTCGAGGGTGCCCTCCTTGGGCAGCGCGCCCTCGGCCACGACAACGATCGAGAAGTAGCGCCCGCGCGAATGCCGGCGCTTGATCAGCCGGCAGACCACCTCGATGTCGAACGGACGCTCGGGGATCAGGATCACGTCGGCGCCGCCGGCGAGGCCGGAGTGGAGCGCGATCCAGCCCGCGTGCCGCCCCATCACCTCGAGGATCATGATCCGGTGGTGGCTCTCGGCCGTCGTGTGAAGGCGGTCGATCGCGTCGGTGGCGACCTGCAGCGCCGTGTCGAAGCCGAAGGTCACGTCGGTGGCGCCGAGGTCGTTGTCGATCGTCTTCGGCACACCGATCACTGGCAGCCCCATCTCCGAGAGGCGCGTGGCCGCGCCGAGCGTGTCCTCGCCGCCGATGGCGATCAGCCCGTCGATGTTCAGGCTCTCGAGGTTCTCCCTGATGCGGTCGAAGCCGTCGGGCTGCTTGAAGGGGTTGGTGCGGGAGGAGCCGAGGATCGTGCCGCCGCGGGGGAGGATGCCCCGTGTGGACTCGATCGTGAGCTCCTCGAAGATGTTCTCGAGCGGTCCGCGCCAGCCCTCGCGGAAGCCGACGAAGGCGTGGCCGTAGCGGTCGATGCCCTTGCGGACCACCGCGCGGATCACGGCGTTGAGGCCGGGACAGTCGCCACCGCCGGTCAGGATCCCGATCCTCATCGCCGTCACAGTACAGACACCCGCTGGTTCGCCATCTGGACGTGGCCCGCGTGCTGCAAGCGAGCCTGCACAGGCAACAGAAACTTAACTGAGCCATCTCCCCGGCTCAATTGCAACCCCGACTGGGCACGGCTAGGATGGCCAGCCACCTCAACCCAGTTCTCTTAGAGGAGGGAATGTCCGTGCGAGGACGCTGGTTGGTAGCAGCAGGCCTCGTCGGCGCATCGGCCATGGGCGTAGCAGCTTGTGGCGGAGGCGGCGGCGGGGGAAGTACCTCTGGAGGGGTGAGTGGCAAGACGCTCACGATCTATTCGAGCCTCCCGCTCCAGGGCCCGACCCGCAGCAACTCTGAGGCCGTCATCAACGGGGCCAAGCTGGCGCTCCAGCAGGCGGGCGGGAAGGTAGGGAATTTCACCGTCAAGTACGTGTCGCTCGACGACGCCACCGCCACAGCGGGCAAGTGGGATGCAGGCCAAACATCGGCCAACGCGCGCAAGGCGGCTCAGGACAAGTCGACGATCCTGTACCTCGGCGAGTTCAACTCGGGGGCGAGCGCGATCTCGATCCCGATCCTGAACCGGGCCGGCATCGGCCAGATCAGCCCGTCTAACACGGCGGTCGGTCTGACCTCCAACGTTGCCGGCGCCACGCCGGGCGAGCCCCAGAAGTACTACCCGACGGGCAAGCGCACCTACGTGCGCGTCGTCCCGAAGGACACCGTTCAGGCGGCGGCCCTTGCGACCGTGATGAAGCAGCAGGGTTGCACCAAGCCGTACATCCTGAACGACAAGGAGGTCTACGGTCAGGGCCTCGCCACCAACACCACCGGCGCGCTGAAGACCGCCGGGATTCCGGCGCTCGGCAACGACGGCTGGGACTCGAAGGCGGCCAACTATCGGTCGGTGGCCTCGAAGATCGCCAGCAAGGGCGCGGATTGCGTCCTTCTGAGCGGCGTCGTCGACAACAACGGCGTGCAGCTCACGAAGGACATCGCCGCGGGCCTGCCCAAGGCGAAGATCTACGGGCCGGACGGCTTCTGCGAGTCCGGCTGGGTGGATGCCAAGAACGGCGGCGTGCCGGTCAGCCTCGACTCGCGGCTGCAGTGCACGGTGGCCACGCTGTCGCCGGACAAGTACCCGCCGGCCGGCCAGAAGTTCTTCACGGACTACTCGGCCGCCTACGGAGGCGCACAGCCTGACCCCTACGCGCTCTACGGCTACGAGACGATGGGTCTCGCTCTCGACGCCATCAAGCGCGCAGGCGCTAACGGCAACAACCGTCAGGACGTGGTGAACGCCCTGTTCGCAACCAAGAACCGGGCCAGCGTGCTCGGGACGTACAGCATCGACCAGAACGGCGACACTTCGATCACCGACTACGGCCTGTACAAGGTCGAGAACGGCGAGATCAAGTTCGACCAGGTCGTGAAGGGCTCCAGCTAAGGGCCTCGATTCAGTGGGGAGAGCGGGCCGGGACACCGGCCCGCTCAACCCAACCTTGACTTAGACTCGGAGGGGAGTTGGAAGCGGCAAGCGTTCCCGCACGGATCACGAGGGGTGGCTCGCCGGCTCTGGCCGCGGTCGGGCGCTTCCTGTCCCGTTACGGGCTGATCATCACGCTGTTCGCGCTGCCGGTCGTGTACGGCACGCTCGACCTCGTCCACGGCCACGGGCTCACCCACATCGCCGAGAACCTCAAGGACGGGATCTCGAACGGCTCGATCTGGGCGCTCGTGGCGATCGGCTACACGCTCGTCTACGGAATCATCGAGCTGATCAACTTCGCGCATGGCGAGGTGTTCATGATCGGCTCGTTCGTGTCGTTCGGCGTCTGGAGCACGCTGGGCGTGGGCCTGGCCACCGGGGCGCTTGGAATCGGCGGCGGTTTGGTCGTGGCCGGGCTCGTCGCGATGATCGCCTGCGGGACGCTCAACGTGATGATCGAGCGCGTGGCCTACCGGCCGCTGAGAAACGCGCCCAAGTTAGCGCCGCTGATCACGGCCGTCGGCTTCTCGTTCATCCTGCAGAACGTCGGCCTCGAGTGGCTCGGCGGCTCGCAGCACGGCGTCGACGATCTGATCCACGCCCAGAAGGACTTCTTCACGATCGGCGGCGTGCACATCACGCACGCGGACGTGCTGGCGGTGGGCGTGACGGTCCCCCTGGTGCTGCTGCTCGTCACCTTCGTCCAGAAGAGCCGCCTCGGCAAGGCGATGCGCGCCACCGCGCAGGACCCGGAGGCCGCGCGCCTGATGGGCATCAACGTGGACCGCGCGATCTCGCTGACGTTCCTGCTCGGCGGTCTGATGGCGGGCGCGGCCGGCCTTATCTTCGCGCTCTATGAGACGACGATCCGCTTCGACCAGGGCTTCGAGGCCGGCCTGATCGCCTTCACCGCAGCGGTCATGGGGGGCATCGGCAACCTGCGCGGGGCCGTCCTCGGCGGCCTGATCATCGGCTGCATCCAGCAGATCTCGGACGACCGGCTGGCGTCGCAATGGACTCCCGCCATCGTGTTCGCGTACCTGATCCTGATCATGGTCTTCCGGCCACAGGGCCTGCTGGGCGAGGAGACGAGGGAGGCCGGATGAACACGATCCGCGAGACGCTCTCGGCCATCGGGGACCGCTGGGACGGGCTTCCGAAGCGCGTCAAGCAGGGTGTCGGCGTCGGCCTGCTCGTCTTCCTGATCCTGCTGCCGTTCTTCAGCTCGCCCGGCGGCTCGTTCAACGACAACGCCACCAAGGCGCTCGCCTACGCGGTGATGGCGCTCGGCCTCAACATCGTGGTGGGCTTCGCCGGCCTGCTCGACCTCGGCTACGTGGCCTTCTACGCGCTGGGCGCCTACACGATCGGCTGGTTCGGCTCGGGCTTCTACTCCTACATCAACCACCAGAAGGGCGTCCACATCGGCGTCACCGGCGTGGTGAACACCCTGCCGGGCATCCATCTGAACTTCCTCTTCGTCCTGGTGGCCGCTGCGATCGTCGCGTCGATCTTCGGCGTGCTCATCGGCCTGCCGACGCTGCGCCTGCGCGGCGACTACATCGCCATCGTGACGCTGGCGTTCGGCGAGATCATCCACAACGTCGCGGTGAACGGCCAGGACCTGCATCTCGGCAAGTACGCGCTAACGGCCGGTCGCCAGGGCATCACGCCGATCGACTCGCCGGACCTCCCCGGGCTGTCCCAGTTCGGGCCGCTCAACCTGCGGCCGTGGTACTGGACCGCGCTGGGGCTCGTGCTGCTGGCGCTGTTCGTCAACTTCCGGCTGCGCGACTCGCGCCTCGGCCGGGCCTGGATCGCGGTGCGCGAGGACGAGGTGGCGGCGGCGAGCATGGGCGTGCCGCTCGTGCGCACGAAGCTGATGGCGTACGCCACCGGCGCCGCGTTCGGCGGGCTGGCCGGGGCCTTCCTCGCGGCCTACCTGAACACCGTCAACGCCGACCAGTTCGAGTTCTCGTTCTCGATCTTCGTCCTGGCGATGGTCATCCTCGGCGGCATCGGCAGCATCTGGGGCGTGGTGGTGGGCGCGATCACGCTTTCGTACATCGACACCTACTTCATCCCGGGCCCGTTCCACGACCTGCCGTCGAAGGTCGGCCTGCACTTCGACCTCACAGAGCTCAGCTTCGGCATCTTCGGTTTCCTGCTCGTGATCATGATGGTGCTGAGGCCGCAGGGCCTGATTCCAGAGCGCAGACGCAAACTCGAGCTGACCGAGGGCGTGGGCACCGGCGTGTCCAGCGCCGAGGAAGCCTTTTTCGAGACGCGGGTATGACCGACGACGCACCCAACACGCAGCTCGCAACGGCCGCCGACGGGCCGCCAGCCGTCGACGGCTCGAACGGCCGCGCGACGATCCTCGAGTCCGCGGACGTGTCGAAGATCTTCGGCGGCCTGATGGCCGTCGACAACGTGAGCTTCTCGGTGCCGCGCCGCTCGATCGTCTCGATCATCGGGCCGAACGGCGCCGGCAAGACCACCTTCTTCAACATGCTCACCGGGCTCTACAAGCCCAGCTCCGGGTGGATCGCCTTCGACGGGCGCGACATCACCGCCGCCCGGCCGGACCGCATCCTCACCGCGGGCCTGGCGCGCACCTTCCAGAACATCCGCCTGTTCGCCACGATGAGCGCGCTCGAGAACGTCATGGTCGGCGAGCACGCGCGCATGGAGGCCGGACTGTTCGGCTCGATCATCCGGCTGCCGTCCGTGCGCAAGGAGGAGAAGCTCGCGCGCGAGAAGGCGGCCGAGATGCTCGAGTTCGTCGGGCTGGCGCCGAGGCTGCACAACCAGATGTCGATCAACCTCTCCTACGGCGACCAGCGCCGGGTCGAGATCGCGCGAGCCCTCGCGTCGGACCCGAAAATGCTGCTGCTGGACGAGCCCACGGCCGGCATGAACCCGGCCGAGTCGGCGACCCTCACGGCCTTCATGCAGACGCTGCGCGACGAGAGGGGCCTGACGATCCTCCTGATCGAGCACGACATGAAGGTCGTGATGAACGTCTCCGAGCGCATCACCGTGCTCGACCACGGCGAGAAGATCGCCGAGGGCAAGCCGGAGGAGGTGCGGGCGAACCCGCGCGTGGTCGAGGCCTACCTCGGAAAGCAGACGGGGGACTAGGCGATGGCGGCGCTCCTGTCTGTCAAGGACCTCCACACCTACTACGGGAACATCGAGGCGCTGAAGGGCGTGTCCCTCGAGGTCAACGAGGGCGAGATCGTCACGCTGATCGGCTCGAACGGCGCCGGCAAGTCCACCACGCTCCGCTCGATCTCCGGGCTCACGCCGCCGCGCGAGGGCACGATTCGCTTCGAGGGCAAGGAGATCGGCGAGACCGCACCGCAGGACATCGTCCGGATGGGCATCTCGCAGGCGCCGGAGGGGAGGCGCTGCTTCGCGCGCATGACCGTGCGCGAAAACCTGGAGCTCGGCGCCTACCTGCGCCGCGACGCGCGCATCGACGACGACATGCAGCGCGTGTTCGACCTCTTCCCCCGGCTCAAGGAGCGCGAGAAGCAGAAGGCGGGCACGATGTCGGGCGGCGAGCAGCAGATGCTGGCGATCGGCCGGGCGCTGATGTCGAACCCGCGCCTGCTCCTGCTCGACGAGCCGGCGATGGGCCTCGCCCCGGTGCTCGTCGAGCGCATCTACGAGACGATCGCCGAGATCAACCGGCAGGGCACCACGATCCTGCTCGTCGAGCAGAACGCCAACTTCGCGCTGGATGTGTCTCACCGCGGCTACGTGCTCGAGACAGGGACGGTCGCGCTTACGGACGAGTCCTCCGCATTGCGCGAGAACCCTGAAGTCCAGAACGCGTACCTGGGGGGAGCATGACCGTATTCGCGCTACTCGGAGCGAAGGCCCTCTGGCTCACCTACGCCTGGCTCGCGTCGGCGATCATCGGGTCATGGCTGTCGGACCGGAAGGGCTACGGCGAGAAGCCGGGCCTGGCCACCGGGCTGCTTCTCACCGTGCTCGCGATCCCAATCTGGCTGCTCTGGCCGGCGCGCGAGGACTCCCGCTGGAAGGTGCAGGGACCGATCCCACGGCGCGGCGCCCCCACGGTCGCCGAGGCGCGCGCCGAGCGCCTCAGCCATGACGCGGAACACAAGGACGGCTGAGCGTGGGCACGGCACTGCTCATACTGCTCGAGGTCGTCGGCTGGGGCCTGCTTCTGATCGCGTTTTGCGCGCTCATCGAGGCCGGCCTGGCGCGCCTGCGGCGTCGCCGGAAGCGCAGCTCTCTCATCTGACGGGGCCGGACCGACTAAGGCTTCACCGCCGCCCGCAGCGCCGCCTCGAACTCGGGGTGGCGGTACTCGTAGCCCAGCTCGAGCAGCCTGCCGGGCACGGCGCGCTGGCCGGTGGTCACGATCGAGCCCATCTCGCCGTAGAGGAGGCCCAGGGCGAACCCCGGCACGGGGGTGATCGCCGGTCGCACGAGCACGCGCCCAAGCGCGCGGGACAGCTCCCTGTTGGTCACCGGCTCGGGCGCGGTCACGTTCAGCGCGCCGCTCCACGAGTCGTCGTCGAGGGCGCGCAGGATCACGCCGACCACGTCGTCCATGTGGATCCAGGGCACGTATTGCCGGCCGCCGGCCACGGGCCCGCCGATCCCCAGCTTGAACGGCGGCAGCATCTTGGCCAGCGCGCCGCCGCTCTCTGACAGCACCACGCCGGTGCGGGTGAGCACGACGCGCATGCCGAGCTCCTCGGCGGCGCGCGCCTCGCCCTCCCACGCCACCACCGCGTCGGCGAGGAAGTCGCCGCTGGCAGGCGGGGCCGACTCGTCGATTCGCTCGTCGCCGTGCGGCCCGTAGTAGCCCACCGCCGACTGCGACACGAGCACGCGCGGGCGCGGCTCCGCCTCCCGTAGCCCGGCCACGAGGTTGCGCGTGCCCAGCTCGCGGGAGTCGCGGATACGCTGCTTCGCGGCGGCCGTCCAGCGCTGGGCGATCGGCTCGCCGGCGAGATGGACCACGGCGTCGCGGTCGTTCAGGGCCTCGGTCGGCGCCGGCTCGCGCAGCGGGTCCCGCCAGGCCACCGGATGGGTGTCGGGCAGCTCCGCCGCCGCGCGGTCCACGTCGCGCGTCAGCACGGTCACCGCGTCGCCGCGGTCGAGCAGCGCCTCGACCAGCTCGCGGCCGATCGTTCCCGTGGCGCCTGTGACAGCGACGCGCACGGACGGGCGGCGTCAGGCCCCGACGTGCTCGGCGCGGGTCGCGCCGCTGGTCTCGGCCTCGCGCGCCACGGCCTTCGCCACGCACGCGCTCACGTAGCCGTTGAACACGCTCGGGATGATGTAGTCCTCGGTCAGCTCGTCGTCGGTGACCACCTCGGCGATGCCGCGCGCCGCCGCGAGCTTCATCTCCTCGGTGATGCGCCGCGCGCGCACGTCGAGCGCCCCGCGGAAGATGCCGGGGAAGGCGAGCACGTTGTTGATCTGGTTGGGATAGTCGGAGCGCCCGGTGGCCATCACGCGCACGTAGGGGGCGGCCTCCTCCGGGTTCACCTCGGGAGTGGGGTTGGCCATGGCGAACACGAACGGGTCGGGGTTCATGCGGGCCAGGTCGGCGGCCTGGATGATGCCGGGCCCGGACAGCCCGATGAACACGTCGGCGCCCGCGAGGGCGTCGGCCGCCGAGCCGCCCAGGCGGTCGTGGTTCGTGTTCTCGGCGAGCCAGGTCTTCGGGCAGGTTCATCGTGCCCTCGACGTAATCGGGGCGCTCGCTGTGGATCGCCCCGTGCCGGTCGCAGGCGACGATCGAGAGCACGCCGGAGTTCATCAGTATCTTCGCCACCGCCACTCCGGCGGCGCCGGCGCCCGCCATCGCCACGTGAAGGTCCTCGATGCGGTGGCCGGTGAGCCGGCAGGAGTTGAGCAGCGCCGCGAGGACCACGATCGCCGTGCCGTGCTGGTCGTCGTGGAAGACCGGGATGTCGAGCTCGTCCTGCAGGCGGCTCTCGATCTCGAAGCAGCGTGGCGAGGAGATGTCCTCGAGGTTGATGCCGCCGAAGCCGGGCGCCATCAGCCGCACGGTCTGAACGATCTCGTCAGGGTCCTTGGTATCGAGGCAGATCGGCACGGCGTCGACGTCGCCGAACTCCTTGAACAGCATCGCCTTGCCCTCCATCACGGGCATGGCGGCAGCAGGGCCGATGTCGCCCAGGCCGAGCACGGCGCTGCCGTCCGAGACCACGGCCACCGTGTTCGACTTGATCGTGAACTGGTAGGCCTTATCCGGATTGTCGTGGATCGCCATGCACACGCGCCCGACGCCCGGCGTGTAGGCCATCGAGAGGTCGTCGCGCGTCTTGACCGGCGACTTCAGGCCGGTGAAGAGCTTGCCGCCGCGGTGGAGCTCGAAGGTGCGGTCGGTGACCTCGATCAGGTGGCAGCCCTCGACCAGCTCGGCGGCGGCGACGATCGAGTCCGCGTGGTCCTGGTCGCTCGCCATGACGGTGATCTCGCGGATCGCCTTGGCGTCGCCCATCTCGATCGTGTCGATCGTGCCGATCGAGCCGCCCGCCGCGCCGAGCGCGGACGCGAGCAGGCCAAGCTGGCCGGGTCGGCGGTCGAGCTCGACCCGCAGCGTCAGCGAGTACTGGGCGCTGGGCCTGACGGACATGGCAGGGTTGGAATGCTCTCTCCGCGAGCCCCCCTCGGGGCCCGCAAGGGGCCGCCAATCATATAGAGGGTTTCCCGGCTGCCGGCCGATCTGGCCCCCTTTGCAGGCGATTCTCCGGGCGACCAGGAGCCTTCATAAGATCAACCCGTGGCCGAGAACGGCAACGAGCTCTTCCTCATCGACGGCAACAGCCTGGCGTACCGGGCCTTCTTCGCCCTGCCGGAGACGATCGCCACCTCGCGCGGGGTGCCCACCAACGCGATCTTCGGCTTCGCCTCGATGCTGGTGAAGATCCTCACCGACTACGGCGTGAAGCCCACGGTCGTCGCCTGGGACGCCGGCATGTCCGGGCGCGAGCAGGAGTACACCGAGTACAAGGCCGAGCGCCGCCGGCGGCCCGACCTCCTGTCCGAGCAGTGGCCGCACCTCCAGCCGCTCGTCGAGGCGTTCGGCTACCAGAACGTGCGCGTGGAGGGCTACGAGGCCGACGACGTGATCGCCACGGTCGCCAGGCAGGCGCGCGAGCAGGGCATCGACGTGATGGTCGTCACCGGCGACCGCGACATGTTCCAGCTCGTGGAGCCCGGCGTGCAGGTGATGGCCACGAGCCGCGGCATCACCGACACCAAGGTCTACGACGAGCAGGCCGTGCTCGACCGCTACGGCATCCCGCCGTCGCTGATCACCGACTTCTACGGCCTCAAGGGCGACACCTCGGACAACATCCCGGGCGTTCCCGGCATCGGCGACAAGACGGCCGCCCAGCTCCTGCAGGAGTTCGGCACGCTCGAGGACGTGCTGGCCAACGTGGACAAGATCTCCGGCGCCAAGCGCAAGGAGAACCTCACGGTCCACGCCGACGACGCGCGCGTGTCGAAGAAGCTCGCCACGGCGATCCGCGACGTGCCGATCGACATCGACCTCGCGCACTCCGTGGCGAACGAGCCCGACCGCTCGCGCCTGCGCGAGTTCTTCCGCGAGTTCGAGCTGCGCGACCCGCTGCGGCGGCTCGAGGAGGCCTTCGGAGAGGGCGGCGAGGAGCAGGCCGCCCCGCGCATGGCCGCCTCCCTCGAGCTCGAGGCGCGAGCCGTGGAGGTGCCCGTGGCCGAGGTCGGCAGCCTGGAGGGGGAGCACGCCACGCTGGCGGCCGAGCGGCCGCTCGACGAGGACGGCGCTGCCGCCGGGCCGCTGCGCTTCGCCGCCTACGCCGGGGGCGACGACGTCTACGTCGGCGACGCCGAGACGCTGGCCGCGCTCACGCTCTCCTGGGGCCAGCGGCCGCTGGTCGCGCACGACTGGAAGACGCTGGCGGCCTCCGAGGATCCCTCGGAGCAGCCGCCGCTCGAGCACGACACGATGGTCGCCGCCTACCTGATCGACCCCGCCCGGCGGAAGTACCCGCTGGACGAGCTGCTCGAGGACGAGAGCATCACCGCCAAGGTGTCCGGCGCCAACGGGCTGGCCGAGCGTGCGGTCGGCACGCGCGCGCTGGTGGACCGCCAGCTCGGCGTGATCGAGGAGCACGGGCTCACTCGCCTCCTGCGCGAGGTCGAGCTGCCGCTCGTCGAGGTGCTGATCGACGTCGAACGCGCCGGCGTCAAGCTCGACACCGAGCGCCTTGCCCGGATCAACGAGGACTTCGCCGAGCGCATCGCGGCCCTCGAGCGCGAGATCTACGAGCTGGCGGGTGAGGAGTTCACGATCGGCTCCCCGCAGCAGCTCGGCCAGGTGCTGTTCGACAAGCTCGGGCTGTCGAAGAAGCGGCGCGGCAAGACCGGCTTCTCCACCGACGCCCGCGTGCTCGCGGCGATCCGCGACGAGCACGAGATCATCGCCAAGGTCGAGCAGTGGCGCGAGCTCACCAAGCTGAAGTCGACCTACCTGGACGCCCTCCCAGAGCTGATCAGGGAGAGCACGGGCCGCCTGCACACCACCTTCAACCAGACCGCCACCACCACGGGGCGGCTCTCCAGCACCAACCCCAACCTGCAGAACATCCCGATCCGCAGCGAGGAGGGCCGCGAGATCCGCGCCTGCTTCGTGGCCGAGGAGGGCCACCGGCTGATCTCCGCCGACTACTCGCAGATCGAGCTGCGCGTGCTGGCGCACCTGGCGGACGAGGAGGTGCTGAAGGAGCTGTTCGCCCGCGGCGAGGACATCCACGCGGCCACCGCCGGCGAGATGTTCGGGCTGGCGCCCGAGCAGGTCGACCACGGCACGCGCTCCAAGGCCAAGATGATCAACTTCGGGATCGTCTACGGGCTGTCGGCATACGGGCTGGCCGACCGCCTGCAGATCCCCCAGGAGGAGGCGGCGGAGTTCATCGAGCGCTACCTCAACCGCTTCCCGAAGGTGCAGCAGTTCATCACCAAGACGATCACCGGCGCCACCGACGACGGCTTCGTCACCACGATGTTCGGCCGCATCCGGCGCATCCCCGAGCTGCGCGCGCGCCAGCGCCAGACGCGTCTGCTGGGCGAGCGGCTGGCGATCAGCACGGTGGTCCAGGGCAGCGCCGCCGACATCATCAAGGTGGCGATGGTGCGCTGCTGGAAGCGCCTGCGTGACGAGGGCTTCGCCACCCGGCTCGTGCTGCAGATCCACGACGAGCTGCTGTTCGAGGCTCCCGGAGCCGAGGTCGAGCGCGCCTCGGCAATCGTCCGCGAGGAGATGGTCCGCGCTTACGCGCTCGACCCACCGCTGGCGGTGGACGTGGGCGTCGGCGTGAACTGGCTCGACGCGAAGTAGCCGCGGCGAAGATGCCTAAGGTCCTGACTTTCCCGGCTCCTAGCCGGTGAAGTCAGGACGCTTGCGATCCGGGTCGCCGTTATTGCGGGCATAAGCGTCCGCCGAGCGCGGACGTGGGCGAAGGCAGTTAGGCCGCGGCGGCCACACGCGCGTCCGCCGGGCGCGGCGCCGGTCCAACCGCCCCCGCGAACTCTGGCGCCGCGATGCGGAGGTAGTGCGTGAACGACCAGTCGACGAATCGCTGGGAGCTCATCGCGCGGATCGCCGGGCCGAGCAGCCGGGGCGGCACGCGCGGGATCAGCCGCTGCACGCCCAGCATCGACTCGAACTTCCAGCGGTGCGAAGCGCTGAAGGCGCCGTAGCGAGTCAGGGCCTCGGCGACCGTGGCGCGGCCCTCGACCACCGCCCGCAGCTCGCGGCCGCAGGCGATGCCGAAGTAGAACGCCGTGCGGATGCCCTCGGCGGTGAGCGGCAGGCAGTGGCCTGCCGAGTCGCCGACGAAGAAGACCCCGTCCTCGGCGGCGTCGCGCAGCCGGTGCGGGATCCAGTTGCCCTGGTAGCGCACGGCCTCCCGCTCGAGGTCCTCGGCGAGCTGGACCGTGGTGTCCTTCACGTGGAAGCGCGGGTCGAACGAGCCGACGCCGATGCGCACCTCGTCCCGTGCGGGGAAGCTCCAGCCGTAGCCGGCGGGCACGTAGCGGCGGTCGATCCAGATCTCGAGCTCGTCGCCGGAGCCGTGCGGATGCACCTCGAGGCCGCGCGACAGCGGCGCGTCGGGCGGCTGGTAGCCCGCCCGCGCCAGCACCCGCCGCCAGCCGAGCGCGTCGACGATCAGCGGGGCGGAGAGGTCGCCGCGGTCCGTGTGGACCGTGTCGCCCGTGCGGCCGTCGACCTTGGCGATCTCGAACTCGGCGTCGTTCTGGTCGTCCAGCAGCCCGCACAGCTCGCGGTAGTCGAACGTGGAGAAGCTCCAGGGCAGCCGGTAGCGCCCGCGGCCGTAGGGGGTGTGGATCACGAGCTCCGGAAACGTCTGCCGCATGGCCCCCTGGAGGCCCAGCGCCTCGAGCCAGCCGGTGGGGGCGGCGCAGGCGGAGGTCTGCCGCTCGCCGATCTCGTAGCGGTCGACGACCAGCACGCGTGCCCCGCTGCCGCTAAGCTCACGCGCGACGGCGAGGCCCGCAAAGCTCGCCCCGCAGATCAAGACGTCCGCGTCGCGGGACAGCGGGGTGCGCTCGGCGCCACGCTTCGTGCGTCTCCTGGGCATCGCAGCCCAGCCTACAAGGCGTTGATCCGCCAGCGAGGCGGCAACGTCCCCGCTAACCTTTCAAATTCGTGACAGATACTGAAACTTTGACCGAAGCCCGGCCCGTCGAGGGGTCGAACGGACTGCTCCTCGAGATCGACGGCCAAGTAGTCCCCAACTACGACGCGACGATGGTCCTCTTCGAGGAGGGCGACGTCGTCACCGGCAAGGTGGTGCGAATCGACAAGGACGAGGTCCTGGTCGACATCGGCTACAAGTCGGAAGGCGTCATCCCGTCCCACGAGCTGTCGATCCGCAAGTCCGTGGACGCGTCCGAGGAGGTCGAGCTCGGCGAAGAGGTCGACGCCCTGGTGCTCACCAAGGAGGACCAGGACGGCCGCCTGATCCTGTCCAAGAAGCGCGCCCGCTTCGAGAAGGCGTGGCGGCGCATCGAGGCGGCGGCCGAGTCCGGCGAGCCCGTCGAGGGCACCGTGATCGAGGTCGTCAAGGGCGGCCTCATCATCGACCTCGGCGTGCGCGGCTTCCTGCCGGCGTCGCTGGTCGACATCCGCCGCGTCCAGAACCTCGACGACTTCCTCGGCCAGAAGATCGAGTGCAAGGTCATCGAGCTCAACCGCTCGCGCAACAACGTCGTGCTCTCGCGCCGCGCGGTGCTCGAGGAGGAGCGCAAGGAGGTGCGTCAGCAGATCCTCGACCGGCTGCAGCCCGGCCAGGTCGTGGAGGGCGCGATCTCGAACATCGTCGACTTCGGGGCCTTCGTGGATCTCGACGGCATCGACGGCCTGATCCACATCTCCGAGCTCTCCTGGAGCCACGTCAACCACCCGTCCGAGATCCTCAACATCGGGGACGTCGTGCCGGTCAAGGTGCTCGACATCGACCGCGAGCGCCAGCGCATCTCGCTGGGCCTCAAGCAGACCCAGGAGGACCCGTGGCAGCGGGTGATGGACACCTACAACGTCGGCGACGAGCTCGAGGGCAAGGTCACCAAGGTCGTCAGCTTCGGCGCCTTCGTCGAGATCCTCGACGGCGTGGAGGGCCTCGTCCACATCTCCGAGCTCGCCCAGCACCACGTGGAGAACCCGCGTGAGATCGTCAACCAGGGCGACACGGTGCGGGTGAAGATCCTCGAGATCGACTCCGAGCGCCGCCGGCTCTCGCTCAGCGTCAAGCGCGTGGAGGACCAGATCCTGCCGCTGCGCTCGGTGTCGGGTGACGGCGGACCGTCCGCCGAGATCAGCGAGAACCAGCTCGACGATGTGCCCGAGCTCGGCCTCTCCGACGACGTGTTCGCCGGCGCCGAGGTGTCGATGAGCGATCAGCTTGGCGATGCCGTGGCAGCCGCGGAGGCCGAGGCCGAGGCCGAGGCCGAGGCCGAGCCGGTGGCCGAAGCCGAAGCGGCCGAGGAGCCGGTCGCCGCGGTCGAGGCCGAGGTGGTCGAGGCCGAGCCCGAGGCAGTCGAGGCGGAGCCCGAGGCAGTCGAGGCCGAGCCCGAGGCCGAGGAGCCTGCCGCCGAGGCGGCCGAGCCCGACGTGGCTGAGGAGCCCGAGGCCGTCGTCGAAGAGCCGGAAGCGGCCGACGAGTAGGCCATGGCGGCCCCGGCGACGGGCGCGCCGCCCTTCGTCGGGCTGACCGGGGGGATCGGCGCCGGCAAGTCCGAGGCACTGGCCGCCCTCGAGCGGCTGGGAGCCGCCACACTGTCGACCGACGCCGTGGTCCACGACCTGCTCGAGGGTGACGAGATGCGCAAGCTGCTGGTCGAGCGCTTCGGCGATCGAGTGGCGCCGAACGGGCAGATCGACCGCAACGCCGTGGCGAGCGTGGTGTTCGAGGACCCGGATGAGCGCAAGTGGCTCGAGGGCGTGCTCTGGCCGCGCGTGGGGGAGCGCGTGATGAGCTGGCGTGAGGAGGTCGGCCGGCGCGAGCCGCCGCCCAGGGCGGCGGTGGTCGAGGTGCCGCTTCTGTTCGAGGCCGGCATGGAGGGTGTGTTCGACCACACCATCGCCGTGATCGCCGACGAGGACCTGCGCGCCGAGCGGGCGGGCGCCCGCGGCCACGCGGGCCTGGAGTCCCGGACCTCGCGTCAGCTCAGCCAGCAGGAAAAGGCGGGGAAAGCGGAGTTCGTGGTCGAGAACGACGCCGATCTGCGCGCCTTGCAGGGAAAGCTGTCGGCCGTCCTTGAGAACATAGGGCCTTGAGCTACCGCAGCGCATCCGCTCGCACCACGGTGCTCACCCCCGCGAAGCGGCGGCGTGGCCGCCATCGCGGGCGCTCGCACACGGCCGCCGTCAGGCGCAGGCGCCTGGGCTTGCTGGTGCTGGCCGCCGCCGTGGGCGTGGCGGTGGTGATGGCGGTCAAGCTCGGCCCCACGGCGGTGCGGGAGTTCACCCTGCCGCTCAAGCACGAGGACATCATCCGCCAGCAGGCGGCCGACAAGAAGCTCGACCCGGCGCTGATCGCCGCGGTGATCTACCAGGAGTCCAAGTTCCGGGACGGCACCTCGAGCGCGGGCGCCAAGGGCCTCATGCAGCTCCTGCCGAGCACGGCGGAGTTCATCGCCAACAAGTCGGGCGGCACGCAGTTCGAGCTGCGCGATCTCGGCACCCCGCAGGTCAACATCGCCTATGGCTCCTGGTACCTGCGCTACCTGATCGACCACTACAGCGGCAACGAGACCCTTGCCGTGGCGGCCTACAACGCCGGCATGGACAACGTCGACCGCTGGGTCAGGCGCGTGGGCGGGCCCGGCAACTTCGACGTCGGCCGCAGCATCCCGTTCCCGGAGACGAGGCACTACGTGCTCAGCGTGATGTCACACCGGGCCGCCTACCGCAGGCACTACGCGAAGCAACTTGGGCTCGAGTGAGATCGCGGACTGCAGACTGCGGACTGCGGATCTCGGCCTCCGCAGTCCGCAGTCCGCGACCCGCAGTCCCGACTGCTAGGTTCGCCTAGCGATGCCCGAGTTCGCAATCAACCCCGCATACCGCGCAGTCGCGGACCAGCCCAAGGCACGCGACGGCCTCGTCGAGGGCCTCGAGTCGGGCGACCGCTTCCAGACACTGCTCGGCGTCACGGGCTCCGGCAAGACGGCCACGATGGCCTTCACGATCGAGCAGGTCCAGCGGCCCGCGCTCGTGATCGCCCACAACAAGACGCTCGCGGCGCAGCTCTGCAACGAGTTCCGGGAGTTCCTGCCGAACAACTCGGTCGAGTACTTCGTCTCCTACTACGACTACTACCAGCCGGAGGCCTACGTCCCGCAGCAGGACCTCTACATCGAGAAGGACTCCTCGATCAACGAGGAGATCGACCGCCTCAGGCACTCTGCCACGGCCGCGCTCCTCGGCCGCCGCGACGTGGTGGTCGTGGCCAGCGTTTCCTGCATCTACGGCCTGGGGTCGCCCGAGCGCTACGACGCCCAGGTGGTGATGCTGAAGAAGGGCGAGATGGTCGAGCGCGACGCCACGCTGCGCAAGCTGGTGGACAACCACTACACGCGCAACGACACGGCCCTTGGCCGCGGCAGCTTCCGCGTGCGCGGGGAGACGCTCGAGGTCTTCCCGGCCTACGCCGAGAGCGCCTACCGGGCCGTCTTCTTCGGCGACGAGATCGAGCAGCTGCAGCACTTCGACCCGCTCACGGGCGAGGTGATCGCGGAGATCGAGCACGTCGGCATCTGGCCGGCCACCCACTACGCCACCGACCGGCCCACCATCGAGCGCGCGGTGGTGGAGATCCGCGACGAGCTCGAGGCCCGCTGCAAGGAGCTCGAGGAGCAGGGCAAGCTGCTCGAGTCCCACCGCCTGCGGCAGCGCACGCAGTTCGACATGGAGATGCTGCGCGAGCTCGGCTTCTGCAACGGCATCGAGAACTACTCGCGCATCCTCGACGGCCGCGCCGCCGGCGAGCGGCCGTTCTGCCTGCTCGACTTCTTCCCGGACGACTTCGTCGTCTTCATCGACGAGTCGCACCAGACGGTGCCGCAGATCGGCGGCATGTACGAGGGCGACCGCTCGCGCAAGCAGACGCTCGTCGAGTACGGCTTCCGGCTGCCCAGCGCGATCGACAACCGGCCGCAGACGTTCGACGAGTTCATGACGATCACGAACCAGATCGTGTTCGTCTCGGCCACGCCCGGCGACTTCGAGCGCAACCACAGCTCGCGCATCGTCGAGCAGATCGTGCGCCCGACCGGCATCGTCGACCCCGCGGTCGAGGTCCGCGAGACCAAGAACCAGATCGACGATCTGATGAACGAGATCCGCGCCCGCGCCGACGAGGGCGAGCGCACGCTGGTCACCACGCTCACCAAGAAGATGGCCGAGGACCTCACCGACTACCTGATGGAGTACGGCTTCAGGGTCCGCTACCTGCACTCGGAGATCGACACGCTGGAGCGGATCCAGATCATCCGCGACCTGCGGCTCGGCGAGTTCGACGTGCTGGTCGGCGTGAACCTCCTGCGCGAGGGGCTCGACCTGCCGGAGGTGTCGCTCGTGGCGATCATCGACGCGGACAAGGAGGGCTTCCTCCGCGGCGAGACGTCGCTGATCCAGACGATCGGCCGCGCCGCCCGCAACGTGCGCGGCAAGGTGATCATGTACGCCGACAAGGAGTCGCACGCGATGCGCAACGCGATCGGGGAGACCGACCGCCGCCGCGAGATCCAGCTCGCCTACAACGAGGAGCACGGCATCACGGCGACCACGATCGTCAAGGGCATCTCGGACATCACGGACTTCCTGGCGATCGAGTCGAAGGTGCCCAAGGGCAAGGGCCGGCGCCGCCGCAACGAGCAGGCGATGACGCCCGCGGAGATCGCCAAGACGATCGTCGAGCTCGAGGAGGAGATGCTCCTCGCCGCGGATGAGCTGCGCTTCGAATACGCCGCCAAGCTGCGCGACGAGATCAAGGAGCTGCGGCGCGAGCTCGAGCGCGTCGAGGCGGAGGCCTCGTAGGCGCGAAGCGCCGCTAGGATCGGCCCTATGGCCGACCCTCCGGCACGCGAAAAGGAGCGGACTCCGTGGCGCGTCGAGGGGCATCCCGACGCCGACAAGCAGGGCGGCCAGCCGCCGCAGCAGCGCCCGCCGATGATCCCGCCTTCGTGGCGGCGCTACTGGTGGGTCCCCCTCGCTCTGCTGGCGCTCAACTTCTTCCTCACGCAGTCGCTGGCGCCGAAGACCGAGCGGCTGACGGTGCCCTACACGCTCTTCTACGACCAGGTCCAGGCCGGCAACGTCAAGGAGATCAGTTCCAAGGGCTCCGAGATCCAGGGCGAGTTCAAGAAGGCGGTCACCTACCCGCCGACGGGTAAGGACAGCAAGACCAACACGAAGTTCCAGACCTTCCGGCCGGCGCTCGGCGACGACGGCCTGGCGAAGCTCCTGATCGCCCAGAACGTGACGGTGAACGCCCACAAGGTGGACACGGGCTCGCCGATCTGGCAGACGATCGTGTTCGGGTTCGGCCCGACGCTGCTCCTGGTCCTGCTGTTCGTCGCGCTGGCCAGACGCAGCTCCGCCGGCGGCGCCCTGGGCGCCTTCGGGCGCTCCGGCGCACGCCGTTACGAGCACTCGTCGCAGCGCACGACGTTCAAGGACGTGGCCGGCATCGACGAGGCCGAGGAGGAGCTGATCGAGGTCGTGGACTTCCTGCGCAACCCTGGCCGCTACAGCCGCCTCGGCGGCGCGATCCCGAAGGGCGTGCTGCTGGCCGGCCCGCCCGGCACCGGCAAGACGCTGCTCGCGCGCGCGGTCGCCGGTGAGGCGGACGTGCCGTTCTTCTCGATCTCGGCGTCGGAGTTCATCGAGGCGATCGTGGGAGTGGGCGCGAGCCGCGTGCGCGACCTGTTCAAGCAGGCCAAGGAGGCGGCGCCGGCGATCATCTTCATCGACGAGCTCGATGCAATCGGGCGGTCGCGCGGCGCCGGGTCTTCGTTCGGCGGCAACGACGAGCGCGAGCAGACGCTCAACCAGATCCTCACCGAGATGGACGGCTTCACCGGCACCGAGGGCGTGATCGTCCTCGCCGCCACCAACCGGCCCGAGATCCTCGACCAGGCGCTCCTGCGCCCGGGCCGCTTCGACCGCCGCGTGTACGTACAGCCGCCCGACCGCGACGGCCGCCGCAAGATCCTCGAGGTGCACACCCGTTCCGTGCCGCTGGCCGACGACGTCGACCTGCAGGCGATCGCCGCCAACACGCCCGGCATGGTCGGCGCCGACCTGCGCAACCTCGTGAACGAGGCCGCGCTCACGGCCGCCAGGCGCGACCATCCGCGCGTCACCGCCGCGGACTTCAGCGACTCCCTCGAGAAGATCATCCTCGGCACCGAGCGCCGGATCACGCTCTCGCCGGAGGAGCGCGAGCGCACCGCCTACCACGAGTCCGGCCACGCCGTGCTCGGCATGCTCGAGCCGGGGGCCGACCCGGTGCGCAAGGTCTCGATCATCCCGCGCGGCCAGGCGCTCGGCGTGACCTTCCAAAGCCCGGAGTCCGACCGTTACGGCTACGGCAAGAACTACCTGTACGGGCGCATCGTGGGCGCGCTCGGCGGCCGGGCGGCCGAGGAGATCATCTACGGCGACGTGACCACGGGCGCCGAGTCGGACCTCGAGCAGGTCACATCGATCGCGCGCCAGATGGTCGGCCGCTGGGGCATGTCGGACGCGGTGGGCCTGGTGTCGGTCCTGCCGCGCCCGGGCGAGCAGACCTTCCCGGGCATCGACGGCAACTCGCCCTCCGAGTCCACGCGCGAGCTCGTCGACGCCGAGGTACGCCGCATCGTCGATGCGTGCTACCAGCGGGCGGTCAGCACGCTGCGCGAGAACCGGCACCGCCTCGACTCGCTGTCCAAGGCGCTGCTGGAGCACGAGACGCTGGACGAAGCCGACGCCTATGCGGCCGCCGGCTTCGACCGCTCGGCGGCGCCGCCGCCGGTGCCGGCACCAACGGGATAGCGGACTGCGGACTGCGGACTGCAGAGGCCGCCTTCCGCAGTCCGCAGTCCGCAGTCCGCAGTCTTCCGGCCGGCATAGCCGGTCCGGTACTTTTCCCTCCATGGAACTCGACCGCCACTTCATCGAGCGCAAGGACTTCTCGGTCGCCCGGCGCGGGTACGAGCCGCAGGAGGTTGATCTCCACCTCCGCGAGCTCGCGGACACGATCGCGGAGCTGCGCGCGCAGCTGAAGGCCACGCCCGCCGGCATCGCCGGCGCGGCCGCCGAGCAGGTGCGGCAGATCGTCGAGGCGGCGGAGGAGAGCGCCGCCGCGATCGAGCAGCGGGCCACCGACGAGGCGACCCGCATGACGGAGGACGCCTCGAAGCGCGCACGCGACACGCGCGAGCGCGCGGACGCCGAGTCGGCGGAGCAGCTGGCGCGGGTCCAGGAGACCGCAGCCAAGATGCTCGACCGCGCCGGCGCCCTCGAGCAGGAGCTGGACGCGCTCGTGAACGGCATCCACGAGGCGGCCGGGGGTCTGGTACAGAGCATGCGCGAGGGCGCCGGGGAGCTCGATGCCGAGCTCGAGTCCATTCGCGGCGAGCTGCTGACCGTGCGGCCGCCGGAGCCCGTTGCCTCGGCGCCGATCGAGGACTACGACGAGATCGACGAGGAAGAGGACGAGGACGAGGAGATCGCCGCGCGCGGATCGTGGCCTAGCTCGGCCGAGCGGGTCGCGGCGCCGAGCGCCGCGAAGAGCGAGACGAAGCAGGAGGCGCTGCCGTCAGCGCCCGAGATCGCCGAGCCCGAGCCCGAGCCCGAGCCTGAGCCCGCGGCCGGACCGGCCCCGGGCGTGAGCGGAGCCGGGCCCGAGGGCGCGCGACTCGTGGCGCTCAACATGGCGCTGAACGGCACGCCGCGCGAGGAGGCGGCGCGCTACCTGGCCGACAACTTCCAGCTCGACGACCAGGAATCGATCCTCGACGACGTCTACTCGCGGGTCGGCGGCCGGAACTAGGGCAACTAGGCGGCGAACACCGCCGCAGCAGCAGCCGGGGCCGCGGCGGGCTCGCGCTGCGGCTGCTCGAGCTCGACGCGCTCGGGCAGGCCCTCGAGCAGGATCAGCACGCCCGGATCGAGCGTTCCCTTGCCGTGGGGGCGCAGGTAGCGCGGATACCAGGGCTGGTAGCCGAGCGCGCTGCCGATCGGCGCCAGCACGCTCGTCATGAGCCGCTGGACCATCGCCGGCGGCCTCGCGAAGCGGATCACGTCCCGGAACTCGCGCGCTATCACGGCGCGCTGGAGCAGCCGCGGCATGCCGCGCAGGTTGGTGAGCCCATCGTTGCCGAGGCCGAAGAGCGTGCACATCAGGAGCTCATAGCGGCGGCCGTTGTCGACCTCGATCAGCAGCTGAGCCTCGCCGGGGCCGGCGTTCCACCAGCGGTGCGTGACGCCCGGGGGGACGGTGAGGTCGGCGCCCGCCTCGAGGATGCGCTCCTCGCCGTTCAGGCGCAGGCCGATCCGGCCCGCGAGCACGCGGAAGCGCTCGCTCGACGCCGGGTGCGAGTGGTCGCTCCCCACGCCGCCGCCGCGCTTGACGAACAGGTGGAAGGCGATGCTGCCGTCCGGGGAGTCAGCGCTGCCCCGGAGCACGATTGCGCGCTGTCCCGAAGCGCGGCTCACGACCACGTCACCCGCTCGAGAGCGGGGAATCCCTGCCGGTTCCTGCATCAAGGCTCCTTCCGGATCAACGCCGCAATCCTGTCGCGGGGCACGAGAAGTCGGAATCGCGCTACCCGCCGTCACACAGTTCGGTTTGCCACACCTGGGCGTTTTGCGCAAACAGCGGGCCCTCGCGGGAGGGGGCCGGGCGGCGGCCGGGCGGCTACCTAGAATCGATCATGTGAAGCAGTCGGGCGAGCTCGTAATCGCCGGCGCACGCGAGCACAACCTCAAGGACCTGCACCTGAGGATCCCTCGCCACGCGCTGGTCGTCATCACCGGTCTCTCGGGGTCCGGCAAGTCGAGCCTTGCCTTCGACACGATCTACGCCGAGGGCCAGCGCCGCTACGTGGAGTCCCTGTCCGCCTACGCGCGCCAGTTCCTCGGGCAGATGGACAAGCCGGACGTGGACTCGATCGAGGGCCTGTCGCCGGCGATCTCGATCGACCAGAAGACCACCTCGCGCAACCCGCGGTCGACGGTGGGCACGGTCACCGAGATCTACGACTACCTGCGCCTGCTGTGGGCCAGGATCGGCCATCCCCACTGCTACAACTGCGGCCAGCCGATCGCCGCCCAGTCCGCCGAGCAGATCGTGGACCAGGTGATGACGCTGGACGAGGGCACCCGCTTCATGGTGCTGGCGCCGGTGGTGCGCGGGCGCAAGGGCGAGTACGGCAAGCTCTTCGAGGAGCTGCGCGCCGAGGGCTTCACGCGCGTGAAGGTCGACGGCGAGCTGCGCCGGCTCGAGGAGGAGATCGTCCTCGACAAGAAGTTCAAGCACGACATCGCGGTCGTGGTCGACCGGCTCGTCATGCGCCCGGACCTGCGCAAGCGGCTGGCGGACTCGATCGAGACGGCCGTGGGGCTGGCCGAGGGGATCATCGAGGTCGAGTTGGTCGACGGGGGAGAGGTGCGCACCTACTCCGAGCGCTTCGCCTGCCTCAACTGCGGAACGTCGATGCCGGAGCTCGAGCCGCGGATGTTCAGCTTCAACTCGCCGCACGGCGCCTGCCCGCGCTGCACCGGCCTCGGCTCGCAGATGGAGATCGACCCGGAGCTCGTGGTGCCCGACCCGTCGCTGTCGCTCGGCGAGGGCGCGATCCTGCCCTGGTCGACGAGCGCCTCGAACTACTACGAGCAGATGACGCAGGCGATCGCCGAGCGCTACGAGGTCGACATGGACACGCCCTGGGAGGACCTGCCCGAGGAGGTGCAGGAGTGCTTCCTCTACGGCACCAACGGCGACCGCATCTACATCTCCTACCGCAACCGCTACGGCCGCCGGCGCTCCTACACCACGAGCTTCGAGGGCATCCTGCCCAACCTCGAGCGCCGATACCGCGAGACCGACTCGGAGTACTCCCGGGAGAAGATCGAGGAGTACATGTCGGTCAGGCCGTGCCCCGAGTGCCACGGCGCCCGGCTGCGGCCGGAGAGCCTGGCGGTGAAGGTCGGCGGCCTGGGGATCAATGAGCTCACCCGGATGTCCGCCAAGCGGGCGATCGAGTGGTTCGAGGAGCTCGAGCTGTCCACCACCGAGCGGGCGATCGCGCGGCTCGTGCTGCGCGAGATCGACGAGCGGCTGCGCTTCCTCGACAGCGTGGGCGTGGGCTACCTGTCGCTCGAGCGCGCGGCCGGCACGCTCTCGGGCGGCGAGGCCCAGCGGATCCGGCTGGCCACCCAGATCGGCTCGAGCCTGGTGGGCGTGCTCTACATCCTCGACGAGCCCTCGATCGGCCTGCACCAGCGCGACAACGAGCGCCTGATCGCGACGCTCGAGCGCCTGCGCGACCTCGGCAACACGGTGATCGTGGTCGAGCACGACGAGGGCACGATGCGGGCGGCGGAGCACATCGTGGACCTCGGACCCGGCGCCGGCGAGCACGGCGGCCACGTGGTGGCCGAGGGCACGCCCGAGCAGGTCATGGCGGTGGAGTCGTCGGCCACCGGCCAGTTCCTGGCGGGCACGCGCACCATCCCGGTGCCGGCCAAGCGCCGGCGGCCGTCGGGCTACATCGAGATCGAGGGCGCGAGCCAGCACAACCTGCGCTCGATCGACGCCAAGTTCCCGCTCGGCGTGTTCTGCTGCGTCACAGGCGTGTCGGGCTCGGGCAAGTCCACGCTCGTCAACGAGGTGCTCTACCGGGCGGTGGCCAACCGGCTGCACCGGGCCAAGCTGCGCCCAGGGGCGCACAAGCGCGTTCGCGGCCTCGACCAGGTCGACAAGATCATCAACATCGACCAGTCGCCGATCGGGCGCACGCCGCGCTCCAACCCGGCCACCTACACGGGCGTCTTCGACCAGATCCGCGACCTCTTCAGCCGCACCCAGGAGGCCCGGGCGCGCGGCTACAAGCCAGGGCGCTTCAGCTTCAACGTGAAGGGCGGGCGCTGCGAGGTCTGCCGCGGCGACGGCCAGATCAAGATCGAGATGCACTTCCTGCCGGACGTCTACGTGCCCTGCGAGCAGTGCCACGGCAAGCGCTACAACCGCGAGACGCTCGAGGTGCGCTTCAAGGGCAGGACGATCGCCGACGTGCTCGAGATGCCGGTCGAGGAGGCGCTCGAGTTCTTCAAGCACATCCCGAAGATCAAGCGCCGGCTGCAGGCGCTGCACGACGTCGGCCTCGACTACATCCGGCTCGGGCAGCCCGCCACCACGCTGTCCGGCGGCGAGGCCCAGCGCGTGAAGCTGGCCACCGAGCTGCAGAAGGTGGCCACCGGCCGCACGCTCTACATCCTCGACGAGCCCACCACCGGCCTGCACTTCGCGGACGTGGAGCGGCTGCTCGAGATGCTCCAGCGGCTGGTGGACACGGGCAACACCGTGGTGGTGATCGAGCACAACCTCGACGTGATCAAGACCGCCGACCGCATCATCGATCTCGGCCCCGAGGGCGGCGAGGAGGGCGGCGCGATCGTGGCGTCCGGCTCGCCGGAGGAAGTCGCCGCGGTGGAGGGCTCGTACACGGGGAGGTTCCTCCGCGGGCTGGTGGAAGTCAGGCCGCCGGCCAAGCGCCGCCGGACTCGGAAGGTCGCGGCGGCGGCCTAGAGACTGCGGACTGCGGACTGCGGACTGCGGACTGCGGACTGCGGCTGGAGATGTGATGCTTGCCGGGTGATCCCAGCGGGTGACCTCCAGCTCTGGTGGCGCAAGTGGCGTTGGTACGAACGCAACTCCACGCCCTGGAACCGGGCGCGCATCCACCTGCACGCCGCCCGCCGCCGCGCGTTCATCCGCTTCCCGGTGCAGGGGAACGTGCTCGAGTGCCTCGATGACGGGCGGCTCGAGATCGGCCCTCACACGCTGCTCGAGCCCGGCTGCTGGATCACGATCGGCGAGAACGCCCGCGTCACGATCGGCGAGGGCTGCTTCCTCAACCTGAACACGATGCTGGCCGCGATCGACCGGATCGAGATCGGCAACCACGTTATGTTCGCCAACAACTGCTTCGTGGGCGACTCGAGCCACCGCTTCGAGGACCCCGAGCTGCCGGTCACCTGGCAGGGCTTCGAGTCCAAGGGGCCGGTGAAGATCGGCTCGAACTGCTGGTTCGGCGTGAACTGCGTGGTCACAAGCGGGGTGACGATCGGCGACCGCTGCGTGATCGGCTCGAACTCGGTCGTGACGAAGGACCTGCCCCCCGGCGTGGTGGCAGCGGGCGCACCCGCGAAGGTGCTCCGGGAGATCAACTTCGGAAAGAGTGCGGGAGGCGTCCGGCCGTAGCGCCCGGACGCCCCCCGCTTGGCTCGGGGGTGGCGTCCCTCTGACTAGACGGTCGCCGTCCTCGGTGCCTTGGCCGCGTTCCCGACGCCGTCCACGTCAGCCGCGACCAGCTCGACCCACAGCCGGGGGGCGCCCTTCACACCCATCCGTGCTGCGCGGGTCAGCTTTGTCCTCATGTGTGAGGTGAGCTTCACGAAGTCATCTCTGTCGAAGTTTCTCGAGGGGGCAGAGCGCCGGACCAGGGGCGTCCCCCTCACGTGCCGAACGTAACACGGGTGGGTTGGGTTCGCCACCTCTAATATCGCGGTTGGCATTCCGGTGGCGGGCATGGATGAAACCGCGGCCACCCGGCGTCTTTACTCCATGGGAGAAATGCGCTCACAAACGGACATAGAAGGGCTGCTCGCCCGCCTGGCCGACGGCACGCTGCCGGCCGACCGCGTACGCGAGGTCGAGGCGCTCGTGGCGGAGTCGCCCGAGCTGCGGGCGATGCTCGACGAGCAGCGCCGCTCGCTCCACGCAGTGCGCGCGCTGTCGGACGGCGCCCCGCCCGCGCTGCGCGCCCGCATCGAGGGCATGCGACGCAAGCCCGCGCGGGCGCCGCGTGCGCGGCGCTTTGGTCTTGCCGGCGGGTTCGCGGCGGCAGTCGCCGCTCTGGCGATCGCCGTCGTGGCGGTCCTGCCGTCGGGCGCCGGCGGCCCGAGCATCTCCCAGGCGGCGGTGTTCACCTACAGGGCATCGCTCGGACCCCCGCCCGCGCATGAGTCGGACGCCGCGCTCAGCCTCAAGATCGACGGCGTGCCCTACCCGTACTGGCAGGACAGCCTCGGCTGGAACGCCGTCGGCCAGCGCGTGGACCACATCAAGGGCCGAACCGCCACGACCGTCTTCTACGCCAAGGGCGACAAGCGCGTGGGCTACACGATCGTCAGCGGCAAGCCGCTGAAGTACCCGTCGGGCAGCCCGCTCGCGGTCCACAACGGCGTACGCATCCGCAGCCTGTCCAACGGCAACGACGTCGTGGTCGCTTGGGAGCGCAGGGACCACTCCTGCATCCTCTCCGGCCACGGTGTCAGCCGCGACGAGCTGGTCAAGCTCGCCGGCTGGCGCGACCAGGGCGCGCTGCCCTACTCCGCCGGCGGCGACTAGCCGGCGCGATCCCTACGCTCGATCTCGCCGTTGCCCTCGGACTCCGGCTCACCCGTGCTGAGCGCCTTCGCGACGCGCGCCCGCGCGCGGAACAGGCGGCTCGTGATCGTGCCCTGGCGCACGCCCAGCGCCCTGGCGGCCTCGTCGTAGGAGAGGCCCACCACGTCGATGGCCACGAGCGCCTCGCGCATGTCGTCGGGTAGCTCGGCGATGGCCGAGTAGACCTCCCGGTTCTGGGCCGCCTCGTCGGGGCGCGCCGACTGCGGCGCCTCAACAGGGTCGACGTCCTCGTCCAGGGCCACGGGCGGCGAGCGGCGGGCCAGCGTCCGCCGCTGGCTGAGGAAGACGTTCTTCAGCGTCCGCATCAGATACCAGAGGTCCTCCTCCCCGCGCAGGAAGCGGGGACGGGTGAGGATCTTGGCGAAGGTGTCCTGGACGAGGTCCTCCGCGTCCTCGCGCGATCCGGTGAGCGCCCAGGCGGCTCGGTAGAGGCGGTCCAGGTGGTCTCCGAGGCTGTTGGGGTCGAGCTCGCGCACCGGGGGGCCGCCCCAGCATAGGCGGGGTGCGCTTACGACACGACGCTCACGTGCACGGTGCGGCGGCGCGGGCGGTCGTCGAAGTCGATCAGGACGACCTGCTGCCACGTGCCGCGCACGAGCCGCCCGCCGTCGACCGGCAGCGTCTCCGACGGCCCGACGATCGCGGCGCGCATGTGGGCGTGCGAGTTCGTGTCGTTGTTGAGGCGGTTGTGGTGGTAGTCGCCGGCGCGCGGCACGAGCCGGTCCAGGAGCTCGCGCAGGTCGTGCACGCCGCCCGGCTCGAACTCCATCGTCGTGATCGCGGCCGTGGAGCCCGGCACGAACACAGAGACCGCGCCCTGGTCCGCGCCGGACGAGCGGACGACGCTCTCGACCCCCTCGGTGAGGTCGATGACGTCGCCGTCGCCCTGGGTGTTGAGCTCGATCCGGCCGCTGTGCACGGGCACTACATGCCCCAGTCGCCCGAGAAGGGCTGGTGCTCCTTCAGGCCGGCGAGCAGGTCCTTCAGCCGCGCGGCCTCGTCGGGGGCCATCGTGTAGCCGTGCTGGGGCTCGGGGTAGCGCCTGGTGCGCACCTCCTCGGTGAAGGCCGATGCGCCCTTGATCATCTCTTCGCGGATGCTCGCGTAGCGCTTCACGAAGCGGGCGGCGTGCCCGTCGTAGATGCCGAGCAGGTCGTGGAAGACGAGCACCTGGCCGTCGGCGGCCGGGCCGGCGCCGATCCCGATGATCGGGATGTCGAGCTCGGAGTGCACGGCCTCCGTGAACTCCGACGGCACCGCCTCGAACACGATCGAGAAGCAGCCGGCCTCCTGAAGCGCGAGCGCGTCGCGGGCGACGTCGAGCGCCCGCTCGGCGGTGCGGCCCTGCGAGCGGTAGCCGCCGAGTGCGGTCGCGGTCTGCGGCGTGAGGCCGACGTGGCCCATCACCGGGATGCCCGCGGCCACGATCGCGCGGGCGCGCTCGGCCGAGCTGCCGCCGCGCTCGAGCTTCACCGCGTCACAGCCGGCCTCCTTCACGAAGCGCTGCGCGGTGCGGATCGCCTGCTCGCTGGAGGCCTCGTAGGAGGCGAACGGCAGGTCGCCCACCAGCAGCGGCGTGGTGAGGCCACGGCGCACGGCCGAGCACAGCATGAGCATCTCGTCGATCGTCACGGGCACCGTGCTGGGGTAGCCGAGCACGGTCATCGCGCCCGAGTCGCCGACCAGCACCACGTCGACGCCGGCGGCCTCGGCCACCTGCGCACTGGGGTAGTCGTAGGCGGTGATCATCACGATCGGCTCGCCGAGCGCCTTCTTCTCGCCGAGCTTGCTGAGCGTGACCCGCGGCCGCTTGGCGGGCGGGGCGGGGGAGACGTTGGGGCGGGATCCGGAGCTCATCGCGCGTCCTTTCCGGCGAGCAGCACGCCGACCTCATCGTTCACGTCCACTATCTCGTTCTCCGAGTTCACGTGGACCACTCGCGGCTCGTAGCTCTCGAGCTCACCCTCGTCGTAGGAGGCGTAGGAGACGACGATCACGGTGTCGCCGCTGTGCACCAGCCGCGCCGCCGCCCCGTTCACCTGCACCGTACCGGAGCCGCGCCGGCCGGCGATCGTGTAGGTCTCGAAGCGGGCGCCGTTGTCCACGTCGAGCACGTGCACCAGCTCGTGCTCGAGGATGTCGGCCGCCTCGAGCAGGTCCGCGTCGACCGTGATCGATCCCACGTAGTGGAGATCGCTGCCGGTGATGCGGGCCCGGTGGATCTTCGATTTGAGCATCTGCCTGTTCATTCGCCCCCCAGAATGGCGTTGTCGATGAGCCGTGCCCGGCCCACGCGGGCGGCCACGGCGAGCAGGGTCGAGCCGTTCACGCGCTCGACCGGAGAAAGGTCTTCAGCGGAGCGAAGCTCCAGGTACTCTGGCTCGATCCCGGCGGCGTCGAGCTCAGCGCGGGCGGCGGCGAGCACGACGCCGGCGTCGAGCCGGCCGGCGCCGACGGTGCGCTCGGCGGCGGCCAGCGCGCGGCTGATCGCGGCGGCGCGCTCGCGCTCTTCGTCGCTCAGGTAGCGATTGCGCGAGCTCATCGCCAGGCCGCTCGGCTCGCGGATGGTGGGGCAGACGCGCACCTCCACGGGGAGGTCGAGGTCGCGCACCAGCTTGCGGATCACGAGCGCCTGCTGGGCGTCCTTCTGGCCGAAGTAGGCCCGATCGGGCCCGACCATGTTGAAGAGCTTGGTCACGACGGTCGTGACGCCGTGGAAGTGCTCGGCGCCGCGGTGGCTCGGGTCGCCCTCGAGCACGTCGGTGATGCCGTGCACCTCGACGGTCGTGGCGAAGCCGAGCGGGTAGACCTCCTCGGGCGGAGGCGCGAACAGCAGGTCCACGCCGAGGGCCTCGGCCTGCTCCGCGTCGCGCGCCTCGTCGCGCGGGTAGGCGTCGAAGTCCTCGTTCGGGCCGAACTGAGCCGGGTTGACGAACAGCCACACCACCACGGTTGCGTTCTCCTCGCGCGCCCGGCGCATGAGCGACAGGTGGCCCTCGTGGAAGGCGCCCATCGTGGGCACGAGGCCCAGCGGGCCGGGGCGCCCGGCTCAGCGCCTCGCGCAGCTCGGCGACCCTGCGGACCGTCCTCATGCCGGCAGCACCTCCTTCTCGGCCAGCGCGCGGGCGCGCTCCACCATCACATCGAAGAGCTGCTCCAGCTCGGGTGCGGCCTTGCGCACGGCGGCTCGCTGCCTGGCCACGGTGAGCTCGTCGCCCCGCGCCACCGGCCCGGTGAGCGCGCGGCGAGGGCCGAGCGCCGCCCAGTTCTCGACGGTGGTGCGAACGAGCGGGGCGAGCGCGGCGCGCGCCTCCTCCGGGGCGAGCCCCGCGGCGCCGGCCACCTCCTCCGCCGCCGCCTCGAGCGCCACAAGGAAGTTCGAGGCGATCGAGGCCGCGGCGTGGTAGGCGGGCCGCTGGTCGTCGGCGAGCTCGAAGGGCACCATGCCGAGGGCGCGCGCCAGCTCGCCGGCGGCGTCCAGGGCGGCGGCGCTCGAGCCCGCCACGGCACATCGGCAGCCGGCGAAGCGGCCGGCGTCCGCCTCCGTGCCGCTGAAGGTCTGGAGCGGGTGGAGCCCGAAATGCTCCGCCGCCGCCGGCTCGAGCGCGCTGAGCGGCGTGGCGCCGCTCGTGTGGCCGATCAGCGGGGCGGCTCCCGCGACCGCCGCGGCGGCGGCGGAGATCTCGGAGTCAGGCACGCAGAGCACGATCGCGTCGCCGGACGGGGCCTCGCCGCGCCCTGCCGGGCCCGACACCTCGTAGCCGGCCGAGCGCAGGGCAGCGGAGAGTGCCCGCCCCAGGCGGCCACGACCCACCACGCCTATGCGCGACAAGCTGGTCATCTCAAGTTCCAACGCCGGCGGTGCCGGCTACAACCCAGGTCCGTTCCACCAGCGGTAACGGCCTGTCTCAAGGATAGCCCGCGGACGGCTTCCATCTACCCATTGGCATAGGCTTCCAAGCCCAGATGGGAGCCGCCGCCCCAGAGCGCCGCGAGGAGCTGATAGCCCTCTACCGCGAGGTTCGCGACTGCCGCAAGTGCCCGCTGGCGGCCACGCGCACCAACGTCGTCTTCGGCTCAGGCAACGCCGACGCGGACCTGATGTTCGTCGGCGAGGCGCCCGGATTCCACGAGGACCAGCAGGGCAAGCCCTTCGTCGGAGCGGCCGGCAAGCTGCTCGAAAAGCTGCTGGCGGACATCGAGCTGAAGCGCGACGACGTGTTCATAGCGAATGTCCTGAAGTCGAGGCCGCCCGGCAACCGCGACCCCCAGCCCGAGGAGATCGAGGCCTGCAAGCCGTACCTGATGCGGCAGATCGACCTGATCCGGCCGCTCGTGATCTGCACGCTCGGCAACTTCTCCACCAAGCTGCTCACCCGCCGCCAGGACGGCATCACGCGCGTGCACGGCAAGCCGCAGCAGCACACGATCGCGGGGCTCGAGCTCACGATCTACCCGATCTACCACCCGGCGGCCGGCCTCCGCAGCTCACAGATGCTCGCGGGCCTCCAGGAGGACTTCTCCCGCCTGCCCGAGCTGCTGGCAGCGGCGCGGCCCGAGCCGGAGCCCGAGCCGGAGCCCACCGAGGAGGAGCTCGCGGCAGCCCAGCTGGGTCTGTTCGGCTGAGCCGCGGGCGCGCCGCGGCACGTACGGCGGCAATAAGCGGCGGCCGGAAGGTCGGGATGGCTCTACCGTCAGGACTTACGGGGCTATATACCCCCTAAGTCCTGACGCTTGTCCGCGCAAGCTTCGCTCGGGCCGCCGCTCATTGCCGTCGTTCAAGCCGCGCTGCCGAGCCCACTCACGGCAGACTGCCCGGCGTGACACTCGAGACAGTGAGCCCCGAGGAGACCGAGGCGGCCGGCGCCGCCCTGGCCGCGCGGCTGGGGCCCGGCGACCTCGTGCTGGTGGTGGGCGAGCTCGGCAGCGGCAAGACGACCTTCGTGCGCGGCGCCGCCCGGGCGCTCGGCGTGACCGATCGGGTCACGAGCCCAACCTTCACGATCGGGCAGCTCTACGGCGGCGGTCCGCTGGAGGTCGCGCACCTCGACCTCTACCGTCTGCAGTCGCTGGCCGGCGAGGACCCCGCGCTGCTCGACGACTACCTCACGCCGGAGCGGATCGGCTTCGTGGAGTGGCCCGAGGCGGCCGCGCCGCAGCTCGAGCGGGTGGCGGCCCGCGTGGAGATCCGCCACCTGGGCGGCGACCGGCGCGAGATCGAGATCGTGTGAACCTGCTCGGCTTCGACACCTCCACCGCCGCCACCAGCGCCTGCCTGCTGCGCGCGGACGGGCGGGCGTTCGAGCGCGTGCCGGACGTGACCGATCTCACAGCACCGCCGGCCCACGCCCGCGAGCTGATGCCGAAGCTCGCCGACGTGCTGGCGGAGGGCGCCGTGGGCTGGGCGGAGGTCGACGCAATCGCGGTGGGCGTCGGCCCGGGCACCTTCACCGGCCTGCGCATCGGCGTGGCCACCGCCCGCGCCCTGGCGCACGCCCACGACGCCGAGCTGCGGCCGGTGTCATCGCTCGCGGCGCTGGCCGCGGGCATCGACGCCGAGCTGCGGCTGCCCCTGATCGACGCCAAGCGCGGCGAGCTGTTCGCGGCGCTATACAAGGGCGACGAGCTGCGCTGGGCGCCGTTCGCGGCGAGTCCCGACGAGCTGCTCGAGCGGCTGCGGCAGGACGGCCTGCAGGGGGCGCCGAACCTACTTTCTGCCGGGGATGGGTCGCTACGATTTCGGGAGACGCTGGAGGCCGGTGGCATAGGAATTGCAGCCGCTCCGGCGCACGTGGTTCGCGCCCTCCACGTGTGCAGGCTGGCCCAAGGCGTAGCCCCTTCCTCCCCTGACGCAGTTCTCCCCGACTACCTTCGAGAGCCAGACGCCAAGCCACAGAGATGAGTGCAGAACTGAAGATCAGGCGCCTCAGCTACGCGGACCTGCCGCAGGTGATCGCCATCGAGCGACGCGCCTTCCCCACCCCGTGGTCGCTGGCGATGTTCGTGCTCGAGCTGTCCAAGCCGTCCGGCATCTGCCTGGCGGCGACGATCGACGAGCGGGTGGTGGGCTACCTGGTCTGCTCGCGTTACGACCGCGTCTGGCACGTGATGAACGTGGCGGTGGACGACACGCTGCTGCGGCGCGGCATCGCCACGGCGCTGCTCAGACATCTGTTCGAGACCGCCGACCGGCCGGGTGAGCAGTACACGCTCGAGGTGCGCGAGTCGAATCACGGGGCGATCGTGCTGTACGAGCGCTTCGGCTTCCGCTCCGCCGGCCTGCGCCCCGGCTACTACCACGACAACAAGGAGGACGCGGTGATCATGTGGCGCACCGCGACCTCCGGCGAGGCCGTGGACCCGGCGCCGGGCGCCCGCCCCGCGCACGCGTGATCCTCGGCATCGAGACGAGCTGCGACGACACCTGCGCCGCCCTCGTGGAGGAGGACGGCCGGGTGCTCTCGAACGTCGTCGCGTCCCAGGGCCTCCTGCACGAGCGCTACGGCGGTGTGGTGCCGGAGATCGCATCGCGCCGCCACCTCGAGTTGGTCGACGCCGTGACCGCCGACGCGCTGGAGGGCGGCGGCGCGACGCTCGACGACGTCGATTCGGTGGCTGTGACCCGCGGGCCGGGGCTGATCGGCGCGCTGCTCGTCGGCGTGTCGAGCGCCAAGGCGCTCGCGGCCGCGCGCGGCCTGCCGCTCACGCCGGTGAACCACCTGCACGGCCACGTGCTGGCGAGCACGCTGGGCGACGACCCGATCGAGCCTCCCTTCCTCTGCCTCGTGGCGAGCGGCGGGCACACCTTCCTCGCCCGCGTGGAGGAGCCGTCCTCGCATGAGCTGCTCGGCCAGACGCTCGACGACGCCGCCGGCGAGGCGTTCGACAAGGGCGCCCGCATCCTCGGCCTCGAGTACCCGGGCGGCCCGGCCATCGACCGGCTGGCGCGCGAGGGAGATCCGGAGGCGTTCGACTTTCCGCGCTCGCTGCCGGGCGACGGCCTCGACTTCAGCTTCAGTGGACTCAAGACCGCGCTGCTCTACCGCGTGCGCGACCTCGGCGAGCGGGCCGAGTCCCTGCAGCGCGACCTCGCCGCCTCGTACCAGCGCGCGATCGTGGACGCGCTGCTCGCACGGGCGCGCACGGCGATCGAGCGCGAGAGCGCGGAGCGCTTCGCCATCGGCGGGGGAGTGGCGGCGAACTCGGAGTGGCGGACGCGGGTGGGCGAGCTCTGTGAGGAGCTCGGCGTGCGGCTCTGGGTGCCGCCCATCGCCCTGTGCACCGACAACGCCGCGATGATCGCGGGAGCCGCGCGCTTCCTGCAGCCGCTGCCGTATCCGGACTACCTTGCGCTCGACGCCTCGGCGCGGCCATGAGCACCGTCACGCTCTATGGCAAGCCTGGCTGCCACCTCTGCGAGGACGCCCGCAAGGTGATCGATCAGGTGCGCACGTCGCACGCGTTCGAGCTCGAGGAGGTCGACATCACGGTCGACCCGGGCCTCTTCCGCGAGTACGGCGAGCGCATTCCGGTGGTGGCCGTCGACGGTGTCGAGCGCTTCGAGTACCACGTTGACCCCTCGGCCTTGGCGAGGTCACTCGATAGAGTGGAGCCGTGACCTACAACGACTCGTTCCACGCCTCGTTGGACGTTGCCGAGCGGGGCGGGGAGCGGCTCTCCCTGGGGGTGGCCGCACGGCTCTCCCGCTACCTCCAGGTGCTGACCCAGGCGAAGAAGATGGGCAAGGAGACGATCTCCTCCCAGGAGCTCGCCGACTACACGCACGTCAACTCCACCCAGATCCGGCGAGACCTCTCCGGCTTCGGCAAGTTCGGCAAGCGCGGCGTCGGCTACAACGTCGACTCGCTCGTCTCGCAGATCCGCAAGATCCTGCGCACCGCGGGCCAGCACAACATCGCGCTGTTCGGCGCCGGCCACCTCGGCCAGGCGATCGCCAGCTCGGACATCTTCGCGGACCACGGCTTCCGGGTCGTGGCGATCTTCGACACCGACGACAGCAAGATCGGAACCGAGGTCGGGCCGGCCGGCAAGACGCCGCGCCTGAGCGTCCGCGGGTACAGCGACCTCGACCGCGTGGTCGAGGACGAGGACATCGTGGTGGGCGTCCTGGCGGTGCCCACGGAGGCCGCCCAGAAGGTTGCGGACGACCTGGTCGAGGCAGGGGTGAAGATCATCTTCAACTACTCGGAGGCGCTGCTGCAGGTGCCCCCGGACGTGACGGTCCACACATCGAGCCCGGCTGTGGACCTGCTCTACGCGCTCTACTTCTACCTCACCTGATCTGATTTACCCGTGGACGCAGCCCACGCCAGGGAGGTCTTCGAGGCTTCCGAGGATTTCACCGTGGGAATCGAGGAGGAGTTCGGCATCCTCGACCCGGAGACGCACACGCTCACGCAGCGCTTCGAGGAGCTGCGCGACAGGGCCGTCTCCGAGGACGAGGTGCTCGCCGAGTCGATCTCGGGCGAGCTGATCTCGTCGGAGATCGAGATCCGCTCGGGCCGCGGCGCGAATCTCGCCGACGCCCTCGCCCACCAGCGCTCCTGCCGCGCCCGGCTGTTCCGCCGCGCCGCGGAGCAGTGCGTGCTCCTGTCCGCCACCGGCGCCCACCCGTGGGCGCCCTGGCAGGACCAGCGGATCATCGATACCGAGCACTACCGCCGGGTGGAGGAGGGGCTCAAGTACGTCGCCTGGCGGAACAACACGTTCAGCGTGCACGTGCACGTGGGCATCCGCGGCGCCGACCGGGCGGTGGCGATCTGCGACCGCATGCGGCCGGTGCTGCCGGAGCTGCTGGCGCTGTCGGCCAACTCGCCCTTCACCGAGGGGCGCGACTCCGGCCTCCACTCGGTCCGCACCCAGCTCTTCACCAAAAGCTTCCCCCGCTGCGGCATCCCGGAGCCGTTCGGCGACTTCGCCACCTACGCCGACTACGTGGACTTCCTCTTCAAGACCAACTCGATCGTCGAGCACACGCAGCTCTGGTGGAGCGTGCGGCCGCACCACGCCTTCGGCACGGTGGAGGTGCGCATCTGCGACGCGCAGTCCACGGCCGAGGAGTCGAGTGCGCTCGTGAGCCTGATCGTCGCCTGCGTGGCGCAGGCGGCGCTCGAGTACGACGAGGGCACGCTGCCGGAGTCGCCCGCCGGCCGGCTGATCGAGGAGAACTTCTGGCGGGCGATCCGCTTCGGCCTCGACGGTCGCATGATCGACCTCGAGCGCGGCGAGGAGTACGCTGCGGCGGCCCTCGGAGACCGTCTGCTGGCGTGGACGGCGCCGGCCCGGGCCGCGCTGGGGATCGACGTGGCGCTGGCACCCGAGAACGGCGCCCAGCGCCTGCGTCGCGCTCTCGAGGCGGGCGCGACGCTGGAGGGCGCGTTCATGGCCGAGGTCGCGGCCACGCAGAGAAGCTACGCAGGCGAGGGGGTCGTCACATGAGCGAAGAGCAACGGGAGCCGACGGAGGAGGAGCTGCGCGCGGCGCTCGAGGAGCAGATGAAGCGCATCACGGTGCACGACGTGCTGCTCCAGACCGTGGTGACGCTGGTGAACCTGTCGGCGCGCAAGCTGGGTCTCGCGGACTCCGAGGAGAAGGACCTCGCTCAGGCGCGGCTCGGGATCGACGCGGTGAGGGCACTGGTCCCGCTGCTGCCCGAAGAGGAGATGGCGCCGATCAAGGATGCGCTGTCGCAGCTGCAGATGGCCTACGCCAAAGAGGCGGGGCCGGGTCACGAGTCACCAGTCACCAGTCACGAGCCACCCGACGAAGAGGCGGAACGCGCGAAGGCGCGTCAGAAGATCTGGACTCCGCCGGGATCGTCGTGAGCCACACGGTCGGCATCTTCGGCGGCTCGGGGTTCTACCGCTTCCTCGACGACGTCGAGGAGGTGGCCGTCGCCACTCCCTACGGGCCGCCGTCGGCCCACATCCGCGTCGGCGAGGTCGACGGCACTCGGGTCGCCTTCATGCCGCGCCACGGCGACGAGCACGAGCTCCCGCCTCACCGGATCAACTACCGCGCCAACGTCTGGGCGATGCGCGAGGTGGGGGCCACCCGCATCGTCGGCCCCTGCGCCTGCGGCTCGCTCAAGCCGGACCTGCCGCCCGGCACGTTCGTGGTCGCGGACCAGTTCGTGGACCGCACGCGCGGCCGCGAGGACACCTTCTACGACGGCCCCCAGACCACCCACGTGTCGGCTGACGAGCCCTACTGCCCGAGCATGCGCGAGGTGCTCCTGCGCACGGCGCGGGAGATCGGGGTGCCGGTCGCAGACGGTGGCACCGTGGTGGTGATCCAGGGCCCGCGCTTCTCGACCAAGGCGGAGTCGCGCTGGTTCAGCGCCGCCGGCTGGGACGTGGTGAACATGACCCAGTACCCCGAGTCCTGGCTCGCCAGGGAGCTCGAGCTCTGCTACGCGAACGTGTCGCTGGTCACCGACTACGACGTGGGATTGGAGGGCGTTCCGGGGGTCGAACCGGTCTCTGCGGAGGCCGCATTCCGGGTCTTCTCCGACAACCTCGGTAAACTCCGCGACCTCTTATTCCGGGCTGTACCTCTTTTCGGGGCGCAGCCCGAAGACATCTGCGCCGGAGCGCTCACCAGCGCGATCGTGCACTAGCCGACACACACAGCGCCGGTTCACGCCGGCGGACGCACTTTCGGAGGACTTTCCTTGACCAAATTTCTGACCGACTGGGGGGTCGTTGTCGCGCTCGCATGCGCCGGCTGCGCCGTCCTCTACGGGGCGCTGACCACTCGTTGGCTGCTCGCCAAGTCCCCTGGCAACGAGGAGATGCAGCGCATCTCCCACGCCGTTCAGGAGGGCGCGATCGCGTATCTGCGGCGCCAGTACACGATCATCGCCGCGGTAGCGGTGGTGCTGTTCGTGGTGCTGGCCGTGGCGATCGACATCCGCACGGCAATCGGCTTCGCAATCGGCGGCACGTTCTCCGGCGCGGCCGGCTTCATCGGCATGAACGTGTCGGTACGCGCCAATGCGCGCGTGGCCGAATCGGCGCGCAGCGGCGTGCCGGCGGCGCTCGACGTGGCATTCAAGGGCGGCGCGATCACCGGCATGCTGGTGGCCGGCCTGGCGCTGCTCGGCGTGGCGGGCTACTACGGCATCCTCGTGCTGGCCAACGTCAGCGACAAAGACGCCGTGAACGCGCTCGTCGGCCTCGGCTTCGGCGGCTCGCTGATCTCGGTCTTCGCCCGACTCGGCGGCGGCATCTTCACCAAGGCCGCCGACGTGGGCGCCGACCTCGTCGGCAAGATCGAGGCCGGGATCCCCGAGGACGACCCGCGCAACCCTGCCGTGATCGCCGACAACGTGGGCGACAACGTCGGCGACTGCGCCGGCATGGCGGCCGACCTGTTCGAGACGTACGCGGTCACCGCGGTCGCAGTGATGCTGCTCGGCGTGCTCACGTTCCAGGAGGCGCGCCAGGTGGCGATCTATCCGCTCATCATCGGCGGCGTCTCGATCCTCGCGTCGATCGTCGGCACCTACGCGGTCCGCTCGCGGACCGGCAACGTCGAGCGCGCCCTCTACCAGGGGCTGATCGTGTCCGGCGCGATCGCGGCGGCGGCCTTCTACCCCGTCAGCAAGTGGCTGATGGGCGACGTCAACGTCAAGGGCGCGGTTCCCTCGCTGCTGAAGGGCGCGGTGGGCGCGAGCGCCACCGACTTCTGGCTCTGCGGCCTGATCGGCATCGGCGTCACCGCCGGCCTGTTCGTGATCACGGACTACTACACGTCCACACGCTTCCGGCCGGTGCGCATGACCGCGCGCGCCTCCCAGACCGGGCACGCGACCAACATCATCCAGGGCCTCGCATCGGGCTTCCAGTCCACCGCAGCCCCGGCGCTCCTGATCGCTCTCGGCATCCTCGGCGCCAACTCGCTCGCGGGCATCTATGGAGTCGGCGTGGCCGTGATGGCGCAGCTGTCGCTCACCGGCCTGATCGTGGCGCTCGACGCGTTCGGTCCGATCACCGACAACGCGGGCGGCATCGCCGAGATGGCGGACCTGCCGCAGGAGGTGCGCGACGTCACCGATCCGCTCGACGCCGTGGGCAACACCACCAAGGCGGTCACGAAGGGGTACGCGATCGGCTCGGCCGTGCTGGCTGCGCTGGTGCTGTTCGCGGCGTTCGTGCAGGGCCTCCACGACGAGGCCGGGCCGGGCAAGGTGGTGAAGAGCTTCGACATCTCCCAGCCGGCGGTGCTGATCGGTCTGTTGATCGGCGGGATGATGGTGTTCCTGTTCGTCTCACTTGCCATCGAGGCTGTGGGCCGCGCGGGCGGCGGGGTGGTGGAGGAGGTGCGCCGCCAGTTCCGCGAGAAGCCGGGCATCATGGAGGGCACGGAGCGGCCCGACTACGCGCAGGCGGTGGCGATCGTCACCGCCGCGGCGCAGAAGGAGATGATCCTTCCGGCGCTGATCCCGATCCTCGTGCCGCTGATCGTCGGATTGATCTCCTACCAGGCGCTCGGCGGCCTCCTGATCGGCGTGATCATCGTGGGCTTCTTCACCGCGGTCTCGATGACCTCCGGCGGCGGGGCCTGGGACAACGCCAAGAAGCTGATCGAGGACGGCGAATTCGGCGGCAAGGGCTCGGAGGCCCACGCCGCGGCCGTCACGGGCGACACCGTCGGCGATCCCTACAAGGACACGGCGGGCCCGGCGATCAACCCGATGATCAAGGTGGCGAACATCGTGGCGCTGCTGATCATCCAGTTCATCATCTAGATCACAGGTCACGGATCACAGATCACGGATTTGTCTTTTCCGTGATCTGTGATCTGTCCTCAGTGATCTGGGCTAGTTTGGGCTTCACACATGGCTGAGCGCAGGCCCAAGCACCAGGCCCTCGAACGCGTCCTCGGCACGGGGGCGCTGTTCAGCACGGCGTACGGCAACGTCGGCAGCTCGATCTACTACGCGCTCGGTCTCGTCGCCGTGCTCGCCCTCGGCATGACGCCGGTGGTGTTCCTGATCTCCGGCCTGATCTTCGCCGCCACCGCGGCGACCTACGCGGAGGCCACGTCGATGTACCCCGAGGCCGGCGGCTCGTCGTCGTTCGCGCGCCACGCCTTCAACGAGTTCTGGTCCTTCTTCGCCGCCTGGGGCCAGATGCTCAACTACATCATCACGGTCGCCATCTCGGCGTTCTTCGTGCCGCACTACCTGGGCGTCTTCTGGCCGGCGCTGCACCACAGCCCGGGGGACATCATCGGCGGCATCGTCGTGGTCGTCGTGCTCGGCCTGCTGAACATCGTCGGCGTGAAGGAGGCGGCCGGGCTGAACATCTTCCTGGCGCTGGCCGACTTCGCCACCCAGCTCGTGCTCGTCGTGATCGGTCTGGTGCTGGTCTTCTCGCCGGAGACGCTGGTCAACAACGTCGACCTGGGCAAGTTCCCGACCGTCTCGAACTTCCTGATCGCCATCCCAGTGGGCATGGTGGCGTACACGGGGATCGAGACGATCTCGAACATGGCCGAGGAGGCGCGCGACTACGGCAAGACGATCCCGCGCTCGATCGCCGGCGTGGTGATCGCCGTGATCGCCATCTACGCCTTCCTGCCGTCGGTGGCGCTGTCGGCGATGCCGGTCGTGAACGGCCACACGGAGCTGGCCACCACCTATGCGGGCGACCCGATCCTCGGCGTGGTGAAGAACATCGACCTTGGCGGACTGCAGCGGGCGGCGGAGATCTACGTCGGCATCCTGGCCGCCACGATCCTGTTCATCGCCACCAACGCCGGCGTGATCGGCGTCTCGCGGCTCACCTACTCGATGGGCCAGCACCGGCAGCTGCCCGAGAAGCTGCGCCAGCTCCACCCGAAGTACCGGACGCCCTACATCGCGATCATCGTCTTCGGGCTGATCGCGATCGTCACGATCATCCCGGGCGAGGCCAACTTCCTCGGCAAGATGTACGCGTTCGGGGCGATGCTGTCGTTCACGATCGCCCACGTGTCGCTGATCGCGCTGCGGGTGAAGGACCCCGACCGCGAGCGGCCCTATCGCGGGCCCGGCGAGATCACGGTGCGCGGGCGGAAGCTGCCGCTGTTCGCCATCGCCGGCGGGCTCGGCACCGGGATCGCGTGGGTCGTCGTCACCGTGCTGAACATCTCGACGCTGATCTTCGGCACGATCTGGCTGGCCGTCGGCATGGTCACGTACGTGGTCTACCGCCGCAGCCAGGGGCTCACACTTACGCAGACCGCCAAGGTCGTGACGCCCAAGCCGGTCGTCGAGCGCGAGGTGGAGTACGAGTCGGTGCTGGTGGCGTTCGAGGACGGCGAGTACGCGGCCGACGCGGTGGCCACCGCGGCCAAGCTCGCCGCGCGCCGGCGCCGCGGGATCCACATCCTGGTGGTGATCACGGTGCCCAACACGGCGCCCATCAGCGCCGCGATGCCCGAGCAGGAGGCGCGCGCGGTGGAGATCATCGACTCGGCTCGGGTGCTCGGAGGCCGCCGGGTCACCGGGCACTGGGAGAAGGTGCGGCCCGGCGAGGCGGGCCGGCGCATCGTCGACGAGGCGAAGCAGATCCGCGCGCGCGCCATCGTCATGTCGGTGCCCAAGCGGCGCGCCAGCGCGTCCCTGTTCGGGCGCACGCTCGAGACCGTGCTCGCCGAGCGGCCCTGCCGGGTGATCATCGAGACAGGTCCCGACGGCGCATCGCCGAACGGGGTGCCGCAGCCGCGGCACGCAGCCGCCTGACGGCGCTCCTGCCCGGTCTAAGATTGCGCCTCGTGCAGCGGGCTTACCTGCAGTCCATTCGCGTGACGGGCGCGCTCATCTGCGTGCTCGGGATCGTGCTGGTCGCGACGACGCTCGCCCGCGGGGGCGGGCCGCTTGCGCTGGGCGTGGTGATCGGCGTGATCTTCACGCTGCTCGGCGCGGGGAGGGTGTTCCTGGCCCGCGGCCGGCGCCCGCCGAATGGGCAGGCGTGAGTCCTGAGCGCGGAGTAGGCGCGCCCGCGATCTTCGCCATCGCCCTCGGGGCGGCGGGCTCGTCGATCTACTACATCCTCGGCGTCGTCTCCGGCGACGCGCTCGGTCTGACGCCGGTGGTCTTCCTGCTCTCGGCGGCCTTCTTCGTCGTGACGATGATGACCTACCTCGAGGGCAACTCCCTGCACCCGGAACGGGGCGGGGCGTCCACCTTCGCCCGCTACGCCTTCAACGAGCTCTGGAGCTTTGTCGCAGGCTGGGTGATCATCCTCGACTACCTGATCGTGCTCGCGCTCGGGTCGTTCGCGATCTCGCACTATCTGGCTGCGTTCGCGGGGTGGGCGGACGACAAGGTGATCGAGCACGCGATCGCCGGTGCCGCGCTCGCCTACGTGGCGGTGTCGAACATCCGCGGCCTGTCAGCCGACCGCTACTCGTTCGTGCTGCGGCTCGGCGTCTGGAACCTCGCGCTCGCACTGGCGATCGTGGCGGTGGGAGCGGTGAAGGTCTTCGACGTCCACAAGATCACCGACTCGATCCACCTCGGCAGCGCCCCGACCGTGAAGCACCTGCTGTTCGGCGCGGTGGTGGCCACCGCGGCGCTCACGGGCATCGAGGCGGCTTCCGGCCTGGCCGGCGAAGTGAGGCTCGACAGGCCGGCGCTCAAACGCCTGGTGGTGCTCGGCACGGTCACGATCCTCGTCTGGTTCGTGGCGATCTCGATCGTCGCCCTGATGGCGCAGCCCGTGGTAGACGGCCACACCGCGCTGTCCACGCGCTGGATCGAGGCGCCGGTACTGGGGGTGGTCGACGCCTACCACGATCCGAACTGGCTGCACCAGACGATGCGCTACCTGGTGGGGGGCACTGCTGCGCTGGTGCTCATCACCGCCCTGAACGGCCAGATGCTCGGCATCTCCCGGCTCGCCTACTCGCTCGCCACCAACCGCCAGATCCCGAGCGCGATCGGCAAGCTCCATGGCGACCGCTCCACGCCGTACATCGCCATCACGATCGCGGCGGTGATCGCCTTCGGCCTGAGCCTCAGCGCGGACGTCAAGTTCCTGGCCGGGCTGTTCGCGTTCGGCGCGCTGCTCGCGTTCACGATCGCGCATGCGGCGATCGTCGTGCTGCGCTTCCGCGAGCCGGACTTCACGCGCATCTTCCGCATCCCGCTGTCGGTGTCGGTCCGCGGCGCCTCGGTGCCGCTGCCCGCCGTGTTCGGCGCGGTCACGTCGTTCATCGGCTGGATCAGCGTGCTCGTGCTGCACTCGGGCGCGCGCTACGCGGGCGGCGGCTGGCTGATCGGCGGGCTCGTGCTGTACGTGGTCTACCGCAAGAGCCAGGGCAAGTCGCTCACGCGCCGCTTCACCATCCCGGCCGCGGCGCTCCACGAGGCGCCCGAGGTGGAGTACGGCAGCATCCTCGTGCCGGTGTTCGGCGGGCCGCTCGACGACGACATCGTGGGCACCGCCGGCCGGCTTGCATCCGAGGAGGGCGAGCCGGGCGAGGGCGGGACCGTGATCGAGGCGCTCTACGTGCTCGAGGTGCCGATGTCGCTGCCGCTCGACGCGCGCGTGCCGGACGATCGCATCGCGGGCGCCCGCCGCGCGCTGGCCCGGGCCAAGGAGGTGGGGGAGGAGTACGAGGGCGTGGAGGTGGCCACGGCCGTGGTGCGCGCCCGCTCGGTCGGCGCCGGCATCGTGGACGAGGCGCGGCGGCGCGGCGTCGACGCGATCGTCCTCGCCGCCGAGCAGCCGACCCGCGTCCGCGGCGGCGCCATCCTGGGCGGCCGCGGCGGCCCCCGCGAGCGCTTCGTGGGCGACATGACCCGCTACGTGGTCGAGAAGGCTCCCTGCCGGGTCATCCTCACGGCGGCCCCGTCGGGGGAGGGCGGGGTCAGGGAGGGAGTGGCGCCGTAACGGACTGCGGACTGCGGACTGCGGATTGCGGAGGTCTCGGTCGTTTCCGCAGTCCGCAGTCCGCAGTCCGCAGTCCGCGCGCCCCTATCGCCAAATGCGCCCTAGCGCCGCTATTGTGAGCGCCTCATGTTCGTCCTGATCGTGGGCTGCGGGCGAGTTGGCTCGACGGTCGCCAGAGCGATGCTGAACGAGGGTCACGAGGTCTCCGTCCTCGACGAGGACGCGGAGGCGCTCGCCATGCTCGAGAAGAACCAGCAGCAGAGCTGGGAGGACCTCGGCGGCTCGTTCACGGTCGGCACCGCGCTCGAGATCGACGCTCTCATCGAGGCCGGCATCGAGAACGCCGACGCGTTCGTGGCGGCCACGGACGGCGACAACACCAACCTGGTCATCGCCCAGATCGCCAAGCGCCGCTTCAACGTGCCCACCGTCGTAGTGCGTGTGCTGGATCCCGCGCGCGCGCAGTGGTACGAAGAGCAGGGCCTCTCCACGGTCTGTCCCACAGCGGTGGCGATCGACATGCTCCAGGACGCGGTGCGAGCCGAGGTGAAGGGGTAGCGATGTACATCGTCGTGGTGGGCGCCGGGAAGGTCGGCTGGAACCTCGCCCGCGAGCTGATCGGCAAGGGCAACGAGGTGACCGTCATCGAGAAGGGCGCAAACCGCTTCGCCATGGTGGAGGAGGAGCTCGAGCACGCCGTCCACTACGGCGACGGCTCGGAGCTCTGGGTGCTCGAGCGCGCGGGCGTGGGCCGCGCCGACATGGTCATCGCGGTGACCGGCGATGACGAGGACAACATCCTGATCTGCCAGGTCGCGCGCGAGAAGTACGGGGTGGAGCGCGTCATCGCCCGCTGCAACAACCCCCGCAACCTGCAGCACTTCGAACTGCTCGGCATCAAGCCGGCCGTATCTGCCACCGATCTGATCCTGCGCCTGATCGAGCACGAGGTGCCGCGCTACGGCTTCCTGCATCTCCTCGACCTGCCCCAGGAGCGGCTCGAGATCATCGAGATCGAGGTGGCGGACGGCTCGCCGGCCGACGGCGCCCAGGTGAAGGACCTGGGGCTGCCGGACGGGTCGCTGGCCATCGCCATCCTCCGCCACGGCACCGGCTTCGTGCCGCTCGCCGACTCCGTGATCGAGGCCGGAGACGAGGTGCTGATCGTCCTCGACACCGGGCTCGAGGCGAAGATCACCGAGCGCTTCCGGCCGCAACACGAGGCGGCCTAGTGGCGTCGCGCTCCGTCGACTACCTCCTGATCGGCGGGGGGTTGGCCGCCGCGAACTGCGCGCGCTGGCTCCGCGAGGAGGGCGCCGACGGCTCGGTTCTGCTGATCGGGCGCGAGAACGATCCGCCGTACAACAGGCCGCCGCTGTCCAAGGGCTTCATGCAGGGCAAGGAGTCGCGCGAGGACACGCTGTTCCGGCCCGACGAGTGGTGGAGCGAGCAGCAGATCGAGCTGCTCACGCGCACGAGCGTGATGAAGCTCGACGCCGCATCGCGCACGGCGACGCTGTCGAACCGCGACGAGGTGACCTTCGGCAAGGCGCTGCTTGCCACCGGCAGCAACGTCCGCCGCCTGCGCGCGGACGGCGACGAGCTCGACGGCATCCACTACCTGCGCACGCTGCCGAACTCGGCCTCGATCCGCGAGGACGCCGGGCAGGCCGAGCGGGTGGTGCTGATCGGCGGCAGCTACATCGGTACCGAGGTCGCGGCTTCGCTGACCCTGCTCGGCAAGAAGTGCTCGATCGTGATGATGGAGGGGGTCACGCTCGAGCGCTTCTACGGCAAGGAGGTCGGCGGCTTCTTCCAGGGCGTGCTCGAGGAGCACGGCGTCGAGATCCACGGCTCGGACGAGCTCGAGCGCTTCGAGGGCGCCGACGGGCGCGTGACGGCCGTCGTGACCAAGTCCGGCAAGGAGCTGCCGTGCGATGTCGTGGTCATCGGCGCGGGCGTGACGCCCGATGTCACGCTCGCCAAGGCGGCCGGGCTCGAGATCGGCGACGCCGGCGGCGTGAAGTGCTCGGCCACCCTCGAGAGCTCGGTGCCCGGCATCTGGACGGCCGGCGACATCTGCGAGTACGACAGCCCCGTCCACGGCAAGCCGATGCGCATCGAGCACTGGGACGTGGCCTTCAACCACGGCAAGACCGGCGCGCTCAACATGCTCGGCCGCGAGACGCCGCACGACGTCGTGCCCTACTTCTTCTCCGACCTCGCCGACTGGACCGGTTACGAGTACGTCGGCCCCGGCTCGGGCGACGTCGTGATCCGCGGCTCACTTGCCGACGGCAGCTTCACCGCCTTCTACCTGGCCGACGACGGGGCCGTCACCGCCGCGCTGACGGTCGGCCGCTCGGACGACCTCGAGCCGGCACAGCGCTTCATCAAGGACAAGGCGAAGCCCGACCGGGCGGCGCTGGCGGACGAGGGCACGGACCTAGGGACGCTGTAGGCGGCCGCGCACGCGCGCCTGGCCGCTGCCACAAAGCGCAACGAGTCCCGCCGAAGCAGGACTCGTCTCTAACTGGGGAATCAGGACTCGAACCTGAACTAACGCGTCCAGAGCGCGCCGTGCTGCCGATTACACCATTCCCCAAGAGAGCCTACCCATTTTGGGTCGAGCAATCGGATCTGACCTAGGCATGTAGCCCCGAGGTCCGGGCCCCTTCGGGGCCCGGCCTCCGTCTTGTTAGTCGGCCGATTCTGTCCGAGCCGCATGCGAACATATGTTCGTGAGACGGGCAGTTCGATTGGGATGCGATCAGGCACTACTACGAAGCCGGTCACAAACTCTGGTGAGTGCAAGGCCCGATTCGGCTTCTCGAATGGCGCCTGGGCCACCGCCGTGGCGCGCGGCGACATAGTCTCGCGCGGCCGGCAACACGGGCGGCGTCGGGCGGGCTCCGCGAGGCTAAGAGAGGGATCCGCGAGATGCTGAAGCGGGGGAGCCCGCGGGCCGAAATCGCCCGCGCGCTCGAGGTATCGAGGCCGACGGTCACATACCACGCCAAGCGCCTCGGCTTCCCGTCCGACTCTCGCACCGGCACGCCGCTACGACTGGGTCGCGGTCCAGCGCTACTACGACGAGGGGAACTCAATCACCGACTGCCAGGAACGCTTCGGCTTCACTCGGAAGACGTTCGTCGACGCAGTCAACCGTGGCGCCGTCGTCTCCCGCCCCCAGGCGGCGCCCATCGCGACTTTTCTGTCGCGGGCAAGCGCCGGGATCGAGGGAACCTGAAGCGCCGCCTCGTCGCCGAGGCCTCAAGAGCCATCAGTGTGAGCGCTGCGGGCTGGCGGAGTGGCTCGGCGGGCCGCTCTCGATGGAGCTCCACCATGTCAACGGAGACGGTCACGACAACCGGCTCGAGAACCTCGAGCTGCTGTGTCCGAACTGCCACAGCCAGACGGAGAACTTCGGCAGCCGAAGAACGTCCGGCTCCGACTTGTCAAAGCGCCTCCGCGCGCGAGGCCACGGCCGCCGCCGATGACCAGACCTAGGCCGCGGCCTGCTCCGCCCAGTCGCGGTACAGCCGCGCGTAGGCCCCGTCGGCGTCGAGCAGCTCCTCGTGAGTGCCCTGCTCGACGATCCGTCCGTGCTCCATCACGACTATGCGGCCAGCACCCCGGATGGTGGACAGGCGGTGCGCGATCACGACGGCGGTGCGGCCCGCCAGCAGCCGGCGCAGTCCCTGCTCGATGCGGGCCTCGGTGTTCACGTCGACGTTCGAGGTCGCCTCGTCGAGGATCAGGATGCGCGGATCCGCCACCGCGGCCCGGGCGAAGGCCACCAGCTGCCGCTGGCCGGCCGAGAGGTGGCCGCCGCGCTCGCCCACCTCCGTGTCGTAGCCCTGCGGCAGCCGCTCGATGAACTCGTGTGCTCCCACGGCGCGCGCAGCGTCGAGCACCTCCTCATCGGTGGCGTCCGTGCGCCCGAAGGCGATGTTGTCCCGGATTGTGCCCGAGAAGAGGAAGCCCTCCTGCGGGACCAGGCCGAGCTGCGAGCGCAGTGAGCGCTCGGTCATGTCACGCAGGTCGTGGCCGTCGATCAGCACGCGTCCCTCCGTGGGGTCGTAGAAGCGCGCCACCAGCTTGGCGAAGGTGGACTTGCCGGCGCCGGTCTCGCCGACGAGCGCGACGGTCTGGCCGGGCGGGACGGTGAGGTTGAGGTCGTGCAGGGCGTACTCGTCGCCTCCGTAGGAGAAGGACACGTTCTCGAAGCGGATCTCGCCGCGCACGGTCGGCAGCTCGATGGCGGTCGGGCTCTCCACCAGGTCGGGCTCCTCGTCGAGCAGCTCGAAGACCTTGTCCAGCGCGGCCATGCCCGCCTGGTAGGTGGTGTAGAGCTGGGAGAGCTGCTGGATCGGGTCGAAGAAGCTCTGCAGGTAGAAGACGAACGAGGCGAGCACGCCGATCGTCACGTCGCCCGAGCCGTGCACGACCTGGTTGCCGCCGTAGAGCAGGATCGCCGCGGTGGCGACCGCCGAGAGGAACTCGACCGACGGGAAGTAGGCCGCGTTGAGGTAGACCGTGGTCATGTTTGCCGAGCGGTTCTCCTCGTTGAGCTCGGCGAAGCGCTCGCGGTGGCGGCCCTCCTGGTTGAACGCGCGCACCACGCGGATGCCCGACAGCGTCTCCTGCAGATAGGCGGTGACGAAGGCGATCTTCTCGCGCGTGAGGCGGTAGGCCTCTGCCGACACGATTCGGAAGATCAGGCTGGAGATCAGCAGCACTGGGAAGACCAGGAACGTGATCAGCGCGAGGCCTGGATCAAGGAAGAGCAGGATCGCGGCCGCGCCGATCAGCGTCAGCCCCGCGGAGAACAGCGTGACCACGCCGTCCGTGACGAGCTGGTCGAGCGCCTCCACGTCGTTCGTGAGCCGGGAGATCACCACACCCGTCTTGTTGCGCGAGTAGAAGCCGATCGACAGCCGCTGCAGGTGTTCGAAGATCTCCAGGCGCAGGTCCTGCAGCGCCCGCTGGCCGACCCATTCGACGAGGTAGGTCTGGGCCCAGGTCGCGCCCCAGTTGACCAGTGCGCTGACCAGGAAGAGCACGACGATCACGTCGAGCGCGCCGATGTCGCCGTTCTTGATGCCCACGTCGATCGCCCGGCCGGCCAGATATGGCGGCGCCAGCGCAGCCGCCGTGCCGGCAATGAGGAAGATGAACATCACCACCACTCGGGCCCGGTACGGCTTCAGCAGCTCGAGCAGGCCGCGCAGCTTGCGCACGCGCTGGCTCTCCTGCCGGCGGATCAGCCGCCATGTGCGTCTCAGCCGCCCGCTCACAGCCCCGCCGCCTCCGATGCCTCGAGCGGCTTGCGGGTCAGGAACACCTGGTCGGGCAGGCCCTTCTCCGCGATCTCCCTGTAGAGGTCCGACTCCTCGAGCAGGTCCTCGTGTGTGCCGTGGGCGACGATTCGCCCGTCCTCGAGCACCACGATCTCGTCGGCCAGCGCGATCGTCGACAGCCTGTGGGCGATGATGAACGTGGTCCTGCCCTGGGTGAGCTCGTTGAGCGCGCGGGTGATGCGGCTCTCGGTGGTGGCGTCCACGCTCGAGGTGGCGTCGTCGAGGATGAGGATGCGCGGGTCCTTGAGCAGCGCCCGTGCGATCGCGATCCGCTGGCGCTGGCCCCCCGAGAGCGTGTAGCCGCGCTCGCCGATCCGCGTGTCGTAGCCCTTCGGCAGGTCGTCGATGAACTCCTCGGCGCCGGCGCGGCGGGCGGCGTCGCGCACCTCCTCCTCGCTCGCCTCTGGACGCGCGTAGGCGATGTTCTCGCGCACGCTGGCGGAGAACAGGAACGGGTCGTCAGAGACGAAGGCCACCTCGCGCCGCAGCGAGCCCACGTCGACCTCGCGGACGTCCGCGTCGTCGACGAGCAGCTGGCCGGAGGTGACGTCGTAGAGCCGCGGCAGCAGCATCACCAGCGTGGACTTGCCGGCGCCGGTTGCGCCAACGAGCGCCACGGTGCGCCCGGCCTCGACGGTGAGGTCGATGTCCTCGAGTACGGGCCGCTTGCCGTCGTATGAGAAGCTCACGTCGCGCAGCTCCACGCGGCCGCCGCCGGCCGGCAGCGGCGGCGCGCCGGGCGCGGAGGTGACGCGCGGCTCGCGGTCGAGGATCTCGAACACGCGCGCGCCCGAGGCCACCGCCCGCTGGGCGAGGCCGAGCGCGATCCCGAGCATCCGCATCGGGCCGGTGAGCATCACCACGTAGCCGTAGAAGGCCACGAACTCGCCGACGGTGATCTGGTGGTGGATCGCCTGCCGCCCGCCCACGAACAGGAGCGCGGCGAGCCCGAGGTTCGGCAGGAACCCGATGAGGGGGCTGTAGAAGGCGCTCAGCCGGGTGGAGATCATCGACTGGTCGAACACCCGCTTCACCGCGACCCGGAAGCGCGCGAGCTGCCGCGCCTCCTGGGCGAACGCCTTGACTACGCGGATGCCGGACACGTTCTCCTCGGCCTCGGCCGTGAGCTCGGCGATGCGCTGCTGCACCTCCTGAGTGGCCGGCCGGTTCTTGCGGCCGTAGACGAACGCGATCCAGACGACGAACGGCGTGGGGGCCAGCGTGATCGCGGCAAGCCCCGGGTTGACCGCGATCATCACGGTCGCCGCGATCACGATCGTGATCGACGACTGGGCGATGAAGATCAGGCCGTAGCCGAGGAAGAAGCGCACGGCCTGAAGGTCGACGGTCGAGCGTGACATCAGCTGCCCCGTCTGCTGCTCGTCGAAGAAGCCGAGCTCGAGCGACTGCAGGTGGCGGTACATCAGGTTGCGCAGGTCGAACTCGACGGCCAGCGAAACGCGTCCGGCGACCAGCCGGCGCGCGGCGCTGAACGCCAGCCGCAGCAGGGCCGCGGCGAGGATCGCGCCCGCGAGTGGCCAGAGGTTCGTCTGCCCCCGGCGGATCTGATCGATCGTGCGGCCGACGAGGAACGGGATGGCCACCGTCGTGCCCATCGCGAGACCCGCCAGTAGGAACGACCACGCCACGCCGGTGCGATACGGGCGCAGAAAGACGAGTAGCCGCCGGAAGACCTTCACTGCCACTGACTTTACAAAGTGAAGTCAGGAAACCGGTCGTCGCGCCGGGGCCGCCCGGCTGAGTCGGACTACCCGGAAAGGCGGTTCACCCGCCCCTCTCCACCTCCAATTTATACCGCACAGGGGGGCTTCATGAAGCCCCGGGTCATGCCCCATAATCGCCCGCCGCAAAGCCAGAACCGACAGAATGGAGCAGGAAAATGCAGGCGTCCGAGCATGCTGTGGTGATCGCCGGAGGAGGGCCGACGGGGATGATGCTGGCGGCGGAGCTGGCGTTGGCGAAGGTCGACGTCGCGGTCGTCGAGAGGCGTCCCGATCACGTGCTCGTCGGCTCACGGGCCGGCGGTTTTCACTCGCGGACGATCGAGGTGCTGGATCAGCGTGGGGTGGCTGATCGGTTCCTCGCGGAGGGTCGGGTGGCTCAGGCGGCGACGTTCGCCACGACCGTGCTCGACATGAGCGACTTCCCGACCCGTCATCCGTACTCGCTCGCGATCTGGCAGAACCAGATCGAGCGGATCATGGCCGACTGGGTCGCCGAGCTGCCGGTGCGGATCCATTACGAACGCGACGTGACGGGCTTCGCGCAGGACGACACCGGCGTCGACGTGGAGCTGTCCGGCGGCGAGTCGTTGCGTGCGCAGTATCTCGTCGGGTGCGACGGGGGACGCAGCGTCATCCGTAGAGCGGCCGCAATCGAGTTCGCGGGCTGGGATCCGACGAAGAGCAACCTGATCGCCGAGGTCGAGCTGACCGAGGAACCGCCGCGAGGCGTCCGCCACGACGCCATCGGCGTCCACGGCCTCCACACGATGGAGGACGGGAGGACGGTGCGGGTCGTCGTGACCGAGCGCCAGCTCGGGCCGAGCAGCGAGCCCACCCTCGACGATCTCAGCGAGGCGCTGATCGCGGTGTTCGGCACCGACTTCGGGGTTCACAACCCCACGTGGATCTCCAGGTTCACCGACATGACACGGCAGGCCGTGGCCTACCGCGCCGGACGTGTCCTGCTCGCCGGCGACGCGGCGCACGTGCATTACCCGGCGGGCGGACAGGGCCTCAGCCTCGGCGTCCAGGACGCGGTGAACCTCGGCTGGAAGCTGGCCCAGGTGGTCAAGGGGACCTCCCCGGACAGTCTGCTCGACAGCTACCACGCCGAGCGCCACCCGGTGGGCGCACGGGCGTTGCAGCACACGATGGCCCAGGGAGCGCTCCAGCGCCACGACGAGCGCACCAAGCCACTCGTCGAGGTCGTGTCGGAGCTCGTGAGCATGGACGAGCCTCGCAAGCGGATCGCCGGGATCGTCTCCGGGCTGGACATCCACTACGACCTCGGCGAGGGACATCCGCTGCTCGGACGCCGCATGCCCGATCTGGACCTCGTGACCGCGGGCAGCCCGCTCCGGGCCTTCGAGCTGCTGCACGACGCCAAGCCGGTGCTGCTCAACCTCGCCGAGCCCGGCAGCCTCGACATCGCTCCATGGGACGGCCGGGTCCAGCCGATCGACGCCGAATATGCCGGCCCGTGGGAGCTTCCGGTGCTCGGCGCGGTCAGCGCTCCGACTGCCGTGGCGGTCCGGCCCGACGGCTACGTCGCCTGGGTGGGTGAGGGCACCGACCTGGGGCTTCCCGAAGCGCTGACCACCTGGTTCGGAGCGCCCGCAACGGCATAGCCACAGACCGAAGTAGCTCCGGGTGGACTCGAACCACCGACCTCACCATTATGAGTGGGCCTCAGGGCGAAAACGGCGACGACGAGCGGTGACGGGCGGGACAGGATTTCGCTGAAAACTGCCTATTCCGCCGTCGGCCATTGATCGACGTTCTCCGGGGCTCGTCGAACTCGTGGACCCTCGGTGGACCCTCAAGAGGATCTCGCCGGGCCGTCCGGCTGCTCCGTGAGCATGCGCGGCCCCATGAAGGTCCGTGAGATCATCAGACTGATCGAGGAAGACGGCTGGCGTCAGGTCGCCACGCGCGGCAGCCATCGCCAGTTCAAGCATCCGAGCAGGCCCGGACGAGTCACAGTGGCCGGCAGGCCATCGGACGACTTGCACCCGAAGACCCAGGCGAGCATCCTTCGCCAGGCCGGACTTCGACGATGACCGACTTCGCACAACAAGCTGAGCGCTATCTCGTCCTCATCGAGGGCGGGCCTCCATCGAACTACTCGGCGTGGTCGCCGGATGTCCCTGGCTGCGTGGCCACGGGGGATTCGCTCGAGCAGGTAGAGCGCGAGATGCGCGAGGCGATCGCGTTCCACCTTGAGGGCCTCGCCGAGGACGGCGAGTCGCTGCCGGAGCCCTCGGGTCCTGGCGTCTACGTCGAGCGGAAGCCGCCTGCGGCGGCGTAGGGCCCTGTGCTCGGTGGCAGCAATCCGAAGGCGGTGCTGGTGCCTCCGCCGCCTTCATGGCTGTGGAGGTCCCGCGCTGGGGAGAGTCTGCGTCACTTGAGCCGCAGCGTGCGCGAGCTGTGCTGGTCGCCGTCCTCCAGGGTTTCGAGGCGGAAGGTCCTGGCGCGGTGCGGCAGCCGGTACCTCAGCCAGCCCCTGGTGCTCCCGTAGCTCAGGTGTGGGCGGACCTGCCGGCTTCTGGGTTGGCCGGCGGCGCCCGCCGAGGTGGCAAAGAAGAGGGCTTGTCCGTCGTAGCCCCTGTCGAGCGCAAAGTCGACCCGCAGGAGCGAACCGCGCCGACGCCCTGCGAGCCGTCGGACTCGGGGAGCGTTCAGCAGGTCCATCCAATCGCGCGGGTGTCCGGAGCCCAGCAGCCGCCCGCTGGCGTCCGTGAGCGTCCAAGTCGTGCCGGTCACCTTCACTTCCAGCCGGCTGTCGGGCGTGACAGTCACGGGCCGGAAGAGCACCGCCTGTGGAACCAGGCTCACGTTGCCGGTTAGCCAGTCGGGGTTTGGAAGTGAGACTGACGCCCAGACCAGGAGGTGGCTTGACGGCGTCATCACCTGGATGACCGGTGGCGCTTGCGGATCGAGCTCCTCAACTTCTAACGGCGTCGTTTGATCTAGCGAGCCGCCCGGAGGGTCGAGGCGTGCGATCTCGCGATCGTTGTACATCAGGTCACCGATGATGATCGGATCGCACACCGTCAAAGCCAGCCCCGGGTTGTCGCTCGGCCGCTCGGACCCCGCACAGTCGAGGAACTCCCAGATCGGGTCTTGAGGCCCGGATCGCGGGGTGGCGGCACGGCTCCCGGTCGCCACCATCAGGCACAGGACGATGGCTCCCACCACCACGCCTAGTCGGATTAGTCGTTGCAGTAAAGGCACTGGCCCCTCCCCAACGGTTATCGGCAGATTCCTCCGCCGAGCCGAGTTCACCCGGAGGTGGACGCGTTGCTTGACGAGTTTCGCCACCTCTTCCCAGGGCAGCCGGAGCCGACCGCGATCTGTCGGGAGATCTGGGATGGCGTGGGAGCGCAGCAGGCTGAAGAGCCTCATGGTCTCGTCGAGTTCGAGAGCGTGCGCGTGGTGCCCCTCGCCGCGTAAGCCCAGAGGGCCGAATCAGAACCTACGTTCCCTGAACGCGGCTGTTACCTCTTCCAAAACGCTTCCAAGGGGGCCGAGAGGAAAGTGGTGGCCCCCTTCCGAGCAAAGGAAAAGCCGGCCGCAGCGGGCCTTTCTCCGATA
>CAWKDV010000003.1:0-672671 GCA_963848495.1 uncultured Thermoleophilaceae bacterium
CATGCCGAGCGCCTGCTGCGCGTCGTACTGGCGGCAGAGGAACCAGATCTCCTTCGCCTTCTTCAACCCGACCTGGTTGGCGAGCAGGCTCGCCCCGAAGCCGCCGTCGAACGAGCCGACCTTGGGGCCCGTCTGGCCGAAGCGCGCGTTGTCGGCGGCGATCGTGAGGTCGCAGACCACGTGCAGCACGTGGCCGCCGCCCACCGCGTAGCCCGCCACCATCGCCACGATCGGCTTGGGCAGGCGGCGCATCTGCACGTGCAGGTCGGTGACGTGGAAGCGACCGACCTGCTGGCCCTGGCCGACGTAGCCGGTGTCGCCGCGCACGCGCTGGTCGCCGCCCGAGCAGAACGCGAGCGGGCCCTCGCCGGTCAGGACGATCACGCCCACGGAGGTGTCCTCGCGGGCGCGCTCGAAGGCGTCGGAGAGCTCGATGACGGTCTCCGGGCGGAACGCGTTGCGCACCTCCGGCCGGGCGATCGTGATCTTCGCGATGCCCTCCGCCAGCTCGTACCTGATGTCCTCGTACTCGGCCCCCGGCTGCCAGTCGAGGGCCGGTTCGATTCGCTGCTCTACCGCCACATGCCGCCTTTCGCTGGTTGCTGGCGGCCTACGATAGATCGCTTGGAGGGTTGGCTGGAGCAACGGGCGCGCACCCACGCGGAGCGCGCGGCGTTGGTCGACGCTGCCGGGAGCGTCACCTATGCCGAGCTGCGGGCCGCGGCGGTCCGCACCGCGCGGCGCCTGGCCGCGCTCGGCGTGGGGGAGGGCGACCGCGTGGCCACCACGCTGCCGCCGGGCCGCACGTTCGCCGAGCTGCTGCACGCGCTGCCGCTGCTGGGCGCCGCGCTGGTGCCGCTCAACACGCGTCTCACCGCCGCCGAGCGCGCCTGGCAGCTCGAGCACTGCGCGGCGCGGATCCGCGTGGAGGAGCCGCTTGACGGCGACGAGGCGGACGTCGCACCCCGCCCGCTCGACCCGGAGGCCGAATGGGCGCTGCTGTTCACCTCCGGCACCAGCGGCACGCCGCGGGCGGTGTCGCTCTCGCACGCGAACTTCGCGGCCAGCGCCTTCTCCTCGGCCTGGAACCTGGGCGTCGACCCGGACGACCGCTGGCTCTGCGTGCTGCCGCTCTTCCACGTCGGCGGCCTCTCGATCCTCACCCGCTCGGCGGTCTACGGCACCACCGCCGTGATCCACGAGTCGTTCGATGCCGAGCGGGTGCGCGACGCCCTCGAGGCGGGCGAGGTCACGCTGGCGTCGCTGGTGCCCACGATGCTGCGCCGGCTGGTGGACGCCGGCCTCGAGCGCGCGCCCGCGCTGCGAGCCGCACTGCTCGGCGGCGGCCCCGTGCCGCACGACCTGCTCGACTGGGCGGGCGAGCGCGGGCTGCCCCTGCTCCAGACCTACGGCATGACCGAGACCTGCTCGCAGATCGCCACGCTCGGCGCCGCCGAGGCGGCGGCAATGACCGGCTCGGCCGGCCGGCCGCTGCCGGGGGTCGAGCTGTCCGTCTCGGAGGATGGCGAGATCCTCGTGCGCGGGCCGATGGTGTCCCGCGGCGCCCTCGCCGGCGACGGCTGGCTCCACACCGGCGACTGCGGCCGGCTTGACGACGAGGGCTACCTCTGGGTCGAGGGGCGGCGGGGGGACGTGATCGTCACGGGCGGCGAGAACGTCGCCTGCGCCGAGGTGGAGCGCGTGCTCGAGCTGCACCCCGCGGTGGTGGAGGCGGCGGTCGTGGGAGCGCCCGACCCGGAGTGGGGCGAGCTCGTCACCGCCTACGTGGTGCTCTCGAACGGGGTCGCAGACGACGAGCTGGTCGCGCACTGCCGCGACCACCTCGCCGCCTACAAGACCCCGCGCCGGCTCCACCGCGTCAGCGAGCTGCCGCGGAACGCGGCAGGCAAGCTGATGCGGGGGCGCCTCCCAGCTAGGTCGTGAAGCTCGACACGGCCTGCTCCAGCTGAGGCGCGAGCGCGGGCCAGGCCGCCGGCTCGGCGGCGCCTACCACCACCGTCGTGGCGTGCGCGCCGTGCACGATGCAGGCGATCTCCTTGTAGCGGTCGGAGATCGTCTTGTAGCTGTCGATCACGCACGAGCCGCTGCCGCTGCGGAAGTGGAGCCCGCCGGCGGCTGCGAGGCGCCGCACCGCGCGGTCGCCCTCCTCGTGATTGTGTGCGGGCCGGAAGCTCGCCCAGTTGGCGAGCGTCTCGGCGCCCGACCGCGGCGTCGCGTTCAGGTAGCCGCGGATCCGGCCTGAGGGCCCGCGCAGCGCCAGCGACACCGTGCCGGGATCGGTCTGGATCGCCCGCCAGCCGGGCGGATAGGCAAGCGTGGCCTGTCCCGATGGCAGGCGGGCGATGGTCCAGTTCGAGGGCGGACCGGCCGGGCGCAGCCAGGCGAACGCGCCCTGCTGCGGGTGCGAGGCGCCGGTGCTGCTCATGCCACCGCCGCCGCCACAGGCGGCGACGGCGACCAGCACGAGCAGGCCGAGCGCGGCACCGGCGAGCCGCCTAGATGTTCCCGTCGCCGTCACTCGGTCCACCGTTGTTGTCGGCGTCGTGATCGCCGCCGTTGTTCTGGGGGATCCCGGACGCCGGCTTGGGCTTGCTGGTGGTCTTCGGCGGAGCGGCCACGGTGGTCTTGGCCGGTGCCGCCGCGGTCGTGTGGACCACGGCCGCCGAGGTCGTGTGATGCGTCCTCGACGTGTGCGTCGTGGTCTGCGCGGTCGAGGTGGTCGGCGCAGCGGTCGTCGTGGTCTGTGCCGAGCCGGCCGCCGATGCGTTCGACGACTTGTGCGAGCTGCCGCCGCAGGCCGCCACCAGCAGGGCGGCGGCGGCCATCAGCGCGGCCAGCGAGGTTGTCATTCGCGCGCGGGTCATCAGATGTTCCCGTCGCCGTCGCTGGGGCCGCCGTTGTTGTCGGCGTCGTGGTCCCCGCCGTTGTGCTGCGGGATGCGGCTCTTGTGATGCTTCTTGTGGTGGCGCTTGTGATGCGCCGAGCTGTGTGCTTGCGGCGGGCCGGCCTGGGCCACGCCACCCGCCGCGAGAGCGACGACTGCCATGGCCGCGGCGACAGCCGCAACGATCCTGCCTGTCATTGAGAGGTCTCCTTCTAAGGGGTGTGTTGCCTTCCAACACACAAGACGCGCAACCCCGAGCCGCCCTTCCCAGCAAAAGGCCGCTTTAGGAATGCTTAACGGGCGAGTGCGCCGGCCAGGCCCTCAGCGAAGCGGCGCAACGTCGAGCCGTCCGCCTCGCCGTGGTCCGGGTTCAGCTCCGTGACGGTCAGCGCGCTCAGCTTGTCGCTCCGTGCGAGCACCCTCAGGGCCCGCAGCGCGCTGTCGAGCGCCAGGCCGATGTTGCGGTCGCGCGCCTCCGACAGCGGGGCGTCCACGAAGTCGACCACGTCCACGTCGAAGTGGAGGACGAAGCGCTCGCAGCGCGCCTCGATCAGCTCGAGCGCCGCGGTGGCCCGGCCCTCGGGGTCGCGCGCCACCTCTTCGAGGGGCACGCGGTCGAGCCCCAGCCGCTCGATCGCCTCGCGCTCGCGCGCTGTCGCCTCGTCCTCGAGGTGGGAGAAGAGGACCACACGCTCGTGTTCCACCACTGGGAGCGCCGAGGACAGCTCGTGCTCGCCGCCGTCCTCGCGCAGGAGGTGGGCGACGCCCATCCAGTCGAGCGCGCCCGCCGGGACGGAGCGCGGCACGTTCAGGTCGGCGTGCATGTCGAAGTAGAGAAGGCCGAGTCCGTCGGGCGCCTGGCCCGCCAGCGTGCCGAGCCCCACGGTGCAGTCGCCGCCCAGTACCAGCGCCGGTGGGGTGAGCAGGCGGACGCGCTCGGCCGTCTCCCGCACCGTCGCGGTCACCGCGACGAGGTTCTGGGCGTAGGGCCGGTCGCGGTCGGCGCTCCAGCGGCGCACGGGAGAGTCCCCATGGTCGTCCACCGCCAGGCCGTGCTCCCGCAGCAGGTCGACCAGCCCCGCCTCGCGCAGTGCCACGGGCGCCTTCTCCTGCCCTGGGGCGAACGCGCCCATGCTGCTCGGGACTCCGATGAGCGAAAGCGACTCCATAACCTGTCAAGGCGTTATACCAGTTACGACACCGGAATGGCTAGAGTGCCGCGCCGTGATCTACGACAAGGACGCAGACCTCTCCAAGCTCGACGGCAAGACCGTCGCTGTGATCGGCTACGGCTCGCAGGGCCACGCGCACGCGCTCAACCTCAAGGACTCGGGGGTGAACGTGGTGGTGGGCCTGCGCCCGGACTCGGCCTCGGTGCCCAAGGCGCGGGCCGACGGCCTCGAGGTGACCTCGGTGGCAGACGCCGCCAGCCACGGCGACGTGGTGATGATCCTGCTGCCTGACGAGCGCCAGGCGGACATCTGGAACGCCGAGATCCAGGACGGCATCGCGCCGGGCAACCTGCTCATGTTCGCCCACGGCTTCTCGATCCACTTCAAGCAGATCGAGCCGGGCCCCGAGGTCGACGTCGGCATGGTCGCCCCCAAGGGCCCCGGCCACCTCGTGCGGCGCCAGTTCGTCGAGGGCCATGGCGTGCCCGGCCTCTCAGCCATCCACCAGGACGCCACCGGCACCGCGCGCGACCTCGTGCTCGCCTATGCCAGGGGCATCGGCTGCACCCGCGCGGGCGTGATCGAGACGAGCTTCCGCGAGGAGACCGAGACCGACCTCTTCGGCGAGCAGGCAGTGCTCTGCGGCGGCCTCTCCGAGCTGGTGCGGGCCGGCTACGAGACGCTCGTCGACGCCGGCTACGACCCCCGTCTCGCCTACTTCGAGTGCCTCCACGAGCTCAAGCTGATCGTGGACCTGATGTACGAGAAGGGCATCACCGGCATGCGCTACTCGATCTCCAACACCGCCGAGTACGGCGACCTCACCCGCGGCAAGCGGGTGATTGACGACCACGTGCGCCAGTCGATGAAGAAGATCCTCGGCGAGATCCAGTCAGGCGACTTCGCCCGCGAATGGATCGCGGAGAACAAGGCGGGGCAGGAGAACTTCCAGCGGATGCGGGAAGAGGAGAAGAACCACCAGATCGAGCGCGAGGGCAGGGAGCTGCGGTCGATGATGGATTGGATAGACCAGGACTGGTAGTCCTGGAGATCTGTGATCCGGCGGGTCGCTTCGCTATCTTCAGCCCCTGCCCATGAGCGATCCCTTCCTCAAGGACTACCTCATGACGGCGGGCCCCACGCCCCTGCCGCCGGCCGTGTCCCAGGTCATGGCCGAGCCCATGCTCTACCACCGCGCGCCCGCGTTCGTGGAGATCTACGCGCGCTGCCTGGAGCGGCTCAAGCAGGTCTTCCAGACCGAGAACGACGTGCTGGCGTTCAGCGCCTCGGGCTCCGGGGCCATGGAGTCCGCGGTGGCCAACCTCGTGCGGCCGGGTGAGCCGGCGCTGGCGGTCTCCTGCGGCAAGTTCGGCGAGCGCTGGGCGGATCTCTGCGATGCCTACGGCGCCCGCACGATCCACCACCAGGTCGAGTGGGGCACCAAGATCGAGCCGGCCGAGCTCGACCGCGTGCTGAGCGAGGCCGGCGAGCCCGTTCCGGTCGTGTTCACCACCTACTCGGAGACCTCGACGGGCGTTGTCAACGACATCCAGGGCCTCGCCGAGGTCGCCCACCGCCACGGCGCGCTGCTCGCCATCGACGCCGTGTCGGCGCTCGGCGCGATTCCGGTCAACCAGGATGCCTGGAACATCGACGTGGTCGTCACCGGCTCGCAGAAGGCGCTGATGTGCCCGCCGGGGCTGGCGTTCGCCAGCCCCAACGAGGCGGCGCTCGCGCGGGCGGCCGAGTCGCCCGGCCGCAGGCACTACTTCGACTGGGGCCTGACCGTGAAGGGCCAGCGCAAGGACCCGCCGGACAGTCCGTTCACCCCGGCCGTGGGCCTGTTCATGGCACTCGACGTCGCGCTCGAGCTGATCCTCGAGGTCGAGGGCCTCGATCACGTCTTCGAGCGCCACGCCCTGCTCGGCCGCGCCACCCGCGAGGCCGTGAAGGCGCTCGACCTCGAGCTGTTCGGCCCGGAGGACGAGCGGGCGAACGTGGTCACCGCGATGAAGGTGCCGGACGGCGTGGACGGCGGCAAGGTGCCCAAGCTGATGCGCGACAAGTACCGCATCACGGTCGCCGGCGGCCAGAGCCAGCTCAAGGGCAAGATCGTCCGGATCGCCCACTGCGGCTACTTCGGAGCCTTCGACATCCTCACCGCCATCGGCGCGCTCGAGATGGCGCTCACCGAGCTCGGCCACGAGCTCGAGCTGGGCGCCGGCGTGGCCGCGGCGCAGCGGATCTTCCTCGAGGCGGGCGTGCCCGCCGCGACGCCCGCGTGAACGACAGCTACCGGGTCCTCGTCAAGGAGAAGATCGCCGACTCCGGCGTGGAGCTCCTGCGCGAGCGCTTCCAGGTCGACCTCGGCGTGGACTGGGAGGACGGCGAGCTGGCGGAGCGGATCGGCGACTACGACGCGATCCTGATCCGCTCGGCCACGAAGCTCACGGCGGACCTGATCGAGAAGGGCAGCCGCCTGAAGGTGATCGGCCGGGCGGGCGTGGGCGTGGACAACGTCGACGTGCCGGCCGCCACCAAGCGCGGCATCATCGTGGCCAACGCGCCCGAGGCCAACACCATCGCGGCGGCGGAGCACACGATGGCGCTGCTGCTGGCGCTCTGCCGCAACATCCCGCAGGCGCACGCCTCGCTCGTCAGCGGCAAGTGGGAGCGCTCCAAGTTCGGCGGCATGGAGGTCTACGAGAAGACGCTCGGCATCCTCGGCTTCGGCCGCATCGGCACGCTGGTGGCCGAGCGCGCCAAGGCGTTCGGCATGCACGTGATCGCGTTCGACCCGTTCGTGGCCGGCGAGCGCTACCGCGAGCTCGGCGTGGAGAAGGCCGAGACCTCGGACGACGTCTACGCCAAGGCCGACATCATCACCCTGCACCTGCCGAAGACGCCCGACACCGCCGGCTGGCTGAACGACGAGGCCTTCGCCAAGATGCGCGACGGCGTGCGGATCATCAACGTCGCGCGCGGCGAGTTGATCGACCACGAGGCGCTCCAGCGCGCGCTCGAGTCCGGCAAGGTCGCGGGCGCGGCGCTCGACGTCTTCCCGGAGGAGCCGATCACCGAGCACCCGCTGTTCGGCATGGACGGTGTGATCGTCACCCCGCACCTGGGCGCCTCCACGGCGGAGGCGCAGGACCGCGCCGGCGTGATCACCGCCGAACAGGTGGTGGCGGCGCTCGAGGGCGGCCTCGTGACCAACGCGGTCAACATCCCGCGCCTGAGCGCCGAGGACATGGAGCAGCTCGGCCCGCTGATGCCGCTCTGCACGAAGCTCGGCAAGCTGGCGATGGCGCTGGGGGAGGCCTCCTCGGTCGACCGCATCCAGATCCGCTACGAGGGCCGCCTCGCGGACTTCGACACCCGCCTGCTCACGGTCGCGGTGCTGAACGGCGTGCTCCAGGGCCACACCGAGGAGCCGGTGAACGTGGTCAACGCCCACACGCTGGCCGAGGAGCGCGGGATCGTGGTGGCCGAGCAGAAGGAGCCGGAGACAACGGACTTCAACGAGCTGGTCTGCGTCGAGGTGGTCTCGGACCACGGCTCGAGCTCGGTGGCCGGCACCGGCTTCGGCCCTCGCCAGGTGCCGCATCTCGTGTCGGTCTACGGCCAGAGCTTCAACATGGAGATGGCCGACCACTTCGCGTTCTTCCGCTACGTGGACCAGCCGGGAATGATCGGGCGCGTGGGGGAGGCCTTCGGCCGCCACGGCGTGAACATCCACTCGGCCGCGGTGGGGGCCGAGGAGGATGCCGCCGAGGCCGTGATGGCGATCACCACCGATGCCCCGGTGCCGCACGAGGTGATCGAGGAGATCAAGGCCGGCGCGGACTTCCGCGAGGGCCGCGCGGTGAGCCTGGTCTAGATAGGTCCTGACATTCGGTCCGCTCTCGCGTTTTAGGGACGCGTAGCCCTTCAACGCAAGGAGCAGACCCTTGAAGATTCCGTTCCAGCACGTCGCCGTAGCGGCCGGCGTTCTCGCGTTCGCCGGTGCCGGCACAGCGCTCGCGCACGGCGACGGCCACGGCAACGACCACAAGTGGGGCCCGACGGGCTCCAGCGGTCCCAGCGGTCCCAGCGGTCCCACGGGGCCGTCCGGTGACCACAAGCAGCACCGGGGCCATCACGGCAACCACAAGCACTTCAGGTTCCACAGGAGGCACAAGGCGAACTACGTCTTCTCCGGCACCTGGACCTCGGCCGACAGCAGCGTGTCGGTCACCGGCGGCAACGCCAAGGTCCGCAAGGCCGGTTTCGTGGGCCAGAGCGTGAAGTTCGACACGACCAAGACCCACGTTCTCGTGTTCGACACGAACGGCGACAGCGACACGACGCTCGCCGACGTGAAGGACGGCGACACGGTGCTGGTCCTGGCGCGGCTACCCAAGGACGGGTCGGCCACGCAGCCATTCCAAGCCGCGAAGCTGCTCGACGCGACCAACCTGCCGTCATTCGGCGGCGGTTGGGAAGGCTGAGCAGCTCGTTTGAGGGTCAGGCGGATGGCTCCTCGGGTGCCTGACGAGGGGCCATCCGCCCTTTTGAGATCCCGCCCGGATGCCGATAGCGACCGCGATGGCCGACATCGCGGCGGGTCTACCGAAGCGAAAAGTCCTCGCGCCCAGGCTCAGGTCGTTCGGAGACGACCGGCTGGGCCGGCTTGCCGCGGCAGGCGACAAGCGGGCGTTCGCGGTCGTCTACGAGCGCCATCACCAGGCGCTCTACCGCTACTGCCGCTCGCTTCTGGGCAGTCCGGACGACGCCGCCGACGCCCTCCAGAACACGATGGCCGCCGCACTGCGTGGCCTCGAGGGCGAGACGCGGCAGATCCGGCTCAAGCCGTGGCTGTTCCGGATCGCCCACAACGAGTGCGTCACGCTCCTGCGCACGCGCCGCCCGGAGGTGGCCATCGACGAGTCGCTGGAGCTGGAGGCCGCGAATGGAGACGAGGCCGCTGTCCGCGAGCGGCTGCGCCAGCTCATGGCCGATCTCCAGGAGCTCACGCCGCACCAGCGCGGCGCGCTCGTCATGCGGGAGCTCAGCTCGCTGAGCTACGACGAGGTCGCCCTCGTTCTGGGCGGCTCCCCGGCGGCCGCGCGACAGACGGTCTACGAGGCGCGCAGCGCGCTGCACGAGCTGGCGGAGGGGCGAGCCATGGAGTGTGAGAGCGTCCGCCGCGCGCTCTCCGACAACGACGGCCGCGTGCTGCGCGGGCGCAAGCTTCGCGCCCATCTGCGCGCCTGCGGCTTCTGCCGCGACTTCCGCGAACTCATCCGGACCCGCAGGCACGACCTGGCGTGCCTGGCGCCGCCGCTCCCCGTCGCGCTCGCGGGCGGCGCCGCCGCCGGCAAGGCGTTCCTCGCCTCGGGCCTGGCGAAGGGCTGCGCCGCCGTGGCGTGCACCGCCGCCGTGGCCGGTGGAACGGTCGAGGCCGTGAGCGTGGCGGAGCACGCGCCGAAGCCGGCGCACCACGTGAAGAAGCACCACAAGGCGCACCAGGCGGCCAGGAGGACGGCGAAGCCCGCCATCGCGCCGGTCGTCGTCAAGAGCGCTCCCGTTGCGGCCTCGACCATGAGGCGGACGCCCGCCCAGGCGGCGAAGCCTGTGAAGCACCACCTGCACCGCCACGGCGCGCGCGCCGGACACCGCGGGCACAAGAAGCACCCGCAGCTCTCGTTCCGCCAGGGCGCCGCGCCGTTCCACGGTGGCACGCACCACCACAAGGCAAAGCCCGAGAACCGTCCCCGGCATCGCTTCGCGCAGGACGGCACCGGTCACGAACAGCGCTTCGGTGACCGCCAGGGCACGCCGCGCCACCACGGCGACGGCCACCGCCACGGCGGAGGAGAGCACCAGCGGCCCTCGCCGAAGCCTGGCGCCCGAGGCAACCCGCTACGCCGGATCGCTTAGGCTGCCGCGCGGTGCGCGCGCTCGTGATCACCAAGCACGGCGGGCCCGAGGTGCTTCAGGTCGAGGAACGCCCCGATCCGGCGCCCGGGCCCGGGGAGGTCCGCATCGCGGTGAAGGCCGCGGGGATCAACTTCGCCGACCTGCTGGCCCGCGTCGGCCTCTACGCGGACGCGCCGAAGCCGCCCTGCGTGATCGGCTACGAGGTGGCCGGCGAGGTGGACGCAGTCGGCGAGGGCGTGGAGGGCATCTCCGTCGGCGACCGCGTGATGGCCGGCACCCGCTTCGGCGGCTACGCCGAGCTGGCCGTCGCCTCGGCCGAGGGCGTGCTGCCGCTGCCGCCCGACTGGAGCTTCGAGGAGGGCGCGTCGCTGCCGGTCGTCTACGCGACCGCCTACGCGGCGCTGATCCGCTACGGCTCGCTCCGGGCCGGCGAGCGGCTGCTGCTCCAGGCGGCCGCGGGCGGCGTGGGCATCGCCTGCACCCAGATCGCGGGGCACCTGGGCGCGGAGATCTTCGGCACGGCGTCGGCCTCCAAGCACGAGGCCATCCGCGGCTTCGGCGTGGACCACGCGATCGACTACCGCACGCAGGACTTCGCCGCCGAGGTGCGCCGCATCAGCGGCGAGAAGACGCCGCTCGACCTGATCGTCGACGGCATCGGCGGCTCCAGCTTCAGAAAGGGCTACTCGCTGCTCAGCGCGGGCGGCAGGATGGTCTGTATCGGCGCCTCCGCGGTGCTCGAGGGCGAGCGGCGCAACATCGTGCACGCCGTGCGCACGGTGGCGAGCATGCCGCGCTTCAACGTCCTCAAGATGATGTCCCAGTCTCGCGCCGTGATCGGCCTCAACATGCTGAAGGTCTGGGACGCCCACGGGCAGTCGCCCGAGGACGCGGCGGCGCTCGGGGAGCTGCTGCGCTCAGGCGCGATCAGGCCGGTCGTCTCCGAGTCGTTCCCACTCGAGCGCGGCGGCGACGCACACCGCTTCGTAGCCGAGCGCAAGAACATCGGCAAGGTCGTTCTGAGCGTGTAGCCTTAGCCGTCCATGTCGCTCTCGCTCGACCTGCGACTTCTCCTCCTCCCCCTTCGGGGGGAATAGCGCGTGGCGGCCGCGTAGCCGCAAACCGAGGAGAAAGCAGGGCGGGACACGAAAGGAAGAGGACGACATGGCTGAACCCGGTGTAAGACAGGAAGAGAACCGAGTACGGGTCTTCGACACGACCCTGCGCGACGGCGAGCAGTCGCCGGGCATCTCGCTGAACAAGCAGGAGAAGCTCGAGATCGCCCACCAGCTCGCGCGTCTGGGCGTGGACATCATCGAGGCGGGCTTCCCGATCGCCTCGCCGGGTGACTTCGAGGCGGTGCAGGCCATCGCGCGCGAGGTGCACGGCCCGGTGATCTGCGGCCTCGCCCGCACCGGCGTCCAGGACATCGACGCCGCCTGGAACGCCGTCAAGGACTCGGAGCGCCCGCGCATCCACACCTTCATCTCCACGAGCGACATCCACATCACGCACCAGCTCCAGACCACGCGCGAGGACGTGAAGGGCCAGGCGCGCGCGGCCGTCGCCCACGCGAGGAGCTACTGCGACGACGTCGAGTTCTCGCCGATGGACGCCACCCGCTCGGAGCTCGAGTTCACCGCCGAGGTGCTGCAGATCGCGCTCGACGAGGGCGCCACCACGATCAACGTGCCGGACACGGTCGGCTATTCGATGCCGGATGAGTACGCGGCGATGTGGGCGGAGCTCTACCGGCTGGTGCCCGACCTCGCGGGCGTCACCACCTCCGTGCACTGCCACGACGACCTCGGCCTGGCCGTGGCCAACTCTTTCGCCGGCCTCGTGGCCGGCTGCCGCCAGGTGGAGTGCGCGATCAACGGAATCGGCGAGCGCGCGGGCAACGCGTCGCTCGAGGAGATCGTGATGCTGCTGCGCACGCGCGAGCAGGCGCACGGCCTCTGGACGGGCGTCGAGACCACCGAGATCGCCCGCACCAGCCGCCTCGTCTCGCGCCTCACCGGCTACCAGGTGCAGCCGAACAAGGCGATCGTGGGCCGCAACGCCTTCGCGCACGAGTCCGGCATCCACCAGGACGGCGTGCTGAAGGAGCGCACCACCTACGAGATCATGGACGCCACCACGATCGGGCTCGAGACGAACTCGCTCGTGCTCGGCAAGCACTCCGGCCGCCACGCCCTGCGCAACGCGCTGGAGGAGCTGGGCTTCGCCGTGGACGGCGCGGCGCTGAACGTCGCCTTCAAGCGCTTCAAGGAGCTGGCGGACAAGAAGAAGAAGGTCACCGCGCTCGACCTCGAGGCCATCGTGTCCGACCAGATGCGCGAGCTGCCGGCCGCCTTCCAGCTCGAGTCGTTCGAGGTCGAGGCGTCGTCCACGCGCTCCCCGCTCGCCAGCGCTCGCGTCCGGATGCCCAGCGGCGAGATCTCCGAGGGCAGCTTCACCGGTGACGGCCCGATCGACGCGTTCTTCAGCGCCCTGAACGCCGCCACCGGCTACGAGGCGCGGCTCAAGGAGTATCAGGTCAGCGCGGTGACGGGCGGGCGCGACGCGCTCGGCGAGGTCACGGTGTGGCTCGAGTACCGCGGCAAGGTGTCGTCCGGCCAGGGCGTGTCCACGGACATCCTCGAGGCGTCGGGCAAGGCCTACCTGCGCGCGCTCACGAACGCGCTGGCTGACTCGCCGGTGGCCGAGGCCGAGCACCACCTCGAAGAGGCCGCGCGCACGCCAACTCCGTAGCCTTGCGGGAGGACTTCACCTGGGTCGACGGCGAGCGCCTGGTGCGCTTCGGCCCGGATGCGCTCGGCGAGACGCCCCGCCTGCTCGGCGAGCGCGGCTTCGACGGCTATGCGCTGCTCACCACGCCCCGCGCCGAGTCGTCCGCGCCCGCGCTGGTGGACGGCGCAGCGGTGGTGCTCCACGTCCCGCCCGGGCCGGTGCCGGAGGCCGCCGCGGCCGTGCGCGAGGGGGCCGAGGGGCGGCCCCTGGTGGCGCTGGGCGGCGGCCGCGTGATCGACTCCGCCAAGGCGATCGCCGGTGCCGACGGCCTGACCTGTGCCGCCGTGCCCACCACGCTCTCGGGCGCGGAGATGACGCGCGTCCACCGGATGCCCGCCGGGGTGGCGCAGTTCACCCTCGTCCGCCCGGCGCTCGTGATCGCCGACCCGCGCCTCGTGGCCTCGGCGCCGATGCCCGAGCTGGCCGCCAGTGCGATGAACGCGCTCGGCCACGCCGTGGAGGCCCTCTACCACCCGCTGGCCAACCCGGTGAGCGACGCCGCGGGGCTCGAGGCGGCTGCGCTGATCGCCGCGGCGCTCGGCTCGCAGGAGCCGGACCGCACGAGGCTGGCGCTCGGGGCGCTCCTCGCGGGGTACGCGCTGGGCGCCACCGGACTGCTCGTCCACCACATCGTCTGCCAGACGCTCGTGCGGCTGGCCGGGACCCCGCACGCGGAAACCAACGCCGTGATGCTGCCGCACTCGCTCCGCATGATGATCGTGCGCGTGCCGAAGACGCTCGGCCGCCTCGCCGTGGCGCTCGGCGCTGAGCGCGAGGACCCGGAGCGCGCGGTGGCCCTGACGGCCGTGCTGTCCGCCCGCTCGGGGGTCAGCACGCTGCGCGAGCTGGACGTGGAGTGGCCGCAGCTCGACGACGTGGTGCGGGCCGCGCTCGAGCGCCCGGACCTGCGCCTGACGCCGCAGCCGCCCGGGGCCCGCGAGCTCAAGGACCTGCTCGTAGCGGCCTACGGGTAGTTGGCGCAACCGCCTGGCGTGCGGCACCCGGACCTGGGTATGACAGAGGCCGTACCCGAATGAGGACAGGGAGGTTCCATGCTCTGGTTGATAGTGGGAATCGTGTTGCTCGTGATCGCCGTCGCTGGTGGAGCCATCATCCACCCGATTCTGTTCGTGCTGGCGATCCTCGCCCTGGCGGCGTTCTTCTTCGGCCGCCGCGGCACCGCGTACTAGGAGGCCTTCAGTCCCCGTCTGGCCAACGGCCGTGCTCATCGAAGTAGCGACGGGCCGCTTCCTCCCGATCGCGCTGGCCGTCCTCGGTGCCCATGCGGAGGAGCATGTTGAACAGGAGAACGGCCACTCCGGCGCCGGTGAAGAGGGCCCAGCCCTCCCAGCCGGCGCCCGTGGGGCCTGAGCCGGTGGCCAGGACGATCTGCCCGGTGAGGATGAGTGCGGCGGGGATCCCGTACCGCACGGCGATCAGAAGGGCTGACTTCCCCATGGCTCTGAGGCTACCCCGCCGGCGAGGCGTCACGCCCGCGATCGCGGCGAGCTAGGCTGCGCCCATGGACGGCTTGATGATGGATTACCCGCTGCTCGTTCGCCACGTGGCCGAGCGGGCCGAAACGGTGTTCCCGGAGCGCGAGGTTGTGAGCCGTACGAGGGACGGCATCGAGCGTTCCACGTACCGGCAGGTGGCCGAGCGCGCCAGGCGCCTCGCCAGCTCGCTGGAGCGCATGGGGGTGAGACCGGGGGACCGGGTGGCCACCTTCGGCTGGAACTCGCTCAGGCACCTCGAGCTCTACCTGGCCGTGCCGAGCATGGGAGCCGTGCTCCACACCCTCAACATCCGCCTCTTCGAGGACGACCTGCGCTACATCGTCGGGCACGCCGAGGACCGGATCATCTTCCTCGACGCCTCGCTGGCCGGAGTGATGCCGAAGTTCGAGGGCGTGGAGCGCGAGGTGCTGATGCCGGACGCCGAGGGAGAGCGCGAGGGCGCGCTCGACTACGAGGAGCTGATCGCAGCCGGAGACCCCGGCTTCGAGTTCCCCGACCTCGACGAGCGCAGCGCCGCGGCCATGTGCTACACGAGCGGCACGACGGGCCGGCCGAAGGGCGTCGTCTACTCGCACCGTTCCACGATCCTCCACTCGCTGGCGGTGGGCCTGCCGGACGCGATGGACATCCGCCAGGCCGATTCGGTGATGCCGATCGTCCCGATGTTCCACGCCAACGCCTGGGGCATCCCCTACGCCGCCGCGCTCGCCGGCGCGCGGCACGTCTACCCGGGCCCGCGCATGCTGCCGCAGGACCTGGCCGACCTGATCGCGTCCGAGGGCGTGACCATGAGCGGCGGCGTGCCCACGGTCTGGCAGGGCATGCTCCAGCTCGAGCCGGAGCCCGACCTCTCGAGCCTGCGTCACATCCTGTGCGGCGGGTCGGCGGTGCCCGAGAGTCTGACCCGGGCGTTCGACAAGAAGTTCGGCGTCCGGATCGTCCAGGGCTGGGGAATGACCGAGACCAGCCCGCTCGCCTCGGTGTCGCGCGTTCCCGCCGAGCTCGACCTGGACGAGGACGAGCGCTACGCGGTGCGCGCCTGCCAGGGGCGGGTGCTGCCGCTGGTGGACTACCGGATCGACGAGGAGACAGGCGGCGAGCTGCAGGTCCGCGGCGCGTGGGTGGCCCGCGCCTACTACGGCGACCCGGCCACGGGGGAGAAGTTCACCGAGGACGGCTGGCTGCGCACCGGGGACGTGGCCGAGCTGCGTCACAGCTCCTACATCAAGCTCGTCGACCGCACCAAGGACCTCGTGAAGTCGGGCGGCGAGTGGATCTCGTCGGTCGAGCTCGAGAACGAGATCATGGCCCACCCCGACGTGATCGAGGCGGCCGTGATCGCGGTGCCCGACGAGCGCTGGGGCGAGCGGCCCTGTGCCTGCGTCGTGCTCAAGGAGGGCTCCACGGCCGACGAGGAGGCTATCCTCGAGCACCTGCGGCCGCGCGTGGCCAAGTGGTGGCTGCCGGACCGGATCGAGTTCATCGAAGAGGTGCCGAAGACCTCGGTCGGCAAGTTCGACAAGAAGGTGCTGCGCGGCCAGTTCGCCGAGCAGCTCGAGCCGCAGGAGGCCCCCGGCTAGTCACGGACAAACGTCCGTGATAACGTACGCCGCGTGGCTGTGAGCACCACCCAGAGCGCCGTCGGCCGTCGCGTGCGCCTGCTGCGCGAGGGGATGAACCTGTCGTTGCGCGATCTGGCGGAGCGCAGCGGCGTCTCGGCCCAGATGCTCAGCCAGGTCGAGCGCGGCGAGACCAGCCCGACGATCGCGGTGGCGGAACGCATCGCCGCGGGCCTCGAGCTCACGCTCTCGCAGCTGCTGCGCCTCGACGAGGGCGACGGCGTGAACGTCGTCCGCCTCGGCGAGCGCCGGGACGGCGGCGTCGCTGCCTACGGGCATCGCTTCGAGGTGCTCACACCGCCGCTGCCGGGTCTGCGCAGCGAGGTCTCCGAGCACTTCCTGGCACCGGGCGGCTCCACCGGCCAGCGGGGCGACCCGCCGATTCACGAGGCCGGCAGCCGCGAGACGGCCGTGGTCACCCAGGGCGAAGCTGCGCCTGATCTGCGACGGCGCGCCCTACGACCTCTCCGAGGGCGACTGCGTGACCTTCGACGCCGACCTGCCGCACCACTTCGAGAACCCGGGCGAGAGTGACGCCCGCTTCTTCGCAATCGTGTCAGCCGGACTCAGAAGGAGCTGAATTGCCGAAGACGTTGTTCGACAAGATCTGGGAAGCCCACGAGGTCGAGCCCGGCCTGCTCTACATCGACCTCCACCTCGTGCACGAGGTCACCTCCCCGCAGGCGTTCGACGGCCTGCGCCTGGCGGGCCGGCGGGTCCGGCGGACGGATCGCACGCTTGCGACGGTGGACCACAACGTGCCCACCGACGGCTCGAAGGTGGCCGCCCAGATCGCCGACCACCTGTCGCGCGTGCAGGTGGAGACCCTCGAGCGCAACTGCGAGGAGTTCGGCGTCCCGCTCTACTCGATCGGCTCGGAGCACCAGGGCATCGTGCACGTGATCGGGCCGGAGCTGGGCGTCACGCAGCCGGGCATGACGATCGTCTGCGGCGACTCGCACACCGCCACCCACGGGGCCTTCGGGGCGCTCGCCTTCGGCATCGGCACCAGTGAGGTCGAGCACGTGCTCGCCACCCAGACGCTGCGCCAGCAGAAGCCGAGGGCGATGCTGATCCGCTACGACGGCGGGCTCGGCTTCGGCGTCACCGCCAAGGATCTGATCCTCGGCACGATCGGCCAGATGGGCGTCGACGGCGGCGTCGGCCACGTGATCGAGTTCGCCGGCCCTGTGATCGAGAGGCTCTCGATGGAGGGCCGCATGACGATCTGCAACATGACGATCGAGGGCGGCGGCCGCGCCGGCATGGTGGCCCCCGACGACACCACCTTCGAGTGGGTCGATCGGCCGCCCGGGCGCCCCCGCCGAGCTGCCCGGTTACTGGCGCGACCTGCACTCAGACGACGGCGCCGAGTTCGACAAGGTCGTGGAGGTGGACGCCTCGGCGCTCGCGCCGCAGGTCACCTGGGGCACCACGCCCGGGATGGTCGTGCCGGTCACCGGCGAGGTGCCCGAGCCCGACTCGGAGACGGCCGAGCGCGCGCTCGCGCTACATGGACCTCGAGCCCGGCGTGGCCATGGAGGAGATCCGGCTCGACCGCGTCTTCATCGGCTCCTGCACGAACTCGCGGATCGGCGACCTGCGCGCCGCCGCCGCGGTGGTGCAGGGCCGCCGCGTGCACCCGGACGTGCGCGCGATGGTGGTGCCCGGCTCGCAGCAGGTGAAGGCGCAGGCCGAGGCCGAGGGGCTCGACGAGGTCTTCCGCGCCGCCGGCTTCGACTGGCGCTCAGCCGGCTGCTCGATGTGCCTCGGCATGAACCCGGACATCCTCCGGCCCGGCGAGCGCTGCGCGTCGACCTCGAACCGCAACTTCGAGGGCCGCCAGGGCCGTGGCGGCCGCACCCACCTCGTCAGCCCGGAGATGGCGGCCGCGGCCGCGATCGAGGGTCACTTCGTGGACATCCGCGAGTGGGACCGCGAGGAGGTGGCCGCCTAGATGGAGGCGATCAAGACCATCAGCGGCAGGGTGTCGGTGCTCGACCGCGCCGACGTCGACACCGACCAGATCATCCCCAAGCAGTTCCTCAAGCGCATCGAGCGGACCGGCTTCGGCGAGTTCCTCTTCTACGACTGGAAGCAGGAGCCGGGCTGGGACCTGCCCTCGAACCCGATACTGGCCGCCGGGCGCAACTTCGGCTGCGGCTCGTCACGCGAGCACGCTCCCTGGGCGCTCGAGGACTACGGCTTCAGGGCGGTCGTCGCGCCCAGCTTCGCGGACATCTTCTTCAACAACTGCACCAAGGTCGGACTGCTTCCGGTGGTGCTCCCGGAGGACGACGTGCGGGCGCTGATGCAGGCCGGAGAGGCGACCGTGGACCTCGACCGGAAGGTCGTGAGCTTCGACGGCCGCGAGGTGGAGTTCCAGATCGACGAGGACACGCGGCACCGGCTGCTGAACGGGCTCGACGAGATCGGGATCACCTTGCAGAGCGCCGACGCGATCGGGGACTATGAGCGCATGCGGGAGCGCAGTGGGCCGGTGACGACGGGGTTGTGAGCCCCCAGGCGCGCGACTGGGACGCCGCGACCTACCACCGCGTCTCCACTCCGCAGCTCGAGTGGGCGCGCGAGGTGATCGAGCGCCTGCCGCTCCGCGGCGACGAGACCGTGCTCGACGCCGGCTGCGGGAGCGGCCGCGTGACCCAGCTCCTGGTCGAGCGCCTTCCGCAGGGCAGGGTGATCGGGGTCGACGGCTCGCCGTCGATGATCGAGCAGGCGCGCGACGCGCTCGGTCCTCGACGTCGAGCTGCACGTCTGCGAGCTCACGCAGCTCGAGCTCGAGCGGCGCGTGGACGCGGTCTTCTCGAACGCCGTCTTCCACTGGATCCCGGACCACGACGCGCTCTTCAGGCGCATCTTCGACGTGCTCGAGCCGGGCGGGCGACTGGTGGCGCAGTGCGGCGGGGCGGGCAACGTCGCGCGCTTCCACTCGGTGCTGCACGACGTGGCGGCCGAGGCGCCCTTCGCCGAGCACATCGGCGGCTGGGACGGGCCCTGGAACTTCCAGCCGGCGCCGGCCACGGCGATCCGCCTCGGCGAGGTGGGCTTCGAGGACGTGAGCACCTGGACCGAGGACTGGCCCGTGGTGCCCGACGAGCCGGAGGAGTTCATCCGCACCGTCTGCCTCGGCCACCATCTCGAGCGCCTCCCGGAGGAGCTGCGGCCAGCTGCTCGTCGAGCGGATGGTGGAGCGCGCGCCGAGCCCGCTGACGCTCGACTACGTGCGGCTCAACATGGACGCGAGGAGGCCCGGATGAGGATCCTCACGCTGCCGGGCGACGGCATCGGCCCGGAGATCATGGCCGCCGCGGAGGAGCTGCTCGCTCGCGTGGGCGAGTTCGAGCTGGACGAGCGGCTGATCGGCGGCGCCTCGATCGACGCCCACGGCGTCGCCCTGACCGACGAGGTGCTCGGCGCCTGCCGCGCCGCCGACGCTGTGCTGCTGGCCGCGGTGGGCGGCCCGAAGTGGGACACCACCGACCCGGGCGCGCCGCGGCCCGAGCAGGGGCTGCTCGGCCTGCGCAAGGGGCTCGAGCTGTTCGCCAACCTGCGGCCGGTGCGGCCCACCCCGGCGCTGCTCGACGCGAGCCCGCTGCGGCGCGAGCGCATCGAGGGCACGGACCTGCTCGTCGTGCGCGAGCTGACCGGCGGGATCTACTTCGGCGAGCGCGGGCGCGAGGACTCGCGCGCGTTCGACACCTGCGTCTACTCGGTCGGCGAGATCGAGCGGATCGCCGAGGTGGCCTTCAAGTTCGCCCGCCGCAAGGTGACGAGCGTGGACAAGGCGAACGTGCTCGAGACCTCGCGTCTGTGGCGGGAGGTGGTGAGCAGGGTGGCCGCCGGCCACGCTGAGACCCAGCTCGAGCACCTGCTCGTGGACAACGCCGCCATGCAGCTCGTCTCGCGCCCCGCGGACTTCGACGTGATCCTCACCGAGAACATGTTCGGCGACATCCTGAGCGACGAGGCGGCGATGCTCACCGGCTCGATCGGGATGCTGCCGAGCGCCTCCGTCGGGGCCGGCGGACCGGGCCTGTTCGAGCCCGTGCACGGCTCGGCACCCGACATCGCAGGCACCGGCAGGGCCAACCCGCTGGCGATGTTCGGCTCCGTGGCGATGATGCTGCGCTACGGATTCGGCATGGAGCCGGAGGCGGCCGGGATAGAATCGGCCATCGACATAGCCCTCGAGGCGGGCCTCAGGACCCAGGACCTCGGCGGCGACGCCACCACCGAGGACGCCACGAGAGCCGTCCTCGCCAACCTCTGAAAGGAGGACAGCACGTGCCTACCGCGGATCTCATCTGGATGAACGGCGAGTTCGTCTCCTGGGAGGACGCGAAGGTACACGTACTGACCCACTCCCTCCACTACGGCACGGGCGTCTTCGAGGGCATCCGCGCCTACGACACGGAGCGCGGCACGGCGATCTTCCGCCATGACGACCATCTCGACCGGCTGCGGCGGTCGGCGGCCATGTACTACATGGAGATGCCGTACCAGCTCGAGAAGCTGCGCGAGGTCACGCACGAGCTGATCGTGCGCAACGGCTTCCGCAGCTGCTACATCCGGCCGCTCGTCTATCGCGGCGCCGGCCCGATGGGCCTCTACCCGCTGGACAACCCGGTGGACGTCACGATCGCGGTCTGGGAGTGGGGCGCCTACCTCGGCGACGAGGGCAAGCGCAACGGCGTGCGGGCCAAGGTCTCCTCCTGGCAGCGCATCTCGCCGCTCTCGCTCTACCCGCATGCCAAGGCCACCGGGCAGTACCTCAACTCGGTGCTGGCGAAGATCGAGGCCACCAAGGCGGGCTACGAGGAGGGCATCCTGCTCGACCACCTTGGCCACGTCTGCGAGGGCACCGGGGAGAACATCTTCCTGGTGCGCGACGGGGTGATCTACACACCCCCGCAGACCGCGAGCATCCTCGACGGCATCAACCGCAAGTCCGTGATCACGATCGCGCGCGACCTCGGCTACGAGCTCGTCGAGCGCGACATCGCTCGCGGCGAGCTGGTCAACGCCGACGAGCTGTTCGTCACGGGCACCGCGGCCGAGCTCACGCCGATCAGGGAGGTCGACGACATCCCGCTGGGCGAGCCGGGCCCGGTTACCCGTCAGATCCAGGGGATCTTCGACGACACCCTGCATGGCCGCGCGCCGCAATACGCCGAGTGGCTGGACCTCGTGCAGGTACCATCCAAGGCGTGAACGCTTCGTTCGGGCGAATTAGCTAGGCCTGCGCTCCGCCGCAGGCCTTCGCTCGTTCCGCTCGAATTCCACGAAAGGCGTTCCCCATGGCTCCGCACGTTCTGCTCTACGACACGACCCTCCGCGACGGCATGCAGGGCGAGGGCATGTCGCTGTCGGTAGACGAGAAGGTCCGCGTGGCCCACGCGCTCGACGGGCTCGGCATGCACTTCATCGAGGCCGGCTTCCCGAGCTCGAACCCCAAGGAGGAGGCGCTGTTTGCGGTGCTCGCGGGCGAGAGCTTCGAGCACGCCGACGTCGCGGCCTTCGGCATGACGCGCCGTCGCGGCGTGGCGGCCGACGCCGACCCCGCGCTGCGCCTGCTCGCTGACTGCTTCGCCCCGGTCTGCACGCTGGTCGGCAAGACCTGGGCCCTTCACCTCGAGAAGGTCACGCGGGTGGACCCCGAGGAGAACCTGGCGATGATCGCCGAGTCGGTGGCGTTCCTGCGCGCGCAGGGCAAGCGCGTGATCTACGACGCCGAGCACTTCTTCGACGGCTACCGCCAGGACCGCGACTACGCGCTGCGCTGCCTGCGGGCGGCGGTCGACGCGGGCGCCGAGAACGTCACGCTCTGCGACACCAACGGCTCGTCGCTGCCGGGCCAGGTGGGGGAGGCCACCGTCGACGTGGTCGCCCAGCTCGGCCCGGACGTCTCGGTCGGCATCCACACGCACGACGACACCGGCTGCGGGGTGGCCAACTCGATCGTGGCGGTGCAGAGCGGCGCGCGCCTGGTGCAGGGCACGATGAACGGCTACGGCGAGCGCTGCGGCAACGCCAACCTCACCTCGATCCTGCCGGCGCTGCAGCTCAAGCTCGGCTACGAGTGCGTCGCGCCCGAGCAGGTGGTGCTGCTCACGGAGACGGCCCACCTCGTCGACGAGATCTGCAACGTCAGCCCCAACCCCAACCAGCCCTACGTGGGCAAGAACGCGTTCGCCCACAAGGGCGGGATGCACGTGGCGGGCATCGTCCAGGACGCGCGCACGTTCGAGCACATGGACCCGGCGGCGGTGGGCAACGATCGCTCGCTGCTGATCTCCGAGCTGTCCGGCAAGGGCACGGTGCAGGCGCGCGCCGAGCAGCGTGGCGTGGAGCTCGACGAGGCCGGCGCCACGCGCGTGGTCGAACGGGTGAAGGAGCTCGAGCACCGCGGCTACCAGTTCGAGGCGGCCGACGGCTCGTTCGACCTGCTGATCCGGCGCGAGACGGGCGACTACGCGCCGCTGTTCCGGCTCGAGTCCTGGCGCGCGATCGTCGAGAAGCGCGAGGACGGCAAGGTCATGACGGAGGCCACCATCAAGATCTGGGTCGATGGCGAGCGCTACGTGCGCACGGCCGAGGGCAACGGTCCGGTGAACGCGCTCGACACGGCGCTGCGCGACGCGATCGGCGAGACCTACCCGCACCTGCGCGACGTCGAGCTCGTGAACTTCAAGGTGCGAATTCTCGACGAGACCAAGGGTACCGGCGCGATCACGCGCGTCCTCCTCGACGCCAGCGACGGCACCGACACCTGGGGCTCGATCGGCGTCTCCGAGAACATCATCGAGGCGAGCTGGGAGGCACTCGTCGACTCGCTCGAGGCCGGCATGCTCCCGGGCCGTACCGATCACTCGCGGCGGCCCGCCACCACGGTCTCGGGCCGCCCGGGCTACCGCAGGTGATCCCGCTCTCGCAGCCGGTGATCGGCGAGCGCGAGGAGCAGCTCGTGCTCGAGACACTCCGCTCGGGGAGGCTGTCGCTCGGCCCGATGCTGCTCGAGTTCGAGCGCCGCTTCGCGGAGCGCCTCGGAGCGGGGGAGGCCTCGGCGGTCTCGTCCGGCACGGCCGGCCTTCACCTCGCGGTGCGCGCGGCCGGCATCGAGCCGGGCGACGAGGTGATCACCACGCCGTTCAGCTTCGTCGCGTCGTCGAACTGCCTCATCTACGAGGGCGCCACGCCCGTCTTCTGCGACATCGACGAGCGCACCCTCAACCTCGATCCGGCGGCAGCCGGCGCCGCAATCAACAGCCGCACGGCTGGCATCCTGCCGGTGCACATCTTCGGCTACCCGGCGGACATGCCGGCCTTCGAGCAGCTCGCCGCCCGTAACGGCCTCTGGCTCGTGGAGGACGCCTGCGAGGCGCTCGGCGCGGTGCACGGGGACGGCCGGCCGGTGGGCACGCGCGGCCACCAGGCCGTGTTCGCGTTCTACCCGAACAAGCAGATGACCACCGGCGAGGGCGGCATCGTGGTCTGCCCGACGCCCGCGATCAAGGAGCGCATCGACAGCGAGCGCAACCAGGGCCGCGCCCCCGACATGGGCTGGCTGGACCACGACCGGCTCGGCTTCAACTACCGGCTGTCGGACCTGGCCTGCGCCCTGGGCGTGGCCCAGCTCGAGCGGCTCGACGAGCTGCTGGCGGGGCGCGAGCGAGTGGCCGGGCTGTACGGCCAGGCTCTCGGCGGCCTCGAGGGCGTCGAGCTGCCCTGCCCCGACGAGGGCGGCGACCGCCGTAGCTGGTTCGTCTACGTCGTGAAGCTGCCGGCCGAGGTCGACCGCGACGAGACGATCGAGGCGCTACGGGCCCGCGGCGTGGACGCCAAGCCCTACCTGCCCGCCATCCACCTGATGAGCTTCTACCGCCAGCGCTTCGGCCACCGCGAGGGCGAGTTCCCCGTCTGCGAGGACGTGTCCCGGCGGTCGCTGGCGCTGCCGTTCTTCCCGCAGCTCACGGAGGGCCAGATCGGGCAGGTCAGCGAGGCTCTTCGCCAGGTGCTGGCGGAGGCTCGTCTAGCCGCTTGACGTAGCCCACCAGCGCCGGGATCGGCGGCGACGGCGGGCGCTCCTCGCCGATCTCGAAGCCGTAGCTCTCGTACAGCGCTCGGGCGCTCTCGTTCGCGGCGGTGGTGTCGAGCGCGAGCCAGCGCAGGCCGAGGAGCCGGGCCCTGTGCTCCGCCTGCCGGAGCAGCGCCTGCGCCACCCCGCGGCGGCGGAAGGCGGGGCCCGTGGCCAGCGCGTCGATGTAGAAGGCGTCGTCGGGCGGCCTGGGCGTGGCCCGCTGGCCCTGGCGGCCCATCTGCCGGATCGCCGGCCAGTGCCAGGGCGCGCGGCGCCGCAGCGCATGCTTGACCAGGCCCCAGCGCCGCTCCTCGGCCTCGGTCACCGGGAACGAGGCCATCGCCCCTGCCAGGCGGCCGTCGATCTCCACCACCGTGATGACGTCGCGGCTCGAGTCGTTGCCGGGACGGGCGTAGGCGGTCTCGATCAGGCGCAGGCCGCCCCGGCGCCCGCCGCCGAAGAAGTCGAAGCCGCCCGGTGAGCTCAGGTAGAGCAACTCCGCCACCGCGCGGGCCTCGTCCGGCTCGGGTGTCCGCAGCACGAGCTCAGGCAAGGCCCATGTCCTCGAGGGTGCGACGCACGCCGTCGTCGAGCGGAGTCGGCTCCCAGCCGAGCTCGGCCTGCGCCTTCGAGGAGTCCGGGGCGGCGTTCCAGAGCATGAAGTAGAGCTGGCCGCGCGGCATCAGCGGCGGGCGGCGTATCACGCGCGACAGTCCCTCGCCGGCGAAGGCGAGCGTGTGCGCCATCGCCGGCGGCAGCGAGCGCGGCACCCGCCCGCGGCCCGCGATCCGCACGACCGTGCGGGCCAGCTCGCGCATGGTCGTGTGGCGGTCGCAGAGGATGTAGCGCTCGCCCGGCCTGCCGCGCTCGGCCGCGAGGAGGTGGCCGGCTGCCACGCCATCGGTGAAGACGAGGCCCATCCCGCCCGGCGGCACCCCGGGCAGCCGGCCGCGCACCAGCGGCTTGAAGAAGTCGTTTTCGATCGAGGCGCTGCCGCGGGGCCCGGGCCCGTAGACCGCGGCGGGGTTGACGAGCACCACCTCCATCCCGCCGCCCACCTCGAGCACCAACCGCTCCGCCTCCTGCTTCGAGCGCTCGTAGGCGGTGCCCTTCGGATAGTCCGCAAGGCGCGTCTCGTCGAAGCGCTCGCCGCGGTCGGCGTGGAAGACGTCGATCGTGCTCGTGTGCACCACGCGCCGCACGCCGGCGGCACGCGCGGCCCGCACCACGTTCTCGCTGCCGCGCGCGTTCACCTCGCGGAAGCGGAGCGGATCCGACAGCCACTGCTCAGGCAGGCCCATCGCGTTGAACACGAGCTCGCAGCCGCGCACCGCGTCGGCGAGCGACTCGGTATCGGTCACGTCGCCGCACACGGGCGCGACGCCGGCAGGGAGCTTCGCCTTGGCGGGGTCGCGCACCAGCCCGCGCACCTCGTCGCCGCGCGCCGTGAGCGCGCCACCCACGGCGTAGCCGACCTTTCCCGTCACCCCGGTCACGAGCGCTCTCACGGCGGGCAATCCTAGGGGCGGCGGGCCGCGTTCGTAGACTGCGCGCGGATGTCGCGCTTCTCAGAGCCGCAGGACCCCGTCTTCCGCGCCCTCAACACGTCGGTGGGCTTCGACTATCGCCTGGCGCCGTTCGACCTCGACCAGTCGCTCGCTCACGCGCGGATGCTCGCGCGCGCGGAGATCATCTCGGCCGAGGACCTCGCCGAGCTGGAGCGCGGCCTCGCCGCTGTGCGCGAGGAGGTGGAGCAGGGGCACTTCGAGATCCACCCGGACGACGAGGACATCCACATGGCGATCGAGCGCCGCCTGACCGAGATCGTCGGGCCCGTCGGCGGCAAGCTGCACACCGCTCGCTCGCGCAACGACCAGGTGGCCACCGACGTCGCCCTCTTCGTGCGCGCGCACGCCGATCGCGACCGGCGCGCGCTGCTCGACCTGATGGAGGTGCTGGTCGGCCTCGCCGAGGCACACCTCGACTGGCCGATGCCGGCCTACACCCATCTCCAGCGCGCGCAGCCCGTCTACCTGTCGCACCATCTGCTGGCATGGTTCTGGAAGCTGCGGCGCGACACTCAGCGCTTCGCGTTCGTCATCGACGCCGCCGGCGAGCTGCCGCTCGGCGCGGGCGCGCTGGCTGGCGTCAACTTCGACACCGACCGCCGCTTCGTGGCCGATCAGCTCGGCTTCCCGGAGGTGGCGCCCAACTCGATCGACGCGGTCTCGAACCGCGACTTCGTGCTCGACTACCTCTCGGCCGCCGCCATTTGCGCGACGCACCTGTCGCAGCTCGGCGCCGAGATCGTGCTCTGGTCGAGCGAGGAGTTCGGCTTCTGCGAAGTGGCCGACGCGTTCGCCTCGGGCTCGAGCATCATGCCCCAGAAGAAGAACCCGGACGCCGCGGAGCTGCTGCGCGCGAAGGCGCCGCGCGTGAGCGCCGACCTGGCCGGCATGCACGGCGTGCTCCACGGTCTGCCGCTCACCTACAACAAGGATCTGCAGGAGGACAAGGAGCGCCTGTTCGACGCGGTCGACACGCTCGAGCTCACCGTGCTCGCCGCCGCGGGCATGCTCGCCGGGATCTCGTTCGACCGAGAGCGCATGGCCGCCGCGGCCGCCGACGAGTTCCCCGCCGCCACCGACATCGCCGACCTGCTGGTGCGCCGCGGAGTGCCGTTCCGGGAGGCCCACGGGATCGTCGCCGGCCTGGTGCGCAAGGCGATCGACTCGGGCCGCAAGCTCTCCGAGCTCGGCGACGACGAGCTGCCGCCCGAGCTCGTGCCGGGCTACCGCGAGCTGCTGGCCGAGGGCGCCTGGCTCGAATCGAAGGTCTCGGAGGGCGGCACCTCGCTGCCGCGCGTGCGCGAGCAGCTCGAGCGCGCCCGCGAGGTGCTGGCGGGGGCGCACGCGTGAGGCGCGCCTTCTACGACCGCTCGGTCCACGACGTGGCGCGCGACCTGGTCGGCTGTAGGGTCCGCCACGGCGAGACCGCCGGCCGCATCGTCGAGGTCGAGAGCTACCACATGGACGAGCCCGCCTCGCACGCGTTCATCGGGCTCACCGAGCGCACCCGCGTGCTGTTCGGCCCGCCCGGCCGCGCCTACGTCTACTTCTCCTACGGCGTCCACTCGCTGCTCAACGCGGTCTGCGAGCCGGCGGGCGTGGGGGCCGCCGTGCTGATCAGGGCGCTCGAGCCGGTCGACGGCATCGAGCTGATGCGCGAGCGGCGCGGGGTGGAGGCGCTGCACGAGCTCTGCTCGGGGCCCGGCAAGCTCACCCAGGCGCTCGGCATCGGGCTCGACCTGAACGACACCTCGCTGCTGGGCGACGGCCCGATCCGGCTGCTGCCCCCCGCGGAGGGCGACCGGCCGGAACGCCTCGTGGCGGGTGAGCGCATCGGCATCACCAAGGCGGTGGACCTGCCGTGGCGCTTCGTCGACCCGCGCAGCCGCTCGGTGTCACGGCCCTGGCCGGCGGGAATGCGGCGATCACGGATCACGGATCACGGATCACCGACTGCGGACCGCGGGCTGCGGACCGCTGACTAGCCTGCCGGCGGCGTCCCGTTGCCCGTGGGGGTTCCGGTACCCGTCGGCGCGCCGCCCGTGCCGGCGCCGCCGGTCCCGTTGCCCGGGGCGGGCGTCTGCTGCGCGGGCGGCGTCTGCTGGCTGGGCGCCTGGCCGTTCTGGTTGCCGCCTCCGGTCGGCTGGTGCTGGGTCTTCGACTTGCCCTGGTTCTGCTGGCCGCCCTGCGTGCCCGCGCCGCTCCCGCCGGAGGCGCCGCTCGGGCTGGTGGCCGCGCTGGTCGCGCCGGTGGTCCCAGGCGTGAAGTGGAGCTTGTTCTTCTTCGGGTTGCGCGTGTTGAGGATGTTGAGGGCCTGGACCATGAAGTCGTGCCAGATCTGGGCCGGGTAGGTGCCGCCCTCCACCGGCTGCCCCCCGAACAGCGTCTTCATGGGGATCAGCTTGTCCGGGTAGCCGACCCAGACGGCGACCGTGTAGTGGGTGTCGAAGCCCACGAACCAGGCGTCGCCGTAGTCCTCGGTGGTGCCGGTCTTGCCGGACACGAAGTCGTTCGGCAGGTTGGCGCGCGTGGCGGTGCCGTGCGTGACCACGCCGTGCATCAGCAGCTTCACCTCCTGCGCCACCGCGGTCGGCACCACCTGGATGTAGCGCCGCTTGTCCTTGAGGAAGACCTTCTTGCCATCGCTCGAGCTGACCTGATCGACCGCCACCGGGCCGTTCGGCCATGCGGGCAGCGAGCCGGTGATGCGCCGACCGTCGTTTGCGATCGTCGAGTAGGCGTAGGCCATCTCGAGGGGGTTCACGCCCTCCTTGAGGGCGCCGAGCGTGATGGCCAGGTTCGTGGAGACCTTGGTGCGCAGGCCCATCCTGTTCGCCAGGCGCGCGATCCGGTGGGTGCCCACCTGGACGCCGAGCCGCGCGAAGACGGAGTTGTCGGAGTAGGCCAGGGCGTTGGCCAGCGAGATCGTGCCCGAGTACTTGTTCTCGAAGTTGTGGACGGGGAAGCTCTCGCGCTTGCTCACGCGGAAGGTCACCGGAGCGGAGGTCCAGACGCTGTAGGGCGAGACGCCGCGGATCAGGGCCTCGGTGAGCGTGAAGGGCTTGAAGGCGGAGCCCGGCTGGCGATGGCCGTCAGTGGCGATGTTGAACGGGTGGTGCTCGTAGTCGTTGCCGCCGACCATCGCCCGGATCTCGCCGGTGCGGTTGTCGATCGCGACCAGCGAGGCGGTGGGGCCCAGTCCGGCCAGGTGGCCGTTGATCGCCTGCACCGCGGCCGCCTGCATCTGCGGGTCGATGCTCGTCTTGATCCTCAGCGCGCCGCCGAACACGCGGCCCGGCCCGAAGCGGTCGACGAGCTGCTGGGTGACCCAGGTCGAGAAGTAGGGCTGCGAGGAGTCCGGCCGCGGCGGGTTGATCGACTGCGGTGAGGGCAGCGCCTGGATGATCGCGTCCTGGTACTGGCCCGGGCTGATCATGTGCTGCGCGAGCATGTGCTGCAGCACGAGGTTGCGCCGGGCGAGCGCCGCGCGCTGGTTCGTGATGGGGTTGTAGCCGCTCGGCGACGCGATCATCCCGGCGAGCAGCGCCGCCTGCGCCGGTGTGGCGTTGGACGCGGTGATGGGCGCCTTGGGGTCGTACTGCACCTGAGGGCCGCCGAAGTAGGTGCGCATCGCCGATTCGATGCCGTAGGCGCCGTTCCCGAAGTAGACGGTGTTCAGGTACTCGCCGAGGATCTTCTGCTTCGACCACTGGCGCTCGAGGTGGTAGGCGAGCGCCGCCTCGCGCAGCTTCTCGAACACCGTGCGGTTGTTCTGGGCGGCGAGCGCGTTCTTCACGAACTGCTCGGTGATCGTCGAGCCGCCCTGCACGGCGCCGTGGTGGGTGAAGTCGGCGAACGCCGCGCGCGCCATGCCCCTCAGGTCCACACCGTGGTGCTGGTAGAAGCGGCGGTCCTCGATGGCGATCACCGCGTTCTTGATGTTCGGCGAGATCTCCTCCGGGTCGATCAGGATGCGGTTCTCGTTGCCGGTCAGGCGCGCGACGGGAGCACCGTTGTCGGCGAGCATGATCGAGTTGCGGGCGGTGCGGAACTCTGCGCTCTGCTCGAGCGACGGGATCTCCTTGGCCACCGCCATCAACATGCCGAACAGCGTCGACATCAGGGCGAGCAGGCCCAGCCCGAAGAGCACGAGGAGGAGCCGCAGCTTCTTCAGCTTGGGCTTCTGCGCGCGCGTCCCGTCCCCCGAGCCGTTCCGGCGGGAACCGTTCTCGAGAGTGATCGGCTCGGCAGCCGCTGCTGCTGGCCTCAGGCTTGTAGGCGTCGAATCCGGCATTGACGGTGCTGCAGAGACCTGACCCGATCCCCATTAGGACGGCACGCGGCGACCTTCGAGCTCCGTCCGACGAGGGCGGGAGTCTAGCATTGCGACCGTGACGGAACCGGAGGGTTCGGACGCCCGCTTCCTGCTCCGGAACGCCGTAGACGCCCTTCCCGAGGGCGCTCTGGAGCGCCAGCTCGAGGAGGGCCGGCCGCTCCGCGTCAAGCTCGGGATCGACCCCACGGCCCCGGACATACACCTCGGACACACCGTGGTGCTCCGGAAGCTGCGCGAGTTCCAGGATCTCGGCCACACGGTCGTGCTGATCATCGGCGACTACACCGGCCGCGTCGGCGACCCGAGCGGCCGCTCGGCCACGCGGCCGCAGCTCGCCCCCGAGGAGATCGACCGCAACGCCGAGACCTACCGGCAGCAGGCGCTCAAGATCCTCGACCCGGAGCGCACCGAGGTGCGCCACAACGGCGAGTGGCTCGACATGCCGGCGGAGGACCTGTTCAGGCTCGCGCGCGGGTCCACCGTCGCCCAGATCCTCGAGCGCGACGACTTCGCCAAGCGCTACGCCGCCGGCGACCCGATCTCGGTGCTGGAGCTCCTCTACCCGCTGCTCCAGGGCTACGACTCGGTCGCGATCGAGTCGGACGTGGAGCTCGGGGGCACCGACCAGAAGTTCAACCTCCTGCTCGGGCGAGACGTCCAGCAGGCCTACGGCGTCAAGCCGCAGTCGATCCTCACGATGCCGATCCTGCCCGGGATCGACGGCGTGCAGCGCATGTCCAAGTCACTCGGCAACTACGTCGGGATCACCGACCCGCCGGACGAGATCTTCGGCAAGCTGATGCGGATCCCGGACGAGGTGATGCCCGTCTACTACGAGTTGCTGCTCGACCGGCCGCTCGACACCGACCGCCCGGCGGTGGAGTCCAAGCGCGCCCTCGCGCGTGAGATAGCCTCGCGCTACCACGGCGAGGAGGCGGGCCGCCGCGCCGAGGAGCACTTCGACCGCCTGCACGTGGAGCGCAGTCTCCCGGACGAGGTGGAGGAGGCGGAGCTGCCGGACGACGATCCGATCCACCTCCCGGCACTGCTGCGGGACCACTTCGGCGTCTCGGGCTCGGAGGCCCGCCGGCTCCTGTCGCAGGGCGGGGTGCGGCTCGACGGCGAGATCCTGAACAGCGGCGAGCTCGACCTGCCGGCCGAGCGGCTCGACGGGGCGGTGGTCCAGCTCGGCAAGCGCCGCTTCAAGCGGTTCCGCCGCGCTCCGTCCGGGGATTGACGGGTCTCGCCGCGGATCGCTACACTCTCTCGTCCCCAGATGGCCATCCATCAGACCACCCGGGAGGAGTTCGCCGCATAGGTCCCGCTCTTGAGTGCGGATCGGGTTGGCGGGGCCTCCTGAGGGGGGCCTTTTTGATGGGCGAAGGGGAACAGCGTCTAGACTTCGGTGGAGTCCCCGCCGTACGAGGCGCGGCGGTCTTTGAAAACTCAACAGCGTGTGCGACTGAGGTTCGATCCCTCGAGCCTCTAGTCGCGTCCAGGTTCGATCCGCCGCTTCGCCGATCATCGGCGTTGCAGGCGGCCAGAATTGAAAGACCTCGTCAAGTTCGAGGGACGTCGCAACGTGTACGCGGCTCCCGGAGCAGTACGAACCTGACAGCTCTTTGTAAACGACTTGTGCCACCGCGGTTTCACCCTTGCGGTGTCACTGCACCGGCACGAATCACTTTTACGGAGAGTTTGATCCTGGCTCAGGACGAACGCTGGCGGCGTGCTTAACACATGCAAGTGGAGCGACGAACCGGGCTTCGGCCCGGGGCAAAGCCGCGAACGGGTGAGTAACACGTGGGTAACCTGCCCCGATGACCGGGACAACCCGAGGAAACTCGGGCTAATACCGGATGTGCTCCCCTCACACAAGTGAGGTGAGTAAAGGTAGCTTCGGCCTCCGCATCGGGATGGGCCCGCGGCCCATTAGCTTGTTGGTGGGGTAACGGCCTACCAAGGCTGCGATGGGTAGCTGGTCTGAGAGGACGATCAGCCACACTGGGACTGAGACACGGCCCAGACTCCTACGGGAGGCAGCAGTGGGGAATCTTGCGCAATGCGCGAAAGCGTGACGCAGCAACGCCGCGTGGGGGAAGAAGGCCTTCGGGTTGTAAACCCCTTTCAGGAGGGACGAAGCGCCGGCCGTTAATAGCGGTTCGGTGTGACGGTACCTCCATAAGAAGCCCCGGCTAACTACGTGCCAGCAGCCGCGGTAATACGTAGGGGGCAAGCGTTGTCCGGAATCATTGGGCGTAAAGAGCGCGTAGGCGGTCCGGTAAGTCCGCTCTGAAAGTCCGGGGCTCAACCCCGGGAGGCGGGCGGATACTGCCGGGCTAGAGTCCGGAAGAGGCGAGTGGAATTCCTGGTGTAGCGGTGAAATGCGCAGATATCAGGAGGAACACCGATGGCGAAGGCAGCTCGCTGGGACGGTACTGACGCTGAGGCGCGAAAGCGTGGGGAGCAAACAGGATTAGATACCCTGGTAGTCCACGCCGTAAACGATGGGCACTAGGTGTGGGAGGTGTCGACTCCTCCCGTGCCGCAGCTAACGCATTAAGTGCCCCGCCTGGGGAGTACGGCCGCAAGGCTAAAACTCAAAGGAATTGACGGGGGCCCGCACAAGCAGCGGAGCATGTGGTTTAATTCGACGCAACGCGAAGAACCTTACCTGGGCTTGACATGTCGGTGACAGGTGTGGAAACACACTCTCCCTTCGGGGCACCGTCACAGGTGGTGCATGGCTGTCGTCAGCTCGTGTCGTGAGATGTTGGGTTAAGTCCCGCAACGAGCGCAACCCCCGTCGCATGTTGCCAGCGGTTCGGCCGGGGACTCATGCGAGACTGCCGGTGACAAACCGGAGGAAGGTGGGGATGACGTCAAGTCATCATGCCCCTTATGTCCAGGGCTACACACGTGCTACATTGGCCGGTACAAAGGGCTGCGATACCGCGAGGTGGAGCGAATCCCAAAAAGCCGGTCTCGGTTCGGATTGGAGGCTGAAACTCGCCTCCATGAAGGCGGAGTTGCTAGTAATCCCGAATCAGCAACGTCGGGGTGAATACGTTCCCGGGCCTTGTACACACCGCCCGTCACACCACGAAAGCGGGCAACACCCGAAGCCGGTGGCCTAACCCGTAAGGGAGGGAGCCGTCGAAGGTGGGGCTCGTGATTGGGGTGAAGTCGTAACAAGGTAGCCGTACCGGAAGGTGCGGCTGGATCACCTCCTTTCTAGGGAGCCTTTAAGGCACCACCGGTCCGCTTGATAGCGCCGGCGGCCTTAGGAATGTCGACCGGGCTTGGACGAAGCGCGCAGCTCGAGCGCCTACTGGCGCCCGCGTTTCGCACACACGCTGTTGAGTTTTGAGAGACCGGCCCGCCGGTCTGGCGAAGCTCTTCGAGACCACGGCCGCGGAGTCCCCGCGGCCGCGCGCCTCGGGTGGACCTTGAAAACTGCACAGTTGGCCAAACAAAAAATCGGGTATCACCGACCTCCTTCGGGAGGTCGATCACCGTCAAGATAGGAAGGGCACACGGTGGATGCCTTGGCACCAGGAGTCGATGAAGGACGTGGGCGGCTGCGATAAGCCGCGGTGAGGCGCCTAACAGCCTGTGACCCGCGGATCTCCGAATGGGGAAACCCAACGCTGGTAATGCGGCGTTATCCCGAGGTGAACACATAGCCCCGGGAAGGCAAGCGGGGGAACTGAAACATCTAAGTACCCCGAGGAAAGGAAATCAACCGAGACTCCCCGAGTAGTGGCGAGCGAAAGGGGAAGAGCCCAAACCTGGCAGGTGTAAGCGCGCACGCGTTGCCTGTTGGGGGTTGTAGGGCGTTTCTTCCGGGATGTGCGTGTCCCGGCGGGAGTTACAAAGTCATGTGTTAGCCGAAGCGTGTGGAACCGCGCACCACAGAGGGCAACCGTCCCGTAGGCGAAAGCGCATGGCCTCCCGTGAGACGTTCCTGAGTAGCACCGCTCCCGTGAAACGCGGTGCGAATCTGGGGGGACCACCCTCCAAGGCTAAGTACTCCCTGGTGACCGATAGCGGACTAGTACCGTGAGGGAAAGGTGAAAAGTACCCCGGAAGGGGAGTGAAATAGTACCTGAAACCGCGTGCCTACAAGCGGTCGGAGCACTTCGGTGTGACGGCGTGCTTTTTGCATAACGAGCCGGCGAGTTACTCGTCACTGGCAAGGTTAAGCGATGAGCGGAGCCGCAGCGAAAGCGAGTCCGAATAGGGCGATTCAGTCAGTGGCGGTAGACCCGAAACCGAGCGAGCTACCCATGGGCAGGTTGAAGCGGGGGTAAGACCCCGTGGAGGACCGAACCGACCTAGGTTGAAAACTGGGCGGATGACCTGTGGGTCGGAGTGAAAGGCTAATCAAGCTCGGAGATATCTGGTTCTCTCCGAAATATATTTAGGTATAGCCTCAGGTAAATTTCGTAGTGGCCGTAGAGCACTGCTTGGACTAGGGGCCCCACCAGGTTACCGACTTCAGGCAAACTCCGAAGACCACTACGTCTACCCTGGGAGTCAGTCTGCGGGGGATAAACTTCGTAGGCAAAAGGGGAACAGCCCAGACCGCCAGCTAAGGTCCCCAAGTACTAGCTAAGTGGGAAACGATGTTCGGATGCACAGACAACCAGGAGGTTGGCTTAGAGGCAGCCATCCTTGAAAGAGTGCGTAACAGCTCACTGGTCAAGTGTTCGAGCGCGGAAAATGTAACGGGGCTCAAGCTAGTCACCGAAGCTGCGGGTGTGCGGATCCTTCGGGTTCCGCACGCGGTAGGAGAGCGTTCCCGTACCCAGTGAAGCGGCGGCGGAAGCCAGCCGTGGAGGGGCGGGAAGTGAGAATGCCGGCATGAGTAACGAAAGAGGGGTGAGAATCCCCTCCACCGATTGTCCAAGGGTTCCTGAGTAAAGTTCGTCTGCTCAGGGTTAGTCGGGACCTAAGGCGAGGCCGAAAGGCGTAGTCGATGGCCAACGGGTTGATATTCCCGTACCACGTCGTGTCCGTTATGACCGATGGGGGGACGAGGAAGGCTAAGGGATCCCTGGCGAAGGTCGCCCAGGGGTAAGCATGTAGCTAGCGCTCCAAGGTAAATCCGGGAGCGTGTTGATGCGAGGTGCGATGCCAGCTGGCCTCAGGGCCGGCGAGTCCCCGACGCCATGCCTCCGAGAAAAGCCTCTAGGCAGGATATGCGTGCCCGTACCAAAACCGACACAGGTGGACAAGTAGAGAATACTAAGGTGATCGAGATAACCCTCGTTAAGGAACTCGGCAAAATCGTCCCGTAACTTCGGGAGAAGGGGCGCCCCGGTAGGGTGAACCGCTTCGCGCGGGAAGCCCGAGGGGGCCGCAGTGAATTGGTCCAAGCGACTGTTTACCAAAAACACAGGTCTCTGCTAAGTCGAAAGACGACGTATAGGGGCTGACGCCTGCCCGGTGCCGGAAGGTTACGGGGAGGTGTTAGCGGCTTCGGCCGCGAAGCACCGAACCTAAGCCCCGGTAAACGGCGGCCGTAACTATCAGTTGACCGAGGTAGTTGTAAAACTCGGCTATATGCTGGAACGCCTGTCCTGAAAAAGGTGCAGCATCCCGCACTACTAGTGCACTCGATCCGTCTGGGTCGAGGGTTACAGTGACAATGTGTCGGGTGCAGGCAATCAGCAGGAAAGGCTCTTCATCGAAGCGATTCCGAGCTCGCTCGGGAGCTTCTTGGCCGGGTTCGCGCTGGGAGAGGCCAGCTTCATGCTCGTATGCCGCCCTCGAGGCGACTACGCGCGAAGATGGAAGATCTCGGCGGCCTTCAACGTGTCGCAGCGCGATCGGGCGCCGCTCGATCTGTTCCGCGACACGCTCCGCTGCGGAAGTGCGGAAGCATGCGAAAGGCCGGCAATGGCGGCTGGTACTGGGAAGTCAATCGGCTTTCCCACCTCCAGACCGTGATCGTGCCGTTCTTCGAGCGCTTCCCGCTGGTCGGATCGAAGGCGGATGACTTCGCACGCTTCAGGAGCGCGGTTGCGATCCTGGGGCAGCCTGTCATCTCGGACGCCGGCTACACCGATGTTCTTGCTCTCCGTGAAGGGATGAACAACGGTGGAAAGAGACGCCACTCGATGGAGAGAATCCTCAGAGACTATACGCCGAGCCCTGCGGCTGAGCAGCTGCGGGGATGAGATAGTCCGATCTCACGGGCGACCGTGAGAGCTGGTCAGAAATGAGCCAGCCACGTCGGCTTTGCGCCGGCGCAGTAACAACAATGAACGGTCCTAAGGTAGCGAAATTCCTTGTCGGGTAAGTTCCGACCTGCACGAATGGCGTAACGACTTGGACGCTGTCTCAACGAGGGGCTCGGTGAAATTGCAGTCTCGGTGAAGATGCCGAGTACCCGCGGCCAGACGGAAAGACCCCGTGAACCTTTACTACACCCTGATATTGGAGTCTGGGACATCTTGCTCAGGATAGGTGGGAGGCTGTGAAGCAGTCGGCTTCGGCTGCTGTGGAGCCAACCTTGAGATACCACCCTTGGTGTTCTGGGCTTCTAACACCGCGCCGTGAATCCGGGCGGTAGACAGTGTCAGGCGGGTAGTTTGACTGGGGCGGTCGCCTCCCAAAATGTAACGGAGGCGCGCAAAGGTTCCCTCAGCACGGTTGGAAATCGTGCGTAGAGTGCAAAGGCAGCAAGGGAGCTTGACTGCGAGACTGACAGGTCGAGCAGGTGCGAAAGCAGGCCTTAGTGATCCGGCGGTAGCAAGTGGAAGCGCCGTCGCTCAACGGATAAAAGGTACTCCGGGGATAACAGGCTTATCGGGCCCAAGAGTCCACATCGACGGCCCGGTTTGGCACCTCGATGTCGGCTCGTCGCATCCTGGGGCTGAAGTAGGTCCCAAGGGTTGGGCTGTTCGCCCATTAAAGCGGTACGCGAGCTGGGTTCAGAACGTCGTGAGACAGTTCGGTCCCTATCTGCCGTGGGCGTTGGAGAATTGAGAGGAGTCGTCCCTAGTACGAGAGGACCGGGATGAACGGACCTCTGGTGTACCTGTTGTCCTGCCAAGGGCATTGCAGGTTAGCTACGTCCGGACGGGATAACCGCTGAAGGCATCTAAGCGGGAAGCCCACCTCGAGATGAGTTCTCCCACCTCCTTGAGAGGGTAAGAGCCGTGGAAGACCACCACGTTGATAGGCCGACGGTGTAAGCGCAGTAATGCGTTTAGCTGATCGGTACTAATGCTTCGAGGGCTTGACGGATTATTTGATACCCGTCTGTTTCGGCCAACTGTGCGGTTTTGAGGGTCCACCGGGGCCTGGTCTCGAAGTGACAACTTCAGAGGCTTTCGGTGGTCATAGCGAGGGGGAAACACCTCTTCCCATTCCGAACAGAGCAGTTAAGCCCCTCAGCGCCGATGGTACTTGGCTCGCAAGGGCCTGGGAGAGTAGGTCGCCGCCGATTTTGAATACACGGGCCGCCCTTCGGGGCGGCCCGTTCTTCTTTGGCGTGCGCGCGCCCCAAAGGGCCGTGATGGGGGCCTCATCACCCGCCAATGGGGTCCTCCCACCCTGGTAGCTCGTCGTCGCGCCCGCCTACACTGCGGCCATGTCCACGCTCGGCTTGGTCCTGATCATCGTTGCTGCGGTTCTGCTCGTGCTGTTCGTCGGCGGCCTTGTCGCGTCCCGCCGCTGGCACGCGAGCCACGAGCACGAGACCGACCGGAACATCGCGGACGCGGATCGTGCCCTCGAGCACGCCCGCGCGACTGACAAGGGCTGGGACCGGGACCTGCTGGAGGCCGCGGCTCGCGACGCGATCGAGGGTCACCGCCCCGGCTGGTCCTACGAGGAGCTCGTCCTGGTGCTCGTGGACGACCGGCCCGGCATCAACGAGGACCGTGCCCACTTCCTGGCCAGCGGTAACGGCGAGGAGGTGCGGGTGGTGCTCGCGCGCGGCGACGCCGGCTGGTCCGTCGACCAGGTGAACTGAACGCACGCGGGGAGCGCGCTGGCCGGCTGTCCGCCTGCCGCCAGCCGGCTCGCCGAGACGGGCGGCGCCGCGATAGCGTCACCGCGGTGCGGATCCAAGACCTGCTGCCCGGTTTCGAGCCTGAGAACGAGGTGGAGCGGCGGCTCGTCGAGGATCCCGCCCTGCTCGAGGGACTCGCCTGGGGCAAGCCGCGCAAGGGGCATCCAGAGGGCAGCATCGCCAACCACGTGAACGACCTGCTCCAGCGCCTCGACAGAAGCGGCGTTGAGGGGCAGGAGCGCGCGAAGCTGCGCTTCCTCGTGCTCGTCCACGACTCCTTCAAGAACCGCGTCCAGGAGTGGCGCCCACGCACCGGCGAGAACCACCACGCCATGCGCGCCCGCCGTTTCGCCGAGCGCTACACGGACGATGAGACGCTGCTGACCATTCTCGAGCTCCACGACCGCCCGTACGGCATCTGGCGCCGCCGGCGTCGCACCGGCCTGCAGGACCGCAGGCGGCTCGATTCGCTGCTCGAGCGCATCAACGCCTCCGATCCGGAGCTGTTCATGCGCTTCGTGGAGCTGGACGGCTCGACCGAGGGCAAGCGCTCCGAGCCGATCGAGTGGTTCAGGGAGCAGCTGCGCGAGCGCCGGGAGGCGGCCTGAGCTTGGCTCCGGGCGCGCTCGCCATCAGAACCGCCGGCGTGGACGACTTTGGCGAGGTGCTTGCGCTGTGGGAGCGATCGCGCAGCAGCGCCGCGGCGACGCCGGACACGCCCGAGGCGCTCGAACGCCTGCTCGAGCGCAGCCCGGATGCCCTGCTGCTCGCAGAGCTCGATGGAACGCTCGTGGCAGCGCTGATCGCCGTCTGGGACGGTTGGCGCGGCGGGATGTACCGCCTGGCGGTGGCCGACGAGTTCCGCCGCAGGGGGATCGCGCGCCGGCTGGTCGAGGCCGGCCACGAGCGCCTGCGGGCCAAGGGGGCGCGCCGGATCACCGCGCTGGTGGGCAGCGAGGAGCAGGAAGCCTCGGCCTTCTAGCAGGCACTCGGTTACGAGCGCGACGCGAACCATGCCGCCGCAGGCGCTATGGGCCCGGCCATAGGCAGGGCTGCTCCGGCGGCTTCACGGCACCGTCGCGGTGACGGCGCGGGTATTGCTGGGTGGCTCGGTGTGTGGCCCGCCGCCGGTCGCCCCTGCAGAGCGGTGGACGGGGTGGGTCCGGTGCGCGGCGGGTGCCGTTCTCCGCGTCGCGTATCGCGCGCAGCTGCTCCATCAGCTTCAGCCGCTCGACGGCGCGGCGGCCCGCTGCCGTGGCGGGCGGAAGGGGCGGCGGGAAGGGCGGCGGCGAGCTTGGGCTGAGCTCTGCCGCCGCCGGCACCTCCGGCCGCCCCGCCGCGGGCTCTTGCCACGCGTCCGGGCCCTCGAGACGCAGCTCGCCGAGCGTGGCGAACTCGAGGGCGACGTCGAGCGCGTGGAAGAGACGGGGAAAGCGGGCGGGGAACATGTGTTCGGGAGTATGGGGAGGGGGGCGGACGGAAGAACGCGTCACGGGTCTCGGGTGTCGGGTCTCGGGGCCGCTGGCCGCTCCTCGCGGCCACGCGTCCGGTCTCCCCGGGCAGCCAGGGCGCCCGCGCCCAGAAGATCGCGGTCGCCCGGGGAACCGCGGTGGGCTGACGGCCCCGACACCCGACACCCGAGACCCGACACCCCGAGCGCTAGCCTCAGCCCAATGCCCCGCCGCTTCACCTACCCACTGCGCGTCCGCTACAACGAGTGCGACCAGCAGGGGGTCGTCTTCAACGCCCACTACTTCGCCTACTTCGACCACGTGCTCACCGAGGCATGGCGGCACACGGGCATCCCCTACAAGGAGATGATCGCCTCGGGGACGGAGATGATGGTCGCGGAGGCGCGCGCCACCTTCAGGGCGCCGGCCCGCTTCGAGGACGAGCTCGAGCTCGAGTGGTGGCTCACGCGGCTGGGGAGGACGGCGATCATCAGCCGGATCGACGTGAAGCGCGACGGGCAGGTGCTCGTCGAGGGCGAACTGCGGCACGTGTTCGTGGACCTGGCGAGCGGCAGCCCCTGCCCGATCCCGGCCAACGTGCGCGCGGCGATCGAGCCCTATGTGGACGAGACCGCCGAGGAAGCGCCCGCCGCAGAAGCGCGCGCGTAGGGCTCGAGGCCCTCGATCGCCCGCCGGGTCGCCCAGCGGTGGTCCCAGCGCCGCAGCAGCGGAGCGAGCAGGCGGAGCACGCTCGGCGAGGAATCCAGCTGCCAGTCCACGCAGACAAGGACGGAGCCGCCCAGGAGCGGCGCGAGCCGCCAGAGCCCGTGGGCGGACAGGTCGCCGGCGACGACGAGCTCGTACTCCCGCGGCGGCTCGAGGCGAACGATCTCGGACGTGAGCCAGAGCTCGTAGAACAGGCGCCCCTTCACCCGCTCGCGCGCGACCCGGCCCACCCGCAGCGGCCCGTCCGCCTCGACCGACAGATAGACGGGGGCCCACCAGGTCGGATAGGTGGTGGCGTCGGCCAGCGTCCGGAAGACGGCAAGGATCGGCGCGTCGACCTCCCACTCGTCATGGAACACGTACTCCCGGCGGCCCATGCCGTTGATACGCGCTAGGCGAAGGAACGGTTTAGACGGTGGACCCGAGCGAGGTCCAGATGTCGATCTTCGTGCGCGTGCGCGAGATGACCTCAGCGGTGAATTCGCTGGTGGTGGAGCTGCCGCCGAGGTCGGGGGTGCGCACGCCGGTGGCGGCCGCCTCCAGCACGGACTCGTAGATAGCGCGCGAGGCGAGGTTGGCCGGCTGATGGCCGGCCTCGCCGACGTAGTGGAGCACGGCCGCGGCGGCCATGATCATCGCCATCGGGTTGGCGATGTTCTTGCCGAGCAGGGCCGGTGCCGTGCCGTGCGGCGCCTCGGACATGACCGTACCGAGCTCGTACTGGTCGTCGAACGACAGCAGCACAGACTCCGCGCCGGCAATCGAGCCGAACAGCGGCAGGACCATGTCCGAGAGGCAGTCGCCGTCGCGGTTCAACGCCGGGATGACCAGCGGAGCGTCGGCGGAGCCGGACACGAGGCCGGCGTAGGTCGCATCGATCAGAACGGGTTGGTAGGGGACCTCGGGATGGCGCTCGGCGGCGGCATCGAGCTCCTCCTTCAGCATGCCCTCGTAGATCGGGCTGACCGTCCACTTGGGCCCGCCGTAGACGCGCCCGTGGATCTTGCGCGCCGTGCGGAAGCTGTACTCGGCCACCGCGCGGCAGACGCTGCGCGAGATGCGCTCGGTGCGGTAGGCGATCTCGTCGCCGTCCTCCTCGACCCGCCACTGCTCGGCCCCGTAGGCGTCGCCGACGGCCATGCGCACGACGGCGATCGGGTAGTGGACGCCGGCCACGGGCGTGACACCCGGGATGCGGCGGCCCGTGCGGATGATCACCTTGCCGTCGATCGCCTCGCGCAGGATGCGATTGGGACTGCCCACGTCGTCCTTGCCCTCGGGCGTGATCGTGGCCGCCTTGATGCCGAAGCCGGCCTCGCGCATCGCGCCGGCGGCGGCCACGACGACGTCGTTCGAGGTGCGCCGCCGGTTGTCGAGCGAGAGGTCGTAGTGCTCGAGCTCGACGTCGACCTGAGTAACGTCTGGGTCGAGAACCCGGATGGCCTGTTCGAGCAGCTCCTGGCCGGTCTCGTCGCCTTCCAGCACGATGATGCGGACGTCCGCCATAGTCCGTCAGGACTCTACCCACGCAATCTGATGAGCGAACTGAAGTGCAGCTGGTGCGGTGAGCCGGTCGAGCCGGAGGACGGCTACCGGCTGGCCGAGCCCGCCGGGGCGCGGATCGCGGCGTTCTGCAGGCTCGAGCACGTCGTGCCGTGGGCGCTGCGCGGCCCGCACTGGGAGCCGGGTGAGCTCGACCACGAGCCCGACCCGGAGCTGGGCGACACCTGCGCCCACTGCGGCCAGCGGATCGGCGACGCGCGCGTGATCCTGGTGCACCACCGCGGCCAGTACCGGATCGCCGACGCGTTCTGCTCGGCCCAGCACGCAGCGGACTGGGCGAAGGCCGGCGGCCGCTGGCGCTAGGACCGGGGCTCGAGCACGACCAGCGGGATCTCCCGCTCGGTGCGCTCCTGGTAGCCGGCGTAGCCGCCGTAGACCTTCACGACCTCGGGCCACAGCCATTCCCGCTCGTCGGGCGTGGCCACGCGCGCGTGCACGGGCAGCACCTTCGAGCCGACCTGCACGGTGGTATCCGGGTTGGCCATCAGGTTGTGGAACCAGGCCGGATGCCGCGGATTGCCGCCCTTCGAGGCGACGATCACGATGTCGTTGCCGTCGCGCATGTAGACGAGCGGCGAGGTGCGGCGCTGTCCGCTGCGCGCTCCCACGTGGTCGAGCAGCAGCATCGGCGGCGCGCCGGGGAAGCGGTGGCCGATCAGCCCATGGCTCAGCCGGTAGGCGGTGGTGTGGCCGCCCATGAGCCGGCGCAACAGCGGCCATGAGCGGTCCGCCAGGCGCAGGTAGAGCGGGTCCAAGGCGCTAGGCCGCGGCGCCTTCGCGCGGCCCGAGTCCCAGGAGGTCGGCGCGCTCCTCCATCGCCGCGATCACGTTGGCGATGTGCTCGTCGAAGTCCACGCCGAGCTCCTCGGCGCCCTGGCGCACCTCGTCGCGGTTCACGCCCGCGGCGAACGAGGGCTGCTTCAGCTTCTTCTTCACGGACTTGGGGGTGAGCCCGACGATGCCGGTGGGCCTGACCATCGCGCAGGCGGCGATGAAGCCGGACAGCTCGTCGACGGCGAACAGCGTCTTGGCGAGCGGCGTGACCCGCGGCACGCCGAGGAAGGTGGCGTGGCCGGCCACCGCCTCCACGAGCTCGTCGGGATAGCCGAGCTTCTTCAGCTCCTCCAGCGCAATGCGCGGATGGCCGGTGCCGAGGTCCGGATAACGCTCGTAGTCGAGGTCGTGCAGGATCCCCGTGGCGGCCCAGAGCTCCTCGTCCTCGCCGCCCTGGCGGGCGTAGAAGACCATCGCCGCCTCGACGCCGAGCACGTGCTTGCGCAGCGAGTCGGACTCGGTCCACTCGCAGAACAGCTCCCAGGCGCCGTCGCGCGATACCTCCACGGGGGGAGACGGTAGCGGAAGGGGATGACCCGGCTTGCCCGAATCGTCACCTGAGATGCCCTTCGATACCCTTGCGCCTCCGCTCGCCTCCCCCGACCGGGCGGTCACACGCATGGAGAAGTTCGTAATCGAAGGCGGCTACCCGCTGTCCGGGACGATCGAGGCGGCGGGCAACAAGAACGCTGCCCTGCCCGCGCTCGCAGCCTGCCTCCTCACCGAGGAGGACGTGGTCCTGCGCAACATCCCGCGGATCAAGGACGTGGAGGCGATGGTCGGTCTCCTGGCCGGGATCGGCGTGCAGGTGGAGTGGCAGGACGAGAACGTGGTGGCGCTGAACGCCGCCAACGCGCGCCCGGACAACGTCGATCCGGAGCTAGCCGAGCGGATCCGAGCCTCGTTCCTGCTGGCCGGCCCGCTCCTGGCGCGCTTCGGCACCGCCGACATGCCGCCGCCCGGCGGCGACGTGATCGGCCGCCGCCGCCTCGACCCGCACCTCGACGCGTTCATCTCGCTCGGGGCCGACATCGAGCTCGCGCGCGGCGCCTACCGGTTGCGCGCCCGTGGCGGCCTCAAGCCGTGCGACTTCTTCCTCGACGAGCCGAGCGTGATGGCCACAGAGAACGCGCTCATGGCGTCCGCTCTCACCGCGGGCTCGACCGTTATCCACAACGCCGCCTCGGAGCCGCACGTCCAGGACCTGGCGCGCCTGCTGCTGCAGATGGGCGCGCGCGTGGAGGGCATCGGCTCGAACGTGATGATCGTGCACGGCCGGGATCGGCTCGGCGGTGCCGACTACGCGATCGGCGCCGACTACATCGAGGTGGCGAGCTTCGCGGCGCTGGCGGCGGTCACCGGGGGCGAGCTGCGCGTGAAGGACGTCGTGCCCGAGGACCTGCGCATGACCACGCTCGTGTTCGAGCGGCTCGGCTGCCGGCTCGAGTTCGACGGCACCGACCTGGTGGTGCCGGCCGAGCAGGAGCTGCGGATCCGCAACGACGCCGGCGACGCCATGACCAAGGTCGAGGACGGTCCCTGGCCGGCCTTCCCGGCCGACCTCACCAGCATCGCGCTCGCGCTCGCCACGCAATCCGACGGCATGGTGTTGATTCACGAGAAGATGTTCGAGAACCGTCTCTTCTTCGTGGACAAGCTGATCAACATGGGGGCTCGGGTGATCCTCTGCGACCCGCACAGGGCGGTTGTCGCTGGCCCGAGGCGTCTTCACGGCGAGCGCATGGAGAGCCCCGACATCCGGGCCGGAATGGCGATGCTCATCGCCGCGCTCTGCGCCGAGGGCACGTCGGAGATCGGCAACATCCGCCAGATCGACCGCGGCTACGAGCGGATCGACGAGCGCCTGCGGGCGCTGGGCGCGCGCATCGAGCGCGTCGCGACGCAGCCCGTGCCTGCGTAGGCAGCCCCCGACGGAGGCCGCCACGTGATCCACCCGATTCCCCCCGGCACGCGCGACGTGCTGCCGGACGAGATGCGGGAGCTGCGCGAGCTCACCGGCACGCTGCACGGCGCCTTCGAGCGGGCCGGCTACGGCGAGGTCTGGACGCCCACGATGGAGTACGAGGAGGTCCTGCGCACCGGCGACGAGCGCGCGGCGCGCGCGGGCTACCGGCTGTTCGACGAGCACGGCCAGGTGCTGGTGCTGCGCTCGGACATGACGATCCCGATCGCGCGCCTCGTGTCGAGCCGCTACTCCGAGCGCGACGTGCCGATCCGCCTTTGTTACTTTGCCCACGCCTACCGCGAGGTCGACCGCCGCAGCGGCCAGGCGCGCGAGTTCCTCCAGGGCGGCATCGAGCTGATCGGCCTGCCGGAGCCGCACGGGGACGCCGAGGTGGTGTCGCTGGTGATCGTGGCTCTCACCGAGGCGGGGCTGAGGCGCCACCGCCTCGGCCTGGGCGACGGCTCGCTCTATCCCACCCTGCTCGCCGAGCTGGAGGTCGAGGAGGCGGAACGGCCGCCGCTGCTCGAGGCGCTCGCGCGGCGCGACATGGTCGAGGTCGAGCGGCGGGTCGATCTCCTGGGCCTCGGCAGGGCCGCGAGCGAGCTGCTCGCCACGCTGCCAAACCTGCGCGGCGGCCCCGAGGTGCTGGAGCACGGCCGTGACGGGCCGGTGTCCGCGGCTGTCGAGAACCTGCGCGCCTGCTACGAGCTGCTGGCGGAGCGCGGGGTGGCGGACCGCGTGATCTTCGACCTCGGCCTCGTGCGCTGGCTCGGTTATTACACGGGCGCGGTGTTCGAGGTCTACGACCCGGCCGTGGGCTTCGCGATCGGCGGCGGCGGACGTTACGACGACCTGCTCGGGCGCTTCGGGCGCGACCTGCCGGCCTGCGGCCTGGCGCTCGACGTGCACCGCGTGCACCTGGCGAAGACCGCCGAGGAGCGGCTGGGATGAGCGAGCTGACGATCGCGGTGCCGCGCGGCGCGCTGTTCGAGGAGACGCTCGACCTGCTCGAGCGGATCGGCATCGACACGGCCGAGGTGCGCGCGAACGACCGCCGCCTCGTGTTCCCCGAGCAGGGGCTCGTGACGATGCGGCCGAGCGACGTACCCACCTACGTGGAGCACGGTGCCGCCGACATCGGCATCACCGGCAAGGACGTGCTGCTCGAGAACGTGGACCGGAGCGTGTACGAGCTGGTCGACCTCGGCTACGGGGAGTGCCGGATGATCGTGGCCGAGCGGGACGGCGAGAACGCGCTCGAGGAGTCGCTGCGGCGGCTCGGCGCCGTGCGGGTGGCCACCAAGTACCCGCACATCGCCACCGAGTACTTCGCCGGCACGGGCCGCCAGGCGGAGATCGTGGAGGTGAAGGGCTCAGTGGAGATCGCGCCGCTCACGGGGCTCGTGGACGGGATCGTCGACCTCACCGCCACCGGCACGACGCTGCGCGAGAACCACCTGGTGGAACGGGAGGAGATCTGCGTCTGCACGGCGCGCCTGATCGCCAACCCGGTGGCGCACAAGCTGAAGGCGGTCGCGATCGACGCGCTCGTGGCGCGGATCAGGGAGGCGATCGCGTGACGCGCTTCGGGCCGGGCGCGACCGCGGCCGAGATCCGCGCTCTGGCGTCCCCGCCACCGGAGCGTGACGTGCGCGCGATCCTCGCGGACGTGCGCAAGAACGGCGACGAGGCCGTGCGGCGGCTGACCGCGGGCATCGACGGGATCGAGCTCGGCGAGCTGCGTGTCGAGCCGTCCACCGAGGGTGTGGAGCCCGGGCTGCTCGACGCGCTGCGCTTCGCAATCTCGAACGTGGAGGCGGTGGCGCGCGCCCAGCTCCACGAACCCACCCTGGTCGAGCTGCCACAGGGCCAGCGGGTCGAGATCGCGGAGCTCCCGGTGCGCCGCGCTGCCGCGTATGTGCCGGGCGGACGCGCGCCGTACCCGTCGACCGTGGTCATGTGCGCGGTGAGCGCCCGCGTGGCCGGCGTCGAGCAGCTCGCGGTGTGCTCGCCGCGCCCGCACCCGCTCGTGCTCGCCGCCTGCGCACTGTGCGGCGTGGAGGAGCTCTACGCCATCGGCGGCGCCCAGGCAATCGCCGCGCTCGCCTACGGCACGGAGTCCGTACCGCGCGTGGACCTGATCGTGGGTCCGGGCAACAGCTGGGTGCAGGAGGCGAAGCGGCAGCTCGCCGGGATCGTGGGGATCGACAGCGTGGCCGGACCGAGCGAGCTGGTGGTGGTGGCGAGCGAGGGCGCCGATCCGCAGTTGATCGCGCTCGACCTGCTCGCCCAGGCCGAGCACGGCCCTGACAGCCTGGTGGCGCTCATCTCGCCGGACGCTGCTCTGCTCGACGCCGTCGCGGAGAGCGTCCCGGTGGCCGTGCTGGTCGAGGCTGCGGGGGTGGGGAGCGCGCTCCAGCTTGCCGAGGAGATCGCCCCCGAGCACCTGGAGCTGATGGGCGAGGAGGCCGAGGCGCTGGCGAGCTCCGTGAGGCGCGCCGGCTGCCTGTTCGTGGGCCGCGACGCGGGCACGGCTTTCGGGGACTACGTGGCAGGCTCGAACCACGTGCTGCCCACGGGCGGGGCCGCGCGCTTTGCCGGCGCGCTCGGCCCGAGCACCTTCCGGCGCCGCATGGCTCGGGTATCTTTGCCGCCCGGCGCCGCCGCGCAGCTCGCGCCGGCGGGCGCCGCGCTCGCGCGCGCCGAGGGCTTTCCGATGCACGCCGAGTCGATGGAGCGACGCGCGTGATACGCACCGCAGACATCTCGAGGAAGACGGGCGAGACCGACGTCCGGCTGTCGCTGTCGCTCGACGGCACGGGACAGGGCACGCGCACGACCGGCGTCGGCTTCTTCGACCACCTGCTCGACGCCGTGGCGAAGCACGGCGGGCTCGACCTCGACGTACAGGTGCAGGGCGACCTCGAGACCGGCCCGCACCACACGGTCGAGGACACCGGCATCGCGCTCGGGCAGGCGATCGACCAGGCGCTGGGCGATCGCGCCGGGATCGTGCGCTTCGGCCAGGCGGTGGTGCCCATGGACGAGGCTCGCGCCAGCGCGGCGATCGACATCTCGGGCCGGCCGTTCACGCTCTACGAGGCGGAGCTGCCGGCGCAGGCGATCGCGGACTTCGACTCCGACCTCGCCGAGGAGTTCTTCCGCGCGGTGGCGAACAGCGCCAAGCTCACGCTGCACGTGCAGGTCGAGGCGGGGCACAACGCGCACCACATGGTCGAGGCGAGCTTCAAGGCCTTCGCCCGCGCGCTGCGCGCCGCCGTGGCGCTCGACCCGTCGTCGCCCGGGATCCCCTCGACGAAGGGGCTCCTGTGACGCGCATCGCCGTCCTCGACTACGGGATGGGCAACCTGCGCAGCGTCGAGAAGGCGCTCGAGCACGTGGGGGCGGAGGCGATCCTGACGAACGACCACGACGAGGTGCGGGCCTCAGACGGCATCGTGCTGCCCGGCGTGGGCGCCTTCCCCAAGGCGATGGAGGCGATCGGCGAGCTGGGACTCGAGGAGCTGGTCGGCGAGCGGGTGGCGCTGGGCGTGCCGCTGCTCGGCATCTGCCTTGGCATGCAGCTCCTGTTCGAGCGCAGCGAGGAGCTGGGCGGGGCGGCGGGGCTCGGGCTGCTCAGCGGCGAGGTCCGCCCGCTGGACGCGCCTGGCCTGAAGATCCCGCAGATCGGCTGGAACGCAATCCGCTGGAGGCGCGCCTCGCGGCTCTGCCAGGGGCTGCCGGACCCCTGCGGCTTCTACCACGTGCACTCATTCGCGCCGCAGCCGGCGGACGAGACCGACACGCTCGCCACGGCCGACTACGGAGGCGAGTTCGTCACCGCGGTGGCGCGGGAGCCCGTCTACGGCGTGCAGTTCCACCCGGAGAAGTCCGGGCCCGCCGGGCTGCGGCTGCTCGGGAACTTCACCGCGATCTGCGGGCTGGACGGCCTCAGCCGCGCCGCATGATCCTCCTCCCGGCGATCGACATCCGCGGCGGCAGGGCGGTGCGGCTGCGGCAGGGCGACTTCGCCCAGGAGACCGTCTACCAGGACGATCCGCTCGAGGCGGCCGCCTCGTTCGTGGAGGCGGGTGCGCGCTTCCTGCACGTCGTGGACCTCGACGGCGCCCGCGAGGGCCATCCCGTGAACCTCGATCACCTGCGGCGCATCACGCGCGAGCTGGGCGTGGCCGTGCAGTACGGCGGCGGCCTGCGGAACCTGCAGGCGGTGCGCGAGGCGCTGGCGGCAGGCGCCGAGCGCGTCGTGGTCGGCACCGCCGCCTACTCGGACGTCGAGTTCGTGGACGCGCTGGTAGAGACCTGGGAGCCGCGCATCGTGGTCGCCGTGGACGTGCGCGGCGGGCACGTGTCGGTGCACGGCTGGACGAAGGCCACGCAGATGCTCCCCGACGACGTGATCGTGCGGCTCCAGAAGCGCGGCGTGAAGCAGTTCATGTACACGAACGTCGACCGCGACGGGATGCTGGAGGGGCCGGATCTCGACGAGGTGAAGCGCATCTCGTCCGTGGTGCGCGGCCGCTTCCTCTACTCGGGCGGGATCGGGTCGGTTGAACATCTCGCCGCCCTGAAGCAGCTGCGCCTGGTCAATCTCGCAGGGGTGGTCTCAGGGAAGGCCTTGTACGAGGGGCACTTCACCGTTGAGCAAGGGATGGCTGCAATGGCTGACTGAGTGCCCAGTGCCTAGTGCCTCGAGAGGTCGTTTCTAGGCACTAGGCACTAGGCACTAGCAACTACGCTCCAGCGAATGCTGCTGAAGCGCGTGATCCCCTGCCTGGACGTGGACAAGGGCCGCGTCGTCAAGGGCACCAACTTCGTGAACATCCGCGACGCCGGCGACCCGGTGGAGCTGGCCGTGCGCTACGAGGCGGAGGGCGCGGACGAGCTCGTGTTCCTCGACATCACGGCCTCGCACGAGCAGCGCGAGACGATCGTGGGGCTGGCGCGGCGCACGGCGGACGACGTCTTCATCCCGTTCACGATCGGCGGCGGGGTGCGCTCGGTGGCGGATGCGCAGGGCGTGCTCGACGCGGGAGCCGACAAGGTGGCGGTGAACTCGGCGGCGGTGCGCCGGCCGGAGCTGATCGGTGAGCTGGCGGGGGTGTTCGGCGCCCAGTGCGTGGTGCTGGCGGTGGATGCCCGCAGGCGCGAGGACGGCGAGGGCTGGGAGGTGTTCGTCAACGGCGGCCGGATGCCCACGGGGATCGACGCGGTGGAGTGGATCCGCCGCGGCGTGGAGCTGGGGGCCGGGGAGATCCTGCTGACGAGCATGGACCGCGACGGCACCGAGGACGGCTACGAGCTCGAGCTGACGAGGGCCGCCTCAGACGCGGTGGAGGTGCCGGTGATCGCCAGCGGCGGCGCCGGCAGCCCGGACCACCTCGTCGAGGCCGTGAACGAGGGCGGCGCCGACGCCGTGCTGTGCGCGTCGATCTTCCACTACGGCCAGTACAGCGTGCGCGAGGCGAAGGAGCGGATGCGCGACGCCGGGATCCCCGTGCGTCTCTAACTCCCGCCGGCGGCGACGCTGCCAGCGGTGGCGGAGGCGATGATCGCCGAGCGCCGCCAGAGCGAGAGGGCCACCAGGCCGATGAAGGTCTGGATCTGCCTGGGCATCGTGCCCGGCAGGTCGCACACCGCCGATCCGCGCGAGCGGCGGACGGCGCCCAGGGTCTCGCCGGCCGCAGTGAGGACCTCGAACCCGTGCCGCCAGCGCGACTGCGGGCGCAGCTCGAACGACTCGCCGTCCGTGCGCACCTCCCAGGAATCGCCGCCGCGGGTGGCCTCCATCGTCTCGAGCCCGTCGATCAGCAGCACGAAGCGCCGCCGGCCGTCGGCCCTGAACTCCTGCCGGTGGCCGTCCACCTCAGTTACAAGCGACTCGCCGAGTCCGCGGCCCTCCCAGGTGGGGCCGCCGTCGGCCGCGTAGCGGGACTTGAAGCGGCTGCGTCGCTCGATCTTCACGCTGGCTCTCGTCTTAGAGTGCGGGTCGTGATCGAGACTACCGACCTCGGAGAGCGCATCCGCGGCATTCCGGGGATGGACCGCCTGCTCCCGGCGCTCGCGGGCCTGCCGCCGGCGCACCTGGTCGGCGGCGCAGTGCGCGACCTGCTGCTGGGCGCGCCCGCGGTCGATCTCGACGTGGCCGTGGAGGGCGACGCCCGCGCGGTGGCGCGCGAGCTGGCGGAGCGCCTTCACGGCGAGTTCGTCGAGCACGAGCGCTTCGGCACGGCCACGGTGAACGCGAGCGACCTCGACGTCGACCTCGCCACCACTCGCCGCGAGCGCTACGTGGAGCCGGGGGCGCTCCCGGAGGTGGAGCCGGCGCCGCTCGCCGAGGACCTCGGCAGGCGCGACTTCTCCATCAACGCGATGGCGCTGGGCCTGACCGGCGACGACCTGGGCGTGCTGCACGACCCCTACGAAGGCCGCGAGCACCTCGACCTGGGGCTGGTCACCGTGCTGCACGGGCGCAGCTTCATCGACGACCCCACGCGGCTCCTGCGCGCCCTCCGCTACGAGGCCCGCTTCGGCTTCCGCATGGACGAGCAGACCGAGCGCCTCGCGCGCGAGGCCGCCGCCGGCGCGGGCTTCTCCACCGTCTCCGGCCCGCGCGTGCGCGACGAGCTGATGGACCTGCTGCGTGAGGAGAACGCTCCCGCGGCGGTGGAGCGGCTGCACGAGCTGTCGCTCGACCGTGCACTGCATCCGGACCTCGAGGCCGACCCCGAGCTGGTGGCCTCGGCGCAGCTCGCCAGCGCCGAGACGGGCGCCGACCGCGGGCTCGCGGGCCTCGCGGCACTCGTCAGCTCGAGCCCGCAGACGCTCGGCGACTGGCTCGAGGACCTGCACCTCGGCCGGCCCCAGACCGACGCCGTGATGCGCGCGGCCGTGAAGGGGCCGCAGCTCGCCTCGACGCTGCGCGAGGAGCTGGCGCCCTCGGCGATCCACGCCCTGCTGAGCTGCGAGCCGCGCGAGGCGCTGGCGCTCGCGCTGGCCAAGCGCGCACCCGCCGAGCCCGTGCTCGCCTACCTGGCGGACCTGCGCGGGGTGCGGCTCGAGATCACGGGGCACGACCTGGTCGAGGCGGGCATCCCGGAGTCGCCCCGGCTTGGCCAGGCCCTCGAGGAGACGCTCAGGCGCAAGCTCGACGGCGAGGTGTCCGGCCGCGACGACGAGCTGAGGCTCGCGCTGCGGCTGGCGCGCGAGGAGGAGGCGTGATCCAGGTCGAGCTCCATGGCGCGCGCGTCGCCTTCTCCACCCGGCAGGGAGGCGTGAGCGACGGCCCCTACGAGTCGCTCAACCTCGGCATCCTCACCGACGACGACCCCGCCAAGGTGTCGGAGAACCGCAGGCTGCTGGCGCAGGAGCTGGACATCGACCCGGAGCGGATCGCCATGGGCTGGCAGGTCCACGGCACCGAGATCCGCGAGTGGCACGCGCCGCCCGGCGACGGCGGCTACGCCCATCCCGGCGCCGAGCTGCCGAAGGTCGACGGCCACCTCACGCCCGAGCGCGGCCTCGCCCTGCTCGTGCTAGCGGCGGACTGCCTGCCGATTGCGCTCGTGTCCGAGGAGCGCGTGGCGATGCTCCACTGCGGCTGGAAGGGGCTGGCGGCCGGGATCGTGGAGCGCGGCCTCGAGCAGTTCCCCGAGCCGCCGTCCGCTGTGCTCGGCCCGAGCATCGAAGCCTGCTGCTACGAGGTCGGCGAGGAGGTGCTGCAGGCGTTCGCGGACATCCCGGGCGTGACGAACGGGCGTCACCTGTCCCTGCGCCAGGTCGCCCTCAGCAAGCTCTACGGTGCAGGGGTGACGCGCGTGAACAGCTTCCCGCTCTGCACGAGCTGCCGGCCGGACCTCTTCTTCTCGCACCGCCGCGATGCCGGGGTCACCGGCCGCCAGGCGGGGCTGGTGTGGCGAACGTGACCCGCGAGTTCAGCGGCCTGCGCCCGGAGCGGATCAGGGAGAACATCGAGCGCATCCGCGGCCAGATCGAGCGCGCGGGGCGGGACCCGTTCACGGTCGAGATCCTGGCCGCCACCAAGTACGTGTCGGTGGAGGAGCTGCCGGCGCTGCTCGAGGGTGGCGTGAGGCTGGTGGGGGAGAACCGCGCCCAGGACCTGCTGGCCAAGCGCGAGCAGCACGCGGGCGACTTCACCTGGGACTTCATCGGCGCCCTCCAGAGCCGCAAGGTGAAGGACGTGGCGCCCAACGTGCGGCTGATTCACTCGCTGGCCTCCGAGTCCGCGATGCGCCAGCTCGAGACGCACCCGGTGGGCGAGACGCTGATCCAGGTGAACCTGGCGGGTGAGGAGAGCAAGGCGGGCATCGACCCAGCGGACCTGCCGCGCTACCTCGAGGAGTGCCCGGTGCCGGTCACCGGCCTGATGTGCATGCCGCCGTTCGTGGAGCGCGCCGAGGACAACCGCCGCTACTTCGCGCAGCTCGCGGAGCTGGCCGCGGAGCACGGTCTGGAGCGTCTCTCGATGGGCACGAGCCAGGACTATCTCGTGGCGATCGAGGAGGGCGCCACGATCATCCGCCTCGGCAGCGTGCTCTACCAATAGCGCTGTATGAAGTCGGCGATGGCCGTCGAGAGCTGCGCGCCCTGCCAGGCGAGCGGTGACTTCCCCTCCTCCTCGACGAGCAGCTCGGCGCTCGGGAGCCGGCGGGCGTACTCCTGGGCCACCGCCAGCGGGTGCGTGGGGTCCGACTCGTCGCGGCTACCCACCACCAGCACCGGCACCTCCAGCGACTCGAGCAGGTCGAGCGACTCGAACGGGCGCGAGCGCGGCACGACGCGGAGGGCGTCGGCCACCGCCTCGGGATGCCGGTGCCGCTCGAGCCGCTGGCGCGTGACCAGCGTGGCGGTGTCGAGCCAGCGCGGGTCGACGGTGGGGTGCCAGGCGGCCATGAAGCCCTCCACGCCGCCGTGCTCGAGGCCGTCGGCGAGGGCGTCCCAGGACTCGAATTCGGTCTCGCGCCCCGTTCCGTCGTAGGCCGGCGTGATCTGGACGAGCGCCGACACGCGCTCGGGATGCGCGAGGGCGAACGCCATGCCGGTATGGGCGCCCATCGAGGCGCCCGCGATGGCCGCGCGCTCGATCCCGTGGTGGTCGAGCACCGCCGCCAGGTCGCGCACCAGATCGGCGTACTCGTAGGCCGAGCGCTCAGGCGCGGGGCCGGACTCGCCGTGACCGCGCGCGTCGTAGGAGATCGCGGCGTGCCCGCGCTTCGGCAGCTGCTTCGAGCCCATCACCACGTAGCGGCGCGTGGCGGTGAGCCCGTGGAGCAGGACGATTGGCGCACCCTCGCCCGCCAGCTCCCCGCGGAGGGCGGTTCCGGCGCTTTCCAGGGAGAATCCCCTTGCCTCGGGCCCGTTCGACATACCTCACCTGGTCCTGGAACGCTGTAACGTGTAAATCGCAGGATTTCCCGGCTGGCGGACGAAACACCCGCTCAATGGCGCTTCGCGACACATGGCATCGTGCCCTCGTCTACTTCGGCTTGGCCGAGGACGAGGACGCCTACTACGAGGAAGAGGTCGAGCCCGAGGTCGAGCTCGAGGACCGCTACCGCGAGCGGCCCAACGTCCGGCGCCTGTCCTCACGCCGCCGCCGCGACGAGATCGACGACATCTTCTCCGATGAGGAGCCGGCGCCGCGTGGCGGCACCCGCACGCGCGTCCTGCGCCCGGTGGAGAACGGCGGCCGCGGCGGCGTGCAGGTGCACCTCGTCGTTCCGAAGAACTTCAACGACGCCCAGCAGATCGCGGACCAGTTCAAGGACTCGATCCCGGTGATCCTCAACCTGCAGGGCACGGACACCGATCTCTCCAAACGGCTGATCGACTTCGCCTCGGGGCTCACCTACGCGCTCGACGGCGGCATGCAGCGCATCGCCGACAAGGTCTTCCTGCTCACACCGCGCAACGTCGAGGTCTCGGCGGAAGAGCGCGCGAGGCTGATCGAGAAGGGCTTCTTCAACCAGTCGTAGGCGCCCGCAGGGCGCACACGAGCTGTCTGCGGAGCGTCGCATGGCGGCGTCCTCGAATGCCCCGTGTGCGAAGCACGACGGGACACCCTGCGTCCTTGCCCTGCTCGCTCCTCGCCCAGCTCACGTGCGCCCGCAGGGCGCACGTATCCTTCGCCTCCATGCAGATCGGGCTGATCGGCGCAGGCAACATGGCCTCCGCGCTCGCGCGGGGATTCGGCGAGCCCGTGCTCGTCACCGACGTCGTGCCCGAGAAGGCTCAGGCGCTGGCCGCCGAGCTGGGCGGCGAGGCGCTGTCCTCTAACGCCGAGGTGGCCGAGCGCGCCGACGCCCTGCTGCTCTGCCACAAGCCCGCCCAGCTCGACGAGGTGGCCCGCTCCACCGAGGGCCGGGCCAGGGCGGTGGCGTCGATCCTCGGCGCTACCCCGATCGAGGCGCTCGAGCGCGCGTACCCGCGCCTGCCCGTCTATCGCTTCCTGCCGAGCATCCCGGCCGAGGTCCGGCAGGGAGTGAGTTGCTATGCACCGGGCACCCTCGCGTCCCAGGGCCCCGAGCAGGAGCTGCTCGAGCTGTTCGGCCGGGTGGGGCCGGTGGTGACGATCGCCGAGCCGCTGATCGAGCCCGCGATGGCCGTGATGAGCTGCGGGCCCGCGTTCTTCGCGCTCGTGGTCGAGGCCCTGGTGGACGCGGGCGTGCGGCACGGCCTCCAGCCAAGCGACGCCTCCCTGATGGCCGTCGAGACGATGGCCGGCACGGCCGGGGTGCTGCGCGCGAACGAACTCGACACCGCGAGGCTGCGCCGCCGGGTCACCTCGCCGGGCGGGTCCACAGCGCGCGGACTCGAGGCGCTCGAGCGCGGCGGCCTGAGGGCGGCGTTCCACGACGCGGTCACCGCGGTGGTGGAGGGGGGCAAGCGGTGACGCTCACGATCGCCATCGACCGCGGCGACATCGCCCACTACGTCGGCACGCTGCTCGTCGTCTACATCGTGCTGATCTTCATCCGCATCCTGATGTCGTGGGTGCCGCGGGTGCCCTACTACCGCTGGCTGGACGCGATCCTCAGCTTCATCAGGGAGGTCACCGATCCCTACCTGAACCTGTTCCGGCGCTTCATCCCGCCGCTCAGCGTCGGCGGCGCGGGGCTCGACCTCAGCCCGATGATCGCCACCTTCGTGCTGATCATCGTGGGCCGCCTGATCGTGTCGGCGATCAACGGCTGAACGTGACCTCGCCTTACCTGTCGGAGCGCGACGGCTCCGCGCTCGTGCGGGTCCGCCTCCAGCCGCGGGCGCGGCGCGACGAGATCGTGGGTGAGCGGGCCGGGGCGCTGCTCGTGCGGGTCAGCGCGCCGCCGCTCGAGGGCCGGGCGAACGACGCGCTCTGCCGCCTGCTGGCCAAGGCCGCGGGGGTGGCGCCCGGGCGCGCCAGCGTCGTGAAGGGAGCCTCCGCGCGCGACAAGGTGGTGCGCCTGGAGGGGCTCGCCGCCGCGGACGCCGGGGAGCGGCTGCCATGAGCCGCGGCTGGGCGCGGGTGCTGCTGGTGGCGGCGATCGTGCTGGTCGTCGACCAGGCGACCAAGGCGATCGTGCGCAGCTCGATGACGCTCGACGAGAGCCGCAGGGTGATCCCCGGCCTGCTCGACATCACCTATGTGCACAACAAGGGCGTGGCGTTCGGCGCGCTGGCGGGCGGCGGCGCGCTGGTGGCGGCGCTGGTCGGCGTGGCATTCGGCGCGGTGGTCGTCTACTACGTCATGCGCTCGCGCACCGCCCACCTGTGGCTGCCGGTGGGGCTGCTGCTCGGCGGCGCGGCCGGCAACCTGCTCGACCGCGTGCGCGAGGGCGTGGTCACCGACTTCATCGACCCCGTGCTCTGGCCGGCCTTCAACGTGGCCGACTCCTGCATCGTGATCGGCGTGCTCGGGCTCCTGTGGGTGATCGAGGGCGCCGCGACGGCCAGGACGTGATGGACGTCGTCTTCGTCGCCGGCGATGAGGACGCGGGCGAGCGGCTCGACGTGCGGCTGGCGGCCGAGCCTGCGGTGGGGTCGAGGGCGAAGGCGCAGCGGCTGATCGACGCGGGCGTCGTGACCGTGGACGGCGCAGGCGCGCCCGAAGCGCCACCGGCTCGCGCCCGGCGAACGGGTGCAGGCCAGCATCGAGGCGCCGCTGGCGCCAGACGACCCGGCCGCGGGCGAGGGGGTGCCCTTCGAGGTCGTCTACGAAGACGACGACCTGCTGGTGATCGACAAACCCGCGGGCGTGGTGGTGCATCCGGCCGCCGGGCATCCCACCGGCACGCTCTCGCAGGCGCTGGCGGCGCGCGGCAGCGCCGGCGGCGACCCGCTTCGGCCCGGGATCGTCCACCGGCTCGACCGGGATACCTCCGGCCTGCTCGTCGTGGCCAAGTCGGACCCGGTGCACCGTGCGCTGCAGGAGCTGATCCGCCGCCGCGAGCTTGAGCGCGAGTACCTGGCGCTGGTTTCCGGCAGGCCGGCCGCGAGCGGGACGGTCGACGCCGCGCTGGGCCGCGACCGCCGCGACCGCAAGCTGATCTCCACGCGTACCGACACGCCCCGGGACGCCCGCACGCACTTCGAGCTCGAGGAGGTCCTGCCGCGCACGTCCCTCCTCAGGGTCAGGCTCGAGACCGGCCGCACCCACCAGATTCGCGCCCACATGGCGGCCATCGGCCACCCCGTTTGCGGGGATTTTCCGTACGGAGGCGGAAAGTGCGGCGAGCGTCTTGGGCTAACGCGCCAATTTCTGCATTCCGCCATTCTGAGGTTTCGCCATCCCACCACGGGGGCAAAACTGCGCTGCGAGTCCAAACTACCCGCTGACCTGCGTCGCACGCTCGACGCCGCTCGGCGGGAGCCAGTCTCCGAAGGGCCAGACGGGGACTGAACATAGAACGGAGCGGGGCGGTCAGAAATGGCCGCCTCGTCTTCTTTCTGGGACAGATTGCGGATTGCAGATCGCAGATTGCAGAGCCGCTCGACGCCGTTCCTGCAATCCGCAATCCGCAATCTGCAATCTCAGTCCATCTATGCTTCACCGCTGGTCAACCACTAACCCCGCCAACCAAACCACGCCCTGCCCGGTTCCCGGGTCCGTGTCATGGGTTGGCGGGCTGCTGATGCACACAACAAGGGAGTTCGTTTTGGCTCAGGTAGGAATTCGCGAGCTGCTGGAGGCCGGTGTTCATTTCGGCCACCAGACGCGTCGCTGGAATCCCAAGATGCGCCGCTTCATCTTCGGCGAGCGCGGCGGGATCCACATCATCGATCTCGAGCAGACCGAGAGGCTGCTCGCACAGGCCCAGGCGTTCGCCTCCGAGGTGGCGAGTCGCGGGGGCACGGTGCTGTTCGTCGGCACCAAGAAGCAGGCTCGGGACGCCGTCCGGGACGCCGCCACCAAGGCGGGCATGCCGTACGTCAACCAGCGCTGGCTCGGCGGGCTGCTCACCAACTTCCAGACGATCAACCGCCGCATCCGGCGGCTGCACCAGCTCAGCGAGTGGACCGAGGACGGCACGCTCGAGCTGCTGCCGACGCGCGAGCGCATCGGCGCGATCAACGAGCGCGAGAAGCTCGAGATGAACCTCGGCGGCGTGCGCAACATGCAGCGCACCCCCGACGCGATGTTCGTGGTCGACCTGAAGACGGAGGCGATCGCGGTCCGCGAGGCCGAGCGCCTGCGCATCCCGATCATCGGGCTCGTGGACACGAACGTCGACCCGGATCCGGTGACCTATCCCATCCCCGGCAATGACGACGCGATCCGCTCCTGCAAGCTGATCGTGGACGCAATCGGCGACGAGGTGGCCGAGCGCGCGACCCAGTTCCGCGCCGAGGAGGAGGCAGCGCGCCGCGAGCGCGAGGAGCAGGAGCGGCGCGAGGCCGAGGAACGTGCACGCCGCGAAGCGGAGGAGCGCGCGCGCCGCGAGGAGGAGGAGCGCCAGGCGGCCGTCGCCCGGGCCGCCGCCGACGCCGAGCGGGCTGCTGCCGCCGCCGCCGCTGCGGCGGCGGCGGAGAGCGCAGAGGGCGGAGCGCAGAGCGCGGGGGCTCAGCCCGAGGCTGCTGCGCCTGCCCCGGAGCCGGCCGCACAGCCCGCGCCCGCGCCCGCTCCGGAGCCGGAGCCGGAGGCCGCGCCGAGCCGAGGCCGCTGCTGAGCCCGAGGCCCCTGCGGCGCCCGAGGCCGCGGAGCCGCCCGCCGAGCAGGCCCAGGAGGTGGGAAAGTGAGCAGCACGGAGATCCGTGCGACGGACGTCAAGGCGCTCCGGGACCAGACCGGGGCCGGGATGATGGACTGCAAGGCCGCGCTGCAGGAGTCAGGCGGCGACTTCGACAGGGCCGTCGAGATCCTGCGCGTAAAGGGCCAGGCGCAGGCCGCGAAGAGGAGCGGACGCGTGGCATCCGAGGGTGCCGTGGCGAGCTACATCCACTCGACCGGCAAGATCGGCGTGCTCGTGGAGGTGAACTCCGAGACGGACTTCGTCGCACGCAACGACGACTTCCAGGCGTTCGTGCGCGACGTCGCGCTGCACATCGCGGCGGCCAACCCGCAGGTCGTGTCCGAGGACGAGGTGCCCGAGGACGTGAAGGCCGCCGAGACGCACATCTACGAGGAGCAGGCAGCCGACAAGCCCGAGCAGGCGCGGCCCAAGATCGTCGAGGGCCGCTGGCGCAAGTGGCTCGAGGAGAACGTGCTGCTCAACCAGACGCACGTGAACTCGGACAAGCACGAGGGCAAGACGATCGAGCAGCTCCGCCAGGAGATCGCCAGCAAGACCGGCGAGAACGTCGTGATCCGGCGCTTCACGCGCTACGTCGTGGGCGAGGAGTAACAAGCTCTTGGCAGAAGACGGCAGACCCGCCTTCCGCCGGATCCTGCTGAAGCTCTCCGGCGAGGCGCTACTCGGCACGCACGAGTACGGCGCCGACCCGGACCGGATCGGCGCCATCGCCGACGCCATCAAGCAGGTGGTGGACCGCGGCGTGGAGGTGGCGATCGTGGTCGGCGGCGGCAATATCTACCGCGGCCTCAAGGGCGCCGCGCAGGGCATGGATCGCGCCACCGGCGACTACATGGGCATGCTCGCCACCGTGCTGAACGCGCTGGCGATGCAGGACGCGCTCGAGAAGCGCGGCTCGCACACGCGCGTGCAGTCGGCGATCACGATCTCCGAGGTGGCCGAGCCGTACATCCGGCGGCGCGCGATCCGTCATCTCGAGAAGGGCCGCATCGTGATCTTCGCGGCCGGCACCGGCAACCCGTTCTTCACCACCGACACGGCCGCGGCCCTGCGCGCCCTCGAGATCCATGCAGAAGTCCTGCTCATGGCCAAGAACGCCGTGGAGGGGGTCTACGACGCCGACCCCAACACGACCCCCGAGGCGCGCTTCCTGCCCGAGATCACCCACCACGAGGCGATCGAGCGCCGGCTGCAGGTGATGGACTCGACGGCGCTGTCGCTGTGCATGGACAACGCCCTGCCGATCTACGTCTTCAACGTCGACGACGAGCGCAACATCGACCGGATAGTGTGCGGCGAGCGAGTGGGGACGGTGGTGTCGACATGAGCGAACTGGTTGACGAACTGCTGCTCGACGCGGGGGAGCGCATGCAGAAATCGGTGGAGGCCACGCGCACGGAGTTCTCGACGGTGCGCACCGGGCGGGCGTCGCCGCACCTGCTCGACCGCATCGAGGTCGACTACTACGGCGCGCGCACCCCGCTGCGGCAGCTTGCGAACATCGCAGCCAGCGAGGCGCGCCTGCTCACGGTCACGCCGTACGACAAGTCCTCGATCAAGGCGATCGAGAAGTCGATCATGGAGTCGGACGTGGGCCTCACGCCGTCGAACGACGGCAGCGTGATCCGCCTCACGATCCCGGAGCTCACCGAGGAGCGCCGCCGGGAGCTCGTGAAGGTGGTGCACGGCATCGCCGAGCAGGGCCGCGTCGCGGTCCGCAACGTCCGCCGCGACATCATGCACGACCTGCGCGAGCTGAAGAAGGAGGGCGAGGTCGGCGCCGACGAGGAGCACCGCGCCGAGAGCGAGCTCCAGAAGCTCACCGACACCCACACCAAGGAGATCGACAGCTTCCTCGCAGGCAAGGAAGAAGAGATCCTCGAGGTCTGAACCTCAGCGCATGCCAGCGCGCCACGTCGCCATCATCATGGACGGCAACGGACGCTGGGCGGGCCAGCGCGGGTTGAACGTGCTCGAGGGACACCGCGAGGGGGCGCGGGCGCTCAAACGCACCGTGCAGAACTCGGTGAAGCTGGGGATCGAGGAGCTGACGGCCTACACCTTCTCCACGGAGAACTGGACCCGGCCCGATCCCGAGGTGCAGGGACTGATGGCGCTGTTCGCCGAGATGATCCAGTCGGAGACGCCCGAGCTCGACGAGGAGGGTGTGCGCATGCGCTTCATCGGGCGGCTGGAGGGCGTCTCGGCGGAGCTCCAGCGGCAGATGGAGTGGGCGGAGGGCAAGACCGCCGGCAACGAGCGGATGACCCTGTTCGTGGCCTTCAACTACGGCGGCCGCGCCGAGATCCTCGACGCCGCGGAGCGGTACGCGGGCGGCGGTGAGGAGGAGTTCGCGCGCCTGCTGTACGCGCCCGACATGACCGATCCCGACCTCGTGATCCGCACGAGTGGCGAGATTCGCCTGTCCAACTTCCTGCTCTGGCAGTCGGCCTACTCCGAGCTCATCTTCAGCGAGGTGCTCTGGCCCGACTTCGACATGGCCGACCTGGAGGCGGCGCTCCAGGAGTACGACTCCCGTCAGCGCCGCTTCGGGGCCCGCTAGCCGTGGCCACGCGCCCCCGCAGGGCGTCGCAGCGGCGCCGGCGGCCCCCGCCGCGCAGGCGCCGACCCCGCCAGCGCTCCGACGCCGGGCAGCGCGTGCTGATCGCACTGCCGGGCATCGCGTTCGCGGCGGTGATCGTGGCCTACGGCGGGCTCGTCTTCACGCTCGGCCTGTTCCTCGTGGGGATGGTGTGCCTCGCCGAGCTGTACCGGCTCACCGCGCGCGTGCGGCCGGTCAGCCTCGCCGGCTACCTGGCGCTGCTCGGGGTGCTGCTCGCCGCCCAGTACGGCGGCCAGTTCCAGATGCTGCTCGTGCTGATGTGCTCGGTGCCCGCCGCGTTCCTGCTCGCGCTGGCGCGGCCGCGCCGGGAGCACGTTGCCTGGGGGATCGCCGCGACGATCTTCGGCATCGTCTGGATCGCGCTGGCGCTGGCCCACGGTGTGCTGCTGCGCGCGCTGCCGCACGGCGGGGCGCTCGTGGTACTCGTCCTGATCGGCACCTTCGTCGCCGACACCTGCGCCTACTTCGGCGGCCGCGCCTGGGGCTCGCGCCCGCTCGCACCGCGCATCTCGCCCAACAAGACGCTCGAGGGCCTGATCGCGGGCTTCGTGGGCGGGACCGTGGCCGTCTGGGGCTTCGAGGTCGCCTACCAGCAGTTCATGCCCGGCACGCACGCGCTGATCATCGGCGCCTCGGTGGCGCTGGCGGCGCCCTTCGGCGACCTGTTCGAATCGCTGATCAAGAGGGATCTGGACGTGAAGGACACCGGTCGGGTCTTCGGGGCGCACGGCGGGGCTCTGGACCGGCTGGATGCCGTGTTCTTCACCGTGGTCACCGCCTACTACGTGGTCGTGGCGCTGTCCTAGGTGCTTGGTGCTTGGTGCTTGGACCCGCGATCGTTCCAAGCACCAGGCCGGTAGTCTCCGCGGCGATGCTGAAAGACCTCTGCGTTCGCGCTCCTGACCGCCCTGGCACGTTGGCCGAGCTCGCCGATGCCGTGGGCCGGGCCGGCGTCAACATCGAGGGCGTGGCGGGGTATTCGAGCGAGGGCCACGGCGTGATCCATCTGCTCGTCGAGGATCACCGGGCCGCACGGCAGATCATCGAGAGCCTTGGGCTCGAGGTGGTGGACGAGCGCGACGTGCTGGTGGTGGACACCGAGGACCGTCCCGGCGGCCTCGCGGCGGTGACCAGCAAGGTGGCCGCCAGCGGCGTGAACCTCGACTATCTGTACGGCGTCCGCGGACGGCTCGTGATGGTGCCGGACGACTGCGACAAGGCCGAGCGCTCGCTCTAAACGGGTGTTAGCCGTATGGGCGGCGGCGGTGCCGCTGTCTAGCTTCAGCGCCATGGGGAACCTGGCGCGCCAGGTACAGGCGAACGCAGACGACGAGCGCCGCCGGCTCGAACGAACATTGCACGACGGCGCGCAGCAGCGCTTCGTGGCGGTGACCACGACGCTGGCGCTCGCCCGCCGCCGGCTGGACGCGGGCGAGGACGGTGCGCTCGACCTGCTCGACCAGGCCACGGAGGAGGCGCAGCGCTGCCTCGAGGACCTGCGCGACCTCGCCCGCGACATCTACCCGGCCGTGCTCGCCGAGCGCGGCCTGGCCAGCGCCCTGAACGACCTCGCGCGCCGCGCCGAGGCCCCGGTGGAGGTGACGGCGGCGCCGGAAGACCGCCTGCCGGAGCCGACCGAGCTGGCCGCCTACCTGGTTGCGGTGGCCGCGATCGAGCACGTCGAGAGCGAAGCGACGATCAGCGCCACGACCGACGAAGGGGAGCTGCGGCTCGAGATCAGCGGCGCGACGCTGGAGGAGCCGGAGCTGGAAGCCCTCAGCGACCGCATGGGAGCTCTCGGGGGAAGCCTCGAGCTGACGAGCGACCGAACGGTCAGGGCGCGACTACCGCTCTAGCCGCAGTCCGCAGTCCGCAATCCGCAGTCCCGTTCCTAGACTCTGCTACGCATGCGCAGGGTCATCATCCTCGGCTCGACCGGCTCGATCGGCACGCAGGCGCTCGACGTCGTCGAGCGCGTCCCGCGACCTGCAGGTCGTGGGCCTCGCCGCCGCGCGCAACTTCGAGCCGCTGATCGAGCAGGCGCGGCATCACCGCGTGGAGCGCGTCGCGCTCGCCGATGAGACCGCCGCCGCCAGGGCCTCCGAGCTGTGGGCCGACGGCCAGGTGCTCGGCGGGGCCGAGGGCCTGATCGAGCTGATCACCGACACCGACTGCGACCTGGTGCTGAACGGCCTGATGGGCTCGGCGGGGCTCGGCCCGACGATCGCCGCCCTGGGCGAGGGCATCGACCTCGCTCTGGCCAACAAGGAGAGCCTGGTGGTGGGCGGCGAGCTCGTCACCGCGCTGGCCGAGGCCACCGGCGCGCGCATCATCCCGGTGGACAGCGAGCACTCGGCGCTGTTCCAGCTGATCTCAAGCGAGAGCCCGGGCACGATCGACCGCTTGGTGCTCACCGCCTCGGGCGGCCCCTTCCGCGGCCGCAGCCAGGCCGATCTGGCCCGCGTGAGCATCGACGAGGCGCTCGCCCACCCGACCTGGGACATGGGCGGCAAGATCACGATCGACTCGGCGACCTTGATGAACAAGGGCCTCGAGCTGATCGAGGCGCGGCACCTGTTCGGCGTGGACTACGACCGCATCGACGTGGTCGTGCATCCGCAGTCGATCATCCACGCGCTGGTGCACCTGAACGACGGCGCCTCGCTCGCGCACATGGGCTATCCGGACATGCGCGTGCCGATCTCCTACGCGCTGCACTACCCCGAGCGCGCCGACGTGCCGGTGAGGACGCTCGACCTGGCCGACCTCGGCAGCCTCACGTTCGAGCGCCCCGACCTGGACGCCTTCCCGTGCCTGAGGCTCGCGCGCGAGGCGGCGGTGGCCGGCGGCACCGCGCCCTGCGTGCTGAACGCGGCCAACGAGGTGGCGGTCAGCTCGTTCCTCGAGGGTGAGCTGTCGTTCCTCGGCATCGCCGAGGTGATCGAGAGGTCGCTCGAGGACCTGCCGGTCGAGCCGGTGCGCCACTTCTCCGACCTCTACCGGGCCGACTCCGCCGCGCGCGACCGGGCCAGGGAGCTGGTCGAGGGGGTGCGTGCGTGAGCTGGTTCCTCGTCTTCGCCATCTTCATCGTGCTGATCGTCGCCCACGAGGCCGGCCACTTCGCGGCCGCCAAGGCGGTGGGCATGCGGGTGGAGCGCTTCGCGCTCTTCTTCCCGCCGCTGATCCTGCGCAAGCAGATCGGCGAGACCGAGTACGCCGTCGGCGCCCTGCCCCTCGGCGGCTACGTGAAGATCAGCGGCATGAGCCCGGCGGAGGACCTCCCGGACGAGGTCCGCACGCGGGCCTACCACGCGCAGCCGCCCTGGAAGCGGGTGGTCACGATCGCCGCCGGCCCGGCGGTGAACCTCATCCTTGCCTTCCTGCTGCTGTTCATATTCGTCACGGCGATCGGCGTCCCGGGCGTCACGGCGCGGGTCGGCACGCTCGAGCGCGACTACCCGGCCTTCCATTCGCTGAAGCTGGGCGACCAGATCGTCTCGGTGGACGGCAGGAAGGGCGGCGTCGAGGAGATCTCGAGGCAGATCGCCAGCCACAAGTGCCCGGTCTCACCGCCGGTGAAGGGCTGCCGCGCCGCCACCCCGGTGCAGCTCGTGGTCAAGCGCAACGGGAAGCTGGTCCACCTCACGATCACGCCGATCTTCGACCCCGTGGCCGAGAAGACGCGGCTCGGCTTCGCCTACTCGCCCGGCGGGCCGCGCTCGCACTTCTCCGTGGGGCACGGCCTGAACGCCACCGGGGCGGTCTACTGGGACGTGACGAAGCAGGTGCTGCGCCTGCCGGTCGTCCTCTTCAACGAGCACCAGCGCAAACAGCTGTCCACGGTCGTGGGCATCAGCGACGTGGCCCACCAGGGCATCGCGGCGGACCCGGGCGAGGCCGTCTACTTCGCCGCGGTGATCTCGCTCGTGCTGGCGATCATGAACCTGTTCCCGTTCCTGCCGCTCGACGGCGGACACATCTTCTGGGCGATCGTCGAGAAGGTCAGGCGCCAGCCAGTGCCCTACAGCGTGATGGAGCGGGCGGGGGTCGTGGGCTTCATGCTCGTGATCTTCCTGTTCCTGATCGGCATCACCAACGACATCGGCCGCCTCACGAACGGCGGCTTCAACGTGAAATAGTGCGCGTAGCGACGAGGAGGAGATGGCAATGGCGACCGAGGTGAGGGAGCGGGCGGACGCGCCCGCGGGACTACAGGCGAGCACTCTCTGCGAGGCCTTCCAGATGACCTCGTCCGAGCACCCCGAGCGGGTGGCGCTGCGGACCAAGGGCGGCGACTTCGAGCTCACCTGGGGCGACTACGCCGACAAGGTGCGGCGCATCAGCGCCGGGCTTGCCGCGCTCGGCCTGGGGCCGGGGCGGACGATGGGCATCATGCTCACGAACAGGCCCGAGTTCCACCTCGCCGACACGGCGGCGATGCACCTGGGCGCGACGCCGTTCTCGGTCTACAACACCTACTCGGCCGAGCAGATCGAGTTCCTGGTAGGCGACGCGGACTGCCCGATCGTCGTCACCGAGCAGGCGTACCTCGACACCATCCTCGAGGTCCAGAGGGTCTGCGGCTCGCTCGAGCACGTCGTAGTGGTCGACGGCGACGCGCCCGCCGGCGCGATCACGCTCGAGGAGCTCTCAGAGCGCGGCGACAGCAGCTTCGACTTCGAGTCCTCCTGGCGCGCCGTCAAGCCGGAGGACGTGCTCACACTGATCTACACCTCGGGCACCACCGGCCCGCCGAAGGGCGTGCAGCTCACGCACGACAACCTGGTGCAGGCGGTGCGCTCGTTCGACCAGCTCATCCCGTTCCCCAACGACGGCCGCGTGGTCTCGTACCTGCCCATGGCGCACGTGGCCGAGCGCAACTGCAGCCACTACCTGCCGCTGATGCTCGGCTTCACGGTGACCTGCTGCCCGAACGCGCGGGAGGTGATCGGGTACCTGCCCGAGGTCCGGCCCACCTGGTTCTTCTCCGTGCCGCGCATCTACGAGAAGCTGAAGGCGGCGCTCGAGGCGGGCGTCGAGGCCGAGCAGGATCAGGAGCGTAAGCAGGCCACCAAGTGGGCGTTCGACGTCGGCCTGCGCAAGGTGCGCGCCGAGCAGGCGGGGGAGGAGGTGCCGGCTGAGCTCGCGGCCGAGTACGCGAAGGCCGACGAGCTCGTCTTCTCGAAGATCCGCGGCATGCTCGGGCTCGACTCGCTCGAATCGCTCAACGTCGGCGCCGCGCCCACGCCGCGCGAGGTGATCGAGTTCTACCACGCGCTCGGCCTGCCGCTGGCGGAGCTGTGGGGCATGTCCGAGACCTGCGGCGCCGGCTCGTGCAACCCGCGCGACCGAGTGAAGATCGGGACGGTCGGGCCGCCGGCGCCCGGCATCGAGATCAAGCTGGCAGACGACGGCGAGGTGCTGCTGCGCGGCCCGGTGGTGATGAAGGGCTACCGCAACGCGCCCGACAAGACGGCCGAGGCGATCGACGGCGAGGGCTGGATCCACACCGGCGACATCGGCCAGTTCGACGAGGACGGCTACCTCAAGATCGTCGACCGCAAGAAGGAGCTGATCATCAACGCGGCCGGCAAGAACATGTCGCCGGCCAACATCGAGGCGAAGGTCAAGGCGGGCAGCCCGCTGATCGGGCAGGCGATCGCCATCGGCGACTCTCGCCCCTACAACGTCGCGCTGATCGTGCTCGACCCTGAGGTCGCGCCGGTGTTCGCCCAGCAGCACGGGATCGCGGACAGCTCGTTCGAGGCGCTCTCCCACGAGCCCGCGGTGCTCGAGGAGGTTCAGCGCGGGGTGGAGGCGGCCAACCAGTCGCTGGCGCGCGTCGAGCAGATCAAGAAGTTCACGATCCTGCCAACGGACTGGGAGCCTGGGGGCGAGGAGCTGACGCCGACGATGAAGCTGAAGAGGAAGCCGATCTCGCAGAAGTACGCCGAGGAGATCGACGCGCTCTACAACTCGTAGAACTTTCGTCGAAAGGGTGGTTTAGCCAGCCATCCTCGGCCTAAGCTGCAAACACGGACATCACTGCAATCCCAGCCATCGGCACCCAGCCCCACTACCACCAGCAGCCGAACCACGCGCTTGTGGAGAGCATCAAGGCCGGAGTGAAGATGCAGGACTCGACCCTCGGCGACGCCGGGGCGAACAGCATCGCCACGCAGATCGCGGCCCAGATCCCGAAGGGCCGCTACGTCGACGTGGCCGTCTAGTCGCCGGCCTCTCGCGCGTAAGCTCCGAGCCGGGTGGTTCTCGAGCGCATTCCGGCCTGGGCAAACGAGATGCTTCGCACCGGGCGCGTGGCGCGCCTCGGACTGGTCGACGAGGACGACTGGCCGCGCGTCCTGCCGGTGACGTTCGCGCTCACGGGCGGCAGGCTCTACAGCTCGATCGACCACAAGCCGAAGCGTTCAGGCGAGCCCGCGCGCCTGCGCTTCCTGCGGCGGCGCCCTGAGGCGGCCCTCACGGTGGACCGCTATGAGGACGAGTGGACGGCGCTCGCCTGGGTGCAGGTGCTGGGGCGCGTCGAGATCGTCGCCGCCGATGACGACCGGGCCGGGCTCGACGCCCTCGTGGCGAAGTACGCGCCCTACCGTTCGGGGGCGCCACCAGGCCCGCTGCTCCGCCTCACGCCCGAGCGCACGCTCTGCTGGCGAGCCGCCGACGATTAGCATCGGCGCATGCGCCGGCTCGTGCTGCTCGTGGCAGCGATCGTCCTCGTGGACACCATGTTCTACGCGGCGATCACGCCGCTCCTGCCCTACTACTCGCACCATTTCGACCTCAGCAAGTCGGCGGCCGGGCTGCTGGCCGCCACCTACCCGGCCGGCACGCTGATTGCATCGCTCCCGGCGGGCTGGCTGGCCGCACGCATCGGCGTGCGGCCCACAGTGCTGGTCGGGCTCGGCCTGATGGTGGTGTCGAGCGTCGCCTTCGGCTTCGCGCAGTCGGTGGGCGTGCTCGACGGCGCGCGCTTCCTGCAGGGCGTGGGCGGCTCGGCGTCCTGGGCGGGAGGGCTGGCCTGGCTGATCGCGCGCGCCGAGGGAAGCCGGCGCGCGGAGCTGATCGGCACGGCGCTGGCGGCGGCGATCGCCGGCGGCCTGCTCGGGCCCGTGCTGGGCAGCGCGGCCAGCCTGACGAGCCCGAAGATCGTCTTCTCGCTGGTGGGCGTGCTGGGCGTGATCCTGGCCTGCCTCACCCTCACCGAGCACGCACCGGGGCCCACCGGCGGGCACGGGTTCGGCGCCTTCCGTCCGGCCCTGCGCGACTCGCGCCTCCTGGGGGGCATGTGGCTGACCACGCTCGGCGCGCTGCTGTTCGGCACGCTGGCGGTGCTCGCGCCGCTGCGGCTCGACCACCTCGGCGCGAGCAATGTGGTGATCGGCGCGGCCTTCCTGCTGGCGGCCGCGGGCGCGTCCACGACGAGCCCCATGGTCGGCCGCTGGTCGGACCGCGTCGGCTGGCGGACGCCTGTGCGGATCGGACTGCTGGCCTCGTCCGTCTTCGCCATCCTGCTGCCCCTGCCGCGCAGCGCCGCGCTGCTGTTCGTGCTCGTGGTGGTCGCCGACCCCGCCTTCGGAGCCTCATACCCGCCCGCCGGGGCGATGATCTCGGACGGCGCCGAGAGGGCGGGGCTCGACCAGGGCTACGCGTTCGGCCTCTTCAACCTCGCCTGGGCCAGCGGGCAGGTGGTGGGCGACGCGGGCAGCGCCGGCATCGCACAGGCCACCTCGGACGCTGTTCCGTACGCCTTCCTGTCGGTCGCCTGCCTGCTGACCTTCCTCGCGCTCGGCCGGCGCTCGCGGATCCGCGCGGCCGACTCCCGGTTAGAGGAACTCGGGCGCGAAGGGGGCGAACAGCGGGCTGGACAGCTCACGCCGTAGCGCCGCCGCGCTGCGCGGGTAGCGCGCGAGCTCGAACGGGCTGGCGGCGGGGTTGGTGCCCTGGTTGTACATCACCATGCGCACGCGCCTGTGCGCCTTGATCCAGCCGAACAGCCCCTGCACGAAGCCGGGATCGTCGTGCCCCCAGAGCGCCCACTCGCCGAACGCGAACGGCTTGTGCCGGAACTGCTTGTAGAAGGCGTTCAGCCCGCGGTAGTTGGGGAACTTCGAGTAGAAGTCGGTGCCGACCCAGTCGACGAAGGCCGAGCCTGGCCAGTAGGCCGCGGCGGAGTTGCCGGGGACGTTGGGATCGCCCCAGACCTCGGGGTCCCAGACGAACGCGACCTTGGGCGTGGGGAGGGTGCCGCTCGCGCCGTGGAGCGGCGGCAGGTGCAGCTTGGCCAGACGGGCGTCGATGCCCGCCACCGGTCCGCCGCGGATGATCAGCACCATGCGCCGCCAGGCCTGCTTGAACCAGCCGACCGAGTGCGCGCCGCCACGCGGCGAGCCGCTTGCGTTGTAGCCCGCATAGGGATTCCAGGAGCCGTTCATCTCCGCCATCAGCCGCACGTAGACGATCTGGCCGCTCGCGGCCATCGTGCGGTTCAGATACACGAGGTGGGCGTCGCCCTGGCCGCCGGCGATGCCGCGCGGCGTGATGGCCTCGCGGCCGTCCATGCCCTTCGTCGAGATGTGGATCATCGAGCGGGCGCGGTCGTGCTGGGCGGTGGTCAGGTAGCCGGTGCCGACGGCGTCCCAGGCGGCGAACGTCTGCAGGACCGGCGAGTGCTTGCCCGCCGCCGCCTCGAAGCCGCCGACGCCGCCGCCCGACAGCCCCGCGAACACCGTGCCGGGCGGCGGGAGGTAGGGGCTCGCCTGCGCCGCTCCCGCGAGGGCGAGGAGCAGCGTGAAGGCGAGCACCAGGGGGAGAAGCCGCATCCCTCTTCTCTTCGACCTCGCCGCCGGGCGGCTTGAGGGCTTGATTCCGACTACGTCCGGGTATTTAGTGACCGCATGCGTTCGAGGCGCAGCGTACGTGCAGGCGCGCTCGGAGCGCTCCTGCTCATGGCCATGGCCCTGCTGGCCGCGGGCTGTGGAAGCTCGTCCGGCGGCAAGACCGGCAAGCTCGAGGTCGCGCTCCAAGACGACGCCGTCTTCCTCACGAGGCAGTACTACAACCGTGAGACGGCCCTGCAGCAGGCCGAGCAGCTGGGCGTGACACGCCTGCGTACGCTCGTGATCTGGAGCCGCGTGCCGGGCGCCGAGCCGAACAGCCAGACGGCGCCGGCGAACCCGCGCTACGACTGGTCGCAGTACGACGGCCTGATCGACGATGCGGCACGCCACGGCATCCGCCTCCAACTCGATCTCACGGGCCCGGCACCGGCCTGGGCGACGGGCGATCACAAAGCCGGCGTGGTGCGTCCCAGCGCCTCGCGCTTCGGCGAGTTCGCGGCGGCCGCCGCACGCCACTTCAAGGGCCGCGTGGATTTGTACAGCATCTGGAACGAGCCGAACTACGTCGGCTGGCTGGCGCCGCTGCAGAGCGAGCCGCAGCTCTACCGGGCCCTCTACACGGCCGGCTACGCCGCGATCAAGAAGGCCGACCCGACCGCCAAGGTGCTGATCGGCGAGACCGCGCCCTACCAGGAGGAGAAGCGGGCGCTGGCGCCGATCGCCTTCCTGCGCGCGGTGGCCTGCCGGAACGACATCTACGCGCCCACCCAGGCCTGCCCGCCGCTCGTGGCCGACGGCTACGCGCACCACCCGTACGAGTTCGCCAATCCGCCGCAGGCGCCGTACCCGGGGGCGGACAACGTCACGGTCGGCACCCTCGGGCGGCTGACCACCGCGCTCGATCGCCTCGCCGGCGCCAAGGCGCTGCAGACCCCGGACGGCAAGCCGCTCGACGTCTATCTGACCGAGTTCGGCTACTTCGCCACCGGCCCGGTGGCGGTACCGCCGGCCAGGCGCGCGACCTATCTGAAGGAGGCGTTCGACATCGCCGAGCGCAACCCGCGCGTGAAGGAGATGCTCCAGTACATCCTGGTCTCGCCGCCGCCCGGGGTCCGCTTCAACACCAGCCTGATCGACCAGAGCGGCAAGCCGTCGCTCCCCTACCAGGCGCTGGCCGGCTGGGTGCACCAGAACGTGAAGGACGGGCGCGTGGCGGCGGTGCGGGCGCCGCTCCAACTGCCCCCGGCGCCTTAACCATGGCGAAACGCCGGGCCGGGGCCCACCGCTAGCATTGCGTTATGGCCTCCCGGAGGCAGATCTGGGTGGGCGGCGTGCCCATTGGGGGCGGCGCGCCGGTCGCCATCCAAAGCATGACCAAGACCGAGACGGCGGACTACGCCGCCACGATGCGTCAGATCCGCGCGATCGCCGAGGCGGGCGGCGACATCGTGCGCTGCGCCGTGCCGCGCGACCAGGACGTCGAGGCGCTCCGGGGGATCGTCAAGGAGTCGCCGATCCCGGTGATCGCCGACATCCACTTCAACTACACGCTGGCGCTCAAGGCGATCGACGCCGGCGCCCACTGCATCCGCCTCAACCCGGGCAACATCGGCGGGCCGGACAAGGTCGCGCAGGTGGCGGAGAAGGCCAAGGCGGCGGGCACGCCGATGCGCATCGGCGTGAACTCCGGCTCGCTGCCCAAGCACCTGCACGAGCTCGAGCGCGAGAACTCGGTCGAGGCGCTGGTGCAGGCGGCCGTCGAGTTCGTGGAGCTGATGGAGCGGCTCGAGTTCGACAACTTCAAGGTCTCGATCAAGTCCACGAACGTGCCCAACACGATCGCCTCCAACCGGCTGCTCGCGTCGAAGATCGACTACCCGCTCCACCTCGGCATCACCGAGGCGGGCACCAAGTGGTCGGGCTCGCTGAAGTCGGCGGTCGGGCTCGGCACGCTGCTGGCGGACGGCATCGGCGACACGATCCGCATCTCGCTCTCCACCTTCCACGCGGAGGAGGAGGTCAAGGTCGCCTGGGAGATCCTCAAGGCGCTCAAGCTCCGCGAGAAGGGCCCGGTGCTGATCGCCTGCCCGACCTGCGGCCGCCTCCAGTTCGACATGGACACGGTGGTGGCCGAGATCGAGCAGCGGCTCGAGAGCTACGAGGAGCCGATCGAGGTGGCCGTGCTCGGCTGCGCCGTGAACGGCATCGGCGAGGCCTCGCACGCGGACTTCGGCATCACCGGCGCCAAGAACGAGGGCCTGATCTTCGCCGGCGGCAAGCCGTTGCGGAAGGTGCCCACCGAGCGGCTCGTGGACGAGCTGTTCGTGGAGATCGACAGGTCGCTCGCCGCCGGGCGCACCGAGATCGACGAGCACAAGTCGGCCGAGGGCGCCGAATGGCTCGCCAAGATCGAGGAGGAGAACGCCGACGAGATGACGCCCGAGCGGATGGCGGCGCTCGAGGCGGCCGCAGCCGATGGGAACGGCGACGGCGAGGGCAACGGCCGCAAGAAGGTGGAGCTCGACGAGGAGCGCTCGCCCACGGCGGGCCGCCGCTTTACCCGCGCCTAAGGGCCGTTCGCTAGCCTCCGGCCCCTCCGGAGCGCCCCGCAACTCTGTCCCCGGTCCCGTTTTGAGAGGCCCATGCGAACTTTGAACCCCTTCCGCGTGCTGCTTGCAGCCGCGCTTGCATCGGCCGCTGTCGTCGCAGCGGCACCGATTGCACAGGCCAACACGACCCAGGAGTCCGTCTTCCAGGACGACACCGTCCTCCTGTCGGGCAACCCCGGTCCCTACCTCGGCCAGATGAAGTCGCTGGGCGTGACCACGGTCCACACGCTCGTGTTCTGGAACCGGCTCGCGCCCAACCCGACTTCGAGGAAGAAGCCGAGCGGCGACCTGTCGAACCCCAACACCTACTCGGCCGCCGCCTGGGCGCCGTACGACGCGCTCGTGCAGGGCGCGGCGGCGCGCGGCATCACCGTGCAGATGACGCCCACCGGCTTCACGCCGCGCTGGGCCGAGTGCAAGCGGCCGGGCAAGTACCGCAACTGCCAGCCGAACGCGGCGCAGTACCGGGCCTTCGTCACCGCGATCGCCACGCGCTACTCCGGCAACTTCAACGGCCTGCCGAAGGTCGGCCGCTGGTCGTTCTGGAACGAGCCGAACCAGATCGCCTGGATCTCGCCGCAGGTCACTCGAGGCCAGGTCGTGGGGGCGATGTACTACCGCAACCTCGTGTACGCGGGGCTCGCCGCCCTGAAGAAGACCGGCCACTCGCACGACCAGGTCCTGCTCGGCGAGACCTCGCCGACCGCCCGCGGCAACAGCACCGATCCCACGAAGTTCATGCTGGCCGTCTTCTGCGTCAACTCGCGCGGACACCACATCCGCACCAAGGCGATCCGCTGCAACAAGTTCAAGCGCTTCTCCGCCATCACGGCCTACGCGCACCACCCCTACAACACGTCTGCGATCGGCCCGGCCCTGCGCAAGCCGAAGGGCAAGGGCGACATCACGCTCGCCGTGCTGCCGCGCCTGAACAAGCTGCTCGCGCTCGGCGCGAGGGGCCGCGCGATCAAGCGCAACCTGCCGATCTACTTCACCGAGTACGGCATCCAGACCAACCCGCCCAACCCGCAGTACGGCGTCTCGCCGGCGAAGCAGGCGATGTGGCTGAACCAGGCCGACTACACGGCCTACAAGAACCGCTCGGTGCGGAGCGTCTCGCAGTACGAGCTGATCGACGACCCGAACAACCCGGACGTCTTCCAGACCGGTCTCGAGCTCAGCGACGGCACGCCGAAGCCGAGTCTCGACGCCTACCGGCTGCCGATCTGGGTCACCCGTAAGGGCTCGGGCGTCTCGATCTGGCTCTGGGTCCGCCCGAACGGCGGCAGCCCGCAGAGCGTGCAGATCCAGCACGACACGGGCGGCGGCTTCCAGACCGTGGGCACCGCGACGACGAACAACCACGGCTTCGCGACCGTGACGGAGTCGGGCACCACGGGCACCTGGCGGATCGCCTGGCAGGGTCCGGGCGGGGTGACGTTCTTCAGCCGCGCAGGCAGTACCAGCGACAGATAGAGATCGCGGAATTGCGGAATTGCGGATTGCGGAGCTGCCGACGCTCCCGCAATCCGCAATCCGCAATCCGTAATCTCCCCCGGCGATGACCCGGCTGAGCAGCTACTTCCTGCCCACCCTGAAAGAAGCTCCCGCCGACGCCGAGGCCGTCTCGCACAAGCTCCTGGTGCGGGCCGGCCTCGCGCGTCAGCTCGGTGCGGGCATGTGGACGTTCCTGCCGGCCGGCTGGCGGGCTCACCGCAAGGCCGAGCAGATCGTGCGCGAGGAGCTCGACGCGATCGGCGCGATGGAGCTCCTGATGCCGGTCCTGCAGCCCGCCGACCTCTGGAAGACCAGCGGCCGCTACGACATCGAGGAGCTGTTCAAGCTCAAGGACCGCCGCGGCGCCGACCTCGTGCTGGCGATGACGCACGAGGAGGCGGTGACCTACCACGTCTCGCACGAGGTGCGCTCGTACCGAGACCTGCCCTTCAGCCTCTACCACTTCCAGACCAAGGAGCGCGACGAGCCGCGCCCGCGCGCAGGCCTGCTGCGCACGCGCGAGTTCATCATGAAGGACGCCTACACGTTCGACCGCGACGAGGAGGGCCTGAACGCGCACTACGACCGCTACATCGGGGCCTACGACCGCATCTTCGACCGCACCGGCCTCGAGTGGTACCGAGTGGAGTCGGACGTGGGGATGATGGGCGGCCTCGGCGCCCACGAGTACATGGCGCCCTGCGCCGCCGGCGAGAACGAGGTGGCCCTCTCCGACGCCGGCTACGCGGCCAACCTGGAGATCGCCAGCGCCACGCCGCAGCCGGTCGACGGCCTGCCCGCGCCGCTCGACAGGCCCGAGTCGGTGGAGACGCCCGGCGCCACCACGATCGATGCCCTGTCCGGCTTCCTCGGCATCCCGGCTGGCGCGACGATCAAGGCGTTCCCGATCGTGCTCGACGGCCGCGGCCCGCTGCTCGTGCTCACCCGCGGCGACCACCGCCTGAACGAGATCAAGCTGCAGAACGCGCTCGGCGCGGCCGTCCGGCCCGCCACCGAGGAGGAGGTGCGCGACGTGTTCGGCGCGGTGGGCGGCTTCATCGGCCCGGTCGGCGCGCGCGTGGAGGTGGTGGCGGACGAGGCGCTGCGCGGCACGCGGGGCATGGTCGCGGGCGGCAACGAGCCTGACATCCACCTGCGCGGGGTCGAGCCGGGGCGCGACTTCGAGGCCACCTGGGCCGACATCCGGGCCGTGGAGGCGGGGGACACCGACGCCACGGGTGCGAGGATCCGCGTGGAGCCGGCGATCGAGGTCGGCAACATCTTCAAGCTGGGCACGCGCTACTCGGTGCCGCTCGGGGCCACCTACCTGGACGAGCAGGGGGTGGAGCGGCCGATCTGGATGGGCTCGTACGGGATCGGGCCGGCGCGGATCATCGCCGCAGCGGTGGAGCAGGGCGCGGACGAGGCCGGCATCTCATGGCCGCGGGCGCTGACGCCGTTCGACGTCGAGCTCGTGACCCTCGGCAAGCCGGGGGAGGAGGCACGCGAGGTTTCGGAGCGGCTGTACGAGGAGCTGCGTGCCGAGGGCCTTGACGTGCTCTACGACGACCGCGACGCCTCGCCTGGGGAGAAGTTCGCCGACGCGGAGCTGCTCGGCTGCCCGCTGCGGCTCACCGTGGGCAAGCGCGGCGTCGAGGCGGGCGAGGTGGAGGCGCAGGTGCGCCGCGGGCGGGAGAAGCGCTCGCTGCCCCTCGAGGGCGCCGCCGCGGCGGCCGCGGAGCTGTGGCGCGAGCTCGCCTGACGCGCAAGCGACTGGTCGGCCTCGACCGCTCGGGGCCGCCGCCGCCGGAGACGCAGTCCGGCGCGCCGCTCCACCCCTGGACGATCCCGAACCTGATCGGCTTCGTGCGCCTGGCGCTGATCCCGGTCTTCCTGGTGCTCGCCCTCAGCTCGGGCGACGGCCGCGACGCCGCCGCCAGCGCCGTCTACGCGGTGATCGGCGGCAGCGACTACCTGGACGGCATGACGGCGCGCGTCACCGGCCAGTACAGCCGCCTGGGCACGCTGCTCGACCCGCTGGTGGACCGGCTGCTCGTGCTCTCGGGCGTGGTGGTGGCCTTCCATTTCCACCTGCTGCCGCGCTGGGCGCTGGTCGATGCTGGCGGCCCGGGAGCTGTTCATGCTGGCGCTGACCCGACTGGCGCTGCGGCGCGGAATCGACATCAAGGTCAACATGGGTCGGCCGCTGGGCGGTCTGGCCGACGATGTTCTCGATCTTCCTGGCGATGGTCTCGACGACGTGGGTCGCCACCGCGCTGCTGTACCTCGGGCTGGCGATGACGCTCGCGGCCACGTGCTCTGTACGTTCGCGACGGCCTGCGAGCAAAGTCTCAAGCTTGACTTGAATGTAGAGGCTATACTCGCGCTTCGCGGCCAACGAACAGGGGACTCAGTATGGAGACGTTTCCCGATCTCGGGAGCGCTGTCGGATCAGGAGCTGAAGGATCTGATCCGCAGCTGACGGAGGAGGAGCAGGAGCTGTCGTACCGGCGACGGATCCTTCACGGCAAGATCGACATCTTGCGCGCCGAGCTGGTCAACCGGCTGCGAAAGAAGCACGAGGTCGGCGAGCCGGTGATCACCGGGCGCCGACGTGCAGCAGCTGACGGACATCCTCGCCGGCAAGGGCGATCGCCCAGCAGTGAGGACCTAGTGGACGACTCGCAGGACTGAAGCGGCGGGCAGCGTTTCGATGCACTGCCCCGAGTGCGGGTTCGTCAATGCCGAAGGCGCCAACTATTGCCAGAAGTGCGGGGCGTTCCTCGGTGACGTCACCGAAGGCGGCACCACGCAGGCCTACCAGCTCGACGAGACCGGGGAGCTGAAGCCCGTGGACCTCGAGCCCGTGATGGCGGAGGGCGCGGCGCTGGTGATCCGCTCGGGCGGCGGACGCTCGGGTGAGAGCTTCACGATCGCCGGCGAGCGGCTGACCATCGGCCGCAGCCCGGAGGCGGAGGTGTTCCTCGACGACGTCACGGTCTCGCGCAACCACGCCCTACTCGTGCGGCGGCGCGACGGCCTCTACATCGACGACCTCGGCTCCCTCAACGGGACGTACGTGAACCGGCGCCGGATCGAGTCCCACAAGCTGCTCGACGGCGACGAGCTGCAGATCGGCAAGTACAAGCTCACCTACCTCGAGAAGTGAACCCGGAACTGGACCTCGAGAGCAGGCGGCCCCGGCCCGGCACCGGCGGCGAACGGCCCACGCCTGAGGAGACCGCCGAGACGCTGCGCGAGCAGGCGCGCAACGCCGGCCCGATGGGCGGCAAGTCGCTGACGATCGGGGCGGTCTGCAAGCAGCTCGAGCGCGAGTTCCCGGACATCTCGATCTCGAAGATCCGCTACCTCGAGGACCAGAAGCTGCTGTCGCCGCGCCGCACCCAGGGCGGCTACCGGCTCTACACGCCGGCGGACGTGGCCCGCCTGCGCACGATCCTGCGCCTCCAGCGCGACGAGTTCCTGCCGCTGCGGGTGATCCGCCAGGAGCTGGCCGCCGGCCGTGCCGATCACGGGCGGCGCCCCGGCGCGCGGCCGCGCGCCCGACCCGCGCGCCTGCGCCGCGCCAGCGTGGCCGTGAAGAGCGCCGGGCGCCGTGTACTCGCATGAGCGACGTGCTGGAGGAGACGGGCGCGGAGTCGCTCGCTCGTGCGCGAGCTCGAGGAGTACGGGGTGATCAAGGGCGAGCGCCGCGAGGGCGAGGTCTGGTACGACGACACCGACCGCGAGATCGTCCGCGCCGCCAAGGAGCTGGCCCGCTTCGGCGTCGGCGGCCGCAACCTGCGCGTGTTCCGCACCTCGGCCGACCGCGAGTCGAGCCTGCTCGAGCAGATCCTCGCGCCGTCGCTTCGCTCTCGCAATCCCGAGCGGCGCAAGGAGGCGGTGGAGGCGCTCGAGAACCTGGCGGCGATCGCCTCGCACCTGAAGTACCTGCTGCTCGTGCGCGACCTGCGGAAGATCGCTCCCTAAGCTGCGCGGGGCGTGGACCTCCGCGACTACATCGAGGACATCCCGGACTTCCCGCGCGAGGGGATCGTCTTCAAGGACCTGACGCCGCTGTTCCTCGATCCGGGGGCGCTGCGGCAGGCCGCCCATGAGATGAGCGACTACGCGGAGGCGCTCGAGCGTCGACTTCGTGGTGTCCGCCGAGGCACGCGGCTTCATGCTGGGCGGCGCGGTGGCCGCCAAGATCGGCGCCGGCTTCATCCCCGCCCGCAAGCCCGGCAAGCTGCCGCGCGAGACCAACTCGGTGGAGTACGTGCTCGAGTACGGCGTGGACGCGCTCGAGGTGCACAGGGACGCGCTGGCCGGCGGCACGCGCGTGCTGGTGCACGACGACCTGCTGGCCACGGGCGGCACCGCACGGGCGCTCTGCGAGCTGGTCGAGCAGGCGGGCGCCGTGGTGGCCGGCTGTGCCTTCATCGTCGAGCTCGCCTTCCTCGAGGGGCGGGAGCAGCTCGCGCCGCACGACGTGCACAGCCTGATCGTCTACGAGGCGGAGTAGCGTGCCCACGGTCAGCCGCTCCCGCACGATCGAGGCGGGCACAGAGGACATCTGGGCGCTGGTGTCCGACCCAGCGCACTTCGCGCGCTGGTGGCCCGACGTCGTGAGGGTCGAGGAGGCCACTCCCGAGGCCTGGACCAAGGTGCTCACGCAGCGGCAGCGGCAAGGCCGTGCGGGCGGACTTCACACGCGTGGCTGCCGATCCGCCGCGGCACCTCGAGTGGCGGCAGGAGCTCGAGGAGTCGCCGTTCGAGCGCGATCCTGTCGGAGGCGGTCACCGAGGTCACGCTGTCGCCGGCGGAGGGCGGCACCAAGGTCGAGCTGCGCACGCGCCAGCGCCCGCGCGGCTGGGCGCGTCTCGGCGCCTTCCTGCTGCGGCGGGCCACGCGGCGCAAGCTCGACGAGGCGCTCGACGGCCTGGAGCGGGCGGTGGGACCGTGAGGTGGTGGGGCTGGGGCGAGGACGACGCCCCCGAGCCGCACCTGCCGCCCGCGGCGGCCGAGTTCCTGCGCTCTGAGCTCGGGGTCCGCGACGTGCAGCGGCCGCACGTGCCGCTCGACAAGGTCCGCCTGCCCGAGCCCGCCCTGCCCGAGCCGGTGCTGCGCCGCCTGGCGGGCGCCGTGGGGGAGGAGAACGTGCTCCAGGACCGCCTGTCGCGCGTGGAGCGCGCGGCGGGCAAGAGCTATCCGGACCTCGTGCGGCTCCGCTCCGGCGACGCCTCGGGCGCGCCCGACGCCGTGGTGCGGCCCGCCAGCGAGCACGCCGTGGAGGAGGTGCTCTCCGCCTGCGACGCCGAGGGGGTGGCGGTGGTGCCCTTCGGTGGCGGCACCAGCGTGGTGGGCGGAGTGGAGCCGCTGCGGAACGGCTTCTCGTCGCTGATCTCGCTCGACCTGCGCCTGATGGACCGCCTCGTCGACGCCGACCCGCTCTCGCTCACCGCCACCTTCGAGCCGGGCGTGCTCGGCCCGCGGGCGGAGGCGCTCCTCGCCGGCCGCGGCCTCACGCTCGGGCACTTCCCGCAGTCGTTCGAGTACGCGACGATCGGCGGCTACGTGGCCACGCGCTCGGCCGGACAGGCGTCGACCGGCTACGGCCGCATCGACGAGCTCGTGCTCGGGCTGCGCTGCGTTGCGCCGGCGGGGGTGCTGGAGGCCAAGGTGGTGCCCGCCATCGGCCGCGGGGCCGTCGCTGCGCGAGCTGCTGGTGGGCTCCGAGGGCGTGCTCGGCGTGATCACCGAGGCCACGCTGTCGGTACGGCCGCTCCCCACCGAGCGCCGCTACGAGGGCTGGTCGTTCCGCAGCTTCCAGGAGGGCGCCGACGCCTTCCGGGCGCTCGAGCAGCAGCACTCCTCGCCGGACGTCGCGCGGCTGTCGGACGAGGAGGAGACGCGCCTGTCGTTGCGCCATGGCGTCGAGCGGCTCCACCGCCGAGCGCGCCGGAAAGGCCTACCTGCGCCTGCGCGGGCACGAGGGCGGCTGCTTGGCGATCGTCGGCTTCGAGGGCGAGCCCAAGGAGGTCGGCGAGCGCCGCTCGCGCGTCCGGCGCATCCTGCGCCGTGGCGGCGGCGTGGCGCTGGGCGAGCGGCCCGGCACGGCCTGGGTGCGCGGCCGCTACGCCGGTCCCTACCTGCGCGACGTCCTGCTCGACCACGGAGTGCTGGTCGAGACGCTCGAGACCGCCACCACCTGGTCGCACCTACCCGAGCTCTACCGGGCGGTGGGCTCGGCGCTGCGCGAGGCGCTGGGCGCGCGCGGCACGCCCGCTCTCGTGCTCTGCCACGTGTCGCACCTCTACTCGTCGGGTGCCTCGCTCTACTTCACCTTCCTGGCGCGGCAGGAGGAGGGCGCCGAGCTCGAGCAGTGGCAGGCGGCGAAGGACGCCGCCAGCGAGGCGATCGTCGCCCACCACGGCACGATCACCCATCACCACGCCGTCGGGCGCGACCACACGCGCTGGATGGAGGCCGAGGTGGGTGAGCTCGGCATCGAGCTGCTGCGGGCGGCCAAGGAGCGGCTCGACCCGCGCGGGATCATGAACCCGGGCAAGCTGCTGCCGCCGTCCTGAGGGCGGGCTCCAACAGCGCAGGGCGCGCCCGGGTGCTGGCCGGCTTCGTCGCGCTCGGCATCTTCTGGGGCGCTTGGGGGGCCGACCTGCCCGCGGTGCAGGCCCACGCGGGGGCGGACGACGCCGAGCTGGGCGCCGCGCTGTTCTGCATCGGCGCCGGAGCGCTGGCGGCGATGCGGCTCGCCGGCGTGCTCGTGGACCGCATGGGCCCGGCGCTGTTCCCGCTGAGCGTGGCGGCGCTGGCCATCTTCGGCTTCCTGCCGGCGCTCGCGGGCACGCCGCTGGTGCTGGCCGGGGTGCTGCTTTTTGTCGGGGCCGCCTCGGGCTCGCTCGACGTGGTGATCAATGCCGAGGGCGTGCGCGCGGAGGCCGGCGGCCGGCCGGTGCTCCGCCTGGCGCACGGCTGCTTCTCCGCGGCGGTGGTCGCGGCGAGCCTGGCCGCCGGCGGGCTGCGCGCGGCCGGCGCCGGCCCGGCTGGTGTGTTCGCCGTCGCCTGCGGCGCCGTGCTGCTGGCGGCCGCGCTGGCCTCGGTGCTCGAGCCCGCGCCGCCCGGGCACGAGCAGGCGGCGCGGCTGCGCGACCTGCTGCGGGCGCCGCGCCCGCTGCTCGTGCTGGGCGGCCTCTGTGCGCTCGCGTTCTTCGTCGAGGGCGGCTGGCAGACCTGGAGCGCCGTGCACCTTCAGTCGACGCTGGGGGCTTCGGCCGCGCTCGCCGCGGCGGGACCCGCTGTGTTCGCATCGGCGGCGGCCGCCGGGCGCTTCGGCGGCCACCTGCTGCGGATGCCGGAGACGCTGCTGATCACGCTGGCGGCCCTGGTGGCCGCGCTCGGCTGCCTGGTGGCGGCCACCGCCTCTACGGTGGGCGTGGCGCTCGCCGGGATAGCGCTCGCTGGCCTCGGCACCTCGATCTGCGCGCCGGTGCTGATCGCCATGGGTGGGCGCCTCGCCGCGCCCGAGCGGCGCGGGAGCGCTGTGTCGGTGGTCACGACCGTGGCCTACCTGGGCTTCCTGCTCGGCCCCGCCACCGTCGGCGTCATCGCACAGCTCAGCACTCTGCGCACCGCGCTCGGCGCCCTGGCTGGCGTCAGCCTCCTGCTGGCGGCGCTGGCTAGGGCCCGGTAGCCCCGGTCGCGCCGGTGGCCCCGGTCGGGCCGGCGGCCTGCAGCACGCGGGCGGTGGGCTTGAGCTGGGCGGCCTGCAGCACGAGCTGCTGCTGACCGCCCTGCCGCACGACGAGCGCCACGCCTGTGCCCTGCGCTCCAGACGGCGGCTTGAGCGTTCCCACGCTGAGGACCGTGCCACTGCTGCCTGAGCCGCTCTTTTGCTGGCTGGCCGGCACAGCGGCGAGCGTGCCCTGCAGGACGATGTTCGACGGCGCCTTGGGGTTGGTGCCCACGCGCTCGCTCGACAGCACGACCGTCTTGAAGTGCCTCCAGTTGCTCGGCACGTCGCCGCGGCCCTGCAGGTTGCCCTGGGCGTCGGTGAACTGGGCGCCGAGCGACACCGTGTCGCTGTTCGAGTTGTAGAGCCAGACCTCGTAGGCGTTGTCCTGCGCCGAGGTGGCCGTTGAGGACGACGCCTCCTTCTTCTTGCCGCCGCCACCGCCGCCGCCGATCACGCCGGTGATCAGCAGCACGACCACCGCCAGCACCGCAACGCCGATCACGCCGCCGACGATCCGGCGCCGGCGCACGATCGCCTGCGCCGCCGGCGACAGGCCTGCGCCCGACGGACGCGCGGGAGCGGGCGCCGCCTGACGCGGTGCGGGCGCGGCCGCGGCCGGCTTCGTCTTCGGCGCGGGTTCGGCCTCCGGCTCAGGCTCCGGCTTGGCGGGCGGCTCCGGCGCGCCCCGGTCGTCGCCGTCCGGGATCGCCGGCGTGTTGCCGTTCGGGTAGAGGTGGCTCAGGGAGTCGAGCAGGGAGAAGGCCCAGGCGCGCGCGGGCTCCGAGCGCTTGAGGTGACCGCGCGTGGCGGTGGACTCCGGCCCGGTCTGCTGGCCCAGCACGTAGTCCGCGACCTGGCCGCGCCAGTCGGGATCCACCCGCTTGGCGGTGGCCGGGGCGAGATCCGCGAGCGCCTCACGGGCCAGCTCGCGCACGCGTGAGGCGGGCATGCCGAGCATCGTGGAGAGCTCCGCGTAGGTCTGCCCGCGGCCCACCACGAGCTCGAGAATGGCTCGCTGGTCCGCCGGAAGCTGGTCGAAAGTCGCCATGAGCAGGGGGAAGGGTAACCTGCGGCGCGTGCTCCCCGAGCAGGCACCCTCCGTCACCCTGCATACCACTTTAGGAGTAGAGCTCCTGGATCACGGCGATGGCGTCGTGCGCGGACAGGTGCCGGTCACCGACAAGATCCGCCAGGAGTTCGGGATCGTGCATGGCGGCGTGTACGCGGCGCTGGCCGAGGGACTGTGCTCGCTGGGCACCTTCTTCGGCCTCGAGGACCAGCAGAAGCTCGTCATGGGGCAGGCCAACGACACCAACTTCCTGCGCCCGATCTCGGCGGGCACGGTGCACACGGAGTGCCGCGCGCTGCACCGCGGCCGCACGACCTGGGTCTGGGACGTCCGCCACATCGACGACGACGGGCGCCTCTGCGCGATCTCGCGGGTGACGATCGCGGTGCGGCCGATGAGGCAGGACGGCTCAGGATGAGGATCCGGACGCGCCTCTGCGTCAGCCTCGACGGCTGCGTGACGCGTCCGGACGGCTGGCCCGTGCAGCTCGCCGACCCGAGCTTCGTCCCCGGCCAGAGCCACGGCTTCCCGGAGTTCCAGCAGAGCTGCGAGGCGGTGCTGATGGGACGCACCACCTTCGAGCCGGCGCTCGGCTCGGACCGCTGGCCGTGGCCGGATCTCGACGTCTTCGTGCTCGGCTCGGAGCGCCCGGCCGGCACGCCGGACCACGTGGTGGTCGACGGCGATCCCGCCCGCCTGCTCGACCTGATGCGGGAGGCAAACCGCGGCGGCGACGTCCACCTGGTCGGAGGGCCGCGCACGATCGAGACGTTCCGCGTCCTCGGCGCGCTCGACCTGCTGGGGCTGATCGTGCTGCCGCTCCTGGTCGGCGACGGGATGCGGCTGACACCTGCCCTCAGCCCCGGCGCCGGCCTGACCCTGGAAACCCAGAGCGCCCTCCCCGAGGGCGCCGTCGAGATCACCTACAGGTGCACAAATGGGACTGCGTGACTTTCGCGTGCAGGCGGTCCTGGCCGTATCCGACCTGGCCAGGGCGCGCAGCTTCTACGAGGACCGGCTCGGGCTCGAGCCCTCCGAGGAGGAGGAACAGGGCGTGCGCTACGCCTGCGCCGGCGACACCGCGCTGTTCATCTACCTCTCGCCGGATAACGCGGGCAAGTCACCCGCCACCGTTGCCGGCTGGTTCGTCGACGACCTCGATGCGACGATCGACGAGCTCGCGTCGCGCGGAGTGGCCTTCGAGCACTACGACCAGCCGGGCTTAAAGACCGACGAGCGCGGCATCTTCGACGCCGGCCGCTTCCGTGCCGCCTGGATCAGGGATCCCGACGGCAACACGCTGGCGCTGAGCGAGCAACCGGTTTAGAGTCCCTGACCATGGCCGCCGAACCGCCGGTCGTGGAGGGAACCAGCAAGACAGCGCCGAAGCCCACCAACCAGCCGAGCACCAAGGCGCCCTTCCAGCGCTTCCGCTGGGTGGTATTCCCCTACGACGGGCTGCCGGAGGGGACCTACAAGTTCCGCGTCATGCCGATGTTCATGGACGCGAAGAAGAAGCTCACCGGGGGCGAGGCGCAGGAGGCGGATCTCCAGCTGCTGAGCGAAACCTACCCCGGCGTGCTGAACGTCTCCTTCACACGCGGCTTCGTGCTGTCGCAGGCGTTCGTGAACAGGTTCGGCCACATCGAGACGCTGATCCCGGACGCGGGTGACGACCCCCTCACGTTCACGCCGACCCACCCGGAGAAGGACGTCGCGCTTCCCTGGATGGGCTTCGAGGCGCTGCGGGCGATGGAGCGCGTGCTGGACGTGGCGATAGGCGACCCCCAGGCGAAGGTCTCGGTGGTCGCCCACGACCTCAACCTACTGGACGAAGCCTGAGGGCTTTCGCCAGTCGCCGTCCGCCGGGTTCGTGTCGCTCGGGCTCGACGGGATCGACGGCAAGCTCGCGTTCTCGCCCCACTCGGCAAAGAACGTGCTGCTGGACACGATCGCCAAGGACATCAAGAAGGCGAAGTCGACTGTGCTCTACTCGCTCGCGTTCCTGTTCGAGACGACCGGGGCCGTGACCGACGCCATCGAAGTGGTGACCAACCGGCCGGACGTGCTCGTCTACGGCATCTCGGACCGGCGGGTGAAGGGGATCACGGTCACGGACCCGCAGGGCAATCCGGTGCCCGTCTCGGCGGATTCCCTCGGCGCCGGCCTCCCGCCCCCGTTCAGCGAGGAGCCGCAGCGGACCAAGGAGGGCGCCTACATGCACCACAAGTTCGTGGTGATCGACTTCGACACCCCGGACGCGCGCGTCTGGGTCGGCTCCTACAACTTCTCCCGCCCCGCCGACCTCTCGAACGGGGAGAACCTGATCCTGTTCCGCGACCAGCGGATAGCGACCTCTTACGCGATAGAGGCGCTCCGCATCTACGACCACTACGCGTTCCGCGCGTCCCCGAAGACCGCCCAGCTCGGAGCGCAGCCGCTGCGCCTGCCGCCCACCGGGAAGGAGGATCCGTGGTGGAAGCTCTGGTATTCCGACCCCGCGCACGAGCGCGACCGGCTGAGGTTCTCCTGACCGCGAGCTAGCCGCGCGGCACGCCGAAGATCTCGCCGAGCGTCTCGAGCATCTCCTGCTCGCGCTCGCTGACCCGCTTGCCGCCGATGCCGAGGAAGCCGCCTTCCTTGGCCGCCAGAGCCGCTCGCTGCGCGGCGGTCCTCATCCACTCGCGGTAGTCGTCGACGTCCTCGGGAGCGACCCGGTCTTCGAGCAGGGCGTAGACCGAGCGCAGCTCGTCGAGGATCGCCTCGCGCCCGGCCCGGGGAGAGAAGCCGGCGAGCGGGTTCTCACGCCGCTGCGCCTTGGCGGCAACGTCCTCGGCGACCGAGCGCACGAAGCTTCCGAAGGTTCCCTCGCGAGCCGCATCGAGCACGACCTGGAGGGCAGCGCCGGCCTCCTTCACCGCCTCGATCGGACCGCCCGGATCGGCGATCGTGATCGCCAGGCTGGCCACGAGCGGCGCCCGGCCGAGCTGCGCCCACTCCTCGTCCGTGAAATCGGCTCTCGAGGTCACGCCACGAAGCTACCGCTAGATCCGCTTGATTGTCGCCACCCAGGCGGGTGCGCCATCGTCGTGAAAGCGCGTCTGAAGCCGGTCCGGTTCGATCGCGGCGACATCCCATCCACTGCGGGCGATGAATGCCGCACTCAGCTCCTTCCGGCTGACGGGGTGCGGGCCGGTGCCGGGACCGGCGTCGCTGAAGCACAGCACGAACAGGGTTCCGCCCTGCTGGATCACAGACGCCAGGCTTGCGACGTATCCTGGTCGCTCGTCGCCGCCGAAGCTGTGGAACAGCCCGCAGTCCAGCACGGTCTCGAAGCTGCGCCCCAGACCCGCCAGCTGGAGCGCGTCAGCCGCAGCGAACTCAACCTCGATCCCACGCTCGCGGGCCTTCGCGCGGGCGATTCCCAATGCAGTCTCAGCCACGTCAACGCCCAGAACCGGCAGCCCCAGCGAGGCGATGTGAAGAGCGTTCTCGCCGCTGCCGCAGCCCGCATCGAGCACAGCTCCGGCGAAGCCGCCTTCGGCTGCCAGGCGCACCACCGCCTGCTGGGGCCGCCCGATGTCCCACGGCGCAGGCCCGTCGAGGTACGACGCATCCCAAGGCAGTCCGGTCATCCGTTCGTGACTGGTCGGCTGCCGGCCACCGAAGGGATCGTCAGCGTGGGTTGTTCTGGGAATGGACATGAATCTAGCTCGACTGCTCGTCATCGCCTCCCTGCTCGTCCTGCCCGCCGCCACCGCCACGGCGCGGCCGGGCGGCTTCACCGTCGGACTCGTGTCAGGCCCGGCCGCGCCCTGGGAGGCGCGCATGATCGGCTCGGCGAACCTGCATCCGAAGGTGGTGCGCGTGCCGGTGCGGATCGGCACGCCGGTGTCGCAGGTGAGGGGCACGGTGGCAGCCCTGGCCGCGCGGCACGTGCAGGCGCTCCTGCTCGCCGAGTTCTACGGCCGCATCCCGAGCGTCTCGGAGGCCCGCAGCCTCGCCGCCTGGGCCCACGCGTTCGGGCCGGGGGGCAGCTTCTGGCGTGGCCGCGGGGACGGCGGCCTGGCGGTGCGCTACATCGAGTTCGGCAACGAGACGGGCGGCGCCTACCAGTTCGGCGGCTGCGGCCCGGGCTGCTCGAACTACGGCGAGCGCGCGCAGCAGTACGCGCTGCGCCTGAAGGACGCCCAGCAGGCGATCGACGGGCGCGGCGGCAACCGCGGTGTCGGCCTGCTGGCCGTGAGCGACGACCACGGTCCCACCACGTGGGCCGACAACATGTACCGGGCCGTGCCGGACCTGAACAGCCGCGTGGCGGGCTGGACCGAGCACCCCTACGGCCCCGGCTACAGGACCAAGATGAACAACCTGCTGCGCGGGGTCAGGCGCCACGGCGGCGGCGGCAAGCCGATCTTCGTCACCGAGTTCGGCATTTCCACCGACAACGGCCGCTGCCTCTCGAGCAACTACGGCTGGCCGCGCTGCCTGACCTACGCGCAGGCGGCGAGCGACCTGCGCCGCGCGGTGGTCGCCCTGCACGCGAGCTATCCCCAGATCGCAGAGCTGTTCCTGTTCGAACAGCGCGACTCGCAGAGCAGCGGCGCGAGCAGGGACCGGGAGGGCTATTTCGGCGCCGTGCAGAACAAAGGCCAGCGCAAGGGCGCATACACCTCGACGATCCGCAGCCTGCTGAGCAGCTACCGCGGCTAGCCGGCGTCGCTCAGCCGCCCCGGAAGCGGTTCGTGATCGGCAGCCGCCGGTCGCGCCCGAATGCCTTGGTCGACACGCGCACGCCGGGAGGCGCCTGGCGGCGCTTGTACTCGGCCAGGTCGACCAGGCGGATCACGCGCTCGACATCATCGCGCGGCAGGCCCTGCCGGACGAGCTCGTCCGCATCGAGGTCCTGCTCCACGTAGCCGGCCAGGATCGGGTCGAGGATGTCGTAGGACGGCAGCGAATCCTCGTCGCGCTGCTCGTAGCGCAGCTCGGCCGACGGCGGCCGCTCCAGCACCGACGACGGCACGAGCTCACGGCCCTCGCGCTCGTTGCGCCAGCGCACGAGCCGGTAGACGTCGCCCTTGAAGACGTCCTTCAGCACCGCGAAGCCGCCGGCCATGTCGCCGTAGAGCGTCGCGTAGCCCACCGACATCTCGGACTTGTTGCCGGTGGTGAGCACGAGCCAGCCGAACTTGTTGGAGAGCGCCATGACGAGGTTGCCGCGGATGCGCGCCTGCAGGTTCTCCTCGGTGATGTCCGGCTCGGCCCCGTTGAAGGCCGCGGACAGGACCTCGTCGAAGGCCTTCATCGGCGGGTCGATCGGCAGCTCGATCCAGTCGGCCGCGAGGTTCTCCGCAATCGCCCGGGCGTCGCCGCGCGTGCCCTCCGACGAGAAGGGCGACGGCATGCCCACGAGCGTCACGCGCTCCTTGCCGAGCGCGTCGACCGCCACGAGCGCCACCAGCGCCGAGTCGATTCCGCCGGACAGCGCCACCACCACGCGCTTGAAGCCGTTCTTCTCCACGTAGTCGCGCACTCCGGTGACGAGGGCGCGGTAGAGCTCCTCCTCCGGGGCCAGCAGCTCGGCGACCTCGCCGCCCACCTCGCCCTCCACGGAACCCGGCAGCTCGAGGCGCGCCAGCGTGGGGGAGGGACCGGCGCCGCCGCGGCGCACCGCCGCCCGGTGGCGCGTGTCCTGCAGCCGCTTGGCGAAGATCGCGCCGGGGTCGATCGTGCAGACCGTGAGCGACTCCTCGAACTGGGGCGCCCGGGCCACGATCTCGCCCTCCTGGTCGATCGCCACGCTGTGCCCGTCGAAGACGAGCTCGTCCTGGCCGCCGACGAGGTTGCAGAACAGCACGGCCGCGTTGTTGTCGCGCGCCCGCTGCACGAGCATCGCCTCGCGCTCGAGGCCCTTGCCGGCGTGGTACGGGGAGGCCGACAGGTTGACGATCACCTGCGCCCCGGCCAGCGCCTCGTCGGTGGCCGGCGGGCCCGGCTCCCAGATGTCCTCGCAGATCGTGACCCCGATCGGCAGCCCGTTCACCTCGATCAGCGCCCCGCCGGGCCCCGACTGGAAGTAGCGCTGCTCGTCGAAGACGCTGTAGTTCGGCAGGTAGACCTTGCGATAGACGGCCGCGACCCGCCGGTCCGCCAGCACCGCGGCGGCGTTGTAGACGTCGTCCGCGCGCTCGGGGAAGCCGACGATCGCCACGATGCCGTCGACCTCGTCGGCGAGCTCGTCGAGGGCCTCGCCGGCGGCGTCGAGGAAGTGCGTCTTCAGCAGCAGGTCCTCGGGCGGGTAGCCGGTCAGCGCCAGCTCGGGGAAGAGCACGAGCGTGGCGCCCTCCTCCTTGGCGCGCCGGATCGAGCCGCGGATCTTGGCCGCGTTGCCCTCGATGTCGCCGACCGTCGTGTTTATCTGTGCCAGCGCCGCGCGCAACAGACCGCTCATGGCCTGAGTATGGCGTGACTGAGAGGGAGCGTCCGGCGTCAGGCGGCCTCGGCGAGCACCATGCGCAGGGTGGTGCCCTGCTCGCTCGTCTCGAGGTCGAAGCGCCTGCTGAAGCGCTCGATGAGGCCCAGGCCGCGTCCGCCGGTGTCCTCCGGCTCGGACGGGGCGCGATGGTGGAAGCGCCCGCGGTCGCCTACCTCGATCGTGAAGCCGCAGGCGTCCGCCCGGCAGCTCACGGCGATCGGCCGCTCCTCGTCGCCCTCGGAGCGTCCGTGGCGGATCGCATTGGTCACCGCCTCGGTGGCCACGAGCTGCGCCTGGAAGCGCTCAGCGTCATCCAGCCCGTAGCGGTTGCCGTTGGCGCGTATGAACTCGCGCATACGGCCCAATTCCGCTGGATCGGGACGTATCTCGATCATGTCGAGTTCCCCTGTCACCGCGTTTGGTGTTCCCCGCAGGAAGGGGTACGAAACACCCCAACTGGAGGGTTCAAACGGATGGCTCGTCGAGCAGGCGCTCGATCACGACGACGTCCCGCCAGTCGCCGTCGAGACGCGCGTGGCGTAGGTGCACACCGACCTCCCGGAAGCCGCACGAGCGCACGAGCGCGCGGCTCGCCTCGTTGCTGGGGAAGACCCTGCTGACGAGCTTGTGGTAGCCGAGCCGCTGGGCGAACGCGCACAGCTCCTCGAGCAGGCGCCGCCCCACGCCGGCGCCGCGCGCGCCGCGCTCGACGTAGATCGAGAACTCGCCCACTCCGGCGTAGGCCTCACGGGCGCTGTAGGGGACGATCGCGGCCCAGGCCACCACCCGGCCGTCGAGCTCGGCCACCAGCGTCCGGTCGAGCCGCCCGGTCACGTCGGCGGGCGTGCGCAGGCGCGTCTCGAACGTCGCCTGGCGCTCCTCGATGCCCTGGTTGTAGATCTCGGCGATCGCGCCGCCGTCGGCCGGGGCCGCCGGCCGCACCGTGACCTGCACGCCCTGAACTATGCGCCGATCGTGGCGACGATGGCATGCGTGCAGGCGGCCAGCTTGCGCGCGTCCACCTCGAAGACCGTGTTGCCGTCGCCGCCCGCCGCCCAGACGTAGCCCTCTTCGAGCAGGGCGCGGTCCATCACCACCGGGCAGGCCATGCGAGAAGGGCGGCACGCCGCCGGGCGCGAAGCCGGTGGCCGCGCGCACCTCCTCGGGGGTCGCGGGACGCGCCTCGGCGCAGTCGAGCACGCTGCAGAGGCCGTCGACGTCGACGCGCTTCGCGCCGCTCAGCACGGCCACCACGGGGTCGCCGTCGACCACGAAGACGATCGACTTGGCGATCTGGCGGGGCTCGCAGCCGACCGCGGCCGCGGCCTCGTCGACCGTACGGGTCGGCCGGTCGAAGGTGGTCATGTCCACTTCCAGGCCGAGCTCCCGTGCGGCCGTGAGCACGCGCTCATTCATCTGTCATGCATCCTTGTGAGGTGGTTCTCGTCGGTCCGTCGAAAAGATGACGCTGTCGTCACATTCTCTAACAGGTGGTTCGCGCTCGCCAGTCCCTCAACTCGAGCCGTGGGCGTCGGCGGGGGTGGCGACGTGCCTGCGCTCGCCCTTGCGGGCCGCCTTCGAGCCGCTGCCGGCGCTGCCCAGCTTCACACCGGCGGCGTCCGCCAGCTCGGCCAGCGACTCCTGGAAGTCGTCGGCCAGCGCGTCGAGGTCGTCCAGCGCGTCGTAGTCGCCCACCAGGCCGAAGTTCATGCGGCCGTTGTAGCTCATGATCGCCACGCCGAGCGCCTGCCCCTTGGCCAGCGGGACCATCGGGAAGATGTCGATCAGCTCGCGCCCCATCAGGTAGAGCGGGTGCTGCGGGCCGGGCACGTTCGTCACGACCAGATTGAAGAGGCGCTCGGTGGAGATCAGGCGCGCGGCCTGGCTCATGACCGTGGGCGGGGCGAAGCCGCTCAGGTCGGTGAGCACCTGGGCGCCGACCGCCTGCCCCGAGCGCTTCACGTCCTTCATCGACTCGCTGACCTGCTCGAGCCGCGTCTGGGCGTCGTCCTCCCGCACCGGCAGCACGGCCATCATCGCGGCCACCCGGTTGCCCAGAGCGCCGCGCTCGGCCTCCGCCCGCACGCTCACCGGCACCATCGCACGCAGCGCCTGGGGGAGCTCCTCGCCGCGCCGCTCCAGGTGGCGTCGCAGCGCACCGGTGACGATGGCGAGCACCACGTCGTTGACCGTGCCCCCGAGGGCGTTCTTCACCGCCTTCACGTCGTCGAGCGAGGTACGCACCCAGGCAAAGCGCCGGTGCGGCCCGAGCCGCGTGTTGTAGGGCGAGTTGGGCGGTGGCCGCAGCCCAGCCCAGGCCATCGCGCCGAGACCCACCAGCGACTCGCCGGCGGCGTGCGCCACCCGGCGCGGCCCGCGCACGACGGCGCGCAGTGAGCGCACGACCTCCCGGGGGATCGTGGCACGCTCGAGCAGCGCCTCCACGAGCAGGTGCGCCTGGGCCGGCTCGGGGCGCGCAAGCCAGCGCGAGCGCTCGCGCGCCGGCGGCTCGGGGTCGGGCGAGGTGTCGAACAGCACGCTGACGATGTCCACGCCCGAGATGCCGTCCACGAGCGCGTGGTGGGTCTTGCTGAGCGCGGCGAAGCGCGGGCCGGACTCGTCCGACGCCAGCCCCTCGACGAGCCACAGCTCCCAGAGCGGCTTGTCCCTGTCGAGCGGCTGCGAGAAGACGCGCCCGGCGAGGTTGCGCAGCTGCTCCTCGCTACCAGGCGCGGGCAGCGCGGTACGCCGGATGTGGTAGCGCAGGTTGAGGTGTGGGTCGTCGATCCACTTCGGCCGTCCCTGCCCGAGCGGCACGAACGCGAGCTTCTGGCGGTAGCGCGGCACCAGGTGGAGCCGCTGCTCGACGGTCTCAACCAGCTCGTCGTAGTCCGGCGGATCGCCCGCGAAGGTCATCACCCCGGCCACGTGCATGTGAGCGCCGTCGTTCTCCAGATGGAGGAAGGAGGCGTCCAGTCCGGTCAGGCGGTCGTTGGGCATGGCGAAGCGTGCCTACTCTACGCTTCTTGCCGTGAACGTCCCCCCGCTGCTCAGGCCCTGGTTCGAGAGCAGCGTGGAGGCCGTGGGGGACGTCGAGCTGTTCGATGCGCACACCCATACGGGGTCGAATGACCCGGACGGGCGCACCTGCAGCCTCGACGAGCTGCTCGAGCTGGTCGGCTCGGTGGACTCGCGGGCCGTCTTCTTCACCATGCACGAGCCGGATGGCTACTCGGAGGCCAACGACCGCGTGCTGGCCGAGGCCGAGCAGGCCGGCGGCCGCCTGGTGCCGTTCTGCCGAGTGAACCCGCACGACGACGCGGTGGCCGAGGCGCGCCGCTGCCTCGACCTCGGCGCCCGCGGCATCAAGCTGCACCCGCGGGCCGAGCAGTTCACGCTCGACCACCCGGCCGTCGCGGGGCTGTTCGAGCTGGCCGAGGAGCGCGGCGTGCCGATCCTGACCCACGCCGGACGCGGCATCCCGGCGCTCGGCCGGCACGTGCTCGAGCACTCCACCCGGCATCCAGGCGCGCGCGTGATCCTGGCCCACGCGGCGATCTGCGACCTGGCCTGGATCTGGCGCCGGGCGCCCGACCACCCCAACATCTTCTTCGACACCTCCTGGTGGAACCCGGCGGACCTGATCGCGCTGTTCGCGCTCGTGCCGCCGTCGCAGATCGTCTACGGCAGCGACGCCCCCTACGGACGGCCCGCGCTGAGCGTGACGCTCGCCGTTCGCTCCGCGGTCCAGGCGGGCCTCACGCCCGAGCAGCTGCGCGGCGTGATGGGCGGTCAGCTCGAGCGGATCCTCGCCGGCGACGAGCTGCTCGACCTCGGGCCGCCGCCCGGCGAGGGCGCTGCGGGCGGCGATCTGCTGCTCGCGCGCGCCGCCTCGTTCCTCGTCTTCAGCATCGGTCCCGCCTTCGGCGGCGTGGAGCAGACCCTCACCGAGGCCGTGGCGCTCACGCGGCTCGCCTGCGAGGTCGGGGACGACGCCCCGCAGGCCCCGACCTGCCGCGCGGTGCTCGAGCTGCTCGACGAGTTCGACCAGAACGGCGGCGCCGCTGTGGCGCGGCGTGGCAGCCCTGTGCTCGGTCTGCTGATCCTCGCTCTGTGCGTGGCGAGCACGCCGAACGCGCCGCTTCCGGCCCTCGCCGAGAGCCACGCGGACGTGTCAGAGCGCACCGCCTGAGTACCTCGTCTTGTGTGACCGAACGCACAGACGGAGCCCGCTGAGCGCATAGCCTCCGAACAGTTGTTCGATTCGGTCTGAGCCGAGCCGCCGGTCACTGAGCCGGCGGGCGGGGGAACCATTTGGCCGCGCGCTGCGCGGCCGCGGGGCGAATCGGCCGGTGTTCCGGCCGTAGCGCTGTTTGCGCGAGCCCGTCAGCTAACTCCGTAGGCGGCCGGGAAAGGACGGATCCAGTTGCGATCGAATATCGCTGCGCGCGTGCGCGGCGCGCGAGTCGGCGTGCTCACGCCGGTAGCCCTCGTGGCCGCGGCGGGCGGAACCGCCAACGCCGATGTAGCTCCCCAGCCCCTCCATGCGACGTTCAAGCGTCACGACGTTCTCGCAGGGGACGTTGTGCCGGTCAGCGGCCAGCTGCTCACGCATGAGCGACGGCGCAAGGTGCTGGTGCAGCAGAGCAGCGGACATGGCTGGCACACCGTGGCCAGTGCGACCACCAACGCCACGGGGCGCTTCCGCGCGAGCTTCCGGCCGCGCGGTCTGGGCCGGATGAAGCTGCGCGTGCGGCTCGTCGGCCTGCCGGGGACCACCGCCAACATCGCCGGCGGCGTGAAGCCGCGCGTGCATGGTGCCGTGGTGGTCTACCGCGCGTCGCAGGCTTCGTGGTACGGCCCCGGGCTGTACGGAGGGCGCACCGCCTGCGGCGGGCCGCTCAACGCGACCACGCTCGGCGTGGCCAACCGCACGCTGCCCTGCGGCACGCGCGTGACGTTCCGCTACAACGGCCGCAGCGTCACCGCCAGGGTGATCGACCGCGGCCCGTTCGTCGGCGGGCGCGAGTGGGACCTGACGCCGGCCGTGAAGGCGCGGCTCGGCTTTCCGTCGACCGGCACGGTCTGGGCGACGGCATAGCTGGCATCCGGCGGCTCGGGGGTGCGCCATGAACCGGCGCACGCCCCACAGCCGCCGGGCACAATTCCGCGCTCTGGGTTGCGGGGGGCGCGACACCTGCTGGCGGCGCTGGCCGCCCTGATGCTGCTTCCGCACGCGGCCGCGGCCGCGACGCCGCAGCTGGAGGTCGGCGTGGGGCGCGCCGACATCACCCCGCCGACGGGCTACTACATGATGGGCTGGGTCCGCTCGGACGGCGTGATCAGCGGCCAGCACACGCGCCTGTGGGCACGCGCGATCGTCCTCCAGGAGGGCGACCGCAAGATCGCGCTCGTGGCCGAGGACCTGAACGGCATTCCGGGCGGCGTGATGGCGCAGGCCGCCGCGCTCGACAGCGACATCGGCTTCAGCCAGGAGAACGTGGTCGACTCGGCCTCGCACACCCACGCCGCGCCGACCTCCTTCTACAACTTCTCGACCTACAACTCGGTCTTCATGACGCTGCGCTCGCCGACCGACTTCGACCTCGCGGGCAGCGTCGATCCGCAGCTGTACGGCTTCATGGTCCGGCAGCTCGCGCTGGCGATCAGGCGGGCCAACGCCAACCTGGGGCCCGGCAAGGTGGGGTGGGGGGCGACCCAGATCGACGACCTCACCGAGAACCGCTCGATCGAGGCGCACCTCTACGACCACGGCATCCACCTGCCCTACGGCCAGGGCCGCGCGTCGATGGACCCGATGGGCGTGCTGCACACGATCGACCCCAACGCATCGGTGCTGCGCGTGGACAAGCTGATCGGCGGCCGCGACCTGCCCGTGGGGATGTGGTCGACCTTCGCCAACCACGGGACCGTCAACAAGTACCAGTTCACCTACTACAACGAGGACCACCACGGGGCGGCGACCCACGTGGTCGAGGACGCGATCAGGCGGATCGGCAATGTGCCGCCGGGCCAGGAGGTCGTGAACGCCTACGGCAACTCCGACGAGGGCGACATCTCGTCCGGGCTGCACCGCTCGGGGCCGGCCGCGGCCGACTACGTGGGCACCGCCGAGGCGGCGGCCTTCATGCGCGCCTGGCAGGAGGCCGGGCAGTCGATGAGCTCGTCGCCGGCGCTCGACTACCGCTGGACGCGGATGTGCTGGTGCGGGCAGGACACGCCCGACGGCCCTGTGTCCGACAAGGCGGCCTTCGGCGTGGCCGAGTTCACCGGCTCCGAGGAGGGCCGCGGCCCGCTGTTTGACGCCACGCGCATCCCCTTCGAGGGCGACCACCTGCCGGTGGGAATGGGCGCCCAGGGCGACAAGGAGCAGGCCCCGCTGCCGCTCGACGTGCCCAAGGCCGTGCCGATGATGGCCGTGCGGATCGGCGACCGCCTGATCGTCTCAGTGCCCGGCGAGATGACCGAGGACGTGGGTAGGCGGGTGAGAGCAGCCGTGATGCAGGTGGCCGCCGGATCGGGCATCGCCGGCGTGGCGATCTCCGGCCTGGCGAACGAGTACGCCGACTACTTCACGACTCCGCAGGAGTACGACGCCCAGCACTATGAGGGCGCCGCCACGGTCTACGGGCGAGCGAGCGGCGACGCGCTGGAGCAGGTGCTGGTGGACCTGTCCGCCGCGCTCGTGTCCGGCACGCCCGCGCCGGTGGCCTACCCCTACGACCCGACGAACGGGCTGTCTGGCGACGCAAACGCCGCGGCGTTCCCCACGGGGCCGTCGAGCGCCACGGTCGTCTCCCAGCCGACCGCCTCGGCCGGCCGTCTCGGGCATCCGAGCTTCGCCTGGCAGGGCGGGCAGCGCGGCTACGACCGGCCGATCGACAGCGCCTTCGTGTTCGTCCAGCGCCAGGCCGGCGGCGGCTGGCAGACCGTCGACTCGGACCTCGGGCTGAACATCCTCTGGACGGTCGACAAGAACGGCGTGTACAACGCCGAGTGGGAGATCCCGCTCAGCCAGGCCCCCGGCAGCTACCGCATCGTGGTCGACGCGAACCACTACCAGCTCGAGTCGTCGCCGTTCGCGGTGCGGCCGGCCCAGACGCTCACCGTCGTGCGGACCGGCCGCACGTCCGTGCAGCTCGACTACCCCGGGGCCGTCTCGCACGAGGCCGTGGGCGACCCGCCCGGCGACTCCACGGCCGATCTCACCGCCCGTCCAAACCACACGCTCGCGGGTCGCGTGACGTTCCTCGTGAACGGGCGCTCGGTGAGCGCCTCGCCGTCGTCCGACGGAACCTTCAGCGTGGCGGCGCCGGCGGGAGCGAAGGTGGAGGTCCGGGCCGGAGCCGCCGCCGATCAGTTCGGCAACGCAAACGGGAACGACCTCGCGTTTACCGCGTAGCGACCGTGGACTGCGGGGCGTCTACGGCGGCAATAAGGGCCGGCCGCCAGTGTCTTCCGGGTAAGCGTCAGGTCCTACCGGGTCATATGCCCGGTAAGTCCTGACGCTTCGCTCTTACAGGGCCAGCTCGAGCTGGTTCTCGCGCGAGCTCGACTCGTCGAGGCCGGCGACGCGGACGCCCAGCAGCCGCACCGGGCGGCGCGGGTCGAACTCCTCGAGCAGTTGCGCGGCCACGCGGTGGACGACCTCGAAGTCGTTCGTTGCCTCGCTGAGCGAGCGCGCGCGGGTGTGGGTGGAGAAGTCGTCGAGACGGATCTTGATCCCGATCGTACGGCCGGCCTGGCGCGCGCGGCCGAGGGTGGCGCAGAGCTCCTCGGTGAGCTGGTGCAGCACCGGGCGCAGCGCGGCAAGGCCGCGCAGGTCACGCTCGAAGGTGGTCTCGCGCGACTCGGACTTGGCCACCCGCACGGTCTCGATCAGGCGCTCGTCCTCGAAGCGCGCCAACGAGGCCAGGTGCGGGCCGAGCCGGGCGCCGAACAGCTCAGCGAGGTCGCCGTCCGGCATCGCGGCCAGCGTCCTCAGCGTGACGATGCCGTGCTCCTTCAGGCGCTCGACCGTCTTCGGCCCGATGCCCGGCACGAGCCCCGGCGAGGCTTCGGCGAAACGCTGCTGCGCCTCCTCCTGGCTGAGCGCCACGAAGCCGTCCGGCTTCTCGGCGTCGGACGCCATCTTGGCCACCAGCTTGTTGGGCCCGATGCCGATCGAGCAGCTGAGCCCGGTGCGCTCGGCGATCGCCGCCTTGACCCGGCGCGCCGCCGCGCGCGGGCGCTCGATCCCCGTGAGGTCGAGGTACGCCTCGTCGAGCCCGACCACCTCGACGCGCTCCACGTGCTCGCGCAGCACCTCCATCACCTCGCGCGAGCGGGCGCGGTACTCCTGGAAGTCGGGCGGGATGAAGATGACGTCCGGACAGCGGCGCCGCGCCCACGCCGCCGGGGTGGCCGAGTAGATCCCGTACTGCCGCGCCTCGTAGCTGGCGGTGGTGACGACCGCCCTGGCCCCGCTGCCGGCAACCACGACAGGCTTGCCGCGCAGCTCGGGATGGCGCTGCAATTCAACGCTGACATAGAACGCGTCCATGTCCAGGTGAGCAACCGTCCGCGCGATGGTACGAACGCTAGTTCGGGAACCGGACGGGTCACTAGTCACTCAGCTCGCCTGCCGCACCGGCCGAATGAGCACTTCGTTGACATCCACGTTCCCCGGCTGGTCCAGGCACCACATCACCGCGCGGGCGATGTCTTCCGCCTCGAGCGCGCCCGTGGGGCGGTTTTCGAAGAAGGGCGTGTCGACCATGCCGGGCTCGATCAGCGTGACCTTGATGTCCGAGTCCGACACCTCCTGGCGCAGGCCTTCGCCCATGGCGGTGACCGCGTGCTTGGTGGCCGCGTAGAGGGAGCCGGGCAGCGCGCGGCGGCCGGCCACCGAGCTCGTGATGACGAAGTGGCCGCGGCCGAGCTCGCGGAAGTGGGGCAGCGACGCGCGGATCGTCAGCGCGGTGCCGAGCACGTTGGTGTCGATCATCGCCTTCCAGTGCTCGACGCTCTCCTCGAGGAAGCCGCGCGTGGCTCCGAAGCCGGCGTTGGCGAAGACGGCGTCGAGAGCGCCGAAGCCGTCGAGCGCCGCCCGCACGAGCGCCTGCACCTCGTCCCAGTCGGCAACGTCGCAGCGGCGGGCGATCGCCACCTCATCGCCGAGCGAATCCGCCAGCTCGCGCAGCCTGTCCTCCGAGCGCGCGCCGAGCACGACCTGCCAGCCGGCCTCCACCGCCAGCCGCGCCGTGGCCGCCCCGATACCCGTGCTGGCGCCGGTGATGAGCATGACGGGCATCGGCGCGTTTGTATCACTTAGGGTTCCGCGGGCGATGGACGACGCCACGCGCGCCCGCTTCCCCGACGTGCCGCCCGCGAGCGGCCACTACGAGAGCTGGTACCTGCGCGCGGCGCACCCGTCGCAGCCGCTCGGCATCTGGATCCGCTACACGATCCACAAGCGCCCCCGGGCGGAGCCGAAGGGCTCGCTCTGGTTCACGCTCTTCGACGCGAGCGCGGAGGGCCCGCAGGCCACCAAGCTCACCGTTCCGGAGCCGCACGCCGGCGGCGAGCAGTGGGTGGAGATCGGCGGCTCGACCTTCGGGCCGGCCAAGGTCAGGGGCGAGGCGAACGAGGCCTCCTGGGAGCTCGACATCTCGAACGGGGAGCCAGAGCTGCGCCACCTCCCGCGCGCGTGGATGTACACGGCCAAGCTGCCGCGAACGAAGACGCTCAGCCCGCACCCGTCGGCGCTGTTCAGCGGGCGCGTGAGCTTCGGCGAGCGGACGGTGGAGCTCGACGGCTGGCCCGGCATGGTCGGCCACAACTGGGGCGCCGAGCACGCTGAGCGCTGGGTCTGGATGCACGGGATCGGCTTCGAGGGCGAGCCGGAGTCGACCTGGATCGACGTTGCGATCGGGCGCGTGCGGCTCGGGCCGCTGACGTCGCCCTGGATCGCCAGTGGCGGCATCTCGATCCGGGGCGAGCGCCACGCGCTCGGCGGCGCCGAGCGGATCCGCTCGACCGAGATGCGGGAGTCACCGAGCGGCTGCGAGTTCGCGCTGCCGGGCCACGGGATCGTGGTGCGCGGCAAGGTCGGCTCAGAACCGCGCAACTTCGTCGGCTGGGTGTACGCCGACCCGGGCGGATCAGAGCACAACACCGTGAACTGCTCGATCGCCGACATGACCCTGACGGTGTCGCGCGAGGGCGCCCCGGACGTCGAGCTTCACACCGCCGGCGGCGCGAGCTACGAGCTCGGAATGCGGGAGACGGACCACGGGGTTCCGGTCCAGCCTTTTCCCGACGGCTGACTACGATCTATTCATGACTACGAAGATCGAGAAATCAGACCAGGAGTGGCGCGATCAGCTCACTCCAGAGCAGTACGAGATCCTGCGCCGGAAGGGCACCGAGCCTCCGTTCACGGGGCGCTACGCGCACTCGAAGGAGGACGGCACCTACCGCTGCGCAGGCTGCGGCGCCGAGCTGTTCAACTCGTCCGCGAAGTTCGACTCGGGCACCGGCTGGCCGAGCTTCACGGAGCCGGGGCAGAACGCGAACATCGAGATGCACGAGGACCGCAGCCACGGGATGACCCGCACGGAGGTCACGTGCGGCACCTGCGGCGGACACCTCGGGCACGTGTTCCCGGACGGCCCGGGATCGACCGGCCAGCGCTACTGCATCAACTCCTGCGCGCTGGAGCTGGATCAGGCGAGCTGACGCTAGCTTGCCGAAGCCGCTCCGTCTCCACCGCCAGGCCTTCCAGGACGACCCGGCTCTAGACGTCGCGGTATCCCGCGCGATCCTGAGCCGGGTCGCTGCAGGCGAGCTGCCGGAGACGGTGCGCGTGACGCGGCCCGGGGCGATGGTCGCCTTCGGCCGCCAGGACGTGGTGAGCGCGCGCTACGGCGCCGCGCTGCGCGTCGCGCGCGAAGGCGGCTTCGAGGCCATCGAGCGTCTCGCCGGCGGCCGGGCCGCCGTGTTCCATGAGCGCACGCTGGCGATCGCGCACGCGCGCGCGGATGAAGAGCCGCAGGCGCACATCTACCCGCGCTTCGAGGAATGGTCGGGCCTGATCGCCGCCGCGCTCGGGCGGATCGGCGTGGACGCGGGGGTGGGGGAGGTGCCGGGCGAGTACTGCCCCGGCGGCTACAGCGTGCACGCCGGCGGCCGGATCAAGCTCGCGGGCATCGGCCAGAAGCTCGTCAAGCGCGCCGGCCACCTCGGCGGCGTACTCGTGGTGGGAGACAGCCAGCGCATCCGGCGCGTGCTCGTGCCGGTGTACGAGGCGCTGGGCCTCGAATTCGACCCCGCCACGGCCGGCAGCGTGGAGGACGTGCTGCCGGGCATCTCGCTCGACGACGTGGAGGCGGCGCTGCTCGAGGAGCTCTCGCAGCTCTACGAGCTGGACGAGACCGAGCTCGACGAGGCGACGATCGCCCTCGCCCACGAGCTCCGCGCCGAGCACCTCGCCGCGGCGCATAACGCTTGACAACCATTGTTAAGCCCGGTTAGGGTCGCCCAACCGTGGTCAAAAAGCTCCTTGTCGCGCTGGTCGCAGGCGCCCTGCTGGCACCTGTTGGGCTCGCGCTCTCGAGCACGGGCGGCAAGGGTTCGATCCGCGGCGGCACCAAGTGCAGCTACTACGCCAAGCGGGCGCACGCCGCCGGCGGCAGCCACCCGGTGAAGAAGTGCGTCGTCGTGGTGAAGAAGACGGTGACGAGGACGAAGACCGTCTACTACCCGGTCTCCACGACCAAGACCAATACGCACACGGCGACCTACACGCGGCGCACGACCACGACGGCCACGCAGACGCTGGCGCCGACCACGAGCTACACCACCGTCACGGACGTGACGACCACGACGGACCCCGACACGACCACGACCGTCACCGGGTCGCAGACGATCACGGACGTGCCCGCCACCACGCACACCACGACTACCACCACCGAGTACACGACGACGACCAACACGGTCTTCACCACGGTCACCGAGACGATTTCGACCCCGGCCACGAGCCCGGCGGCGTGCCTCACCACATGCTGAAGAAGATCTTCATCGCGGTCACGGTCGGGGCGCTGCTCTCCCCGGTTGGCCTCGCGCTGTCGAAGACGGGTGGCAAGGGCCTGATGCCGCGCGGCGGCAGCTACTGCTCGCAGAAGGCGCGGGCCGCAGGCGGCTCGCATCGCAAGTGCGTGGTCACCAAGACGGTCACGGTCACGGTCTACAAGACCGTGCGGCGCCCCGTGACCACGACCAAGTACACCGACCGCACCACCACCACTACCAAGAACGTCACCTACACCGTGACCACGACGACCGGCGGCTCCGTGGTGGTCACGAAGCACGTGCTCAGCACTTCGACCGTCCCGGGCAGCACGCAGACGACCACCGTGGCTCCGCACACCCAATCCACGCAGACGTTGACGGACACGGAGACGACCACGAGCACCGCGGCGGACACCACCACCGTGACGGAGACCGTCACGGTCACGACCGGCTCCTTCGACTAACGCACGCGCAGCGGCCGGCTGACGCCGATCCCGTACTGCCCTGACGCCGGCACGAGAGCCCGGTACACGCCTCCCGAGTGCACGCGCAGCTCGCGCGCGAAGCCGTTGCCGCTCGCGCTCACCGCGCTGGCGATCGTGCGGAAGCGCCCGCCCCTGCTCAGCTTCTGGAGCCGCACGACGCGGCCCGGCTGCGGCGGGAAGCTCGCGCCGCTGAACATCACGCGCCGGCCCTTCGCGGCCGCGGCGAGCGTGACCTTCGGCGGCAGCGCCACCGGCCGGTCCTTGCTCTGCAGCGATCCCCATACCGCGCGGAAGGCCACGCTCTGGCCGATCGTCTCGTTGAAGCTGAAGTAACCCTGCCAGTCGGTGGTGAGCGTGGCCACCTGCTGCCAGGCCGTGTAGGGGAAGGTGCTCTGATAGAGCAGGACGGTCTGCCCGGCGTACTGGGTGTCGGGCACGCCGTCCGGCGGCTTGATGCGCCCGTACGTGTAGGTCAGGCCGTAGGGCATGGGGTAGAGGTGCGCGCCGAGGGCGAGCTGCACGCTGGGATCGGCCTGCGCCGAGGCGGCGCAGCCCAGCGCAAGGACGAGCGCGAGCGCCGCTGTGAGGACCCTGCCCACGCCCCTCCAACCAGCCGGGCGGACGAAAGTTCCGCAGCTTGCTATCTTGACGTTTACGTAAGAAACGAATGAGCTTCGTCCCCGCCACATCCCGCCTTCGCCAGCGCCCCCAGGTGGGCGTCGCCGCGGACCACCCGCACTACAAGTGGTGGGCGCTCTCCTGTACGAGCCTCGGGATGCTGCTCGCCACGATCAACTCGGGCACGCTGATCATCGCCCTGCCCGACCTCGAGCGCAGCCTCCACACCAGCCTGCTCGAGCTGGTCTGGGTGATCCTCGTCTACATGATCGCCTCCACCGTGCTCGTGCTCACGGCGGGCCGCCTGGCCGACCTCTTCGGCCGCAAGCGGGCCTACGTCGCCGGCTTTCTCGCCTTCGCGTTCGCCTCGCTGGGAGCGGGCTTCGCAGGCAGCGGCACCGAACTGATCCTGTGGCGCGTTCTGCAGGGGATCGGCGGCGCCTTCCTGTTCGCCAACTCCGCGGCGATCGTCACCGACGCCTTCCCGCGCCGGCAGCTCGGCCTGGCCATGGGCACGAACACGATGGTGGCCGCGATCGGGCTCGTCATCGGGCCGGTGCTCGGCGGAGCGCTCGTGACGCTCTCCTGGCACTGGGTCTTCTGGTTCAACGTCCCGATCGCCATCCTCGGCAGCATCTGGGCGGGCTCGATCCTGCACGAGCTGTCGAGCCCCGACCCGGAGCGCCGCCTCGACCTGCTCGGCACCAGCGTGTACGTGGTCGGCCTCACCGGGCTGGTGCTCGGCATCTCGAAGGGCGGGCTCTCCGGCTGGAGCAACGCGACCGTGATCGTCAGCCTCGCGGTGGCGGCCGTGTTGCTGCCGCTGTTCGTGGTGATCGAGCGGCGCCAGCCGGCGCCGATGCTCGACCTCTCCATCTTCCGCGACAAGCTGTTTGCGGCCGCCTCGGGCGCCGCCTTCATCAACGGCCTGTCGCGCTTCGCCCTGCTGTTCATCTTCGTCTTCTACTTCCAGGGCCCGCAGGGCGACGACCCGATCATCGCGGGCATCAAGCTCGCGCCGATGGCGATCGGCATGTTGATCTCCTCGCCGCTGGCCGGGATCGCGGCGGACCGCCACGGCTCGCGGGCGCTGTCCGCGGCCGGCATGCTCGTCACGGCGCTCGGCCTTGCGCTGATGACCACGCTCGGCATCCACTCGCCCTACTGGCAGAGCGGCCTGTGGCTGTTCCTGGTGGGCATCGGCTCGGGCATGTTCAACAGCCCGAATACGGCCGCGATGATGGGCGCCGTGCGCGGCGACCGCCGCGGCATAGCGGCGGGCGCGCGCGTGATGCTCCAGAACACCGGTGCGGTGATCTCGATCGCGTTCGTGATGGCCGTGATCACCGCCGCCGTGCCCAAGGACATCCTCTTCAAGATCTTCTCCGGGCTCACCAGCGGCCTGTCGGCGAGCCAGCTCGACCCCTTCATCAACAACATGCATGCGGCGCTCTGGTGCCTGGCCGGGGTGTCGATCGTGGGCGCGTTCGTGTCGCTGATGCGGCCGGCGCACCAACGGGAGGAGCAGGAGGAAACGCTATGGCAGACAACCAGCGGCTCCGCATAGGCGAGGTCGCCGAGCTCACCGGCACCACCCCGCGCACGATCCGTTACTACGAGGAGCTGGGTCTCTTGCCGGCCGAGGCAGGCCGCGAGCTGGGCAAGCGGCGCGTCTACACCGAGGCCGACGTTGAGCGGATGCGCGAGATCATGCGCCTGCGCGATCTGCTCGGCCTCTCGCTCGACGAGCTGCGCCAGCTCGTGGAGGCCGAGGACGCGCGCGCGGCGCTCCGCGAGGAGCTGTTCGCGACCGACGACACCGGCCGCCAGCATCAGATCCTCGAGGAGGCGCTCGGCCACATCGCCACCCAGCTCGGGCTCGTGCGCGCCCGCAAGAAGGAGCTGGACCGGCTCGAGCGCGAGCTCAGCGCCAAGCAGCGGCGCGCGCGCGCCCGCCTGCGCGAGATCGAGGGCGAGGACGCCGCGGCGTGAACGCTGCGGCCGCGGCCGAGCGGGCCGGGGTGGACCGGCGCGGGATGGCCACGATCGCGCTGGGCCACCTGATGGTGGACAGCTGCCAGGGAGCTGTGCCGGCGCTCCTGCCCTTCCTTGTCTCGCACCGCGGCTACTCCTACGCCGCAGCCTCCGGGCTCATCCTGGCGGCCACCGTCAGCTCGTCGGTGATCCAGCCCCTCTTCGGCCACTACTCGGACCGCCGCTCGCTCGCCTGGCTGATGCCGCTCGGTCCGCTCGTGGCCGGGGTGGGCATCGCGTTGGTCGGCGTGGCCTCCACCTACCTGCTCACGTTCCTCGCGGTCGTGCTCAGCGGCATCGGGGTCGCGGCCTTCCACCCGGAGGGCTCGCGCTTCGCCAACTACCTGTCGGGCACCAAGCGCGCCAGCGGCATGAGCCTGTTCTCGCTGGGCGGCAACGCCGGCTTCGCGCTCGGCCCTGTGATCGTCACGCCGCTCGTGATCGCCTTCGGCCTGCGGGGCACGCTGGTCATGGCGATCCCGGGAGCGCTCGTGGCCCTGGTCGTGGCCTCGCAGCTGCCGCACCTGATCGCGTTCCGTCCCGCGCGCGACGCCACCGCCGACCAGGCCGGCAGCCCCGACGACGACTGGTCGGGCTTCCGCCGGCTCGCCGGCGTGATCGCCTTCCGCACGTTCGTCTACTTCGGGTTGGTCACGTTCGTGCCGCTCTACTACGTCAACTCGCTGCACACCTCGAAGGCCACGGCCAACCTGGCGCTCACGGCGATGCTCGCCGGCGGTGCGTTCGGCACGCTGATCGGCGGCCCGGCGGCCGACCGCTTCGGCCGCCGCGCGGTGCTGTTCGGCTCGATGACGATTCTGCCGCCGCTCCTGTTGCTGTTCCACGGGCTCCATCCGCCGGCCTCCACGGTGCTGCTGTTCTTCGTCGGGGCGGCGATCATCGCCACCTTCAGCGTCACCGTGGTGATGGGCCAGGAGTACCTGCCGGGCCGGATCGGCATGGCGTCCGGCGTCACGCTGGGGCTGTCGATCGGGCTCGGCGGCCTGGGCGCGCCCGTGCTCGGCCTGGTGGCGGACCGCTTCGGCCTCGACACCACGCTCTACGTGATCACCTGCCTGCCGCTCGCGGCGCTCGCGCTCACGTTCACGCTGCCGCCGCCAAAGCGCGCTACGTCTGGACGATCACCAGCACCAGCACCGCCCCGCCCAGCAGCACTCCGAACGCGGTGACCCCGGCGATGAAGCGCTCGTCGGGGCGGGCGAACTCGCCGCGCATCACGGCCTCGCGCACGGCGCGTTCCCGCATGAAGCCGTAGCCGATGAAGATGAGGCCGAGCACGGCGAAGCCGGCGCCGAGCGCCGCGTAGGGCCAGCGCGTCACGTTGCTGAGGCTCGGCACGAGCTTGCCGGTGCCGAAGGCCACCGCCAGGCAGGTCAGCCCGCTGCGCCACCAGGCCAGGTAGGTGCGCTCGTTGGCGAGATGCGTGCGGCGCGTGGCGTCGCCGGCCTCGTCGAAGCGCCCGCCCCCGGGCGCTGCGCTGTCTCGGGGCATGGGCGGCAGATGACATGCTGCCGACGCGCCTGGTCTTCCGGTTACACCAACGGCGGTATTCAGTCGCCGGACCCGGGGCCGATTTCCGCGCGCAGAGCATGGAGCCGCGTCGGAGGGGAGTCCGACGCGGCTCTTTCTCTTTCCAGGGCTTATCCTCGCCGCGATGAGCGGCTTCCAGCTGGCCCAGCTGAACATCGCGCTGCCGCGCGAGCCGCTCGACGCGCCGCTGCTGGCGGAGTTCGTGGCCGCGCTCGATCCCGTGAACGCGTCGGCCGACCGTGCCGAGGGGTTCGTCTGGCGGCTCCAGACCGAGGACGGCGACGCCACGGCGGTTCGCGGGTTCGGCGACGACCGGCTGATCGTGAACATGTCGGTGTGGGAGTCGCTCGAGGCGCTGCGCACGTTCGTCTACTCGAGCCGCAGGCACCTCGACGTGATGCGCCGCCGCCGCGAGTGGTTCGAGCGCATGGGGGAGATGCACCTCGTGCTGTGGTGGCTGCCGGCGGGCCACCGGCCGACCGTCGCCGAGGCCGAGGAGCGGCTCACGCTGCTTCGAGCGGTCGGGCCGTCGCCCGACGCGTTCACCTTCCGCCGCCACTTCCCGCCGCCCTCGAGCGCTGACGTCGTCGCGGTCGATGACGAGCGCGATCTCTGCCCGGCCGGTTAGCTAGCGGAAGCGGCGCGACTCCACGCCGCGGCCGGCGCTGGCCGAGAGCGTGACGCGGCCGGCGTGCTTGGGCAGCCTCAGGCGATAGAGCTGGCACGCCTTCAGGCCGCGCTTGAACGCGGCGCCGTGCCAGCGGATCGTCACGCGCGCGAAGTGGGTGAGGCTGAAGGTCAGCGTCGGGCCGCTCTTCCCGTGGCGGAACTTGGCCGTGGCGATCAGCGATCCGCGCCGCAGGCGGTGCCCCTTGCGCGGCTTGGGCAGCTTGGCCGCGCGGCAGCCGGCGACCGGCGTGCGCGAGCCGCCGCCCCCGCCCAGCTGCGGTCCGCTGCCGGGAGTGAGCGCCACGGGCGGCTGTAGGAGCGGCGGCGCACCCACCGGCGGGCCCGAGGGCTGCGTGAAGATGTCCGGCCCGAAGGAGGCAACGCCGGAGCCGCCGGCCATTCCCAGGTGGGCGAGCCCGAACGTGTCCTCCACGCTCCGCAACAGCGCGTAGTGGTTGTAGGACTTGGTGCTCACCGTGCCGGGCCTGATGTAGGGCGAGAGCATCACGGCGCCCACGCGGCCGCCGCCCGCCCCGGTGATGCCTGGCATCGGCGAGCTCGGCCCCGGCGTCTCGCCGCAGCAGGAGGTCGCGTCGTTCGTTTCCGACTCGTCGAAGGTGACGATCACCAGGCCGCCGTCGAGGAACGCCGGCGCGGCCACGATGCGCGGCAGCCAGGTGCGCAGGAAGTTGTCCGCGGACACGAGCCCGCCGGGCCTGCCGTCCGCGCAGGGCGAGTCATGCCCGTCCTCGCAGAGGCTCGGGGTGATGAAGGAGAAGGCCGGTGTGTTGGCCTCGGAGGCGAGGTCTCCCGGCAGCGCGGTGAGCGGGACCACCCGCTGGTTGCAGGCCGGCGAGTCGATGATCGAGTGGAAGTAGACGAAGGGGTCGTGCCTCGTGGCGTAGTTGTCCTTCGCGGTGGCCTTCTGGGTGCCGTCCGAACTGTTCAGCGCCGGGTGTGCGCAGGTGGACGCCTCGCGGCTCGGGTCGTTGCCCATGTCCTGCATGTAGCCCTTCCAGCCGAGCCCCTTGGCGGACAGCTGGTCGGCGACCGTCTTCACGGCCGCCGGGTAGACGCAGCCGAGCCCGAGCACCTGGCCGTCGGAGCCGACCGTGCCCGGGAAGATGTCCGTGTACTGCTGGCAGTCCGCCTGCGTCATCGGGTTCGGCGCCTGCCCGCTGACCATGGCGATGTAGTTGTCGAGGCTCTCGTGGCCGATGCCGAAGTAGTTGCCCACGAACGCGCCGCTGGCGGGCACGACCTTCGCGAGATAGGGGGCGGGGCTGTTCGCGCCGAACGTCGTCGCGGCGCTCTCGTTCTCGAGAACGATGACCCAGACGTGCTTGATCGGCGGCGTCGCGGCGCGCGCCGGGGCCCCCGCCACCAGCGCGAACACAAGCGCCACGGGCGCGATCCATCGCGTCAGCGCAGCTCCCACGCGCGGCAAGGTAGAGCATCGGTGCGGTTCCGCGCCTCAGTAGCCGCTACGGAGCAGCCTTTCGGCGCTACCCCGATGTCGACGCGCCAGCTTGCGCTGATGATTGTCGTTACAAGCGCGGAAAGGAGTTGCCCATGTTCAAGTCGATCATCTGGGCGACGGATGGGTCGGACTCGGCCGACAAGGCCCTGCCGTACGTCAAGTCGCTCGTGGCTCAGGATTCCGCCGCCCTGACGGTCATCCACTGCGAGGAGCACGTGGTCGGGCCGCGGGCGGGCTACACGGTTTACGCCGACGAGCCGAAGATCCAGGACAAGATCAAGGCGCAGGTGGAGGAGCTGGAGCGCGACGGGGTGGACGTGAACCTCCGGATCGCCTCGAGCACCGCCGGCGGCGCGGCGCACGCCATCGCCGACATCGCATCGCAGATCGGCGCCGACCTGATCGTCGTCGGTACGCGCGGTCACACGGCCCTCGCGGGCCTGCTGCTCGGGAGCTGCACGCAGCGCCTGCTGCACATCGGCATCTGCCCGGTGTTCGCGGTGCCGGCCGTTGCGCGCCCCGCCACGATCGAGCGGGCGCCGGTGGAGGCGGTCAGCTGAGAAGAGCCGCGGGGCGGTAACGCGCGCCGTCCCGAGGCCGATTGACAGGCCTACCCACCCACCGCAGAATGGCGCTGGCGGGCTCATTCATCCGCCGCAGGCTTTTTCGTGGCGACGGTTGAACCCAAGCGGCCCCCCAGGGCACTCACGGTCATCGGCTCAGGTTGGGCCGAGGCGCGCCGCATGCTCGCGCACCCGCGGGCGCCGCTGATCGCACTCGCGCTGATCCTCCTCTACTCGGCCGGCGCGAGGGTCTTCCGGCTCGGCGAGCCGTGTTCGCACCCCTGCAGCCGCGGCAGCGATCACACGCTGATCTTCGACGAGGCGTACTACGTCAACGCCGCGCGGGTGATCGCGCACATCAACCCGCCCGACGGCGCCTCGTACCACAACGCCCCGCTCGGGAAGGACCCGAACGCCGAGCACCCGCAGCTCGCCAAGCTCGTGATCGCCGGAGGGATCAAGGTGTTCGGCGACGGTCCCTGGGGCTGGCGCCTCGGCAGCGTGATCTTCGGGCTGATCGCCATCGTGGCGATGTACACGCTCGCGCGGGCGGCCGGGGGAGGGCCGTGGCTCGCGGTGGGCGCCGCGGGGGTTATGGCGCTCGACAACCTGATGCTCGTGCACGGCCGGATCGCCGTGCTCGACATCTATGCGGTGGCGATGATGCTGGTCGCGGCCACGCTCTACCTGAGACGCCGGTTCCTGCTGGCCGGCCTCGCGCTCGCGGTGGGGGTGGGCATGAAGGAGGTCGCGGTCTACCTGCTGCTCGTGTTCGCCCTCCTCGAGCTCGGCCGCGCGCTGCGGAGCCGCTTCCGCGGCGGCGCCTCCCTGCGGACGCTCGCGCGGGAGAACCTGCGGCCGTTCGCCATCTTCGCGGGCGCGGGCGTGGTGAGCTTCCTGCTCCTGCTCTGGCTGCTCGACGTGACCGTGCCCGCCTACGACACGGGCACCCACATCACCTACGGCGGCAGCCCCTTCCGCCACATCTCGCACATCTACACCTACGCGCTCAAGCTGAAGGCGGTGCCGCACGCCACCGGCATCTCGTCATCGCCGTGGGACTGGCTCTTCAACCAGAAGCCGATCGACTACGCGCGCGTGGCGGTGAACTCCGTGTCGGGCGGCAAGGTCACGGCCAGCCAGGCGATCGTCGCCTTCCACGGGGAGATGAATCCCTTCATCATCTTCCTGCTGCTGCCGGCGCTCGCGGCCGGGCTCGCGGCCATCTGGACCGAGCGCGACGACCTCGCGCTGCTGGGCGTGGCCTGGTTCGCCGGCACCTTCCTCCCGTTCGTCGGCGAGTACAACTTCTCGCACCGGATCACCTACCTCTACTACATGCTGGTGGTGATGCCCGGCATCTACCTGCTCACCGCCCGGCTGTTCAGGCCGAAGGTCGTGGGCTGGGCGGCGACGATCGGCTGGGTGATCGCGCTGGTCTACGGCTTCGCCCATCTGTACCCGCTGCGCACCCTCAGCGGCGGATAACAGGCGCTTTACATAACCCTTGACACGGGGTTTCGCGCCCGGCTAGGGTCGCCCGTTAAGGATGGTTAAGAAGGTTCTCATCGCCGTGATGGCAGGCGCGCTGCTCGCGCCGGTGGGCCTCGCGCTCTCGAACACCGGCGGCAAGGGCAGTGTCCGGGGCGGCTCTCAGAAGTGCAGCTACTACGCCAAGCGCGCGCACGCCGCGGGCGGCAGCCACCCGGTGAAGAAGTGCGTCGTGGTGGTGAAGACGACCGTGACGAGGACCAGGACGAAGACCATCTACGTCCCGGTCACCTACACGAAGACCAACAACCACACGGTCACGACGAGCGACCACACCACGACCACGAAGACGTACACCACACCGGTCACGAGGGTCAGGACGGTCACGTCCACCGGTAGCGACACCATCACCGCGGCACCCGTCGTGACGACCACAACGACCGTCGCTCCCGGCTCGACCGTCACGGGCGAGGACAGCACGGTGACGACCGAGACGGTGACCACGAGCACGGCCACGGTCACCACGACCACGTACGAGACGGCCACGGTCACGAAGACGGTCATCGCGACGACACCGGGGATCTGAGGTGCTCAAGAAGCTCGTCATAGCGGTCGTCGCGGGGAGCCTCCTCTCACCGGTCGGCTTCGCGCTGTCGAAGACCGGTGGCAAGGGTCTCGCGCCACGTGGTGGGAGCTACTGCACGCACAAGGCGCGTGCGGCGGGCGGCTCGCACCCGATCTGCACCAGCACGAGCAGGTCGACGGTCACGAGGTACACGACCAAGACGAGGCACGTGCCGGTGACAACGACGAAGACCACGAACCGCTACACCACGGTGCACAAGCACATCACGGACACGAAGACCGTCACCGTCGGCTCCACCACCTACTCGACGACGACGGTGGTCGAGCAGCCCGTCACAACCCCGACCGTGACGGTTACGGAGACCAAGAAGGGCTTTCCCACCACCATCCCGGGAAGCACGACGACCACAACTCACACGAGCACGGAAGTGACGACCACCACCACGACGGAGGACGGCGGCACGGTGTCCACCGTCACGACCACCTGCAACCTGGGCGGCTCCACGGACCCCTGCAACCCCGTCTGAGGTCGCTAGGGCAGGATGCGGAACGCCGTGCGGTCGGCGATGCCGACGCGGCTGCCGAACGTCGGCACCGCGCGCAGGTGGTAGCGGCCCGGGGCCAGCTTGCGGCCGTTCAGGCGGCCGGTGAAGTGGAAGCGGTTGAGTCCCACCTTGTCGGTGTGCGTGAACTTGCCGATCTTCACGAAGCGGGCGCAGCGCCGGCCGTGCAGCGACGTTGACGGCTTCACGCAGTGGCCCTTGCTGAAGGTGCCGAGCATCGCCCGCCGGACCTCGAAGGTGGTGGCGGCCGTGCGGCTGTCGCGATAGCTGACGCTCGTGCCGGTGCCACGGGCGACCGAGCCGCCCCTGCCCGCCGCGCGGAACGCGCTCGGCGAGAGGCCGAGCTTCGAGAGCGTGGCGAGGAAGGCGGGATTGAGCGAGTTCGGAGGACCGATGCTGACCGTGTGGCTGACGCTCGCCGCCAGCCCCTTGTCGTCGGTCACGGTCAGGCGCACCGTGTAGTCGCCCGCCTGCTGGTAGACGTGGCTCGGCCGCACGCCGCTGCCGCTCCCGCCATCGCCGAAGTCCCACCTGTAGGCGGCAACGCCGCCGTCAGGGTCGCGGGACGCGCTGCCGTCGAACACGACCGGCGCTTCCGCGGCCGCCGGGGTCGTCACGAGGCTGAAGGCCGGCAGGGGAGCGGCGTCGTGGAAGATGCGCGCGAGCAGCAGGTTCGTGTCGCCCGACGCGGTGTTGACGACGCCGCCGAGCTGGAGCCGCCCGTCCGGCAGGACGGCCACGGACTGGGCCTGCGAGGACGGGATGGCGCCGCCGCCGAGCTGCTGCTGGAAGAGGCCTCCCGAGGCAAAGCCCGAGTCGAGCTTGCCGTCGCCGCCGAGCCTCGCCACGAGCAGCGAGTTGTCGCCGCTCGAGTCGGTGGCCACGCCGGCCGCCACGACCTTGCCGTCGGACTGCAGCGCGAGCGACGCTGCCGAAGAGAAGGCGTCGAAGCCGTCGCCCACCTGCACGACCAGCTTGCCGCTGTTGCCGAAGGTGGAGTCGAGCGCGCCCGTGGAGGTATAGCGAGCCACGAGTAGGCCGCCGTTGCCGCCTTCCGGCGGCGTGGCGTCGCCGCCGGCGAGGATCTTGCCGTCCGGCTGGCGGACGAGCGACAGCACGGCGGACAGGGGAGAGCTGCCCAGTCCAACCTGGGACAGGATCTTGCCGCCGCTGCCGAAGCCCGAGTCGAGGCTGCCGTCAGCGCCGTTCAGACGCGCGAGCAGCAGTTCGATGTGATGAGAGGCGTCCGCCGTCTGCCCGCCGAGGACGATCTTGCCGTCGGGCTCGATCACCATCGCGCTGACCTGCTCGGCCGATCCCGACGCCGTGCCGAGCTGGCGCAGGACCTTGCCGCCCGAGCCGAATGACAAGTCGAAGCTCCCGTTCGCGCCGTCGAGCCGGGCCACGAGCGTGCGCGCGTCCCCGTTGGAGTTGGCGGCCTGGCCGGCGACCACGATCTTGCCATCGGGCTGGATGACCACCGCGTTCAGGAGCGAGGTGGGGAAGCCAGAGCCCGGGTTCAGCGCGACCTTGCCGTCGCCGTCGAAGCTCGAGTCAGGCGCGCCGCTCGCCGTGAGCCGCGCGACCAGCATCTGCGGGTTGCCGCTCGAATCGCTCGCGTCGCCGACGAGCACGATCCTGCCGTCGGGCTGCACCGCCACAGCGGTGGCGCCCGACGATGGGCTCGAGCCCGCGCCCATCTGCAGCGCGACCCTGCCGCCGTTGCCGAAGGAGTTGTCGGGCGTGCCGTCTGAGTTGAAGCGGGCGACCGAGACGGACTGGGCCCCGCTGCCGTCGAAGACGTTGCCGCTGACCACGAGCTTGCCGTCGGACTGGACGGCCATGCCACCCACGCCGCTCGCGGCGTCGCTCACGACCGTGCCGCCGTTGCCGAACGAGGGATCGAAGTTGTCGAGCGGCTCGGCCGCGGCGACGCGCGGCCACAGCAGAAGGGCGCCGCAGGCGAAGGCGGCCGCGATGGCACGACCGCGCCGCCGGCTGGGCGTGGTGGAAGGGGATGTCAAAGGGATGCCGTGATCCGTCACGGCGGCTAGGGACGGGTTAGCGCTCAAGGGGACGGGTCCTTCTCTTTACGAGTAAGCGCGATCTGGTCGAAAGTCAAGCCCCTTTTGGGTGATCCCACCTCATCACTCTCTCATGAGAGCCTGGGAGGATCCCCCCTGATGCGCGTTCTCGTGGTGGAGGACGACCCCAAGATGGCCGCCCTGATACGCCGTGGCCTGTGTGAGGAGGGCCTGACCGTCGACGTGACGGAGAGGGGTGAGGATGCGCTCTGGATGGCGGGTTCGACCGAATACGACGCGGTGGTGCTCGACGTCCTGCTGCCCGGGATCGACGGCTTCGAGACCTGCCGCCGGCTGCGCGCCGAGGGCGCCTGGGCGCCCGTCCTCCTGCTGACAGCCCGGGACGCCGTGGAGGACCGCATCGCCGGTCTCGACGGCGGGGCGGACGACTACCTCACGAAGCCGTTCTCGTTCGGCGAGCTGAGCGCACGGCTGCGGGCGCTGGCACGGCGCGGTCAGGCGCCACGGCCGGCGACGCTTGCGGTTGGCTCTCTCCGGCTCGACCCCGCCACGCGGCAGGTCTTCCGCGGCGACGCTGAGATCAGCCTGTCCGCGCGCGAGTTCGCCCTGCTCGAGGCGTTCATGCGCCGCCCGGGCGCGGCTTTGTCGCGACTCGAGCTGCTCGAGCGCGCCTGGGACTACGCCTACGAGAACCGCTCGAACGTCGTCGACGTCTACGTGGGCTACCTGCGCGAGAAGATCGACCGGCCCTTCGGGGTGAGCAGCATCGAGACGCTGCGCGGGCACGGCTACCGGCTGCGAGAGGACGGTGGCGTCTGAGCCGGGTGTCCCTGAGGCTGCGGCTCACGCTGGGGTTCGCGCTCGTGATGGCGCTGCTGCTCGGCGTGACCGGCCTGCTCGTCTACCACTTCTTCCGCTCGGACCTGAACACGAGCATCGACAGCTCGCTGCACTCGCGCTCGGACGCGGTGGCGGCGCTGGTGCGCGACGCGGACGGGCCCTCGGACGTGTCGCTCCGCGGGGTGGCCGGCGAGGCGGAGGACTTCGCCCAGGCTCTCCAGGCGGACGGCACGCTGCTCGCGTCCACGCCGCAGGTCGAGGGCCGCACGCTGCTCAGTGCGCAGACGCTCGGGCGCGCGCTGGCGGGCCCGGTGGTGGTGGAGCACTCGCCGGTGCGGCCGCTCGACGGCCGCCTTCGCCTTCGCGTCGTGCCCGTCCACATTCCCGGCGGCCCGGTGCTTGTCGCCGTGGGCACCTCGCTCGGCGAGCGCGACGACTCGCTGCGCACGCTGGCGGCGCTGCTCGCCGGCGGCGGCGCGGCCGCCCTGCTGCTGGCCTCGCTGGCCGGCTACGGAGTGGCGACCGGCGCCCTGCGGCCCGTGGAGGCGATGCGCCGGCGGGCGGCGGCGATCTCCATGCGCAAGCGGGGCGAGCGCCTGCCGCTGCCGCGCTCGTCCGACGAGATCGCGCGGCTGGGAGAGACGCTCAACGAGATGCTCGCCCGGCTCGAGGCGGCGTTCGAGCGCGAGCGGGCGTTCACGGCCGACGCGAGCCACGAGCTGCGCACGCCGCTCAGCGTGCTCAAGGCGGAGCTCGAGCTGGCGCTGCGCGAGGGGCGCTCGCCCGAGGAGCTGCGCGCGGCGCTCGAGTCGGCGGCGGAGGAGACCGACCGCCTCGTGAGGCTGGCAGAGGATCTGCTCGCCATCGCCAACCTCGAGGACGGTCGCCTGCCGCTCCGCAGCGCGCCGCTCGACGCGGTGGAGCTCACCGCGGCCACGGCGTCCCGCTTCGACGCGCGCGCGCGCGAGGTGGGCCGTACGGTTCGCGCGCTCCCCGGCGCTCCGCTGGCGCTCGAGGGCGACCGCGCCCGCCTCGACCAGGCGCTCGGCAACCTCGTGGACAACGCGCTCCGGCACGGTGGGGGCGACGTGGAGCTCGCGGCCGTGGCGCACGACTCGGTCGTGGAGCTGCACGTGCGTGACCACGGCCCGGGCTTTCCGGCCGGCTTCATCGACTCCGCCTTCGAGCGCTTCACGCGCGCGGACGGCGCCCGCTCGCGCGGCGGCGCCGGCCTCGGGCTGTCGATAGTCGCGGCCGTGGCCGAGTCGCATGGGGGAGGCGCCCACGCCGCCAACCTGCCGGCCGGCGGCGCGGACGTGTGGATCGAGCTCAGCCCCGGTGGAACGACTGGAGCCGCGACAGCTCGCTCCCGCCCTTGACGGTCTGCTCGAGCACCGTGCCGATCCCGCGCACGTAGTACTTGGTGTCGACCACGCCCGGCTCGAGCGGCGTCCATTCCTTCGTCTTGAGTGCGCGGCCGGTACTGATGAACGGCACGCTCACGCGCGCCGTCAGGTCGAGCACGCGGAAGTGGTCCTCGGCCTGGCCCTTCAGGAACTCCTGCCTGCCGCCCTGGCCCACCCGCGGGTGCGCCGGCATGAACACGCCGGGCTGCGCCCCGTTCGCTCCCGTCTCCCAGCTGCCCTCGGTGGTCCTCACCCTGCCGCGGCTGTCGAGCTCGGCGGTGGCCTCGCCGAGGTACCAGACGTTGCCGGCGCGGTCCTGCGCGTACCAGTCGCTCGTCTTCTCCTCGAGCCTGCGGTCGAGATAGAGCCGGTCGTCCACCACGGTGGCCTGGATGCCGAGGATCGTCTTTGTCCGCTTCGTCACCCTGAAGATGTCCACCGCCGGCTTGCCGTCCTTCGAGCCCACGTAGCGATAGGACGAGCCCGGGATCAGCGGGAACCAGGGGTTGTCGACGGTGCGCACGAACTGGCTCGGGTCGAACGTGGGCGCCGCCGGCGCGGGCGCCGCGGCTGCGAGGGAAAGGCCGGTTACGAGGAGGGCGATGATCCGCTTCATGGCGCTTCCTTTCGGTTGACCAGGCGGATCGTCACGAGCCCGCATGAGGGCTCGATGAGAGGGCTCAGCCGTCGCAGAGCTCGAGCAGCTTGGTCACGCTCGCCCAGTTGCGGGCGGTGCCGGCGGCGCGCGGATCGTCCTTGCTGCCTCCGCGCGCGAGCTGGGCGTTCAGCTCGCTGCGGCCGTAGCCGTCGGGCGTGTGGATGAAGAGCGTGCGCCGCACGATCTTCGCCTCGTCGCGCGATCCCTTCTCCCGCGCCTTCTCCTCGGCGGCCGCGATCCGCTTGCGCATCCCTGGCGTGGGATCGTCGAGCAGGAAGGCGGCGTGCACCGCCTTCGGGTTGGGCTCGTCGCTGTAGGGGTTGTCCTTCACCACCTTCGCCAGCTCCGCCCGGGTCAGCACCAGCACGCGGCAGGTGACGCCGATCTCGTCCGCGATCCCCTTCTCGATCTCCTTCGCCAGCTTTCCCGTGTCCTTCTGCTTGGACGTGAACAGCACGTTGCCGCTGGCGATGTAGGTCGACACGTCCTCGTGCCCGAGCGACTCGACCAGCTTCCGCAGCGCGGGCATCGGCACCCGCTTGTTCGGGCCGAGGTTGACCCCGCGGAGGAGAGCGACGTGGGTCGGCATGAGCGGAGATCGTAAGCGGCTTGTGCTGCCGCTGCGGGCGCGGCTAGGTTGCGCCCAAGCTGAACCCGTTCAGGCGCTCAGGTGTGGTCGGCATCGTCGGCGTGGTGATCGCCGCGGCGCTGGTGGCCGTGGTCGCCACCCGGACCAGTCAGGGGGACGCGAGCCCCAAGCGGACGTACGCGCTGGTCTTCGGGATCATCGCCGTCTACGTCGTGATCCTGTTCCTGTTCCAATCGCGCGACCTCTCGCGCGCAGAGGGAGCGGACGCCGCGGCGCTGGCGCTCGACGCCGGCCCGATGCGGCTGGCGGACGCGCTCGAGGCCTGATTTCTCCGTAGTCCTCCCGCGAAATCTGGGGTTCCGCCCCGATGCGGCCCGTCTTCCGGCGTGGAAGCGTCATTTCAGAACCGCTGGAAAAGGAGATTTCGATGCGCAAGCTGATCATCGTGGGAGCCGGCGGTCGCGACTTCCACAACTTCAACGTCGCCTTCCGCGCCGACCCCGACGTGCAGGTCGTGGCCTTCACGGCAGCGCAGATCCCGGGCATCGACGAGCGCGTGTACCCGCCGGCCCTTGCCGGCCCGCAGTACCCGAACGGGATCCCGGTGCGTCCGGAGTCCGAGCTCGCTGACCTCATCCGCGAGCACGACGTGGAGGAGGTGGTCTTCGCCTACTCCGACGTGTCGCACGAGGAGGTCATGCACCGCGCGTCGACCGTGATAGCCGCGGGCGCCGACTTCACCCTGCTTGGCACGCACTCGACGATGATCCCCAGCACCAAGCCGGTGGTGGCGGTCTGCGCTGTGCGGACCGGCTGCGGCAAGAGCCAGACCAGCCGCCGGGTGGGCCAGGTGCTTCTCGATGCGGGGCTGAAGGTCGCTCTCGTCAGGCATCCGATGCCGTACCACGACCTCGAGTCGATCGCCGTGCAGCGCTTCGCGACCCTTGCCGACATTGACGCCTCGAATCCCACGATCGAGGAGCGCGAGGAGTACGAGCGCCCGGTCGAGATGGGCATGATCATGTACGCGGGCGTCGACTACGGCGCGATCCTCCGCCAGGCCGAGGAGGAGGCCGACGTCGTCATCTGGGACGGCGGCAACAACGACTTCTCCTTCTACAAGCCTGACCTGACCATCGTCGTCGTGGACCCGCTGCGGCCGGGCCACGCCCTGCGCTACCACCCCGGCGAGGCCAACCTGCGAATGGCCGACGTCGTCGTGATCAACAAGGTCGACAGCGCCACTCCGGGGCAGATCCAGGAGGTGCTGGCGGATGTCGCCCAGCTCGCGCCGAAGGCCACCGTCGTGCGCGCCGCGTCGCCGGTGGTCCTCGAGGACGGTCCCTCGCTGGCCGGCAAGCGCGTGCTCGTGATCGACGACGGTCCGACCATCACCCACGGTGGCATGCCCTTTGGCGCCGGCACCGTCGCGGCCCGCAAGGCGAACGCGATCCCCGTGGACCCGCGGCCGCACGCCGTCGGCTCGATCGCTGAGACGCTGGCGAAGTTCCCGCATATCGAGACCGTCGTCCCGGCCATGGGTTACTCCGACGCCCAGCTCAAGGACCTGGAGGCGACGATCAACGCCGTGGACTGCGACGCCGTCATCGCGGGCACCCCGATGGACCTGCGGCGCCTGATCGAGTCGCGCCATCCGATCCGCGAGGTCACTTACTCGCTCGAGGAGGTCGGCGCGCCGCAGCTGGCCGACGTGCTTCAGCCGATCGTGGCGCAGGCCAAGGCTGAAGTCGCGGTCAAGGCGGTCGTGCGCTGAGCAGACCGCTGAACGGAGCGGGCCGGGGGCGACCGATCTCCTCGCCGCCGGCCCCCCGCTCACGCTTTCAACGCTCGATAACGGAGGTTATGGAAACTCCACGGGAAAAAGTGCGGCATCGGTATGGTGAGTCGCCGGTGTACCGGCGTGTGGGAACCCGGCTGGCCCTGGCAGCTGTGATCGCTGCAGGAGCCGCTGTGCCAATCCTGTCGCCGGCCGCCGCCGCGGCGAAGCCGGGTCGCGTGAGCGTGATGACGCGGAACGTGTTCCTCGGCGCCGACCTCGGGCCGGGCGTGCAGGCCACGAGCCTTCAGGGGCTCGTCGACGCCGCCGGCACGATCCTCGGCCAGGTCGACAAGAACGACTTCGCCACACGCGCGAAGGGCCTGGCGGCCGAGATCCTCTCGACCAAGCCGGACCTCGTGGGACTGCAGGAGGCCGCTGACTGGCGGACCGCTCCGTGCACCGAGAACCCGATCCCGCCCAAGGCGACGACCGTCCGCTACGACTACCTGAAGCTGCTGCTCGATCAGCTCAACAAGGGCAAGAAGCTGTATCGCGCGGTGATCGCGGAGCCGGAGTTCGACTTCGAGATCTACGCGAACACGGATGGCAACGAGGCCACCGCCGCGCCCGGTTGTCCGTTCGGGAGCGAGCTGAACGCCCGCCTGACGATGCGCGACGTGATCCTCGCGCGCGTGGGCACGGTCAAGACCTCCGGCGCGAAGGCCGGCCACTTCAAGACGCTGATGCAGGTTCAGCCCGCGGGCGTGCCGATCGACGTCACCCGCGGCTGGACGCGCGTCGACGCCAAGGTGAAGGGAGCCGCGAAGTTCCGCTTCGTGAACACCCACCTCGAGTCGTTCGACAGCAACGCCAGCAACCACACGAACAAGAACACGAACGTCGGCAACGGACAGATCCGGGAGGCGCAGGCGAGGGAGCTGTTCGCCAGGGGCGGCCCGGCGGCCACCAAGCTGCCCGTGATCCTCGTCGGCGACCTGAACTCGGACACGAAGACCGAGGTCAAGCCGGGCGACGGCCTGGCCTACAAGGCGCTGCTCGGGGCCGGGTTCGCGGAGCGCAGCACGAGCAAGCCGCTCGGCTGCTGCCTGCAGACCGACCTGCTCACGACCGCCGGCGGCGGGAAGCTCAGCGACTTCGACCACAAGGTCGACCACGTGATGACCGACGCCCCCAAGAAGGTCAAGCTCGTCCGGTCACTGGTCACCGGCCGCTCGCCCGCGAACGGGTTCTGGGACTCGGACCACGCCGGGCTGTTCAGCACGCTGACGCTCGGCTGAGTCGCTGCTCAGCGCGCCTATCAGCGCCGACCGCCGAACTCCCAGTCGTGGATCTCGACGTCGGGTCGCCCCACTGAGACGCCGAGGAGGGTCTCGGCGGCCTCTCGCGTCGGCGCCTGGAGCGCCAATGCGACGCCGGCGGGCCTGGCCTCCTCGAGCGTGAGCAGCTCGCCATAGACGTTCAGCCGCTCGGGCGCCAGGGCCGTGAGGCCGCGCAGCGCCTCGGGCGGCGCGTGCGCGACGACGAGGAAGCGCGGGTCGTCGGACCCTTCCGCCGACTCCCACATCGTCCTGCCCAGGAGATTGTTGAAGCGCCGGATCAGATGCTGCTCGAACAGGCCGGCGCGGTTGTAGGGCTCGTGCTCCACGAACTCGCGGGCGGCGTCTGCGCTCGGCAAGTCGACGATGTGCAGGCTGCCGGTCCAGGTCGCTCGATCCGGGCCGAGCGTCGGGCCGCGGGCCGTCATGCGGTCCGCGAACCGGTCCATGTATGACCAGTGCTCCTCGTTGAGCGCGGGAGCGGGCTCCGCGGCGCCGGCCACGGCACGGCTGTAGACGAAGAAGTCGATGGTGTCCAGCTAGTCCCAGGGCACGGCCACCGCGTGCGCCGCGTCGATCGCCCGGGCTTCCTCGACCGACACGATCTCGCGGCCGAAAGGCAGCAGCGACACCGGGATCAGCTTGAAGTTGGCGAGCCCGAGCGGGATCCCGATGATCGTCAGGCAGAGCAGCACGCCCGTGATCAGGTGGCCGATCGCCAGCCACCAGCCGCAGAAGATGAACCAGATGATGTTGCCGATGGCGGAGCCCGCGCCGGCGTCGGCACGCTTCACGACCGTCTTCCCGAACGGCCACAGCGCGAACAGCCCGATGCGCAGCGAGACGATCCCGAACGGGATCGTGATGATGAAGATGAAGCAGATGATCGCCGCGATGCCGTAGGCGATCGCCATCCAGATGCCGGCCAGCACGAGCCAGATGATGTTGAGCAGGAAACGCATGGCGAGATCAGGTGCCGCCAACCGTACGGCGCAGGCGCTCGTAGTGCTCCGTGCGTAGCCCCTCGATGTAATTCGGCTCGAGCCCTGGAGTGCCGGGAGCCGTCCGAAGCAGGCCGCTCCACGCCTCGTCGAGCTCGCTCGGGCGAGGGTCGCCCGCGTCGGCGAGCGCCACCAGCGACCCGAACAGGTCATGCCAGGCGTAGGCGTAACTCGGCTCCAAGCGAAGGGCCTCGCGGTAGAGCGTGGCCGCCTCGGCCTGGCGTCCCCTCTCGGCGAGGATGTTGGCAAGCCCGTTGACCGCAGACGCGATCTCGTCCTGGGTGCCCGGATCAGCGGGGATGTCGCGGATGACCAGGCGGAAGATGCTCTCCGCCTGTTCGAGCGAGCGGTCGGCCTCCTGCTGGTCGCCGGCGGCGCCGTAGGCCTGCCCGAGTGCCTTGAGCACGTAGCCCTGCTGCAGGCGCACCTCAACGTCGGTGGGCGTCTCGAGCAGTGCCCGAGCAAGAGAGCCGCGCGCCCTCTGCAGTGTCTCCAGCGCCTCGTCCACGCGGCCCTCGCGGATCTGCTCGACGGCCTGCACCGCCTGCTGGGCCTCGGCCACGAGCTCGTCTTGTGTTGCCCACGTCTCGGGCACCGCCGCCTCCTCGGCGAAAGGATGTACGACTCCACGGACCTCCAGCGCCACGATGACGCGCTCGGTGATCGCGTCCTCGATCTCCCTGGCGCCCTCCGGGCTGAGCTCCACCCCTTCGTCGAGCTTGGCGCCGATGCCCTCCACCGACTGCTTGATGTCTTCGAGCGCCTGAGTGTTGTCGAGCACCACCTGCGACAGCGTCTGGAAGCCGGCCTCCAGGCGCTCCTGCCCCGCGAGCACGGGCTTCAGCCCTTCCATGAGGTTCGAGCGCAGCAGCTCCTGAAGCCGCTGATCCTTCTCGAACTCGTCCGCCGCTCGCTCCGCCGCCTCCCGCGAGCCCACCGGGTCCACACCACCGAGCTTCTCGGACAACCTGTCAAGCACCGGGCCGAGCGCCGCATGGAGTACCGGCCATGCAGGGCCCAGGAAGGCGGTGCCGGCGATGTCGATACCAGCCTCGGAAGCCTTCATCAAGATCTGCCGGACCAGTCGGGCAGTCATGACGGGCACAACCTTACGCTCCGCGTGCGGCCGGCCGCTAGAGTTCCGGACCTTACGGAACCAGTCAGTTCAGAAATCCACCGCCCCGTAGGCAGACCCCGCGAGGACCGGGCCGACCGGGCGATGCTGCGGGCGGCGCTCGAGCTGCTCGCCGAGCACGGTGCGCGCGACCTCCGTATGGAGGACGTGGCGCGGCGCGCGCGGGTCGGCAAGGCGACGATCTACCGCCGCTTTCGCTCCAAGGAGGAGCTGATCGCGGCCGCCGTGAAAGGGCTCGTCAGCGAGATCGCCATCCCCGACACGGGCTCGACGGCGGAGGACATCCGTGTGCTCATGCTGGGTGCGGTGGGCGTCTACCGCGGCTCGCTTCAGGCCGGGGTGATGCCCGGGCTCGTGGACGCGATGAGGCACCACCCCGAGATCGCCCGGGCCGTGCGGGAGGGCTTTCTGGCTCGCCGGCGCGCGGAGCTGCGCGAGGTGCTCGAGCGCGGTGTGGCGCGTGGTGACCTGCGTTCCGACCTCGACTACGAGCTGGCGCTCGACGTCTTCGGCGGCCCGCTCTTCTACCGGCTGCTGATCACGGGCGGTCCGATCGACGACGAGCTCGCCGACGGCGTCGCCGAGCTCGTCATGCGCGGTTTCGCGCCCCCTTCCCAACCTCGTCCCAGGAGAAGTACATGAAGATCCACGCCATCCAGACCGGCACCGTGGCGATCAAGACCAGGCAGCGCGAGGGCGCCGGCCACGGCAAGCGCCGGCTGCTGAACACGACGCTCGACCGCAACTGGACCGACCCGCTTCCGATCTACGCCTACGCCATCGAGCACCCCGAGGGCGTTATGGTGGTCGACACGGGCGAGACCGCCCGCGCCTGCGAGCCGGGCTACTTCCCGCGCTGGCACCCGTACTTCCGCTTCGGCGTGCGCGAGTGGGTGAAGCCGGAGGAGGAGATCGGCCCGCAGCTCGAGCGGCTGGGCATCGACCCGCGCGAGGTCCCCCGCGTGCTGATGACCCATCTCCACACCGACCACGCCGGCGGCATGGGCCACTTCCCCAAGAGCGAGATCATCGTCTCGCGCCGCGAGCTCGAGCTCGCCGCCGGCCGCCCGGGGCGCGTCCGCGGCTACGTGAACAACCGCTTCCCCGACTGGCTCGATCCCACGCCACTCGACCTGCCCCCCACTCCCTACGGCCCATTCACCCATAGCCTGCCGCTGACCGAGGCCGGCGACATGGTGGCGATCGGCCTGCCGGGCCACACGCCGGGGCACATCGGCGTGCTCATCGAGGAGGATGAGCACGTGATCCTGATCGCGGGCGACAGCTCGTACACGCAGGAGCTGATGCTCGCGGGCGCCGTCGACGGGGTGTCACCCGACGAGGACGAGGCGCGCCGCACGCTCGAGCGCATCCGCGAGCTGGCCCGCTCACGGCCGACCGTCTACCTGGTGGCTCACGATCCCGGCACGGGCGATCGCCTCGAGCGGCGTGAGGTCGTGGACCCGGCGGCACTCCAGGCTGCGTGAGCGACGACGGGCTCCACGTGGTGTTCGGCGCCACCGGCGGCGCCGGGCGGGCGCTGACGCAGGAGCTCCTGAGCCAGGGCAAGCCCGTCCGCGCAGTGAGCCGCCGCGGGGCGGCGGTGGGCGCGGCGGAGGCGGTGGCGGCCGATGCCACGGTCCCCGAGCAGGCGCTGGCCGCGGCCGGCGGCGCGGCGGTGGTCTACCACTGCGTGAACCCCGGGTACACGCAGTGGCCGCAGTTGCTGCCCGCGGTGAGCCGCTCGATCCTCGCTGCCGCCGAGGCGGCGGGCGCGAAGCTCGTGTACGCCGACAACCTGTACGCCTACGGGCGGGTCGACGGACCGCTGCGCGAGGACCTGGCGGAGGCGGCCACCGGGCGGAAGGGCCGCACCCGGGTGGAGGTGGCTGCCGAGCTGCGGGAGGCGCACGCCGCCGGCCGTGCCCGGGTGGCGATCGCCCGCGCCTCCGACTACTTCGGGCCCGGCGGCCTCTCCTCGGTGGCCGGCGAGAGCGCGTTCGGTCGCACCGTGGGCGGCGGGCGGCCGATCTGGCCCGGCCGGCTCGACCAGCCGCACAGCTTCCAGTTCCTGCCCGACCTCGCGCGTGCGCTGATCGTGCTGGCCGAGCGCCCGGAGGCCGACGGCGAGACCTGGCATGTGCCCGCCGGCGACCCCCTCACCGCCCAGGCCTTCTTCGACCTGGCATTCGCCGCGGCGGGCCGGCCGACACCCGCTCGCGTGCAGGCCGCCTCCCCCGCGCTGCTCGCCGTCGCCGCGCTGTTCTCGCCGCTCCTGCGCGAGCTGCGCGAGACCAGCTACCAGGTGCGCGGCCCGTTCGTGGCCGACTCCTCGAAGTTCGAGCGCGCCTTCGGCCCGTTCCGCTCCACGGCGCATCCCGAGGCAATCAAGCAGACCGTCCGCTGGTTCGAGAGCCGCCGGACGGCCGGCCAGAGCCGGAACTAGGGTCGGCGCCACTGCCGGGGCCGCCTCGGCGTACTACTGATCGGGGATCGCAACGACTGCGGATGCGGGCGGCCCCCGGGCAGCGGACTATCTACGTATGAGCGGTGCCCGGAAAACCCTCCGGGTGGTCATCGCAGGCTGCGGTCCTGCGGCGGTCGAGTTGTTGCTCGCCCTGCACGACCTCGCCGGAGAGAGCCTCGACACGCTGCTGGTCGCGCCCTCGCGCGAGTTCATCTACCAGCCGCTGGCGGTGGCGCGCCCGTTCGGCGCCGAGCCGCCCCAGCGCTTCGGCCTCGCCGGCATCGTGGCCGACTGCGGCAGCACGCTCCGCGTGGGAACGCTGGTGACCGTGAACGCTCGTACTCGGGAGCTATTGCTCCGTGACGGCTCGCGGCTCGAATACGACGTGCTGGTCGTGGCCACCGGGGCGACACGGCGCGAGGCGCTGCCGGGCGCGATCAACTTCTACGACCGGCGCGGCCAGCGCAGCTTCCGCGGGGTCCTGGACGACCTCGATGAGGACCGCGTCCGCCGCGTGGCGTTCGCAGTGCCGTCGGGCCCGACCTGGGCGTTGCCGCTCTACGAGCTGGCGCTGATGACCGCACGCCGCTGCGAGACCCACGGTCCCGTGGACGCAGAGATCACCCTCACCACGCCGGAGGACGCGCCCCTGGCGCTGTTCGGGCGGCGGGCGAGCGCGAGCGTGCGCACCCTGCTGGCCGAGGCCGGCGTCGCCCTGGAGACTCGGGCCGAGCCACTCCTGGCGGCGGCCGGAACGCTCGAGCTGAGCGGCGGCCGGAGCGTCGCCGCAGATGCCGTGATCTCGCTGCCGCGCCTGGAGGGGCCGCGGCTCGCCGGGCTCCCGCACGACGCCGCCGGGTTCATCCCCACAGCGCCCGACGGTGCGGTGGAGGGCGTAGACCACGTCTACGCCGCCGGCGACGTGACGACCTTCGCGGTCAAGCAGGGTGGTCTGGCGACGCAGCAGGCCGACGCAGTGGCGGAGTCGATCGCCGCGGCCGTGGGCGCGCTCGAGCAGCCCGGCCCCTTCCGCCCCGTGCTGCGCGGGCTGCTGCTCACCGGCGGTCCCCCGCAGTACCTGCGCGCCGACCTGTCGGACGCCGGGGTGGAGAGCTCCCGCGCCGACATGGAGCCGCTCTGGTGGCCGCCCAGCAAGATCGGCGGCCGCTACCTGAGCGGATATGTGATGCGCCTGTCTGCCGGCCAGTCGTCCTTCGACGACCGCATCAGCGTCGAGGTGGACGACCTCGACCAGCTTCTTCGCTGAGCGCCGCACCACAGCGGCGGCTCAGTCCGGTAGCAGCGGCGTCGGGTCGCGCTGCTCCCGGCCGATCAGGACCGCCCGGGTAATCGCGTCCGCCCCGAAGCGGTCGCGCACGTGGTCGATTACCGCGTCCAGCGTCACCGAGCGCGCGCTCTCGAGCGGCAGCACGAGCTGGATCGCCCAATCGTCCTGCAGGTTGGTGAGCGAGATCCCGAGCAGCGTGATCCCCTGCTCGTCGATGAGCGGCATCGCCGTGGCCAGCAGTCCGCGGGCGCCCGCGAGGATCGTCTGCGTCTGCGCGGTGGACTCCGCCATCGTGTGCGAGCGCGTGGCGCGCGTGAAGTCGCCGAAGCGCAGGCGCAGGACCACCGTGCGGCAGACCCGGCTGGCCGCGCGCAGGCGGCGCGCCAGCCGGTCGACCAGCGCGATCAGCACCGCGTCGAGCGACTCCCACGAGCGCGGACCGCGGCGGCCGAGCGCCCGCTGCGTGCCCATCGATCTTCGCCGGCGGCCAGGCCGCACCCGGCGCGGGTCGCGGTTGTGCGCCAGCGCGCGCAGGTGACGCCCCGAGGCGGGCCCGAGGATCGCCACCAGCTCGCCCTCCTCCAGCTCGGCCACCTGCCCGACCGTGACGAGACCGCGCTCCCGCAGCTTGCGCGAGGTGACCGGCCCCACGCCCCAGAGCCGCTCGACTGGCAGCGGGTGAAGGAACGCCAGCTCTCCCTCCGGCGGCACGACGAGCAGGCCGTCCGGCTTGGCGACCCCGCTGGCCACCTTGGCGAGGAACTTGGTCCTGGCGACGCCGACCGTGATCGGCAGGCCCACCCGCTCCCGCACAGCGCGCCTGAGGCGCGCGCCGATCTCCGCCGGCGTGCCCGAGATGTGCTCGAGGCCGCGGACGTCGAGGAACGCCTCGTCGATCGACAGGCCCTCGACCAGCGGCGAGGTGTCCTCGAAGACGCGGAACACGTCCTTGCTCGCGTCCGAGTAGGCGGACATCCGCGGTGGCACGAACAGCGCACGCGGGCACAGGCGGCGCGCCTGAGTGCAGCCCATCGCGGTGCGCACCCCGCACGCCTTGGCCTCGTAGCTGCACGCCAGCACCACCCCCATGCCGACGACGATGGGCCGCCCGCGCAGCCGCGGATCGTCGCGCTGCTCCACCGATGCGAAGAAGGCGTCGAGGTCGGCGTGCATGACGGTGGCCTGGATTGACACGAACATATGTTCGCCACAACTTCGGACAGAAGGAAGGACTCAGTACTTCCAGGCAGCGATTCGCGGAAGGCCGCGGATGGCGCACCGGCGCGGTCGTCCTAGCGTGGGCTTGCCGGGGCTCTAGGAGGTCGACATGGCTGCGCTGGCGTTGATCGGGATCGTGGCGGCGGTGAGCTTCACTCCCGCCCAGCCGGGCCAGATCGCCTTCGCGCGCCTCGGGCCAGACGGCACCGCCGCCGTCTACGCCGTGAACCCCGATGGCAGCGGGCTGCACCGGCTCGCGCGGAACGCGGTCGACCCGGCCTGGTCGCGCGACGGCAAGAAGCTCGCCTACAGCCTCTACACACCGTCGCGGCGAGGCGGCATCTACGTGAGCGACGCCAGCGGCGGCCATGCGCACCGGATCACCGGCTGCACCCCGGTCGAGGCCGGACAGCCGTCGTGGTCGGCGGACGGCAAGCGCATCGTCTTCGCCGCGCGCGGCTACATCTACACGATCCACGCCGACGGCCGAGGCCTGAAGCGCATCACCACCCGGCCGTTCATCACCAACGCGGACGGCAGGCGTCTCAAGATCCACGCGACGGACTCGCGGCCCGCCTGGTCGCCCGACGGCAGCAGGATCGCGTTCGCGCGCCACGGCAATGGCGGGCGCGACAACGTCTGGAGCATGCGGCCCGACGGGCGCGGCCAGCGCGCGCTGACCAACACCGGCACGCGCGGCTGGCTGTCCCCGGACTGGGCGCCGGATGGCAGCAGGCTCGCGTACGCGCGCTCGCCCGGTCTCTGGGTGGTGGGCGCCGACGGGACGAACGACCACGTGATCTTCACCAGTGGCGCGATCCTGCGCGGCGAGCCGGCCTGGTCGCCCGACGGCACGCAGATCGCCTACAGCGCGCTGACGGACTCGCCGGAGCTCGACCGCCGCATCTTCGTGGTCGGCGCCGACGGTTCGAGCCCGCATGTCGTGTCGAGCACGACCGGGGACCCGCACGCGGTGTCCGACTCGGCGCCCGCCTGGCAGGCGCTGCCGCACTGAGGCCCTAGGCCGCCTCAGCGGCGCGTGATCGCGCTGATCGGCACGGTGGACGAGCGGCCCTGCCTGAGCCACAGCACCGTGGCGGTGCCCGCCTTCGGGTCCACCGCCTGCACCTTGCCGATCTCCCCCGTGGACTTCTTGCGCACGTGTCCGGGCGCCAGGGCTGTGGAGGTCCTGACCGGCGGCCCGCTGGGCCGCGGCTTGGGCTTCTCCCCTCCTCCGAGCACGACCGCGTTGAGCGGTCGCTCCGGCTCCCGCTTGCTCTCCTCCTCGACGGGCACGACACTCGCCCCCGTCCCCTTCGCGTAGTGGTCCAGCTTGTAACTCCTACTCATGTAGTAGGAATTATAGAAGCCCGACACGGCGAACTACTGACGGGGCGACGTGGCGATCCGCCCGAACACGGCGGGTCGCGGCGGATGTGCGCGAGGTCCCCAGGATCGAAGGTTCCGCCATGTCGGGGGAAGCACCTCGCACCGGCCCACCGAGCATCCGCAGAGCGCGCTCGCAGACCGTCCGCCTCGACGACGGCCGCCACATCGGCGTGCGCACCCGTCCCGGCGACGGTCCACCGGTCGTCCTGCTCCACGGGCTGCTCGACTCGGCGAACGGCTGGGAAGGCTTCGCCTGTGCGACGTCGCGCCCGTGCATCGCCTTCGACCTGCCCGGCTTCGGGCGCTCCGACCGAGCCACCCGGCCGCGCATCTCGGCGTACGCGCTGGACGTCGGCGAGACGCTGGACAAGCTGGACGTGAAGTCCTACCACCTCGTGGGCCACTCGCTGGGCGGCGCGATCGCCCCGGCGCTCGCGGAGCTCGCCCCGCGGCGCGCGCTCTCCCTGACGCTGCTCGCGCCGGCCGGCTTCGGCCGCATCCACCTCGCCGAGGCGATCTCGATCCCCGGCATCCGCAACGTGGCCGCCGCCGTGCTGCCGCTGGCGCTGTCGAACCCGCTCGTGCTGACGGTCGCCTACACGGGCGTCGTGACCTCGGGCCAGGCGCCGGACCCCGAGATGCTGCGGCGGGTGATGCGCTCGGCGTTCGACGCCGTCCCGGGCGCGCGCGACGCCACAAAGGCCGTCGTGGCCGCAGGCCTGTCCAAGCGCGCCTTCTACCGACGCACCCTGGCGTACGACGGCCCGGTCCGCGCGGTCTGGGGCGAGCACGACCGGCTTGTGCCCCCCTCCCACGCCGCCGGCCTTCGCTCCGCGCTGCCCCAGGCGAGCGTCGAGATCTGGCCCGGAATGGGCCACCACCCGCAGCGGGAGCGCCCTGCTGAGCTGGCCGAGCTGATCGAGTCCACTTGCCGCGAGGCACCCGCGACAAGCCGTAGAAGCCCCGGATCGGGTCTGCGCAAGGCTGCGGATGGGCGGTCGCCCGCCGCCGCCTAACGTGATGGCGTGAACGCCACCGCAACGGCCGCCGCGCCCGGCGCCGGCGGCGCCTCGCGTCCCCGCTCCGACCTCCGGCGCGCCTGGCACGCGCTCGTGGAGCACCGCGCGCAGCTGCTCGCGCTGATCGCACTGCTGGCGATCGTCACGGGCGGGATCCTCCACTTCGCGGGCGAGGGGGCAGCCGGCGATTCGGTCTGGGGCGCCACCGTGGCCCTGCTCGCCGCCGAGCTTGCCTACGAGGTCGCGCACACGGTGGTCGTGGACCACCACCTCGGGGTCGACACGATCGCCCTGGTGGCGATGGTCGGCGCGCTCGCGCTCGGGCAGGAGCTGGCGGGGGTGGTGATTGGCCTCATGTTCTCCGGCGGCGCGGCGCTCGAAGCGGTGGCGTCGACCCGCGCACGGCGGGAGCTGACCGCGCTCGTGCAGCGTGCGCCGAAGATCGCGCACATGCGCGTGGGCGACGCCCTGCGCGAGCTGCCCGCCGGCGACGTGCAGGTCGGCGACGTCGTGGTGGTGCGCAGCGGCGAGGTGATCCCCGTCGACGGCACCGTGGCGAGCGCGGAGGCCGTGGTGGACACGAGCACGCTCACGGGCGAGCCGCTGCCGGTGACCCTGCGCCTGGGAATGCCGGTGCTGAGCGGCACCGCCAACGCCGGAGCCCCCTTCGACGTGCGCGCCGACCGTCCCGCCGCCGAGAGCGCGTACGCAGCACTTGTGCGGCTGGTGGAGCAGGCGCAGACACAGCGAGCGCCGTTCGTGCGCATGGCCGACCGCTACGCGGGCTTCTTCCTGCCCGCCGCGCTGCTCATCGCCGGCGCGGCCTGGGCGATCAGCGGCGACGCCGTGAGGGCGCTCGCGGTGGTGGTCGTCGCCACACCCTGCCCCCTGATCCTTGCGGCCCCCATTGCTCTCGTATCGGGGCTCTCGCGCGCGGCAAAGGCGGGCGTGGTGGTGAAGGGAGCGGGTGCGATCGAGACGTTCGGCGAGGTCCGCACCGTGCTGTTCGACAAGACCGGCACGCTGACAGTCGGCACGCCGGACGTGCGCGAGATCCTCACCGCCGGCGAGCTCCAGCCCGGCGAGCTGCTGCGGCTGGCGGCGTCGGTGGACAACATGTCCGCGCACGTGCTTGGCGAGGCCCTCGTGCACGCCGCGGAGGAGGCCGAGCTGCCGCTGAGCCTGCCGAGCGACGTGAGCGAGCTTCCCGGCCAGGGCATCGAGGGCACGGTGGACGGCCGGCGCGTGGCGGTGGGCAGCCGTGCCTTCCTGCGCGGGTCCGGCTACGGCGCCGAGGACGTGGCCGCGGTGGGCCTGCTCGGCACCCGCGGCTCCGGCGAGGCGCGCGTGATGGTCGGCGTCGACGGCCACGTGGCCGGGGTGATCGTGATGACCGACGACCTGCGCCCCGACGCCACCCGGATCGTCGAGCGGCTGCGCGCCGAGGGCGTGCGCTATGTGGCCATGCTCTCGGGTGACCGCCGCTCGGTGGCCGAGCGTGTCGGCCGTGAGCTGGGCGTCGATCGCGTCTACTCCGACCAGTCGCCCGAGGACAAGCTCGAGGTCGTGCGCAGCCTGCGGGCCGACGACGGGCTGAGCCCCGTGATGATGGTGGGCGACGGCGTGAACGACGCCCCCGCCCTGGCGCTCGCCGACCTCGGCGTGGCCATGGGCGTGGCGGGCGCGACCGTGTCCTCCGAGACCGCCGATGCCGTGATCACGGTGGACCGCATCGACCGCGTGGCCGACGCCGTGCACATCGGCCGCCGCTCGCTCTACATCGCGCGCCAGAGCGTGATCGCCGGCATGAGCCTGAGCATCGCCGCGATGGCGGTCGCCGCCGCCGGCTACCTGCCTCCGCTGGCCGGGGCGCTGCTCCAAGAGGTCATCGATCTGGCGGTGATCCTCAACGCGCTGCGTGCGCTTCGTGGCTAGTCCTTCAACCCGTAGTTACCCGCGGGCGAATCCGCATTTTCCCCCTCCCCCTTCAGGGTGTCCGCCCGATGTCGGAGCGCGCCAGCCGACGGATGCTTAGTTCTACGTCGGACCGCCTGAGCGGCCCTTGAAGAAGGAGGGCGTAATGCAAGAGACAGCCGAGGTCGGCAGTCCGCGGGCCTCGAAGCCAAAGCTGTCACGTTCGATGGGCCTGTGGATGGCAACGGCCCTCGTCGTGGGCAACATGATCGGTTCGGGCGTTTTCCTGTTGCCATCCTCACTGGCCGGCGCAGCGGGGCCCGTGTCGATCATCGCCTGGGTCTTCACCGGCCTCGGCGCGATGCTGCTCGCGCTCGTGTTCGCCCGCCTCGGCCGCACCTTCCCGCGGACGGGCGGCCCCTACGTCTACGCGCGTAGGGCCTTCGGCGACTTCGTCGGCTTCCAGACCGCCTGGGGCTACTGGATCGCGGCCTGGGCCGGCAACGCGGCCATCACGGTCGCCTTCATCGGCTACCTGGCCGTGTTCTGGCCGCAGCTGGCCACGCACAACCTGATGGCGGCTCTGGTCGGCATCGCGCTGATCTGGGCGCTGACGTTCGTGAACATCCTCGGCGTCCGCCAGGGCGCGCAGGTGCAGTTCATCACCACCCTGTTGAAGTTCATCCCGCTGGCGATCATCGCCGTGATCGGGCTGTTCTTCATCAAGGGCGGCAACCTCACGCCCTTCGCGCCGCATGGCACGGCGAAGGCGATCTCGGCGGCCGCGCCGCTGACCCTGTGGGCCTTCATCGGGCTCGAGTCGGCGACCGTGACGGCCGAGGAGGTGAAGGACCCGGAGCGGACGATCCCGCGCGCGACCATCATCGGGACCGCGCTCGCCACGGTCGTCTACATCGTGGCGACGATCTCGATCATGGGCATCATCCCGGCGCACACGCTGGCGAGCTCCACGAGCCCGTTCGCGGCAGCCGCGGGCCAGATGTTCGGCGGCAGCTGGGACAAGGTCATCGCGCTGGTGGCGCTGTTTGCCACCGGAGGCGCGCTGAACGGCTGGATCCTGCTCCAGGGGCGCGTGCCCATGGCGGCGGCGGAGGACGGCCTCTTCCCCGAGCAGTTCGCACGCGTGCACGGTGAGCGCCAGACGCCGGTATTCGGACTGATCGTCTCGTCCGCGCTGGTCAGCGGCCTGATGCTCATGAACTACACGAAGGGTCTGGTCGACGCCTTCACCTTTGTGATCCTGCTGGCCACGTTGACGACGCTCGTGCCGTACGCATACTCCGCGGCGGCGCAGGCGTACCTCTACGTGACCGAGCGCGACCTGTTCGAGCGGAAGCTGTTCGCCCGCGACATGGTGATCGCCACGCTGGCGTTCGCCTACTCGGTGTGGGCGATCACGGGCTCCGGCAAGGACGTCATCGCCAAGGGGTTCGTGCTCCTGCTCGCCGGCATCCCGATCTACGTGTTCGTGAAGTGGTGGGAGGGCCGCAAGGCGACCACGGTCGAGGACCTGCTCGCCAAGATGCCGCCTCCGGTCGAGGCGCCACCCGAGGACGCGTACCGGCATGGTGACGAGCTCCTTCCCGCCGGTGGCGCGCGTTGAGCGCCACTCCCCCCACGACGACGGCGCCGGCTTCGGCCGGCGCCGCCCCGGCGGCCCCTCGGCGCTGAAAGGAGCCTTCGATGGCACTCGCTGCGACCCATCCCCGCGATCTGCTCCGGGTCGACGACCTGACGGCGATCGAGCTCGACCACCTGCTGGAGCTCGCCGAGCGCATGAAGGACGAGCCGCTCGGCTGGCGGGAGCAGCACGCCGGCAGGGCGGTGGCCTGCTACTTCGCCAAGCCCTCCACCCGCACTCGCGCCTCCTTCGAGGGCGCGGCCTACAGGCTCGGGATGCTGCCCATGATGCTGCGGCCGGATGAGCTGCAGCTCGGCCGCGGGGAGCCGATCTCCGACACCGCCCGGGTCCTGTCCGGCTACGTGGCGGCGATCGTCATGCGCACCTTCGAGCAGGCCGAGGTCGAGGAGGTGGCCCGGCACTCCACGGTGCCCGTGATCAACGCGCTCACCGACAACCACCATCCCTGCCAGGCGCTGGCCGACCTCCTGACGCTGCGCGAGCGCTTCGACTCCCTCGCGGGTCTCACGCTCGCCTACGTCGGCGACGGCAACAACGTTGCGCACTCGCTGATGCAGGCGGGCGCGCTCGCGGGCATGCACGTGCGCATCGCCACGCCGCCGGGCTACGAGCCCGACGACCACATCACGCTCGCGGCGGAGGGCGCCGCCTCCGTGCGCGGCGGCTCGGTGCAGGTCCTGCACGAGCCTGTCGACGCGGTGAAGGACGCCGACGCCGTCTACACGGACGTGTGGGTGTCGATGGGCAACGAGCCGGATTCCGCCCGCCGTAGGGAGCAGCTCGCCCGCCATCGCGTGGACGCGGAGCTGATGTCGAGGGCGGCCCCCCACGCCGTCTTCATGCACTGCCTGCCGGCGCACCGCGGGCTCGAGGTCGCCGCCGAGGTGATCGACGGGCCGCAGTCCGTGGTGATCCAGGAGGCGCACAACCGCCTGCCGACGGAGCAGGCGCTGCTGCACACGCTCGTAACGGGAGACTGGTCATGAGGGTCGTGGCGGCCCTGGGCGGGAATGCGCTCCTGCGGCGGGGCGAGCCCGCCGAGGCCGAGGTTCAGCGCCGCAACCTGGCGCACGCGGTGGACGGGCTCGCCGAGCTGGCCAGGGAGCACGAGCTGATCGTGACCCACGGCAACGGCCCGCAGGTCGGGCTGCTCGCGCTCCAGTCGGAGGCCTACCGCGAGGTCCGGGCCTACCCGCTCGACGTGCTCGGCGCCGAGTCCGAGGGGATGATCGGCTACCTGCTCGACCAGGAGCTCGGCAACGCGCTGCCGGGACGATCGATCGCCACGCTGCTCACGCAGGTCGTGGTCGACGAGCTCGATCCGGCCTTCGAGCTGCCGACCAAGTTCGTCGGGCCCGTCTACCTGGAGGCGCAGGCTCGCCGCCTGGCCCGGGAGCGCAACTGGACGGTCGCGCGCGACGGCGACAAGTGGCGGCGGGTGGTCCCCTCCCCCGAGCCGCGCCGGATCGTCGAGATCGAGACGATCCGCCTGCTGGTGGACGCGGGCGTGCTCGTGATCTGCGCCGGCGGCGGCGGAGTGCCGGTGGTCGAGGCCGCCGGCGCGCTGCACGGCGTCGAGGCCGTGATCGACAAGGACCTGGCGGCGGCGCTGCTCGCCTGCGAGCTGCACGCCGACGCTCTGCTCCTGCTCACCGACGTGCCGGCGATCGTCGACGGCTACGGCACCCCCAACCCGCGCCCGATCAGGCGCGCCACGCCGTCGGAGCTGCGCGCGCTGGGGCTGCCGGCCGGCTCGATGGGCCCGAAGGCCGAGGCCGCCTGCCGCTTCGCGGAGCTCGGCGGAGGCCTTTCCGTCGTCGCGCGGCTGGACGACGCGGTGGCGGCGCTGGCGGGACTTGCCGGGACCCTCATTACGGCTTTTCCCGGATTCGATTCCGTGGTCGATTCGGTCGCGCTGACCGGCGGCGGCACGTAGGTTGCTGACATGGCGGCCTCCGTCTCCGCGATACAGGTTCGGGACCTGGAAATGGCCTACGGCGCGGGTCACGCGCGCGTGCTGGCGCTGCGCGGCGTCGACCTCGACGTCGCCTCCGGCGAGTTCGTGGCGATCATGGGGCCCTCGGGGTCAGGCAAGAGCACCCTGCTGCACATCCTCGGGGCGCTCGAGTCGGCCACCGGCGGCCTCGTTGCCGTCGGCGGCAACCGCTACGACGGCCTCGCCGACAAGCGCCTGACCCGCTTCCGCCGCGACCACATCGGCTTCGTCTTCCAATTCTTCAACCTGCTGGGCTCGCTGACGGCGCTCGAGAACGTTCTCCTACCCGCCCTCATCGCGGGCGATCGTCCCGGGCTGCACGTCGAACGCGCACAGATGCTGCTCGCCACGGTGGGCCTCTCCGACCGTGCAGACCACCTCCCGTCGGAGCTCTCCGGCGGCGAGCAGCAGCGCGTTTCCATTGCGCGGGCCCTGCTTCTGTCGCCCGAGATCGTGCTGGCGGACGAGCCCACGGGCAACCTCGACTCCCGCGCGGGCAAGGGAGTGCTGAAGCTGCTGCGCGATATCAACGAGGCGGAGGGCCACACGATCGTGATGGTCACCCACGATCCCGCCGCGGCGGCCAGCGCCGACCGCGTCGTCTTCCTGCGCGACGGTCAGATAGCCGGGCAGGTGGCGGGCGGCTCGACCGCCGACGTCGTGAAGTTCTTCACCACGCTCGACCCCGGCGCGATCGAGGCCGAGCCGGCAGCCACCGGATAGGGGGCGCACCATGCTCCGCTCCTTCGACGCGCTGGCCTTTCGTCAGCTGCGTACGCGAAGGCTGCGCGTGTTCCTCACCGCCTTCGGGATCGTCCTGGGCGTGGGGATGGTGTTCGGGGTCCTGCTGCTCGTCGGAACGATCCGCCACACGTTCGACCAGCTGATCGACTCGGCCTGGGGCAAGAGCGACGTGGTGGTCATGCCGAAGGCGAACAACGGCACGATGCCGGACGCCACGCTCCAGCGGATCCGCACCACGCCGGGCGTGCGCGACGCCGGCGCGATGGTCGGCAGCGTCTTCACGCGCCTCGACGCGAGCGGCCACGCGATCGAGGGCCGCAAGGGCAGCATGTGGGTCGCGGGCTTCGACCCCAAGCACTCGCCCTACGACTTCAAGCTGCTCACCGGCCGCATGCCCGTGAGCGGCGCGAACGTGATGCTCGAGAAGAACTGGGCGAAGAACCACGGGCTGCGCATGGGCGAGTGGGTGGCGGTGGCGACCCCCGCCGGCCAGACGCGCCTGCACGTGGTCGGGATCTTCGGCTTTGGGGGCAACCTGTCGTTTGGCGACCAGGGCTTCGCGGGGATGGCCGTCGCGGAGGTCCGGCAGCTCGGCGACCTGCCCGCCGGCTGGCAGCAGATCGCGGTCAAGGCGGCCGATCGCTCGCAGGCAGCCGACCTGCGCAGGCGGCTCGGCGCCGAGCTTGGTCCCGGCTTCGACGTCAAGTCGCCCCAGCAGTTCGGCGACGAGATCGCCAAGCAGCTCCAGGCGCTGAACGTCGTCCTCTACTTCTTCTCGGGGATCGCGCTGTTCGTCGGCGGCTTCCTGATCCTCAACTCGTTCAACATGACTGTGCTGCAGCGCATCCGCGAGATCGGGATGCTGCGGACGCTGGGAGCCACGCGCGGCATGATCGCTCGCACGGTGCTGATCGAGGCACTCGCCATCGGCGCCGTGGGCACGGTGCTGGGCCTGGCTCTCGGCCTCGCGCTGAGCCTCGGCCTGATCTCGCTGATGAAGGGCATGGGCTTGCCGATCGGCGCGCTCTACGTCACCGCGATGCCGGCAGTCGCCGCGGTGGTCGTGGGTCTCTTCGCCACCGCCGTCGGAGCCTGGTGGCCGGCCCGCCGCGCCGGGCGGATCTCCCCCGTGCGGGCCGCGATCGGCGCGGTGGGCGTGCGCCGGCGCACGCCGATCCGGCGCGGCATCATCGGGCTCGCCCTGTTCCTGCCCGGGTGCATCTTCGGCGGCAGCTTCTGGCTCGGCAACAAGGCAGGCGCGGGGGCGCTGGCCGCGCTCGGCGGGATCGGCGGCACGATGCTGATGTTCGTCGGGCTGGCGATGGCCGCGCCGTTCTTCATCACGCCGCTCGTGCGTGTGCTGACGGTCCCGCTGCGGGCCGTGTTCCGCACCAGCGGCCGGTTGGCGGGTGACGCCGCCGGCTCCAACCCGGCGCGCACCGCGGCCACCGCCGTGTCGCTCACGATCGGCCTGTCGGTGATCGTCGTCAACAGCGCGATCTCCGCGAGCTTCCTCGGCACGATCAACGATCAGATCAACCAGACCTACGCGCGCGACTACACGGTCCAGCACATCGGCCTGCCGGTCGATCAGGGCGGCGGTCCGATCGCGCCGTCGGTGCAGCGCGACATCGCGGCCATGCCCGGCGTCGGCGTGGTGAGCCCGGTAAGGGCGCTGCTGTTCAAGCTGCCGAAGATGTCGGGCAGCCAGCCCGGGCTCGCGATGGGCGTCGACCCCGCGACCTTCGGCAAGGTCGACCTGACGCCCGTCAAGGGCAGCTCGCGGGCGGCGGCCCTGGCGGCGCTCGCACGCGGCGGGGTGCTGGTGAACCAGGCCTACGCCACCGAGGCCGGCCTGCACGTGGGCTCGACGATCACCCTGCGCGGTCCCGACCGCACCGCCAGCGCCCGCGTGGCCGGGATCCTGAAGACGGCCACAGGCTTCAACGGCGCCGGCATGCAGCTGTCGATCGACACGATGCGCTCGGTCTATGGCGCGACGATCGACAACGAGCTGCTGATCAAGGCCGCGCCCGGTGCGAACCGGGCGGCGCTCGGGCGCCGCATCGACAGCTACCTGCAGAGCCGGCACCCCAACCTGGAGTCGCTCTCGATCACGGACGTGAAGTCCCAGATCAAGCGCGAGATCACCCAGCAGTTCAACCTTTTCAACGCGATCATCGCCATCGCGGTGATCGTGTCGCTGCTCGGCGTGGTCAACACGCTGGCGATGTCGGTGATGGAGCGCACGCGCGAGATCGGCGTGCTGCGCGCCCTCGGCGCCTCGCGCTGGCTCGTGCGCTCGACGATGCTCGACGAGAGCCTGCTGATCACGGTCTCCGGCGCGCTGGCCGGCATCGCCTTCGGCGTCGTGATCGCCTACGTCTGGGTCGCGAGCCTCGACTCGATGCTGCCCGGGATCAGCTTCCACTTCCCGGTCGGGGCGACCGTGATCGTGGCGGTGGCGGCGACTGTGCTGGGCGTGCTGGCGTCCGTGCTGCCGGCGAGGCGAGCGGCCAGGTTGAAGCCGGTCGAGGCGCTCAATTACGAGTGATCACGGATCACGGATCACGGATCACGGATCACGGATCACAACGACTTCTCAGTGATCAGTGATCAGTGATCAGTGATCGATCTGAAAATCGATCACGCGGGGCCGGACGTGGCCGTGACGCTCGCGGGCGACTCGGTTCGCCTCGCGGAGCGTGAGCCCCTCGGCAATTACGTGACCGTCATACGCTGTTACGTCGAACACCTTCATGATTCCCCTCCGGGTGAAAGCCTTCTCTAAGCGCATTTGTCGTCAAACCAGACTGCATGTTGATACCGCAACGGTGGGAGCTTCCCTCCCGCGCGTTACAGGACTTTCACTAGTGGCGATCATGTGCCCGGCAAGGCGGATCGCGCGACCCCCTGCCCAGACGTGCATGGGCTTCCCCGCGGGAGGCGCGGCAAAGCCCGTGCATGGCGTCTGAGAGCGGTTAGCCGGTAGGAATTTCCGCCGTGGCGGGCAGGCCCGCGGCGACGTAGCGCTCGTAGTGGCCGCGCCACTCGGAGCCGGGGCGGCTGCCGGGCTTCTCGGTCGGGATGCCCGCGAGCTGCTTCTCCAGCGTGTCCAGGCAGACGTGCCAGCCGGCGCCGTCCCGCGCCGCCTTGCCCTCGTCGCCCAGCACGTCGGTGAAGCGGAGCAGGGTGGCGTCGCCGCCCTCGATCGGCTCGAGCTCGAAGCGCAGCTCGTCCTCGCCCCACATGAACCAGAAGCGCCGCGGCGGGTCGAGCTCGAGCACCTCGCCTTCCATCGGCGGGACGCCGTCCACCGGGAAGGTGAACGCCATCTCGCCGCCGACTCGCAGGTCCACCTCCACGGCGCTCGGAAACCAGCTCGCAAGCTGGTCCGGCAGCGTGATCGCCCGCCAGACCGCCTCGACCGGATGCGACAGCCGGCGCTCGAAGCGCACAGCCGGCCGGCCGTCGACCTTCACGTAGCTCCCGTCCATCGTTCAGTCCTCCTCGGTTCTGGTGCTGTCGAGGTGCCGTTCCAGGGCATCGAGGCTCTCGCCCCACATGCGCCGATACGGGTCGAGCCACTCGTCGAGCTCGGCGAGCGGCCGCGGGTCGAGCACGTAGAGCCGCCTCTGCCCCTCCCTGCGTACCCGGACGAGTCCGGCCTCGCGCAGCACCCGCAGGTGCTTGGAGGTGCCGGGCTGGGTCAGGCCGAGCTGCTCGACGAGCTCACCCACCGGCCGCGGGCGCTCGAGGAGGAGCATGAGCGCGGCCCGGCGATGCGGGTCGGCGAGCACTGACCAGGTGGAAGCGGACACGGCGCATATATAACTAGATGGCTATATACGTGTCAAGGCATACGTGGCGCGGCGACCCGGTTGTCCCAGGCCGACGCGACGCCGCTGTGCGGCAGGAGCGGTGTGACCTCCGTGGCCGGCAGCGGCACGCAGAGGTGATAGCCCTGGCCGGTGCGGAAGCCGGTGCGCACGATGTAGTCGAGCTGCTCGCCGGTCTCGATCCCCTCCACCACCGGGTTCAGGTCGAGCGCGCGCGCGAGCGTGAGCACGGCGCCGAGCAGCGCGGACGCGCGCGCGTCGCGCGGCACCGCCTCGAGGAAGCGGCGGTCGAGCTTGAGCTCCTGCACGCACAGCTCGAAGAGGCGGTCGAGCGAGGAGAAGCCGGCGCCGAAGTCGTCGATCGAGGTCCGCACGCCGAGCGCGGCGAGCTGCCGCAGCGCGGGCGCGACGATCTTCTCGTCGGCCATCGCCGCGGACTCGGTGATCTCGACGGTCAGCGCGGAGCCGGGGATCCGGTAGCGGGCCAGCGCGAGGCTGAGCTGGTCGCCCACATGGCCCGAGCGGAACTGGCGCGGCGAGACGTTGAAGGCGATGTGCGGCTCGAGCCCGGCGCTCCACCACTCGGCAGCCTGCCGGCAGACCTCCTCGATCACCCAGCCGCCCACGTCCTCGATCATGCCGCTGTCCTCGGCGAACGGGATGAAGTCGCCCGCGGGCACGAGCCCGAGCGCCGGGTCCTCCCACCTGATCAGCGCCTCGACCCCAACCACCGCGCGCGTGGCCAGGTTGAAGATCGGCTGATAGTGCAGGACCAGCTCGCCGGAGGGGATCGCCCGCCTCAGCCGCACCCCCATGTTGAGCTTGCCGCGCGGGTCGCTGGCCGAGCGCTCGTAGATCGCGGTGCCGCCGCGGCCGGCGCTGCGCGCCTGGTACATGGCGGCGTCGGAGTGCTTCATCAGGCTGTCGGGCGTCTGGGCGTCGCGCGGGTAGAGGCTGATGCCGACCGTCGCGCCCAGCTCGAACTCCGTGCCCTCGACCTCGAACGGCGCCCGCAGCCGCTCGATGATCTTGGCGGCGATCGCGCTCGCGTGGCCGGCGGAGTCCCCGTGCAGGGACTCGAGCAGCACCATGAACTCGTCGCCGCCCTGGCGCGCCACGAAGTCGCTCTCGCGGCAGGCCGCCTGCAGGCGCTCGGCGGTCTCGCACAGCACCGCGTCGCCCGCCGCATGGCCGAAGCTGTCATTCACGAGCTTGAAGCGGTCGAGATCGATGTACAGCAGCGCCAGGCTCTCCGCGTGGCGGCGGGCGCGGGAGAGGGCGCTTTCGAGCTCGTTCTGCAGGTAGAGCCGGTTGGGGAGGCCGGTGAGGTGGTCGTGGAACGCCATGTGCGCGATCCGGCGCTCTCCGCGCTGCCGCTCGGTCACGTCGGTCGACACGCCGATCACGGCCTCGACGCTGCCGTCGTGCGCGAACACCGGCTCGAAGTAGGTCTCGAATGTGACGTCGTCCATCTCGACGGTCGTGCTCGTCCTAGCCCCGCCGAGGGCCGTCTGGGCGGCCTCCAGCACGTCCGGCAGGTCGGCGCACACCTCGAAGATCGACCTGCCGACGTTGTCGCCCGGCTTGTGCCCGATCGCGGCCAGCGCGCGGCCCTCGTTGAGGGTCATGATCCCCTTCTTGTCGAAGGCGAACAGCAGCATCGGCGCGGCGCCCACCACCGTGGCAAGGTGCTGCCGGGCTCGTGTGAGGTCGGTCTGGATCGCGCTGAGGCGGCGCTGCGCCAGTAGCTGGCGCGCCATGACGATCAGCCCGATCCCCGCGCAGGCCACGATCACGCTCATGTGCTTCATGAACGAACCCTCGGCCTCCCCGGCGATCAGCATCGAGTAGGCGATTCCCGCGGCGAGGTAGGTGGCCCAGGGCAGCTCGTCGCGATAGCGATCGGCCTGCTCGGGCCGGCGTGGCTCCCGCTGGGCTCGGGCGGCCAGTCCGAAGGCGAGGAGTGACAGGGACCAGCCGATGTCGACGGGGTCGCCGCCGTGGTAGTTCCCGTGCAGGGCCAGGCGCGCGTACACGAGGTCGGTGATCACGAAGCCGCCGATCGCTCCAGCCAGCAGCGCGACGGTGCGCTTCGAGAGGCCCTGCGCCGGCCGCAGCATCACCGCCGCGAGCGCGGCGACGAGCACGAGGTCGCCGATCGGATAGGCCCACGAGAAGGCGCGCATCAGGCCGTCGGGCGCGGCGGCCGCGACGGGCTGGATGGCGATGTGCCAGATCGCCACGCCCCCGCCGAGCGCCACGATGGCCGCATCGAGCGTCAGGCGCACTCGGTCGCCGGCGCGGCGGGGACCGGCGGCCGCGCTCATCACGGCCAGCAGCGTGAGCGGGTAGAAGGCCAGATAGGCCACGTCCGCCGGCGACGGATAAGGCTTCGCGCCGTGCAGCTCGTAGTACAGCTGCAGGGCGTCGCCGATGAGGAAGGCGATCAGCGCGATCGACAACATGCGCCACAGCCGCCGCAGGCGGAGCGACGAGCCCGAGCGGAGCACTGCCTCGTGGCACCACCAGGCGGCCAGCGCGTTAATCCCCAGGATCGCGAGGTCGCCGATCACGGGCCGCGAGTCGGCGCTGCCGAAACCGCCCGCCTGCCACACGAGGTAGCCCGCCACGAACGCGAGCGCGGGCAGCATCACCGGCCAGTCGCCGGCGCTGGCATTGGATCGGCTGCCACGAAGTCGCACGACGCACCAGAACGGTCGACCGCTGCGCGCGGAAATAGAGGGGCTTGCGCGCCAGAAGACCCGCGGTGGATACTTGGCGCTCATGCCTCGAGCCACCGTCCGGCGGGCTGCGGCGCTGCTCGCACCGCTGATCGCCTGCGCCGCGCTCAGCGCGTCCGCCCACGCGGCGGCGTCCCTGCGACTGGGCTCGCTGACGCTGCACCGCTGCGGCGCCGGCCAGCACGGCTGGTGCGGCTCACTGCGGCGGCCCCTCGACCCGGCCCGCCCGCACGGCCCCAAGATCGGCATCGGCTTCCACTGGCTGCCCGCGAGCCACCCCGGTCGCCAGCCGGCCCTCGTGGCGGTGGAGGGCGGCCCGGGCTATCCGTCGACGGGCAGCCTGTTCGAGTACCACGGGATGTACGGGCCGCTGCTGCACGACCACAACCTGCTGCTCGTGGACAACCGCGGCACCGGCAGCTCGGCGCTGATCGACTGCCCCGAGGTGCAGAACTTCCTCGGCAAGACCTCGGGACGCACCTTCCCGCGTCGCGTCGCGGCCTGCGCGCAGCGCATCGAGCGGCGCTGGCCGGGCGTGCACGCCGCCGACCTGTTCGGCACCGCCTACGCGGCCGATGACCTCGCGGCCGTGCTGCGCGCGCTCCGGCTGGGGCGTGTCGACCTCTACGGTGACTCCTACGGCACCTGGTTCACGCAGTCCTTCATCGCGCGCCATCCCGCGCAGGTGCGCTCGGTGACGCTCGACTCCGCCTACCCAGTGGTCGGGCTCGACCCCTGGTACGCGTCCTCCGGCGCGGTCGAGCGGCATGCGCTCGACGCCGTCTGCAGCCGCTCGCCGGACTGCTCCGGCAGCGCCACCGACCGGCTCTCGCAGCTACTGGCACGGCTCCGCCAGGCGCCCCTGTCCGGGAAGACGCGCGACTCGGACGGCAGCCGTGCGGACGTGACCGTGACCGTCCGGACGATCGTCGACCTCGTGCAGGACGCGGCCTCGGACCCCGTGATCTACCGCGAGCTCGACCCGTCGGTGGCGGCGGCCCTGGCGGGCGATCCGGTGCCGCTCCTGCGGCTCGCGCAGCAGTCGGGCACCTACGACCACGGCACGAGCACCGCGGCCTACTTCACCGACGGGCTCTATTTCGCGGTGAGCTGCTTCGACTACCCGCAGCTCTACTCGCTGCGCTCCTCGCCCTCGCAGCGGCTCACACAGCTCGCCGCCAGCGTGGCCGCGCCCCCGTCGGGCGATCCGTTCGCGCCCTTCACGAGCGACGAGTGGCTCCAGATGAGCGCCTACGACGAGCCCTTCATGGCCTGCCTCGACTGGCCACGGCCGGCCCACCGCGCGCCGCCGGTGCCGCCGTCCTGGCAGCCGCTGCCGGCGTCCGTGCCGGTGCTGATCCTGGGCGGCGACCTCGACTCGCTCACGCCCGAGCCCGATGTGGAGAAGTTCGGGCCGACGCTCGGCCGCCACGTGCGGATCGTGAAGCTGCTGAACGCCGTGCACGTGACCTCGGAGGGCGACACGCTGCTGGTCGGCGCCACCCGCTGCGCGCGCGGGATCGTGCGGGCCTTCGTGCGCGCGCCGCAGTCCCTCGACACGATCGACACCTCCTGCGCCGCCGCGATTCCGCCGGTCCACACCGCCGGCGCCTATCCGGCGACGTTCACTGCCGCCGCCCCGGCGACCCTGGCTTCCGGCCCCGATCCCGGCCTCGACGCCCGCCGTGCCGCCACCGTCGCGGCCGGCGCCCTCGCCGACGCCACGATCCGCCGCTTCTACTCGGGCGTCGACCAGGGGCCCGGCCTGCGCGGAGGCAGCTTCACCGCCTCGGGCAGCTCGCTGATCCACCTGTCGCTCCACGCCGTGCGCTTCGTCTCGGACGCCGCGGTGAGCGGCAGCGCGAGCTGGCGCCCGGGCACCGGCGCGGTGAGCGGACGGCTCACCGTCACGGCGCCGGACGGCGTGCGCGCGCCCGTGACCCTCGCCTGGACCCAGACGACGCAGCTCGCCGCCGCCACCGTCGCGGGTGCGCGGCTGACCCTGCCGGCCCCGTAAAGGCCACAATTTCCCGATGCACCAGGCCGAGCTCCTGATAGCGGGCCTGCTCGTCGCGGTCGCCGGGCTGAGCGCGCTCGCCCGCGCGATCAACCTCCCGTACCCGATCGTGCTCGTGGTCGGCGGCGCCGCCTTCGGCTTCATCCCCGGCGTGCCCGAGGTGAAGCTCGACCCGGACGTCGTGCTGGTCGTGTTCCTGCCACCGCTGCTCTACGGCGCGGCCTTCTTCGCCAACCTCGGCGACCTGCGCTCGAACCTGCGCTCCCTCACGCTGAGCTCGGTCGGGCTCGTGCTCGTCACGATGGTCGCTGTCGCACTCGCCGCGCACGCGCTGATCGCAGGTCTGCCGTGGGGCGCCGCGTTCGCGCTCGGCGCGGTCGTCTCCCCCACGGACCCGCTGGCCGGCGCGCTGATCATGCGTCGCCTGGGCGTGCCGAGGCGGCTCGTGAGCGCGGCGGAGGGCGAGGGGCTCTTCAACGACGCCACCGCGCTCGTGGCCTACAAGGTGGCGGTCGTGGCGGTGGTCAGCGGCAGCTTCTCGCTCGGCCACGCGAGTGTGCGTTTCCTGCTCAGCGCGGCGGGCGGGGTGGCGATCGGCCTGGCCGTCGGCTGGATAGTGGCCTTCATCCGCGAGCGCACGCAGGATGCGCAGGTGAGCGTGACGATCTCGCTGCTGACCGGCTACGCGGCCTACATCCCTGCGCAGGCGGCGAGCGTCTCCGGGGTGCTCGCGGCGGTCACCGCCGGCCTCTACATGGGCTTTCGCGGGCCGAGCATCATCCCGGCGCGCGTCCGGCTGCAGGGCTTCTTCGTCTGGGACATGTTCGACTTCCTGCTGAACGCCAGTCTGTTCGCGCTCGTGGGCCTGCAGCTCCACTCGGTGGTGCAGGAGGCGCGAGTCGGCAGGTCGGCGGCGGAGCTGATCGGCTGGGCCACGGCGATAAGCGCGGTGGTGATCGGCGCGCGCCTCGTCTGGCTCTTCACCACGCCGTACCTGATCCGCGCGCTCGACCGGCGGCCTAGCCAGCGGCTGCGGCGGGTGGGCGCAGCCGGCCGGCTGGTGATCGGCTGGAGCGGCATGCGCGGCGCGGTGTCGCTCGCCGCCGCGCTGGCGCTGCCCCTCACCACCGACGCGGGCGACCCGTTCCCCGAGCGGGCGCTGATCATCTACCTCACCTTCTCGGTGATCTTCGCCACGCTGGTCGTGCAGGGGCTGACGCTGCCCAAGCTGATCCACCGGCTGCACGTCGTCTCAGACGGCAGCGAGGACAGCGAGGAGGTGAGAGCCCGGCTGACCGCCACCAGAGCGGCGCTCGACCAGCTCGACCAGCTCTCCGCCGAGGAGTGGACGCGCGACGACACGATCGAGCGCCTGCGTGCGGCCTACGAGTACCGCAAGCGGCGCTTCGCCGCCCGCGCGGGCAAGATCGAGGACGACGGCTACGAGGACCGATCGCTCGCCTACCAGCAGACGTTGCAGGCCGTGCTGGCCGCTCAGCGCGAGGCCCTCGTGCACCTGCGCAACGAAGGGGGGATCTCGAACGAGGTCATGAACCGCGTGGTGCAGGAGCTCGATCTCGAGGAGTCGCGACTTGAGATCTAGAAGGGCGCCTTGGCGCGGCCCTTGCGGCCGGTGGCGGCGCTCTTGTCCGCGGCGCGCTCCGACTTCGTGAACGGTTTCGCCAGCCAGCGTCCGAGCTTTCCGGGCGCGTGCGAGGCGCCGCGCGCACCGGTGCTGAGCGTGCGATCCACGCCTCGTTGCGGCTTGGCGGACAGGCGCGGCACCAGAAAGCCGAGGATCAGCAGCAGGATGCAGACGCCGACGATCGCTCCGATCAGCATGTCCGCCGTATACCCGGGATAGGATGCAACCACCCGTGGACGCCGAGGGCCTGGCACAGATCCCCCTGTTCGAGTCGCTGCCGGAGGACGCCTTGCGCAAGCTTGCCTTCTGGGTCAGCGAGCTCAGCGTGTCGGAGGGCAAGCACCTGGTCGAGGAGGGCGACTACGCCTACGACCTCTTCATCATCCAGGACGGCATCGCCGAGGTGCAGCACGACGGCCAGCAGGTGGCGGAACTCGGTCCCGGCGAGTTCTTCGGCGAGATGGGCGTGCTCCAGGGCGGCCAGCGCAACGCCACGGTCGTGGCCAAGACGCCGATGCGGCTGCTCACGCTGTCGAGCTGGGACGTCAAGCGCCTGCGCAAGACCGCGCCCGAGGTGCTCGACCAGTTGAGCGCCGCGATCGAACAGCGGCGTTAGCACTAACCTCCAGCCGTGTCCGCTGAGACCGAGGCCGAGCTCCGAGCGCTGAAGGCGGTCGGCCGCGTGGTGGCGGACGCCATCCGCGCGATGCGGCGTGCCGTGCGGCCGAATGCCACCACGCGTGAGCTCGACGCGATCGCCGGGAAGGTGCTGCGCCGCGCGGGCGCGCGCTCCGGCCCGCAGCTCGACTACGACTTCCCGGGCGTCACCTGCATCAGCGTGAACGACGAGGCGGTGCACGGCATCCCCGGCAAGCGCCGCCTGCGGCTCGGTGACCTGGTCAAGCTCGACGTCACGGCCGAGCTCGACGGCTTCTATGCCGACGCCTGCGTGTCGGTGCCGGTCGGCCCGCCGAGCGCCGAGCTCGCCGCGCTGGCGGGCGCCTCGCAGCGCGCACTTGCCAGCGGCCTCGCGGCGGCACGTGCCGGCGCGCCGCTCAACGCGATCGGCGCAGCCGTGGAGCGCACCGTGCACGAGGCCGGCTTCTCCGTCTGCGACGAGCTGATCGGCCACGGCATCGGCCGCCGCATCCACGAGCCGCCGGACGTGCCGAGCTGCTTCATGCCGGAGCTCACGCAGCCGCTCACCGAGGGCCTCGTGCTCACCGTCGAGCCGATCATCGCCGCGGGCGACGGGCGCGTGCGCTCCTCCTCCGACGGCTGGACCGTGAACACGGCCGACGGCTCCACCTCCGCCCACTTCGAGCACACGATCGTGATCCGCGGCGAGGCGCCGCTCGTGCTCACCGTCTAGCCGTGCGGGTCGCTGAGGTATCGGAGTTCGGCGGCCCGGAGGTGCTGCGCGAGGCGGAGCGGCCGGATCCGCAGCCCGGGCCGGGCGAGGTGCTCGTCCGCATCCACGCCGCCTCGATCAACCCCACCGACCTCGCCACGCGCGCCGGCGCGGCCCGCCGGCGCATGCCCGACCTCCAGCCGCCGTTCGTCCTCGGCTGGGACCTCGCCGGCGTGGTGGTCGCCGGCGGGCACGGCTTCGAGTCCGGGCAGCGAGTGGTGGGGATGATCCCGTTCGGCCGCATCGGCGGGCGCGTCGGCGCCTACGCAGAGCTCGCGGCGGTGGAGCCCGACTGGCTCGCGCCGATCGCCGAGGACGTCGACTTCGTCACCGGCTCGGTGCTGCCGCTCAACGTCCTCACTGCGCGCCAGTGCCTCGACCTGCTCGAGGCGAAGCCGGGCGACACGATCCTGATCACCGGCGCGAGCGGCGCGGTGGGCGGCTACGCCGTCCAGCTCGCGGTGCGCGATGGTTACCGCGTGATCGCAATGGCGGGCAGCGACGGCGAGGACTGGGTGCGCTCGCTCGGCGCCCACGAGGTGCTGCCGCGTGACGCCGACCTCAGCGGCGCCGGTCCCGTGGACGCCGTGTTCGACGCGGTGCCGCTCGGGCCGAAGAGCGCCGTCGCGGCGAAGGACGGCGGCGTGGTGGTCTTCACCCGCAGCCCGGGCGACGGCGAGCCGGAGCGCGGGGTGCGCTTCAAGCCCATGCTCGTGCAGCCGGACCCCCAGGCGCTGCGCGCGCTCGCGGACGACCTCGCCGAGGGACGCCTGCGGCCGGCCCGCGTGGCGGAGACGCTCGACCTGGCCGAGGCGGCGCGGGGCCACGAGCTGGCCGAGGCCGGCGGCCTTCACGGAAAGGTGGTGCTCACCTCATGAGCCTCGCGGTGGCCCTGCCGCAGATCGTGGACGACGACGGCTACCCGGAGCTGCTGGCGCGCTACGCGTCGCGCGCCGAGGAGCTCGGCTTCAGCGGCCTCTGGACGCTCGACAGCGCAATCGGTGGCCACACCTCGGGCACGCCGCTGCTCGACGGTCTGCACGCGCTCAGCTTCGCGGCGGCTCACACCGAGCGAGCGAAGCTCGGGATCGCCGTGGTCGTGATGCCGCGCCGCGTGCCAGCGCTGCTCGCGCGCGAGCTGGCCTCCATCGACCGCCTCAGTGGCGGGCGCCTGATTGTCGGCGTCGGCCTCGGCGGCTCGGACGGGAGCGAGGCGGCGTTCGGGATCCCCACCGACCGGCGCGCGCGGCGCCTCAAGGAAGGCGTGGAGATCCTGCGCGCCGCCTGGTCGCAGGAGGAGGTCTCCTACGAGGGCGAGCTGTTCCGCTTCTCGGGTGTGCACCTCGAGCCCAAGCCGGCCCAGCGGCCCGGCCCGCCGGTGTGGTTCGGCGCCGGCAAGCGGCCGGCGCTGCGCCGGGCGGCTCGGCTCGGCGACGGCTGGATCGGCGCCGGCTCGTCGGCCACCGGCGACTTCCTCGAGCAGGTGCCCGCGCTGCGCGAGGAGCTCGAGGCGGCCGGGCGCGACCCCGACGCGTTCCCCAAATCGAAGCGCGTCTACGTGGCCGTGGACGACGACGAGGCGCGCGGCCGCGAGCGCCTGGCGGCGGTGCTCGACGCCATGTACGGCCGGCCGGGGCTCACCGAGCGGGTGGCGGTGTGCGGTCCCGCGGAGCGCGTGGCCGAGGAGCTGCGCCGGCTGCTCGACGCGGGCGCGCACGAGCTGCTCGTCCACCCGCTCTACGACCCGCTGGAGCAGCTCGAGGCGCTGGCCGAGGTCCGCCGGCTGGCGCTCGCCTGAATGGCGCTCACGATCCCAGAGCTGTTCGCCGGCGCCGTGGCCGAGGTGCCCGACAGGACCTGGCTGCTGTACGAGGACGAGAGCTGGACCTATGCAGAGGCCAACGCGCAGATCGACCGGGCGGCGGCGGCGCTGGCCGAGCGCGGCATCGGCACCGGCGACCTCGTCCTGGCGAGCGCGCCCAACCACCCGCACTTCGTGTTCGCCTGGCTGGCGACCGTGAGCCTGGGAGCGATCTGGGTGCCGTGCGACCCGCGCTACAGCGAGACCGAGCTGAACGGATTGAAGCGGCAGGTGGAGCCCAAGCTTGTGCTCTCTGACGAGAACGTTGGCGAGTTGTTCGAGGATCGCGGATCGCGGATCGCGGATCGCGGAGTTGCTCCAGATGCGCCGGCTGTTCTGCTGCCGACCTCCGGCACCACCGGTCGTTCCAAGCTTGTTACGCAAACCCACCGCGCCTATGCGATGGGCGCCGAGGGCTTCCCCTGGTGGCTCGAGCTCGGCCCGGACGACCGGCTGATGACCTCGCTGCCGCTGTTCCACGTGAACGCGCCCACCTACTCGGTGCTCGGCTCGGTGGCGGCGCGCGCCGGCGTCGTGCTCCTCCCCCGCTTCTCGGCCAGCGGCTTCATCGACGCCGCCCGCCGCTACGGCGCCACCGAGTTCAATGCGATCGGCGCGATGCTCGAAATCCTGATGCGCCAGCCCGAGCGGCCTGACGACGCCGACAACCCGCTGCGGCTCTGTTACACGGGGCCGTCGCCCACCGAGGAGCGCCAGCTCGAGATGGAGGCGCGCTTCGGGATCCGGATCGTGTGCGGCTACGCGATGTCGGAGACACCGTACGGGCTCGTGTGGAGGCAGGGCACGCGCCCCTATGGCACGCTCGGCTGGCCGCGCCAGCACCCCACGCTCGGCGAGGTGAACGAGGCGCGCGTGGTCGACGGCGAGCTCCAGCTCCGCAACCCCGCGGTGATGAAGGGCTACTGGGGTATGCCCGAGGAGACCAGCGAGGTGCTGCTGCCGGACGGCTGGCTGCGCACGGGCGATCTCGTGGAGCCGAACCCGGACGGCACCTACACCTTCATCGGCCGCCAGAAGGAGGTGATCCGCCGCCGCGGCGAGAACGTCTCGCCGGTGGAGATCGAGGAGGCGCTCGCCACCCACCCCGACGTGTTCGAGGCGGCGGTGATCGGCGTACCCTCGGAGCTGACCGAGGAGGAGATCAAGGGCTTTCTCGTTACGCGCGACTCGGCCGACCTCGGCGCCATCCGCGAACACGCCGCGGAGCGGCTCACGCGCTTCAAGGTGCCCCGCTACCTGGAGGCCGTCAACGAGCTGCCGCACACGCCCACCGGCCGCATCGCCAAGCACCGGCTGCCGAAGGACCGCAATGATGCGGAGATGGACTTCGAGGCCGCATGAGCGACGACTGGCTCCGCACCGGCATCGGCACCTCGGACGCCGACTCGATCACGCTCATGGGGCGCGACCTGGCGAGCGAGCTGATGGGCCAGGTCACGCTCACCGAGCTCACCTTCCTGCTCGTGCAGAAGCGGCTGCCGAGCAAGGAGGAGAGCCGCCTGCTCGACGCCGTGCTGGTCTCGCTCGCCGACCACGGCCTGACGCCGATCGCGCTGGCCGCCCGGCTCACCCACACCGGCGCGCCTGAGTCGTTCCAGGGCGCGCTGGCGGCTGGGCTGCTCGGCGCCGGCAGCGTGTTCCTGGGCGTGGTGGAGGACACCGCCCGCTTCCTCGACGAGCTGCCCGACGACGCCGACGCGATCAGGCTTGCGGTGGCGGAGCTCGTCCAGGCCGGCCGGCGCGTCCCCGGCCTCGGCCACCCGGTCCACAAGGCCGAGGATCCGCGCACCCCTCGCATCTACGAGATCGCCGAGGAGACCGGCCAACTCGGCCCGCACCTGAGCAAACTGCGCGTGGTGGCGGAGTCCTATGCCGCCGAGAGCGGTCGCCGCCTGCCGATCAACGGCGCGGGCGTGGCCGGCGCGGCGCTGGCGGACCTCGGCTTCCCGGCGGACATGCTGCGCGGCCTGGCGCTGCTGGCGCGCACTGCGGGCCTGCTCGGCCACCTCGCCGAGGAGCGCGAGCGCCCGCTCGGCATGGAGCTCTACCGCGAGATCGACGAGCGGGCGCAGTACGACCCGCCGCCGCGCTGACCGGGGTTCTCAGGCAACTCCTGCATTCGTTTCACGTCTCCCTTACGGCGGGGTCGTTAGCTGCGTCGGGCAGTGGATCCGACGAAAGGAGGTGACCACCGTGCAATCACGCCTACGGACGGGCCTCGTGGCCATGACGGTGGCTGCTGCTCTCGGCGGCGGCACGGTGGCGTACGCGGCGAGCTCCAGCTCGTCGACGACCACGACCACCCCGTCGACTACGACCGCCCCGAACAGCGGCACGACGAACCCGGGCCAGCTGGAAGGCCAAGGCCAGGGCCAGACGCAGGCTCCGAGCCAGGGGCAGGCTCCGGGTCAGGGGCACTCCGGCAACTGTCCGGGCATGTAGGACGAGCGATGCGGCTCCCGGCACGCGCCGGGGGCCGCGTCGCGCTCTTCGCGGCCCTGATCGCCCTGGCCGCCTGCGGCTCCCAGACCAAGCCGGCCCGGCGCGGCGCCCTCGTGCCGATCGGCGCCGGCCTGAGCGGCCCCGCCGGCCTCCGGGCGAGCGTCTACGCGACCGGGCTGCGCAACCTGTCCGCCCTGGCGCTCGACTCCCGCGGGCGTCTCTGGGCCACTACCTCGGCGGCCGACGACCACTCGCACGACGGCGTCTGGCTCATCGGCGCGGCGGGCGGCCGCCCGCTCCAGGTGATCTCCGGCCTCAAGGGCCCGCTCGGCCTGGCCTGGTACCGCGACACGCTCTACGTGGCCTCGATCGGCCGCGTCGACGCCTTCAGCGACCTCCACGGCACCCGCTTCGCCCACCGACGCACGGTCCTGCGCGAGCCGGCCGGCCACGGCTGGAACGACAACCTCGTCGTCTCGCCCGGCGGTCGCCTCGTGATGAGCATCTCGGCGAACTGCGACCACTGCACCCCGCGCTCGCCGTGGTCGGGGGCGATCGTCTCGTTCAGGCCCGACGGCAGCGACGTCCGCTTCTACGCGCGCCGGCTGCGGGCCGGCTACGGGCTCGCCTACCAGCCCGGCACGAGCCGGCTGCTCGTGACGATGAACCAGCGCAACGACCTCGGCGCCCGCACCCCCGGCGACTGGCTGGCCGAGGTGCGGGAGGGCGAGAGCTGGGGCTTCCCGGCCTGCTACGGCCAGGGCGGCTCAGCCTGTACGGGAGTTCCGAAGCCGATCGCCGTGCTCGACAAGCACGCCGCCGCCGGAGGGCTGACGGTGATGGGCGGCGACGCGCTGGTGTCCGAGTGGCAGCTCGGCGTGGTCAAGCGCGTCAGCCTCGCCAGCGGGCGCGTCGAGACCTACCTGAGCGGCCTGAAGAACCCGCTGGCGCTCGCCACCACGCGGAACGGCGCGCTCTTCGTGGGCGATTGGGGAAGTGGGCGCGTCTACACCGTCACCGATGCGAGGTAGGCCCGGGGAACGCGGCCGTACTGGTGCTTCAATTGATCGCCTGGCTACCGATGCGAAGGGTCAGCGGGTCGCTCGGCGCACAGCCGATGAGATGCGTGCCTTCTCGGCGCTGATCGAGCACGCCGGGGACTTCATAGGCATCGCGGACCTGGACGGCCGCCTGCGCTACGTGAATCCCGCCGGGCTCCAGATGATGGGCGCGAACGGCGTGGAGGAACTCGGCCAAGTGGCCCTCGGGGCGGCAAGCGGCGACGAATGGCGTGCCGAGACCCAGGTGCGCAACCTGGCCAGCGGCGAGATCATGGACGTGGAGCTCAACGCATTCCTGATCCACGATCCCGAGAGCGGAGAGCCGGAGTCGATCGGCGTGATCCAGCGCGACATCAGCGAGCGCAACCGCGCCTGGCGGCAGCTCGAGCGCAGCAACGAGGAGCGGCGGCGGCTCCTGGCGGGCATCGTCAGCGCCCAGGAGTTGGAGCGCGAGCGCATCGCCTCCGACGTGCACGACGACTCGATCCAGGTCATGACCGGCGCTGCCATCCGCCTCCAGATGCTCGCCCAGGAGATCGAGGACGCGGGCCAGCGGGACCAGCTCGACAAGCTCGACCAGTCGGTGCGCGCGAGCATCGTCAGCCTGCGCCACCTGATCTTCGAGCTGCGCCCGCCCGCGCTCGATGCGCACGGCGTCGGCCCCGCGATCGACAGCTACCTGTCACACACCCTGGCCTCGGAGAAGATCGACTACAGGCTGCGCGACGACATCTCCGACGAGCCGCCGTCGGGCGTGCGCACGGTGATGTACCGCGTGACGCAGGAGGCGATCTCCAACGCCCGCCGGCACGGGAGCCCGTCGCGGATCGAGGTCAGCCTGTGGAGCGGCGACGGCGGCTGGAACGTGCGCGTCGAGGACGACGGTACGGGCTTCGACGCCGCCGGCGCCATCGATCGGCCCGGCCATCTGGGCCTGATCGGGATGCGCGAGCGGGTGGAGACCACGGGCGGGCGGATCGCCATCGCGAGCGAGCCGGGCAGCGGCACGGTCGTGGAGTTCTGGGTGCCCGACGAGCACTGGCACCACGCCGGCACTCCCTAAGATCGCCGCCGTGAGCCGCTGGCGGGTGATCGGGGTGACGGCGTTGGCTGGGCTTCAGGCGGCTGCCGGGGCCGCCGCGGCGACGGCGCCCGCACCGCCGCCCAACTCCTGCCTCGACCACTCGCGCCATCTGCGCTGCCCGGACCTCGTGATGTCGGCGCCGTCCGACCTGATCCTTGACCGCACCACTCACCGCGGCCACCTGCTGCTGCGGGCGCGCAGCTCGATCAACAACCACGGCAGCGGGCCGCTCGAGCTGCACGGCCGACGCAAGGGCTATCGCTCGATGGTCGTCGCACAGGCGATCTACCACGTCCACGGCGGCCGCTCGCTCTTCCACGCCGGCGCGCGCCTCGGCTTCAAGTTCGTGCCGGGAAATCGCTACGGCATTGGCAACCTCGGCGCGGCGAGCTACTGGAAGTTCCGCGACGCCGCCCGCTTCGGGCTCTGGCGGGTGGACCGCCACAACCACCTGCTGGCCTTCGTCAAGGCCGGGCCCAAGCTCTTCTACTGCTTCCGCGACCTCGACCACACGCGGCCGGGGCGGCACTCGCCTCCGGGCGCGGTCTTCCCCGCCTGCAGCCAGAACCCGGGCGCCACGCACATCGTGCTCGGCACATCAGTGGGGTGGTCGGACGTCTACCCCACCGGCTATCCGCAGCAGTGGGTGGACGTCACCGGCCTGCGCGGCCGCTTCGCGGTGGTGCAGGTGGCGGACCCCTACAACCGCATCTTCGAGTCGCACGAGGGCAACAACGCCTCGGCGACGTTCATCAGCCTCCCTTCGGGGAAGGTGCTGGGGCACCGCGTGGCGTTCTCACTGCCGTAGCACCACCTTGCCCGTGATCCTCCGCTCGCGCAGAGCGGCCAGCGCCTCGCGCAGGTCCCCCACCTCGTAGGTCTCGCGCCTCACCTCCAGGCGCCCGTCATCCACCATGCGCGCCAGCGCGCCGAGGTCTTGGCCGAAGGTCTCCTCCCCGGTCGCGTAAACGTAGAACCCGATCAGCCTGCCGAGCGGCGCCCCGCTGAAGTCGTTGAACATCAGAGGCGTGGGCTCGCGGCCGCCGGCCAGGCCGTAGGCCACCACGGCGCCGCCGGGCGCGAGCCGGTGGATAGCGTCGCGCAGCAAGCCGCCGCCGACGCCGTCCACCACCAGGTGGAAGCGGTCGATCTCGCCGCCCAGCTCGGTCACGACCGCGTGCGCGCCGAGCGCCCGGGCCAGCTCCACGCGCGCCGGCCCGCTGACCAGCGCGGTGACGTCGGCGCCCGCCGCGCGTGCAAGCTGCACCGCGAACTCCCCCACGCCGCCTGTCGCGCCGGTGATCAGCACGCGCCTGCCGAGCAGCGCGCCGCCGCAGCGCAGCGCGCGCAGAGCGGTGAGGCCCGCCACGGGCAGCGCCGCGGCATCCTCGAAGCTCACCCCGGCGGGCAGCTCGGCGAGGCGGTGGCTCGGCACGGCCACGAGCTCGGACCAGGCGCCCCCGTCCGCCAGGCCCACGACGCGCGCGCCGGCGGGCGGGCCGCTGCCGTCGGCCGCCTGGGCCTCCACCACGCCGGCGTGATCCTGGCCCGGCAGCCAGCCCTCGGTGCGTTCCGGGAGCAGCCTCAGCTCGCCGCGGTTCACCGCCATGGCGCGCACGCGCACGAGCGCGTCGTGGTCGCCCGGCTGCGGATCCGGCAGCTCGCGGCGGTCGAGACCGCCCGGCGCCTGCGCATCCGTGACGTAGCCGAGCACGCCGGGAGTGTTGCACCAGATCTTGCAGCGGTAAGAGCTGCACCCGGGTTGGGCGAAGAACACCGTGTGCAATCCCTCCTGCGCACACTGCTGGCCGCTGCCGTGCTCGCGGCCTTCCCCTCCGCCGCGCTGGCCTCGAACGGCGGCGCGACCCCGCCCGAGGGCGACGGCATGACGCCCGTCAGCGGCGGTGTGACCCCTGGCTCGCTGCCGCTTCCGGCGCCACCGTCCCCCACGCCTGCACCCACGCCCTCGCCCACGCCGGGTCCGATGGCCACCGGCAGCGTCGCGCTGTTCGGCGCGATCGCCCGTGCGCCCGAGGGGGCGCCGCCCGTGATCGCGGCCGCCGTGGCCGCCGCCAACCGCCTGCGCCACAAGCCCTACCGCTTCGGCGGCGGGCACAGGAGCTTCAGCGACTCGGCCTACGACTGCTCCGGCGCGGTCAGCTACGTACTGCACGGCGCCGGCCTGCTCGAGTCGCCGCTCGACTCGACCGGCTTCAAGCACTGGGGCCAGGCCGGCAAGGGCGCGTGGATCACGATCTACGCGAACAAGAGCCACGCCTTCATGGTCATCGGCGGCATGCGCTTCGACACGAGCGGCCCCGGCCCCCCGGGCCCGCGCTGGCGCGCGCTGCCCCGCTCGCTCCACGGCTTCGTGGTGCGCCACCCCGCCGGCCTGTAGGGCCCGGTCGCGACCGGACGCCGGCCTGGATTTCCACCGCTATGCGGTGACTAGGCAGGACGGCGCGTATGAGACCGGCTTCGGGCCGCCCTTATTGCCCAAACGAGGGAGGGCGAGGGAGTCGGCGCGGTGCCCGTCGCCGGGCTAAAGAAGGTCGGCGATGCGCTGAGCCGCCTTGGCGGCGCCGTCGGCCTCGACATCGCGGTATGCGACTTCGCGGTCGATCTCCTCGGCGATCGCCGCGGCGATTTGCGCTGGCGGGCAGTCATCGAAGTCCATGCGCCTACCCGCGCCGTAGCGCTCGAGCCGGTGGGCGACGTGAAAGTTCTGCTCGAAGTGGTGGCGCAGCGGGAAGTACAAGAACGGGCGCTTGTGCGCGGTGAGCTCCATCGCAGTGGTGAGTCCACCTTGCACCACCGCCAGGTCGCAGGCGCCGAGGTGGCGGTAGAGGTTGTGGACGTAAGGCACCACCTCGAGCCCGGCGTGCGAGGGCAGCCAGGCGGGGTCGATGCGCGGTCCCGCCACGACGATCATGCGTAAAGTCGGGACGCGCTCTCTGGCCTGGGGAAAGGCTGCGATGACGCGCCGGAGGAGGTCCGCGCCGACACCCGAACCTCCCACTGTGACGATGCAGACGCGCTCGTCGTCGCCGTATCCGAGCTGGGCGCGCAGGTTGCCGCGGCCCGCCGCGTCAGAGGGGTCGAAGCCAGTGACGTACCCCGTGAAGTCGAAGTGGCGCTCGGTCCAGTCGCGAATCGTCGGTAGCTGGGGCCCGAGCCGCTCCGGGACGATGTCCTCGGGGTTCCCGACGAACAGAGCCCTGTCGCGGACCTCAGGGTGGTGGGCGATGTGGTCGACCATGTCGGCGTTGTAGTCGGCGGTTAGGAACCGCTCGTGCTCGCTGCTGTCGCGCATCGGTAGGAAGCCGACGAAGTCGGTCAGCCACACGAATGGCGCGCGCTTCTCGCTCGGGTTCTCGTGCAGGTAGTAATCGAGCTCCCATGCCTCGTCCCCGATCCACAACTCGTAGCGTTGGTCGCGCACGACGTCGTGGAACAGCATGAAATTGGCGGCGAGGATCTCGTCCATCCGTCGCAGCGCCTGAAAGCAGTGCAGGTCGTGCTCGGCTGACTCCGATTCGATGTGGCGCGACTCGTTGGCCAGATGCCGGCTGGCGGGATGGATCTGCTCGCCTTCTGCTTCAAGCACGCGGGTTACCGGGTCCTGGGCGAGCCAGTCGATCTGGAGGTCGGGATGCAGACAGCGCAGCTCGCGGGCGATTGCGACGTCTCGCTGCGCGTGGCCGAGTCCGATCGGCGAGGAGATGTATAGGGCGCGCGGGCGGCCGTCGGGCCGGTAGACGGTGGGGTCTGGCCGAGTCCGCCGTCGCCCGAAGGTGTCCTCGCAGAAGTCGCGTAGGGCAAGGTTGACCTGCACCGGCTTGCGAGCGTGCGGAAAGTGTCCGGCGCTCCTGACCAGCTCCAGCCTCCCTCGAGCTAGACGCGCCAGCGCGCGGCCGTCGCGCAATGGCGTGATCCGGTCGCGGTTACCGTGGATCACGGACACCGGACAGTCGATGCTCTCCGCAAGTGCGCGGAGCGTGCGGCGATCGCCGAGCGACTCCCCACGTGCCGTCGCGATCAGCGTTTCGGGATCGGTGTCCAGTGCCCATCCGACACCGTCCTCGATCGCCTTGGTCGAGTGCGGCTCAGGAAGACATCGCGAGATGAACCACTCAGCGAACTCCGAGTAATCCTGCCTCCAGTGCTCGGCGTTCATCCGCCCCCACCAGCGGTACACGCCGGGCTTGTCGAACGACCATGCGACGTGCGGATTCAGCAGCACCGACCAGTGGGACGGTGTGTACGGGAACATCGGAGCGATGAACGCCGCGCCGGCGACTCGCTCGGGAGCCAGCCGCGCGAGCTCGAGCAGGAACTGCGCGCCCCGCGAGAGGCACACCATCACGGCGCGCGGCGTGCCGCTCGCGTCCATCACTGCCAGGCAATCGCGGGCGAACTCGACGGGCCGATAACGGTGTGGATCCCGGCAGCGATCCGAGCGTCCGTTGCCGAGGCCATCCATCGCCAGCACCCGAAAATGCCGCGCGACATACGGGATCTGCATCTTCCAATGGCGCGAATGAATCAGCGACCACGTCGGCATGAGGAAGACGGTCTCATCGCCGTCGCCATACACCTCGTAGAACAGTCGCTGACCGGCGCGCTCAACGAAGCCCTCCGCATCGGGACAACGAGCTCGGCTCTGCTCTCCCCCGCGACCAGTTGGAAAACTGGCGTCCCTTCTGGCAAGCGGCTCGGTGATCGCGTTCACGCCTAGCCTCCTCGAGTGAATTAAGTCAGCATCGCTCGCCGCGAGCAAGTGGTACGACCGAGCCTACGACTGCCCGGTCGCCATCGCCTCAGGGGGGCACCTGGTGTTCTCGCCCAAACCCGGAGCGAAAGCGGGCCGCCTGTCATCGACTTGACTGTGAGCTCCAAAGGTCGCCCCCAACGGTAGCCTCGGCGGGTGTTCGACCACGTCGCCATCGCCGTCTCGGACCTGGCCGCGTCCGAGCGTTTCTACCGCATCGTGCTCTCCGTGCTGGGCGTCGAGCCCAGCCACGCGGACACCGAGCTCGTCGAGTGGGAGGACTGGGACATCGGGCCCACCGACCGCGAGCACGCGGTGACCCGCGGCCTGCACATCGGTTTCCGCGCGCCGACCCGCGAGGCCGTGGACGCCTTCTGGCAGACGGGGATCGACGCCGGCTTCCGCGACGACGGCGCGCCCGGACCGCGCGCGATCTACGGACCCGACTACTACGGCGGCTTCCTGCTCGACCCGGACGGCAACAGCGCCGAGGCCGTGCACAACGAGCGGTCGAGCCCGGCGCCCCCCGGCCGAGTCGACCACCTGTGGATCCGCGTCGCCGACCTCGAGGCCTCCAAGCGCTTCTACGCGACGATCACGCCGCCGCGCTCGCCGCCGGATACGAGGACCACGGCGGGCCCGGCGAGCGCGCCGTCTACCACCCGGGCTACTACGGCGCGTTCGTCCTCGACCCCGACGGGCACAACGTCGAGGTCGTCAACCACAATTGCTGAGCGTCGGCTACCTCGCGCAGGTCGTGCAGCTGCCGTGCAGCACGATCTCGTGGTCCGAGACCTCGAACGGCACCCGCTTGCTGAGGTCGTGGATCGTCTGCTCGAGCTCCTCGTCGGCGAACGGGACCAGGCGGCCGCAGCGGTCGCAGACGAGGTGGTGGTGATGGCCGTGCTCCCCGCGGCTGGCCTCGTAGCGCACCACGCCCTGGCCGGTCTCGACGCGCTGCACGAGCCGCAGCCGCTCGAGCTGGTCGAGGATGCGGTAGATGCTGGCGCGGCCCACGGCGCGGTCGCCGTCCCGCAGCGCGTCCTCGATGTCGAAGGCCGACAGCGCGCAGTGCTCCCGGTCGAGCAGCTCGAGTACGGCCTTGCGGGCCGCGCCGCGCCGGTAGCCGGCGGCCGCAAGCTGGCTCGCGGCGTGCTCCGCCCAGGTGTCCTCGCCGCTGTGCCTCACGCGTTCGATTCTATGGTCGGGCGACGGCGGCCTTTCAGGATCACCGCCGCCAGGTAGGCCGCCACGGCCACGAAGACGATCGCCGAGCTGGGCGGCAGCGGGTGGATCGCGTAGCTGAGCGTGAGGCCGATCCAGGTCGAGCCGACGGCGATCGCCGCCGAGGAGGCCAGGCCGGCCCACGGGTTCGCGCTGAGCAGGTAGGCGGCGCCGGCGGGCGCGGCCAGCAGGCCGAGCAGGAGCATCGCGCCGACAGCCTGCGTGCCCTCGCCGGCCACCACTCCGAGCAGCACCAGGAACGCGAGGCCGAGCCGCCGCACCGGCACCCCGCCGCCCTCGGCCACGCCCGGGTCGACCGAGGAGAACAGGAGCGGCCGCGCGATCAGGAGCAGCGCAACGACGGTCGCCGCGCCGATCGCCGCCGCCAGCCAGGCGTCGCCCGCCGACAGCCCGAAGATCGACCCGAAGAGCACACGCACGCCGGCCGCCCCGTTGCCGTTGCCGCTGGAGCTCGTGGTGAAGATCGACAGGAAGAGCACGCCGAGGCCCAGCACCCAGGCGAACACCGAGCCGATCACGGCGTCGTCCGCCCGCGCCCGGTCGCCGGCGGCGCCCATGCCCAGGGCGACCGCCAGGGTCGCGGCGAAGAGACCCAGGCGCAGGTCGATGCCGGCGGCCGCTGCCGCCAGCGCCCCGGTGAACGCAACGTGGCTGAGCGCGTCGCCCGCGAAGACCTGCGTGCGCAGCACGAGGAAATAGCCCACGAGGCCGGAGGCCAGCGCGATGAAGGTGCCGGCAAGGAACGCGTTGCGCATGAACTCGTGGCCGAGCATCAGCGCCCCACGAGCGCCCGCCAGGCCCGCGCCAGCACGTAGGCGCCGAACGACAGCGACGTGACGTAGAAGCCGACGGGGTAGACGGAGTAGTAGGCGATCCAGAGGCCGATCCAGGTCACCGCCAGCGCGATCGCGAGCGATAGCGCCAGGCTGAGCCCGGGCCGCTGCGTGAGCACCTGGGCGGTGGCGGGCGGCGTGACGAGCAGGGCGAACACGAGCAGCGCGCCCGTGATCTGGCTGGTGGCGGCCACGGCCAGCCCCAGCAGAACGAGAAAGCCGGTGCCGAGCAGGGCGACCGGCACGCCGCCGGCGCCGGCCACCTCGCCATCCACGGAGGCGAAGAAGAGCGGGCGGCCGATGGCCACGAGCACGGCCACCACCACGGCCGCCGCCGCGGCGAGCACGAGCACCTGCCCGTCGGTGATGCCGAGGAAGGTGCCGAACAGGAGCGAGTCGAGCCCGTTCAGGAGCCCGTGGTAGAGGCCGACGAACAGGAAGCCGCAGCCGAGCGCCACGGCCTGGACCGCGCCGATGGCGGCCGACTCCTCGCTGAGGCCGCCGGCGCCGCCGTCCCCCGAGACCCGCGAGAGCACCAGCCCACCGGCCATGCAGGCGCCGAAGTAGCCCACGAAAGCGGGCGCGCCGGCCAGCGCCGCGGCCGCCGCGCCCGGGAACGCGATCACCGACAGGGTGTGACCCGCGAACGTCTGGCGGCGCACGACCATGAACCAGCCGATCAGCGAGGCGATCACAGCGACCAGCGTGCCGGCCAGCAGCGCGTTGACCATGAAGTGGTAGCGAAAGAGGTCAGTGAGCATGGCGCTCCGAGTGGAAGGCCGGCGGCTCCGGCTGGCCGACCACCACGAGCCGGCCGTCGGAGGTCTCGAGCACCTCGATCGGCGCCGAGTACAGGCGGCTGAGCGTCTCGCTCGTGATGACCTCGCGCGGGGCGCCCGCCACGGCGGTGCCGCCGGCGAAGTACACGACGCGGTCGAGGTAGCCGAGGATCGGGTTGACGTCGTGGGCCACGAGCAGCACGGCCACGTCCTGGCTGCGGCAGATCTGCTGGACGAGCGCGGCCACCGCGCCCTGGTTGGTCAGATCGAGGGAGTCCAGCGGCTCGTCGAGCAGCAACAGCCGCGGCCGCCGCACCAGCGCCTGGGCGATCAGGAGCCGCTGCTGCTCGCCACCGGACAGCAGTGCGATCGGCCGGTGGGCGTATGAGCTGGCCCCCACCAGCTCGATCGCCTCGCGCACGCGCTCGCGCGCCTCGTCCCTGCGCAGCCGGCCGTTGCGGCTCAGCGGCACGGGGAGCGGCACCCCCCACCGCGCGCCGTCGAGGCCGAGGCGCACGACGTCCACGCCGCGGATCCGCGCCCCGTGCTCGAGGCTGCGCCGCTGGGGCAGGTAGCCGATCTCGGCGCCCGCCGCCCCCGGTCGCCGGCCGAGCACTGTCGCGGACCCCGCGCTCAGCGGCAGCAGCCCGAGAATCGCGCGCAGCAGCGTGGTCTTGCCGGCGCCGTTGGGACCGAGCACCGCGGCGAACTCGCCCTGGCCGATCTCGAGGCTCAGCCCGCTCCAGATCGGCGCGCCGTTCAGGCGCAGCTCGGCGTCCTCAAAGACGACCGCGCCGGTCATCGCCCCAGCGCCTGGTCGATTTCGAGGAGCTGCCGCGCCTGCCACTGCTGGAAGCTGGCCGAGGCCGGCGTGAGCGTCTCGGTGACGGTGGCGACCGGGATGCCGGCGGAGCGCGCCTCACTCGTCAGACGCTGCACGTCCGGCGTCGAGTTCTGGCTGTTGTAGACCCACAGCCTGATCTGCCCGTCGCTGATCTGGCGGTCCACCGTGGTCTTGTCGGCGGCCGTGGGCTCGGTGCCCTCGCTCACCGCGTTCAGCAGCCCGGACGGCGTGACCAGCCGCAGACCGAGGCTCTGCGCCAGCGGCTCGAAGATGCTCTCCGACGCGCCCACCGGCGTGCCGGCGAAGCGCTCGCGGATCGACGCGATCAGCGCCCGGTAGCGCGCGAGGCCCTGCGTCTCGAGCTTCGTCCTCTGCGCCCGGTAATAGGCGGCGTGCCTCGGGTCGAGCCGCTCATAGTCGGCCTCGAGCCGGTCGATCACCCGCTGCACGTCGCCCGGCGAGTACCAGCGGTGAGGATTGCCGCCGCTCCGAACGCCCACAAGCTTGCCCACGTCGAGCACCACCCGGCCACCGACCGGGTTGGCGTCGAGCAGCTTCGGCGCCCACGGGTCGTAGCCCACGCCGTTGACGATCGCCAGCTTGGCGATCGCCATCCGCCGCGCGTCGGCGGCGGTGGGCTCGTAGTCGTGCGGATCGGTGGCCGGCTCGTGGACGATGCTCGTGACCTGCACACGGTCGCCCCCGAGCTGAGCCGCCAGGCTGCCCCAGAAGTTCTCTGCGGCCACGACCTGGAGCTTGTGCGGATCGGCCCCGACGGCGCTCGTGCAGCCCGCCACGGCCAGCGTCAGGAGCAGCGCGATGAGGAGCTTGGCCATGGCCGGCCAAGCCTAACAAAACGAGACTGGTTCTCGTTATTAGGTCTTCGGCTGGACCGCGGCGATCGCCTTCTGGAACTGCGAGTAGCTCGCGTTCCCCACGATCGCCTGCGACGGGAACTTCGGCCCCTTCACGACGAACGACGGCGTCGAGTTGAAGCCAAGGGTGGCGGCGGCTGACTGATCGGCGCCCACCTGCGCCTCGAGGGCCGCGTCGCTGCGGTCCTTGGTCCAGGTGGCGAAGTCGAGGCCCGGAATCGATTTCGCCAGGTTGTTCAGGAAGTCGCTGGTGACGTAGCCCGAGCCCTCCGGGCCCTGGTTGCGGTAGAACAGCTCGACGTAGTTCCAGAGCTTGTTCTGCTTGCCCCCGGCCAGCGCCGCCACGGACTGCGTCTTGAAGGTGCTGACGTCGCCGGTGGCCGTCTGCAGGTTGCGGAAGACCATCTTCACCTTGCCCGAGCGGATCTCGTTGGCCACGAGCTGGTTGAAGGTCGACGTGGCGAAGTCCCGGCAGATCGGGCACTGCAGGTCCGCGTACTCGGTGATCGTCACCGGCGCGCTGGCCTGGCCGAGCGTGGTGCCGGACTGCGGGATGCCGGTGAGCTCGGCCGTGACCGCACGGGCACCGGCCTCGCCACCCGCCGTGTTCTTCGACTTGCCGCCGCCCGAGCCGACCGCGATCACGATCGCCACAACGGCCACGGCAGCGAGCAAACCGCCGCCGAGCATGTAGATGCGCCGCTTGCGCGACTGGGCAGCCGCCGCCGCTGCCTCGCGCGCCTGCCGCTCCGCGCGCAGCTGTGCGCGCTTGCCTGTTCGGCTCGACATGGCCCTGATGCTAGAGAACGGGCGGGCCGTTCATCCCCGCAGGGCCGAATCGATCTGTTTCTCGAAGTCGCCGAGCGAGGACGGGTGGATCCTCACCGGCTGCTGCCCGGTCCTCCCGAGCAGGAACGAGGGCGTGGACTTCACGCCGAAGCGCGAGGCCTCGGACTTCGCCTCGGCCAGCAGCGCGGCGACCTGCGGGCTGGCGGCGTCGCGGCCCACGCGCGCCACGTCCAGTCCCGCCGCGGTGGTCACGCCGCGCAGGAACTTGCCGCGCACGTAGCCCGAGTTCTCGCCGCCCTGGTTGGCGTAGAAGACGTCGACGAACTGCCAGAGCCGGTTCTGGAGCGAGGCGGCGCCGGCCGCACGGGCGGCGATCACGGAGTCGGCGCCGATGAAGTCGAGGTTGCGGAAGACGATCCGCAGCTTGCCCGCGCGCACGTAGCGCTGCACGAGCTGCGGCCACTGCTTGCGCGAGAAGTCGCGGCAGAACGGGCACTGGAGATCGGCGAACTCGGTGAGCGTCAGCGGCGCAGCGGGATCGCCGAGCGCGAGCCCCTGCTGCGGGATCCCGGCGAGCAGCGTGTTGGCCGTGCGGGCGTCGGCCGCGAGCTTCTGCGGGCTCGGCGCCTTTGTCGAGCGGCTGAAGCCGATGGCGATCAGGAGCACGATCAGCACGACCACCGAGCTGGCCCCGGCCAGCCAGATCCCGCGCCTGCGCTGCTCGCTCACCGAAGCCACGCCGCCGACTCGCGCCTGACCAGCTCCACCAGGTTGCCGAGCGCGAGGTTCACGTCCACGAGGTGGAGTCCCCAGCGCGGCCCCAGAGGGTCACCCACCACGGGACGCCCTCCCGGGTTGACCGCGTCCACCTGCAGCCAGCTCGCGCCGCCGGCCTGGGCGCAGTGGGCGCGGTAGAGCGCGGGGTAGGTGACCCACGGCGTGGAGACCTGCTGCGCGGGCGTCGACAGGAAGAAGGGTTGGAGCGTGGCCGTGCCACCGCCCGGCGCCGCGGGGTTCACGCACAGGTACCGCATGCCGGTGTTGCCGAAGATGCGGCCGAACAGCGCGTCGGCCGGAGGCATCTGGTCGAAGCTCGAGTAGGCCACCACGCAGCCGGTCTGCGTGAATGAGCGGCAGGCCGGCACGTGCTTGAAGCTGCCCCCTACCCCCCTGCCGGCCGGCACCTGCACCGCCGTGCCCGGCAGCAGCGCCGAGATCAGCCGCCGCCGCACGGACGGCTTGGGATCCACCTCCGCCGCGATCAGCCGCACGAGCATGAACGACCCCTGCGAGTGGCCGATCAGCACGACCCCCCGGCCGTGGTTGTAGCGCCGCAGGTAGTCGCGCCACGCCGCCGTGAGGTCGCCGAGAGCGATGTCGCGGGCGGCGGGCGTGACGGGGCCCACCTCGCCGAAGATCGCGGCGCGCGTGAGCTGCCGGTACATCGGCGCGAAGACGCGGCAGACCTGGGAGAAGCGCGAGGCCTGGATCGTGGCCACCGCCCGCTCCTCCGGGTCGATGCTCAGCGTCGCGTTCACCGTCTTCTGGTTGCTGACCGTCGGATAGACGTAGAAGCAGTCGACGGGCGGGGTCCTCCGGCTGGGGAAGCGCACGACCTTGCGCGCTCCCTGCGCGTCGATCGAGGTGGCCGTGCCGCTCGTGACGCACGGGTTGGCCCGCGTCCCGGGACGGCAGAGCCAGATGGTCTTGTGCGCCTGGGCGTCGGTCGCGCCGAGCGCGAGCAGGGCCGCGGCCAGCACCAGCAGCCTCTTCATCAAGGCGGAATCTAGCGGCCGTGCCGTACCCTCCGGCCCGTGGACCTGGGCCCCGTCGAGATCCGAGTGCTCGGCTGCCTCCTGGAGAAGCAGCGCACGACGCCGGACGCCTACCCGCTGACGCTCAACGGGCTGCGGCTGGCCTGCAACCAGAGCACGAATCGCGACCCGGTGGTGGACTACGACGAGCCGGAGATCCGCCACGCCCTGGAGCGGCTGGCGCGCCGGCGCCTGGTGCGGCTGGCGAGCGGGCACACCACCCGCGCCACCAAGTACCGCCACCTGCTCGACGACACGCTGTCACTGGACGACGCCGGCCTCGCCCTCCTCGCCGTCCTGATGCTGCGCGGCCCGCAGACGCCCGGCGAGCTGAAGCAGCGCACCGAGCGGTTGCACCCCTTCGCCGACCTGGCCGCGATCGAGAGCGGCCTCGACGCGCTGGCCGAGCGCGGTTTCGCCCAGCGGATCGGCCGCCGCCCGGGCCAGAAGGAGGACCGCTACCGGCATCTGCTGGGAGCGGACGAGGACGGCGACGAGCCGGCGGCCGAAGGCGCTCCCCAAGCCGCTCCCGAAGCGGCCCCGCGGCCCTCGCTGCCGGACCCGCTCGAGCAGCGCGTGGAGGCGCTCGAGCGCCAGCTGGGCGAGTTGCGCACCGAGCTCTCCGAGCTGCGCGAGCAGCTGGGCGGCTGACCGCACGCCAAGACTGCAGATAACCCCAGGGCAGGTTCGCCGGGGTGCTCCATTGGCGCACGAGCGCCCGAGACCGATGCTGCATCCAGATGGATTTCAACCCGAATGGAGGCACGCAAATGAGGCCGAATCTCGCGGAGCGCGCCGGCAGGTGGAGCGCCGCACACTGGAAGACCGCAACGTTCGGGTGGCTTGCGTTCGTGGCGATCGCGTTCGTTCTCGGGAACGCGCTCGGCGTGGTGAAGCTCACCGATACCGAGCAGGCCACCGGTGAGACCGCCCGCGCCGAGCGGATGCTCAACGGGGCGGGCTTCGCCGACCATGCCGGCGAGACCGTGCTGGTCCAGAGCCACAGCAAGACCGTCTCGGACCCAGCCTTCAAACAAACCGTCAATCGCGTCGTGTCGAAGCTCGAGACGCTGCCGACGGTGAGAGACGTCCGCTCGCCGCTCGCGCAGGGCCGCGAGGGTCAGCTTTCCGCTGACCGCCACTCGGCCCTCGTGCAATTCTCGATCAGCGGCTCCTCAGACACCGCCGACACGCGCGTCGAGCCGGTGCTGAACGAGGTCGCAAAGCTGCAGCAGGCCTCGCCCGGCTTTGTCGTGAGCGAGTTCGGCGACGCGAGCGCCAACCACGAGCTTGGCAAGGCGATCGACAAGGACCTCTCGCATGCCGAACAGCTGTCCGTGCCGGTCACCTTCCTCGTGCTGCTGTTCGCCTTCGGCGCCTTCGTGGCGGCCGGCATCCCGGTGCTGCTCGCCTTCTCGGGCGTGCTGGGCTCGTTCGGCCTCGCCGCGGCGATGAGCCACCTCTTCCACGCCTCGGACGCCACCAACTCGGTGATGCTGCTGATGGGCATGGCGGTGGGAGTGGACTACTCGCTCTTCTACCTGAAGCGCGAGCGCGAGGAGCGCCGCAACCGCGAGGCGCAGGACGCCCTCGCCCGGGCGGCGGCCACCTCGGGCCGGGCCGTCCTGATCTCCGGCGGCACGGTGATGATCGCCATGGGCGGCATGCTGTTCGCCGGCAGCAAGGTGTTCAGCTCGCTCGGCATCGGCGCCCTGCTGGTTGTGCTCACCACGATGGTGGGCTCGCTCACGGTGCTGCCGGCGCTCCTCGGCAAACTGGGCGACCGCGTGGAGCGCGGCGTCCTCGCCGTCCTCGCGGCGCTGGTGCTGCGGCCGCTGCGCCGCTTCGGCCAGCCGCGGCCGCTCGTCTGGCTGCGCGACCGCCGGACGCTGCTCCGCCGCATGAAGGGCGACCGCGAGACCTCGCGGCTCTGGTCCGCGATACTGCGTCCGGCGCTGCGCTTCCCCGCCGTCGCGGCGGTGGTGGCGGCGGCCGGCCTGATCGTGTTGGCCACGCCGGTGTTCGGCATGCATCTCAAGCAGCTCAGCTTCAACGACCTGCCGCAGAACATGCAGATCGTGAAGAGCTACGAGAAGGTGCAGTCCGCCTTCCCCGGCGCGCAGATCCCGGCCGTGGTCGTGGTGAGGGCGAACGACGTGCGGGCGCCCGAGGTGCAACAGGCGATCGCCGGCATGCAGCGCGACGCGCTCGCCTCGCACCAGATGTTCGGCCCCGTCGACACCAAGGTGAACTCGGCCCACACGGTCGAGCGCGTTGAGATTCCGCTCGCGGGCGACGGCGAGGGCAAGACCTCGGTCGCCGCGCTGAAGACGCTGCGTGAGCGGGTCATCCCGGCCACGATCGGCACGGTGCCGGGCGTGGACTACGCGGTCACCGGCCAGACGGCGGGCGACCACGACTGGACCCAGACCACCAAGCACCACGCGCCGATCGTGTTCGCGTTCGTGCTCGGCCTGGCGTTCCTGCTGCTTCTGCTGACCTTCAGGTCGGTTGTGATCCCGCTCACGGCGATCGCGCTCAACCTGCTGTCCGTGGGAGCGGCCTACGGCGTGCTCGTGTGGATCTTCCAGGAGGGCCACCTCCAGGGCCTGCTGGGCTTCCACTCGAGCGGCGGCATCGTCACCTGGCTACCGCTGTTCCTGTTCGTGGTCCTGTTCGGCCTCTCGATGGACTACCACGTGTTCATCGTGAGCCGGATCAAGGAGCTCGTGGACCGCGGCGTGCCCACCGACGAGGCCGTCTCACGCGGCGTCGCCACCACCGCCAGCACGGTCACGTCGGCGGCGGCGGTGATGGTGGCGGTGTTCGCCATCTTCGCCACGCTCACCAGCCTGGACCTGAAGCAGATGGGCGTCGGGCTCGCCGTGGCGGTGCTGATCGACGCGACCGTGATCCGCAGCGTCCTCCTGCCGGCGACGATGAAGCTGCTCGGCAAGTGGAACTGGTACCTGCCCCGCTGGCTCGACTGGCTGCCGAAGGTGCGCGGCGAGCGGGCCCCCGGACGGGCGATCCCGGAGCTCGGGTGAGCATGGTGGGAGCGATCCTGCGGCCACTCGGGCAGGCGCGGACCTACAGGGCGCTGGCGTTCTTCGCCAGCGCCCTGGCCCTGGCCGGCCTCTGGCTCGCCTTCCTGATCACGGGCTGGACGCTCGTCGCGGTCGTGTCGATCACGCCGCTGATCGTGCCGGCGATGATCGCTCTCGGCTACGCCACTCGCGGCGTGGCATGGGCCGAGGCGGGCCTCGCTCGTCACCTGCTCGGCGCCGACATCACGCCGCCCCGGCCGAAGATGGGCGGGCGCGGCTTCTGGGCGCGAGGCTGGGCGGTGGCCACCGACCTCGCCTTCTGGCGGGCGCAGGCGTACCTCGTGCTGCGCACGACCCTGGGCTTCGGCCTCGCCATCGCGTTCGTCACGGTGCTGGCCGTGGGCTTCGGGCTGGTGTTCGCGCCCGCCTGGTACTGGGCGGCCAAGGATGGGATCGACGTCGGCATCTGGCACATCCACACGCTGCCCGGTGCGCTGGCACTCATCCCGGTCGGCGTCGCCGTCCTGATCGCCGCCGCCCACCTCGTCGCCCCGGTCGCTGGCCTCTGGCGTACGCTCTCCTCCACTCTGCTCGGCGAGTTCGAAGTACGCGCACCGACCCTCGATTACGCCCGCGCGACGCGCAGGCGCGCGGTGATCATCCATGCGCTGGTCGTGGGCGGGCTGAACCTCGTCCTGATCCTGATCTGGGCGCTGACCTCTCGCGGCAACTTCTGGCCCGTCTGGACGATCCTCGCGCTCGGCCTGCCGCTCGGCATCCACGCCTGGATCACCTGGGTGCTGGCCCGGCCGGAGGTCTGGCGCCGGCGGCACCTCAATGAGGCCTTCGGCATCCACACCGGCGTGTGGGTGTGCCTCAACGTCTTCAACATCGGCGTCTGGGCCGCCAGCTCGCGCGGCTACTTCTGGCCCGTCTGGACGATGCTGGCCGCCGCGATTGCCCTCGGCGCACACGCCGCCGCGCTGCTCCTGTCCAAGCGCGACAACGAGGCGCTCACCGAGCGCATCTCCACCCTCGAGACCTCCCGCGCGGGCGCGGTGGACGTGCAGGAAGCCGAGCTGCGGCGCATCGAGCGCGACCTGCACGACGGCGCGCAGGCGCGGCTCGTCGCGCTCGGCATGAGCCTGGGCATGGCCGAGCAGAAGCTGGCCGCCGACCCCGACGCCGCTCGAGCGCTCCTCGAGGAGGCGCGCACAGGCGCGGGCGAGGCGCTGCGCGAGCTGCGCGACCTGGCCCGCGGGATCCACCCGCCGGTGCTCGCGGATCGCGGCCTCGCCGCGGCGATCCAGGCGCTCGCCGCCGCCAGCCCGATAACCGTGTCGGTGGCGGTGGACACCCCCGAGCGGCCCAAGCCGCCTGTCGAGAGCGCCGCCTACTTCGTCGTGGCCGAGTCGCTCGCCAACGCCGGCAAGTACGCCCGTGCCACGCACGTCGACGTGCGCGTGACGCGCGTCGGCGACGTGCTGTCGGTCACGGTCACGGACAACGGCGTGGGCGGCGCCGACCCCGCCGGCGGCGGCCTGAGCGGGCTCGGCCGGCGCGTCGAGGCGCTGGACGGGACGCTCAGGGTCGCCAGCCCGCCGGGCGGGCCGACCACGATCCGCGCCGAGCTCCCATGCGGGTAGTGATCGCCGAAGACCTGGCGCTCTTGCGCGACGGCCTCGAGCGACTGCTGCGCGACAACGGCTTCGACGTGGTTGCCGCGGTGGCCGACGCCCCCTCTCTGATCGAGGCGGTGGCCCACCACAAGCCCGACATCGCGGTGGTGGACATCCGCCTGCCGCCCGACTTCCGCGACGAGGGCCTGCGCGCCGCCCTCGAGCTGCGCCACAACCACCCGGACACGGCCGTGCTGATGGTGTCCCAGTACGTCGAGCAGACCTACGCGGCGGAGCTGCTGGCCGAGGGCCGCGGCGGCGTGGGCTACCTGCTGAAGGACCGCATCATGGACGTGCGCGACTTCGTCGACGCCGTGCAGCGAGTGGCTCGCGGCGGCACCGCGCTCGACCCCGACGTCGTGGCCCAGCTCGTGTCCCGCAGCGGCGACGACGGCCCGCTCTCCGAGCTCACCCCGCGCGAGCGCGAGGTGCTCGGCCTGATGGCCGAGGGCCGCTCGAACGCCGGCATCGCCGAAGCGCTGGTGCTCACGGTCGGCGCCGTGGAGAAGCACATCGCCAGCATCTTCGGAAAGCTGCGCCTGCACCAGTCGGACAGCGACCACCGGCGGGTGCTGGCGGTGCTGGCGTATCTGCAGGGGACAGTTCCTAGTTCTTAGTGCCTAGTGCCTAGAGAGGTGGGCTGCGTCGTTCTCTAGGCACTGGTCACTAGCCACTAGGCACTAGGACCTACTCCACCAGCCGCTTGAGCATCTCGCGCAGCCGCGGGGTCTCCTTCAGCGCGGCTCGCAGGCCCTCGAACGAGTCCTCGCCGTCGATCATCATCGGGCTGCGCTGGAAGCGCCCGTCCAGGTTGTAGTAACAGAAGCGGATGCCGTGCCAGCCGGGATGGCCCTCGAACTCGAGCAGCTGGATCGCAGGCTCCGTGTGCTTGCCGGTGTAGGCCGCCTCCTCGACGATCTGGCCGCCTCCCCAGTGGAAGTTGAACTCGCGCGGGACCTCTCGCTGGCCGGGCATGTGACTCCTTTCGACGTGCTGCCGCGACGTTACGGCAGCGGCACCAGGTCCGGCTCCACGAAGGCCGCGCGCGCCTCGTCGCTGAAGAGCAGCTCGCGGCTGTAGTGGGCGCTCAGGAGGTCGCGCCGCAGGAGCTGGGGATGTCGCTCCAGGAAGTCGGCGAACTCCGCGCTTCCGCTCTCCATGGTCAGGTGGCCCACCACGCGTGCCCAGCCCACCGTGAGCGTCTCGTGGTACTTGCCGGGGGCGCCCAGCTTGGCCGCCAGCGCGCGGATGCGGCGGGCGCCCTCGACGGCGCCCTCCACCCCGCTCCGGCGGGCGTAGGCGAACGCCATCCGCACGTGGTCCTCGTGGCTGAACCCCTCGAGCGTCCCGGCCTCGAAGCGGGCCAGGAAGTCGTCGTCGGTCATCGCTCCGCCGCCTCGTCGAGCGCCGCGAGTACGTCGTGGAAGCCCTTCGCCGAGCGCGCGGACACGCCGGCGAGCGCCGCCTCCTCGAGCGCCCGGAAGGCCTCCCTGACCCGCGCGGCGGCCACCCGGCCGTCGCCGGTGAGGGAGACCCTGAAGGAACGCCTGTCGTGCGGGTTGAGCTGCCGCTCCACCAGGCCGCGGCGTTCGAGCCGGTCGAGCACGCCGGTCAATGTCGAGGCTCGCTGGCCGGTGGCGCGCTGGAGCTGAGCCACGGTGGCGTCCTCGTCGAGCTGAGCGAGAGCGTTCACCTCGCCGTGGCTCAGGCCGAGGTCAGCCAGATCGCGCCCGAGCTTCTCCAGAACGCGGTGGACCGTCGCCTCGAGCGCCGAGATCAGGTTCGCCGTCACGACCATACGGTATCGAATATTTCGATTTCGTAGTAGTGGTCTCGGCGGACGGATTTGCTTCCAGCTGCCAGGCGTAGGTCTCCTCCATCGGCCGCACCCACAGCTCCTCCACCGTCAGCTTGACCGTGACGATGATCGGGACTGCCACGAGCAGCCCGGCGAAGCCGAACAGGCGGTCCACGGCCAGCACGCCCACCGCCACCAGAGCCGGCGGAAGCCTCACCGCGCGCGACATGACGAGCGGCGAGAGCAGGTCGCCCTCGACGAAGTGGGCTACGAGATACAACCCGGCGACGAGGAGCGCCTTGCCAGGCGAGACGGTGACCGCATACGCGATCGCCGGCACGGCGCTGACCAGCGCGCCGAAGTAGGGAACCACCGTGGCGAGCGCGGTCAGCGTGGCGAACACGACCGCGTAGTTGAGACCGATCAGCTCGAGCCCGGCAAAGGTGAGGACCCAGAGCGCCGCCATCGCCACGACCAGCCCGCGCAGCCAGCCGACGTACGCCGCGGCCAGCCGCTCGAAGAGGCGCACGAGATCGGAGCGCTTCGGCGGCGGGGCCAGACGCAGCAGCCCGCCGACCAGCGGCTCCGGGCGGATGGCGGTGAACACGGCAGTGAGGAGCACGGCGACCGCGGTGGTCACGATCCCGGCCACCGTGGCGCCAACCTGCGTGGCCGGGCCGAGCAGCTTCTGAGGATGGCGGGTGTATCCGTTGACCCACTTCTGGAGGCTCGCGCCGAAGCTGGTGTGCGAGTTCGGGTTCAGCTTGTGCTGGAGCGACTGCACGGTTGCGGGCAGCCCCCTCACCAGCTCGCGGCCCTCGTTGATGAAGCTAGGCACGAGCAGGGCGATCACTCCGCCCAGGACCGCGAGCGCCAGGATCAGCGTCAGCGGAACACCGACGAAGCGCGGCACGCGCACCCGCTCGAGCCAGGTCGCGACGCGCGCCAGCGGGATGGCGATGATGACTACCAGCAGCACGAGCAGCAAGAGGCCGATGACCTGGGGGAAGACCAAGACCAGCGCGACGAGAACGAAGACCAGGAACACGGTTCGCACCACCAGCGCCGGCACCCAGGCGCGCGGCCGGTCCTCGCTCGCGTGATACACGCCGCTGTCCTACCCGGCGCCAACCGTTCGATGCCGCGCGTTTTGCGCCAGGGTGGCGCCGGGTACGCAGCGACCCAGTGCGCCCCGGCTGATCCTCCTGCTCGCCCTGGCCGTCTCCGGTTGGTGCACCTGCGGCAGCGCGCTGGCGGGCACGGCGGCGCCGGGCGCGCCGAGCAGCCCGCCCGACTGGGCGCCGGCAAACAAGGACGGCTTCGGCACCGCCACCGGCACGCAGAGCAAGGTCTGGTACACGCTCCAGAACGGCGAGCTGACCGAGGTCTACAACCCGAACCTCGGCACTCCGAGCGTGCGCGACCTGCAGTTCATCGTCTCGGACGGGAAGACCTTCGCCGAGCGTGAGACCGCTGCGACGCGCCACCGCCTCCGCCTGGCCGACCCCCGCAGCCTCACCTACACGCAGATCAACACGGGCCGGGACTACCGGCTGACCAAGACCTACGTGACCGACCCTACGCGCAGCACCCTGCTCGTGAAGGTCCACTTCCGGTCGCTCACGGGCAAGCGGCTCAAGCTCTACGTGCTCTACGACCCGTCGCTCTCGAACGACGGCAGCGATGACTCCGGCACGACCTCGGGGAGCACGCTGCTCGCGTCGGACGGCTCCACGGCCAGCGCCCTCAGCGCCTCCCCCGCCTTCAAGCGCAGCTCCAACGGCTATCTCGGCACGAGCGACGGCTGGCAGGACCTGAAGGGCGACTTCCACATGGACTGGACCTACCCCTCCGCGCCCAAGGGCAACCTGGTGCAGACGGCGCAGACCAGGCTCACCGGCCTGCGCGGAAGCCGCGACATGACGCTCGCGCTCGGCTTCGGGGACACGACGAAGGCCGCGTCCGCCGCGGCCGGCGGATCGCTGAGCGACGGCTTCGGCGAGATCTCGTCCGCCTACGCCGCCGGCTGGCACCGCTACCTCGCCGGGCTCAGCCCCGAGCCGGCAAGCGCCAAGCCGTTCGGCCCGGAGTACGACGTCTCGCTGATGACCCTGGCCGCCCACGAGGACAAGACCTACCGCGGCGCGTTCATCGCCTCGCCCACGATGCCCTGGGTCTGGGGCCAGGGGCTCGAGCAGCCCGTGTCGGGCGCCTACCACCTGGTCTGGGCGCGCGACCTCTACCAGATCGCGACAGGGCTGCTGGCAGCCGGCGACCGTGCCGCCGCCGAGCGCGCGCTCGGCTACCTGTTCGACCGCCAGCAGAAGGCCGACGGCTCGTTCCCGCAGAACACGACAGTCGACGGCACGCCGCACTGGGGCAGCCTCCAGATGGACGAGGTCGGTGACCCGATCCTGCTCGCCTGGCAGCTCGGCCGCACGGACTCGGCCACCTACTCGGCCCACATCAAGCCCGCCGCCGACTTCATCGTGGCCAACGGCCCCTCCTCCCCCGAGGAGCGCTGGGAGAACCAGGCGGGCTGGTCGCCGGCCACGATCGCCGCCGAGGTGGCGGCCCTGGTCTGCGCCGCCGACATAGCGCGCCACAACGGCGACACGGCCTCGGCCGACAGGTACGACGCGATCGCGGACGACTGGCAGAAGAACGTCGACGCCTGGACCGCCACGACCAACGGCCCGTACTCGCCGAAGCCCTACTACCTGCGCCTGACCAAGGACGGCAAGCCGAACGCGGGCACCCCCTACTCGGTCGGGGACGGCGGCCCGTCGGCGGCGGACCAGCGCTCGATCGTGCACCCGAGCTACCTGGAACTGGTGCGGCTCGGCCTCAAGGCGCCCGACGACCCGACCGTGCTCAACACGATGTCGGTGGTCGACTCCAAGCTCGGCGTCTCCACGCCGAACGGCACCTTCTGGCATCGCTACGAGTTCGACGGCTACGGCGAGACGCGCGACGGCGGCCCCTGGAACACGAGTGACCCGGACACGTTCGGGACGACCGGGCGGATCTGGCCGATCTTCGCGGGCGAGCGAGGCGAATACGAGCTGCTCGCCGGCCGCTCGGCCGGTTCACAGCTGGCGGCTCTCGCCGGCGCCGCCAACGACGGCTACCTGATCCCCGAGCAGGTGTGGGACGACAACCCGCCGTCGGGACAGCCCGGCTTCCAGCGCGGCGAGGGCAGCTTCTCGGCCACGCCGCTGGCCTGGTCCCACGCGCAGTTCGTGAGGCTCGCCTGGTCGATCCAGGCGGGCCACCCGGTGGAGCAGCCGCGGATCGTGGCCTGCCGCTACAGGGCAGCCTGCAAATAGCGCGGCGCCGGACTCTCCTCGTCGGCGCGCAGCACCACGATCTCCCCGGGAGCCTGCTCGAGCAGCCAGGCCACGTCCTCGGCGGAGAAGCCGGAGCTGTTGCGCGTGGCCGCAGGCACGACGAGCCGGTCGTAGCGCTCCTCCGCCAGCAGCCGCCGCAGAGCGTGGCGAGGCGAGCGCCCCGTCTCGATGCGCGAGTCCACCGGCACCCCCATCCAGGCGGCGCGCTGCTCGATCGCGTCGAGCAGGGGCATCGCGGCCTCGCACTCGCGCGGGAGCGGCGCCTCGAGCGAGAGGTGGAGGGGCACCGTGACGACGTAGACGGGCACGAGCGTGGCTCCCTCCGCGCGCGCCAGGCGCAACGTGGCGTCGAGCGCCGGGCGCGACACGGTGTCGCCGAGGAAGGGGAACAGGATCCGCCCGGCGGGCGGCGTGATGCGGTTCGGCGCCTTCTCCGGATGGCGCCAGCGCAGCGCCAGTACGACGAGGCCGGCCACGACGAGGACGGCGACGACTATCAGGACCACGATCACGCCGGCTCCTTTCCGTTCGTGCGCTGGGTGCGGTCGGTGACGATGCGGATGTCCACACCGGGCATGTGCTCGAGCAGCTTCTCCGGCAGCGACACGCCGAAGCGGCGCAGGCCGGCGGCGGAGCGCGGCTTGCCGATCAGCACGTAGGTGGTGCCGCGCTCGGCGCCCACCCGCCCGGCCGTCTCCGCCACGTCGCGGCCCTCCTCGACGATCAGGTGCGCGCCGAGGGCGGCCGCCAGCTTGCGCAGCGCGGCGAGCTGCTCCTGCTCGTCCCCATTCGGCGACGAGCCGGGCTTCTTCACGTAGAGGAGGTCGAGCTCGGCGCCGAGCCGCTGCGCCGAGCGCCAGGCGCGCCGCGCCAGCCGCTGCGACGACGGGCGCGCGGCCACGAGCGCGAGGAGGCGCTCGCCGACGGCCTGGGACGACGCCCCGGCCACCCGGTCCTCGCGGGTGCTCGCCGGCTCGGGGACGATGCGCTTGGCCTCGACGTCCTCCGCCACCTGGCGCAGCGCCACCTCGCGCAGCGCCGCGAGGTTCTCCAGCTTGAAGAAGTTGTTGAGCGCCGCTTCCACGCGCGCCTGCGGGTAGACCTTCCCCTCCTGGAGGCGCTGGATGAGCGCCTGCGGAGTGAGGTCCACGAGCACGACCTCGTCGGCGGTGGCGAGCACGGAGTCCGGGAAGGTCTCGCGCACGCGCACGCCGGTGAGCTCGGCCACCTGGTCGTTGAGGCTCTCGAGGTGCTGCACGTTCACGGTGGAGAAGACGTCGATGCCGGCGGCCAGCAGGTCCTCGATGTCCTGGTAGCGCTTGTCGTGCTCTAGACCGGGCGGGTTCGTGTGGGCGAGCTCGTCGACGAGACAGAGCTCGGGCGCCCGCTGCAGCACGGCGGGCAGGTCCATCTCGTCGACCGAAGCGTCGCGGTAGGCCACCCGCCGCCGCGGCACGGTCTCGAGGCCGGCCGCCATCGCGATGGTCTCCGGCCGCTCGTGCGGCTCGAGGTAGCCGAGCACGACGTTGCGGCCCGCCGCCGCCTCGGCGTGGCCCTCCTGGAGCATGCGGTAGGTCTTGCCGACTCCGGCCGCCATGCCCAGGAAGATCTTGTAGCTCACCAGTTCGCCTCTTCCGGCGCTGCGTTGAGACGCTCGCTCGCCTCAATGATCGCGGCTGCCAGCTCTTCCCGGCTGCCCAGCCCGAACAGCGGCCGCTCGGGATCCGTGAGCAGCAGCACCGCCTGGGCCATGCCCTGCGGGCGCACCGGCCCGCCGTCGCGCAGCCGCTCCGCCAGGTCGGCGAGCAGTGGGCGTGCCGCGCGCACGTTGCGGCGGTTGACGGGCACCGCGGCGCTGAAGAGTGGGCGGCGGCTGAGCGCCCCGCGGAGCAGGTCGTCGATCGAATCGGCCACCACGCCACGAGTGCGCTTGGCGGTGAGCTGGCCCGCGCGGAGCGCCAGCTCCCGGCTCGCGACCGACGAGGCGCCGTTCGCCAGCGCGCGCGTCAGCCGGTCGCGCGACCACCAGACGCGGGTTCTGAGGCCGAAAGCGCGAAGCCGGCCAAGGCCGACTTCGGTTGCCTGCAGCTCGCCGATGCGCGGGACGGCTTCCATCGCTAGGCCCCGAACACCCCGTGGATCAGCAGGTCGAGCAGCTTGATACCGAGGAAGGGCGCGATCAGCCCGCCCAACCCGTAGATCAGCAGGTTCCGCCGCAGGAGCACGGTGGCGCCCACCGGCCGGTAACGCACGCCCCGGAGCGCCAGCGGCACGAGCAGCGGAATGACCAGCGCGTTGAAGACGACCGCGGAGATGATCGCCGACTGCGGCGTGCCCAGGTGCATCAGGTTGAGCTTGTCGAGCGGCCCCGTGCTGTGTCCGCTGGCCGCGTAGGTCGCCGCGAACATCGCTGGCAGGATGGCGAAGTACTTGGCCACGTCGTTGGCGATCGAGAAGGTGGTCAGGGCACCGCGCGTGATCAAGAGCTGCTTGCCTACCTCGACGATCTCGATCAGCTTCGTGGGGTTCGAGTCGAGGTCGACCATGTTGCCCGCCTCGCGCGCAGCCTGGGTGCCGGTGTTCATGGCCACGCCGACGTCGGCCTGCGCCAGCGCCGGAGCGTCGTTGGTGCCGTCGCCCGTCATTGCCACCAGCCGGCCGTCGTCCTGCTGCTTCTTGATCAGCTCGAGCTTGGCCTCGGGCGTGGCCTCCGCGAGGAAGTCGTCGACTCCCGCCTCCTCGGCGATCTTCGCCGCGGTGAGGCGGTTGTCGCCCGTGATCATCACGGTGCGGATGCCCATCGCCCGCAGCTGCTCGAAGCGGTGGCGTATGCCCTCCTTGATCGTGTCCTTCAGGTACACGACGCCGAGCACCTGGTTGTCGCGCGCCACGGCGAGGGGCGTACCGCCCTCGCGGCCGATGCGGTCGAGCTCCGGCCTGAGCTCCGGCGGCGCCTGGCCGCCGTCGGCGGACACCCAGGTGAGGATCGCGTCGCCGGCGCCCTTGCGCAGACGCGTGCCGTCGAAGTCCACACCGCTCATGCGCGTCTCGGCGGTGAATGGGACGAAACGCGCCTCGAGCTGGTGCAGGTCGTGCTCGCGCACGCCGAAGGACTTGGCGAGCACGACGATCGAGCGTCCCTCGGGCGTCTCGTCGGCGAGCGACGAGAGCTGCGCCGCCTCGGCCAGCTCCTGCTCGCTCACGCCCGGCATCGGTATGAACGCGGCGGCCTGGCGGTTGCCGAGCGTGATCGTGCCTGTCTTGTCGAGCAGCAGCACGTCGACGTCCCCGGACGCCTCCACCGCGCGGCCCGAGAGCGCGAGCACGTTGCGGCGCACCAGCCGGTCCATGCCGGCGATGCCGATGGCCGACAGGAGCGCGCCGATCGTGGTGGGGATCAGCGCTACCAGCAGGGCGATGAGCGTGGTGACCGACAGCGTGGTGTCCGAGTAGAGCGCGAACGGGCGCAGCGACACCACCACCAGCAGGAAGACGAGCGTCAGGCCGGCGAGCAGGATGCCGAGCGCGATCTCGTTCGGCGTCTTGCGCCGCTCGGCGCCCTCCACGAGCGAGATCATGCGGTCGAGGAAGCTCTTGCCGGGCTCCTGGGTGATCTCGACGACGATCCGGTCGGACAGCACCCGCGTGCCGCCGGTCACCGCCGAGCGGTCGCCGCCCGCCTCGCGGATCACCGGCGCGGACTCGCCCGTGATCGCCGACTCGTCCACCGAGGCGATGCCCTCGACCACGGTGCCGTCGCCGGGGATCAGCTCACCGGACTCGACCACCACCATGTCGCCCCTCTCGAGCTCGCTCGCCGGCTTGGTCGCGCCGTCGGTCATGCGCGCCGTGGTCTCGGTGCGCATCGCGCGCAGAGTGGCCGCCTGGGCGCGGCCGCGCCCCTCGGCCAGGGCCTCCGCCAGGTTGGCGAACACGACCGTCAGCCAGAGCCAGATCGCCACGCTGAACGTGAACCACGAGGGCTCGTGGCCGCCACCGAGCGGCTTGCCGCCGAAGAGCTGGATCAGCCAGGCGACGGTGGTGATCACGGCGCCGATCTCGACGACGAACATCACGGGGTTGCGGAGCTGGATGCGAGGATCGAGCTTGCGGAAGGAGTCGATCGTGGCGGGAACCAGGATCGAGCGCTCGAACAGCGACTTCGACTTGCGTTCGCTCATTTGGCCAGCCTGTCCAGGGCGAGGTTCAGCCCGAGGACGTTGACGCCGGGCTCGCCCAACAACCCGAGGAAGCGTCCGTCCGTGTTGTCCTTGATCAGCTTCTGCACCGTGCCGAACGGCAGGCTGCGCACGGCCGCGATGCGGTGCGCCTGGATCGCGGCGTTGGCCTGTGAGATCTGCGGGTCGACGCCGGAGGCGGAGCTCGTCACGGCATCGACGGGGACGTCGTGGGCCGTCAGACCGGGGTCGAAGGGCCGCTCGAGCCTCAGGTACGACTGCAGGCTCGCCCTGAAGGTGTCCCGCGCGTCCTTGCTGTTCGGCCCGAGGTTGGTGAAGGCGCTGGCCGCGGCGTTGTACTTCGTGAGGGTGGAGGGCCGCCCCTGGAAGTAGCGCTTGTCGCCCTTGAAGTCCTGGCCAATCAGCTTCGAGCCGACGAGCTTGCCGTTCACGGAGACCTTCTCGCCGTTGGCGCGCCCGTGGAAGGCGACCTGCGAGGCGCCGGTGACCACCAGCGGGTAGGCGAGCCCGCACAGCACGGTGATGACGAGGACGGCGAGGACGGATGAGATCAGGTCGCGGCGCATGTCAGAAGAGCTGGTTGGTCAGGCCCTGCACGACGGGACCGAGCAGGAGCGCGGGGAAGAAGGTCAGGGCGCCGACGAGGACGATCACTCCGATCAGCAGCACCACGAACGTCGGCGTGTCGGTGCGCATCGTGCCGGGGCCGGCCGGGTGCACCTTCTTGCCGGCGAGCGCGCCGGCCACGGCGAGCACGAGGATGATCGGCGCGAAGCGCGCGAACACCATCGTCAGCCCGCCCATGATGTCGGCGAGCTTCACGCCGTGGGCGCCCACGTTGCCGGCGTTGGGCTGGATGTAGCCCGTGTAGCCGGCCCAGGCCGAGCCGTTGTTGTTGGCCTGCGACAGGTAGGCGTAGAGGTTCTCGGAGAAGCCGTTCGGGCCGCTGGCTGAGATCGACTGCCGCCCGGCCGGGCTGGCGATCGCGGCGCTGGCGGTCATCAAGACGGTGAGGGGGGTGAACAGGGCCGCCAGCGAGACGAGCTTGATGTCCCGCGCGCCGATCTTCTTGCCGAGGTACTCGGGCGTGCGGCCCACCATCAGGCCGCCGATGAAGACCGACAGGAGGACGAAGATCAGCATCGAGTAGAGCCCGGTGCCGACGCCGCCGAAGACCACCTCGCTCATGCCGAGGTTCGAGAAGGGCACGGCGCCGCCGATCCCCGTCAGGGACTCCATCGCCCCGTTCACGGCGCCGCAAGATGTGACGGTTGTGATCGCGGCCCAGAGGCCGGTGTTCGCGATCCCGAAGCGCTGCTCCTTGCCCTCGAGGTTGCCGCCGGTCGAGCCGTGGAAGCTGTGGGTGCTGACGCCGGCCAGGTGCTGCGCCGGTGTGCCGTGCTGCTCGGCGGTGTAGATCACCGCGACGCCGATCACGAACAGGATCAGCATCGCCGAGAAGATCGCCCAGCCCTGCCGGCGGCTGCCGACCATGCGACCGTACGTGTACGTGAGCGAGGCCGGGATCGCCAGGATCGCCAGCATCTCGATGAAGTTGGAGAAGCCGGTGGGGTTCTCGAACGGGTAGGCCGAGTTGGCGTTGAAGAAGCCGCCGCCGTTGGTGCCGAGCTCCTTGATGATCTCCTGCGAGGCCACCGGCCCGAACGGGATCGACTGCGTGCCGCCGACCAGCGTGTGCGCGGTCGCATAGCTGGCGAAGTTCTGGATCACGCCCTGCGAGACGAGCACGAGCGCACCGACGATCGAGATCGGCAGCAGGATGTAGAGGTTGGTCCTGATGAAGTCCTGCCAGAAGTTGCCGAGGCTCTTGCCGCCGCGCGCCCGGATGCCGCGGATCAGCGCGACCACCACGACGATGCCCACCGCGGCCGAGACGAAGTTCTGCACCGCCAGTCCGGCCATCTGGCTGAAGTAGGTCATCGTCGTCTCGCCGCCGTAGTACTGCCAGTTCGTGTTGGTCACGAACGACGAGACGGTGTTGAAGGTCACGTCCCAGGTGCCCGAGTGGAAGCCCTGCGGGTTCCACGGGTGCAGCGTCTGGGTGCGCAGGATCACGTAGAGCGCGAGCCAGAACAGCCCCGAGAAGACGAGCAGCGTGCGCGCGTAGCGCTTCCAGTCCTGCTCCTCCTCCGGATCGACGCGGATCAGGCGGTAGATCAGGCGCTCGACGGGCGCGACCACCGGCGTGAGGAACACGCGCTCCCCCGAGAAGACCTTGGCCATGTAACCGCCGAGCAGCGGCACGATGGCCGTCAGCACGACCAGGAAGAGGACGATCTGGAGCCAGCCCTGGGGCATCTAGAAACGCTCCCCGCGGACCAGCGCGTAGACCAGGTAGATGAAGACGACGGCCGATACGGCGAGGCCGAACGCGTCGGCCCCGCTCATATCCGCTCCAACAGGTTGAGGCTGAAGATGAGGATGGCGAAGGCCGCCACTCCCATCGCAATCGCCAGTGCATCCATCACGACTTCGATGATGGGATGCGCGGCGTTACGGCGGCATAGAGATTCGGCCGCCCGGTATGTCAATCGCGGTACAGCTCAGGCTTCGATGCGGTAGCCGACGCCGGGATCGGTGTGGATCAGCTCCTTGCCGACCCTGGAGCGCAGGCGCGCGATCGTCGTCCGCAGAACCTGTGTGTCGTCGGCGTAGCCCGGTCCCCAGACCTCGCTCAGCAGGGTTCGGTGTGTCATCAGCCGGCCCCGGTTCACAGCCAGCACGCGCAGCAGTTCGAACTCGGTCTTCGACAGATGGAGCTCCTCACCGTCGCGTGTGACGCGGTGTCCGGCGAGGTCGATGATCAGCCCGTCGGCGTCGATCATCGGGTCCTGCGCGGCGCCGCGCACACGGCGCAGGGCCGCCTTGAGGCGAGCGATCAGCTCCGGTGGGCTGAAGGGCTTGGTCACGTAGTCGTCCGCGCCGGCGTCGAGCGCTCGCACCTTCTGCTGCTCCTCCCCCACGGCCGAGAGCACGATGATCGGCATCTCGCTCCACTCGCGCAGGCGCCGGCAGACCTCGATGCCGTCGATGTCGGGCAGCAGCAGGTCGATGATGGCCGCGGCCGGCGTGTGCAGCGCGGCGGCGTCGAGCGCCTCCTCGCCGTTGGCCGTGGCCACCACCTCGAAGCCCGCGTCGCGGAGGACGACCTTCAGGGCCCGCAGGATCTGCAGCTCGTCGTCGCAGATCAGGACGCGCTCGCCGGCCATCGAATGCGAAGCGTATTCGCGCTAGTCGAGCCCTGCGATCGCCGCTCGCGCCGCCCCGGCGAGCATGCGCGCCGAACCGTCGGAGACGTACAAGGGCCCGCTCGGATCCTCGATGAGGCGGGTCGCCCGAGCGACGCCGCGGGCGTCGACATCCGGGTCCGACCTCAGGCGCCCGGCGAGGTCGAGCAGCAGCAGGCGAGTCTGGATGATCGCCTCGCGATCGAGACGTGGAGACTCGCTCGGCAGCGGGTGCTCGTAGGCCATCCCGACGAGACCGACGAGCGTGTCCGCGAGACGCGACCTTGCTCTGCGGTCGCACAGCTGATCTGCACGGAGTTGGAGAGCCGGGTCAGCGGAGACGTCGGCGCCTTCTGCGAGCCGGTGGTCGAGGGCGGCTCGCCGGCATTTCACCAGGAAGCGCATCGCGGTCGTGGAACCCATCTCTGCACACGAGTATTCCCCGACCCGTGTGACAGCCGCGTGACAATTCGCAGGCTGGTTGTAGAGATCGTGTAACGGCGCTAAGCCGGCACCGGCGGCGCCTCGGGAAGCGGCAGCTCGATCAGGAAGCTCGCGCCCTGGCCGGGCAGGGACTGTGCGCGCAGGCGGCCGCCGTTCGCCTCCACGAAGCCGCGTGCGATCGCAAGGCCGAGCCCCGAGCCCGGCGTGCCGTCGCCGTCCACGCGGTAGAACGGCTCGAAGATGCGCTCGAGCTCCTCCTTCGGGATCCCGGGCCCGCGATCGCTGACGCGCAGCAGCACCCGCTTGCCGGACACGTGCGCGCGCACCGACACCGGCCGGCCACCCGAGTAGCGGATGCCGTTCTCGATCAGGTTCCCGAGCGCACGCTCGAGCTGCGCCGAGTCGACCTCGAGCAGCGGCAGGTCGGGATCGAGCTGCACGTCGAGCTCCCCGCCGGAGAGGCGGACCCCCGCCGCCGCGGCCTCCACCACCTCGTCGAGCGAGCACCACTCGCGCCGCGGCTCCGCCGTGCCCGCCTCGAGCCGCGACAGGTCGAGCAGGTCGTCCACGAGGCGGGCGAGCCGCTCCGTCTCGCCGGCGATCACAGCCGCCATCTCGGTGCGGTCCTCCTGGCTCACCGTCGCGGAGCCGATGCCGGCTGCGGCCGTGCGAATCGCCGTGATCGGCGAGCGCAGGTCGTGCGACACGGCGCGCAGCAGCGCCGTCTTCATAACGTCGCTGCGGCGCAGGGCGCGTGTCTCCACCACCTGCTCCTCGAGCCGCTCGCGCCGGCGCGAGGCGGCGACCAGCGCGGTGAGCGCTGGCACCACCCGCTGCCCGAGCTGCTCGCGCCGGGACTCCGGTGTCTCGCGCGGCACCAGCAGGGTGCCGACCCGCTCGCCGTGGTCGACCAGCGGAATCGCCGAGCGGCGCTCGTCGCCGTCGACCCAGTCGAGCACCAGCTCGACCTCCCCCACTCCCATCGCCTCGGCGATACGCCTGCCCGCCCGGCGCAGCGCCTGGTCGCGGTCCGTGCCGCCGAGCAGCAGCCGCGCCAGGTCCGCGGCCAGGTCGGCCTCGCTGCGGCGCTCCTCGGCCTCGATCGCGCGCTCGCGGGCGAGGCTGGCCAGCGTGCTCGTCACCACCGCGGCGGCGAAGTACACGACTAGCGCGACCCAGTTCTGGGGGTCGGCGATGGTGAAGCGGCCGGTGGGCGGGATGTGGAAGAAGTTGAAGGCCGCGGCGCTCGCCAGCGAGGTCAGGACCCCGAGCCAGAGGCCCCAGCGACTCGACACGAGCAGCACGCCGATCAGGTAGAGCACGCCCGTGGAGACGGCCGGCACGACCTGGCGCAGCGGATAGATCAGCGCCGTCGTGACGGCGACGGAAAGGGCCGCGGCCAGCAGGCCGACCGTCTTCGAGCGATTGGCCGATTCCATACTGGAATCAAGGGTAAGCCGCCGATCCTTAGGATGCCGGGCGTGCCGCGCGAGATCCGCTCCTGGCTGATGGACATGGACGGCGTGCTGGTGCACGAGGAGCACGCGATTCCGGGCGCCGACGACTTCCTGCGCCGCCTGCGCGAGACCGAGACGCCGTTCCTCGTTCTCACCAACAACTCGATCTACACGCGCAGGGACCTCGCGGCGCGCCTGCGCCTCAGCGGCATCGACGTGCCCGAGGAGTCGATCTGGACCTCCGCGCTTGCCACGGCGAGCTTCCTGCAGGATCAGCGGCCGGACGGCAGCGCGTTCGTGATCGGCGAGACCGGCCTCACCACCGCGCTGCACGAGGCCGGCTACACGCTCACCGAGCGCAATCCCGACTACGTGGTGCTCGGCGAGACGCGCACCTACAGCTTCGAGCGCATCACCCAGGCGATCCGGCTGATCGGCGAGGGCGCGCGCTTCATCGCCACCAACCCGGACCCCACCGGCCCGGCGCCGCAGGGCCCGCTGCCGGCCACCGGGTCGGTGGCCGCGCTCGTGAGCCACGCCACCGAGGTGCAGCCCTACTTCGTCGGCAAGCCCAACCCGCTGATGATGCGCACGGCGCTCAACACGATCGACGCGCACTCCGAGAGCACGGCGATGGTGGGCGACCGCATGGACACCGACATCGTCTCCGGCCTCGAGGCGGGGCTCGAGGCGATCCTCGTGCTCACCGGCACCACCACCCGCGAGATGGCGGAGCGCTATCCCTATCGCGCGTCGCGGATCGTCGACTCGGTGGCCGACCTGGTCGGCGAGCTGGGCTAGGCGTCCTCAGTCGCAAGCGGCTCGACCGGCAGGCCGGCCGCCCGCCAGGCCTGGAAGCCGCCGTCGAGGTCGGTGGCGTTCGGGTAGCCGATTTCCTGCAGCACCGCCGCGGCAAGGCTCGACTGGTAGCCCTCGTTGCACATCACGACCAGCGTGCGGTCGAAGCGCCTCCCCACCCGCGCGTCGTACCCCTCGGACGCGGGGTCGCAGCGCCACTCGAGCACGTTGCGCGGGAAGTGGATCGCCTCCGGCACGACGCCGTCCTCCGCCCGCTGGTTGTCGGAGCGGATGTCGATCAGGAGCGCGCCGCCGGCCGCCGCGTCACGCGCCTCCTGCGGTCCGACGCGCCGCAGCCCGGCGCGCGCCTCGGCGAGCAGGTCGTCGATCGTCTTCCGGCTCATACGACGCGATGGTAGGAGTCGGGGTCGGTGACGCCCTCGGTGGCGATTACCAGCGGGCGGCTTCCCAGCTCCCCGCAGGCGGCCAGCGCGGCGAGCGGCGCGGCTCCGCACTCCCCGATCGCGTGGCCGAGCGCGGCGAGCTCGCGCAGCGGAGCCGCGAGCTCCTCGTCGCCGACCGTGACCGTGGCGTGCAGGCCGTCGCGCAGGGCCGGCCAGGCGACGGCCGACGGCCGTGCGCAGTCGAGCCCGGCCATCGCCGTGCCCGGCGTCTCGATCGTCACGGGCTCGCCCGCCTCGAGCGACGCCGTCACGCAGGCGGCGGTGACCGGCTCGACGCCCACCACCGGCACCGGGGACGACAGGTGAGCGGCGAAGCTCACCGCCGCGGCGGCGAGCGAGCCCACGCCCATCGGCACGAGCAGGAGATCGAATCGCTCGCCGGCAAGCTCGCGAAAGAGCGTGGAGTAGCCGTCGATCGCCCAGCCGCCGCGCACATCAGCCGGGTCGTACGAGACATCGGCGACGTTCGCGGCGCCAGGCTGCTCGCCCGCCTCCCAGGCGGCCGCCACGGCGTCCTCGTAGTCGCCGTCCGTCCGCACCACCTCGGCGCCCTCCGACGCGATCGCCTCGGCGCGGGCCGGCGCCGCCCGCGCCGGCAGGAACACGCGGCAGCGCAGTCCGCGCCACGAAGCCGCGCGCGCAACGGCTCGGCCATGGTTGCCGGCGCTTGCGGCCACGAGCGTGTGCACGTCCGGCCGCTCGCGCAGCGTCCGCTCCACAGCCCAGGACGCACCCAGGATCTTGAACGCCGGCAGGCCGCAGCGATTCGACTCGTCCTTGACCAGTGCTCCGCCCACCTCCCAGACTGGCGTCGGCTCATAGCCCGGCAGCGAGCGGTGGAAGGCCAGGATCTCGTCGCCGGACGGCGGCGGGGGCACGCTCTCGAGGCGGCGGTGGGGATTGACGAACAGCCGGCTCACGCGCAGAACTCCGCCGCCAGGGCGGTCAGCACGCGCGCGCAGGCGATCGTGTCCGCCACGCTGACCCACTCCTCGGCGCCGTGCGCGCCCTCGCCGCCCGGGCCGAACAGCACGGTGGGTATTCCGGCAGCGGCGATGAAGGCGGAGTCCGCCCAGTAGCTCGCACCGCCGATCGGCGGCGGCTCGCCGAGCACGCCGGCGGCGGCGTCGCGCACCACAGCGACGAATGGGTCGGCGGCGTCGATCTCGAACGGCTCGCGCACGAGCAGCGTGCGCTGGGCGGCGACAAGCTGCGGGTCGGCGGCGCGGCAGCGGTCGAGCAGATCGGCCAGCTCGCCCTCCGCGTCGGCGCCGGTGTCGCCCGGCAGCGTGCGCCGCTCGAGCCCGATCGTGCAGCGGTCCGGGTAGGTGGACAGTTCGAGGCCGCCCTCGATCAGCGACGCGTGCACGGAGCCGGGCCCGAGCAGCGGGTGCTCGCGGCCGCGCAGCCGGGCGTCGAGCTCGCCGATGCCGGTGAGGATCGGGCCGCTCTTCACGATCGCGTCGACACCGAGGTGCGGGCGGGAGCCGTGTGCGGCGCGGCCGCTGACCTCCACCTCGAGCCAGACGAAGCCCTTGTGCGCTGTGGCGAGCTGCATCTCGGTGGGCTCGGTGACCACCGCGCCGTCGGCGCTCAGCGTCTCCAGCGCCTCCCTGACGCCGAGGCTCGCGTGCTCCTCGTCCGCCACCGCGGCCACCACCACGTCACCGCGCAGGCCGAGCGAACCGGCGTCGCGGCAGGCCACGAGCGCCGCCGCCACGCCCGCCTTCATGTCGTAGGCGCCGCGGCCATGGAGGCGGTCGCCGTCGATGCGCGGTCGCTGGGGATCGCTCATCCCCTCCACTCCGACGGTGTCGATGTGACCGCACAGGAGCAGCGTCCGGCCGCCCCCGCTGCCGCGGCTGCGCACCACGGCGCTCGGCCGGCCCGGGGTGGCCTCGAGCAGCGAGGCGTCGAGCCCGGCCGACGACGCCCAGTCCACGATGAAGCCCACTATCTCGGCCTCGCCCGCCCCTCCCGGCACGAGCGACGGGTTCACCGAGTCGATTGCGACGAGCCGCTCGAGCAGCCCGGCCGCGTCCTCGGCGCTCAATCGCCCGTCGGCACGACGCCGGCCGGCTCCACCATCAGGATCGCCGTGCGCTCCGGCGCCCGCGTCCGGTGCACGACCCGCTTCGGCACCGTGTAGCCCTGATGCGGGCCGAGCACCACGGTCCTCCCGTCCTCGAAGTCGAGCAGCAACTGCCCCTGGAGCACCAGGAAGAACTCGTCCTCGGTGTCGTGCTTGTGCCAGTGGAAGTCGCCCTCGATGATCCCCAGCCGCACGACCGAGTCGTTGACGGTGGTGAGCGTCTGGTTGAACCAGGGCTCGTGCGCCGCGATCTCGGCCGGGATGTCGATCAGCGTCGAGTGGCCGTACTTGTCGTCGAGGTTGATCGTGTAGTCGTCGCTGCTCATCTTCTGCTCCTTGGCGCGTCGGCGCTCTTCAGAGCGCCGCCGGGCGGTCGACCCTCCGGGGTGATGGCTCGCATCCTGCTGGTCGACGACGACCCGGACATCCGCGACATGTTGACGTTCAAGCTCGCCAATGCGGGCTTCGAGGCCTTCGCGGAGGCCGACGGGGAGACCGGGCTGGCGGCGGTGCACGAACTCAAGCCGGACCTGCTGCTGCTGGACTGGATGATGCCGCGACTCACGGGGCCCGAGGTCTGCCAGCGGCTGCGCGAGGATCCCGAGACGGCGCAGCTGCCGATCATCCTCCTCACCGCTCGCGCACAGGAGGCCGACATCCAGCGCGGCTTCGCCACCGGCGCCGACGACTACATCTCCAAGCCCTTCAGCCCGCGCGAGCTCGTGAGCCGGGTCAACGCGCTGCTGGCGCGCGCCGGGTAGCCGCGGGATGACTCTCGCGGGTGGCTTCAGCGCCGCGCTCGTGGCGGTCACCGTGCTGCTCGTGCTCCTGCTGCTCGCCACCGCCGCGCGCAAGGCCCTGCGCAACGCCGCCGAGCGCCGGCGGGCGCGCCTCGAGCGCGTCGTGCGGCCGGCGCTGATGCGCTACCTGGCCGACGACGAGCCCGATCCCGCCGGCCTCGACGTCGCGGGCCGCGCGGCCGGCCGCTCGCTCGACACGCTCGCCGCGGGGCTCCTTCCCAAGCTGCGCGGCGAGGACCGCGACACGCTCGCTGGGGTGCTGACCGAGCGCGGAGCGATCGCGCGCGCCCGCCGCCGCACGCGACTGCCGGGCGCCGTCAGGCGCGCCCGCGCGGCGGAGCTGCTCGGAGCAGCCGGCGATGTGGACTCGGTCGGCGACCTGCGGCGCCTGCTGCAGGACAAGAGCCCCGACGTGCGGGCCGCCGCGGCGCGCGCGCTCGGCAAGCTTGGCGACGCGCAGGCAGTGCCCGGTCTCCTCGCCGCCCTCGAGGGCCCGCGCGCCGTCCCCACCGGTGTCGTGACGATGGCGCTGCTCCACGTCGGCCCGAGCGCCGTCGGAGCCCTCCGCGAGGGCCTCGGCCGCGACCGTCCCGCCGCTGTTAGGCAGGTGTCCGCCGAGCTGCTGGGCCGTCTCGGCGCCACCGAGGCCGTGGACGAGCTGATCACGATGCTCTGGGGTGACCCCGATGCCGGCGTGCGCGCCTGCGCCGCCGGCGCGCTCGGCCGGATCGGGCTGCCGCGAGCGTCCGGCTCGCTGATCGCCTGCATCACGGACGACGACTCGCGCCTCGTCTGCGAGACGGCGATCGGCGCGCTGGGCCTGCTCGGCGGGGAGGACGGAATCGCGGCGCTCGACGCCGTGCTGGTCTGCGGGGACCACGGCTTCGCCCGCCGCGCGGCCGATGCCCTCACCCACTGCGGCCCGCGCGCGTTCGCCCTGCTCGAGCGGGCGGTGCTCGCCGGCGGACCGGGCGCGCTCGAGGCCCGCGAGGCAGTGCACCGGTGCGTGCTCGCCGGCAACCCGCACGCGAGCGCCGCCTAGGTGACGCCGTGATCAGGGACGCCGTCAGCGGCTTCAACTGGTTCGTGCTGGGCTACTTCCTCGTGCTCAACTCGGGCTATCTCGTGCTGATCGCGCTGGCGTCCGTCGACGTCACCCGCTGGCTGCGCCGGCTCGGCTTCGCCGGCCACGACGACATCTTCGCCAACCCGCTCACGCCCGCAGTGTCGGTGCTCGTGCCGGCCTTCAACGAGGAGCTGTCGATTGTCGACAGCGTGCGCGCGATGCTCGGCCTCAAGTACCCCGAGTTCGAGGTCGTGGTGGTCGACGACGGCTCGACCGATGCGACCTTCGAGCGGCTGTACGAGGCGTTCGACCTGGTCGAGACCTGGCGAGCCGTGGCCGACGACGTGCCGGCGATCGGTGAGGTGCTGTCCACTCACGTCCCGGGCGGCGGCGGCCCCCTCGTCGTCGTGCGCAAGGTGAACGCCGGCCGGCGTTCCGACCCGCTCAACGTGGCGATCAACGTGGCCCGCCACCCGCTCATCTGCATGGTCGACGCGGACTCCCTGCTCGAGCAGGACGCCCTGCTGCGCGTGGTCAAGCCGTTCATCGACGATCCGCGCCGCGTGGTGGCGGCCGGCGGCGTGATCCGCGCGGCCAACGGCTCGCGCGTAGAGAGCGGGCGCGTGGTCGAGCCGCGGATGCCACGCAGGTGGCTGGAGCGCGTCCAGGTGCTCGAGTACCTGCGCTCGTTCCTGCTCGGCCGCACCGGCTGGTCCCGCGTCGGCGGCCTCCTGATCATCTCCGGCGCGTTCGGCGTCTTCCGCCGCGACGTGGTCGTGGAGGTGGGCGGGCTCGACCTCACCACCGTCGGCGAGGACGCCGAGCTCGTGGCCCGCATCCACCACCGCCTGCGCCGCGAGGGGCGCGACTACAGGATCACGTTCGTCGCCGAGCCGGTCTGCTGGACCGAGGTGCCCAGCACCGGGCGCGTGCTCGCCGGACAGCGGACGCGCTGGTCGGAGGGCCTCGCCGAGGTGCTGTGGCGTCACCGCGGCATGGTCGGCAACCCGCGCTACGGGCGCATCGGGCTGCTCGTCCTCCCCTACTACGTCGCGTTCGAGCTGCTCGGCCCGATCGTCGAGCTGTTTGGTGTGATCGCGGTGGCGCTGGCGTTCGCGCTGGGGATGGCCAACCTCTCGTTCGCTCTGCTGTTCGCGGCGGTCGCGTTCGGCTACGGGGCCTTCGTGTCGGTGTCCGCACTCGCCGTCGAGGAATTCTCGTTCCACCGCTATCCGCGCTGGAGCGATCTGGCTGTCGGTGTGGCGGCCGCCGCGCTCGAGAACGTCGGCTACCGGCAGCTGCACGCCTGGTGGCGGCTGCGCGGCCTCGTCCGGGCGCTGTCCGGGCGCGAACACGCCTGGGGCGTGATGACTCGGGCCGGATTCGGGGGTGTTAGGGTTCCCTAACGTGAACCCGCGCCAGTCCCTGTCCGGCGGCTTCGGAAACCGTACCTGGATCGTGTTCGCCGCAGTCCTCGGCGGCCTGCTCGCTTACGCAGCGCTCACCGCGCGGGGTGGCGTGCCCGACCCCACCGCAAGCCAGCACCTCAGCCACGGCGCGGTGATCCTCGACAGCGGGCTGCTCGTCCTGCGCGAGGGGCTCGAGGCGGTGCTGGTGCTCGCCGCCGTCACGGCCAGCTTCCTCGGCGCCAACCAGGCGCGCCGCCGCCCCGTGGCCGCCGGCGCCGGCCTCGCCTTCGGCTTCACGGTGCTCACCTGGTTCGCCGCGGTCTGGTTCATCGGCTCGCTCGGCGCGCCCGGGCTCGACATCCAGGCCGCCACCGGCCTGCTGGCTGTGCTCGTGCTGCTGGTGGTGATGAACTGGTTCTTCCACCGCGTCTACTGGACCGGCTGGATCGCGCACCACCACGGCCGCCGCCGGCGCCTGCTGGAACGCGGCGGCAGCGGCGTCACCGCCGGGCTGCTGCTGCTCGGCTTCACCGCCGTCTACCGCGAGGGCTTCGAGGTCATGATCTTCCTGCAGAACCTGCGCATCAAGTACGGCGCCGGCGTCGTGCTCGAGGGCGTGGCGATCGGCCTGGCGCTCACCACCGTCGTCGGCGTGCTCACGTTCGCCGCCCACCACAAGCTGCCCTACAAGAAGATGCTCGTGCTCACGGGCGCGCTGATCGGCTTCGTGCTCGTCGTGATGGTCGGCGAGAGCATGCAGGAGCTCCAGCTCGCGGGCTGGATCCCCACCACCAACCTCGGCTTCACGCTGCCCGGCTGGATGGGCCTGTGGCTGGCGATCTTCCCGACCGTCGAGACCCTGGCCGCGCAGGCCCTTGCGGCGGGCGCGGTGATCGGCTCATACCTGCTGGCGGAGCACGTCCGTGTGCGGCGGCCGCTGCGGCGGGGCGAGCAGCCAGCGCGACGGCCGGACCAGGCGCCGGGAGGGGCTGAGCCGCTCGCCGGCCTCGGTTAGGCGTCCGCGCACGTCGGCTTTGCCTGAGCGTCTACGACGGCAATGAGGGTGGCCCCAAACGAAGCTTGCGCGCACAAGCGTCAGGTCCTAGGGGGTCTATGTGCCCCTGGGACCTGACGGTAGATTCACCTGGACGCTTGGGCCGGCCTTTATTGATGTCGTTTCGACATCCAGAGGATCCAGAGGGTCAGCACCAGCACCGGCCCGAAGAAGATGGGCAGGTCCACGAGCACGTGGCCCATGTGCGCGAAGGGGATCATGCGGGCGTCACCACCTCGCCGCGGGCGTGGCGGCCACGCTGCGTGGCGCGGGCCGGCGTCTCCGCCGAGCGCTCGCCGGCGGTCGTCTCGAGGCGGCGCAGGCCCAGGCCGAGCGCGACCAGCCAGAGGGCCACGATCACGAGCAGCAGCAGGTAGGCCGGCAGCGCTAGCCAGGTCGAGCCGCCCACGGCCTCCCGCTGCAGCACCTTCTTGTCGCGCACGAACGCGCGCGTGAAGCTGTCGCGGGCGGGCACGGCCTTGGCGGGGATCGCCGGGTCGGCCGGCAGGTAGATCGGCACGGCGCGGACGCCGCGGCCGTTCTCGAGCCGCAGCATGGTCTTCCACTTGCCGTAGACGGGAAGCGCCTTGGTGGTCTGGTAGACCCCCTCGGCCACTCGGTGCAGGCGGTCAACCACCAGGCCGCCGCCCTGCCACGAGGTCACCGTGAGCCAGTCCGAGTGCTTCGCCGCGCTGGCGGGCGACAGCCTCACCGTCGCCGCGACGGTGCGCTTCGGCGCCGGCGCGACGGTCCGCAGCGTCACCGCGGCGCTGGTCGGAGCGCCGCTGTTCATCGGCATCGGGAACGCGATGCAGAACAGCACGCCGATCGCGACGGCCGGCAGCAGCCAGCGCGGCGCCGGCCGGCTGACGCGCTCGTCGGAGACGAGCGCCCGGCCGACGTAGCCGCCGATCACGCCTGCCGAGACCGCCGCCAGGAGGCCGAGGATCGCCGCCTCGGGCAATAGCGCCGACGGCCACGGGAGCGGCATCCAGACGTGCGACCAGGCCCACTCGGCGGCCAGCCCGAACGTCCCGATCAGCAGGCCGGAGACCGCGCCGAGCGTGAGCGGCCGGTCGCGCGGGATGCGCGCGGCGGCGAGCTCGACGAGGATCGCCTCGGCGATGTAGAGCGGGAAGTGCGGCGTGGTGGCGCCGATGCCGGGGCCGATGATCAGCGTCAGCAGGCCGCGGATGAACAGGAAGGACGCCACCGCCTGCAGCGCCCCGAAGCGCCCGATCCGGATGCGCGCGGCCACCAGGCCGATGCCCGCGGCGATCATCAGGAGGATGGGCTGGAAGACGAGCTGGAACTGCGGGACGCCGTAGTCGAACTCGCCCTGCAGGGTGGACAGCCCGATCAGGAAGGAGCCCGCCGCCATTGCCGTCCGCACGCGCAGGAACAGCTTCGAAGGGGCGCCCCGGCCGGCGGCCGCGCGCTGTCCCTCGACGAGCAGCACCCACACGCCGAGCGTGGCCAGCGAGGCGCCGCCCACCATCAGCACGTGCGTCGGTCCCCAGAGCGTCACGTCCTGGCCGAAGAGCGTGTGCCAGACGTCGTCGAGCGGGAAGCCCGAGAGGGCGAAGCCGCCGCAGAGGAAGATCAGGAGCCCGCCGAGCGGTGCCCGCCAGCCGTCGGCGATGCGCACCGAAGTGGGCACGTTCTCGCCCGTGCCGAGCACGATCGCGGTGAAGCCGCCGAGTGCGATCCCGAACAGGCCGATCAGGATCGGGTAGTGCGCGGCGGTGCCGAACGGGCCGGGATCGCGGCCGGTGTCGATGTGCTTGGCCACGTCCCAGTAGAAGCCGAAGACGGCGATCATCAGCGAGCCGCCGGTGATCGCGGACGGCAGCGCCGCCCAGCCGGGCAGTCCGCTCACGCGCTCGCTGAAGCCGGCGGCCCGGCCGAGCCATGTGATGCGCCCGGAGCGGTGCGACATCGCCACCCAGATCACGAGCGCGGTGAGCGCCATCGCGACGCCGGTGCCCCAGAGGACGTCGCCGATCGGCGCTCCCTTGGCCGGCTCTGAGCCGGATGCGGCCAGCAGCAATTCCGCCGTCATGGTGATCCCCTCGGTTCGTTGCCACGCGGGCCCCTGCCCGCTTCAAGACGATTATTACACGGTTTGGTGGAACATTAAACCCTGTAGTCGTCTTGGTTACGGCGAGCCCTGCGAGGGCGCGGCGGCCGCCTGCTCACCGAAGTAGCTGGCGCGCAGCAGGTCGCGGTCGGCGCGCAGCACCGAGGCCTTGTCGTGCAGCACGATCTGGCCGTGCGAGAGCACGCAGCCGCGGTCGGCGATGTCGAGCGCGAGCTGCACATGCTGCTCCACGAGCAGGACGCCGCAGCCGGTCTCGGCCGCGTACTCGCGCACGACCGGCAGGAGGCGCTCGACGATCAGAGGCGCGAGCCCGAGGCTCAGCTCGTCGAGCAGCAGGAGCCGCGGATGCCGCGCCAGCGCGCGCCCCACCGCGAGCATCTGCTGCTCGCCGCCCGAGAGGAGCCCGCAGCGCCGCTCTTGCAGCTCCCCCAGCGCCGGGAAGTAGCGGTAGGCGGCGTCGGCGTCGAGCCGCTCGCCGCGGCTCCCGAGGCGGAAGTGCTCCGCCACCGTGAGCCCGAAGAAGACGCCGCGGTTCTCCGGCACGTGCGCGATGCCGAGGCGCGCGCGCTTGCTGATCGACATCCCGGCGAGGTCGCCGCCCCCGAAGGAGATCCTCCCCGCCATCGGCTTGACCACGCCCGAGATCGTGCGCAGCGTGGTGGTCTTGCCGGCGCCGTTGGCCCCCAGCAGAGCCACCACCTCCCCCTCTCCCACGCTCAGCTCGAGGTCGCGGATCACCGCGGCGTCCTCGTAGCCGGCGGTGAGCGCCTCGATCTGCAGGACCGGTGTGCTCACGCGGTGAGCTCCTTCGCCGCGCTGCCGAGGTAGGCCTCGACCACGCGCGGGTCGCGCCGGACCTGGTCGGGCGGGCCGGACGCGATCAGCTTGCCGAACTCGAGCACGTGGACCTGGTCGCAGATGCTGAGCACGAGGCCCATGTCGTGGTCGATCAGGAGCATCGAGCTGCCGCCGTCGGCGAGCGCGCGCAGCCGCCGGCCGAGCTCCTCGCTCTCGGCGGTGTCGAGCCCGGCGGCCGGCTCGTCGAGACACAGGAGCCGCGGCTCCATCACGATCGCCCGGGCAACGCCCACCAGCTTGCGCTGCCCCTGTGAGAGGTCGCCCGGCATGAGCCCCGCCGCCCATGTCAGCTCCACCAGCTCGAGCGCGCGATCGACCGCGTTCTGTGCGGCGGTGGACTCCTTGAACAGCTCCTTCACGACCTCCCACGCCGACGGCCTGTGTGCGGCCACGGTGAGGTTCTCGCGCACGGTCAGGTCGTCGAACAGCTCCGTGCTCTGCCAGGTCCGGGACAGGCCCAGCGCCGAGCGCTCGTGGGGCCGCAGCACCGTGAGATCGTGGCCGTCGAGCTCGATCCGGCCGGCGCAGCGCACGAAGCCTGTGATCGCGTCGACGAAGGTGGTCTTGCCGGCGCCGTTCGGCCCGATCAGGCCCACGAGCTGCCCGCTCTGCACCTCGAGGTCGACGTCAACCAGCGCGTGCACGCCGCCGAAGCTCACCGACACGCCCTGTGTGGCCAGCACCGCGCTCACGGCTCGGCCGCCGCGGTGGAGGTCGTGGGCTTGCGACTGCGGTCGAACAGCTTCTGGCCCTTGCCGGAGGGCCCGGCCCGGCCGCGGTGGAGCCATTTGTAGAAGGCGCCGGCCACGCCCTCCGGGTGCTGGATCAGCGTGAAGATCAGGATCACGCCGCCGAACAGCAGGAACCAGTTGCCGTTGATCCCGAGCCACTTGTCGAGGGCGTGCGGGAACAGCGCCTGCGTGGAGATCAGCCCGGCGAACACGGCGCCGGACACGAGCGTGATGCCGCCCGCGTAGGCGAAGGCGATCAGGCTGAGCGCGGTGACGGCGTCGAAGCGGTCCGCGCTGACCGAGCCGAAGTTGTAGGCGTAGAGCGAGCCCGCCATGCCGGCGATGAACGCGCTGATGCCGAAGGCGATCAGCTTGACGTTGCGCACATCCACCGCCGAGGCGGCGGCGGCGCGCTCGTTGGAGCGCACCGCGAGCATCCGCTGCCCCAGGTTGCCGCGCCGCATCGACGCGACCAGCAGGCACAACGCCACGGTGACCGCCAGGGCGAACCAGCCGAACACCGGGCTGGGCAGGCCCCCGTCGAGACCCCGGAACGCCGAGCGTGGTCCGAGGTCGAGGCCGAACAGGTGCGGCTCGCGCACCGGCGAGCCCGTGTCGCCCCCGCCCCAAGTCTGGTTGACGAAGCCGAAGTTCGAGATCGCGACGGCGGCGCCCAGCGTGACCACCGCGAGGGCCACGCCCCGCACGCGCAGCGCGGACGCCGCGGTGATGAGCCCGAGCAGCACCGCCACCGCCGCGCCGGCGAGCGGCGCCAGCGGAAAGCCGATCCCGGCGTCCACCCCCATGTGCGACACGGTGAAGCCGGCCGCCCCCGCCAGGGCGAGCTGCACCACCGAGATCTGGCCCACGAAGCCGGTGATGACCACGAGCGACAGCGCCATCACCGTCCCGATCAGCGAGTTGATCAGCGCCTGGCGGAAGTCGAACGGCAGGACGATCAGCGCGACCGCGACGACGAGCGAGAAGACGATCGCGGGCAGCATCAGGTTGTTGGACCGCGGGGCCTCCGGCATCCGCTGCTCGACCAGCTCGCCGCGACCGGGGATTCTCGCCCCGCGCAGGAACATGGCGGCGACGATGATCAGGAAGGCGATCAGCTCCTTGACTCCCGGCAGCGGCACGCCGTGGTCGGTCGGGAACCAGGTCTTCGTGGAGAAGTAGTCGATGAGCGAGTTGATGATCCCGATGCCGAGCCCGGCGGCGCAGGCGATCCAGAACGACGTGAGCCGCGCCAGCAGCGCGGCCGCCAGCGCGGGCACCACCTGGAGCGGCAGCGAGACGGTGTCGAGCTGCGTGATCGAGGCTGCGAGCACCCCGATCCCCCCGGCCACCACGCTGGCGAGCAGCGTGTTGGCGAGCGACAGCTCGTTGGCCGACAGACCGCCGAGCATCGCCGACAGCTCGTTCTCCGACACCGCCCTGGTGGCGAGACCGAAGCGCGTGAAGCGGTAGGCGAGGGTCAGGCCGATCGCCAGCGCGATCACGATCCCGGCGAGGATGAAGCGGTCCTCCGGGATGATCGAGCCGAAGACCTTCACGGTGGCGCTCGGCAGCACGGACGGCTCGGGCTTCTGCGTGGTGCCGAAGGCGAGCAGCATCGACGCCTGGGCGATCAGCAGCACGCCGAGCGACGAGACGAGCTTCGCCAGCGGCGAGGCGTTGCGCAGCGGCCGGAACGCCACGAGCTCCATCAGCGTGCCGATGATCAGCGTGATCACCAGCGTGAGCAGCAGCGCCGGCGCCGTGGCGAAGTGCACGCCGCCGTACTCGCCGCTCCGCAGGGACCAGTACGCGTAGCCGGACAGCATCGCGACCGCCCCCGTGGCGAGGTTGATGATTCCCGAGCCTCGGTAGGTCAGCACGACGGCCAGCGCGATCCCTGCGATCAGCGCTCCGGAGCCGAGGCCGAGGAGTACGAAAAGCAGAATTTGTTGCATCAGACTCCCGCAGTATCGGACCGGCGGGGCCGCTCAGGCCTGGCGACCCCGCCGATCACGTTGGCGTCAGCCAGTCGCGCCGGGCGGCTGCAGCCACGACGCCGCCTTGGTGAACTTGTTCTGCCCGCCGTACGAGAAGAACTGGGTGCGGTCGTTGCAGATGGCCGGTGCGTCCGGGTACTTGCCGCACTTGACCTGCGGAGCGCCCAGCACCAGTGGACCGGTGAACGCCTTGGCTTTGTCCAAGAAGGCTGCGGTCGTGAAGTTGTCCGCACCGACCTCATTCAGGAACTTCACCGTGGTGAGGACGTCCGCGAACGTGACGATCACCCACGGGTCGGGCGCCGTCTTCACTCCGTACTGCTGCGTGACCTTCATGTACGGCGGCATGCCGGGGTCGGTCGGGTCGCCGAACAGCGAGCTGGCGATCGCGTAGGTCCAGATCGGGTAGTCCCCGCCCAGGCCCTTCTGCACCAGCGGGTTGAGGCAGAGCGGCGCCGACACGATCTTCTTCGCGTCGGTGATGCCGAGCTGCTTCAGCGCCTTGGCCTGGTTCACGCAGCCCGAGGCGTCGCTGTAGGGGATGACCATGTCGGCGGTCTGCGCGCCGGCGGCCGTGAGCGGACCGACGAGGTCCGTCTGACCCTGCGCGTAGCCGACCTTCTTGACCTTCACGCCGGCGTCGGTGAGGCCCTTGTTCAGAGCGGCCGCGCCGTCGGTGATGCCCGGGATGTTCGGGTAGACCAGTGCGGCCGTCTTCGCGTGGAGGACGTCCTTGGCGTAGGTGCCGAACGGCCCGAGGACCTTGGTGGCGTCGCCGAACAGCACCACGGCGTTCTTCTGAACGGTGTCGACTGGCGTGACCGCCACGCCGGTGACGACAGGCTTCTTGCCGCCGATCGTGGAGAAGAACGACTGGATGCCGATCGCTATGCCGCCCGTGTCGATCGCCGTGACCGACTTGTCGTTGCCGAGCTTCTGGCCACAGGTGGTGCCTTCCTCCTCGGCCGACTTGATGAAGCACTTCTTGAGCGCGATCGGATGGCCGCCGATGCCGCCAAGCTGGTCGTTGACGACCTTCACGGCGAGGTCGGCGCCGTCGGTGGCGGCGGGGCCGATCGAGGTCTGGCCGCCCTGCTGGTTGACCCAGCCGATGTAGATCGGCGACATACTCGGGTCGGCCTTGCCGGCGGTGCCGCCCGTGTACTTGACGTAGTCGGTGACCGACTCCGCGCCGGCGCCGCCCGTCCCAGCGCCACCTCCGGCGGCCGCGGTGCTCGCGCCACCTGCCGCGGTGCTCGCATTGCTGGTCGAAGACTTCGACTTGCCACCGCACGCGCTGACGGCTACCGCCAGCGCGATGATCGCGGCTATGAGAAAACCGACCCTCCGAGCCTGCGTAACCACTACCCCTCCTCTTCCTCGTCTGGGATCGGACGGGGCCCGCGGGCGAGCCGCCCGTCACGCGGGGCGGATTTAACCGTATCGTTCGCTATCTTGTCAACAATCTTTGAGACGATCTCCCGGGTGCCGTTGCGCCCCCGGATACGCTCCCTCAGCGCATGAGCACGACGCAGCGACGGTTACACGAGGAAGACGGCTACCACCGGCTACGGGACGCGATCGTCAGCGGCGAGCTGGCCCCCAACCAGCGGCTCGTCGAGGCCGACATGAGCACCGCCTTCAAGCTCCCCCGTGCCGCCGTCCGCACCGCCCTCGTGAGGCTCGAGCACGACGGTCTCGTGGAGCGCGAGCCGCACCGCGGCGCGCGCGTCCGCCTGGTCTCCGAGCAGGAGGCCGTGGAGATCCTCCAGGCCCGCGCGGCGCTCGAGGGCATCGCGGCCCGCCAGGCCGCCGCGCGCATCACGCCGGAGGGAGCCGCGGAGCTGCGCGCCGTGCTGGACGGCCAGCGCGAGGCGCTCGACCGCGAGGACCTCATGGGCGCCTCCGACGTCAACGCCATGCTCCACGCGAAGATCGTCGAGCTGTCGGGCCACGACACCGCCCAGCGCCTCATCCGCTCGCTGAACTCGCAGCTCGTGCGCTTCCAGTTCAGGACGATCCTGATCCCGGGCCGCCCGTCGCAGTCGCACGCCGAGCACACGGCGATCGTGGAGGCCGTCGTGGCGGGGCGGGCCGACGACGCCGAGCGCGCGATGCGCACCCACCTGGACAACGTGGCGCACGCGCTAGAGCGCTCGCACGAGCGGGACGCCCGCTAAGGCGGGCGCTTACACGCCCCACAGCTCGCGGCTGGCGATCGCGGCGCCCTCCGCCAGCGCGCCGAGCTTGGCCCACATGATCGTCGGGTGCACGCGCTGGATGAACGGGCCCTGCGCGAAGCCGCAGTCGGTGCCGCCCATCAGGTTGTCGCGGCCGACGAGCCTGCCCAGCCGCGTGAGCCGCTCCGCCACCAGCTCCGGGTGCTCCACCACGTTGGTCGAGTGGCTGATCACGCCCGGCACGAGCACCTTGCCGTCGGGCAGCTTCAGGTCCTCCCACACCCGCCATTCGTGCTCGTGGCGCGGGTTGGCCATCTCCACGAGGTAGTGGCCGGCGTTCACCTCGAGCACGATGTCGAGGATGTCCTCCGCCGGCACGTCCCCGACGTGGGGAGCGTTGAAGCTGCCCCAGCAGATGTGGTAGCGGATGCGCTCCGCGGGCAGGCCGCGCAGCGCGTGGTTGAGGATCTCGACGCGTGACTTCGCCCAGCGCCGGTAGTCCTCGAGCGTGCCCGGCGGGACCATGATGTCGAACATCCAGGGGATGAATGCGTCGTCCACCTGGAGCGTGAGGCCGGCGTCGAGGATCAGCCTGTACTCCTCGCGCAGCGCCTCGGCCACGGCGTAGAGGAACTCCTCCTCGCTCGAGTAGACGTCCTCCCAGCCGATTCCGAACACGCTCGCGGGGGCCACGACCGGCAGGAAGGCGCCCGCCACGTCGGCGCCGTCCAGCGCCTGGAGCAGGTTCTCGATGTCGACCCTCACGGCGTCCTGCCCCGAGTAGGAGACCGGGCCCGCGCAGAACCAGCCGCGCTGGTCCGCGGGGTCGAAGCCCTGCGACCCCGCGTATTCGGCCCAGAACTCCGGGAACAGGCGGGCGTCGTTGGTGGGCGGCAGCCCGGCGTCCGCCGGCACCTCGCCGCGCTCGACCCCCGCGAGGCGAGTGTTGATGTAGGCGTTCCAGAGGATCGGCTTGCCGAACTCGCCGTCGCTCACCACGTCGACGCCGGCCTCGGACTGCTGCCCGACGACATCGGCGACCGACTCCCGCAGGCAGCGCTCGAAGGCCGCCTCGTCGTAGGGCTCGCCGTCGTGCTGCGCGCGCAGGAACGCGCGCAGCTCCGGCGGGCGGATCAGGCTGCCCGCGTGCGTGGTGAGGATGCGGCCTGCGCTCAAGCCGCGGCCTTCGCCCCCCACAGCCGGCGCGTGGCCAGCTCGCAGCCCTCGGACAGCGCGGCGAGCTTCGCCCACTGGATCTCGGGGTGCACGCGCCGCACGAAGGCGCCCTGCGCGAAGCCGCAGTCGGTGCCGCCGAGCACGTTCTCGCGGCCGACGACCTTCGCCAGCCTCGTGAGCCGCTGAGCGACGAGCTCGGGGTGCTCGACCACGTTCGTGTGGTGCGTGACCACGCCCGGGATCAGCTTGCGGCCCTCGGGCAGCTTCACGTCCTCCCAGATCTGCCACTCGTGCTCGTGCCGGGCGTTCGACTGCTCCATGGCGTAGTGGCCGGCGTTCACGCGCAGGACCATGTCGATCACGTCCCGGAGCGGCGGGTCGTAGACGTGCGGGCCGTGCCAGCTTCCCCAGCAGATGTGGTACCGGATGCGCTCCTCCGGGATGCCCTCGAGCGCGTGGTTGAGCGCGTCGACGCGCAGCTCCGCCCAGCGCCGGTAGTCCTCCCACGATCCGCCCAGCGACATGATCGAGTCCGCCTCGTGCATCAGCACGGCGTCGTCCACCTGCACCAGCAGGCCGTTGTCGACGATCGTCTTGTACTCGTCGTGCAGGGCGTCGGCCAGCGCGAAGACGAAGTCTTCCTCGCTGTCGTAGTACTCGTTCTCGAGCCAGTAGGCGCTCGCCGGCGCGACGACCGGCAGGAAGCCGTCCACCACGTCGTGACCCTCGAGCGCGGACTTGAGGTTGTCGATGTCCCGCTGCAGCAGCGCGGTGTCGTACTTGATCGGGCCGGTGCAGAACCACTTCATGCCCTCGGGCGGCGCGTCAGGGTCGATCTCCACGTCGCCGCTGCCCTGGCTCTCGCGGTTCTCGTGCTCGAACTCCTTGTCGAGCTCCTCGTAGAAGCCCGGGAAGTGCTGGCGGTCGCGGCTCGGCGGCAGGATGCTCGTGCTGTCGAGCTGGACCATGCGCGGCTCGAGCCCGCTCACCCGCTCGTAGAGGTAGGTGATCCAGGTCGACTTGCCCATCTCCCCGTCGTTGGGGATGTCGATGCCGGCCTCCACCTGGCGGCGTACCGTGTCGTTCACCGACTCCTGCAGCGTGCGCTGGTAGGCGTCCTCGTCGTAGGAGGCGCCGCTCTCCTTGGCCTTCAGGAACTCGAGCAGCTCAGGCGGGCGGATCAGGCTGCCGGTATGAGTGGCAAGGATGCGGTCCACGTCTCCTCCCAACGTCTGTCGCCGATTTTGTTGACAATCTAACGAACAAGTGAGTAGAGCGCAGAGCACAGAGCGCTGAGCGCGGCAATGGCGCTCTGCCCTCCGCGCTCTGCGCTCTACCTCTGCATACAGGCCGTGAAGAAAGGCTTAACAGATGAGTGACTTCCCGAGCTCCCACGCCGACCTGCTCGACTCCGACGTGGCCACGCTCGCCACGATCAATGCTGACGGCAGCCCGCAGCAGACCGCGGTGTGGTTCCTGCACGACGACGGCGAGCTCAAGACGTCGCTGAACACGGCGCGGCTCAAGACGAAGAACATGCAGCGCCGCCCGCAGTGCAGCCTGCTGCTGCTCGATCTCGCCAACCCCTACCGCTACCTCGTGGTCCGGGGCAGCGCCCGGATCGAGCCGGACGACGACTACGAGTTCGCCGCCCGGCTGTCAGCGAAGTACGGCGGCGTCGAGTTCTGGGAGCACGACAACCCCGGCGAGCGCCGGGTGATCGTGACGATCGAGCCCTCGCGCGTGTACGCCCGCGGCGACTAGACGGTGGCCTTCGTGCGCCAGCCCTCGGCGTACGACGTCCGCGGCACCTCGGAGTACGGGCAGGGGCTCACCACGGCGCGGATCTCCGCCTGCCGGTGGCGCTCCACCACGGGCTTGGCCGAGCCGCCATTCTCCTCGCCCCACACGAGCACCAGCTCGCTGCCGATCGGGATGTCCACGTCGACCATGCCGAGCGACAGCATCGAGCGCTCGTTGTAGCTGTAGCCCGAGAACATCGAGAAGCCGACGACCTCGTCGCCGTGCATCAGGCGGTCGTAGGGCCAGGTCGAGTAGTTCGACAGCGGCAGGTCGATGTACTTGACCGGATCGCCCTTCTCGAACAGCGAGCCCATCGCCTGCTCCACGTCGTCGCCGTTCCAGGCGAGCGTGACCTTGCGGCGCTTGGGCTCGTCCGCGATCGCCTCGAGCGCCTCGCGCCCGATGAAGTCGTGGTCGAACTTCACGAACGGCCAGTAGCCGAGGTCGTGCGGCGTGAGGTAGTAGTCGGAGATGTCGTCCGAGTAGAAGCTGCCGCCGAGCGAGCCGGTGCCCTCGTAGCCCTGCGCCGGCAGCCACTCGCGGTAGGCCTTCATGTCGTCGCCCGTGAACACCGCCGGCAGCGGACACGGGATCCAGCCGGACTCGAGCGTGTTGGTCGCGTAGACGCGCGAGCCCACCTGGCGCAGGCCGAACTCCTCCCCCGCCTCGACGATCGCGGCCTTCACCTCGGCGCCCTCCTCCCAGGAGCCGAACAGCTCGAGGCCCGGGGCGCCCGACATGCCGTGATGCAGGGCGCGCACCCGGTGGCCGCCGATCTCGATCCAGCCGAGGTTGAAGAACTTGATCTCCGGCAGGTTGCCGCCGGTGGCCTTGTCGAGCACCTGCATCGCCGTCGGGCCCTGCACCTGGTAGCGGTACAGCTCTCGGCGGCCGCTGGGGTTCACCGCCGTGCGCTCGTCGCGCTCGCAGCGCACGTCGTAGCCGCCGGTCTCGGCGTGGTACTGGACCCAGTTGTGGGCCGACGGCCGCCCCACCAGCCGCACGGTGTTCTCCTCGTGGAAGAACAGGATGCCGTCGCCGATGACGTAGCCGTCCGAGTTGCAGACGACGAGCTGCTTGGCCTTGCCGACCTCGAAATTGGCGAAGGTGTTCACGCCGACGTCCGACAGCAGCCGGATGACGTCAGGCCCCTGGATCGTGAGATCCGTCATGTGGTGCGACTGGTCGAACAGCGCGCAGGTGGTCGCCCAGGCGACCTGCTCGTCGCGCCAGTTCGAGAACTCAGCCGCTACCGCCGGGTAGACGTACGGGCCGATCTGCGAATTGCGCGCCATTTCGACCGCGCTGCCGATCGCCTGCAGTCGCTCCTCCAAGCTCTTCTGGCTCATCTGGTGCACCCTCCTCCTTCTGCCGGGGCAGGCTCGTGGCGGTGGTGTACCCGCCGCGGGCGCGATGCTCTCGCTCCCACTCGTAAGTGTCCACGAGCTTGTTGAACGTGTAGTAGTGGAACCCGGCGATGCCGAGCGCCGGGTCTTCGAGGCAGGGCACGAGGCGGTCGAGCAGCTTGTCGCCCGCCGGCCCGGAGCGCCCGAGCAGGCGCCGGAAGAAGCCGTGCTGCTTGCGCAGGAACCGAAGCGACGGTCCCACCCCGATGCGCATCGAGATCTCCGCGAGGCGGCGGCGATCCACCACCCCCGGCATGCCCACGATCACCGGCAGCTCGAGGCCGTGAGCACGGGCGTGGCGGATCCAATCGAGCAGCGGATCGGCCTCGAAGCAGAGCTGCGTGGTGACGTAGTCGGCGAACGGCGCCTTGCGCTCGAGCGCCTCGGCAAGCGTGCGCTCGTCGATCGCCGGGTGGCCCTCGGGATAGGCGGCGATGCCGAGCGCCTGCGGGCGCAATGGGTGCGCCGCGATGTCCGGCAGCAGCTCGACGGCGGACGAGTAGTCGCCGTGCGCGTGCGGCGCGTCGCCGCCGATCACGAACGCGTCGTCGACGCCGATCTCCGCCATGTCGGCGAGCAGCCGGTCGAGGTGGTCGCGGTCGCGCACCATCCGCGCTGCGAGGTGCAGCGTCACCGCGTGGCCCAGCCCGCGGATGCGGCGGGCCACCTCGACGCTGCGGTCGGGGCCGTGCTTGGGCGAGCACGTGATCGTGAGCCGCACCGGGCTCGGGAGCTCGGCGGCCTCCTCCTCGCTGCGGCCGAGGGGAAGGATCTCGAAGCGCGCGAGCTGATCGATGGGCGATTGGGCGTCAGCCACTGGTCAACGCCGTTGTATACAGCGCCGGAGCTCTGTATACAACCCCCGCCCCCTGGAATACCAACGGCCGCCGCGAGCACAGCCTGGCCCGCGGCGGCCGTTTCGGCACTCAGCTGATCTTGTGCTTCCCCGCCTTCAGCACCTTCACGGTGCCGGAGCTCTCGGGCTTCGAGCAGCGGGAAGGTCTGGCCCACAGCCGGACCCTTGACCGGAACGCCCTGGACGGTGCCCTTCTTGTACGTCTGCTTGAACGTGTTGCCGGTGTTGCGGCCGAGCGTATAGCTCCCTTGTTCGAGTGGGCGCGTGAAGCGTAGCTGCACACAGGTTGCATGCAAAGTGCCCGCAACGGGCCCCGCGCCGTGCGACCGGAACGCGGGGCCCGTGCTCCTCTTAGCGGGCAGGCCTTACGGGATGGTTCGAGACGAACAGCTCCTCGGCGTCGTAGCGCGACTTCACCTGCTGGAGCAGGCGGTAGGTCGTCGAGTCGAAGAGCTCGTCCGCGTCGGCGCTCGTCTCCGAGAAGTTGAAGTAGCCGTAGTCGGCCTCCCAGGGCTCGAGCGCCTGCTGGACGGCGCCCAGATCGCGCACGATCTGCTCGCCCAGCTCGGGGGTCATCGGCAGGCCGATGGCGAACATCGCGTAGTCGCCGTCGAGCGCCGACAGCGCGCCGTGCTCGGACGAGCGGCGGCCGAGCGCTCCGCCGAGCTGCCGCAGCTCCACGAACAGGAGCGACGAGCCGGACTCCGGCCCCGCCACGTCCACGATCGCCTCCACCGTCGCGGCGCTCAGCTCGGCCAGCATCATCCCGTCGCCGATGCCCGGCACCGGGTCCTCGGGGTCCTGGTGGAAGCGCGGCAGCTCGGAGGCCGGCAGCATGCCGAAGGTGTCGATCTCGGGACCGAGCTCGCGCAGCGGCCGGATCAGCTCGGCGCCGCTCGCCTCGTCGCCCTGGTAGACGATCTCGACCACGGCGAGCGAGCGTCCGCGCAGCGGCTCGGGGATGTCGGGCAGCGGCGGCAGGCGCAGGATGCTTGTCGACGAGGTGGCGGTGTCGGGGGCGGTGTCGGCCCAGCGGCGGTAGCCGTGGAGAACGTCGGCGCTGCGCTCGATCGGGAAGATGAGCCAGCCGGCGTAGACCTCGGTGAGCGGGTAGAGGTCGAACTCGATCGCGGTCACCACGCCGAAGCTCCCGCCGCCGCCGCGCAGCGCCCAGAACACGTCGGAGTGGCGCTCGCGGTCGGCACGGATGTGCCGGCCCTGCGCGGTGACGAGCTCGATCGCCGTCACGCTGTTCGCCGCGAAGCCGTGGCTGCGCGCGAGCCAGCCGATGCCGCCGCCGAGCGTGTAGCCCACCACGCCGACGTTCGGCGAGGAGCCGTGCAGCGCCACGAGGCCGTGCTCGGCCGCGGGCTCGGTCACGTCGGTCCAGATCGCGCCGGCCTCGGCGCGCGCGCTGCCGCGCGACCGGGTCGATCTCCACGCCGCGCATCCGCTCGGTCTTCAGAAGAATGGTCTCGTCGAGCGCCTCCATCGCCACCGCGCCGTGCCCGGTGCCCTGCGCCGCGACACGCAGCCCGTTGTCCCGCGCGAACTTCACGATCTCGACGACGTCCTCGACCGACTCCACGAGCGCCACGGCGGCGGGCTCCTGGTCGGCTGCGAGGTTCCAGGCCTGCCGCGCTACGTCCCAGCTCTCGTCGACGGGGGTCACCACGTCGCCCGAGATGCGCGCGCGCAGGGCCTGGAGATCAGGCGCGGCGGTGAGGATCACAGGGTTCATTGGGGCTCCTTGGTCTGGTCGTCAGTCCTTTTGAAAGACTGGCCTCGGAGCGCCGCTGTGCCAGTACGGGCTGCCAGCGAATGGCGGGTGCGGCTGGCCACCCGCGGCGGCCGGTTAACCCACTTGCGCCACGCATCCGGCTGATAGTTGACTCCGCAACCAACTGCTATCGTTGGGTGCACACTTGGGAGGAAGGAACGCGATGAAGCTCGAGGGCATCCACCACGTAACTGCGATCACCGGCGACGCGCCCGCCAACGTCGACTTCTACACGCGCGTCTTGGGCCTGCGCCTGGTGAAGAAGACCGTCAACCAGGACGACCCCACCGTCTACCACCTCTTCTACGCCGACGAGAACGGCTCCGCCGGCTCCGACCTCACCTTCTTCGAGTACCCCGGCGCGATGCGCGGAACGGCGGGCGCGGGCATGGTGCATCGGGTGGCGTATCGGGTCGCCTCGCCCGAGGCGCTCGACTTCTGGGAGTTGCGCCTGCGCGGAGAGGGCATCGATGTCTCTCGCGGCGACGGCTCGCTCGTCTTCGCCGACCCCGAGGGCCTCGGCCTGGAGCTGGTCGTGGCGGACACGAGCGACGAGCCGCTGATCGCCGACCATCCCGAGATTCCCGCCGAGCTGGCCCTGCAGGGCTTCGATCACGTGCGCGCCTACACCGCCGATCCCGAGCGCAGCCGCGACCTGCTCGAGAACACCCTCGGCTTCGAGGACAGGGGCGACGGCAGCTTCGAGGCGCGCGGCGAGCGCCGCGGCGGCTTCATCCACTACGACAGCTCGAGCGAGCGCGGCGTCCAGGGCGCGGGCACCGTCCACCACGTGGCCTGGGCCGCGCCGATGGACGAGCACGAGGCCTGGCGGCAGCGCGTGGCCGAGTCCGGCGCCCACCCCACGCCGGTGATCGACCGCTTCTACTTCCGCTCGATCTACTTCCGCGAGCCGAGCGGCGTGCTGTTCGAGATCGCCACCCTCGGGCCGGGCTTCGCCACCGACGAGCCGGCCGAGCACCTGGGCGAGCGGCTGTCGCTGCCGCCGGCGTTCGAGCACCTGCGCGACCGCATCGAGCAGTCGGTCACCCCGCTGCCCGACCCGCGCGCGGGCTGGCGCGCAAAGACCGGTTAGGGTTTCCCAAGCGACGACGCGAGCCCGAGTCGGCGCCGCGCGTCCCGGACGCGCGACGCTTCTCCGGGGTTACCCCGGGGGAAGGTGTGTCACCTAGGCATCGCATCGCATGCGCGCCACTGCTGCTCCGCGCAGCTAAGCGCACGCACGACAGGAGCAGTCGGGCCGCTCGTCGCATGCCTTGAGCTACAGCCGCGTCAAGCGTGAGCAGATCGCCGCCGCGCTGGCGTCGGCCTTCCTGGCCGGCATGTGGGAGGTCGAGGAGATGGTGGCTCGCGGCGAGCAGACGCTCGAGCCGGCGCCGCCCTGGCTGCGGCGGCTGGCGCTGGGCGTGCACGCGAGCTACCCGCAGATGCCAACCGACCGGCCGCGGGAGCTCGAGCGGCGCATCGCGCTGGCGCTGCGCGATCTCGTCACCCCCGCGCGCCCGCCGAAGATCCGCCACTGGCTCCTGTTCGAGCAGGAGATGGCGCCGATGCGCTGGCCGGTGCCGGCGATCGCCACGAGCGGCGACCTCGCCGATCTCCTCGGCCTGACAGCCGGCGAGCTCGAGTGGCTGGCGGACCCGCGCGGGCTCGAGCGTACCGTCACCGCCGAGCGACTCCGCAACTACCGCTACGCCTGGCTGCCGCGCGCTAGCGGGCCGCCGCGGCTGATCGAGCGGCCCAAGGCGCGCCTCAAGGCGATCCAGCGCCGCCTCCTGCACGAGCTGCTCGACCTCGTGCCTTCGCACGACGCGGCCCACGGCTTCCGTCGCGGCTTCTCCGCCCGCACCGCGGCGAGCCACCACACCGGACAGCCGGCCGTGCTGCGCTTCGACCTCGAGGACTTCTTCGCGTCGGTCGGGGCGGGCCGCGTCTACGGCATCTTCAGGACGATCGGCTATCCGGAGACGGTCGCCCACGCGCTCACAGGGCTGTGCACGAACGTGGCGCCGCGCGACGTCACGGCCGGCGCGCCGTATCTGCTCGCGAGGCGACTCGCGACACCACATCTCCCCCAGGGTGCCCCCACGTCGCCGGCGCTTGCCAACCTCTGCGCGTTCTCGCTCGATTGTCGGCTGCACGGGCTCGCGCTGTCCCTCGGCGCGCGCTACACGCGCTACGCCGACGACCTCTCGTTCTCGGGAGGCAAGCACCTGCTGCGCCGCGCGCCGCAGATCACCGAGACCGTTGCCGAGATCGCGCGCGAGGAGGGCTTCGCGCTGAACCGCGGCAAGACGCGCGTCACGCCTCGCTCGCAACGCCAGCTCGTCTGCGGCGTGGTGGTGAACGAGCGGCCCAACGCGGTGCGCCGCGAATACGACCTCCTCAAGGCCACGCTCCACAACGCGGCGCGGCGCGGTCCCGCGGCCGAGAACCGCGCCGGCGTGGCCGACTTCCGGGCACACCTGCTCGGCCGCATCTCCTGGGTCGAGTCGCTCAACCCCGCCCGCGGCGCCAGGCTGCGGGCGGCGTTCGACGCGGTCGACTGGGACGCCTAGCTCGGCGTGCCGAGGGTCTCGCGCTCGGTTCGAGCGGCCGCGCGGACCAGGTCCTGGACCGCCGACGAGGCCTTGGCCGGCGAGCCGGCGTCGAAGGGCGGCTGCGGGTCGTACTCGATGCCGAGCTGGATCGCCTCCGCCACGGTGGCGCCGGCGATGCGCGAGGCCAGCAGCAGGGCCATGTCGATGCCCGCCGAGACGCCGGCCGCGGTGATCACCTTGCCCTGCTCGACGAAGCGCGCCTGCACGGGCGTTGCGCCGAACCGCCGCAGCGTCTCGACCTCGAGCCAGTAGGTCGTGGCCTCGAGGCCGTCGAGCACCCCGGCGGCCGCCAGCACGAGGGCGCCGGTGCACACGGAGGTGGTCCACTGCGAGCCGGCGTGCACGCCGCGCACCCAGTCGAGCATGTCGGGGTCGCTCATCAGCGCGCGGGTGCCGTAGCCGCCGGGGAAGACGAGCACGTCGGGGTCGGGCAGGTCGGCGAGGGCGACGTCGGCGGTGAGCGCGAGCACGCCCGTGTCGGTGCGCTTCGGCCCCGGCTCGGCGGCCACGAAACTCACCTCGGCGCCGGGAAGGCGCGACAGCACCTCGTAGGGGCCGATCGCGTCGAGGGCGGTCATGGAGTCGAACAGCGGGATGGCGATCTTCATCAGGCGGCCCTCTCGATCTTGCCGCCGCCGGTCGGGCGGAAGCGGTCGCGGTACAGGCCCGGGCTCACCCCGAGCCTCCTTCGGAACGAACGGCGCATGGTCTCCACGGTGCCGAAGCCGCAGCGGCGCGCGACCTCGTCCACCGCCTCGCGGCTCGACTCGAGCAGCGCCCGCGCGCGCTCCACGCGGAGCGCCTCGACGTAATGCGCCGGGGTCATCCCCACCTCGCGCTTGAACGCGCGGGCGAAGTTGCGCGGGCTCATGCAGGCGCGCTCGGCCAGCGCCGGCACCGACAGGTCGGCGTCGAGGTTGTCCACGAGCCAGGCCTGCAGGTCGCGCAGCGGCTCTCGCTGGGCGGGCTGGCTGGCCAGCGTCGCGCTGAACTGCGACTGGCCGCCGGGCCGGCGCAGGAAGAGCACGAGCCCCTGGGCCACCACGCGGGCCACTTCCGGCCCGTGGTCGTCCTCGAGCAGGCCGAGCGCGAGGTCGATCCCGGCGGTGACCCCGGCGGAGGTGTAGACCTTGCCGTCCCGCACGTAGATCGGATCGGGGTCCACGCGCACGTTCGGGTAGCGGCTCGCCAGCATGTCGCAGGACGACCAGTGCGTGGTGGCGCGACGGCCGTCGAGCAGCCCGGCGCGGGCCAGCAGGAAGGCGCCGGTGCAGACCGAGGCGACCCTGCGGCTGCGAGCGGCGCTGGCGCGCAGCCAGGAGACGAGCGCGCCGTCGAGCTCGGCCTCGAGCGCGGCGTCGCCGCCCGCGACGATCAGCGTGTCGATCGGCCCGTGGCAGTCGGCCAGCGTCGAGTGCATCTCCACGCGCACGCCACTCGAGGTGCGCAGCGCCGGCTGCACCGCCACCAGCTCGATGCTGTAGCGCGCGCGGGTGAAGCGGTCGGCCACCGCGAAGACCTCGCTGGGGCCGAAGACGTCGAGCGCCTGGAAGTCGGGAAACGTGAGCAGAACGATGCGGCGAGTCCTCATGGCGGGCATGATCGCCTGCGCGCGACTTGGCCGCAAGGACAACATGCGGACAATTTCTGCCACAGCCCGTGGCATGACCCACGCCTGACCTGGGTATCCCCGCTGCCGCATGGCTGCAGAGGCATACCCCGAGGGCAACGGAGCTCGCCCGACCACGATCGAGACCGACGTCCCGGCGCGGATCGACCGGCTTCCCTGGGCGCGCTGGCACTGGCTGGTCGTGGTCGGCCTCGGCGCCGTCTGGATCCTCGACGGGCTCGAGGTGACGATCGTCGGGGCGATCGGCTCGCGCCTCACCGAGAAGGGCAGCGGCCTCACGCTCAGCGCCGGCCAGCTCGGCCTCGCCGGCACGATCTACGTGATCGGCGCCTGCACCGGCGCGCTCGTGTTCGGCTACCTCACCGACCGGCTCGGCCGCAAGCGCCTCTTCCTCGTCACCCTCGCGCTCTACCTCTGCGCGACCGTGCTCACGGCGTTCTCGTTCAGCCCGCTCTGGTTCTTCGTCTTCCGCTTCCTGACCGGCGCCGGCATCGGCGGCGAGTATGCGGCGATCAACTCGGCCATCGACGAGCTGATCCCGGCGCGCGTGCGCGGCACGGTCGACCTCGTGATCAACGGCAGCTACTGGCTGGGCACGGCCGTGGGCGCTGCGCTCACCCTGGTGCTGCTCGACACGTCGCTGTTCCCGGCCAACATCGGCTGGCGCATCGCCTTCGGGGCCGGGGCGGTGCTGGGCCTCGGCATCCTGCTGGTGCGGCGCAACGTCCCGGAGAGCCCGCGCTGGCTGTTCACGCACGGTCGAAACGACGACGCCGAGCGGCTCGTGGAGGGCATCGAGCGCGAGGTCGAGCAGGACACCGGCGAGCGCCTCGAACGGGTGGACAAGACGATCACCGTCCGTGAGCGTGAGTCGGTCGGCTTCTTCGAGATCGCCCGCACGGTGTTCACGAGCTACCCGCGCAGGACGGTCGTCGGGCTAGCGCTGTTCATCGGGCAGGCGTTCATCTACAACGCCGTGCTGTTCACGTACGGCGACTTCCTGTCGACCTTCTACGGCACCTCGTCGGGCGCCACGCCCGCCTACATCATCCCGTTCGCGATCGGGAACTTCCTCGGGCCGCTGCTGCTCGGCCGGCTCTTCGACACGGTCGGGCGGCGGCCGATGATCGCGGGCTGCTACGTCGCGTCAGGCGTGCTGCTCGCGGTGATGGCGGTGCTGTTCAACAGCGGGTCGCTGACCGCCGGCACGCAGGTGCTCGCGTTCGTGGTCATCTTCTTCTTCGCCTCGGCAGGAGCGAGCGCGGCCTACCTGACCGTGAGCGAGATCTTCCCGATGGAGACGCGCGCGATGGCGATCGCGTTCTTCTACGCGGTGGGCACGGGCCTCGGCGGTGCAATCGGGCCCGTGCTGTATGGCCACCTGATCGACAAAGCGCACCCCGCGAAGATGATGGTGGGCTTCCTGATCGCCGCGGGGCTGATGCTGTTCGGCGGCGTGATCCAGGCGCTGTTCGGGGTGGACGCGGAGCAGAAGCCGCTCGAGGAGGTCGCCGAGCCGCTCAGCGCCGAGGAGGGCGAGGCCAAGCCCGCGCCCGCCCGCCGGGCGCGTCAGCGCCGCTCGGCCATCAGCTGGTCGCCATACCAGATGACCTCCACCTGGTCGGCCGACGATCCGCTCCAGGCGCACGAGATGGAGCTGATTGCGGAGACGGTGCGCAACGGCGGCCGCATGCACTGGCGGCAGATCGCCGAGCGGGCGGGCGCCCGGCGCTGGGGCCCAGGCCGCTTCCGGCGCGCCCTGCACTCGGCGGCCGACGCGGGCATGATCGTGCAGCCGGCGCGTGGCTGGTTCGAGCCGCCGGTGGCCCGCGGGGCGTGGCCCGAAACACCCGCGCCCGCCGAGGCGCGCGAACGCCGCTAGAGATCGATGACCCGCCGCTCATGGGTGCCGACGCCGATCGTCCGGTCAGCGTCGCGCACCTCCACGTCGAACCTGAGCTTCCTGTCGTCGACCACCTCGCGCAGCTCGGCCCTTACGCTGCAGCGCGTACCCTCCGTCGCCGCGGCCACGTGCTTCACGCAGACCTCGAAGCCGACCGTGCCCTTGCCATCGGGCAGCTGCTCCCGCGCCAGGGCGGTCGCGCAGCGCTCCATGCGGCTGATCATGCTCGGCGTGGACAGCACCGGCGCCGTGAGCGTGCCGCCCACGTCGGTGAGCAGCTCGCCCTCCACGACGAACTCGTCCTCGCGTGAAAGCCCCGGCTCGAGCGGCACGTCGGGCATCCTATGCGGCCGATGGAGCTCGACCGAGACCCCCTGACGCAGTTCGCGGCCTGGTTCGCGGAGGCGGGCGAGGCCGGCATCCGGATGCCGGAAGCCGTGGCGCTTGCCACGGCGACGCCCGACGGCGCCCCGTCCGCTCGCATGGTGCTGATGAAGGGCTTCGACGAGCGCGGCTTCGTCTTCTTCACCAACTACGAGAGCCGCAAGGGCGGCGAGCTCGCCGCCAACCCGCGCGCCGCGCTGTTGTTCCACTGGGACGCCCTCGGCCGCCAGGTGCGGATCGAGGGACCGGTTGAGCGCACGAGCCGCGAGGAGTCCGACGAGTACATGCGCTCACGGCCGCCGGGGAGCCAGCTCAGCGCGCTCGCCTCGCCGCAGAGCCGGCCGGTCGAGAGCCGCGAGTGGCTCGAGGCGCGCGTGGCGGAACTGGCGGGCGCGGGCGAGCAGCCGCTCCCCGAGCACTGGGGCGGCTACCGGCTCAGGCCGGAGAGCTACGAGTTCTGGCAGCACCGCGACGACCGGCTGCACGACCGCATCGCGTACCGCCCTGCGCCGGGCGGCGGCTGGAAGCGGGAGCGACTCGCGCCCTAGAACAACCCGACCGTCTTGCCGTCCGCGTCGATGTCGACGTTCAGCGCCGCCGGGCTCTTGCCGAGGCCGGGCATCTGCATGATGTCGCCGCACAGAGCCACCAGCCAGCCGGCGCCCGTGTAGGCGCGCAGGTCGCGCACCGGCACGGTGAAGCCCTTCGGCGCGCCACGGAGGGCGGCGTCCGCCGACAGCGACAGGTGCGTCTTGGCCATGCAGATCGGCAGCGACCCGAGGCCGTCCTCCTGGTACTGGCGGATCTTGCGCTCCGCGTCCGGATAGAAGAAGACGTCGCTGGCGCCGTAGACCTGCGTGGCGATCTTGCGGATCTTGACGTCGATCGGGTCGTCGTCCTGGTAGGTGAGCATGAACTCGGACGGCTGCTCGCAGGCCTCGGCCACCGCCTCCGACAGGGCAGCGGCGCCCGCGCCGCCGTTCGCGAAGCCGTCGTTGATCTCTGCCGCCATCGCGCCGCCCTCCAGGGCGAGCGTCTTCACGAGCCCGACCTCCTCGTCGGTGTCGCCCGGCCTGCGGTTCACGGCCACCACGCAGGGCAGGCCGAAGCCGCGCACGATGTCGAGGTGGCGGTGCAGGTTGGAGGCGCCCTCCACCACGGCCGCGAGACCGCGCACGCGGTCCACGCGCGGGTCGTCGTCCACGCCGCCGTGGTGCTTCAGCGCGCGCACGGTGGCCACGAGCACCACCGCGCTGGGGCGCAGGCCGCCCTTGCGGCAGACGATGTTGAAGAGCTTCTCCATGCCCATGTCCGAGCCGAAGCCGGACTCCGTGATCACGTACTCCCCGACCTTCAGCCCGATCATGTCCGCCACCAGCGAGGAGTTGCCGTGGGCGATGTTGGCGAACGGGCCGCAGTGCATCAGGCAGGGCTGGCCCTCGAGCGTCTGGATCAGGTTGGGCTTGAGCGCGTCCTTGAGCAGCACGGTCATCGCGCCGGCAGCGCCGAGGTCCTCCGCCGTGACGGGCTTGCCGCCGTTGTAGGAGTGGGCGACCGTGATCGCGCCGAGCCGAGCACGCAGGTCGTGCAGGTCGCGCGACACGGCCAGGATCGCCATCACCTCGGAGGCCGCGGTGATGTCGAAGCCGGTCTCGCGCGGGTAGCCGTTCGCGCGGCCGCCGAGACCGATGGCGATCTCGCGCAGCGCGCGGTCGTTCATGTCGAGCGCGCGGCGCCAGGACACGCGCAGCGCGTCGATCGAGTGGTCGTTCCCGTGCAGGATCGAGGCGTCGATCAGGGCCGCGAGGAGGTTGTTGGCAGCGCCCACCGCGTGGATGTCGCCGGTGAAGTGGAGGTTGAGATCCTCCATCGGTACGACCTGCGTCATGCCGCCGCCGGCGGCGCCGCCCTTGATGCCGAAGACGGGTCCGAGCGAGGGCTCCCGCAGGCACAGCAGCGGGTTCTTGCCGATGAAGCCGAGCCCCTGGGTGAGGCCCACAGCCGTGGTGGTCTTGCCCTCGCCCGCCTTCGTCGGCGTGACGCCCGCCACGCATACGAGCTTGCCGTCGGGCGCGTCACTGAGGCGCCGGGTCACTCCGAGCGAGACCTTCGCCTTGTAGCGGCCGTACGGCTCGTACTCCTCCGGCAACAGGCCGGCGCGCTCGGCGATCGCCTCGATGGGCTCGAGGACCGCGTCCTGCGCGATCTCGAGGCTGCTCTTCATCTAGCTCTCCTCTCGCTGTCGCGGACGCATGCGGTCCGCCCGAGCCATCCTAAACAAATTGGTTCAAAGCCTCAAACGCCCGACAGCGCCGGGATCCAGACCAGGCAGGGCGCGTCGCGGGCGAGAGTCTTCGCCGCCGAGCGCAGGCGGCGAGCGCCGACGCGCTCGGGGTCCGGGCCGAAGACGAGCAGCCCGGCTCGCCGCTCGGTGAGCAGCTCGACGAGCGCCTTGACCGGGCGCGGGCTCGAGATGCGCAGCAGCTCGGTTTTCAGGCCCAGCGCCGCCGCGCGGTCGGCCGTGGCGCGCACCGCGTCGAGGTCCTCCTCGTCAGGCAGCGTGGCCGCGCCGGGGCCGAGCAGCATGATCGTGGTGGGATACGGACGCAGCCGGAGCATGTTCGCCACGATCAGGGGACTGCCCGTTTCGAGGGCGCTGTCGAAGGCCATCCGCTCCGCGGCCGGGGTCACACGGGAGGCCAGCGTCCCAAGCACGACGGGCACACGCGCGCGCCCGTCGGCGGCTGTACCGCCGGTCCATTGGAGTTGCCGCTCCGACCGGCCAATAGTCAGTTGACTCACTTCGTTCCCGATGGTACAAAACGCTCTTCGGGGCTTGCACCAATTTGCTCAAACTCTTTGAGGGGGCTGCTGAATGGCAACTGCCGTCGTCGAGGAACGCCAGCTGCTCAAGACTCTGCGCTGGTGGGACGGTTTCACGATCGCGCTCTGCAACCCGGGGTTCCTGCTCGGCTCGCTGGGCTACACGCTCGGCGTCTTCGGGGTCACCGGCTCGATCATCCTCTGGGGAATCTCCGCCTTCATCGGCGTGCTCCAGGCGTTCATCTACTCGGAGCCTGCGGCGATGTTCCCGGACCAGTCCGGCGGCATCTCGCTCTACGCGCACGAGGGCTGGCGCAAGTACACGACCCTGGTAGGCCCGATCGCCACCTTCGGCTACTGGATCGGCTGGTCGGTCGTGCTGTCGATCTTCGGCAAGATCATCGGCGACCTCATCACCGCCCGCTGGTTCCCTCACTCCACCTGGACGGTCGACGACGGCCCCGTCTCGCTCGGACTCCCCCACGTCATCGCCATCGGGGTGATCGTGCTCGTGTGGCTCTTCAACGTCTACGGCATCAAGCCGTTCGTGTGGCTCACCTACGTCTGCGCGGCCTGCCTGATGGTCCCGCTGTTCGTCTTCATCGTCCTCCCCTACCTCACGGGCGACTGGCACTCCTCGAACATCCACTCCAGCTTCCCCGGCCCCTGGGGCGGCGTGAAGGTCGCTCTCGTCTACCTGTTCATCCTCGCCTGGTCGGCGTACGGCACGGAGATTTGTGCCACCTTCGCGCCCGAGTACAAGGACACGAAACGTGACACGGCCATGGCCCTGCGCACCGCGTCGATCTTCGCGCTGCTCGTGTTCACGCTGCTGCCGCTGGGCCTTGGCGGCGTGACCGGCGCGCCGTCGGCCGACACCGCCGAGGGCGGCTTCTACGTGGGCGCCTTCCAGCAGATCGTCGGCCATACCTTCTCCAGCGTGTTCCTGGTCTTCCTGATCGCCAGCCTGGTGCTGTCGATGGCCTCGTCCACCGGCGACGCCGGGCGAGCGCTGTTCGGCATCTCGCGCTCGGGCATGACGATCAGGGAGTTCGGCGTGCTCAACCGCTTCCACGTGCCCGGCCGCGCGATGACCCTGGACCTGGTCGTGAACGTGCTGCTCGTGCTCTTCATCTCGAGCAACCTGGCGATCCTCTACATGAGCAACATCGGCTACGTGCTCGCGCACGTCTTTGCGCTCAGCGGCGTGCTGCTGCTGCGCAAGGACAGGCCGAACTGGCCGCGCCCGATCAGACTGGCGAACGGCTGGCTGCTGATCGCGGGCTTCCTATGCGTGTTGAACTTCGTGTTCCTCACGGTCGGCGCGCTCGCGCCGAAGCTCAACGGCTACGGCACGTGGACGGACTTCTGGATCGGCGTGGGCGTCCTCGTCGGCTCGGTGATCCTGTTCGTGTTCCGCCGCATCGTGCAGGACAAGGAATCCGTCCACTTCCGCGAGGACCCGCCGACGATGCCAGAGGGCAGCGCCGAGGCGGAGCAGCTTTCACCCGTACCGGCGGCCCACTAGGGCCAGGAGGACAAGCGAATGAAGACCATCGTCGTTGGCTACGACGACACGCCGGCGGCGCAGCGTGCGCTGGCACGGGCGATCGAGCTGGCCAAGGTGTTCGGCTCGCAGGTGATCGTCACGAGCGTGGCGCCGGTGTCGGTGAGCCCGGGCCGCTCGGAGGGCGCGATCGACGCAAGCGACAACCCGGCGGACCACGCCGCCGAGCTCGCGTCCGCGCGGAGCCAGCTCGAGGAGGCGGGCGTGTCAGCGGAGCTCGTGCCCGCCGTGGGCCATCCCGCCGACACGATCACCGAGCTCGCCGAGCAGCGCAGCGCGGACCTGATCGTGGTGGGCACGCGCGAGCTCGGGCTCGTGGGACGGCTGCTGGGACAGAGCGTGAGCGACGCCGTGGCCCACAAGGCCGCCTGCGACGTCCTGATCGTGCACTAGGGGCGGCGGGTTACGCCCACGTTCGCCTTGAGACGAGACCAACGGCAGCAATAAGAGCCGGCCCGAACCGGTCTGTGAACGCCGTCCTGTCCTAGGCTCTATACGGGCGGTGGTTTCCATCGGTCAGCGCAACATGGCTGTGCTGTGTTGATCGGAAGGAGACGAGCGGTGAGGGAAGGGATCAGTAGGTTCGGGAATCGCTTGAGCCTGGTGGACAGGCTGGAGATCTTGGAGCGGGTGTGCGCGGGTCAGACGCAGCCGCAGATCGCTCGGGCGTTGGGGACGACGACAGGACCGTGCGCAGGGCGCTGCGGGCGGCTGGGGGCGCGCCGTCGCGGCGTTCGCGCCGGCGGCCGCGCCCGGCGCTCAGGTTGTCGCTTGGTGAGCGGGAGGAGATCCGGGCGGGGATCGCCGCCGGCGAGTCGTTTCGGGCGATCGAGGCGGCTTGGGCGGGCGCCGTCGACGGTCAGCCGCGAGGTCGGTGGCGCCGCCGGGCGTTGTCGTTACCGAGCGACGGTCGCCGATGATCGCGCCTGCCTGGCCGCGCTGCGGCCGAAGCGGGGGAAGCTGGTGGCGAGCCCAAAGCTGCGCCGGGCGGTGGTCGAGCTGCTCGAGCGGCGCTATTCGCCGCAGCAGATCTCGGCCAGACTGAAAGTCGATTTCCCCGACGAGCCGGAGATGCGCATCGGTTCTGTCCGATCTTCTGTGTGGGGTCCGGGGTGACCGACTTGGCTTGTGCCGCCGGGTCGGGATCGACGCGAAGCCCGTAGGGCGAGCGGCGATTTCGACCCGGCGGGCGGCCTGAAAGGACACCCCCGATGACCACACAGAGCACGAAGTCGAAGCCACGCCAGCCGGCCGCCGAGCCGCCCTCGGGGCCGCCGCAGGAGATCGTCGATCGCCTCGCGGGGCTGTTGCCGGCCGAGGAGCTGGAGCGGGCGCTTGAGGGCCTCGAGCCGGAGCAGATCACGGGCCCCGGCGGGCTGGTGACCCAGCTCGCGGGTCGGGTGATCGAGACGGCGCTCGGCGCCGAGCTGAGCCAGCACCTGGGCTACCCGCCCGGCGAGGCGCCCCCGGGCGGGGCCGGCAACCACCGCAACGGCTCGACCCAGAAGACCGTGCGGACCGAGCTCGGCCCGGTCGAGGTCAGGACCCCCAGGGATCGCAGGGGCAGCTTCGAGCCCAAGCTGGTGGCCAAGCGCCAGACCCGTTTAGCGGGCCTCGACGAGCGGATCCTCGGGCTCTACGCCGGCGGCATGTCGGTGCGCGACATCGCCCAGCACCTGTCGGATCTTTACGGCACAGAGATCGGCCGCGACACGATCAGCCGCGTCACCGACGCCGTGCTCGAGGACATCGCGGCCTGGCGCACCAGGCCGCTGGAGGCGGTCTACCCGATCGTCTACTTCGACGCGTTGATGGTGAAGGTGCGCGAGGACCGCTCGGTCCGCACCAGGGCCTGCTACCTCGCGATCGGGGTGACCGTCGAGGGCGACCGCGAGGTGCTCGGCATCTGGTGGCAGGAGAAGGAGGGCGCGAAGTTCTGGCTCGCGGTGCTCAACGATCTGCACCAGCGCGGCACCAAGGACGTGCTGATCGCCTGCGTCGACGGGCTCGGCGGGTTCCCCGAGGCGATCGCCGCCGTCTTCCCCGAGGCCTGGGTGCAGACCTGCATCGTCCACCAGATCCGCAACTCGATGCGCTACGTCGCCTACAAAGACAGAAAGCGCGTCGCCGCCGAGCTCAGGCCCGTCTACGCCGCCGCGAACGCTGACGCCGCCGCAGACGCGCTCGAGGCGTTCGACAAAGCGTGGGGCGAGCGCTACCCGATGATCGCCGACTCCTGGCGGGCGCGCTGGGAGCACATCACCCCCTTCCTAGCGCTGCCCGCCGAGCTCCGCCGGGCCGTCTACACCACGGATGAAAAATTCAAGGGGGCCTGGGCATCGACAGTTCTCGGGAGTCGCGTTAGCCTGCCGGGTGGGCGTGGTCGACCCCCGAGCGAAGTGCAGGATCTGGGGCTTTGTCCTGCCGCGCAGCTTGCCCCGCAGAGGGCCTTGAGAGTCGCGCCCCATTGGTGGCGGCCACGCCCTTCTTGGGCGCCTTGGCCTGCCAGTCGGCGACCATCTGGGCATAGGCGTGCTCGGCCTGTTCGGCCATTCGCTGCTCGCGGGCCCGGACCTCTCGCAGCGAGTACGCGGCGGCGCTGCCCTTCTGGCCGCGGCGCGCTGGCCTGCCCGCCTTGAGTTCGAGCGCGCGCAGCTTCTTGGCGGTCAGCGAGGGGCGCTGGAAGGCGTAGTCCTCGCCGCGGTTGATCATGTGCCAGCACAGCACCGCGAGCTTGCGGGCGGTCGCGACCACGGCGATCTGCATCCCGCGCCGCGCCCGGATGCGCTCATAGAACGCCCGCAGCGGCCCCGGCGTCTTGACCGCGACCCAGGCGGCCTCGACCAGCATCCCGCGGGCGTGCGCGCGGCCCTGCTTGGTGATCCGCCCGTGCGCGGCGGGCTGACCGCCGGACTGCTTGACGCGCGGGTTCAAGCCCAGATAGCGCACCAGCTTGCTCGGCGAGGAGAACCGCGAGAAGTCGCCAACCGCGGCGGTGATCGACATCGCGACGGCGACATCGACACCGGGGATCGTCATCAACCGCTTTGTGTCCTCACAGCCGAGCGCGATCCGCGCCAGCGCGCCGTCGATCAGCGCGAGCTCCTCAGCGTGGAAGTCGAGCTGGCGCAGCAACGCCCCGACCGCTTGGCGCTCGTCGGCCGGCAGCGCTTGTTCCGCCAGCCAGGCGCGGCCCTTGCGGCCGAACAGGTCGGCGGCCGGGCAGCGCGGCACCAGGTTGCGATGCAGGATCGCCTGCACCTGGTTCTTGAGCCGCGTGCGCTGGCGCACCAAATGCGCCCGCCGAGCGACCTGTCGCCGGCGCGCCTGGGTGTCCTCATCGGCGACCCACACCCCAGGCAGGTAGTCGGCCGCCAGCAGCTGCGCCAGGATCTCGGCGTCGACCTTGTCGGTCTTGACCTTGGCCTCGGCGATCGCGCGCGTCTTCTGCGGGTTGCTGACCACCACCCGAGCCACACGACCCTCCAACAGCCGCACGATCGCGTGCGTGTTCCCGGTCGCCTCCAACGCCACCTCGTCGCTCGCCGCCAAGCTGTCGGCGAACAACCTCAGCGCCTCCGGGGTCGTCTCGATCTGGCCGGCCTGCCGAACCAGCCCGCCCTCCCAGATCGCCACCTGAGCGAACTCACGATGCACATCCAGCCCAATGCACCTACGCGTCACTGCCACCACCTCCATCACGAAACTTGGGATCAGGTGAAGCAGCGGGCGGGCACAGACGACACCTACGGATCCGCGCTCGAAGCGCATCCGGGCAAGTCGCAGGGGCGGCCAACTACTAACACGGCCTCGAGGGCCATCGAGCAAGAACGGCCTGCCCGACCACGTCTGCTTCCGGATGCCCCCGTCCCGGACGGTCGCACCGTACTCACCGCCCCAGACACCCACCGGCGCCCGAGACAGTCGCTCGGCACGGGCAGCACCTGCCGCCTTTCATACCGGTTACCAACAGCATCGAGAACCTCAACCGCCAGATCCGCAAGAGCATCAAGACCCGCGGCCACTTCCCCGACGAACAGGCCGCCACCAAGCTGATCTACCTAGCCATCCAGCGAGCCGAAACGAAATGGAAGAAGGCCTACTACTGGACCAACGCCCTCAGAGGACTCAAAATCCACTTCGGAGACCGACTCCCCGACTGACATGACCACAGTCGCCCCGGCCTCACACACAGAAACTCGGACACCCTCCCGACGAGCCGGAGATGCGCATCAGCCCGGAGACGATCTACCAGTCGCTCTACGTCCAGTCCCGCGGCCGGCTGCGCAAGGACCTGACCAGCTACCTCAGAAGCGGGCGCTCCAAGCGCAAACCCAGGCGCGCGCCGACCGGCCAGGGCCACATCCCGGGCATGATCTCGATCTCTGAGCGCCCCGCCGAGGTCGAGGACCGGGCGGTCCCTGGCCACTGGGAGGGCGACCTGCTGGTCGGCAAGGCTGGGCGTTCGTTCATCGGCCCCCTCGTCGAGCGCCACACCCGCTACGTGATGCTCAGCTACCTCGGCAACGACTCAACCACAGAGACCGTCACCCACAAGATCGCCGAGCGGATCCTCACCCTGCCCGAGCACTGCGGCTCTCCCTGACCTGGGACCAAGGTCGCGAGATGGCCCGCCACGCCGACTTCAGCGTCACCACCGGCGTCCAGGTCTACTTCTGCGACCCCCACTCACCCTGGCAAAGAGGCTCCAACGAGAACACCAACGGTCTGCTCAGGCAGTACTTCCCCAAGGGAACAGACCTGACCCAACACAACCAAAAAGAACTAGACAAAGTGGTCGTGTCGGTAGAAGTGGTGTAGCGGTCGCGGTGGGCCGGGCCTGAGGTTCCGACCACCGTGGCGTCCAGGCTCGTCGGCTCAACCACGAGTCGGACGAGAAGGAGCACCACGATGGTCGAGGGTCAGAGCATGACGGTCGCCGATGTCGTCGCCAAGACGATCGACGGGCGGCTTGAGGATTTCGTGCGTGAGGCGGTGGCGCTGGTCGCGCGCGAGCTGATGGAGGCGGAGATCTCGGACGAGATCGGGGCGGGGTTGGGCGAGGTCGCGCCCGAGGAGCGCTCGACGCACCGCAACGGCTACCGGCCCAGGCCGTGGGAGACGCGCGTGGGCGAGCTCGAGCTGTTGATCCCGCGCAAGCGCCAGGGGCAGGCGTACTTCCCGTCGTTCCTTGAGCCCAGGCGGCGGTCTGAGCAGGCGATCGTGACGGTCGTGATGGAGGCCTACGTGAACGGCGTCTCGACCCGCAAGGTCGACCGGCTGGTCGAGCAGCTGGGGATCGACGGCATGACCAAGGACCGCGTCAGCGCGCTCTGCCGGGCGCTGGATGAGCAGGTCGAGGCGTTCCGTGGGCGCCGCTTGGAGGGCGCCTACCCCTACCTCTGGTTGGACGCCAAGCAGGTCAAGGTCCGCGACCACGGCCGGGTGGTGTCGAAGGCGCTGGTGATCGCCTACGCGGTGCACGAGACGGGCGTGCGGGAGGTGATCGGCCTGGACATCGGCGAGGTCGAGTCGGGCAGCTTCTGGGTCGAGTTCGTGCGCTCGCTGAAGAAGCGCGGCCTGGCCGGCGTGCGGCTCTGCGTCTCCGACGACCACGAGGGGCTCAAGCAGGCGATCGCCAGGGTGCTCGGCTGCCCCTGGCAGCGCTGCACCGTCCACTTCGTCCGCGACATGCTCTACCACTGCCGCCGCGACCAGCGCAACCTCGTCGCCGCCGCGCTCAGAGAGGTCTTCAACGCCGAGCACCGTGCGCAGGCCACGGAGCGCGTCTCGCACGTGATCGAGCGCCTCGAGCCGATCGCGCCGAAGGTCTGCCGGCTGCTCGAAGAGGCCGAAGAGGACCTGCTCGCCTTCTACGCCTTCCCGCCAGAGCACTGGACCAAGCTCCGCTCCAACAATCCGCTCGAGCGGGTCAACAAGGAGATCGGCCGCCGCTCAGACGTCGTCGGCATCTTCCCCAACGACAGGGCGGTGATCCGCCTCGCCGGCGCGCTGCTGATCGAGCAGACCGACGAGTGGCTCGTCCAGCGCCGCTACCTCTCAGAGGAGAGCATGCGCCTGCTCGCTGAGCCATACCAGCGCGAAGAGAAGCCTGATCCAGAAACAGAGAACAAGGAGGTCGGTCAGCTCAACGCGGCCTGAGCCGCCAACGTCGATGCCGACGAGCTCAGCCGTTACACCACCTCAGACGACTTGACTGACAAAGTCGCCGCCGAACTCAACGGCCGCCCCCGCCAAACCCTCGACTGGAGAACCCCAGGTGAGAAACTGACCGAACTACTGTTGCGCTGACCGCCTGAAACCGCCAGCCCCAAACCAGGACGGCGCTAAGCCAACCCCGCTGATGTGCTCGGAGTGAGTCCCGTTTCGCGTCAGCGATACATGTGCCGGTACTGCTCTGACGCCCGCGTATCAGCGGCGCGGAGCTCATGCTCGGCGTACCGCTGGCGACGGCTCGCGCGCAATTGCGATAGTCGGCGCCCTAGACGTGGAAACAGCTTGAGAAGCCTCATTTGCTCAAGCTAGCCAGAACGAATTGGCGAGTCAATCCGAGGGCTAGGGCTTCCGCGCCGACACGAACTGGGCCAGGCCGGACACCCGCTGGTCGATGTCCTCCATGCCGTGCTCGCGCAAGGCGCCGGTCAGCTCGCTGCGGCTGAAGATGCGCACGCCGCTGAGCCGTCTCACCACGGCGTTCGAGACCTCCTTCGGCAGCAGGCCGCGGTTCACGCTCGCCAGCAGGGCCACCCGCCCGCCGGGCTTCAGGACCCGCACGATCTCGTCGATCGCCTCGAGCGGTCGCTCGATCAGGTAGAGCGCGGCGAAGCAGCAGACGCCGTCGAAGCTCACGTCGCCGAAGGGCAGTGCGGCGGCATCGCCGCGGACATAGGCGACGTCGTCTGCAGTCGTCTCCACCACCGCCCGCTCGAGCATCGGCCGCGACGCGTCGAGCCCTACGGCGAGGCCATCCGGAGCGACCGCCCTGGCGAACTCGCGCGTGAAGTTGCCGGGCCCGCAGCCCACATCGAGCACCGTGTCGCCGGGCGCCAGCGCGAGCAGCTCGAGCGCGATCCGGTGCTCGCCCGCCGTGCCCGGCCCGAGCGCCCCCATGAACAGCCGTCCCCAGAACGGCCGCCAGATTCGCTCGTAGACCTGAACCAGCCCGGGGTTCTCCATGAGCTGCTGGCCCCGATGGGCGCCCGTGGCGCCGTCCTCGCCGAGGACGTCGAGGTAGCCCGTGTCCACGCGCCGCGCGTTCCCCCGCACGGCAGGCCGCATCAGCCCGAGGACCCGATCGAGTGCGGGAGCGCTCAATTGCGTGCGCGCGGCCGCTTGGGAAGGCCGAAGCCACCGGTGATCACTCCGCCGGTGAGCCGCGACTCGAAGTACGGACGCTCCAGGTCCACGGGGTATCCGCGCATGGCCTTCAGGTAGAGCGACACCACGCTCGCGGCGAGGTCCGACCGCAGGAGCGGATCGGCTTCGCCCGCCCCGAAACCGACGAGCTCGGAGGTGGCCTCGCGGTCACGCGCATCGCGCAGGCGCGGGTCCAGCGCCGCGAGCTGCTCGAACGCCTCCTTCAGCGGCATGCGGCCGAGCTCCTCCTTGCGGCGGAAGAGATCCGCAACAGCGGGATCGATCGGTCGCACCGCGGAGCCGGTCATGGCGGCGGTGAACAGGCGGTAGGCGCGGTCGTCGACGAAGGACTCCCGCTTGCGACCGAGGTGCTCGGCCGCATCCGAGATCGCCGTCTGATCGTCCTCCAGCCGCTCGCGCAGGCCGACGCGCCTTGCGAGCTCGTCGCGCGCCTCCTCGTCGCTCGCGGGCGACCATGCGACGTCGCGCGCACCGCTCACGTAGTCACCGCCCGGCGACGCCTCCACCCGCCGCTCGATGGCGCGCCCGATGCGGGACAGCAGGCTCATGTGGTGACGTTGATCGGTGGCAGCGACAATCCCTCCAATGCCCATTCTCACCGAGGACATGAAACGAGTGGTGCGCGAGCAGCGACTCGGGTTCTACGCGACCGTCAACGAGGATGGCTCGCCGAACCTGTCGCCGAAGGGCTCGACGTACGTCCTCGATGACGACCATCTCTTCTTCGCCGACATCCACTCGCCGCAGACCGTGGCGAACATCCGGCGCAGTCTGCTCGTCGAGGTGAACGTCGTGGACCCGCTCGTGCGGAAGGGCTATCGCTTCAAGGGCGCGGGCGTCGCGCACGGGCGCGGCACGCACCTGTATGACGAGTGCACGGCCCTGATGCGCGAGGCGGGGTCGACGCTCGTGGACCGGGTCAGGACGATCGTGGTGATCGAGGTGCGCGAGGCGGCCCGGCTCGTCTCACCGGTCTACGACGACGGCAGCCTCTCGGAGGCGGAGGTGATCGAGACCTACCGCGAGCGCTTCGCCCGGCTTCACTGACCGAGCGCGGCGCGCAGCGCTTCGATGTCCGGCGAGCCGAACACCACGCGGTTGCGCGTGGCCACGTAGACGAGATCGATGTTCACGCTCGGCCTTGGCGATCTTGCGCGTGAGGTCGGCCAGCACGCCCGGGCGATCCTCGACTTCGACGACCACCACCTCGTGCTCGCGCGTGACCGCCAGGTGAGAGATCGCAAGCGAGTGCCGGGCCGCCTCGGCATGCGGCACGAGGATGTGGAGCTCAGCCCGCTCGCCCGGCCCGATGCAGGTGGCGGCCGCGATGTTCACGCCGGCGTCGCTGATCGACGCGGCGACCTGCGCCAGCGCCCCCGGACTGTTCTCGACGTCGATGACCAGGTCGACCATCGCTGCCGCACCAGCCTACCGGGCGGGCCGGTCCGACGCTAGCCGTCGTCGGACGAGTACTCGAACGTCGACTCGTAGGCGCAGCGTCCGTTGACCGAGAACGCCACCGGGCCGGCGGCGACGTCGATCGTCTCGCTGATCAGCTCGCGGCCCTGGCGGTGGTGGCCGGGGATCACGCACGTGACCGGCTCCTGGTCCGCCACCGGCTCCCGCATCCGCACGTCGACCGAGCCACCCGCGCGGAACCAGCCGCGGCCGGGCGTGTGGTCGATCTCGATCTCCACCGCCTCTACGCCGAGCAGGTTCGCCTCCTTGAAGACCCAGGGGAACTGCTTGTAGCGGCGTCCCTCCCCCCGGCCCGTCAGGATGTCCGCCATCGCCTTGCGCCGCTGCTCGTCCCCGCGGGCGTCGACGAATAGCGCGTACGTCCAGGGCGAATGCGGTTCGTCGTCGTGGTAGCGGCTGGCGAGCACTGCGCTCATTCCGGCCAGGTCCACGCCGTCAGCGTGGCCCTCCTCGACGATCCAGGACAGCGCCCCGAGGCACTCGCCGTAGGTCGAGCGGCCGCCCTTGCGCCCGCCGATGCGCCGGCAGGGACAGATCGCCTCGCAGTTGCAGGCCTCCAGGTAGCTGCCGGCGACGTGCCAGCTCACTTGCCGGGCTTGCTCATGCCCGAGTCATGCATCGCGGGCTTGCTCATGCCCGAGTCATGCATCGCGGGCATCCCCATCCCCTGCGCCTCCGACGGCACGGTCAGACCCGGCACGTGTGCCGGAGCCGCCAGCACGCCGATCGCCAGCGCGGCCAGGATCGCGGCCACGCCGGCGGTGGCCGCGGCGCGCCAGGGCAGGAGCTTCTCCACCGCGATCAGCGCCGCGATCACCACCATCCACGCCACGCTCATCGCGCCGAGCGCGAACAGCGCCGCCATCAGGAGCCAGCAGCAGCCGATGCACCAGGCGCCGTGTACCGCGCCCATCCGCAGCGCGCCGAGCCGGCCTTCGCGCCACTCACCGACGAGAAAGCCGAGCGGGCTGCGGCAGCGCCGCAGGCAGGCGTACTTCCACGGCGTGAACTCGTAGACCGCTGCGGCCGCGAGCACCCCCGCCGCCGTCCAGCGGCCGGCGTTGTCCCAGGCGAAGAAGCCGCCGTCGAGCTGGCGCCCGAGCTTCAGCACGGCGTAGCCGGCGAGGCCCACGGCGCCCCAGAGCAGCAGGTAGCCGCCGACGAAGGCCGGCGCGGCCCCCCACTGCACGGGCATCCCCTTCTCGCGCCGGCCGCGCTGAAGTCCCGAGTACATCAGCACCATCGGCGCGATCGACGGGAACATCATCGCCGCCATCATCACGACCCAGGTGGTGACGTAGAACCCGAGCGTCCCGGGATCGGTGCCGGGGCCGGCGTCCATGCCCGCCATGCGTACGCCGGTGGACCACCAGGCGAGGCCGGCGAGGACCACGAGCGCGGCCACGAGGGCGAGCCGCCAACGGAGCAGCAGCTGCGCCGGAGACGCGACGGCGGCTTCTCGGCGCCCGCCGAGTGCAAGCGTTATCTCCATGGCCGCTACCCCGACCAGGCGAACGGGGCCGAGAAGGCGGACTTGCCGGGGTTATGGGCGTCGACGCCGAAGGCGCTGATGCCGGACGCCTCGGTGGCCTTGGCGATCGTGAGCGTCGAGCCTGCCGGGTGGAACACGTCCGTGAGCTTCGCCGGCGCCCCGGACTCGGATCCGAACGGCACCACGTCGTCGACCTCCACCTGGCCCCTGTCCCCGACCACGAGCTTGTGGTGGCCGTCCTTCGACGAGAACTCCATCGGCACCCGCTCGACGCCGAGCTGCTCGCTGACCAGCGGCCCGAGCGCCTGCATCGGTCCGCCGAGCTGGCCGCTGAACACCCCGCCAAGCTTCTCCGCCTGCTCGTCCGACGCTGCCTCGTCCATCAGCACGCCAAGCCGCCAGTTGCCCTCGTGCATGTACTTGGGCGACTCCGCGACAGCCGCCACGGTGAGACCGCTCACGTCCACGCCCTCGACCTCACCCGAGTCGACGTGGAAGACGAGAGCGACGCGACAGTGGTCGTAGTCGGCCCCAAGTGCCAGGGAAGCCGTGCACGGACACACGACCTCGCATGAGCAGTTCTCGAAGTAACGGCCCTCGATGCTCCAAGCCATGCGCGCTCCTTGTTCGACTGCGCGCGATTCTCCGCGCCAGGCGCGGGTGCGTCAAGGTCAGCCGCCGGCGAGACGCGCCTCCGGCCGGATCGCCTCGAACAGCTCGACCGGGTTGCCGGAGGGATCCTCGGCCATGATCTGCTTCGAGCCGATGCCGGTGACGATCTCGTTGCGGAACTGCACACCGTCGCTGCGCAGGGAGTCCACGGTGGCGGCGAGGTCGGGCACCTCGAGCATGAAGCGGTTCCAGCCGCCGGGCTCCTGACGCCTGCCGTCGGGCATCGGCCGCGACCCGCCGCCGGGGTGGTCCGCCTCCACCGGCGACACCAGCACGAGGCGAAGGTCGCCCCGGCGGAGCATCGCGAACGCCGGATCGGGGTGCATCTGCTCCTCGAAGCCCAGCCGGCCGCAGTAGAAGGCGATCGCCTTGTCCACGTCGTCGACGATGTAGCGCACGCTCACGGTGCTCATCTCTGTTCCTCCTCAGGTTCGCTCGTGGTAGCCGGGAAGCGGCTCGAACAGCTCCACCGGGTTGCCGGAGGGGTCCTCGAGCAGGACCTGCCTGACAGCGACCCCGCCGGCGATGTCGTTGCGGAAGCGGACGCCCCGGTCGCGCAGCGCCCGCACGGTGCCGTCGAGGTCGGAGACCCGCAGCGAGATGCGGTTCCAGCCCCCGGGCTCGGGCAGCGTCCCGTCGGGCAGTGCGTGCGGCTCACCGGGCACGCTCAGGAGCAGGCGAAGCTCGCCGCGGTAGAGCATGGCGAAGGTCGGGGAGGGACGGAGCTCCTCCTCGAAGTGGAGCTGGTCGCGGTAGAAGGAGACGGCGGCGTCGAGGTCGCGCACGAAGTAGCGGACCGTGGCGGCCGGCCCGATCGCCGGTTCTTCCCGCTCCTCGATCCGCCTCCGCAGCGCGGCCGCGAACTCCGGGCGCGGCTCGACCGGCACGATCGGCAGTCGCAGCGCGTCGAGTGGGTCACGCGTCATCGCTCTCACCTTCCTCGTAGACGCGCCGGAGCGCTGCGCGGGCGCGGACCAGCAGGGTCTCGGTGGCGTGCAGGCTCCGGCCGAGCTGCTCCGCCACCTGCGCCACCGGCAGGCCGTCGAGGTACCGGAGCGTCAGCGCGATCCGCTGCGGCCCCGGCAGCCGGCCGAGAGCGGCGTGCGCGGCCGCGGCGTCGAGCCGCTCCTCCCACGGGTCGTCCACGGCCTCGGCGCGCTCCTCGTCGGCCTCCAGGCTGCGCTGCTCGCGGCCGACCCGCCGCCAGTGATCCACCAGCTTGTGGCGCGCGACGCCCACCAGCCACGCCACGGTGAGCTTGGGGATGGCATCCCGGCGCATCGCCGCCACGGCGGCCATGAACGTCTCCGCCGTGAGGTCCTCCGCGACCGCCGCGCTACCGCAGCGGGGCAGCAGGTAGCCGTAGACCTGCGGCAGCGCCCGGTCGTAGATCGCTCCCAGCGGATCCGCGCCCGGCGCCGGCTGTTCCTGGGTCCCCACACCACCTCATCGCTCGAGAGCCGCGGAATCCGAACATCGGCGGCGGCTCGCCTACGGGAGAGTAGATTTCGGCGCGTGACGCTGGTCCTCTTGACGGGCGCGACGCGGGGGATCGGCCAGGCTGCCGCGATCGAGCTTGCCAGCCAGGGTGCCGAGCTGGCGCTTGTGGGGCGCGAGGCAGATCGGGTCGAGGCGGTGGCCCAGGAGGCGGCCGCGGCCGGCGGCGGCTCGCCTGTGCATCAGTACGTGGCCGACCTGACCCTGATGGCCGACGTCCGCCGGCTGGCCGAGGAGGTGCGCAGCCGGCACGAGCACATCGACGTGATCGCCAACAACGCGGGCGCGCTGTTCGCGACTCGCAGGGAGACGGCCGAGGGCCTCGAGCGGACGTTCGCCCTGAACCATCTCGCGCCGTTCCTGCTCACCAACCTCCTGCGCGACCGGCTGAGCGGGGGTCGCGTGGTGACCACCACCTCGGACGCGCATGAGGCGGGCCGCCTCGACCTCGACGACCTGCAGTCCGAGAAGTCGTACTCCGCGATGCGCGTCTACGGCACCTCGAAGCTCTGCAACATCCTCTTCACCCGCGAGCTCGCCAGGCGGGCGCCCGAGCTGCACGCCAACTGCTTCCACCCCGGCACGGTGCGCACCGGTTTCGGCAAGACCGAGAACGGGATCTGGAAGGTGCTGACCACGATCGGAGGCCCCTTCTTCCGCTCACCGCAGCGAGGCGCGCGCTCCCTGGTCTGGTTCGCCCTCTCGGACGACGCCGCCGGCCTCAGCGGCGAGTACGTGCAGGACGAGAAGGTGGCAAAGCCGAGCGCTCAGGCGCAGGACGACGCGCTGGCCGCCGGCCTGTGGGAGCGCAGCGCCGCGCTGGTGGGCCTACCGGCGGACAGCCCCGCTCCGGCGCACTGAGTCAAGCCGTGAGCGCCGCCTCGATCTGCGCCAGCATGTCCTTCTCGCCCTGACTCACGCGCTCGGCGTGGAAGCCCATGAAGCCGCCCTCCTTCGCGGCGTTCGCCGCACGCTGGGCACACTCCATGATCCAGTCGCGGAAGGCCGCCGCCTCCTCGGGCGTGCCCTTCTGGGCGACGATTCCACCGGCGCGCGCGATCTCGTCGACGATCTCCTTGCCGGCCATCGCGCCGCGCGGCTTGAAGTCGCCGACCGGGTTCTTGTGCTGCTCGGCCTGCGCCCGGAAGGCCTGCTCGATCTCCTTGACCAGGTCGTTGTCGGGCTCGCCGGAGAAGCCGCCGGCGAACTTGATCACGGCGCTGGTCTCCTTCACCACCTCGATCGGGCCGCCGGGGTCCGCGATCGTGATCGCCATTCCCGCAACCATCGGGGAGCGCACGAGCGTCGCCCATTCCTCATCGGTGAAGTCAGCCTTGGTCGTCATTTGCCACCTCTCATTCGGGCGTGAGCTTCCATTCCGGCAGCGCGGCTATCTGCGCCTTCAGATGCTTCCGCTGGATCGGCCGGACGAACATGAACCAGAGCGTGAGCACGAATGGCACCAGGATCACTGCCAGCACCCTGCCGAGAGCGATGAATAGGACCACCGCGGCGATGACGAGGATCAGCAGGACCATCGGCACGATCCGGTAGCGCCGCTGGATGCGCAGAACCGCCTTGTACTCCTCCTCCGGGATCTGGCTCGTATCCCAGGTGCGGCGGCACTTGCGGCACTGCCAGCGTTCGCCATAGGGCACGGCCTGCGTCTCACCGCAATCGCAGGTGAGCGTTATGGGCGGTAACTCCACTTCTGAGACCCTAACTCCAGGGATATGGGCTGTGCGAGACCGGGTGGAGGTCGCCCGTGGCGAAGCGCTCGTAGCGGAACGGGTGCAGCAGCGCCGAGTGCTCGCCCAGGAGCGTGCGCGCGACCTCGCGGCCGACGGCGATCATCTTGTAGCCGTGGTTCGAGTCGGCGACCACGAAGACGTTGGGGCGCATGTAGTCGAACACCGGGAAGTTGTCGACCGTGAAGGCCCCGGCGCCGCCCGAGCGCACTGCGCGGTACTTCGCGCGCGCGCCCTCGAAGCGACCCATGCAGTGCGACAGCGCCGCGCACCAGAGGTCGGCGAAACCCGGCTCGACGCTGCCCGTGGGATAGGGGTCGACCTGGAACTCGGGCCCCATCTTGAGCGGCGAGGCGCCGCCCTGCACGCTCGCGCGGTCCTGCTTGAAGTAGACGCCCCACAGCTCGTCGGTGACGAGCCGGCCGGCGTCGTCGAGCAGGGGCGTCTCCGAGTCCACGTGCAGCACCGGCGGCAGCCTGCCGTCGTCGGTGACGAACACCTGCGGGTCGACGTCGATCTCGCCCTCCTGGAGGTACCAGTAGGTCCACATCGGCTGGTCCGCCACGAGCGAGCCGTCGGGCTGGCGTACGTCGAGGCGGTCCGGCAGGCCCAGCAGCTCCCACAGCCCGGCGACCCAGGGGCCGGCCGCCACGACAACCTGCTCGACCTCGACCGAGCCGGCGTTGGTGGAGACGCTGCGCACCGCGCCCGACTCGTCGAACGAGAAGCCGGTGACCTCCACGCCCTCGGCGATCGAGGCGCCGGCGGCGCGCGCCTTGGAGGCGAGCCCCAGAATCGACTCGCGGTTGAACGCGAAGCCGCCCGGGCGCTCGTGCAGGCAGACCGTGAGTCCTCGCGCCCGCCAGTCGCCGAACAGCGAGCTCATGTGGGCGGCGACCTCGTCCTCCCCCACGATCAGCTCCGACGGATAGCCGATCCGCTGCTGACGCTCGTGGACAGTGACGAGGTCCTCCTCCTGCGAGGGCCCGCCGAGGGCCACGTAGCCCGAGCCGTGGTAGTGGAACGTCTGCGGGTCCGACTCCCAGATCTCGACGCAGGCGGCCATCAGCTCGGACATCGCCGGCTGGAAGTAGTTGTTGCGCACCACGCCGCAGGCGATGCCGGACGCGCCCGCGGCGACGCCGGTCTTGTCCACGACGAGCACCTCCTCGCCGCGCTCCGCGAGGTGCCACGCCGTGGACAGACCGTGCACGCCGGCGCCGATCACGAGGTACGGCACCGACGAGGGGAGCTGCGCCATCAGTGGAGCGGGGCCTCCCAGCCCTCCAGCACGGGCGCCTTCCAGTCCGTCCCGACCGTCCGCGAGCCCTCGACCCACGGCCCGAGCTCGGGCTGCGGGAACTTGCAGTGCTGCTCCTTGAGGCGGATGCCGTAGGAGTTGCCGGCCTGGAGGTGGGCGATCAGCACCTTGCGGGCGATCTCGTTCTCACGCCCCTCGGGGATCGGGAAGTAGATCTTGATGAACGAGTTCGAGTAGCGGTCGAAGACGGCGGGCGTGCCCTCCTCCTCGAGCAGCTCTACGTCCTCGAGCCAGTTGATGTCCTCGCCTGGCGTGGCCGCCACCAGGTCGATGTGCTCCACGAGCGACATGTCCTCCTGGTAGGCGAAGCGCTTGCCCGACAGGTACTCGGCGTCGATGGCGACGATCTTCTGCGTGTCGGTCATCGCTCAGTCCTCCGTGGCGGCCACCTGCTCGCGCGTCGGGCGGCAGGTAGTCCACCGGGTTGGCCAGGTGGCGGTCGAGCAGCGTCTTGATCTCCTCGAGCGCGTTCGATTCCGTGACGCCCGGGATGTACTCGGTGCCGGCCAGCGGCACGCGCGCCATCGCCGCGGCCTCGACGGTCAGCGCCGCCAGGTCCTCCGGCTCGAGCGAGTGCACATCGGTCTTCCCGCACGCGCGCGCGAGCATCTGCACCTCGAGCGTGAGCGTGTGCAGGAAGTTGTAGACCCGCTCCGCGGCCTCGTCGACGTTGAGCCGCTTGCGCAGCTCCGGGTCCTGCGTGGTGATGCCCACCGGGCAGCGGCCGGTGTGGCAGTGGTAGCACTGGCCCGCGGGCACGCCGACCGTGCCCTCGTAGTCGGTGACACCGGGGATCTCCTTGTTGCAGTTGAGCGCCATCAGCGACGAGTGGCCGATGGCCACCGCGGTGGCGCCGAGCGCCAGGCACTTGGCGATGTCGCCGCCGTTGCGGATGCCGCCGGCCACGACGAGGTCGATCTCGTCGGCGAGGCCCACGTCCTCGAGCGCGCGCCGCGCCTCCGGGATCGCGGCCATCAGCGGGATGCCGGTCTCCTCGGCGGCCAGGTGCGGCCCGGCGCCGGTGCCGCCCTCGGCGCCGTCCAGGTAGATGATGTCCGGCCCGCACTTGGCGGCCATGCGCACGTCGTCGTAGACGCGCGCGGCGCCCAGCTTGAGCTGGATCGGCACCTCGTAGTTGGTGGCCTCGCGCGTCTCCTGGACCTTCAGCGACAGGTCATCCGGGCCGAGCCAGTCCGGGTGCCGCGCCGGCGATCGCTGGTCGATGCCGGCGGGCAGCGAGCGCATCTCGGCCACCTGCTCGGTGACCTTCTGGCCCATCAGGTGGCCGCCCAGCCCGACCTTGCAGCCCTGGCCGATGAAGAACTCGATCGCGTCGGCCAGCATCATGTGATGCGGGTTGAAGCCGTAGCGGCTCTGGATGATCTGGTAGTACCACTTGGTCGAGAGGTCGCGCTCGGGCGGGATCATCCCGCCCTCGCCGGAGCAGGTGGCGGTGCCGGCCATCGAGGCGCCCTTGGCCAGCGCCATCTTCGCCTCGAGCGACAGCGCGCCGAAGCTCATGCCCGTGATGTAGACGGGGATGTCGAGCTCGATCGGCTTCTTGGCGAAGCGCGCGCCGAGCACGGTCTTGGTCTCGCACTTCTCCCGGTAGCCCTCGATCACGAAGCGCGTGAGCGTGCCCGGCAGGAAGATCAGCTCGTCCCAGTGCGGGATCTTCTTGAACATCGAGAAGCCGCGCATCCGGTAGCGGCCGAGCTCGGCCTTCATGTGGATGTCGTTGATGACGTCCGGGGTGAAGATCCGGCTGTGCCCGAGGATGGTCTGCGGGGCAGGTGCGTTCTCGTCGGCCATCGTGCCTCCCCCTCTCAGAGCACCAGCTTGCGCTCGCTGGGCTCGAGGCTGTCGTAGTTGTAGAGCTTCTTCCCGCAGACGAACTTCTGCAGCTCGGGCGGCGAGCCGAGGCCGTAGATCGAGAACTTGCGCTCGATCAGCTCCGTGTCGGCGTCCGTCCACTCGCCCTCCACGCAGTCGATCCCGAGCGAGGCGACCTTGCCGCCGACGTAGATCGTCCCGTCGTACATCGAGTCCCCGAGGCCGGGGCCGACGTCGCCGAGGATGATCTGGCGGCCGCGCTGCATCATGAAGCCGGTCATCGAGCCGGCGCTGCCGAGCACGATGATCGTGCCGCCCTTCTGGTCGATGCCGGTGCGGGCGCCCACCTGGCCCTTGACCACGAGGTCGCCGCCGCGCAGCGCCGCGCCGGCCAGCGAGCCGGCGTTGCTCTCGATCACCACGACGCCGGACATCATGTTCTCGGCGCACGACCAGCCGACGCGGCCCGTGATGTGCACCTCCGGCCCGTCGATCAGGCCGCAGGCGAAGTAGCCGAGGCTGCCCTCGAAGGTGATCTTGCAGCGGGTGAGGATGCCCACGCCGAGCGAGTGCCGCGCGCTCGGGTTGAGGATCGTGACGTCCTTGACGCCCTCCTCGTAGAGCAGCCAGCGCAGCTCGGCGTTGATCTTGCGCGTGGTGAGGTCGCGCGCCTCGATCACCGCCTTGTCGCCCGCGATCTCGGCGATCTTGGGGATGCTCTCGTCGAGCTCCACCAGCCCGCGGGGGTCGAACAGGACCTCGGGCTCGGCGCCTAGCGTGTCCACACCATCACCTCGCTCTCGTACGGGTCATAGGTCTCGATCTCGTGGTCGACCACCTTGCGGATGGCGATCTCCTCGGACGCGAGCGCCACGATGTCGTCCGACTCGTAGAGAACGAGCGGCTTGGCGCCGAGCTCGTCCTTGGCCATCCCGAGCGCGTCCTCGGTGACGCACAGGTACGTGAACACGCCGTCGAGGTCGTGCAGGCTGCGCTGCATCGACTCCTCGAGCGAGTCGCCCTGGACCATCCGCTCGGCGAGGTAGACGGCGATGATCTCCGAGTCGCACTCGGACTGGAAGCGGTGCCCGGCGCGCTCGAGGCGGCGGCGCCACTGGTGGTAGTTGGTGAGCTGGCCGTTGTGCACCACCGCCACGTCCGGGAACGGGTAGGCCCAGTAGGGGTGCGCGTTGGCGATGTCCACGTCCGACTCGGTGGCCATGCGCGCGTGGCCGATCGCCGTGGGTGCCAACGAAGCCGTCGAGCCCGTAGTCGCCCGCCACCGTCTTGGCGTCGCCGAGGTCCTTGACGATCTCGAGCGAGTGGCCGAGCGACAGCACCTCCACCCCGCGCACGTCCTCCACGTAGTCGGCGAGCTGCTTGAGGTCGCCGTCGTGGCCGAACCTCAGCGTGAGCGCGTGCTCGCTGCTCGAGTCGATCGCGTCGATCCGCGCGCCGAGCGCCCGCACGCGGGCCTCGACGTCATGGCGCTGCCGGCGCAGGCGCTCCCCGAACTCGAAGTCGTGGTGCCCGTTCATCTCGGCCAGCTTCACGTGCATCACGTAGCCGTCCTCGACCGGCCGGTAGAGCGCGTAGCCGGTGGAGTCCGGCCCGCGGTGCTTCATCGCCTGGAGCATCGCCGTCATGTCGCGGCCGACGTGCCGCTCTGCCCCACCGTCCCTGTAGATGATCCCGGCAATGCCGCACACTAGGGCAGCACCTCCAGGTACTCGTCGCGCTCCCAGTCGGTGACCGCGGCGAGGTAGCGCTCCCACTCGTCGCGCTTGTAGTGGTGGAAGACTTTGTAGAGGCGGCCCGGCAGCGCGCTGCGCACCACCTCGTCCCTGGCCAGCTCCTCGAGGGCGTCGCCGAGCGAGTCCGGCACGCGCTCGAGCGTGGCGCTGCCGTTCTCCGCCAGCAGGTCGTAGGTGTTGGCGCTCTGCGGCGGGCCGGGGTCGCTCTGGCGCCTGATCCCGTCGAGGCCCGCCTTGAGCAGGCCGGCCACCGTGAGGTAGGGGTTGCAGGACGAGTCGACGCCGCGGTACTCGAAGCGGCCGCCCGAGGCCACGCGCACGGTGCAGGTGCGGTTCTGCCAGCCCCAGTTCTTGTAGACCGGCGCCCAGAAGCCCGTGTCCCACATGCGGCAGTAGGAGTTGACGGTGGGGTTGCCGAGACACATCAGCGCGCCGAAGTGGTCGAGCAGCCCGCCGAGGAAGTGGCGCGCCGTGTCCGACAGCTCGCCCGGCCCGGACGGGTCGTGGAAGACGTTGTGGCCGTCTGAGTCGACGAGCGTGAAGTGGTGGTGGTGGCCGTTGGCCGAGACGCCCGTGAACGGCTTGGGCATGAAGGTGGGCAGCAGGCCGTGCTTGCGGCCCACCGCGGCGCACACCTGGCGGTAGGTGGTGATGTTGTCGGCGGTCTTCACCGGCCGGTCGAAGCGGAAGTTGAGCTCGAGCTGGCCGGGCGCGTCCTCGTGATCGCCGTAGCTCATGTCGAGCCCGAGCGCCTGCCCGTACTCCACCACGTCGAGCAGCACCGGACGGAGCTCCTCGAACTGGTGGATGTGGTAGCAGTAGGGCTTGGTGACGCCCTCGGGAGCGGCGCCGTCCTCGCTCCGCTTGAGCCACATCATCTCGGGCTCGATGCCGATCAGGAAGCTGTAGCCGAGCTCCTGCTCGAACTCCGCGACGACGTTCTTCAGGTTTTGGCGCGGGTCGGCGTCGAGCAGGTCGCCGGTCTCGGTGTCGTAGCAGTCGCAGTAGACGCGGGCCACGCGGTTGTCCCAGGGCAGGACGGCGAACGTGTCGAGGTCCGCCATCGCCGCCAGCTCGGACTCCTCCGGGCCGAAGCCGATGTAGTTGCCCGCGCGGTCCGTGAACAGGTTGGCCGTGGCGCCGTAGACGAGCTGGTAGCCCTTCTGGGCCACCTGCGGGAAGAACGAGGCCACGACGCCCTTGCCCATCACTCGGCCCGTGACGGATACCTGCTGGAAGAAGACGTACTTGATGCCCTCGGCCTCGATGCGGCGCGTGATCGCCTCGATCTGCTCACGCCGGCCCGGCTGGTTGCGCGCCTCCTCGAGCGTGGCGGGCGGTGCCTTCGTGGGCGGTGTGTCGAGCACCGTCTGCACGGTGCCTCCGAAGGTCAGCTCCGCCGTTGCATCGACGTGCACGTCTGTCATCGAGGTCCTCCGACTGGTCTAAGGGCTGGGCCGGGGCCCGAAGGCCTCACGACTATAACGCCGTTGGTCAAATTTGTACATTCACGCGGAAGGGTGCTTCTGCTCGATCTCCTGGAGGGTCGAAAAGCGCCCCGTGTAGAAGAGAAGCGGCCGCCCGTCCTGGCACCAGAGGTGCTCGACCTGGCCGGTCCAGAGCACGTGATCGCCCGCCGGGTGGACGTCCACCACGCGGCAGCCGAGGTGCGCCAGGGCGCCGTCGAGGAACGGCAACCCGACGTGCCAGCTGAAGGCGGGCTCGGACGGCGAGGTGCGCTGCGCGGCGAAGTGGGCGGCGAGGTGCTCCTGCGTGTCGGAGAGCACGCTGATGCCGTAGCGGCCCGTGCGCGGCAGCATCTCCCCCATCCGGCAGCGGCCGAGCGAGATCAGCACGAGCGGCGGGGTGAGCGAGACCGACAGGAAGGCGTTGGCGGTCATGCCGTGGATCGCCTCGCCATCGGAGGTGGTCACGACCGTCACGCCGGTGGCGAAGCGGCCCATCACCTGGCGAAGCTGGCGGCCCGCCTCCTGGGTGGCCTTCCCGGACGGGGTGAGCCGCGCGACTCCGGAGGGCGGGTTGGGGATCAGCGGCCGCTGCCCCGTCTCGGTGCGCGGCCGCGGCGGCGGCATCAGGCCGGCGCCCGCCGAGGCGCCCACGGCGGGCGTCAGCCGCGCAACCCCGGTGCGCGCCGGCTCGCTCACGAGCGCGGGCGGGTCTTGTCGGGGTCGTAGAAGGGGAAGCGCACGACGGTCGCAGGCAGCCGCTTCTGCATGCCGTCGAGCTTGCCCACCTCGACCTGCGTGCCGATCTCGGCGGCCTGCACCGCCATCCGGCAGAGCGCGATCGACTTCTTCAGCAGCGGGCTGCGCGTGCCGCTCGTGACCACCCCCATCCGCTGGCGGCCGATGTAGACGGGGTCGCCGTGGCCCGCCGTTTCGTTGCCGTCGAGCTCGAGGCCGACGAGCCGGCGCTGCGGGTGCTCCTTGCGCTCCTCGAGCGCCGCCCGGCCGATGAAGTCCTCGTCGTGGTCGAGCGCCACCGTGAAGCCGATGCCGGCCTCGAACGGGTCCGCCTGGTCGTCGAACTCGTAGCCCGCGAAGATGAGCCCGGACTCGATGCGCAGGATGTCGAGCGCCTCGAGGCCGAGCGGCTTGAGTCCGTGCTTCTGGCCCGCCTCCCAGATCGCGTCCCACACCGCCGGGCCGTCGTCCGGGTGGCACCAGACCTCGTAGCCGAGCTCCCCCGTGTAGCCCGTGCGCGACACGATGATCGGCGTGCCGTCGTAGCCGCCGATCCGGCCGATAAGGAAGCGGAACCACTTCAGCTCGTCGAGTGGCGGCTGCGTGGGCGGCGTCCAGACGAGCTCGCTCATCAGGTCGCGGCTGTTCGGCCCCTGCACCGCCAGGTTGTGGAGCTGGTCGGTGGAGTTCTTCACGTTCACCTTCAGGCCGAGCGCCTTCGCCTGCTCGCGCAGCCACACGCCGTCGTAGGGGTCGCCGCCGACGAAGCGGAAGTTGTTGTCGGCGAGCCGGAAGACGGTGGCGTCGTCGATCATGCCGCCGGTCTCGTTGCACACCGCCGTGTAGACGACCTGCCCGGTGGCCAGCTTGCGGATGTTGCGGGTCACGATGTGCTGGAGGAACAGCTCGGCGTCGGGCCCGAGCACCTCCCATTTGCGCAGCGGCGAGAGGTCCATCACCACCGACTGCTGGCGGCAGGCCCAGTACTCGGCCACGCCGCCCTCGTTGTTGAAGCAGTGGGGCAGCCAGTAGCCGCGGTACTCCACGAAGCTCTCCGTGAGCTCTGAGCTGCGCGGGTGGAAGGCCGTCTCGCGCGTGAGCTCCGCCTCCGAGTCGGCGGTGACCCTGCGGGCGATGGCCTGGGAGAAGCGGTTCTCAGGCGGGTAGACACGCACGTGCACGTCGGTTACCTCCCAGCCGTTGGAGGGGTCGATGTCGTCCGGGCAGGCCGAGGAGGCGCAGACCAGGTCGGTCAGCGCCCGCAGCATCACGTAGTCGCCCGGGCGCGACCACGGCTCGTCCGAGATCAGCAGGTTGTCGCGGTCGAAGGCCGTGTTGAAGAAGAAGTTGAGCGCCGGCCAGCCCTTGCGCGCGGCGATCGGGAAGGGCTCGAGCGCGCCGTTGAAGTTGTCCGTGCAGTTGATGTGGCCCGGGTAGCCCATGTCCTCGTAGTACTTGGCCTGGCAGGCGAGCGCGAAGCTGTCGTGGCGGCCCACGGTGTCCCTCACCACCTGGCAGAGCGGGTCCAGGTCCATGTCGTAGTACTTGCTGTAGAGGCCGGGCGTCGGATAGGCGTTGCCCATCAGCGTCCGCGTGACGGTGGCGTCGAGGCCGCGCTCGCGGCCGTCCTCCAGCTTGCGCCGGTGGAAGGCGAGGAAGTCCGAGCACTGCTTGCCCTGCACGTCGATGATCTGGATGAACTCGCCCTCGCGCACCTCGTAGGAGGCGGCGCTGGCGCGGTCCACGCGGAAGTCGAGCCGCGGCTCGGCCAGCGCCGGCGGCGGCTCGAGCTCATGACGCTCGGGCATGACTGCGCGCTGGATCTCCACCCACAGGTCCGACGGAGGCGGGTCGCCGTCCACGATTCGCCCGCCGGGCGCGCCCACTACCAGCATCGCCGAGCGATCGGCGGTGAAAGTCGCGGCAGACGAGGAATCCGTGCCCAGCAGCCGCGCGCAGCTCGCGTCGTGCGGGTCCAGTCCGCGCGCTTGCAGCTCACGCAGGAACGGATCGGCCACGCCGTTCCCGGCAAGGGACCGAAGCGTGGTGGCCGGCGCGTCCGCCCGGAGGCCGAGCGCGGCGGGATCGTCGCGCCCGTCGCGGTCCAGCGCCGTGACCTCCGCGACCTGTCCCCCATCGCGGTCGGTGACGGTCACGACGTCATCCGGCTCAACAGGCACAACGGTGACGCCACCGGGGCGGACCCAGTAACGCTCCAGGCTGTCGGCCGCGAGAGCTATGCCGCGCCTACCGTGGACTCCTTCTCGACCTCGGCGAGCAGCTGCTCGGCGAGCTCCTTCTTGCCCTGGGCGTCGAGCTTCTTGAGCTCGTTCTCCACGGCGCGCCGGTTGTAGGTCTGGTTCCAGTAGTCGAGGGCGTCAAAGCCGAGCAGCACGGCCTTGCCGACGAACTGGCGCAGCACCTCGTTGGTCGGTCCCATCACCCAGCCGGCCTTGGCGTCGCGCAGGTAGCGCTCCATCTCCATGTCGCGCTTGTAGCCCGAGCCGCCGCAGGCGTGCAGCATCTTGTCGACGACGTGGGCGGTGTTCTTGGCCGCCTCGAACTTGATCTGCCAGGACCAGTGCAGGTAGTTCGCGCGCGCGAACTCGCCGGGCGACAGGCGGCGCGTGTTGTGGTCGGTGGCGTTGTCCATCGCCTGGGCCACCGAGTAGGTGAACATGCGGCAGGCGTTGGTGTCCATCACGGCCTCGCCCACGTAGTCCTGGATCGTGGGGTAGTCGGCCACGCGCAGGCCCACGTCGACGTGCTTCTTGCGCGTGGTCTGGCGCTTGGCGATGTCGATCGCGCCCATCGCCAGGCCGTTCCACACCGAGGAGGAGCCGATCAGGAACCAGGGGTCGACCGACTCGTCGTTCGAGGCGGCGCCGTCGCCCTCGGGGCCGACGATCTGATCGCCGGAGATCTGGACGTCCGGCACCTCGAGCGCGCCCGACTGGTTGCCGCGCAGGCCGAGCGCGTCCCACTTGCCGGGGTTGGCCTCCACCTGGTCGCCGTCGACGACGAACACCGACAGGTCGTCATAGCCCGAGAAGTCCGGGCTCGTGGTCTGGATCACGTAGAAGTCGGCGAAGCCGCCCGAGGTGGTCCAGGAGGCCTTCTTGCGCACCTTGTAGCCGCCGTTCGAGCGCTCGGCGCCGGAGGAGATCGGGTACCAGAAGTGCGATCCGGTCTCCGGGTCCGAGTAGGACAGCGTGCCGATCTTGCCGCTGTTCAGCGGGCGGATGAACTTCTCGATCAGCGCCTCGGTGGGCCGCAGCATGATCGCGTTGACCGCCCCCATGTGCATCACGTAACACATGGCCGTCGAGGCACAGCCGTAGCGGGCGATCGTCTCGCAGGTCATCGCGTAGGCCACGTGGTCCTGGCCGAGCCCGCCGTACTCCTCGGGGACGGTGAGCGCCAGGAAGCCGTGCTGCCCGAGCAGCTCGAGGTTCTTGCGCGGGAACAGGAGCGTGTCGTCCGACTCCTTGGCGTTGGCCCGCATCTCCTTCTCGCACAGCTCGATCAGGAGATCGCGCAGCTCGATCTGCTTGGGAGTCAGTACCCAGTCGGGGTCCCAGTCGGAGCCAAGGCCCCAGAACGGCTCTCCACCCCACATCTTCTCGGCCATGGATCCTCCAACGACGACTGTACGAATAGGTGCAAACCGAGTTCTACTTGATGCAATTGTTGCTGTCTAGCTAAGCGCGACGCCCGCTTCGGACGGGTCGCTCGATCGCCGGCACCGGCGGCGGCTCCTCCAGGTAACGCATCACGTGCAGGTCGAGCCGTCCGGGCAGGAAGATGTCGGTGGAGTGCTCGACGGGCACCCCCTCGCTCGTGCAGGTCACGTGCTCGAGCTCGAGCGCGGCGCTCGTGCCCTTCACGCCGAGCGCCTTGCCCACGCGGTCCTCGGCGCTCACCGTGCGGGCCCTGATGTGCGTGCGCGCGTAGGCCACCTGGATGCCCTGGTCCTTCAGCACGTCGAGCACCATGCGGCCCTCGCTCAGCGCCGCGCTCACCCGCGCGGCGGGCGGCAGCTCAACGTGGGGGTGCACCACGTCGCGCATGAAGGCCCAGGGCTCGCCGTCGAGCAGCAGCATGCGCGACACCGTGGTGGCGGGCGTGCCGGCCAGGATCCCGAGCGCCGCGGCGATCTCCTCGGGCACCGGCAGCTCCTCGATCGTCAGCTCGCGGACATCCATTGTCACGCCGCGCTCGCGAGCCAGGTCGGCGTAGGAGACGAGCCGCTCGAGCCCCTCGTCGAAGGCAGGCGCGGCGCCGCTGCCCACGTAGGTCCCGCTGCCCTGCCGGCGCACGATCTCGCCGGATTCCTCGAGGCGTCGGAGCGCCGTGCGCAGCGTGCCTCGGCTGATCCCGAGCTGCGCCGACAGCTCCTGCTCGGGCGGCAACCGCTCGCCAAGCCGGTGGCGCCCGCTGGCCAGCCAGGTGCGAAGCGAGTCCTCGGCGATGTCGACGAGTGACGGCTTGCTGACGGTCGCCTCGCTCATGTGGAGATAGTAAATGCGAGTTGACTCCCCCGGGCGGGAGCGGGAGGCTTCCGGGCGATGCGCGCCGACGGCGTGTTCTCCGGCGGAGGGATCAAGGGCCTGGCGTTCGCCGGGGCTCTCGAGGCGACGAGCGAGGCCGGCTACGACGAGTGGGTGAAGCTCGCCGGGACCTCCGCGGGCGCGATCACCGCGATGGCGCTGGCTGTCGGCTACGACGCGGAGCGGCTGCGGGCGGAGCTCGAGCGTCAGGACTTCGCGTCGATCGCCGACACCGGGGCGCCGCTCGGGATCGGCGTCGTCTGGAACCTCGTCCACCGCCATGCGGTCACCCGCGGCGAGGTCCTGCACGACTGGATCCGCGGCCTCCTGAAGAACGCGCCGAAGCCCGCCACGAAGTTCGGGGAACTCGACGGCCGGCTGCAGGTGGTGGGCACCGACCTCGCCCACGCGCGCATGGTGGTCTTCCCGACGGACGTCGCGCAGTACGTCGACGAGCACGACAACCCGCTCGACCCGGACGAGTTCGAGATCGCCGACGCCGTGCGCATCAGCGCCGGCTACCCCTACTTCTTCCCGCCGCTGAAGCTGCGCTACGGGGAGACTGGCCAGGACGGCGTGCTGGTGGACGGCGGCATCTGCAGCACCTTCCCGGTGTTCCTGTTCGACGTGCCCGACCCCCAGCACCCCACCTGGGGCTTCCGGCTCACAGAGGGCCCGCTGGCGAGCGGCCTGCCGCCGCACCAGATCGGCGGCATCGACTGGCCGATCGACATGCTCTCGGCGCTGCTCGACACCTCCGTCAACGCGCTGGACCAGCTCGAGCTCGACGAGGACCACTTCAAGGCGCGTGCCATCGCGATCCCCACCGCCGAGGTGCCGGTGCTGAAGTTCGACCTCTCCAAGGCCGACCAGAAGTACCTCCGCGACCAGGGCTACAACGCCGCCAAGGCCTTCTTCGCGGCGAACCCGAACGCTCTCAACAGCTTCAGAGCGGTGCCCGCCTCGATCCCCGCTTAGAGTTCGCCCCGCTGTGACCCACGCGGTGATCCTGATCAGCGCCGAGCGCGAGGCGCTCCCGGTCCTCGGCAGCCGGCTGGCCGACGTCGAGGGCGTGGCCGAAGCCTGGTCGGTCACCGGCGAGTGGGACTTCGTCGCGCTGATCCGCGTGCCGGAGGCTCACCTGCTCGCCGACGTCGTGACCAGCAAGCTCGCCCGCCTGCCGGGCATCATCGACACCTACACGATGGTCGCCTTCGAGGTCTTCTCCCAGCACGACCTCGACGCGATGTTCTCGATCGGTGAGTAGCGGCGGGGCGCTCGTCACCGGCGCGGGCCGGGGGCTCGGCCTGGAGATCGCCAGGGCGCTGGCAGCGCGGGGCCATGCCGTGCACGTCACCGACGTGGACGCCGGCGCGGCCGCCGAGGCCGCCGCGCAGCTCGGCGAGCCGGCCTGGTCCTCGCAGCTCGACGTGGCCGACGCCGAGGCCTGCCGCGCCGCCGCCCGGGCCACCGCCGAGCGCGCGGGCTCGCTCGCCGTGTGGGTGAACAACGCCGGCATCCTCCCCACCGGCCTGGCCTGGGAGCACGACGACGCCACGCGGCGGCGCACGATGGAGATCAACGCGCTGGGCGTGATGAACGGGACCGTGGCGGCGCTCGAGCTGATGCGGCCGGCCGATCGCGGGCACGTGATCAACGTCGTCTCGCTGGCCGGCATCGTCGCGGCGCCGGGCGAGACGCTCTACTCGGCCTCGAAGCACGCGGCGATGGCGTTCACACTCGGCACGCTGTTCGACCTGCGCCGCAGCGGCGTGAAGAACGTGCAGCTCACGGCGGTCTGCCCGGACGGGATCTGGACTCCGATGCTCTACGAGAAGGCCGACGACCCGGATGCCTGGGCGTCCTGGAGCGGCGTGATGCTGAAGTCGGCGGACGTGGCCGCGCGGGCCGTGGAGGTGCTCGACAAGCCGCGCCCGGTCGTCACGATGCCCCGCTGGCGCGGCGCGGGCGTGCGGCTGGTAGACCTCTGGCCAAGCGTGGGGCTGCGCATCCAGCCGTTCCTGATCCGCGACGCGTTGCGCAAGCAACGGCGCTGGCGCAGCCGCCCCCGTTAGTCTGCGTAGCGATGGCCTGGGAGCCGCCGCCTGAGGGACCGCCGCCGCCACCGGAGGGACCGCTGCCGACGCCGGATTACGCCCACCCGATCCGGCTCAGCTCGACCGCCGGCCTCGAGCGCTCGCGGCTGACCGTCTTCTTCCGCCTGCTGCTCGTCCTGCCCCACCTCGTCTGGCTCGTCCTCTGGGGCGCGGCCGTGTTCCTGATGGCGATCGCCAACTGGCTCGCCACGCTGCTCAGCGGCACCTCGCCAGCCTCGCTCCACGAGTTCATCTCCCGCTACATCCGCTACGAGACCCATGTGGCGGCCTACGCCAGCCTGACCGCCAACCCCTTCCCGGGCTTCCTCGGCAAGCCGGGCAGCTACCCGGTGGACGTGGAGTTCGCGCCGCCCGCGGCGCAGAACCGCTGGAAGACCGGCTTCCGGATCGTCCTGGCGATCCCGGCCCTGATCCTCAACGGTGCGCTGTCCGGCGGCAGCTCCGGCGGCGGACGTTCGGGTTCGGGCGGCGGCAGCGCGGGGATCCTCTGGGCGTCGGCGTTCCTCGGCTGGTTCGCGGCGCTGTTCACCGGCCGCATGCCCGAGCAGCTGCGCGACGCGAACCTCTACGCGCTCCGCTACGGCGTTCAGACCGGGGGCTACCTGCTGCTGATCACCGAGCGCTATCCCGACGCCGACCCGGAGGCGCCGCCGACGCCTGCCGAGCTGCGGCCGCACCCGATCACGGTCAGCGACGAGGACGACCTGCGCCGCTCGCGCCTTACGGTCTTCTTCCGGCTGCTGCTCGCCATCCCGCACTTCGTCTGGCTGTTCCTGTGGTCGATCGTCGCCCTCTTTGCCGTGATCGGGAGCTGGTTCGTCACGCTCTTCCGCGGCACGGCCCCGGACTCGCTCCACCGCTTCCTCGCGCGCTTCATGCGCTACACGATGCACGTCTACGCATACGCCTCACTGGTCACCAACCCGTTCCCCGGCTTCACCGGCCTCGAGGGCTACCCGCTCGACGTGCAGTTCGCGCCGCCCGAGCGCCAGAACCGCTGGAAGACCGGCTTCCGCGTGGTGCTGGTCATCCCCGCCCTGATCCTCTCGGGCGGCCTCTCCGGCGTGCTGTTCGCGGTGGCCGTCTTCGGCTGGTTCACCGGGCTGTTCATCGCCCGGATGCCACGTGACCTGCAGCGGGCGGGCGCCTACGCGCTCCGCTACAGCACGCAGCTCAACTCCTACCTGTTCCTGCTCACCGACCGCTACCCGGACGCCACGCCGCGTATCAGCGGGTGAGCGCCCGCCTGCGCCGGCCGCTTGCGCTGGCCGCCTTCGCCGTGCTGGCGGCGCTCTGGCTGCTGGCCGCCTCGCGCCTGTGGCGAACCACGGTGCCGTCGGACCTGCAGCTGCCGCACCTCGCAGCGAGCAGCTACTTCACGCCCGCCTACCTCCACCACGCGTCGAGCTACGAGCGCTTCCTGCGGATCGACTTCCTGCTCGCCGAGCTTGCGCTGATCGGCGCGCTGGTGGGCTACGCGCTGCGCGGCGAGCGCCTGATGCGCGAGTCCGCCGCCGGCCGCGTGGGCACCGGCCTCTTGCTCGGCATGCTCGGCCTCGCGGTCGTATGGATCGCGCAGCTCCCGTTCGGCCTGGCCGAGGTCTGGTGGGAGCGCCGCCACGGCGTCTCGCACCAGGGCTACGTGAGCTGGATCTTCGAGAGCTTCTTCGCGCTCGGCGGTCAGTTCCTGTTCATCTGCTTCACGATCGCCATCGTGATGGGGTTCGCCGGCCTGCTCGGCAACCGCTGGTGGATCGCCGGCGTGCCGGCGCTGGTGGCGGTGGCGGTGCTGATCTCCTTCATCACCCCCTTCCTGATCGCCCCGGTGCACTCCGCACGGGACCCGGCGCTGCGTGCCGACGCCGCTCAGCTCGCGCGCACCGAGGGGATCGGCCAGGTGCGCGTGGAGGTGCAGGACGTGCACCGCTACACCACGGCGCCGAACGCGGAGGCGGTGGGCCTCGGCCCCACGCGCCGCGTGATCCTCTGGGACACGCTGCTCGGCGGCCGCTTCTCGCGCGGCGAGGTGCGCGTGGTACTGGCGCACGAGATCGGTCACCTCGCCCACAACCACATCTGGCGCGGCCTGGCCTGGCTCGCGCTGTTCGGCCTGCCGGTCGGCTTCCTGATCGCCATGGCCACGCGCGGCCGCGGCGGCCTCTACGAGCCGCGAGCCGTGCCGCTCGCGCTGCTCGTCTTCGTCGTGCTGCAGCTGCTGATCTCGCCCGCGCAGAACGCGGTGACCCGGCGCATGGAGGCCGAGGCCGACTGGTCGGCGCTGCGCGCCACGAACGACCCGCGCGACGCCCGCTCGGCGTTCCAGCGCCTGGCCCGCACTTCGCACGCCGACCCCGATCCACCCGGCTGGTGGCAGGCCCTGACGGGCGACCACCCGACGATCATGCAGCGGATCGAGATGGTGGCCGCGTACGCGGCCCGATCACGGATCACTGATCACTGACTTCTCGGTGATCAGTGATCAGTGATCACCGTGAGCCGGCGGCGACCGGCTCGACGGGACGCTCCGCGGTCACGGGCGGGAGCGCAAGCTCTCGCCCGATCGCCCGCGCAATCTTCCGCGAGTCCATCGCGATCTCCCGGAACATGCCGCTGATCGGGTTGCTGTAGCCGATGAAGCGCAGGCCCGGCGCGCCCGGGTGCGTGGCCGCGCCGTGCACGGCGGGCTTGCCCCTCAGGCCGATCAGGCCGAGGTGACCCACGAGCGGCTCGAGGCCGCGGCGGTAGCCGGTCGCCACGATCACGGCGTCGGGCTCGATCCGCTCGCCCCCCTCGAGCAGCGCCTCGCGCCCGTCGAAGCCGGCCAGGCCGGGCACAACCTCGACCTGCCCGCTCTGCACCGCGTCGATCAGCCCCACGTCGATGATCGGGATCACGTCGTCCTCGATCACCCGCGTGTAGAGGCCGCGCGTGGCCCGCGGGAGGCCGCGTGCCGACATGTCAGGAACGGTCAGGCGCTGCATGCGGGCGGCGATGGTGTCCACCACCTTCGGCGGGACGCGCCTCATCAGCACGCCGGTGACCTGGTTCGGCACGCCGTTCACCTGTCTGCGCACGATGTTCGGCGGCGTACGCACGGCCAGCCGCACCCGGGCTGCCCCGCCCTCGGCGAGATCCACCGCGATCTCGGCGCCGGTGTTGCCCGAGCCCACCACGAGCACGTCACGGCCGCGGTACGGGTCGGCGTTTCGGTAGCGCGCCGCGTGCAGCAGCTCGCCCTCGTAGGCGTCCTTGCCCGGGAAGTCCGCGATGAACGGCGTGTGGTTGTAGCCAGTGGCCACCACCACCTGGCGGGCGGCGATCTCGCCGCCGTTCGCCAGCGTCAGCAGCCAGCCGTCCACCGTCCGGTCGATGCGCTGCACCTCGCTGCCCGTTCGCACGTCGAGCTGGTGATGGCGGACGTAGCCCTCGAGGTAGCGGATCACGCCGTCGCGCGAGACCCAGCGCCCATGGCTGCGGGAGAAGCGGTAGCCCGGCAGGTTCGACAGCCAGCGGACCGTGTGCAGGTGCAGCCGCTCGTAGTGCGAGCGCCAGCTCGCCGCGACGTCGTCCGCGCGCTCGAGCACCAGCGCCCGGACTCCCTCCCGGCGCAGCATCGCCGCCGTGGCCAGCCCGGCCGGCCCGGCCCCGATCACCACCGCGTCGCGCTGCTCCGCCATGCGGCGGGGAGCCTAACGTCAGCCGGGCGGCAGCACGCTGCTGAGGAAGGGCGTGAACTGCCGCGAGGCGAGGTGGGCGGCGGCCGCGCGAGCCTCCCCCACGCTCTGCGCGCCCAGCCGCACCGACACCCTGTGGCCGCCGAGGCGCCCGCGCAGCACGCCGTGGCGGTCGATCGTCACCGTCCCGCGCGCCGCCGCGGCGCCGCCGATCTCAAGGCGCGCCAGCCCGCGCGTGGGGAACTTGCCGCTGAGCACCACGCCGGGCACCCACGAGTAGCCGTGCAGTGTGATCGCCTTGGAGCCGGTGGTGAAGAAGCCGGCCCGCAGGCCGCCCATGGGCGCGACGCTGAACCCGTCGGGCGACTCGAGGAAGCCGTCGAGCAGGCGCTCGAACAGGTCGTCGAGCGTGAACTCGGTGGCCGTGAGGGTCCTTCCCACCTTCTGCGGCTGGTGCCGGAACGCCGGGAGCTGCGAGATCGAGCGGGGCGGCACCGGGCTCGGCGGGAACAGCGCCCCGCGGGACTGGCAGATGCCCTGCGGCTCGCCGCGGAAGAAGTGCTGCACCGCACGCAGCGAGCACGAGCTGAGGTCGTCGCCCAGCACCGAGTGCCCGACGTTCGGCACCTTCACGAGCGTGGCCTTGGGCAGCAGCGCTGCGACCCTGGCGGCGTCCTCCTGCGGCGTGCGCAGGTCGTCGTCGCCGCTGAGGATCAGCGTGGGCACGGCCGGCGGGGGCGCGGACTCGACCGGCGGCGAGTCGCCGGACTCGGGCCAGTTGGCGCAGAACGGCGCGAGGCTGAAGTTGAAGACCGTGTCGGGATCGAAGGGCGCGTACGACGAGGGCGCGATCTGGGTGAACGACTGGCGCGACTCGCTCATCCGCTGGGACGGCGTGGCGGACTGAGCCCACGGCAGGCTGGCGTCCTCGCACGAGGTGGCGAGGAACAGCGCCTGGCTGTCGCCGCCGCTCGGGTCGAAGGTCTCGGCCCCAGTGGTGGAGGCCACGAGCCGCAGCATCGGCGCCGGGTCGCCGTTCAGCGCGGCGCGCACGGCCGCGGGGAAGTCGGCCCGCAGCGTCGGGTCGAAATCGCCCTCGAAGAGCACCGACAGGATCCCGCTCCGGCGCAGGTCGGCCTTGCGCCGCTGCCCCTTGCCGTTGACGACGAAGCCGCTGGGCGTCGAGCTCTCGAGACGCTGAACGAGCTGCGCGAGGTCCGCCTGCGGGTCGTTCGTGATCCCCTGGCAGGCGTTCTTCGCGCAGATCTGCGACAGCAACCGCGGGAGAGCGGCGAAGCTGCTCAGCTCGTAGGGATCGAGCGCGCCGGGGAGGACCACCGAGTCGAGCACCAGGCGGTCGATGTGCTCGGGGAAGCGGGTGGCGTAGTCGAGCGCGACCTTGGTGCCGTAGGAGACGCCGTAGAGGTCGATCTTGTCGACCCCCACGAGGCGCCGCACCGCGTCGAGGTCGGCCACGGAGTCCGAGGTCGTGTAGAAGGGCCGCAGCGCGCCGAGCCGCTGGGCACAGCCGCCGACGCCGTTGTCGGGCAGCTTGTGGTCGCCCAGGCCCGGGCACAGGAGCTGGTCCGAGAAGCCGGTGCCGCGCTGGTCGAAGACCACGAGGTCGCGTCCGCGCAGGATCGGCGCGAGCGTGGCGGCGAAGTCCGGCAGGAGCGGCGTGGCGGCCTGGCCGGGCCCGCCCGCCAGCGCCACCACGGCGCCGTGGTTGGGACCCGAGGTGTGCAGCAACTCGACGTGGATCGCCATCGAGCCCTTCACCGCCCCGGTCGGGTCGATTGGCACGACCACCCGCCCGCAACTCAGGATCGAGCCGGAGCTGCAGGGATGAAAGGGCGCGGCGGAGGCGGTGCCGGGCAGCAGGACGAGCGCTGCGGCCAGCGCGGCTGCGACGAGTGCGGCGCGGGAAATGCGCCGCGGCGCACCCGTGGACTTCATGTGTGGATCAACCCTTCCTGAGCGAGGCCGTCGCGATCACGGTACTGGACGGACCCGCCGTACGACCACTCAGGTTCCGGGTTGCACCACCTCCCTCTGCGGAAGCTCGCACGACGCGAATCCCTGGGCGCCGACGCCGAGGGCGCGGTAGAGGCGCGAGCGGTGGCTCTCGAAGGCGATCGCGGTCGTGAGCTCCACGAGCTGGGCGTCGTCGAAGTGCTCGCGCAGCCGTGCGAACAGCTCGTCCGACACCTCCGAGGGCGTGCGGCTGAGCTCCTCCGCGTACTCGACCACCAGGCGCTCGAGCGGGTCGAAGGCGCTGCTGTCGCGCCAGCGCGGCAGCTCGCGGATCGTGGCCTCGTCGAGGCCGCGGCGCTCGAGCAGGGCCGACCCGAAGTCGATGCACCACTCGCAGCCCACCATCAGCGCGGCCTTGGTGGCGGCCAGGTCCTTCAATCGCCCGTCGACGTCGTGCGAGTGCTCGAGCGCCAGCTCCATCGCCGCGTTGCCACGCAGGATGCGGGGGTGGTGCCCGAGCGGCACGAGCGGCGCCGGCAGCGTGCCGTAACGCCGCCGGGCGTAGCGGCGCACGACCCGGTACGTGAGCCCCGCGGGCGGCTCACCGACACGCAGACCGGCCGCGCCGTTCCCCGCAATCCGCAATCCGCGATCCGCGATCCGCGTCGCCCACAGCAACCATGCCGGCAGCACCACCACGAGCCCGAGCACCGCCAGATTTGCCACGTTGTCGGCGGTCGGCAGATCGTCCGCCGAGGCCACGTGGTAGGCGAAGTGCGGCACCGCGAACACGAGCGCAGACACGAGCGCAGGCCGCAGCAGCCACGTGCGAGGCGCCAGCGCGGTCCAGGTGAGCAGCACGCCGAGCGACATCAGCCCGGCGCCCACGTCGCGGACGAGGTGCTCGTCGTAGGGCCCGACCGCGGAGACCCAGTGGTGGCCGAGCCCCGGGAAGGTCGAGTACCAGCCGTGGGGGCCCAGCTCCGCCCAGGCGCCCACCGCGAAGTTCGTCACGCCGACGGCCGCGAGCGCCACCCGCAGGCCGCCGACCAGCCGCCCAGATACGTTCATCGAAGCTCTCCTGTTCAGTTCGCCGTCTGGATGATGAAGAGGCGTGGAACCTCTCGGACGTTCCACGCCTCTTGGATCGATGAACGCGATGACCGACCAGCAGCTCGCGGCAACGGTGGTGGCTGCGCAGCGGGGCGACGCCATGGCCATGGCCGCCCTGGTCGATGAGCTGATGCCTTACGTGGGCCAGATCTGCGGCGCGATTGCCCTCCAGCACGGCGAGGACGCGGCCCAGAACGCGCTGATCGCGGTGCTGCGCAACCTGCGCCGCCTGGAGCAGCCGGCCGCGCTGCGCGGCTGGGTGCGCACGATCGCCACCCGCGAGGCGGTGCGCGTGGCGCGCCTCGCCCGGGTCGAGCGCCCGCTGGCGGAGGTGCCCGAGCCGCGCCAGGCCGGCTCCGACCCGCGCGCGAGCGTCGAGATCCGCGACCAGCTCGAGCGGCTCGAGCCCGAGCAGCGCGCCGTGCTCGTCCTGCGCGACCTCGAGGGACTCGGCGAGCAGGAGGTGGCGCGCCTGCTCGCGCTGCCCGAGGGCACGGTCAAGTCGCGCCTCCATCGCGCCCGCGTCCGCTTCAGGAAGGGCTGGACCGCATGAGCTACCCGGCCGTCGAGCTCGACCCGATCCGCCGCCTGCACGTGCTCGCCGCCGCGCTGCCGGGCGCGGGCGTGGTCGAGCGAGTGCTCGAGGCGCCCTTCGACGCGGTCTGGGCCGCCGCCACCGACTTCGAGAGCGCCGTGCCGCGGATCGAGCTGTTCATCGGCCGCGCCGTGGTGGTCTCGCGCGAGGGCGAACGCGTCGAGGCGCGCGTCACGCCGCGGCTGATGCCGCGCGCCGTGCCGCTGCACGTCGTCCTGCGCCCGGGCTGGTGCTGGATGGTGTCACCGATGATGGTGGCCGGGATGGCGGCCGTGCCCGCCGGGGAGCGCACCCGCTTCGCCCACCTCGAGGCGCTGACGATGCCGGGCGGCCGCCTCCTCGGCCCGCTGCTCGTGGCGAAGATGCGGCTCGCCCGCGAGCTCGAGCGAATCGAGCGGATCGCGCTCGAGCGCGCCCGCTAGTGCGTGAGTCGGAAATTCGGCTTCAGTCACTCAGGAAGGTGCGCGCGAATTTATGACTCACGACACGGCTACCGGCCGATCAGCGGCTCGAGCACCCGCGCGCCGCTCGACACGGTGATGTGGATCGCGTTCGGCTCGCGCACCCAGGCGATCAGGTTCATCGCCTGCAGGCGGTCGAGCATGAACTGGAACGCCTCGGCCTCGGCGTGGCTCGAGTAGCGCCTGCGCACGTCGAAGGTGAAGCCCGTGGTGTGCAGCGAATAGCCGTGCGTCGCCTCGATGTTGGCGGCGGCCACCAGGTGCTGGTATCGCACGTCCCGCACCGCGCTGGTCACGGACAGCGGGCCCGACTTCGGCGCTATCGCCTGGACGCCGGCGGCGAGGTAGGTCAGCAACCCCAGGGCCTCGGGCCGCAGCGCGCGGTAGACGGTCGGCCGCTGCCCGAGGCGCCCGGCGAACTGGCCGAGCAGCGGGTCGATGGCAAAGCCGTAGCGCTTGGCGTCGTCGGGGATCCGGAGCAGCTGCCGCCGCGCCTCCGCCTTCTTGATCGCATCCGCGGTGGCGAAGCTCGGCGCGCTGCCGGGCGGGTGCAGCACCTCCTCGGCGGAGGCGCGCGCCGCGTGGAGGCCGGCCAGCCGCCGGAGCTCGCTCGGGTCGCTGCGGTAGAGGCGCATGATCTGCTCCGCCGCAAGCAGCTTCCAGTAGTAGTTGGACGAGTCGTCGCCGAAGCGCGCGAGCAGGCCCCAGGCGCGAGCGTGGCGGAGCGGCGAGGAGTCGAAGTAGAGCCGCGCGTAGCCGATCCTCCCCGGCTTGCCGCCGTAGTCGCTGAGAACGGTCGAGAGGTTCCCGATGCCCATGTGGTACGAGGTGGCCGCCAGGTCGTCGCGGCCGAAGTGCCGGCGCGCGATCGTCAGGTAGCGCACGGTGGCGGCAAGCGCCTTTCGCGGATCGAAGCGGTCGTCCACCCGGCGGCGCTGGGCCTCGAAGTGGCGCAGTGCCCGCAGGCTGCGGGCGCGCGCCATGCGGCGGGTAATGCGGCGGCTCGCTGCAAGGTCCACGTGCATGCCCAGCAGGTTCTGGCCCGTCTCGGCCAGGATCTGCGTGAGCCCGGAGGCGTTCTGCGGGTCGCTGCCAGCGATCACGTCCGGGCGGCCCGCGCTCTCGAGGAACACGATCGCCTCGACCAGGTTCGGGTCCACCCCGCCCTTGCGCGCGGCCGCCTCGACCAGCGGGCGGAAGTGCGCGGTGCGCTTGGCTGTGGCGAGGACCCCTCCCGGGCTCTTGGCGAACACGATGTGGCCCTCGCCCGCCGCGGCCGCCCTCGCCAGTGCGGCGTCACTCCCGCGGCGGTACGCCAGCGGGTCGTAGGTCCCATGCGCGTTACCCGCGGCGGGCACGAGCTTCCGCTTGCCGCCGCCGGTCAGCGCGACGGTCAGCCCCACCGCCGCGGCCACGAGCACGGCGAGCAGGATGAGGCCCCGGAGCCGGGGGGTCACGGTGCGCGGCACGCACCACACGCTTGCACAACGGCGCTAGCCTGCCGCCGGGTGATCGAGGAGATCCTTCCGGGCGTCTTCCACTGGACCGCCTACCGCGACACGATCGGGCAGGAGGTCCACTCCTACTACGTGGCCGAGTCGCGCTCGCTGATCGACCCGATGGAGCCGGACGTGGGGCTCGACTGGTTCGAGCGGCACGGCCCGCCCGAGTCCGCACTGCTCACGAACCGCCACCACTACCGCCACAGCGGCCGCTTCGCCGACCGCTTCGGCTGCCGGGTGCGCTGCCACCGTGCCGGCCTGCGCGAGTTCGCGGGCGGGCCGGCCGTGGAGGGCTTCCAGTTCGGCGACGAGGTCGCGCCAGGCATCAGCGCCCGCGAGGTGGCGGTGCTCTGCCCCGAGGAGACCGCGTTCCTCATCGAGGCCGGAGGCGGCGCGCTGAGCTTCGCCGACGCGATCGTCCGCAGCGACAAAGGCGAGCTCGCGTTCGTGCCCGACTGGCTCCTGGGCGACGACCCCGAGGAGGTCAAGCGCGGCCTCCTCGGGGCCTTCCGGCGGCTGCTCGAGCTGGACTTCGACTCGCTCCTGTTCGCCCACGGCGCGCCGCTCGTGGGCGACGGGAAGCAGGCGCTCCGGGAGTTCGCCGAAGGCCCCCGTTAGCGGAGGGCCTCCGGCGTCGCCCGCAGGTCGCCGAGCGGCCGCGGCCGCAGCCGCTGCCAGGCGAAGGCGCCGGCCAGCAGCAGGAGGCCGAGCGCCAGGAACGACACGACCCGGTAGGCCGAGTCGAGCGCCGAGAGGTCGAACAGGAAGACCTTGCCGACCGTGGCCAGCAGCAGCGCCAGCGCGCCGATCCTGACCTCGCGGAGATCCCGCCGCAGCCCGATCAGGAGAGCCGCGACGCCGACCACGCTCCACATCGCGCTCAGCACGACCTGAGCCTCCTGGCGCGAGCCCAGGTCGAACAGGGACAGCGCCGAGGTGTCACCGCCCGACTGGAAGGCGCTGACCACCGCCACCGACGCCGCGGCGAGCAGCGTGGAGGCCCCGGTGCTGGCCAGCGCCGCGGTCCAGCGGCGGCCGTCGCCGAGCTTCAGCCGGGCGAGCCGGATCGCCGCGCCGGCCGCGACGACGAGCGTTGCCGTGTCCAGCAGCAGGTGGTGCGCGCCGTAGACGAACGACCGCGGCGGCACCTCGAATATCGACGCGTGCAGCAGGGCGCCGCCCAGGAACGCGGCGCCCGCGTAGGCGCTCACGTCGTCGCGCGTCCGGCGCGACACCTCGGCGAAGACACCGGCCTGCGCGGCCCACGCCATCGCCAGCGCAGGGCCGTCGAGCAGGATCGCCGTGAGGTACGCCAGCGCGCCGAGCCCGACCACATCGAGTGCGATGCGCAGCTCACGGCGCCCGTCGGCCATCCGCGCCGAGGTCAGGCAGGCGGCCGCAATCGCCGACAGGGCGATCGCCGCGGTGAGCGCGTGGCCGCTCCCGGTGGCGGCGCTCGGCGGGGCGTCGGCCACGAGCGCCCGCACGAGCGCCAGGCAGACCTGCGCGCCGAGGCCGACCTGGAGGAGTGCCGCGTCCGCCTTCTTGGCCGGGTCGACCCTGCGCAGCAGGAAGCCGAACGCCGCGGCGGCGCCGGCCCAGCCCACCGCCAGCCCCGGGCCGCTGACCGCGAGGCCGTAGGTCACGTTGGCGAGCGTGATCCCGAGGGTGAGGCAGAGCAGGCGAATCTCGTCGGAGACGCGTCCGAGCCTTCCGGCCGACAGGCCGACAGCCAGGTGCACCAGCGCGAGCCCGCCGAGCCAGATCAGACCCACGGTGCGGTGATGGCCCCACATCAGCGCCAGCCAGCCGGCGGTGCCGAGCGCGATCGCGTTGAGGGCCAGGAGGAAGCTGGATGACGCCCGCAGCCGGCTGGCCGGCACGCGCAGCTCGAAGCCGATCGCCGCGGCGGCGTTAACGCCGCCGAACAGGGCCAGCACGGCGACGGTGAGACCGGCCGACGGCTTGTCGGCGAGCCAGACGATCCACTGCGGCGTGGAGATCACGAAGACCGCAAGTGCGAGCCAGTTCCAGCGCTGCCACACGAGCACCGCCGCTGCCGCGGCCGCCGCGACGAGCAGGAACGCCATCGAGCCGAGGTCGAGCTCCGACCCCACCAGCACCGGGGCCAGCAGGCAGCCGACGATGCCGAGCGCGGCGACAACGCGGGCCTCCCAGCGGACGGCGATCGCGGTGGCCAGCGCGCCCACGACGAAGGCCAGAACGAGGCCGAGCGCCACCGGGATCAGCTGGTAGACGTGCGAGGCGACCGTCACGGTCGCGTACAGCGCGGCGATCGACGTGGCCACGGCCGCGCGGGCGGCGTCGGTGCGCCCCCTGCGGTCGTGGAGCCAGATACCGGCGCACAGGAGAGCCATCGAGCCTGCGCCCGCGAGGAGCGTGCGCGTCACCGGGCCGATCCAGCCGTGCGAGACGGCGAGCGCGAAGAAGAGCACCACGCCGACGAGCAGCGCGATCCCTCCGGCCCAGGCGAGCACGCGGCCGCCGACCAGGTCCTCGACCCCAGGCCGTGGCGCGGCCGGCGCCTTCGGCGCCGCCGGCGCCACGGGGAGCGCAGAGCGCTGAGCGCTGAGCGCGGGGCCCTCGGCTTGGACGGCGCGCCTGGGACCGTTGTCTCGCGCCTCGCGCTCCCCCCTGCGCTCCGCGCTCGGCGCTCTGCGCTCCTCCTCCAAGACCCTCACACGCTCCGACAGCCACTCCGTCCGGCGCTCCACCAGCGCCAACCTGTCCGCCTCGCTCATCGCATCCTCTCTGTCTTGTTGACCAGCGGTTGACAAGACCGTAACAGCCTATCGACCGACGGTCAACAACCAGCTAGGATGTGAGCGGTGAGCGAGCCCGCCTACACGCGTCTGGAGGTCGACGAGCGGCGCCGTCAACTGCTCGAAGCGGGCACCGAGCTGTTCACCCGCCACTCCTACGGCGAGCTCTCAATGGCGGAGATCGCGCGGCACGCCGGGATCTCGAAGGCGCTGCTCTACCACTACTTCCCCAGCAAGCGCGACTTCTTCGTGGCCACGCTCGAGCGCGCAGCCGAGGAGCTGCGAGCGCGCACCGAGCCGGACCCGAGCAAGTCCCCGTTCGAGCAGCTGAGCGCCAGCCTCGACGGCTATCTCGGCCTGATCGAGCAGAACCCGGCCTCCTACGAGAAGCTGATGGAGAGCGCGACCACGGTCCCCGAGGTCAGCGAGCTGATCGAGTCGGTGCGCGAGGCCACCGCCCAGCGCATCCTCCAGGGGCTCGTGCCGGAGGGAGATCCACCGCCGACCGTGCGGGCCGCCGTCAGGGCCTGGTTCTGGTTCATGGACGGTGCCTGCCTCGACTGGGTCCGCCACGGCGACATCGAGCGCGCCCAGCTCCACGGCCTGCTGCTCGGCACCTTGCTCGGCGCGCTCACCGCGGCCGGCGCCACTGACATCCTCGCGGCGCTCGCCTAGTCGGGGATCCGCACTACCCGCAGGTCCACGCGGTCGCCCCGGAAGGGGACGCCCTCCGCCTCGAGGAGGCGCCGTTGGTGGTCGCCCTTGGCCAGGCTGCCGTCGCCGCGCACGATCCGGTGCCAGGGCAGGTCCGGCTCGTCGCAGTGGGCGAGCACGGCTCCGGCGAAGCGCGGGGCTCCCGGCTCGAGGTCGCCGTAGGTGCGCACGAAGCCCTCGGGCACCGCCCTCACGCGGTCGAGCACGCGTTGCGCCCGGGGCGTGGCGAGATCCACGCCCGCAATCTATGAGCTGGGAGCTAGTGCCCGCCGCCGAGCAGCGTGTCGAGCGTGCCGCCGACCGTCTGGCCGGCGTTCGTCACGGTGTCACCGAGCACCTGACCCGTGCCATTCACGGTGCCGCCGACCGCCGGGCTGACGTTGCTGAGCGTGTTGCCCACGGCCTGCGTCGTGCCCGTCACCGTGTCGCCGAGCTGCTGGGTGGTGTTGCGAACCGTGTCCGTGAGCGGGTGCGGGTTCCCGCCGCCGCCGCCTGTGCCTCCACCGCCGCTGCCGGAACCCGTGCCGCTGGACGGCGTGGTGGCAGGCTGCGGTGCGGGCGAGGGGTTCCCGGCTCCGCCGCGGCTGGGCGACTTCGGCGCGGGGTGCGTGCCGCCGCCGCGGCGCGGGCGCCGGTTCACGCCGCCGCCACCGCCGTGGTGCCGGTGGCGCGCGCGACCGCCTGCGAGCGGGCTAGCGGTGGCCTGCTGAGCGGCGGCCGGCTGTGGTGCGGCGCTGGTCTTCACCTGCGATGGCGCGTTGCGGGCATGCCCGCCGCCGACGGCGATCGGGCCCACCTTGCCCGGCAGCTCGAGCGTCGTTCCGCCGCGGAACGCGACGAAGGCCGTGGCCGACAGGGCGGCGATCACCGCCCCCGTCGTGAGTGCCGCAGAGCCACCAAATCCGCCGATCCAGCCATTCAGGGTACGCATAAGGCCAGTATCGGCCTCTAGCTCGACGTTCCATCTACCCGGCTCGCGGTATTTGGCGCAAAAACAGCCTTGCGCGGCCGGAAGCTCGCCAGCAGGACCCCGGCCAGCACGACCCCCACGCCGGAGAGCTGCGCGGCGGACGGCGACTCGCTGAGAATCACGATCCCGAGCAGCACGGATCCCACCGGCTGGATCGTGAGCAGCACCGAGGTGAGCGCCGCGGGCAGGCGTGGCAGCGAGATCGAGATCAGCATCCAGCCCAGCACCTGGGAGCTCAGCGCGAGCAGCGCCAGCCAGCCGTGGCCGGGCCAGGTCGGGGTGAGCCGCAGGTCGCCGATGGCGAGGCCCGCGACGAGCGCGAACGCGGTGGCCGTGGCGGTCGCGTCGAACAGCGGTCCCGCCGGCCGCCGCAGGTCCCGATTCCCCTGACGGAGCACGAGGATGAAGCCCGCGTAGGTCAGCCCGGTGAGGATGCCGAAGAGGACGCCGCGCGCGGGGTCGCGGCCGTAAGTCCCGTGGCCGATCACGCCGGAGATCAGCACGACGCCGAGCAGCACGACCGGCACGGCGGCGATCACTCGCCTCGCCGGGCGCTCGCGCAGGAAGATCCAGGCCAGCACGCCGACCAGCACGACCTGCAGGTTGCCGAGCACGGTCGCCAGGCCCGCGCCGACGTCGCCGATGGCGTGGTGCCAGAAGATCAGGTCGGCGGCGAAGAAGGCGCCGGCGATCAGGGCGAGCCGCCGGTCCTCGCGCCGCACGGGCCCGTAGAGGCGCCGCTCGCGCCGGGCGAGCAGGGCCAGGGCGGGCAGCGCGTAGGCGCAGCGGAAGACCGCCGCCGTGGACGGCGAGGCGTGCGACAGTCGCACGAGGATCGCCGAGAAGGCGATCGTCAGTGCTCCTGCCGTGGCGGCGACCACCGGGCGATCCGTGAGGCGCGACATCCGCCTCACGGTATCCCCCGAGAAGGTGTGAGCCGCCGTGCGGGGCGATGCACGGCGGCTCGGAGCTGCTTCCGACGGGTGCGACGGCGATACTGCCGCCGTTGCCGCGCGGAAGCTTCCCGTTTGTGTTCCGGCCAATAGGACAACCGAACCTGGCCCCATTGGCGGGAGCGCCTCCAGGAATTGGGTACCCGCGCGCGCGTGCGTAAAACCCCCGGACGTCTGCGAAACTGAACCTGGCATGGCCAAGCAACGGCAGGTCAAGATGCAGCAGCAGATCGGCAACCTCGGCGCGATCCAGCAGCTCGAAAGCCGCACCGACGAGCAGCTCCAGAGCGAGTCGAAGCACCGCGCGGCGGCGCGCGCCATCCTCGGTGCCCGCGCCGCGGAGCGCTACGACGCCAAGGCGGCCCGGCGCTACTTCAATGAGGCGCTGGCCGGCGCGCACCCGCAGGAGCGGCCCGCGCTGCGGCAGATGATGAAGGCCTCGCTCGCGCTGGCCGAGCGCCGCCCGGACGACCTCAAGGAGGCCGTCGAGAAGCTCGGACAGGAGCCGCCCAGCTCGCGCCAGCTACTGATGCTGCGCATCATGGGCCTGGTCGCTCCCCCGCCCGGCGCGGGCGCGCTCCGCCGCGTCCGCGGCTACCTGCTGCTCTTGGGCATCGTCATCGTGCTGCTGGCCGTCGGCTGGGGCCTCGCCAAGCTGATCGCGCTGCCGTTCGGCGGCGTCAGCAACACCGTGGCGATCTTCTGGGGCCTCCTCGTGGTGGCCGTGATCCTGGGCGTGCTGGCCTTAGTCGGCCGAAGACGGCAGCGAAAGGCGAAGGCCGCCCGGGCTGCGGGCGGCTGACGGCATTCTCCGCCGTCGGCGATGCGCCGCGGCTCGAACTGCGGCAATGACGGGCGGCCCGAGCGAAACTTGCGCGCACAAGCGTCAGGACTTACGGGGTATATAGCCCCTTAAGTCCTGACGGTAGAGCGATCAGAACGTTTGGGCCGCCCCTTATTGCGGTCGTGGACGCCCGCGCAAGCCGGCACCGCCGGCGGAGGACGCTCCCTAGACCCTATGGGGGTCGGTCCGGTCCGGCCTGAGGTGTAGATCGGTCGGCACCCCGCGCAGAGGTGTGCGGGGACTGGGCGGCAGGAGTGGCCTGTCGCCGACACCCCAGCTCTGGGAGGTGCCGACCATGGTGCAGAGTATGTCGCTCGTCGGGCTCGACGTGCACGCGTCGCAGACGCATGCAGCAGTGCTCGACACCTCGACCGGTGAGCTTCGCGGCATGAAGCTGCGGATGGTGCCGGCGCAGGTCGTCGAGTTCCTGGCGACGCTTCCGGCGCCGGTGCGTGCGGTCTATGAGGCCGGGCCGACCGGGTTCGGTCTGGCGCGGGCGGGCGTGCAGCGTGGGATCGATGTGCGGGTCGTGGCGGCGGGTAAGGTGCCGCGCGCGTCGGGGGACCGCGTCAAGACCGACCGGCGTGACGCTGAGCGCTTGGCACGGTTGCTGGCCGCGGGCGAGTTCCGAGTCGATCGAGGACTGCCGCGGCGATCTGATGCGCGCCCGCCACCGACTGTCGAAGATGCTGCTGCGCCGCGACCTACGTTGGGCCGGGCCAGGCTCGACATGGACGCGGACGCACATGCGCTGGCTGCGCAGCCTGCGCTTCGAGGACCTCTGTTCGCAAGCGACGTTCACCGACTACCTGTCGGGCGTGGAGATGCTCATCGCCCGCCGCGCGGCGCTGATCGCGACGCTCGAGCAAGTCATTCCCGACAGCCGCCACGCGCCGACGATCGCTGCGCTGCGCTGCCTTAGGGGCATCGACACGCTCTCGGCCGCCGGCCTCTGCGCCGAGGTCGGCGACTGGCATCGCTTCCGCCCCAAGCAGCTATCGGGATTCCTCGGGATCGTCCCCAGCGAGCACACCTCTGACACCAAACGACGACAGGGCTCGATCACCAAGGCCGGGTCCGGTCACGCCCGCCGGCTGCTCGTCGAAGCCGCCCACCACTACCGCCACCACCCCGCCGTCGGTGACGGCCTCGCCCGCCGCCAGCACGGCCAGGACCCCAGGCTGATCGCGATCTCCTGGCGCGCTCAACGACGGCTGCACCAGCGCTGGACCGTGCTGGCCGGCCAGCGTCGCAAACCCGCCGGCGTCGTCACGATCGCCTGCGCCCGCGAACTCGCCGCATTCTGCTGGGAGGCCGCCACCCTCAGCTAAATCCCACACGACACGACCGCGCAACCCGGAGCTGCCGGGGCGCGCGCGAGACCGCCGGGCCTCAGGCTCGTCGCGACGAGCAGTCCGCGACTGAACTATCGGCAACCACCAACCACAGGACGGTGGCCGCGCCCGCTCCTAGACCGCGGACCGCGACGAACACAGGGCCATCAGGTACCCAGCCCTCGAATATCAGCCTGGCGCCGCCGCCGAACAGCTGAAGCCCGCTCGCGCCGCCCCGGGAACCCCGACCGCCAAAAGCAGATCCCACCGCCCATCAAGGACGCGCATCACCACGCGCCCTTGACAAACGAACCTCCATATCAGTTCAGCGCCGACGCCAGCCGCCGCCGGTAGCGGCTTGCCAGCTCGCTGTCCGGCCCGAGCTCGGTGAAGATGGCGACCATCGTCTTGCGCACCAGGTCGCGCTCGTCCTGGTCGGAGGCCTCGCTCAGCGCCTCCTGGAGACCCTCGAGCGCGGCCTCGTAGTCGCCTAAGTCCCAGGCGACGAAGGCGTCCTCCGGCTCCTCGCCGCGGCGCGTCAGCTCGATGCGGGCGGTGAGGCCGCTCGCCAGGAAGTCGTGGGCGAGCGGGTCGAGCAGCCCGGCCGCCTCGTCGAGGTCGCCACGGCCGATCAGGAGGCGCGCCAGCGCGATCGCCGCGCCGGCGTGCTTCGGGTCGAGCTCGAGCGCACGCCGCAGCGACTCCTCGTCCTCGCCCTGAGCCGCGAGCTGGTCGGCCTCCGAGGGCACGAGCCTGTCGAAGAAGCGCTCCACCTCGGCCGGCGGGATCGCGCCCGTGAACTCGTCGACGACGCGGGCGTCCCTGAAGGCCTTCACCGCCGGGATGCCCTGCACGCGGAAGCTCTGGGCGAGCATCTGGTTCTTGTCGACGTCGACCTTCGCAAGGTCGACCTTGCCCTCACGGCTCGTGGCCGCACGCTCGAGCGCCGGGCTGAGCGCCTTGCACGGCCCGCACCAGTCTGCCCAGAAGTCCACGACCACGGGCACCTCGCGCGAGCGCTCGACCACGCGGTCCATGAAGTCCTGCTCACCGACCTCGAGGATGGCCATCAGGGACTCACCGTGACCTTTTGCATGACCACGGTCTGCGTGGGGGTGCCCGTCTGGTCGGCCGGATCGCCCAGCTTGCCGATCTCCTGCACCACGTCCATGCCCTTCGTGACCTTCCCGAGCAGCGCGTAGTCGGGCGGCAGCTGGGCGTCCGGCCCGGTGACCACGAAGAACTGGCTGCCGGCGCTGCCGGCCGGCTCCGTCTGCGTCTTGGCCATCGCCACCACCCCGGACGTGTAGGCGGCGTTGCGCGGCGGCGGGTCGACGGTGCTGAAGCCCGGTCCCCCCTGGCCCGTGCCGGTGGGGTCGCCGCCCTGGATCACGAAGCCGGGGACGATGCGGTGGAAGATGAGGTTGTTGAAGAAGCCCTTGCGCACCAGCCCGGCGAAGGCCGCGGTGGTGTTGGGCGAGTCCTTGACGTCGAGGGTGAAGGCGAAGGTGCCGCAGTTGGTCTGCACCGTGACCGTGTAGGTCTTGCTCGCGTCGAGCTTCTGCTTGGGCTTGGCCTGGCCGCCGTTCTTGCGCGGTGCGGGGTGCGCGACCTCCTTGCAACTGCCGCCCGACGAGGACCCCGTGGTGGCCGCCGGCGCAGACGCCTGGCTGGAGGCGCCGGAGCCCGAGGGGATCGACGCCGTCTTCGAGCTGGAGCTGCCGCAGCCGGCCGCCACGAGGGCCAGCAAGGCGAGCACGAGCGGTGGAATCACACGACGCACGGCCGGTAAGGCTAGTAAGCCGCTGCGCATACGATGCAACCGCCGATGCCGCTGACCCCGCTACTGCGCGAATACGAGCAGGTGATCCTCGACCTGGACGGCTGCGTCTGGCTCGGCCCGGACCCGATTCCGGGCTCGATCGAGGCGATCGAGACCATCCGCGAGGGCGGCCTGCGGCTCGCCTTCGTGACCAACAACTCGTGGCTCACCGGCGAGGATCTTGTGACGAAGCTGTGGGGCATCGGCGTGCAGGCATCGCTCGCCGACGTGGTGACCGTGGGCGGCGCGATGCAGCACCTGCTGGCGGAGACGCGCCAGGGCCGCACCGCGTTCGTGATCGGCTCGGAGGCGATGTACCGCCACGTGAAGGACGCCGGCCTGCGCCCCCTGAACGGCACCGACCTCGCGTCGCGCGCGGAGGTCGTGGTGGTGGGCGCGACCCTCGACATCACCTACGACGACATCAAGAACGCCTCCCTGGCCGTGCGCCGCGGCGCCGACCTGCTGGCCACCGGCCGCGATCCCACCTACCCGATGCCGGACGGCTTCTGGCCGGGAACCGGCGCTCTGCTGGCCTCGGTGGAGACCGCCTCGGGCACCACCGCCTCGATAGTCGGGAAGCCCGAGCCGCAGCTGTTCTTCACGGCGCTCGATCGCCTGGGCGAGGGCCGCACGCTCGTGATCGGCGACCGCCTCGACAGCGACGTGGCCGGCGCGGCGAAGGCGCATCTCGACGCCGCGCTCGTGCTCACGGGCGACACCAGCGCCGAGGAGGCCGCCGCCGCGAAGAAGCCGAAGCCCGTGGCCGTGGCCGCCTCGCTCAAGGAGCTCGTGGTCGCATAGCGATGGCGCGCAAGACACACCACAAGCACTCCTCAACCAAGGGCTACCGCCGGTTGCTCGACGGGCTGGCGAAGATCGACGGCGTGCACCGGGTGGCGACCGGCCGGATCAAGCCACGCATGGGCTCGGGCCGGCCGATCGCTCCGATCTCGAAGGTCCGGCGGACCGACTCCGGGCTGTCGATCACGATCAACACCGACGGCGCGATCGTGGACGCCTACGTGGTGACCGACAAGCCGGACCTCGTCGAGGAGGCGATGCGCGAGCGCGGCTGGACCGCCCCGTAGTCGACCCCGAGCAGCGCCGCGGCCTCGGGCGTGACGGTGAGGCCCGCCTCGATCGCCTCGCCCAGCGCGGCCTCGAGCGAGATGTCGCGCGCCTCGTGCAGGTGCGCCGCGCAGACCGCCGCCACGAAGTCGGTGTGGCGGTTGCCGTGCAGCGCCACCGCTCCGCGCTTGCGCGTTTCCCGCCGCAGCAGCCCGATCAGCTCGTCGAGCGCCTCGCCGCCCTCCGCACACGACGCGACCGGCGTGTGGTGCCAGTCGAGGCCGGCGGCCTCGTAGTCCGGCAGGTTGTGGCGCGTGGTCATCGTGCTGATCACGAGCCGCACGCCCTTCGCGCGCAGGTACTCGATCTCCGCGGCCCGCCGCTCGGGCCGGTGGCTGCGGCCGCCGCCGCCCGGCCGCTCCATCGCGCACAGCTTCCGCGGCCGCGCCCACCAGATCCTGCGAGGTGCATCCATACGTCGCCTTTCAGTCGTCTTTAAGCTGTGAAGCCGTGAGCGACGGGTTCTCTCCCCCATGTGCCGCGTACTCGGCTGCGTAGCCGCAGACGCCGTCTCGATGCGGCACGAGCTGCTCGAGGCCCACAACCCGCTGATCCGCCAGTCCGAGCACCACGACTCCGGCTGGGGAATGGCCGTCTACAACCGCGGCCAGGGCGACGAGCCGACCTGCGTCCGCTTCCCCGAGGCCGCGTTCACCGACGACGGCTTCGCGGACGCGACGGCCATGCGCGGGCGGATCTTCAACGCGCACCTGCGGCGGGCCACGATGGGCGGGCTGATGCTCGACAACACGCACCCCTTCTGCCTCGGCCCCTATTCCTTCTGCCACAACGGCACGGTGCTGCACTTCCCGCGGCTGCTCGAGCTGGGAGTGCCGAAGCCGAAGGGCAACACGGACAGCGAGCACCTCTTCAACTACCTGATGACGCACCTCGACCGGGGCGACATCGTCGGCTCGCTGCGGCGGCTCGCGGAGGGCGTGATCACCCGCTCGCAGTTCTCGGGACTCAACTTCCTGTTCGGCGACGGCGAGCGCCTCTACGCCTACCGGCTCGGTGTGTTCGAGCTGCACTGGCTGCACCGGCCCGGACAGCTGCTCGTCGCCAGCGAGCGGATCACCGACGAGCCCTGGCACAGCGTGGCGCAGGACGTGCTGCTCACGCTCGACCCGCGCGACGTCGAGGAGCCGCATGCGCAGCGGCTCGTCGGCGACGAGATGATGGCGCGCGCCGACATCGTGAAGTACGAGGAGGGCTCGGAGCTGCGCGGCGAGGCGCGCGGCAGGTTCGCCGAGGAGCGCGCGGCCCGGATGGCCGCGGCCGAGTGACGCAGGGCCTCGCGCTGTTCGTGAACCCAGCCGCCGCAGGCGGTCGGCCTGCGCACATCGTCCCCGTGGTCCGTGCGGAGCTCGACCGCCTGGAGGTCGGCTACCGCGTGCTCGACACCCGCAGCATCGAGCACGCCCGCGAGGAGGCACTCGTCGCGGCCGCGGAGGGCGAGACCGTGGTGGCGATCGGCGGCGACGGACTGGTGGGCTGCCTCGCGGGAGCGCTGCAGGGAACCGACAGCGCGCTGGGGATCGTGCCGGCGGGACGCGGCAACGACCTCGCGCGCGTGCTCGGCATCCCGCGCGACGATGCGGCCGCCGCCGCCCGCATCGTGGTCGACGGCAAGGAGCGGAGGATCGATGTCGGCGCCGTGAACGGCAAGCCCTTCGTCGGCATCGCCACGGTTGGCTTCGACTCCGAGGCGAACAAGACCGCGAACGAGGCCCGCTACGTGAAGGGCGACCTCGTCTACCTGTACGCCGGCCTTCGCACCCTCGCCGGCTGGAAGCACGCGACCTTCGACGTGACCGTCGACGGCCAGCGGCACACGATGCGCGGCTTCAACGTGGCGGTCGGGAACTCGAAGGCGTACGGCGGCGGCATGATGCTGATGCCGCACGCGCAGCTCGATGACGGCCGCCTCGACGTGATGATGGTCCAGGCGCACTCCAAGCTCCGCTGGCTCGCGAGCGTGCCCAAGGTCTTCAAGGGCACGCACGTGGACAACCCGGCGATCCGCTGGCTGACCGGCGCCGAGGTCGAGATCAGTGCCGACCGGCCCTTCACCGTATACGCCGACGGCGACCCGATCGCCGACCTGCCTGCCACGATCAGCGTGGCAAGGCAGTGTCTGCGCGTGATCGTTCCCTGATGCTCTCGATCAAGCTCGCCCTCGCCCGCGCGCTGCGGGCCGTGAGCCGCCGCCTCGGGCGGACCGGCGGCACCACGCTGCCCGGACGCGTGCTGCTGCGGCTCGACAGCGATTCGATCGGCGAGCTGGGCCGGCGGCTCCAGCGCGGCTCCGTGCTCGTGTCCGCCACCAACGGGAAGACCACCACCTCGTCGATGCTGGCGGGCGTGCTGGAGCGATCGGGCGCGGCCGTGGTGCACAACCGCGCCGGCTCGAACATGAACTGGGGCGTGGCCACCGCGCTGCTCGACGCCGGCCGCGAGCCCGGCCAGATCGGGCTGTTCGAGGTCGACGAGGCCTGGCTCGCGCCGGTGGCGCGCGAGCTCGACCCGTCGCTCCTGCTCCTGTCGAACCTGTTCCGCGACCAGCTCGACCGCTACGGCGAGCTCGAGCTGCTGGCCGACCGCTGGGCCGAGCTGGTGGCGGAGCGCGACGGGCGCACCACGTTCGTGCTGAACGCGGACGACCCGCTGGTGGCGGACCTCGGCCGCGACCGCTCGCGCGTCGTCTACTTCGGCGTGGAGGATCCCTCCCACTCGCTCGAGTCGCTCGAGCACGCGTCCGACTCGAAGCGCTGCCGCAACTGCGGTCACGAGTACGTCTACGAGGCGGTCTACCTGGGCCACCTCGGCCGCTACCGCTGCCCGAGCTGCGGGCGCGAGCGGCCCCGGCCTCAGGTGGCGGCCGAGCGCGTGAGCCTGCATGGCATGTCGGGATCGGACGTTCGGATCGCCACACCCGCCGGGGCGATCGAGCTGAGGCTCCCCCTCCCCGGCCTCTACAACGTCTACAACGCGCTGGCCGCCACCGCCGCAGCGCTCGAGCTGGGGGCCACGCCCGAGCAGGTGCGCGCCGCGCTGACCGAGTTCGCGTCGGTCTTCGGGCGTGTGGAGCGGCTCTCGCTGGGCTCGCGGGAGCTGGCGATCCTGCTCGTGAAGAACCCGGCCGGGGCCAACGAGGTGCTGCGCACGCTGATGCTCGAGGAGGGGCGGCTCGACCTCTGGATCGCGCTGAACGACCGCATCGCCGACGGGCGCGACGTCTCCTGGATCTGGGACGCGGACTTCGAGGTGCTCGCGGGACGCGTCCGCCATGTGACCTGCTCGGGCACACGCGCCGAGGAGATGGCGCTGCGGCTGAAGTACGCCGGCGTGGACGCTCCGATCGCGGTCGAGCGCGAGCTGGGCCCGTCGCTCGATGCCGCGGCCGCGGCCGGCAACGGCCAGCCGCTGTACGCGCTTCCCACCTACACGGCGCTGCTCGAGCTGCGCCGGCTCCTGTCGGACCGCGGTGTGGCCCGGAGGTGGTCCGAGTGAGCCAGCGAATGGTCGACGAGGCGGTGATCTGGCACGATGTGGAGTGCGCGTCGTACGGGGTCGACCTGCCGCTCTGGGAAGCGCTCGCCGCCGACTGGCCCGGGCCCCTGCTCGACCTCGGCTGCGGCACGGGCCGGGTGGCGCTGCACCTGGCGGCCCGCCGGCACGACGTGACCGGGCTCGACTCAGACCCCGCGCTCGTCGCCGCCCTGTCGGCGCGCGCACGCGAGCGCGGGCTGCGCGTCCGCGCCGGCGTGGGCGACGCTCGCACGTTCGACCTTGGCCGCGAGTTCGCGCTGGTGATCGCGCCGATGCAGGTCGTGCAGCTCATGGGCGGCGCCGGCGGGCGAGCCGACCTCCTGCGCTCGGCGCGCCGCCACCTGCGTCCTGGATCCGCCTTTGCGGCGGCGCTGGCCGATCCGTTCGAGGGCATCCCGGAGGGCGAGGCGCTGGCGCCGCTGCCCGATGTGCGCGAGGAGGATGGCTGGGTCTTCTCGAGCACGCCCGTGACGGTGCGCGCCGATGGCGACGGCACGCTGATCGAGCGTCTACGTCAGGCCGTGTCGCCCGGCGGCGAGCTCACCGAGTCGGCCGGCGTCGTGCGGCTCGACCGCATCACCGCCGCCGAGCTCGAGGAGGAGGCCAGTCGCCTCGGCTTTCGCGCGCTCGAGCGGCGCAGCGTCCCGGAGACCGACGGCTATGTGGGCAGCGCCGTGGTCTTGCTGGAGGCGGCGTGACCGTGCTGACGCTGCGTCTCTGCGCCCTCTATCCCGACCTGATGAACATCTACGCAGACCGCGGCAACATCGCGGTGCTGCGCGCCCGCTGCGAGTGGCGCGGCCTCGGCTTCGAGCTGTCGTCGTCCGGCCTCGAGGAGCCGCTCGATCCGGACGCCGCCGACTTCTTCTACATCGGCGGCGGCCAGGACCGCGACCAGGTGGCGGTGGCCGAGGACATGGTCGCCACCAAGCGCCGGGCGCTGCACGCCGCCCAGGACCGCGGCGCGGTGATCCTCGCCGTGTGCGGCGGCTACCAGCTCCTGGGCTCGAGCTACCAGCTCGGCACCCTGGTACTGCCGGGCGTCGGGCTGGTGGACCTGCACACCGTGCGCGAAGAGGGCCCGCGGCTTATCGGCAACTGCGCGATCGAGGCCGACCTCGGCGACGGGCCGCGCGTGATCGCCGGGTTCGAGAACCACGGCGGGCGCACCCACCTCGGCCCCCGTGAGCGGCCGCTTGGTCGCGTGCTGAAGGGCTTCGGCAACAACGGCCGCGACGGCTTCGAGGGCGTGCAACGCGGCAACACGATCGGCACTTACCTGCACGGGCCGCTGCTGCCGAAGAACATCTGGCTGGCCGACCGCCTGATCGAGCTCGCGCTGGGCATCGAGCTCGAGCCGCTCGGGGACGACTCGCTGGAGGAGGCCGCGCACGCCAGCGCGATGCGCGCCGCGGGCGTCTAGGCCGCGACCTGGTTGAGCGGCTCCAGCACGTCCGCGGGGAACAGCGGCGGGAAGCTGCCCGGGTAGTGCGGGGCGATCCGCAGCGCGTGCTTGCCGGCCGGGCGCCGCTCGACCAGCGGGCGCAGGTCCTCGAACCACATCAGCGCGCGGGTGGTCGGCGCGATCATGAAGTCGGCCGCGCCGGGATTGTTCGCGTCGAGCTTGCCGGCCGCGATCCAGGCGTCGATGCGGTCGAGCATCGGCGGCAGCTCCGCGAGCGTGCGACGCACGTTGTCGTCGTTCGAGTGGTTGTAGCGCGAGGAGACCCAGACGTTGGGCCGCGCGGTCCGCGTCGCGATGGCGCGCGGGAGGATCATGCGCGAGTCCTCGAGCAGCGTGCGCATCGCGGCCGGCCGCTTCAGGAGCGCGTAGGGCACGAGGCGCCGCATCGCCGCCTGGAAGGTCTGCTCGCCCCAGCTCACGGCCTCCTCCACCTCGCGCCGGCGCATCGGATCCGCGGGGTAGAGCGCCGGGCCGGTGCGCGCCTCGTCGAGCGCGTGCATGATCGCCACGCTGCCGTGGACCTTGCGCCCGTCGATCACGATCCCCGGCACGGTCATGCCGCCGAAGCCCCGCAGCAGCATCCCGATCCGGTGCTGGACGGGGATCAGGTCCACCCGCCGGTACTCCACGCCCTTGTGCTCGAGCGCGAGCTGCACGGCGAGCACGGCGTTCGAACTCGGGATGCCGTACAGCTTGACCGGCGTCATGAGCGGACTCTACGGCAGCGGCACTACCTACCGCTGGAGCCGAATCCGCCGGTTCCGCGGACGGTCTCGTCGAGCGATTCGACCTCGACCAGCTCAGGTGCCTCGTGGCGCACCAGCAGCAGCTGCGCGATGCGGTCGCCCGGCGCGATCTCGAAGGATTCGCGCGGATCGGTGTTGAGGAGCAGCACTCGCACCTCCCCCCGATAGCCCGAGTCGATCAGCCCGGGTGCGTTCGGCAGGGTGATGCCGTGGCGGGCGGCCAGGCCGGAGCGCGGCAGCACCAGGCCCGCCCAGCCGTCCGGAATGGCGACCGCGACGCCCGTGCCCACGCTGGCACGCTCACCGGGACCGAGCCGAGCCGGCTCGACCGCGTACAGGTCGTAGCCGGCGTCGCCGTGGTGGGCGCGTGTGGGCTCGCGCGCGTCGTCGCTCAGGCGCGCGAAGCGGAGCGTCACTCGGGGTCGGGCGGGGCGCCGCCCGAGCCGTTGACCGAGAAGCGCTCGAAGCGGGCGGCCACGTCGGCGGGCACCCGCGCGCGGATGCGCGCCCCGGCGGGCGTGTCCTCGCGTTCCATCTCGCCCGCCAGGTCGTGCAGCTCGGACAGGCGGCCGCCCTCGGCGTAGGGCACTAGCAGCTCCATCAGTCGCAGGCTGGCGAGGAACTGGGCCTCGATCGCCTCAGCCAGCAGGTCCAGGCCCTCGCCGCTGACCGCGGAGATCTGCACCGCGCGCGGGTGCCGGAAGGAGAGCTCGCGGCGGCGGTCCTCGTCGATCAGGTCGATCTTGTTGAGCGCGAGCAGCCGCGGCCGCTCGGCCGCGCCGATCTCGGCCAGCACGTCCTCCACAGCCGCGAGCTGGGCCATCAGCTCGTCCTCCGGCTGCGACGCGTCCGCGACGTGCACGATCAGGTCCGCATAGAGCGCCTCCTCGAGCGTCGCGGCGAAGGCGTCGACGAGCTGGTGCGGCAGCTTGCGGATGAAGCCGACCGTGTCCGTGAGCAGGTAGCGGCGACCGCTGATCTCGAACGACCGCGTGGTGGGGTCGAGCGTGTGGAAGAGGCGGTCGCGCACGCCGGCGTCCGAGCCGGTGAGCGCGTTCAGGAGCGTGGACTTGCCGGCGTTGGTGTAGCCGGCCAGCGCCACGGTGGGCAGCTGGGTCCGCTCGCGCTCCTGCCGCATGGTGCTCCGGCCCGCCTTGGTGCGCTCGAGACGGCGCTTGAGCGAGGCGATCCGGTCGCGCGCCAGGCGGCGGTCGGTCTCGATCTGCGTCTCACCCGGGCCCCTGGTGCCGATGCCGCCGCCCAGGCGCTCGAGGTGCGTCCACAGACCGCGCATGCGCGCGAGGTTGTACTCGAGCTGCGCGAGCTCGACCTGGAGATTGCCCTCGGCCGACGCGGCATGGTCGGCGAAGATGTCGAGGATGATCGCCGTGCGGTCGATCACCGGCACGCCGACCTCCTGCTCGAGGTTGCGCTCCTGCCGCGGCAGCAGCTCGTCGTCGCACGCGATCAGGTTGGCGTCGCTGTCGGCCACGGCCTGCTTGAGCTCGGCGAGCTTGCCCTTGCCGAGATATCGGTCAGGGTCGGGCCGCGCGCGCCGCTGGCTGAGCTCGCCCGCCACCGCCACGCCGGCAGTGCGCAGGAGCTCGCGCAGCTCGCTGAAATCGACCTCGTCGGGCCCCGCCGCAATGCAGAGCGCACGCTGACGCGCGCGGGGATTGCGGATCCCCTCGCCATAGCGAGTCTCGGCGGCCCTTCCGTTGCGGCTTCTCTCCACCCCTGTGAGTGTAGGTCCGGCGTGGGTTGTTTAGAGTCCGGCTCGTGAAAGCCTTCGTGACGGGCGGCACGGGCTTCGTGGGCAAGCACCTCGTGCGCAAGCTGCGCGAGCGGGGCGAGGAGGTCGTGGCGCTGGCGCGCACGCCCTCCCGGGCGGAGGACCTGCGCGGGCTCGGTGTGGAGCTCGTGGAGGGCGACCTCGCGAACGAGGAGGCGATCCGGCGCGGCGTGGCCGGCTGCGACGCGGTCTTCCACGTGGCCGCCACCTACAAGGTCGGCATCCCGAAGTCCGAGCACGAGGCGATGTACGACGCCAACGTGCGCGGCACCGAGCGGGTACTCGACGCCGCCACCGAGGCGGGCGCCAGCCGCATCGTCTACGTCTCCACCGGCAACGTGTACGGCAACACGCGCGGCCAGGTGGTCGACGAGAGCTACACCCGCCCGCAGCCGCCGGACTTCCTCTCCTACTACGACGAGACCAAGTACCTGGCGCACCAGGTGGCGCTCGACCGGATCAAGAAAGGCGCGCCGGTGGTGATCGTCCAGCCGGGGGGCATCCTCGGCCCCGACGACCCCTCCGAGCTCGGCAACATGATCGACCAGGTGCGCACCGGCAAGCTGAAGATGCGCATGTTCCCCGACGCCGGGTTCAACTTCGTGCACGTCGAGGACGTCGCCGACGGCATCCTGCTCGCCCACGACAAGGGCCGCATCGGCAAGTCGTACAACCTGGCGGGCAACAAGGGCACGCTCGGCGAGCTCGTGGACAAGACCGCCGAGCTCGTCGGCCGCAAGCCGCCGCGCGTCACGATGCCGCCCGCGATGATGAAGCTGGCCATCCCGATCGGGCCGGTCGTCGGCAAGCTGATGGGCTTCCCGCCCAACCTCGCCGAGCTGATCAAGACCTCCGACGGCGTGACCTTCTGGATGACCGACGAGAAGGCGCGCCGCGAGCTGGGCTACACGCCGCGCGACTTCGACACCGCGATGCGCCAGACGGTCAGCGGCGAGTCGGGCACGCAGGATCCCGCGCCCGCGGCCGCGGGCTAGCGGGCCAAGGTCGAGCGCAACCGCTCGACCGCCTCGGTCAGCCGCTCGTCGGCCACGGTCAGCGAGATGCGGAACCAGCCCTCGCCGTTCGGGCCGTAGGCGCTGCCCGGGCTGATCACCACGCCCGACTCCTCCAGCACCAGCTCGCAGTAGGAGCCGGAGGTGTGGCCGTCCGGCACGGGCGCCCAGATGTAGATCGTGCCCTTGGGCACGGTGACGTGCACGCCGATCTCGCGGAGGGCGTCGCAGACCAGGTCGCGCCGCCGCTGGTAGTGCTCGCTCATCTCGGCGGCGAAGCCGGCGCCCTCGCGCAGCGCGGCCACGGCGGCGAGCTGCACGGCGTCGAACATCCCCGAGTCGATGTTGGTCTTCAGCCGCCAGTAGGACTCGATCGCCTCCGCGTTCCCCACCAGGGCCGCGGTGCGCCAGCCGGTCATGTTCCAGGCCTTCGAGAGCGAGAACACCTCCACGCCGACTTCCTTGGCGCCCGGCGTCTCGAGGAAGCTCGGCGCCGTGTAGCCGTCGAACGTGATCTCCGTGTAGGCGGCGTCGTGCACGACCAGCACGTCGTTCGCGCGCGCGAACTCCACCACCCGCTCGAACAGCCCCTCGGGCGCGATCGCGCCGGTGGGGTTGTTCGGGTAGTTGAGGAACATCAGCTTCGCCCGCCGGCGGTCCTCCTCCGAGATCGCGTCGAGATCGGGCGCGAAGCCGAGCTCCGGCACGAGCGGCATCAGCGCCGCCCGCGAGCCGCTCAGGGTCGGCCCGCCGGTGTAGGGCGGGTAGCCCGGGTCGGCAGCCAGCGCCACGTCCTCGGGATCGAGGAACGCGAGGTTGAGGTTGAAGATGCACTCCTTGCCGCCGAGCGCGGGCAGCACCTCGCTGCCCGGGTCGAGCCGCACCCCGAAACGGCGCTCGTAGAAGTCCGCCACGGCCTCGCGGAACTCGGACCGGCCGCGGTTCGACGGGTACTGGTGCGTGCCCGGGTCGCGCGCGGCCCGCACGAGGGCGTCGATCACGAAGTCCGGCGTGGGAGTGTCGGGATCGCCGATCCCGAGGCTGATCACGTCCACGCCCGCCGCCTTCTTGGCGGCGATCTTGCGCTCGAGCTCCGCGAACAGGTAGGGCGGCAGCGCCTCGAGCCGCTTACTGTGCCTCACGCAGCTCCTCCAGGAATTGGTCGCTGAGCACGCCCGCATAGACGGGCAGCGCCCAGCCGGTCAGGGTCACTTGCAGGTCCTCTCCCACCTCCACCTCGAGGTCGCCCCCATCGAGGTGCACCGTCACCGGGCTAGTCGCACCGCGCAGCACGGCCGCCACGGCGGCGCCGCTCGCGCCAGTGCCGGACGCCATCGTCTCGCCCACGCCGCGCTCGAAGATGCGGGCGGTGATCTCGCCGTCGCCCTCGCGGCGCCAGAAGCTCACGTTCGTGCGGTTCGGGAACAGCTCATGGTTCTCGATCCCCGGGCCGTACGCCTGCAGGTCGAGCTGCTCGAGCTCGCCGGGCTCGACTTCGATCGCACACTGAGGGTTCCCGATCGACACGTGCTGGAAGACGAATTCGCGCCCCGCGGACTCCAGCCTGCCCGTTCCGTCCTCCCCGCCGCTCGGGAAGTCCTTCGAGCGGGTGCTCGCGCGGCCCATGTCCACCGTGCACGTGCTCGGCCCCGTGATCCGCGGCCGGATCTCGCCGGCCGCCGTGAGCAGGGTGAACTCGTCCCTGTCGGTCCAGCCCCGCTGCCGCAGGTAGAGGATGGCCTCACGGGCTCCGTTACCGGACAGCTCGGCCTCCGAGCCGTCGGGGTTGAAGATGCGCAGGGTCGCCACGGCGTCGCCCTCCTGGGGCCTCGACAGGAGCAGGACGCCGTCCGAGCCCACGCCCGTGTGGGGAGCGCAGAGCAACTCGACGCGCCGCTTCGTAAGCTCGAAGGGCAGCTCATCCTGCTCGACGATGATGTAGTCGTTGCCGAGCGCCTGCCACTTCTCGAACCTCATTTGGCCGCCTCGCTCGATCCCTGGCTTCCCGACTACCAGGTGCGCTCGCTACAGCGACGCGCCTCGCGCGCCGATCCCGACAGGCTCTGGGAGGCGGCCGGGCGGGTCCGCGTGGACGACACGCGCGTGCTACGGCCGCTGATCGGCGCGCGGCTCGGGCCAAATGCGCCGTCGGCGCAGACCACGTTCAGGGAGCTGTTCCGGTCGGGGATCTTCACGCTGCTGGAAGAGGGAGACCACTACTCGATCTCGGGGATCGCGGGCTGCCTCTGGTCGCCTCGCGGCGACTACGCCCGCTTCGAGTCGGCGGCGGACTATAAGGAATACGAGCCTCCGAACCGGGCCAAGGGAGCGGTGCTGACCCAGGTGCGCGAGCACGAGCGGGGCTCCGAGATCGTCACCGAGATCCGCGTCTGGTGCACCGACCGCGGCGCCTGGCTGCGCTTCCGCCCGGTCTGGACGATCGTCGCGCCGTTCATGCGCTTCATACGCATGGACCTGCTGCGGCAGGTCACGAAGCGGGCCGAGGCAGGCTGAGCGCGGCGATCTCCGCCCCCACCTCGGCCGCGTCCCGGCCCGTGACGTCGATCGTGTGGACGCCGGCCAGCTTGCGCATCCAGGTGAGCTGGCGCTTCGCGTAGCGGCGGGTGTTCCGCTTCATCGCCTCCACGTCGCCCGCGAACAGCTCCTCGAAGCCGAGCGCCTTGCTCGCCGTGCGCGAGGCGCCGGCCTCCTCGACGCGCCGCACCTCCGCCTCCGCGCCGGCGGCCAGCATCGCGTCCACGCGCTCGTCGATCCGCCGGTAGAGCTCCTCGCGCTCCATCGTCAGGCCGGCCAGCACGGTCGGTCGGCGCATGTCCTCCGTCCAGAGCTGCGACTCCCCCTCGCGCGGCTCGAGCTCGCCCATCTCGAGCAGCTCGAGCGTGCGGATGATGCGGCTCCTGTCCGTCGGCTCGATGCCCTCCACCGCCCAGGACGCGCGGTCGACCAGCTCGTGGTGGAGCTCCTCCGGGCCGCGCCGGTCCACCTCCTCCGTCCAGCGCGCTCGCACCGCCGCGGGCGGCGGCGGCTGGAGCTCGAGCTGGGTGAGCGCCGCCCGCAGGTAGAGGCCGGTGCCGCCCACCACGATCGGCCTGCGGGCGGCCGCCAGCGCGGCGTCGATCTCCGCGTGTGCGAGCGGCATGAACTCGCCCACCGAGAACGTGTGCGTGGCGGGGACGAACGACACCAGCCGGTGTTCGAGCCGCTCCTGTTCCTCCGCGCTCGCCACGCCGCTGAGCGTCTCGAGGCCGCGGTAGACCTGCAGCGCGTCCGCCGAGATCGCCACCGGATCGTCGCCGCGGCGGCGCAGCTCGTCGGCGACCGCAATCGCCACCGCGGTCTTGCCGATCCCCGTGGGACCGAAGATGGCGATCACTGCCGCGCTCAAGCGAGCGCGCGCGACAGGAGCAGCTCTTCGCCCGCCAGCGTCGTGCTGGTCGCGCCGGTGATCTCGACCTGCGCCAGCTCGCCGGGCTGCGCGAGACCGGGGAAGTTCACGGTCTTGTTGTGGCGCGTGCGGCCGCGCAGCCTGTCGGGATCCGTGCGCGACGGGCCCTCGACCAGCACCTCCATCGTGCGGCCCACGAAGCGCTGCGCGCGCTCGAGCTGGATCCGCTGGACGATGTCCACCAGCCGCTCCATGCGCTCGCGCTTGAGCTCGTGCGGCACCTGGTCCGGCAGCTCGGCCGCCTCGGTGCCGCGGCGCGGCGAATAGATGAACGTGAAGGCGCCGTCGTAGCGCGTCTCCTCCACCACCTCGAGCGTCTGCTCGAAGTCCTCGTCTGTCTCGCCCGGGAACCCGACGATGATGTCGGTGGTGATCGAGCAGTCGGGCACCTGCTCCCGGATCATCGCCACCCTGTCCAGGTAGCGCTCGCGGTTGTAGGTGCGGCGCATCGCCTTGAGGATGCGGCTCGAGCCGGACTGGAGCGGCAGGTGGATGTGCTCGCAGAGGGCGGGCAGCTCCGCGTGGGCGCGGATCACGTCCTCGCGCATGTCCTTCGGGTGCGGGCTCGTGTAGCGGATGCGCTCGACGCCCTCCACCGCGTCGATCATGCGCAGCAGCTCGGCGAAGCTCGTCTTGCTCTCACGCGGCAGGTCGCGGCCGTACGAGTTGACGTTCTGGCCGAGCAGCGTGACCTCGCGCACGCCGTCCGCGGCCAGGCGCTCGATCTCCTCGACCAGCTCGAGCGGATCGCGGCTGACCTCGCGGCCGCGCGTGGACGGCACGATGCAGTAGGAGCACCTGCAGTTGCAGCCCACGGAGATCTGCACCCAGGCCTGGAACTCGCGCTCGCGCTTCATCGGCAGGTGGCCGGAGAAGCCCTCGAACTCGAAGAAGCCCTGCGCGGTGATGCTGTCGCTCGTCAGGAACTCGGCCAGCTTGGGGATCTGGCCCGGCCCGAACGCCACGTCGACGAACGGGAACTGCTCGAACACCTCGTCCTTCACCGACTGCGCCCAGCAGCCGCCCACGCCGACAACCTTGGCCGGGTCCTCCGACTTCAGCCGCTTGGCCTCGCCGAGGTGGCCGAGGAAGCGGCTGTCGGCGGTCTCGCGGATCGAGCAGGTGTTGAACAGGATCACGTCCGCCTCGGCGCGCGAGCCGACCTCGCTGTAGCCGAGCGACTCGAGCATCCCCTTCATGCGCTCGGAGTCGTGCTCGTTCATCTGGCAGCCGAACGTGGTGACGTGGTACGTCTTCATCAGCGGGTCACCTTAGCGGCGCCGAACGCCTACTTGGCGTAGTCCACGGCCCGGCTCTCGCGGATCACCGTGACCTTGATCTGCCCGGGGTACTCGAGCTCCTTCTCCACGTCGCGGGCGATCTGGTGCGAGAGCAGCGCCGCGGCGTCGTCGTCGATGTCCTCCGGGCTGACGATCACCCGCACCTCGCGGCCCGCCTGCATCGCGTGGACCTTCTCCACGCCGGGATGGCGCATGGCGATCTCCTCGAGGTTGCGCAGGCGGGTGACGTACTGCTCGAGGGACTCGCCGCGCGCCCCCGGCCGGGCCCCGCTGAGGGCGTCGGCCATCTGGACGATCACCGCCTCGACCGTCTGCATCTCCACCTCGTTGTGGTGGGCCTCCATCGCGTGCGCGACCGCCTCGGACTCCTTGTACTTGCGCGCGATCTGGCCGCCGACGAGCGCGTGCGGGCCCTCCACCTCGTGGGAGACGCCCTTGCCGATGTCGTGCAGCAGCGCGGCCCTGCGCGCCGTCTTGGCGCTGGCGCCCAGCTCGCTGGCGAGCATCGCCGCGAGGTGGGCGCACTCGATCGAGTGGGCGAGGACGTTCTGGCCGTAGCTCGTGCGGTAGCGCAGCCTGCCGAGGAGCTTCGTCAGCTCGGGATGGAGCGCCCCCACGCCGGCCTCGAACACTGCCTGCTCCCCCACCTCCATGATGTGCTGGTCGATGTCCGACTTGGCCTGGTAGTAGGCCTCCTCGATGCGGGCCGGGTGGATGCGGCCGTCCTGGAGCAGCTTCTCGAGCGTGATGCGGGCGATCTCGCGGCGCACTCCGTCGAAGCCGGACAGGATCACGGCGCCGGGGGTGTCGTCGATGATGAAGTCGATTCCCGTGAGCGTCTCGAGCGTGCGGATGTTGCGACCCTCGCGGCCGATGATGCGTCCCTTGAGGTCGTCCGACTGGAGCGCGACCACGGACACGGTCGTCTCCACCGCGTGACCGGCGGCCATCCGCTGCATGACGGTGGCGAGGATGTTGCGGGCGCGCCGGTCCGCCTCGCGCTTGGACTCCTCCTCGACCTGGCGCACGAGCCGTGCGCTGTCGTGGCGAAGCGCATCTTCCAGCTCCTTCAGCAGGATCTGCCGCGCCTGGCCGGCGCTCAGCCCCGCCACGCGCTCGAGCTCGCGCACATGCTCCTGCTTGGAGGCCTTCAGCTTCTCGGCGTCGCGCTCCAGGTTCCGGGCGCGGTCCTCGAGCGACTGCTCCTTGCGCGTCAGCTCCGCGAGCCGCAGGTCGAGCGCCTCCTGCTTGCTCAGCAGGCGCTCCTCGATGCGGGCGATCTCCGCGCGCCGCGCCCCCAGCTCGGTCTCGACGGGTGCGTCTTCGGCTGCCGCCGGCTCGACCGGCAGCGCCTCGCGGCCGTTCACCCGCGGTCCGACGGGCGCCAGCCGCTCGGGGCGGCTACGGAGGCTGAGCGCCACCACCGCAGCGGACACGACCGCTGCAACCACTGCCGCCAGCACGATCTCCATCTCCTCGGTGTCTCCATTCCGGCGCCGTGGGCGCCGGCCTCAGATATCGGTCGAGCGGTGCGTCTCGGCTCCGCAAGACACCAAGCGTGCTTCTCAGCGGGATGCGCGCGTGGCGAGCGCGCTCAGAGCACGACTACGGACGCTCCGTGCAACTCCTTTCGAGCTCGTCCGCTAGTCGTTTGGAAAGTGGGAAATTCATGTCTCAGGAAGCTTGCTTACCCGCGCCAAAAAAGCGTGATTTGCTGGTTCTTTGTCTCACGGCGGCCGAGCCGGCCGCTGCAACAAGGGTAAAGGCGCACGTTTGCGGGCGCAAGGGCGCCGAATTCGCCTACCCCAACTCGGCTACCACGAGGCGGTAGCCGAGGTCGAGCTCGTCGAGGCGAAGAAGCTCAGGATGGCGCGCGTCCCAGTCGCCGCTCTCGAGGTCTTTCTCAGGGCCGCGAGCGCGCTCTCGAGCTCCGCGGCCGGGAGGCGTGAGAACACGGAGATGCAGCTGCGTACGAGCGGGTCGAGGTATGCGGCCGGCCGGCGCCAGAAGGAGCCGTAGAAGCCGTCGGCGCAGTCGTGAGGATCGGCACCGGCTCCACGCTTACCTCGCCGGGCAGCAGCTCGCGCAGCTCGGCCTCCCAGACGCCTCTCACCCTGTAGCGCTCCGGCACGATCTCGCGGGCTGATGTCAGGTACTCGGTTTGAGCCAGAGGCGATCCCATTCGGCCGGATCGAAGCTGAACACGACGACTCGCCGGCGGGCGACGCGCGCCAGCTCCCCCACGCCCGCGGCGCGGTCGCCCCAGTGGTACTCGCTCAGCACGGCCATCGCGGCGTCGGCGCTGCCGTCGGCCAGCGGGATCTCCTCGGCGCGCGCCTGAATCGCCGGCGCCGCGCCCGGAGGGCGCTGGCCGATCATCACCGCCGACGGGTCGAGCGCCAGCACCTCGCGGTCAGAGGGCTCGTACGAGCCGGCCCCCCGCGCCGACGTTCAGCACGCTCCGCGCGTCGCCGAGGCCGCGCCAGATGGCCGCCGCCAGCCGCGGGTCGGTACGGCGAGTGGCCGTGTAGCGGCGGCCGATGCGGTCGTAGTGGAGAGAGCCCACCACCACTCCATGATGGCCGCTGCCCCAGCCGCCCTCCGGACTTGGCCCCTACGCTCGGCGCTCAGCGCGCTTTGCGAGCTTGCGCAGCTGAAGCACGCGAGCCGCTCCGACCATCCCCACCACCAGTGCGCCTGCAACCGCCGCCAGGAGCAGCGCGACGCCAACGGGCAGGTGGCCATTCGCGCCGAGGTAGCTGATCTTCACCCGTTGTGTGTTCTCGAGGATGAAGATAAGGAGCAGCAGGAGGACGACCGCACCCGCGATGACGCCGGTCCAGGCCCCGCTGATGCGGGTCCGGCGGGTCGGACGGATCGGCTCTGCGGGTGGCCCGGCGGCCGGCGCCGTCGCCTCAGGCGGCGCCTGCTCAGCGCTCATGTCCCGATCTGGCCGTGTCTCTTCTGAGGTGGAACGAGAACTCTCCACCTCCAGGGTCTACCCAGCTTCGGCCATGTGAACCCAGCGCCAGCCGTCCACCGAAGGGACGCGAAAACCGAGCTATCCAAGGACGCAGGGAGGCCGTAGGGCGCTAGCCCACGGCCGACCGAGGACGCAGGAGAGCGAAGGTTTGCAGCGTCCCCGCCGGCGGACGACCCCCGGCCGCTCAGGCCGCCTCAGCCGCGGCCTCGGGCGCCGCCTCGGCCTCGTCGGCGGCCTCAGCGGCCGCCTCAGGCGCGATCTCTGCGACCGGGGCGCCGGTGTTGGCCGTAACCATGCCGATCGCCTCGTAGATCTTGGCCTCGATCTGCTTCGCCACGGCCGGGTTCTCGCGCAGGTAGGACTTGGCGTTGTTGCGACCCTGGCCGAGCCGCTCGTCGCCATGGGAGAAGAACGAGCCGGACTTCTGCACGATGTCGTGCTCGAGCCCCAGGTCGATCAGGCAGCCCTCCGCCGAGATGCCCTGGCCGTACTCGATGTCGAACTCGGCTTGGCGGAACGGCGCCGCCACCTTGTTCTTGACGACCTTCACGCGCACCCGGTTGCCGACCGCCTCGGTGCCCTCCTTGAGCGTCTCGATGCGGCGGATGTCGAGCCGCTGCGACGAGTAGAACTTCAGCGCGCGGCCGCCCGGCTGGGTCTCCGGCGAGCCGAACATCACGCCGACCTTCTCGCGGATCTGGTTGGTGAACATGCAGAGCGTGCCGGTGCGGTTGAGGTTGCCGGCCAGCTTGCGCATCGCCTGGCTCATCATGCGCGCCTGGAGGCCGACCGTCTGGTCGCCCATCGCGCCCTCGAGCTCGGCCTTCGGGGTGAGCGCCGCCACCGAGTCGACCGCCACAACGTCGATCGCGCCGGAGCGGATCAGCAGGTCGGCGATCTCGAGTGCCTGCTCGCCGTGGTCCGGCTGCGAGACGAGCAGCTCGTCGACGTCGACGCCGATGCGCTTGGCATACGCGGGGTCCATCGCATGCTCGGCATCGATGAACGCGCAGATGCCGCCGGCCTTCTGGGCCTCGGCCAGCACGTGGTAGATCAGCGTGGTCTTGCCCGACGACTCCGGGCCGAAGATCTCCACTATGCGCCCGCGCGGGAAGCCGCCCACGCCGAGCGCTATGTCGAGCGAGAGGGCGCCGGAGGGGATCGCGGCCACCTTCACGGCCGCCGCCTCGTCGCCCATTCTCATGATCGATCCCTGGCCGAACGCACGCTCAATCTGGGTGAGCGCGCTGTTCAGCGCGGAATCGCGGGCCTTTACGGCCTTCTCGGTGTCCGTATCCATCATTCGGTGCTCCTCGCGTTCTTCGAGATGCACCCAGGCTAAGGACCGGATCGGACGCACTTCCAGACCGCAACGCAAAGCCTTTGCAACGACTTTGCGGATTTTCCGTAACGGTCGATAACTGAGGTGTGAGACGGCGTCTCACAGCTGTCATCGCCCTGGGGGCCGCGGTGGCGGCCCTGGTGACCGCGCTCGTCGCGGCGCAGGGCGGCCGCGGGCGCCTGCCGCTGCGGGCGGCCCAGGCCGCGCGAGCCGCACTGAACGACCCCACGGTCGCAGAACAGGCCGCGGGCCACGACCGCTACCGGGTGACGATGCTCGACTCGCGGCTCGACCGCGTCACCTTCTTCGCGGGGCCGCGGATCCAGGCCGTCGCGGCCGTGGACACCCAGGGACGGGTCCGCCACGTCCAGTCCTTCCCCCCGGGCGCGCCGCGGTACGGGTCAAAGCTCAGCGACAGCCCGTGGCTGCTCGCAGCGCTCGCGCTCTGCTTTCTGCTCGCCACCGCCACCACGCCGCTCCTGAGCCTGCGCAACCTCGACGTGCTGGCGCTGCTCGCGTTCGTCGTGCCGATCGTCGCCGCCGACCACCAGCTCTTCGCGCTCAGCGTCCTGTCCGGCTACCCGCCGCTCGCCTACCTCTGTGCCCGCTGCGCCTGGCGCGCCGCGCGCGGGGCTGGACCGCCCGCCACCCCGCTGCTCGACCGCCTCCCGCTGCCGGGGCGCGCCACGGCATATGCGATCGCCGCGGTGGCGATCCTGCTCGTCGTCGTGGCCACCACCTCACCGGGCGCCATCGACGTGGGCTTCGCCTCGAGCGCGGGCGCGACGCTGCTCCTGCACGGCACGCTGCCCTACGGCCACATGCCCTCCGACGTCCTGCACGGCGACACCTATCCCCTGCTCAACTACCTGCTCTACCTGCCCACCGCAGCCATCGCACCGGTCAGGGACGGGTTCGACGACACGAGCGGCGCGCTGCTCGTCGGCCTGGCCGGAGCGCTCGTAACGGCCGCCGCGCTGCGCCGCGCCGGCGCGCGGATCGTGCTCGCCTGGCTCTGCTTCCCGCCGCTCATGATCGCGGTCGCGGCGGGCACCAACGACATCCTGCTGGCGGCGGCGATCGCAATCGCGCTGGCCGTCGCGAGCCGCCCCGGCCGCGCCGCCCTGGCCCTCACGGCAGGCGCCTGGATCAAGCTGGCGCCGCTTGCGCTGCTGCCGCTCTGGCTCGCGCGCACGCGCGGGAAGCCGCTCCTGCGGGCGCTCGGCGCGGCTGCCGCGCTCAGCGCCGTGCTCTGCGTGGAGCTCGCCGTCCTCGGCGGCCCGGACGCCTTCCCGCGGATGCTCCACGCGCTCTCCTTCCAGCTCGAGCGCGGCACGCTGCAGTCCGCCTGGGCGCTGCTCGGGATCGGGCCGCTCCAGGCGGTCGTGCAGGCGCTCACGCTCGCGGGCATCGCCTTTGCGACCGCGAACGCCCGCCGGCTCGCCTCCGATCCGGTTCGCCTGGCGGCCGCCACAGGCGCGGTCCTCGCCGCGCTTCAGCTCAGCGCGAGCAACTGGACCTACCTCTACCTGCTGTGGCTGTTCCCGCCCGTCGCGGTCGCGCTGCTCGCCCCGCTGGGCGCTACACCCGGCCGCGCGACGCCGGCGTCACGAACTGCCCGTCCGAGCGCTGGCCGTTCGCGCTGACGAGCAGCTTGAAGTCGTGCGGGTGGCTCGCCGCCGTGAGCGCGTCGTCCATCGAGATGCGGCCGGCCTGGACGTGCGCGAGCAGCGCCTGGTCGAACGTCTGCATCCCGTAGAACGAGCCCTCGGCGATCGCCTCGGGGAGATGGGTGGTCTCCTCCGGGCGGATGATCATGTCCGCCACGCGGCCGGTCATCCGCAGGATCTCGCAGCAGACGATGCGGCCGCGGCCGTCGGAGGTGCGCACGAGACGCTGGGAGACGATGCCCTTGAGCGTGCCCGCCAGCATCGCGCGCGCCTGCTTCTCCTCGTGGCGCGGGAACAGGTCAACGATGCGGTTGATCGTCTCGGCAGCGTCGAGCGTGTGCAGCGTCGAGAACACGAGGTGCCCGGTCTCGGCCGCCGACATCGCGGTCTGGACCGTCTCCTCGTCGCGCATCTCACCGATCAGGATCACGTCCGGGTCCTGTCGCAGGACGCGGCGCAGCGCGCGCGGGAAGGAGCTCGTGTGCGTGCCCACCTCGCGCTGGTTGATCACCGAGCGGTTGTCACGGTGGAGGAACTCGATCGGGTCCTCGATCGTGACGATGTGCTTGGACTTCGAGCGGTTGATCCGGTCGATCATCGCCGCGAGCGTGGTGGTCTTGCCGGAACCCGTCGTGCCTGTGACGAGCACGATGCCGCGCGACTCGTCGGCGATCTCGCCGATGATGGGCGGCAGGGCCAGCTCCTCGATCGAGCGGATGTCCTCGGGGATCAGGCGGGCAACCAGCGACGTGCCGCCGAGCTGCCTGAAGGCGTTGACGCGGAAACGGGCACGCAGGCTCCCGTTGTGCTCGTAGGAGAAGTCGACCTCGCCCTCCGTCTCGAACTCCTCCCGCTTCACGGGGTTCGTGAGCATGAGGCTCAGGGCGTGCTCGGTGTCCTCGGGATCGAGCGCCTTCATCTGGGGAATGGCCTGCAGGTCGCCGTGGATGCGAATCAGGGGCGGGCTGCTGTGCTTCAGGTGAAGATCGGAGCCACCCCATTCGGTGACGCGGTCGAGCGCTGCCGAGAGGTCGAACATGCTTCTCCTCGTAAGTCGGGCAGGGTCTCCATCGGCTTCTGCGCCGAGAACCTTGAACCGATCAGCGCAACCGCAAGCTGGCCTGCGGCTCGTAGATCGCCCCCTGAGGGCGCAGAATCGACCGGTAGAGCGTGACCTCGGGGGCGTCGAACGGCGCCGCCGGCGGGTCCGGCGCATCGAGCGGCGGGGCCTTGCGGCCGCGCTTCACGCGCGCGAGCGTGATGTGGGGCCAGAACGGCCGCTTCTCCGGCCGGTAGAGCCGAGCGGCGGCCAGCGCGTCCGCCGCGGCCGCCTGCACCACGCCGGCGCGCCCGTCCTCGTCCGCGAGGTCGAAGGCGAACAGCCGCGGCCCGCGCGGCGGCACGGCCTTCACCCCTGTCACGGCGAGCCGCGGCGCCGCCAGGCCCTCGAGCGGCTCGAGGGCGGTCTGCGCCACGCGCTCGATCTCCTTCTCCGGGAGGTAGCCGAGGAACACGAGCGTGACGTGGAGGGCCTCGGGCGCGACCTGCCGCAGGTCGTCGCGGCCCGCCAGCGCGCCCTCCCGCCAGCCCACGAGCGCCGCGCGCCCCTCCGGCGACGGCTCGAGCGCGAGAAAGAGCCGCGCGCGCGGCGAGCCGAGCCGCTCAGAAGGGCGCCCGCTCACCCGCGAGCACCCGCCGCAGGAGGTGCATGGCGACGGTCACCGCGCGGTCGCGGACCTCGGTGCGGTCGCCCGGCAGCCGAGTGTCCCGCGCCAGCGTTGCGCCGTCTCGCTGCTTGACGCACCAGCAGACGTAGCCGACGGGTTTGGCCTCGGTGCCGCCGTCCGGGCCGGCAACGCCCGTGATCGACACCGCCACGTCCGCCTGAAAGCGCTCGAGCGCCCCATCGGCCATCGCCTCGGCCACCTGGGGCGACACAGCGCCATGCGCCTCGATCAGCGCCGGGTCCACGCCCAGCAGGTCCGCCTTGGCCTCGTTCGAGTAGGAGACGACGCCGCCGGCCACGTACGCCGACGACCCCGGGCGCTCCGTCAGCCGCGCGACCAGCAGGCCGCCGGTGCAGGACTCCGCCGCTGCGAACCAGCGCCCCGTCAGGAGCTCGGCAAGCTGGTCGTCCACACGCTTGCCGTCGCGCGAGTAGAGCGCATGGGCGTGGCGCTCCGCGATCAGGTCCTCGATCGCCTGCCACGCCGGCGCCCCCGGCGGCTCGAAGCGGGCCGAAACCTCCAGCTCGCCCCGGCGCAGGCAGGTCGTGATCTCCACCCGGTCGAAGCCGGGGATCGAGCCCTCGGCCGTGCGCAGCGTCTCCGCGATCTCCGACTCCGGGATGCCGAACAGGCGCAGCATCCGCTCCTCGTAGGTCGTCCGCGCCGCCACGGCGTCCTGGAAGGCCTGAGTGGCCACGGCCTGCGGCCACATCGAGTGGAGCTCGCGTGGAGGGCCCGGCATCACCACCACCGTGGGGCCGCCGCGGCCGTCCGGCGGGGGCACCACGAGCCCGGGGGCCGTGCCCGCCGGGTCGATCGCCGTGGCCCCGCGGGGGACCAGCGCCTGCTTGCGGTTGGCGGCCATCACCGCGTCCTCGTCCAGGTGCTGGAAGCGCGTCATCAGCGGCTTCAGGATCTCCGCGATCTTCTGCTCCATCTCCGCGCTCAGCTCGAGCGGGCGCTCCTGGAAGCGCGCCACCACCTCGCCCGTCAGGTCGTCGGCCGTGGGGCCGAGGCCGCCGCTCGTCACGATCAGGTCCATGCCCTGGTCGGCCAGGAAGCGCAACTGGGCCTCCATGTCCTCCGGCCGGTCCCCGACGATGGTGATGTGGGCGAGGTCGATGCCGAGCTCGAAGAGGCGCTCGGACAGCCAGGGGCCGTTGGCGTCCCGGACCTTGCCGCTCAGCACCTCCGTGCCGGTGACGACGATGCCCGCCCGGACGCTCATGCGCAGGGACGCTGGCCGACCGGCAGCGTCCTGTGCCGGTGCGGCGTGAAGTCGAGCCCGACCGGGTTCGGCCCCACCGTGAGCGGAACGCGCTTGCCGTTCGCGCTCAGCGTCAACGATGTCTTCCCGAGGTTGAGGCGGATGTGCCGGCCGCGCCAGGCCTTGGGCGTGGCGATGATGCCCTCGAACAGCTTCGGCGTGCCCTTCCCGCTGTCCACGCAGACGTAGGTCGGCACCGTAGGCGAGACCCGGACGAGCACGCGCGTCGCCGTCGCGGGCTTGGTCGCGGTCTGCTTCGCCGGCTTCTTCTTGTTCGCCGTCGTGGTGGTGGTCGCCGACAGCGCCGTGTTCTTGTTCTTGGGTTTCGAGCCGCCCCCGACGATCCCGACGACGACGAGGATGCCTATCACCGCCACCACGCCGGCGATCAGCGCCGCGGCTCGGCGGGACGGCGGGCGGCGGTCGTAGCGGGCATTGCGCCGCCGCGCGTTCGCCTGCGGGCTGAGCGGGGGCAGGTCCGAGTCGTCGCGCGGCTCGTACTGCGAGCGGTATTCCTCCACCAGCCGGTGGGCGTCGAGCCCCAGGGCGTCCGCGTAGGTGCGCAGGAAGCTCTTGGCGAACGTGCTGCCCGGGAGGAGGTCGAACTCCTCGTTTTCCATCGCACGCAGGTACTTCGCGCGGATCTTGGTCTTCGTCTCGATCTCCGTGATGTCGATCTTCTGGCGCATGCGCGCCTCACGGAGCGTGTCGCCTATGGCCTGAGGCATAGGCGGCACATTGTGGACGACAGAACTAGTCCGCAGGTGCGCCCACGGGCTGGTCCAGCGCATCGAGCACGCGCGGGAGGTCGCCCTCGGTGATCAACACCTGCCTGGCCTTCGAGCCCTCGTAGCCCGAGATCACGCCGCGCCGCTCCATCATGTCGATCAGGCGGCCGGCGCGGGTGTAGCCGATGCGCAGGCGGCGCTGGAGCATCGAGGTGGAGGCGCTGCCGAGCTGGACGACCGTGGCGATCGCCTCGCCGAGCAGGTCGTCGGCGTCCGGGTCGAAGTCGCGCTCGCCGTCCTCCTCCTTGCCCTCCACGGCCTCGAGCAGCTCCTCCTTCAGCTCCGGCTCGCCCTGCTTGGCCCAGTGCGAGGTGAGCTTCTCGATCTCGTCCTCGGTGATGAAGGCGCCCTGGATGCGCGCGCCGCGCGACTCGGATGCCGGCCGGAAGAGCATGTCGCCCTGGCCGAGCAGCGACTCGGCGCCGTTCTGGTCGAGGATCACCCGCGAGTCGGTCTGGGATGAGACCGCGAAGGCGATCCGCGCAGGGACGTTCGCCTTGATCATGCCGGTGATGATGTCGGCGCTCGGCCGCTGGGTGGCGAGCAGCAGGTGGATGCCGACAGCGCGCGACTTCTGCGCCAGGCGGATGATCGAGTCCTCGACCTCGCCCGGGGCGACCATCATGAGGTCGGCCAGCTCGTCGATCACGCAGAGGATGTAGGGCAGCGGCCGCTCGCCCTCCTTCTCGCGCTGGCGGTTCAGCTCGACCAGGTTGCGCGTGCGTGCGCGGCTCATGATCGAGTAGCGCTCCTCCATCTCCTTGATCAGGTTGGCGAGGGCGTTGGCGGCCAGGCGCGGGCTGGTGATGACCGGCGTGAGCAGGTGCGGGATCGACTCGTAGTGGTTGAGCTCCACCTGCTTCGGGTCGACCAGCACCAGGCGCACCTCGTTCGGGGTGGCGCGCAGCAGGATCGATGACAGCATCGCGTTCACGCAGCCCGACTTGCCAGAGCCGGTGGTGCCGGCCACGAGTATGTGCGGCTGCTTGGCGAGGTCGGTGCCGATCGCCTTCCCGGCGATGTCCTTGCCGAGCCAGACCGTGAGCGGCGACCAGCCCTTCGGCGAGTCCTGGAAGACGTCCCCGAGGTGCACGATGCGGCGCACCTCGTTCGGCACCTCCACGCCCACCGCCTGCTTGCCCGGGATCGGCGCCAGGATGCGCACGTCCTCCGCGGCCAGCGCGTAGGCGAGGTCGTCCTTCAGCGCGCTGACCTTCGACATCTTCGTGCCCGGGGCCAGGCGCAGCTCGTAGCGGGTCACGTGCGGGCCGGTGACCGTGCCCACCACAGCGGACTGCACGCCGAAGTGCCCGAGCGCCTCCACCAGCTTCGCGCCGGTGCGCTCCTGGGCGCTCGTGTCGACCTTGGTGGTGCCGTTCGAGCGCTTCAGCAGCGCCGGCGCCGGCAGCTTGTACTCGAGGTCGTCGGCCTCGGTCACGGCCGAGCGGCGATTGCCCTGCGGCGTCAGCTCCTCCTGGCTCGGCGACTCCGGCTTGTGCACGGCCGCGATCCCGCTCTCCACGTCGTCCTCGAGGCCGGCGTCGTCCTCGGCGCTCTCTTCGACGGTGTCGTCCTCGTCCCCGTACAGGTCCGGGTAGCGGCGCTGGCCGTCGAGCGCGGGCGCCTCCACGTGGGTGGCGCGCACCACCGGCTCCACCTCTGGCGGGCCCTCGTCCGGCTCCGGCTGCGGCTCGTGGGCCAGCACCGGCGCCTCGGGACGGCCCTCGTGACCCGGACGGCCGGAGACGATCGCCGCGAACTCCTGCGTCGACTCCTTCACGCGACGGGTGGTCGTGGTCAGGCTCTCGCTCGTGGCGCGCACGACGCCGGCCACCGAGGCGCCCGTGAGGAGCAGCACGCCGCCGAGCATCAGGAAGATGAACAGGATGTCCGTCCCGAACTGCTGGAAGAGCGTCTTCGAGGTCCAGTAGAGGGTGTCGCCGAAGAGGCCGCCGTGGTGGCGGAAGTACTCGGGATGGAAGAAGCCCACGCGTGGCGGGTCGGCCGGCCCGAGCCCGAATGAGCGCGCCGCGAGGCCGAGCATGAGCCCGATCAGCAGGCAGATCGCGCCTGCCTTGAACGGCTGCACCGACGGGAGCAGCGGCCGCAGCACGAGCACCGCCCCTACGCCGAACAGCGCGACCGGCGCAAGGTAGGCCACGCCGCCGAACAGGTAGACGAAGCCGTCCGCCATGTACTCGCCCACCTTGCCGCCGTCCCACCCCAGGTAGAAGACGAAGGCGAAGAAGGCGGCGAGGGCGACGAGGCCCAGCCCGATCAGATCGAGCTGCGGCTGCTCGAGCTCCGGAAGGCGGGGAAGCTGGAAACCGTCGAGGAGCCCACTCCCGCGCCTACCGCGCCCCCTCTTCTTGGTGGTGCGTCGGCGGCTGGCCATGTCAGCCCGCACTCCTTCGACAACACCCGCGTCAAACCTTCGCGGCGTTCGCCATAGGCGCCCAGGAGCCCGACCAGCACGAACGGCATGAACCAGACGATGTAGAACCAGAACCAGTGCCCGGTCGGGATCTGGAGGGCGATCGTGACCGCTCCCGCCAGGCAGCAGAGCTGGGTGAAAGAGCGCTCCCGGGGAACGAGCGCGACCGCCAGCGCGAACAGGAGCGCCGCCGCCCAAGCCGCCTTCTGGAGCCAGCCGAGGCCGAGGTAGACGCCCCAGAGCGAGGTCGTCGGGAGGCGCCAGAGCTGGTAGCCGAGCGTGCAGTTCCAGATCTCGCGCAGCCCGCCGTGCGGGATGAACGGTGCGAAGGCGAGCAGGAACACCACGCTGCCCGCCACCAGCATCCCGAGCGCGCGCCGCCGCCCGCTCGTGTCGCGGCCCGAGGCGAACAGCGGCAGCAGCGCCAGCGGCGCGAACTTCGCCGCCGCCCCCAGGCCGATCAGCGCCGCGCGTCCCAGATCCGAGCGCGTGTAGGCCACCAGCGCGAAGACCGCGAGCAGCGCCACGAGGCCGTCGTTGACGTTCAGGATCACGCCGAGCAGCGTGAACGGGAACGCCGCCCAGGCCCAGCCGAGCGCCAGCCCGAGCCGGATGCCGCCCGGTCCGGCGCGCATCCGGCGCCCGAGCATGAACAGCCCGAGGATCGTCAGCAGGTCGAAGGCGAGCGTGGCCGCGTGTGCGCTCGGCAGGTAGTCCCAGCTGCCGTGCCAGGGGAAGACGAGCTCGAACGGGATATAGGCCATGTACGCCACCGGGCCGTAGGTGTCGCCGTGCGAGTCGTTGTCGACGTACAGGGGCTGGCCGTGCTCGATGCGGTCGGCGCCGATCACCGACGCGTAGCCCACGTCCTCCACCCTGTGGCTGGCGAGGTTGAGGCCCACGCGCGCGCCGACCAGCAGCACGAGCCCGACCGTGAGGAGCGCGGTGGGCGCGAGGGGCACGAGGCGGCCGACGGGGCGCCGCGGCCACAGCGCCGCCCACACGAGGCGCACGAGCAGATAGAGCAGGGTCGGGTAGACCGCGATCACGCCCGCGTTCGTGTGCCCGCGCGAGAACAGCCAGTAGGAGACGCCGAACGACAGCAGCGCGAGCAGGTCGAAGTGCAGCCTCCGGAACGGCCGGCGCGGATCGAAGAACGGGGCGAGGAACATGACCGCGAACGGCGCCAGCACCCAGGGCGAGTCGAACAGACCGCCGAAGCGCCCCTGGCCGATGTAGGAGCGGGCCTGGATGCCCGTGAAGACGTGGGTCACGCGGCCGGCGCGGTCCACGTCCACCTCGAGCACCACGCGCGTGCCGCTCGAGTAGTCGATCTCCCAGTGGGAGCCGGCCCAGACCAGCGCCTGGACCCGGACGTGCGGATGGGCCCTCCGCACCGCCTGGGCGGCCCCGGTCGCATCGGCGAGCGCAAGCGTCTCGCGCTGGCTGCTGGCGAACCCGGGCGGACGTTGATTGGGCAGCGGCACCGCCGAGACGGGCGGGTTGAGTGCGCCGGACCCAGTCGGCGCCTGGGCTCCTGCGGCAGCGGGAAGGGCGAGAAAGCCCAGCAGAAGCGCCATCAGCAGGGGTCGACGCATCACAGACCCTCTTTCGACACCGAATCGAGCTCGCTAAAGGGGGGTTAAATCAGCGCGAGCGGGCGGTCCGCTCCAAATACCATCAGCACATGGCACAGAAGCCGCGGGTTCTTGTGGTGGAGGACGACGCCGAGATCGGCGGCGCGCTCCGTCGCTCGCTGCGGCTGGAGGGCTACGACGTGCGGCTGGCCGAGGACGGCGTCGCCGCGCTGGAAGAGTCGGCTCTGTTCGAGCCGGACGCGGTGGTCCTCGATCTCGGGCTCCCGCGGCTCGACGGCATCGAGGTCTGCCGCCGGCTGCGCGACTCGAGCGACGTGCCGATCCTGATGCTCACGGCGCGCGACAGCCTCGACTCGCGCGTCGAGGGCCTCGACACCGGCGCCGACGACTACCTCGTCAAGCCGTTCGAGCGCCAGGAGCTGCTCGCCCGCCTGCGGGCGCTGCTCCGGCGCCGCCCGCCGCGCGGCAGCGCGTTCCTGGTCGTCGGCGACCTTCGCCTCAACCCGGACACGCGCGAGGTGCTGCGTGGGGACCGCCAGCTCGACCTCACGTCCCGCGAATTCGAGCTGCTCGAGTATCTGATGCGCAACGAGCGGCTCGTGGTCACGAGAGAGGCGCTGCTCGAGCAGGTCTGGGGATACCAGGTGCTCGTGGAGACGAACACGGTCGACGTGTTCATCTCCAACCTGCGGCGCAAGCTCGAGGCCGGCGGCGAGCCGCGTGTGCTGCACACGGTTCGCGGCAGCGGGTACGTGCTGCGGGCCCAATGAGGCGGCTGGCGCAGAGCTTCGACCGGCTGCCAGTCCGCTGGCGCCTCTCAGTCACCTCCGCCGGCCTCACCTTCGTGATCCTGCTGCTGTTCGCGGTGGCGGCCGAGATGGTCACGGTCAGCCGGGTGCGCTCTGACTTCGACAGCAGCCTGCGTCTCACGGCCACCCAGCTCCAGAGCCGCGTCGCGCCGTCCGGATACAGCAACACCGGCGGGATCACCTTCAATCGGGAGATCATCGACGCCGCCGCCGCCGGTGCCGTGATCCGGATCGTCGACGGCTACGGCGCGCCGATCCTCTATACGGCGGACATCGACTTCGGGCCGCCCCGGGCAGGCGTGCACGAGGCGGCGGGCTACAGGATGGTCACCGTCCCGATCAGCTCCGACGGGGCGCCGATCGCCTACCTCCAATACGCCAAGCCGGTCTCGAGCCTCGACGACACGGTGAGCCGCATCCGCTTCTTCCTCCTCTTCGGCGTCATGGCCGGCACCGCGCTGGCGCTGCTCGCCGGCTTCATGGTCGCCCGCCGCGCGATGTCCCCGGTGGCGCGCCTCACCAGCGCCGCCAAGGAGATCGCCCGCACGCGCGACCCGGGCGTGAAGCTGCCCACGCCGGAGGGCGACGACGAGGTGGCCGACCTGGCCCGCACGCTCGGCGAGATGCTCGCCGCACTGGACGCCGCCCAGGACGAGACTGAAGCCGCGCTCGACCGCCAGCGTGAGTTCGTGGCGGACGCCTCGCACGAGCTGCGCACGCCGCTCACCAGCATCCTCACCAACCTCGAGCTGCTCGAGGCCAGTCTCGCCGGCGAGGACCGTGAGATCGCCGCCTCGGCCCTGCGCTCGTCCCACCGCATGCGCCGGCTGGTGGCCGACCTGCTGCTGCTCGCCCGCGCCGACGCCGGCCGTCAGGCGCGCCGCGAGCCGGTGGACCTCGGCTCGGTGGTGCGCGAGGCGGCGGGCGAGCTCGCCCCCACCGCCGCGGACCACGACCTGGCAGTCGACACCGGCGCCGAGGAGCTCGTCGTGCAGGGAGTGCCCGACGACCTGCACCGGCTGGCGCTCAACCTGATCGGCAACGCGGTCTTCCACACGCCGCCCGGCACGAGCGTTCACGCCTCGGTGTGCCGCGACGGCGACACGATCGTGCTGGTGGTGGAGGACGAGGGACCGGGCGTCCCGCCCGAGCTCGGCGAGCGCATCTTCGAGCGCTTCGTGCGCGGCTCCGGCGACAGCGGCGACGGCGGCGCGGGCGGCAGCGGCCTCGGCCTGGCGATCGTCCGCGCGGTGGCGGAAGGACACGGCGGCAGCGTCACGCTGGACAGCCCCGCCGGGGGCGGCGCCCGCTTCGTGGTCCGGCTGCCGGCGGCGACCCAGCCCGCCGCCCGCCAGGCCGAGCCGATCAGCGCCTAGCGCCTATACCTCGACGACGACCGGCAGGATCATCGGCCGGCGCTTGAGGCGCGAGTAGACGAACTTCGCCACGTCGTCGTGCAGGTGGCTCTGGAGCAGGTCGATCTCGCGGATCTCCTCCTCGGCCGAGCGCTCGAGCGACTCGTCCACGGCCTGCCGGATCTCCTCGGTGAGGCCGTCGGCGTCCTCGGCGAAGGGCACGCCGCGGAAGATGATCTCGGGCGGCGCCACCGAGCGGCCGTCCTGCTCGGAGATCGTGGCCACCACGATGAAGATGCCGTCCGCCGACAGCATGCGGCGGTCGCGCAGGGCCACGTCCTCGATGTCCCCCACGTCCACGCCGTCGACGAAGATCATGCCGGCCTGCTCGCGCTGCCCGAAGCGGGCGCCGCGCTCGTCGATCTCGAGTGGCAGGCCGTTCTCGCCGCGGAAGATGTCCTCGGGGTCCACGCCCACGGCCTCGGCCAGCTCGGCGTGCGCGCGCAGCCGGCGGAAGTCCCCGTGCACCGGCAGCACGTGGCGCGGCCGGGTGAGGTTGATCATCAGCTTGAGCTCCTCGGCGCAGCCGTGGCCGGTGGCGTGGATCGGCGCGTCCTGCGGCGTGATCACGTCGGCGCCAAGGTGGTAGATGCGGTCGATCGTCTCGTTCACCGCGCGCTCGTTGCCCGGGATCGGGGTGGCGGAGAAGATCACGGTGTCGCCGCCGTGGAGCTCGACCTGAGGGTGATCGCCGTGCGCCATCCGGCGCAGCGCCGACAGGGGCTCGCCCTGGCTGCCGGTGGAGATCACGACGAGCTTGTGGTCCGGGTAGTCCTCGATCTCGCGCACCGGGAGCAGCATCCCCTCGGGGATGTGGATGTGACCGAGTGAGCGGCCGATGTTCACGTTCTTGCGCATCGAGCGCCCGACCAGCGAGACCTTGCGCCCAAGCGCCGCGGCGGCGTCCACGACCTGCTGCACGCGGTGAATGTTCGAGGCGAAACAGGTGACGATCACACGCCCGTCCACGCGTGACATCGTCTGCTCGAGGTGCGGGCCCACGCTCGACTCCGAGTCGGCCACGCCGGGCCGCGTGACGTTGGTCGAGTCGCCGCAGAGGAGCAGCAGCTCGTCCCGGCCGAGCTCCGCGAGCCGCCCGACGTCGGCCGGGATGCCGTCGACCGGGGTCTGGTCGAACTTGTAGTCGCCGGTGACGAGCGTCGTGCCCAGCTCGCACGTGAGGGCGACCGCCAGCGCGTCCGGGATCGAGTGGGCCATCTTGATCATCTCGATCTCGAACGGCCCGCATTCGATGCTCTCCCCCGCCTCCACCTCGTAGAGCGGCATGTCCGTGAGCTTGTGCTCGTCGAGCTTCGAGCGCACCATCGCCACCGTCAGCGGGCCGCCGTAGATGTTCGGGATGGCGCTGTCGCCGATCTCGCGCAGCACGAACGGCAGCGCGCCCACGTGGTCCTCGTGTCCGTGCGTGAGCACGATCGCCTCGATGTCCGAGGCCCGCTCACGCAGGTAGCTGAAGTCCGGCAGCACGAGGTCGATTCCGAGCTGGTCCGGCGTGGGGAACATCAGGCCGGTGTCGACCACGACTATGCGGCCGTCGTACTCGACGACCATCATGTTCTTGCCGATCTCGCCGAGCCCGCCCAGCGGGAGGACGCGAAGCGTTCCGCTCAAACTGGGTCCACCAGGCTCAAACCGCGCTCAGCAGCCCGTGCCGCTCGAGCACCCCGCGCACGACCGCAGCCTCTTGGTCGTCCACCTCGACGAGCGGCAGGCGCGGCGCCCCCACGTTCAGGCCCAGCATGTTCAGCGCCGCCTTGACCGGCGCCGGGCTGCTCGTGACGAACATCGCGTCGAACACGTCCTTCAGCGAGGCCTGGAGCTCGGGGCGCGCGTCGGGCTCGTCGATCATCCGCCGCATCTCGGGGCCGACCACGTGCGAGGCCACCAGGATGCCGCCCGCACCGCCCATGTCAAGCACCGCGGCGAGCATGTCGTCGTTGCCGGCCAGCAGGTCCATGCCCTCGATCGGCTCGACGTCCTCGAAGCGGGCCTGCTTCACCGCCGAGATGTTGGGGACCGTGGCCGCCAGCTCCGCCAGCAGGTCGTTGGGCATGTCGATCACGCAGCGGCCGGGGATGTTGTAGACGACCATCGGCAGGTCCGTGGCGCCCGCCACGGCGCTGAAGTGGGCCACGAGGCCGCGCCGGTTGGGCTTGTTGTAGTAGGGCGCGACCACCAGCACCGCGTCGACACCGATCTCGGTGGCCTGCTCGGTGAGGTGGATCGAGTGGGCGGTGTCGTAGGTGCCCGTGCCGGCGATCACGGTGGCATCGCCGGCCTCGGCCACGGCGAGCTTCCACAACCGCAGCTTCTCGGCGTCGGTCAGCGTGGGCGCCTCGCCGGTGGTGGCCGCGACGACCACGCCGTCGCTTCCATGCTCGAGCAGGTAGTGGAGCAGGGTGACGAAGGCGTCCTCATCTACGCGTCCGTTCTCGTCGAACGGGGTAACCATGGCCGTGAGGATGCCGCCGAGGTGCATGAGTCGATTATCCCCATTGGGACGGCTGGCAGGGCCGAAGCGGGCCGTCATCGCCGTCTGAGATTAGCGTCCTATCCTGGGTGAAAGGCATAATTTGTGGCGTTTCCGATGAGGCAGACAACCGACTACAGCCATAGGACACCTGTCCAGAAGCTCGGCGTGAGGCAGGACGAGCGCGTCGAGATCGCGGGCGACGTGGGTCCTGGGCTGCGCCGCGACGTCAAGGAGACGATCGGGCGCGGCCTCGTGCGCTCTGGCGAGCTCGATGGCGCGATCGTCTCCGTCACCTCAATCGAGGAGGCCGAGGAGGCCTTCGACCGCTACCGGCCGCGGCTGCGTGACACCGGATACATCTGGTTCATCACACCGAAGCGGGGCCAGGAGGGCTACGTCAACCAGATGCTGCTCGTGCCCGGCGCCAAGAACCGGGGCCTGATCGACAACAAGACCTGTTCGATCGACGACCAACGCTCGGGCATCCGCTTCGTCGTCCCGCGCTCGCTGCGCAACAACGGCGCGGGGCGCTCGGCGGCTTGAGGAAGGGCCTGCTCGGGGCGGTGCTGGCCGTCCCGCTTGCGCTTGCGGCCTGCGGCGGGGGCGGCGGCAAGACAGCTCCGCTGCCGCAGGGGCCGCCCACGCTGCGCCACCCCGCCTCCCAGGTGGCCTCGTCCCTGGACGCGGAGGTGATGCGCGCCCACCTGGTGGCCGCCTCCTCCCTCTACGGCGTCGGCCGCCGCGCCGACGCTCAGGCGCACATGAACGCGGCGCAGACGGGCTACGCCCGGCTCACCAGCGTGGTGCGGGCCAAGGACGCCGTGCTCGACCGCGAGATCAACGCCGCCTTCGGCATCATCGCCGGCCAGATCTCGGCGAACGAGGCGCCGCCCCAGGTCAGCAACCGGATGGGCCTGATGCAGGGCCAGCTGCTGGACGCCGCGATCACCGACTCCGTGGACCTGTCCGCGCGCAGCGACCCGACGGTCGGCGCCCAGGTGCTGGTCGACCTCGCCAACCAGGGCAACGCCGCCTACGCCGCCGCCGCGGCCGCTTCCGGCACCCCGGCCGGCCGGCGCGCCTTCCAGGACGCCTTCGGCCTGCTCACGCGCGTGCTGGCGATCGCCCGCAACCTCAAGGGGTCATTCGGGCCTCAGGCTGGCGCGGCGGCGGGCGCCGCGGGCGCCGCCCACAACGACGGTTTCCCGCTCGGTGTGCTGGAGCCGAAGACACTCCAGCAGGCCAAGGTGACCGCCGACCTGGCCCGGCTGCGCGCCGCCGTCGCCCGCCGTTTCGACGTTCGTTAGGGTCCCGGCCGTGACCACCTATCCGATTCAGGGCAAGGCCGTCTTCATTACGGGAGCGGCGCGCGGCATCGGCGCGGAGACCGCGCGCCGGCTGGCCGCCAGGGGCGCCCGCGTGGCGCTCGTGGGCCTCGAGCCCGAGGAGCTCGAGCGGGTGGCCTCTCAGTGCGGCCCGGACGCGATCTGGTTCGAGACCGACGTCACCGACTGGGACGCTCTCGAGCGCGCCGCGGCCGGCACGGTCGAGCGCTTCGGCGGCATCGACGTCGTGATGGCCAACGCCGGGATCGCCATCGGCGGCCTCGTGCGCAGCTGCGATCCGCGGGCGTGGGAGCGCGTGGTCGAGGTCAACCTCCTCGGCACCTGGCGCACGGTGCGCACCTGCCTGCCCCACGTGATCGAGCGCCGCGGCTACGTCCTCAACGTCGCCTCGCTCGCCGCCGCGGCCCACGCGCCGCTGATGTCGGCGTACTCGGCCAGCAAGGCCGGCGTCGAGGCCTTCTCGGACTCGCTGCGCGGCGAGGTGGCCCACCACGGCGTGGGCGTCGGCGTGGCCTACTTCTCCTGGATCGCCACCGACATGGTGTCGGGGGGCGACGCCACCGTCGCCGCTGGACTGCTGCGCGGCCGCATGCGGGGCCCGCTGGCCAAGACCTACCCGCTCTCGGTCGCCATCGACGCCGTGGAGAAGGGCATCGAGACACGCTCCCGCCGCGTGGTCGCGCCCGGCTGGGCCCGCCTCCTCCTGACGCTGCGCGACATCAACGGCCCGCTGAGCGACCGCATGGTCGCCAAGGCGATGCCCGAGGTGGAACGGGCGGTCGAGGCGGACATCGCGGAGCGCGGCGCTGCCGCGTCGGCGCCGGTGGGCGCGGGCGGCGAGGCCGACTCGCGCTTTAGAGCAGGTTCTCCAGCCCGATAGTCGGCGAGCGCTCCAGCGACTCGACCTTCCTGATCGCCAGCAGCACGCCGGGCATGAAGGACTCGCGGGCGATCGAGTCGTGGCGGATCGAGAGGGTCTGGCCGAGGCCGCCGAACAGCACCTCCTGGTGGGCGACCAGGCCCGGCAGCCGCACGGAGTGGATCGGCTCGTGGACGTGGCCACCGGCCGCCGCGATCAGCTCGGCGGTGCGCTTGGCAGTGCCGGAGGGAGCGTCGATCTTGCCGTCGTGGTGCAGCTCGATGATCTCGCACTCGGGCATGTGCGGAGCGATCAGCTTGGCCGCCTCCATCATCAGCACGGCACCGATGGCGAAGTTGGGCGCCACGAACAGGTTGGCGCTGCCCACGCCCTCGAGCTCGCTGAAGTCGACGCCGGTGGTGCCCATCACGCAGTGCACACCCGCCTCGAGGCACTCGCGCGCGTTGCGCAGGGCGGCGTCGGGAGTGGAGAAGTCGACCACCACGTCGGCGTCGCCGAGCACGTCCTGGACCTGGTCCTCGAGCAGCGGATCGGCGCGGCCGACCAGCGACATGTCCTCGGCGTGCTCCACCGCCTCGCAGACGGTCCGGCCCATCCTGCCCGCCGCGCCCGAGACCGCGACGTTGATCATCGCAGACGGCCAGCAGCGCCGGGTTGACCGCCTCGAGGGCTGAGCGGAAGACGTCTTCGTCGCCGCCGACTCCGGCGGCCGAGAGCCGCTCGGGCACGAACAGCTCACGAGCGAGCGCGGTCACGTCGTCGAGCGTCACGGCGTCGATCGCCGCCACGATCTCGTCGAGCGACAGCAGCGGCACCCCCATCAGGACGGACGAGCCGAGCCGGTTCATGCGCGCGAGCGTGGACTCCATCGCCAGCACGGTCCGGCCCTTCACGTTCTCCTTGGCACGGAGCAGCTCCTCCTCGGACACCGGGGTGTCCTGGAGCTTGCGCAGCTCGGTGCCGATCACGTCCATCGCCTCGCTCACGCGGTCGGGCCGCGTGCCGACGTAGACGGCCACCTGGCCCGAGTCGACGTACTGGCTCGTGTACGAGTAGACCGAATACGCCAGGCCGCGCTTCTCCCTCACCTCCTGGAACAGGCGCGACGAGCTCGAGCCGCCGAGGAGCGTGTCGAGCACCCTCAGCACGAAGCGCCGCTCGTCCGCCCGCGCAAGCCCCGGGGCGCCCAGGCAGAGGTGGTACTGCTCGGTCTGCTTCTGGTGGAAGCGCACGGTGGGCTTGCCGTTGCCGTTCGCCGGCGTGGGCCGGTTGGCCTCGCCGGAGCCCGCCTTGCAGGCCTCGGCCACAAGCTCGATCAGGTGGTCGTGCTCGACGCGTCCGGCCGCCGCCACCACCACGTTCGGGCCCCGTGTAGCGGCTGTCGTGGTAGGCCGCGATGTCCGGCACCGGCACACCCGCGATCACCTCAGCGGTGCCGATGATCGGCCGCCCAAGCGGGTGATCGCCGAACACGGCCGCCGCCAGGACGTCGTGCACCTTGTCGGATGGCTCGTCCTCGTACATGGCGATCTCCTCGATCACCACCTGGCGCTCGGAGTCGATGTCCGGGTAGGTGGGCCGCAGCACCATGTCCGCCATCACGTCGAACGCGCGGTCGAGGTGCTGATCGAGGAAGCGCGAGTAGACCGAGGTGGTCTCCTTGCCCGTCCCGGCGTTGATCTCCGCCCCGAGCCCGTCGAAGATCTGGTCGATCTCGGTCGAGCTGAAGCGCGCCGTGCCCTTGAACAGCAGATGCTCGAGGAAGTGCGAGATCCCGGCCTGCCCGGTCGACTCGTTACGCGAGCCGACCTTCACCCAGAACCCGAGGGCGACGGATCGCACCGAGGGCATCGCCTCGGTGACGACCCGTACACCCGAGTCGAGCTCGGTGAGCGTGTGTTTGCTGCCGGTGCTCAACGGCGGTCGCTGCGGTGATCTCCGCCGCCGCCACGGCCGTCGCGGCCACGGTCGCGTCCGCCGCCTCGCGGCCTGCGGTCGCCGCGGTCGCCGCCGCTGCGCGGGCCGCGGTCGCCGGTGCCGACCGCCGCCAGCTCCTCGCTCGACTTGCCCGCGATCTCCGGGTCGTCGGCGAGGCGCAGCCCGATGCGGCCGCGCTCCTTGTCGACCTCGACCACGCGCACGTGCACCTCGTCGCCGCGGTTGAGCACGTCCTCGACGGACTCGGCGCGCTCGCCGGGCTTGATGTTCGAGATGTGCAGGAGGCCGTCGGTGCCCTTGGAGAGCTCGACGAAGGCGCCGAACGTGGTGGTCTTGACCACCTTGCCGGTGTACTCGTCGCCGACCTCGACCTCCTTGGTCATCGTGCGGATGCGGTCGACGAGGGCGTCGCCCTGCTCGCCGCTGGCCGCGTAGACCAGGATCGTGCCGTCGTCCTCGACGTCGATCTGGGCCTCGTACTCCTCGGACAGCGCGCGAATCGTCTCGCCGCCCTTGCCGATGACCATGCCGATCTTGTCCACCTCGATCTGGATCGTGGTGATCCGCGGCGCGTAGGGCGAGAGCTCCTCGCGCGGCCCCTCGATCACCTCGGCCATCTTGCCGAGGATGTGGTGACGGCCCTTCTGAGCCTGCTCGAGCGCGTCGCGCAGGATGTCGAAGGTCACGCCCGAGATCTTGATGTCCATCTGGAGCGCGGTGATGCCATCGGCGGTGCCGGCGACCTTGAAGTCCATGTCGCCGAGGTGGTCCTCCACGCCGGCGATGTCGGACAGGACGATGTAGTCGTCGCCCTCCTTGATCAGGCCCATGGCGATTCCCGCCACCGGCTTGCGGATCGGCACGCCCGCGTCCATCAGCGACAGGCTCGAGCCGCAGACCGAGGCCATCGACGACGACCCGTTCGACTCGAGGATGTCGGACACGATGCGGATCGTGTACGGAAAGTCCTCCTGCGAGGGGATCATCGGCACGAGCGCGCGCTCTGCGAGCGCACCGTGGCCGATGTCGCGCCGCTTGGGCCCGCGCATGAAGCCGGCCTCACCCACCGAGAAGGGCGGGAAGTTGTAGTGGTGGAAGTAGCGCTTGGCGGTCTGCAGCCCGAGCGTGTCGAGCCGCATCTCCTCGCGCGTGGTCCCAAGGGCCACCACCGAGAGGGCCTGGGTCTGGCCGCGGGTGAAGAGCGCGGAGCCATGCGTGCGCGGCGCCACCCCCACCTCGATCCAGATCGGCCGGATCTCATCCGCGGCGCGGCCGTCCGGCCGGCGCTTTTCCACCGCGATGCGGCGGCGGATGATGTCCTTCTCGAGCTTGTCGAAGGCGAGCTGCGCGGCCTGCTTGCGCTCCGCGTACTCGGGCGAGTCGGCCTCGCCGGCGAAGGCGGCCATGACCTCCTCCTCGACGTGCGCCGTGGCGTCCTGGCGGGCGAGCTTGTCCTCGACCTGCGTGGCCTCGTTGAGGGCGCCGCCGAAGCGCTCGCCGATCTGCTGGAGCAGGCCCTCGTCGACCTGCGGGATCTCGACCTCCTGCTTCTCCTTGCCGGCGATCTGCTGCAGCTCGCGCTGGGCCTGACAGAGCTTCTTGATCTCGGCGTGCGCGATGTCGAGCGCGTCGAGGATCTCGGCCTCGGACACCTCGTTGGCGCCGGCCTCGACCATCAGGATGGCCTCCTCGGTGCCGGCCACGACCAGGTCGAGGGCGGTCTCGAGCAGCGACTCCTCGTCCGGGTTGACGACGAAGCCGCCCTCCTCGTCCTTGCCGATGCGCACGGCGCCGACGGGCACCGGGAACGGGATGTCCGACACCATCAGCGAGGCGCTGGCGCCGTTCATGGCGAGGATGTCGTAGGGGTTCACGTGGTCGACCGAGATCGGCATCGAGACGAGCTGCGTCTCACGCCGCCAGCCCTTCGGGAAGAGGGGCCGCAGCGGACGGTCGATCATGCGCGCGGTGAGGGTGCCCTTCTCGCCGGCACGGCCCTCGCGCTTGAAAAAGCTGCCGGGGATCTTGCCCGCGGCGTACATGCGCTCCTCTACGTCGACGGTGAGGGGGAGAAAGTCGACGTCGCGCAGGTTTCCTGCTGTGGCGGTGCTGAGGACAATCGTCTCCCCTGCCTGCACCACCACTGCGCCGCTCGCCTGCTTGGCGAGCTTCCCGGTCTCGAACGAGATTTCGGTTCCCCCGACCTCCACCGAGACGCGATGCGCCTGAGGCGTTACTTCATTCATGCTGTTCCTTTCAGCGCCGCCTCCGGTTGGCGGCAATGTCTCATTGGCTCTGCGAAAGAGTCCCGCGGAGGTTAGCAACGCGCCTTTGCCCGGCCGGTGTTTGACAGTCAGCCGGGTGGTCTAGAACACTGCTGGGAATGGTCCGCGGGGTCACGGCGTCGGTCGTCCTAATCTGCCTGCTCGCGTTCGCCGCGCCGGCGTTCGGAGCGTCGAAGACGGAGCTGCTGGCGCTCGACGTGCGCCAGGGCAGCATGTCCGAGGTCGTGACCTTCCAGGGCGACGGCGGCGAGGCCTGCGCCCGCGCCGGCGTTTGCGGCTACAGCGGCACCCTCTCCTACGGCTTTTCCGGCATCCGCGACGGTCAGCTCACCGTGATCCTGTCCCACCGCGGCAAGCGCTCGAGCGCCTTCGGCTTCGCCAACCTCAACGTGGGCGCGCTGACCATGGCGAGCGTGAGCAGCGCCCCGGGCGCCACACCCTGCACCGAGAAGATCCTCCACAAGTTCGACGGCTTCGCCCTCGAGGGCGACGCGAAGACCCTGCGCTTGCTGTTCCACCCGGCCGAGGCCGCGCCGGACTTCCTGTCGAGCTACTGCGGCGGCCCGAGCGACGCCGACATCGACCACGCGCAGGGCCTCCCCACGCTGACCGTCGCCACCCGCAAGCTGCGCCAGCGACGCCTGACGCTCACGTCCGACTCCGTCACGCCCTTCCACATCGGCCCGTTTACCGGCACGGTGACCTTCCACGCGAGCTTCCAGCTCGCCCGGGTGCGGCTCCCGCGCGAGCTGCTGCAGCTGTTGACGGGCGCTTAGGCGCTCCTCCAGCGCCAGCTCCCGCGCTAGCGCTTACGGCGGCAATGAGGGAGTGCCCGAACGCGATCTGCCGGACGTGCATGGACTTAGCTCCGAATAGCGGGGTCAAGTCCATGCACCCCCTTGCGGGCAGCCGTTATCGATGCCGTCAGGCCCGGTCAGCCGCCCCGCCCGCTCGCAGACTGCGCGATCAGCTCCTCCGGCGGCACGCCCGCGATCGCCCTGCCCTCCACGAACAGGGTCGGCGTAGTCATCACTCCGGCTCGCACGCCGCTGCGGAAGTCGCGCGTCACGCGCTCCTCGACCTCGGGCGAGCGGCGGTCGCGGTTGAAGCGCTCGAGGTCGAGGCCGAGCTGCTCGGCGCGGCGCCAGAGGTGCGGGTCGTCCAGGTGGCCCTGGTCGCCGAACAGCGAGTCGTGCATCTCCCAGAACGCGCCCTGCAGCGCCGCGGCCTCGACCGCCTGGGACAGCGACGCGGGCCCGCGGGTGCTTCGACACCACCGGGAAGTGCCTGAACACGCGCCGCACCGGCACACCCGACAGCAGGCGGTCGGTCTTCGCGCAGTACGGGCACTCGTAGTCGCCGTACTCGATCACGAGCGTGGCGCCCTCGCCGCGCACGTGGTCGTCCGGGCCTGGCGGCGGCGGGCCGCTGCTGCGGAGGTCCGGCCCGTCAGGCCGGGGCTGGGCTCAAGGGCGTCGAAGATGAGGTTGGCGCCCGGGATCTCGAGCACGCTCGGCGAGACGTAGGACCATTTGACCGTGCCCTCGGGATCGATCAGGAACAGCGCCCGGCCGCGACGTGCCCCACTGGTCGTCGTAGACGCCGAACGCCCGGGCGGTAGCGCCCTTCGGCTCGAAGTCGGCCAGCAGCGGGATCGTGAGGTTGAGCCTGTCCTGGAACGCCTTGTGGCAGAAGGCGGAGTCGACCGAGACGCCGTACAGCTTCACGTCACGCGCCTCGAAGTCGCTCAGCAGCTCCTGGTAGATCGAGAGCTGGTCGGTGCAGACCGGGCTGAAGTCGAGCGGGTAGAAGACGAGCAGGCAGGTCTGCCCGCGCAGACTCTCGAGTGAAACCTCTTCGCCGTCCTGGTCGCGCAGCTTGAAGTCCGGTGCCCGCGCGCCCGGCTCGATCATCGGCGGAGGCCGAGCTCCTTGATGAGCTCGCGGTAGCCCTCGAGGTTGTTCTTCTGCATGTACTTGAGCAGCCGGCGGCGCTGACCGACCAGCATCAGCAGGCCGCGGCGCGAGTGGTGGTCCTTCTTGTGCTCGCGCAGGTGCTCGTTGAGGTCGTTGATGCGACGCGTCAGCAGCGCCACCTGGACCTCGGTGGACCCGGTGTCGGTGTCGGACTTGCCGAACTTGCTGACGATCTCGCGCTTGGCTTCTACCGTGAGGCTCATCGGCGGAAGACCGTAGCAGAACAAATCTCGCGCGCCCGCTCCACGTCGAGCTTCATCTGGTCGATCAACGCGTCGATCGAGTCGAAGCGCTTCTCGCCGCGAAGCCGCTCCACGAACGCCACGCGCAGGGTCTCGCCATAGATGTCGCCGTCGAAGTCGAGCAGGTAGGCCTCGATCAGGGCTCCGCGGCCGGTGACGAACGTCGGCCGCACGCCGACGTTGACGGCCGCCGGGTGGCCGTGCGCCCACGCCGCGTAGACGCCGTGGCCCGGATAGGCGAGGCGGTCGTCAGGCACGATGTTCGCGGTGGGGAAGCCCAGCTCGCGGCCGCGCCGGTCGCCGCTCCACGACCTCGCCCTCGTAGAGGAACGGCCCGCCCAGGAACTCGGTGGCCTTGCCGATCTCGCCCGCCGCCACGAGACCGCGGATGTGGCTCGAGGAGACGGTCTCCCCCGCCACCTCCACGAGCGCCACCACGCGCGTCTCGAACTCGTCGCGCCCAGCCAGCATCTCGGGGTTGCCCTCGGCGCCGTGCCCGAAGCGGAAGTTCTCGCCCACCGACACGTGCGTGGCGCCAAGCCGCCCGATCAGCACGTCCTCGATGAACTCGCGCGCGGAGCGCTCCGAGAACTCCCTGTCGAAGGGGATCACGACCAGTTCCTCGATCCCAAGCCCCGCGATCAGGTCGCGCTTGATCGGGAACGACTGCAGCAGCTTGGGCTGCGCCTCGGGCTTCAGAACGGCCAGCGGGTGCGGCTCGAAGGTCAGCACCGTGTCGTTGCCGCGGATGACCTCGCGGTGTCCGAGATGGACGCCGTCGAACATCCCGACGGCCACCCGCCGCGGGCGCGGCTCCGCGTCGTGGAGCGAGGTGACCTTCACTTGAACACCACTATCGGCTTGAGCTCGTCGTCACGGGGTTCCGCGATTGCTATCAGGCGGTCGCCGTGGATGAGGCGCGCGTAGGACTGCGGACTGCGGACTGCGGACTGCGGGACCGCGATTCCGTTGCGCGCTCTCGCTGCCTCGTCGTCTTCCAGCAGTCGCTCGGGCAGGAAACTCCAGCGCCTCGTTCGAGCGGCACTATGCGCTCCTCTGACGCGTCCTCGAGCCGGAAGGGGCCGATCGCCGTCCGCTCGAGCTCCTCGCAATAGGCGTCGCCGAGGTCGGCGATGAGCTGGCGCACGTAGGTGCCGCTCGAGCACTCGATCTCGAACTCCGCGCGCTCGCCCTCCCGGCGCAGCAGCTCGAAGCGGCTGACGTGCACCGGCCGGGCGTCGGCCTGGACGAACTCGCCCCGCCGCGCCTTCGCGTAGAGGCGCTCGCCGCCCACCTTCACGGCCGAGTAGGCGGGCGGCGCCTGCATCAGGTCGCCGGTGGGCAGCACCAGCTCGGCGGGCACGCGGCCGGTGTGCACGAGCTCGCCCTCCGGGTCGCCCGTGTCCGAGGTCCAGCCGAGCCGCGCCGTCGCCCGGTAGGTCTTCGGCAGGGCCATGAAGAAGCGCTGCGCCCGCGTGGCCGCGCCCACGAGCACAAGCAGCAGCCCGGTGGCGAACGGGTCGAGCGTGCCGGCGTGGCCGACCTTCACGCGCCGCCCGGTCTCCTCGCCGAGCTGCCTGCGCACGAGGGCGACAACGTCGTGCGACGTGACCCCGGCCGGCTTCGCGTAGAGCAGGACGCCCGCGTGCGACACGCGCGCTCCTATCAGAGCTGCTCTTCGACTCCCGCGCGCAGCTGCTCAACCAGCTCGTCGAGCGGCAGCTCGGTGGAGAAGCCGGCGGCCTGGCGGTGCCCGCCGCCGCCGTGGGAGCGGGCGATGCGGGAGACGTCCACGCGGCCGTCAGTGGCGCGCAGGCTGACCTTGCGCACGCCGGCGCGGTCGTCCGACAAGAGGTCGCGCACGAGCGCGGCCACGGCGGTGCCCTCGACGGCGCGGATGTGGTCGACGATGCCCTCGGAGTCGGTCTCGACCGTGTCCGTCTCCTCGTAGTCCTCGCGCGTGAGGTTGGTGACCGTGAGCGACCCGCCGTCGAAGCGCTGGACGCGCACGAGCGCGCGCGCCAGGAGCTGCAGGCGGCCGAACGGAAGGTCCTCGTAGAGGCGGCGGTAGACGTCGTGCACGTCCACGCCCAGCTCGATCAGCTCGGCGGCCATCCGGTGGGCCGCGGGCGTGGTGTTCTCGTACATGAAGCGCCCGGTGTCGGTGACCAGCGCGACGTAGAGCGCGTCGGCGGTGTCGGCGTCGATCTCGACGTCGAGCAGCTTGGCGATCTGGAACACGATCTCGGCCGTGCAGGAGGCGTCAGGCACCACGAGGTTGACCGTGCCGAAGCGCGTGTTGTCGTGGTGGTGGTCGATGTTGAGTATGTGCAGGTTGTCCTGCTGCAGGAAGTCGACCGGCATGCGGTCGATGTTGCCGCAGTCGAGGAAGACGATCGTGCGGTCGTGCACGTCGACCGGAGGCGCGTTGAGCACGCCGTTGAAGTTCATGTGGCGGTACTCGTGCGGCAGCGGGAACTCGTCGGCCGCCATGAACATCAGCGCGTCCTTGCCGAGCTGCTCGAGGATCTGATGCGTGGCGAGCAGGGATCCGAGAGCGTCCCCGTCGGGGTTCTCGTGGGTGGTGAGCAGGAGCTTGTCGGCGTTACGCAGCTCCCCGATCACCTGATCGAGGTCGGTCGCTATTCCCACCCGCCCGACTCCTCCTGGTCGAGCAGCTCCGAGATCCTCATACCGCGGTCTATCGACTCGTCGTAGTGAAACTCCAGCGTGGGCGTGCGCTTCATCCGCAGCTCCCCGCCCACCTGGGCCTGGAGAAAGCCGGCGGCGGACTGCAGCCCGTCAAGCGCCGCCTGACGCTCATCGTCGGAGCCGAGCACGCTGACGTACACGCGCGCGTGGCGAAGGTCTGGACTCGTATCTACCCCAGTCACGGTAACGAAGCCGATGCGGGGGTCCTTCAGATTCTCAGCGATATGGCCGGACAGGACTTCCCGAACGGCCTCGTTGACCCGCCGTATCCTCGACGAAGCCATCCTAACCTAGGACCTCCTCGGCAGACACCGTGCCGCGCTCGATCCAGACGCCGTCAGGGCACTGCGATTCGACGTAACGAGTCAACTTGGCGGCCGCCTCCTCGACGCTGTGAACGTCCCTCCCGACCAGCGCGACCGACAGCGTCGAGCGCTGCCAGAGGTCCTGGTGATCGGTCTCGGCGACGCTCGCGCCGAAGCGGCGCTGGAGCTGGGCCTTGAGCGACAGCAGCTCCTTGCGCTTGCCCTTCAGGCTTCCGTTGTCCGGGAAGTGCAGGTGAACTTCGAGGAGGGTTACGAAGGACACGGCGAGCTCACTTAGAGCTCCCGCTCGACCTGCCGAGTCTCATAGACCTCGAGCACGTCCTCTTCCTTCACGTCGGCGTAGTTCTCGAGCACGATGCCGCACTCGAAGCCGGCCTCGACCTCGCGGACGTCGTCCTGGAAGCGCTTCAGCGAGCCGATGCGGCCGTCGTAGACGATCGTGCCGCCGCGGACGAGGCGCACCTTCGCGCCGCGGCGGATGACGCCGTCGCGCACGAAGCAGCCGGCGATCGTGCCGACGCGCGAGGCGCGGAAGGTCTGGCGGACCTCGGCGACGCCGATCGTGGTCTCGACCTCCTCCGGCTCGAGCAGGCCCTCCATCGCGGCGCGCAGCTCCTCGATCACCCGGTAGATCACCGTGTACGTGCGGATCTCAACGCCCTCGCGGTCGGCGATCTGAGCGGCGTCCTGTACGGGCCGGACGTTGAAGCCGACGATGATCGCGTCGGAGGCCGAGGCGAGCATCACGTCCGACTCGTTGATTCCGCCCACGCCGTCGTGGATGACCTCGACCGTGACCTGGTCGTGCGGCAGCTTGGCGATCTCGTCCTCGATGGCCTCGAGCGAGCCGGCCACGTCCGCCTTGACGATCAGGTTCAGCTCCTTCAGCTCGCCCTTCTGGGCGCGGGCGAAGACGTCCTCGAGCGACATCTTCACGCCCTGGCGGCGGGCCAGCTGCTCGGTCTTGAGCCGGTTGGCGCGGTCACCTGCGAGCTGGCGTGCCTTGCGGTCGTTCTCGACCACGCGGAAGTGCTCGCCGGCCTCGGGAACGCCGTCGAAGCCGAGGATCTCGACCGGATCGCCCGGCCGGGCGTGCTTCATGCGCTCGCCGCGGTAGTCCTGCATCGCGCGCACGCGCGCCCAATGGGCGCCGGCCACGAGGGCGTCGCCGACCTTGAGCGTGCCGCGCTGGATCAGCAGCGTGACCACCGGGCCGCGGCCCGGGTCGAGGCGCGACTCGATCACGGTGCCGGAGGCCTCGACGTTGGGGTTCGACTTGAGCTCCTCGAGCTCCGCGATCGTGACGATGTTCTCGAGCAGCTCCTCGAGGCCGACCTTGGTCTTTGCGGAGACGTCGACGAACTCGGTGTCGCCGCCCCAGTCCGCCGGCGTGAGCTGGAGCTGGGCCAGCTCGCCGCGCACCCGGTTGGGGTCGGCGCCCTCCTTGTCGATCTTGTTGACCGCGATCATGATCGGCACGTCCGCCGCCTTGGCGTGGTCGATCGCCTCCTCTGTCTGCGGCATCACGCCGTCGTCGGCGGCCACGACGATCACCGCGATGTCGGTGACCTGGGCGCCGCGGGCGCGCATGGCCGTGAAGGCCTGGTGGCCCGGGGTGTCGAGGAAGGTGATCGACTTGCCGTTGTGGCGCACCTGATAGGCGCCGATGTGCTGGGTGATGCCGCCCGCCTCGCCGGAGACCACCGACGAGTGGCGGATCGCGTCGAGCAGCGAAGTCTTGCCATGGTCGACGTGCCCCATGATCGTGACGACCGGCGGGCGCTCGACCAGCTCCGACTCGTCGTCGTCGAACTCGGGCTCCTCCTCGACCTCGTCGGCAGTGCGGACGATCTCAATCTTCTTTTCGAACTCGTCGGCGAGCACCTGGATCGCGTCGTCGGAGAGCGTCTGCGTGAGCGTGGCCATCTCGCCGAGCTCCATCAGCTTCTTGATCACCTCGGGGGCGCCGAGCCCGAGCGACTCGGCCACCTCCTTGACGGTGGCGCCCGAGTTGATCCGGGTGGCGGACTCCTCGCGAACGGGCTCCGGCGCCGTGAGGTCGGGCTCGACCCAGGGCGTGCGGCGCCGGCGGCCACGGCCGCGGCGCGGCGGCTGCTGCTGGGGCGGCGGCGGGCCCTGCTGGCGGCGGGACGCCTGCGAGTCGATCACGACGCGGCGGCGACGCCCGCCCCCACCACCGCCGCCGCCTCCTCCCTGCTCGGGGCGGCGCTGCGGGCGCTGGGGGCGCTGCTCGGAAGGCTGCTGCTGCGGCTGCTGCGCCGGGCGCTCGCCGGCGGGCCGCTGGGGCGGCCGCTGCTGCTGCTGCCGCCCGTCGGAGCGCGGCGCCTGAGGCTGCCGCTGCTCGCGGGTCGGCGCTGCCGGCTCGGCCTGTGCGGCGCCGCCGCCGCCGTTCGCGGCGTCGGTGCCGTTCGAGAAGGCGCGCCTGATGTCGTTCTCGTCGACGCTCGAGGCGGCGGCCTTCACGTCGAGGCCTGCCTTCTGGAGGACCGCGATGACGTCCTTGCTGGACATCCCGCGCTCCTTGGCTATCTCATGAACTCTCTTCTTGGCCATCTGGGGTGAAGTCTATGGTCTCTCTTGTAGTCGGACGGGGGTGCGGAAGGCCCGCTGGAACCCGCCATTTCGAAGCGCCTGCTCGCCGCAACTCGGCCCGGGACAAAGATAGGCGCCCCTTCCGGGACGACGTCCGGTGTCGTCCCTCTCAATCCGGTCGTGCCCAAGCACGAAGCGGGTCAGTTCCCGCTTCGGGCGTGAGCGCCCGCAGCCGACGCAGCGTCTCTGCGGGACGGCCGCTACGACGCTGTCTCCTCCGCGGTCTCCCGCTCGTCCGCGGACTCGGACTCGGCATCAGCCTCGGGCTCGGCCTCGGCTTCCTCGCTCTCTTCTGCCTCGGCCTCGGGCTCCTCGATCTCAGCCGCCACCGTCTCGTCGACCACCTCGGCAGCCGCGCCCTCGTCGACGGCCTCCTCGACCGCGGCCGCGGCGGCTGGAGCCTCGGTTGTCTCTGTTTCCTCAGCCTGGTCCCCGCCGACGTGGTCGCTGCCGGTGCCCTCGAGCGCCTGGTGCGCCGGTAGGCCGCAGTAGCGCGAGCCCGACAGCGCTGCGTTGGGGCAGCGGCGGCCGTTGGACATGATCGCCGCGCAGCGCCCGGCGACCTCCTCCTCCTGGTAGCCCAGCTCCGCCTCTTCCTTGGCGAACTCGGTCTCGGAGCGGATGTCCACGCGCCAGCCGGTGAGGCGGGCGGCGAGGCGGGCGTTCTGGCCCTCCTTGCCGATCGCCAGCGACAGCTGATCGTCCGGCACGATCACCGTAGCCTGCTTGTTCTCGTCGTCGACGAGCACCTCGCGCACGCGCGCGGGCGAGAGCGCCTTGGCGACGAAGCGGGCGGGCTCCTCGTTGAAGGGGATGATGTCGATCTTCTCGCCGCGCAGCTCGGACACGACCATGCGCACGCGCGAGCCGCGCGGGCCGACGCAGGCGCCCACCGGGTCGACGCCGCCGGCGTGCGATACGACGGCGATCTTCGAGCGGTAGCCGGGCTCGCGGGCGACGTTCTGGATCTCCACCAGGCCGTCGGCGATCTCCGGCACCTCGAGCTCGAACAGCTTGCGGATCAGCTCAGGCGAGCGGCGCGAGACGATGATGCTCGGCCCCTTGGCCTGCGCCGAGACGTCGGTGATGATCGCCTTGATGCGCTGGCCGTGGTCGTAGCGCTCGTTGTCGACCTGCTCGGACTTCGGAAGGAGCGCCTCCACGCGCTCGCGCAGCTGCACGAGCGTGTAGCGGGAGTCGGACTGCTGGACGATGCCGGTGATCAGCTCGCCGACGCGGTCCTGGTACTCCTCGAACATCATGTCGCGCTCGGCCTCGCGGATCCGCTGCAGGATCACCTGCTTGGCGGTCTGCGCGGCGATGCGGCCGAAGTCGTCCGGCGTGACGTCGCGCTCCTCGATCTGATCGCGGTACTGGGCGAGCAGGTCGGGGTCGAGCTCGGGCTCGGGCGGCTCGCGCATCTCGCCGGTCTCGGGGTCGACGGTGGGCTCCTCGACCTCCACCTCGGAGAGCAGGCGCTCCTCGAGGTCGGCCGGGATCAGCAGCTCGTAGACCTTGAAGTCGCCGCTGGCGCGGTCCATGTCGACGCGCGCGTACTTCGCGGCGCCTGAAGTCTTCTTGTATGCCGACAGCAGAGCGTCCTCGAGGGCCGCCATCAGGCGCTCCGACGAGATTCCCTTCTCGCGCTCGAGGACGCGCACCGCCTCCAGGATCTCTCTACTCATGCGCTCAGCCCTCCAGCAGGTTGCTTCGGTTGATGTCTGCGTACGGGATCGAGACGAGTCCCTCGTCCGCCGCCACCGTCACTTCGCTGTCGCTCGCGCCCACCAGCTCGCCCGTGAACGTCCTGTGGCCGCCGTGCTCGTCGCGCGTGCGCACGCGCGCCCTCCGGCCGACGAAGCGGCGGAAATGCTGCGGCTTGGTGAGCGGACGTTCGGGTCCTGGCGAGGAGACCTCGAGCGAGTAGTCGACGAGCAGGTCGCGCAGGTGGTGCGTGACGCGCTCGCATAGAGCGAGGTCGACGCCATCGGTGCAGTCGATGAAAAGCCTCACCTTGCCCGGCGAGACCTGCTCGACGAGCAGCACCTCGACATCGGGCTCGACGGCCGCGAGCCTCTGCTCTATGTACTCCTGCGTGGGTTCGGTCAAGTCCCCTCCGGGCGAAAAAAAGGTGGGCCTGCGAAGCCCACCCCAGGTGCGGCACGCAGCCGCAGATGAAGTTCCAGCGGGTTCGAGTATAGCCCCGTGGAACTGCCCCGTACGGCTGCCGGGACTCCCCGTTCAGGTGTCGACGATGACCGTGACGGGGCCGTCATTGACGAGCTCGACGGCCATCCGCGCGCCAAAGCGGCCGCCCTGCGCGCCGAGCGCGGCGCGCACCCGCTCGTACAGCCGCTCGGCCTCCTCGGGCGCCGCGGCCTCGACGAAACTCGGCCGGTTTCCGCGCCGCACATCGCCGTAGAGAGTGAAGTTCGAGACGCACAGGACCTCGCCGCCCGCGTCCTCCAGCGACAGGTTCATGCGGCCGTCGGTGTCCTCGAAGACGCGCAGCGCGCGGAGCTTGCGGGCGAGGCGGTCGGCGTCGTCGTCGGTGTCGCCCGTCCGCACGCCGAGCAGCACGAGGAGGCCGGGGCCGATCGCCGCGATCGTCTCGCCGCCGACGGTCACCTTCGCCGAGCTCACCCGCTGCACCACGGCGCGCATCCGTGGCACCCTCCCATACGTGGCCGCCGTCGACGTCGTGGACAAGTACATCGCCGCCCTGCCCGGCTCGACCCGCCGGCTCGAGCGCGGCGAGTGGGGCATCACGGTCGCGGCCGAGCAGGCGCGGGGCTGGCCGCTCGAGGTGGGCGTGCGGGTGGCCGATGGCGTCCTGCGCGTCCAGGCGTTCGCCCTCGAGGCCTCAGATGAGCTCGACCCCTGGCTGCTGCTGCATTGGAACCGCCAGACGCGCTACGTGCGCTTCGCCTGCACGCGCTCGGGCGACATCTGGGTGCACGGCGACCTGCCCGCGCCCGAGCTCGAGGAGCAGATGGTGGACCGGCTGCTCGGGCTGGTGGTGGAGGCGGCGCTGGCGGCGCGGGACTACGCGGCCTCGAGCCGGGCGCGATAGACGCGGTAGTCGGCCCGGTCCGGGCGCAGGCCGGTGGCGAGCGCCAGGTGGCGGCGCGCCTCCTTGATGCGGCCCGTCTTCTCCAGCGAGCGGCCGAGGCAGAAGTGCGCGAAGTCGTTCACCGGATGGAGCGCGACCACCGCCGCGAACTCCTCGCCGGCCTGCGCGTAGCGGCCGGTGTGGAAGTACGCGCGGCCGAGGGCCTCGCGGATCGAGCTCTTGTCCGGCTCCAGCGAGCGGGCCTGCTCGAGCGGAATCGCGGCCGCATTGAAGTCGCCCGACTCGAGCAGCGCGCTGCCGCGGGTGAAGAGGTCGTAGACGCGCTCGCCCCGCTCCTCAGGGGTCTGCTCTCTATCGGTCATGTGGCCTTCACCTCTCGATTCGCCTCCGAGTGGATCTTCTCCACCAGCTCGATGATCGCCCGCGCCACGTCCGTCTTGAGCGCGCGGGGCACCTCCTGGATGCCCGCGCGGGTCACTACCGAGACCTCGTTCTCCCGCGAATCGAAGCCGATTCCGGGCTGCGAGACGTCGTTCAGGACGATAGCGTCGACCCCCTTGCGAACGAGCTTCTCGCGGGCGCGCTCGGCGGCCCCCTCGCCGTGCTCGGCGGCGAAGCCGACGATCGTCTGGCCGGGGCGTCGCTCGGCTGCCAGTGCGGCGAGCACGTCGGTGGTGGGTGCGAGCTCGACCGTGAGCCCGTCGCGGCCCGTCTTCGAGATCTTCGAGGCCTCCGGGCTGGCCGGCGTGAAGTCCGCGACGGCCGCGGCCATCAGCACCACGTCGGTGGTCTTGAACGCCTCGCGCGTGGCGCGCTCGAGCTCGCCGGCCGTCTCCACGTCGACGTAGGCGACGCCGTTCGCGCGCGGCAGGGCCACGTTCGCGGCCACGACCGTGACCTCCGCCCCGCGGCGGGCGGCCTCCTCGGCGAGCGCGAACCCCATCCGGCCGCTCGAGCGGTTGCCGACGTAGCGCACCGCGTCGATCGGCTCCCGGGTGCCGCCGGCCGTGACGAGCACGCGCAGGCCGTCGAGCGAGCGCGGTGCGTAGCCGCCCTGGAGCGCCTCCTCGATCGCAGCGGCGATCTCCGGCGGCTCCGCCAGACGGCCGACGCCGTACTCGCCCTTCGATGCGAGCGGCCCCGTGCCGGGCGGCACGATCCGAACGCCGCGCCGGGTCAGCGTGGCGAGGTTGGCGGCGGTGGCCGCGTGCTCGTACATGCGGTCGTTCATCGCCGGGGCCACCAGCACGGGCGCGGTGCAGGCGAGCGCCGCGCTGGTGAGCAGGTTGTCGGCCAGGCCGTTCGCCAGCTTGGCGATCGTGTTGGCGGTGGCGGGTGCGATCACGTAGACGTCCGCCCGCCGCACGAGCTCGAGATGCGAGATCGGCGCGTGCTCCGGCTGCGGGTCGCCGGGATAGGCGCCGCGCGCCGGATCGGCCTCGAACTCGTCAACCAGCGAGGGCGCGCCCGTGATGCCCTCGAACGTCGCGCGCCCCACGAAGTGGAGGCTGGCCGGGGTTTGGACGACGCGCACCGAATGGCCCGCCTTGATGAGCAGGCGAACCAGCTCGACCGCCTTGTAGGCCGAGATTCCACCGCTCACACCGACGAGGATTCGCGCCACGATCACATGGTGACGCGAACCGCGGCGAACTGCGACCGCTGCAACGGCGCCTCCAGGCTGGGAGCGCCGTTGCGCCTAGGGTTCCGCCTTCCGCCGCCGTAAGGATGCCGCAGTGCCCGTGACCCTCGTAGTGCTGATCGCCGCGGTGCTCCACGCGAGCTGGAACGCGCTGCTGAAGCCGCTGGACCAGCGGCTCGGGGCGCTGGCGCTCGGCCTCTTCGTCACGGGCATCGGGGCCCTGGCGGCCGCGCCCTTCGTGCGCCCCGGCACGGCCGCACTGGCGTACATCGGCGTCTCGGCCTGCCTGCACGTGCTCTACGACGTGCTGCTGATGCACTCATACCGGGTCGGCGACTTCAACCAGGTCTATCCGCTCGCCCGGGGCACGAGCCCGCTGGTGGTCACCGCAGTGGCGGCGATCGTGGCGAGCGAGCACCTCTCGGGACCTCAGATCGCCGGCGTGGCGGTGATCAGCGCCGGCCTGCTGCTGCTGGCCGGGCGCCCGCGGCACGCCCAGGGGGCGGCCACCCGTCTCGCCCTCGCCACCGGCGTGGTGATCGCGGCCTACACGGTCATCGACGGCCTCGGGGTGCGCCACTCACGCGGCGCGCTCGCCTACAGCATCTGGCTGTTCGCGCTCCACGGCCCGCTCGTGGCCGTCGTCGCCCGCCGCTCGCTGCGGCCGGCGGTGCCGCACCTGGCGATCGGGTCGCTGGCGGCCTTCATGTCGCTCGTGGCCTACGCGCTCGTAATCTGGGCCCAGGACCACGGCGATCTCGGGCCGATCGCCGCGCTGCGCGAGACGAGCGTGGTGGTGGCGGCGCTGATCGGCGCGTTCGTGTTCAAGGAGCGCCTCGGCGCGCGGCGGATCCTGGCCAGCGTGGTGGTGGTCGCAGGCGTGGTGCTGCTGAACACGTGACGCCAGCTGCCCTCCTGAGCGCCGCGAGGACCGAGGACGCCAAGGACGCAGGCTCGACGGCGTACGTCAGTACGCCGAGAGGCGAGGACGCAGGCATCCGACGGTCCGCAGCGCTCGGGAGGGCAGCTAGCTGCGGTAGCGGTACTTCAGCTTGCCCGCGGCGATCTCCTCGAGGGAGATCTTGAGGTAGTTCTTCGAGCCCGTCTCCACCATCGGCGGCGGGTACTCGTCGAACGTTCCCTCGCCAAGGTTGTGGTAGTACGAGTTGATCTGGCGCGCCCGCTTGGCGGACACGAGAACACATGCGTAGTGCGAGTCGACACGCTCGAGCAGCGTGTCGAGACGGGGCTTGATCACGAAGAGTCTCCTCGGGTTGAGTCTCCCCAAAGGGTAGCGACGAGTTGGGCAAGCTGGTCCACGGCGGTCTCAAGGCGGTCGTTGACGATCACGTGCCTCCACTCGGGTTCGGCCGCGAGCTCCTGTTTGGCGACGGCCAGACGGCGCTCGATCTGCTCCGGCGATTCGGCGCCGCGGCCGATCAGGCGAGTGCGCAGCGCATCCAGCGAGGGCGGCTTGATGAAGACCTGGAGCGCCTCCGGCAGAGCGTTGCGCACCTGGCGCGCACCCTGGATCTCTATTTCGAGTACGAGGCCGTCATTGGCGCGATCGAGCTCCGAGCGCAGCGTGCCGTAGCGGTTTCCCGCGTAGCCGGCGTGCTCGAGGAACTCGCCGCGCTCGAGCCGCTCGTCGAACTCGCCGGGCGAGAGGAACCAGTAGTCCTTGCCGTTCTCCTCCCCCGGCCGCGGCTCTCGCGTGGTGGCCGAGACGGACAGCTCGAGCCCGGGAAAGCGCTCCAGCAGCGCACGGATCAGCGTGCCCTTGCCGACTCCGGAAGGACCCGTGATGACGAGGACGTGGGCCGGCGTGCCTATCGGCGCAGGTACGAGACGAGCTCGTTCCGCTGGCGCTCGGACAACCCGCCGATGGTCTTGCTGGGCGAGATGCGGCACTGCGTGAGGATTCGATTGACCTTCACGCGCCCGTACTTGGGCACCGCAAGCAGCAGATCGAAGACCTTCGCGGTCTGCAGATACTCGGGCGGATCCAGCAGCAGCCCATGGATCTTGGTGCGCCCCGCCTTCAGATCCCGCTTGAGCGCGGCGCGCCGTGTGCGGATCTCGTTGGCGCGCTTGAGCGCGTCCATTCGCTGTGTCAGGGAACGTTCGGGCGCTACCCCCGAAGCAGCCTTCGGGGGCGACTGGGCGGCGGGCGACATGGGCGGCGATGTTACACAGAAATGAAGCGGCGTCGAGGGGCGGATTGCCTTTTTTCGGCGAATTCGCCTCGACCTCAACTTGAGCTTGAATGGGCTTCGGGGAGGTTGAGCGTTTTTGCCCGCTTTGCAGGGAGTTCGGCTCTACCCCGGTGTGCGCAGAGCGGTCAAGCGGGGCGGGCACTCGAAAACGCGTGCTCCTGACGCCAAATGACTCCCAGTTCACCTGTTATCCGGGCGCCGGCCGCGGGGTCGCGGAAGCTCTCCGTGCCCACCGCGACGCAGGTTGCGCCAGCCGCCAGGAAGTCCGCGGCGTCGCGCCCGCTGGCGATGCCTCCCATGCCGATCACGGGCACGCTGACCCTCTTCGACACCGCATGGACCTGCTCGAGCGCCACGGCTCGCACCGCGGGACCGGACACCCCGCCCGTCACGCCGCCGAGCCAGGGCTCGTTCGTGCGCGGATCGAGCGCCATCCCCTTGAGCGTGTTGATCAGCGACAGCGCGTCCGCCCCGGCGCTCTCCGCGGCGGCGCCCACGGCGGCCGGCTCGGTGGCGTTGGGCGTGAGCTTCACGATCAGCGGCTTCTCGGTCAGCGGCCGCAGAGCCTCCACGGCGCGGGCGGTCTCGCCGGGGTCGGCGCCCATGATCAGGCCGGTCTCGACGTTGGGGCAGGAGAAGTTCAGCTCGACCAAGGCCACCTCGTCGCGCACACCGACTTCGGCCACCAGCCGCCGCAGCTCGTCGTGATCGAAGCCCATCACGGAGACGATCAGCGGGACCGGCAGTTCGGCCAGCCGGGGCAGGTCCTCGGCCAGGAAGCCCTCGAGGCCCTTGTTCGGCAGCCCGATCGAGTTGATCAGGCCGGCGGGCGTCTCCCAGAGGCGGGGCGGCGGGTTGCCCTGCCGCGGGGCCAGCGTGATCGTCTTCGAGACGAAGGCGTCGAAGGGGAAGGCCTCGAGGAGCTCGTCGCCGAAGGTCCGGCGGGCCGCGATCGCGTCATAGGTGCCGGAGCCGTTCAGCACGGGGCCGCGCAGGTGCACGCCGCAGAGGTCGGTCAATGCGCCACCGCCTCGAGCTCCGCGGCGTCGAGCACCGGGCCGTCCACGCAGAGCCTCACGTAGCCGTTCCTGGTCGGCACCACGCAGCCGTAGCAGGCGCCGAAGCCGCAGGCCATGCCCGACTCGAGGGCCAGTTGGGCCGAGATGTGGCGCTCCTCGCACAGCGCCCGGACCGCTTCGAGCATGGGTGGGGGGCCGCAGGCGTAGACGGTCGCGGGTGATTGGTGACTGGTGACTGGTGACTCGTGGTTGCCCAGGAGCTCCGTGACCAGGCCTTCGTGGCCCACTGAGCCGTCGTCCGTCGCTATTGACGGCTGGCCTGCGAAGAGCCTCGCTGCCTCCGCGTGGTCCGCGCTCCGGAAGCCGAGTAGGACCTCGGCTTCTTGTCCGAGCTCGTCCTGCCAGCAGAGCAGCGGCGCGGCGCCGATTCCGCCGCCTACCAGCAGCGGGCGCATGCCGTTCTCGGGCGCTTCGAAGCCGATGCCCAGCGGGCCGGTGAGCCAGAGTCCGTCGCCCGGCTCGAGCTCGGCCAGCCGCTCGGTGCCCGGGCCGATCGCCTCGAGCAGGAACGACAGGCGGGGTCCGGGCTCGACGCGCGCGAACGAGAAGGCCCGCGGAAGGTAGGGCCGTTCGCCCTCCCCCGCCCCCCAGCGCTCGGCCGCGGCGAGCATGTAGAACTGGCCCGGCCGCGGGTCGGGCGGTCCGTCGGGGTCGTCCGTCGAGATGAGCTGGTAGGCGCCGAGCCGCTCGTTGCCCGCCACGGTCGTCAGCCGGCGGCCGAACGGCGCCAGCGTGCGTCTCACGCCGGCGTCCTGCCCGCGGTGCGGCGTGCCGCGTGCAGCTCCTGCAGCGAGCGCACCTCCGGCTCGCCCTGGCGCAGCGCCCGGATGGCACGCTGGGCGGCGCTGGCGCCGGTCATCGTCGTGATGCAGGGGATGCCGCGCGCCACTGCCGCGCGCCGGATCTCGTAGCCGTCGCTGCGGGCGCCCGAGCCGGTGGGCGTGTTGATGACGAGCGAGACCTCGCCCGACTCGATCCGGTCGACCACGTTGGGCGAGCCCTCCGAGATCTTCATCAGCCGCTCGACCGGCACGCCCATGCGGCGGATGGCCTGGGCGGTGCCGCCGGTGGCCACGATGTCGAAGCCGAGGTCGTGCAGGGAGGCCGCGAGCTGGGTGGCCGCGGGCTTGTCGCCGTCGGTGACCGTGATGAACACCGTGCCGCCGGTGGGCAGCTGCGCCCCGGCTGCCGCCTGGGCCTTGCCGAAGGCCGTGGGGTAGTCGTCCGCGACGCCCATCACCTCGCCGGTGGACTTCATCTCGGGGCCGAGCAGAGCGTCGGCGCCGGGGAACCGGTCGAACGGCAGGACCGCCTCCTTGACCGACACGTGGCCGGCCGAGGCCTCGGCCGGCGTGGGCAGGTCGAGGTCGAGGTCCCCCAGCTTCTCGCCCAGCATCAGCCGGCAGGCCATCTTCGCCAGCGGCACGCCCACCGCCTTCGAGACAAACGGCACCGTGCGCGAGGCGCGCGGGTTGGCCTCGATCACGAACAGCTCGTCGTCCCCGTGCACCGCGAACTGGATGTTGATCAGGCCGATCACGCCGAGGGCCAGGGCCAGCTTCTCGGTGGCGCTCTGCACCTGGGCGAGCATCTCTGGGCCGAGCGACATCGCCGGGATCACGCAGGCGGAGTCGCCCGAGTGCACGCCGGCCTCCTCCACGTGCTGCATCACGCCGCCGATCACAACCTTCTCGCCGTCGCAAAGCGCGTCCACGTCGATCTCGATCGCGTTCTCGAGGAAGCGGTCCAGGTAGATCGTCCCGTCGCCATTGCGCTCGGTGCGTTCGAGGTAGTCTGCGAGCTGGTCCGCGGCGTAGCAGATCTCCATCGCGCGGCCGCCAAGGACGTACGAGGGACGCACCAGCAGCGGGTAGCCCACCCGCTCGGCCGCCTTCAGCGCGCCATCGGTGGTGTCGGCGGTGGCGTAGCGCGGGTGGCGCAGGCCGAGCTCCTTGCAGAGGCCGCCGAAGCTCGGCCGGTCCTCCGCGAGGTCGATCGAGTCGACCGGCGTGCCCAGCAGCGGGACGCCGGCGTCCACCAGGCCGCGCGCGAGCTTCAAGGGCGTCTGGCCGCCGAACTGCACGATCACGCCCTCGGGCTGCTCGATCTCGATCACGGCGAGCACGTCCTCGAGCGTGAGCGGCTCGAAGTAGAGCCGGTCGCTCGTGTCGTAGTCCGTCGAGACGGTCTCCGGGTTGCAGTTGATCATCACGGCGTCGCGCCCGAGGTCGCGCACGGTCATCGCCGCGTGCACGCAGCAGTAGTCGAACTCGATCCCCTGGCCGATCCGGTTCGGGCCGGCGCCGAGGATCACGACCGAGCGGCGGTCGCCGCGGCGCACCTCGTGGTGCACGCCGCCGTCCGGCCCCGGCCGCTCGAAGCCCGAGTAGTAGTACGGCGTGGCCGCCTCGAACTCCGCTGCGCAGGTGTCGACCGACTTGTAGCTGCGCAGCAACCCCGCCTCGGGGTCCTCCCCGCGCGCGAGGGCCGCCATCTCCGCCACGAACCAGGGGTCGATGTTGGTGAGGCACTGGATCTCGTTCTCGCTCACCCCGCGCCGCACGGCGTCGAAGAGCAACTCGAAGCGGTCGTGCGACGGCACCTCGAGGCGCGCCTTCAGCTCATCCAGGTCCTCCGGCGGCCGCGGCGTGACGTCGACCTCGCGCGAGCGCATCGCCTTGGCGAACGCCTGCTTGAACGTGCGGCCGATCGCCATCGCTTCGCCCACCGACTGCATGTGCGTGGAGAGCCTGCCCTCGGTGCCGGGGAACTTCTCGAAGGCGAAGCGCGGCCACTTCACCACCACGTAGTCGATCGTGGGCTCGAAGCTCGCGGGCGTGACGCGCGTGATGTCGTTGTCGATCTCCTCGAGCGCGTAGCCGACCGCCAGCCGGGCCGCGATCTTGGCGATCGGGAAGCCGGTGGCCTTCGACGCCAGCGCCGACGAGCGCGACACGCGGGGGTTCATCTCGATCACGACGATCTCGTCCGTGGCGGGATTGACCGCGAACTGGATGTTCGAGCCGCCGGTCTCGACGCCGACCGCGCGGATCACCGCGATGGCCTGGTCGCGCAGCTTCTGGTACTGGCGGTCGCTGAGCGTCTGCTGGGGCGCCACCGTGACGCTGTCCCCGGTGTGCACGCCCATAGGGTCGATGTTCTCGATCGAGCAGACGATCACGACGTTGTCGTTCTTGTCGCGCATCACCTCGAGCTCGAACTCGCCCCAGCCGATCACCGACTCCTCGACCAGCACCTGGCCGATCGGGCTGATGGCGAGCCCCTCGCCCACCCGCTGGTGGAACTCGGCGTCGGTGTAGGCCACTCCCCCGCCCTGGCCGCCCATCGTGAAACCCGGGCGGATGATCGCGGGCAGCCCGATGTCCGGCAGGGCGCGGTCGGCCTCCGCGATGCTGGACACGATCGCCGAGCGTGGCACGCGCAGGCCCGCCTCCTCGATCGTCGTGCGGAAGAGCTCGCGGTCCTCGGCGCGGCGGATCGCGTCGTAGTCAGCGCCGATCAGCTCGACGCCGTGGCGCTCGAGCGTGCCGTCCTCGCTCAGGGCGCGCGCCAGGTTGAGCGCGGTGCCGCCGCCGAGGGTGGGCAGCAGGGCGTCGGGCTGCTCGCGCTCGATCACCCGTGCCACCGACTGCGGCGTGAGCGGCTCGATGTAGGTGGCGGTGGCGAACTCCGGGTCGGTCATGATCGTGGCCGGGTTGGAGTTGACGAGCACGACCTCGTAGCCCTCCTCGAGCAGGACCTTGCAGGCCTGGGCGCCGGAGTAGTCGAACTCGGCGGCCTGACCAATGACGATCGGGCCTGAGCCCAATACGAGGATTCGTTCTATGTCGGTTCGCCTTGGCACGGGTGACTGGTGACTAGTGACTGGTGACCAGTGACTCGAGGAAACGGTCGAACAGGTAGAGGCTGTCGTGCGGGCCGGGGCCGGCCTCGGGGTGGTACTGCACGGTGGCGCCCGGTACGTCCTTGAGCGTGAGGCCTTCCACGGTGCGGTCGTAGAGGTTCAGCAGGCTCAGCTCGGCCGCGCCGAAGTCGGTCTCCCAGCGCACCGGCTCGTCGGTATCGATCGTCTGCTCGCCATTCGGGCCCAGCACCGCGAAGCCGTGGTTCTGGCTCGTGATGTCGATGCGGCCGGTCTCGAGGTCCTTCACCGGGTGGTTGGCGCCGCGGTGGCCGAAGGGCAGCTTGAAGGTCTCGAGGCCCACCGCGCGGCAGAGCAGCTGGTGGCCGAGGCAGATGCCCCAGACCGGCGCCTTGCCGACCACGCCGCGCACGGTCTCCACCACGTAGCCGAGAGCGGCGGGGTCGCCCGGGCCGTTGGCCAGGAAGATCGCGTCCGGCTCACGCGCGAGCAGCTCGTCGGCCGTGGCCGTGCACGGGTGGAGCTCGAGCCGCACGCCGCGCTCGCGCAGGTTCCGCACGATCGAGGTCTTGACGCCGGTGTCGATCGCCACGACGAGCGGGCCCGGGTTGTCCGGGTCGAGCAGCAGCGGCTCGGCCGGTGTGACCTCACGGGCGAGGTCAGCGCCCGACATCGGCGGCTCGGCCATCACGCGCTCCATCGCCTCCGCCTGAGGCAGCTCGGCCGGGAAGATGCCGCCGCGCATGGCGCCCTTGTCTCGGATGTGAAGCACGATCGCCCGGGTGTCGACGCCGCTCAGGGCGGGCACGCCGCAGTCCGTGAGCCAGGTGAGCCAGCCGCCCTCTGCCGACGGAGAGTCCTCGCGGTCCACGCCCTCGCGCATGATCACCGCGCGCGCGTGGATGCGGTCCGACTCCATCGCCTCGGCGGACACGCCGTAGTTGCCGATCAGCGGGTAGGTGAAGACGATGATCTGGCCCCGGTAGCTCGGGTCCGTGACCGACTCCTGATAGCCCGACATCGAGGTGTTGAAGACGACCTCTCCGGTGGCAGGGACGGGGGCCGCAACCGAGTCGCCATCGAATCTCGCGCCGTCCTCGAGGAGGAGGTAGGCAGCCGCGTGACTGGTGACTGGTGACTGGTGACTCGTCACTTGACCAGTGCTTGGACCGCTTTGAACTCGGGGGTTCCCGCCGCGCCGAGCAGCTCGAATAGCGCCGTTTCGACGCTCGTCACAATGGCGCCGGAGTCCTCCATCTTCTTCAGGCCGAGCTCGCGGTTGTCCTTGGTGCGGGAGCTGACCGCGTCGCGCGCGACGTGCACCTGCACGCCGCGGTCGAGCAGATGGTGGGCGGTCTGCGATACGCAGACGTGCGCCTCGATGCCGCAGAGCAGGACCTGGTCGCGGATGCCGAGGTCGAAGCCGTCGGCGTCGGTGGCCGAGAAGGAGACCTTGTCGAGCGGCTGCGTGCCCTCCGGCAGGTGCTCGGCCACCTCAGGCACGGTCGCGCCCAGGCCCTTCGGGTACTGCTCGGTGACGACCACCGGCACGCCCAGCGCCTTGGCCCCCTCCACCAGCGTGCCCACGTTCTTCGCCACCCGCTTGAACCCGCGCACGGCCGGCCGGAACGCCTCCTGGACGTCGATGACCACCAGCACGGCGCGGTCGCGCTCGAGCAGCCGGCCCATCACACGGCCCCGATCGCGAACGAGCGCTCGCGGTAGGAGACGGCGCCGCCCGCCACGGTCATCCGCACCCGCCCGGTGAGGCGGCGGCCGGCGAAGCAGCAGTTGGCCGAGCGGCTCTCGTAGCCGGCCTCGCCCACCTCCCATCCCGCGGCGAGATCCACCAGGACGACGTTGGCAGGCGAGCCGGGCCGGAGCGAGGGCACGTCGAGGCCGAACGGGGCGGCTCCCGCGGTCATGCGCTCCACCAGGAGGTCGAGGCCGATCACGCCCGGGAGCACGAGGTCGGTGTGGAGCGCGGCGAAGGCGGTCTCGAGTCCGGTGACCCCCATCGGGGCGATCTCGAAGGGCTGCTCCTTCTCCTCGCGCGAGTGCGGCGCGTGGTCGGTGGCGATGCAGTCGATCGCCCCGGAGCGGAGCGCCTCGATCAGCGACTGGCGGTCCTCCTCGGCGCGGAGCGGCGGGTTCATCTTGAAGGCCGAGTCGAGGCTGAGCACGGCGGCGTCCGTGAGCGTGAGGTGGTGCGGCGTGGCCTCGGCGGTGATCTGAACGCCGGCCGCCTTGGCCTGCTCGATCGCCGCGACGGTGTAGCGGGAGGAGACGTGCTGGATGTGGATGCGCGCGCTCTCGTAGGCGGCGATGGCGGCGTCGCGCGCCACCATCGTCGACTCGCTCACGCCCGGGATCCCGGCGAGGCCGAGCAGCGCCGACACGGCGCCCTCGTGCATCACGCCGGTGCCGGACAGCGAGGGGTCCTCCTCGTGCAGCGCGAACACCCTTCCCGCGAGCTTCTGGTAGCTGAGCGCCTGGCGCAGCACCCCCGCGGAGCGCACCGGCAGGCCGTCGTCGCTGAACGCCACCGCGCCCTCGTCGGCGAGCTCGGCCATCTCGGTGAGCTCCTCGCCGCGCTGGCCGCGGGTGATCGCCGCCAGGAAGCCGACCGGCACGCGCGCCTCCTCGCGGGCTCGCTGGCGCAGCGAGCGCAGCACCGGCGCGCTGTCCACCACCGGGTCCGTGTTGGGCATCGCCAGGATCGCGCAGAAGCCGCCGGCGGCCGCGGCGCGGGTGCCGGACGCGATGTCCTCCTCGTCCTCGCGCCCGGGCGTGCGCAGGTGGACGTGGGGGTCGACGAAGGCCGGGAAGGCGTGCAGGCCGCCCGCATCGACCACCTCGGCGCCCTGCGGCGCCTCGAGCGAGCCCGACTCGCCGAGCTCGGCGATCTCCCCTTCGCGCACGAGCAGGTCGCCCTCACGGTCGATGCCGGCGCGCGGATCGAACAGGCGCGCGCCGCGCAGGAGCACGTCGCCCTCCGGCGCGGGGCCCCGGTCGAGTCGTACGCTCATGCCGGCTGCGGCTCCGTCTCGGCGCCGCTCGGCACGGGTGCGCGGTCGCGCCCCGGGCCGCCGGCGAGGAGCTCGTACAGCACCGCCATGCGCACCACCACGCCGGACTCGACCTGGTCGACGATCAGCGCCTGCGGCGAGTCGATCACCTCGGACGACAGCTCGACGCCACGGTTCACCGGGCCGGGGTGCATCAGGAGCTGGTGCGGCGACAGCCGGCGCGAGTCGATCTGGTAGCGGGCGGCGTACTCGCGGAGCGACGGCACGTAGTTGCCCTCCATGCGCTCGTGCTGCATCCGAAGGGCGTAGACCACGTCCGCCTCGTCGAGCTCGTCGAGCGAGTAGCGCACGTCGCAGTGCAGCGTCTCGACCTCGCGCGGGATGAGCGTGGGCGGCCCGCAGACCGTGACCTCGCAGCCCATGCGCGTGAAGGCGAGGATGTTGGACCGCGCCACCCGGCTGTGCAGCACGTCGCCGACGATCCACACCTTCAGGCCCTCGAGCGGGCGCCGGCGGCTGAGCGTGTAGAGGTCGAGCAGCGCCTGCGTGGGGTGCTCGTGCTTGCCGTCGCCCGCGTTGATCACCGAGGCGGTGGTCCAGCGCGCCACCAGCGCGGCGGCGCCGGCGTGAGGCGAGCGGATCACTATCGCGGCCGGGTCGTAGGCGGACAGCGTCTGCACCGTGTCCTTCAGCGACTCGCCCTTGTCCACCGCCGAGCCCTGCGCCTTGATGTTCACGAGGTCGGCCGAGAGCCGCTTGGCGGCCAGCTCGAAGCTCGAGCTGGTGCGCGTGGAGGACTCGTAGAAGAGGTTGATGACGGTGCGGCCGCGGAGCGTGGGCACCTTCTTGATCTCGCGGCCGGAGACCTCGGCGAAGCTCTGCGCCCGGCCGAGGATGCGTTCGATGTCGTCGCGCGAGAGATCGTCGACTGACAACAAGTTGCGATTCATGCCGCCACCTCCGCGTGCTGGCTGATCGTGACCTCGTCGATGCCGTCGATCTCCTCGACGCGCACGTTCACGCGCTCGGCGCGCGCGGTGGGCAGGTTCTTGCCGACGTAGTCGGGCCGGATCGGCAGCTCGCGGTGGCCGCGGTCGGCCAGCACGGCGAGCTGCACCCGCTGCGGGCGCCCGTAGTCGAACAGCGCCTCGATCGCGGCGCGTACGGTGCGGCCGGTGTAGAGCACGTCGTCGACCAGCACGACGGTCATGCCGTCGAGCGGGAACTCGATGTGCGAGTGAATGCACGACCGGCTGGTGCTCGGGGCCGCGCATGGCGACGTCGTCGCGGTAGAAGGAGATGTCGAGGTCGCCGAGCGGGACCGGCGCGTCGAGGAGCTCCTCGACCCTTTCCCGCAGCCGGGTGGCGATGACGGCGCCGCGCCGGTGAATGCCCACGACGGCGATGCGCTCGCCGCCCGTCTTCTCGACTATCTCGTGAGCGATCCGCACGAGCGTACGGCGGATGTCCTCGCGATCGAGTACGACTTTCTCGTCCACTGCCTGTCCTTCCTGGCCTCGCTGGACCGGGTTAAAGGAACGTCCGCGCCAATCTAGCAGTGGGCGCGGATGGGGAGTGCCTAGGCGGCCGCGGGCGATGTCTCGCTCAAGCCGATCCGCCGGTGCAGGCGCCGCAGCGGCCGCGGCGCCCACCAGTTCCACTTGCCGAGCAGCGCCATCAGCGACGGCACGAGCAGGCCGCGCACGATCGTCGCGTCGATCAGCACGGCCAGCGCCGTGCCCACGCCCAGCTCCTTGATGAAGACGATGCGCGAGGTGGCGAAGGCGCCGATGGCGACGCAGAACAGGAGCGCCGCCGCGGTGACGATGCGGCCGGTGCGCTCGAGGCCGATCGGCACGGCGTCGCGGTCCGAGGCGCCGGCGTCGCGTGCCTCCTTGATGCGCGAGAGCAGGAAGACGCCGTAGTCGGTCGAGAGCCCGAACGCGACCGCGAACAGCACCACCGGCTGGGTGGCGTCGAGCGCTCCCTGCCCGTGGTAGCTCAACAGGCCCTCGAGGCGGCCGTCCTGGAAGATCAGCACGAGCAGGCCGAAGGCGGCGCTGAGGCTGAGCGCGTTCATCACGAGCGCCTTGAGCGGCAGCACCACCGAGCCCGTCATTAGGAAGAGGACGAGCACCGTCGTGACGGCGAGGAGGCCGAGCGCGATCGGCAGGTGGCTCGCGAGGCTCGCCTTGAGGTCGACGAAGTGGGCGCTCTGCCCGGTGACGCCCACGCGGAAGGGCGCGTCGAGCGAGCGGATCTCGCGCACGAGGCCCTGCGCCTGCCCCGACAGCACCGCGGGGTCGCGCGGCACCACGTCGACGACCGAGAGCTGCGAGCTGCCCAGCGCGCTGCGGGCTGCTCACCGCCGCCACGCCCGGCAGCGAGCGCAGCCGGGCCGCGAACGCGTTCGCCTGCGCGCCGGGCGGCGCATGCAGCTCGACCGCGATCGGCTGCGTGCGGTTCTTCGGGAACTCGGTCTTCAGCGCGGTGTCGACCTGGCGGGTCTGCGTGCTGGTGGGCAGCACCGTGGCGTCGACGGTCGTGAACTTGATGCCGAGGAACGGCAGCCCGAGCACGATCAGGAAGGTCGCGCTGAGCACGGCGATCGGCGCGGGGCGGCGCATCACGAAGCGCGACAGGCGGTACCAGAAGCCGCGCTCCGCGGGCCGCGCATCGGCGTCGGCCGCGCGCCGCAGCCACCTGGGCGACAGCGCGTTCACTCGCGGGCCGAGGACGGCCAGCGCTGCCGTGAGCACGACCAGCGCGACGCTCGCCGACAGGAGCGCCACCAGCACGCCACCGACTCCCATCGAGTAGAGGAAGCGCTGCGGGAACACGAGCAGCGAGGCGAGCGCGGCCGCCACGGTCAGCGAGCTGAACAGCACCGTGCGGCCGGCGGTGTTCACCGTGCGACGCAGCGCCTGCTCGCCATGCCCCTGCGCGGCAGCCTCCTCGCGGTAGCGGGAGATGATGAAGAGGCTGTAGTCGATCGCCAGCCCGAGTCCGAGCCCCGTGACCAGGTTGATGGCGAAGACCGACATGCTCATGAACTCGGAGGCGATGCGCAGGGCGAGGAACGTGAGCACGATCGACAGCCCGCCCATCAGCGGGGGCAGCATCGCCGCCACCGCGCTGCGGAAGAACCAGAGTGAGAGCAGGAACAGGAACGGCAGCGCCAGGAGCTCGGCGCGCGCAAGGTCCTCCTGCACCGTCTTGCCGGCCTCGCGCTGGGCCGCCGCCTCGCCGCCCACCTTGACGCCGGCCTGCCCGCGGAAGTCCTTGGCCACGCGGTCGGCCGTCTTCGAGTCGTCGGCGCTCTTCTTGAGCCAGCCGATCACGTACGTGGAGCGGCCGTCGTTCGATCGCAGCGTCGGGTCCTTGAGCTGGTACCAGGTGGCCACGCGGCCGACGCCCGGGTCGGCCGCCAGCGTGCGCGCCGCGCTGTCCACGCGCGCGCGCGTGAAGTCGCGTATGAGCACCACCAGGCCCGGCTCCGCCTCGAGACCGGTTGCGTTCTGGATCGACTGCGAGGTCTTGACGCTGTCGCTGGCCGGGTCGTCGGCGCCGTAGGGGGCGAGCCGCGAGGCGACGTTCCCGCCGAGCGCGGCGGCCACCAGCGCGATCGCCACAGCCCCGAGGAGGACACGCCTCCCGCGGCGATTGGCGAGCTGTGCGAGGGAGTTCAGCATGAGGTCCTCCGGGTTCTCGGTAGTGTGCGCTTACTCACTTTGCAGGGAAAAAAGAAGAGGTCACTCCTCGGGCGCCAGCTTGTGCGGAAGCACGATCGACACCCAGTCCTCGTCGAGTTCGGGCAGGTTCATCGCGGCGGCCACATTGAGGAGCATTCCGGTGGCGAAGAACTGCTGGATCCGCTCGTCCTCGAGGCCCGAGGCCCCCTTCACGAACCGGACCAGCTCGCCGTAGCCCTTCCGCACGGCCGCGCGGATCTCGGGGTCGTCGCAGGCGACATACCCCTGCATCTGCGCGAGGAGCGCCGTGCGGTCGTTCAGCAGCTCCACATAGCCGTGCCCCATCGCCTCGAGCGCCTCCTCCCCCTCCTTGCCCTCGGCCGCCTTGCGGAAGGTCTCGTACGTCCGCTCGAAGCAGCGGCGCACGGCGCTGAGGAAGAGGGCCGTCTTCGTAGGGAAGAGCCGGAACAGGTAGGCGTGCGAGATGCCGGCCTTCTTGGCGATCTCGCTCGTGGGCGTGCCGTGCAGGCCGCGGAGGGCGAACTCCTCGTAGGCGATCTCGGTGATCGCCTCACGCCGCTCCTCCGCGGTCTGCCGTGTCTTGGTGGTGGCCATGGTGGTTGGGAAGTTAGCGCTCACTCAACAGTCGGTCAAGCGGCGGCCGGCTGCAGCTGAACGCCGGCCTGATGCGACCTGCCGGGCACGAGCAGCGCGATCAGCGCGCCCGCGAACAGCACCGCCGCTCCAACCCACACCGCCGGCACCAGGCCGTCGACGTAGGCCTGCGGCGAGGCGTAGCCGCCGTGGGCCGTGAACACCGTGGCGAGGACGCTCACGCCCAGCACTCCGCCCAGCTCGCGGATCGCGTTGGTCGCGCCCGAGGCCTGGCCGGCCTGCTTCGGCCGCACCGCGCCGAGCACCGTGTTGGCGGCCGGGGCGAACACCAGCGCCATGCCGGCTCCCGCCATCACGAAGCCGGGGACGAAGTGGCTGTACGGCGCCGTCGGCGACGACGATCGACGCGAGCCACGCCAGCCCGCCGGCCTGCAGCGCCAGCCCGCCGGCCATCAGCGGCCGCCCGCCGATGCGGTCGGACAGCGCGCCCGCCAGCGGGGCGATGAAGATCGGCATCACCGTCCAGGGCAGGATGCGCAGCCCGGCCTGGAGCGCCGAGTAGTGCTGCACCACCTGGAAGAACTGCGACAGCAGGAAGATCGAGCCGAAGGTCCCGAAGTACATCGACAGGGACACGCCGTTGGTGGCGGCGAACGCTCGCCGGCGGAAGAACTCCATCGGCAGCATCGGCGCCTCGGCGCGCAGCTCCCAGGCCACGAACGCCGCGACCAGCAGCGCGCCGGCGATCAGAGAGGCGAGCACGATCGGCGCGGTCCAGCCGGCCGTCTGCGCGTGCACCACTCCGTAGACCACTCCGCCCAGGCCGGCGCTGGCGAGCACGAGCCCGCGCAGGTCGAGCCCGCGCGACTCGCCGTGGCTCTCGGTCAGGCGCGTCGCCGCGAGCGGCAGCGTGGCCAGGCCGATCGGAACGTTGAGCCAGAAGATCCAGTGCCAGGAGATGCCGGTGACCACCGCGCCGCCCACCACCGGGCCGAGCGCCACGGCCAGCCCGCTGATTCCCGACCAGGCGCCGAGCGCCAGGCCGCGCTTCTCCGCGGGCACCGCCTCGCTGAGCAGGGTGAGCGTCAGCGGGGTCACGATCGCCGCGCCGAGGCCCTGGGCCGCGCGCGCCGCGATCAGGAAGCCGGTGCTCGGCGCCACCGCGGCCGAGGCCGAGGCCAGCGTGAAGATCCCGAGTCCCAGCGAGAACATGCGCTTGCGGCCGAACCGGTCACCGAGCGCCGCGCCCGTGAGGAGCAGCACCGCGTAGCTGAGGGTGTACGCGTTCACCGTCCACTCGAGCTGCTGAATGGTGGCGCCGAGGTCGCGCTTGATGCTGGGCAGCGCGTTCGTCACCACGAGGTTGTCGAGCACCACCATGAACAGGGCGATCGAGACGATCGCGAAGGTCCAGCCTGTGCTTGCCGAGCGCTTCATCGCTCCTCCTTCCGGGCGTTGTGAGTGTGCGCTCACTTCTATAGTGGTAGGAAGTTAGCGCTCACTCACAACTTTGTCAAGAGGAGCTGCTCTCGGCCCTGTGATGGATCGGCGCGCCCCGCTCCGCGAACGGGATCTCGACCCGGTCGAAGTCCCTCGGCACGATCGTGTTCTCGAACACCTCGCGCGCCTCGTCGCGCAGCTCGGGCCCCGCGTAGCGCTGCGAGATGTGCGTCAGCGCCAGCAGCCGGACGCCGGCGCGGGCGGCCAGCTCGGCGGCGCCGCGGGCGGTCGAGTGGCCGGTCTCCCTCGCCCGCCCGGCGTCCTCCTCGGAGAAGGTCGCCTCGTGGACGAGCAGGTCGGCGCCGTGGGAGACCACCTCGGTCATCTCGCAGGGCGCCGTGTCGCCGGCCAGCACGACCTTGCGCCCCGGCCGCGCCGGTCCGAGCACCTGGGCGGGCGTCACGCCGCCCACCGGCTCGCCCTGCTGGAGGCGGCCGAAGTCGGGTCCCGGCGTCACGCCGAGCTCCCGCGCGCGCGCCTCGTCGAAGCGGCCCGGCCGCTCGTCCTCGATCAGCGCGTAGCCGTAGGCGGTGACGCGGTGGGCGACCGCGAACGCCGCCACCGCGTACCCGTCGCGCTCGAGCTGATCGTTCGGCTCGAGCTCGACCACGCGCACTTCGAATCCGGTCTTCCCCATCACCGGCCGCAGCGCGTCGAACAGCGCCTGAAGGCGCGGCGGCCCGTAGATCGTCAGCGGCTGCTCGCGGCCGCGGAGGCTGAAGGTCTTCAGCAGGCCGGGCAGCCCCAGGAAGTGGTCCGCGTGGAAGTGGCTGATGAAGATCTCCTCGAGGTCGAGCAGACCGACCGAGCGCAGCAACTGGCGCTGGGTGCCCTCACCGCAGTCGAACAGCAGGCGGTCGCCGCCGCGGCGCACCAGCGTGGCGGGCAGGCCACGCCTTGCGGTGGGCGCGGAGCCGGCGGTGCCGACGAAGAGCACGTCTAGGTCCATGGCCCGCGCAGGTTAAGCGCCTGGGTCAGTCGAGCGCCAGGATCTCGAAACGGACGCGCCCGTCTGTTACGCGCGCGAGGCCCATCGTGTGCACCGGCTGGCGGCGGCGGTCGGTGGGCGAGCCCGGGTTGAAGATCTGGAAGCCGGCCGCCTCCTCGCGGAGCGGGATGTGCGAGTGGCCGAAGACCACGGCGTCGGCGTCAGGGAAGCGGCGGCGCAACCGGTCGAGGCGGCCGCCGGCGGGCCCGGCGTCGTGCACCATGCCGATGCGCACGCCTTCGGCGTCCACCACGCGCGTCTCGGGGAGCAGGCGCCTGAGTGCCTCTTCGTCCACGTTGCCATGGACCGCGTGGAGCGGTGGGCCGAGCGCCCGCAGCTCGTTCAGCGCGGCGACGCTGACGAAGTCCCCGGCGTGCAGGATCAGGTCGGCGCCCTCGAGCCGCTCGAGGCAGGCGTCCGGGACGCGCCGCTCGCCGCGCGGGAGATGCGTGTCCGAGATCACCGCGATCAGCACGCGGCGGAGGTTAGGCGCGGCGGTGCTTGCGCCGGTGGTGCTTCTTCCGGCGGTGCTTCTTCTTCGACTTCTTCTTGGCGTGGTGCTGCACCGGCTTGGGCGCGGACGCAGGCGGCGCGGGCTTCGACACTCCGTCGGGCGGCGGGGTGGTGCCGCTCTTCGGCGCGAGCCGGGTGTTCCAGCTCCGCAGGATGTCCTCGCTCGGCTTGTAGGTCGGCGTGTAGTCGCTGTTCCAGCCGTTCGCCGGCAGCGCGGCCGGCCAGCTCCACCAGTACATGCCCGCGAACCAGGGCTGCCCGGCGAAGGTCTCGAACGCCGCCTCATAGGCGTTCTGCTGCACGGACATGTCGTAGGCGCCGGAGCTGTCCCAGATGTTCGGGTGCACGGTCGCCCCGGCCACCGAGCGGTAGCCGATCTCCGTGAACAGCACGGGCTTGCCGAACGCCTGCGAGACCGCCTTCAGCGTGTTCACGTAACCGCGGCCGGTCCAGGCGGAGACGAGGTCCTGGACGGAGCCGTCGCCGGAGCTCGAGAGCGGGAAGTAGGCGTCGACGCCGATGTAGTCGAGGCTGTCCCAGAAGCCCACGCGCCAGTACTCGTCGAAGTTGGCCGCGTATGTCAGCACGCCCGAGAAGCGCTGCTTGATGCCGGCGATGATCTGCTCCCAGTGCGCCGTGTAGGCGGAGCCCGAGAGCGACTTCAGCTCGGTGCCGATCACGAGCATGTTCGCGCCGCCCTGCTGGGCGAGGTCCGCGTAGTGGTCGATCATCGCCTCGTAGCTCGTGAACCAGGCGCCCGGGTCAACCGGGTTGAGGGCGCCGCGCCAGGAGCCGGTGTTGACGTCGATCTGAGGCTTCAGGGTCACACTCAGCCCGAGCGCTCTGGCCGTCTGCATCGCATGGAGCAGCGAGGCGTCCGTGGGGGTGCGCGAGTCGGGCGCGATCACCGTCGTCAGCGGATTCGCCATGTACTGCGTGACGACGATCGAGACGCTGTCGTTGCCGTCGCTCGCCAGGCGGCTCAGCGAGGCGTCCGAGGCCGGGGTGCCGTAGGTGGTGGCCGCGTAGGTCGAGTAGTCCATGCCGCGCTGCCAGTCAGCGCTCGCCCCGGCGGGGACGAGCATGGCTGCGACGAGGGCGAGCGGCAGCAGGCGCGGAAGGGTCATCAGTGACAACCTCGGCCCGGGAGGGCGGACCTTTAGCGGTTGGGGCGCGGGAGTATTGCCTCTGTCGGGCAGCCAGGCTACGGTGGACGAAGTGATGTTCGAGCAGCGCGCCGATGCCGTCCGCAGCGCGCGGCTACTCCTCGAGAGCCCCTCGCCCGCCGATTCGGCGGTACGCGCGCTCGCGGACGGCCGCGTGCCGCCTCTGCCCGTGCGCGTGGCGCAACGGGTGGCGATGAAGGCTGGGCGGCTCACCTACGAGCGAAATGTGGTCGAGCCGCTTGTCCGAGTGCGCTCGGAGGCTCTGGGCGCGGCGGCTTCCGGTCCGCCGCGCTTTCTCGTGCGTGTGGACGAATATCCGCATTACCTGGCCTGGGACGAGCCCGAGCGCTACGGAACGGAGCCTTACCGGCGCTTCCACGAGATCATGGCCGGCGCCGGGGTGCCCTACCTGATCGCGGTGCCGCCGCGGGTGAGCCGAGCGCCGCTCGATCCCTCCGGCCGCGAGTGGCGGCCGATCGACGACGGCGAGGCGTCGATGCTCGCCTGGATGCGCGATTCGTCCGACGGCCTCGTCGGCTTCGGGCTCCACGGGCGCGACCACCGCACGCGGCACGAGTCGCCGCGGCGGCACAGCGAGCTGTGCGGCCTCTCACGCTCGGCCACCGAGGAGCTGCTCGACACGGCGCTCGACGAGCTGCGCGGCTTCGGCATCGAGACCGACGTGTTCGTCCCGCCCTACAACCGCTTCGACGCCGCCCAGTACGAGCCGCTCGCCGCGCGCTTCCCAGTGATCGGCGGCGGGCCGGAGTCCGTGCCGCTGATCGGCTTCCACCGCCCGCCGGTGTGGCGCGGCGGCGCGGTCTACCTGCCGTCGTATTTCCCCCTGTATGGGCGCGCCGCCGACGTGCTGCCCGCGGCGTCCAGTCTGATCGAGCGCCAGGTCGCGCTCTGGACGCCGATCGTGCTGCACTGGGGCTGGGAGGCCGACCGCGACTGGACCGAGCTCGAGCAGATGGCCAAGGCGATCGCGCCCTACACGGCTCGCTGGGACGAGTTCCTCGACGCGGTGCGGGTGAGCGCCGGCGATGCTGACCGCTGAGCTGATCGACGACCCGGCCGGCCTCGAGCCGTGGGTCGAGGCCTGGGACTCGCTCGCCGTGGAGCTTTCGCAGCCGTGCAGCTCGCCGCACTGGATGCTGCCGTGGTGGCGCCACGCGGTCAGCGGGCGGGCGGAGCTGCGCAGCGTCGTGGTGCGCGAGGACTCCACGCTTGTCGGCCTCGCGCCCTACTTCGTGCAGCTCGGCAAGGCCGGGCTCGCCGAGTACAGGGTGCTCAGCGCTGGCGCCGCCCACCGTATCGGCCCGCTCGCCAAGCCTGGCCGCGAGCGCGAGGTGGCCGAGGCGATCGCCTCCACCATGGCGTCGGCCAGGCCTTCTCCCTCCAGCTTCATCTTCGAGGGGATCGATCAGGAGTCGGCGTGGCCCTCGTTGGTCCGCGATGCTTGGCCGGGCGGGTTCGGCTCGCACATGCGCACCGGTGTGGTGCTCGAGGCGCCGACATTGACGCTGACCGAGCCCGACTTCGACACCTGGTTCGCCGGCCGCAGCTCGAACTTCCGCCAGCAGATGCGGCGCAAGGGGCGTCAGATGGAGCAGCGCGGCGGGCGGATCCGGATGGCCACGACGCAGGAGGAGGCGTCGCGCGACCTCGAGGCGATGTTCGTCCAGCACCGCGAGCGCTGGGAGGAGCGCGGCGAGCAGGGCTCGATCAAGGATGGGACCGAGGACCAGATGCGCGAGGCCATTTCGCGGCTGCTGCCGATGGAGCGGGCGCGCCTGTGGACGATCGAGGCCGACGGCAAGCCGGTCTGCGTCCAGTACTTCACGGTCGCCGGCGGCGAGCTCACCTACTGGGGCGGCGGCTTCGACCCCGAGTGGGAGGACCTCCAGCCGGCCCAACAGGTGATCCTCGCCGCCGTCGAGGACGCGTTCGCCCGCGGCGAGCACCGAATCGACTTCGGCGGCGGCAACCAGCGCTACAAGGGCCGCTTCGCAAACGGCGACGACCCGATCGCCTGGGTCAGCATCTACCCCCGCAACCGCCGCTATGCAGTTACTCGCGCGCAGCTCCTCCCGAAGCAGATGCGCTTCGCGGCGCGCGGCCTCGCCCGGCGTCTCCCGGCCGAGCGCCAGGAGCAGCTGAAGCGCCTGCTCCGCCGCTAGAAGCGCCGGTAGACTCGATCGTCCCGCGCCCGTAGCTCAGTGGATAGAGCGCTGCCCTCCGGAGGCAGAAGTCGCTGGTTCGAATCCAGCCGGGCGCGCTGCTTCTTACGTTCCGCTTTGTAGAGCGAAATTCGCGTTCGGGCCGTCGGCCGGTTGGAGTGCTTTGCGCCCAGGAGTGGCGTTCGTGCGACCGAATTGCGACTTGAGCGACCGGAGAGCTTCCGGGCTACGCTGCCCGTTGTGCCGAGGACCCTGGTCGACCCTACGCCGGTGTTCACCGTCAAGGGGCGCGCCTGCGGCAGCGAGACGCGCCAGCGCACCGCGAGCGCTTACATGCTCGAGTTCTCCACTGTCCTGACCGAACAGGGGGTGCACGTCGATTCCGTCTATGTCGCCGGCGACCGCACCCACAGCCAGGTCGAATATCGGGGACGGCTACGCCTGGCCGACAGCTTCGCCCAGCGCGGGGCGTCGCTGCCCACGCCGTGATGCGTCGCGCAAACAAAAGGCGCGTCGCCGTGGCCTCGGCGACGCTCGCCGTATGCACGGCAGCGGGAACGGGTGCGGCGGCATCACGTGACGGCGGTGCTGGGATCCGGCCCTCCGCTGACTTCGGTTCCCACCGCGTGGCCATTAGCACTGGTTCAAGCTCAACCGGGAAGCCGTGGAGGCAGACCGCCTACGCGGTGAGGCAGACGGCGCACGGCCGGACATATGTGTGCTCTGGGCTCGACATCATTGGAGACGGCGGAGTGCCGGACCAATGCGGCGGCGGCTATGAACGGGGCTACCAGTTCGACATGGAGGCGAGACCCGCGCTGCCGGGCCAAGATGAGCAATTCATCTGGGGGCTGGCGAGCCGGAGGGCGGTTCTCATCTACGTGCGGATGAGCGACGGCGGCTTGTTGACCGTACGTCCCGTCCGCGCTCCGGCCTCGGCCCTCGCCGCTCACCCGCAATTCCGTGGCTATCGCTTCTTCACCGCGTTCTTCAGCTTTCGTATCGACGCGGTGCGTGCCGAGGCGCAGGATTCATCGGGACACACGATCGAACGGGCCCGCTCGGAGCTCGGGATCTTCATCCCCGTCAGGCGTGGCATGGGTCCCCCGCAGCCCTGACGACGCGGGAGCTGCGAATCGCGTACCAACTCGCCACTGGCACCGTGCGCGCACATCGTTGGAGCGTCCGCTGCGCGCGAATGGGGCGCCGTCGGCTCGTCAGAGCGGCGAACGGCTTGGCACACGTCGGTCAGCGCGGGCGACCGCGATGAAGGTCCCGGCTCCACTGCTTCCCCAGGGCGGTTGTGTCGCCGGCGGCGATCGCTTGGGTCACGGTCCGGGCGAATGCCGAGGTGAGTTGCGGGTAGGGAGCGAGGTCGAGTGCTGGCGTCCAGGTCATGTAGGTGAGGAACTGCCACGACCAAAAGGCGGACACGTACACCGCGCCCGCTTTGCGGGCCCAGGTCGCGGTTGTGGCTAGAAAGCGAGCGTCGAGTGGCTCCCAGAACGAGAACATGTCCTGACGGAAGACCTGCTCCAGGGCCCCCGCGCTCCCGCCGATTCCGGGCTCGGCACTCTTGTACAGCCACACCTCGTCGGCCACCAGGGGTTTGCGTGCCCGGCGGGCGATGGCGGTGACGGCGACAGCGTTGGCTCCCTCCTTGCGCCCCACCGGGTAGGTGTGGGTGTCGAGGTAGTCCACCCGCTTGGCGGCGATCGCCCGGGCGAACGACGTGGGCAGCCAGGTGCCGGCGCCGGCGCCGACGCGCGTTCGGCCACGGGCCCCGATCCGAGCCAGGATGTCGGCCACGGCTTGGCCCGCGCCTGTCGGAGTGTCGAGCACCCGCACCCCCGTGAGCTTGGCCTCGGTGTCGGGTTCGGAGGTCAACGTCAGGTAGTCCGGGTGCAACCGCTTGATCACGATGCGGGCCTGGGCCGCCATGTCGGCGACGAAGGTCCTGTAGGACCCCGCGAAGGGGTTGGTGCAGTTCGCGTACACCGTGCCGCAGAACAGGGCTCCGAGCTCCACCGACACCGCCATCTTCCGGGCTCGGATGTGGCGTGCGACGGTCGCGTAGAAGTCGACATAGCGCTGGGCATCGGGTGAGAACGAGCCCAGCAACATCGGCACCTTGATGCCAAGGGTCACGCCACCGACACCGAGCGCACGGAACCGATCGAGCGAGGCGTCGACCAAGGGCATGGCGCCAGGCTGAAGCAGGGCCGACAGTCGGTTGCCGTTGGCGGCGAGCAGCTCGACGCCCGCAACAGGCCCTCGGCCTGGCGGCATCCGGCGGACCTGGGGCACAGCGGCAACAGCGCGTTTGTAGGCGCTCAAATGGGCGCTCACCCGGTCATACAGCGACCGGTACTTTGCGGGCACCGGCCCCGGCGCCGCCGGATTCGCGGTCGCGGACGGCGCAGCGGTCGAAGACTTCGGAGACGCCCGACTCGAGTCGCCATACCCAACGGCGGTCGCGCTCAGCAACACCGCCGCAACCACCAGGACCACGCGGGAGCATCGACGACCGGATGACATCGAAGTCAGGCCCGCTCTTCCTGTCAATAGCTTCACATCATCTGCCCGGATCCCGGGGCGGCAAGCCTAAGCCGAAACGCCGTACCCCGAGCGTCGGGGACGACGGCGAATCTAGCCTGCTCCCGGGCAGAGCACGGCGCTCGCGCAGGTCGGCAACACGATCTTCGCGGTCGATGAGCGCTACGCGTCACCTGCCACGGTGCGCGCGACGCGGGGCGCTCGCCGCCGACCTGAGACCATCCCGCCATGCCCGACGCGATCGGCCTGGTCCTAGCCGGCGGCGGGGCCCGCGGCGCCTACGAGGCGGGCGTGCTGCGTGCGCTGCTGCCCGCGCTCGCGGAGCGCGGCGAGCGCCCAGGCATCGTCGTCGGGACGAGTGTCGGCGCGCTTAACGCCGCCTACCTCGCGACGAACGCGGACGAGGACGCGGCGACGCTCGCCGAGAACGCGCGCAAGGAGTGGCTTTCGATCGCCTACTCGGATGTGCTCGAGCCGTTCCTGTCTCTGGGCGAACTCGCGACCGCGTGGCGGCTTCCCCTCGGAGTCGTCGACCGCCGTGTCCTGCCCCTCAGCCTGCTCGACCCGAAGCCGCTGAGGGCAAAGCTCGAGGCGCTCGTCGATTCCGCCAAGATCCATGACAACGTCGCGGCGGGCCACATCGCGTGCTGTGCGGTGGTCGCGACCGCGGCGCACACGAACCGATCAGTCGTCTTCCACGAGGGCGGCCCCGACCCGCAGGGCGACGAGCGGCGCGGAATCGACTACGTGCGCGCGCGGCTGAGCGTCGACCACGTACTCGCCTCGGCGGCGATCCCGGTCGCCTTCCCGGCCGTCCACGTCGAGCAGCCGCCCGGCCACACAGGCTGGTACTTCGACGGCGGCACCCGCCTCAACACGCCGATCAAGCCGGCGCTCAAGCTCGGCGCGGACCGCGTGATCGTGATCGGGCTGAACTCGCTGGCGCCGGCCGAGCCGAGCGAGCAGCGCGCCGACCTCTTCGACGGCGCCAGCCAGCTCGTCCAAGGGCTGCTCGTCGACCCGCTCATCAACGACATCGAGACGCTTGCGCGGATCAACGAGTCGCTCGGCGACGCGGGCGCCGGCGCGCGCGGTGGGCGCCGCGTCGTCCCTTACATCTTCGTCGCGCCGCGCGAGCCAAACGCGATCGGCAGGCTGGCACGGCGCGTCTACGAGCGAAGCTACGGGAGCGCGCGCGACCTGCTCGGCGACGCGCGCGACCTCTACCTGCTCGGGCGCCTCGTCGGCGCCAACCGCAACACGACGCGCGCCGAGCTCTTCAGCTATCTGTTCTTTGCCCGCGAGTTCGCGCAGGAGCTCTTGGAGCTGGGCGAGGCGGACGCGAGGCAGTGGCTGGCGGAGAGCCATGAGGATGGGGTGTGGCAGGTGGGGCCGCTGCCTCGTTGACCCTTGCCGTCGGCGCTGGGAAGATTCGTGTCGACACCATCGAGCGCCAGATCGGGGGTCGTGTGATGACCGAGGCGATGGGAGCGCACCGCGAGGCGACGGCCACGTTCCGGGCTGCGCGCGATTACCTCCTCGCTCATCGCGAGGACTACGACACTGCCTACGGCGAGTTCCGCTGGCCGGAGCTCGGGGAGTTCAACTGGGCGCTTGACTGGTTCGACGTCCTCGCGGCCGAGATCGCCGACCGCCCGGCGCTTCGCATCGTTGAGGAGGATGGCAGCGAGGAGACGCTGTCGTTCGCCGAGATGTCCGAGCGCTCGGCTCAAGTGGCCAACTGGCTGCGCGAGCGGGGTGTGCGGCGCGGGGATCGCATGATCGTGATGCTCGGCAACCAGGTCGAGTTGTGGGAGACCATCCTGGCCGCGATGAAGCTCGGAGCCGTGATCATCCCCGCGACACCGCTGCTGGCAACCAGCGACCTCGTCGACCGTGTCGAGCGCGGCGAGGCCAGCCATGTGCTGGCCGCCTCCCACTGCGCTCACAAGTTCGACGACGTTCCAGGGGGTTACTCGCGGATCGCTGCCGGGCCTGCCGTCGACGGGTGGCTGCACTTCGATGAGGCCCGCAGCGCGGCCACGTCGTTCCGGCCCGACGGCGTGACGATGGCGTCCGACACCCTGCTGCTCTACTTCACGTCGGGCACGACCGACAAGCCCAAGCTGGTCGAGCACACCCACGCCTCGTATCCGGTCGGCCACCTCTCGACGATGTACTGGCTCGGGCTCCAGCCGGGCGACGTCCACCTCAACATCTCATCGCCCGGCTGGGCCAAGCACGCGTGGAGCAACGTCTTCGCGCCCTGGAATGCCGAGGCCACGGTGCTGATCTACAACTTCGCCCGCCTTGACCCGGGACCGCTCCTCGACCAGATGGCCCGGTGCGACGTGACGACTTTCTGCGCACCGCCGACCGTTTGGCGGATGCTGATCCAGCACGACCTCGGGCGCTGGCGGATCCCGCTGCGCGAGGTCGTCTCCGCCGGCGAGCCGCTCAACCCGGAGGTCATCGAGCAGGTCCGAAGCAGCGACTGGAACCTGACTATCCGCGACGGCTACGGCCAGACCGAGACGACCGCACAGCTGGGAAACCCACCCGGCCAGCGAATCAAGCTCGGCTCGATGGGCAGGCCGCTGCCCGGGTACACAATCGCGCTGATTGACCCCGTCACCGGCGAGCCGGGAGACGAGGGCGAGATCGCGGTTGACCTCGCGCGGCGCCCGGTCGGGCTCATGGCCGGCTACCGCGGCTCGCGGGCGCTCACCGCGGCGGCGATGCGCGACGGCTACTACCGCACCGGCGACCTCGCGGCCCGCGACAGCGAGGGCTATGTGACCTACGTCGGGCGCACCGACGACGTGTTCAAGGCATCGGACTACCTGATCTCGCCGTTCGAGCTCGAGAGCGTCCTGATCGAGCAGGATGCGGTCGCTGAGGCAGCGGTGGTGCCCTCGCCCGATCCGCTGCGCCTCGCGGTCCCGAAGGCCTATGTGACGCTGGCGCCCGGCCACCTCCCCAACCGGGACACCGCGCTGGCGATCATGCAGCAGGCGCGAGAGCAGCTCGCCCCGTTCAAACGCATCCGCCGCCTGGAATTCGCCGAGCTACCCAAGACGATCTCAGGGAAGATCCGCAGAGTTGAGCTGCGCAACCAGGAGGACGAGCGCCACAGCGGCGCCGTCGACCCGGCGATGCGCGCGCCCAACGAGTTCTACGAAGCCGACTTCCCGGAGCTCAAGCGCTGATCAGGTAATGCTGCGGCGTCGGACGGGATGTGGGAATCCCACACCGATGAACGTGGTGGATACCGATGTCAAGGCGGCCTGAAGTGAGGATCGTTTGAGGTTCTCCGGATCACCGGGGGAGGAATACACAGTGAGTGCCGAGCATCGTCAAGGCGGCTGTTAGCTCGTTGGACGGTGCCTGTGTGGCACGGATGTTCGCTCAGGCGATGGTCGTCGCGATAACGGTGCGTTGATTCCTCGACGCACGCGGAGGAGGGTTTGCATCATGGCAACCGTCTCTCAACCACCGGGCGGGCAAGAGGCTCAGGTCAACGGCGCGCCAGGGCGCGCAACGCATTCCGAGCTCGCGGGCGCGCAGCCGGGTGCGACGACTCTGGACTGGGGCAACTCCGCGCCGCTTGCACTGTTCGCGTTCGCGGTCACGACGTTCATGCTGAGCATGGTCAACGCGGATGCGATCGCGAAGGGCGTCGAGCCTGCGGTGTTCGGTGTCGCGCTGATGTTCGGCGGCCTCACACAGCTGATCGCGGGCATCATCCAGCTGCGGGTCGGAAACACCTTCGCGGGTGTCTTGTTCTCCGGCTTCGGCGCGTTCTGGCTGTCGCTGTTCGCGAACGTGCAGTGGTTCTTGAAGGACGTGCCGCCGGCACACGCGGGCCAGGCATTGGGCCTGTTCCTGTATGCCTTCGGGATCTTCGTCGTGCTCATGTTGGCCGTGTCGCTGCGCACGAACGCCGTCGTCGTCTTGGCGCTGTCGATTCTTGTGTTCGCGTTCTTCTTCCTCGGAGCAGGGAACTATGGGGCTCACACGACGTTGATCCACTGGGGCGGCTATACCGGGCTCGCGGCTGCCGCGTGCGCCTTCTATCTAGCTCTCGCGGAGCTCTGCGAGTCCTCATACGGTCGGGCCGTCTTCCCTGTCTGGCCTCTCGCCAAGCACTGAACCCATTACCGATTGCAGCCAAGGATGTGAGGCAGTGTCGAACCCAATCACGTACGTACATCGAACCTCGGTGACGCCGTCATGACCGATCCGATGCGCTTGCAGGGACTGCACGTTGCCATTACCGGGGGGGCGCGCGGGATTGGCGCCGCGACCGCGGAGCGCCTGCGACGGGACGGCGCACGCGTAACGGTGGGCGACGTCGACGTCACGGCGGTCGAGGCGACGGCGGCGCGACTGGGGGCGGTCGGGCTGAGCCTGGACGTCACCGACCGCGAGTCGTTCACGGCCTTCCTCGACGCCGCCGAGGCGGCGCAGGGCCCAGTCGACGTCCTGATCAACAACGCCGGGATCATGCCGATCGGGCCGTTCCTGGAGGAGTCCGACGACATCGCGCGGCAGCTGTTCGACATCAACGTCCATGGGGTGATCCTCGGGATGAAGATCGCGCTGCCGCGGATGCTCGCCCGCGGCACGGGACACGTCGTGAACCTGGCCTCGGCGGCCGGCCGGATGGCGTCGCTGCCGGGCGAAGCCACCTACGTCGCCACGAAGCACGCCGTCGTCGGCCTGAGCGAGGCCGTGCGCTGCGAGCTCGAGGGCACCGGCGTCGGCGTGACCACGGTGTTGCCGAATCTCGCGAACACCCGCCTCGGCTCCGGCATGCACGCGGCGCGCGGCATGAAGAAGCTCGAAGCGGCGGACATCGCGGACGCGATCGTCGACGGGCTGCGCCGGCGGCGTGCCGAGGTTTACGTCCCGCAGTCGCTACGGCCGCTGAGCGTCCTCGACCTCGCGCTGCCGCGCCGTCTCAAGCGCGTCGTCCACCGCGCGTTCGCCAGCGACCAAATCGCACAGGACTTCGACCGCCCGGGGCGCGCGGAGTACCAGGAGGTCACGGGGCGCCCGCTGCACCAGCCCGTCGACCGGCGCTAGGGAGGGTCAGGCGTCTCATCTCCCGAGCGGTTTCGGCGCGTGATCCAAACGCAGCGATAGCCTCACAACGTCCAAGAACATCGGCACCGCGGCGCTCGCGACCTTCATCTGCGAGCGGCGGTCGTGGACGTAGGTGACGGGCACCTCGACGACGTTCAGGCCGGCGAGGCGTGCGCGCATCAGCAGCTCGACGTCGTAGGCCCAACCGCGACAGGTCTGGCCCACGAGGAGCTCGCGCGCGTCCGCAGTCGCCAGCAGCTTGAAGCCGCATTGCGTGTCGCGGAAGCTGAGCCCCGTCAGCGTCCGAACCGTGAGGTTGAAGGTGCGCCCAAGGTACCTGCGGTAAGCGGGAGCGTCCTCCACCACCGAGTCGGCGAGCACGCGCGAGCCGATGGCTATCTCGGCTCCCTCCTGGATTCCTGTCGCGAGACGGCTCAGATCGGTCAGCGGCGTCGAGAGATCGAGGTCCGTCACCAGCACGTAGTCGCCGCGAGCGGCGCGTACTCCAGCGGCGACGGCAGCGCCCTTGCCTCGCTTGCGGTCGCCGTTCACGAAACGCAGGAAGGAATGAACGGCGGCGGCCTCTCGCACCAGCTCCGGAGTGCCGTCGCTGCTGCCGTCGTCGGCGATCACCCCCTCCAGGAAGGTGAACCCCGAGCATGCGGCCGTGGGCTCTGCGCTCTTCGCCAGCTCCTCGATCAGCCCCGGAATTCGCTGCTCCTCGTTGAAGGCAGGGATCACGATCGACAGGCTGGGAGCCCGCGCCGTCGTGCTCATCGCCCTCGCTCGGCAACCCAGGACTGCGTCCACAGCAGGCCGTCGAGCCGCCCACCGGAGATCCGGCGCTCGAGCCAGCGCTCGAGACCAAGGCCGGCCTGACCGCCGAGCTCGGAGACGAGTGGCAGGTACAGGCCCCATGTCTCGCGCTCGAGAACGCGGAAGCCATTGGCGATCAGCAGCTCCTCGACTTGACGAGCCGTCAACAGGCTGATGTGGCCTGTTGGGAGGATCGGCTCCCTGTAGACCCGCCGCACGAGGCCGATCACCCCCGGCCGGAACGCGATCTTGCCGGCCAGTTCGAGAGTGCTGCGGGCCTGAGGAGTCGTCAGAACGAGCGTCCCACCCGGGCGCAACAGCCGCCACAGCCCGGCGGCGACCTGGGCCGGCGCCGTTGTGTGCTCGATCACCTCCGAGCACAGAACGAGGTCGAAGCTACTGGGCTCGAGTGTGGAATCGGTGATGTCGTCGATCACGAGTTCGAGGTTCGGTTGCTCCGCCGCGACGCCGGCGAGGTGGTCCAGATACTCGGACTCGATGTCGCTCGCCGTGACGTGCTCGAAGAGCTCGCACAAGAGCGGCAGGTAGATGCCACTCCCGGGTCCGACCTCGAGCGCATCGCCGCTACGTCGCTCTTCGGCGAGTCGTCGCAAGCCAACTCGACGCGCTGCCGGCGGCTTTGATGAAGCCAGTTGCGGGTTCGGTTGCGCGACGCATAGAGGGTGCGCTGCAGCTCCACGAGTGCTGTCTCAGCGATGGTGAGTTTCTCCCTCGGATGCCGTTTGCCAGGCCGAGAACAACCCTATGCCGCCTCCGTGGAGGGCGCCACCGACGGCGGTTCGCCGCAGGAGCTGTCATCGGCTAGCTTGGGGGAATCGCGCCATGAGCAGTGGTCAGTACACGCTGGGTATCGCGCTGCTCGGGGTAACCGTGGGATCGCTGGTCGCCACCGCGCGGGTGGTTCGACGCATGATCCTGCCGGCGTGGTCCGGGGCGCCCGCTCGTCTGGCCGAAGCCGTGATTGGAATCGCAGCCCTACTGGTCGTGTCAGAGCTGCTCGGAGCAGTGGGGGTGTTCAAGCGGTGGTGGCTGGCCGGGGCGTGTGCCGTGATCGCCATTGGGACGGTCGCGGTTCTTCGAAGGCGAGCCGCGGCGGGCGGTGGCGCGGTTGCCGCGGACCTTGCCGCCCCGTCACCGGGCGTTCTACCCGTCGCGGCCGCGGCCGTGGCGGTCGCGCTGACGCTCGTTCCATGGAAGGACGGGACGCTTACCGCTCTCCATCACGGAATGAGTGAGTACGACACGCTCGCTTACCACATGCCGTTCGCGGCCCGGTTCGCACAAGACGCATCCGTGACCGGGATCCAGTACGTGTGGAATGACCCGGTTTCGTTCTATCCGGCCAACAGCGAGTTGATCCACGCGGTCGGCATCGTGCTCTTCGGTCGCGATCTGCTCTCGCCCGTGCTGAACCTGGGCTGGCTCGGGCTGGCTTTGCTGGCTGGCTGGTGCATCGGCCGTCCCTGGGGCATCGGGCCCGCGGCGATGTCCGCGACGGCCCTTGTTGCGTCCGTGAACGTCATGGTGTTCTCCCAGGCGGGGTCGGCGAACAACGACATCGCCGGGCTGGCGTTTGTGCTCGCAGCCGTTGCGTTCGTCGTCAGCGCGCCGCGGCTCCGGGGCGCGCATGTCCTTGCCGCGCTGGCGGCCGGGCTCGCGGTGGGAACCCGGTTGAGCCTCTGGGCTCCCGTCCTCGCACTCTCGGTGATGGCGATCGCCGGGGCCGGCCGTGAGCAACGACGCGCAACCGCGGGATGGTGGATCGCGGGGGGTGTTGTCGGATCCGGCTTCTGGTACGCCCGCAACCTGGTCGCCACCGGCAACCCGCTGCCATGGTTCGGACTGAAGCTCGACGGACTGCTGAACCTCCACGCCACCGGTCCATCACCGACTGGGACGACGTCCCTGGCGAGCTACATCACGGATCCCGCCTTCATCAAGGCGCACCTCGTTCCGCAGCTCGCGTCTGCGCTCGGTGGACGCTGGTGGCTCCTCCTCGGCCTGGCCGTCGCTGGAGTTGGCGTGGGCTTGGCAGCGAGGGCAGCGGAGCCGATCCGCCCGCTGGCGTTCGTCGTGCTTGCCAGCCTGGTTGCGTACGTGTTTACGCCTGCAACCGCCGCGGGCCCGGACGCGAACCTCTTCGGGTACAACACGCGCTATGCGGTCCCTGCGATCGCGCTTGGCGTGATCGTCCTGGTGCTCGCGCTGTCGCGGCTCGGAGTCCAGCCGCTTGGCTTGGTGCTGGGCATGCTCCTCGCGGTGATCGTCGTGGTCCCGTTTCACGTAAGCGCGGCCGTGCTGGTCGCTGTGGTGCTCGCGGCGAGCACAACCGCCGTAGCGTTCTTTGGTGCACGAGCAGCGCGCAGCCGCGCGCGTGGCGCCGGGTTCGTTCTGCTGGGCGGCTTCGTTCTGCTGGGGCTGGCAGTCGTCGCGGTGGGCTGGCGCGAGCAGCGCACCTATCTGCACGACCGCTACCGCGGCGCGACGCTGGGCGAGCCCGTCGAACCAATCTACGCGGCGCTTGCAGGCGTCAGTCATGCGAGGATCGCCGTCGCGGGTTTCGCCGAGGCGTATCCGCTGTACGGAGTCACCTCGACGAATCGTGTCGACTACCCGTCGAGCCGGTCGCAAGGCACCAGGTTCACGCTTCGCTCGGATTGTCCGTCGTGGTTGCTCGCGCTGAGCGGGGGTCACTACGACTACGTCGTAACCGCGCGGCAAGGTAGCGGCGAACCGCCGGCGGCCGTATGGACTCGTCGCTACCCGGGTGCTCAGGAGCTGCTCGCGTCGCCGCCCGGATTCGTACGCGGCGGGTCCCCGTGGCGGTGGGAGCTCTTCCGGTTGCCCCGAGCGGCCGGCCTCAACACGGAGGCGGCCTGCGGGGGGGACCTAGGTCCGCCGCGCTCCGCGAGTTTCGGCCGCAGCCACGCCTAGTGGTGCGTGCTCTTCCGGTGCTTCTTCGCCGCGTGCTTCTTGACGTGCTTCTTCACGTGCTTCTTCGCCTTGTGCTTCTTCGCGGCGTGCTTCTTGTGGTGCACCGTCTTGGGAGGCGCCGTGACGTTGGGCGTCACGGGCTGCACCGGCGTGCTTCCTGCGGGGGTGTTCTGCGGGGGAGTGTTCTGAGCGTCCGGCGCTTGGTTGGGCGAGCAGTTGTTGCTCGCGCCAGCTGCGTGCGCCTTCGCCGAGCTGCTGCATGGGTTCGGCGGGCAGCTGTGGTCGACGCCGGCCGCGCGAGCCTGAGAGGACTTGCTGCACGGAGGCGGAGGGCAGCTATGGCTCACGCCGGCGGCGCGCGCCTGAGATGACTTGCTGCATGGCTTCGGCGGCGGCGGGCAGCCATGCTGCGCTCCGCTGGCGTGCGCCTTGGACGACTTGGACCTGCACGGAGGCGGCGGGCAGTTGTGCTGCGCCCCGCTGGAATGCGCCTTGGACGACTTCATCTGGCATGGCGGCGGCTTGTGCGGCGGCTTGCAGTCCTGGTGCTTCCACGCCGTCCGGGTGCCGGGCGCGACCTTGACGTAGCTGCCCTTGGCCTGCTTTCCGTCCATCGTCGGGCACGGCGGCTTGTACTGGAACCACGCCGCGCTGGCCGTGTGATGGTGGCTGAAGATCTTGGCGGACATTGCGGCGGCGGCCCCTCCGCCGCTCACCACCAGGCCGAGCACGAGCAGCGCCGTCGCGACACGGCGCGCCGGCTTCCGCACGCCCGAGCGCTGCGGCCCGGCCGAGCGGGCCGCCTGCCTCTTCGCCTGCTGCTTGATGCGGTCGAGCTCGAGCGGAGTGGCCTGGTGCCGCTCGTCGGCGAGCAGCCGGGCAACGTCATCGAGCTCGGGGGGAAGCCTGTCGGAGCGCGGGCGAGGGTCGTCCATCGAACCCTTATATGCACGAGGGGCCGGATTCCTTACTGAGGCCGCAAACCGCCCGGAATCTGGCGCCGGAGGGCCGCGGCTGATAGGGGTTGCATGAGCGCCGGCTCCGCCCAGACCAACGGACTGCTGTTCCCTGCCCATGCGAGACGACGATTTCGAGCGCCTCTACGCGGCTCACGCGGACTCGCTGCTCGCCTTCCTGGTCTACCGGACCGGCGACAGGGCGCTCGCGGAAGACCTGCTCGCGGACACATTCGAGCGGGTGCTCCGCTCCGGCTGGCGCTTCGACCGGCGCAAGGCCAGCGAGAAGACCTGGATCTACTCGATCGCGCTCAACTGCCTGCGAGGTCACCACCGCCGGCGCCGTGCCGAGGAGCGCGCGGTGGTGCGAGCGGCGCCCGGGGAGGGCGGCCTCTGGACGGATCCGATCGACGACAGGGACGCGGTGAACCGCGCCCTGGCGGTTCTCAGCGACGAGGAGCGGGAGGCGATCGCGCTCCGCTTCGGCGCGGAGCTGACGGTGCCGGAGATCGCCAAGCTGCTCGGGCAGCCCCTCACCACGGTCGAGGGCAGGGTCTACAGAGCCCTGCGCAAGCTCCGGCAGGCCCTCGAGTAGATGCGAACGGCCACCTCGCGGAACGTCGTCTTGTTGGCCGGCCTGGCGGTGCCCGCGCTGGTGGTCGCCGCGCTCCTCGCCGGGGCCGCCGGGGCCTTCGCGGTGCTGGCGCTCGGGTTCGCCCTGGCGCTGGCGCTGCGGATCCAGCAGCCGGGCGAGCGCGAGCTCGTGGCGCGGCTCGCGGACGGCGCGCTCCTGGCCATCCCCGGCGCGCTGGTGGTGGTGTTCGCCTTCAACGGGGGCGGCTTCTTCCCCCAGGCGCCCGCCGTCGTGGCCGTCGCGCTGAGCGGCGTGCTCGTCGCGCGCGTGCTCTTCGCGCGCGACCCGTTCGAAGGATTCGGTCCGCTCCTCATCACCGCCGCCGCGGCGCTCTTCCTCTACTGCGGTTGGTGCATCCTGTCGCTCACCTGGTCGCATGCGCCGGGGCGGGCGTTCGTGGAGTCGGACCGCGCGCTGCTGTACGTGCTGGTGGTGGTGCTGTTCGGATCGATCGCGCGGGACAGCAGCCGTATCGCCTGGGCGGTGCGCGGAGCCGTGCTCGGGATCGTGGTGGTGTGCACCTGCGCCCTGATCACGCGCGTGCTCCCGGACGTCTGGCCGATCGGGCCGAACATCTTCGAGAACCGGCTGGCCTACCCGATCACGTACTGGAACACGCTCGGGCTGCTCGCGGCGATCGGCTGCGTGCTGGCGCTGCACCTGACCTGCAGCCTGCGCGAGGCCGCGTGGGTGCGAGTCGCGGCCGCCGCGTCGATCCCCGTGCTTGCCACGACGCTCCTGTTCACCTTCTCGCGCGGGGCGATCGGCGCGGCCGTCCTCGGCCTCGCCGCATACGTCCTGCTGGGACGGTCACGCGGCCTCGTCGGGGGACTGCTCGCCACCGTCCCCCCCACCGCGATCTCGCTGGTGGCGGCGTATCGAGCCGACCTGCTCGCCACGAATACGCCGACCACCGCCGCCGCCACGACGCAGGGGCACCGCGTCGCGCTCCTGGTTGCCGTGTGCGTGGTGGGCGCAGCCGTCCTGCGCGCGGCCTGCCTGCGCCTCGACGAGCGGGTCGAGCGCGTGCGGCTCGCGCCCGCGACAACTCGCGCCGTGCGGGCCGGGTTGGCGGCCTCGGTGCTCGCGGCGGTGGTCTTCCTGCTGGCGGCCGGGGCGCCTCATTGGATGGGAACCCAGTACCACCGGTTCCTCAGCACCAAGGCGCCGGACGCGGGCGACAAGACCACGCGCCAGCGGCTCACCGATCCGAGCAACAACGGACGCCTGGCCAACTGGAAGGTCGCCCTCCGGGAGTTCCGCGCGTCCGAGCTGCATGGTGACGGCGCCGGCACATATGCGCTGGCGTGGGCAATCCACCGCCCCGCGGACTTCGGGCCGTACCAGGTCGTAAACGCGCACTCGCTCTACATCGAGAACCTCTCGGACCTGGGAATCGTCGGCCTCGCCCTGATCCTGGTCGTGCTCGGGGCGATCCTCTACGGCATCGCCAGGAGAATCCGCGGCCCCAGCCGCAGCCTCTATGCGGCGCTGCTGGCCGTGACGATCACCTGGGCGTTCGAGGCGGGGCTGGACTGGCAGTGGCAGATGCCGGTGGTGACGGCGCTCGTGCTGTCGCTCGGCGCGCTGGCCCTCGCGCGGGCTCGGCGAGAGGGCCGCTCGGAGCGCCGCGTCGGAACCGCGCCGCGGGCCATCGCCGCCGTGGCCTGTCTTGCGGTGGCCGTAATGCCGCTCCTCGTGGGCATCTCGCAGAGCCATCTCGACGACGCGGTGGCCGCCATCCGGGCACGCGACTGCCGGACGGCGGACAACGCCGCACGTGCCTCCACCAGCGCGCTCGGCTTCCGGCCCGAGCCGTACGAGGTGCTCGGGTACTGCGCGATTCAGGACGGACGGCCCGCGGCCGCCGTCGCCGACTTCCGCAGGGCGGTGGGCCACGACCCGCGCAACTGGGAGTACCGCTACGGCCTCGCGGTGGCTCGCGCGGCCGCCGGCCAGGACCCCTCCCCCGACCTCCGAGCCGCCCAGCGCCTGGGCCCCTACCAGGTGCTGCCCGACGACGCGGTGCAGCTCTTCAGCACCAGCGACCCCCGGCTCTGGCAACGGCGCGCGCTCCTCGCGCCGCTGCCTGACCAGCTCACTTCCTAGGAGGACGTGTGGATGGGGTCACGCTTCAGATCAGCGTCGCGCCCGGCGATCTGCCCCACGCGCGGGAGATCCTGCCCCACCAGCTACGGCAGTGGGCGGGACAGGTCGACGAGGTGCTGTTCGTGCTCGACCTCGGTCAGAGCGGCGACGGGCACGGCCAGGTCGAGGAACTGCTCGCCGACCTCTGTCGCGGGGAGAGCCACGCCCGCACGACCGTGGTCGACTACTCGGCGGCCGCCGTGGTCGAGGTCCGGGAGCGCTTCTTCCAGGGCGGCCAGGTGCCGATCCGCGATTGCTATGGCAAGGTCGTCTACGCCTACTTCTACGGGCTGCTCGCGGCGGCCAACCGCCTGGTGCTCCATCTCGACTCAGACATGATGTTCGGCGGCGGCAGTCAGACCTGGGTCGCCGAGGCGAGGCGGCTGCTGGCCGACCGTCCGGACCTGTTCGCCTGCGCCCCGCTGCCGGGGCCGCCGGCCGCTGGGCCGCTGCCGCAGCGGATCGCGATCCGGCACGCCGGCTCGCGCTCGCGCCGGGCCCTGGCCCGCAACGCTGTCCCCTTCTCGGCGCCCGGCCTGAGCGGGCCCGCCCTTCGCTTCGCGCACGTGAGCACCAGGGACCTGCTGCTCGACCGGGGCCGGTTCGACGACGGTGCGCTCGCGATCGGCTCGACGCGACCCGGCGCGCATGCGGCCCTCGCCGCGACGGCCAGGGGTGCGCTCGTCAGGCGCCGTCCCTGGCACGCGCCCGCCGAGACCTGCCTCAGCCGCGCGATGACCGCGGCCGGCCTCGTGCGGGTGGACTTCCTGGGCGCGGCGCCCGGGATGTGGTCGCTGCACCCCCCGGACCACTCGGATGCCTTCCAGCGCGCTCTGCCCGGGCTGATCCGGCGAATCGAGGCCGGCGACGTTCCAGACGGCCAGCGGGGCGACTTCGACCTCCACCCCTCGATGCTCGGTGACTGACGTCAGCGTGCTCATGCCGCTCCTGAACGAGGAGCGCAACGTCGAGGCGGCGGTGGAGATGATGCGCGCCCAGACCTTCGACGGCGCGATGGAGTTCCTGCTGCTCGACGGCGGCTCGACCGACTCCACGCTCGCCCGGCTGGCCCCGCTGATCGAGGGCGATCCGCGCTTCCGGCTCCTCACGGCCGAGGGCACCAACGTGCCCACCCGGCTCAACCTCGGCCTGAGCGTCGCCCGAGGCCGTTACGTCGCGCGCATGGACACGCACGGGCGCTTCCCGCCGAACTACCTCGCCGACGGCATCGAGCGCCTTTCCAGGGGCGACGTGGCGTCCGTCAGCGGGCCGCAGATCGCTGTGGGCAGCGGCACCTGGTCGCGGCGGATAGCGCTGGCGATGCGCTCCGGGCTCGGCCGCGGCGAGTCGCGCTTCCGTGAGCTCAGCCCGAGCGAGCACGAGCTCGAAAGCGGCTACTGCGGCATCTGGGAACGCTCGCTCCTGCTCGCACACGGCGGCTGGGAAGAGCTCGCCTCCGGCGGAGAGGACACCGAGCTGGCCGCCCGGGTGAGGCGGTCAGGCGGGCGGATCGTCTGCGTGCCCGAGATGGCCGCGGAGTACCGGCCGCGCGAGAGCCTGCGGGCGCTGGCGCGGCAGTACGGCGGCTATGCCTACCGGCGGGCGTGGATCGCGCGCCGCTACCCGGAGGTGCTGCGCCGCTCGCACGTGCTGCCGCCCGCGCTGCTCGTGGCGGCCGGCTTCGCCGTGCTCGGGCGCCGTCCCGCCGCCCGCCTCGCGCGCGGCGGACTGTCGGTCTACGCCACCGCGCTGGTGGTCGAGAGCGTGCGGGTGGGGAGCGACGCCTCGCCGCGCGACACGCTGGCGCTGCCCGCGGTCTACGGGACCATGCACCTCTCCTGGGGAGCGGGCTTCGTGGTGGGCTGCGTGCGGCACGGCCCGCCCGTGCGGGCGCTGCTCAGCCGCGCCCGGCGAGCACGGCCTTGAGCGTGAGCCACACGATCAGCGCGTCGAGCCTGAGGCTCGCGTGCTTGACGTAGTAGAGGTCGCGCTGCAGCTTCAAGAGCGTTCCGTCGACCGAGCCGCCGTAGCCGCCGTTCACCTGCGCCCAGCCCGTGATTCCCGGCCGCACCGTGTGCCGAGCGTCGTAGAAGGGCAGCTCGTCCGTGAGGCGCTCGACGATCGGCACCTGCTCGGGCCGAGGGCCCACCAAGGCCAGGTCGCCGCGCAGGACGTTCCAGAACTGCGGCACCTCGTCGAAGCGGAAGCGCCGCAGGTGACGCCCTAGCCAGGTCACGCGATGAGCCTGCGCGTGGGCCCACCTGGCCTCGCCGTCGCTGCCCGCCATGCTGCGCAGCTTGAGCAGCGTGAAGACCTTCCCGTCCTTGCCGACCCGCTTCTGCCGGTAGAGCGCCGGACCGCGGCTGCTGATCCGGATCGCCGCCGCCACGGCCAGGAGCGCCGGAAGCGATAGGACGAGCAGCCCGGCGGCGAGCATGACCTCGAGCAGCCTGCGCAGCCGCCGGTCGGGAGCGGGCTCGCCCTGGAACGCGAACCAGGTGGCCGGTAGCGCGCCGAGCGGGACCTTCTTGAACTCGGTCTCGTAGTAGTCGACGAGGTCGCAGGTCGATACCCCGGCCAGGTCAAGCTCGGCCGCGAGCGCCGTGTCGCCCAGCGCGCCCGTGTCCAGGACGAGCACGGTGGCACCGGCCGCGCGGACCGCCGGAGCCACGCTCGCCAGGCCTGGCGAGGAGGCGCCCTGGTCGAACATCTTGAAGCCCACGAGCTGGCGATCTCCGTGCATCTCGAGCTCGTGGGCGAGCTCGGCGAGCGACTCGGCCCTGCCGATGAAGTACACGCGCCGCATCTGCTGGCGGAAGCGGATCTCAACCCCGCGCAGGGCGCCGGCGGCCGTCAGCGCGATCGTGACGAGCACGGCGGTGGTGGCGCAGGCCGGGCTGGTCAGGGGATCCCCGATCACCTTGCAGATTCCGAACGAGAGAGCCGTGGCCACCAGGGCGGGCGCCAGGGCGTCCATCGCATGACCGCCCACACCGCGCGACGCGGGGTTGAGCCCCACGACCTCGAACAGCGAGCGCGCCACGAGAGCGATCGCCGCCGCAGGCAGCATGAGCTCGATCCAGGTGACGAGATCTCCCCCCGCTGCCGCGGGCGCCAGCACGCTCAGCGTCAGGAGCAGGGTGAGCGACCAGTTGGCGAGGCGGGTCACCGGCCAGCTGCGCGTCTGATGCAGCGGCGACTCCCACGTCTCGAGGGCGCGGCCATGCACCAACGGCACCCGCGCCGCGGGCCTCTCGGCCACTGCGTTGGGAGCGACCGCGTCGGGTCGGGGGCGAGAGCGGTACTTCACTTGGGTTATATAGCCGCTTTGGCGCGCGCTCGCCAGCCGCAAACGGGCGGGTTCACGCTGCGCAGCTTGCCGGTCAAGCCGCCGCCCCCTCGATCGCCTCGCGGCAGCGCAGCTCGAACTCCTGCGCCACTTGCGGCCAGGAGAAGCGCTCCACCACCAGCCTGCGACCGGCATCGCCGAGCGTGGCGCGGCGTGCGGGCTCCCGCAGCAGCGAGACCACCGCGGTGGCGAACCCGGACGCGTCGTCCGCGCGCAGGTAGTGGCAGCCGTCCTCGAGGGGCAGCCCCTCCGCCCCCACGCCGGTGGAGACCACGGCCTTCCCCATGGCCAGCGCCTCGTAGATCTTCAGGCGGGTGCCGCCGGCCGCCCGCAGCGGCACGACGAGCACCGCCGCCTCGGCGATGTAGGGGCGGACGTCGTCGACCGTGCCGGTGACGCGCACGCCGGCCGCCGCCGCGGCCGCCCGCACGCGATCCGAGGGGTTGCGCCCCACGATCGTCGCCTCGACCCCGGGGAGCTCGCGCCGGACCTCGGGCAGGATCGAGTCGATCAGATTGAGGGCGGCGTCCTCGTTCGGGTACCAGTCCATCGAGCCGACGAACGCGATGCCGGCCTCGCCCCCACTCCGCTCCGGCGGCGCGAAGTAGTCGGTGTCGACGCCGGTGGGCGTGGCGCGCACGGTCGCCCGCGGGGCGAGCGACGCCAGCAGCTCCCGGTCGGCCTCCGACACCGCGATCGTGAGGGTCGCGTCCTCGCACGCGCTCCGTTCGTAGCGCCGCAGCTTGCGCCATTCGACCTCCACGAGCGGTCGCTGCCAGGAGGGAACCGTGCCGGCGAGCCGCCGCCAGATCACGTGCTCGACGTTGTGCTGGAACAGGACCACAGGGGCCTGGACCCGCCGGGGCAGGTTGGGCATCGCCGAGAGGAAGTCGCCGATGCAGACGTCGACGTGACCCGGCGCGAGCTGATCGGCCGCGGCACGCTGCACGTCCGGGACACGCCAGCGCCAGAGGTCCACCGGCAGCGGCGACGCCCAGGAGCGGGCCAGCGCCGTGGCGAACCCGGCGCTGCCGCGCTTGTCGGCGGCGTACGCCGGCGCGGTGACGCGCTCGCAGCCGGCCAGCTGCGCCCGCAGCTCGTCCACGTCGTCGCCCGGCGCGTGCGTCGTGATCACCGACACGTCGTGCCGCTTCGACAGCTCGCGGATCGTGTGGAAGCTGCGGATCCGGCCACCGCTCGTCAGCGGCCAGAGGCCGCCCGCCTTGACCCACAGGATCCTCATGCGGCCAGGGGTGCGGGTTGCTCGCCGTCGATGAAGATGCGCTGCCAGAGCTCGAGGTTCGCCAGCAGCCAGAGCCGCTCGCCATGGCGGGCGGCGCCGCTGCGGTGCTCGCCCGCGAGCCGCCTCAGCGCGGCCGGCTCGAACAGCCCGCGCCCCAGCGCCCGCTGGCCCAGCACGAGCTCCTCGACGAGCGGCCAGGAGGGTCCGCGGAGCCAGCGGCCGACCGGCACCGGGAAGCCCATCTTGCGCCGCCTGAGGATCTCGCCCGGCACGAGGCCGCGCGCGGCGTCCCGCAGCACGGCCTTCGTGCGCAGGCCGTGCAGCCGGAAGCGGCCCGGCATCGCGGCTACGTGCTCGACGAGCGCGTGGTCCAGGAACGGCACGCGGCTCTCGATCGACGCGGCCATGCTCATCTGATCTTGCTTCATGAGCAGCTCCACGACAAACGTCTGGAGGTCCGCCCTGCTCATCCGCTCGCAGGCTCGTGCCCGCGCCCTCGCCGTAGGCGTGCAGCCAGCCCGCGTACGGATCGCGCTCCTCGGGCTCGCGCAGCAGGCCCCGGCGCAGCTCGTCACCGAAGACGGCGAAGTTCTCGCAGTGGAGCGCGCGCGGCCCGTCGCCGAGCGCCAGGAACGACCGGCCCGCGTAGCGACGCATGCCGCTCGGCAGGCGGCCCACCAGATCGCGGCCCGTGGCGCGCACCCGCGCCGGCGTCACGGCCCCGTAGACGCGCCCGAGCCGCTCGTTCCAGGCCGTGACGCGGTACCAGTTGTAGCCGAGGAACAGCTCGTCGGCGCCCTCGCCCGTGAGCACGACCTTCACCTCGCTCGGCGGCCAGCCGGGAGACGAAGTTGAGCAGCACGCTCGACGGGAACGCGATCGGCTCGTCCTCGTGCCAGACGAGGTCGCGGCAGCGCCGCGAAGAACTGCTCGCGGGTGACCGTCACGTCGCGGTGCAGGGCGCCGATCGCGCTTGCCACCAGGCGCGCATAGCGCAGCTCGTTGGCATCCGGCTCGTCGAGGCCCACCGCGAAGGTGCGGATCGGCTCGTCGGCCAGGCGCGCCATCAGCGCGGCCAGCACGCTCGAGTCGAGGCCGCCCGACAGGAACACCCCCAGCGGCACGTCGCTCATCAGGTGGCTGCGCACGGCGGCCTCGAGGCGGCCACGCACCTCGAGCGCGCGCTCGCGTGCGCCCTGCGGGCCGCGGTCCAGCCGCGGTCGGCACGTGCCAGTAGCGGCGGACACGGGCGCCCTCGTCCGCCGACCAGCTCAGCGTGTGCCCGGGCAGGAGCTTGCGCACCCCGGCGAAGAAGGTCTCCTCGCCCGAGACGAAGCGGGTGGCGAGGAACTCGGGCAGCACCGAGCGGTCGAGCGCCGGCCGCACGCCGGCGGCCAGGATCGCCTTGAGCTCCGAGGCGAACAGCAGCTCGTCGCCCGTCAGCGCGTAGTAGAGCGGCTTGATGCCGAGGCGGTCGCGCGCAAGCAGTAGCCGCGCCCGCCGGCGGTCCCAGATCGCGAACGCGAACATGCCGTCGAGCCGCTCGACGCAGCGCTCGCCCTCGTCCTCGTAGAGGTGCACGATCGTCTCGGTGTCGCTGCGGCGTGCGGTAGACGTGGCCGCGCGCCTCGAGCCCGGGCCGCAGCGCCGCGTGGTTGTAGATCTCGCCGTTGAACACGAGCCAGGCGCTCTCGTCCTCGTTCGGCATCGGCTGCGCGCCGCCCGGAAGGTCGACGATCGCGAGGCGCCGGTGGCCGAGACCCACCGGGCCCTCGCACCAGAGGCCGGCGCCGTCCGGGCCGCGGTGGGCCAGCAGGTCGCGCATGCGCTCGACGCGCGCAGGGTCCACCGGCCGGCGCGGGTCGAGGCTCACGATCCCGGCGATGCCGCACACGTCAGCGGGCCCGCACGAGGTCGTCGTCGATCTCGATCCGCTCGCCGCTCTCCTCGAAGACGAGCGCCTCCCCGCCCGCCGAGACGCTCGGCGCCGGCGCCGAGCCGTCCTCGAGCGGCAGGAGCAGCGTGACGAGGCGGAGCGGCAGCGGCCGCCGGGCGGAGTGGACCAGGAGCGGCGCCGGCAGGCGGCGGCCGTAGTCGGGCGAGAGCTCCCCCCTCTCGAGCTGCCGCTCGAGCGGCCCCGCCGTGAAGACCCGGGCCAGCAGGCCGTGTCCGGCGAGCCCCTCCGCGCGTGTCCAGTCGCCGTCGACGCTGACGGGCAGGTCGGCGAACTGGAGACGGTGCTCGATCAGGTGCTCGGCCTGCCCCACGAGGTCGTCGACGATCACCCAGTAGCGCGGCTTGACGAACAGCACGCGGCGCCGGTGGAGGACGGGGTCGGGCAGCTTCAGGTAGGCGTCGTGCTCGGCGTCCGCGAAGTCGAAGGCCGCGCTCGTCTCGAAGCGGCGCAGGGCGGCAACCGGCCGGTCGCGCCACTCGAACAGGTGGCCGGGCTTGGCCTGGCCGAGGCCGTCGATCGTCACGGTGCTGTGCGCCGCCGTGCCGCGAAAGTGGTCCCGCCGGGCCGGATCGGTTCCGTAGCAGAAAGTGCCGGGATCCACGACGCAGGGCCGGCCGAAGGCGGCGACCTCCACCGCCAGCAGGTCGGCGTGCGCGTGCCCGAAGTCCCCGAGCGGACCGACGTCGAAGAGCAGCCTGTGCGCGTCGGGCCGCCAGGAGCCGCGCATCACGACGTGGCCGCCGTCGGGAAACGCGCGCGAGGGCTCGCCGGGCGGATCCGCGGGCGTGAGCCCGCCGAACCGGTCGAGGCCGCTGCTCCCGAGGAGCCAGAGGGTCTCGGGAGCCACCCGGCCGCCGGCCGCCTGGGCGTAGTCGGCTCGCCCGAACCAGGCGGCCGCGGTGCTGAACAGCCCGCGCAGATCGTCCGGCGCCCGCCGGGCCAGCGGCAGCAGCCAGCCCCCATCGGCGTCGCCGAGCATCGGCATCGATCCCTGCGGGTGCGCCGCCCAGAGCAGGAAGTCGAGCAGCCGCTGCACCCGCTCCGCGACGCTGTCCGGGAACACGCTGCCGCTGCGCGCGGCCAGGATCAGCGCGTGCAGGTAGATCTCTGCGGTATAGCGCTGGTAGCAGGTGCTCTGCTCGAAGTAGACGCCGTCGTCGAGGATCTGCCGCTCGGCCTGCTCGGCCAGGACGCCCGTGCCGCGCTCCGCCCAGCGGGCGCCGTGGCGGCTGTCCGGCAGCAGCAGCCCGGCGTAGAGCAGCCCGAGCGCCTCGCCGGTGAGGTGAGTGTTGGGCGCGAAGTAGCGCGAGAGGTAGCGCTCGACGTGCGCGGCGTGGTCACCCACCATGGCGAGCAGCTCAGCCTCGAAGCCCGGCGGCAGGGCCTCGCCGAACAGCGCCAGCGCCCACAGCCAGGAGATCAGCCGCAGCGCCACCTCCAGGCTGCTCGCCCAGTGGATGCCTCGCCCGCGCGGGTTCGCGGCCGCCCACCCGCGGACCGACCCGACGAAGGCCCCGCACCAGCTTTCGTCGCCTGTGAGCCGATACGCTTGCCCGAACGCCACCAACCACTGGTGGCGGCCGAGCTCCCACTGGACCTTGCTGTCTCCAACCTGCCCGCGGTCGAGCACATCCAGCCGGCTCCAGTGCACGAGCGGCGCGCGCACGCCGGACACCGGGTCGAGCTGCCAGTCCAGTGGATCGCCGAACGAGAGGCCCTCGTAGCCGAGCAGATCGAAGCTGCCGGCGCGCGCACGAGCGGCCCATTCCACCAGCGCGGCCGCGGCCTCCGGCTCGCGCTCGCGCACCAGCGCGGCGGTGGCGGGATCGGACGGGCCGGGGAAGAAGCGCTCGCGGTCGAGCTCGCCCGCGGCCGGCGCGTGGCCGCCCTGCCCCGCCAGCGGCGAGCGCTCGAGCCACTTGAAGGCCTCCTGGCGCCCGCGGTACACGATCTCGGCGGTGGACATGCGCCGTAGGCGCGCGAGGCTCACGGAGCCGATCCTTACACGGGACCAAGCGCTGCGCGTGCTGATCGTGGCGCCCTCGCTCGAGATCATCGGCGGCCTGGCGACGCAGGCGGCGGCCCTGATGAGCCACCTCGGCCGCGAACCGGGCGTCGAGGTGGATTTCGTGGCGACCAACCCGCGCCTGCCCAGGCCGCTGCGGCCGCTCCAGTCGATCAAGTACGTGCGCACCCTCGTCACGGCCGCCCTGTACGTCTGGACGCTGCTGCGGCGGGTCCCGCGCGCGGACGTGGTGCACGTGTTCAGCGCGCACGACACGTCGTTCGTCATCTCCGCCACGCCGCCGCTCATCGTCGCGCGTGTGTTGCGCCGCGGCGTGCTGCTCCACTACCACAGCGGCGAGGCGGACTCCCACCTGCGGCGCTGGCGGCGAACCGGGCCGGCGACGATGCGCCTGTTCGGCGCGATCGTCGTCCCGTCCGCCTACAACGTCGACCAGTTCGAGCGGCACGGCATCCGGGCCCACCTGATCCGGAACGTGCTCGAGGCAGACCGGTTCGAGTTCCGCGAGCGACAGCCGCTCCGGCCGGTCTTCCTCTGCAACAGGCAGCTCGCTCCGTACTGCAACGTCGGCTGCGTGGTGCGCGCCTTCGCGGAGGTGCAGCGGCGGGTGAGCGAGGCATGCTTGATCGTGGCGGCCGACGGGCCGGAGCGGCCGCGCCTCGAGGCGCTGGCTCGGGAGCTCGGACTGCACGACGCAGCCTTCGTCGGCTGGGTCGCCCCGGACCGCGTTGCCGAGCTGTACTCCTCGGCCGACGTCTACCTGAACGGCTCCGATGACCGCGACAACGTTCCGGTCTCGATCCTGGAGGCCTTCGCCTCCGGCATGCCGGTGGTCTCCACCGACGTGGGCGGGGTGTCAGAGCTGATCAGCCACGAGGAGACCGGGCTGCTCGTGCCGCCCGGCGACCACGACGCGCTGGCGGAGGAGGCGCTGCGCCTGCTCGGGGACGCCGAGCTGGCCTCACGCATCGCCCGCAACGCGCGGGAGGCGTGCTCGCGCTTCGCGTGGGCGCAAATCCGCGAGCAGTGGCTGAGCCTCTACCGGTCGCTTTAAGCTGGCGAGGTGATCCGGAGCCGTGCCGACCTTGGCGAATATCTTGAGGCCGACCGCGTCGCCCTGGGGTGCGAGCGGACCTTCCGCGCGCGGGTGTTCGACGACGTCTGGCGCTACCAGCGCTCGCTCAGGCGGCTCGAGTACGGGCTGAACACGCGCCGCAATCCGCTCGCGCTGCTCGTGGCGAAGCTGCGACACCGCCGCCTAGGCCGGATGCTCGGCTTCACGATCGCCCCGAACGTCTTCGGACCCGGGCTCTCGATCGCCCACCCGGGCACGATCGTCGTGCACTCGGACGCAAGGGTCGGGGCGAGGTGCCGCATCCACGTGGGCGTCGTGATCGGCGCCTCCCACGACGAGCTCGCCGGCGTCCCGGTGATCGGCGACGACTGCTACATCGGCCCCGGCGCCAAGCTGTTCGGCGCGATCGAGATCGGCGACCGCACCCTGATCGGGGCGAACGCCGTGGTGAACCGCAGCTTCCCCGCAGGGGACACGACCATCGCCGGGGTGCCGGCGCGACCGGTGGCCGGCCGCGCGCCGGAGGTGCTGGCGGGTAGGTGACGCCCGTCCGCAGGCACCGCGACGTGGTGTTCTACATGCCCACCGCCTCGCCGCTGCTCGCGGCCGGGGACTCCGCGTCCGGCGGCGGGGCCGAGCGCCAGGTGCTGATGCTGGCGAGCGAGCTGGCGCACCGTGGCCGCGCGGTGGCGATCGTGGCGTTCGATGACGGGCGGCCGTTGCCGGAGAGCGTCGACGGCGTGGACGTGGTCGAGCTGCGCCGCCCCGCGCTCCGCCTGCCGCTTCTGCGCACGGCCGTGTTCTATGCGCGCGCGTTCTCCACGCTGCGCGCCAACCCGAGCGCCGTGCTCGTGCATCGCGCGGCCGGGATCCACACCGCGCTGGCGGGCGTGTCGGCGAAGCTGCTGCGCCGCCGCTTCGTGTTCGCCACCGCCGGGCTGCACGACTTCGACTTCGGCACCTGGGAGCCGAAGGGCTGGATCGTCCGGGCCTACCGCCTCGGCGTGCGACTGGCGGACGACGTGGTAGTGCAGACCGGTGAGCAGGTGGAGCTCTGCCGCGAGCGGCTCGGCCGCGAGCCGGTGTTGATCAAGAGCATTGCGGCGCCCGCGCCTCCGCAGGCGGCGCCGCCCGAGGCGTTCCTCTGGCTCGGCGCGCTGATCCGCCACAAGCGACCGCTGGCCTACGCCGAGCTTGCGCGCGCCCTTCCCGACGCGCGCTTCCGCATGGTCGCGGTGGACGACCCCTCGCCCGAGGGGCGCGAGCTGCGGACGGCGCTCGAGCGCGCTGCCACGGAGCTGCCGAACCTCGAGCTGCTGGCGGCGCGCCCGCACGCCGAGCTCGCGCCGCTCTTCGACAGCGCGGTGGCGGTGGTCAGCACCTCGCTGTCGGAGGGGATGCCGAACGTCTTCCTCGAGGGCTGGAGCCGCGGCGTGCCCGTGCTCGCCCTGGCGCACGATCCCGACGGGGTGATCGAGCGCGAGCGCGTCGGTGGCTTCGCCGGCGGCTCCGAGGCGCGGCTGGCCGAGGTGGCGCGCGAGCTGTGGGAGAGGCGCGGCGAGCGCGCCGAGCTCGCCGCACGCTGCCGCGGCTACGTCGAGCGGGAGCACGCTCCGGCGAGCGTCGCCGACCGCTGGCAGGCGCTGCTCGGGCTCTGACCATGTGCGGGATCGCGGGCGTGATCGACTCGGAGGGGCCGGTGGAGGCGGCGCTGATCGAGCGCATGTGCGAGGCGATGCGCCACCGCGGTCCCGACTCCGGCGGTCTGCACCTCGAGGACGGCGTCGGGCTCGGCAGCCGGCGGCTGGCGATCATCGACATCCCCGGCGGCGCGCAGCCCGTCTACAACGAGGCGCGCGACGTGGCGGTGGTCTTCAACGGCGAGATCTACAACCACCGCGAGCTGCGCGAGGAACTGGCGGCGCGCGGGCACCGGCTCGCCTCCGCCGTGGACACCGAGGTGCTCCCCCACCTCTACGAGGAGCACGGGCCGGACCTCGCCCGCCGGCTCCACGGCATGTTCGCCTTCGCGCTCTGGGACGCGCGCCGCGGGCGCCTGGTGTGCGCGCGCGACCGGGTGGGCAAGAAGCCGCTCTATTGGACGCGGCGCGGCGGGCGCTTCGCGTTCGCCTCCGAGCTGTATGCGCTGCTTCAGGACGGGTCGATCGCCGCGCCGGCCCGACCCGGCGGCGATCGAGGCCTACCTCGCGCTCCAGTACGTGCCACACCCGCTCAGCGCGGTGGAGGGCGTGCGCAAGCTGCCACCCGGCTCGACGCTCGTGCTCGAGCGCGGCGGCGCCGAGCGGGTGGAGAGCTGGTGGCGGCTCGGCTACCTGCCGAAGCGCGCGAGTGCCACGCGCGCGGAGCTCGAGGAGGAGCTGCGCTCCCAGCTCGAGCGCGCCACCAGCGCCAGGCTCGAGAGCGACGTGCCGGTGGGCGCGCTCCTCTCGGGCGGGCTCGACTCGAGCGCGGTGGTGGCCGCGATGGCAAGGGCCGCGAGCGGGCGGGTGAAGACCTTCTCGGTGAGCTTCGAGGACGAGTCGCATGACGAGTCGCGCTACGCGCGCATCGTGGCCGAGCGCTTCGGCACCGAGCACCACGAGCTGCGCGTGCGACCGGACGCAGCCGCCCTCGCGCCTCGCATCGCGCGCCACCACGGCGAGCCGTTCGGCGACTCCTCGGCGCTGCCGAGCTTCGCACTGGCGGCGCTCGTCTCCGAGCACGTCACGGTGGCGCTGACGGGCGACGGAGGCGACGAGAGCTTCGCGGGCTATGAGCGCTACCTGCCCACGCCGCGGCTGAGCCGCATCGAGCGCCTGCCGGCCTGGCCGGGGCGGCTGGCCGCCCCGCTCATTGGCGCGCTCGGCCCGGGGCCGGGCTCGCGCAGCCTGCGCGGCCGGGCGGGGCGCCTGGCCCGCCTGAGCGCGATGGACGCCGCCGAGCTGTACGCGAACTCGGTGCTCGTGTTCGACGCCCCCTCGCGCCGGGCCCTGCTCGACTTCGGCCCCGCGGGCGAGCCCGAGCGGATGCTCACCGACGCCTGGCGCTCGCTGCCCGCCGACGACCGGCTCGACCGCATGATGGGCGTGGACGTGGCCACCTACCTGCCTGGCGACCTGCTGGCGAAGCTGGACACCGCCACGATGGCGCACTCCGTGGAGGCGCGCTCGCCACTCCTCGACCACGAGCTGATGGAGTTCGCGGCGGCGCTGCCGGCCGAGCTGAAGCGGGGCAAGGGACTGCTGCGCTCGGCGCTGCGCGGCGTCCTGCCGGACGAGATCCTCGGGCGCCCGAAAATGGGCTTCGCGGTGCCGCTGGCGGCCTGGCTGCGCGGCGAGTTGGCGGGCAGCGCGCGAGAGCTGCTGCTCGACCCGGGCGCGGCTACCGCCGGCTATCTGAGGCGCGGCGAGGTGGTGCGGCTGATGCGCGAGCACGCGTCCGGCGTGGACCACTCGATGCGCATCTGGGCGCTCATGATGCTCGAGACCTGGCACCGCGAGGTGCTCGCAGCGCCAACCGCGTGAAGCGGCCCGGAGCTAGCCGGAACGCACGCCAGAGATAGGGGAGCGTCCTCACGCCGCCGGCGCGGCGGCGGTGCTCGTGCACCAGCATGAAGGCGAGGTTGGCGAACGCCTCGCGCTCGAGCGCCTGCGCCTCGGGCGGCAGCAGCCCGGACGCGAACGCCTTGCGCAGCATCGGGCCCTCGTTGCGCTCGAAAGCAGCCAGATCGAGGTGCTTCTGGTCACGATGGCGGCGGTAGCTCGCCAGCGGCTCCGCCACCGCCGCGAGCGGGACGGCGGCCGCGAGCCGCCAGACGAGGTCGCTGTCCTCGCAGATCGCAATCGACTCGTCGAAGCCGCCGACGGCCCAGAACACGTCGCGGCGCACAACGCCGGTCTGGGCGAGGGAGACGAAGGGCGGCACGTTGAGCAGCGTGTGGTGGAGCACCCGCTCAGGCTCCGGCGGCGCGCTCTGCCCGAGTTCCCTGCCGTCGGCGTCGATCAGACGCAGGCCGCAATAGACGAAGCCGAGCTCCGGCCGTTCGCGGAAGAGCGCCACCTGGCGCTCGATCTTCTCAGGCTCCCAGAGATCGTCCTGGTCGAGGAACGCGATCAGCTCGCCGCGCGCCGCCCGCACGCCCGCGTTGCGGGCCGCCGCGGTTCCGCGCTGGGGCTGGCTCACCACCTTCACGCCGTGGGCGAAGGCGATGTCGGCGCTGCGATCGCGCGAGCCGTCGTCCACCACCACGCACTCGAGCGTCTGGTAGGTCTGCGCCAGCACGCTCGCGACCGCCTCATCGAGGAAACGTTCGCCGTCGTGGACCGCCATCACGACGCTGACCAGTGGCGAGCCGCTCATAGCGCCAGCCGCGGCCGGGCGAGCGCCCACAGGTCGCGCAGGGCATCGCGAGCGAACAGCCAGGCGAGCAGGGCGTATGTGGCCCCGCCGAGCACGCCGCAGGCGGCGAGCGCCGCCCAGGGCGTGTGGATCGCGCGCTCGAGCGGGACGATCACGGCGGCCATCCCGGCGCTGGCGGCGATCGCCGGCCAGGACGCGCGCCACAGCTCGCTCGCCCGCAGGCCGAGCACGCGGGTGGAGACGTATAGGCCGATAAGCGCGAACAGCGACCTGACCGCGGCCTGGCAGCCCGCCACCGCCGCGATGCCACGATGGGCGAAGATCGCCAACAGCACGATCAGCAGGATCCCCTGGGGAATCGCCAGCTTGAGCATCACGTCCACGCGCCTCGTCGCCATGTATGCGTTGCCGGACACCTGGCTGATCGGGCCGCCCAGGAAGGCGAGGCTGAGGATCCGCACGACCGGCACGGCGCCCAGCCAGCGCGGCCCGAACAGCGCGAGCACGAGCGGGTGCGCCAGGATGAAGAGCGCCACCGCGAGCGGCAGCTCGATCAGCATCGAGTAGCGCGAGGTGGCGATCAGCGCGCGGCGGAGTGCGGCGCCCTCGAGCAGCGCGAAGGCCGGGAACAGCACCAGGCCGGCCGCCGCCGCGATCTCCGCGACGAGCATCTCGGGCAGCCGGTAGCCCATTGTGTAGAGGCCGAGCGCCGCGGCGCCGAGCACGCGCCCGACGAAGAAGTTGTCCGAGTAACCCATCACCACGCCGATGAAGCTCACCCCGGTGAGCGCGCCGCCGAAGCGCATCAGCGGCGGCAGCGGGGCGCGTGGTGCGCGGCGCGACGGCCGCCAGTCCACGAGCAGCCAGAGCGCCGCGCTCCAGGTGGTGGTCCCTGCCAGGTAGCCGAGGACGAGGCTCCAAGGTCCGCTGCCGCCGACCGCCAGCGTGATGCCCACCCCGCCTCGCACCAGCACCTCCGCCAGCTCGGCGGCCGTGCGCGAGCGGAAGTCGAGCTTGCGCTGCGCCAGCGAGTAGTGGGTCAGGCCGAGCGAGCGCAGCGGCAGGTTGAGGCCCAGCACCGCGAGCAGCCCGAGCAGCTGCGGCTGGTGGAAGAAGTGCGCCGCCGCCGGGCTGATCGCTACTGCCGCCGCCGCCAGCGCGAGCGCCAGGACCAGCGAGAAGCGGAATGCCGTCTGCGCCTGGCGGTCGACGTCGTCGCGGGCCGCCACCACCAGCGCCTGGTTCACGCCGACGTCCCTCACGGCGTCGAAGATCGTGGTGAAGATGAGCGCCAGAGCGACGAGGCCGAACTCGCGCGGTGCGAGCAGGCGCGCCAACACGGCCGTCCAGACGAGCACGAGCAGCCGAACGCCTGCGAGCGAGGCGTACGACCACAGCACGCCGCGGATGGCGCGTGCGCCCACCCCAGCGGTCCCTCCGGCGCGCGACTCCATCACGGCTAGCGTAAACCTGACTCCCGGGTTAGAGTCAAGAAGCCCGAGAGGTCCCTCGGCGCGGGCTCGCGATGTCGTCGCACGATCTCCAACCGCCGACATTCACGCCCGGGCTCTTCGAGGGCGGCTTCGAGCCGTACCTGCGAGCGGTGGTGCGTCATCGCCTGCTGGTCGTCGTCATCACGCTCGCCGCCGTGCTCGGCGCCGCCGCCTGGCTTGCCGCGCGCACGCCCCAGTACAAGGCGACCTCGCAGATCGTGGTCGCGCCGATGCCGTTCGACGACACCACTTTCGAGGGGCTGCCCGTGCCGCATGACACGCCCGGCGATCCGACCCGAGCGGTGCAGACGGCCGCCGCGCTGATCGAGACGCCCGCCGCCGCGCTGGCGACCGCGCAGGCGCTCGGCCACGGCTGGACTGAGGCGTCGGTGGCGTCCGCGGTGAGGGTGACTGCCGCCGGCGGCACGAACGTGCTGGCCGTGCAGGCCACCGCCCACGCGCGGGCGAACGCGATCGCGCTTGCGCAGGCGTACAGTCACGCCGCCCTCGAGCAGCGGCGCGCGTCGCTTGCAGCCTCCGCGCAGGCGCTGCTCGCGCAGGTCAAGTCGGCCCCCAATCCGCCGCCGGAGAAGGTCGCCGCGCTGCTGCCGGTCGCCCAGGGCTTCGACCCGACTTTCTCGCAGGCCGTCGGCGCGCCGCCATCCGCCGCTCTGGCCGGTCGCTCCGCGGCTCGGGTGCTCGCGTCGGCGTTCGTGGCGGGGTTCGTGCTCGCGCTCGGCGCCGCGCTGCTCGCCGACGGCGTGCTGCGCCGCCGCCGGGCGGAGCCGGCGCCCGCGGCAGCCGCCGGGGATGCCGAGGACGCCGGGCCCGAGGCCGAGCCTGACGAGGGGACGGTGCACGAGCTCTCGAGGCGGGCGGAGTGGCCCCCCTCGTGAACGACACGCTCGCCGCCCGCATCGCCGCCACTCCCGTCTCCGCCCTGCTGGCCGTGGCGCTGTCGTTCGCCTCCGGCATCCTGCTCGCCCAGCGACCGCTGCTCGGAGCGGCGGCCGTGGGCGCGCTCTGTTTCATCCCAGTGGCGATGGTGAGCCTCGCGGCCGGCATCGCGCTCTGGCTGCCCGTGATGTTCGTGGCGCTCGGCATCGCCACCACGGCGATGCAGCTCGTGCTCAGCGCCGCCTGGGCCGGCTGCGTGATCGCGCGCCCGTCGGCCCTCCGCACGGCGCTGCCGGGTCAGCCTTTCGTGGTCGGCGCGCTGGCGGCGCTGCTGGCCTGGCTGGCCCTCAGTCTTTTCTGGGCGCGAGACGACGTAATGGCCTGGCACGAGCTCGTCTCCTGGCTGATCGCCGCCGTAGCCTTCTTGCTCGTTTCCACGGCGATCGCCAACGGCAATGAGGTCAAGCTCGTGCTGCTCGCCTTCGTGGCGGGCGCCCTGCTGTCCGTGGTGCTCGGCTGGGTCGGCCTCGGCCGCTCCGAGCACGTCGTGGGCACCGCCGCACTCGGGTCGATCGGCAAGCGCTTCACCGGCGCGGAAGGAAATCCCAACGACCTCGCCGCACAGCTCGTCCCTGCGACCGCCTTCGCGGTGGCGCTGGCGGTGGACCAGCGCCGGTGGCTCGCACGGCTGGCCTTAGCCGGCGTGGCGGTGGCGCTGGTCGTTGCGCTCGTCTCCACCCAGTCGCGCGGCGGATTGCTCGCATTCGCGGCGGTCCTCATAGCGGCCCCGCTCGTCTTCTGGCGCCAGCACCGCCAGGCGCTGATCGCCATCGTGCTCGTGGTCGCGGTCGCGGGCGCCGGCTTCGCCCTGTTCGGCACTGCGCGCCAGCGCGTCACCGGGCCCGACGAGGGCGGCTCTGGCCGCTCCACGCTTTGGCTCGTGGCCTGGCGGATGGCGAAGGACACCTCGCCCGTGGGCGTGGGCCTCAACAACTACCGGGTGGTGGCGCCGGACTACACGCGTCGGCCCGGTTCGCTCAGATACGTGACGCAGATCGACGACCGCGACGTGGTGCACAACACGTACCTCGAGCTGCTCGCGGAGACGGGCATCGTCGGGCTGGCGCTGTTCCTGGCCGTGGTGGGCGCCTGCCTGGCCGCGGCGCGGCGGGCGCAGCGGCTGTTCGAGCGCCTCGGACGGCGCGACCTCGCACGCATCAGCGGTGCGGTGCTGCTCGCCTCCGTGGCGATCCTCGTGACCCAGGTGTTCTCGTCGGGCGCCTACGACATCCGCTTCTGGGTCGTCTTCGCGCTTGGGCCGGCGCTGCTCGCGATCGCAAGCCGCACGGCGGTGGCGGAGGGGGTCCGCTGAGAGCGCTCGTCACAGGCGGCGCCGGCTTCATCGGCTCGCACCTCGCCGCGCGCCTCGCGCAGCTCGGTCACGACGTGTGCGTGATCGACAACTTCTCCACCGGGCACCGCTCCAACCTCGACGCGCTGGCCCCCGACGTCGAGATCGTGGAGGGCGACATCCGCAGCTACGAGCGGGCGTCGACCGCCGTGCGCGGCTGCGAGGTCGTGTTCCACCTCGCGGCGCTGCCGTCGGTTCCGCGCTCGGTCGGCGATCCGCTGACCACGCACGCCGCGAACGTCACCGGGCTGCTCAACGTGATGCTCGCCGCGCGGGACGCCGACATCAGGCGCCTCGTCTACGCCTCCTCCTCGTCGGTGTACGGATCCAACCCCGCGCTCCCGAAGCGCGAGGACATGCTGCCGCTGCCTATCTCGCCTTACGGCGTGACCAAGCTCGCCGGCGAGGGCTACTGCCGCGCCTTCGGCGAGGTGTACGGCCTCGAGACGGTGGCGCTGCGCTACTTCAACGTCTTCGGCCCCTACCAGGACGCCCGCTCCGGCTACGCCGCCGCGGTGCCCAACTTCATCATGGCGCTCCTCGAGGGCCGGCCTCCGGTGGTCTACGGCGACGGCGAGCAGTCGCGCGACTTCACCTACGTGGACAACGTCGTGCAGGCCAACCTGCTGGCGATGAACGCCGAGGCCGCGTCCGGGCAGGTGTACAACGTCGCCTATGGCCAGGACGTGACCGTCAACGCGCTGCTCGCCGAGCTGCGCGAGCTGACCGGCAGCGATGTGCAGGCCACCTACCACCCGGCACGGCCCGGAGAGGTGAGGAACTCGCGGGCGGACATCAGCGCCGTCCGGCGAGAGCTCGGCTACGAGCCCGTCGTCCCTCTCCGCGACGGACTCGCCCGCACCGTGCGCCACCTGGCTGGGGAGGTGGACGACGAGCGCGAGTACGTCCGCTCGACCTAGCTCAGAGCGATTCCCGTTCGGCGAGAACTGGGCCCGCTTTCTCGCCGGCGTGGACCGACGCGCGGGTGCAGGCGGCAGCCGAGTCGCTTACGGCCATGCTCGGCGGCGATTCGCTCGCAGGACGCTCGTTCGCGGACCTCGGCTCGGGCAGCGGGCTGTTCTGGCTCGCAGCCGCCCGGCTCGGCGCCGCGCGCACCTGAACAGGCGAGCGTCCTCGACCTCCCCCACCTGCGCTCGCTCGGCAGCTTCGACATCGTCAACTGCTGGGGCGTCGTCCACCACACGGGCGACATGTGGACCGCGCTCGCGGGCGTCTGCGATCTCGTCGGGCCGGGCGGCCTGCTGCTCATCTCGATCTACAACGATCAGGGCTCCCGCAGCCGCCTCTGGCGGCGCGTGAAGAGGACGTACAACCGCCTCCCCCGCCCCCTCCGCCCGCCGTACGTCGCCGCCGTCATGGCGCCGTCCGAGCTGTGCGCGCTGGGCGCGTCGGTGCGGCGCCGCAGGAGCTATCTCGCCGGCTGGCGTGAGCCGCGCGAGCGCGGGATGTCCACGTGGCACGACATGGTCGACTGGGTCGGCGGCTACCCCTTCGAGACCGCCAGCCCCGACCAGGTCCACGACTTCTGCCACGCGCGCGGCTTCGTGCTCGAGCGGCTGCGCAGCCAGGGCGGCGGCCGTGGCTGCAACGAGTACGTCTACCGGCGCTGAGCCGGCGGGCTGCTACGCCTCTGGCCGGTAGCGCAGCCCGTCGAGCGCCACGCCCAGGATGTGCTCGATCTGGGCGGGGTCGTTCGAGGGGATCTTGCGGATCGCGCCCACCATCTGGATGAGCTCGGCGATGTCGACGTCAGGGCGCACCACGCCGGCCTCCTGGGCGCGCTTCAGCAGCGGCTCGCCGGCGGCGAACAGGGAGGTGCGGCAGATCTTGAAGAGGTCGGCGTCCGGGTCGAGGTAGTCGAGCAGCTCGGCCGCGAGTGCGCGCTTGGTGGCGAGATAGGCGATGAAGCCCTGGACCCAGCCCGTGAGCGCCTCCCACGGGTCGGCGTCCTCGAACTGCGCCGCTGAGCGGCACATCTCTTCGACCTCACCCACGTAGAGCGCCTCGAGCAGCGCCTGGCGGTTGGGGAAGTGGCGGTACAGCGTGCCGATGCCCACGCCCGCGCGCCGGGCGATCTCCTCCAGGGCCATTGACTCGCCGCCCTCGGCGAACGCCTCGCGCGCGGCCGCGAGCACCTTGTCGTAGTTGCGGCGCGCGTCGGCGCGCTTGGGGCGGGCGATCAGCGTCTCGGCGGAAGTCTCGATGGTGCTCATGAAATTGCCTTGACAAACGGAGGGTGCCTCCGTATAGTTCCGGAGGCCTCCTCCAGTTATTTCGGAGGTGGCCTCCAGTTTAGCCGCTGGGGACGGGATCGACAAGTTGGGAACCACATGAATTTCATCTCCACAGCAAGGCGCGAGGCAACGTCAGACAGCCGCCGCTGGGCGTCTCTGTTCGTCGTCTGCCTCGCGCAGCTCATGATCGTGCTGGACGTCACGATCGTGAACGTCGCGCTGCCCTCGATCCAGCACGACCTTCACTTCAGCCAGGCCAGCCTGACCTGGGTGATCAACGCCTTCCTCGTCACCTTCGGCAGCCTGCTGCTGCTGGCCGGGCGGCTCGGCGACCTCATCGGGCGCAAGCGCGTGTTCCTCGCCGGCGTGGTGACGTTCACCTTCGCATCGCTCCTGTGCGGGGTCGCCCCCACCGAAGGCGTGCTGATCGGCGCCCGCTTCCTCCAGGGCGTCGGCGCCGCCGCTCAGGCGTCGGTGATCCTGGCGATCATCGTCACCGAGTTCCCCCAGGCGAGCGAGCGCGCCCGCGCGATGAGCGCGTACGTGTTCGTCTCGGTCGCGGGAGGCTCGCTCGGGCTCCTCGCAGGCGGGCTGCTGACCCAGGCGCTCAGCTGGCACTGGGTCTTCTTCGTGAACCTGCCGATCGGCATCGCCACCTTCGCGCTCGGCCAGGCGCTGATCCGCTCGGACAGCGGAGCCGGCATCGGGCAGGGCGTCGACTGGCTCGGCTCGCTGCTCGTCACCACCTCGCTGGCGAGCGCCATCTACGCGATCGTCGAGGCCACGAGCCACGGCTGGATCTCCGCTCCCGTGCTCGGGATCGGCGCCATCGCCGTGCTCCTGATGACGGCGTTCATCGCCCTCGAGGCAAGGATCGAGAACCCGATCATGCCGCTGCGGATCTTCCGCGTCCGCGGCCTGATCAACGCGAGCCTGGTGCGCGGAGTGCTCGTCACCGGCATGTACTCCACGTTCTTCCTGGGCACGCTCTACCTCGAGCACGTCCGCCACTACAGCGCGCTGCAGACCGGCGCCGCGTTCCTGCCCTGGACCCTCACCGTCGCGGTCCTCTCACGCGGGATCACGGCACGGCTCGTGGAGCGCTTCGGGCCGCTGCCCGTCCTCACCGGCGGAATGGCGACCGCCATCGTCGGACTGCTCCTGTTCGGCACGGTCGGCCCGGACACGAGCTTCTTCCCGACGATCTTCTTCGCCTGCTTCGCCCTCGGCCTCGGCATCGGAAATGCCTTCATGCCGCTGTTGACGCTGGCGATGGAGGACGTCCCAGCCGCGGACGCCGGGCTCGGCTCGGGCATCACCAACGTCTCGCAGCAGATCAGCGGCGCGCTCGGCCTCGCGGTTCTGAGCACGCTCGCCGACAACCACACCAAGGGCCTGCTGGACGTCCCACCACGGGGTGACCAGCTCGCTGATCAGCGGCTACCAGCTCGCGTTCTTCGCTGGGCGCCGTGGTGATCGCCGTCGGGATCGTCCTCGCGCTCACGCTCCTGCGGCCGGGCAGCACCCAGCCGGAGCTGGTGACCAACCTCGAAGCTGGAGCGGCAGGGAGCATGACCCACGAGAACCCCAGCCACTCCCGCCTCGACTCCGCCAACGCCGTCGTGGCCGCCTACATCCACGAGATCTCCGCTCGCCACGCCCCCGCCCCGACAGGGGACGGGCGGCGCGGCGACCGACGGCGGCACGCCCCTCGGCGGCCGGCCGCCAGTCGGATAGGCTCGCGCCGCCTACCCATTCACTGAGAGGACGAGCCATGGCAGTCGGTATCCGGTTGAAGTTCGCCGGTGGCACACAGCAGCAGTACGAAGCGGTGCACAGCCACGTACGGGCGGATGAGGACCCGCCGGACGGGTTGATCTTCCACTCCGCCGGCCCGATAGACGGGGGCTGGGGTGTGATCGACTTCTGGGAGTCGCGGGATGCCTTCGACCGCTTCGCCGGGGAGCGGCTCGGGCCCGCGGCCGAGGCGCTCGGCGAGTCCGGGATGCCCGGCCCGCCGGACGTGCGCGAGTTCCCGGTGCACAACTACACCAAGCCGTAGCCGCTTCCTAAATCTTCCCTCCCACCGAACCTGTGGATTCGCGTCGGTGTTAGCACGAGCACCAACGCGAATCCCCTGGGAGGGCTCTCTCTATGAACGCATCACGCAGGCGGCGCCTGGCGGGAATCGGCGCGCTCGTGTGCCTGCTGTCGCTCGCTCCGGCGGCGGCACAGGCTCGCAAGCACGCGGGTCGCCATGGGCACAACATCTCGATCAACCTGTCGGACAACCCGGTCACGGCCGGCGACCAGGTCGTGATCTTCGGACGGCTGACCGGTCCGAACAACGCGGGCCGGGTCGTGACGTTGTGGCACCGCATCAACCCGCGGCCGGCGTTCACGCCGGTGCAGCAGACGAAGACCGACGGCCAGGGCTTCTACGCCTTCTTCCGGCAGCCGGGCGTCGTCGACAGCAACCGCAACTGGTACGTGAAGTCGCTGGGCGCCCGCAGCCGCAACGTGCACGAGCGGGTGTTCTCGCTGGTGACCCTGAGCGGGCCCGCGGACGGGTCGAACCTGCTCACGGGGCCGGCGCACAAGGTCACCTTCACGGGCACGGTCTCGCCCTTCAAGGTGGGTGACCGGGTGCTGCTCCAGCGGCAGAACTCGGACACCGGCAAGGGCTGGGGAACGATCGACCGCGGCCGCGTGCAGCCCGGCGGCAGCTTCTCGATCACCCACACGTTCCGCGTGCCCGGCGATGCCGACATCCGGGTGCTAGTGCAGGGCACACGGCGAAACATCGCCAGCGTCTCGAACGTCCTCGACTACGAGATCTCGCAGGCGCAGAACTCGCAGCTCACGCTGAACACGTCGGCCGACCCGATCACCGTGGGTCAGGCGGTGACGCTGAGCGGGACGCTGGCGAACGGCGCCGGCCAGACCGTGACGCTCTTCGCCAGGACCAAGGGCCACAACCCGGTCCAGGTCGGGCAGACCGTCGCGGGCGCGGGTGGGGACTACACGTTCGTCCAGACCCCGCTGCACAACACGATCTACCAGGTGAAGGGCGGCGGGAAGTCGTCGGCGCAGCTCTACGAGGGCGTGAAGGACATGCTCACGGCCTTCGAGGCGCCGTCGTCCGTCAGCGCCGGGCAGTCGGTGACCTTCAGCGGCACCGTCTCGCCTGACAAGACGGGCCACGTGATCTACCTGCAGCGCCAGAACCCGAGCGGGAACGGCTTCCACACCGTTCAGGTGGCGAGCGTCGGAACCGGCTCCGTCTACTCGATCACCCGCCGGCTGTTCGCACCGGGCACCAAGGTGTTCCGGGTGCTGATCCCCGGCGGCCCGTTCAACCAGGGCGCGGCGAGCTCGCCGTTCACGATCACGGTGACCCAGCCGGCGCCGTCCCAGCTGAACGGCTCGAAGCCGGACTCGGACAACCAGGGCACCTAAGACAGCGCCGCTACGGGAGGATCGGCACCGCCAGCCGCACGGCGGTGCCGACCCCTCCCGTGCCGCGCGGCGTGGCGGTGAGCCTCGCCGTGAGCCGGTGGTGCCGAGCGAAGCCGCGCTTGAGCGCGAGCCGCTCCCGCTTCGACAGCGTCAGCGTGATCGTGGCCTGGCCGGCGCCGGCGAGCGTGCGGTCGAAGCGCAGGCGCAGAGGGTGCCCGTGCGCGATCGACACGCTCCCGACGACCCGCAGCTTGCAGGCCCGGTCGCAGCCCAGCGAGGCGAGCAGGCCGCCCCGCCGCAGCACGTGCTGGCGCGCGATCGCGAGCGTGAGCGTCGGCGGGATCGGCGTGAACGAGTAGCTGTCGATCCGGTTGTTGCCGGTGTTTGCCACCAGCAGGTCGCCGTTCGGGGCCATCGCCAGCGCGCGCGGGTACTTCAGATAGCCCGGCGCGCTGCCGTCGCTCCCCCACGTCGTGAGCGCGGTGAGTGAGGGGTCGAGCTCGACGATGCGGTCGCTCGCGTTGTCGGCGACGAAGACGTTGCCGTGCCGGTCGACGGCGACGTCGTACGGGTTCCAGAACTGGTTCAGGTGCGTGCCCGGGCCGCTGCCGAACGCGCCGATGAAGCCGCCGTCGGTCGTGAACTCCACCAGCCGGTGGTTGTCGTCGTCGGCGACGAGCAAGCGCGAGCCGCTGACCGTGAGGCCGAGCGGGTGGTTGAGGTCGTGGGTCGGCGTCGTCCAGTCGGCGACGAAGTTGCCGTTCAGGTCGAACTTCTGGATCCGCTCGTTGTCGCTGTCGGAAACGTAGACGTACGACCCGCCGACCGCGATGCCGCCCTTCCAGCCGATCCGGAAGTGCCCGGCGGCCGTGCCGCGCTTCCCCCAGGTGGTGAGTAGGTTGCCGTTCGGATCGAATTTGTCGACCTGGTTGTTGCTGGTGTCGAGCACGTAGACGTCGCCGCTTGCGTCGGCGGCGACGCCGCCCACCGAGAGGAACTGTCCCCACTGCGCGAGCTGGACGCCGTTCGGATCGAACTTGCGCACCACGCCGCTCTGCTGGTCGCCGACGATCACGTTGCCGGCGCCGTCCACCGCTATCGCCTGCGGCCGCGCGAACGTCGCCGGCGCCGGGCTGCCGAACTCGCTGAAGGTGGTGTACGGGCAGTCGAACGCGCCCGGGCAGGAGTCGGCGAGCGCCGGCGTCGCACCGAGCGCAAGCCCCGCCAGCAGCACAGCGATCCCCGCGGCCCGAAGCCCCATCCCCGAACGCAACACGGCCCCGCGGGGGAAGTCGCGGCCACCGCCGGCGCGGGTCCTACAGCGGCCGCTCCGGCTGGAGCTGTGATCGCCGGTCCGCCCGCCAGAGCCACACCGGTGCGCGCTCGAGGTCTCCGTGCTCGTCGAACCTTCCGAGACGGCGCAGGTTGGCCAGCATGTCCGGGCGCCCCCCGGCTACCTCCCGGATCGCGCGCACGACGAGCTCGGCGGCGGCCTGCGAGCGCTCCACACCGGCGAACAGCTCGTCGGGCGAGTACCCGGCCAGAGGCTCGAATGGCAATGCGAGCTGCACAGCGCGCTTGCCGAGCTCGGCGCCCTGGACGCCGTCGAAGGCCACCAGCGGCAGGGGCGAGGACTCGGCCGCGCGCTCGATCTCGGGCTGGTCCGCGAGCCCCGCGAGCACGACGAGGTCGGCGTCCCGGAGATCATCGGCGCGCGGCAGCTCTGCCAGGCGCAGCTGGCCGTCGAGCTGGCGGCCGTAGTCGTGCGAACCGGCGACCACCAGCGCGCGCTTGCCCTCGCGGCGCACGTCGTCCGCGATCCGCATCGCCACCTCCGTGTCACGCGCGACCAGCCGGAAGACCGTGCCGCGGTGCTGCGCCGGATCGCCGGCGCACGGCTCGTCGTCGCGGGTCACGCCGGCCCAGGTGGCCACAGGAGCCAGCAGCGGCAGGCCCACCGGAACGGTTGCCTCGAGCGCGTCGGCCACCTCGGCGGAACGGTAGGGACCGATGAGGGCGAGCGCCTGTGGATCGGAGGCGGCGGCATCCACCGCCGCGCCGACGTCGCCGAAGTCGTGGGCGACGTGTGGAATGCCCGCAGCGGCGAGGACCTCGCCCGCGGCCCGCGTGAGCCGCTCGGGAAGGATCGAGTGGACGCTCATTCGCGCACTATCTCAGCGAGAGGCCGGGTGTTCAGGACCTGCGCCGCGGTGGCGCCGCCACGGCGCGCGGTGGCCACGGCGAGCACGATGTTGTCGTAGCCGCGGGTGGAGTGCGCGTCGGTCGAGCAGACGATCTTCACGCCGGCGTCGAGCGCCTCACGCACGTGCTCGCCAGAGAGGTCGAGCCGGGGCGGGAGGCCGTTGACCTCCATCGCCACGCCCTGCTCCAGCGCCACCGCGAACGCCCGCTCGAGGTCGAGCGCGTTCTCGGGCCGCCGGGTGATGAGCCGGCCCGTCGGATGGCTGAGGCAGCTCACGTAGGGGTTGCGCAGCGCGTCCTCCACTCGCTTCGTCATCTCTCGCGCGGCCATGCGCTGGCCGCCGTGCACGCTTGCCTGCACCCAGTCGAGCTCCCGCAGGACCGCGTCGGGGAGGTCGAGCTCGCCGCCGGGCAGGATGTCGCACTCGATCCCCCGCAGCACCCGGAACGGCGTGAGGCGTTCGTTCAGCGCGGCGATCTCCTCGCCCTGCCGGCGGACGTCGTCGGGCGTGAGACCGCGCACCGCGCCCACCGCCGGCGTGTGGTCGCAGATGGCTACGTAGTCGTAGCCACGCTCGCGGGCCGCCAGCGCCATCTCCTCGACGCTCGCCCTCCCGTCGGACCAGGTCGTGTGGCAGTGGAGGTCGCCCCGGATCTCCCCCGCCTCGACGAGCGCCGGCGGCTCGCCGCTGAACGGCGCCTCGCGCAGCTCGGGCGGACACCAGGGGATGCCGAGAGCCGCGTACACGGCGTGCTCGTCGGGCGCGTCCGGCAGCGGCTCGAGCGCGGCCACGTACCCCGCCGAGCCCGTCGCGCGCACGAGCTCGGTGCCGAACGCCTCGGGCCGGGCCGCCACCACCTCGAGCGGCACGCCCTCCACCGTCACGCCCACCGCCCGGCGCTCGCCCTGCTCGAGGATGGCGACCACCTGCGGCAGCAACGCGAAGCGCGCCAGCAGCGCAGCGGGGTCCGCCGCGGGGCACACCACGGCGAGCTGTTCGCAGGCGTCGCGCCAGCGGCGCGCGTCCCCGGCCGGCGCGCCGTCCAGGGCCTCGGCCACCCCGCCCACCAGCTCCCACGCCCGGTTCAGGAGCAGCGCGCGGCGTGGACGGTGCGGCTCCTCGCGGGACAGCGCACCCAGCAGCCGCTGCTCGGTCTTCGCCCCGATGCCCGGCACCGCGCGCAGCCGCCCGGCCGCCGCCGCCTCGCGCAATTCGTCCCCCGTGCGTATGTCCAGGGCGCGGGCGATCTCGAGCGAGCGCTTGGCGCTGAGCCCGAGATAGAGGCCGAGCCCTACCAGATCGGGCCGCAGCTCACGTTCGAGCTCGGCCAGCTCGGCGATCTCGCCGGTCTCGACCAGCTCGCGCAGGCGCCGCTCGATGCTGGGCCCGATCCCCCGCAGCCTGCGCACCTGGCCGGAGCGGACGAGGCCGGCCACCGGGACCTGAGCCGCGCGCACGGTCTCCGCGGCCCGCCGGTATGCGCGCGGGGTGTAGGGGTTCGCGTCCGCGAGCTCGAGCAGCGCGGCGAAGGCCTCGAGGCGCTCGGCAATGGCCGCGTTGTCGAGATCCGCTCCGCTCACGCCCGCAACGATGCCGCAAGCGCTACGGGAAACGTGCAGCCGGAATGTCCGGAGCTACGGATGACGCCTTCGCGGCTCCGTGGCAGCCTCCCGACCACTGCGATGAGGGAGGTAGTCATGGGGGAATCGTGCGTGCTCGACTTCGTGAGCCACGAGGTGATCCGGCAGCGCGCGCGTGACCTTGCCGAGGCCGACCTGAACGACGTCGAGCGGGTGCAGAAGCTCCTTTACCAGCTGCACGTTGCCATCGCCCGCCACTTCGCCGAGGCCGAGCTGATGGTCACCTCAACCTGGGACGACGCCCCACCTGCGGCGTAGGAGCGACAGCCGGGCTAGTGTGGAGCCAGGACACGGATCTGGCTCCCGTTGGGCTCATCGGACTGGCATCTCGGCCCACTGACCCGCCGCCGTCTGCTCGCGGGCGGCGCGCTTGCGCTCGGCGCCGCCGCGGCCGGCGAGCTCGCCTCGCCCTGGCTGGGCGGCCGCCGGACCGTGATCGCGGCCACGCCGGCCCGCTGCGTCAGCCTCGGCGCGAACGGCGTGATCAACCCGGGCAGCAGCCAGGACTACCGCAGCTGCCGCGAGCTCCTGCTCGGCACGCGCACGAGCTGGGTGCGCATCTGGGCCGACTGGCCGAGCCTGCAACCTGAGCCCGACAGGGCACCCGACCGCGGCGGCGGCGCCTGGCGCGTGCGCGAGCTCGACCGCCAGATCGCCCAGGCGGGCGCGGACGGGATCAGGGTGATCCTCACCGCCTACCGCTTCCCCACCTGGGCCAGCGGCGCGTCGGCGGGCGACCCGCACCCGCTGTTCAAGCTCCCGCTCGACGTGGGGCCCGGCAGCCACTGGGCGGGCTGGATCGAGTTCCTGCTCCGGCGCTACGCCGGCAGGATCGCCGGCCTCGAGCTCGTGAACGAGCCGAACGGCCAGGTGTGGCCGCGCGCCGGCGCCCACGTGACGGTGGCACGGATGTTCCAGACGGCTCAGGCGCTCCGGGTCGCGCGCTGGCCGCTCCTGATCGGCCCGGCCACATCGGACGCGCCCGAGGCGGCCCCGGCCGCGTTCACGGGCGCGCTGCTCGGCGAGCTCGACCGGATCGGCTTCGAGCCGGGTCGCGGCTTCGCCTGGGCCCACCACAACTACACGGACGTCGAGCACGACCGGGGCACGGGCGTGGAGCAGATCCTGAGCGCGCTCGAGGGCCGCTGGCATGGACGCCCCGGCCTGCTGATCACCGAGGGCGGCGCGCGGCTCACGAAGCTTGACCAGCTCTACCCGAGCGATGATCCGCTGGCCAAGCAGGCCGACCTGATCCGGGCCAACAGGCGCCGCCTGAGCCGCACGCCGGGCGTGCTGATGCTCGGCCAGTACCTCTTCTACACCGACCCCGCGTTCGACTGCGGCCTATGCGAGGCGGACGGCGCAAAGCGCCCTGCATACGAGGCCTGGGCCGGGTTCGACATTCTGTAGAGGCTCCCCTAGACTGGCCGCATGCCGAAGCGCGCTGCAGCCGCTCGCGGTGGTCTCCAGGACGAGGTGATGGCCGCGGTCTGGACCCTGCGTGAGGCCTCGGTCGAGGACGTGCGCTCGCAGCTCTCCCGCCCCGACCTCGCCTACACCACCGTGCACACGGTGCTCAACCGGCTCGTCCACCGCGGCCTGATCCAGCGCGTGACCCAGGACGGCGGCCAGGTCTACCGGCCCCGGCTCGACGAGGCCGAGCACATCGCCCGCGCTTTCGACGAGCGCCTCGGGGCCACCTCCCCAAGCGTGCGGGAGGAGGCGCTCAAGAACCTCGTGGACCGGCTCGATGACAGCGAGCTCGGCAGCATCGCCGCGTACGCGGACCGCATCAAGCGGCAACGGTCCTCAGGGTGACCGAGGTCGACCTCGCGGCGATCGTTGTCTTCGCCGCACTGATCGCCACTCCGCATCTGCTGCCGCTGCAACGGGTGGCGCCGGCGAGCGCCGCCGCGGTCTGGTTCCTCGCGCTCTGCCTGCGTGCGCTGGGCGCCGCGGCGCTGGCCGCCTACATGCTGCTCTACCTCCCCCAGACCGACCGCTTCGCCGGCGCCGCGAACCTCTGCATCAGCTTCACGCTCCCGCTCGTCGGCCTCCATCTGCACGTGCCGGGCCTGCGCGTGGCTCAGGGAGCCGCGATCGTCCCTGCGCTCCTGCTCGTGGGCTCGCTCGTGTGGGCCGCCTTCTCTCTTCTGCGCGCGCGCATCTACGCGCAGCGGCTCATGGGGAAGCTGGCCGTGGGGAACGGGCCGCTCGGAAGCACGGTGCTCGAGAGCGAGGAGGTGGTGCTGGCGGTGACCCGTCTGGGCCCGCCGCGCGTGCTCGTCTCGGGAACCACGCTCGCCACGCTCGACCCGGAGGAGCTCACGGCCGGCCTGCAGCACGAGCTCGGCCACCTGCGGCGCGCACATCGCCCCGTGCTCTTTGCCGCCTCGGTGCTGAAGGCGCTGGCGCGCTGGCAGCCCGGAGCGGCCGCCGCCTACCGCGAGCTCTGCTTCAGCCTCGAGCGCGACGCCGACGACTACGCGCTCGGCCAGACGCGCAACCCGCTGGCCCTCGCCGGCGCCATCTGCAAGTCCGCGGTGGCTCAGGGCGGACGAGCGCCGGTGCTGGGGATCGGCGGCAGGAGCCGCGTGAGCGTCCGCCTCGACTACCTGCTGGCGGGCGGCCGCCGCAGCACGAGCGTGAGGCTCGAGAACGCCACCCGCCTGCTCGCCGCCACGATGATCGGGCTCACGCTCTTCATCGCCGTCGCGGCCCCCGTCTGGGCGATCGCCAGGCCCGGAACCCTGCCGCATTTCCCAAGCGCAGCCGGCTGGCGTTGCTAACGGATCTTTAACGCAATGGTGTGGCACGACCACACCATCGGTGGTATCTCTACATTTCGTAGACTCTACGTCGCGTAGAGCCCTGAGACCTGAAATCGGAGCCACCGTATGCCTAGCCTGTCCCGACTCATCCGGCGGGGTCGCGCACATCTCGCTCAGCGCCGCCGCACCGCCGACTTCGCGGCCGAGCTGAACCCGCATCCGCGTCCCGACCTGCTCGCCGTGGGCGACCTCGGCTACGGCGGCTACCTGCTGCCGTCCTCCCTGCTCGGGCCCGACAGCGTCTGCTTCCTGGCCGGCACGGGCGAGGACATCTCCTTCGATCTCGGCGTGATCGCCCGCTTCGGCTGCACGGTCCACGCCCTGGACCCGGTGCCGCGTGCCGCCGAGCACGTGGCGGGCGCCGCGGCCCACGAGCCGCGGCTCGTCTTCCACCCGGTGGCGCTGTGGTCGTCCGACGAAACGCTCACCTTCCACGCCCCGCGCGAGGAGGGCTACGTGTCGCAGTCGGCGATCAACCTGCACGACACGGAGCCGGACTTCAGCGCTCAGGCGCGCTCGGTTGCGTCGCTCATGGCGGAGCTTGGCCGGGATCACATCGACCTCCTGAAGATCAGCGCCGAGGGGTCCGAGTACGAGATCCTCGACCACGTCCTGGCCGAGTCGATCGACGTGCGCGTCCTCTGCGTCGAGTACGCGCAGCCGGCGCCGCTCGAGCGGGTGCTCGACTCGATCAAGCGCCTCGAGTCGGCCGGCTACGAGCTGGCGGCCGCCAGCGCCCGCACCTGGAACTGGAAGCTCACGTTCGTGGGTTCGCGCGCCGGTGAGCAGGAGGCTGCACCGGCAACGGCGGAGAGGCACGACGCCCATCACGGCAGGCAGCGGTCGGCGGCGGGACGCACCACGCACACCCGCGCCCAGGCATGAGCAGCGCCGTCGCACGGCTGCGTCCCGCGAAGGTGCGGAGTGCGTTGCGGCGGCGCTGGTTCGAACGCCGCCTGGGCCGGGTGAAGGCCGACCCGGGCAACGGGCTGGTGACGCTCGGCAGCGACTATGGCGGCTGGACGATCCCCGACGTCGTCGAGCCGTCCTGGACCTGCTACTGCGTCGGCGCAGGCGGCGACATCAGCTTCGAGCGTGAGCTGATGGGCCGCTACGGCGCGACCGCACGCTCCTTCGAGCCCGACGAGGACTACATCCGGCGGGCCGAGGTGGATCCCGAGCACGCGGCGCGCTACTCGAAGCACCAGGTGGCGGTGGCCACGGCCGACGGGCCCGTGCGGATGCAGCGCACCCACATCCCCGGCAGCCGCTCGCTCTCCCCCGTGCACCTCTACGACACCGAGGACTACGTGGACCTGCCGGGCCGCACGATCGCATCGCTGATGCAGGAACTCGGCGACGAGCGCATCGCGCTGTTGAAGATCGACGTCGAGGGCGGGGAGTACGAGCTGATGCCGACGCTCGACCTCCCGGCGCTCGGCGTCCGCGTCTTCTGCATCCAGCTCCACCACACGGGCAGCGTCCGCCAGGCTCACGAGCTGATCGAGCGGCTCCGCGAGCAGGGCTACAGGCTCGTGGTATCCGAGCCCACCGTCCGGCTGACGTTCATCCGCGACGGCTAGTCACACCGCTTTCACCCGATCGACACAGGGCGGTAACGACCTGGCCCCAGGCGGGACGGGCGTCGTACTTAGCGTCCCGCGGCGACTCGTTCCCTTTCAATAAGGAGGCACGGATGCGACGACTCGTCGCTGCCGTAGCAGTCGCCGCTGTCGCACTGGGCGTGGCGGTTGCAGAGGCCTGGCCACAGGCCCAGATCTCGCAAGGCGTCGCCTCGGCGAACGCCAAGGCGGGCCATCCACCCAACGTGCTCGCCGCGGGCTTCAGCCTGCGCCCGATCGCCCAGGGCTCGGACCAGCTCGAGAACCCGACCGGCGTCTATGACACGTTCGGCTTCCTGAACGACGGCGCCCCGCCGAACCTCGAGGCCACGAAGACGGAGCCCGACCAGAACACCTACCTGGTGTTCAAGAAGTCGCCGGGCGGACCCACGCCGGGCTACGACTACGGGCACCACTTCCTGTTCCAGTTCCATGAGGCGGGCGGCGACCACGCGTTCGTCACACGCATCAACCTCGACGTGAGCGACCCGACCCATCGCATCACGCTGCTCACGCCGGGTGACGGCAAGACGACCGGCTTCAACTCGGGCGACGGCTCGACCTGGGACCCGTTCGCCAAGGTGCTCCTCTACTCCCAGGAGGCCAGCCCGACGACGGGCGGCGTGATCGAGCAGTCACCGTTCTGGAGCTCGAGCACCCCACCTGCTGTGAAGGACCTCTACGGCAGCATGGGCCGCGGCGGCTTCGAGGGCATCCACCCCGACGGCAAGGGCAACATCATCATCGTCGAGGACGCGAGCGGCCAGACGGTGCCGATCGACCCGAACGACCCGAACAGCGCGAAGACGGCGAAGCAGCCGAACTCGTTCGTCTACCGCTTCGTGCCCGACCAGGCGGGCGACCTCACCAAGGGGAAGCTGCAGGTGCTCCAGGTGACGATCGACAAGCAGGTCCTGACGTTCACCTGCACCGCCACGCCCACGAGCTGCCCAGCCTCGCCGGCGCAGGGCTCCGGTGACGTGTTCTCGCCCGCGCAGCTCAAGCTGCACTCGGGCAGCTCGTTCCCGGTCAGGTGGGTCACGATCCACAACACCTCGACCGACGGCACGGCGCCGTTCGACGCCAACGCCGCCGCGAAGGGCATCAACAGCGAGGGCAACAAGGGCACCCCGTTCCAGCGGCCGGAGAACGGCTCGTTCCAGCCGGGGACCGGCTTCAGGACGTTCTTCTTCGACGAGACCGGAGATACGAACGCGAAGTCGGACACCCCGGCCCTCGACCAGCGGGGCCACTGGGGCTCGATCTTCCGCATCAGGCTCTCTTCGGACCTGAACAGCGGCACGATCGACGCGTTCGTGGTCGGCGATGCGGACCACGCCTCCTTCGACAACACGACCTTCCTCTCGAAGAACGTGCTGCTCGTTGGGGAGGATCGCGGCGACGGGCTCCACACCCAGCTCAACAAGCTGGACTCGGTGTGGGCCTACGACGTGAGCAAGACGTCGGCCTCGGCCAAGCGGTTCATCGCCCTCGGGCGCGATCCCGCCTCGGAGACCGACTCGAACATCGGAGCGCTGGCGTGCCTCGCCACCACTCCGCCGTCGTGCGGTTTCACCTTCCAGAACGAAGGCGACAACGAGCCGACCGGCGTGTTCGCCTCGGACGGCGACTCGTCAAAGGGCGGGCTGCTCGGCACGAAGGCTCCCAACCCTGACAGGGAGGGTGTGTTCGTCACCCAGCAGCATGGTGAGAACCACGTCTGGGAGATCGTCCAGAAGTAGCGCTCAGCGCACGCGGAACGAGGCTCGGGTCACCGCCCCGCCGGCGGTGGCGGTGATCCGGGCCTGACCGCGGACCAGTTTGGCCACCTTCAGCATGAAGGTGTTCGAGCCGGCGCCGGCGGAGACGCTGAAGCTGCCGAGGGTGGTCCACCTGCAGCGGCTGCCCTTGCAGCGGCCCCTGGCGAGCATGAAGCGCACGTGCACGGCCCGGTTGGCGGACAGGCCGACCTTGAGCGGCGAGCATCTGCGCGAGCAGGCCTTCGGGGAGCGGCTCCAGAGCTTCAGGCCGGTTAGCTTGAGCTTCGGAGGCTTGGGCGGCTCGCAGGCGTCGCCTACCCGGTTCCCGTTCGTGTCACGCTGATCGGTGTTCCGCACGCTGGGGCAGTTGTCGTAGAGGTCCGGGATCCCGTCGTTGTCGTCGTCGGGGTCGCACACGTCTCCGATGCCGTCGTGGTCGGCGTCCGCCTGGCTCGGGTTGGGCGCCGCGCGGCAGTTGTCGTGCGCGTTGGACACGCCGTCGTGGTCGTCGTCGAGCTGGTCCGGGTCGCAGGCGTCTCCGATGCCGTCGTGGTCGGCGTCGGACTGCGAGCTGTTGGGCGTCCCGAGGCAGTTGTCCGAGGCGTTGACCACGCCGTCCCCGTCGAGATCGCCGTTCGGGCCAGCGTCGGTCACCGCCCTCATCGCATTGATGCGCCCGCCGCTCACGGCGTAGCCATTCAGCCAGGGCAGCGGATCCACCGAGCCCATGACGATCTGCTTGAGCTCGATCGCGGTCAGGTTGGGGTTGACCTGCAGGGCCAGCGCCGCGGTGGCAGCAGCCTCAGGGCTCGCCATGGAGGTGCCGTCCTCCTCGGCGAAGCTGCCGTCGTTCAGGCCGGACACGATGCCCACTCCGGGAGCGAACACGTCGACGGACTGCGCGCCGTAGTTGGAGAAGTACGCCATGTCGTCGAGGTCGTCGGTGGCGCCGACGCAGAGGATGTTGTCGGGCGGTAGGGAGCAGGGGCTGTCCGGCGCGGTGTCGTTGTTCGAGCCGTCGTTGCCCGCGGCGACCACGTAGAGCGTGTTCGGGTGCGAGGCGATGACGTTGCTGATCGTCTGGGAGATCCCCGGGCGGCCGAGGCTGGCGTTCACGATCCGAGCGCCCATCGCGCCCGCATAGTCGAAGCCCTGCGCGACGCTCGCGTCGGAGCCGCTGCCGTTCGCATCCAGCACGCGCACCTCGAGCAGCTTCGCGTTCGGCGCGATGCCGGCGGTGCCGTAGGCATTACCCCTGACGGCGGCGATGATGCCCGACACGTGCGTGCCGTGGCCGTTCTGGTCATCCGGCACCGAATCGCCGTCGATGTAGTCGTGGCCACCCGGGGCGAGCTGCGGCGCCAGGTCCGTCGATGCGAGGTACGCGCCGGTGTCGGTCACCGCAACGGTCACCCCCGCGCCCGTGCTCTGACCCCAGGCATCCACGGCGTCGATGCCGCCGTTGCCCGAGAGCGGCGCGAGCAGCGACCACTGGTCCCACCACCAGGTGTCATTGGTCAGCGCGTGCAGCGGCGCGTTCGGCTCCGCGTACGCGACGCGCGGGTCGGCGTTCAGCTCCCTGAGCGCCTCGACCAGGTGCCCCTGCGGCACGCGCAGCACCTCGGTGTGCGGGAGCCGCATCATCGAGACGAGGCTGCCGTTCGCGTCGCGCCGGACGTCCGAGCGCTGGGCGGCCGACAGGCCGTCGTCGCGCCTGACGATGATCTCGTCGATGCCCTGGCGCTGGAGCGCCTGGGCGTCGCTCGACGGGTCCGCCGAAGCGGCTTGAGGCAGGACGAGCGCCGCCACGGCGAGCAGCGCCGGTCCCAATGTACGTATGGCCTTCCCTGGCATGGACTGCCATTTGCATCGGCGGCCCCGTCACTCAGCTTGATCCGAGGGCGTGGGAGGCTGGACGGTGCCCGGGTGACTCAGGGCACTAGGGCTCCACGAGCCCGCGGCGGATCGCGTAGCGGGTCAGCTCCACGCGGTCGCGCATGCCTAGCTTCTCCAGGATGTTCGCGCGGTGACGCTCGACTGTCTTCTCGCTGATCACAAGCGTCTCGGCGATCTCGCGGCTCGTGTAGCCCTCGGCGATCAGCTTCACGATCTCGGTCTCGCGCGGGCTCAGCGGGTCGCCAGGCTGGTCGCCGGCGCGGGCCCGCTCCAGGTGGTCGCGGATCAGCGCGCTGATCGCCGCCGGGTAGAGGAACGGCTCGCCGCGCATCGTCGCGCGCACGGCTTCCACGAGGTCGCGGTCGACGACCGACTTGAGCACGTAGCCGGAGGCGCCCGCCCGCAGCGCCTCGAACAGGTACTGCTCGTTGTCGTGCATGGACAGGATCAGGACGCGCAGGTCCGGCCGGCGGCGCCCAAGCTCAGCCGCCGCGTGCAGCCCGGTCATGCGCGGCATCGTGACGTCGAGGATCGCCAGGTCCACGTCCTCCTGGAGCGCGCGCTGCACCGCCTCCGCCCCGTCCCCCACCTCCGCCACGACCTCCATGTCGGGCTCCGACTCGAGCACGAGCCGCAGGCCGCGGCGCACCACCGCGTGGTCGTCAGCCAGCAGGATGCGCGTCTTGAGCGAGCTCATGCAACTTCCTCAGCGAGCGGCACGTCCAGCCTCACCTCGGTACCGCCGTCGGACCGCGCGCGCACCAGCAGGTCGGCGCCGACGAGCACCGCGCGCTCGCGCATGCCGCGCAGGCCGCCGCCGTCCTGGGCGTCGATCCCGCGGCCGTGGTCGAGCACCTGCAGCGTGATCACGCCTCCGTGCGCGGCCAGCGCCAGCTCCACGCTGTCGCTCCCGGAGTGCCGCGCCGCGTTGGTCAGCGCCTCCTGCGCCACCCGGTAGATCACGAGCTCTGCCTCCTCGCCCATCGGAGGCAGCTCGCGGTCGAGGCGGCGGCGGACCGTCAGCCCGGTGCTCTGGGCGAACCGCTCGCTCAGGGCCACCAGCGCGCTGCCGAGGCCGAGGTCGTCGAGCGCCTCCGGGCGCAGCTCGAGCGAGATGCGGCGAACCTCCTCCAGCGTCTCGCGGGCGGTCTCCTGCGCCTCGTGCAGCTCGCGGCCGAGCACCGGGTCCGCGCGCTTCGCGCTGCGGCCGAGCTGCAGCAGCACGGCGGTGAGCGTCTGCCCCACCTCGTCGTGCAGCTCGCGTGAGATGCGCAGGCGCTCGCTCTCCTGGGCGGCGAGCACGCGCCGGGTCGAGTCGCGCCGCTCGATCTCGAGGCGCCCGAGCATCTCGTTGAACGTCACCGCCAGCTCCCGCGCCTCGGAGCCGTACGGACTCACCGGCACGCGCTGCCCGGGCCGCGTGAGGTCCACCCGCCGCGCCAGCGCCGTGAGGGCCTCGAGGGGCCCGAGCGCCCGGCGCAGGAGGTAGAGGTTGATCCCGGCGACGAGCACGAGCGCCGCGAGCAGCACCAGCGCCTCGCCCGCGGCGAACGAGCTCAGCTTGTGCGGTGAGACCACGAGGATCGTCACGGCGCAGGCGGCCACGAGCAGGATCGCGTTGGTGGCGGCCACGCGCTGGAACAGGGGCGTGTAGCCCCGCGGGGAACGGCTTGGAGGTGTCATCTCAGCTGTCAGCTAAGCACTAAGGCTGCCGCGCACCACGCCGGCCGAGCGGCGGCTGGGCACTCGCCGCAGCCGTTCGACCATCCCCCAGCGGCGCGCCTCGAGCCATTCCGGCGTCACCCCGAGCACGCCGGCGATCTCAGCCGGCTCGGTGCCGGCGACCAGCATTGCGAGGATCGGCAGGTCGTCCGGCTCGAGGCACTCGGCCACGGTGGCGTGGGCGGCGGGGCTGATCGGGGGCACGGCCCCGCCGCCGCCTGCCACCGTCCGGATCGCGCGACAGAGATGCTCGGCCAGCGCCGACTTGTGGACCACGCCGTCGGCACCGGCGATCACCGCTGCGAGGGCCAGCGGCCCGTCTGCGAACGCGGAGTAGAGGAGCACCCTCACGGGGCTCGGCAGTTCCTTGAGCTGGCGGCAGAGCGTGAGGCCGTCGCGGTCGCCGAGCTGGAAGTCGACGATCGCCACGTCCGGCCGCAGCTCCCGCGCCAGCTCGAGCGCCTCGCGCGCCCCGGCGGCGGCGGCCACGGGCTCGAGGTCGGGCTCGTCGGCGAGCAGCGCGGCGAGGCCGCCGCGAACCGCGGCGTGGTCGTCCACTACGAGCAGCCGGTGCGCCGCCATCAGGGCACACCCGCCGCGGCCACGACCGCCGCTCCCGCCAGCGCCGCGATCGCTCCCGCGAACACGAACCCCCGCCCGCGCCCGCCGCTCGCACGCTCCGCGTGGGTCATCACGCGCCGCACGAGCCGCTCGGCCGAGGCGAACTCGAGCGCGAGCATGCCCACGCCGATCGCGACGAACAGCAGGCCGGGTCCGGGCAGGACGAGCATCACGAGGCCCGCGCAGGTCACGCCCAACGCCAGGCAGGCGAAGGCGAGTCGCAGGACTAGGGAACGGCTGCGGTGGCGCTCGCGGCGCTCGCCGAGCTCGTCGACGAACGCCAGCACCCGCGGCCCCAGCGGTCGCCGGCCCGCCGCCAGCGACGCCGCCGTTCCCACGAGCAGCACGAGCACCACCGCCGCCACGCTCACCGCGGGGCCAATGTGCACGAGGTCCTCGGTGAGCAGCTTCAGGGCCACCAGCGCGAGCAGCGCAGCCAGCGTCTGCTGCAGGTAGCGCAGCCTGCCGAGCAGGCCGTCGGCCAGCACGAACAGCGCGCCGAGGCCGAGCAGGGCCATCGCGTTGGCCAGCCAGATCATCAGCGGATCGCGGGTGATGGCCAGCGCCGCGGGCACGCTGTCGAGCGCGAACGCGAGATCCGCGAGCACCACCGCCACCAGGCAGACCAGGAACGGGCTGGCGCCGGGCACGATCCGCCGGGCGGCCCGCACGGCCGCCCGTCCGCTCGGGGTCGCCGTGCTGCGGGCCGCCCTTCAGCATGCGCCAGGCCAGGTAGAGGAGCAGCGCGCCGAGCAGGTAGAGCAGCGGCTCGAAGCGGTCCACCAGCGCGACGCCGCCGAGGATGGCCAGTGCGCGCAGCACGATCGCGCCGGCGATGCCCCACCAGAGCAGGCGCCTGCGCTCCTCGCCCGCGATCCCGAAGGCGCCGAACAGCAGCAGGAAGACCACGACGTTGTCGAGCGACAGCGCCCGCTCGATCAGGTACGTGCTGGCGTACGCGCCGGCGTCGGCCGAGCCGCGCGCCAGCCAAATCGCGACGCCGACGAGCGCGGCGGCGCCGAGCCAGGCGATCGACGCGATCGCCGCCCCGCGCAGGCGGCCCGCCTCGCTCGTCATAGAGCGCGCACCCCGGCGAGCTGCTCCTCCTCGAGCGCTTCGAGCATGCGTCGCCGCCGGACCGCCAGCGCGTCCGGGGCGATGCGCAGCGCGTCCGCGATCTCGTCCTCGGGCGTCTCGCTCAGCAGCAGGCCGAGCAGCGGCTGGTCCTCGGCGTCCAGGCGGCCGCGCATGGCCTCGGCGATCTCGGGCGCGACGGGCGGCAGCACGCGGCGGCCCTTGGCAACCGCGTGGATCGCCCAGCTCACCTCGGTGCCGAGCGATCCCTTGCTGACCAGCCCGTCCGCGCCCGCCACCAGCGCCCGGACCGCGAGTGCGGAGTCGGCGTAGGCCGAGTAGACCAGCACCCGCGGGGGTCGCGGCAGGCCCTTCAGCATGATGCTGAGCGCCAGGCCGTCGCGCTTGCCGCGGCCGAGCTGATAGTCGACCACCGCGACGTCGGGCGCCCTGCGCAGGCCCTCGATCAGGGCCTCGCGCGCGGTCGACGCCACTCCTACGAGCTCGATCTCCTCCTCTTCGGCGAGCAGATCGGTGAGCCCGTGGCGGACGGCCAGATGGTCGTCGACGGCAAGCACGCGAATGGGCATGCACCGAGCCTGGCGGGTGCGGCCCCGCGCGCACATCCGGGCCACCATGTATCCCGCCCCAAGCGGGCCCCCATCAAGCGCTCAGATGGCTCGCGTACCAGGCGTAGGTTTCCTCGAGGCCGCGGTCGAGGTCCCAGCTCGGCCGCCAGCCGAGCTGGTCGCGGATGGCGCTCGAGTCGAGCCACTGGCGGTCGATCTCGCCCGCCGGGGTGCCCTCCCCCGCGATCTGCGGCTCGATCGCGCGTCCCGAGGCGGCGATCACCCGCCGCACCAGCTCGAGCACCGACATCGGAGCGCCGTTGCCGGCGTTCCAGGCGCGGCCGCGGTGCTCCGGCCGCTCGAGCGAGGCGGCCACCGCCAGGTAGGCCTCCACGGCGTCCTCGACGTAGAGGAAGTCGCGCTGCGGCGTGCCGTCCGAGCGGATCAGCGGCCGCTCGCCGCGCACGAGCGCCTGGATCGTGTCCGGCACGATGCGCGTGAAGTTGAGGTCGCCGCCGCCGTAGACGTTGGCCAGCCGCGTGACGGCCACCGGCAGCCCATACGTCTCGGCGTAGGAGCGGGCGATGAAGTCGGCGCAGGCCTTCGACACCTCGTACGGGTGGCGCGGCTCGAGCGGGAACTCCTCGCGATACGGGAGCCGCTCGTGGGCGCCGTAGGCCTTGTCCGAGGAGGCCACCACGATCCGCTCCACCCCGCCGGCCACGCGGCAGGCCTCGAGAAGCAGGTAGCTGCCGCGGATGTTCGTCTCCCAGGTGGGGAGAGGCGAGCGGTGGGCGGCGCCGACGATCGGCTGGGCGGCGAGGTGGAAGACGGTGCCGACCTGCTGCTCGCGCAGGAGCCGCAGCAGCGAGTCGTGGTCGAGCAGGTCGCCGTCGACGAGCCGGCAGCGCTCGGCCAGTCCCGCCGTGGCGAAGTACGAGAGCGGCGGCACCTCGCGGCGGAGCGCCACCACGGTCGCGCCCACCTGGAGCAGCCGCTCCACGAGCCGCGAACCGATGAACCCCTCGGCGCCGGTGACCAGCACCGGCATGCCGCCGTAGCGGCTCATGTCTCGACGAGCGCCCGCCAGGGCGCCTCGCCGCGCTCCCAGAGCTCGTTCAGGAGCAGGGTGTCCTTGTAGGTGTCCATGCAGTCCCAGAAGCCCTCGTGCCTGAACGCGAACAGATCACCCGCCTGGGCCAGCCGCTCGAGCGGTGCGCGCTCGAGCACGTCGTCCGGCCCGATCGCATCGAGCGCGCGCGGCTCCATCACCATGAAGCCGCCGTTCACCCAGCTCTCCAGGCGCGGTTTCTCGTGGAAGCCCGCCACGCGGCCGTCATCGGCGAGCCGGGCTACTCCCCAGGGGTTCTCGGGACGCACGACCGTGATGGTCGCCGCCCCGCCCCGTCGGCCGTGAAACGCGAGCAGGGCGCCGAGGTCGATGTCGGCCACGCCGTCCGCGTAGGTCAGGCAGAAGGTGCCGCCCGCCAGCTCGTCGCGTGCGCGGTGCAGCCGGCCGCCCGTGGGGGTGTCGGCGCCGGTGTCGAGGCAGCGCACGTCCCAGCCGAGCGTCTCGGCGAAGCGCTCCACCTGCCCAGCGCCGTTGCCCGTGAGCAGCAGGAAGCGCTCGAACCCCTGCGCCGCGTACAGCGACATCACGTGCCAGAGGATCGGGCGGCCGCCGATCTCGACCAGGGGCTTGGGCACGGCGGACTCGCTCGCGCGCATGCGCGAGCCCTTCCCGCCGCACAAGATGGCTACGAGGGGAAGGCGAGATGACGGATCACTGATCACAGATCACAACTGCCTTTCCGTGATCGGTGATCCGTGATCCGTGATCCGTGCTCAGCCGCCCGCGACCGCAGGAAGGATGGTCACTTCATCCCCATCCTCCACTGCCGTGTCCAAGCCGTCCAGAAACCTGATGTCCTCGCCCTCGACGTAGACGTTCACGAAGCGGCGCAGATCGCCGTCCTCGGCGATCCGCTCGCGCAGGCCGTCGAAGCGCTCGTACAGCCCGTCGAGCACCTCGCCGACGGTGGACGCATCATCGACACTGGCCTCGGACTCGCCGCCCGTGACGCTGCGCAACTGAGTTGGGATCTTGACCGTGACCGCCATGGGGGCGCGTATCTTAGAGGCAGGGTCTGTGCCGACGTCTGCCCGTCTACTAAGCCTTGACGGCGCCGCTCTCGAAGGTGCGCTCGAAGGCCTCCACGCTCGGATCGATCTCGAACGACTCGAAGCTGCCGCGCACCGCGTCGAGCGTCTTCAGGCCGTCGCCCGTGATGACCAGCACCACGCGCTCGTCGGGATCGATGTCGCCGCGCTCGGCGAGCTTGGCCAGCACCGCGGTGGTGACGCCGCCGGCGGTCTCCGTGAAGATGCCGGTGGTCTCGGCGAGCAGCCGGATGCCGGCGCGGATCTCGTCGTCGTCCACGGCGTCGATCGAGCCGCCGCTGCGGCGGGCCAGGTCGAGGGCGTAGGGACCGTCGGCCGGGTTGCCGATCGCGAGCGACTTGGCGATGCCGGACGGCTTCACCGGGCGGCAGAAGTCCTGCCCCGCCTCGAAGGCCGCCGCCACCGGCGAGCAGCCGGCGCCCTGGGCGCCGTTGAACACCGGCACGGTGCCGTCCTCGACCAGGCCGACCTCGATCCACTCCTCGAAGCCGCGGGCGATCTTCGTGAACAGCGAACCGGACGCGATCGGCACGATCAGCCGGTCGGGCAGGCGGAAGCTGAGCTGCTCGACGATCTCGTACCCGAGCGTCTTCGACCCCTCCGCGTAGTAGGGCCGCACGTTCACGTTCACGAACGCCCACTCGCGCTCGGCCGACAGCTCGGTGCAGAGGCGGTTGACGTCGTCGTAGTTGCCGTGCACCTTCACGAGCTTGGTGCCGTACACACCGGTGGCGAGGATCTTCTGCTCCTCGAGATCCGCCGGGATGAACACGTAGGACTCGACGCCGGCAGCGGCCGCGTGGGCGGCGAGGGAGTTGCCCAGGTTGCCGGTGGAGGCGCACGCGACCGTGCCGTAACCGAGCTCGATCGCCTTGGCCAGCGCGACGCTCACCACGCGGTCCTTGAACGAGTGCGTGGGGTTGGCGGTGTCGTTCTTCACGTACACCTCGCGGAGACCGAGCCGTTGCGCCAGCCGGTCGGCCTTGATCAGCGGCGTGGTGCCTGTCGTGAGCGGGCTCACCGGCTTGCCCGAATAGGGCAGGAAGTCCTGGTAGCGCCAGATCGAGCGCGGACCCGCCTGGATCTTCCGCCGGGTGGCCTCCACGTCGAGCTCGCTGTAGTCGTACAGGACCTCCAGCGGGCCGAAGCAGCGCTCGCATACGTAGCGAGCGTCCAGCGGGTACTGCTCGTGACATTCCTTGCACTGAAGCGCCTGGGCGGACATGAGTCCGGACCTCCTAAAAGTCGAAAACCTCCGTCGCCGCTTTCGCTTGTGACGGAGGCTGTTCAGGCGCCCCTGCCACATCTCCCGGACCACTTTGTGGAGTCCGATGGAATTGGCACCGTTCCCGGCCGGCTTGGGAGCCGCACCGGGTGGTTGCCGGGGTTTCACAGGGCCATGTCCCTCCACCCCTCTCGATGCGAACGGCTATGTCTGACCCGAAAGAGTACAGGGTCACGCGGACGACCGCGCACCCAGGCCGCGGGCCAGGAGGGCCCGCGGAGGTAGAATCGAATAGGACGAAGGTGCCAACCGTGCTCGACGACCCGCTCAGACGCCATGCCGAATTTGCCAAAGCCACGGCTGCGCCGCGGGGGTCGTGCTCGCGTTGCAGACGCCTTCGCCCAGCAGGCCGCTGCTGAGCCCCACGTCGAGGTCATCGAGCATGCCGGCCTGCGCTGGATCAACATCGAGCGCCCCGGCGCCGTCGATCGCGCCTGGCTCGAGGAGCACTTCGAGTTCCACCCGCTCGACTACGAGGACGTCACCTCACGCAACCAGCGCCCGAAGATCGACGAGTACGAGAACTACCTCTTCATCGTCCTCAACTTCCCGGTCTTCGACAAGCAGGTGGGCCGGCTCAACGCCGGGGAGCTCGACATGTTCGTCGGGCCCGACTACCTGATCACGATCCCCAACGTCCCGCTCCAGCCGGTCGAGTACCTGTTCGAGAGCTGCCGCACCTCGGAGGACCTGCGCGAGCAGCTCTTCGAGAGCGGCCCGGGCTTCCTGCTCTACAAGATCGTCGACGACTGCTTCGACTACTGCTTCCCCATGCTGCGCAAGATGGGCAACAAGCTCGACCGGCTCGAGGAGGACATCTTCGAGGGCCAGGGCGAGGACGTGGTGCGCGACATCTCCAATGCCAAGCAGGAGATCATCAACTTCCGCAAGATCATCCGGCCGCAGCGAAGCGTCCTGCGGGACCTCGAGCGCACCAAACAGCGCTACCTCGCCCAGGACATGGACATCTACTTCGACGACATCGTCGACGCGTCCGAGCGCATCTGGGACATGCTCGAGAACTACAAGGAGGTCGTGGAGGCGCTCGAGGAGACGAATGAGTCGGTGATCTCGCACCGCCTCAACAACGTGCTGCGAGTGCTCACGTCCGTCTCGGTGATCCTGCTGCCGCTCACGCTGATCGCGTCGATCTTCGGGATGAACGTGCGCGTTCCCGGCCAGGGCAACATCACGGCGTTCTGGGTGATCATGGGCGTGATGATCGGCCTGGTGGCGCTGCTGATCGCCCTGTTCCGCCGGCGCGGCTGGCTCTGAGTCAGCTCGCCAGCGAGAAGATCCCGACCATGCACAGGAAGACGAGCAGGAAGGTGCCTCCGACCGCGTAGACGCGCAGCGCGAGTCCGAGGTCGCCGCGCAGCATGCGGATGTAGGGATGCTCGTCGACCACGGCCTGGTCGTCGGCGGGGACGCGTTCAGGGTCCGTCTGCATCGCGCAGAACCTCCGGGAGATGGGGTGATGGCGGGGCCGCGCCCAGGGGCCAGTTGCGCGCGTCTTGTCTGACCATACCCCCGGTGACGGTGCCGAGGCAACCGAAAGCGGTACTTCGTTAGCCTGCCGCGCGTGGCCGAGCAGAGGCTGTGGGCGCCCTGGCGCCTCGACTACATCAAGGGACCGAGCACCGGGGAGTGCATCTTCTGCACCAAGCCGGAGCTCGGCGACGACGAGGCCGCGTACATCGTCCACCGGGGCGAGCACTGCTTCGTGATCCTCAACGCCTACCCGTACAACAACGGGCACGTGATGGTCGCCCCCTACGCCCACGAGGCCTCGATCGAGCCGCTGGACGAGGCCACGCTGCTCGAGCTGATGACGCTGGCGCGGCGCTCGATCGGGGTGCTGCGCGACGTCTACGCCCCCGAGGGCTTCAACCTCGGCATCAACCAGGGCAAGATCGCGGGCGCCGGCATGGAGCACCACGTGCATTTCCACGTCGTGCCGCGCTGGAGCGCCGACACGAACTTCATGCCGGTCATCGCAGACACGCGCGTGCTGCCTCAGAGCCTGTCGGACTCCTGGAAGGCCATCAGCGCGGGGTTCGCCGATGGCGGTTGACCCCGGCATCTTCAAGGCCTACGACGTCCGCGGCCTCTATGGCGACCAGATCGACTCGGACGTGGCCTACCAGGTGGGGCGCGCCTTCGCGCGCGTGATCGGCGAGCTCGACGGCACGCCGGTGGCCGGCCTCGAGCTGGCCGTGGGCCGCGACATGCGCCTCAGCGCGCCGGAGCTCTCCGCCCGTTACATCGAGGGCATCCGCGACGAGGGCGCGTCGGTGATCGACGTCGGGCAGGTCGGGACCGAGATGCTCTATTTCACGGTCGGCTCGCGCGACCTCGCCGGCGGGCTGATGTGCACCGCCTCCCACAACCCCAAGGCCTACACCGGAGCGAAGCTGGTGCGGCGGGGGGCGCTCGCGCTGTCGGGCGACTCGGGCATCGGCGAGATCCGCGACATCGTCACGGCCGGCAAGCCCGGCCCGCCGGCCGAGCGGCGCGGCGGGCTCGAGCAGGTCGACGTGAGCGAGGACTTCCGCCGGGCCAGCAGCGAGTTCATCGACATGTCGAGCGTCCGCCCCGCCAAGGTCGTGCTCGACGGCGGCAACGGCATGGCGGGGCCGATGGTCGGGCCGATCCTCGACCGGCTTCCGCTCGAGCAGGTGCAGACCTACTGGGTGCCCGACGGCAACTTCCCCGACCACGAGCCCAACCCGCTGCTGCCCGAGAACCGGACCTTCATCATCGAGAAGGTGCTGGCAGAGGGCGCCGAGCTGGGCATCGCCTGGGACGGCGACGCCGACCGCTGCTTCTTCATCGACGACACCGGCGAGTTCGTGGACGGCGACTTCCTCACGGCGCTGCTGGCGGAGTCGATCCTCGCCAAGCAGCCGGGCGCGACGATCCTCTACGACGTTCGGGCCAGCCGCGCGGTGCGGGACGTGGTGGAGCGAGCCGGCGGGCGGGCCGAGGTGAACCGGGTCGGGCACGCCTTCTTCAAGACCCGGATGCGCAAGGAGGGCGCGGCCTTCGGCGGCGAGGTGTCCGGCCACTACTACTTCCGCGACTTCTACTGCGCCGATTCCGGCACGATTCCGGCACTATTGATCCTCGAGCTCCTCTCGGCGAAGGACCGCCGGATGAGCGAGCTACTCGCGCCGCTGCGGCAGCGCTACTTCATCTCGGGGGAGATCAACTCCGAGGTGGCCGACCAGGAAGCGAAGATGAACGAGATCGCGGAGCGTTACTCGGACAGCGCGGTGAGCTGGCTTGACGGCGTCTCCGTGGACTACGACGACTGGCACTTCAACGTAAGGCCCTCGAACACGGAGCCGCTCCTGCGGCTCAACTTGGAATCGCTCGTCTCACGCGAAGACATGGAGGTGAAGCGGGACGAGGTCCTCGGACTGATTCGCGCTTAGCGCGTTTCCGTCTTAGTCTGGCTGCGTAACTCTCCCCACGGACGGTTGTTGAACGGATTGGATGCCCTCCCGCCCGGGCCGGTGAGCCCGTGACCATACGCCGAGCATGGATCGCAGCGGCCGTGGTGTCGGCCCTCGCTGCCGTGGCCGCGTCGCCGGCCGGCGCCGTCGTGCCCGACGGCTTCTACGGCATGAACGTGCAGAACATCTTCGACAGCTCGAGCTCGAGCTGGGGCGCGGAGCTGTCGGCGATGCAGTCCGCCGGCATCACGATCGGCCGCGTGGACGCGCGCTGGCAGAACGTCGAGCCGAAGGCGCCGTCGAACGGCCACCACACCTACAACTGGTCGTACTACGACTCCGTCGCCCAGGCGATGGCCCAGCACGGCATCCGCTGGTACCCGATCATCGACTACTCGACGAACTGGGCCGGGGTCACCTCGGGCGACAGCAACTCGGCGGTGGCACCGAACCACGTGGCCGACTTCGCCACCTACGCGAACGTGTTCGCCCAGCGCTACGGCCGCGGCGGCAGCTTCTGGCGCTCGCATCCGAGCCTGCCGCAGCTGCCGGTGACGAGCTACGAGATCTGGAACGAGGAGAACTCGAGCAAGTTCCTGCACCCGCAGGCGAACGCGCCGGAGCAGTACGCGGACCTCTACATGGCCGCGCGCGCGGCGATCAAGCCGGTGGATCCGCAGGCCGAGGTGGTGGTCGGCGGGCTGTCGCTCGGCACCGAGGGCGGCGGCGCCGACGAGATCACCTTCCTCCAGCGCATGTTCGCCCACCGCCCCGACATGAGGGGCTACGTGGACGCCGTCGCGCTCCACCCCTACCAGCTCCTCGTGAACGACGTCTACGCGCGCATCGCGCACTTCCGCGCGGCGCTCGACCAGCTCGCGGGGCCGCAGGTGCCGCTCGAGATCACCGAGGTGGGCTGGTCCAGCACCGCGGTCTCCGACAGCGAGCGGGGCACCGACCTCGCCCAGATCGTGCAGGACCTGCCGCGCTCGGACTGCAACATCACCCGCCTCATTCCCTACGCCTGGACGAGCCCCGAGCAGAGCCGCTCGAACTCGGACGACTGGTTCGGGATCTACAACCGCAACGCCACCCCGAAGGGATCCGGCAGCACGTTCGTCGGCGCGGTGAGGACGATGCGCGGCCTGAGCAGCGCGGCGGCTCCCACCGACACCGTGTCGATCTGCCACTCGGGACCGGCGGCGGTGCCGGCCGCGCCGGTGCTCAGGCTGCACTTCGCGCTCGGCCGCGGCCACACGAGCCTGCGGGTGATCGCGCGCTGCCCGAGCGGCTGCCGGCTGAACGTCGTGCTGCTGGCGCCCCGCCGCACCGGCGTGCCGAGACGGCTCGCGCACCGCACCCTGCGCTTCAGCCGCCACCGCAGGACCGTCAGGTTCCGCATCACCCACCGCGTGAGGCGGCGGCACCGCGTGATCATCCTCCAGATCGTGGCCACCGGCCCGGGCGGCGCGACGACCACGGCGTCGCATGGGGTCCGCATTCGCTGACCCCCACCCCATCCGGGTTACGACATCTGTTGAACCGACCCTTGCGAAGCCTCAGGCAGCGCGGAAGCTGCCGATGCAAGTTGTGTGTCAGGGGGCTCGGACACCTTCACCACGCGCGCAAGGCGCATTCTCGCGGCCACGGCCGCGGCGATCGTCTTCCTCAGCGTGGGCACGGCATCCGCCGCGGTGCCCGACGATGTCTACGGGGTCAACGTCCAGCAGGTCTTCAGCGGCCCCAGCTCCTCCTGGCAGCCGCGCCTCGGGTCGATCGCCGCCGGCGGGGTCCAGCTCGGGCGGCTCGACGCCCGCTGGGCGAACGTCGAGCCGCAGGCGCCCGGTAGCAACGGCCAGCACACCTACAACTGGGGCATGTACGACTCGATCGCCCAAGCGATGGCCCAGCACAACATCCGCTGGTACCCGATCGTCGACTACTCGACGAACTGGTCCGGCGTGACCCCCGGCGACAGCAATTCGGCCGTCGCCCCCAACCACCTGTCCGACTTCGCCGCCTACGCCACCGCCTTCGCCCAGCGCTACGGGCGCGGCGGCAGCTTCTGGAAGTCGCACCCGAGCCTGCCGCAGCTCCCGGTCACGAGCTACGAGATCTGGAACGAGGAGAACTCCACCACCTTCTGGCATCCGCAGGACCAGGCGCCCGAGCAGTACGCCGACCTCTACATGGCCGCCCACGCGGCGATCAAGGCGGTCGACTCCCAGGCTGACGTCGTGGTCGGCGGCCTGGCGCTCGGCACGCAGGGCGGCGGCGCCGACGAGATCACCTTCCTCCAGCGCATGTTCGCCCACCGCCCCGACCTGCGCGTCAACGTCGACGGGATCGGCCTCCACCCCTACCAGGCCAGCGTGGCCGACACGGAGATGCGCATCGCCCGTTTCCGCCAGACCGTCGACCAGCTCGCCGGGCCGGGCGTGCCGCTCGAGATCACCGAGGTCGGCTGGTCCACCACCGCCGTGACCGACCAGGACCGCGGCGCGGACCTCGCCCAGCTCGCCGAGGACCTCCCTCGCTCCGACTGCAACATCGACCGCTTCCTCCCCTACACCTGGATCACCGAGGAGCAGGACAACTCGAACTCGGAGCACTGGTTCGGGATCGCCAACGCCGACGGCAGCGTGAAGCCGTCCGGCCAGGGCTACCTCAACGCGGTTGAGACGATGCGCGGCCTCTCGTCCACGCCGGCGCCCACCGGCACGGTGACGATCTGCCACGTGCCGGTCGCCCCGGTGCCGATCGCCCAGCTTCCGCCGAGCACCGGCCCCCACCAGCCCAAGGGCCCGCGCCTTCTGCTCGTGGTCCGCGCGCACGGCACGCGGCTCAAGGTCCGCGGCCGCTGCCCGAGCGGCTGCCGCCTGCGCATAGATCTGATTAAGGGCGCGGAGGCCGCGAGCCTGCGCGTGATGAGCCGCCGCACCTCCTTCTCCGCGCGCCGGCAGGTCGTGAGCCTCAAGCTGCCGAAGCGCCTCGGCCGTAGCGCCCGGCTCGTCGTGGTCGCCACCGGGAAGACCGGCGGCAGCACCACGCGCACCCGCAAGCTCCACTGAGCTGCGGCCCGCTAGGGTCGAATCCGTGGACGACCCGTTCGCGCCCGCGCTGGAAGCGGGCATCCACCGCCTCGCCATCCCCACACCCTTCGCGGTCGGGCGGGTCAACGTGTATCTGATCGAGGACGAGCCGCTGACGCTCGTGGACGCCGGCCCCAACTCGGGCAGCTCGCTCGACGAGCTCGAGCGCCAGATGCACGCGCACGGGCACAAGCTCGAGGACATCGGCCTCGTGATCCTCACCCACCAGCACATCGACCACCTCGGGCTCGTGAACATCGTGGCCGGCCGCTCGGGCGCCGAGGTGGCTGCGATCGAAGCGGCGGTGCCGTTCGTCGAGAACTACCCGCAGGAGGCCGCAGCCGACGACGACTACGCCTCGACGCTGATGCTCCGCCACGGCATCTCGGAGGACGTCGTGCGCGTGCTCCAGGCGGTGTCGGCCGCGTTCCGCGCCTGGGGCTCCCGCGCGTCGGTCACGCGGGTGCTGCGCGACCGCGACGAGATCGAGCTGCGCGACCGCACGCTGCAGGTGCTGTTCCGGCCCGGCCACAGCCCCTCGGACACGATCTTCCTCGACCGCCAGCGCCGCCTGCTGATCGCCGCCGACCACCTGCTCAAGCACATCTCCTCGAACCCGCTGCTCACCCGTCCCCGCGACGGTGGCGAACGGCCCAAGGCGCTCGTGACCTACCTGGAGTCGCTGCGGCTCACGCGCGAGCTCGAGCTCGACCTGGTGCTGACCGGCCACGGCGACCCGATCGACGACCACCGTCCGCTCATCGACCAGCGCTTCGCCCTGCACGAGCGGCGCGCCGAGAAGCTGCTGCGCCTGGTGGCCGAGCGGCCGCGCACCGGCTACGAGCTGGCGCAGTCGTTGTGGGGCAACATCGCGGTGACGCAGGCATATCTGACGCTGTCCGAGGTCATCGGCCACATGGACCTGCTGCTGGCAGACGGGCGTGCACGAGAGGTCGAGACCGATGGCGTCGTCCGCTTCGAGGCCATAGATGGTTGATCCGCGACCGGATCAACCATCTACCCTAGGGGGCGCATGGCCGCCAGCGAGACCGCCGTCCGGCGCGCCGAGGAGCTTGCGGAGCGCGTGCTCCCCGACCGCCGGGCGAAGAAGCGCATGCTCGTGATCGTCAACCCGTACGCCACGACGGTCTCGGACCGGCTCAAGAACCTGGTGGTCTACGCGCTGCAGGGCCGCTACGACGTGGAGGCGGTGGACACCAAGGCGCGCAACCACGCCACGGAGCTCACGCGCGCTGCGGCGCAGGAGGGCTATGACGTGGTGGTCTCCTTCGGCGGCGACGGGACGGTGAACGAGGCGGCCAACGGCCTGGCGGGCTCGGACACACCGCTGACCTGCCTGCCGGGCGGCGCCACCAACGTCTACTGCCGCTCGCTCGGCATCCCGAACGACGTGGTGGACGCCACCGAGCACCTGCTGCGGATGGCGGACGACTTCCGCCCGCGCAGGGTCGACACCGGCAAGGTCAACGGCCGCCACTTCGTGTTCGCCTCGGGCGTCGGCCTCGACGCCACCGTGGTGCAGCGCGTGGACGCTCACCCCAAGCGCAAGGCCCGCTACGGCGAGCTCTACTTCACCTTGGCCGCGGTGGCCAGCTTCAACAGCCGCTACCTCGTGCGCCCGCCGCGGATGGTCGTGGAGGCCGACGGCGGGCAGAGCGCCGGCGGCGTGACCGTGATCATCCAGAACTCGGACCCGTTCACCTACTTCGGCACGCGCCCGATCAGGATCTGCGAGGGCGCGGGGCTCGATACCGGCACGCTGGGCCTCGCGGTGCTGAAGAGCGCCACGCTGCTCGAGATCCCCACGCTGATCCCGCGCATCTTCTCGGGGCGCGCGAAGGCGGTGCTGAGCCACCGTCAGGTGCAGGGCTTCAACCCGGTCACGCGGGCCACGATCACGAGCGCCGACGGCAGGCCGCTGCCGGTGGAGGCGGACGGCGACTTCCTGGGCGAGTTCGAGCGCCTGGACTACGAGATCGCGCCGCGTTCTCTGGCCGTGGTGGCCTGAGGCGGGGCGAGCTCGATCAGCTCGCCGGGGAGGCCACGGGCGGCGAGCAGGCCCTCGTAGAGCCGCTCGTGCCGGAGCGCCGCCTGTTCCCAGGTGAAGGCGCCGCGGGCGTGCTCGAGGCCGGCGCGGCCGGCACGCTGGCGCGCGATGTCGTCGTGCAGGAGCGCCTCGAGCGTGCGGGCGATCGTGGCCGGCTCCGGCGGCACGAGCCGCACGCCGTCGCCCGCGCCGTTGAGGTAGCGGGCGTAGGAAGGATCGTTGGTCATCACGACCGGCAGGGCGCTGGCCATGGCCTCCTGCACGGTCACCGGGAAGCCCTCGCCGCGCGAGGGCAGCAGCAGGGCGTCGGCGGCGCGGTAGAGCTCGGCCACGTGATCGGACGGGAGCGGGCCGAGGACCTTCACGCCGGGCTCGGACTCGGGCTGGAGCGGGCCGGGCCCGGCCACCACGAGCTCGAACTTGCCGCGCGCGGCGTGCGCCGCCGCCAGGGCGGTGTCGAGACCCTTCTTGGCCACGAGCCGGCCGACGAACAGCACGCGCGGCAGGCCGTCGTCCCAGCCGAGCTTGGCGCGCAGCGCTGCGCGCTCGCCGGGCTGCGGCGGGCGGAAGAGCTCGGTGTCGATCCCGTTCGGGATCTGCACGACCGGGCCGTGCGGGTGCAGCGCCTCGATCTCGGCGCCCACCTGGCGGTTGAGCACCACGATCGACTCGGCGGCCTTGACCGACAGGCGCCCGATGGTCTTGATCGCGCCGGTCTCCACGCGATCGAGCAGCGCGGAGTCGTACGGCACGTGGCCGACGTGCTCGGTGAGCACGCGCACCGGGCCCTGGCGATGGCGCAGCTTCGCGTAGCGGAGCGCCAGCACGCAGCTCATGTAGAGCACGCCGTGGGCGTGGACGACGTCGGCGCGCCGCAGCTCACGCCCGAGCACGGACCCAAGCTTCGGCGAGAAGATCGGATACGGCACGCCCAGCCGGTCCTCGAGCAGGTTCAGCGCAGGCACCCGGATCACGCAGTCGTCGTCAGGCAGCTCGTCCAGATGGCTCGCGCTGCAGGCGACATGCACAACATCGTGGCCGCGATCCTGCAGCTCGCGGCGCAGTTGCGTGATCACCGATTCGATGCCGCCGATATGCGGCGCCGCGTAGTGGGATACGAACAGGATGCGCATGGGCTCAGACGGGGATGCGGCGACGGTCCTGTCCGGCCTCGAGGATCCAGTGCTGGATCTTCAAAACGGCCAGCGCATCCAATCCATCTATAGCCTCGGGACTCGTTCCAGTCAAGACCGAGTGGTGGAAGCGCCGGAAGACCTCGTCGTTTCCATATCGGAGCGTGCCCCTCATGTGCTTTAGCCCTGAGCCCAGGTATCCACGCCAGTGGTGCCAGCTGCTGGAGGCCGAGCTGCGCAGCACTTCGAGCGCTCTGTGGTCCCCGTCGTTGGGTGTGTAGACGGCGATGTCGCGGAAGAGGTCGACCGTGCCGATGCCGCGATCGCCGATGGCGGCCACGTGCCATTCGGACACGGGCGCCTCGAAGTTCATCTGGATCGACACCGGCAGGTCGCCGGCGCGCATCTGGGCGTCGATCTGCGCCGGCGTGTTCTCGAGCCCGCGCGTGCTGGGATGGACGGTGACGCTCACCGGGTCGAGGTCCGCCCCCGCGAGCGCCCGCGTCATGTAGATCAGGTGCGGCGACTCGTCGTAGAAGAGGCCGAACGGCAGCTCGTCGAACCAGGTGGGCAGCCGCCGGGCGGGATTCGAGAGCTGGATCGCCCAGACCGCCCGCAGGCGCCCGATGCGGCCCTGCTCCATCCAGCGCCGCAGCCGCAGCACCGAGCGTGCGAACTGGAAGTTGTGGACGACCGCCAGCGTGCAGCCGCGCTCGCGGGCGAGGGCGACGAGCTCCTCCCCCTCCTCCACCGTCATCGTGAACGGCTTCTCGGTGAGCACGTGCTTGCCCAGCTCGAGGGCGCTGCGGATCACGCGGTGGTGCGCGAACGGCGCCGTGCCGCAGGTGATCGCGTCGATCTGGTCGGCGAAGTCGAGCTGCCCGACCTCCTCCGCGGCCGCGTGGCGCGGGATGTCGAGGCGGGCGGCAGCCTCCTGCGCGCGCTCCGGCCGCCGGTCGACGATCGCGGCGACCTCGAAGCCGCCGTGCCGGCGCATCGTGGGGATGTGACGGTGGGTCGTGACCCAGCCGGCCCCGAAGGACGCCACAGATATGGGCTTGTCAGACGCTTGGGCCAGAGCCCAAACGCTAACGAGGAGCGCGGTCGAGGCTCATCACGACCAGCTTCGAGCTGACGAACAGGGGCGTGCCGAGCTGCGGCGGGCGCGCCAGGCGGCCGTTGTCGCTCACGCAGGTGGGGTCCACGATGAGGAAGCGGACGTTCAGCCGCTTGGCAAGCGCGCGGCCGCGAGCGCTCCCGCGCAGGATCGCGCGCGCCTTGCGGGCCGGGGCCACCTCGGCCTTCGGCAGGATGTCGGCGGGGTCGAGCGCCGGCAGCGTCTGGGCCTGGAGCAGCCACTCGGCCAGGAAGCTCCAGCAGCGGTCGGTGACCACCACGTCGCCCGGCCTGAGGCGCGCGGCCACGGCGTCGAGGCCCTGGAGCGTCGTGGGGTTGGCGAAGTCGTAGAAGGTGCGCACGTCGCGCGCCTGCCCCCAGGCGGGCACGACCACCGCCACGCTGAGCACGAGAGCCGCCACGGCCGCCAGCGGCCGGCGCGGCAGCCGCGTGAACGCGAACGCGGTGAGCGGCACCAGCGCGAGCGGCACGTAGTAGGCCATCCGCACGTACGAGAGCGGAAAGTGGACGACCCACGAGTAGGCAAGGGCCGCCACCGCAACGAGGGCGGCGACGAAGGGCAGCACGCTGCGGTCTCGCCGCACATAGGCGACGCCCACCAGCGCGGCCAGCAGCCCGACGACGGCGAAGACCTGCGTCAGGTCGTTCACCACCAGGTGGACGTGGACCTTGGTGGCGGCGTAGGCCTTGTAGCCCTGGGTGCCGCCGAAGCGGTGCGAGCGGGTGATCAGGTCGTAGGCCACGCCCGGGCAGAGCACGAGCGCGGCGCCGGCCGCCATCGCCACGCGGCGGACGACGAGCCGGCGCTCCCTGAACAGGAGCGCGACCGCCAGCGTCAGCCCCACGATCACCACCCCCACCAGGAACGACAGCCGGTGAGCGGCCGCGAGCGCCACCATCAGGAGGCCGAGCGCGCCGGCCTCGAACCAGCGCCACTCCTCCTCGGGCCGCAGCAGGCAGGCCAGGTAGAGCAGCACGAGCGGCATCAGCGCGAGCGCGGCCGTGTTCGCCAGCCCGTGCCAGCCGAGCAGGTCCTGGGCCATCGGCAGCACCGCCCAGAGCACGGCGGCGATCACGCCGGCGAGGCCGCCCCAGAGTGCGCGGACGAGCGCGAACACCGACATGATCGCCATCACCGCGAACACCCAGATGCCGTGCATCAGCACGCTGGCGGGCTGGCCGCCCATCACCAGGAACGAGCCGAACACCGCCGGCACGCCGGGGTCCTGGCGGAAGGGCTGGCCGAACATCCAGAACGGGTTGTTGATCAGCAGCGAGCCGTGGATGCGGATCTGGTCGGCGTACATCACGTACTGCGCCCAGTCGTCGCCGGGCACCGGCGTGTGGCCGATCACGCGGTTCTGGAGCACGACCCCGGCGAACAGCGCCACGGCCAGGCCGGCGATCGCCCAGGCGTCCTCGTAGGTCAGCTCCGGCCGCGGCTCGCGGTCCGACGGCAGCGCCAGCGCCGCCCCGAGCAGCAGGGCGAGCGCAAGCCGGATCGCCGCCCCGCTGAGCGTGACGCCGAGGCTGGCCACGGTCACGAGCAGCACGCTCGAGGCGGCGAAGCCGAGCGCCGGCGCGGCGGCGAGCGACGCGCCCCAGCTGCGCCGTGCCGCCGCGGGGAGCAGCGGCGTGAGCGCGAGCCCCGGCGAGAGGCACAGCACGATGCCGGAGAGCAGCGGGAAGCGGCCGCCGACTGCTGCGATCACGAACTCGAGCAGCGCGAGCGTGGCCGCGATCAGCCACAGGGGCCGCCCCCGGAGGCGCGCGCGAAGGGCGAGCCGTCCCATTACCGCGGGACCGGCTTGTATGGTCCTCAGCCCCAAGTGAAGGTCTTTCGGATCTCCCTGGCGAGTCTGGCGGCGTGCTCTGTGTTGGCGGCGGCGCCCGCGCACGCCAAGACGAACAACGGATTGTACGAGCCGTTCCCGTCGCCAGAATCGGGCGGCCAGGCGCAGGTGTTCGTAGAGGGCCTCGCCGGCAGCGCGGGGCTGATCGGGCTGAACGGCTCGGACCTGCAGCGCGGCGTGATCCTCCAGCGGGGCGCGGTCGTGCAGGGTGGCCCGGCCACGCTCCGCGGCGGCGCGGCCGCCGCGCGCTTCGCCCCCTCGTTCGGCTGGCCGCTCGGCCTGGTCCTGCTGGCGTTGGCGCTCGGCACCGTCGGCGTGCTAGCTCTTAGGAAGCCGTGAAGCAGCCAAGACCGATCTGGATCGTGGTCACGGCCGGGGTCGCCCTGGTGGTGGCGCTGGCGGTGCTCGCGGTTGCGGCCGGGGGCAGCAAGGCGGGCCGCGCGGAGACCGGCGCGCTCGCGCCGATCGTCAGCGTGCCGCCGAGCGGGACCCTGCCCTCCGACTTCTTCGGGCTCGTCACCGAGGACACCTTCGCCCACCCGGGGAGCTACCGCAACACGATGCTCAACCGCCAGGCCGGGATGGGCATCGGCCTCGTGCGCCAGACCTTCGACTGGGCCACGATCGAGCGCAAGCGCGGCGTCTACGACTTCACCGCCTACGACGGCTTCGTGGCCGCGCTCGCCGCCCACCACATGGAGCTGCTGCCCGTCCTGCTCGACCCGCCGAAGTTCCGCTCGAGCGCGCCGAGCAAGGGCGCCAAGGCCGGCACCTACCCGCCGAAGGACTTCACCTCGATGGGCCACTTCGCCGCGCTGCTCGTGCACCGCTACGGGCCCAACGGCACGTTCTGGGCGCAGCGGCCCGGACTGCCCAAGGTGCCGATCCGCGCCTGGCAGGTGTGGAACGAGCCGAGCCTCCCGGCCTACTGGCCGAGCGGTCCCAACCCAGCGCAGTACACGCGCCTGCTGAAGGTCGTCGGCGCCGCGATCAAGCGCAAGGACCCGGGTGCAGAGGTGGTCACGGCCGGCATCCCGGAGAGCAAGCTCGGCATCCCGTTCGGCACCTTCCTCAAGGGCATGTACAAGGCCGGCGCGGCGTCGGCGTTCGACACGATGGCGATCCACCCGTACGCCAAGGACGACGCCGGCGTGGCCGCCGCGATCCGCTCGGCGCGGCAGATCATGGACTCGAACGGCGACACGCAGGCGCCGATCTGGGTCACCGAGGTCGGCTGGGCGAGCGGCGGTCCCGCCAGCCCGTTCACGGTCGGCCTCGCGGGCCAGGCCAGCCGCATCAGCTCGACCTTCAACACGCTGGTGAGCCTGCGCTCGCAGGACCACCTGCGCGGGGTCGTCTACTTCGACTGGCGCGACGGCGCGCCGTACGCCCCGAAGTTCCGCGACTTCTGGGGCCTCCACACGGGCCTTCTGACGCTGCGCGGCAGGGACAAGCCGGCGCTCCGTGCGATGTCCGACACGCTGGCGCAGCTGCGCAAATAGACCCGCACTTCAGTTCGCGGCAGGAGCTTCCGATGTGTGGGGTATGCACCGTCTACGCCCCCTCCTCGCCACGCTCGCCCTCGCCGCTTCCCTGTTCACCGCCTCCGGCGCCCACGCCAGCGTCCCGAGGGACTTCTTCGGGGTCGTGAGCGAGGACGTGCTCGCGGGCGACGCCGCCTACCGCACCACCACACTCACCGAGCAGTCGTCGCTCGGGATCGGCCTGATCCGCCAGACCTTCCACTGGAAGGACATCGAGATCGCGCCGGGCGTCTACAACTGGTCGACCTACGACTCCTACATCGCGGCCACGGCGTCGCACGGCATCTCGGTGCTGCCGATCCTGTTCGAGCCGCCGGCCTTCCGGGCGACCGTGACCGCCCGGGGCACCTACCCGCCACGCCACTTCGCGGACATCGGGACCTTCGGCGCCGCGGTCGCGCGCCGGTACGGCCCGACGGGCACCTTCTGGGCCGAGAACCCCACGGTCCCCAGGCTTCCGATCACCGCCTACCAGGTCTGGAACGAGCCCAACCTGCGCGCCTACTGGCCCAGCGGCCAGAGCGCCACGGGCTACGCCAAGCTGCTGAAGGCGGCGGCCGCAGGCATCCGCAGCGTCGACCCCGCCGCCCAGATCGTCACCGCCGGCCTGCCCGACAGCGCCCTGTCGAAGCCGCTGGACGTCTACTCCTACGTGAAGGCGCTGCTCAAGGCGCACGCGGGCTCGAGCTTCACCACGCTCGCGCTCAACCCGTACTCGAAGAACAAGAAGGACCTGGTGGCCAAGCTCAGCCGCTTCCGCTCGATCCTGAACGCGGGCGGCGCGCGCAAGGCCTCGATCTGGATCACCGAGCTCGGCTGGTCGGACAGCGGCCCCGCCAGCCTGTTTCGGGCCGGCACGAACGGTCAGGCGGCCCAGATCTCGCGCGTCTACCCCGCCCTCGTGGCGGCGCGCTCGAAGCTCAAGCTGCGCGGCGTCGTCTACTACGCCTGGCGCGACGGCGCGCCCTACCCGCCGCTGTTCAAGGACTTCTGGGGCCTCCACACCGGGCTCCTGAGCCTGACCGGCAGCGCGAAGCCGGCCCTGAACGCCTTCAAGAACACCGTCGCGGTCCTGCACTGACGCGCCGGGCCGCTCCGACTCGGTCAGAATCGTGTTCGTGCGGACGTACATATGAGGTGGATGCCCGCACGACTCGCAGGACTCGCCGTGGCCGTCACCGCCCTGGCGGGGTCGCTGGCGCTCGCCGCCCCAGCCCCGGCTGCGGTCCACGGGCTCACGCTCGGCTTCACCGACTACACGGCATTCGAGTTCAACCACGGCCCTGACCGGCTGCTCGCGCTCCAGCGCGCGAAGGCTGCCGGCGCGACGATCATCCGCGTCAACCCGTCCTGGGCCGACACCTCGCCCACCAAGCCCCCGAGCCTTGCCGTCGAGCGCGACCCCTCCTGGTCGGGCTACGACTGGACGGACACCGACCAGATCATCCGCGACGTGGTGAGCAACGGCCTCACGCCGCTCGTCCTGCTATCGGACGCGCCCGGGTGGGCCGAGGGCCCGAACCGCCCGCCGATCTCGCCGACGGTCCCCGCCGGAGTCTGGAAGCCATCCGTGAAGGACTACGGCGCGTTCGCCGAGGCCGTCGCCAAGCGCTACTCGGGCACCTACCCGGACCCGCTCAACCCCGGCCAGTTCCTACCCCGTGTGACCGACTGGCAGGGCTGGAACGAGCCCAACCTGAACATCTACCTGATGCCGCAGTGGACCCGCTCCCGCGGCAAGCTCCACGACGCCAGCGCCGACATCTTCCGCGCCATGATGAACGCCTTCTACACGGGCATCAAGGCGGCCTCGCCGAGCAACCTCGTGGTCACCGCCGGCACCTCGCCGTTCGGCGACCCGCCCTCGCTGAGCGCCAAGCGCATCGCCCCGGCCCGCTTCTGGCGCGACGTCTTCTGCCTGTCGAGCAAGCTCAGGAAGGTGCACTGCTCGGGCTCGCCGATCCACTTCGACGCGCTGGCGCACCACCCGTACCCGATCGGCCCGCCGCGCCGCCACGCCCCCAACCCCGACGACGTGGTGATCGCCGACTTCAGCCGCCTCACCAAGCCGCTGTCGGTCGCGCTCAAACGCGGCACGGTCCTGCCGCGCACGAAGAAGCAGATCTGGGCCACCGAGCTCTCCTGGGAGAGCAAGCCGCCGGACCCGCAGGGCGTCCCGGACCACCTGCGGGCCACCTACATGGACGGCGCCTTCAACGAGCTCTGGAGCGAGGGCGTGAAGACGGTCATCTGGTTCAACATGCGCGACCAGCTGCCGCGCCCCGACTTCGCCTCGACGCTCCAGTCGGGCATCTTTTTCGCTCCTGACGACAGCATCCAGGACGACACACCCAAGCCCTCCTACCCCGCCTACCAGTTCCCCTTCACGGCCTACCTGAAGAAGGGCAAGGCGCAGATCTGGGGGCTCGCCCCCGCCCCCGGCCCGGTCACGATCCAGGCGCTCCGCGGCTCCACCTGGACGCCGGTGATGACGCTCAACGCACGCTCGGACCGCCTCTTCCTGGCCAGCGCCAGTCTGAAGTCGAAGACCCGGGTGCGCGCGGTGCAGGGCGCCAGCATCAGCCTGCCCTGGACCGTCTTCACTCCGCAGTAGCTGTCCGATAGCGCGCTTGCCGTGCGTATGTACGTACGGTGGACGAACAGGTCGAGCGGATCCTGCGCGAGAGCCGGCCCGAGCCGGACTCCGACTACGTGCGCTCGCTCGAGCGGCGCCTGATCGGCAGCCGGCGCCGCGAGCACCGGCCGCTGCTCGCAGGCGCCGCATTCGCCGGCGCCGTGGCCAGCGCGGTCCTGGCGCTGAGCCTGGCGGGGGTCGGGCCCCTCGCCGGTGGTGGCGGAGGCGCGCAGGCCGGGAGCGACTGCAAGTTCGTCACCGTCGCCAAGCGCGAGAAGGTGCCCGAGCTGGTGCAGGGTCAGCTCGTGCTGCGCGAGCAGATCGTGCACCGCCGCATCAAGCGCTGCTCCTGACCCCGGCCGCCTCGCGCAGCCGCCGCAGGGAGCGCGACAGGATCTGGTGCACGTTGGCCGAGCTGAGACCGACGATCTCGGCGATGTCGTTCGCCGGCAGGTCCGCCGCGTAGCGCAGCGCCACGATCTGTCGCTCCCGCTCGCCGAGCACGCCGAGCCAGCGGCGCAGCTCGTCCGCCGAAAGGACGCGCTCGAGCGGCTCCTCGCCGCTGCCGAGCGTCTCGATCAGGCCCGGGTGCTCGTCGGTCGAGAGCGCGTCGCGGTGGCTCTGGCGGCGGTAGTGGTCGACGAGCTGGTTGCGCGCGATGGCGAGGATCCAGGCCCGCTCGCTCCCCCGCGCGGGGTCGTACTTCCGCCACGAGCGCAGCACCCGCTCGAAGGTCGCCGAGGTGAGGTCCTCGGCAGCCGCCTCCCGCAGCGAGTAGCCGAAGAACGCGTAGACGGCGTCGACGTGCTCGCGATAAACGCGGCTTAGTTCGTCCGCGTTATCGCGGCGGCGGAGCACCGTTTGAGGCTAGTGCTTGGTGCTTGGACTCGGTGATCCGTGATCCGTGATCGGTGATCGCCGGATCTAGCCCTGGCTCTCGTGGAGCCTGCGGCGATAGGAGATCCACGCCATCGCGCCGAAGATGAGCCCGATCCCCACCATCACCCACACGAAGCCGGCGCCCACGCCCGAGCCGACCGAGACGGCGTTGCCGACGGCCGACACCGGGTCGTTGGCCGGTGCGGAGCGGGTGGTGTTGTCGGTGCTCGAGCTCGGCGGTGTGGTGTTGCCCGAGCTCGGCGTGGTGGCGGCCGCCTTCTTCTTGTGGCGGGTCCTGTGCCGCTTGGTGGTGGCCGGCTTGGGCGGCGTGGTGACGGTGGCCGCTCCGCTCTGCTGGGTGAGCTCGAGGATGGCCGCGCCCGCCGAGCCCTGCCCCTGGAGGTCCTTGGTGACCTGCGGGGACACGTGGGTGGCGGGCTTCTTCTTGTGATGCGTGCCGTTCGTGCCGCCCGCCCCAGGCAGCACCTCGCAGTACTGATCGATGCCTGAGGTGCCAGGTGGGGCGTTGCAGTTGTCGGCGGCCGCCGAGACCCCGGACGGAAGCAGTGCAAAGACGATGCATGCGAGGCAGGCGATCTGACCCATGTGTCTAAATGTCTTTCGTTGGCCCAAGAGTCCTCGCATTTCGTACGGCCGGGTCGTCTCTCCAGCGTAGTTGCTTTCGCGGTCCCCGCGATCCTCCTTCTCTACTACGCACTGAGGGGCGGTTCTTATGACATCGTCCCGCGTCAGGAGGAGGCGCTCGCCATCTGGTGGGTGCTCGTGCTCGGCTTCGCGCTCGGCCTTCTGCCGCGAGCGCGGCCGCCTCGGATCGCCGCCGCACCGCTCGCCGCAGTGCTCCTGCTGGCGGTCTGGACCGCGATCAGCCTCAGCTGGACGCTGAGCGGCGAGCGCACCTTCGCCGAGCTCGCCCGCTTCCTGCACTACGCGGGCGTCCTGCTGCTGATCTGGAGCGTGGTCACGCGGGACAACTGGCGCGCGGCGGCCGCCGGAGTGCTGTTCGCGGGGGTGGCCGCCTCGATCCTCGGGGTGGCCAGCCGGCTCGACCCGGGCGCCTTCCCCACCAACTACATCACGCTCCGCTTCCAGATCAACCGGCTCAGCTACCCGTTCAACTACTGGAACGCGGTCGGGGCCTGGACGGTGATGTCGATGGCGATGGCGCTCGCCTGGAGCGCCCAGACGCGCAACTGGATCGCGCGCTCCGCCTGCCTCGCCGCCGTGCCCATCTGCGGCACCGCCGCCTACCTCACCTACTCCCGCGCCGCGGTGATCGACGCGGCGATCGCGCTGGTCCTCGTGCTGGCGCTGAGCCGCAACCGCTGGGTGGTGTTCGTCCACGCGCTGGCGGGCGCTGCGGGCGGCGCGCTGGCGATCGGCGCCGTGCGCGGCCACCACCAGATCGTGGAGGCCACCGGCAACAAGGGCTGGCAGTCGGTGCTGCTGGCGCTGATCGGGGCGGCGCTGATCGGGGCGGCCGTCGCCGCGGTCACCCGCGTGCTGGACGGCGACCGCTGGCGGATACCGCGCACGCCGGCGCGCATCGCGGTGGTGGTCGGCGTGCTCCTGGTGGCGATCGCTGTGCCCGCGGCGGCCCACAACACGATCTCGCAGCGCTGGCACGAGTTCCGCCACGAGGAGAACACCAGCGACACCGCCGACCCGGCGGCGCGCCTGTCGCACCTCAACGGCAACCGCTACTTCATCTGGCGCTCGGCCTGGAAGGCGTTCGATCACCACCCGGTGGGAGGCATCGGCTCGGGCACCTTCGAGTTCTACTGGGACCAGCACGGCGGCGCCGAGTTCATCCGCGACGCCCACTCGATCTACATCGAGGAGCTCGGCGAGCAGGGCCTGCCGGGCGGGATCCTCACGCTGGTGATGCTGGGCGGGCTGGCCTTCGGCGCGCTCAGAGCGCGGCGGAGGGTGCCCGAGGGCGACATCGGCATCATGGCCGGCCTGATCGCCGCGTTCGGGGTGTTCCTGTTCGCGGCGGGGGTCGACTGGATGTGGGAGTCCACCGCGGTGGGGGTGATGGCGTTCACCGCGGCGGCCATCGGCATCGGCGCGCTGTCGAGTCCCACCACGCGGCCGCTCCGGCTGGCCTTCCGCATCCCGCTCGTGGCCGTGGCGATCGTCGCCGGCCTGCTCCAGCTCCCGGGCCTCGTCTCCACCTCGGCCATCCGCAAGAGCCAGCGCGAGTTCGGCAACGGGAATACCGCCGCGGCGCTGGCCAGCGCAAATGACGCGATCCAGACCGAGCCCTGGGCGGCCAGCCCCTACGTCCAGCGCGCGCTGGTCGAGGAATCGGCCGATCAGCTACAGGCCGCGCGCCTCGATCTCCTGCGCGCGCAGAGCCGTGAGCCCACCAACTGGCGGCAGCCGCTGCTGCTCGCGCGCATCGATGCGGAGCGCGGCGACGCTAAGTCCGCCCTCGCCGACTACGCACGGGCGAAACAACTTCGCCCCAAGGGCGTTTACGTAAATCCGCAGTTTCCGTAATCCGCGTCAACTTGACGACGGCCCCGGTCGATAGCTTTCGCTATCCGTCCATGACTGTTCCACTATTCGCAACCTCACACGATCGCTATACGGCCGAGCTGCGCGCGCGCATCAACGCCGTGATCGAAGGCGGCCGCTACATCCTCGGCCCGGAGGTCGAGGCCTTCGAGCAGGAGTTCGCCGACTACCTCGGGGTCGGCCACTGCATCGGCGTGGCCAACGGCACCGACGCGATCACGATCGCGCTGAAGGCGCTCGGCATCGGGCCGGGCGACGAGGTCGTGCTGCCCTCGTTCACCTTCTACGCCACGGCGGAGGCCACGGTCAACGCCGGCGCGCGGCCGGTGTTCTGCGACATCGACCCGGACACGTTCTGCGTCACCGCGGAGACGGTTGAGCGGGCGCTGACCCCGAGCACCAAGGCGATCGTCGCCGTTCACCTGTTCGGAAACGTCGCGCCTGTGCCCGAGCTCCAGCGCTTCGGGCTCCCCATCGTCGAGGACTCGGCGCAGGCGGCCGGCGCCAGCCTCGACGGCGCGATGGCGGGCGCCCTTGGAGACGCCGCCACGTTCTCGTTCTTCCCCTCGAAGAACCTCTTCTGCCTGGGCGACGGCGGCGCGGTCACCACGAACGACGACGAGGTGGCCGCTCGCGTGCGGCGGCTGCGCTTCCACGGCTCGGAGGACAAGCAGACGTTCCTCGACGTGGGCTTCAACTCGCGCCTCGACGAGCTGCAGGCGGCCGCGCTGCGCGTGTTCCTGCCGGAGCTCGACGGCTGGAGCGACGCGCGCCGCTCGGTGGCGCGCGAGTACGAGCGGGAGGGCCTGGGAGAGCTCATGCAGCTCCCGCAGCCGGTCAGCGGCGCCGAGCCGGTCTATCACCTCTACGTGGCCCGCAGCGAGCGCTCCGACGAGCTCCTGGCTGGGCTGTCCGCCGCGGGAGTGGAGGCGCGCCCCTACTACCGCCGCCCGGTGCACCTCCAGCCGGCCATGGCGCCGTATGCGGACCCCTCGCTCGACCTGCCGGGCACGGCCCTCGCCTCAAGCCAGAACGTGGCTCTGCCGATGGGTACAGAGCTGGATTCCAGTGCGGTTTCCGAGGTTGTCGAGGCGTGCCGCCGGGTGCTGGCACCTTGACGCACGCATTTTCACCAGGACTTCACGCGATTCGCTTGCGCGAGCCGTTGTCCTGCGTTACACATGGTGATGACGAAGGTTTTCCTCTGGCCCTTTATTTCTTGTGCGACCGCGAGCGCTAGACAAGTTCTGGCCTGGTGGAGTGGATGAGTTGACGACCCTCGACGGCGAGCACGCCGAAGAGGTTCGGTCAAGCACCACCGACCTGGCAGATCCGCCCCTCAGGCCTGTCCCTGAGGCGCTCGACGTACCCGTCCGCCGGCCCGAGTCGCCGTTCCGCCGCTGGGGCACCCGTCGCGGTGTCAGCCTGGAGCGCGAGCCCAACAAGCCGATCCCCGAGGGGGACATCGGCGCGATCGGCAAGCGCGACTTCACCTACCGCGTCGCGCTCATGTGCGCCGACCTCCTGGCAGCGATCTTCGCCGTGGTCCTCGGCGTCATGGTCATCGGCGACGACACGATCAACGTCGCGGCCATCGCGCTCCTGCCGATCGTGCCCTTCGTCAGCAAGGCGGTGGGCCTCTACGACCGCGACGAGAACCTGATCCGCAAGACCACGCTCGACGAGGTGCCGGCCCTGTTCCAGGTGGCCACGCTCTACGCGCTGCTCCTCTGGCTCGCCGAGGGCGCGATCGTCGACGGTCAGCTCCGTCACCGCCAGATCATCGGCATCTGGGTGATGCTGTTCCTCTTCATCGCGGTCGCCCGGGCGGTCGCACGCCGCTCGGTGCGCGTGGTCGCGCGGCCCGAGCGCTGCCTCGTGATCGGGGACTCCGACAGCGCGGAGCCGGTCCGCCGCAAGCTGCGCAGCAACCTCGACTTGAACGCCCGTCTGATCGGCCGGGTGCCGCTCGAGCCCGAGGCGCCGATGCCCGACGTGCTCGGCAGCCTCGACAACCTCGGCATCATCCTGGCCGAGCACGACATCGACCGCGTGCTGATCGCGCCGGGCGCCTCCGATCCAGAGCTGATCCTGCACTCGATCCGCATGATCAAGTCGATGGGCGTGAAGGTCAGCGTCCTGCCGCGCCTGTTCGAGGTGGTGGGCTCGGCGGTCGAGTTCGACGACCTCGACGGCATCCCGCTGCTGGGCCTGCGCCGCCAGGGCCTGCCGCTCTCCTCGCGCGTGCTCAAGCGCACCACGGACCTCGTGGTCTCGTCGCTGATCCTGCTGCTCCTGGGGCCGTTCCTGCTCCTGATCGCCCTCCTGATCAAGCTCGACTCGTCCGGCCCCGTGCTGTTCCGCCAGCGGCGCATCGGCCGCCACGGCCACGCCTTCCGGATCTTCAAGTTCCGCACGATGGTGGACGGCGCCGACGCGATGAAGCCCAAGCTGATGGAGCTCAACGAGGGCGCCGAGGGCTTCTTCAAGATGGCGGACGACCCGCGCGTGACGCGCATCGGGAAGTTCCTGCGCAAGACCTACCTCGATGAGCTGCCCCAGCTGCTCAACGTCTTCTCCGGCGAGATGAGCCTCGTCGGCCCCCGTCCGCTCGTCGCGGACGAGGATCAGCGCATCAACGGCTGGCAACGCGGCCGGCTCGACCTGGTTCCCGGCATCACCGGGTTCTGGCAGGTGTTGGGATCGTCTCGGATCCCCCTCCACGAGATGGTCAAGATCGACTACCTCTATGCGACGAACTGGTCGCTGTGGCTCGATGTCAAAGTCATCTTGCGGACGGTGCCTTACATGCTCGCGCGACGCGGCTTGTAAAGCCCCATACCCTTCCGGTCGAAGTAACGTCTAGATGAGCACCATGATTTACGCCTGCATCAGGCCCGCAGGGGTGGCCGGATGAAGCGCGCGGTGGTTCTGGCCGGGGGTCAGGGCACGCGCCTGCGTCCCTACACCGCGGTCCTCCCGAAGCCGCTCATGCCAGTCGGCGACCGGCCCGTGCTCGACATCGTCGTGCGCCAGCTCAAGCGCGACGGCTTCGAGCGCATCACGATCGCCACGGGCTACCTGGCCGAGCTGATCGAGACCTTCTTCCGCGACGGCGAGAACTACGGCATCGCCATCGACTACTACCGCGAGAGCGATCCGCTCGGCACCGTCGGCGCCCTCGGCCTGATCGAGGGCCTCGACGACGACTTCCTGGTGATGAACGGCGACACGCTCACCGACATGGACTACGCCGGGCTGCTCGACCGCCACAGGGCGAGCGGCGCCGCCGCCACCATCGCCACCACCACCCGCGAGGTGCAGATCTCGCTCGGCGTCCTGCACTTCGAGCAGAACGGCAGCCACGAGAGCCACAAGCTCACGGGCTACACCGAGAAGCCGAAGATCGAGTACCAGGCCAGCATGGGCGTCTACTGCTTCTCCCCGCGCGCCGTGGGCTTCATCGAGTCCGGCGAGCGGCTCGACTTCCCCGACCTGATCCTCCGGCTGATCGCCGCCGGCGAGGAGGTCCGGGGATGGATGTGCACTGACTATTGGTTGGACATCGGTCGTCACGACGACTATGAGCAGGCTCAGGCGGAGTTCGAGCGCATGCGCGATCGACTTATTCCGCACGAGTGAGGCTCGAGAACAGAGACATCGTCTGCGTTGGCTTCGCCGACTGGCAGACGGAGCTTCGGACCAACCAGCACCACCTCATGTCGCGCCTCGCGCGCACCAACAAGGTCCTGTTCGTCGAGTCGCTCGGGCTGCGCCAGCCGCAGCTCTCCGGCCGTGATCTGCGCCGCATGGCGCAGCGCTTCGGGCGCGGCGTGGCGCCTCCTCGCGTCATCGACGGCGTGAACGTGCTGTCACCTCTGGTGGTGCCGCTGCACCGCTACGCGGCCGTGAGGGCGCTCAATGCGCGCCTGCTGCCGTTCCTGGTCGGCCGGGCGGCCAAGCGGCTCGGCATGTCCTCCCCCATCCTCTGGTCCTACAACCCTCAGGCGGAGGTGCTGATCGACGTGCTCGAGCCGTCGCTCGTCCTGTACCACTGCGTGGACGACATCGCCGCCCAGAAGGGCGTGGACGGCGCGAGCTTCCGAGCGGCGGAGGAGCGGTTCGTGCGGCGCGCCGACGCCGTGCTCACCACGTCCGAGCCGCTGGCCGAGCGCCTGCGCGCTATCTCGGACAAGGTGCACGCGATGCCCAACGTGGCGGACACGGACCTGTTCTCGCGCGCGCTGGGCGAGGGCCCGGTGGACCCGGCGCTCGAGGCGCTGCCGGGGCCGCGGATCGTCTTCACGGGCGCCATCGTGGCCACCAAGCTCGACCTCGACCTGCTCACCGCGCTGGCGAAGCGGCGGCCGGACTGGAGCTTCGCGCTCGTGGGCCCGGTAGGCGCAGGCGACCCGAGCACCGACGTCTCGCGGCTCGACCACGAGCCGAACGTGCACCTGCTCGGCCACCGCCCCTACGAGGCGCTGCCGGACGTGCTGCGCGGCGCCGACGCCGCGCTCATCCCCTACTCGCTGAACGAGCTCACCGCGAGCATCTTCCCGATGAAGGTGTACGAGTACCTCGCGGCGGGGCTCCCCGTGGTGGCCACCCCGCTGCCCTCGCTGCGCGGCGTGGAGGGCATCGCCACCGCGGCCGACGCCGAGTCCACGGCCGCGCGCCTGGAGGAGCTGCTGGCGGCCGACACCCCGGAGGCGCGCGCCGAGCGCTCGCGCCTCGCGTCCGGCCACTCCTGGGACGCGCGCGTGGACGAGATCGCGACGGTGCTGAACGGCAATGGGTGACCTGCTGGTCATGTCGCAGCCGCCCCAGCTCGGGGGCGGCATGCGGATGCGCACCTATGGCATCGCCCGCGCGCTGGCGGCCAGCGGGCCGCTCGACGTGCTGTATCCCGACCTCGGCGAGGGCGAGCCGAGCCGCGAGTGGAAGAGCATCACGGGCATCACCTTCAACCCCGTGCGGCCGAGCCGCGGCGCCGGGCGCCTCACCTCCTACCTCGAGGCGATGGCGCGCGGCGTGCCGCCGTCGTTCGCGCGCGGGGTGTCGCGCGAGCTCGTGCTGGCGGTGGAGGAGCTCGCCGACGCGCCGGGCCGCCGCAGGGTCGTGGCCGACGGCCCGATCGCCGCGGCGCTCAGCGCCCGCCTCGCGCGCCGCAGTCCGGTGATCTACAACGCCCACAACCTCGAGTCGGCCTTCCGGCGCGAGGCGCGGGCGGGCGGCGACCCGCTCAGCACCCGCATGCTGCCCCGCTTCGAGCGCGCCGTGCTGCGCCGTTCCTCCGAGGCCTGGATGGTCAGCCGCAAGGACATGGACGGGTCGCTCGAGCTGGCCCCGGACACGCCGGTGCGCCTCGTGCCCAACGTCGTCGACGTCGCCGCGGTCAAGCCGGTGGCGCCCGCCGGCCGGCAGAGCGCGCTGCTCGTGGCTGGCTTCGGCTGGCCGCCGAACCGCGAGGCGGCCGACTTCCTCGCGGGCTCGGTGATGCCGCGCGTCTGGCAGCGCCTGCCGGAGGCGCGCCTGACCTTCGTCGGCCGCGGCCTCGAGGACGGCTTCGGCGGCGACGAGCGCATCGAGCTGCGCGGCTTCGTCGACGACCTGCGCGACGCCTATTCGGAGGCCGATTGCGTGGTGGTGCCGCTGCTCACGGGCGGCGGGTCGCCGCTCAAGTTCGTCGAAGCGCTCGCCTACGGCCTGCCCGTCGTGGCCACCTCGCACGCCGCCGCCGGCCTCGAGGCAGCGCGCGCGGGCGAGCACTACCGCGAGGCCGACGGCCCGGAGGCCTTCGCGGACGCGCTCGCGGACATCCTGGAGCACGGCTCTCCCGAGCTTGCGAGTCGAGGAAGGGCGCTCGCGGAGTCGAATTACTCGATCGAGGCACTCACTCGTATCCTCGCCCCTCAACCCGCATTGGAGGTCGCAAGTTGAAGATCGTCAGCGTCATGACGACGACCGCCGAGGGTGGGGCCGAGTTCGCCGCCATGGAGATGCTCTGGGCGCTCGAGCAGCGCGGGCACGAGGCGGTGATGCTCACGGACCTTCCCGCCATCGGCCGAGACACGGGCGTCACGCTGCGAGGCGTTGACCTGGGCCCGAAGCTGTCCGGCAAGGACTGGCTGCGCGTCGGCGCGCGCTGGCCGCAGTACCTGATGCGCCTGCGGCGCGCGCTCGAGGCCGAGTACCCCTACGACGTGCTGCTCGTTCATTACAAGAAGGAGCAGCTGATGGCCCGCCAGCTGCCCAGGCGGCTGCGCGCCACCACGGTCTGGTCCGAATGGGGACCGGTGCCGGTGCAGATGCGCAAGGGCCCGGGCGCGTGGCTCTACCGCGACGCCGCCCGCAAGGCCGGCAGGATCATGGCGATCTCGGCCGGCACCAGGGACTCCGTGATCGAGATGGGCGTCGACCCCGCCAAGGTCATCGTCATGCCGAACGTGATGCGCGGCGACGAGCTGGCCTACACCGAGGAGGGCCGCCGCCGCGTGCGCAGCGAGCTCGGCATCCCCGACGACGCCTTCGTCGTGGGCTGCATCTCGCGCTTCCACCCCAAGAAGCGCAACGACGTGGTGGTCGAGGCCGTCAAGCAGCTCGACGAGCGCGCGCACCTGCTGCTGGCCGGCGCAGGCGAGACCGAGCAGGCGCTGCGCGAGGCCGCCGCGCCGCTCGGCGGCCGGGCGCACATCGTCCGCACTCCGGGCGACGACGTGGCCGACTACACCTCGGCCTTCGAGATCGGCGTGTTCGCACCGAGCCCGGCGGAGGGCGCGCCGCGCGCGGTGATCCTGGCCTGGCTCGCCAGCCGCACCTGCCTCTCCACCGGCGCCATGGGGGTTGCCGACATGATCACCGACGGCATCGGCGAGATCATCACGCCGGAGAACGATCCGTCCGCGCTGGCGGAGGTGCTGCGAAGCTACATGCAGGACCCGGAGCGTCTCGCCCGCGAGGGCGCGGCTGCGCGCGAGCGGGCGGTCCAGACGTACGACGCCCCGGTGGTGGCCGAGCGCATCGAGCAGCTCTTCCGCGAGGCCGGCGCCGGGTGACCACGGCCAGCGCCTTCAGCGGGCGGCGCATCACGGCTGACATCGCGGCCCAGCTCGTGGGCCGCATCCTCAACCTGATCCTTGGCGTGGTGGTGACGATCGTTGTCGTCCGCACGCTGGGCGAGCACCGCTTCGGCCAGTGGAGCACGATCTTCGCGCTGAGCGACCTCGCCGGCTACGTGGGCGAGTTGGGCATCGACCGCGTGACCGTGCGGCAGGCGGCCGCGGACAGCGAGCGCGAGCCCGAGTACCTCGGCGCCCTGGTGTCGATCCGGGCCATGCTCGCTATCCCGGTGACGCTCGCGTTCCTGGCGATCACGCTGGCGATCTCCTCGGACGCGACGATGCGGATCTCCTCCGTGGTTCTGGCGGTGCTCCTGTTGCTGCCGCCGCTGAGCAGCCTGACGGTCGTCTTCCAGCTGCGCGTGCGGAACGACCTCAGCATGCTCGTGCTGACGGTCAACAGCCTGCTCTGGACCGGTGCCGCCGTGGCCATCGCCGTGCTCTCCGGCGGCATGGTCGCGATGGCGGTGGCATTCGTCGGAGCGATGATCGTCACCGTGGCGGTACAGATGATCTTCGTCCACCGGATGGCGAAGATCCACGTCCGGGCCTCGCGCCCGCTGTGGAAGGAGCTGGCCCGCTTCGCGCTGCCTGTGGGCATCGCCGGGATGCTCACGCTGGCATACGGCCGGATCGACCAGGTAATCGTCTTCCAGCTCGCCGGCGCGAACGACGCCGGCCTCTACGGCGCGATGTACCGCATCCTCAACACCTCGGCCTTCGTGCCGATGGCCGTGACCACCACCCTCTTCCCAATCCTCGCGAGGGTCGACCGCTCCGACATGCGCCAGCTTCTCCAGCAGGCCGCCGAGTACCTCGCGATGGCCTCGTTCCCGATCTTCGCCTTCGTGCTCGTGGCCAGCGAGCCGATCGTGCGGCTCCTGTTCGGCCCCGAGTTCGTAGCGGGCCATAACGCTCTGCGGATCCTGATGGGCGCCTTCCTGTGCATCTGCTTCGGCTACCTGGCCGGGTCCATGATCATCGTCCTGAGGCTCCAGCGGCTGTTCGTCCGCTACGCCGTGATCGCGCTGGTCATCAACGTCGGCCTCAACCTCGTCTTCGTGCCGATCTACGGTTACATCGCGGCGGCCTGGATCACGCTGCTGACCGAGATCGTGGTTCAGTTCCTGTCCCTGCGCGCGGTCGTGCGCGAGATCGAGATGAAGCCCAAGTTCGCCAGGTTCTTCCGGGTGGCCGCGGCGGCCGGCGGCATGGCCCTCGCGGTGTGGGCGCTGAAATCGGCCGGCGCTCCGCTGTCGCTCCTGGTCCTCGGCGCCGCCACCACGTACCCGGTCATGCTCCTGACGCTGCGAGCGCTCGATCCCCAGGAGTTCGTCGGCCTCTTGCGCCGGTAATCCCGTCGTACCCCAAATCCGGGTCTTATGTTGAACGCCTGCGCAGTCGATGAGTCTCTCATGCACTCTTATTGGCGCGATCAGCCCCGTCCGCTGGAGCCAATCCGCATCCTGGTGATCAGCAACCTGTACCCGCCCGAGGTGCGGGGCGGCTACGAGATGCTGTGCGCCGAGACGGTCAAGCGCCTGCAGGCCCGTCACGAGGTCACCGTGCTCACCTCGCGCGCTCATGGCGTGCCCGCCGACCCACATGTGGTCCGCGAGCTCGATCTCCTGCCGCCTGGCCCGCGCAGCGCGCTGCGCGCCCCGCTGGCGACGCTCCATGGCGTGCGCGCCACCCGCCGGCTGCTCGAAGCCGTGCAACCCCACCTGATCTTCGTCTGGAACGGCGCGGCCATCCCCCAGGCCGTGATCCGCGTCTGCCAGTTCGCGGGCGTGCCGATGGCGTTCAGCGTGGCCGAGCACTGGTTCGGCGGCCTATACCGGCGCGATCAGTTCATGCGCCACCTGCTGCCGGGCGACAGCGGCTTGCGCGGCGTCTGGGCGCGCGGCATCCGGCTCTTCAACCGCCACCCCGAGCTTCGGATCGACGCGGACAGGCGGCTCCCCGCGAGCATCTGCTGGGTAAGCGACGCGCTGCGCCGGGGCGTGCCGGTGCCGAGCACGGTCGAGCCGCTCGTCGAGAGCGTGATCTATACCGGCGTGCATGCGCCCGAGCTGTGGGCGGGCGTCGAGCGTCAGCCGCCGACGAGCCCGCCGACAATCGCCTTCGTCGGGCGCCTCGAGGAGCAGAAGGGCCCGGAGGTCGCCTACCGCGCGCTCGCCGCCCTGAGAGACCGCCACGGCATCGACGCCCGGCTGAAACTCGCCGGTCGCGGCGCCCCTGACATGCTGGCGCGACTCGAGCAGCTCGCGCTCGATCTGGGCATCGGCACGCGAGTGGAGCTCCTGGGCCAGCTCGACCAGGCAGGTGTCGCCGCGCTCCTCGCCGGGGCCTCCGCCATCGTGGTCCCCTCGACCTGGCAGGAGCCGTCGGGGGGCGTCTGCCTGGAGGCGGGTCTCGCGCGCGTCCCGGTGGTAGCCTCGCGCAGCGGCGGCATCCCGGAGGGCCTGCGCGAGGACGAACACGCGCTCTACTTCCCGATCGGCGACGCCCAAGGCTGCGCGGACGCGCTGGCGCGAGTACTCGGTGAGCCGGAGGAGACTCAGGCCCGGGTCGCCCGCGCCTTCGAGCGGGCGCGCCAGTTCAGCTTCGACAGCTACATGGCCCAAATGGACGAGTTCCTGTCCGCGGCGGTCGACGCCCACGGTCGGCCGGCGCGCGAGCCCAGCGCGCGGCACGAGCTGCGGCGCGGACTCCGCAGCGGCGCCGCCAGCCGCCGCCAGACGGCTACCTAACGCTCGACTTCAGGCTGAGACTATCCTCGACCTCGGGCTGAGACTAGTCCGATCCGGGGCGCCGATCTCGCAGTTCTTAACCGCCCATTTCAGAGAAATCGGCATAAGCTATCCCCAGGCCCGGATTTCGGCGCGGGAAGCGCGCAGGGGCGGCGCGTATGCGGATTCTTACTGTCAGCAACCTCTATCCACCCGTGTTCGAAGGCGGCTACGAGCTGCGCTGCGCGGCGACGATGGACGGCCTGCGCGACCAGCACGAGGTGTTCGTGCTGACCTCGCAGCGCGGGCGCAAGGATTGCCCGCCCGATCCGCGTATCCGCCGTGAGCTGCCTCTCATCACGCACGGCCCGCGCGCCATCCTGCGGGCGCCGCTGGCGACTGCGCGCGGGATCGAGGTGATGAGGCGTGCGCTGGCGGAGCTGCAGCCCGACCTGATCTTCGTGTGGAATGGCTCCGGGATCCCCCATTCGGCCCTGCGGACCGCGGAGCTGAGCGGGATTCCGATCGCCTACAGCGTCGGCGAGCATTGGCTCGGCAACATCTACCGCTCCGATGCCTTCATGCGCTTTCTGCTGCCCGGCAATCGCGGCCTGCGCGCGCTGTGGGGGCGCGTGGCGCAGCTGACAAACCGGCTCCCGGCCCTCCGCCTCGATCCCATCACTCCGGCCCGCGCCGCCATCTGCTGGAACAGCGACGCCACCCGCCGGCAGTGCGGCGTGCCGCCGACGATCGTGCCCACGCACGAGGCCACGATCTACCCCGCCGTGGCCGACCCCGCGCACTGGTCCGGCCTCCCGCGCCGGCAGAGCGTGACGCCCACGATCGCCTTCGTAGGCCGCGTCGAGGAGGAGAAAGGACCCGACGTGGCCTACCGCGCCCTCGCGCACCTTCGTGACGACCATGGCGTCCGTGCGCGGCTGCGGCTGGCAGGGCCCGTGGAGCCCCAGATGCGCGCCCGGCTGGAGCGCCTGGCGTCCGAGCTCCGCATTGAGCAGGAGGTCGAGCTGCTGGGCAGGCTCGACAAGGAAGGCGTCGGCCGTGTGCTCTCGGAGGCCCACGCCCTGGTGGTCCCCTCCACCTGGGAGGAGCCGTTCGGCATGGTGCTGCTCGAAGGTGCGCTGGCGCGCGTCCCAGTGGTCGCGTCCCGCTGTGGGGGGATGCCCGAGGCCCTCGAAGAGGGGACACAGGCCTTGTTCTTCGAGGTGGGCGACGCCACAGCTTGTGCGGAAGCTCTTGCGGAAACCTTCGATCATTCGTCCAGGGTCGAGGCCCGTGTGGAGGCCGCCTTCGCTCGTGCCAGCGAGCACTCGTTTGGGCTCTACCTAGCGGAGATGGGGCAGTTCGTGAGTGACGCGCACGCCTCCTTTAGCGCCCCTCGCAGCACACTCGCTTCCCCTGTTTAGGTCTCCCCCGCGGAGGGGATAGTGGCTTAAGTCGCCGAGCCTCGGGTCCAAGGTGGGATTGAGGCCGGGCTTGGCGCGAGCCCCAAATTCCCCAAAGTAGGAACGGAGCCCTCTTTATGTCGCCTAGCGCGTACAGGCGCGCGTGCGCCTGCTTGCTCGCACTGCTTGTGACCCCGACGGCCGGCTTCGCCTCGGCGTTCGCCGCCTCCGGCTCGGCCACTTCAGCGTCGGCCAGCAGCCGGCCCGCTGCTGTCGCGGCTAAGAAGCGCAAGAAGAAGAAGCTTAGGAAGACCGACATCTGCACGTCCAAGGCGCGGAAGGCCAAGGTCAAGGCTCGCAAGAGCGACCTCTCCGTCGGCGTCCCGGGCGTGACGACCGTGACCGTGCCGACTCCGCCCCTCCCCCTGCCGCCCCTCCCGGGCAGCGGCTCCGGTGGCGGCGGCGGGACCACCACCACCGGCGGCGGCGGCACGACGACCACCGGCGGCGGTGGCGGGACCACGACGACGGGCGGTGGCGGCACGACCACCACCGGCGGCGGCAGCACCTCGGGTGGGGGCACGACCACCACCGGCGGCGGCAGCACCTCGGGTGGCAGCAAGACCGGCAGCGGCAGCGGCTCCTCGAGCGGCTCGTCCAGCAAGCCGAGCGGCGGCGGCTCCTCGAGCAGCAGCACGAGCTCGGGCAGCAAGACCGAGGCGCCGAGCTCCTCGCCCGCGGTGAAGAAGGCCAAGAAGAAGGCCAAGCATCACGCGAAGAAGAAGCATCACGCGAAGAAGAAGCATCACGCGAAGAAGAAGCATCACGCGAAGAAGAAGCATCACGCGAAGAAGAAGCACAAGAAGGCCAAGAAGCACGCCAAGAAGAGGAAGGCCGCCAAGCGCAAGGTCGTCAAGAAGAAGGTCGTGAAGAAGCACGTCGTCAAGAAGGTCGTGAAGAAGCACAAGGCCAAGAAGCACACGACCAAGAAGAAGGCGACGAAGCACAAGACGACCAAGAAGCGGAAGTCGAAGACCAAGAAGAAGAAGACGACGGCCGCTCCGACCCCGGCTCCGGCCCCCTGCACGCCCGCACCCTCGACGCCTCCTCCGTCGCCCACGGGCTTCACGGTCGGCATGGTGTCCGGTCCGGCGGCCGGGTGGGAGTCCGGTATGACCAGCGCCGCCAACCTGCACCCGAAGGTCGTCCGCGTGCCGTTCCAGATCGGCGCCTCGGTGTCGAGCGTGGAGAACCAGGTCGGCACGCTGGCCGCCAAGGGCGAGCAGGCGCTGCTCCTGGCCGAGTTCCCGGGTTCGATCCCGAGCACGTCTCAGGCCCAGAGCCTTGGGAGCTGGGCACACGCGGTCGGGCCGGGCGGGTCGTTCTGGCAGGGGCGCTCCGACGGCAACATGGCGGTGCGCTACATCGAGTTCGGCAACGAGACCAACGAGGGCTACCAGTTCGGCGGCGTGAGCTCTGGCTCGAGCTACATCGCTCGCGCGCAGAACTACGGTCACCGCGCCGCGGATGCGGCCGCCGCGATGCAGGGCACCGGCGTCGGCCTGCTGATCCAGGGCGACAACGGCGGCTGCGGCTGCTCGCAGTGGGTGGACGGCATCTTCAGCGCGGTGCCTGACATCAACCACCGCATCTCCGGCTGGACGGTCCACCCGTACGGGCCGAAGAGCCGCTACGGACCGATCATGGACCAGGCGGTGCGCGACACCGCGAGGCACGGCGACACCACGCTGCCGTTCTTCATCACCGAGTACGGCATCTCGACCAACAACGGCAGCTGCCTCGACAGCAACTACAACTGGCCGACCTGCTTGACCTACGACCAGGCCGCGTCGTCGCTCCACGGGGCGATCGGCGACCTGCACCAGTCATACCCGCGCCTCGCCGCACTGTTCATCTTCGAGCAGCGCGACATGGGGAACAATCCAAACGGCAGGGAAGACAACTTCGGGGCCATGAAGATGGACGGGTCGCCGAAGGGAAGTTTCACCAACGAGATTCGGTGGGAGCTGAACACCTACCGCGGCTAGGCCCGCGGGCGACGGGCTGAATGAGCAGCAGCATGGAGGGGGCTCACGTGTGGGGCCCCCTCCACACGGTTACCGCGGGTCCATACTTCACGTGCAGTTAGCACCTCCCCGCCGGGGGGTAGAGTGCGCGCCGGCGAGGGCTATGGGAGTGGATAACACGTTGCGCAAGGCGGTCCTGCACGCAGCGCGTCGAGTGGGCGCTGAGCCGGCGCTGCGGCAAGTCCAGCGACTATCTGAGGGCCGCACGAGCCGACGGAACTTCCGGGACATGGAGCACCTCAAGCTCCTCCTGCGACTGTCGCTCCCAGTCGATGCCAACTGCGTGGATGTCGGTGCGAACGTCGGAGACGTGCTGCGAGAGATGGTCGCGAGCGCGCCCCGAGGCCGCCACATCGCCTACGAGCCGCTGCCCGACCTCGCCGCCGAGTTGGCGCGCCGGTTCCCCGACGTCGACGTGCGAAACGCGGCCCTCTCCGACTCGCCAGGCGAGCATCCGTTCTTCCGCGTGAAGTCCGCGTCCACGCGGAGCAGCTTCTTCGCCGACGGCGTCGATTCCAGTGAGCTCGAACAGCTGATCGTTCGCTGCGATGTGCTCGACGACGCACTCCCAACCGACTACGCGCCGGACTTGATCAAGGTTGACGTCGAAGGCGCCGAGGTGGCTGTCTTGCGCGGCGCGCAGCGCATCCTGCACGACCATCGCCCCACCGTCATCCTCGAGCACGGATCGGCGCCCGTAGGCGCGACGCGGGAAATCTACGCCCTGCTCACGTCCCCAGGACTACGCGTCTTCGACCTCGACGGACACGGCCCTTTCAGCGCACCGGAGTTCGAGAGCGTCGTGGAACAAGCCAAGATCTGGAATTTCGTCGCTCACATATGAGCGAGACAGGGGATCAGGCAGCAGCATCGAGGGGGCCCGCAAGAGCCTCCTCGACGCTTTCCACGACTATGTCGATCTCCTGCTGCGACAGGTGGGCCGACATCGGCAGCGCGCAGTGGCGCAAGGACGCCTGCTCGACGCTCGGCAGCGACAGCTCGCCGAAGGTCTCGACGTAGTCCGTGAAGCGGTGGACGGCCGGATACCAGGTGGTCTGCACGCCGAGGTCGGACAGGCGCGCGCGGAAGGCGTCGCGGGTGACCTCGTCGCGCAGGACGACCGGGAAGGCGAAGTGGGAGGCGCGCTCCACGTCCTCGTCGCTCCAGACGAGCTCGAGGCCCTCTAGGCGGCCCAGGCGGCTGCGGTAGGTGCGCGCAAGTTCGCGGCGCGATTCGATGTCGCCCTCGAGGCGCGGCAGCCGACTCAGCGCGAGGGCTGCACGCGGCTCGTCGAGGCGGTAGTTGAAGCCGACGTCCATGACGTCGTAGGACTCCGCGTAGCCGCGGTGGCGGTCCCAGGTGACGCTGGTCATCGCGTGGGAGCGGAGCGAGCGCACCTTGACGGCGAGCTCCTCGCTGGCGGTCGTCACGACGCCGCCCTCCCCCACGCACAGCTGGTTCTTGCTGAAGAGGCTGAAGCAGCCGAGCTCGCCGACCGTGCCGGCACGGTGGCCGCTGTCGTCCACGCTGGCGCCCACTGCTTGGGCGGCGTCCTCGATCAGCAGGAGCCCGTGCTCGTCGCAGATCTTCTTCAGCTCGACGACCTTGGCGGGATAGCCGCAGAAGTGCACCGCGATCACGGCCTTGGTCTTCGGCGTGATCTTGCGCACCACGTCGTCGAGATCGATGTTCATGTCGAGCGGACCGCCGATCTCGCAGAGCACCGGGGTGGCGCCCGCGTAGCGCACGGCGTTGGCCGTCGAGACGAAGCTCATGCCGGCGACGATCGCCTCGTCGCCGGGGCCGAGGCCGGCGGCGAGGCAGGAGACGTGCAGCGCCGCCGTGCAGCTCGAGACGGCCACCGCGTGCGGCGAGCTCACGAACTCCGCGAACTCCTCCTCGAACTGGCGCGTGCGCGGGCCCATCGTGAGCCAGCCGGAGCGCAGACACTCGAGCACGGCCTGGACGTCGTCCTCGGGGATCGTGATGTGCGCCAGCGGCACTCGCCAGCTCATCGCACCGCGTCCTCGATCGCGGCCATCACCCGGTCCTGCTCTTCATTGGTCATATGAGCGTAGAGCGGGATCGTGACCTCCGTGCGGGCGGCCAGCTCGGTGCGCGGCAGCGAGACGCCGGGGAAGCGCTCGCGGTAGGCCGTGAACTCGTGCGTGGCGGGATAGAAGATGCTGGTCTGCACGCCGTGCTTGTCACGCAGGTGAGCGCGGAACTCGCCCTGGCGGCCGGGCTCCGAGAGCATGATCGGCATGACGTAGGCGGACGCGGTGGCCACGTCCTCGTCGCGGAACGGCAGCGTGAGCGCGTCGAGCTTCGAGAGGCGCGCCCGGTAGCGCATGATCAGCTCGCGCCGGCGGGCGATGTCCTTGTCGAGCCGGCCGAGCCGCGTGAGCAGCATCGCCGAGCGCGGCTCGTCGAGCTTGTAGTTGTAGCCGAGGCCCGTGACGTCGTAGGTGGTGGTCTGCTTGCTGTGGCGGTCCCACGAGCCGGAGGTCATGCCGTAGCAGCGCAGCGTGCGGGCGCTGGCGGCCAGCTCGTCGTCGTCGGTGGCGAGCATCCCGCCCTCGCCGACGGACAGCACCTTGTTGGAGAAGAAGCTGAACGCCCCGGCCAGGCCGAACGTGCCGATGTGCCTGCCGTTCAGATAGCCGCCCGGGCCGTGGGCGGCATCCTCGATCAGCTCGATTCCCTTCGAGTCGCAGAGCTCCTTCAGCACGTCCACCGGAGCGGGATAGCCGGCGAAGTGCACCGCCGCCACCGCCTTCGTGCGGTCGGTGATCTTCCGCTCGACGTCCTCCGGGTCGATGCTGAGGTCGTGCTGGCCGAGGATGTCGGCGAACACGGGCGTGGCGCCGCAGTAGATCACCGCGGCCGCGGTGGCGGCGAACGTGAACGCCGGGACGATCACCTCGTCGCCCGGGCCCACGCCCGCCCCTAGGTACGCCAGGTGCAGGGCGGCGGTGCAGCTCGACACCGCCACCGCGTGCTTGGCGCCCACGTACTCCGCGAAGGCCTCCTCGAACTTGGCCGTGCGCGGGCCCATGGTGAGCCAGCCGGAGCGCAGCGTCTCCGCGACCGCGTCGAGGTCCTCCTGCTCGACCCTCAGGTCGAAGAAGGGGATCTCAGGGAATGTTTCGGTAGCTGCGGTCAAAGGGATCAGGGAAGGCGCCGGCCGAGAGCGCTGCGGCGACCTCGGCGATGCCATCGGGGACGGTCATCAGGGTCTCGTAGCCGAGCACCTCACGCACCTTGTCGAAGCTGACCTTGTAGTCGCGCGGATCCTCGTCGCGGCGGACGTAGTTCACCTTGCCGGTGTCCATCTGCGACTGGATCACGTTAACGATGTCGAGCTTCCGGTAGTTCTCCCCGGAGCGCCCGACGTTGAACACCTCGTGAGCGACCTTCTCCTGCGGGGCCTCGAGCGCGGCGCGCACGGCACGGGCCGCGTCGCGGACGTGCACGTAGGGGCGCCAGAACTGCTCGCCGAAGACCTCGAGCTCCTTGTCGGCCCATAGGTCGCGCGTGAACTCGTTGACGGTGAGGTCGAAGCGCATGCGCGGGGCCACGCCGTAGACGGTGGCGAAGCGCAGGCAGGTGGGCTTGACGCCGTTCAGCTCGCCGCCCAGCATCGCCTGCTCGATGCCGACCTTCTGCTCGGCGTAGAGCGACACGGGACGCAGCTCGCCCTCCTCGGTGATCGGCACCGTGGGGTCGGCCATGCGGCCGTAGTTCGAGCAGGTGGAGGCGAACACGATGCGCTCCACGCCGGCCGCCTTGGCGTCGGCCACCAGCGCGCGGCTGGCCTCGACGTTGACCTCGTGGGAGACCTTCGGGTCGAGCGCGCAGGCGGGGTCGCCCACGATCGCGGCGAGGTGCACGATCGAGTCGGCGCCCTCGAGCGCCTTGCGGCGTGCCTCGCCGTCGCGGATGTCGGCGCGGATGATCTCGGCGCCCTTCTCCTCCAGCGAGTGGGCGATCTGCTCCTGGTCATGCAGCAGGACATCGAAGACGCGGACCTGGCGGCCAGACGCCAGCAGCTCCTCGGTGGTGGGCGTGCCGATGTAGCCGGCACCTCCCGTGACGACGGTGACGCCGCTCATTCAGCTACCTCCCATGCGCGGCGCGTCTGTGCGACGGCCGCACGCAGTTGCGTGCAGTTCAAATCGAAACTCCTAAGGGGTACAGCGCGAGCCCCTGCTCAGGACGGAACGGGGTTCAACCTGTTTCGATCGTACCTCAGGTTTTTCCCCTGCGGGAAATTTCCTCCCCTCTTTGCGCGAGCCTATTTGTCGAGGTCAGCGCAATTCCCTCTCTAAAGCGCTTCAGGGCTGCCGATCAGACCGTGCGTAAGCCGTAGTTGCGCTACTCGCGCCTCCCTCCCACACGGCCCCTAAATCCCTTCCCGATGGCGGTCGCCCCCAATGGCGGCACGTCAAGAGAGGCCAACCCTCATGTCCTCACCCCTCCGCATGGTCAGTGTGGCACTGGCTGCGGCGCTTGCCTTGACGCTTGCCGCCGTGGCGCAGGCCGCCCCCAGCATGTCCGCGTATGCGGCCAGCGCCAAGTGCAAGTCGGGCAGCGCGCACGCGCGTGCCAAGTGCCGCGCCAAGGTGCGGCGCGAGAAGCAGCGCCGGGCAAAGCACCGGCAGACGAGCAGCGTCTCGGTCTCCTACTTCGAGGCCGAGGGCATGACGCCGTCAGCGTCCGACGTCCACTCGTACAGCGACTCCTCCGCCAGCGGCGGCAAGGCACTCGTGTTCGCGGGTAACAGCAATGCCAAGACCACGAAGAGCGTGATCGCCGGCGCGAGCCTTCAGATTCGCGCACGTGGCGACCAGTGCCAGGGCGCGCCGACGATGGTCGTCAGCGTCGACGGCAAGCAGGTCGCCTCGGTGCCGGTCTCCACGACGAGCTGGGGCAACTACAACGTCTCCACGCCGATCGCGGCCGGCAACCGCACCTTCACCGTTGCTTTCAACAACGACAAGCTCGTCAAGGGCAGCTGCGACCGCAACCTGCGCGTCGACAAGCTGACGGTCGTGCCGCCGGTCGCCCCGGCTCCGGCTCCGGCCCCCGCTCCGACGCCCACGCCCACGCCGACGCCCACTCCGGCTCCGGCCCCGAGCGGCCAGCTCACGATCGCGCTGGCGAGCGGTGACTCCTCGAAGGTCGTGTTCGGCCTCCCGGCCGGCACCGCCAAGGTCCACGTCTACGAGGCAGACGCAAACGTTTACCCGCCGGCCGCGGGGACGTATGACTACGTGGATCTGTCCGCCGCGACGGCCGCCGGCCCCTGGCAGCCCAAGCGCGCCTGGGTCGACGCGATCGCGCTCGACTCCACCGGCAAGGAAATCGGCAGCTGGTTCTCGAGCTCGACCGGCGGCAGCCGCGTTCAGGCCACAGTGAGCCAGCCGGCTCCGGCTCCGGCTCCGGCTCCGGCTCCGGCTCCGACGCCGACGCCGACGCCCGATCCCACGCCGACCCCGACCCCTGACCCGACCCCCACGCCGACGCCGGCTCCTTCTGGCTTCACCGTGGGCATGGTCTCGGGCCCGGCCGCGGGCTGGGAGTCCGGACTGACCGCCGCGGCGGACCTGCACCCTGCCGTCGTGCGCGTGCCCTTCGGCATCGGCGCCTCGGTCTCGACCGTGCAGGCTCAGATCGCCACCCTCGCCTCCAAGGGCGAGCAGGCGCTGCTCCTCGCAGAGTTCCCGGGCTCCATCCCCAGCACCTCCACGGCTCAGACTCTCGGTGGCTGGGCGAAGGCGTTCGGCCCGGGTGGCACGTTCTGGCAGGGCCGCTCCGACGGCTACCTGGCAGTCCGCTACATCGAGTTCGGCAACGAGACCAACGAGGGCTACCAGTTCGGTGGCGTGAGCTCCGGCTCGAGCTACACCTCGCGTGCCCAGTCCTACGCCCGCGTGGCTAAGGACGCGATCAGCGCGATCGACGCCGTCAACCCCGGCGTCGGCCTGCTGGTCCAGGGCGACAACGGCGGCTGCGGCTGCTCGCAGTGGGTCGACGGCCTGTACAGCGCAGTGCCCAACCTGAACCAGCTCATCGGCGGTTGGACGCTGCACCCGTACGGCCCCAAGAGCCGCTACGCACCGATCATCAACCAGACCGTGAGCGACACCGCCAGGCACGGCGACACCTCGCTTCCGTTCTTCATCACCGAGTACGGCATCTCCACGAGCAATGGAACCTGCCTCAACTCGAACTACAACTGGCCCACCTGCCTGACCTACCAGCAGGCGGCGGACGATCTCAAGGGCGCCATCGCGGACATGCACGCGACCTACGGATCGCGTCTGCGGGAGCTGCTCGTCTTCGAGCAGCGCGACATGGGCAGCAATGCCGCCGACCGCGAGGCCAACTTCGGCGCCGTCAAGATGGATGGCTCGTCGAAGGGCGCGTTCACGACCGGCATTCGTGACCTGCTCAACACCTACCGCGGCTGACAGGTCGACGGTAACTCACAGCAAGATGCCGAGGGGGCCCGAACGGGCCCCCTCGGCGCATTTCAGGGGTACATTCGAATCATGTTTCGCAAGGCACTGCCCGCGACCGCCGCGGGCATCGCCCTGCTGGCCGCCCTGATCGCGCTGCTCGTAGCCGGAAGGCTGTCGCAGTCGTCGGGCCGGCCCGTGGGCCCGGCCGGCGACCACTGCCCGCAGGTCCCCGTCGGGTCTCCGCCGGCCCGTCGCGGCGCGCTCGTCGTGGGCCTCAACTCCGTCTGGAACAACGACTGCAACCTGGCCGCCGTGGCGGCGGCCGGAGTCACGATGGAGCGCCTCGAGCTCGACTGGTCGGCCGTGCAGCCGAGGCCAGGGGTCTGGCGCTTCGACCGCTACGACAAGCAGTTCGCCGTGGCCGCCCGGCACGGCATCACGATTCTGCCGCTGCTGATGAACGTGCCGGCCTGGGCGGGCCACGGCTGGAACGTGTTCCCCTCGCGGCCCGCCGCCTACGCCCGCTACGTGGCGCGCGTGGTTGCGCGCTACGGGCCGCACGGCAGCTTCTGGCGGACGCATCGGGAGCTGCCGGCGCGCCCTGCCGGCTGGTTCGAGATCTGGAACGAGCCGTACCTGACCGACTTCTCGGCGGGCGGGGTGAACCCGCGGGCCTACGCCCGCCTGTTCAAGCGTGCCGCCGCGGCCGGCCGGCGCGCGGACCCCGCCGCCCGCTTCCTGCTCGAGGCCGATCTCACGGGACTGCCGGCGCACGGTCCCGGCGTGCCCTGGGTGGCCCCGATGTTCGCCGCGGTGCCGGACCTCGGCCGTTGGTTCGACGGCGTGGCCGTGCACCCGTACACCGGCACGTCCTCGCCGAAGAGCTTCGACGCGGCGGACGCGCGCGGCCAGTTCAAGCGCATCGCGCAGATCCGCCGGCAGTTCGCCGCCCACGGGGCCGGCTCGAAGCCGTTCTGGATCACGGAGGTGGGCTGGTCCACCTGCCCGGCGGACCCGACCATCTGCGTGAGCGAGCCGACGCAGGCGCAGTACCTGAAGAGCGCCTTCCAGATCGTGAAGGCGGACTACCCGTGGGTGCGAGCCCTCTTCCCCTACAACTACCGCGACGGGGTGGAGGGGAACGGCACGGACAAGGAGGCCTGGTTCGGGCTGATCCGCCGGGCAGGCCAGCCGAAGCCGTCCTGGAACGTGCTGCGCGCGCAGGCGCCGGGTTAGCTGCCGCCCGCGAGGCCAGACACCGCAAGTGCCAGCGCGAGGCAGCCGGCGGCCACCATGGCCAGCGCGCATGCGGTGACGCCCCAGCTGCGGTGCCCGCGCGCGAACACCAGGCCGGTGGTCATCGCCCGCCGGCCCGCGGCAAGCGGCTGCGTAAGGCCGCTCTCGATGGTCTTGGCCGGCTCTGGCTCCGCCATCGTCGCCTTCGCGGCCGCGAGCCAGCCGAGCGCCGCGCCCACGATCATCGAGAAGCGCACGTCGACGCCCGTGAACGACGCGGTGGTCTCCGCGACCATCAGGCCGGCGATGCCGGCGAGGCCGGCCAGGCCGATCGAGCGGTGGAGGCCGTCCGGGTGCTGGCGCCAGAGCGAGTACCCCATGTAGAGGCCGGTCGCCATTAACCAGACGTAGGCGAACATGCCCAGCAGGCCCATCTTGATCCAGTACCAGAAGATCAGGAAGTGGGTGTACTGGCCCTGGCCGGCGAAGGCGAGCGAGATCGCCCGGTTCGCCACCCAGGGAACGCCGATCCCGAGGCCGAACAGCGGCCGCTTCAGCACGCTGTGGAGCACGTTGCGACGCTCCTCGATGCGGTAGCGGTCGTCGGCGTTCAGCTGGATGGCGGAGGGCGACAGCTCCTTGCCGCGGGCGAGCACCGGATTGCTCGAGTTGCCGGGGCCGACAATGGCGAACGCGATGACTCCGGCAATGGCGAAGATGATGATGCTGGGGAGCAGGACCCGCCCGCCGCGCCGACCTGTGGCGAACAGCAGGACCAGCACGAGGCCCATGGCCCCGCCGATCCAGAAGCTGCGCCGGAACGACAGGATCAGCGCGGCAAACGCGAACGCCGACCCCCAGCGCGCCCAGCGGGCGGTTGGAACGCGGTGGATGACGGCGACCGCCAGCGTCAGGAGGAGCAGCAGCATCAGCCAGTTGGCCGTCGGCTCCAGGTAGGTCAGCGTCGTATCGCCGAACGACATGCCCTGACCCCCCAGCCAGAAGATCGTGCCGAGGACGCCCTTCACCACCGCGAGCACCCCGGCGACGATGGCGAAGTTGCGCACGGCCGTGCGCGTCCTGAGGGCGTTGACCACGATGAACGGCGTGACCACGAGCTCGGTGATCGTCTCCCCCTGACTGACCCAGGGGCCGCGGGCGGCGCCGCTGAAGTGGCCGTTCACGAGGCCGAGCAGCTCACAGCCCGCGAGGAACAGCAGCGGGTACGTGGCCGCGCCCGGCGTCCGTGGCCGCTCGCCGCGCTTCACCAGGTCGAACAGCGTGGCCGCCACGACCAGCAGGAAGAGCATGAACGGCAGGCCGACCTTGCCCCCGGCGGAGTAGAAGTGGGCGCCGGCCGAGAGGAAGCCCCCGGGGTTGGCCTCGAGCAGGACGACGATGCCGAGCAGCACGGACAGCGACACCCACGGCGGCGTGAGCAGCAGCGTGAGCACGAAGCCGATCCCGACCACGGTCGCCAGGAGGAGCACGCCGTTCGACTGGCCGGCCACGAGACCGACGACCAACAGCCCTGCAAGCCCGGCGCCCAGGGCGCCTACAGAGCGCCCTGACCAGGTGGTCGTCAGGGAGCGACTCCCTGCTTCTTCAGCGGCAGTCGCCCGCTGCGACTGTCTTCCTGGTAGTACGGTGAGAAGGTGGTCTTCGAGCGGTTGAAGACGAGCCCGACGATGGGGGCGTTGACCGCCCGCAGCGTCTCCACGGCGCGCCTCGCCTGCACGCGGCTGGTGCGGCGGGCGTCGACCACCAGGATCACGGCGTTGGAGTAGCGGACCAGAACGAGGGCGTCCGTGATGCCGAGCACCGGCGGGCTGTCGATGACGACAGCGCCAAAGGAGTTCTCGAGCACCTTGAGTCCGTCGGCCATGACCTTGGAGCTGAGCGCCTCGGCCGGGTCCTCCACGCGCCTGCCGACCGGCAGCGCGTGCAGCTCACCGCCGCGCCGCGCGGCGGACGGGGGCAGCCGCACCGGCTGGCTGAGCTCGGCGGCGAGGGCCGGCTCCTCCGCGTGCAGCACGTCGCCGACGCCGGGGTTCGGGCGGATGTCCAGCTGCTGCGCCAACGTGGGCCGCCGCAGGTCGCCCTCCACCGCGGCCACGCTGCGGCCCTCAGCAGCGAGCGAGCGCGCGAGGTTGGCTGCGACGTAGCTCTTGCCGGCGCCCAGGTTCGGGCTCGTGACCAGCAGCGCTCCGCCGCCGCCGCTGCCGTTCTGCAAGACCGTGTTCGCCGGGTCGAGCCGCTCGAGCGAGTCGGGCGCTTCGAAGGTGGCGTACGCAATGCCCGTGCGCAGGCCGCGGAAGGCCTCGATTGCGGCCGCGTCGTCGGGCGCGGCACGCGGCAGCTCGCCGATGATCGGGATGCCGAGGTCCACTGACGCTTCCTCGGCGGAGCTGTAGCGACCGGCCAGGAGCGACCAGAGCAGCGCGACGCCGGAGCCCAGCAGCAGCGCGGCGATGAACGCCAGCGCGGCGTCGCGCTTCGGGCGCGGCGACGAAGGCGTGGTGGGCACCGAGGCGGCCTCGATCACCGAGATCTTGTCGTTGGTGTTGCCGGCCAGGTTCGCGATCTGCTGGGTCAGCGCGGTGGTGAGCGACTTGAGCGTGTTGATCTTCGCCACCGTCGCCGCGCTCGGGGCCACCTGGCCGGAGAGCGCGGTGATCTGGGCCTGGGCCGTGTTGAGCTGGGTCTGGACCGCGTTGAGCGCGTCCTGGTGCTGCCTCGTCTGCTGGTCGTTGATCTGCGTGACGAAGCCGTTCGCGTACGCGTTGGCCAGCTGGGCCGCCTGCCGGGGGCTGGTGCTCTCGCCGGTGAGGTCGATCAGGCCGAGGTCGCCCTTGGTTGCGGCCGACACGTTCTTGGAGAAGCGGTAGGTGCTGATCGGTGGCTTCATCAGCTTGGCGCCGCGGGCAAGCACCGGGGTGGTCTTGGCGAGCTCGAGATAGACGTCGCTGAGCTGGAGCAGCTGCTGGGGCGCGAGCGCGCCGCCGCCGACCTGCTCGCTCGGGATCACCTGCACAGTTGCGTCGCCCTGATATTTGTTCGTCTGCGACTTGCTCGCGACGTACGCAAGAGCGGTCGCGGCGATCGCCACAATGGCGATCACACGCTTGTAACTCCAGATGACTCGAAGGGGATGAGTGGAAGCCATTTCGAAGGCCGATGTGCCGGCCAGTGAACCGTTTCGGGGCGAGATGGACGGTCTCGACTATACGCCCCACTGATAACGGGACTCAATCGACATTCTCATGACCATCCCTGAATTGCAACTGGCCTCGTGGACCGATTGGCATATTCGTCCAGAGCTGGTCAATTCCTGCGCCCTGTGGCTAAATAGGTGTAGTTGGGTCGACTCGCTTTTCAGCCGCAGGGGCCTTGGTATGCCGATGAGCCGCCGGTGAGATCTCGGATCTCGACCGGGCTCGTCCACGACTACCTGCTCGTCATGCGAGGCGGGGAACGGACCTTTGCCGCGATCGCGGACTGCTGGCCCGAGGCGCCGATCTACACCCTGCTCTTCGACGACGAGGGCACCGATCGCCGCTTCCACGGCCGCACCGTCCACCCGTCCTACCTCCAGCGCCTCGGCATTCGCCAGAAGGGCTTCAGGCGCCTGCTTCCGCTCTACCCGCGCGCCGCCGAGCACCTGCCGGTGCAGGACCACGACGTGGTCGTGTCGAGCAGCAGCGCCTTCGCGCACGGCGTGCGGCCGGGCCCGGGTGCCGTGCACGTCTGCTACTGCCACTCCCCCTTCCGCTACGCCTGGTTCGAGCGCCAGCGCGCCCTCGAGGAGGCGCCGCGGGTCGCGCGGCCGCTGCTGCGCGGCGTGCTTCGGCGAATGCGCGCCTGGGACCTGGAGGCCACCGAGCGCGTGACCCACTACGTGGCCAACTCGCAGATCACCCGGGAGCGGATCCAGCAGGTCTGGGGCCGCGACTCGCAGATCGTGCACCCGCCGGTCGAGGTCGACCGCTTCGAGATCGGCAGCCCCGAGGACTTCTTCCTCGTGGTGATGGAGCTTGTCCGTCACAAGCGGGTCGAGCTGGCCCTCGAGGCCGCCAAGCGCGCCGGCCGTCCGATCAAGGTGGTCGGCACCGGGCCGGACCTCGAGCGGCTGAAGGCGCTCCACGGCGACCACGCGGAGTTCCTCGGCCGCGTGAGCGACGAGCAGCTCGTCGACCTCAACGCTCGGGCGCTGGCGCTGATCGTGCCCAACGTCGAGGAGTTCGGCATCGCCGCCGTGGAGACCCAGGCCGCGGGGCGCCCCGTCGTCGCCGTCGACGCCGGCGGCGTCCGCGAGACCGTGGTCAACGGCTCGACCGGCGTGCTCGTGCCCGTCGGCGATCTGGACGCGCTCACCGAGGCGCTGCGCGAGACCGACTTCACGCGCTTCTCACCGGAGCGCATCCGCCAGCACGCCTACGGCTTCTCGACTCAGGCGTTCCAGGCCAAGTTCAAGGCCGAGGTGGCTCGGCTCACCGCGCAGGACCAAGCCCGAGCGGCCTAGGACACCACTAACTCGTCGGCGTCACGCGATAGGCGTCGAAGACGCCGTCGATGTTGCGCAGGCGCTGCACGCAGGTCTTCAGCGCGGCGGTGTCCCCCACCTCGATCACGAAGCGGTTCTTCACCATCGGGTGCACGACCGTGCAGCGCGCCTCGAGGATGTTGACGCCGCTCTCCGCGAAGGTGCGGGAGAGGTCCTCGAGCAGGCGGTGGCGGTCCCAGGCGTCGACCTCGAGCTCGACGCGGAACGACGTGGCCCCCGTGCCCTCCCACGACACCGGCGTGAACCGCTCGGGGCTCTTCATCAGCGCCCGGGCGTTGGGGCAGTGCTCGTGGTGGATCGTGATGCCGCGGCCGAGTGAGATGTAGCCGACGATCGGGTCGCCCGGCACCGGGCGGCAGCACTTGGCGAGCCGCAGCGGGACGTCGTCGATGCCCTCGACCTTGATGCCGTAGCTCGACGAGGCCGCGGTGGGCTTGGGCGACTCGCGCTTGGCCAGCAGGTCGTCGACCGGTCCCGCGGGCTCGATAGCCGCCTCGCCCTGCTTGAGGCGCTGCATGATCTTGTTGACGACGACCTTCGACGAGATCTTGGACTGGCCGAGGGCGATGTAGAACTCCTCGGCCTTCTTGAAGCCCATCTCGCGGATCACGTCCGCCAGCAGCGGCGAGCCGGCCAGCTTCTGCGGCGGCAGGCCCTGGCGCTTGAGGTTGTCCTGGAGGATGTCGCGGCCGGCGCGCTCCGAGTCCTCGCGGCGCTCGCGCTTGAACCAGGCGCGGATCTTCGACTGGGCGCGCGCGGTCTTGGCGAGCGACAGCCAGTCGCGCGACGGGCCGCGCTCCTGCTTGGAGGTGAGCACCTCGCAGATGTCGCCCGACCTGAGCTCGTAGTGGAGCGGCACGATCTTGCCGTTGACCTTCGCGCCCACGCAGCGGTGGCCGACGTCGGTGTGGACCTCGTAGGCGAAGTCGAGCGGCGTGGCGCCGGCCGCGAGCGACTTGACCTCGCCCTTCGGCGTGAAGACGAACACCTCGTCCTCGAACAGGTCGACCTTCAGCCCCTCGACGAACTCCTGCGGGTCCTTCAGCTCCCGCTGCCAGTCGAGCAGGTGCTTGAGCCACTCGACCTTGTCCTGCACGCCCTGCGGCGGGACGCGCTTGCCGTCGCGGTAGCCGCCGTCCTTGTAGATCCAGTGAGCGGCGATCCCGTACTCCGCCGTGTCGTGCATGTCCTGCGTGCGGATCTGGATCTCGAGCGGCCGCCCCTCGGGCCCGATCACCGTGGTGTGGAGCGCCTGGTACATGTTGAACTTGGGCATCGCCACGAAGTCCTTGAAGCGCCCGGGCAGCGGCTTCCAGAGCGAGTGGATCACGCCGATCGCGCCGTAGCAGTCCTTGACCGACTCCACGAGCACGCGCATCGCCGTGAGGTCGTAGATCTCGTTGAACTCGCGGCCCTTCTTCGTCATCTTCGAGTAGATCGAGTAGAAGTGCTTGGCGCGGCCTGAGATCTGGGCGTTGATGCCGACGTCCTCGAGCTCCTTCCGCAGGTACTGGCCCGCGCGGGCGACGTAGCCCTCGCGCTCCTCGCGCTGCTGGTTGACCAGCGCCTTGATCTCCTTGTACTTGCGCGGGTGGAGCGTGGCGAAGGCAAGGTCCTCGAGCTCCCACTTGATCGCGTGGATGCCGAGCCGGTGCGCCAGCGGGGCGAAGATCTCGAGCGTCTCCTTGGCCTTCTCCTGCTGCTTCTGCTTGGGCATCGAGCCCAGCGTGCGCATGTTGTGGAGGCGGTCCGCGAGCTTGATCAGGATGACGCGCACGTCGGCGGCCATCGCCACGATCATCTTGCGGTAGTTCTCGGCCTGGCGCTCGTCGCGGCTCTGGAAGGTGATGCCGGTGAGCTTGGTCACGCCGTCGACGAGCGTGGCGATCTCCTCGCCGAACTCGGCGCGCACCTCGTCGAGCGACGCGCTGGTGTCCTCCACCGTGTCGTGCAGCAGCGCCGCGCACAGCGTCTCGGTGTCGAGCCGCATGCCGGCGCAGATCTTGGCCACGCCGACCGGGTGGATGATGAAGTCCTCGCCCGAGCGGCGGCGCTGGTCCGCGTGGTGCTCGCAGGCGAACACGAACGCGCGCTCCACCGCGTCGCGGTCGATCTCCTGGGCGGCGTCGGAGGAGTGCTCCTCGATCACCGCCATCAGGTCGCCGAGCAGGCCGCGCTCGAAGTCCGTGAGGGCGGCCGTGGGGCCGGCCGGCGGGTTGGCCTGAGCGGGCGCGACGTCGACGGGCTTGTGCTCGAAGTCGACCTCGCCGGTGGCGACCGGCGGCGTCGCCTTGCCGTCGCCGTCCTTGGTCGCGGTGGCCTTCGCGGCCTTGTCCTTGCTACGGCTGCTCGCCGGGGTCTTCGAAGTCTCCGCCATCAGTCCGAGTTTAGACCCGGGGCTCCACCGCGGTGATCGCCCAGATGGCTCAAACGTGGCGACGGCCGGCGGCCCGCCGGTAGGACGCGTGCGCGAGGCGCGCGGCGTGCGCGCGCCGCCCGCAGCGGTCGAACCCGAGCAGCGCGGCCCGCTTCCTGTAGGCGCTGGCGGCACGCGCGAGCTTGTGGTCGTACCAGCGCGAGCCGAGGACCGCCGTGACCACGATCGCGGCCGGGATGCCACCGAGCCAGACCAGCAGGAGGATGAGCCAGAGGGCCGTGTCTCCGCCTTCGGGGTCGCCTACGAACTGCGTCCATCATGCAGGGGGTGCCTGACGGAACGCAATTTGGGATTCCGCAATGTCGGCTAAAAGCCTCCATTGGGACTGCGGAATTGCGGACTGCGGACTGCGGGCTACGCTGCGATCGGCATCGGCACTGCGGTGCTGAGGTAGCGCTTTGTGTCGGCCAGGCGCTGCTGGCAGCGGGCGTAGGTCGCTGAGCGGTCGAGCTCGACCTTGCCGCCGTCCTTGAGCGTGCAGCTCCCGTCCGCGTACGTGGCCAGGTTCAGCTCGCTCAGAACGGTGAGCAGCCGGGCGCAGAGGGCGGGTGAGCGCGGGTGCGCGGCGGCTCCGTGCAGCGCGTGCTGCAGCTCGTCGCCGGCCAGCGCGCCACCGGCGTCCTTCAGCGCGCGGTAGAGCTCGGTCAGCGGCGGGCGCAGGTCCAGCTCGGCCCCTGCCGCTGCGAGCGCGAACTGCACCTCGGGCTCGCCCCAGGCCAGGTGCGCGAAGCCGCTCGCAGGCGCCTGGCGGAGCAGGGCCTCGCCCGCGGGGGTGGCCGGCGGGTCGAGCGCGACGATGTGCTCGAACGGCGCCGCCAGCGCCTGATCGAGCGCGAGGGCCCGCCAGGAGACCAGCGCCACCTTGCCCAGGCCGCCCACCACCCGGTCGAGAGCGCGACGGCGGCGCGAGACGTCGGCGCACACGATCAGCACCCCCTCGCCGCTCGAGAGCAGGTCGCCGGCCACGCCGGCGAAGCCCTCGCGGCGGCGGTCGCAGAGTGCACGCCGCGGCTCGCCCGAGATGAAGGCGGGCGGCGAGAGCTCACGTTCGAGCCTCACCCGGAACGACTCGCTCTCGCCGAGGACCGTGCACTCGGCGCCCTCACGCCCGCAGAGGGCCTGCAGCTCGACGCGCGCCTCGACCGCCCCGTTCCAGCGGTTGAGCGCGAGCCGGACGGTGGCGTCGTGCAGCTCCCCGCCCGCCGTCGCAGCGAGCGTCTTGGGCGCGGTGCGGAAGGCGACGCCGCGGGCGCGCCGGCCGCCGTTCGAGAGCGTGAAGCAGGAGTGCTGGCCCTCCGCCCCCATCCCGCGCACGTCGCCGAGCCGCGCCGAGGGGACGAGCAGAGTGGGCTCCGGGTTGCCGTGGCCGAACGGGCCCAGGCTCTCCAGCTCCTCCGCCAGCTCGAGGCCGAGCGCGCTGCCGGGCACCAGGGCGTCCACCTCGTGCTCGGGGATCAGGTCCTCGGGCGTGAGCGCCGAAGCCGCGTGCCGCACGAGCGCGGCGCGGAAGGCGTCGATCCGCCTGGCGTCGATGTCGAAGCCCGCGGCCGCTCGGTGGCCGCCGAAGCGCTGGAGGTGCTCCGCGCAGGCGGCGAGCCCGGCGTGCAGGTCGTACGCCTGGATGCTCCGCCCCGAGCCGCGTCCGCTGCCCCCGTCGAGCGCGATCATCAGGCAGGGCCGGTTATGGCGCTCCACTAGCCGCGAGGCCACGATGCCGATCACGCCCGGGTGCCAGCCCTCGCCGGCCAGGACGTACGCGGGCGCGCCCTCCTGCTCGGCGCGCGCCGCCTCGGCGGCGAACATGATGCGCGTCTCGGTGTCCTGGCGCTCGCGGTTGAGCAGGTCGAGCTCGTCGGCCACCTGCGCGGCGCGCTCGTCGTCATCGGTGAGCAGGAGCTCGAGCGCGGCGTCGGCGCGCTGCAGGCGGCCGGCGGCGTTGAGCCGCGGCGCCAGCCGGAAGCCGAGCGCGCGGGCGTCGACGTCGCCCGGGATCGAGCGCCGAGATGCGCATGAGCGCGCGCAGGCCCGGCTTGGCCGTCCGCGCGACCACCGGCAGCCCTGCCCTCACCAGCCGCCTGTTCTCGCCCGTGAGCGACACGACGTCGGCCACCGTGGCAAGCGCCACCAGGTCGAGATCCTCCTCGGCGAGCGAGGGGTCGAGCCCGGCGCGCGCGTACAGGGCCTCGGCCAGCTTGTGCGCGACCCCTGCCGCGCACAGCTCGGTGAACGGGTAATCGCCGAGCGCTGGGTGCACCACGGGGCACGGCGGCAGCGTCTCGCCCGGGCGGTGGTGGTCGCTGACCACGACGTCGAGCCCGAGCTCCTGCGCGCGCTCGATCTCCGCCACCGCCGTGACCGCGCAGTCGACCGTCACGAGCAGCCCGGCCCCCTCGGCGGCGAGCCGCTCCACGATGTGAAGCGACAGTCCGTAGCCGTCGTCGAGCCGACTGGGTAGGTGCCAGGAGACGCGGGCGCCGAGCCGCCGCAGCGCGCGCACGAGGATCGCGGTGGACGACACGCCGTCGACGTCGTAGTCGCCGTGCACGACGATCGGCGAGCCCGAGCCCGCGTGCTTCAGGATCAGCTCGCACGCTTCGGCCATCTGGCCGAGCGCGAGTGGGTCGTGCCGGTCCTCGGCCGTGAGGAAGGCGCGAGCGGCGGCCGGGGTGTCATAGCCGCGCCTGACGAGGATCGTGGCCGTGGTGGGCGACAGCCCGAGCTCCCTGCCGATGCGCTCGGCTGCCGCTACGGAATAGGGCGTGGTGGACCAGCGCGCGGACTCGGCGACCATGCAGCCAGTCTGCGCCGGGCGGCGGACGGAACCCCGCCGCGCCTGAGAACGACGAGAGGTCTAGAGAGCGGGGCGCTCGGGCTCGACCCGGTCGCCCCAGAAGTAGGAGATGCCGAGGCCGATCAGTGCGCCCGGGATAGCCACGAGCGCCTGCACGAGGTGGGTGTCGTGACGGCCGGGCACGTTGAAGCCGTTGATCGCCAAGCCGATGAACACGGCGCCGATCACGGCGGCCAGGAAGGCGCCGACGATCCCGCCGCGGAAGCGGTCGGGCAGGAAGATCGTGAAGTGCCAGAGGGCGATGCCCATCATGGCCCAGACGAGGAGGCTCATCGGCGACCGTGCCTCTTCTTCCGGCGCTGCTGCGGGCGCGGCTTCTGCGGGCGGTTGGGGCCGCTCGTGCTCGAGTAGGCGGACGGCCGCGGCTCCGCGTCGGCACCGTCGTCCCCGTCCGCGTCGGCGGCGCCGTTGCCGCTGTCAGCGGGCTGCGGCTCCTCGAGCGGCGGCTGCTCGGCTGCGGGCGCCTCCTCCACGGCCGGCTCCTCCACGGCCGGCTCCTCGACCTCGGGCTCCGGCGGCTCGGGTTCGACCGCACGCCTGGGCGGCGCCGGCGGCTCCTGCACCGCCGTGCCGAGACCGGCTCCGTCACCCGGCCCGTTGCCGCGCGTCGACCCGGCGCGTCTGGAGCGGGTGGGACGACTGGGCCGCTGACGCGGCGCCGCCGCCGGCGCGGCGGGCTCCTCCACCGGCTCGCCGAAGGTGCCGGGCGCGTAGGCCGGGACGACCCCGCCGAAGTCCTCGAGGGCGAGCTGGCGGCGGCGCACGTAGACCGGCTCGCGCTCCTTCCAGTGCGTGAGCACCGGCGAGGCGATGAAGATCGACGAGTACGTGCCGGACGCCACGCCGACGAGCAGCGCGAAGCCGAAGTCCTTGAGCGTCTCGCCGCCGAACAGCATCAACGCGAGGATCGGCAGCAGCGTGGAGAAGCTCGTCGCGAGCGACCGGGTGAGCACCTCGGCCATCGAGCGGTTGACGATCTGGCTGAACGTGGCCCGCGACATGCGCGGCACGTTCTCGCGTATTCGGTCGAACACGATGATCGTGTCGTAGAGCGAGTAGCCGAGGATCGTGAGCAACGCGGCCACCGTCGCGGTCGACACTTCGCGCTGGAAGATCGCGTAGACGCCCGCGGTGATGAGCAGGTCGTGCGCGAGGGCGATCAGCACCGGCACCGCGAACTTGAACTCGAAGCGCAGGCCGATGTAGAGCGAGATCAACAGCAGCGAGGCGATGATGGCGATGACCGCCGTCCGCGCGATCTGGGCGCCGAACGTCGGGCCCACCGAGCTGGCCGTGAAGTCGGCCCGCGCGACGCCGAAGTTCTGGTCGAGCGCCGTCTCGACGCGGTTGACCTTGTCCGGGGGCAGCTTCTTGACCGTGATCTGGAAGACGTGCGCGCCGAGCTTCGAGTTCTTGACCGACTGGATCTTCGCGTCGCCGTAGCCGAGATGCCCGAGCGTGTTGCGCACGTCCGCGACGCTCGCCGCCTTCTCCACCGGGGTGACGATGCGAGTGCCCGACTCGAAGTCGATGCCGAAGTTCACGCCGAGGGCGGCGATGGCGATCGCGCCCGCGCAGAGGATCGTGCCCGACATCGAGAAGAACCACTTCGACTTGCCCATGAAGTCGAAGTGCCAGCGGATCCGCTCCCTGCCGGCAGCGAGCATGTGGCGCGAGCGCATGATGCGCGTGCGCGACATCGAGCCGAGGATCGCCGAGGTGGCGAGCACCGCCGTGAACAGCGACACGAGCGTGCCGACAAGCAGCGTGAAGGCGAACCCCTTGACGCCCGCCGTGGCGAGCATGAACAGGATGAACGCGACGCCGATCGTGACGACGTTGGCGTCGATGATCGTCCTGAGCGCCTTGCTGTAGCCGGCCGAGATCGCCCGCGGGATGGAGGCGCCGCCGCGCGCCTCCTCCTTTATTCGCTCGAAGATGACGATGTTGGCGTCCGCGGCGACGCCCAGCGTGAGGATGAGGCCCGCGATGCCCGGCAGGGTCATCGTGATCGGGATCAGCTTGACCACCGCGAACAGGATCACCGCGTAGATCACGAGCCCGATGGCGGCCACCACGCCGAGGATCCGGTAGAAGCTGAGCAGGAAGATCAGCGTGAGCATGAGGCCCACCGCGCCCGCGATCAGGCCCTGGTGCAGCGCCTGCTTACCGAGCGTCGAGGAGACCTGCGTCTTCGAGATCAGCTTGAGGCTGATCGGCAGCGCGCCGATGCGCAGGTTCTGGGCCAGGTCGGAGGTCTCCTGGTAGCTGCCGATGTTGTCGATCTGGGCGCCGGTGCGGCCGTCAATGCCGTCCGGGTTCTGTTGGTAGTCGATCGTCGCCAGCGAGATGATCTGGTTGTCGAGCGTGATGGCGAAGCGCTGGAAGCGCTGCGCGGGCGTCATGCCGGCGATCGGAAGCTGGCGCGCGCCGCGGTCCGCGATGCGCTTTGTGACGGCCGCGAACTGCCTGCGCCCCTGACCGGTGAACTGCATCGTGACGACGGGCAGGCCGGTGTTGGGGTCGGTCTCGACCTTCGGGTTCTTGATGTCCGAGCCGGACAGCTCGGAGTCGTCCTCGAGCACGTAGTAGCCGGGGGGCGGCGCGCCGGCCTTGGCGTTCTTGTTGGCCTGCGCGCCGAGCACGATCACGCCCTCGGGCACCTTGAGGATCGTGCTGCCCTGCGGCGGGCCGGCCACGCCGAGCGCCTTGAGCTGGTCCACGCACTGCGTGCCGGTTGTGACCGGGCGCGGCGCCGGCTGGGGCGCACCCTTGGCGAGCTTGTCCGAGTAGTCCGACAGGAGCGCCTGGCAGCTCGGCTCCGGACCCGTGATCAGCACGGGGTTGGCTCCCTTGGCCGCCGCCGGCGCGAACAGGTAGTACTTGTCGCCCGCCGTGTCGTTCAGGCGGTCGTAGTAGGTGCGGATCTGCTGCTGGTTGCCGCCGAACTTCTGGACGATCGCCTTGGAGGGCCCGCCCGCCGGTATGTCGGTGACCTCGGCCCGCGGCAGCGACTTCGACCCCCTCAGCACGGCCTGGTAGAGGCTGAAGATCGGCTGGTTGGTGGCGCTGAGATTGCCGTTGTTCGGGTCGGCGGCGTCGTCCCCGGGCACCAGCACGTTGGGCGCCTTGTAGATGTTGGGCTCCCAGTCGTAGAACTGGAGCTGCGCGGTGCTGCCCACCTGCTGCTCCGCCCGGTCGACGTTCTTCACGTCCGGCAAACCGATCGTGATCTCGTCAGAGCCGGTGCGCTGGATCTCGGGCTCGGACACGCCCAGGGCGTCGGTGCGCTTGCGGATCGTGGAGATCGCGTCGCCGACCGCCTGCGAGGTGACCTTGGGCACCTTCGGCGTGGGCTCGCCCTGGTAGACGAGCTCGACGCCGCCCTTCAGGTCGAGCCCGAGGCGCGTGGGCTTGCTCGTGATCACGATCGCCGAGAACACCAACAACAAGGCGACTACGAGCAGGACGATGGCGTTTCGCTGGCGGCTGGTCACTCGATCACGAGGTCGGTGTCAGCACGAGGAGCAGCCCGCCATCCTCGTCGTACGCCGGGAAGATGTCTGCCTTCGCGGGCTCCGGCCGGTCGCCCTCCGCGTGCACCACGACCGCCTTGTCGAGCACGCGCACGCCCCACTCGAGGGCGGTGCCCACGTGGTCGTCGCCGTTGTCGAACTGGAGGCCGAGCACGTCGCGGACGGGCTGGCCGATGACATCGGCCTCGCCCAGGCCCGTGAGCTCGCGCAGGCCCCGGCCCGCGCCGATCACGCGCGCGTCCCGGTCGCAGACGATGAAGGCGGCGTTGGGAGCCGGGTAGTAGTCGTCGAGCAGCTCGAACAGGAAGCCGAAGCCGCACTTGCTGCAACCCTTGGCCCGCGTGGTGAACCCGGCGGTGCGCTCACCGGAAAGAGTCCGGTTCCCGCAGTTCGGACAGATGAAGTAAGGCATGCGTTCTCAGAACAGGTTAGGCGCTGTCGAGCGCCTGCCCGGCAGTCCAGCTTAGCCAGCGCGAATGTCGCTGCGCTTAAGCGTCCCCCCCAAGTGCGAGCGCCCCTCCAGGTGTGCGGGTGCGGAGCGCACAAGCAGCGCCGGGTTGTGCTGGTCGAGCGGCAGCCTGTCCTTCGAGTCCGAGGCGAAGAAGTAAAGGTTCGTGCGCTGCGGATCGGGCGTCTCGATCACCATCACGTGCCTGAAGGCATGCCCGAGCAGCTCGGCGACGTCGGCCTTGTCGCGGAAGTCCACCTTGCGGTACGCGTAGGGGATGTCCTCGATCTCGGTGTAGCCGGACAGCACGCCGCCCGGAGCCATCCGCTCCTTCATCAGCGCGAGGATGCGCCCCGTCTCCTCAGGGGTGAAGTGATGCAGCGCTGAGTCCCAGACCACGTTGTCGAACGGCCCGTCCGGCAGCGTCTCCCGGATGTCGCAGGTCTCGTAGGCGATGTTGGCCGCCGCGTTGCGCCGCCGCGCATGCGCCAGCGCCTCGGCGTTGGCGTCGACGGCCACGACGCGCTCGGCGCGGCCCGCGTAGAAGTGGCTCGTGTAGAAGCCGTCGCCGCAGCAGAGCTCGAGCAGCGATGCGCCGGGCTTGATCACGAGGTTGTTGAACACGCCGCGCTCGAGGAACGACGAGCGGCCGGTGGCGCCCCACTGCCAGTTGGCGTCGACGTAGTGGTCGTACCACTCGCCGTGTGGGCGCAGCAGTCCCTCCAGCTTCAGCTGGAAGAGGTGGGTGAGCGAGCCGACCGCCCTCCCCATGCGGTTCCCCGCGCGCACCAGCGGCACGAGAACCCGATAGGCGAATTCCCGGGCGGCGCGAAATCGCACGCCGGCCGACGGCGGGTGACTGCTCGACGTCATAGCAAGCTCTCCTTGCGCTACGGCGCCCGAAGGGGCCAAGTTCGGCACCGCGCTGCGCGGGCCGGGACGGGGTGGTCCCGAGTCTAGGCGACCTTCGACGTCTCCGCCATGAGCCCCGCGCCCTGGAGGCCGAGGGCGTCGAGGAAGACGGCCTCGGTGAGCCGCGCTATCTCGGGCCAGGCGAAGCGTTCGTGGCTGAGCCGGCCACCGGCCCGGCCGCGGCGCTCGCACTCCTCGGCGCCCGCCCGCGCGCTGTCCCGCAGCGCCTCCGCGAGGGACTCTATGTCCGCCCGCTCGCAGACCCAGCCGGTCTCCCCATCGACCACCGCCTCGGGCAGGCCGCCCACCGGATAGACGACCACCGGGCGCTCGAAGCCGTAGGACAGGAGCAGCACGCCGCTCTGGCTGGCCATCCGGTAGGGCAGCGTGACGGTGTCGGTGGCGGCGAACAGCCTGGCGGCCTCCTCCATCGGCAGGAAGCCCTCGCGCACGATCACGCGTCCGCGCAGCTCGGGCGACTCCAGGAGCTCCGCCGTGGCCGACAGGCCGCCGATGTCCTGGCCGCCGATCAGCACCCACAGCTCCGGCACCTGGCGGGCCGCCTCGAGCAGGTCGGGCAGACCCTTGTCGTGGCGGAGCTGGCCGAACATCATCGTGGTGGGGGCGCCGTCCGGCAGGCCGAGCTCGGCGCGCGCCGCGGCGCGGTCGGCGCTGCCGCCGGTGCGCGCCAGGCCCCCGTACTCGCCGTGCGGGATCACGGCGGCCTTGCCCTTGGCGGAGTCCCAGAGGTTGCCCGCGTCCCAGTCGGTGTGGACGATCGTGCGCTTCGTGATCGCCCCCATCCACGAGTGCGAGCGGTCGAACGACATCGAGCCACGCTCGAAGGTGTTGTGCTCGGTCTGCACCACGGTGACGCCGGCGAGCCGCAGCGCGCCCAGCATCAGCACGCCCAGCGGGGCCAGCTCCCAGCCCTGCGAGTGGACGATCGCCACCCGCCGGCCCGCGATGACCACCTTCGGTATGGCCGCCAGGAAGCGCAGGCCGTTGATCACCGCGCCGAGCTTCACGCGCCGCAGCGCGTCGCGCATGCGCGAGCCGGCGCGCAGGTAGTGGAAGATCGGCAGCGCCTCGACGCCCGGGTAGGGCTGGTAGAGGTGGTCGGACGCCGTGGCGATCTGGACCTTCCAGCCGCGATCGGCAAGGCCCGCCGCCAGCGACGCCGTGTAGTCGGTCACGCCGCCGCGACCCCCCTGCTCGAGGATCATCACGCCGCGCCGCTTGGCCTCCTCGGCCTGCATTTCATCCGCTGCCTGCAAGAGCACCGAAGTGTCAGGGTAGCCCGGGTAGCCGCCGTTTCGCCAGCGCTTTGGCCTAATTTCCGAGGCCGCCCAGCCAGCTGATCCGCGCGTACGGCCGGCTGCCGGCGACGCTGCCGTAGGAGCCCTCGACGGCGATCTCGGCCTCCGCCGGCACCTCGGCGCGCAGGCGCTCGGCGAGCTGCTGTCCGTCCTCCTCGGTGGGCACGGGTATCACCAGGTAGCGCCAGCGCCGCGACAGCGAGAGCCCTTCCCCCTCGAGCTTTTCCGCGAGCTGCTTGGTGGACTTGTGGTCCGGGAGCGTGACCTGCACCTCCCACTCGTCGGCGCCCGCCTCTTCCGACTCCATGCGCTCGGTCTCTACCTTGCGCCGCTGCTCGGCCTCGATCTCGTCGGGTGTCCCGGGCAGCGGCACCGAGGCCTCCTCCCACTCCTCCTCGATGTCGTGCCAGCGCTGGACCTGGATATCGGCCTCGACGTCGTGCTCGGTCAGGAAGGCCTTGACGATGTCGGTCGCCGCCTCAGCCTGCTCGCGCGACTCCGCGTAGAGGAACAGCTTGTCGTCGTCCTGACTGATGACGACCTTGCCGCGCAGCCGCTCGGCCAGCTCGTCCTCGACGTTGTGCTCGCGCAGCCACCGGACGAGCACCGGCCCGAGCTTCTCCTCGTGGAGGTCGACTTTTGCGCGCCAGTCTTCGGCCATAGGTCAGAACAGGCTAGCCGCGTGGTGCGCCGGGCGCTCGATGCCCAGGTGCTCGAACGCCGCCGCCGTGGCCACGCGGCCGCGCGGCGTGCGCTTCAGGAAGCCCCGCTGGAGCAGGTAGGGCTCGTATACGTCCTCGATCGTGTCGGCCTCCTCGCCCACCGCCACCGAGAGCGTGGAGAGCCCGACCGGCCCGCCCTCGAACTTCTCGCAGACGGTGCGCAGGATGTCGCGGTCCAGCCGGTCGAGGCCCGCGGAGTCGACCTCCAGCAGGTCGAGCGCCTCCTCGGCCACCTCCAGGTCGATGCGGCCGGCGCCGCGCACCTCCGCGTAGTCGCGCACCCGCTTGAGCAGCCGGTTGGCCACGCGCGGGGTGCCGCGCGAGCGCGAGGCGATGAGCTTGGCGCCGGGCTCGTCCACCTCGATGTCGAGGATGCCCGCCGAGCGGCGGACGATGCGAGCCAGGTCCTCCGCGTCGTAGAGGTCGAGCCGGTGGGTGACGCCGAAGCGGTCGCGCAGCGGTGTGGTGAGCAGGCCGGCGCGAGTGGTGGCGCCGATCAGCGTGAACGGCGGCAGGTCGAGCGTGACCACCCTCGCCCCCGCCCCCTGGCCGACCGTGATCGGCAGCCGCCGGTCCTCCATCGCCGGGTAGAAGGTCTCCTCGAGCGCGCGCGGCAGCCGGTGGATCTCGTCCACGAAGAAGACGGAGCCCGGCTCGAGCGCCGTGAGGAAGGCGGCGACGTCGCCCTTGCGCTCGAGCGCCGGCCCGGCCGTCAGCACGAACGGCACGTCGAGCTCGGCCGCCACGATCTGCGCCAGCGACGTCTTGCCGAGGCCGGGCGGCCCGGCCAGCAGCACGTGGTCGAGCGGCTCGCCGCGCGCCGTGGCGGCCTCGATGAACACCTGAAGCTGCTCCTTCACCGCCCGCTGGCCGACGAAGTCCTGGAGCCGGCGCGGCCGCAGAGAGCGGTCGAGCTCGTCGTCGGCGCCGAACGCCGGTGCCGCCTGGATGCGCTCCACGCCGGGCGTCCTGATGCCGCCCTCGCTCCTCACCGGGCTGCCCTCAGGGCCTCGCCGATGAGCTCCTCGGGCGTGTGGCCCGCCGCATCGGAGAGCAGCTCGTCCGCCTCCTGGGCGCTGAAGCCGAGCCCGACGAGGCCCTGGCGCGCGAGCGTGTGCGGATCGTCTGTCTTCGTGATCACGATCTCGTCGACCGCCGACTCGCCCGCGACCTTCTCGCGCAGCTCCACGATGATGCGGTCCGCCGTGCGCTTGCCGATGCCGGGCACGGCCTGGAAGCGAGCGCTGTCCCCAGCGGCGATCGCGCGCAGCAGCTCGCGGGTGGTGCCGCCGGAGAGCACCGCCAGCGCGACCTTGGGCCCCACGCCCTGCACGCCGATCAGAAGCAGGAACAGCGCGCGTTCGTCCTCGCTGGCGAAGCCGTAGAGGTGCATGCCGTCGTCGCGCATGACGAGGTGCGTGTGCAGCAGCTTCTCCTTGCCCACCGCCGGCACCGACTTGAGCGTCTCGGCCGAGACCGCCAGCCGGTAGCCCACGCCCCCGCACTCCACGACCACGTGGTCCGGGCGCCGGACCGTGACGGCTCCCCTCACCGAGGCGATCACGCGAGCGCCGCCCTCAGCACCGCGCCGTTGGCGTGGCAGATGGCCACCGCCAGGGCGTCCGCCGCGTGGTCCGGCTCCGGCGGGGCGTCGAGCGAGAGCAGCGCCCCCACCATCCGCTGGACCTGCTGCTTGTCGGCGCGGCCGCTGCCGCACACGGCCTGCTTGACCGCCTGGGGCGTGTACGAGTAGCAGGGGATGCCGGCCTGGCCGGCCGCCAGCAGCATCACCCCACGCGCCTGCCCGACCGCGAGCGCGCTGCGGGCGTTCTGCCCGAAGAAGAGGTCCTCCACGGCCACGGCCTCCGGCTCGTGGCGCTCGATCAGCTCCCCCACCTGCTCGTGGATCTGGGCCAGCCGCCGCTCGAGCGGCTCGTGGCGCTCGGTGCAGAGCGCCCCGCCGTCGAGCGCCGCCAGCGTGCTGCCGCGCGCGAGCACCACGCCGTAGCCGGTGTGGGCTGTGCCGGGATCGATGCCGAGGACGACCACCATCCGACTGATTCTCCGTATGCGAGCGGACGCCTTCGCGCGGCTGGCGCGGAAACGCGGCTTGTGCTGTTCTCTGCAACGTGAGCCACGACGACGGCTACTCGATCGCCTACAAGGCGCTGCGCCGCGGCACGCTGGTGCGCTCGTCCGACGGCGTCGAGGTCGGCAAGGTCAGGCGCGTGCTCGACAACACGCGCGAGAACATCTTCGACGGCATCGTGGTGGAGACGCGCTCCGGCGATCACTTCGTGGACGCCCCCGAGGTGGCCCACATCGCCGAGCGCGCGGTGACGCTGACGATCAGCGCGGCCGAGGTCGAGCAGCTCCCGCCGCCCCGCTCGCTGCTGAAGGAGCGCTGGAACCAGGCGACGCTGGTGAGGCGGACGAGAAGGGCTGGTAGGGATATGAAGCGGAAGTGGGATAACCGCTGACTAGGCCAGTACGCGCTCCAGCACAGCCGCATCGACGTCGTAGTTCGCGTGCACCGCGGCAACGTCGTCGTGGTCCTCGAGCGTCTCGATCAGCCTCATCAGGCCGGCCACGTGGCCCTCGTCGACCTGTACGCGGTTGCTGGCGCGCATCGTCAGCTCCGAGGAGCCCGTCTCGACGCCTGCCTGCTCGAGCGCCTCGCGCACCGCAGTGAGGTCCGCGGGCTCGGCGATCACCTCGTAGACGTCGTCGTCGATCTGGACGTCCTCGGCGCCGGCGTCGATCGCCGGCATGAGGTCGTCCTCCGAGTAGCGGTCGGTGTCGACCAGGACCACGCCCTTCTTCTCGAAGTTCCAGGCCACCGAGCCGGGCTCGCCCAGGCTGCCGCCGGCCTTGCTGAAGGCGTGGCGCACCTCCGAGCCGGTGCGGTTGCGGTTGTCGGTCAGCGCCTCGACGAGGATCGCCACGCCGCCGGGGCCGTAGCCCTCGTAGACGACCTCCTCGATCTGCTCGGCGCTCGAGTCGCTGCCCGTGCCCTTGGCGATCGCGCGCTCGATGTTCTCCTTGGGCATGCGCGCTTCCTTGGCCTTCTGGATGGCGTTGGCGAGCGCCGCGTTGCCGGCCGGATCGCCGCCGCCCTCGCGCGCCGCGACCTGGATCGCGCGTGCGAGCTTGGTGAAGAGGTTGCCGCGCTTGGCGTCGGTGGCGCCCTTCTTGCGCTTGATCTGCGCCCATTTCGAGTGGCCGGCCATCGCCTTTAAGTCTAGGGAGGGAGGACCGAAGCTCGAAGCCGGGTAGTGGGTTGAGTGAGCGATGCGGCTGATGACGGCGACCCTTCTCGCCGCCCTGGTGGCGGCCTGCCCTGCCCTCGCGCAGGGCGCGACCGGTTACCACTCGGCCTGCGGCGTGGAGCTGTCCTCGGACGTGCCGAGCACGCCCGGCGGGCCGACCTGCGGCACCGACGAGGGCGACGACGCGGTCTTCTCCGGCGACCCCGGAGCGGTGACGTTCTTCGGCGAGAACGGCCACGACACGGTGGAGGGCTCGGCCGCGGGCGACGTGGTCCAGGGCGGGCCGGGCAACGACGAGATCTACGGCGAGCGCGGGAACGACTACATCGACGGCGGCGACGACTCCGACACGATCCTCGGCGGGCTCGGCGACGACACGATCCGCGAGCGCCGCTTCGGCGTGAACGAGCACCTCTACGGCGGGCCGGGCAACGACATCGTGGCGGGCGGCCGCGGCGGCGACTTCATCTTCGGCGGCGCGGGGAACGACGTGCTGATCGGCGGCTCGGGCAGCGACCGCCTCTATGGCGGCCCGGGCGACGACGTGCTCTACGGCGGACCCAACCGCGACACCTTCGACTGCGGGCCCGGCAACGACACGGTCTACCGCGTACGCCACTCCTCGACCGACGGGCTCTCCACCGGCCGCGCGGACGCCTCGATTCCCGCCTCCGCGAGCTGCGAGCACATCGTCAACACCGACCCGACGTCGCCGTTCCCGATGCGGCAGATCCTCGGCACGAACGGCGCCGACAGCCTCGCGGGTGGCTCCGGGAGCGACTTCATCGAGGGCAAGGGCGCGGGCGACCGGCTGTTCGGCGGCGCCGGCGACGACGAGCTCGAGGGCGACGGCGCGACCCCCGGCAACGACCTCCTGATGGGCGGCTCGGGCAACGACCGCCTGGCCGGCCGCTCCGGCAACGACAAGCTGTACGGCGACGCTCGCTCGCCGACCGCCGGCCCGCCCGGCAACGACGAGCTGAGCGGCGGCTCGGGCGCGGACCTGATGGTCGGCGGGCCGGGCGACGACCTGCTGCTCGGCGCCTACGACGGCGACCGCATCCTGGCCGGCACCGGCAACGACGTGATCAACCTGCTGGGCGGCGACACCACCGACCCGAACGGCCGCGCCTACGTGGACTGCGGCCGCGGCTTCGACGTGGTGGCGATCAACCCGGCCCGGCGCGGGGTCTACCGCAACTGCGAGGGCTTCACCTCCCAGTTCCACGAGGCGGACTTCGGGCACTTCTACCACCCGTCCTCCGAGGTCTGGCCGCCCGGTGTCCCGGACGTGGTGGCCACGTCGGCCGCGCGAGGGAGAGCGCGGAGCGCCGAGCGCGGAGCGCGGGCCTGCGCTCTGCGCTCCGCGCTCTGCGCTCAAAGCGCAGCGCCCGCAGCGCCCGACGGCGGCGCCGGCGCACCGTCGATCAGCGCCGACGGCCGCTTCGTGGGCTACTCATCGGACGCCGACAACGTCGTGCAGCGCGACGACAACGGCGCCCGCACGGACCCGTTCGTGCGCGACATGGACGCGGGCACGAACTTGGCGGCGGACTCGCGGCGCTCGGGCGCCACGCCGATCCGCGGCGGGCGCTTCCGCCGCGGCCCGGCCGGTGATCTGAGCGCCGACGGCCACTGGGCCGTGTTCACCAGCAACACGCCCGACATCACGGGCGGGGTGCCCGCCTACACGATCTTCCGCCGCGACCTCACGAGCGGCCAGAACCAGCGCGCATGCCGCGCGGGGAACGCCGACGCGGGCAACCCGGTGATCAGCGCCGACGGCCAGCACGTGGCCTTCGAGTCCCGTGCCGACAACCTCGCCGGCGCCGACCACGACCTGCAGCCGGACGTCTACTGGTGCGACATGACGAACGGCACGCTGGCGCGCGTCTCCTCGCCGCTCAAGGACTCGGTGAACAGCGTCGGCAGCTCGGGCCAGCCGTCGATCAGCGCCGACGGGCGCTTCGTGGCGTTCACGAGCGACGCGGGTGGGCTCGTGCCCGGCGACGGCACGCGCGCTGGCGTGTACCGCAAGGACATGGTCACGGGTGAGATCGCGCTCGTCGACGTGCCCGCGGGCGCCGGCACGTCCGACGGCAGCGGCCTCGATCCCAAGATCTCGGCGGACGGCCGATACGTGCTGTTCGACTCCGACGCCACCGACCTGCCGGGCGGCGGCCTGAACGGCCGCACCGTGGACGTCTTCCGGAAGGACATGGCCACCGGAGAGGTGACCCTCGTCAGCCAGGGGACGGGGGGCGACGCGACGGCCGACTCGATCTCGGCCGACGGCTCCGTGGCGGTGTTCAGCTCGAGCTCGAACGTGTTCGCGCGGAACCTCGCGACCGGGACCACAACAACGGTCAGCGGCCTGCCCGGAGCCAGCAGCCAGGGGGCAGTGAGTGGCGACGGCCGCTTCGTCGCCTTTGCGTCGCGGGCGCCCGTCCGCCCACTCATCTACCGCCGTGACCTTGCCACGGGCGCGCTCGCCGAGGTCAGCGCCGGCCTGAACCTGCCGCCGAGCTCGCTGATCGGCGAGCCGTTCGGCGTGAACCTGCGTCGCAAAGTGCACCTGATCGCGGGCAGCGCCGAGGACAACGGCAGGGTCGTGCGGGTGCGCGTGGCGGTGTCGCGCAGCATCGGCCACGGCCGCTGCGTCTGGCTGGCGCGCGGCGCCCACCTGGTGAAGAAGAGGTGCTCGCAGCCGCAGTACCTGGAGTCACGGGTGACCGACGGGCTGCGCTGGACGCTGCGCGTGCCGCACCTCCTGCCGAGGGGAACCTGGACGGTGCGCTCAGTCGCGATCGATGACAGCGGGCAGGTAGAGCGGTTCCGCTCAGGACGGAATCTCGTGAGCTTCAGCTTGCGATAGGGATCGAGACAAGTTGTTCGGTACAAATCGAAACCTGACCAGCGAACACTTTCAAATGTGTTCGGTACAGTTGCATCACGCCTCAACCGAACAAAATCCGACCCGCATCGCGTGGGCGGCCGTCACGCGCAGTTGTTTATGACCGGCTCCGGATCCAGATAGCGGAACTGCGCGATCGCCTGGGAGGACTCCCGTCACCGCTGGAGGCCGAGGGAATCTGGCGCGGGATCTGGCTCGAGGAGGCGCATCACTCGACTGCGATCGAAGGAAACACCCTCGTTCTGCAGCAAGTGGAAGCCCTCTTGGCGGAAGGGCGCGCAGTCGGCAACAAAGAGCTCAGCGAGTACCTGGAAGTGAGGGGTTACGCCACCGCCGCGGACTGGGTCTACGACCAGGGCATCCAACCAGGGGCCTGGTCTGACGGCGAGCTCATCTCGCTGACAGAAGTGCGGCATGTTCACGGGCTCGCCATGACACCGGTCTGGGATGCGGCGCCACATCCTCAGGCCACCGAGCGGGAGGGTCCAGGCTCGTTTCGGGAGCACGACATCGAGCCGTTTCCTGAGGGGCTGGTGCCGCCTCCTTGGCCGGAAGTGCCACCGCTTGTCCGTGATTGGGTCAACGACGCGCAAGCGCTGCGACGCGCCGACGAGGCGACCGTTGCGGAGGATCTCGCGATGCTGCATGCGCGCTTCGAGCAGATCCATCCCTTTCTCGACGGAAACGGTCGCACCGGACGCCTTGTCCTCAACCTGCTCCTCGTGCGCCTCGGAATCCCGCCGGCGATCATCTACAAGGGAGATCGTTCGCGCTATCTGAGGGCGTTACGCCGAGCAGACCATGGTGACCCGGGGCCGCTCGGTGAGTTCCTGGCAAGAGCGATCCTCGACAACCTCTACAAGTTCGTCGTTCCAGCGATAGCGGGTCCCGCACGGTTGGTCCCCCTCTCTGCGCTCGCAACGAAGGAGCTCTCCGCCAACGCGCTCCGGGTCGCCGCAATCCGTGGCCGCCTCAAAGCTGCCAAAGCTGCCGACGGTACGTGGAGAAGCTCGCGGGCTTGGGTCGAGGAGTATCAGGGCACGCGCTACAAGCGTGCGTGAGCGGGGCTCAGCCGACGACGAACTTCCCGTCCTGCTGCAGCAGCTCTCCGTCGACCACGATCGTCCCTCCCTGCCGCAGGTCGCACACCATGTCCCAGTGCACCGACGAGCTGTTCTCGCCGCCGGTCTCCGGATAGCTCATGCCGATGGCCATGTGCACGCTGCCGCCGATCTTCTCGTCGAGCAGGATCTCCTTGGTGGCGGTGGTGATGCCGTAGTTGGTGCCGATGCCGAGCTCGCCGAGGCGGCGGGCGCCCTCGTCGGAATCGAGCATCTCGTGCAGGAACTCCTCGCCCCGCTCGGCGCTGGCCTCGACCACCTTCCCGCCCTCGAAGCGCAGCCGCACGCCGGACACCTCGCGGCCGCCGTAGACCGCCGGGAACGAGAAGCTGGCCACGCCCTCCACCGAGTCCTCGACCGGACCGGTGAAGAACTCGCCGTCGGGCATGTTGCGATCGCCAACGCAGGGGATCCAGGTGCGGCCGGCGATGCCGAGCTTGATGTCGGTGCCGGGCGCCTGGATGTGCACCTCCTCCTTGCCGTTGATCCAGTCGGCGAGGCGGTTCACCAGGTCCGACTGCCGTTGCCAGGCGGTGAGCGGCTCGGGGTCGGTGGCCAGGCAGGCGTCGTAGTAGAAGTCCTCGTAGGCCGAGAGCGACATGCCGGCCTCGCTGGCATAGGCGTGGGTCGGGAAGAGCGTGAGCGCCCAGCGGTAGCTGCCGTCGGCGCTGCGCTTCATCGAGGTCTCCATCAGATCCTTGCGCGCCTTCTGGGCCTGCGCCTGCTTCTTGGGGTCGACCTGCGAGAGGTCGCGCGTGTTGGCGTCGCCGAGGATGGCGATGCGCACGTCGGCCTCCTCGACCGCCCAGCGCGACGGCGGCGCGACCCACGTGAGCTGCTCGTCGTCTGCGAGCTCGTAGAAGGCCGCGGCGGCGCCCTCGGGGACGAGCTGGACGACCGGCAGGCCGCCGGCCTTCAGGATCTCCTCGTAGACGGCCTGCACGAGCGGCTCGGCCGTGCTGGAGGACTGCACCACGCAGACCTCGCCCTTCTGCACCTTGGTGGAGTAGTGGACGAGGATCTGCGCCAGCGAGACGGCGCGCTGGTCCTTCACGCGTGCTGCCTCTGCGCCGAGCGGATCCGCTCCACCAGCCAGGCGTGGAGGCGGCCGTCCTCGGTCAGCTCCGGGTGGAAGGCGACGGCCAGGATCTCACCCTGGCGAACGGCCACCGGGTGGCCGTCGACGTCCGCCAGCACCTCGACGTCCGCCCCGAGCTCGTCGACCCAGGGGGCGCGGATGAACACCGCGCGCAGCGGGCCGCCGTCCAGGCCCTCGATCTCGAGGTCGGCCTCGAAGCTCTGCACCTGGCGGCCGAAGGCGTTGCGGCGCGCGCGCACGTCGAGCAGGTCGAGGTGGTCGCGGTCGAGCATGATCAGGCCGGCGCAGGTGCCGAGCACGGGGATGCCGGACTGCACCAGGTCGCGCAGCGGCTCGGCCAGGCCCTCGCGCTCGATGCCGATCGTCATCGTGGTGGACTCGCCGCCCGGGATCACGAGGCCGTCGAGGCCCTCGAGGTCGGCGGGCGTGCGCACGATGCGCGGCTCGGCGCCGAGGCGGATCAGCACACCCGCGTGGGCCTCGAAGTCGCCCTGGAGGGCGAGAACGCCTACGACCACAGCCCTACCAGCCGCGGTGCTGGATCAGGCCGGACTCGCCGAGCTCGGAGATCTCGATGCCCGCCATCGGGGCACCGAGATTGCGCGACGCGCCCGCGACCCGCTCGGGGTCGTCGAAGTGCGTGGTGGCCTCGACGATCGCGGCGGCCGTGCGCTCGGGATCCTCGGACTTGAAGATGCCGGAGCCGACGAAGACGCCCTCGGCGCCGAGCTGCATCATCAGCGCGGCATCGGCCGGGGTGGCGATCCCGCCGGCCGAGAAGTTGACGACAGGCAGGGAGCCCTTCTCGGCCACCATGCGCACGAGGTCGATCGGCGACTGAAGCTCCTTGGCGGCGGTGGGCAGCTCGGACTCGTCGAGCGAGCTCAGCCGGCGCATCTCGCCCTGGATCGCGCGCATGTGGCGCACAGCCTCCACGACGTTGCCGGTGCCCGCCTCGCCCTTCGTGCGGACCATGGCCGCGCCCTCGGCGATGCGCCGCAGCGCCTCGCCCAGGTTCGTGGCGCCACAGACGAACGGGACCTTGAACTTCCACTTGTCGATGTGGTTGCGCTCGTCGGCGGGCGTCAGGACCTCGGACTCGTCGATGTAGTCGACCTCGAGCGCCTCGAGCACCTGCGCCTCGGCGAAGTGGCCGATGCGCGCCTTGGCCATCACCGGGATGCTGACCGCGCCCTGGATCTCCTCGATCTTCGAGGGGTCGGCCATGCGGGCCACGCCGCCTGCCGCGCGGATGTCGGCGGGCACACGCTCGAGCGCCATGACGGCTGTGGCACCGGCGGCCTCGGCGATCGCCGCCTGCTCGGCGGTGACCACGTCCATGATCACGCCGCCCTTGAGCATCTCGGCGAGCCCCGACTTGACGCGGAATGTGGCTCGGTCCCTCACGTCTCGCATGTTATCCACCCGGCGTCTGGCGGACCGAGGAGAGCATCCGCCGGAGCGCCAGGCGCTGCAACCGCCTGGCCACCGCGACGCCGATGAAGATGCTGGTGCCGGCGAACGGGGCGACGATCAGGAACGCCACTATCGCCCCCGCCAAGCCCGTGCCCGGCGGGTTGAGCGCGACGAGCAGCGTGAGCGGAAGGAGCGGCGCCCAGGCGCGGCGCAGGAGGATGCCCACCGGCAGCCCGATCAGCACCGCGAGCTCCACCGGCGCCGTCTGCGGGAACGGCATCAGCGGCCAGGTGCCCGGCAGCACCCACGCCATCAGCCCGCCGTAGGCGAGCGCGGAGACGACGATCAGGCGCGGCTCACGCCGGCGCAGGGGTCGGGCAAGCGGCCGTCGGCCCTTCCTTTCCGACGACCTCGCGCCCGACCTGGTCCGGCTACTTGAGCCGGAAGGCTTTGATGCGGTCGGCATAGGCCGACTCGTCCAGGGCATACACCCCGTACGCCAGCGCCTGGATCAGGCTCAAGAGAGCCGTGTGGGAGCGCACGTAGGCAGGTCCGTTCGAGGAGTAGTAGAGGCGCTGGGCGGCCAGCTTGGCCACCTCCGACAACGTGGCGTCCGCGATCGCGATCGTGTCCGCCTTGCGATGGCGCGCGAGCTTCATCGCGCGTACGACCAGCGGGTGCGGGCGGCCGGCGCTGAAGCCGATCACGAGCGTGTTCTCGTCGATGCGGCCGAGTCGCGCCAGGCCCTCCTGGCTCGGGCTCGCGACAACCTCGCAGCGCAGGTCGAGCAGCATCAGGAGATGGCGCAGGTAGCTGGCGAAGAACGCCATCTGGTCGGTGCCGCAGAGCACGATCCGCTCCGCGCGCGAGATCAGCTCGATCGCGGCGGCCACCTCGTCGCGGTCGACCTTGCGCGCCGTGTCCTCCAGGTTCGTGTGGTCCGCGGCGAGCGACGCCTCGAAGTCGGTCTGGTCGATCGGGAACAGCGGCGGGGCGAGCATGTCGCCGCCGCCGTTCGTGGGCGCCGTCTCGCGGATGCGCCGATACTCGTCGCGCGCGGCCGCCTGCAGCTCGGGGAAGCCCTCGAAGCCGAGCGCCTGGGCGAAGCGCACCACGGTCGAGCTCGACGTGGACGCCCGCCGCGCCAGCTCCTCGGCGGTCTGGAAGGCGGCCTCGTCCAGGTGGTCGACGATGTACTGGCCGACGTCCTTCTGCGAGCGGGAGAAGTCGTCGAAGCGCTGACGAATTTCCTCCGACAGGGTGAGAGCAGAGGTGCCGGTGCGGCTCACGCGGGAGGGATTCGCCCGCTCGCGTGCAGTTCCTTCCCGATCACGGATCACGGATCACCGAGGAGGCGGGATCAGTGATCGGTGATCAGTGATCAGTGATCGCTACACGAACTTCGGATACAGCGTCATGCCCCCGTCGACGAAGATCGTCGTGCCCGTTACGTAGCTCGCCTCGTCGCTCGCCGCCCAGGCGATCGCCGCCGCGATCTCCTCGGGGCGGCCCGTTCGGCCCAGCGGGATCTCGGCCTCCACTGCCTCGCGCTTCTTCGGGTCGTCGATCAGCGCCTGGTTGATCGGCGTGAGGATCGCCCCGGGCGCGACGTTCACCACGCGGATGCCGCTGGGGGCGAGCTCGCGGGCGATCGTCTCGGAGAACATCCTCAGGCCGCCCTTCGAGGCGCAGTAGTGGCTGAAGCCCGGCCAGGGGATCAGCTCGTGCACGCTCGAGACGTTGACGATCGTGCCCTTCGCGCCCGCGGCGAGCATCCCGCGCGCCGCCTCGCGCGCGCAGAGGAAGCCGCCGGTGAGGTTCACGGCGAGCACCTTCTGCCACTCCTCGAGCGGCATGTCCACGAGCTGGAACTGCTTCTCGATGCCGGCGTTGTTCACGAGCAGGTCCACGGGGCCGCCGAGCTCGGATGCGGCCCGCTCGAACATCGCCCGCACCTGGTCCTCCTGCGTGACGTCGGCCTCGATCGCGATCGCCCGGCCGCCAGCGGACTCGATCTCCGCGACGGTGGCGTCGGCAGGGTCCGAGGGCCCGACGTGATTAACGACGACGGCCGCGCCATCGGCGGCGAGCCGCCTGCAGGTGGCCTGGCCGATGCCGGTGGCACCACCCGTCACGAGCGCTCGGCGGCCGGTCAGCGGAGCCATGGCCGCGGCACCTTACTTCGAGATCGAGAAGGGCCGTTCCGCCGTGCCCCAGGCGTCCGGCGCCGGGCCCATGTCGAGTCGCAGCACTCCCCCGCGCTCGACCTCGTCGTGGGTCAGCCAGGCGCGGCTCAGCGGCCGGCCGTTGAGCGTGGCGGCGCGCACGTAGCGGTTCGCGGCGGAGGTCGCCGGCGCCTCGATCGTGAACGCGCGGCCGCCCGCCGGCGCGATCCGCGTGCGGGTGAACAGCGGCGAGCCTATGTAGTAGTAGGGCTGGCCGGCGTTGGGGAACAGGCCGATCGCGCTCCACACGTACCAGGCGGAGAGCGTTCCCGAGTCGTCGTTGCCGGGCAGGCCGGCGGCGCTGTCGCTGTAGGCGCTCGCCTCGAGGCCGCGCACGACGTCATCCACGCGGTCCGGCCGGCCCGCGTGGATGTAGAGGTATGGCGCGAGCAGGTCGGGCTCGTTGCCGGCATCGTAGGCGCCGCTCGCGAACAGCGAGTCGAGCCAGGCCACCGCGGCGGAGTCGCCGCCCAGGCGGTCGATCAGGCCCCGCACGTCCTGGGGCACGAAGGTGGAGTACTCGAGCGCCGAGCCCTCGTAGAAGGGTGCGCTGAAGCCGACCATGCGCAGGCCCGGATCGAAGGGCGTGAGGAAGGCGCCATCCGGGCCGCGCGGGCGGATCGAGCGCGTGGCCGGGTCCCAGAGGTTCGCCCAGCTGTGCGAGCGGGCGAGCCAGCGGCGAGCGTCGGCGCTGCGGTGGAGGCGCTGCGCGACCTCGTGGAGCGCGAAGTCGTCATAGGCGTACTCGACCGTGCGCGTGGCCGAGCGCGGCGTGGACGTGCTCACGTAGCCGAGGCGCAGGTAGTCGCGCAGGTCGCGCCCCTCGAGCGCGGGGTTGGACGACTGCACGGTCGCGTCCTTGCGCATCGCCGCGTAGGCGGCGCGCGGGTCGACGCCGGGCAGCCGCTTGACCACGGCGTCGGCGAGCACCACGTCGGCGTCCGTGCCGCCCTGAACGGCGCCCGGGCTGCCCGCCACCCGGGCGTCGGGGAGCCAGCCCGTGCGCCTGTAGATCGAGAGCAGCGAGCGCACGATCGCCCCCTCCCGCTCGGGGTAGACGAGGCCGAGCAGCGGGTTCTGCGTGCGGAAGGTGTCCCAGATGGCGATGAAGTCGTCGTAGTCGCCTCCGCCGAGGTCGTGCGGCATCAGAAGCGAGTGGTAGAGCGCGCTTGCGAACGTGCGCCGCTCGGCCGGGCTGCCGCCGCCCACGTCGATGCGCCCGAGGGCGCGCGCCCAGGCTGCCTGCGCCGCTCGCCTCGTGGGCTCGAAGCCGCCGTGCGGGATGTTCCGGCGGGCGGCCGCGCGCGAGCTGAACGAGAGGCCGATCGACAGCTCGAGCGTGCGCCGCCCGCGGGTGTCGAACTCCCACAGCCGGCCGAGGCGGGCGCGCGGCGGACGGTCGAAGCGCGCGGCGAAGCGAAGCGTGTAGCGGCCCGGGTTCCAGCCACCCCGGAAGCTGCCGCTGCCGTCGAAGCTGCCGCGGCCGAGGTAGCGCAGCCAGGAGCTGATCTGCTCCTGCGCGAGGCTGCCGGTGGCGATCACCGACGACGGGTCGATCCTCACGCGCGCGTGCCGGGTGGGCGGGAAGGTGAAGCGGTAGACCGCTCCGAGCGGGGCCGCGCTGACGCTGACCCGAATGCGCCCGCCGTCGAGCACGGCGTCGTACTCGCCCGGGCTGCCGGACTCGCTGTCGAGCGTCGTGGGAACACCCTGCAGCGACGGCGTCAGGCGGAAGTTGCCGTACTTGCCGGCGCCGCCCGTGCCCGAGAGGTGAGTCTGGCTGAAGCCGAGCAGCGGCTGCCCGGCCGCGTAGCCCGAGCTCGTGGCGTTGGCGGTGTCAGGGCCCGCCACCGCGAAGCCGAACGGCACCGCCGCTGCGGGCGTCGTGTTCCCGCCACCCTGGGTCCCGGCGAACACGTTCACGTCCCGTGGCGCGACCGCCGCCGCTGACGTCGGCGTCAGCAGCAGCAGGGCAGCGGTAATCTGCGCGGCCAGGGAATGGCGCAACCACTTCAGATGCTTCAGAGGGTCTCGTACGACGACCTCTACCGGCGCTGGGAGAAGGGCAACTGGAGCGCCACCGAGATCGACTTCTCGGAGGACCGGCGCGACTGGCGCGAGGTCTTCACGGACGTCGAGCGGCGCGGCGCGCTCTGGAACTACTCGATGTTCTTCCACGGGGAGGACTCGGTGGCGGACAACCTGTCGCCGTTCATCGACGCGGCGCCGCGCGAGGAGCAGAAGTACTTCCTGGCCACCCAGCAGGTCGACGAGGCCCGCCACGCCGTCTTCTTCGGCCGCTTCATGCGCGAGGTCATCGAGGCCGGTGACTCCATCGCCGGCTCGCTGGCGGCCACCCGGCCGAATCTGACCTGGGGCTTCAGGAAGGTGTTCGACCGGCTCGACACGATGGCGGATGAGCTGCGCAGGGACCGCTCCCGCCCCAAGCTCGCGCAGGCGGTGACGCTGTACCACATCATCATCGAGGCTTCGCTGGCGCAGCCGGGCCAACACTTCATAGAGAGCTACCTAGACGAGCGGAAGTTGCTGCCGGGCTTCCGCTCGGGGATGGCGAACGTGTCGCTCGACGAGCAGCGCCACATCGGCTTCGGCGTGAAGCTGCTGGCGGACCTGTTCGCCGAGGACCCGGAGTGCCGCGACGCGGTTGGCGAGCTGATCCGCGAGATGCTCCCGTACGCCGCGGCGGTGTTCGTGCCGCCGGGCTGGGACACGAGCCTGGTCGAGTGCTTCGGCTTCACGGTCGAGGAGATCTTCGCCGAGGGCATGCAGTCGATGGAGACGAAGCTGCGCACCGCCGGGCTGCCGCTCGAGGAGATTCCCGGGCTGGCGCTGCCGCTCGACAAGCCCGTGGACGAGCGCGTGCGGCGGACGCTCAAGCTGCTGCGCGGCGGCGTGCTCGGCGAGAAGAACGGGCCGCCCGCGCGCGACCAGGAGACGCTGGAGATCCTGTTCGACACGGTCAAGCGGTCGGTGGACCAGCGTCACCTGCCGCCGCAGCCGACGACCATCCAATGGCAGTTCTCGGACGCTGACCCCTGGTACCTGCGAATCGACAACGGCAACACGAGCGTCTCCCCCGGCCTCGCCGATGACCCCGACCTGACCTTCCGCTGCCGCTACGAGGACTGGGTCGACATAGGCGCCGGACGCGCCGACCCGCGGCGGGCGCTGCTCACCGGAAAGCTGCGGCCTCGCGGCAGCCTGGTGGCACTGTGGCGGACACAGAAGATCTTCGCGCGCTGAGGCCGCGCGGCGGGACCGTGGGGGTCCGCTCGCTGGCGGTGAACGACGCCAGCGCGATGGCCAAGCTGTACGCGGACAACCGCGACTTCCTGGCGCCGCTCGAGCCGCTGCGGCCGGATGCCTTCTACAGCTTCGAGGGGCAGCGCCGCCACATCGCCCAGCTCACCGACCGGCGCACCAGCGGCAGCGCCTACCCGTTCGTGATCGTCGCCGGCGGGCAGGCGGTGGGAGCGATGAACCTGTCGAACGTGGTGCGCGGCGCCTTCCAGAGCGCGAACGTCGGCTACTGGGTCGCCCGCGCCCACAACGGCCGCGGCGTGGCCACCGCCGCCCTGGCGCTCGTCTGCGAGCGGGCCTTCGGCGAGCTCGGGCTGCACCGGATCGAGGCGGGCACGCTGCTCGACAACCACGCCTCCCAGCGGGTGCTCGAGAAGAACGGCTTCGAGCGCATCGGGGTCGCCCCCCGCTATCTGCAGATAGCTGGGGTGTGGAGCGATCACGTGTTGTTTCAGAAGACTGCGGACTAGCGTCGCGGTCCCTGCGCGTCGGTGGTCACTCAGGCGCTAACGGCAGCAATGAGGGCCGGCCCGAGCGGGCGCCCAATGCGCAAGCGTCAGGTCCTACCGGGTTATATGCCCGGTAGGACCTGACGCTGAGGTCGCGATTGACAAGCGTCAGGACTTTGGGGGTCATATGCCCCTCAAGTCCTGACGCTTCGCGACAGGAGCGGCCGCTCGGGCCGCTCCTCATTGCTGCAGTTCGCCCTGGCGCTATCCGGCTTCGGAATACGCCGGCTCGCCCGCCGGCTCGCCGTGCGGCGCCATCGCGGGGGCCCGCTCCAGCACGAATACCGCGATCACTATCGACGCGACTACGAGCGCCGCGCCGATCAGGAACGCCAGGTGGTAGCCGCTCGTCAGCGCCGAGGCGGTGGAGTGGCCGCTGGCGAGCAGGTTGTTCGTGCGCGTGGCCGAGACGGTGGCCAGCACCGCGAGGCCGAGCGCGCCGCCCACCTGCGCCGAGGTGTTCACGAGCCCCGACGCGAGACCCGCGTCCTCGGCCGTGGCGCCGGACATCGCCAGGCCCATGAGCGCCGGGAATGAGACGCCGATGCCGCACGCCAGCACGATCATCACCGGGAAGACGTCGCGCCAGTAGTTGCCGTCGACCGGCGCGCGGGCGAACAGCAGGAGCCCGACCGCGACCAGCGCCATGCCCGGCAGCAGCACGTTGCGGGCGCCGAAGCGCATGATCAGCCGCTCCGAATAGCGCAGCGACAGGATGCCCATCGTCACGGTGGCCGGCAGGAAGGCGAGGCCGATCTGCAGCGGGTCGTAGTGCAGGATGCGCTGGAGGTAGAGCGAGCCGAGGAAGAACAGGCCGAACATGCCCGCGACCGTGAGCGCCTGGATCAGGTTGGCGCCCGACACGTTGCGCGAGCGGAATATCCGCAGCGGGATCAGCGGATTGCGCGCCGTGGACTCGCGGACCAGGAAGGCCACCAGCAGCACCACCGACGCGGCGGCGAACACCAGCGTGCGAGTGGCCCCCCAGCCGTCCTCGGCCGCCGGCTTGACGATCGTGTAGACGCCGAGCATCAGCGCGCCGGTGCTGAGCACCGCGCCCGGGATGTCCGCGCCCTCGCTGCCGAAGCCGATGCCCTTGTCGCGCTCGATCAGGCGGTTGGCCATCACGGCGGTGGCGATCCCGATCGGAATGTTGATGAAGAAGATCCAGTGCCAGTTGATCGACTGGGTGAGCAGGCCGCCCGCCAGGAGGCCCACAGAGCCGCCCGCGGAGGCGACGAAGCCGTAGACGCCGATCGCCTTGGCCTGCTCCCGCGGCTGCGGGAACATAGTCACGATCATCCCGAGGATCACCGCGGAGGTCATCGCGCCGCCGATGCCTTGCAGGAAGCGCGCGCCGACGAGCAGGCCCTGGCTCTGAGACAGGCCGCAGAGCGTCGAGGCCGCCACGAAGAGCGCGAGGCCGGACATGAACACGGTCTTGCGGCCGAGGATGTCGCCGAAGCGGCCGGCCAGCAGGAGCAGCCCGCCGAACGTGATCAGGTACGCGTTGACCACCCAGGCGAGGCTCGACTGCGAGAAGCCGAGGTCGTTCTGGATCGACGGCAGCGCGACGTTCACCACGGTCACGTCGAGGACGATCATCAGCATCCCCACGCAGAGGACGTAGAGGGCGATCCAGCGGTTTCGGTCGGTTTGGGCGGCAGTCATGTGTTCGGCCTCCTCTTTTCTCAAGGTCTGGGGAAGAGACCGGAGGGAGGGGCGGAATTCATCGCGAGCCGAGCCAGGATTGCAAAAAGCCCGCCACCGCTTCCTCCACGGCGGCGCCGTTTCGCAGCGAGTGCGTGCCCGGCACGCGCACGACCGTGCGCCCTGGACCGTCGGGCGGCATCCCGAAGGGATCGCTCTCGCCCTGCACGACCAGCACCGGCACGGTCACCGCCTCGAGCTCGTCGAGCCGGCTCTTCTCGGGCTTGCCGGGCGGGTGCACTGGGAACGCCAGGCAGATCACCCCCCCGGCGCCCACCGCGGCCGACGTGCGGCAGGCCACGCGCGCGCCCGCCGAGCGGCCGCCCACCACGAGCGGCAGCTCGCCGAACGGCAGCTGTCCGAGCACCGCGACCCAGGCCGCGTCGAGCTGGGCCGCCGGCGCAGGCGAGCGCCGCCCGGCCACTCGGTAGGGCTGCTCCACGAGCGCCACGCTGACCTCTGCGCCGAGCGCGGCCTTGGTGGCCGCCATCAGGTCCGGCGAGCTCACGCCGCCGCCGGCGCCGTGGCCAAGGACCAGCGCCGCGCGTGGGCGATCGACCTCCTGAATCTGCGCCCGTGCGGGGCCGTGCGGTGTCTCGAACTCGAGGATGCGCCGGAGACTAGGACACCCTGGTGTCCTAGACGCGGTGCGCCGGCACGAGCGCGGGATCGTCCTCGTGCTCGCGGAAGAAGCGCACGATGGCGCCCACGTACTCCTCGAAGCGCGGGCAGCGCTGCCCATGGCGGGCGAGCAGCTCGTCGGCGCGGCGGGTGTCGAAGCGCACCGGGTGGTTCAGGTAGCGGATGCCCTCGCGCGGCGCCCCGCCGAACATGTCGCGCACCTTCTGGTTGCGGAGCGCGTTCTCGATCACCCTCGGCGGCACCCGGTAGCGCGGCTTGCGGCCGGCGTACTCCTGGCTGAACAGCTCCCCCACGTGCGCCGCACTGACCGGCGCGGGGTCCACGAGGTGGACCGTCTCCCCCACCGCCGCGGGGTCTGAGGAGAGCGTCACGATCGACTCGACGATGAAGTCCACCGGCACGCAGTTCATCGACGCCTCGGAGCGCCCGAACTGGACGATCGGCGTGCCGTCCTTGACCGAGCGGGCGATGGTGCGCAGCATGTAATAGGGGCCGTCGAACTTCTGCGTCTCTCCGGTCCGCGAGTCGCCCACCACGATCGCCGGGCGGTAGATGGTCGTCGGCACCTTGTCGAGCTCCTCGCGCACCCACAGCTCGGCCTGGAACTTGGTCGACTCGTAGTGGTTCTTGAAGCCCTGGCCGAGCACCAACTCGTGCTCGTAGACCACGCCGGTGCGGTCGCCCGCCACGTACGCGGTGCTGACGTAGTTCAGGCGGGTCAGCCGATCGCAGCGCGCGCAGAGCTCGAGCACGTTGCCGGTGCCCTCGACGTTCACGCGCTGGGCCAGCTCGAGCGGCACCGCCAGGTCGTAGATCGCGGCGAGGTGGTGCGCGCTCGTGACCTCCTTCGTGAGGCGGTCGTAGGTGTCCTCGTCGAGCCCGAGGCGGCGGTGCCCGATGTCGCCGGGCAGGATCTCGATGCGCTCGGCGGCGATCTCGTCAGCCGCCGCGCGCGCCTGCTGGGCGAAGCGCGGCTCGACGAGCGCGGCGATGCGCGCGTCGGGGTCGGTCTCGAGCAGACGCCTTACGAGGCGCTTGCCGATGAAGCCCGGAAAGCCGGTGAAGAAGACGAGTCGGTCCGCCACGGGGGCGGCAGTGTAGTCGGTGGTGGAGCTGGGCTAGCGGCCGTCGCTGATCGCGCGCCGGGCCGCGGCCTCGCTCGGATAGCCGAAGGCCGAGACGATGCGGGCCCCACGCACCCGGAAGACCCAGGCCACGCTGGCGGCGAAGCGCCCAGCCATCCGGCCCCGCTCGGAGACCACGCCGGCGGCCAGCACGAGCTCGTCGCTGATCCGCTCGATCGTCCGCGGCACGGCCAGCGGCTCGGCGCGCGAGCGGTCCATCCCATCCATCCAGAGCTCGATCGCCCGATGGCCGTGACCGGTCGGCGCGGTCAGGCCCAGCGCCGTGACCGGGCGGAACTCGAGCTCGGGGTCGAGGAGGTCGAGCAGCTCCGTGACGTTGCGCGCCCGAAAGGCCTCGAACGAGCGTCTGACGATCTCCTCGGGCGCAGCCGTCAACCGCGTCAGGACGCGGCCTGGATTCGCGTCACTCCTCACCCTCGCCTCCTCTGCCGTGCGGGCCTGGAGAGTCCCTTCGCTCTCCGTCCCGGTTCCGGCGACACATCACCTTACAACTCGGCACCCGCGCCCTGGTTGGGTGGTGAGGCGGGCTTCCCAGGCTCCTCTTATGAATCTCTCAGGCGCCCGGCTCGACGGTGAAGTGCACCTCGTCGCCGTTCAGCTCGGCGTCGAGCATCTTGTCCTCGAGCAGCGGCACCACGTCGGGCTCGAGGAAGACCTGCACGCCGCGCTCCTCAACCACCTCGTCCCCATCGCTGGGCTCGGGGGCGGGGTAGAAGTCGAACACGGCGATCGGCCCGCTGCCGTTCGTCGTCGCCTGCGGCAACGTGGTGATGCGGACTCCCGCGCTTCCCGGCACCGAGAGCGTGATCACGCTGATCGCCTCGGCCGCGGCGGATGTTATGTGGAGCAACGGGGCACCTTTCGTGTCTTGACGTACCCGTCCCCCCGCGCCGAAAACCCCGCCTCTGAGACCCCGGCTTCCCCTCTGCGCAACACTTTGTGGGGGAGCCTTGGCAACGGGTAACGAGGGCTCGTTCCGGGCATCCACTGCCGCAGGGCCGAAACCGCTTGTCCCAAGGAGCCGCGATGTCTTGTATCAGTCATCAGACCGTCCGTCTCTCGAGGGGTCGTCACCAGGGTCCGGACCAGGGAGCGTGCGTCATGGAGCTCGCCTCGATGCTGGCCGGCGAGCCGTTCAGCGACCACCCGGGTTCAGCCTGTCCTGTGATTGGCGCCTTCCTGCGCGCCTACAACGACGGCCTCCCCGACGACCGCCGCCAGGACCTCTACGAGTACGCCGCCAAGGTGGTCGGCAGCGCGTCGAGCCGCCGGGTGAGGCGCACGCGTGCGCGCATGTGCCTCGAGTGGTTCGCCGAGCAGACGCCCGGCCGCCGCCGCCCGTCCCGGATGTCGCTGCTGCTCGCCGGCTGGTCGCTCGGCTCGGTGGGGCGCGCCGCCGCCCGGGCCGCGCGCTCGAGCGCCGAGTCGCACCAGAGCGCGCTGCTGCTGATCGACCGGCTGATCGAGATCGGCCGCCCGGCCGGCTGGGTGTCGGTCGACTCGGCGGCCCTGCGTGAGGCGCCGCTCGAGCCGCTGCGCTGAGACCGAGCCGGCGAGCGGCCGGTGAGCGCCGTAGGATCGGGCCACATGAGTGGCCTGATCGTCGCCAGCCTGCGCCGTCGCCTGGCGCGCACGCTGCTCACGGCCATGGGCATCGGGGTGGGCGTCGCCGCGATCGTTTCGCTGATCGCGCTCGGTGACGGCCTCAAGCAGACGGCCAGCGGCTTCATCCACCTCGGCCAGGCGGACGTCGGGCTGTTCCAGAAGGGAGTCTCCGACCCCACCGCGTCGGTGCTCCCCACCTCGATGGCCGGACAGCTCGAGAAGCAGCCCGGGGTCGCCGAGGCCGCGCCGATTCAGCTCCTGATCGAGGTGATCCCGCACCAGCCGTCGGCGATCGTGTTCGGCATCGACCCGGCCACCTTCGCCGGCCAGCGCCTGGTGGTCGTGCAGGGGCGGCGGCCGACGGCGCCGGGCGAGACGCTCGTGGGCGACCAGTTCGCCCATCAGGCCCACATCCAGACGGGTTCGCAGCTGAAGATCAAGGGCCGCCCCTACCGCGTGACCGGCATCTTCCACTCGGGCGTGACGTTCGAGGACACCGGCGCGGTGATCGGCCTGCCCGCCGCCCAGGCGATCGCCGGCCATCCGGGCGGCGCCACCACGATCGCCGTCGCGCTGCAGCGGAACGCCAAGGCCGGCCCCACCACCAAGGCGATCGAGCGCCGCTTCCCCGGCACGGTGGCGATCAACGACCCCGGCGAGGCCGCGCGGGCCGACGCCAACAGCCTGCTGGTGAGCAAGGCCGTGCTGGTGATAGTGGTGCTGGCGCTCGCGCTCGGAGGGATCGGCGTGACCAACACAATGGCGATGGCCGTGCTCGAACGCGAGGGCGAGCTGGCGCTCATGTCGGCCGTGGGTTGGAGCCCGAGCCGCGTGGCGGCGCTGATCCTCGGCGAGGGCGTGGCCGTGAGCCTGCTCGGGGCGGGCATCGGCCTCGCGCTGGGCCTGGCGGGCGCGCAGATCGCGGTGAGCGCGCTGTCGGCGGAGGCCTTCGTCTCGCCGCACATCACTGCGTGGGGCCTCGGGCGCGGAGCGCTGGTGGGGGTGGCAATTGGAGTGCTCGGAGGTTTGTATCCGGCTTGGCGTGTTACAAGGCTCCAGCCGGCTGAGTCCTTGGCACGGGCTTAGCGGACTGCGGACTACGGACTGCGGACTGCGGGAAAGACGCCGTTATCCGCAGTCTGCAGTCTGCAGTCCGCAGTCGTCACGCGGTAATCCGACCATCCGTCATCCTGACCGTCCGGTCGGCATGGCTCCCCACCTCGGGGTCGTAGCTCACCACGAGCATCGTCATCCCGTAGCGCTCGCGCAAGCTCGCCAGCAGGTCGAGCACGCGCAGGCTGCTCTTCGAGTCGAGCGCGCCAGTGGGCTCGTCCGCCAGCAGGAGGCGCGGCCGGTTGGCCAGCGCGCGGGCCATCGCCACCCGCTGGCGCTCGCCGCCCGAGAGCTGCGAGGGCAGGTGGTCGATGCGCTCGGCCAGGCCGACCTCGGCCAGCAGCTCGCGCGCTCGCTCGCGCCGCTCGCGGCGGCCGACGCCCGCCCCGATCAGCGGCACCTCCACGTTGCCGCCGGCCGTGAGCATCGGCAGCAGGTGGTGGAGCTGGAACACGAAGCCGATCGTGGTGCGGCGGTAGACGGCGGTCGACTCGAGCCGCGCGATCGACCGGCCGTCGATCTCGATCGAGCCCGAGTCGGGCTGCTGGAGGCTGCCGATCATGTTGAGCAGCGTGCTCTTGCCGCAGCCCGACGGGCCGGTGAGCGCGACGAACTCGCCCGGCGCGAGCCGCAGCGAGGCCTCCCTCACGGCGGTGACTCGGCCGAAGGTCTTCGACACGCGCTCGACCAGCACGTCGGCGCCGCCAGTCGCAGCTTCGGCGATCTCCGCTGCCCGTGCCTCCAGCACGAGTGAGATCCTAGGCGCGATGACGGTCAGCGAGCCAGCCGGTGGACCCGCCCGCACGCCGCGCGTGACGGTGTTCGGCCCGCACCCGCTGCTCACGGTCACGATCGAGGCGCGCGAGGAGGGCCGCGACGAGGTCCACCTCCACGCGGGCGGCCAGGGCGTATGGGTGAGCAGGATGGCCGGCGAGCTGGGCGCCCATCCGATCCTCTGCGGGCTGGTCGGCGGCGAGACGGGCGCCGTGCTCGAGCCCCTGCTCGAGGGGCTGCCGGGCGAGCGGCGCAGCGTGCGCGCGGCCTCGCCCTGCGGCTGTTACGTGCAGGACCGCCGCAGCGGTGAGCGCGTGCTGCTGTCGGGTTCCTGGAGCGACCCGCCCTCGCGCCACGAGCTGGACGACCTCTTCTCGCTCACCACGGCCGCGGCGCTCGACAGCGACGTGCTGGTGATCTGCAACCCGTTCCCCAACGATTCACTGCCGCTCGAGGTGTACGGCAACCTGGTCGAGGACGTGCGCTCGAACGGCACGCCGGTGCTGATCGACCTGTCGTCGCCGCGCCTCAACAGCGCGCTTGAGGGCCGGCCCGACCTGGTGAAGGTGAACGACTGGGAGCTGGCGGGCTACGTCTACGGACCAATCGCCGAGCCGGAGCAGCTGCGCGCCGCGGCCGAGCGGGTGCGCGACGCCGGCGCGGGCATCGTGCTGGTCACACGCGGCGGCGAGCCGGCCTTCGTGCTCAACGGGGACGAGGCGTTCGAGCTGGTGCCGCCGCGCTTCGAGCGCGGCTCACGCGAGGGCTGCGGCGACTCCATGATGGGCGGCATGGCGGCCGCCTGGGCGGCCGGACGCGACTGGCGTGAGGCGCTCATCCAGGGCGCGGCCGCGGGCGCCGCGAACTTCCTGCGCCACGGCCTGGGCACCGGCAGCCGCGCGGTGGTCGAGGAGCTCGTGCCGCAGGTGGAGCTGAGACCGATCACCGATCACCGATCACCGATCACCGACTAGTAAGGCGCTCGCACCTCATCACCGCGAACGATCGCCGCCGGCGCCTCCTGCGCGATCCACTCGATGTGCTCCGCCAGCCGCGGCACCTCCGCCAATCGCTCGAAACCCTCCGACAGCCTGACCGGCCGGCCGAACTGCGACGAGTGCGCGTCGCTCGCCAGCAGGTGGCAGAGCCCGCGCGAGGCGAGGTCCAGCATGCCCTCGGCCGCCTCGCCGTGGAGCAGGGCGTCGGCGGTGAGCTGGATCAGCGCCCCGCGCTCGCTCAGCGCCGTGAGCGTCTCGATGAACTCGCCGCCCGGGTGGCGCTCGGGATGCGCCACCACGCAGCGGTAGCCGCCGTATGCCAGCTCGTCGACCGTGCGCAGCAGCGGCTCGCCGAGCGGCCCAGGCGCCGGCTCGACCAGGAGCCAGCGGCGGCCGTTGCCGAGGGTCAGGGCGGCCAGCTCGTCGAAGTCGAGCTGGGAGACGATCGTCTGCGCGACCTCTCCCCCGCTCGCCACGCGCACCGGCACCGCCTGCCGCGACAGCTCGTCGTTCAGCGCGGCCACCCGCTCGGGCAGCTCGCGGATGCGGACGTCGTGGTCGTGGCGGATGTGCGGCGTCGCGCAGACGAGTTCGATGCCGTCCTCGGCTGCCTGGCGCGCCATGGCGACGGCGTCGGCCAGATCGGCCGCGCCGTCGTCGATGCCGGGCAGGATGTGGCAGTGGAGGTCGATCACGCCGCAGCTACGACGGACTTCTTCCCACCGCCGGCGGCGCGCTGCTTCTTCGCCAGCTCCTGGAGCTCCGCGAACGACTCCTCCATGCCCTTCACAAGCGCGTCCACATCGGGCACGGTATCGCGGTCGGCGTTGACGCCGAACGTGAGCCGCCCGCCGTAGCTGATCACCGCGATCCCCACCGCGTGCTCGGCCGCGATCGGGACGAGCGGGTAGATCTCGTGCAGCCGCGCACCCATCGCGTAGAGCGGGATCTGCGGACCGGGCACGTTGGTCACGGTCACGTTGAACAGCCGCGACGCGAACAGCGAGCGGGCGATGAACGTGTGGATCGCCGGGGGCGCGACGCCCGCGACGTCGATCAGCGTCGAGCCGCCGAGCGCCTGGCTCCCGCCCTTGAGGCCGTCGGCATTGCCCTTGGCCAGCCGGTAGCGCTCGAGCGCGTCGGCCTCGGCCACCGGCAGGTGCACGAACAGCGAAGTGATCCGGTTGCCGAGCGCCAGCTTCTCGCCGGCCGAGCGGATGTTCATCGGCACCATCGCGCGCAGGCCCTGCGAGGGCAGCTCGTCGCCGCGCTCCACCAGCAGACGGCGCAGACCGCCGCTGACGGTGGCGAGCACGACGTCGTTGACCGTGCCGCCGAGCTCGTCCTTCACCGCCTTCACGTCCTCGAGCGACGCGCGCACGACGGCGAAGCGGCGCTCGATCCCGATCGGCCGGTTGAGGCTCGACTTGGGAGCGGCGATCAGCTCGTCCTTGATCACGAGCTCGGCCAGCGCGGCGCCCCGCTCGAACAGCTTGCGCAGGCGTCGCGGGTGCGTGGCCAGCTCGAACCCGGTGACCGCTCCCCGGACGAACAGCGACGGGATCTTGAGCAGTCCGTCGGGGCCTGCCTCGGGCACATGGCGCGAGCTGTGCGGTACCGGGATCTCGTCGGCGTCGGGCGCCGTGTCCATCAACACGTGCCCGACGTCGAGCGAGCCGACACCGTCCACAAGGCAGTGGTGCGTCTTCGTGCAGATCGCCCAGCGGCCGCCCTCGAGCCCCTCGAGCATGACCGCGTCCCAGAGCGGCCGCTTGCGATCGAGGCGGTGGGACCAGTAGTCGCCGAGCCAGTCGAGCAGCTCCTGCTCGCCGCCCGGCGCCGGCAGGGCCGCGCGGTGCACGTGGTTGCGGATGTCGAAGTTGTCGTCCGGCACCCAGGTGGGCCAGGAGAGGCCGCCGGTGTGCGGCACCGACAGGCGCTCCCTGTAACGGGGCAGAACACCTATCCGCTGCTTGTAGTGACGCAGGCCGTCCTCGAACATCGGCACGCTGCCGTCCGGCAGCGGGTCGAACACCAGCAGGCCGCCGATGTGCATGTGCGCCGTCTCGTCGCTCTGCTCGAGCTCGAGGAAGGTCGCGTCCAGTGGGGTCAGGTGCTCTGCCATTCGTCGCTCCTATGCGTAAAGGGAGTCGATGATGTCCGCGTACTTGTCGTAGACGACGCTGCGCTTGACCTTGAGGGTCGGGGTCAGCTCGCCCCCTGCCTGCGAGAGCTCGCCGTCGACGATCGCAAAGCGCTTCACCTGCTCGATGCGGGCGAAGCGGGAGTTCGCGGCCTCCACGGCCTTCTCGATCTCCGCCTGCCGGCGCTCAGCCGGCAGCGCATGCAACTCGTCCGGGTCGAGCCAGATCAGCCCGACCAGATACGGCCGCCGGTCGCCGTACACCACCGCCTCCGAGATCCAGCGGGTCTCCTTGAGCGTGTTCTCGATGTTGACCGGCGTGATGTTCTTGCCGCTCGAGGTGATGATGATGTCCTTCTTGCGGCCGGTGATGGACACGAAGCCGGCATCGTCGAGCTGCCCGAGGTCGCCGCTGCGCAGCCAGCCGTCATCGTCGAGCGTCTGGGCGGTTGCATCCGGGTCCTTGTAGTAGCCCGCGAACACGTTCGGCCCGTGCATGAGGATCTCGCCGTCAGCGGCGAGCCTGACCTCGGTGCCGGGCAGCGGCCTGCCGACCGTGCCGAAGCGCTGCTCGCCTTCCGCGTTGAGCGTGGAGGCGGCGCAGCTCTCCGTCATCCCGTAGCCCTCGAGCACCGGGATGCCGCACGAGGCGAAGAACTCGAGCACGTCCCTGGCGATCGGCGCCGCACCGGTGAGAGCCAGCTGGAGCTGGCCGCCGAACAGCGCGCGGACCTTGGCGTGGACGATCCTGTCCGCGAGCTTCGTCCGCCGCCCCGGGCCGAGCGCCCAGCGAACCACCACGCGCTTGATCGGGCTGGAGTCCTCGATGCCCGCCTGCGCAGCCGTGTAGATCTTCTCGAACACGCGCGGCACCGACGGGAAGTGCGTCGGCTTCACCTCCGCGAGGTTCGCGAGGAGCTTCTTGGCGTCGCCCTCCCAGAACGCGACCGTCGCGCCCACGTCGAGCGAGACCATCTGCGTCACGCGCGCGAGCACGTGGGCGAGTGGCAGGAACATGAACACGGTGTGCGTGTCGTCGAACTTGATCCGCCGCACGTACATCTCCATCGTGGAGATGAAGTTGGCGTGCGTGAGCATGCAGCCCTTGGGCGGACCGGTGGTGCCGGAGGTGTAGACGAGCGTCGCCAGGTCATCGGGCGACACCGAGACGATCCGGTCCTCGAGCGCCCCGTCATCCAGCGAGCGGCCGAGCTCACGCAGCTCCTCGAGCGACATGGCCCAGTCGGCCGAGCCCTCGAAGCTGACGACGTACTCGAGCGCCGGGCAGCGGTCGCGCACGGCCTCGACCTTGGCGAGCTGCTCGTCGTCCTCGCAGAACACGAGCCGCGCCTCGGAGTGAGCCAGCACGTACTGGCACTCCCCCGGCGAGTTCGTGTGGTAGATCGGGGCGACCGTGGCCCCGGCGGACAGCGCGCCGAGATCGGCGAGCGTCCACTCGGGGCGGGTGTTCGACAGGATCGAGATGCGGTCGCCGCGCTCGATGCCAAGGGCCATCAGGCCCTTGGCGATCTCGCCGGCGGTGAGGCCGAGCTGCGGGTAGGAGATGTCCTCCCACCCGCCCTCGACCTTGTATCGGAGCGCTGTCCCGTCGTACCGCTCCGCGGCAGACGAGGCGAGCGCCGCCAGCGTGCGCGACGAGGCCCGAGTCGCCCAGCGTCGCGCTGGGGCGTCCTGATGGTCGTGTGTGATCTGGTGCGTCATCTGGATCACCTACTCCGGCTTGTGCGAGACACCGGGGATGGCGGGCGGCCTGGTTGCGCCGCCCGGGCCTCCACCTCCACCGAAGTGGATGGTCGGCACCTTGCGGCCGAGCCAGCCCGGAATCCACCAGTTGAAGCGGCCGAGCAGCACGATGGCCGCCGGCAGCAGGACCAGCCGCACGATGGTGGCGTTGATCAGGACGGCCACCAGCGTGCCGATCGCCAGCTCCTGGACCACCGTGAGCAGCGAGCCGCTGAACAGCAGGGCGGCCGCCAGCATCGGGACCGTGATGCCGGTGACGAGCGCCCAGGTGTGGTTCAGGCCGTAGAAGCTGGCGCCCTCGGTGTCGCCCGAGTCGTACCGCTCCCGTGCCCGGCTGAGCACGAACACCTCGTACACCGTGGACATGCCGAGTGCCACCGTTGCGATCGAGATGATCGACACCGGGTCCATGAACCCGGGTCCGCTGAGCACCCAGCCGAACTCGCTGCCGAAGATCAGCGTCAGCACCCCGAAGGTCGCGCCTGCGGTGATCAGGTTGAGCACCGTGGCCACGGCCGGGAGGATCAGCGACCTGGTGATGAACATCAGCAGCAGGTAGGTGAACAGGGCGATGCCCACGATCACCGCGGGCAGCTTGGAGGCCGCCACGCTCCTGTACTGATCGAGCGACGCGGCGTTGCCGCCGACCGCCGCCTTGGTCCCGGTGGCCTTGGCGAACCCCGCCGCCGAGGCCTGCAGCCGCTTGTCCAGTGCGCGGGTGCGTGGGTCGTTCGCGCCGTACTTCGGCACCACGGTGATGCGGCCTGCGGCGCCGCCCTGATCCAGGTTCACCGTGAAACCGGCCGCCTGACGGGACGCGGTGGGCGCTCCGTCGAGGGCCGCCAGCACGAAGTAGCCCGAGTCGAACAGGTGTGGAGACTGCTTGTTCAGCTTCTCCAGGTCCTTGGTCGACGGGATGCTCCGGCGGGCCGTGATCACCGCTGCGGTGATCTGGCTCATGCCGGACTGGAGCGGAGCGCTCTGCGGGCCGGCCGAGGCGAGCCCGGTGGCCAGCTGGCCGGTTCCGCCGTGCAGCTGACCCAGGCCGGACTCGAGCTGGCGGGCGCCCGCGACGAGCTGGCCGAGGCCATTCGACAGGGCGTGTCCGCCGGCGTCGAGCTGATGCAGTCCGCCGGCGAGGCTTGAGTTACCGGCGGAGAGCTTCGACAGGCCGGCCGAGAGGTCGGCGCTGCCCTTCTTGAGCTGGACGAGCCCCTGCTGCAGCTGACTGAGCTGGCTGCTCACCAGGCTTGCCACGTTCGCGCTCGAGTCGACCGAGCTCGTCACCGAGCCGAAGCCGCTCGCCAGCTGCCCGGTGCTGCCGGCCGCCCTCTGAAGGGCCCCAGAGACCGCGCCGTAGGCGGGGTCGCTCTTGCCGGTGGTCATCGCGTTCAGCTGGTTGATCGCCTCCTGCACGGAGCTGTTGGCGCTCTGCGCGGTGCTGTTCAGCGCCTTGAGCTGCGAGGCGCTGGCCGCGAGGTCGGAGGACAGCTTCTTGACGACCGGCAGGCCGCCCGTCACGCCGTTCTCCGCCGTCGCGATTCCGGCGGCGAGCTGCCTCGAGCCGCTCGATGCGTCCGCCGCGCCCTTCTTCAGCGCGTCGGCGCCGGACGTGGCCGTGTCGAGCCCACCCGAGAGCTGGTGCGCCCCGCCGCTGGCCGTCTCGAGTCCGGCGCGCAGCTGGCTCGAGCCTGAGGCCGCCTGGCCGGAGCCGGAGTTGAGCTGGGAGGCGCCGTTGGCGGCGGCCGCGAGGCCCTCGCGCAACTGCGTCACTCCGGCGCCCGCCTGGCCGAGCCCGACGATCAGCTTCTTCAAATCCTTCTTGCTGCTCTTGGCCGTCTTCGCGGCCGTGTTGAGACCCTTCGGCACGCCCTGCAGGTCATTGGCGTTCGTGACGATCGCGCCCGGGCCCACGACCGACTTCACGGCCGGGTCCTTGGCGATCTTCGTCTGATAGGCCTGCAGGTCCGCGAGGAACTTGCGCGTGGTAACCGTGCCCTGCTGCTTGGCCACGATCACCTCGAACGGCGTGACCCAGCCCGGGCCCATCTCCTTGGCCACCGTCTGGTATGCCACGCGAGCGCTGTTGTCCTTCGGGAGGTACGTGGGATCGGGCGGTCCGGAGCCGAGGCTGAAGACCGGCAGGGTGAGGGCCACCAGGCCGGCGAGCGCGATGCCACCGATCACGGCCGGGTGCCTGACGATGCCGAGCGGTACGCGCTTCGGCAGGTGCGCCCTCGCGCGGTCGCCCAGGCCATAGAAGGTCCAGGCGTCGAGGTGGTGACCGGCGAACACGAACGTCGCCGGCAGCACCACGGTGGCGGCCATCGCCGCCACTGCCGCCATGATCGTCGCCCCGATCCCCACCGAGTTGAGGATCTCGGTGGTGGAGAGCTCGGTGGCGATGATCATCGTCACGACCATCGCGGTGCCGGCGAGCATCACGGTCTTCCCGGCGGTCTGAACCGCCGTGGCCGTTGCCGCCGCGCGGTCGTCGTGAGCCGCGAAGCGGTGCTCCGCGCCGCGTCGCCAGATCTCCTCGCGGTAGCGGGCGATCATCATCAGCGCGAACGCGCTCGAGAGCGCGAGCCCGAGGATGGCGCCGCCCGCGACCGCCACCGGGTCCACGTCGATGATCGTGGCGACGACGGCAGTGAGCCCGTAGCCGACCGCGAGCACGGTGGCGGAGAAGGCCGTCACGAGGGCGGCCAGCACCGGCGCGCCGAACAGCAGCACGCACAGCACGAACAGCACGGGCAGTGCGAGCAGCACCGCCGTGCGTGTGGTCGAGATGCTCTGGCTGCGCATGGCCCGGTCGATCGAGGGCTGCCCGGTGACGTAGGCGGTCACCGGCGAGGAGACATAGCGCTTCACCGTCCGGTCGATCTGCGGCTGGACCGTGTTGGCTACGTCCTTCTCAGACCTCTCGACCGCGGTGACGATCGTCGCCACTCCCGGCCGGGGCCGCAGCTCGCTCGTGCCCGGCGTCTTGTCCCACGGGGACAGGATGCGAGCGTCCGGCCGGGTGCGCAGCGCCCTCACGAGGGCGGGTCCCTGCCGGTCGAGCTGGGCCTGCGGGCCCTTCAACATGATTGGCACGAGCACGCTGTTGCCGAAGCGACTCGTGGCGATGTCCTGCGCGCGTGAGGACTCGGTGCCCTTCACGACGAGGATCGACGGCGAAAACTTGTTGGTGATGCGGCTGCCGGCGAACCCCATCGCGGCCACCAGCACGAGCCAAACCGCGATTGACGTCTTTGGCCGACGCATTGCGAGTCCTGCTAACCGGATCATTGCTCCCCCCTCGGGAATGCGGATGGGCGCGAATTTCTTGCTCTGAGGGGAGCCTCGCGCGCCTAGCCACTGCGGACATCGGCCGTTAGTGCTGCTCCTCATCAGTGGTATGCCGCTGATGCGCGGGGCGTTCTACGTGTGCGTCCGAAAAGCGCCGGGCCGGCAGTAGTTTCCCCGGACCACGACTCGCAGCTTCCCCGGATGGACCCCACCCCCACCGGCACGTACCTTCGCTTGAGGTACTCACCGACGGAGGCAGCTTGAGCGAGTTGATCGAGGCCCGGCGTCCCGACCCTCTGCGGGTCGTGATCGTCGGCGGCGGCGTGGCGGCAATAGAGGGCCTGCTCGCCTTGAGAGCCCTCGCGGGCCACGCCGTGACGATCGAGCTCGTCGCCCCCGACGAGTACTTCACCTTCCGCCCCACCTCGGTCGGCGAACCGTTCGGTCTCGGGCCGCCGCGCCGCTATGCACTAGCGGATATAGCGGCCGAGCACGAAGCTCGGCTCGTTCGCGATTCCTTCCGCGCACTCGACGGCGCGGGTCGCACGCTCGCCACCGAGGGGGGTGGGGAGATCGAGTTCGACGCTCTGCTCCTGGCCGTCGGCGCCAGGCGGAGCGAGGCCCTCCCCGGCGCCCTGACGTTCATGGGCTCGGGCGATGGCGGAGCCTTCCGCTCGCTGCTCGAGGAGCTCGAGCAGGGCAACGCCCGGCGCCTCGCCTTCGTCGTTCCACCGGACGTGCGCTGGCCGATGGCTCTCTACGAGCTCGCGCTGCTCACGGCCGCGCACCTGGCCGCGCACCGCGTGACCGGCGCGGAGCTCACCTTCGTCACACACGAGCAGGAACCGCTCGGGCTCTTCGGGCAGCGGGCGAGCGACTCGGTGCGCGAGCTGCTCGCGCAGGCGGGCATCGCGCTCCGCGCCGGCTACCACGCGCATGGCTTCGAAGACGGCCGGCTCGACATCGACGGGCACCGTGACCTCGAGCTCGACGCGGTGGTCGCGCTCCCGAAGCTCGACGTGCCGGACCTCGAGGGCGTCCCCCAGGGCCGGCGCGGGTTCATCCCGATCAACGACCACGGCAAGGTCGACGACCTCTACCGCGTCTACGCAGCAGGCGACGCGACCTGGTTCCCGATCAAGCAGGGCGGCGTCGCGGCACAGCAGGCAGACGCCGCAGCCGCCTCGATCGCAGCCGCCGCGGGAGCGGACGTCACGCCGCGCCCATTCCGGCCGGTCCTGCGCGGAGTGCTGCTCACGGGCAGCGCGCCGCACTACATGCGCTCAGAGATCGGGGACCGCGACCACAGCTCCGCGTCCGGCCCCGACGCGCTCTGGTGGCCGCCCGGGAAGATCGCGGGCCGCTACCTCGCTCCCTACCTTGCGCGCCAGCAGGAGCTCGGCTCCGAGCTGGCCGACCTCGAGCCCGTCCCGGGCGACGCTCGCCTGCGCCACGAGGATCACGGCGCCGCCGTGGAGCTGGCGCTGGCAGCGGCCGACGCCGACGCCCGCTGGCGCGACTACAAGGGCGCTCTGCGCTGGCTCGACGTCGCCGAGCAGCTCACGGTCGTGCTCTCCGCCGAGTACGCGGAGAAGCGGGGCCAGTGGCAGCGGGCACGCGACGGCGTGGTCGTCGCGTAGGCCTATCTTCCAAGCGGGTACGGTCCCGCCATGCCCCGTGCCCGCTCCAGTCCGCCCGGCACGGAGGAGCCGAGCCGCTTCCGGCCGCGGCTCCACTGGGAGCTGATCGTCTGCGGCATCTCCGGGCACGAGCTCGCCGGCACCGACGCCGCCGAGCTGCGCCCCGAGGACGCGCTGTTCGCCCGCGAGGGCCCCGAGGGGAGGCGCTGGTACCGCTGCCTGCGCTGCGACAGCTGGCTGCTGCTCGACCCGCCGGAGCGGCCCGCGCGCCTGCAGCCGCCGGACCGCGCCCAGATCGAGCTGCCATTGCGCGGGAAGGCGCTTCGCGACAAGGTCGTGCTGCGGCTGATCGCCATCGACCGCGCGATCCACTTCGTCGTGCTGGGCGTGCTCGCGTTCGTGGTGCTGCTGTATGCCAAGAACTCCGCGCACCTGCGCGAGCCTGTGTTCAAGGCCCTGGCGGACCTCGAGAACGGCCTCGGCGGCCCCGCGAAGAGGCACGGCATCATCAACTCGCTCCGGCACCTGTTCTCGGTACAGCAGGGGACGCTGACCAAGATTGGGCTGGTGCTCGCGGCCTACGCGCTTGTCGAGGGGCTCGAGGCGATCGGGCTCTGGTACCAGAAGCGCTGGGCCGAGTACCTCACCTTCGTCGCCACCGGCGCGCTGATCCCGTTCGAGATCTACGAGATCGTCACCAAGGGCGCGCCGTTCAAGGTGATCACGCTGATCGTCAACGTCGCCGTGGTCGCCTACCTGCTGTGGGCCAAGCGGCTGTTCGGCATCCGCGGCGGCGGGGCTGCGGAGGAGGCCGAGCGGGCGCGGGACATGGGCTGGGAAGCGCTCGAGGAGCCGCTGGCGATGCCCCACCAGGCCTGAACACCGGCTCAGGACACAGCTGTCCGGACCCTGTTGCACACTGAAGAGGATGCGGCTGGCGCTCCTACGCGTGGTTTGTCCCTGCCTGCTCGCGGCTGCGCTGGTCAAGCTCTCCGGGAGCGGACAGGGCTTCTGGCTGGCGCTGCCGATCGTCCTGTTCGTGGCGTCCACGGCGGGCACGGTCGCGCAGGCGTCGCTGTTCGCCTCTTCGGTCACGATCGTGGGGATCGCGGTGGCCGGCGCGGCTGCGCCGCCCCTGCTCCTGATCCTGCTGGTCAACGGCAGCAGCGTGGCGCTCGTGCGGCTGCAGCACGACCGCTTCGAACGCGAGCGCCACTCGCTGCGCGGGGCCGCGATGAAGGACTCGCTCACTGGCGTGGCCAACCGGCGCGCGTTCGCCGAGCGCATCCGTTATGAGGTGGCGCGGCACGCCCGGCTCGACCACGAGTTCGCCGTCGTCGCCCTGGACCTCGACGGCTTCAAGGGCGTCAACGACCGCTTCGGCCACCAGGCGGGCGACGATCTCCTGCGGCAGGTGGCCAAGGCGCTCTCGGCCGCGCTGCGCGAGCAGGACACGGTGGCGCGCGTGGGCGGCGACGAGTTCTACCTGCTCGCCCCGGAGACCGACCGGGTGGGCGGCGAGCGCCTCGAGGCGCGTGTGCGCAGCGCGATCGGCGGCGTGACCACCGGCCTCGAGTCGCTGAGCGCTTCCGTGGGAGTGGCGATCTTCCCGGACGACGGCAGCAACCCCGACGATCTGGTGCAGGCGGCGGACGCCGCCGCGATGGAGGCCAAGCGCATGGTCAGGGCTGCGCGAGAAGCCGCCTGAGCTCGTCGACCGTCGCCGGGTCGCTCAGGTCCTCCCAGATGTAGCGGACGATCTGGTCTCCGCGCTTGCGCGCCTCGCTGTTTCTGCGCTGGTCCTGCACCCAGGCGTGCCGCGTGTTGTGGAAGGCGTAGCTGTCGAGCTCGATCGTGAGCTTGAACTCTGGCCAGTGGCAGTCGATCCGGTGGTTCCCCACCCGCGTGTTGGTCTTGGGGAACGGCAGGTTGTGCTTGCGCAACAGCGCCATGAAGGCGGACTCGAGCTTGCTCAGGCTCGTGGGGGTGTCGCCCGTGAGGATGGCCCTCAGGCGCTTGGCGCCCTTTGTCTTCGGCCGGCGCTGGAGCACGGCCTCGACCTGTTGCGGCTTCACGTTGAAGCGCACAGCGGCTTCATGACACGCCCGCGCCAGCTGCTCGTCGCTCAGCCGCCCCGCGATGTCGACCAGCGTCCGCGCGACGCTCGTGACCGGAATCGAGTGATGCCTGGCCACCTCGCTTGTATCGATACCGGCCCGGGCCCGGTGTGTCAGCACCCCGTCCACTTGGCGCTCGGTCGGCGCGGTGACCTCGGGCTCCTTCGGTGCCTTCCTATTGAGGCGGTACAGGTACGCGGCGGCCAGCCCGCTCAGGAGCGCTCTCTCACCACAGGCCTTGACCGCTGCCATGTACGTCGCCACCAGGCTCGGCGCCCGGTGCCCGACGCGGTAGACGCCCCTGTACTCCGGAATCAGCGCCCGTTTCTCGAGCCGACCTCGGATCTCCTTGTCAGACACGCCGGCGGCGACCAGCTCCTCGTGAGTCGCCACCCCGTGTGCCCGATCCGCCACCGCGGCGATCCGCTCTTCCACCGTCCTGAGTTGAGGGCTGGCGGTGTCAGGCGGTCAGCGCAACAGTAGTTCGGTCAGTTTCTCAGCTGGGGTTCTCCAGTCGAGGGTTTGGCGGGGGCGGCCGTTGAGTTCGGCGGCGACTTTGTCTAGTTCTTTTTGGTTGTGTTGGGTCAGGTCTGTTCCCTTGGGGAAGTACTGCCTGAGCAGACCGTTGGTGTTCTCGTTGGAGCCTCTTTGCCAGGGTGAGTGGGGGTCGCAGAAGTAGACCTGGACGCCGGTGGTGACGCTGAAGTCGGCGTGGCGGGCCATCTCGCGACCTTGGTCCCAGGTCAGGGAGAGCCGCAGGTGCTCGGGCAGGGTGAGGATCCGCTCGGCGATCTTGTGGGTGACGGTCTCTGTGGTTGAGTCGTTGCCGAGGTAGCTGAGCATCACGTAGCGGGTGTGGCGCTCGACGAGGGTGCCGATGAACGAACGCCCAGCCTTGCCGACCAGCAGGTCGCCCTCCCAGTGGCCAGGGACCGCCCGGTCCTCGACCTCGGCGGGGCGCTCAGAGATCGAGATCATGCCCGGGATGTGGCCCTGGCCGGTCGGCCCGCGCCTGGGTTTGCGCTTGGAGCGCCCGCTTCTGAGGTAGCTGGTCAGGTCCTTGCGCAGCCGGCCGCGGGACTGGACGTAGAGCGACTGGTAGATCGTCTCCGGGCTGATGCGCATCTCCGGCTCGTCGGGGAAATCGACTTTCAGTCTGGCCGAGATCTGCTGCGGCGAATAGCGCCGCTCGAGCAGCTCGACCACCGCCCGGCGCAGCTTTGGGCTCGCCACCAGCTTCCCCCGCTTCGGCCGCAGCGCGGCCAGGCAGGCGCGATCATCGGCGACCGTCGCTCGGTAACGACAACGCCCGGCGGCGCCACCGACCTCGCGGCTGACCGTCGACGGCGCCCGCCCAAGCCGCCTCGCGATCGCCCGAAACGACTCGCCGGCGGCGATCCCCGCCCGGATCTCCTCCCGCTCACCAAGCGACAACCTGAGCGCCGGGCGCGGCCGCCGGCGCGAACGCCGCGACGGCGCGCCCCCAGCCGCCCGCAGCGCCCTGCGCACGGTCCTGTCGGTCGTCCCCAACGCCCGAGCGATCTGCGGCTGCGTCTGACCCGCGCACACCCGCTCCAAGATCTCCAGCCTGTCCACCAGACTCAAGCGATTCCCGAACCTGCTGATCCCTTCCCTCACCGCTCGTCTCCTTCCGATCAACACAGCACAGCCATGTTGCGCTGACCGATGGAAACCACCGCCCCATATGGGCCTTAAGTCAGGAGGCTTGTGAATTCGCCCCCCTGGCGCGACCGGGCCGCGCGCGACTAGATTGGAGCTATGTCCGCCTGGGTCGCCTGGCTGATTGCTGCCGCCGTGCTCATCGGGGGCGAGGTGCTCACGATGAGCCTCTTCCTCGGGCCGCTCGCGCTGGCCGCCGTTCTCGCGGCGATCGTGGCCGCGGCGGGCGCCTCGGTGGGTGTGCAGGTGGGGGTCTTCCTGGTCGGCGCGGTGGCGTCGCTCGGCTTCCTGCGCCCGCGCGTGCTGCGGCGCCTCCACCGCGGCCCGGGGCTCCGCTCCGGCACGCAGGCGCTGATCGGCGAGCCGGCGATGGTGCTCCAGCGCGTGGACCTCGACGGCGGCCAGGTGAAGATCGGCGGCGAGATCTGGACGGCCCGCGCCATGACCGAGGACGAGGTGCTCGAGCCGGGCACCCGGGCCGTTGTGATCGACATCAAGGGCGCCACGGCGCTCGTAACCAGGTAACGGAAGGAGCCACCAAGTGGCCGGCGCAATCGTCGCGATAGTCCTCGTAGTCGTAGTCCTGATCGTCATCGCGAGGACGATCCGCATCATCCCGCAGGCGCGTGCGGGCATCGTCGAGCGGCTCGGCCGCTACCACCGCACGCTCGAGCCGGGGCTGGCGATGATCCTGCCGTTCGTCGACCGGCTCAGGCCGCTGATCGATCTGCGCGAGCAGGTGGTCTCCTTCCCGCCCCAGCCGGTGATCACCGAGGACAACCTCGTGGTGAACATCGACTCGGTCATCTACTACCAGGTGACGGACGCCCGCTCGGCGACCTACGAGATCGCCAACTACATCCAGGCAATCGAGCAGCTAACGGTCACCACGCTGCGCAACGTGATCGGCGGCATGAGCCTCGAGGACACGCTGACCTCGCGCGACGAGATCAACGGGCAGCTCCGCTTGGTGCTCGACGAGGCCACCGGCAAGTGGGGCATCCGCGTGAACCGAGTCGAGCTGAAGGCGATCGACCCGCCGGCCACGATCCAGGAGGCGATGGAGAAGCAGATGCGCGCCGACCGCGACAAGCGCGCCGCGATCCTCACCGCCGAGGGTGTCAAGCAGTCGCAGATCCTCACGGCCGAGGGCGAGAAGCAGAGCGCGATCCTGAGGGCACAAGGCGAACGCGAGTCCCAGGTGCTGCGGGCCGAGGGTCAGGCGAAGGCGATCGACACGGTCTTCAAGGCGATCCACGAGGGCGACGCGGACCCGAAGCTGCTCGCGTACCAGTACCTCCAGATGCTGCCGCAGATCGCGCAGGGAGAGTCCAACAAGATCTGGATCATCCCGAGCGAGTTCACGCGCGCGCTCGGGGCGCTGGGCGGCCTCGCGGGCGGTAATGGGCAGCAGGATCAGCAGCCGCTGCCTCCTCAGTAGCGCGGCGGCGCTGCTCGTCCTGGCGGGCTGCTCGGGCGGCGGCGGCGCGAACGTCGTCACCACCACCACGCGGGCCCAGCGCCCGTCCGGCGAGCAGCTCGCCGCGCGCGTCTACGCCTGGGGCCTGAGCGCGGCGGCCTACGACCTCAAGCTCGCCCGCTGCGGCCGCGGGGCGGCGCTTGCGTCCTGCGCGGGTCCGGTCAGGGAGCAGTACCTGGCGGTCGCCACCGGGCTGCAGCAGGTCACGGCCGGCACGGCCGGGCGGACCCCGTCCTGTGTGGCCGAGCTGCGTCGCGCGCGGGCGATCGTCGCGGAGACCACCGCCGCGCTCGAGCGCTCGTGGACCGAGCGGCGGCGGCTGGAGGGGACCGATGCGGTCGCCGGCCGCAACACGCAGCTCGGCGCGCGCCTCGTGAAGACGATCCGCCGCCGCTGCTAGCCGACCTCTCGCGCGAGTAGCTTTCCCGCTCGATGAGCCGGCGATCGATCCTGCCCGCGCTCGCGGCGCTGCTCCTTGCACTCCTCGCCGCCGGCACGGCGCACGCCCGCAGCGCCCCCCTCGGGCACGCGGGCCGCTGGATCGTCGACTCCCGCGGCCGGGTGCTGATCCCGCACGGGCTGAACATGGTCAACAAGGTCAGGCCTTACGCGCCCGCGGCCACCGGCTTCGGCGACGACGACGCCCGCTTCCTCGCGGCCAACGGGCTCAACCTCGTTCGGCTCGGCGTGATCTACACGGCGGTCGAGCCCTCCCCCGGCTCCTACGACGACGCCTACCTCGCCGGGATCGCGCGCACCGTGGCCACGCTCGGCAGCCACGGCATCTACTCGCTGCTCGACTTCCACCAGGACATGTACAACGAGCGCTTCGCCGGCGAGGGCTTCCCGGACTGGTCCGTGCAGGACGACGGCCTCCCGAACACGCCCAACCTCGGCTTCCCCGGCAACTACGTCGGCATGCCGGCCCTCCAGCACGCGTTCGACCACCTCTGGGCGAACTCGCCGGGCCCCGGCGGCGTCGGGCTCGGCGACCGCTACGCCGCGGCCTGGGGTCACGTGGCGGCGAAGTTCGCGTCGAACCCGTGGGTGATCGGCTACGACCTCATCAACGAGCCCTGGCCCGGCACCGACTTCGCGGCGTGCGCCGCGACGGCCGGATGCCCGGAGTTCGACGCCAAGCTCGGCGCGTTCCAGAAGCGCGCCGTCAGGGCCATCCGCAGGTCCGACGGCCACCACCTCGTCTGGTACGAGCCCAACTCCCTGTTCAACTCGGGCGGCCGGACGCGCCTGCCGGACCTCCGCGACCCCCGGCTCGGCTTCTCCTTCCACGACTACTGCGCCGCCGTCGGCAGCACGCCCTGCCGGAAGCAGGAGCGCACCGTGCTGTCCAACGCCGTGACGCGCTCGAGGCGCACCGGCGACGCGCTGCTGCTCACCGAGTGGGGCGCCACGGACAACCAGACCGATCTGCGGCGCGTGGCCGTCGAGGCCGACGCGGCGCTGATGCCGTGGACCGAATGGGCCTACTGCGGCTGCCAGGACCCCACCACGAGCAGCAACCCGCCTGACGCTCAGGCACTCGTACTCGATCCGGCCAGGCCTCCCACTGGTACGAACGTGAGGAACGCGACGCTGCACGTGCTGGCGCTGCCGCACCCGGACGCTGTCGCCGGCACGCCGCTCTCGCTGGCAGCCGGCGGCTACCGCTTCAGCTGGTCGACCGCCCGCGCCGCGGGCCACGGGCGCTTCCCGGCCGGCTCGATCACGACGATCTTCACGCCGAGGGAGATCCTGCCCCACGGCTACAGCGTCAGCGCCCGCGGGGCGCGCGTGGTGTCGCGGCCGGGCGCGACGCTGCTCGAGCTGGCGTCGCTGCCGGGCGCGACGCGCATCTCGGTGCGGATCGTGCCGGGCGCACGCGGCCGCCAGCGCTAGGCGTAGCCTCACATCCGCGCCGCCGCGCGCGTTTACACGGGCATGACCACCGAATTCGACACCCGCTACGAGGCGATGCGCCGCCGCGACGCGAGCTACGACGGCCGCTTCATCGTCGGCGTGCCCTCCACCGGCATCTACTGCAATCCGAGCTGCGCGTCCCGGCTGCCCAAGCCCGAGAACGTGCGCTTCTTCCCGAGCACCGAGGCCGCCCGCGAGGCCGGCCTGCGCGCCTGCAAGCGCTGCCGCCCCGACGGTTGACCAGCGAGCACCGCCTGAGCTACCGCCCGCCGTTCGACGGCCAGGCGCTGCTCGACTTCTTCGCCCGCCGCGCCGTGGCGGGCGTGGAGGAGCTCGTGGACGGGGCGTACCGGCGGAGCCTGCGGCTGCCCCATGGCGCGGGCGTCGCCGAGCTGCGCCTGCAATCCGGTGACGTCCACTGCGCGCTCTGGCTCGACGACGAGCGCGACGAGCCGGCGGCGGTCGAGCTCTGCCGCCGGCTCCTCGACCTCGACACCGATCCCGTGCCGATCGCCGAGCAGCTCGGCCGCGACCCGCTGATCGGTAAGGAGGTGCGCGCCTCGCCGGGACGACGCGTGCCGGGCAGCGCCGACCCTGGCGAGCTGGCCGCGCGAGCGGTGCTGGGCCAGCAGGTGTCGCTCGCCGGCGCGGCCACGCTGGCCGCCCGCCTCACCGCGGCGCACGGCGAGCGCCTGAAGACGCCCGTCGGCGGTGTGACCCACCTCTTCCCCACGCTCGCCGCGCTCGCGGCGGCCGATCTGCCGATGCCGAAGAGCCGCCAGGCGGCACTGCGCGGCCTGGCCCGCACCGAGCTCACGCCCGAGGCGATGCTCGCCGTCCCCGGCATCGGCCCCTGGACCGTGGCCTACTTCGAGATGCGCGCCCTGAGGAACCCCGACGCCTTCATGCCCACGGACCTCGGTGTGAAGCGCGCGCTCGAGCGGCTCGGCCAAGAACCGGGCGACGCCGAGCAGATAGCCGAGCGCTGGCGCCCGTTCAGGTCGTATGCGCTACAGCATCTGTGGCAACACGCGCACCCTGCACGCTGAGCATCGCTCGCGTGGCCCCGGCGATCTCGAGCATCGCGTCGCGGGACACGCGGCTCACGCCGATCGTGTTCACGAAGGCGTGGATCAGCCCCGGGAAGCGGCGCAGCACGGTGGGCACGCCGGCGGCGCGCAGGGCGTGGGCATACTCCTCGCCCTCGTCGCGCAGCGGGTCGAAGCCGGCCGTGACCACGAACGCGGGCGGCATGCCCGAGAGGTCGTCGGCGAGCAGCGGTGAGAGACGGACGTCGGCCGGGTCGGCGTTCACCGACTCCACGTAGTGGGAGTTGAACCAGTCCATCTCGTCCCGCGTGAGGAAGAAGCCCTCGGCGAACTTCTCGCGCGACGGCCGCACATTCGTGAAGTCGGTGACCGGGTAGATCAGGAGCTGGAAGGCGGCGGTCGGGCCGCCGTCGTCCCGGGCCTGCATGGCCGCCACGGTGGCGAGGTTGCCGCCGGCGCTGTCGCCGCCCACCGCGACGCGGCCGGGATCGGCGCCCAGCTCGGAGGCGTGCTCACAGGCCCAGCGCAGCGCGGCCCGGGCGTCGTCCACCGGGGCGGGGAACGGGTGCTCGGGCGCAAGCCGGTAGTCCACCGACAGCACCTGCACACCGGCGTGCTTCGAGATCAGCCGGCAGGGAGCGTCGTGGCTGTTGACGTCGCCGACCACGAACCCGCCGCCGTGGTAGTAGACGAGCAGCGGGTGCGGGCCCGGCTCATCGGGCACGTAGTGGCGGGCGCGCAGCGCGCCCTCCGCGCCGTCGATCTGGAGGTCGCGCACGGAGCGGAGCTCGAGCGGCGGGCCGCCGTAGAGGCCGGCCTGTACGTCCACGACCTTGCGCGCCTCCGGCACCGGCAGCTTGTCGAGGCCATCCAGGCCCTGGCGCTCGAGCATCGCCAGGCTGAGCTGGATCTCCGGATCGAGACGCAGCCCGTCGACCGTCACGGCCGGCTTGCCGGACAGGCGCAGCTGCGCGCGCGGCGGCAGCGCGGCCAGCGCTCGGGCGGTGCGGAACTCGAAACGCTCCCGCATGCGCCGTGACGACCGCGACCGGCTCATCGAGCCTCGTAGCGCTCCTGCTCGTCGGCCGTTCTCTCCGCCCATGGAATCGCCTCCAGTCGTCCGTCCGGTATCGGCTTGCCGCTCTCGACCGAGAGCCCGTAGGTGCCCGCGTCGACGCGCTTCTCGGCACGCTCGATGGCTGCGAGCTCCTGGCGCAGCCGCTCCTTGATGCCCTCGTCGAGCTCCTCGTCGAAGAGCTCACTCGCGTCGTCGGCGGCATCGAGCGGCTCCTCGAGTCCCTCGCGCGGCGCGGTTCTCCCGGCCAGCGCGGCCTCGATTCGCGCTCGCTCGCGCGTCAGCAGCTCCCGTGCTCGTCCCTCCTCCACCCGCGCATCGTAATACTCACCGGCGCGATGGCGATTGTAAGCGCAGTGATCTTTGACCTCGATGGAGTGCTGGTGGACTCCGAGCAGGTCTGGGGATCGGTGCGCGAGCGGCTCACGAAGGACAGCGGCGGCCGCTGGCACGACGGCGCGCTGCGGGCGATGATGGGCATGAGCTCGATCGAGTGGTCGCGCTACATGCACGACGAGCTGGGCGTGCCGATGGCGCCCGAGGAGATCTCGCGCGAGGTCGTCCGCCAGGTCGGCGAGAGCTACGCCGAGCACCTGCCGCTGATCGACGGCGCGCCGGAGGCCGTGAGGAGGCTGGCGGCTCGCTGGCCGCTGGGGCTTGCCTCCTCCGCCAACCGCGAGATCATCGACCGCGTGCTCGATCTCACGGGCCTCGGCGACTCCTTCGCCGCGACGGTCTCCTCCGAGGAGGTGCCGCACGGCAAGCCGGCGCCTGACGTGTACCTGGAGGCGAGCCGGCGGCTCGGCGCCCGGCCGAGCGAGTCGGCGGCGGTGGAGGACTCCACCAACGGCCTGCTGTCGGCTCGCGCCGCCGGCATGACCGTGGTGGCGATCCCCAACCGCGAGTTCCCGCCCGCGCCCGAGGGACTGGCCGCCGCCGACATCGTGCTCGACTCCCTCCATGAGCTGACTCCAGAGGTGATCCCTTGACTGAGATGGTCTTTCTACTCGACGTGGACAACACGCTCATCGACAACGACGAAGTGGCGGCCGACCTGCGTGAGCACCTCACCAAGTCCTTCGGCGAGGAGCGGCAGAAGGCCTACTGGGCCTTCTTCGAGGAGCTGCGCTCCGAGCTCGGCTACGCCGACTACCTCGGAGCGCTGCAGCGCTTCCGCCTGGCCTACCCGCACGAGACCGGGCTGCTCCAGATGTCGAGCTGGCTGATCGACTATCCATTCGCGCGTCGCCTCTATCCGCGCGCGCTGGACGTGATCGCGCACCTCCGCGACATGGGCCGTCCCGTGATCCTGACCGACGGCGACGTGGTCTTCCAACCGCGCAAGGTCGAGCAGTCCGGGATCCGCGAAGCCGTGCGCGGCGAGGTGCTGCTGTACGTCCACAAGGAGGAGGAGCTCGACGAGGTGGAGCGGCGCTATCCCGCCGACCATTACGTCCTGGTGGACGACAAGCTGCGCATCCTCACGGCCGTCAAGGAGGCCTGGGGCGACCGCGTCACGACGGTCTTTCCGCGGCAGGGTCACTACGCATTTGACCCCGAAGTGCTGGCCGCGTATCCCCCCGCTGACTTCGCCGTAGACGCTATTGGGGACCTGATCGAGTTTCGCGCAACAGATTTTGCGCAAACTCCCTCTTCGAGCCAGTAGCCCCGCCGCTCCAAGGGGTACAACCTCCTTACGTGCGGCACGGGCGCCGCCGCCCCTGCCGGACCCGAGCAGCGCAAGGAGGTGTACCCCATGGGCTTCCGCAACAACTAATTGCGAAACGAAGCCCCGTCCTGAGCCGCCGGCGCCACAGCCGCGGGAGCTAGGGCTTGCCTTTTAGCGACGGCCGCTCAGCGGGGCGAATTCAAAGTCGTGGCTGATGGACGCGTGACGAACTCGTGGAGTCTGCGCTCGAGCGCGAGCTCCGCGTCGAAGTCCGCGTCCTCGCCATGCTTGTAACTGAGGTTCTTACCGGCGAGCACCTGAACCAGGAGCTCAACGAAGCGAACGTCGAGCTGCGTGCCCGCAACCCGGCGCAGCTCGGCGATCGCCTCCTCGGACGAGTGCGGAGTGCGGTAGGAGTCGCGGGCGGTCATGACGTCGTAGGTGTCGGCCACGGCCATGATGCGCGCGAGGGCGGGGATGCGGTCGCCCCGCAGGCCGCCCGGATAGCCGAGCCCGTCGATGCGCTCGTGGTGCGCGAGGATCAGCTCGCCCACCGGCCCGTAGCCCTCGACCTTCGACACGATCCGCGCGCCCTCGGCCGGGTGCGCCCGGATGATGTCCCAGTCCTCCTCCGTCAGGGGCGTCTCGCCCTTCAGGATGTGGTCGGGGAAGGCGAACTTGCCGATGTCGTGCAGCAGTGCCGCCGTGTGCACGAGCTCCTGGGCCTGCTCCGGGTAGCCGGCGGCGCGGGCGATCTCGCGCGAGTAGCGGCTCACCGCCGCGCTGTGGCGCGCGGTCATGCGGTCACGCAGGTCGAGCGTGTGGAGCAGCGCGGTGATCAGGCCGAGCTGGAAGCTGGCGAGCTGGCTGGTGCGGTGCTCGAGCTGGGCGGCGTGCTCCTCAGCGAGCAGCAGCTTGCCGAGCAGGTACTGCACGTAGAAGATCACGAGCCCGAAGAGCGCGATCGCCTTCAGGCCGAGGTGCACGTAGAGGTAGGTGACGACAATCGCCAGCACCGCCGCCACCACCTCGGTGGGCAGCACGGGCACCAGCACGTCGGTGACCTTCGCGCGGAACGAGCTGCCGTCGAGCGCGCAGTTGTAGGCCGCGATCAGCGCGAAGTTGAGGATCAGCGAGACAGCGAAGACGCCGAGCACGGCCGCGTAGAACCAGCTGTCCGAGGTGGTGAGCCCTGCCGATCGCGCCAGCGCGTGGTAGCCCAGCCCGACCGCCAGCGGGAAGGATGCGTAGGTCACGAGGTTGTTGAGGAAGGCCTGCGGCGGCTCCTTCCAGTGCAGGCGGCCGACCACGATCGTCACAACCCCGACCAGGGCCGCCGGCGCGCCGCCTAGGAACACCATCGCCAGCACGAGCGCGAGGAAGCTGCCCGAGATGTTGATGCGGCCGTGCACGGCCAGCGCGAGGAAATCGCCGGCTATCGAGAGGACGAGCAGCGAGACCAGCAGGCCGATGTCCCAGTTCGCGCCGGGCGCGCTGGCGATCGCGATGGCGGCCGCCAAACACAGCAGCACGGCTTCGCCTGCAACGAACGATGCTCTCGGTCGACTCACGAAACTGCCCTCTTTGCGGCGACCATTCGAGGCAACGGCTCCCCCTGCGGTCGCCGTGCCGCCCCCTGGCCGCGGGCAGAAAGGCTAAACAATATGCCCCGAACTGGCTACGTAGCCGCTGCCACTTGCGCAGATTCGAGCGCTGAGCCGATCGCGTCGGCCACCAGCTCCAGGTGCTCCCGCTGGATCGTGAGTGGCGGCGAGACGGCGAGCCCCGCCCCGAGCGGCCTCAGTAACACGCCCTGTGCGCGCGCGAGCGCGGCGAGCTGAGCGGCGCCGGCGCCCCGGTCGGGGAACACCTCGGCGTCGAGCTCCACCGCGGCCAGCAGCCCGGTGCCGCCGCGCACCTCCCGCACGCCAGGCCGCTCCGCAAGCGGCTCGAGCACCTCCAGCAGTGGCCGCTCGAGCTCACGGCCGCGCTCCAGCAGGCCGTCGCGCTCGAGGAGGTCCATGTTGGCCAGGGCCGCTGCGCAGCAGGTGGCGTGCGCCGAGTAGGTCGGGCCGTGGCGGAACACGGGGCCGCCGGGCGCGCGCCAGAACGGCTCGGCCAGCTCATCGGACACGATCACGCCGCCGAGCGGCAGGTAGCCGCTGGTCACGCCCTTGGCGAAGGTGATCATGTCGGGCCGCACGCTCGGCCAGCGCTCGATGCCGTACCAGGTGCCCAGCCGGCCGAAGGCGCAGATCACCGAGTCGACCACCAGCAGCACGCCGTGCTCGCGGCAGATCGCGGCCACGCCGTCGATGTAGCCGTCGACCGGCGGGTAGACGCCGCCGGCGCCGATCACCGGCTCGACGAAGAAGGCCGCCACGCGCTCGGGTCCGAGCGACGCGATCGTCTCCCGGAGCGCGTCGACCGAGTCGTGCTGCACCTGCACAGCGTCGTGCTGGGGACCGAAGCCCACGCGGTTGGCCTCGATGCCGCCGATCGCGGTGCCGTAGCCGTGGGTGCCGTGGTAGCCGGCGGTGCGGCTGATCAGGACGGTGCGCTCCGGCTGCCCGACCTCGAACCAGTAGCGGCGCGCGAGCTTGGCGGCGGTGTCGATCGAGTCGCCGCCGCCCGAGGTGAGGAACACGCGCGAGCCCATCGGGGCGAGCGACGTGAGGCGTTCGGCCAGCTCCAGCGCGGGCCTGTTGGCGAAGTCGCCGAAGCCGGAGTAGGCCTCGAGCCTGCCGAGCTGGGCGCGCACCGCCTCGGCGATCTCCGGCCGGCCGTGCCCGACGTTGGCGTACCAGAGGCTGGCGGTGGCGTCGAGGTAGCGGCGGCCGTCCTCGTCGTAGACCCAGACGTCCTCACCGCGCTCGAGGACGAGCTCGGCATGGCGCACCGCGCCCATGTCGGCGAACGGGTGCCAGAGGCGGGAGTCGGACGAGGGCGAGCTCATGGCCGGAGCGCCAAGGCTATCCGCCTCAGCCGGGGACGAGCACGGCGCGGCCGGTGACGTCGCCCTCGCGCAGCTTCGCCAGCACCTCGTTGACGCTGCTGAGCGGGTGGGTCTCGGTGCGCAGCGTGATCTTCCCGGCGGCGTGGAGCTGCACCAGCTCCCAGAGGTCGGTCCAGCTCCCCACCAGGTTGCCGACGATGCTGTGCTCGTTGGTGATCATGAGGAGCGACGGATGGTTGATCGTGCCGCCGTAGCCCACCAGCGAGTAGGTGCCGGCGCGGGCGAGCATCGCCATCGAGGCCGCGTGGGTGGCGTCGGTGCCGACGAAGTCGATCACCACGTCCGCGCCGCGGCCGCCGGTGAGCTCGCGCACGGCGTCGACCGCGCCGTCGCCGCCCTCGAGCACCTCGTCGGCCCCCACCTCGGCGGCCAGCCTGCGGCGGCGCTCGTCCGTGTCGACCGCCAGCACGCGGCTCGACCCCAGCTCGCGCAGGAGCTGCACCGCGATGTGGCCCACGCCGCCGACCCCGATCACAGCGGTGGTGGTGCCGGGCGGGGTGCGGTGGGCGATGCGGCGCACCGCGTGGTACGCGGTGATGCCCGCGTCGGCGTGCGGCGCGACCTCGGACGGCTCGAGCCCGGGCGGCAGCCTGATCAGGTTGCGCTCGGTGACCAGCACGTACTCGGCGAAGCCGCCGTTCAGCGACAGGCCCGTGAAGTCGTGGCGCTCGCAGTGCATGTCCCCGCCGCGCCGGCAGGGCACGCACAGGCCGCAGCTGTAGGGCGGGTAGAGGATCACCGCGTCGCCGGGCGCGGCGGTGGTCACGAAGTCGCCGACCGCCTCGACCCAGCCCGCGTTCTCGTGCCCGAGCACGCGCGGCAGCGACACGCCGGCGGGCTCCATCAGGCCGTCGATCGCGTGCAGGTCGGTGGCGCAGACGCCCGCCCCGCCGACCCTCACGAGCACGTGGTCGGGCCGGGTCAGCTCCGGCGTGGGCAGGTCCACGAGCTCGAGCGGGCGCTCGTACTCGCGTAGCAGCGCGGCCCTCATCGGGGGCAAGCCTAACCGGGCGGAGAGTTGTATACAACGAGCCGTTGAGGGGCTATATTCGATCCCACTCCGGAGGGGAGCTGGCTGTGTCCTGTATGCAGAGGGAACGGACGAGGAGCTGATGGCGTCGCTGCGCACGAGAGCCGACGTGCCGACGCTTCGCCACTCCCCCGCCTACAGCCGCATCCAGCAGATGCTCGCGCGCGAGAGGTGCGTGATCCTCGACGGCGGCATGGCCACTGAGCTCGAGGAGCTCGAGGTACCCGGCTACGAGCTGCGCGACGACGCCGTCTGGGGCACCTGGGCCCTGCTCAACGCGCCGCAGGCCGTGATGCGCGTGCACCGCAGCTACGCCGAGGTGGGCTGCGACGTCATCTCGACCAACACCTGGGGCATCCAGAGCGCCATGGGCGGCGAGAACGGCTCAGCCGGCTCGCCGTCGGCTGACTGGATGCAGATGGCGCGCCGGGCGATCCACCTGGCACGGAAGGCCACCGCCGAGGTGGGCAGGTCGGGAGACACGGCGGTGGCGTTCAGCCTTCACGGCGACGTCTCGGACGAGCAGGGGCTGGAGCGGCTCGAGCTGCTCGCGCGTGTATTCGAGGACGAGCCGCCCGACCTCGTCCTGCTCGAGACGATGTCGCTGATCCACGACCTCACCTTCCGCGCCGTGCAGACCATGGTCGACATCGGCTACCCGGTCTGGCTCAGCTTCCGCCGCTGCCGCCACGGCCTCTGCGGCGTCTTCGGCGAGCACTGGGGCGGCCCCGAGGGCGACCTCTTCGGGCGCGCCGCGCGCCGCTTCGAGGAGATGGGCGTGGGCGCGCTGCTGATCAACTGCATCCCGCCCGACCACGTGCACGGGATGCTGCCCTGGCTGCGCGACTTCACCGACCTGCCGCTCGGCGCCTACCCCAACCTCGGTTACTACACGGAGTCCGGCTGGGCGTTCGACCGCCGCATCGGCGGCCCCGAGTTCGCCGAGCTGGCGCTGCAGTGGCGCGACGAGGGCGCCGACATCGTGGGCGGCTGCTGCGGCACCCGGCCCCAGCACATGGCCGCGGCCAAGGAGCGGCTGGCGAACACGCGCCCGGGCCGCCGGCAGGCGTCGGACAGCGACGACGAGTGGGCCGACGACGGGGCCGCCGCGACCGCCGAGGCCGCGCGACTCGAGCCCTGGACCGACTCGAGCGGACGCCGCCTGTACCCGCTCAAGCTGCCCGAGATGATCGTCGAGCCCGGCGTGTTCATGCCCACCTCCGGCAGCTTCCTGATCTGGAAGTACCTCTATACGCAGCAGGTCGGCGAGGGCAAGCGCTGCCTCGACGTGGGCTGCGGCACCGGCCTGCTCGCCTGCCAGCTCGCGCTGAACGGGGCCGAGCACGTGCACGCGATCGACATCGACAGGCGCGCGGTGGCCAACACGCTCAGCAACGCGTTCCGCAACGGCGTGGCCGAGCGGGTGTCCGGCGAGGAGGTCGACCTCTACCCCTGGGCGCCCGAGCAGCGCTACGACGTGGTCGTGGCCAGCCTCTACCAGATGCCCAACGACCCCTTCGAGCAGCTCACCACGCACCGGCCCCTCGATTACTGGGGCCGCGGCCTGTTCGACCACATGCTCGCGCTGCTGCCGCAGCTGCTCGAGCCGGACGGCCGCGCCTACGTGATGCAGCTTTCGATCCTCAGCCAGCGGGAGACGCTCAAGCAGCTCGCCGCCCACGTGCTCGACTCGCGGGTGGTCGACTTCAGCTTCTTCGAGTTCACTCCGGTGTTCCTGGAGCACGCCGAGCAGATCCGCCGCGTCGAGGAGCTGTCCGACGCCCACCACCACAACATCGGGGAAGTGAACGCGATGACCGCCTACCTGCTCGAGATCAAGCGAAAGAACGGCTCGCCGGCGCGCGAGCGACGGGTGGCGAGCTAGTGGCGGGCGGCGGGCACTACCTCGGCCAGCTCCCGCTGTCGGCCGCCTATGAGCGGATCGACGGAGTGCTCACGGGCGGCGGCGCCGTGCTGCTCGACGGCGGCGTGGCCACCGAGCTCCAGCTCGTGCACGACGAGGACCAGGCGCGGCGGCGCGAGCCGTGGGGCACGTGGACGCTGTTCCAGGGCCCGGTCGAGGTGCTCGAGGTGCACCGCCGCTACGTGGCCGCCGGCTGCGACGTGATCTCCACCAACACCTGGTCGGTGCTCGAGGCGGCCGACGTCGCGTCCGTCGAGGGCGGCGGGCGCAACTCGCTCTGGATCGACGCGGCGCGGCTGGGCGTGCGGCTGGCGCGGCAGGCCGTGGACGAGGGCGGCCGCGGCGGCGACTGCGCCGTGGCCTTCTGCGTCAACTCGAGCCTGCTCGACGAGCGCGCCACCGGCCGGCTCGAGCTCCTGTCGTGGCTCTGGCACGACGAGCCGCCGGACCTCGTGATCCTCGAGACGCTCGAGTCGATCCCCAACGACGTCGCGCTGTCGGCGATCGAGATGGTCTGCGACACCGGCCTGCCGGTGTGGGTCAGCTTCCGGCGCGCGCGCGACGGCATGGCGAGCGTCGACGGCTCGGTCACCCCGGACCCCGGCCCCGACGCCTTCCACCAGGGCATCGAGCGCCTCGAGTCGCTCGGCGTGCGGGCGGTGATGGTCAACTGCGTGCCGGCCGACCACCTGCCCGAGACGCTCGAGTGGCTGCGCGGCCAGACCTCGCTGCCGATCGGCTGCTACCCCAACCTCGGCCACAGCGCCGGGGCGGAGTGGGAGTTCGACTCCTCGGTGTCGCCGACCGACTACGCGACGCTCGCCTCGGCCTGGCTGGCCTCCGGAGCGCGCATAGTTGGCGGCTGCTGCGGAGTGATGCCGGAGCACCTGGCGGCGGTGCGGCCGGTGCTGCCGGAGGGCTCGCCGCTCGCGGCGAAGGCTTCGGACTAGCGCTTACGGCAGCAATAACGGGCGGCCCGAGGTCGAAGCGTCAGGAGTTACCGGGTATATGACCCGGTAGGACCTGACGCTAAGTCGCACCCGCGCTAGCTGTCCTGCCCGCGGTCTTGGTGAACGCGGCTGATGGGTGGTCGGTCGCCGAGTGAGGTGTGTGGTCGGCGGCGGTTGTAGTAGCGCAGGAAGGATGCCAGCGCTCGGTCTCTGGCGCGGCTGGTGGGCCAGGGTTGTGATCTGGCCCATTCGTCGTTGAGGGTGCGGTGCAGGCGCTCGACCTTGCCGTTCCAGCGCGGGGTGTAGGGCGGGGTCGGGATGTGGCGGGCGCCGAGCTCACGGAGCAGCGCCTGGAAGTGGTGGCTGGTGTAGGCCTTGTGGTTGTCGCTCATGACCGCTTGGACGGGCCCGCAGCCCTGCTCGGTCAGCCAGGCGCTGGCGCGTCTGAGCGCGGCGGTTGTGGTCCAACGGTCCTCGGCGCTGTGCAGCTCGCAGTAGGCCAGGCGGCTGTGGTCGTCGATCACCGAGACGACGTAGACCGTCCCCGCGCCGCGCGAGCGATGCCCGCCGCGGTCGCCGGTCGCCCAATGCCCGGGCGCGTCGAACTTCGGCAGCTGCATCGTGTCGATGTGCAGCAACGCCCCCGGCTGCGACCACTCAAACCGCCGTGTCGTCTGGCGCGGCGCCGACCGCCGCCGCCTGGAGCAGCCATGACGACGCAACACTTTCCAGATCGTCGAGCGGCGATAGCCGACCAAGCCCGCCAACCTGGCCGGGCCGAGATTGGTCCTTTCCCTGGCGCGCAGGATCCGCTGCTCAGCCGCCGCGCTCAGCGCCCATGGGCAGGACCGCGGCAGCGGCGGCCGAGCCCTCAGACAAGACCTCGAGCTGCGCTCAGTCTCGCTCGCCGCCGACCAACGATGCCACCACCGGTGCGCCGTCGCCGGCGCCACGCCGAGGGCGGCCGCGGCCGCCCTCAACGTCCACCCCGACTCGACCAACCGAACCAGCTCAAGCCGCCCCGCCAGTCCGAGCTTGCATCTACCGTCTTCCATGTCCGGCCCTCCTTCGGAGCCTCAGTCGTCGCTGACCGAAGCCTCCGCTGGAGGCCGGACACTCACTCTCAACCGTTCACAAACAACGTAGGCAGCTCAGCTACCGCGCCCGCGCCACCAGCAGATGCTGCAGCGCGTCCGCGCCCACATACGCGAGCCCGAGCGGCGCGCCCGCGTGGGACAGCGCGCTCCACAGCTCGGCGGCGTCCTCCGCCGGGGCCACCAGCAGCCAGCGCTGCTCGTCCTCGTGAAGGACGAGCGTGGGGATGCCCTCGATCGACTCGGAGCGCAGGCTGCCCGCCGGCAGCGCCTGAGCGCCCGCGCGGGTAAGGACCTCCCGGGCGGCGGGCCCGACCACGCACAGGGCGACCCGCGAAGTGGTGACGTCGCTCAGCGAGACGCCGTGGGCGGCGGCGCGCTCCTCGAGCTCGGCGCTCAGCGATGCCTTGGCGCCCGGCACGCCCAGCACGAGCAGCAGCTCGGGCGCCAGCGGCAGCCACCAGCCGTCGCACGCGCGCACCGCGCGCCGCGAGCCGAGCGAGCGCTCAGAGGGACGTACCGCGGCCAAAGCGTGCTCCTCGCCGCGCAGCTCGAACTTGGCGATGCTCGACACGTCCGCGAGCCCGGCCACGGCGCGGCTGACGGCGAGCTCGGAGGCGAGCGAGCCGAAGTCTGCGGCCACCAGCCAGCCGTGCCGCTCCGCCATGTGCGCGCCCGCGCGCTTCAGGACCTGGTCCAGCGGGCTGCGCGGCAGTCGCGTCTCGAGGGTCGGGTATGCGGACACGTCGGCTACCTCCAGTTAGTTCGTGGACACCTCTGGCTCCGCCGCCAGCTCCGGCAGCCGAATGAGCCCCACCCCCGGCATCCCCTCGAGCACCGTGCGGTTCTCCAGCGCGATCTCGAGGTTCCGTGCCGCCAGCCGCGCGTGCTCGCGTGCGATCCCTTCGGCGCGCGCACCTTCGCGCCGCTCGATCGCATCGACGATCCCGCGGTGATGATCCTGGGCCAGCAGCAGCGTGTTGCGTGCCGCCGGCACCTCGGCGGTGGCGAGCACGAACGCACTCGCCGAGGCGAACGGCAGCGACACCATCCCGTCCACGGCCCGCTGCAGCGTCCGGCTGCCGGCCGCCTTCACGAGCAGTGCGTGGAAGTTCTCGTTGAGCTCCATGTAGGCGACGAACGAGTCGTAGTCCCCGGCCTGCACGTGCACGTCCATGCGCTCGATCGCCGTGCGCATCGACATCAGCTCGCGCCGGCCGACCCCGCGCTCCGCCGCCATGCGGGCAGCGGTGCCCTCGAGCACCCCGCGCAGCTCGATCGCATCGTTCACGTCGGCGTGCGAGAACTCGCGCACCGCGTATCCGCCGCCCGGCACGAGCTCGAGCAGCCCCTCGTGCTCCAGGGTCGCGAGCGCCAGGCGCAGCGGCGTGCGCGACACGCCGAGCCGCTCCACAAGCGGCAGCTCCGACATCCGCGCCCCGGCGCGGAACTCGCCGTTCAGGATCAGCTCACGCAGTCGCAGCAGGGCGCGCGTGGACTGCGACGTGCCGTCGTTCTTGCCACTCACCTGCGGCGCAGCGTACAGCGGGCGCGGATTGTATGCAAACTGCCCGCCGGGACACACAAATAAGGCCCGGAAAGCGGCTTCATCCGCCCTTAAAGCAATGTTCTTGCATACAGCGTTTTCCCTGTGATAGCTTCGCCGCACTCCGGCCGCACCGTGGCTTAGAGAGGTCGTCAGAAAGTCGTGATCGAGCTCAGCGATGTACGCGCGATCGACTTCCACGTGCACGCGGAGGTGTCGCGCGAGGGGGTCGATCCAATGCCGGCCGAACTCCGCGCAGCGGCCGACAAATACTTCCGTGACGGCGGCGGCCAGCCGACGGTCGACGACGCGGTCGCCCACTACCGCGAGCGCCAGATGGCGTGCGTCCTGTTCACGGTCGACTGGGGGCCCGACAACGAGAGCCCGTCGGTGCCGAACGAGGAGATCGCGGCGGTGGCGGCCGAGAACCCGGATGTCGTCATCCCGTTCGCCAGCATCCACCCCGCCAGGCCGAACGCCGTCGAGGAGGCGCGCCGCCTCATCGACGAGCACGGCGTCAAGGGCTTCAAGTTCCACCCGAATGTCCAGGCCTTCTTCCCGAACGACCGCATCGCCTACCCGCTGTACGAGGTGATCGCCGAGGCGGGCCTGCCCGCGCTGTTCCACACGGGCCACAGCGGCATCGGCTCGGGCCTGCCGGGCGGGGGCGGCATCCGCCTGAAGTACTCGAACCCGATCCACGTCGACGACGTGGCGGCCGACTTCCCCAGCCTCAAGATCGTGCTCGCCCACCCCTCGTTCCCCTGGCAGGACGAGGCGCTCTCGATGGCGATGCACAAGCCGGAGATCTACATCGACCTCTCAGGCTGGTCGCCGAAGTACTTCCCGCCGCAGCTCGTTCACTACGCCAACACGCTGCTGAAGCACCAGGTCCTGTTCGGCTCGGACTTCCCGATGATCAAGCCGGACCGCTGGCTGCGCGACTTCGAGCAGCTCCCGATCGACGACGAGGTGCGGCCGCTGATCTTGAAGGAGAACGCCGCGCGGCTGCTCGGCCTCGAGTAGCGCGCGCACCGGGGATCGCGAGGCAGGTGGGTCAACCAACGAAGGAGGAGGGGAAAGTGAGGAGGATCGGTCACAGGCGGACCTGGTCCGCCGCCCTGATCGCCCTGCTGGTGGTGGGGCTGGCGCTGGCAGTCAGCGCGTGCGGAAGCAAGAAGAAGAGCAACACGACGGCGGCGACCACCGCCGCGACGCCGGCCGCCCCCGCGACGACGGACGCGTCGAAGTGCGGGGACAAGCCCGGCCAGGCGGCCACAGGCACCCCGATCAAGCTGGGTGCGATCGCCACCAAGCAGCCCGGGACGGACTTCACGGACATCCCGAACATGGCGAAGGCGTACTTCGACTGCGTCAACGCCAACGGCGGCGTGAACGGCCACCCGATCGACTACACGATCCAGACGGAGCAGACGGACCCGGCTCAGATCGCAGGCCTGGCGAAGAAGCTGATCGGGACCGACAAGGTCGTCGGCATCGTGGGCAACACGAGCATCATCGAGTGCGCCGTGAACCACAAGTACTACGAGCAGATGGGCTACTTCATCATCGACTCGGGCATCGCCCCGGAGTGCTACGGCACCTCCAACAGCGCGCCCGTGAACATGGGCCCGCGCTACAGCTCAGACGGGGCGACGCAGGCCGTGATCCGCGCCGGCGCGAAGAAGATCGCGTTCGACCAGTCGAACGTGCCGGGCACCGGCTACATCGCCGCGGGCCCGACGGCGATCGCCAAGGACGCCGGCGTCCCGATCAAGACGCTCACGGAGAACGTGCCGATCCAGGACGCCAACTCCGTGGCGCTCAAGGAGGTGCAGGCCGCGGGCTCCGACGGCGCGGTCGTGCTGAACTTCACCCCGCCCGAGGCGCTCAAGATCCTGCAGGCCGCTCAGCAGCAGGGCCTCCAGACCCGCGTCAAGGCCTGGGCCTGCTCGACGCCGTGCAACACCGACTTCCTCGCCAAGGCGCTGGGGTCGGCATGGGACGGCAAGCTGCTCGTCAACGCCGAGCTGAACCTGACGAGCGCAAACGGGCCGCAGAGTCAGCTCTACCGGGCCGTTCTCGCGCAGTACGGCAAGAGCGTCACCGGCGGGCTCGGATCGTTCAGCCAGATGGGCTTCACCGAGGCGCAGATCGCGGTCTCGGCGCTCAAGACGATCAGCGGGGACTACACCGCCAAGTCGGTGAACGACGCGTTCAAGGCCGTGAAGGGCTTCCAGACGGACATCCTCTGTAAGCCCTGGTACTACGGCGACGCGCCGCTGCACATCCCCAACAACACAGACCGGACGGTCACTCCTCAGGGCGGAAAGATGGTCCAGAAGGAGGCGTGCTTCCCGATCTCTGACGTCGATCCGGCCATCAAGCAGGTGCGCCAGATCGAGGCCAAGCAGGGCTCGTAGAAACCCTCGAATTGGGTCCTTCCCTCCGGGCGGTATGCGAACATCCGTCCGGAGGGCGGACACTTTATGCTCTCGGCAGTGTCCGGAGCTATTCGGTCTGACGGATATCCAATCGGCCATTCGAGACGCAGATTGTCAGTTGCATACCCAGAAAAGGCTGTGGTAGCTTCGCGGCTTCCCGGCGTGCCGCGGGCTCCTCGGGAAGCTCGACGCGTCGTCTGACGCGGCGGGATCTGGTCCAACGAAGGAGGGGCATTGAGAGAGGTGAGGGGAAGGACATGGTCGGCCGCGCTCGTCGTCGTGCTCGCGGTGGGCCTGGCCGTCACGCTCAGCGCGTGCGGCAGTAAGAAGAAGAGCAGTAGCTCGGCGGCCACGGGCGCCGCGCCGGCGGCCACGACGGGAAGCACTCCCGCCGCAGCCGACGTCACGAAGTGCGGCACGAAGCCCGGGTGTGAAGGCCACGGGCACGCCGATCAAGCTCGGCGCGATCGTCACCAAGCAGCCGGGTACCGACTTCACCGACGGTGGCCACGACGGCGCAGGCGTACTTCACCTGCGTCAACGACAACGGCGGCATCAAGGGTCACCCGATTCAGTACAAGTACTACACAGAGCAGACCGACCCGGCCCAGATCGCCGGCCTGGCTCACAAGCTGATCCAGACCGACAAGGTGGTCGGCATCGTCGGCGGCTTCTCGATCATCGAGTGCGCCGTGGACCACAAGTACTGGGAGTCGCTCGGCATCAACGAGATCGACGCCGGCATCGCTCCCGAGTGCTACGGCACCCCGAACAGCGCTGCCCCGAACATGGGTCCGCGCTACAGCTCGGATGGCGCCGTTCAGGGCGTCGTTCGCGCGGGCGCGACGAAGATCGCGTTCGACCAGTCGAACGTCCCCGGAACGGACTACATCGCTGCGGGCCCCACAGCCGTGGCGAAGAGCCTCAAGGTCCCGATCCAGCAGTTCAAGGACAACGTCCCGATCCAGGACGCCAACTCGATCGCGATCAAGCTCGTTCAGGCAGCCGGCCCCAACGGCGCCGTCGTCCTGAACTTCACGCCGCCCGAGGCGCTCAAGATCCTCCAGGCCGCCCAGCAGCAGGGCCTGCAGGACCGCGTCAAGGCGTGGGGCTGCTCGACGCCCTGCAACACGGACTTCGTCGCCAAGGCGCTGGGGTCCCAGTGGGACGGCAAGCTGCTGGTCAACGCGGAGCTGAACGTCACAGACGCTCCGGGTCCGCAGAGCACGCTCTACCGGGCCGTTCTCGACAAGTACGGCAAGAACGTCACCGGCGGGCTCGGCTCGTTCAGCCAGATGGGCTTCTCGATGGCACAGTTCGTGGTGCAGGCGCTCAACAACGTGAGCGGCGCCTACGACATCAAGAACGTCAACACCGCCATCAAGGACATCAAGGGATTCAAGACGGACATCCTTTGCAAGCCCTGGTACTACGGCGACGCGCCGCTGCACATCCCGAACAACGTCGACTGGACCACCACCCCGAAGAACGGGAAGATGGTCATCAAGGACGGCTGCATCCCGATCTCGGCCGCGGACCCGACCATCGCTCAGGTCCGTGCGATCGAGGCGAAGGATCCGAGCCTGAGCGCTGGCTCATAGGCAATCGGTGATAGGTAAGTAACAGTCAGAGCGAACGAGGGCGTCAGAGGTTCCACATGCCGAGCTTCGAGGACTTCAAGCCGTTTTTCGTCACCGGCCTAGCCCTAGGCGGCGTCTACGGGCTATCCGGTGTCGGGATGGTTGTCCTCTACAGGGCCACCGGCGTGCTGAACCTCGCGTTCGGCGCAGTTGGAGCCTTTGGCGCCCTCCTCGCCTGGCAGCTGATCAACCACGTGGGCTGGGCCGAGGGCCCGGCCTACCTCGCCTGTGTCCTGTTCGGGGGCGTGTGCACGCTGCTGTACGGGATGATCTTCGGGCCGGCCCTGGCCGACCGAGACCCGCTGGTCAAGGCCACGGCCACGCTCGGCCTGGCGCTGATCCTGCTCGGCGTGATGGACCTCGTCTGGAGCGACAAGGCGCGCTCCATGATCCTTCCCACCTCGAACCACGGCTTCGAGGTCAGCAACGTGCTCGTCAACTGGACACAGGTGATCGCCTTCGGCTTCGGCATCGCCGTCACGGTGATCACCGGACTCTTCCTGCGCTTCACCAACCTCGGCACGGCCATGCGCGCGCTCGCCAACGACCGCGAGATCACGGCCACGCTGGGCGTGCCCGTGCGGCGCGTCGAGGCGGCCGCCTGGCTCGGCTCCGGACTGGTCTCCGGCGCAGCCGGCCTGCTGCTGTCGAACCTCGTCGGGCTCGACGCCACCACGCTCACCTTCCTGGTGATCTCGTCGCTGGCGGCGGCCCTCATCGCGCAGCTCCGCTCGATCTACCTCACCTTCGTCGCGGCGATCGTCGTCGGCATCGTCAACGCGCTGATCACGCCGATCCTGTCGATCTCGCAGTACCGCGACGTGACCCCGTTCGTCCTCGCCACCATCGCGCTCCTCCTGATCACGCGGGCGGAAGGGCACGCTGACGGGCAGGACCACGTAGCGTGGGCGCTCCCGCGGCCACCAGCAGCGAACCGGCACGCCGGGTCTGGACCCCTCGCCTGCAGTCGGGCGAGCGAGTGCGCGTCGCCGGCATCACGATCTTCATGCTGTTCGTGCTGCTCGTGCTGCCGTCGCTTCTCAGCGGCTACTGGACCAACGTCTGCACAGCCGTCGCCATCTACTCGGTGGTGGCGCTCGGCCTCGGCATCCTGATGGGGCGGACAGGTCTCGTCTCGCTCGGCCAGATCGCGGTGCTCTCGCTCGCCGGCTGGGTGGGGGCGCGCCTCTTCTTCGCCACCAACCTCCCCTTCCCCATCATCCTGATCCTCACGGGGCTGATCACGATGGTGCTCGGCACGATGGTCGGCCTGCCGGCCCTGCGGCTCAGCGGCCTCTACCTGGCGCTGATCACGCTGATGCTGGCCGGCGCCATCACGGTCGCGCTCAGGACCACGAACTTCCCCAACGGCGGCCACGGCTTCCTCGGCCACACCGAGTCGGACCGCGGCAACGCCGACGTGCGGCGGCCGCTCATCGCCCACGCCGACACGGCCTATTTCCGCTACGTCGTGATCGTCTGCGCGCTGATGTTCCTGCTCGCACTTCTACACGTGCGCGCGAGGCCCGGCCGCGCCTGGGCCGCGATCCGCCAGAGCGAGCCCGCCGCGCTCGCCGCCGGCGTGAACATCACGCTCTACAAGCTGTGGGCCTTCGCGCTCGCGTCCTTCATGACCGGCGTGGCGGGCGCGCTGCTCGCGTCCGACTCGGGCCAGCTGTTCACGCTTCAGTTTCCGATCATCGACTCGATCACGCTGCTCGCGGTCGTGCTGATGGGCGGCATCTACAGCCTCTGGGGCGCGCTCATCGCCGGCATCCTCATGCGCCTGTTCCCCGCGCTGCTCGACAACTGGGGCGTGTCGGCCGACTGGCTCACGATCCTGTTCGGCATCGGCCTGCTGCAGGTGCTGCTCACGGCGCCGCAGGGCATCGTCTACCAGTTCCCGCGCGACATGCGCAACCTCGGCCGGCTGATCGTCAGGCTGATCCGAAAAGCCACCCGACAGGGAAGGCCGGCGGGTTGATCGAGGTCGACAAACTCACTGTGCGCTTCGGCGGCGTCACGCCGCTCGACGCGATGACGATCAAGTTCGAGCCGGGCACCAACGGCCTGATCGGCCCGAACGGCGCCGGCAAGACCACCTTCTTCAACGTGCTCAGCGGCTTCGTCAAGCCGGCCTCGGGTGGGGTCACCGCCTTCGGCGAGGACCTGCTGAAGATGGCCCACTACAAGCGCGCCCGCTGGGGCGTGCGGCGCTCGTTCCAGACCGAGCAGGCGATCGAGGAGCTGTCGATCTACGACAACGTCGCGATGGTGCACGAGAACTCCAAGCTCGGCCGCGCGCGGCGCCGCGACGACGTGATCGGCGCCATCGAGTTCGTGGGGCTCGAGATGAACCCGGACACCAGGGTCGGCACGCTCGGCGCGCGCGAGCGGCGCCTCGTGGAGGTGGCGCGCGCGGTGGTCGGCAAGCCGAAGGTGGTGCTGCTCGACGAGCCGGCCGCGGGCCTGCCCGACGAGGAAACGGAGCACCTCGGCGGCGTGATCAAGCGCATACCGGAGCACATGGAGGCGCTCGTGATCCTCGTCGACCACGACATGAGCCTCGTATCCGCCTGCTGCGAGCGCACCGCCGTGCTCGACTTCGGCCGGCTGATCGCCAGCGGCCCCACGGCCGAGGTGCTGCGCGACGAGCAGGTCGTGCGCGCGTACCTCGGCACCGAGGAGGTGGCGGCGTGAGCGAGACGCAGACCGACACCGCCGTGGTCGCCACCGAGGATGCGCACGTCCTCCGCCTCAAGGAGGTCGACGTGCAGCGAGGCGGGCGCTTGGTCGTGCGCGGCGTCTCGATCGACATCCCGGCCGGCGAGGTCACCGCCCTGCTCGGCCCCAACGGCGCCGGCAAGTCCAGCCTCGTGCTCGCAGTCGGCGGCGTGCTCCGCTTCGAGTCGGGCTCGCTGATGCTCGACGACGAGCCCATCTCCACCAAGCGGCCCGAGCGTGTGCGCCAGGCGGGCATCGCCATCGTGCCCGAGGGACGCCGCCTGCTCCCGGCGCTCACCGTCGAGGAGAACCTCGGCGTGGCGTGCTACTCGCTCTCGCGCGACGAGGCCAAGGAGGGCCGCGACTACGCCATGCGCCTCTTCCCCGAGCTCGAGAAGCGCATGAGCACCTCGGCGCGCTCGCTCTCGGGCGGCGAGCAGCAGATGCTCGTGCTGGCGCAGGCGCTCGTGTCCAAGCCGCGCTTCATGCTCATCGACGAGCTGTCGCTCGGCCTCGCACCCGTGGTCGTGCAGCGGCTCATCCCCACGATCAGCACCGTGGCCGAGTCGGGCGTCGGCGTCCTGCTGATCGAGCAGTTCGCCACGGTCGCGCTCGGCCTCGCCAAGCACGCCTACGTGATGGAGCGCGGCCGGATCCAGTTCTCGGGGCTCGCCAGCGAGCTCAAGGAGCGGCCGGACGTGCTGCAGACGGCATACCTCCCGGGCGGGACAGCCGGCTCCGCCGGCTGACGCCGCCGACTGCGGACTGCGGAGAACGGCGTCTTTTCCGCAGTCCGCAGTCCGCAGTCCGCAGTCCGCAGTCCGCAGTCCGCAGTCCGCAGTCCGCAGTCCGCAGTCCGCAGTCCGCAATCCGCAGCCCTAGTTCCGGATCAGATCAGCTGCCCGCTCCGCGATCATGATCACCGGCGCGTTGGTGTTCCCGCGCGTGATCGTCGGCATCACCGAGGCGTCCACCACGCGCAGGCCCTCGGTGCCGTTCACGCGCAGCTCGGAGTCCACCACCGCGCCCATTGCGCAGGTCGAGGTCGGGTGGTAGACGGTCTGGGCCGCCTCCTGGACCCAAGCCCAGATGTCCTCGTCCGAGTCGGACGCCGGCACGCTGTACGCCTTGCGCTCCACGGCCTTCAGGGGCTCCTGCTTGGCGATCTCTAGTGCCGCGCGCACGCCGGCGATCATGCTCTCGCGGTCCTCATCGGTCGTGAGGAAGTTGCACAGCACGCGCGGCTTCGAGTCGGGCATCGGGGCGCGCAGCATCACCCTGCCGCGGCTGGTGGGCTTGATCACCACCGGGCCGAAGCAGTAGCCGTGGTCGTGGGGCGCGGTCAGGCCCTCGTCGTAGAGCATCGACGGCGCGAAGTGGAACTCGATGTCGGGCGCGTCGAGACCGGAGCGGGTGCGCATGAACAGCGCGGCCTCCGGGATGTTCGAGGAGAGCGGCCCGCGGCCCTCCTTCAGCAGCAGCTCGATGTTCTCGGGCGTGAAGGCGCCGAACAGGCTGGGCGCGGTGCTCTCGTAGTTGACGTTGACCATCACGTGGTCCTGGAGGTTCTCGCCCACCGGCAGGTCCTGGCGCACGGCGATCCCCATCGGCTCGAGGTCGGCGGCCGGGCCGATGCCCGAGATCATCAACAGCACCGGCGACTGGAAGGCGCCCGCCGAGAGGATCAGCTCACGCTCCGCGCGCACCTCCTCGAGCTGGCCGTCGCGGTAGATCTCGACGCCGACGGCGCGGTCGCCCTCGAACAGGATGCGCATCGCCATGGCGGCCGTGATCACGTGCAGGTTCGGCCGGCTTTCGGCGGGCCGCAGAAAGGCGTCCGCACAGCTGCAGCGCATGCCGTCGCGCTGGGTGAGCTGGAAGCGGCCCACGCCCTCCTGGCGGGCGCCGTTGAAGTCCGGGTTCTCCTCGTGGCCGGCGAGCTTGGCGGCCTCGACCATCGCGTCCACGAGCGGGTGCATCGAGCGGCTCTCGCTCACGCTCAGCTGCCCGCCGGCGCCGTGCCAGGCGTCCTCGCCGCGCTCGTTGTCCTCGGAGCGCTTGAAGTAGGGCAGCACGTCCTCGTAGCCCCACCCGTCGTTGCCCAGCGCGGCCCACTCGTCGTAGTCGGCGCGGTGGCCGCGGATGTAGATCATCGCGTTGATCGAGCTCGAGCCGCCGAGCACGCGGCCGCGCGGCATGTAGAGGCGGCGGCCGTTCAGGGCCGGCTCGGGGTCGCCGAGCACGTCCCAGTCGAGGCTCGACTTGAAGGCGATCGGGAAGGCGGCGGGGATGTGGATCTCGTCGCGGTTGTCGGGCCCGCCGGCCTCGATCAGCGCGACCTGCACGTCGGGGTCCTCGCTGAGGCGGCCCGCGAGCACGCAGCCCGCGGAGCCGGCGCCGACGATCACGTAGTCGTAGCTCTGTGCCATAGCCCTGGCGCCGTCAGGCGCCGCGGATCACCACCTTCATCACGTCAGAGGGATTGTTCATGGCGAAGGCGAGAGCGTCGGGCGCCTCCTCCAGCGGGAACTCGTGGCTGATCAGCCGCCTGAGCGTGTCGCGGTTGCGCTCCACGGCGGCCACGGCGTCGCCGAACTCACCGCCTCCACAGCAGCACACTCCGAGCATGTCGAGCTCCTTCTCGGTGAAGCTGCCCACGCGCAGCGGCACCTCGTCGCCCGACATCCCCACCTGCACGACCCTGCCGGCCGAAGCTGCCATGTCCACCATCGCGCGCACGGCGTCCGGCACGCCAGTGGCGTCGGCCACCACCGGCGGCCCCTCACCTCCCGACCAGTCGCGCGCCGCCTTCACCACCTGCTCGCGGTCCTCCCAGACGAGCGTGTCCGCACCCATCTCGGCGCTCAGCCGCAGGCGGCTCTCCTGGGGGTCGACCACCAGCACGTTGGCGCCGCGCTCGCGCGCGAGCAGGCAGATCGATTGCCCGATGGGCCCGGCGCCGAGGATCACCATCTTCTCCCCCGGCTCGATCCGCGACCGCCTGACCGCGCGAACGGCGATCGACACCGGCTCGGCCATGGCGGCCACCGCCGGGTCGGTCTCGCTGGTGCGGTAGACGTGGTCCTGGGGCATCCTGAGAAGCTGCTGGAGCCCGCCGTCCACGTGGATGCCGATGAGCTGGAAGTTGTCGCAGGTGTTCGAGCGCCCGACGCTGCAGGGGTAGCAGTGCCCGCAGGCCGTCAGCGGCCAGAGCGCCACCTGGGCGCCCGCCTCGAGCTCGTCGCGGCAGTCGGGCCCCACCGCGGTGACCGTGCCCGCCACCTCGTGGCCCTGGATCTTGGGGAAGGCCTCGGCCCCGCCGCCGGCCGCGTCCGTGAGGTGGCCGGAGAAGAAGTGGTAGTCCGAGCCGCAGATTCCGACCGCCATCGAGCCGACGAGCACCTCGCCGGGGCCCGGCTCGGGCGGCTCCGGCACGTCGACGACCCGCATCGTGCCGACCGCCTGTGTTACGGCAGCGCGCATCTCACCTCGTCCTCGTGTACGCACGGCCGCGAGCCCGTGCGGTCAGATCATATAGCCGCTGTATACAGCGCGCCCGGGCCCACGAAGGTCACGTGCCAGTTCCAGGTGCGGATGCTGGCGGCGGCCACCTGGTAGCCCGCGTCCTCGAGGCTCTGCACCGACTCGAGCACTCGCTCGAGCGGCGCCGGCTGGGCGTACTCGACGCAGATCACGCGCACGTCGAGCTGCTTGTGCACCACGTGGTTGAGGATCGCGTACTCGGAGCCCTCGGCGCTGATCTTCAGGAGGTCCACGTGGTCGTGCCCGTGCTCCGCCATCAGCGAGGCGAGCGAGCGCCCGGGGGCGCTGAAGTCGGGCTCGGTGTCGTGCAGGTTCACCGCCGACTGCGACACGTAGCCCTCCTCACGCGGCGCGTGGAAGGTGAGGATCTCGTCGTGGGACCAGAGCGCGACCGGCGCGAACACGAGCCGCGGCTCGTGCGCGGCAGCCACCGCCACGTGCTCGGCGGCGCGCGGCACCGGGTCCATCGAGTGGACCCTGCAGCCGAAGCGGGCGATCACGCCGAGGTCGAAGGAGATGTCCTCGCCCGTGCCGGCGAGGTAGCAGACGCTGTCGGCGCCGAGCAGCGACTCGGGCAGCGGGTAGCCCCCGTAGACCGGGTCGCCGATCGTGATCAGGTCGTCCCGCGGGTGGATGTCGAGCGCCCTGCGGAAGGCGGCGGCGCGGCGGTGCTGCGCGGCGTGCGCCTGCGCGCGGGTCAGTAATTGGGAAGGAGAAGTCGTCATCGGCAGCAGCCCCCTACAGCTGTACATAACACGCCTGGCGCGGCGACGCTAGCGGTTCTGCAGGACGTCGAGCGCCGGATACTCCGGACGGCCGAGTGCGTGCTCCTGGAGATCGATCGCGGCCTGGGCGAGGGCCGCCTCGCGGCCGCGAGGCGCGATGAGCGATATGCCCACCGGGATGCCCTGGTCTGTGTGCTCGGGCACCGGCATGGCCGCCACCGGGAAGCCCGTCATGTCCCACAGCACGGTGAGCGCGATCAGCGGGTCGCCGGCGCCGCCGGCATGTCCCAGGTCGTAGCCGGGGCCTCGCTCGGGCGCGCCGATCGGCAGCGTCGGCTCGAGCACGAGGTCCACCCCGTTGTCCGCGAACCAGGACTCCCAGGTGGCCACCGCGTTCGCGCGCTTCGCCTGAGCGCCCATGTAGCGCTGGGCGTCGGTGAAGTTCCGGCTCGCGTCCACGAGCTCGAGGATCGCCGGCCGGTAGCTGTCCCTCTTCGCGTCGTGCTGGGCGTGGTAGGCCCAGACCTCGGGCAGCAGGATCCAGTCGAGGTCCTCCCACTCGAGCAGCCTCGGCGCCGCCTGCTCCACGATCCGCGCCCCAAGGCTCTCGCATGCCCTGGCGGCGGCTTCGAGGCCGCTGCCGGCCGGCTGCTCGGTGTTCGCCATCTGAGTGCGGTCGGTGAGGGCGATCGTCAGGCCCTCGAGCGGCCTGGCCCCCGGGCGCGCTTCGGTGCGGAGCCGCCCGAGCGGCTCGGGCGGCGGCTGGTGCGCGCTGGGCTCGGCCGGGCCCGCGGCGAGCGCGCTGAGGAGCGCGGCGCAGTCCGCGATGCTGCGCGCCATCGGCCCGGCGTGGTCGAGCGTGGGCGCCAGCGGCACCACGCCTTTGAGCGGGATGCGGCCGTGCGTGGGCTTGATCGTGCTGATCGCGCACAGCACGGCCGGTATGCGCAGGGAGCCGCAGGTGTCGCTCCCGAGCGCCGCCGGGGTCATGCGCGCGGCCAGCGCCGCGCCGGAGCCGCCGCTCGAGCCGCCGGCCGACAGCTCGAGACCCCACGGGTTGCCCACCTGGTCGGTGGTGCCTCCCGCGGCGAACTCGTGCGTGTGCGTGTGGCCGAGCAGAACCATGCCGTGGCGCTTCAGGCGCTCCCAGGCGGTGGAGTCCTCGGCGGCGACGTTGCCTTCGAGCACTCGGCTCGACGCGGTGAGCGGCAGGCCCTTCACTGCGTAGAGGTCCTTGAGGGCGATCGGCACGCCGTTCAGGAGCGGCGCGTCCTCCCCGCGCCGCGAGTCCGCCTCGCGCGCCTGCGCCAGCGCCTCGTCCGGGTAGAGCCGAGCCCAGGCGTTGATCGCGCCGGGCGCGCCGTGGAAGCTGGGCTCGCCGCCGTTGCGCTCGCCGATCCTCTGCAGGCATGCCTCGGTGAGCTCGACCGCGGAGAGCTCACCGGCCCTGAGGCTGGCCGCCGCTTCGAGGACGCCGAGGTCGGCCGGGTGCGAGTCCACGCGCGGAACCTATCCGAGAGCCTTGACGCGCCCGGCCGTTTCCTCGTCCACGTCGAGGGCCGTCACGTCGTCGTCGACCTGCTCCGGCCTGGTGGCGCCGAACAGCACGCTCGCCACCCTCGGGTTGGCAAGCGCGAACGCGATCGCCAGCGCCGCCGGGCTGCGTCCGGTCTCCGCCGCAAGCGCGCGGACCCTGCGGCCGATCTCGAGCGCCGGCGCGAGGTCGGCGCCCTCCAGCTCATCCCGCCAGCGCCCGCCCTCCCCCGCGTCGTACTTGCCGGTGAGCACCCCGCCGAGCAGCGAGTAGGAGGCCACCACACCGGCGCCCGAGGCCTCGAGCGCCGTGGTCATCTCCGTGCTCTCCACCCAGTCGGTCTTCACGAGGCTGTACGGCAGCTGGGCGGCGCAGGGCTGCTGCACGCCCTGCTCGTGCGCCGCCTTGGAGGCCTCCAGGAACGGCTCGGCGTCCCAGTTCACGATCGCCCAGGCGCGCGCCTTCCCGGCCGTGATCAGCTCGCCCACCTGGCGCACCAGCTCGTCGATCGCGAGGCCCTCCGGCGGCGGGTTGGCGTAGATCACGTCGATGTAGTCGAAGCGCATGCGGCTCAGGGAGCCGTCGATCTCCTGCATCGCGTTCTCGCCCGGCCAGAACTCCCACCAGAGCTTGTTGCAGACCACGGTGTCCTCGCGGTCCCACCCCGCCTCCCGGAACAGCTCGCCGAAGAGGATCTCGGAGTAGCCCGTGGGGATCGGTGCGGTGCCGGTCTCGTCGTTGTAGCGGGCGTCGTCGAGGAAGTTGATGCCCCGCTCGCGGGCCCGTCTCATCACCGCCACGCCCTGCTCCTTCGGGATGCGCTCGAAGGTGCGCCAGGAGCCGAGAGCGAGGCGGGACACGTTCAGATGTGACGAGCCGAGCCGGCGCCTCTCCATGCGCGCGGCATTATGCCGGGAAATGTCCGCTTGGCGACAGCCCGCGCCGAAATATCCAATCCACCGCTTTGGTCGAGTTCTTATACTGCGCTCGTTCGATGACCCCCGAACCATTCACACGCGACGGACAGAACGTGGCGCTCGTCCACGAGCGCCTGCGGGCCGCGATTCTCGGCGGCGACATATCACCGGGGCAGGCCACCTCCCAGATCATCCTGTCCCAGGAGTTCGGCGTCGGGCGCACGCCGCTGCGCGAGGCGCTGCGGATGCTGCAGCACGAGGGTCTCGTCGTCTCGGAGCCCAACCGCCGCGTGCGCGTCGCCGAGGTCTCGGTCGCCGACCTCGAGGAGCTCTACACGATGCGGATCTCCCTGGAGGCGGTGGCCACCCGCATCACCGTGCCCATGCTCACGGCCGAGGACCACGCCGAGATCGAGGGCCTGATGGCCCAGATGGACCACCTGGCCGATACCGGCTCGCCCAAGCTCTGCCCGACTCACCGCGCGTTCCACTGCCGCTTCGTGTCCGGCGCCGGCGAGCGGCCCACCGAGCTGATGTGCCAGCTCTTCGACCACGCCGAGCGCTACCGGCGCATCTACGAGGGCCGCGACGCGGATAAGTGGCAGACGCGCCGCCCGGAGCACCGGGCGATCATCGACGCTGCGAAGGCCGGCGACGGCGATGCCACCGCCGACGCCCTCGCGCTCCACTACGTCCGCACGGCTCTGAGCGTCGCGTCGATCCTCGATGCCGACTACACGCTCGACCACCTGCGCACCACCGTCGCCGCAGTGGCGCCGGGTGCGCTGAGCGAGTTCTAGCTCCCCACCACCTGCCGCCAGCGGTCCGTGACCGGCGCCTGGTCGTCCTTGACCACCCGGTTCCGCAGGGTGCCGATGCCCTCGATCTCGACCTCCACCGTGTCCCCGTCCTTGAGCCACAGCGGCGGCGTCCTCGCGGCCCCCACCCCGCCCGGCGTGCCAGTGCAGATCAGGTCGCCCGGCTGGAGCGCGGTCCAGGTCGAGATGAACTCGATCAGCGTCGGCACGTCGAAGATGAGCTGGCTCGTGCGCGCGTCCTGAACGACCTCGCCGTTCAGCCTCGTCTGGAGGTGCAGATCGGACGGGTCGAGCTCGTCCTTCGAGACGATCGCCGGCCCCACCGGCAGCGTGCCGTCGAAGTTCTTGCCGGTGGTCCACTGCTGGCCGCGGCGCTGCCAGTCGCGCACGCTCACGTCGTTGACGATCGTGTAGCCCGAAACGTGGTCGTAGGCGCCGGCCGCCGGCACGTTCCGGCCCGCCTTGGCGATCACCACCGCCAACTCGCCCTCGTAGTCGACCTTCTCCGAGATCGCCGGCAGCCTGATGTCCTCGTCAGGCCCGATCACCGTGCTCGGCAGGCGCAGGAAGATCTCGGGCCAGGGCGATTCCTCGTTGCCCATCTCCCTGGCGTGATCGCGGTAGTTGCGGCCGACGCAGATGATGCGGCGCCATTCATGGGAGAGCCCTTGCGCGTTCAATTACCACCCCGTTAAAGTCGCTCGTAGCCCGGCCTCGACCCAGCACGTGATATGGGCGCTCGCACCATATCCCTCACCGGAGGCGATTACTCCGAGAAGCAAGCGGCGAACCTGAGGTACGCGCTCTTGAGCGTCTACTACGGGTCGCTGGGCCGGGAGCTGTCCACCCAGGGCGCTCCGGCGATGATGCTGCCGCTCCCCGTCCGCCCGCTGGACCTCCGCGCCGCCCTCATCGAGATACGGGACACCTACCCCGCCTACTTCAGGGACGCGGTCTGGCGCGTCGTGCGCTCGGTCGTCCCGCCACAGCGCTACCCGGCCGCTCTCGCAGACGTGCTCGCCTATGACGCGCCCCCGCTCAGCGAGCTGGATCGCCTGCGCCTCGAGTATCGAGGGGGTACCGGCGTCTTCGCCGAGGCGCTCAGGGCGAAGGCCGAGGGGCGAGCGACGGACGTCCCCGCCCTGGCCCCGCGGTTTGAGTCCGAGGCCGCCGGGCTGTCGAAGGCCACCACCCGCATCCTCGGCAAGAGCGCCTACGACTACGTGAGCAGCACCGACGCGGGCGGAGCGGCGCGCGCGGCCAAGCTTCGGGACGAGCTCAACATGAACCTAACGGGCGTCGCCGAGCAGCTCGCCGATGCCGGCGCGTTCCTCGACTGGTGGGAGCAGGGCAGCGGGGCGAAGGGGTCCCGGTCGTCTCCGTCCACGATGACCGTCTTTCCGGCGAGCAGCGTCGTCACCCAGGACGTGGACACGCTGGTGACGGAGATCACCGTCACGGCGCTGGTCCAGTGCGGCGACTTCGAGACGGTGCGGCGCTCGGTGGACCCGCAGTGCTGGGCGTGCGCGAGCGATGTGGTGATCCGCACGCGCTACGTCGACGACTGCTTCGGCCTGAAGCCGGCCCCGCCGGAGCGGCCGGCGCGGAGCGGGAGGAGGACCGAGGAGCCGCGGCTCCTCGAGGAGGACGTCACCGTCTCGTGGGGCCTCGACACCGAAAGCGTCGGCTCGTTCCACAACGTCCTGTGCATCGACAAGTACAGCGAACGGCGCGGCAAGTCGATCACCATCGAGTTCTCGCTCGCCCGGAGCATCGACAGCAGGATCATGTGGGACCAGCGCGGCGGCGGGATCCTCGTCGACCAGGGCTTCATAAAGGTGCGCCACATCATCGATGACCGCTGGCGCGTCAGCAGCCGCAAGACGATCCTCTTCAGCGACCGGGCGCCGAACACCGGCGGGGCGGGCTTTCTCGACTTCGGGCAGATGCTCAATTACCTGGCGCCCGCGGCGCTGACCTGGTGGCTCGAGAGCGAGCTCTACAGCGCCAGCAACGACATCTATTCGGATCCGGAGCGGATCAAGGCATGCGTGGCAAAGCAAACGAACGGGAGTGGGTGAATGGCGGATCAGAACGACAACGACGCGGCGCCGCCCCTGGCGTGGGACCGCATCGGCCAGTTCTTCCAGGACCTGGCATACGTGGGACAGGAGATCTCCGACCGCAACACCAAGGTGTGGAACGGGGTCTCGCGCAACCTGCGCGGGGGCGAGTACACCGCCAACTCCATGACGAGCGACGCGGCACGGGCGATGACCGCCGCGATGCAGAACCTCGATGACCTGTGGCAAGTGCTCATCCGCCCCCCGGAGCGCGAGCTGGTCGCCACGGTGGTTCCCACGGTCTTCCTGAGGTTCATGAAGGTCCGCGGGAAGTGGAGCATGCAGGATCCCGTCTGGATCAGGACGCCGTTCCCCGACCGCAAGAACCTGCCGGCGGCGAGGGTCTATCTGGACGGCCCGGCGGCTGGTGTGAAGGCCCTGCAGGCGGGGATCCGCGTGACGCTCAAGGACAACCTCTACTGCGTCGAGGTCGCCAACCTGCGCGGGCTGGTCGGAGGCTTCTACGAGGGCGTGATCACGGCCGGCGACCGCCTGCTCGCGAACCTCAGGGTCGTCGCCGAGGCCGCCTCCGAGTGACCCCGCCGGAGTATCCGGGAGAGCAGCTGCGCGCCGAGCGCGTCGCGCAGCTGCTCGACGATGCGCGCCAGGCGCGCGATGCCGGCGACTGGGCGGGGATGAGGGCGCTGGCCACGGCTGCGCGCGCGCTCGACTCCGGCAACAGCGAGGCGGAGGCGCTGCTCGCGGCGGCGAGCGAGCTGCGCCAGATCTCGCTGCTGTTCTGCGACATGGTCGACTCGACCGCGATCGCCGAGACCCGCGAGCCCGAGGACGTCAGCGCGATCATGCGCGGGTACCGGGACGCTTGCGCTCGGGTGGTCGAGCGCTTCGGCGGGTCGATCGAGGGTCACCGCGGCGACGGGATGTTCGTCCGCTTCGGCTATCCGGAGGTTCACCCCGACGATGCGCGCAGGGCGGTGCTGAGCGGCCTGGCGATGGTGGACGCCGTGCGGGAGGCCGGCAGGCGGCTGATGGCCGAGCACGGCGTCGATCTCCAGTGCAGAGTGGCCGTTCACACCGATCTCGTCCTGATCGAGAACGGGGCCGTGATGGGCTCGGCGCCGAATCTGGCCGCACGCCTGCAGACGCTCGCCGAGCCCGACCGGGTCGTGATCAGCGACGCCACCCACGAGCTCGTGCAGGGTCACTTCGAGTGCGATTCGCTGGGGCTCGCCGAGCTCAAGGGAGTCTCCCGGCCGGTGGAGGTCTTCACGGTTCGCGGCGAGCGGGTGGGGCGCGCCCTCGAAGAGGAGAGCCGCCTCACGCCCTTCATCGGCAGGCGCGGCGAGCGCGCGCACGTGGAGACCCTGTGGGAGGGCACCTGCGAGCGCGCCGCCGGCAACGGTGCCAACACCGCAAATGCGCTGCTCGTCAGCGGCACGGCGGGAGTCGGCAAGTCCCGGCTGATCCTCGAGCTCGTTCGCGAGCTCGGCATGGGCTGCACCGAGTGCCACTGCTCGAGCTATCACGAGACCACCAGCCTGCTTCCCTTCACCCGCCTCCTCGAGCGCGCCTGCGGCATCTTGCCCAGCGATGACGTCCCCGCGAGAGCCGTCAAGCTGCGCCGCCGGCTCGGCGACGGACCCGACCTGCCGTTCCTGGCGGCCGCCCTGCAGATCCCCGCCTCGGCGATCTCCCCGCCCCAGGAGGTGGATCCCGCGAAGCTCAGGGAGCTGGCGCTCTTCGAGGCCGCGCGGCTCGTTCACGATCACGTGGGCGACGGTCCCGGAATCCTCCTCGTCGACGACATCCACTGGGCGGACCCGTCGTCGCTCGACCTGATCACGCTGCTGCTCAGCCTCCCCTGGCCGGGGCTGCTCGTGGTGCTCACCGCACGCGACGACTTCGAGCCGCCATGGCCCGAAGCGATGGTCGAGCGCCTCCGGCTCGAGCCCCTCAGTGCCGGGGAGCTCCGTGAGATGGCCGGATCGATCCCGGAGAGCTCGCACCTCTCCACCGCTCGCTGCAGGGAGCTGATCGACCGCAGCGACGGAGTCCCGCTCTTCCTCGAGGAGCTCATCCGCACGGGCGCGGCGATCGACCAGGGTCGCGCGCTGCACCGCTCGATCGAGCAGGCCGACTATGCGATCCCGCCCGCGCTGCGGGATCCGCTGCTCGCCCGGCTGGCCGCACCCGGCGTCGAGCCGGGGTTGGTCCAGACCGCCGCGACGATCGGCAGGGAGATGGATCGGGAGTTCCTGAGGCAGGTCAGCGGCCTGCCCGATGAGCTGTTCGCGCAGCGACTCGATGCGATGGTCGACGCCGGGCTCATCGATCGCTCGGGCAGTCGTGGAATCCGGTTCCGCCACGAGCTGATCCGGGAGGTCGCGTACGAGACGCAGCCGCGCTCCGCACGCAGGGACCGTCACAGCCAGGTCGCGGATCATCTGCTCCGCGAGGGCGAGGGCGCCCACTTCGGGGACGCCGGCCAGGCGGCCTTCCACCTCGAGCGGGCGCGGCGGCACAAGGAGGCCATCCACGCGCACGTGGCCGAGGCCCAGGCGGCGCAGCAGCTCGGCGCGCACATCGAGGCCACCACCCGCCTGACGCACGCCCTCATGCTGACGATGCACCTGTCGGAGGGAGCCGAGCGCCTGAAGACCGAGCTGCTCGTCCGGCAGCTGCGGAGCTTCAGCGCAATGATGGCCGGCGGCTACGCCGCTCCCGAGTCGGCCGAGGATCACCGCCGCTGCGTCGAGATCTGCGAGGAGCTCGGCCTCGGCCCGGAGCTCATTCCCAGCCTGATCCGCAGCTGGTCGTACTACGCCTTCCGCGGGGATCTCGACGCCGCCGACCGCGTCACGGACGCCATGGAGCGCGGGTTCCCAAGCGATCGCGTGGACTTTCCGCTCGCGTACGTCGGCCGCGGCCTGACCGACTTCTTCCGCGGCCGTTTCGTCTCGGCGCGCGGCCTGATGGAGGCGTTCATCGCGCACCCGTGGGGCCATACCACCGGGACGCCGCCGGAGGAGACCTGGCAGCTCCCGAACGACCCGCTCGCCTCGGTCACCGTCCATCTCGTGCCGATCCTCTGGATCCGGGGCGAGCGGGAGGCCGCGAACGAGATGGCCGAGCGGGCGCTGGCGCGCGCCGAGGGGCTTCGATTCCCGCACGGCCCCTTCAGCCTGGCCTACGTGCACAGCCTGCTGGCGATGACGCGGCGGCTCGCGGGAGACCATGCCGCGGCGGGCCGGCACGGGCGGATCATGGTCCAGATCGGCGAGCGGCACGGCTTCGCCCTCTGGCGGCTGGCGGGCCTGATCCAGGACGGGCTGACCTCGCTTCACCGGGGCGACGAGCACGCACTCGACCAGGCGGTGGCCAACGTGTCCGCGTGGCGGCACGTGCTCGTCGCCGACGTCTGGTCCCCCTACTGGCTCACCGAGCTGGCCGCCGGGCAGCGCGCCATCGGCCGCCTGGGAGACGCCCAGAAGTCGCTGCACGAGGCGCTCGTCGTGGCAGCCACCACGGGCAGCGAGTTCTACTCGTCCGAGACGCTGCGCATGCAGGGCGAGCTGCGGGTTGAGCTCGGTCAGCCGGAGGGGCCGGCCGACCTGCAGGCCGCGCTCGATCTGGCGCGGGCTCAGGAGGCGCCGCTCTTCGAGCTGCGCGCGGCCATGGCGCTCGCGCGAGCCAGCAGCGGCTCGCCCGCCGCGCGCGACGCGCTCGAAAAGGCGATCGGACGCTTCTCCAAGGACGCCCAACCACAGGAGCTCGACGAGGCGCGCTCGCTGGCCGCGCTCTGACCGGGACGCGATGCCGGCCGCCCGGAAGAAGAGGGTCGCGGTACTGGGCGGCGGGATGGCCGGCCTGTCGGCTGCCTGGGCGCTGAGCGATGCGGACGCGCGCGACGAGCTCGACGTGTGCGTGTTCGAGCGCGCGCCGCACCTCGGCGGAAAGGGCGCCAGCACCCGGGGCGTGCACGGGCGGATCGAGGAGCACGGCCTGCACGTGTGGCTCGGCTACTACGACAACGCCTTCCGGCTGATCCGGGAGGTCTACGAGGAGCTCGACCGCCCTTCCACCGATCCGGGCTGCCCGCTGTCGACCTGGCGCGACGCGTTCGCGCCCGCCGATCTCGTGGGCGTCGAGGATCGGCGGCGGCGGCGGCGGCTGGTCGCACTGGGTCGCCACCTTCGGCCGCAACGGCGCCGAGCCCGGCACCCGCAGCGACGCCGGCCGGCAGCTCTCCGCCGCGACGTTCGTGCGCCGCGGACTGGCGCTGCTGCTCGACTTCTCCTCCTCCATCGGGCGTCGGGGCCGGTCGCCCGGCGTGACGCTCAGCGGCTCGGCGGAGCCGCCCTCGGCGAGCGGGCCCGCGGCGCTTGCCGATCTCACGGAGATCCTGCGCCGCGCCGAGATCGCCGCCCTGGTGGGCGCGATGGAGTCGATCAGGCTGCTCGAGGCTGCGATCCCGCGCGGCGGCTCGCTGGCGACGCTCGTGCTCGGCTACCTCGACCGGATGCGCGCCGATCTCGTCGACCGGCTGCACCGCGACGACGCCGCACGCCGCTCGGCCGAGCTCGCCGACATCGTGATCTCCGCGATGCAGGGCACGATCCGCGACGGCCTGCTCACCGACGCGAGCGGCTTCGCGGCGATCGACGAGCTCGACTTCCGCGACTGGCTCGCGCGGCACGGCGCGCGTCCCGAGACGCTCGACTGCTCGCTGATACGCGGGATGTACGACCTCGTCTTCGCCTACGAGGATGGCGACCCGGAGCGGCCGCGCTTCCCCGCGGGGCTCGGGCTGTTCCTGGCGGGCAAGTTCTTCTTCGAGTACAGCGGCTCGATCTTCTGGCGCATGCAGGCGGGCATGGGCGACGTGGTGTTCGCTCCGCTGTACCAGGCGCTGCTTGGCCGCGGGGTGCGCTTCGCGCTTGGTCATCGCGTCGAGCGGCTGGGACTGAGCAGCGACCGCTCGCGCGTCGACCGGATCGAGCTCACCGCGCATCCCTCCGCGCGCGATCCGCTCGTGCGCGTGAAGGGGCTGCCGTGCTTCCCGTCGCCGTCCGCCTTCGCCGGTGGCCAGCCGTTCGTGCTGAGCGACTTCGACGATGTGGTTCTCGCCACGTCGCTCGGCGCCGTGCCAGGGCTGTGCGGGGAGCTGCTCGAGGACTCTCCGGCTTGGCGGGCGATGGCCGGTGGCCTCCACACGGTGCCGACGCAGTCGCTGCAGGTGTGGCTGCGCGAGGACGAGGCGGGGCTCGGCTGGCCCTATCCGGGAGCCACCGTCAGCGGCTTCGTCACCCCCTTCGACACCTACGCCTCGATGAGCCACCTGATCCCGCGGGAGGACTGGCCCGCTGACGATGCGCCGCGCGCGCTCGGCTACTTCTGCAGCGTGCTGCCTCTGGCCGGCGCCTCGGCGCGACCGCTCGTGCGGGCGAACGCGGAGCGCTTCCTGGCACACGACGTCAGCCAGCTCTGGCCGGGCTTTCGCCCGGAGCTCCTCAACGGCGAGGGGCTCGACTCGCAGTACTGGCGCGCGAACGTCGACCCGTCGGAGCGGTACGTGCAGGCGCTCCCCGGCACGGGCCGCCTGCGGCTGCGCGCCGACGAGTCGGGCTACGAGAACCTGTTCCTCGCGGGCGACTGGATCGACTGCGGCCTGAACGCCGGCTGCATCGAGGCGGCCGTGCTGGCGGGGATCCAGGCCGCCAACGCGGTGCGCGGCTGCCCGCGCGGGCAGGGCATCGTCGGCTCCTGGCTGGGTGTGGAGGCCGCGTGAGCGGGCGCGACGGACAGCGGCCCGATGCGCTGCGGGCCGTCGAGGAGGCGTCCAGGCTGTTCGAGCGGCTGCATCGACGAGGTGGCGAACCGCCGCCGCCGCGGCTGCGGCTCGACGAGGCGCTGCGCGGCCTCGAGGACGGCGGCGGCGGCTCGCCCGCCGCCGAGCTGCGCGCCGGGATGGTGCGCACGATCGACCTCTACTCGGACCTGCTGCGCGCGACCGTCGAGATGTACGCCGACGTGCTCGGCCGGACGCTTGGCACGAACGGCGCGGCGGCGGCGGCCGGCTCGCCGGTCTCCCTGACGGGCGTGCCCGGGCAGCGCGCGGCCGGCCAGGTGTGGCTCCACAACGGCACGGAGTCGTCGCTCACGGCGGTGCGCCTGCGGGTCACCGACCTCGCCACTCCCGACGGCGCCACCCTGGCGGCGCCCACGGGTCCTTCTCCCCCGCGGCGATCGACGTCGCGCCCGAGGCCAGCGCCTCCGCCACCCTCACGGTGGACCTGCCGCCCGAGGCGGCGGCGGGCAGCTACCACGGCCTCGTGCTCAGCCCGAGCCTTCCCGATGCCAGCATCCCCGTCCTGCTGGTGGTGGAGTAGGTGGCGGCCGCCGCGGTCGATTACGGGCAGGTGGAGGAGCAGCTCGCGCTCTACTCGCGAGCCACGCGCAGCGCGATGGACGACATGCTGGCCGAGGGGCAGCCCGCCACCTACCTCTACGACCTGGTCCGCGAGTACCCGAGCCGTGCGGGAAAGGCGATCAGGCCGGCGCTCCTGCTCGCCGCGTGCGAGGCCTTCGGCGGCCGCCTCGCCGACGGACTGCGGCCGGCCGTGGCGCTCGAGCTGCTCCACAACGCGTTTCTCATTCACGACGACATCGAGGACGCGAGTCCGAGCAGGCGCGGGGCGCCGAGCCTTCACACGGCATTCGGCCTGCCGCTCGCCGTCAACGCCGGCGACGCGCTCGCCGCGCTCGCCCTGGAGCCCCTTCTACACAGCCGGGAGCTGGGCAGCCGCGTGTCGCTCAGGCTCGTGGAGGAGCTGCTCAACACGGTGCGCGCCACCACCGAGGGCCAGGCGCTCGAGCTCGGCTGGCAGCGCCACGGCGTGCTCGACCTCGAGCCGGGCGACTACGTGGCGATGGCCGTCAAGAAGAGCTGCTGGTACACCACGGTCTCGCCGCTGCGCATCGGCTCGATCGTGGGCGGCCGCGACGGCGCGCCGCTCGACGCGCTCACCCGCTTCGGGCTCTACCTCGGGCTCGCCTTCCAGATCCGCGACGACCTGCTGAGCATCGTCGGGTCGGGTGAGATCCACGGCAAGGAGGCGCTCGGCGACATCCGCGAGGGCAAGCGCACGCTGATCCTGATCCACCTGCTCGGCGCCGCGGACCCGGCGGACCGGAGCTGGCTCGCGGGCTACCTCGCGGCGCCCGAGGCCGAGCGAGTGCCCGGCGATGCCGAGCGGGTGCTCGGGCTCATGCACGCCTACGGCAGCGTCGACTTCGCCGCCGACTACGCCGCGGCGATGGCGGTCGCGGCCGAGGACGCGTTCGAGCCGGCGTTCGCCGGCGCCGCCCGCGCCGCCCCGCTGCGCTTCATCCGGGGGCTGATCGGCTACATGGTCGCGCGCTCCGCCTGAGCCCGCCCAGTGCGGCGACCGAGCTAGACGGCGGTCTTGCGAAGGCCCTCGACGTCGAGCAGCGCGATCCGGCCGCGGCTCGTCTCGATCAGGCCGAGCTTGCGCAGCGTCTGAAGGGCCCGGCTCAGCGCCTCGCGTGAGCAGCCGATGAAGCTCGCCAGCTCCTCCTGGGAGAGCGGGAGCGCGATCTCGATCCGGTCGTTCACCGTCTCTCCAAAGGGTTCCGCCAAATCCAGCAGGCGGAGCGCGAGGCGGCCCACCACGTCGTACGCCGAGATCTCCCTGAGCTGGTTGCCCGCGTCGCGCAGCCGCGCGGCGAACTGGCGCCGGACGAGCGAGTCGGCCTCCGGGTGGGTCTCGAGGAACTGCACGAACGCCGCGGGGCGCAGCGCGAATGCCTCGACCTCCTCGAGCGTCGACACGGTGCCGAACCGCGTCGATCCGTCGATCGCGGCGAGCTCGCCGACGAGCTCGCCGGGGCCGCGCAGGGCGACGATCACCTGCCGGCCGTCGGGCGTCATCGACACGACCTTGACCCACCCAGAGAGCAGGACGAGCACCGAGCTCGACTCGTCCCCCTGGTGGAACAGCGCGGTGTCGCGGGCGAACCGCCGCCTGGTTGCCGCGGCGGTCAGGTCTCGAGCGTCCGCTGGCGACAGCAGGTCGAGGAAGCCTCCGACAGCGGCGCTTGGCGCCATATGCCGATCCTACGCCTCCGCGGGTGTGCGCTGCGCGCCTTTTTGCCTGCCTGAGCGCGCAGTTCCGCGCAATGCAACGGGGCGCCGGGCAGGTGCCCGGCGCCCCGTTTCCCTTTTCCCCAGATCAGGGGGTCCAAGGGGGTTCAGACGACTGCTCAGGAGCCGCTGCCCACCGCGCGCTGGAGGCGCGTGAGGCGAACCGCGACGTATCCGGTGCCGCAGAGGGCGATGCCCAGTGCGCACGACGCGAGCAGGATCGCCAGCGTGTGGTCCGTGTCGTTGGTGACGGTCTTGATCTCGCGCACGACCGCGCTGGGCGCCGAGCTCGAGGGGCTGCTGTAGGGCGAGGACTGCGCGTCGCTCTTGAACGACGCCGGCAGCACGTACGCCTGACTCGTGGGGCTGCTGTACGGCGAGGACTGCGCGTCGCTCTTGAACGACGCCGGCAGCACGTACGTCGACTGCGCCGTGGCATTCAGGCCACGGTGATCGAGCCTGGCGCCGGTCTGGTCTGCCGCGCCGGTGTGGGCCTGGCTGTTCTCGATCGCCGCCGCCCGCGACGAGGACGGGCCGAGAGGCATCGCACCCGCGCCGGCCGGAAGGGCCAGCCCCGCGATGCAGCTTGCGATCGCCATGGCACGCAACGCACGGATCTTCTTGTGGGCTCGCATTGGAACCTCCTTGACTTCCGCACACCGGTAGGGGGCCGGCGGCGACTGGGGAACTGGGATGTGAGCAACCTACGTCGAGCCCGGCGCCCCTTCCGCGGCTTCCGTCGCGGTTGAGTTGTGCATTTCGTCACATGGGCCGTTTGTCGTGCAAACCGCACTGTGGAACGCGCGTTTGCAGGCGATACTCGATCGACCCATGTCTCCCGAAAACGTCGAAGTCGTCCGATCCGTCCACGACGCCTGGGTCCGCGGCGACTACGCCGCAATGTTCCAGCACTTCCACCCCTCCATCGAATGGTCCGGCCCGGCCACCCTGGCCCACGGGGGCACATCGAAGGGCATCCACGGCGCCCGCCGCGCGCTGTCGACCTGGATCGGGACGTGGGCCGACTACCGGTTCGAGCTGACCGAGCTGACGGACCACGGGTCGACGGTGTTCGCGGCCGGGCGGCAGACCGGGCGCGGCAGGGGTTCAGGCGTCGAGGTCTCGGAGGAGATCTTCAGCGTTTGGACGCTGCAGGATGGGCTTGGTGGTGAGGCAGCAGACGTTTCGGGATCGGGAGCAGGCGCGAGCGGGCGGCACGGGTCGGGTAGAACCTCGCAACGTACGACCCGCGAACTATGAGGAGTTTCGGTCCGCAGGTTGCGAGATCGGTTTGGCTCTGCAGAGCCATTTCAGTTCGGCAAGAAGTCCTAGGAATTGCTGAGTACATCGGTCTTCCTAGGTGCGGAGCCGGCTACCGCGTCCCCCGGCTCAGAGGAGTCGATGTCGCCGTCGTTCGCGTCCGCGGCGTCGTGAAGCTAGTACGGGGTTGTCACTCCACGATCGGTTCGGCGCGATCGACTCGCAGCCGCCCCGTCTAGAGGTGCTCGGCGATTTTGCGGAACGTGCCGGCACCACGCTCGGAGTTCGCGGTGCCGTACACCCGAAGCGTCTCCTCTGTCAGCACTCGAACCGCCAAGCCTTCGCGTTCTTCGCGCTCAGATAGTCCGCGAAGGTGAGCGGAACGTCGGTGGGGGCGTTGAACAGGGCCGCTCGGCGCAACAGGTCCCATTCTGGCTCGCCGACACGCCTCCACTTCTTTGGTACGAGAGGGAGGCGCTGTGACCCATCGCAATCGATCGAAGAGCAATTCTGCCCACGGGCCCGGCATGACGCTCCGTCCGGCGCCATTCGGGCTACAGCAACGCCTACGCTTTCGCATCCGTGATCACTGGAGACGTCAAGAACAAGGTCGACGCCATCTGGAATGCCTTCTGGACCGGCGGCATCGCAAACCCTCTCGAGGTGATGGAGCAGATCACCTACCTGCTCTTCATCCGCCGCCTCGACGAGCTCCAGACCGCCAAGGAGAACAAGGCGAACCGCCTCGCCAAGCCGATCGAGTCGCCGATCTTCCCCGCCGGCGACGACGACAGAGGGCCGCCCGTACACCGATCTGCGCTGGTCGCGCTTCAAGGACATGGCGCCCGCCGACATGTTCGAGGTCGTCGGCGAGCGCGTCTTCCCGTTCCTTCGCGAGTTGGGCGGCGAGGGCTCTACGTACTCGCACCACATGCGCGACGCGCGCTTCACGATCCCCACGCCGGCGCTGCTCGCGAAGGTCGTCGACCTGATCGGCGAGCTGCCGATGGAGGGCCGCGACACGAAGGGCGACATCTACGAGTACATGCTCTCGAAGATCGCGACCGCCGGCCAGAACGGCCAGTTCCGCACGCCGCGCCACATCATCGCGCTGATCGTCGCGATGACCGCCCCGACTCCGAAGGACGAGATCTGCGACCCCGCCTGCGGCACCGCGGGCTTCCTGATCGCCGCGGGCGAGTACCTCCGCCGCACCTTCCCGGACGTCGAGGTCAACGCGGACACGCGCGAGCACTTCCACCACCGCATGTTCCACGGCTTCGACTTCGACGGCACGATGCTCCGCATCGGCTCGATGAACATGCTCCTTCACGGCATCGAGCAGCCCGACATCCGCTATCGCGACTCGCTCTCAGAGGGCGCTGCTGGCGAGGAGGGGCTGTACTCGCTCGTGCTCGCCAACCCGCCGTTCGCCGGCAGTCTCGACTACGAGACCACCGCTCAGAACCTACTCAGGGTCGTCAAGACCAAGAAGACCGAGCTGCTCTTCCTCGCGCTCTTCCTCCGCCTCCTGCGTCCGGGCGGCCGCGCGGGCGTGATCGTGCCCGACGGCGTCCTGTTCGGCTCGAGCAAAGCGCACAAGGAGCTGCGCCGCATCCTCGTCGAGGACCAGAAGCTCGACGCGATCGTCAAGCTTCCGAGCGGCGTGTTCAGGCCATACGCCGGCGTCTCGACCGCGATCCTCCTCTTCACCAAGACCGAGAGCGGCGGCACCGACGACGTCTGGTTCTACGACGTGACCGCCGACGGCTGGAGCCTCGACGACAAACGCACGCCGCTGCTCGACGAGACCAAGCTCGGCTGCAACCCCGACGAGCCCCTCACCGACGAGGAGCACGCGCAAGAACAACCTCCCCGACGTTCTCGCGCGCTGGGCACAACGTGACCGGCACCGAACGCGAGCGCGCGCGCACGACGCAGAGCTTCTGCGTATCCAAGGCCGACATCGTCGCGGAGGACTACGACCTCTCGCTCAACCGGTACAAGGAGATCGTCTACGAGGAGGTCGAGCACCGGCCGCCGCTCGAGATCATCGCCGAGCTCGAGCAGCTCGAGGACGAGATTCGCGCCGGGCTGGAGGAGCTGAAGGGAATGGTGGCGTGAAGGCGGGCTGGGCAGACGTGGCGCTCGGAGAGGTTCGTCGAGTCGTGATGGGCCAAGACCCGCCGAGGAGGCTCGTAGCAACGAGCACTGGCTACGTCGGCGTAAGCGCTCGTCGACGAGGTCGCAGGCGCATTTCGCCAGGACGGGCGTATGATCCGAACGAAGTTCGCCAAGTCGCGCACGAAGCTCGCGTTAGGCACGGGGATGATCTGATCATCGGCATTGCGCACCGATCTGGATGCGGGCCGAGTCGTCAGAAGTACGACTGTGTCGTGGCGAGATGGATTGCGTTCCGTGCCCGACGCCGAGCTCGACCGCCGGTACCTCTGGCATGGGTGGCTCGGCGCGATCGGCATCGCTGACTGGCGGCCAAGGGGCGAGGCGCCAGGTTCCTCCGCGGTGTCAGACCGGACGGAATAGGGGGAATGCGCGATCCCGCTTCCGCCGCTCGACGAGCAGCGGCGAATCGCGCGGGTGCTCGACTGCTGCGGACGCGCTGCGAGAGCGGCGGCGTCAGTCCGCTAGCTGATCAGGGCTCGACTTCGCGACTCGTTCTTCAGCATGTTCGGCGACTGGTCGTAGCAGTCGCACGAGGCTGGCCGATCTGTTCGTGCTCGACGTGTAGATGACAAGCGCGGCGCGATTCGCACCGGCGCCGTTCGGCAGTCAGCTTCTGCACAGCGAGTTCGCCGACCTCGGGATCGCGATGCTACGGAATCGACAACGTCGGCACTGAACGAGTTCCGCTGGGGTGCACAGCGAGTACATCACCGAGGCGAAGTACGACCAGTTGCGCTTTACACGGTCCACGCCGGGGACGTCCTGAGCCGTCATGGGAACGTGCGGACGAGTCGCGGTTGTGCCGAACGGGATCGCGCGACCGCTGTCACACGAAGCACCTGCGTTCGCATCACGCTCGATCGATCGCGGCTGTCACCGGAGTACCTGCACGCGTACTTCTTGCGCCATCCAGTTGCTCGGCAGTACCTGACCCGCCGAACGGGCGATCATGGCGGGGCTCGAGCATGGAGATCACTCAAGGAGCTCCCGTGATCCTTCCGCGATACCAGGTCCAACAGCGCTTGGAACGAGCAGTTCGGCCGGACTCGGTCGAGCGGTCGACGACGCGAACTCCGCCGGTCACGCGAACCATCTCGATGCGCTGTTCGCCTCACTTCAGCAGCGGGCCTTCACCGGCGACCTTTGAAGGCCGTGTCGACCGCACATGACTAGTCAGCGCCGTCCGTCGAACTTCGAGTTCCTGAAGGCGGCGCTGGCCCGAGCTCGCTCGTCGAGGCAGCCAAGGCAGAGCGCAACGCCGTTGCCGATCCGCGCGGCGGCGTGCTTCTACGCGCGCCGCGCCCTTGAGCTGGCGCTTCACTGGCTCTACGACGCCGACGCGACCCTGCGCCGCCCGTACAGGGACGACCTCTCGGCGATGGTGTTCGAGCCGTCGTTCCAGACGGCGGTCGATCAGCGCATCTGGACCAAGATCGACTTCATCCGCCGCCAGGGCAACCGGGCGGCCCACGACCGCAAGCCGATCAAGGCCGGAGGCCGCGGTCGGCGTCGTCAAGGAGCTCTTCCATGTCATGTACTGGCTCGCGCGCACCTACGCGCGCGACCCGGACGACGCGCCGCACCCGAGCCTCGTCTTCGACCCGGCGGCGATCCCGCGGCCGCCCACGGCCGAACAGCGGCAAGCCTCGATCGAGGCGCTACGCAAACGCGAAGGAGGAGAACGCGCGCCGCGACGCCGAGCTTGAACGGGCGCGCGCCGACAACGCCGCTCTCCAGGCCAGCTCGAGGAGCTCCGCGCGCAGGTCGCGATCGCAAAGGCAGCTAACGAGCGGGTCCGCGACACCCACGACTACAACGAGCAGGAAACTCGCGACCGCTACATCGACCTGCTGCTCCACGAGGCCGGCTGGCCGCTCGACCAGGAGCGCGATCGCGAGTTCGAGGTCGACGGCATGCCGAACAAGCAAGGCAAGGGCTTTGTCGACTACGTCCTCTGGGGCGACGACGGCCTACCGCTCGGCTTGGTCGAAGCCAAGCGCACCAAGCGAGACCCGAAGGTCGGCCGCCAGCAGGCCAAGCTCTACGCCGACTGTCTCGAGCGAGCGCTTTGGGCAGCGGCCGCTGATCTTCTACACCAACGGCTACGACACCTGGCTGTGGGACGACACGCGCTACCCGCCCCGCGAGGTGCAGGGCTTCTACACCAAGGACGAGCTGGCACGCGAGATCAACCGCCGCACCTCTCGCCACCCGCTCGCCGATATGGACATCAACTCGGCGATCGTCGAGCGCCACTACCAACACCGCGCGATCCGTCGCATCGGCGAGTCCTTCGAGCGCGACAACAGACGCAAGGCGCTCGTCGTCCAGGCGACCGGCGCCGGCAAGACCCGCACCACGATCGCGCTGATCGACCTGCTGATGCGCGCAGGCTGGGTGAAACGCGCGCTGTTTCTCGCCGACCGGGTTGCCCTCGTCAACCAGGCGGTCGGCGCGTTCAAGGCGCATCTTCCGGACGTGACCACGGTGAACCTGGTCACAGAACGCGGCGAGGACGGCCGCGTGTACGTCTCCACCTATCCGACGATGATGGGGCTGATCGGCGAGGCCGGCGCGGGGGAGGAGCGACGCTTCGGCCCGGGCTTCTTCGACCTCGTCGTGATCGACGAGGCGCACCGCTCCGTCTACCAGAAGTACCGCGCGATCTTCGCCTACTTCGACTCGCTCCTCGTCGGGCTCACGGCGACGCCGAAGGACGAGGTCGGCCACGACACCTACGGCCTCTTCGACCTCGAGCCCGGCGTGCCGACCGACTTCTACGACCTCGACCAGGCGGTCGCCGAGGGCTACCTCGTCCCGCCGCGCGCGATCAGCTGTGCCGTTGAAGTTCCCGCGCGAGGGCATCCGCTACGACGACCTCAGTGACGAGGAGAAGGATCGCTGGGAATCGACCGATTGGGGCGACGACGCTGAAGACCCGCCCGACGCGGTATCGGCCGAGGCGATCAACCGTTGGCTCTTCAACGAGGACACGGTCGACAAACTGCTGGAGACGCTGATGACGCACGGTCAACGCGTCGCGGGCGGCGACCGGCTCGGCAAGACGATCATCTTCGCCAAGAACAACGAGCACGCCGAGTTCATCGCGCAGCGCTTCGATGCCAACTACCCCGAGCACGCCGGCCGTTTCGCGCGGGTCGTCACCTACCGCACCGAGTACGCGCAGTCGCTGATCGACGACTTCGCGCAGAAGGACAAGGCCCCGCACATCGCGATCTCTGTCGACATGCTCGACACCGGCATCGACGTTCCCGAGGTCGTGAACCTCGTCTTCTTCAAGCCGGTCCGGTCAAAGACCAAGTTCTGGCAGATGATCGGCCGCGGCACCCGCCTCTGTCCGGATCTCTTTGGGCCTGGCGACGACAAGAAGGATTTCCTGATCTTCGATGCGTGCGGCAACATCGAGTACTTCAACCAGGACATCCCGACAAGCACCGGCGCGGTTGGCGAGTCGCTGCGGATGCGGCTCTTCAAGGAGCGTCTGACACTGATCCTCGAGTTGGCTGGCGCCGAGGGTGACGGCGGCGGCACCGAAAGCGACGCCGGGCTGCGAGGCGACACGGTCGCACTGCTTCGCAAGCAGGTCGCGAACATGAACATCGACAACTTCCTCGTGCGCCCGCATCGGCGCTGGGTCGAGCTGTACCGCGATGAGGCGCCCTGGCTTGACCTCGATCTCGAGCGCGCGATCGAACTCGCCGACCGCGTCGCTGATCTCCCGAGCACCGAGGAGGATGACGACGAGGACGCCAAGCGCTTCGACCTCATCATCCTCAAGCTTCAACTCTGCCGCTTGCTGGGGGAACCGGGGGAGGAGCGCCTTCGCCGTCAGGTCCAGGAGATCGCGTCAGGCTTGCTGGAGCAGCTGGCGATTCCGGTGATCCGCGAGCAGGCCGAGCTGCTCGACGCGCTCGCCGGTGACGAGTGGTGGATTGACGTGACACTGCCAATGCTGGAGCACGCGCGCCGCCGCATCCGCGGGCTGGTGCATCTGCTCGAGAAGCGCAAACGCGCGATCGTCTACACCGACTTCGTCGACGACATCGGCGAGATCGCTGAGGTCGACATGCGGGGCATCAGCGTCGCGACCGATCGAAGAGCGGTTCCGCCAGAAAGCTCGGGCCTATCTGAGAGCACACGAAGATCACGTCGCTCTGCAGAAGCTGCGCCGAAATCGCCAGCTCACGCAGACCGATCTGGATGAACTCGAGGAGATGCTCATCTCCGCCGGCATCGGTGAGCCGGAGGATCTGGCTCGGGCAAAAGAGGCGTCGGGCGGTCTTGGCGCGTTCATCCGCTCGCTCGTGGGTCTCGACCGCGAAGCCGCCACCGACGCGCTGTCGGGGTTCCTCGAAGGCCGCACGCTCACCGCCGATCAGCACGACTTCATCGCGCTGATCGTCGAGCACCTCACCGCCAACGGCGCGATGGATGTCGGCCGCCTGTATGAGGCGCCGTTCACGAGTGTTGCTGCGGGCGGGCCCGAGTCGTTGTTCGCGGAGGCGGATATCGAGGCGCTGGTCGAAGCGATCCGGGCGGTTGGGGCCAATGCGGAGCCGCGGGAAGCGGCGGCGTAGCGGCTGCTGCGGCGGTTCGAAAATCAACGACCCAAAGGCGACGCCGCTCGGGCCGGCAAGAGGTGTTGCCCTCTTCGTTGCCCAATCGGCGTCGTGGCCACGGCGGACGGCCGCCCGAAGCGCCGAGGCCTGCTCCAGGAGCGGGCCTCGGTGAGTAGCCGGGGCGGGGATTCGAACCCGCGACCTTCGGGTGATGGAGGTGTTCGACCTGCGGTTGGGTTGGGCGAAGTTCCCCGACCAATAAAGCGAGTGCGCTCCTCGCCGAGCTGCTCAAGTCGCAGAGCGTGGCAGCGGAGCGCCAAGCGTCGGTGGACGTGTCTCACTCGGCGCGACGACCAGTTCGGACGATCGGTCGGTGCGTCGCCCGATCGACTCCGGCATTGTCCTCGAGCGCGCGGTCCCGCTCGGACGATTCAGCGCAGTGTCTCGGGAGAGATCGTTGCGCCATCTGTGAATCCGCCAAGATCTCGCCTGATGGAAACCCACGTCCGGACGCCGCAGGACATCTTCATGCAGCCGCAGCACCTCGTGGTGCCGCCGTTCCAGCGTCCGTACGTCTGGGAGAAGGAGGAGCAGTGGGCGCCGCTGTGGCAGGACGTCCGGCGGCTGGCTGAGCTTCGGCTGGCGCAGCCGTCCGCCGATGCCAGGCACTTCCTCGGCGCGATCGTGGTGCAGGCGCAGGAGCCGATCCTCGGCGGCCTCCAGGCGAGCAGCATCATCGACGGCCAGCAGCGGCTGACGACGCTGCAGCTGCTCATGGATGCGGCGGCCGCGGCGCTCGAGGCGGCTGGCCACGACGCACTCGCGGGGCAGCTCGATCGACTGACTCACAACGAGGACATCTACGTCCCCGGGGCGGAGACGCGGCTGAAGCTTCGGCACAGCAACCGGGACCGCGCGGCGTTCGACGAGGTGATGGACGCTGAGGCGCCCGTCGACCACGAGGCGCTGCAGCCACGCCGGCGCGCGCGTCGTGCGCGCGCACGAGTACTTCGCCGGCGGCCGTGACCGAGTGGCTGGACTGCGGACCGACGACGCAGCCGCCGAGCGCGCGCAGGCACTGACCGAGCGCGCTGACCCGGGGACTGCAGCTGGTCGCCATCAACCTCACCGTCAACGAGAACTCGCAGGAGATCTTCGAGACACTGAACGCGCGGGGCACCCCGCTGACCGCGGCGGACCTGATCAGGAACTTCGTCTTCCAGCGGCTGGCCGCCGAGGGCGCGGACACGCGAGCGCACCTCGAGGACTGGCCGTTCGAGACCGAGTTCTGGGAGAAGGAGGTCAGCGTCGGCCGCTACCCGATGCAGCGGAGCTCGCTGTTCTTCAACCAGTGGCTGATCGCGCGGCTCGGCGAGGAGATCGGCCCCCGCGCGACCTTCACGCGCTTCAAGCAGTACGTCGAGCACTTGACCTCGAGACCGGCCAGAAGGTCGCCGACCTGCTGCCGTGATCCGGCAGCAGGCCGAGACCTACGAGGCATGGACGAAGGCGGCCGACGACCGGCGACCGGCAGCTCAACCGGGTCGAGCTCGCCGTCTACCGGATGAAGGCCTCCGATACCGAACTGCTCAAGCCAGTGCTGATCTGGCTGCACGAGCCCGGCCGCGAGCTGCCCGACGACGTCGATCGACAGCGTCGTCGCGGTCGTCGAAAGCTGGCTCGTTCGACGCCAGCTCCTGCGCCTGAGCGTCGGCGACCTGGGGCGCGTCGTCGCCGACATCATCCGCGCCAACGAACGCACACGCCGGCGGACGAACTCGTCGAGCCAGCATCGAGCGGCTACCTGTCGCGGCTCAACGTGACGAGCACGTACTGGCCGGGCGACGACGAGGTCCGCGAGGCCCTGCGGACGAGACAGGTCTACCGGCGCTTCAACAAGGCCGCGCCTGCGGATGCTCCTCGAAGCGATCGAGGACGCGTACCGGCGCGGGACCAACCAGCCGCAGGTGCCACGTCGTGGATATCCGATCGAGCACATCCTCCCGCAGAAGTGGGCCGAACAACTGGCCGGTCGACGGACTGCGAGGCCGAGGAAGCTCGGGCCGAGCACGTCCACCGGCTCGGGAACCTGACCCTGCTGACCACGTCGCTGAACTCCAAGGTCTCGAACGGGCCGTGGGCGTCCAAGCGTGAGGCGCTCCAGCAACACGACACCCTCCTGCTCAACAGCCGACTGCTCTCGACGCTCGGCGGACTTGGGACGAGGCCGGCATCGAGTCGCGGACAGACGCCATGATCGACTCCTCTTGTCGACGTGGCCGGTCCCGACGGGCCACGAGGGCGTCGTCGTTGACCCGCACGAGAAGACGGGCGGCTGGATCCAGGTCAAGCACCTGGTGGAGGCGGGTCTCCTACCCCCCGGCACGGTACTGACCCCGCGCAGCCGGGAGCTGGGAAGAGCGCACGGCCATCGTGCGTCCTGACGGCTTGCTCGAGATCGACGGCAAGACCTTCGAGTCGCCGTCCGGGGCGGGTCGCTATGTGAAGGGCGCCGTGACGAACGGCTGGTGGTTCTGGAGGCTGCCCGACGGCCGAAAGCTCCTCGACGTGCGAGCGGTCTACACGGGCGAGGACCCGACCAAGGCGACACCGAGCTTCGACTGGTCCGCGCTCCACACGATCCTCGAAGCCCTGCCGGAGGGCTACTGGACGACCTACGGGAGCTTGGCGGATGCCGTCGGGACGGCGGCCCAGCCGCTCGGCGCACACGTCGCCACCTGCCAGCAGTGCCCGAACGCCTACCGCATCCTGAACAGCGGCGGGACAGTCGCCCCGAACTTCAGATGGAGTGATCCCGACGACCAGCGGACCCTCTGGAGATGCTTCAAGCCGAGGGCGCGCTCGTCAACGGCAAGCCCGACCCCGCTCGCGAACTAGCAGCGACGACCTCCAGGCGTTGATCGAGCATTAGGTAGGGCGTGGCTTCGTCACTCCGGCTGATCGTGGCGCGTACTCGGCGCGCGGCTGGTCCGCGGAGATCTTGCCGCGAGATCGCGCGTCCCAAGTCTGCTCCCGATCTCACGCCTAGACCGGCACGTTGCCCTCACGGTCACCCGTGCGGACCCTGAAACGCCCGATAAAGCGTCGAAGCCCGCTCTGGAGATAGGCGGCAACGGTAGTCGCTGGCTTCGGTACCAATTTGATTCGTGCCGAACCGTCTAACAGAGCTTTTTCGGGTTCACCAAGCGCTTTGTGAGGTGGGCCAGGTAGGACTCGAACCTACGACCTACGGATTATGAGCGGCTCCTAGGCAGGGCCGCTCGGTCGCGGCCCCGCGAGCTAGCCACGCATGGTGCCGCCCCGTGCCGCTCAGTACTGCGCTGTTCGGTACCTGGCCGGGTACCCGCCGCCCGGGTACTCGGTACCCGCCTCCAGGAGCACTAGTGTTTCTCGTCAGGAATGCCCCGTATGGCGAACCCAACTCGAGCTTGGACCCGATGGCTGCCCCCAACGCAGATGCTGGGGCTCGCGGATACCTTCGAGGACCTTCTCAAGACGAAGGATCGCGCTCCGCAGTTGAGAGCGGGTCTGGTTGGCCATACCACGATCACGGCCAACACCTTCCAGCAGTTTCGGAAGGACATGGCCAGCGTCAGGGAGGCCGACGTGCTGAATATGACCATCGCTATTGGCGAGTCAAAAGCGGCCACCATATGGCTCGATTCATATGCCCCGAAGATTTACGGTGCGGAAGGGCATACCGACCTGCGGGTGTCGGGCGAGGACGAAGCACTCGCACACGGCGTCTTCGCTCTTCTTGTTCAGCGGATAGATCGTGTCTTTGAGGATCTCGATAATCCCGAAACAACGAGCTCGGCTGTGCCAAGCACCCTCACCATCGGGGACATCTCGATTCATGGCGGCAGCCTCGCCGTGAGTGGCAGCGGCGACGCAACCGCCACCACCACGGGCTCCACCGGCCACACGGGGTCAGGTCAGCGTGCTTCGCACTGGTGGAACAACCCGTGGCTCATCACCCTCCTCGGAGGCACAGCGGCTGCTGTTGTGGCTGGTGTCCTGCTCGCCATTCTGCTGCACTGACGCCGCGTCGACCAATGCGGTCAGCGCGTCCGCGTCCGTAGCCTTGGGCAGGTGGTGGATGTAGATCATGGTGGTGCCGATGTTGGCGTGGCCCATGTAGCCCTGCACCTTCGGCAGATCCCAGACCTTCACCGCCAGCGTGCCAAACGTGTGGCGTAGGTCGTGGAAGGTCATGGGCTTGTCGCCGCGCCGCCTGTGCCCCAGCCCTGCCCGGCGCAAGGCGGCGTAGAAGCGCTTGCGCAGGTCGCCGTCGTCTAGGTGGTCGCCTATCTCGTTGCAGAACACAAGGTCGGCCGGCTCGGTGAACAGCTCCCGACGGCTGAGCGCGTCCAGCGCACGGGTCGCCATCCGTGAGCATGGCCTGTAGCTCTTGCTCGACGGTCTTCTTGGCACCCGCCTCCTCGCCTCAGGCCGACCCCCTTTTTGAGTCGAAGTGGAAGAAGGCGGTCTACCACAGATTCGGGCCTTTTGCAGGAATGTTGTTGTGTATAGTGGCCCTCTCTTACAGCCGCGCCCGTTACGTTGCCATCGACTTGCACCGCGTCTGTCAAGCCTGGGCTCCTTGCCCGACTCAGGCGATTCCGAGGGCCTTGCAGACCAGATGCGCGACCGTTTCCACAGTCACGCCGGAAGCCAAGGCCAAGGAGCCCGAAGCGACCTTCGATGTGATGCCGCCGAGCCAGTTCTGCGTCGCAGGCCCAAGGGTTCCGGGAGCCGCGTGCCCGACGTCTTGACCGAGCGCAGCTTCCAGGTCGTTTAGGTCCTGCCCTCCAAGTCCGAGGTCGGCTAGCTGCTTCCGCAGTTCGTCAAATCCGCCGGCGAGCTTCACATGCGTCGGGCGCTGTAGAACGTCGCGGTTCCCGGCGGCGATCGTGTTCTGGCCACCGTAGATGGTGGTGTTCACGATCTGTGTGACTCGCTCTGGGGGCACGGGCACATCGCCTGGCTCAGCTTCTCCGGCATCGGGATTCGCCGCTTCGATTTCAAGCGCGAACGCGAGCAGCTTGTTCCGAACTGCGTCCAAGATTCCAGCGACCACTGCGGTCGAGAAAATCTTGTTAGCCGACAAGCACACCATGTCCTCGTAGATGTTCTGCCCAAGCGAGGCCACGACGTTGCTGGGCCAAGGGACGTACAGCGTGTCCGGCGGCGCACTCGCTAGTGCTTCGAGCTCGGCCACGCGCTGAAGAAAGACATGGCGAAAGAGGTAGTCGCGCATGTCCTTGTCTGCGACGCACCCCGGCGGGATACGAGCGTTCTTCAATGCGCTTCCGAATGGCCCGGAGAAATCGCCAAGCACTTGGACCTCTCCCATCCGGCGGTAGTCAGGCACCGACTCCACATCCGGATAGCCGTTGAGCTCCCAGTTAACCCAGTCCTTCAGCGGTTGATGGTTGAGGCGCGCGGCGAGGATCTGCGCCTTCCTGAGAGCCTCCGGCAGCGGCGTCGCGGCGCTCGTGGCTGCTTCTTGGATTTCGCGGAGCAGCGTCGGATGAGTGGTGCTCGCCATGCATCGGAGGTTACTTCCGGGACCGGCGCCCTCAGGGCAGTTCGGCCCGCCACAGAATCGGTACCCCGTCGGTACCCGCTGCCAGGAACACACCCGGCCATGTGAGGCTCTTGCAGGGCTTTAATGTGGGCCAGCCAGGACTCGAACCTACGACCTACGGATTATGAGTCCGCTGCTCTAACCAGCTGAGCTACTGGCCCGGTCGGGGGCACCATAGCGGCGCTCGCGGCGCTCCGGAAGTAGGTTTCGGGCCGTGAGCTTTCCCTGGCCCGAGAGCGCGCCTACGGCCGCAGCAGCGCGCGGCGTACGCGGATGCTGAGCCGCGTTCCGTTCTGGCTCGCGCGATCTGCCGGCCCGCGAGCCGCATCCGCGCGCTCGAAGGGGCGACCGAGGCGGAGCTCTGCATCGTCGGCGGTGGGTTCACGGGGCTCTGGGCCGCTCTTCACGCCAAGCGCGACGACCCGCAGCGCGACGTGCTGATCCTCGAGGCGGAGACCTGCGGCTACGGCGCCAGCGGGCGCAACGGCGGCTTCTGCATCTCGTCGCTGACGCACGGGATCGGCCAACGGGATGGCCCGGTTCGCGGACGAGATGCCGGTAATCGAGCGGCTTGGGGACGAGAGCTTTGCGGGGATGAAGGCCGACCTCGCGGCGCACGGGATCGATTGCGACTTCGAGGAGAACGGGCGACGTCGTGGTGCTGCTCGAGCCGCACGAGCTGTCGTGGGTCGACGAGGAGGTCGAGCTCGCCAGGCGCTTCGGGCACGAGGTCGAGGTCCTCGATCGAGAGCAGGTCCAGAGCGAGCTCGCCTCCCCCACCTACATCGGCGGGATCTGGGACAAGACGGGCAGCGCGCTTGTGCATCCGGGCAAGCTCGCGGACGGCTTGCGCAAGGCGGCGATCGCCCAGGGCGTGCGCATCCACGAGCACACGCCGGTGACGGGCCATCCGCGAGGGCCAGGTCCGGACAGAGCACGGCTCCGTCAACGCCGGCAAGACCCTGCTCGCAACCAGCGCCTACAAGCCGCTGCTGCGCGAGATGAGGCGCTACATCGCCCCGGTCTACGACTACGCGCTGATGACCGAGCCGCTCAGCGCCGAGCAGAGGAGCGCCATCGGCTGGAAGCACCGCCAGGGCGTCGGCGACGGCGCCAACCAGTTCCACTACTACCGCCTGAGCAAGGACAACCGGATCCTCTTGGGCGGCTATGACGCGGTCTACCGGTATGGCGGCCCGGTGGACCCGAAGCTACGACGACTACGACCCCAGCTTCGCCATGCTCTCGCAGCACTTCTTCACGACCTTCCCGCAGCTGGAGGGCATCAAGTTCACGCCACCGCTGGGGCGGCGCGATCGACACCTGCAGCCGCTTCAGCGCCTTCTTCGGCACGGCGCACCACGGGCAGAACCGCCTACGCGGTGGGCTACACCGGCCTTGGCGTGGCGGCCACGCGATTCGGCGCGCAAACCGCCCTGGACCTGCTCGACGGCAAGGACACCGAGGCCACCAGGCTCGAGTGGGTGAAGAAGAAGCCCGTCCCCTTCCCCCCGGAGCCGCTGCGCTACCCGGTGATCCAGCTCACGGCGAACCGGATGGCCCGGGCGGACCGCAACCAGGGCAAGCGCGGCCTCTGGCTGAAACTGCTCGATCGCCTGGGGCTCGGCTTTGACAGCTGAGCTGGACTATGTGGCATTGTCAATAGCGATGGGGGCTGCGCCGGAATACCTGAAGCTGCTCGTTGAGCGCTTCGACGGAGACGTCATGGATCTGCCCGCCGGCAAGGCGCGGATCCGGCTGGAGAGCGGCAACACCGAAGCCTGGGACGTCCTGATCAACAGCAATGGCGCCCGCCTCGCGCCGGCAGCCGGCGAGCGCTTCGACGCCCTCCTGCACGCCGACGCAGAGACCTGGCGGGCAATCGCTCGAAGACATCCGCGGCGGCATGGACGCCCATCGCCAGGGTCGGCTGAAGATCCGCCACAACATGCACCTGGGCGTGGGCTTCCTCGCAGCGACCAGCGGGAACGAGCAACCCGGACGGCTCACGTTCCACCGCGTGAAGACCCGCAAGGGCACGATCTCCTACCTGGAGGCAGGCCAGGGCTACCCGGTGCTGCTCCTGCACGGCCTGGGAGGAACGAAGGCGAGCTTCCTGCCGACAGTGTCGGCGCTGGCGGGCGACTTCCGCATGATCGCCATGGACCACCTGGGCTTCGGCGAATCGGACAAGCCGATCGGCGCCCCCTACGACGCCGCCTTCTTCGCGGAGGCCGCCACCGCACTGATGGACGAGCTCGGCATAATCGAACCGCGCACCTCATCGGCAACAGCATGGGCGGCCGGGTGGCCCTGGAGCTCGGCTTCCAGCACCACGACCGCGTGGACAGGCTCGCGCTGCTCGCGCCCTCACTCGCCTGGAAGCGCGACCGCAAGTGGCTGCCGGTCGTGAGGGCCGCCCGCCCGGAGCTCGGCCTGCTCCAGATCGCCCCGCGCGGCCCGACGGAGAGCATCGTGCGACGGCTGGTGCCCGGCGGCATGGACGGCTGGGCGGCGGTGGGGCTCGACGAGTTCCTGCGCTCCTACCTCAACCCGCGCGGGCGGGCCGCCTTCTACGCGGCGGCGCGGCAGATCTACCTCGAGGAGCCGCACGGGCCGAACGGCTTCTGGACCCGCCTGGCGGACCTGGAGAAGGAATCGCTGTTCGTATGGGGCAGGAAGGACAAGCTCGTGCCGATCCAGTTCGCCCGCCACGTGGAGGAGGCCCTCCCCCACGCCAAGCACGTGGAGCTGAACTGCGGTCACGTGCCTCAGGTCGAGGCGCCGAAGGAGACGCATCGAGCCGTCAGGGGCTTCCTGACCGTCGGGCCGCGCGAGCGCGCTAGGTCAGCGCTTGAGCGCCGGTCCGCATCGCCGCCTGAAGCTCGGCGACGCTGAACGCCCCCTCCATCCGCGCGGCGATCCTGCCGTTCTTACCCACGACGAACACCCACGGCTCGGTGGGCAGCTGGAACGCCGCCACCTGCGGCCGGTAGCCGTCCACGACCTTGTTGTTGTTGTAGATCTCGTTGTGGATGAAGGCGAACTGCTTGGCGGCGGGCATCGTGTGCTCGACCTGCTCGGCGATGTCGACCACCGGCCCGCAGACGCGGCTCGCGCACAGGAGCGGCGTGGCGAAGACGAGCACGATCGGCTTCTTGCCGAGCACGTCCTTGAAGTTGACCGCGTGCATGTCGTCGGGCGGCGAGCGGGTGTCGATCTTGGAGACGTCGCCGCCGACCGACTTGGTGGTGGGCGTGTCGATCGCCGGCGGCTTCTGGCCCACGGCGGGCACACCGGTGTGCTTCTGCACGCGGATCGCGGGCCCGGCGAGCGTGGCGGCGACCAGCCTGTCGTCAAGCCTGGCGACGCCAAGGGCGACGTAGTTCCCGGTCGCCGGGAAGGTGACGTTGGCGACGTAGACCGAATGGGCAGCGTCCGGGTCGTTCTTCACCGTGTTGCTCTCGAAGTCGGGCTGGACCTGGAGCGACTCGTCGTGGGCGACGAACGGACCAACCACCGGCCCGCCCTTGACGTTCTGGAAGTAGACGGCGGCGGGCGCCTCGGCGATCTGCTTGCGCGAGCGGTCGAAGAGGCCGAAGCCGAAGCGGTTCTGCCCCGGCTGGAGCTGCGACACCGACGGAGCCATCACCGGCCCGGGACCCAGGCTCTTCGCCAGCTCCGCGAGCGACTTGCCACCGGGCTGCGGGAAGTCGCTCGGCCGCGTGAGCGCAGGCTCCTTCGCGCTCGTCGCGGAGCTGCTCCCGCCACCCCCGCCCCCACAGGAGGCCAGCGCCAGGCCGGAGAGGAGGGCCAAGGCGCATGCCGCGCGTCCAAAGCTCATCATCCGTAAGCCTAGAAAAGAAGGCGGTCCTAATACGCCGCCAGTGTTAAGGGCGCTATAAGGTGCCGCTCCATGAGCGACCGCGCAGCGCTTGTAACAGGCGGATCAAGCGGGATCGGATTGGCGATCGCGCGGGCCCTCGGGCAGGACGGGATACGGCATCACGCTCTCGGCTCGCCGGCCCGACAAGCTGCAGGCGGCCGCGGACGAGCTCGCCGGCGAGGGCATCGACGTGCAGGCCGTGCCGGCCAACATGGCCGACGAGGACCAGGTCAAGGCGATCGCGGCCGCCCACAGGGAGCGCTTCGGGCGGCTCGACGTGCTGGTCAACAACGCGGGGATCGGCATCGGATCGCCGATCGCGGACATCGAGACCAAGAAGCTCGACCTCCAGCTCGACGTGAACCTGCGCGGCGTCTACCTGATGCTGCGGGAGTCGATCCCGATGCTGAAGGAGGCGGGCGCCGAGCACGGCAAGGCGCTGGTGGTGAACACGGCGTCGATCGCCGGCAAGTACCCGGAGCCCTGGCTCGCCGCCTACTCGGCCACCAAGGCGGCGGTGGTGGCGCTCAGCCAATCGGCGCACGGAGAGCTGGCCGAGTCGGGCATCCAGGTGACCGCCCTGTGCCCGGCGTTCGTCGACACGCCCATGACCGACTGGGTGAAGGGCCAGGTCTCGGCCGACCAGATGATCAGGCCCGAGGACATCGCCGAGGCGGTGCGCTTCCTGCTGCGCACGTCGCGTTATTGCCTGGTGCCCGAGATCCAGTTCCTGCGCCCGAGCGACCGGCTCGGGGCGTCTGCCTAGACGCGCTCGAGCTCGCGGCTGCGGTCGCGCCGCCAGAGCTGCGAGATGAAGCCCTGGCCGTCGGCGCGCGCCTCGCGCTCGGCCTCGGCGCGGCGGAGCGCCTTGATCTGCGCCACCTCGTCGGCGAGCGAGGCCTGCGGGTAGCCGTCCTCGGTGAGACTCGCCTCGAGCATCGCTCGCAGCGTGCCGAGCTCGCGGTCGCTGGCGCGGCGCGGGCGGCCGTGAGCCTTTGTGTAGCGGTCCCAGGTGCGGGCGAAGCTGGCGAGGTTCGTGCGGCCGCCGCAGCGGTGCGCCGCGAGCATCGGGCAGACGCCGCCGCGCTGGTCGGTGTAGGCGCCGACGATGATCCGGTTCTCCCGGATCCCCTCGAGCATCGCCAGCCGGGTGTGGACCGGCAGGCAGTCCACCGCGATGCGCAGCTCCTCGGCCGGCCTGCGTCGTCTCGTCACGAAACTCTCACCTCGCTTAGGATGCTGGCCGCTTGGCCCACCGGCTGAATCTACGCGCTTCCCGCGCCCGCTGTAAACCCCCGGAGTGGGTGATTTCGTGCGCCTTGGCCTGAACGTGGGCTACTGGGGCCTCGGCCTGTCGAACGAGGACCAGCTCAGGCTCGTGCGGGAGGCGGAGGCGATCGGCTACGACTCGGTGTGGGCCGCCGAGGCCTACGGCTCGGACGCGGCCACCGTGCTCGCCTGGCTGGCGGGGCAGACCGAGCGGATCAAGCTCGGCTCCGCGATCTTCCAGATGCCCGCGCGCTCGCCCGCGATGACCGCGATGACGGCCGCGACCCTCGACGTGATCTCGAACGGGCGCTTCCGGCTCGGGCTCGGCTCCTCCGGTCCGCAGGTGGCCGAGGGCTGGCACGGCCAGCGCTTCGGCGAGCAGCTCGCGCGCACGCGCGAGTACGTGGCGATCCTGCGCAAGGCGCTCGCCCGCGAGCGGCTCGAGTTCGAGGGCGAGACCTACACGCTGCCGCTGCCGGACGGCCCGGGCAAGGCGCTCGAAGCTGATGATCGCGCCGGTGCAGGAGCGGATCCCGATCTACCTCGCCGCGATCGGGCCGAAGAACACGCATGCTGGCCGGCGAGATCGCCGATGGCTGGCTGCCGACGTTCTTCTCGCCCGAGCACGTCGGGCAGCTGCGCGACCTGCTCGAGCAGGGCGCCGCCCGCGCCGGCCGGACGCTCGACGACTCGTTCGACATCGCCCCCAACGTCAGCCTCTGCATCGACGACGACCTCGACCGCGCGCGCGACGTCATGCGGCCCTTCCTCGCGCTCTACGTGGGTGGGATGGGCTCGCGGAAGCAGAACTTCTACAACGCGCTGGTGCGCCGCTACGGGTTCGAGGAGGCGGCCGAGGAGGTGCAGGAGCTGTACCTCGCCGGCAAGAAGGACGAGGCCGCCGCGGCGCTGCCGGCCGAGCTGATCGACATCACCTCGCTGTGCGGACCGCGGGAGCGGATCGACGAGCGGCTCGACACCTACAAGGCGGCCGGGGTCGGCACCCTGATCACGACGCCGATTGCCCCGACGCTCGACGGGCGCGTGGAGATGCTGCGGACGCTCGCGGATCTCGTCTGAGCGCCGGCGAGGGACCTCGGCGGCGCCTGCTTCTGGCCGCCTTCGGCGATCCGGGCCACGCCTTCCCGATGATCGCCCTCGGCCGCGAGCTGGCGGCGCGCGGGCACGAGGTGTGCCTCCAGACCTGGGAGCGCTGGCGCGAGCACGTGGAGCGCGAGGGGATGCGCTTCGAGCGCGCGCCGGAGTACGCGGTCTTCCCCACCTCGCCGGCGCTGAAGCCCTACCAGGCCGCGGTGCGGGCGGCCGAGGAGACCACGCCGCTCGTGCGCTCGTTCGACCCCGAGGCCGTGGTGGCGGACATCCTCACGCTGGCGGCGGCGCTCGCCGCCGAGATGGAGGGGCGGCCGTGGGTCACGCTCGTGCCCCACGTGCTGCCGGAGGGCGACCCCGGGTTCCCGCTCTACTCGACCGGCGCGCGGCTGCCGCGCACGCCGCTCGGGCGAGCGCTCTGGCGGCGCCTCGAGCCGCTGGCCCTGGTCGGCGCGCGGCAGGGCCGCGACGAGCTGAACGAGGCCCGGCGGCGCGTGGGGCTGCCGCCCCACGAGCACCTGCACGGCGGCACCTCCCGGCAGCTCGCGCTGATCGGGACGTTCCCCCAGCTCGAGTACCCGCGCCGCTGGGCTCCGTGGATGAAGGTCACCGGGCCGCTGATGTGGGAGCAGCCGTTCGGCGACGTGGAGCTGCCGCCGGGCGACGATCCGCTCGTGCTCCTGGCGCCGAGCACCTCGCAGGACCCCGAGCAGCGGATGCTGCGCGCGGCGCTCGACGGGCTGGCGGGCGAGCGGGTCCGGGTGCTGGCCACCACCAACCGGCGGCCGCCCGAGGAGCCGCTCGACGTGCCCCCCAACGCGCGCCTCGTCGACTGGCTCTCCTACACCCGCACGATGCCGCTCTGCGACGCGGTGGTGTGCCACGCGGGCCACGGCACCGTGGTGCGGGCGCTGGCGTCGGGGACGCCGCTCGTGGCCTGCCCCGCGGCGGGCGACATGGCCGAGAACGCGGCCCGGGTGGCGTGGGCGGGAGTGGGCGTGCCGCTGCCGCGCAGGCTCACCACGCCGCGCGGGATCCGGCTGGCGCTGCGGCGGCTGCTGGACGATCCGAGCTACTCGGAGCGGGCGGGCGAGCTCGCGCGCTGGGCGGCGGCGCACGACGGGCCCTCGACCGCGGCCGACGAGCTCGAACGGTTCGTGGAGGGGCGCTGAGGCGAGGGCCTCGGCGACGCCTCGGCGCGCCGCTCGCACTGCTCGCGCGCGAGGGCGGTGGCGAAGGCGTGGACGACCGTGGGGTCGAACTGGCTGCCGCAGCAGCGGAGCAGCTCGGCCTGGGCCTCGGTATGGGTCATCGCGGTCTTGTAGACGCGCTCGGCGGTCATCGCCTCGTAGGAGTCGGCGACGGCGAGGATCTTCGCCTGCAGCGGGATCTCATCGTCCGCCGAGGCCGAGCGGGTAGCCGCGGCCGTCGGGGCGCTCGTGGTGGGCGCGGACCCAGGCGCTGATGTCCTCGAGGCGAGCGCCGTCGAGGATCCGCGACCCGAGCTCCGGGTGCTTGCGCATCTCCTCCCACTCGGCCTGGTTGAGGCTGCCCGGCTTCTGGAGGATGTTGTCGGAGATCCCGATCTTGCCGATGTCGTGGAGCATGCCGGCGAGGTGCACGCGCTCGATCTCGCGGTCGGAGAGGCCGAGCTCGGCGGCGATCAGCTTCGCGTAGCGGGCGACCGTCTCAGAGTGGCGCGCCGTGCTCGTGTCGCGCATGTCGAGCGTCTCCGCCAGGACCATGACCGCGGCGAGGTGCTCCTCGGCCTGCATGCCGTCGCGGGCGGCGGCAGAGCGCAGGTTCGCGCTGATCTCCGGGTTGTAGATCACCGAGCGATCCCGGCCGAGCTCCTTGGCGACGTACAGCGCCCGCGTGGCGGAGCCGTACAGCTCCTCGTAGGTGCCGCCGTGCTTGGGGAAGCTGGCGACGCCGAGGCTGGCCGTGATCGGGGCTGATCCGCTCGCGAACGAGTCGCGCACGGCGCGGCGGAGGCGGTCGGCCAGCACGTAGGCGCCGTGCTCATCGGTGTCGGGCAAGAGCAGTGCGAACACCTGGCCACTCAGGCGGGCGACCACGTCGATGCGCCGCTTGGTGCGGTCGAGCACGTCGGCGACCGTCTGCAGGTGGGCGTCGGCGGCGCGGTGGCCGAGCTCCTCATTGACGTCCTTGAAGCGGTCGAGGTCGCAGACGACGAGCGAGAGGCGGCCCTCGCTGCGCTGTGCGCGCTCGAGCTCGCGCTCGATCAGCTCCTCGAGGCCGGCGCCGTTCAAAAGGCCGGTGCGCGGGTCGCGCTTGGAGGTCTCGGCGAGGTCCCCGATCAGGCGCTCGACTCGACCGCGCAGGGCGCTCACGATTCCCGCGGCGAGGATGGCCGTGCCGACCGTGAGCAGCCACTGGTGGGCCGCCACATGGGTCGTCACCCGAGCGTCGCGCAGGAACACCGCGTAGCTCACCGCGATGAGCCCGATCTGGAGTGCCGCCCGGCGCCGTGTGAGCAGGAAGGCCGCGGCGAGCGCGCCCCACAGGTAGAAGACGGGGAAGGAGTCGGCGCTGCCGCTTCCCTTGAGCGCGAGGCTGAGCGTGACGAGGCCGACACCGGCGGCGAGCGCGAAGTCGACCGTGTCGTCGGGAAGCGTGCGCCGTCCCGCCAGCAGGCCGAGGCCGAGCGCGTACGAGCCGCCGAGCATCACCCAGCGCGGCCAGCCGTGCACGTGTGGCGTGTGCGGCACGAGGTTCACGATCAGCGAGAAGGTGGCTGTGCCCAGGTAGAGCCAGGCCATGACGAGCATGGTCGAGTCCGCACTGGGCGCGGTCATCGAGGCGTGGCGGTATGGCGCCTGTTCTACAGCGTCAAGGCGTGCGAGCCCGAGCGGGGACGAGCCGAGGAGCCTTCTCATGCAAGGCACAGCATCGACATCCCGGAGGGCGCTCTTTAGCCGGAAAGCGCAGAAGTTGATCGGCTTCCGGACCTATATGCCCTGGACGGGGTGCGTCTTGGAAGCTCCGGGGGTGGGACTCGAACCCACAACATTTCGGTTAACAGCCGAACGCTCTGCCGATTGAGCTACCCCGGACCGCACAAATGAGCTACGTCGGATTAGTCGTCATCCGGAGACGATTCTTGAACTGATCCCGAGACTCTAGCGGGAAGGGCCTTCACCCCCGCCTCGACCTCGGCGTGGCAGTTTGCGCACAGGAGCACGCACTTACGGGCCTCCGCGCGAAGAACGTCAAGGCCCCGCAAGCTCCCGTCTCGGATGGTGAAGCGCTTCTGCCTGGGGACGAGATGATGGAACTGGAGCGCGCCCGAGCAGCGAGAGTAGCTGCAGATCGCGCAGCATCCACCGGCCTCCGCGATGAGCGTGGCACGGACGGCTTCTCGCCGGCGCACCACCGCCTCCTGGCGGCACTGCATACAGCGGTAGATTCCGCGCCCTTCGAGCCAGAACCGCGTGACGCCATGATGCCTGCAAGTGAGCTGCACGATCGCTCGTCCCTCAACCCGGTTCTCGCGACCTAGCCGGATCCGCTCACCACGCCTGGTCTCCAAGTCGTACTTCTTCAGCCAGTAGCGAATGGTGGCAACGCTGACATCGAGAGCGTCAGCCATGAAGGCGTAGGTCGCGTCCTCCTCAACGAGCGCTGCAAGGCGTTCCCGAGGAATGGCGCCGCGGGCAGAGTAGTGCTCCCTATGGACCGACTCCAGTCCGTGCTTCTTGACCCAGTACGCGACCGTGGAGGGGTGGCGATCGACCCGCCTCCCAATCTGCTCGAGCGAGAGTCCCTGGCTAAGAAACAGCGTCAGCGAGTCGCGGTCCATAGCGCAATCATCTCTGTCGGCTCGGACAGATAAGCGAACGTGTGTTCGTACTTCGACGGGACGATAGGCTGCCCCGCGTGGACCCTCCCCGCCCGCTCGTCATCGCCCCCGGCAGCGGCGAAGCGATCCGCGGCCCAGCCGGCGGCGAGCTCACCTTCAAGGCCCGCTCCGCCGACACCGGCGGCTGGCTCACCGCCTTCGAGAACGTCATCGCGCCGCTCGACGGTCCGCCGCTCCACAGGCACGACCAGGAGGACGAGTCCTGGTACGTGATCGAGGGAACCTTGAGGTTCCGGCTCGGCGAGGAGATGCCCGAGGCGCCTCAGGGCACGTTCGTGTTCGTGCCGCGGGGGACGCCTCACTGCTTCCAGAACGTCGGCGCCGAGCCCGCCCGCATCCTCGTCCTGTTCACGCCGGCGGGCATGGAGAGCTTCTTTGACCGCTTCGGGGAGCTGCCCCCCGGCCCGCCGGATCCGCAGGCGTTCGCCACCATCGGCCGCGAGGCCGGAATGGAAGTTCTCGGGCCGCCGCTGCGGTAGGGAGTGGGCTAGCTGCCCTCGACGATGTCGGCCGTGCCCTCGAGCCGGCCGGCCTCGCCGGAGTTCTTCAGCTTCAGCAGCGTCTTCGACTCGATCTGGCGCACGCGCTCGCGGGTGACCCCGACCTGGGTGCCGATCTCCTCGAGCGTCATCGGCCCCTCGCCGGCGAGCCCGTAGCGGAGCTCCAGCACGCGGCGCTCACGCCAGGGCAGGGACTCCAGAGCAGCCTGCACGTCCGCCTCACGCAGCCGGTTGGCGACGATCTCCAAAGGACGGTCGATCGAGGCATCCGGGATGAAGTCGGCGAGCGAGGCGTCGCCCTCCTCGGACCCCACGGGAGTCTCCAGCGAAACGGGCTCCTGCCCCACCTTCAGCGCCTCCTCGACGCGTGCGACGGGCATCTCGAGCTCGAAGGCGATCTCCTCAGGCGTGGGCTCGCGGCCGTTCTTCTGCAGGAGGGAGCGGCGGACGCGGGCGACGCGGTTCATGCGCTCGACCATGTGCACGGGGATGCGGATCGTGCGCGACTGGTCGGCCAGGGCGCGGGTGATGGCTTGCCGGATCCACCAGGTGGCGTAGGTGGAGAACTTGAAGCCGCGGCGCCAGTCGAACTTCTCGACGGCGCGGATCAGGCCGAGGTTGCCCTCCTGGATCAGGTCGAGCAGCGTGAGGCCGCGACCGGTGTAGCGCTTGGCGATCGAGACGACGAGGCGCAGGTTGGCCTCGACGAGCGCGTTCTTGGCCGCCATGTCGTTGCGCTCGGCGCGCTGCGCAAGCCGGACCTCGTCCTCGCGTGTAAGAAGGCGGACCTTGCCGATCTTCTTCAGGTAGAGCCGGACGCTGTCTTCGGGACCGCCCTCGGGCGGGGCGACGGGCAGGCCGGCGGTGACGACACCGCCCTCCTCGAAGAGGTCGGGGACCTCCGCGGCCTCCTCGTGCTCCTCCTCTTCCTCGAGGTCCTGCTCGTGCTCTTCGTCGAGTTTCTCGCGCGCCTCGCTCATGGTGCTTCTCCCATGACGTGTGAGATCCCCTGCCTCACCGTCTCTCGTTCGGACCAGAGCTGACGCTGCCGGTCGAAGTCGTCTTCCTGCTCGGCGTGCCGAAGCTCCCGCTCGATGCGCCGCAGCTCCAGCTGGAGGAAGCTGAGCCTGAGCGCCGACTCCGAGGAAGGCTCCTCGTCGGCCAGCGCGACTACCCCGTTGATGGTAGCCACGATCGCGGGATCGTCACCCGGCAGGTCGGTCAGGGGCTCCTCGAAGTGCTCGAGGAGGTGATCGCGGACCAGCCTTAGGACATCGGAGGAAAAATGGCTGTCGCTCGCCTTGCGCAGATACTCGAGCCCGACCTCGCCCTGCGCCAGGCACATCGCCAGGAACGACCGCTCGCCGCGCGTGAACGCGTCCAGTGGGCGGGCCGCCGTGGCCACCTTGGGGGCGGCCTTGACGGGCGCGCTTGCACGCGAGTCGAGAAGCGTCTTCAAGTCGTCGGGTGAGATCTCAAGGCGGTCAGATGCGAAACGCACAAGCTCGTCTCTTGTTGCGATGTTCGTGTGCGGGACGGACGCAATCAGCGGCAGCACCTCTGCCAGCGCGCGGTCACGTCCGTTGGGTGTTCTCAGCTCAGAATCGGCAAGTACCCGACGAACCTGAAACGCAATTACCGTCCGTGCGGAGTCGAGGAGCTCGGTGAACTCGCCAGGAGCGAGGTCTGCGGGATCGCGCCCTTCGGGCATCTCCACCACGCGCAGCTCGATCTCCTTGTCGCGCGCGGCGCGGGCCGCTCGCAGCATCGCGTCGCGCCCCGCTCGGTCTGCGTCGAGCGCCAAATACGCGGTCCCCTTCCCCACCGCCTGGGAAAGCACCGCCAGCTGCTCGGTGGTCAACGACGTCCCCATGATCGCCACTGTCTCCTCGAGACCGGCTTGGTGAAGGGCAAGGACGTCAGTGTACCCCTCGACCACCACCATCCGGCCTTGTCTCGAGGCGCTTGCACGAGCTCTGTCAATGCCGAACAGCTGTTCACTCTTGTTATACGGCTCGGCGCCGTCCGCGGTGTTGACGTACTTCGCCCGCTGGCCCTCGTGAATCGCCCGCCCGCCGAACCCTCGTACCCGCCCGCGAGCGTCGGCCACCGGGAACATGATGCGCGCCCGGAAGAAGTCGTAGAAGCCCTTGCCGCCGCGCCCCCGCTGCCCGAGGCCGGCCGCGGCGATCTCCTCACGGGTGAATCCGTCCCGCTGGGCGGACACCGTGACCCGGTCCCACGCGCTTGGCGCGTAGCCGATCCTGAATGATCGAAGCACCTCTTCCTTCAACCCGCGCGATTCGAGGTAGTCGCGCGCCTTCCGCGCCTCGCCCGACTCCCACAGGTAGCGCGCGTAGTAGTCCGCGGTGCGGTCGAGCAGCTTGAGCAGCCGCTCGCGGCGCTGCCGCCGGCGCTCGGCCGCAGGGTCCTCGCGCTCCAGCTTGAGCTCGACGTTGTAGCGCCCGGCGAGGAACTCGAGCGCCGCCTTGAAGTCGAGCGCCTCAGTGGCCTGCGCGAAGCTGATCGCGTCGCCGGACGCCCCGCAGCCGAAGCAGTAGTAGAGCTTCTGATCGGCGTTGACCGAGAACGACGGCGTGCGCTCGTCGTGGAAGGGGCAGATCCCCGTGTAGCGGCCGCCGACACGCCGCAGGTCCGTGCGCGTGCCCACCAGGTCGACCATGTCGACCGCGTCCTTCACACGCTCGACCGAGTCTTTCGTGTACTGGCTCAAAACCCGCGCGGTACGGCGAGCTCGCTGAAGACCCTGATGGCGTAGCGGTCGGTCATCCCCGCCATGTAGTCGGCCACCCGCTCGGCGTCGCCGGCGCCCGGCACGATGGCTGGCGGCGGATCGGCCGCGAGCTTCTCGAAGAGCGTGCGCAGCATGCGCTCGATCCGCGGCTGCTCGCTCTGCGCGCCCGGGCCCAGGTAGACGTGCTCGAACATGAACGTGCGGAGGCGATCCATCGCGCCGCCGATCTCGTCGCTCTGCACGATGTCGCCGGCCTCGCCGGAGCGCTCCACCAGGTCGAGCACGAGCGTGTCGATGCGGGCCGAGCCGGTGTCGCCCAGCACGTCGATCTCCGCCCGGGGCAGCTCCGAGTCGCTGAGCGTCCCGGCCCGCAGGGCGTCGTCAATGTCGTGGTTGATGTAGGCGATGCGGTCGACCAGCCGCACGATGCGTCCCTCGAGCGTGGCCGGCAGCTCGTCGCCCGTGTGGCGCAGGATGCCGTCGCGCACCTGCTCGGTGAGGTTGAGGCCGGCGCCGTCGCGCTCGAGCCGCTCCACCACCCGCAGCGACTGCTCGTTGTGCCGGAAGCGCCGCCCGTAGCGCTCCATCAGGCAGGCGTCGAGCACCGCCTCGCCGATGTGGCCGAAGGGAGCGTGGCCGAGGTCGTGCCCCAGCCCGATCGCCTCCGTGAGGTCCTCGTTCAGCCCCAGCGCGCGCGCCACCGTGCGCGCGATGCCGGTGGTCTCGAGCGTGTGGGTGAGCCGCGTGCGGTAATGGTCGCCCTGCGGCGCGATGTAGACCTGCGTCTTGTGCATGAGGCGGCGGAACGCCTTGCAGTGCACGATCCGGTCGCGGTCCCGCTGGAACGGGGTGCGCACCGGCGAATCCGGCTCCGGCAGCTCGCGCCGCGCCGGGTAGGAGCGCTGGGCGAGCGGCGAGGCGAATGCGTCCTCCAGAGCGGCGGTGCGCTCCCGAAGCGTGAGGGTGCGAGTGCCCGTGGGCGGCATGGGATCAAGTATGGCGGGGGGAGCGGCAGCCACCGGCCCCGTCAAGGGCGCGGAGGCCGCTGCGAGCGGCGTTCTCGCCGCCGCTCGCGCCATGCCCCGAGCTTGAACCACGCCACCAGCAGGATCACCGGGCCGCCGTAGATCGGGATCTCGAGCAGGTGCGCCGCGTGGGCGAACGGGATCAAGTGTTCACCGCCGACAAGAGCCACAGGCCGAGGCTCGTGAAGCCGACCATCACGACGAGCATCCAGTACTGGCTGCGCAGCGCGTCCTGCACCTGCCGGTACATCCCCACCGCCCGGTCGTGAGCCAGGGTCAGGCCCGCCACGTGCCCCGCCACCAGCGCGCCGACCTGCACGTACCAGATGCCCTTCGAGGAGATCACCCCGTAGTTGATCCCCACCCCCGCCGTGCCGAACAGGTCGGAGCCGTGCCCGAGCGGGTCGGAGAACAGGTGGATCGCCCCCTGCCCCTGGTAGACGAGCAGCGAGAAGTAGTGGGCGAGCGCGTAGGCGAAAGCGATCGGGATGAGCGTGTGGGCGAAGAGTCCGGCCAGCTCCCTCGCGTCGTGCCCTTCCCCCACGGTGACCATCCCGCCGATGCCGAGCCGGTAGAAGCCCGAGACGAGCAGCACGCAGGCGATGAGACCGATGAGCGACGCCCACTGGAGCTGGGCCTGCGGGCCGCCGCCGAGGTGGCCGAAGAGCGACTCGATGTGGGGCGCGATCGACCCCCAGACCGGCCCGTTGGAGAAGCCGTCGAAGGTCGTAGAGCCGATCGCCACCGTGAGCAGCGCGACGGTGCCCGGCACGATGTCGAGCGACGGCGCGCCCGACAGCGGCGGCCGCAGCCGCAGCACGCCGTCACGGCGCGTGAACGGCGACAGCCGCGCGAACAGCCCGAAGTAGACGCCGAACGGGTCGGCCCGCTCGCTCCAGGTCTCGATCCCGAACCAGGCCATGCCGGCGAGCATGGTCACCGCGTAGACGAGTGCCATGATCGCTAGCTCCGACGGTACGTCGCGGTTGCGGTAGGCGAGCTCGACGAAGGCGAACGCGAAGATCCCGATCGCGGCCGGCCAGCGCCCGAGCCAGGCCGGGTACGCGACCACCGGCGGCGGCTCGCGCCCCGACACCTTGCGGGCCGTCCACGAGACCGCGCGCGCGGTCGCCCGCCAGGGGCTGAGCAGCCGGAACACGTTGCCGAACAGGACGCTCAGCACCACCATCCCGACCCAGAAGAGGACGTAGACCATCGTCGGCGCGAGGTTGCCGAACGCGTCGTCCACCCCCGCGAGGCCGGCGTAGACGGTGAGGCCGAACAGGGCGACCCCGAGTGCTCCGAGGACGACGTCGACGAGCACGGGCAGCCGCACCAGCGGCCGCCCTGGTCGCTCCTCCTGCCAGCGCGGCGTGGGCCACAGCGACCCGAGCGCCACGAACGACACGATCAGCACCACCGCCGCCGCCCAGCCGAACAGCCAGACCGGGATCGGCAGGTCCGTACGGCCCACGATGCCGTGGGCGAGCGCCGCCGACGGGAACGCCAGGGCCGCGGCCACCAGCGTCCCGATCACGGCGAGCCGTCTCATGTCTTCACCTCGAGCGACACGATCTGCGTGCTCGTCTTCTCGAGCTCGATCACGAACTCGCCGTCGATCGTCGCCTTGAAGTTGATGCTGGCGTTGCCGTTCGCGTCAGTGAAGTACTGCTTGTCGTACCCATGCACGTGGATCTCCTGCTTCGGCGGAGCGCCCTGCACCCGGAAGTCGACTGTGCCGTTCTTCTTGACGGTCAGCTTCTGGACGCCGCCCACCGGCTTCCCGTTCTTGACCTGGACCAGCTTGTTGCCCGTGGTTTCGGGCGCGCTGTTGCTCGACCCCGAGTGCGCGATCAGGAACGCGGCCACGACAGCCACGACCCCGACCGCGGCCACGATCAAGCGCCTGTTTCCGGACATCAAATACCTCCGTTCGAGTTTGTTGGTCTCAGACGGAGGCGAGCGGAGGCCCGCGCGGTGCCAGCCGGCGGGCGAGCGCCTCGCCCACTAATGGACGCCATACCGATGCCGCGGCGCTCGCCACCAGCGGCCGCGGGCGCAGCCAGCGAGCGTCGCCAGGGCCGGGGGTGACGGGCGCGGCGGCCTCGGCCACGCGCAGGGCGAGCGCGATCAGCAGCCCGATCACGAGCGCCAGCGGGACCGAGATCCAGCCGCCGGCTCCGAAGATGCCCGCGATGCCGCTCGGGTGCCCCTCGGCCACCATGCCCTCGACCCACTCCTGGCAGGCGTAGATCAGGACGAGCGTGGCGGCGAGCAGCGGCCACAGGCGGCGTGTCGAAAGCGGACGCGAACCGTCGCCCGCCCTGAACAGCCGGCCGGCGAAGTCCGCGAGGAAGAGGATCAGCACGCCGACCACGAGCGGCGTGACGAAGCGCAGGTAGCCGTGGCCCTGCACGGACAGCTCGTGCGCCGCGCTGCTGCGGTAGGCGATCAGGAAGCGCAGGTCGTGGACGCCAATCGCGCCCGCAGAGATCAGCGCAGCAGCGCGAACCCGCCGAGGCATCGCCCCCATGTTATGCCGCTAGCGCGGCAGAGACGTCACTGGTCGCGGAGCACGGCCTGGGCGGCCGCCACGCGCGCGATCGGCACGCGGAAGGGCGAGCAGCTCACGTAGTCGAGGCCCGCCATGTGGAAGAACTCGATCGAGTCCGGATCGCCGCCGTGCTCGCCGCAGATGCCGATGTGGAGCTTGGGGTTGGTCTCGCGGCCGGTCCATGCCGCCAGCCTCACGAGCCAGCCCACGCCCGGCTTGTCGATCGTCTCGAACGGGCTGCGGTCCACGATCCGCTGCTGCATGTAGTCGGCGAGGAAGCGGCCCTCCACGTCGTCGCGCGAGAAGCCGAGCGCGGTCTGCGTGAGGTCGTTCGTGCCGAAGGAGAAGAAGTCGGCCACGCGCGCGATGCGGTTGGCGATGAAGCAGGCCCGCGGCAGCTCCATCATCGTGCCGATCCGGATCTTGAGCCCCTTGGCGCCGCCCTCCTCGTCGATCACCCGCTCGACGAGCTTGCGCACCGCCAGGAACTCCTTCTCGTAGGCCACCAGCGGGATCATGATCTCGAGGTCCGGCGCGTCGCCGCTGCGCTCCTTCACCGCGCGCGCCGCGCGGATGATCGCCTTCACCTGCATCTCGTAGATCTCGGGATGGACGAGGCCGAGCCGGCAGCCGCGCGTGCCGAGCATCGGGTTGGTCTCCATCAGCTGGTGCACGCGCTCGAGCGTGTGCTCGCGGTCGGCGAGCTCCGGGCTGTGCTCGTACTTGGCGTGCTCGACCTCCTTGACCGCGTCCTCGAGCCCGGGCAGGAACTCGTGCAGCGGCGGGTCGAGCAGGCGGATCGTGACCACGAAGCCCGCCATCGCCTCGAACAGGCCCTCGAAGTCGCCCTGCTGGAGCGGCAGCAGCTGGTCGAGCGCCGCGATGCGGTCCTCCACCGTCTTGGCCATGATCATCGCCCGCACCTTGGGCATCCGGTCCTCGGCCATGAACATGTGCTCGGTGCGGCAGAGGCCGATGCCCTCGGCGCCGAACTCGCGCGCCTTGCGGGCGTCCTCCGGAGTGTCCGCGTTGGCGTGCACGCCGAGCCGGCGGATCTGGTCCGACCACTCGAGGATCTTCTGGAAGTTCTCGTCGACCTCGGGCTCGACCAGGTCCACGTCGTCGACCGTGACGATGCCCTTGCTGCCGTCGATGGCGATCTGGTCGCCCTCGTGGAGCACGGTGCCGTTGACGCGCACCTCGTGCGGCGATGAGGTCCACGTGGAGCTCGCCGGCGCCGGACACGCAGGGCACGCCCATGCCGCGCGCCACCAGTGCCGCGTGGCTGGCCTTGCCGCCCTCGGAGGTGAGGATGCCGCGCGCCGCGTGGAAGCCGGCCACGTCGTCGGCCTCCGTGAACGGGCGCACGAGGATCACGTCGCGGCCCTGGCGCTTGGCGGCCACAGCCTCGTCGGCGGTGAAGACGATCTCCCCCTTGGCGGCGCCCGGCGAGGCGGCCACGCCCTTCGCCAGCACGTCGTAGTGCGCGTCACGGCCGAAGGCGGGGTGCAGGAGCGCGTCGAGGCGGTTGGCGTCGATCGTGACGAGCGCCTCCTCGCGGGTGAGCAGGCCCTCGTCCACGGCGTCGACGGCGAAGCGCACCGCTGCCTGGGCCGGGCGCTTGGCGCTGCGGGTCTGGAGCATGTAGAGGCGCCCCTCCTCCACGGTGAACTCCACGTCCTGCATGTCCTTGTAGTGCGCCTCGAGCGTGCGCATGATGTCCAGCAGCGTCTCGTGCATGCCGGGCATCAGGTCCTTCATCTCGGACAGGTCGAGCGGCGTGCGCACGCCCGACACCACGTCCTCGCCCTGCGCGTTCACGAGGAAGTCGCCCGAGGGCTCCGGGGCGCCGGTGATCTCGTCGCGCGAGAAGGCGACCCCCGTTGCGCAGTCGTCGCCCTTGTTGCCGAAGACCATCTGCTGCACGTTCACCGCCGTGCCCCAGTCGTCGGGCAGGCCGTTGATGCGCCGGTACTCCACCGCGCGGGCGCCCATCCAGGAGTCGAACACCGCGCGGATCGCCTGGGCGCAGCTGCTCCTTCGGGATCCTGCGGGAAGTCCTCGCCGGTGTGCTCGTGGTAGATCTCCTCGAAGCGGTCGGTGAGCGCCCTGAGGTCGTCGATGTCGAGATCGGTGTCGACCTTCACGCCCCGCTCCCGCTTGCGCTCCTTGATCGCGTCCTCGAAGCGCTCGCCGGGCACGTTGCGGCAGACATTGCCGAACATCTGCACGAAGCGCCGGTAGCAGTCCCAGGCGAAGCGGTCGTTCCCCGTCTTCTTCGCCAGGCCCTGTACCGACACGTCGTTGAGGCCGAGGTTGAGGACCGTGTCCATCATGCCCGGCATCGAGTCACGTGCGCCGGAGCGGACGGAGAGCAGCAGCGGATCGTCGTCGTCGCCGAGCTCCTTGCCGGCCTGCTGCTCGAGGCGGGCGAGGTGCTGCGCCACCTCCTCGGCCATCCCCGCGGGCTCGCTGAGGCCCGCGTTCATGTACGCGACGCACGCCTCGGTGGTGATCGTGAAGCCCGCCGGTACTCGATCGGCGCCGAGGATGCGGGTCATCTCGGCGATGTTCGCGCCCTTGCCTCCGAGCAGCTCGCGCATGTCGCGCGAACCCTCTGCGAAGTCGTAGACGAACTTGGTTCCCGCGACGGTGCTCAAGGCACGTTTGATCCTACACAGGTGAACCAGCCGGCTCGCGCAACATACCCCACATCGGCGGTCCCTTCGGAAGTGCGAATTTCCCGCGTCACGCGAAAGCCGTGGCGGCTGTAGAAATCGACGTTGCGCTCTTTCGAGGATTCGAGGTAGGCGTGCACCGCCTCGCGGTCGCACAGCTCGAGCACCGGCGCGAGCAGCGCCGAGCCGAGGCCGCGCCCCTGGTGGGGCGGGTCGATGCCCAGCACCGCCAGGTAGAAATGCCGCGGCACAGGCGGGTGGGCGCGCTCCACCTGCCGCAGGCCGCGGTAGAGCGTGCGGCAGCCGCGGGGTGATCAGCAGCCGCGCCAGCTCGAGCGTCTCCCCCGTGCCCGCGTGCCAGCGTCCGGGCAGCGCCCACACCGCGGCGCCGGCCAGCTCGTCGGTGGTGTAGACGAGGTCCTGTCCGATCAGCTGCCTCAGCCGGAGCTCGAACATCCGGCGCATCCGGGTCTCGCGGCGGGCGCGGCCCGGGAACAGCCAGTTCATCACCGGGTCATCGTCGAAGGCGCGGGCCAGCGCCGCGGCGAGCTGCCCGAAGTCCGCCGGCGTGGCCTTGCGGAGGGCGATCGCTACCTCGGCGCCGTTCCCTTGTGGTCGGGCGCGTCGCCGTGGAAGACGGCCTCGATGTTGTTGCCGTTCGGGTCGAGCACGAAGGCCGCGTAGTAGCTGTCGCTGTACTCGGGGCGGATGCCAGGCGCGCCGTTGTCACGCGCGCCCGCCTCGAGCGCGGCGGCGTGGAAGGCGTCCACCTGCTCCTGGCTGTCGGCCGCGAAGGCCATGTGCATGCGCCCGAGCGGCCGGCCCTCGTGGATCCAGAAGTCGTCCAACCCGTCGGCGCCGAAGCCGGCGGCGCGGTTGTCGGCGTCGACCTCCGCCACCAGCTCGAACCCCAGCGGCGCGAGCGCCTTCTTGTAGAAGGTCCTGCTCTCCTCGTAGTCGCGCACTCCCACGCCCAGGTGGTCGATCACGATCCGCCGGTGCGCCATCGGCGGAGAGGCTACTGCGGAGGCGGCGGACCGGTCGTGCCGCGGCCGAAGCGCAGCAGGCTCTGGCACTTCTGGGCCGCCTTCTGGAACTTCGGGTCGTTGCGGTTGACCTTGCTCGCGTCGAACACCGGCCCGCTGCCCGAGAGGTTGGGCGCCGGCATGTCGTAGCCGTCCTTGCGGACGCAGCTCACGAAGCTGTCGATCGACTGCCGGAACTGTGGGTTGCCCGCCGGGTTGAAGCGCCCGCCGGGTCTGGAACGTCAGGCCGCACTTCTTCGCCGCCGCCTGGAACTTCGGGTTCGAGCGGAAGCCCTGACTGCCGCCACCCTGGCCGCCGCCGGGCTGTCCGCCGCCGAAGAGGAAGCCACCGCCGGCGCCGGCACCGGCACCGGCGCCGGGGCGCGGGGCACCCGCGGGCCTGCTCGGCAACGTGACCCCCTGCTTGCGCAGGCAGGCCGCGACCTGCGACCTGCGACCTGCGGCCCCCGCCGCTGCCGTCGTGGTGGTGGACCTGGGCGCCCCCGAAGAGCTGCCGCAGCCCGCCACGGCCACCGCCACGAATGCCAGCACCGCCAGTCGCCTCACTTGCTGCCTCCTGTCCCGAAAAGCTGGTTCAAGGCGGACGAGCCGCTAGCGCCGCTCCCGCCGCCGCCGCGAAGGCCGCCGAGGCTGCCCGCCAAGCCGCCGCCCCCCGAGCCCGTGTCCTGCACCGAAGCGGCCGTAACGCTGCCGTTCGAGGACTTCGTGCCCTGCACGACCACGGTGTCGCCCGGGTGGACGTTCTTCACGCTGCCGGACACGGTGCGCGTGAGCGACGCGCCCTTCGGCACCGTGACCTTCACCGTGTTGCCCTGGGCCGTGGTCACGTAGAGGGTCCGGCCCTGCACGGTCGTCACCTGCCCGAACGTCGGGGTCGAGCCGCCCTGGTCACCGCCGCCCGGCAGGCCGCGGAAGCCTCCCTGGCCGCCGGCACCACCACCGCCGGCTCGGGCGGCGGCGAGCAGCCGCGCCGCGCCGCCGCCCCCCGCGCCGCTGCTCGTCTGGCCCTTCTCCACGAGCACTCCGCCGATGAAACCGCCTGCCGCCAGCAGCACGGCCAGCAGCGAGCCCGTGAGCGGGGTGAGCAGCTTGCGCCGCGGGCGCGGGCGGCAGCTCGTCGATCTCCTCGACCCAGGTGTCCTGGAGCTCACTCAAAGCGCAGTGCCTCGATCGGCCGCATGCGGGCGGCGCGGCTGGCGGGGTAGGTGCCGAAGAAGAGGCCCGTGGCCAGGGCGGCGCCGAAGGCCAGGAAGATCGAGTAGGGCGCGATGGCCGGCTGAACCCCGGCGATCTTGAACTGGCTGCCCACCACGCCCACGAGCACGCCGCTGAGGCCGCCGAGGAGCGACAGCAGCACCGCCTCCGAAAGGAACTGCGACAGGAGGTCGCTGCGGCGCGCGCCCACGGCCTTGCGAATGCCGATCTCGCGCGTCCGCTCGGTGACGCTGACGAGCATGATGTTCATCACGCCGATCCCGCCCACGAGCAGCGAGATCGCCGCCACCTCGCCGAGCAGGGTCGTGAACACGCTGCTCGTCGAGTTCGAGGCGGCCAGGATCGAGCCCTGGTTGATGACGCGGAAGTCGGAGCTGAGCGGGCTCGCGATGTCGTGCCGCTCGTCGAGGATCTGCGTGACCTGGGCCTCGGCGTTCCCGAGCGCGCCGCGCGAGGTGGCCTGGACGATGATCGAGTCGATGTCGCCGTACCCCGTCAGCGTGTCCTGCACCGCCGTGAGCGGCGCCAGCGCCACGTCGTCCTGGTCCTGGAGGCCGTTCGAGCCCTTCGGCTTCAGCAGGCCGATCACCTGGAAGTCGCTGCCGCCGGCGAGCACGGTCTGGCCCACCGGGTCCTGGCCGGGGAAGAGGTTGCTCGCCACGGTCTGCCCGATCACCATCACTCGCCGGTGACCGGTCACGTCGGCCTGGCTGAAGAAGCTGCCCGCCGCCAGCTCGTAGTCGCGCGCCTTCGCGTACGGCGGCGTCGTGCCGACGAACTGCTGGCGGCGAGTAGCTCGTCCCGCCGCGCACGAGCGTGGCGCTGGCGTTCACCACCGGCGAGGCGTTCGCCACCGCGGGAGCGCTCGGGTTGTGGTTGAGCGAGCTCGCGTCGGCCTCGGTCAGCGGCTTCTGCTCCGCGTTGCTCGCGTCCGAGCCGCCGATCAGGCCGCCGCGGGTCACGAGCAGCACGTTCGATCCGAGCGCCTCGATCCGCTTCTGCACGGCCTGCGACGAGCCGTTGCCCACCGCGATCAGCACGATCACCGACGCGACCCCGATCGTCAGGCCGACGATCGTCAGGCTCGAGCGCAGCTTGTTGGCCGTCACGCCGCGGAGGGCGACCGTGAGCGTCTCCGTACGCATCACGCCGTGGCCTCCAGCGGCTCCACGATGCGGCCGTCGGCCAGGCGGATCACCCGGCCGGCGATCGACGCCACATCCGGCTCGTGGGTGATCAACACGATCGTGCTGCCGTGCGCGTTCAGCTCGAGCAGCAGCCGCAGCACCTCCTGCGTCGAGTGCGAGTCGAGGTTGCCCGTGGGCTCGTCGGCGAGGATCACCGCGGGGTTGGTGACCAGCGCCCGCGCCATCGCCACGCGCTGCTGCTGCCCGCCGGACAGCTCCGAGGGCTGGTGCCTCGCGCGGTCGCCGACGCCGACGGCAGTCAGCGCCTGCAGGGCCCGCCGGCGACGCTCGCCACGGCCGAGGCCGGCGTAGCCCAGCGGCAGCTCGACGTTGGCCAGCGCGCTGGTGCGCGGCACCAGGTTGAAGCTCTGGAAGACGAAGCCGAGCTTGCGATTGCGAATGTCCGCGAGGTCGTCCTCGTCGAGGTCACGGACGTCGATGCCGTCGAGCAGGTAGGTGCCCGAGGTCGGCAGATCGAGGCAGCCGAGGATGTTCAGCAGCGTGCTCTTGCCGCTGCCCGAGCTGCCCATCACGGCCACCAGCTCGCCGCGGCCGATCGCGAGGGAAACGCCGTTCAGGGCATGGACCGCTATTTCCCCCAGTTCGTAGGTTCGGGTGACGTCTCTTAGTTCCAGTACGGGTGACTGGTGACTGGTGACTGGTGACTCGGGTTCTCTCCAGAGGGTCATGGGCCGCCTCCTCCGCCCGCCCTGATCCGAGCGCCTCCTCCGGCGCCCGGGAAGAAGCCGCCGCCTCCGCCGAGACCGCCGCCAAGGGCGCCGCCGCCGCCGGTGCGGTTCCCGAACGGGCTCGAGCTGCCGCTGGTCGCGCTGCCCGTGGCGATCGGCACCTCCACCTCGTCGCCGGGCTGGAGGCCGGTGATCACCTGCGTCGTGCTGTCGCCGACGATGCCAGTGCTCACCTGGCGGCGGACCGCCTTGCCGTTCTGAACCACGGTCGCGCTGGCCGCCTGGCCGCTGCCGGTGATCGCGGCGCTGGACACGTTCACCGCGTCGTCGACGCGCTTCACCACCACCGCCGCCGAGCCGGTCATGCCCGGCTTCAGGCCCTTCGCGGTCTGGTCGAGCCGGAAGGTCACGTTGTAGCTCACCACGCTGTTGTTCGTGGTGGGCAGCGTGTCGATCGACGTCACGTGCGCCGCGAGCTGCGTGCCGGGCAGCGCGTTCACGGTCACCGTGGCCGGCTGGTGCAGCTTGAGCTTGTGGATGTCCGACTCGCTGAAGGGCACGACCAGGTCGAGCCGCGACATGTCCACGATCACGATGAAGGAGCTGCCGCTCGAGCTGCTCGAGCTGCTGCTCGGGTTGCTCGCGCCTCCATTGCCGCCGCTGCCGCCGTTACCGCCGCCGCCCGCGCTGGACGAGCTCGACGACGAGCTGCTCGACGCCTGGCTGCTCCCGCCACCCGAGACGAAGTCGCCCACGCCCGCGGAGAGGGAGGCGATCGTGCCCGACACCGGTGCCGTGAGCGTGGTGTCGGAGACGGCCTGCTCGGCACTCTGCACTGCGGCCTCGGCGCTGTCCACACCCGCCTGCGCGGATGCGATGTTCGCCTGATTGGAGGCCTGCGTGGCGGCGCTGTTCGTCTGGCCCTGGCTCTGGTTCTGGCTCTGACTTTGGTTCTGGTCCTGGCTCTGACCCTGGCCCTGGCTGCCGGTGGGTCCCGTCGGGCCCGCGGCGGCGCTTGCCGACGCCGACTGGCTCTGGCTGCTCGTGCTCGTGCTGGCGCTCGCCTGGGCCTCCGCCTGCGTCAGCTTCGCCTGCGCGGAACGGAGGTTGGCCTGGGCCTGCTCGAGGCTCAGCTCCTGGTCGCCGGGGACCTGCTTGGCAAGCACCTGCCCCTCGGCGACGTGCTCGCCCTCGTGCACGTCGACCTCGTGGAGCTGGCCGGACTGAGCGAAGTCGACGTTCGTCTGCTTGGCCTCGATCGTCCCGCTGCCGGACACGGTCGACTGGACCACGCCCCGCTGCACCGTGACCGAGCGCGACGAGGCGGCCTTCGTGCTGCGCGGCCCCACCACCAGCACCGCGGTGACGACCGCCCCTGCGCAGAGAAGTGCAAGCAGGGCAGGGGCCCACACGGGAGTCCTCGCGGCGCGGCGCATCCGGCCACCGTTCTATGGCTGCAACAGAAGAAGCTGCTGAGAAAAATCGAAGAATTTCCGAAACGCGCTAGGCGACCCGCGCGAGCCTTACATGCGCGTGGTGCTCGAGCGTCTCCGCAATAGCCCGGTCCGCCTGGCGCAGCGCCGACTCGGGCGCCGCCGGGTGCTCCGCCAGCGGGCGCGCCAGGGCGTCGACCATGAAGCGGTGCGCCTCGGGATCGAGCGGGAACGAGCCCGCCTCGCAGCCCGCGCAGACCACGCCGCCCGCGCTCGCCGAGAAGGCGCCCAGGTGCTCCCGCTCGCCACAGCTCGCGCAGGCGCCGAGCTCCGGCACGAAGCCCGCCGCCAGCAGCAGCTTGAGCCTGAACGCCAGCGCCTGGGCGCGGGTGGCGGCGCCCGGCTCCGAGTCGAGCAGCATCAGCTCGTGGCAGAGCAGGTTGTAGGCGGCCGCGTTGGGCTCCTGGGAGTCGAACAGGCGCAGCACGGCGTCGCAGGCCTGCGTGGCCCGCTGGAGCGCGTCGTGCCGGTCGCGCAGCGAGGCGTGGGCGTTGACCGTGGAGGCCGAGGTGACCGTGGCCAGCTCCCCCCTGCCCTCGTGCAGCACGAGGTTGACCCGGAACAGCGGCTCGAGCCGGCCGCCGAAGCGCGAGCGCACCCGCCGCACGCCCTTGGCCATCGCCCCGACACGGCCGCGCTCGCGCGTGTAGAGGTGGAGCACGCGATCGGCCTCGCCGTAGCGGATCGAGCGCAGCACGATCGCCTCAACCTTGAAAAGTCCCGACACTTCCTAGACTTTGGCTCGTATGGCGGACGGGAAGACTGTCCTCCTGTACACGACCGAGCCCTGCGGCTTCTGCCGCCAGGCCAAGGCGCTGCTGCAGGCGCGCGGAGTCGCGTACCAGGAGATCAACCTGGCGAAGGACCCGGTGGGGCGGGCCGATCTCGTGGCGCTCACCGGGCAGATGACGTTCCCGCAGATCCTCATCGACGGCAAGCCGCTGGGCGGCTTCCGCGAGCTGATCGAGGCCGAGCGCGACGGCGTGCTCGACGACCTGCTGGTCGCCTGATGGCGACCGTAGAGCACCGCGCCGCGACCCTCAGCATCTCCGACGCCGCTCGCGTTACCGGCGTGAGCGCCCACACGCTGCGCTACTACGAGCGCGCGGGTCTGATGCTCGATCCGGTGGCGAGGGCCGAGTCGAGCCATCGCCGCTACACCGACGAGGACATCCGCTGGGTGGTGCTGCTCACGAAGATGCGGCGCACCGGCATGCCGATCAGGACGCTGCGCCGCTACGCCGAGCTCGCGCGCGACGGCGAGGGCAACGAGGCGGAGCGCCTGGAGCTGCTCGAGTCACACCGCCGGGCGGTGCTGGACCAGCTTCAGGAGGTGGCCAGCAACCTCGAGGCGATCGACAGGAAGATCGCCGTCTATAGGGAAAGGCTCGAGGCGCCAGCGAACTAAGCGGCCGCGATCGGTGCTTGGTGCTTGGTGCTTGGGGGCCTGGGTGCCCGCTGGTCGTGCGGGCAGAAGTAGGTGCCGCGGCCGGCGGCACGGATCTTGACGATCGTGTGCCCGCAGCGGTAGCAGGGCTCCCCCGCCCGGCCGTAGACCTTGAAGCGATCCTGGAACGAGCCGCTGGCGCCGTCCACGTGGCGAAAGTCGTCGATGCTGGCGCCGCGGGCGTCGATGCCCGCCTCGAGCGACTCCACCACGGCGTCGCGCAGGGCCTCGAGCTGGGGGCGCTTGAGCGTGCCCACCGGCCGCAGGGGGTGGATCTTGGCCCGCCAGAGCGCTTCGTCGGCGTAGATGTTGCCCACGCCCGCGATCCGCTCCTGCGACAGCAGGAAGGCCTTCACCGGCGCCCGCCGGCCGGCCGCAAGCGCACGCAGCGCCTCGGCCGTGAAGTCGGGGCTCAGCGGCTCGACGCCGAGGCGCGAGGAGAAGTAGTCCTCGAGCGCCTCCTCGCCGAGCAGCACCACGCCGGTGCCGAAGCGGCGCACGTCCACGAACAGCACGCGCGTGCCCGAGTCGAGCACGAGCCGCGCGCGCAGGTGCGGCCGGCCGGCCTCGTCGCCGGCCTCCGGCACCACGTACAGGTTGCCCGTCATGCGCAGGTGCATCAGCAGGAAGACCTCGTCCTCGAGCTCCCAGATCAGGTACTTGCCGCGCCGCGACAGCCGCTCCACCACGCGTCCGGAGACGGCGTCCGCGAACTCGGCGGGCGCGGCCGGTTCGCACCAGCGGGCGTCGAGCACCTCGAGGCGCTCGAGCGTGCGCCCCTCCACGGCGGGCGCGAGCTGGCGGCGGATCGTCTCTACCTCGGGAAGCTCTGGCATCGGCCTTCGATCGTAGTGTTCGGCCCGTGATCACGATCGAGCGCGAGGACTTCGACTCGCCGGACGCCACGATGCTGCACGTCGAGCACAAGCATGCGCTGGACGAGCTCTACGGCTACGACGCCGAGCCCGGCAAGAAGCCGACCGCTGCGGAGGTGCCGGTGTTCCTGGTGCTGCGCGTGGACGGCGAGCTGGCCGGCTGCGGCGGCCTACGGCCGATCGAGCCCGGGCTCGTCGAGATCAAGCGCATGTACGTCCGGGGCACCTACCGCCGGCGCGGGTTCGGCAGGCTGATCCTCGAGGCGCTCGAGGCGGAGGCGCTCCAGCTTGGCGCCGAGCGCGTGGTGCTGGAGACGGGCGTGGAGCAGTTCGAGGCGATCGGCCTCTACGAGCGGTCCGGTTACTGGGCGATCCCCTGCTTCGGAGCCTACGCCGCCTCGCCGATCTCCCATTGCTACGAGCGCGTCCTCAGTCCGCCGTCGCCCGCGGGTGGGCCTTGAAGTAGACGTCCTTCAGCCGCTGGCTCGTGAGGTGCGTGTAGAGCTGGGTGGTGGCGACGTCGGCGTGCCCGAGCATCTCCTGCACCGAGCGCAGGTCGCAGCCGCCCGCCAGCAGGTGGGTGGCGAAGGTGTGGCGGAGGGTGTGCGGGCTCATGCGGTCGGCCAGCCCGGCGCGCGCCGCGTGGCGGCGGACGATCTTGTAGAGCCCCTGGCGGGTCAGCGGGCCGCCGCGGAAGTTCACGAACACGTGCGGCTCCACGCGGCCGCGCACGAGCGTCGGCCGGCCATTGGCCAGATAGACGCGAAGCGTCTCGGCCGCCTGGCGGCCCATCGGCACGACGCGCTCCTTCGAGCCCTTGCCCCGTGCCCGCAGCACCTGCTCGTCGAGGTCGAGGTCGGCCAGCTCGAGGCCGATCGTCTCGGACGCCCTGAGGCCGCAGGCGTACATCGTCTCGAGCAGGGCGCGATCGCGCAGCGAGGACGGATCCGCGTCGCCGGGCTGGTCGAGCAGGCGGTTCACCTCGTCGCGGCTGAGCACGTGCGGCAGCCTGCGGCCGCGCCGCGGCGCGCTGAGCGCGGCCGTGGGATCCGAGTCGCGCATGCCCTCGCGACGCAGGTGCCGGTAGAACGAGCGCAGGCAGGCGGCCTTGCGGTGGATCGTGGCGGTGGAGGCCGCCGGCTTGCCGTGGCCGTCGGCCAGCTCGGCGAGGAAGTCGGACACGTCGGCGCTCGTGGCGTCGATCGCGGAGACCGGGCGGCTCTCGAGGAAGCGCCCGAACTGGAGCAGGTCGGAGCGGTAGGCCTCGAGCGTGTTGCGCGACAGGCCGCGCTCGAACTCGAGGTACGCCAGGAAGTCGAGCATCAGGTGCTCGAACGGCTGCAGGTTGGTGGGTGTCGCTACGGTGGCCACGGTTGGGGTTTCGTTCGACCCGGCCGCCGCCCTGCCCCTGCAACGCAGCCGTCAGCCGGTGCTTCGAATCACCGTGAACGTCTTGAAGGGTGGGTCGTCAGAGGTGTTACCCACCGAGTCGGTGGCCACAACCTCGATCAGGTAGCGCCCGGCGCGCAGCTTGCCGCGCTTGACCGAGCCGCCCCACTTGATCCGCTGCACGCCCGCGGTCTTGATCCGCTTGACGAACGTCCCGGCGCGGCGGTTGCTGCCCTTGTCGACCGTGAACACGATCCGAGCGGGCTCGTCGATCGTGAACGTGATCGTCACCCCCGGGTGCTTGCAGCGGCCCGTCTTCGTCAGGCAGATCCTGCTCGGCTTGAGCTTAAGACCGGTGATCACGGGCGCCTGGAAGTCGCCCGGCGCGGCGCCCACCACGATCGGCGCGGTGGAGCTGCTGAAGTTGCCCGCCGGGTCGGTGATCGCGCCCGCCGCGGTGAGCGACACGGAGCCCGCGTCACCCGGCCTCCAGGGCTGCGAGGACAGCAGGTAGATGCGCGAGCCGTCCGGCTCGATGCCGCCTTGGGTGATCGTGCGCTTCGAGCCCGCCATCGTGAGCGAGAAGTCGCCCACACCCACCGAGGGCACCGACAGCGGCTCGCTGGGAGTGATCACGACCTCGCCCGTGGTGAGCGCGCGGGCCGCCGCCAGGGTGGGCGACGTGATGTCGGCCGGGACGTCGGCGGTGGCGGACCAGGCCGAGGTGCTGCCCGTCGTGAGGGTGGCCGCGATCTTGCCGCCCGGCGTCGGGTCGGAGGTCAGCGGGAAGCTGAACGAACCGGCCGCCGAGGCGCTGGCGGCCCCCAGGAAGCTCGACCCGAATGGCGAGCCGCTGTAGGCGTCCACGCTGCCGGCCGCCGCGACCGTTCCGCTGAGCGGCAGCGAGCCGTTCGCCTGGCGGGGACCGACCTTGAGCGCTGCGGGGGCGGCGGTGCCGCCGGAGATCTGGATCGGCGTGACGGCGTCGAAGATCGGGCTGGCCTGAATCTTCACGCCCGCCACGTCCACCTTCACGCCGCCGTCGAAGCTCACCCCGGTCACCGTGGACGGGTTCGAGCCGCTCGCGAAGTCGAGCACCGGCGACGCTCCGGCCACGGTGGCGGGCCCGGTGATCGTCGCGGCATTGGCGACCGCGATCGTGCTGCTCAGCTCGATCGTGCCGAGACCGGGCTGGAAGGTGACCGTCCCCGGCGTCGAGAGCGCGTCCCGAAGCGAGCCGGGTCCCGAGTCGGCGGTGGTGGTCACCTCACCGCCGGCGTGAGCCGCCGGCGCCCAGGCGAGAGCCGCGACGGCGGCGAAGGCGAGGGCCAGCTTCCTCACGCCTCGTCCCCGAAGGCCTTGAGCCACAGGAGCCCGACGAGCGTCTTCGAGTCCTGGCAGCGGCGGATGAGGTCGTCAAGCTTGGCGAGGGGGACGGTCTCGATCTCGATCCGCTCGTTCTCCTCGGCCTCGGCGTGCGCGTCGTAGAGGTCGGTGGCGAGGTACACGTGGATTGCCTCGTCCGAGAAACCCGGCGAGGCGTAGAAAGTTGTGAGGTGCCGCCAGTTGCGGGCGCCCTTGCCGATCTCCTCGGCCAGCTCGCGCTTGGCGGTGGCGAGCACGTCCTCGCCCTCGGCGTCGAACTTGCCCGCGGGGAGCTCGAGCAGCCTCGGCTCGCCCACCGGCTCGCGCGGCTGGCTGACGAGGTAGATCAGCTCGCCGTCGTGCGCCACGATCCCTACCGCTCCGGGGTGGCCCACCACCTCGCGCTCGACCTCCTCGCCGTCCTCCTGGCGCCAGCGCTCCACCCGCACATCGGCGATTCGCCCCTTCCAGACGGTCTCGACGCCTATGCGCTCAAAGCCCATTGATCTCCTTTGCGAGCGCCACGCCGCCTGCCAGCGCGGCTCTGAAGAACAGGTCGTCCGAGCGCCCCATCGTGCGCAGGGGCAACCCGGAGGCAGCATAGCCAGGCAGGTCGACGTCGTATTCGGCGCTCTCGTGCGGCTCCGGCACCGGGGCGAGGTCCGCTCCGGCGCCCTTCGGGAGCGGTACGAGCACCGGCGCGAGCAGCAGCTCGAGCACCGAGGTGGTGTGATGCGAGAGGCCGTGGTGGCGCGGCCGCGGGTCGGCCTCCGACATGCGCGGGACGAGCAGCGTGCGGCTCGACAGCGCCAGCGCGGCGTGTGCCGTGTCGAGCGCCGCCAGGCCGCCATGGCCGAGCACCGTGGCCGAGCCGAGGATCCCGGGTCCGGGACCGGCTATGGCCGCGTCCCAGCCCTCGGCGGCGAAGCCGGCCTGCAGCGCGCCCGCCACCGTGATCGCGTCCTCCTCCCCGCCGAACGCCGCCCCGGCGGTGACATGGCCGGCCAGCAGGCCGCGCTCGCGCAGCTCGCGCACCATGTCGGACAGCGCGCCCGGGAACGCGCCGCCAACGGTCTGCACGTATCCGATCCGCATGCCGGGCACCCCCTGCTCCGCGGCCCAGGCCACGCATGGGAGCTGGCCGTGGAGCGCGATCACCGCCACCGGACCGCCACCGCGAAGCGGCGCATCCTGCGGCGAACGTGCCTCGAACGGCGTGACCCCGTGCTGGAGCGACGTGTAGTTCAGCTTCATCACGTGCGCGCCGTGCTCGGCGTCGGCCTCGAGGCCGCGGGTGAGGTTCACGTGCACGATGTCGAAGCCGCCGCTCCCAAGCCCGAGGTCGAGACCGGCGCAGTTCACGACGACCTCGTCGCCCTGCTCGACCGGCCCCGTGAGCTCCGTGTACGAGACAGCCGGCCGCAGCTCGCCGTCGACCGCGACGTGCAGGCGCGTCAGCGGCCCGGTGCTCTCCACCGAGACCACCATGCCCCGGCGCAGCACGAGGAGCGTCACGTGCTCGGGGCTACCAGGCCGAGCGCGACGTCGAGCATCGTCTCGAGCGCGTCGACGCTGACGCTCTCGTCCGGCTGGTGGTTGCGCTCGGTTCCGTTCGCCATGTTCACGCAGGGGATGCCCGCGGCCTGGAAGATGTGCGCGTCGCTTGCGCCGCCGGTTGTGATGTAGCGCGGCTCGATGCCCATCGCCTCGAGCACGCTAGACGCCACGGCGACGGGCGGCGAGCTGCGCTGTAGACGGTAGCTGCGGAACTGCTCCTCCACGCTCGTCTCGATGTCGCATTCGCCGTCGCTGGCCGCCTCGGTGAGCGCGTCGACCATCGACCCGACCAGCGACGCGGCGCGATCGTGGTCGATGCTGCGCACCTCCAGCTCCACGTCGCAGCGTTCGGCCACCACGTTCGGTGCGGTGCCGCCGTGGATCGTGCCGACGTTGGCGGTGGTCTCGGCGTCGAGCCGACCCAGCTCGAGCCGTGCGATCCCCGCCGCCGCCGCTGCGATCGCGTTGCGCCCGGCCTCGGGGCGGATCCCCGCGTGGGCCGACTTGCCGCGGAAGCTCGCGGCGACGCTGAAGTAGGTGGGCGCGGCCACCACGATGTCGCCGATCGGCGTGGCGTGGTCGAACACGAAGCCGTAGTCGGAGCGCAGCGCCGAGCGGTCGAGCGCCTTGGCGCCGCGCAGCGAGATCTCCTCGCAGGTGGTGAACGCGAACTCGACGCCCGCCGGCGAGCCCTCGCGCGCGAACCGCCGTGCCAGTGCCAGCAGGACCGCCACCGCCGCCTTGTTGTCCGCGCCGAGGATCGCCTCGTTGCGGTTGTAGAAGATGCCCTCGGAGCACACGACCTCGACCGGCGCCTCGAGCGGCACGGTGTCGAGGTGGGCGCAGAAGAGCACGGTCGGCGCTCCCTCGGGCGCGTCGATGCGGGCGATCAGGTTGCCGGCGTCCGAGCCGGTCTCGCCTCCGCTCCGGTCCTCCAGCGGCTCGAGGCCCGCCCCGCGCAGCGCCGCTGCCACCGCGTCCGCCATCGGCCGCTCCCGGCGCGAGGGGCTCTCGATCTCGCACAGGCGCGCGAACTCCTCCAGCATGCGGTCCTTCTCCCCGCGCGATGCGCGCGCCGTGGCGGCGACGGTCACGGGCCTAGGTTTACCGCTTCCGGCCCGGGCGCGGCCGGCCGGTCACGCGTTGGTGGTGACGCGCGTGTCTTCCTCGTCGGCGGCGGGCGCAGCGGCCGGAACCGGGTCGGCGGCGGGAGCCCTCCAGCGCCGCCGCCCGGTCGGAGCTCTGCCGGTACCCACCACGCGCTCGTCCACCAGCGGCAGGGCCGCGAGGAACCCCAGCGCATAAGCCGAGAAGAGGACGATGAGCGCGCCCGCCGCGTAGAAGTAGCCCAGCCACTCGAGCGCTCTCGTCAGCGTGTGGGCGCCCATCGGCGGCCCGACGACGATCGCGCCGTGGTGCCAGAGCGTGCTCACGTTCGGCCCGACGATCAGCCAGAGCCCGGCCGCAAGCGCCAGCAGAGCGCCGAAGGACGCGCCGCCCCTCGTGGTCGCGCGAATGAGCATCACGCCGCCCGCGATGGCGACCGCGCCCGGGAGCAGCTCGAGCCAGCCGCGATCGGCGAACCACTGCCAGTGCTGGTTCGAGTGCATCGCGTAGTGGAAGTAGGGCCCGACGAACGGCACGAGCGCCGCCCACAGCCCCAGAAGCACGATCAGAATGCCCGAAATGGCGCCACGCGAGCGCGGAATCCTTCTCCTCATGGAACCTGGGGTATCCGGGGTGGGCCTGCCCGAAACGGACTAACCTGCGCCAAATCAAGGCTCCTCCAGCCGACTCGATCGACCTCTCCGCACAGGAGTTCTGGCAGCGCCCGGCCGAGGAGCGCGACGCCGCCTTCGCCGTGCTGCGCCGCGAGCGGCCGCTGTCGTGGCAGCGCCCAACCGAGAGCGTGCTGATGCCGTCCGACCCCGACGACCGCGGCTACTGGGCCGCAGTGCGCTACTCGGACGTGCGCACGGTGAGCCGCGACCCGGCGACGTTCCGCTCGGGCGAGGGAGTGATGTTCGAGGACGTCGAGCCCGAGCTGCTCGAGGCGTCGCTCTCCTTCCTGGCGACGGACGCCCCGCGCCACACCAAGCTGCGCGGCCTCGTGAGCGCCGCCTTCACGCCGCGACAGATGAAGCGGATCGAGGACACGATCCGCGACCTCGCCCGCGGCGTGGTCGACGAGCTCGTGGAGACCGGCGACTGCGACTTCGTGGAGCACGTGTCGCGGCGGCTGCCGATGACGACGATCGCCGAGCTGATGGGGGTGCCCGAGTCCGAGCGCGAGATCGTGACCCGCGCGGCGGACGAGCTGGTTGGCTGGAACGACCCGGACGTGCTGGCGGGCCGCGAGCCGCTCGAGATGAACTTCGCCGCGATCCTCACGCTGACCGGCACCGCCCTCGAGATGGCAGACCACCGCGCGCAGCACCCGGCCGACGACCTCATGACCGCCCTTGTGCAGGCCGAGGTGGACGGCGAGCGCCTGCTGCCCGAGGAGATCGGCGCCTTCTTCGTGCTGCTGTCGGTGGCCGGCAACGACACGACCCGGCACACCACTAGCCACGCCATGCGCGCGCTGACGGAGTTCCCCGACCAGCGGGCGCTGCTGCTCGAGGACCTCGACGAGCGCATGCCGGCGGCGGTGGAGGAGTTCGTGCGCTGGGCCAGCGCTGTGATGACCTTCCGCCGCACCGCCACCCGTGACACGGAGCTCGGAGGACAGCCGATCGCGGCCGGCGACAAGGTCGTGATGTTCTACGGGTCCGCGAACCGCGACGAGGCTGCCTTCGACCACCCGGAGCGCCTCGACGTGCTCCGCTCGCCGAACCACCACGTGGGCTTCGGCGGCGGCGGTCCGCACTACTGCCTGGGCGCGTCGCTGGCCCGCACCCAGCTGCGCTGCATCTTCGGCGAGCTGCTCGCACGCGTGCCGGAGCTTCAGGCGGGCGAGCCCGAACTGCTCACGGGCAACTTCATAAATGGCATCAAGCGGATGCCCTGCGTGCTCAGCGGCTCTGGCTGAAGCGGCCGCTTCGCCCGGCCTCGGCCTCGTCGGCCGCCAGCTCTGCCGCCGCCTCGGCGTCGCCCGTTCGCTCGCGTGAGCGCTCGAAGGACGCTCCCACGAAGTCCCTGAACAGCGGCTGCGGGCGCAGCGGGCGGGACTTGAACTCGGGGTGGAACTGCGAGGCCACGAAGAACGGGTGCCTTGGCAGCTCGATGATCTCGACCAGGCGGTCGTCAGGCGAGGTGCCGCTGCAGACGAGGCCCGCCTGCTCGAGGTGCTTGCGAAGGTGGTTGTTGACCTCGTAGCGGTGGCGGTGGCGCTCGTAGATCACCGGCTCGCCGTAGATCTCACGGGCGCGAGTGTCCTCGTGGAGCTTCACCGGGTCGGCGCCCAGGCGCATCGTGCCGCCCATGTCGCGGACCTCCTTCTGCTCCGGCAGGAGGTCGATGACCGGGTAGGGCGTCTCCGGGTCGAACTCGGTGGAGTTGGCCCCCTCCATCCCCACCACGTGACGGGCGAACTCGGACACCGCCACCTGCATCCCCAGGCAGATGCCGAGGTAGGGCACCTCGCACTCGCGCGCGAAGCGTGCCGCGCGGATCTTGCCCTCCACCCCGCGCACGCCGAAACCGCCGGGGATCAGGATGCCGTCGCACTCCTCGAGCTGGCGCTCGGCCTCCGCGCGGTCGAGCCGCTCGGCGTCGACCCAGCGCACCTCCACCTGGGCTCCGTGGTGGTAGCCGGCATGCTTGAGCGCCTCGATCACCGACAGGTAGGCGTCCTCGAGCTGGATGTACTTGCCGACGACCCCGATGCGGACGATCTCGCTCGCCTGGTCGCCCCGCTTGACGAGTGCCTCCCAGTCCGACAGGTCGGGCGGCTCGGCCTCGATCTTGAAGTGCTCGAGGATCTGGTCGTCCACGCCCTCGGCTCGCAGGTAGAGCGGCACCTTGTAGATCGAGTCGACGTCGCGCGCCGACACCACCGCCTCGACGGGCAGGTTCGACGAACAGGGCGATCTTCTCGCGGATGTCGCGGTCGAGCGCGCTCTCGGAGCGGCACATGACCATGTCGGGCTGGATGCCGATGCGCCGCAGCTCCTGCACCGAGTGCTGGGTGGGCTTGGTCTTGAGCTCGCCGGCGTGCCCCAGGAACGGGACGAGCGTGAGGTGGACGAACATGCAGCGGTCGCGCCCTTGGTCCACCTGGAACTGGCGCAGCGCCTCGAGGAACGGCAGCGACTCGATGTCGCCCACCGTGCCGCCGATCTCGGTGATCACGATGTCGACGTCCTCGGCGTCGGCGACCAGGCGGATGCGCTGCTTGATCTCGTCGGTGATGTGCGGGATCACCTGGACGGTGCCGCCGAGGTAGTCACCGCGGCGCTCGCGCCGGATGACCGTGTGGTAGATCGCGCCCGTGGTGACGTTCGACCCGCGCGTGGTGTTGACGTCCGTGAAGCGCTCGTAGTGGCCGAGGTCGAGGTCGGTCTCTGCTCCGTCCTCGGTCACGAAGACCTCGCCGTGCTGGAACGGGCTCATCGTTCCGGGGTCGACGTTGATGTACGGGTCGAACTTCTGGAGCGTGACCCGCAGCCCCCTCGAGACGAGCAGCCGGCCGATCGAGGCCGCAGCGATGCCCTTCCCGAGCGCAGATACGACGCCCCCCGTGACAAATATGAAGCGGGTCTCCCGCAGGCGATCAGGCATGCGTTGCTCTCCCCAGCGAGTCTAGTTGACGAAGAAGCGGGGTCCGCTCGATGAGCTCGGACAGCGAGCGGAACTCCCCGTAGACGGTCATTGCGGCCACCACTCCCAGTGCGATGGCCTGCCCCAGAGTGGACAGCGCGAGCACGAGCCACAGGCCCGCCACGGCGCCCAGCACGTTCGAGCCGGTGTCCCCGAGCATCGCCCGCTCGCGCAGGTCGAGCGGGAGCAGGACGAGCGCCGGCCCGAGGAAGAGGCCGAGCGTCCAGAGCGGGTGCACGTTGCGCGACCCGATCGTGACCCCGGCGCCGAGCAGGATCAGCGCCTTGGCCGAACGGCCCGGGCGCAGGTCCAGCAGGTTGAACAGGTTGGTGACGAGCACGACCAGCGCGACGGCGAGCAGGTACTCGCCGCTGTCAAGCCCGCGACCGCGCAGCACGAACAGCGCGAGCCCGAGCGAGCCCGCCGCCTTGAGCGTGCCGGTGGAGAACCCGCCCGTGAGCGTGGCCCGCGTGTGGCCGCGCCAGCCGCGCGGCGGGGGCGCGGCGTCCGGCTCCGGTGGCGCCGGCGACCCGAGCGCGCCGCTCCCCACCAGATCGTCGAGCAGGCCGAGGAACGCGACCCCGACCACGTACAGCACGACCGTGCCCGAGTCCGGGCGGAACACATCGGCGCTGGTCGAGCTCGTCCACCAGCGCGAGCGGGACGAGCGCCACCAGGGCGGCGGCCACGAGCGCGATGCCCGCCGGAAACGCCACCTGCTCGCCCCGGTAGTTGGTCCTCACGAAGCCCTGCCGCCGGAGGCCTCTGACGGCGGCCGGGACGATCGCGGCCGCCACCCCCAGCGAGACCAGGAACGGCAATGACTGCACTGCGCGAACCTAGCGTGGTCTTCGGACGGGGACCGTCCCAAGACTGCGGACTGCGGACTGCGGACTGCGGATTGCGGATTGCGGACTGCGGACTGCGGACTTCAGCCCCCGAGCGAGCCGGTGCCCGCGCCCGTTCCCACGGGCAGCTTCGGCAGCGGCGCCTGCGCGGTGCCCTTGATGCCGTAGGTGCCCTTCTCCCCGTCGAGCGTGAAGACCAGCGCGAGCTGCCCGCCGGGCAGGTTGACGCTGTCCACGCTCGACATGTTGTGGTGGTGGTACCAGGGCACCTGCGAGGGGTCGGTGCCCTGCTCCTCGACCCCGACCGCCTGCACACCGCCGAGCGCCAGCCCCGCCGCCAGCCCCTCCTCGAACGCCTCGCGCAGCGCCTTGTCGTTCGGCTGCTCGTTGTCGGGTGGCGGCGAGCGGTAGTAGGCGACGGCGCCCGCGCCGCGGAAGTCGCCGCGCAGCGCGTCGGGGAGCGCTTTGTGGAGCTGGTCGGTGAGCACGCCCGCGTTGACGATCGAGCGGCCGATCCGGCGGCCGAACGCCTTCACCAGGGCCGGGTTAGTGCCCGCCAGCGCCGCGCGGCCGCCGGCCGCCGTCTCGAGATCGCTGAGCTGCGACGGGACGTCGAACGCCGACACCGAGTCGATCGTCCCGCCGGCCACCTCCACCGCCTGGCGCACCTCGGACTCGACGCTGCTCGGCAGCGAGCCGGTAGCGACGATCGAGACGCGCTGCCCGGCCAGCACGTTCTGCACCACCGTCGGGAAGACCGACGAGATCACCTTGTCGCGCTGGCTCAGCTCCGAGTGCGCCTCGCGCGCGTCCGAGCGGGCATTCACCACGTCCTTGTGGAGCGACGAGCTGAGCCCCTTGCCGGCCTCCGACACGAGCGAGTCGCCGATCGTGGCGCCGAGCAGGATGCCGATCGCCAGCGCCAGGAAAACAGCCACGAGCGACAGCGCGTGGTAGCGGAAGTCGAACATCGCGCTACTTGAGGCCGAGCAGGATCTGGAGCTTCAGCCAGAGCAGGTCGAGCAGCGGCCCGAGGCTCGGGGAGAACGCGATCACCACGATCAGCGTGATCAGCGCGGCGGCGGTCACGAACATCATCGGCCCGCGGCCCGCCGACGGCCGGTACAGCCGGTTCACGCCCTTGGCGTCCACCAGGATCTCGCCGATTCGCAGCCGCGTGAGGAACGTCGACGACATCCCGGCTCGGTTCTTGTCGAGGAACTCGACCAGGTTGAAGTGGGAGCCCACGGTGACGATCAGCTCGGCGCCCTTCTCGGCCGCGATCAGCATCGCCACGTCCTCGCTCGTGGCCGGAGCCGGGACGAGCTTGTAGGGCAGCCCCAGCTTCTCGAGCCGCTCGCGGCCGGGGGCTCGCCCGTCCGGGTAGGCATGCACGACGAGCTCGGCGCCGCAGCGGAGCGCGCCGTCGGTGGCCGAGTCCATGTCGCCGACGATCATGTTCGGCTTGAAGCCGGCGTCGAGGATCGCGTCGGCGCCCCCGTCCACCGCCACCAGCGCCGGCCGCATGTCACGGACGTAGGGCCGCAGCATCCGCAGGTCCTTCTGGTGGCCGACCCCGCGCACCACCACCAGCGCCGGGCGGTCGCGGAAGCGCGTCTCGAAGTCGGGCAGCTCCATCCGGCCGGCGAGCAGGTCGCGCTCCTCGCGGATGTGGGTCATCGTGTTCTCGGCGAACGACTCGATCGCCTCCCCGATCCGCTGCCGGCCGAGCTCGTGCGAGCGCGAGACGGTCTCGAGGTCCTGCACCTCGCCTTCCGCCACCACCTCGCCGCCCCGCATCACCTTCGCGCCCCGCACCCGCAGCGGCTCGCCGTCCTTCAGGACGTCGAAGAGCGGCGCTCCCGGCACATCCACCAGGTGCACGCCCGCGCCGGCGAGGACCAGAGGACCGCTGTTCGGGTAGCTCGGCGCGCACGACGCCGCGACGTTCACCACGCAGCGCACTCCGGTGGCCACGAGATCGTCGGCGGAAACGCGGTCGATCCCCTCGTGGTCGATCACCGCGATATCCCCCGCCTCGAGCCGCTTCACCAGCCGCTTCGTGCGCTTCCCGAGCCGGGCCGGCCCCTCGAAATCAGGCGCGACGACGTGGCGTCCATTACCGGACGCCCGCGAAGCGCCGGCTCGCGGCGCACGGCGTGTGATGCGTGGAACGGCCATTCGTAAGGCGGGCGGCGCGCCCGCCGGAGTCTACGACGCTTCCCCGGAAGCGGGCACGGCTGACCGCGGCACCGCTCGCCCGCCTCTCGGTCACAGGGTCAGCCGAGCCCCTGCGCGAAGCCCTGCCGCCAGCTCGGATAGCGGAGCTGCCAGCCGAGCTCGCGCTTCGCCTTCTCGTTCGAGGATCCCTTCGCCTCGGTCATCATGAGCGTTGCCGCCTCACCAGCCGCCAGCCGCGCCAGCCAGCGTGGGATGCGCCGTGGCGGCCCGGCATCCAGGGCGCGAGCGAGCGCGGGCAGCCACTCCCGCACCGGCGCGGGCTCGTCGTCGACGATGTTGTAGATGCCCGGCTGGCCGTGGTCGATCGCGGCGACGGTCGCGGTTGCGGCGTCGTCGATGTGGACGTGCGACCAGACGCCGGTGCCGCCGCCGATGATCGGGAACCGGCGCTTGCGGATCGGCCCCGCCACCTGCGCATCGGGAGCCAGGCTGATCGCGGTCCCCGGCCCGTAGAAACCGCCGTAGCGCAACACGAGACCCTCGCCCCAGTCGATGGTCGGCACCGCCCGCTCCACGTGGAGGATGCCCACCAGCGGAGCTCGCAGCGCCGGCGGCGGGTCGGAATCGAGGGGATCGGCCTCGGTCAGCACCGGCCCGCCCGCGTGGGCCCATCGAAAGGCCCCGAAGCTCTGCGCCACGAAACGCCGTGCCCCCGCGGCCCGGCCGGCGGCGAGGAGATTGTCCGTCCCCTCGGTACGCAGCCGGTTGGTCATGATCGCCATCGGGGAGCGGTCGGGGTGCCGCATGTCCCTCGCGGACATCTCCCCGGACAGCGCCGTGAGCTCGTGCACGATCACCTCCGGCTGGGCGGACGCCACCGCCTCGGCGACCGCATCGGGATCGAGAGCGTCGGCCACGACCGGGCGCGCTCCCAGGCTGCGCACCAGGTCCTGCTTGGCCGCGCTCCTGGTCATCGCGACCACCTCGTGACCTCGCGCCACGAGTTGCGGGACGAGCGTTCTGCCGAGAACTCCTGTGGCGCCGGCTAGGAAGACCTTCATGGCTGCTCCTCTCGTCTCATTCCCATCTGAGACGAGATGGAGGCGCCAGCTGTGACAGTCCTCGGGCGCACGGACTGTCAGGAAGACTCGTGGATGACGTCCTCGATCGCCGCGACCACCGTGTCGGGGGCCTTGTTGAGGATCTGCGTGTGCTTATGGGGCGTCGTTGCGAATACGGACACGCGCTTGTTGCTCTTCTCGGCGTCGGCGACAGCGGCGCGCACCGTGCGCATCTCGTCCTCGGTGGCGCCCGAGTGGGCTCCCGTGCCGACCACGAACACGGTCGGGCATTCCAGCGCCGCGAAGTCGGGTCCGAGTTCGCCGTTGACGGCGTCCATCTCGATGACGACGTCCGCGGACTCGGCGGGAGACATCCGGGCCGAGCGGCCGAGCGCTGCGAGGATGCGCATGATCCACCCCAAGCGACGGAACTGGGTGCGGACCTTCTGCTTTCCGGCCTCGTCGAACATGGCGATCGGATAAGCACCGTCGACGAGCACCAGTCCGCCCACTCGCCCGGGGTGCTGAGCCGCGTATCGCACGGCGATCGTGGCGCCGTGAGACCACCCGACGAGGATCGGGCGTTCGATATCGGTCGCGTCGGTGACCCGTCCGATGTCGTCTACGGCCGCCTGCACGGAGTAGTCGGCCGATCTGCCCGACTTCCCTCGCGCCCGCGCGTCGAACCGCACCGTGCGGTATTTCCCGTCGAGACGCCGGATGACGCGGCTCCAGTTCTGCACGGTGCCGAAGCCGCCGCTGAGGAAGATCAGGGCAGGCGTGCCGCCCGGAGCGTCGACGGTGTAGAGCCGAGTGTCTGCGGCAGGAATCCTGAGTTGTCCCGACGTCGCGGTCGTGGCTTTCGGATTACCGAGACCGTGTCTTCGTAATCCAGGACTTCGGCTCCCGGCCGCGATTCGCCCGCCCGCCCCGCGTGCTCAGGCGGCCGCCAGCAGTTCTTCCGCGTGCCTGCGCGCGCCGCTGTCCGAGGTGTCGGCGCCCAGCATCCGGCAGAGCTCCTCGACCACGGCGTCGCCCTCCAGCCGCTCGACGCGGGCTCGGGCGACCTTGCCGTCCTGCTCCTTCTCGATCGAGAAGTGGCGCTGGGCGAGCGACGCGATCTGCGGCAGGTGCGTGATGCACAGCACCTGGGCGTTGTCCGCGAGCTTGCGCAGCTTCTCCCCCACCACGCGCGCGGTCTGCCCGCCGATGCCGGCGTCGACCTCGTCGAACACGAGTGTCCGCGGGCCGCCCGCGCTGGCGACGCTCATCAGCGCGAGCATCACGCGCGAGCTCTCGCCCCCGGATGCGGTCTCGCGCAGCGGCTGCGGCGCAACGCCGGCGTTGGGCGAGATCAGGAACTCCACACGGTCGTCGCCGGAGCGGGAACGGGTCTCGCGCGGCTCGAGCCGCACCTCGAACTCCGCGCCCGCCATCGCCAGCTCGTCGAGCTCGGCGAGCACCGCCTTGGCGAGGCGCGGCGCCGCCTTGGCCCGCGCGGCGCCGAGCTCGCGCGCCCGCGTGTCGGCGTCGGCCCGCACGGCCGCCAGCTCGTCCTCGATCCGCTGTAGGGCCGCGCCCGTGTCCTCGAGGAGCGCCAGCTCGGCGCGGCAGCGCTCGGCGTGCTCGAGCACGCCCTCGACCGTCCCGCCGTGCTTGCGCTCGAGCCGGTCATAGAGGTGAAGCCGCTCCTCCGCCTCCTCGAGCCGGCCCGGCTCGCCCTCGAGACCAGCCTCGTAGCGGCGCAGCTCGGCGCCCAGGTCCTCCGCCTCGATACGCAGCGTGCGCATGCGCGCCGCAAGCGCGTCGAGCTCCGGATCGGCCCCCTGCACCGCGTCGGCGAGCCGCTCGGCGTCGGCCAGCAGCGTGACCACCCCGGGATCGCCGGTATCGGGCGCCAGCGCCTCCGCCCCGCCGCCCGCCGCCGCGCGCAGGCCCTCGAGCGCGCGCAGGCGCCCGCGGACGGCCAGCAGCTCATCCTTCTCAGCCACGCTCGGGCGCAGGGCGTCGATCTCCTCGAGCTCGTACGCGAGCAGGTCCCGCTGCCGCTCGCTCGCGCCCGTGCGCGTGCGCAGCTCCTCCAGCTCGCGCTCGAGCGCCAGCACTCGCGCGTGCACGGCCGCGAACTGCTCCCGCGCCGCCAGGTGCTTGGCACCGCAGAACGCGTCCAGCGTCTCGAGCTGCGTGGAGGACACGGCCAGCCGCCGGTGCTCGTGCTGCCCGTAGAACGCGACGAGCCTGCTGCCGACCTCGCGCAGGTCCGCCGCGCTGGCCGAGCGCCCCTGCACATACGCGCGCGAGGGCCCATCGGCCGCCACCCGCCGCGCCAGGACGATCTCGGCCTCGCCCTCCGGCAGGCGTTCGCGCAGCTCGGCTAGCCCCGGCTCGTCCAGGAGCCCGTCCGGCAGCGCGAATACTCCCTCGACGTAGGCCTCGGGCGCACCGGGCCGGACGATCCCGGGCCGCGGCTTGCCGCCGAGCAGCAGGTCGAGCGCGTGGGCGAGCATGGTCTTCCCGGCGCCGGTCTCGCCCGTGATCGCGTTGAGCCCCTCGCCTAGCCGCAACTCGGTGCGCTCGATCAGCAACAGGTTCTCCACTCGCAACTCTAAGAGCACTGTCCCTGTGTATCAGCGGGGTCCGACGGAGCCGCCCCGGAAGCCGCTTCCTGTAACGGGCGCGTAACGAAGAGTTCGCGACTTAGGCGCTCAGTACGCCAGGCGCCCGAACTTCTCGCGCAGGCGGTGGTAGTAGCTCGACCCCGGCTTCTGCGCGAGCAGCGCCTTGTCGTGGGCGAAGCGGACCGGCATCTGCTCGCCCGGGTCGAGCGCGCAGAGGATGCGGCCGTCGGTGGTCACGTCGACGGGCTCGCTCTCGGAGCGGTTCTGCACGCTGAGCTCGGCGTCGGTGGCCACGACGAGGGTGCGCGCCGTGAGGGTGTGCGGCGCGATGAACGAGACCACGAAGCCCTCCACGCCCCAGGCCAGGATCGGGCCGCCGTTGGCGAGGTTGTAGCCCGTGGAGCCGACCGGCGTGGAGACCACGAGCCCGTCGCAGCGCACCTGGCCGAGCTCGTCGCCCTCGACCGAGTAGGCCAGCTCCGCCACGCGGTTGTTCGCACGCCGGTGGAAGGAGACGTCGTTGAGGGCGAAGTGGAGCGAGCCGTTCACCTCGATCGCGAGCGCCGGCATGTCGATGACGTCGAAGTCGCCCTCGATCACGCGCCGGATGCCATCGTCGAGCTCGTTGCGCTCGACCGTCGCCAGGAAGCCGATCGCGCCGAAGTTGAACGCGAACACCGGGATCCCGCGCCCGGCGAACAGCCGCATCGCGTAGAGCATCGTGCCGTCGCCGCCGAGGACGATGACGAGGTCGGTGGAGCTCTCCTCCGGCGTGGCGCCGAGCACCACGCCCTCCCTGTGCTCGATCCCGTGCTTCTTCACCTCGTCGGGCGTGAGGCGCACCTCCACGCCCGCCCGCACCAGCTCGTCGATCACGAGCCGCAGGCCGGAGCTCGTCTCCTCCGGCGTCTGGTGCGTGAGGATCGTGACGGCGCGCGGCCGGTTCACGGCTCGACCTCCCGCGCTGCCCCCTCGACATACTCCACGGCTCCCTCGCGGCCGGGCTCCGCGATCCAGGCGAAGCTCTCAAGGTTGCCGGCGGGCCCGGGCAGCTCGGAGGACGCGAAACCGAGCAGAGACCAGCCCCCGCCGCGGACGAACTCGCCGACGGCCACCAGCGCAGCCCGCCGGTCGTCCACCGAGCGCACCACGCCGCCCTTGCCCACTCGCTCCCGCCCCACCTCGAACTGCGGCTTGACGAGAGCGAGGCAGTCGAAGCGCTCGTCCGCGCAGGCGAGCACCGCCGGCAACACCTTCGACAGCGAGATGAACGAGACGTCGACCACGATCAGGCCGGGCCGGTACGGCAGGAGCGGCGCCTCCAAGGCCCGCGCGTTCAGCCGTTCCAGCACGGTCACGCGCGGATCGTTGCGAATGCGCCAGTGGAGCTCCCCATAGGCGACGTCGAGCGCCACGACGTGGGCGGCCCCGCGCTGGAGCAGGCAGTCGGTGAAGCCGCCGGTGGAGGCGCCGACGTCGAGCGCGCGGAGCCCGGCCGGGTCGATTCCGAGGGCGTCCAGCGCGTTCGCCAGCTTCTGCCCGCCGCGCGAGACATAGGCCGAGCCCGCCACGACCACGAGCGGCGCGTCCCCCGGCACGAGCTGGCCGGGCTTGTCCGCGCGCGGGCCGTCCTCCCCCAGCTTCACCTCGCCCGCCATCACGGCCGCGGCCGCACGCGAGCGCGACTCGAACAGGCCGCGCTCGACGAGCAGGGTGTCGAGCCTGGTCCTCGCCATCCGCGGCAGGGTAACGCCGTGCGTGAACTTCCTCACACAAGCCCGGTCGATCCGCTCCTACCTTGGTGTTTGTGACACGTGGCAGACCTGTATCAATGGACCTTCACGGCGGGCTCGAGCTGCTCGTCGGCGTGGCCCTGATGGCGATCCCGTTCGTGCTGGGCGTCTCCACCGCCGCGGTGGGCTTCGCGGTGGCGATCGGCGCCCTCCTCGTGGGCCTCGCCCTCACCGCCACCGAGCCCGGTGGACGCGCCAGCCTGCCGCTCAGCGCGCACGCCGCCTACGACTGGGGCTTCGGCGTCGGCCTGTTGGTCGCCGGCGTCGGCTTTGCGGTGGTGGACGGCTACCGGGCCCTCGTCCTGTTTTTCGCCGCAGGCGCGCTCGAGCTTGTGCTCGCCGCCTCCACCCGCTACGCCCCGCAGCGCATCTGAGACTTCCTCCCAAGATCACATAAACGCATCACTCCTCCCTCGAGCGGCCCGCCTTTCCCCGGCGGGTCGCTTGCTTTACAGGATCAGCCAGAGCAGGCCGGTCGCGGCCACCACCGCCGCGAGCGCCGCGGGCGCCCAGCGCCGGAGCCACGGCGGCGGCTGCTCGCCCGCGAGCTCGAGCGACGCGATCGTGGCCACCGAGCCGTGCGGAGCGATAAGCTTCCACATAATCATGGTTAATCATTAAGCCTCCTTAACTATGCCCGCCAAGGCCCCACCTCGAAACCAGCGCCACGCACGCGAGGCGGGAGCGGCCCTCGCCACGACCGCCCCGATCGCCGCCCGCTGGGTCGAGCGCGTGCTGGCCTCGCACCACCCCCCGGTCACCGTCGCCCAGTACCTGGCGCTCCGGGCGATCGCGAGCGGCCCGATCTCAGCCGCGCCGCTCGCGCGCCGCACAGGTGTGTCGGGCGCGGCGGTCTCTCAGCTGATCTCGGGCCTGGAGGCGAAGGGGCTCGTGGAGCGGGGCGGACCGCTGGACGACCCGCGCAGCCGCAGCATCACGCTCACCGAGCAGGGCGAGCAGACCCTGGCGTCGGCCACCGATCTCGTCAGCGGCAGGCTGGGCGAGCTCCTCGTCGACCTGCCGAAGCCCGAGGCGGACGCGCTCGTCAGGCTGCTCGAACGGGTCGAGGCCGCCCTGTCCGGCACCGCACCGCCGAAGCGGCCGGCGCCGCCAAAGCCACCCAGGCCGCCGCGGCGGCCCTAGGCGTTCTGCAGCAGGTCGCGCGGGTCCAGCACGGCCTGCATGACCCGCTCGGCGATCTGGTCCGGCTCCATGCCGACCTCCTTGCGAAGGAGGGCCGGCTTGCCGTGCGTGACGTAGCGGTCGGGCAAACCGAGCCGCAGCAGCCGGACGTCGCCGGTGAGGCCATGGTCGAGCAGGTGCTCGCCCACCGCCGAGCCGAAGCCGCCGGGCAGCACGCCGTCCTCGATCGTGACCAGCAGGTCGTGATCCGCCGCCAGCCGCTCCACCAGCTCGGTGTCGATCGGCTTGGCGAAGCACGCGTCGGCCACCGTGACGTCGAGGTCGTGGGCCTCGAGCTCGGCGGCCGCCTTCAGCGCCAGCGACACGCCCAGGCCGTAGCCGAGCAGCGCGACACGCTCGCCCTCGCGCAGCACCTCGCCGCGGCCGATCTCGATCGGCTTGGGACGGGCCGGGATCGGTACGCCCTCCGCCTCGCCGCGCGGGTAGCGGATGGCAGCCGGCCCGTCGTGCAGCGTGGCCGTGCGCAGCATGCGGACGAGCATGGCCTCGTCGCGGGGCGCCATCAGCACCATGTTCGGCAACGGCCGCAGGTAGGCGATGTCGAAGGCGCCGTGGTGGGTCGGGCCGTCGTCGCCGACCAGGCCGGCGCGGTCCATGGCGAAGACCACGTTGAGGTTCTGCAGGCAGACGTCGTGGACGATCTGGTCGAAGCCGCGCTGCAGGAAGGTCGAGTAGATCGCGGCCACCGGCTTCATGCCCTGCAGCGCCATGCCCGCCGCGAACAGCACCGCGTGCTGCTCGGCGATGCCGACGTCGTAATAGCGCTCGGGCATCGCCTTCTGGAGGATGTTGAGGCCCGTGCCGGAGTTCATCGCGGCGGTGATGCCGCAGATGCGCTCGTCGCGGCGGCACTCGTCCACCATCGCGTCGCCGAACACGGTCGTGTACTGCGGCGGCGGCTTGGGCTCCGCGAAGCGGGCGCCGTTCGTCTTCTTCGGCTTGGACGAGGCGGGCGCGCCATTCACGATCGACGCGGGCTTGGCGGCGTGCCACTTCTCCATGCCCTCGAGGCCGCCCTCCTCGGCGGGGGCGAAGCCCTTGCCCTTCACGGTTTTCGCGTGCACGACCACCGGCCGGTCGGCCTCGAGCGCCTCACCGATCGCCTCGCGCAGCGCGCGGACGTCGTGCCCGTCGATCACGCCGACGTAGGCGAGGTCGAGCTCCTCGAAGAAGAGCCCAGGCGCCCACAGCGCCTTGATCGACTCCTTGAGCTGCGGGCCGATGCGCTCGATGCGGTCGCCGATGCCGATCGGCAGCCGGGTGAGGCCGGTCTCCACGCCCTCGCGCGCGCGATGAAGCTTCGGGTTGAGGCGGATGCGGTTGAAGTAGCGCGACAGGGCGCCGACGTTCGGCGCGATCGACATGCCGTTGTCGTTGACCACGATCACGATCGGCAGATCCATGCCGCCCGCGTTGTGCAGCGCCTCGAACGCTACGCCGCCGGTGAGCGCGCCGTCGCCGATCACCGCCACGACCTTGCCGTCCTTGCCGATGCCCTGCCGCATGGCCTCCTTGAGGCCGACCGCGTAGGAGACGGAGGTCGAGGCGTGGCCGGCGCCCATGATGTCGTGCTCGGACTCGGCGATCGAGCAGAAGGGCGCGAGGCCGCCGTACTGGCGGATCGTGTGGAGCTGGTCGCGGCGGCCGGTGAGGACCTTGTGCGGGTAGGCCTGGTGGCCGACGTCCCAGATGATCTTGTCGGTGGGCGAGTCGAGCAGGCTATGCAGGGCCACAGCGATCTCGCAGGCGCCGAGGTTGGCGCCGAAGTGCCCGCCGATCTCGCCGATCGTGTCGATGATCAGCTCGCGCACTTCCTGCGCGACCTGCTGGAGCTGGTCGTCGTTCAGCTCGTGGAGGTCCTGTGGTGCCGTGATCTGGTCGAGGAGGCTCATGTGTCCCGCGTGAGGATGTAGTCCGCGATCTGCTCGAGCGTGCCCGTCGGTCCGCCCACCTCGGCGAGCGCTGCCCGCGCCTTCTGGTGGGAGTCGCGAGCCAGCTCCCGGGCTCTCTCCAATCCGAAAACGCTCACGTAGGTGCTCTTTCCGTGCCGCTCGTCCGAGCCCTGCGGCTTTCCGAGCGCGGCATCGTCACCCGTCACATCCAGTATGTCATCGACTATCTGAAACAGCACCCCGAGTTCGGCTGCGAAGCGCCGAAACCCCATTGTGGCACCTTCGTCTGCCCCTAGAAGCAAGAGCGGACACTCTATTGAGGCGGCGATCAGGCGGCCTGTCTTGAGCTCGTGCAGGTGGCGAAGGCCCTGCTCGTCGAAGCGCCCCGCGGCCGTCACGTCGACGTACTGCCCGCCGACCATCCCGCTCACGCCCACGGCGGCCACGAGATGGCGCAGCGCCGCCAGCACCCGCGCCGGCTCGCCGTCCTGCTCGTCGAGCACGAGCCGCACCGCCTCGGCGAAGAGGCCGTCCCCCGCCAGGATCGCCACGTCCTCGCCGTAGGCCACGTGGCAGGTGGGCTGCCCGCGGCGCAGCTCGTCGTCGTCCATCGCCGGCAGGTCGTCGTGGATAAGGGAGTAGGTGTGGATCAGCTCGATCGCGCCGGCGAGCGCAATGACGGAGTCGGGCTCGTGCTCGAGCGCCTCGGCGGTGGCCAGCGCCAACACCGGACGAATGCGCTTGCCGCCGGCGAGCAGCGAGTAGCGCATCGCCTCCTCGAGTCCCGCTGTGGAGGACTCGGCGGAGAAGCGAAGCTCGGCGAGGTAGGCGTCGACCCGGCGCTGAAGGGCGACGGGGTACTGAGCGAGGCGCGGCTGCGCGCTCAGAGGAGCTTCTCCTGTCCCGGCGGCTCGTGCGCGGCGGCGGCGCGGGCCTGCATGTCGAGCTCGCTGCCCAGCTTGGTGGCCAGCTCCGCGCAGCGTTCGACCGCGAGGGCCGCCTCGTCGGCGTCGAGCACGCCCGACCGCAGCCGTGAGGCGGTCTCCTCGAGTTCCTCCACGAGGGCGTCGAGCGGTCCGCTCACCGCGACGCCACCCCCAGCTCGCGTTGGGCCGAGCCGAGGATGCCGTTGATGAAGCCGGGCGCCTCGGCGCCGCAGAGCTCCTTGGCAGCCTCGATGGCCTCGTCGATCGCCACCTCGGCCGGCACGTCCTCGCGGTGGAGCAGCTCGAACAGCGCCACCCGCAGGATGTTGCGCTCGAGCGGCGCAATCCTGTCGAGCGTCCAGCCCACCGAGTAGCGCTCTATCAGCCCGTCTATCTCCGGCTGGTGTGCCTCGGTGCCCTCGGCCAGCTCGCGGGTGAAGTCCTTGGCGCGGGGATCGAGCAGCTGGGACAGCGGCCGCGCGGTCACGTCGCGCTGGTACAGCGCCACCACGGCCGCCCGGCGCTGGTCGCTCCGCTTCACCTGGCTACGCCCTCGATACGTACTCGCCGCTGCGGGTGTCCACCCGCACGCGGTCGCCGACGTTGACGAACAGCGGCACGCGCACGCTCACGCCCGACTCGAGCACCGCCGGCTTCTCGCCGCCGCCCGAGGCGGTGTCGCCGCGGACGCCGGGGTCGGTCTCGGTGACCGTGAGCTCCACGGCGCTCGGCACCTGGAGGTCGGCCGGTTCCTCGTCCACGTAGAGCACGTCGACGTTCTCGTTGGGGACGATCCACTGCAGCGCCTCCTTCACGGAGGCCTCGGGCACGCTGATCTGCTCGTAGCTCTCGAGGTCCATCAGATGAGCTTGGCTGCCGTCGGAGTAGAGGAACTGCATCTTGCGGTTCTCGGTGCGGACCGGCCGGAACTTCTCGCCGGCCCTGAAGGTCTTGTCGATCACGGCCCCGTCCGAGCTGCGCTTGAGCTTGGTGCGGACGAACGCCCCGCCCTTGCCCGGCTTGACGTGCTGGAACTCGACGATCTTGAAGATCGTGCCGTCCACCTCGATGTGGGTGCCGTTCCTGAACTGGTTGGTGCTGATCACGGCCAGGAAGGCTAGTGGCCACCGCCGCGGTTGCGCGGGGCGGCCGCCAACGGTAGCGTCGGCCGCCTTGTTCGAGGTCGAGACACGCACGGTTGCCGGTAGGCCGGCTGCCGTGGGCAGCGCGGGGCCGTACACGCTCGTCGTGGATCGGCCGGCTGACGGCGGTGGCGACGGGATCGGCTTCAACGGCGGGCAGCTGCTCTACCTGGCGGTGGCCGGCTGCGTGTCGAACGACCTCTACCGGGAGGCCGCGGCGATGGGCATCGAGATCGACAGCGTCCGCGTACGGGTGCGCGGCGACTTCGCCGGCGATCCGCCGGTGTCGGGGCCGGTCGAGTACGAGGTCGAGATCTCGGGCGCTGCCGATCCCGAGCGGCTGCGCGAGCTGGTCGACCACGTCGACCGCATCGCCGAGATCCCGAACTCGCTGCGCGGCGCCACGCCGGTGCAGCTAGGCGAAGTGAAGATCGCCTAAAGGCGGGCGAGCACCTCCGCCGCCGCCCGCTCGCCCGACGACACGGCGCCGTCCATGTAGCCGTTCCAGACCGTGGCCGTCTCGGAGCCCGCCCAGTGGATGCGGCCCACCGGCCGGCGCAGCGCCTCGCCGAACTCGGTGAGCACGCCGGGGGGCGTGTAGCCCACGTAGCAGCCGCGGGTCCAGACCTCCTGGGACCAGTTCTGCTCCACGTAGGCGCGCGGCTTGGCCGCCTGCTGGCCAAAGTAGCGCACGAAGCAGTCGATCACGGCCTTGCGGCGGGTGGCCGCCGAGGCGGCGCCGAGGACGCGGGCGTCGTGGCCCTCGAGGAAGCCCAGCATCACGCCGGGCGAGCCGCCCGGAGGCGAGTTGTCGAACGTGATCTTGATCGGCCCCTGGTCGCTCACCACCTGGCCGCTCAGGCCGTTCTTGCGCCAGAACGGCTCCGAGTAGATCGCCTGGCACTTGATCGCCGAGCCCTGCGGGACGCGCTGCGTGAGCTGGTCGCGCAGGGCGGGCAGGCCGGGCTCGTAGTCGATGCGGCCGGCCAGCGTCGGCGGCACGGCCACGATCACATGCTTAGCCTGCACGGTGCCGCGGTCGGTGACCAGGCGCACGTCCTTGCCCGAGTGGAAGATCCGCCGCACCGGCGCGCCGAGCACGAGGCGCCGCGCGCCCAGGCGCTTGGCCAGCTCCAGCGAGACGCGCTGCGAGCCGCCCACGAAGCGCGACTCCTGCGCGCCGCCCGCGGTGGAGATGAGGCGCGCCAGCGAGCCCGGGTTCTTCGAGTCGCCGGCGGAGGCGATGTAGAAGAGCACGTGGAGCAGCGACACATCCGAGGGCTCGGCCGCCCACACCGCCTCGACCACGACGTCGAGCACGGCCCGGCCCCGCGCGGTCGGAGCGTTGGCGAGCTTCCAGGTCTCGAAGGTCTGGCCGTCGAGAGCACGCGCGTCCGGCGCGTTCCAGGGCGCGTCGAGCGGAACGTTCTTCGCCAGCCCGTCGAGCGTGACCACGGCGTTGACGAGCGCCTGCGTGGCATCGTCGGGCAGCGCGGGCACCGCGGCGGTGGCCGGGTAGCGGGTGGCCGCACCGTCGATCCAGGAGATGTTCTCGCCCTGGTTGTAGGTCTTGAACGTCTTCACCCCCACCTGCTTGGCGAGCGCGGCGAGCCTGTCCTGGGTCGGGCCGATCCACTGGCCGCCGACCTCGATCACGTGCCCGCCGCCGAGGGAGTGGTTGAGCGTGCGGCCGCCGACGCGATCGCGGGCCTCGACCACGAGCACGCTCTTGCCGTGCCTCGCGAGCTCACGCGCGGCGGTGAGGCCGGCGAGGCCGGCGCCGACGATCGCCACCTCGGTGCGGCGGACGCCCGAGCCCGCGGCCCTGGCCGAGGCAGCCGGCAGAGCTCCGGCCGCCGCACCCACGGCCGCGCCGGCGATCAGGGAGCGGCGGCTCACACGGCGAGTCCTCTCTTCCATCTACTTCTCCTCTCCTAGGTTTCGACGCCCGCGAGCTCGACCGCTGCGCGGACGAGCAGACGGACCTGGCGGCGCGAGCGCCGTACGTCGGGGTCGCTCAAGTGCTGCAGGATCAGCCCGTCGAGCCCGGCCACCACGAAGCGGGCCAGGTCGCGGACCGGCACGGCCGAGCGCTCGCCGCTCGCCCTGGCCGCCTGGCTGAAGACCCGCTCGGCCACGGCCACGTACTCGTCGTATTGGGCGCGTGCCAGCGAGCCGCCCGAGCGGAGCGCGCTCAGCGTCAGCTCGTACTGCATCGTCTGGAGGCCGGGTGTCTCCTCGACGAGCCGCCAGAAGGCGTTGACGCTCGCCTCGATCGCGTCGGCGAGCCCGTGGTCGGTGCTCACCGCGGCGCCGGCCACATCCACGATCTCGGCGACGATCGCCTCGAGCACGGCGTCCGTGAGGGTGTCCTTGCTGCCGAAGCAATAGTGAAGCGTCGAGAGCGAGACGCCCGCCTCGGCGGCGATCGCGCGCGTGCTAGCGGCGGCGAGGCCCTCGCGCGAGATGAGCTTGATCGCGGCCGCGACGATCTGCTCGCGGCGCTCGGCCGCGGGCAGGTACTCCCTTTCGGTCGGTCGCACGACCGAATTCATATCGAGGGCAGCGCTCTTGGTCAAGGCGGCGGACTGGCACCATGTGTTCGCGTGGGACGCCTCGACACAGTCGACCTGACGAAGAGCCTCTCCAAGGCGGAGGCCGAGAAGAAGCTCTCCAAGGAGCAGGAACGGCTGCTGGCGCTGCGCCTCGCGCTCGGCGGCCTGCTCGGCGACGGCAAGCTCGGGCCACCCCTGTGCGTCGTGTTCGAGGGCTGGGACGCGTCGGGCAAGGGCGGCGCGATCAAGCGCCTCGTGGCCCCGCTCGACCCGCGCCACGTGCGCGTCGCGCAGTTCGCCGCGCCCACGCCCACCGAGAAGCGCCACCACTTCCTCTGGCGCTTCTGGCCCGTGCTGCCGGGCTGGGGCGGTGTCGCGGTGCTCGACCGCTCCTGGTACGGGCGCGTGCTCGTCGAGCGCGTCGAGCAGCTCACGGCCAAGGAGCACTGGAAGCGCGCCTACCAGGAGATCAACGAGTTCGAGCGCACGCTCGTCGAAGAGGGAACGATGGTCGTCAAGTTCTTCATGCACATCTCCAGCAAGGAGCAGCTGCGGCGCTTCGAGGAGCGCTCGAAGGACCCGCTCAAGCGCTGGAAGCTGACCGATGACGACTGGAAGAACCGCGGCCTGCGCGAGCAGTACGAGCAGGCGATGGAGGAGATGTTCGAGCGCACCGACACCGAGCACGCCCACTGGCATGTGATACCGGCGGACTCGAAGCACTACGCGCGCGTGAAGGTGGTCGAGATCGTGAACGCGGCGATCGTGAAAGGCCTGCGCCGTCACGGACTCGATCCGCCTGCCTGAAGCGGTACGCTGCCGCCCTCGTCAAGCGACCAAGGGGCCCTTTCATGGACTTGTGGCAGAGACTGGACGTCGTCGCCGACCGCTGGAACGTGCTGCGGCACCCGTTCTACCAGCGCTGGTCGGAGGGAGATCTTTCAGGCGAGGAGCTCGCCTTCTACGCGGGTCAGTACGCGCACGCGGTTGACGCGCTGGCGGCCGCCTCGCGTCACGCCGCCGACGTCGCGCCGGACGCCCTCGCCGGCGAGCTGTCCCGCCACGCTGCCGAGGAGGAGGCGCACGTCGACCTCTGGGGCCGCTTCGCCGCCGCCGCCGGCTGCGAGGGCGAGCAGGCGCCGCTCGCGGAGACCGCCGACTGCGCCGCCGCCTGGTCCGCGCCCGAGCGCGAGCTGCTGCCCACGCTCGTCGCGCTGTACGCGATCGAGTCGGCCCAGCCCGCGATCTCGGAGACCAAGCGCGCCGGCCTCGTCGAGCACTACGGCTTTGAGTCGGGCGCCGGCACGGAGTACTTCGACATCCACGTCGTCCGTGACGTCGAGCACGCCGAGAGCGGTCGCACGCTCATCGAGCGCGAGCTCGACGGTGCGGATGCCGACGCTCTCGTGGCCGAGGCCGAGCGCGTGCTCGAGGCCAACTGGCGCCTGCTCGACGGCGTCCAGGGCGCCGGCCAAGACTGACCGAGTCCTGAAAAGCGGACTCCCGCCCCGGCGTGGTGCCGAGGCGGGAGTCCGTACTGCTCGTCGCGAGTGGGTCCTAGCTCGCGGCGGGGACTGCTTCGCTCGTGGCCTCAACCTTCTTCTCCGTCTTCTCAGCCGGACGCAGGAGGCGAACGGTGAGGACCAGGAAGCCGACGCCGGTCAGCAGCAGGGCGATGCCCATGACCAGCGAGAACATCGCCACCGACTCGGCGAAGAACGAGGTGTTCAGTGCCGTGGTGAGGGCGGTCTCGGTCACCCAGAGGTTGCGCGCCGGATTGTCGGTCGCCGCGCCGGTCTTGGGGTTCTTCAGAGCCGCCTTCTCGTCGTTGGTGCCCTTGCCGTTGGCCGTCGCGTAGCGCGGCATCTGCGAGTAAGTCAGGCCGCCGGTGGCCTCCAGCACGTGGATGCGCATGTACGAGGCGAAGCACTTCGCCCTCGCGCCCGTGGTCACCGCTTGGTTCGCCACCGTGCAGGTCGGGAAATCGACGTTCTTCAGGCCGGCCTTCGTGGCCTCGGCCTTGATGGCCTTCGGAGTCATGTCGGGCGTGCCGACGATGGCCTCACGCTTGATGTCCGACCGGACCTCCGAGCGACCGTTCAGGGCCACCACGATGGACACGATGCCGAACACCGTAAGAATGACGCTGGCGATCACGCCGCCATAGCTCAAAACCTGCTTCTTCACCGTTCGCTCCTTCCGCGAATTGACTTCGCACAGCGTCGGCATTCCAGGGGCAAGCGGCATCCGGCACATTTACCCGAAGCGGGTCGGGGCGCCCCGCAGGGTCACTGCGGCTTTTCCGCACAAGGGGTTACGTAGGAAGGGTCGGACGCCCCTCTGCAGCGAGCTTCTCGAGGTGGGCGTCGAGCGTGGTGCCTGCGGCCCACCGCAGCATCGGCGAAAGGTGGAGGGGCGTGTCGTCCCAGGCCGCCTCGAGCAGGTCGTCGCGGTCGCTGATACCGCGTTCGAGGGCCTCGACGATCTTGCGCTCGCGCTCGAGCCGGTGCTCGATGTACTCGTCGAGCTTGGCGGCCGGGTCGTGGACGAAGGGCCCGTGGCCGGGGCAGAGCGCGTCCAGGTCGAGAGCGCGGAGGCGACGCAGGGAATCGAGGTAGGCGGCCATGCCGCCACCGTCTACCGGCACGAAGCTGCTGCCGATCCCGGCCACGGCGTCGCCCGCGAAGCAGATGCGGCCGTAGAGCAGGCAGACGTGGTCGGGCGAGTGCCCGGGAGTGGCGATCGCGCGTAGCGGGCCCGCCTCCTCCCCGTCCCGCGGCCGCACCACCGGCACGCCTCCAGCCGCGGCAGCCAGCGCCGCTGCGCCGCCGTCATGGTCCGCGTGCGCGTGGGTGATGGCGATCCCCTCGATGCCGCCACCCGCCGCCTCCAGCACGGCAGCCAGGTGGCGCTCGTCGTCCGGCCCGGGATCCACCACCCAGCCGTCGGCGAGGTAGGTGTTCGTGCCGTCGAGCGTCATCGGCGACGGGTTGTCCGCGCGCACGCGCACGATCCCGTCCGGGGCACGATCGCCGCTTTCCATGCGGGCATCTTGGCGGATACGCTCCCGTCCCCACCGGCCAAGGAGAAGCGAATGCCGAACGATCTCATGTTCAAGTCCGCCGTGGAGCAAGCGGAGCTCGTGCGCTCGGGCGAGCTGTCCGCACGCGAGCTGGTGGAGGCGTCGCTCCAGGCGATCGACCGGCTCAACGGCGACCTGAACGCGGTCGTGACGCTGTGCGCCGAGCGGGCGCTCGCGGAGGCCGACCGTCAGGGCGCGGGCGACGAGCGCCCACTGGCGGGCGTGCCGATCCTGATCAAGGACCTCGGCGCGATCACCGAGGGCGTGCGCACCACGATCGGCATGGCGGCGCTCGACGACTGGATCCCCACGCTTGATTCGGCCCTGGTGCGCCGCCTGCGGGCCGCCGGCGCGATCGTCGTCGGCAAGACCAACTGCCCCGAGATGGGCATCCTGCCGGTCACCGAGCCCGACCGTTTCGGCCCGGCTCGCAACCCCTGGAACCTCGAGCGCACCCCGGGCGGCTCGTCGGGCGGCAGCGCGGCCGCCGTGGCCTCCGGCATGGTGGGCATCGCGCACGCCAACGACGGCGGCGGCTCGATCCGCATTCCCGCCTCCTGCTGCGGGCTCGTCGGGCTGAAGCCGAGCCGCGGGCGCATCTCATGGGCGCCGGAGCTGGCCGAGCTGGCGTCCGGCTTCGCCACCGAGGGAGTCGTCTCGCGTGACGTGCGCGACTCCGCCGTCGCCCTCGACGTGCTCGCCGGCTACGAGCCCGGCGATCCCTACTGGGCGCCCGACCCCTCGGCGCCGTTCGCCGACGCGGTGGGGCGCGACCCGGGCTCGCTGCGGATCGCATTCGTCACGACCTCGCCGAACGGCGTCCCGGTGGACCCGGAGTGCGTCACCGCCACGCGCGAGGCCGCCGAGTTGCTCGAGTCGCTCGGACACAAGGTGCAGGAGGTCGAGATCGAGGCGGACCCAGGCTACGTCGAGAACTTCATCAACGTCTGGATCGGGGCCATCGAGGACGAGCTCAACATGTGGAGGCGCATCTCCGGCCAGGAGATCGACCCCGACCGGCTCGAGCCGCTCAGCCGCCAGATGTACGACATCTCGAAGGCCCTCACCGCGACCGCCTATCTGGGCTCGCTCGACTGGCTGCACCAGTACTCACGCGGGGTCGTCTCGATGTGGGGCGAGATCGACGTGCTGGTCACCCCCACGCTCGCGCTGCGGCCGATCGAGATCGGCGCTCTGCGCCCGAAGGAGGGGGAGCAGCCGCTCCAGATGCTGCTCAACGCCGCGGCGTTCGTGCCGTTCACGCCCGTCTGGAACGTGACCGGCCAGCCCGCGGTGTCGCTGCCGCTCCACGAGTCCGAGGACGGGCTGCCGGTCGGCGTGCAGCTCGTGGGCCCGCCGGCCGGCGAGGAGCTCTTGATCTCCCTGTCGGCGCAGCTCGAAGAGGCGTGTCCCTGGGCGGAGCGGCGGCCGGCGCTGGCGCTGGCGTAGGAGGACTGAAGGACTGCGGACTGCGGACTGCGGACTGCGGACTGCGGACTGCGGACTGCGGACTGCGGACTGCGGACTATCCGACGAACACGGCCAGGGTGGCCGTGAACCCATGCACGAAATTGCGGTCGCCGACCGGCCCTATTTCGCCGGCGCAGAAGAAACCGGCCGCGGGCACCGCCCCCAGTGCGGTCTCTAGGGCTGCGGCGTCGTGGTTCGGCGCGGCGAACATGTTTGAGCCGCGGCCGTTGCAGGTGAAGAGGAGCGCGCCCGCGGCCGGGGTGGCCATGCCGTCGACGAGGTGATCGAGCGCCTCGCGCAGGTCCTCGTCCGCCGAGGCGCCGTCGCGCACGTGCATGCGCACGGTCTGCCCGACGCGCACGCGTTCGCCCACCGTGATCGCGCCGGTCTCCTCGTCGGCGCCGAGCAGGCCGCGCACGAGGAAGTCGCCGCGCTCGTACTCGGGCCGGTTCTCGTCGATCACGATGCCGATCAGGAGCCCCTGGGCGGCGAGCGCGCGCTCGAGCTCGTCGAGCTCGGTCACCGCGGTCTTCAGGCGCTCGAGCGCCGGGCGGCTGGCCAGCTCGTGGATGATGTTGTCCTCCGCGGCGGTGATCGCCATCTCCGGCCCGATCGGCCGCGCGCCCTGGGATACGCAGGGGCGCACGTCCACCCCGTTCAGCACGACGCCGACGGCGCCCGCCTCGTGCACCTCGTCGTCGCACATCAGGAGGCTCATGCCCGGCCCACCGGCGCTGGCCAGGCCGCCGATCACCGGTAGGCCGGGGTAGTCCTCGGCCAGCTGGTCGAGCAGCGGCTCGGCGGGGAAGGAGTAGGGATCCACCAGCATGATGGCCGCGTCGGCGCCGTCGAGCTCCGGCATGCCGGCGACGGCGAGCGCGTCCGGCGTCGAGATCGCCTCGAGGTGGAACGCCTCGAGCTCGGCGCCTGGCAGCGACGCCGCCCAGACCGCCACGCCGCCCGTCTCCAGCTCGCGGCCGTCGGCGACCACGCCCTGGGCGCCGCAGCCCACCAGCGCCTGCGGGCTCAGCCGGGCGCGCACCGCCTCGAGGCCCTCCTCGGCGAACTCGAGGTTGTCGGAGCCCGCGAACACGAGCGCCAGGTCGGCGGGCGCGCCGCCGAGCCGGAGCGCCGCCCGCGCGGCGGCTTCGGCGAACGAGTCCACGCCCGCGTCGCTAGGCGCGAGTCCGGTGGCGATGCGCGGCTCCACCCGCCTATCTTCGCTCACCGCATGCGCGGGTGCTCCGCTCACGCGAGGCGCAGCTGCGCTTCCTCGGGTGGCGGCCCGGGGTCCTGGCCCATCAGAGCGGCGAACTGGCGCGCCGCCGTTGGGGCGTCGTCACCCCGGTTGTTGTTGAACAGGACGTGCACCTCGCCGGCCTGCTCCGCCAGCCCGCGGACGCGCTGCGCGACCTCTTCGAGCTCGTCGTCGCTGTAGCGCCAGCCGAAGCGCTCGGCCACCGTCTTGCCGCGCAGATAACCCTCCGTGTTGCGGCCGTGCAGGCGCATGTACGCCAGGTCGTCGCGGGTCACGGCGTCGATCGGGGGCATGATCGGGATCTGGTCATCCGGCGGCGCGTCGACCGATACGAACGCGGCGCCGTGGTCCGCGAGGTAGCCGAGCGTCCGCTCGGCGCGCTCCCCGCGGACCCAGCCGCGATGGCGGAACTCGACCGCCACCGGATGCGGCTGGAGCCGATCGATCAGGGAATCGAGCTCGCTCAGCTCGTTCTTCCCGGGCGCGAACGCCGGCGTGAGCTGGAGCAGGAAGGCGCGCAGCTTGCCGGCCTCGCCAAGCGGCTCCACGGCGTTCTTCAGCTCGTCGACCATCGCCGCCTCGAGCTGCGGCGTGAGCCTCACGCGGCCGCGCTCGCCGACCTCGACGCCGTCGCGCAGGTCGGGCGGCAGCTCCTGCAGGCGCGCCGAGTGGCGCGACAGGAGACGGTGGAGCTTGACGTCGAAGGTGAAGTCGTCGGGGGTCTCCTGCGCCCAGCGGCCGACGGTGTGGCGCTCAGGGATCGCGTAGAAGCTCGAGTTCACCTCGACGACCGGGAAGCGCTCGGAGTACCAGCGCAGGCGGTCGCGGGCGGGCAGGCCCTTTGGGTACCACTCCTCGACGAACCCGGGATCTGCCCAGGACGAGGTGCCGATCAGGATCCTTCCGGCCACCGCCCGACGGTAGCGCGGCCCGGCCGGCCGCGCGCTCTCAGCCGGTGAGCGCCCAGGTGGAGGTGTGCAGCAACGCCGCGCGCTCGTCGGCGGCGTCGGTCCGGCGCACCAGCACCAGGCCCATCGACCAGAGCTGCGCCGGCGAGTAGCTCGAGGTCTCGAGCGTCATGCAGTCCTCGAGCTCCGCGTGCTCCCAATCCGGCGGCGAGGCGAGCGGCGAGACGACCCGGAACAGCCGGCGGCCGTCCGTCACGTACGAGTCCGCCGTGGTGGCAAGGGTGCGGGGAGCCGTCGACGCGTCGCAGACCATCGAACTGCAAGCTAGCCGCTGCGGCGGGCACGTTCATCCGTGATCGCTGCGACTTGTCGTGCGGCTGACTACGGAGGGCCTCGCCCTAGCCGCCCTCGCGGGCAGCGGTCTTGGCGGCCACGCAGGCGGGCGGGATCACGGTCACGGGGCGGTCGCTCTTCCGGAGCAGCTCGTGCGACACGCTGCCGAGATCGCCCGACACGAATTCGAAGCCGCGCGAGCCGACCACCACCCCGCCTGCGTCGTGCGCCTCGACCGCGGCGAGGATGGCGTCGATCGGCGCGCCGTCCGACAGCTCCAGCTGGTGCGCGACGCCGCCGAAGACCTCGTCCGCTGCTGCCTGCAGGCCGTCGAGCGCAGCCTGCCCTTGTGTACGCCGGTCCTCGAGCACGCGCTCGTACTCCGCGCCCTCGAGCCAGTCGGGGGCCGGGCCGAACGAACTGACCACGATCACCTCGCCGTCGGGCGCCGCGACGCTCACCGCGTGCTCGACCGCCACCCGGGAGGCGTCCGAGCCGTCGTAGCCGACAACCAGGCGCGGTGGTCTGCGATCCATTGGCGCATCGTAGCCCCCGGCCGTAGGAACTACCCAGCGGACAGCGGCCTTCCCGGATGGGGCAGCACGCTTACCCGGATGTGCGCCTGCGCGCGCGGGCGTAGCTTCGGACTGCTATGGCATCCGACTCCGACAACGACTTTGCACGGCACCGGCGCCTACTCGAGCGGGTGACGCGGGCGAAGGCCGGGAGCGAGCAGTCTGCACAGCGCAGCGGAAGCCGTCCGAGCTATCCGCGCTGGGCACTCTCCCCGGGGGTCTCGGCCGAGGGCAACTGGCACAGCCGGCGCGTGATGGGCGCGCCGCCCGTGTGCCCGCTGGAGCGGGCGTTCGGGCGCGGCACCGCGTGTGCGGGCACCGCCTGCGTCTTCTTCCGCGTCCCCGGAACGCGCATGGACTGCGCCGTGGAGCAGTGGTCGCCCAAGGCCGAGCACGAGCCCGACATCGCCACCTGGTTCGCCGAGATCCGCCGCTGTGCCGAACGTGAGCCAGACGCCGGCTAGCGGCGCCTGACCGGCTCAGGGTCCCGCAGCGTCGGCGGGAGCTCGAAGCGCTGCAGCACGCTCTCGCCGAAACGCGCCACCGCCGCCACGCGGTCGCCATCGAGGGTGAGCACGAGCAGCCCGTGCGCCCACAGGTCGCCGCCGGCGCGGTGGCCGACGTAGTAGGCGAGCGCCGGCTGGCCGTTCGCGCGCGTGGGGACCATCCGCACACGCCGCTCCGGGCTCCAGAACGAGCGCCCGCGCAGGAAGGCCGAGATCGCCTCGGGGCCCTCGTAGGCGACCGGCGCCGGCGGCATGGTCAGGGTCGCATCGACGGTGAGGAGAGCCGTGAGGCGGCGGAGGTCGCGGCTCTCGAACGCATCCGCGAAGCGGCCCACCAGCTCCCGCTCGCGCGGGGAGTCCGGCGGCGGAGCACCCTCGCGTGGCTTCGCGGGCAGTTGGCCCTCGAACGCCTCGCGGGCTCCCTCCAGCGCGCTGTCCACGGATGCCTCGGTGGTGTCGAGCATGTCCGCGACCTCGGCGGCGTCGAAGCCGAGCACGTCGCGGAGGACGAGCATGGCTCGCTCGCGCGGCGGCAGGCGCTGCAGGCCGGCGACGAACGACAGGCTGATGCTCTCCCTCGTCTCGTAGCGCGCGTGGGGGCCCGGAGCGGTGTCCGGCAGGGCGGCGACCAGCGGGTCGGGACAGGGCTCGAGCCAGATCGGCTCGATCTCGCGGGGCTCGGCCGGCCGCGGCCGGCGCCGGAGCCACGCCCGCAGCGACGCGCGGCCCTGGTTCCCGCCAGGGCTCGCACGGCCTCTCCTGTCTGTGCCCACATCCCTTGTGACCCCCGCCGCGGCGAAAACTCATCGCTCTCCCTGCGAGCGCCAGATTTCGGCCGCTGCGCGTCTCTCAACCGGCAGCCAACGAAAGGAGCCCAGATGAGCCAGAGAAGCATCATGGTCCGCTACCGCGTGAAGCCGGAGCGCGCCGACGAGAACGAGCGGCTGGTGAAGGCGGTCTACGAGGAGCTCGCACGTGCGCGCCCGGACGGCTTCCACTACGCCACCTTCCGCCTCGAGGACGAGGTGACGTTCGTGCACGTGGCCGTGGAGGATGCCGAGGGGGCGGCACCGCTGGGCACCCTGGAGGCGTTCCAGCGCTTCCGCGAGGGCCTCGGCGAGCGCTGCGACGAGCCGCCCGCCTCGACCGGGATGAGCGAGGTGGGCTCGTACATGGCATTCGCGGGATAGCGCACGCGCTTGGCGACATCGCGGCCGTCTGCGAGGATCGGCCGCGATGTCGGGCTATCGGCGCCAGGGGCTGATCGGGGCCCCCATCGAGCGGGTCTGGGACCTCGTCGGCGATCCCGCTCGGCATCCAGACTGGTTCCCCCGCGTGGTGGAGGTGCGGGGCGACGAGTTCCAGACCGGCACCGTGTTCACCCAGGTGACGCGCAACATGCTCGGCGAGAAGACCACCTCGCTCGAGATCGACGAGCTCGAGGACCTGCACTCGCTGCGCTTTCACTGCCTCGACACCGGCACGTACGTGAGCTGGGTGCTGACGGCGGCCCAGAGCTCGACCTTCGTGGACGCCGAGTTCGGAATGGCGCCGGCGACACTCGGCTACCGCGTGTTCGACGCGACGGCCGGCCGCGCCTATTACCGCCGCTGGCTCGAGGACGCGTTTGCGGCGCTCGAGCAGGCGGCCGGGGCGGCGCCTCCAGCCGAGGGCGCGTCCAGATCAAGCTGATCAAGGACGCAGGGTCGATGGCTTGCTGGGCAAGCCGAGACCCGAGGACGCCGAGCAGCGCAGATATGGCGCGTCCTCCGGCTAGCGGCCCCTGCGGCCGAAGGAGTGAGCGACGGGCGCCACCGCCCGCAGCTCGTCCGCGTCGTCCGTGCTCCAGGTGCGGCGGGGCTCGATGTGGCGGACCTCCGCCTGCGGGACGTCGGGGCGCTCGAGGCGGCTGACCACGTCGACGATCACGTTGGTGGTGCCCGAGCGGCGTTCCAGGCGGCCGGATGCCGTGATCAGCGGCTCACTGCGGATGGCCAGCCGGAAGCGATCGTAGATCGGCGGCGGGACGATCAGGTTGATCGTGCCGAACTCGTCCTCGAGCAGCATGAAGGTGACGCCGTTCGCCGTCGACGGGCGCTGGCGCGCCACCACGAGCCCCGCGAGGCGCACCCGGCGGCCCGAGCGCGCCTGCTCGAGCTCGACGCTCGTGAGCATGTCCTCGGGCAGGCTCGGCCGTATGAGCTCCAGCGGGTGCTCCTTCAGCGTGACGTGCGTTGAGCCGTAGTCGGCCAGCATGCGCTCCCACGGTGTGAGATCGCGCAGCGACGGGGCGTCGCCCGTCTCGAGCGGCAGCGCGAGCTGGGTGCCGCCGCGTACCGGGGTGCCGGGCACCGACACGCCGAGCAGCCAGAGCGCCTCACGGCGGCCCGAGCAGAGCGAGTCGCAGGCCCCCGCCCAGGCGAGCCGCTCGAGCGCGTCGCCCTGGGCGGCACAGCGCGCCGCGAGGTCAGCCAGCGAGCCGAACGGGCCGCCCCGCTCGCGCTCGTCGACAATCCCGCGCACGTCCGCTTCGCGCACGCCGAGCACGTAGCCGAGCCCGATCCGCACCGCCAATCGATGATTCCCCTGTGGCGCGTCCGGACCAAGCTGGGCGTCGCACGCGACGTCGCCGATAGGTGACCTATCGGCAAGGAGCGGGTGGCGATCCAGCGCCGTGTCCGGCGTGTCACAGGGCTCGACCCGGCACAGCACGTCGCTGCGCAGGGCATCGGGCGGCAGCACCTCCATGCGGCGCCGCTGCGCCTCGTGCACGAGCGCGTCCGGCGGGTAGAAGCCCATCGGCTGCTCGTTGAGCAGCCCGCAGAGGAACTCGGGCCCGTAGTGCTCGCGCAGCCAGGTGGACTGGTAGGCGAGCAGCCCGAACGCCGCCGAGTGCGCCTTGGGGAAGCCGAAGCCCGAGAAGCCGACGATCTGGCCGTACATGCGCTCGGCCGACTCGCGCGTGGCGCCGCGCTCCACCGCGCCCTCGACGAACTTGCGCTCGTAGGCGCGCATCGCCTCCTCCGAGCGCCGCCGGCTCATCGCGCGACGCAGCCCCTCCGCCTCGCCGGCCGAGAAGCCGGCGAACGCCATCGAGGTCTCGATCACCTGGTCCTGGAAGACGATCGTGCCGAGCGTGTCGCGCAGCACCGGCTCGAGACACGGGTGCTCATAGGGGACCTCGAAGTCCGGGTCTTCGCGCAGCCGTTTGCGCCGCTCGATGTAGGGATGGACCGCGCCGCCGAGGATCGGCCCCGGCCGCACGAGCGCCACCTGCACGGTGAGGTCGTCGAGCGTCTCCGGCAGCGTCTGCACCAGCATCTGCATCTGGGCGCGGCTCTCGATCTGGAACACGCCGGTGGTCTTCGCCTGCTGGATCGAGCGGAACACCTGAGGGTCGTCGAAGGGGATGCGCGAGAGGTCGATCCGCTCCCCGCGCACGCGCGCGACCTCGTCGATGCAGCGCTCGACGGCCGACAGCATCCCGAGCCCCAGGAAGTCGATCTTCAGGAAGCCGGCGTCCGAGCAGGAGTCCTTGTCCCACTGCACGAGCTGGCGCCCCGTCATCGCCGCCGGCTGGATGGGGCAGATCTCGCACAGGGGCTCGGTGGCGATGACCATCCCGCCCGGGTGCTGCGACACGTGCCGCGGCAGCCCGTGCGCCTCCTGCACGAGCCGCACGAGCGCCCGCCAGCGCGGCGAGCCCTCGATCCGCCGCCTCCCCACTCCCCCGCCGATCGCCTTCTCCATGTCGAGCTCGATCTCGTCCGAGCTCCAGGGGTCCACCGAGCGCGCCGCCCGCTCCACTTCGCCGGGTGGCAGGCCGAGCGCCTTGGCGAAGTCCCGCACCGCGCCGCGCGTGCGGTAGCAGGCGAACGACGACACGAGCGCCGCCCTGTCCTCCCCGTAGCGCTGGATCACGCGTGGGATCAGGACCTCGCGGATGTCGCGCGGGAAGTCCAGGTCGATGTCCGGCATCGAGGAGATCTCCTCGTTGAGGAAGCGGCCCATCAGGAGCCGGTTCTCGATCGGATCGATGTGCGAGAGGCCGGTGAGGTAGCAGACGATCGAGGAGACGCTCGAGCCGCGGCCGCGGCCGGGCGGCAGCAGCGCCCGCGCGGTCTCGGTGCCGCGCACCTCGACCGCCACCTCGCGCGCCAGCTCGAGCATGTCGCGGTGGAGCAGGAAGAAGCCGGACAGCTTGAGCGCGCGGATGATCCGCAGCTCCTCCTCGAGCCGCACCCGCGCCTCCTCGAGCCGCGCGCGGTGGCCGCCCGCGTGCCCGCCGTTGCGGTAGCGCTCCTCGAGCCGCTGCGAGCAGAGCTCCGCCAGCCGGCTGTCCGCCGTGCCGTCCTCCGAGCCGGGGTAGCGGTAGCCGAGGTCCCGCGTGATGTCGAACTCGAGCCGCTCCGCCAGGCGGCCCGACTCGTGCACTGCCTCCGGGTGCTCCGGAAAGCGCGCCGCCATCGCCTCCGGCGAGGCCAGCACGTGCGAGGTGTTGCCGCGCCGCTGCGGCTCCGACTCGTCGAGCGTGGTGCCGAGCCGCGCCGCCACGAAGGCGTCCTGAAGCGCCACGCGCGAGCGCGCGTGCGCGTGGACGTTGCCGGTGGCGACGCAGGGCACCCCCAGCCGCTCGGCCAGCTCGGACAGCAGGCGGTTGCGCCGCCGGTCGTGCCTGGCGAAGGGGCGCTGCAACTCGACTCGAAAGCGCTCCGGCCCGAAGGCCCTCAGTAATCGCTTGCCCACAGCGGCCGCCTGGGGGTGCTCGTGGCGCTCGAGACGACCGGCCAGCGCGCCGTCGCGCGCGCAGCCCGACAGGCAGACGAGCCCCTCCGCGTGGCGCTCCACCTCCTCGAGCGATACCGACGGCGGCGTGGGCTCCGCCGGCCGCTCGCGCGTGCCCTCGTGCGCGCGCGTGATCAGCAGGCAGAGGTTGCGATAGCCCTGGCGGCTCTCGCACAGGAACGTGAGGTGCGAGCCGTCGTCGAGCGTGAGCTCCGCTCCCGTGATCGGGCGCAGGCCGAGCGGCTTCGCGGCCTGGGCGAACTCCATCGCGCCATGGAGGCCGTCGTGATCGGTGAGCGCCATCGCCGGGTAGCCCTGCTCACTTGCGACCGCCGCCAGCTCCACCGGCAGCGAGGCGCCGTCCAGGAATGAGTAGGCGGAATGAGCATGCAGCTCGACGTAGGGCACGAACGTATGTTCGCATGTGTGTCGGACAGCTGACCGCTGACCGCTGACCGCGGACTGCGGACTGCGGACTGCGGACTGCGTGCCGATTACTCAGACGATGTTCCGTGTCCGCCGCTGCCTTCTGTTTGCGCTGCTGGTCGCTGCCTGCTTCGCCTCCCCAGCCCAGGCCGCCAAGCCCAGGCTGACCCCGACTCAGAAGAACTACCTGCGTCTCGCCGAGCACGGCGTCGCCACGGCGCACCGCTACTGGTGGGACAAGCGCCGTCACTGGTATCGCGAGCGGCGGCACAGCCACAGCACGCACCCGCTGGCGACGATCTGGGGGATCGTGCCGCTGTTCGAGGCGGTGAACGCGATCCAGATCGCCTCCCCGAGCAACCGCCACGCGCACGCCGTCGACAACTTCATCCGGGGCGCCGAGCGCTACTGGAACCCGCACCTGCGGCCGCATCCCGGCTACGCCGCGTACCCCGGCGACCATGGCACCCACTCGCGCACGTTCTTCGACGACAACGGCTGGTGGGGGCTCGCGTTCTACGACGCCTACCGCGCCACCCACCACCGGCGCGCCCTCCACGACGCCCGCCGCGCGCTCGCCTTCATCATGGGCGCGGGCTGGGATCGCCGCCACGGCGGCATCTGGTGGAACACCTTCCGCAAGTACAAGGCGGGCGAGTCGCTCGCCAGCACGACGCTGCTCGCCTCGCTCCTCTACAAGGAGACCCACCGGCGCGGCTACCTGCGCCTGGCTCAGCGGCTGATCGCCTGGGGCGACAGGTCGATGTGGAACGAGAAGGCCGGCCTCTACGGCGCCCGCGACACGAGCGACGTCCCCATGCCCTACGTCCAGGGGCCGATGATCATGGCCCACCAGACCCTCTGCCGAGCGACGGGCGTCGACGCCTACTGCCTGCGCGCGCGGGCGCTCGCGGCGAGCGCCCTGGCCTGGTTCGGCAAGGACCTCGACATGGGTCCCCAGTACGACGCCGTCTACGTCCACTGGATGCTCGAGTACTACGCCCACGGCGGCGGCTCGACCTGGTACGACGTCGGGCGAGAGTCGGCCCGCGACGCCCTGGACAACGCCCTCGGCGCCCGCGGCGTGTTCACGCGCGCCTGGGACGGCAGCTCGATGTACCACCATGGGTCCCGGCCGGGAATGCTGCGCACGCATGCGGCTTCGGTGAGCGTGCTCGCCTGGCTAGCGACCGTCGGGCCGCCTCCGAAGTAGGGATCGCGGAAGTGCGGAATTGCGGATTGCGGAAAGGCATCTCCGCAATCCGCAATCCGCAATCCGGCTAGTGGTGGTTCCTCACCTTGATCTCACCAAGGAGTCCATTCGCCTCATCGTTCAGCCCCGCGCTGAACAGCAGCGTGTGCGGGGTGCCGGTCACGCCGTTGCCGAAGCGCAGGCCCCAGAGGCCGTCGATCGTGATCGGCCCGAACTTGGTGGCGAGCTGGCCGAGTAGCTGCCCCGTGTGCGGGTCGTAGGCGTGGATCGTGCCGTCGCCGAAGTTGCCGACGAGCAGCGCGTGCGAGAACTGGCCGAAGCCGCTCGGTGCCACGACGAGACCCCACGGCGAGTTGAGCTCGCCGTTCGAGATCAGCCGCTTCTGCAGCACTCCGTTGCGGTCGTACACGTCGACGAAGCCGTTGCCCGGCCCCGCCACGTCGTCCTCGGCGTCGGAGTCCTGCATGGCGTATGAGACGACGATCGAGTTGCCGATCGCCTGGATCCCGAACGGGGCGAATCCCTGCGGCAGGTTGGGATCCGTGAACGTGCCCGGCATGCTGATCGGCGAGAAGCTCGAGTCGAACATGTCGACCTTGCCGTTGTGGAAGTCGGTCGCGTACAGGCGCGGGCTTCCCTTCTTGCTCACCGAGATCGCCAGGCCCTTGTAGATCGCGCCGTCGGGCGCCGTGAAGCCGTTCTGGGCGCTGGTCGAGCGTGGCGGGGGCGGCACGGCCGGGTTCCAGCCGGTGATGTGCCCGGACTCCGAGGCGAACAGGAACAGCGCCGCCCCCGAGTGCCCCTTGCCGTCGCTCACGACGAAGCCGTCAGTGGGGTTGAACACCTGCCCCGTGGGCGCGCCGCCGGGGATGTCGACCACCAGCGGGACGATCGAGATCAGCGAGTTCGGCAGGCCGCCCTGGTAGAGAGTGGCCTTGTCGGTGCCGTTGTCGGCGACCCAGAGCGGGGTCTGCGGGCCGGCCGCGAGCCCCCACGGGTTCTTCAGGTTGGGATCGGTGAGGTGCGCGACTCCGGGAATGTCGGATACGAGGTTGACCTGCTTGTAGTTGCCGGTCTGCTGTTTGCCGCCGGCGAGCGCGGCGGCGGGGATGACGAGTAAGGCGAGAGCGGCGAGCAGAAGCGCCCGTACGAAGGGTGGACGGGAGCGAGGCGCAGACATCGGTGCCTCCTCAGTTGGACAGGCGCCCCCCAGCCCTATTTGAGGTACGACGCCGGCAAGCCCGCGAATCTTTCATCCGCGCTGCAGAAACCACCTCCCCGTGCCGAGGTCGAGGAACACGACCGTGTTGCGGCCGTCGCTGAGCACGAGCTCGAAGTAGCGCCGCCGCAGCGGCCTGCCGGTCCACCAGCGATCCTCCACCACCCACTCCTCGTTGACCGCCTCGACCCGAGTGCGGCCGACGGCGGTGGGCACCCCGCCGGGACCGGCGTGGACGGTGACGCGGCGCGGGACGCCCAGACGCCGGACTCCGCTCACCTGCGCCGCCCCTCCTCTCCCGGCTCGGCGGGGAACGGCGCCAGCACGGCGCGGCGCTCGGGCAGGCGCGAGCCGGGGTCGATCGAGAGCACCCGCAGCGCTGCCTCCGAGCCGGCCGCCTGCCGGGCCTGGCGCACCGCCTCGCCGATGCGCGCCCGGCGATCGTCCGCCGAGCCGCGCTCCTCGACCAGCCGCGCCTGCTCGCGCGCCGGCGGCCCGAACGCCTCCACCTCCACCCCGAGCGTCTCGGCCGGCGCCGGCAGCTCGCCCAGCTTGGGCACGAGCACGAGCTTGAGCCGGCCCGGGTCGGCGCTGGCCTGGCGCAGCGTGACCGCCGTGCGCCAGGTACCGCCCTCCACGAAGCGCGCCGACAGCGCCAGCGAGCGCAGCGAGCGCCCCCGCCGCTCGGGCCGCGCCAGGAGGCGCGCGATGAGCAGCTCGAGCGCGTGCTCGAGCTGCGGGCCCGACGCCGCCTCGGGCAGCGCCAGCCGCTCCACCACGGGCTCGGGCGGGCGGCGCGGCTCGAGCCGCGTGTCGCGCCCGTGCGCGAGGTCGAGCGCGAGCAGGCCGGGGTGGCCGAAGCGCTCGGCCATCGCGGGCGCCGGCAGCGCCGCCAGCTCGCCGAGCGTGCGGATGCCGAGCCGCTCGAGCGTCTCCGGCAGGCCGGCCAGCTCCGGCCGCGAGCGCAGGAGGCGGACCGGCAGCGGCGCGAGGAACGCCCTCACCGCGCCGGCGCCCACGACCTCGGCCGACCGCCGCGGCCGCGCGCGCAGCGCGGCGCAGTAGGCGCCGAAGCGGCTGGGCCCGGCGCCCAGCTTGGCGCCGCGGCCGGCGCCGTCGCCGTCACGCCCCGAGAGCGTCCTGCGGGTGGCCGTGAGCACCCCCTCGAGGTGGCCGCCGTGGATGCCCCGCAGGCCGTCCGCCTCGAAGAAGGCCTGCCCCGGCCGGTCCGACTCGACGCTCGCGCCGATGCCCTCCAGCCGGTCGAGCAGCACGTTCCAGAGCCCGCGCACGCCGTCGGGATCCGGCGGTACGAGCCGCAGCCCGGGGCAGCGCGTGAGCGCCTCGCCCAGCCTCATGCCGGCCAGCACGCCGAAGGCCTCGGCCGCCGCCGACACCTCCCCCACCACCTGCGCGCCGCCCGCCTCGGGCGCCAGCGCCACCGGTTCCGCGAGCAGCGCGCGCCGCTCGCCGAGGGCAGCCACCAGGGCGAAGCGGGAGAGCAGGACGCACACGACCATGAGCGAACACATGTTCGCATATGGAGCGGCTGCCGTGAAAGGGCATAATCGCGCCCGATGAGACGCTTCAACTTGAACCAGGCCGACTTCGTCTACGAGGACACCGACCCGCCGGGCTATGAGGCGGGCTTTGTCCGGATCACCAAGCAGCTCGGCGCGACCGACCTCAACGTCAGCATCTACGAGCTGCCCGAGGGGACGAGCGTGTGCCCCTACCACTACGAGTACGAGGAGGAGTGGCTCCTCGTGCTCGCGGGCCGGCCGACGCTGCGCCATCCCGAGGGCGAGGAGCAGCTCGAGCAGGGCGACGTCATCTCCTTCCCCCCGGGACCGGAGGGCGCCCACAAGCTCACCAACAATCAGCCGGAGACCGCGCGCGTGCTGATGTTCTCCTCCGCCCGCATGCCCGCGGTCGCGGTCTACCCCGACAGCGACAAGGTTGGCGTCTTCACGCCAGGCAGAAGCGACGACGTGATGGTCAGACGGGAGACCGGTGTGGGGTATTGGGAGGGCGAAACGGGCACTTCTTAATCTGCCTTTAACAAAGCGCCTCAAGCTACTGGCGTTCTCTCCTCCCGCCCGCGGCCCGGTATTTGGCCTCCTCCGGGTCGCGGGCGGCCCCTCTTCCTCAACCGTCTCGTGTCTTGAGTCATAAATTCGCGCGCACCTTCCCGGCGCCTGGACACATCTGACGCCGCGCCCAGTCACTCGGGAAACTGAAGCCGAATTTCCGACTCACGACAGCGGAGCGGAATGCCGATCTAGCCCTTGTGAGGGCGAAGATCGAGACCGCGTGCCTGTGGCTCGTCGCCATGCTGTCGAGCGCCTACCTCGCGCTCCACTTCACCTACATCGGCGACTACCTCGTGGATGGCGGCCCGACCATCCGGGCGCTGCTCCACGGCAACCTCCACTTCCAGCAGCCGGCGATGGGGCCGCTATCGATTCTGCTGCGGCTGCCGTTCGCCTGGCTGGTGCGCGGCCACGGCCAGCTCGCCGAGTACCGCGCCGGCGTCTTCCCCTGCGTGCTCGTGGCGGGCGCCGTCGGCGTGCACCTCGCGCGCCGGGTGCTCGCGGCCGGCCGCTCGCGCTGGCTCGCCCTCGGCGTGGTCGCGTTCAGCGTGCTCAACCCCGCAAACTTCCACGCCGTGGCGAACGGCCACCCGGAGGAGATCCTCGGCGCCGCCCTCTGCGTCGCGGCCGTCGTGGCGGCGCTCGAGAAGCGCTCCGCGCTCGTCGTCGGCGTGCTGCTGGCGCTCGCGCTCGCCACCAAGCAGTGGGCCGTGCTCGCCATCGGCCCGACGCTGATCGCCGCCTCGGGCGCGCGCCTGCGCACGGCGATCGTCGCCGTCGCCGTCGCCGCCGCGCTCACCCTGCCGATGGCGCTCGCCAACCTCGGCGCCTTCAGCACGGCGAACCGCACGAGCGCCGACGCCACGATCGCCCTGACCCCCGCCAGCATCTGGGTGCCGATCGAGCACAAGTACAGCGTCCGCATCTTCGACGGCGTGGCCTGGCGGACGATCGAAAAGCGCTCGCTGTCGCACACGATCGCCGGCCGTGCCAAGCCGCTGATCGTCCTGCTCGGCATCCTGCTGCCGCTCGGCTACGCCGCCCTGCGCCGGCGCCGGCCGCCCGAGGAGGACTCTGCTCCTGCTGGCACTGCTGTTCGCGCTGCGCGCCGCGCTCGACCCGCTAACCACCGCCTATTACGTCGCCCCGCTCCTGTTCGCGCTGATGGCCTACGAGTGCGTCTACACCCGCGGCCCGCCGCTCCTCACCGCGATCGGCGGCGCGGTGATCTGGTACCTCACGATCAAGGTCGTATGGGTGATCGAGCCGCGCACGGTCGCGGCGATCTTCCTGGCCTGGATGGTGCCGCTGCTCGCCTGGCTCGGCGTGCGGGTCTACGCGCCGAGCGTGATCAGCGGCTTGGGGAAGTGGCTCAGTACCTCGCTGCCGTCGTCGGTGACGATGACGAGGTCCTCAATCCGCACGCCGAACTCCCCCGGCAGGTAGACGCCGGGCTCCACGGTCACGACGTTCCCGGCCGCAAGCGTGTTCTCGGCGGTCTGGGCGAGGCGCGGCCCCTCGTGGATCTCGAGGCCCACCCCGTGGCCGAGGCCGTGCCCGAAGTGGTCGCCGTGCCCGGCCTCGGCGATGCGGCTGCGGGCCACGTCGTCCACCGCCCGGCCCTCCGCGCCGGCGCGCACCGCTGCGAGCGACTCCTCCTGGGCCGCCAGCACCAGCTCGTACACCGCCGCCGCGTCGTCGCCGATCTCGCCGGTGGCGAACGTCCGCGTGCAGTCCGAGCAGTAGCCGTCCACCCGGCAGCCCATGTCCACGATCACGAGCGTGTCCGGCGGGATGCGCTCGGGGCGCGGCGTGGCGTGCGGCAAAGCTCCGTTGGCCGCAGCCGCGACGATCGACGGGAAGGACGGGTCCTCGGCGCCGCGCTCTCGCATCTCGTGCTCGAGGTCGAGCGCCACCTCGCGCTCGGTCCGGCCCACCAGGCCGCGCGAGCAGAGGTACTCGTAGATGTCGTCGGCGAGGTCGGCTGCCTCGCGGATGATGCGCAGCTCGTCCGGCTCCTTCACCGCCCGCAGCTCCTCCACGAGGCCGCCGGCCGGCACCAGCTCGACGCCTTCCGGAACGAGCTCCCGGAGCCGCTCGAACTGGCGGACGCTGACGTGCTGGTCCTCGAAGCCGACACGGCCGGTCAGGCGCTCGGCCGCCTCGCCGAGCAGGTCCTGCTTGCCGCGCACCCGCTCGAAGTCCGGCACCTCGGCCTTCGCCCGCTCGACGTAGCGGAAGTCGGTCAAGAACAGGCGCTCCTGCGGGCTCACGACGCAGAGCGCGTTGGTTCCCGTAAAGCCACTCAGGTAGCGGACGTTGACGAGGTCGGTGACGAGCAGGGCGTCGAGCTCGCGCTGGGCGAGCCGCTCGACAAGCCGGTCTGCGCGGGCGCCGCTCACGAGCCGAACTCGCCCTTCAGCAGCTCGAGCGCCTCGCGGTAGCCGTCGAGGCCCTTGCCCTGCACGTGGCCGATGCAGACCTCGCGGATCACCGAGTGGCGGCGCCAGTCCTCGCGCGACTCGATGTCGGAGATGTGGACCTCCACAGCCGGCAGGCCGGTGAGCTCGATGCGCGTCGCGGATCGCGTAGGAGTAGTGCGTCCAGGCGCCCGGGTTGAGCACCAGGCCGTCGGCGGTGTCGCGGGCATGGTGGAGCTCCTCGCAGAACTCGCCCTCGTGGTTGGTCTGCGAGAAGCTCGCCTCGAGCCCGAGCTCGTGCGCGAAGCGCTTCACCCGCACCTCGAGCTCGGTGAGCGTGATGCCGCCGTAGACCGACGCGTCGCGGACCTCGAGCACGTCGAAGTTCACGCCGTGCATGATCGCGACTCGGTGCTTCACCCCGCCAGCTCCTCCACGGCCGCGCGCAGCGCGTCCGGCTCGAGCTCGTGGCCCGGTGTGACCTCGCCCGGCGCCTCGACCAGCACGAACGGCACGCTGCCGCCCACGCGCTTCTTGTCGCGGCCCACGAGCGCCATCACCTCGTCCGCGCCGGCGCCCTCGAAGCGCAGCCGGCAGGCCGCGCGCGCGCAGCAGCTCGGCCACCTCGGTGCGCAGCGCCTCGCGTCCGGACAGCCGCAGCGCGGCCAGGCAGGCCGAGCCCGACGGCCTCGCCGTGGCGGTAGCGCGAGTAGCCCGTGGCCGCCTCGATCGCGTGGCCGACCGTGTGGCCCAGGTTGAGCACCTGGCGCCGGCCGCCGTCGCGCTCGTCCTCGGCCACGATGCGCAGCTTCGTGCGCAGGCAGCCGAGGATCGCGTCGTCGCCCGGGTCGCCGCCGGCGCGCACGTGCGCCCACAGCCGGCCGCCGGCGATCAGCGCGGTCTTCACCACCTCGACGTAGCCGGCCGCCGCCTCCTGCTGGCGGCAGCGTGGCGAGCGTGTCCGGGTCGACGAGCACCGCCGATGGCTGGTGGTAGGCGCCCGCGTAGTTCTTGCCCTCGGGCAGGTCCACGCCGGTCTTGCCGCCGTAGGCCGAGTCGACCTGCGCGACGAGCGTCGTCGGCACCTGCACGTGGCGCATGCCGCGCTGGTAGACCGCGGCGCAGAAGCCGCGCGAGGTCGCCCACCACGCCGCCGCCGACGGCCACCACGAGGTCGCCGCGCGTGGCGCCGGCGCGCGCCAGCTCGCGCAGCACCTCCTCGGCGCGCGCGAGCGTCTTCTCCGACTCGCCCGGCGGGATCTCGATCGTCGCCTCGCCCGCCACGCCGCTGGTGGCGCGCCACGTTCGGGTCGGTGACCACGAAGCGGCGGCCGTCCGGCGGGTAGAAGAAGCCGGCCGATACAGGCCGTGGCCGAAGAAGACCGGGTACTCGCCCGACTCGGCCGCCGCCCACACCAGACGCGTGCCGGCGGGCGCCGAGCGCAGCGCGCGCAGCGCGACGGCAGGGCGCGGCGCGGCAGGTTGCGGTCGCCCGTCGGGCAGGGCGGCGTCCGCCGCGGACTCGTAGACGGCGCAGGCGGTCGCTGTGGAGCTGCTCGAAGCGCGCCGCGGTCGCGGGCGAGCGGCCGGGCGCGGTTCGAGGCGCGCCGCCAGGCCTCGTCGGGGTCGACCTCGAGGTGCACGACCAGGTGACGCCGCAGCGCCTCGCGCACGCGCTCCGAGCTGAGCGCGCCGCCGCCGAGCGCGACCACGCGCTCGTGGCCGCCGATCGAGCAGGCGCAGATGACCTCGCTCCTCGCGCGCGCGGAACGCGGGCTCGCCCTCGCGGTCGAAGAAGGACTCGATCGGCTCGCCGAGCTCGCGCTCGAGCTCGCGGTCTGAGTCGAGCGACTCCACGCCCAGCTCGGCCGCGAGCACGCGTGCGCGTGGTCGACTTGCCCGCGCCCATGAAGCCCACCAGCACGATGGAGCCGCGCTCGGCCGTCGCGGCGCCGCCGCGTGGCCGCTGGCGCGGCCTAGCGCTTCCACCCGATCCGCTCGCTGTAGGCGCTGAGCGCCGCCAGCGCGTCGTCGATGTGATCGCCGCCCAGCTTCTCGCCGTAGGCGCTGCGCCAGCGTCAGCGCGACCATCGCCTCCCCCACCACGCCGGCGGCCGGCACCGTGCAGGAGTCGGTGCGCTCGCGCAGCGCCTGCGCCGGCTCCTTCGTGTCGATGTCGACCGAGCGCAGCGGCTTGGTCAGCGTGGGCAGCGGCTTCATCGCGCCGCGCACGACCAGCGGCTCGCCGTTGGTCATGCCGCCCTCGAGCCCGCCCGCCCGGTTGGTCTCGCGGAAGTAGCCGCGCTCCTCGCTACCAGAAGATCTCGTCGTGCGCCTGCGAGCCGACCCTGCCGGCCACGTCGAAGCCGTCGCCGATCGAGACGCCCTTCATCGCCTGGATCGACATGATCGCCTGGCCCAGCCGGCCGTCGAGGCGCGTCGTCCCACGAGACGTGGGAGCCGAGGCCCGGGAATCAGCCCGAACGCCCTCACCTCGAACACGCCGCCGAGCGACTCGTTGGCCTTGCGCGCCTGGTCGATCTCGGCGACCATCGCCGCGCTGGCGTCGGGGTCGAGGCAGCGGACCGGCGACTCGTCCACGCCCGCGAAGTCGCTCGGCGCCGAGCTCGTCGGGCGCGGGCGCGTGAACGCTGCCGATCTGGATCACGTGGCTGAACACCTGCCACGCCGAGCGCCCGCAGGTAGACCTTCGCGAGCGCGCCGCAGGCCACGCGCGCGGCGGTCTCGCGGGCGCTGGCGCGCTCGAGCACGTTGCGCACGTCGGTGAAGCCGTACTTCTGGACGCCGGCCAGGTCGGCGTGGCCGGGACGCGGCAGATGGACCTCGTCGACGTCGGCGTCCACCGGCCACGGGTTCATCCGCTCCTCCCAGTTGGCGAAGTCGCGGTTCTCCACCGTCAGGGCCACCGGGCTGCCGAGCGTGCGCCCGTGCCGCAGGCCGGCGGTCACCTCGGCGCGGTCCTTCTCGATCTTCATCCGCCCGCCGCGGCCATGGCCGAGCTGGCGCCGCGCGAGGTCGCGGTCGATGTCGTCCGGGGTGAGTGTGAGGCCGGCTGGGAGCCCCTCGACGACCGCCGTCAGACCGGGGCCGTGCGACTCGCCGGCGGTTGTGAACCGCAGCGCCATGTAGGGCCGAAACCCTACTTCGGCAGGTCTGCGAGACCGGACTGACTGCGCGCTAGCCGTTGACGCTCGTCAGGCGGCTGCGGCAGGTTGAAGAGGAAGTGGAACGGCGTGGCCGGGCTTCGTCGCGCAGGCGGCCCCGCGGGCGCGGCCGCTCCTCGACTTCGTCGGCTTCGACGCGGTCGAAGCCAGGTCGGCGACCTTCACCTTGTTGATGTCGAGCAGCTTCAGCGTGTACTCGATGCCGGTGCCGTCGGGGTTCTGCGCCAGCAGATCCTCGGTGTCGGTCCTGAATGTCGAGCTTCAGGTAGAGGAAGGAGCAGACGTCCGGCGCTGGGCTTGCAGCTGCCCTCGCCGCTGGCCTTGAGGCTCGTGTCGGTCAGGAAGATGGCCGTGTCGCCTCGGTGTTGACGCCCATGAAGACGATCAGCGGGTTGGTCGCGTCGGCAGCAGCGTCGAGCTTCTCCACGTTGTGGTGCGTCTTCGTGGCGTCGCGCTTGCCGAACTTCAGGTCGATGGTGTAGGCGAACGGGCCGTCGTCTTCTGGGGCTGGTGCCCCGCTGCCGGTTGCCGCTGCCCGAGCTGTCGGTCGAGCCGCCCGAGCCACCGGAGCTGCTCGAGCCGCTCGGAGCTGCGAGCGTTCGTGGCGGCGGACGGGCCGGTGGTGCCGGTGCCGGCCGGGTGGTGGCCTTCGCCTTGGGCAGGTGCGGCTTGAAGGGGTTCTTCGTTGTCGAACATGCGAGGTTCGAGCCGACGGTCGGTGGCCGGGGCGAGCGCGACGACTGGCTTGGCGTCGGCGGCCGTGGTGGGCGTGACGGCGGGGCGTGGGCGTCGAGCTGGGTCGATGCAGGCGACTTCTTCAGCAGCAGCGGCACCGCGACGAGGGCCGCGACGAGGACGAGGGCCACGGGCCAGAGCGCTGCGCTGCGCAGGTCATGGCCGAGGATCGAGGAAGAACTTGTTCATTGGGTGCCCGTGCCGGTCGAAGGGTGTCGGCTGGAGCGGCGGGAGCATCGCGGCGCTGGCTGCGCTCTGGGCGGCCTGCGGGCCGGCTCGAGGTCGCGCCTGCGGTGGCGCCCTCGTCCTTGGGCGTGAGGTAGATCGTGGCGGTCACGTCGGCCTCGAGGTCGGGAACTTCGTGCTCGCGAACTTCAGGCTGTCGATCGTGATCAGCCGGCCCTGGACGTTGATCGCGGCTGTTCGTCACCCGCACGAAGCGCTTGAGGTGATGGAAGAAGTCCGCGAGGTCGAAGAACTGGCCGCCGAACTTGAAGGTCAGCGGCACCTCGTCGAGGCCGGGCGCGTTCGACGTGGTGGCGGCGCCCGAGGCGCCGGTCGCGCCGGTCGCGCCCGCGGCGGTCGCGCGCCGTGTTGGACGCGGCGCCGCAGCGCGGTCTCGGCGGCCTGGCGGCCGGCCGCGTTCTGGCGCGATCTGACCGAAGCGCTCGTCTTCGCCTTGGCGCCTGGGAGCGTGATGGGCGCGACGGCGGGGCAGCAACCGCGCGGGGACCGACCGTGATGTCGCCGAACTTGATGCCGGTGCCCTGCGCCGCGGCGCTGAGCTGCACGAGGAGGCTGGGCATGTCGACGCTGGTGGGCAGCGCCTTGCCCAGGCGCACCATCTGCGGCGTACTGGGTCGGCGAAGCTGGGACTTGGCGCGCTGCGAGCGTGACGCCTGCTGCGACGCGGTGTCGCGCGCCTGCTGCGCCTCGGTCACCTGGTCGTGAGCCGCGTGGCCTCTTGCCGCTTGGGCGAGAGCAGCAGGAACCAGTACACGACGATCAGGACCAGCGGCACCAGCAGCATCAGGATCTTCCTGTCGCGGTCGGTCATGCTCATGAGCCGCCTCCCAGCCTGACCGGGATCTTCTGGCCCACGTCGCCGACGCCTGTGATCGTGAGCGGCTGCAGGTTCACGCGGATCTCGAAGGAGTAGTTGCTGCCGCAGCCCGCGCGTCGCGCCGGTGCCGGCGCGAGGCTATGTCCTTGCCGGAGTCTTGAGGTCGACCTCGTCGGAGCCGTGGATCGCGCGCAGGCGGACGAGCGTGGTGGCCACCGCGTCCTGCGTCTTCGCGCAGCCCATCAGGTCGACCGTCGGCTCGCGCCGTCCCGGCGGCGCCGCCCGTGCTGGTCGCCGCGGCGGTGGTCGCGGCCGTCACGCCGGTGCCCGCCTCGGCGTCCATCGAGCTGAGCCAGACGCCGGTCCGGCAGCACCAGCGCGGTCTCGCGCATGAGGCGCTCGTAGTCGATGCGGCCGAGGCGCGAGGCTCGTCACCGTGGAGATGCGCGTCTCGGCGATCTTGTTGAAGCTTGCGTAGCTGGCCAGGGTCGCCACCTGGGCCTGCAGCCTGCGACTCCTCCGACTTGGCGGTCTGGATCTCGTTCTTCTTCGAGGTGATCTGGTTCGTGGTCAGCACGTAGCCGGCGAGTGACCGCCACGAGCAGAGCGAGCACGCCGATCACCACGTAGGAGCTGATGGCCTTGCCGCCGGCGTCGCTGTAGGGCCGTGAGCCGTGCGGGAGCAGATTGACGGGCTTCATGCGGCCGCCCCCAGCGCCAGACCGGCCGCGACCGTGTGGCGGTACGGATCCTCGCCCTCGAGGGCGCCGTTCGCCTCGAGCCCGCCGAGTGGGTCGGCGACGGTCACCGGAAGGTGGATCAGGGCGGACAGCTCGTCGGCCAGGCTGTCGATGGACGAGCCCGGGCCGGACAGCAACACCTCGCCCACGGCGCGCGCGTCGGGCTGCGCCATGTAGAAGTCGATCGAGAGGCGGATCTCCTCGGCGAGCGCCGAGGCGACCATGTCGCCCTCCTCCCGCCAATCCGTCGAGAGCGGGCGCGTGAAGAGGCAGACGTCGCCGATGGCGACAGCCAGGTTCGTCACGCCGCCGAGGTGGCAGTAGACGCGGGCCGGCTGCAGCGAGGTGGTGGCGGCGCCCGGGGTGGTGTCGGCGGTCTCGGGCTGGTTCTTGGCCAGCGCGCGGACCAGGGCGAACGCGTTCAGGTCGATGCCCTCCGGCTTGAGCCCCGCGCCGCGGACGCCCTCTACGAAGCGCTCGATCATCGCCTTGCGGGCGGCGACGACCACCACGCGGATGCGCTGGCTGCCCTCGCGGCCCTCGACCTGGCCGAGCACCTGGAAGTCGAGCACGGCCTCCTCGAGCGGCATGGCGATCGCCTCGGCCGCCTGGAAGCGCACAGCGGCGGCGAGCTCGGTCTGATCCTGGATCAGCGGCAGCTCGAGGTGGCGGACGACGATCTGCTGGTTGGACACGCCCAGGCGAACGCGCGTGGGAAGCCAGTTGTCCTTGAAGAAGTTCTTGAGGCTCGTGCTGAGGCCCGCGATGTCGGTGACCTCGCCGTCCGTGATCACGCCGGTCGGCAGCTCGGCGCTGGCCGCGCGCGAGATGCGCCCGCCGGACGCCTGCACGGCGGCGACGAAGCCACCATCCAGATCAAGACCGACGGACCCACGTGGGTTCTTCTTTGAGAGGGTTAGGGCCATGGGAGAGCCTGCGTTTTCCGTATCGACCGGTTATGCGCCGGGCTTTAGAGGTGACGGGTGTAGAGGTCGATCAGCTGCTGACCGACCAGGAGCGCGGTCAGGCCGCCAAGCGCCATGAAAGGCGCGAAAGGCACGCCGAGCTTGCGCGAGCGGGAGCCGTGGCGCGCAACCAGCACGAGCCCGACGACCGTCCCTGCGAGAAAGGCGACGGCGAGCGCGGGGATCACCAGCTTGCCCAGGTAGAGCCCCATCACGCCGGCCAGCTTCACGTCGCCCATCCCCATTCCGCGGGGGTTGATCAGGGCGGCGATCAGGAAGAACAGGAATGCGGCCGCGCCTGCGATCAGCAGCTCGGGCGCCATGTGGGTGCGCAGCAGCGCCGCGTTCAACAGCCCCCACACCGCCGCCGGCAGCAGGATCTTGTTCGGCACGATCTTGTGCTGGAGGTCGATGAAGGCGACCGCGATCAGCATGGCGGTGAACGGGATCAGCGCCACCAGCTCGGCGTGCACGCCGCGCCTGAGCACGACGGCGACGAACGCGAGCGTGGTGAGCAGCTCCACCGCCGGGTAGCGGGCGGGGATCCGCTCGCCGCAATGGCGGCAACGGCCGCGCAGGAGCAGCCACGACAGCGAGCGGGATGTTGTCCCGAGGCGAGACCTGCTCCTCGCACTGCGGGCAGCGCGAGCGCGGCTTGACCAGCGACTGCCCGAGCGGCAGCCGGTAGACCACCACGTTCAGGAAGCTGCCGATGAGGGCGCCGGAGATGCCTGCGAAAGCCGTTTCCATCTTCGTGGGGTCTTTCGGCGCTTGAGGCGCGCGGCTTGAGCGCGGGCGAGCCCGAAGGCCCGCCCCGCCCGCGCCGAGAGAGGCTATCCGGCTACCAGCTGCCGCCGGAGCAGGCGCCGCCCGAGCAGGTGCGGGTGACGTTTCCGGTGGTCGCATCCTTGGTGATCGTGTAGTCGCCGCTCGACTTCGAGTGCGCGACGATCGTGTAGCCGCCGGCCGTAGCCGCGGTGACCTCGACCTGGCCCTGGGCGGTGCCCAGGGAAAGGCCCGTGTTACCGGACAGACAGCTGCTGCCGCTACCGGTGCCGCTGTAGGTGTTGTTGTCCGTGTAGCAGGACTCAAGCTGCGACACGAGGTTACGAGCGTCCGACTTGGCGCTCGAATCCTGCGCCTTGGAACGCTGGCCGAGGAAGTTCGGCAGAGCGATCGCGGCCAGGATGCCGATGATCAGGATGACGACGAGGAGCTCGATGAGCGTGAAACCGCTCTCGTCGGACTGCAGGCGCGTGGAGAGTGAGCGCAGCATGGCGGTCCTCCAGTGGAGGGTCTTGGGTTTGACAGGGTCACCCGCGATATCGCCCTCGCCCCGCGCGGACCTTTAGTCCTACCCGTCAAAAATGGACGGGCGGGCCCGAAGGCCCGCCCGTTCCGCCTACTGCGTGTTGCCTGGTGCTACCAGCTGCCGCCGGAGCAGGCGCCGCCCGAGCAGGTGCGGGTGACGTTGCCGGTGGTCGCATCCTTGGTGATCGTGTAGTTGCCGCTCGACTTCGAGTGCGCGACGATCGTGTAGCCGCCGGCCGTAGCCGCGGTGACCTCGACCTGGCCCTGGGCGGTGCCCAGGGAAAGGCCCGTGTTACCGGACAGACAGCTGCTGCCGCTACCGGTGCCGCTGTAGGTGTTGTTGTCCGTGTAGCAGGACTCAAGCTGCGACACGAGGTTACGAGCGTCCGACTTGGCGCTCGAATCCTGCGCCTTGGAACGCTGGCCGAGGAAGTTCGGCAGAGCGATCGCGGCCAGGATGCCGATGATCAGGATGACGACGAGGAGCTCGATCAGGGTGAAGCCGCTCTCCTCGGACTGGATACGCTCGCGGAGCTTCCGCAGCATGTTTGACCTCCTTGCAGGGATCACTTGGGTCGTGGCCGGTATCGGCGTCCCGCCGTCCGACCTTTAGGGGTGATTAGGGAATTCGACGGCCGCTCACCAGGTGGAGCCGTAACAGCCGCCACCGGTGCCGGTGCATGACCGGGAGATCACGCCGTTCGTCTTGGTGATCGTGAAGTTGCCGCCCGACTTCGAGTGGGCGATGACGATGTAGCCGGTGCCGCTCGGCGACTGGACCTCGACGGCGCCCTGGCCGGTGCCGATCGTGAGCCCCGTGTTGGTGCTGAGGCAGGTGCCGGCGGCGCCCGTCTGGGCGTTCGAGCCCGTGTAGGTGCCGGCGTCGGTGAAGCAGGACTCGAGCTGCGAGACCATGTTCCGTGCGCCTGTCTTCGCGCTGGCGTCCCAGCCCTTGGAGCGCTGGCCGACGAAGTTCGGCAGAGCGATCGCGGCGAGGAAGCCGATGATGATCACTACGGCGAGGAGCTCGATGAGGGTGAAGCCGCTCTCCTCGCGCTGAATGCGCTCGCGGAGTTCAACCATGCCTCTTCGATCGGACCATCCGGTCAGTTCCTTTAAGGACGGTTAAGAGGCTCCACCTATATGGGGCGCCTCAGCCGCGCCACTGGACGCTAAGGTGAGCGCCGTGTTCGAGCCCTGGCAGATGGAGCTGCACGGCCACCGCGTGATCTACCGCATGGCCGGCACCGGCCCGCCGGTCGTTCTCATCCACGGGATGGTCAACTCCTCGCGCCACTGGGAGCCGGTCGCGCTGAAGCTGGCCGAGCGCTACACGGTGATCGCGCCGGACCTGCTCGGCCATGGCGATTCGGCGTCGGTGCGCGGCGACTACTCGCTGGGCGCCCACGCGGCCAGCATCCGCGACCTGCTGGCGGTGATCGGCGTAGAGCGCGCCACGGTGGTCGGCCACTCGCTGGGCGGCGGAGTGGCGATGCAGTTCTTCTACCAGTTCCCACAGCGCGTCGAGCGCCTCGTGCTCGTGTCGAGCGGCGGGCTCGGCCGCGAGGTCAGCCCGCTGCTGCGCAGCATGGCGCTGCCCGGGATGGACGCCGCGCTGTCGCTCGCGGCGCACCCGCGCGTGCTGAACGCGCTCTGGGACTCCGGCAAGCGGATGCGCGAGCGCGGCGAGGCGTTGGGCGTGGCGCTGCAGGCGGTGGCGCGGGCGCTGCGGCCGCTCGAGGAGCCGGGCGCGCGCAGGGCGTTCCTCCAGACGCTGCGCGCCGTGATCGACGTGCACGGGCAGCGCGTCAGCGCGCGCGACCGCCTCTACCTGCTCAGCGAGATGCCCACCCTGATCGTCTGGGGTGAGCGCGACCACACGATCCCGCTCGCGCACGGGCTCGAGGCGCACCAGGCGATCCCGCACAGCCACTTCGAGACGCTCCCGGACGCCGCCCATTTCCCGCACATCGAGGTGCCGGAGGAGCTCGCGCGCGTCCTGATCGAGTTCATCCAGAGCACCGATCCGGGCGTGATCGAGGACGCCGACTGGGGCCGCACCATCGCTCCGCACTCGCCTCGCAGCCGGCACCCCGCCGCGGCCTGACGATGGCGCGCATCCCGTACGCCGACCCCGCGAGCGCGCCCGCACCGGTGCGCGAGGCGCTCGAGCGCGTGCCGCCGCTCAACATCTTCCGCATGCTCGCCAACGCCGAGACGGCCTTCCGGCCGTTCCTGCGCTTCGGCGACGCGCTGCTGTCCGACCTCGCGCTCGACGGCCTCGTGCGTGAGCTCGCCATCCTGCGCGTGGCGCGGCTAACGCCCCACGCGGAGTACGAGTGGATCCAGCACGAGCGGATCGCGCGCCTGGTGGGTGCGAGCGACGAGCAGATCGCGGCGCTCGAGCGCGACGACGTCGAGGCGGCCTGCTTCGACGGCCTCCAGCGCGCCGCGCTCCGCTTCACCACCGAGGTCGTGCGCGACGCGCGCGCCTCCGACGAGACCTTCGAGGCGCTGTCGGGGCAGCTCGCGCCGCGCGAGATCGTGGAGCTGCTGCTGGTGATCGGTCAGTACATGATGCTCGGGCGCGTGATGGCGACATTGGACTTGGAGTTGGATGAGCCCGCTGCGCCGGGGTCACTTCCGTTCGGGCGCTAGACCGGACTGCGGACTGCGGAGTTGCGGATTGCGGAGTTGTTCAGGCCGCGCTTGAACCCTTCACGCCAGGTGGGCCAGATTGGCTCCCAGCCGAGTTCTTTCTTCGCCTTCGCGTTCGAGGCGCCGCGTGTGGACTGCATCATGTTGAGGCCGTGCTCCCCGAGCGCGATTCGGCCGAGCCAGGCGGGCACGTGCCGGGGCGGCTTCGCGCCGAGCGCCTCCGCCAGGGCGGGCAGCCACTCCTTCACGGCCGCCGGCTCGTCGTCCACGACGTTGTAGACGCCCGGCGCGCCACGCTCGAGGGCCGCCAGGGTGGCGGCCGCCACGTCGTCCAGGTGCACGAACGACCAGATGCCCTCGCCGCTGCCCACGACCGGGAAGCGCCGCCTCCTCAGGAGCTCCTGCCAGTCGCCTCCCTGCTCGATGCCCGTGCCCGGGCCGTAGAAGCCGCCGTAGCGGAGCGCGAGGCCGCCGGCGCTCGTCACGTCCTCCTCGAGGCGCCGGATGCCGGCCAGCGTCTGGCGCGCCTCCTTGCCCACCTGCGGGTCGAGCGGGTCCTCCTCGCTCTTCACAGGACCGCCCTCGCGCGCGTACGGCCAGCCGGCGTAGCTCTGCGCGAGGAAGCGCAGCACGCCCGTCTCCCCCGCCGCCTCGAGCAGGTTCTCGGTGCCCTCGGTGCGCAGGCGATTGGTGAGCGCGAACTCCTCGTCGAACTTGCGCAGATTGCCCATGCCGGCGAGCGCCGTGGCCTGGTGGACGATCGCGTCCGGCTGCGTGCGCTCCACCGCCGCGCGGGTCGCCGGGCGGTCGAGGACGTCGAGGATCAGCGCCTCCGCCCCGCCCTCCCGCAGCCGTGCCGCCTTGGCCTCCGAGCGCGTCGTGCCCACCACCTCGTGCCCGGCGCGCACGAGCGCCGGCACGAGCGTGCCGCCCACCGCTCCCGCTGCTCCCGTGACCATGACCTTCATCTCCTGCCTCCTTGGCTAAGCTCGCAACCTACTTACTGGTAGGTAAGTTATCATGTGAGTCAAGATGGCTGGCGTGAGCGGGCGAACCAGGCTGCCGGCGGCGCAGCGGCGGGCGGGAATCCTCCAGGCGGCGGAGGAGCAGTTCGCCGCGCGCGGCTACCACGCCACCTCGATGGACGACATCGCGGCGGCCGCGGGCGTCACGAAGCCGGTGCTCTACGACCACTTCGCCTCGAAGCTCGACCTCTACGTGCGCCTGACCGAGGGCATCCGCGACGAGCTCACCGCGCGCGGCGCCGCGGCGATGGCCGCCGGCGCCACGCCTGAAGAGCGCGTGCGCAGTGCGATCGAGGCCTTCTTCGGCTTCGTGGAGCAGCGGCCGGACGCCGCGCGCGTGCTGCTGTTCATCCCCCAGGGCGAGCCCGAGCTTGTGGAGGCGGCGGGGCAGGTCCAGGCGGGCGCCAGCGCCGCGATCGCCGCGATGCTCGGCTCCGACCCCGCGCTACTGGCCGGTGAGCCGGACCGCGAGCGCCGCCTCGAGCTCTACAGCGAGTTCACGAAGCAGGGGATCCACGCCCTGGCCGAATGGTGGTCGCAGCACCCGGAGACCGAACGCGCCACGCTCGTCGACGCGGTGATGGACCTGATCTGGTCCGGGCTGCGCGCCGGATACCGATCTCCCTGAGCACGAGCGCGAGCGCCACGGGCACGGTGGCGGGCAGGAGGTCGACCACCAGGAAGAGCAGGTCGAAGGAGAGCGCGAGCAGCAGCGTGAGGCGCGCGGCGGCGCTCTGGCGGCCGCGTTCCGCCACGACGATCGCGCCGAACACCCCCGCCACGAAGAAGTCGCCGTAGCCCATCACCGCCGAGCCGAACAGCGTGCGCTGGAGCTGCGGGAGGCCGAGCCCGGGAGCGGCCGCGTTCAGCACGTCGTTGGCCGGCTGGAGCAGCTGCGCGATCACGAGCACGGTGTCGGCGATCGACATCAGGACGATGCCGGCCTTGAGCCAGTTCAGCGGCGCGACCTGCGCGAGCAGCACGCCGAGCGTCACGCAGCTGAGAAGGGTGAGGATCACGGCGGCGCCCTCACCCGCCAGGCCGTGCCGGTCGGCCCAGGCGAGGGCGAACAGGGGCACGGCGAGCAGAGCCAGCGGCGGCCGCCCGCCATGCATGAGGCCGCCGAGCGCGAGCGCGGCGAGCAGCGGCACCGCGACGAGGGCCAGGTAGGTGAGGCCGTTCGCCGTGCCGCTGGCCGCGCGGATGGCGAAGATCACGACCACGATCGACCCGAGCGGGACGAGCCCCCACCAGCGGCTCCGCAGGCGCGCCAGCGGCGCGATGCGCACCCGCCTGGGCAGCGCGACCGCACCGGCCTGCGCCGCCACCAGGCAGACGTCGGAGACGCCGAACGGGAGAGTCACACTCGTGACTGTAGGCCGACGCTAGGCCGAGCTGGGCGCGACCTGACCTGCTGACACGGCGTCCCCGTCGTAGCCCACGAGCTCGGGGAACGCCATCGCGATCAAGAGCGTGCCGGCGAGACAGGCCAGACCGCCCGATACGACCGAGAAGCGCGGCGTGGTGAGCGACGCCACAGCGCCCGACTCGACGTCGCCGAGCCGCGGGCCGCCGGCCACCACGAGCATGAACACCGACGACATCCGGCCGCGCATCTGGTCGGGCGTCAGCGTCTGCGAGATCGTGCTGCGGCAGACGGCGCTGACGCTGTCGGCGGCGCCCGCCACCGCGAACAGGAGCGCCGCCGCCCAGAGCGTCGACGTGAGCCCGGCGAGCGTGATCGCCAGCCCCCAGACGGCCACCGCCCCCACCGTGATGCGGCCGAGGTAGCGCGCCCGGCCGAGCCAACCGGTGGTGAGCGCGGCGACGGTGGCGCCGGCGGCGACCGAGGCGTAGAGCGCGCCGGTGCCCGCCGCGCCGGTGTGGAAGACGCTGAGCGACAGCACCGCGAACAGCGCCCGCGGCATGCCGAAGGTCATCGCCACCAGGTCGATGGCGAAGCTGCCGACCAGCGCGCGCTCGCCGCGAACGAAGCGCAGGCCCGACGCGATCGCGCGCCTCACCGGCTCGTGTGCAACCACACCCTGCGGCGGCTGCGGCGACATCAGCGCGGCGGCGACCACCATGCCGAGACAGCTCACGGCGTCGACCGTGTATGCCGCGCCCACGCCGAGGAGCGCGATCAGCAGACCGCCGAGGCCGGGACCGACGACCATCGTGACCTGGTTGATGCCGAAGGTCGTGGAGAGCGCAGCGCGGATCGACTGCGGCGGCACCACATTCGGCACGATCGAAGAGCGCGTGACCCGCTCGAGCGCCCCGCTGCCCGCCAGCAGACCGGCGAGCAGGTAGAGCAGCCAGACCGGCGGGCTGCCGAGGAAGGCGGCGGCCGCGAGCGCGGCGGCCACCGACATCAGCGCCACCTGGACGAGCAGCAACAGCTTGCGCCGGTCGATGCGGTCGGCCCACGCGCCTCCCACCAGCGAGGCCGCAACGAGCGGCCCCAGCTCGACGAGCCCGATCAGGCCGACCAGCACCGGCTGGTGCGTGGTCACGTAGACCTGGTAGGGGAGCGCCACCAGCGCGGCCTGTGTGCCGAGCCCGGTGACGAGCGTGCCGGTGACGATCAGCCGGTAGTCGCGCGAGGCGCGCAGCGGGCTGAGGTCGGGCGTCAGCGCTTGCAGCAGGCGACGCAGCATCGGCGGCGATTGTGCCGCGTCAGCGGCCGGCTTCCGATCCGTCGACCACGAGCTCCATCAGCAGGCCGTCGTGCCAGCCGTCGCCGTCGGCGTCGCGCTCGTAGGCGCGCATGATCCCCACCCGCTCGAAGCCAGCCTTCTCGTAGGCGCGGATCGCGGCCGCGTTGCCGGCGGCCGGGTCGATCGTGATCCGGTGGTGGCCGCGCTCCTCGACGAGCCGCGCCACCACGCGCCGCACCGCCTCGGTGCCGAGCCCCTGCCCGTGCAGCGCGGGATCGAGGAACATGTCCACGCCCGCGTGGCGGTACTTCGGCTCGTTCTCCTCCGAGAACTGGATCAGGCCGGCCACTCGCCCGTCGACCTCGATTGTCAGCCGCGTCGACTCCGGCTCGTCCCAGGGGAAGCCGTCGTCGGGCGGCCCCCACCAGCGCCTCACCTCCGGCGTCAGGTGGATGCGCAGGAGCTCGGCCTCGTCGCCCTCGGCGAGCGGCCGCAGGTTCAGGCGATTCACCCGCGGAAGGCTGACACGAGCTCCATATTGATCAGTAAAGCTGATAGGTGCGCTCGCATCTCCATCTTTGACTTCTCCCCGATCGCCACGCAAGATCCCGGGAATGGAACTCCGCCACCTCCGCTGTCTCGTAGCCGTCGCCCGTCACGGCTCCTTCACGAAGGCGGGCGAGGAGCTGCACCTCGCCCAGTCCGCCATCTCGCAGCACGTCCGCCGGCTCGAGCAGGAGCTCGGCGTGGACGTCTTCCGCCGCTCGAGCCGCTCGGTCGACCTCACGGCCGTAGGCAAGCTCGTGCTCGCCTACGCCCAGCGGGTGCTAAACGAGGTGGAGGGCATGCACGCCGAGCTCGAGGAGATGACCGGGCTCCTGCGCGGCGAGGTGCGCATCGGCGGCATGTACCCGACCGGCGTCTACGACCTCCCGAGCCTGCTCGCCGACTTCCGCTCCCAGCACCGCGGCGTGGCCATCCACATGCTCGAGGGCACACAGGACGAGCTGCTCGACATGCTGCGAAGCGACGAGCTCGACTGCGTCTTCACCGCCGTGGACCCGGACCGGATCGGCAACGAGTTCGCCGCCACCCTCCTGTGGGAGGACGAGTACGTGGTGGCGATGCCGCTCGACCATCCGCTCTCCGCGCGCGAGCACGTCACGCTCGAGGAGCTGGCCGGCGAGGAGCTGATCGCCTACCGCGAGAACTCGGCGCTGCGGCTGCGCCTCGAGCGCAAGATGGCCGAACAGGGCCTCGAGCCTCGCAACGCGTTCGTCTGCACAGAGATGGCGGCCGTGCGCACACTGGCCAGCAAGGGCCTCGGCGTGGCGGTGATACCGCGCAGCGCGGCCGAGCAGGACGGCCCGGCGATCGCCTGGCGGCCAATTGGCCCCGAGCCGCTCACCTGGCCAGTCGCGCTGATCTGGCGCGCGTCCCGGCGCCAGCCACCGGCCGCCAAGGCGTTCCTGTCGCTTGCGCTCAAGCGGGCGGAGGAGCACGCCGGCGGCGCCAGCGTGGAGCTCGCCGCCTGAGGCCTATCCCGGAGCGACCGTCAGCTCGGGCGCCCTGCGCGCGAGCTGGTCGAGCACGGCCACCAGCTCGTCCGTCGCCGAGAAGAACGGCGAGTGGTCGGACTCGATCTCGACCACCTCGACGCACGGGTTCTCGCTGCTCATGCGCCGCTGGAGGGCGGGCGGTATTGCCTGGTCCTCGGTGCAGACCACGTAGGCGGCCGGCGGCTCCGGGCACGGCCTGCCGCCGAGGTCGACCGGCGTCGCGAAGGGGAGCACCGGCTGCGGCGTCATTCGCTCGGTGGCCCAGGCCACGCGGTCGAGGTCGCAGCGGCCGTAGCAGGCGATGCGAGCGCCCTCGCCGCCGAGCGTGGCCACAGGCGGCTCGCCCCGCACGACCATGTTCGCCTGCACCTGGTCGCCCTCGCCCTCGGGCAGCTTGGTCAGCTCGAGCAGGCTCTGGCCGTGGCGCGGCATGAAGGCCGCCACGTAGACGAGCATGGCGATGCGGCCCGGGCAGCGGCCGGCCGCCTGCGTGATTGCGACGCCGCCCATGCTGTGGCCGACGAGCACCGCCGGCTCGTCGCTGGTACCGAGCTGCGCGCAGATGCGCTCGGCGTAGGCGTCGAGGGTGACCGCCTCGACGGGGGTCTCGTCGCTGCCCGATCCGGGCAGGTCGAACCTCTCGACGCTGTGACCGGCCCGCTCGAGCTCCCCGACGACCGGCTCCCACACCCACGCGCCGCTGAACGCGCCATGGACCAGAACGATTCGCGCCATCAATCTCACTCTAACCGGGCGCTGATGCGTGAGATGATTTGAGTGACATGCGACCCGCGCTCGTTCTCGCGCTTGCAGCCGCACTGGCGGTCGCCGGGTGCGGCGGCAGCCACCGAGCGCCGCCGGCGCCCAAGCCGCCGGGAGAGAGCGTGAGCGAGCAGCTCCGCCAGGCGCTGCAGGAGGGCTTCCACCCCACGCTCAGCTCACCGCTCGCCACTGCGCGCGCGGAGGTGCTGTCGTGCAGCGGTCCGGCGAGCGGCGGCGCGGGCGCCTACACCTGCGCCCTCCAGCCGCACCGCAGCTACATCCCACGCTCGCTCCCGGTGAAGGTGGATGCGGGCGGCGGCTATCAGGCGACCATTCAGGCCCGGCGCGGCGTTCAGATGCTGTGGGGGGTCGGCCTGCGGCTCCCCGGCCACTGAGCCCGGCTCAGATCAGCTCGAACCAGTCCGCCGCGTTCTCGCCGTAGAGCTTGGCGATCGATGCGGCCACCTGCTCGAGCAGGGTGAAGCGCGAGATGCCGTCGACTCGCACCACGAGCCAGGTGCCGCCGCCCTCGAGCTTCGCGCCGCGCGTCAGCCAGAAGTCCTCGATGTCGCTCAGCAGGTCGGCGTGGTCGGCGGTCTCGCCGCGCAGGCGGATCTGCACGGCCGCCTCGCTGGCGGGCTTCGGCAGCACGCGCACCCGCTGCTCCCAGTCGATCAGCCCGAGCAGGCCGGCCCACTCGTCCAGCACCTCGATCATCGTCGAGCGCGCATGCTGGGGATCGCCGGGCACCAGGACGGTCGCCAGGCCGTGCTCGAACTCGTCGTCGAACGGCCGGCGCGAGATCGTGCCGATCGCAAGCCGCACGAGCTGAGCCGCGTCGTCGTCCCCGAGCGCGACGAGCAGGCTGATCGAGCGTGTGGGAAGGACGGTCGCGCTCTCGGGCGAGGGCGCCGGCGGCCGCGCGCTCTCGACGCACTCGAGGTGCACCATCGCCAGGTCGCGGATCGTGTCGACGCTGCTTGTCAGCGTCAGCCAATCCGTGCGCAGCGTGCCGCCGTCCGGCGAGCTGGCGTAAAACTGCTCGTGCGTTCCGATTGCCGCGCCGCACCATGCGCACAGCGGCGGCGCCGTCAACTCCGTCATGCCGCGAAGTGGGGTCCTCCGAGCCCGTGCGAACTGTTCGTCATGACATTTTGGTACATCCGTACACCCCTGTGAGGATTTTTTCTCTAAAGATCGCGGTGTGACCGGCGCTTCTGTACGGATTCGCCCTGCAAGGCCCGGGGAGAAGCAGGCGCTCGAGGCGCTGCAGCGACGCTCCTCCATGCACGATCCGATGTACCGAGATCAGCTTGCGGCGAATCCCGACGCGATCGATCTGCCCGCCGAGCAGATCGAGGCAGGACTCGTGCGGGTAGCCGAGCGTGACGGCTCTCCCGCCGGCTTCGCGGTCCTGTTCGAGCCGCTGGACGGCGCCTGCGAGCTCGACGGGCTGTTCGTCGAGCCCGAGCAGATGCGCGGCGGCGTCGGCCGCCTGCTGGTGGAGGACGCGAGGGCTGTCGCGGCTGCGCGCGGAGCGGAGCGGATCGAGGTCGTGGCCAACCCGCAGGCGCTCGCGTTCTACGAGAGCGTGGGCTTCGCCGTCGTCGGCGAGGCGGAGACCCGCTTCGGCGCGGCTCCGCGCATGGCGCTCCGGGTCTAGTTCGTTCGCCGAAGCCAGACGCGCAGGGGGCCGATCTCGCTGAAGCCGGCGGCAAGCGCGCCGTCCAGGTCCTCTCCCCGCTCGTAGCCCACGAGCGTGCGCGACGGAAAGACGCCCGACAGCGCGGCCGGCAGCCCCATCCAAGCGTCCTCGCCGAAGACGTTGCTGACGCCGACCACCTCTCCCGTCTCGTTGGCGACCGCGCCCGCGACGACGTTCGCTCCCGCGTGGGCGGCAAGGACGCAGACGGAATCGTCCTTCAAGAGCTCTGGCCGCACGATGCCATCGAGACCGGCGGCCGTGGCCCAGCCGCCCAGGGCCGCCGGGGTGTCGACGATGCTCCACTCCAGGCCGCCGCGCCGCGCCGGCTTCGGCTCGCGCAGGATCCAGCTCGCGGCGAACAGCTCCTCGAAGCCGTGCGGGGCCAGGTCGAGCGTCGCGAAGCTGTCCTTCACCGAGCAGCCCGGCCCGTCATCCACCCGCCCCAGGAGCTCCTCGGCGGCAACGTCGGGGCGCAGCGTCACCGCGTCCGGGTACAGCTCGGGAGAGCGCTGCGCAGCCGCCCAGACGCCATCCTCGAACACCGTCGCTATGCCGTGCGAGTGGCAGACCAGATCGCACCAGCGAGCGTTGTTGTCGACCGCGGCCAGAACCCGCTCGTCCACCGCAAGCACTCTACGGACACGCCTTACTCTGCTTGCGATGGCTGAACGCCTCTCCCCCGCCGCGCTCGCTTTCCGCAGCCTCCACGCGGCGATCGCGGCTGCGTTCCTGACCGCGATCGGCTACGTCTGGTGGTGCGCGATCACGCGCCGGCGCGACCGCGCGCTGCGGCTGGCCGTGGCCTCGCTCGCCGCCGAGGGCGTCGTGGTCGCCGCCAACCACGGAGACTGCCCGCTCGGCCCGCTGCAGGATCGCCTCGGCGATCCCGTCCCCCTGTTCGAGCTCGCCCTCTCGCCGCGGGCGGCGCGCCTGGCGGTGCCGGCGCTCGGCCTCGTCACCGCCACAGGGATCGCGCTGCTGCGGCTGCGGCCGCCGCCAGCGGCGGACTCGTGAACGACTCCATCGCCTGCCTGCCGAGCTCCACGACCTGGCTCTGCCAGAGGTCGAGGTAGGCGAGGACGACGGCGGGCGCGGTGCTCGTGTCGCTCGTGCGAGGAGCGTGGGGCCTCGCTGCGGCGGGATCCGGCGGCGGCCTCACGGCGATCGGCGGATTGTCGGTCGGGCCCGGGTCGCGGACCGGCTGGGCCTGCGCCCCCACTCGCTTCATCTCCGCCGGGCGGCCGTAGAGGCCGGGCGCCGGGATCCTGCGCGGCGGTTTCCGCGCCGCGGCGCCGAGCCCCTCGAACTCGCCGGTGTAGGTCGTCCAGCGCGGCGGCGAGCCCGCGCGCGCCAGGCGCATGTAGTAGAGCTGCATGTGGCCCCAGCCCGGCGGAGTCGCCTGGAACGGCGAGCGGTAGCCGCCCGCCGCCGAGAACAGGAAGCCACTGCCGTCGGGCGCCCACGGCTGGGTCTCGTAGACGCCGTAGGGGCGGCCGATCACGCGCACGTTCTGCAGCGACGGCACGCCATGGCTGACCGTGAAGTCGCCCAGCAGCATCTCCCAGCGCTGCCCGCCCTGCGCGAGCGGGTACGCCTCGATGTGGGTCCGGACGACCTGCCTGCCGTCGGGCGACCAGTAGGCATGGAAGTTGTCGTACGGCACGCCGCCGGGCGGGTCGGAGCGGGTGGTAAGGCGATGGGGATGTGAGCCGTCCTCCCGCATCGCGTAGAGGTCGCCGCCGTAGCCGCCGAGGCCAGGAGCGCCGAGGTGCTGCGCCTGCTGCCCGTAGGACTCGAACAGGATCCAGTCACCCGGCGGCCTGTCCTGCGGCAGCCCGTTCGGCCCCTGCACCGTCCTGCAGGTGAGGCAGCGCTGCCGGCTGCCGTTCAGCCTCGAGCGGTAGATCTGGAGCAGGCCCGCCCGGTCGAGCTCGAACGAGAGGACATCGCCGTTCGCCGCCCACGACGGCCCGTGCAGGAACGAGTAGGGGTGGCGGGTGACCTTGAAGCGGGCGCTGAAGTACGGGCTCGCGGCGGAGGCCTGGGTCGCGGACAGCGCCAGGCCCGCGAGCGCGAGCGCGTACGCCGCGCGCACGCGCGTTACTGGGAGCGCTCCACGAGCGGTGGGCCGCCGAAGCCCACCTCGTTGCCGTCGGGGTCGTGGTAGAGCGCCTTGCGCACGCCGTTGGAGTAGGTCACGCGCTCGTCCGGCTCGAGTCCGCGGGCAGCCGCCGCGGCCACGTGCTCGTCGAGATCGTCGAGGAAGATCGTCACGGCGGAGTTGCCCGCGCCGTCGGGGTGCTCCACGACGTACACCGACCGGTCATCCGCAAGCGTCCAGACGGCCTCGCTGGTGTTGGGGAAGAACGACGGCTCGCCGAACAGCCGCTCGTACCAATCACGGGTGGCTTGAAGGTCCCGCACGCGCAGGCCCGCAAACAGGTGCAGCGACATCGCCGCGAGTCTAGGGCCGGCCCCGATGTTCGGGCACTCTGTGCAGCGTGACCGCCGATGCCGTCGAGCTCCGTGCCTTGCGAGCGGTGCGCGCCGTCGTGGGCGCGTATGACCTGCCTTGCGAGGAAGCGGTTGTGCTGGGCGGAGGCAGCAACGTGCTGGTGCACCTGAAGCCGACACCGCTCGTTGCGCGCGTGATGACCGCGACAGCGGTCCTTCACGACGACCCAGAGACTTGGCTCGTACGGGAGGTCACGGTCGGGGCGTTCCTTGGGGAACGTGGTTTGGCCGTCGCCCCAACTCACCTGCTGCCGCCCGGGCCGCATCAGCACGACGGGCTCTGGATGACGCTCTGGGACTACGTCCCGCACGACAGCTCCGGTGGTTCGCCGGGCGCGACCGAACTGGGCCGGTCTCTGCGCCGCCTGCACGCAGCGCTGGCGGAGTTCGCCGGCGAGCTGGAGCCGCTCCACAGCATCCAACAGTGGCTCGGCCGGCTTATCGACGAGCTGCGGCCGGCGCCCTCGCTCTCGTCCACCGACATCAACTCGCTTCGCGCTCGCCTGCATGAGCTGACCCCACGGGTGTTCGACTCCTCGGAGCCCGCGCAGGCTCTCCACGGCGACATGGCCATCAGCAACCTTCTCCGTACCGACAGTGGTCTGCTGTGGAACGACCTCGAGGACGTCTGCACCGGGCCAGTCGCATGGGACCTCGCAGGGCTCGTCACCAGCGCGCGGGCGCGCGGAGCCACCGATGCGTTCATCGATGAGCTCCTTAACGCCTACGGCGGTCCCCACCTCGACGCCCTATCCGATTTCATCGGCGCCCATGAGCTGTACGCAACCGTCTGGCGGTCGTACGACGCGCAACGCAGGGGGGCCGGCTAGGTCAGCCGGAGTCCTTGTCGGGACGGCCGAAGCCGTACTTCGCCACGACGCGCGTGGCGAGGTAGGCGAAGATCGCCACGAGGATGGCGGACGGGATCCGGGTCGCGCTCCCGCTGCTGTTGATCGACACGAAGTCCGGGCCGAACACCGCGCTGAACAGAACCGCGAGCCAAATCGCCGTTATCGCCAGCGACGCCCACATCTCCGGGATCTGGAGACGCACGGACCAGGGCCGCTTGTCGGGAAGTGCTCCCGCAGGCTCATGCGAGATAGCCATCGAAGCCACCTCCTTCCTGATTCAACGCTTGCGCACCGCGCGTCGCGGCGCATCGGTGGCGACGTGCAATCGGGCTTCCTGAAACTACGGACCCGGCGTCGCCGCCGCCCTAACTTCATCCCAAACGGGTGAGACGCGGCCTGTCAGCGCCGGAAAGACTGCGCAGATCGGCTGCCTGCTCGCACTTCTCGCGCTCATATCGCCGCGGCTCGTCCTGTTCATCCTGTGGATCGTCAGCGACGTGCTCAGCCGTGCCTTCGACAGCTGGATCATCCCCCTGCTCGGCTTCTTCCTGCTGCCCTGGACGACGTTGACCTACGCGGCGTTCTGGGACTGGGGCTCGGGGCATCACGTGACCGGCTTCGAGTGGTTCTTCGTGATCCTCGCGTTCCTGATCGACCTCGGCGCGTACGGCCAGGGCAGGCGGGCGCGCGAGGCGCGGGTCGTATGACCACTCCCCAGGGGTATGACAGCTCGGTCTGCTTGACCTATCTTGTCGTCCCCAACCAAGGCAGGTAGGTATGCCGACTGAGTCGGACGAGCACAAGATCGCCGTCGATCTCGATCAGATGCTTCTGAAGCGGGGAATGACGATGAGCGAGCTGTCGAAGCGCGTGGACATCCCGACCGCGAACCTCGCGACTCTCAACGAAGGCCGCACGCGCGCGATCCGGCTCTCGACTCTGACCGTGCTCTGCGAGGTCCTGAACTGCCAGCCCGGCGACCTACTCCGCTACCAGCCTTAGATCGCTACTCGGGCCGTGCCGTTCACGCTCAGGAACCTCAAGGAGGATCTGGAGGATGTCGGGTCGAGGTTCGACGGGGCGCCGGACCTGGAGTTCCGCATGGCGACCGACGCGCTCGAGCTCGAGCAATCCGGCCTGAGCTACCAGCGCGTCCCGCCCGGTACGTGGCGAGGCTACGAGGCCGGGCCGGAGGGCCTCGAGATTCTCGTCATCGGCGCACCCAGTCTCGGCGAGGCCAGGCGCGAAGACGTCGATGGCCAGCGCGACTGGTGGGCTGACTAGCGTCACGTAGGCGCTTCGGATGCGCGCCGACTGCCGTGTCGCGGCCATCTGACCGACGAGCGCTGCCATCGTGGATGAAGCATCTCTGGCCGTGCTTCTCGTGGTCGCGCGACAATCTCGCTCGTGCCCTCGCAGCCAGTTACCGAGTACGCCCGTGTCGGAGACGCCTCGGTGGCGTATCAGGTGGTTGGCGAGGGGCCGGTGGACCTCGTTTACGTCCGTGGGCCGACGTCGCACGTGGAGCTGCCCTGGGCGGAGCCTGGAACCGCGCGGGGGCTGCGCAGGTTGGCGTCGTTCACCAGGCTGGTGCTGTTCGATCGGCGCGGGACTGGCCTGTCGGATCCGATCGACCGGCCGCCCTCCCTGGAGGAGCAGATGGACGATCTGCGGGCGGTGATGGACGCCGTGGGCTTGGCGCGAACGGCGCTGCTCGGAGGACACGACGTTGGCCTGTGCGCCCTGTTCGCGGCGACGTTCCCCGACGCCGTCACCGCGCTCGTGCTCTCAGGTGCCACGGCGGCCGGAGCGGCCGCTTGGCCACCGGAGGTGCGCGCGGCAGTGCTCGACGCAATCGAGAGCGGGTGGGGCCGCGGGCAGTCCCTGCCGCTGATCGCGCCGAGCAAAGTTGGGGATGCCGCGTTCAAGGAGTGGTGGGCACGCTATGAGCGTGCGGGCACCAGTCCGGGCATGATCCGTCGCCTGATGGACCTTCGTACTCAAAGCGACTTCCGGGCGATCCTGCCGAGCGTGCGGGTCCCCACGCTGGTCATGAACCGAGCCAGCGACTCAATCTCACCTCCGGCGGCCGGCCGAGAGGTTGCGGAGCTCATTCCGGGAGCTCGTTTCGTGGAGCTCCCCGGCGGCGACGTATGGCCCTTCACAGACGAGGTTGACGCTTGGGTCGAGGAGATCGAGGAGTTTCTCACCGGCGAGCGCCACGCGGAAAGCAGCGACCGCGTTCTCGCCACGCTGTTGTTCACCGACATCGTCGGGTCCACAGAACGCGCAGCGCGTCTCGATGATCGACGCTGGCGAGAGCTTCTCGATCAGCACCACGCCCTCACTCGCAGAGAGCTCGTCCGCTGGAACGGCGTCGAGATCAAGACCACCGGCGATGGGTTCTTGGCCAGCTTCGACGGTCCTGCGCGCGCGGTCCGCTGCGCGGCAGCCATCACCGAAGCCGTCAGGCCGCTGGACATCGAACTGCGCTCCGGCGTGCACACCGGCGAATGTGACCGCCACGGTAAGGATCTCAGCGGGATCGCCGTCCACATCGGCGCCCGCATCGGCGCGCTCGCCTCGCCCAGCGAGGTGCTCGTCTCCAGCACCGTCAAGGATCTTGTGGTCGGGTCCGGCCTTCGTTTCCGCGACCGTGGCTCCCACACGCTCAAGGGCGTCCCAGATCCCTGGCACCTCTACGCGCTCGACGCTGATCTTCCCGACCGGTAGCTACCAGGAATACGCGGCCGCGCCAGTCGTCCTGTGCCTGCTGGCTACTTGATCTGGTCGTAGACCTTGAACAGCGGCATGTACATCGAGATCACGATGAAGCCGACCATCGCGCCGACGAGCACGATCATCAGCGGCTCGAGGATCGAGGTCAGGGCCTTCACTGCCGCCGCCACCTCGTCCTCGTAGAAGTCAGCGATCTTCGACATCATCGTGTCCATCGCGCCGGTTTCCTCGCCGACGGCGATCATCTGGCACACCATCGACGGGAAGGCCTCGGGGGCCGAGCGCATCGGCGCGGAGACGGTGCCGCCGCCGGTGACGGACTCCTTCACGTGGACCATCGCGTTCTCGATCACCTTGTTGCCGGAGGTGCGGCCGGTGATCTCGATCGCCTCGAGCATCGGCACGCCGGCGGCGACCAGGGCTGAGAAGGTGCGGGAGAAGCGCGCGAGGGCGATCTTCTGCACCGTGTCGCCGATCTTCCACGGGATCTTCAGCTTGAAGCGGTCCCACTGCTCGCGGCCGCGGGTGCTCTTCTTCCAGCGCTTGAACGTGTAGACGATCCCCCAGGCACCGAGGATGCAGACGTACCACCTGCCGGTGATCAGGTGGGAGGCGTTGACCGTGACCTGCGTGATCGCGGGCAGCTTGCCGCCGAAGTCCTTGAACACCTTGGCGAACACCGGCACGATGAACGCCACGAGCGCGATCATCACGAGCCCCGCGAAGCTCGCGATCATGATCGGGTACATCATCGCGGCCTTCACCTGGCGCCGCAGGGAGTCGTCCTTCTCGAGCTGATCGGCGACCCGGTGGAGCGTCTCCTCCAGGATGCCGCCGCTCTCGCCGGCCGCGACCATGGCCACGAAGAGGTCGTTGAAGACGTCGGGGTGGCGCGACAGGGCCTCGGAGAGCGCGATGCCGGCCTCGACGTCCTTGCGGATCTGCGTGAAGGCGTCGCGCAGCTTCTCGTTCTCGGCCTGGTCCTCGAGCACGTAGAGCGCCCGCAGGAGCGACATGCCCGACGAGATCATGGTCGAGAGCTGCCGCGTGGCGACCGTCAGCTCGGCGGCCTTGACCTTCTTGAAGCGGGCGAGGAGGTCGCCCATGTCGGTGGGCTTCTGCTCCTCGATGTCGAGGACGATCAGGCCCTTGGCCCGCAGCTGCGATGCGACTGTCTGCTTGTCCTCCGCGTCAATCTCGCCGCGGGTCGCGGTGCCGGTGAGGTCGAGTGCCTTGAATGCGAAGGTCGACATCGCTCTAGGCCACCCGCACCGTGCCCATCAGGCGCCGCAGCTCCTCGGGGCTCGATGAACGCGCCTCGGCGAGCTCGCGGGTGATCTTCTGGCGGCGCACGAGGTCGGCCAGCGCGGCATCCATCGTCTGCATGCCGTGCGCGCCGCCCGTCTGCAGCACCGAGTAGATCTGGTGCGTCTTGCCCTCGCGGATCAGGTTGCGAATCGCCGGCGTGGGCACGAGGATCTCGGCCGCGCAGCAGCGGCCCTGGCCGTCGGCCGTGGGCAGCAGGTCCTGGGTGACGATGCCCTGCAGCGCCACCGAGAGCTGCACGCGCACCTGGTGCTGCTGGGCCGGCGGGAAGACGTCCACGATGCGGTCCACCGTCTGCGCCGTGTCCTGCGTGTGCAGGGTGGCGAACACGAGGTGGCCGGTCTCCGCCGCGGTCAGCGCGGTGGCGATCGTGTCGAGGTCGCGCATCTCGCCCACGAGGATCACGTCCGGGTCCTGACGCAGCGCGGCCTTGAGGCCGAGCGAGAAGCTCTGCGCGTCGGAGCCCAGCTCGCGCTGGTTCACGATGCAGGTCTTGTGCGTGTGCAGGAACTCGATCGGGTCCTCGATGGTCATGATGTGCTGCTGACGCTCGCGGTTGATCACGTCGAGCATCGCGGCGAGCGTGGTCGACTTGCCCGAGCCGGTCGGCCCGGTGACGAGCACGAACCCGCGCGGCTTCTTCGTGAAATCGCGCAGCACCGGCGGCAGCCCGAGGTCGTCGAGCTTCGGCATCTCGTTCGGGATCAGGCGGAACGCCGCGCCGATCGAGGCACGCTGGAAGTAGGAGTTGACACGGAAGCGCGCCTTCCCGGGGATCGAGTAGGCGAAGTCGATCTGCCACTCGTTCTCGAGCTTCTTGCGCTGGTCGTTGGTGAGGATCGAGTAGACGATCTCACGGGTCATCTGCGAGCTCAGGACCGGGTAGTCGAGCGCGCGCAGGCGCCCCTTCTCGCGCACCATCGGCGGCGAACCCGCGGTGAGATGCAGGTCCGAGGCATTGAGCGCGAGCACTTCGAGCAGGACGTCGGCAAAGTCGAACATCAGACTCCTTATCGGCAGGACCTTTAGATCACGTGACCCGTGAGATTTCGGCGATGGACGTGATCCCCAGGCGGACCTTCTCCAGCCCGTCCTGGCGCAGCAGTCGCATGCCCTCGTCAACGGCTACAGAGCGGATCTGATCGCTCGACACCCGCTCGATGGTCATCGCGCGGATTGAGTCGCTGAGCGTCATCACCTCGTAGATGCCTGTGCGGCCCTTGTAGCCCGTCTGGCCGCAGCGAGCGCAGCCAACGGGCTCGTAGGCCTCGATGTCGAAAACGGCCTCGAAACCGGCGCCGCGCAGCGCGTCCACGCTCAGCACCGCCCGGCGCTTGCAGTGGCGGCAGAGCGTGCGCGCGAGGCGCTGGGCCAGGACGCAGTCCACGGCAGACGCGGTGAGAAATGGCTCGATGCCCATCTCGGTGAGGCGGGTGAGCGCCGAGGGAGCGTCGTTCGTGTGCAGCGTCGACAGGACCAGATGGCCCGTCAGTGCCGACTCGATGGCGATCTTCGCCGTATCGGCGTCGCGGATCTCGCCGACCATGATCACGTCGGGGTCGGCGCGCAGCATCGAGCGCAGTCCCGCTGCGAAGGTCAGCCCCGCGCGCGGGTTCACCTGGACCTGGTTGATCCCGGGAAGCTGGTACTCGACGGGATCCTCGATCGTGATGATGTTCTTCTCCGGCGTGTTGATGGCGTTCAGCGCCGCGTAGAGCGTCGTCGACTTGCCCGAGCCGGTCGGGCCCGTGACCAGCACCGCGCCGTAGGCCTGGTGGAAGGCCCCCTCGAAGCGCTCCCGGGCCTCGTCGCGCATGCCGAGCGTGTCGAGCGTGAGGAGCACCTGCTCCTTGTCGAGCACGCGCATGACGATGCCCTCGCCGTGCACGCTCGGCAGGGTCACGATGCGCACGTCGATCGGGTGGCCGTCGATGTTCAGCGACACGCGGCCGTCCTGCGGCAGCCGCCGCTCGGCGATGTCGAGGTTGGCCATGATCTTCACGCGGGAGACCACGCCGGCGACCATCCGGCGCGGGATCGTGGTGCTCTCGCTCAGCACGCCGTCCACGCGGAAGCGCACGCGCATCTCGCGGCCGTCCGGCTCGAAGTGGAGGTCCGAGGCGCCGTCCTGCACGGCCTGGGCGATGATCGAGTTCACGAGCTTGATCACCGGCGCGTCGTCCGCCGACTCGCGGATGTCCGAGACCAGCGCCAGGTCGTCGGTGCGGTCCTCCTGCACCGCCTCGGCGATCGCGTCGTCGAGCCGGTTCATGCGGGCGATCAGGTTGGCCACGTCCTCGGCGGACGCCACCACGGGCCGCAGCTCGTGGCCGGTGAGCAGCTTCAGGTCGTCGAGCGCGAGCACGTTCGACGGGTCCGCCATGGCCACCAGCAGCACGCCGCCGTCGAAGCCGATCGGCACGGCGTTGTAGCGCCGCGCGGCCTGCGCGTTGACGAGGTTGAGGGCGCCCAGGTCCGGCTTGAAGACCGTCAGGTCGACGTGGTCGAGCCCGAACCGCTCGGCGGTGGCCCGCGCGAGCTGCTCGGAGCCGAGCGCGCCCCACTCGACCAGCACCTGCTCCGGCGTGCGGCCGGTGGATTTCGCCTCCTCCACCGCCTCGCGCACGCGCGGCTCGGGAACGAACCCGAGCTCGACGATGACGTCCGAGATGAAGCGGCCACCCCCTCCGCGCCGGCGCGGCGGGGTGATGCCGTTGTAGGTCTCGCCCGGCTCAGCCGCGGCGGCGGCAGCGGCCTCGCTGCCGCTCGGGACTGGTCGCAGGTGTGAAGGCGGCTGCCAGTCCGTCATCCGGCCACGTCCGCCACAGCCTGGCGGAGTGACCCGGGGTCGATGAAGCCCTCGAGCAGCCGCGCATTGCGTGAGCGGTCGACGATGACGATCGACGGTGCCTGTGAGACGTCCAGTCCCTCGACGACACGGCGGTAGTCCGCCAGATTGGAGAGTTTGTCCATGAACACTGCGACGCCCCTTCCCGCGGACGCCTTGAGCGCTCGGACCGAAACCGCGGTGAGCGTGTCGTCAGCCCCCCGCGCGCCGAAGTAGAGAACCACCGTGCGCTTCGCCGCCAGCGCCTTGGCGACGTTCAGCGGGAGGCCCACGGAGGAGCCGACCGTCTTGCCGGCGGAGCTTGAAGTCTTGGAAGCGGTTGTCTTGTGCGTGGTCGCGGCCGCCTTGGTCTTGGTGACCTGCTGCTTGGCGGGCGCCTTCGTCACGTGCGTCGTGACCGCGGTGGTGGTGGGCGGAGACGTGCTCGACTTCTTGCCGAGGACGTGCGTGGCCATGAAGGTGGCCACGATGAGCAGAGCTCCGAGGATCCCGAGGAGGGCTGGACGGGGGAGAGCCATCAGCCCCCCTATCGGCAGGGCGTGGACGGATGTTTAGGGCTAAGTGCTCACGGGCTGGACGCTGCCGCGGCTCTCATCACCTCGAGCGGGGCCTCGCGGCCGGTCCAGAGCTCGAAGCTGAGGGCTCCCTGGCGCACGAGGATCTCGAGACCGTCCACCGTGCGCGAGCCCCCCGCGGCTCCCCATTCCAGCAGTGCGGTGGGGCCGTCCGCGTAGACGAGATCGACCACCACGGGCGGCGGCTCGAGCCCCTCGAGCCCGAGGGCAGCCAGCGTCTCGGATGGGCCCAGGCGCGGCTCGAGCCCCACGGAGGTGGCGTTAACGAGCAGGTCGCACTCGACCGGCCTCACAGCGCGGCTCACCCCGAGCTCTGCGCTCAGCGCCTCTGCGCTCTCAGGCGTGCGGTTCCAGACCAGCACCTCGGCCGCGCCCGCCTCGCGCAGCGCCCAGGCCACGGCGCGCCCGGCGCCGCCCGCGCCCAGCACGAGCGCGCGCTTGCCGGTGGGATCCTCTCCCAGCGCCGCGAGGAAGCCTGGCGCGTCCGTGTTGCCCGCCTCGATCGTCCCATCCGCGAACACGAGCGTGTTCGCCGCGCCGATCGCCTCGGCCGCCGGCGTGCGCACGTCCGCCAGCGCCAGCGCGGCGCGCTTGTGCGGGATCGTCACGTTGGCCCCCCGGTAGCCCGAGCCGGGCAGCGCGCGCACGGTCTCGTCGAACAGCTCGGGCGGCACCGGCAGCTTCACGTAGCGCCAGTCGAGCCCCAGCTCGCGGAAGGCGGCGTTCTGGATGGCGGGCGAGCGGCTGTGGGCTACCGGGAACCCCAGTACGCCCGCTAGCACTTGACCGGCTCGCGGCCGCCGTTCTTCGCGCGGGCGGCGTTGTAGCGGGCCACGTTCGCGTTCTGCTGTGCCGCGGTGGTCGCAAATGCCAGCTTGTGACACGTGAACGGCTTGTTCACGTAGTAGAGGTAGCTCGTGCGGGCCGGATGGGCCGACGCGCGCAGCGATGCGAGGCCCGGGTTGCCGATCGGTCCTGGCGGCAGCCCCTCGCGGTGGCGCGTGTTGTAGGGCGACGACGAGGCCAGCTGCGACACCGTGAGGGGCTTGTCCCAGTCGTGCAGCGCGAAGCGGAGCGTCGCGTCGATCTGCAACGGCATGTGGTCGTGCAGGCGGTTGTAGATCACAGACGCCACCAGCGGCCGGTCCGACGGCACGGCGGCCTCACGCTCCACCATCGAGGCGATCGTGACCACGTCGTAGACGGTCAGGTTCTTCTTGCGCGCATAGCTCAGACTGAGGCCCGCGAGGTTGTCCTTGAACGCCTGGAGCTGCTTGGCCACGAGGTCGCGCGCGCTTTGCCCGCGCTTCAGCTCGTAGGTGGCCGGAAACAGGAAGCCCTCGAGGTTGCGTGCCCGGTAGCGGCGCAGGTTCAGCTCGCTCGAGTGCAGGCTCGCCGTCAGGTAGTTGCCGCTCAGGCCGTCCGCCTTCACGAGCTGGGCCACCTGGCTGCGGTCCTGCCCCTCCGGGATCGTCACGTGGATCAGCTTCAGCGCCACGCCCTGCGTGAGGGCGCTCAGCGCCGCGCTGTAGCTCATGTCCCGCTTGAGCGTGTAGACGCCGGGCTTGAGGTCGCCGCTCTTGCCGTCGAGGCGGGCCCGCAGCTCGAAGAAGAACGAGCTCGAGACCACGCCGCGGCCGTGCAGGATGTCGCCGATCTGGCCGACGCTCGCGCCGCTCGGGATCGTGACCGCCACGCTGCCCTTGCCGCTGCCCTTGAACGGCTGGAACAGCGAGATGAGGAACCAGGCGAGCACTGCCAGCGCTCCGAGCACCACCAGCGCGATCAGCCGGCGGGCGAAGCGGTGCCCCGCGCCGGGGGGACGCGATTGCGGATTGCGGATTGCGGATTGCGGAGTTCGGTCCTCAAACCCGTCGCGCCCCGCGCGACGCGCCTCCCGCTCGAGCATCGCCCGCTGGCGCTCCTCCGAGGAGCGTTCGCTCACGGCGCCCGCCCCATGGCCGCGAGGTAGCTCACGAGCAGGTGCGCCGCGGCGCGTGAGTCGGCGTCCGAGTCGCCGCCGATTCGCTCCGCCTGGCGCGTGGTGAGCCGCTCGTCGTGCAGCTCCACCGGCACGTCGATGAGCTGGGCCAGGCGCTCGGCGAACTCGCGCGTCGCACGCGCCTGCGCGCCCTCCTCGCCGGCGAGCGTAAGCGGCAGCCCTACCACGACGCGCTCCACCTCGCGCTCGCGCGCCAGCTCGGCGATCTCACCCAGGCCGTTGCGGGTGCCGGGACGCTCGATCGACCCGATCGGCGTGGCCAGCGTGCCCGTGGGATCGGACAGCGCACAGCCGCAGCGGGCCTCGCCGAAGTCGAGCGCGAGGATCCGGCTCATGAGAGGGCGCGTTCTATCGCAACTCGCGCCGCGGCGATCGCCTCGGGCAGCTTCTCCGGGTCGCGCCCGCCCGCCTGCGCCATCGTGTCGCGGCCGCCACCGCCGCCGCCGGTGATCTCCGCCGCCACCCGCACCACGTCGCCGGCGTTCAGGCCCCTGGCCACGGCGGCGGGCGCGAAGTTGGCCACCAGGTGCACGCGCCCGTCGACGGCCGTGCCGAGCACCACCGCGCCGTCGCCGAGCGACTGCTTCACGCGGTCCGACAGCTCGAGCAGCGCCTTGGCGTCGGGCGCCTCCACAACCTCGGCCACGACCCTGATCCCGCCGACCTCGCCGGCGCGGGAGATGAGCGACTCGGCCAGCGCGCGGTCGTCCTCCCGCGGGCGCTTGGCGGCATCGCGCAGCTGGGACTGCAGCTTCTCCACCGCCTCGGCCACGTCCCACTCGGGTACGCGCAGCATCGCGGCGATCTGCTGGAGCTCGCGCGTGCGGCGCCGGAACAGCTCGATGCCGGCGGGCCCGGTGACCGCCTCCACGCGGCGCACGTTCGAGGCGCTCGACGTCTCGTGGGTGAGGTGGAAGAGGCCGATCTCCGCGGTGGTGCCCACGTGCGTGCCGCCGCACAGCTCGCGCGAGACCTCGTCGATGTCGACCATGCGCACGATGTCGCCGTACTTCTCGCCGAACAGCGCCATCGCGCCGAGGCGCTCCGCCTCGTCGCGGGTGGTCTGCACCGCGCGCACCGGGTGGCTCTCGACGATCCAGGCGTTGACCTTCTCCTCCACCGCCGCGACCTGGTCCGGCGTGAGGCGCTCGCCGTGCGTGAAGTCGAAGCGCAGCTTGTCCGGCCCCACGTAGGAGCCCGCCTGGCGCACGTGCGTGCCGAGCTCGGCGCGCAGCGCCGCGTGCAGGAGATGCGTGGCGGTGTGGTTGGCCATCGTGGCGAGGCGCGTCTCGCGGTCGACGATCGCCGTCGCGGGCTCGCCCAGCTCGAGCGTGCCGTCGGTCAGCTCGAGCGCCACCGCCTGGTCGTCGCCGAGGCGGTAGACGCCGGCCACCTGCGCCCGGCCCGACGGCGTCTCCACCACGCCCGTGTCGGACACCTGCCCGCCGCCCTCGGCGTAGAAGGGGCTCTCCTCGAGCTTGGCCAGGTAGCGGCCGTTCTCGCGCTCCAGCGCCGCAAGCGTGGTGTCCGCCTCCAGCTCCTCGTAGCCCACGAAGCGGCTCTGGAAGCCGGCCGAGCGCGCGAACTCGATCACCCGCTGGTGGCCCTCGCCCATCGCCCTGCGGCCGCCGGCACGCGCGACCTCGCGCGCGCGGTCCATCAGCTCGGCGAAGCCGGCGTCGTCCACCGACAGGCCCTCCTCCGCCAGCAGCTCCTTGGTGAGCTCGTAGGGGAAGCCGTAGGTGTCGTGCAGCTTGAAGGCGTCCTCCGCCGAGACCCATGAGGTCTCGTCCGCCTTGGCGCGGTGGATCACCTCCTCGAGCAGGCGCTGGCCCTGCGCGAGCGTGCGGCCGAAGTTCTCCTCCTCGGCGCGCACCCACTTCAGGATCGTCTCGCGCTCGGTCACGAGCTCGGGATAGGCGCCGCCCATCACCTCGATCACCCTGTCGGAGAGCCGCGGCAGGAAGTCGCCCTCGATGCCGAGCACGCGCCCCTGCTGGATCGCGCGGCGCATGATCCGCCGCAGCACGTAGCCGCGGTCCTCGTTGGAGGGCACGACGCCGTCCGCCAGCAGGAAGGTCATGCCGCGGCCGTGGTCGGCGAGGATGCGCAGCGCGCGCGTGGTGGCCTCGTCGCTCGCCGTAGCGGCGGCCCGACAGCTCCTCGCCCAGGTCGATCAGCGGCCGGAAGTGGTCGGTCTCGAACACCGACGGCACGTCCTGGAGGATCGCCGCCATGCGGTCGAGCCCCATGCCGGTGTCGATGTTCTGCTTCGGGAGGTCGGTGAGCGAGCCGTCCTCGTGCAGCTCGAACTGCATGAAGACGAGGTTCCAGTACTCGAGGAAGCGCTCGGTGTCGTCGCCCGGGACGATCGGACTCGCGCGCCGAAGCCGAGCCCGCGGTCGAGGTAGAGCTCCGAGCAGGGGCCGCAGGGCCCGGTGGGCCCGAGCTGCCAGAAGTTGTCCTCGCGCCCGAGCAGGACGATCCGCTCGTCGGGAACGCCCACCGAGCGCCAGCACTCGATCGCGTCGTCGTCCGGGCCGAGGCCGAGATCCTCGTCGCCGCCGAAGACCGTGACCCAGACCTCCTCCGGCTTGAAGCCGAAGCCCGCTGATGGAGAGCTCATAGGCGTACTCCACGGCGCCCTGCTTGAAGTAGTCGCCGAACGAGAAGTTGCCGAGCATCTCGAAGAACGTGAGGTGCCGCGCGGTGGAGCCCACGTTCTCGATGTCGGTGGTGCGGAAGACCTTCTGGCAGGACGTGAGCCGCGGGTGCGGCGGCTGCTCCTGTCCGAGGAAGTAGGGCTTGAACGGCTGCATGCCGGCGGTGGTGAGCAGCACCGACGGATCGAAGCTCGCAGGGACGAGCGACGCGGACTGCACTCGCAGGTGGTCGCGCTGCTCGAAGAAGGACAGGAACGTCTCGCGGATCTCGGCCGCTCTCACGGCTGGTCAGTCTAGATGTCCGCCACTCGGATCCCGCCGCCGCACGACGGCATACAGGTCCTACGAAAGCTGTCGCGGTACGTGGCGCGTTCCTACACGGATGTTGTGCATTCGTCGTGCGTTTCTCACGCGGGGGTGCGCAAAAGCCGAGTAACTAGCGCGTATGGACGCAGTCGCACGACTGGTCGGTGACCTGCGCGCTCGCCATCCGCGACGGATGGAGCCGCGCGAGCGTCTCGTCGTATGGACGCTCGGACTCGCCTACGTCGCGGCCGCCGCGACGATCGCGTTCACCCTCCCCTGGAACCGCCCGATCCACCCGTGGGTCGTGGTCCTGCTGCTGGTGATGTTCATTGGCATCGACCGCGTGCAGTTCGAGATCGGGAGCATCACGGCGGTGGCGACCCCGCTGGTGCTCGTCCCGATGTTGTTCCTGCTACCGCTCCCTCTTGTGCCGATGGTCCCGCCGGCCGGCTTCTTCCTCGCCACCCTGCCCGACTACGTCCAGCGCAAGAAGCACTTCGAGCGCTGGATCTACTCCTTCTCCGACGCCTGGTTCACGCTCGGGCCGGTGATCGTCCTCGGCCTGCTCGCCAGCGGGCGCCCGCGAATCGGGCTGATCGGCGTCTACGTGCTCGCGTTCGCCGGCCCAGATCGTCACCGACGAGGTCCCGCACAACATCCGCGAGCGCATCGTGCGCGGCGTGTCGCTGCGCCAGAACCTGCTCGCCTCGCTGTGGATCTACCGCGTCGACGCGGTGCTCTGGTCGATCGGCCTGATGATCGGCATCGTCGCCTTCGACCACCCCGCCGCGGTGATCACCGCCGGCCCGCTCGTCTGGCTGCTCGGCACCTTCGCCCGCGAGCGCAAGGAGCGCTACAGCGCGGCGCTCGAGCTGAACCGGGCCTATCGCGGCACGGTCATGCTGCTCTCGGACGTCGTCGAGGCGGACGACAACTACACCGCCGACCACTGCCGCGGCGTCGTCACGCTCGTCAACGCCGTGGCCGACGAGCTCGAGATCGACCCCGAGGCGCGCCAGGAGCTCGAGTTCGTGGCCCTGCTGCACGACGTGGGCAAGATCGTGATCCCCAAGGAGATCCTCAACAAGCCGGGCGCCCTCAGCGACGACGAGTTCGAGCTGATGAAGACCCACACGATCGAGGGTCAGGTGCTGCTCGACCGCGTCGGCGGCCTGCTGGGCCGCGTGGGCGCCGTCGTGCGCTCCTGCCACGAGCGCTGGGACGGCCACGGCTACCCGGACGGCCTGTCGGGCTACGAGATCCCGCTGGCCGCCCGCATCGTGTTCGCCTGCGACGCCTACAACGCGATGACCACCGACCGCCCCTACCGCGCCGCGATGAGCCAGGAGACGGCCGTCGAGGAGCTGTGGGCGAACGCCGGCTCGCAGTTCGATCCGCGCGTGGTCGCCGCCCTGGCGGCTGTGATCCGCCGCGGCGCGCCGAGCGAGCCCTCCCCCGCGCACGCCGTGCGCACGGTGCTCGCGAGCAGCTCGCCCGCCGAGCTACCTGCCGAGATCCGGGCTGGTAACCGCTAGCGGCGGCTCGGCCACCGGGCCGGCCCCGTCGGAGTGCACGACCTCCGGCATGTCCCCGTGCCGGCGCAGCGAGCGAAGCGCGATCAGCGCCACGATCGCCGACACGGCGCCCGCCAGCCCGAACAGCGGGCGCGGGTTGACCACCGCCAGGATCGCGCCCGTGAACACGAAGGCGGCGGCGAACGCGGCGCCGTCTGACGCCGCCTGCATGCCGAACACCCTGCCGAGCAGGCTTTCGTCGACCACGCGCTGCAGGATCAGGCGCTGGTAGACGATCACCATGCCGTTGCCGATCCCGCCGAAGCCGAACGCCACCACCACGCCCGCGAGCACCGGCGACGCGCTGGCGCCCAGCAGGCCGGCGGCGAACAGGGCCACGCCCATCACGTAGCGGGCCTCGAGCTTGCGCAGATCGCCACCGCCCTTGCCCACTATCGAGCCGGCGGCGATGCCGATGCCCGACACCGTGACGAGGATCGCGTAGCCCACGTGCCCGCCGTGCAGCCTGTTGACGAGGATCAGCTCGGAGACGTTGATGATGCCGGCGGTGAAGATCATCGCGCTGGTGCACAGGATCACCGTGCGCACGGTGGGGCTCCGCATGGCCACCGCGATGCCCTCGCGGGCCTCGCTGAGCAGGGAGGCGCGGTCCACCGGGCGCAGCCGGCCGGCGGGGCCGTCGAAGCGCAGGGTGGCCAGCAGGGCCGCCGAGATGGCGAACGTGACGCCGTTGGCGGCCAGCATCGGGCTCGGCCCCATGAACATCAGCGCCACCGCCGCGATGGCGGGGCCGACGGTGTAGCCGATCTCGGTGAGCGCCCCGTAGAGCGCGGTGGCCTGGGGCAGCCGCTCGCGCTCGACGAGGCTCGGCAGGCCGGCCATGATCGCCGGCTTGAAGAGCGCCGTGCCCGTGCCGGCGATCAGTGCGAACGCGACCGTTGCCCCGAAGCTGTGCACGCTGGCGATGCCGATGAAGGCGCCCGCCCGCAGGATGTCGGCCAGCACCGCGCAGTTGCGGCGCGACCAGCGGTCGGCCACCGCGCCGAAGAGCGGCGACAGCAGCATCGGCGGCACGTAGTCCGCGAGCAGCACCAGCGCGATCGCCCACGGCGAGTGGAGGCGCTGGTAGGCGATCAGCAGTAGGGCGACGTAGGCGACGCCGGTGCCGAGGGCGGATTGGCCGTAGGCCAGGAAGAACCGCCGCGCGCGCGGCTCAGAGCGCAGAAAACGCAGTACCCACCCCATCAATGCTCAACGCTAGCCGACCTGAGCGGACGTACCCGGAAACAGAAAGGACCGCGCGTGCGCGGCCCTTTCGTGTTTTTCCTCTGGGGCTGTTGATCAGCCAGCGCGACCGGACATGGAGGGCTCCTTCTTTGCGTACTGGGGTACCCGAGTCGTTGCGCGGGCTTGAGGCGCCAAACCTGCGCAAAGCCACACTTTCACGACTTTTCAGTGCTGTCAAGACGCCAAACTACGGTGCAAACAGCCGTGCAAAGCCGCAACCTCTGAAGGAGCGAAAAGAGCCCCGCCGAAGCGGGGCTCTTTTGGCTCTACAGAGCGCTTCTTCAGCGCGCTACTTGAGCGATGTGAAGGACAGGTCCCAGGCCGCGTTCTCCTGGTTCAGAACGCCGTTCACGTTCTTCGACTCGATCGACGGGCCCTTGTCCCAGAGCCAGAGGATCCCGGGCGCAGCCGCGGTCACCTGGCCGTCGATCTTGCCCCACGCGCTGGCACGCGCCGACGGATCGAGGATCGTCTCCGCCTGGTCCATGGCGGCGTTGATCTTCGGGTCGTTCAGCTGCGGCCAGTTGGAGTTGTTCGACGGCAGGATGTTCTTGCCGTTGAACGTCGGGTCGAGCACCGTCTGAGCGTCGGCGAAGTCCTTCAGCCAGCCCACGCTCGGGCAGACGGCCACCTTCGCCTTCGGCACGCTGCAGAACTTCGAGTACATCGTGGCCCGCTCCACCGCTTCCAGGTTCATCTTGAACCCGAGTGCCTGGAACGTGGTCAGCGCCGTCTCGGCCACCTTCTTCCTCTGCGGATCGGGCGTCTGGATCCCCGTGATCTCCTTGGCCTTGCCCGCGGCATACTCCTTCGAGCCGATGATGTCGCCCCAGTCCGCCGTGGCGTAGCCGTTGGCGACCTGCGGCAGGAAGTCACGCTCCATCGCGTACTTGATGTCCGCCGAGGTGACGTCGCGGTTCACCGGCGGGCTGAACTTCACGCCCGTCTTGATGTGCACCGTCACGGTCTTGCCGCCGTCCGAGATCTGCGCCGGCCCCGTGGCGAGATCGGGCGACGGGGCCGTGGTGTCCGTCGGCTTGTAGGAGTAGAGGGTGCGATGCACCGCGCCGTCGATGATGAAATCGAACTGGTAATACGAGTAGCCCGGGTCGAGTGCAGCGTCGACGTCGCCGCTCGACACCAGCGTCAGCGTGCCGCCCGTCTTCGCGCTGCTCGTGGGCGCGCCGCCCGTGGCCGGCTAAGACGACTTGTTGCTGCTGCCGCCGCATGCGGTCACGCCTACGGCGACCCCCAGCTACGACAAAGGTGGCGAGCAGGGTTCGCCACCTGTTCCTCCTCGAGATGCTGAGCACTTGGCCAGCCACCTCCCCGTGTAGAGGCACCCCGAATTGGGGCGCCGGTTCCAAACGGCGCGGAAAGGTACTACTCGGACGGAGGCTTCGCCTCAGTGCTTGGAGCTTGGAGCTTGGTGCTTGGAATCCAAGCTCTAAGCACTAAGCACCAAGCACCAATTAGGCGTGCTCGGCGGTCCCGACCCGCTCGGCCGCCTCGGCGTCGGTGAGCGGAAAGTGGCACGCGGCCATGCCGCCGCCCGATTTCGGATCCAGCAGCGGCTCCTCGCTGCGGCAGAGATCCTGCGCCTTCGGGCAGCGCGGGTTGAAGCGGCAGGCCGGCGGCGGGTTGGTGGGGCTCGGCAGGTCGCCGGCCGGGATCTGGCGACGGCGCGAGGCGGCCAGGTCCGGGTCCGGCACCGGCACCGCCGACAGCAGCATGCCCGTGTAGGGATGGCGCGGATGGTTGTAGAGCGTGTCGCCCTCGGCGAGCTCCACGACCTTGCCCAGGTACATCACCGCCACGCGGTCGCACATGTGCTTCACGACCGAGAGGTCGTGCGCGATCAGCACGAGCGTCAGGCCCAGGTCGCGCTGCAGGTCGCGCAGCAGGTTGAGGATCTGGGCCTGGATCGACACGTCGAGCGCCGAGACGGGCTCGTCGGCGATGATCAGCTTCGGCTGGAGCGCCAGGGCCCGCGCCACGCCGATGCGCTGCCGCTGGCCGCCCGAGAACTCGTGCGGGTAGCGGTTGTAGTGCTCCGGGTTGAGGCCCACCTGCTCCATCAGCTCCTGCACCGCCCGCTTGCGCTCGCCCTTGCCCTCCTTGAGCTTGTGGATCTTGTAGGGCTCGGCGATGATCGAGCCGACCGTCTTGCGCGGGTTGAGCGACGAGTAGGGGTCCTGGAAGATCATCTGCATCTCGCGCCGCTTGGGCTTGAAGGCGCGCCGGGAGAGCGCGGTGACGTCCTCCCCCTCGAAACGGATGGTGCCGCTCGTCGGCTCGAGCAGGCGCGTGATCAGGCGGGCGGTGGTGCTCTTTCCGCAGCCGGTCTCCCCCACGATGCCGAGCGCCTCGCCGCGCATGACGTCGAACGAGACGCCGTCCACCGCGTGCACCGCGGCCACCTGGTGCTGGAAGATGATCCCCTTCGAGATCGGGAAATGCTTGACGAGGTTGCGCACCTCGACGAGCGGCTCGCTCATGTGAGACCTCCCTCCACGACCTCCGCGCGCGCCTCCTGCGGCGCCTTGCCGGCGTTGAGCTCGTGCCACAGGCGCTTGCGCGTCTCGCTCGTGAGTAGGCACGCGACCCTGTGCGACGGATCGTCGGGCAGCGGCTCGAGCCGCGGGTCGATCTCCTTGTGGCTCTCCTCGACGTAAGGGCAGCGCGGGTGGAAGGAGCAGCCGCTCGGAAGGTTGATCAGGCTCGGCGGCCTGCCCGGTATCGGCACGAGCGGCTCGTCGCGGCCGCGGTCGAGCCGCGGGATCGACTGCAGGAGCCCCCAGGTGTAGGGGTGCTCTGGCGCCTTGAAGGTGTCCATCTTGTTGGCCTGCTCGATGATCCGGCCCCCGTACATCACCACGATGTCGTCGGTGACCTCCGCCACCACGCCGAGATCGTGGGTGATCAGGATCACCGCCATGTCCAGCTCGCCCTGGAGCCGTGCGATCAGCTCGAGGATCTGGGCCTGCACGGTGACGTCGAGCGCCGTGGTGGGCTCGTCGGCGATCAGCAGCCGCGGCTCGTTGACGAGCGCCATGGCGATCATCGCGCGCTGGCGCATGCCGCCCGAGAACTCGTGCGGGTAGGCGTCGAAGCGCCGCGCCGGGTCGGGGATGCCGACCATGCCGAGGAACTCGATCGCGCGCTGGCGCGCCTGGCCCTTCGACATGTACTGGTGGGCCTGGATCGCCTCGACGATCTGCTTGCCGACCTTGTAGAAGGGGTGCAGCGACGACAGCGGGTCCTGGAAGATCATGGCGATGTCGTTGCCGCGGATGCCGCGCAGGTCATCGCGCGAGGCCTTGATCAGGTCCTGGCCGTCGAAGCGCGCGGCCCCCGAGATGAGCGCGTTGCGTGCGCGGCTAAGCCCCATCACCGTGAGCATCGACACGCTCTTGCCGCTGCCGGACTCGCCCACGATGCCGAGCACCTTGCCGCGGTCGACCGAGAACGAGATGCCGTCGACGGCCTTGACCAGGCCGTCTTCGGTCGTGAAGTGTGCGCGGAGGTCGTCGACCTCCAGCAACGGGCTCACGAGTACCTCACCCGCGGGTCGATCAGCGCGTAGCCCACGTCAACCACGAGATTGGCGAAGATGATGAAGAAGGCGCCGAGCAGCACCGTGCCCTGGATCATGGGCAGGTCGCTGTTCTGGATCGACTCGTAGGCGAGCCGGCCGATGCCCGGGATGTTGAACACCGACTCGGTGAGGATCGCGCCGCCGAGCAGGATCCCGATGTCGAGTCCGGCAGCGGTGACGATCGGCGTGATCGCGCTGCGAATGCCGTGGTGCAGCACCACTCGCCTCTCGGTGAGCCCCTTGGCGCGTGCGGTGCGGATGTAGTCCTCGCCCATCGTTTCGACCAGGTTCGAGCGTAGTAGCCGGGCATAGAAAGCGGCAAACGCCGCGGACAGCACGAGCCAGGGCAGGATCAGCGAGGTGAACCATTTCGTCGGGTCCTGGCTGAACGGGACGTAGCTGCCCGAGCCGGGGAAGATCTTGAACTTGCCGATGTCGTTGGCGAACAGGTACAGGCTGACGAGGCCGAGCCAGTAGACCGGCGCCGAGATGCCGACCAGCGCGCCGCCCATCGCCATGCGGTCGATCAGGCTGCGGGACTTGATGGCCGAGATCGTGCCCACGGAGATGCCGATCACGAGCCAGATCACGGCCGCGCCGACGGTCAGCGAGATCGTGGCGGGCAGCCGGTCGAAGATCTGCTTCTTGACCGCGATGTTGTTCTGGTAGCTGTAGCCGAAGTCGCGGTGGAGAATCAGCCGCTTCATGTAGTCGAAGTACTGCTGGTACCAGGGGTTGTCGAGCCCGAGGTTGTGCCTGATCTGCTCGACGAGCTGCGGGTTCGGCCGGCGCCCCGCACGCAGCGTCGCGGGGTCCGCCGACGGGAAGATGTAGAAGATCACGAAGGTGATCAGGCTCACCGCGAACAGGAGCACGATCACCCAGAGCAGTCGGCGGATGATGAATTGGAGCATTGCTGTCGATTCGACGCCGGCCCCGCCGGCGCCAGCGCCGGCGGGGCCTTCGCCTTCCGTTCTAGTTCAGGGCCTCACTTCAGCGAGCTGTAGGTCAGGTCCCATGCGGAGCCGTTGAACTTGCTCTGCACTCCCTTCACGTTGGTCGCCGTGTAGTTGACCGTGTTGTCCCACAGCCAGGTGATGTAGTAGACCTGCCCGGTGAGGTCGCGGTCGAGCTGGCCCCACGCCTTCGCGCGCGCCGTCGCATCCGTGAGCTGCTCCGCCTTGTCCATGCGGGCGTTGAAGGCCGGATCGTTGGCCTGGGCCGTATTGACGTTGCCCGACTGCACGATGTTCTTCCCGTTGAAGATCGGGTCGATCATCGACTGGGAGTCGAAGAAGTCCTTGCCCCAGCCGAGGTTCGGGCAGATGGCCACTGCCGCCTTCGGCACCTGGCAGAACTTCGAGTACATCGTGGCGTGCGGCACCTCGCGGAGGTTCAGCTTGAAGCCGAGCGCCGTGAGCTGCTGCTGCATCGCCTCAGCCGTCTTGTTCGCAGGCGGCTGGTTGTCGGCCACGGTCAGCACTGCGCCACCCGTGTACTTGCCGCTGGCGTAGCCGGCCTTCTTCATGTACGACTGCGCAAGAGCCAGGTCGCCCGTGGGGCTCTTGTAGAAGTCGTAGCCGGGGCCGGCGTTGCCGCCCGCCTCAGCGAAGCCGGGCATGTCCGGCGGGATGAAGTGCGTGGCGATCGTGCCGACGGCCGGGCCGCCACGGGTCTGCCGCAGGGCGTCGCGGTTGATGATCGCCGCCACCGCCTTGCGGACGTTGAGGTTGTCGAACGGCTTGACCTTCGTGTTCAGCGCGATGTAGCGGTTACCACCGCTCGGCGAGATCTGGAACTGCGCCTTCTTCGTGGACAGGCCGGACTTCAGGATCGGGGTCGGCGGCACGGCCGCGTCACCGCTCATCAAGCTCTGGCCCGTGAGGACCTGCCGGGCGGCGACGGTGGCGTCGCTGCCGTTCTTGATGGTGATCTTGTCGAAGTAGGCCGGCTTGAAGTCGGTCGACTTGTCCCAGCTCGGGTTGCGCACGAGCACGATGAGCCGGCCCGGCGCGTAGCCCGAGCTCGGCACGGTGCCGCTGCCCGCGCCCTCGATCATGTAGGGGCCGGTGAACACCTGATGCTCGCCGTAGGTCGAGGTCTTGCCCTTGTCGTACTTCTCGGCGTAGGCCTTCGGGACCGGCGCCGTGCACGGCAGGGCAAGCGCGTTGGCGTCCGCCAGCACGCCGACCGGCTTGTCGAGCTTGATCACGAGCGTCGTGTCGTCGGGCGTGGTGATGCCGGACAGCGCGGTCGCCTTGCCCGCCTGCATGTCCTTCGCGCCGACGATGTCGCTGAAGTACGCGCCCGCGTAGCCGTTGCCGACCTGCGGCAGGAAGCAGCGCTCCATCGCGTACTTGATGTCAGCGCTCTTCACCGTCTGGTTGGCCAGCGGCGCGCTGTACTTGATGCCCGACTTGATCTTGATCGTCAGCGTCTTGCCGCCGTCCGTCACCTGGGGCAGGCCCTGGGCGACGTCGGGGGTCGGCTCGGTGTCGTTGGGCTTCCACGAGTACAGCCAGCGCTGCGTCGTCTGCCCGAGCTCCTCGTAGTCGGTCTGGTAGTACCAGTAACCCGGGTCCAGGCTGTCCACGCTCCCCGCTGAATCGAGGATCGTGACCGCCCCGCCCGCCTTCCCGGCGGTCGACGCGCTGCTGCTGCTACTGCTGCTGCCGCCGCCGCCACAACCGGCTACGACGAGCGCAAGCACGCCGATCGCCGCGAGCGGCAAAAGCCTCCAAAGCCTCCGCATTGTCGTCCTTTCCTTTGTTGACTCTCTCCCAACCCCTCTCACGTGTTCCTCCCGGCCTTGGGGTTCAGGGCATCCTGGAGCCCGTCGCCGAGGAGGTTGAACGCGAGAACCGTGAGCAGCAGTGCCGCTCCGGGGAAGACCATGTACCACCACGCGGTGTCGAAGATGTCGGTGGCGTCCGCGAGCATGGCGCCCCAGCTCGCGTTCGGCGGCTGAACTCCCACGCCAAGGAAGGAGAGCGCCGCCTCGAAGAGGATGTTCTGGGGGATGATCAGCGTGCTGTAGACGATGATCGGCGCCACCAGGTTCGGCAGGACCTCGCGGAACACGATGCGCGTGTTCGAGGCGCCCAGCGAGCGGGCGGCCTCCACGAATTCCTTCTCGCGTAACGACAGGACCTGCCCGCGGATGATGCGGGCGATGTAGGTCCAGTTCACGAAGGCGATCACGAAGATCACCACCGTGAGCCCAGGTTTGATCAGGCCGCCGAGACAACCGTTGCCCAGCGAGCAGGCCGACGCGAGGCCGAGCGCGAGCAGCAGGATCGGGAACGCGAGCAGCACGTCGATCGCGCGCGAGATGATCGTGTCGACGTAGCCGCGGTAGAAGCCGGCGAACATGCCCGCCACGACGCCGATGAAGACCGACAGCGCCGTGGCGATGATCGCCACCTCGAGCGACACGCGCGCGCCGTAGAGCACGCGGCTGAAGACGTCGCGGCCGAGCGGGTCGGCGCCGAAGACGTTGTCCTTGCTGGGGCCCGTGGGCGTGCCGAAGCTGTCGAGGTACTTGGTGGACTGGTCGTTCGGCGGCCGGGCGCCAACCAGCTTGATGATCAGCGGCGCCGCCACGGCGACGATCACCAGGAAGATGATGAAGCCGAGCGAGACCATCGCCACCCGATCTTCCCGGAGGCGCCGCCAGAACAGCTCGAGCGGCGTGCGCGCCTGGATACCGCCTACATCTGCCTCAGCTGTGGGCTCGCGCGCGAGATCGATCGTGCTCGTCAAGAGACTCCGTCCTCCAGGCTCGTCATCGCCCGACTCCCAGGCCGGCCCCCGTGGCTACTGCGTTGAATGCCTATCTCCCCGGTACTCCATTTCCGGCCCCACGCGGGGCGTGCACTGCACGGTCTTCGCGCCCCAGAAAGTTACACCTCTTTCCGGCGCGGGCGGAGGGGTCCGTGTTGATCCGGCGTTAAGCGGGGCTTTAGGTCAGCTCGGCCCGCATGCGCGCGAGCGACTTTCGGATCAGACGCGATACGTGCATCTGGGAGACCCCGATCTTGTCCGCGATCTGCGTCTGGGTCAGGCCTTCCTCGAAGCGCATGCGCAGGATCTCGCGCTCCCGGTGGGGCAACATCTCGAGCGCCGGCTCAAGCGATGCGCGCTCCTCGGTGCGCTCGAAGTTGTCGTCTTCGGTGCCGATCGTCTCCATCGGGTCGAGCTCGCCGTCCTCGCCCGTGCCGGCGTTCAGCGACACCGGCGCGTAGGCGGAGCCCGCCTCCATCGCCTCGAGCACCTGCTCCGGGGTCGACTCGAGCCGCTGCGCGATCTCGGCGATGCTCGGCGAGCGGCCGAGCTCGAGGGTCAGGCGCTCGATTGTCGAGGACATCTTCGCGTTCAGCTCCTGCAGACCGCGCGGGATGCGTATCGCCCAGCCCTTGTCGCGGAAGTGGCGCTTGATCTCCCCCACCACGTTCGGCGTGGCGTACGTCGTGAGGGCCACGTCGCGCGTGGGGTCGAAGCGGTCGATCGCCTTGATCAGGCCGATGGCGCCCACCTGCTCGATGTCGTCGAGCGACTCGCCGCGCCCGGCGTAGCGGCGCGCGAGCGCGCGCACCAGCGGCAGGTGGCGCTGCACAAGCTCCTCGCGCGCGGAGCGGTCGCCCTGCTCGTGGTAGCGGCGAAGGAGCTCCCGGTCCTCGGCCTGAGAGCTGAGCGGCACGCCTAGACCCCCCGCACTACCTTCTCGAGCCGCACGATCAGCTGGCCGTCCGCCGCCACCTCCTCGACCCCGAAGGAGTCGACCACTGTCTCGAGGATCCGCCGCAGCGTCAGCTCGCCGGGCTGCGGCGGCGGCCCCTGCAGGGCCTCGGCCAGCGGAGCGGCGCGCAGCGGCCCGATGCGGGTGCGCACGCCGGTCTCCGAGACCTCGAACGACATCTTCACCGACTCCTGCGAGCCGGCCTCGAGCAGCAGGCGCTCGACCGCCAGCTGCAGGTCGTCGAGCTCCTCGAAGCCGAGGTTGAGCCGGTCGGCGATGCCGCCCAGCACCAGCCGCACGACCGGATCCCAGTCGCGCCCCACGGGCGTCGTCAGCTCGATCGTGTCAGGCGGCATCGGCGATCGTCCCCCATCCCATCACGGATTCCCCTCTCATGAGACACGCGGTCTGCCCGGGAGCTGCGCCGTCCACGGGCTCGGCAAGCGCAATCCGTACCCGATCATGGCGCCCCGCAGGCAGGTCGCCCTCCAGCCGGCACGGCAGCGGGGCCGCGCGGTAGCGCAGCTTCACACGGTCCACCACGGCGCCGGGGCGCAGCAGCTCGGCGCCCTCGATCCTCACGCTGGTCGTGGCGAGCGCGGCCCGTGGGCCGACCACCACCCGCCCGCTCTCGGCGTCCTTGCGCAGCACGTAGAGCGGCTCCGGCGCCGCGACGCGCAGGCCGCGGCGCTGCCCGACCGTGAACGCCTGCTGACCGTCGTGGCGGCCGAGCACGCTGCCCTGCAGGTCGACGATCTCGCCGGCTGTGCGCTGGTCGGCGCCGTGGCGGCTGAGGAAGCTCTCGCGCCGGGTGCCCGCCAGGAAGCAGAGATCCTGGCTCTCGGCCTTCTCCGCCACCGGCAGGCCGGCGCGGCGCGCCAGCTCGCGCACCTCGTGCTTCTCGAGCTCGCCGAGCGGAAACCACACGCGCTCGAGCTCGTGCGGGCTGAGGCGGGCGAGCATGTAGGTCTGGTCCTTGCGCGGGTCGGCGGCCGCCTGCAGCAGCGGTCCGTGCTCGTCGCGGCCGACGCGCGCGTAGTGGCCGGTGGCCAGGCGCGCGGCGCCCAGCCGCTCCGCCAGCTCCAGCATCGCGTCGAAGCGCACCAGCCCGTTGCAGCGCACGCACGGGTTGGGTGTGCGGCCGGCCGCGTACTCGCTCACGAAGTCCTCCACCACCTGGCGCCTGAACGGCTCGCGCATGTCGAGCGTGACGTGCGGGACGCCCATCCGATGGGCCAGCGCACGCGCGCCGGTCACCGCCTGCGGCGAGCAGCAGCTGCGCTCGCCGTCGTTCGCGGCGTCTGCCCACAGCTCGAGCGTCACCGCCACCACCTCGTGCCCCGCCTCGAGCGCAAGCTGGGCCGCCACCGCGCTGTCCACGCCGCCGCTCATGGCCACCAGCGCGCGGCCGGCGCTCGGCTCGATCGCCGCCGCGCCCGCCCGCGCCGCCGCGCCGAGCGCCCGGTGGAGGGCGTCGGCCGCCAGCTCGGCCGCGTGGCGCTTCGACGGCACGAGGCCGCCGAGCGCGTCGCTCAGCTCGTCCGGCCCGACGCGCGCAGCGTCGAGAAAGAGCGCTCCCTCGACGAGCTCGACCGCGGCGCTGGCCGCCGCGCTGAGCGCTCCGCAGCCGCTCGCCGAGAAGCCGGCCTCGACCACGCGCTCGCCCTCCACGCGCACCGCCAGCCGAACGAGGTCGCCGCAGGCGGCGCCCCCGGCCGCGCCGGCGTGCGGCCAGTCGTGAAGCCGGCCGTCACCGCGCGGGGCGTTCAGGTGGTCGTGGAAGTCGGCGCCGCGGTACAGATCCCCCATCGAGCGAAGCGTCTCAGAAAACGCGTGCCGGGAAAAGAAATACGGCCCCAGCTTGCCGCTGCCGCCCCGGGAGTTGAACCTTGCTCAGCAAGTTTGGGTGTCCTCCGGGATGGGCCTCAGCCCAATCCCGAGCCGGACTCCCGGCTCCCATGGTGTTGGCTCAAACATTGGGACGGCTCGCGCACAAGCTCGGGCCGCTGAAAACGCTATCAGCCCGGAGGTGCCAGCATCGGCCGTCGATGAGCTGGACCGACGAGCTTGCGGCGATGGTCTCCGAGCGGGTGCCGCCGCCTGCGCGGTTGCTCGAGGTGGGCTGCGGCGCGGGCGAACTCGCGCGGCGCCTGGCGGCCGACGGCTACGACGTCCTGGCCATCGACCCTCGCGCCCCCGACGGCCCCTCCTTCCGCCGCGTGACCCTCGAGGAGCTCGACGAGCCGGGTCCGTTCGACGCGGTTCTGGCCAGCCGCTCCCTGCACCACGTACACGACCTGCCCGCGGCGCTGGACAAGATCTCCGCGCTGCTGCGGCCGGGCGGCCTGCTGATCCTCAACGAGTTCGCGCCCGACCGCGCCGACGCCGCCACCGCGGAGTGGTGCGCCCGCTGGTTCTCCCGCAGCGATCCGTCGCTCGACCACTGGCGCGACCACTACGCCGGCCTCCACGGCCACGCGGCGATCAGCGCCGAGCTGAGGCCGCGCTTCGAGGAGCTGCTCTTCGGCTGGCGGCCCCACGTGGGACTCGACCTCGAGCGGGAGGACGTCCAGGCCGAGGAGGTCGAGAAGATCGCGGCCGGCCGGATCCGGGCGCTCGGGTATCAGTACGTGGGCCGCCGGCCCTAGCTGCCCGGCGGCTTGACCACCCGGATCCCGAGGTCGCGCAGCTGGTCCTCGTCCACCGGCGCGGGCGCTCCCGTCAGCGGGTCGGCGCCGCTCGCCGACTTCGGGAAGGCGATCACCTCGCGGATCGAGTCCTGGCCCGCCAGCAGGGCGATGATGCGGTCCACTCCGAAGGCGATGCCGCCGTGCGGCGGGGCGCCGTAGCGGAAGGCGTCCAGCAGGAAGCCGAAGCGGGCGTCGGCCTCTTCGCGCGAGAGGCCGAGCGCGTCGAACACCTTGCGCTGCACGTCCAGGCGGTTGATGCGGATCGAGCCGCCGCCGATCTCGTTGCCGTTCCAGACCACGTCGTAGGCGCGGCTGCGCCAGCTCCCCGGGTCGCCGTCGAGGTCGCCCAGCGGCGAGGTGAACGGGTGGTGGAGCGCATCCCAGCGCTGCTCGTCCTCGTTCCACTCGAACATCGGGAAGTCGACGACCCAGAGCAGGTCGTTCCCCTCCACCGGCGGCGCCAGCTCGAGCCGCAGCTGGCCGAGCACGCGAGCAGCCATGTCCGCGCTGTCGGCCACGGCGAGGATCGCGTCGCCCTCGGCCGCTCCGAGCAGCTCGGCCGCCGCGGACATCTCCTCGGGCTTCAGGAACTTGGCGATCGGCGAGCGCCACTCGCCGCCTGGCTCGATCACGGCCCAGACCAGGCCCTTCGCGCCGAGCTGCTTGGCCTGCTCGGTGAGCTCGTCGAAGCGCTTGCGGGTCAGCTCGGCGCCACTCACCTTGAGGCCGCGCACCACGCCGCCCGAGCCGAGCGCTCCGGCGAAGACGTTGAACTCGGAGCCGGCGAACGCGCTGCCGAGATCCTGGATCTCCATCCCCGGACGGCGGTCGGGACGGTCGCTTCCGTAGCGCAGCATCGCGTCGTCGTAGGAGAGGCGCTCGAAGGGCGGCTTCACCTCCACCCCGCCGGCGGCCATGAAGGCGGCGATCAGCCCTTCGCAGACTGAGATCACGTCCTCCTCGTCGACGAAGGAAAGCTCCATGTCGAGCTGGGTGAACTCCGGCAGGCGGTCGGCGCGCGAGGCCTCGTCGCGGAAGCAGCGGACGACCTGGTAGTAGCGCTCGAAGCCCGCCACCATCAGGAGCTGCTTGAACAGCTGCGGCGACTGCGGCAACGCGTAGAAGTCGCCCGCGGCCAGGCGGCTCGGCACGAGGAAGTCGCGCGCGCCCTCGGGGGTCGAGCGCGTGAGGAAGGGCGTCTCGATCTCGAGGAAGCCCTCCTCGTTCAGGTGCCTGCGCATCGCGTCGATCACGCGGTGGCGCAGCTCGATCGAGTCGCGCATGCGCTCGCGGCGCAGGTCGAGGTAGCGGTAGCGCAGACGCAGCGTCTCGTCGACCGCCTTGTCCGAGTCGACCTCGAACGGCGGCGTCTCGGCGTCGGCGAGCAGCTCGACCTCCTCCACGGCCAGCTCGATCTCGCCGGTGGGGAGCTGCGGGTTGACCGTGCCCTCCTCGCGCCGCACCACGCGGCCGCGGGCGGTCAGCACGTCCTCGGCGCGCAGGGAGTGAGCGGCGGCGTGCGCCTCGGGCGCCTCCTCCGGGCGGAAGACGAGCTGCAGCAGCCCGGTGCGGTCGCGCAGGTCGATGAAGATCAGGCCGCCGTGATCGCGCCGGCGGTGCACCCAGCCGGCAACACGCGCCTCGCGGTCCACGTCGTCCGCGCGCAGGTCGCCCGCCCAGGCCGTGCGGTAGCCGTTCTCGCGGGGCGGCTTCACGAGCCGTTCACCGCCCGCACCGCCTCGTCCACGCTGCCGATCTCCCGCTGCTCGCCCGTGCGCATGTCGCGCAGCTGAAGACCCTCGTCGATCAGGAGCACCCAGCCCGCGCCGACGCGGTCCGCCTGCTTGAGCTGCCCCTTCAGCGAGCGCCCGGCTTGCTCGAACTGCGTGCTCACACCGCGCTGGCGCAGCTCGAGGGCGAGCCGGAAGGCCTCGCCGGAGTCGGAGCTCGTGTACGAGATGAACACATCCGGCGCCTCCTCCCCGGCCGCGAGCTCGGACACCAGCAGGATCCGCTCGATGCCAGCCGCGAAGCCGACGCCCGGCGTGGCCGGCCCGCCGAGCTGCTCGACCAGGCCGTCGTAGCGGCCGCCACCGCCCACGCCGCTCTGGGCGCCCAGCGCATCGCTCGTGAACTCGAACACGGTGCGGGTGTAGTAGTCGATCCCGCGCACGAGCGTCGGGTCGACGTCGTAGTCCTGGCCGGCGGCGTCGAGCAGCGCGCGCACCGCGGCGAAGTGCTCGGCGTCCTCGGGCGCGAGGCGGTCGAGCAGCTTGGGGGCGTCCCGCATCACGGCTCTGCGTGCCCTCGTGGTCGGCGTCGAACGCGCGCAGCGGGTTGGCGTCGATGCGGGCGCGCACGTCCTCGGACAGCTCGACTCTCGTGCGCGCGCAGGTAGTCGCGCAGCTCGTCCGAGTAGGCGCGGCGCGTCTCGGGCGTGCCGAGGCTCGACAGCCGCAGCCGCAAGCCGCGCGCGCCGGCGCGCGCGAGCAGGCTCCGCGAGCAGCAGGATCACCTCGGCGTCGAGCGACGGGTCGAGCGATCCGATCGCCTCCACGCCCACCTGGTTGAACTGCCGGTAGCGGCCGGCCTGCGGCGCCTCGTGGCGGAAGAAGGGGCCCCAGTACCAGAGCTTCACCGGCTGCGGCAGCTTGTGCATGCCGTGCTCGAGGTAGGCGCGGCAGACGCCGGCGGTTCCCTCGGGGCGCAGCGTCAGCGAGCGCCCGCCCTGATCCTCGAAGGTGAACATCTCCTTCTGCACGATGTCGGTGGTCTCCCCGACCCCGCGCGCGAACAGCTCGGTGCTCTCGAAGATCGGAGTCTCGACCGGGCCGTAGCCGGCCGCGCCGAACAGCTCCGAGCGAGGCACGCCGCAGCAGCTCGCGCGCCGGCGGCCGTCCTCCGGCAGCACGTCGAACGTGCCCCGCGGGGCCTGGATCTTCCCGCCGGCCATCCCTATCGGGCCAGCTCGGCGAGGAAGGGGTTGGTCGCGCGCTCCGCGCCGAGCGTGGTGATCCCCATGTGGCCGGGGTGGACGACGGTCGTCCGTCCGGGCAGCGAGTCGACCAGGGTGCGGATCGACTCGAGCAGCGTCGGCCAGTCGCCGCCGGGCAGGTCGACGCGGCCGACCGAGCCCTGGAAGAGCACGTCGCCGGAGAACAGCGCCTGCTCGTCCGGGATCGAGTAGGTCACGTGGCCCGGGGCTGTGGCCGGGCGTGAAGATCACGTCGATCTCGAAGCCGGCCAGCTCGAGCCGCTCGCCGCCCGCCACGGTGTGCTCGGCGTCCCAGCTCTCGAAGGGCCCGAACTCGGGCCAGGGCACGTAGCTCATGATGTCGGCAAGCACCGGCTTCTCGATCACCGGCACCCACACCTCGGCGCCGGTGGCCTTCGCGACCGGCGCGACAGCGCCGACGTGGTCGAAGTGCGTGTGGGTGATCAGGATGCCGTCGAGCGTGACGCCGAGCGCGTCAATCGCGCGCAGCAGCTTGTCGGCCTCCTCGCCGGGGTCGACGATCAGCGCCCGGTCGGAGCCGTCGCGGCGGAAGATGAAGCAGTTCTCCTGCACCGGGCCCACGGTGAACATGCGCACGTCCATGGGCCCATCAGCCTACTTACCGGAGCTGCAGCTTGGCCTGTCTGCGCTTGTAGACCGCGCGGTCGGTCCAGTACGCGATCGGCAGGTAGAGGAAGAAGACGAAGATCAGCGTAACGAAGATCGTGCCGATGCCGCCCTTGTTGTGGAACAGGGTGGCCGAGAGCACGGCGAACACCGCCGCCGCGGCGGCCGCCTTGTCGGACGCCGAGCGCCAGGTGGGCGGCCTCAGGGTGCGCTGCGCGGCGGGCGCTGCTGCTGGACGAGCTCGCCGACGCGCGGGTCCGGTCTTCCCGCTGCGGTGCGCGGGTGTCTCGATGTTGCCGGCCTGGGTGCCGCGGTGCTTGCGGCGGCGGCTCTTCCTCGTCTGAGCCATCAGCTGACGGAGCGTAACGCGTTCTCGATCAGGTGCCGAGCGGGATCGAAGTCCGCGCAGCGGCACGTGCGTCGGGGAAGCCCTCGAAGCGCCGCCGCCGGCGCCAGGCCGACGAGCTCGGCCTCCGCGACGGGCGCCTCGCGCTCCACCTCCTCCACCAGCACCCGCAGCGGCACCGCCTGGTGGTCGTGCACGTTGAACGACACCTGCACGCGGCCGCGCGCCGGCAGGAAGAGGCCGATCGCGCGCACGCCCCGAGCAGCCCGCCGTCCGATTCCCGCAGGCGCGCCGCGATGCCTTCGCGCCAGCTCGAGGTCGTCGCTGTCGAGATCGAGGTTGAAGGCGACGAGCGGCGGCCGTGCGGTGACCAGCACGCGCTCCGCCGGTCGGGTGGACATCGCTCCGGGCCGTAGTCGGGCTGCAGCTCGCCCGCGGCGATGCGCTCGGCCAGGCGCGGCGGGCCGCCTGCCCTGATCGCCGCCCGCTCGCGCCGCGCTCCTCACGCGTGGCCAGGCCGCCCGTAGAGGAACACCGGCAGCTCCAGCTCCTCGCCGATCAGCGCCGCGGCCGTGAGCGCCTCGGCGCAGGCGGCGCCGCGGCGCTCCTCGTCGAGGTAGACCACGGGCGCCACGTCGATCGCGCCCACGTGCGGGTGGATGCCCGCGTGGCCGCCGGCAGATCGATGCGCGCCACGCGCCTCGCGCGCGCCGCGGAGCAGCGCCCGAGCGAGCTCTCCCTGGGGCGCCGCGAGCGTGAACACGCTGCGCCCGTGGTCGGGGTCGCTGTGCACGTCGAGCAGGCGCGCGGGAGCGAAAGCCGCGCCGATCGCCGTCGACCGCGCGCGGCGTCGCGGCCCTCGCTAACGTTCGGCACCGACAGCAGGAGAGGGGCCGAGCGTTCACGGCTTAAACTCTCCTACACGCGCGGCTCCGTAGCTCAGCTGGTTAGAGCGCACCACTCATAATCGTGAGGTCGGTGGTTCGAGCCCACCCGGAGCT
>CAWKDV010000004.1:0-2082537 GCA_963848495.1 uncultured Thermoleophilaceae bacterium
GGCCTCGTGAACGCGGTGGTGCCGCTCGAGCAGCTCGAGCAGGAGACGGTGCGCTGGTGCCGCGAGATGCTCCAGCTCTCCCCGTTCGCCCTGCGCCTGCTGAAGGCGAGCTTCAACGCCGCCGAGGACGGCCTGGCCGGCATCCAGCAGCTCGCCCACGACGCCAACCTCCTCTTCTACGCGAGCGACGAGGCGCGCGAGGGCCGCGGCGCCTACCAGGAGAAGCGCCAGCCGGACTTCTCCCGCTTCCCCCGGAGGCCGTGACGGGCGGGCGGGCAGTGGCGGCGCCCGTGGGGGCGCTCCGCCTGTGGGTGATGGCCGCGAGGCCGCGGACGCTGCCGGCTGCGGTGGCGCCGGTGATCGTCGGCACCGCGCTGGCCGGCCAGGAGCACGTGTTCCGCCCGCTCGCGTTCGTGTGCGCGCTGATCGGCAGCGTCTTCATCCAGATCGGCACGAACCTCTCGAACGACTACTCGGACGCCCGGCGCGGCGCCGACACCGAGGACCGGCTCGGGCCGGTACGCGTCACCGCCGGCGGACTGATGCCGCCGCGGCAGGTGCTCGTGGGGACGTACGTGGCCTTCGGGATCGCGGTGGCGGCCGGCGCGTACCTGATCGCCATCGCCGGCTGGCAGCTGCTCGTGGTGGGCGCAGCCTCGATACTCGCCGGCGTGCTCTACACCGGCGGGCCGCGGCCGTACGGCTACGAGGGGCTCGGCGAGCTGTTCGTGTTCCTCTTCTTCGGTGTGGTGGCGGTGGTCGGCTCCTACTACGTGCAGACCGAGCACCTCACCTGGGAGGCGTTTGCGCTGTCCGTGCCCGTGGGACTCCTGGCCTCGGCGATCCTGGTGGTGAACAACCTGCGCGACATCGAGACCGACCGGCGCGCCGGCAAGCGCACGCTGGCCGTGCGGCTCGGCAGGCGGCGCACGCGCGCGCTGTTCGCCTCGATGCTCGTCGTGGCGTTCGTGGCGCCGGTGGTGGTGTGGCTGGCGGGCGGGCTGTCGGCGTGGCTGCTGCTGACGCTCGCCGCCCTGCCCCTCTTCCCGCCGCTTGTCCGGACGGTGAACACCCGCACGGACGGGCCGGCGCTGAACGGCGCGCTGGCCGACACCGGGCGGCTGCTGGCCGTCTTCTCGATGCTGCTCGCCGCGGGCGCCCTGCTGTCGTGAAACGCTCGCTGCTGCGGCTCTCGATTCCCTTCCGGGAGCCGTTCACCACCTCGTCGGCAGTCGTCAGCGCGCGCGAGCTCGTGCTGCTGCGGGTCGAGGACTCCGACGGCGTGGCGGGCTACGGCGAGGCGGCGCCGTTCGAGCCCTACGACGGCATCCCGATCGAGCGGGCGGTGGCCACGCTCACCCGCCCTTCGAGCGGCCGCCGGCCGCCGCAGGTGCGGGCCGCCGAGGAGCTGGCGCGGCTCGACCTCGACGCCCGCCGGGACGGCCGCGCCGTGGCCGAGCCCGGCGCCGAGGCGATCGCCGTGAACCGCACGCTGAGCGCCGGGCCGCCGGAGGAGGTGGCCGCGCGCGCCTCGGAGGGCGTGCGCGAGGGCTACTCGTGCTTCAAGCTGAAGGTCGGGCTGCCGGACGATGAGGAGCGCGTGGCGGCCGTGCGCGAGGCGATCGGCTCCTGGCCCGCGCTGCGCATCGACGCCAACGGCGCCTGGGACGTGGAGGAGGCCATCGCCGCGATCCGGCGCCTCGAGCGCTACGACCTCCAGTTCGTGGAGCAGCCCTGCGCGACGCTCGAGGAGCTGGCCGAGGTGCGCCGGCGGGTGTCGGCTCCGATCGCCGCCGACGAGTCCGTGGCCTCGCCCGACGACGTGCGCCGCGCGGCCGAGGCCGAGGCGTGCGACGTGGTGAACGTGAAGCTGGCCGCGAGCGGCGGCTTCGGGCCGGCGCGCGAGGCCCTGCATGCGGCCGCCGAGCACGGCATGGGCGCCTTCCTCTCGAGCACGCTCGACGGGCCCTGGGCGATCGCGGCGGCGCTGCAGCTCGCCGGCGCCGAGCGGCTGCCGCTGGCGTGCGGGCTCGGCACGCTCGAGCTGTTCGACGCGGAGATCGCGCGTGCGATCCCGCGGCCGCGCAACGGCCTGCAGGCGGTGCCGCGCGGCCCCGGCCTCGGCGTGGACGTGAGCGACGAGGCGCTAGCCGAGGTGCTCGTCGAGGAAATCGAGCAGTAGCTCGGCCGTCTCGGCCGGGCGCTCGAGCTGCGGCGCGTGCCCGGCGCCCTGCACGAGGCGCGCGCGGCCGTGCTTCACACGCTCGGCGATGCGGAAGGCGGCGTCGGCGTAGCGGGTGTCGAGCTCCCCGGCGATCGCGAGCACCGGGCAGTCGATCTGCTCCAGCCGGTGCCAGACCGGCTCGAACGACCCCTGGCCCGCGCTGCGCAGGAGCTGCGCGAGCTTCTGCGGCTCGTGCGAGAGGCGGCCCGGTCGCTGCGCCTCGACCAGCTCAGGCGGCTGGCTGGCGAAAACGGGCTGCGACTCCCAGCGCTCGGCGAACTCCTCGATCGTGTGCTCCTCGATCCAGTCGGCCAGCTCCTCGTCGGCGCGCTTGCGGGCGAGCCGCTCCGTCGCATCCTCGATTCCCGCCGCGGTGCCCACCAGCACCACCGCGCCGAAGCGCCTGGGCCGCCGCAGCGCCGCGGCAAGCGCCAGCCGCCCGCCCATCGAGTAGCCCACCACCACATCGCCGTCGTCCACCCGCGAGGCGAGCTCGTAGAGGCGGCCGTCGAAGCTCCACGAGCCGAAGTCGACGCAGACGCTCCGATAGCGTTCGGCAACCCGGTTGGCCACCGGCTGCCACGCTGCGGCGCGCTGCGCGAAGCCGGGCAGGAATGCGACAAGAGGGTCCACGCCCCCGATGATCCCAATCAACCGCACCTACGCCCCGCTTCAGGCCTTCGTGGACGAGCTGGTGCGCTGCGGCATGAAGCACGCGGTGACCTCCCCCGGCTCCCGCAACGCCCCGCTGATCGTGAGCCTCGCGGGCCATCCGGCGCTCGACTGCGTGTCGGTGATCGACGAGCGCTCCGCCGGCTTCGTGGCCCTCGGGATCGCCAAGGCGAGCGGCCGCCCTGTGGCTGTGACCTGCACCTCGGGCACCGCGGCGGCGAACCTGGTGCCCGCCGTGGCGGAGGCGCGCGAGGCGCGCGTGCCGCTGATCGTGCTGACCGCCGACCGCCCGCCCGAGCTGCGCGACGTGGGCGCCGGACAGGCGATCGACCAGCTCAAGCTCTACGGCTCGGCCGTGAAGTGGTTCTGCGAGGTCGGCAATCACGACCCGGGCCGCGACTCCGCCGTGCACCACCGCTCGCTCGCCTGCCGCGCCTGGTTCACCTCCGAGGATGGCCGGCCGGGGCCCGTGCACCTCAACTTCGCGCTGCGTGAGCCGCTCGCGCCGTCACACGAGGACCTCGACGCCGCCGATTGGGAGGGCCGCCCTGACGGCCGCCCGTGGGTGGTGGTCAACGACGCGCCGCGCGATCCGACGCCCACGATCATCGAGCTGCTCGAGCGCGACGTCGCGGAGGCCGAGCTCGGCGCAATCGTCTGCGGCGGCACGCGCTACGACGTGGCCGCATCGGCCGCGCGCCTCGCGGCCGCGACCGGCTGGCCGCTCCTTGCCGAGCCCACCTCGGGCGTGCGCTGCGGGCCGCACGACCGCTCGCGCGTGGTGGCCCACTACGACGTGCTGCTGCGCAGCCGGGCCTTCGCCCGTCGCCACCGCCCCGAGCTCGTGCTGCGGGTGGGCGACACGCCCACCTCCAAGCCGCTGCGCGCCTGGCTCGCGGACGCACGCCAGATCGTGATCGACCCGGACGCCGCCTGGCACGAGCCCACCCGGGAGGCCGAGCGGATCGTGGCCACGGCGCCCGACGCCACCTGCGAACTGCTCGCGGCGGCGCTCGAGGAGGAGATCGCGCCCGCCGCCCCCGAGTGGGTCGACTCCTGGCGCGCGGCCGACTCGCTGGTCCAGCCGGCGCTGGCCGAGATGCCCGATCCGTTCGAGCCCAAGGCTTACGCGGCCGTGTCCGGGTCGCTGCCCGACGGCGCTGTGGTGTGGGTGGCGTCGTCGATGCCGATCCGCGACGTCGAGTCGTACTTCCCTCAGGCCTCGACCGAGCTGCGCTTCCTGGCCAACCGCGGCGCCAACGGCATCGACGGAACTGTCTCCTCGGCCGTGGGCGCCGCGCTGGCGAGCGGCAGCGGCGTTGTGCTTTTCACCGGCGACCTGGCCCTCCTGCACGACCTCGGCGGCGTGGTGGCCGCGGGCCGAACCGGGGTGGAGCTGACAATCGTGTGCGTGAACAACGGCGGCGGTGGCATCTTCGACTTCCTGCCGGTGGCCGAGCACGCCGAGGCGGTCCTCTACGAGCAGCACATCGCCACGCCGAGCGGCATCGACGTGGAGCGGATCGCCGCTCTGGCGGGGCTCCCCCACACGCTGGCGCAGACGCCCGACGAGATCGGCACCGCCGCCTTCGCGCCGGGCCTGATCGAGGTGCGCACCGATCGCGCCGAGAACGTGCGCCTGCACCGCGAGCTGATCGCCGCGATCGACGCGCAACTCAGGTAGACCTTTCGCCCGGCCCATGCCGTGGCTCCTGCACGACCAACTCGCGCGCGTCCTCGTCATCGGCTCGGTGGTCGTGTTCGTGGCCGTCGAGGCCGGGGCGACGCTCGCCGGAGGCGTGCGGCCCTCCGCCCCGTCGCAAGATCGCGGGACCAGATTGATCCTTGGCCTCGGCGGCTGGGCGGGCCTCTTCGCCGCGCTGATGATCGCCCGGCACGCACCCGGTTTGCGCGCGGGCGCCGACAGCTGGTGGACCCTCGGCCTCGGAGTGGCGCTGGTGCTGACCGGTGCGGCGCTGCGGGGATGGGCGATCGTCACGCTCGGCCGGCACTTCCGCCGCGTGGTGACGATCGAGCCGGACCAGCGGCTGATTCGCCGAGGTCCGTACCGCGTCCTGCGTCACCCGTCCTACACGGGCCTGCTGCTCGCGTGGGGCGGCCTCGGGCTGGCACTGGGAAGCTGGGTCGGCGCGGCCGTGGCGACAGTAGGGATGTTGATCGGGTTGCTACCGCGCATCCGGGTGGAGGAGCGCGCTTTGAGGAGCAACTTCGGCTCGGAGTACGAGGAATACGAGCACGCGACGTGGCGGCTCGTGCCGCACGTCTGGTAGCCCGCTAGGGGTTCAGCCGGACGACGCTCTCGCAGTGCTTGAGCACGTCCTTCTTGTCGGCCGCGACCGTGTCCTTGCCGCTGCCGCAGTCCACCACGTCGCGCACGCCGTCGCGGGTGTTGATGGTGTCGTTGCCGGAGCCCGCGGTCACGCGGTCCTTGCCGGCGCCCGGCACGATCGTGTCGTTGCCAGTGCCCGCGTTGATGCGGTCCCGGCCGCTGCCCGCGAAGTCGCGGTCGTTGCCCGCACCCGATGAGAGCACGTTGTTGCCCTCGCCGCCGACGAGGTGGTCGCTGCCGGCGCCGTCCGTGATGGTGTCGTTGCCGTCCTCGCCGAACAGGTTGTCGTCACCCAGGCCGCCGGTGAGCTTGTCGTTGCCGGCGTTGCCGTGCACTGTGTCGTTGCCGGCGCCGCCGTCGAGCGTGTCCGCCCCGTCGTTGCCGCTGAGCTTGTCGGCGCCGTCGCCGCCCAGCAGCATGTCGGTGCCGTTGCCGCCCGCCAGCGTGTCGTTGCCTCCGCCGCCGTCGAGGGAGTCGTTGCCGTCGCTGCCGGTGAGATGGTCGATCCCGTCGCCGCCCAGCAGCGTGTCGTTGCCGATGTCGCCGCTGATCGTGTCGTCGCCCGCGCCGCCGTCGGCGTGGTCGTCGCCGCCCAGCGCGAGGATCGTGTCGTTGCCGTCGGCACCGGTCAGCGTGTCGTTGCCGTTGCCGCCGTCGAGGCGGTCGTTGCCCGGTCCGCCGTCCAGCGTGTCGTTGCCCTCGTTGCCGGCCAGCTTGTCGTCGCCGAGGTTGCCGAGGATCGTGTCGTTGCCGTCGAGGCCGACCACGCCGTCGTTCCCGGCCAGCATGTCGAGGTTGTCGTCGCCGTTCGTGCCCTGGCAGTGGTCGTCGCCCGCGGTGGGTGCGCACAGGGGCAGCACGTCGCCGTGGGCGGCCATCGGTATGCCGACCGCGAAGAGCGCGATCAGGACGAGCGGGAGCAGGCGCCTCACGGGGGTCATCGTAACTAGGAGAGCAGCGGCAACAGGGCCTGGAGCTTGACCTCGGTCTCGGCCAGCTCCTCCGCGGGCACCGAGTCGCGCACGATGCCGTTGCCCGCGTAGAGGTGCGCGACGCTGCCGCGGAGCAGCGCGCAGCGGATCGCCACGCAGAACTCGCCGTCCTCGGACAGGTCCGTCCAGCCCACTGTGCCCGCATACCAGCCGCGGTCGAGGCCCTCGAGCGCCGGGATCAGCGGCTGCGCGACCTCGGGCGGCTCGCCGCCCACCGCGGGCGTCGGGTGGAGACGCCCGGCCAGCTCGACGCACGGCACCGGCTCGGCGAGCTGGGCGCGGATCGGCGTGCCGAGGTGCTGCACGTTCTGGACCTTCACGAGCACGGGCTCCTCGGCCGCGGCCACCCAGACGCTGACGGGCCGCAGCGTGCGCTCGATCCGGCGCGTGACGATCGCCTGCTCCTCGCGCTGCTTGTCCGAGCGCAGCAGCTGCTCGCCCAGCAGGTCGTCGACGGAGGGGTCGGCGCTGCGGCGGGTGGTGCCGGCGAGCGCCACCGTCTGCGCCCGGGCGCCGTCGCGGCGGACGAGCAGCTCGGGGCTCGCGCCGATGAAGGCGAGCTCGGGCGTGCCGACGAGATAGCAGTAGCAGGCGGGGAACACGAACCGGAGGGCGTCGAACACCGGCGCCGGATCGATCGGCGCAGGCGGCGTGCACGCGCACCTCGCGCGCCAGCACGACCTTGTCGAGCTCGCCGGCGCGGATGCGCTCCACGCCCCGGGCCACGGCCGACTCGAAGTGCTCTGGCGGGGCGGCGCCCGCCACGCGCGGCGCCGTCACCGGGTCCGGGTCGAACAGCGGCATCATTGCCGGCTCCAGCGACCCGACCCGCGCTCGCAGGCGCTCCATCACCGCCTCGGCCGACTCGTCGCCATCGAGCACGGCCGTGACGGTGAGCCGAGCGGCGTCGCCGCGCCGCGCGAGAGAGAGCTCCGGCATGACCATCGACGCCGGCGCCAGCGAGCCCCACTCGGGCGCGGTGCCGCCGCCGGGCGCGAAGGCGAAGCCGCCCACCCAGGCGGGGCCGGCCGCGGGCGGCGCCGCCGGGTCATCGTCCACGAGCGCGTCCCGCGACAGCTCCCGGCAGGCGGCGGCCACGCGCGCGAAGCGCTGCGCGCCCTCGGCCTCCACCAGCGCCGCCTGACCGAGGGCGGCGAGCGCGAAGCCGTCGCGCTCAGGCTGCTCGAGGCAGAAGAAGCGGTCGGCGGGCCGGCGTGCGGCGAGCACGGCGGCCGACACGTCGACCTCGGCCGGCACCGGCGCGCTGACGCTCGCCAGCACCCGTCGCCTGCCACGCCGCGCGCGGCCGATCGCTCGGGCGACGCGATCCTCGAGGAGGGCCCACTCGGCCTCGCGCAGCCGCAGCGGGCCCTCTGAGAGGTCGGTCCTTACGGTCACGTGGCGGAGCGCCCGCGCGAGACCGCTATCTCGCCGGTGCGCACCATCTCGATCAGGCCGAACGGCCGGATCATGCGCTCGAACGCCTCGATCTTCGAGTCCGATCCGGTGACCTCGATCGTGACCGAGCGCTTGGACACGTCTATGACCGTGCCGCGGAAGATCTGAGCGAACTCGAGGATCTCCCGGCGCGAGTCGCTGTCCGCCGACACCTTGAACAGCGCCAGCTCGCGCGCCACCGTCTCCTCCGGCTCGAGGTCCCGGATCTTGATCACGTTGACCAGCTTGTGCAGCTGTTTCGTGACCTGGTCGATCGGGTGCAGCGCACCGTCGACAGTGAGCGTGAAGCGCGAGATCGTGGGGTCGTCCGTCGGCCCCACGTTCAGCGACTCGATGTTGAAGCCGCGCCGCGCGAACAGCCCGCTGATGCGGGCCAGGACGCCCGGCTTGTTCTCGGCGAGGATCGACAGCACGTGGCGGCGCCCGGTGTGGATCCCGCCGCTGGCCTCGAGCTCCTCGAGATTCAGGACTTCCTTGGTTCCGGGTTCACCCATGCCGCATCACCCGACCATGTCCCGGGCGGCCTGGCCGGCCGGGATCATCGGATAGCAGTTCTCCTCCTTCGTGACGTGCACGTCGAGGATCACCGGGCCGTCGGTGGCGAGCGCCGTCTTCATCGCGCCGACGAGCTCGTTCTTGTCGTCCACGCGCATGCCCACCGCGCCGAACGCCTCGGCGAGCTTCACCCAGTCCGGGCTGGCGCTCATCTTCACCGAGGAGTAGCGGCGGTCCCAGAACAGCTCCTGCCACTGGCGCACCATGCCCAGGTAGCCGTTGTTCATCAGGAACACCTTCACCGGGATCTGCTCGGTGACGCAGGTGGCGAGCTCCTGGCAGGTCATGATCAGCGAGCCGTCGCCGGCCAGGCAGACCACGGTCTGGTCCGGACAGGCCACCTTCGCGCCCATGGCCGAGGGCAGGCCGAAGCCCATCGTGCCGAGGCCGCCGGAGTTGATCCAGCGGCGCGGCTGCGTGAACGGGTAGTACTGCGCCGCCCACATCTGGTGCTGGCCGACGTCCGAGGTGATGATCGCGTCGCCGCCCGTGACCTCGGCCATCGCCTCGACCATGCGCTGCGGCTTGATCTCGGCGTCCTCGGTCTCGTCGTAGCGCAGCGGGTGCTTCTCCTGCCAGCCGTGGATGCGCTGCCACCAGCCATCGAGACGCGACCCGTCGGTCTCGAGCGCCCGGTATTCGCGCGTGAGCTTGGGCAGCACCTTCTTGACGTCGCCCACGATCGGGATGTGGGCCGGCACGTTCTTGGAGATCTCGGCCGGGTCGACGTCGATGTGGATGAACTTGGCCCGCGGCGCGAACTCAGACAGCTTGCCCGTGATGCGGTCGTCGAAGCGGGCGCCGATCGCGCAGATCAGGTCCGCCTCGTCCATCGCGTAGTTGGCGGTGCGGGTGCCGTGCATCCCGAGCATCCCGAGCCACTGGTCGTGGTCCGCCGGGAAGCCGCCCAGGCCCATCAGCGTGCAGGTGACCGGGAAGCGCTCGGAGGTGGCGAACTCCACCAGCTCCTTGGCGGCGTCGCCGTTGATCACCCCGCCCCCGGCGTAGATCACCGGGCGCCGCGAGTTCGCCAGCGCCTTGGCGGCGAGGCGGACCTGCTTCGCGTTGCCCTCGGTGGTCGGCTGGTAGCCGGGCAGCGAGATGCTGTCCACCGGCTCGTACGGGATGTCCGCCCGCGACAGGTCCTGGGGGATGTCCACCAGCACCGGCCCGGGCCGCCCCGTGCGGGCGATGTGGAAGGCCTCGTGCAGCGCCTTCGGGATCTCGCGCGGGTCCTGGATCATGATCGAGTGCTTGACGATCGGCATCGTGATGCCGGTGACGTCTGCCTCCTGGAAGCCGTCCGTGCCGAGCAGCTCGGTGCGCACCTGACCGGTGATGAAGACGGTGGGCACCGAGTCCATCATCGCGTCGGCGATCGCCGTGACCAGGTTGGTGGCGCCGGGCCCCGAGGTGGCGAGCGCCACACCCACGCGGCCGGAGGCCTTGGCGTACCCCTCCGCCGCATGGCCAGCGCCCTGCTCGTGCCGGCACTGGATGTGGCGGATGCCCGCGTCGTAGAGGGCGTCGTAGGTCGGGAGGTTCGCGCCGCCGGGGATGCCGAATACGGTGTCGACACCCTCAGCCTTCAGGCATTCCATGATTGCCTCGACCGCTCTCAAAGCGAACCTCCTTCCGTCATAAAGCGAGTTACGCCGGTCGCTATGGGGCGGCGACCGGCCGGGAAAACGAGTCTACCGTCCAGTCGATGTCATGCCCGCAGCGCATGCAGACCTGGTCGTGGATCGCCACCTCGCCCCCGCACTCGGGGCATTCGCGCTTCTCCACGTCCTGCTCGCGCCGGTAGAGCAGCGCCGCGACGGTGCCGAGGAGCGGCAACACGAAGCCGATCAGGAACCAGATCCAGAAGGTGTTGCCGCGCAGCTTGGCGACCATGCCTGCCGACAGGCCGCAGAAGAAGATCAGGACCAGGTAGGCCACGGGCGCGTCAGAGGACGCGCAACGCCCAGACGATCGCCACGATCGCCAGCACGATGACGATGATCCCCGCCAGGAACGCGACGATATGCAGGACGAACTTGAAGAGGATGAAGGCGGCCACCAGCAGGACCAGCAGCGCCAGGGCCTTCCTGCCTACATCGCTTGCTGCTTCACGCATGTCTCAAGAGTAGTGCGTCAGAGGACGTGTGGCGGGCGCGTAGGCACGTACCGGTCGAGGCCCGGCAGCGGCACCGAGCACATCACCCAGCTCGGCCACCATATCTCGAAGCCGAGCCCGCGCAGCCGGCGCAGGAGCCACCAGCTGATCGTGGTCGAGAACAGGCTCAGGTACTCGGGGCCGACGGTCGCCGCAACGCGGTCGAGCGCCGCCAGCACCAGGGGCACCAGGCGCTCAGGCTCGGTGGCCACCGCCGGCCCGATCTCGCCCTCGCTGCTCACCCAGCAGAGCGAGGTCGCCTCGTGCGTCTGCTCGTCGATCGTGGCGAGGCAGGTGCGGTCGCGGCAGAAGAACTCGTGCAGGTCACGCCGCTCGTGGCCGAGCACCGGCGGCTCGAGGCGCATCCACTCGTCCACGGCTCGGTCGGGCGTGAGCACGTGCACGGCCGCCTCCACCCGCTCGATCTCCAGCGAGCGCCGCTGCCGGTAGGTGCTGGTGAGCAGCCGCAGGTGCCAGTGGCCGGCAACCGGCATCACGCCGAAGCTCATGTAGAGGCCGATGTCGGTGGGCTCGCCGGTGGCCACGACCACGCGGCCGAGGTCCGGGGTCGGGTCGTCCGGCCAGCAGATCTCGAGCAGGCGCCGGCCGATGCCGTGCGCCTGGTGGTCCGGGTCGACCATCAGCTCGGTGAGCTCTTCCATCACGCCGAAGCGCACGACGCGCGCGTAGCCCACCGGCTCGCCGCCGTGCTCGGCGATCCAGTAGCGGCTCTCCGGCTTGGCCGCCAGGAACTCGATCAGCTTGCGGTGGCGGCGCCAGCTCGCCCGGATCTGGCCCTCCGACGGCTGGCGGCCGGCGGGCAACACGCCGCGCTTCACCGCGGCGTCGTAGATCGCCCGCTCGGACAGCGCGAAGGTGGCCTCGAGGTCGCTCTCTGCACCCTCGCGGAAGGACACGTCTGCCGGCGGAGCCGTCATGCCCGGCAGGCTATCCCGCCGCGCGTGCCTACGGCGTGGGCGTGCCCGAGTCGCCCGGCGGCGCACTCGATGTGTCGGTGCTCGAACCCGGCGACGACGCCTGCACCTGCTGCGGCTGCGTCTGCGAGGGGTCCTTGAAGCCCTGGACCTGCACCGGCTCGGGCCCATGGAGCGGCTGGCTGGCCGGGTCCGTGGGGGCCGCCGCGCCGCCGCTGCCGCCGCTCGGCTGGCCGGACGTGCTGACCGGCTGGTCCGGGAAGGTGCCGCCGCCGTCGCTCGGCGTGACCGGCAGGGTGCCCGGGCTGTCCGCGACCTTCTTGTCGCTCGGCTGCTTGTCGGCCTTCGGTGCCGGCGCAACGGGGTCGGCCGCGGTGGCGCCTGGGATGGCGGCAGGCACGTCCGTGTCGGCCGGTGGGGCGGGCGCCGCCTGAACAATGGCCGGCTGCACGTGCTTGGCCTTGGCGTGCGAGGCGGTGTCGATGTTCGCCGCGCCGGCCGCAACGAGGCCCGCAGTGGCCACCATCACGGCGGCCTTGCCGCCGATGGCGGCGATCGAGGTGCCCACTGCCGTGCCACAGACACCGCACGCGCCCGTGGCCGCGCCGCCGCCCACGGCGGCAGCCCCCGCTCCGGCGGCCGAGGCGCTTGCCCCGGCGCCGGCGCCGAGCCCGAGCTTGGCCAGCAGGTCGCGCACCAGCGCCACCGGCCCGAGCGGCAGGAGAGCCGCGGCCCTCCTGCCGACCCCCAGCTCGGACTGATAGCCGGAGCAGAGCTCGCAGCTCTTCGAGTGGCGGCGCGCCGCGCCGGAGAGCCTCATGCGGCCGGCGGCGGCCTCGCGCAGCTCGTAGTGGACGACGTCGCAGGAGAGCAGGCGGCCCTCGGCCGTCTCGGCCAGCGCCACCCGCGCGCGCACGAGCAGCGACTTCACGCCCGGCACCGTGGTGTCCATCGCGCCGGCGATCTGGTCATAGGAGAGGCCGTCGATCTCGCGCAGCAGCAGGGCGGTGCGCTGGGTCTCGGGCAGCTCGCGCACGTCGGCCACCACCTGGCGCAGGTCCTCGCGCACGCCCACCGTGTCGAGCGTGGTGCTGACGCTGGCCAGCTCGAGCTCCTCAACGCCGCCGTCGGTCGCCGGGCGGCGGCGCGCGATGTGCTTCAGGCACATGTTGCGCGCGATCCGGTAGAGCCAGGGGCGCACGTTGATCTCGCGCTCGTCGGCCACGATCGCCCGGTAGGAGGCGGCGAACACCTCCTGCAGCACGTCCTCGGCGTCCTCCTGCGAGCGCAGCATGTGGCGGCAGAAGGCCAGGAGGCGCGAGCGGTAGCGCTGCACGAGGGCCTCGAAGGCCGCCTCGTCGCCCGCCCGGATGAGGGCGATCAGCCGCTCGTCACTGTGAAAACGGCGCAGGGGAGCGCGTACTCGGGGCGCCGTGAGGCTGGCGGGTTGGCTAAGGACCGACGCTTCCAAGCACTCCCCCTTTCACGGCCGAACCCGGGCGTTCGGCTCAAGAGCCATAAACCTACCCGGCAGCCGAAGGTTGCGGTTCGCGGCGGACAGAATGCTGACGCGCCACGTCGAGAGCCTCGCGCGCCCGCTTGTCGAGCCGGCGGCGCACCCGCCAGGGAGCGCCCGCAAAGGCGAGGTTCGCCACCGTGGCGAAGCCCTGCTCGTCGCTGCGCAGCGCCAGCAGCAGGTGCGCGATGCGGTCGGAGGGCGGCAGCTCGGGGTCGGTCGCGCGCACGCAGAAGCAGTACACGCGCCGGCCGTTCGGCGCGACGAGCAGCGCGCCCACCTCCCCCACCAGCCACGTCCCGAGCTCGCCCCGCTCGAGCGCGAGGCCGGTGCGGCGCTGGAGCTCACGGGCGTCGTGACCAAGGAGATCGCCGAGAAGCCCCTGAGCCCTGCGTTCTGCGATCTGCGATCTGCGATCTGCCCTCGGCCTCACCACATTCGCCCCGCGCAGCGCGTACAGCTCGGGGATCAGCCAGGCGTGGATGATGGCGACGATCGCCACCGGCGCGGCGAGCAGGCTGAGAAACAGGAGGCCGATGCCCGCGGCCAGGAAGGGCAGGACGTGCACCACCGTCCAGAAGGTCCACAGCCGGCCGCGGCGCTCGAGCGAGTCGGCGTCGACGAGCTGCCGCCACGACACGGCGGCCAGCTCGGGCAGCGGAGCGGCCGTGGCCAATGGCTAACCGCCGGCGATCGGCCGCCGCATGATCACAAGGTCGGCGTCCAGCGGCAGCTCGTGCACCTGCGTGGCGCGTCCCTCACCCTCGCTCACCACGGCGATCAGCCCCTCGTCGAGCTCGCGGCGGAAGGCCTCGACGGCGGCGGCGACGGAGGCTTCATCCGTCGACGTCCACTCCGCGAGTGTCGAGTGGCCGGTGGAGTCCATGCGGATCAGCTTCGACATGCGGGCCTCCTGGTGGCTGGTGACTGGTAACTGGTGACTAGGGTACGCCCCCGCGGGCAGGCTAGCCGCCGATCCGCTCCCGGATCAGGCGCTGCACTTCCTTGCCGTCGGCGCGGCCCTTCGTCTCGCGCATGATCGCGCCCATCAGCGCGCCGATCGCCTTCTGGTTGCCCAGCTTGATCTGCTCCACTGCGGCCGGGTCGGCCTCGATGACGCGAGCCACGATCGTCTCGAGCTCGTCGCCGCCCGCCATCGCCAGGCCGCGCTCCTCGACGATCACCTGGGGGTCGCCGCCCTCCTCGACCAGCACCCCCAGCACGTCCCTGGCGGCGTTGTGGGAGACGCTCTTGCCCTCGACCATCGTCACGAGCTGCGCGAGCGCGGCGGGCGTGACCTTGGACTCGGCGGGATCGGCGTCCGCTCCGAGCTGCTGCACCAGCTCGTTGCGCACCCAGTTGGCGAGGGCGCGGGCGTCGGCGGAGTCGGCCGCGAGGGCGGCCTCGAAGTAGTCGCCCAGCTCGCCGCGGAAGGCGAGCAGCTTGGCCGTCTCCTCGGGCAGGCCGAGCTCCTGCTCGAAGCGCTCGGCGCGCTCGGCCGGGAGCTCGGGCAGCGCGCTGCGGGCGCGCTCGAGCATCTCCTCGGTGGGCACGATCGGCACGAGGTCGGGCTCGGGGAAGTAGCGGTAGTCGTGCGCGTACTCCTTCGAGCGCAGCGGGCTGAGCGCGCGCGACTGCGGGTCGAAGTGGAGCGTCTCCTGGTCCACCTGGCCGCCCTCGCGCAGGATCGCCTCCTGGCGGGCGAGCTCGGCCTGGATGCCCTGCTCGAGGAAGCGGAACGAGTTCATGTTCTTCAGCTCGGTCTTGGTGCCGAGCGTGGTCTCGCCCACCGGGCGGATCGAGACGTTGGCGTCCACCCGCAGCGAGCCCTCCTCCATATTCACGTCCGAGACGCCGAGCCGGCGCATCGTGGCGCGCAGCAGGCGGCCCCACTCGGCGGCCTCGGCCGGCGAGCGCAGGTCGGGCTCGGTGACGATCTCGACGAGCGGCGTGCCGCCTCGGTTGAAGTCGACGACGCTCCAGTCCGCGCTGTGGATGCGGCCGGACGCCCCGCCGTGCAGCAGCTTGGCGGCGTCCTCCTCGAGGTGCACGCGGTGGACGCGCACGTCCCCGAGCCGGCCGCCCGAGGCAAGCGGGATGTCGTACTGGGAGATCTGGTAGCCCTTCGGGAGGTCGGGATAGAAGTAGTTCTTGCGGTGGAAGATCGAGCGCGGCGCGATCTCGCAGCCGAGCGCCATCCCGATCATCAGGCCGTAGTGGATCGCCTCGGCGTTGGCCGTTGGCAGCGTGCCCGGATGGCCGAGGCAGATCGGGCAGGTGTAGGTGTTGGGCTCCTCGCCGAAGGAGAGCGCGCAGCCGCAGAACATCTTCGTGCGGGTGCTGAGCTGCACGTGGATCTCGAGGCCGATGACGGCCTCGTAGCTCTCAGCCACGCGCCTTCCCTCCGTCGAAGCCGATCCCGCGCTCGAGGGCGTAGGCCGCCTCGAGCAGGCGGTTCTCGCAAAACGCGGGCGCCGCGAGCTGGAGGCCGACCGGCAGGCCGTCCGACAGGCCGGCCGGGATCGAGATCGCCGGGATGCCGGCCAGCGACATCGGCACCGTGAAGTAGTCGGACAGGTACATGGCGAGCGGGTTCTCGGTGCGCTCGCCCAGCTTGAACGCCGCCGTGGGCGATGTTGGCGTGACCACGAAGTCGACCCGCTTGAACGCCTCCTTGAAGTCGTCCGCGATCGTCGTGCGTACGCGCTGGGCTGTGGCGTAGTAGGCGTCGTAGTAGCCCGACGAGAGGGCGTAGGTTCCGAGCATGATGCGGCGCTTGACCTCGGTTCCGAAGCCCTCGGCGCGCGTCTCTTCGTAGAGCGACAGGAGGTCGCCGCCGTTCAGGTGCCGGTGGCCGTAGCGCACGCCGTCGTAGCGCGCGAGGTTGGCGCTTGCCTCGGCCGGCGCCAGGACGTAATAGGCCGAGATGCCGTACTCGGCGTGCGGCAGCTCGACCTCGTCCACGATCCCGCCCAGCTCCTCGATCCTCGCAAGCGCGGCGCGGCAGGTCGCCACCACCCCAGGATCGACACCCTCCTCGCCGAGCCCCCAGACACCGAAGCGCACTCCGGTGAGGTCCTCGCGGCTCGGCAGCTCGACCTCCTGGGGGAAGTCGAGCGAGGTGGAGTCGCACGGATCGCGGCGGCCGACGAGGTACTTGAGCAGCAGCGCCGCGTCGCGCACGTCGCGCGTGAGCGGGCCGCACTGGTCGAGCGACGACGCGAAGGCGATCATCCCGTAGCGCGAGACCGCGCCGTAGGTCGGCTTGAGCCCGACGATCCCGCACAGCGACGCGGGCTGGCGGATCGAGCCGCCGGTGTCGGTGCCGATCGCCCAGGGCGCGTTGCCGGCCGCCACCGCCGCGGCCGAGCCGCCGCTCGAGCCGCCGGGAACGCGCTCGCGGTCCCAGGGGTTGCGCACCGGGCCGAAGCCAGAGTTCTCGTTCGACGAGCCCATGGCGAACTCGTCCATGTTCGTCTTGCCGAGCACCGGCGCCCCCGCGCTGACGAGGCGCTCGACGCTCGTGGCCGTGTACGGAGGCCGGTAGCCCTCAAGGATGCGCGAGGCGGCCTGGCTGGGCACGCCGGCGACGCAGAAGAGGTCCTTCACCGCCAGCGGGACCGCGCCGAGCGGTGCGTCCGGCTTCGCCTCGGGGGTGTCCTCCGCTACCCAGAGGTAGGAGCCGAGGTCGTCCGCCGCCGCGCGGCCGCGGTAGAAGTCGAACAGCTCTTTGGCGGACAGGTCGCCAGCGCGGACGCGCTCGCCGGCCTCGGCGGCTGTGAGGTCGAGCAGGTCGCTCATGCGCCCGGGCTCGGCACGCGGAAGCCGCCGTCGGCGGCGTCGGGGGCGAGCTCGAGCGCCTGATCGCGCGGCAGGCTCGGCCGCGGCACATCCGGGCGCAGCACGTTCTCCACCGAGATCACGTGGGTGGTCGGCTCGATGCCCTCGAGGTCGAGCCTGTTCATGTTCTCTATGTGGCCGAGCACGGCCGACAGCTCGCTCGACATGCGCTCGACCTCGGCGTCGGTGAGCGCGAGCCGCGCGAGCCGGGCCACGTGCAGCACCTGGTCACGATCGATCATCGACTGGCGATTGTAGGGAGCCGCCTGCCTCTCTTACGTCCGTCCCGGATTAGGATGCCGGGCCGATGAGCGCGGAGCGGGCAGAACGACTCGTCGTGTTCACGATGCGCTCGCTGGCGCTGACGTTCGCGGTCGTCGGGATCCTCTTCATCGTCACGCCGAACGGCGTGATCGGGCGGATGGACGACGTGGGCAACTGGATCGGCAGCTTCCCGTCCGGGCCGCGCAGCGACGAGAAGCTGTGGCTGTCGCTCGGCTTCGCCTACATGGTGGTGATCACCGGCATCGCGCTCGTGATCTCGACCGACGTCGGTCGCTACCGGCCCTTCCTGCTCGTGCTGGCGGCCGGCAAGGCGGCCTCGTCGCTCGCCACCGGCGCCTACTTCGCCTTCCACTCGAACGTCTTCATCTACCTGCTCAACTTCCTCGTCGACGGCCTGCTGGTCGGCGTGGCCGTCTTCTGCTGGGTGATCTCGGCGCCGCTCGAACGACGCGTGCCTGCCTGAATGCGCTCGCGCGAGCTCCGCATCTTCGAGGCGTTCTGCGAGGCGCTGATGCCCGCGGGGGCCGGGCTGCCCTCGGCCGGCGAGGTGGGCGTGGCACGGCCCGTTGCGGGCTTCCTGCGCCGGGGGCCGCGGCAGGTGCGGCTCCTGACCGGCGCGGGGCTCGCGCTGCTCGAGCTGTCGTCGTTCCCGCGGCGCTTCTCGCGGATGGACGTCGAGGCCCGCGCGCGGCACCTGGAGCGGCTCGAGGGCAGCCCGGTGAGCGCCCTGCGCGACCTCTTCCTGCTGTTCAAGACGCTCGCCGCGGTGGGCTATTCGCGCGACCCGCGCGTGCAGCGGGCCATCGGGGTCGAGGCGCGCTGCGCGCGCGACGGCGGCGCGCCCTACGAGGCGCCGCGGCTCGACCGGGAGGCGATGCGCGCGCCCGCGGACATGGAGCGCTGCGACGTGGTGATCGTCGGCTCCGGCGCCGGCGGCGCCTCCGCCGCGCGGGTGCTGAGCGAGGCCGGGCTGTCGGTGATCGTTGTCGAGGACGGCGACTACCACGACGCCTCGACCTACACCACCGACCCGTTCGACTCCCTGCCGAAGCTCTACCGCGACTCCGGCCTCACCGCCTGCGAGGGCCGGCCCGCTATCCCGCTACCGGTCGGGCGCTGCGTGGGTGGCACGACCGTGATCAACTCGGGCACCTGCTTCCGCGGGCCGGACGACGTGCTCGCCCGCTGGCGCTCCGAGTTCGGCATCGACTGGGCGGGGGACCTCGACCGGGAGTTCGAGGAGGTCGAGCGCGCGCTGGACGTGACGCCGGTGCAGCAGGGGCGGGTCGGGCGCAACGCCGAGCTGTGCCGGCTCGGGGCCGAGGCGCTCGGAGTGTCGAATCACGGGCTGGCGCGCAACGCCGGTGACGTGGTCTGCTGCGGAACCTGCCCCACCGGCTGCGCGATCGACGCCAAGCGCGCGATGCACGTGTCGGAGCTGCCGCGTGCGGTGGCCGCGGGCTGCCGCATACGCGCGGGCGCCCGGGCGGAGGAGGTCATCGTGGAGCACGGGCGCGCGGCGGGCGTGCGCTGCCGCGGCGGCTACGAGGTGCGGGCGCGCGCGGTCGTGCTCGCCGGGGGAGCGCTCGGCACGCCCGAGTTGCTGCTGTCGCAGGGGCTCGCCAACTCGTCCGGCCGCGTTGGGCGCCACCTGCGCATCCACCCCGCCTGCTGGGTGGGCGCGCTGTTCGATGAGCCGGTGCGCGGCTGGGATGGCGTCATGCAGAGCTGGGCCGTAGACGAATGGAACGACCGCGGCCTGTTCCTCGAGGCCACCTTCACCCCGCTCTCGTTCGGCGCGCACTGGATGCGCGGGGCCGGCGCGCCCTACATGGAGCGGCTCGCCCGCTTCGACCACATCGCCGTGATCGGCGTGCACCTCTCCGACCGCTCCGAGGGGCTGATCACTCGGACTGGCCGCGGCTCGCGGATTCGCTACTGGCTCAGCCAGGACGACGCCGCCGCCCTGCGCTACGGCATCGCCCGCGCCGCCGACGTGCACTTCGCCGCGGGCGCGCGCGAGGTCTACCCGCAGGTGGGCCGCGTGGCCGTGCTCGCGCCCGGCGAGCAGACGGTCAAGGTCGAGCAGGGCCGCTTCCGGCCCGCCGAGCTGCGCCTCGAGGGCTTCCACCCGATGGGCACCGCGCGCATGGGCGCGGATCCGAGCTCGTCCGTCGTCGTCGCCGTCAGGCCAGACCCACGACCTGCCGGGCCTCTACGTGGCGGACGCGAGCCTCTTCCCCACCTCGCTGCGAGTGAACCCGATGGTCACGATCATGGCCTTCGCGCGGCGAATCGCGGCGGGGCTGGCGAACGAGCTGGGGTAGATCTGGCAGACGTGCCCGCAGTTGATCCCGCTATGCGGGACTAACTGCGGGCACCCCGCTCGGGGCAGCCTTCATTGCTGCTGTAGCGGCTCCGTGCTCGGCTGCGGCGCGGGCTCCTCCTCGCCCCACGCCGTGCCGTTTCGCTCCGCCCGCCATGCCAGCGAGGAGCCGAGGCCGACGACGCCCACGGCCCCGAAGGCCAGCCAGACGCCCGACTTCAGAGTCGTGACCTGGTCGTCCCCGGGCTGGTTGCCGAGCCGGTAGAGCATCACGAGCGCCAGCGCCGCCGACAGCAGGGCGGCGAGGGCGCTCGGCGTGAGCCAGCCGTCGAAGCGCCTGCCGGCCACGCGGAAGACGGCGGCCAGCCGAGGCGGTGAGCGCGGTGGCGAGCACGAGCAGGAGCTCGAGGCGGTCGATCGCCCGCTTCTCCTGCCAGAGGTTCTTCTCGTCCGCCTGCGCGGTGAGTGACGCCTGCTCCTGGATGTCGCGCTGCACCTCGCCGCCGAGGGCGCCGCTCGACGGGCTCACGTCATGCTGGATCTGGCGCGCCTCGTTGCCCTGGACCGTGCTGTACCAGTCGACCGCGGTGAACAGCAGCAGCGCGAGCGCCGCGACCCACGCGATGGCGTCGCCGAGCGTGAGGCGCTCGAAGCTCATACGCCCTCCGCGCGCGGAGCCGGCAGGGTGGTGACCTCGACGTTCGTGCTGCCCTCGGGCGCGCGGCGCTCGTCGCGGATCTCGAACCAGCCGGTGACCGCCAGTGCCAGCGCCGCAGCCGCGCCGATCCAGACCCCGGCCAAGCGGTCCGTCGGGCCCGGTCCGAGATCCGGCGGCCAGATCAGGCGAACCAGCGCGAGCACCGCTGCAATGGTGCCGCCCCAGGCGGCGAACGTGCCCACCGCGATCGGGATGGCCCCGGACGCTTGCGTGGCCGTGACCACCACCAGCGCGATCGCCAGCCCGCCGGCGATCAGGAAGATCAGGTCGTTGACCGCCATCGCCTGCCAGGCGTTGTACGTGCCGTGAGCCCGGTACCACGGCAACCACAGCGATCCGATCAGCGCCGCACCGCAGAACCCCACCAACCAGTCGATTGGCGCCACCCTCCTCAGATCCACGGCGGGCAGGCTAGCGCTGTGAGGCCACGCCGCGTGCCGCTTGCTGCAGGCGGGCGGCCTTCAGGGTGTTGACCAGCAGCATGGCGATCGTCATCGGGCCGACGCCGCCGGGCACGGGTGTGATGGCCGAGGCGACCTCCTTCACGGCGTCGAAGTCGACGTCGCCGACCAGGCCGGACTCCTCGCGGTGGATGCCGACGTCGATGACGATCGCTCCCTCGCGGACCATGTCGGCCTTGACGATGCGCGGCACACCGACGGCGGCGACGAGCACGTCGGCCCGGCGGCAGACCGCTGCGAGGTCGCGCGTGCGCGAGTGGCACTGGGTGACCGTGGCGTTGGCCGCCAACAGGAGCTGGGCCACCGGCTTGCCCACGAGCTTGGAGCGTCCGATCACCACGGCCTCGGCGCCCGTGAGCTCCGCGCCGACCACGCGCAGCAGCTCCATCACTCCGGCTGGCGTGCAGGGCACGAGGCCCTCGAGCCCCTGCAGCAGGCGCCCCGCGCTGAGCGGGGTGAGCCCGTCGACGTCCTTCAGCGGGTCGATGAGCTGGGTCATCGCGTCGCCGTCGATCTGATCGGGCACGGGAAGCTGCAGCAGGATGCCGCTCACCGCCTCGTCCGCGTTGAGCGCGCTGAGGAGGTCCGTCAGCTCATCCTGCGGGGTCTCCGCCGGCAGCTCGTGATGGATCGAGGAGATGCCGACCTCTTCGGACGCCTTGCGCTTGTTGCGCACGTAGACGTGGGACGCGGGATCGTCGCCGACCAGGACGGTGGCCAGCGCCGGCCGGAAGCCGTGCTCCGCCGCGAACGCCTCGACGTCGTCGCGCACGGTCGCGCGCACGCTGGCGGAGACGGCCTTGCCGTCGATGATCGTGGCGCTCATCTCACCTCTTCTTCAGGGGGGCGTAATCGCTCATCAACTTCTTCTCGCTGCCATCCCCTGCGAAGCGGACGACGACTATGCCGCCCGGCTCGACTCCTACCACAACGCCCTCGCCGAAGCTCGCGTGGATCACGTCGTCGCCCAGCGAGAACGACGCGCCCGGACGCGGCTCGGGCCGCGACGCCGGCTGGTCATCCCAGCGGTAGGAGAACGCGTGCGGCCTCTTGGCCGGGGGCTGCTCCTCGCGGTCGGTGAACTCGGCCGGGATCTCGTCCAGGAAGCGGCTGGGCAGATTCCAGTCCCGCCCGCCGTACAACGACCGCGAGCGCGCGAAGGTGAGATACAGCTGCTCCTTCGCTCGCGTGATGCCCACGTAGCAGAGCCGCCGCTCCTCCTCGAGGTCGCCCGACTCGACTGAGCGGCTGTGCGGGAACACGCCCTCCTCGCAGCCGATGATGAACACCACCGGGAACTCGAGGCCCTTGGCGTTGTGGAGCGTCATCAGCGTGACGACGCCCTCGTCGTCGCGCAGCTGGTCCTGGTCCGAGAACAGGGCGATCTGCTGGAGGAACTCCTCGAGCGAAGGCTCCTCGGAGACCGAGTCGTACTCGCGCGCCACGCCGACGAGCTCCTCGAGGTTCTCGATCCGCCCCTGGGCCTCGATGGTGCGCTCCGCCTGCAGCGCCTCGAGGTAGCCGCTCTCGTCGAGCGTCTCGCGCAGCAGGTCGCCGACGGAGGCCGTGTCGAGCCGCTCCCGCAGGCGCACCATGATCGACATGAAGCGCTCGACCGCCTTGACGGCCGCGGCACCCAGGCCTGGCACCTCCTGGGGCGCCGCCGCGACGTCCCAGACGGGCTCGCCGAGCGTGTTCGCGTAGCCGACGATGCGCGCCTGCGAGGTGTTGCCGATCCCGCGCCGCGGCGAGTTGACCACCCGCTCGAAGGCCACCACGTCCTGCGGGTTGACGAGCAGCGTGAGGTAGGCGATGGCGTCCTTGATCTCGGCCCGCTCGTAGAACTTCGTGCCGCCGATGACCTGGTAGGGCAGCTTGAAGCGCGTGAGCATGTCCTCGAGCACGCGGCTCTGGGCGTTGGTCCGGTAGAAGACGGCCACCTCGTCGCGCGAGCCCCCGTCGTCCACGTGGCGCTCGATCTCGTTGACCACGAAGCGTGCCTCGGCGTGCTCGTCCTCGAGCTCGCGCACGTGCACCGGGTCGCCCTGTCCCTTGTCGGTCCAGAGCGACTTCGACTTGCGCGCCCGGTTGTGCGACACGACCGCGTTGGCCGCCGACAGGATCGTCTGCGTGGAGCGGTAGTTCTGCTCGAGCTTGATGACCTTGGTGTCCGGGAAGTCGTCCTCGAAGTCGAGGATGTTGCGCACGTCGGCGCCGCGGAAGCGGTAGATCGACTGGTCGTCGTCGCCGACCACGCAGAGGTTGCGGTGGTCACCGGCGAGCAGCTGCAGCCACACGTACTGGGCCCGGTTGGTGTCCTGGTACTCGTCGACCAGCACCCAGCGGAACTGCTGCTGGTAGCGCGCCAGCACCTCGGGGAAGAGCTGGAACAGGTCGACGCAGCGGAAGAGGATGTCGTCGAAGTCCATGGCGTTCATGGAGTGCGCCCGGGGCTCGTAGAGCTCGTAGACGTCGGCGGCGGTCTGCTCGAAGAAGGAGCCGACCTTGAGCCGGTAGCCGGCGGCGTCGATCAGCTGGTTCTTGGCGTCCGAGATCTGGCGCTTGATGGCGCGCGGCGTGAAGCGCTTGGGATCGACGTCGAGCTCGTCCATGCACTGCTTGATCAGCCGCAGCGAGTCCGCCTCGTCGTAGATCGTGAAGCCGCGCGTGTAGCCGAGCCGCTCGGCCTCGGCGCGCAGCATGCGCACGCACGCGGAGTGGAAGGTCATCACCCACATGGCCCGGCTGGGGCGCCCGACGAGCTGCTCCACGCGCTCGCGCATCTCCTGCGCGGCCTTGTTGGTGAAGGTGATGGCGAGGATCTCGCCCGCCCTCGCCTGGCGGCTGTGGACCAGGTAGGCCATGCGTCGCGTGAGCACGGCGGTCTTGCCCGAGCCGGCGCCCGCGAGGATCAGAAGCGGCCCCTCGCCGGCGAGCACAGCCTCGCGCTGGGGCTCGTTCAGCCCCTCGAGCAGGGTCTCTGGCGCGGCCGTGGTGCTCACCACGGCAACGATAGAGAGCGGAACGGCTGGCTAGCCCTCGGACTGGTCGTTGGGACCGGAGCAGCCGGGATCGGCAGTATCGACGAGGCCGTCGCCATCGTCGTCGACCCCGTTGTTGCACTCGCCGACCTGCGGGAGCCCCGCGTTGGGGTCGGTCGGCGTGGGAGTCGGCTGGTGCTGCGGCTGCGGAGTCGGCGAGGGCGAGGGCGACGACGGCTGCTGGTCGCCCAGTCCGGCGCACTGCTCCGACTCGAGCTGCGACCGCGGCGGGTTGCAGTGGAGGCCGCCGCTGTCCGAGGGGGGCGCCGTTCCCGGAGCCGGGGTGGTCACGGCGGTGGGCGGCGGCGTGGCGGGCGGCGGGTGGTAGACGGCGACGATCGTCACCGTCGGCGGGTCCGGATAGGCGCGGTAGCAGCGGCGGTAGGTGCTGCGGCGCTGCAGCCGGATGTAGACCTCGTCGTAGGACTGGTTGTCGTAGTAAGAGCGGCGGTAGTAGAGCGTGTCGTAGTCGTCGCCGCGCGCGAACTCGCACTGCCGCGGCGGCTTGTAGTGCGCCGGGCAGTCGATGCACCTGCTGGCCGTGGTGAACACTGCCGGCCGGAGCGGGTTGCCACAGAAGCAGCGCACGACCGGGCGCCCGTAGCGATCGACGAGCACCGCGGTCCCGGCCTTGAGGATCGCCTGGAAGGCGAACACGCCCTTCTGCTCCGAGAAGCCGTGGTTCGTCACCCGCGTGTCGCGTGTGAGCGTGACGGGATGGAGCTTGGCGATGTAGCGCTTCACCGCCCGCAGGCTCGGCTCGACGTGGAGCACGCTCGCCCAGGCCAGCATCTGGCCCTGGTGGGTGCTGAGGAAGCGGATCAGCTTGTTGCGGTCGCAGACGCGGTTCGAGCCGCTCCCCCCGAACGGCTGCGTGCTGTCCGACACCGGCACGGTTCGGCCGCCCACCACGTCGGTCGGGGGCATGAAGGGGTTCGGACCGGTCTGCTCGGGCTGTTGGAACCTGATCGTCTGAAGGTGCTGCTGCGGTGGGGCGGCCCGCGAGCCGCCCTTCGCAGCACCGCCGCAGCCGGTCAGTGCCGCGGCGAGGACGAGCGCGACCGCCGCTGGGGCAACGGCCGCTCCAATAGCTCGCCACACACGAGCAGCTTCTCCGCCGACGCGCATCGCTAGCTACCGGGAGCCACCCTGGGCTTATCCGCCAGCACCCCTGGGAGTTCCTCGCGGGAGGACACGCCGAGCTTGCGGTAGGCGCTGCCCAGGTGCATCTCGATCGTTTTGCGGGTCAGGAAGAGCGCCTCGGCGATCTCGCGGTTGGTGAGGCCGCCGGCGGCCATCTCCGCGATCCGCCGCTCGCTCGGGGTGAGCGCCTCGACGCCTGTCAGCAGCGTGCGGTCCACCCGCCGGGCGCCGCTCGCCGCCAGCTCGTGGGCCGCGCGGTCCGCGAGCGGGCCGGCGTCACAGCGCGCCGCGAGGTCGAGTGCCCGCCGCAGCGGCTCGCGCGCCTCGCGCGGCCGCCGCGCGCGCCGGAGCGCGGCCCCCAGGTCGACCAGCGTGCGCGCCAGCTCGAGCCGCGCGGACGCCTCCTCCAGCGCGGCCACGGCCTGCTCCAGCCAGGGGAGGGCGTCGGCCGGCTCCTCCACCACTCCGCGAGCACGCAGCGCGGTGCCGATCGCCCGCGGCGCGCCCCAGGCTCGCGCCAGCTCGAGCTCCTCGTCAGCCAGCCGGCGCGCCTCGTCAAGGCGGCCGAGCGCGGCGATCGCCGGCACCGCATAGCTGCGCCAGGTGGGCGTTCCCACCACCGAGCGCGCCTCCGGGAGCTCCGAGCGCCGCCCGAGCTCGCGCAGGTCGGCGACGCCCTGCTCGAGCTCCCCGCGCGCGATCGCCAGCCGCCCGCGCGCCACCAGCACCGCGTTGAAGAGCAGCCCGTCCGGCACGCCGCCGCCGAAGCCGGCGCGGTCGAGGGCAGCCGCCGCCTCGTCGAGACGGCCTCGCTCCACCAGGGCGTCCACCAGGAAGCCCACCGCCCCGGGGAGGCCGTCGCCCCAGCCGTGCAGCCGCGCGGTGTCGGTGGCGTGGCGCGCCTCGGCCTCCGAGTCGGTCAGCGAGCCCTGCCTGAAGGCGGACATGGAGCGCATCAGCGAGCAGAGCGTGAAGCCGAGCACGGAGCCGGTCTGGCGCGACCGTGCGAGCGCCGCCGAAAGCTGGGCGTCGGCCTCCCCGAACTCGTCCGCCGAGATCAGGACCAGCACCGCATAGTGCAGGCTCGGCGACGCCGGGCCCTCCTGCTCGAGCAGCAGCTCGCCGGCGAGCGCCTGGCGGGCCAGCGGCAGGCACTCCTGCGCCGGTGCCCCGCGCATCGCGCGCCAGTAGGCGAGGTTGGCGAGCAGCACGCACTCGGCGCCGCTGCGCCCGGCGGGTGGATCGCGTTCCTCGATCTCGGTCATCACGCGCAGCGTCAGCTCCATTGGTGCCAGCAGCGCGAGGCTCGAGAGCTGCGCCATCAGCTCGAACGCCGGCGGCTCGCCCTCGCCGAAGGCACTCGATGCCTCGAGCACGCGGCCGACGGCCTCGTCCGAGCGGCCGACGCCCACCAGCGGGACCGCGAGCGCACGAGCCGTGAGGGCCCGCTCCTCGCGGTCCGGCGCCTCGTTCCAGGCCGCCTCGAGCTGGTCGAGCGCGTCCGGCTCGCCCGCCTGGAAGGCCACCTCCCCGAGCTCCCGCCGCAGCGCGCTCGAGGGAGCCTCCTGGAGCGCCCGGCGCAAGCAGCGGGCGGCGAACGCGGGCGCCCCCTCGGCACGCGCCTGGCGCGCCGCCCTCACCAGCGCGGAGCAAGCCCAGCCCTCTCCGATCGGATCGGCGTCGAGCAGGTGCCCGGCCACGCGCGCGGGCGCGCCGTCGGAGGCGGCGAGCAGCGCCGCGGCGCGGCCGTTGGCACGCGCGCGCTCCGCCGCGGTGAGCTCGCCCTCGATCGCGCTGCGGACGATCGGGTGGGCGAAGCGCGGCGGCCGGTCGCTCTCGAGCACGCAGGCGCGCACGAGCCCGGCCGCGAGGGCGCCCGCCTCCTCGGGCTCGATGCCGGCGAGCGCGGCGCACAGCACGAGCTCGCTGCCGTCACCCAGCACCGCCAGCGCGCGCACGAGCGGCAGCGCGGCGGCCGGGATGCCCGCCAGCGTGGACCTGGCCACGCTCTCCGGCCCGAGCTCCCGCACCACGCCGGCCTCCGCCTCGCCCGGCTCGACGAGCCGGGCGGCCAGCGAGCGGATCAGCTCGCCGAGATAGAACGGGTTGCCCGCCGTGGCCTCGACGCTCGCCGCCACGAACGACGGATGCGGCGCGCCGAGCTGATCGCCGATCAGGCTCTCCACCGCCGCGGAGCTCAGCGGCGCGGGCTCGAGCCGCTCGGCCGTCCGGCCGAGCGCCGGCGCGTCCCCCGGCCGAGCCGCCACGATCAGCGCCAGCGGCAGCTCCGCGACGCGCGGCGCCAGGAACGCGAGCAGGTCACGCGAGCGCGCGTCGGCCCATTGCGCGTCGTCGATCAGGAGTCCGAGCGGGCCGCGCTCGGTCAGCGCGCAGATCAGCCAGTAGAGGCCGTGCAGTAGGCCCGTGTCGTCGGCCGGCTGCCCGCCGTTGCCGCTGAAGAGCGGCGCGCACAGCGCGGCCGACCCGCTGAGCAGCTCGCCGTGCCCGCGCAGGGCCGGCTCGAGCAGCTCGCGCACGACGCCGAACGGGAACTCGCGTTCGACCTCGCTTCCGAGCGCGCGCAGCACGGTCAGGCCACGGTCGCGGGCGAGCGCGGCGGCGGCGTCGAGCAGCGCGGTCTTGCCGATCCCGGCGGGGCCCTCCACCACCAGCGCCCGCCCCTCGCCGCCGCCTGCGGACTCGACCGCGGCAGCGATCGTGCCCAGTTCCCGGTCGCGCTCGGCCAGGGTCATGTGCTCACCGTATCCCCGTACGCTGCCCTCGTGGGCCTCTGCGACGAGGTGCGGGAGAGCTGCGCGGCGATCACGGCCGACGCGCGCTGGGTCTCGATCGATCTGGACGCGGCCGGCGGCGTCGAGCCGGGCCCGCCGCCCGTGCTCGACCCGGTGCGCCACTACCTCGAGGGCTCTCGGGCAGAGGTGGCCAGCTACCTGCTCACGCTCGACGCGATCAACTTCGGCTCCGGCTGGTTCCCCACGCTGCACAAGCGCTCCGGCTGCTCCGGCTACTACACGGTGGCCTGGGCGCTGGCCGACCACTTCCGCGCCCACGGGCCCTGGTCGCCCGAGGAGCTGCAGCTGCTCGACGGCCCGCGGGTGGCCGCGGTGCTCGAACAGGAGCGCGACCACGAGCTGATGGGCCTCTACGCCGAGGCGCTGCGCGACCTCGGCCGCTTCCTCGAGGGCCGCAGCGCGCTGGAGCTGGTCCAGGGGGCCTCAGGCTCGGCCGAGGCGCTGGCGGATGAGCTGCGGCGCGGCATGCCGTTCTTCGACGATCGCGGCTTCTGGAAGCGGGCCCAGATCGTGCCGAGCAACCTCGCGCTCGCCGGCGTGGCCGACTTCTACGACCTCGACCGGCTGACGATCTTCGCCGACAACCTCGTGCCGCACGTGCTGCGCGTGGACGGCGTGCTGCGCTACGACCCCGAGCTGGCCCAGGAGATCGACAGCGGCCGCCTCCTGCCCGCCGGCGAGCAGGAGCGCGAGATCCGCGCCTGCGCCGTGCACGCCTGCGAGGGGATCGCCCGCCGCCTCGGCGTGCCCCCGCGGATACTCGACGTCTGGCTCTGGAACCGCGGTCAGGCGCCGGAGTACAAGGCGGTCCCGCGGCACCGCACGCGCACCGTCTTCTACTAGCGCGTCCTGACGGCGAAGCCGATGCCGTCGCCCACCGGCAGCAGCGACCCGAGCCAGCGCTCCGAGTGGGTGAGCTCCGCGTTCAGCTCGCGCGCCGCCTCGAGGCTCTCCGGCCGCCAGCCCGGGGCCGCCCGGTCGCCCCCCGCCACCGCCCCGCCCATCAGCAGGTTGTCCACGAGCAGCACCGCGCGCTCGCTCGCCCTGGGCTCCGCCAGCTCGAGGTAGCGCCGGTATTCGCCCTTGGTCGCGTCGAGGAAGATCAGGTCGAGCGGGCCTTCTACCTCCGGCAGCGTCTCGAGCGCGTCGCCCTCCACGATCTCGACCCGCTCGAGCACCCCGGCCCGGCCGAGGAAGCCGCGTGCCTGGGCGATCCGGCGCGGGTCGCGCTCGAGCGTGACGATGCGGCCGCCCTCGGGGAGCTGCTCGGCCATGTGCAGGGTGGAGTAGCCGATGGCGGTGCCCACCTCGAGCACCCGCCGCGGCGCCAGTGCGCGCACGAGCGTGGCCAAGAGCCGGGCGGTCTCCCACTCCACGATCGGCACGCCGTCCTGGTCGGCCAGCGCCTCCATCTCGCGTACGAGCGGCGGCCGCTCCGGGCGCAGCTCGTCGAGGTAGCGCTCCACTTGGCCGCTGAGGATCACGGGCCGCTCGTGAGCAGGGGCCCCATGCGGGAGCCGTTGCCTGCGATGCCGAAGAACTCGAACGGCGCCGGCCCGCTCGGCGGCGGCGCCAGCGCAAGCGCGAACGGCAGCGAGCCGCCCGGCTGCGCCGCGGATCCGAGCGTGAAGACCGCGTAATCGCTCGCGTGGTGCTTCTTCACGATGCGGCAGGTGGCGACCGGCGAGCCGCAGGCCGCGAAGCTGTGCTTCTTGTCGGCCAGCACGGTGAAGCCGCCGGCCGCGAAGTTGAACGTGGCGGTGCCGTCGATCTGCGCCGGCTGGACCGGGTCGCGTACGAAGGTCATGGTGCCCGAGGGCGCGCCGAGCGCGGTGCGTAGCTCGTCCTCGCCGGCGTAGGGGTCGCTCGAGCGGGCCGACAGGCAGGCGTCGGCGATCGCGTCGCGGAGCGTCAGACCGGACAGGTCTGGGCCGCCGAGCGAGAGCGCGCCGCCTAGGTCGCCGGAGTGGAAGTAGCCGCTGCAGGCGAAGGCGCGGCCGCTGTTCAGCACGTTGCGGCGCTGCACGAGCTTCAGCGTGGTGCGGAAGCCGGAGGGGATCGCGGCGTGCTGCAGGTTGACCGTGACCACCGCCGAGGCGGCGCGGGCCGCGGTGGTGCTCGCGCGGCGCAGCACCACGATCACCCCGCGCACACGGTCGCTTCGCTTCTGCTTGCCGAGCACGGCCACGACGCTCACGCCCTTCGGCAACTTGGTGGCCGCGGCCTGGGCACTCGCCGCGCTCTTCTTCGCTTTCACGAGCCGCAGGTCGAAGCCCACCACGGTGGCGTTGCCGGGGCTCGGCTCGGCGATCCGCACCGGCGTGCGCGTGCGGCTCGCGGCGAGCGCCTGCGGCGCCAGCGCGCACAGCACGGCCGCGGCGAGCGCGATTGCCGCGCCCCGCATCAACCGCCGGCTGGGTCCTGGCCAGCGCCGCGCAGCGGGCGGATCTCGGCGGTGGGCTGGGGCTCGCGGCCGGTGACCTCGGCCAGCTCGGTCTCGAGCTCGCGGATGCGCGAGCTGAGCGAGCGGATCGCGTCGGCCACGGGGTCCGGCAGGTGCGCCCAGTCGGCGTCCGGGCCCTCGGGCTTGCGTCCCGACACCTTCACGGGATGACCCGGATTGCCGACCACGGTGGTGTCCGGCGGCACGTCGTGGATCACCACGGAGTTGGCGCCGACCTTCGAGCAGCTGCCCACGCGGATCGCGCCCAGCAGCTTCGCGCCGGAGCCGACCACCACGTTGTCCTCGACCGTGGGATGCCGCTTGCCGCGGGCGAAGCCGGTGCCGCCCAGCGTCACGCCCTGGTAGAGCGTCACGTTGTCGCCGATCTCGGCCGTCTCCCCGATCACCACGCCCGTGCCATGGTCGATGAAGAGCGCCTCGCCGATCTGCGCCGCGGGGTGGATCTCGATGCCGGTGATCGTGCGGCTGACGTTCGCCAGGGCGTGCGGCACGAGCGGCACGCCCACCTCGTGGAGGGCGTGCGCGACGCGGTGCGCGAGCAGCGCGTGCACGCCCGGATAGGTGAGCAGGATCTCCGCGCGGCCGATCCCGCGCGCGGCGGGGTCGCGCTCCTGCGCGGCCGTGAGGTCCTGGCGCAGCTCGCGCGCGATGCGGGTGAGGGTCCCCAGTCCGAGCACGTCAGGCGGATTGTGTCGCAGCCGGGACAGAGGCGCACGCCGGGCAGCCGGGCCGCTTGGACGTGCTCACCAGGGTCTGCTCGAGCGTGCGGCCGTCGATCTGCACGAAGCGGTCGAGCAGCGGCTCCCCCACCCCGGCCAGCAGCTTGAGCGCCTCGAGCGCCTGGATCGAGCCCACGATGCCCGCCACCGGGCCGAGCACGCCCGCCTCGCTGCAGCTCGGCACGGCATCCGGCGCCGGCTCGACCGGGAAGGCGCAGCGGTAGCAGGCGGATTCCCCGGGGCGGATCGTCATCGCCATGCCGTCGAACCCGAGCACGCCCGCCTCGATCAGCGGGATGCCGAGCAGGCAGCAGGTGTCGTTCACGAGGTAGCGCGTGGCGAAGGTGTCGCTGCAGTCGAGCACCACGTCCGCGCCCGTGAGCATCATCTCCGCGTTCATCCGCCCGAGCCGCGCCGGGTAGGGCTCGACCAGCACGGTGGGGTTCAGCAGCGCGAGCTTGGCCGCCGCGCTCAGCGCCTTGTTGTTGCCCACGTCCGAGGTGAAGTGGAGCGGCTGGCGCGGCAGGTTCGACAGCTCGACCTCGTCGGAGTCGACGACGCCCACGCGGCCCACGCCAGCGCCGACGAGGTAGGCGGCCACGGGCGAGCCGAGCGCCCCGGCGCCGATCACCATCGCGCTGGTGTGCTGCAGCCGCTCCTGCGCCTCGCCGCTCCATTCGGGGAGGACAAGCTGGCGGGAGTAGCGCTCGAGGTCCGCTTCGTCGAGCATTCAGCGCTTGACGATAGACACGCGCGTGCCGTCCACGCGCACGTCGTGCCCATCCTCGGCCGCCGAGCGCGGCACGCTCTCGATCGGCTCGCCCTCGTCGAGCAGCAGCACGATCTCCTCGCCCGGCTCCATCCGCTCGAGCGCCAGCTTCGCCCTGACCCAGTTGAGCGGGCAGGCGACGCCGGTCAGATCGAGCGTGGTCACGGGGCGAAGAAGGGGGTGCTCACGTAGCGCTCGCCCGAGTCGGGCACGACCGCCACCACCCGCTTGCCCTCGAACTCCGGCCGGCTGCCGACCTGGATCGCGGCCCACACCGCGGCACCGGCCGATATCCCCGCCAGCACGCCCTCGCGCCGCGACAGCATACGCGCGGTGTCGAGCGCATCCTCGTCGTCCACCGGGATGATCTCGTCGAGCACTTCGCGGTTCAGCACCGCGGGCACGAAGCCGGCCCCGATCCCCTGGATCTTGTGCGGGCCCGGCTTTCCGCCCGACAGGACCGGCGAGGACTTCGGCTCCACCGCCACCACGAGCAGGTCCGGGTTGCGCTGCTTCAGCACCTCCCCCACGCCCGTGATCGTGCCGCCGGTGCCCACGCCCGCCACGAACGCGTCCACCTTGCGGTCCGTGTCGCGCCAGATCTCCTCGGCCGTCGTGCGGCGGTGGATCTCCGGGTTCGCGGGGTTCGAGAACTGGTCCGGGATGAAGCAGTCGCCGCGCTCCTCGGCGATCTGCGCGGCCGCCTCCACCGCCTCGTTCATCCCACCGAGCGACTCCGTGATCTGGACCGTGGCGCCGTACAGCCTCAACAGGCCCTCGCGCTCGCGGCTCATGCCCTGCGGCATCGTCAGCACGAGCTCGTAGCCCTTGGCCGCGCAGACGAACGCCAGCGCGATGCCGGTGTTGCCGGAGGTGGCCTCGACGATCGTCGTCCTGCCCGGCTCGACCCTGCCCTCGCGCTCGGCGGCCTCGATCATCGACACGCCGATCCTGTCCTTCACGCTGCCCGCCGGGTTGTACATCTCGAGCTTGGCGATCAGCTCGGCCCTGCACTCGGGCGCCACCCTCGTCAGCCGCACCATCGGCGTGCCGCCGACCATGTCGGCCAGGTTGGCGGGTATGCGCCCGTCGCTGCTGCTCACGGCCGCAACCTATCGTGCGCGCGCACGTTCACCGGCGCTGAGCCGGCGGCGGGCGAGCTGGTAGGCGGCAGCGAGGGGCGTGACGTTCGTCGCCTCCGCCTCGTCCAGCAGCTCGCGCATCGTCTGCTCGATGCCGGCGGCGCCCTTCCTGGCCTTGGCCGGGTCGTATCCGTCGAGCTCGAGCGACACGTTGATCAGCCCGCCCGCGTTGGCGATGAAGTCGGGCGCGTAGAGGATTCCGCGCGCGGCCAGGTCGTCCGCCAGCCCCTCGTGGGCGAGGATGTTGTTGGCCGCGCCGCAGACGACACGGCAGCGCAGCCGGTCCACGTTCACCTGGTCGATCACGCCGCCGAGCGCGCAGGGCGCCAGCAGGTCGACGTCGGCGAGCATCCCGCTGGTGGGGTCGGTCGTCTTCACGCCCTTGAGCCCGCCGAGCGCCGCCAGCTTGCGCTCGTCGATATCCGCGACGAGCACGCTCGCCCCCGCCTTGCTGAGCCGCCGCGCGAGCTGCGAGCCCACGCGCCCGGCGCCCACCACCGCGGCCGTGCGTCCCTTCAGCGCGTGGTCGCCGAACACGGCCTCGCAGCAGGCGCGCATCGCGGCCTCCACGCCCATCGCGGTGTACGGGCTCGGGTCGCCGCTGCCGCCGCCCTTTCGGCCGAGCCCCGTGACGTACTTCGTCGCCTGGGCCACCACGGCCATGTCGCGCGAGCCGGTGCCCACGTCCTCGGCGGTGATGTAGCTGCCCTCGAGCACGTTCACGGTGTCGGCGAAGTCGAGCAGCAGGTCCTTGCGCAGCTTGCCGGCGGGCGCCTTGCCAGGCTCGAGGCAGATCACACCCTTGCCGCCGCCGAGGTTCAGGCCGCAGGCCGCGGCCTTGAAGGTCATCGCCCGGCTGAGGCGCAGCGCGTCCCGCGCGCCGTCCGCGGAGCTCTCGTAGCGCCACATGCGGCAGCCGCCGAGCGCCGGCCCGAGCGTGGTCGAGTGCACGGCGACGATCGTGTAGACCCCGCTGCGCCGCCCACGGCGGATGACGAGCTCCTCGTGGTCGAGGCTGATCAGCGGCGTGTCAGGTGCCATCCCGGTGGGAGCGTACTCAGGCGGCCTCCACGCGCTGATTGACGTGTATTCCCGTGGGTCGGACGCGGCGAATCACGGATGGCGGGCGCACTCGGGACCCCGACCATGGCCTGATGGGTCCGCTGCCGCCACCGCGGCCACCGCCCGCCGGAAGCTCGGAAGACGCTTGGCCCTTCCTCCACTGCGACCGCTGCGGCGACCGCATCGGCGTCTACGAGCCGATCTGGTGGCGGATGCCGGACGGATCGATCGTGCCGTCGGCGTTCCTGCCGATGCGGTCGAGCCGCGAGTTCGGTCGCGGCTCCTCCCGCTACTTCCACGCCGCTTGCCTGGTGCCCGAGCCCGCCTAGATGTAGTACATCGCCGCGCCCGCGGCGCGTGCTTCCCTCTCCGCCACGTCCGCGATCGTCGAGCCGCCCAGCACCGCGCGGACGGCCTCCGCCGCCTCGACCCAGATCGGGCCCGACTTGGCGGCGTCCGAGCCCAGCTCGCCCTCGAGCAGCTCCACCACCTCGAGCACGGTGACCTCGCTCGGTGGCCGGGCGAACGTGTAGCCGCCGCGCACCCCTCGCTGGCTCTGCAGGATGCCCGCCCGGCGCAGCGAGGCGAACAGGCTCTCGAGGAACTGGACGGGGATGTCGCGCCGCTTGGCGATCTCCCCGATCGGCACCGGCGCAGAGCCGCCGGTCCTCGCCAGCTCCACGAGCGCACTGAGCGCGTACGGGGACTTGGAAGTTATGGCGAGCAAGCCCGTTCGAACTCTAGGTTATGCCGATGACAGCCAAGCTTCGCCGATGATGTCGCTGGGGCGGCCACCGATCGAGTCGCCCGAGCCCGTCGTCAAGTTCGCGGCGGTGCGATTGCTGCTCGCGCTGGCGGTCCTCGTCACGCTGGCGGTCACGCACTTCCCCAACCACGGGCGGCTCACGGTGGTGGTGCTGGCGCTGGGGCTGCCCTGGGCGGTGGTCATGCTCTACGTGACCCGCCGCTGGCCGGAGATGGCGCTGAACCCGCTGGTGGCGGTCGGAGATCTGGCGGTGGTCGCGGTCGCTCAGATCGCCGTGCCACAGTCCTACGCCCCGGCGCGCTTCGTCGCGCTGTTCTTCATCGCAGCGCACGCGCAGTTCCAGGGTCAGCTCGGCGGTCTGCTCGTGGCGGCGGCGTGGTCGGCGGTGCTGGTGCCGGTCGCCGCCACCAGCGACGGCCCGGTGCGGGGCGAGCTGCTCGCCTTCTACGAGGCGATCTTCGTGGCCTGCGCCTTCGCCACGGCGGTCACCGCCGGCAACATCCGCAGCGCCGAGACCGCCGGGCGGCTGCGCGCCCGGCACGTCAGCCGCCGCATGATCGAGACCGAGAACGAGATCCGGCGGCGCCTGGCCGAGTCGCTCCACGATGGCCCGATCCAGGAGCTCGTGAGCCTCGACATGATCCTCACGACCGTGCCGCCGGCGATCGAGCGCGGCGACTTCGACACGGCTCGGGACATGATCGGCGAGGCCAAGACGATCGCCGAGCGCAACGTCGTGGCGCTGCGGGACGAGATCGTCGGACTCGGCCCATATGCGTTCCGCGAGCTCTCGTTCGAGACAGCGATCGCCGAGTGCGCGCCCGTGTGGCGGCGCCGCTTCGGAGTCGACGTGCGCCTGGCGCTCGAGCCGGTCGCTCTCCCGCCCGAGGTGAGCGGGCCGCTGTTCCAGATCGCACAGGAGGCCGTGACGAACGTCGGCCGGCATGCCGCCGCAGCCACCGTGACCGTCAGCCTGAACATCCAGAAGGGCACGGTCGAGCTGTTGGTCCAGGACGACGGCAAGGGCTTCGGCGACGTCACCCCCGCGTTGAACGAGGCGAGCGGCCATATCGGCCTCGCCAGCATGCGCGAGCGCGCGGAGCTGATCGACGGGCGGCTCTCGATCGAGTCGAGCAGCCGCGGGACGACGGTCAGGGTGCGTGTGCCGCTGAACGGCCGCGCCGAGACGGCTTAGATCCAGCCGCGTTCTGTTGCGACGAGGACGGCCTGGGCGCGGTCGACGGCGCCGAGCTTCGTGTAGGTGTTGTGCAGGTGCGTGCGCACCGTGCTCGTCGAGAGGCTCAGCTCGAGCGCGATCTGCTTGTAGACCTTGCCCTCGGCAAGCCGCTTGAGCACGTCGACCTCACGCGAGGACAGCGGGCACGGCTCCACGTTGCGCCGGCCGCCGCCGGTCGAGTAGGGCAGCTCGTACATGACCGAGCGAAGCTGGTCGGGCGTCAGGTCGAGCGCACGGCTGACCTTCAGCATCTGCGCCGGGTCGACGGGCTGGCCGTGGCCGTAGTGCGCGAGCATGTCGGCAAGGCGGATGAGCGCGGCCTCGCCCTCGGCGTCCGCCGAGTGATGGCGCTCGATCGCCGAGGCGAGCCGGTTGGGCAGGCCCCAGCGGCGGGCGAGCACGCCGCCCACGAGAGCGTGGTCGACGCCGAGCTCGCGGCGCTCACGGTGCACGCGCTCCTCGGGGGTGCGGGCGTCGCCATGCACCTGGCCCGGGTAGCCCGGGTAGGCGTGGATCAGCACCAGCTGGCCGATGTCGTGAAGCAGTGCCGAGATGAGCAGCTCGTCGCGGTCGTCGTAGCCGATCTCACGCGCCAGGCGGTCGGCCGAGCGCTGCGTGGCCACCGCGTGGAGGCGGAAGCGCTCGGGCTGGGCGTCCCAGCCGGGCGTGCGCTCGAAGAAATCGAAGACGGCAGTGCGCGAGGCGAGCGCCTCGACGCCGGAGGGGCGCAGCAGCTCGATCGCCTTCGGGATGCTCGTGATCTTGCCCTTCTTCGGCGACGGCGCCGAGTTGGCGATACGGAGCACCGCGATCACGAGAGCCACGTCGGACTCCACGGCGGCGACCATGTCCCCCACCGAGCCGCGTTCCTCGCGCGCCAGGCGCAGGAGGCGGTTGCGGGACTCAACCAGGGCCGGGAACGCCTCCAGCGCCTCGAAGGCGGCTGTGAGGCGGCGTCCGTGCCCCTCGTTCTGGGCGGGTGCATGTGCCGGTTGAGACCGGCCCTGGCTCATTGCGGCTTCCAAGTCAGTTTCTCCAGTACAGGCCGTCTGGTGGACGGTCGTTACGTAGCCTGCACACTGGGCTAATCGGCACGCCTGGACGAAAGGTTGAGGGAAAAATCTCCCTTTCTAGACAGCGGCGTATCCGCCTATTGACGGCCGTCCGCCCGGGCGAGCGCGTCGTCGATTCGGGCGAGGGTCTCGTTCCGCCCCAGAACGGCGACAGACTCGAAGATTCCGGGTGACACGGTGGTACCGCTTATGGCCACCCTGACCGGCTGGAAGACGTCCTTCGGCTTGGCCCCGAGCTCGTCCACCACCTCGCGCAGCGAGGCCTCCACGTGCTCGGGATCGAACGGCTCGGTCGCGGCCAGCGCCTCGCGCGCCTTTGCGAGCCGCTCAGGCGCGCCGTCGGACATGACCTTCGACCACGCCTTCTCGTCCGTGGGCTGCCGCTCCACCAGGAATCCGGCCAGCCGCCAGAAGTCGTCGAGCGTCTGCATCTTCTCCTGGGCGATCTCCACAGCCGGGCGCAGGCCGCCGCGGCCGAGCCGCTCCTCGAGGATGGCTCGTGAGCTCGTCCGTGTCCAGCTCGCGCAGGTAATGGGCGTTCATCCAGCGCAGCTTCTGCTCGTCGAACACGGCCGGGTTCTTGGACACACGTTCTAAGGAGAAGCGCTCGATCAGCTCGTCGGTGGTGAAGAAGGTGGTCTCCGCGTCGTAGCCCCAGCCGAGCAGGGCCAGGTAGTTGCGCACCGCCGCCGGCAGGTAGCCCTGGTCGCGGAGCTCCTGCACGGATGCCGCCCCGTGCCGCTTCGACAGCTTCTTGCCGTCCGGTCCGTGCAGCAGCGGCAGGTGCGCGTAGACGGGCGGCTCGGCGCCCAGCGCCTCGAGCACCATGAGCTGGCGCGGGGTGTTCGAGATGTGGTCCTCGCCGCGCACGACGTGCGTGATGCCCATGTCGTGATCGTCCACGGCCACCGCGAGGTTGTAGAGCGGGCTGCCGTCCGAGCGGGCGATCACGAAGTCGTCGATGTCCTTGTGGCGGAACGTGATGTCGCCGCGGATCAGGTCGCGCACGACGGTCTCGCCCTCGTCCGGGACGCGCAGCCGCACCGCGCCCTCGTCGAAGTAGGCGTGCCCCTCGTCGACCATTCGGGCGATCTCGGCGCGGTGGCGCTCGCCACGCTCGCTCTGGAAGAAGGGGCCCTCGTCCCAGTCGAGCTCGAGCCAGCGCAGCGCGTCGAGGATCTGCTCGATGTTCTCGGGGGTGGAGCGCTCGCGGTCGGTGTCCTCGATGCGCAGCACGAAGGTGCCCCCACGGCCTCGCGCGAGGAGCCAGTTGTACAGTGCCGCGCGAGCCCCGCCCACGTGCAGCGCGCCGGTGGGCGAGGGCGCGAACCTCACTCTCATGGAATCGGCCATCGCCTCCACAGGATGCTAATCGGCGGCCACGTCTCGACCGCGGGCGGCCTCGTGAAGGCGCACGAGCGGGGCGTCGAGCTGGGCTGCGAGGCGATCCAGATCTTCAACCAGTCGCCGCGCATGTGGCGCCCGACGAGCTGGAAGCCGAACGACATCGAGGCCTTCCGCGAGCTGATGGAGTCGGGGCCGATCAAGTCGGTGGTGATCCACGCGGTCTACCTGATCAACCTCGCCACCAAGGACCGGGAGATGCGGAAGAAGTCGATCGCCTCGCTGACCCACGCGCTGCGGATGGGCGACGCGATCGGCGCCGACGGCGTGGTCGTCCATCCCGGCTCGCGCGTGAAGGAGCCGCTCGACGCGTCGCTCAAGAGGGTCGGCAACGCGGTGCGCGAGGTGCTCGCCGAGTCGGAGGGCTGCCGCCTGCTGCTCGAGAACACCGCTGGAGCGGGCGGCACGATCGGCCGCTCGTTCGCCGAGCTGCACGAGCTGCTGGGACTCGGCGGCGGCGACGAGCGCATCGGCGTCTGCCTCGACAGCTGCCACATGCTGGCCAGCGGGTTCGACATCCGCACCGACGAGGGGCTCGCCGCGGTGATCGACGACTACGCGAGCGAGCTCGGGCTCGAGCGGCTCCGCTGCGTGCACGTGAACGACTCGGCGGTGCCGCTCGGCGCGAACCGCGACCGCCACGCGCTGCTGCCCACCGGCGAGCTCGGGGAGCGCGGGCTGTCCGCCTTCCTCTCGGAGCCGCGCTTCGAGCGGCTGCCCGCGCTGCTCGAGTACATGGGCGAGGGGGTCGAGGAGGACTCGGCCCAGGTGAAGCTCGCAGGCGAGCTGCGCAAGAAGGGGCTCGCACGGCGCCGGCGCAGGGCATCCTCCAAGAAGGCGAGCTCACGCGGGTAAGCTCCCCCCAGGTGAGCCGGGAAGACTGGTCGGCACCGTCTTCCCATGAGCGCTTTCGCCTCATCGACCGCCTCGTTCGACCACACCGTCGCGGTGCTCGGCGGGCTGCTCGTGGTCGGCGCGCTCGTGGCCGGCATCGCGCGCCGCAGCTTCCTCTCGCTCACCGCGCTCTTCGTCGTGGCCGGCTTCCTGCTCGGCAAGGGCTGGCTCGGCGTGCTCGACTTCGACCCGCGCTCCGGCTTCGTGAACGCGGTGGCCACGATCGCGCTGATCCTGATCCTCTTCCGCGACGGGCTCGAGGTGGAGGCCGAGATGCTGCAGCGCGCCTGGCGAGTGCCGTTCCGGGCGCTGGCGATCGCCATGCCGCTCACTGGCATCCTGGTCGCGCTCCTCACGCACGCCGTGACGAGCCTCAACTGGGCCGAGTCCTTCCTCGTCGGGGCGCTGCTCTCCCCCACGGATCCCGTGCTGTCGTCCACGGTGGTGACCAACCCGCGCGTGCCGCGCGTGATCCGGCACACGCTCAACCTCGAATCGGGGCTGAACGACGGGCTGGCGCTGCCGGCGGTGCTCACCTTCGCCGCTGCCCTCGACCCGAGCGAGCACGGCTTCGTCTGGTGGCGGTTCCTGATCCAGGACGTGGGCTTCGGCCTGGCGGTCGGGCTCGCGCTGGGCGTCGGCGCGGCCCACCTGATGCCGCGCGGGCGTGCGCTCGGCTACGAGATCAGCCCCCACCAGAAGGCGCTGTTCGCCACCGGCGTGGCATTCGGGACCTACGGCCTGGCGGTGCTCACTCCCAAGGGCAACGGCTTCATAGCCGTCTTCGTGGCGGCGATCGCGCTCGGCATCCTGCGGCCCGACATCCGCGAGTGCTTCGAGCGGCGCTCCGAGGACCTGATCGAGCTCGTGAAGCTCGGCATCTTCGTGGTCTTCGGCTCGCTGCTGACGTTCTCGACGCTGTTCCACGACGGCTGGGCCGCCGTGGCGATCGTCGCCGGCACGCTGCTCGTGATCCGGCCGCTGGCGATCTTCGTGTCGATGATCGGCACCCGCCTCAGCACCGCCGCCAAGGCCTTCATGGGCTGGTTCGGGCCCAAGGGCGTGGCGACGATGGCATTCTCGCTGTTGGTTCTCAACCGCGACATCGCTCAGGCGCAGCGGATCTTCTACATCGCCGCACTGGCGGTCCTCGTCTCGATCATCGCCCACGGGCTGACCGATCACCCGGGCGCGGAGTGGATGGCGCGCCACGCCGAGCGCGACCTGGAGGCGGAGCGGGAGCGCGCGGCGCAGGCCGGCGACCCGCTCGAGCGGGCGCCGGCGGCCTGGTAGCTCAGCCCAGGAAGGCGAGGACCTCGCCCAGGAAGAGCTCCGGCGCCGTGGTCATCGCGTTGTGTCCCTGGCCGGGCATGAGGGCTAGGCGCGAGTCCGAGATCGCCTCGCTCAGCCGGCGCGACGGCTCGACCAGGGAGGGCGGGCTGGCGGCGCCGGCCAGCAGCAGAGCCGGGACGCGCAGCGCAGCGAAGCGCTCATAGTCCGGCTGGTGCAGCTCGGCGCCGCGCAGCTCCCGCGGGATGGTATGGGCCGCCGCCAGGCGGCCCTGCCAGCTCGGGTCGCGCACCAGCACCTCGACCTCGGCGGCCGGCACCCTCACGAACTCCCGGAAGAAGGTCAGGATCATGCCCTCCCGGTCGCCCTCCGCCAGCAGCGCCTCCATCTGCTCGACCACGGCGGGTGGATTGCCCTGGAGCCCGGCCTCGAGCGGCGGCTCGTAGAGGACGAGGCGCCGCACGCCCGTGGTGAGCAGCGCGGCCTCCAGCGAGCAGATCGCGCCGTAGGAGTGCCCGATCACGTCCACCTCGCCGCCGATCGCGTCGATCACCGCCGCGACGTCCTCGAACTCGCGCTCGATCGCGTACGGCTCGGCGTCGCCGCTCGCCCCGCGCCCCCGGCGGTCGACCGCGTACGTGGTGAAGCGGGCCGTCAGCTCGGGCAGCACCGTCTGCCAGCGGGTGTGGTCGGCCGAGGTGCCGTGCACCAGCACGAGCGGCGGGCCGTGACCCGCGACGTGGCAGGCGATCAGCGCCCCGTCGGCGGAGGCGACCAGCGTCGGCTCGGCGCTGCGGGCTACTGGGCCGGGGCCTGGTCGGGAATCGCGCCCAGCTGCTGCATCATCGTGAGCGAGTCGAACAGGCCCCAGTGCTCGGCGAACTGCCCGTCGCGGACGCGGAGCATGTCGAAGCCGTCCACCTCGAAGCGCCTGCCGGTCGGCGGCAGCCCCATGAACTCGCCCTCGTGCGTTCCGCTCATCGAGCCCCGGACGCAGAGCAGGTCGCCGTCGACGATGATCTCGTGCGCGTCCATGCGCATGTCCGGAAAGGCGCCGCGGAAGAGGGTGAAGAACTGCCTGACCCCCGGCTTGCCGGGCTCGATCCCCGGGAACTCCTCGTGCTCGATCATGTCGTCTGCGACGACCTCGTCGATCACGTCGAAATTCCCGGCGCTGACCTCCGCATAGAAACGGCGCACCAGGCTCTTCACGTCTTCGGACATGGGCATGACCTTTCTCGTTCGGCGTCGGGAGCGGCGTGGCGATCGTAATGTCGGCCGCAGCGCGAAAGCAAGGCGCCGGCGGGGCGCGTCACGGGCGGCTGTCCGCCAACTCGTCCCTGATCGAGTCGAGGTCCGCGTCCTCGGCCGCCCAGGCGCGCGTGCGCGGGTCCTGCTCGAATGCGATCCCGATGTGCTCGACGGCGCCCTCGCGGTCGCCCGCCAGCGCGCGGAAGCAGGCCAGCACGTAGTGGAGCGTGCCGTTGTCGGGATGGTCGGCCAGGCCCTCGGAGGCGATCGCGGTGGCGCGCTCGTAGTCGCCCGCGTCGTAGGCCGGCTGGGCGGCGTACCAGTACTCGAACGGCGACACCGGCAGCGCAGCGCCGGGGCGGCCGCCGACCACCAGCACCGTGGTGTTGGGTTCGGCCGCCACCGCCTCGCGCTTCTCGCCGGGAACGACGAACACGAGCGTGCCGGCCGGAGCGTCGAGCTGTTCGCCCTCGACCGTGAACGCGGCGCGGCCCTGCAGCACGATGTACAGCTCCTCGTGCGCACCCGCGCCGGCGCTGGTCTCGTCGTGGGACTCGATCAGCGAGTCGCCGGCGGCGTCAGCCGTATAGGCGTTGGCGGAGAAGCCGGTGATGCCAAAGGGGCGACGGATCGGGCGCCAGACCCCGTCCTCCATCGGGATGCGCTCGAGGTCGTCGAGACGAGCGGTCCTCAGAGCACGTTTCTGAGGTCGAAGGCGAACGGGTCCTCTTCGGGCGTGTCGAAGAAGCGCGGGTTCACGCACTCGAAGGCGTGGCCGTTGCCGTCGTAGGCCTTCTCGATGCTGAACTTGCACTGGGGCAGCGGCAGGCCGCTCATCTTCACGCCGCCGTAGCCGTGACGCGTGCGCTGGGCCTCCTCGAACACCTCCACGTCGATCTCGCCGCGGAAGACCTTGTTCATGCAGCCCATGAAGCGCTTGCCCGTGTGCTCGTCGTCGTAGAGGTAGAGGTACGGGCAGCCCGCCTCGATGCAGCCGGACGGGATGTACGAGCCGGTCGCAGAACGCGCAGCACTGCCTGCACTCGTGCGCGTTCTGGTTGGACTTGTGGCCCCAGGCACCGTTGCAGTTTAGACCGGAGTGGACGCGGGCCCGGCCGCTTTACGCAGCCGCTATTTCGACGCCCATCAAAGCCGCCAGCTCGGCCCTGCACTCGCTGGTGGCGGAGACGCGGTAGTCGGGTCCGAGCACCAGGCGGCGCTCGCCGATCATGAGCATCAGCTCGTGCTCGCCCGGGTTGTGGTGGACCACGTCCTTCAGCTCCTCGAGGAAGCTCGCGGCGACACCGCCCGGCACCGTCAGCGCTGATCCGCTTCGGGGGCGCGGCGGCCAGGTCGGCGGCCTCCTTCGCGCGCGCTCGACCTCCTCCTGGCTGGGCTCGAAGATCTCGACCTCCTGGACGACGAGCTTGGTCTCGCCCTGCTCCTTGTGGTCCACGCGGCCGCGCACGATCAGCACCTTGTCGTCGCCGATCTTGTCGGCGTTCGCGGCGTAGGCGGAGTTGAAGACGAGCATCTCGACCGAGCCCTCGAGGTCGTCGAGGGTGGCGAACATCATCGGCTCGCCCTTCTTGGTGCGGATCTTCTTCGACTCGGTGATCGTGCCGCCGACGGTGACCCACTCCCCGTCCTTCTTGCCGTCGAGCTCGGCGAGCGAGCACTCGACCCGCGCCCGCAGCGCCGCCCGCACCTCCTTCAGCGGGTGGCTCGAGAGGAACAGGCCGAGCGTCTCCTTCTCCATCGAGCCCCGCGCGACATGCGGTCGTCCGGCAGCGGCGGCACGGGCCGGTGGTGGCGCCCGCCGGCGAACGGCGAGGCGCCCCGGTCGCCGCCGGCGCGGGCTCCTCGAGGTCGAAGATCGATCCCTGCCCGAGCAGCGCGTCCTGCTGCGCCTTCTGGCCGGAGCCCTGGGCGTCCGGGAGGCATCGACAGCATGCCGTTGCGCGTCGCGCCGGTGGAGTCGAGAGCGCCGCACTTCACGAGCGACTCGATCGCCTTCTTGTTCACCCGCTGGCAGTCGACCCGCTCGCAGAAGTCCCAGATCGAGCTGAACGGGCCCGCCGCTCTCGCGCGCGTCGAGGATCGCGTCCACCGCCGCGGCGCCCGACGTTCTTCACGGCGTCGAGCCCGAAGCGGATGTTGCCGCCGACGACCACGAAGTCGTGCCCCGACTCGTTCACGTCCGGCGGCAGCACCTCGATGCCCATCTCCTCGCAGCGGGAGACGAAGAACGGCACCTTGTCCTTGGTGGACATCACCGAGGAGATCAGCGCCGCCATGTACTCGGCGGGGTAGTTGGCCTTGCAGCCAGGCGGTGCGGTAGCTGATCAGCCCGTAACAGGCCGCGTGCGACTTGTTGAACGAGTAGTCGGCGGCGCCTCGTTGACAGCCCAGAGCTGCTCGGATGACGTTCTCGGCCGTGCCGGTGGCGCGCGCGCCCCTCGAAGAACGCTCGCCATCGAGGCCATCTGCGCGCGGTCCTTCTTGCCGATCGCCTTGCGCAGGTCGTCCGCCTCGGGGCCGCTGAAGCCGGCGACCCCTTGGCGATCTGCATCGACTGCTCCTGGTAGAGGACCACCGAGTAGGTGGACTCGGTGATCTGCCGCAGGCGCTCGTCGATGTAGGCGGCGGCGTCCGGGATTGCGCTTGTTGCGCGCGTAGGTGTCGATGAAGCGCATCGCGCCCGGGCGGTAGAGCGCGTTGAGCGCGACCAGGTCCTCGAACTCGGTGGGCCGCACCTTCCGGAGCGCCTCGCGCATGCCGTCGGACTCGAACTGGAACACGCCCGACCGAGTCGCCCCGCGCAGAGCATCTCGTAGGTGCTCGATGTCGTCGAGCGGCAGCGCGGCCATGTCCGGGCCGCTCGCCGGTCGGAGCGCTCGATGATGTCGAGCGCGGCCTCGATCACGTCGAGGTTGCGCAGGCCCGAGGAAGTCCATCTTCAGCAGGCCGATCTCCTCGATCGGCTTCATCGAGTACTGCGTGACCGTGCGGTAGGAGCGCCCGCCGTCCTCGTCCACCACGCCGCGGTCCTCGGCCAGCTGGAGCGGCACGATGTCGGTGAGCGGGACGGTCGGCGATCACGACCGCCGCCGCGTGGATCGACGAGTTGCGCACGGTGCCCTCGAGCCCGCGCGCGAGGTCGACGATCTCGCTTGCGCCTGCGGGTCCTCGTCGTACGCGCGCGCCAGCTCCTCGCCCGGCTTGAGGCAGTCCTCGAACGACGGCGCCCGGCCCATGATCGGGTCCGGGATGAGCTTGGCCAGGCGATCGCCCGCGCCGTAGTCGTAGCCCAGGACGCGCGCGGCGTCGCGCGTGGCGGCGCGCGGGAACATGCGGCCGAACGTGATGATCTGGGCGACCGAGTCCGACCCGTACTTGTCGGCCACGTAGCGCATCACGCGGTCGCGCCCCTTCACCGAGAAGTCGATGTCGATGTCCGGCATCGAGATGCGCTCGGCGTTGAGGAAGCGCTCGAACAGCAGGTCGTACGCCAGCGGGTCGACGTCCGTGATCGTTCAGCGCGTAGGAGACGATCGAGCCGGCCGCCGAGCCGCGACCCGGCCCCACCGCGATGCCGTTGTCCTTGGCGAACTTGACGAAGTCCCAGACGATCAGGAAGTAGGCGTCGAAGCCCATCCGGCCGATGACCTCGAGCTCCGCCTCGAGCCGCTCGACCGCCTCGGCCGGCGGCGGATCGCCGTAGCGGCGGCGCAGGCCCGCGAGGGCCAGCTCGCGCAGGTACTCGCCCTCCGGCCGCCCGTCCGGCATCGGGTAGCGCGGGATCAGCATCTTGCCGAGCTCGATCTCGACCTCGCAGCGCTCGGCCACCTCCAGCGTGGTGGGCACCGCCTCCGGCCAGGCGGCGAACGAGCCCGCCATCTCGTCGTTGTCCTTCAGGAAGAACTCGTTGGTGTCGAAGCTGAGCTTCGGCTCGGCCAGCGTGGACTTGGTCTGCACGCAGAGCAGCGCGGCGTGGTGGTGGTAGTCCTCGCGGCGCAGGTAGTGCACGTCCGCCGTGCCCACCAGCGGCCGCCCCACCTCGCGCGCGACGCGCACGATGCCCTCGTTGGCCTTGTCCTGATCCGCGATGCCGTTCGGCCTGCATCTCGAAGTAGACGTTCTCCGGGCCGAAGATGTGCATCAGGTCGTCGACGTGCGACGCGCGCCTCCGCCGGGTTGTCGTCCACCAGGCGGCGGCAGAAGCGCGACTGCAGGCAGCCGGTGAGGACGATGACGTCCTTCGAGTGACGCGACGAGCAGGTTGAGGTCGACGTTCGCCTTGCCGCGCTTGTAGCCCTCGAGGAAGCCCGCGGAGGTGAGCTTCACGAGGTTGCGGAAGCCCTCGTCGGTGGAGGCGAGCAGCGTGAGGTGGTTGCGCTCGTAGCGGACCGCCTCGGTCCTCGAGTCGTCCACCAAGTAGGCCTCGAAGCCGAGGATCGGCTTGATCCCGGCCTTCTTGCAGGCCTTGTAGAGCTCGACAGCCCCGTTCATCACCCCGTGGTCGGTGAGCCCGATGGCGGGCTGGCCGAACGCCGCCGCGCGCTCCACGAGGGAGTCGATCTTCGCGGCGCCGTCGAGCAGCGAGTACTCGGAGTGGACGTGGAGATGTACGGCCGGGCCGGAGGGCATCGAGGCCCATTATGGAGTCGGGCTCGGAGCGAATCGCTCGGCCGCCGGGGCGTCCCTGCACTGTGCGGGAAAAGCTCGTCAGCCGGCGAGCGGCGGCCGCCGGTCCGCCCACGGCCGCGCGCGCTCGAGTTGCGCCGCCAGCGCCACGAGCGTCGCCTCATCGCCCGGCCGGCCCACGAGCTGGACCCCGACCGGCATGCCGTCCTCGTCAAAACCGGCCGGCACGGACGCCGCCGGCTGGCCCGTGTAGTTCCACTGCGCCGTGTAGCAGACGTATGGCCGCCCGGCGTCGAAGGTGGCGAAGGCGCCCTTCCCGCGCGAGGCATCGGCCGCGCCCGGCTGGTGCGCCATCGCCGGCGTGAGGAGCACGTCGTGATCGGCGAACGGCTCCTGCAGGCGGGCGGCCACCGCCGGCTCGCGCTCGAGCGCCCGCCGCAACCGGCCGCCGCTCAGCCGCCTGCCGGCCGCCGCCATCCGGCGCGTGCGGCGCTCGGCCTGCTCGGCGGCGCCCAGGCGGTCGAAATCGCTCGCCACGCCGCCGAGGTAGCGCGGCATGATCAGGCCCAGCATCAGCGGGTAGCGAGGGTCGCGCTCGTCCACCTCGTGCCCCAGCGAGCGCAGCAGCTCCGCCGTGCGCGCAACTGCCGCCCGGGCAGCCGCCTGCGGCCGCGTGGGCAGCGAGGGCTTGAGCGAGACGGCGATCCGCAGCGGCCGCGGATCCGTGCGCGCCACGTCCGCCAGCGGGCGCTCGAACGGCACCTCGGCGAGCACGTCGGTGAGCAGCGCCACGTCGGCGACGCTGCGGCCGAGGCCGCCCAGCACGGTCAGGCCATGCCAGTGGTCCTCGTCGGGCGCGAGCGAGATGCGGCCCCGCTGCGGCTTGAGGCCGAACAGCCCGCAGGCCGCAGCGGGCAGCCTGATCGACCCGCCGCCGTCGCTGCCGAGCGCCAGCGGCGCCATCCCCGCGGCCACCGCCGCCGCGCCGCCGCCGGTCGAGCCGCAGGTCGTGCGCGAAGGGTCCCAGGGGTTGCGCGTCGGCCCGTACGCCGCCGACTCGGTCATGTGGCCCCACATCGCCAGCTCGGGCAGGTTGGTCTTGCCGATGATCACGGCACCTGCGGCGCGCAGCCGGCGCACCGCCTCAGCGTCTGCGCCGGCCGGCGCCGCGATCGCCCCCAGGCCGTGGCGGGTGTCGAAGCCCGCCACGTCGAGGTTGTCCTTCACGGCCACAGGCACTCCGAGCAGGGGCGCCGCGTGGCCCGCGTCGAGGCGGCGCTGCGCGGCCTCGGCCTGCTCGAGCGCTCCCTCCACGTCGACGACCCGGAAGGCGTTCAGCTGCGGATCGAAGCGCTCGATCCGGCGCAGGCAGAGCTCGACCAGCTCGCGCGTGCCGAGCGCGCCCTCCCTCAACAGCTCGGTCTGGCGGGCCGCGCCCGCGAAGGCGATGTCCTCTGTGTCATGGGCGATCATGCCGCGACCGTACGGCCGCAAGGAGCCCGTCGCATCGGGCGAACGCCCTATTCGGCCCAGGGCCTGCGCGCCAGCCTCCGTTTTGACCGACCGCCTCTGGGAACCCCTTTGGAAGGAACAGGCGGGGAGAGAACAAGGAGGGAGACGCATGTCCACAGGCTTGATAGTCGCCATAGTCGTCGTTGCCGTCGTCGTCCTGCTCGCACTGCTGGTCCTCATGCCTCGCATGCGCGAGCGCGGCCGCATCAGGCGCCGCGAGCGCCTGCTCGAAGAGCGCCGGCAGCAGGCTGCCACGGAGCATCGCCAGCTGGCCGAGACGCGCGCCCAGAGCGCCGAGGCGGCCGAGCAGCGGGCTCGCGTGGCCGAACAGGAGGCTCGCCGCGAACGCGCAGAGGCGGAGCTGCACCGCGAGCGCGCCACCGCGTCGGAGCGCGGGATGGCCGACCACGAGCTGATTGGGGACGACGAGCGCGACCAGTTCGCAGGTACGTCGGCCGTGGCCGACGACGAGCGCCGGACTGAGATCCTCGACACGGACAGCGAGCGTACGAGCGCCTACGACGAGGGTGGCCAGGCCGCCCGCGAGCCGGTCCGCGCCGACGAGTTCGACGAGGGCCGCGTGGACGAGCAGCGCCGCAGCGGCAACGGTGGGATGCTCGGGCGCTTCCGCAGGCGGCCGGCGAGCAGCCGCGAGCCGACCCCGCGGACCTAGCCGCGGGGCTTGCCCTCGGCGAAGCGCTCGAGACCGTCGTCAGGGATCGGCTCCCAGGGAGCCGCATAGGCGACGAACGCGCGCCAGCTCGGCCGCACTCCGGGATCGGAGTCGAACGCCCCCAGGCGGATGCTCATCTGCCTGGGGTCGTCCGGGTTGCGGCTGAAGAGGTGGGCGCCGCACTCGCGGCAGAAGCACTTCTCGAAGCCGCCGTCGGGGTGCCGCCAGGCCTTCACGAGCTGCTCGCCGCTGACGAGGCGGAAGCTGCCGCCGTCGATCCGCGCCTGCACGGACGAGCCGGTGCCGGTGCGGCCCTGGCAGCGCGTACAGTGGCAGTAGCCGGCCCTGGTGGGCGGCTCGCTGAGCTCGAAGCGCACGCCCCCGCAGAGGCAGCCGCCGGTGATCGCCTCGCTCGTCATCGACTGCCCGCAGTGTGCCAGGCCGTCAGCCGCCGAGGATCGTGAGGTCCATGCGGCTCAGCCGCTCGGGATCGGAGAGCGCGTCGATGGCGACGATCTTGCCGCCCCGCACCGTGAAGCCCATCACCGAGAACACCCGCCCGCGCGGTGCCACCACCACGCCCGCGGCCCCGTTGACGAGCGCCGGGCGCACGAACGGCGACAGCTGCGCGTAGGTGAACGCGCGCGCCGCCACAGCGCGGGCGCCGTGGACCACCGCGGTGGCGCTTGGCCGGGCCTCGCCGCCGTCCGAGTGCAGGACCACGTCCTCGTCAAGCACCGCGACGAGCGCCTCGAAGTCGCCCTCGCGGGCGGCCGCGAAGAAGGCGTCGACCACGCGCCGCTGCTCGCCGAGGTCGGCGTCCGGCACGGTGGGCTGGCCCTGCACGCGGCGGCGCGCCCGGCTCGCAAGCTGTCGCGCCGCTTCAGGCGAGCGCTCCACGATCGGCGCGATCTCGTCGAAGGGCATGCCGAACATGTCGTGGAGGACGAACGCCAGCCGCTCCGCCGGCGCCAGCGTCTCGAGCACCACGAGCAGCGCCAGGCCGACGCTGTCCGCCAGCACCGCCTCGTGCTCGGGGTCGACCCCCGCCGCCGGGCTCACCACCGGCTCCGGCACGTGCACGCCGAGCGGCTCCTCCGCCCGCCGGCGGCGCGAGCGCAGCATGTTCAGGGACATGCGCGCGACGACGGTCGTGAGCCACGCGTCGAGGTTCTCGATGGCGTCCGCCTCCGACCTGCTCAGCCGCAGCCAGGCCTCCTGCACGGCGTCGTCCGCCTCGCTCAGCGACCCGAGCATCCGGTAGGCCACCCTGCGCAGGTGACCGCGCTGGCGCTCGAAGCGCTCAGCCAGCCAGTCCTGTTGGTCCATCGTCACATACCTCCGTCGAGTGGGGTCGTAGAGATGACCCGACACACACGCTCGTTGTGACGAGCCCCCCAAGGAGGACACGAATCATGAGCAGGATCGCAGTGGCAGGAGGGACCGGCAGAGTGGGCCGGTACGTCGTAGAGGCACTCGAGGCCGGCGGGCACGAGGCCGTGAACATGTCGCGCTCGACCGGAGTCGACCTGATCACCGGCGAGGGTCTCGCGGAGGCGCTCGAGGGCGTGGAGGTGATCGTCGACGCCGCGACCACCCCATCGCCCGACCAGCAGGCCGCCACGGAGTTCTTCACCACCGCGGCGCGCCATCTGCAGGCGGTGGGCGCGAAGGCGGGCGTGCAGCGCATCGTGGTGGTGTCGATCGTCGGCACCGACCGGTTCAACGGCGGCTACGGCGCCGCCAAGGTCGTGCACGAGGAGGTCAGCCTGGCCGGCCCGATTCCCGCCCAGGTGCTGCGCGCGGCGCAGTTCCACGAGTTCGTGGAGCAGCTCGTGCAGTGGAGCACCGTCGACGGCGCGACCCACCTGCCCCGCATGCGCACGCAGCTCGTGGCGGCGCGCACGGTGGGCGAGGAGCTCGCCGCGATGGCCACCACGCCGGGCGGTCCCGTGATGTCCGAGATCGCCGGTCCCCGCGAGGAGCTCCTGCCGGAGGTGGCGGAGCTGCTCGTGGCCAAGCGCGGCATGCCGCTGCGCGTGGAGGCCGGAGGCGACCCGAACGACCCGCTGACCGTGGTGTACGAGTCCGGCGCGCTGCTGCCGGGCCCGGGCGCCAAGCTGGCGGGGCCGACCTTCGAGGAGTGGCTTGCGACGGGCTAGTGCCGCAGCAGGTCGTGCTCGACGGCGAACAGGGCGGCGGCCGCCCGTGCGGAGACTCCGACCTTCGAGTAGATGCTCTGCACGTGGTGGCCGACCGTCTTGGGCGAGATGCCCAGCTCGGCGCCCATCTGGCGGTTGCTCAGGCCGCGCGCGAGCAGCCGCAGCACCTGCACCTCGCGCTCGCTGAGGCCGGCCGGCTGCGGCCGCGGCACGGCCGCGTCGCCCTGGCCCACGGCCGCCAGGAGCGCCTCCACCACCTCGCCGTCGAGCCGTCCGGCGGCCACCTCGGCAGCGAGCTCAGCCGCGGCCTCGTCGGCGCTGCGGGCGGGGCGGTGCGGGCGGTCGGAGGTGAGCGCCTCGAAGCAATCGGCGGCCGCGATCACGCGCCCGGCGTGCGAGAGCTCCCCGCTCTTCAGGCCGCGGTGGTAGCCCGAGCCGTCGAGGCGCTCGTGGTGCTCGCAGGCCACGTGCCCGAGCTCCGTCAGCTCGCGCGCCCGGGCCAGCGCCCGCTCGGTGTAGTAGGGATGCAGCCGCACCTGCTCCCACTCCGCGCCGCTGAGCGGGCCCGGCTTGTCCCAGATCGCGGTCGACACGCCCACCCGCCCGACGTCGTGCAGCAGCGCGCTGCAGCGCACGGCGGTCACGGCATCGGCGTCGAGCCCGAGCCGCCACGCGGCCGCCTCGGCCAGCTCGGCCACGCCCCGCGAATGCCCGAGGGTCCAGCCCGACTTGAGGTCGGCGAAGTCCGCCACTCCGCTGCAGGCCAGCTCGAGCTTCTCGCCGGCGAGCGGAACGGCGGCCGGCTCGCAGGAGACCACCTCCCGCCAGACCTCCGCCCCGTCGAGCCCGGCGAACAGCTCCTCGGCGTGCGCCACGAGCAGTGCCGCGATGCGCGGGTCGAGCGCGTGGCCGGAGCGCTCGCGGCCCATCGCCTCCACCGCGGCCGTCCCGCCCTGGAGGTGGAAGGCATCCGCGTCGCGCGCGGCGTGCAGCAGCCGTGCGGCCAGGGGGATCTCCTCGCCCGCCACGCCGTCGGGCATGCCCTTGCCGTCGAAGCGCTCGAAGACGAACGTGAGGCCCTCCCGCACGGAGTCGGGCATCCCCAGCCGGCCGGCGAGCCGGTGGCCGACCTCACAGTGGCTCCGCAGGCCCTCGCGCGCCCGGGCGGGGCCGGCTGCCAGGGCACCCAGGAAGGCCGGCACCCGGCGTGGCAGCGGCTCGTCCGGCCGCACCGTCCGCCACAGCCAGGCCATCAGCTCGTTCGGGCGACCGCCGTCGATCAGCGTGTAGGAGGCGCGCGCCGCGAGGTCGTCGCCGTACGCGCGGGCGGCCTCGGGGGCGTCGGCCGTGCAGCCGATCGAGTGGAGCAGGGCCAGGTAGTAGACGCAGCGCGCGGTCTCGTCGTTGACCTCCGCGCGCTCAGCCAGCCGCACGGCCAGGAGACATGTCCGCAGCCCGTGCTCGAGCGGATATCCCGTGCCCAGGTCCGTGGCGAGCGAAAGCGCCGCCAGCAGCTCACCCGACCGCACCTGCATGGGGTGCGACCCTAACGCGGAACACCGTCGCACACCCGAAACGCCGCTGCTCCAGGACCAGCGGGCGGATCTGAGCCGCGAGCTGCGGGCTCGAGCCGCAGGGCGCGAGCAGGAACGGCGCCCCGATCCGCACGACCCGGTGCTGCGCGACCGCAGGCGCAAGCTGACCGGCGAACAGCGACTGCGCCTGCGGGATGCGGAACTCGAACCCGGGCGTCCAGCTCGGATGCCCGATCCAGGTGGCCCGGCCGCTGAGGCCCGGCACCGCGAGCGACTGCGGCACCGGCGCGAGCACGCCGCCGGGACGCGGGTCGTGGTCGAGCCAGGCGAACGCGCGGGCGTCCCCGTTCGACAGCACGTAGGCGGCCCGCGCCGCGCGCACCTGCTGCCGCAGCCGGTGGGCGCTGTAGACGACCCCCGGGACGGTGAGCAGCGCGACCGCCGCCGCGAGCAGCGCCCGCCTGGCGGGCAGGAAGCGCCAGCCGCGCAGCGCCAGGACCGCCAGCGGAAGCGTCACCGTCTCGAGCGTGTGGATCGCGTACGGCGGCGAGACCCAGTAGACGAACAGCGCGCTGAGCGGCCAGATCACGAGGATCCGTGCCTGCAGCGACAGGCCGGCGAGGCGCGGCCTGCCGAGCGCGAGCAGCGCGATCGGCCCGATCGCCCCGAGCACCATTCCCCAGCTCTCGCCGCCGAGCGCGTTCTGGTCGCGGGCCACCTTCCAGGCGTGGTCGATGTGCGGCAGCACGGCGAAGTACACGAACGGCAGTCCGGCGGCGACCAGTGGCGCGGCCAGCCAGGCGTACTGCCGCAGCGGCCGCCCGACGAGCACCAGCACGAGCAGGATCACGATCAGCGTGGCGCCCTGCCAGGGATGCAGCCAGCTGATCACAAGCGCCGCCGCACCGGCCCGGAGCGCGAACGGGCGGCCGTCCGGCTGGCTCACCGAGCGCTCGATCCACAGCATCGTGTAGGCAAACAGGCCGAGGTCGATGGCGATCGGGAAGTAGCCCCAGAGCTGTCCCGACGGGTTGATGTCCACCGCGACCTGGAGGAAGTCCCGCTGCGCGGCGGCTCCGAGCGCTCCCGTCCAGACGAGCAGCGGGAAGACGGGCGTCGAGAAGAAGAGCGCGAGGGCGAGCGCGGCGCCGCGGTCGAAGGCCGAGTCCGGAAGCGTGCGCCGGACGTAGGCGCGGAAGCCGCCGAACAGGACGAGCAGCGCGACGGGCAGCCAGACGAGGTAGGCGAGCTGCACCGAGAAGCCGATCCGCCACAGGAGGCCCGAGGCCTCGAACAGCGGGTCCAGCAGGACGTGCTTCGCCGGCGTGAGGTCGAAGAGGCTGGCCGCGAGGCCGTGCTGCCCGGCGTCGCGGATCCAGGCCAGGTACTGGAGCTGGTCGGCCGGGAAGAGGCCGGTGGCGCCGGTGAGCGTCCCGTCCTCGCCGAGCGCCTGGCCGATCAGGAGGCCGAGCGGCAGCGCGCCCGCCACGAGCAGGAGCGCGAGCAGCGCGTGTTCGCCGCTGAGCCGCGCTCGCCGCATCGGAGCCTTGTTATCAGCTTTGGTGGACGCCCTCGGGCGGCTCGAGCACGAAGCGCAGGACCTCCGCGCCACGGTGCATCGCCGGCCCGAGCAGGCGGGCGCCGATCTTCCGCGCGACGTTCAGCGAGCCCTCGTTCTCGGGCTGGATGTCGACGTAGATGCGCTCGAGGCCAAGGCGCTCGAAGCCGAGATCGCGCACGGCGGTGGCCGCCTCGGTGGCGTAGCCCTTGCCCCAGTAGGCCGGCGCGAGCCGGTAGCCGAGCTCGACCTCGGGCCCGACCCGCTCGAGCGGGATCAGCCCGCAGTCGCCGATCAGCTCGCCGGTGGCCTTCTCCTCGACGGCCCAGAGCGTGTAGCCGTGGCGCCGCTCGATCGCCGTGAGCTGGTCGATCCGCAGGCCGGTCTCCTCCAGCGACTGCGACGGCTCGGTGGTCATGTAGGTCCAGACGCGCGGATCGGAGTTGCCGACGTGCGCAGCCTCGACGTCCTCGGGCGACCAGCTCCGGATCAGGAGCCGGTCGGTCTCTGCGATCAGTCCTCGCCGCCGTTCGACCTGGCGGCCACGGCGCCGCCCACCAGCACCAGCGCGATGGCTGCGACGGCCCCGATCTTCGCCTTGTTCTGCGACAGCTTGCGCCTGGCGACCCGTCCGGCGATCTGCCAGGTGAACCAGCCTATGAGCGTGTAGTCGGGCCTGCCGAACACATTGCCGACCTTCCACACGAGCCAGCCGAGCAGTGTGTATCCCCTCGTGCTCATGCCTACTCCCTTTCCCGGTTCCGGATGCTGTAAGCCATTCTGGACTGCAGCGTCCACAGCTCGATGAAGCCGGGGCTCGCCTGCTGCGAGAACAGGCCGCCGGATTCGCCGAACCCGGCCAGCTCGGCGTCGTAGAGTGCGTTCGGGGACGAGCGGACCACAGGGCGGGCCTTGCCCTTGAAGAGCCGCATCGTGATCGTGCCCGTCACCTGCTCGTTGACCCTGTCCATGAACGCGTTCAGGTCGCCGAGCAGCGGCTCGTACCAGAGCCCGGCGTAGACCAGGAACGCCCACTGGTTGTCGAGCATCGGCTTGAAGTTGTTCTGGTGGATCGTCGAGACGAGCTGCTCGAGCTCCTTGTGGGCGGCGAGGACGATCTCCGCCGCGGGCACCTCGTAGACGTCGCGCACCTTCAACCCGACTATGCGGTCCTCGAGGTGGTCGACGATCCCGATGCCGTGGCGCGCGCCGATCTCCCCCACGCGCTCCAGCAACTCGACGAGGCCGAGCCGCTCGCCGTTCAGCCCCACCGGGCAGCCGCGCTCGAACTCGATCTCCACGTCCTCCGCCTCGTCCGGCGCGTCGCGCGGGTTGGTGACCAGCTCGAAGACGTCGTCGCGCGCCGGCTCGTTCAGGTCCTCGATCGGGCCGCCCTCCGACGAGCGGCCCCAGAGGTTGTCGTCGATCGAGTACGGCGGCGCCTCGGTGCCGCCCTTCACCGGGATCCCGTGCTCGCGTGCGTAGCGGATCTCCTCCTCGCGGCCCATCTGCCAGCCGCGCACCGGGGCGATGATCCGCAGGTGCGGGTCGAGCGCCACGACCGTGCCCTCGATGCGCACCTGGTCGTTGCCCTTGCCGGTGCAGCCGTGGGCCACCGTGTCGCAGCCGGCCTCGTGCGCCTTCTCGACCGCGATCTTGGCGATCAGCGGCCGGCCGAGCGCCGTGAACAGCGGATAGCCGCCGCCGTAGAGGGCGTTGGCCTTGATCGCCGGCAGCACGTAGTCGTTGGCGAACTCCTCGCGCGCGTCGACCACGTAGCACTCGAGCGCCCCCAGGTCGAGCGCCTTGCCGCGCACCACGTCGAAGTCCTCGCCGGGCTGGCCCAGGTTCACCGTGAGGGCGACCACCTCGGCCTCGTACTCGTCCTGGATCCACTTGAGCATCACGCTCGTGTCGAGGCCGCCCGAGTAGAGCAGCAGCACGCGCCCGACCTCGCCGTGCTCGGCCTCGTAGGAGGCGATCCTCGTCAGCTTGTGGCGTTCGACCTCGGCCACGCGCCGGCTACTTGACGACCGTGATCGCGTAGTCGATTTTCTTCGTCCCGAGGCGGCTCTTCACCACGAAGCGCAGCGTGAACGAGTGTCCGATGGCCCGCGCGGGGAAATGGAGGATGTCGTGGTAGGTGCCCTTGAAGTGGCAGGGCGTGGTGCCGACATCGAGGCAGCTGCGCGTGCCCACCACAGCGCCGTTGAAGACGAACAGGTACTGCACGGTTCCGCTCACCGGCTTGCCGCCCGTTGTCTTGGCCACGATCTTCACCGGCCAGCGCTTGCGCGCCTTCGGGTGGTGGCCCGAGCCCGTGACCTTGACGGTCCAGCCGGCCGCGGCGTCAGCGCGGGGAGCGGCACCCGCGCTGGCTGAGGTCGCGAGCGCGAGCGCTCCGACGAGGACGGCAACCGAGGCCCGGCGCATCATGGCCGGGATCCTAGCCCGCGCCCCGTACGCTTTGCCGCTTGGCACGGATCGACCGGATGCTGCGGGAGGCCGACGGCCCGATCTTCTCGTTCGAGTTCTTCCCTCCGAGATCGCCCGAGGGCGAGGAGGTGCTGCTCGAGACCGTCGGCGTGCTCAAGGAGCTCGGCCCCGGCTTCGTCTCGGTCACCTACGGGGCCGGCGGCACAACGCGCGACAAGACGATCGAGGTCGTGTCGCGGATCCGCGCGGAGTTCGAGCTCGAGGCCATGCCGCACCTGACCTGCGTGAACGCGACCGTCGACGACCTGCGCCGCACCCTCGACGAGATGGGCGAGGCCGGGGTCGAGAACGTGCTCGCGCTCCGCGGCGATCCCCCGCGCGGCCAGGAGCGCTGGACCAAGACCGAGGGCGGCCTCGAGTACTCACGCGAGCTGGTGGCGCTGGTCCGGGACGAGTACGACTTCACGATCGGCGGCGCCGCCTTCCCGGAGACCCACATCCACGCCAGCTCGGCCGACGACGACGTGCGGCACCTCAAGGCGAAGGTGGAAGCCGGCGCGACCTTCCTGATCACGCAGATGTTCTTCGACAACCGCTTCTACTTCGACTTCGTCGAGCGGGCCCGCGAGGCCGGCGTCGAGGTGCCGATCATCCCCGGCGTGATGCCGATCCTCAGCAGCGAGGGCATCAGGCGCATGGCGGAGCTGTCGGCCGCCCACCTCCCGCCCGAGCTCGTGCACGAGCTGGAGGCCCGGCACGGCAACGACGAGGCGGTGGCGGACCTTGGCCTCTCCTTCGCCACGCTGCAGTGCGCCGAGCTGCTCGCGGGCGGCGCGCCGGGGATCCACTTCTGCACGCTCAACCGCACACCGGCAACGCGGGCGGTGCTCAGCGCGCTCCAGCTGATGAGACCCTGGAAGCCCTAAAGGACAGGCCCTAAAGCGCGGCGGCCAGCCGCCGCAGCGCCTCGTCGATCTCCTCGCGCGTGACCGTCAGCGGGGGCAGCAGGCGGATCGTGACGGGGCCGGTGGCGTTGACCACCAGGCGCTGCTCGAGCAGGAGGCGGCGGGACAGGTCGGGGGCGCCGTCCACGTCGAAGGCGGCCATCAGGCCGCGGGAGCGGACGTTCGCCACGGGCAGCGTCTCCAGGCCCGCGCACAGCGCCTCGCCCTTCGTGCGCACGTCGGCGAGGAAGTCCTCGTCGTCCACTACGTCGAGCACAGCGTGCGCCGCCGCACACGGCACCGGACCGCCCGCGAAGGTCGACCCGTGGTCTCCCGCGCGCAGCACGTCGGCGTACTCGGGCGAGGTCACGCAGGCGCCGATCGGCAGCCCGCCGCCGAGCCCCTTGGCCACGGTCATCACGTCCGGCCGGATCCCGGTCTGCTGAAACGCCCACAGCGTGCCGGTGCGGCCCATACCGCACTGCACCTCGTCGAAGATCAGCAGCGCGCCATGGCGGTCGCACGCCTCCCGCGCCGCCACGAGCACCTCGTCGGCAATCGGGTGGATGCCGGACTCGCCCTGCACCGGCTCGATCAGCACCGCCGCCGTGTGCTCGTCCACCGCCTCCGCCAGGCCGGCCGCGTCGTCCCGGTGCACCACCTTGAAGCCCGGCACGAGCGGCGCGAAGGGCTCCTGCTTGGTCTCCTGCGGCGTGGCCGACAGCGCGCCGTAGGTGCGGCCGTGGAAGGCGTCGGTGAGCACCACCACGTCGCCGCCGCGGCGGTGCCGGCGCGCGAGCTTGATCGCGCACTCGTTGGCCTCCGCGCCCGAGTTGCAGAGGAACACCTTGCCGCCGAGCGACGTCTCCGCCAGGCGCCGGGCCAGCCGCATCCCGGGCTGGGTGTAGTAGAGGTTGCCGACGTGCATGAGGCGTCCCGCCTGCTCGCGGATCGCCTCGACGAGCTGCGGGTGGCAGTGGCCGATCTGCACCACGGAGATGCCGGCGAGGAAGTCGAGGTACTCGTTGTCGTCGGCGTCCCAGAGCCGGCAGCCCTCGCCGCGGACGAACTCGACCGGCTGGCGGGCGTAGGTGCCCATCACCCAGTCCTGCTCCAGCGCCTGCAGGTCGCTCAGGGCCAAATCTTCGTCCCTATCCCCTCGTCGGTGAACAGCTCGAGCAGCAGCGAATGCGGCAGCCGCCCGTCGATGATGTGCGCCGCGCCCACGCCCTTGTCCACCGCCTCGAGGCACGCCTCGAGCTTGGGCCGCATGCCGCCGGATACGCCGGCGAGCTGGGTGCGCACCTCCTCCGCCGTGGCCTGCGAGATGCGGCTGAGCCGGCATCGGCGGGGTCGGCCAGCCAGCCCTCCACGTCGGTGAGGAAGACGACCTTGAACGCGCCGAGCGCGGCCGCCACCGCGCTGGCCGCGGCGTCGGCGTTGACGTTGTAGGACTGGCCGTCGGCGTCGGCGCCCACCGACGCCACCACCGGGATGTAGTCCTCGGCGATGTGGTTCAGCACGTCCACGTCCACGCGCTCGATCTCGCCGACGAAGCCGATGTCGTGCTCGAGCGCCGCCGGGTGCTTGCGCACGCGGAAGAGGAGGCCGTCGTCGCCGCAGAGGCCCACCGCCGGCTGCCCATGGCGGTTGATCAGCAGCACGATGTCCTTGTTCTGCTTGCCGACCAGCACCATCTTCGCCACCTCGACGGTCTCGGCGTCGGACACGCGCAGGCCCTCGACGAACTCGACCTTCATGCCGAGCCGCTCCATGTAGCGCGTGATCTCGGGCCCGCCGCCGTGCACCACGATCGGGTTCAGGCCGACGTACTTGAGCAGCACCACGTCGCGGGCGAACTCCTCCTTGAGCGCCGGCTCGGTCATCGCCGCGCCGCCGTACTTGATCACGACGTGCGGCCGTGGAACTCCCTGATGTAGGGCAGCGCCTCGAGGATCGTCGCGACGTCGCGCTTCACGATCGTGTACTCCGCGTTGAAGGTCACGTACTCCTCGGACAGGTCGCTGAAGAAGACCTCGGTCTCGCCGCCCTCGCCCGGCAGCGTGAGCGCGTACTCCACCTCGTCGCGGTCGACCAGCGGGTCGAGCTCGCGCAGGTCGTCCACCACCGCCTCGCCCGCGGAGACCACCAGCCGGCCCTCGATCTCCAGGTCGGCCACGAAGCCGTTGCCGGGCGGATAGACCATCCCGGCGGCCTGCAGGATGCGGCCGAAGTTGGGGTCGCCGCCGTGCAGGGCGGACTTCACGAGCGGCGAGTTGGCCACCGCCCGCGCCACCGGCTCCACCACGGACTCCTCGCCGCGCACCACGATGCGGCCCACGCGCGAGGCGCCCTCGCCGTCCGCCACGATCTCGATCGCGAGCTGGCGCAGCAGCGCGTCCATCGCCTCACCGAAGCGCAGCTCGTCGGCCGTCTCGGGCTCCACGCGCACGCCCGAGGCGCCGTTCGCCTGCGCGAACACGGTGTCGCTGGTGGAGAGCTGGCCGTCCACCGAGATGCGGTCGAACGAGCGCTTCACCGTCACGCCCGTGAGCAGGTCGAGCGGTCTCGGCCGACAGCACGGCGTCCGTCTGCACGAAGCAGAACATCGTGGCGTAGCGGGGCGAGATCATCCCGGCTCCCTTGGCCTGCGCCGACAGGCGCACACGTGCCGCCCTCGAGCTCGACCTCGAGGCAGGCGCGCTTGGGCCAGCGGTCACTGGTCACGATCGCCAGCGAGAAGTCGTCGGCGTCGGCGCCGAGGGCGCCGCAGGCGGCCTCCACGCCCGCGCAGGAGCGGCTCGCGCGGGAGCTCGTCGCCGATCACGCCGGTCGAGGCCACGCCCACCTGCGAGGGCTCGATGCCGAGCAGCTCGGCGGCGCATCGCTGCGTGGCGTAGGCGGTGTCGAGGCCGCGCCGCCCGTCGCCCGTGTTCGAGCCGCCCGAGTTGGCCACCACCGCGCGCAGCCCCTCCAGGTCCGCCTCGCGCGAGGCCGATGACGGGCGCGCCCACGCGGGCGTTGGTGGTGAAGCGCGCCGCCGACACGGTGTCCAGGACGTCTGACACCAGCACGCCCACGTCGAGCCCCTCGGGCTTCAGCCCGGCTGCCACGCCGGCGGCGCGGAAGCCCGCGGGCAGCTCCGTGGGTTCGAGCTCGCGGACGTGCGGCGGCGCCTCCACCCAGCGCGAGCGGAAGAAGCTCACAGGAGCCCCGCCGTCTCGTCGAGGCCGAGCATCAGGTTGAGGTCCTGCACGGCCTGGCCGGCGGCGCCCTTCCAGAGGTTGTCGATCGCGGAGAACACCATCGCCCGCCCCGTGGCCGGCTCCACGGTCGCGTGGATGCGGCAGAAGTTGGTCTCGCGCACCTCGCGCACGCCCGGGCGGCGAGTCCACCAGCTCGATGAACGGCTCGCCGGCGTAGGCGTGCTCGAACAGCTCGCGCAGCTCGGCCGCGCTGAGCGGGCGCTCGGTGGTCACGTAACAGGACGCGAGCAGCCCCTGGTCGAGCGGCACGAGATGCGGGATGAACGTGATCGGCGCGCCGTCGCCCAGCTCCTGCTCGAGCTCCGCGCGGTGGCGGTGCCCCTCGACCTTGTAGGGGTTCACGTTCTCGTCCACGGAGACGAAGTGCGTGCTGTCGGTGGCCTCCCGGCCGGCGCCGGAGACGCCCGACTTGGCGTCCACCACGACGTCGCGCATCAGACCGCGCAGCGGCGCCAGCGCCAGCACGGCAGCGGTGGGATAGCAGCCGGGCGCGGCCACCAGCTCGGCGTCGCGGATCGCGTCCCGGTGCAGCTCGGTGAGCCCGTAGACGGCCTCCTCGAGCAGCTCGGGCGCGGCGTGCGGCTGGTAGTAGCTCTCGTAGCGGCCCTGCTCGAGCCGGAAGTCCGCGGACAGGTCCACCACCTTCAGCCCACGCTCGCGCAGCGCCCTCACGGCCGGCGCCGCGGCGCCGTGCGGGTAGGCCACGAGCGCGGCGTCGGCCGCCTCGGCCACGCGGTCGGGGTCCAGCTCCTCGAGCACGAGCGGCACGCGGTGACGCGGGTAGAGCTCGTCGAGCCGCCTGCCGGCGTCGCTGCGCGCGGTGACGTGCGTGAGCTCGAGCTGCGGGTGCCGCTGCACGATCGCTGCGCAGAGCGCGCCCGCAAAACCGGACGCGCCGCAGACGGCGACCCTATGCACGTAAACGGCCTCCCAGCTCCGCAGCTCGCGCTCGATCGCGGCGCGCCGCTCGGCGACCTCCTCGTCGGTGAGCGTGCGGTCCGGCGCGCGGAACGCCAGGCGCAGCGCCAGCGACTTGTTGCCCTGGCCGACCTGCTCGCCGCGGTAGACGTCGAACAGGGAGCTGCTTTCCAGCAGGTCGCCGCCGGCGCCCGTCACCGCCTCCTCCACCTCCGCGAACGGCACGTCCTCGGGCACCACCACGGCGATGTCCTGGATCACGGCCGGGAACGTCGAGATCGGCTCGAACACGCGCACCTCCGGCGCCAGCTCGGCCAGCAGGTCGAAGTCGATCTCGAAGGCGGTGGCGCCCTCGGGCAGGTCCCAGTGCGCGAGCCACGAGCGGGTGCAGCTCGCCGAGCCAGCCGAGCTTGCGCTCGTCGCCCGCCAGCACGGTGGCCGCCCGGCCGGGATGGAGGAACGGCCGCTCGCCCGGCTCCATCCACCACGCCACTCCCGCGATGTCGAGCACGGCGCCGAGCACCGCCTTGACCGAGAAGAAGTCCGCCGGCTCACCGGAGGCGCCTTCCGTGACCACCGCGCCGATGTTGTGGCGCTCGGCCGCCGGCGTCGTGCCGCGCTGTGGCAGGTCCCCGTTCGAGGACAGCGGCCCGGACACACGGTAGACGTGCGCCGACTCGAACAGCCGGAGTCCCGGTCGCCCATGGGCGGCGTTGTGGCGGGCGGCGTCGAGCAGGCCGGGCAGGAGCAGCGGCCGCAGGGTCGACTGGTCCTCGCTGAGCGGGTTGGCCAGGCGCAGCAACGGAACGTCGCCGAGGCGCAGCGCGTCCATCGTGGCGGGGTTGGTGAAGCTCCAGCAGATCGCCTCGTTCAGGCCGCGGTCGCGCAGCGCGTCCTCGACCCGGCGCCGGAGGCGCTGCTCCGGCGTGAGCCGGCCGACGGCGAGCGGGCGCTCCGGCAGCGTGGCCGGGATGTTGTCGAGGCCGTGGATGCGCGCGACCTCCTCGATCAGGTCCGCCTCGCGCTGCACGTCGCCGTCGCGCCAGTAGGGGATCAGCACGTCCCACACCGGACCCTCGGCCGCCGTGGCCTCCTCCAGCTCGAAGCCGAGCCGCTCGAGGATCTGGATCACCTCGTCCTCCGGCAGGCGCTTGCCCAGGAGCTTCTCGATGCGCGGGTAGCGCAGCCGCACGCGCCGGCGCTCGACCGGGTTCGGGTAGACGTCGATCGTGCCCGGCACGAGCCGTGCGCCGCACAGCTCGACCATCAGCTTGGCCGCCAGGAGCTGGCCCGCCATGGCGAAGTCGGGGTGGAGCTGCTTCTCGAAGCGGCTGCTGGCCTCGCTGCGCAGGACGAGCTTCTTCGAGGTCTGGAGGATGTTGGGCCCGACCCAGGTGGCCGCCTCCATCAGCACGCGCGTGGTGTCGCCGGACAGCTCCGAGATCTGGCCGCCCATCACGCCGCCGATGCCCGACGGGCCCTCGGCGTCGCACACCACCGCCATCGACGGGTCGAGCTCGCGCTCCACGTCGTCGAGCGTGGTGATGCGCTCGCGCTCGTGGGCGCGGCGCACGATGATGCGGCCGCCGCGGACCTTCGTCGAGGTCGAAGCCATGGAGCGGCTGCCCGGTGACGAGCATCACGTAGTTGGTGATGTCGACCACGTTCGAGATCGGCCGCTGGCCGGCGGCGGTCAGGCGCTGCTTGAGCCAGAGGGGCGACGGGCCGACCTTCACGTCCTCGAACACGCGGGCGGTGAAGCGCAGGCAGATCTCGGGGTCGATCTCCACGGCGGCGTGGTCCTCCACCGCGTCGCCGCCCGCGGGCTCGGCGTCGCTCGCGCCCGGGTCCGGCCGGAGCTCGGCGCCGGTCAGCGCGTGCACCTCGCGCGCCACGCCGTACACCGCCAGGCAGTCGGGGCGGTTGGGATTGACCTCGAGGTCGAGCACGTCGTCCTCGATCACGAGCGCCTCGGGGAGCTGCGTGCCCGGCGCGAGCTCGCCGGGCAGCACCATCGTCTCCGCGTGGTCGCCGCTGATCCCGACCTCGTCCTCGGCCAGGATCATCCCGCTCGACTTGACGCCGCGCAGCTTCGCCTCGCCGAGCTCCGTGCCGTCGGGCATGATCGCGCCCGGCCGCGCCACGGCCACGGTCTGGCCGGCGGCCACGTTGGGCGCCCCGCACACGATCTGGCGCTCGGTGCCCGAGCCGTCGTCGACCATGCAGACCGTGAGCCGGTCGGCATCCGGGTGCCGCTCGGCGGACAGGACCCTGCCGACCACGAACGCCGAGGTGTCCCCCACGCCGACGTGCTCGATCCTCTCGGGCTGGAGGCCGGCGGAGGCGAGCCGCTCGCCGAGCTCCTCGGCCGAAAGGGCCGGATCGCAGTAAGAGCGAAGCCAGGCGACAGGGATCCTCACGAGCGCCCGCCCCGCAGTCCGCAGTCCGCAGTCCGCAGTCCGTCGTTCATCAGAACTGCTCCAGGAAGCGCAGGTCGTTCTCGAACATCATCCGCAGGTCCGGCACGGAGTGGCGCAGCATTGCGATGCGGTCGATGCCCATCCCGAACGCGAAGCCCTGCACGCGCTCGGCGTCGTAGCCCTGGTCGGACACGAAGCCGTAGACGTTGGGGTCCACCATTCCCGAGCCGAGGATCTCGATCCAGCCCGAGCCCTTGCAGAGCGGGTCGCGTGAGCCGTCGCGCAGGTGGCCGCTGCCGCCGCAGTTGAAGCAGGAGACGTCCATCTCAACGCTCGGCTCCGTGAAGGGGAAGTAGCCCGAGCGCAGGCGCACCTCGCGGTCCGGGCCGAACATCGCGCGAGCGAACTCGAGGAAGATCCCGCGCAGGTCGCCGAGCGTGATGTTCTCGTCCACCGCCAGCCCCTCGAGCTGGTGGAACATCGGCGTGTGGGTGGCGTCCGAGTCGCGCCGGTAGACGCGTCCCGGCACGACGATGTAGATCGGCGGCCCCTGCAGCTCCATCGAGCGCGTCTGCATCGGCGAGGTGTGCGGCCGCAGCACCACGTCGGGCGACAGGTAGAAGGTGTCCTGGAGCGCCCGCGCCGGGTGGTCCGGCGGGATGTTGAGCGTGGTGAAGCTGTAGTGGTCGTACTCGACCTCCGGCCCCTCCACCACGTTGAAGCCGAGGCCGATGAAGACGTCCTCCATCAGGCGGCGCGTCTCCGTGACGAGGTGGAGGTGGCCCACCGGGCTGGGCGGGGAGCCCGGGAGCGTCACGTCGATGCGGTCCTCCGCCAGGCGGGCGTCGAGCTCGGACGCCTCGAGCGCCTCGCTGCGACGGCTCAGGAGCTGCTCGAGTGCCTGGCGCACCTCGTTGGCGGTCTTGCCCACCGGGCCGCGCTGCTCGGGCGGCAGCTCGCCGATCGAGCGCAGAGTGCTCGTGAGCTCGGACTTGCGCCCCAGGTAGCGCACCCGCAGCTCCTCCAGCTCCGCGGCCGAGCCCGCCTGGGCGATGGCGCCCTCGGCCTCGGTGCGAAGGGCGTCGAGGTCAGCCATGGGCGGCCATCCTATTGCCGAGCTCGTACAGCGCCACGGTCGCGGCCATCGCCACGTTGAGCGAGTCGGGGCCGTCGTCGCGCAACGGGATCCCGGCGCGCACATCGCAGGGGAAATCCGCAGGCAGGCCTTCACGCTCTGCTCCAAGGCAGACGACGACGGGCGGCTCGACTCGGACCGAGGCCAGCGGCTGGGCGCCGCGCTCGAGCGCGATCCGGGTCCCGGGGAACTCGCCGCGCGCGGGCGGTCGGGCGAAGATCGATCCCATGCTGGCCCGCACGGCCTTCGGCGAGTATGGGTCCGCGCAGTCGGGGCCGAGGATCACCGGGCCGTCACAGAGCGCGTGGGCCGAGCGTATGACCGCTCCGACGTTGCCCGGGTCGTGCACACCATGGAGGTAGACCGAGAGCGACCCACCGGGCTCGGACCAGCGCTGCTTGTAGACGCCGATGACCCGGGTGCCCGATCCCAGGGAGCTGACCGCGTCCAGGAGCTCCTGCTCCACATCAACCCCTGCAACCAGCAGGATCTCCGGCGCCCACGTGGCGGCCTCGACGAGGTCCTCGCCCTCGGCCGAGAACAGCCCGCTGCGCTCCCGGTGCCTCTTGTCCTGGAGCTTGCGGATCGTCTTCAGCTGCTCGTTGTGGGGGGAAGTGATCATGGAACGAAAAAGGGCGCCTCGGTGGGCGCCCTGGGAGTGGTCCTGTCGGTCGGCCGCTCAGGCAGCCGCCGCCTCCCGGGCGCGCTCGGCAAACCGTCGAAAGGTCTCGGGGTCGCGGACGGCGATGTCGGCCAGGATCTTGCGGTCGAGCTCGACCTCGGCAAGGCGCAGGCCGTGCATCAGCTGGCTGTAGGTCATGCCCTCGCGGCGGGCGGCCGCGTTGATGCGGGCGATCCAGAGGCGGCGGAAGTCGCGCTTCTTGTTGCGGCGGTCGCGGTAGGCGTAGCTGTCGGCCTTGAGCAGCGCCTCCTTGGCGCGCCTGTAGCTCGAGTGGGCCTCGCCGCGGAAGCCCTTCGTGCGCTCGAGCGTGGCGCGGCGCTTCTTGCGGGCGTGGACGGAGCGTTTGACGCGGCTCATTTGCGGAGCAGGTCCTTGATCCGGGGCGTGTCGTGATCGGACACCATCACAGGCCTGCCCAGCCTGCGCTTACGCTTGGCGCTCTTCTTCTCGAGGATGTGGCTGGTCATCGCGTGACGCGCGCGGACCTTGCCCTTCCCCGTGAGCTTGAAGCGCTTCTTGGCGCCTGAGTGCGTCTTCATCTTCGGCATGCGAGCGACGTATTCAAGCAGAGGCGCGCCGCTGTTCGGCGGCGGCCGTGTCGCCGTTGGCCTCCGCGGGCTTGTCCGCGGCGGGCTCGGCGGGTGCTTCGGAGGCCGGCTCGGCGTCCGTTTCAGCGGCCGGCTCGGCATCAGCCTCAGGGGCCGCTTCGGCATCAGCTTCGAGGACCGGCTCGGCGTCCGTTTCAGGCGCCGGCTCGGCATCAGGCTCGGGGGCCGGCTCGCCGTCCGCCGCAGCGGCCGGCTGAGGGGCGCTCTGGCGGCTGGCGGCGGCCTCGGCCGCGGCACGGTTGCGCCGGCTGCCCTTGCCCGCCTGCGGCTGCTGGACCTCGGGGCGCGGCTCCGGGGCCTCGACGGGCGCCTCCTTGGCCTTCACGGGGCCCAGCACCATCGTCATGTTGCGGCCGTCGAGATTCGGCCGCTGCTCGATCGTGCCGAGCTCGCCGACGTCCTGCGCGAGGCGCATCAGCAGCTGCTCGCCCCGCTCGGGGTGCGTGGTCTCGCGGCCGCGGAACATGATCGTGATCTTGACCTTGTCCTGGCCGCTCAGGAAGCGCTCTACGTGCCCCTTCTTGGTCTCGTAGTCGTGCTGGGCGATCTTCGGCCGCAGCTTGATCTCGCGGATCGTGATCTGCTTCTGGTGGCGGCGGGCGGCCTTCGCCTTCTGCTCCTGCTCGTACTTGTACTTCGAGTAGTCGAGCACGCGGCAGACGGGCGGCCGCGATTCAGGGGCGACCTCCACGAGGTCAAGGTCCCGCTCCTGGGCGTAGCGGAGCGCCTCATCGGTCTTGACGACGCCGATCTGCTTGCCGTCCGCGCCGATCAGCCGCACCTCGGGCACGCGGATGCGCTCGTTGATACGCGTCTGGTCCCGCTCGGGCGGGCGCCGATCGAACCTACGAGGGATCGGCACTACGGCTGGAGCGGGCTAGACGTCAAAGGCAGATAGAGAAGAGGAAGAGATCGCTAGCGAGTATAGCCCTCGGGCCGGTTCGTACAACCGCAAATCGCCTAGTCGCGGGAGTCGATCTCCGAGCGCGCCTGGTCGGCGAACTGGTCCAGATCCATCGCCCCCAGGTCCCCTTCGCGGTGGCGCCGGACCGACACCCGGCCCGCCTCGGCCTCCCTGTCGCCCACGATCAGCATGTAGGGCGCCTTGCGCAGCTCGCCATCGCGGATCTTCTTGCCCACCGACTCGGTGCGCTCGTCGATCTCGACGCGCAGGCCCTTGGCCTCGAGCAGGCCGGCGAGCTCGCGGGCGTAGTCGAAGTGCCGGTCCGCGATCGGCAGGATCAGCGCCTGCACGGGCGCGAGCCAGAGCGGGAACTCGCCGGCGTAGTGCTCGATCAGGATGCCGATGAAGCGCTCGAACGAGCCGAGCAGGGCGCGGTGGATCATCACCGGCCGGTGCTCGGCGTTGTCGGCGCCGGTGTACTCGAGCTCGAAGCGCTCGGGCATCAGGTAGTCGAGCTGCACGGTGCCGAGCTGCCAGGAGCGCCCGATGGCGTCGGTGGTGTGCAGATCGATCTTCGGGCCGTAGAAGGTGCCCTCCCCCTCGCCGATGTCGTACTCGAGGCCGCGGCGCCGCATCGCCTCGGCGAGTGCGTTCTCGGCGTGGTCCCACGTTTCGTCGCTCCCCAGGCGGTTCTCCGGCCTGGTGGACAGCTCGGCCCGGGGCTCGAAGCCGAACAGGTCGTACAGGTGGAAGCCGAAGTCGAGGCAGCGCAGCACCTCGTCCTCGATCTGGCCCTCGGTGCAGAAGATGTGGCCGTCGTCCTGGGTGATCGAGCGCACGCGCAGGAGGCCGTGGAGGGTGCCGCTCGGCTCGTGCCGGTGCACCAGGCCCTGCTCCGCGTAGCGGATCGGCAGGTCGCGGTAGGAGCGGCGCTCCTCCTTGTAGATCTGGATGTGGGCCGGGCAGTTCATGGGCTTGAGGCCCATCTGCTTGCCCTCGACCTCGGTGAAGTACATGTTGTCCCGGAACTTGTCCCAGTGGCCGGACTGCTTCCAGAGGTCGACGTCGTAGAGGATCGGCGTGCGCACCTCGGTGTAGCCGCGGGCGACGTTCTCGCGCCGCCAGAGGTCGGTGAGCTCGTTCCAGACGCGCGTGCCCGCCGGCTGCCAGAACGGCATGCCGGGCGCCAGGTCCGAGAACATGAACAGCCCGAGCTCCTTGCCGAGCTTGCGATGGTCGCGCGCGCGAGCCTGCTCGAGCCGCTCGAGGTGGGCCTGCAGGTCGTCCTTCGAGAAGAACGCCGTGCCGTAGATGCGGGTGAGCATCGGGCGGTTCGAGTCGCCGCGCCAGTAGGCCCCGGCGGCGGACATCAGCTTGAACGCCTTGATGCGGCCGGTGCCGGGGCCGTGCGGCCCGCGGCAGAGGTCGGTGAAGGGGCCGTTGCGGTAGAGCGACACGGTCTCGACGCCCTCGTCGCGCACGAGGTCCCGGATCAGCTCGACCTTGTAGTCCTGGCCCTCGCCCTCGAAGCGCGCGATCGCGTCCTCCACCGGCACGTCGCTGCGCTCGAACGGCTCGTCGGCCTTGACGTGCTCGCGCATCTTCGCCTCTATGCGCTCGAAGTCGGCGTCAGAGATCTTCACCCCGTCGGGGAAGTCGAAGTCGTAGTAGAAGCCGTCGTCGATCGGCGGGCCGATCGTGACCTGGGTGCCGGGATAGAGCTCGAGCACGGCCTCGGCGAGGACGTGGGCGGTGTCGTGGCGGAGCAGGTCGAGGGCCTCGGGGCTCTTGTCGGTGACGATCGCGATCGGCTCGCCCTCGTGGAGGGGAGCGCTCAAATCGCGCAGGTCGCCGTTGACCTTGACCGCCAGCGCAGCGCGTGCCAGGCCCTCGCCGATTGCGCGTGCCGCGTCCGCGCCGGTGGCGCCGTCCTGCAGCTCGAGCTCGTTGCCGTCTGGGAGCGTGACCTTCATTCAGCTTGGAAATTAGCGGTCCGCGCGCTCGCGATCGCGTGCAGGTCGTCTTCGAGCAGGCGCGTGACCAGGTGGCGCTCGCGCACCAGGTCGTGCCCGGCGGCCCCGAGCTCGATTGCGAGGCCCGGATCGCGCACCAGCTCCACGAGGCGCGCGGCCATCTCCTCGGGTGTGCCGCCGTCGATCACCGGGGTGCCGGCCCAGAGCGCCTCGAGCCGGCTCGCGGGCCGCACGGGCCCGAGCGCGCTCTCGAGCGCCACTCGCGCGAGCCGCCTCAGAGCGCCCAGCTCGAGCGCGCCGAGGCCGGTGAGCGCCAGCACGTCGTCGCGCTCGCCGGCGTAGTCGGAGACCTCGCGCAGGAGCTGCCAGCCCTCGGCCTCACCGGCGTCCGGATCGCCGGCCAGGACGAGCTGGAGCTGCGGCAGCTCCTCCCTGGCGACGCCGAAGGCGTCAAGGACCGCGTGCGGGTCCTGCCAGCCGTCGAACGGGCGGAGCTGGCAGCAGCAGGGCCGCGTCGTGTCGATGCCCAGCGAGCGCAGCAGCGTTCCCGCCTCGCGCACCGCCAGCTCGAGGCAGCCGGGCGCCAGCGGGTCGATGGCGTCGGGGGCGTCCGAGTGCAGCGAGATCGCCGCGCAGGCATCCTCCAGCGGCTGCAGCAGCTCGCGGACCGCCGGCTCGGGATGCGGCACGTCGAACGGCAGGCGCAGCACGCCGGCGGCCGAGCCGCGGGTGGCCGCGGCGAGCGGGCCCGGGCCGTGGGCCACCGCCACGTCGAAGCCGTCGAGCAGCGCAGCCGACGCCTCGAGGTACGCGCCCCACGCCTCCGCCGAGATTGCCGTCTCTCCCCCGCGCAGCCCGTCCTCGAGCTGTCGCACGAGCCGGATCAGCGGCCGGTCGCCCGCGAGCGCGAGCAGCTCGGCCTCGACGCCGAGCTCGCGCTCGAGCGCCGGCAGAGCGGGCAGCGGCCCGAGCCGCGAGCCGGCGGCCGTGAGGTGCGCGACCCGCAGGCCCCGGAGAGGGTCGGCGGCCGCCTGGATGCGCTCGACCTGCGCCTCGTCGGTGAACTCGGCGTAGTCGCCGAGGGTGCGCCGCGGGAGGGGGAGCGGCTGGAGGTGGAGACGCACGCGCGGAGGCTAACGGGACTGCGGACTGCGGACTGCGGACTGCGGGTTGTTCAGCAGTCCGCAGTCTGCAGTCCCGGGTGTTAGCCCCGCTCGACCCTGGATCCGGGCACGATGTCGTCCTTCCCATCGGGCCAGCGGACCCAGGCCTTGTGGCCGCCGTCGTAGTCGGGAGCGAACAGCACGAGCGTGGCCTCCTCGCCCTCCACCGTGCAGCGGTCGTCCGACTCGGGGTCGAGGCCGCGCCAGACGCGCACGAACGCGTTCTGCTCCCACTCGTCGCCGATCGTGGTCGGGTCGGTGTGGCCGGGGCGCACGGTGGTCGACGGCGGCAGCTTCATAAGCACGTCCATGATCGAGTGCCTGAGGTCCTCGAAGCTGGTCGAGCCCGGAGCCCGCACGCCGCCCACCGAGCCCTTGAAGAGCGTGTCGCCCGTGAAGACCTCCTCGCCGTTCACGACGAACGAGAGCATTCCGGCGGTGTGGCCGGGGGTGTGCACCGGCTCGATCCGCAGGCCGCCGAACTCGAGCAGCTCGCCGGGCTCGATCGTGCGGTCCACGTCCGTCAGCAGCTCGGCCTCGAGCGGGTGCGCAAGGATCTGCACGCCGAAGCGCTCCTTGTAGACGTGGTTCTCCGACACGTGGTCGAAGTGGTGGTGCGTGAGGAGCAGATGAGTGGGCGTGACGCCCGCGCGCTCGATCGCCTCGAGCAGCGGCTCGGGCGGAGCGCCCGAGTCGATCAGGACCGCGGCCCCGCCCGGCCCCTCGGCCACCAGGTAGGCGTTGGAGAGGAAGCCGTCGTGCATCGAGCGCTCGACGATCACGGCCGCAACCTAACATGCCCCGCGCGATGGACCTGCGTTCAGCCTTCCCCGTGCTCGCGCGGTTCGCCTACCTGAACGCGGGCACCGACGGGCCGGTGCCGCAGCCGGCGATCGACGCCGCCAACGCGCGCCTCGCCGAGGAGCTCGAGCTCGGCCGCTCGGGCGAGCGCCACTGGACCGGCCTGCGCGAGCTGCACGACCGGCGCCGGGAGGCGCTGGCCGCGCTGCTCCACTGCGACGTGGGCGAGGTCGCCCTCACCCGCTCGACCACCGACGGCGTCAACATCGTCCTGTCCGGGCTCGACCTGCGCGAGGGCGACGAAGTGGTCACGAGCGACCAGGAGCACCCGGGCCTGCTCGCCCCGCTGGCGGCCGCCCGCGTCCGGGATGGGGTAACGATCAAGATCGTCCCGTTCGCCTCGGTCGCCGACTCGGTGAGCGAGCGCACGCGCCTGGTCGCCTGCTCGCACGTGTCCTGGGTCACCGGCGGCGTCGTGGACGCCGCCGCGCTGAAGGCGACGGGCGTGAGCGTGCTTCTCGACGGCGCCCAGGGGCTCGGCGCCGTGCCGGTCGACGTGCGCGAGCTGGGCTGCGACTACTACGCGGCCTCCGGGCAGAAGTGGCTTTGCGGCCCCGACGGCACCGGCTGCCTGTACGTGCGGGCGGAGCGCACGGAGGAGCTCAGCCCGCTCTCGCTCGGCTTCCAGTGCCTCGAGGATCCCCACGACCCGCTGTCGCTGCGCCTCCACCCCGACGCCCGCCGTTTCGACCTCGGCTTCCTGACGGGCCACTCGGCGGCCTGGTCGCTCGCCGCGATCGAGCTGCTCGCCGCCGCCGGCTGGGACCAAGTGCACGAGCGGGGCGCCACACTCGCCGCCCGGCTTGCTGACTCGCTGCGTGGGCGCGGCATCGAGGTGGAGCCGCGCGGGCGCACGACTCTCGTGGCCTGGCACGACCCGGACCCGGAGGCGCGCGTGACGCTGATGGCCGACAGCGGCCTGGTGGTGCGGCAGATCCCCGAGGCCGGCGTGATGCGGGCCTCGGTGGGCGCGTGGTCGAACGAGGACGACCTCGAGCGGCTGCTCGAGCTGGTCGGGTAGCCCTACTTCGAGGTCATCACGAGGATGCCGCTGACGAGTGCGGCAACCACGACCAGACCGCCGACGGTCGCCAGCACGGCGAAGCCGGTGGCCTCCCCCGAGCGGCCGTTGCGGCGGAACTCGCTCGAGCGCACCGCCCCGAGCAGCATCACGGAGAAGCCGGTGGCGACGACGACGGACGCGACCAGCGAGGCAGCCACGACCTTGCCGATCGTGACCCAGTCGACGACCTTGGAGGCGATCACGCTTCGGCCGTGATCGGGGACCCCTGCTGGATGCGCCGCACGAGCGCGAAAGCGATCAGGAGCACGATCGCCACCGACACCACGAGCGGGCCCGCGGCGCCGCTGCCGAATAGGCTCGTGACGCCGTAGGTGAGGGCGCCGAAGCCGGCCGCGGCGGGGATCGTGAGCACCCAGGCGACGACGATGTTCCCGGCCACGCCCCAGCGCACCGCGGACAGGCGCTTGGCGGCGCCGGCGCCCATCACGCCGCCGGAGATGACGTGCGTGGTGGAGAGCGGGTAGCCGTAGTGGGAGGCGGCCAGGATCACCGCCGCCCCGGCGCCCTGGGCCGCGAAGCCCTGCGCCGGGTCCATCTTGATGATGCGGCTGCCCATCGTCTTGATGATCCGCCAGCCGCCCGTGTAGGTGCCGAGCGCGATCGCGCTGGCCGCCGAGACCACCACCCAGTTCGGCACGTGGAAGCTGGCCGGGTCTGAGGAGATGTCGCCGTGCGCGATCAGCGCCAGCGTCATCACGCCCATCGTCTTCTGGGCGTCGTTGGTCCCGTGCGCGAGCGCCAGCAGGCTGCCCGAGATCAGCTGGCCGAATTTGAACCCGCCCCCGGCCGGACCTGGCCGCACGGCCCCGACGATGCGGTAGGCGATCAGGATCCCGATCGCGGCCGCGGCGAACGCGAGCACCGGCGCGATCAGGGCCGGCACGATCACCTTGCCCACCAGGCCGCTGGCGATCACGTAGCTCGCACCGGGGCCGGCGATCACCGCCCCGATCAGGCCGCCGATCAGCGCGTGGGAGGAGCTGGACGGCAGCCCGAAGTACCAGGTGATCAGGTTCCAGGCGATCGCGCCGATCAGGCCCGCGAACACGATCGTCGACGTGATCGCCGAGGTCTCCACGATCCCCTGCCCGATCGTCGCCGCGACCTGCAGCGAGATGAAGGCGCCGGCGAAGTTGAGCAGCGACGCGACGCCCACCGCCAGCTTCGGCGGCAACGCGCGCGTGGAGATCGAGGTGGCCACGACGTTGGCGGTGTCGTGGAAGCCGTTGGTGAAGTCGAACGCCAGCGCGGCGCCGATCACGATCACGAGGACGAGGTCGCTGTGCACGGCGGGTCAGGCGTTCTTGACGACGATGCCCTCGAGCGTGTAGGCGACCTTCTCGGTCGCGTCGATCGCCTCCTCGAGCCGCTCGTAGATGTCCTTCCAGCGGACCACCACCATCGGGTCGATGCCCTCGCTGAAGAGCGCGCCGAGCGCCTCGCGCTGGATCCGGTCGCCGTCGTTCTCGAGCCGGTTGATCTCGACCGTGTAGTGGGAGACGTCCTGGAAGCTGCGCAGCCGCGGCATCGCCTCGGCGATCTGGCGCGTGGCGTGCACCAGCACCGCGGCCAGCTTCTGGGCGTCCTCCATCGGAGCCTCGATCTTGTAGAGGCCCATGAAGTCGGCCACCTCTTCGATCAGGTCGACGATGTCGTCGAGAGCCGAGGCCAGCGCGAGGATGTCCTCGCGGTCGATCGGCGTGACGAAGGTGTTGTTGAGCCGCTGGACGATGTCGTGCGTGACGCGGTCGCCGTGCTGCTCGCAGATCAGGATCTCGCGCGCCAGCGCGCTGTTCTCCGGGTAGTCGCTGAGGAGCTGCTCGAGCAGCTCGGCCGCGCGCTGGATGTTCTTCCCGGCCTCCTCGAAGAGGTCGAAGAACTCGCGGTCGCGCGGGAGGAACACCCGTGACAGTCGTGCCATCGGCCCGTACTACCCGATCCCGAGCCGTTCCACAACGCCGTCGAGGCTGCGCTCCACCTCGCCGCGCTCCGCAGGCTCGATCCAGAACACCGTGCGGCTCACGCCGGCCTGCTCGTAGCGCTCGATCGCCTCAGGGTCCGGTCGGGCGCCGAAGGCGCTGATCTGGAGCGGTCGGTCCGCCTCGTCCATGCGGCTGGTGAGCTCGCCGATCCGGCGCAGGAAGTCGTCGGTTTCCGAGCGGCCGGGCTGCGGGAACCAGCCATCGCCGTAGGCGAGCACCCGCTCGACCACGCGCTCCCCCATGCCGCCGATCATCACCGGCGGGTGCGGCTTCTGCACGGGCTTGGGCCACGACCAGATCGGATCGAAGTCCACGAGGTCGCCGTGGTACTCGGCCTCGTCCTGCGTCCAGATCGCCTTCATCGCCTCGACCCGCTCGCGCATGAGCTTGAAGCGGGTGGCCGGGTCGGTGCCGTGGTTGCGCATCTCCTCCTTGTTCCAGCCGGCCCCGATGCCGAAGATCATCCGCCCGCCGGAGAGGTGGTCCACGCTCGCCACCTCGTTGGCGGTGGTGATCGGGTCGCGCTCCACCACGAGGCAGATGCCGCTGCCGATCTTGATCCGCTCGGTGGCGGTGGCGGCGGCCGCGAGGGACACGAACAGGTCGTTCATGCGCCAGTACTGCCGTGGCAGCTCCTGGCCGCCGACCCAGGGCGACTCGCGCCGCACCGGTATGTGGGTGTGCTCGGCGAAGAAGATCGACTCGAAGCCGCGCTGCTCCGCCATGCGGGCGAAGTCGGCGGGGCCGACCGTGTAGTCCGTGGGGAAGATTGCGGCTCCGTAATCCACTTCAGGCCTCCGGGGGGTTGGCCGTCTCGATGCGCACCGCGAGGTCGTCGCCGAAGCCGGGCATCCGCTCGCGGATCGCGGCCGCCACCGCGAGGTGGTCGTAGGCGACGCGCCGCAGCTCCACGCCGTCCGCGCGGAGGAGAGCGTAGGCCGCCCGCGTGTCGCCGTCGAACGGCAGGCCGACGCTGCCGGCGTTGGCCAGCTCGACCCCGTTCGCCGCCGTGCGCTTGAACTGGAGGTGGCTGTGGCCGAACACGAGCCGCCGCTCGTGGAGGCCGGCCAGCAGCTCGTCCTCGTCGCCGGCCGGCTCGGGCATGAACGTGCGCATGTCGGAGGCCGGTGAGCCGTGCGAGAAGAGCGCCTCGTCGAGGCGGATCGTGGCGGGCAGGTCGCCCAGCTCCTTCGCGGCTCCCTGCGGAAGCTGGTCGAGCACCCACGCGAGCGCCGCCTGGATGAAGTCGAGCTCGGGCGCCTCGCCTGGTTGTGCCTGCCAGCGCTCCCAGTTGCCGCGCAGCCAGCCGGCGCTCGGCAGCGTGCGCAGCCGCTCGACCGTCTCAACGGGCCAGGCGCCGAGGCTGGCGTAGTCGCCGCCCAGCAGGAAGCGGTCGGCGCCGGCGGCGTCGGCGTCCGCGAGCACGGCCTCGAGCGCCGGCAGGTTGCCGTGGATGTCGTAGAGAGCGGCGAGCACTCAGAGGATCAAAACAGAGTCTCGCCGCTGCGCGACGTTCGCGCGCCCCGGCGCGGGATGCCGGCGGCCTCGGTGAGCGCCGCCTCCACGTCCGCCAGGATCGCGCGCTCGGAGCGCGAGGCCACGAGCGGCTCGGCCAGCCCGTCCACGTGGACGTAGGTGCGGCGCCCCTCGCCGCGCTCCTCGCCCTCGATCGGGATGACCGCGAAGACACGGTCGGCACGGACGAACTTGCCGTAGCCGAGCGGGACCATGCGAGCCTCGCGCTTAGCCATCGGGTGAGAGCGCGGCGAGAGCCTCGTCGACGGTGGAGTCGATCGGCACGACCTGGTCCACCTCGGTGATCCGCAGGGCGCTGAGGATCACGGCCTCGTGCGGCACGACCACCCGCAGCACCTGGCGCCTGCCCGCCAGACGCCCGTGCAGCTCGAATAGGAGGCGCACTCCGGCGCTGTCGAAGTACTCCGTCTCGGTGAGGTCGATCACGAGGCCGTCCGCCGCGTTCGACACGGCCTCCGCGATCTCCGCCTCGAGCGCCGCGGCGTTGGCGATGTCCACCTCGCCGGCGATGTGCGCCACCTGCACGCCGTCGCGCAGCTCGAGCGTCAGCGTCGCCAGCTCGTTCACGACGCCTTGGCCTCGGTCAGGCGCCGGCGCATGCGCACCTCGGTGCCGCGGGCGCCGCGGTCGATCTCCACGTCCTCCATCAGCGCGTTGATCAGCTTCAGCCCGCGGCCGCGGTGCGATCCGCGCGGCGCCCGCCAGCTGCCGAAGTCGCGCACGCGCAGGAAGATCGAGTCGTCCTCGAGCCGGCCCTCGACCTCGAAGCGCGACGGACGCGCGCCATAGGCGTGCTCGATCGCGTTCGCGCAGGCCTCGCCGCAGGCGATCGTGATGTCGTACATGTCCTGCGCGCTGGCCTGCGTCATGCCCAGCCAGCGCATCAGGAGGCGGCGCAGCCGGGAGAGCTCGTTCGGGTCGGCCCGCAGTGTCGTGTGGAAGTGAAGCGCGTCCATCTCGGTGGGCCGCAGCGCCAGCAGGGCAATGTCGTCCTGGCGCTCCTCGCCCGGCACGAGCTCGCTGAGCAGATGGTCGCACAGCTCCTCCAGCGGTTCGGGCGCCTCCGCCAGCACCCGTTCGAGCAGCGCGATGCCGGACTCGAGCGACTTGCCGCGCCGCTCCACCAGGCCGTCCGTGTAGAGCAGCAGCGTGTCGCCGGGCGCCAGCTCCACGTGGGTGGCGGGGTAGCGCACGTTGGGCGCGACGCCGACCGGCATCGAGCCCGCGCCGTTCACTGTCGTGACCTGGCCGTCGACGTGGCGCACGAGCGGCGGCGGGTGGCCGGCGCGCACCAGGCGCCCGGCGCCGGTCGAGGTGTCGAGCACGACGTACACGAGCGTAGCCATGTCGCTCTGGTCGAACGTGCGCGTGAGCCGGTTGAGCCGTTCAATCGCCGAGTCCGGGCCGCGCCCGTCGAGCACGTAGGCCCGCAGCGCGTTGCGGAAGCGGCCCATCACCGCGGCGGCCTCGATGCCGTGCCCCACCACGTCGCCGATCGCCACGCCCACGTTGCCGTCGCCCAGCGGGATCGCGTCGTACCAGTCCCCGCCCACGTCGAGCTCGGAGGTGGCCGGCAGGTAGCGGGCGGCGAACTCGACGCCGGGTATGTCGGGCAGCTTGCGCGGCAGCAGGCTCTGCTGGAGCGTGACGGCCGCGCGGTGCTCGCGGCTGTAGAGGCGGGAGTTGTCCACCGCCACGGCGGCGCGTCGGGCGAGGTCCTCGGCGAAGCGCAGGTCCTCCACGCCGTACGCGCGCCCCGACTCGGCCGCGACGAGCGTGATCGCCCCGAGCGTCTTGCCGCGGGCGGTGAGCGGCACGACCAGCACGGAGCGCAGGCCGAGGCTGCGAATCAGCTCGAGGTGCTCGGCGTCGCGTGCCCCCTGCACGAGCAGCTCGTCCGGGATCTCGGGATAGAGCTCCGAGCGCCCCGTGCGGATCACGTTCGAGACCCCGGAGGGCTCGTCGATGTCGATCGGGTAGCGCTCCCTCAGCTCCTGCGCCATGCGCACCTTCTCGGGGTCGACGTGCGCGGTGGCCGCGTTGCTCAGGCGGCCGTCCTCGTCGACCAGCTCGATCGCGCACCAGTCGGCGATGCTCTCCACGGCCAGCATCGCCACCTGGCCGAGCGTCTCGTTGAGGTCGAGCGAGGCCGACAGCAGCTCGCTTGCCGTGGCCATGAACGCCAGCCGGTCGCGCGCGTTCTCGGCGTCCTGGAACAGGCGCGCGTTGTCCACCGCCAGGCCAAAGCGGCGCGCCAGGTGCTGCGAGAAGTCGAGGTCGGCCGGTCCGTAGTAGCGGCCCTCGACCGTCGAGAGGAACGTGAGCGCCCCGATCGTGCGGCCGCGGGCCACCAGCGGCACGATGATGTAGGAGCGCGGCGAGAGCTGCTCGTAGAGGCCGGCCGTGCCCTCAGGCAGCTCGATCCGTGGCTGGTTCTCGACGTTGGAGACGAGCTGCGGCTCTCCGGTGGCGATCGCGCGCATTGCGCCGTCGCTGCGGCCCTTCTCGGCGCGGAAGCGGGCGCGGAGGTCCATCAGGTACTCCTCCACCCGCGGGTCCGGGTGGCCGCTGGTGATCTGCCTCAGCGAGCCGTCCGGCTGCACGATGTCGACCCCGCACCAGTCGGCGAAGTCCGGCACCGCGAGCTGCGCCACCTCGGCGAGCGTGCGCTCGTAGTCGAGCGAGCCGGCGAGGACGGCGCTGGCCTGTGCGAGGAACGCCAGCGCGCCCTGCGGATCGAGGACGCCTCCTGGTTGCTGCGTGGTTTGGTCCGTCATCTGCCGTCCCCTGTTGGCCCCGCCGGCGGGATCGTACTGCTTGTGTGGGATGACACAGGCATCATGCAGGCAAATGTCCGAGCTCCCTGCACTCGCCCGCGGAGAGGACGGCAGGCGCCGCTGCTGGTGGGGCGTCAGTACTCCCGAGTACGTCCGCTACCACGACGAGGAGTGGGGCCGCCCTGTGACGGGTGACGACGCCATCTACGAGCGGCTCTGCCTCGAGGGCTTCCAGGCCGGCCTCTCGTGGATCACCATCCTGCGCAAGCGCGAGGCCTTCCGTGCCGGCTTCGCCGGCTTCCGCATCGAGGAGGTGGCTCGCTTCGGCCCCGCCGACGTCGAGCGCCTGATGGCGGACGCGGGCATCGTGCGCAACCGGCTGAAGATCGAGGCGGCGATCGAGAACGCCCGCGCCGCCGCCCGCGCGCGCGACGAGCTGGGCTCCCTGGCCGCGCTGCTCGAGCCCTATCGAGAGCGCCGCCGGGCGCCGAAGGAGCGAGCCGACCTGCCCGCCACCACCCCCGGCTCGAAGGCGCTCTCGCGCGAGCTGAAGCGGCGAGGCTTCCGCTTCGTCGGCCCCACCACGGTCTACGCGACGATGCAGGCCGCGGGGCTCGTGAACGACCACCTGGCCGGCTGCGCGGTTCGAGCCGAGGTGGAGCGGGAACAGCGCGCCGTCAGCGCGCGCTGAGCGCCTCGCGCACCTTCCGCAGGAGCTGCGCGGAGCCGAACGGCTTCTCCACCAGCATCCCCACCTGGTCGGGCCGGATCTGGTGGTCGGTGTAGCCGGACATGTAGAGCACCCTCGCGTCCGGGGCCAGCCGGCCCGCCAGCTCCTCGCCGCGACATCCGCGGCATCACCACGTCGGTGAGCACGAGGTCGATCGAGGTGCGTTCCTCCCAGATCTCGAGCGCCTGGATGCCGTTCGTGGCGACCACGACCTGGTAGCCGCTGTCCGCCAGGATCCGGCGCGTGGACTCGCGCACGGCGTCCTCGTCCTCGACCAGGAGGATCGTCTCGCCCTGCCCGCGCGGGGGCGCCTTGCCGGCGGCGGCTTCCTCCTCCTCCGCCTCAACGAGCGGCAGGTACACCTTCACCGCCGAGCCGGCCCCGGGCTCGCTGTAGATCAGGGCGTGGCCGCCCGCGTTCTGCACGATGCCGTAGACAGTGGCCAGGCCCAGGCCCGTGCCCTCGCCCACCGCCTTGGTCGTGAAAAACGGCTCGAAGGCGCGCTCCACGACGTCCGGCGGCATGCCGGTGCCCGTGTCCGTCACGCACAGGCGGGCGTAGCGCCCGGCGGCGAGCGTGCCCCAGACTCCGGTCGTGGCCTCGTCGATCTCGACGTTCGCGGTCTCCACCGTGAGCGAGCCGCCGGCGGGCATGGCGTCGCGCGCGTTCACCACCAGGTTCACCAGCACCTGCTCGAGCTGGCCCTCGTCGATCTCCACGCGACCGAGCTCCTCGTCGAGCACGGTGGTGAACTCGATGTGCTCGCCGATCGTGCGGCGCAGGAGCTTCTCCGCCACCTCCACGACGTCGTTCATGTCGAGCACCTTCGGCCGCGCGACCTCGCGGCGGCTGAAGACGAGCAGCTGCCGCGTGAGGCCGGCGGCGCGCTCGGCCGCCCGGTGGATCTCCTCCACGTCGTCGCGCGCCTGCTCGCCCTCCGGCAGCTCGTCGCGCAGGAAGTCCGAGTAGTTGAGGATCACCGCGAGCAGGTTGTTGAAGTCATGGGCGATGCCGCCGGCGAGCTGGCCGACCGTCTCGAGGCGCTGCGACTGCTGGAGCTGGAGCTCGAGCTGCTCCCTCTCCGCGCGCGCGCTGATCTGCTCGCGGATGTCGCGGTAGAAGCCCGACACTCCGACGATCTGCCCGTTCTCGCCTCGCAGCGGTGAGAGGCGGGTGCTCACCAGCACGTGCTCGCCGCCCTTGCAGACCATCTCGCGCTCCTCGAAGGAGACCGTCTTGCCCGCGCGCACCGCGTCCCCCACCTCCTTGACGGACTCGGGCGCGACCCCCGGAGGCATCAGGAGGGCCATGCTCTTTCCGACCACCTCCTCCTCGCTGTAGCCGAACAGCTCCTGTGCGGCGAGGTTCCAGCTCACGATCACGTCGTCGTGCGTGGAGACGATCGGGTCGTTGGCGTGCTCCACGATCGCCGCGAGCCGGCGGGCGGCCGCGTCCGCCTCGCGCATCAGCGTCACGTCGGTGACCATCGCCAGGCCGCCCGCGTAGTTCAGCTCGTCGTCCATCAGCTCGCTCTCCGACATCAGCACCCAGAGCGGCGAGCCGTCCTTGCGCCGGTAGCGCACGGCGATCTGGCCGGCATCGCTCGGCCTGTCGCCCGCGAACGTGGCGGCGGCCGCCGCGAAGCCCTCGTCGTCCATGAAGTCGAACAGCGTCTTGCCGAGCATCTCGCCGGCCGTGTAGCCGAGCATGTCCGCCATGCGCCTGTTGACGAAGTTGGTGCGGCCGTCGGCGCCGAGCATCCAGATGCCGTCGTTGGCGGTCTCGACGATCTGGCGGTGGCGGCGCTCGCTCTCCTGGAGGCCGACGCGAAGCTGCTCGTTGAGCCGCCAGGTGAGGACCCCGATCGCGCCGGCGATGGCCGCCGTGAGCGCGTACAGCGCCGCGGCCCCCCACGCTCCGAGCCAGCTGCGTCCCTCCTCGATCACGGCGTGGGGGTCCAGCGTGCCGACGATGCCGTCGTGAAGCAGCAGGAAGCCCACCGCCAGGAGCAGCGGCGCCCACGCCTCGTAGAGGGTCAGGACCATCACGACCAGCAGGTAGGCGGTGTGCATCTCCGTTAGCCCGCGCGACACGTGCACGAGCAGGCCGGCGAGCGCGAGCAGCGCCAGCGAGGCGGCCGCCGCCCGAAGCCGGGGCTGGAACCTGCCGGCGGTGGCCACGAGCGCCAGGACCGCAGCGGCCGCCAGGTAGACGGAGGCGCCCAGAAGCTCAGTGCGCTCGAGCGCGCTGTAGGCGATGAGGGCGCCGAGCGCCACCCAGGTGAGGATCACGATCGCCCTGTGGCGGCGCGCCCAATCCTCCGCAGGGAGGGTCCCGCCGCGCGGCACCCTGCGGCGAATCGCCGCCAGCCGCGTGCGTGACAGACGAGCTGTCCTCATGGCCTGCTGATCGGCCCGGATCAGGCCCGCTTGATGGAAATATCCCACCCAGGCGGGTGGACCGAGCGCACGCGTCGGTCGAGGGACGACCTGTTTGGTGGGCCGTCCCCCGCCCAGGGAGAGAGTCGTCGGTGGACGCACCGGCGACTCCGCCAGCCTATAGCGACCCCCGCGAATACGCCAGGCCGCCGGGCCGCAGATTGCGGCCCGGCGGTCCCGACAGCCCTCAGACCTTTAGGTGCATCACCTTGTGAACGGTCTGCTGCTGCCCATCCGAGCTCTTCACATAGAGCCAGAGGGTCAGCGTCCCGGCGCGGAAGTTCTTCACGACCTTCTGCGCCTTCCGGGTGAGCCGCAGCGTGAGCGTGCGGCTTCCCGCCTTTGAGATCTTGCTGGTCATGCGGCCGAGCTTCACGCCGCCGCGGCCGGTGAGCTGCAGCGAGACGCGGCACGCCTCCGAGCAGTGCGCTCGGACGCGGACGCCTTTGCGCACCAGGCTGCCGACGCTCACGGTGTGCACCGACTTGAGTGCCGCGGTGAGCGACGGGATCTGGTTCGGGCCGGTGCCGCCGCCGCCACCACCGCCGCCCGTGCCGCCGCCACCGCCGCCACCCGTGCCGGGCCCGGTCGTGGTGGCGTCGGCCACGAGGCCTGTGGCCGCGGAGTCCTGCGGCGTGCCCTGCTCGATGTCGCCGATGAAGGTGCCCGTGACCCGGGCGCGCAGGGTGTGGCCGAGGTCGGCGTCGGTCGGCACGTAGTTGGCCGCCGTCGCGCCCGGGATGTCGGCGCAGGCCCAGCCGGTGGCGTCGCAGCGGCGCCACTGGTAGCTGAACTCGTTGGACATGCGGTTGAGCCAGGTGCCGGGCGCCGTGGAGACGATCGCGCCCACCTGGGCGGAGCCGGTCACGAGCGGCCGGCTCGTCTCGGGCGGCAGGCACTTCTGCGCGCTCGGGAGGCTCGCGTAGTAGCCGTTCCAGAGCGGCGTGGAGCTGGCCACCGACACCGTCGGAGTGCTGGCCGTGGCGTTGATGTTCAGCACCGTGGCCCAGCTGTGGTTGCCCGGCCCCTGGTCGGCCAGGCGGCAGTCGGCGTTCACCCACTGGATGAACTCGTAGGTGCCGTTCAGGCCGGTGACGTCGATGTACTGACCGTCACGCGCAGGGTCGTAGATGTCGCTGAAGCCCGGATTGATCGTCTCCGAGACCGACAGCGCCGACGGGTTGTTGTGCTGGCAGTCCGTCGGGTTGATCTGGGCGCTCTGGACCAGGCAGAAGCCTGTCTTCTGGTCGCGGGCGACCTCCGTCAGCGACGAGTCGTGCGTGCGCAGGTCGTAACGATCCAGCGCGAGGTAGTGCCAGTGCTGGTGGCTGGGATCGAAGTTGTACTGGAGCGCTCCCACCACGCCGCTGACGCCGGACTCGAACGCGTCCATGGTGTTGACGCTCGTGTCCTTGCGATTGCCGGTGATCGTCAACGCGCCGCCGTTCTTGGTGATCTGGATCTCGGCGGGGAACTGCAGCTGCACGGTCGAACCGACCTTCACCATGCTGAAAGCGCAGGGCGCGGAGAAGGTGCAGTCGGGGTTGTCCCACGTGGGCGCGGGAGCCTGGCGAATGTCGGGCAGCGCCGCCGCGGCCGTCGTGGCCAGGACGAGCGAGGCCGCACAGGCCATGCCTGCGGCCAAAGCCCGTGAGGGCTTGAATTTGGAGGGCATATTGGAGGGTGAGGGTCGGAGGGCTACTACTGGAGGGGTACTGCGTCCTTACACCAAGTCACCCTGCCACGGATTGCACAAGTTCGCCACTCGATCTTTAACTTCTTATGCAGGGCTATTGCGCTTGCGCCTTCCCTGCCACAGCAGCACGCCCACGAGCAGAAGCAGCACCACGGGCGCCAGGAAGGCCAGCAGCGGGGCGTGGCTCGACTTGCCCTTCTTGGCCGCCTGAGCGGGCTTCGGCAGCGTAAGCGGGTGCCCGGCGGCGGCGGAGACCTTCTGCGTGGCGTCGATGGCCACCCGGGTGAGATCGTCCGAGCTGCCCTTTGCCGGCACCTCCAGTCCCTTGACCGCGCTCGCCTCCGAGCCCATGCCGTAGGTGCCGATGCCGCCGCGCATCACCACGATCAGCGGCTGGACGAGCCCGGTGGCGCTGCGCATCTCCGTGCCGAGGAACTTCGCGTACTCGTCGGGGTGGCGGTAGAGCTGGGGCGCGCCGCCGAGGTCGAGCCGCGCGCCGATGACTGCCACCTTGAGGTTGTAGCCCGCCTTGTTGGCCTGCCCAGTGAGCGCGGTGAGCGTGCCCTTGAGCGGCGCCGACGGCGGCTGCACGCGCGGGAAGTACTCGTTCTGGAACAGGAGCACGTCGCTGGCGGGGTCGATGTCCGCCGACGCCACGGCCGGCAGCGCCAGCACCAGCAGCGCCGCGAGGATGCAGGCGGTACGGGTCATAGGTCCGGCGGGAAACCGTATTCGAGCCGCGGCGGCACGTAGCCACCAAGCTCCATGAGCAGGGCCGCGTGGCGGGTGAGCGGCAGCGCGCGCGGGTCGCCGGGCCAGCGCCGGCCGTTCACGTAGACCGTCACGCGGTCGCCGCCCGTGGCCCTGAAGCCGAGCAGCCGCCGCGGCCCGAGCGGCTGCCCCCAGGCGGCGAAGAACTGCCCGAGCGTGAGCCGCCGGCCGCGGTCCACCTCGATCATGCCGGTGGGATCGGTGGTGCGCAGCGGGTACGAGCAACGGCCGCCGTCGACGTACGCGCCCTCGCGCCGGTGCGGCGGCGCGATGCCGATGCCGGCGGGGATCACCACGTCGAAGCGGTTCACGAACACCTCCAGGTGCACGCCCATCCAGCGCCGCGCGGCGTTCTCGCAGCGGAGCTCGCCGAGCGGCCGGGCTGCGGCCACCGTGCTGCTCAGCGGGTCTGGACGGTAGTGCGGGGCGGGACCGAAGCGCGGCGGCGAGAGCTCCGGAGCCCGCTGCCCGCCGCAGGCGGCGAGCCCGAGCGCGGCCGCGAGGAGGAGCGCTGCTCCTCCCGCCCTCACAGCCGCCCGGCCATGAACGGGTTCAGCTCAGCCGGACTCGCGCCCTCGGCGAGCAGGCCGAACTCGCCGCGCTCGGCGATCTCCCGGGCGGCGCGCAGGAACGCTCCCATCGCGGCGCGGTAGAGCGCCGAGCCGAGGCTGATGCGGCGGGCGCCCGCCGCGGCGAGCTCGCTCACGCTCGGGCCGCCCGGCACGGCCAGCACGTTGACCGGCACAGACACCGCCCGGCACACGGCCCTGATCGAGTCGAGGTCGCGCAGCCCCGGCGCGTACAGAACGTCGGCGCCGGCGGCCTCGTAGGCGCGCAGGCGCGCGATCGTGTCGTCGAGATCGCCCACGCCGTAGAGGTGGTTCTCGGCCCGCGCGGTGAGCACGAACGGGAGCTCGCGCGCGGCCTCCGCGGCGGCGCGCACCCGCTCGGCGGCCTGCTCGAGCGGATAGACGGGCTCGTCCGGCCTGGTGGTGGCGTCCTCGATCGAGCCGCCGGCGAGCCCTACTCCGGCCGCCCGCCGGACGGTGGCCGCGACGGTGTCGGGCTCGTCGCCGTAGCCGTTCTCGAGATCGGCCGAGACCGGCAGCGGGGTGGCGTCGACAACCGCGCGCGCGTGCGCGAGCACCTCGTCGAGGGAGACGAGGCCCTGGGCGTCCTGGCGCCCGAGCTGATAGGCGAGGCCGCCGCTCGTGGTGGCGAGTGCCCTGTAGCCGAGCGCGGCGAGCACGCGCGCGCTGCCGGCGTCCCAGGGGTTCGGGATGACGAACGCCTCCGGGCCCTCGTGGAGGGCGCGGAACGCAGCTGCCCGCTCGGCCGCCGACATGGCCGACACGGTATCCCGCCCGATGGCGTCAGGACGCTACCGCCAGTCGGGGATGTAGAGCTCGTTCGAGCTCATCTGCGACAGGAGGTGCGACATCACCAGCGCGCCGATGTGGTCGCTGTCGGTGTCGATCCAGCGCTCGACCGCCACGCCCGTCGTCTTGCCGTCGCTGTGCACGACGCGGCCCTCGCCGCGGCATTCGAGCACGGTTCCTTCCAGTGCAAACTCGAAGCGAGTGCCGACCGGCAGGTCGAGCCGTACGACTCGCATGCCGCCCTCCGAGAGGTTGTGAACGGTGTGATGGGTCCCGGAGGACGGCACGCTTGCCGTCAAACCACCGATCCTCGCGCGACCATGCCGGCGGAAACCGGCCGGGCCCGCCGCCCTGGTGTCCGCCCTGGCGGTCGGGGCCTTACGCTTTGGTCGCTCTGCCTGGTTCGGGGGCACCGGGGAAGCTTGCAGTAGCGCGGCCCCTTGCGCATCGGTGCAAGCTCCGCTCTTGACCAACGGTTTTTCCCCTAGTCCGACCGGGCTAGAACGACCGGCTAAGGGGTTAGACCTCGTCCAGGCGTCCTGTGAGGTAGCTGACGATCGCATTGGCCCTCTTCCTTGTTCCGAGCTTGCGCATGATCTGAGCGACGTGTGACTTCACCGTGCTCAGGCTGATCCCCAGCTCCCCGGCGATCTCGGAGTTGCTCGCCCCCTCGGCCATCAGCGCGAGCACCGACCGCTCCCGGTCCGTGAGCCTGAGCGGTCTGGCGTCGAGCGACTCGAGCAGCTGCTCGAGCGCCAGCACCTCCTCGTACGCGCGCCGCGCGGCCGGAGAGGCTCCGAAGCGCCCGTCCTCATCGAGGCGGCGACGCGCCTCGTCAGCGTCGCGCGCGATCTCCCGCTGCGAGAGCAGCACCACACCGTGGAACTCCGGGTCGCTGCAGATCGACTCGATGATGTCGGCGTCGCCGGCCTCGGCGAAGCGGAAGTCGACCAGGGTCACGTCCGGCAGCCCGAGGTCCAGATGGCGGGCAAGGCGGTGCATCGCCTCGTGGACTATCGGGTCGGCGTCGAGCGAGGCGAGGCGCATCCGGCGGGTGCCGCTTCCAGCGGTGGTTCTGGCATCGATGTGCCTCAGCTCCCCGATGCCCAGAGGCTGAAGCACCCACACAGCCGGCGCAATCGCCGAAAAGGGGCACTTTCGCCCATCGGCCGAAAGTAGGAGGTGGTAAGGGCGGAATCGGTCCGCGGCTTGAAGCGGATGTCACGAGGCGATCCGCTGCCGATACTCGGCGGATGCCGCCCCGACGCCTCATCCGGCGAAGCGCGCTCGCGGTCGCCTACCTCGGGGCCTCGTACGCGGGCTTCGCGCTCGGGGGTCCATGGAACATCCTGCTGGGCCTCGCAAACGGCCTCGCCGTCGGTGCCCTGATCGTCGGCGGCCGCGGCGCCCCGCGGCTCGTGGCGGCGACGATCCTGCCGGCCGGCGCTCTCGCCGGGCTCGCCGGAGCGGAGTCCGCGTGGCTTGGACTGGGGCTCGCCGCCGGTCCGCTGGCGGGCTGCCTGCTCCTGATGACCCCCCGCGGCCGGCGCTGGACAGAGACCCACGAGGGCCCGGCGCCGCTCCGGCTGGAGTCGCCCGGCGAGGTCTGGTTCTTCCTGACCACTGCGGCGGCCATGTCGCTCATCTCGGCCTGCGCGATGCTGCTCGTCCGGCACCCGGCCGGCTCGGGAGCGCCGAACACGCTCGCCCAATTCCTGCTGGCGAACCTGTCCGGGATCGCCGTGACCACGCCGCTGCTGCTCCTGGCCGCTGAGCGGAGGAGCCCCACCGGGCCGAAGCGGCGGGTCGAGGCCGCCATCCTGCTCGCCGGGTTGGCGCTCGTCGCCACCGCCGTCTTCTCGCCAGCCGCCGCGACCGCCGCGCCGCTGCTCCGCCTGCCCTACGTGACCCTGCCGTTCATGCTCTGGTCCGGCGTCCGCTTCGGCCGCCTCGTGCCGCGCCTGACCGCCGCGCTGATCGCGATCGTCGCGGTGGTCGGCACCGCCCGCGGTGTCGGCCCCTTCTCCGCGGCGCAGGCCTCCTGGCGGGCGCCCGAGCTCGACGGGTTCGTCCTCGTCGCCGCCGCGATGACGCTGATGCTCGCCGCGATCCAGACGCACGCTGGCCGGCTCTACGCCCAGCTCGCCGAGCGGCGCCGCTTCGACCAGGCCGTGCTGCGGGAGCTCGGCGAGGCGGTGATCGCGTGCGACGCCCGGGGAGCGATCACGGTCTTCAACGATGCTGCCGAGCTGCTCCACGGGATCGACCACACGGAGGTGCTGGGAAGGCGCTCGCTGGCCGGCCACGGCTACCGCGACCCCCTCACCCGCGAGCTGGTGCCCGACGATGCGTCGCCGTTGACTCGCGCCCTGGCGGGCGAGCGGCTGATAGGGGTCGAGCTGCTTGTTGAGCCGCCCGGCATGGGCGCCCGTCTGGCCCGCGTGTCGGCGCAGCCGATCTCACTCGGGGACGGGAGCTTCGCGGCTGTGCTGACCGCCGAGGACATCACCGCCAGGAAGAAAGACGAAGACGACCTGGCCTACCTGGCCGCGATCGTCGAGTCGTCTCATGATGCCATCTACGCCTCTGACCTCAAGGGCCGCCTCACGAGCTGGAACCCCGCCGCCGAGGCCGTCTATGGCTACGGGGCCAGCGAGGTCATCGGCCGCCACGTCTCGCTCACTGCGCCACCCGGGATGGCGAACGAGATCGGCAAGAACATGCGCCGGCTCCTCCGCGGCAAGAAGGTCGAGCACGCGCAGACGGTGCGGCGGCGCAAGGACGGGCGCAAAATCGACATCTCACTCTCGCTTTCGCCGGTGCGGGACGCCGAGGGCACGATCCTGGGCGTCGCGGCCATCGCGCGCGACATCTCAGAGCCTCTGCGGAGTGAGCGCCTCCGCCGCGCGGCCGACCGCCGCTTCAGGCGCGCGTTCGAGGACTCCTCGGTGGGCATGGCCCTGCTCGGGGCGACCGCCGCAGACCGGGGCTTCATACGCGAGGTGAACGACGCCCTCTGCGGGCCGCTCGGCCGCGATCCGAACGAGCTGGTCGGCAGCAACATGCTGGCCGGCATCGTCGCGCCCGCCGACGTCCTCCCGCTGAAGAGCCGCCTCGACCTGCTGGCGGCGGGAGAGCTGCCGCTAGTGCACGCGGAGGTCGAGCTGCTCGCACGGGACGGACACACGGTGTCGGCGGACCTCACCGTGTCCTTGGTGCAGGACGACGAGGGCCGCCCTCAGTACTTCCTCGCGCAGGTCCAGGACGTGACGGCGCGCCGGATCGCCGAGGCGCAGCTGCGGGCCGCCGCGCGCCACTTCGAGGTATCGCACGACCTGCTCTGCACCTCCGCGTTCGACGGCGCCGTGATCAACGCCAACGGCGCCTGGACGGCCACGCTTGGCTGGAGCATCGAGGAGCTGCGGCAGATGCGCCTGATCGAGCTGGTGCATCCGGCCGACCGCGAGCGAACGCTGGCGGAGTCAGCCCACCTGCACGAGGGCGGCGCCAGCCTCAGCTTCAAGAACCGCTTTCGCGCGAAGGACGGCCGCTGGGTGTGGCTCGAGTGGTCGGCCCGCGGCGTGCCCGAGGAGGACGTGATCCACAGCGCCGCGCGCGACGTCACCGAACGTGAGGAGGGTCTGCAGGCGCTGAGCGAGGCCGAGGCCCGCTTCCGGGGCGCCTTCGAGGGGGCGGGCAGCGGCATGGCGCTGATCGCGGTGGACGGCAACTCGGCGGGCCGTTTCATGGACGTGAACGACGCACTGTGCGAGCTGGTCCACCGCGGCCGCGACGAGCTGCTCGACACGGATTTCGCCGCGGTCATCCATCCCGACGATCTGCTGCAGCACGCGGACGATCTGCGCCAGATGTTCCACTGCGAGATCGGTGAGGTGCTGCGCGAGACGCGGCTGCTCGACGGTCACGGGCAGGCCGTATGGGCATCGGTGAGCAGCTCACTGGTACGGGACAGCGGCGGTCAACCGCTCTACCGCGTGCTCCATGTCCAAGACCTCAGCGAACGCAAGCTGCATGAGCAGGAGCTCGAGCGGCTGGCGAACCGCGACTCGCTGACGGACCTCTTCAACCGCCGCCGCTTCGAGGACGAGCTGGTGCGTGAGCTCGGCATGTCGCGCCGCTACGGTCGCCACGGCGCCGTGCTGCTGATGGACGTCGATCACTTCAAGGACGTCAACGACAGCCTCGGCCACGCGGCCGGCGACGATCTGCTCGGGCGGATCGGGCAGATCCTGGGCAGCCGCCTGCGCCACACGGACGTGAAGGCGCGCATCGGCGGCGACGAGTTCGCCGTGATCCTCCCGGAGACCAGCCGCCGGCAGGCCGAGGGGGCGGCGGCGAGCATCCTGGCGGCGGTGCGCGAGGGGGCGATGATCCAGGGTCCGCGCGGCACGCGCCGGGCGGCCGCCACGATCGGAGTCGCCTGCTACGACCTCGGCGCAGGCGACGAGAGCCCCGACACCCTGATGGCCAAGGCCGACAGCGCGCTCTACGCCGCCAAGGAGGCCGGGCGCGATCGCTTCGTGGTCTACGACGAGCACCTCGACGCGGGCCGCCGCGGCCGCGACCGCAGCTGGGCGCAGGAGATCAGGGCAGCGCTCGAGGAGGAGCGCCTGATGCTCTTCGCGCAGCCGATCGTCGCCGTGCACGGCGTAGGCCCTGAGCGCTTCGAGCTGCTCCTCAGAATGACCTCGAGCGACGGCGAGCTGATCCCGCCGGCCATGTTCCTCGACACCGCCGAGCGGCTCGGCTCGATCCGGCTGATCGACCGCTGGGTGGTCAGGACCGCTCTGCGGATCCTTGCGCGCAACCAGGCCGCCGGGCGCGACGTCGTCTTCCACGCGAACCTCTCGTCCCACTCGATGAGCGACGCGGACCTGCCCGGCTTCATCGCCGAGCAGCTCGCCGCCACGGGCGCCGACGCTCGCGGCATCGTGTTCGAGATCACCGAGACCGGAGCGATAGTCAACCTCGAGCAGGCCCGCGCGCTGCTGCGAGCGCTGCGTGACATGGGCTGCGCGGTGGCACTCGACGACTTCGGCGCCGGCTTCGCCTCCTTCTACAACCTCAAGCACCTCGAGTTCGACTACCTGAAGATCGACGGCGAGTTCGGACGTCTGCTGCCCACCAGCCAGATCGACCAGCTCATCGTGCGCTCGGCCGTCGAGATCGCGCACGGACTCGGGAAGCAGACGATCGTGGAGCACGTGGGCGACGACGAGACGATCGACATCCTGCACAGCTACGGCGTGCACTTCGCGCAGGGCTTCCACGTCGGGGCGCCCGCGCCGCTCGAGGAGCTGGACCTCGGTCCGAGCCGCGAGCCCGCCTGGGCGTAGCCTGGCCGCATGCGCCCCAGCAGACCCGTGCCGGTGGTGGGGATGCGAGCCCTCGTGGTCCGCCTCGCCGCCAACGAGGAGGCCACGATCGTGGAGGTCGAGGACGGCGGCCGGCATGTGGTCGCGGTCACCGCGTCCGGCGAGCAGATCGCCTTCACGCTGCGGCGCGCGACCGGCCGCTTCCACGCGGGCGTGCACGGCCCACGGCTGAAGCTGCTGCCTTAACGCGCGTTAATCCGGGGACGCGCAGGATGCGCCAAATACGAGGAGGTCCGGATGGCGCTCGACGCTTCAGAGATTCTCGGCTCGCAGCAGCTCGCCGGCGTGAAGGTGAACCCCAGAGGGATGGGCAAGGCCGTCGGGGCGCGGTACGGCGGCATGTACGGCGGGCTCGCCGGCGCGGCGGTGGGCGCCGCACGCAGCATGAAGGCGAACGAGGAGAAGATCGCCTTCCGCGAGAAGTCCGAGACGCCGACGTTCGGGCGGCTGGCCTACTTCGTGGTCACGCCGGAGGAGGTGGCCCTGGTCGAGCTCAAGTCGAAGATCGTGACGGTCTACCTCGACCAGGTGATCGCGCGCGTCCCGCGCGGCGAGGTCGCGTCGATCGAGCTGGACGGTGGCGGCGCGGGCTCGTGCCCGCTGACGGTGACGTTCACGAGCGGCGACGCCTGGGAGCTCGAGGTCCCGAAGCCCTCGAAGAAGTACGCGAAGCGGGTGGTGGAGCAGCTCGGCGGCTAGCTGGCCGGACCGCGGCGACCTTGACCGCGGATCGCCGACAGGTGATGCTCAGCCCGTGTCGGGAGGGATGAAGCCGCCAGCGCTCGGGCCGCTCGAGCTGACGCCTGACGAGATGCGCGCCACCGGCTACGCGGTGGTGGACCTGCTGGTCGACGCGCTGGCGGACCCGGGCGCACCGGTGAGGCGACCGGACCCGCGGGCCCTCGAGGAGCGCCTCGGCGACCCGCCACCCGAGCAGCCGCTGGACTTCGAGCAGATCCTCGCCCGGATCTCCGGCGACCTGATCCCCGCGACGGCAAGGGGCGACCATCCCGGGTTCTTCGCCTTCATCCCCTATTGCTCCAATTGGCCGTCGGCCCTGGCGGACTTCGTGGCCGGGGCTCTCAATCTGGATGCGTGCATGTGGTGCACCGGAGCGGGCCCGATCACCGCGGAGCTCTCGATGGTGCGCTGGCTGGCCGACCTCGTCGGGTACCCGGCCGAGGCGGGCGGGATCTTCGTCAGCGGCGGCTCGGCCGCCAACCTCACCGCGCTCGCGTGCGCGCGCGAGACGCTGGTCGGCTCGATGTCGGACCGGCTCACGATCTACCTCTCGGACCAGTGCCACTCCTCGTTCGCGCGGGCGGCGCGCGCCCTCGGCTTCCGCTCGGACCAGGTGCGGGTCGTGCCGACAGACCAGCGCTTCGCGATCCGCCTGGACGCGCTGGAGGCGACGATCGACCGCGACATCGCCGACGCGCGGGTGCCGCTCGCGGTGGTGGCCAACGCGGGTGCGACCTCGACCGGTGCGATCGATCCGCTCGGCAAGCTGAGCGAGCTGTGCGCGTCGCGCGACATGTGGCTCCACGTGGACGCGGCGTACGGCGGGGCCGCCGCGCTCACGGAGCGCGGTGCACGCGCGCTGGCCGGGATCGACCGGGCCGACTCGATCACGTTGGATCCGCACAAGTGGCTCTACCAGCCGTGGGAGTGCGGCTGCCTGCTGGTCCGCCGGCAGGAGGCGCTCATCCGCGCCTTCTCGATCGCGCCCGACTACCTCCAGGACATCGACGGCGAGAAGAACCTGGGCGACTGGGGCCTCCAGCTCAGCCGCGGAGCCCGCGCGCTGAAGCTCTGGTGGTCGCTTCAGGCGTTCGGCGTCGACGCCTTCCGGCGGGCCATCGACGCCTCGCTCGACCTCGCCGCCCTGGCCGTCGAGCGCATCGAGGCCCACCCGGCGCTGGAGCTGCTCGCGCCGCCCTCACTCGGCATCGTCTGCTTCAGGCGCACGGAGCCCGCCATCGCGGACGACGAGGAGCAGCTGGAGCGCATCAACGCCGAGCTGGTCGCAGAGCTGGAGCGCTCGGGGATCGGCTTCCTCAGCTCGACGCGGGCGCACGGCCGCTTCGCGCTCCGCCTCTGCGTGATGAACCACACGACGCGCGCCGAGCACGTGGAGCGCGTCGTGGACTTCCTCGCGGAGCATCCCGTGGGGCGCCGCTTCCGCACCAGCCCGCCGCTGCCCTTGCGCGATCTCACCGTCGGCGCCGCCGCGGTGGACAACCGGCCGCTGGCCGTGTCGCTTGGTGACGTGCCGATGTTCGACGGGCTCAGCGAGGAGGAGCGCATCTGGGTCGCCTCCCTGGGTGAGGAGCGGGAGGTCGACGCGGGCACCCAGGTGCTCGAGCAGTGGCAGACCTCGCGCGACCTCTACGTCGTGCTCGCCGGCCAGTTCGCCGTGCTCGACAACGGCGAGCAGATAGCGGTTCGCGGCTACGGCGACGTGTTCGGCGAGCTCGCGGCGCTCGACTGGGGCGCTGGCTACGGTGCGCCCCGGCGGGCGGCCATCGAGGCGCTGGAAGACGGCCGCCTGCTCGTCCTCCAGCTCGCCGCGACCGAGGCGCTGCTGAGGCGCTTCCCGCCGGTCGCGGCGCGCCTGCGGGGCCTGGCCGCGGAGCGACTCCGCCACTGAGCGGCCGATGCGCGAAGCGCTGCGCGTACTCGCAAGCACGATCGCGAGCCCGCTCCTGCGGCGGACGCTTGCGGCCTACACGCTGTTCGGGATGGCCGAGTGGGGCATCTGGCTGTCGGTCTCGGTGTACGCCTACGAGCGTGGCGGGGCCACGTTGGCGGGCACGGTGGCCGTCGCCGAGCTCCTTCCCGCCGCCGTGCTCGCCCGGCCGCTCACCACGCGACTGCTGCGCGCCGGCACGGCATGGGCGCTCCCCCTCGGATACGGCCTCCAGGCCGCGGCCGACCTGACGCTCGGCGGCCTGCTCCTCGCGGGCGCGCCGGCGCTGACCGTGTATGCCGCCGCCGTCGTGGCATCCGTCTTCGTCACTGCCACGCGGCCGATTCAGGCCTCCGTGCTGCCCAGCCTCGTCAGGTCGCCTGCCGAGCTGACCGCGGCCAACGTGGCCTGTGGCTGGAGCGAGAGCGTCGCGATCATCGGCGGCCCCGCGCTGGCCGGTCTCCTGATCGCGCTCCACGGTCCGTCGCTGGCGTGCCTGGCCCTGGGCGGCTGCGCGCTCATCGCCGGCCTCGCCACGCTCGGGCTACCGGTGCTGCGGCGGAGCGTCATGCCCGACGAGCCCGTCCACACCCGCCCTCGGCCTCCCCGCGAGTCGCGCTGGGTGATCGGACTGCTGCTCGCAGGTGTGGTCGTCGAGGGAGCGCTCGACATCCTGTACGTGGTGCTCGCGGTCGGCGTGCTCGACATGGGCGGCGGCTTCGCGGGCACGCTCAACGCGTCCGTGGGCATCGGCGCGGTGCTCGGGAGCGCGGCAGCGACGGCCCTGATCGGGGTTCGCCGGATCGGGCCCCCGCTGCTCGCCGCGCTGCTCGGGGCGGGCGTGGTGCTGCTGCTGCTCGGGCAGCTGCACGATGCCGCCGCGGTGATCGCCTGCCTCGTGCTGGTGGGCTGCGCCCTGCGCCTTATCAACGTCGCGGCGCGCACGCTGGTGCAGCGCCACTGCCCGCTCGAGGAGCTCGGCGATCTCTTCGGAGCGATCGAGGCGGGCACGATGGCAGCCCTCGCCACGGGCTCGGCGCTCGTCGCCCTCCTGGTCCACCTGGGCGGGCCCGGGCTCGCCACGGGAGGCCTGGCGGTGCTGGTCGCGGTCGCGGGCCTCGGCGCCGTGCGTCCGCTGCGCCGCCTCGACGCCACGTCGCGCCCCCCGCTAGTCGAGATCGCGATGCTGCGTGCCGTCCCGCCCTTCGACGTGCTGGGCGCCGCCGCCCTGGAGCGGCTCGCACGCGAGGCCCGCAGCGTCCGTGTGGAGACCGGCCACGAGGTGATCCGGGAGGGCGATCCGGGCGACTGCTACTACGTGGTGGCCGACGGCCGGCTCGACGTCACCCGCCAGGGAGACACGATCAACACGCTGTCACGCGGACACGGCTTCGGGGAGATAGCCCTCCTCGAGGACCGCCCCCGCACCGCGACCGTCACCGCCAGCGAGCCGTGCTTCCTCTACGCGCTCGATCGCGCGCCCTTCGCCGCCGCCCTCACGGACCAGCCGCTCTTCCACGCGGGGGCCACGGCGATAGCGGCAAGCCGCGGAGCGGGCTCCTAGGCGGACGCGCGAGCCTAGGGCGAGCAGGGGATCAACCGGCTGAGCGCAACGCTCGCTCGAGGCTCGAGCTGGTCTGCGGGCCGATCAGCCTGGAGACGATCCGCCCGCGCCCGCTCAGCACAAAGGTCGTCGGGAGCCCCACGATGCCGTATCGGCCGCCGACGGTGTTGTCGGGATCGCGCAGGACGGGGAAGGTCCAACCGTAGCGGCGGATGAAGCTGCGGGCGGCCGCGGCGCTGTCCCCGGTGTCGACGCTGACAAGCTGCAGGCCGTGCTCCTGGGCCGCGAAGCGCTGCAGCTGCGGCGCCTCCTGCATGCAGGGATGGCACCAGCTTGCCCAGAAGTTGACGAGCACGGGGTGTCCGCGGAGCTGCGCGAGATTCACAACGGGCGGCCGCAGGACCGTGTTGGGCAGTGCCGGCGCCAGCTTGGAGGGGCTCCCGCCACCCCCGCTGAGGAAGCCCACGCCAATCACGGCGGCCAGTGCCGCCACCAGCACGGCGAGCGCGTGCGACCGGCGCATCAGCTCTTCGCGAGCAGGGGCACGTCGTGCACGATCTGCGCCGGCTTGAAGTTCGCCGGATAGATCGTCCTGAGCTTCCCGCTCGCGCTGATGCCGTAGACGAGCGCCGAGTGCGCCACGAACTCCGGGTTGCCCGAATCGCGCTGCGAGCCGATGTTCCACGCCTTCCAGGTGCGCGCCAGCGCGCCGGCGCTACCGATCAGGTACTGCATGCGCCCGGTCATCTCGTGCGCCCGTAGGAAGGCCGCGACGGTTCCCCGAGTGTCGCCGTGCGGGTCCACCGAGACAGCGATGATCTCGACGTCCCGGGCGGCCGCGCCGAGCCGCGCCTGCGTCGCGCGCAGGTTCGTGGCGATCAGCGGGCACACGTCCGGGCAGTGCGTGTAGAGGAAGGTCACGAGCACCGGTGTGCCGCGGTACTGGCCGAGCGTGATCCGCTTGCCGAGGTAGTTGTCGAGATGTATCGGGGGCGCCGCCGTGACCGGAGTCAGCACCTGGCCCGAGAACTGCGACGAGCGCGCCGCACTCGCGCCGCCCGGCAGCTTCGGCTTGGAGCTCTGGCCGGCGAGGACCGCCGTAAGGACCACCAGGATCGCCGTGAGTCCCGCCAGTGGCAGCAGCACCGCGGGCCGCAGCACACGGCTGCCCGATCTCATGAGACGCCGGCCTCCAGGCGGTCGCGCAGGTCGGCGGCCCTCGAGTCCCTGACGAGCGCATCGACGAAAACGGCGGCGAAGGCCACACCGAACACGAACAGCTCGAGGAAGCACATGCCGGCTCCCGCGAGCTGCTGGTCGGCGATCGCGGATAGGTCGTACGCCCGCGGGGCGTGGGCGTACAGCGGATAGAACGTGCCGGCGCCCCAGGTGAGGGGGATGCAGACGACGGCGGTCGCGGCGCGGCTGAAGCCGAGATATGCGAGCCGCTGGCCGTTCATCCTGCGCCGATCCGATGGCAGCGGATCGACCACGAGCCACCAGAGCGCGAGGCCCGTGTAGAACAGCGTCATGTGCTCGAGGGCGTGCACGGCTGGGTGGATGGCGGCGTAGTCGAACACCCGCGGCAGGGCCCACAGCCAGGTGGCGGCAGCCCACGCCGGGAGCACGAGCGCCGGGCGCATCACCACCTCCAGCACCCGACCGATCGGGCCACCGGGAGCGACGAGCCGCAGGACGCGCCGCGACAGCCCAAGGGGTAGCAGCGGCGCCCTCACTCCGAGCACGATCAGTGCCGGTGCGATGTCCGCCAGCACGACGTGCTGCAGCATGTGGGCCGAGAGGAGCCAGCGGTCGCCGATCGCATCGAGCGGAGACATCAGGGCCAGGGCGATGAGAGCGAGGCCGGCGAAGTACGGCAGCGCGTGGCCGATCCCGGGCGTAGCCGCCGACCGTCTGTCGCGGGCGCGGGTGAAAGCCCTGAGGTACAGCGCGGTCGCGGCCAGCAGCGCAACGACGAGAAGCGGATCGAGCGCCCAGCTCGACCAGCCCGGCGCCCGGCTCATCGTCTCACCTCACGCGCGTTTCGGGGTCTGGTTGGCGCTTTTGGGTTGCGGCGCTTGTGGACTCGGTCCGAGACGACGACGACCCCGCCGAGCACTCCCACCGGGGTGAAGTAGAGCGCCGACGTGTACCAGTGGGTGAGGCAGGCGATCATGTCGCCTGCCTCGAGAGCTCTGTCGCAGCGGTCTCTGACGGGCGTCTACGCGATATCAGAGCGGCGACGCCTGCGACCAGCCCCAGCGCGCCCACGATCAGCGCCGCGATGGCGAGGCCCTTGCTCGCCCCGGTGCTCTTCGTCGCAGTAGCGCCGGAGGTGGGCGCGGCCGTGTGCTCGGCAGTCGCCGCGGCGGGCGCAACCTGACCGGCGGGAGGCCCGGCATCCCCGGCGAGGTCGTAGGCGGCACCGTTCTCGGGCCCGACGTTGACCGTTGCCGCGGGCTGGTCCGCGCTCGGCGGTCCGATCCAACGGACGATCTGGCCGTTGCTGTAGGTCTGCACGGTCTTGAACGAGAGGGTGTCGCCGCTCTTGCCCGGCACCGAGAACGCGACGGGGAAGTTCTCGATGTAGCCCGGTGGGGTGCCGCCGCCCTTGGCGGCGGTGAAGATCGCCTCCGAGACCTCCTCGGTGACGGGACCGTCGTCGGTTTGGATCGGCTTGGTGAGCTTCGTCTTGACGAGCTGGATCTTCCAGCCGGGCACCTGCTGCGGGTCGAAGGCGGTGAAGCCAGGCGGGATCTTTATGTCGACCCGCACCGTCCTCGCGTTGTCGGTCTCGTTCGGGACGCGGATGTCGACCGTCGGGAAATCGCCGGCCGGGAGGACGTTCGGGTGCAGGCTCACGTGGGCCTGCCCGACGGAGGGGACCGCGAGCGCGGCTGCTGCCACGCTGCCGGCAATGAGTGCATGCTTCCTGTTCAAGTTGGTTCCTTTCGAACGTCGTGTCGTGTCGGGTTCACACGCCACGGCCGGCGGTGCTCGCGGGGCGCAGGCGGGTGCGACGAGCCTTCCCGGGACCCGCTGCTCAGCAGCAGGGCGGCGCTGGAGCGCCCCCGTGCGCGAAGGCCGCACCTGCCGCCGACGGCGGCCTGCGGCGCGCTCGATCAGACGCGCACCGGGGTAGCGCTCCCAGGCCAGCGCCAGGGCGAGCAGCAGGCACGGCAGAAGGAACAGGACTCCGTGCGCCAGGTTCGGTGAGTCGAGCGCAGCAGCGAGGGCGACGCCCGCGACCACCGCCGCTGTGAAGCGGCGCCTCACCGCACGTTCACCGTGAACGTCTTCGTGTACTCGTCGAACTCGGAGGTCCTGACCGTCACGGTCAGTCGCCACTTGCCCGGCACTCCCAGCAGCGCCGTGGAGTCGATGTAGTGACCCGGGCCGGCCAGGGTCGCGCCCTGCTGGAGAGGCCCGATGCCCTTCGACGGCATGACCTCTGACACGTCGACCTCCTTGGCCTTCGTGAACTGAGTCCCGTCCCTCGGGTTGAGCAGATAGAGGTGGATCTGGTTGGCGCCGACGCGCGCCGGATCCACCGTCATCTCGAGCTGCGCGGGCCCGACCGTGCCGCTGAGGTTCGCCGGGCCGGTGTATGTCTGCGTCGACGGCGCGTAGGCGCTGAGCGCCGCGGTCACGCCGAGCACAACCACGATGAGCCCCACCTCAGCGCGCAGCGCGCGTCGCAGCTCCAGGCCCGCTCGCCCCGGCGTCGCGCCCTCGGTGGCGAGGCGGGAGACCTCCGGAACTGAGCGGCGCCGGTTGAACGCCCCCAGCGCGATCAGGCCCACAAGCAGGCAGATCTTGATCAGCACCGCCCGGCCGTACGGGGTGTCGACTAGATGCGCGGGCGTGCGCACCCACTCGTATGCCTGGATCAGGCCGGAGGCGACGATGACGCACACGGCGGCGAGCGCAAGCGGGGAGAAGCGCCGCAGCACGGCCGCCAGCAGGCGCGTACGGTCCACCGGCTCAAGCGCCCTCGTGGCTGCCGGCAGCGCGAACACCAGGGCGGCGAGACCGCCGGCCCAGAGGCTCATGGCGAGCACGTGGGCGACGTTGGTCGGGAACATCAGCGCGATCGGGCGTTGTGTGGAGGCGTGGCCGGCGAACGCCGGGAGGATCGTCAAGAAGGCGAGCGGCGGGCCGAGCGCGGCCAGCGCCACCAGCGTCCGGCGCGGCGCCAGCGCGAGGCCCGTCGCCCCGAGCTCCGCCGGTCGCAGGGCGAGCGCACGCTGCCGCGCCGGCATGACGAGCAGCGCAACGGTTGCCCCGGACAGCGCCCAGGCCACCACGGCGATCCCCCACACCGTGCCGAAGTGCGTGCCGAGCTCCTCGTGGACGACCTTCCACTTGAGCGCCGACCAACCGGAGATTCCGGCTGCGCTGGCCGCCTCCAGTACCACGCCCGCGGCCGCGCTCGCCAGGCCGAGCAGCGAGGCGACGGCCAGCAGCCGCGTGAGCCTCCGCGCGAAGGCCTGCGATGCCCGCTCCCACTCGGGCGCGGCGCCGGCCGCCGCGATGAGGGCTGGGAACCAGGTGAGCAGAAGGAACAACACGCCGCCGACGGCGAGTGCGATCGCGCCGTACTGCACTCCGCGGGCGAGCCCGTAGACGAGGTTGGTGCCCTCGCCGACCTTCGTGCCCGCGAGCAAAGACGCAACGGTCTTGCCGGCGCCACCCGGATGTCCGATCGAGAACACGAATCCGCTCGAGACGATGTGCCCGTCCGCCGACACGACCCGGTAGGTGGCGGTATAGGTCCCCGCCGCCAGATGGGGCTTGAGGTGGACGCCCATCACCGCGCCGCGACCGCCGGGATGGAAGGCGTCGCCGGCGTCGACCCGCCGCCCCGCCGAGTCGTAGACGCGCACCGCGCCGAAGTTGCCCTCCACCGACTCGTCGAAGCGGAACGAGATGACGGCCGGTTGCATCTTCACCGTCGCGTCGCGTTGCGGGGACGTGCCCTCGAGTTGGGCGTGGGCAAGCGCGGCAGACGGAACGGCGCAGAGCGCCGCCAAGACGACGGGTGCTGCCAGGAGCCTGAGTCGGCTCACCAGGCCTCCTCCGCCGGGTGCGTCGCGGGCCGAGGGCCGCGACGGCGACGACGCACCAGCACCGTCGCGCCGACGCCGAGGAGGACCAGAAGGCTCAGCGACACGATCGCTCCGACGGGAAAGCCGCCGGGGCTCCCGACCCAGTACAGAGTCCCGCTGATCTGCCCCTTCTGGGAGCCGACACTGATCGGGATCGCGTAGTCGAAGACCTTCGTCTTCCTGTGCATGTCCTTGACCTGTGGCGGCAGGTGCGCGCCCATCCAGTGCATCCGGTGGTCGTGCCAGATGTAGGTCGACGTCTTCTCGACGAAGCGCCATTGCGGCGGCGCCTTCGTGCTCGTGAACGAAGGCGGCGCCACGGTGACGAAGTCGGAGTTGTTCAGGTAGGTCGCCGGCGAGAGATGGTTCTGCTGCACCGTGCCGTCGCCGAGGATGCGGACGTAGGGCTCACCGCCGTAGCCGTAGATCGTCACCGTCTTCCCGCTCCGGTTCGTGACCTGGAACTGGGTGTCGTAGCCGAGCACCTGGAACTTCACACCCGGGATGGCAGGGGTCACCTGGTCGATGACCGAGCGGTAATTCGGATTGCCCTGATGGGCCCAAGCGGGCACCGCGACCGCGGCGGAAACCACCGCCGCAAGTGCGATCGCCCGCAGGAAGCGGGACATCTGCGTTGACTCCTTCTGTCGTTCGCCGAACGCGGCGCGACAGGCGCCGCTCACCGGATCAGCGAGCGTGCGGCGGCGCGCGACTGGGCGCGCAGGCGGCGAGCGGACTCGCCGGAACAAGGAAGACAGGTGCCGGACGGCGGATCGGCAGACCCCGGGGCGCTGCCGACGGACGACTGCGGCGCAGGCGCGCGGCGAGCGCGACGACGGCGTGACCGCCCCGGACAAGCAGCGCAAGCACCGCGCCGACGGCGAGGGCGGCCGGGATGGCCCACAGGCCGCCGTCGCCGAAGATGCCGGTGAGGCCATCGGGATGACCGGTCGCCAGAAGCCCCTCGAGGAACTCCTGGCTGGCGTAGATCAGGATGAGCGAGAGCGACGCCACGAGCCACACCCGCAGCGTCTTCTGGCCTCTTGCGTCGTCCGCCTCACCGCTGCGCCAGGCGCGTGCCAGGCGGCCGACGAAGGCGCCCAGGCCAAGGGCCAGCACGAGCACCAGCCACGGGGTGACCGAGTTGAGATACGAGTGGCCGGTGTCGGCGAGCTCGCTGCCGCCGCGTGAGCCGAAGGCAAGGAAGTAGCGGAGCTGGTGCACCGCCAGCGCGGCGAGCGGCATGAGTGGCGCGGCCGGCAGCCGCCGAGCCCACGAGCCGTTCTCCCGCGGCGTACGCAAGATGCCAAGACTGTACCCCGATCGGCGGCCATCGGTGCTGGTCTCGACCTTGTCCCAGGTTAAGAAGGGTTTGCCTGAAAGGGCGTTCGATGCGAGGCTGATGGACTGTGAGGCCTAACCCTCCTCAGGGCCTCCGTCCGCCGGCCCCGACCCTCCACCCTTCCAATGCCCTCCATAGCCGTTCGCAGGTCGCTCTTCGTGGCTGTCGTCGTGTTTCTTGCGGCGCTCGCCTTCGCGGGCCGCGCCGCCGCCGCGCTGCCGGACATCAAGCAGGCCCCGGCCCCCACCTGGGACGGCGGCTTCACCCTCGTCAAGGTGGGAAGCCAGGTCCAGCTCCAGTTCCCGGCGCAGATAGACGTGCTCTCAGACGGCGGGCCGCTGACGATCACGGGCTCGCGCAAGGACACGACCGTCAACACCATGGACGCCTTCCAGGGCGGGGTGAGCGGCGTGGTGGGAGCGCTCCAATACAACTTCGATCCCACGCACCAGCACTGGCACTACCTGGCGCTCGACCGCTACGACCTGCGCACGCACGACCCCTCCCTGGCCGAGGTCGCGCGCGACCAGAAGACCGGCTTCTGCCTGGTCCAGAGCACAGAGATCAACCCCACCAACTGCCAGCAGAAGAACCCGAGCGCCCTATCGGTGTCCGAGACGATCAACGCCGGCTTCAGCGACATCTACGACCCGTCCCGGGATGGCCAGTACATCGACGTCACCGGCCTGAACGGCACCTACGAGTTCGTCCAGTGGGTGAACGCCGACTGCCGCCTCGGTGACATGGGCCCTGCCCAGCACACCTGGGCGACCGTGCTGCGGATCAACGCCACTGCCGGCACGCCCACCGTGTCCGTCACCGGCGACACGCCGGCGTGGAACAACTACTACGCCGGTCTGAGCAATGCGCAGAAGTGCCTCCCCGCCGAGGCTGTCCGACCGGTCGTCAGCGGCGCCCCGCAGACGGGCAGCGTCCTGTCCAGCGTCGCCGGCTCCTGGCTCGAGCGGATGGCCAACGAGTTCAGCTACCAGTGGCGCCGTTGCGACGCGACCGGCTGGGCCTGCCAGGACATCCCCGGCGCCACCGCCCAGAACTACGTGCCCACCGGAGCGGACATCGGCCACACGCTGCGCGCGCGGGTGACCGGGACGTTCGTCGGCAGCAGCGAGCAGGGCACGCCGCAGGACTCCGAGGCCACGCCCGCGATCGTCGCGGGCCCGCCGAGCATCGCCCTGCCGAGGACCGTCACGTCGCTCACGGCGGCGCTCAAGATGCTCCGGACCGTGCGAGTCCACAGCCTGGTGAGCAAGGGACTCGCCGTCAGAGTCCACTGCTCCGAGGCGTGCAGCGTCAGGCTCAGCCTCGTGGGTCGCGGCGGCGTGAAGCTCGGGCAGCGGACGGGATCGCTCTCGAAGGCCGGCAGCCGCACCTTCAGGCTGAAGCTCGGCCGCAAGGCCCGTCGCATAGTCCGCCGCTTCCACTCGGGCACGCTCACGCTGCGCCTAGCGGTGAAGAGCAAGGACGGCCAGCAGCAGACGGTGGCGCGCACGCTGAAGTTGAGGCGCTAGCCACCACCCTGACGCCGAGCCGTGGGAGACTCGGCGGCGAGGACCCATGCCGGGCCGGCTCGAGACTCGGGCGGGACGCGTCGCCGCGATCGCGGCGCTCGCGCTGCTCGCCGCCCCATCGGCCGCCGCCGCCCATCTGCGCACCGGTGTCGTCGCGCTCGACTATCGCGCCGGCGTCGGTCAGCTGACGCCGCCGCTGCGAGCGGCGGTCGCGGTCCGCGTGTACCCGAGCGATCTCGCGCTGGGACTCACCGCCCGCCGCGGCCACACCGTCGCGGTCCCGGGCTACCTCGGCGAGCCGTTCCTCCGTCTCGGGCCCGCGGGGGCTGAAGTGAGCACGCGATCCCCAACGGCGGCGACGGCCGGCCTCCTGCGCAAGGGGTCGGGATCCGGATGGCGCCTTATCTCGAACCGGCCGACGGTCGTCTGGCACGATGTCCGCGTCCGCGAGCTCGCCCCGTGGTTGGCGCGCCGGAGCTGGGCCCTCCCCCTGACGGTGGACGGGCGCCACGCCCGGCTCGCCGGAGAGGTCTGGCGCGTGAACCGGCCTGCGCCTTGGCCGTGGCTCGCGTTTGCCGTCCCGTTCGCCGCATGCGCGATCCTGCTGCTGGTCCGCCGGCCCTCCTCGCCGGTCAGAGCCGCGAGCGTCGCCTTCGGGGCGCTGGCGGGTGTGGCGATGCTCGTGACGATGGCGGCCTTCGCCTTCGATCCCAACGCGTCGGCGGGGACGTGGCTCGAGGCGGGGAACGAGACGGCATTCGCTCTCGTGGGCTTTGCCTTCCTCGCTCGGGGCGGGCGCGACTCGCGCGCGATCGCCGGGGGCGCCCTCGGCCTGCTGGGGCTGGCCGCCGGCCTGAGCAAGCTGCCCGTCCTGCTGCACGGAGTCGTGCTCAGCCAGCTCCCAGCATGGGCGGCCCGCAGCGGCGTCGTGCTGATGATCGCCGCCGGCGCGACCGCCACAGTCCTCGGCCTGGTCGTGTTCTTCGAGTCGCTCGATTGGGAGGGGCTGCCGCAGGGGCGGACCGGTCCGTGAGGAGGGCGGCGATCGGTCCCCTCGACGATCGGGCTTCACGCCTGGGCAACGTCTCCGCCGGCGGTCTGTCGGAGACTCCGGCGTCGATGAGGACGGGCCGCTCCAGCCGAGCCAGGCGGTGACTGCAATTCACCTCGTGGTGATAGGGGGCAGCGACGCAGGCATCGCGGCGGCGCTCCGTGCCCGCGAGCTGGACGCCGGCGTCGCTGTGACCGTCGTCGTGGCGGACAGCTTCCCCAACTTCTCGATCTGCGGGCTGCCGTTCTGGCTGGGCCGCGAGGTGGGCGAGTGGACGAGCCTCGCGCACCGGACGCAGGCTGACTTGGAGGCGGCAGGAGTGGAGCTGCGGCTGAACACGAAAGCAACGCGAATCGACCCGCGGGCGCGCCGGGTGACCCTCGTGGCCGACGGACTCGAGCAGGATGTCTCGTACGACCGGCTGGTGCTGGCGACCGGCGCTGAGCCGCTGCGTCCGTCCCTACCTGGCCTGGACCTTCCCGCCGTGCACCTTCTCCACACCATGGATGACGCCTTCGCGTTGGCCATGTCCCTCGATGAGGCTCGGTCGGCGGTGATCATCGGTGCCGGCTACATCGGCCTGGAGATGGCCGAGGCGCTCGTGCACCGTGGCATTGAGGCGACCGTGATCGAGCAGCTGCCCGAGGTGCTGGCGACCGTCGACGCCCCGCTGGGCGCGCTCGCACACGAGCAGCTGGTCGAGCACGGGGTTCAGGTGAGCTGCGGCGTGCGCGTCGAGGGCATCGAGCGCCACGGCCAGCGGCTGCGGGTGCAGACCGACTCCGGCCTGCCAACCGCGGCCGACGTCGTCCTGGTATCCGTGGGGGTGCGGCCGGCGAGCGAGCTGGCGGCGGAGGCCGGGGCGGCGCTGGGCGTACGCCGCGCGATCGCGGTCAACCGCCAAATGGCCAGCAGCCTGCCCGACGTCTGGGCCGCAGGCGATTGCGTGCATACCCACCACCGGCTGCTGCCCGAACCCGCATACCTACCGCTCGGCACCACCGCCCACAAGCAGGGACGGATCGCCGGCGAGAATTCCCTTGGCGGGGCAAGGGAGTTCGCCGGATCGCTCGGCACACAGGTGGTGCGGGTGTTCGACTGGGCCTTCGCGCGCACCGGGCTGCGGGACCACGAGGCCCGCGCCGCAGGCTTTGTGCCTCTGACGGTTGAGGCGACAGCGCCCGATCACAAGCCCTACTACCCCAGCGCCCACGACCTCCATATGCGCTTCACGGGCGACGTATCGAGCGGACGGCTGCTCGGCTGTCAGCTCGCCGGGCACGCCGGCGCGCAGGTGGCCAAGCGCATCGACATGCCGGCCACGGCGCTCTTCCAGGAGCTGTCGGTCGATCAGCTGAGCGAGCTCGATCTGGCCTACACGCCGCCGTTCGGCAGCCCGTGGGAAGCGCTACAGATCGGCGCCCAGGCGTGGCAAGCGGCTCATGCTGCGATGCCCTCGCTCGCCACCGGCGCCTGAGCATCCTCCGCGCCGGAGGCCACCGCCCGGCCGCCCCGGATGAGCTGGTAGGCGAGCGCGCCGAGCGCGGCGCCCGCGACGGGCCCGGCCAGATATACCCAGAAGTCGGTCCAGGTGCCGGAGACCAGGGCGGGACCGAACGAGCGGGCCGGGTTCATCGACGCGCCGGTGACCGGGCCCCCGAACAGAGCATCGAGACCGACGGTCCCGCCGATGGCGATCGCGGCCGCGGCGCCGACCGCGCGAGCGTCGGTGGCCACGGCCATGATCACGAACATCAGCACCGCCGTGAGCAGCAGCTCGTAGACGAATGCGCTGCCGGCCCCTACCGACGGCACGGTCGAGCCGAGATGGGCCGGCTGGTCCGTCCAGACCGCGAGGAGGGCGAGAGCGCCCGCGGTGGCGCCGGCGAGCTGAGCGGCGATATAGGCGACCGCCTCCTGCGGCGAGAAGTGACGAGTGAGGGTGAACGCGATCGTCACGGCGGGGTTGATGTGCGCGCCGGAGAGGTGTCCGGTGGCGTAGATCATCGCCATGATGATCAGCCCGAACACCAGGCTGATCCCGACCGAGCCGAGGGCGCTGTCGTACTTCGCGTTCGTGACGATCGCCCCGCACCCGGCGAACACCAGCGCGAACGCAGCGAGGGCCTCGGCGCCGGCCCGGCGCCACAGTGGAAGTGAGCCGTCCATCCGCTAGCGGTCTGCGCTCTCCAGGACGGCGCAGGTGTCTTCCCGCAGGCAGTCGCGGGTGCGTTTGTGGACGAGCGCGAAGATGTGGCTGCGGATCGGCACGTCGTCGTAGTCGTCGAGGATCCGGTCTGCGCAGCCGCGGATCACCTCGGCCGGCCGCTCGTCGCCGAACTCCTCGATCAGCTGCGGCAGCAGCTTGGCGAGCCGGAAGCGGTGTGACGTGGGGTCGCTGCGGATCGCGTCGATGTTGTTCAACGCAAGGTCCCTGACACGCTCGTCGATCAGGTCGCGGATCTCGCGCACCTCTTCGATCGGCCTGCCGGCCGGGTCGGGCAGGTCCCAGTCATCGACGGTCGTCGGGACGTAGGGGCAGACGTCGCCGCAGCCCATCGTGACCGCCCAGTCGGCGTGCAGCTGCATCTCGACCGACAGGCGCTTGGGCCGGCGCTTCGAGAGGTCGACTCCCACTTCGCTCATCACCTGTAGGACCTCGGGCCAGCAGGCGCGAACGGGGTCGGACCCGGCCGACTCCGCCCGCACGTCGTCAGGGGCGTAGCGCTCGAACAGCGCCTGCGCCATCTGGGACCGGCCCGCGTTGTGTGTGCATACAAACAGGACGTACTTCATTGCTCCCTCCTCCTACGCGGCGGCGACGAGCTTGTCGGCGAACTCGCCCGGCAGCCCCGCCGCCGCCACCTCCCGCGCAACAGCGCGCGCGTCGTACTCCACCCGCTCGATCGTCACGTGCAGCTCACCCGGCGCCTCCTCGAGCAGCGCGAACGCGCCACGTGCGTCGCCATCCTTGGGCTTGCCGACCGAGCCGCAGTTGACGAACCGCACGCCCGCGTAGTCGTGCACCCAGGGCTTGTGGGTGTGGCCGAACACCAGCACCTCGTCGGTCTCCGCGGCGGCGAGCCGCTCGTAGAGCGAGGCCGGCTTGTCCTCGAAGAGGTACTCGTTGACCTTGCGCGGCGAGCCGTGCACCAGGTGCACGCCGGTGGCACCGACCCGGAAGCGGAGGTCGAACGGCAGCTCGCGCATGAAGTCCTTGGACGCCTCTCTCGTGTTGACGAGCGTCCACTCGACCGACTGCTGGCCCAGCTCGCGGTCGTGCTCGGTGATGTAAGCGCAGCCGCAGTCATGCTCGTCCCGCGCGATCGCATGGTCGTAGTTGCCGTAGATGGTCGGGATCGCGCGCTGCTCGATCAGCTCGCACACCTCGTTCGGGTGCGGGCCGTACCCGACCAGATCGCCGCCGCAGTAGATCCGCTCGATGCCGAGCTCGTCGATGCGCGCCAGGGCGGCCTCGAGCGCCGGCAGGTTGGCGTGAACGTCGGTGATGACCGCGACTCGATCCATGACGATCAGCCTCCCGTGACCACCGGTGCGAGCTGCGAGACGAGCGCCTCGACGCGCAGCTGGATGTCGTCGCGGACCTGCCGCACCACCTCGACCGGCTGACCGGCCGGGTCGGCGACCTGCCAATCCTCGTAGTGCTTGCCGGGGTAGACGGGGCAGGCGTCGCCGCAACCCATGGTCACGACCACGTCGGCGGCGCGCACGACCTCATCGGTCAGGGGCTTGGGGAACTCGGTGTGGATGTCGACGCCGATCTCATCCATGACCCGAACCACGCTCGGCTGGATCTCCTCGCCTGGTAGCGATCCCGCCGAGCGCACGCCGATCCAACCATTCGAGAGGTGATGGGTGAGTGCGGCGGCGATCTGCGACCGCCCGGCGGTTCCGCACGCAGACGAACAGCGCCTCCGGATGGGTCTTCTCGACGAGGCCCTCGGCCTGCGCCAGCGCCCACAGACGGTCTCGCGCGAACCTTCCCGCCATCAACGGAAGGAAGTTCACCACACGGCCGCGGCCGAGCCCCTCGAGCTCCGTATGGCACTCGCTGAGGAAGCGGGCGATCGTCTCCCGCGACCAGATTCCACGGAACTCCTGGGCGAGGCGTCCAACCTCCCGCTCAAGATTGCGCTCGACGCTGAACTCCGACGACTGCTCGCTCATGGCCACCCTCCTCCTCGTGCCGCGGCGCATCGTATCCATTGACACCTCTCGATTCAATAGATAGCCTTAAATCGATGACCGTCGATTTGGAGCTCGTTCCCAAGCAGAAGCGGGCCGCCGGTGAGCCTTGTTGCGAGCCGGTGGTCTACCCGGACGTGGAGCGCGAGCACGCGACGCGCATGGCGGAGGTGGCGAAGGCCCTCGGCGACCCGATCCGGCTCCAGCTCGTCGATGTCTTGCGCAAGCACGCAGGCAAGGTCTGCGTCTGCGAGCTGGTGCCCCTCTTCGACGTCTCCCAGCCCACACTCTCGCACCACCTCAAGAAGCTGCGGGATGCCGGGATCGTCGACTCCGAGCGCCGCGGCCTGTGGGCCTACTACTACGTCCTCCCCGACGCTTTGAAGGAGCTTTCGACGTGGCTGACATGACCGACTACATCCGCGAGAGCGTACGCGAGCGGTATGCCGCCGCCGCGCGGCAAGTCGCAGGACAGACGGGCGAAGGCTGCTGCAGCAGCTCGGCCGGCTGCAGAACCGCCGAGAAGGCGGACTTCTTCGGCGGCCACCTCTACGACCAGGTCGACACCGCGGGCGTCCCCCAGGCCGCGGTGACCGCCTCCCTCGGCTGCGGAGTCCCAACCACTGTCGCCGACCTGGACGACGGCGAGATCGTGCTCGACCTCGGCTCTGGCGCAGGCGCCGATGTGCTCATCTCCGCCCGTCGCGTCGGCCCCACCGGCAGGGCCATCGGGCTCGACATGACCGACGAGATGCTCGAGCTCGCGCACAGGAATGCTGCCGAAGCCGGCGTCGGCAACGTCGAGTTCCTGAAGGGCTACCTCGAAGACATCCCCCTCCCCGACGAGAGCGTCGACGTGGTGATCTCCAACTGCGTGATCAACCTCTCGGGCGACAAGCCCAAGGTGCTCCGCGAGACCGCACGCGTGCTGCGGTCCGGCGGTCGCATCGCCGTCTCGGACGTGATCCGCGATTCCGACATGGACGATGCCACCCGCGCCGACATGCAGGAGTGGACCGGCTGCGTCGCCGGCGCCCTCACGCGCGACGAGTTCGAGCAGGCGCTGACCGCCGCAGGGCTCACGGACATCGAGATCACCGAGACCCACCGCGTCCACACACACGCCGGCTCGGCGATCATCCGCGCCCGCAAGCCGTGAGCGATGACCTGAGCGCGACCTGATCGACTTCGTGCTCGCGTCGCTGATGGTTGCCGAGGAGGGCATCACGACGTAGTTGTCCACACCACCGCTGCGGCGCTTCACGGTCATCCCTCCCCACGTTTACATCGATAACCGTCGAAGGAATGACCGGGAACCCTTCGAGCCGCCGTGTCCACGCTTGACCCCGCCGCCCCGCTTGCGGGAGCCGCGCCGCGAGCCGCAGCCCGGCCGCGCGTATGGTGGCTCCGGCTGCTCGGATTGCCGCTCGCGCTCGCGCTGCTCGTGGGAGCGATCAGGGCGCTCGCGCCGCTGTGGGACTGGCTCCTCGGCGACGTAGCCGGGCTCGACCTGCACGACCGGCTCGGCGAGTCGCTGCGCTTCTTCTTCTACGACTCGACCAAGATCGCGCTGCTGCTGGCGGCGATCGTGTTCGCGGTCGCACTGCTGCGCTCGTTCATGTCCGTCGAGCGCACGCGCGCGCTGCTCGGCGGCCGCCGGGAGGGTGTCGGCAACGCAATGGCGGCCGGCCTCGGCGTCGCCACGCCTTTCTGCTCCTGCTCGGCGGTGCCCGCCTTCATCGGCTTCGTTTCGGCCGGGGTGCCGCTCGGGGTGACGCTGTCGTTCCTGATAGCGAGCCCCCTGGTGAACGAGGTGGCGGTGGTGCTGCTGTTCGGCCTGTTCGGCTTCGCGGTGGCAGCGCTCTACGTCGTCTCGGGGCTCACGATCGCGATCGTCGCCGGCGTCGTCCTCGGACGCATGGGGCTTGAGCGCCATGTCGAGCCGTTCGTGTTCGAGACCCACATGCCCATCGGCGTGGACCCCGCCGCCGGGCTCAACTGGGCGGCGCGCGTCGCCTACGCGCGCGGGGAGGTGCGCTCGATCCTCGGCCGCGTTTGGCCGTACTTGCTGGCGGGCATCGCGCTCGGCGCGGTCATCCACGGCTGGGTGCCCCAGGACGCGCTCGCGTCGATCGCCGGTTCGGACAACCCGCTGGCGGTTCCGGCCGCGGTGCTGATGGGCGTACCCCTCTACTCGAACGCCGCCGGGGTGCTGCCCCTGATCGAGGCGTTGCATGCCAAGGGCGTCGCGATGGGCACGCTGCTCGCGTTCATGATGGCCGTGGTCGCGCTCTCGCTGCCCGAGATGGTGCTGCTGCGGCGCGTGCTAAAGGTGCGGCTGATCGCCATCTGGGCGGCGACCGTCGCCGTGTCGATCACCGCCGTCGGCTTCCTCTTCAACCTCGTTCTCTGACCGAAAGGAACACGCCATGACCATCACCGTCCTCGGACCCGGCTGCAAGGGCTGCGCCGCGCTCGCCGACGCTACCCACACCGCCGTCACCCAGCTCGGCTTCGACGCCGAGATCGAGAAGGTCACCGACTATGCCGAGATCGCCCGCGTAGGAGTCATGTCCACCCCGGCACTTGCGATCGACGGCAAGCTCGTCATGTCGGGCCGGGTGCCGACCGTCGAGCAGCTGAAGGATCTGCTCTCAGGCGCCGTCTGATGCTCGAGCTCGAAATCACGCCCAAGCGCAAGCGCCCCGCCGGGGACCCTTGCGACTGCTCACCGGTGATACCGGCCCTGGAAGAGGCAAAAGCGGCTCGGCTGGTCGCAGTCGCGAAGGCGCTGGCCGATCCGGTCCGGCTGCGACTGGTCGACGTCTTGCGCGACCACCCTGGCAAGGTCTGCCCCTGCGAGCTGGTGCCGCTGTTCGGGATCTCCCAGCCAACGATCAGCCACCATCTCAAGGTGCTCAAGGACGCCGGCGTGCTGCAGAGCGAGAAGCACGGCCTGTTCGTCTACTACTACGTCGCGCCCGGGGCGCTCGACGAGCTGGCGGGCTGGATGCTCGCCTAGATCGGCACGGCTTCAGTCGGCGCGCTGCTCGTCGGCTTGTCCTCGGCGTTCCAGCAGTTCGAGGATCCGGTCGGTGTTCTGGCGGATGGCGTTGATGTTGCGGAACATCCACTTCGGCGGCGCGTCATCGGGCATCCGCTCGATCATCTTCCCGAAGTCCATGCTGCCGCAGTGCGAGGCGCCGCGCCGCACCAGCACCGCCACGCTCACCGCAGCGAGCCCCGCGACCGCGTAACGCTTGCTCATGATCTGTACCTCCTCTCGGCCGGCCAGGTCAAGCATCGAGCACCCGCCGGCGTACGCCATCGGGGATTGCCCTCGTCTGCTTGCGGCTGACTACTGCGGGGCGCGTGGTTGTTCGGTGGCGCCGGGGATCGCGCCAAGCGCAACTTCCCCTCTTCGTTGAGTTTCCGCTCAATGGAAGGGAGAACCATGCGCCGACACATCACCTACGCCAACGTCGTGTCCACACTCGCGCTCTTCGTCGTGCTGGGCGGCGGCGCCTATGCAGTGACGGGCCGGCCCACCGCCGATGGCGTCATCCACGGCTGCGTCGCCGCCAACGGAACGCTGCGGATCGTCGGGAACTCGCACGCCTGCCACAGGGCGCGCGGCCACGGCAAGAGCCGGATCCCGGGCGAGAGCCCGATCAGCTGGAACCGGCAGGGCCCCACCGGACCGCCAGGGAAGGACGCGCTCGCGAACCTGGTCGTCCGCACGGGCTTCCCGCCGGGCGATGGGTTCACGGCGACCAACGGCTATGCCTACTGCCAGCCGGGCGAGCGAGCCGTCGGTGGCGGCACTCGCAACAACAACAACCAGCCGCTCGTGGCGTCATTCCCAACGGTGGACAACTTCAGCGCGCCGGACGGCGCCACCCCGACCGGCTGGGAGGTCTTCACCTCGACAGCCACCAATCCGATCGCCATGGTGATCTGCGCCTCGCCGTGAGACGGGCTAGTGCAACGCGTGCGCGACACGCATGACGAGGATCACGGCGTACGTGAGACCGAGCAGATGCCGAAACCAGTTGACCCCGTGGACCAGCTCCTCATAGGCCCAGATCGTCATCGCCAGGTAGGCGACCGACTGGAGGTAGGGGTGCTGCGCTCCATGCACGAGCGCTGCTGCCTGGCCGGCGACGAAGGCGATGATGAGCGGCAGGTTGGGGAACTGAACGATCGGAAAACGGCGCGGGAAGCCGAGCTGTGTCAGACGCTTGTACGCCGCCCATTGAGTTCCGATGACCGTCATTCGCGCAGGGCGGACGCCGGCGGGGACCAGCCACCCCTTCACAGATCAAGACGTCCCGGGGCAGCAATTGCTTCCTACCGGCCGAACGTGCCGACAGCACATTCGGCCGGAATGGATGTTCGACGATCGCGCGCCGCGTCGATCGCAACGACGAGCTCTACGCTGTCGCCGCCTCGAGGGCCTCGTCGCTGAGCTCGTGGGACTCGGGCGTGCCGCCAAGCTGGGTCAGTTCCTGGGAGATCGCCGGTGCGGTGTCGAAGTGCGCCAGCACGCCGACGGCTGCCTTGCCGTCGTGCAGCTCAACGGTCAGCCGCGCCTTGTCGGCATCGGTCAATCCCAGGTTCTTGTGGTGGAGTGCGCCAACGGCCGCGCCGCCGGCAACGCCGACGCCCAGGCCGACCGGCCCCAGCAGACTGAGCACGCCTCCGATGGCGGCGCCCTTGCCGGTGCTGCGCTTGCCCACCTTGTCCTGCTTGAGCTTGCCGGAGGAATCCAGGGCCAGAATCCCGATGGCGTCGCCATCAGCGATCCCCGACTCCTTCATTGCTACTGCAGCCTTGTCGGCCGCGACCTCATCTGGAAAGACTCCGAGTATGAGTTGCCGGTCTGACATTGGTACGTCCCTTCCACACCGATTCGGGGCATGTGCGGTGCTGGGCTGAACAATCCAGGGATTCGACCCGACGCACATCGCCCGTTTGGGATGACTTCTCCTGCTCGCGAATGGGCGGCCCGGCCCGCCCATTCTCAGGGCAGCGAAAACCAAGCCATGCAAGGACGCAGGGGTCTCGATAGTGCTCCGCACATCGAGACCCCGAGGACGCAGCAGGGCGCCGGTTTGCAGCGCCCTGAGAATGGGCGGTACTGGGCTCGAACCAGTGACCCCCAGCTTGTCGAGCTGGTGCTCTCCCAACTGAGCTAACCGCCCTTGGCGGGGGCGAGCATAGCAATGGCCCGCGCCCGTCTCCAGGGGTGTTCAGACGCCCACAGGGGTGCCCGCCGGGGGCTTCACCGGGGCGGTCTCCGCCTCCGGCAGCGCCCCGCGCGCCCGCATCGCGATCTCGAACGTCTGACGCGTGGTGTGCTCTGGGTGCCAGCCGACCGACTTGAGCTTCTCCGTCGAGACGACCCAGGGGTGGATGGCGAAGTGCAGGTTGCCGGGAGGCGTCTCCGACTGGTGCAGCTTCCACATCAGGCCGCCGAGCTTCCAGGCGACCTTCAGGGGCACCTTCCGGCGCTTGGCGCCGAGCACGTCGGTGCACTCGTCGATCGTCATCGTGCCGTCGCCGGCGATGTTGTAAGCGCCCGCGTGGCGGCCGTCGAGCAGCAGCATCAGCCCCTCCACGAGGTCGTCCTCGTGGACGAACTGCATCGGCGTGTCGCCGTGCCCGAGGTCCATCTGGAACGGCTGGTCGGTGAACAGCCGCACGATGTAGTTGTCGACGTTCGGGCCGAGCACGATGCACGGCCGCACGATCGTCATCACCCGCTCAGGGTTGCGCAGCGCCCAGAGCTGGCAGAGGCGGTCGCACTCGGCCTTGTCGCGCGCGTACTCGAAGTCGGGCACTCCGCGCACCGGGTGCTCCTCGGTCATCGGCACCGGGTTGTCGGCGAAGGCGCCGTAGGCGGTGGCGGACGAGGTGACGAGCACCTGCTGCACGCCGGCGGACTCGGCCGCCTCGAGCACGTTCTGCGTGCCGCCCACGTCGACCTGGTACATGCGGTCGGCGTCGTGGATCGGGTTGAGCAGGAAGGCGAGGTGGATGAGCACGTCGGGGCGCTCGCGCTCGATCGTCTCGCGCACGCGCGCCTTGTCGCTCACGTCCAGCTCCTGATAGCGCACGCCGGGCCGGTGGCTGCGCGGCGGGCGGATGTCGCACACGACGATGTGCTCGGTGTCCTCACGCTGGCTGAGCCGGTCCACGAGCCGGCTGCCGATGTAGCCCGACCCTCCGGTGACGAGGTAGCGCATGCGGGTTCTCCCCCTGTTTGGCTGGACAGCCAGGATCCTACCCCCGAGCGCAAAAGGGGCCCCATGAAGGGGCCCCCTGGACGTGCCGCCAGCGGCAATGGGTATTGGCTGGCTCGTCAGTCCTTGCTCGCTTCATCGGCAGGCGGGCCGCTGACTTGAGCGGACGGCGCTACAGTCGGCCGCCGTGCGACCTTGGGGAAGCGAGCCGGCCGGACGCTTCGACGAGCACGTCTTCACGAGCGAGGCGCTGCGGGGCAATCCGCTGGGCGATCCTGACGAGCGGCCGCTCTGGGTCTACGTGCCGCCGGGCTACGACGACGAGCCGGAGCGCCGCTACCCGTCCGTCTACATGATCCAGGGGCTCACCGGCCAGCTCGACGCCTGGCGCAACCGCTCGCCGTTCCGCCGGAACTTCCCGGAGCTGGCCGATGACCTGTTCGCCTCGGGCGAGGCGCCGCCTGCCGTGATCGTCTGGGTCGACGCCTGGACCTCCCTCGGCGGCAGTCAGTTCCTCGACTCGCCCGGCACGGGCCGCTACCACACCTACCTCTGCGACGAGGTGGTCCCGTGGGTCGACTCGAACTACCGCACGCTGGCCGCGCCCGAGCACCGCGGCATCGCCGGCAAGTCGAGCGGCGGCTACGGCGCGATGGTCACCCCGATGCTCCGCCCCGACCTCTTCGGAGGGCTCGCCACCCACGCGGGCGACGCGCTCTTCGAGGCCTGCTACCTGCCCGAGTTCCGCGATAGCGCCCGCGCCCTGCGCGACGACTACGAAGGCTCGTTCGAGAAGTTCTGGGAGGACTTCGGCGGCCGCCCGGCATTCACGAAGGACAGCGACGGCTACCTGCTGAACGACTGGTGCATGGCGGCCTGTTACTCGGCCGACGAGGACGGCACGGTGCGGCTGCCGTTCGACCCCGACACCTCGGAGCTGATCCCCGAGGTGTGGGAGCGCTGGCTCGCCTGGGACCCGGTGCGGATGGTGCCGCGCCACGCCGACGCGCTCCGCGGCCTCAAGGCGATCTACATCGACGCCGGCAAGCGCGACCAGTGGTACCTCGACCTCGGCGCCGAAGCCTTCCGCCGCGCGCTCGCCGACATCGGCGTGACCGACGTCTTCTTCGAGATCTTCGACGCCACCCACATGGGAATCGAATACCGCTATCCGCTCTCGCTGAAGTACCTGGTGGAGCGGCTCTCTCCCTAGCCGGGCAAAATCTCCTGCATGGGGCAGGAGCACGTGGATCGCGTCAGGGAAGGCATCCACAAGATGAGCTTCGACCTGGTCGACCTGTTCGGCGACGGCAGCCGCGGCGATCCCGCGTCGGCGTTCGACGTCGGCGGCCTCGCGCCCGACATCGAGATCGTGTTCGTCGGTCCGGCGCCGGGCGTGTCCGACTTCCACTACACCGGGCTCGAGGGGCTGGCGGAGGGTTGGCGGGACTGGCTCGAGCCCTGGAAGACCTACGTCGTCGAGATCGAGGGCTTCGTCGACGGCGGCTGCGACGTGGTGACGCTCGTGACGCTGCGCGGCGAGACCCGGCACGGCGGCGTGACCGTCGAGCAGCCCGCGGCGGCCGTCTGGACGCTCGCCGACGGTCAGGTGGTGCGCGTCGCGTTCCACCTCGACCGGCGCACGGCGCTCGAGAGCGTCGGGCGAGCCGACGCGCTTTCCTAGCGCCTCGCCGAGGGCCTCGTCTAGGGCGCCTGGACGACCTTGCCGCGCACGGTCACGATCACGTGCGGGTCGTTCGGCGGGTAGGCCGGATCCGGCTTGAGGGTGAGCACCTCGCGCCCGTTGATCCGCCAGTTCTCGAGCTTGCCGGTGGTGCCGGCGGGAGCGTCGAAGAACAGACCCTGCGTGGCGGGCACGGTCTGCCCGTCGCCCTCCACGCGCATCGAGAGCACGGAGGCGTTCGGGTCGGTCGCGCCCGGCGCCGAGGGCATGTGGCTGACCTTCGCAGTGCCGAGGCCGGCCTGGGAGCCGCGCACTCCGAGCGTGGTGCGCGACGAGTCGCTGCTCACGATGTCGGCGCCACTCGAGAAGAGGCGGGACTGGTCGGCGACCGATACGGCCGAGGAGACGAGAGCGGCGACGATCGCGGCGACGATCGCGTTGCGCATCTGGGGAGCACCTTCCTTGGTGTCGGCGGGGCCAGACGACTACCTAGCGGCCAACGTACACCGCATGAGGTAGTTCCGCCAGCGCTCAGCGCACGATGCGGAACGGCACCTCGATCGCCACAGTGGACGGACCGAGGAAGCGCGGCCGGGCGCGCAGCCGGTAGCGGCCGGGGCGCAGCTTGTGGCCGGACACCCGGCCGGTGAAGCGGAAGCTGTTCAGCCCGACCTGGTCGGCGTGGGTGAAGCGGCCCTGCACCACCCAACGCGTGCAGCTGCGCCCGGACCGCCCCCGCTTCGGCTTCATGCAGCGGCCCTTGTGGCGGACGCCGTGCTCGCGCCTGAAGACCGTGAACAGCGTCGTGACCGCTGTCGTGTCCTGGTAGCTGACCGCGGTGCCGACCGTCTTCGCGATGCTCGGCCCGCTCGGGGCGGCGGAGAACACCGCCGGCGTGATGCCGAGGCTCGACAGGGTGGCGGTGATCGGCCCGGGCGTGTTGGGCGTGGGCGGAGTCGACGTCGGCGGCGGGGGCGGCGGCGCCTGTCCGAGCAGCCGCACCACCGCGGCCTTCGAGCCGGCAAACCCAGCGGCCACCATGTCGCCGTCCGGCTGGAGGGCCAGCGCGTGGACCTCCGAGGTCCCGCCGGCGCCGCCGAGCTGGCTCAGGTACTGGCCATTTGCCGCGAAGGCCGGGTCGACGGCGCCGGTCGAGTCGATCCGGGCGATCGACAGCTCGTTCTTGCCGGCGCTGTCGGTGGCCGTTCCTCCGAGCACCAGCTTGCCGTCGGGCTGCAGCGCGACGGCGCGCCACTCCGCCGGACCGTTCGGCATGAAGGAGAGCAGGGAGCCGCTGCTGCCGAACGTCGGGTCGGGGTCGCCGCCGTCGGTCAGGCGCAGCACCAGGCTAGGCGAGCCGACAGAGGGATTGCAGCCCGGGTCGCCGCTCGTGGCGAGGCCGGCCACCACGAGCTTGCCGTCCGGCTGCGCCGCGAGGCCGTTCGCCGCGGCGAGAGCTCCGCACGCATCGCCGAAGGGGGCGGACAGGAACGTCCCGTGATCCGCGAAGCCGTCGTCGAAGCTCCCGTCGGTGCCGCTCAGTCGTGAGACGAGCAGGAACTGACCACTCGGGTCCGCGCTGAGGCCGGCGACGACGATCTTCCCGTCGGGCCGAACGTAGAGACCGTTCACGACGTCTGCCTCGTGCGAGACGCTGCGCACGAGCCCCTGCACCAGGCCGCCGGTGCCGAACGTCAGATCCGGCTTCCCGCTCGAGTCGACACGCCCGACGACGAGCTCGTCGACACTCGCCACGGGCCTCGTGCCACCCACGAGGATGCTCCCGTTTGGCTCCAGGGCGAGCGCGTCGATGGACGGAGCGACGGAATCCGCCAGCGCCGGTGCCACCACCTCGCCCCCGCTGCCGAACGTGGGATCGAGCTTCCCGCTCGAGTCGAAGCGGACCACGAGCGGGCCGTCGGTCCCCACCAGGATCTTGCCGTCTGGCAGCAGAAGGACCGCGTGCGCGCGCGAGACCGGTGTGGCGCTCGTGTCGAACTGCTTGATCACGCTGCCGCCGTTGCCGAACGTCGAATCGAGCGTGCCGTTCGGGTTTAGCCGCGCGAGCAGGACCGCCGGATCGCCGTTCGCGTCGTTCGCCGTGCCGGCGAGCACGAGCTTCCCGTCGGGCTGGACGGCGAGCGCGTCGATCTGGGCCGAGCCGCTGCCGAACGGATAGGCCGCAACGCCGTTCGAGCCGAAGCCTGGATCTGGATCGCCAGCCTGAAGTGCCAGCGCGGGCGCGCACGTCAGAAGTTGGGCGACGATCGCCGCCGCGAGGGCACCGAGGAGCCGGGGATGCTGCATGGAGGGCCAGTCCTTCGTGTGGTGATCCCCGAAAGGGCGGGAACCTGCTTCGTTCTTAACCCGAATGGTCGGGATCCGTCAAGCGCCGCCACGTTCGACTGAGCGGTTCCACTGAAGTCAAGGCAGGGGGTTGAAGTGCAGATAGCGGCTACGGCCGGCGTGCTGGTCGGCGCCTGCGTGCTCGTCACGCTCGTGAGGGCGATGGCCGTCGACGGGCCTTTTCGTCGTCGCCCTGCTGGGGCTGGTCGCCAACCTCACCGGCCTCGGCATCCCCGAGAGTGACGTGATGAGCTGCTACCTGATCCAGCTCCAGGCGCTGATGCGGTCGGATGGGCCGACGGACGGCGACGTACGGGCGGCCGACCGCTCCTGCACGCGGCACCAGCCCAGAGGCACCGGCCACAGCGGGAGCTGAACCCGACTCAGCGAAGGATGGGGCCAGTCGTCGTGGGCGGCGGCTTGGTCGTGGTGGGCGGCGGCTTCGTCTTGGTCGGGGGCGGTGTCGTGGTGGAGTCCGTCGTCGTGGATGGCGGTGTCGTGGTGGTCGTGTCCGTGGTCGTGGGCGGCGTTGTGGTCGTGGGCTGCTGGGTCGTCGTGCTGTACGTCGCCGTCGTCGTGCTCGGCGCGGACGTCGTCCGGGACGTTGTGGCCGAGGTTGTTGCGCTGGCGGTGGTGGCAGGCGGTGGGACGGGCGTCGACCCGGGATCGGTCAGGGCGAGGCCCAGCGCGGTACCGCCGCCGGTCAGCAGCGCGAGGGCGAACACCGTGGCAAGCAGTGGTATCCGTCTTGATCGACGGGCCCTGGCGTCCCTCGCATCCTCAGCGAGATCGCGGCTGGCGGCGTCGAGGTTGTGCCGGCTCGCGCATCGCCCATGGCCGCTGCCGAGCTGACTCTTGATCCGCACCGCCTCGGCTAGATGCGTGGAGGCGCCGGCAGGATCGCCGGCGACGAGGTGGAGGGAGCCGAGCTCGTGGAGCGCCCAGGCCTCGCCCGGCAGGTCGCCGAGCGAGCGGGCGGTGCGCAGCGCCAGCCGAAGCGAGCGAACCAGGTCGAGCCAGCGGAGCAGGAGCGCGAGCAGCGCCGAGAGGTCGCGCGCCACGCGAAGTGCCTCCTCCCGGTGACCCGCTCGGTCGAGCCGGCCGACAAGGGTCACAAGGGCGTCGACCTCGTCGGAGACGACCTTGGGATCGAGCGCGCGCCCTTGGGCGATCGCGTTGAAGAGCCGCAGGGACTTCTCGCAGCGCGATGTGACGGCCGAAGCATCCTCGAGCAGCCCCTCCAGCTGGTCGCCGGTCGCGGCCGGCTGCTCCTGCTCGGCCGGCTCGCTCAGCGCGTCGGCAAGCTCGGCGGCGTTGTCCTGCTCCGGCTCCGGCCGGAAAAGCGCGAATGCACCGTCCGACGAGCCAACCTCGAGTGAGTAGTGGCCTACCCCGACGACTCCAGTCCGGTCCATTGCTGGAGCAAGCTAGATCGCCCGGCCCTCCGTTTCCGCGTCTTTCTGAGGGCGGGAGCGTGTAATTGGACGCGTCAGGACGCGCCCGTCATCTGATGAGAGAGGCGCCGACCGGAATTGAACCGGTGTACCTGGTTTTGCAGACCAGTGCGTAACCACTCCGCCACGGCGCCGGAGGGCGTGAAGCGTAGCGGGGGGCGGGGCCGCTCCGGGGAACTTGACGAATCAGCTTGTCAGGGCGGCGCCGGGCGGCCGATTACCCAACCATGCCCGGACGTACCTGGCTCTGCGACGACGACATGGCCCGGGAGCGGATGCTGGACATCGAGCGCCATATGGCGCCGAAGCGGAAGGCCGTGATGGGAGTCATCGCGGTCGCCCTGCTGGTCAGCGCGCCCTGGGTCGGCTGGTGGTGGCTGATCGCCCTCGTGATCCCACTGGCGGCCTTTGCGATCGCCGACCACAGCGTGCACGCCCAGCGCCAGCCCGAGTACGCGCTCTTCATCGCCTGGGCGGCGGGCGAGGTGACCGTGGCGGTGGCGGTGTCGCTCTCCCAGGGCCCGCACAGCCCTGGCCTGCCCTGGCTCGCCATCCCGGTGGTGGTGCTCAGCGCCCGCTTCTCGAAGCGCGGCGTGATCGTCGGCGTGGTCCTCACGCTGCTCCTCCTGGTGGGCGCCTGCTTCTCGCACGGCGTGGATCCGGTGCTCGAGAACCCGCCTCTGCTGGTCGGGCCGGCCGCGCTGATCGTGGCCGTGGCGATGCTCACCACCGCCCTGCGCCGGGCCGACCTCGAGCATCGCCGGAACTCGCTGATCGACACGCTCACCGGCATGCTCACCCGTCGTGCCCTGGCGAGCAGGATCGACGAGCTGGCCGAGCTCTCGCGGCACACGCGGGATCCCGTCGGCGTGATCCTCGCTGACGTCGACAGCTTCAAGGAGGTCAACGACTCTCTCGGCCACGGCGCCGGCGACGACGCCCTCGCGGACGTGGCCCTGCGTATCCGCGGACAGGTGCGCGCATTCGACCTCGCCTACCGCGTCGGGGGTGACGAGTTCGTGATCCTCCTGCCGGGAGCGGACGCCGAGCACGCCGCGCAGGTCGCGGAGGCCCTGCGCCTGGCGGTGGCGGACGAGCCCGTCGGCGACGATCTCGCCGTGACGATCAGCCTGGGCGTGGCGGCCTCGGCGCGCGGGCAGGTGTTCGACTACGACGCCGTCTTCGATGCCGCCGACACGGCGCTCTACGACGCCAAGCGCGCCGGCCGCAACTGCGTCCGCGGCGGCGAGATGGCCGCGCCGGAGCTGGGCCTCACAGGCAGCGCGGCCTGAACGACGGGTCGGCCGGCCCGCGCCGCCCGAGCGCGTTCAGCACCCACTGCGCCGCGACCGGATCGTCCTGGATCGTCACGTGCTCGGAGATGTCGAGCGGGCAGCGGTCCTGAAGCACGACGTTGGTCACCCGGCTCGCCGGCCCGGCCAGCGCCTGCGACGTGTAAGGCGTGACCACCTCGTCGTAGCGCGTCGAGATGACCGTGTAGTCGATCCCCGGGAGCGTGTCCCCGCCGGCGTTGAGCTGGGCCAGGAACGACGAGCCGGCCGCCTGCTCGAGGCACGACTCGCAGAGGACGCCGAGCGGCGACGCCAGCGGATTCGTCGTCCCGTGGTTCGAGGGGGCCATGCCGATCAGCTCGTTCACCTTCGGGGCGCCGCCGAGGAACTTCATCCAATAGCGGGGCATCATGCCGCCCTGGCTGTGGCCGACGATGTCGACCTTGCGCGCGCCGGTCTCCTTCAGCACCTGGTTCACGAAGGCCGCGAGCTGCGCCGCCGACTGGCGGATCTCGCCGAGCCCGTTGTCGCCGTAGTCGAGCGAGAAGACGCAGTAGCCGGCGGCCTTGATCTGAGGCGACAGCGTGAGCCAGCTCGTCTGGTTCAGGAACGTGCCGTGGACGAGGACGACCGGGTACGGATGGGCCGCGCTCGGCCTGCAGCTCGCGTCGTTCGAGCCGGGCGGCGACGGCGCGGCTGCCGCCACCGCCGGCACGGCAAGCAGCACCGCGGCCACGACCGCCGCCACTCCCCCCGCTCGCAAGCGCATGCTGCAAATTTCAGCACGAACGCCCGTTTTGGGCGCCATCGCCCACGGTGGCCGCCAATTTGGCCGAGGCTATACTCCGGCGTCCGCGCGGATGTAGCTCAGTTGGCTAGAGCGTCTGCTTGCCATGCAGAAGGTCGTGGGTTCGAGTCCCATCATCCGCTTCACTGATTAGCCTGCAAATGGGTCGTTTTTGAGCCGTCCTGTCGCGGTATAGGCAGTCTGGCAGAGCCGGTATTTCGCCGTGAGTGGCAATTGGGTGGCAGAACCCCCGACTGTGGAGCCGTTTGACAGGCCTCAGTGAACGTGCGCAGCGGGCCATGCGGACCAGGACAAATGGCTGCCCCAGGGGGCGAAGTCGAAGCCGTTTGGCCTTGGCCCCGCGGACATCGGACAGCCCGGCGGGCATCCTCAGTTGCAGCGTCTCGACAGGGCTACATGCACGCTTCTCCGATGGAGTGTGGCCTGCGTTGGAAACGCCTCGCCCGCGAGAACACCGCCTATACGCGAGAGCGGCGGTCTGAGCCGATACGGCTCGGCGGCCCTGCTCACGTTCCGGAGCGGAAGCCTCAGCGGCCTCGCGCGGACCGCCGACAGTGCTGAGTCCACGTCGGGAGCGGCAGCGAACGCCAACCTCGCGACAGTGCCCCCGAACTCCACGCTCTGCGGCGCGCGCGGGATATGAGATCCGCGGCGGCAGCCGCCGTGGGCGGCGATCCCTCGGTGGGGTCAGCCGGTGTGGGCTGTTAGGCGGCGCAGTAGAGGTTGTTTGCTGCTGCCGCGCCGCGGGCGAATCCGGCCTGGCCGGGCGTTCTGCCGTTGAGGAGGAGCACGGCGACGCGGCTGCCGTCGACGGCGTAGACGACGTCCGATTGGAAGCCGTCGCCTGCACCGCTGCCGAGATGGACGAGGGGGCCGCCGCAGCCGCTGGGGTCGCCCGCCCCGATTTCGCCGCGGACGATCGGGTCGAGCAGCGTGCCGTTGGCGAAGGCGGCGACGAACCTTGCCTCGTCCTTGGCGTCGGTGACGATCGCGCCGTCGGCGCCCTTGCCAAGGTGCCGGGCGGTCGTGTCGGTGACGGTGCCGTCGACGGCGAGGGCGTAGCCGTTCGCGTGCGCTCCGGCGATCGGCCCTTGCGGGTCGTAGGCGGTGTGGCGTAGCCGGAGCGGCTGGAAGATGCGTTCGCGGTAGAGCAGCGGGAGCGGCTTGCCGGACGCCTTGGCGGCGATCAGGCCGACGATGTTCCAGCCGATGTTGGAGTGGTGGTAGGTGGTGCCGGGCGGGGCGAGCAGAGGTTGCCAGGCGGCGAGCCGAATGAACCAGAGCGGCGAGACCCGGGCCGCCGGATTCGCCCGTATCCGGGCGGCGACCGCGATCAGCTGCGCCCGCAGTTTCGGGTCGCCGACACGCGCGAGATACGCGCGGCCCGCGCGCGCCGAGGAGAAGACGTCGTTGTCGTCGATCAGGCCGCTCGAATCCGACAACAGCGAGCGAATCATGATCTCTCCCCCGTGAGCCCGGAGCAGACCAGGAAGCCAGCGATCGACGGTGTCCTCGAGGCTCAGCTTGCGCTCTTGGACGAGTTGGAGGACCGCCGCCACGAGCCACGTCTTGCTGTTGCTCTCGATCCGCATCCGCGCATCCACTCGCATCGGCTCCGTAGTCTTCACGTCCGCGACCCCCGCCGAACCAACCCAGGTGCCGTGCGGCCCGAACACATACGCGGTCGCACCGGGCGCAAGGCGATTCGGGCCTGTCACCACCCCGTCGAGGGTCCCCTGCATGAACTCCGACCGCGTCTCCTGCCCCGCGAAGAACGCGCGGCCAACACCGACGGCAATCCCAGCGGTCACCACCAGCCCGACAACCAGCCACAGCACCTTCCGATGTGGCCAATGACCCCGATGCGGTAACGACTGCGCGCCCGTCGACACGACACCAACCTCCGTCGCGAGTATCTGCCAGCCAGCCCGAACACTCATCCGGGCCAGCACGGATCCCGCTACGGAGGACTACTCAGGAGCCTTCGCCACGCAGACCGCCGCGCGACCGGAAGCAGAGGCCGCGTTATGGTTGCCCACGGCTATCGCTGCCGCCCGGGATCGGCAGCGTCGCCCGCTCAGCGTGAGCCTCTCAGCCTCTGCTGGCGAGGCGGCCGCGTCGGCGGCTCTCGCGTGGCTGCCGTTCCCGCGTGCAAGGGTGGCCAGCCGCCGACGCGATGACCGACGAGTTCAAGAGCCCGGCCCCTAGCGGCGGGGATAGGCGTATGGTGAGATGCGCCGGGGCGGTGACGCCCCCCGGGACGGCGCGCCCCGCCGGACGGAGGGTTGCGGCACATACCCAGCGCCGCAGTCGCGGTTGACCTCTTCGCTGACCGACAATTACGGGGAGGCAGACGCACAAGCGACGCCACCGCTTCCGCCCCGGCCAAGTGGCCGACCTGAGTCCGCTCGGATCGTGTGCCATGGCAGCCGGCGGTCGTCTGCCCCGCCCAACCTGACCAAGTGTTCAATCTGAACGATCGCCCGCTTCCGCTTCGAGCGCCAGGGGGAACTCACGCCGAGACTGCCGCAACTGAGGACCGTGGGTTGTCTAACAGTCGCGGCGCCGGCTTCCGCAACCGTTCCTTTCCGACACTCTCGCGAGCCGTCCCGGCGCGCCGGGAGAGTGCCGGTCAGCGCCACATGCAGGAGCGCGTCGGCCCTCTTTCAGCGCGAGACTGAGCGTAGGCAGAGCTCCTGCCAGAGCGCGAAGAGCCTCGATGCCGGCGCCGTCAGTTCGGCGGCGCGGCCACGCAGCGGTATGGGAGCGGCGTCGCGTCGGGCGTCAGCGAGTTATTCCCGCCGTCGTCCACGCTCACGTGGTGGCTGACGTCGACCACGTCGAGCGCCCACTCGCTGCGCCCCGGGCTGCCGCCCAGGGTGACGCCCGGCTGGCTGCGGAACAGCCACAGCTCTGCCACTGTGGGGAGTCGTTGGCCCAGTCCCTTGCACGTGGCTGCGGAGTCCTGCCAGCTGAGGTCGCTGCCGCGTAGGCGGCTCTCGATGCAAGCGCCGACGAAGATGCGCGTCCCGGACGGGCAGTTGCCGAGCGTGGACTCGCGGATCTCGTTTCCGGTCAGCGTGTCGGCCTTCAGCTTCTTGCCGGCCACCGAGCGATTCACGAGATTCTTGCCGTTGATCTGGCTCACCGCGTAAGCCGATCCACCGAGCGCCAGGAACAGCGCGAGCGACGCGGCGACGTTTGCGTAGCTCAAGCGTGGGCGGGACATGAGCCTCCTTGGCTCGGGATGGGCGTTCTTCTGGGGGGCGAACGCTATCCCGAGTCGCTCCGGCTCCCAAATGGCGAAGCACGTTTCGCCGGTCCAGTACTCGAACCGCGAACGGTCGTCAGCAGCAGCCCGAGCGTCGCGACGTAGAACGAGCGAGATCGCTCCGTCTCGGGGATGTGGAGCACCGGTGATCTCAACAAGACGTCGCGAAACGGCGCGTCCGCGCGTCGACCGTGGACCACGCAGAACACCGGACGACCGGCAGCTCAACACGTTGCTCCAACCACGTCGGGAGCTCGATAAGCGTCTCATCCGTTCTCTCCCCGGGTCAGTCGTGATGGCCCAGCGATACGACGAGTCCATCCACGGACCTGATGCGGTCGGTCACGGGCCGCGGACGGACTGGATTTGCCAAGCCTGGTTTGATAGCGATGCCAACCGTCGCGGCAGCGAGATCTGGGACTCCCAGGAGACGCGTCAAATCCGGCGACGGCTCAGGAGACATCATGAAAGCGATCGTCCAACACGAGTACGGCTCACCTGACGTGCTGGAGCTCCGAGATGTCGACAAGCCGGTCGTCAAGGACGATGAGGTGCTTGTACGCGTTGACGCAGCGGCCGTCAATATCGGCGACTGGCACCTTCTGCGGGGCGTGCCGTACATCATGCGTTTGGTGTCCGGCGTGCTCAAGCCGAGGCGCGAGATACCGGGACTCGATATCGCCGGGCAGGTCGAGGCGGTCGGCAGAAACGTGGAGCAGTTTCGACCGGGCGATGAGGTGTTCGGCTGGTGCCGGGGCGCGTTCGCCGAGTATGCGTGTGTGCCGGAGAACAACCTCCTGCCGAAGCCGGTCAATCTCACGTTCGAGCAATCGGCGGCGGTTGGAGACTCCGCGTTCACTGCCCTCGCTGCCGTTCGCGATCACGGCAAGGTGCAGCCGGGGCACAGGGTGTTGATCAACGGCGCGTCGGGCGGCGTCGGCACGTTCGCCGTGCAGATCGCGAAGTCGTTCGGAGCCAACGTGACCGGTGTATGCAGCACGAGAAACGTCGACAAGGTCCGATCGATCGGCGCAGACCAGGTAATCGATTACACGAGCGAGGACTTCACCGAAACCGAGCACGGCTACGACGTGATGCTCGACCTGGTTGGGAGCCGGTCGTTGTCGGACTGCCGGCGGGCACTGAACCCCGGCGGCACCTATGTCGTGGTCGGTGTGTCAGATCTTGGCCGGTGGTTCGGTCTCGGGCGTCAGATCCGGGCGCTCCTGCTATCGCCGTTCGTGCCCCAGCGGATGCGTGTGTTCGTCGTGAGGCACAGCAGAAAGGACCTGGCTGTCCTGAAGCACCTCGTCGAAGCCGGAAAGGTCACGCCGGTCATCGACAGGCGTTACACCTTGAGTGAGGTCCCTGAAGCTCTCCGGCACCAGGGAGAAGGGCACGCACAAGGAAAGATCGTCATCGCCGTGTGAACGCGAAGCGCAGCCCGGATCAGGGGATCTCGGATAGCAACTGCACGCCCGCTTCGCCCGACCAGCGAGTACGTAGTACATCCGCGCGGGTGCCCGTAAACGCATGCCCCGGACAGGCGCAGCGGCTCCCGCTCGTGAGGATCTCCGGTGATCTGGCGGTGCCGCGATTCGCTCCCTTCCCCGCGACGAACCGCCACCTTGCTGAAGGATGCGCCCGAGTGCGGCAACTCGGCCGCCGCGGACTGACCGGCTCCGCCATTGAACATGGCCGGCCGCGCGCGGACTCTAGAAAACCCTCTGGCCATCTTAGGCTGTGTGCCCAGGTCTCGAATAGCAGCGGTTGGGCTCGCGCGCAGGGCCGGGTGATCGGGCTCTTCGATCGGGCGCTGCTGAAGCAGCCTCCGTAGTAACCCGCACTGGGATTTGCGCCAGCGCCCCGATGCCGGGAGGCCTCGCGCGCGAGATCTTGGGGGCGTCCCCGTGCGAGGAGCAGCGATGGCAACGACAGCGCCCGTATATCCCGTCGATGTCGAGGGCAGGCTCGACGCGGGCCTCAGCCGCTGGCTCTGGCTCGTCAAATGGTTGCTCGCGATCCCGCACTTCCTCGTGCTCGCGCTGCTCTGGATCGCGTTCGGCGTACTGACCGTGGTCGCCTTCTTCGCGATCCTGTTCACGCGCCGCTACCCGCGCGGGATCTTCGATTTCAACGTTGGCGTGCTGCGCTGGACCTGGCGCGTCCACTTCTACTCGTACGGCACCCTCGGTACCGACCGTTACCCGCCGTTTACGCTCGCCGACGTCGAGGACTACCCGGCGCGACTGGAGATCCGATATCCCGAGCGGCTCTCGCGCTGGCTGCCGCTCGTCAAGTGGCTGCTGGCTATCCCGCACCTGCTGGTCGTCGGGATCTTCATCGGCGGCAGCGGTTTCCTCGCCTGGGAGTCGAGCCACTGGATTTGGCGCACCGGCGGTCCTGGCCTGATCAGGCTGCTTGTGCTGATCGCAGCGGTGATCCTGCTCTTCACCGGCACCTACCCGCGCACCATCTTCGACTTTGTGCTCGGGCTCAACCGCTGGGCCCTGCGCGTGGCCGCCTACGTCGGGCTGATGACGGACAGTTACCCGCCCTTCCGGCTCGACACCGGCGGAAGCGAGCAGCCCGGCGGCGGCACGGTCGCGCTCGAGCCGCCAGAGCCTGAGCCCGGATCGCCTCCGCCCGAGGGGCCACCGCAGCCCCCCGGCGAGACTCAGGCCAAGCGCGCGGAGTGGACGGGCGGGCGGATCGCGATGATCGTGGTTGGAAGCCTGCTCGCGCTCGTGGCGCTGGTCGCCGCGGCCGCCGGCGGCTTCGGGCTCTGGGCGCACACCACCCAGCGTGACTCGGACGGCTACCTGATGACCTCGAGCGAGCGCTTCGCGACCGGCAGCTACGCGCTCGCGTCCAGGGGTCTCCACGTCGGCTCCGAGGTCCCAAGCTTCGTCTACAGCCAGGGTTGGCTGGGCACCGTGCGCGTACGGGGCGAGAGCGGCAATCCGAGCCGTCCTCTCTTCATCGGGATCGGCCGCCAGCGCGACGTCGACGCCTACCTCGCGAGCGTCGCCCACTCGGACGTCATCGACGTCCACTCGAGCCCGTTCCGAGCCAGCTACCGAGCTCGGCCCGGCGGCCCACCGCCGGTGCCTCCCGTGCGCGCGGGCTTCTGGGCCGCCAGGGCGAGCGGGCCCGGCACCCAAACGCTCAGTTGGCATGTCAGGTCCGGTACCTGGTCGGTCGTGGTGATGCGCCCCGACGGCTCGCGCGGCGTCGCGGCGGACCTTGGCGTCGGAGCCAAGCTGCCGGCGCTGCTGGGAGTCTCGCTGGGGCTGCTCGGGTTCGGGCTGATCACTCTGGCTGGCGCGGCCGCTCTGATCTATTTCGGTGCGCGTGAGCCGCGGGGATCGGGTTCGACCCCCGGGGGCGCCGGCTAGAGCTGCTTCATCGCCCGGGGCGTCGGCCGAGCAGGAAGCCGACCGTCCCAATCTCCCTGGCGCTTCGAGCCGCTAATCGGCGCGGACAAGCGCCGATGCCGCCTCCGCGCGCTGCCGGTCGCCAACGACTGCGATCGCAGCAGCGCCGCGGCAGTACTCACGCGACACCCGGACCCGCCCAGCGTGCCGCTTCCCCATGGAAGGTGGTGTCTCCGCAGGAGCCACTGACGGCCGCAACGGACGACGAGGAACGGCAAGAGCCTGGCTTGCGCTCGCTTTCTCCTTTGGGAGCATGCAGTCGTCACCGCGGGCGCCGTCCCACGCTCGCTCCGGACGAGGACCGGGCGTCCGATCTGATGGCCGGCCCGCTTCTACTTCGAGCGCACAGGGGCATTGACGGCGAGGCTCCCCGATCTGCGGCGATGCAGCAGCGGTAACGTCACTGCCGGAATGAGGAAAGCAGCAGTCTTCGACTGCTGCGAACGTCGCTGTCGCAACCCGAGAGGGGGCCAAGAATGGCTACTCGCAGCCGCCGAGCGCGGACATGGGTTAACTGTCCTCCCAGTCGTCCTGATGGCGGCCCGGATAGCGCGGCGCCTTTGGAACCTGTTCCCACAGCTTGTGGCCCAGGTTCAGCGGCGCGGTGGCGACCGCGTAGGCCTTGTCCGACCCCGCCCAGGTCGTGTTCGAGTCCGGGTAGTAGAACCAGTACTGGATGAACGTCGAGCCGCCCTCGTGGACGACGTGCGTGAACGCTGTGGCCGGCACCCCGGAGCTCGTCTGGCTCACGTCCAGCGAGCGAGCGATCGGGGCGTCGCCGCACTTCGTCGCGCGGCAGCGCCTGAAGTCGATCGGGATCTCCTTCTCCCCCGGCTCGTAGACGATGCTCGGCGCGTACTCGCGGACCAGAGCGGCGTCGCGGTCGCCGTAGGCAAGCTCGAGCGCCCCGCGACCGTCGTCGCAACCGCTGTGGAACGAGCACAGGATCCTGCGCGCCAGAAAGCCGCCGTAGCCGCGACCATCCACGTGCGGCCCGACCAGCAGCAACCCGCCCAAGGCGAGCGCCACGAGCAGCACCAACCCGATCCACTCGACAGTCGCCTGACCGCGCTCGCCAGCCATAACGCCACGCTACGAAACACCGCGTCACGGGTGGGTGGCGTGTGTGACAACTCAGCGGCGGACTCGCGACAAGTTCGTCACCGTCGCTCCTGGGCCCGCCGCCCCCGAAGAACCACACGGGCTGCCGCAACCGTTCCAAAACCAGCAGGGTGCGACGGCCGATGCCCGCCGCGCGGGACTCCTTCAAGTAAGAACGCGGAAGCCGCGTAAGTACGCACGCTGCCCTCCCGACCGGCCGGGTCGTCGCGGACGAATCCGCTCATAGCAGGTGGTACGACCACCTACGAGGCACCGGCCTCGGCCGCGTCCTCCCAGCCGACGGTATATCCGTGGAGGTGATCAGACAGCTTCTCTAGGCGTTGTCCGGCGGGATCACCGCGCTCGATCAGCCGGGCGGCACCGAATAGCAGCGCTTCGACCGACGGATACGCTGCCGAGCTAACCGACAGCTCATCCAGGCCGCGAATCACGGTCGCCACGTCATGGTCGACCTCCCAGTGGTCGCTTAACTCGTCGATGCGACGTCGAATCCCGGCGAGCTGGTCGAGGCTTTCCTGTGTCTGCTTTGACGCCACTGCGTTACCTCGGCTTCCGCTCTCGTGCCTCAGCCGCTAGTCCGGCGTCGGGTCTTCTTGCGTGATGCCCTCCGCCCTTTCGCGGAAGACGCGCGACCGACGCTCGGGTTCTGCACGCTACCCGTTTGATCGAGCAGCGGCAGTCAGCGCCTGGCTGCTGTCTTCGAGGATCGTGGAGTGAGTTAGGGTCGCGGTCGGCGCTCCCGCTCGCGTTCCGAGCGAGCACTCCGCTGCGGCTCGTCGAGAGCTTCGGACAGTTCCGCTTCGTGGCGGAAGCGGGACTCGCGCGCGTCCGTCCGAGGGCGCTCGCTGCTCGTCCATTGCGACGCGACCCGACCGCGCACCCGCGCTGCTGCTCTTGCCTCGAAACGGAAGTGCGGGTCATGCTCGCCGCACCGGCGCCACCTGGGACCTCGGCCAGGCGCTGCGCGGGCTCGGGCACGACGTCGAGGTCCAGCCGAAGTCCCCTCTGGTCCGGCCGCTCCACACGGCCGAGCCGTGCGCCGGGACGTGATAGGACTAGGCCGTCTGCGGCCGACCTAGCGAGAGGTGAAGATGAGCGCCGGCCTGTTCAACAGCATCGTCGCCGTTTTCACGCTGGCCGCACTTGCCCGGCTCCTGTACCGGCCGAAGGTCCAGGGGTCAACCACGTACAAGGCGACGGTGGTGCCCCTGGCGGAGATCATGGACGTCGGCTTCATCGTCTTCTCGCCGGTCATCATCCTGCTGTTCGGCTACGACGCCACGTGGGCGATGCTCGGGCTGTGCCTGGCCGGGATCCTCACCGGCTTCGCGATCTCCTACAACATCAAGAACTACGAGCCGCTGATCGGCAAGCCCGATCCGTTGCACCGGTGGAACTCCTTCGCGGTCTGGGCGCTGCTCGCCGCCTCGGTCGTGAACGTCGGCTACTACGCCCAGCTGCTGATGACGCTGGTGTGGCTGCCGTTGGGCGACCTCTACTCGCCCGGGCTCGTCACGGCCACCGCCGCGCTGCTACTCGGCGTCCTGATGATCTACGGCATCGCAAAGGGCCTGATGGCACTCAACAACCTGGGCAACAGGAGCACGGCGTTCAATCTGTCGGCGATCGTCGCGGTCCTCGTCGCCTTCGCCACTTACAACATCCAGCGGCTGGTCGGCGGCGACTTCGACTTGCCGCACTTCAACGCCACCGACGATACCGAGGCGTTCCGCAAGCTGCTCGGGCTCTTCGTTCTTGTCCAAGGGTTCGAATCGTCCCGTTACATCGGCGCCTACCTCGCCGCAGACGTGCGGGTCAAGACGATGCGTTCCGCTCAATACATCTCGTCGGCGGTGTACGTCCTGTTCGTCGCCTTCTCGCTCATCCTCTTCGCCACCGTCAAGGCTCCCCACAACGTGACGGCGATCTTCGAAGTCTCCAAGCAGGTCAGCGTCTTTCTGCCATTCCTGATCATGGCCGCGGCCGTGGGCAGCCAGTTGTCGGCAATCGTGAACGACACCGAAACCCGGACCGAGATGCTCGCGCGGGAGGTCGGCGATCGGTTGCCCAGGCAGTGGACCTTCCCGCTGTTCCTGGTCCCGGCGATCCTTGTCGTGCTGCTCACCGACGTCAGCTCGGTGGTAGCGCTGGCCTCGCGAGTGTTCGCCGCTTACTACCTGTCGCAGGCGCTGATTGCAGGGCGGCTCGCCTGGCGGGCCGAGAGATGGCTCTGGGTCGCCTTCTTCGCCGGCATCGCGTTGGCGATGGCCGCGGTGGCAGTCTTCGGGATTCCGACCTGAGCCGAGCGATGGCCGGCCGCCTGAAGCTCTTGCGAACGCTGCCACTCTCGTGTGCTAGATGTCCTGCTCGCGGTCTTGGTGAACGCGGGTGATGGGTGGTCGGCCGCCGGCGGCTGTGTGTGGGCGGCGGCGGTTGTAGAAGCGCAGCCAGGATGACAGGGCGCGGTCGCGGGTGGTGCTGTTAGGCCAGGCGCGGCGGTGGCCCCATTCGGCATCGAGCGTGCCGAAGAAGCGCTCGATCTTGCCGTTCCAGCGTGGCGTGTAGGGCGGGATGAGGATGTGACGGGCGCCGAGTTCGGCGAGCGTTTCGCGGAAGGCGTGGCTGCGCTCGTAGCACTTGGCGTTGTCGGACATCACTGCCTCGACGGGGCCGCAGCCCTGCTCGCCAAACCAGGCGGCCGCGCGGCGCAGGGTGGCCGAGACGGTGTGCTTGTTCTCGGCGGAGTGCAGCTCGCAGTAGGCCAGGCGGGTGTGGTCGTCGATGACGCCGATCACGACGGTCTTGCCAGCTTTGCGGGTCTTGTGCCGCTCGCCGCGTTGCCCGGTCGCCCAATGCCCGGGCTTGTCGAACTTCGGCAGCTCGAAGCCGTCGATATGCAGAAGCGCCCCGGCCTCGGTCCACTCATAGCGGCGGTGGGTCTGGCGCGGCTCGGAGCGCCGCCGCCGCGAGCAGCCGTGACGCTTGAGCACCTTCCAAATCGTCGAGCGGTGCCGGCCGGTCAAGAACTGCAGCTGCAGCGGCCCCCAGTTGGTCTTCTCCCTCGCGACCAGGATCGCCCGCTCCTGCTCGGCCGACAACGCCCACGGACAGCTGCCCGGAACCGGTCGCCTGGTCGACAGGCACGCCCGGCTTGCCCGCTCCTGCGCGCTGGCGGTCTTCCACCGATGCCACCACCGGTGCGCGGTCGCCGGCGCGACGTTGAGAGCCGCAGCCGCGGCCCTCAACGTCGAACCCTGCTCGATCAACAAGACCAGCTCGAGCCGGCCAGCCAGTCCGAGCTTGCACCTACGGTCTTCCATGTCCGGTCTCCTTCCGGGAGGTCAGTCGTCGCTGACCGCACCTTCCGCTGGAGGCCGGACACCTCCATCAACCGTTCACTAAGCCCGTAGGCAGCTCAGCTAGAGCAGCGCGACCACGCGGAGCGCTGCACTATCGCCCTCGCGTGGGTCCGGCACTCCGAGCGAGACTGCTCCGATTGAGGATCGTGGGGTGTCTTGGGGTAGTCGCGTGGGCTTCCGCTACTAGCGATTAGGGGAAGTCGGGCGGGATGTGCGCACTCGGCGTGGGCGGTGCCGCCGCCGAGCCTAAGGCTGGGCGGCGGCACTTATCCCTGGTCAGCGATCGAGTCCAGCGCTCGCCGGGATCATCGGCTGGCGCCTTGAGCGGACGGCGTTGATGATCTCGGTCGGGTCGATCCCCTGTAGGTAGGTCGAGGTCGTGCCGAGGTCGGTGTGCCCGAGCTGGCGCTGGATGATGTTGACCGGCACGCCTTCGCGCGCGAGCTCGACCGCGTGTGCGTGACGCAGCTGATGCGGCGCGAAGCGGCGACGCACCCCAGCCTCGAGCGCGAGCCACCGGAACTCCGCCCGCGCGGCCGTCGCCGACCAGGCGCGTCCGCGGGTCGATCCGTCGATGACGCAGAAGAGCGGACCGACGGGCAGCTCGACGCGCCGCTCCAACCATCCGCGCAAGTGCTCGAAGCCCCAGTCGTCCATCCCGGCCTCGCGCCGCCGATCGTTCTTGCCATGGCGCACCAGCACCGAGCCGCGGCGAGCGTCGACGTCCGACTCCAGTCAGCGCGAGCGCTTCCGAGATCCGCAGCCCGGCGCGCCACAGCACCGCGATCAGCGCGCGCACCCGCAGCCCGTGCCGATCATCACCGGCCTGACGCATCACCGCGATGATCTCCTCGACCCGCGGCGGATCCGCCGGGTAGAGCATCCCCTTATTACGGGGCACGCGGCCGGACAGGTAGCCCGGCAACGTCGCCGGCGAACGGCGACGACCAGTGGCATCCAACAGAGAACCAGACACGGCTCCCTCCTGAGTAGAACAGCAGGACGACGCCATATTCCGCCGCCCAAACATCCTGCCGCTCCCGTTCCGAGCGAACACTCGTCGCCGGTGAATCCGCTGTCGCAATGCGCGAGGAGCGGAGCGGCGAAGAGCCCGGCTCAGCGCTTGACGATCTTGAACTTGACGCTCGTCGACTTCGAGACGTTGCCGGCCGCGTCGGTCGCGGTCCCGACGAGGCGGTACTTGCCGGGCTTCAGCTTCTTGCCATTCAGGCGCCCGCTGAACTTGAAGCTGTTCTTGCCCTGGTTCCCGGCGTGCGTGAAGCTTCCCTTCAGCGGCTTGTAGCGCGTGCACTTGGGCTTCTTGCGGTTGCTCCTCGTCGACTTCACGCATTTCCCTTTGACCTTGCGCCCCTTGGCCGCCTGCTCGACGGTGAACTTGACCGTCGCTGGCTCCGAGAGCGTGTAGCTCACGTTCGTGCCGACCGGCGGCTTCTTGGCCGCGGCGATGCTGTCACCGATGTTCGCGGCGATGAAGGTCGAGGCTGAGAGACGGTAGCCCGTGACGTTGGGGGCCTTCGTGTCGGGGGTCGGCCCGCCCCCACCGCCCCCACCGCCCCCACCCGATGGCGTGAAGGTGATCTGCACCTGCGGCGCGGTGGTAATGGCCGCAAGGGAGCTTGTGCCGCCTCCCGGCACCAACGACGATCCGCCGCCACCGCCTCCATCGAAGCCTCCGGCGGCACCGCCACCGCCGCCGCCGAAGAGGCCGCCCCCGCCTCCTCCGCCCGAGCGGCCGCCGGTGCCGCCGGCGCCGAGGGTCCCGGCGGTCCCGGGATTGCCCGCGCCCCCTGCGGCACCACCCGCGGTCTGCGTGCCGGCCTTGCCGCCGTCCAAGCCGGAATCCCCGTCGCTGCCGGCATCGCCACCCGCCTGCTGCCCGGCGCCGCCGCCGGCGCCGGCGACGATCGCACGCGAGTTCAGCGACGTCGCCCCGGCGCCCATGGGCACGGTGCGAACATCGGAGGCCCCGCCACCCCCTCCGCCGCCGTTGGCCAGGCTGCCGCCGGCGCCGCCGCCGTTGAAGCCGCCAACCCCGCCGTTGAAGCCGCCAACCCCGTTCGGCGTGGCGTCCGCCCCCGAGCCGCCGACTTCGACGAACAGCACCTGGCCTGGCAGTACCGCGACCGTGCCGGATACGCTGGCGCCCCGTCCGCCGCTGACGCCCAACCTGTCAGCGCCATGGCCGCCGATCGCAATCACGTCCACGCTTGACACGCCGGCCGGCACGGTGAAGCTTTGCTCGGCGCCTGTGAAGTTGAACGTCGCGGTATCCGCGGCCGCCGGCGCGGCGCATGCCAGCAGCGTCGCCAGTGCTGCCGCCAGCGCGACCCCTATTCGTTTCAGAGAAGCCTCGTCTTCGCGACGAACCAGAACCGGCGCACCGCGCCAAGGTAGCCGCACGCTGGTGATCGCGCAATAGGGCAGCTCGCCTTTTTAAGAGTGCCGCCGTGCGCTACCGCAAGCTCGGCGATACGGTTAGCTCAGTATCTCGCGGCCGGGAACGCTCCGCTCTGTGAGGAGCAGGTCACGGGGCGGCCTCCGTCCGCTGCTCTTTCGCGCGATCCTACTCGGGTGCCTGAGACGCCTGAGTTGGACGACCGACACGAGCGCGACCCCGATTTCGGTTGGCTGATGCTCCCGCTCGGAGCGGAAGAGCTCGGATCGGCGGGGCGCTCGGGATTACCGCACTGGTTCCAAAGGAGGTCGCGTGCGGCGACGACGCGGGTGCCCTGAGATTCGCCTCAGTGAGAACCTGACGCGCCGGCGGTCGGTGTCGTCCGGCTCGTCGGTTTGGCTCCCGGGCGGCGGCGGGCTGACTCTCTATTCGCCTGTCGACCTGCTCTGGGTCTGACCGGCTTTTGCCTTGTCGCCCGTCGCCGCCCGAGGATCCGTCGGCGTGACTTCATAGGAGCGTGGCATCGCCCCAACTGAGGTGTGTCCGCCGGGGATCCACTCCGTCGGCCACATTTCTCCAACGAAGGGACGGTGCAGATGATCGTGATCGGGGTGGACACTCACAAGCGCTCGCACACGCTCGTGGCGCTTGACGCGGCGACCGGAGTGATGCGCGGCCAGTTGACGATCCCGGCTTCTGACGACGGAACGCTTGACGCGTTGGGGTTCGCCGCCGAGCTCGACGACGAGCGGGTGTGGGCGATCGAGGACTGCCGGCACGTCTCCGGCCGCCTGGAGCGCGGACTGCTCCCCAGCGGCGATCGGGTGATCCGGGTCGCGCCCGGGCTGACCGAGAGCTCGAGGCGGGCGGTGCGCGAGCCGGGGAAGTCCGACCCGATCGACGCGATCGCGATCGCTCGCGCCGCGCTCCGAGAAGGCATTGACACGTTGCCGGTCGCGTTCCTTGACGAGCGGGCGCTCGAGATTCGGGTGCTGAACGATTACCGTGACCAGCTCATCAACGAGCGTGTCCGGCTCGCGAGCCGGCTGCGCTGGCACCTCGTGCAGATCGCACCGGAGCTCGAGGCACAAGTGCGACCCCAGGGTCTGATCGGCCCGCGGATTCGCGCCAAGGTCGCCCGCGGGCTCGCGCGACTCCCCCGCAGCCCACAAGTCCGGGTCGCCCGAGCGATCCTCAAACGGATCAACGAGATCTACCGCGAAGAGGGAGAACTGCACGCCGAGCTCACGGCGCTGATCGAGGCTCACTGCCCGCAGTTGCTCGCCGAGCACGGCTGCGGCACAGTGACCGCCGCGATCATCATCGGCCACACCGCCGGCGCCAAACGCTTCCCGACCGACGCCTGCTTCGCCCGCCACGCCGGCACCGCCCCGATCCCCGCCAGCTCCGGCAACACCCAACGCCACCGACTGCACCGCGGCGGCGACCGCCAGCTCAACCGCGCCTGCACATCATCGCCCTCTCACGCGCCCGCACCGACCCCACGACCCGTGCCTACCTCGACCGCCGACACAGCGAGGGCAAGACCAAGCGCGAAGCGATCCGCTGCCTCAAACGCCACCTCGCGCGCCGCATCTGGCGCCTGCTCTACACCACCGGCGAAGCCGCCCCGCCCCACAGCAAACATGCTCGCTCAAATACGGAAATACCGAACTTCACTTGACATAGGAGAGGCAAAAGCAGGAGCGAGCGCCAGGGTTCCCCTTGTGAGGGTGGCTGTCGGGAAAAGGGCTGTTGTCCGGTGGGGTTAAGACCATTCGGGTATGTCCCAGAACTTCATCGAGTGCGGTCGTGATCAGTCCTTTTTGTTGCCGCCGTCGTTGTTGGAGTGGCTGCCCGAGGATCACCTTGTGTGGACGATCCTGGATGCTGTCGCGGAGCTGGATCTGAGTGCGTTTTATGCGGCCTACCGGGCGGATGGGCATGGTCGCCCGGCCTATGAGCCGTCGATGATGGGGTGGATTCAACTGGTTGTCGCAACGCTCAACGTTGAGGAGTTGCGATGCCGAGAAGAAACGCCGCTTTGGATCGTGCCGCTGCGGCAGGGAAGCGCGGCAAGGGACGTCCGCCTGCTGGGCGGAGAGAGCATCGGGTCCGGTTCTGGGAGGCGATCGCTCGAGGGGTGTCGAGCGAACGCGCCGCCGTGGAGGCGGGTGTCCTGCCGAGCATTGGTGTCCGCTGGTTCCGCAAGGGTGGCGGAATGCCGCCTCTCACGCTCGCGCCGGTATCCGGGCGCTATCTGTTCTTCCACGAGCGGGAGGAGATCGCGGTTCTTCTCGCTGGTGGTTGTGGGGTGCGAGAGATCGCGCGGCAGCTGGGTCGCGCACCGTCGACGATCTCCCGGGAGCTGCAGCGAAACGCTGCGCTGCGGACCGGTCGGCCTGAGTATCGAGCCTCGACCGCGCAGACCCATGCTGACCGCCGCGCGCGGCGCCCCAAGCCGGCGAAGCTTGCGGTCAACCTGGAGTTGCGGCGCTATGTGCAGGATCGGCTCTCCGGGGCTGTGCGGCGGCCCGATGGGAGCGTCGCGGGTCCGCAGGTCGGCTGGCGCGGCCGGCGTCACGGCCCGCGAAAGGACCGGCGTTGGGGGCAGTGCTGGAGCCCGGAGCAGATCTCCGCTCGACTACCGGTTGACTTCCCTGATGATGAGTCGATGCGCGTCTCCCATGAGGCGATCTACCAGTCGCTGTATGTGCAGGGACGCGGAGCGCTGCGCCGGGAGCTGACCGCGTGTCTTCGAACCGGTCGGGCGCTGCGGGTCCCCAGGAACAGGACGTCGAGGGGCAACCGAAGCTTCGTGACCGACGAGCTGTTGATCAGCGAGCGGCCTGCCGAGGTTGCTGACCGTGCTGTTCCCGGTCACTGGGAAGGCGATCTGATCCTCGGTTTGGACCGCTCTGCGATCGGGACTCTGGTTGAGCGTTCAAGCCGGTTCACGATGCTGTTGCATCTCCCGCCGATCGAACGTCACGCCGACCCAGGAGCGACGAGCAGCCGCGCGTCGACGGGTGCTGGCGCCGGCGCCGTTCGTGACGCGATCGCCGGCACGATCACGACCCTCCCCGAACAGCTTCGGCGGTCCTTGACCTGGGATCAGGGCATCGAGATGGCCCAGCACGTGCAACTCCGGCTCGACACGGGTCTGCAGATCTATTTCTGTGATCCACGCAGCCCGTGGCAGCGCGCCACGAACGAGAACACCAACGGGCTGCTGCGCCAGTACTTCCCGAGAGGCACAGATCTCGCCCGCCATAGCGCGGAGGAGCTCACGGCCGTTGCGACGGCGCTCAACCGGCGACCGCGAAAGACGCTCGGGTGGAGGACACCCGCCGAGGCGCTCACCGAGTACTTGACCGCCGCGGCCTGACCGCCTGCAGCATTCAACGTGCGCGACCTGCCGGACTGCGGCATCCCTTGTTCTCGGGGGGTGCCCGGACGGTCGCGCGCGGCTATCGCCGCTCCGGCACGCCCTCCGGGCGAGCCTCCACGACGACAGCCGCATCACCCAGCCGAGGCCGATCGTCTCTTCCGACCTTTAGAGTCACCGACCACACCGCGTTGCGACGACCGGTTGAGCTCAGGTGGTGGGGTTGCTGCTCTACGCGTACGCGCGCGGGAATCGCTCGTCGCGGGGGATCGAGCGGGAGTGCGTCGAGGATGTTGCCTACCGGGTGATCTGCGCGAACCTGGTGCCTGATCACTCGACGATTGCGGAGTTCCGCCGCCGCCACGAGTCGGCGCTGGCGGACTTGTTCGGCGGGGTGCTGCGTTTGTGTCAGAAGGCCGGGTTGGTGCGGGTGGGTGTGATCGCGATCGACGGCACCAAGATCCACGCCATCGCGTCGCATCACAACAACCTCGACTACGAGCGCTTGACGCGCGCGATCCTGGCGGAGGCCGGCCGGATCGACCGCGAAGAGGACGAGCGGTTCGGCGACGCGCGCGGCGATGAGTTGCCGGTCGAGCTCTCGACCGCGGAGGGTCGTCGCGCCGCGCTCAAGAAGGCGCGCCAGCAGCTCGAGCGCGAGGCACAGAGCGAACCTCAGACAGGCCCTGAGGAGGGGCTCGAGTGGCCAGAGGTGGCGCTCGAGCTGCGGGCCGAGGAGATCGTGGACGGCAGCAGCGGGCGGCGGGCGTGGCCGCGTGAGGCCTCGCGCCAGATCGACGCGCAGCGCGAACAGCGAGCGGTGCCGGTGCCGCGCGACCGGGCCGCCAGGTTGTTGGAAGCGGAGCGTCGGCTGCGCGAGGACCTCGCCGCCGAGTGGGCCGCCAACGACGCCTACAACGCCTATCGCGCCGGTGGTCGGGACAAGCGCGGCCGCGGCTTCGGGTCGCCGCCGAAGCCCTACCAGCCGCCCGACGAGCCCGCTGGCGTGGTCAACACCAGCGACCCCGACTCGCACAACATGCAAACCGCCAAGGGCTGGGTGCAGGGCTACAACGCGCAGGCCGCGGTGACCGAAGACCAGATCGTGATTGCCGCCGAGATCATGGTCCGCTCCCCCGACTTCGGCTACCTCGAGCCGATGGTCACAGCAACCGAGACCGAGCTCCATGGCGCCGGCGTCAGCGCACCGATCGGGATCGGTCTGGCGGACGCGGGGTATTGGCATCAGCGTCAGATGGAGAGCGTCGTCAGCCGCGGGATTCAACTGCTGGTCCCGCCCGACTCCGACCAGCGCAAGAGCCAGTCAAAACGCAACTGGCAGGGCGGCCCCTACGCGTTCATGCGCCGGGTGCTCGCCAGCGACCACGGCGCCGAGCTCTACCGAAAACGCCAGGGGATGATCGAGCCGGTCTTCGGCCACACCAAACACAACCGCAAGATCGACAGGTTCCACCGAAGAGGGAGATCCGCCGTGCGGTCGGAGTGGCGACTGATCACCGCGACACACAACCTGCTGAAGCTCCACAAGCACCAGACCGCCACAGCAGCCGCCTGAGACACCGCAAGCGCCGATCGCGCCCAGCATCCCCCGGGACCGGCCCCGCCGATCGCCGCGGCCTCAACTCGCGACCTTTACCCGACAGCCACCCTCAGTAGGGGCAGTCACGCCCGGAGTGCCGCACCCACGCGGAGGGAGCAGTCTGCGCCACGGCGCTCGGCGCTACTGCTGCCGTTCCGAGCGAGCACTCCGCTGCGGCTCGTCGAGAGCTTCGGACAGTTCCGCTTCGTGGCGGAAGCGGGACTCGCGCGCGTCCGTCCGAGGGCGCTCGCTGCTCGTCCGGAGCGGGCGCGGCTCGGCGTGGCTTCGCGACGCTCGCTCCTCACAGCAGAAGCGGGCGCTTGGCAGGTGCCAGTGGCTGGCCCTCTCGGGCTCGACGACGCGAGGTTCCTGATCCGCGACCGCGACTCGAAGTTCGTCGCTGGCTTCGACGAGGTCTTCCGCACCGACGGCGTCAAGGTGATCCGGACACCGTTCCGGTCGCCGCAGGCCAACGCGCACGCCGAGCGCTTCGTGCGGACCGCACGGGCGGAGTGCCTGGACTGGCTGCTGATCCTCGGGCCGCGCCACCTCGAGCGCGTCCTGCGCGTCTACGTCGACCACTACAACACCGAGCGTCCACACCGCGCGCTCGGCCGCACCCCGCCGCTCGCGACCCGGCCGCCAACGCCACCACCGCCGCACGCAGCGATCGAGCGACGCGACCGACTCGGCGGACTCCTCCACGAGTACCACCTCGCCGCAGCATGACGAAACCACATTTTGGCACCCTTCACGCTTCACTGGGCGGGGGTTCCGCCATCATCCGCGTGGGATCCAACGCTTGGTGTTTGTCGCCGTTGACGCCGAGCGATTACGGCCGTTCCCCGGGGCCGACCGCCCGACGTTCCGCCTGCGGAGTGGCTGCGCGCTCAGCGCCCGTGTCGGCGGCGCGCGGGCGGGCGGCTGGGATAGCCCGAAGGTGGCGCTTTACCAGGTCTTGACGTGCTCGGGTGGGTGCCGGCGCTCGATTCGCAGTCGCGTGTCGAGCACGACGCAGGCGTGGGTCGTGCAGCGGACGGGGTTGAGGTCGGCCTCGACGAGCTCGGGGACCTCGCCGAGCAGCAGGGCGAAGCGCAGGATCAGCTCGCGCAGCGCCTGGCGATCGAGTGGAGGGGCGCCCCGGAATCCGTCCAGTTGCGTGGCGACGCCGTTGGAGGCGTCGATCAGCTCGTCGGCCTCGATGTCCGTTGCGGGCGGCAGGTGGAACGCAACGGTTTCGGCGAGGCCGGCTTGGCGTCCGCCGAGGCCGACCGCGATCACGGGGCCCAGGTCGGGATCGCTGAAGGTGCCGACCAGCGCATCGGCGCCGGGCGCTACGAGCGGCTGGACGATCGCTCCGGTCCATTGCCGCCCGGAGGTCTGCACGCGTCGTTCGAGCTCGCGCCAACCGGATCGCACCGCCGCCTCGCCCTCGAGCCCGAGCAGCGCGGCGTCGATCTCGCTCGCATGCGCGGGAGCGGCAAAGTCGGCCTTCAGCGCCACCGGACCGCCGATTTCCCGCGCTGCCGCGATCGCGCCCTCGAGATCGCGGCAGCGATCCGAGGCGACGACCGGGATTCCGTGGCTGGCCAGCAGAGCCTGCGCGTCGGCGAGCGTCAGCCAGCCGCCGGCGGGCTCGCGATCGAGAAACGAAGAGATCAGTGAGCGCGCCGCCGTCGCGTTGAGGTCGGAGTAGTGCGGGGTCTCGCCGAGCGGTCGCGACAGCCATTCGCGACGTTCGGCCGCGCGCGCGAGCACGGCGGCGCACGAATCGGGAAACAGGAAGTTCGGCACACCCGAACCGTTGCTCGCGGGCAGCCGGCCGTCCGAGCGCACGACGGACGCGACAACCGGCTTGGGCTGCCCGTGCGAGATCGCGCAGATCGCCTCCAGCACGGCCTCCGGGTCGCCTTCGTGATGGTCGACGTAGTAGACGATCAGCGCATCGATGCCGGCGTCGCCGAGCAGCTCGCCGATGAGCGCGGCGTATTCGTCCGGTCCGGCGCCGACCCTCAAGACCACGGGGTACCGCGTGGCGCTCGCCTCTTTGACTTGCAGCCCGCGCGTCGCGCAGGCGTCGGCGGCCAGCGTGGCCATGCCCGCCGAGTTGCTCACGATCCCGATCCGCCGTCCGCGCGGTAGCGGCTGGCTCTCGAACAGCTGGGCGGCATCGAACATCGCCTCGCCGCTACGGAACCGCTGAATCCCGGCTTGATGCAAGAGCGCGTCGACGATCGCATCGCTGCGCAGCGCCGCTGCCGTGTGCGAGCGCGCTTCGCTGACCGCTCGCTCGGCGCTGCGACGCCCCTTGACGGCGAGGATCGGCTTCGTGCGAGACACGCGCCGCGCGATCCGGGTGAAGCGCTCAGGATCGCCGAACGTCTCCACATAGAGCATCGCCACGGCCGTCCGATCGTCCTCCTCGCACCACTCGAGCAGGTCGTTGGTCGAGACGTCGGCGGGGCTGCCAAGCGAGACCAACACCGAGACTCCCAACCGCCGGGCCTCCGCATGACCGAGCAGCCCGATCCCAAGCGCGGCCGACTGCGAGCCGATCGCCAGACCGCCGGCGTGCACGCCCGCGCCGCTGAACGTCGCGTTCAGGCTGACCTCAGCGGCGGTGTTGAGCACCCCCAACGAGCCCGGCCCGACCATCCGCAAGCCCGCGCCCCGGACGATCTCCAGCAGCCGCTCCTCGCGCTCGGCGGACGCCGCGCCGTCGTCGTCGGCACCGACCGGGAGCACCAGCAGCGCGCTTGCTCCGCTGGAGGCCGCCTCGGCCGCGAACTCGACGACGTCGTCGCCCGCGGCGGCGATGATCACGAGCTCCGCAGCGACCTCCAGCTCGGCGAGGCTGCGGGCGGCCCGCATTGAGCACACCACACCGCCCGCGCGGTTGACCGGGGTCACCGCGCCCTCAAAGCCGCCGGCGATGATGTTCGCCAGCACCGCTTGGCCCAGATTGCCCGGCGTGGCCGCGGCGCCCGCCACGGCTATCGACGACGGCGCCAGGATCGGCCGCATCGAGGCGATCGCCGCGAAACGATCGCGCTCGTCGATCCGTTCGCGCACCGCCTCGGTCGGCGTGATGTCAAGCGAGACCGTCAGCTCACCAAACGATCCGCGGCGCCGCACGGCAAAGCCGGCGCCCTCGAACACCCCCAGCATCGCCGTGTTGTTAAACATGACTTCCGCATCGAACCGGGTGATCCCGCGGTCCGCCGCGATCGCCGCGAGCTGCTCGAGCATCCGCGTCCCCGCGCCGCGGCGCTGAAAATCGTCGGCCACCGCAAACGCGACCTCGGCGGCGCGCGGCTCGCGTAGCCCATCAAAGCCCGCGACCGCCACCACAGCGCCGCCGTGCCGGGCGATCAGCGCAACCCGATCAACGCCACCCGCCTCCGCGGCCGCCCGCGCGGCGATGTCGGTCCGACCACCGCCGTGGAAACGCAGGTAACGACTCTCCTCCGACAGGCCGTCATAGAACTCCTTGATGTCGTCGAAATCCGCCGGCGTCGGGGTCCGCAAACGCAGCGACGACCCATCGCGCAACAACACGTCCCGAACCACCGGCCGAGACTCGCCAGCCGAAACGGGCATCACCGCCCTCTTCCGCCTCTGACCGCCCACACCTCCCCCGGTGATGCTATCCGCAGACCAACGCGGCGCTCCACCGGTCCCTATCAGCAGCTCGCCGACGGCAACCACCGCGCCGCGACGCGATGCTCATCGAACGGACCCGCGATCGACAACCGCTTTCGGCCACCGGCCACAAGCAGCAGCAAGACGTCGTCTACCCCTTTCTCTCTCGAAGAGCGTCTGCCAGCCGCCGGCCGAGACTGCCGCTGCGGACGAGCAGCGAGCGCCCTGAGAGGAACGTGCGCGAGTCCCGCTTCCGCCGCTGGCTGTGAGTCTGCCCAGAACGTCGAGAGCCCGGCTCCGATCACGGCGGGAGATCAGCTCAGTGGCTTCGTCCAGACGACGGATGTGTCCTTCACCGCGTATCCGGCGCGCTCGTACAGGCCCAGCGCGCCGGTGGTGTTGCCGGTATCCACGGTGAGTACTGACCGCTCGTAGCCGGCGGCCCGGTACGACTTGAGGGCGGTGGCGAGCAGCAGCCCGCCCAGGCCGCGCCGACGCCACGCCGGCCGCACCCCGAGGTGCCCCACGTAGGCCTCGCACACGCCGGTGGCGGCCGCATCGGCCTCCCAGAAGGACGTCAGCAGATACGCCGCGACCTCGTCACCGTCCAGCACCAGCCAGCTCACGTCCGGCCGGAATGTATGAGCCCCGGTGTACCGCTGCCACCACTGCTGCTCGTCCGGCGGGGTGGCGCCCCAGTGGCCGGCGAACGCCTCCCGGTGCGCCTGCCGGACCGCCTCGTCCCGATCCGCCGTGTACGGCGCCAGGGTGAGGCCGGGCGGGGTCGAGGGGACGTCGGGGAGCGCGTCTTCCAGGTTGCGCGCCATCTTGTACCACCAGCGGGTGGCCTTGTAGCCGGCGGCCTGGACGAGCGCCCGCTTGCCGAGGTTGTTCTCGTGCACGTCGACGCAGACCGCCCCTGGGATGTCCGGGTGGCGCTCGGTGTGGAGGCCCGCGGCTCGCTCCTCGGCCCACTCCAGCAGCCTGCGGCCGAGGCCGCGACAGCGGGCGGCGGGCACCACCGCGCCCTCCGCGTCGATTCGGTCCAGGTCGTGGACCTCAACGGAGCCGTGCACCCAGGCGAACGCGACAAGCTTCCCGTCGGGGGCTCGCGCGGCGAGGGTGTCGCGGCGGAGGTCGATCGACTCGTCCTCCAGCTCGTCGCGGACGTCCTGTTCGGAGTAGTGCTCGCCGGTGTGGTCCACGGCCTCGACGGCTGCGTACGCCCGCGTCAGGGCCGACGCGTCCTCGGTCGTCAGCGCCCGCCAGATCAGCGTGCGGCTCTCCACGCCCGCACGGTATGCGCTTGCGCCACTGATGTCTCTCCCCACCTCTTAGCTTCCATGGTGGCTGTTGCGTAAAGAGGCGCGGTGCGGCGACTCCGCGGAAGCGGTTGCGCCGGCGACGGTGGCCGGGGTAGCGACGGCGAGCAAGTCAGCGCGCGGCCGGCTTCAGGCCGCCGCGGGCGCTGTGGTGTGTCGCCAGAGCTTGAGCAGGTTGTGGGCGGCGTTGGTCAGCCGCCATTCCGATCGTGCCGCGGCGCGGCCTCGCCGTAAGAAGCGGTCGACGCGTCGGTTGAACTTGATGTCGGCGAACACCGGCTCGATCATGGCCTGGCGCTTGGCGTAGAGCGCGCCGCCATGGTCGGTGGCCAACACGCTTCGCATGAACGCGTAAAGCCCGCCGTGCCAGCCCGGGCGCGCGCCGCCACGCTTGTTGGCGTCGGGCGGAACGAGCACCGACATCCCCTCGCCAGCCAGTCGTTCGATCTGGACCTGATGCCAGTAGCCGGCGTCGGCGAGGACGACCTCGGGCGACTCGTCGACTCCAGCCCTCGCGAGCTCGTGGCAGGCCGCGTCGACCATCGGCCCGAGCTGCCCAAAGTCAGCCGACGAAACGTGGACCTCGGCGGCGATGACGATCTGATCCTCCGTCGAGACAGCCTGCGCGTTGTAGCCCTGCAGCCACCCGCGCGGCGTCTTGACGTTGCGCGAGTCCGGGTCGGTGAGGTTGATCCTGCCCTCCGGCCGCGCGGGCGGCTGGTAGGGCTTGGGCGGGCTGCCGAACCGCCGGCCGTTCTTCATCCGGCCGTGGCGGCGGTAGTCCTCGTAGTCCTCGTTGGCGCGGCACTCGACCTGGTGCTCTTCTTCGAGGCGGCGCTTGGCCTCCCGGAGACGCCCAGACCGCGATTTCGCGATCGGCCCCGCCTCCTGCGCGCGCCGTTCGTCGAGACGACGCTTGGCTTCGCGCAACCACCGCTCGCGGCCCTGCCCGGTGGCCAACTCCGCAGGCAGCTCGTCGCCGCGTGCGTCACCGAAGCGCTCGTCCTCCTCAGCGTCGACGGCCGCGGCGTCTTCGAGGATCTCGCGCGCGATCTCCTCGTAGCTGCGCGTCGCGCGCTCCGACGCGTTGGCGTGCACCTTCGTGCCGTCAACGGCGATCACTCCGACACGGACGAGGCCGGACTCCGCGCAGAGCGCGAGGATGTCGCCGAACAGCTCGGCCAACGCGTTCTCGTGACGCTGCCGAAACCGAGCGATCGTCGTGTGATCCGGAGCCTGGTTGGCGCAGATCACCCGCGTCGCCACGTCCTCAACGCAGCGCCGCTCGATCCCCCGCGAGGAGCGCTGCTCGCTCGCAAACGCGAACAACAACAAGCGCCACCAGGTGGATTCAACTGGTTGTCGCAACGCTCAACGTTGAGGAGTTGCGATGCCGAGAAGAAACGCCGCTTTGGATCGTGCCGCTGCGGCAGGGAAGCGCGGCAAGGGACGTCCGCCTGCTGGGCGGAGAGAGCATCGGGTCCGGTTCTGGGAGGCGATCGCTCGAGGGGTGTCGAGCGAACGCGCCGCCGTGGAGGCGGGTGTCCTGCCGAGCATTGGTGTCCGCTGGTTCCGCAAGGGTGGCGGAATGCCGCCTCTCACGCTCGCGCCGGTATCCGGGCGCTATCTGTTCTTCCACGAGCGGGAGGAGATCGCGGTTCTTCTCGCTGGTGGTTGTGGGGTGCGAGAGATCGCGCGGCAGCTGGGTCGCGCACCGTCGACGATCTCCCGGGAGCTGCAGCGAAACGCTGCGCTGCGGACCGGTCGGCCTGAGTATCGAGCCTCGACCGCGCAGACCCATGCTGACCGCCGCGCGCGGCGCCCCAAGCCGGCGAAGCTTGCGGTCAACCTGGAGTTGCGGCGCTATGTGCAGGATCGGCTCTCCGGGGCTGTGCGGCGGCCCGATGGGAGCGTCGCGGGTCCGCAGGTCGGCTGGCGCGGCCGGCGTCACGGCCCGCGAAAGGACCGGCGTTGGGGGCAGTGCTGGAGCCCGGAGCAGATCTCCGCTCGACTACCGGTTGACTTCCCTGATGATGAGTCGATGCGCGTCTCCCATGAGGCGATCTACCAGTCGCTGTATGTGCAGGGACGCGGAGCGCTGCGCCGGGAGCTGACCGCGTGTCTTCGAACCGGTCGGGCGCTGCGGGTCCCCAGGAACAGGACGTCGAGGGGCAACCGAAGCTTCGTGACCGACGAGCTGTTGATCAGCGAGCGGCCTGCCGAGGTTGCTGACCGTGCTGTTCCCGGTCACTGGGAAGGCGATCTGATCCTCGGTTTGGACCGCTCTGCGATCGGGACTCTGGTTGAGCGTTCAAGCCGGTTCACGATGCTGTTGCATCTCCCGCCGATCGAACGTCACGCCGACCCAGGAGCGACGAGCAGCCGCGCGTCGACGGGTGCTGGCGCCGGCGCCGTTCGTGACGCGATCGCCGGCACGATCACGACCCTCCCCGAACAGCTTCGGCGGTCCTTGACCTGGGATCAGGGCATCGAGATGGCCCAGCACGTGCAACTCCGGCTCGACACGGGTCTGCAGATCTATTTCTGTGATCCACGCAGCCCGTGGCAGCGCGCCACGAACGAGAACACCAACGGGCTGCTGCGCCAGTACTTCCCGAGAGGCACAGATCTCGCCCGCCATAGCGCGGAGGAGCTCACGGCCGTTGCGACGGCGCTCAACCGGCGACCGCGAAAGACGCTCGGGTGGAGGACACCCGCCGAGGCGCTCACCGAGTACTTGACCGCCGCGGCCTGACCGCCTGCAGCATTCAACGTGCGCGACCTGCCGGACTGCGGCATCCCTTGTTCTCGGGGGGTGCCCGGACGGTCGCGCGCGGCTATCGCCGCTCCGGCACGCCCTCCGGGCGAGCCTCCACGACGACAGCCGCATCACCCAGCCGAGGCCGATCGTCTCTTCCGACCTTTAGAGTCACCGACCACACCGCGTTGCGACGACCGGTTGAGCTCAGGCCATCATCGCCGGATCGTGCGCCGCGCGACCATGCCCATCGACGCGGTAGGCCGCGTAAAACGCGCTCAGATCAAGCTGCGCGACGGCATCGATCACGAACCACGCGAGATGCCCCTCCGGCAACCACTCGCGCAGACTCGGCGGCAACAACAACTCCTGATCACGATCACACCCGAGAAAGTTCTGTGCCATCCCGAAATGGTCATAACCCGCCCGGACAGAGGCGCCTTTACGCAACAGCCACCATGCGAAGCGACGGTCACAGCCGCCGACCGCCTGCTCCCACAAGTCGACCTCGCCGCCGAGCAGACTGCTGGTACCCAATGCAAAGCAGAAGCGGCCGCGAGAGCTGTCGCTACATCAGCGCTGCCAGGGCCGCCTGCGGATCGGGCAGCGGCCGCAGACGACCGTCGGTGTCGAGGAAGAGGAAGCGGTCGAGGCGGGTCAGGAAGGCGCGATCGTGGGAGATGGCCACGACCGTGCCCTCGAAGCCCTCGAGCGCGGATTCGAGTGCTTCCGCGGAGTCGATGTCGAGGTTGTCCGTGGGCTCGTCGAGCAGCAGCAGGTTGTGACCCTCGAGCTCGAGGCAGAGGATCTCCAGGCGCGCACGTTGCCCACCCGACAGGGTCTCGTAGCCCCGACGCGCCGTGTCTTGAAGGCCGTAGCGAGCGAGTGAGCTCATGGCGCGCTGGAACGAGCCGACGCGTTCGGTGACGATGTCGAGCACCACCGCTCCGGCGAAGTCGCTGCGCAGGTTGAGCTGGCTGAAGAGCCCAGGGGAGACGCGCGGGCCTAGCACCACCTCCCCGCTATCGGGCGGCCGGTCGCTTGCGAGCAACCGGATCAGGTGTGTCTTCCCAGAGCCGTTCGGACCGATCAGCCCGACCCGCTCACCGAAGTGGATCTCGTCCGAGTAAGGCTGCACCAACCCATCGATCGCGACCGCGCGCAGGTCAACGACCCGCCGCGCCGAGTCGCCGCCGCGCAGCCGCGGGCGGATCTGCTGGTCGACCACGGGTGCGGGTGGCGGACCTTCATCGACCCAGCGCCGCCAGCGCGTCTCGACCGCGTCGGCCCGCTTAGCCCAGTCGGGGGCATAGCGGGCGCGCTCCTTGAAGACACGCACAAGCTCCCTTAGCCGCCGCTCCTCCTGATTCCACTGGTCGAGCCGGTCGCCAAGCAACTTCTGGCGGTGCGCGCGGGCCGCCGGGTAGCTCGCGTAGGACTCGCCATGCACCCAGGCGCCGTTGCCCTCCAGCGTCACGATCGCGTCGCAAGCCGAGCTGAGCAGTTCGCGGTCGTGACTGATCATCAGCACCGTCTTGCCACTCGCCCGGAGCCGCTGTTCGAGCGCTCGCTTCGCAGGGACATCGAGGAAGTTGTCGGGCTCGTCGAGCAGCAGGATCGGAGCGTCGGAGCTGAACAGCAGGTCGAGCACGAGCCGCTTGCGCTCGCCGCCAGACAGGGTCACGGCCGCCCGATCGCCGACGTCCTGCAGCCCGGCTCGGACGATCCGTCGGCATGCCGCGTCCCATTGGCCCTCGAGCTCGTACCCGCCGAGCTCGGACCAATCACCGATCGCTTCGCCAAGCCGCGCACCCGCAGTCGCGTCGCCCGCTGCGAGCGCGGCTTCGCTCTCGAGAAGCCCGACGCCAGCGGCGCGCAGTCGCAGCGGTGCCGCGGACAGGAGCAACTCGCGGACGCTTCCGCCCTCCGTTCCCACATCCTGCGGCATGCACAACCCACGGCCGCCGAGAGTCACGCCGCCCTCGTCGGCGCTCAGCTCGCCCGCGAGGATTCGCAGCAGCGTGCTCTTGCCGACCCCGTTCGCGCCGACGAGCCCAGCATGCCGGCTGGCCGCCACGCGGAACGACACGCCGCTGAACAGCAGCTCGCCGCCAGGATGAGCGTAGGCAAGGTCACTGACGGTGATGTGAGCCATTACGAACAGATTGTGAAGGCGCATGCCGGCCCGCTGAGCACCGAGAGGATCACAAGGGCTGAGAGGATCCCGTCCCAAGCCTCGCGGCGGCAACGCCTTTCGGCGGCAGGCTGAGAACAAGCACCGGGGCACGGCTGGTGCCGTTCCCCGGTGCCTACGACATTGAGTGGGTCAGCGCCCTGCGGCACCCTGCTGAGAGCCCCAGCTAGCGGGTGGGTAGCCGTGCTCGAAGCGGTCCGGCCTTGGAAGCGCCGCGCCAGAATTGTTGAGCGTGCCATCCGTCCCAAACGCCGCGGCAAGTTGCGCGTCGCTGAGCGAGCTGATCGCCTCGACGTAGCGCGTCTCCGCAGGAGTCATCAGGCTGAGCGGATCTGCGGAGCTGGTGATGTCGCTTCTTACCGCGAGAACCGCCACCGCGACGCTGAGGCCAACGACGGCAATCATGGCGATCGCGAGCAACGCCTTCAGGTGCGTGTAGTGAGTGCGGAGAACAACGGCAGGGTGCTGCTTGTGGAGCGTGCCGGTCATGGCTACTCCTCCTGTTCGGCGGGCCAACCCGGCGGCCCGCGTCGTGGGTGATTCGGACCTCTGGAGGGTGCGGCCGGACGGTCTCGCGACGGTCACAGCGAGGTAACAGCCGTCGAGAACGGCTTGCCGAGCGGAACGGGGGCTGATGTACTGAGGTTGACCCGTTGGCCCTGTGCTGCCATGGACTTTCGAATCCTTGGTCCGCTCGAAGTCATCGATGAGGGCAAGGCCGTTGCGCTTCGAGGAGACAAGCAACGAGCGCTTTTGGCGCTGCTGCTGCTGCATCCCAACGAGGCGCTGAGCGCCGACAAGCTCATTCATGAGCTTTGGGGAGAACATCCGCCTGCGACCGCCGGAAAGTCGCTGCAGATGCATGTCTCCCGCCTGCGCACCGCGCTTGCGGGCAACGGTTCCCCTGGCGACGGCCCGGTTCTGACTCGCCAACACGGCTATGAGCTGCGCCTCGACCCAGAGTGCGTCGACTCCCATCGCTTCGAGCGCCTGGTCGGTGAGGGTCGGCGCGAGCTCTCGGCCGGCCGCCCGGAGCGCGCCGTATGGGCACTCGAGAGCGCCCTGGTCTTGTGGCGCGGCTCACCGCTTGCCGACGTCGCCTACGAGGCGTTCGCCCAGCACGAGATAGCGCGCCTAGACGCACTGCGAGTCGATGCCCTCGAGGAGCTGATCGACGCAAAACTGGCCCTCGGACTCCATGCCGACCTGGTTGGCAAGATCCAGGTGCTGGTTGCGGAGCACCCTTACCAAGAACGGCTGCGCGGCCAGCTGATGCTCGCCCTGTACCGAAGTGACAGACAGGCGGACGCGCTGCAGGCCTACCAGGACGCGCGCCGCAAGCTGGTCGAGGAGCTCGGACTTGAGCCCGGTGAGCGTCTGCGGGAGCTCGAGCGGGCAATCCTGAAACAGGACCCCGCGCTCGCAGCGCCAGCGCTGGAGGACGCGGAGTCGCTCCCGCCCGAACTCGAAGCTGACATCCCCATGGTTGGCAGGGAGAGGGAGTTGGATCGGCTCAAAGAGCTTTGGCGTCGCGCGCGCTCCGATGGCGGCGAGCTCATATTGGTCGTGGGCGGCCACGGGATGGGCAAGACGCGGCTTGCGGCGGAGCTGGCCGCGGAGGTGCATGGTGATCGCGCCCGCGTTCGCTATGCCCTAGCTGATCCGGCGGATACGGCGCGTTCCGTGCTTGCCGAGGTAGGAGCGAGCCCACGGCCTACTCTGCTGGTGCTTGACGACCTCGATGGTGCCGACACCGCGGAGGTGGTCGCACTAGCCGAGCTCTTCCGGGGACGGGAAGGTTTGCCGGTGCTGGGGCTTGCGATGGCCAAGGATTCCGCGCTCGCCGCGACGCTCGAGCCCGATGAGGTGCTCCGCCTCGGGCCGCTAGCTCTGGAAGACGTGCGGGCGGTGGCGCGGTTCTACACCGGGGCTGGTGACGAGGTGGAGGCCCCGGCGCAGCGGCTGCTCGCGGCCGGCGAAGGGGTCCCCGGACGGGTGCATCGCGCGGTGCGCGACTGGGCGCGGGCCGAGGCAGTGCGCCGCCTCGACGACTCGGCCGGGCGGGCAGCGACCGAGCGCGCCCAGCTGCACGCTGCGGAGGACGAGCTGACCGGAAGGGTGATGGAGCTGCAGGCGGTCAGCGAGCTGGGCGACCGTGACGTAGTTGCCTGCCCGTTCAAGGGGTTGGCCGCGTTCGACGTGGAGGACGCAGAGATCTTCTTCGGCCGCGAACGCCTTGTTGCGGAGATGGTTGCGCGACTCGCAGGCGCCCCGCTGATGGGCATCGCCGGGCCGTCGGGCAGCGGCAAGTCGTCGGTGCTCCGGGCCGGACTGGTCGCTTCGTTGGCCGCCGGCGTTCTTCCGGGCAGCGAGCATTGGACCCTCGCGCTGCTGCGTCCGGGCGAGCATCCGCTGAAGGCGCTCGAGCGGGCCACCACCCAGGCCGCGGACAGTCGCCGATGGCTCGTGGCGGTCGATCAGTTCGAAGAGGTCTTCACTGCATGTCGCGAGGGATCCGAGCGAGCGGCATTTGTCGACGCCCTCGTCGCCATGGCGCGGGACGAGCAGGCCCTCGTTCTCGTCACCATACGCGCGGACTTCTACGGCCGCTGCGGAACGTATCCGAACCTGTCGCGGCTGCTCGCAGCGAACCACGTGTTGGTCGGGCCGATGCGCCGAGATGAGCTGCGCCGCGCGATCGAACTTCCCGCCCGTCGCGCCAGGCTGCTTGTAGAGCACGACCTCGCCGATGCTCTGATTGCCGACATCGAGGGGGAGCCCGGCGCGCTTCCGCTGCTGTCGACGTCGTTGGTCGAGCTGTGGCAGCACCGTGAAGGGCGACACCTGGGCATGCGCGCCTACGAGCGAGTTGGCGGCGTGCGTGGCGCCGTGGCGCGGCTGGCCGAGGGCGCATATCAGCGGCTCGACCCCGAAAGCCGGGCCGTCGCACGCGGAATCTTTCTCAGACTTGCCGATCAAGGTGATGGCGAGGCAGTCGTGCGCCGTCGCGTGCCTCTGGCCGAACTCGGCCGCGACCGCGACTCGCGCACCGCCGACGTGCTGGCCGCGCTGGCCGCCGATCGGCTGGTCACCGTCGGCGAAGGGGAGGTCGAGGTCGCCCACGAGGCCCTGCTGCGCGAGTGGCCGCGCCTTCGCGGCTGGTTGGAAGATGACGTGCAGGGACGCCGGCTGCATCGTCACCTCGGCGCCGTGGCACGGGAGTGGGAAGCGGGGGGGCGAGATTCGAGTGAGCTCTACCGCGGTGCGCGCCTGGCTTCAGCGCTCGAGTGGTTCGCCGGACACAGAACTGAGCTGAACGAAGTCGAGCGCTCGTTCCTCGATGCCAGCCGCTCCTCGAGCGAGCGGGCAACTCGCCGCCTTCGCGCGGTTCTTGCCTGCGTTGGGTCGCTTCTCGTCCTTGCGGTGATCGCCGGGATTGTTGCGCTGAACGAACGGGGGAACGCACGCCACGAGGCGGTGGCCGCCGCGGCGCAGCGCCTCGGTGCGCAGGCGCTCAGCGAGGACGACCTCGACCGCTCGCTGTTGCTCGCGCGCCAGGGCGTGGCGCTCGACGACTCGCTGCAGACGCGCAGCAACCTGCTTGCCGCGCTCCTCCAGAGCCCAGCGGCGAGCGGCGTGCTGCACGGCGACGGCGACCGGCTGGTCGGGCTCGACCTCAGCCCCGACCAGAGCACCTTGGCCTTCATCGACAACGACGGGACGGTGACCTTCGTCGACACCCGGACGCGGCGCCGGGCCGCGCCGGCGGCGACTGTCTCCGGCCACGCCGTCGCCTGCATAAGCGACGCACTGCTGCGCCTCGAGGATTTCCGCTACAGCCCCGACGGGTCCCGGCTGGCGGTCGGTGGCTGCCAGCCCGTGATCCTCGACGCGGCCTCGCACCGCGTGCTCGCGAAGGTCCGCACGGGTCCCGGGTTCATCACCTACGCGTTGCGCTTCTCTCCAGGCGGCAGGACGCTCTACGCAGTCCTTGGGGGCGACAGCGGCGCCGTGATCCGCCGCTTCGACGCGCGCACTGGCCTGCCCCTCGGCCACGGTCGCCAGCTCGGGAACTCCTCCGAAGTAACGCTGATGCCGACACGCGACGGCCGGCGCCTGGTGACTAGCTTCGATGGAGGAGCCACCGTGGTCCGCGACGCGAGCACGCTGCTTCCACTGCGAACGTTTCCACGCGGCGCAACTGCGGCCGCCCTGAGCCCCGACGACCGCACGATGCTCGCCGGCGGCAGCGACGGCACGGTGCACTTCCTCGACCTCGTCACCGGCGACGATCGGACCGGCCTTGGACGTCACGACGGAGCCGTCCTTCGCGCAACGTTCAACGCCGACGGCCGCACAGCGGTCACCGCCGGCGAGGACGATCGGCTGATTGTCTGGGACGTCGACCACGCAAAGGCGGGTGAAACGCTCGAAGGCCACACCGGCCTGATCACAGGTCTGGCCATCAGCAAGGACAGCTCTCGCTTGTACACCGCCTCCCTTGACGGCAAGGTGCTGATCTGGGATCTCACCGGCAGCCAGAGACTTGGGCGTCCATTCACGGTGGGCCCCGACCGCGGTCTAGTACTTCCACGCTACGGCCTCAGCTCTGACGGGCGTGCGCTGGCTGTCGGGCAACCCGATGGGACCGTCAGGGTTATCGACGCGCGCACGCTGACGCCGCTGTCCAGCTTCCGCGCCCTTCCGAGCGGGCCGATCCTCGGCATGGATTACATCCCTGGCGGCAGGGTGCTGGCAGTCACGGGCGAGGCGGGGCGGGTCGTCCTGGTCGATTCGCGCCACGGCCGAATCGTGAAGCGCCTGACTGCAGGCCGCGACCCGATCTACACCCCGGTCTTCAGCGCAGACGGACGACTCATGGCAGCAGCAAACCAAGACTTCTCGGGCTTCACCGATATCAACCCGCCGCCGCGCACCGTCCGGCTATGGGCGCTGCCATCGGGACGACCGCTCGGCCGTCCCCTGCGCTTTCCGACGGTCGGGGACGTGTCCCTCAGCCCCGACGGGCAGACGCTGGCCGTTACCGTGCCCTTGCACGCCCGCGACACCGGCGTGCAGATCTTCGACGTGAGGACGCATCGGAGGCTCGCGTCCCTGTCAGGTGACGAGAGCGTGTGGGATCTCGCGCGCTTCACCCCCGACGGGCGGTTCCTTGTTGGCGGAAGCTGGAAGGGCTGGGCGCGGCTGTGGTCCACCAAGACGTGGAAGCCCGCGAGTCGTGTCCTCACCGGGCACTCTGGCGCTGTCCTCTGGCAGTCCGTGAGCCCCGATGGAAAGACGCTCGCAACCGGCAGTGCGGACGGCACCGTTCGCCTCTGGGATCTGCCCACGCAGCGGCCGCTCGGTGCCCCCCTTCCGGGCGTGCCGAACCGGGGGGTGGTTCCGCAGTTCAGCCCCAACGGTGCCCACCTTTTCGCCATCTACGACACCGGCCGCGCCTACCGCTGGGACGTGCGTCCCTCGGCATGGGCCCGGCACGCATGCGCCGTGGCCGGTCGTCGCCTCACACGCCTTGAGTGGGAGGACGCGCTGCCCAACCGCAAGTACGAACCCGCGTGCTGACCCTCGCCAAGGGCCCGGCTAACCGGCCGCCTCGGACACGAGGACGCGCGGTGGGTTCATCACCGGTGCTCGGCCGAGCGAGGTTGAAGCGCGGTTGCTGCCTCTGTTTGTCGCGGCAGTGCCGAGCTAGCGTTTGAGGGAGGCCGGGTTTCTTCGACGACATGCCGCCACCCCTCGGGTGAGCGGCGGGGTGAGGTCGGCACCTCCGCTAAGCGTGCACTAGGGGCGCAAGCGGATTCTGGATGCAGCTGGTTACTGCGCTTGATCGAGCGATCGCACGCGTGATGCATCCAGACGTTCGGCTCCCAATAGGTCCCGAGATCGGCCTCGCGGTCGATGGTCACCGTGACAAGCCCGCCGGGGAACCAGTACTCCCCGCTCTCGGGGAAGGTCATTTGCGTCCACTCTTCCCACTCGGAGACCTTGCCGGTGATCCGTAGCGATCGCCGCTCGGGCTTGAGGACGATCGCTCCGAGACGCTCGTGGACGCGCATCCATGGGTCGAAGAGCAATCCATCGGGCCGCCGCCAGCCGGCGTATCGCTCGATTGGCACGAGTGGGTATCGCTCCTTCCAGCTGGGTCGCACCGGGGCGATCAGCGAGTTGAAACCGTGGCGACGAGCGCTTTCGCCCATCGCTGCCACAGCAGCGGCGCTGAGTCCCCGACTTTGGAGCGCGCTGCTGAAAGCGGGCCAGTGACGCGCGCCGTTTCTGCGGCGGTTGCACCTGCTCGCGAATCGAGTATCCGCGGCCAGTTCCGGTACCAAGTCGGTACCAATTTGAGTCCCAGGCAACTCCCGGAGGCCACGTTCTTCGCTTGGTCCGCCTGCACCTCTTACAACCTCAGCTGAGGCCCAGACTGGGGCGAACCATCAAGGGCGGCGGGCTACTCGAAGAGTCCGAGCATTGTTGGGTGGCAATTGAGTGGCAGAACCCCTCTAATTCGGGCCCATTTCGTGGACAGCCATTAATGCCGGCACGCCGCTAAAACGGCATTCCAGAGCCAAAGCGACCTCCCGAACGCGGATCGGTCAACTGCTTGCCATGCAGAAGGTCGTGGGTTCGAGTCCCATCATCCGCTTCACTGATTTGCCTCCCTATGCGGATTGGACGAGGTGGCGTTCGAACGCCCACACCGTCGCGGCCGATCGGGTTCGGGCGCCCGTCTTGTCGAAGATGTGTTGGACGTGGTGGGCCGCCGTCTTGACCGAGATCCCGAGGCCCTCGGCGATCTCCTTGTTGGACTTGCCGGACGCGAGCGCGAGCAGGACCTCGAGCTCGCGGTCGGTCAGGCCGGCGGGCAGCTGGCGTGGCCGCTTCACAACGCGGTGACCGGCCGCGGCGAGCACGGCGTCGACCGCCTCCGCACAGAGACGGCCCTCCTGCGCATCGCGCAGCAGCTCAGCCTCGGCCTCGTCGGCCTCGAGCGCCGGGCGATGTGGTCGCCGCTCGCGCATCGCCTGGTAGGCGTCGGCGGCGGCGAGGATGCGCGCCGCGCGCCCGAGCCCCGGCGCGAGCGTCTTGCGGTGGTAGCCGGCGCCGTTGAGTCGTTCGTGATGGGCGCCGGCGAGCTCGCCAATCGGCGCCAGCGCGGGCGTGTGCGCGAATGACCGCTCCGTGAAGTAGGGGTGCAGCTGGACACGCTCCCAGTCGGTGAGACCGAACGGGCCGGGCTTCTCCCAGATCGCATTCGATACCGCGACTCGGCCGAGGTCGAGCGCGAGCGCGGCACGCCGCACCGTCTCCACCTCCTCCTCCGGCATGCCGAGGCGCCAGGCCGCCGCCTCGGCGAGCTGGGAGGTCCCGTCGGCGTGTCCCCGCAGCCAGTACGACTTGAGGTCCGTGAAGGTCCCCACAACGCGGAACGCGGCGTCGATCTCCTCGCCGCTCATCCATCTCTGGGGCGGCGGCTCGGCGGCCATCGCCTGCTCCCAGACAAGCGCGTCGTCGAGTCCGTCGAGCAGCTCGTCGAAATGGTCGGTGGCGAGGGCGGCCAGGTCCGGGTCGTAGGCGCCACCCGCGCGCTGCTCGAGCACGTCACGCGCCCGATCGCGGCCCCCGGCCGACAGGAAGACCGAGATGTCACGCCCGACATGAAGCACGCGCGCCGGCAGCGGGATCCCCTCCCCCGCGGCCACGCCCGGGAACCCGTTCCCATCCCAGCGCTCGAAGACGAACGCCAGGTTCGAGATCAGACCAGGATTGAACCCCAGCCAGCCGGCGAAGCGCTGCGCGACCTCGCAATGGAGGGCGAACGTCGAGCGCGCGATCTCGAGCCTGTGCTCGAGCGCATGCGCGACCATCCCCTCGCGCACCTCGGGCGGTTGGCCCTGGCCCACCACCTCCGCGAGAAACGCGCCAAGCGCTTCGAAGTCACCTCCGTCGACAAGCGCGAACTTGGCGCGTGGCTCAATGTCGTCACCAAACAGCTCGGTCTGCTCGGGCGCATCCGACGTGCAACCGAAGGAATGGAGCAGGGAGATGTAGTAGGCGTCCACCAGCTCCGCAGGCGCGAGACCCGCGAGCTCGCCAAGGCGGACCGAGAGGATCGCCGTCCGGAGCGCGTGCTCGAGCGGCTGGCCGGTGCCGAGGTCGGTCGCTATCGACATCGCGCCGATCACCTCGGCGGCACGGACGGCCGTTGCGGCCTCTGCGGAGGTGCTGCGGCCGCCGGACGCCATCAAGTCGACTGGCGTCGCGAGGTGAAGGTCCCCATCCTGGCCCATCGTACATCGGCCCAGGGGTCCAGGGTCAGGGTCCAACTCGCGGCCGCCGCTTCTGCGGCCTTTCGCGTTTAGCCGAAGTTCACGCCTGCGGCGATCTCGACGACGATGATCGCTGCGACGACCCAATCGACGACCATGCAGAACGGCGGCCACCATCGTGTGTTGGCGACGAAATGGGTTCGGTGCTGCCACAGATCCTTCAGACCATGCCCGGCGAGGCCGGCCACGAGCAGCCACGGTGATCCCGTGATCGCGGCGGCGGCCACGACGACGAAGGCGAAGGTCACGCTGCTCTCGATGGCGATGACCTTCGGCCGTCCGTCGGCGACCGCGAAGCCGATGTAGACGGCGGCGATCACGGCGAGCCCGAGCGCGTACACCGTCGCGCTGTCCAGCCACCAGAACGCCAGTGGCGTTGCCGCCTGCAGCAGGCCGACGACGATCCCCCACAGCATGGGGGCGCGAATCGCGGGTTGCGAAGCGAGTGGCGCCGCTGCGTGATCGCTCATACCACGCCGCTCATGGCGTGACGTCGAAGCTGAACATCATCCCGCTCTCGTGGTGCTCGGCGATGTGGCAGTGCGCCATCCAACGACCCGGGTTCGTGACCTCGAGAAGGATGTTCACGACCTCACCGGTCCGGATCAGAACCGTGTCCTTCCACGTGAGGTTGTGCTCCTCGACGCCATCGCGGTCGAGTACTAGGAACCGTCCCGCCCCGTGTACGTGGAACGGGTGGTGCATCGGATGGTCGGAGTCCATCTCGTTGACGAGCTCGATCTTCACCCAGTCACCGACGCGGAACTTCCACGCGATTCCATGGTTCTCGTCGCCCGTCGCGCGGTCGATCAGCTTCCAGCGGGTGTTCGCCGGCGTTGTCCCGCGGTTGACCTCAACCATGTCGTCTTCCCACTCGATCCCGCCGCCCGCCGCGTGATCGTGATCATGCGCGTTATCCGCATGCTCGTCCCCGTGTTGCGAACCTGAGGACGAGACCATCGACGCCGGCATGAGCTTCATCCCGCACTCGGGGCACTTGCCCTGTTCCTCGGCGACGACCTCCGGGTGCATTGGGCAGACGTAGCTCTTCGGCGCCGCGACGGGCATCAGCTTCATCCCGCAGTCCGGGCAGCTCCCCTCTTCGTCGCTGACGACCTCGGGATGCATCGGACACGTGTAGACGACCGGACCCTCGGGCTCCTCGAAGTCCATCTCGGCAACGAACGCCAGGCTCTTGTCCGGCGCGGCACTGCGATGCGGCGCGACCCTCTCGCGCAGCGCCACCATCTCAGCGTTCGTCCGAAGCGTGTCGAACGCGAGGGCGGACTCCGAGGTCGCGCGCTCCTGAGAAACCTCGACGCGCCCGAGCCGATAGACCTTCTCCGGCGTGCGGTGCTCGAGCACGACCTCGCGCGCAGCGTCGAACAGCACATCGACGACGGCCCGCTCCGACGGCGCCAGGACCACCGAGTCGATGAACTCCTCCCGCTCGCAGCGCCCGCTGTCTCCGCCGACGAGCTTCATGCGCGCGCCGCTCAGGCCGAAGTTGAAGACGCGGGTGTTGGCGGTGTTCGTGAGGTAGAGGCGGACAACCTCCCCGAGCTTCGCGTTGAGCGCCAGGTCTGTGCCGCCGGCGGCGAGCATCACGTTGCCGAACCGCCCCATCGCCGAGTAGGTCGACTGGTCGCGGCTGAAGGAGGCGACTTTTCCGTCCTCGATGAGCACGTCATCGAGAGGAATTGCGACTTCGCGATCCGCCGGCGGCCAGTAGTCCGGGTCACGTGGGACGACGATCAGGTTCCCGTAGAGACCCATCTCCTGGCCGTAGTCCTCGCGAATGTGCGGGTGGTACCAGTAGACGCCCGGGTCGGGGCACTGCACGGCGTAGGTGAACTCCTCGCCGACTTCCATCGGCTTCTGCGTCTCGTGCGTGCCATCGAAGCGGTTGTCGAGGCGCAGGCCGTGCCAGTGGACCGTCGCCTCGAGGTCGCCACGGTTCTCGACCCGTACATGGATCTCCCCGCCCTCCGGCACCCGAAGAGTCGGGCCCGGGACCGATCCGCCGTAACCGAGCATGCGCACCGTGTCGTCCCCAACCCGCTTCGCGACGGGCTCGATCGTCATCTCGAACAGCTCCCCATCGCCGAGCTCGACGACATCCGTCGGGCGCGCCTTGGGCAGGCCTGCGGGGTCGGTTGGGTAAAGTCGACCTCGGCGTGCGTGTGCGTGGTTTCGCTCATCGTCAGTCTCCTTGGTGGTCGGCGCGACCAGCGTCGCTGCTTCGTTTCTCTGTTCTTGCGGCTGCGAATTCGCCGATGCACGCCGCGATCTGCGCCGCGTCGTCCTCGACGAACCCGAGCAGGGCGGACCCTCGGGTCCACTGCCATTGCAGACCGAGGAAGTACAGGCCCGCGACTTCGGTCACGCCGCGCCGGTGCTCGACGCGGCCGTCGCTATCGAGGATCGGCAAGTCGATCCATGAGTAGTCGCTGCGAAATCCGGTCGCCCAGATCACGCCGTCGACTTCGATGCTCGTGCCGTCCTTGAAGCTGACCGACCGCCCACTTGCGCCAAGGGCACGCGGGTGCAAGGTGATGCCGCGCTTCTTGCTCTTACTGGGCTTCGAGCCCACCAGGGTGTCCTTCTGGCTCATCCGCTTGCCGAACCTCGTCTCGAGCGACTTCTCGATCAGCCGCGTCTTCGTCAGCCACCAGAACAGGTCCCGTCCCAGGAACCGCTGCGGGAACGGAACCTGGCGACCGCCGATGGCGAGGTGTACGTCTCGCGTCGCTGCGAGCTCCTCGGCGATCTGGAAGCCGGTGTTCCCACCCCCGACGACGGCGATCGTCCCGTCCGGCAGGTCAGCGGGCGCGCGATAGGCGGTGCTGTGGATCTGTACGACCTCGGCCGCGAGATCGCTCGCGAAGTCGGGCACCCGCGGGTTCTGGAAGGGCCCTGTCGCGACGACGACTTGGTCCGTGGTCAGGGTCTCCTCATCGACCTCGACCTCGAACCGGCCGTCGCTGCTGCGCCGCACAGCGCGGGCCGGACTGTCGAGCTTGACCGGGAGGTCGAACTCAGCGGCGTACGTCTGTAAGTACGCGACCACCTCATCCCGGCCTGGATAGCCATCCGGATCACCCGGGAAGGGCATCCCGGGCAGCGCGTCATACCGGCGTGGCGTGAAGAGCCTCAGCGAGTCCCAACGGCCGCGCCAGGCGGGCGCGAGGTGGTTTGCTCGCTCGAGGATTACGAAGCGACGGCGGCCTCGGGCGAGGAAGTAACCCATCGAGAGCCCCGCCTGGCCGCCACCGATGACGACCACGTCGTAATGGCTGGAACTGGTCACAGTGTGACCTCCTTGTGACTGCACCTGCGTGGGTGGGCCAGCACCCAATCGGGGCCCGTGAACCTAACCGATGTGGTCATGGCGAACAACCTGACCTTTCGTGCGGGGCGACCGCCGTGCGCCGGCGGCCGCAGCTAGTCGCGCTCGCGGATCGCGCCGTCGGGCGAGCGCTCCACCACAGCGCCCGTGAAGCCGCGCAGCGGGTGCAGGTCGGCCGCCCGCAGCTCGTTGCAGATCCGCTTGACGAGCACGTATACGAGGATCGGCAGGATCCAGAGAGCGAAGCGCCAGAACCACACCTGCGCCTCGTAGTCGATCCCAAGGCGGTAGAAGATCCGGTCCGAGACGCCGGCGAAGAAGACCTCGAACACCCAGGTGAAGAACGCCGCGCCGACCGCCGTGCGCCAGGGGTTGTCGCGCGGACGCTCGAGCAGCTCGTGCCGCCGGTGGTCCCTGGTCACGCGCCGCTCAAACCACGGCCACGAGTACATCACGCCGAACACGACGAGCGGGAAGAGCGCGCCGCCCCAGAACGGCGCCGGCACGATCGTGTAGCCGGCGATGTGCGGCTCGAACGGCGGCATCACCCGCAATGCGCCGATCAGCCAGCCGATGTACCAGTCGGGCTGCGCGCCGTTCATCGAGAGATAGGTGTGGTACGGGCCCCAGAGCCAGACCGGGTTGATCTGCACGAGGCCGCCGAGCAGGAACAGCACCGCCGCCACCGCGGCCAGCAACCCGAGCGAGCGCAGCGCGTAGGCAGGCCACATCGGCGTGCCGACGACGTTGCTCTCGGTGCGGCCCTCACCGGGGAACTGCGAGTGGTGCTGGCGCATGATCGTGGCGAGGTGCACGGAGATGAGCGCCGCGATCAGGACCGGGATCACGAGCACGTGGAGGATCTCGAGCCGCGGGAAGAACGACGAGTCGCCGGGGAACTGCCCGCCCCAGACGAGGAAGGCGAAGTTGGCCCCTACGACCGGCACGGACATCGCCACGGAGTAGCCGATCGCCAGGCCCATGCCCGACAGCAGGTCGTCGATCAGCGAGTAGCCGAGGTAGCCCTCGAGGATCGCCAGCACGAGCAGCGTGAGCCCGACGAACCAGTTGATGTCGCGCGGCTTGCGGAACGCGCCGGTGAAGAAGATGCGGAACACGTGCAGCACGATTGCGACGAGGAAGACGTCCGCCGCCCAGTGGTGCGTCTGGCGCATGAGCAGCCCCGCCGGCACGTCGAACGAGAGGTTGACGACCGATGCGTACGCCTTTGACATCACGACGTTCTGGAGCGGGTCGTAGGCGCCGTGGTAGTGCACCATCGTGTCGCTCGGCTCGTAGAAGAAGGTGAGGAAGATCCCGGTGACCACGAGCACCACGAACGAGTAGAGGGCGATCTCCCCGAGCAGGAACGACCAGTGGTCGGGGAAGACGTAGCGCATCAGCTTCCTGATGCGGGACGCGCCGCCCACGCGCTGGTCGTTCCAGCGCACGAGGGCCCCGATCACGTGCTGCTCCCGTGGGTGCGGCGCACGTCCGACCACGACGGGCCGATCGCATCGGGGAAGTTGGCCCTGGCCGCGAGGAAGCCCTGGGCGTCGATCTCGAGCGGGAGCTGGGGCAGGTTGCGGCTGGCCGGTCCGAAGATCACGTCGCCGCCACGACCGGGGTCGAAGGTGGAGTAGTGGCAGGGGCAGACGAAGGCGGGGCGCGGCTGCGTGGGCTCGTAGGTCGGGTAGCGGTAGAGGGAGATCGCGCAGCCCGCGTGCGTGCAGATCTTCGAGTAGGCGACAATGTTCTGCGGCGCCCAGCCGCGGCGGCCGGGCGGGAGCCGGTTCTCCTGCGGCGTGAGCTTGACCATGATCAGCGGCGACCCGAGCTCGTCCGGATCGGCGTGCTCCGGGAGTGCGGTGTAGAAGGTGCCCGTCTCGACGTCCTCGGGCCGGTAGGGCTTGCCCTGGGTGTCGACGAGACGCCGCCCCGCGCGCCAGGGCGTGTTCTGGATGCGGTCATCGACGTTGGGGCCGAGCGAGGCCGCCGGCACCACCAGTGCGCCCGCCAGCGTGACTCCGGCCGCTCCGCCGGCGAGGGCGAGCAGCCGCCGGCGGGTCACGCCCTCGCCGCCCTCGTGCACGAGCCGCTCGACCGCGGCCGCCTCCTCCCCGCTCGCGAGCTCCGGCCGCTCCTCCACCGCGGTCTCCTGCGGCACGATGCGCTTGCCCGCGAGGATCAGGGCGGCGGCGAGGAACGCGAACGCCAGACCGAGCGCCAACCCGAGGAGCTGCGTGTCGGGGTGGGCCGTGTAGAAGACGATGAACGCGGCCGCGCACAGGCTCGTGGCGAACAGGAGCAGCGCCGCGACCAGCTCCGGCCCACGGCTCCGCGGCAGATCGCGCTCGCTCGGGTCGGCCGGCGGCGCAGGACGCGGCCGCCCCCTCGCGCGTAGGCCGAGGATGAGCGCGAGGAGCCAGCGGATCAGCTTCACGCCGCCGTCCTCTCGCCGATCAGGCGCGCGACCAGCACGAGCGCCACGCCCGCAACGAGCCACGCCACCATGCCCTCGGGCACCGGACCGATCTCGCCGATTCCCCAGCCGCCCGCGTTGTCCGGCTTCTTCGTGTAGGCCACGTAGCGCGCGATCGAGTTGAGCTGCTGCTGGTCGATCTGCTTCTCGCTGAAGCGCGGCATCACGTACGGGCCCACGCGGACGGCCTCCGCCACCTGCTTGGGCGTGGCGCCCAGCAGGTCCGGGATCTGGGCGCCGGTGGCGATGCCGCCGCGGCCGAGCACCTGGTGGCAGCCGGCGCAGTTCTCGGAGAACAGCTCGAAGCCCTGGGAGAGCGAGCCGCGCGCGGGATCGATGACCGGCTCGGCGGGACCGCCGAGCGACGCCACGTAGGCCACCAGCGCGTCGATGTCGGGGCGGCCGAAGTGCGGCGGGCCGCGATCGGGCTCGTCGTGCGGGTCGGCCAGCGGCATCCGGCCTGTGGAGAGGTAGAAGTCAGCGGCACCTGCGCCCACGCCGCGCAGCGAGGGCCCGGAGCCGGGCACCCCGCCTGCGCTCATGCCATGACAGCTGGCGCAGGTGTCCACGAACAGCGCACGCCCGCGGGCGACGAGCTGCGGGTTCTCCGGCCGTCCGGGCGGGCCGCTCGGCGCCTTGCCGTTGTCCGCGCTCGAGCTCGGGGCGAGCAGGCTGCCGAGCGCGCCTGCGAGCAGGGCCGCCGCCAGCGCGGCGCGCAGCCGCCGCGGCAGGAGCGCGCGGCGGCCAAGCCAGGCGCGCACGAGCCTGCTCACAGCGTGAGCTCCGCGTCCTCGTAGCTCTCGCGGCGGCGCGCGCGCTCCTCCTCGCCGGCCAGCGCGAGCCAGGCCACGAGCAGCGCGGCCGCGGCCATGAACGCCGTGGCGCCGACCCACATGAGCGCGCCGGCACGCACCTGATCGCCGAGCGCTGAGACGTGCAGCGCGCGCCCGGGCTGCGCATAGACCGGATACACGAGCGAGCGCGACTGCTGGAGCGCGACGCCGATGACGCCCATCACCGGCATCGCGAGCATCACGTAAAGCAGCCGACCGACCATGCCGAGCTGCCGGCGCGAATGCGGGTCGGCGTCCAGCAACGGCCACCAGAACAAGAGCGCCGACGCGAGGTAGAGCGCGTGCTCGAGCTCGTGGAGCGGGTCGTGCCGGACGGCCGCCTGGTAGACGGGCGGCAGGTGCGAGCCGAGCATCACGGCCGCGAACGCGGACCACGCCACCGCCGGGGTGCCGAGACAGCGCGCGGTCCGGCCCGACAGCATGCGGGCGAGCGCGCGGCGGCGCTCGCCGTGCAGCGCGCGCAGGGTCAGCTCGAGCGGCCTCCCGACGATCAGGAGCGGCGGTGCGACGAGCGTCAGCACGAGGTGCTGGACCATGTGGATCGAGAGCAGCCGGTCGCCGTAGCCGTCCAGGCCGGAGCACAGCGCGAGCAGCACGGCGGCCATGCCCGCCGCGAACGAGGCGGCGCGCACCGGCGGCCAGCGGCGTACCGCCCGCAGAGCCGCCCAGCCGTAGACGCCGAGCGCGAGCACCGCCAGCAGCACCGGCACCGGCTCGAGCGTCCAGCCCCCGAGGACCTGTGCGAGCGACGGCACCTAGGCCCCGCTCCTCAGCTCGCTGACGAGCCGCGCAACGCCGAGCGCGACGATGCCCGCGCAGATCAGCACGAGGAAGAGCCCGAACTCCGAGCCGTAGAGCATTCCGCACAGCCCGATCGCGATCAGGGCGGCGCCCACGCTCATGTCAGGGAGGGCTCGCAGCTCGGTCGGTTCCGGCTTCGTGTCCCCGAGCGGGCCGCCACGGTGCGCGACGGTGAACAGGATCGCCACGAGGGCGACGAACACTGCGGCGCTCCCCAGCTGGACCACCGAGAGCCAGTTGGGCCACCAGATCCAGAGGATGACCGTGAGCACCGCGAGGTAGGCGCCCCACAGCAGCACCTGCACCCCCGGCCGGCTCATGCGCGTTCTCGCAGGTCGAGCAGCGGCGCGAAGCTGCGGATCGGCGGCAGCGGGCGATCGAAGTTGTGCCGTGGCGGCGGCGACGGCGTCGCCCACTCGAGCGTGTGACCGCCCCACGGGTCGCGCCCCGCCGGCGCATGCGTGCGCCAGGAGACGAACACGTTGATCACGAACACGAGGACGCCGAGCGCGAGAACGTACGACCCGGCGGTGGCAACGCCGTTGAGCTTCGCCCAGCCGGTGGAGGCCGGGTAGGTGGGGATCCGCCGGGACATGCCCTCCTGGCCGAGGAAGAACATCGGCAGGAACGTGACGTTCGTGCCCACCGCCATGAGGGCGAAGTTGAGCTTTCCGAGCCCCTCGCGCAGGCGCCAGCCGGTGAACTTGGGCCACCAGTGGTAGAGCCCCGCGAAGAGGCCGAACACGCTGCCCGCCATCAGCGTGTAGTGGAAGTGCGCCACCACGATGTAGCTGTTGTGCGCGTGATAGTCGAGCGTCGGCGCGGCCACGAAGATGCCGCTCAGCCCGCCGACCAGGAACTGGAGCAGGAACGCCAGCGCGAACAGCATCGAGGTGCGCAGCACGATGCTGCCGCCCATCAGCGTGCCGATCATGTCGAAGTACTCGATGCCGGCCGGGATCAGCAGCACGGTCGACGTGAACGAGAAGTACTGGTTGAGCACGCCCCCGGTGGTGAACATGTGGTGAGCCCACACCGACATCGACAGGGCGGCGAACGCCAGCAGCGAGACCGTGAGCGGCCTGTAGCCGAAGAAGCGCTTGTGCGAGCAGACCGCGATCACCTCGGCGGCGGCGCCGAGGAAGGGGAAGAACATCTCGTAGACCACCGGATGGCCGAAGAACCAGAACAGGTGCTGGTAGTCCACCGCTCCGCTGTAGCCGTGGAAGATGCCGACGCCGTGGCGGTCGAGGTAGAGCAGCGTCATCGCCAGGATGAGGCTGGGCCAGGCGGTGATCACCATCAGCACGCTGGCCAGCACCGACCAGGTGAAGACCGGCATCCGCAGCATCGTCATACCGGGCGCGCGGCGGCGCAGGATCGTGCCGAGCAGGCAGGCGCCGATCGCGAACGTGCCGACGCCGACCATGATGATCCCGAGTACCCACAGGCTCTGCCCGTTGCCCGGCGTGCCCTCGGAGCCCGACAGCGGCCAGTAGGAGAACCAGCCGGCCCGCCCCGCCCCACCGCGGGTGAGGAAGCCGCTGTACATCGTCAGGCCGCCGGCGAACCACATCCACACCCCCGCCAGCGCGAGGCGCGGCCGCGAGATCTCCGCGGCGCCGATCTGGAGCGGTACGAGGTAGACGCCGAGCCCGAGCGCGATCGGCATCACGAAGAGGTAGATCATCGTGGTGCCGTGCATCGTGAAGAGCTCGTCGTAGGTGTTCCGCGACATCACCTGCATGCCCGGCTGCGCGAGCTCGGCCCGCATCAGCAGCGCGAGCACGCCGCCCACCAGGAAGAAGAAGAGCGACATCGCGACCATGAGGAAGCCGATCTGCTTGTGGTCGGTGCCGAGCGCGGTGCGCAGCACGCCGACGGGCCGCGCGCGGCGACGGGCGGTCGCGGCGACGCCGGCGGTCACCGCTTCGCCCCCGCCTGAGAGCGCGCCCAGGCAGCGAACGCGATCGGCTTCATCACGCGAACCCGGAACAGCATCTCGGCGTGGTGCAGCCCGCAGAACTCGGCGCACGCGCCGCTCTCCGTCACGCCCGGCCTGCCGAACACCATCGACAGCTTGTTGGTGACGCCGGGAAAGGCGTCCTTCTTGATCCGCATCTGCGGGATCCAGAACGAGTGCACGACGTCCAGCGAGCGGATCAGGAACAGCACCTGCGTGTTCGACGGCACCGACAGCGTGCCCTCGTGGTCCACCCCGCTGATCTCGCTGATTCCGTACTTGGGATAGAAGAAGCGCCAGTTCCACTGCGCGGCCGTGACCACCACGCGCAGGCCCGGGTGCCTCGGCAGCTTGTCCACCTTCGCCTCGGTGGTGAACGTGAAGTGCAGGAGCAGCGGCACCATCGCGGCGAGCACGAGCACGTACGCGCCCTCGAACCAGGGCCGCTCCGAGCGGCGGCTCGGCGCGCGGCCCTCGCGCCGGCGGTAGCGCAGCAGCGCGAACAGGACGCAGCCGGCGACGATCACGAACACGCCGAGCGCGATCGGCACGTAGATGTCGAACAGGTGGCGGTACTCGCGAGCGGTGTCCGTCATCCGGCGCGCCCCTGGGCCCTCACGGCCCCCGACGCGAGCCGGCCCGCCAGGCGCGATGCCAGCGCCATGATCGTCAGCGCCGGATTGGCGGAGCCCTGCGTGGGCATCACGCTGCCGTCCGCGATGAACAGGTTCGGCACCTCCCAGGCCTGGTGGTCCGCGTTGACCACGCTCTCGTCCGGGTCGGCGCCCATCCGGCAGCCGCCCACGAGGTGCGCGTAGCGGTCGATCGTCAGCGTTTCCTGGGCGCCCGCGTTCTCCCAGATCTCGTCGATCACCCGCTTCGAATAGGCGATGTTGGCCCGGTCGTTGTCCGACTGCGTGTAGTCGAAGCGCGGCACAGGCATTCCGAACTGGTCGAGCTCGCCGGTGAGCGTCACGCGGTTCTCCGGGTGCGGCAGCAGCTCGTTGAGCACGCCGAGCACGGTCCAGTGCACGTAGTCGCGCATGTACTCGCGCAGCGCGTAGCCCCAGTGCCCGTCGGCCAGCACGTGCTCGGCCCAGCCGATCGGCATCGGGGAGACCGTCTGGACGCTGAATCCGCGCGCGAATCCGCGCGACTCATCGGTCTCGTAGAACTGCTCCGACGACACCTCGGGCGGTGGCGCCTTGAACATGTGCATCGGTTCCGGGAAGCGCGCCGCCGTCTGCGAGGCGCCCTGCACCATCACGTAGCGGCCCACCTGGTCGTTGGAGTTGGCGAGCCCGTCCGGGAAGCGCGCGCTCGTGGAGTTGAGGAGCAGCCGCGGCGTCTCGATCGAGTACCCCGCGACGGCCACCGCGGCAGCGCGCTGGAAGCGCTCGCGCCCGTCGTGCAGGTAGGTGACCCCCGTGACCGTGCCGGAGGACTCGTCGAGCTCCACGCGCACCGCCATCGAGTCCGCCCGGATCTCCACTCCGTGCTCGATCGCGTCCGGCACGTGCGTGACGAGCGGACTGCCCTTCGCGTTCACCTTGCAGCCCTCGAGGCAGAAGCCGCGGTAGATGCAGTGCGGCCGGTTGCCGAAGGCGCCGTTGGTGATCGCCACCGGGCCCACGCGCATCTCGATGCCGCAGGCGCGCGCGCCCTGCCAGGCCACCTCGGCCGAGCCGCCGATCGGGTGCGGCCCCATCGGGTAGCCGTGAGGGTCACCCCAGGGCCAGTGCTGGCCGGCTACGGGGAGCTCGGCCTCGCAGCGCTCGTAGTGCTCCTTGAGGTCCCAGTAGGAGATCGGCCAGTCGGCTCCCACGCCATCGCGCGTGCGCGTCTCGAAGTCGGACGGGTGAAAGCGCGGCGTATAGCCCGCGTAGTGGACCATCGAGCCCCCCACCCCATGGCCCGAGTTGTTCTTGCCCATCTCGACCGGGTCCTCGCCGCCGACGATGCGCTTGTCGGTCCAGAACAGCTTGTGCGAGCCGGCCTCGTCCGACACCCAGTCGCGGTCCGGGTCCCAGAACGGCCCGCGCTCCAGCACGACAACGCGCCAGCCCCTGCGCGCCAGCCGCTGGGCGAGCACGCCGCCGCCGGCGCCGCAGCCCACCACGAGCAGGTCCACCTCGTTCTCGTCGCCGTAGCGGGCCATGCGATCGACGTTCGGCACGCCGCGCCTCTGCGGGTGAAGCAGGAAGGCCGAGTCGTTGTCCGGCGGACGCAGCGATCCCTTGAGCAGCTCGCGAGCCTTCACTCGAGGCCGCGCTCTCGCACGTCCGGCACGGGATCGATATCGAACGCCGGCCTGGGCTCCCAGCCCTCCGTCTTGCCCACCCCGAGCGCCGCGTAGCCGCGCGGGTAGGCCGGACCGCCGAAGCCGATCTCGTTCCAGGCCCAGGGGTGCGAGTAGAACGCGGCCAGGATCGCGCGCGTGACGACCTTCCAGGCCGTCGACACGTCGAGCGCCTCCCAGGCTTCGCCCTCGAGCTCGCCCTTCGAGAAGCGCTTGACGATCTCGAGCTGGGTCTCGGGCGTGGCGGCCGCGAAGCCGCTCGCCACCTCGTCGAGTCCCCGCGCCACGATGCGCCACACGTCGCGGTCGTCCGGCATGCCCGCGTACTGGAAGCCGTCGAGCTCGCCCGCGCTGAACTTGGCGTCGATCATGCCCAGAACGGGAATGCGAGGCTCGCAGTCCTGCGCGGTCACCACGTCGCAGAAGGCCTTCAGCGTGCGCCGCTCGTCCGCGTCCTCGAAGAAGCGAAAGAGGGGCGGCTCCCCTACGCGCGCGAGGACGACCTCACGCGTGACCGGGTCCCAGTGATCGGCCTGCTCGAGCACGTCCCAGTCCGGGTAGCGCCCGTGCATCTGCGGCGTGGTGCCGCGCCGTTGGCGGGGAAGCTCCGGCGGCCTTCGTCCTGCGCCCTGCGACCTCATCTCTCCCGCCTCGCCAGCGCCGCGACCAGCCCCATGCCGCCGACGAGCGCCAGCGAGCCCGGGGCGAGCAGCGGCGGCCCCATCACGAGGTTGTAGGTGGGCTCCGAGAAGCCGCCCGGCTTGCGCGCCACGCCCCGGACGTGGGTGATCACGCCGATGGCGCCGTCGAGCGCATAGAGCGCCGACACCGCGGGCAGCGTGGTCCGCGCGTGCCGTTCGCTGAACACGGCGGCCACGCCTGCCGCGGTGAGGGGAGGAGTGAGTGCGATCGGCGTCCACATCCACTTGTCGCCGAAGGACCCCTTGTAGTGCTCGAGGTAGATCTCGAAGCCGAGCCCGACCGCGCTGACCGCCGTGAGCGCCGAGAGCGTCTTCTGGAAGCGGCCGCTCAGGAGGTTGCGCCGCACGCGCGCGAGTGCTCTCTTCACAGCGCGTACTCCTCGGCGACGTCGCGACGCAGCTCGAGGCCGAGGCCGGGCCGCGACGAGTCGGGACGGAGCGCCCCGCCCTGCGGTGACAGCACGCCGTCGAACAGGAGCGACTCGATGCGCACGTGGTCGTGGAAGTACTCGAGGTGCGCGAGCGTCTCCATCGCGCAGCACGCGTGCGCCGAGATCGCGGGCGCGCAGTGCGCCGAGAACGGGATCGAGCGCGCCTTGCAGACCGCGTCAACGCGCAACAGGCCGGTGATGCCGCCGCAGCGCGTCACGTCGGCCTGCTGGATGTCCACGCAGTCCGCCATGCGCTCAAAGTAGGGGAGGTCGAAGCCGTACTCGCCCGCCGCGACGCTCATGCCGGCGGGCCCGCGGTCGCGGAGGAGGCGGAGGCCGTCGAGATCGTCAGAGCTCACCGGCTCCTCGACATAGGTCACGTCGACCTCCTCGCGGAGGCGCTCCATCCAGCCGAGCGCCTGCTTGCGCCGCCAGGCGCCGTTCGCGTCCACCATCAGCTCGACGTCCGGGCCGACCGCGGCGCGGGCAGCGCGCACGCGGCCGAGATCGGCGTCGGGGTCGCGCCCCACCTTCATCTTCACGCGTGGGATCCCCTCCGCCACCCAGCCGCCGAGCTGCTCGGCCAGCCGCTCATCGGAGTACGAGGTGAAGCCGCCGCTGCCGTAGACGGGCACCTGCGCGTGGAAGCGGCCCAGCAGGTCGGCGAGCGCGACACCGAGGAGGCGCGCCTTGAGGTCCCAAAGCGCGATGTCCACGGCGGAGATCGCCATCGCCGACAGCGCCTGCCGGCCGAGGTTGCGCACGGCCGCCTGCATCGCCGCCCACGCCGCCTGCGGGGACAGGACGTCCGCCCCGCGCACCACGGCGGCGAGCTTGCCCTCGATCAGAGTCGCCGCGGCGCGGTCCGCGTAGGTGAAGCCGAGCCCGCGCTCACCCCCGCCGGCCACCTCCACCAGCACGAGCGTGGTCGACTGCCACTCGAGGGTGCCGTCGGATTCCGGCGAATCGGTCGGGATCTCGTACGCGGAGACCGTGATGCTCTCGATCGCGGCCTCCGCCGAAGCGGCGGCGGCGCACATCACTAGCGGTTCACGAACTCCGCGAGCTTGCCCCTGAGCGCCTCGCGGATGATGTGGCCGCGCGCCGGCTCGCCCTTGAGCATGGCCGCGGCCATCTCCTTGGCCTGGTCGAAGCGGATGTGCGGCGGCAGCGGGGCCACCTCCGGATCCGTCACGGCCTCGAGCACCACCGGCCCCTCGCTTGCGAGCGCCTCGTCCCAGGCGCCGGCGACCTGCTCGGGCGCGTCCACCTTGATGCCGCGCAGGCCGAGCAGCTCCGCATAGCGGGCGTACGGGAAGTCGGGGATCACCTGCGACGCGTCGAGCTTCGGGTCGCCGGACAGGACGCGCTGCTCCCAGGTGACCTGGTTGAGGTCGTGGTTGTTCAGCACCAGCACCACCAGCTGCTTGTTGACGAAGCGGTCCTGGTACTTGGCGATGTCGATCAGCGCGTTGATGCCGAGCATCTGCATGGCGCCGTCGCCCAGGCAGGCGACCACCGGGCGGTCCGGGTAGGCGAACTTCGCCGCAAGCGCGTAGGGCACGCCCGGGCACATCGTCGCCAGCGTGCCGGAGAGCGCGGCCTTCATGCCCGCGCGGATGCGCAGGTGGCGCGCCCACCAGTTGGTGGCCGAGCCGGAATCCGCCGTGATAATGCAGTTGTCAGGCAGCCGCGGCGAGAGCTCGTGGAAGAGCAGCTCTGGGTTGAGGGGTTCGGCGGGCTGGTTTGCGCGGTCCTCGAGGATCTCCCACCAGCGGGACACCTCGTGCTCGATCTCCTCGCGCCAGGAGCGGTCCTCCTTGCGCCGCAGATGCGGGATCAGCGCGTGGAGCGTCTCCCGCGCGTCGCCCACGAGCTGGACGTCGAGCGGATAGCGCATCCCCACGAGGCGCCCGTCGATGTCGATCTGCACGGCGCGCGCCTGACCCTCCTCGGGCAGCCACTCGGAGTAGGGAAAGCTCGTGCCGACCATCAGCAGCGTGTCGCAGCTCTGCATCATCTCGTCGCTCGGCTTGGTGCCGAGCAGGCCGATCGACCCCGTGACGAACGGCAGGTCGTCGGGCAGCGCGGCCTTGCCGTTGAGCGCCTTGGCCACGCCGCAGCCGAGCAGGTCCGCCACCTGCAAGACCTCCTTGTCGGCTCCGATCGCGCCGGCGCCGATCAGCATCGCCACCTTCTCGCCGCCGTTCAGCACGTCGGCAGCAGCCTCGAGGTCGGTCTCGCGCGGAACCACGCGCGGCTGCTCGTAGCCCACCGACGAGAACACCGAGCCGTGCGCCCGCGGCGGCTCCGCGTACGCCGACTCCTGCACGTCCTCCGGCACGATCACGCATGTGACCGAGCGCGACGCCTGCGCGACTCGCATCGCGCGGTCGATCAGGTGCCGCGCCTGTGCCGGGGCCATGCAGTACTGGACGAACTCGGAAGCCACGTCCTTGAACAGGGTCTGCAGGTCCACCTCCTGCTGGTAGTTCGCGCCGAGCGAGGTGCGCGTCTGCTGGCCGACGATGGCCACCACCGGCTGGTGGTCGAGCTTGGCGTCGTAGAGGCCGTTGAGCAGATGGATCGCGCCGGGGCCGGAGGTGGCCATGCAGACCCCGACCTCACCGGTGAACTTGGCGTGCGCCGTTGCCGCGAAGGACGCGATCTCCTCGTGCCGGGTCTGGATGAACTCGGGCGCGTCGGCGGAGTGGAACGCGCCGAGCAGGCCGTTGATGCCGTCGCCCGGGTAGCCGTAGATCTGCTTGACGCCCCACTCCCTGAGGCGTTCCAAAATGAACTCCGAGACCTTCTGGCTCATGTCGCTCCTTTCCTTGGCGGGCCCGCTGCTGCTACCCGGGTCGCCGCCTCTCATTCCTGAGAATCGGCTCAGCCGAACCGAGGGATCACCTCGCGCTCATACGCCTCGAAGAAGGCGTCCTGGTCAGGCCCGATCTGCTGCACGAACAGCTCATCCACGCCGGCCGCCGCGTACTCCTCGAGCGCGGCGACGTGCCGGTCGAGATCCGGGCCGCACGGCACCGCCTCGGCGATCATCTCCTCGCTGACGAGCGAGCTCGCCTGCTCGAAGTGCGCGGGCGTGGGCAGCACCTGTGCGAGCTCGCCGGGCAGCTCCTCATTGGGCCACAACCGGTGCGCGGTGCGCCGGGCCTCTGCCTCGTCTGTCCCGAAGCAGACCTTGGTGCCGGCCTGCACCGGTCCCCTGCCGCCCTCGCCGTGGTAGAGCCCGATCAGGTCTTTGTCCGGCATCGTGGTGCAGTAGCCGTCGCCGATCCTCGCCGCGAGCCGCGTGGCCTGTTCGCCGAAGCCCGACACGAGAATCTCGGGCACTGGGTCGGGAAGGTCATAGATGCGCGCGTTCTCGACGAGGTAGTGCCTGCCGCGGTGATCCTGCACGCCGCCGCGCCAGAGCGTGCGGATCACCTCCACCGCCTCCTCGAGCATCTCGAGGCGCACCTCGGCGGGCGGCCAGCGGTCGCCGAGGATGTGCTCGTTGAGCGCCTCGCCGCTACCCACGCCGAGCTGGAAGCGACCATCGAGCAGCAGCGCGCAGGTGGCCGCCGCGTGCGCCACGACGGTGGGATGCATGCGCACGGTCGGGCAGGTCACCGCGGTGGTCACGCGCATGGCGTCCGTCGCCTGCGCGATCGCGCCGATCGTCGACCACACGAACGGACTGTGGCCCTGCTCGTCGTTCCAGGGGTGGTAGTGGTCGGAGATCCAGAGGGCGTGGAAGCCCGCCTGCTCGCCGCGCCGCGCCTGGCGCACCAGCTCGGCCGGGCCCCACTCCTCGCTCGACAGGAACAGTCCGAGCTTCACTGTGCGCTAGGACTCCTCGTAGGGATCTTCGTCGCCGGCGAGCTTCAGCGAGCACTCGCGCACCTCGCTGAAGTGGCGCTCCTGGATCGGCAGCGCCCACTCCACGAGCTGGCGCAACTCTGCCTCGCCGGCCGTCTCGTTGAGCTTGCCGAGCACGCTCCAGTGCCCCACCTCGCCGGCCTCGGCCATGATCAGGAACTCGAAGCCGTCGAGCCCGTCGGCGTCGTCGCCCAGGTAGGTCGACATCATGTCGCTCGCCTCGCCCTTCGTCTCGCGGGCCTTCTCGAGGATCGCCGTCTTCTTGCCCTCGCGCTGATCGGCGAGCTTGGTGCAGCGCTTCTCCGTCTCCTCCGCCTCGCTGCGCATGCGCTGGAGCACGTCCGCGACGGCCCCTTCGTCGACGAGTCCCTCGACCTTCTGCGTCGCGGCCTGTGCCGCCTGAGCGAGACCGAGCACCTCGGCCAGCTTTTCTTCCAGTGTCGTAAGTTCGGCCACTGCGTAACTCCTTCTATTTGGGGAACTGAGGTCTACGCGGGCGGCGCGATGCTCTGCTCGACGAGCGTCGAGCTGAGGGCGTGCCCGAACTGGGCGTGGATCTTGTCCGCCGCCGCCCGCTCGTCGGCCAGGATGCTTTCGGCGAGCGTCACCGCATGTCCGTCACCGGCATGCGCCGCGACGCACCGCAGCAGCTCGTAGCCCGCGATCTCGAGGTGCTCGAAGGCGTAGGCGAAGGCCGCGAGCTTGCCGGGCGTGTCCGGCTGGGCGGCGAAGAACCCGCCCCAGTTGAGCGCGCCCACACGTAGCGCGGCGTCCTTGAGGGCGCTGGTGCGGCCGCCCTTCTCGGTGATCAGCGCCTCGACGCGCTCGGCGTGACCGCGCGTCTCGCCGAGGTGCTCCTCGAACAGGTCCGCGAGCGCGCTGTCACCCGCGATCGCCTGCCCGCGGGTGAGCAGCTCGATCGCCTGCCGCTCGATGGCGTGGGCGTCCGCCAGGTACTTGATGAGCTGCTCGTCGAGATCGTCGGGCTCGACCTCGCGCAACGAGGCCTGAGCAGCGATGGCGAACGCACCGGCCAAGCGCTCCTTCATCGCGATCTCCTCGTCGCGGATGCGGCGCGCGACATCGACGGTCTCCTCGTCCCCAGCGGTCTCGGCCACGACCGCGAGCAGCTCGTAGCTCGCCTCCTCGAGCGCCTCGTAGGAGTGCGCGTGGGCAACCAGCTTGCCCGGCGTGTCCGGCTGCGCCTTGGCGAACAGCGCGAAGCCCACGCCGCCGGCCTCCATGACCACGTTCTTGATCTTGGAGGAACTGCCGCCGCGGGCCTCGAGGCGCTCGCCGATCAGGCGCTCGTGGCCCTCGGTCTCGCGGCAGTGGTCCTCGAACAGACGCGCGAGGCGGGCGTCGCCGGCGATGCCGGGCGCCATCTTCATCTGCACGAGCGCCTGCTTCTCGATCGAGTAGGCGTCGCTCAGGTACTTGTCGAGTTGGTTGTCGAGTCGGTCGGCCACAGCGATCACTCCCTACTGATGGGTGAGCGTCTCCTGATCTCGAACCGTGAGCTCGGGGCCGGCGTGCTCGGCACGCTCGAGTTCCTTGTCGAACTCGCCCGTGCGCTTGACCCTGCGCCCGAACACCCAGGCTCCTCCCGCGGCGAGCGCGAGCATCAGCAGCGGCACACCGAAGATCGGCGCGCCCCATACGAAGGCCAGGCCCGCACCGATGGCGAGCAGGCCAAACAGTGGCAAGACGAAGGTTTCCATGACCAGCGGGTTGCCCAGTTGGCAGCGCCTAAAACCACCCCTGCGCCGCGCCCGCAGGCGATCGAGCGTGCGCGTTTCGCACCTGCGATGGCGGGTAAAAGGCGGCCGCCCGTGTCCTCCGCCCTGATAGTCACCGACATGCTCAACCCCTACGAGCATGAGGACGCCGAGCCGCTGATGGACTCGGTGCGCGAGGTCGTGGAGCCGCTCGCCGCTCTGATCGCGCGGGCCCGCGATGCGGGCGCCCTGATCGTCTACGTCAACGACAACCACGGCGATTGGAGCGCTGCGCGTGCCGAGCTCGTGGAGGCGGGTCTGCCGTTCGTCGTCAAGGCGAGGCACTCGATCTTCTACGAGACCCAGCTCGAGTACCTCCTGCGCCGCGAGGAGATCGACCGGGTGATCCTCGCCGGGCAGGTCACCGAGCAGTGCATCCTCTACTCGGCACTCGACGCCTACGTGAGGCACTTCCAGGTCGCGGTCGTCACCGACGCGGTGGCACACATCCGCGGGGAGCTGGCCGGCGCCGCGCTGGACATGATGGACACGAACATGCGCGCCGACCTCGAGCGGTCGGAGGCCGTGGGGTTCGGATGAGCGAGGTCGTGGTCATCACCGGCGCGTCCGCGGGCGTGGGCCGCGCGATCGCCCACCGCTTCGCGCGCGCCGGCGATGTCTGCATCGGCCTGATCGCTCGCGGCGAGGAGGGTCTGCGCGCCACAGCGGAGGAGGTCACCCGCGCCGGCGCTCGCGCCCTCGCGTTGCCGTGCGACGTGAGCGACGCCGCTGCGGTGGAGGACGCCGCCACGCGTGTCGAGGCCGAGTTCGGCCCGATCGACATCTGGGTGAACAACGCGATGACGGCCGTGCTCGGGGAGGTGGTGGACACGAGCGCCGAGGAGTTCCGCCGCGTGATGGAGGTCACCTTTCTCGGCTCGGTGCACGGCACCCAGGCCGCGCTGCGGCGGATGGAGCCGAGTGGTCACGGCACGATCGTGCAGGTGGGCTCCGCGCTCGGCATCCGCGGCATCCCGCTGCAGGCCACCTACTGCTCCGCCAAGCACGCGGTGCAGGGCTTCTTCGAGTCCCTGCGCACCGAGCTCCGCCATCGCGGCTCGCCGGTCCACCTCTGCATCGTGCAGCTGCCCGGGCTCAACACGACGCAGTTCTCGTGGGTGCGCCTCCACGTGCGCAACGAGCCGCAGCCGGTGCCGCCGATCTACCAGCCGGAGGTGGCGGCCGAGGCGGTGCACTGGGCAGCGCACCACAAGCGGCGCGAGCTCTGGGTGGGCTTCCCCACCGTCTACACGATCATCGGCAGCCGGCTGGCGCCCTGGCTCGCCGAGTGGTATCTGGCCCGTACGGGGTTCGAGGGGCAGCAAACCGACAAGCCGGCGACACCCGGCCGGCGCGACTACCTCGAGCAGGCGCTCGACGACGGTGAGGACCACGGCTTCCACGGGTCGTTCGACGACCAGGCACACTCGCGCAGCCTGCAGACCCTGCTCGCGCGCCACCGCTCAGAGGCGGCCGGGTTCGCCGGCGCGGCCGCGCTGGCCACCGCCGCGTTGCTCGCCCGGCGCGCCCGGTGAGCTCTCCGCACGACCCGCCGCGGGTGTTCCCGCTGCGCGACTACGCCCTGCTCGCGGACGGCGAGCGCGGGGCGCTCGTGGGACCGGATGGCAACGTGGCGTGGATGTGTGCGCCGCGCTGGCACGACCCGGCTCTGTTCTCGCTGCTGATCGGTGGTCGCGGCGGCTATGCGGTGACCCCGGCCGGGCGCTTCGTCTGGGGCGGCTACTACGAGCCGCGTTCGCTGATCTGGCGGAGCCGCTGGGTCACGAACGACGGCATCGTCGAGTCACGCGAGGCGCTGGCGGTGCCGGGCCGGCGCGAACGCGCGGTGCTGCTGCGCCGGATCGAGGTGAGGGCCGGGCATGCGCGACTGCGCGTACGGCTCGACCCGCGCGGCGAGTTCGATTCGCAGGAGCTGCGCGACCTGCGCAAGGACGAGCGCGGCGCCTGGCAGGGGCGCACCGGCGAGCTGGCGCTTCACTGGCTCGGCGCGGCCTCGGCGGACGTCGACGAGGACACGGGCGCGCTCTGCTTCGAGCTCGTGCTCGAAGCGGGCGACAGCCACGATCTCGTGCTCACCATCGGCGAGCCGTCTGGCGGCGCAGTCGATCCGCCGGAGCTCTGGCGGCTCACCGAGGAGGGCTGGCAGGAGCGCGTGCCCGAACTCGAGCACACGCTCGCGCCGCGCGACTCGGGCGTAGCGCTCGCCGTGCTCAACGGGCTGACGAGCCGCGAGGGCGGGCTGGTGGCCGCCGCGACGCTGGGCCTGCCGGAGCGCGTCCGTGAGGGCAACAGCTTCGACTACCGCTACTCCTGGATCCGCGACAGCTGCTACGCGGGACACGGGGCCGCGGCCGTCGGCGCGCTGCCGCTGATGGACGCGCTGCTGCGCTTCGTCCGCGAGCGGCTGCTCGAGCACGGCAGCGACCTCAAGCCCGCCTACACCGCGCAGGGCGAGCAGGTGCCCGAGCCCGCGCGTTGCGCGCTCCCAGGCTACCCGGGCGGCACCGACGTCACGGGCAACCGCGTGCGCCACCAGTTCCAGCTCGACGCCTTTGGCGAGATCATGCTGCTCGTGGCGCTCGCCGACGAGCACGACCGCCTCGAGGCCGACGACTGGCGCGCCGCGGAGCTGGCGGCGAAGGTCGTGGAGGAGCGCTGGACCGAGTCCGACGCCGGTGTCTGGGAGCTCGACCCGGACGAGTGGACCCACAGCCGCCTCATGGCCGTAGCCGGCCTGCGCGCACTGGCGGGCCAGGCGCCAGAGCGGGCCACGGCCGAACGCTGGGAGGCGCTCGCCGAGACGATCCTCGCCGACACCACCCGGCGCGCCCTCCACCCGAGCGGCCGCTGGCAGCGCTCACCCGGCGACGAGCGCATGGACGCTGCGCTGCTGCTCTCGGGCCTCCGCGGTTGCGTGCCGGCCGACGACGAGCGGACGCGCGCGACGCTGCGGGCGCTGCTCGACGACCTCTGCGAGGAGCACTTCGTCTACCGCTTCCGCCACGACGACCGCCCGCTTGGCGAGGCCGAGGGAGCGTTCCTCCTGTGCGGCTTCTGGGCGGCGCTCGCCTGCCGACAGCAGGGGGCGAACGAGAACGCCCTGCGCTTCTTCGAGCGCACGCGCTCGGCGTGCGGCTCGCCGGGCCTGCTGGCGGAGGAGTTCGACGTCGCACAGCGCCAGCTACGCGGCAACCTGCCTCAGGCGTTCGTGCACGCGCTGCTGCTCGAGTGCGCCGCGGTCCTGGCGTGAGCACCGCGGCTTTTGGGTAGCTCGCCAGCCGTGACCGTTCGACCTGCGAGGTGGGGATATCTGTGGGTATCGCTCGCCGCTCTCTGGCTGTGGCTTGACGACACGGTCGCGCTACCCGAGCTCGTCACGGGCGCCGTCGCCGCCGCGATCGCCGCGACCGTCGCGGAGTTCGTGCTCGCCGGTGCCGCGCCGCGGCTGCGCTGGCACTGGCGCTGGCTGCGTCACGCGTGGCGCGTGCCGCCGAACGTGGCGCTGGACCTGTGGCGGCTACTGCGCGTGCTCGCGCTCACGCTCACCGGTCGGCGCAAGGGCGTCGGGCAGTTTCGCGCCATCCGCTTCGACGCCGGCTCGTCCGACAACCCCGAGGACATCGCGCGCCGCGCGCTCGCCAAGGCTGCCGGCTCAGTCGCGCCCAACACGGTGGTGGTGGGGATAGACGTGGAGCGCGACCTCGTCCTGGTCCACCAACTCGAGCCCGACGACACACCCTCGAGCACCGACCCGCTGGGGCTCGGGTGAACGAGTGGCTGCTCGCCGCGATCGTGCTGCTGGGGGCGCTCGTGCCCTGCGGCATCGTGGTGGTGTGGCGCTCCGCAGCCGACGGCATCGTCGCGCTCGAGCTCGCCGGAGTGATCGACGCAACCATCCTCATCCTGCTCTCGCAGGGGTTCCGGCGCCAGCCGTTCATCGACCTCGCGGTGGTGGCGGCGCTGCTGTCGTTCATCGGCGCGATCGTCTTCGTCCGCTTCATGGAGCGCTGGCTGTGAGCGCGCGCGACGTGGTCGAGTACGTGCTGCTCGCGCTCGGCGTCGGTATTGAGCTCGTATGCGCGCTGGGCGTACTTGCGATGAGCAACGTCTACGACCGGCTGCACTACATGGCCGGCGCGTCGTCCGGCGCGCTGCTCGTGGCGCTGGCGGTGCTCGTGCGCGACTCGTTCTCGCTGATCGCGGACAAGGCGCTGCTTGTGGCGCTTTTCCTAATGGCGAGCGGGCCGATCGTGGCGCATGCCACCGCACGCGCGGCGCGCATCCACGAGCACGGGGACTGGTCGGTGCAGGAGTCCGAGCGGATCGAAGCGGAGGAACGGTGACGGCCGTGCTGCAAGTGGCCGTGCTGCTGCTCGTTGCGGCGGGCGGCACCGGCACGGTGCTCACGCGCGACACGCGCAAGCAGGCTGTGGTCCTCAGCTTCTACGGGCTGCTGCTCGGCATCCTCTTCTTCGCCTATCAGGCGCCCGACGTCGCCCTCTCGCAGATCACGGTGGGCTCCGTGGGCGTGCCGCTCATGCTGCTGCTCACGCTCGCCAAAGTGCGCCGGCGTGAGGAGGACCGGGAGAAGGGCGAATGAGCCGGCGCGCCCGCACCCGGCTGCTGCTGCCTTCGCTGGCCGTCTTCACCGGCCTCCTCGTGTGGGGGATGACCGGCCTGCACGGCTCGGGGGAGCGCGAGGGGGCCGTGGCCGACACGATCGCGCGCGTGGCAGTGCCCGAGCGCCACGCCACGAACGTCGTCACCGCCGTCACACTCGACTACCGCGGCTTTGACACGCTCGGCGAGGAGATGATCCTTTTCACCGCCGCGCTCGGCCTCGTGATGCTGCTGCGGGAGCAGCGCGACGAGCGCCGGGAGGAGACCGACGAGGACAGGTCCCCCACACGTCACGCCCCAGCCACGAGCAGCGCGCTGAGCGTGTTCTCGCTCGCGCTCGTCGGCCCGGCTGTGCTGCTCGGCCTCTACATCGTCGCCCACGGCGCGCTCACGCCGGGGGGCGGGTTCCAGGGCGGGGTGATCCTCGCGAGCTCGCTCCTGCTCGTCTACCTCGCGGGCAAGTACCTCGTGCTGCGCGAGCTCACGCCCATTCCCGCGCTCGAGGCAGGCGAGGCCACCGGCGCGGCCGCGTTCGCGCTGATCGGCCTGGGCGGTCTGATCGCCTCGGCGGCCTACCTCCAGAACTTCCTCCCGCTCGGCACGCCCAAGACGATCCTCTCGGGTGGCACCATGCCGCTGCTCTACATCGCGGTCGGGCTCGAGGTGGCGGGCGCGTTCACGCTCGCCTTCCTCGAGTTCCTGGACCAGACGCTCCTGGTTCGCGGCGGAGACCGGCGATGACCGGCTTCCTGCCCTACGCCGTGGCCGCCTGGCTGTTCGCGGCGGGGATCTACGGGATGGCGACGAGCCGCGACCTCGTGCACCTGGTGGTCTGCCTAACGGTCGCGCAGTCGGCCACCTACGTGCTGCTGCTGGGAATCGGCTACGTCCATGGCGGCGCGGCCCCGATCTTCGCCGACATCGGCCCGCATACGCGCGTCGTCGATCCGGTGGTGCAGGCGCTCACGCTCACCGACGTCGTGGTGGAGGCGGTGGTGGTGTCGCTCCTGCTCGCGCTCGCGATGCAGGCCCACAAGCGCTTCGGCACGCTCGACCCGGATGAGCTGGGAGTGCTGAGGTCGTGAACACGCTCGTGCCCTTGACGGTGGTCGTGCCGCTCCTGGCGGCCACGGCGCTGGCGGGGACGGCGCCGTTCGCGAGCCGCCGCTTCGCCGACATCGTGTCGCTCGGCACGGCCGGGAGCGTGTGCGTGATGTCGGCCCTGCTCCTGGCGCACGGCGGCGAGCTCGTCTACTGGTTCGGCGGCTGGCACGCGCGCCACGGCCTCGCGCTCGGGATCGCATTCACGGCGGCTCCACTGGGCACCGGGCTGGCGACGTTCGCGAGCGCGATCGTGATGATCGCGCTGCTCTTCTCCCGGCGGCACCTCGAGGAGGTCAACCAGGTCTTCCACGCCCTGCTGCTCGTCTTCTTGGCGGCGATGGTCGGCTTCTCGCTGAGCGGCGACATCTTCAACCTGTTCGTCTTCTTCGAGCTGATGAGCGTGGCGGCGTATGCGCTCACCGGCTACCGGGTCGACCGGCGCGCGCCGCTCGAGGGCACGCTCAACTTCGCCATCACCAACTCGATCGGCGCCCTGCTCGTCCTCATCGGGATCGCTCTCCTCTACGGGCGAACGGGCGCGCTCAACCTCGCCCAGATCGGCGACGCGCTGGCGGCACATCGCGCCGACATGCTCGTGGTGGTGTCGCTCACCCTGCTGGTGAGCGGCTTCTTCGTGAAGGCGGCCGTGGTGCCGTTTCACTTTTGGCTTCCCGACGCATATTCGGTGGCGCCCACGCCCGTGTGCGTGGTGCTCTCCGCGGTGATGAGCGAGCTGGGCCTGTACGCGGTGGCCCGGATCTGGTGGGCGTGCTTCGCGGGCGTGCTCGCCGGCGACCACACGGCGGTCGAGGCGATCCTTGTGAGCGCCGGGGTGGTGACCGCGCTCTTCGCCGCCGTGCTCTGCTTCGCCCAGACGCACCTCAAACGCCAGCTCGCGTACGCGACGGTGAGCTACATCGGCCTGTTCCTGATCGGCTTCGCGCTGCTCACCCCCGATGGCCTGGCGGGCACAGCCGTCTACCTCGTTGCAGACGGCTGCGTGAAGGCCGCGCTGTTCGTCGTCGTTGGCATCCTGCAGCACCGGCACCGCAGCGCGGACGCGCTGCGCCTGCGCGGCCAGGGACGAAACATGCCGTACACGGCCTGTCTGTTCGCGCTCGGCGCGCTCGCGCTCGCGTCGCTGCCGCCGTTCGGCACGTTTCTCGGCAAGTCTCTGATCGAGGACGCGGCGGTGAAGTCCGGCTACGGCTGGGTGATCCCCGTTTTCATCGTGACGTCGGCCCTGACCGGCGGCGCGGTGCTGTGCGCCGCAGGCCGCGTGTTCCTCGGGCTCGGGCCGGCAGCGCGTCCGCAGCCCGCGTTCGAGATCGAGGAAGAGGAGGCTGAGGAGTCCCGCGGCCGGACGCCCCCCGTGCTGTTCGTGCCCGCCGCGCTGCTCCTGGGGGCGTCGCTCGCCATCGGGCTGATCCCGGGCCTGAGCCATGCGGCGCTGCAGGCCGCGACCGGCTTCGTCGACCGCGCGTCCTATGCGGCGACCGTCCTGCGCGGCGCTCCCGCCATCGCGCCGCGGGTGAGCGGTCCGCCGGCGCCGACCGCGCTCGACTACCTCTACGCGCTCGTCTCGGTGCTCGGAGCGCTGGGGCTCGCCGCGCTCGCCCTCTTCAGGCCGGTCCGGGCGCTCGTACCGGCGGTCGCCCCGCTTCGCCGGCTTCACAGCGGCAGGATCGGCGACTATGTCGCCTGGCTCACGCTGGGCGTCGCGGCCTTCGGCGGGCTGTTCGCCGTCACGCTGCTGCCCAGCGGCTGATCGTCACGCGGCTCCAGCGACGGCTGAGCTCAGTCGTCGCTGAGCGCCTCGATCAGCTATTTCTTGGACCTCTTGGTGCGGCCCTTGATGCCGGCTCGCTGTGCGCGCGCGTTCAGCTCGTCGCGATCGAGATCGACGAGCTCGCCGTCTTTTCGCCGTCGCCGTTGTCCTGCTCCCTGATCGGCCGGCCGGCGCGCGCGTTCGCGAGCGTGCGTTCGAGTGCCGCCATCAGGTCGGGCGTGGCCGGCGGCTGGCGCTCGGGCTCGGGCTCGGGAACCTCGATCTTGCGCCGCTTGCGCTTGTCCTCGATCACGCGGCGCAGGCGCTCGCGGTAGCAGTCCTCGTAGCGCTCCGGATCCCAGTCGACCGCCAGCTCCTCGATCAGCGCGACCGCCTGGTCGAGCTGCTTCTTCGTCGGCTTCCTGCCTCCAGCCGGGATCGCCGAGCTCGGCCGCACCTCATCGTGGAAGAGCATCGTCGTGAGCGTGAGCGCACCGTCGCGCACGCGCACCGCAGCGAGGTACTCCTTCGACCGCATCACGAAGCGCCCGAGCGCCGCGCGCTCCCACTTGCCCATGGCCTCGACGAGCAGGCGGTAGGCCCGCAGGGTTCCGTCGCTCTCGCCGGCGGGCACGAGGAAGTAGGGGTGATCGAAGTAGATCGGGTCGATGTCCGCCAAGTCCACGAACGCCTCGATCTCGATCGTGCGCGTCTTGCGCGGCTGGACCGCGGCGAGCTCCTCGTCCGTGACCACCACCTGCGTGCCCTCGAGGTCGTAGCTGTGGGCAACCTCCTCCCAGACCACCTCCACGTCCTCCTCGGAGCAGAAGCGGCGCTGCTCGATGCGCGCCCCGTCCTTCTCATGCAGCTCGTGGAAGTGATAGTCCAGATCGCGGCCCGCGCTCTCGAGCTGCACCGGCACGTTGACGAGCCCGAAGCTGAGCGAGCCGTTCCAGAGCGTCCTCGCCATTGCTCAGCTCCCCGAGCCGACGCTCGCTTCGAGCGCCGCCATGAGGTCGTCGCCGTGCGCCGGCTCCTCCTGCTCGGCCAGGTCGATCTCCTCGCGCTTGGCCTTGCGCCGGATCAGGTCGAGCACCGCGTCCCGATAGGTGTCCTCGTATGCACTCGGATCGAAGAGGCGTCCTTGTCGTCAGCGGATCCGACGTAGTAGGTCTTCTCGAAGAAGACGGGGTCGATCTCGTCGATGGGAACGAACTCGCTGAGGTGAACGACCTTGCCCCGGTCCCCTGCTGCCGCCTTCACCTCCACCTTCTCGAGCACGACGAACGCGTTCTCCGAGACCTCGTAGCCCTTGACCACGGCGTCGTAGTCCACCTCCTTGTCCTCCTTCGAGCAGAAGCGGCGGTGCTCGATCCGCGCGCCGTCGCGCACGTGCACCTCGTGGAAGTGGACGGTCTTCGACTCGGTGGCCGAGTAGAGCTTGATCGGCACGTTCACGAGCCCGAACGTGATCGTGCCGTTCCAGATCGATCGCGGCATGACCTGTGGGGTACCCAGCCAGCTGCCGCGAGGACCCTGCAAACGACTCATGAGGTGGACGTGGGTCCGCCTGTACCAGGCGCGGTTGCGACCAGTCTGACCAAGTTCACGAGCCGTGCGGGCCACTACCTGGAGTGGACGGCGGACGCGCCGGCGAGGCGGCCCAGGCCACGTGACGCCGCGTTCGCGCCGGCGCGGGGTGTCGAGAACCGGGTGAGACATCCGCGCCTGAACATCCGGCCCCTCCCCGCCGTGCGGACTCAAGGATTCTTGCGCCAGGCCCGATGCCTTCGCGGTGGGAGGCACTCTGGATTCGCCCCGGACGGCGCTCCGGGTCACGGGCGGCCCTGCGGTCGGGCGGTTGATCGTCGTCGACGACGAGCTGCGCCTCGGCAGCTCTGAGCCGGGCGACGCGCACGCGCTCGTGCTGCGCGATCCCGCCGGCTCGTGGATCGTCCGCGATCTCGGCTCCGAGCAGGGCACGCTTCTCAACGGCCAGCCGCTGACCGACGTCGCGCCGCTCCACCGCGGCGACACGCTGCGCGTGGGCAACACCCGCCTGCTCGTGGTCGACGGGGCCGTGCGGCTGCCCACCCCCAGGCCGGTCACGGCCGAACCGGCTCCCGCCACAGCCGAGCCGGCTCCCGCCCCGGAGGGCCCGCGCCCACCCTGGCTGGCCGCCGCCGATCCGGAGCCGCCCATCTTCGCGCCGGCCACCGTTCCGGAGCCCGCGCCGCTGCCACCGGCGCCGCGCCTCGCGGACCGCATCGCCCCCTACAGGATGCGCGGGCTCGCCTTCCTGACCGACAGCTTCATCGCCGGCGGCATCGCGCTGGCCACCTACCTGGCGCTCGGCCGCTCGCTGTTCACCGCATTGCTGGCGATCGCGCTCATCCTCTGCTGGGACTTCCTCTTCGAGAGCCTGCGCAGCCAGACGATCGGCAAGCGGATCATGAAGATCCGAGTCGTCCGCCGCGACGGCAGCCTGCTGCGGCCACAGCACGTGGCCGCGCGCAACGTCCTGCGCCTGATCGACAACGTGCTCTTCGCAACGCTGTCGATCATCCTGAGCGGCGAGTCGCGGCGGCAGCGGTTCGGCGACCTGGCGGCGGGCACGATCGTCGTGAAGAGCGAGCGCATGATGTCGCGCCTGCCCAGCTCGGGACGGGACCGCTTCGTGCTCGGCGCCTATCCGATCGTCTGGATCGCGCCGGTGGTGGCCTTCGCGCTGCTCGTGCCGAGCGCGCGCCTGGAGGGCTGCAAGAACAACCTCCTGTCGGACAACCCATCGGAGAAGACCTGCCTCGTGCGCTTCCCGGACGGCCGCACTGCCGCCCTGTCCGCCGTGAACCCCGGCCACACGCTCCACTGGAACGGGACGGACGTCCGGCTGCTTGCCACCCGGGCACAGGCCTCCACTGCCGTGCCCGGCTCGGAGACGCTGGTGGCCTTCGAGCTGTCGGTGCGCAACACCACGGCTCAGCCGGTTCGCTTCGACGTCGAGGCGGTCCGCCTGATCCTGAACATCCCGGATGGCAGCGGCAGCGTGGCCTCCGGCCGGGAGCTCGACCCCGCGCTGGAGGTGCCGGGCTACCGCCCGATCGAGGAGCAGACCAGCATCGCCGCCGGCGCCACGCGGGTGGGCTGGGCACGCTTCGCGGTGCCGGCGAGCTTCGTCGACCGGCTCGGCACTCGCGCTGCCAGCATCACCTTCTTCCCGCTGGTGCCGGGGCCGGGCCTGCCGCGCGTCGGCAACATCCGGCTCTGGCACCCGGCCAACGCGCAGGGCGCCGCCGCCGCGCGCGTGGTCTTCCGCTAGCCGCCTTCCATCCGCTTCTTGAGCTCGCCCGGCCGGGCGTTCACGAGCATCCCCGTCACGGCGGACTCCACCGGGCCGCGGAGCAGCAGCCCAATGAGGCGTCCCGGGTCGCTGTCGAGCTCGTAGGTCGCCTTGGTCCTGCCGTTGCCGAGATCCTCGAGCACCCAGGCGCCCTCCACCGATTTGAGGTCGCCCTTCTCCTGAGTCCAGGACAGGCGCGTGGGCGGGTCGTATGCGAAGCGCACCTGCGTCTTCACGTGGCGCACCTTGATGTCGTTCTCGCTCTCGACAAGCGTCGGGCGCCCCTTGCTGTCGTGCTCCAGAGGCGTGATCGAGACCAGCCCACCCTGCCAGTCCGGCGCCGAGACCACGTCCTCCACGACCTCCCAGACCTCCTGCAGGGGTGCGTCGATCTCCTCGCTCGCGCTGCCGCCCATGTGTGCCATTCAGCTCTCCTCCTCTAGCGGATGACGCGACCATATCTCGCGGGAGAACACCGGGCCGGTTCAGTAGGCGCTACGGCTGACCGCGCCCCTCCGCTGCGACACGATCGACGTGACCCGAAGGAGAGGCCCCATGAGCGTGCACCAGCAGATGTCGACCCCCGACGCGGCCTGGCTGCACATGGACAGGCCCAACAACCTGATGGTCATCACATCGGTGCTGTGGTTCGACGAGCCGCCCGACTGGGCGCGCGTCCGCACCGTGATCGAGGAGCGCCTCATCGGGCGCTTCGCGCGCTTCACCCAACTCGCCGTGGAGTCCTCGTTTCCGCTGCGCGCGCCTCATTGGCAGGACGACCCGGACTTCGACCTCGATCGCCACCTCCACCACCGCGCCCTGCCGGCACCGGGCGGCCCGGCCGAGCTCGAGGAGCTCGTGCCGACCTGATGTCCACCCCGCTCACCCGCCAGAAGCCGCTCTGGGACATCTACATGATCGATGGCTATGGCGAGGGCGCTGCGCTGGTCTACCGGATCCACCACTGCATCGCCGACGGCATCGCGCTCGCCAGGGTGATGCTCTCGCTGACCGATGCCCATCCCGGCGACGACGGCATCGCGCCGCCCGCCCCGAACGGCCATCACCGCGGCCGTGTCGAGAGGATCGCCGGCACGATGGTCTCGCCGCTGCGCGTGGCCCGCGACCTCGCCGGCTCGCTCGCGCACGAGGGCGCCGACGCTCTGCTTCATCCGGAGGCGCGCGCTCGGCTGGGCAAGCAGGCTGCGAAGGACGCACGGGTCATACGCAAGCTGCTGCTCACCGGCGGCGACGCGAAGACCGTATTGCGGGGCGACGTGGGCGCCACCAGGCGCACCGCCTGGAGCAGCGAGCTCGACCTCGCGGAGATCAAGGCGATCGGCAAGGCCGCCGACGCGACGGTCAACGACGTGCTCGTGGCCGCGCTCTCGGGCGGCCTCCACGACTACCTGGACGGGCGCGACAGCCTCGTCGACGAGATCCGCGCGATGGTGCCGTTCAACCTCCGTCCGCTCGACAAGCCGCTCCCGTCCACGCTCGGCAACGACTTCGGGCTGGTCTACCTGCCGCTGCCGGTCGGCGTGCGCGGCACCAAGCACCGCCTCGAGGCGGTCAAGCGCGCCATGGACGAGATCAAGGGCACGCCCGAGGGCGCGATCTCGTACGGCATCCTCGGCGTGGTCGGCCTCACGCCGGTGGATCTGGAGAAGCTGGTGGTGGACCTGTTCACCTCGAAGAGCAGCATGGTCCTCACCAACGTGCCGGGCCCGAAGGAGCCGGTCTACCTCGCGGGCACCCCGGTGCGCGGCGTGCTGGTCTGGGCGCCGACGTCGGGCAGCATGGCGATGAGCCTCAGCATCATGAGCTACGACGGTCGCGTGACCGTCGGCGTGATGACCGACGCACACCTGGTGCCGGACCCCGAGCGGATCGCCAAGGGCTTTGAGCGCGAGCTCGGCCGCATGCGCCGCGCCTACCTCGGGAAGGCGACCGCCGTAGCCGCCGTGCACTAGTTGTAGGGCCCAGGTAGGTTGTTCAGCTCGTTGAGGCGAGCGATGGGCGGTTTGTGGCTGAGGGCGCCGTGTGGTCGGCGGTGATTGTAGGTCCAGAGCCAGCCGTCGAGGGCGGCTGTTCGTTCGGTGCTTGAGCCGTAGATGGCGCCGTAGACCCAGCCGGCGAGCAGGGTGCGGATGAAGCGCTCTGCTTTGCCGTTGGTCCTGGGCCGGTAGGGGCGGGTGCGCAGGTGGCGCAGCCCGAGCGCGCGGCAGGCGAGCGCGTGGATAGCGGAGCGGTAGCAGGCGCCGTTGTCGCTCATGACACGCTCGACGTGGATGCCGTGGCGGCGGTAGAAACCAACTGCGCGGCGCAAGAAGCCGGCGGCGGTGGTCGCTTTCTCGTCGGCGAGCACTTCGACGTAGGCGAGCCTGGTGGCGTCGTCGACGCAGACGTGGACGAACTCCCAGCCGGCGTCACCGATCCGTCTGCCGTCGGGGGTGTAGGTGGTGCGCCGCTGGGTGCGCTTGCCGGTGACGCGGTGGCCGGCACCCCTGATCCGGCCGAGCTTCTTGACGTCGACGTGCAGCAGCTCGCCGGCTCGTCGTCGCTCGTAGCGGTTTGGCGGCTCCGGCGGCTCGAGCCGGGAGAGCTTCCCGAGCCCGATCCGTGTCAGCACAGCCGAGACGGTCGAGAGCGCCATCCCCAGGCAGAACGCGATCTCCGCCCCGGTCATCCGCAACCTGCGCAGCGCCGCGATCGCCTCGACCCGATCCTCGGGTGTGCGGTGCGGGATCGACAGCGGAGCTGACGATCGATCCAAGAGCCCAGCCTCCCCATCGGCCAGGTAGCGCTCGACCCACTTCGAGCAGGTGCGCTCGCTGACTTCGGCCGCCGCGGCGGCCTCCGTCAGCGCCCACCCCCGCTCGACAACCCGGCGGACCATCCGCCGCCGCTGATTCAGGCTGAGCGCCGCGTTAGCGTGAAGCTTCATCCGGTGTCCTCCTTGGGACTGGTGGCGTTAGACACCTCCAGCCTCCAAGGGGGCCCGGATGAACAACGTGGCTAGGAACTACAACTAGGCGCCGGCTCCTCATGCGGGCATAGGATCTCCGGCCGTGGAGAGGAGGACCGCGGGCCAGGCGATCGTCGACGTGCTGAGCGCCGAGGGTGTCCGGCACGTGTTCGGCCTGCCGGGCGGCCACGTGCTCTCGATCTACGACGGCCTCTACGCCGCACCCGAGATCGAGCACGTGCTCGCGCGCCACGAGCAGATCGCCGCCTCGATGGCGGCGGGCTATGCACAGCTCACCGGCGAGCCGGGCGTCTGCCTGGTCACCGCCGGGCCCGGCTGCACGAACATGCTCACCGCGGTGGCCGAGGCCTACGTGGGCTGCCTGCCGATGGTGTTGCTGGCGGGCCGCGGCGCCACCGCCACGGCGCAGCGCGGCGCCTCGCAGGAGGTGGCCACGGACCAGATCTTCGCGCCGGTGACGAAATGGGCTGTGCGCGTGGACCGGCCCGATCTCGTGGTGCCGGTCATGCGCCGCGCATTCGCCGAGGCGCGCAGCGGCAGACCCGGCCCGGTGTTGGTGGACCTGCCGCGCGACGTGCTCGACAGCGAGGTCGAGGCCGCCGCATACGTGCCGCTCGAGCGGCCCGCGCGGCCGCCCGGCGACGAGGCGCTCATCGCGCAGGCGGCCGACGCCCTGGCGGGCGCCTCGCGGCCGCTCCTGATCGCGGGCGGCGGCGCGATCGCCTCCGGCGCCGCGGGCCCCGTGCGCGAGCTCGCCGAGCGGCTTGCGATCCCCGTGCTCACCAGCCTGTCGGGCCGAGGCTCGATCCCCGACGACCATCCGCTGTCGGCCGGCGGGCTCGGCGCCCACCGCACGCGCCTGTCCAGGCGGCTGCTGAACGAGGCCGACGTGGTGCTCGGGCTCGGCTTCCGCTTCGAGGAGATGGAGACCAACTGGTCGCCCAGCGCGGTGCCCGCCCCGGACGCCACCTACATCCAGGTGGACATCCACGAGCCGGAGCTTGGCCGCAGCGTGCCCGCGCAGATCGCGATCGCGGGCGACGTCTCGGCGGTGGTCGGCCAGCTCCTGCGCGGGCTCGAGTCGCGCGGGGCGGCGGTGGACGACTGGGCCGCGCACCCTCGCACGCTCGCCATCGCCGAGGAGCTCGAGCAGATCGACGCCGAGATCGAGCGCGAGGCGCGGCGGCCGGGGCTGCCGATGCACCCCATCTTCCCCATCCGCGCGGTGCGGGCCGCCTTCCCGCGCGACACCACCGTGGCGCTCGACGTGGGCTGCCTGGCCCAGCACATGGCCGGCGCCATGCCCTACTTCAGGGTCTTCGAGCCGCGCTCGCTGATCGTGCCGTCGAGCTTCTACGGCATGGGCTTCGCCGCGGCGGCGGCGCCGGCGGCTCGGATCGCCCACCCGGACCGGCCCGCGGTCTGCTTCGTCGGCGACGGCTCCTTCCAGATGGTGATGAACGTCCTCCCAACGGCCGCCGAGCATCGCCTCGGCGTGACCTGGTGCGTGCTGAACGACGGCGCGCTCGGCTCGCTCCGCGACATCCAGCTCCACCGCTTCGAGCAGCGCTTCCTCGGGACCGAGTTCGGCGTGCAGCCCGACTTCGCCGCGATCGCCCGCGCCTGCGGCTGCCTGGGCGAGCGTGTGGAGGACCCCGCGGATGTCGAGGCCGCCGTCGGGCGGGCGCAGGAGGCCAACGAGCGCGGCGTGCCGGCGCTGCTCGACTTCGCCGTGGCCCCCGAGCGCGTGCTCGGCACCGTGGAGCACTTCAGCTTCTACCCACAGGAGCTCGTCGACGAGCTGCGCGGCCCGCGGGCATCCGCGTGACCGAGCTCCCCTTCGGCCAGCCGCTCGGCGGCGTCTGCCAGTTCGCCTACCACGTGGAGGACATCGAGCGCTCGGCACCGCACTTCGGCGAGGCGCTCGGCGTGGGGCCGTGGTTCGTGCGGGGTCCCTTCAAGCCGCCCGAGGCCCGCTATCGGGGCGGCCCGAGCGAGGCCGTCTTCAGCCTGGCGCGCGGCTTCAGCGGCCACATGATGGTCGAGCTCGTCCAGCAGCACGACGACAGCCCATCCGTGTACAACGAGGGCGGCGGGCGCCGCTACGGCTTCCACCACTGGGCGGTGTTCGCCGTCGATTTCGACGCGGCGCTCGAGGGCCACCTCGCCCGCGGCTTCACGGAGGCGTTCTCCGACCGCCTGCCGTCGGGCGCGCGCATCACCTACGTGGACGCCTCGCCCGAGCTGCCGGGCATGATCGAGCTGGTCGAGCGCACCGACGCACAGGTGGCCGTCTACACGGCGATCTGGGAGGCGTCGCTCGGCTGGGACGGCAACGACCCGCTCCGGTGCAGCGACGTGTGATGGGACGCGTCGACGGCAAGCTCGTGGTCGTGACCGGCGCCGCGCGCGGCCAGGGCGCCGCCGAGGCGCTGGCCCTGGCCGCCGAGGGCGCGCACGTGGTGGCCACCGACCTCGAGGCGCCGCAGCTCGGCCAGGGCGTGACCGCGCGTGCGCTCGACGTCACCTCCGAGCAGGACTGGCGCGAGCTGGCGGACTGGCTGCGCGCCGAGCACGGGCGCGTGGACGGCCTGGTGAACAACGCCGGCATCGCCATGCGCGCGCGGCTGATGGAGATCACGCTCGAGGAGCTCCAGCAGGTGCTGGCGGTGAACGTGGCCGGCGCGCTGCTCGGCATCCAGGCGCTCGCGCCGCTGATGATGGGCGGCGGCTCGATCGTCAACGTCAGCTCGATCGCGGGCGTGATGGGCTACCACGGCGTGGGCTACGCGGTGAGCAAGTGGGGCCTGCGCGGCCTGTCGCGCAGCGCCAGCATGACGCTGGGCCCGCAGGGCATCCGCGTGAACACGATCCTGCCCGGCTACATCGAGACGCCGATGACGGCCTCGGCTCCGGAGGCGTTCCGTGCGGCGAACATCGCCGCCGCGCCGCTCGGCCGCACGGGCGAGCCCGAGGAAGTGGCGCCGCTGGTCGTCTACCTGATCTCGGACGAGTCGTCTTTCGTCAGCGGGGCCGAGATCCCCGTGGACGGCGGCTACAGCGGGCACGGAGGCGGCAAGCCGGTCATGGACGCAGTCGACGCCGCCGGGGCGGCAGGAGGCACGGATGGTTGAGACGGTGCGCGGCCCGGTCGAGCTCGAGCAGCTCGGCACGACCCTGATGCACGAGCACATCTTCATCCTCGACCCGCAGGCGCTGCAGAACTACGGCCACGTCTGGGGCCCCTCCTACTGGGACGAGGAGGAGCGCGTGGCGGACGCGATCGCGAAGCTCGGGCGCGCCCGCGACGGCGGCATCCAGACGATCGTCGACCCGACCGTGCTCGGCCTCGGCCGCTACATCCCTCGCATCCAGCGGGTGAACGAGGCGGTGGACATGAACATCGTCGTCGCGACCGGCGTGTACGCCTTCCTCGAGCTGCCCGGCTTCCTCGGCTACCGGTCGGACGACGTGATCACTGAGATCTTCGTCCGCGAGATCCGCGAGGGCATCGACGACACCGGCGTGAAGGCGGCGTTCATCAAGTGCGCGATCGAGGAGCACGGCATCGTCGGCGACATCCCGCGCATCCTCAGGTGCGTGGCGGCGGCGTCCGTGGAGACGGGCGCGCCGGTGATGGTGCACACAAACGCGCCGGCGCAGACCGGGCTGCTCGCCCTCGACTTCCTCATCGACGCGGGCGTCCACCCCTCGAAGCTCGTGATCGCCCATGCGGGCGACAGCAACGACCTCGACTACCTGCGCCACCTCGCCGACAGCGGCGCCTGGCTGGGCCAGGACCGCTACGGGATCGAGCACTTCAACCCGAGCGCCGACCGGATCGCCACGACCACCGCGCTGATCGAGCAGGGCTACGCCGGCCAGATCCACCTGGGGCACGACGCCGCCTGCTTCTACGACTTCATGCAGCACAACCCGCCGTTCGCCCACGAGCGGCCCGACTACCTGCGGATCCACGACGAGCTGCTCCCCGCCCTGCGCGCGAACGGGGTAGAGGAGCAGCAGATCGAGCAGATGCTGGTGGAGAACCCGCGCCGCTTCTTCAGCTAGCCACGGGCCGGCTCGGCTGCCTGCGCCGGAGTGCAACAACGGCCGCCGCGAGCGCCGCGACCAGCGGGATCGCGCCGAACACCCACGGGAAGCTGCTACCGCCATCCGGATGCGAGCGCGGCTTGGGCTTGACCGGTGGTGCCGCCGCCGCCCGCCTGACCGCGAACGTCGTCGTGTTCATCAGCGCGACCAGGGAGCCGTCCTTCAGCACCTGCAGCGTGCCGCCACCCAGCGACATCTTGACCATGCCGTCGTCGATTCCCTTCGGGAGGTCGACGCAGAACGCCCTCCGCCCCAGCGTGTCGAGCGCGTGGATGAACGGGCTCTCGCCGGGGCGCTGATAGAGCGTGTAGGCCCAGCGGCCGTCCGGGCTCATGAGCCGCGTGAGCGGGAGACCCTGCATCTTCTCGTCGGGCTCGCGCGGGTCGACGATCGCCTGCGGTAGCAGCACCCGCCGGTCGAGGTCGTAGGCGCGCACCTCGTAGCGGGCGGTCTGCGAGATCGACTGGTAGTGGGTCAGGTAGACGAGGCTGCCGTCCGGCGAGATCGCGTCGACCGTGTACATGCCGGGCAGCGTGATGTGCGCCACCGGCTTCAGCCGCACCGTGTCGAGCACGGCGAGGCGGGTCGTCTTCGCCGGGTAGACCGTGCTGTTCTGCTCGAGTACGAGCGTGCGGCCGTTCCCCGACAGGCCCGTGGTGGAGCCGTCGTAGGCCGCGCCGGGCACACCGAAGCTCCCGGCGATGCGGCGGTAGCGCTCGACCGTGCCGCCGTTCACCCGCTGGACGATCGTGCTGCGTCTGTCGGCGATCGTCACGAAGTGCTTGCCGATGCCCGGGGCGCTCGCCCCGGCCCCTCCCTGCTGTGGGGGCACAGGTCCACCGGCCGCGAGAGCTGCTGCCGGGAGCGCCAGGCCGATGCCGAACAGGATCGTCAGAAGAGTGCGTCGCATGCCCTCTATACGTCCGTCGGCGCCGCGGAGTTCCCGAAAGCGGCAGCGCCCGCCCGCCGCGTTCGCGGCGGACGGGCGGCTGGCCGGCGGCAATCCCTCGCCGCCCGGCGCGCGCCACGATCCCTGGGAGGGGTGATGGGCGCGCCGAACGAGTGAAGCGCAGCTTCCTAAGAGGAACCTGAGGGTCAGTCCTCCACGCCGACCATCACATCGGACGCCTTGATCAGCGCGACGACCTGCTTGCCGGGCTCGAGGCCGAGGTCCTTGGTCGCCTCGACCGTGATCGAGGCGACGAGCCGCAACCCCATCACGTCGAGCTCGACGTTGGCGATCGCCTCCCCGGCATTGATCGAGCTCACCACGGCGGGCAGCTGGTTGCGGGTGCTCAGCTTCATCGGCTCCTCCTGTTCAGCGGCGTTCGACTATGACGGTGGTGGACTTCACCACGGCGGTGGCCAGCACGCCGGGGGCCAGCTCGAGCTCCTCGGCGGCCTCGCGCGACATCAGCGACACGACCCGGAACGGCCCGCAGGCGAGGTCCACCTTCGCCATCACGCCGTCCTTCTCCACCGAGACGACGACGCCCTGCAGCCGGTTGCGGGCGCTGGTGCGCTCGGTCCCGCCGCGCTCGCGCAGCAGCTCGGCCAGATCCTTGGCCTGGATGAAGCGCTGCTGGCCGCGGCGCTCGAACTTGATCCGTCCGTCCCGCTCCCAGCGGCGCAGCGTGTCCGTGCTCACTCCGAGCGCGGTGGCGGCGGTGCCGATGCGGACGAGCTCACTCATGCCAAGCGGGATTCTTGCTGGCTCGGAGCCTCGGCGTCCGCGCGCGGGAACAGCACGCCGCCGTTCGCGCTCAGGCGCACGTTCTCGCCGAGCTCAGGGCCGGGCAGCGGCGCGATCGCCACGAGCCGCCCGTTGTCGAGCGCCAGCTCAATCCGCACGCCGTCCTCGAGCGGCACGCGCCGCTCCACGCGGCCGCTCAGCGGTCCCGCCGGGTCGAGCTCGACATGCGCCGGGCGGAGCATGCGCGTGCCGCCGGGCTCGTCGAGCCGGCCGGCGAAGCCGAGGAAGGCGGCCACCGCGGGCGACGGCGGCTGCTCCAGCACCTCGCGCGGCGCGCCGGCGGCCGCCAGCTCGCCGTCCAGCAGGACGAGCACGCGGTCGGCCAGCGCCCAGGCCTCGGCGCGGTCGTGCACCACCACGAGCGTGGCCCGCCGCTCCGAGCGGAACGCCGACGCCGCATCGTAGAGCAGGTCGGCGCGCGCGCCCGCGTCGAGGCCCGCGAAGGGCTCGTCCAGCAGCAGAACGTCCGGCTCGACGGCCAGCGCCCGCGCCAGATGCACCCGGCGCTGCTCGCCGCCCGACAGCTTGTCCACCGGCTGCTGGGCATATCCGCCGGCCCCCAGCAGCGCGAGTGCCCTGAGGGAGCGCTGCCGGCGCTCCGGGCGCGGAACGCCCCACCAGCTCAGCGCGAGCTCCACGTTGGCCAGCGCGCTGCGGCGCGCGAGCGAGGGCGCCTGCAGGGCGGCCGCCACCTTGCCGCGCCGCTCGATGCTGCCCGCCGCGGGCGCCAGCAGCCCGGCCAGCGCCGCGAGCAGCGTCGACTTGCCCGCCCCGTTCGGCCCGAGAAGAGCGACGACCTCGCCGCGCTCGAGCTCGAGGTCCACGCCGCTCACCACGATCCGCCCGCGGCGGCGCAGCTCGAGCCCCGTGGCGCTCAGGACGCTCGCTGGAGCGTCCACTGCGCCTCGCGTTGCTGCGCGACGGTGAGCACCGCGGAGATCGCCAGCACGAGGCCGAGCAGGATCACCCCGAGCGCGATGCCGCGGCCGTAGTCGCCGGCCGAGACGCGCACGAGCACCGCGCTCGCCAGCGTCTGCGTCTGGCCCTGGATGTTGCCGCCGACGAGCACCACGGCTCCCACCTCCGACAGCGCCGAGCCCATCGCCGCGATCGCGGCCGCGAACACGCCCACACGCGCCTCGCGCAGCGCCAGCGCGGCCACCCGCAGCCGCGAGGCGCCGAGCGCCCGGGCCTGGTCCAGGAGCGGCCGCGGCACGGCCTGCAGCGCCGCGGCGCTGAGCGCCACCACGACAGGCAGCGCGAGCACGGTCTGCGCCAGGATCACGCCGTTCACCGTGTAGATCAGGTGCAGCCCGCCCAGCGGCGCCTGGCGGAACAGGAGCAGCGAGATGATCAGGCCGACCACCACCGGCGGCAGCCCCAGCCCGGCGTTCGCGAACACAAGGCCGCTCCCCCGCCCGCGGAAGCGGCCCAGGCCGAGGAGGAGCCCGATCGGCAGTCCCAGCACCAGCGCGATGGCGGTCGACTCCAGTGCGATCCGCAGCGTCAGCCACATGATCGAGAAGACCTGGTGGTCGCCGTGGGTCAGCAGGTGGAAGGCGTCGCTGATCCCCTGGGAGATGAAGTGCAAAACCTAACCGCCGCCCTGAACGAGGACCTCCCGCCCGTCCGAGAGTCGATAGACGGTGCCCACCTTGGTGCCGCTGCCGACAACCTGCTGGCCGGTGAGCCGGATCGTCTTCACCTGCTGTCCCTGCTTCGTGATGATCGTGCTCGCCCCGGGCGTGTTGCGCACGACCGTGACGTCCTTGTCCGTGAGGATGCTCGTGAGCCGCAGCGAGGAGAGCGCCGCCAGCAGGAACGCCACGGCCAGGACGATGCCCAGGTCGAAGAGGTTCACGAGGCCGTCGAGCGGATCGCCGGCGCGGTCCACGTGGCGGCGCGCGTGCGGGTTGACGAAGCTCACGCCTTCTCCTCGCCGACGATGTCTCCCGCCATCACGGGCCGAGTGTCCTCCTCGGCGTGCGCGATCGGGATGTCGGAGCCGAGCCCCGCGGCGACGAACTCGAGGTCGGACAGGTCCTGGCCGTAGAGGCGGTCGCGCACCAGCGAGATGGCGTAGGCGATCGCGCCCACGAGCAGACCGAGTACGGTCACGCTGAACGCCACCCGCAGGTTGTTGCTGAGCTGCCTTACGTTGCCGGCGGCAAGGCCCGCCAGGGCCGGCGACAGCGGGATCAGCGTGCCCATCAGGCCGAGCGCCGGGCCGGCGCGCACCAGCATGCGGGTGCGCTCGAGCTTGCGCAGCGAGCCGAAGTCGAAGTCGGCCAGGCGCTTGGCCAGCCGCTCCTCGGGCTTGGGCTTGGCGGCCTCGATCACCAGCGCCGCCATGGTGAGCTCCATCGGGCGGCTGCGGGCAAACGGCCGCAGCACCGCGAAGGCGCCGTTCTCGTCCTTCTTGCCGAGCCGCTCGCGTGCGTCCGCCACCGCGTTCTCGAGCTTGTTGAAGTCGCGGCGGCGGCGCCTGACCAGCTCGATCACGAAGGCGCCCAGCTCGACCATCACCGCCGCGAGCGCCAGCAGCGCGAGGATGAGCACAGGCACGCGCAGCGCCTCCGCCACATGGAAGATGACCTTCTCTATGTCGTGGGCTGTGAGCGCCGCCATGGCCTAGGAATTCGGATCCGGCCGCCTGCCCCCCTCCATGAACGCGCCGATTCCGAGCAGCAGGACCGCCGTGAGAGCGACGATCGGCACCTCCCTGCTGGGAGTGGAGCCGGTGCTTGCAAGGGCTGGGCGAGCCCGGCGAGCGGAGCAGACTACCTGGCGCGACGGTTTCCGACGACGCCAGCAAGATTCCGCTCACCTGCGTCAGGCCGGGCTCGGTCTTCGGGATGCTGGTGAGCGGCACCGGCGGCGTCTGATTGGTGTGGACCGAGGGCGGTGTCGTGCTCGGCGGGATCGAGCCGCTGCTGCCGCTGCCCGTGCCGCCTCCCGATCCGGTCGACGGCGCCGTGCCCGAGTTGCCGCTCCCCCCGGGATTGGTGGTGCTGGCCTGCTGCGGCTTGCCGACCGTGATCGTGACCGTGTCCGACGAGCCGCCCGAGTCCTGGTCGCCCGACACGACGACGAAAGCGTTGTAGCCGCCCGCCGTGTCATAGGTGTGCTGGACGTCCTGCCCGGTGGCCTTCGAGCCATCGCCGAAGTGCCAGGCATAGCTGAGCTTCTCGCCCTTCTTCTGGCCGCTCGCGGTCGCGCTGAACGAGACCGACTCCTTCGCGTGCGTCGTGGTCGGATTGGCCTTGGCCTTGACCTTGAGGATGTTGCCCCCGTGCGCCGAGACCACGAGCGGCGCCCCGCCTGTGGTGGCGATGTTGTCCGCCGCGTTCTGGTCCTTCGAGTTGCGCTGCGGCCGGAAGAAGTGGGTCGTGTCGGTGTCGACCCACACGAGCGGCGGGCCGTCCTTGAAGGCGTTCGGGTTCGTGATCTCGTCGTGGCTCAGGTAGCCGAAGGTGCCGTCCCGCGGGCGGGTGATGCGCAGGAAGCCGATGTTGGTCGAATCCAGGATCCCGGCGAGCTGGAGCAGCTTCTGGATCGAGGTGCCCCCCACCGACACCTGCTGGGAGCTCTTCGGCCCCTTGATCGTGACCGTGTGCTGCGGCACGTCCTGGTTCTGCGGCTGCTGGAGCACCCTCGCCGGCACGACCAGCGTCTGGGGGCCGATGTGCAGCACCACGCCCGGCCCGGCCTCCGAAAGCGCGGCGGGGGCCAGCCACAGGAGCAGCGTCGCCACTAGGGCACAGACACCGAGCGCGCGGCCGACGTGCCCGGCTTTACCACCTTGTTGTCGCGGTACTGGACGCGGAGCTGCCATGTTCCGGATGAGAGTTTGACCGTGAGCGTGAACTTCGACGCGTGATTACGCGCGCTGAAGCTCTTCACCTTGGCAAATCTCTTCCCTCCTGCGCGCCGTGCGAGCACCACGAGCTCGGCGGCACGGTCACGCTGCGTGCTGGGCAGAGCACGGCCCGTGAGGCGGACCTTGCCCCCGCTGACGCTAGCGCTGCTCAGCGAGACCTTTGCCGTGACGCTGATCTTGCCGAGCGCGTAGGTCGAGGCGCTCAGGTCGTGCGTCAGCGGGAACGAGATCTGAAGCGGACCGCTGCGCGAGGCCGGCACGCTGAACGAGAACTGGCCCTGGGCGTTCACCGTGTCGTGCGCCAGCACCGTGGCCGGCGAGGGACCGGCGGCAGCCTTGAAGATCGAGGCGAGGTGCGAGGTCTGGAACGCCAGCACCGAGCCGGTCAGGGGCGCCGCACCCGGCAGGTTGTTCGTCAGCGTGCCCGCGACCTTCAGCCGCGTGCCGGCCACCACGTGCGTGGGCAGCGCCTTGGAGGTCAGCTTCAACGTGGGGCGCGCGTCCGCGAAGAACGCCGGCTGCTGGGTGTTCGGGTAGCTGGCGAGCCGCGCGTGGAACGCGGGCGAGGTCAGGTAGTCCAGGAACGCCGTGGCGCCCGCGACGTTGACCGACGGCACCTTCGCCGGGTTGACGGCGTAGGCGTGGAAGGAGTTCACGAGCAGGTTCACCCCGCCGCGCGCCGAGGGATCGTTCTTGTCGGAGACGACCTTCAGGCTGCTGATCGCGTGGTTGGCCACCAGCCGGTTGAACGTGCCGCGGTCGGTGATCTCGTAGCAGCCGCCGCCAGAGAACGGGCACTGGTCGGTGAGCGTGACCGTCTGCGCCTGGCCGGTCCCTGCCTTGTGGTACCAGGGCGAGTTCGTGCTGCCGCTGCCGGGCTCGCCGGCGGTGTTCAGGGCCACGCCGCTCGTGAGCTTCCAGATCGCCTTCTCCTCGACGTTGGTGCCCGAGTTGTCGCCGCGCGAGACGAAGTTCGCCTTGCCCTGGTCGCCCGCTGCGGCGATCAGCTCGAACGCGTGCGCCGAGTCGTGCGCCGCACCGCTGAGCACCCCGGCCGGGTCGCTGTTCGGGCCGAGGATCACGTAGTCCGAGTAGAAGATCGCGCGGCCCGAGCTCTCCTTCGAGAAGCCGTTCGCCACGAACTGCGCCTCGAGCGTGGGGGCATGCGTGAGCACGGCGTCGCCCTGCCCCGCCTCGGCGTTGGTCAGCGCCTGGCCGGTGCCAACCGCGATGTACTTCAGCGTGTACTGCGGGAAGGCGGCATGGAAGCCGGGCGCGATGATGTCGTCGAGCAGGCCGGCGTCGCGGACGTCGGTGGTGCCCTGGACGATCACGTCGCTGGCACGGGCGGCCGCCGGCAGTGCCAGGGCCACGATTGAGAGCACGAGCAGCGGAATTCGCTTTGGCATGGCGCGGCACCCTACCAACGTACCTAGGAAATAGCTAGGTATTCGCTGCGGGATGCACTACACCGCGCACCTCGGCGAGCCCCTCGCCGCGCAGGACGACCTCGTCGCCGTCCTCCAGGTATGTGCGCGTCACGCCGCCCGGCAGCTCGAACGGCTCGGCGCCGTTCCAGCTCAGCTCGAGCAGGCTGCCGCGCTGCTCGCGCTCCGGGCCCGAGATCGTGCCTGACCCCAGCAGGTCGCCGGTGCGCAGGCTCGCGCCGCCCGAGGTCAGGTGGGCGATCTGCTGCTCCAGGCTCCAGTACAGGTGGCGGGCGTTCGTGCGCACGATCGTCGACCCGTTCAGCTCCACCTCGAGGTCGATGTCGAACGCGAGCGGCTCCGTGCGCAGGTAGCCGAGCGGCGGCGGCTCCTGGCGCTCGCCCGCCACGCGCGGCAGCGATTCGAGCGGCGTGACCCAGGCGCCGATCGAGGTCGCGAACGACTTCCCGAGGAACGGGCCGAGCGGCACGGTCTCCCAGAGCTGGATGTCGCGCGCGCTCCAGTCGTTCAGCAGCACGACGCCGAAGACGTGATCGAGCGCCTCCCCCACGCCCACCGGTTCGCCGCGACGGCTCGGCGTGCCGATCGCGAAGCCGAGCTCGAGCTCGATGTCGAGCGCGCGCGTGGGGCCATACTGCAGGCCCTCGGCGCCCCAGAGCTGGCCGCGGGGACGCACGACCGGCGTGCCGCTCACCACCACCGTGCCCGCCCGGCCGTGGTAGCCCACCGGCAGGCTGCGCCAGTTCGGCGACAGCGGCTCCTCAGCGTCCGGCCGGAAGATGCGGCCGGCGTTCTCCGCATGGTCGCGCGAGGAGTAGAAGTCCACGTAGTCGGCCACCTCGACCGGCAGCAGCGGCTCGACTTCGGCGACCGGCACGAGCGGCAGCGAGCCCTGCTCCACACGCTCGAGGCACGCGCTCCACGCCTCGCGCCCGAGCGCCATGAACGGGTTCAGGCTGGGCGCGGAGAAGACGCGCTCCGCGTCACGTACGTCCGCGAGCAGCCCCGCCCGCGCCGCCGCGCTCAGGTCCACCACGCCCTCATCCACGAGGGCGCCGACCCGCGCCGGCTCCCCGTCGCGCCGAAAGACCCCGAAGCGCGCGCTCACGCCCGCCCGGCTGCCGCGTCGAGCGCCTCGTTCACGAGCTGGTCGGCGCGCTCGTTGGCCTCGCGGCGCACGTTGCGCACAGCCCAGCGGTCGAACTGGCGCAGGGCGGCCATCGTCTCGATGAACAGCGGCTTGAGCCCGGCGTGCTTGACCTTGTAGGCGCCGTTGATCTGGCGCGCCACGAGCTCCGAGTCGTTCACCAGCTCGACCTCGCGCGCGCCCAGCTCGCGCGCCAGCCGCAGGCCGAGCAGCACGGCGCGGTACTCGGCCACGTTGTTGGTGGCCTCCCCTATGTACTCGCCCAGCTCGGCGAGCGGGGCGCCGTCCGGCGCCGAGACGACAGCCCCCACGGCCGCGGGCCCCGGGTTGCCGCGGGCGCCACCGTCGACGTGGACGACGACCTTGTCCGCAGTGCCGGCTATCGGGCTACGCCGCAGGCTCGATCGGCGGGAACGTGCCCGTGACGCGCTTGAGACGGCGGTCGCGCGTCTCGCGGCGCTCGTCGGGGCCCTTGATCTCGCCGGCGCGGCGATCGGGGCCGTCGCGACGGTCGACGATGACCTTCACGTTGGGCTCGTCCTTGTAATAGTCGACGAGCTTGTCGTACAGCTCGTCTTCGAGTGCTTGGGGCACGACGCAGTAGATCATCGCTCGCCCGAGACTACACCGGCTCCCAGCCGTCCGTCCTCGTTGGCCACGGCGTTCCACTCGCGCTGGGCCTCGTCCAGCTCGTCGATCTCCTGACCCTTGTCGAGCAGGGTCACGGGCTCGCCCTCGTCGCCGAGGTCGATCCGGTAGCGGTACCAGGACAGCTCCCAGGCCACCACGACCTCGACCTCGCTCGGCGCCTCCGCGCGCGGGATCGCGCTGACCCACGGCAGCCCAAGCGTGCGGGCGATGCCCGAGATCGTGCGCGTGTGCTCGGAGTTGTTGAAGACCTCGAGCGCCCGCTCCACCTTCACCTGTGCGTTGGTGGGCACCGCGCGCACGTGGCGAGGGTCCTTGCGGCGGCTGGGCCGCTTGCGCGGCGGCGGGACCTCGTGCTGGTCCGTGTCGTGGTCGTGCTCCTGACCGTCGAGGTGCTCGTGCGGCGGCTCCTCGGCGAGCTCCGGCATCGGCACCGTCTCCTCGCGGCCGCGCCGCAGCCGCCCGATCAGCGAGCGCCGGTGCTCGCGCCGCGGGCGCGTGGCCGGCATGTCGCCGTGCGCCGACTCGCGGATCCAGCCCTCGTTATCGGCCCGCGCAGTGCACAGCTCGCAGACGAGCTTGCGCTGCCCCGCCGGAGCGAGATAGGCCTCGGTCCGCTCGCCCTTGAGGATGGTGCGGCCGCAGACGGCGCAGGAAACCGCATCATGCGTGGGTTTGAGTTCCTTTCGCATGGACTGAACGATGCTAGCGGCACTCCGGCCTGCGGCCAAGACCGCGGACTGCGGATTGCAGACTGCGGAGACCGAGATCCGCAGTCCGCAGTCCGCAGTCCGCGAGCCCTTCTATGCCCTTACAGCTTCAGTCTCCTTCGAGGCCTCTGAAATCACCTTTTGCGCCAGATGAGCGGGCACCTCCTCATAGCGCGCCAGCTCCATCGTGTAGTCGCCCTGGCCTCCCGTGATCGCGCGCAGGTCGGGCGCGTAGGTGAGCATCTCCTGCATCGGGACCTCGGCCTTGACCTCGGTCATCGCGCCCTTCGGCTCCATGCCCAGCGGCCGGCCGCGGCGCGAGTTGAGGTCGCCGATCACGTCGCCGACGCTGTCCTCCGGCACCGACAGCGTGACCGTCATGATCGGCTCGAGCAGCACGGGCGAGGCGCTCGACGCGGCGTCCTTGAACGCCATCGAACCGGCGATCTTGAACGCCATCTCCGAGGAGTCCACCGAGTGGTAGGAGCCGTCGTAGAGCTCCACGCGCACACCCTTGAGCGGGAAGCCCGCGATCACGCCGTCGGCCATCGCCTCGACGATGCCCTTCTCCACCGCCGGGATGAAGCCGTGCGGGATCACGCCGCCCTTGATCATGTCCACGAACTCGAACCCCTCGCCGTCCGGCAGCGGCTCGATGCGGATGTGGCAGTCCCCGAACTGGCCGCGGCCGCCGGTCTGCTTCTTGTAGCGGCCGTGTGACTGCGCCTTGCCCTTGATCGTCTCCCGGTAGGGCACTCGCGGCGGCTTGAGGATGACCTCGGCGCCGTAGCGCTCCTTCATCCGCTCGACGATCACCTCGACGTGGATCTGCGACAGGCCGGCCACGATCTGCTCGCCGGTCTGCGAGTCGCGGTGGAAGTCGATCGTCGGGTCCTCCTCCTGCAGGCGGCGCAGCGCCTGGCCGACCTTCTCCTCGTCGCCCTTGGCCTTGGGCTCGATTGCGAACGCCATCACCGGCGAGGGGAAGTCCGGCAGCGACAGCGAGATCTCGATCGGGGAGGCGGCGAGCACGTCGCCCGCGTGGGTCTCCTTGAGCTTGGCCACCGCGCCGATGTCGCCCGGGCCGAACTCGGACGTGTGCCCCATGTCCTTGCCCTGCGGCACGAGCATCTGGCCGATGCGCTCCTTCTGGTCGGCGCGCAGGTTCACGAGCTGCGAGTCGGCCCTCATCACGCCCTGGTAGACGCGGAAGAGGTTGATGCGGCCGGCGTAGGGGTCGGCCAGCGTCTTGAACACGAACGCCACCGTGTCCGCGTCCTCGCGCGGCTCGAGCGTGGCGGCGCCGGCCTGGACCGCGCCCTTCTTCGCGGGCGAGGGCAGGTCCTCGACGATCGCGTCGAGCAGGCGGTTGACGGCCAGGTTGTGCGTGGCCACGCCGCAGGTGACCGGGAACAGGCGGCCGGCCGTGACGCCCGTCTTCAGCGCGGTGACGGTCTCGTCGTGTGAGATCTCCTCGCCCTCGAGGTAGCGCTCCATCAGGTCGTCGGAGTTCTCCGCCACCTCGTCGAGCAGCTTCTCGCGGTACTCCTCGGCCTGCGCCTGGAGCTCGTCCGGGATCGGGATCTCCTTGCAGTTGTCCTTGCCGTCCCCGCTGAACTCGTAGGCCTTCATGTCCACGAGGTCGATCACGCCGCGCACCTCGTGCTCGGAGCCGATCGGGATCTCGGTGGCCACCGCATGCGGCCCGAAGGCCGACTTGAGCGACTCGAGCGTGCGGAAGAAGTCGGCCCGCTCGCGGTCGAGCATGTTCACGAAGATCAGCCGCGCGAGGCCCAGCTCCTCGGCGCGCTCCCAGAGCCGCTGCGTGCCGACCTCGACGCCCATCACGGCGTTCGCGACGAACACGGCGCTCTCACAGACCCGCAGCGCCGCCAGCGCATCGGCGATGAAGCTGGGCTCCCCAGGCGTGTCGATCAGGTTGATCTTGCGGCCGTCCCACTCGAACGAGGCGAGGCTCGCGGCGATCGACATCTCGCGCGCCTTCTCGTCGGGGGCTGCGTCCGAGACGGTCGTTCCGTCTGCCACCGAGCCGAGCCGGTTGATCGCTCCCGCCTGGAAGAGGAGCGCCTCGTTCAACGAGGTCTTCCCGCTGCCTCGGTGGCCTACCAAGGCCACGTTGCGGATCCTCTGTGCGGCTTCATGGGGCATGCGGACTCCTCTCCTCGGTCTGGAGCTTCAACATACACCTCCATGGCGCTTCCTTCGGCCCTGCGACGGCGCACGCCGAACGCCCTCCGAGATCACCCGCGCGTGCGCGCGCTCGCGCTCGGCGCCGGCCTGATTCCGCCGCGCACGATGCACTCGCCCGAGGAGGCGGCGCTACTCGCCGAGCTGGCCCGCGGCAGGCAGGCCGTGGTGGAGATCGGCGTGTACGAGGGCTCTTCCGCGATCGTGCTCGCCCGGGCGCTCGGAGCGGACGCCGACCTGCACCTGGTCGACCCCTTCGTCGACGAGAGCGGCTGGGCTCTTCCCGCCGGCTGGGGCGCCAGCGCGTCGGCCACGCGGCGGGCCGTAGAGCGCGCCGTGGACGGCGAGGGGGCGCGCCTTCACTGGCACATCCAGCGCTCGCAGGAGCTCGGGCTCCGCTTGGGGCGAACCAGGTCGACGTCGTCTTCGTCGACGGCGACCACAGCCCGGAGGGCGTGCGCGAGGACTGGCGGGCCTGGCACCCGCACGTGCGCAGCGGCGGCGTGATGGCCTTCCACGACGCAAGCGAGCCGGACTCGGGCCCGGCTCAGGTAGTGGAGGAGCTATTTAGGAGCGAGCAGCCAGTACAAGGCTGGACGATCACCCACGAGGTGGGCAGCGTGGTCGCCGTTTCCCGCAATCCGCAATCCGCAGTCCGCAGTCCCGACTAGCCGGCGCCCTCGAGGATGTCGCTCTGCAGCCGAGACTTGAGGCGCAATACCGCCTTCGTGTGGAGCTGCGACACGCGCGACTCGGTGACGCCAAGCACCTCGCCGATCTCCCGCAGCGTCAGGTTCTCGTAGTAGTAGAGGGCGATCACGAGCTTCTCGCGCTCGGGTAGGCGCGCGATGGCGTCGGCCAGGCGGTCCTTGGTCTCGGTGGCGTCCATCGCATGGGCCGGATCGGTGGCCTGCGGGTCCTGGATCGTGTCGAGCAGCGAGACCTGGTCGCCCGAGGCGTCCGACAGCGTCCACAGCTCGTCGAGCGCGACGACGCTCGAGTTCGAGATGCGCGTGAGCGACGCCTGGAAGTCCTCCATCGTCATCTCGAGCGCGGTGGCCATCTCCGCGTCGGTGGGGGCCCGGTGCAGCTGGTGCTCGAGCTTCGCGTTCATGCGCTCGATCTCGCGCGCCTTGGCTCGGACGGAGCGCGGCACCCAGTCGAGCGAGCGCAGCTCGTCGATGATCGAGCCCTTGATGCGGGTGATGGCGAACGTCTCGAACTTGATCTCGCGGCTCGGATCGAAGCGCTCGATCGCCGAGATCAGGCCCAGCAGGCCGTACGAGATGAGATCCGATTCCTCGACGTGCGCCGGCAGACCGCTCGACATGCGGCCGGCGACGTACTTGACGAGTGGCGAATAGGCGAGGACGAGCCGCTCTCGGGCCCTCTGGTCGCGCTCCTCCTTGTAGCGACGCCAGAGTTCCTTGAGCTCTATCGCCTTGACGTTCGTCTCCAGTTTCTTCCCTGCCCCTTCAGGCTCGAGGGTGCGAATTTGCATACACCCTTTTGAGTCGCCCCGACTCTACCCGAGTGTACGTCTGCGTCGTCGAAATGCTCGCATGCCCGAGCAGCTCCTGGATGGCGCGGAGGTCCGCCCCGCCCTCCAGCAGGTGCGTGGCGAACGAGTGGCGCAGCGTGTGGGGCGAGACGCCGGCGGCGATCGCCGCGCGGCGTGTCCATACCCGAAGGCGCCTGCGGACGTCCGAGGTCGAAAGGCGGCGCCCCGACTTCGACAGGAACAGCGCCGGGTCGATCCGCTCGGCGTCGGTCGCCAGGACGGTGCGGCCGCGTTCGAGGTAGGCCTCGAGCGCGCGCCAGGCGAGCTCGCCGGCCGGCACGATGCGGGTCCTGCCGCCCTTTCCCTCCACGCGCAGCTCCTCGCCGTCGGCGTCGAGGTCGGTCAGGTCGATGTTCACCAGCTCCTCGGCTCGCAGCCCGGCCGCGTAGGCCAGCTCGAACAGCGCGCGGTCGCGCAGCTCGAGCGGCGTGCCGGCCGGGATGCGCTCGAGCATCTCGGCCACCTCGCCGGGCTTCAGGACCCTCGGCAGATAGGCGTCGCGCTTCGGTGTGGCCACGAGGTCCGCCGGGTTCGCCTCGATCTCGCGGCGTTCGAGCAGCCCCTTGTAGAAAGTGCGGATTGCCGCAAGCTTGCGGGCGACCGTGGTCTTCGACCGTCCTCCTTCTGACAGCACCGCGGCGTAGCGGCGCAGCTCGCGCGGCCCGAGGTCCGCCGGGCCGGCCCCCCGCGCGCTCGCCCAGCCACCGAGCTGTTCGAGGTCCACGCCGTAGGCGCGTCGTGTCTTCTCGGCCATCCCATGCGCTTTCAGCGTCCGATCGAACACCGACAGCGCCCGGGACCAGGCCGGGTCGAGCTGCATCTCCATGCGGCTTCCTCGATTCGACGCGGATCGCCGGCGCCCTGCCCCATTTGGGCTACTAGGTGTAGTTCCTAGCCACGTTGTTCATCCGGGCCCCCTTGGAGGCTGGAGGTGTCTAACGCCACCAGTCCCAAGGAGGACACCGGATGAAGCTTCACGCTAACGCGGCGCTCAGCCTGAATCAGCGGCGGCGGATGGTCCGCCGGGTTGTCGAGCGGGGGTGGGCGCTGACGGAGGCCGCCGCGGCGGCCGAAGTCAGCGAGCGCACCTGCTCGAAGTGGGTCGAGCGCTACCTGGCCGATGGGGAGGCTGGGCTCTTGGATCGATCGTCAGCTCCGCTGTCGATCCCGCACCGCACACCCGAGGATCGGGTCGAGGCGATCGCGGCGCTGCGCAGGTTGCGGATGACCGGGGCGGAGATCGCGTTCTGCCTGGGGATGGCGCTCTCGACCGTCTCGGCTGTGCTGACACGGATCGGGCTCGGGAAGCTCTCCCGGCTCGAGCCGCCGGAGCCGCCAAACCGCTACGAGCGACGACGAGCCGGCGAGCTGCTGCACGTCGACGTCAAGAAGCTCGGCCGGATCAGGGGTGCCGGCCACCGCGTCACCGGCAAGCGCACCCAGCGGCGCACCACCTACACCCCCGACGGCAGACGGATCGGTGACGCCGGCTGGGAGTTCGTCCACGTCTGCGTCGACGACGCCACCAGGCTCGCCTACGTCGAAGTGCTCGCCGACGAGAAAGCGACCACCGCCGCCGGCTTCTTGCGCCGCGCAGTTGGTTTCTACCGCCGCCACGGCATCCACGTCGAGCGTGTCATGAGCGACAACGGCGCCTGCTACCGCTCCGCTATCCACGCGCTCGCCTGCCGCGCGCTCGGGCTGCGCCACCTGCGCACCCGCCCCTACCGGCCCAGGACCAACGGCAAAGCAGAGCGCTTCATCCGCACCCTGCTCGCCGGCTGGGTCTACGGCGCCATCTACGGCTCAAGCACCGAACGAACAGCCGCCCTCGACGGCTGGCTCTGGACCTACAATCACCGCCGACCACACGGCGCCCTCAGCCACAAACCGCCCATCGCTCGCCTCAACGAGCTGAACAACCTACCTGGGCCCTACAACTAGGCGACGTAGACCGGCGTGCCGACGTCGACCTGGTCGTAGAGCTGCTCGACGTCGGGGACGGCCATTCGCACGCAGCCGTGCGAGACCGCGGAGCCCAGCGAGCCCACCTCGGCGGTGCCGTGGATGCCCGCGCCGCCGTTGAAGCCCATCCAGCGCGCCTTGATCGGATCGTCGGGGCCGGGCGGGATCACCTTGCCGGCCAGCTTGCCGGCCCAGGCGCTGTTCGGCACGTGCCAGGACGGATTCACCTGCTTGTCCTGGATGTGGTAGAGCCCGGCGGGGGTCTCGAGACCCTGCATGCCCACCGCGATCGGGTAGGCCTTGTCCAGCTTCAGCTTCTTGTAGAAGAACAGCTTGCGGGCGTTGCGGTGCACGAAGATGTAGGTCGGGTACTTCGACGCCAGCTCGGCGGTGGTGACCTTGGGCTTGGTGATGTCGGCCTCGGCCTGAACGGTGCGAGAGCCGTTGGGGCGCACCAGCGCGGCCCGGATCGCGGCGTCGAGCGTCCCGGTGCGCACGGCCAGCCCCAGCTTCGCCGGCACGCGCTGCAGGCCGTCGGGCATTGGCGCGACACGCGCGTCCTGCGGAGGACGGTTCACGCGGCGCTGCACGCGCCTCACGAGCCGCTCGACCGCCGAAGTGTCGTAGGTCACCATCGGCGCGACGTCGCTCGTCACGCTGCCGCCGGTGGCCTCGCGGAAGGCCCTCGTGATCACGAATCCGCCGCGGCTCTTGTCGAGCGCCGCCTGCACCATGGCGTTCACGTCGATCGCCAGGTGCGCCCTCGCCGCCGACAGCCGGAAGTGGCGGTGGCCGTATCGCACCACGAGCGGCTGCGAGAGCGGCTCGGCCAGACGCTGCTGGAGCACCTGCCGCGCCTCGCTCGCGCTCATGCCACCGATGTCCACGCCGCCGGCTGAGACGCCCTCCGCGATCTCGTGCTTCTGCGTCGAGTCGTACGCCCAGGCGCTGACCGCAACCGCCAAGAGCACGCCCACGAAGACGGCGACGAATACGAAGGAACGGTTCTTCATCTGGAGGGGGCCAACCCGGTGCCTCCCGGGGCAAGCCTGCGAATTGTGGCCTACAGGGCGGCAGTTATGCAACCCAGGGCGAAACTGCAACCTGGCTTGCGGTTCAGGGGCGTCCCCCGCTCAGGGTCTCGAGCCCATGGCCCTTCTCGAGAGCACGGCCTCGATTGCGCCCACGACGCCCTCTCTGGCGCGGTTTTCGCTCTCGTAGTCGCGCAGCGCCTCGAGGTCCGAGGCCTCGAGCGAGCCGAGCAGCGAGATGATCTCCTCGGCGTCGAGGTCGTCGTAGTGCTCGACGGGCGGCTCTGCCGCGGTCTCGGGTGTCGGGTCTCGGGTGTCGGGAACCGCTTCATGGGCAGGCTCGGTGATCCGTGATCCGTGATCGGTGATCCTCGGCTCCTCCACAGCGGCGGGCGCCCGCTCTCCCCGCCCCACGGAGCCGCGCACGTGCGGGCTCCACCTCAGGAACTCCTCCACGTCGTGCTCGTAGGTATACGACTCGCGGGCGCCGCGCAGGATCGGCTCGAGACGGAGGTGCTCGGCCAGCTTCAGCACGGTCTCGCGCGACGTGTAGCGGTAGCCGAAGCCGGTCGACTTGAGCTTGCGGTTGTCGAGCCCGCGGCCGAAGCGAAGCTGGCTCAGCATCTCGGGCGGGATCCGCAGCCCCGCGCGGCGCAGCACCATCGCGGCGAGGCCGGTGCCCCACGGCGGCAGGATCGGCGCGTAGGGCTTGCCGAGCAGTCCGATCACCTCGCTCAGAGAGAGGATGCCGTCGGCCCCCACGTTGTAGACGCCGGGCAGGTCCTCCCGCAGCGCATGAGCGAGCGCCGCGACCACGTCGTCCTCGTGGACGAACTGGTAGCGGGGGTCGAAGCCCAGGATCATGGGCACCGCCGGCAGCCGGAACAGCGCCGTGTGCGAGGTCTTCACCGACGGCCCGAGCACGTTGGTGCAGCGCAGCGTCGTCACGGTGGTGTCCGGGTTGTGCTCGGCGAACTCGTTCACGGCCGCCTCGGCGTCGAGGATGTCGCGCTCGATCGGCGTGGCCGGCGGGTGCGGGCGCCCCATCCCCTCGGTGAAGAACGCCGGGTCGTCCTGAGCCGTGCCGTAGAAGTGCGCGGAGGACTTGAACACGAGCTTGCTGACACGGCATTGCGGCCCGCTGCAGGCCGCGAGGATGTTCATCGTGCCGATGACGTTGTTCTCGTGGGCCAGGCGGGCGGATGTGCTCGCCGACTCCACCACGAGCCGGGTGTCCACGACGGTGTCGATCTCCGCCGCCTCCACGATCCGCCGGAGCAGCGCGTGCTGGGTGCCCACCCGCACGAACTCCGTCCGCTCGAGCTCACGGGTCGGGTCCTCGGAGTCGACGCCGATGATCACCTCGATCTCGGGGTCCTGCTCGAGCGCCTGCGCCAGCCGGCCGCCCCAGTAGGTCGACAGGCCCGTAACCAGAATGCGCTTCGAGCCCATCAGAACCACACCGACGTTCGCTGCTCGAGCATCTCGAAGAGGTTCTCCTGGATCCGGGCGCGGATGTCGTGGGCCACGGTCTGGACGAGCGACTTGTCCTGGTCGAGGCCCTCCTCGTCGAACTGGATCGGGTCGAGGAAGCGGATGTGGAACTTGGCGGGCAGGTAGCCGAGCATGCCGAGCAGGCCGAAGTGCGGGAAGGTCGGCGTGAGCGGGGCGTAGAGCAGCCCGGTGAGCTTCTGTAGCGGGCTGAGGTGCGCGAAGATCGGCGCGGCCTCCTCGGCGCCGACCACGCAGACGGGCACAATCGGCGCCCGCGCGCGCATGGCCGCCTCCACGAAGCCGCCGCGGCCGAAGCGCCGCAGCCGGTAGCGGTTCTTGTAGAGCTTCTCGGTGCCCTTGCGGCCCTCCGGGAAGACCAGCACGAGCTGCTGCTCGTCGTACAGCAGCCGGTGCACGTTGGCCGGGTGGGCCGCGACGCAGCCGACCTTCGGGATCAGCATCGAGAAGCCCGGATAGCCCTTGAAGAAGTGCTCGACGGTGATGTTCACCGGCCGCGGGTGCGGATGCTCCTCGCGGATCGCCTTGTTGATCATCGACGCGTCGGGCGGCAGTGCGCCGGAGTGGTTCGACACGATCAGGGCGCCGCCCGTGGCCGGCACGTTCTCGATGCCCTCCACCTCGCAGCGGAACCAGTAGTTGTAGAGGAAGTCGCCGAGCGTCCGGTCGAGCAGGCCCTCGACCCGCTCCGACCGGCCCCAGTCATTGAGCGTGCGCTCCGGCTCGAGCCCCGGAAGGTAGCGGCGCAGGTCGCCCTCATACGGCACGGGCAGCTCTGCGCCGTCCGCGCCTCCGTTCACCGCCTCGTCCGGGCGCAGGCTCGTACGTGCCCGTTCCGCCATCGCGGCGATTCTGCCAGTCCTGGCCCGGCTACGACGCCGAGCCGCCTGCCCCCCACAGTACGATCCGCGCCGAATGCGAACCAAGGACGAGGTGCGGCAGGAGATCTGGCGCGCGATGGACCGCGAGGGGGTGTCCCGCTTCCCGGGCGCCGAGGGCCGGATCCCCAACTTCGCGGGCGCCAAGCAGGCGGCCGAGCGGCTCGCCAGGCACCCGGACTGGATCCGCGCCGAGACGATCAAGGCGAACCCGGACTCGCCGCAGACGCACGCGCGCCGGCTCGCCCTCGCCCAGGGCAAGTGCCTCGTGATGGCCGTGCCGCGCCTGCGCGAGGAGCACCCCTTCCGGCTGCTCGACCCGCGCAAGCTGGGCGCCGATCAGTTGCGCGAGGCCGCCACGATCAAGGGCGCGCTCCGTCACGGCATGGTCATCGACCTCGAGCAGGTGCCGCAGCTCGACTTCATCCTCAGCGGCTCGGTTGCCGTCAACCTCAAGGGCGCCCGCGTGGGCAAGGGCGGCGGCTTCTCGGACCTCGAGTACGGGCTGCTGTCCGAGGCCGGCAAGGTCGACCGGCGCACGGTCATCGCCACCACCGTCCACCCGCTCCAGATCGTGCGCGAGAACCTGATGGTCACCGGGCACGACACGCCCGTCGACCTGGTCGCCACCCCGCGCGCCGTGATCGAGGTCGAGCGCGCCTACGACCGCCCGCGCGGGATCAGCTGGGACCACCTCCAGCCGCCGCAGATCCACGAGATCCCGGTGCTGGAGCGGATGGGCTACGCGGGGTAGACCGCGCACTGCGGACTACGGACTGCGGATCAGCCCAGATCCCGTAGCACGGGCTCCAGGCAGTCCCGCAGCTCGTCCCAGTCCTTCGCGCCGATCGCCCCTCCGCTCGACCAGCTCCTCGTTCCAAGGGTGGATGATCGTCGCGGCGACGATGCCCTCCTCGCTCGCGCGGCGCAGGTTCACCGGGCTGTCGTCCACGAGCACGTGCACCCCGAGCTCGCGGCAGCGCGGGACCTTGTCGAACGAGCAGTGGAGGTCGTCGTACGGCATGCCGATCCGCTCGAGCCACTCCGCAGTGGCCGGCCGCGCCCGCTCGTGCCGGTGGCTCGTGATGTGGATCCAGTGGCCCTGCTCGCTCCAGGCCTTCACCGTCTCCACCGCGCCTGGGTAGGGCTCGGCCGGCGAGGACGTTCTCGTGCGGTGGCTCTCCTCCACGCAGGCGATGAGCTGGTCGCGCTCCAGCAGGGTCACATCCCAGTCGGCTGCGCCTTGTACGGCAGCTCGATGCCGAAGCGCGCCTGCGAGATCCGATCGATCAGGTCCCAGTAGTGGTGCAGCGTGGAATCGATGTCGAGAGCGATTTTCGCCATCGGTGGGTACGGTAGAGATCTCAATGGCGTGGTTCTTTCCGTCGACGGCGCGTCCCGCCACCCCCCGCGCGGCCCGCCGCGGCGGACAGAGAGCTACGGCGCGACCGCGCAGCCCGACTGGCGCGGCGTCGATTGGCGCGAGCACCTGCACCGGATCGAGCATCGACGGCGCCGCGTGAACTACGTGGACATCGGCTCTGGCGACGGCCCGCCGATCGTCTTCGTCCACGGCCTCGGCGGCGCCTGGCAGAACTGGCTCGAGAACATCCCCCGCGCCGCCGCCGAGCGGCGCGACGATCGCGCTCGACCTGCCCGGCTTTGGCGGTCCGAGATGCCGCCCGACGAGATCTCGGTCCGGAACTACGGCCGACTGTGTGAAGAGCTCTGCGAGCACCTCGGCCTGGGCGAGGTGGTGCTCGTCGGCAACTCGATGGGCGGCTTCATCAGCGCCGAGGTGGCGATCCGCGCCCACAGCGGGTCGCGCGGCTTGTGCTGGTGTCCGCCGCCGGGATCTCGATCACCAACCTGCGGCGGCGGCCCGTCGAGACCTGGGGTCGGGCGGCCGCCGCGCTCGGCGTCTACGGCCTCGCCCACGTCCGCGAGCTGGTCGTCCGCCCCCGGCTTCGCCACGCGGCGCTCGGCTACGTCGTCCGGCACCCGACGCGCCTGGCCCCCGACCTGTGCTGGGAGCTCATGAGCGCCGCCGGCCGCCCCGGCTTCATCGGAGCGCTCGAGGCGCTGCTCGACTACGACTTCCGCGACCGCCTGCGCGACATCCGCGTCCCCACCCTGATCATCTGGGGCGCCAACGACATGCTCGTGCCGGTGAAGGACGCCTCCGAGTTCGAGCGCCGGATCCCCGAGTCGCGCAAGGTGATCTTGGACGACACCGGCCACGTGGCGATGATCGAGCGCCCGGAGACGTTCAACCGCTACCTGTTGGAGTTCGCCCGGGGCGGCCCGCCGATTCCGCCGCCGCCGGCCCCGCCGACGCGGAGGACGCCCCGGCCGTCAGGTGCGTGAGCGCGCCCTCGGCCGCCGAGCCGACGTGGCGGGCGTACTTCGCCAGCACGCCGTGCCCGTTCACGCGCGGCGCCGGCGACTCGTAGGCCGCCACCCGCTCGCGGATCTCGTCGTCCGACAGCTCCACACGGAGCTCACGGGCCGTCACATCGAACTCGATGATGTCGCCGTCCCGCACGGCGGCGATTGGCCCGCCGCGCGGCGCCTCTGGGGCCACGTGGCCCGCCATCAGGCCGCGGGTGGCGCCTGAGAAGCGGCCGTCGGTCAGCAGCGCCACCTCCTCGCCAAGGCCCTCGCCGACCAGCGCCGCGGTGACCTGGAGCATCTCGCGCATGCCGGGGCCGCCGGACGGGCCCTCGTTGCGGATCACGACGACGTCACCCGGCTTGATCTGGCGAGCCGCCACCGCGGCGAAGGCCTCCTCCTCGGACTCGAACACGCGCGCCGGTCCGCGGTGGGAGCGCCGCGAGTAGCCGGTCAGCTTGACCACGCAGCCGTCGGGCGCCAGGTTGCCGTGCAGGATGGCGAGGCCGCCGGTCTCGCTGATCGGGGCGTCGAGCGGGCGCACGACCTCCTGGCCGTCGGCCTCCTCGACCAGCGTCGGCCTCCTCGCCGATCGTCCTGCCGCTGACGGTGAGCGCGTCCTCGTGCAGGAGGCCCGGCGTCCTTCAGGCGCTTGGCATCACGAGCCGCATGCCGCCCGCGTGGTAGAGGTCGGCGGCCACGAAGCGGCCGCTCGGCTTCAGGTCGGCGAGCAGCGGCGTCCTCGAGCTGATGCGGTCGAAGTCGTCGATCGAGAGCGGCACGCCCGATCTCGTTCGCGATCGCCATCAGGTGGAGCACCGCGTTGGTCGAGCCGCCGGTGGCGGCCACGCAGGCGATCGCGTTCTCGAGCGCGTCGCTCGTGATGACCGCGCTCGGGCGAAGGTCCTTCTCGAGCAGCTCCATCACGAGCCGGCCGCAGTCCTCCGCCACCTGGCCCTTCTTGCCGTCCTCGGCGGGCACCATGCCGCTGCCCATCGGCGAGATGCCGAGCACCTCGAACGCCGTGGCCATCGTGTTCGCGGTGAACTGGCCGCCGCAGGCGCCGGCGCCCGGAGAGGCGACGCCCTCGAGCTCGTGCAGGTCCTCGTCGCTCATGCTCCCCGCGGCGTGGGCGCCGACCGCCTCGAACACGTCCTGGATCGTCACGTCCTTGCCGCGGAAGCGACCGGGCAGGATCGAGCCGCCGTAGAGCATCAGGCTGGGCACGTCGAGCCGCGCCAGCGCCATCACGCAGCCGGGGATCGTCTTGTCGCAGCCCGACATGGCGATCACCGCGTCGAACATGTGGCCGCGCGCGACCAGCTCGATCGAGTCGGCGACCAGCTCCCGGCTCACCAGTGAGGTCTTCATGCCCGCCGTGCCCATCGTGATCCCGTCCGAGATCGCCACGGTGTTGAACTCCATCGGCGTGCCGCCCGCCGCGCGCACGCCGTCCTTCACCCGCTCCGCGAGGCGGCGCAGGTGGAAGTTGCACGGCATCGTCTCGGTCCAGGTGTTGGCGATGCCGACTATCGGCCGCTGCAGCGCGTCTTCGTCGTAGCCGATGCCGCGCAGGTAGGCCCGCGCCGGCGCCCGCTCGGGCCCGTCGAGGATCGCCCTACTCGGGCGCCGTGGCTGTCCGCTCACGTCGGGCGAGCCTCGAAGGAGTCGGAGCCGCGCCGCTGGCGCTCCCACTCGGCAAGCCGCCACAGGTCGCGGCGTACGCGTCCGGGATCGATCTGGCGCCCCGGCAGGTGCATGTTGGCGTTGCGGATCAGCCGTTCCTCGTCGCCCGTCAGCGCCATCCACTTGGCGAGCACGTCGTCGGAGTCGGGCAGCCGCGAGTGCGAGATCGCACGCGTGAGGTCCGGGAACTCGACGCAGTATTCGCTCAGGAGCCGCCGCGTCTTCGGCACGTAGGCCACGATCGGCTTGTGCGGGTAGACGAGGTAGGCGTAGGCGGGCTCGCCGCTGGCCGGGTCCGACGGGCGCAGCCGGCCGAAGACCCGAATGAAGCCGAGGTCGCGGTACATCGCCCACTCCGCGCCGTTGACGCAGGAGCGCAGCAGCTCGCGGGCGCGCTGCTCGGCACGCCGCTCACGGCCGGGATCGTGCAGCTCGAGCCGCTCACGCCGCGGCGTGCGCACACGCTGCGCGGAGCGGCGCCTCTGCCAGCCCGACCACACACTCAGGAGCGACGGCAGCGCAAGCACCGAAGCGACGAGGGCCAGGGCTAGGAGAGCGAGCAGCATCGGTCAGCCACCTGCCGCCCGCGGGAAGAAGATCACCCGCTCGGCGTCAGCCGGGATCTCGGTGAAGTCCCGCACCATCTGCGCCTCGCGGCGCCCGGTACCGGGCTCAGTTGTCGGCACGGCGGCCCACATTCCCTCGTCGAGCTGCCGGCGGAACTCCTCCACCAGCCGCTCTTCGTCCTCGCGCGTGCTCGGATCGCCCTCGGCAAGGAGGACTTCGCCATATCCGGGCTTCATACGGAGGAACTTGATCGGGGTCTCCTTTAGCGCTCAGCCGCACCGTCTCGGCGCCCACCGCCGGGTGGACGCCGATTATGCCAGAGGCCCACACCAGTTCGGAGTCCGTACCCCGCTGCGGTCCCCACGACCGCTCTCAACCGCGGACCGCCGCCCGCTCTGCCAGGCCGAACACGTCCACCGGCCCGGCGCCCGCCCCGACGTCTCGCAAGCCGGCGGCAACCGCCTCCGACGCGATCGCCTTCGCTCGCCGAGCGGCCTCGAGCGGCGCGAAGCCGAGCGCGAGGTGCGCGGCCAGCGCCGACGAGTGCGTGCAGCCCGAGCCGTGCGCGGCGCCATCCGGATGCCGCTCCCCCGGGATCTCCACGAGCTGCTCGCCGTCGAAGAAGAGGTCGGTGGCCTCCTCGCGGTGGCCGCCCGTGACCACGACGGCGCGCGGCCCGAGCGCGTGCACCGCCCGCGCCAGGTCCTCGGGTGACGCCTCCTCGCCCGCCCTTGCGAGCACCCGGGCCTCGGGCAGGTTCGGCGTGAGCACGGCCACACGCGGCAGCAGCAACTCGCGCAATGCATCGCGGGCCCCGGGCTCGAGCAACGTCGCGCCGCTCTCGGCGACCATCACCGGATCGAGCACCACCGGCGCGCCTCCGACCAGGTCGAGCGCGTCCGCCACCGCCTCGATCGTCTCGACGTTGCCGAGCATCCCGATCTTCACGGCGTCGACCCCGATGTCGTCCACCACCGCGGCCACCTGCTCGACGATCGCCTCCGGCGGCAGCGGATAGACGCCCCTCACCTCGACCGTGTTCTGCACCGTGATCGCGGTGATCGCGGTCATCCCGTGCACGCCGCAGCGGGCGAACGCTTTGAGGTCCGCCTGGATCCCAGCGCCGCCGCCGGAGTCGGAGCCCGCGATCGACAGCGCCCGGGGGACGCGCTTGCCGTTCAGTCTTTCGCCCATCGCCGTCGAGCATAGGAGCCTCACCCGCCCGCCGCTCGCTCGTACCAGCCGAGAGCGCCCGCGACGATGTAGCCCTCCCGCTCGAGCCGGCCGAGCGCCGCCCTCACCTCCGCGACCGGCTTCCCGGTCGCGGCCGCGATCTGGCTGACGCTGTCCCCCACCTCGACCCGTTCGAGAACCGCTCGCAGCCCGGGATCGAGCAGCTCGACGCCGGCTCCCGCAGCGACCTGGGCAGCCGATGCGGGCCGGTTGCCGATCCCGAAGATCTCGTCGAGCACGTCCTCCGGTCCGCGGATCACCGCCGCACCGTCCCGCAGCAAACGGTTGCTGCCTGCGGCATGGCCGGTAGTCACCCGTCCGGGAACCGCGCCCACGGTCCGCCCGAGATCCTCCGCGAAGCTCGCGGTGATGAGCGAGCCCGAGGGGTCGCGGGCCTCGACGACGACCGTCACCGCGCCGAGCGCGGCCATGATCCGGTTGCGCGCCGGAAAACCCCAGCGCAGCGCGCGCGTGCCCGGCGGCATCTCCGACATCACGACGCCGGCGGCCCGGATCTCCCGATAGAGCCTGCCGTGGCGCATCGGATAGACGACGTCCGGACCGCAGGCCAGCACCGCGATCACCCTCCCGCGTGCGTTTACGGCGCCGCGGTGCGCCGCGGCGTCGATTCCGAGCGCCAGCCCGCTGACCACCATCAAGCCCGCGACCCCGAGACCGCGCCCGAGCTCCTGGGCGACCTCGAGCGCGTACGGCGAGGCGCGCCGCCCGCCCACGATGGTGGCGGCCGGCTCTCGCAGCAGTTCGCGCAGGCGCTCGAGCGTGCCGGTGCAGTAGAGGACCCGCGGCGGATCCCCCAGCGCCAATAGGGCGGCCGGATAGTCCTCGCTGTGCCGGCAGATCGCCAGGACCCCCGCGGCGTCGAGCTGGTCGACCGCCTGGGAGGGGTCGAAGCGCTCGACGAAGCCGCGGGCCGCGTCGGCCCTGTGGGCGGCGACGCGCTCGATCAGCTCGCCCTCGCTCAGCCGCAGGACGCCGGCCACGCGCCGGTCCGGCCGGTCGAGGAGGCCCGCTATCCGCGGCGACAGGTGCGCAATGAGATGGCTGTGCCGCAGGCAGTTGTCGCAGCAGGTCTTCATGCCGCCGCCAGCAACGGGACATTCAGGCGGTAGCCGAGCGCCTCCTCGACGTCGCCGCTCCGGATCCGCTCGCGCCCGTCGAGGTCGGCGATCGTGCGCGCGAGCCGCAGGACGCGGTCCTGGCCGCGAGCCGTCAGAAGCCCGGCACGCCCGTCGGCGTGGAGCAGGCGGGCGGCATCCGGTCCCAGGCGAACGTGACGCTGGGTCAACCGCGCATCCATCTCGCCGTTGGCGAACACCCGGCTCCCGGCGAAGCGCTCCCGCTGGCGCTCGCGCGCCGCGACGACTCGCTTGCGGACCTGCGCCGAGCTCTCCCTGCGCTCGCCCGCGTCGGCGACGGGCGGCACCGGGTCCAGCTGGCAGATCAGATCGATGCGGTCCAGCAGCGGCGCGCTGAGCCGCCGCGCGTAGCGTTCCCTGTCGCTCGGCCGGCACTCGCATTCGTCCCGCGCGCGAGCGCAGGGGCAGCTGTTGCAGGCGCCGACGAGGATCGTGTCCGCCGGGAAGACCATCGAGCGCTGGCCGCGCGTGACCACCACCCTGCCCTCCTCAAGCGGCTGGCGCAGCGCTTCGAGCGCGCGGCGCGAGAACTCGGCGAGCTCGTCCAGGAAGAGCACGCCCCGATGGGCGAGCGTGATCTCGCCCGGCCGCGGCGTGCCCCCGCCTCCGACGAGCCCCGACGACGAGATCGTGTGGTGCGGCGCCCGGAACGGCCGCTCGGTGGCGAGGCAGCCGTCACCCATCCCCGCGACGCTCTTCACGCGTGTGATCTCGAGCGCCTCCTCGAATGCGGGCGGCGGCAGGATCGTCGGCAGGCGGCGCGCGAGCATCGTCTTTCCCGCCCCCGGCGGCCCGATCATCAGCACGTTGTGACCGCCCGCAGCGGCGATCTCGAGCGCCCGCTTGGCGTCGAGCTGGCCGCGCACGTCGGCGAGGTCGAGATCCGAAGGCGTGCTCGGCCTCGCCCTGGGCTGCGGGGGTGGTGGGCGCCAGGTGCCGCGAACGAGCTCCACCATCCGCTCGAGGTTGGGCGCCCCCAGCACCTCGATGCCCTCGACGAGCGCGGCTTCGGCAGCGTTCTCGCTCGGGACGATCAGCTTGGCGTAGCCCGCCTGCCTCGCGCCGAACGCGATCGCGACGGCTCCGTGCACGGGGCGAAGCGCGCCGCTCAGCGACAGCTCGCCGGACACCGCCGTGCCGGTCAGCTCCTCCGGCGTGAGCTGACCGCTCGCCGCCAGCACCCCTACCGCGAGCGCGAGGTCGAAGGTCGGGCCGGCCTTCCGCACATGCGCGGGCGCGAGGTTGGCGGTGATCCGCTTCTGCGGGAACTCGAGGGCCGAGTTCAGCAGAGCGGCGCGCACGCGCTGCCTCGCCTCGCGCACCGCCGCATCCGGCAGCCCGACGATGGCGAACACGGGCAGCCCCGCGCGGACGTCGACCTCGACCGTGACCTCACGGCTGTCGACGCCCTCCAGGGCGAAGGTGGCAATGCTTGCGAGCACACGGCGACCCTACGCGGCTCGATGTAAAAGCGCTGCAAAACAGGTTAATTGTTCGCGAACGGCTCGCGACAAAGACGTAACAATCGCCGCCGTTACGAGCTTGTCGCGATCCCGTCGCGAAGTCGTTGCACTGCGGTCTTGAGCCGTAACACGGCCCTCCGTACGGTCGCCCCATGACCACCTCCACCGACCCGCGTCGCGCCCTCGGGCAGCTCGGCGAGCGTTTCGCCGCGGAGCACCTCGAGCGTGCCGGCTACCTCGTGCTCGCGCGGAACTACCGCACCCGCTTCGGGGAGCTCGACATCGTCGCGGCCGACGACCGCTGCCTCGTCTTCTGCGAGGTGAAGGCGCGCGTGGCCGGGACGCGCGAGGGGCCGGCCGGGCCGCTCGATGCGATCGGGCCACGGAAGCGGCGCCGGCTCAGGGCGATGGCGCGCGAGTGGCTCGCGTCGACGAGCGGCTCCCAGCGGCCACACCGGCCGGACCTCCGCTTCGACGCGATCGGCGTGGTGGTCACGAGCCGCGGCGTCCTGCTCTCGATCGAGCACCTAGAGGACGCGTTTTGATGGCCTCAGCCGAGAGCGAGCTGCTGGTATGCGATCGAGGCGAACGACATCCGGTGCAGCGGCGAGACGCCGTGCTCGGCGATGGCGGCGCGGTGTTCCGGCGTGGAGTAGCCGACGTTGGTCTCGAAGTCCCAGCGCGGATGGCGCTCGGCGGCCCGGCGCATGTAGCGGTCCCTGGTCACCTTGGCGAGCACGGACGCGGCGGCGATCGCGGCGCTGGTGGAATCGCCTCCGACCACGGCCTTCTGCTCGTAACCGAAGGGCGGCACCGCGAAGCCGTCGACCAGGCAGAGAACTCCGTCGCGCGCCACTCCGAGCAGCGCCGATCGGAGAGCGTCGAGGTTCGTGACGTGGAGGCCGCGTGAGTCGATCCCCCGTGGGCAGCGGGAGACGATGACGGCCTTGGCCGCGGCCCTGATCACCAGCGGGTACAGCTCCTCGCGGCCGAGCTCGGTGTGCTGCTTCGAGTCGTTCAGCCTCGAGAGCGCGCGGCGATCCGACAGCGACAGCCGCTCGAGATCGAACAGGACGGCCGCAGCGACGAGAGGGCCTGCGAGCGAGCCCCGCCCGGCCTCGTCGGCCCCGGCTATGAAGCGCCGTTCGAACGCGCGATCGAAGGCGAATAGGCGGCGGCCGCTGCGCATGGCCGAGCCGTTAGAGCGACCCGATCCGCTTCGGGGGCCAGTAGGTGAAGAAGGCCTTTCCGATGATCCACTTCTTCGGGACGGGGCCCCATGTGCGGCTATCGTCGCTTTCCCCACGGTTGTCGCCCATCATAAAAAACGAGCCCGGCGGAACCGTGATCTCCCGTGGCAGATTGCAGATCTCGCAGTCCGCTGAGGGCCGGATGTAGGGCTCCTTGAGCTGCTTGCCGTTGATCCAGACACGGCCCTGGATCACCTTCAGGTGGTCGCCCGGCAGGCCCACCACCCGCTTGATGAAGTTCGTCTGCGAGCGCTGGGAGGTCGGCTTCGGACAGGACTGGTCGGCGGGGTGCGAGACGCCGCACTGGTCAGAATCCGCGCCCGCCGGCGGCTTGAAGACGAGGATGTCGCCGCGACCGGGATCGGAGAAGTGCGTCGTGATCCGGTCCACGAGCACCCGTTGGCCGACGTCGAGCGTCGGCTCCATCGACTCGCTCGGGATGCGGAACGGCTTGACGACGAAGGCCTGGATCGCCAGCGCAAGCCCGAGCGCCACCGCGACGATCGTGACGAGCTCGATGAGCGAGCCCGTGGTGCTCCGCTGCTTGCTCTGTGCCACCGCGCGGCTAGCGGCGGGACGGGGGCACTAGGACTCCTCGGCGTCGCTGTCGTCGGCAGCAGCCTCGGCGGGCTCGTCGTCGCCGTCAGAGGTCTCGGCGGCGGCCTCGGCCTCCGGCTCGGCGGCCGCTTCAGGCTCTTCCGGGGCGGCCCCGGCATCCACCGCCTCGTCTGCGGGCGCCTCTGCGGTTTCCTCGACAGCGGCCCCGGTCGCCTCGGGTGCGGCCTCCTGCTCGGCCGCCGTCGTCTCCTCCGTCGCCTCGACCTCTTCGGGCGTCAGCACCTCGGCCTCGGCCTGGGCGCCCTGCTCGTCGAACGCCTCCGGGATCACGTCAGGAGGCTCGGGACCGGTGTACTGGCGCTCGCGGACGCGGGCGCGACGGCCGACGCGGCCGCGGAGGTAGTAGAGCTTCGCCCGGCGGACGTCGCCGCGGCTCGCCACCTCGATCTTCTCGATCTTCGGCGAGTGCAGGGGGAACGTCCTCTCGACGCCGACCCCGAACGACTGCTTGCGGACCGTGAAGGTTTCCCGCGCGCCGCTGCCCTGGCGCTTGATCACCACACCCTCGAAGACCTGGGTGCGGCGGCGGCTGCCCTCGACCACCTGGAAGTGGACCTTCACCCGGTCGCCGGCCTGGAACTTGGGCACGCGCCGCAACTGGGCGCGCTCGAGGCTTTCGATGACTCCGCTCATAGCAAAAGAAGGGCGCCCGAGCTTGGGCCGCTCCCAGGCTCGACGCGCGACGCACAATGGTATCGAAGGTCGGCGGGTCTGCTCAGGGGGCGGCCGCGGACCTGTGACTCAGCCGATTCCCTGCCCCATGCGCCGGCGGCTCTGCTCGAGACGCCACTCGCGGATCCGCCCGTGGTCGCCCGACAGCAGGATCTCCGGCACGGCGTGGCCCCGCCACTCGGCCGGCCGGGTGTAGTGCGGATACTCGGGAGCTCCGTCGAGCGCCTCGCTGAAGGACTCCTCGAGCGCGCTCTCCTCGTGCCCGAGCGCTCCTGGCAGCTTGCGCAGGATGGCGTCGCACACCACCATCGCGGCCAGCTCTCCGCCCGACAGGACGTAGGGGCCGATCGAGACGACGTCGCTGGCGAGGTGCTCGTGGACGCGCTCGTCGAAGCCCTCGTAGCGCCCGCAGAGCAACGTGATCGCCTCCGCACCGGCCAGCTCGCCGGCGAGCTTCTCGTCGAACGGGCGGCCCCCGGCGGCCATGGCGATTACGCGCCGCGAGTCGCGCACCGCCGTCGCGTCCGTCCCGTAGCGGGCCTCGAGCGCCGCCTCGACCACGTCGACCCGCACGACCATCCCCGCGCCGCCGCCGTAGGGCGTGTCGTCCACCTGGCCCGCGCTGAGCGGTGTGGTCGCGCGCAGGTCCACCGCCTCGAGACGATGTCCGAGCTCCAGCGCGTTGCGCACGTGCCGCTGCTCCTTGAACCAGTCGAACCAGGCCGGGAACAGCGTGAAGACGTCGATGTTCACTGAGGCTCGGCGGGCTCGATCCCGAGGAACGCGAGGTCCGCCTCGATCACCTTGGCGTCGGTGTCGACTCGCCTGACGGCGTCGGAGACGAACGGCACCAGCACCTCGTCCGGCCCGACCTCGAGCAGGTCGCACGAGGGTCCCGACACCACGCGACGAACCGTTCCGATCCCCGGCACCTCGCACCCAACGAGGTCCTCGGCCAGCCACTCGCCCTCCTCGAGCGGCGCCTCGGCGGACGCGACGAGCAGAGCCTCTCCCCTCAGCGCGGCGGCGTCCTCCCGCTCGCCCAGCCCGCTCAGCCTGATCAGCGGCCGCTCGTCGGTTCCGGCGCGCCGCTCGATCCGAGCTTCTCGCCCGGCGACGCGCACCTGGGTGCCCTCGGCTAGGGGATGCGATGCGCCTTCGACGTAGAAGCTCCCATCCCGGCCGTGCGCCTTACCGACGCGGCCGACGGGCACCGGCCGGTCGTCCAGGGTCAATCCACCACGTCGAGCAGCACGCGCCGGTCGTCCCTCGTGGCACACGCCCGCAGCACGCAGCGCAGTGCGTTCACGGTGCGGCCGCCACGGCCGATGACCTTCCCGACGTCATCCTCGGCCACCGACAGCTCGTAGACCATCGTCTCGTCGTCCTCCTCGAAGACCTCCACCGCCACCTCTTCCGGGTGGTCGACGAGCGACCTGGCGAGGTACTCGACGAGGTCCTTCATGCGCCGGCTAGCTCGCGTCGGCGCTCGAAGCCGACCGCTCCACGGCGCGGATCAGCTTCTTCACGGTGTTGGTCGGCTGCGCACCGCGTGCGAGCCAGTGGTTCAGCCGCTCTTCGTCGATCCGGATGTCCGACGGGTTGACCTGCGGGTTGTAGCGGCCGATCGTCTCGATCACCCGTCCGTCGCGCGGCGAGCGCTGGTCAGCCACGACCACGCGCCAGATCGGGTTCTTCCGGCTCCCCACCCGGGTCAGCCTCACACGTACTGCCAAGTCTCAGTTCACCTCGCTGGATCGATAGAGCGGCGCAGAACGTTAGCGGCCGCGGGCAAGTTGCGACAAGGAGGGCATCTTGCCCTGCGACAACTGCCGCATCATCTTCTGCATCTGGCCGAACTGCTTCACGAGCTGGTTCACGGCGCTCACGTTGGTTCCAGAGCCCAGCGCGATGCGGCGCCGGCGGGAGCCGTTGAGCAGCGCAGGGTTGGCCCGCTCCTCCTTGGTCATCGAGGTGATGATCGCCTGAATCCGGTCGAGCTCGCGCTCGTCCACCTTCATGTTCCCGAGCTGGGCGCCCATGCCGGGGATCATCTTGAGCAGACCCGTAAGCGGCCCCATCCTGCGGATCTGGTGGAGCTGGTCGAGGAAGTCGTCGAAGGTGAACTCCTGGCGGCGGATCTTGCGCTCGAGCTCTGCTGCCTTCTCCTCGTCGAACTCGCGCTCCGCCTTCTCGACCAGCGTCATCACGTCGCCCATGCCGAGGATGCGCTGGGCCATGCGGTCGGGGTGGAAGCGCTCGAAGGCGTCGAGCTTCTCGCCGGTCGAGGCATAGAGGATCGGCTTGCCGGTGACCGCCTTGACGGAGAGCGCCGCGCCGCCGCGGGCGTCGCCGTCGAGCTTGGTGAGGATGACGCCGTCGAAGTTTGCGGTGTCGGCGAACTGCTCGGCCACGTTCACCGCGTCCTGGCCGGTCATCGCGTCGACCACGAGGAGCACGTCGTGCGGCTTGGTGCGCTTCTTGATGTTGGCGAGCTCCTGCATCAGCTCGGTGTCGATGTGAAGACGGCCCGAGGTGTCGATGATCAGCACGTCGCGCTTGTCGGCCTTCGCGCGGCCGAGCGCCCACTCCGCGATCTCCACGGGATCGCGGTTCGTGCCCTGCTCGTACACGGTCGCGCCCACCTGCTCGCCGACCTTCACGAGCTGGTCGACGGCCGCCGGCCGGTAGACGTCGCACGCCGCCAGCGCCACGTCCTTCTTGTGCTCGGTGTGCAGGTGACGGGCCAGCTTCGCGCAGGCCGTCGTCTTGCCGGACCCCTGGAGGCCCGCCATCAGGATCACGGTGGTGCCGGAGGGCGCGAACACGAGGTCGCGCCCAGCGCCGCCCATCAGCGTCGCCAGCTCGTCGCCCACGATCTTCACCACCTGCTGGCCCGGGTTCAGCGACTCGAGCACGTCGGCGCCGAGAGCACGCTCCTTGACGGCCGCGGTGAAGCTCTTCACCACCTGGAAGTTCACGTCGGCCTCGAGCAGCGCCAGGCGGATGGCGCGCATCGCCTTGTTGATGTCCTCCTCGGTCAGCTTGCCGCGCGAGCGGACGTCGGCCAGCGCCGCCTGAAGTCGTTCGGAGAGCGTGTCGAACATGCCGACCGGAGGCTAGCGGTCTCGGTCAGGCCTCGATCACGGCACGCGCGAAATCGTCCGGGTCGAACGGGCGCAGGTCCTCGAGGCGCTCGCCGATCCCGATCAGCTTCACCGGCACTCCGAGCTCCTGCGCGATCGCCAGCGCGATCCCGCCCTTGGCCGTGCCGTCGAGCTTCGTCAGCACGATGCCCGACACGTCCACCGCCTCCCGGAACAGCAGCGCCTGGCGCAGGCCGTTCTGCCCGGTGGTGGCGTCGATCGTCAGCAGCGTCTCGTGCGGCGCCTCGGGGAGCTGCTTCTGGATCACGCGCCGCACCTTGGCCAGCTCCTCCATCAGGTGCTGCTGCGTGTGGAGGCGGCCGGCGGTGTCGACGATCACCACGTCGTGGCCACGGGCCTGCGCCGCGGCGATCGCGTCGAACGCCACCGCGCCCGGATCCGATCCCTGCGCGGCTCTCACGATGTCGCAGCCCGCCCGCTCCGACCACTCCACGAGCTGCTCCACCGCTGCGGCGCGGTAGGTGTCCCCGGCGGCCAGCAGCACCGACTTGCCGAGCTCCTTCTGGAGGTGCCAGGCGATCTTGCCGATCGTCGTGGTCTTCCCCGTGCCGTTCACGCCCACCATGAGGATCACCGTGGGATGCGGCCGCAGGTCGATCGTGCCGTCCCCGACGCGCGCCACCTCCGCCAGCAGCTCGGTGAGGCGGCTGCTCAGCTGCTCGCCGCTGCTCAGGTCGCCGGTGCTCGCCTCGGTCTCGAGACGCTCCACGATCTTCGCCGTGGTGGTGGCGCCGACATCCGCATAGATCAGCGTCTCCTCCAGCCGCTCCCAGGTCTCGTCGTCGAGGTTCTGGAACACGGTGGCCTGGAGCTCCGCGCCGAGCGCCTCGCGCGTCTTGGACAGGTTCTCGCGCAGCCTGCGGAAGAAGCCCCTGCGCTCCTCGGGCTCCTCGGCGGATGGCGGCGGGGCATCCTCGCCGGTGATGAACAGCTCGTGCCAGGTGCGGGCCATGCGGTCGCGGAGGATAGGCGGTGGCTGACCGCTGACGGCAGACCGCTGACCGCTGACCGCGGAGCTCAGGCCGCCGCTTCGGCCGATTGCTCCGCTGCCGGCGGCTGTTCCACCTCGGCGGCGTCGCGCGCTGGGCTCAGGCGGCGGGATACGACCTTCGAGACGCCGTCGCCGCCCATGCTCACGCCGTAGAGGCAGTCGGCGGCGTCCATGGTGCGCTTCTGGTGGGTGACGACGATGAACTGCGCGCGGTCGGAGAACTGGCGGACGAGCTCGAGGAAGCGGTCGATGTTGAGGTCGTCGAGGGCCGCCTCGACCTCGTCGAGGATGTAGAACGGGCACGGGCGCGCCAGGAACACCGCGAACAGGAACGCGAGCGCCACGAGCGACTTCTCGCCGCCGGACAGGAGCGACAGGCGCTTCATGGACTTGCCGGCCGGCGTGACCTCGACCTCCACGCCGGGTCCCTCAGCCGCCAGCTCGTCCTCGGGCTCCGGCTCCTCGGCGGCAGGGGCCTCGCCGTCGGCCGTGGGCGGCACGGACGCGGCCTCCGGGGCCGGTTCGCCGCCGATCACCGGACGCGGCCCCTCCGGGTGGACGAGGCGCAGGCGACCGCGGCCGCCCGGGAAGAGGTGCTGCACGACCTCCTCGAAGTTCTTCGCCGCGGCCTCGAACGTCTCCTCGAAGGCCTCGCGGATGCGGCGGTCGGTGTCGCGGATCAGACCCTGCAGCTCGGTCAGCGCCGACTCGAGGTCGCGCCGCTGCGCCTCGAGCTGCTCGACGTGCTCCACGGCTTCCTCGTACTCCTGCTTGGCCAGCGGGTTGACCGGCCCGAGCTGCTCGCGCCGGCGCGCGAGGCGCTCCACGCGCGCCTCCAGTTCGGCGCGCGCGCCCGGCTCCAGGGGTTCCTCCGCCGGAGCGGGCTCGAGGCCCAGGCGCTCGGCGATGCGGCGCAGCTCGGCGGTCTGCTCGGCGGCGCGGTCGCGCACCTGCTGCGCCCTCACCTCCGCCGCTGTCACGGCTTCAGACGCCTTCCGCAGACGCTCTTGGATCGCCGCCTCCTCCTGCGCGCACGAGCGCAGCTCGGTCGCCGTGCGTTCGCCGAGCTCCTCGTCCGCCTGCAGCTCGCCCGCCAGCGCGTCGCGCCGCTCGGACACAGCGGCGAAGGCCTGCTCAAGTGCCGCGATCGCCCGCTCGGCGTCCGCGACCAGCCGCTCCTGGCGCTCGATCCGGGAGCGCAGCGCCTCGGCGCGGCGGCGGCGCTCCACGCGCTCCCGCTCGGCCTGCTCGGCGAGCCGGCGGTCCGCCCGCAGCTCGGCGGTGAGCTCGGCCTGCCGGACTGCGAGCGCTCCTTCGGCCGGAGCGTCGCGGCGCAGTTGGGCCCGGTGTTCCAGGCGCCGTACGGCCTCAGCCGCCTCGTCCGCCTCGCGTGCCGCTGAGCGCAGCGCGGAGTCCGCAGAGTCGCGGGCCGCGTCCGATTCGGTGACTCCCTGTGCAGCGCGCTCGACCTCCTGCAGCGCCTCCTGCTCGCCCCGCGCGGCGGCGGCGGACGCCTCGACGAGACGGTCCCGGCGACCGAGCTGCTCGAGCACGCGCTCCTCGCCGCCCGCCGGCGCCTGGCGCAGCTCGCCGGTGGCGCCGAACAGGACGCGGCCGGTGCGGGTGACGGCTATGCCCGTGAAGCCTGCGGGGAGCCCGTCGAGCGATTCGACCACCCACGCGTCCGCCAGGAGCCGCGCCACGTGCGCAGCCACCGATTCGGCCGGCCGTACGTGGTCGAGCAGCGGCTCGGCGCCGGACATCGGCGGCGAAGCGGCCTGGCTTTGGATGGCGGCCCGCGCGTTGTTGGCTGCGGCGGCGGCGTCTCCCCCGACAGTGTCTTCCGCGGCGTCGTCGTCCACGCCGTCGTCGCCCAGAGCGTCCTCGCTCTCCGCTGCGGCGGCGACGCGGCGGGCCCACGAGCCGCCTCCGGTGGGCGCTCCGCCCGGCGGCAGCAGCGCGCTGCCGCCCTCGTTGCCCGCGGCGTCGAGCAGCTGGTTGGCCTCGCGCAGGTCGGCTGCCACGCCCGCACGCAGGAGCGAGCCGAGCGCGGCAGCCACCGCCAGCTCGTAGCCCGTCTCCGCGCCCACGTCCTCGGCCAATGAGCGAGCGCCGGCGGGCGCCGTGCCGGCGGCGCGCAGGAAGTGGTTGACCGCAGCGAGGTCGGCGCCGACGCGGGCGGCCTCGCGGCGCGCGGCCTCGGCGGCCTGCTCCGCCGCTCGACGCCCCGAGCGGGCATCGGCGGCGGCCTGTTCGGCGGCGGCGAGCTCCTCGCGGCGCAGCCCCAGTGCGGCGTCGAGCTCCGCACGCCGAGCCTCGGCGGCCTCCTGTTCGGCGCGCAGGCCGGCCAGCTCGGCCTCGACGCCTGCGGAGCGCTCGCGGTCCAGCTCGGCGAGGGCCTGTTCGAGCTCGGCGATGCGGTCGGCGGCGCCGCCCGGGGCGTCGGCCGCGGAGGCATCCACCGCGTCGGCCTCGGCGATCAGCTCGAGCTCGCGCCGGCCGCGCTCGCTGTCCTCGGAGGCGCCCGACGCCAGATCGCGGATGCGCTCGAGCCGCAGCGAGATGCGCTCGGCGGCGGAGCGCGCCCCGAACACCCTGGCGGAGAGCGCCTCGCGCGCGCGGCTGTGCTCCGCGAACGCCTCCTCGGCCGCCTTGCGGCGCTCCGCGACGGCGGCGAGCAGACCGTCGGCCTCCGCTCGCTCCGAGGCGGCGGCGGTGGCCGCGGCCTCGGCGGCAGCGAGCTCGGCCTCCACCGAGCGGACGTCGTCCCGGCGCAGCTCGAGACGCGCTTCGAGCGATTGGCGCTCGAGCCGCTCGTGCAGCTCGGCGGCCTCCGCCTGTCGCTTCAGCGGCCGCAGCCGCGAGCGCGCCTCGCGCTCCACGTCCAGCGCACGATCGAGGTTGTCCTGCGTCCGTTCGAGCTTGAGCTGGGCCCGGCGGCGGCGCTTGCGGTGCTTGCCGAGGCCGGCCGCCTCCTCGATCAGCAGCCGGCGGTCACGCGGCTTGGAGTGGAGGATCGCCTCGACGCGGCCCTGGGAGACGACGGAGTGCATCTCCTTGCCGAGGCCCGTGTCGGAGAGCACCTCGAGGACGTCGACCAGCCGGCAGCGGGCGCCGTTCAGGCGGTACTCGCCATCGCCAGAGCGGTCGAGCCTTCGGACGATCGAGATGTCGGAGAACTCGGACTCGAAGGTGCCGTCCGAGTTGTCGATCACGACCTCGACCTCGGCGGCGTTGCGCGAGGGCAGGCCGTGCCCGCCCGCGAAGATCACGTCCTGCATCGTCTGGCCGCGCACCGCGAGCGGCGACTGCTCGCCGAGCGCCCAGAGCACGGCGTCGGTGATGTTGGACTTGCCGGAGCCGTTCGGCCCGACGATCACGGACACGCCGGTCGCGAACTCGAGCTTGGTGCGGTCAGGGAAGGACTTGAAGCCCTTCAGGGCGATGGAGCGCAGGTGCATGGGCTAGCCGGCCGTCTCCGAGATCCGGTCGAGCGCCCGCAGCGCTGCCTCCTGCTCGGCGCTCTTCTTGGTCCTTCCCTCGCCGCGGCCGATCTCCTCCCCCGCCACCTCGGCCACTGCCACGAAGCTGCGGTCGTGCGGCGGGCCCTGCTCCGAATCGATCCGGTAGACGACCACCTCGGCCCGCCGGGCGAGCCGCTCCTGCAGCACGGACTTGAAGTCGACCGGGTGCTCGAGCGCCTCCTCGACCTGCTCGGCGAAGCCGTCGACCACCGCCGGGGCCACGCGGTCGAACCCGAAGGCGAGGTAGGAGGCCCCGATCACCGCCTCGCAGATCGAGGCCAGGATGCGGTCCGACTCGATCAGCATCTCGGCGCTCTTGCCGGTGCCCTCCGGCGCGGCGGCGCGCAGCCGCTCAGGCACGCCGAGGTCGCGAGCCACCTGCGCGCAGGCCTGCCGTGAGACCGCCTGCGCCCGCAGCTTGGTGAGCCTCCCGGCCCCGTGGTGCGGGAAGCGGGGGAACAGGTCGGTGGAGACCGCCAGGCTCAGCACCACGTCCCCGATGAACGCCAGCCGCTCGTAGGACTCCCAACGCTGATCGACCCACGACGAGTGTGTGAAGGCTTGGCGAGCAAGGTCGGTTGGAAGCTCGTCGAGTAGGGAAGCGAGAGTGTCCAGGGCGTCAGGGAGCGTTTTGGGGAGCGTGCGCCGCGACGTACTCGGCGGCTTGGCCGACCGTCTTGATCTTGACGGCCTCCTCGTCCGGGATCCGCACCCCGTAGCGATCCTCGAGCTCCATCACGAGCTCCACGAGGTCGAGCGAGTCGGCCTCGAGGTCCTCCTTGAAGCGAGTGTTCTCCCCGATCTTGTCGAGATCCACCTCGAGCTCCTCGGAGAGGTGCTCGCGGATCCGATCCAGCACCTCTTCTCTAGTCATCGACGGCGACCGTAGCAGTGGGTGCGGATCGCATCGCGTCGCCCGCCTCGAGCGCGGCGGTCATGCGCTCCAGAACCCGCTCGTCGAGCGACCTCTGGGCGAGGCGCACTGCGTTGGCGATCCCCTCCGCGGAGGAGCCCCCATGCGCGATCACCACGATCCCGCGCACGCCCAGGAGGATCGCGCCGCCGGTGGTGTTGGGGTCGAGCTCTCGGCGCAGGCCGCCCACGGCGCCGCGGATCAGCAGGCCGCCGAGCATCGAAACCGGGCCCGAGCGCGCCGCCTCGCGGATCGCGCCCACGACGGTCCGCACCGTGCCCTCCATCAGCTTCAGCGCCACGTTGCCCGTGAAGCCGTCGGTGACGATCACGTCGGCCGCGCCGCGGGTCACGTCGCTGCCCTCGACGTTGCCGATGAAGTTCAGTGCGCCCCCCGACTCGGCCAGTCTCGCGTGTGCCTGCACCACGTCCGGCGTGCCCTTGTTGGGCTCCTCGCCGACGGAGAGCAGCGCCACCCGCGGGCGCTCGACCCCGTGGACCGCCTCCATGAAGGCCGAGCCCATGTAGGCGAACTGGACGAGGTGCTCGGGGCGCACCTCGACGTTGCCGCCGACGTCGACCATCAGCGCCGGCGCGCCCGGGATCGGCAGCAGTACCGCGATGCCGGGGCGATGCACGCCATGGATGCGGCGCAGGTGCAGCACCGAGGCCGCCAGCGCGGCGCCGGTCGAGCCCGCGGAGACGGCGGCGCCAGCCTCGCCGGCGGCCACCGCCTTCACTGCCCGCACGATCGAGGCGTCCTCCTTCGAGCGCACCGCTCGCACGGGCTCCTCGTGGTTGCCGATCGTCACCGGGGCGTCGATCACGTTGTCGAAGCCGGCGAGCTCCGCCGCCGGTCCGTACAGCCTGACCGGCACGCCGGCCAGACGTCCGCCCTCGCCGACCGTTGCCGGTCCGCGATCGGCGCCATTCGCGTCGAGCGCGATCACCGCGCGTAAGTCTCTACGACGCGTCCGACGGCGGGAGCACTTCGCGCCCGCCGTAGGTCCCGCAGCTTGGACAGACCCGGTGCGGGAGCCGGGGCGAGTGGCAGTGCGGGCACACGCTGAGCGAGGGGGCGTCGATCTTGTGCTGCGAGCGCCGCTTGTTCGTGCGCGCGTGCGATTGCTTTTGCTTGGGAACCGCCATGCGACGGGCCAGTCTAGCGGGCGAGCGAAGCGGTTACGCGAGGCGGGAGGCCGAGCTTCCGGTCGGCACCGCGGCCAGGATGGCCGCCCAGCGAAGCGGTTACGCGAGGCCGGAGGCCGAGCTTCCGGTCGGCACCGCGGCCAGGATGGCCGCGCAGTATCACTGCAGCAGCCCGATCTGGCGCAGGATCGACACCGAATCCGAGTAGACCGTCTTGCGCTTCAGGAGCCCGTTCTCGAACGGCATCACGTCGAGGCCCTTCCACTCGATCCGCTTGCCGCTGGGCTCGGCCACCAGGTCACCGCGCCGCATCTCGCGGCTGTGCGTGGCGGTGGCCGTCCACTCCTGGACGACGAGGCCGTCGCGCACGTACATCCGCCGCGCGCTGAACGCGATGTCGGGCCATGACTCGAAGATCGCCGCGATGTGGCCGCGTACGTCCTCGCCCTCGGCGGACTCGCCCGCCGTGTGGTTCTCGAAGACCATGTCGGCGGCGTGCATCGACATGATCGCGTCGAGGTCGTGCGCGTTCCAGGCCGCGTTGTAGCGCTCAATTATCGCGCTCAGCGAGTCTGGCGAGTCCGCGTCGCTCACTGCGCGAGCCATCATAATCGGCCGCATGGAGCCCTTCACGATCCTTCACAGCGACGACTTCGAGCGCACCGGCAAGTGGTCGCTGGCGCGCCGCTCGCTCGGCCTCGAGTCCTTCGGCATGAACGTCGTCGAGATCTCGCCCGGCGAGGACATCCCGGAGCACGACGAGACAGGCCGCGACCAGGAGGAGGTCTTCATCGTGCTCGAGGGCACCCCCTCGCTCGTGATCGACGGCGAGAAGCACGCCACGCGTCCCGGAACGTTCGCCCGCCTCGGCGTCGAGTGCCGCCGGACGATGGTGAACGACGGCGACGTGCCCGCGCGCGTCCTCATCGTCTCGGCGCCGCGCACGAGCGGCTACGAGCCGATGGGCTGGGCGTAAGGCCAGAGCGCAGAGCGCAGAGCTCAGAGCGCAGAGCTCAGAGGCTTATTCGAAACGCAGTTCCCTGAGCTTCGCCCAGCGCGGGTCAGTCGGCTGCTCGTGCGCGTGCTCGGCCCCGGCCTGGTTGAGGTTCTCGCCGCACAGCGGGCAGAGCCCCAGGCAGTCGTCGCGGCAGACGATCTGCGCCGGCAGCGCGAGCGCCAGCGCGTCGTGGGCCCAGGAGCGCAGATCGAGCTGGTCGCGGTCCATGTAGGGCGAGCTCAGCTCGTCGCCGCCGACGTCGTCGGGCTGGTCCACCTCCCGCGCGTCGACCTCGAGCACCGGGTCGGCCGCCTCGAGGCAGCGCATGCAAGGGCCCCGCAGATGCGCCTGGAAGCGCAGGCGCAGCGCGTAGCCACTCACCGTGCGGGAGACGTCGAGCCTGACGGGCACCTCCCCCTCGTCCGACTCGTAGCGCTGGCCGCCGAACTCGAACGGGTCGGCGCTGACGTGCGTATCGATCCGGCGCCCTTCGCCGGAATGAAGAGCCAGGCGCCCGAGATCGAAGATGTCGGTGCGCTGCGCCATCGCCACCTACGGTAGCGAGGGCCTCGGCCTTAGCGGACTTCCGCTTCTTCGCGGCCGGCGAGGCGGTCGCGGCCGCGCTGGACCGCGGCGGTGAACTTCGTGAGGTTGACCTCGAGCGTGTTGAGGATGTCGTCGGCGTAGTCCTCGGCGCCGAGCCGGATCTCACGCTCGCGGGCGCGCGCCTCCTCGATGATCTCGTCCGCCTGGCGCTCGGCCTGCTTGACGACCTCTTCGTTCGAGATCAGGCGCGTCTGCTCGTCGCGCGCCTCCTTGATGATGCGCTCGGCCTCGCGCTTCGCCTCGGCGAGCATCTCCTGGCGCTCCTTGACGATCCAGCGGGCCTGCTTGATCTCCTCGGGGATCGTGGCCCGCATCTGGTCGAGGATGTCGTAGATCTCCTCCTTGTCCACGCGCACCTGGTCCGTGAGCGGAACCGGCTTGGCGTTGTGGACGAGATCGTCCAGCTTGTCGATTAGGACCAGGACGTCCATGCAAACCTCAGTTTCGTCAGCGCTTGAGAGCTTCCTCCAACCGCTTGGCCACGGCCGGGGGTACGAGATCGGTCAGGTCTCCGCCGAACATCGCCAGCTCTTTTACCCCGCTCGAGCTGAGGAAGCTGTATTGGGGTGAGGACATCATGTAGATGCTCTCGATGTCGGGCGCCATCTTGCGGTTGAGCTGGTTCATCTCGAACTCGTACTCGAAGTCCGAGATCGCCCGCAAGCCCTTGACGATCGCACGAGCGCCGTTCTCGCGGGCAAATTCGACGAGCAGCGTATCAAAGGCTTTTACCTGCACGTTGGCCAGTTTTTGGGTTTCCGCCTGGATGAACGCGACGCGTTCCTCGGCCTCGAAGACCGGCCTCTGCTTGCGAACGGGCTGGTTCACCACGCCGACCACCACTTGGTCGAACACGTTCGCCGCGCGTTCGATGATGTCGAGGTGTCCGATGGTGACCGGGTCGTAGGTGCCCGGGCACACCGCGGTGCCCTTGGCGTGGTCAGCGGGCACTATGGATGGCGATCCGGGTGTCCCCGTACACGCGGTCGTCGAGCAGCGGGAGGCTGAGCTCTAGCGGGTGGCGCTTGTCGGATTCGGACACGATGCGGGCGTCGTCGGTGGAAAGAGCGGGCAGGCGCTCTGAGAGAGTGCCGGCCAGCTCGCTTGACGAACTATATGGGGGGTCGAGGAAGACGAGCCCGAAGGGTCCCTCCCGTGCGGCGCCCAGATAGGCGAGCGCGTCGCGCTCATGGACCCTGGCGGACAGCCCGAGCGAGGCCAGGTTGTCGCGGATCGCGGCCACCGCGCGGGGGTCGTCGTCGACGAAGACGGCGCTCGCGGCGCCCCGGGAGAGCGCCTCGATGCCGAGGGCGCCCGAGCCGGCGAAGAGGTCGAGCACGTCCACCCCGTCGAGCGGCCCGAGGATCGAGAAGAGGGCCTCGCGCACGCGATCCGAAGTGGGACGGGTGCCGCGGCCGGGAGGAGCGGAAATCCGGCGGCCTCCCAGCCGACCCGCGACGATCCTCATCCGCAGTCCGCAGTCCGCAGTCCGCAGTCCCTCATGCCGGAATCGGCTCCATTTCCGACCCGAACGCTTGCGCGGCCGCCTCTTTCAGCAACGCGTGCTCCGGCTCCTCCAGGTCCGGGTCGCGCTCGAGCAGCTCGTCGGCGCGGTCGCGCGCGAGCTCGAGCAGCGCCAGGTCCTCGGGGATGCGCGCCACCTTGAACACCGGCACCCCGTGCTGGCGCGTGCCGAGGAGCTGACCCTCGCCGCGCAGCTCGAGGTCGACCTCGGCGAGCTTGAAGCCGTCGCGCTCGCGGGCGATCGCCTCGAGCCGGGGCAGGCGCGGGTCGCCGAACAGGATGCAGAGCGACGCGTGCTCGCCGCGGCCGATCCGCCCGCGCAGCTGGTGGAGCTGCGAGAGGCCGTAGCGTTCGGCCGCCTCGATCACCATCACGGTGGCGTTGGGCACATCGATGCCGACCTCGATCACGCTGGTGGCCACCAGCACGTCGGCGTCGCCGGAGGCGAAGGCCGCCATCGCCTCGGCCTTGCGGCGCGACGGCATCTGGCCGTGGATCAGCTCCACGCGGTGGTCGCGGAACTCCGTGCGCTGGAGACGCTCCGCCTCGGCGGTGGCCGCGCGCGCCTGCAGCGTCTCGGACTCCTCCACCAGCGGGCAGACCACGAAGCACTGGCGCCCCTTGGCGATCTCCTCGCGGATGCGTTCGTACGCCCGCTTGCGGGCGCGCTCGCCGTCCACCACGTGCGTCTCGACCGGCTGGCGGCCCGCGGGCAGCTCGCGCAGCGTGCTCGTGTCGAGGTCGCCGTAGACCGTGAGCGCGAGCGTGCGCGGAATCGGCGTGGCGGTGAGGTGGAGGGCGTGCAGCGCCAGGCCGGCGGGCGCCTTGGCGTCGAGCGCGGCCCGCTGGCGCACGCCGAAGCGGTGCTGCTCGTCGATCACCGCCAGCGCCAGTTCGCGGAACTCCACAGCGGGTTCGATCAGCGCGTGCGTGCCGACCACGAGCCCCAGCTCGCCGCTGCCCAGCCGCCCCAGGATCTCGCGCCGGCGCGCGGCGGGGGTGGCGCCGGTGAGCAGCGCGATCGGCACGAGGCCGCCCAGCAGCCGGTCGAGGGTGGCCAGGTGCTGCTCGGCCAGCGTCTCGGTGGGCGCCATCAGCGCCGCCTGGGCGCCGCTCTCGATCGCGCGCAGCATCGCGCGGAGCGCCACGACGGTCTTGCCCGACCCCACCTCCCCCATCAGCAGGCGGTGCATCGGCTCGGACGAGGAGAGGTCGGCGTCGATCCGCTCGAAGGCCGCGCGCTGGTCGCCGGTGGGCGCGAACGGCAGCGACGCGAGCCAGGGATCCACCAGCTCGCCGACCGGCTCCAGCACGCGCGCCGGCCGGCCCTCGCGGCGCGCCCGCCGCCGCCCCGACAGCGCCAGCTCGAGCAGGAACAGCTCCTCGAAGGCCAGCCGCCGGCGCGCCTCGTCCTCGTCGGACTGCTCCTCGGGGAAGTGCGCCGCCGCGAGAGCCGCCGGCCGGTCGGCCAGCCGCTCCGCCGCCCGGAGATAGGCGGGCAGCGGCTCGAGCACGTCGTGCAGCCGCTCGCGCACCGACCAGGCGAGCTCGCGCAGCCGCTCCGGGGCGAGACCCTTGGTGCCGGGATAGACCGGGACGAGGCCGACGGTGTGAACCCCGCCGCCGCCGTCGCTCGGCTCGAACTGGTCGACCCAGAACTTGTTGCCGCGCTTCATGCGCCCGTGCAGCAGCAGGCGCATGCCGGGCGCGAGCTTGTCGGCGACCCAGGGCTGGTTGAACCAGACGGCCACCAGCGGCCCGCTCTCGTCGCTGACCCGCGCCTCGGTGCGCGGCCGCATCCGCCGGTTGCGCGACGGCACCGTGCGGGCGCTCTTCACCACAGCCTCGACGGTGGCGTCCTCCTCCGGCCCGACGCTCGCGATCGGGCGCACCTCCTGCCGGTCGGTGTGGCGGCGAGGCAGGTGCTCGAGCAGGTCGCCGACGGTCTCGAGGCCGAGCACAGCGGCAGGCTCGCGCTCCCGCTCCCGCAGGTCGAGTGGCTGGGCGAGGCGGCTCGGGCGCGGCAGCGAGCGCAGGTCGGCCGCGAGCGCGTCGTCGAGCGTCAGCTCGGAGGTGTCTGCGAAGCGAGTGGGAATGCGGGCTTGATAATGCGTCCGGCGGACGCTACTCGGCCGCCAGCAGGTACCACCAGGCCGCCTGGTCGCCCTGCTGGAAGTCGAGCTCCAGGCCGTCGGGCAGCAGTTCAGCGAGCTGCTCCTCGCCGAGCGGCGCGCCCTCGCCCGCGATGCAGGTGAGCACCTCGCAGCCGTCGGCCGTCTGGCGCACGGTCTCCGCCACCACCTCGGGCAGCTCACCCCAGGCCACCAGGTCCTCGCCGGAGTAGCCGAGGGCGTCGCCCTCGTGGAAGCGGCCCTGGGCGTCCGCCCGCGCCGCGCGCGCCACGCCGCCGGTGCGCACGCCCGCCAGCGCCTCGCCGACGGCCTCGGCGTTCTCGTCCATCGGGAGCGACGGGTCGAAGGCGAGCAGCGCCGCCAGCCCGGCCTGCTGAGCGCGCGTGGGCACGACGCGGGCGCGGCGCTCCGAGAGCTCCGCCGCCCGCTCGGCCGCAAGGATCACGTTGGGGCTGTTGGGCAGCACCAGCACCTCGTCCGCGTCGACGGTGTGGATGCCGGCGAGCAGCTCGTAGGTGGACGGGTTGAGCGTGGCGCCGCCCTGCACGACGTGCGCGCCGAGCTCCTGGTAGAGGCGGATGAGCCCCTCGCCGCTGGCGACCGCCACCACCCCGCAGGCGGCGCGCGGGCCGTGGCCGTTGCCGGCGGCGCTGTGGCCTGACAGCCGCGCGCTGCGCTCGGCGATCTGCTCCCGCATATCCGCGACGTCGAAGCGCGACACCTCGCCGGCCTGGCGGAACAGCTCGGCGGCGGCGTGGGGATCGTCGGTGTGCACGTGCACGCGCAGCGTCTTGTCGTCGCCGACGACGAGCACCGAGTCGCCGATCTGCTCGAGCAGCGGCACGAAGTCGATGCCCTCGAGTCCCTCGCCGGAGACCGCGAAGTTGGTGCAGAAGCGGTAGTGGCTCGACTCGTGCTGGGGCAGGTGCAGAGCGCGTGTGGGCACCTCGTGCGCGATCTCGGGCGGCGCCTGGCCGCGCAGTGCGCCGACAACGCCCGCCAGGACGACCGTGAGGCCGTAGGCGCCGGCGTCGACCACGCCCGCGTCGCGCAGGATGGCCAGCTGGTCCGGCCCGCGCTGCACGGCCTCCTTGCCGGCCTCGAGCGCCCGCTCGAGCACCTCGGCGAGCAGCTCGTCCTGCTCGCGCGGGTCGGCGTCCGGGCCGAGACGGGGCGTGTCCATGTGGGCGAGGTCCTGGGCCACGCGGTGCGCCATCGCGCGCACGGCCGTGAGCATCGTGCCCTCCGCGGGGTCGCGCACCGACTCGTAGGCGGCGTCGGCGGCGCGGGCGAAGGCCGCGGCCACGAGCACCGGGTCGACCAGCTCGCCGGGCCGCGAGACGAGCTCGGCGGCGGCGCCGCGAACGATCTGGGACAGGATCACGCCGCTGTTTCCGCGCGCCCCGAGGAGGGCGGCGCGCGCAACCGCGTGCACGATCGCGTCGCGGCCGATCACGTCGATCGGCTCGCCGTTCATACGGTCGAGCTCGTCGAGCACGGCGCGCATCGTCATCGCCATGTTGTCGCCGGTGTCACCGTCGGCAACGGGGAAGACGTTGAGGTCGTTGACCTCCTGGCGCCGTGCCTCTAGCTCGGCGTACGCAGCTGCCACGGCACTGCGGAACCGGACCAAACTGGGATCAGGCACGACGGGATGTATACCCCCAACCGGCGGACGGGTTTCCGCCCGCCGCGTTAAACGGCCTTGGTGACCTTGCCGGCCTTGAGGCAGCGCGTGCACACGTACTCGCGCCGTGGGGCCTTATTCACGAGGATGCGGACCTTCTGCAGGTTCGGGTCGAAGCGGCGCTTCGTCGCGACCATCGAATGGCTGCGCGAATGCCCGAACCCGGGGCCCTTCTTGCACACGTAACAGACCTTTGCCACGGCGGACAGGCTAGCAGTGGGTGAGCCGCCGGATGTAGCCGGCGGTGATGTCGGGGCGGCTCAGGGCGCCGTTCTCGACCTGCTCGAGGTGCGCCTCGGGTGCCTCGCGGCTCACGGTCTCGCGCAGCTCCGCCGGGAACCAGGCGTTGCCCGGAAAGTAGAGGATCCAGAGCCGGTCGCCGAGCGTGCGGGCCGACTCGCGGGCGTCGTCAGCGATCCAGGCGCGCAGCCGCCCGAGCGTCGCCTCCTGCGAGGTGTAGGCGATCGTCGTCTGAAGGCGCTCACGCAGCCGCTCGTCGTCGAGCTGCGGGTTCGCCGCCTCCACGGCGGTGCGCATGCCGCTGCGGAAGTCGCTCTCGAGCAGTTGCACCAGCGCGCCCACCACCTCGGACGACGAGGCAAGCCCCTCGCCGACGCTTGAATAGTCGGCCTGGGCGCCGAGCGGCGTGACACCCGGCGCCACCACGGCCGGCACGAGCTCGGGACGGGCGGCGGCGGCGTGGATCACGCGGTGGCTCGCGTCGCCCGTGCCGACGAGCAGCGTCGGCTCGCCGATGCCGTCCTCGAGCAGCCCCACCAGGTCCTCCGCGTCCGTGGGCATTTCGTAGGGGCCCCGCCGGGTCGACTCCCCGTCGCCGCGCGCGTCGTAGGTGATCACGCGGTGGTCGGGCTCGAGCTCGGCGATCAGCGGCTCGAAGATGCCCGGGTGCGCGAAGCACGCCGAGCAGATCACCACCGGCGGGCCCTCGCCGCGTTCCCGCCAGTGGATCTCTACGCCGTCAGGCCGCTTCAGTAGGGGCACTGTCCGGAACCTCACGGATCGTGTCCCCGGGCCGGATCGTGCCGCCGCTGAGGATGTCCCCGCGGATCCCGCCGCTGCGGGCCAGGCCTCGCAGCACGCCCGGCTGCGTGAGCTTCTGGAGGTGGCTGCAGGACGGGTTGTCCTCCACCCCGAGGCATTCCACCTCCCCAACCATGAAGCGCTTGCCCACGAGCTCGAGCAGGCGCACGCCGCGCGTGACCACCTGCCGGCGGCTCTCGCCGGGCGCGAGCACGATGCCGGTCTCCTCGGTGAGCCGCTCGAGCGACTCCGCCTCGATCAGGGTGATCTCGCGGCCCGGCTCGTCCCGCTCGTCCTGGCCCAGGTTGTCCCGGTAGTAGCGGTCCCCCTCGAGGCCCTTGCCCGCGGTGGCCACGGCCTCGGGCACCTCGTGAAGCGGCGCCTCGAAGTCGGGCGCTATGAAGATGCCCTCGACGCGGCCTTCGCTCATGCGATGAACCTGGCCACGCTCTCGGCGACGCAGACCGGCTTCTCGCCGCCCTCGATCTCGACGGTGAACTTGGTGACCGCCTGCCACCAGCCGTTGCCGACGTCGTCGACCGAGATCACCTCGGAGTAGGCCCGCACGCGCGAGCCGGAGGGCACCGGCGCCGGGAAGCGCACCTTGTTCCAGCCGTAGTTCACGCCGAGCTTGAAGCCGGTGGCCTCGGTGAGCTGCTCGCGGAAGCCGTCGATGATCGACAGGGTGAGGTTGCCGTGAGCGATCGGGCCGCCGAATGGGCTCTCGTTCTTGGCCCGCTCGATGTCCACGTGGATCCACTGGTGGTCGCCTGAGATGTCGGCGAACGTGTTGATCATCTCCTGGCTGACCTCGCGCCAGTCGCTCGGGCCGACCTGCTGGCCGACGATCTCCTTCAGTCCTTCGATGCCGTCAATCGTGATTGGAGTCATGGCCTCAATTTATCCGGCGATCACGCGGCGCATGATCTCGAGGGCGTGTTCGATGTCGTCCGCCGTCACGTCGAGGTGGGTGACCGCGCGCAGCAGCGTCGGCCCCATGCGCGAGACCTGCACGCCGGCTTCGCGCAGCTCCTCCCCCACTCGCGGCGCCCCGTCGTGCTCGAACAGCACGATGTTGGTCTCGACCGTGGCGGGGTCGATCGTGACGCCCGGCACCTCGGCCAGCCCCTCGGCCAGGCGCCTTGCGTTGGCGTGGTCCTCGGCCAGCCGCTCGACGTGGTGGTCGAGCGCGTACAGGCCGGCGGCCGCCACGATGCCCGACTGGCGCATCGCGCCGCCCCACATCTGCTTGTAGCGCCAGGCCTCCTCGATCAGCTCGCGCGAGCCGACCATCACGGCGCCGACCGGCGCCCCCAGGCCCTTGGTGAAGTCGACCCAGGCCGTGTCGAACCCGCCCGTGAAGTCCGCCGCCGGGACGCCCGAGGCGACGACCGCGTTCATCAGGCGGGCGCCGTCCATGTGGGCGCGCAGGCCGTTCGTGCGTGCGACGTCGAGCACCTCGCGCACGGTCTCGAGCGGCCAGACGCGGCCGCCGCCGAGGTTGGTGGTCTGCTCGACCGAGACGAGCCGCGAGCGGTACGAGTAGCGGTCGGGCGGCTGGATCGCGGCCTGGAGCTGCTCGCCCGTGAACACGCCGCGGTCGCCGTCCACCAGGTTGAGGTGGGCGCCCGAGATCTCAGCGGGACCGCCCGCCTCCGCCACGCGCGGGTGGGCCGTGCGGTCGCAGATGATCTCCTCGCCGCCCGGCCGGATGTGCAGACGGAACGAGATCTCGTTGCACATCGTGCCGCTCGGCAGGAACAGCCCGGCCTCGTGGCCGAGCAGCTCGGCGACCCGCTCCTGCAGGCGGTTGGTGGTGGGGTCCGCCAGGCGCTGCTCGTCGCCAACTTCGGCCTCGGCCATGGCCTTCCGCATCCCCTCGGTCGGCCTGGTCTGTGTGTCCGAGAAGAGGTTGATGGTCACCGGCCGAGCTCCGCCCGCAGCTCCGCCATCGTCAGCACGGCTCTTGCGGCGTCTTCCCCGGTATGTCGCTTCCCTCCACCGGCGCGGGCTACTGCCTGCTCCATGTTGTCCACGGTCAGCACGCCGAAGCCGCACGGCACTCCGGTGTCGAGCGAGACCCTGGCTATGCCCGCTGCTGCCTGGCCGCAGACGTAGTCGTAGTGGTCGGTCTCGCCGCGGATCACGGCCCCCACGCAGGCCACGCCCCGGTAGCGGCCGGACTCTGCGCAGTACTTCGCCAGGAGCGGCAGCTCGAAGGCGCCGGGCACGTAGTGCACCTCCACCTCGCCGCCCGCCTCCTCGAACACGCGGCGGGCGCCATCCACCAGCCTGTCGGCGAGGTCCTCGTAGAAGCGCGCCGCGGCGATCGCCCAGGTGTCAGCCACCGGACTCGTTCCGCTTGCGGTCCTGCTGGGTCTGCTCGTGGATCATCTCCTCGTCGAGCGCCAGGCCCTGGTGGTGCAGCAGGTGACCCATGCGGTCGCGCTTGGTGCGCAGGTAGTCGCGGTTGTACTGGGTGGCCGGGGCCTGGATCGGCAGCTGGTCGGTGACGTTCAGCCCGTAGCCCTCGAGGCCGACGATCTTCTTGGGGTTGTTGGTGAGCAGGCGGATCGAGGTCAGGCCGAGGTCGACCAGGATCTGGGCGCCGATGCCGTAGTCGCGCAGGTCGGCCGGCAGGCCCAGCTCGATGTTGGCGTCCACCGTGTCGAGGCCCTGCTCCTGGAGCTTGTAGGCGCGCAGCTTGTTCAGGAGGCCGATGCCGCGCCCCTCCTGGGCGAGGTAGAGCAGCACCCCCTGACCCTCCTCCTCGATCAGCGCCAGCGCCGCCTCGAGCTGCTGGCCGCAGTCGCAGCGCATCGAGTGGAAGACGTCGCCGGTGAGGCACTCCGAGTGCACGCGCACCAGCACGTCCTGCTTGCCCGCGACCTCGCCCTTGACCATCGCCACGTGGTGCTTGCTGTCGACCAGCGAGCGGAAGCCGACGACCTCGAAGTCGCCGAACTCGGTGGGCATGTGGGCGCTGACCACACGCTCGACCAGCTTGTCGTGCCGGCGGCGGTAGGCGATCAGGTCGGCGACCGTGACCATCTTCAGGTCGTGCCGCTCGCAGTAGGCCACGAGGTCGGGCACGCGGGCCATCGTGCCGTCGTCGTTCATGATCTCGCAGATCACGCCGGCCGGCGTGAGGCCCGCCAGGCGGGCGAGGTCCACGGCCGCCTCGGTCTGCCCGGTGCGCTCCAGCACCCCGCCGGCCTTGGCCTTGAGCGGGAAGATGTGGCCGGGCTGGACGAGGTCCTGCGGCCTCGACTTCGGGTCGATCGCCACCTGGATCGTGTGCGCGCGGTCGTGCGCGGAGATGCCGGTGGTCACGCCCTCGCGGGCCTCGACCGACACGGTGAAGGCCGTCTGGAAGGGCGACTCGTTCTTGGCCGCCATCAGGTCGAGGCCGAGGTCGTCGCAGCGCTCGGGGGTGAGGGCGAGGCAGATCAGCCCGCGCCCCTCCTTGGCCATGAAGTTGATCGCCTCCGGCGTGGCGAACTGTGCTGCGAGGGTCAGGTCGCCCTCGTTCTCGCGGTCCTCGGCGTCGCAGACGACGACCATCTTGCCGGCGCGGATGTCCTCGATCGCGTCCTCGATCGTCGCAAACGGCGCGCGCACGGTGCTCACGAGCGCACCCCCTGAGTCAGCTTCTCCACGTACTTCGCCAGCACGTCCACCTCCAGGTTGACCACCCGGCCCGGGACGGCGGCGCCGAGCGTCGTCCGCTCCAGGGTCTCAGGGATGAGCGAAACGCTAAAGCCTTCGTCGTCGATCTCGGCGACGGTGAGCGAGACCCCGTCGACCGCGATCGAGCCCTTCTCCACCACGTAGCGCAGGAGCTCCGGATCGGCGGCGATGCGCACCACGCTGGCGAAGCCCTCGATCGTGGCCGACTCGACCTTGCCGGTGCCGTCCACGTGGCCCTGCACGAAGTGGCCGCCGAGGCGGTCCGCTGCCCGCAGCGGCAGCTCGAGGTTCACGTGCTCACCGGGCTCGAGCGGGCCGAGGGAGCTGCGGCGCAGCGTCTCGGCCATCACGTCGGCGCGGAAGGCGCCGCCGCCCACGCTCACCGCGGTGAGGCAGACGCCGTTGACGGCGATCGAGTCGCCTTCGGACAGCTCCTCCGCGAGCGAGGTCTCGACCTCGAGGCGCGCGCCGGCCGGCTCGCGCTCGATCGCGCGCACGCTGCCCAGCGCCTGTACGAGCCCCGTGAACATCACCACTCCGTCATGCGCGCGCTGATCAGCACGTCGTCCGCGATCCGCTGCACATCGCTCGTCAGGGCGCGCTTCGCGGCGTCGATCGCCTCCACGCCCTGGCCCTCCAGCGGCACGCGCGCGTGGCGGCCGCCGGCCAGCATCGGAGCGACGAACAGGCGCACCTCGTCGATCTCGCCGGCGTCGAGGAAGGCGCCGGCCAGGTGCGGGCCTCCCTCGAGCAGCATCGACTGGATGCCCCGCGCGCCCAGCTCGGACAACGCCGAGCGCACGCGCGCGGCCTCGTTCTCACCGGTGGCCACGATGATCTCGACGCCGGCGGCCTCGAGCGCGTCGGTCTGCGCGCGCGAGGCGGCCCGCGAGCAGATCAGGACCAGTGGCACCTGGTTGGCGGTCTGGACCAGCTGGCTGGCCGCGGGCAGGCGCGCCTCGGAGTCGAACACCACGCGGCTCGGCTGGCGGGTCACGCCCTCCACGCGCGCGGTGAGGAGCGGATCGTCCGACAGCGCGGTGCCGATGCCCACCGCCACGGCGTCCACCTCGGCGCGCCAGTGGTGCGAGAGGGTGCGGCTCTCCTCGCCGGAGATCCACTGCGAGTCGCCGCTCTGGGTGGCGACCTTGCCGTCCAGCGTCATCGCCGACTTGAACAGCACGTGCGGGCGGCCGGTCTTGGCGTGCTTGCGGAAGGGCTGGTTGATCAGGCGGGCCTCGTGGGCGGGGGCGCCCCGGGCGATGTCGACCTGGATGCCCTCGTCGCGCAGGATGCCGAGGCCGCGGCCGGAGGCCTTCTCGGTGGGGTCGTCGGACGCGACCACCACGCGCGCGATGCGCGCCTCCACGATCGCCTCCGTGCAGGGCGGAGTGCGGCCGTGGTGGCAGCAGGGCTCGAGCGAGACGTAGAGCGTGGCCCCGGCGGGATCCTCGCTGGCGGCGGCCAGCGCCTCGCGTTCGGCGTGCGGCTCGCCGGCGGCGCTGTGGAAGCCCTCGCCGATCACCCGGCCGTCCTTCACGAGCACGGCGCCCACCAGCGGGTTGGGGCTGGTCCGCCCGCGCGCCTGCGCGGCCAGCTCGATGGCGCGCATCAGGTGGAGCTCGTCCTGTCCGGTGGGGGCGGTGGTGTGCGTCATTGACTCGTGAATCAATGGTACGCCAGCACTTCCATTGCCGTTAACCCCGTCGAGGTAGGGTGGCCCGTCTCATGCGCCGGCTCCGCGGGCTACTGACCCCTGCCCACCTCGCGCTCGCCGCCATCCTGCTGGCCGGGCTGTTCGTGCGGGTGCTGCACAACACCTACGGGCTGCCCTACGTCTACAACATCGACGAGGGCTCTCACTTCACCAACCGGGCAGTGGGAATGTTCGGCGGCAGCCCCGACCCGGGCTACTTCCAGAACCCCTCCGCGTTCACCTACCTCGAGCACCTGGCGCTGCGCTTCCAGTACGGCCCGGCGCACCTGATCCCGTTCGCCAACTACGACCGCGTGATCCGGCAGTTCGCCCACGACCCGACGGCGATCTACCGCACGGGCCGGGCACTCGCCGCCGTGCTCTGCATGCTGGGCGTGGTGGCCGTGTACTGGGTCGGGCGGCGGCTGTGGGGGACGTTCGAGGGCCTGGCGGCGGCGGGCGTGCTCTCGTTCGCGTTCTTGCCGGTGGCCTACTCGCGCATCGCGGTGACCGACGTGGGCACGCTCTTGCCGGTGTCGTTCGCCCTCTATGCGGCGATCCGCGTGTACGAGGGGGCGGGCCGCAGGATGTGGCTGCTCGGCGGCGCGATGGCGGGGTTTGCGATCGGCTTCAAGTACACGGCCGGGCTTGTGCTGCTGCCGCTTGCGATCGCCACGATCGCGCGCATGCGGCGCGAGCCGCGGCTGATGAAGGAGGGGCTGCTCGCGCTGGTCGCGGCGCTCGGCGTCTTCTTCGTCACGAACCCGTACGTGTTCATCGACCTCTCGAGCGCCTGGCACCAGCTCCACGGCGAGGCGGAGCTCGCCGGCAAGTTCAAGAAGCTCGGCCAGGAGCAGTACACGGGGCCCGGCTACTACTTCCGGAGCCTCACCTGGGGCTTCGGCTGGCTGCCGCTCGTCGCGCTGCTCGGCGGCCTGGCGGTGGAGGCGCGGCGCGCCTGGTTCCGGGCCCTGCTGCTGGTGGTCTTCCCCATCGCGCTGTTCATCTACCTGAGCCTCCAGGTGCGCTGGTTCGGGCGCTGGCTGCTGCCGGCCTACCCGGCGCTGGCGCTGCTTGCGGGAGTGGGCATCGCCTGGGTGGCGCGGCGGGTGCCCTGGGGCCGCGCGGCGCAGGCGGCGGCCCTCGCTGGCGCCGGCGTGCTCGTGCTCGCGCTGCCGCTCTACGCCGACGCGCGCACCGCGCGGCTGCTCGGCCGCACCGACACGCGGCAGCTCGCGCGCAACTGGCTCGTGGCCCACTACCCGGCGCGCCTGCGGATCGTGATCGAGCCCGCGGTGCCGCCGCGCTACTACCGCGTGGCCGACGCGCCGGGCCGCAAGCAGTTCGTCCGCGGCTTCATCCGCGACATCACCGACACGCACGAGGACTACGGCTCGACGCTCAACCCGCAGACGATCGACCGCTACCGTCAGGCGGGCTTCTGCCTCGTGATGTCGATGAGCCTCATCCGAGGCAGGTCCCAAAATGCTCACTACGAGCCGGCGCTGGCTTACTACCGCCGGCTCGAGCGCGAGTCGAAGCTGGTCTACCACGGCAGCCCCTACAAGCGAGGGGCGAAGCCGGTGAAGTTCAACTTCGACCTGTCCTACAACTACTACCCCAGCGCCTTCATCAGGCCGGGACCCGAGATTTGGATCTATCGACTGAGCAACTGCAAGCAGGGCTTCGGCCCGGTGCCGCGCGGGACGGGCACGCCGACGACGGGGAACGCGCCCGGCGTGCGGCGGTGAGGCGCCGGCCGCGCTGGCTGCGGTTCCCGGGCGGGCCGGCGCTGTTCTGGATCCTGCTGGGCGCGCTCGTGCTGCGCGTCTGGTCGCTGAAGCACGGGCTGCCGTACGTCTACAACACCGACGAGGAGCAGCACTTCGTGCCGCGCGCGGTGGCGATGATCGGCGGCTCGCTCGACCCGAAGTACTTCGAGAACCCGCCGCTTCTCACCTACATGTTCTGGGGCGTCTTCAAGCTGCGCTTCCACGCCGGGTTCCCGTTCGGCTCGAGCGGCTTCGGGCACGCGTTCCGCACCGATCCCACCGCCGTGTTCACCACCGCTCGGGCCACCGTCGCGCTGCTGGGCACGCTCAGCGTGGGCCTCGTCTACTGGGCGGGGGCGCGCTTCTACGAGCGCCGCGTCGGCCTGGTGGCGGCGGCGCTGATGGCCTGCGCCTTCCTGCCCGTCTTCTATTCGAAGCAGGCGCTGAACGACGCGGTGACGCTCGTGCCATTGACGGTCGCGCTCGTCGCCTCCCTGTTCATCTACCAGAGCGGGCGCCTCTGGCACTGGGCGCTGGCGGGCGGCGCCGTGGCCGTGGCCGTGGACGTGAAGTACACGGCCGGGGCGATGGCGGCCGTGGTGGGGATCGCGGGCCTCCTGCGGCTCATCGAGCGCCGCGACGACCTGCGCGCCTTCCTGCGGGGCGCGGTGCTCTCGGCGGTCGTCTTCGGCGTGGTGGTCATCGTGCTCGACCCCTACGCGCTCGTCCACTTCTCGCTCTTCAAGCACCAGGTGGCAGGCGAGGCGGGCACGGCCGGCGGCTCCGCCAAGCTCGGCCAGTCGAGCCAGCCGGGCTGGATCTACTACCTCTGGACGCTCACCTGGGGCTTCGGCTGGCTGCCCACGATCGCGGCGGCGGCCGGCGCGGTGCTGGCCTTCCGCTCAGACCGGGCGAAGGCGATCCTGCTGGCGTCGTTCCCGATCCTGCTCTGGTTCTTCCTCGGCGGCCAGGCGCGCCACTTCGGCCGCTGGTTCCTGCCGGCCTACCCGGCGCTGGCGGTGCTCGCCGCCTACGCCGCGGTGCGGGCGGTGGACGCGCTGCCGGCGGTCTGGCAGCGGCGGCGCTCGCTGCTCTTGGCCGTGGCCGCGGGCCTGCTCCTGATCCAGGGGCTGTGGTCGAGCGTGCGCGTCAACTCCGTCTACGCGAAGACCGACACGCGCACGCTCGCCCGGCAGTGGATCGAGCGCTCGGTGCCCGCGGGCTCTGGCCTGGTGGTCGAGCCGGCGGTGTTCCCCCGCGACTTCCTGACCGTCGGCAAGCCGAAGAACACCTACCGGCTGTTCCCGATCAAGCCGCCCTTCCAGGGCTACGAGAAGAAGCTCACGCCGGCGCTGATCGACAGCTACCGGGCCGGGCACTACTGCTCGGTCCTGGTGGCGAGCTACCAGCACGACCGGGGAGCCGACGTCCCGGCTTCGCGCGCCTACTACCGGGCGCTCGCGGCTCAGTCCGCCCCGCCGGTCGTCTTCTCCCCCTACCGCTTCGGGGCGGGGCCGGTGAAGTTCAACTTCGACCTGTCGTTCGACTTCCTGCCGCGCGCCTACGCGCGTCCCGGCCCGCTGCTCCAGCTCTACCGGCTGAACGCCTGCTCGTGAGCCCGGGCAGGCGCACGGTCCGCCGCATGCTGCTCGCGCCGGCGTTCGTCAGCCGGGCGGCGGCGCGCGCCGCGGGGGCCCGCGAGGAGGCGTGGATGCTGCGCCAGCCGAGGCGGGTGCGGGAGAGCTACGTGCGCGAGGTCGTGGACCGCGGCGAGGACCCGCTCCACGCCGAGATCTGGATGCTGCGCCAGCCCGACGACGTGCGGCTCAGCTACGTGCGCGACGTGCTGGAACCGGCGCTGCGAGAGTAGTGCTAGAACGCTCCGGATGAGGCTCGCGGCGAGAGCCGGAATCGCCCTGGTCGTCGCGGCCGTGCTGCTCGGCCTCTACAACGACTTCACCATCAGGCACCGCGTGAACCACTCGTTCGCGCGGGCGCTGCCGGCGCAGAGCGGGTTGCACGTCCTGGGCTGCCGGCGCTTCACGGACCTTCTCCTGGAGGGGAAGAACTTCTTCTACTGCCGAGTGGGACACGGCGGCCGCACGCAGGCGCACTACTTCGTCGAGATCCACGGCCGCTGCTGGAAGGCCTGGCCGGAGAGCTCGACGCTCAGCAGCCCGCCGAAGCGCCTGAACGGCTGCCTGCCGGTGGTGCCGACGTGAGCTCGGCGGTCGCCACCGCCCCGCTCGAGCGCCCGGCCGCGCTGGCGCGGGCGCCCCTGCGCCTGCTCGGGCCGCCGCTGCTGGCATTCCTGGCGGCCCAGGGAACGCTGTGGGTCGCTGCCCGCGCGGCCGGCTACGCGTTCTTCAAGGTCGTCACGTGGAGCCGCTTCGACTCCGGCTACTACATCAGCATCGCGCAGGCCGGCTACAGCGTCGGGCCCTGCGGCCCCGCCCGCCCGCCCGGCACCTGGTGCGGCAACTCGGGCTGGTTCCCGGGCTATCCGCTGCTCACGTCGTTCTTCGTGCAGGTGGGCGCCTCCGCCCGCCCGGCCGCGCTGTTCGTCTCGCTCGGCTGCTGCCTCGCAATGCTCACGCTGCTCTGGGTCGGCTTCCTCGGCGCCGAGGGGTCGCTGCGCAACTGGCTCGCCCTCGGCCTCGCGGCGTTCGCCCCGGGCCAGGTCTACTACCACTCGATCTTCCCGCTGGCGCTCGCCGGGCTGTCGCTGATGGCGGCGATCTTCTTCCTCTCGCGGGAGCGGTGGCTGGCGGCCGGGGGCGCCGGCGCGGTGCTCGCCGCGAGCTATCCGAGCGGCTCGCTCTTAGCCCCCGTCATGGCCGTGTGGCTGCTGTTCAGGCGGGACGGCTCGTCGCTTGGCACGCGCGTCTGGCGGATCGTGCAGACGAGCGGCGTGGCCGGGCTCGGCGCGGTGTTCGTGCTCGTCATCCAGCGCGTGCAGACGACCTACTGGGATGCCTTCTTCAAGGTGCACGCCCACTACGACAACCACTTCCACGACCCGTTCCCGAAGCTCGTGAGCCTGCTGACGCCCCTCTTCCACGAGGCGCCCACCGTCCACAACATCCCGCGCTACGAGGCGCTGTTCGCGGCCGTGCTCGTGCTCACTCTCTGCGGCGTCGTGGTCGCCCGCCGCAAGACCGCGGAGCCGCTCGACTGGCTGCTCGTGCTCACGCTGCTGGCCTTCTGGATCGTCCCCCTGTCGATCTCGCACATGGACCTCTACCGCAGCGACGCGCTGCTGATCCCGGCGGCGCTGCTGGTGCGCCGGGCGCCGATAGCCATCGGCATCGTCGCGGTGGCTTGCGGCGCGGTGCTGGCGGTGCCGATGGGGGAAGCGTTCTTGGTGCGGGTGCTTGGTTGATGGTGCTTGGTGCTTGGAGTCCACGCACTAAGAACCAAGCACTAAGCACCGCAGTTCGCGTACACGCGCCAGAACGGATTGTTGGCCACGTATTTGAACGTGCTGAGCGGGTAGTTCGACCACCACTTCTGCGCGGACGCCGCGCTCGTGGCTGTGACCGAGCGGGCCGCCGCCGGCTCGAAGTTGAAGGTGATGTCGATGAACAGTAGGCCGCGGCTCGGCGGGCGCGCCTGGGCGATCGTGGCCTGCAGGGCGTGCTTGGAGAGGCCGGTCTCGTACTCGATCACGGGGATCGCCGAGTGCGTGGGGACGGTGATCGGGCGGCAGCTCTGGAGCAGCGGCGCGACGCTCGGGTCCTCGAGGATCGCCTTGAGGTCGCGGTGCTGGCTCTTCACGAACAGCGTCTGGCCGTGCAGCTTGCGGAAGTCGTTGACCCACGCGGGCGTGCGCCACGCCACGAGCAGGAACGTGACCACGGCTAGGCCGATCGCCGCGATGCGCACGCGCGGCTCCTTCACGAGCGTCCAGCCGAACAGCGCCACCGCCACGCCGATGTTGAACAGGATCGACGGCACGACCACGTAGCGGGGGATCACCGACAGCCCCGCCGCGGCGATCACCACGAAGGTGCCGATGCCGATGCCCATCAGAGCGGCGGGCAGCGCGGCGCGCTTGCGCAGGATGTAGAGCGCGAGCAGGCAGCCGAGGCCGCCCGCCACGTCGTTGACGATCTTCTCGTTCGCCCCGATGTAGCTCGGGATCAGCCCGATCGCCGACGGCACGCTGCGGTTGCGCCCGAACTGGCCCGCGACGGTGCGCGTGGACGTGAGCGAGTGGAGCGGATGGCCGGTGATGATCCAGTCGGAGATCACCCACAGGAGCGGTGCGATCGCGGCTACCGCCGCGTACTTGACGAACTCGCGGCGGCTGAGCGTGGGCCACAGCCAGAGCACGTAGACGCCGGAGAAGACCCACGCCTCGGGGCGCAGGAGGCCGGCCAGACCGAGCAGCGCGAGCACGGGCAGGCCGCGCCGCGGCCGCTGCAGCTCGAGCAGCGCCGCCGAGAAGATCAGCAGCAGGAACGGCACGTCCACCACCGCGCGCATCGCGTAGAACTCGAGGTCGGTCCGCGTGAGCAGGAAGACGACCGCCGCCGCCGCGATCAGCGTGCCGAGCAGCAGCTGCGTGATGCGGAAGACCACCGCCACGAGGCCGAGGAAGCAGGCGATCGTGGTGAGCACGAAGAGGCGGTCGGCAGCGCCGCCGAACAACGACAGGAAGGCGCCGTAGAGCTCTCCCAGCGGGTGCGGCGTGGGCGTGCGCAGGACGTTGTAGTCGGGCAGGTGACCGGAGGCGAGCGCCTTGCCCCAGACGAGGTCGTAGTAGCTGTCGTAGTTGGGGAAGGTCGGCCGGATCAGGAAGACCGCCAGGCCGAAGAGACCCAGCGCGACGAGCGCCCGCACGGCGTTCTGGCGGGTGGCGAGCGCCTCCACGCGCGCGCTCAGGCGCGAGCCCGGCGACGGCCTGCGCGGGTCGACCGCGGGCGCACCGGGCATGACGGGCTCGGTCACGGACACGGCGGCAAAAGCTAGTAGCTCGCCCCGACCGCCTGGCCAGACGCTAGCCTGATGACCTTCTCGCGATGAAGCTGATCATCCAGATTCCCTGCTGGGACGAGCAGGACCAGCTGCCCGGGACTCTCGCCGAACTGCCGCGCGAGGTGCCGGGCATCGACACGGTCGAGTGGCTCGTGATCGACGACGGCTCCACCGACCGTACGGTGGACGTCGCGCGCGCGAACGGCGTCGACCACATCGTCCGGCTCACCAACAACAAGGGCCTCGCCGCAGCCTTCCAGGCGGGGCTCGACGCCGCCCTGAAGCTCGGCGCGGACATCGTGGTGAACACCGACGCGGACAACCAGTACAACGCCGCCGACATCCCCAAGCTGATCCAGCCGATCCTCGCGGGCGAGGCTGACATGGTGGTCGGGGCGCGGCCCATCGACGAGATCGAGCACTTCTCGCCGATCAAGAAGCGCCTCCAGCGGCTCGGCAGCGCCGTCGTGCGGCGCGCCTCCGAGACGGGCATCGCCGACACCACCTCCGGCTTCCGCGCCTACAACCGCGAGGCCGCGCTCCAGGTGCAGGTGGTCTCCAAGTTCACCTACACGCTCGAGTCGATCATCCAGGCCGGGAAGATGACCGTGGCGATCGACCACGTCCCGATCCGGACCAACCCGAAGACGCGCGAGTCGCGCCTGTTCCCGTCGAGCTGGGCGTACGTGCGGCGCAACACGGTGTCGATCTTCCGCGTCTACGCGCTCTACGAGCCGCTGAGGGTGTTCATGAGCGCGGCGATCGTCGTGTTCCTCGGCGCCGTGATCATCTGGGCGCGCTTCCTGATCGACTACGCCGTGCACGGCCACTCGGGCCACGTGCAGTCGCTGATCCTTGGCGCGGTGCTGTTCATCGCGGCGATCCAGCTCGCGGCGCTCGGCGTGGTGGGCGACATCCTCGCCGGCAGCCGGGTGCTCAACCAGCGCATCCTCGAACGGGTCCGGCGCATCGAGCTGCAGCTCGGCATCGAGCCGTCCCACTACGAGCCCGGCGCCCCCCGGCGCGGGAAGCGCGCGGCCGAGGAAGAGCCCAGCGAGGAGCGCGAGGCGGTGCAGCTGTGACGCAGACACCCACCGAGGCCGTCCCCACCGGCAACACCTTCGACAAGTACGGCTCCACCAACCCGGTGGTCAGGCGCCTGATGGGCGGCTTCCACTCCAGGCTCGACGAGCTGTGGGAGAAGGCGGCGCCCGAGTCGGTGCTCGACGTGGGCTGCGGCGAGGGCGTGCTCACGTACGAGTGGGCCGAGCGGCTCGGCGACCGGCGCATCGTCGGCATCGACCTCGACGACGCGAAGCTCCGTGCCGAGTGGGAGAAGCGCCGGCGGCCCAACCTCGAGTACCGCGCCGAGGAGGCCACCTCGCTCTCCTTCGCCGACGACGAGTTCGACCTGGCCACCGCGATCGAGGTGCTCGAGCACGTGCCGGATCCCGACGCGACGCTCGCCGAGATGGCGCGCGTGGCGCGGCGCCACCTGCTCGTGTCGGTGCCGCGCGAGCCGCTCTGGCGGATGCTCAACATGGCTCGCGGCGCCTACTGGAAGTCGCTCGGGAACACACCCGGCCACGTGAACCACTGGTCGCGGGTGGGGTTCGTCTCGCTGCTCACGCGCCACGGCACGGTGGAGGAGATCCGCTCGCCGTTCCCGTGGACGATGCTGCTTGTCCGCGTCTCGTAGCGAATCCCCGCCGCGGGGCGGATCCGGGGCGCTGGCCGCCGCGAAGCCCGTTCGGAGCTACGGCCGCGGGGCCGCGATCCTGTCGGTGCTGATCGGGGTCACCGGCCTCGTCACCTACGCCTACTTCTCGCTCGCCAGCCACACGCTCTCGAGCCACGACTACGGCGAGATCACGCTGCTGTGGTCGGCGATCTTCATCATCGTCTCTGTGCTCTACCGCCCGGTGGAGCAGCTCCTGTCGCGGACGATCTCGGACCGCGACGTGCGCGGGCAGACCGGGAACGAGCACCTGCGCGTGGCGGCGACGATCCAGCTCTCGCTCGGCGTCCTGTTCGCGGTGCTGGCGCTCGTCCTGCGCCACCCGCTGCAGGACAAGCTGCTCAACGGCTCGAGCACGCTCTACTGGGTGCTGATCGGGGCGGTGCTGGGCTACGCGGCGAGCTACTTCGCGCGCGGCTACCTCGCCGGCCATCGCCGCTTCGGCCTCTACGGCGGGCTCGTGTTCATGGAGGCGATCTCCCGCTGCATGTTCGCCCTGGTGGTGGCCGTCGGACTGTTCCACGGCCAGTCCGTCGTGGCGCTCGGCATGGTCGCCGCACCGCTGTTCTCGCTGAGCGTGGTGCCGTGGGCGCTCCGCCGCGACCTGCGCGCCTCGTCGGTGGCGCCGCGCGAGGATGACGCGCTCACCGCCGCCCAGCTCGACGCCGCCTCGGCCGGCGAACCGCAGGCCGAGACCGGTCCGCGCGGCGAACCCGAGTTCACCCTCGCCCACGGCACCGGCTTCGCGTCCGCGGTCCTGCTGATCATGATCTGCGAGCAGACCTTCCTCAACGCCGGGCCGCTGCTCGTGAAGGCCACCGAGGGCGCCTCGGGCGCGGCGGTGGCGGGCTTCGTCTTCAACGCGCTGCTGATCGCCCGCGCGCCCCTGCAGCTCTTCCAGGCGATCCAGACGTCGATCCTCCCCCACCTCACCCGCCTCGCCGTGAAGGGCGAGTCCGATCCGTTCCGGCGCTCGGTGCAGACCACGCTCAGCGCGATCGCGGTGTTCGCCGGCGCGGTGGCGCTGGCGTTCCTCGCATTCGGCCCCACGCTGATGCACATCCTCTTCGGCGGCAATCACCACTACGGGCGGCTCGGGCTCGTCGTGGTGTCGGTCGGGATGGGCTTCTACCTCTCCGCTGCGACGCTCAACCAGGCGGCGCTGGCGCAGGCCCGCGCGCGGCAGGCCGCCCTCTCCTGGCTGGCCACCGCGCTGGTGTTCGTCGTCTTCCTCTTGATCCCCGGCTGGCACGACCGCGTGCTGCAGGTGGAGGTCGGCTACCTGGGCGCCGCCGGGCTCCTGTGCGCGCTGCTCTACGTGCTCTACCGCCGGCCCGTCGCGGTCGCCGAGTAGAACTGCGTCATAGCAGGCCCTTCCCTGTGTAAGGTGCGCGCGCATCGGGGCCCTGGCAGGGGCTCAACGGAATGAGTAGCGGTCTGGGGAGGCCGCCGGCCCAAGGCCTTGGCGGCGAGCGCCGGAGCGCTCAGAGTCAGTGAAGCGGCCAGCGCGGCGATTCCGATCGCCGCCCGAAGACGGTGCTCCCGCAAGTTTTCCCCACGGCGGCCACGCCCGGCGCGGTGGCCGGGGTCGGCGCGGCCGGCACCTACGAGGACATCCCGTTCACGATCCCGTCCGGCGACTCCGACGGGACGGTCTCGGTCACGCTCAACTGGGCCAACCAGTTCGACGACTGGGACCTCTACGTCTATCGCAAAGACGCCAGCGGCAACCTGCAACCGGTCGGCAGCTCGGCCGGCGGGCCGCCGTCGACCAGCGAGAACGCCGTGATCCAGGCCAGGACGGGCCGGTGCCCCCGGGCAGCTACGTGATCCGCGCCCAGAACTACGCGGCCACCACGCCCAACTTCACGGGCACCGTCAAGTTCACCGCCTACGTGCCGCCGAACCAGACGCCGGTCGCCGCCTTCAAGGCGCCGAGCAGCGCGCGCAGCGGCCAGACGATCACGCTCGACGCCTCCGGCTCCCACGACCCCGACGGCAGGATCGTCGACTACTCGTGGGACCTCGACGGCGACGGCGCGATGGACGTCTCCTCGGGCACCTCCCCCACGCTGAAGCACGCCTTCAGCGCGGGCACCTGGCACCTCACCGTGCGGGTGACGGACGACCGCGGGGCGCGGGCGTACGCGAACGCGACGGTGAACGTGCGCTAGATCGGCACCAGCATCGACGCCCCGCAGTTGTGGCACTGCACGTCGTGCGTGGAGGACATGCGGGCGATCGTCGAGTGGGCGCCGCAGTCCGGGCAGCCCGAGAGCAGCTCGAAGCGGCGCAGGCAGTTGACGCAGCGGTAGCGGCCCGGCAGGTTCGTCCCGCGCAGCCAGGGCTCGCCGCAGGACGGGCAGAGCGGGCCGAGGTCGACGGGCTGCTGCTCGCTCACCCGGCCTCCGCGACCCTTCGCAGGCGGGCGATGAAGAAGCCGTCGGTGCCCTGGACGTGCGGCATCAGCTGCAGGAACCGCGGGGTGCGCGGGTGGCGGTACTCCGGCAGCTCGGCCGCCAGGTCGTCGGCCTCGAAGTCGGGATGGCGTGCGAGGAAGGCGTGCACGCGCTCCTCGTTCTCGCTCGCCGAGATCGTGCAGGTGGAGTAGACGAGCGAGCCGCCGTCGCGCACGTGGCCGGCGGCCGACTCGAGCAGGTTCTCCTGCAGGCGCGCGAGCTCCTTGATCTGCTCCGGGTCCTTGCGCCAGCGTGCGTCGGGCCGCGCCTGAAGGGTGCCCAGGCCGGAGCAGGGCGGGTCGAGCAGCACGCGGTCGTAGCCGTCCTCGTTGTCGCCGAGGAAGTTGGCGGCGTCCTCGCAGCGCACCTCGACCCAGTGCGCGCCCATGCGGCGGCAGTTGGCGGACAGCGCGTCGCAGCGGCCGGCGTTGCGCTCGACGGCCACGAGCCGCCCCCGCCCGCGCATCAGCGCCGCGATGTGCGTGCACTTGGCGCCCGGCGCGGCGCAGAGGTCGAGCACGGCCTCGCCGGGCTGGGGATCGAGGATGCGAGCCACCAGCATCGAGGCGCGCGACTGCGGCATCAGCGCGCCCGCCTCGAACAGGAGCGAGCCGTGCACGTCGAACGGCGTGTCGAGCACCAGCCCCTCCGGCAGCCCTGGCACCTCGCGCGACTCGACCTCGAGCTCCCCGAGCACGTCGCGCAGCTCTTCGCGCGTGACGAGCAGCTCGTTGGCGCGCACCGCGCTCTCGGCCGGCTCGTTGTCGCGCTCGAGCAGCGCCAGCGCGTCCTCGCGGCCGAGCGCGTCCCACCACATCCGCGCCAGCCACTCGGGGTGCGAGTGGAGAACGGCGGCGTCGGCCGGCGAGTCCGGCGTGAGCTCGGCCACCAGGCCGGCAGCCTCGCGCGACGCACGGCGCATGACGGCGTTGGCGTAGCGGTGGCCGCCGCCGCGCTCGAGCTTGGCCAGCTCGACGGTCTGCTCCACGGCCGCATGGTCGGGCACGCTGCCGAGATAGACGAGCTGGTAGAGGCCGAGGCGTAGCGCGTCCCGCAGCGGCGGGTCGATCGACTCCACCGGCCGTGCCGACAGCGCGGTGAGCACGTAGTCGAGCGTCGCCTGCCGCTGCAGCGTGCCGTACACGAGCTGCTGGGCGAAGGCACGGTCGCGCGGAGACAGCTCGTGGCGCTCCGCCTCGGCCGTGAAGGCGCGGTCGGCGTAGGCGTCCTCCTCGTTCACCCGGCGCAGCACCCGGTAGGCGCACTGGCGCGCGGTGGACAGCCGGCCGTGTTCCTGGGAGCCGTGGAGGCGCGCGAGCCGGACCATCAGACGCCTCCTCGCAGCTTGGCCGCGTGTCCGCGCAGGTATGCGTCTGCGTCCATCGGGCGGCCGCCGGCAGGCTGGACCTCGAGCAGCTCGAGCGCGCTGTCGCAGCAGCCGAACAGGAGCCGGTCGTCGTCCACGGCCAGCTCGCCGGGCTCGACCTGTGCGCCCAGAAGCGGGGTCGCGCGCAGCACGCCGAGGCGCTCGCCCCCGGGCAGCTCGGCAAACGTGCCGATGTGAGGATGGAGGGCGCGCACGCGGCGCTCGAGCTCCTGAGCGCTGAGCGACGGGTCGAGCCGGCGGTCCTCAGGCCCGATCTTCTCGGCGATCGTCACGCCCTGCTCCGGCTGCGCGCGGAAGTCGGGCTGCTCGTCGAGCGCCTCGACCAGCAGCTCCCCGGCGAACTCCGCCAGGCGGCGCGAGAGCGAGCCGTAGTCGGCGTCGGGCGCGATCGGGATCGCGCGCTGGAGGCAGACCGGCCCGGCGTCAAGCTCCGCGACGGGACGCATGATCGAGACGCCGGTCTCGTCGTCGCCGGCCTCGATCGCGCGCTCGATCGGCGCGGCGCCGCGCCAGCGGGGCAGTAGCGAGGGATGCACGTTGAGCATCGGGTAGGTGGACAGCAGCGGTTCCTTGATGAGTGCGCCGAAGGCGCAGATGCAGACGCTATCGGGGGAAGCGGCAGCGATGTGCTCGATCGCCTCGTCGGTGTTGACGCTCTCCGGCTGGAACAGCTCGAGGCCCATCAGCCGCGCGGCCTCGGCCACCGGCGGGGCCTGGAGCCGCCGCCCGCGCCCGGCGGGGCGGTCCGGCCGGGTGACGACCAGCGCCGGCTTGTGCTGAGAGCGGGCCAGGCGCCCAAGCACCGTGACGGCGAAGTCGGAAGTTCCGAGATAGACGGTGCGCACTGGACGGAGCCTAGTCCGCCGTAGGATCTGGGCGTGGCGGCAGCCCGTCAGAACGCGCCTCCGGTGCTCCACCTGTCGCTCGTGGTGGGCGGTGCGCTGCGCGACCCGGCGGGCGAGCGGCTCGGTCGCGTGGACGACCTGATCGTGCGCCTCGGGAATCCCGGCTACCCGCCGATCACGGGCTTCCTGGTGACCGTCGCTGGGCGTCAGTCGTACCTGCCCGCGGAGCGGGTGGCGGAGCAGGTACTCGGCCCGCCATCGCTCGCTCTCATCGGGCGAACTCCGGCGGCTACGCCGCTTCTTGCTGTTCTTCCGCTTCGCGGAGGGCGCGCATCGCTTCCTTGCGCTGGTCCCTGCTGGTGCGGTCGAGGATGAGGATTCCGTTCAGGTGGTCGAGCTCGTGCTGGATCACGCGGGCCTCGAGGCCCGACGCCTCCACGACCCGCTGCGCGCCGGTCTCGTCCTGCGCGCGCACGCGCAAGTGCACGGGGCGCTCGACGTCGACGGCGACGCCCGGGATCGACAGGCAGCCCTCCTCCGCCTCCTCCTTGTCGCGGCTCGACCACTCGATCTCCGGGTTGACGAGCGCGATCAGCGGCGCCTCCTGGCCCACGCGGTAGACGAGCAGCCGCTGCGACAGACCGACCTGCGGCGCGGCCAGCCCGACGCCGAGAGCGTCGTTCATCAGGCCGCCCATGCGCGCGACCTGGGCGCGCAGCGCGTCGTCGAAGCGGTCGACCGGGGTGGCCTTGCTCTTCAGCACCGGGTCGCCGAAGCGGCGGATGAACGAGAGCGCGGCGCGACGGCGCGCCTCCACCTCGGGATCGCGCTGGATCTCCTCGGGCTCCTCCTCGCCCAGTTCGCGCTCGAGCTCGTCCGCCATCGGTCCACGAGTCTACTGCGGGTCGACGTCCACCGAGAAGGTGACGCCGCGCTTCCCGAACTCCGGGGCGACCGCCTCGAGCGCCTGCCGGACGGCCGCCACCGCGGCTCCGCGATCCGCGGCCTTGACCACGAGCTGCGAGCGCTCGCGGCCCTTCAGGCGGAACAGCGGCGCTGGGCCGAGCAGCGCGCCGTCGAGCGCGCCGAGGCGCTCCGCCAGCGCCTGCGCCGCCTGCGCCTGCGGCTCGGCGTGCTCGGAGGTGCAGACCACGCGGATCAGCTCGCCGTAGGGCGGGTAGCTCAGGAGGCGCCGGCGGTCGAGCTCGCCCGCGATGAAGCCGCGCGAGTCGTGGGCGGCGGCGTGGCGGAGCGCGCGCGCCTCGGGCTCGAGCGCCTGGACGATCACGCGCCCGCCCCGCGGGCCGCGGCCGCTGCGCCCCGCGAGCTGCGCCACCAGCGCGAAGGTGCGCTCCTCGGCCCGGAAGTCCGGGAAACGCAGCGTGGAGTCCGCGTCCAGCACCACGCCCAGTGTGACGTCCGGGAAGTCGTGCCCCTTGGCCACCATCTGCGTGCCGACGAGCACGCCCGACGTCGCCTGGTCGAAGCGCTCGAGCACGCGCGCGATGGCGCCGCGGCCGGCCGCGGCGTCCGAGTCGAGCCGGAACACCGGCAGCGGCGCGACCAGCTCCTCCAGCTCGCGCTCGAGCCGCTCGGTGCCGGCGCCGTGACGCGCCACGGACACCGAGCCGCAGTCCGGGCACCCCGACGGCGCGTCCTCCTGGTGGCCGCAGTGGTGACAGGCGATCACGGCCGCCGCGCGGTGTAGGACGAGGGTCACGTCGCACTGGGGGCAGCTCCAGACCCGTCCGCAGACCCGGCAGCTCAGGAAGTTCGACCAGCCGCGCCGGTTGAGCAGCACGATCGCCTTCTCCTCCCGCAGCCGCACCGCCTCGAGCGCCTCGCGCGTGCGCTCGTGGAGCGCGCCGCGCACGCCGGCCATCGACACGACCTCGACCGGCGGCAGGCCGCGGCCGTCGACGCGCTCGGGCAGCTCGATCCGCTCGAGCGCCAGCCAGCTTTCGGGCCGCGGCGTGGCGGTGCCGGCGAGCAGCACGGCGCCGGCCAGCTCGGCGCGGCGCTCGGCCACGTGGCGGGCGTCGTAGCGGGGGTCGGACTCCTGCTTGTAGGAGGGATCGTGCTCCTCGTCGACCACGATCAGGCCGAGGTCCGTGAGCGGCGCGAACACCGCCGAGCGCGGCCCCACGCAGACGCGCGCCTCGCCGCGCCGCAGGCGCGCCCACTCGTCGTAGCGCTCCCCCGCCCCGAGCTTCGAGTGCAGCACGGCGACCGTGTGTCCGAAGCGCTGCTCGAAGCGGCCGGCCGTCTGCGGCGTGAGCGCGATCTCCGGCACGAGCACGATCGCGGAGCGCCCGCGCTCGAGCGCCGCCTCCACCGCGCGCAGGTAGACCTCTGTCTTGCCGCTGCCGGTGACGCCGTGAAGCAGCAGCCGGCCGCCCTCCTCCGCGTCCATGCGGGCGACCACCTCGTCGAGGGCCGCCTGCTGCGCGGGCGACAGCTCGGGCGCCGCCGCGCTGAGCGCGCCCACACGCGATAGCTGCGGCCGCCGGCCGAGGTCGCGCTGCTCGAGGACGATGAGGCGGCGCTGCGCCAGTCCACGCAGGGAGGCGTGCGAGCACCCGGCCGTGCGACACAGATCGGCGGCGGGCAGGGCGCCGCCGGAGCGCAGAGCGCCGAGCGCCGAGTGCTGGCGCTCTCCCAGCTTCGGCCCGCCCGCGAGGAGCGCCTCCTTGCCGGCCGCGGTGAGCTCCGCCACCAGCAGCCTCCTGGCCTTGACCCGTGGCCGCTCGCCCCGGCCGGTGCCCGGCGGGAGAACCAGCCCGAGGCCGCGCGCCGGCGTGGAGCAGTACTCCTCGGCCACCCACAGCCCAAGCTTCACGAGCTCGGCCGGCACCTCGGGGTCGAGCGCGGTGAGCGGCTCCACCAGGCGCTCGGCCGGCAGCTCGCTCTCCTCCGCGAGGCCCACCACCACGCCGAGCATGCGCTGGCGGCCGAAGGGAACGACGAGCATACTGCCCACCCCCACGTCGCCCAGCCGGCCGGACAGCCGGTAGTCGAATGGGCCCCGAAGGGCCCGCGCTGAGGTGAGCGGCTCGACCTTTGCGATCACTGCCGCCACGCTATGGGCGCGGGCGGACGGCTGCCCGCCGCCGGCCTCTCAGGCGCGACGGTGAATGGGCAGCACGTCGCGCTCGGTGAGCGCGCCGCCGCCGTTCTGCGTGAAGGAGACCCGCGCCGTGAGATGGCGAGCATGGGCCAGCGCCCGCCGGGCGCGCGCGTTGACGACGACCGTGAGGTGTCCGTCGCACTCTGTGGGGAGCGAGCAGGTCACCCGGCCGACCCGTTGCCAGCGGTGCGAGAGGCGCAGTTCGATCGAGGCGGTGCCGGGGCAGGCTCCGAACGTGTCCTGGAGCGCGAGGATGCCCTCCAAGGAGCCCTGGCACGCGAAGAGGAGGTTCACCTTGCCGCCGCCCCGCTCGCGAAGCCGCCGCTGCGCCAGAAGCCGTACCGGGCTGCGATGGACGTGGGCGCAGCCCGCCGCCACGCTGTCAGCCGGCTCGGCAGAGACCTTGTCCTGCCCGTCCCCGCAATCGACCCTGTCCCTGAACAGGTCGCGGGCATAGATCACGTCGGCGCCCATGCCGCCCGACAGCTTGTCGGCACCGGGCCCGCCCTCAAGCTGGTCGTCCCCGCCGCCGCCCGCGATCGTGTCGGCGCCGATGTTCCCGCTGAGCCGATTCGGCCCGTCGTCGCCGATCAGGGTGTCCGCGTAATTGGTCCCGGATACGTCCTCGATCCCGCTCACCGTGTCGCCTTCCCCGGGAGCGCCGGCCGGACCGGTGGCTCCGAGGTTCAAGGTGACGCCGTGAAGGTGCTCGCCGTAGAAGAGCTCATCAGTGCCCGGCCCGCCATCGAGGACGTCGGCGTCCTCCGGCGCACCGTTCTCACCGTCGTTCTCGTTGAGGAAGTCGTTACCCGGTCCGCCACGCAGCACGTCCCGGCCGCCACCTCCCTGCAGGTCGTCGTTGCCCGCGCCGCCGGTCAGCGTGTCGTCCCCCGGGCCGCCTTGGGCGATGGAGTAGTCCCGGTCGCAGAGCGTGATGGAGTCGTTGCCCGCGTTCCCGTTCACCTCACAGGCGCCGCTGATCGAATCGTCGCCGGGCCCAGCGCCGATGAGCGTGCCGAGGCCAAAGCCGTCGCCCTCGAGCGTCAGGCTGTCGTTCCCGTCGCCGAGGTTCGCCATCACGATCGCGTTGAAGGGTCCGGCGAGCGCGCAGGCCGCCGTGTGCTCGTCCTTGCTCGTGCAGCCGCCCGACGGCTGGAGCGGCGCGCCCGTGTCCTGCACGTCGAAGACGGCCGAGCCGGCGGCCTCCCGTCGCATCGTCACCTGGTTCGTCTCACCGGGCGCGGCGTCGAAGTGGAGCACGGTCTCGCCCCCGGACGCGGACGCGCGCACAGTGGCCGCGCCCGCCGCCGGGACCCAGACCAAGAGCGACACCGCCGCGCAGGCAAGCAGCCGAGCGTCCATCCACATCCTTGAACCTCTCAACGCCCGCCGAGTAGCGGCGGTCGCCTGTCCTAGCCCGCCTGTGCCGCTTCCCGCTCGCCCAGCCCCGCCGCCTCGCGCAGCGCGGCCGCCTTGTCCGTCTTCTCCCAGGTGAAGTCGTGGTCCTCGCGGCCGAAGTGGCCGTAGGCCGCCGTCTTCTGGTAGATCGGGCGGTGCAGGTCGAGGTACTGGCGGAAGGCGCCCGGACGCAGGTCGAAGTGCTCGTTGATCAGCTTCGTGATCGTGCCCCTCGAGACGCGCTCGGTGCCGTAGGTGTCGACCATCAGCGACACCGGGTGCGCCACGCCGATCGCGTACGCGACCTGGACCTCGCAGCGGTCGGCCAGCCCGGCCGCGACCACGTTCTTGGCCACGTAGCGGGCCGCGTAGGCCGCCGAGCGGTCCACCTTGGACGGATCCTTGCCGGAGAACGCGCCGCCGCCGTGGCGCGCCGCGCCGCCGTAGGTGTCGACGATGATCTTGCGCCCGGTCAGGCCGCAGTCGCCCATCGGGCCGCCGACCTCGAACTTGCCGGTCGGATTCACGAGGAAGTTGTCGAGCAGCTTCTTCTCGTCGTACAGCTCGGCGGGCAGGATCGGGTGCAGCACGTGCTCCCAGAGGTCCGGCTTGATCAGCGTGTCGGAGTCGACTCCCGGTTTGTGCTGGGTCGAGATCAGCACCTTCTCGATCTCGATCGGCCGGCCGCCCTCGTAGCGGACGGTGACCTGCGTCTTGCCGTCGGGCCGCAGGTACGGCATCACGTCGCCGCGGCGGACCTCCGCCAGGCGGTGCGCGAGCTTGTGGGCGAGCGCGATCGGCATAGGCATCAGCTCGCGCGTCTCGCGGGTGGCGTAGCCGAACATCATGCCCTGGTCGCCGGCGCCGGCGAGGTCGAACTCGTCGTTGTCGTCCACCTGCGTGCGGCGCTCGTACGCCTGGTCCACGCCCTGCGCGATGTCGGGCGACTGCTCGTCGATCGCGGTGATCACCGCGCACGTGTTGCAGTCGAAGCCGAAGGCCGCGTCGGTGTAGCCGATCTTGCGGATCGTCTCGCGCGCGATCTTCGGGATGTCCACGTAGGTCTTGGTCGAGATCTCACCCGACACCACCACGAGCCCGGTGTTCACCAGCGTCTCGCAGGCCACCCGACCGTGCGGATCGTCCCGCAGGACCGCGTCGAGCACGCCGTCGGAGATCTGGTCGGCCATCTTGTCGGGATGGCCTTCCGTCACCGACTCCGACGTGAACAGGAACTCGTTGTCTGATAGGTCGTCGTACTGGCTCATGGGCTCTTGAGGCGCAACTCCGCGTCGATGTCCTTCCCCTCGCGAGCGAGCACGATTCCCGCCGCGCCGATCTTCTGGAGATCGTCACGGATGGCTGAGTACGTCGGGTTGGAACTCAGACCAGCTTGATCGGCGAGCGCGAGGAGCTTCTCTAGATCGAAGAAGACTAGCGCTGACGGGCTCTTCGGACGGTCCCCGAGCACGGTCTTGAAGTCGCCGGTCTGGTCGAGATGCTGCCCCTTGCGCGCCGCCGCGATGCCGTCGATCGCGTTCGAGACCACCAGGTTGCCGCCGAAGGCGGCGTAGCTCAGCTGGAGCCCGGCCGTGAGACTCGACGTGAGCACGTTCGCGCCGGCCACGTTCTGCGAGCTGAGGTCGGGCGCCGTGCCGTCGGTCTCCGGGTTCAGCAGCGAGATCAGCGCCGGCTGAAGCCGGGCGAACAGGCCCATGCCCTGATCGGGCCGTACGTCGCCCACGTCGAGCGTGACGGTCGGCGAGCCGTTCGCCCCCGGGGTGACCGACAGCGCGCTGTCGCCGCCCAGCAGCGGCAGCAGCTCGTTGCTCACGTTCACGCCGGCGCCCTGCGCCTTGGCGGAGAACGCCGACAGCGCCCTGCCGATGCCGCCCGTGGGCGTCGCGATCAGCTTTCGCAGGATGCACTCGGCTCCGGCGAAGCCCACGAACAGCGCCGGGTGGGCGGGCGCGAGCGACAGCAGGTTCTCGCCGCCCTCGGACTGGGCGGTCTCGCCGGCGCAGCCCGGCATCGGCGGCGCGCCGGCTGCCGGCCTGCCGCGGAGATCCAGCTCGAGGCGCTTGCTGCTTGCGCCGAACGACACCGCGGCCGCCTGGATGGCGGGCACGCGCGCGGCGCCGCTCAGCAGCGCCGCCGGCCCGGCGAGATGGGCGTGGATCCAGGTCGGCGAGAGGTAGCCGGTGAGGAGGCGGGCGTGCGGCAGGCCGCCGCGAAGGTCGCGATAGATGGCGTCCGTGGCGAGCGAGTTGCCGGGCGTCGCCGCGACCGTGCGCGCCGCCTGCACGGCCGCGCTGCTTCCGATCAGCGCGAAGCCGTTCGTCAGCGTCACCTCGTCCCCACCGCCGCGGGCGATTCGCGTGAGCGCGCTCCGCGCCGCCTTCTCGTCACGCACCTTGAGAACCACGAGCTGCCCGGTCGACCCCGGCAGCAGCGCGTAGGCGGCCTCGTCGCCGAGCCACGGGCTCACGTCGCGCTGCAGCGCCACGTCGCCGAGCGTGCCGCGCTCGGCCGAGCTCAGCAGCGCCTGGCGCAGCTGCGCGAGCACCGGCAGCTTCTGCATCGCCGCGAAGGCGCGCTTCCACTGGGCGCTGCCACGGTCGCTGTTCAGGTTGAGGTAGACCAGCGCGTCGCGCGGCACGAACGCCGCGGCGCTGTCCGGCGGGGCCGCCGCGGCCCCGCCGCCGAAGGCGCGCGCCAGTCCGACGGCGATCAGCAGCGCCAGGATGCTGGATCCCACCAGCTGCCTGAGCAGCACCCTCCTGCGTGTTGCGGTCATCCCTTCCCTCCCGCTTGTCCGCGCCGTCCCTCTCGACCGTTGAAGTCGATCACGAGCGGGACGCCCTCTAGCCCGTAACGCTGACGAAGACGATTCTCCAAGAAGTAGGCGTAGTCGCGCGTCACTCGGCTGCGGTCGGACACCTGCACGGCGAAGCGCGGGGGCCGTGTGCCGAACTGGGTCATGTAGTAGAGCCGCAGGCGGCGGCCGCGCACGTCCGGGGGCTGGCGGATGGCCTGGAGGTCCGAGAGGAAGCGGTTCAGCTCCGGCGTGGGGATGCGCTGCGCGCTGCGGTCGCCGAGCTCGATCGCCTCGTGAAGGAGCCGACGCACGTTGCGGCCGGTCTTCGCGGAGGCCGTGATCACCTTCGGCCGGAGTCGCACCTTTTGCTCCACGCGGGCGCGCGCGTCGTCGAGCTCGGTCTGGCCCACGTCCCACTTGTTTAGGACCACGATCGTCGCGCAGCCCTTCTTCATCGCCATCTCCGCGACGCTCAGGTCCTGGCTCGTCACGCCCTCGGCGGCGTCGCACACGACCAGCGCCACGTCCGCGCGCTCGGCCGCCTGCTCGGAGCGCAGCTGCGCGTAGTAGTCGACCGTTCCGGCCACCTTCGCGCGCCGCCGCAGCCCGGCCGTGTCCACGAGCACGAGCTCGCGTCCGTCGACGTCCAGCCGCGTATCGATCGCGTCGCGTGTGGTCCCCGCCTGCTCGGACACGATCACGCGCTCCTCCCCGAGGAAGCGGTTCACGAGTGATGATTTACCCACGTTGGGCCTTCCGATCACAGCCAACCGCAGCGTCGCGTCCTCCTCGCGCTCCGGAACCTGGCTGAGATGCTCGGTCACGCGGTCGAGCAGGTCGCCCGTGCCGAGCCCGTGCTGAGCCGACACCGGCACCGGATCGCCGAGCCCGAGGGCGTGGAATTCGGCCGCGTCTGGGAGTCCCGAGGGGCCGTCGACCTTGTTCGCCGCCACCACGATGGGCACCGGCGAGCGGATGAGCTCGCGCGCCAGCTCGGCGTCGCCGGGGCGCAGCCCGGCGCGCGCGTCCACCACCAGCACGGCCACGTCCGACTCGGACAGCGCCTGGCGCGCCTGCTCCTGCACCGCGCGGGCCAGGTCGCCCGTCTCCTCCGCGTCCACGCCTCCGGTGTCCACGAGCAGGAACGTGCGCCCGTTCCACTCGGCCTCGACCTCCTTGCGGTCGCGCGTGACCCCCGGCTGCTCGTGCACGACCGCCTCGCGCGTGCCGCTCAGGCGGTTGACAAGCGTGGACTTGCCGACGTTGGGGTAGCCAACGATGGCCACCTTCGGCAGCGGAGTCATGGCGTCAGCGCTTCGCGGCCAGCTTGCGCACCAGCCCCACGATCTGGCTGGTTACGTCCTCCACCGTACGGTCGGTGGTGTCGAGCTCGATGGCGTCCGCGGCCGCCCGCAGCGGCGAGTGCGCGCGGTTGCGGTCCTGCTCGTCGCGCAGCGTCTGGTCCTTGAGCACGGTCTGCCAGTCGGTGCCCAGCTCCGCCGCTCGTCGCACCGCCCGCGCCTGCGGGCTCGCCGTGAGGAAGATCTTCAGGAAGGCGTCGGGCGCCACCACCGTGCCGATGTCGCGCCCCTCCGCCACCCAGTCGCCGTCCGAGAGCAGCTCGCGCTGCTTTTGCACGAGCGCCGCCCGCACGGCCGGGTCCGTGGCGATGCGCGAGGCCGCCTCCGCGACCGCGGGGGTGCGGATCGCCGCTGTCACGTCCTCGCCGCCGGCCGTCACCCGGTCGCCGAGACCGATCGCGAGGCTGCTCGCCACCTCCGCGGGCGGCGCGGCCAGGCTGCTCGAGCGAGGCGAGTGCGGCGGCGCGGTACATCGCCCCCGAGTCGAGGTAGGTCGCTCCCAGCTTCTCCGCAACGGCACGCGCGACGGTGCTCTTGCCGGCCCCCGCGGGCCCGTCGATTGCGATGACCACGCGGCGAAGGCTACTTCCGGGGCGCCTAACCGCCCGGGAGGCTCGAGCCCGCGAAGAAGAAGAACCAGATCAGGAACGCGAACAGGGCGACGCTGACCGAGACGATCATCACCACGTCGAGCATGGTGCGAGGCCGGGTGCTGCCGCGCTCGGCGCGCATGCTCTTGAGCCAGGCCGACCTCACCTGGACCTGCGGCGTGTTGCCGGTGACGCTCCCGTAGAGGGCGTTCAGCCGGTAGAGGAAGCGGCCGAACAGGAACATCGTCACCGGGATCCCGATGATCACGAGCACGTAGGGCCCGAGCGTCGGCGCCGAGCTGCTGGTGAGGTGCGAGGCGAGCACGATCCAGCCCACGGGGATGCCGATCCACAGCACGAGGCTGCCGACGATCATCAGGAGGATCAGGATCAGGGAGGCGAGCTTCTTGCCGATGGTGGTCACTGCTCGAGCAGAGCTGCCAGATCGCTCTCGAAGCCAGGGTACGAGATGGCGGCGACGTCCATGCCCACCACCTCCACCCCGCTCCTCGACGCGAGTCCGGCCACGGCACCCAGCATCGCCAGGCGGTGGTCGCCCAGCGAGTCGATGGTGCCGCCCTCGAGCCCGCCGCCGCCGTGCACCACGAAGCCGTCCCCGGAGGCCTCGATGTCGGCGCCGAGCCCCCGCAGGCCGTCCACCACGCCGGCGATGCGGTCGGTCTCCTTGAGCCGGAGCTCCGCGGCGCCGCGCACGATGGTGTCGCCCTCTGCGAAGCAGCCGAGCAGCGCGACGAGCGGCAGCTCGTCGATCGCGAGCGGCACCTCCTCGGGCGTGACCTCGGTGGCCACGAGCGGCCCGGCGGCCACGTCGAGCTCGCCGACCGGCTCGTGGTCGTGCTGCTCGTCGCTCGGTTCCTCCAGGTCGCCCAGGATCACCGCCCCCATCCGCTCGGCGATGCGGAAGAAGCCCGTGCGGGTCCAGTTCAGGCAGGTGTCCTCGATCACGATGCGCGAGCCGGGGACGAGCGTCGCGGCCACCGCCATGAACGCCGCCGACGAGGGATCGCCGGGCACCGAGATGTCGTCCAGCTCGAGCTCGTCGACCTGCGAGACGGCGACGGTCAGCCCGTCGCGCTCGAACGGCACCCGCGCGCGGCAGAGGATGCGCTCGGTGTGGTCGCGGCTGCGGGTGGGCTCGGTCACGCTCGTGCGGCCGGACGCGAGCATCCCGGCGATGAGCACGCAGGACTTCACCTGGGCGCTCGCCACCGGCAGCGTGTAGTCGATGCCGTTCAGGGCGCGCCCGCTGATCCCGAACGGCGCGAAGCGGCCCTCGCGCGCGTCGACCTGCGCGCCCATCTGCGAGGAGCGGCGCGGCCACGCGGTCGATCGGGCGGCGGCGGATCGACTCGTCGCCGTCGAGCGTCCACTCGCCGCCAGGCTGCCCGGCGAGCCAGCCCGGCAGCAGCCGCAGGAGCGTGCCCGAGTTCCCCACGTCGAGCCTGCCGCCTGTGACGTCGGCCGGGGTGTGCAGGCCCACGCCGCGGATCACGAGCTCCCCGCCGCGGGTGTCCACGCCGGCGCCGAGCGCCCGGATCGCGTTCAGCGTCGACTCGGTGTCGCCCGCGTGCAGGTAGTTGCGGATCGTCACCGGCTCGTCGCTCATCGCCCCGAACAGGGCGGCGCGATGGGAGATCGACTTGTCGGCCGGCGGGCGGATGGTGCCGTGGAGGGGCCCGGCGGGCTCGAAGCGGGCGCTGCGCGCGCCGGCTCTGGTGCCCGTCATGTCGCGCGCGTCGCGGGGAAGCCGAGCTCCAGGATCAGCGCCTGCGCGCGGTCGGCCGCCTCCTCACCCGCGATCCAGAGCGTCATCTGCCCCGAGCGCATGTCGGGCGCCGGGGTCAGCGACATGTCGGCGATGTTCACTCCTGCCTTGCCGAGCGCGAGTGCCACCTGCGCCACGATACCCGGCCGGTTGGGCACGGGAACGCGCAGTTCGTGCACCGGCGCGCCGGCCAGATCGACCTCGAGCAGGCGGCGGCGATCGCCCAGGGCGTCATCGTTCCAGGCCTCGATCGCCCCGGCGTCGCCCGCCCGCAGCGCGTCGGCCACCTCCTGCAGCCGCCGGACGGCGTCGTCGATCTGGTCGGCGATCGACTCCGCGTTCGTCAGGTAGATGTCGGTCCAGATGCCGGGGTTGGCGCCCGCCACGCGGGTGGCGTCGCGGAAGCTCGGGCCGACGCGCGGCATGGCCTCGCCCTCCTCCGTGAGCGCGCGCGCCGCCTGTGAGACGAGCACGTTGGCGATCACGTGCGGGAGGTGGCTCACGCAGGCGAGCAGGCGGTCGTGCGTGTCCGGGTCGATGGCGATCGGGCTGGCGCCGAACGCCACCACGATGCCGTGAAGCCGCTCGTAGAGAAGGCCGCCGGAGATCGGGCTAGGCGTGAGGTACCAGGCGGCGCCGTCGAAGAGGTCGGCCCGCGCGTTCTCGACCCCCTCGCTCTCCGCGCCCGCCAGCGGGTGGCCGCCCACGAAGCGCTGGTCGCGGGCCGCGCTCGCTATCAGCCGCTTGGTCGAGCCCACGTCGGTCACCACCGTGTCCTCGCCGGCCGCGCCGAGCGCCTCGCCCACCAGCGCCGGCAGCGTGCCCACGGGAGCGCAGACGAAGCAGGCGCCGGCGCCGCGCAGCGCCTCGGCCACGGAGCTCGCGGCGTCGTCGAGCGCGCCGGCCTCGATCGCGCGCTCCAGCACGGCGGGGTCGCGGTCATAGCCGACCACCGCCGCGCCCTCGATCCGTTCGCGTGCAGCCATGCCCACGGAGCCGCCGATCAGGCCCACTCCGAGCACGGCTATGCGCATGAGACGCGCTGCAAACCGGCGCCAGTCGGCGTCCTCGGGCTCGCCGTATTGTCATACGGCTTTGCCCCTGCGTCCTTGACTGGCTTGGTTTTCGCGCGCTCAAAGCGGCGCGCTCAGACCTTCACGAGCTGGGTGCGGGCGAGCGCGGCGGCCGCCTCGACCTGGCGCAGGTAGTCCGGGAACTCCTCGGTGCGCAGCGCCTGCGGGCCGTCGCAGATCGCCCGCTCGGGCTCCGGATGGACCTCGACGATGATGCCGTCGGCGCCGGCCGCGGCCGCCGCGAGCGAGAGCGGCAGCACCCAGTCGCGCCGCCCAGCGGCGTGGCTCGGGTCGATCACCACCGGCAGGTGCGACAGCTCGCGCAGCACCGGCACGGCCATCAGGTCGAGCGTGAAGCGGTAGCTCGTCTCGAAGGTGCGGATGCCGCGCTCGCAGAGGATCACGTTCTCGTTCCCCTCCTTGAGCACGTACTCCGCCGACATCAGCAGCTCCTCGAGCGTGGACGAGAGGCCGCGCTTCAGGAGCACCGGCCGGCCGGCACGGCCAATCTCGGTGAGCAGCGTGTAGTTCTGCATGTTGCGCGCGCCGACCTGGACCACGTCGGCCACCTCGAGGATCGCCTCCAGGTCGCGCACGTCCATCAGCTCGGTGACCACGGGCAGGCCGGTCTCCTCCTTGGCCTCCGCAAGGAGAGGCAGGCCCGCGTCGCCGAGGCCCTGGAAGGAGTAGGGCGAGGTGCGCGGCTTGTAGGCGCCGCCGCGCAGCATCTGGGCGCCGGCGTCGCGCACGACGCGCGCGGTGTCCATCATCACCTCGCGCGACTCGACCGTGCAGGGCCCCGCGATCATGGCGAAGTTCCCGCCGCCGATCCTGCGGCCGTCGACCTCCACGACGCTGCGCTCGCCGCGCTTGTACTGCGCCGAGGCAAGCTTGTAGGGCTTGAGGATCGGAACCAGGTGGTCCACACCCGGGAAGCCCTCCAGGCCGAGGTTGGCGACGTGCTCGCGGTCGCCGATCGCGCCGATCACGGTTACGAGCTCACCCTTCGACACGTGGGTCTTCGCGCCCACGGTCTCGACGCGCTGGATGACCGCCGCTACTTCGTCGGCGGTCGCGCCCTCTTTCATCACGATCATCATCTGACTGCCTTTCTAAGCTGGAATCCTAGGGACGAGGGCTCGCAGGGAGCCGGCTGAGGCGGCGTCCGGCACTCGGATCTCGGTCGGTCGCTCGGGCGAGCGCGGCCGGACGCCTAGATAAATCGCCAGGCGTAATAAAAGGCAGCGGGCACGCGGGCGCCGAGGGCGCTCGTCACTTCGGTCTGCGTGCCTGCGTGATGCATCTGCCCGGTTTGTAGCAGTTCGTGGCGCGCAGGTCCAGCGTTTTGGCGGTCCTGGCAGCGCGGCTGAACGGCCGCAATGAGGGCGGCCCGAAATGTTGGGGCGACTCTACCGTCAGGACTTTGGGGGCTATATACCCCCTAAGTCCTGACGCTTGTGCGCGCAACCCTCGCCTGGGCCGCCCGCTATTGCCGCAGTTCAAGCCGTACTGGTTCGGCGCCCCGTCAGCGCCGCCAGCACGCCCAGCCCGATCAGCACCACGCCGGTGATGAAGCGCTGCGCCCGCGAGAAGGCCGAGCTGCGCCGCAGCGCGCCGCCGACGGTGCCTGAGAGCACCGCGTAGACGCTGTCGCTCAGCAGGCCGAGCAGCACCCAGATCAGGCCGAGCACGGCTATCTGGGGCGCGGCGCTCTTGTCGGGGTCCACGAACTGGGGCAGGAAGGCCAGGAAGAAGAGCGCGGTCTTCGGGTTGAGCACGTTCACCACGATCCCCTGGCGGAAGACGCGCCGCAGGTCGAGCTCGCCGGCCCCGAGCGCGGGTCCGCCGTCGTCGCCGCGGCCGAGCAGCTTCTGGATGCCCAGGAAGATCAGATAGGCCGCGCCGATGAGCTTCACAGCCGAGAAGGCGACCGCCGAGGACACGAGCAGGGCCGACAGCCCCACCGTGGCCGCCGCGACGTGCACGAGTGAGCCGACGTGGATGCCGCCCACCGCGGTGAGCCCGGCGCGACGGCCGTGCTCGACGCTCTGGGTGACGATGTAGAGCACGGCGGGCCCGGGGATCGCCAGCAGCACCAGCGCCGCCGTGACGAACAGGGCGAGACGCGAGCTGTCGGGCAGCATGCGACGAGCCTAACGCGCGTGCACGCTGCGGCGGCCGGTGAAGGCGGCGGTGAGGCCGAGGCCGATCAGCGCGCCGCCGGCCACGTAGCGCTCGATCGCCGGGAAGCGCGTGCTGCGCCGGAGCGCACCGCCGAGCCCGCCGGCGAGCAGTCCCCAGCAGCCGTCGCTGAACAGCCCGACCACGAGCCACACGACACCGAGCAGCGCGATCTGCGGCGCCACCGCCCGCGACGGATCGACGAACTGCGGCAGGAAGGCGAGGAAGAAGAGCGCGGTCTTGGGGTTGAGCGACTCGACCACGATCCCCTGGCGGAACACGGGTCCCAGCTCGCGCTCCTCGCGCGGCCCGGCATCGCCGAGCTGGCTCCGCGACCCGCGCAGGAGGCGCTGGAGCCCGAGGACGATCAGGTAGGCGGCGCCCACGTACTTCACGACGCTGAACGCCGCCGCCGAGGACATCAGGAGCGCCGACAGCCCCACGACCGCCGCCGTGATGTGCACGCAGGTGCCCACGTGGATTCCCAGCACGGATGCGAGCGCCGCGCGCCGCCCGCTCTCCACGCCGCGCGTGACGATGTAGATCACCGCCGGGCCGGGGATCGCGCAGAGCACGAATGCCGCGCCCGCGAAGACGAGCAGCGTCGACGGGCTCGGCATCAGGCCAGCACCTCGTCGAGCGCCTGGAAGAAGCGCTGGTTCTCGGGCCGCGTGCCGTAGGTCACCCGCAGCCAGCCCTCCTGGCCGAGCGCGGTGCCGGCCCGCACGATCACGCCGCGCTTGGCCAGCCCGTTCACCACCTCGTCCTCGTCGTGGTCGCCCACGGACATCCAGGAGAAGTTCGCCTGGCTGTCGGTGGTCTCGAGGCCGCGCTCAGCGATCTCCTCCTCGAAGAAGAGCCGTTCCATCGCGGTGCGCTCAACGCGGCGAGCGACCTCGTCCTGGTGCATCAGCGCCTCGGCCGCCGCTGCCTGCGCCAGCGCGTTGACCGAGAACGGCTGGCGCACGCGGTCCACGCCGAGGCGGAAGTCCTCGGCGCAGAGGCCGTAGCCGACGCGCAGCCCACAGAGCCCGTAGACCTTCGAGAAGGTGCGCAGCAGCACCAGGTTGGGGTGGCGCTCGACCAGCGGCAGCGACTCGTCCGGGTCCTGCAGCGTCGAGAACTCCACGTAGGCCTCGTCGAGGATCACGCACACGTGCCGCGGCAGTGCCGCGACGAAGGCGTCCAGCTCCTCGATCGGCAGTGCGGTGGCCGTGGGGTTGTTGGGGTTGCAGACGATCAGGATGCGCGTGGCGGCGTTGACCTCGGTGGCCATCGCGTCGAGGTCGTGCCGGCCGTCCGCGTCGAGCGGCACCTCGATCGCCCGCGCGCCGGTCATCGCCGCCAGGTGCGGGTACATCGAGAACGACGGCCAGGCGTAGACGATCTCGGCGCCCGGCTCGAGCATCGCCTCCGCCGCCGCCAGCAGGATCTCGCAGGAGCCGTTGCCCACCGCCACGCGCCCGGCCGGCAGCTCGTAGCGGTCCGCCAGGCGGCCGCGCAGCTTGGCGGCGGTGGGGTCCGGATAGCGGTTGAGCGTGTGGAGCTGCGTCTCCACCGCCTCGAGTACGGCGGCGTGCGGACCCCAGGGCGTCTCGTTCGAGGCCAGCTTCACGATCTCCCCGTCGTAGGCGTACGTCGCCGCGGCCGGGTAGACCGGGATCGCCCGCATCCGGCTCGTGAACTCCATGCTCATTGCGCTCCCTGGAGGTCCTTGCGAAGGCTCACCGCCTCACGAAGGTAGACGTGCTGCGGCTCGCTGTCCTCGCTGGCGTAGCAGTGGAGCATCAGCCGGATCACGCGCGGCAGCGCCCCGGGCACGTCCATCTCGCGGGCGCAGATCAGCGGCACCGTGCTGAGCCCGATGCGCCGCGCCGCCACGGCCGGGAACTCGGCGTTGAGATCGGTCGTGCAGGTGAAGATGCAGCTCACGAGGTCGTCGACCTGGAGCTTGTTGCGCTCGAGCACGGTGGCCACGAGCTCCTCGGTGGCCTCGAGGATCGCGGCGGCCTCGTTCGCTTCGACGGTGGTGGCGCCCCTCAGCGCTCGCAGTCTCACGGGCGCCATTCTGACGTTGAGAGGCGGTATCCGGCGCTCAAGTCGCCGCGGCAGCCCGCCGATGCGACCGCATGAACGGCACGAACGGCCATTCCGTCGCGCTCGGCGAGACCACGATGGCGCTCGAGCTCACGCTCCACGAGGCTGCAGCGCTCAGGCAGTGGCTGCTCAAGCCGGCGGACGACGGCACCACCGCGCTCGACGACGCTCTCGTGAACTCGGCGCTGAAGAAGCTCGGCGGCGCGCTCGATCGCATGGAGGCCGTGGCCAGCGTGCGCGTCGAGCTCGAGGACGTCGGCTTCGACGCGAGCGCGCTGAGCGACGAGCAGATCGCGGATCTCGGCCGCCGCATCGGCCAGGCCTCGCACCGCGGCCTGCGCTAGCTCGGCGCCTTCCGCAATCTCTCCACCTCGGCCGGGCTGAGCGGGCGAAACTCGCCCTCCGGCAGCTTCTCGAGCCGCAGCGGCCCGAACGCCGTGCGCTCGAGCTCCAGCACCCTGTGGCCGACGGCCTCGCACATGCGCCTCACCTGGCGCTTGCGGCCCTCGCGCAGCACGATCTCGAGCAGGCCCGCCTCGACCTGCCGCACCTTCGCCGGCGCGGTCCGGCCGTCGTCGAGCTCCACTCCCTCGCGCAATTGACGCAACGCCGCCTCCGCCATGGGCGCCGGCTCCACCCGCGCGCGGTAGGTCTTGTCGACCTCGTAGCGAGGGTGTGTGAGCTGGTTCGCCAGCTCGCCGTCGTTGGTGAGCAGGATCAGCCCGCTGGTGTCGGCGTCGAGGCGGCCGACCGGGTACAGCCGGCGCCGGCTCGGCACCAGCTCGACGACCGTGCGGCGGCCGTGCGTGTCGCGGGCGGTCGACACGACGCCGCGCGGCTTGTTGAGCGCGTAGACCTCGCGCGGCTCCGGGGCGAGCGGCTTGCCGTCGAGCGCGACGCCGCTCGACTCGTCGACGTCACGGGCCGGATCCGTGACGACCTTGCCGGCAACGCTCACGCGGCGCTCCGCGATCAGGCGCTCGGCAGCGCGTCTCGAGGCGACACCGGCGTGCGCGAGGTACCTCGCCAGCCTCACTCTTCAGGGACTGCGGACTGCGGACTGCGGACTGCGGCACTGCCGTTCAGCGCCGCCGTAAGGAGGACGTCCTCTCTTCCGTAATGCCCCACGGCATCGAAGAAGCGCTTCGCGTGCAGCCCCGTGCGCAGGTCGCAGTCCGCGATCACGATGCCCTCCCGGTCGTACAGGGGGCCCGCGATCACGTCGCCATCGCCGGGCTCGACGATCGCCGCGCCGCCGCGGCCAATGACCTCCTTGTCCGGCAGCGGCACCGGGAAGTCGTCCGGGAAGGCCGAGCGCGGAATGTACTGCGGCACCGAGACTACGAAGGCGCCCGACTCGATGGCGATGTGGCGCATGCTGGCGATCCAGGCGTCGTCGTCGTCGGCCGTGGGCGCGACCCAGATCTGCGGGCCGCCGCGATAGACCGCGTAGCGGGCGAGCGGCATGCGGTTCTCCCAGCAGATGAGGCCGCCGATCCGCCCGACCGGCGTGTCCACCACCTGCAGGTCGTCGCCCTTGCCCACGCCGTGGAAGAGCCGTTCGTGATGAGTCGGCATCAGCTTGCGGTGGCGCCAGAGCAGCCCGTCCGGCCCGAGCAGCAGCAGCGTGTTGTAGAGCGAGCCGGGCCGCTCGCTCTCGCGCTCGTTGACGCCGATCGCGCAGTGGATGCCGTGCTCACGGCAGCCCTCCACGAGCCGCTCGACGAGCGGCCCGGGCACGTCCACCGAGTTGTCCCAGAGCTGCTCCCAGAGCTCGTCGAAGCCGCCGAAGCTGGACGCCTGCTTGGCCCAGGAGTTCGACTGGTAGAGCGGGATGAAGGTCTCCGGGAACACCGCCAGGCGGGCGCCCTGCGCCGCGGCGTCGCCCATCAGCGAGAGCGCCTTTTCGACCGACGCGTCGGCGTCGAGGATCACCGGCGTGGCCTGGATGGCGGCCACCCGAACCGTCTCGAAGCGAGTCATGGCCGGAGCATACGGCGGTACTCGACCAGGTCCAAGTGCAGATCGTGCGTGAACAGCTCGGCGCCGGACGGCCGCCAGCCCTCGCGCTCGTAGAAGGCGCGGGCGCGGGCGTTGTCGCGCGGCGTGCGCAGCATCGCCTCGCGGTAGCCGGCGCGGCGCGCCTCTTCGATCGCGGCGCCGTGGAGCTCCACAGCCGCGCCGGTGCCCCACCACCGCCGCGCGACGAACAGGTGCCACAGGTGCGCGAGTCCCGAGATCGGCGCGCGTACCTCACCGATCGTGCGCGCCGGGCAGAGGATCACGTAGCCGACGGCGCGTCGCCATCGAGCGCGACCTGGTCCACGGCCGGATTATGCCGCGCGCACAATTACGCTAAATTACGCACAGATGCGCACTTTGGCTGATGAGAGGCGCAGCGAGATCGTCGAGCGGCTGCGGCGAGACGGCAGGGTCGTGGCGGCCGAGCTGGTGGCCGACTTCGGCGTGTCGCGCGACACCATCCGGCGGGACCTCGACGAGCTTGCGGACGCCGGCGTGCTCAAGCGAGTGCACGGCGGCGCGCTCCCGGCCGCCGCAGGCGGCGCCCCCTACGCGGTGCGCTCGCGCCAGGCGGTGGCCGCCAAGGAGGCGATCGCCCACGCCGCCGCCGCGCTCCTTCGCCCGGGCCAGGTGATCTTCCTGGACGCCGGCACCACGGCGCTCGAGGTGGCGCGCGCGCTGCCGCCCGGCCTCGAGGCCACGATCGTGACCAACAGCCCGCCCGCGGCCTCGGTGCTCGCCGACCACCCGAGCGCCGACGTGGTGCTGCTCGGCGGCCAGCTCAGCAAGCACGCGGTGGCGGCGGTCGGCGGCTCCACGGTGGAGGCCGTGGAGCGCATCCTCGCCGACGTCTGCGTGCTCGGCGTCTGCAGCCTGCATCCGGAGATCGGCATCTCGGTGCTCGACCTCGAGGAGTCCTACGTCAAGCGCGCGATGATCGACCATTCCGCAGAGGTGATCGCGGTGACCACCGCCGAGAAGCTCGGCTCGACCGGGCCCTACGTCGTCGGCCCGCTCGACAAGCTCACGCACCTGGTCACCGACTCGACCGTGACCGAGGACCGGCTCGCGCCGTTCCGCGAGCTCGGCATCGAGGTCGTCCTTGCGTAGGGCGCACGTTACGCTCGCGCTGTTCTTCCTCGCCGACGGCTTCGTGCTTGCGAGCTGGGCCGGCCGCGTGCCGGCCGTGAAGTCGGCGCACGACCTCGGCGACGGCCAGCTCGGCCTGGTGCTCTTCGCCGTCGCCTCCGGCGCGCTGATCGGCATGCCGCTCACGGCCTGGCTCGTGCATCGCACCGGCACTATGCGCGCCGTGCTCGCGGCCACAGCGGTGGACGTCACGGCGGTGGGCATCATCGCCGCGGTGCAGAGCTACGGGCTTCTGCTGGCCACCGGGGTTCTGTTCGGCTGCGGCTTCGGCGCGATGAACGTCGCGCTCAACGGCCACGGGATTGCGATCGAGCGCCAGCTCGTACGGCCGATCCTTTCGCGGCTGCACGCCTGCTTCAGCTTCGGCGGTCTCGCCGGCGCCGGCGTGGCCGCGCTGGCCGCGGCAGCCGGCGTCAGCGCCCGCACGCACCTCGCCGTGGTGGCGGGAACGCTCGCCGTCGTGCTGGCCGTGGCCGCGCCGGGCCTCGCATTGCCGCGCAAGGACGAGGCCGACGAGCCGCCGCCGCTCGCCCGGCCGCGCCGTGCGCTGCTCGCGCTCGGAACGATCGCCTTCTGCTGCCTGCTGGCCGAGGGCGCCGCCGCCGACTGGAGCGCGGTCTTCCTGCGCGACACCACCGGCGCCGGCCCGGCCATCGCCGCCGTCGGCTACTTCGCCTTCTCGGGCGCGATGGCGTCCGGCCGGCTCGCGGGCGACCGGCTCGTGCTCCGCTTCGGCGCGCGCACGCTCGTTCGTGCCGGAGCCACCCTCGGCGCCGTGGGCCTCGCCGCTGCGCTGCTCACGCGCACGCCGGTCACCGCCATCCTCGGCTGGGCCGTGCTGGGCGCCGGCCTGTCGACGATCGTGCCGATCACCTTCCGCGCCGCCGGCCGCGCCTCCCCCGCGGCGCCTTCCGCCGGCGTCGCCGCCGTCTCCTCGATCGGCTGGCTCGGCTTCCTCACCGGGCCGCCCGTGATCGGCTTCGTGTCCTCGTCCGCGGGCTCGCTCGCCGCCGGACTGGTGCTGGTGGTGATCGCCGCGACCGGCATCGCGTTCCTGGCGCCGCGCGTCGAGCCGCGCCCCGCAGCGCGCCTGGCGGACGCATGCGCATAGACGCCGTGCTCTGCGACCTCGACGGCGTGATCGTCGACTCGACAGCGGCGGTGCTGCGCTGCTGGTACCGCCTCGCGGACCGCCACGGCGTCGACCACGGCCTGGTGGAGCGCACGATCCACGGCAGGCCGGCGCGCGAGTCGATCGAGCTGCTGATGCCCGACGCGGACCTCGACGCCGAGGCCGGGCTGCTGGCCGAGTGGGAGCTGGCGGACCTGGACGGCGTGCACGCGCTGCCGGGGGCCGCGGAGCTGCACGCCCGGCTGTCGGAGGAGCGCTTCGCGATCGTCACCTCGTGCGTCACGGACCTCGCGCTCGCGCGACTGTGCGCCGCCCGGCTCGCGCCGCCGCGCGCGCTGGTCACGGCCGATCAGGTTCGCCGCGGCAAGCCCGACCCCGAGTGCTTCCTGCTCGGCGCTCAGCGGCTCGGCGTACCGCCTGAGCGCTGCCTGGTGGTGGAGGACGCGCCTGCCGGGCTCGCCGCCGCACGCGCGGCCGGGATGCGCACGGTGGCGGTCACGACCACCCACGCGGCCTCACAGCTCGACGCCGACCTCGTGGTCGGCAGCGTCGCCGACCTGTTCGATCAGCATGACCTGCTGCCCCTTGCGGCGTAGCAGGCCGGTCCCGGCTTAGAGGAGGAAAAACGGAGGTGCGCTCGCTCCCACCCGAGCGCCCGCCGTTCGTGAGTCGGTCTGGGTACTACCCACCGGCGCGCCGCTCCGAAACCTCGGCAAGGCGCTGGTGGAGCCGCTCGCGCAGCTCGTCCGGCTCGTAGTCGCGCTGGGCCCGGCGCCGGCGCGCCACGACCACGCCGCCCGCGGCCACGCCGGCGAGCCCGGCAAGGCCGATCCACTTCCACGGAATCCGCACGGGCCCGTAGGTTACGGCCGGTGAGCCTGAACTTCGACGACGCGGTCGCCACCGCCGCCACCGGCGACATCTGGCTCTTCCGCGGCGGCTCGCTCGCCGACCGCACGATCCGCGCCGCCACCAACGCCCCGATCAACCACGTGGGGATGGCGGTGGCGATCGACGACCTGCCGCCGCTCCTCTGGCACGCCGAGCTGGGCCGCTCGCTGCCCGACGTGTGGACCGGCAGGCGCCAGCGCGGCGTGCAGCTCCACCTGCTGGCGGACGCGGTGCGCACCTGGAACGAGCGCTACAAGCAGCGCGCGTGGGTGCGCCAGCTCCAGGGCGGCGAGGCCGGCCGCGAGCGCGAGGACCGGCTGATGGAGGTGATCGACCGCTTCGACGGCCGCCCGTTCCCCACCACGTTCGGGCTCGGCCGCCGCTGGCTCAAGGGGCGCGTGCGCCGCTCGACCTCGCTCGAGACCGTCTACTGCGCCGAACTGGTGGCGATCACCTACCAGCAGATGGGCCTGCTGCCGGCCGGCCGGCCGGCGAGCTGGTACGACCCGGGGCGCTTCTGGAGCGGCGACCGGATCGAGCTCACGCCGCCGTTCACGCTCGGCGACGAGATCGCCGTGGCCTGAGCGCTCGGCGCGCTCGCTGCGAGACTCTTCGCATGGACCTCGAGCTGCTCGAGCAGACCCTCGCCGGCCGCGGCGAGCCGCGCTTCCGCGCCGGTCAGGTGTGGGAGTGGGCCGCGCGCGGCGCCGGCTCCTACGACGAGATGACCAACCTGCCGGCCGGACTGCGCGGCGAGCTGTCAGGCGAGGTCCCCTTCTCCACGCTCGAGCTGGAGCGCGAGGCGCTCGCTCGAGACGGCACCGAGAAGGCGCTCTTCCTCACCGCCGACGGGCGGCCGGTCGAGGCGGTGCTGATGCGCTACCGCGACGATCGCCGTTCCCTCTGCCTGTCGAGCCAGTCGGGCTGCCCGCTCACCTGCACCTTCTGCGCCACCGGCGCGATGAAGTTCGGCCGTAACCTCACGGCCTCGGAGATCCTCGACCAGGCGCTCCACTTCCGCCGCAAGGAGCCCGTGAACCACGCCGTGTTCATGGGCATGGGCGAGCCGCTGATGAACCTCGACGCCGTGCTCGCCGCCTGCGAGCGCCTGCCCGACATCGGCATCACCCCGCGCCGCACCGCCATCTCCACCGTCGGCTGGATCCCGGGGATCGAGCGGCTGACCGAGGAGGGGCCGCCGGTGCGGCTCGCGCTGTCGCTGCACGCCGCCGACGAGGCGCTGCGCTCGGAGCTGATGCCCGTGAACGAGCGCTACCCGCTGTCCGAGGTGCTCGAGGCCTGCCTGCGCTGGCACGAGGCGCGCCGCGAGCCGGTGTTCGTCGAGTACCTGATGCTCGACGGCGTGAACGACCGCTATGAGCAGGCGGTCGCGCTGGCCGAGGTGCTGCAGCCGAGCCGCGCCTTCAAGGTCAACCTGATCCCCTACAACCCCACCGAGGCGGGCTTCGAGGGCTCGACACGGGGGGCGATCGACGCCTTCAAGGCGGCGCTCGAGGAGCACGGCGTCCGGGCGACGGTACGGCTCACGCGCGGCCGGGACATCCAGGCCGCGTGCGGTCAGTTGGCGGCGACCTCGGGCTGAGCCCCGCGTAGCCGCCTCGGCAGGCGGCCGTCGGCCGCGAGCCAGGAGCCGGCGAGGATCAGGAACAGGCCGGCGAAGGTCGTGACCGTGAGGTTCTCGCTGAGGAAGGCCGCGCCGTAGAAGACCGAGAAGCCCGGCGCGATGTAGGCCACTAGCGACGCCTTGGCCGGGCCGGCCGTGGCGAGCAGCGTGTAGTAGATGACGAAGGCGATGCCGGTGCCGGCCACGCCGAGCACGGTGAGCGCCGCCACCGGGCCGAGGCCCGGCCCGTGCGAGGGGGCCGTGAGGATCGCCGCCGGGGCCAGCACGATCGCCGACGACAGCGTGGTACCGGCCACGAGGCCCACGGGCGCCGCGCCCTTGAAGCGGCGCTTGACGATGAAGCCGGCGATCGCGTAGCCGAGGCCCGCGAGCACCACCATCACGCCGCCGATCAGCGCCTTCGAGTCGCCGCCGAGGTCCACCCCGAGCAGCAGCACGACGCCGACGATCCCGATCAGCACGCCGAGCAGCCGCAGGCCGGACGAGCGCTCGCTCGGGTCCACCATCGGCGCGAGCAGCGCCGTGAAGATCGGCGAGGCCGCCACGAGGATCCCGGCCAGCGACGAGGCGATGTGGCGCTCGCCGAGGCTGATCAGCGTCAGCGGTATCGCCATGTGCACGCAGCCGAGCAGCACGACCTCGGGCGCGCGCCGGCCGAGGCCCCGCAGGGCGCGCCGGCGGATCGCCAGCGGCAGCAGCACCAGGGCCGCCAGGCCGGTGCGGATGCACGAGACCTCGGCCGGCGAGAAGCCGCGCAGGGCGATCTTGATGAACAGGTAGGAGGCGCCCCAGAGCGCGGCGAGCGTGAGCAGCAGGACGAGCGAGCGGCGGTTCACGACGCCCGGGCGGCCGCCTGCCCCTCCGCGGCGTACGCCTGGCTCGTCTCCTGCAGGACCTCGAGCATCGCGTCGGTGGCCGGCGAGCGGTAGCCGCTCAGCGTGGTGGCCACGACGTGCCTGACCGGCGCCTGCGAGCCGAGCGAGCGGATCACGATGTCGTCGCGCACGGTGGTGAGCGCGAGGTCGGGGATCAGCGCGATGCCCACGCCCGCGGCGACCAGTCCCTGCACCGCGAGGTAGTCGTCGGTCTCGAAGGTCACGTGCGGCTCGAAGCCGGCGGCGGCACAGGCGCGCGTGACGAAGCCAGAGCAGGGATACGCCAGCGGCGGGTTGATCCACTGCTCGCCGGCGAGGTCCTTGAGCTTCACCCGCACCTTGCGCGTGAGCTCGTGGTCGAGCGGCAGCGCGACGTACATCGGGTCGTCGAGGAGGTCCAGGCGGTCGAGCCCGTGGCCGGGCTCCTCGGTGATGCCGTTGGGCTCGACCACCAGCGCCACGTCGAGCTCGCCCGTGCGCAGAGCGGGGATCGCGTCCACCGGCTCGGCCTCGACGAGGCTGAGCTCGACGCCCGGGTGGCGCGAGCGGAAGGTGGCGATCGCCTGCGGCACGATCGCCGAGCCCGCGGTCTGGAAGGAGGCGAGCCGTACGCGTCCGCCGCGTATGCCCGCGATCGCCTCGAGCTCGGCCTCGGCCTCGGCCAGGTTGGCCAGCACGGCCTCGGTGTGGCGCACGAGCGCCTCGCCGGCGTCGGTGAGGCGGATCCCGCGGGCGTTGCGCTCCACCAGCTTGGTGCCCACCTCGCGCTCGAGCGCCGCGATCTGCTGCGAGATCGCCGACTGCGTGTAGGCGAGCGCCTCGGCAGCGGCGGAGAACGAGCCGTGTGCCGCGACCTCCCGCAGGATCCTCATCCGGCGCACGTCAAGCATAAGGGGATCTTATCGGAGCCAGACCAAACTGCAATTTGACCTGATGGCTCCGGGCTGGCACCTTTTCGTGTCATGAAGCACATCGCCCCAATCACCATCAGAAGCGCCCACCCCGAGGAGCCGGGCGTGCTGCGAGTGGCTGCGCTCGACAGCGCATCGGTCCCACGCTCCCCGCTGCTCGTCGCGGAGATGGACGGCGAGGTCCGCGCGGTGCTGTCGCTGCACGACGGCGCGCACGTGGCCGACCCCTTCCACCCGAGCGCCGAGCTCGTCGAGCTGCTGCGCACGAGTGCCGGCGCTCAGCTTGAGCGCCGCCGGGTCCGCCTGCCGATCAGGAAGCTCCGCTCGGCGTACTAAGGGCCTATCCCGGTAGGAGTCGCACGCCTGGATGCGGTCGTACTGCTTCGCCAGCCGGCGTCCTCGCAGATTCCAGGTACTGGCTGTACCTGGAACTGCTGCGTCCTTGCCTGGCTCGCCCTACGACCGCCCCAGTCACACCCCTCCACCGGGATAGGCCCTAAGCGCCTCGCTCAGCGAGACGAGGCTGAGGCCGGCGTCGCTCGCCCGCTCCCCGAGCAGGCGTACGGCGGCGGCCGTGGGCTCCGCGCCCCGGCCGGTCGGCGTAGACGGCCGAGTCGTGCAGCAGCACGATCGCCGCGTCCGCGAGGTCCCGCGTCACCAGCTCGGCGATCCGCTCGGCGGAGAGCGTCTCCCAGTCCTCGCCCCAGGCGGACCAGTAGACGGGACGGAGCTCGAGCGCCCGGCAGGCGCCATAGGAGTGCTCGCTGAAGCGCCCGTACGGCGGCCGGTAGAACGCGGGCCGGCGGCTGCTGGCCGCCTCCACCGCGCCGAGGCCGCGCGCGAGGTCGTCGCGCGCCTCGACCGGGGCCAGCTCCTCGTGGTGGCGGTGGCCGAAGCCGTGGAGCGCGATCTCGTGCCCACGCCCGGCCACCTCCTGCCCGAGCGCCGGGTTGCGCATCAGCTGCTCACCGAGCATGAAGAAGGTGGCGTGCGCGCCCACGGCCTCGAGCGCGTCGAGCACGAGCGGCGTGCCCTCCGGGTCGGGACCGTCGTCGAACGTCAGGGCCACCCGCCCGCCGCCGGCCTCGCCGCGCTCGATGCCGGGAAAGCGCTCCCAGAGGGCGAGCGTCTCCCGCTGCTCCCGGAAGCTCGGCACCGCTAGGTGGCCGCGCGTTGTTCGCCCGCTCTGAGCAGGCGCTCGCGCAGCTCGCCCTCCTGCTCCGGCGTGGGGTCGAAGCCCGCCGGGTCGGGCAGCTCGTCGAGGCCGTTGAGGCCGAAGAGGCGCTGGAACAGCTCCGTGGTGCGGTAGAGGATCGCGCCGAACTGCGAGCGGCCGGACTCCTCGATCAGGCCGCGCTCGAGCAGCGTGCCGACCGCCGACTCGGACGCCACGCCCCTGATGCGCGCGACCTCGGGCCGCGACACGGGCTGCAGGTAGGCCACGATCGCCAGGCACTCGGCCTGCGCCTGCGTGAGCGGCGGAGTGCGCGGCCGGGCGAGCAGGCGGCGCGCGGCGTGCTCGGCCACCGGGTCGGTGGCGAGCGTGAAGCCGCCGGCGACCTCCCTCAGCACCACTCCGCGCCAGCCCTCCGCGTAGTGCTCGCGCAGCCTGGCGAGCGCCTCCACGACCTCCCCCTCCCCGGCCTCGCACGCGTCGGCGAGCGTCTCCACCGACAGCGGCTCCGGGGACAGGAACAGGAGCGCCTCGACGATGCGCGGAAGCTCGTTCATCGCGCGGTCACCACGATCTCGCCGAAGGACTCCGACTGCTCCCACACGGCCTCCCCCTTCTTGTAGAGCTCGAGCAGGGCGAACAGTGTGATCGCCTCGGTGACGCGGTCGGCGCCCTCCACCGCCTCGTCGAACGTGAAGCGCCCTCGGCGCGAAAGCAGGTCGCGCAGCAGCGCCAGCCGCTCGCCCACCGACACCTGCGCCTTGGCCACGTGGTGCAGGGAGATCGGCTCCGGCAGCCGCAGCAGGCCGCCCACCGCCTTGGCCAGCAGCACAGGCTCGTAGGACTTCTCCGCCAGTTCCACCGACACCCGCCGCAGCTCCGGCGGCAGTGGCGCCGAGCGGTAGCGGAAGCCGGACTCGGCCTCGATCCGCTCGCGCAGGTACGCCGCCGCGCCCTTGTAGCGCGTGTACTCGATCAGCCGGGCGAGCAGCTCGTCGGCGGCCTCGCCGCGGTCGAGGTCGAGCTCCTCGTCCTCCTCGCGCGGCAGGATCAGGCGCGACTTCAGCTCGAGCAGCGCGGCGATCAACACCAGGAACTCGGTGGCCGCCTCGAGGTCGAGCTCGCCGCTCGACTCCAGGTACTCGACGTAGGCGAGCACCACATCGGCCAGATCGACCTCGAGCAGGTCGACCTCTTCCTTCAGCACCAGCGTGAGCAGCAGGTCGAACGGACCCTGGAAGACCTCGAGGTCGAGGTCGAGCGAGGCGACGGCCATTACCGGGAGCTTAAGAGGGCGGCCCGACGCCCATTCGCCGGCGGACCTCGGCGACCGTCTCAGAGGCGATCGCACGGGCCTTTCCGGCCCCCTCGCGCAGGATGCGCTCGAGCTCTGCCTCGTCCGGGCGCAGCTCCTGGTAGCGCTCGCGGGCGGGCGCCAGGTAGTCCACCACGGCGTCCGCCACCGCCTGCTTGAAGTTCCCGTAGCCGGAGCCGTCGAACTCCGCCTCCACCTGCTCGGGCGCCAGGCCGCGGATCACGGCCAGCACGTCGATCAGGTTGGTCACGCCCGGCTTGTCGGGCGACCTCACGACGTCGCTGCCCGAGTCGGTCACCGCACTCTTGACCTTCTTGACGATGGTCGCCGGCTCGTCGAGCACGCGGATCACCCCGGCGTCGCTCGCGGCGGTTGTCGACATCTTCTGGGTGGGGTCCTGGAGGTCCATGATCCGCGCGCCCACCTGAGGGATGCGCGCCTCCGGCACCACCAGCGTCTCGCCGAAGCGGGCGTTGAAGCGGATGGCCACGTCGCGCATCAGCTCGAGGTGCTGGCGCTGGTCCTCGCCGACCGGCACCTCGTTGGCCTTGTAGGCGAGCACGTCAGCGGCCTGCAGCACCGGGTAGAGGAACAGACCGGCCGACACCAACTCGCGCTGCTTGGCGGACTTGTCCTTGAACTGGGTCATGCGCTGGAGGTCGCCGTAGGCGGTCACCCCCGACAGGAGCCAGCAGAGCTCGGAGTGCTCCTGCACGTCGCCCTGGCGGAAGAGGATGCAGCGGCCGGGGTCGAGCCCGGCGGCGATCAGCATCGCGGTGGTGTCGTAGACGCTGCGGCGCAGCTCCGCCGGGTCGTAGGCGACCGTGATCGCGTGCAGGTCGACCACGCAGTAGATCGCCTCGCCGCGATCCTGGCCCTCCACGTACTGGCGGATCGCCCCGATGTAGTTGCCGAGATGCTTGCTGCCGGTGGGCTGGATGCCGCTGAAGATGCGCACGGGCCGGAGAGTGTAGGCAGCGATACCGCGCCCACCGCTCAAGGTGTGCATGGCTTGGGCCGATCAAACCCGTGCGATGAAGCACAGGCTCCCCGCGTTCCTCGTCGCCCTGATCGCGCTCCTGGCGTGCGCCCCGCTGGCCCACGCCGCGTTCGCCCCGCGCGTCACGCTGTCGGTCGACCCGGCCACGCCCGGCGCCCGCCCCGCGATCGAGGCGACGGTCTTCGAGACCGCCGGCGACACACCGCCCAAGCGCTTCACGCTCGCCTTCCCGGCCGGCTTCGCGCTCCAGCACCCGTCCGGCGTGAAGGCGTGCAAGCCGCGCCAGCGGCGTGCCGGGCGCTGCCGCCAGAACAGCGAGATCGGGTCGCTCGAGGCGGTGACGCTCACCGGCGCGCGCCTGCGCGGCACGGTGAACCTGGCGCGCCACGGCCGCCAGCGGCAGATCATCGGCGTGGTGAAGGGCCGCGCCGCCGGGCTGCCCAACCTCAGCTTCGTGGGCTACGCTCGCATGAGCCCGGCCGGCACCGCGCAGGTCACGCTCGACGGCCTGCCGAACGTCCCGCTCGTCTCGCTGACGGTGCGCCTCACCGGCGGCAAGCGCGGCCTGGTGAGCACGCCGAAGGGCTGCGGCGCCGAGATCGTTCAGGGCCTCCTCACCAGTCAGCTCGGCGAGCTGGCCGTGGGGCTGAACGCGGTTCAGATCGACGGCTGCTGAGCTACTCGGCCGGCTGGCGCACCACGGGGTGCTTCGCCGCGCGAGCTTCGTCCAGGCGGCGCACCGGCGTGGAGTAGGGCGCGTTCTTGGCGACCTCGGGGTCCTTCGCGGCCTCCTCGAGGATCTCCCGGATCGCCTCCGCGAATGCGTCCAGCGTCTCCTTGGTCTCGGTCTCGGTCGGCTCGACCATCAGCGCCTCGTCCACCAGCAGCGGGAAGTAGACCGTGGGCGGGTGCATGCGGTAGTCGAGCAGGCGCTTGGCGATGTCGAGCGTCCTTAAGCCGAGCTGTTCCTTGGCGCCGCGCCCGGAGAGCACGAACTCGTGCATGCAGAGACGGTCGAAGGCGATCGGCAGATAGTCGGCGATGCCCTCCTCGGCCAGCCGCGCGCGCAGGTAGTTGGCGTTGAGGACGGCGGTCTCGGAGACGTCGCGCAGGCCGTCGCCACCCACCGAGCAGATGTAGGCGTAGGCGCGCACGAAGACGCCGAAGTTGCCCTGGAAGCCGCGCAGGCGGCCGATCGACTTCGGCCGGTCGTGGTCGAGGTCGTAGAACGCCTCGCCGCCGCCGCCGTTCGAGCCGCCGCCGCGGCGCACCACCTGAGGGTGCGGCAGGAACGGCTCGATCGCGTCCGACACGGCGATCGGACCGGCGCCCGGCCCGCCGCCGCCGTGCGGCTGCGTGAACGACTTGTGCAGGTTGAAGTGGACGATGTCGAAGCCGATGTCCCCCGGCCGCGAGATGCCCATCACCGCGTTGAGATTCGCGCCGTCGTAGTAGAGCGTGGCGCCGGCGTCGTGGACGATGCGCTGGATCTCCTCGATGTTGCGGTCGAACAGGCCGAGCGTGTTGGGATTCGTGAGCATCAGGCAGGCCGTGTCGTCGCCCGCCTTGGCCCGCAGGTCGTCCATGTCCACGCCGCCGTCGGGAGCCGTGCCCACGTGCACGACCTCGTAGCCGGACATCGTCACGCTGGCCGGGTTGGTGCCGTGTGCGGTGTCCGGCGTGAGCACCTTGGTGCGCTGCTCGCCGCGGTCCTCGTGGTAGGCGCGCGTGAGCAGCAGGCCGGCGAGCTCGCCGTGCGAGCCGGCGCTCGGCTGGAGCGACACGTGCGGCAGCCCGGCGATCTGCCGCGAGCTGCTCCCCGAGCCGCCACATCAGCTCGAGCGCGCCCTGCGCGTACTGCGACTCCTGCAGCGGATGCAGGCGCGCGTGCCCCGGCAGCGCCGCCACCCGCTCGTTGACCTTCGGGTTGTGCTTCATCGTGCACGAGCCGAGCGGGTAGAAGCCGGTGTCGAGGTCGAAGTTCTTCTTCGAAAGGTTGTTGTAGTGGCGCACGATCTCGGGCTCGGAGACCTCCGGCAGGGCGGGCGGCTCCTGCCGGATGAGGCCCGCCGGAAGGAGGTCGGAGACGGGCACCTCAGGCACGTCCAGTGCCGGTGCGACAAAGGCGCGCCGGCCCTCACGTGAACGCTCATAGATCGTGAGCGTGTCTGCGATCCGCGATCCGCGATCCACGATCTCGCTCACGCGACCGCCCCTTCCCGAACAGCCCCCACGACAGCCGCCAACCGATCGATATCCCGCTTGGTCCGCCGCTCCGTGATCGCCACCAGCAGGCCGTCGCCGTACTCCGGGTAGTCGCGGCCGAGCCGGTAGCCGGGGTTGATGCCCTCGGCGCGCGCCCGCTTGAACAGCCCGTCGAGGTCCGGCACGCGCACGGCGAACTCGCGCACCACCGGCCCGGGGTTGATCGCCTCGAGCGCGAGCGCCTCGCGCGCGTAGGCGGTGCGCCGCAGCATCAGCTCGCCGAGCTCGACGATCCCGCGCTTGCCGAGCCAGGACAGGTAGATCACGCCCATCAGCGCGTTGAGCGCCTGAGCGGTGCAGATGTTGTGAGTGGCCTTCTCGCGCCGGATGTGCTGCTCGCGTGTCTGCAGCGTGAGCACGAAGCCGCGCCTGCCCTCGACGTCCACGGTCTCCCCCGCGATCCGCCCCGGCATGCGGCGCAGGTAGCGCTCGCCCGCCGCGAAGAAGCCGAACGACGGGCCGCCGAAGTCGAGCCGGTTGCCGAGCGACTGCCCCTCGCCCACCGCGACGTCCACGCCGAGCTCGCCGGGCGGGCGCAGGATCCCGAGCGTGAGCGGGTCGACCGCGCACACCACCACCGCGCCGGTGCGCTTGGCCGCCTCCGCGAGCGGGCCCAGGTCCTCGACCGTGCCGAGGAAGTTCGGCTGCTGCAGGAATACCGCGGAGGTGTCGTCGTCCACCGCGGCGGCGAGCGCGGCGAGATCGGTGGTGCCGTGGTCGTCGAGCGGCGTCTCCACGACGGTCGTGCCGAAGCCCTTCGAGTAGGTGCGCAGCGTCTCGCGCGAGTGCGGGTGCACGCCGCGCGAGATCACGAACTTCGTGCGCCGGTTGTCGAGCTTGGCGAGGTAGCCGGCCGAGGCGACCGACGACGGCCCCTCGTACAGCGACGCGTTGGCCACCGGCAGGCCGGTGAGCTCCGAGATGGCTGTCTGGAACTCGAACATCGCCTGCAGTCCGCCCTGCGAGATCTCCGGCTGGTAGGGCGTGTACGGCGTGAGGAACTCCGAGCGCTGAACGATCGAGTCGATCAGAGCGGGCACGTAGTGGTCGTACATCCCGGCCCCGAGGAAGGTGACCTCGTCGTCGGCGTGGCGGTTCTTCGACGCGAGCGCGCGCAGGTGGTCGTAGACGTCCTGCTCGGCCATGCCGTCGGGAAGCTTCAGCGGCTCGTGCAGCCGGACCGCCTCGGGGATGTCCCTGAACAGCTCCTCGACGGAGGAGACGCCGATGGCCGCGAGCATCTCGCGGCGGTCAGCGTCGGTTGCGGACGTGTACCGGCTCACGACTTGCCCAGCGACTCCCTGTACGCGTTCACGTCCATGAGCGCGTCGGCCTCGGACGGGTCGCTCAGGCGCACCTTCACCATCCAGCCCTCGCCGTAGGGGTCCTCGTTGATCTTCTCGGGCGTCTCCTTGAGGCCGTCGTTGACCTCGACCACCTCGCCGGAGAGCGGCGCGAACACGTCCGACACCGCCTTCACCGACTCGACTTCCGCGTAGGACTGGCCGGCGCTGACCTGCGTGCCGACCTCCGGCGGGTCGAAGAACACGACCTCTCCCAGCTGGTCCTGCGCGTACCAGGTGATGCCGAACGTCGCATCGCCGCCCGACCGCCGCGCCCAGTCGTGGTCGGGGTGGTACAGCAGCCCGTCGGGATAGCTCTCGTCTGCCACGCTCACTGCTCCTTCCTGTAGAGCGGCTTCTCGCGCACTTCCGCCGGCCGCAGCTTGCCCCGCACGTCGACCTCGATCGCCGTCCCCGGCGCCGATGCGCTCAGCGGAACGTATGCCAGCCCGATCCCGATCTCGAGGCAGGGTGACATGGTGCCGCTGGTGACCACGCCGGTCGGCGCGCCGCCGACCAGCACGGGGTTGCCCTGGCGCGGGATCCCCTCACCGGTGAAGGCGAACGGGACCAGCGCCTGCTTGGGCTCGACCGCGCGCAGCGCCTCCGAGCCGATGAAGCCGGTGTCGAGCTTGCAGCACCAGCCGAGCCCCGCCTCGATCGGGTTGCGGTCCTCCGACAGGTCGTTGCCGTAGAGGTGGAAGCAGACCTCGAGGCGCAGGGTGTCGCGCGCGCCGAGGCCCACCGGCACGGCGCCATCGCCGGTCAGCGCGTCCCACACGGCCGGGGCATCGGCCGGGCGCAGCAGCAGCTCGACGCCGTCCTCGCCGGTGTAGCCGGTGCCGGCCACGAGGCAGTCGGCGCCCGCCACGCGCGCTCGGGTCGAGCGCATGCGCGCGGGCTCGTCGCCCTCCAGGTGCCGCCTCAGGGTCGCGCGTGCGTCCGGTCCCTGGAGCGCGAGCATCGCGTAGTCGGCCGCGGCGTCCTCGACGCGCACGTCGAAGCCCTCGGCGTGGCTGGCCAGCCAGGCGTAGTCCTTGTCGTGGTTGGCGGCGTTGGTGACCGTCAGGAAACCCGGGCCTTCGGCCCGGTCGCTCGACAAGCTCGCATCCAGCCGATAGGTGAAGAGGTCGTCGAGCACGCCGCCGTCCGCGCGGCAGAGCACCGAGTACTGCGCCCCGTGCTCGGCGAGCTTCGTGACGTCGTTAGAGAGCAGGTGCTGGAGGAACGCCTCGGCGTCGGGGCCCTTCGTCTCCACCTCACCCATGTGCGACACGTCGAACAGCCCGGCCGAGCGGCGCACAGCGAGGTGCTCCTGACGGATGCCCTCGTACTGCACGGGCATCTCCCAGCCGGCGTACGGCACCAACCTGGCGCCGGCGCCCACATGGCGTTCGTAGAGAGGTGTGCGGCGAAGGGTTTCCGTGGCGGCGCTCAGGGCGAAAAGACCCTAGCAATGCCCCAGGGCGTGCTCGACCACCCGCCTCATGGTGCGGCCCGCGACCTCGAGCGCCTCGGTGTTGCGCTGCGCCCGGCAGAGCACGAACGCGCCCTCGAGCGCCGACAGCATCGCCACCGACAGCTCGCGCGAGGTGTCCGGCGGCAGGCCCGCGGCCTCGAAGGGCGCCGCCAGGCCGACGATCCAGCTTTCGAACACCTCGGCAGTGGCCTCGCGCAGCGGCTCGCTCGTGCTGGCCACCTCGAGCGCGACCGTGGCGATCGGGCAGGCGTCCTCGTAGTCCGTCTCGCGCAACGTGTCCGCGGCGCCCGCGAAGAAGAGGTCGACCGCGCTGAGGATGTCGGGCGCCGGGGCGATCACGGCGCCCACGAGCTGGGCGTACATCCCGCCCGACCAGCGGATCACCTCCGCCCCGAGCTGCTCCTTGCCGCCGGGGAAGAAGTGGTAGAGCGAGCCGAAGGGAGCCTTCGCCTCGGCCACGATCTGCTTCACGCCGGTGGCCGAGTAGCCCTGGCGCCGGAACAGCTCGGCGCCGGCGCCGACGATGCGGTCCTTGGTGTCAGCCGCCATCGCGGGCCATGATACATTGCCGCTCGCTAGAGCGATCTATCAAGTGGAGACTGCAGATGGCAGAGTTGCAGACGTCAGCGGGCACGATCGAATACGAGGACACCGGGGGCGACGGCCCGCCGATCGTCTTCAGCCACGGCCTCGTGATGACCGGCTCGCTCTGGCGCGGCGTGGTGGCGGAGCTCCGGAGCGACCACCGCTGCATCCTCCCCACGCTCCCGCTCGGCGCCCACCGCACGCCGATGCGCCCGGACGCCGACCTGTCGATGCGCGGCATCGCCCGCCTCCTCGGCGAGCTGCTCGAGGGGCTCGACCTGCGCGACGCCACGCTCGCGCTCAACGACTGGGGCGGGCCGCTCCTACTCGCCGCGAACGGCGGCGCCGAGCGCATCGGCCGCCTGGTGGTGACCTCCTGTGAGGCGTTCGACAACGTGCCGCCCGGGCTTCCCGGCCGCATGGTCGGGCTGGCCGCCAAGCTGCCCGGCGGTCTCAACGCCGCCCTCCAGCCCATGCGCCTGCGGCCGCTGCGGCGCTCGCCGCTGACGTTCGGCTGGATGAGCAAGCGGCCGATCCCCAACGAGGTCGTGGACGACTGGCTCGAGCCCGCCCTGACCCAGCGGGCCGTCCGGCGCGACCTGCGCAAGTACGCGGGCAGCAGCGCGCAGGGCAGCCGCGACCTGCTGGTCGCCACCGGGCGGCTGCGCGACTTCCGCGGCCCGGCGCTTGTGGCCTGGGCGAGCGAGGACCGCGTGATGCCGCCGGAGCACGGCCGTCGCCTCGCCGAGCTGCTCCCGGAGGGACGGCTCGTGGAGATCGAGGACAGCTACACGCTGATCCCAGAGGACAGGCCTGCCGAGCTGGCCGCGCACATGCGCGAGTTCATGGAGCGCACCGGATGAGGCGCGCGCTCGCCGGCGCGGCGGTGGCCGCCGCGCTCCCCCAGCTGCGCACGTGGGCCACCCGCGCGCTGCTCCAGCGCAACCTCGCGCGGCTGCGCTCGGGGGACTACGGGCCGGTGCTCCGCTTCGACGCCCCCGACGTCCACCTCACCTTCCCCGGCGACAGCTCCTGGTCGGGAGAGTTCCACGGCAAGGCCGAGCTCGAGCCGTGGCTCCAGCGCTTCGTGCGCGTGGGCCTCCAGATCCACGCGGACGAGATCGTCGTGAGCGGCTCGCCATGGCGCACCACGGTCTGCATCCGCGGCCACGACCATCTGAGCGGCGACAATGGGGCGGACGTCTACGAGAATCGCTACGTGATCTGGGGGAGGATCGCGTGGGGGCTGTTGCGGGAGTACGAGGTCTACGAGGACACGCAGAAGTCGGCAGCGCTCGACGCCTACCTCGAGGCGCACGGGCTGGGCTGATCGCCGCCGCGGCCGCGCTGGCGCTCACCGCGCCGCCCGCACAGGCCTGGCGCCCCCACGTCCGCTCGGCGATCGCTTACGCGAACGGGCGCGCCGGCCAGGTGCGCTTCGCGGTCCGCACCGACGACCACATCTGGGGCTGGCATCGCACTGCGGCCGTGCACGCGGCCAGCATGCTCAAGCCGATGCTGCTCGTGGCGTACCTGAACCGCCCCGGCGTGCGCGACCGGCCGCTGACAAGCGCGGACCTCCGCTTGATCGGGCCGATGATCCGCCGCTCCGACAACGTCGCCGCCCAACGCGTGCTCGGCATCGTCGGTCCCGCCGCCGTCTACCGCGTGGCGCGCAGCGCCGGGATGCGGCGCTTCTCGCTTGCACCCGTTTTCTGGGGTGCGACCCGCATCGACGCTTCCGACCAGACGCGCTTCTTCCTCCACATCGACCGCTGCGTGGTGGCGCGCCACCGGGCCACGGCGCTCCACCTCCTGTCGTCGATCGCGCCGAGCCAGCGCTGGGGCATCGGCAGCCTGCGCATCCCTGGCTGGCGGGTCTACTTCAAGGGCGGCTGGGGCGCCGGCACGGGGGCGGTCGACCACCAGGTGGCGCTGCTCCGCCGCGGCGCGGAGCGGGTGGCGGTGGCCGTGCTCACCACGAACAGCCCGAGCCACGACTACGGCAAGCGCACGCTGCGGGGCGTGTTCGCCCGCCTGCTGCGCGGCCTCGCCCAAGGCCGCTAGGCGAGCAGGCGCAGCCCGGAACCCTCGCGCTCCGCCACCTGCACGAGCTTGTCGCAGATCTCGCGCCGCGAGCGGTCCTTGCCCACGAAGCCGTCGACCATCGTGCGCACCTCGTCGAACTCAGCGCCGTCGACGCTCATCAGGACGAGCCGTGTCTCGAGCTCAGGGTGGCGCTCGCGCAGCAATGCGCAGAGCGCCGGGCCGCTCAGCCCGGCCATGCGCACGTCGAGGAGGGCGACGTCCGGCCGGAGTGCTTCGATCACGTCGAAAGCCTCGTCACCGCGCCCCGCGACGGCCACCAGCTCTAGGTGGCCGTGCCGGGCGATGGCACGTGCGAGGCCTTCCCGAAAAGCACGCTGGTCGTCGGCGAGAACGACTGTAAAAGGTCGGGACACGGGCAACGTGACGATGGTCGCGTCCCCGCAGAGCGGTGGTATCCCCTTCCGGTATGAAGCCGCAGGGGAGGCCCCTCCCCTTGCCGCACGTCATCCAATCGGAGAGGGGTCCGCTCATCCTCCATTCCAGCCGCACGGCGGGTTGTTCGACGCTCCGTGCGGGGAAAGACTGCCCCCCCAGGGAGATGGCGTTTACGACCACATACAGGCCGCGCTCCGGTTCGCTGTCGGAACGTGAATGCGAGGTGCTGGAGCAGATCGCCAGAGGGCAGTCCATTGAGGACATCTCGGCGAGCCTGTTCCTGAGCCCGCACACCGTCCGCACGCACATCAAGAACATCCTTCGCAAGATGGGTGCGCGTACGCGCGCTCACGCGGTGGCGATGGCGATCTCCGAGGAGATCATCGACCGCCGGCGAGTGGGCGTTCGCTGACGAGCCCGAGACGCTGAGGCGGGATGTCCGCGCGGTGGGGTGCAACCCGCCGTGCGGGCAGCCTCGCCCTGACGACGGTTCCCAGACCGGGCTGGCTGGTCAGCTCGAAGCGGCCCGAGACCGCCTCCACGCGCTCGGCGCTGGACGCCAGGCCGACGTGGCCCTCGCCGATCGCCCTGGTGCGGCGGCGCTCGTGCATGCCGTTGCCGTCGTCGGCCACCTCCAGCACGATCTCCTTCGGCTCGCGCACCACCTGCACGCGCACGTGACGCGCGTCGGCGTGCTTGGCGGCGTTCGTCAGCAGCTCGCGGGCGAGCGACAGGATCAGCTCGTCGTGCACGCCGGTGGCGGCGTGCTCCACCTCGATGTCGCACTCGAAGCCGCCGCGGCGGCTCTGGTGGTCCGCCACCGCGCGGATCGCCGAGGCGAGTCCGGCGTGCTCGAGCACCACCGGGTGCAGGTTGAAGACCGCCTCGCGCAGGAGCTGCACGGCGCGCTCGATGCCCTCGCGCGCGCGCACCACCCGCTCCGGGTCGCCGTCCGGGTCCTCGAGCACCTCCACCAGGTCCTGGCGGCTGGCCAGCAGGTCCTGCAGGGCGTGGTCGTGGAGCACCTCCGAGATCGCGCGGCGGGCGCGGTCCTCGGCGGCGAGCGTCTGCGCCACCAGCCGTCCCCGCGCGGCCGCCAGCTCCCCGATCTGGGACTCGCTGCGCTTGCGCTCGATCGCGGTGGCCAGCACGTTCGCCATCGACTGCAGGAAGTTCACCTCGTCGGGGCTGAAGGCGCGGTGGTGGCGGGTGTGGACGCAGAGCACGCCGAACGGCCGCTCGTCGCCCTCGATCGCCACGCAGGCGCCGCTGCCCTCGTCGAGCCCCGGCAGCGCCAGCGGGCCCTCGAAGCGCCGTTCGCTGGCGAAGTCCTCCACCACCACCGGGGCGTCGCCCTGCAACGTGAAGGCCACGAGCGAGGCCTCGGGCTGAGCCGGGAAGCGGCGGCCGGCCGAGTCCTCGGGCCAGCCGGCGCCGGCGTGCAGCTTCAGCTCCCCGTCCTCGGGCAGGAACTCGAGCATCTCGCTGTACTCGACGCCGAGCGTCTCGGCCACCAGCGACACCGCGGCCTCCGCCAGCTCGGTGAGGTTCGTGCCCTCGAGCGCCCGCCGGCCGAGCTCGGTCACCGCTGCCTGGCGCGCCTCCGAGCGGCGCTGCTCGGTGACGTCGGTGGCGGTCCCGGTGGCGCCGAGCAGGTTGCCCTCGCTGTCGTGCAGGACGATCGCGTTGTAGCTCAGGTACACGATGCTGCCGTCCTTGCGCACGTGCCGCGTCTCGCTGCTGAAGAGCGGCCGGCCGCGCAGGATCTGGCGCAGCCGCTCGCGCACCTCGGCCTCGCCGCCCGGCGGCGCGAAGTCGGTCAGCGGCCGGCCGAGCATCTCCTCCGGCTCGTAGCCGTAGATGCGCCGCACCGCGCGGTTCACGAAGGTGAAGCGCCCCTGGGGGTCCACGGACCAGATCAGGTCGCTCGAGGTCTCCACGAGATCGCGGTACTTGCGCTCGCTCTCGCGCAGCCGCTCCTCGGAGCGCTTGCGCTCGGTCACGTCCTTGGCCACGCCGTAGACCAGCCGCTCCTCAGGGCTCACATGGGCGCTCCAGAGCAGCCAGCGGTAGGAGCCGTCGCGCGTGCGGAAGCGGCTCTCGAAGCTGATCGTGACCTCGTCCGAGCGCTTCAGGCGCCCGCTCTCGCGGGCCGTGCGCGGCCGGTCGTCGGGGTGCACGAAGTCGAGCATCGGCCGCGTGAGCAGCTGATCCGCGGTGTAGCCCAGCACGCGCTCCCAGGCCGGGTTCACGCTCTTGAAGTAGCCGTCGAAGCCGAGCGTGCAGAAGAGATCGCGCGACAGCGCGTACAGGCGGCTGGTGGTCTCCTCGAGCCGGCGCTGCTCGCTGAGGTCGAGCACCTGGGTCAGCGTGTAGAGCAGCTGACCGTCGTCGTCCTTCACCGGCGCGTCCATCACGCGCGTCCAGACCGGGTGGCCGTCCGCGTGGAGGAAGCGCATCTCGAGCCGGCCGGACGCCAGCGCGCCGCTCACCCGCTGCTCGTGCCGCGCCCGAGCCAGGTCGCGGTCGCCCGGATGGACCACGTCGAAGAAGATCAGCCCGAGCAGCTCCTGCTCGGCCCGCCCCACCAGCTCGCAGAAGGCGGGGTTGGCCTGGAGGAAGCGGCCTGAGACGCAGACCAGCGCCATGCCGGTGACGGAGTTCTCGAACAGCGCGCGGAAGCGCTCGGTACCGTCCTCAGAGGTCTGCTCCAGGGCCCCCGCCGCGCCTATGAGCTGCTCGCTCACGACCTACTCGAGCAGGCCACGCCGCATCGCGGCGGCCACGGCCGCCGCCCGGTCCGAGACGCCCAGCTTCTCGTACAGGCTCTGGAGGTGCGTCTTCACGGTCGCCGGGCTGAGATGGAGCTGGCGGCCGATGTCAGGGGCCGAGTGGCCGTCGGCGGTCATCCTGAGGATCTCGCGCTCGCGCGGGGTCAGCACCGGCCGCGCGTGCGCCTCGCGCATCTGGATCTGCGCCGTCAGCCCGGTCTGGATCTCGGGCGACAGGAACGCCTCGCCGCGTGCCACGGCCGCCACCGCGTCGAAGATCGCCCCCCGGTCTGCCTCCTTGGAGAGATAGGCGCCCGCCCCCATGGCGATAGCCCGGTAGACGAGGTCGCTCTCGACGTAGGCGGACAGGAACACGACGCGCGTGGACAGCTCGTCGCGCTTGATCGCGTTCAGCACCTCCATGCCGTCGAGCCCCGGCATGCGCACGTCGAGCACCGCCACGTCCGGCACGAGGGCCTTGAGCTGCGGCAAAGCCTCCCGGCCATCGGACGCCTCGCCGACCAGCTCGAGGTCAGGACGGTCGCGGATGGCTCGTACCAGGCCCTCGCGATAGACGGGGTGGTCGTCCGCAACGTACACACGGACACGCTTGGGCCCGCGCGTCATGTGCCTGTTTTAGCACTCACGCCATGCCGGTCGCCAGGGTCATTCGGCGCGGAACTGCTATCTCGGCGCGTAGGGACCGCTCAGCCGCCAAGTTCGGCCAACCGCTCGCAGAGCTCCTGCCGCGCCGCCGCCTTGTCGAGCACGGCCACCGCGCCGGCCTCGGCGGCCGCCGCCACGAGCGCCTCGTTCGCCCCGGTGCTGAGCACCACGGTGCGCGTCTCGAGCGGCTCGTCGAGCCCGGCCAGCGTCCGGCACAGGTCGAGGCCCCCGAGCTGCGGGAGGCGGACCTCCGCGACGAGAAGGTCGGGCCTGAGCCGAAGCGCCTGCTCGAGTCCCTCGCGGCCGGTGCCTGCCTCCCCCACCAGCTCCAACTCCGGATGCTCGGCGATCGCCCTCGCCAGCCCCGCTCTGTAGCCCTCGTGCCCGTCCACGAGGAGTATGCGAACCCTCCTGCCCATGCCGCTCTCCCTAGCGGAGCAAACAGCGCGAAAGTTGCTCCTGTTGTCGTATCCGTGACGGCGACGTCATCCCCGTATATGGCCATGCTGCGCCGGTCCCGGGGACCCCGCCTCACCTGATCGGTGATGCGCCAGGGGTACAGGAGGTAGTTCAATCGAACTAGTTCGATTGGTGGATCCTCTCACGATCTGTGCCGTCCCGGCACAAATCGTGCGATCACTGGTGACAGATCACGGAGACAGCTCCGCGATCTGCGATCCGTGATCCGTGATCTAGTCCTTCAAGAAGGACGGGATATCGATCTCGTCCTCCGAGATCTCGAGCGACGACCGCTGCCGGTCGTCCATCGCGATATCCCCTCGGTCGCGCGGGCGCGCCGGGCGCGGGCCGCGCTCGACGTCGTAGAGGCCGGGGCGGCCACTGCGCTTGTCGAAGCCGGTGGCGATCACAGTCACGCGGACCTCGTCCGCGAGGGCCTCGTCGATGACCGCGCCGAAGATGATGTTCGAATTGTGGTCGGCCGCGCTCTGGACGATCTCGGCCGCCTCGTTGACCTCGAACAGGCCGAGGTCGGAGCCGCCCGTGATGTTCAGCAGGATGCCGGTGGCGCCCTCCACAGACTGCTCGAGCAGCGGGCTCGAGATCGCGTTCTTGGCCGCCTCGGCCGCCCGGCTCTCGCCGCTGGCCGCGCCGATGCCCATGAGCGCCGAGCCGGCGTCGTGCATGATCGTGCGCACGTCGGCGAAGTCGAGGTTGATCAGGCCGGGGATCGTGATCAGGTCGGTGATGCCCTGCACGCCCTGGCGCAGCACGTTGTCGGCCTCGCGGAAGGCGTCGAGGATGCTCGTCCGGCGCTCGACGATCGTCAGCAGCTTCTCGTTTGGGATCACGATCAGCGTGTCGACCTGTTCGCGCAGCTTGTCGATGCCGTCGGCGGCCTGGCGGCCACGCTGGCTTCCCTCGAAGTCGAACGGCCTCGTGACGACGCCCACGGTGAGCGAGCCGATCTCGTGCTTCGCCACCTCGGCGATCACGGGAGCGGCGCCGGTGCCGGTGCCGCCGCCCTCGCCCGCGGTGACGAACACCATGTCGGCGCCCTTCAGGGCCTCCTTGATCTCGTCGCGGCTCTCATTGGCGGCTCCGTAGCCGACCTCCGGGTCCGCGCCGGCGCCGAGGCCGCGCGTGAGCTGGGAGCCGATCTGCAGCTTGATGTCGGCGTCGCACATCTGCAACGCCTGGGCGTCCGTGTTCACCGCGATGAACTCGACGCCCTTCAGGCCGGCGTCGACCATGCGGTTCACCGCGTTGGTGCCGCCCCCGCCGACACCTACGACCTTGATCACCGCCAGGTAGCTACCCGTCTCCATCGCGCTAATCCTCGCCTCGTTCCCTCTCGTCCTTTAGCCGTGCAGCGAGAGTTTTGACGTCCGACCCTCAAGTGAGGATTGAGAGTTTTCGTCACTCCATTAGGCCCGCAAAGTCCGCACTGTAGGCGTTTTTTGGCGGAAGTGTCAATTCGGAGAACGATTTCGTGCAAGCGGCATACCCTCAATGACAACTCGAGGCTAGCCTCAACCTCGACGTCAGGGTTGAGGGTTGGCGGCGACAGCGCCTGCCCCAGTCGTGCCGCTCTGCACCGATGTCGAGGGCGTGGTGGCACCTGTCGCGGGGCCTGTCGTCCCGGCCGCCGGGCCGGTCGTGCCGGCCGCCGCCGGCAGCTGCGCGGCGGTGGCCTGCGCGCCGGCTGCGGCTGCGGCGGCCGACGCGGTGTCGAGCGGGGCGAGGGACTCGGAGGCCAGCCCGCCGGCCACCGGCCGCTCCGGCAGCCGGACGTCCACGTAGGTGGCTCCCTTCGCACGCGAGTCGGCGAGCACCGCCGCGGCGGCCGCCCACTTCGCGTCGATCCGGGTGGCGTCGCCGAAGATGATCTGCGGGCCGCGCCGCAGCTTCACCACGAGGCCACGGGTGGCGCCCATGCCCACGCTGGCGACCCGGCGGGCGAGCGGGCGGGGCGCCGCGGCGGCCACGTCCAGCTCGGTGAGCGCGAGCGGATCGGCGAGCTTGGTCTGGGGGACGGAGCCCCTGCTGCGGATCGCCGGCAGCGGGAACGGCGAGCGCAGTCCGCGCAGGACGCTGCCGTCGGCCGCCACCATCACCCGGCCGCCGTTCACCTGGAGCCACGCCACGGGGCGCTCCTGGATCACCCGGATCGTGAGCGAGTGCGGGAAGTGCGGCGTGACCTGGACGTCCTTCACCGCTGTGTAGCCCGCCACGGCGGAGAGCAGCTGGTCGCGGCGCACGTGCAGCGTCGTCATGTCGTGCGCGGCCGACGTCAGCGCGTGCTCGATGCGGGCGGCGTCGCGAGTGTCGAGCCCCGTGATCTTCACGTGCTCGATGCGGACCAGGCTCGAGTCCTTGAACCAGAACGAGTAGAGGGACCAGAGCGCGAGCAGCGCGGCGAGGCCGATCAGCAGCGGGCGCCGCACGGGCGCCGGGATCGCAAGCGCGGCGCGGGGGATCGTGCGCAGCCCGGCTGCCGCGGCCGCCCTCATCCCTGCTTCCCCAGGATCTGCACCTCGGCCTCGAGCTCGACGCCGAAGAGCTCGCGCACCCGGCGGCGGCCCTCGGCCATCAGCGCCAGCACGTCGGCGGTGGTGGCCGTGCCGGTGTTCTCCACGAAGTTCGCGTGCTTCGGCGAGAAGCGCGCCCCGCCCACGCGCAGCCCGCGGCAGCCCGCGGCCTCGAGCAGCATGCCGGCGGTGCGGCCCTCGGCGCGCGGATCGTCGGGGTTCTTGAAGGTGGAGCCGAAGGTCTTGATGCCGGACGGCTGCGCCGCGCGCCGCCGCTCGCGCATCTCCGCGAGCGTGGCCTTCACCTGCTCGGGGTCGGCCGGCTCGAGCTTGAACGAGGCCCGCGCGACGATCTCGTGCGGCCCGAGATTGGAGCGGCGGTAGGCGAAGCCGAGCCGGTCGGGCGTGCGGCGCTCGCTCCCATCGGGACCGGCGATGTCCACCCACTCCAGCACGCGCCCGAGCTCGCCGCCGTAGGCGTTGGCGTTCATCTTCACGGCGCCGCCGACGGTGCCGGGGATGTTCACGCCGAACTCGATGCCGCTGAGGCCCCAGCGCGCCGCCCGCGCCGACGCCTGCGGCAGCCTGGCGCCGCCGCCGCAGACCACTCGCTCGCCGTCGCGGTCGATGGTCGCCAGCCCGTCGTCCAGCTTCAGCACAAGTCCCCGAAATCCATCATCGGCTATGAGGAGGTTCGAGCCCGATCCCACCACTCCTACCTCGATTCCCTCCGCGCGCGCCCAGCCCAGGAGCTCGTTCAGGCGCTCCTCCGACCCGGCTCGCGCGAACCAGTCCCCAGCACCGCCGGTGCGGACGGTGGTGAGGCGGGCCAACGGGTAGTCGCGTTCCACGCCCTCGGGGGCGCTCACTCCCGCTCCCCCAGGCTGCGCGCAAGGCTGTCGACGTCGCCGGCACCCAGCGTGAGCAGCACGTCGCCCTCGCGCAGCTCGTCCCGCAGCACCGGTTCCGCGTCCTCGAGCCGCGGCAGCCAGTAGACCGGGCGGCCGTGGGCGGCGTCAGCGGCGGCGACCGCCACCAGCCAGCCCGAGACGCCGGGGAAGTCCTCGGCGCGCTCGCGTGCCGGATAGACGTCGAGCACCACGATCAGGTCCGCGAGTGCGAGCGCGCGGCCGAAGTCGCGGGCCATGTGTCGCGTGCGCGAGTAGAGGTGCGGCTGGAAGCAGGCCACCAGGCGGCGCGGGTTCAGCGTGCGCGCAGCCTCGAGCGTCGCGCGCACCTCGGTGGGGTGATGGGCGTAGTCGTCGAACACCCGGGCGCCGGAGGCTGTGCGCCCGTGGGGCTCGAAGCGCCGCCCCGCGCCGCTGAAGCTGTGCAGGGCCGGCGCCGCCTCCTCGATCGGCAGCCCCGCCTCCCGGCAGGCCGCCAGCGCCGCCAGCGCGTTGAGCACGTTGTGCCGGCCGGGGACCTGCAGCTGCACCGGCACCTCCTCGGCACGGAAGCGCGAGCCCAGCTCGAGCAGCTCGACATCACGCGCGGCGAGCATTCCTGCGCCGAGGCCGAACGTCACCGTGGGCGGCACCGCGGGCAGCTCGAGCCCGACGGGAGCGATCAGCGTGGGCACCGGCCCGGCGAAGTCGGCGAATGCCTGCTCCACCTCGGCGAGCGAGCGGTAGGTGGCGTGGTGGTCGAGCTCGACGTTCGTGATCACCGCCACCTCCGGCTCGAGCTTCAGGAACGAGCGGTCGGACTCGTCCGCCTCCACCACGATCCAGTCCCCCTCGCCCCAGGCGGCGTTGGTGCCGGTCGAGCGCACCTCGCCGCCGATCAGGTAAGCCGGCCGGCGCCCGCAGGACACCAGCGCATGCGCCACCATGCTCGCCGTGGTGGTCTTGCCGTGCGTCCCGGCCACGGCCACGCAGCGCTTGAGCCGCGCCACCTCCGCCAGCAGCTCGCCGCGATGGATCACGCGGGCGTCGAGCTGCGCGGGCCGCCTGCAGCTCCGGGTTGTCCTCACCGATGGCGGTCGAGACGACCACCTCCGCACCCCGCGTGAGGTGCCCTCCGCTGTGGCCGATCTCGGGCTCGATGCCCGCCTCGCGCAGGCGCACGGTGTAGGAGGAGTCGGCTCGGTCAGAGCCCGTGACCTGCGCCCCCAGCCCGTGCGCCACAAGCGCGAGACCGCTCATGCCCGCGCCACCGATGCCGATGAAGTGGAGCCGCCGTCCGGCCCACGGCGCGTCGCTCATGCGCGCGCACGATAGCGGCGCGTCAGGCGCCCCCGGCGATCACATGGGGCGAGCTCCGCCAAGCGGGCAACTGGTACAAGTCCAGCGACCTACGAGAGGAGTCGAAGATGGCATACGAGGTCCCGGACCTCCCGTACGACTACGCCGCGCTCGAGCCCCATATCGACGAGGCGACAATGAAGGTCCACCACGACAAGCACCACGCCGCCTACGTGACCAACGCGAACGCGGCGCTCGAGGGAACCGAGTGGGCCGACAGGCCCGTCGAGGACGTGCTGAAGAACCTCGGCCAGGTCCCCGACGACAAGCGCAACGCCGTCCGCAACAACGCCGGCGGCCACGCCAACCACACCCTCTTCTGGCAGATCATGAGCCCCGACGGCGGCGGCGAGCCGGGCGGCGACCTGGCCGCGGCGATCGGTGACGCCTTCGGCAGCTTCGACGACTTCAAGGCCCAGGTGAAGGACGCAGGCGTGAAGCGCTTCGGCTCCGGCTGGGCGTGGCTGGTCAAGGACGGCTCAGGCGCCCTGGCGATCACGAGCAGCGCGAACCAGGACAGCCCCATCAGCGACGGCCAGACGCCGCTGCTGGGCGTGGACGTGTGGGAGCACGCCTACTACCTCAAGTACCAGAACCGCCGCCCGGACTACCTGGACGCGTGGTGGAACGTCGTGAATTGGGACGAAGTGGAGCGCCGCTTCGGGGCGTAGACCGCGGACTGCGGACTGCGGACCGCGGATCTCGGTCTCCGCAGTCCGCGGTCCGCAGTCCGCAGTCTCTCTGGCGCACGTCGCGTTGCGACTCTGGCGGCGGCGTCCCAAAGTGAGTACGCTCGCCCGCGATGACCCCCTTCGGCATTCAGTCCGAAGCTCGGGGCGCCGCCGTGCGCCTGGCGCTGACCGGTGACCTCGATCTTGCCACCGCCAACGAGGCGGAGGACACGATCAAGGCGACCGAGGCGAGCGGCCCGCCGCTGCTCGTGCTCGATCTGAGCCGGCTCGAGTTCATGGACTCCACGGGCCTGCGCGTGGTCCTCAGCGCCGCCTCACGCGGCGATGAGGACGACCGCCGCGTGGTGATCGTCAAGGGACCCGAGGTCGTTCAGCGCGTGTTCGAGATCACACGCGTGGCCGAGCGCCTCGACATGGTCGACAGCGCCGACGAGGTCTTGTAGCTCCGCGGGGCATCCTGCCCCGCGGTACCGACCGGACTCTCGACTTCCGGTCTCGCGTAACGAGCTCCGCGGGGCATCCAGCCCCGCGGTACCGACCGGGCTTTCGACATCCGGTCTCGCGTAACCGCCGCCTTCGGCGGCTATGCGGCCAGTTCTTGGCCGTTTGCCCGGCGGTCGATCTCGAACCAGACGCTCGTGCCGCCGGCGAGCTCGACTCCCCAGCGGTCGGAGAGCTGCTCGACGAGGAAGAGGCCCCAGCCAGAGCCCGGATCGTCGCCCTGGCTCGCGCGGCGTGGCCTCGAAGCCGGGACCCGGGTCGGTGACGCAGGCGCGCACCAGGTCGGTGCCGACGCTCAACTCCACCGTCAGGGTGCCGTCACCGGCCGGTGACGCGTGTCGCACGGCGTTGGTCATCAGCTCGCTGATCAGGAGGCGCATGTCCTCGAACAGCGCGTGGCCCAGGTCCGCCGCATAGTCGTCCAGGCAGTGCCTGGCCAGCGACACCGCCTCCGGCCCGCTGCTCAGGCGCAGCTTCACCTGCGTGGGTCGGAGAGCCGGAAACTGGTCGGTGGGCATCGAAGGGTCTGGTCGTCCGGGCAGTGGACTCAGGTGGCTCGAAGGAGCCGGCGAACGGTCCTGGGTCGACGATTCCCACATCGGCAGCTTCTCAATCCGACTTGAGCCCGGAAAGTTGCGCTAGGAGCGCTCAAGGGGCACTAGCGCGCCAGTGAGAGCGTCTCGCGGGCGATCAGCTCCGCGGCGTCCGGCCGCGAGACCCGCTCGGCCGCGGCCGCCATCGAGCGCAGCCGCTGCGGTGCGCCCAGCAGCGCGGCCACCTCGCGCGCCAGCCGCGGACCGTCGAGCTCGTCGTCCGGGACCACCACCGCGGCGCCCGACTGCTCCATCCAGCGGGCGTTGCCCGTCTGGTGGTCGGCCGTGGCGTGCGGATAGGGCACGAGCACCGCCGGCAGGCCCGCCGCCGCCACCTCCAGCACCGAGCCGCCGGCGCGCGCCGCCACCAGATCGGCGGCCGCCAGGGCGTCGGCGAAGGGCTCGATGTAGGGGTGCAGGTGGTAGTGCGCGGGCGACCCGAGCGCGTCGAGGCGAGCCCTCAGCTCCGGGTAGTCGCGCCGGCCGCTGGCGTGGAGCACCGCGCAGGGCGCCGCCCTACCGAACGCCTCCACCGCCGCCTGGTTGAGCGAGCGCGCGCCCAGCGAGCCGCCGAAGACGAGCAGGCAGGGCTCGTCCTCGCCGATGCGGAAGCGGCGCCGCGCCACGACACGGTCCGCCCTGCCGGTGCCGGCCGGCACCGGCCGGCCGCTCACCACGTAGCGGCCGCCGCTGCGCCCCTCGAGCGGGAACGAGAGGAACACCCGCCTGGCGAAGCGTGCCAGCAGCCGGTTGGACACGCCGAGGTGGCTGTCCGCCTCGCAGAGCACGAGCGGCACGCGCCCGAGAACCGCCGCGAGCCCCACCGGTCCCGCCACGTAGCCGCCGGCGCCGATCACGGCGTCGGGTCGTACACGGCGCAGGATCCAGGCCGCCCTGGGCAGCGCCAGCGCCGCCAGCGCGATCGCCCTGAGCGCGCGCAGCGGGTTGCTGCGGTCGATCCCCCGCACGCGGATCCGGTGGAATGCGTAGCCCGCCGCCGGCACGAGCTCGGCCTCGGCACGCTCACCCCCGACGAACTCGACCTCGGCGCCGCTAGCCCGCAGCGCGTCCGCGACCGCGAGCGCCGGCACGACGTGGCCGGCCGTCCCGCCCGCCGCTATCACGACTCTTGGCACGCGGCACCTTTCCGCCGTCGATCGCCCGCAGGCGGCCCGGCGCCACCGCCCGCGCGCGGCCGCTCGCCGCCACGTTGAGCAGCAGTCCCATGCCGCCGAGCAGCACGATCAGGTTGGAGTTGCCGTACGAGATGAACGGCAGCGGCACGCCTGTGAGCGGCGCGAGCCCCATCACCGCGAAGAAGTTCAGCGTGGCCTGGCAGAGGATGATCGAGGTGATGCCGACGGCCAGGAGCTTGGCGTAGCGGTCCTTCGCCATCTTCGCCGCGCGCAGCCCGGCGTAGGCGATCATCCCGTAGAGCGCCGCGACCGCCGTGATGCCGATCAGCCCGAGCTCCTCGCCGATGATCGCCAGGATCATGTCCGTGTGCGCCTCGGGCAGGTAGAAGATCTTCTGCACCGACTCGCCGAGGCCGACCCCGAAGAAGCCGCCCGAGCCGATGGCGATCATCGACTGGACGGTCTGGAAGCCGGCCCCCGCCTGGTCGTGCCAGGGGTGCATGAACGAGAGCAGGCGCTGGCGCCGATAGGGGGCGGCGATGGCGAAGACCACCGCGAAGAAGACGAGCACGCCGGCGATCGTGGCGATGTGGCGCAGCGGCACCCCAGCCGCAAAGAGCAGCGCGCCGATCGCCAGGCAGACGATGATCGCCGTGCCCATGTCGGGCTCCTTGAGCAGGAGCGCACAGGCCAGGCCCACCACGAGCAGGAGCGGCCTTGCCAGCGTCTTCAGGTGCTTCATGCGGGCCGGCTGGCCGGCGAGGATCTGGACCGCGTACAGCACGAGCGCGACCTTCAGGAGCTCCGAGGGCTGGAACTGCACCGGGCCGGCGCCGAGCCAGCGCTGGGCGCCGTTCACGTTCCTGCCGATGCCCGGCACCATCACGGCCAGCGTCAGCCCGATCGAGCCGAACAGGAGCACCGGGGTGGCCTGCTTCACGAGCTTGAGGCCGTGCCGCGACAGCCCGTGCATCAGCACCAGGCCGATCGCCCCGAACAGCAGGTACTTCTTCAGGAAGTAGGCCGAGTCGCCCGTCGTGAGCAGCGACTCCGCCGAGCTTGCCGAGTAGACCATCACGGCTCCGGCAGCCAGCAGGCAGAGCGTGGCGGTGTAGAGCAGGGAGTATTCGAGGGGAGGTTTGGCCCTCGTGGCTCGGCGGCGATCCGTGGCCATCCGGGGCTCCTTCGACGCGCGCGCCCGGAATCATCCTCGTGACCTTGCGAGCTCCCGGAAGCGGTCGCCGCGCTCCTCGAAGTTCTTGAATTGGTCGTAGCTCGCGCAGGCGGGCGAGAGCAGCACCACCTCCCCCGGGCGGGCGGCCGCGGCGGCCGCGTCGAGGGCAAGCTCGAGGTCGCCGCAGCGCTCGAGCGGCACGGTGCCGGCGAGGTCCGCCTCGAGCCGCTCGGCGGCTTCCCCGATCAGGTAACAGGCGCGGCAGCGCGAGCTCACCGCCTCGCGCAGACCGGTGAAGCCGGCGCCCTTGAGGCTGCCGCCCGCGATCAGGTGGACGCCGCCGTCGAACGCCTCGATCCCCACCAGCGCGGACGCCACGTTGGTCGCCTTCGAGTCGTTGACGAAGGTCACGCCGCCGTGCACTGCCACCTCCTCGAGCCGGTGCGCCACGCCCGGGAACGTGCGCAGTGCGCGCCGCACCGCCTCCAGATCGATCCCGCGCGCGAGCGCCGCCGTGGCCGCCGCCAGCGCATTCTCGAGGTTGTGCGCGCCGCGCAGGCGCAGCTCCTCCTCGACCAGCGTGCGCACGCTGCCCGGCTCCCCGAAGCGGAGCACGCGGGCATGCGGGGGCTCGAAGGCGAAGCCGGCGGGCAGCACGGCCAGGTCGGCCTCGTCCTGGTGCTCGAAGATGCGGAGCTTGGCGGCGAGGTAGGCCTCGAAGCTGCCGTGGCGGTCGAGGTGGTCCTCGCTCACGTTGAGCAGCACCGCGCACTCCGGCGCGAACGCGCTCGCGTCCTCGAGCTGGAAGCTGGACGTCTCGCAGACGACGGTCGCAGCGGGCTCCACCTGCCCCACCAGCGAGGCCACCGCCGTGCCCACGTTGCCGGCCACCACCACCGGCGCACCGGCCTGCGCGGTGAATCGCGCCGAGCAGCTCGACCGTGGTGGTCTTGCCGTTGGTGCCGGTCACCGCGATGAACTCGTTCGGCAGCAGGCGCCAGGCCAGCTCGAGCTCGCCCACCACCTCGAGCCCCCGCTCGCGGGCGGCGACGATCACCGGCGCCTCCTGCGGCACGCCCGGGCTCTTCACGACCGTCCGCACCCGCCCGAGCAGGTCGAGCCCGTCCGAGCGCAGGCGGACGTCCACGCCCTCGAGCTCGCCCGCGCCGGCCGGCTCGCCGGAGTCGCAGCCGATCACCTCGCCGTGCGCCAGCAGCATGTGCGCGGCGGCCACGCCCGAGCGCGCGAGCCCGACCACCAGGTAGGGCCCCGGCGGCAGCGGCGGCCGCGGCTTCACGTGATCGACTGCTGGTACAGCGTGAAGCCGATGGCCGCGGCGATCGCCGCCACGATCCAGAAGCGCAGGATGATCTTCGTCTCGGACCACGCCATCAGCTCGAAGTGATGGTGCACCGGAGCCATCAGGAACACCCGCTTGCGGAAGCGCTGGAAGGCGATCACCTGGATCAGGACCGACAGCGCCTCGATCACGAAGATGCCGCCGGTGATCAGCAGCAGCACCTCGGTCTTGGTCATCACCGCCAGCGCCGCGATGGCGCCGCCTAAGCCGAGCGAGCCGGTGTCCCCCATGAAGATGCTGGCCGGGAACGAGTTGAACCAGAGGAAGCCGACGCAGGCGCCGACCAGGCACGAGCAGACCAGCGCGAGGTCGTGCTGGCCGCTGGTGATGAACGTCATCGCCGTGTAAGCGAGCAGCACGATCGCCGCGCAGCCGGCGGCCAGGCCGTCGAGGCCGTCGGTGAGGTTCACGCCGTTGGTGGCGCCCGCCAGCACCAGGAAGACGAGCAACGGATAGCCGTAGCCGATGTTCACCGAGAAGTCCGAGATGCGGAAGCGAACGGTGTCGGTGAGCGGCGGGTTGCCGCTGTGGGTGGCCACGTACCAGAGCGCGATGGCGATCCCGAGCTGCACCGTGATCTTCGCCCTGCCCGGACACGCCGAGCGAGCGGCGCTTGGTGATCTTCATCCAGTCGTCGGCGAAGCCGAGCGCCGCGCTGGCGAGCATCGTGCCGATCACCGCCAGCGTCTCGGTGTCGAACTGGCCGAGGATCAGGAACGGCACGACGACCGAGACCATGATCAGCAGGCCGCCCATCGTCGGCGTGCCGGCCTTGGCGGCGTGGCCGGCCGGCCCGTCCTCGCGGATCTGCTGGCCGAACTCGCGCTTGCGCAGGAACTCGATGAACTTCGGCCCGAGGAACATGCAGATGAGGAGCGAGGCCATGCCCGCGATGAGGATCGTTCCGAGCATGAGCGCCTAGGCGAGTACCCGCTCCAGCCCGACGGCGCGTGACCCCTTCACCAGCACGCGGTCACCCGGCGCGGCGATCTCCTCGAGCAGCGCCCCGGCCTCCTCAGGCGTGGCGACGGGATGCGTCTCCCCATCGAAGCCCTCGAGGTAGCCGAGCGCCTGCTCGCCCACGGTGACCAGCACGTCGATCCCGACCTGCGCGGCCTGCTCGCCGATCTCGCGGTGGTAGCGGGGCCCGTCCGGCCCGAGCTCCGCCATCCCACCGAGGATGGCGATACGGCGGGCCGCATGACTGTCCGCCAGGTGATCGAGTGCCGCGCGCATCGACATCGGGTTGGCGTTGTAGCAGTCGTTCACGATGGTCACCCCGCCCTCGAGCTCCACGAGCTGCCCCCGCAGCGACGAGAAGTGAGCGTCTACGCGCCCGCTTGGCGTCACTCCGATTGCGATCGCGGCGGCCACGGCGGCCAGCGTGTTCATCAGGTTGTACGGCTCCTCGTAGGGCAGCTCGAGCTCGATGCGGCTGCCGCGGGCGTCGATCACCGCGCGCCCGCCGTCAAAGGAGACGAGGGTCACATCGCCCCCCGGCCCGAACGTGATCGTGTCGAGGTCGTCCCGCAGGTGCGGCTCGAGCAGCGGCTCGCCCACCGGCACGACGCAGGCCGCGCCCGTCGGGAGGTCGCGGATCAGCTCGGCCTTCGCGGCCGCCACCCGCTCGACTGTGCCGAGCAGCTCGAGGTGCACCGGGCCGACGCTCACGATCACCCCCACGTCCGGCTCGGCGATGGCCGCCAGCTCGGCGATCTGGCCCTCGCCGCGCATCGCCATCTCGAGCACCACCGCCTCGGTGCCGTGCTCGGCCTCGAGCAGCGTCAGCGGCAGCCCGATCTCGGTGTTCCAGTTCTCGCGGTTGGCGTGGGTGCGAAGCCGCGGCGCCAGCAGCGCCCGCAGGATGTCCTTCGTCGAGGTCTTCCCGGTCGAGCCCGTCACGCCGATCACCTTGCAGCCGAGCTCACTGCGCCAGGCGCGCGCCAGGTGCTGCATCGCCAGCAGCGTGTTGTCGGCGGCGATCACCACGCCCGGGCCGCCGCGCTCGGCCAGGTCGTAGGCCCGCCGGGGACCGAGCAGCACGCCCCAGGCGCCCGCGCGCAGCGCCTCCTCGGCGTAGGCGCCGCCGTCGGCGATCTGCCCCACCATCCCGACGAACAGGTCGCCCTTCTCCACCTGGCGGCTGTCCACCACGGCCCGTCGCGGCCCCGGCGTCTCCGGGTCGCCGGCCAGCAGCCGCCCTCCGGCGGCCTCGGCCACCCAGGCCGCTCCGTACTGGATCACGCGCCCACCCCCAGCGCCTCCCGCAGCGCCTCGCGCGCCACGGTCACGTCGTCGAACGGCTCCTTGCGCCCGCCCGCGAACTCCTGACCCTGCTCATGGCCCTTGCCGGCGATCACCACCACGTCGCCCGGCTCGGCAGTCTCCACAGCCAGGGAGATCGCCCGCCGGCGATCCACCTCGCGCTCGGCCTCGCCGGTCGTGCCGCCCAGCACCTCGTCCACGATCGCGTCGGGATCCTCCGAGCGCGGGTTGTCGGAGGTCACGATCACGCGGTCTGCCAGCTCGCTGGCCACGCGCCCCATGAGCGGCCGCTTGCCGCGGTCGCGGTCGCCGCCCGCGCCGAACACCACGTGCAGCCGCCCGCGGGTGAGCTCCCGCGCCGCGCGCAGCACGTTGTCGAGCGCCTCCGGCGTGTGCGCGTAGTCCACCAGCACGCTGAACTGCTGCCCCTCGTCCACCGGCTCGAAGCGGCCGGGCACGCGGTCGGCGGTCCGCAGCCCGGCGCGGATCGTCTCGCGGTCCACCCCCAGTGCGCGCGCCGCCGCGACGGCGGCCAGCGTGTTCTGAACGTTGAAGAGGCCCGGCAGCCGTGTCTCGAGCTCGAAGGGCCCGTCCGGCGTGTCGACCGTGAACGAGGACCCCGCCGTGTCGAAGCGGATGTCGCGCGCCCGGTAGTCGGCCTCGCGCTCGATCGCGTAGGTGGTCGCGCCGTCGGCCAGCCGGCGGCCGTAGTCGTCGTCCAGGTTCACGATCGCCACGCCCTCGCCGCCCTCGAAGAGCCGCCGCTTGGCCGCGAAGTAGCTCTCCATGTCCTTGTGGAAGTCGAGATGGTCCTGCGTGAGGTTGGTGAAGATGCGGGCGGCGAAGTGGATGCCCTCGGCCCGGCCGAGCTCGAGCGCGTGCGAGCTGACCTCCATCGCGCAGGCGCGGTCCCCTGAGTCGAGCATGCGGCGGAAGGTGGCCTGCAGGTCGATCGCCTCGGGCGTGGTTCGCTCGACAGGCTCCTCGCGGCCGCCGACCACCGACTTCACCGTGCCGAGCAGCCCGGTCTGCACCCCTCCCGCCTCGAGCAGCGCCCGAACGAGGAAGGCCGTGGTGGTCTTGCCGTTGGTGCCGGTCACGCCCACGACGCGCAGCTCCCGCGTGGGGTCGCCGTAGAAGCGAGCCGCCACGGGCGCCATGGCGGCGCGCACGCTCGGAACCACGACCTCGGGCACGCCGAGGCCGAGGGGGCGCTCGCAGACGAGCGCCGCAGCTCCGCGGGCGACCGCGTCCGGGGCGAAATCGTGGCCGTCGGCCCTGAACCCGGGCACGCAAAAGAACAGCGCTCCCGGCACGACTCGATCGCTGGAATACGCGAGAGAGGTGATCGTGACCCCGGGAGCGCCATTTCCCATCAGTTCCTGCAAGGTCATGGCTCGCGCCAGTCTAGGGATCGCAGATCTCAGATCGCAGATCGCGAACTGCTTGCTTGTGCGATCTGCGATCTGCGATCTGCGATCTCAATTCGGCGGAATCCCGAGGTACGGGAGGGCGAAGGAGACGATCTTCTGGAAGGCGGGGGCCGCCACCGAGCCGCCGTAGATGTCGCCCTTCGGCTCGTCCACCATCACGGCCACCAAGAGCCGCGGGTTCCGGGCCGGGGCGAAGCCCACGAACGAGGCGACGAACTTGTTCTTCGAGTAGCCGCCGCTCTTGTCCGGCTTCTGCGCCGTACCGGTCTTGCCGGCGAGCTTGTAACCGGGCACGATGGCCTCGGACCCGGTGCCGCCCGGGGCCAGCACGCCCTCGAGCATCCGCGAGACCGCCGTGGCCGTCTTCGCGGTGATCACCCGCCGGCTGGGCGCCGCATCGCCTTGCACGATGTGCGGTTGCACCATCACGCCGCCGTTGGCGATCGCCGAGTAGGCCGCAGCCATCTGGATCGGCGTCACGGCCTCGCCCTGGCCGATCGGCAGGTTGCCCATCGACGAGCCCGAGTACTGGTTCGGGTGCAGCACGATGCCCGGCGACTCGCCCGGCAGGTCCACGCCGGTGGGCTTGGCAAAGCCGAAGGTCCGCACCCAGTGGTCGAAGCGGTCCGGCCCCAGCTTCAGGCCGATCTTCACGGCGCCCACGTTGGACGACTGCGCGAGGATCTGCGACACCGGCAGCGTCTCGGCGCCGCGCTTTTCCGCGTCCGTGATCGTGCGGTCCGCCACCTTGAGCTCCGGCGGCAGGAAGAAGCTCGTGTTCGGGCTGATCAGCCCGTCCTGGATCGCGCCCGACACCGCCACCGCCTTGAAGGTCGAGCCGGGCTCGTAGCTCGAGGTCACCGCGCGGTCCTGCTGTGCGAACGAGGGCGCGCCGCCCGGGTCGTTGGCGTTCACACGCGGCCAGTTCGCCAGCGCGAGGATCTGGCCGTTTCGCGGGTCCATCACCAGCGCTGTCGCGCCCTTCGGCGTATAGGTCTGACCCACCTCGGAGAGCACCGCCTCCACGCGCTCCTGGATGTTCGCGTCGAGCGTGAGGTGCAGATCGCTGCCCTGCACCGGCTGCTTGCTCACCTCGATGCTCACCGGCCGTCCGAGCGCGTCCTTCACGAGCCGCTCCTCGCCGTCCGTGCCGTGCAGCCGCTTGTCGAACTCCGCCTCGAGGCCGGACAGGCCGTAGTTGTCGGTGCCCACCGAGCCGAGCACCTGCGACGCCAGCCAGGACTGCGGGTACTTGCGCCGCGGCTCCACCAGCGTCCCGATCCCGTGGATGTTCAGCTTGTCGACCTCCTTGCCCACGTCGAGGTCGATCTTGCGCTTCAGATAGACGAAGCCCTTGGTGCGGTCGGACAGCTTGGCCAGCAGATCGGCGACGGGCAGGTGCAGGGTCGCCGAGAGGCGTGCGGCGACCGGGCCCGGGTTCTTGATGAGGAGCGGATCGGCGTAGATCGTGGCCGAGTCCTCAGATACCGCCAGGACCTTGTCGTTGCGGTCATAGATCGTGCCGCGCTTGGCGGAGAGCGTGAGGTTCTCGATCTGCTGCGAGAGCGCGCGGCTGCGCAGCGAGTGGGCCTTGACCGTGTCGAGCCACCAGGCCCGCATGGCGACCGCGAGCAGGGCGAGCAGGAATAGTCCGAACAGGAACCCGATGCGGCGGTCGACCAGCCGCACCTAGGGCGCGCCTCCGCCGCTCGTCACCCCGCCGGTGGGCGCCCCCGTCGTGGTGGGTGTGGTGGTCGTCGTCGGAGTCGTACCTGTGGTGTTCGGCGTGGCCGTCTGGGTTCCGCCCGCGGGCCCGGTGGCGCCGGTCTGCGTGCCGCCCGCCGGCGCGCCGGTCGCCGGGCCGGTGGCGCCCGCCGGCGGCGTGGTGGTCGTCGTCGGCGTCTGCGTGAGCGGCTTCTGCGGCACCTGCATCGTGGGCGGCGGCACGAACGTCGGCGCCGGCGGCACGATGCGGTGCGCGGCGCGGATCGCGTCGCGGCGCTCGTTCGAGGTCAGGTAACCCACCTGATACGGCACCGGCAGCACAAAGCCGCGCGCCGCGGCCAGCCGCTGGATGCGCTCGCTCGAGCTGAGCCGCGCGGCCTCCACCCCGAGGCGCGAGTTCTCCTGGCGCAGCGCGGTGGCCTTCGCGCTGTCGCGCGTGATCGTCTGGTTGAGGCGCAGGACGCTGACCTGGAAGAACACGATGCCCACGAGCAGCGAGCCGATCAGCACGACCCATACGCGCCCGCGCATGAGGCCGTCGAGCAGCCCGCGCGTGGCGATCCGCGGCAGCTCGAGCCGCGGCAGCGGCAGCACGCGCGCGCCGAGCGTGGCGGCGGCGGCAGGCCTCGCCGCCGGTCCCGAGCGGCGCCTGGCCGGGCGCTGCTGCGAGGCCCGCGCCTGTGCCGCGCGCGCGGTGCGCGGCTTCGCGGGCCCCGGCTTGGCGGGCGCGACTCGCGGCTCGGCCTTGGCGGCGGCTGTGGCTGCCCGCGGCATCAGGCGCCCTCCTCGAGCTTGCGCGCCACCCGCAGCTTGCCGGACGCGGCGCGTGGGTTGGCGGCGATCTCACCCTCCGTCGGCGTGACTGCGCCGGCCGTGACCAGCTCCGCCTCGGGCGTGCGGCCGCAGACGCAGATGGGGAAGTCGGGCGGGCAGACGCAGCCGCGCGCGCGATCGGTCAGGAAGCGCTTCACGCGCCTGTCCTCCAGCGAGTGGAACGAGATCGCCGCGAGCCGCCCGCCCACGCGCAGCAGATCCCACGCGGCGGGCAGGCCGCTGTCGAGCGCCGCCAGCTCGTCGTTCACGGCGATGCGGATCGCCTGGAACACGCGCTTGGCCGGGTGCCCGCGGCCGAACTGCGTAGCCGCCGGCACGGCCGACTTGATCGTGTCCACCAGGTCGAAGGTGGTCTCCAGCGGAGCCCGCTTGCGACGCCGCACGATCGCCTTGGCGATCTGGCCCGCGAAGCGCTCCTCGCCGTAGCTGCGGAACAGCCGCGCCAGCCGTGTCTCGTCCCAGTTGTTCACCAGCTCGCGCGCGTCGAGATCCTGCGACGGGTCCATGCGCATGTCGAGCGGCGCGTCGTACGAGTAGGAGAAGCCGCGCTCCCAGGTGTCGACCTGCATCGACGACAGCCCGAGGTCGAGGTACACGAGGTCCGCCTGGAGCCCCTCCTCGAGCAGCAGCTCGAGTCCCTCCGAGTAGTCCATGCGCAGGAAGCGGGTCACGCAGCTCACCTCGCGGGCGAACTCCTCGAAGCGGTCCTCCGCCGCGGGGTCGCGGTCGATGCAGACGAGCGTGCCGGCCGGCCCGATCCGGTCCGCCACGAGGCGCGCGTGGCCGCCACCCCCGAAGGTGCAGTCCACCGCGAGCTCGCCCGGGCGCGGGTCGGCCAGCTCGATGAGCTCGCCGGCCAGCACTGGCACATGGGTACGTGTCATCTCAAGAAGGATGGCCAAGCCCCTCGGCTATATCGACGATCCCGGCGTTGAGCTGCTCCTGGTCGGCGAGCCACTTCTCGCGGTCCCACACCTCGAGGTGATCGATTACGCCCACCACGACCACCTCCTTCTTGATCTCCGCATGGCCGATCAGCGGCGCGCCCAGCGTCACGCGCCCGGCCGAGTCGAGCTCCGACTCGAAGGAGCCGCCCGCGAAGAAGCGCGTGAGCTGACGGCGCTCGCTGCTCAGCGGGTTGAGCCCGGACAGGAACGCCTCGGTGAAGGTGTCGAACGCCTCGGGCGTCCAGATGGCCACGCAGGGCTCGAGCGCCTTAGCCAGAACCACACCCCCAGAGAAGGCGGCGCGGAACTTAGGCGGGATGTTGAGCCGGTTCTTCGCGTCGAGCGAGTAGTCGAAGTGACCGCGGAAAGCCATTGCCCTGGGCGCCGGGAAAGTTCTTGGACCGAAGTGGCGGAGTGGGAGGAGCCCCGCCACTCCGGTCCGTGGTGTCGCCACTGTAACCCACTTTCCCCCACCATGCAACACATTTCTCCACTTCCTGGGAGAAATCGCCCAAAGACGCCCCCGCGGCACCCCTCAAACCCAGTCCTGGAGCGGAATCGCGCGGTGGGGCGCCGGTGGCTGCCTGGAGGCCACCCGGCCGGAAAATGGGTTGCAGACGAGCCGCCTGCACGCGGCCTTGCAGTTCGGGGGCCCGCGCTGCAACGGTTCTTGCAGGCGCGAGCGCGCCTATATGGCCGGTCCGCCCCCTCCCAGCAGCGCCGCGACGAGGGCCGCGGCCACCAGCAGCAGGACCGACGGCACGAGCAGCAGGGCCACCACGAGCTGGATCTTGGGCGCCGCGCGGGCGGCGTCCTCCTGGATGCGCCGGCGGCGGGCCAGCCGGGCGTCGCGGGCCTGAGCCGCAAGCGTCTCCCCCAGCGGCGCGCCGTGCCGGCTCGCCCGCAGCAGCGCCCCGCTGAGCGCCTGCACCTCCGGCAGGGGCGCCCGCTCGGTCATCCCGGTGAGCGCGCCCTCGAGCGGCACTCCGAGGCGCACCTCGCAGGCGGCGATCCTCCACTCGTGCGCCAGCGGACCGCCGGTCCGCTCCCCCACCGCCCCAAGAGCAGCCGCCAGAGACAGCCCGGACTCCACCGACACTCGCAGCAGGTCGAGCATCGCCGCGAGCTCGGAGCGCATCGCCTTGGCGCGCGCCCTCGCCCGGCGCGCGAGCCACAGGTCAGGCGCGAGGAAGCCGGCCGCCGGTCCCGTGACCAGCGCGAGCAGCCCAATCCGGCCGGGCCCGGCCGCGGCCATCAGCAGCCCCGCCGTGCCGCCCGCCGCCGCGCCCGCGAGCTTCACGGCCATCACGTCTCGCACGCCGAGCCCGCCGGGCGCGCCCGCCGCCGCGATTCGCCCGGCCAGCTCCCCGGGCGGCAGCGCACCCGGCCGCAGCCGCCCACCGAGCCGGGTGGCGAACGCCAGCGCCCGCCGGCCCGCGGCCCGCTCCCGGGCGGGCGCGAGCAGCCCCAGCCCGGCCACCGCGAGCACGCCCGACGCGAAGGCCAGCAGCCCGCTCATACCTCCACGCGCGAGAGCCGCCTGATGAGGACGGCGCCCACGACCTGGAGCACGAGCGCGACGCCGGCGAGCCAGAGCGTGAGGAACGAGCTGACGAGGCCGCGCAGGTAGCCGGGGCTGGCGAGCTCCGCGAGCAGGGCGCCGCCGAACGGCAGCAGCACGACGAGCAGGCCCGTGAAGCGCGCCTGAGCGGTGGCCGCGCGGACCTCGCCCTCGAGACGCGCCTGGTCATCGAACGCTCGCGCTGACTCGCGCAGCAGCCGCGCGAGGTCGCCGCCGGCCCGCCGCTGGAGCAGGCAGGCGGCCACCAGGACCTCGATCCGCTGCGAGCCCACGCGCGAGCGCATCGCCTCGAGCGCATCCTCAGTGCGGGCGCCGAGCCGCAACTCGGCGGACAGGCGCCGCAGCTCGCGCCCGCCGGCACCCGGGACGCCGGCCGCGGCCTCGTGAAGCGCGCCGCGGAGCGAGTGCCCGCCACCGAGCGCGTCGGCGAGGGCGAGCGCGATGGCGGCCGCGCCCTCGTCGACCGCGCGCGCGTAGCGCTCCCGCCGCGCGCGCAGGAGCCGAGCCACAAGCCACGGCGCGCCCGCGGCGAGCGCCAGCGCCGGGAACGGCCCGGCCACGATCAGCCCGGCTGCGAACGCCGCCGCAGCCCCGGCCGCGAGCAGGCGCCGCCGTTCCCCTGCCGCCGGATCACGTCCCTCCCGCCCCGCACGCGCCACCGCATGGGCCAGCACGCCGGCCGCCCGCGCCAGGCCCGGTAAGCCGGGCGGCGGCCAACCCAGCGACCTCGGCCGCGCAGGCCACGCCGAGCGCACCCGCCGCGAAGGCGAGCGCGGAAGCCTCGCTCACGCCACCCCCTCCAACCGGCGCGCAAGCTCGCTGCCACGCGGCTCCCGCAGCTCCCCGCCGAGCCGGTAGAGCTCGCGGGTGCCGGCGGCGTCGCCCAAGCGCACCACCTCGGCCACTGACTCCACGCGCCGCCGCCCGTCCGCGCCCCGCGCCTGGTGCACCACGAGCTGGAGCGCGCTGGCCAGCTGCTCCCTCACCGCGGCGTGGGGCAGCCCGACCCCGGCCATCAGCGCCAGCGTCTCGACGCGCCGCAGCGCGTCCGGGGGCGAGTTGGCGTGCACGGTCGTCAGCGAGCCCTCGTGGCCCGTGTTCAGCGCCATCAGCATGTCGAGCGCCTCGGCGCCGCGCACCTCGCCCACCACTATCCGGTCGGGCCGCATGCGCAGCGCGTTCCGGACGAGCTGGCGGATGGTCACCTCCCCGCGACCCTCGAGGTTGGGCGGCCGGGCCTCGAGCCTCACCACGTGCGGCTGCCGCAGCTTGAGCTCGGCGGCGTCCTCGATGGTCACTATTCGCTCCCCCTCGGGCAGCGCGCCCGACAGCGCGCCGAGCGTGGTGGTCTTGCCGGAGCCGGTGCCGCCGGAGACCAGGATCGCCGCGCGCGCCCGCACGCAGCGCGCGAGGAAGCCGGCAAGGCCCACCGGCAGCGTGTCGTTCTCGACGAGATCGTCGAGCGAGAAGCCGTGGCGGCGGAAGCGCCTGATCGTGAGGCAGGGCCCGGAGAGGGCGAGCGGCGGGATCACCACGTTCACGCGCGAGCCGTCGGGCAGCCGCGCGTCGCAGAGCGGCGATGCCTCGTCCACGCGCCGGCCGAGCGGGGCGAGGATGCGCTCGATCGCGTGCATCAGCTCGCCGTCGTCCGCGAACCCCACCTCGGCGCGCTCGATGCGCCCGAGCCGCTCCACGTAGACCGAGCCCGGGCCGTTCACCATCACCTCGTCCACCGCGGGATCGGCCAGCAGGGGCTCGAGCGGGCCGAGCCCGGTGGCGAGCCGCAGGACGCGCTCGCAGAGCGCATCGCGGTCCGCCTCGTCGAGCACCGCCGCCTCGCGATCGACGAGCGCCCGCACCTCGGCCTCGAGGCCGTCGGCAAGCGCCGCGGCGCGCCCGGAGTCGGCGCGCGCGGACTCGATCAGCCGGCCCCGCAGGGCCTCGGCCAGCTCGTCGAGAGCGTGCATGCCCGTCTAAGCGCCGGCAGTGGGAAAACTCGCCCCCGCGAGACCTCGCGGACGGCGATGGCTATCATCTTCGGTCGTTCGGTAGTCGTCGAACTAGGACCGAGTGAGGGACCTCTACCACCCGAGACTCGAGGATGTCGGCCTGGCCCATGTCCTCCATGCGTTGAGCGATCCGGTGCGGCTCGACATCGTCAGAGTCCTCGCAGACCGCGGCGAGATCCCCTGCAGCTACCTCAAGGCCGAGGTCACGAAGTCGACGATGTCGCACCACTTCAAGGTCCTGCGCGAGGCGGGCCTGACCCATACGAGGGCGAGCGGTACCCAAAGACTGATTTCGCTCCGCGAGGACGAGGTAGAGGCCCGCTTTCCGGGTCTGCTGCACTCGATCCTCCACGCCGCCAAAGCCGCTTAAAACCCGCTTAAGACGGGCACAAAGCAGGCTTTATCGGTCCTTTAGCGAAACCAATCATCCTCCTCGCCGTTGTTACTTACAGAAGAGAAGTGATGCACGAGATTGTGCTATACTTCGACGAGAATCGAACTTTCCAAGTGAAAGAGGCTGGAAACGACTACTTTGACGAAGCTGCCCGTCTCCGAGACGGGACTTGATACTGAGACTAGCGAGCGTGCCGCGAAGGGCTGGCAGGACGAGGGTGGCCTCGATTCCCTGCAGCAGTTCCTGAACGAGGCGCGCCGCTACCCCCTGCTTACGGCCGCCGAGGAGGTCGAGCTGGCCAAGCGCATCGAGCGCGGTGACATGGCCGCCAAGGACCGGATGATCAACTCCAACCTCCGGCTCGTCGTCTCGATCGCCAAGAAGTACCAGGGCCAGGGTCTCTCGCTAGGCGACCTGATCCAGGAGGGCGTGATCGGGCTGATCCGCGCTGCCGAGAAGTTCGACTGGCGGCGTGGGTTCAAGTTCTCCACCTACGCGACCCTGTGGATCCGTCAGGCGATCCAGCGCGGGCTGCACAACACCTCGCGCACGATCCGCATGCCGGTCCACATCGCTCAGCGCGAGCGCAAGATCTCGCGTGTCGAGCGTGAGCTGAACGTGAAGCTTGGCCGTGAGCCCACGGAAGAGGAGATCGCCCTCGCGGCGGAGCTCCCGCTGGAGGAGGTCGAGGAGATTCGCAAGGCCTCGCAGCCGATGGCGAGCCTCGACCAGCCGGTGGGCGACGACGGTGACAGCGCCTTCGGCGACTTCCTGGCGACCGATCGCCCGGAGCCGCAGGAGGAGGTCATCGAGAACTACCGCGATGAGGCGGTGCGCCGTGCGCTGGACAAGCTGCCGGAGAGGGAGCGCGACGTCGTCGAGCTCCGCTTCGGTGTGGGGCGCGCGGAGCCCACTCCGCTCCGTGAGACCGGTCGCGTGCTCGGCATGTCCGCCGAGCGGGTGCGCCAGCTCGAGGAGCGGGCCCTGCGCCAGCTCGCCGAGAGCGGCGACCTGGATTCACTGCGCGAAGCGGCCTAACCACAGTTTCGCGGCGCCGGGGCGCGCCGCGTGCAGAAGGATCGTGACCGGTGCGTCGGGTCGTGACACGGCCTGACGCGCCGGCACGTGTCCGTTCTTCTCGCAGGAACTAGAGCGCTCGGACGAGCGCCGCTGCCCCTGCGGCCACGACGATCGTGACCAGGAGAGGCGCCCTCAGCGCGATCGGTATCACCGCTGCGCCGAGGCCCGCTGCCCGGGGGTCCAGCACCAAGCGGTGATCGCCGCCGAACGTGTTGGTCACGACGAGCGCGGCGAGCATGACGGGCGCGAGCAGCGTGATCATCCCGCCGAGCCGGGCCGGCAACTCCCGTCCGTGGAGCAGGATCGGCCCGCTGGCCTTGATCACGATCGTCGCCGCGCCGACGATCCCCACGCACGCCCAGGCGGCGTTCATGCCGCCTCCTCTGACTGGCGCAGCGGCGCGGGCGCCGGACGCCGGCGCCAGCCGGTGAGGCAGGCCACGCAGGCCGCGATCAGCGGGATGCCCGGCCGGGCGAACGGGATCAGAACGAGCGCTATCCCGCCGCCCAGCGCGGCGGCCAGCGCCGCCTGCCGGGAGTGGATCTGGCCGACGAGCAGCGCCAGGAAGAGCGCCGGGAACGCTGCGTCGAGCCCGTAGTCCTCGGGCTTGCCGAACAGCCCGCCGCCGACGACCCCCAGTGCGGTGCCGCTCACCCAGGACAGATAGAGCACGCAGCCGGCCCCGATCAGGATGCGGCGGTCGTGGCGGCCGCCACCCTGGTTGGACAGCGCCCATGACTCGTCCACCACGAGCTGCGCCTCGAGCACGCGCCGCACCAGCCCGCGGCTCAGGGCGGACGCCGTGGACATCCCGATCGGCAGGTAGCGCGCGTTCAGGAGGATCGCCGCCACGCAGGCGGCGGCCACGCCGCCGCCCGACGACAGAACCGATGCCACCGCGAACTGCGCCGAGCCGGCGAAGGTCGTGGCCGACATCACGATCGCGGGCGACGAGCCGATCCCCGCCTGCCGGGCGAGCACTCCGAACGAGACGCCGAAGGCCAGCACCGCGACCGCGAACGGCGCGGCGATGCGGATGCCCGGCTGGTATCGGCGCACGAAGTCCATAACCACTCTAAAGCCTACATTGGTTACTACCCGGGGCTCCGGGCCTAAAGCTGCGAGCCGGAGGTGCTCAGCCCCGCGCTCGAGCCGCGATCGCCGGCCGGGCGCGGGAGGAGGCGGACCTCCTGGGCGAAGTTCTGCGCCGCGGTGAGGTACACCGCCTGGCGCACGCTGACGCGCAGCGTAGCCACCAGGTGATCTGCGTCGCTGCCCGCCCGCGCCGCGAGCAGCTGCACGTCCTGCAGAGCGAGGTAGGTGCGCCCGCGCTCGCCGTGCGTGCCGGTGGTGACCAGCACGTCCACTCGCCCGCCCGGCGGCACCAGCGCGCCGGCCGACCCCGAGGCCGTGATCACCAGCGCCCGCTCGCCCGGGCGCAGGGCCCCCGGGCCGGCAGCCGATTGGTCCGCCCCGCCGGCGAGCGCCGAGGCGGTGAGGTAGGAGCCCTTCGGGAGCGCCACGGCGGGCCGCGCCCCCACGGCGTCGGCTGCCGAGCCGAGCACGTCCGGCGGCAGGAAGCGCGCCGGCACGGTGCGGAGACCGAGCTGACTCGCCGCGATCGGCCTGCCCGCGCGCAGGTCCTGGCTCGTGACGACGACGGTGGCGAGCGGACCGAGGCCCGTGCGCGCGCGCGCCTCCCTCCCCCGCACACCGGCCGCTGCCAGCCAGCCGCAGAGCAGCGCGAGCCCGAGGAGGACGAGTGCCCGCCGGCGCCTCATCCGCTGTCCGCGAGCGGCAGCTCCACGGCCACGACCGACCCCGTCTCGCCGGATTCGATCTCGAGCCTCCCACCCGCCTCCTCGACGGCGCGCGCCGCGATCGTCAGGCCGCGCCCGCGGCCGGCTGCTCGATCGGGCTGCGGGCCCGCGGCGAAGCCCGGGCCCGAGTCGCTCAGCTCAATGCGCAGCCGCCCGTTGGCCCGCATGCCGCGCACCTCCACCGCCCCGCCGCCGTGCTCGAGGGCGTTCGAGATCAGGTTCGCGAGAGCCTGCGAGATGCGCCTGCCGTCGGCGTCCACGCGGGCGCTGCCGGCGCGCCAGTCGAACCTGACCTTCGCCCCTGTCGCGCGCCAGCCGGCGGTGGTGCGCGCGGCCAGCGCGCGGATGTCCAGCCGCCCGACGCGAGCGGGAGCGCGGCGGCCGCTGCGGGCGGCGGCAAGGTCGGCGAGGCCGAGCTGGGCGCGGCCGAGCTGGGACTCGAGCGCCATTGCCGTGCGGCGGCTGGGGCGGCGCGCACAGGTCTCGGCCGCCAGCGCGAGGGCGGCCAGCGGCGCCCTCAGCTCGTGCTCGGCCAGGGCGACGAGCTCCAGGCGCCTGGCCAGCGCGAGGGCCCAGAGCAACGCGGCGAGGGCGCAGGCCCAGCCCGCGCCCGCCAGCGCCGCGATCACCGGGCGTCCACCAGCTTGTAGCCGACTCCGCGCACGGTGACGACGAAGCGCCGCCCGCCGCCCGCCAGCTTGGCCCGCAGCCGGCAGGCGTGTGTGTCGAGCGTCCGCGTGGACCCGGGCGCCGCGTAGCCCCAGACGTCGCGCAGGAGCTCGTCCTTCGAGAACACCCTGCCGGGCTCAGAGGCGAGCGCGTACAGCAGGCCGAACTCCTTGGCCGAGAGCTGGAGCGGCTCGCCGGCGAGGCTCACCGCCCGCGACAGCGGATCGACGGTGAGCTCGCCGACCCGGAGGGTGCCCCGGGCGGAACGGACGTCCGAGCGGCGCAGCAGCGCCCGCATTCGGTGCAGCAGCTCGGGATAGCTGAATGGCTTGGGCAGATAGTCGTCGGCCCCGCGCTGGAAGCCGCGCACGCGGTCGAGCTCCGAGGCGCGGCCGCTCACCACGATGACCGGCAGCGCAGGGTCCACGCGTGAGGCCACGCCATCGGCGGCGCGCAGCCGGTCGAGCAGCAGGAGGCCGCTGCCGTCGCCCAGCGTGAGGTCGAGCAGAAGCAGGTCCGCGGTCTTCACCTCGAGCGCTCGCCAGCCCTCACGGGCGCCGCGCGCGGTGATGACCTCGAAGCCGTCGGCGGTCAGGTTGTCGGCCAGGAAGGCGGCGGTGAGCTCGTCGTCCTCGACCAGCACGACGGACCGCTTCGCACGTGTCTGCATGCCCGCCTAAGTCCACTGCAGAGCGTTTTCTCCCCCCTCCTGCAATTGCGGTTGCAGCCCTTCTGGAGCGGAAGGAATCCGGCTTAGAATGCCGACGCGCCCGGGACCGTCTGCGGGCGCAGCTCGCCGATGGATCCGAACACCACCAACAAGCGCGGCAATTACGAGTCAGGCTCGGACTACGTGCTCGAGTACGGCGAGCTCCGCTTCACGTTCAACGAGCGCGACTTCACCGAGCGGATCGAGCAGGCGGCGATCAAGCTCGGCTTCGTGCGCGCCTCCCTCGATGACGAGGAGCGCGAGGACCTCGTGAATCTGGCCGTGAACGGCGAGGTGATCGAGCCCACCTCCGACCTCGGCAGCCACATCAACTCCTGCTGGGGCGACCTGGCCGGCCCCGCCGACCGCTCGCTCGTGCACTGGCTGCGCCGCCTCGTCTTCCGGGGCGCCTGGCTGGACCAGCGCGTAAAGGAAGGCGAGCTCGAAGTGGTGTTCGACGACCGCACGCAGAACTTCGGCTACGCCCAGCCGGACCGCGACTGGGAGCTCGTGGAGCTGTCCCCCGAGCCGTCCTGGTCCCGCGTGGCCTACCGCCCGTAGGCGGTTAGCCGAGCAGCTCGCCGCGCAGCGTGCCGGAGCCCGGGCCCGGGCCGCCGTTGTCGAGCACGATGCGGGTGGTGGCCACGCGCATCGGCTCAGCGGACTGGCCGATCGTGGCGATGACGGTCAGCGAGCCGCCCTCCTCGAGGCGGCGCGCCGCGCCGAAGACGCGCCGGGCCACCGACGGGGGCAGCGAGTCGAGGCCGTCGATGGCCACGACCGCGTGGCCGCCCTGCTCGACGGAGCGCTTGGCGCGCTCGACCGCCATCTCGGCGACCTGCGCCTGCTCCTCCACCGAGCGGTCGAAGGCTCCGCCCGCGACCGTGACGCCCGAGTCGCGCCGCCATTCGGTGACCTCCTCGGGGCGCACCCCCGCGAGGACCACCGTGAGCGGCAGGTCCGGCTGGTGCTCATGCAGGGCGCCGACGATCCGGCGGAGCAGCCCGGTGGCGCCTGCGCCGGGAGTGCCGGCGATCGCCACGCGCGAGCCGCGCCCGTAGGGCACCCAGTCGAGCCCCTCGGGCAGCGGCAGGCGCTCGGACGCGAACACCGGCGTGAGGTCCTCGAAGCGCCGCCGGTCGGCGGGCGGCTCCGGCGACGCGCCGTTGACGCTGTCCACGCGCACGAGCGACGGGTAGCGCTCCGAGCGCCGCGGCGGGCGCACCGGGCCGGTGATCTCGTCGCCGGCGCGCAGCTCGCAGCGGCGGATCTGGGCGGGCGAGACGTAGACGTCGTCGCGCGAGTGCGCGAACGGGTCCGGCCGCAGGAAGCCGCTGCCGTTCGGGAGGATGTCGAGGATCCCGGTGCGGATGTCCTCCTCCTCGGGCTCCTCCGGCTCCAGCTCCGGCTCGTCCTCGGGCTCGTCATCCTCCTCGGGCGCGTGGTCCGAGTAGGACTCCGGTGCGGGCTCGGGCTCGTCCTCGGAGGTGATGTCCGCGTCCACCTCCGGCTCGAGCTCGGCGTCGGGCTCAGTGCGGCGGTCGCCTTCCTGGCTCTCGATGATCGCCGAGATCAGCTCCCCCTTGCGCAGGCGGCGATAGCTCTCGACTCCCAGCTCCGAGGCGATCGCATGAAGATCGGCAAGGGGCGACTGCTCCAGCTCTTTCCGGTCCAGTACCGACATGTCCCTCCTAGTGAGTCGTGGCCGCCGCGCGGGCCTCTACGAGGCCGCGCAGCCATTCGGCGAACTCGGGGCGCGTCTGCCAGTCGGCGGCGAAGCGCTCGATGCCGGCGGTGGTGAGCGGGTGGTCGAGCATCTGATGCAGCACCTTGGCCGGCGCGGTGGCCACCTCGCAGCCGAGCCGCGCCGCCGTGACCACGTGGCCCGGGTGCCGCAGCGAGGCCGCGAGCACCTGCGAGGCCACCCGTCCCGGCCGTAGCGCCTCCACGATCTCGCGCACGACCTCGCCGGAATCGATCGAGATGTCATCCAGCCGGCCCATGAAGCACGAGATGTAGGTGGCGCCCGCCTCGGCCGCGAGCAGAGCCTGGTTCGCCGAGAAGACAAGAGTCATGTTCACGGGGATGCCGTCGCGCGAGAGCTCGCGGCAGGCGGCGAGGCCCGCCTTCGAGAACGGCGTCTTGACGACGATGTGCTCGTGGAGCTCCGACAGCGCGCGGCCCTCGGCGACCATCCCGGCGGCGTCATCGGACACGACCTCGGCCGAGGTGGGGCCGTCGACCAGGTCGCAGATGCGCCGGATGATGTCGCCCGGGTCGCCGTCCTCCTTCGCCAGGAGCGAGGGGTTGGTGGTGGCGCCGGACAGGATTCCCCAGCCGGCGATCTCCTCCACCTCGGCGACGGAGCCCGTGTCGATGAAGAGTTTCATCGCGCCTCCGATGATGACAGACGATCCACGGAGTCGAGGACCAGATCCATGAGCCGGCGCAGGGCGCCGTCGATGCCGGTGTTGTCGATCACGGTCGACTCCCTCCTCCCGCGCGCATGCGCTGAGATGCCCCTGCAGCTTGCGGATCTGATCGAAGCGGCGCAGGTAGCGCTCGGCCGGCCGGTGCCCGCCGCGCATGGCGAAGTGGCTCCGGTGGCGCTCCTCGTCCTCGACCACCAGCAGCGCCTCGACCGCGATGCAGCGGTCGAGCAGCTCGCCGCGGATCGCGCCGGGAACCATGTGGATGCCCTCGAGCACCATCGGCGTGCGCTCCAGGCAGGCGCGGTCGACGATCGCCTCGACGCCCGTGCCGACCGTGTCGGCCTGACGCGCGAAGCCCACGAGGTCGCGGTCCTCGCCGTCCCCGACCACGAGGTCGCCGGCCTCGCCCGCCTCGAACGCCGAGTAGTGCACCGCCGGCATGAACTCACGCGAGAAGAATGCCCGCAGCACCTGACGGATCACATCTGTCGCGATCACGCGCGTGATGCCCAGCCGGCCCGCGAGCATCGTGGCGAGCGTGGACTTGCCGACGCCGGTGGTGCCCGACAGCATCACGATCAGCGGCCGGTCGAGCCGGTCGAGCCGCTGGAACATCAGGAAGCGGCCCACGGCTTCGGCGCCCTCCTCCTGGCGCACCACGTCCTCGACCAGCGAGCGCAGCTCGGCGGCGCCGATGCGCCGTTCCGCCCGCTCGTCGAGCCGGCGCTCGACCACGCTCGCAAGCTCGTACGAGCGGTCGGGCGAGAGGCCCGACGCCGACAGCGACATCGCCATCAGGCCCCTCGAATAGGGAAGGCCCACGCGGTCGCGCGTGTAGACGATGGTCTCAGGCATCGGCGTGAAGGGAGAGCAGCTCGGCGTCGAGGTCGGCGTCCAGGGCGACGGGACGGTTGCGCAGGAATAGCACGCTTGCGCCCTCGCGCTCGGCTCGGGCCGCGACCGTGTCGATCGCGGCCGCCTTGATCTCGACCAGGTAGACGTCGCAGCGCTCGGCGGCCGCGCGGTCGAGGTCGGCCTCGAGCGCGCCGCGGCGGGCGAGCGCCGACGAGACGACCACCGGCTCGACACCGGCGCAGGCGGCCGAGCTGGTGCTGAACAGGGCCACGCGCGCGTCGCCGGCCGGCTGTTCGACCGGCTCCGGCACGAGCTCGCAGGCGAGCGCCGGGCAGAAGCGCTTCGTGATCGCCGCCGCCAGCTCGCGATCGCCGCGCATCGCCAGCGCGAGCTGCGAGCGGCGAAGGTGGTAGGTGCCCAGACCGTGCGGCGCGGCGCCCACGACGCACAGAGTGCGGTCGACCACAACCGGCGGGATGCAGGCGCCGGAGCCCTCGAACAGGATCGCGTCCGGCCCGAGCGAGGCGGCGAGCGCGGCGCCCTCCGGCACGTTCGACTCGACCGGCTGCCCGAGCAGCCCGCCCCCCACGCGGCGGCAGCCGACCGTGGGCACGCCCGCGATCGCGGCGTCCTCCAGGTAGTCCGAGGCGGCGTGCAGGCCATGCCCGGCGATCGCGCGCAGGTCCTCCAGCGACGTGCCGGCGTGCGCGAGCTGAGGCTCGCGCGGGCCGCCGCGGCCCATCGAGACGATCACGGGGTCGACCCCGCTGTCGCGCAGCAGCACGGCCCAGTGACCCGCCACCGCGGTCTTGCCCGTGCGCTTGCCGGTGCCGATCACGGCCAGCTTCGGCCCGTTGAAGTCCACGGCCGTATACGGCGGCGGTGTGAGCACCGTTCCCGGCAGCTCGTAGGTCAGCCCGAGGTGCAGGGCGAGCGCCGCGAGCTCGAGCTTGGCCTCGGCGGGCAGCACGGGCTCGTCGGCCAGGTCCACCACCGCGCCGGCGATCCGCTGCGCCGCCAGGCGCTCGAGCGCGGCGGCCGGCCCGCCCTCGTCGAGCGCCAGCGCGAACCCATAGTGGGGCAGCGGGTCCTCGAGCACCTCGCGGCGCACCTTCTCCTCGCCGCCGCAGAAGATCACGGCGGCCACGCCGCGCTCACGGTCGAGCCGCGCGAGCGAGTCGCGCACCGCGCTCGGGTGGTGCTCGCCGTCGACGAGCGCGATGACCGGACTGGTCTGCACGCGCGCATTGTGGCGGGATCAGCGCGGGTTGATCCCGTAGTGGCGGAAGATCTCCGCGTCCTGCCCGGTGGCGATCGAGGTCTCGCCCTTCGGCAGCGCCGGGGCCTCGCGGATGTGAGCCTTGAGGAACGGGACCACCAGCGCGTCGTCCTCGAGCGTGGCGCCCGCGAGCGGCACGAACGAGTGGCGCAGGCCGAACAGGCCCGTCTTCACGAGCGCGAGCTCAGGCGGGGCGCCGCCGGCGCCCGGAAAGACGCGCAGGAGCTTCCCGACACGCTCCCCGTGGGTGTCGAACACCTCGGTGCCGACCAGCTCCTGGCCGGCACCGAGAACGCTGCTCTGCGGCTCCGTCATGCCTCATTCCCTCACCTCAATGCTTCCAGGACCCCTGACCGGTAAACCCGCGTTGCAGGGGATCCGCGCCGAGCATCGAAGCTTTCCCGTTGACCAAAGGAGGTTCTCCATGCCTGAGGGTTATTGCGTGAAGGAACGCAAGAAGGTCGAGATCAAGGACGCCAAGCAGGTGACCATGAAGAACGGTCGCCCGGCTATTCAGGGCGTGTGCCCTGACTGCGGCACCAAGATCTTCAAGATTGGAAAGCTGAGCTAACCGGTAGCGGTCTCGCCCAGGAGGGACGGCGACTTCTCGTAGTCGTAGGTCCGTGGGTCGAAGGTGAGGATCGCGTCCTGCTCGTGGAAGGGGTACTTGCGGTAGACGGTGACGCGCTCCGGTGAGGCCTCGATCACGTTGTAACAGGGCTTGGTCTTGCCGCGCAGGCGCGTGGTCGAGACCGTGCCGGCGTTGACCACGAAGAGGTCCTCGAGCCGCCAGGCGTAGGGCACGTGCTTGTGGCCGGACAGCACCAGGTGGCAATCGGAGCGCTGGAGGCACTCGAGGGCGTCGCCCGCGTCGTAGACGACGTTGCGCTCGCGTCCGGTGCCTGGGATCGGCAGCAGGTGGTGGTGCAGCACGAACACGCGCAGGTAGGGGTCGCCGGTGGCGAAGCACTCCTCGATCCAGGGGTAGCGGCCGCGCCCGATCGTGCCGTGGTCGAGGTCGGGCTCGGTGGAGTCGATGGCGACGATCGAGACGCCGTCGACGTTCACGAACGCCGAGCGGTCGCCGAACAGCTCCTCGAAGTGGACGTAGCCGACGTTGCGCGAGTCGTGGTTCCCGGGGATCACGATCAGGCTCTGGCACTCGATGCGGTCGAGGTAGTCGCGGGCGGTCTGGAACTCCTGCGCGAAGCCGTCGCTGGTGAGGTCGCCGGAGACGATCACGACGTCCGGCGTGAGCTCGTTGACCTCCGCGATCGCCCGCTCCAGCAGGCTCGGCACGAAGTGCGGCGACCCGCAGTGGAGGTCTGACATCTGGGCGATCGTGATGCCGTTCATGCGCGCTGGCGCCTCAGCGACTCCTCTAGCTGCAGGTCATCGGGGACCTTAGCTTCCCCGCGCAGCGCCGCGCGGACGGTTAAGAAGTCGCGCACCTCCGCCACGTCGTGCACGCGCAGGATGGTGGCGCCCCGGTCGACGCCGTCGGCGACCGCGGCCAGGGTGCCGGCCAGCCGCTCGCGCGGCCGCCGCTGCGTGAGCGCGCCGACGAAGTCCTTGCGCGACGCCGCCAGCAGGATCGGTCGCCCGAGTTCCTGCAGGGCGTCGAGCCGCCGCAGGACCTCGACGCTCTGCGCGGGCGTCTTGGCGAAGTCGGGGCCGGGGTCGACCACGATCCGCTCCTCGTCGACCCCGTGCTCGCGCGCGAGGGAGATCCGTTCGCGCAGGAAGGCGAGCACGTCGGCGAGCGGGTCGTCGTAGTGGGGGAAGGTCTTCTCCTTCGGGCGCGCGCGTGTGTGCATGACCACGAGCGCGCCGCCCGCCGCGGCGCAGGCGTCCGCGAGCCCGGGATCGAGCAGGCCGCTGACGTCGTTGATCAGCGCGGCGCCGCTCTCGAGCGCGGCGCTGGCCACCGCCGGCTTCCAGGTGTCCACCGAGACGAGCACCCCCTCCCCCGCGAGCCGCTCGACGAGCGGCACGACTCGCCGCAGCTCCACCTCGGCGCTGACGGGCGGCACGTCGGTGGCGCCCGATTCGCCGCCCACGTCGATCAGCGCCGCGCCGCCGGCGACCTGCTGCATGGCACGCTCGACCTGCGCCTCGAGGTCGCCGGTGCGGCCGCCGTCGGAGAAGGACTCGGGGCTCGCGTTGACGATCCCCATGATCAGCGGACGGCCCGGCTCCAGCTCGAGCGTGCGGTCCGGCAGGCGCAGCGTGGTCACGGCCCGGCCAGCCCCTCGGCCGCGGCCAGCTCGCGCCAGTCGCGCAGCTCCTGCTCGATCTGCTGCTCGTCCCAGCCGAGCTCCGGCGCCATCGCCTCGGCCAGCGCGCGCGGCGCGGCGGCATCCTCGGCGACCAGCTCGCGCGCAGCAAGCAGTCCGACGCGCGTGCGCCGCAGCAGCACGTCGCCGAGCGATCTCGCCTGCTCGTGGGTGACGGAGAACGGCCCCTCGGCCACGAGATCGGGAAGGTCTGGCACGATCCGGTTGCTCAGCCCCGGCCGCGCGGCCGCCAGCTCCAGGACCTCGCGCGCGGCGTGGCCGTAGCGGCCGGCGAGCAGCCGGCGGCTGTCGTCGTCGACGCCGCGGACCTCGGGCAGGTCGCCCTCGCCCGCCGGCTCCCCGAGCGGGATCTCGTGCGTGCGGCAGGGCGCCTCGCGCGCCTCGCGCTCGACGATCCGGTCCACGGTCAGCTTGGCCATCCGGCGCCAGGTGGTGAGCTTCCCGCCCGTGATCGTGAGCAGCCCCGAGCTCGTCTCGAACAGCTCGGCGCGGCGCGAGATGTCCACCGACTTCTTCGGGTCCGCCGTGGAGATCAGCGGCCGCACGCCGGCGTAGGCGCCGCGGATGTCGGCGTCGCCGAGGTCGGTGTCGAAAAAGGCGTTCACCGCGTCGAGCAGGTAGGCGACGTCCTCCCCGGAGGGCGGCACGTGGTCGAGCGACCCCTCGTAGTCGTTGTCGGTGGTGCCGATCAGGATGCGCCCCAGCCACGGCAGCGCGAATACGGTGCGGCCCTCGCCCGCCGGCACGATCACCCCCGCGTCGAGCGGCAGCTCCTCCCGCGCGACGATCACGTGACTGCCGCGGCTCGGCCGGATGTGAGGCACCTCCTCCTCCCCGTACAGTTCGTCGGGCCGGATGCGGTCGGCCCACACGCCCGTGGCGCTCACCACGTTGTCGGCTTCGATCTCGAACTCGGACTCGCTGAGCCGGTCGCGGCAGAGCACCCCTGCCGCGCGGCCGCCGCGCTCGACCAGCCCGGTGACATCGCAGCGGTTGGCCAGCACCGCGCCGAAGCGCTCGGCCTCGCCGAGCACGGTCAGTACGAGGCGCACGTCGTCGGTCTGGCAGTCATAGAAGAGGTACGCGGAGATCGGGTTGCGCGCTGCAAGCGCCGGGGCCAGCTCGAGCGTCTCCTCGGCAGAGATCACGCGGTGGCGGTCGGGGCTCCAGTCCTCGCCGTCCCGCCTGCGCACGCGCTCGCGCGCCATCACGTCGTACATGTTCAGGCCGACGCCGATTGCGCGATCGGGGTGCTTGCCGTCCACGCCCGGAACCAGGAACGCGAGCGGGTGCACGAGGTGCGGCGCCAGGTTCACCATCAGCGCGCGCTCGAGCAGCGCCTCGCGCACCAGGCCGAGGTCGAAGTTCTGCAGGTAGCGCAAGCCTCCGTGCACGAGCTTGGACGAGCGGCTCGAGGTGCCGGCGGCGTAGTCATCGCGCTCGACGAGGGCGACGCTGTACCCGCGCGAGGCCGCGTCGAGCGCCACGCCCGCGCCCGTGATCCCTCCGCCGATCACCACGAGGTCGAAGCGCTCGTCCTGCAGCGCCTCGAGTGCGTCCTCGCGTGCGATCACGGGAGGTACGTTACGTAGTCGCCGGCCGGCGCTCGCTCAGGCGGCCGCTGCTCCTGGCGCGGGTGGCCGAGGTAGATCAGGGCCACGAAGCGCTCGTCGTCCGCCAGCCCCACCGCGGCGCGGCCCCCGGGAGTGCGCAGCACGCCGGGCGTGCGCCAGTAGCCCACGAGCCCGCGAGCGTGGGCGGCGAGCAGCACGATGTAGGTGGCGACGGCGGTGGCCAGCTCGTCCTCGTGGTCCTGCACCTCGTCTCCGGTCTGCATCACCGAGGCGATCACCAGCGTCGGGCGCACGGTCGAGCTTGGCCGCGCTCTCCGGCCCTGCGGCCTCCTTCAGGCGGGCGAGTGCCTCCGGGCCCACCACGCGGAAGCGCCACGGATTGGTGAGGTGGTGGTTGGGCGCCCAACGCGCGAGCTCGAGCAGCTCGTCGAGCGTCGCGGGCTCGACCGGGTCGGGCGCGTAGGCCTTGTGCGTCCGCCGACCGCGGATCGCTTCCTCCACATCCATCCGGCTGACGCTAGCGGAGGATGGTGCGAAGGCGCCCGCGGGCCTTGAAGCCGAGCCAGACCAGTGCCGCGGCGGCCAGCGCGCCCAGGACGATCTCGAGGGCGGGGCTGTCGTTCTTGTGCTTCGGCTTCGTTGTGGCGGCCACCGGCGCGGTGCGGACCGGCGGTGCAGGGGCGGGAGTGGTCTGGGCGATGGTCGCTACTGGTGTTGCGGGATGGCGCCGGTGGCGGCGCACCTTTGGTGCTTGGTGCTTGGTGCTTGGTGCTTGGTGCTTTGCCGGGGCCGCCTGCACTGCCGTTGCCTTGCGGGGCGGCGGCGCCAGCGGCAGCCAGCGGCGGCTCAGCGCGACCAGCGCTTCCGCGGTGACCCAGACGGGCGTTTGCGCGCTCGTGCGCGAGTAGCGGACGCTGCCGTTCGCTGTTTGGAGAGAGGTGATGTAGGTCAGCGGCGTGTGGCCGTTTCGCTTCAGGGCGCCGGGGTTGCGGCCCACTGCCAGCAGGCCCTGCACCGCCCAGGCGGTGGACTGCGCGTTCGAGCTCTGGGCCTTCTCCTGGCCGAACCCGCCGTCGGGATTCTGCGCGTGGCGCAGGTAGGACACGGCGCCCTTCACGACCTTCGAGCCGCGCTTGCCCCCGGCCGCGAGCGCCTGCAGTACCGAGCCGGTGTCGTCCACGTCGCTCGAGCCGCCCGCCGCGCCGAAGCCGAAGCCGCCGTCCCTGTTCTGCTGCTTGAGCAGCCACAGCAGCGCGGAGCGCACGTCCGCAGATGAGCCCGACGCGTGCAGGGCGAAGATGCCGAACGCCGTGTGGTCCACCAGGCGCTCCCAGGAGCCGTCCGGGCGCTGCTTGGCCGCGAGCTGCGACACGAGGTCGCGGCCGGCGAAGCTGCGCGGCGAGACGCCTGCGGCGCGCAGAAGCAGGATCGTGCGCTCGAGCTCGCCGATGTCGTTCAGCTCCCTCGCGTGCGCGCGCGTGAAGTCGATCGGCGTCTGTCGCGGATGCTTGGCGTCGATTGGGCTGAGCCCGGCGGCGGCCAGGCCGAGCGCGGCCCAGCCGGTGTAGAGCTGGCTCGACGACACGCCGGGAGCCGTGCCGAAGCCGCCGTCGCTTGTTCTGGGCCTTCTCGAGGTAGGAGAGGGCGCGCTGCTGCGGCGTGGCCGCCTGAGCCGGTTGCGCGTACCGAGCGCCACGGGCACCGACCAGCGCCGCAGCACGACCGCCGCCACGCGCGGGCCGCTCCCAGCGCACCTCGAAGCGGCGCCGGTAGCGGCTCAGCGCGCGGATGAAGGCCGGCCCGATCAAGAGCGCGAACGCGAAGTTGCCCAGCGCATGGGCGAGGTTGTACGGGAACGAGCTGGCGGACACCGCCAGGTAGGAGGCCGTGGTGTGCTCGGCGCTGAGCGTCCACTGGTAGACGTCGAGCAGCGCGCCGTACCCGAAGCCCGCGGCCGCGCAGAGCAGCGCGAGCGGCAGCCGCCTGGGCTCGCGCCCACGCGCCGCGCGGGCCAGCAAGCCGCCGAGCACGCCCACGAGGCCCCAGGCCGTCATCTGCCAGGGCGTCCACGGACCCTGCCCGAAGAAGATGTTCGACACCAGTCCGGTGAGCGCCCCAACCGCGAACCCGGGCACCGGCCCGAGCGCCCAGCCGGCGAACAGCACGATGTCCGTGGTGGGCTTGACGTTCGGGATCGCGGCGAACGCGAGCCGGCCGACGACCGCGAGCGCCGACAGCGTGGCCACGAGCGAGACCACCCGCGCGGGCGGGCGCGAGCAGCTCGTACCAGCCGAGGCCGCCGGCGAGCACCACGGCCAGCACGATCAGCGTTGCGGCCTCCCAGCTCACGAGACCAGCTCCCGCTCGAGCAGCTCGAGTCCCTGCTCCGGCGTGAGCGCGCCGCCGGCGCCGCCCAGCACGCGCGCCACCTCGGTGGCGAAGTACCAGCCGCCCGACAGCACCTCGGCCACCGGGCCGTCGGCGATCAGGTCGCCCTGACCCATCAGCACCACGCGGTCGGCCAGCCGCGCGACGAACTCTGGGTCGTGCGTGGCCACCAGCACGGCCGCCCCGTCCGCCGCGATCTCGTGCAGCCGCTCCGCCAGCGCATCCTTGCGCGAGCGATCCATCCCGCGCGTGGGCTCGTCGAGGCAGACCACCGCGCAGGGGCCTCCGCTCAGCACGAGCTCGAGCGCGAGGCGCTGGCGCTCGCCGCCGGACAGGTCGCGCGGGTTGGCGGCACCGCGGCCGGCCAGCCCGGCGCGAGCCAGGCCGAGCTCGTCCACCTCGTCGGAGGCGTGCTCGTGGATCAGGTAGTCGCCCGGGTTCTGCAGGAGCAGCGCCACCTCGCCGGCCGCTCGCACCCGGCCGCGCGTGGGCTCGAGCAGCCGCTTCGCGTGGCGCAGCAGCGTGCTCTTGCCGGCGCCGTTGCGGCCCATCAGCGCCACCCGCTCGCCGGGTTCGAGCCGCAGGGTCGACGTCGCGGAGGATCGTCGGGCCGTGCGCGCACTTCGTGCCAAAGGTGGTCGCAGCTCGAGGCGCCGGCGTCTGCTTGCGAGCCGAAGCGCCGCCGTCGGTGCTCGGTGCTCGCGTGCTCGGAGCTCGGCAGCTCAGGCTCGGGCTTCAGGCCCGCGGCGGCCAGGGCTTGTCGGGCCTGCTTCACGGATGCGGGTAGGGGGCGTAGGCCCGGCCAGTGAGAACAGGCGTGCTGCCGGCGTGGCCAGCGGTGGGCGCTCCGCCGCCGCCCAGGCGAGGAAGTCCGAGGGCTCGGCGTCGCAGGCGATGCGGCCGGCGTCGAGCGCGATCGCGCGGTCGGCGGCGGGCAGGCAGCGCTCGAGGCGGTGCTCGGCGATCACCACTGTCGTCCCCCACTCCTCGTTGAGCCGCCGCAGCAGCCAGATCAGCTCGTCGCCCGCCACCGGGTCGAGCTGCGAGGTGGGCTCGTCGAGCAGCAGCAGGGCGGGGCGGTGCGCGAGCGCGGCCGCCAGCGCCACGCGCTGCAGCTCGCCGCCGGAGAGCGTGTCGGCGCGGCGGTCGAGCAGATGCGCGATGCCGAGCGCCAGCGCCGCCTCCTCCACCGCCCGCGCGACCGCCGCCGGGGGCGCGCCGCGGTGCTCGAGCGCGAGCGCGATCTCCGCGCGCACCCCGCTCATCACCACCTGCGACTCGGGGTCCTGGAAGAGCGTGCCGCACACCTGCGAGAGCTCGCTGGGCCCGTGGTCGCGCAGCAGACATGCCGGCCACGCTGAACTCGCCCGACGCCTCGCCGCCGTGGAAGTGGGGCACGATCCCGCAGGCCGCGCGCAGCAGCGTGGACTTGCCGCTGCCCGACTCGCCCGCGAGCACGGTGAACGACCCCGGCGCGAGCTCGAGGGTCACCCCGTCGAGCGCCGGCCGCGCCGACTCGGGATACGAGTAGCTGAAGGACTCGGCGATCAGGATCGGCTCAGGCACGCGCCACCCCCAGCCGGCCGCCGGCCCCCGCGAACGGCGCGAGCGCCAGCGCCACGATGCCCGCCACCAGCGCCAGCTCGGCCGGCCCGGCCGCGAGCGAGGTCGTGGGATATGGCGTGAAGGACGCGACCCGCCGCGAGCTTGGCCGACAGCGCCAGCGCCGCGATGGCGGCGGCGCTCGCCCCCACGCGCACGTCGTGGCGCGACCACGGCCGCGGCACGCGCGGCGGGCCGCCGGGCGCCGCCGTAGCCGCGCACCTCGAGGGCGGCGGCGAGGTCCACGGAGCGCTCCAGCGAGCCCGCCAGCGCCGAGCGCGATCACCGCGGCGCGGCCGGGCGGATTCGGGACGGCAGCGCGCGGCCTCGCCCATGCGCGCGCCGTCGCGCGCCAGCACCGGCACGAGCCGCGTGGCCAGCGCGGCCGTGAGGGCCGAGCGGTAGGAGATGCGGCGCAGCAGCCGCAGCAGCTCGTCGGGGTCGACAACCGCGCTGAACAGCGCGCAAGCGAGCACCAGCACCACGACGCGCAGCGCCGCCACGGCGCCGTAGGCCACGGCCTCGAGCGTGATGTCCCAGCGGCGGCCGAGGAAGGTGCCGCCGCGCACCAGCACGGTCAGGCCCTCGGAGCTGACGAGCGGGTTGATCGCCGCCACGAGCAGCGCCAGGCCGAGCGCCAGGAGCGCCGCGCGCCGCAGCTCCCTCCCCACTCCAGCCGCCACGCCCACCGCCAGCACGGCGGCCAGCGTGCCGCCGAGCACGATCGGGATTGTCGTACAGAAGCGCCACCAGCCCGAGCGACAGGCAGAAGGCGCTCGACGCGCCGGCCCGCGCCGCGTGCAGCGCGCTGGCGCGCGGCCGGTACGCCATGGCCAGCCGGCTCACGCGCCGCCTCCCACCGGCAGGCGCACCACGCCGCTCGGCTCCACAGCCACGGCGAACGCGTCTCGCAGCGTCGCCCGGTTGAGCGCGCCGGCCGCGGCGTTCACCCCCGCGGCGTCGAGCCCCGTGACGATCCAGACCGGCGAGCCGCCCTCCTGCGCCGTGGCCGCCACCAGGCCGGTGCCCGGCGGCGCCTGCCGCACCTGCTTCCCGAGCTGGTCCTCGAGCCAGAGCGTCTTGCCGTCGGCGCTGAAGCGGGCGAACACGCCGCTGGCGGACGGCGGGCCCGCCAGGCTGCCGGCCGCGCCCGTCAGCTTGCGCAGCGCCGCCCACGGCGCCACGACGAGGCGCAGCGTCTTCTCGCCCCCGTAGCTGCCGATCGCCGCGGAGCTGGTTGGCACCCCCGCCGAGTCGAGCCGCTGCAGTGCGGTCTTGCAGGCGGCGCCGCCCACCTGGGCGCACTCCACCCGCACCGGGAAGCGCTTGCCGCCCGAGCCCGCGCAGGAACGGCTCGGGGAAGGCGCCGACGATCGCCGGGATGTGCATGGTGGCGTCCCAGCGGCGGTAGTCCCACTGCACGACGTCGCCCTTCGAGAGCGTCTACTCCGCCGCGCCGACGGATGCCTCGATCCCGTTGACGAAGTAGAACCAGTCCTGGCGGCCCGCGACGCTCGAGGAGCCGAGCCCGTTGATCGCGTCGACGAACCCGCCGCCGTAGCTCGTCTTCACCGCGCGCCGCGACTCGAGCATCCGCATGACGGTCTCGCCCTGCCGGATCTGCGCGACGGCTGGCCGTGTAGAGCTGCTTCCGGCCGAAGTCGCGGGTGACCACGAGCCGCGCGCCGCCCGGCAGCTTCTTGCCGGGGCCGAGCCCGCAGCCGGCCAGCGCCACCGCGCACACGAGCAGCGCTGCGGCGCGGCGCACTACTGCACCTCGACCCGCGTGGTGAACGAGCGGATGCTGCCCGGCTGCTCGACGTACATCTGGTGGGTGCCGATGCCTGCCGCCACCGTGGCGCTGCCGTCGGCGCCGGTCACGGCGGTGGCGGCGTCAACGTGAACCGTCGCGCCGGCCGCCGGCACGCTCTTGCCGGAGTCGTCGTACGCGCGGACGTGTACCACCAGGCCGCCCGGCGGCTGCGTGACGATCTCGCTGAACGAGAGCGTGCGCTGGCAGCTCCCGTTCTGGAAGTGGCAGTAGAACCAGACGACGTGCGACCCGTACTTGAGCAGGCCGTGGCCGAAGGGGCCGCTGGGGTCGGCGGCGTCGGCCGTGCCGAGCTTGTGTCCGACCTTGTAGACCCAGCCGTCCTGCCCGGCGTTGCGGTCGGGCCCCAGTGACTTCACGAACAGGCCGCCCGCGTCCTTTGCGCGGCGCGAGCAGCTCCCGTAATCCTTCAGGCCTACGGGAGCCACCCTGCTCGCCACCAGCGCGGCGAGCGGCGTGGCCGCCGGCACGATGCACTTGCGCCGTCCCACGCGCACCGACACCCGCCGGGCGCGCACGTTCTTCTCCTTGAAGCTGCCGTCGCGGAACACCACGAGCTGGTTGACCGTCGGCGGCGGCGTGACCGGCGGCCCGGGCAGCGGGCTGCCCGCCGCGGCCGCCGGCAGAGCGGCGGCCGCGACCAGCGTGCAGACGAGCAGCCTGCGCAGACATCAGCCCTTCACTGTGAACTCGATGCTCTTCACTGTGACGTTGAACGAGCTGTCGAGCGCCTTCTCGTCGAGCTGGTACCTGCCGGGCGGCAGGGCCGCGGGCAGCAGGTATGACCAAGTCGCCTTCGTGCCGAGGCGCTGGTAGCGCGCGCTGCAGTGCGCCTTCGGGTTCGTGAAGCGCGCCGACTTCGAGCTGAACCAGCTGCAGCCGCCGTGCGCGTGGCGCCGGAGGCGGAAGTAGACCTGGAACAGCGCCTTGTTGTCGCTCGCCGAGCCGGCCAGCTTGCGCGGACCGCGCTTGTAGGTGGCGTTCGCGTGCGGCGAGAGCAGCAGGGCCGCGGGCTTCACGATGTCCGGCGTGGCGGTCGGGCCGCTGGGCGCCTTGGTGGTGCCGCAGTCGCCGCTGCCCGGCGTGTAGACGCAGACGTCGACGCCGTTCGAACGCACGGCGTCCGAGCGCGTGGCCTGCAGGTGCTGGGTCCCGGGGGTGCCGAAGATCACGCCGGCGTGCCCATTGGACCCGGTGGTCTGGCCCTCGATGCTCGCGCCCGACGCCGGGGCGAGCACGCCGTCCGCGCCGTACTGCTGCACGGTGACGTCGAGCGGCTGGCCCACCGCCACGGTCGGGGCCGAGCTGAGCTGGAGGTTCGGCTTGCTGCCGTCCTGCCACTCGAGCAGCACCTGGTCGCCGTCGTTCAGCCGGATCTGGCAGCCGCCCGTCTGCGCGGGCAGGCGGTTGACGATCAGGTCCCAGAAGTTGCCGGTGAACGGTCCGCCGACCACGCCGTCGGTGGCGATCCGCTCCACGAGGAAGTCGTCGAACGAGGTCGAGTAGCTGCCGTCCCAGGTGAAGCCGTGGGCAATCGCAGCGTCGTCGAGCGCGGTGGTGGGCGTGGCGCCCGGCGTGTTGGCCGTGTGGTTGTTGGTGCCGTCGCACTTGTGCGAGCCGCCGGCGGCGGTGGTGACGGTCCCTGCGTCGGTCGTCACCGGCCCGTCGAACACGGTCGAGCCTGAGCCCTCGACGCGGAGGTTGACGGTGACCGGCGCGGCCGACGCCGACGCACAGCAGACGAGTGACACGAGCCCGCCGAGGGCCCAAGAACGGTGATTCATGATGACCAGCCTCCCCTTTCCACGAGGGATTCCTTGGCTTGCGGTCGGAGGCAGGTCTCCTGGCTCCCGGCGTGCCTGTCGCCGCGCCTTCCCGGGAGCGCTGGGGCGCTCCCAGTGGCCTGGTGCGGCTGGCCTATCCGGTTACAGTGGCGGGTCCGCGCCGGTCTTGCACCGGCTTCCCTACGCCACCGACCTCTGTACGCGGCCAAGAATAACCGCGCTCATGTGGTGTCCGCCACTGAACCGTTCTGCGGGGTCGCTCGTAAGAGCGGCTATGAGCCAAAACGGAGTCGTTCCCAAGAAGCGGATCGTCGAATTCGACCTGGACCGCTACCTGCGCGCCTCGAAGAAGCTCGACCTGAGCGAGCTCGACTGGCACGACATCCCGAACCATCCGCTCACGGACGGCGACGTGATGTGCATGCACTACATGATGGACATCGAGACCCACACGGTCATCTACCTGCGCGACCTGCTCGGCACCCGCGCCGCGAGCGATCCCCAGGTCACGGCGTTCCTGTCCTGCTGGGTCTACGAGGAGCTCTGGCACGGCGAGGCGTTCTCCGATTTCCTGCGCGCCTACGGCATCGAGGTGCCCGCCGAGCCGAAGCTTCCGGACGGCTCCACCCCCATGCCCACCCGGCCCGGCCGGACCAAGCTCCTGCGAGAGCGACTCGGCGTCGGCCATCAGCTCGGCCTGCTGCCCACGATGCTCGGCTCGATGGTCACGCGCGACTTCGTCGCGGTCCACATGACCTGGGGCGCCATCAACGAGCTGTCCACGCTCACCGGCTACTACCAGCTCATCCGCCGCTCCTCGCATCCGGTGCTGCACCAGATGCTGAAGCAGGGTCATCCAGGACGAGCGGCGCCACTTCGCCTTCTACCGCGCGCAGGCCAAGGCACGGCTCACCGACCGCCCGCGGGCGGGACGTCTCGTGCGGAGCGCGCTGAAGGCGTTCTGGACGCCGGTGGGCGCCGGGCCCAAGACCGAGGAGGAGGTCGACGCGCTCGTGCTCTACCTGTTCGGCGACTCCCCCGAGGGGCGCGAGGCGCTGCGCGAACTCGACGCGACGATCGCCGAGATCCCCGGGCTCGAGGGGCTCACCCTGACGCAGGACTACCTGGACGAGGCGCTGGCTCGCGCCGCCGCGCGGCCGGGCTGGGCGGGCGTCACGCCGATGCCTTCGCCCCTGCTCAGGCCGCTGAACGGTGAGATCAGCTCCCGCTGGGGGAAGCGCGAGCGGCAGCCGGTGGCCGTGAACGGGGAAGTCAGAGCGTCCGGCTAGACCAGCGTCCAGGGGGCCAGGCTGTGTGAGGTGACGATCCCGGCCTCCACGTAGGGATCGTTCGCCACGAACTCCTCGACGTCGTTCGGGTCGTCGACCTGGAACACGAACGCGGCCCCGGACGGCGGGTCGCCGAGCGGGCCGGCCATCAGCAGGCGGCCGTCGTCCTTCCAGGAGCGGATCAGCTCGAGGTGGCGCTCCCGGTAGGGCGCGCGGCGCTCGAGCACGTCGGGGACGTAGACGTAGAGGAGCAGTGCGTGTGACGCGCTCACGGCCCGGACGCTACCGGATCGCTCAGCAGCTCTTCTCGGGGTCCTTGCCCGCGCAGCTGTCCTTGCCGGACCCGCCGTTCAACTTGTCTGTGCCGGACCCGCCGTTCAGCCTGTCCTTGCCGGACCCGCCGCTCAGGCTGTCCTTCCCGGCACCGCCGCTGAGCACGTCCTTGCCGGCGTCGCCCGCGAGAGAGTCCCTTCCCGGCGTCCCCGTAGAGCTTGTCGTTGCCGTTCCCGCCCACGAGCCTGTCGTTCCCCGACCCACCGCAGATCACGTCATTCCCGGCCAGGCCACTGATCCTGTCGTTGCCGCCGAGGCCCACGATCACGTCCGACCTGCGCGTGCCCTTGAGCTTGTCGTTGCCATCCGTGCCGACGATCGTCGCCTGCTTGCCGCCACAGCGCACGGCGGTCTGGCCCGAGCCGCCGCCCCCACCGCCGCCGCCACCGCCACTCGCGGGCGAGTCCCCCTGCAGCCGCACCATCACGGTCTGGCCGAGGGCGTTGTTCCCGGCCACCACGATCTTCCCGTCGGCCTGGATGGCCATCGCCCAGGCATCCGACGCGGCCGGGAAGTCGACCGTCACTTTCCCGCCCGTGCCGAAGGTGGTGTCGAGCGCGCCGGCCGGCTGGAAGCGGGCGACTCGGCGACCCTAACCGGTGAACAGGCCCTGAGTCCAGCCGCTGAGCAAAGGGCAGTTCGAGTGGGCCGGCGCTCAGCACCGGCCCACTCTGCCGCCGATCGATCAGCTTGAGGGCTTGATGTTCTGGTTCAGCCGGAACAGGTTCTGCGGGTCGTACTGATCCTTCAGCGCGACCAGGCGGGCGTACTTCTCGGGCCCGAAGGTCTGCTCGACACGGCCGGCCTCATCGGAGTCGCTCGTGAAGTTGAGGTAGACGCCCGTGGTCGTGTTCGGCTTCATGTCGGTCGACAGCTCGCTCGCCCAGGAGCGGTGCGCGTCCTCCGCCTCCTGGCCGGGCTCCATCCACATCGCGAGCGCGTGGTAGCACCACGGGACGTCGCGCCGGCCGACCGCGCTGTCGTCATCCGACACTTTGCCGATCGCGCCGCCCATCGGCTCGAGGAGGAGCTGAGTGGTCGGGCTCGGGCGGCTGCCGCCGTGGGTTGTCAGCTTCCCGATCGCGTCGTCGTTGATCTCCGGCATGAACTCGGCCTTCATGTAGCCGCGGATGCCCTTGGGGCCGCCGCCGTCGAGCATGCCCTGAAGCGCAGCGTAGGGCATCGGGCCGACCATGTCCATCACCGGCTGAGCCACCTCGCGGATCGGGGCGAGGACCTTCTCCCCCTCCTCCTGCGAACCGGTCCAGCACACGATCATCCCGCTGACCGGCTTGAAGTGCATCTCCTGCGGGACGAACGGCTCGGGCGGGGCGCTCACGAACGCGATGCCGATGCCGAGGTCGTCCGGAGCGTCGGCCATGTAGTCGCGCATGAAGGCGATGATGTCCGGCGCCTTGTCGGGCAGCGAGACCAGCATGCCGCCGTAGATCAACGGGCCGACCTTGTGCGCTTTGAACTCGAAGGTGGTGACGATGCCGAAGTTGCCGCCGCCGCCCTTCAGGCCCCAGAACAACTCGGGGTTCTCGTCGCGGCTGGCGCGGATCACGTCGCCGGTCGCGGTCACGAGCTCCGCGCCGATGAGGCTGTCCGCGGTGAGGCCGAGCTTGCGCTCGAGCCAGCCGCTGCCGCTGCCGAGCGTCAGGCCGGCGACGCCGGTCGTGGAGAAGCGGCCGCCCGTGACGGCGAGGCCGTGCTCCTGGGTGGCCGCGTCGAACTGGGCCCAGTTCGCGCCGCCGCCGCAGCGCACGATGCTCGTCTCCGGGTCGACGTCGACCTTGTTCATCGGAGACAGGTCGATCACGATGCCGTCGTCGACCGTGCTGTAGCCGACGGCCGAGTGGCCACCGCCGCGGACGGCGATCTGCAGCTCGTTGTCGCGCGCGAAGTTGACGGCATTGACGACGTCCTCGACGCTCGCGCAGCGCGCGATCAGCGCCGGGCGTCGATCGAACATCCCGTTCCAGACGAGACGGGCGTCGTCGTAGCCAGAGTCTCCCTGCCTAAGGAGCTCGCCGGTGAATTGCGGGGACAGCTGCTCGATTGAAAGCGTCTCGAGCTGGGGGGCCATTGAACCTCCTATGTGGGCGCGCGCCGAAGGGCGCCTGTCGAGTCGCGGCCGACACTAACCGGGGCCGGACCTCCGAACAAGTGGGGCAAACCGCACTGGCACGCTCGTGGCACCACGATCCGCCGGCGGCTCGCTCCCGTCGGCTAATACGGCCCGCCGGCGTGCGCCGGATCAGGGCCGATCGCTGCGCCAGACGCCCGCCCGGCCCGCTTGTATCATCGTCAGCCTCTAGGCCGCCATCGTCTAGGGGACTAGGACGCCGCCCTCTCACGGCGGAAACCGGGGTTCGAATCCCCGTGGCGGTACTTAAAGGGCCCTGCAAACTGGCCGATTTTCGATGCTGTGCGGGTCGCTGGGGGAAAGTCGCAGCCGCGACGCGGTTCTCTCCCCTCCACGCAGACGGCAACCCCGTGGCGATACTCGACAAAGCGCTTCGCACAGCGGGTTTCTTTGTGCCCTCCCCCCTTGGGGGGAACACGCGTGTGAAAGCGGAACTCGCGATCGCCTGATTGACGCACGCCGTTGCGTGGACAGCGCGTCGCGTGTAATCAGGGTTCGCGGCGAGCGACCGTCTCGATCCGGTCGATCGAGCGGTCGAACGAGAGGATCTCGCGCACTCCAGTCGCTTCTGCCTGCGCGACGAGATACGCCTCGGCGAAGTCGAGGCGGTCGAGCTCGTAGATCTCGAGCGCTCGGACCAGCACGGGGGTAGCGACAGTCTCGATCGACGGGAAGGCGACTGCCGAGCGCATGAGCTCGGCGACACGCTGACGTTCGACCTCGTAGAAGGACTCGAGCACATAGACGCACTCGGCAAGCACCAGGTCCGTCAGAAGGAGCTGCTGCTCCTCGGCCAGCGCAGCGGTTGCCCGCGCTGCCATCTCGGGCGGGTCCCCCGTCAGATGCCGGATCAGAACGTTGGTGTCGAGGAACGCGGTCAGCGTCGACGCCCAGCGCGCTCGTGACGAGTCCGACGCACGATGTCGTCCCACGCGGTCCCGCGCTTGCCGGCCGGCACCGCAACCGTCCCAGCCAGAGCGAGCAGATCGGGCGTCTTCGCGATCACGGCTCGAGAGCGCTCGACGCGGAACAGAACCTCGTCGCCCTCTTTCAACTGAAGAGCGTCGCGCACGCTCTTCGGAATGGTGACCTGTCCCTTCGATGTGATCTTGGCCCGCGTGTCCATTTGTCTCCTTACTTTCTCAGGCTGGTAAGGATACTGCACGGTCACGACAGCATTCGCCGACCGCGAGCGCTTTGATGGCAGGCGGTGCTGCTGGATCGCCCCGGCTTGCGGCCTCAGTGGGCGTGTCCGGCGGTGGCTTCGGGGAGGGTTTCGGTGGGTAGGTGGCTGACGAGGAGGGCGGCGAGTGATGTGGTGAGTGGCACGGCGGTGACAAGTCCGATCGAGCCGACGAGCATGGCGACGATTTCGGTTGCGACGGCCTCGCGGCTGATGGTGGTTCCGAGGCTTGTGTCTTGCGTGTAGAAGAGCAGCAGGAGGGGCAGCGCAGCGCCCGCGTAGGCGAACGCGAGCGTGTTGACGGTGGCGCCGAGATGGTCGCGGCCGACGCGCATGGCTCCGCTGAATAGTTCGCGGGCGCGCTGGGCGGGGTTCGCTCGTTGTAGCTCGATGACCGTGGATGCCTGGCTGACGGTCACGTCGTTGAGCACACCGAGCGCCGCGATCACGATCGCGGCGAGCGTGAGGCCTTGTAGGGAGAAGCCGCCGGCTCGCGTCTGTAGGACGCTTTGGAGTAGCGTGGCCTCGTCGGTGGAGGTGCCGGTGAGGTGCGCCTTGTGGACGAAGATCAGCGCGAGCAATGCGGTCAGCAGGAGGCTCGCGGCGGTGCCGAGCAGTGCGGCCAGGCTCTTCGGTCCGAGTCCGTATGTGAGCACGATCGTGGCGAACAGGACCGCGAAGGAGCCGACAAGGCCGACCGCGAACGGGGAGTTGCCGGCGACGATCGATGGAATCACGAATTGGGTGACGAGCAGTAGCCCGATCGCAAGCCCGAGCAGCGAGAGCACGCCCGAGCGCCGCCCGAGGACGAGCACGAGCAGCGCGAAGACGATGGCGAGGAAGAGAATCGGGCCTTGGCGCTGGAAGTCGATAAACCCGTAGGGCGCTTGGGCGGGATCGAGCTGTTGGTCCGGGGTCGGCACGACGCCGGGGCCGAGCAGCGATTCCTCGTTGCGCAGGACGGAGATGTGGTCGCCCGCGCCGACGGTGGGCACGGCTTCGTCGCCCGGCATCATCAGGAAAGTGACCTTGCCGCTCCCTGCTCCGCTGGTGAGACGTAGGTTCACCTGCTTGCAGCCGGGATGGGTCTCGACCGGACAGGTGCGTGGAACGACGGCAAGGACGGTGGCTCGCTGCGTCGCCGAAGCGTTCACGGCACCGCGGAAGTGAGGTTTGGCGCCTGGCCACAGCAGGGCGAGCCCGATTGCGGTCAGCAGGCACATACCGGCAAGCACCAGGATCACCGCTCGCCCGGCGCGGGTGTGCCACAGCCTTCGCTGTCGCGACCACGCCAACGCGAAGCGGCCGGACTCGCCCACGGCGGCCGGGTCCTGTGGGCGTCGACGAGCTCGAAACGCCACGACCGTCGCAGGCTACTGTCGCCCCCGACGGAACCGCGCCGCTTCGCGCGCTGCCTTGGCGGCGCCCGGAGAAAGCTGAGGTGGCGATGTGTTCCGCCTGTGCAATGACGGCGATCGCGGCTACGTCTGGGACGCGCTCCTGGCTCGCCGCCCACCGCGGGGCCAGACTGACGCCGCAACTGGTTAATAAGAATCGTTCTCATTCTTATGTATGCTGTCGCGCCGTGACGTCCCCGACAAAGGAGTGCTGACGCTTGATGGCGGTGCGAGGTGTGAGGCTGTTGCTGCCGGTCGCGATCTGCTTGCTGCTCATCGTGGGTTGCGGAGCCTCCGGCTCAGCCGGTGGCAGCTCGGGCCGGCTGCAGGTGGTGGCTGCGGAGAACTTCTGGGGCAGCATCGCGGCGCAGCTCGGCGGCGACAAGGTGCAGGTGACGAGCATCATCACCAACCCTGCCACCGACCCGCACGACTACGAGCCGACCCCGGGCGACGCCCGCACCTTGGCCGGCGCCCGGCTGGCGATCGTCGAACGGAATCGGCTATGACGCCTGGGCGCAGAAGCTGCTGGCTGCCAACCCGGTGAGCGGCCGGGCAGTCCTGAACGTAGGGGACCTCGTGGGCATCAAGGTGGGAGGCAACCCGCACCGCTGGTACTCGCCACCCAACGTCCAGCAGGTAATCAACGCCGATCACCGCGGACTACAAGCGACTCGAGCCCGGCGAGGCTGCCTACTTCGACGCCCAGCGGGCAGGGCTTCGAAACACGTGGGCTGGCGCGTTACAAGGGTCTGATCGCCGTCGATCAAGGCAGCGCTACACGGGCGTCCCGGTGGGCGCGTCGGAGAGCATCTTCGCGCCGCTCGCACAAAGCCTCGGGCCTGAGCCTGCTGACACCTAACGGCTTCCTTGACGCGATCAGCGAGGGCACCGACCCCACCGCCGCCGCCAAGACAACCGTCGACGACCAGATCGCGAGCAGCCAGATCAAGGTGTGGGTCTACAACAGCCAGAACACGACGCCAGACGTGAAGCGGCTCAGGACGAAGAGGCCCAGGCGCACGGGCATCCCGATCGCCACGGTCACCGAGACGCTGACACCCGCGACGGCGAGCTTCCAGGCCTGGCAAGCGCGCCAATTACAAACGATCGCGGCAGCGCTCGCCACGGCCACGGGACGCTGAACCAACGGTGGGCGCCGACGCGCCGCGCAGGAACGTCGGCCACGCTGGCGAAGCGCGAGCTGTGACACCGCCGCGTCTCCCAGAACAGCCCGTCGGGTTCCCCGACGCGCTCGAACCCGGCGGCGCCGACTGGTCGGGCATCCGGGACGTGGAACGGCGGCCGCGACGACGACCCCGCAAGCCGCCCCGCCAGCGTCGGACTCGCCGCTCACGTCACCCGCCAACCGCCATCTGGCAGACACGCGCCGGACGCACGCTCGCAGCGGCAGCGGGCGTTCTGCTGTTGGCTACCGCGATCGGCCTGATCGCGCTCTGGCCATCCTCGCGCGCGAGCGCCGGCCCTAGCCAGGCGTTCGGCGGATCATCACTACCCGCGACGGTGCTCTCCTCCGCGCTCGTTCGCTGCGTCACATCGCCCGGCTCGACGGCTACTCAAGCGAGCTATCCACCGTGCTGCGCCAATTCACCACACAGGTCTCGCTAGAGGGTGTTGTGATCGCCGGCATGGTTATCGGCGCGCTCGGCGTGCTCGCGGACATGGGCGTCTCCCAGGCCTCGGCGGTGATGGCACGCGCCGCGCCAACCCCAGTACAGCGCCCGCGAGCTCTACCGCGAGGCGTTCACCGTCGGCCGCGACCACCTCGCCGCGACGATCCACACGCTCGTGCTCGCCTACGTCGGCGCCTCGCTGCCGCTGCTGCTCGTCCTCGAGGCTGTCGCACAAACCCCCTGGCCGGAGATCCACTCTGAGGTCGACGCGTTCTAAGCGCCTCTAGAGGCTTCACGCGAATGGTCGCGACTGATTTGACCCCCGATTTCTGGCCCCAGCGGCTTTGCGCGACAGCCTCCCTCCAAAGCGCACACGCCGGCTTCTTCGACGCAGTCAACACCCAAGACGTAGCCGAACCCATCATCGCCACGCTCGTTGGCTCGATCGGCTTGATCGCCGCCGTGCCGCTCACAACCGGCCTAGCCGCCCTACTCGCCGCACAAGTGCCCGCCACCGCCTTGCCCGACGCCCAGCACGGGCACGCCCACTAAGCCTCTCCCCCACGACAGCCAAGGTGACCCTTCCGATCGGCCGCCGAGCGCGAGCCAGTAGCCGGTCTTACCGCCTTGGACAAGCCGCAGCACAGACCGGAGTTCTGAGACTCCCGCCTTGGGCGCAGGCCGAGCAACTTCATTCGCGAGCGATGGGCCTACTTCTGGCCGGAAAGCACGACTCGCAAGGCCCAAGCCGACGTGCCAGCTGTTTCGCCGCTGGGGGAAAGTTGGGGGAAAGTCGGCACCCGGCGTGTGCGGTCGGAAGCGGTCCATGGCGGTGAGTCCAACCGCTCCGGCAAGCGGAAAACGCTTGGGAAAGGGGCGAGCCTCGCCGTTCGAATCCCCGTGGCGGTATGCAGGACGAGGCGGGGGAGCGCTGGGTCGAGACAGTTACCGCTCCCGGACTGCGTAGGTCAGGTGGGTCACCCGCTGCGTCGGCTCCGCGTGGACCGGCTCCAGGGCCACGCGGCCCGCGTCCACGCCCTCGAACAGGCGGATTCCGCAGCCAAACAGCACGGGTGACAGCGCGATCGTGAACTCGTCGATCAGGCCGGCGTTCACGTACTGCAGGATCGTTGCGCCGCCGCCCGCGATGCGGACGTCCCGGTTGCCGGCGGCCTCGCGGGCCTGGTCGAGCGCTGGCTCGATGCCGTCGCCCACGAAGTGGAAGGTGGTCCCGCCCGGCCGCTCCCAGGGGTCACGCTTCTCGTGCGTCACGACGAAGACCGGCGTGTGGAACGGCGCCTCCTCGGGCCACGCCTGCTCGCCGGCGTCGAACATGCGCTTGCCCATCACGCTCGCGCCGGTGCGCTCGAACGTCTCTCGCACGATGTCGTTCTCGCGCCCTTCCTCGCCGCCCTGACCGAGCTTCAGGTTCTCCCGGAAGAACCGCTGCGGGAATATCCACTGCTGCAGTTCCATCCACTGCTGCCCCATCAAGTCCTCTTGGGACTCGGGCGCGACGAACCCGTCCAGGGACATCGTCACGCTGTAGAACACCTTCCCGGCCATCAGTCCTCAACTCCCTTCCGAACGATCTCGGTGACGTAGGCAGCCAGGTTGCTCAGGGTCTGCTGGCCGCCCTCGATCGCGTGGTACTTCTCGACCGCCTCGTCGCGCAGCTCCTTGGTGGGGAACACCGTGCGCATCTCGATCCGGGTCGCCGCGCCGTCGGGCGCGAACGTCAAGACCGACTCGAAGGCGCTCGGGTCGGCGCGGAACTCACCATGCAGCAGCGCGATCCGCTCCGGCGGGGCGATCTCGGTCCAGGAGATCCACTCCTGGTAGTCCGTCCCGTCCGGTCCGTGCATCACGAAGTCCCACTCCCCTCCGACGCGGAACTCGAACGCCCGCGTGGTGGTGGTGAACCCCTCCGGTCCCCACCACCGCGACAGGTGCCGCACCTCGGTGAACGCCTCGAACACCAGCTCCCGTGGGGCACTGATGACCCGGGAGATCACGATCTCGCGGTCGGCCGTCGCGGACTGCGCCGGCGCTCCTCGTCCCGTCGCGCTCATCAGCTACTCCTCCTGCCTTGCCTGCTTGAGGTCCTGCACGTACTCGTCCAGCCGGTCGAAGCTCTCGTTCCAGAACCGCTCGAACCCGCCGGTCCACTCGTAAACCGGTCGCAGCCCGCGGGCGTCAAGGCCGTACAGGCGTTGCTTGCCTGCCTTGCGGTCCCGCACCAGTCCGACCTCCCGGAGCACCCGCAGGTGTTTGGACGCCCCCGGCTGGGTCATCCCCAGCTCCTGGGCCAACTGGGTCACCGGCGCCTCGCCCGCCCGCAGCAGCACCAGGATGTCCCGGCGCTGCTGCTCGGCGATCGCGTTGAAGACGTCCGACGTCGTCGCTGCTCGTGCCATGGCGCAATCATATTCCGATATCGGAATACGTCAAGCCGGGAGGAATCAGGTGGGTCTTGTCAGATGACGACCGTGTTCGGCTCAGCGGACTCGACCGCAGCCTTGATCGCCACCATCTCGCGGTCGCTTACGCGCTGAATCCTGCCCTTGAGAATGCTGGCGGAAATGGCGCGCATGACGCCCCCGAGTTCGACCTCGATCCACATCTTGGCCTCGGTCTGCCCATCGTCCATCGGCGCGAGCTCCATTCCCCAACGCGCCGCGGAAGTACCCATCGGCCCGGCGAACGCCACGAGGCGGGGCGCCTCGACAGCGGTCACCTCCTGGCTCCGCTGGCGAGTCAACCAGAGTATCCCCTTCGCCCGCTGGTCCACGCGGGAGCCGGGCTGAAGCGGAGCCCCTCCGCGTACGCGACATTCGAGAACCGTTGGCGCCCACTCCGGCCAGCGTCCGACGTCACAGACATACGCCCACACCTCCGGGACGCTGCCGGCGATTGCGATGCGGCTCTCGGTTCTGATCATCGCGCGTGAATACGCCGCGGCTCAGCTTCGGGACCCGACGGCGAGGTATGCGATCCCGAAGAACAACTCGGTCCAGGAGACATGAGCCAGTGTGTTCTGCATGGCGACGCGGATCGCCTCCCACGGACGGCGCACGATCCACTCGTGCAGGGAGCCGGACCGCCCCACGGTCGCGATTGCGAGCTGGGCCAGCCAGCGAGGCATGTTGTCGGGAACCTTGAGATCCAGCACGACCCAACGCCCACCAGCGGAGAGGGCCGCGGCGCCGTGGGCGATGACCTGGCCGGACTCCGGCAGGAGCGCGTGCGGGTAGGTGGCGAGGATCGCGTCGACCCCGGTTGGGAACTCGAACTCGGCCGCGTCGGCTTGCACGAGACTGACATTGCTCCAGCCGTTGGCCTCGGTGCGCTGCTGAGCTTGGGCCAGCATCGCGTCTGTCAAGTCAACGCCGACGATCCGGCCCTCGGGACCGATTTCCTGCTCGATAGATGGAAAGTTGAGGCCCGTGCCGCAGGCGATCTCGACCACGGTGTCACCCGGGCGAAGCCGGAGCGCTTGTACTGCCCTGCGGCGGTGAGCCCGCTGGGGGTAGTAGAGCTGGGAGGTGATGTCGTAGCGCCGGGCCCTCTTCCGGTATGTCTCGATGAGGTGCTTTCGCGTACTGTCGATCTTGGCAACCCGCGGCGGGGAAGACTGGGCACACCACCAGCGTCAATGATAGGCATAGAGCCCAATCATGCAGGCGCTGTGCTGCGCGCCCGGCGCTCGTGGGTGCGCCTCCTTGGCTGCGCTCTGACGTTCGCGGTGTTGGTCTGGCGCCTGGGCGCGAGTCCGTTCCTCAACGGGTTCCGCACGGTCGACGGCGGGGCGCTCGCGGCAGCCGCAGGCCTCGCGGTACTGACCACGGTTTGCTACGCCTGGCGGTGGAAGATCGTGGCACGGGGGCTCGGCGTCGACCTCTCGCTGCCCGCCGCGGTGGCCGCCTACTACCGGTCGATGTTCATCAACGCCACGCTGCCCGGCGGAATCGTGGGCGACGTCCACCGTGTGGCCAGCCATGGCCGCGACGTGCTCGTCGCCGGGGCGCGGCCTGATGCCACTCGGTCTGCGTGGGCGCGGCTGCTGAGCGGAGCGGCCGGCGACATCCGCGACGGGCTGCTCGCGCGGAGGGCGTGGCTGGACATCGCGCTGGCCACCGCGCTGGGCGTTGGTTGCCACGTGGCGATCCTGGCGGCGATGATGCTGCCAAGCGTCGGTGGCTGGGGTCCCCGCGAGGGCGTGACGGCATGGGCGTTCGGCGCGGCCGGTCTCGGCGCGCAACACGGGGTCACCACCGCCGTCGTCTTCGGCGTCATGGTGCTCGTGGCCAGCCTCCCGGGCGCCGCCGTACTCGTCATCGCGTGGTTCCGTCGCGACCGACCTACGGAGCGGTCCCAACAGCCGCTTCGGCAGCGGGCAGCAAATGCCTGACTGGGAGAAAGTCGGCACCCAAGCAGGGCTTTTCGTGTCATCTGGCCGCCGTGGGCGATTGCGTAAGCAATTTCCTGCGCGCGATATCCGTCCTCGCGTGGCGCAACGGCGCTCTTGACCGCCATCGCGCCACTGGAATAGGTTCGCCCCCGCGGGTCATAAGCGGCAGGCGGTTTCCTTCGGATCGGAGCGGGCATGAAGCGCTGGCGAGTTGGTCACTGGGTCCTGGCGATCGGGCTGGTCTTGGCATTGGCGACGGCGGCGCGCGCGGCGTTCGTCGGTCTCCCGGCCAACGGGACGCAGGTGAACAACGACCCTGCCGCGGGCATCGATCCGCACCAGGATGCGGGAGTTTCGGATGTCACGGGCGGCTCGCTCGCGGGCGCGGCTCGGCTGCCGTGGGCGACCTTCGAGCAAAAGTCCGGTGGCGCCCAGCTGATCTTCGTGCGCGCGTTCAAGAACGGCGCCTGGGTGACTCAGGGGCCTGCGCTGAACATCGATCGCACGGTCGAGGCCGAGGCTCCATCGATCGACTTCGCCGGGGCCAAGCGGACGGTGCCCTGGGATTCCTGGTACGAGCCGAATGCGGCGCTCGGCGGGAAGAACCAGATCTTCGCCAGCCGCTTCTGCGCGGCCGCGAACGCCATCTGCACGGCGGCGAACACCTGGGTGCCCGAGGGGCAGGATCGCGGCGCGGGCGTGCCGTCCCTCAACATCCACACCGACAAGGAGGCCGAGAACCCCTCCGTCGCCGGCGGCGCTGCGGTGGCCGGGGCGGACCCGGTGCCGTGGGTCGCATGGCAGGAGGAGGACGGCAACGTCGCCGGTTCCGGGAACCACGACCAGATCTTCGTCTCCAAGGGCGTGAAGCAGGCCGCGGCCAAGCAGCCCTGCACGAACTTCAAGCCCTCGGCCAACGCCAGCGTCGCCTTCTTCTGCTGGCAGCAGGTGGGCCTGGACCGGCTCGCCGAGAACGGCGGCTCCTCGAGCAGCGGCGATCCGACGCTGAACGTCGACCCCAGCCGCAACGGGATCGAGCCGGACATCACGTTCACCGGTCCCAACGACACGGTCGCCTGGGTCACGTGGTACGAGACCGGCTCAAGCGCGCTCGGACTGCGCGGCAACGAGCAGGTCTTCGCGGCCAAGCTCGTGGCCGACGCGGCGGCGGACGGCGGCTTCCACTGGCAGGCCGTGGGCAATGGCACCGCGACCCAGGTGAACCCCCTCGACACCTCGGGCGCGAACGGGTTCGGCAATTGCGCCCTCTCGACGGCAAACGAGGACGCCTGCTCGCTGAACGCGGTGCCCGCTCGCGACGCGGAGGATCCGCGCGTGGCCACGGGCACACTCGTGCCGGGCAACCCCACCGTGCCCTGGGTCGTGTGGGCCGAGGACCTCGGCGGCGGCAAGCACGGGATCTTCGTCTCCCGCCTGGTGGGCGGCACCCACTTCGAGCTCTTCAACGGCGGCAAGCCGCTGTCGAACACGGCTCACGACGCCACCACGCCCGACATCACGTTCTACGGGAACGTCCCGTACATCTCGTGGATCGAGCAGGTCGGCACCATCAAGCGCGCGTTCGTCGGCCATTTCGACGGCACGACGTTCGTCAGCGACACTCCCGGCGGCCTAACGCTGCCGGGCGGCATCAACCCGGTGACCGCGATCGACGCGCGGGCTCCGGTCTCGTCCGCCTGCACCGCCGACCCGTTCACGCTCGACGGCTCGAAGTGCCCGGGCGGGGCACCGGACTCGCCGTTCGTGCTGGTCACGCGGGCGCTCAACCCGCAGGCGCTGTTCGCCGGAGCCGTGGGCCCGTGTGCGGTGTTCACCGGCTGCCTCGGCAACATCCACGTAGGCGCCGGAGGCGCCACGATCACCACCACGCTCGGCCAGAACGCGCCGGTCGGCATCCTCGTGCAGAAGATCCTCCGCCAGCGCACGGTGCACGGCGTGATCGTGCGCAAGCTGAAGACGATCGGCAAGGTGCCGCTCGGCAACCACAAGCGCGGCCGTAACCGCATTCGCTGGAACCTCCGGGTCAATGGGCGCAAGCTCTCTCCGGGCAAGTACCTGATCACGCTGCGTGCGTTCGACAAGCACCGCCGAAAGGTGATCGCACTGTCCAGGCCGGTGGTGATCAGGATCCGCTGAGCGGCGCGCCTGTAGCTCAGCCGATCAGCGGCAGCGCGCGCGCCTCGTCGAGCTCGCGCAGCGCGTCCTGCATCCGCCCCGTGACGAGGTCGTAGCCCTCGTCGGGGTCGCCTCCGGCGCCGCCGAGCTCCTCCCGCAGGTCGATCGGCGGGAGCACCTCGATCGAGATCTTCGCCGGAAGCGGAAGGCGGCCCGGGAGGTCGAGCACCGTCACACCCCACGGCGGTGCGATCTGGACCGGTGCGACGTCGATCCGCAGCAGCCGGTGGAGATGCAGCATTCGCGCGATCCGCTCGCCCTGGCCGAGGAACAGCGCCGTCTCCTGGCCGCCTATCGAAACGACCGGGACGATTCGCACGCCGTGCTTAAGCGCGAGCCGCACGAAGCCGGCCCGGTGGGCGAAGTCGATCTCGGCGGAGTGCCAGCTGGCCCGGTAGGTCTCGTGGTCGCCGCCCGGATAGACCAGCAGCGCCGCGCCGCGCGCCAGCGCGCGGCGCATGTTCTCCGGCGACGCCGGCACCGTCCCGTACGGCGTGAGCATGGCCCGGATGCCAGGCACCTTGAACACGAGGTCGTGCGCGAGCTGGAAGAACTCGCGCTCCGGGCCGAAGTGGTCGTAGAACGCCTGCGAGAAGATGAACGTGTCGGCGATCAGCGTGCCGCCCGAGTGGTTGCCGACGAGCAGCACCGGACCGCGCGGCGGGATGTTCTCCAGGCCGCGCACATCTGCGCGGAACCAGACGTCCGCCATCACGCGCAGCGCCGGAAGCGTACGCGCGATGTACTGGGGGTCACGCAGCTCGAAGGGGTCGGCGGCCGGCGGCCTGCGTCCGAGCTGGCGGGGGTCGGCGGCGCGGGCGACGTCGGCCGATATGGCGCGGAGCATCCGCGCGTCCGCGGAGACCGCGCCGAGCAGCCGGCCCATGCCGCCGCCGCGGCGATCGCGCACGACCACCGGAAGCCCGCGGCGCTGCGCGTGCCGGTCCGTGGTCTGTGGCATCAAACGCCTCCTTGGTCGCCTCCGATCGTACGGCCGGAGCGTGGCGCCTCGCATCGGTATGGAGTACGCAGTGCGCTGCGCGTCACTACGTGCGGCGATGTGTCGGGACCCTGAGTGTCCTGGGCAGCGCGAGCGCAAGAATTAGGTCACCGCGGAGCTTGAGCTTGCCCGCCAGCAGGAGTCGCTGGGGGCTGGCAGAACCGCCGACCAGACGCAGGAACGCCACCGGTTGAAGCTCGAGCGTCAACGCCGGCCTGCGTCCGGTGCGTCGTGATGTCCTGCACCGGCCATCCGCGAGCGCGAGCTGGTAACGGTCACTGCCGCCGTCTCGCCGCCCGCTGATCCGGAACTCCACGACCGCGTTGATGCGCTGATCGGGCCGTGCGCGTTGGCGGATCGTGCGGAAGATCTGCCACAGGAGAACACCGCGAAGGTGGCTGCGCATGACGGAGCGGAGTCGCTCGTCTGAAGCTGAGCTCACCCACCAAGCGAGCGCCTCGGCCTTGAGATCAGCAAACCAGCTTTCCAATCAGTGGAATCTCCGCCCGCGCTTGAGCATGCGCTCCCGTAGCTCGGCCAGGTCCTGATCGGAGAACTCGTACTCGGCCGGCTCGGTGCTCTCGATGAAGTCCATGAGCACCCGGGCGAAGCGCACCGGCTCCTCGAGCTGCGGGAAGTGGCCGGCGTCGTCGAAGATCTCCAGGCGGCTACCGGAAATGGCCCGGTGGGCGACCGTCGCGTGCTCGACTGGGATGAGTGGATCGCGGCGACCCCAGAGAATCAGCGTGGGAATCATCTCAGCCAGGTAGAGCCGGTCGGTGGCGCTCACCCGCTGCCCGGCGCGGTCGATCACCGCGCGCAGCGTGTGCAGGAACGCGCGGCGCGCCTCAGCGTCGCTCAGCGACGCGTAGCCACGGGTCATCTCAGCCAGATCGTGGCCCAGCTCCAACCCCAGACGGCCGAGCGCCTGCCCGATCGCCTCCCCCGCCACGTGCAGGCGCGAGTGGGCGATGAGCGGCAGCACCCACTCTGCGCCCGGCAGCGTGGCCGCTCGCAGCAGCGGATGGACCTCGACGCCCAGCCCGCCGCTGTCGACGAGCACAAGCCGCTCGCAGAACACGGGGTACTCGTAGGAGAACTGCATCGCGATGCCGCCCCCCAGCGAGTGGCCGACCACCGTCGCCCTCCGGTGGCCAAGCAGGATCAGCAGGTCGCGCAGGGTGGCCGCATAGGCGCCCAGCGAGTAGTCGCCGCGCGGCTTCGCGGACTGACCATGACCCAGCAGGTCGGGCGCGAGGACCGTGTAGCGATCGGCCAGCTGAGGGATGACCTCGCTCCACTGGCGCGAGTCTCCCGTGATCCCATGAATCAGCAACACCGGCGGTCCCTCACCGGCCGCGCGGTAGCTCACCCGGTGGCCGTGGAGAATCGCTGTTCTCACTGGTGGATCGAGATCTTCCACGATCCCTCGCGGCTGACGGCTTGGACGTTCAGCTTGGATCTTCATGACGAGCCTCTGGTCGACACCGACGCTAGAGGCCCGGCAGCGCGAGCGCATCGGGGAAAGCACCGGCAATGCTCGCGGGAAAGCACGCGGTCAGGGGTCGTCCGCGGAGCAACCTGGCACGACGAGGAGCCCGCCACCGCGCGGGCTCCTCGTCTGGTCGGCGGTGCAGGTGCCTGTTGTCCAGGTCACAGGTGCCGTCGTTGTCCGAACGTGTGTCTCCCAGTGCCTCTCATTGAAGAAACCACGTCTCGGCCGAGACTCACGGCCACCTTGCCGCGGAGGCGTCTGGACGTATGTCCGAGGGCAAAAGGCCGCGATCCGACCTACCTTTGATTACGGCGCCGCCACTCACGTGGGCGGCTCCGAGTCTCGCCATCCGGGGCGCGATCAGCTTTCGCGGCGGATGGGGGGAGACACAGGAGGCCCCGCGCCCGGGGCCTTCTCTTTTTCAGGCTGGGTACGATCAGCTCGTGTCGCGTTCAGCTGCACTTGTCGACGAGGTCGCGAACGAGCTGAACACCTGGCCGGGCGTCCGCATCGAGCGGCGCGAAGATGGCGCGGCGGTGGTGCGCTACGAGCACGCCGAGCTTGGGATTCTGTATCCGGAGCGCGGCGTGGCCGAGCTGCCGGTCGTCGGTACCGAGCATGACGAGCTCATCGAGCACGGGGACGCGGAACCGGGCGATCTGACCCCGGTCGCAAGCGGGGTGAGCCACGACGTGCATGGCCCAGCGGATGTGACAGCCGTGCTCGACCTGTTCGATCGTCGCTACCGAGAGGTGCGCGGCGAGGACGATCCGTACGAGACGGAGGATCCGGCCTGAGGCCAGTGGTCCCGCCGACCGATGCCGGCGGGACCACGGCACCTCTGACTACCTCGCGGTGGCGGGCTGCTTCAGCCACTCGTCGAAACGGGTCTCGGCGATGCGCGCGCCGTGGCCCGGGAGGAGCGTGCGCTCGCTCGGCGTGATGCCGAAGTAGCGCGCCTGCGGGTCGGTGACGACCTCGCGGGGATCGCCGCTCGCCTGCAGCCTTCCGCGGATGAGCTCGTCGAGGCGGAACACCTCGGGTCCCGCGATCTCCACGATGCCGTTCAGCGGCGGGCCCACGGCCACCCGGCCGACCTCGGTCGCTACGTCATCCGCGGCGATCGGCTGGATCAGCGCCGGAGGGAGCTTCACGGTGTTGCCATCGGTCGCGTCGTCGGCAATGCCCTTCATGAACTCGAAGAACTGCGTCGCGTGGACGATCGAGTAGGGGATCGAGGAACCCTGGATCAGCTCCTCCTGAGCCAGCTTCGCGCGGAAGTAGCCGGCCTCGGTCAGGCGCTGCGTGCCGACGACCGACAGCGCCACGTGATGCTCCACCCCGGCCTCCGCCTCCGCGGCCAGGAGGTTGCGGGATGACGTCCGGAAGAAGTTCATCACCGCGTCGTCCTCCCAGTCGGGAGAATTGGAGACGTCGACGACGACCTGCGCACCCTCCAGCACCTCCGGCAGCCCCTCGCCGGTGAGCGTGTTGACACCCGAGTTGGGTGACGCCGGGATGGCCTCGTGCCCCTGCTCGTCGAGCTTGGCGACGAGCTTCGATCCGACCAGGCCGGTGCCGCCGATTACCAGGATGTTCATGTCGTTCCTTTCGCTTGTTGAGGTTTGTCAGGAGCCGGGACGGGGCGCCGGTGCGGGCACCCAGCCCGGGCGACGCAGGCGGAGACGGAAGCGCGAGCGCTTCGGTGCCTCACGCTCGCGCAGGTGGCGCACCAGGAGGAACGGCGACGCGATGAGCGCGCCGAGCGCCGCGACGAGCGCGGCAGCCACCGCGAGGACGAGGCAGATCGTGATCAGGAACGCCGCCGGCGGGATGATCAGGAGGACAACGAGGAGCCAGGGGCCGAACAGGAGGATCAGCGGCGGACCCGCCACGGGGATGAAGAAGATCCCCGGGAGGACCCGTCTGAGCACTTCACCGAAGGTCGGACGCTGCTCCGGCTCGGTCGAGGTGTGGGTGTTGAGGGCAGACATGACCAACTCCTTCAGGTGGGATGGACTTAGGACGGATCCGTGGACGCCTCGATGAAGCGCACGCGGTCGAATTCAGGGTCTGTCTGGGCCAGCTCGTCGGCGAAGGACGCAGCCACGTGGAGAATCGCTCGCGCCTCGTCCGGCGCCTTCTGCACCGCCGCACGGTGTGCTCGAGCGAGCACCTCCACGATGACCTCCTCGGCAACCACCGGCTCGCTCTGTGTGTCGGCGGACATTTCAACTCCCTCCTGGTTCTCCGTGGTGGTCAGGCCGCCACGCGGAGCGCCGCGGCTTCGAGGATCAGATGCGCCGTCGCGTCGGGGTGCGACACGGTGATGGCGTGGGAAGCGCCCGGGACCTCGATCGTGCGGTGAGCTCCGGCGCGCTTGGCCATGTAGTGCTGGACGGCTGCCGGGATGATCAGGTCCTTCTCGCCGATCAGGAACCACGACGGCACCTCGCGCCACAGTGCGTGCTCGCCGGAAGGCTCGGTCAGCGCCTCCTGGGTGGCGGGGCGCTGGCCGGCGTCCATCCGCGCGGCCTCCGGGGCGGGCACGTCCGGGCAGAACAGCTCGTGGAAGCGGTCGCCCGCGATGTAGAAGTCGGTGGTGCCGTCGCTGAGCGGCACCGGCCGGACCGTGGTCTCGCCGAGCATGCTGCCGGGGAACATGGCGGCCAGCGAGAAGCAGGTCTCGCCGGCGTCGGGCGCGAAGCCGCACGCGTAGACGAGCCCGACGATCTCGCCGGCGTCGGACGGGACGTTGGAGATCACGGCGCCTCCGTACGAGTGCGCGGCGAGCACGACCGGGCCGTCGACCGCACGGACGACGTCGGCGACGTAGGCGGCGTCGGTGGCGAGGCCGCGCAGCGGGTTGGCCACGGCGATGACCGGGTGCCCGGCGTCGAGCAGCGGGTCGATGACGCCGTCCCAGCTGGACGACTCGGCGAAGGCGCCGTGGACGAGAACGATGGTGGGTTGCATGGCAGATCCCTTTCGGGTCTCGCGGTGTCAGGACTGACTGAGCCAGTCCTCGAAGCGGGTTGAGGCGATGCGTGCGTCGTCGCCAGGGGCGAGGGAGCGGCCGTCCAGCTCGGCGCCGAAGTAGCGGGCGTGAACGTCGGCCGTGACCTGTCGGTGGTCGTCGCGTGCCTCAAGGACACGCCGGGCAAGTTCGTCGAGGGGAAAGGTCTCCGGGCCCGCCAGCTCGACCGTGTCGTTCAGCGGTGCGCCTACCGCGATGTCGGCCAGCGTGCCCGCGACGTCGTCCCCTGCCTCGGGCTGGACGAGCGCGGGCGGCAGCAGCACCCTGTCGCCGTCCGTGCTCGAATCGGCGATCCGGCCGATCAACTCGAAGTGCTGCGTCGCGCGCAGGATCGTGTAGGGCACCGGGCCGGCCTTGACCACTTCCTCCTGCGTGACCTTCGCGCGGAAGTAGGCGCTCTCGGGGAGCCGGTCGGCGCCGACGACCGACAACGTCACGTGGTGTCCCACGCCGGCGGCGGTCTCTGCGACGAGCAGGTCGCGGGATGAGGTCTCGAAGATGTCGAGCACGTCGACCACGACCTGGGCGCCGCTGAGCGTGTGGACACCCGGGTTGGGTGACGCTGGGACGGCGTCGTGCCCCTGCTCGTCGAGCTTGGCCACGAGCTTCGATCCGACCAGGCCGGTGCCGCCGATCACGACGATCTTCATCCTCAGTCGAGCGCCAGGAGGCGATTGGCCTCCGCCAGGGCTTCGGTCAGCGCGCGGGTGCCGAGCACCACGTCGTCGTGGCTGGGCTCGATCCGCAGGGTGAGCTCGCCGTCCGCCACGCACGTGATCCCGACCAGCCGGCCGCCGGACCAGAACTCGGCGACGCCGAACGACGCCTCCTCCGCGCTGACCACGATCACGTGGATGTCGTGCTGGACTGGGGTGAGCGACTGCTGTGTGTTTCTCATGCAGCGAGCGTCCCGCAGGCGGGGCGCTGTCGCATCAGCCAGGTGGCCAGCCTGGCTGGCCAGTCACCAGTCGCGTGTGGCGCTTACTCCCGAAGCGAGGCCAGCGAGTTTTCGAAGCGGGCGATCGCGTCGCGGTACAGGAAGGGCCCCCAGCTCACCCGGGCCACGCCCAGCCCGGCCAGCTCGGCCAGCGACGGCGTCTGCGGCAGGCGCACGACGTTCACCGGGGCGCTGACCTCCGACATGAAGCGGCGCAGCGGGTCCGTCTCCCACAGCGCGATCGGGTACACGCAGTCCACGCCGGCCTCGAGGTAGGCAGTCGCGCGCCGCAGCGCTTCCGGAACGAGCTCGTCCTGGGTCCCGGGGCCGGCGCCGGCGAGGAGAGGACCGAGGAAGACGTCCACCCGGGCGTTGATCACAAGCGGGTAGCCGTCCTCCGACGCGGCCTGGCGAACCGCCCGGAGCCAGTCCGCCTGCCAGTCGGGATCGCGAAGGCTGCCGGCGGCGTGGTCGGTGTCCTCGAGGTTGCAGCCGGCGGCTCCCGCGCGCCGCAGTGCCCCAACCAGCTCGGCCGGCTCCATCCCGTAGCCGGCCTCGGCGTCGACCGTCACCGGCACGTCGACCCCCCTGGCGATCCGCGCGGCCGCCGCGAGCATCTCGTCGCCCGGCGCACCCTCGTGATCCTCATAGCCGAGCACCGCGGCCACGCCGCCGCTGGTGGTTGCGACGACGGGAAAGCCTGCCGCCACCACGGCTCTCGCGGTGGCCACGTCCCAGGCGTTGGGAAGCAGAAGGGGGTCGCCAGGGCGTTGAAGCGACCGCAACAGGTCGCAGCGGCTCTCGAGGTCTGTTGTCGGTGACGTGGTCATGGGTTTCTCCTATTCCGAGCTCTCAATGCTCCGGATGCCATCCGGCGGCGCGGGTGAAGCGCTCGGCCGAGACGCGCTCTCCGCCACGGCAGACGTTGTAGATGCCACTGGGCAGCGACAGTGCCGAGAGGAGCGCGCGCCCGGCATCGCTGACGTGCAGCGTGGCGCCGAAGTCGCCCATCGGCTCATCGAACCAGGTTCCCGGGCCGTCGAGCAGCCCCATTCGCAGGACGACGCCCCGTCCGCCCGCACCGGCGAAGCGTTCGGTCTCCTGCTCGGCGGCGAGCGAGGAGTTCAGGATCGGCAGGACCTCGCCGACCGGCGTGTCCTCCGACACCTGGCCGTTCTGCGGATAGACGAACGTGACGGTGGGCTGCACGTAGACCTCCACGCCGGCCGCGATCGCCGCGTCGACGAGGATCCTCGAAGCATCCGCGCGTAGCCGGTCGTTCTCGCGCCACGCCTCCAGGTCCGAGATCTGGTCGAGCGAGCGGATCCGGGTGGCCAGGTGCAGGACGCCATCGACGCCGCGCACGGCGCCGGCGACCGCGGAGGGGTCGAAGAGGTCGAGCTCCTGGCGCCCGGGCATGGCGAGCTCATGGCCGCCCGCCTCCGCGAGCGGCCGCAGCGCGCGCCCGAGCACGCCGGTTCCCCCGGTGACCAGCAGTTGCATCGTTCCTCAGTGGATTGTGCCGCGTTGGGCTAGCTTTTGTCGGCGAGATGACCGGCGTCCCTGCGTCCGAGCTTCTTGGCCGGACGAGCGAGCGCGAAGTGCTCGACCGGCTCCTGGCAACCGTGCGCGAGGGTGAGAGCGCCGTGCTGGTCATCCGAGGCGAGGCGGGGATCGGAAAGACTGCGCTGCTCCGATACGCCGCGCGCCGTGCCTCGGGATTCCGTGTGGCTCGGATCACGGGCGTGGCGGCGGAGATGGAGCTGCCGTTCGCAGGGATCCATCAGCTCAGCGCGCCGCTGCTCGACCAGCTCGACGCGCTGCCGCAGCCACAGCAGAAGGCGCTGAACGTGGCCCTGGGCCTCGCGTCCGGAGACGTCCCGGACCGGTTCCTCGTCGGACTCGCCGTGCTCGGCCTGCTGTCGGCCGCAGCCGAGGAGCGGCCGCTGCTCTGCCTCGTGGAGGACGCTCAATGGCTGGACGACGCCTCGGGGCTGATCCTCGGCTTCATCGCGCGACGGCTGCTGGCGGAATCGGTGGCGATGGTGGTCGCCGTCCGCGAGCCGAATACCGGGCACGACTTCGACGGCCTGCCCGACCTGCTGCTGCACGGGCTGGCTGAGGACGACGCGCGCACCCTGCTCGGCAAAGCGGTTCCGGGCCGGCTCGACGACCGCGTCCGCGACCGCATCGTCGCGGAAACCCGCGGCAACCCGCTCGCTCTGGTCGAGCTGCCGCGGAGCATGAGCGCAGCGGAGCTGGCGGGCGGTTTCGAGCTTCTCCCTGCGACAGACCTCCCGCGGCACCTCGAGGAGCACTACCTGCAGCGCGCCGGTGAGCTGCCCGAGGCGACCCAGCGTCTTCTGCTGCTCGCCGCCGCCGAGCCGGTCGGCGACGCGACGCTCGTCTGGCGTGCGGCTCAGGGGCTCGGAATCGAAAAGAGCTCGCTCGCCCCGGCGGAAGACGCACAGCTCGTCGAGGTCGGAGCACGTGTCCGGTTCCGGCATCCGCTGGTGCGGTCCGCGGTGTACCGGGCGGCGGTCCTCTCCGAGCGGCGAGCTGCGCACCGGGCGTTGGCGGAGGCGACCGATCCGGACACCGATCCCGATCGCCGGGCGTGGCATCGTGCTCGCGCGGTTGTGGGTGTCGACGAGGGGGTGGCCGTCGAGCTGGAGCGATCGGCCGACCGAGCGCAGGCGCGTGGCGGCGCTGCGGCGGCGGCAGCGTTCCTGGCGTACGCGGTGGAGCTGACACCCGATCCGGCCGATCGCGGCAGGCGGGCACTGGCTGCCGCGCAGGCCAAGTTCGACGCTGCGGCGTCGGACGCGGCGCTCGAGCTGCTGGCGGCGGCCGAGCTTGCCCCGCTCGACGAGCTTCAGCGAGCGCGGTTGGAGCGCCTGCGCGCCGAGATCGCCTTCGCCCGCACGCGCGGGAGCGACGCACCGGGCCTGTTGCTGGATGCCGCCCGGCGCCTCGAACCGCTTGACGCCGCGATGGCCCGCGAGACCCATCTCGAGGCGATGGCGGCGGCGATGTTCGCGGGTCGCCTCGGCGGCGAACCGAGCGTCCGCGACAGCGCCGAGGCCGCTCTGAGCGCGCCCGCGGCGCCGCAGCCGCCACGCGCGATCGACCTGCTCCTCGACGGCCTGGCGACGAGGTTCAGCGAGGGCTATGCGGCCGGTCTGCCGGCGCTCCGGAGGGCGCTCGCCGCGTTCATCGACGTGGAGGGAATGACCGCGCGTGACGTGCGCTGGCTCTGGCTGGCGTGTCGCCTGGCACAGGATCTCTGGGACGACGAGGTCTGGCACGTGCTCGCGACGCGCGGATTGCGCCTGGCGCGGGAGACGGGTGCGCTCAGCATGCTGCCGATCGCGGCGACATATCGCGCGTCCCTGCATGTCCACGCGGGGGCGTTCGGCGCCGCTTCGTCGCTGATCGACGAGGCCGACGCGATCACCCAGGCCACCGGCATGGCACCGCTGAAGTACGCGTCGCTGATGCTGGCCGCATGGCGCGGCAACCAGGCCGACGGCCTCGAGCTGATCGAGGCCGGACGGCTCGAGGCCACGGCACGGGGCGAGGGCATGGGGCTGGGCGTGATCGAGTGGGCCACCGCCCTGCTGTACAACGGCTGCGGCCGCTACGCCGAGGCAGTCGAGGCCGCCCAGCGAGGCAGCGAACACGACGACGTCGGGCTCTTCGAGTGGTCCCTCGTCGAGCTGATCGAGGCGGGCGCACGCACCGGCGCGACGGAGGCGACCGCCGCGGCGCTCGATCGCCTCAGCGGTCGCACGCAGGCGAGCGGCACCGACTGGGCCCTGGGCATCGAGGCCGGCTCACGCGCGCTGCTGAGCGACGGACGATCGGCGGAGCCCCTCTACCGCGAGGCGGTCGAGCGGCTCGCTCGCACCCATGGCGTGGTCCACCTCGCCCGCGCCCGGCTCCAGTACGGCGAATGGCTGCGCCGCGAGAACCGCCGCGTCGACGCCCGCGAGCAGCTCCGAGCCGCCTACGAGACGTTCAGCGGCGTCGGGGCCGAGGGGTTTGCCGAGCGCGCCCGTCACGAGCTGCTGGCCACGGGTGAGACCGCGCGCAAGCGCACCGACAACGGGCGCGAGGTGCTCACAGCCCAGGAGGCGCACATCGCCCGGCTGGCCAGAGACGGCCTCTCCAACCCCGAGATCGGCGCGCAGCTGTTCATCAGCCCGCGCACGGTGCAGTACCACCTGCGCAAGGTCTTCTTCAAGCTCGACATCAACTCGCGCAACCAGCTCAGCCGCGCTCTCCTGCGCGACTAGCCACCCAGGCCGGCGTCCTGGCCGATGCGAGCCAGCGCCCGCCGCGGGACCCTCTCCTCATGAGTCTTGAGTTCGAACATTCCGCAATCGACATCCATGCGCATCTGGTAGAGCTCCAGGCGGAGCGCACCCTCGCTTCGATCGAGGGGCTCGCCGTGAACTCCGTCTACATGGCCGACCTCGACGGGGAGATCGAGGCTGCGAACAGCGCCTACGTCGGCGCCGCCGTTACCGAGATCGCGACGTTGCGCGCGGAGCTCTCCGGGCCCCAGGTCGGCTGACTCAGCCGCCCAGCTCCACCGCCATCTCGTAGGTGCCGCGGTTCTGGAGCGGCGTCTGCGGTGCGCTCGCCAGGCCCTGGCTGGTGGCCGTGAGCAGCGGCCGCTTCATGCGCCAGGCGGCCGGGTTGGGCGAGCCGTAGGTCTGCGTGAGCTCGGCGTCCGCGGTCGCCGCGGCGCGCCGCAGGCTGGCCAGCGGCAGCTTGCGCAGCGCGATCGTCTCGCCGAGGGACGATTCGATGAAGCCCTCGCTTCCGGGCGACTCGATCAGCGAGTCGGTGCCCGGCGACACGTGCTTGCCGAACATCTCCGCCTCGGCCGCGGCCTTGAACGCCTGCCAGGCGGCGACGCCCGGGTCCATCGTCCCGTTCGCGTCTGTCTGGGTGAAGTTGCCGTCCCACGCCAGCACTGTCCGCAGCACGTCGGCGGCCGGGCCGGTCGCCCCCGCCGCCGCGCGTTCGAGCAGCCCCTGAGCGGTGGGCCGTTGCGTGGCAGTCGACGAGGTCTTCCTGAGGATGTCGATCGTGCCGGCATCGAACGATGCGAGCGATCCCGCCGCGGCCTGCGCGACGAAGGTCTGCATCATCGCCACGCGGTGATACGGGCCGCGCAGCTGCTCGCGCGCCGGCGCGTCGCCCGAGCTCCAGCCCTTGGCGGGGACGTTGTTCCAGTTCGCGAGCCAGTTTCGCCCGGGCGGGTTGATCACGTGCGGGTCGTCCCTGCGCGGAAGCAGCCCGTTCCACTCGGCGCGGCCGTCGCCGGGCAGCGGCAGGCGCTCGTCCCACTGCACGTTGCGCAGCGGATAGAGGCCGGGGTGCCAGAAGCCGATGTGGCCCTTGTCGTCGGCCGCGAGGATGTTCTCCGTCCAGGTGGTGCGGAGCAGCGCGCGATCCACCTGGTGCAGGTCGCTCGCGTCGCTAAGCTGGGCGAGCGCCGCCAGTGACTCGAGCTCGCGGCCCCAGATCGCGTAGCGGCGGGCGAACGCGTAGTGACCCGCGCGCGCCTGCACCGGACCGTGGACCGTGCGGCAGAAGCGCTGCGTCGTGAACTTGAGCTTGCCGCCGTCGCGGTAGCCGAAGCGCTCGTTGCGGCACGACATCCGCCGCACCTTGCCGCGGAAGATGTAGCGCTCGCGGCCCACGAGCCGCTCGACGAAGAGGTCGTCGTCATCGGAGAGGCCGCTGGTCACCCCCCAGGCGACGTGCTGGTTGTAGCCGTTCGAGTTGACCGGGACGCCGGGCGCCGTCGCCGTGTGCAGGTCGACGCCGGGCGTGTGGATGTCGAGCTCGACGAACGTGTTGGGCGACTGGTAGCCGAGCTGCGGGCCGTTGAAGAAAAAGGTGTGCCCGTCCGAGGGGCGCCGGATCGCCCACATGAACGATCCCTGGACGCCGCCGAGGCCCACGTCGATTCCCGGCGATTGCGGCTCGAGCCCGGTCGGCACGCGGGCCGCGCTTGCGAACAGGTCCTTCGGCAGCGGAATCCGCCGCAGGAAGCTGCGGGAGCGCGCGAGCGCGGCGCGCTCCTGCGCGCGCGTGCGGCCCGGCCGCGAGGGGAACGTGCCCGCGCCCGCCGGGATCGTCCGGACCTCGCCGGGCACGCCGCGCACCGGCAGGTACTCGTCGAAGCGCTTGGGCCCGAGCGAGCGCAGCGCGGCGAGGTTCTGCAGCTCGTTGCCGTCGCCGCTCGGGATCGTCCGCGCCAGCAGCACGCCGATCCGCAGGCTGTCGAGCAGCGTCCAGTTGCGCACCGGCACGCCGAGCGCCGAGAACTCGTTCGGCATGTCCGCCGGCGTCTGGCGCACGTGCGCGATCCAGGCGTTGACGCCGTCCACGTAGGCCTGCGTGCGCGCGCGCAGCGCCGCCGGCAGGCGCCGGAACATCCGCATGAGCTCGGCGGGCGTGTAGTAGTCGCGCCGCGCCACGAAGTCGCCCCTCAGCGACCCCTTGCCGAGCACCTCCGCCAGCGTGCCCGCCGCCTGGCGCCGGAAGAGCTCGAGCTCGCCGAGCCTGTCCTCGGCCACCGCGTAGCCCGCACCCCACCACGCCAGGTCCTCGTTCGGCGCCGAGATGGCGGGAACGTCGAACGCGTCGCGGCTGATCGTCACACCCGCCCGAGGCGTCTCGCTGCTCACCCCCGGCGCGCCGCCGAGCGGCTCCGGCTTGAACGCAAGAGTCTCGAACAGGGGCAGCTGGTCCGTGGCGTGCGGGGATTGTCCGCCCGGTCCGGTGAAGCCGCTCTGCCCCGGCGGGAGGACCGTCTCCGCCTGGATGACCCGCGCCGCCGCGGGCGCGGCGGCGATGAGGAAAAGTCCCAGCAGGGCGATTGCAACGTCGCGTCGCATGGGCGCGAACTCTAAGCCCCGTGCCGACTGCCCGGGTTCTGGCGCATCGCCCCCCAATGCCGAGGTACGCCGTGGGTGAGAATCCTGATGTGGCGCTCGAGCCGGACCAGGAGCCGATGCTGCTTGCGGTGGATCGCCCTCGCGCCAAGGAGATCCTGAGCGAGCGCCAGACCCTTGCGAGCGAGCTGCGGTCGAGAGCCGGGAGAGTGTCGGATGTCGCCGGCTTCACCCGCTGGCACGACGACGTGCGCGAGTGGGAGCACGTCACGGCCCAGCTCCTCGAGTCGCTCTTCACCACGCGACAGGCAGCGGCGGCGCTCGAGTCCGAGCGCGTCAAGCGGGTCTCGCTGATGAGCGAGACGGACGCCGAGCGCTTCGACCGCCGGCAGGAGGACCTCAGGCGCGAGCTGGCGTTCGTCACCGCCCTGCGAGACCGTCTGTACACGATCGAGGAGGCCCCGCCGAACTTCCGCCGGGACGTGGGACCAGGTCAGCCCAGGGTCCTGCTCGTTCACGGCAGAGACGAGGCCCGGCAGACGGTCGTCGCCGGCCTGCTCGAGCAGACGCGGTCGGGCAACAATGAGATCGTCGTCCTCGACGATCTGGCCGCCGTGCTCGATGTCGCCTCGACGGCCGACTACGGCGTGGTCCTCGCCACGACGGACTCGGATCTGATCTTCGCCACGGGTTACCTGGTGGGCAAGCTCGGCGCCGACAGGGTCACCGTGCTCCACCAGCGCGGAGCCGAGCTCCCGAGGCATCCGGGAGTGAGCTCTGCCGAGCTAGACGCAGCCGGCACCTGGCGCGTGGGTTTGCTGCAGGGGCTGAAACGAGCGGGACTCCCGTTCGATCTCAAGCGACTGGCTTGACACCGTCGCCACCGCCGCGACCTAGCCGGCGCCGCCGTGGTCGAATCGCAACGGGAACGTCTGCGGGGCCTGGCCCGGCACCTGCATCACGACCTGGGCCGTCGCGCCGGGGCCCTTCGGGACGGCTGAGCAGTAGCTCGGCTTGCTGTCGTCGAGCTGGGTTCCGTTGATCGACAGGAGCAGCACCGGGGTTCCCTTGAACGGTCCCAGGAGCTGGTTGAGGGCCGGCTCGGCCGGGCTGCCGGGAATCGCACCCTCGACCAAGATCCCGGGCGCGTCGTGCTCGGAGGCGACCCCGTAGTCGAGGATGAGTCCGGCCGATCCGATCGAGTGGCGCCGCTCGAGCTGCGGGACCACGCTCTTGATCCTGTCGACGCCGATCGCGTAGAACTCGTTGGCCACCGGCTGGTCGCTCCGCCCGTTGAAGACCGCGGTGTTCATCCCCACGAGCCGCTTGTGCGTGTCGACGAGGGGCCCGCCGGAGTTGCCGGGGTTGATCGTGGCGGTGGTCTGGATGACGTTCGGGAGGTCGGCCACCTCACCGCCCGCCTTGAAGGTCGTCCGCGGATCCGACACGGTGCCCGAGGTCACGATCAGCCGGTTGGCCTGCGACGCGTTCGCCGGGAAGCCGAGCGCCACCACGTCGTCGCCCCCGCTAAGCGACGCCTGGTCTGCGAGCGTGAACTGCTTGAGGCCGTTCGTGTCGGCGAGCTTCAGCAGCGCGATGTCCTCACACGGCGCCGCGCCGACGATCGTCGCCGCCCGCTCCTGCTTCGCCGCGGCGCCGTTCTCGACCCCGACCGCGACCTTCAGCGACTCCGCCGCCTCGGCCACGTGGTCGTTGGTCACGACGAGCCCGCGCGACGCGTCGAGGATCCAGCCGCTGCCGCTCTCGACCGTCTTGCCGCCGCTCTGCCCATCGACGAACACGGTGGCGGGCTGCACGCCGCGGGCGATCTCGGCCACTGTCGGCGTCGAGGAGGGTGAGAAGGCTCCGAGCGCAGCGGCCACGCCCACGCCGACCGCCACGACCACTGCCACAACCGCGATCGTCACCGCCCGCCGGGTGGTGCGCGTGAGCTGGCGCATGACCGTCGACTGGGACCGGCGGACGCCCGAGGCCATCCTGCGCACGGCCGACTCGCGCTGGGGAGGCTCCGGCGCCGGGGCCACGACGGGCGGCGCCGGTGGGGCGACGGGCGCCGGCGGTGGCGGTGGCGGCGCCGGGACGGGCTCCGGGCGGGCAGCCTCGACCTCCATCGGCACGACGACCGTGCGTCCCATGCCGATCAGCTCTCCCCCATGCAGCTCGACGGGAGCCGCGATCCTCTCCCCGTTCACCAAGGTGCCGTTGGTCGAACCGAGGTCCTGCAGCTCGACCGAGCCGTCCGCGCGCCGCACGATGGCCGCGTGGCGGTTCGAGACCTGGCTGTCGTCGAGCGCCAGGTCGTTGTCGTTATGCCGGCCGATCGAGAAGCGCTCGCTCGAGATCTCGACGTTGCGAGCTTCCCTGCCGGGCTCTTGCACTCTGAGCCACATCGCGAGTCCGGCGCAATCCTAAGTTCGGCGCTTCCCGCAAAGCAAGAAGCGCGCCCCGTTACTTGGCAGGCAGCGAGCGAGCGTAGGCGACCCCGCGGGCCACCCAGGGCTGGAGATCGCGCTTGGTGCGGACGCCCTCGGGGGCGACCCGCAGCCAGCCCTGCATCGCCCGCCCGCGCATCACGAACGGCTCCGCGTGCGGTTTGTCGACCAGCGCGTCGGTCTCAGCGGGATCGACGCGCAGCAGCAGGCCGCCCTGGCCGCTGGCGCTCACCGCCATGTTGCCGCCGATCAGGAACGCCAGGCCGCCGAACATGCGCTTCTCCGCCAGTCCGGGCTCGGAGGCCACGAGCTCGCGTATCCGCTGGGCCAGGTCCTCGTCGTACGCCACGGGCCCATTATGGGCCTACAGGTCGGTCTGAATCACCTCAGGGCTGGGATGAACAGCCATCACGCGCAGCGTGTCGTCGCCGACGCACTTGAAGCCGTGCACCGTCTCGGCCGGGACGATCACGATGTTGCCCTCGCCCACCACGAGCTGCTCGTCGCCCGCTGTGAAGCGCGCAGTGCCGGCGTGCACCACGAACACCTCCGGGTATGGGTGAAAGTGGAGGTCGGGGCCCTGGTCGCGCTGGTGCTGGGTGATGAAGATCGAGACGGGCGCGTCGTCGCGGCCCTGAAACAGCGCGGCCCGGGGGCTGCGCCGCAGCTCCTCTACCGGAATCACCCTCGCCATCGTCCGGCCAGGTTACGCGTCAGCGGGGCTCTGGGCCCTCGTCGTCCTCCTCGCGCCGGAAGCGTCGGCGCCGCCGGCGGCGCTGCCCCAGCATCTCCGTGACGCGACTCATCAGGCGGCGATCGTGCTCTTCGTTCGACGGAGTCCGCGGCGGCTCGCCCGGAGGGCTGTCGCCAGAAGGCCTCGGCGACCGCGGCTCTTCGCGCTCGGCCATACCTGAGTCATGCCCGCCAGAGACCCATGCAAACCGCGCCGGGTCAGCGCCGCGACCGCTTCTGGCGCACTATGTGCGGCGTGTCACTGGTGAATTGGCTCGGAAAACACGATCCGGGCTACGCCGCCACCCGGCGTGCCACCCGCACTGCGCTCGTGATGCCGGCCCTGTTCGCCATCGGCGACAAGGTGATCGCCAACCCCGCCCTGGCGACGTTCGCCGCCTTCGGCACGTTCGCACAGCTCACGCTGGTCGACTTCCAGGGAACGATCCGGGAGCGCGTGGAGTCGCAGCTCACGCTGGCGGCGGCGGGCGCCGCCGCCGTCTGCCTCGGAACGCTGGTGTCGCGCTCCACCGCGCTGGCCGCGATCGCGATGGCGGTGGTGGGCTTCGCGGTGCTGTTCTCGGGCGCCATCAGCTCCGTGCTGGCCGCGGCCACCACCTCGCTGCTGCTCGCGTTCATCCTGCCGGTGGCGATCCCCGCGCCGGTAAGCCAGATCCCGGATCGGCTCATGGGCTGGGGGCTCGCGGCCGCCGCCAGCCTGGTGGCGATCGTCGTGCTGTGGCCCGCGCCGGCGCGCAATCCGCTGCGCACCGCCGCCATCGCGGCCTCCCGCGCCCTCGCCGCGCGGCTCCGAACGAGCGCCGCCTACGTCCTCGGCACGGGCTCGGAGGCCGACCACGAGGGCGCCGTGGAGAGCTCGGACGCCGCGCTTGCGCAGCTCGAGCGCGTCTTCCTCGCCACGCCCTACCGGCCGACGGGCCTGAGCACCGGGGCACGCACCGTCGTGCGCCTCGTGGACGAGCTGCGCTGGCTGAACGAGATCGTCGCGCGTTCGGCGCCGCGCAGGCACCCGCCGGGGATCGACACCCACGTGTGCGGGGTGAAGTCCGCCGTGGCGACGCTGCTCGAGCGCGCTGCCGACCAGCTCGACGAGCCGGCCCGAAGCAGCGGCCCCCTGGCGGAGGCGCAGGCGGACCTGCGCGCGCGGCTCGACGAGCTGGAACAAAGTGCGACGCTGCGGCTGCCCGGCCCTGACGGCGACGGGAGCGAGGGCGATGCGGGCGGGATCGTGACCGCGCTCGACCCGAGCTTCCGCGCGCAGGAGCTCAGCTTCATCGCGGCGCAGGTGGGGAGGAACGTGGAGTTCGCCGCCGCGGCCGACCGGCGCAGCTTCCTCGACCGTGTGCTGGGCCGCCAGCCCGAAGGGCTCCCGAGCACGCTCTCGGCCGCGCAGGAGCGGGCGGGCTCCTATCTCGAGCGGCACTCCGTCTGGCTGCAGAACAGCGTGCGCGGCGCGGCCGGCCTGGGCCTGGCCGTTCTTGTGGCGAAGCTCGCCGGCGTGCAGCACGCGTTCTGGGTCGTGCTGGCTGCGCTGTCGGTGTTGCGCAGCAACGCGCTGAACACCGGAGGCAGCGTGTTACGCGGGCTGATCGGCACCACGGTGGGGTTCGTCATCGGCGGCGTGCTCGTGCAGGTCGTCGGCACCGACACGACGCTGCTCTGGTTCCTGCTGCCGCCCGCCGTTCTGCTCGCCGGCCTCGCGCCGGCTGCGATCTCCTTCGAGGCGGGCCAGGCCGCCTTCACGCTGGTGGTCCTGATCCTGTTCAACATCCTCCAGCCCCAGGGCTGGGAGGTCGGCCTGGTGCGGATCGAGGACGTGGCGCTCGGCGGCGCCGTGAGCCTGGCGGTGGGGGTTCTGTTCTGGCCGCACGGCGCACGAGCCGAGCTCCGCCGGGCCTTGGCGAGCGCATACACGGACAGCGCGAGCTACCTGGCGCGCGCGGTGCAGTTCGGGGTGGGACGCTGCGACGGCACCCCGTCGCCCTCGCCTCCCCCAACCATGGAGGCCGCGAACGCCGCGGCCGCCGCACGCCGGCTGGACGACGCCTTCCGCGGCTTCCTCGCCGAACGCGGCTCGAAGCCGATCCCGCTCGCCGAGGTCACGAGCCTGGTCAGCGGCGTGGTGGGCCTGCGGCTGACGGGCGACGCGGTGCTCGAACTCTGGCAGCGGCAGAGCACGAGCGACGGCGACCGCAGCGCGGCGCGGCGGGAGCTGCTCGCGGGTGCCGAGCGGATGACCGGCTGGTACGACGGCTTCGCGGCGAGCCTCGCGGAAGGAGACGCCGTGCCGGATCCGCTCGAGCCCGACGGGCCGGCCGACTCGCGGCTCGTGGAGGCGGTGAGCCACGACCTGCGCAGCCGTGACGGCGACGCGACCGCCACCGGCGTGCGCGTGATCTGGACCGGCGACCACCTCGACACCGCACGGCGCCTGCAGGGCCTGCTCGTCGAGCCCGCCCGCGAGGCCGTGGCCCACCGCGGGGTGCTCTAGACCGTCGCCTGCTGTGCCGCCGCGGTGGCTCGCGCCCGCGCCCGCGCCGCGCGGACGGCGGCGGTGAGCGTGCCCACGTCGTACGCGCCCTGGTGGCGCTGGCCGTTGATGAAGAAGCTCGGCGTCCCGGCCACGCCGCTGGCGTCGGCGCTGTCCACGTCGTCGGTGACGCGCCCCGCGTGGTCGTGCTCCATGAGCTCCTCGTGGAAGCGGTCGACGTCGAGCCCGAGCTCCTCGGCGTAGCGCATGACATCCCGGCCGGCCAGCTCGTCCTGATGCTCGAGCAGCTTGTCGTGCATGTCCCAGAACCTCCCCTGGCTGCCCGCCGCCTCGGCCGCCTCGGCCGCGAGCTGGGCGTTGGGGTGCACGTCGTTCAGCGGCAGGTGCCGCCAGACATAGCGGACCTCGTCGCCGAACGACGACAGGAGCTCCCGGACCACCAGCTCCGCCTGCCCGCAGTAGGGGCACTGGTAGTCGCCGTACTCCACCAGCGTGACCGGCGCGTCCTCGGCGCCGCGGATGTGGTCCCGCTCCGGGTCGACGTCCTCGGCGAGATCCAGCAGGTCCTCCGTGGTGGCGGCGATCTGGCGCGCCCTCATCGACTTCGGCAGCCGGGAGATCAGCCGGAACGTGGCCCAGCCCAGGAGCGACGCCGTGACGGCGGTCAGGAGCACGCCCACCTTCGCCTCCTCGAGCTCGCGCCCGTGGAAGGCGAGGCTCGCGATCAGCAGCGAGACGGTGAAGCCAATCCCGGCGACCACCCCGCCCCCGGCTATCACGGGCCAGCTGAGCGCCCGCCGCAGGCCGAGCGGCAGCCGCACGCCCACGAGCACGCCCAGCAGGATCCCGGCGGGCTTGCCCACCACGTAGCCGATCAGGATCCCGAGCGTGATCGGCGAGGTCACCGCGTCGCTGATCAGTCCCCCGCTCACGTGGATGCCGGCGTTGGCGAGCGCGAACAGCGGCACGATCACGTAGCTCGTCCAGGGGTGCAGGCGGTACTGGATTCGCTCGTTGGGCGAGATCGCCAGCGCCACGCCGCGCTGCGCCGTGCGCGCCGTCTCGGGAGTCGGCTGCTCGCGGAACGATCGCGTGAGCTCCACCACCCGCTCGAGCTTCTCGCGCGGCGCCGGATATGCGCTCGTCACGAGGCCGACGGCGAGTCCGGCGATCACCGGATCGACGCCCGACTCGTACAGCGCCACCCAAAAGGCGGCGCCCACGAGGGCGGCGATCTGGAGGCGCACGCCGTATGGGACGAAGCGGATCAGGAGCAGCGCCGCGAGCAGGCCGAACGCGACGGCCAGCGCCACACCGTCGATGTGCTCCGAGTAGGCGGTGGCGATCACGATCAGTGCGAACAGGTCGTCGAAGACCGAGATCGTCAGCGCGCGCACCCGCAGGCGCGTGCCGCCGCGGGCGACGAGCGCGAGCACGCCGAGCATGAAGGCGGTGTCGGTGGACATCGCGGCGCCCCACCCGTGCGCGCTGGGGCGGCCCGCGTTGAAGGCCAGGAAGATGCAGATCGGCGTGACCATGCCGAACAGCGCCGCGAAGAAGGGCAGCGCCACCCGGCGCGCCTCGCGGAGCTGGCCGACGTCGATCTCCCGCTTGGCCTCGAGCCCGATGACCAGGAAGAAGAACGTCATCAGCCCGCTGTTGACCCAGTGCCGCAGGTCCTGTGAGATGCCCGCGCTGCCGAGCTGGATCGAGAGCTTGGTGGTCCAGACCGACTCGTAGGAGTGCGGCCAGGGCGAGTTGGCCCACACGAGCGCGGCCACCGTGGCCGCCAGCAGCACCAGCGCGCCGCCGGTCTCCGTGCTCAGGAAGTCCCGCAGCGGAGCGGTGACGTTGCGCGCCCAGGCGGTGCGCTCGCTGAAGCGGCCGCGGCCGTCGGCCGCCGCGGTGCTAGCCATCGGCGGCCAGCTCGCGTGCCGCGGCCACGACCTCCTCGACGAGGAGCGCCAGGTGCTCGGTGGCGGTCTGCGGGTGAAGGATGCAGGCGCGCAGCGTCTCGCGGCCCTCGAAGAGGGTGCCGGTGACGAACGCCCGCCCGCGCGCCTGCACCGCCTCCGCCAGCGCGTGGTTCACCTGCTCCAGGCGCTCGGGCGGGCAACCCGCCGGGCGGGCGCGGAAGGGCACGATCGAGGTCTCGGGAGCGGCGGCCAGCTCGAGCTCCGGCTGCGCCTCGACCATCTCCGCGAGCTCGCGCGCGAGCCCGTTCGCGCGCGCCACCTGAGCCTCGATCCCAGCCCGCCCGCGTGCGGCGATCGTGGCCCACGTCTTGAGCGCGCGGAACGGCCGCGTCTGCTCGAAGCCGTACTCGGCGAACGTGCCCACGTCGGCACCCACGTCCTGGCGCAGGTAGGGCGGGATGATGCTGAAGGCGTCGCGGAGGTCGTCCGCGCGGCGGGCGAGCGCGCAGCCCGCGTCCACCGGCACGCCCAGCCACTTGTGCGGGTCGAGCGTGAGCGAGTCGGCGCGCTCCATGCCGCGGTAGCGCCCGGCGATGGCGGGGTCGAGCACGCCGAACGCGCCGTAGGCGCCGTCCACGTGGAACCAGAGCCGCTCGTCCGCCGCCACCGCCGCGAGCTCGTCGAGCGGGTCGATCGCGCCCGCGTTGACGGTGCCGGCCGAACCGACGATCAGAGCCGGCAGGGCGCCGTCCGCGCGGTCGGTCGCGATCGCGGCTCGCAGCGCAGCCTCGTCGAGCCGGCCGCCGCCGAGCGGCACCTCCCGCATCGCGTCGCTGCCAAGACCGAGCAGCTCGAGCGCGCGCCGCACGCAGCTGTGCGCCTCCGCAGGGACGTACGCGACCAGCCGCGGCCCGCCGGCCAGGCCCTGCCGGCGCACGTCGTGGCCGGCGGCCGCCAGCACGCGGTGGCGAGCGGCGGCCAGGCAGACGATCGTCGCCGCCGACGCGCCGCTCGTGAGCAGGCCGGCGCCCGGCTCGTGCGGGAAGCCGACCAGCTCCGCGAGCCAGCGCACCACTGTGCGCTCGAGGTGGACGTCCGCGTGATCGCCCGACACCACGCTGGGGTTCATCGCGGCCGCCGCGAACGAAGCGGTCACCCCGGCGAGCGACGGCGGCGGGTTCACCCAGCCGAAGAAGGCGGGATGGCCGTTGCCCATCGGGTAGGGCACCACGTCGCGCAGCGCCGTCTCGGCGAGCTCCTCGAGCGCGGCGCCGTGCTCCGGAAGCGGGAGGCCGAGCAGCTCGGCCCGCAGCTCGTCCGGAAGCGGCTGCCAGACGGGACCCGCGGGCAGTGCGGCGAGCTGATCCGCAAGCCCGTCGGCGAGCAAATGCGCCGCGCGCCGGAACGCCGCCAGCTCCCCGTCCGTCCCACCAGGCTCGATCACGGCCGCAAGAATAAGTTCCGGCTCCCGTGGAGCGGGGTAAGCCAGCCAGGGGACGCGGGGACACGCGCCCCGTACCTCGCGAGAGGGGCGGGAGCCTGGACCGTTTGTCCCCGCTCTACGGCTCCAACAGGAAGACCTCCACCTGAACGTCCTCCGTGGGGTCGTTCGCGCTCATGAACGAGCGCACAGGCCGCTTCAGGACCTCCTCGACGGCCTGCCGCAGGGCGGGCTCGGTGGTGGCCTGCATTGCCAGCCGCGACTGCAAGACCTCCTTGGCGTGGCCCGCCGCCAGCAGCGTCTGCTCGCTGTGCGTGTAGCCGCCCTCGAGCACCACCACCAGCATGTCCTGGCTCAGGTGCGAGCGCGCCTTGGTCGGCCCCTTGCCGCGGTACTCCTTGTGGATCCGCACGACAGCATTGGACAGCTCCAGCAAGAGCTGACCGCGGCTCTCCTCAAGGCGCGGCCCCGCTTCCGGTGTCTGCATCGGGATGATCGTATCGCCGTCATCGGAAGTGGTCACAGCGCCACCGGCGCACGCGCCTCGATCAGCGCCTACCCTGCGGGCGACGATGCGTGGCAGGGGGATCGCGCTGCTCGTCACGGCGGCGGCGCTGGCGCTCGCGGGCACGGCGACCGCGGCGTTACCGGACGACTTCTACGGCGTGAACGCCGACAGGGTGCTGAACGACCAGCGGCCGTCGGCCTGGGACGACCAGTTGCAGGCGATCGCCGACACCGGCATCCGGGTGGTGCGCTCAGACGCCTTCTGGGCCGACGCCGAGCCGGGCCCGCCGCTCCTCGGCATAGTCCATCAGTGGAACTGGACCGGGCTCGACCAGCGGGCCGCGGCGCTCTCCCGGGCGGGCCTTCAGTGGCTGCCGGTGCTCGACTACGGCACCCCCTGGGCCGACTCCCGCCCGACGCCCGACGACCACTCTCCTCCCTCCCACGCCGCCGACTTCGCCGCCTACGCCCAGGCGTTCGCCAAGCGCTACGGGCCGGGCGGCGACTTCTGGGGCGCCCACCCCGAGCTCGCGCCGCTGCCGGTGACCACCTATGAGATCTGGAACGAGCCCAACCGCTCGGACTTCTGGGCGCCGAGGCCGGACCCCGGCGGCTACGCCGACCTCTACTCGGCCGCGCGCACGGCGATCCGGCAGGTCGATCCGGGAGCCCAGGTGATCGTCGGCGGCCTCGCCAACTCCGACCCGGTGGGTTTCATCCGCGGGCTCTACTCCGCGGGCATCGGCGACGTGGACGGCGTCGGGCTGCATCCGTACGCGCGCGACGTGCCGGGCGTGCTGGCCACGCTCGCCTCAGTGCGCGCCGCGCTGGCGCCGGGCACGCCGATCTACGTGACCGAGACCGGCTGGCCCACGCGCGGCATGGCCGAGGGCGCGGGCGGTCTGCCCGATGCCACGCGCGGAGGCGACCTGGCGCTGCTCGCGGACGCGCTGGCGCGTTCGGACTGCGGCGTACGGGACATGGTCGTGTACAGCTGGGTCACGGCGCAGTCCGACCCGAACGACGTCGGCGACTGGTTCGGCATCGCGGGCAAGAATGGCAGCGCCACCGCCTCGAGCCGCGCCTACTCGGCCGCGATCAGGCGCAACTCCACAGGAGCGGGCGGCGCGCCGCTGCGGATCTGCTCGGGGGCGCCGATCCGCGGCGCGGCGCCGCTCGACTTCGGGGCCGCGGCGCAGGTGGTGAAGAGCGGCCTGGCGCTCGGCCTGTCCGTGAAGCGCGTGCCGGGGCACGGCGCCTGCTTCCGCGCGCGCGTGACATATGAGGGACTGCCGGTGAACCGCGCCGCGGTGCGCTTCGCAGGCCTGCGGCCGCTGTCGCGCCGCAACCGGCGGCCGAAGGTGGGCCGCACCGCCGCCGACGGGACCAGCACGGAGTGCGGCCGCCGGCCGCGCGGCGGCATCCGTGCGGTGGCGAGCCTCGCGGGTATCGCCGCGTCCGCGCCGGCGGCGGCTCGTTAGCGTCGTCTGATCTCGTAGATCACGACGCCGGGCGCCACGCTGCGCTCGAGGCCCAGTCCCTTCACCGGCCGCTCGGCGGCCTCCTGCGGATCGGGCGGGCGCGGCGGCTCCGAGCTCTGCGGGAGCTGCAGCGGGCCGGGGCCGGTGTGCAGCACAACGGTCCTGATGCCGAGCCTGCGCAGCAGGTGGACCGACGTGCGATCGGGGAAGTTCTGCATCGCCCCCCGAATCCGCTTCACCGACGGCAGGCTGAACGTGCTCACCCCGTTCACGATCTTGGGGAAGTCGTCCACCGACCAGAACTGGAACAGCCGCTCGTAGGGCCCGATCGGCAGTTGGATCTGAGGCGATGGCAGTCCCACGATCGCGGCGGGGGCGCGCGGCACGCGCGGCTGGTCGAGCGTGAAGGCGCCCTCGGCCAGCACGATCACGGGCAGCAGAAGCGCAACCGCAACGGACAGCCGCCGCTCGCGCAGCGATGACACGAGCCGCTGGGCGCCCGCGCCCGCGAGCAACGCGAGGCCGAGCGAGGCAAGGGTGAACAGCCTGCCGGGCGTGCGCACGCCCCCCCAGCCGGGCGCGAAGTCGTACAGCAGCCGGTAGCCGAGGCGCCCGTTGGCCACCCCGAACCCGAGCGCGAGCCACGCGCACACGAGCACGCCGATCCCCAGGCCGATCCGCAGGCGGCGCGAGTAGACGGCGGCGCCGAGGCCGGTCAGCGCCAGCAGGACGATGGCGGCGCCCGGGAACAGCGAGGTCTCCTTGGGCTCGGCCAGGCTGTTGCGGACGCCCGCCGTGGCGGAGTGCCAGACGCGGTTCTCGGATGGGGCCGACAGGAAGGCCTTCGGCGGCGAGGAGTAGCGCTGCACCTGCGCCTCGCTCCGCCGCGCGCTCGGGTGGTCGCGCGCCACCTCCAGGTAGGGGCGCGACTGGAACGCCCCCACGGCCGCGAACAGGCCGATGCCGGCGACGCTCGCCACCATCACGGCGCGCGGAGGCACCCGCCGCCCGGCGCGCCACCAGCCCACCGCCACGATCAGCGCGAGCGCCCCCAGCAGGTACCCGAGCTGGAGCCCGAGCGTGAAGCCGAGGCTGAGCTGCCAGGCGGCCACCGACCAGCCGGCCAGCACGAGTCCCGGGCGCGCCTGGCGGTAGCTCCGCAGGAGCAGGAACAGCGCCAGCGGGATCCCGCCGCTCGAGATCACGTGCAGGTGCGCGTTCATCGTCGAGCGGAAGGGCGCGAACGCGAACGCGACGCCCGCGACCGCCGCTGCCGCCGGGCGCAGGCCGAGCTCCCGCCCCAGCAGATAGGCGCCGACCAGCGGCAGCGCGTAGGCGAACAGGAAGAGAAGGTTGTAGCGGACGAGCGCGGCGGTCTCGCCGTGACCGATCAGGCCGGCGGGCGCGTAGCCGAGCAGCGAGTCGGAGAACGCGAGGCTGTTGCCGAGTGGCCAGAACGCGTTCGACTGCCAGATGTGGAGCGGGTGGTGTTTCAGGGCATGGCCGGTCCAGGCCACCTGCCAGGCGGTGCGGATCGGATCGGCGAGGTTCTGCGCGACGTGGTGGCCCGGGTGCAGGACCAGCGGCCAGGTCACGGCGATCGCCAGCGCGCAGGCCGCGAGCACGACGGGCAACAACTCGCGGCGAAGACCGCCTTCGGGTCGTGCTGCGCTCACGTGCGCGCGGCACTGTATACGGTCCGCACCTGATGCTCCGCGCTCTGGCGGCGGTTACGGTCGCGTCGCTCGTCCTGGCCGGCACGGCGGCGGCCCAGCCCAGGACCGATCTGGGCGGCCGCTGCGTTCAGCTCCAGACGACCGACGGCCGCCTTGCCGGCGGCGATCACCAATACCTCAAGGCCACCGGCCTCGGCACCTACATGCTCTACGACCAGGGAGGACAGCTGCTCACGGCTGCGGGCAACACGGTGAGCCGCGCCGCCAATGCCGTGCCGGGCTCCGAGGTGCTGGCGGCCGCCGGCCGCTCGCGCCGCTGTTCAGGTCGGCCGCGACCTACCTGCAGATGTGGCAGCGCGCGTACGCGCGCTAGTGGCCACTACTAGCTGGTCTTGCGCTCGAGATCGGCGACCTCTTCGGCCTTGGCGTCGGCCTTCTCATGGGCCTCAGCCAGCTCGTCCTTCGCCTCGCCCTTGCGCTCTTCCTGACGGCCCTCGCGGCGCAGCGACGCGTCGTCGGCGATGTCCCCTGCCGCCTTCTTGGCCCGGCCTGTGATCTTGTCGAGTAGGCCCATCGTCTGATGACTCCTTCGCTCTGGTCCCCCGGAACTACCCAAGCTTCGGGGGCGTAAACGGACGGCCCTAGCCCGGCGGGGTCGCCAGGCCCTTGCGGTAGGCGTAGGTCACGGCCTGCACGCGGTCGCGCACGCCGGCCTTGGCGAAGAGGTGGTTGATGTGGGACTTGACGGTGGTCGGGCTCACCACCAGCCGCTCCGCGATCTCCGCGTTGGTCATTCCCTCCGCGATTAGGCCGAGGATCTCGGCCTCCCGCGGGGTCAGGCCGTCCGGCAGCTCGGGCTCGTCGCGCTCAGGCTCGGCCTGGGCCTCGCTCGCCAGGGCTCCAACCACGTGGCGCTGCACCGCGGGATCGAGGATCGCCTCGCCGGCGGCCACCGCAAAGATCGCCGAGCGGATGTCCTCGGCGCCCGCGTCCTTCGTGAGGTAGCCGCGCGCGCCGGCGCGCAGGGCGCCGAGCACGCTCTCGTCGTCCGCGAAGGTGGTGAGCGCGATCACGCGCGCGTCCGGGTCGCGCTCGCGCAGGCGGCGCGTGGCCTCGATGCCGTCGAGGCGCGGCATGCGCAGGTCCATCAGCACGACGTCGGGACTGAGCTTCGCCGCGAGCTCGAGCGCCTCCTCGCCGTTCGACGCGGTGCCGGACAGCTCGATGCCCTCGAGCAGGCCGAGCATCGTGGCGAGGCTCTCGCGCACCAGCCGCTGGTCGTCGGCGAGCAGGACTCGGACGGTCTGGGTCATGCCGGCAACCAGAGCTCCACGCGGAAGCCGTCGCGGGTGGGCTCCGCCGCCAGCCGCCCGCCCAGCAGCTCCGCGCGCTCGCGCATGCCGGTGAGCCCGTAGCCGCCGCCGGGTGACCCGTTCGGCACGGCCGCCGGCAGCGCGCCGTGGTCGCTGACCGTGAGCACGGTGGCGTCGTTGCGGTAGTCGAGCAGCAGCTCGACCCGCTCGGGCGCCGCGTGGCGCAGCACGTTCGTGAACGCCTCCTGGGCGGTGCGGTAGAGGGCGAGCCGCGCCTCCGGCTCGAGCGGGCGCGGGTCGCCGCGCACCTCGACCGTGGCCACGACGCCGCTCTGCTCCTCGAAGGTGTGGGCGAGCGCGTCGAGCCGCTCGGGACCGGGCAGCTCGTCGCCGCGCAGGGCGCCGATCGCACGCCGCGCCTCCTCGAGACCGCCGGCGGCCAGGTGGTGGGCGCGGTCGATCGCGCGCGTCACCTCCGGGTCGGTGTCGCGCTGGCCGGCCAGCAGGCGGGTGGTCTCGAGCTGCAGCGCGAGCGCCGACAGCGAGTGGGCCAGCACGTCATGCATCTCGCGCGCCACCCGGCCGCGCTCGGCGGCGGCCGCCGCCTCGGCCTCGGCAGCGTGCGAGCGCTCGAGCTCCACGTTCTGGTCGCGCAGCCTGCGCATGACGCGGATCAGCAGGAACCACGGCACGACCGCCACCAGCACCGAGACGGAGGATCCCCACTCGCCGCGTAGCGCACCGATCGTGGCGAGCACGGCGAGGGTGACCGCCATCACCGCCACCGCCCGCCTTCGCTCGAGCCGCATCGCGGCGACCACGCCGATGAAGTAGGGGCTCGCCTGCCAGAGGCCCTTCGGCTGGAAGGCCGCGAGGATCGCGGAGCTGACGAGCACCAGCAGCAGGCCGGTGAGCCGCCTGTCCTCGGACAGCTCCGCCCGCGGGTTGGTGACCACCAGCCCGACGATGAAGCCGACGAACCCGAGCGTCACGGCAAGACCGCTGCCGTGGTAGGACGGGTGCGGCTTCGTGCTGGCCGTGGCGAAGACGAACAGCGCCAGGTATGCGAAGCCGAGGATGCGGAGGAACCTCGCCTCCACGGGGGCCCTCCCGCCGAAGCCCTCCAGCATGCCGCGGCCCCTCCACCAGTCGGCAACTATCCGGAACATGCCCGAAAGATAGGTCGCCTCGCCCGCGAGGTCATCGGCCCGCGGGTGGAGCTTCCCGGCGGCCGCCTCCACCCGCGGGTGGAGCGCGAAGTTCGGCCCCTGAGCCGATGAAACGGCGCCCGGCCGGACCTACCTTGACGGCATGCTCATCAACACGCCATACAGCGCCGCGCCGCCGCTGATCGAGTCTCCCGAGGCGGGCGAGGTCGTGATCTCGGCGCGCGGCCTCGAACAGCGGTACGGCGACAACCACGCGGTGCGGGGGATCGATCTCGAGGTCCACCGCGGCGAGGTGTTCGCCTTCCTCGGTCCCAACGGGGCCGGCAAGACCACGACCGTCGAGATACTCGAGGGCTTCAGGGAGCCGAGCGCCGGCAGCGTGAGCGTGCTCGGCACGGAGCCGGCGCGCGCGCCGCAGTCGTGGCGCGAGCGGATCGGGATCGTGCTGCAGGAGTCCTCGGCCGATCCCGGGCTGACCGTCCGCGAGTGCCTCGAGCTCTACGCGGGCTACTACCGGGCCCCGCGGCCGGTGGACGAGACGCTTGCGCTCGTGGACCTGGCCGACCGCGCCGGACAGCGCGCGACCTCGCTGTCGGGCGGCCAGCGCCGCCGGCTCGACGTCGCGCTCGCGCTGATCGGAGATCCCGAGCTCATCTTCCTCGACGAGCCCACCACCGGCTTCGACCCCTCAGCGCGGCGCGCCGCCTGGCAGGTCATCGACGGCCTGCGCGCGCTCGGCAAGACCGTCTTCCTCACCACGCACTACATGGAGGAGGCCGAGCGGCTGGCCGACCGCATCGCCATCATCGCCGGCGGCCGGATCGTGGCCGAGGGCGACCCGCGCACGCTCGGCAACCGCCACCTGTCCGCCGCGACGATCAGCTTCGCGCTTCCCGCGGACACGCTCGCCGACGAGCTGCCGGACACGCTGCTCGGGCGGGCCGAGGAGCTCGCGAGCGGCCACATGGTCCTGCATAGCGGCCGCGTGGCGGCCGACCTGCACGCCCTGTCCGGCTGGGCGCTGGCGCGCGGCGTCGAGCTCGAGGAGCTCGAGGTCAAGCGGCCGACGCTCGAGGACGTCTACCTGCAACTCACCGCCAACCCCGAAGGGAGCTGACCCGATGCTGCGCATCCTGATCCGACTGCTGAAGGGCGCCCGCCGCCGCTACCAGGCGAAGGGCACTGCGGAGGTGGCTGACTCGGACGAGTCGGCCGCCTCGCGTGGGACGCTGGCGCTGCTCGCGCACCAGGTCCGCTACGACCTGCTGGCGAGCTTCCGCGACCCGCGCGCACGCTTCTTCACGATGATCTTCCCGATCGTGCTGCTCGTGATCTTCGCCGGCGTGTTCGGCAGCGGCACGACCACCGTCGACGGCGTGAAGGTCGACACCGCCCGCTTCTTCGTGCCGGGCATCGTGACGATGTCGATCATCACGGCCGCCTACGCGGGCCTGATGATCCGGACCGCCAACGCGCGGGAGTACGGCCTGCTCAAGCGCCGCCGCGCGACCCCCGTGCCGGCGGCGATGCTGCTGGGCGGCCAGGTGGCCGCCACGCTCGTCACCACCGTGGCGATGTCCGCGCTGCTGCTCGTGATCGCGCGCCTTGGCTACGGAGTCAGCCTCTCGGCGGGCGCCCTGGCGGCCACCGGCTGCACGGTCGTGGTCGGCACGCTCGCGTTCGCGTGCCTCGGCTACGCGGTGGCGGGAGCGGTGGGCAACGCCGACGCGGCCCAGCCCATCGCCCAGGCCACGATGATGCCGCTCTACTTCATCTCCGGCGTCTGGATCCCCACCGACCAGCTGCCGCACGCGCTGCAGAAGATCGCCTCGCTGTTCCCGATCGAGCACCTGGCGGCGGCGGCGCACCTCGCCTCGGTCCGGACCTCGTTCTCGGCGGCCGTCTCGCTGAAGGACCTGGCCGTGCTGGGCGCCTGGGCGCTGGCCGCAGCGTTGTTCGCCGCGCGCCGCTTCAGCTGGCTGCCCGCGACGGCGACGGCGTGAGCGACTGCCTACGCCGCGTCCGCCGCGATCCGGCTCACGAGCTCCTCGTGGAACTCGAAGCCGGCCTCGATCGCCCGGCGCAGCGGGCAGGCGGCGGCCACGCGCTGGATCCGCTCCCGCTGCTCGGGCGCGAGGCCGGGCGGGAGTGTGATCGTCACATCGAAGCGGCGCGGTGTGGACTGGTTGTCGTAGACAACGTCGACCTCGATGTCGCTGATCTGCCAGCCCTTGGCGCGGGCGTAGGTTCGGATCGTGGTGGCCACGCAGCCGGCCAGCGCCGCCGGGAAGAGCTCGTGCGGGGCGGGGCCGGCGTCCGTGCCCCCGAGGCGCTCGGGCTCGTCGGTGACGAGCTCGTGCCGGCCGTCGACCAGGATCTGCTGGCGCAGGGTGTCGCCGGAGGAATGGGCGGTCGCACGGAGGCTCATACGGGAAGCGTCGCCCTTGGGCGCCTCCGCGCCAACCGCGATAACTACGCGGAAGCGGCCGTAATGATCACCGCTCTTCCTCGGCGCCGGGCTCCGAAAGGGCCGCCTCGGCCATCAGCCGCCAGCCGGCCATGAACGCCGTGCGCTCGCTCTCCGGCATGCACTCGAGCGCCCGCCGCAGCGGCTCCGTACGCTCCCGGAAGAGAATGTTGACGGTCTTCACGTGGTCGCGATGGAGGCGGACCAGCGTGCGGCGCCGGTCGCGCTCGTCCTCGAAGCGCTCGACGAGGCCCGCCTTGCTCAGCTCCCCCACCATCAGGCTGGTCGTGCCGAGGCTCAGCCCGATCCGCGCGGCGAGCTCGCTGACGCTCTGGGAGTCGGCGAAGGTCAGGCTCATCAGCACGCGGATGTGCCGGGGTCCCAGCCCACCCTGCTCGAACGCCTGGACGAACGCCTCAGGTGGATGGCCGCCGCGCTTCTGCCCCTGCACGACCTGGGCGAACAGCTGGATGAACTCCTGGAGGTCGTCGTCGACGGTGCGGTTGACAACCGGCGGCGGCTCTGCGTATTCTTTTGCTTTCAAACCTTTTGTACTCAAGACTGTTTGTTAAGGCAGTGTAAACCGCCTGGCCCCGGAGGACAAACCGATGCTCGCACGTCTGGCCCGCCTGTCGATAGCCCATCGCCGCGCCGTCATCCTCACCTGGGTGGCGCTGCTCGTCGGCGCGGGCATCGTCGTCAGCTCGGTGGGCACCCGCTACGCCACGGACTTCTCGCTGCCGGGCAGCGACTCGCAGCGAGCGCTCGACATGCTGAAGCGCGACTTCCCGGCGCAGGCCGGCGACTCCGACCAGATCGTCCTGCACGCCCGCTCCGGCAATGTCACGGACGCCGCGGTGCGCTCGAGCGTGGCGCCGATGCTGGCGAAGGTCGCCAGGCTGCCGCACGTCACGAGCGTGACCAGCCCCTACTCGGCCGCGGGCGCGAAGGCGGTCTCGAAGGACGGCAGCATCGCCTTCGCCACGGTGAACTTCGACCAGCGCGCGAACGAGCTCCCCGACGCCGCCGTGAAGCGCGTGATCTCCACCGCCGAGGCGGCGCGCTCGCAGGGCCTCCAGGTCGAGCTCGGCGGCCAGGCGATCCAGCAGGTGCAGCGGCCGGCGCTCGGCGCCGCCACCACCGTGGGCATCGTCGCCGCGATCATCATCCTGCTGATCACCTTCGGCTCGCTGATAGCGGCCGGCCTGCCGATCCTCACGGCGCTGCTCGGCCTCGGCACGGGCGTCGGCGTGATCGGCCTCGCCTCCCAGGTGCTCGACATGCCGGACGTCTCCACCGAGCTGGCGGTCATGATCGGCCTGGGTGTGGGCATCGACTACTCGCTCTTCATCGTCACCCGCTTCCGCGAGGCGTATCAGGCGTGCGGCGACGTGCACGAGGCGATCGTCACGGCGATGGACACCGCCGGCCGAGCCGTGCTGTTCGCCGGCACCACCGTGATCATCGCCCTGCTCGGCATGCTCACGCTGGGCGTCAGCTTCCTCTACGGCATGGCGGTGGCCTCGGCCCTGGCCGTGCTGCTCACGATGCTCGCGGCGCTCACGGTGGTGCCGGCGACCCTCGCGCGCTTCGGCGAGCGCATCGCCCGGCCGAGCCGCCGCGCGAGGCGCAGGAGCCAGCCGGCCGACCCGCAGGCCACCGTCTGGGCACGGTGGGCGGCCGTCGTCCAGCGCCACCCGTGGCGGAGCCTCGTTGCCGGCCTGGCGATCATGCTCGCGCTGGCCGCTCCCGCGCTCTCGCTGCGCCAGGGCACGAGCGACGCCGGCAACGACCCGGCCAACCTCACCACTCGCCGCGCCTACGACCTGCTGGCCGAGGGCTTCGGCAAGGGCTTCAACGGCCCGCTGCTGATCGCCGCGCGGCTGCCGAGCGCCGGCGACCAGGCCGCGCTCCAGCGGCTCTCGGGCGCGCTGCGGAGCACGCCCGACGTGGCGTCGGTAACTCCGGCGCACCTCAGCTCCGACGGCCGCACCGCGGTGCTGCGCGTCTACCCGGGCTCCTCGCCGGAGTCGGCCGCCACCACCAGCCTGGTCGAGAAGCTGCGGCACGACAGCATCCCGCCGGTCGCCGCCGCGACGGGCAGCACGATCTACGTGGCCGGCTCGACCGCGATCAACATCGACCTCACCCATGTGATGTCGAGCAAGCTGCCGCTGTTCATCGGCATCGTCGTGGGGCTCTCCGCCCTGCTACTGCTGGTGGTGTTCCGCTCGATCGTGATCCCGATCAAGGCCGCGGTGATGAATCTGCTCAGCATCGGCGCGGCGCTCGGCGTGGCGGTGGCGATCTTCCAGTGGGGTTGGCTCGGCGGCCTGTTCGGCGTCACCCCTGGGCCGATCGACGCCTTCATCCCGGTGCTCCTGTTCGCCATCGTCTTCGGCCTGTCGATGGACTACGAGGTGTTCCTGGTGTCGCGCATCCACGAGGAGTGGACGCGCGGGCACGACGCCTCGCGCGCGGTCAACCACGGACTCTCGTCCACCGGGCGGGTGATCACGGCCGCGGCGACGATCATGGTGTTCGTCTTCCTCTCGTTCGTCTTCACGCCGCTGCGCCCCGTGAAGCTGTTCGGCCTCAGCCTCGCCAGCGCGGTCTTCCTCGATGCCTTCGTGGTCCGCTGCCTGCTGGTCCCGGCCACGATGGAGCTGCTCGGAAAGGCCGCCTGGCTGCTGCCCGGGCGCCTGGATCAGGTGCTCCCGCACCTGGCGATCGACCGTCCGGAGCCCGAACCCGCAGAGATTTGAGCAAGGCCTGCACAGGTTCTGCGCTCAAATCCCACATAGTGCTAAAGGTCGATTCCCGTTCTTGCGGATTCGGGCGAAAGTGAGAACGGAGGGTTCGCCGGGCGCGGGCGCTGCGGACGCAACGCACGCTCGCAGTAGCTGGAGGGCTAGGCCTTGCGCCTGGCGAACAGTCCAAAGACTCCCCCTCAGACCACAAATGCATCGAGCCCCGGACCTCGGTCCGGTCGGGAACCCGGCGGCAGCCGGGTTTTCGGCGTCCAGGGGCCTACTCGGTAGATCCCCGCAGCGGATCGGCACGCCAACACGGATGTCGCTCGGGCCGCCCTGAAGCATGCTGAATGTGCCATGCGCCGACTGGTTTCAGCGTCTGCGCTGGCGATCGCAGTGGCATGCCTCGCCACAGCGCAGGCGCAAGCAAGCTTCCCTGGCCCGAACGGGAGGATCGTCTTCTCCCGCACGCCGTCCGGTAACCAGCAGCTGTCGGCCAGCGACATCTACGCGGTGAACCCGGACGGCAGCAGCATGACCCGGCTGACGGTCGGCGGCGCCGCGGTGAACCCCGCCTGGTCGCCGGACTCCAAGCGGATCGCGTTCGAGCAGAGCGGCGGCCTCTGGCTGGTCGACTCGGACGGCGCCAACCCGCTGTTCCTCGTGTCGGGCACGGAGCCGGCCTGGTCGCCCGACGGCCTGCGGCTTTCGTACACCCGCAGCGTCGAGATCTATGCGCTGAACGTCGCCGGCCAGCCGAACGAGGTGAACCTCACGCAGAACGGCGGCATCGACTTCGCCTCGTCCTGGTCCCCGGATGGCAGCAAGATCGCCTTCATCAGCATCCGCACCGTGACCTTCGACACCGAGCTCTTCGTCATGAACGCCGACGGGTCGTCTCAGACGAACCTGACGAACAGTCCGTCCGCGAATGAGCTCGGGCCACCCTCATGGTCGCCCGACGGAACCAAGCTCGCCTACAGCATCAGCCACGATGGCATCTACGTCTCGAACGCCGACGGCGGCGGGGCGACCCGGCTCACCACCAACCCTGACGGCGACATCGAGCCGGCCTGGTCGCCGGACGGCAAGCAGATCGTCTTCTCGCGCCAGTACCAGGGCTCGTGCACGGCGCCGCCGGTACAGAGCGCCGGCGGTCAGTGCAGGCAGCTTTGGATCGTGAACGCCGACGGCAGCGGGCTGCGGCAGCTCACCGACAACCCGGGCGGCGGCGACGCCAGCCCGTCGTGGGGGAGCGCCCCACTCGTCGTGCCGCCTCCCCCCGAGGACGTGATCGCCCACGAGCGGGCCGCCGCGCCGATCAGCGCCTACGGCGGCCGCCTGGCCTGGAGCTCCTACGACCGGCAGACGAAGCGCTACTCGCTCGTCACCTGGCTGCCGGGCATGAGCGAGCCGCAGACCCTCGCCGTGAAGCCGCGCTCGGTGGCCTTCGACGTGGACCTCGGGCCGGACTCCCACGGCCACACGGTCGCGGTCTACTCGCGCTGCCGCCGGGAGCAGAGCCCCGGCGCGGTCGGGACGAGCCGCGGCTGCGATCTCTACCTGTACGACTTCATCTCCCGCCGCGAGACCCGCATCCGCTCCACGAGCACGCCCGGCGGCTCCGAGTTCCTGCCCACGATCTGGGGCTCGCGCATCGCGTTCGCGCGCAACTGGGAGCAGCGCAAGGGCCGCGCCGGCCGCGTGTCGTACATCTACACGCGCCTGCTCACGAAGCGCAGCCGCTCGACGCGGCTGGCTGGCGGGCCGTTCGGCGAGGGCGGGCCCGGGCCGACCTCGCTCGACCTGCGGGGCAAGCGGCTCGCGATGACCTGGGGCTGGTTCGTCAAGCGCGGCACGGAGCAGTGGTCGCGGGTGCAGCTCGACACGATCGGCGGCCCCACCAAGCGCGTGGCGCAGGCGGTGAACAACAACACGAGTGACGCCAGACTGCTGTCGGTCTCGCTCGCCTCCGACGGCGTCTACTTCGTAGCGCTCGGCGACACGGCGCTGAAGGCGCCCGAGCTGGTCGACAGCTTCCGCCGCTACGACCTGCGCAGCGGCGCGATCACCGCGGCCGCGGCGCCAAGCGGGGTTGCCTCAGCGGCGCGCGACAGCGGGCGCGTCTTCTACATGCGCGGCGCGGCGCCGGCGGACTACCTCGTCGGCCGGGTGGTGCCGGAGTTCGCGCCGCTGCCGGCCATCCCGTAGCCCCGTTCGAGCAGCCAGTCCGCCAGCCTCTCCCCCACGAGCTGCGACCCCCGGCCGTTGAGGTTGTAGCCGGGCGCGCAGCGCAGCGAGGGGTCCGTTCCGAGGACGTCCGAGAAGTCGATCCGCTCCACGCCGCAGCGGTCGGCGGTGTCCCGCGCGTCGGCCTCGACGCGCGCCATGATCGGCACGGCGGTGGGATAGATGAACGAGCGCGGGAAGCTCTCCATCAGCACCACCTGGGCATCGGGCCACTCTTCGCGCAGGGCGGCGAGCGTCCGCTCGAGCTTCTGCGGGCCCTTGTACGGCGAGTTGTGACGGCCGGCGAGCCTGACCCAAGGCCGCAGCAGCCGGTACCAGGGGAACACCAGGCGGCCCGACCGGCGGGCGAGGTCGTAGCGGAAGTTCATCACCCGCGGCGTGTCCGGCACGATGAGCCGCCGCCCATAGGTGGCCCCGAGCTGGACCAGGATCACGTCGGGGTCGCCGCTCAGCTTCATCACCCTGCGCAGGCGCTCCATGCTCGGCAGCTGGTCGTAGTTGATTGCGAAGTAGTGGAAGAACTCCATGCCGGTGCCGTGATCGAGCAGCCGCTCGGCGGTCACCGCCGGGAAGCCCAGCGGCGCCTTCGGGTCGTGCGAGGTCTCCATGCGGCGGACGCCGCAGTCACCCACGTGCAGCACTCGCAGCAGCGTCAGTCCGTCGCGCGCCGTGCCCGGCCACTCGCGCACGAGATCCACGTCGACCGCCGGGCCGACCAGCGCGCGGTAGGCCCGCCGAATCGGCGCGCGAACGAGCGCGCGCAGCTTGGAGCGTGGGTGTGCTTGCGAGTGGGGCGACATCCTTGGCGCCTAGGCGAAGTATCTGTCAGGCCGATGTTCGCCGCAAGCGACGCGGATCCTGGGCCCGCGCCGGGCAGCGGCCGGTATCGTCGAAGCGGTGCTCCGCAGCCTGCGCAAGCACCCAATCGCCGCGTCCGCGCTGGCCACGGCGATCGCCTCCGTGGCGGTCATCCTCATCGCGCACGCCACCGGCGCGGACGCCATCGGCCGCGTGTTCGACGACTTCCACCCTGAGTGGATCGCCCTGATCGCGTTCGGTGAGCTGCTCACGTACCCCGCGTACATGCTCGCGTATCGCTCGATCGCGCGCGTGCACGGCCACCGGGCGCTGGCGCTGCCGATCGTGGCTCGCGTGGTGGTGGCCGGCTTCGGCCCCTTCGCGGTGTCGGGCGGTTTCGGGCTCGACAAGCAGGCGCTGCACGCCCTCCACGCGGACGAGCGCACCGCCCGCGTGCAGGTGCTCGGCCTCGGTGCGCTCGAGTGGATCCTGCTGGCGCCCACGACCTGCATCGTCTCGATCGTCTTCCTCGTGCAGGGAGAGGACATCATGCCGTCGCTGCTCTGGCCCTGGGCGATCGCGGTGCCGCTGGGGTTCGGCATCGGCCTCGGGATGAGCGCGCCCAAGCGGCGCGATCGCATGTCGCGCATCCGCGGCAGGCGGCGCGAGTGGCTCGCGTCGCTGCTCGACGGCATGGGCGTGCTGCACACGCTGATCCGCGAGCCGCGTAAGTACGCGGGCGCCTGGCTAGGCGGGGCGTTCTACTGGGCGGCCGACATCGCCGCGTTCTACGGCGCCCTGCGAACGTTCGGTCTCGACCCCATCGCTGGCAAGGTGATCCTCGCCTACGCCACCGGCTATGCGGCCACCCGGCGCTCGCTGCCGCTGGGCGGCGCCGGCATGGTCGAGGCGCTGATGACCTACTCGCTCTACTGGGTGGGCGAGCCGCTGGCGCCCGCGCTGGCGGCCGTGGTGGCCTACCGTGCGTTCAACTTCGTCCTCGCCGCGATGCCCGCGCTCGTCGCACGACGGCAGGTCGCACCCCTGCTCGATGCCGCGGACGAGTTGCGGCGCACGGCAGGTCCTCCCAGGACGGGAAGCAGGCGGGCCTCCGAAAGCGGCGGATAGACCGGCGTTCAGCTTCCACCGCGCCTAGTACCTCCCGTTGTGGGTTACCTGCACGCGCCTGAGCGTCGTGCGGATCTGCTTGAAGCCCGCCGCGCCGCGGCGCACGAGCCGCGCCCGGTAGATCCACCAGTACTGGTTGTTGTGCTGCGGCAGCGACACCTCGACGGTGCCCTTGTAGCTGCTGCCGGCCACCCGCCAGCTCACCGCGCAGCGGAAGCCGCGGCGCGAGGCGCGCGTGCAGCGCAGCCTGGCCTTGGCGGAGCCCTTGCCGACGACCTTCTGCAGAGCCTGGTGGGCGAAGAAACGGGCGGAGTGCGGCACCAGCAGCGGCGCGTCGTCCGGCGGCGGCGAGTGGCGCAGCTGGAACGGCAGGCCGCCGATGGCGAGGCCGAAGTGCGAGAACTTGAACGACGAGGGCGTAGGCGCGTTGGCGGCCAGCGAGCAGGTGGCAGTGCCGGGACAGGTCTTCAGCACGGTCACGCCGCCGTTCGTGAGGTTGCCGTAGCCGTTCGGCCACAGCTGAATCAGCACCGACGCGGCGTCGTTCGTGTAGTCGGTCTCCTTCAGCGCCTGGTCCGCGTTGGTGCGGAACACCACCCAGTACTGGCCGGGCTGGACTCCCGTGACGTCGATGTACTGGCCCTCGAGCTGCGGCACGTACTCGTCGCCGTAGCCGACGGAGATGCCCTCGGTGAGGTTCAGCGCTGCGGTGTTGCCCGGGGCGCAGTTGTTGGTGGTCCACGGACCGGGCGTCGGGTTCTCGTTGCGGGTGCCGTTCGAGTTCGGCGTGTAACGGTCGCCGAGGCAGAAGCCCGACTTCTGGTCAGGCGCCACCAGGCTGTTGTCGGCCGGGTTGCGCAGCTCGTACTTGTCGAACCCGACGTAGTGCCAGTGGTTGTGCGGCACGTAGAAGATCATCGAGCCAATGCCGGCGAACGTCTGGGTCGAGCCGTCGGTGCGGTTCACGATCTGGTCGGCGACCATCGTCGAACTCGTGTCCGGCCGGTGGCCGTTGATGATCAGCGGGCCCTGCCCGTGGTTCTCGACGGCGCTGTTGAAGCCGATGCGGTAGCTCGCGGACGACTGCGTGACGCTCACCTGCAGCGGCGGCTGCTGCACGAGGTCGGGCAGCATCTGCGTGGGCGTGCCGCCCGAGCCGGAGCCGATCGTGATCGAGTCGACGCGCAGGTTGCGGTCGCAGCTCGAGGTCCTCGAGTCGTTGGTGTAGCTCAGCGCGAAGGTGTGCGAGCCGGCGCCGACGGTCTTGGACGCCGAGTAGTTGGTCCAGCTGCCCGCCGGGACCGCGCTCGTGAACACGTTGGTGCCGTCCATCGCCAGCGTAAAGCTCGGCGCGCCGTTGCACTGGTCGCCGAAGGCGCGCACGGTGATCGTGCTGCCCGCGACGGTGGTCACGGTCTTCGAGATCGAGTCGTTGCTCCAGAACGAGACGGCCTTGCCGCCGCTGGCGCTGGAGTCGGTATAGACCTTGCCGCCGAAGTCGGACGGGATCGTGAACGACTCCGCCTCGATCAGCGTCGAGCCGCCGCCGCCGCCGCCACCGCCGCCGGCCGACGGCGTGCCGGATGCCTGTGACGAGTTGCCGCTGGTGTTGGTCGACGAGTCCACGGCCTGAACCACGTAGTAGTAGGGGGTGCCGTTGGTCAGCCCCGTGTCGTTGAAGGACGGGTTGGCGACAAGCGACGTGTTGATCTTGGTGTAGGGCCCGCCGTTCGTGGTCGAGCGCAGGACGTTGTAGCCCGCCAGGTCCGACTCGGTGTTCGGCGCCCAGTTGAGCGCAACGGTGGTGTCGCCCCCGGTGGCGTTCAGACCGCTGGGCGGGGCAGGCGGGGTGGTGTCCGGCCCGGCCGTGGGCGTGGTGCTGGTCTCGTTCGAGTTGCCGCTGGAGTTGTTCGAGGTGTCCACCGCCTGCACGACCCAGAAGTACTTCGTGCCGTTGGTGAGCCCGGTGTCGTTGTAGGACGCCGTGGTGACGAGCGCGGTGTTGTCCTTCGTGTAGGGACCGCCGCTCGAGGTGGAGCGGAAGACGTTGTAGCCCGCCAGGTCCGACTCGGTGTTGGGCGCCCAGGTGAGGGACGCGCTGCCGTTGCCGGGCGAGGCGGCGAGGCTTATCGGCGCGCCCGGCGGAGTGGTGTCGCCGCCACCACCGCCGCCCGTACCGGTGATCGTGAGCGAGTCGAAGCGCAGGTTGCGGTCGCAGCTGGAGGTCTTCGAGTCGTTGGTGTAGCTGACCGTGAACGTGTGCGAGCCGGCGCCGACCGCCCTGCTGACCGGGTAGCTCGTCCAGCTCGTGGCGGAGACGGAGACCGTGAGCACGTTCGTCCCGTCCATCGCCAGCGTGAGGCTCGGCGCGCCGTTGCACTGGTCTCCATACGCGCGCACGGTGATCCCAGTGCCGGCGGGCGTGGTCACGGTCGTCGAGATCGAGTCGTTGCTCCAGAACGAGACCGCCTTGCCGCCGCTCGCGTTCGCGTCGTTGTAGACGTGGCCGCCGAAGTCGGATGGGATCGTGAACGACTCCGCCTCGATAACCGAGGAGCCGCTGCGCCACGCCCGCCGCCCGCGGCGGCCGGGGTGGCGCTGGCCTCATTGGAGTTGCCGCTCGGGTTGGACGAAGTGTCGACCGCCCTGACCACGTAGAAGTACTTCGTGCCGTTCGTCAGCCCCGTGTCGTTGTACGAGGGGCCCCCGACCAGCGACGAGTTGATCTTCGTGTAGGGGCCGCCCGTCGCGGTCGAGCGGAAGACGTTGTAGCCCGCGAGGTCGGTCTCCGTATTGGCCGTCCAGGCGAGCGACACGGTGGTGTCACCGGCCGTGGCCGCCAGGTTCTTGGGCGCGGCCGGCGGGGTGGTGTCCGGCGCGGCGGTGGGCGTGGCGCCCGCCTCGTTCGAGTTGCCGCTCGGGTTGTTCGAGGTGTCGACCGCCCTGACCACGTAGAAGTACTTCGTGCCGTTGCTGAGGCCGCCGTCGACGTACGAGGGCGAGGTGACGAGGTTCGCGTTGACCTTGGTGTAGGGGCCGCCGGTGGTGGTCGAGCGGTAGACGTTGTAGCCCGCCAGATCGGACTCCGTGTTGGCCGCCCAGGCGAGCTGCACATTGGCGTCGCCCGCCGTCGCCGTCAGACCTGACGGCGCCCCCGGCGCAGTCGTGTCACCACCGCCGCCGCCACCACCGCCACCGACGAAGGTGAGCGAGTCAGTCCTCAGGTTGCGGTCGCAGGAGCTGGTCTTTGTGTCGTTGCCGTAGCTGACGGCGATCGAGTGCGTGCCGGCCGGGATGCTGACCGCGGCGCTGTAGTTGGTCCACGTGGTGGCGGAGACCGTGGCGGTGAGGCGGGTGACGCCGTCGACCTGGACGGTGCCGATCGGCGCGCCGTTGCACTGATCGCCGCGCGCCCGGAGCGTGAGCGTGGTGGTGGTGCCGCTGGTAGTGACGGAGCCGGTGACAGTGTCGTTGCCCCAGAACGACACGAACTTGCCGCCGCTGGCGGCGGAGTCCGTGCCGACCACGCCGCCGAAGTCCGACGGGATCGTCATCGACTCGACCTCGACAAGCGTGTCGCCGGCGCCGACGGCGGCGCTGGTGGCCCAGAACAGGCCGAGCGGCGCGGCAACTGCCACGACGAGGAGGGCTATGACACGCGTGCGCTTGAGCGACACACGGGGGCGCGCAGGACTCTCAGCCGGCTTGGCCGGCCGGATCCCCACGAGCGGCCAGAAGCTCGGGATCCGTTTCAGGAGGGTTCCTTCGGAGGGGGAGGGTTAGGGCGGTCTATCCGGACCTATGGAGCCGACCCTAACCCGACTTGCACGAAAACGGAAGCCCCTAAGTGGACAAAAGTTATGCACGGACGGGTGGGCCGCGCTACCCCCAGATTTCCTCGGCCGTCTCCACGATCAGGCGCAATTTCGCCACTTCCTCGTCGAACGTCACGGCATTGCCCTCGACCGTCGACGAGAAGCCGCACTGGGGCGAGAGGCAGATCTGGTCGGCGTCGACGAACTGCGACGCCTCCTCCACGCGCCGCTTGAGCTCGTCCTTGGACTCGAGCTCGCCGCGCTTCGTCGTGACCAGGCCGAGCACCACCATCTTGCCCGGCGGCACGAAGCGCAGGGGCTCGAAGCCGCCCGAGCGGGCGTCGTCGTACTCGAGGAAGAAGCCGTCCACCTGGAGATCGCCGAACAGAGCCTCGGCGACGAAGTCGTAGCCGCCCTCGGCCACCCAGGAGGAGCGGAAGTTGCCCCGGCACATGTGCGTGGTCACGGCCATGCCGTCCGGCCGCCCCTCGAGCGCGCGGTTCATGTTCCGGATGTAGGTCTCGTGCAGGTGCTCGGCGTCGGCGCCCTGCTGCGCGATCATCGCGCGCTGGTTCGGGTCGTTCAGGTAGGCGAGGCTCGTGTCGTCGAACTGGAGGTAGGTGCAGCCCAGCTCGCCGAGCGCGCGGACCTCGTCGGCGTAGGCGTCGGAGAGGTCGGCCCAGAAGGCGTCGAGCTCCGGGTAGACCGAGTCGTCGATGGCCGCGCGGCCGCCGCGGTAGTGGACCATGCTCGGCGAGGGGATCGTGAGCTTGGGCGTGACGCCGCTCGACACGTTCGACTGAAGGAACTCGAAGGCGTCCGCGAAGATCGGCTGCTCGAGGTGGACCTTCTCGTCGATGTGGATCGCGGCCGGCGTGAACTCGATCGTGCCCTCGCTCGTTGCGGAACTGGACCTTGATGTCGCCCTGCACCTTGTTGATGCCGCCGAGCTCGTAGATGAAGTCCATGTGCCAGGTGGCGCGGCGGAACTCGCCGTCGGTGGCCGACCTGAGGCCCACGTCGTGCTGCATCTCAACGGCCTCGCGGATCGCGTCGTCCTCCACGGCGTGCAGCTCGTCCGCGTCGATCGCGCCCGCCGCGAAGTCCTCGCGCGCCTTCATCAGCCGCTCGGGGCGAAGCAGGCTGCCCACGTGGTCGGCGCGGAATGGCGGCGTCGTTCGTGGCGCCATGTCTCTCCTCTCCTTCGGTGGCCTGAGGGAGGGAGCCTATTAGCGCAGGATCGTGAGCTGCCCGTGCGCGGAGTGGTCGTTCGCGTTGCCGCTCGGCACGAACACGCGCCCACCGGCGACGATCGGGCTGTTCCAGTGGCCGCCCGGGACGGAGAAGCGATGCACCACGCGGCCGTCGGAGGGCTGGTAGACGTTGAGGCCGCCGCCCGGGTTGTAGACGTAGAGCAGCCCGCCGGCCAGCACCGGGCTCGTGCCGCCGTTCTGGTTCTGCCACATCACGCTGAGCCGGCCGCCGCTCAGCCGGTAGGCCGCCGTGCCCGAGTTGGTGGCCACGAACGCCTCGGTCACCCCGCTCGTGTGCAGCACGGCGGGGGCCGTGAACATCGTCTGGTCGCCGCCCGGCAGCGGCAGGGTCTGGACCTCGCCGCCAAGCCGGGGGCCGGACCCGCCGCTCACGCCGAACAGGCTCGTGCGCACATCGAGCAGACGGAGCTTCGCGTCCTTGCCGCCTTGGAGGATGTATCGGAGAGTCCCGCTCGAGGGATCCGGCAGCAGCGCCGGCGACGCGGAGCCGAGGTCGGCGTCGGTGTTCTCGAGGGTCTTCTGGTTCGCGGGCGTGTAGTGGGCAAGCAGCGCCCCGGCCGCCGGCGAGAGCTTGAGCAGGGTGTCGCCCCAGTTGGTGCTGCCGTTGAAGGGGCCGTTGCTCGAGGTGGCCCACACCTGGTGGGTGGCCGGATCGACCACCGCGCCGGCGCGCCCCCAGATCGCGGACTCCTGCGCCGAGCAGGTGCTGGGGTTGATGATCGCCCGCCGGTTGGAGCAGAGCGAGTTGAACACGTGCACGATGCGCCCACTGGCGCGGTCGATCGAGACGACCTTGCCCTGGTAGGGCGGCGCGTCGCCGATGTAGCCACCGGTGGTGACCAGCACGTAGCGGCCGTCGAGGTTCAGCGCCGAGGCGATCTTCTCGTGCGACGGGTTCCGGGTCATCGACGCCGGCCAGTGGCCGCTGCGCACCTCGCTGCCGTTGGATACGCGCAGCTTGTGGATGTGCCCGTCGGGCGAGGCGGCATAGACGTAGAGGCCGCTCGGGTCCGCCACCGGGGTGGCCGTGGTGATCTGCGCGCTGCCGGCGACCGATGAGTACGACGAGGGCGTGAAGCTCCACAGCAGCGAGCCCTTCACCGGGTCGATGCCGAGCGTGCGGCCGTAGGTGGTGGTCACCACGAGCAGGTTGCGCGAGTGGCCGTGCACCCGCACGCCCGAGAGGTAGATCGGCGAGCTGTCCACCGTGCCGGGCAGCCCGACCGTGCGCGGCCTGAGCTTCGCCACCTGCGCGGCGCTGAGGCCGCGCGGCGCGTCGTTCGTGCGGGCGGCGTCGTAGCCGAAGCGCGGCCAGTCCAGCGCCGGCTTACGCGCGGTCTCCTGCGCGGGAGGAGCGGCGTCGGTGGTGACGGTGGTGCTTTTTGCGGACGCTTTGTGGCCGCCGCCGCTGCACGCGCCGAGCACGGCGGCAAGGCACAGCACTGCCGGACCCGTTAGACGACGGACGGGGGTCATTGCACTGAGGGTAGGAGATCCGCGCCACCGGGCGCGGCGGTCCATAGACGGGCATCCCGGGCTCGCCCACGTACACGTCGAGCAACGCCATGTGACTCGTATCGCCCTCGAAGTACGACTGGTTCGTGACGATCAGGCTCTGCCCGTCGAACACGGCGCTCGAGGGCTCGTCGAACGGCACGGTCATCGTCGCGTTCTGGAGCGGGCTCGGATAGCGCGCCAGTTCCCTGCCCTGCGGCGAGAGCTCGACGATCTGGTTGGCCGCCGGTCCCACCAGCGTCAGGTAGAGGTTGCCGGCCGCCGAGAGCGCGAAGCCGTCGGGCGCCTCGCGCGGGGCGCTGTCCCAGATCTTGGTCAGCGTCCCGGGGCGGCCGTCCGGCCGGATGTCGAGCTTGAAGAGCGCGCCCGCCGTGGGGTCGGAGCCGATGCTCGTGGGCCCGCCCGTGCCGCTCGAGAACATCAGGGTGCGTTTGTCGGGCATGAGCACGAGGCCCGCGGGGCCAAACAGGCCGCCGTCGATGCGCGGGTCGGTGAACCACACCGCCGCGTTGCCGCCGCCGGGCGGGACCCGCCAGATCAGGCCCTCCTCGTAGTCGGTGACGTAGAGCGCGCCGTCCGTTCCCCAGGCCGCGTAGTCGGGCTCGGGCGGGTTGTCGAGGATCGTCTGGGAGCAGTCGCTCGTGGCGCCGGCGGCCATGCAGGCCGGCACGTCGTGGAAGCTGCCGTAGTAGCCGAAGCGGCCGCTCCGCGGGTCGAGCGTGAGGATGCGCGCCGGCGTCTGGTCGAGCAGGTAGAGCAGGCCGCTCGAGTCGATCGCAGCCACCTGCACGCCGTGCGCGGCCGCCAGATCCTGCCCGGGCACCGTGTAGGTCCGCAGCAGCCTGCCGTCGGGCGCGAAGGCGAACACCTTGGACGGCAGGCTGTCGCCCGCCGGGTTCTCGAAGCTGCCGACGTAGATCGTCCCGTCCGGCGCCACCAGCGACAGCGCCGGGTAGCCGGGGCTCGGCACGTGCGCGAGCACGCGCGTGTCGAAGCGCTCGCGCGCATGCGCGAGCGCCGGCGCACACGCCAGCACCAGCGACGCGATCAGCACGACGCGCCGCACGCGGAGTCGTCCCCGTGTACCCACTGCCCGCGCGCAATCTACTGAGGTGACGGCGCGCGACGCGCCACCCGCAGTCCGCAGTCCGCAGTCCGCAGTCCGCAGTCCGCAGTCCTACAGTTCCGCCATCCCCTCCACCGCGCGAGTACTGCTCGACCTGCTGGCGCGCCCCGAGACGCGGTCCTACGGGCCGCACCCCTCCCAGCGCGCTGACCTGCACCTCCCGCCGGGCCCCGGGCCGCACCCGGTCACGGTGGTGATCCACGGCGGCTTCTGGCGCGCCCGCCACGGCAAGCGAATCTCGAAGGCGGTGTCGGCCGACCTCGCCCGCCGCGGCCGGGCCGCGTGGAACATCGAGTACCGGCGGGTCGGCGACGGCGGCGGCTGGCCGTTCACCTTCGACGACGTCGGCGCCGCCACCGACGAGCTCGCCTCGCTGGACGACGCGCGCCTGGACCTCTCGGACGTGTCGGTGGTGGGGCACTCCGCCGGCGGCCAGCTCGCACTATGGGCGGCGGCGCGCCGCTCGGCCGCCGTGCAGCTCGGCCGCGTGGCCGCCCAGGCCGCGCCCTGCGACCTGCAGGCTGCGGGCGCTGCCGTGGAGCTGCTCGGCGGCACCCCGGAGCAGATGCCCAGCCGCTACGCCCTCGCCGACCCTATGGAGCTCGTCCCGATCGGCGTGCCGATCCTCCTCGTGCACACCCCGGAAGACGAGACCGTGCCCGTCGCGCGCAGCCGCATCTTCGCCGAGCGCGCCCTGGCCGCCGGCGACGACGTGCGCCTCGTCGACGACCTGCCGGGCGGCCATCGCGCGCACATCGACCCGCGCTCTCGAGTGTGGGACGTGACGGCATCGTGGCTGACCGGGCAGAATGCCGGCCCGTGAAGCTATACGTCTGCTACGGAACCTTCCCCGCCCCGTGGCGGCCCGGCGGCCACCCCTGCCGCAACGCCCACCAGGCGCTGACCGACGCCGGCTACGAGCCGGAGGTCGTGCGCTCGTACGGCCTCGCCGTGCTGCCGAGCGCGCTCAACCAGACCACCGGCCGCCGCCAGGTCAAGGAGCTGACCGGCCGCTTTTGGGTGCCGGTGCTGCTCACCGACGAGGGCGAGACGATCGCTGACTCGAAGAACATCGTCGAGTGGGCGAAGGCGAACCCGGCGGGCGGCGCGGCCGCCTAGCCGCGGCGGCGCAGCGACGGATCCGCCAGCGCCGGCGGCGTGAAGCCCGCGTCGCCCGGGGTCAGGTTCGTGCCCGGCGGGATCAGCTCGTCGATCTTGTCGAGCAGGTCGCCGCTCAGCTTCACGCCGGCGGCCGGCAGCTGGCTCTCGAGGTGCTCCATCGTGCGCGGGCCGATGATCGCCGCGGTGACCGCCGGGTGCTGGATCACGAACGCGATCGCCATCTCGATCAGCGTCATGCCGGCCTGGTCGGCGAGCTGTGCCAGCTCGTCGACGACCTCGAGCTTGCGCTGGTTGCCGGGCAGCGACATGTCGAAGCGCTGCGGGATGCGCGAGGCGCGCATGCTCTGCGGCAGCTCCTGGCCGACCCGGTAGCCGCCGGACAGCCAGCCGCTCGCCAGCGGACCCCAGGTGATCACGCCCATGTGGTACTGCTGGCAGGTCGGGAGGACCTCGGCCTCCACGCCGCGGACCAGCATCGAATACGGCGGCTGCTCGCAGACGAAGCGCTCGCGGCCGCGGCGCTCCGCCACCCACTGCGCCTTCACGATCACCGACGGCGGGAAGGTCGAGCTGCCGATGTAACGCACCTTGCCGGCCCGCACGAGGTCGGTCAGGGCGCCCAGCGTCTCGTCGAGGTCGATCCAGTGGTCCCAGCGGTGCACCTGGTAGAGGTCGATCCAGTCGGTGCCGAGGCGGCGCAGGCTGTTCTCCACCTCCTCGATGATCCAGCGGCGGGAGTTGCCGCGCTCATTCGGGTCGTCCCCCATCGAGCCGTGGAACTTGGTGGCGAGGAAGACCCGGTCGCGGCGGTCCTTGAGCGCCTTGCCGACGATCTCCTCGGACTCGCCGCGGCGAGTACACGTCGGCCGTGTCGATGAAGTTGATGCCGGCGTCGAGGGCGCGGTGGATGACGCGGATCGACTCGTCGTGGTCGGGGTTGCCCCAACCGCCGAACATCATCGCCCCGAGGCAGAGGGGGGTGACCTGAACGCCGGTGCCGCCGAGCGGGCGCGTCTCCACTCCCGCATGGTAGGCAGGCCGGGCTAGTCGTCGTCGTCAGGCCAGCCCGGCTCGTCCTCGCCGTCCGACTCCTCGTCGGGCGGAGGAGCGGGCACGGGCGTAGCGCACCACGAGCATTTTGTGAGCGGCGCCGCGCTGTACAGCGTCGCCCCGCAGGTCGGGCAGACGAATCGAGGCATATGCGGGGAAACCCCCCTGCGACCGTCGCCCACAATCCGTGGGCGACGGCTGTTGGTCAGAGGGATCTCACTATATGGAATTCGACTCAGGCGCGCGCGCGAGCGGCCGCCTTCCCACGCGGGCGCTTGGCCCCACGCGGTGGGACCTCGGCCTCGACCGTCTCGAACAGCATCGAGACGATCTCGCCCCGGATCTCGCCCTGGTGGTCCGCTTTCAGCAGGCGCTTGTTGGCGGCCCGCTGAATGCGCTCCACCCGATCGAGCAGTGAGTTGAGCTCGCCGGCGATCTCGTTCCAGCCCTCCGAATCGAGAACCAGCGGTATGCGACTGAGATGGGCTTTGTCCTTACTGAAGCCGCCGTCCGCCGCCGCCCGATTGACGTTGACGCCGATCTGCTCGAGCGTGGCGCTGACCGTGGCGTGCTTCACGATGTCGGGCGCGGCACTCCACGCCTTGTCCGTGATGCGCGGCCGTATCTCGGCCTTGTAGTGGTGCTCGAGAGTCCCCTGACCGGGGTCTCGCGCACGAGGCTGATCAACCCCAGCTCGGCCAGCTGTCGCACGTGATAGCTGACGTTGCCGAGGGGTGCGTCCAGCTGCTCGGCGATCTCGGACGGACTTGCCACCCGGTCCTCGAGTATGGCGAGGATCCGTATGCGCAACGGGTGTGCGAGTGCCTTGACCAGACGCGGGTCGGTGATGTCGTGAAGCGTCCTCAAACGTATTCCTCCAGTGCCTTCCGTAGCCGTTCCCTAGCGCGGTGGAGGCGCACCTTAACTGTCCCCTCGGGCAGATCGAGTCTCGCCGCGACCTGCTCCTGCGTCAGACCCTCCGCGTATCGGAGACGCACGAGGTCGCGGTCGTGAGGCCTCAGCAGTCCAAGCGTCTGATCAAACGACACCTGGCTCTCCACGCCGTCGAGCTCCCAATGGCGCGCCGACGCCTGCTCCTGCTCCGAGGAACTCAAATGCTCGCGCTCCCTCAGCCGGCTCCGGCGCTCCGCGACGCGGAACGCCTCCCTGCGCGTTATCTGCAGTAGCCAGGCCGTCCGGGCGGCTGGCACGCGGCAGTCTTCGCGCGCGCGCCAGGCACGGATCATCGCCTCCTGGACGGCCTCCTCTGCGTCCTCCGGGTGGCGCAACATCCGCAGCGCCTCCCGGAAGCAGCGCGCACGGGCGATCGGCCAATCCCACGATCCGTCGGACTCGGCAGGGCACCCGCCACGCGCCGTTGGCTGGGTCATTGAGCATTAGTGAAACGATCCTATGTAGTCGGAGGGTCTTTAACGCGTAATGATCCTCTCTAAATCAAACTTGGCGGATTCGAGCGGCTCCGCCACCCTCAAGGCGTATGAGCCGTTCGCTCCCCTCTACGACAGATTCACGGCCGCGTACGACCACGAGGGCTGGCTCACGGCGGTCGAGAAGCTGGCACGTGAGCACGGCCTGAGCGGCCGCCGTCTCCTCGACGTCGCCTGCGGCAGCGGCAAGAGCTTCCTGCCGATGCTCGCGCGCGGGTATGAGGTGACTGCCTGCGACATCTCCCCTGCGATGGTCGAGGAGGCCCGGTGCAAGGCCGCAGGCCGGGCGCGCGTGCGGGTGGCCGACATGCGCGAACTGCCGGAGCTCGGCGAGTTCGATCTGATCACCTGCCTCGACGACGCGGTGAACTACCTGCTCGACGAGCGGGAGCTCACCGCGGCGCTTCGGAGCATCGGCGCGCAGCTCGCCCCACGCGGGCTGCTCGTGTTCGACACGAACACGCTCCACACCTACCGCGCGATCTTCAGCACGGTGTTCGCGCTGGAGGACGACGGAGCGTTCTTCTGCTGGCGCGGCGAGGCCGATCCGGAGGTCGAGCCCGGTTCGGTCTGCAGCGCGACGATCGAGGCCTTCGCGGCGGCGAGGGGACCGCTGTGGCGGCGTGCCAGCAGCCGCCACGTGCAGCGGCACTACCCGCGCGCGGTGGTGCTCGAGGCGATCGAGCGCGCCGGCCTCGAGTGCCTCGCCGTCAAGGGGCAGTCGCCCGGCGTGCGCGTGAGCGACGACCCCGACGAGTCGCTCCACACGAAGCTCATCTACGTCGTCCGAGCGGATAGGGGGTGATCTCGTGGTCATCGTCCCGTAACCGATGAACACGGGCCCTGGCCGCCGGTCGACCCACGGCGGCCAGGGCCCTGTCTTTTGCGAGCATTGGGCGGTGATCCTGCGCCTCGCCCCCTACCTCCGCGTCACCGGCCTCCTGCTACTGGTCGCCGGCCTCGTGCTCACGCTGGCCTGGTCGGCGGCCGTCGGGCTCGCCGTGGTGGGCGTGTCCGCGCTCTTCCTCGCCGTGTCGCACCCGCTGATCGCCCAGCGCGCGCGCTCGCGTGCGGGTGGCCGGGCGGCCGCACAGAACGGCCGCCCGGGTCCCGCTCTCCCCGAGGACGTGGACGCTACTTGAAGCGGTACAGGTAGACCCCGCGGCCGTACGTGGCCGCCACCAGCGTGTTGGCGTCGCCTGGCTTCAGCGACAGGTGCGAGATCGGCGCGCTCGGCAGCCCGTGGCCGAGCACGCTCCAGCCGCCGCCGCTCGCGCCGGCCGAGACGAACACGCCGACGTCGGTTCCCACCACGAGGCGGCCGCCGGTCAGCGTGATCGTGTTCACCGGCGCGTCCGGCAGGTTGCCGGAGATGTCGGTGAACGTCTGGCCCGCGTCGGTGGACATGAACACGTGGCCCTTCCCCACCTTGCTCACGTCGTCCTTCACCGCCCCGGGCGGCGCCCAGTGGCGGCCGTACCCGGCGAGCGTGACGTACACGGTGCGCGGGTTGGCCGGGTCCATCTTGATGCCGCTGATGAAGCGCACGGGCAGGCCCTTGGCCGCGGCGATGTGCCAGCCGCCGGCGGTGAGGCGCTTGGGCGCCGCGCTGCCGCCCACGTTCGTGGCGATCCCGTTGGCGAACGGCACGCCCTGCGTGATCACGTCGCAGAAGCCGCAGTAGCCGATGTAGGCGTTGTCACCGGAGAGGTCGACCGCTGACGTCTGGTTGTCCGGGTCGTCGTCGGCCGATGACGCGCCGGCGTCGCCCGGGTGCTTCTGCGTGCCGAGGTCGTAGACCTTGGTCCACTGGGTCTGGACCAGCGCACAGGCCGGGTCGACGCACTTCACGGTGTCGGGCCCAGCGGTCGTCTCCTCGATGTCGCGCCCGCCCGTGATCAGGTGCCCCGCGTCACCCGGGTCCATCACGAACGGATTCGAGAACTGCGGCGAGGTGAGCTGGGGGTTCATGTCCGTCCAGTTCTTGCCGCCGTCCGTGGTGACGCTGATGTCGCCCTGCGCGTACTCCTCGTAGGCCGTGTTCGAGTTGTCCGGATCGACCGCGGTGAAGAAGCCGTCGCCGCCGAAGACCTCGAACTCCTTCTGGTCGGGCTGGATCTTCAGCTCGCCGTTGTCCTGGAGGCCCGCGTACACCGTGCCGTCCTTCGCCATCTCGGCGTCGTAGGGCTGGAGCGTGTGCAGGCCCGAGTTGATGCCCCGCCCCCAGCGCGTGTTGTCGAAGTCCTGCCCGGCAGAGGCGTGCTGCGAGAAGGCGCCGCCGTCGTTCCCGACCACGAGATTCACGCCGCCCTGGCCGTCCGGCAGGAAGATCGAGCCGTGCTGGTCCGGGTGCGTGGTGGTGCTGGGCGTCGGCGGGTTGTTGGTCGGGCACGCCGGCAGACCGGTGTTGAGGAAGGCACACGTCGAGCCCGCGAAGTAGCGGCCGATGACGTGGAACCGGCTCGTGCCCGCCACGAGCGGCGCGGAGCCGGAGCCCTCCCAGACCTCCTCGAGGCCGAACAGCAGGCGCGTGGGCGTGCCGGAAGCGTCCTGATGCGTCGGGTCCGGCTTGACCCACTCGTTGTACCAGGCCTGCACGCCCGGGCAGTAGCTCTGCGAGGCGCAGACGCCGCCGACGAGCGCCGAGCCGCTCGTCACGTCCGCGGCGATGGCCGCGGAGTCCTCCATCTCGGTCCAGCTCTTGCCGAAGTCCTTCGACACGTAGACGCCCTTCAGCACCGTCGGGTACGGGATGCCCGTGGGACCCTCCACGTCGATGCCGGTCACGCCGCCGTTGAACTTCTCAGCGTCTTCCACCAGCGCGTAGACGATCTTATGATCCTGGCTCGCGCCATCGGCGATGCCGAGCGCCACGCGACCGATCTCCTTCTGGCCGGCGAAGCCGTTGGCCGGATCCATCTTCGTGAACGTGCCGGGCGCGCCGGTGTCTGACTCGTAGATGCCGTTGTTCGGCGACTGGGTCGTGCCGTCGGCGTCCTTCTTCTGGCCGGCTCGCCAGCCCACCGTGGCGAGCACGGCGCCCGGCTTGCCGCTGATCCCGGCCGCCGGCTTGCCCTGCACCACCACGTCGGTGACCTGGTTGGCGAGGAAGCAGCCCTTGGCGATGCTCGAGTCGCCGGTGCAGTTCGGCTGCCCGCTCGCCACGCCGGTGCCGGTCGGGAGCTTGACGTTCCTGAAGCTGGCGCCGTCGTCGGTCGAGCGGTAGAGCCCGGCGCCGGTGGCCGCGTAGACCACGTTCGGCGCGCTCGGGTCGACCGCGATGCGGAAGCCGTTCACGCCGCTCGGTACGCCGCCCGCCTTCTGCCAGCTGCCGCCGCCGTTGGTGCTGCGTTAGAGGCCGAGGCCGCCGAGCGAGTCGAACCCGAACGCGTCGTCGCCCGTGAGCACGAGCAGCGTGCCGCCCTTGGCAGGCGAGTAGGCCACCGCAGAGACGACCTGCGTGGGCAGCGAGTCGCCCACCGATTGCCAGCTCTGGCCGAGGTTCGTCGTCTTCCAGACGCCCCCGTTCGAGGCCGCCGCATAGAGCGTCTTGTGGGCCGCGTCGTAGGCGTAGTCGCTGATGCGGCCCGAGGCGGTGCCGAGGCCCTCGGAGGTGCTGCCGTTCGACTGGTCGAAGTTGGTGTTGTCCATGACCTCGGGGCTGATGCCGTACGGCGCCCAGCTGCCGCCGGTAGCGCCCGCTGACATCGCGTTGCGCTGCCGCACGGCAGCCTCGTAGGCGCCCGGGTTCACGGAGGTGAAGGGAGCGGTCTCATGACTCGCCGCCGCGCCAGTCGCGCGGCTCAGGTCGCCGAAGGACTCGGGCCGGAAGCGGGACTCGCAGTGCAGCTTCCCGGCGCCGGCGTCGCGGTCACCCTCCTCCGCCTCGGCCACCCTGGTGGTCCCGCGCGGGCAGGCGTGGACGATCCGTCCCATCAGCCGCTTGTGGCCCTCGTGTGGCAGGGCGAACGACAGGATGATGGCGCTCGCGCCCGCAAGCGCGATCGCCAGAAATGCGGGCCACGTCCTCAGCCTCTTGAGCCGCACGCGAGATGCCTCCCCGGTCTCGTTCCTTTGGCGCGCGCGCCGGCACCCCTGCCTCGCGCACGCGTATATGGGGCGCCATCGTAGGGACCCCCGCGCGGGCGCGTCGCAGTTCCTTCAGGCCTCGTCGCGGCTACCATCTGCACCGATGGAGTCGAGTAACGCCGAAATGCGCCGCACCGAGCTCCTGCGGGCATCCCCGCGGATGTTCGAGAACGATCTGCTCGACAAGCTGTCGCGCGTCCACCCGATCGTGCCGGTGCTCCTCTTCGTGCCGGCGGTGATCGTGTTCGTCGTGCTGGCGCTGACCCACGATCTCGGCGTGCTCCCGCTGCTCGCCTGGGGGGCCGGCGGCTACGCCTTCTGGACCCTCTGCGAGTACTGGATCCACCGGATCATCTTCCACTTCGAGCCGGAGGACGGCTTCGGGGCGCGGCTCCACTGGATCATCCACGGCGTGCACCACGACCACCCCAACGACCCGATGCGCCTCGTGATGCCGCCGTCGGTCAGCGTGCCGCTGGCCTCGGGGTTCGTCGTCGCGTTCATCCTGATCCTGGGCACGCCGACGGCGTTCGCGTTCGCGGCGGGCTTCCTCGCGGGCTACGTGATCTACGACGAGATCCACTACCACCTGCACCACCACAACCCCAAGACCCGCATGGGCAAGCTGCTGCGTGAGCTCCACATGCGCCACCACTTCCAGGACGACACCGGCGGCTTCGGCATCAGCGCCCCGTACTGGGACAAGGTCTTCCGGACGTACCTGAAGCGCGGCGCAAAGAGCTGAACGGCCCCGGCGGCCGACGCCGGTTCAGCTATCCTCGCCAGTCGCCCGCGGATGTGGCGGAATTTGGCAGACGCGCACGGTTCAGGTCCGTGTGGGGGAAACCCCGTGGAGGTTCGAGTCCTCTCATCCGCATTCCGGAAAAGCCTGCAAATGGACGCTTTCCGTCTCTTGGGGCGCTGGCCACAACCCGCACGAGGCGCTCCGTGGCAACACGAATGGCAACAAACGCCCAGGAAATGTCCGAGTAGAGCCGCGTCAGCTACCGAAGGATTCCGCTTCACGCGTGGCTGCGCCGCGACCACGCGCAGCTGGCACTTTCGCAATCACGCGCGGAGACTGCTGCTTCTCCTCCCAATATGAGCAGCCGGGCTGGCACTCTCGCTTTTGCCTCTCCTATGTCAAGTGAAGTTCGGTATTTCCGTATTTGAGCGAGCACGTTTGCTGTGGGGCGGGGCGGCTTCGCCGGTGGTGTAGAGCAGGCGCCAGATGCGCCGGGCGAGGTGGCGTTTGAGGCAGCGGATCGCTTCGCGCTTGGTCTTGCCCTCGCTGTGTCGGCGGTCGAGATAGGCACGGGTCGCGGGGTCGGTGCGGGCACGTGAGAGGGCGATGATGTGCAGGGCGCGGTTGAGCTGGCGGTCGCCACCGCGGTGCAGTCGGTGGCGTTGGGTGTTGCCGGAGCTGGCGGGGATCGGGGCGGTGCCGGCGTGGCGGGCGAAGCACGCGTCGGTCGGGAACCTTTTGGCGCCGGCGGTGTGGCCGATGATGATCGCGGCGGTCACTGTGCCGCAGCCGTGCTCGGCGAGCAACTGCGGGCAGTGAGCCTCGATCAGCGCCGTGATCTCGGCGTGCAGCTCTCCCTCTTCGCGGTAGATCTCGTTGATCCGTTTGAGGATCGCCCGGGCGACCCGGACTTGTGGGCTGCGGGGAAGTCGCGCGAGCCCTCGCGCGACCTTGGCGCGAATCCGCGGGCCGATCAGACCCTGGGGTCGCACTTGTGCTTCGAGCTCCGGTGCGATCTGCACGAGGTGCCAGCGCAGCCGGCTCGCGAGCCGGACACGCTCGTTGATGAGCTGGTCACGGTAATCGTTCAGCACCCGAATCTCGAGCGCCCGCTCGTCGAGGAACGCGACCGGCAACGTGTCAATGCCTTCTCGGAGCGCGGCGCGAGCGATCGCGATCGCGTCGATCGGGTCGGACTTCCCCGGCTCGCGCACCGCCCGCCTCGAGGTCTCGGTCAGCCCGGGCGCGACCCGGATCACCCGATCGCCGCTCGCGACCAGCGCCCGCTCCAGGCGGCCGGAGACGTGCCGGCAGTCCTCGATCGCCCACACCCGCTCGTCGTCGAGCTCGGCGGCGAACCCCAACGCTTCGAGCGTCCCATCGTCGCTGGCCGGGATCGTCAACTGGCCGCGCGTCACTCCGGTCGCCGCGTCAAGCGCCACGAGCGTGTGCGATCGCTTGTGTGTGTCCACACCGATCACGATCATCTGCACCGTCCCTTCGTTGGAGTTATGGCCGACGGAGTGGATCCCCGGCGGACACACCTCAGTTGGGGCGATGCCACGCTCCTATGAAGTCACGCCGATGGATCCTCGGGCGGCGACGGGCGACAAGGCAAAAGCCGGTCAGACCCAGAGCAGGTCGACAGGCGAATAGAGAGTCAGCCCGCCGCCGCCCGGGAGCCAAACCGACGAGCCGGACGACACCGACCGCCGGCGCGTCAGGTTCTCACTGAGGCGAAGAAGGGGTATCCGGTTCACGGCGCCACTTCGGCCGAATGGTGAGGCTGGCGAGCCGTCGGCGGTTGGCGAGTTGCGATAGAGCGTGGGCGAGCTGGTTCCCGCTCGGCGGGCGATCTCGGCCGGGTGATACGAGCCGACATTCGCTAGCAGGGCCCGGTTGGCAGACCGGAGGGCGCTGTCATGCCGTGCCGAGCGGCTTGTCGTTTTGGACGATGTCGCGCACGTGTTCGAGGCTGGTGCTCAGTCTTTCGAGTTCGTCGAGTCCGATGCTGTTCACTAGCGGCTGGGACCACGTGTCATACGAGGCCTCCATCTGGTCGAGCATCGCGCGGCCCGCGTCGGTCAGCACGATGCGCTGGCGTCGACGGTCGGTCTGGTCGGGCCGAAATTCCGCGAGGCCGTCTGCCACGAGCGCATCGGCGAGCCGTTGGGTCGCTTGGCGCGAATAGCCAGTGCTTCGGGCGATCGCCGGCACCGACTCCTCGCCCGCTGCGGTTCGGAGCAGGACTCGCCAGCGGGCGCTGGTTTGGCCGAAGGGCTCGTTGGCTCTGTCGCCGTGCTTGAGCAGGGCGGTTGAAAGGCTCACAACGGACCCGACGAATGCTCGGAAGACCTGCGCCTCATCGGAGATCACGACACGAATCTACTCCCGCCAGGCCAGCTCGACAACATGTTGCCAAACGGCTGGTACCCTCCAATTCAGCAGCATGTTGTCAATCTTGCCTCCGACAACACGAAACTCAGATGCCTAGGAGTGCGACATGACCGAGAAGCAGCAGCAGAGTCTCGACACCGTCAAGGCCTTCTACGCGGCGAAGGAGCGCCGGGATCTCGACGCAACCGTCCAGCTGTTCGCCGACGACATCGTCTACCGGTTCCCGCTAAATGCCAGCGGCGAACCGACGCCGTGGTTCGTCTACGAGGGGAAGGCGGCGACGACCGAATACCAACGCGGAGTCCTCACCCGGTTTTCCCGGCTTCGCATGGTCGATCCCGAATACACGGTCAGCGACAACGGCGAGCGCGTCTTCGTCACGACAAAGGGCGACTATGTGCAGGAGGAAGGACAACGCCCGTACCGCAACGTGTACGTCTTCCGCTTCGAGATCCAAGACGGCCGCATCCAGCGCGTAGACGAATACGCGAACCCGGTCACCTACGCGCAGCTAGCCGGCCTGCCCATCGGCTGAGCAATCTGCCGCGCCCGAAGGCTCGACAACACAGGACCTACCGCAGAAGGCCACTGTCCGGCTACCCGCTCGCCCTGACAGTGGCCCTTCCAAACCCACCCTTTCCAAGAAGAGGACAAGCATGGACGACAAGCCCATTGCCCTGATCCCTGGCGCCGACAAGTCAGCCAAGATGCACCGCTGGTTGCTGGCATGACTAGAGACGAACTCGTTAGCGGACTCGTACGCATCGGCGAGCTTGAGATCACTGGCGAAGACCAAGCTGAGGTCGACGCCTACTTCGCGCCGGACTTCAAGTTCCACGGGCCAGACGGGCGCAAGTTGGACTATCAGGGCCTACAGACCTATTTCGGTGCGCTGCGCGCCGCCTTCGATGACCTAACGATCGAGCGGGGAATCGTGATCGTGGAAGACAACTACGTGGCCTGTCAGACCAGCATCGCCGGGACGTTCGTCCGAGAGTTCACCCACTCGGCAGTCGGCCCTCTGCCGCCGACCGGGCAGCGAGTTACGTTCGAGCTCACAAACATCTTCCGCTACGACGACAACGGTCGCCTGGCTGAGGAGTGGATTCAGACCGACAATCGCAGCGTCCTTCGCCAACTCGGCGCCGAGGGGCGCTAACGGACGGGCAACCGCGCTCGTCCGCCAGCAGAGACTGCCGGTCCTCGTCCATTGCGACAGCGGAGGGCGACGCGAAGGCGCTGCCGCTCCTGCCTCACGGCAGAAGCTCCCACGATCTGTGGACATCCAGGCCTCGCGCATCTGTCTGCACCACGGCCCGGCGAGCGCCGCGACCGACGGTCCAACAACAGTCTCGGTGATCTCGGGTTGCTCGTACTGGGGCTGACGGCTACGGTTGACCGCACCCAGTCATCGGCGGACGAGGTTCTCGTGGGCGTGTTGGTCATTCTGGAGATGGACGGCTCGACCGACGCCCTACTCGCGGCGGCTGCCGACCTTGAAGCTCGCCGGCCGACGTCGGCTATACGCGCCCGCGTCGTCGCGCCGACCGAGAGCGGTGTTGTCATGGCCACGTTCTGGGAGTCCGCCGAGGCGCGAGACGGTTATCAGTCACAGCCGGAGCATCGTGAGGCGCTCGAGGCGAGCGGCCTGCGAGAGGCGGTGAAGGAGATGCGATCCCGTGTCTTCGAAGATGCCGATCTGAAGTTGACCTAACCGAGGGACGCCTGGCGCCTCCCGATGGCGCCGGCCGAACGCCTCCTCCCCGATTCCGTCGACTCCGCTTTGCCCGAGAGCCCGCTCACGCTTTCGCCTGACAGCGGCAGCGAAGGCTCCGCGTGGTCGCGTCTCAGAACTGCTGTAAATAGCGTCGGTGCTGTCAAGGCAACGGCGTAGGTTCCCTCAAGTCCTGGAAGACGATGAAGGAGGCCTACGCCGTGAGACGTACCGTACCGCCGTCGGCGGAGATAGAAGCTCGGATCGAGCAGATGTTGTCGGTGGGGGTGGGTGAGAACCCGCGTGAGTCGCTGTCGGAGCTGGCGAGGCTGGGTGCGCGGCTGATCATCCAGCGCGCTGTCGAGGACGAGTTCGACGCGTGGTTGGGCCGCGCCCGCTACGAGCGGCGGGCTTGCGATCAGGGCGAGCAGCGCAGCGAGGAGAGCGGACTGCGGAACGGGTTCAGGCCTCGGAGGGTGCAGACCGCCGAGGGTGAGCTCGAGATCGAGATCCCGCAGGTCCGTCAGGCGGCCGAGACGTTCGCCTCGAAGCTGTTCCCACGGACGCCGAAGCTGTTGCGGACCGAGCCGTTGAAGGCGTTGGTGATCGGCGCGTTCGTGCGCGGTCTGTCGATGCGCGATGTCGAGTCGCTGTGCGAACAGGCCGGCCTGGGGAAACTGTCGAAGACGACCGCGTCGCGGATGTGCGAGGAGCTCAAGCAGCGCTTCGAGGCGTTCAAGCGGCGTGACCTCTACGGCATCCGGCTGGTCGCGCTGTTCCTCGATGCGACGTTCATCGCCGTCAGACCGGACGGGCCGAAGGAGGGTGTGCAAGTCGCATGGGGATTCAGCGAGCAGGGCGAGCGCGTCCTGCTGGCGGTGAGCCTGGGGATGCGCGAGTCCTTCGAGGACTGGCAGGCACTCGGCCGCGATCTGATCGGCCGCGGGCTGGGCGCGCCGATGCTGATCGTCGCCGACGGCGCACCCGGCCTGGTCAAGGCGATCGAGCAGTGCTGGCCGGCGTCTGACCGGCAGCGCTGCTGCGTGCACCGCGCCCGCAACCTCTACGCCAAGCTCCCCGACCGGGAGCGTGAACGCGTCAAGCACGCCTACTGGCAGGCGTTGGATGACGCGATCAGCGAGGCCGACGCCAAGCACAGGCTCCAGCTGCTGGTCGACGACCTCGACAAAGGCGGCTTCACCGCCGCCGCTCGCTGCCTCGCCGATGACTTGGACGCGCTGGTGGTCCACCTGCGCTACCCAGTCCGGCACCGCCGCAGATGGCGCAGCACAAATCTGCTCGAGCGCTCGCTCGGCGAGGTCAAGCGACGCACGAAGGTAATGGGCCGCTTCCCCGGCGAGAGCAGCTGCCTGACCTTGGTCTGGGCCGTGCTCGACCTGCTGATCACCCACCAGACCAACGGCATCCACTTCAACGCGCTCGACCGCCAACGCCTCAAACGAACGCGCTACCACGGCACCGAGCAAACCATCCCCGAGGAGGTGACAGCCGCCTAGACTGACCACCACCGGGAACCGCATTTACAGCGCCAAAGAGACGCCACCGGCACTGTCGCAATCACGCGCGGAGGCTGCTGCTTCTCCTCGAAGGGGAAGCCTGGCGCTCACTTCTGGTCTTGGCGGGGAGCGGGCTCACGATTGTCGGGACGGCGGTGTGATCGGGTATAGCCCGTTGAGCAGGCCGCGCAAGGTCTCGGTGTAGGCGTCGAGCGCCGCGCGACCCAGGTGCGTCAGCGCCACCGACGTTCTCGACGCGGGGCCGTTGCCAGATTTCTCAGTGCTCAGGTAGCCGGCGTCCTCGAGCTTGCGCAGGTGCGTGATGAGGTTGCCGGGCGTCAGTCCGATCATGTCCTGCAGGCGGGTGAAGGAGAGCGCGTCGCCCTTCGGCAGCGCGGCCAGAGTGGCCATGATCTGCAGCCGCGTGGGGACGTGGATCAGCGGGTCGAGCGCATCGGTCGTCATGCGCTCACGGAAGAGCGCAGCAGCCAGGCCTGAGCGGCGGCGTACCCGAGGGCCACGACGCAGCAGCCGATGCCGTCGCTCAACCACACCCCGCGGGGGCTGGCGAACGCGCTTCCGGTGGCGACGAGGGCGATCGCGATGCCGACGCCGAACCCGGGCCACTCCTCCCGGGCGGCCGCGATGGCGGCCCCGAGTGCGCCTAGCGCGATCAGCTGCGCCGTCAGCGGGTAGGTCCCGTACACGATGCCCAGGCTCACGCCGTCGTGCTTCAGCACTCCCTGGAACACCGAGACGCCGACCAGGGCCGTCACCACCGCCGCTCCGTAGGCGCGCTCCTGCCGGATCGAGCGCCCGCTCAGTCCGGCCGTCGCGCGTCGCCTGAACCTGACGACCACGCCGATCCAGCAAGCCAGGATGCCGTACATGACCAACAGGCCCGCGGCGGTCGGGCCCTTATAGGGGTGCTGTCCGCGTACCGACAGCCACACCGCGCCGAGAGCGACGAGGACCAGCGTCGCCCCGAGGACAGACAGCAGCGGCGAGCTCAGGGCAAGCTTGCGCTCCGTCTCCCGTGTCGTCTGCTCGAGCAGCTTCGCCGCCTCGCGAGGGTCGAGCCCGCGCTCGTCGTCGTTCGTCTCGGTCCCGTTGATGTCGCGCGTCTCGTTCACCGTTCCCCACCTCCCGATTGACTTTGTCTCACAAAGTCTAGGTTAGTTTGCGGTACAAAGTCAAGGGTCAGTGTGGCTCCGCCGAGGACCCGCAGCCGAGCCGTCTCGGTGCGGGCTTGACGCCCCGCCCTCTACATCGGTCGGCCCGATCTCACGGCGGCCAGAGCGAGATCGGGATCAACCTGAAGTTGGCGAGCGCGAGCGGGATGCCGATGATTGTGATCGCGAGCAGGACGCCGGTGATCAGGTGGCCGAGCGCGAGCCACCAGCCCGCGAATATCAGCCAGAGGAGGTTGCCGATGCAGGACGGAGCTCCGGCATCGTCGCGCTTGATGACGGTGCGGCCGGCGCTGGCCTGCTGTGGCGTCACGACGCATGTCGCAGATCAGAAACGGGGACAGCCTGCACCTGCGCCGGCGCTGTCCAAATCGACTGGCGTGTGGCGACGTAGGGGTAGTGGCCGCTTATCGTGCGGCCGTACCGATAGGAGGCGATCGTGCCGGAGTACATGTTGTTGCTTTATGGGCTCGAGGGCGATGAGGCTGAGCGGGCTGAGCGATGGGCGGAGATGCCGCTGTGGGACGAGCTGAACGCGAGCCTGCAGGAGGCGGGGGTGCTCGTCAAGAACGGGCCGTTGCACTCAGTTGCGACCGCGACGACGGTCCGCGTCCGTGGTGAGGAGACCGAGTTGACCGACGGCCCGTTCGCCGTGACCAAGGAGGTGCTCTGCGGCTACTACGTGCTCGAGTGCGCGGACCTCGACCAGGCGGTCGGGCATGCCTCGCGTCTGCCCTGGGCGCGGTACGGGTCGGTCGAGGTGCGGCCGATCGTGGCCGACGACGAGATCCCGCGGCCCGATCGGAGCGCCAGCGCGTCTTGAGCTCTCCGGAGCCGCCACGCCGCGCGAGCCCGGATCCGGTCGGCGCGGCTATCGAGGAAGCGTTCCGCGCGGAGCGCGCGGCGGTGCTGGCGACGTTGATCCGACATGTGGGCGACTTTCAGCTGGCGGAGGACGCCGTGCAGGACGCGTTCGGCGACGCGGTCAGCGCGTGGCGGCGCGACGGCGTCCCCGCCCGGCCGGGCGCGTGGCTCACGGTCGCCGCGCGGCGGCGGGCGATCGATCGGATGCGCCGCAACCGGTCGGTGGCAGATCGAGCCGATCGGCTGGCGGAGCTGATGCGGCTCGATCGCCATGAACACCCCGACGTGGGCGAGGACAGCGCGATCGTCGATGACCGCCTGCGGCTGATCTTCACCTGCTGCCACCCGGCGCTCGACCTGCCGGCGCGGGTGGCGTTGACGCTGCGCGCGCTCGGCGGGCTCACGACCGGCGAGATCGCGCGCGCGTTCCTGGTGGCGGAGGCGACGATGGGCAAGCGGATCGTCCGCGCCAAACGCAAGATCGCCGATGCGCGGATCCCGTACCGGGTGCCCGGCGACGAGGAGCTGCCCGACCGGCTGCGCGGCGTTCTCCGGGTGCTGTATCTGATCTTCAACGAGGGGTACTCGGCGACCGAGGGCGAGCGGCTGGTGCGGGCCGAGCTGTGCGGCGAGGCGATCCGCCTCGCGCGGCTGCTGTGCGAGCTGATGCCCGACGAGGCCGAGGTTTGGGGGCTACTGGCGCTGATGCTCCTGCACGACGCTCGCCGCGATGCGCGCGTGGCGCCTGACGGGCGCTACCTCGCGCTCGACCAGCAGGACCGCTCGCGGTGGGATCGCGAACTGCTCGGCACTGGGCTCGAGGCGCTCGACCGGGCGATGCGGTTCCGCAGGCCGGGCCAGTACCAGCTGCAGGCCGCGATCACAGCCCTGCACGTCCGCGGGGCGGACACGGGCACGACGGACTGGGAGCAGATCGCGGAGCTGTACCGCGCGCTCGGCGAGATCGCGCCGTCGCCGGTCGTCGAGCTGAACCGCGCGGCGGCGGTCGGGTTCGCCGTCGGACCGCAGGCCGGGCTCGAGCTGCTCGAGCCGCTGCTGGCAGACCCTGCGCTCGAGCGCTACCAGCCGCTGCACGCGGCACACGCCGACCTGCTCCGGCGGGCCGGCGACCCGGTGGCCGCCGCGCGCGCGTACGAGCGAGCGATCGCGCTGACTGCCAACGCGGTCGAGCGGGCCGAGCTCCAGCGGCGCCTGTCGACGCTCGACGGCGACTGACGGCTGGGGCTCGCGAGCAAGCACCGGTCGCGACCCCCCGAGCGGGTCGGTCCCGGTTTCTCGCGGCGGCTGTCCAAATCGCGCGCGGTGCTGCGACGTCCTCTGTGAAGCCGCCAAAACGGGCGGTGAAACCCGGACCACTGGAGGTTCTGATGACGTCCCAATCACCCGATATCAATCGCTGGCGGGCGTTCGCGCTGCTGGCTGTGGCGTTCTTCATGACGGTCATCGATCTGACGATCGTGAACGTCTCGCTGCCGACAATCGGCCGCGACCTGCACTTCTCGCAGACCAACCTGCAATGGGTCGTGACCGCGTACGCGCTCACGTTCGGCGGGTTCTTGCTCCTCGGCGGCCGGGCCGCCGATCTGCTCGGCCGCCGCCGCATCCTGATGCTCGGGCTCGGGCTGTTCAGCGCCGCGTCGCTAGCCGCTGCGATGGCAACCGGTGCCGGCTTCATGATCGGCGCCCGGGCGGTCCAGGGCATCGGAGCAGCGATCATGCTGCCCGCCGCTCTGTCGATCGTGATGAACATGTTCCAGGAGGGCGCCGAGCGCAACAAGGCCCTCGGGATCTGGGGTGGTCTCGGAGCCGGTGGCGCGACCGTGGGAGTGATCGCCGGGGGCCTTTTGACCCGGTACGCCGGCTGGCAGTACATCTTCTACCTCAACGTCCCGATCGGGGCTGTCGCATTGCTGTTGGCGCCGCGGATCGTGCCCGAAAGCCGGCTGGAGGCGGTGCGGCGCAAGTTTGACGCTGCCGGGGCGCTCGCCGGCACCGGCGGCCTGGTGCTCCTTGTGGACGCTATCTCCCAGGCGCCGCAGTACGGCTGGGGCGCCACGCGGACAATCGGCGTGCTCGCTGCGGCAGCCGTGCTGCTCGCCACGTTCCTGCTGATCGAGCGGCGGGTCACCGATCCGATCCTGCCGCTGTCGATCTTCCGGCTGCGCACGCTCGCCGGTGCGAACGCCGCGGGCCTACTGCTGGGCGGCAGCTTCTACGCGTTCATTTTCGTAGGCACGCTGTACATGCAGCAGGTGCTGCACTACAGCGCGCTCCAGACCGGGCTCGCCTGGCTGGCCGCCTCGCTGACCTCGATCGCGCTCGCCGGTCTGTCCCAGGCGCTGGTGACCCGCGGCGGAACCAAACTGGTGATGGCGGTAGGGATGACCATGATCGGCGCCGGGGCGATCTGGGCCACCCAAGTGCCCGTCCACGGACACTTTGTGGCCAACCTCGCCGGCCCGATGGTCGTAGCCGGCGCGGGAACCGCCTTCGCCTTCATCCCGATCTCGATCGCCGCGCTCGCCGGCGTGAAGGAGCAGCAGGCCGGGCTCGCGTCCGGACTGCTGAACACCAGCCAGCAGCTCGGAGGCGCGATCGGGATCGCGATCGCCTCGAGTGTCGCCGCGAGCCACACCCAAACCCTGCTTCACGCCGGCCAGGCCGCCCCCGCGGCGCTCACCGGCGGGTTCCAACAGGCGCTCTGGGTGCTCGGCGGAATCGGGCTGCTCGCCATTCCGGCGATCTTCGCGCTCGTCCGCCGCGAAGCGGTTTCGACCGGCGCGGCCGAGACGAGCGGCCGCGACCCCCAACCGGCGCTCGCCGCCACCAACTAAGCAACCACACAACCCAGGGAGCAACAACCATGCGCAAGATCATCAATTCCGCCTTCGTCTCGCTCGACGGTGTCACCGAAGACCCGAGCTCCTGGGCGACCTTCGACCCTGACTCAGGAGACGAAGCCGCTCAAGCGCTCCAGGCCCTCGACGGCATGCTGATGGGACGAGGCACCTACGAGTATTTCGCCGATGCGATGCCCCAGCAGACCGGGCCCTACGCGGACGCGATCAACGCAATCCGTAAGTACGTGTTCTCCTCGACCCTGGAGAGGGCTGACTGGAACAACTCCACGATCATGCGTGACGACGTCGTCGCCGCGGTGACGAAGCTCAAGCAAGAGGATGGCCGTGACCTGATGATGTACGGATACGGCCGACTCAGCCGGACCCTGCTCGAGCACCACCTCGTCGACGAAATCCGGTTCTCCGTTCACCCGGTACTCGCCGCCGGACGAGCGGCGGGCAGCGGGCAAACACTGCCGCTGAAGCTCCTCGCGGCAACCCCATCGCTCAACGGCGTCGTCGCGCTCACCTACGAGCCCACCTCCAGCTGAGTGGTGAGACCCGGCGTGGCGACAAGCCCGCCGGGTCTCAACCACATCCGCGCCTGGGTACCACCGTCGCCACGACGGCCACGAGCTACGCACGACCGACCGCAGCGGCCCCGCCCCGCGCCGCTGGCGCCCCGGTACTCGGCCGTCGTCCGTCCAGACGCCCCCAATGCCGTACGCCGCCTGACAGGCCCGTCCGCCGAGCCCGAGCTGTCGCGCCGCCGATTCCGAGGGAGCCGCCGCGAGGTCGCGTTATCAGCCGTTACGAACCCCAGCGCCGGCCGGATCACCGGAGTGTCCGTGAATGGACGGTCTCGATGATCTCCGAGCCGCACGATGACGCTCATGGCGATGTCGCAGGCATTGTTGGCCGCCGCGGAATCCTGCTGATCCAGGCCTGCTTTTTGATGCCCGGGCTCTTGCCCTTCCTGCTGGCTTGCCCCAGCGCGAACTGCTGGGCCGTGTCACATCCCGTCGCCTCGCATCGTCAAGGGAGTACGGACCCCGCATGACTGTGACCAACGAAACACCCGTGAACCCACTGCTCACCGCCCGATTCCAGCCGTTCTCCCGTCTCGCCGGCGTGCACCGAAGCGATGACCTTGAACAGACGCACGGTCTTATCAAGCAAGCGCCTACCCCCTCCTTGTGATGACGATCAGGCTCGGTGGGGTGAGCGCAGAACGGGGCGCTTGCGGTGGGTCCTTCGGGCGTGCGGATACCCGTAGGCCAGGACTCGCGGTGACCGCATTGGCGGGTGTTGGAGGCGTCCTAACGTCGCACCCCTGGCGTTCCCCCGTAGAGAAGAACAGGACATGACCATGAGCACGACACAGCAGACCGAGGCCCGCGAACTGGATCAGAGGACGAGCGACGGAATCGACGTGAGGTTGCTGTGGAACTCGCGCACAAACCGCGTCTCGGTGGTCGTCGAGGACGAGCGCTCCCCCTTTGCCCACGCGCAAGGTCCGCCGCACTCGCCAGCGCGTCGTGTTCGACACCAGAGGGCAGGCGAAGCTATTCGGACTAAGGGAGAATCATGAGCGCCCAGGTCGCCGCTCCCCCGCGCACCAGCCTGCTGGTGCGGGTGGCGCGATTCTCGATTTCCCACCGCCGCTTCGTGCTGCTCGGCTGGCTTGGCGCCTTCGCGATCGCCGTCGTCCTCTCGGGGGCCGTGGGCACGCGTCACGCCAGCGACTTCTCGCTCCCCGGCACCGACTCGCAGCGAGCGACGGACCTGCTCCAGCGCGACTTTCCGGCGCAGGCCGGCGACGTCGACCAGATCGTCCTGTACACGCCTCACGGGAAGGTGAGCGAAGCAGCCGTGCGTGCGCGCACACAGCCGATGTTCGCGCGAGTGGCGAAGCTGCCTCACGTGACAGGGGTGCAGAGCCCCTACGCGTCCGGCGGGAGCACGGCCATCTCGCGCGACGGCCGCATCGCGTTCGCCACGGTGACCTTCGACAAGCGCGCCAACGACCTGTCGAAGTCGACGGTGCAGCGGGTCATCAAGACGGCGCAATCCGTTGGTGGTCGCGGGCTGCAGGTGGAGCTGGGCGGCCAGGGCATCGAGCAGGCGCAGCAGCCGAGCTTCGGCTTCGCCTCTGCGGTTGGCCTGATGGCGGCGATCGTGGTGCTGCTCGTCACCTTTGGCTCGTTCGTGGCGATGGGCCTGCCGATCGTCACTGCGATCTTCGGGCTCGGGACCGGCGTGGGGCTGATCGCGCTCGGCTCGCACTTCATAGACATGCCCGACTTCTCGACCGAGCTTGCGCTGATGATCGGGCTGGGCGTGGGCATCGACTACGCGCTCTTCATCGTCACGCGCTTCCGCGAGAACCTGCACGCGGGCGCGAGTGTCGACGACGCCACTGTGGCCGCGATGGACACCGCCGGGCGCGCGGTGCTGTTCGCCGGCGCCACCGTGATCATCGCGCTGCTCGGCATGTTCGCGCTGGGCGTGAACTTCCTTTACGGGGTGGCGGTGTCGTCGGCCCTCGCGGTGCTGCTCACGCTGATCGCGTCGCTGACGGTGCTCCCCGCGCTGATCTCGCGCTTCGGCGAACGCCTTGGACGCCGCCGGCGTGAGCGGAGGCGGCCCGCAACCGGCCAGGGCCGCTCGGCGCGCGGCTGGGGGCGCTGGGCCGGATGGGTGAGCCGCCATCCTTGGACCGGGCTCGTGGCCGGGCTCGGCATCATGCTCGTGCTCTGCGTGCCCGCGTTGTCCATGCGCAGCGGGTCGAGTGACGCGGGCAACGACCCGGCTGGCAAGACAACGCGCAAGGCCTACGACCTGCTCGCGAGGGGCTTCGGCCCGGGCTTCAACGGGCCGCTCGTGGTGGCTGCCGAGCTGCCACGGACCGGCGACGCCGCGGCCGTGTCTCAGATCAGCAGCGCCCTCAGCTCGACGCCGGACGTCGCATCGGTCGCGCCGCCGCGCGTCAGCCCGTCGGGCCGCACGGTGGTCCTCACCGCGTTCCCGCACTCGGCGCCCGAGGCCCAGGCCACCACCAACCTCGTGCACAAGCTGCGCGACCAGCGCATCCCGCCGCTGGAGCGCGGCACGGGCGCCAACGTCTTCGTTGGCGGACCCACCGCGGCACAGATCGACGTGTCGCACGTGCTGGCGAGCAAGCTGCCGCTCTTCATCGGCGTCGTGGTCGCGCTCTCTGCGCTGCTCCTGATGCTGGTGTTCCGGTCGCTGGTGATCCCGGTGCAGGCCGCGCTCATGAACCTGCTGAGCATCGGAGCCGCGCTCGGCGTGGTCGTGGCGGTGTTCCAATGGGGCTGGCTCGGAGGCGTGTTCGGAGTGACCGCGGGTCCGATCGACGCGTTCATCCCGGTGATGCTGTTCGCGATCGTGTTCGGCCTTTCGATGGACTACGAGGTGTTCCTCGTATCACGCGTGCACGAGCAGTGGGTGCGCAGGCGCGATCCCACGCAGGCAGTCGTGTCGGGTCTCGGCAGCACCGGCCGAGTGATCACGGCCGCGGCCACGATCATGGTCTGCGTCTTCCTGTCGTTCGTGCTCGTGGACGTCCGGCCCGTGAAGATGTTCGGTCTCAGCCTGGCCAGCGCAGTGTTCCTCGACGCCTTCGTGGTCCGCAGCCTGCTGCTGCCGGCCGTGCTCGTGCTGCTCGGCCGCTGGACATGGGCGCTCCCCAAGTGGCTCGAGCGGCGCCTGCCGCACCTGGCGGTCGACCCGCCGGCCGCGGTGCCCGGGCCCCACAGCCGGCGCGCTCCGGACGGGCGCCCCGCATTCCAGGAGAGTTAGCAGGCTGGCGTAGGGTATCCGGCGCTGTGCCGCTCTTCGGCATGGGCGGCGGGCGCCGCCGGATGCGCGCCACTACTGGCTGCTCGAAGCTCCCGACTCCCTGGCAGAGCAGAGCAGCCACAACCCGGACGTCTACGGCCTCGCGACGTTCGACCAGCGCCGGGAACCCGTTGATCGCCAATGCCCGAGGCCGTCGACGCCGCATTCCTAAGCGAGCGAGCATTTCGTCGCCGTCACACGCGGTCCCGCTACGCGCGGAAAGCAGGAGCCACAACGTGCCCATCGCACTGTGCCGACAGTGCCTGCTTCGGAACGAGGCTGTCGCGTAAAGGGGGTCTGTCCGGCGGGGTCAAGACGATCTGGGCATGGCTCAGAACTTCATCGGTTGTGATCGTGAGCAGTCGTTTTTGATGCCGCCGTCGTTGCGGGATTGGTTGCCGGAGGATCACCTGGCGTGGGCGGTGCTGGCGGCCGTCGAGGAGATGGATCTGGCGGCGTTCTATGGCGCTTATCGAGAGGACGGGCATGGCCGTCCTGCGTATGAGCCGGCGATGATGGGGTGGATTCAACTGGTTGTCGCAACGCTCAACGTTGAGGAGTTGCGATGCCGAGAAGAAACGCCGCTTTGGATCGTGCCGCTGCGGCAGGGAAGCGCGGCAAGGGACGTCCGCCTGCTGGGCGGAGAGAGCATCGGGTCCGGTTCTGGGAGGCGATCGCTCGAGGGGTGTCGAGCGAACGCGCCGCCGTGGAGGCGGGTGTCCTGCCGAGCATTGGTGTCCGCTGGTTCCGCAAGGGTGGCGGAATGCCGCCTCTCACGCTCGCGCCGGTATCCGGGCGCTATCTGTTCTTCCACGAGCGGGAGGAGATCGCGGTTCTTCTCGCTGGTGGTTGTGGGGTGCGAGAGATCGCGCGGCAGCTGGGTCGCGCACCGTCGACGATCTCCCGGGAGCTGCAGCGAAACGCTGCGCTGCGGACCGGTCGGCCTGAGTATCGAGCCTCGACCGCGCAGACCCATGCTGACCGCCGCGCGCGGCGCCCCAAGCCGGCGAAGCTTGCGGTCAACCTGGAGTTGCGGCGCTATGTGCAGGATCGGCTCTCCGGGGCTGTGCGGCGGCCCGATGGGAGCGTCGCGGGTCCGCAGGTCGGCTGGCGCGGCCGGCGTCACGGCCCGCGAAAGGACCGGCGTTGGGGGCAGTGCTGGAGCCCGGAGCAGATCTCCGCTCGACTACCGGTTGACTTCCCTGATGATGAGTCGATGCGCGTCTCCCATGAGGCGATCTACCAGTCGCTGTATGTGCAGGGACGCGGAGCGCTGCGCCGGGAGCTGACCGCGTGTCTTCGAACCGGTCGGGCGCTGCGGGTCCCCAGGAACAGGACGTCGAGGGGCAACCGAAGCTTCGTGACCGACGAGCTGTTGATCAGCGAGCGGCCTGCCGAGGTTGCTGACCGTGCTGTTCCCGGTCACTGGGAAGGCGATCTGATCCTCGGTTTGGACCGCTCTGCGATCGGGACTCTGGTTGAGCGTTCAAGCCGGTTCACGATGCTGTTGCATCTCCCGCCGATCGAACGTCACGCCGACCCAGGAGCGACGAGCAGCCGCGCGTCGACGGGTGCTGGCGCCGGCGCCGTTCGTGACGCGATCGCCGGCACGATCACGACCCTCCCCGAACAGCTTCGGCGGTCCTTGACCTGGGATCAGGGCATCGAGATGGCCCAGCACGTGCAACTCCGGCTCGACACGGGTCTGCAGATCTATTTCTGTGATCCACGCAGCCCGTGGCAGCGCGCCACGAACGAGAACACCAACGGGCTGCTGCGCCAGTACTTCCCGAGAGGCACAGATCTCGCCCGCCATAGCGCGGAGGAGCTCACGGCCGTTGCGACGGCGCTCAACCGGCGACCGCGAAAGACGCTCGGGTGGAGGACACCCGCCGAGGCGCTCACCGAGTACTTGACCGCCGCGGCCTGACCGCCTGCAGCATTCAACGTGCGCGACCTGCCGGACTGCGGCATCCCTTGTTCTCGGGGGGTGCCCGGACGGTCGCGCGCGGCTATCGCCGCTCCGGCACGCCCTCCGGGCGAGCCTCCACGACGACAGCCGCATCACCCAGCCGAGGCCGATCGTCTCTTCCGACCTTTAGAGTCACCGACCACACCGCGTTGCGACGACCGGTTGAGCTCAGGTGGTGGCGCTTGTGTTGTTCGCGTTTGCGAGCAAGCAGCGCTCCTCGCGGGGGATCGAGCGGCATTGCCGCCAGGACGTCGCCTTTCGGGTGATCACCGCGAACCTGGTGCCTGATCACGCCACGATCGCGCGCTTCATCGAGCGGCACGAGCAGGCGCTCGCGGAGCTGTTTGGTCAGGTGCTTTCGTTGTGCGCGAAGGCGGGGCTTGTGAAGGTCGGGGTGATCGCGATCGACGGGACGAGGATGGCGGCGAACGCGAGCCCGGAGGCCAATCGTGACTATCAGCGGATCGCGGCGGAGATCATCGCCGAGGCACGAGCGACCGACGAGGCTGAGGATGAGCTCTATGGCGATGCGCGGGGTGATGAGCTGCCCGAGCATCTGCGCACCGCGGAGGGTCGGCGCGCCGCGTTGGCGGAGGCCAAGCGCCAGCTCGAGCTTGAACGCGAGGCCGAGCAGCACGCGGCCGAGCGGTCTGTGAGCGAGATGCAAGCAGCGGTCAGGGCCACCGGCCATCAGGGGCGCGTGGGCTGGTTGCGCGAGGGCCGACGCGAGCTTGAACAGCGACGTCAGGCTGAGCCGCAGCCGATCCCGCGCTCACGGCTCGAGCGGCTGGCCGTCAGCGAGCAGCGCCTGGCCGAAGAGCTTGCGACCGATCGCCGCAGCAACGAGGCCTATGAGCACTACCGGGCGCACGCCAAGGACACTCGTGGTCGCGGACTGGGCGCGCCGCCGAAGCCCTACGAGCTGCCGACCGAGCCTGAGGGCAAGGTCAACCTGACCGACCCTGACTCAAAGCCGGTGAAGACGAACGCCGGGCATGGCTGGGTGCAGGGCTTCAACGCCCAGGCAGCGGTGAACGAAGAGCAGATCGTGCTCGCGGCCGAGGTCACTAACAACACCGCCGATTTCGGGCAGCTCGAGCCGATGGTCACCGCGACCGAGACCGAGCTACAGAACGCCGGGGTCAGCGATCGCCCCGAGGTGGTTGCCGCGGACGCCGGTTACTGGAACGAGCAGCACATCGACAACGTCGTCGCCGATCATCACATCCAGGTGCTGATTCCGCCCGACGCCGGCAACCGCACCAGCCCCAGGCCGGGCTGGACCGGCGGGCGCTACGACTGGATGCGAAGGGTGCTCGCCAGCGAGCATGGCAGAGAGATCTACCGGCAGCGCAAGAAGACGATCGAGCCGATCTTCGGCCACACCAAACACAACCGCGGGATCAGACATTTCCACCGCCGAGGCAGATCAGCGGTGCGCACCGAGTGGCGGCTCCTGATGGCCACCCACAATCTGCTCAAGCTCCACAGCGCCGAACTGGCGCTCACGCAGGCCTGAGCGCCTCACCAGCCGCTACACCCCACCAGCGCCGTCACCACCGCGGCGCGCCGCCGACCACCCTCACCGCTCGACGTTTACGCGACAGCCTCGAACGGGAGCAGGAGCGGCCGCCGTGTCGCGTAAGAGTCCTCCTCCTCGCGTGAGGACGGTGGTCTGCGGCCGAGTGTCTCGGAGGGGACGGCGGGAAGTCAAGCTAGATCTTTCCTTACCCTCACGACATGGCGCTTCGGGACAATCCCCGCTCTACCCGGACAACACCGTCAACGCTACCGAGGTCACCTGAGCGAGGCGGGTGATGCCTCGGCAGCAAGGGCCCCACAGCTGCGGTTACGACCGCGAGCAGCGCGTTCTCCTCCGTCGGTTCGCCGTGGCGATCGATGCCCTTGAATTAAGTGATTGGGAGTGGTTCGATGAGAGGTCGTCGGTGCTCCGGCCGGATCCAATCTTGCGAGGAGTAGCCATGAGCGTTATCGACGATCGGTACGCGGAGCTGGGTGGTGAGAACGGGCCGCTGGGGGCGCCAGTGGGCGAGGAGCAGGCGGCGGACGTCAGTTGGCACTGGCGACAGTTCCAACACGGCGCGATCTACTGGCGGGTGCGGACGGCCCCGCAGCAGGTTTGGGAGGTGCATGACCCGATCTGGCCGCTCTATCAGTCGCTCGGAGTGCACGAGAGCATCCTCGGCTTTCCGGAGAGCGACCAAAACGTGTGCCCGGACGGGGTCGGCAAGTTCAATCATTTTCAGGGCGGCGGTATCTACTGGACTCCCGACACTGGCGCGCACGAGATCCACGGTGCGATCTGGGACGAGTGGGCGTCGCTTGGCTGGGAGCGTAGTGTGCTCGGGTACCCGCGAACTGATGAGTTCCCGTGTCTGGACGGCGTTGGGGCCTTTAGCCATTTCCAGGGCGGCTCGATCTTCTGGAGTCCAGCCACCGGTGCCCACGAAACACACGGGGCGATCAACACCCTGTGGTCGTCGATGAACTGGGAAAGGAGCGTGCTCGGATACCCGACCTCTGACGAAAATCCGTGCCCTGACGGCATCGGCCGCTTCAACCACTTTCAGCACGGCGGTATCTACTGGACTCCCGACACTGGCGCGCACGAGATCCACGGCGCGATCTGGGACAAGTGGGCGGCATCCGGCTGGGAACGCGGGCAGTTTGGTTACCCGCGCACAAGCGAGTACCGGACGCTCGACCACGTTGACGGGGATAAGCATCTCCGGATCAGTTCGTTCCAGCGTGGTTTTCTCGCGTTCGACGAGCGGGACGGCTCGGTCACAGAATCGACCCCGTACGAGTTCGACGGGCTGCTCGCCATCGCCGTCCCGATCTATTGGGGGAGCGAGTGGGATCCTGCCCACCCGAAGCTCGCCGGCCAAAGTTGGGAGGACATCGACGGCGCGTTCAGCCGTTTGATCAGGGCAGAGATTTGCGAAGGTCTTCGTGGCTATGGCGTCGCAGCCGTCGTCAATGCACAGCCGACATGGCTCAACGAGCAGGTGCCGCCGCGATTCTTCGACGCGCTCCCGTTCGGATCAAACCCCCAGAACGATCCGCACAAGGGGTTCACCGACAAGGACTTGACCGACCGGATCACACAGGCGGTCACCGCCGGTCAGACCCCGTGGCCGGCCCACGATGAGATCGAGCCTGAGCACCTGCCACCACTGACGTCACGGCTTTCTTGCTACCTGGTCTTTCTGCCACAAGGATGCCACTTCACTGCCGATCCATGGGGAGAAAGCGGCCATCACAGCGCCTTCATGTTCCAGGCCCCGAACTGGGGCGACAAGCCGGATGTCCGCTTCGCCTGGATCGGCCAGGATGCGACAATCGACAAGACGATCGAGACCGCCGTCCACGAGCTCGTTGAAGCGTTCAACGACGCCGCGGGACTTGAAATCGGTGACCGCTGCCAAGCGGGCAACAAGGGAGCAAACCCGGACGACGAGGGGTTCTTTGCGGCCGTCGATGGCGTCAGCTACCGCTCCTACTGGTCGAACTTCCACAATCGCTGCATCGCGCCTCCTGAACCCGACCCGTCGACACAGCAGGTCGCAGTGCAGTAGCCGTCCACAATCGAGTTATCCATCAATCCGATCGTCGGAAGAGGTGCCCCGCTCCAGGTCCCTCTTGCCCCTGCCTGGGCTGGCCCACCAGGTTTACCTGGGGGGTCGAGGAAGCGCCGTCCGGCGCGCCGTGGCGGACGGCGATGCCTCGAAAGCCCAGGCACAGAGCCAAAAACCGCCCGAGCGGGGCAGCGGGCCTGTTGCGCTCAGGATCGCAACAGCCAGAGCGAAACACCCAGAACGAAACAGCCAGCACCGACACCGCGCCGTCGCGGCAAGCTGGCGGGTGCCACCTGGCGGCCGGTCAGTCAACCCCGGGGCCGGTCCTTGTGGACCGCCCTCACGGGTGACAGCCCGTCCGCTCGGGCGGTGTTGTGCTGGGCAGGTCCGGCTGACGCCGCCCGGTGGCAGCTCAGGGAGCGTTACACGACGGCCATAACACGGAGGGCAATCTGCACACGTCGCTCGGCTCTCGGCTAAGCGCGACGCAAAAGCCCGGGGCGTCGGCATGTCGACAGTAGCCGGCCATCGACGTAAGTAGACGTACAACCCACGTTCGCGAGCGGCTCGACTGCGCCTACAGTCCCCCCAGTGAGCCCCCAACGCCTCAGCCTGAACTGCTCGCGCACCGTGGACGCACCGATGGAACGGGCGTTCGCATTATTCACCGAGCGGATCGGCGACTGGTGGCCCGCCGAGTTCACTTGGTCGCAGGACGTCCTCGACGACCTGCGCATCGAGCCGCGGGAGGGAGGCCTGTGCACCGAGCTCGGACCGCGGGGCTTCAGGTGCGATTGGGGGGCGGTCTTAGCCTGGGAGCGACCCTGTCGGCTCCTTCTCGCCTGGCAGATCGCCCCCAGTCGCGCCCCCGAGCCGAACCCCGCGCGAGCGAGCGAGGTGGAGGTGCGGTTCGAGCAGAACGGGGATGCGTCGACCGCGGTGGAGCTGGAGCACCGCCACTTCGAGCGCCACGGGGATGGCGCCCGCGAGTACCGGGATGGGATGCACCAGGGATGGGAGCGGCTCCTCGAGCGATACGCGGCGTTTGCCGGCGCTCAGCTCTCCGGCATGCGCTGAGGAAGCCGCGCCGCGGCGCCGGCAGCGGCCGCTTCGGCCTCGGCCTCTTCGCGGGTCCGCTCGACCCGATCGATCATCTGCAGCTCCCTGCAGATGCGGCGAGTGGCGAAGAACGCGATGACCGGGACGACCCACACGAGCACCCGGTAGATCCGGATCTGCTCGACATAGCTCCACCCGAGCCAGAGATAGGTGCGATCGGCAGAGCCCGCGAAGAAGATCAGGAACACCCAAAGCGCGAAGGCCACGCCGAAGGCCGTCCGCCCCGGGGCGTCCCGTGGCCGGTCGAGGACGTTGTGGTAGCCGCGGTCGCCGGTGACGCGGCGCTCGACCCACGGCCACGAAAGGAGCACTGAGAGCACGATCAGGGGGAACAGGGCGCCGCCCCAGAACGGGTTCGGGACGAGCGTGTACTTGCCGATCGTGAGATCGAAGTGCGGGACCAGACGCAGGGCGCCGATCAGCCAGCCGAGATACCAGTCGGGCTGGGCGCCGTTCTCCGCCTGCGACAGGTGGTAGGGGCCCCAGAGCCAGATTGGGTTGATCTGGATCAGCGCGCCCAGCGCGAAGAGCACTGCCGCGGTCCCGACGAACAACCCGAGGGAGCGCGGCGCCTGCCCCGGGAACATCGGGATACCCACCAGCCGCCGGTTCGTCTGGCGCGGCGTGCTCTTGAACTGCGTGTGGTGGCGCGAGGCGACGAGTGCGAGGTGAACCACCATCAGCGTCGCTATCAGGATCGGGAAGATGAACACGTGGGCGATGTACATGCGCGACTCGAACGACGGGTCGCCGGGATACGGCGCGCCCCAGATCAAGAGCGCGAAGTTGCCGCCGACGAACGGGATCGACAGCGCTACGCCGTAGCCGATGGCCAGGCCGATGCCGGAGAGCAGGTCGTCGACCATCGAGTAGCCGAGGTAGCCCTCGAGCAAGGCCGTGAAGAGCATCAGCAGCCCGATGATGTAGGTGAGCTCGCGCGGCTTTCGGAAAGCGCCCGTGAAGAAGATCCGGAACAGGTGCAGCACGATCGCGGCGATGAAGACGTCGGCGGCCCAGTGGTGCGTCTGGCGCATGAGCAGCCCGCCGTTGACATTGAGCGACAGGTCGACTGCCGACTTGTAGGCCTCGCTCATGCTCAGGCCGTCGAGGGGGGTATAGCTGCCGTGGTAGGTCGTCTCGGCGAGGCTGGGGTGGAAGAAGAGGGCGAGGTAGGTGCCCGTCGCGACGAGCACGATGAACGCGTACAGCGCCACCTCGCCGAGCAGGAAGGACCAGTGGTCCGGGAAGACGTAGCGCAGCGTCTTGCGCAGGAACGGCGCGCTGCCGCTGCGCCGGTCGAGGAACTGGACGGCGCGGTAGATCAATGTTGCTTGAACCTCGCCTTCCAGATCCGCACGCCCCACCACGACGGGCCGGGTGGGCCCGACAGGTTTCCGCCGGCGCGCAGGTGACCGGCGGCGTCGATCTCTAGCGGCAGCTGTGGCAGGTTCCGCCCGGCCGGCCCGAACAGCACAGTGCCCCCGCTGGCCGGGTCGAAAGTCGAGTAGTGGCAGGGGCAGACGAAGGCCGGCTTCGCCTCGACGGGCGGGAAGAGCGGCTTGCGGTAGAGCGCGATCGCGCAGCCCGCGTGGGTGCAGATCTTGGAGTAGGCGAGGATGCCCTGCGGCGCCCAGCTCCGGCGGGCGCGCGGCAGCCTGAGCTGGGAGACCGGCAGCCTGACGACGATCAGGGGGGCGCCGATGACGTCGTGCGGCGCCCCCTCCGCATAGGCCGTGTAGAAGGTCCCCTCCTCGATGTCGGAGGCCCTGAGCGGCACGTCGTCCTCGCGGACGAGCCGCTTCCCGCGCCGCCACGGCGTCTGGAGCAGCTGGTTGGTGTTGAGCGCCGGGCCGAGCGACAACGCCGGCGAGATCAGCGCGGCGCCGAGCGCCGTGCCGGCGAGTCCCGCCGCACCGCCGAGCAGCCGCTTGCGGGTGAAGCGGCTGTCGCTCTCGCGCACGAGCTCGGCGACCGCGAGCTGCTCCTGGACGTGCTCCTGTTGCGGGTACTCCTCCTCCAGCTCCTCCGTCACGATCAGCCGCTTCGCCACGACGATCAGGGCGGCCGCCAGGAAGGCGAGTGCGAGGCCCAGCGAGATCCCTTCGAACTGCGTCCGATGCGGGAGGCTTTGTGTCGCGTAGACATAGACGAAGCCGATCGCGGAGGCGGTGCAGAGCAGGAGCAGGACGACTACGAGCGCTTCGGCCCGTGGGTCGGGCGTGCCCGGCGGAATCATCCGCTCGCGGCGCCCGCGGCCGGTACCCAGGCCCAACAGCGCGCCGAGCGCAAAAGCCATGATCCGCAGCCGTCTCACGCCCGCCTCCGTTCGCCGATGACGACGCAGAGGCCGACCAGCGCCACCATGGCGATGAACCAGGTGACGAGCCCTTCGGTCACGGGGCCGATGTGTCCGATGCCCCAGCCGCCGGGGTCGGCCGGGTGCTTCGAGGCCTGGAGGTAGGCGATGATCGAGTTGAGCTGTCGGTCGCTGAGCCGCTTGGTCGAGAACTTGGGCATGAGGTAGGGGCCGACGCGCACCGCCTCGGCGATCTGGGTCGGCGTGTCCTCCTTGATCAAGGGCACGCGCGCGTCGGTGACGTAACCGCCCTCTGCGACCACCTGGTGGCAGCCGGCGCAGTGCTCGGTGAAGAGGTGGAGGCCGTCGGCGACGTTGCCGGTCTGCGGCGCCGGGGTGGGGATCGGGGGTCCCTGACCGAGCGAGGCGACGTAGCTCGTCAGCGCCTTCACCTCCTTTGGCGTGAACAGCACGCGATGCCGCCACGGCTGCTCGTGTGGATTGCCGAGCGGCATGAAGCCGGTGGTCAGGTAGAAGTCGGCGGCCAGCGCACCGACTCCCTTGAGGGACGGGCCCTGGCCCTTGATGTCGCCCGCACCGCGGGCCGGACGCGGCTGCGGGATGCCCTCGCCCGCGATCCCGTGGCAGGAGGCGCAGTTCCCCGCGTAGAGCTGGGCGCCGAGGTCCTGCTGCGAGAGGTTGGCCTCGTTTGCCGGACGCGCCACGCCGCTCGGAAGCTGCGCCCGCGCGACGGCGGCTGCGGCTAGTGCCACCAACGCGATGCCAACCACCTGACGGGCGCGCCTCATTGCGTGTAGAGGTACGCCGCGATTTCCCGGGCCTGCGCTGGCGTGACGCCCAGGTCGGGCATGATCGTGCCGGGTGCGATCGCCTGCGGGTGCTGGATCCAGCGCTCCACGTTCGCCGCGGTGTTCGGCAGCTTGCCGATGATGAAGGGGACGTTCGACTTGAAGTGCCGCAACGGCGGGCCGACGTGGCCGTTCGCCTGCTCGATCCCGCCGATCTGATGGCATGCCCCGCAGCCGTAGCGCTCGGTGACCATCGCTCCGCGGCTCGGACTGCCACCGGGCACCTGCTGGCTCCGCGTGGCCTTCCCGCACGCCGCCACGACCGCTGCGCAGCCAAGCACCGCGATCGCCGTCTTCAGTCGCGACGTCCTCATCCCTGGTGGCAGCTCCCCAGCAGGAGCGCTCCCACGCCGCTCAGCACGATGATCATCAGGAAGATCGGGCTGATGACGATCCCGCAGATGGCCATGAGCCAGACCCTTCCGGGCGGGGGCGGCGAGTCGTTGCCGGCATCGCGCACCGCTCGAAACGCGACCACCGCTGCGGCGAGGCCGGCCAGCGCCACGAGCCCGCTGACGACAAGGGCGACCACGATCCAGGTATGGAACGCGACGCCCCAGCGCCGTCCGGCGGGATCGCAGGTCGCCTCCGCCACGCCGTAGCCGAGCACGTGCTCGAGCGCCCACGCCCCGGGCGCTGCGAGCACTCCTATCCACATGAGCAGGTCGATGCGCCGGCTCATAGCGACGGATAGAGCTGGGTGAGCACGACCGCCACCGCCAGCGCATTGACGAAGTACCAGTACAGGGCGACCACCCGCAGCCCGATCAGGCGGTAGTTCGTAAGTCCGCCCAAGAGCTTCCCGAGCACCCAGACGTTGAGGAGCATTCCCACCGCCACGTGAGCGTGGTGGGCGCCGAGCATCGTGAAGTAGATCGATCCATAGGCGGAGTCGGTGGGACTGAACTTCGACAGGTCGGAGCTGAACTCGTGTACCTGGATCCCGAAGTAGCCCGCCTGCACCACGAGCGCGGCGAAGACGAGCCACCAGGCGGCGCGGGCGTTGCCCGCGCGGGCCGACCGGGTGGCCGCAAGCATCGGCAGCGTGGTGGCCACGAGGACGGCCGTCATGATCAGCGGCAGCGCCACCTTGGGTGGCTCCACGCCCGGCGGCGGCCACTGAGTGGTCTGGAAGCGCAGGTAGAAGTAGGTGCCGATGATCGTTCCGAAGAGGGTGGCCTCGGTGGCGACGAACAGGGCGGCGCCCCACCATCCGTTCGGCATCGCCTGCCGACGCTGAGCGACGCGCGCGACGGCGGGCGCGCTCGTGGCCTCCATGCTGCGGGCAACCTCGCTCATGACTCCTGCGGCTCCGTCGAGTGCCAGCCCACGAGCGACAGGGCGAGCAGACCGAGGCAGATCGACATCGCCACCAGGTGGCCGGTCAGGATCATGGCGAAGACACCGGTGAGGGTCAGACCGACGAGGAACGGCCAGGGAGAGTCCGACGGCATCTCGAGGATCTCGTCGAAGTTGGCGTCGAGCACGGTGCTGGCCGGCGTCTCGTGGCCCTGGTCCAGCACCATCTCGCCGCGCTCGAGCTTGGCGGAGTCCTGGCGGCGGTCCTGCTCGTCCCACATCGGGTAGGCGCTCGTGACCGTGGGGATGACCGCGTAGTTGTAGGGCGGCGGTGGTGAGCTCGTGGACCACTCGAGCGTGGCGCCGCCGAAGGGGTTGTCGCCGGCGGCCTTGCCCTTGAAGAAGCTGTAGACGAGATTGGCGGTGACGAGCAGGAGCCCCGCGGCGATCATGTAAGAGCCGATGGACTCGACGAGGTTGTACGGCTGCCAGCCGAGCCCGGAGGGGTAGGTGTACTGGCGCCTGGGCATCCCGAGCAGTCCCACGATGTGCATCGGGAAGAAGGTCAGCCCGGTGCCGACGAAGGTGATCCAGAAGCTCGCCTTCCCGACGCCCTCGTGGTAGAGCCGGCCGGTGACCTTCGGGAACCAGTAGTAGAGGCCGCCCAGCAGCGGGAACACCGCCGCGCCGAAGATGATGAAGTGGAAGTGGGCGACGACGAAGTAGGTGTCCGTCAGCTGCTGATCGAACGGGATCGCCGCGAACATGATCCCCGAGAGCCCGCCGAGGATGAAGTAGACGATGAAGCCCGCGATCCAGAGCAGCGGCGTCTGGAAGCTCGGTCTTCCGGTGATGAGCGTCGTGATCCAGGCGAAGATCTGGATCGCGCTCGGTATGACGACGATCATGCTGGCCGCCGCGAAGAAGATCGTGACGATCGTCGACAGGCCCACCGCGAACATGTGGTGGGCCCAGACACCGAAGCCGATGAAGGCCACCAGGATCTCGGCCAGCGCAACCATCGGGAAGGCGATCATGCGCCTGCGCGTGAAGGTCGGGATGATCGAGGTGGCGATCCCGAAAGCCGGCAGGATGATGATGTAGACCTCGGGATGGCCAAAGATCCAGAACAGGTGCTGCCAGAGCAGCACGCTGCCCCCGTGCGTCACGTCGAAGAAGCGGAAGCCGAGGCGCCGGTCGAGCTCGAGGAAGACGCAGTCGATGGACAGGGCCGGTAGCGCAAAGACCAGCGCGAACGAGACTGCAAGGAACGCGTAGCAGAACAGCGGCATCCGGTTGAGCGACATGCCCGGCGCGCGCAGCTTGAAGATCGTGACGATGAAGTTGATCGCCGCCGCGGTGCTCGAGATGGAGTTGAAGATCAGGCCGAGCGCATAGAAGTCGATCGCCGCACCCGGGTCATAGGTGCGAGACGCGAGCGGCACGTAGTCGAACCAGCCGGCGTTGGGACCGTGCCCGGTCAACAGCCCTACGTACACGAACAGTCCCGAGCCGAGGAAGATCCAGTAGGAGACGGCGTTCAGCCGCGGGAAGGCCATGTCCCTTGCCCCGATCATCAGCGGCAGTAGGTAGTTGCCGAACGCCCCCGTCGAGATCGGGATGACGAAGAAGAAGATCATCGTCACCCCGTGCATCGTCATGACCTCGTCGAAGGCGCCGGGCGAGAGCGTCGTGCCGTTCGGGGTCAGCAGCTGGGTGCGGATCAGCAGTGCCTCGGCGCCGCCCGCCGCGAACATCAGCAGCGACGTGAACAGGTAGAGGATCCCGATCCGCTTGTGGTCGGTGGTGGTGATCCAGCCGAGCAGCCCGGAGCGCTCCTCCCAGACGCGCTCTAGCCGGCGGACGCGGCGGAGGGCTTCCGGAGAGGCGACCGTGGCCATCTAGTGCAGGCTCTCCAGGAACGACAGGAGCTGCTGGAACTCCGGGCCGTTCAGATTGAGCCCAGGCATCTTGTTGCCGGGCTTGATGTGCTGCGGGTCGAGCACCCAGCCGCCGAGGTAGCCCTTGGTGTTCGGGATCGTGAGCGCCGCGAGCGTCTTGCGCGTCTGCAGGTGGGTCAGGTCGGGACCGATGCGCCCGTCCGCGGACGTGCCGCGGATCGTGTGGCAGCTCGCGCACTGGTTCGTCAAGAAGACCTGCTCGCCCGCTCTCTGATCCGGCGTGGCGGGCGGGGCCAGCGGCTTTGCCATGTTGGCGAGCCAGGCGCGGTACTTCGCCGGTGGGTCCGCATAGACCGCCAGTGCCATGTGGGCGTGCTGCAGGCCGCAGAACTCCGCGCACTGGCCGCGGTAGACACCGACCTTGTCCGCGTACAGCTCGAGGCTGTTCCGGTGGCCGGGAATCATGTCGATCTTCTTGTTGAGCTCGGGCACCCAGAAGCTGTGGACCACGTCGGCGCTCGTGGCGACGATCCGCACCGGCGTCTTCACCGGGATGTGGATCTCGTTGGCGGTGACCGCCGAGGTGCCGGGGTAACGCACCTCCCAGAACCACTGATGGCCCACCACGTCGATGGTGAGCTTCGTCTGGCCGGGACCGGGGGCGTCGGTGGCCCGCACCACGCCGATGTCTCCGATGAAGAAGAGGACGCTTAGGGCGACGACCGGGATCACGATCCCGAACGCCACGACCAGCCCCGTTGAGATCTCGGGTTCCTCGCCGAGCAGCGGCAGGCCCTTGCGGTTGCGGCGCAGCCAGGCGATCCCGATCAGCGCCACCGCGCCGAGGAACACCACGCCGGCGGCGGCGAGCATGCCCCACCAGAGGTGGGCGATCTTGCGCGACTGGTCGCTGCGCGGGTCGAGCGTGGACTGGCCGTTGCTGCCGCAGCCGGCGATCAGGAGCAGTGCGGATACGGCTGCCAGCGCGACGGCGGCGCGGCGTTGCTTCGAGACACGCGTGGTACGCCGTCTTTCTCGCCCCCGGTTGGCCAAACCGCGCCCTGGCTACCCCCGTGCGCGCACGGTAACCGCAGCGATGTACGCCCGCTTACCTTCCGCTGGCGGGCTCGGGGGCGGTTGGCCGGCTGCGGGTAGCCGCGGGACGTGGCCGCGACGCAGACCGGATCCACTGCGCTGACGGTTGTCGGCTGGTGCTCGCTCGCCGTCGCCTTCGCGTGCGCGCTGGCGATCGCCCGGGACATCTTCGTGGCCGGCAACCGCCAGCGGATGCGGATCATGGAGGCCGTCTGGCCGATCACGGCGCTCTACTGGGGCCCGGTCGCAGCCTGGTTCTACTTCCGCCGCGCCCGCCGGGAGCGCGACGAGGAGGCTCCTGAGTGGTGGGCCGTCTCCAAGGGCGTCTCCCACTGCGGCGCCGGCTGCACGCTCGGCGACATCCTCGGCGAGTGGCTCGTCTACGCCTTCGGCTGGACCGTCGGCAGCTTCGCCACCCACAAGTACAACGTGCTGCTCGCCAGCTTCATCGTCGACTTCGGCTTCGCCTGGACCCTCGGCATCGTCTTCCAGTACTTCTCGATCGTGCCGAAGCGAGAGGACATCGGCCGGCTGGAAGGAATCTGAGCCGCGATCAAGGCGGACAGCCTTTCGATCGTCGCCTTCCAGGTCGGCTTGTTCGGCTTCATGGCCCTGTTCCACCTGGTCCTGTTCGATCCGCCGCTCTCGGTGGGGCCTCCGCGAGCGATGTATCCGGCCTGACCTACCTGCGGTTGCCACACCGCAGGACGGGCAAGCACTTTTATGTGCCGACCCGAAGCCGGAGGCTCAGAGACAACCGCCTGGTGGAAACGCCGCCAGGGATTGCCTCCGGTGGATCAACACCTCCTCAGGGCGATTGGAGAAAGGAGGTGGCGCTCGCCAGCGCCCTCAACATCGTGGCCGGCGTCTGGCTGGCGATGGCGCCTTGGGTCCTCGGCTACGTGGGCCACGACTCCAGGTTGAACGACGTGTTCTTTGGAGCCGTGGTCGCGAGCCTCGCGGCTGTCCGGTCCGTCGGCGCTCACCGGGAGAGCGGGTTGAGCTGGCTCAACGCGTTGATCGGCGTCTGGCTCATCGTGGCCGCCTTCGCCATCGACAGTTCGAAGCTGGCTGCCGCCGACGATCTAATCGTCGGCGGGTTCATCCTGGTGGCCGCGACGTGGAGCGCCAGCGCCTCGGCCGCCGCTCGAGATCAGCCTTAGTCTCGAGGAACGCCCTCCGGGACTTCGCTTCGTGCCGCTCCGGATCGCTGAGGACGAGGTGAACCTGTGTTTCGGCCAGCCCGGCTGGAAGGAGAAGATGTGAACCCCGCGGCGGGGACGGCCCTACCTCTCGCTGTTCTCCGTGCGCACTGCTCGACGACTTCGTGGTGATCCTGGTCCTGGACCTCGGCGCGCCTACCCGGGCAGTTGTGGCTTTCGGCGTCCTCAGAACGGCTGCCAAGGTACGCCCTATTACCTTCGGCTTGGCGGGCTTGGTGGCCGTCACTACGGTCGTCGGGATGTTGCTCTCGACCCTCAGGCTCTTGAACGTCGCGTTACGCGGGGTCATGGAAGCTGGGATCGTCGCGGCGCTTGCCTATTGGGGAGTTCGCACAGGCGACAGCGCGGTCGCCAAGGTCATCCTTGGCGTTGGCGCCCCCGTGGTGGGGTTCGGTCTCTGGGGCGCTGTCGACTTCCGCGAGGCGAGTTCCCTTGCCGAGCCGCTGCGCCTGCTGGAGGAGTTGGTCATTTCCGCGCTTGCGGCGCTGGCGTTGTACGCCGCTGGTTCGCACGCTCTGGCCTGGGGACTCGCGCTTCTGTCGGCGCTCCACCACGCCCTCGTCTATGCGCTCGGTACGACGCTGCTGACGACCGCAGCACGGCGGCACTCTCAGACGCGAGCCGAGCCAGGAGTTGACCGACGCACCTCTAGGTAATCCGGGAGACATACAGAGTTCGCGCCCTGAGCCGCCGGGTAGACAGCGCCCCACGACCCGACACGGAGGACGCCCGAATGCCCGACACAGCCCAGTTCATCCTCAACCGCCTCTCCGAGTGGGGCGTAAAGCGCATCTACGGCTACCCGGGGGACGGCATCAACGGCTTCCTCGGCGCCTTCGAGCAGGTCGAGGGGCCCGAGTTCATCCAGACGCGGCACGAGGAGATAGCCGCCTTCGCCGCCACGGCGCACGCCAAGATGACGGATGAAGTGGGCGTCTGCATGGCCACCTCCGGCCCGGGCGCCATCCACCTGCTCAACGGCCTCTACGACGGCAAGCTCGACCACCAGCCGGTGGTGGCGATCGTGGGGCAGCAGAAGCGGATGTCGCTCGGGGCGAACTACCAGCAGGAGGTCGACCTCCAGGTGCTGTTCAAGGACGTGGCCAGCGAGTTCGTGCAGTACTGCATGGTCCCCGAGCAGGCGCGCCATCTGATCGACCGCGCCGTGCGGGTGGCAAAGGCGAGCCGCTCCGTGACCTGCGTGATCGTGCCTGAGGACGTGCAGGAGGCCGAGCACGAGGAGCCGCCGCGCATGCACGGCGCCGTCTTCTCCTCGATCGGCTTCACCGACCCGCTCGTCCGGCCGCGCGACGAGGACCTCCAGTGTGCCGCGGAGATCCTCAACGAGGGGCAGAAGGTCGCCATGCTGATCGGCCAAGGCGCGGCGCACGCCGCCGACGAGGTGGTCGAGGTCGCCGAATTGCTGGGCGCCGGCGTGGCGAAGGCGTTGAACGGCCGCGCCGCGCTGCCCGACGACCTGCCGTTCGTGACGGGCGCCATCGGCCTGCTCGGCACCAAGCCCACCAACGAGATGATCATGAACTGCGACACGCTGTTGATGGTCGGCTCCAGCTTCCCGTACTCGGAGTGGCTGCCCGAGGAGGGCCGGGCGCGCGGCGTCCAGATCGACATAGACGGACGGCTGCTCAACCTGCGCTACCCGATGGAGATCGGGCTGACCGGCGATAGCAAGGAGACGTTGAAAGCGCTGATCCCGCTGCTCGAGCGCAAGGAGGACCGCTCCTGGCGCGAGATGATCGAGGGGGAGGTCGATCGCTGGTGGCGGATCCTGGACGACCGCGCCCACGACTCCGCCGATCCGATCAACCCGCAGCTCGTCTTCCACGAGCTCTCGGAGCGGCTGCCGGACCGCGCGATCCTCACTTCCGACTCAGGCTCCGCCACGAATTGGTGGGCGCGCCACCTGAAGCTGCGCAAGGGCATGGACACCGCGCTCTCCGGCACGCTCGCCACGATGTGCCCGGCGGTGCCGTACGCGCTCGCCGCGAAGTTCGCGCACCCGGACCGGCCGGTAATCGCCTGCCTCGGCGACGGCGCGATGCAGATGCTCGGCAACAACGCGCTCGTGGACATCGCCCATTACCGCGACCGCTGGCAGAACCAGCAGCTGATCGTCCTCGTGCTGAACAACAAGGACCTCAACCAGGTGACCTGGGAGCAGCGCGTACAGGCGGGCGACCCGAAGCTCGACGCCTCACAGGTGCTGCCCGACTTCAACTTCGCCTGGTACGCCCAGGGCCTTGGCCTCAAGGGCATCCGAGTCGAGCGGCCGGAGGACGTGGCACCCGCCTGGGACGAGGCGCTCGCGGCGGACGGGCCGGTCGTCTACGAGGCGATGACGGACCCCGAGGTGCCGCCGCTCCCGCCGCACATCCGGATGGAGCAGGCACAGAAGATGGCGAAGGCGCTCGTCGGCGGCGACCCGCACCGCGGCCGGATCATGAAGCAGTCGCTGAAGGGGAAGATCGACGAGATCGTCAATCGCTAGCGAGATGGCGACGCCGGTGATCGACGGCGTCGCCGTCGCCGCCTACGAGGTCCCGACCGAGACGGAGCGTGAGTCCGACGGGACCCTGGTCTGGGACTCCACGAGCATGGTGCTCGTCGAGCTGCGTGCGGACGACCAGATCGGGCTCGGCTACACCTACTGCCACCCTGCCGCCGCACGAGTGATCGCCGACAAGCTCGCCGGCGCCCTGCTCGAGGCGGACCCGCTGATGCCACAGCGTTCGTGGGCCGAGCTGAAGGTGAACGCGCGCCAGCTCGGCCACGGGGGCCTGGCGGCAATGGCGATCTCGGCCGTGGACATCGCGCTCTGGGACCTGAAGGCCAAGCTGCTCGGCGTCTCTCTGGCCGACCTGCTTCCGCGCTTCCGCCGGAGCGTGCCCGTATACGGCAGTGGCGGCTTCACGAGCTACTCGCTCGACCGGCTGCAGCAGCAGCTCGGCAACTGGGCCGAGCGGGGCTTTGCCAGTGTGAAGATGAAGGTGGGCCGCGATAAGGCCGCCGACGCCGAGCGCCTGCGAGCCGCCCGCGACGCGATCGGCGGCGAGGTCGAGCTGATGGTGGACGGCAACGGCGCCTACGCGCCCAAGGAGGCGCTCGCCTGGGCCGAGCGATTCGCCTCCGGGTTCGGCGTCACCTACTTCGAGGAGCCGGTCACATCCGAGGACCTCGAGGGCATGCGGCTCGTGCGGGAGCGGGCGCCCGCCGGGATGGCGATCGCTGCCGGCGAGTACGGCTGGGACCTGCCCGACCTCTACGCGATGGCCGACGCGGTCGACGTGCTGCAGGCGGACGTGAGCCGCTGCGGCGGGATCACCAACATGCTCCGCGTCGACGGCCTCTGCAAGGCGCGCTCGAAGCCGTTCTCGGCCCACTGCGTGCCGGCGGTGATCGCCCACGTGGGCTGCGCGATGGAGACGTTCGTGCACGCCGAGTACTTCTTCGACCACGTGCGCATCGAGTCGATGCTGTTCGACGGCACGCTCGACCCGCAGGGCGGACGGCTGACACCCGACCGCTCGCGGCCAGGTTTGGGCCTCTCGCTGCGGCGCTCGGAGGCCGACCAGTACGAGCTCTACCGGAAGGAGATGCCGTGACGACGGAAACCGTCCCCGCCCGCGTCGACGATCGCTTCAAGGGCGGTATGGCCGCCACCGCGCAGGTCGACGTCGGCCACCTCAAGCGGCGCCTCGAGCAGACCGTCGAGGGCGAGGTGCGCTTCGACGCCGGTTCGAAGGCGATGTATGCCACCGACGCGTCGAACTTCCGCCAGGTGCCGATCGGCGTGGTGATCCCGCGCACGCTCGACGACGTCGTTGCGACTCATGCGGCCTGCCACGAGTTCGGGGCGCCGGTTCTCGTGCGCGGGGGCGGCACCAGCCTCTCCGGGGAGACCGTCAACTTCGCGGTCGTCATCGACGTCTCGAAGTACCTGACGGCGATCGGCGAGCCCGACGGCGAGGCCGCCACGGTCACGGTCCAGCCGGGCGCGATCAACGAGCACGTGAACGAGCGCACCGGCGAGGCGATCGGCATGGTCTTCGGCCCCGACCCGTCCACCCATGCCTACTGCACGATCGGCGGCAACATCGGCAACAACTCCTGCGGCATCCATTCGGTGCAGGCGCAGCTCTACGGCTCGGGCCCGCGCACATCGGACAACGTGCAGGCGCTCGAGGTCCTGACCTACCGCGGCGAGCGCTTCTGGGTTGGCTGCGACGAGGAGGGCCGCATCGACGAGATCGTCGCCGCCGGTGGCGAGAAGGCGCGGATCTATGCCGCGCTGCGCGATCTGCGCGACCGCTACGCCGACCTGATCCGCAACACCTACCGGCCCGTGACCGAGCTCCCGCGACGGGTGTCCGGCTACAACCTCGACGAGCTGCTTCCCGAGCGCGGCTTCAACGTGGCGCGCGCGCTGGTCGGCACCGAGTGCACGTGCGCGACCGTGCTGCAGGCGACGCTCAAGCTGACGCCCGGCCTGTTCGACCGCACCCTCGTGATCGTCGAGTACGACGGCATCGCGGAGGCGGCCGAGCACGTGATGGAGATCGTCGACTGGAAGCCGATCGGCTTGGAGGCGCTCGACCACAGGCTGATCGAGAACCAGCTGGTGGGCGGCCGGCACGTACACGAGATCGAAGAGCTGCCACGGACGACGCAGCCGGACAGCGCCTGGCTGCTCGTCCAGTTCGGCAGCGACGAGGACGGCGGCTCGCTGGCGCGCGCCGAGGAGTTCTCCGCCTGGCTCCAGAAGAAGCTCGGCTACGGGGAGGACCGGATCGCGGTACTCGGCGGCCAGAACGAGGGCGGGCAGTCCAGCGACATCTGGCAGATCCGAGAGGGCGGCCTCGGCGCCACCTCGTTCCCGCCTGACGGCAGCGACCACTGGCCCGGCTGGGAAGACTCGGCGGTGCCGCCGGAGCGGATCGGCGACTACATCCGCGACCTCCAGAAGCTGTACGACAGGTACGGCTACCAGGGCGCGATGTACGGCCACTTCGGGCAGGGCTGCATCCACTCGCGGATCAGCTTCGACCTGCGCAGCGCCAAGGGCATCCGCGAGTACAGGTCGTTCATGGAGGAGGCGTCGGACCTCGTCATCGCCTATGGCGGCTCGCTGTCGGGCGAGCACGGCGACGGCCAGCAGCGGGCGGAGCTGCTCGTGAAGCAGTACGGCCCCGAGCTGATCGAGGCGATGCGCGAGTTCAAGCGCATCTGGGACCCCGACTGGAAGATGAACCCGGGCAAGGTCGTCGACCCTTACCGGCTCGACGAGCACCTCAAGCTCGGCGCCGACTACAACCCGCCGCGGCCGAAGGTGAAGTTCGCCTACAAGCTCGACCGCGGCGACTTCGCTCACGCGGCGCTGCGCTGCGTCGGCGCCGGCAAATGCCGCATCCCGGACGCCGAGCAGGTGATGTGCCCGAGCTTCCAGGTCACGCGCGAGGAGAAGCACACCACGCGCGGCCGCGCCCGCCTGCTGTTCGAGATGCTGCAGGGCGAGGTCATCGAGGACGGCTGGCAGAGCAACGAGGTCTACGAGGCGCTCGACCTCTGCCTCGCCTGCAAGGGCTGCACGAACGACTGCCCGGTGAACGTCGACATGCCCACCTACAAGGCCGAGTTCCTATACCACCACTTCAAGAGCCCGCGACGGTGGCGGCCGCGCTACGCGTACGCGTTCGGCCTGATCGACCGCGCGGCGCAGGTTGGCTCGCGCGTGCCGGGGCTCGTGAACTTCGCCACGCACACGCCGGGCCTGTCGCGGGTGGCGAAGGTCGCGGCCGGCATGGCGCGTCAGCGCGAGATTCCCACCTTCGCGCCGATGACGCTCCAGCGCTGGTTCGCGGAGCGCGGCGGCGCCCGCAACCCGAGCGGACCACGGGTGGTGCTCTGGCCCGACACCTTCAACAACCACTTCCACACCGATGTCGGCATTGCCTGCGTGGAGGCGCTCGAGGCGGCCGGCTGGCACGTGGTCCTGCCCGACCGGCACGTCTGTTGCGGCCGGCCGCTCTACGACTACGGCTTTCTCGACCTGGCCGAGCGCTACCTGCACCAGACGCTGGACGTGCTGCGCGACGACATCCGCGCGGGCACGCCGATCGTGGGCATGGAGCCGAGCTGCCTCGCGGTCTTCAAGGACGAGCTGACGGAGATGCTCCCGCACGACGACGACGCCGCCCGGCTCGCCTCGAACTGCTTCCACTTCAGCGAGCTGTTCGAGCGCCATGGGATCGAGGTGCCGAGGCTCAACCGGCGGGCCCTCCTGTGGGGTCACTGCCATCACAAGGCCACCGGCGGCATGGAGCCGGAGCAGAAGCTGCTCGAGCGCATGGGGCTCGAGGTGGAGATGGTCACGGGCGGCTGCTGCGGGCTGGCCGGCTCCTGGGGCTTCGAAGACGGACACCACGACATCTCGCTCGAGTGCGGCGAGCAGGCGCTGCTGCCGGCGGTGCGAGAGGCGACCACCGACACGATCGTGGTGGCCAACGGCTTCTCCTGCAAGACGCAGATCCAGCAGGGCGACACCGGCCGGCGCGCGCTCCATGTCGCGCAGCTGATGAAGATGGCCCGCGAACATGGGCCGGACGGGTACCGCGGAGGGCCGCCGGAGGAGCCGTATTACGAGGTGCGGCCCCGCCCCGAGAGGCGGCCTGCCAAGGCCGCCGCGGTGGGAGTCGGCGTGCTGGCCGGAGCGGCAGTCGCGGCGCGAGTGGCGACGAGGCGCTAACGAAGCAGCGCGGCGGCTGCGAGAGCCGCCGCCGAGGCGGCGGCAGCCCCGACCGCGCGACGGTTCTTCGTGATCGCGAGCTGCAGGCTGCGCGGGTGCGCCCGGTCGTTGAAGTCGCCGTGCGCGCCTTCGTCGCGCTCGGGCGGCTCGTACAGGTTGCCGGGGCGCGGCGCGTCGATCTTCTCGTCGGTCATCTGGCCGTTCACGCCGGTCTTCGCGAGGTAGATCTCCGCCGCGAGCGGAGACAGCTTGTTGCCCCACACCGTATAGACGGTGGAGCCGCCGACGTATACCTCGCGCCGGCGTGCCTCTGCGCAGAAATGCACCGCCTCGGCGGCCACCTCCGGCTGGTAGATCGGCGGCACCGGCATCGGGTGGCGCGGCATCTTGCTGCGCGCGTGATCGAACTGCGGTGTGTTGAGGCCGGGCAGCTGGACCATGCCCACGTGCACGTTGGAGCCCTTGTGCCGGAGCTCGGTGCGCAGCGATTCGACGAAGCCCTTGACCGCGTGCTTGGCGCCGCAGTAGGGCGACTGGAGCGGGATGCCCCGGTACGCCATCGCCGATCCGACCTCCACGATCGAGCCATGGTCGCGCGGCAGCATGCGCTTCAGCGCCGAGCGAGTGCCCCAGACGGTGCCGAGATAGCTGACCTCGGTGGAGCGCTGGAACTCCTCGGGCTCGATGTCCTCGAAGAACGAGAAGACCGTCGCCATCGCGTTGTTGACCCAGACGTCGATCGCGCCGAACGCCTCCTCGACCGCGTCCGCGGCAGCTTCGACGTCCACATGGTCGGCGACGTCCGTCGGCAGCACCAGCGCCTCGCCGCCGGCGCCCTCGACATCCTTGCGAGCACCCTCGAGCCCCTCACGGTTGCGCGACAGGAGAGCGATGCGCCCGCCGTCCTGTGCGAAGCGGCGCGCTATCGCACGCCCGACTCCCGCCGCCGGCCCTGTGATCACAACGACCTGTCCCTTGCTCATGCACCTCAGCTACCCGGCGCGCGCCGTCGCCCTCCTGACTATGTAACCGGCAGTACATCCGGTCGAGGCGAAAGCGGGGTATGTGCTGCCCATGCGATCACCGCTGCGAGTCGACGGCTACGCGCCCATCCGCGATTACGCCGCGATCGGCAACCGCCGCACGGCCGCGCTCGTGGCCTTGGACGGCTCGATCGACTGGCTGTCGCTGCCGGGCTTCGACTCCCCGGGCATCTGCGCCGCGGTTCTCGACGCGCGCGCGGGCGGCCGCTTCGAGCTGCGGCCGGAGGGCGAGTTCGAAGCCGAGCGTCGCTACGTCCCCGCCACGAACGTCCTCGAGACCATGTTCAGGACGGCCGACGGCTCGGTCCGCGTGACGGACGCGCTCGCGCTACCCGGTGTGCCGACGCTCCCGTGGAACGAGGTCAGCCGCCGTGTGGAAGGACTGGCGGGGAGGGTGCCACTGCGCTGGAGCGTCGAGCCGCGCTTCGAGTGGAGCGAGCGCGGCGAGGTCGAGCTCCACCACGGCACGCCGGTCGTCTGCCACGGCGACCACTCGCTCGCCGTCCGCTCGTGGGGGCTGGGCGAGGCGCGCTCGACCGGGACGGGCGTAGCGGGGTCGGCGGCTTTGTCGGAGGGTGAGCGCGCCCTGCTGTCGGTCGCGGACTTCCACTCGGAGCCGATCCTGCTGTCCGAGCGCGAGGCGGTCGAGCAGCGGCTCGACGAGACCGTCCGCTACTGGGAGGACTGGTCTGCGACCTGCAGCTACGACGGGCCTTGGCGGGCGGAGGTGCTGCGCAGCGTGCTCGCTCTCGGGCTGTGCGTCCACGTCCCCACGGGGGCAATGGTCGCCGCCCCCACCACCTCGCTGCCCGAGCGCATCGGCGGCTCGCGCAACTTCGACTACCGCTACGGCTGGGTGCGCGACACGAGCTTCGCGCTCGAGGCGATGCTGAGCCTCGGCTTCGGCACCCAGGTCCACGGCACGCTCTCCTGGCTGCTCGCCGCGAGCGCCAGCACCCACCCCCACCTGCGGCCGTTCTTCAAGCTCGACGGCTCGTACCGACCTTCGATGATCGAGCTGCCGCTCGCCGGCTACCGCGGCTCGCAGCCGGTGAACGAGGGCAACAGCGCCGAGTCGCAGCTTCAGCTCGGCAACTACGGCGACCTGTTCGACACAGCCTGGCGCTACGTGCGGGACGGAAACGGGCTCGACCGCGCCAGCCGGGTACGCCTCGCCGAGGTGGCGGACTTCGTCTGTCGTATCTGGCGCAACCCCGACTCGGGAATCTGGGAGCTGTCGGAGCACCTCGATTACACGCAGAGCAAGCTCGCCTGCTGGTTGACCCTCGATCGGGCGCTCAAACTCGCTGACGCCGGCGAGCTGCCGGACGGCTCTGCCGGCAACTGGCGGCGAGCACGCGCGGAGCTGCGCGAGTACATCGATTCGAACTGCTGGTCCGAGTCGCGCGGGGCTTACACGCGCGCCGCCGGCACCCACGAGCTCGACGCGGCGGTGCTGCTTGCGGCGCGGGTCGGCTACCTCGACCTTCCGGACCGGCGCATGGACGCCACGATCGCGGCCCTGCGAGAGGAACTCGGACGCGGACCGCTGCTCTACCGCTACAGCGGCATGGAGGACGAGGAGGGAGCGTTCCTCGCGTGCTCGTTCTGGCTGGTGGAGGCGCTGGCGCGCTCGGAGCGGCTGGACGAGGCCGCCGAACTGATGGACGAGCTCGTTGCCCTTTCGAACGACGTCGGGCTGCTGTCGGAGGAGATCGACCCGGACTCGCACGAGCTGCTCGGCAACATCCCCCAGGCGCTGTCGCACCTGACATTGATCAACGCTGCCGAGGCGATCGCAGAGACGGAGCGCGCGCTCAGCGGCTCAGCCGCGAGTCGTCGAAGTCGAGGTCCCGCTCGATCTCGCGGATGAGCCCCGAGCCCAGCTTGCGCTCGGAGCGAAGATCTTCGAGCGCCTGCCGCTCGGCGGCGACCATCTCCCGACGAATCCGGCGGTAAGCGTCCGGATCCTCATTGCCATCGGAGTCCTCCTGACCCAGCTGGGCGCCGAGTCGCTGGATGCGCAGCTCGTAGATCTCGCGCGCCCGCTCGACCGCGCGCTCCGGCAGCTCGTCCCTCTCCGCCAGCTGCTCCGCCCGCCTGAGCGCGGCGCGCGCCAGCTTGACGCGTGCCTCGAGCTCCCGCCGGCGGATCGCCTCCCGCCGCGACAGGCCGAGAGCCGAGATGACGCGGGACAGCGTGAGCCCGGGTAGCACGAGCGTCCCGAGCACGGTGGTGTATGCCAGCAGGATCACGAGCGTCCGGCCGGGAAAGGGGCCGCCTCCCGTGGCCGTGAGCGGAAGCGAGAGCGCCGCGGCAAGGGAGAGGGCCCCCCTCATCCCGGCCCAGCCCAGGACCAGGCGCTCCCGCGCCGGCAGCCGGGTGCGTCCCCTGCCGCGCCGCTCGTCTATGAAGCCGGTCAGGTACGGCACCGTGAACATCCAGCCGAGCCGCAGCAGCACGGCGGCGCCCGCGACCGCGGCCGCGTCGCCGAGCAGCTCGAGCGCGTCGGCCCCACGCACATCGTGGATCAGTGACGGAAATTCGAGCCCGATCAGCAGGAACAGGAGCGACTCGAGGATGACGGTCGCGACCTCCCAGAAGGAGTAGCTCTCGATGCGCGTGGCGGCCCCGAGCGTGCTGGAGGTCGAGCGGCTCGCGTAGAGGCCGGCGGCCACCGAGGCGAGCACCCCGGAGAGGCCGAGGTGGTCGGCGACGACGTAGGCCGCGTATGCCGTCACGACCGCCGTGGTGATCTCGAGCGGCGCCTCGTCGAGGCGGGCGCGGACGCGTCCTGACAGAAAGGCGACCAGCACGCCGACGGCTATGCCGCCCGACGAGATCTTCAGGAACGCGGCGATCGAGTCGAGCGGTGAGAAAGCGGCCGCCCCGACAGTGCCGACCGCCACCTTCAGCACCGCCAGGCCGGTGCCGTCGTTCACGAGCGACTCTCCCTGCAGGATCGTCGCGAGGCGGTGCGGCGCTCCCAGCCGGTCCGCGATGGCCGTGGCGGCGACGGGGTCGGTCGGCCCGAGCACGGCTCCGAGCACGAACGCCGGCGCCCAGGGCAGTCCGGCCACCGCGTGCGCGACCACGGCTATCCCCGCCATCGATACCAGCACGAGCCCGGTCGCCAGAAGTGTGATCGAGCGCGCGTTGGCGAACAGGCTCTCTGACGAGAACAGGAAGGCGGCCGCGTACACGAGCGGCGGCAGGAAGACGAAGAAGACGAGATTGGGGTCGAGCCGCACGTCGGGCACGCCGGGTATGAACCCAAGCCCGAGCCCACCCAACACCAGGACTACCGGATGCGGGACGGGGAGCCTGCGAGCGAGTCCCGCGAGAATCACCACAGTCGCAAGCAGCCCGATGAAGAGCTCGACGTGGGTCACGACTGCGGCTCGAGCCGATCGCCGAAGACGTCGCGCCCTCGCCGCTTCTGAGCCTGCCGGTAGCCCTCGATCAGCGCACCGATGAACGTCGCGATGGCGACTCCGCCGAGCAGCGGTTTCCAGAGCGAGTGCCGGAATGCCTCACCGCCCAGGTAGCCGAGGAGGCCGGCGTAGGTGCCCCAGGCGGCGGCGGCGATGGCGTCCGCCACGGCGAAGCGCCGCCAGGGCATGCCGAGCGTGCCAGCCGCGAAGGTGCTGGCCGTCCTGCCACCGGGCAGGAAGCGTCCGACGAAGATGAGCAGGACGCCGCGGCGCCTCACCGCCCGCTCGGCCCAGTCGAGCCGCTCGCGTCCCTTCTTCCCCCGGAACAGGAACCGAGCCACGCGGCTGCCCGCCTTGCGGCCGAGCAGGAACGAGACGTTGTCGCCCATGAAGCCGCCGGTCGCCGCGGCGAGGATCACGAGCCAGATCGAGAGGCCGCCGTGAGCCGCCACAGCCGCTGCCGTGATCACGACCGTCTCGGACGGGAGCAGCGGGAAGATCACGTCGAGGCCCGCCACCCCGAGCACCACGAGGTAGCTCAGGGGCTGACCCGAGATCCATCCGCTCAACCAGTCGAACATCCGAACCCGCCTACCCGCGCGGTTGACGCCCGACGCCAGAGGCCGGTCATTCGCCTGACGTCTCCTTGCGAGCCCGCAGAAACAGCCCCCGGATCCTGGCGCGCAGCCCTCCGGCACTGCCGCCGGCAAGCTGGGCGGGGCTGGCGTCGCGCACGCCCGGCCACTCGGAGGCCACCTCCGCACCGAGGAGGAAGATGTTCGCGCCCAGCAAGGCGAAGATGAGAAAGGCGACGACCGCGCCGAGCGAACCGTAGACGGCGGAGTAGTTGCCGAAGCCCGCGAGGTAGAAGCCGAACGCGGTCTTGGCGAGCTCGTAGCCGAGCGCGGCAACCAGTGCGCCGGGCCATACGTCGTGCAGGCGGACGCCGCCGGTCGGCACGACGCGGTAGAGGAAGGCGAAGGCTACGAACGAGAGCGCGGTTGGCAGCGCCGGCCCGGCATCGAGCAGCGCGCCCGCGACGCCGTGGCCCGCCACCCGCAGCAGCACCGTCAGCGCGAGCGAGGCGATCACGAACGCGCCGGCGCAGAACACGAGCAGCAGGTCGACCAGCTTGCCCTGCACCGGCGGACGTCCGTCGTCGCGGCAGTCGAAGGCCGCGTTGAGAGCATGCCGGATCGCGGCCATGAGTCCGCTCGCCGACAGCACGAGGCCGAGCGCGCCGAGCGTGGTGACCGTCGCCTGGTCGTGCGTCACGCCGAGCAGCAGCTGCTCGAGCTGCGCCCGCCCACGACCCGCCTGGAGCGGTAGATGGCCCAGGAGGAAGTCGATCACCTGCCTGCGCGCGTTCGCCTGAGACACAAACAGCCCGAAGCCGGCGACCGTGAGGATCGCCAGCGGGAATAGCGCGATCAGCGCGTAGTACGAGATCGCCGCCGCACGCTGCGGACAGCCGTCCTTGAAGAACTCGTCGAGTGAGCGCTCCGCCAGGCGCCCGGCGCGCGTCCATGCCAGTCGCATCCGCCGGTGTGGCCCCGCTCGCGTGCGCAAAGTGGTCACACGTCTCGGATGCCCAGTGTCTCCTCGGCCGCGCGCCGCGGTGTCGGAGCGGTTACCTCTCCCGGTTTCGCCGCGCCCAGACGGGGCACGAGGCCCGGCATGCGGCGCGCGTGGCTCCTGCCCCTCGTCTATCCCCTCCTGGTGATAGTCGTGTCCGTCACAGTCACGGCATGTGGAGGGGGCGGCTCATCAGGAGCCCGCGCGTCGCGCCCATCGACAGACGCGCCGCAGCTTCAATCCCAGATGGTGCGGGTCATCGCCACGGTCGAGCCGCGCGTCGTCCAGATCGAGACGCCGCGCGGTCTCGGCTCAGGGGTCGTCTTCGACGGCAAGGGCGACATCGTCACGAACGCCCACGTCGTGGGAAGCTCCCACACCTTCCGCGTGACGGCGGACAACGGCAAGCGTTACTCCGCCTCGCTGGTCAGCTCGTACCCGCCGAACGACCTGGCGGTGGTGCGCGCGAAGGGCGCCGACCTGCAGCCGGCCATGTTCGGCAAGTCAGCACAGCTACGCGCGGGCGACGTGGTGCTCGCCATCGGCAACCCGCTCGGACTGCGCAGCAGCGTGACCAACGGAATCGTCAGCGCGCTCGGACGGACGGTGTCGGAGCCCAATGGTGTCGTGCTGCCGGCGGTGATCCAGACCAGCGCGGCCATCAACCCCGGCAACAGCGGCGGCGCCCTCGTGAACCTCCAGGGCGAGGTGGTCGGCATTCCGACCCTTGCCGCCACGGATCCCGAGCTCGGCGGCAGCGCCGCGCCCGGCATCGGCTTCGCCATCCCAAGCGACGTGGTGCGCGACCTCGCGGGGCAGATCGTGCAGCACGGGCAGGTGGTCGACTCACACCGCGCCTATCTCGGGGTCTCGCTGGGCGGCAGCCCGCAGGTTCCTGGCGCGGTGGTGGCGGCGGTCCAACCAGGTGGACCCGCCGCAAAGGCGGGCATCCGCCCCGGCGAGTTGATCGTCTCGATCGCGGGACAACAAGTGGCCTCCCCGGCCGACGTGACGGCGGCGCTCGCGTCGCTCAAGCCGGGCCGGCAGGTGAAAGTGGATGTGAAAGCTCCGGCGGGCTCAGCGCGGAGCGTGCAGGTGACGCTCGGCGAGTATCCGGCGGGGAAGAGCTAGACGTACCGCACCGCGATGCGCCTCAGGACGTAGGCGTGCCTGAGCCGCGCCGCCGCAGCGCGCGGATCACCCGCAGCGGGAGAAGGCCGATCAGCGGGGCGCGGCGCCCGAGGTCATGGCGATCCTCGGCGTCGAACGCGCGCGCGTAGCGTTCCGCCTCCTCCCCGCTCTGGTAGCGCTTGAAGCCGCACGCGTGGCAGCGCTCGCAGCGCCAGCGCATCGTGGTCCCGTCTGCGACGAAGCGGAAGCGATGGCCGAGCACCCGGCACGCAAGCAAGGCACCCTATCCCTGCGGAAGCGGCCACCTGGCCGGCAAGACGCGCTGCGCGTGACGGATGCCCGCTCGGATCACCGCCGCGCGTTCGAGCAGCTCTCCGGCGACCAGCATCGCTCCCCCCGCCCTGGCGAACGCCCGCCGCCTCCCGCCTACGACGGCCGTCGTGAGCGCGCCGGCGCCGGAGAGCGTCTTGGCGGCCAGGGCCAGCCTGCCGTTGCGCAGCGGCCGTCCGGCCGGCCCGGCTCGGCGCACCATCAGCTGCGTGGCCGCCCCCTCCACGAGGGTGCCGGCCAAAGCGGTCAGCCGTGCGAGCCGCGCGTCGCCGGGTGGCGTTGCAAGCGCTGCCGCGCCGCCCGCTGCCGCGGCCGAGCTGCCGGCGAAGACGAGCGGCAGCTCCCAGCGGCCCTCGCGCCAGAGCCGAACGGGCATCCGCGAAAGGCTGCGAGCGCCCGACGGCGCCAGCGGGAGCCCCGCGGTGGCGGCGACCACGGCGGCCGCCCTTCCGACGCGAGGCGCGCGGCCGCAGGCCGTGCAGGCAGCAGCCAGCGCCGTAGACGCGGCGCAGGCGAGCAGCAGCGGCGGAGGCCCGTACCGGCCGAGCGACGCGCCGGCCGCGGCGCTCGCCAGGGCGACCAGCTCCGCGGACTCCGCCAGACGCTCGTTGCCGCGGCGGCGGGCTACGAAAGCGAGCTGCGCCGACGCCCCCGCCGTCCCGGTCGCCAGGTACGCGGCGGCCGGCTCGATCACTGGGGACGGCTGCGGGGCGTCGATCACCCCGGGCGTCTGCCCCTCCTCGGAGCCCCGGTGCGGCTCCTGGTCAGTGGAATTACATACGCGAGACCCGCCGCGGTCAGCACAGCTCGTCCGCTGCCGTGCCAACCCCGCCTGGCGCACGTGAAGGGGTGTGAGATGACGCCAGCTCCTTGCCAGGCCAGCCGCTTCGCTCTCCAACGATCATCACAAGTGCCGGAACGAGCAGGGTGCGGATCAGGAAGGCGTCGATCAGAAGGCCGGCGCCCATGATCACCGCCAGCTCATAGAAGCCGCGCAATGGCGCAAGGGCGGCGAGCGCAAAGGACCCGGCCAGGACGAAGCCGGCGAGCGTGATCGGCTTGGAGGCCAGGGTCACGGCGGTCGGCACCGCCTCCCGGAGCGGCCTGCGACGCGCCTCCTGCCAGATGCGACCCACCAGGAAGACGTTGTAGTCGGAGCCGAGCGATATCAGCAGGACGGCCGCGCCGAACGGCACGAAGTAGGTGAGGCCGGGATAGCCGGCGAGGTCCTGGAAGACGTAGGTGGCGATGCCGAGCGATGCCGCGAGCGCCATCACGCTCGCAGCCACCAGGTAGAGCGGCGCAATCAGCGCTCGCAGGTAGAGCGCGAGAACAACGAAGATGGCGAGCAGCGCGGCCGGCGTGATCCGCCAGAGGTCCCCGGTCGTCTTGTCGATCGTCTCCGCGGAGAGCGCGGTGTCCCCCGCGAAGACCGCCCGTGCGCCCCCAATGCCCGATTCCGCGAGCAGGGTGGGCAGCCGCCGCTTGATCGCGCGCAGGCGGTCTATCGCCCCGGTGGCGAGCGGGTCGCTGTCGAACACGACGAAGTAGCGCGCGGCGTTGCCGTCGCGCGACCGCGTTGCGCCGAGAGCCAGCCCCCGGATCGGCTGCTGCGCGGGGCCGAGCACGAGCGCGACGCCGGGCTGGCGGGCCAGCAGCGCCTGGAGGCGGCCGAGAGCCCGGGGGCGCCGCGCGACGCCGGGCTCCGATACGACGAGCACCGACGGCGACAGGATGCCGGGCGCGAACCCCTTGCTCGCCGCCATGTAGGCGACCCGTGGAGGCGATCCCGGGGGCAGGCCTCGCACCATCGGATTGCTGAGCGCGAGGTGACGCAGGCCGCTCGCGCACGCGCCCAGCACCAGAAGCACCCCCACCAGCGTCCACCAGGGATGCCCGGTGCTGAGGGCCACGAGGCGGGATCGCCTCGAGCGGGCGTAAGCCGATGGCCGCTCCTCCGCGGCCGCCTCGGGCGCGAGCTCTCGCCCGGGGCGGCGCGGCCAGAACAACGCGCCGCCGAAGCTTGCGATCAGCGCCGGCACGAGGGTCAGCGCGACCACCATCGCCACCAGCACGGACAACGCGAGGCCGGGGCCGAAGACGCGGAAGAAGTCGAGCCTCGCGATGAGCAGCGCGCTGGTGGCGGCCACCACCGTGATGCCGGCCGTGGAGATGATCGGCGCGAGCTGCGACGTGCTCCGCTCGGCCGCCGGAAGCCGCGGCTCGCCGGCCGCGAGCAGGGCCCGGAAGCGCGAGAGGAAGAAGATCGCGTAGTCGGTCACCACGCCGAAGACGAGCACGACCATCACCGGCTCGACCTCCTGGGGAACGGCCAGCCCGGCGCGCTGCCCGATAGCGGCCACCGACCTGCTCGAGATCAGGTACGCGATCGCCATTGCCAGCAGCGTCGCCAGCGGCGCCCCGAGCGCGCGGAAGCGGGCTCCCACCGCGAGCAGCACGAGGAGCACGGAGCCGAGCTCGATCCAGCGCAGGTGGCTCACGATGATGTCCTCGCGCTCGACCTGCGCGGGCGCCAGACCGGTCACCCCGACGGTTCCGCCGGGGGGCCGGGCGACGTACCCCGCCGCCAGGCTCTTCGCCTCGCTCGTCCGCCGGTAGGCGTTCGCGCTGGGGTCGAAGAACAGGAACAGCATTGCGGTGGTCGAGTGCTCGCGCGAGAACGGCCGCGCGCCGAGGGCGTTGGTCACCGGGATCGCGCCCTTGATGGCGGTGTAGCCGGGCAACGCTCCGCGTGTCAGGGCCTCGGCGAGGCGCACCGCGTCGAGCTGCTGTCCCGCCGACAGGCCATGCGCGGAGCGCTCGACGATCAACGTGCGGGACAGGAGCGGGAAACCGAAGCGCGTCTTCGAGAGCTTCTCCGCCTTGAGCGCATCGGCGTTCTGGGGAACGAGCGAGCCGAGCGCGCCGCTGCCCGCCTCCCTGATGCTCGGCAGCAGCAGGCGCGCGAGCACGGCCGCTGCGATCCAGGCGACGATGACGAACCAGCGCAGCCGCCGGATCGCCGCGGCGTAGCGCTCCCATGGGCCGCGCCCGCCGTTCAGCCGGTGTCGCCGTTCCACGGGGGCCTCCCCAGCCCCAGCCGCGCCAGCTCAGCTCTGGCCAACTCGTCGCAACGGCCGGCATCGAGGTCCCGCCACGGCTGCGGCGAGACCGCGCGGAGCTGCCGGTAGGGCAGGCTCACGAGCGCACGCTCGGCGAGGATGCGGCGGAACTCGTCGTCGCCCCAGTGGCGCGCGGCCATCCGGCCCGCCGTCCGCCGCTCGCGCACCGCGGCCACCCGAAGCGGCAGGTAGAAGCCGATCACGGGAACGGAGGGGATCACCGCGATCGCCAGCGCCAGCATCCAGCTGAGCCGATGCACGCTCTGGTGGCTTTCGCGGCCGCTTGCGATCGCGCTCTCGCCCGCCGCGCTCACCTGATGGCCGGCGTCGCGAATCTGACCGCCGACGAATGGGACCGAGCCGAGCGACGACACTGTGTCGCCTGTCGTCTTGACGGCCACTCCGACGCGCGTCACGGTCGTGCTGAGCTGCCGCAATCCGCTCACCTGTTCGCCGATCGCCACGCCTAGGTAGATCCACGCCGCAACCCACACCGCCAGCAGGACGTCGAGCGCCAGGCGCGCGCGACCAGTGGGAAGCAGGGGCGTGAAGTTGCGCATCGAGGGACGACTGCCCAGTGCGGGCTCGGTCGACTCACGTGGCCACACTTTCTTGTCGGCCCAGGAACCCTCCCGGCTTTGAGCCCGCCGACCGGGGTAGGCCCGAGGCATGAGATCCAAACAAACAGCGGCGTCGCTTGCGGGCCTCGTGCTTCTGGGCGTGACGGCGTGCGGCGGCAACGCGGCGAACAAGGCACAGCAGGCATCCGACGAGGCGCAGCAGCAGGCGACGGCTCAGGTCTCTCCCCAGGGGGGACAGCTCCTGGAGCAGACCCAGAGCCTCGTGGCGAGCCTGGCGCGGACCGGCCGCGACTACGCCAACGCCGACATCACCCGGCAGCAGGCGATCGCGGAGCTACGCAGCGACGAGACCCGCGCGAAGCAGCTCGGCGATCGGGCCACCCAGCTCCAGTCGACCAGCCGGGCGCGCCAGGGCGTTCAGACGCTCGCCTCCGAGGTGGCCCGCTCCAGCGCGATGCTGCGCAAGCGAATCCGGGCGAGCGGCCAGGGCGACCGGGTCGACGCGACCCAGCTGCTGCAGGGCCTCCGCGAGAGCGCGGATCAGGCGTTCGGGCAGGTGCAGGACCGGCTGCCGGATAGCACACGCCAGCAGATCCGTCAGACGCTCGACCGCGTCAAGACCCTGACGGGCTGACGCGCGCAAGCGCGCGCGGGCGGAGGGCCGCGAGCATCCGGTCCACCCGGATGGACACCGCCTGCGGGCTGAGCTTGAGCACCGGGCCGATCTCCGCCTCCGACGCGCCGCCCATCAACATGCCGAGCATCGGCTGGTCGTCCGGCTCGATCAGGTCGCTCGCCGCGCGCATCTGAGCCGGCGAGAGCTCCGGGAAGCTCGGCACGCCCGCGGCGGCGCGCCTCAAAGCGTCGAATACCTCGCCCGCGGCGACTCCCTTGCCGACGAGCCCGTCGAGCCCGCCGATTCTTGCCGCGATCGCCAGCCAGTCGCCGGCAAAGGCGGAGTAGAGGAGCGCGGCGCGACAGTGGCCCGAGGCCTTGAGCGAGCGACAGAGGGAGATGCCGTCGAGGTCGGGCAAGTGGAAGTCGGCCAGCACCACCTCCACCGGATGCGCCTCCACCCCGCTGCGCGCCTCAGCCGCGTAGCCCGCGCTGACGACCAGTGCGAAGGAGGGCTCCCTGCGAATCAGCGCGGCCAGGCCTGTCCGTACGGCCGGATGGTCGTCGACGATTGCGATGCTGATCATCCGCGTCGAGGGTGTCACGGACCGTTGCTCGCGCGTATTGGGGTTACCCCCCATTTCGCGTTGGGAATGACACCCGGACAGGTCCCTCAAATGGGAACGTCGAGGCGCACTTCGGAGCCCCCGCCCTCGCGGGGGCCGATCGTGAGGCGGGCACCGGCGAGCACCGCGCGCTCGCGCATGCCCTTGATTCCGGCTCCCTCCGGCTGGCCGTCGATCCCATGCCCATCGTCGGCCACGACCAGCGTAACCACACGCTCGCCGCCGCTCAGATGGAGCCACACCTTCGATGCGGCGGCGTGCCGAGCGATGTTCGTCAGGCTCTCCTGCGCGACCCGGTACACCACCAGCTCCGCCTCGCGGCTGAGCGGAGGAAGAGCGCGCTCGATTGAGCAGTCGAGGTCGAGGCGGCGTCCCGCCGTCATCCACTCGCACAGCTCGCGCAGAGCGCTCGGTAGGCCCAGCTCGTCGAGCACCTCCGGACGCAGCCGCCGTGCCAGCCGGCGAACCTCCTCGAGCGTCCCGCGGGCGTTGTCCTGGGCCAGTTCGATCGCCTCGGATGGCGCGCCCGCCCACTCGGCCGCGATGTAGTCGAGCTGCAGGAGCAGCGCCGTGAGGCGCTGCCCAATCTCGTCGTGGAGATCGCGGGCGATCTCCACGCGCTCTGCCTCCTGGGCCAAAAGCGTCCTCCGGACGCTGTCACGGCGCTCGTCCTCCAAGCCCTTCAGCATGTCGTTGAAGGCCATGCCGAGCTGGGTGACCTCGTCCCCCGCCGGCGAGACCTCGACCCGCTGGCCGGGGCGGAGCGGATCTACGTGCCGCATCGCCTGGCTCAGCCGAACCAGCGGACCGAGCGAGCGCCGGATCACCACGGTGTTGACCGCGGTAACAGCGAGTAGTCCCGCCAGCGAGAAGACCCCGCCCTGAAGCGGCCGGAGCGGCGACTTGATGGTGAGCGGCGAGAACGCCAGCAGGAGGTATGCCGCCAGCAACACGGCCGTGTTGAGCAGGAAGAGCCGCCAGACCAACGAGCGCACTGGGGTCAACCAGGCGCGGCCGGCGGCGCCAGGCAGCTTGCGCTCGCTGATCGCCACCACGCGGATGTGATGATGCCGCGATCAGCCGGATGACGCCGCGAGCTTGTCTGCCGGCATACATTCGGCTGTTGAGGAAATAAGTTGTTCGCGACATGACGACGCCGCTCAAGACGCGTGTGCTGCTCGCGGACGACCACGTGATGGTGAGGCACGGTCTCAGGCTGCTTCTCGACCGCGAGCCCGATCTCGAGGTGGTGGCAGAGGCCGGTAACGGGATGGAGGCGGTGGAGCGCGCCATCGCCGAGGGGGTTGACCTGGCGATTCTCGACGTGACGATGCCGCAGACGACCGGCCTGCAGGCCGCGCGGGAGCTCGGGCGCAGGCGCCCGGAGACCCGTGTGCTGATGCTCTCGATGCACGACAACGAGCGCTTCTTCTTCGAGGCTCTCAAGGCGGGGGCCTCCGGCTATGTTCTGAAGTCGGCGGCGGACGAGGACCTGGTCGACGCCTGCCGAGCGGCCATGCGCGGCGAGCCGTTCCTCTACCCGGGAGCGGTGCAGGCCCTGGTCCGCGACTACCTCGAGCGTGTGCGCGAGGGTGGTGACAGCGACGATCTGCTCACCGAACGTGAGCGTCAGGTCCTGAAGCTCGTGGCGGAGGGGCACACCACCGGGGAGATAGCGGAGCTGCTCAACATCGCGGGCAAGACGGTGGAGCGCCATCGCTCGAACCTGCTCGAGAAGCTCGGCGTGCGCGACCGCGTCGACCTCACCCGCTATGCGATCCGCCGCGGGCTAGTCGAGCCCTGAGCCGAGACCCACCGAAGAGTCGCCCGTCAGCAGCCAGCCGTGGTTGCCGGTGCGTGTCACGAGACCCTGCGCGCGGAGCTCAGCCACGGCGCTCGTGACCGAGGGCCGCGACGCGCCGGCGAGCTGCGCCAGCGTCGCGTGGGTCACAGGAACCGTGAGCATGACGCCGTCAGGGGTAACTCGCCCCCAGCGCTCGGCGAGCGTCCAGAGCGCCAGCAGCACCCGGCGCTTGAGCTGTCTCACCTGTGTCAGCGCGAGCAGCACGGCCAGCAGGCGTGAGCGGCGCGTCAGCCGGTTCATCAGCTCGCTCGTCATATCCGGACAGCGGCCGGCAAGCGCGTTGAAGCGACGGTCGAGAAGGGCGATCCTGGCGGGCTCGCACACACGCCACTGGGCCGCCGTGTCCACGCATATCGAATCCTCGCCAGACCAGTCCCATGGCCGCAGGAGGTCCCCTGGCCCGAGCACCTCTGCGGAGTGCCGGCTGCTGAGTCCGATGCAACGCGTCAGGAATCCATCGAGGACGAGAAGCCCGGCGGCGCCCTCCGGCTCCATCGGTACGCCGGCCGGGTGCCAGGCGCCTGGGGTGAGCTTCACAACGTCGACTCGGAGCACGTGGCGCAGCGCCTCGAGGTGCTCCCGCGGCGCCGCGACGGCCAGTCCGCGGTCCTCGTGCAACAGCGGCACTCCGTGCTCGATCGAGTAGCCGTCATCCTCGCGGACCGCATGCAGGAGCCGCGGAGCGAAGGAGGAAGGCGGGCGCTCGCTGCCGGTTCTCGCGTTGAGTATCTCCACCAGGGTCTCGCTCATGCGGTCCTCCGCTCCTTCGTTCAGTAGGTCCCTGAAGCCTGTGACAGGACAGGCTCGCCGTCCATCCGGGCCACCCCGCAATTCGGGGAGGGCTGTCCCTGCGATTACGCGCTCGAGCGCGCCGCGGCGAGCATGCGCCGCCAGGTCTCGAGCGCGCCCCGGCCGTCGCAGCTCACGTAGCGGAGCAATGGGGCGCTCGCCAGGAGCGGGCCCAGCACACGCCGGCGCCGCGGCTCAGGCTGTAGAAGCCGGTGAGCACGCCGTGCTCGCCCTCTGGCATGAGCGGAATCAACATCGCGTATGGCAGCGTCATGATCACGCCGCCGCCGAAGGCGATCAGCGGCAAGAGCGACGCCAGGACGGCTCCCGTGGTCACGAAGGCCGGGACCAGCAGGCCCCCCGTACAGCGGCAGCGCAACCCGCGTCACGCTCGCCGGACCGAAGCGGTCGGCCGCCCTGCCGGTCAGCGGTGCGGCGACGAGGACCACCAGGGCCACCCCGCCGACGATCGCCGAGGACGCGAAGATGCTGTAGCCGAGCCCCGCCGTGATGTAGAGCACGACGAAGGTCTTGAGCGCTCCGAGCGACAGCTCCCAGAGTGCGTTGGCCAGGAGATAGGCGCGCAGGCGCGGACGCTGCGAGAGCAGGTCCCAAAGCTCGCGCGCGACCCCGCTCGCCGGCTCTGCCCCTTCGCCGCCCCGGTCGCGGCCCCGGACGTGCGCACGCCAGGCGAAGACCGCAACCGAAAGCGCCAGCACGGCGGCGGCCGCGGTGAAGGGCGCCTGGCGGGCGACGCCGAAGAGAAGGCCGCCCCCTACAAGAGCGAGGCCTGTGCCCACGCCGCGCCAGACGGCCTGCGTGCTCTGGCCGCGCCCGGCGACGTCATCGTCGAGCAGATCGGGGTAGAGCGCGCGGTAGGGCTCGTAGGCGACGAAGTAGGCGAAGAAGAAGGCGAACACTGCCAGCCCGACGGCGACGAGCGAGCCCGCGAAGCCCACGGCGACCAGCGCCGCCGCAGCGATCGGCGTGCCGGCCAGGAGGAACGGCAGCCTGCCTCCGAGGCGCGTTTCGAGCCGATCCGACCACGCCCCGACGACCAGGGGCACGGTCATCGCCAGCAGCCCCTCGGACGCAACGATCAGGCCGATGATCGTGGTGGAGCTCGTGAACTGGAGCGAGAGCTTCGGCACGTATGTCGTGATCACCGTTATCCCGAGCGCGAGCGCGAGGCTCGGAAGGCCGAGCAGCGCGAGCGTGCGCTTCTCCGGACCGCTGAGCGCGCGCCCGGACTTCTTGCCGGCGCTGACCATGGGCCGCGAATACCCCGCCGCAGTGCCCTGGAATCGAAGCGCGGCGTGACCGTCAGCGGGCGTACACCGCGCGTTTCGGGCAGGGCCGATGGAAAGCCGAGGCGCACACGCTGAACGCGCCCTAGGAGACACCAGTGGAAGCCGCCACCACCTCGCATCGGACTGTTCGCCTGGCTCCGGACCGGCACCGCTCGCCAGGGGACCAGGCGCCCATTCCACGGCGCTGCGCTTGGTGGACCGCATGATCGCCTGCGGCGCACCTGACTCCCAGCTCAGCGGCCGGGAGCCACGCCCCGCAGGCGCTCGATCTCTTCCCAGACCTCGAGCGGGATCGGCTCGCCCTCTGCCTCGGTGGGGAAGAGAGTGAAGCGCACGAGCAGGGGTGTGTCGCACCCGCGGCAGCGCCGTAGCTCGAGCAGCTCCTCGCGAGCGATGTAGTCGAAGGCCGTCTCACGCCTGTCCGCAGGTCCGAACTGACCACACACAGGACAGGTGAGCATCGCCGCCATGCACCCTCAACACGCGCAGGAACCCTGAAGTGCTCGATCCTCGCCCCGGATGTCGGCGGGCTTACAAAGTGCCTGCACGCGGGCTGCTGCGGGGTAGCAGGCACGCTGTGACCGAAGACGTCAAGACCGGCACCATCGATACCGACATACCGGCGCGGCTCGATCCGCTGCCATGGGCCCGGTTCCACTGGCTCGTGGTAATCGGGCTCGGCACGATGTGGATTTTCGACGGCCTGGCGGTCACGATCGTCGGCTCGGTCGCCTCGCGCCTCACCGAACCACCGCCAGCGTAGACAGCCCGCTGAACAGGCCCAGGCTCTCGCCCAGCGCGGCGAGCGCTCCAGACGCGGTGATCACCGCCAGGAGGCGTCCCTCCTTTCGTCGAGTCTTCACCTCGCGGCTACCCGTCGCAGGCGCACCGTCATCGAAGTGAGTCAGCCCACGTACAGAAGGGTTAGCGGCTGACGCCTGGGCGCTCTCGATCAAGTGAAGGACCTGCTCGCGCGCCACAGAGCCGGCTGAGCCGGACATCCCACCCAGTGCTGACTCTCGACGCGGGCGACGACAGATCCGGCTGCCCGTTCGAAGCGGCCCCCACCGGCCTTAACCGGAGGACGTCGGCCGGGTCGCGCAGTCCCGGCAGTCAGTCCCCGACGAGCCATGTCGGCGCGCCGCTCGCCTTGACAGCAGCTGCAGCGCGATCCCGCCGCGGCTGCTGCGCGTTTGCGGTCGCCCTCACGGTCCCGCGCTCAGGCGGCGCCCGCCAGCGCGCTCAGGCGGTCGAGCGTGCCGCGGAGGAGTCGCGACACGTGCATCTGCGATATGCCCACCTGGTCGGCGATCTCGGACTGGGTCAGCCCGTCTCCGAAGCGCAGCCTCAGGAGCTCGCGCTCCCGCGCATGGGCCGTGCGCAGCGCGTCGCCCACCACGATCCGGTCCTCGGCGAGCTCAAAGCTGTCGTCGGTGCTGCCCATCGCTTCCGCCAGTGTCACCGGCTCGTCGCTCGCCGCACCGACGGGCGCGTCGAGCGAGAGCGTCGCGTATGCGGCGCGCGCCTGGAGGGCCTCAAGCACCTGCTCGACCGGCAGCCCGAGGCGCTCGGCGACCTGGCTTGGGGTCGGCGTGCGGCCCAGCTCATCGCCGAGCGACTTCACCGCGTCTGCGACCTGCTGGGTGCGTTCCTGCATCCGGCGCGGGAGGTGCACCGCCCAGGCGGAGTTGCGAAAGTGACGGCGCAGCTCACCGAGGATCGTCGGCACGGCATAGCTCGTGAACCTCACGCCACGCTCGGGATCGAAACCGTCGATCGCCTTGATCAGGCCGAGGCTCGCCACCTGCACGAGGTCCTCGAGCGGCTCGCTGCTGTGCTCGTAGCGGCGCGCCAGGCGGCGCGCCAGCGGGAGGTGGCGCCGGATCAGCTCCTCCCGGGTAGCGCGGTCGCCCTTGCGCCGATAGCGGAGGAAGAGCATCTCCTCGTAGCCGCGGGGTGATGTCGCGCTGACCCGTTCCATCGAACCGTCCATCGGATCCCCATCGCGACTGCGCGCAAACGCCTGCTGCGGAGAGCGTGTCAGCGCCGGTACTTTGCCTCTGAACGCCTGACTGCGGACGGACCAAACGGGTAGATCTCCGGACCTTGGATCCACCTCCTGCACACGTCTTCCTGCGGCCGATCGGCTCACCTCTGACGCTTGGCATGTCGGGGCTCGCAGTGGGCTCACTTGTCGAAAGCGGGCTCGATCTGGGCTGGATCGGGACGAGCCAGACGCGCCAGGTGGGCCTGGTCCTGGTGGCGGTGCCGTTCGTGCTGCAGCTCCTAGCCTGCGTCTTCTCGTTCCTCGCTCGCGACGGCGCGGCGGCCGCCAGCACCGGCCTCCTGTCGGCGACCTGGCTCGCATACGGGCTGCTGCAGCTGGTGGGCGGTGGATCTACGAGCGCCGCCCTTGGGCTTCTGCTCGTGGCGGCGGGCGGGGTGCTCGTACTATCGGCCGCCGTCGTCTCCACCGGGAAGCCGCTCCCGGGCGTGGTGTTCGCGCTGGCGTCGCTGCGGTTCGTGCTCTCCGGCGTGTACGAGCTGAGTGGGAGCGGTTCTTGGGAAAACGTGGCCGGCGTAATCGGCTTGGTCGTCTGCGGCCTGGCCGCCTACTGCGTGCTGGCATTCGAGCTCGAAGGACAGCAGCGCCGGCCGGTTCTGCCGACGTTCCGTCGCGGGCGCGGCGAGCTGTCGATGACAGCCGATTGGAACGGCCAGCTCGACGGCGTCGCCCACGAGCCGGGTGTGAGGCAGACGAGTTAAGCGGGGGCAGCTCGTCAATCGCTTCCGCGCTCCACCTTCACGCCCGCGAACTCGACCTCTACCGGCTCGAGGAAGCGCCTCCGTCGACACGGACGCGACGCGAGTATTCGCCGTCGACCGGCACGCTCCAATTGCGCCCGTAGCCGGACAGGCCTGCCGGATCAGGAGCGCGCGCTGCGGCTGTGGAACTCCGTCGTTGTTCCTGGCTCGGTCCAGGCGAGGCGCCAATAGCCCCGGCGGGTCCGGAAGTGGCGGACGAAGTACCCGCGGCCGCTGTGAATGGACACCCTGACCATCGTTCGGTAGCGCCCGTGGCGAGAGCGGAACTCGATCGCAACCGACTGGCCGGGAGCGGCGGGGCGGACCTCGCCGAACAGCGTGATGCGGCGCCGCCCGCCCTGCACCCAGAGCGGCAGCCTGAACGCGTCAAGCGCGGGCTTCGCACGCCCGTTCGCGAAGCGCAGCCCCGTGTTGAAGACCGCCACGGCCGGCTCGTCGAAGAGCTGGTACTGGGCGACCGACCGCACCCGAGGTGACCGGTACGCGAGCCAGTTGGACTCGTTGATGTACTCGGCCTGGCGGCTCGGGCTCACCCCGTAGGGGTCGGGCGGGCGGGTCTGGTAGCCCATCTCCGTGTACCAGATGCTCGCGTGGCGCCGCAGCCGCCGCCGGTGTGCCGCCTGATCGAGAATCCGGACGAGGCGGTCCACCGTCGACACCGTCACCCAGTCCGAAGCGACGGCCGAGCGCGGCGAGCGGTAGGCCCCGACCGTGTACGGATGGTGCGCCACGCCCGTGACGAGCGGCCGCCGGTAGTGCATGCAGCCGGGCCGCAGCCCTGCGGCGTGACCGCGCAGCGGGCGGCCGCGTGAGTCCAGGCAGAAGAGCTCGCGGTAGAAGACGCCGGGCGACATCGCGCGCGTCAGCAACCGCCCCCTGCTCCGGCCGATGGGCGCGGTCTCGCCGAGCAGGATCTGGTCGTGCGCGTGGCCGCTCACCCGGAGCGCATGGACGGCGGAATCGAGCAGCGCCCGGTAGATGTGGGGGGAAGCGGGAACGACACGGCCGCGGCGGCGCGTGTACTGCGGCTTTAGCCAGCCGCCCTGGTTCGGCTCGTTCCAGATCGACCAGCGCGAGACGCGGGGCAGCACACCGCCGCCCTGATTCTCGTCCCGGTAGCTGCCCGAGTAGCGCCGCGCGAGCGCCTCGACGAACATGGCGAACTCGTGCGGGCTCGGGCGGCAATCCTGGCGCAGCGTGAGCGCGCCGTGACAGCGGGACGCCCAGGGCGGGATCGCGCCCGTGGGCGTGAGCAGCACGCCCAGCCCGCGCTGCGTCGCTCCGCGGACGAGATCGTCGTAGGGGTCCCACGCCGCTTGTGGATAGTCGGCGGGGTTCGAGGCGTCGAAGCGCGGCCGCCCGCCCGCCGCGGTGGACGGCGCTAGGCGCCCCCAGAAGACGAGGCTGTGGATCGTGTCCGCGCCGAGCGAGGCGATTTCGTCGAGGCTGCGGTCGCGCACGGCGCTCCCGGAGAAGAGCAGCGAGCGATCGTCCTGGAAGATTGTCTCCTGTCTCGAGTTGGCGGCGGCCTGGCCTGCGATCACCGAAGCGAGCAGCAGGGCGCCGAGCATGGGACGGGCGAGAACGCGCACTCGACTGGCAAACCCGTGCGCTTGCCGGTGTTGCGACGGGAGCTCACGCGCGGTCAGTGCACTTACCGCGGGCGCCGCAGGAGGACGTTCGCGCAGGCACATGTCGACGCTGAGCGCCGCCGGCCGCGGGTAGGTCTGAGCCGATGGTCCAGCGGGTCGAATCGCTCGTCGAGGCGGTGGAGCAGGCCGCGCGGTTGATCGCCGACCGCGCAGTTGCGATCAACCCGTGGTGGTTGGGGGCCGCCGTGGTCCTCTGCGAGCTGTCCCAGGTCGTCCGTACGCGCGGCTGGTTCAACATCCTGCGCGCCGCCTACCCGGACGCCCGCGACCTGCGCGCCCGCGACGCCGCCGGCGCGTATCTCGCAGGGGCGGGCTTGAACGCCCTGCTGCCGGCTCGCAGTGGCGACTTCCTCAAGCTGTTCATGGTCCGCCGCCGAATGCCCGGCGCTCGCTACTCCACCCTGGCCGCCACGTTCGTGCCGGAGACGCTGTTCGAATTCCTATTCGGTGCCGCGCTCGCGGGGTGGGCGCTGGCACAAGGCTTCCTGCCGATTCCAGTGACCCCGAGCGAGCTGCCCGAGCTCGACCTGTCCCTCGTCCTCGTCCATCCGGTTCTCTTCGGCGTGGCCGGCGCCCTGCTGTCGGTCGCCGCGGTGGTGCTGGCACGGGCGCTGCGGCGGCGCGGCACGGCGATCGGCGGCCGCGTGCGCCAGGGCGTGGCGATCCTCCGTAGGCCAAGCGACTTCGTTCTCGGTGTGGCGAGCTGGCAGGCTCTCGGAAGGCTGATCAGGCTGGCGAGCCTCGCCTGTTTCATGACCGCCGTGGGCCTGCCTCTCACGTTCGGCACCGTGGTGCTGGTCATGGCCGCGCAGGGTGCGGGCCGGATCGTCCCGCTCGCGCCCGTGAGCGCCGGGTTGCGGGTGGCGATGCTCTCCTATGGCTTCGCCGAGGTCACCGACACGCCGGTGGATATCGCTGCGATCACCACTTTCTGGTTCACCGTCGGCGCCGCGCACCTGATCGCCGGCGTCGCGCTCGCACTCGGCGTCGTCGCGGCCACGTTCGGCACGATCTCGCCGAGGCGCGCCCTGGCCTCGGCGCGACGCACAGTGAGACTCGAGCAGGCGGGGCCGACCGAGGCACCCGCAGCTGCCGCCGCGGACTAGACGATCGACCCCATCTTCAGCGCCGCAGGCGCAGCACACGCGAGACGGTCTGCTGCTCGTGGTCACGGCTCTTCACGTGGAGCCACAGAGTCAGGATCCCGCGGCGGAAGTGCCGGACGACCCGGCTCGCGCGGCGGCCCAGGTGAAGCGTGACGGTCCGGTTGCCATGCCGGGAGATGGAGCTGGCCCTCCCGGCCAGCCTGACTCCGCCCGCGCCCACCAGCCGCAGACCCATCCGGCAGGCGCGGGAACAGTGGACGCGGACGCGCAGCCCGTGCCTTCGCAGCCGGTCCACGCTGATCCGCCTGGCCGACCTCAGGAGCGCCGTGAGGGACACGATCGGCACGGGCTCGACAAGGCTCGGGCCGGGCGTCCGCGACGCGGGTGTCACGGGGGGAGCGGGAGGCGCCGGCGCCGCGGCCGGGGCGCCGGTGACGACCTGCGTGGGCTCCGAATCCTGTGGCGTGCGCTGCTCGCCCGTACCCGGGAAGTTGCCGACGACCCTGGCGCGCAGGGTGGAGCCGATGTCGGCCGGCATGGGCGCGTAGTTGGCGGACAGCGCCCCTGGGATCGGCGCGCAGCTCCAGCCGGCCGAGTTGCAGCGGAGCCATTGGTAGGAGAAGGGGTTGTTGAAGCCGGTGGCCATACGGGTGAGCCACGAGCCCGGCACGACCGAGACGATGCCGCCCACGCGGGCGCCCCCGCTCAGCTCGGGGCGCACGGTCTCCTTCGGCAGGCACTGCTGCGCCGGCGAGAGACCGTTGTAGTAGCTGTACCAGTAGGGCGTGTCGCCCGGAAGCGAGACGTCGAAGGATCCGTTCGAGTTCGTGATCTCGACCGTGACGGCCCAGGTGTGGTGCGCCGGGCCGGTGTCGCTCAGCCGGCAGTCGGCGTTGACCCACTGCACGAGCTCGTACTTCGTCGACTGCCCGGCAGGCGGCAGCGAGTTCGTCACGTCGATGTACTGTCCGTCGACGTTCGGCGTGTAGATGTCGTTGTCGCCCGGGCCGATCGTCTCCGCGTACGCGCCGGTGAGGTCGAGCGCGTCCGGCTCACGCCAGCGGCAGTCCGTCGGATTGGGGTTGTTGGCAAGCGTGGCGACCAGGCAGAAGCCGCTCTTCTGGTCCCGGCCGAGGCTGTCCCCTTGGCCGTCGGAAACCACCGACTGCGAGTGCGGCAGCAGGTCGTAGCGGTCGAGGGCGAGGTAGTGCCAGTGGTGGTGCCCGTACGCGTCTGTGTACTGGAGCGCTCCCACAGCGCCGCTCACGCCGCTCTGGTAGGCGTCCATCGTGGTGACGGTGTCGTCCTTCCGTGAGCCGGAGATCGTCAGAGGCCCGCCGTCGGTCGACACGTCGATGTGCGACGGGAAGACCAGGTGGTACGCGCTCCCGACGCGCACCACGCTGATCCCGCCGACGCCGTCGCCGAGCGGGTAGCCCTGGCGGATGTCGGGCGGCGCGGCGCGGGCCGGCACGGCGAGTGCGAGCAGCAGCGCGAGGGCCGCTGAAATGGTTGCAGCCGCGGGTCTCATCGGTGGAGCGTCGCTTCCCGCCAGCTGGTCAGGCCGTTTAGGCTGGTGGTGTCTAGGCGGACGGTGTAGGTGCGGGGGCCACGGGGCACCCGCCATTCCAAGAGGTGCGTGCCGCGCGAGAGGTCGAAGGTCGCGGTCTGCACCAGTCGCGTCCCGTGCAGGAGGGTGAGAGTCCCGCTGCCGCGCTTTGAGGTCCAGACGCGGATGTGGAGCAACGGACCGTGGCGTGCCGCGCGCAGCGGGCCGATGCGTACCGGCTCGGTCTCGTAGCGCGCGAAGCGTTCATGCAGATCGCAGAAGGGACCGGCAGGGAAGCGGGAGCAGAGCTTGGCGAGGAAGCCTTCGAAGAGCTGGTGGTAGTGCAGGTCGGACTCGCCGCCGTGGCTGGTGCCGGGGCTGCGCCAGTAGAGCGACCAGGCGCCGGTGTCGAAGCGGCGCATGCTCGCGTCGGCCTGTCGCAGGCCGCGCTCCAGCGCGAACTGCGCGCGCGTGCTCCCGGTCGCCCGTTGGTACTCGTCGAGCGCGATGAGCGATTGCGCGAACGCGTTGCCCACCAGCAGGTGCGGCGCCTGGCTGTACTGGAGGTAATGCGCGCGACCGGGTCCGCGGTAGAGGCGGATGCCCCACGGCGGCGGGGTGAAGAATGCGCCGAGCATCCGGTCGGCGGCGTCGCGGTAGCGCTGGTCGCGGGTGCGCTGCCAAACGCGTCCGAGCGCGGCGATGCCCGTGGCGCTGGCCATGCCCGAGATCCAGCCCGGCCGCCCGCCGCTCCAGGGGAAGTAGTACTCGAAGGCCAGGAAGCCGTCGCGCTGCACGGCCAGCGCCAGCAGGTCATCGGCGTAGCGGGCGAGTGCCGCCGGATCGGTGCGGCGGTTGGCCGCCAGTCCGCCCAGCCTGCCGAAGTTGGCGAGCGGCTGGAGCTGCCAGCCGGAGCCGGGATAGAACTCGAAGACGAGCGGTGAGCCGTCGAAGCTGCGCCGCGCGCCGTAGGCCGCCGGGCCGTTGCGATCGATCCAGAACCACTCGTAGTTGCGCTCGATCGTCAGGAAGACCGGGGTGAGCCGCGCACCGAGGAGGTCGCGCCTGGCCAGCGACCAGGTGTTCGACAGGACCCCCTTCAGCTCGGTGCGCGCGGGACCGTGCAGGTGTCGCACGGCCCCGCGCGCGTCGGACCAGTCGCGCGCGTACCTGGCATGGAGCTCGGGGCCGAGGTCCCCGCTGGCCGCGAGCGCGTCCAGAGTTCCCTGCACCCCGTGGCCACTCGCTGTAGTGGGTGCCAGCAGGGCGAGCCCAATGAGGGCGCCGACGACAGGTCCGGGCTTCCGCATCGAGTCGTCGCAACAACCGCGAACTGGAAGAGGTGCGCGGCGGTGTCTGTGCACTGACCATGGCCCGCAGCGGCCGTGCGACGGTCGTGTTGCCACTCGAGTCCCGTCCCCTCAGAAGGAGGTATTCGTGCGCTTGCGCCGCTCGATCTTGCTGTCCGCCACCGTCGCTTCATTGCTGGCGACGGGGATCTCGCTGCTCCTCAGCGGCAGTCCGGTTGCCCTGGCGGCATCCGCGTCCACAAGCCTGCACGACGTGCTCGCCCAGCTGCGGCGAAACGCCAAGGTGTCCGAGCGGCTCAACGCCGGCTTCTTCCGGGCGCCCCAGACCCGCGCGTTCGGGGGCTCGGCGTTTCGCCCCAACGACAGCGACACCGCGTTCGCCGTCAGCACCGCCGACGGATCACTTGCCCTGAAGCCCGAGCTGACCACCGTTCCAGGCGGCACCACCGGGCCGACGGGTCCCACTGGTCCGACCGGTCCGACCGGTCCCGTCACGAGCGCGCAGACGTCCGGCACGTTCGAGGTTCCGCTCGACCTCCCCAACCGCGCACAGGTGGTCAAGGTGGAAGCGAGCTACAACGACTCGAAGGGCAACAACACGAGCCCTGGCGGCAAGCTCGCGCCGAGCGGGTTCAACTTCGAGATCGTGCGCTACGGGCAGCTCGGCCAGAGCCCGACCGAGCTGCTGTCCCAGCCCGCCGGCATCCGATCCACGGACGGCAAGAAGGGCACCGATGCGCTCGCCCTGGCAGGCAACGCCTTCAGGGTTGACAACAGCATCTACCGCTACGTGATGCGCGTGACGATCACCGACACGAACGCAGCCACGAAGTTCTACGGCTTCACCCTGCAGTACGTGATCGGCAAGGGAGTGCCGGGCGCGCCGGCCTGACCCACGCCGGCGCAGGTGGGATGGCGGCGCGCGACTCGGACGGAGTCCGCGCGCCGCCACCTGCATGCCGAGTTGTAAGCGCGGTGACTCGCCGCTGTCAGCGCGCGGCCACCTGAGGCCCCGCCGGCCCGAGCTCGCCCCTACGATCGGCTCGTGACGATCACAGGCACAGTGGTTGCTCGAGTGCTCAGCCGGCCGACGGTGCTGCTGGATGTCGCCGAGCGGCCCGACCTGCTGCGGATCGGCGTCGCCGACCCCGTGCTGCTTGCCCGGCTCCAGCCGGGCGGCAGCTTCAGTCTCGAGGTCGAGGACGAGACAATCGTCTCGTGCCGACGCCTCCCGCGGCGCAGGCCGCGGCGCAGGATGTAAGCCGACATACAGCCTGGCCTCGGTTCAGTCGCGCACGGGGTACCCAAGCATTCGCGAAGCGAGAGGAGGGCGGATGCCGAAACTGGGAGGACCGCAGGCGCACAGCAGGTTCGAGGCGGAGCTCGAGCGCGTGACTCACGTGCTCGAGAGCTATGGCGTGCTGACCGACGACATATTGAGGGACCTTTGCCGTGCGGACCAGTGGAGCCATGCGGACTTCACCCTGGTCCTCGACGCGGGCGTCCGCGACGGGCGCCTGAAGAAGCTCGGCTCGAAGTTCTACGAGCTAGCGGAGCCGCCTGCCCGCTGAAAGCCGTTCGTGGCGCGCGCAGACGATCTCCAGTAGGCGCAGAGGACCTCGTGGTGCCCGATCCAGCCGAGAACCGCCTCGCCCTCGACAGCCAGCACCGGTAGGCCCGGCTCGGCGCTCTCCGCGAGCAGCCGGGCCGCCTGATCGAGCTTGTCATCGCCGCGCAGCCGCGGGATCGGCCGCGCGAGCGCCGCCGCGGTGACGCCACCGTTCGCGTCGGCGAGAGCCGGCTCGAGGTCTTCCGCGGAGATCACGCCGATCATCGCGCCGCGATGGTCGACGACCGGTAGCGCCTGCTCGCCCGTGTCGGCGAACAGCCCGGCGAGCTCCGCCAGCGGGATGTCGGCGTCCACGCTGGCCGGCATCGGGCGCATCGCCTCACTCACCGTGACCACGTGCATCGGGCCCTCGGGCGTGCGATGGTCGATGTCGATGCCGCGACGACGGGCTTGAGCGTGTAGATCGTGTCGCCGGTGAGGGCGCCGGCGATGCCCGTGGCGACCACGACCGCGAGCATCAGCGGCAGGATGAGCGCGTAGTCGCCGGTGAGCTCGACGATGATCAGCACGGCGGTGATCGGCGCCCTCGCTGCTGCGGCAAAGACCGCACCCATCCCGACGAGGGCGTAGGCGCCGGGCGTCGTCACCCAGCCCGGGGCAAGGGCGTGGAGAGACTGCCCGAACCCGGAGCCGAGCCCCCACAGAGCCCCCGGAGCCGATGCACAGTGCGGAGGCCAGCGCCTTCACGAGTGAAACCTGCGGACGGATGCGCCCGCCGTGGCGAGCGACGGCCAGCATCACCTCCGGCACGCCGTGACCGCGAGCCTCCGGGGCGAAGCGAGCCACAAGCGGTCCGTAGACGAGACCGCCGAGGATCGGCGCGACCAGCAGGCACGCCCTCCCGAGCCCGAACCAGTGGCCCGCCGGGTGCGGATGGGCGCTCAACTCGCCATGGCCGGTGAAGACCAAGGTGAAGCCCTTGATCAGGTAGCGAAAGGCGATTGCGCCCAGCCCGGCGCCGACGCCGACGACCAGCGCGAAAACTACGAGCGCCTTGCTGCCTGCCTGGTAGCGCGCCAGCCCGGTCGCCGCCATCGCGGAGGCCGGGCGCGGCCCGCCGCCGTTCCTCGACTCAGCTGACAAGCGTCATCCTCACGCCGTCAGGTAATACTCCGCGGTCCGCGCGCGGTATGTATGTGCTCTTACACGGTCGGGCCGCCCGCCAGCCCCTTCGCTGCCTCGGGCTGCCGCTCGGCTGCCCGCGCAAGTGCGTGCCGTGCCAGCAGCGGCTCGAGTTCCTCGGGGATCGGCAGGGGCAGCAGCCAGCTGCGGTCCTCGTTCCTGAGTAGGAGCTTCCGCTCGCGCAGCTCGCCGAGCGCGTTGGTCACGGATGGCCGCTGGGCGCTCACCAGCTTCGAGAGCGTCAGGTGGGTGAGCGGCAGGTCGAGCCGCACTCCCTGCTTCGACACGCGGCCCCAGCGCTGGGCGAGATGCCAGAAGAGCAGCAGCAGGCGGTCTTCGATGCGTCCCTGGTGCGAGATCGCCAGGTTCAGTGCGAGGCCGTGCGTCCGCCATACCGCGCGCAGCGTGATGCGGCCGAAGATCTGCGGCCACGGAGCCGCCCGCACCGTGAAGTTGCCATCGAGCAGCGCGAGCTCGGCAGCATCGAGCACCGTCCAGCACAGCCGGCCGTCAAGCGGGGGCAGGTCGCTCGCTCGCACGTCGCCGGGATGGATCAGGTCGCCGGTGCCGATCAGCTCGGCTGCCACGCTGCCCGCCACGCCGATCTCCCGCAGCAGCAACCCCTCCACCACCAGGAAGCCGATCAGGCCCGGGTGGTCCATCTGCCGGGCCAGATCGCCCTCATCGCCAACCGCGAGCGTGACGGTGGGCACGACGACGCGCTCGCGCGCGCGTCGCTGCTCGTTCTGCGGCAGGTCGGTTCCGAGATCCGGATCGCGCGCCAGGAGCTGGATGAGGCGCTGCGGCTCGAGCATGGTCCTCATTGCTTCTCTGGAGTTAGCACCTGGGTCTGAGCGCTTACAAGCACTATGTCCGTGCACTTACAACGCTGAGGCAGTTGTTCCGAGGAATCCTATGGTGCGGCCGGTGCTCAGGACGAAGACCGTGCGGGCAGCGGCGCTTCTGGCTGTCCTCGCCGTGCTCCTCCTGGTCGGCACCATCGTCGTTGCGCGGCTGCCCTCCGGTCAGGCGAACGTCCAATCCGGAACCCTGGGCGGTCGGCTTGCGATCGGGTCCTCGCTCGACAGGCGGGTGCCGAACTTCGAGCTGCTCGACGACCGCGGCCATTCGACCTCGCTGGCGAGCTTCCGTGGCCGCTACTTGATCCTTGCTCCGTCGATGACGCTTTGTCACGAGGTCTGCCCGATGACGGCCGCGGCGCTGGAGCAGATCAGGGGCACGCTTGACCGCGACGGGTTGGGCGCGCAGGTCGCCGTCGCCGAGGCGACCGTCGATCCTTGGCGCGACAGCCCCGCTCGCCTGCGCGCCTACCGGCGCACCTTCGGCACCGACTTCACCTCACTGACCGGCACGCCCACAGAGATCAAACGGCTCTGGAAGTTCTTCGGCGTCTACTACCGGCGCGTTGCGCAGGGCAAGCCGCCCGACCTGGACTGGCTCACCAACCGGCCCGAGCGCTTTGACGTCGAGCACACGGACGGCCTCTTCATCATCGACCCGAAGGGCCGCTGGCGGGTGGCGATCATCGGCATGCCGGCGATCGGCGGCTCGCTCCCGGCGCGGCTGAGGAGGCTGCTCAACGACCAGGGGCGGAGCAACCTCCGCCATCCCCAGACACCCTGGACCCCTAAACAGGCGCTGGCCGACCTCTTCGCCGTCAAGGCGAGCGAGGACGCCGCCACCGGTCCCGCCGTCACGGCCGGCAAGATCCCAGGTCCGGCCGCCGCCCGGGCTGCCCTGGCCGGCTCACCAGCGCCGCTCGGTCGGCTCCACTCGCAGTCCGGCCTGCTCGTGGGAGGAGGAAGCGGCGCCTTCAGGGCCCGGCTCGCGGCGCTGCGCGGGCGGGCGGTGGTGATCAACGAATGGGCCTCGTGGTGCCTGCCCTGCCGGAACGAGTTCCCACTCTTCGCGCGCGCCTCGGTGGCCTACGGCCGCCGGGTCGCCTTCCTCGGACTGAACGTCAGCGACGGCGCCGGCAACGCCAGATCCTTCCTGCGAACTCATCCGGTCAGCTATCCCAGCTACACCGACGAAACAGGCGCGATCGCCGCGTCCTACGGCAGCGTCTCGGCGCTCCCGACCACCCTCTTCATCGCGCCCGACGGGCACAGGGCCGACACCCACATCGGCTACTACAGCGCGCAGGCCGCGCTCGACTCGGACATCGAGCGCTACGCGCTGGGCCGCTAGCGGATGGCCGCGCTCCACCTCGGCGAGTTCCTGCCACCGCTGGTCGCCATGGTCGTCTACCTGCTCGCGTACGGCGCACGCGCCCAGACGCTCGCCCAGCAGCGACGGCCGGTGGCTCCGTGGCGCGTGGGTTGCTTCCTCGCCGGCGTGGTGCTCGCCGCGGCCGTGCAGTGCCCGCCGCTCGATGGGCTGGCCGACGAGATGCTGATCGCCCACATGCTCCAGCACCTCCTGATCGGCGACATCGCTCCGCTGCTCGTCGTGCTCGGACTCACCGGCCCGCTGCTGCAGCCGCTGTTGCGGCTGCGCGCCGCCCGCTGGCTGCGCTGGCTCTCCCACCCCGTGGTGGCGCTCTCCCTGTGGGCGCTCGACTACTACATCTGGCACCTCCCACTGCTCTACCAGGCGGCACTCCACCACGACCTCCTGCACGCACTCGAACACGCCTCCTACTTCTGGTTCGGCGTGCTGCTGTGGCTGGCGCTGCTCGGCCCGCTGCCCAAGCCGCGCTGGTTCGGGAACTGGGCGCGCCTCGGCTACGTCGTGGTCGTGCGCTTCGCCGGAGCCGCGCTCGCCAACGCCTTCGTCTGGGGCGGCACCGTCTTCTACCCGTACTACAACGGGCGCGACGCCCGCTTCGGGCTGAGCGCCCTCAGCGATCAGAACGTCGGCGGCGCGATCATGATGCTCGAACAGATCCTCCTCACCACCGGTCTGCTCGCCTGGCTGTTCTGGCGAGCCGCGAGCATCGACGAGGAACGCCAGCAGCTACTCGACCTCGCCGAAGACCGTGGCCTCCCGCTCAGCGAAGAGCGAGCCCAGCGGGCCGCCGCCAGCGGCACCGCGGCACAGCTGCGCCAACGCATCATCGACGCCTGAGCGCAGCTCGTCGCCGGCGTGTGCGCAAGCTGAAGATCACCAGCCCCAACCCGGCGAGCGCGACGGCCCATGCCAGGCCGATGGCGAGGTCACCGATCAGCCACTGCCCGCGGAACGACGCCGCGGTGGCGAACTGCATCGGCCCGAACGAGGGGAAGTACGCGAGCACCGGCTTGTTGGCGACGGGGTTGCCGACGGGGTTCTGGAGGAAGGTGTCCATCAGGCTGCCCATGATGATCAGGAAGAAGCCCTCGAGGTCGCCCTTGACGGTCACGCCGAGCAGCAGTCCGAGTGCGCCGTATTCGAGCGCGATCACCACGAAGGCGGCGGCGATCGCCCCGATTCCCGCCAGCGTTGGGCGCCAGAAGCCGAGCAGGACCAACGTTGCGTAGATCCCGACCGCGCAGGCCACGGCACACACTGCCACGCTCTTCGCGCCAACCAGCCTGGTCTGTCTGTAGCCGCAGGAGACGAGGCGCCTGTCGAAAGGAAGCGCCCGCCGCACAGCCGCGAACACGGCGAAGCCGACGATCAGGTAAGGGCGTTCAGGCCGGCCGTGATGAGCGAGAGGTGGCGCCCGTCCACACGCAGGATCTCGCCGGTCGAGAAGAGCCGGAACTTCAGTGGGTCGTGCGGGACGATCGCCACCATCAGCGCATACCAGGTGGGCACGAACGCGACAAGCAGGATGCCTGCAAGCCGGTTGCGCCCCTGCTGGACGAGAGCGAACCGGACCGCCGTCGGAAACTGCCGGAAGGCGGCGCGCTCAGGCGACGGCATGGCTGTCCCTCTTCGCGGCGTGCGCGACCGCCTTGCCCTCGGCCAGCCGGTAGATCGTGTCGAAGCGCGCTTCCTCGAACACCAGGTGAGTGACCACGAGGACCGCCCGGCCGCGGGCGCGCGTCTCGTCGACCAGGTCCCAGAAGCGCAGGTAGGTCTCCCAGTCGAAGCCCTGGTAGGGCTCGTCGAGCAGCAGCAGCTCCGGGTCGTGCAGCACGGCGAGTGCGAGATTGAGCTTCTGCCGCGTGCCGCCCGAAAGCTCGGCCACGCGATCGTTGCGGAAGCGCGCGAAGCCGAGCAGCTCGAGCAGGCGCTCCGCCCGCCCGAGCGACTCGAGACCGTAGGCGGCGGCGAAGTACTCGAAGTGCTGCGCGACGCTGAGGTTCTCGTCGAGCACCGGCTGCTGCGGGCAGTAGCCGAGGCTGCCCTCGCGCCGGACCCGACCCGCGTCGGGGGCCAGCTCGCCGGCCGCGACCTTCAGCAGCGTCGACTTGCCCGAGCCGTTCTCCCCCACGATCGCGACCAGCGAGCCGGCATCGACGCGAACGTTCACGCCGCAGAGCACCCGCCGGCGGCCGTAGGCCTTCTCGATTCCGCTCAGCTCGAGCAGCGAGCTCATCGCGCCGCTCCCTCCAGCATCGAGATGAGCTCGGCCCCTGCGGAGGCGAGATCGGTATCGGGATCGATGGCGAGATGCAGCGCCAGCCCATCGAGCAGCGCGGCGATCACCACGGCCGCCGCCCCTGCATCGAGGCGCGAGCCGGAGAAGCGCTCGCGAAGCCGCTCCTCGAGGACGGCCCGGAACTCGCCGAGCATCGCCAGCAGCTGCCCCCGCAGTTCGGAGTCCCGCTGCGCCTCGAGCATCGCCTCGAGCGAGACGCGCGCCTCCGGCCGGTTCGGCTCGATCTGCCGGATCGCCTCGATCGCGCCGCGTACCGCTTCCTCGATCTCGCCGGCCTCGCTCAGGCTCACCATGGCGGGCTCGAACGTCACCGCCATCGCTCCGAGCACGGCCTCGCGGCGAAGAGCGGCGATCGAGCGGTAGTGGTAGTGGACCAGCCCCGGGTTCACCCCTGCGCGCTCCGCGACCCGGCGCGTGGTAGCCGAGCGCCAGCCCGACTCAGCTATGACCGAGACCGCGGCTGCGGCCAGCCGCTCACGCGGACCGATCCCGGTTCCGGCGATCTCGGCGCTGTCTCGTCGTTGGGCAGGTGCCTTGGTCATTCGCCCAGAGGATGCGGCCGGACTCCCTCGCTGACGAGGGCGGCGGTGTGCGCGCAGACATCGGCTGGTACGTGCGCCAACATGACCGCAGGAACGGCGGTCGCCGCCCCTAATCTCGATCGGTGGCGGTTGCCTCCCGTTCACGGCGCCGGCGTGCTCACTGGCTGCCGCTCATCGCGGTGGTGGCGCTACCCGTCGCCGCTGTGGCAGTCGCGGCGCTCGTCTGGTCTGGCGCGAGCCTGGTCTCAGATCCAACTGCTCTGGCGCGGGTAAGCGTTGAGCCGCTCGGCGGCAAGCTCGCAAGCGTGCGTGCCTTCGCTGAAAACGGCCGACCCGTGCCGGTTGAGCTCCATGCCGGCCGCCTGACCCCGCGGGCCCCGCTGGAGCCTGGCGAGCAAATGACGATCGAGGTCGTGGTGAAGCGTCCGGGCTGGCTTGGTTGGGCGCTGGGCAAGCGCCGCCACGAGCGGCTGACGGTCCGAGCACCGGTCGCCCACGTGCGCAGCCGCTGGATCTCGCTGCCGGCGGGCTCGCCGCTGGAGGTGAAGCTCGATCACCCGGTGAGCGCCTTTGCTTACGGCAGCGCCGGCCGCCTGAGCCGGCGCGCGTTGGAGTCACCGGCAGACACGCTGCGATTGCCTCGCCCGACTCCCGCGGGGACGATCGAGCTCGCCGTCGCCGCTCGTCCTTGGGAGCGGCTGGGCCCGCGGCAGACCGTCACCTGGTTCCCACCTTCCTCGGCGACCGCGGCTGTCACGGTGCCGTCGCCCGGCGCCTCCGTCTCACCGCGAGCTCCGATCCGGATCACGTTCTCCAAGCCTGTCCGCGAAGCGCTTGGCCCCGGCGAACCGACCTGGTCGCCGCCGACTCCCGGCCGCTGGCGGCAGAGCGACAGCCATACGCTTGTATTCACCCCGGCTGGCTTCGGAGCCGGCTTTGGCGTCAACGCTCGGCTGAACCTTCCGCGGCCCGTGGAGGTCGCAGGCAAGCGGACGCGCAGCATCGACTGGCGGGTGCCCCAGGGATCCAAGCTACGCCTCCAGCAGCTGCTGGCACAGGCCGGGTACCTGCCGCTCAGGTGGAAGCCGATCGGTCAGGCCACTGGCCACACGCCGTCGGCCGAGCTCCAAGCTGCCGTGCGGCCGCCGGCCGGCCACTTCCGCTGGCGCTACCGGCATGCGCCAGCCGAGCTCCGCAGGCTGTGGAGGCCCGGTAAGCCGAACGCTCTGACCCGCGGCGCGGTGATGACGTTTGAGAACGAGCACGGTCTGACCACTGATGGAATCGCCGGCCCCGCCGTGTGGAAGGCGCTGCTCGCCGATGCGATCGCAGCAAAGCGGCATCACGGTGGATATAGCTACGTGTACGTCCACCGGGCCGTGCCGCAGTCGCTCACCCTCTGGCACGACGGCCGGACGGTCCTCCGCTCGCCCGGCAACACCGGCGTGCCCGCAGCGCCCACCAAGCTGGGGACCTTCCCGGTGTTCGAGCACATTCCGGTGGGCACGATGAGCGGAACCAACCCGGACGGATCGCACTACCGCGACCCCGGCATCCGCTACATCAGCTACTTCAACGGTGGCGACGCCATCCACGCCTTCAACCGCGCGTCGTTCGGCACCCCCCAGAGCCTCGGCTGCGTCGAGTTGCCGCTGGCGGCGGCGAAGAAGGTCTGGCCCTACACCCCGATCGGCACGCTCGTCACCGTAGAGAACTGAGCTCGCGCGCGGCGGGCCCGCAGTGCGGCCGATGTATGCGCTCTGACGCTCAGCCGCCCGAGTCAGATACGTCCGGATACGGTCGCTCGCGTACTTTCCTCGAGTTATCAAGACCCTGATCGGCGTGCAATGACCAACGACTCGAGTCGGTCGCAGGTCGCCATGCAGTTTTCGTCCGAGCGCGGCTCTGTGCCTCGCGCTCGCCGCCTTGCATGTGATCGCGCACCATCGACGATGAGCAAGCTGCAACGCGGCTCGCTCGCACTTCTCGTCAGCGAGCTGATGGCCAACGCCGTGTGCCACTCCCAGTCGGACGCCGGAATCTTGCTGTCGCTTGCAGTGAGCGACGACCACGTTCGGATCGACGTGACGGATAGCGGCGGCGGGTTCGCCCGGCACCCCGCCGCGATGACCCGCCCCGGCGCCGGCTACGGACTCTTTCTCGTAGAGCAGCTCACCCCCCGTTGGGGGATGACGCGCAACGGCGGAAAGACCACCGTCTGGTTCGAGCTCGACTGCACCGAGTCGCCGACTCAGCTCGCCCTGTGACTGCCTGACCCACGCGCGGCCCCACGGTCCGGAGCACTGCCCCGGAGCGTCATGGTCAGAGGCACTCGGCACTCGGGGAGCCGTGCAACCCTGCGCACGGCTCCCCACACCGAGGGACCCTCGCGCGTCCGGACGGAGCCCACGGTCGTCCTCCGTGAGCGAGTCGTCCGAACTGGTGCGACGAGTCCTGGGGCCACCCCCATCAGAAGCGAGCCCGCCTCTCCTCGCCAGTGTCGATGTATGCGCGCTGACCATGCCGCGCTACTTGCAGCGGATCTGCCGGTTGAGGCCTCATCCACCTTGCTGAACCACGGTCGCCGCTGGGAGGCGCCCGGGGCCGGGGGAACCAAGATTCGTGGGGCGAATCGCCGCAAGGCGTAGCGCGACTCTTTCCGCGCGAGCCCGTCAGCTAACCCCGGAAGCGCTGACGTGAGAGAGAGGCTGGTCAATGAGATTCCGTCCCGGCCTGGCGGGCGCGGCCACAGCCGCGCTTGCCTTGGCGATGCCGGCGGGGGCCCTGGCACAGTTTGGGGACGTCGCCCTGCGAAGAGGCTCACGCGGCCACGACGTGCGGGTCCTGCAGTCATGGCTCGGACGCCTGGACTATTCGACCACGGTAGACGGCGTGTTCGGGAGCCGGACGCAGCGCTCTGTACGGCGCTTCGAACACCACCAACGGCTTCCGGTGAACGGCGTGGCCAGTCGCTCAGATGAGGCGCTGATGAGGAAGCTGATCGGCGCGGCCACATCGGCGCCGCAGGTCGAAACGGTGAGCGGCGACAGCGCGGTGCTCTCGGGCGACGGCCGCACCGCCCTGGCGCCGGCGACCGCGCCGGAGGCGGTCCGGCAGGTGATCGCCGCCGCCAACGAGATCACCGATAAGCCGTACCGTTACGGCGGCGGCCACGGCGCCGGCTTCGACGACACCGCCTTCGACTGCTCGGGCTCCGTAAGCCATGCACTCCACGGCGCCGATCTGCTGAAGCGGCCAATGGCCTCGGGCGAGCTCGAGCACTGGGGCGTGTCCGGACCCGGCAACTGGATCACCGTGTACGCGAACCCCGGTCACGCATACATGGTGGTGGCTGGACTGCGATTCGACACCTCAGGTCGTGGCGAGGATGGACCGCGCTGGCGCCCGCGCCATCGCAGGAGCCGAGGCTATGTCGCCCGCCATCCCGACGGGCTGTGAGCAGCAGCGCCGGGCGCTACCACTTGTGACCCACGCAGCCTCCTCCACTGCCGGTGCAGGAACGCGTGATGGCTCCCGTGCGCGAATCTCTCTTGACCTTGAAGGTGTTGCGCGAGCGGGATTTGGCCACCACGGTGTAACCGGTGTCAGTCACGGCGCTCACGCGCACCTGCCCGGGCCGAGAGCCCAGGTCGAGTCCCGTGTCTCCAGGGAGGCAGCTTCGACCGTTTCCGGATCCTTTGTAGGTCTGGTTGTCGAGGGAGCACGCCTCGAGCAGGTCCATCAGGTTGCGAGCATCGGACTTGGCGCTCGCGTCGTCGCCCTTCGCCCGGTCGTCCGCGAACACCGGCAGAGCGATCGCCGCCAGGATCCCGATGATCACCACCGCTATCAGCAGCTCCATCAGCGTGAACCCGGATTCGTCGTGGATTTGCAGCGGAAAACGCATGAATGGCGCCTGTATCGCGCTGCCGCAGCGGATTCTTGATGGGGTATGTAAGCGCGCTTACCAACGTGCGTTGCGCGCTCCCTGAGGCGGGATTACGCTTCGCCGCGGTGCGCCGGGAAGCCTGGTCGGCTGAACAGGTCGACCCATGCGCCTCAGTTCCTATCTCCCACGTCGGCCACGTAGCTCGAGACCGGGCTCGCCGCGGTCCTTTGGTTGACGCGAGGCTCCGAGCCTCCGAGCGCACGCACGCTCGGGCTCTCATCGTCGAGGGTCGAACCGCCCTCGCCTCCCCCGCCTTCCGGCGAGAATGCATGCGGCTGCGCAAACGATCGACCCGTCTCGCCGTTCGCCTCGAGGCGGTCGCCGCTGCGGCGGCTTCGCCAAAGTGGCTGGTTCGCGGCAGCCGGCCGCTCTTTCGTCTGAACGTCGTCGCCGCCGTGGCGCCCCAACTCCGCGACATGGCCGAGCTGCTGCGGGGGCACGACCCGCCTCTGCGAGGCGTCGCGTTAGTCGTGCGGTTGCTCGAGGAACGCGAGTCACCGCTCTACGGTGACGACCCCGTGGCGCTCGCGGAGGCCACCAGGCGGATCCGCTTCGCGCTCGAACGCTGACGCGCCTCACGGCTCACAGCGGCCGCGGCCGATCATCGGCCGCGGCCCCTGGGAGGGTCGAGCACGGCGCCCCTGCCCTTAACCAGCCCGCGCTGCGCGTGTAGCGCCAAAGCCCGGGCGCTTGGTACTTGCACTGACATCGACCGGCGCGGACTCGCTTATCGGGCGCGGTAGGTGTACTCGCCCGCGTTCGGTGCGAAGTCGAGATTCCCGCTGCTGGATGGGTTGCTGTAGCTCCAGATGAAGAAGGCGAAGCCGTGCTTCGGTGGACGGAAGAGCTTCGGGCTGACTGAGATCGTGAAGGTGCCCGCGGGTTGTGTTCTCCTTGATCGTGCTCGGCTTTGCAATGGCCTTGGGCTGCCTGCCTTTCACGAGCTTGAAGCCGCCGGCTGTGAGCGAGCCACCGCCGCCGTAGTACAGGGTGAACGCGTAATCTGGCCCCTGCTGCTTCGGGTTTGTCGAACGGGTGACGTTGATACCCGTCGATGCCTTGCGATCCGAGTCGACGGCAACGTAGACGACATCACCCGGCTGGATGTTGGCTTGGCGGTTGGCGATCTTGAGCGTGAACCGCAGCCAGCCATTCGCCAGCTTCGAGACGTTCACGCGGGTCACGTCCGGGCCCGCCCTTGCGTCTCCGGACAGGTCCTTGTATGACGAGCTCTTGCTGGTCAGCGCGGCAGCCAGCGCAGGTGCCGCGGCCACCACCAACGCCACGAGAGCAACGAGCCCCGTCCAGCCTAAACCGGCTCAGTGACTCGAAACAAGGGCCCAATGTATGTGCGCATACACCGGCAGCTAGTTGTCCTGCCCACGGACGTTGTGAACGCTGGTGGGCGGACGGTCGCCGAGTGAGCTGTGTGGTCTGCGGCGGTTGTAGTAGCGGATGAAGGATGCCAGCGCGCGTGAGCGTTCGGTGGAGTTGGGCCAGTTGTGCGCGTCGGCCCATTCGGTCTTGAGCGTGCGGATGAAGCGCTCGACTTTCCCGTTCCAGCGCGGCGTGTAGGGCGGACAGGTGATCTGGCGAGCACCGGCACGCGCGAGCACGTCCTTGAAGGCACCCGCCTTGGTGTAGGCGTACGCGTTGTCGGTGAGGACGGCCTCGGGCGGCGAGAGCCCGAGCTGCGCGAAGTGCTCGATCGCCCTTGCCAGCACGGCTGCGGCGGTGGCGCCGTCCTTGCGCTGGTGCTGTTCGACGTAGGCGTAGCGAGAGCGGTCGTCGACAACGCAGTGCAGATAGACGACTCCCAGGCGGTGGCGGCGCTCGTAGCCCGTGCCCGAGCGATCCCCGGTGACGCGGTGGCCGGGGCGGCGGAAGCGCGGCAGCTCGGCCATGTCGACGTGCAGCAGCGCACCCGGTCGCGACCATTCGTAGCGGCGAAAGGTCTGGCGCTCGCCGCGCCGGCGCCGCGAGAGCCCGTGGCGGCGAAGGACCTTCCAGATCGTCGAGCGAGCGCGCCGGACAATCCCGGCCAGCCGCCCTGGGCCGAGCCCCGTCTCGCGCCGCGCTCTCAGGATCGGCTCCTCCTCGCCCGCGCTCAGGCGACGCGGCTGGCGCCGCGGCCTGCTCGAGCGATCGAGCAGCCAGCCACCACCAAACCGCTCCTCCTCGCTCGCCATCCGATAGCGCCGCCACCAACGATTGGCCGTCGCCGGCGCCACGCAGAAGGCGGCGGCCGCCGCCCTCTGCGTCATCCCCTGCTCGATCGCCTGAGCGAGCGCGAGCCTGCCTGCTGGTCCGAGCTTGGCGTTAGCGTGAAGCTGCATCCGGGCCCTCCTTCGGGCTGTTGAGTCCTCGCAGACCCACAGCCTCAGGAGCGGCCCGGACGTCTTTCAGCCGTTCACAACCTGTGTGGGCGGTTCAGCTAGCGGTTGTGACGGCGGCTTGATTCGCAAGGACGCCTGTGGATAGGTTTGCTCGAAGGCGCCAACCCGGATAGGGTGAGCATGAGCAGAAACACCTGTTGCGCCACCGCTCTGTTAGCCGCGACGCTTGCGCTCGGCAGTGTCGGCGCGGCCTTGGGTTCGTCGGCCAAGATCCCTCCCAACCCCTGCAAGCTGAAGATCTCCACTCAGGTGAAGGCGCTTCGACTGTCGAAGTCCTGCAGCCACAGGAAGCCCGTTGCCGGCCCCCTGGGCAGGGTGTCCTCGGGCATCTGGGGCCGCCAGCCGCACGTGCTGGGGATCGGCTTCTTCGCCTTCGCCAGCAAGGCGAAGGAGCACCAGTTCGAGCAGTCCTTCCCCACGATCGGCGGGACAACCAAGCGCGTCGGGGCGAACCAGGTCGAGTCGATCACGTCCGAGGGCGTCGCCTACGCCGGAGTCGTGAAGGGCATCGGAATCAACCTCTCCGTGAACGAGGCTACTGCGAGCTCGGCAGTCAAGGCGAAGGACGCCAAGACGGTGCTGAAGCTCGTCAAGGCCGTGACGTCGCAGCTCTGACCTACGAACGAGGAGCCGCACCAGCGCCGCTGTTTCGGCGCCGACCGTCGAGCAACGCACTTCTCCGGGTGCACGGTGGACAGGCGCGGTTGTGGCCGGAATGCGTTTCGACACCCTCGTGGCGCGGCATTCGCGACAGCGGCGCCGCGGAGTTGCGCCGCGATGTACTTGCGCTGACCCGCCGCCGCACCAGATGCTTCTTAGACTCGAGGCATGGTCCCCGGAAGCGCGAGACTGGACGTCCGGCGGCTCGCGGCGCTCGATATGCACGGCGCTCGCGGCACCAGACGTCGCCGGCGTGTGATCTTGGCGGAGTTCGGATTCGGGACCATCGGCAGCGCGGCGCTCGGTGCCTGGGCACTGAGCTGGGGCGATGCGGTCGGTGTGATCCTCGGAGTGTGGTTGCTCGGCCTGGCCGCTAATTACCTGCCGCTCACCATGCACGTGCTTTCGCTCTGGCGACAACCGGCGCTCCGAGAGGAGCTCGAGGGCCTCGACCTGCACGCCGAGATCCGACACTACACGCGGGCACAGGTTTGGGTGCTCGTGCCATTCTGGGTCGCGGGACTCGCCCTCGCACAGGCGCGCCGAGCGGGCTGAGGGCTCAAACGGACGCGGCCGCGGGAACGATGTTCTGGTTGAGGTGGAACAGGTTGTCGGGGTCGTAGCGCCGCTTGACTTCGGCCAGCCGGGCGCGGTTTGGGCCATACGCTGCGTCGAGCGCCCCCGCGTCCTCGTCGTCGCCGTAGTAGTTGAGCCAGCGGGCCTCGATCCGATAGGGCGCGACCGCCTCGTAGGTCTCGCGGGTCCACGCGACGCAGTCGCCTGTGGTCGCGGGATCGGTCCAGACTGTCGGGATCAGCAGGTTGTGGCTCACTGCGCGGTGGGGCACGGCCGTCTCTTCCCGCCCCACGCGCGTCACCGCGCCGTGGAAGTGCTCGAGCAGGATCGCGCCGAACGGTGTCGGGCAGGATTCGAAGCGCTCGACCATCGTCTCGATCAGCCCGCGATCGAGTCCGCGCACGAAGGTCGACTTCCAGTAGTTGAGCGACCCCTTCGGGTAGGTCTCGTCGAGCAGCGTGTTCATCAGCGGGTACGGCATTGGTCCAACCTCGACCATCGCCGGTGTCCCCCAGCTGAGCAGCGGCTCGACCTCCCGCATGGCGCGGTCGCGCGGGCCGGCGTGACATAGAACCAGGGCCGCGAGCGGCAGCCCAGAGCCGTCCGGGGCATGCACCAAGCCGCCGAAGATCGTCAGCTCGTCCGGCGCCTCCGCGGTCGCCTCGCCATAGAAGCGCAGCAGCTCCGGGGCGGCGTCGATCGGATGCGCGATCAGTCCGCCAACCACCTCGGCGATCGGGTGCAGCCGGAAGACGAACGAGGTGACGACGCCGAAGTTGCCACCGCCGCCGCGCAGTGCCCAGAACAGGTCCTCGTGAGCGTCCGGCGCTGCGCGCACCACCTCGCCCGACGCGAGCACCACCTCCGCCTCGAGCAGGTTGTCAGCCGCCAACCCACAGACGCCCATCAGCCAGCCAAGCCCGCCGCCGAGGGTGTAGCCGCCGACGCCCGTTGTCGAGATCGCGCCGCCGGTGACCGCGAGTCCGTGGACAGCCGCCTCGCGGTTGACATCGGTCCAGAGCGCCCCGCCCTGAACGCGCGCTATCCGCGCCCTGGGATCGACGTCCACCCCGCGCATCAGCGACAGATCCACGACGAGACCGCCCTCCGACAACGCCCGGCCCGACACGTTGTGCCCACCGCCGCGCACCGCGAGCTCGAGCCCCTCGGCAGCCGCGAAGCGGACTGCCCCGATCACGTCCGCCGAGCCGCGGCAACACGCCATCAACGCCGGACGCTTGTCGACCAGCCCGTTGTGGCAGCGCCGGAGCTCCTCGTAGGTCGCGTCGTCGGGCCCCACCACGATCCCCCCGAAGCGGCCGGCAAACTCCTCACGTCGTTCACGGACAACAGCTGTAGCCGTCATTTTCGCCTCTCCTTCCTGCGCGAGTCAGCGGGTCAGCTACAAGGCGACGACGAAGCGCACGGGCGGCATTCTCGGGCCCCCGCCCCTGCTCAGGCAATCGAACGTCTTTCCTGGTCGCGCTCGCGTCGCACGCTACTGACCCAGAACCCACGATCAACCCACGACGTCGGTCCACCGACAAAGGCGTCTGCGGGGGAGTCAGTGCACTGACTGCGGTATTTGGGGGCTTGCGGATGATCTAAGGAGACTGCGCGCATGCCCCGGAAAGGAGTAGCCGATGGCAGTGGCGATTAGAACGACCGACTTCCCTGAGGGCGTCGGCACAGTCATGTACGACGCTGTCCAAGCCGCGCTGGACATCGCGGACGACCCGCCTGAAGGATTGATCTTCCACTGGGCGGGAGAGGTCGACAGCAAATGGACCGTGATCGATATCTGGGAGGCGCGCGCGGCGTACGACCGCTTTCGGGAAGAGCGGCTGTTCCCGGCGATTCAGCAGGTCTCCGGCGCCGATCCGACCAGCGGTCCCCAACCGACGATCACCGAGTTCGCGGTCCACAACTACGTCAGGCCGTAAGCGCCTCGAACGATTCGGCCGCCCGGCCCGCGCCGCGCACGTCTATGCGGGCGACGAAGCAATGGCCTATCGGGTGACGAGCTTTTCGAGCTTGTCGAAGGCGGCGTTCCAGCCAGCTTCGGCGTGGCCGCGGCCGGCGGGGTAGGGGCCGTCGCTGAGTGTGATGCGGCTCTTGTCGCCGTGGTCGTGGAACTCGACGCGCACGAGCACGGGATCGTGCATGGCCATCTGCGGCATGGGGTCAGAGCGCAGGACGATCAGCTCGGGCTCGACGAGCTCGAGGATGTCCTAGCCGATCGAGAACTCGGCACTACCGCCGCGCTCGACCATCGTGAGCTCCCAGCGCCCGCCGACGCGCAGGTCGATGTAGATCCGCTCGCGCGGCGCGTACATGTCCTCGGGGCCGTACCACGCCGCCACCTCCTCGGGATCGGTCCAGGCCCGGAACACCTGCTCGCGTGGCGCCTCGAAGATGCGCGTGATCAGCACCTCATGACCGGCGGTCGTGATCGGGGTGGGGTCACTCATCATGGTCTCCTGTTCGTTGGTGCGTTTCGAGTCGATCCATCCGGGCCTCCCACGTGCGCTTGCGTGACTGCATCCAGTCGACCGCGTTGTCAAGCGGGTCGGCCTGCATGCGACTGGGCCGCCACTGGGCCTCGCGGCTGCGCGCGATCAACCCGGCGCGCTCGAGCACCTTGAGGTGGCGCGAGATCGCCGGCAGGCTCACCGCGAACGGCTCCGCCAGCTCGTTAACGGTCGCCTCGCCCTCGGCGAGGCGGGTCAGGATCGAGCGGCGTGTCGGATCGGCGAGAGCGGCGAAGGTGAGGCTGAGTCGTCTGTCGGCATCTAACGAGTCCATTAATTAATCGATGCATTAAATACGCTCGGGCACTAGAGAGCGCAACCAACGGAGACTCGACCCAGCGTCGACGTCTCGGCACCGCGGACCACCCGCTCCTCGAGCGCGGTCAGGATCGACGCGACAAGTCCAGGGCGGTGGCTCTAGAGAGCCAAACTGGACGCGCTGGACGCCGCGGACACCCCTTTGACACGGTTCAGGTCCGTGTGGGGGAAACCCCGTGGAGGTTCGAGTCCTCTCATCCGCATCTCAGGAAGGGCCCGCTGAGGCGGGCCGTTCTGCTACTGGGTCGTGCTGAGCAGGCCCACCTGGACGCGGCTGAGCTGGTTGCGCGAGGCGATGTCGAGCTTCAGGAAGACCTTGCGCAGGTGGTACTGCACCGTGCGTGGGCTGATGAAGAGCTGCGCGCCGATCTCGGGATTGGAGAGGCCTTCTCTGGCCAGCCGAGCGATGTGTGCCTCCTGCGGTGTGAGCACGCCACGCGCGTCGTCGGTGCGCCTGCGCGCGGTCTCACCCGTGGCCACGAGCTCGTGACGAGCGCGCTCGGCAAACCCATCGCCGCCGATGCGGCTGAACATCTCGTAGGCGGCTCGGAGCTGCTCACGCGCGTCGACGCGGCGGTTCTCGCGACGCAGCCATTCCCCGTAACGGAGCCGGGCGCGGGCGAGGTGCACCACGCCGCGACTGCGCGCGAGCCGCTCCACCGCCTCGCGGTAGAGATCCTCCGCGTCTTCCCCTTCGCTCAGCAGGGCGCGTGAGCCGGCCTCGATGCCAAGCGCCCATTCCGTGCCGCTCGCGCGCGTACGTTCGCTCAGGCGCTCAAGCGCGGCTGCCGCGTCGTCCCTCTCCCCGGCGTGGACGCCCGCCTCGACCAGCTCAACGAGGGCCCAACCGTACGCGATCACATCCTCGTGCTCGCATGCCCGTCGGGCATCGGAGAGCGCTTCGCCATAGCGGCCGTGGCCGTTGTGCATCAGGGCGGTCATCCACCCCCAGATGCCAAGCGTGTAGCCCTCGCCCCGCTCCTTCGCACCAGGCAGGACGTTGTCGGCGATCGAGTGCATCCGCGCCTCGTCGCCGCGCCACGCCGCCAACATCAATCGCGCGTAGTTGAGCGGCGGGATCACGGTCGCCTGCGTGACCGCGGAAACCTCGTCGATGAGCTGAGCGGCGTCCTCGACGGCTCCGGAATGGACATTGAACGCGGCGAGGAAGTTGGCCATGCCCGGGAGCATCGTGAGCGCGCCGCTGTCGCGCGCGACGCGGACACCGCGACTCGCCAGCTCGTGCCAGAGCTCGTCGTCCCATAGATCCTGGGCCAGCCGACATGCCAGCCACAGCCAGCGCACGTCCCTTGCGGTCAATTCCTCGACCTCGGCGAACGCGCCGAGCGCCTTCCGGAGCGGCGGCACAGCGGCCGCGTAGCCCTCCGTGAACCTCGTCGCCAGCCCGTCGAGGAGGAGGTCGATTGCGCGCGCCGGCTGTGGTGCCGGCGGTGCAACCCGCGCTGCCTCGGCAAGCTCGTGGATGTCCGGCTTGCCGGCGAGGCGACCGGCGAACAAAGCGGCCGCCATCGCTTCGAGATGAGTCTCGCGAGCCATCGTGGCATCGAGCGGCGCAAGGCGCCGAGCCGCGTCGAGCAACAGGGCCGGAGCGTCGCTGCCGCGCGTGCGCTCGAACACGACCTCTGCGCGCAACCGCTCAAGCGCGGCGCGCTGATACTCGCTCAGCGGGGCAAGCTCGGCGGTCGCCAGCAACTCGAGCGCCGCTTCGGATGCCCCGGCATCGAACTTGGCCTGCGCGGCCGCCAAGGCCCGCTGGCTTCTCTGCGCTGGATCCGGCGTCAGCTCGGTCGCGTGCGCCAGGAACGCGGCGGCCGCGGCCGCGCCGCCACGGGCCTGTGCCCGGTCGGCCGAGCGCTCCAACTCGGCGGCCACCTCCTCGTCGGCACCCACCGCTGCGCGGGCACGATGCCACGCGCGCCGATCGGGATCGATCTCGGAATCGGTCGCCTCCGCCAAGGCCCTATGCGCGGCTCGCCGCTGGGAAGGGACCGCCGCCCGGTACACCGCGGAACGCACCAATGGATGCCGGAACCGCACGCGGGCTCCGACCTTGACGAGTTCCGCATCCTCCGCCGGGCCGAGCGAGCTCTCGTCGATGCCGAGCGCGTGAGCCGCGCGCCAGACGAGCGTCGCGTCGCCGACCGGCTCGGCAGCCGCCAAGAGCAGCAGTCGCTGGGTCGCGTCCGGTAGTTCGCCGGCGCGGCGGAGATAGTGATCTTCGAGGTGCCGCGGGAGGTCTCCAACAGCGGGAAGGTCGAAGCCGCCCGCCAGCTCCGCAGCACTCATGCTCCCCGGCAGGTCGAGCAGCGCCAGCGGGTTGCCGCGGGTCTCCGCGACGATGCGATCGCGGACGCGATCGTCCAACCCACCCGGGACGGCTCTGCCCAGCAGGGTGCGCGCATCCGCCTCGGGTAACCCGCTGAGCACCAGCTCGCGCAGGCCGCCGAAGTCGTGCCTGATGTTCGGCTCCCGGACGGCCACCACGAGCGCCACCGATTCCGCCAGCAGCCGTCGTGCGATGAAGCCGAGGATCAGTCCCGAGGCTTCGTCCAACCACTGGGAGTCCTCCACCAAACACAGCACCGGCCGCTCCTCGGCTGTAGCGGACAGCAGACTCAGCACCGCCAGTCCGACCACGAACCGGTCCGGGACGTCTCCGGATGCGACGCCCAACGCCACGCTCAGCGCGTCCTGCTGCGGCTGAGGCAGCGCATCGAGCCGGTCGAGCAGCGGTGCGCAGAGCTGATGGATCCCGGCGAACGGCAGCTCCATCTCGGCCTCCACGCCCGTTACCTGAGCCACACGGAATCCCGATGCATGACGGGCCATGTACCGGAGCAGCGCCGTCTTGCCGATACCGGCCTCGCCTCGGATGACCAGAACCGCGCTCTCGCCCTCTCGCGCCTTTACGAGCAGTCGGTCGAGTAGTTCGCGCTCACTTGTCCGGTCGAGGAACCCGGACGGAGAGGAAGGGGCCATCTCGAGGCAAAGCTACTCAGCCGGCCAGGATGGTGAAGCTCAGCCGCACGGGCTTCGAGATGTTGCCGGCGGCGTCGCGCTCGGTGAGGGTCAGCCGGTAGGTGCCCGGCGCCATCCGCCGCGTGCCGAGCCGCCCGCTGAAGGCGACCCGGCCGGCGCCGGTCTCGATCACGCGGGTCAGCGTGGCGGTGCGCGTGTAGGCGGTGCAGGCGCCGTGCCTCGGACGCTTGTGGACCGGCTTGCAGACGCGCTTGCGGCCCTTTCCGCTGACGTGCCCGGTCCTGGCGCGTTCGATCAGGATTGACAGCCTGCCGGCCTCGCTGCTCGTGAAGCGAAGCGCCGTGCCGCGAGCCACGGCCTTCCGGTGGGCCTTTGCCCCGGCCGCCAGCGGCGTCCGCGCCTTGGCCACGCGGAACCGCTTGTGCGTCAGCGACACCTTGCGAAGGAGCGGGAGCGTCTTGTCGTTCGAGCCGAATGCGGTCGTCGTCCGGCCGCCGCAGTCCGGCTTGAACACGCGCAGGTAGGTCTGGGGGTAGTCGGCCGAGCCGGGGACCACCCCGAGCATGGCGCCGTCGCCTTCGAACGCCACGCACCCTCCGTCGGCGGTGATCCCGCCGGCGAAGTCGGTGTCGGTGGGGCTCGGGACCCCTGCGACGCCCGGGCCACGCGAGACGATGGCGGTGGAGGCCGCGTCGAGGGTCCTGCGGAAGACCTCGACGACGCCCCGCAACCCCTGCGCCAGGTTGTCCGACCCCGATTCGAACGCCACCACCCGCCCGTCCGCGCTGAGCGCCGGCTTCGACGAGGCAAGCTGGCCGGGAGCGCCATCCGGACCATCGGCTCGGCTGGCGAGCACGGTCGTGCCGGCGGCGAAGTCGTGCACCCACACCTCGTTCTGGCCGGGCGAGAAGGGCGTGGATCCGAGGTTGGTCGCAGGAGAGGTGAAGGCCACCCGGGTGCCGTTCGCGTCGATCGACGGCTCGGTGGCGGCCGCGTTCGCCTTCGCACCGCCGCCCGCGACGTCGGCCAGGCGGGTCGTGCCCTTCACGAGGTCGCGCACGTGCACGTCGTCCTGAGCATCGGTGTCGCCGTCGCCCAGGTTCGTCGCGCGCGTGGCGAAGGCCACGTGGGCGCCGTCGCCGCTCAGGATCGCCTGCTGCACCTGGGCGTTGGCCGTTGCGCCGGCCGCGCCATCGGCCCGGCTGGCGAGCATCGTGGTGCCGGCCGTGAGGTCGCGGACGTGCACCTCGAAATCGGTGCCAGTGTCCCCGTCGCCGAGGTTCGCCGCGTCCGAGACGAACTCCACGCGGTTGCCGTCGGCGCTGATCGACGTGCCGATGATGGATCCGGCGGCGGGCGCACCGCCCGGCCCATCCGCCCGGCTGGCCAGGGTCGTCGAGCCGCTCACCAGGTCGCGCACCCACACCTGCCCGTCCCCGATGAAGGCCACGCGCCGTCCGTCGGCGCTGATCGACGGGAAGAAGGCGTCACTCATCGGGGCGCCGTTCGCGCCGTCCGCGCGGCTGGCGAGCAAGACCTGGCCGGTGACCGTGTCGCGCACGACAACCTCCTCGAACGCCTGGCCCGGCACGCCGAGCGCCGGGGCGCTCGAGGTGAACGTCGCGTAGCGGCCATCGGCGCTCAGCACCGCCGGCGACGCCGAGCCGCCCTGGTTGGAGAAGCTGTCGCTGCCCGGCGGCCGCGCCACCGAGGCGGTGGTGGTGGCGGCGAGATCGCGAATCGCCAGCGTGGTCACGCCCGGGATCACGTCGCCGGTCACGCTCCCCACCGAGCCGAAGAGCACCTGCTTGCCGTCGCCGCTGACGGAGGGGGCGGCGCCGAACGGGTCCACGCTCGGCGCCGGCGCGCCGGCCGGCCCGTTCGCCCTGCTCGCCAGCGTCACGGAGCCTGGGCGCTCGACGAAGACCTGGAAGTTCCCGTCCGTGGCCGCCGGGTCGAGGTTCGTGGCATTGGAGATGAACGCGATCACCTTGCCGGTGTCGTCCACGCTGGGGATCCGCGCCGAGGCGTTCGCCTTCACGTTCCCGATCCGGTCGACGAGGCCGGTCGAGTTGAGCGTCAGCGAGCGTTCGTACACATCGGTGTCGTCTTGCGGGTCGACGGTTGGGTCGAGGTTGGTCGCCGCCGACGCAAACACGACCTGGGAGCCGTCGCCGCTGATCATCGGCTCGCTGGAGTCGCCGTTTCCGACGGCGGCCTTGTCGCCGGTCGCCCGGCTGACCAGCAGCGTCTTCGCGGGTAGCTGCCGCACGAACGCGTCGCTGCTGTTGTTGTTGTCGTCCGTCACGAGGTTGGTGGCGTCGCTCTCGAACGCGATCTCGTTGCCGTCGTCGCTGATCGAGGGCGTATCGGAGCTCCCGTCCGGCATGTCCGCAGTCGCGCCGTCCGGACGGCTCACGAGGGCAGTGGTCTGGGTGGGCGGCGCGCCCGTGAGCGACACCGTGCTCCGATAGACCTCCGTGTCGCCGGTGGCGGGACCACCGAGGTTCCCGGAGTTCGAGGCGAATGCCACCACGGAACCGTCCTGGCTGAGCGCGGGCGACTCTGAGTCGCCGTCGCCCACGGCGCCGGTGTCGGTCACGCGGCTGACCAGGATCGTCTGGTTGGTCGTGAGGTCGCGCAGGTACACCTCGGTCTTGCCGTTCGTGTCGGCTCCATCGAGCGGCCCCTCGCAGCTGAAGGCCACGCGCTTGCCGTTGTCGCTGATCACCGGGTCCGTGCAGTTCTGGTCCGCCGGGGCACCGGCCGCGCCGGTCCGGCGGCTCACGAGCGTGACCGTGCCGGTCAGCCTGTCCTTCACGTAGACGTTGAAGACGGCGTCGTTGTCCTCGTTGCTCAGCCCGTCCGAGCTCGATGCGAACGCCACGAAGCGGCCGGTCTGGTCGACCGATTGGGGATCGCTGAGCGAGCGCGCCACCGGCGCCGGCAGTGGCGCTCCGAGCGACGCGGCGCCGCTGAGGATGGCGGTGGTGTCCGCCGGCAGTGCGGCCGCGCGCGCAGCGGAGGCGCCGATGAGGGCGACGGCCGCAACCAGGATCAGGACGATTCGCTTCATGCCACCTACCTGTGGTGCCGCGGCTTGATCCGGAACTGGGTGGCCGAGGTCGACCTGTTGCCGGCCGCGTCGCTGACCGTCAGCGTGAGCCGGTAGAGGCCGGCGGCGAGGCTGCGGCCATGGACCTTCGGCAGCGCCAGCGAGTTGGCGCCCGCGTTGCCCGGGCCGGAGAACCCGGCTCCGAGGGCGACGAGCCTCGTGCAGTGCGGACGGGTGCGGTTGCGGCGCGTGGACTGCACGCACTTCCCGTGGACCTTGCGACCGGTCGCCGACCTCTGGAGCAGGATGCCCACGGTCGAGTTCTCCGAGAGGCCGTACGCGATCCTGCCGGCGGCGACATGCAGCCCGCTCACGCTCGGCGCCGTCGTGTCGCAGGGGCCCTGGGTGGTGGCCTGGCTCGGGCAGGCGTCCTGGGTCTCGTCGCCGAAGCCGTCATGGTCGGCGTCCGGCTCGATCACGGCCTGGACGAGCAGCTCGCCGGTGGCGTCGGTGGAGCCGCGCGGGCCCTCGCCGTCACTGAGCGGCGGGGCGAACAGGTAGCTGAACTTGTCGCCGCTGTCGTTCACGGTGGCGTTGACGTTGGTGCCGTCGATGGCCAGGTGCTCCCCCTGCTTCACGGGCAGACGCCCGGGGAACTCCGAGATCGGCGTGTCGCCACCGGTGTCGGGCGGGACGGTCACGCTGGGGCCGGTGCCCGCGGCGGTGCCGAGCGCGCTGCCGTTGTTCATCGGGTCGGGCACCGTCACGTCGGCGAGCCGGAAGGTGACGGTGGCGGGCTGATCGCCTCCGCCGAAGGCGCGGATGCGGAACTTCGTGATCACCCCGTCCACCGGAGCGCCGCCCGAGTAGGGGTCGCCGTTCGGATCGGTGGGATGGATGAACGAAGCGATCGTGCAGGGCGTGGCGAGCATCGTGCACTCGCCCGAGTTGGCCGGGTCGTGGTTGAGCCGGCTGCCGAAGGTCACGGCGGCGTGCCCGAGCTGCGGAAGCACCAGCAGGGCCGCGGCGGCGGCGAGGGTAGCGACGGTCAAGCGTGCTCCGAACATCGAGATCACGTTCCTGTTCTTGTTCTTCAGCCGGGGACGATCGTGAAGCTGGGTCCGGTGAGCGGACGGGAGGCGTTGCCCGCGGCGTCCACGGCGCTGACCCTGAGGCGGTAGCTGCCGGGGACGAGGCGACGCCCGTGGCTGAGGCGGCCCCGGAAGCGCACGCGGTCGAGCCCCGCGCCCGCGGACAGCCGGGGGATGCTCCCCGCAGCCACGAAGCGGGTGCAGTGCCCGTGCGTGCGATTCCGGGGCGTGACCTTCACGCACCTGTGTCCGCTCAGCCGACCTGCGCTCGCGCGCTGGAAGCCGAGTGTGACCCTGCCCGGCTCGCTGAGCCGGAACGAGATCGTGGTGCCGCGGGCGAGGCGGAAGCGCCGGGGCGAGAGCCTTCAAGGCGGCCAGCTCCGGAGCGATGGTGTCGGGACCGGCACGGCCCGTGCCCACGTCGACGGTGATCCTGGCGGGCGCGGAGTCGGACACCTCGTCGTTGCCGGTGTAGGTGAAGCTGTCGGTCCCGCGGAAGCCCTGCTTCGGCGTGTAGACGACCTGGCCGCTGTCCGATATGCCGCCGATGTTGCCGTGCGACGGCCTCGAGGCGAGCGCGAGGGCCTGGGGGTCGATCGGCGCGGGCGCCGGTGCTGAGGCGCCGCTGCCGGCGTCCGGGTCGACGCACGCCAGCGGGATCCTCACGAAGCCGTTCACCGCCACCTGGGAGGTCCTGCTGTCGCACCTGGGCGAGAAGTTCGTGGCCCAGTCGGCGTTGCCGTCGAAGTGCGCGGGTACGTTCAGGCCGGTGAGGAGCTGGGAGTTGTTGCCGTTCTTGTCCACCGTCTCGAGGTCGCCGGCGCCGAACGCGCCGAGCGAGAAGAGCACCTGCGTGCCGTCGGGCGACCAGACGCAGTTGAGGTCGCCCACGCCCGGCGTGGTCGAGAGCGGGGTGACCCCGTTGCCGTCCACGTTCACCGTGAAGAGGTCGGCGGTGTTGTCCTGGCCGCCGCGCAGGAAGCACAGCCGCTTCCCATCCGGCGACACGGCGGGCTGCCAGTCGTCGGTAGGGGTCGTCAGCACGCCGGTCACGGTGCCCGTCGGGGCGACGGGCGTGACCTGGTAGAGGTCGCGGTTGCCGGCGGCGCCGCGGTTGAAGTAGATCGTGTTGCCGTCGGGGCTCCACACCGGCCGCTGGTCTGTGGTGCCGTTCGTGATCTGCACCGGTTGTGAGTCCGGCGCCACGTCCTTCACCCAGATGCTTCCCTGCGAGCCGTAGGCGATCCTGGTGCCGTCCGGGGACCAGGTCGGGCGGTCCTGGCCGGGGGCGGCGGGGACGAACTCGCTCTGGTCGCCGGTCCTTGAGTCGACGATCCAGATGGCGAACGGGCCGGTGAACGCGGGACCGGCGGCGTAGGCGATCTTCGTGTGGTCGGGCGACCAGTTGGGATGGCGGTGCTGGGTGCCTGCGGGCAGGGTGGTCACCTGCACGGGCGTCGCGAGCGCAGAGTCGGCGACCCAGATGCGCGCGTCCGCGTCATTCGCGGCAGGCGCGGGAATCCCCTGGCTCGCCCGCCCGCTCGCGTAGACGATCTTCCCGTTGGGCCCGGCGATCGCCGTGGCCGAGGCGGAACCCGGCAGCGCGGCGAGCGCCAGCGCGCCGGCGGCGCAGGCGACCGCCAGGAACACGCTGCGGACGCGGGGGCAGTGCGGGAGTCGTGCGAGGGCGGTCATGGTCTTACCTGCGAGGACGCATGAGAGTCCGATTCCTTCCTGCACAGCTCGCGTGGTCACAGGATCGTGAAGCGCGCGGTCTGGGCGCTTCCGCCGGCGGGCGTGGCGCTGACCCGGTACTGACCGCGCGGCAGCGTCCGTCCGCCCAGCCGGCCCCGGAAGCGGAGCGTGTTGCCGCCGCGGCGTCCGTGCGGGATCGTCAGCCGTCCGGCCTTCCGCAGGGTGGCGCCCCTGCCATGGGCCGGGAGCACGCGCTGGAAGGTCAGCGTGACGCGCGCGGCCCTGTCGAGCCGGAACGCGATCGTCGCCCGGCCGCCTCGGTGGAAGCGCCGCGGGCTGACGCGCAGGCTGCCGATGACGGCGGGACGGGCCGACCCCGGACCGCCATTCGGGCCCGTGCCGCCGCCGGGGCCGCCGCCCGCCCCGGGGGTTTCGTACGCGCCGAGGTCGGGCGCGGCGCCCTGGAAGCGCGGGCGTCCGTCGAGGTCGGTCGGAAGCGAGAGATCGCTGGCCACGCCGGCGTCGATCGCCGGTGACGCGGCCTGGAGGCGGTAGTCGTCCAGCGCCGGATCGACGAACAGCGGATCGCCGTTCCTGTTCCCGGCGCCCTCGCCGACCAGCGCCGCGTCGGGCGCGCCCGGCGCGGGGACACGCGTGGCGAAATCCGAGTGGTCGATGTCGACGCGGCCGGGTTGGCACACCTCGTCCTGCCCGCAGGTGCCGGCGCCGTTGGCCTCGACGTCGACGCTGCCCCGGGCGATCGTGTTGGTGGCCACGAGGTCGTTGGGGGGCACCGGCTCCGCCGGCGTCTCCACCTGGACCCCGAAGGAGGCCAGGGCGGGCCCGTGGGTGCTGATCGCGGTCGAGTTGACCACCCGGAGCGTTCCGCCGCCGCCGCTGCCGGCCACTATCGCGGCCTCACCAGTCCCGAACGCCCTGACCAGCGAGTCCGCGACGAGCCCCTGGCCGTTGACGCCGGTCGGCCCGCTGACCGTGGCGCGCCGCACCGTGGCGGCGGGCCCTTCGAGGACCACGGTCCCGCTCGCGCGCGTGTCCTCCACGAGCCCCTCGGTCCCGATGAGGGCGGTGGCGACGCCCTGCTGTACCCCCGGTGCGCGCCCCACGACGCTGCGCCGCACCACCGACTGGGCGCCGAGGGACAGGCAGACGCCGGGCTCGGTGGTCGTGAGCGTGGAGTCCTCGATCGTGAGCGGTCCCGCTAGGAGCGCGTAGACGCAGGTGCGGCCGACGAGGATGCTCGAGCGCACCTCCGCCGCGGCCCCCGACTCGAGCATCAGCGCGGGCTGGAAGCTGAGGCTGGTCTTGTTGGTGTTGTCGATCTCGAGGTGGTCGAAGGACGTCCCCGATTGGGCTGCGATCAGGTCGATCGTGGCGGCCGCTGCGGAGGAGGTCAGCACCGGCCGCGTCTGCGGGTCGGTGGGCTGCCAGTGCAATGGCAGCGACGGCAGCTTCAGCCCCTTCAGGTCGTAGGTCCCGCCGGCGAGGCTGATGGTGTCGCCGGCCTGCGCGGCGCCCAGCGCCATGCTCAGACCGCAGGGCGTCTCCGGCGCGGTGCAGGACGCCATCTTGCTGATGCCGGTCGGCGACGCGTACCGGATCGTCGGGGCGGCCGCCGTGCCGGCGGCGGCGTGTGCCGACAGCAGCCCGGCTGCGGCCACGCCGCAGAGGGCGAGTAAACGTCGTCGTTGTGTTCGGCTCATGTGATGGCTCCGTTGTTTCAGGGGTGTGATCCCAAAGGGACGCATCCGGCGCCGAATCCGTTCGGTGCTTACCTGAATAGCTGTTCAGCTATGCTGGCCGGCCTATGTCTCACGGCGAGCTCGAGCACGATCCGGCGGATCTCGACGCAGGCTTCGCCCAGCTGCTGGCGGAGACGATGCAGGCGCTGGCCACGCCCAGCCGTGTGCGGATCCTCGGCCGGCTGCACGCAGGGCCGTGCGCGGTCAACGACCTCGCCGAGACCGTCGCGATGGAGCCCTCGGCTGTCTCTCACCAGCTCCGCCTGCTCCGGCACCTCGGCCTGGTGGTTGGACGGCGGGACGGGCGGCGGGTGGTCTACGAGCTGTATGACGACCACGTGGGCGAGCTCCTGGAACAGGCGATCTCGCACGTCGAGCACCTGCGCCATGGCCTGAGCCGCACCGCCGCGGATTCCAAGCTCGCGGAAGTCTGAGCCTTGCCAAACGCGCATGTGGGCAAGCAGCACCGGCATGACGGGCATGGGCATGGGCACGGCCACAGCCACAGCCACGGTCTCGTGGACGCCTCGATCAAGCGCTCTCGAGAAGGGCTGCGAGTCGTGGGGGTGTCGCTCGCGCTGCTCGCCCTGACTGCGGTAGCGCAGGGCGCCATCTACATCGCAACGAACAGCGTTGCCCTGCTCGCAGACCTGATCCACAACGCCGGTGACGCGCTGACCGCGATCCCGCTCGGCGTGGCGTTCCTGCTGCGCTCGGATCGCGCCGAACGCGGCGCCGGACTGGCTGTGGTGGCGACGATCCTGGCCAGCGCGATCGTCGCCGCAGTGGTCGCGATAGACCGCATCGTCAACCCACTTCCCCCAAAGCACCTGCTCGCTCTCGGACTGGCTGGAGCGGTCGGCGTGCTGGGCAACGCGATCGCAGCGCGGGTGCGGCTCGGCGGCGGCCGACGCTTGAACAGCGCGGCGCTGATCGCCGACGGCGATCACGCCCGGAGCGACGCGATCGTCAGCGCGGGCGTGATCCTCAGCGCGGCCGTCGTGGCGCTCGGCGCACCCATTGCCGACCCACTCATCGGCCTGGCCATTACCGCACTGATCCTGCGCATCACGTGGCAGAGCTGGCACACCGTGCGAGCGCCGCGGTCAGCCGAGGATGTTCACCACTCGCACATCGCGCCCTAGCCCGCGGGTTCCAGCACGAACACTGCGATCCGGCGGTTCGACGCGCGCCGCTCGTACAGCGACCAGCCCGGGTAGACGCGCAGGCCCTGCTCCCAGATGCGCTCCCGCCTCTCCCCCTCCGCCTCGACGGCGCGGAACGACTGCGAGCTGCCGTGCACGCTCAGCTCTCCCTCCGGCTTGGCGCGGAGGTTGTGGTACCAGGCGGGCTGCCGGGGCTGGCCCCAGTTGGAGGCGATCACCGCGTAGCCGTACTCCGTCGGCAGCGCGAGCACCGGCACCGAGCGAGGCTGCCCGCTGCGCGCGCCGGTGGTGGTGAGGATCACGACGGGCAGTCCCGACACCAGGCTGGCGAGCGTGTGGCGGCCGCGCGTGGTGCGGTACACGAAGCGGTCGAGCCCGGGCGCCAGTCGAGCGAACAGCAGCGAGCCGGGCCCGCTGGCGGCAAAGCGGCGCACGAGCCGCTGCACGACATTCGCCTGGGCGTAGGACGTCCTGTCGGACACGCGGGCAGCATTGCAGGGGAACTGCGACACGCGCGCGGCGGCTTTGCTTGAGTTCCCGCCTCGATGCGCGGGGGGTGCATTTCGGGGAGGCGTTTGTGCGCGGCGCTGTGTGCGCTCGCGCTCATGCTGATCGGCGCGGCGAACGCCGCCGCCGATCCGGCCTTCAGCGCGCACGGCAGCGTCGGGCAGGTCTACGTGACCGGCCTCGCCCCGAGCCAGCAGATGACGCTGCTGAGCGGCTCCGGCCGCACGGTCGCCACGCAGCCGGCCGACTCGCTCGGCGGCCTCGTCTTCCGCAACGTCGCGCCGGGCAGCGGCTACAGGGTGCGCCCAGCAGCGGGCGGCACGGCGTCGGGACCGCTCACCGTGCTCTCCACGCAGCCGGCGCCGCCGAGCACCAGCGTCTACAACCAGTCGATCCCGCCGCGCGGGTACGGCTACCTGACCACGCGCGACGGCACCAAGCTGTCGATCTTCGTCCACCCGCCGCAGGACGTGGCGAACGTGCTGCCGGTTGGAAGCCAGCTCCCGACCGTCGGCAGCGGGCCCTCCCCCACGCTGATCGAGTACTCGGGCTACGGCTACGCCGACCCGGCGGGACCGCAGAACGGCATCGCCATCCTCGCCAACCTGATGGGCTTCACCGTGGTCGACGTGAACATGCGCGGCACGGGCTGCTCCGGCGGCGCGTTCGACTTCTTCGAGCCGCTCCAGAGCCTCGACGGCTACGACGTGGTCGAGACCATCGCGCGGCAGCCGTGGGTGCTGCACCACAAGGTCGGCATGATGGGCATCTCCTACGGCGGCATCAGCCAGCTCTTCACGGCGCAGGAGAACCCGCCGAGCCTGGCCGCGATCTCGCCGCTGTCGGTGATCGACAACACGCAGACCACGCTCTACCCGGGCGGGATTCTGAACACGGGCTTCGCGGTGGCCTGGGCGCAGGAGCGCATCCACGATGCGATGCCGGCATCGCCCACCGGCGGGCAGGCCTGGGCCTACCAGCGCATCCAGCAGGGCGACCAGACCTGCAAGGACAACCAGGTCCTGCACGGCGAGGCCGTCGACCTGATGGCGAAGATCCGCGCGAACGACCACTACGTGCCGGCGGTGGCGGACCCGCTGTCGCCGATCACGTTCGTGAACAAGATCAAGGTGCCGACGTTCATGGCCTGCCAGTGGACGGACGAGCAGACGGGCGGCCACTGCCCCGACCTCGCCGAGCACTTCACCGGCACGAACCGCAAGTGGTTCACGTTCACGAACGGCGCGCATGTCGACTCGCTCGACCCGGCGACGTTCGACCGCTGGTACGACTTCCTCGAGCTGTACGTGGCGCAGCAGGCCCCGATACTGAACTCGGCGGTGATCCACGCGGGGTCGCCCGTGATCTACCAGGAGGCGATGGGGATCCCGGGCGTGACGATGCCGCCCGACCCGATCCAGCTGCAGCCCACCTACGCCGGCGCGCTGGCGGCGTTCGAGGCGCTGCCGCAGGTCCGCGTGCTGTTCGATAACGGCGCCGGCGGCCCGCAGCCGGGCGACCCGGCTCCCGGCTTCGAGCAGTCGTGGCCGAGCTTCCCGATCCCGGGCACGGCCGGGCGCTCCTGGTACATGGGGCCCGGCGGCGCGCTCGGTGACGCTCCCCCGGCACAGGCGGGCGCCGACACCTTCACCTGGAACGCGCACGCGCGGCCGCTGACCGACTTCACCGGCGACCAGGCCGCGGGTACGAACGGCATCTGGACGGCGACGCCGACCTATCAATGGGAGCAGCCGCCGGCCGGCAGCGCCGCCTCCTACCTGACGAGCCCGCTGAGCGCCAACACCGCGGCGGTCGGCGCCGGAGCGGTGCACGCCTGGATCCGCTCCTCCACGCCGAACGTCGACCTCCAGGCGACGATCAGCGAGGTCCGGCCCGACGGCAAGGAGACGTTCGTGCAGGGCGGCTGGCTGCAGGCGAACGAGCGCAAGCTCGACTCCGCCAAGAGCACTCCGCTCGAGCCGGTGCTCAGCCTGAGGGCCTCCGACGTGTCGCCGCTGCCGGCGAACAAGTACGTCGAGGTGACCATTCCGCTCTACTACGAGGGGCACGTCTACCGGGCGGGCTCGCGCATCCGCGTCACGATCACCGCGCCGGGCGGCGACCAGCCGATCTGGGCGTTCGGCGAGGCAGACCCGAGCGGCACCGCGACGGTGGACATCGCCCACTCGAAGCAGATGCCCTCGAGCCTGCTGCTGCCGGTGGTGCCCGGCGTGAACGTGCCCACCGGTCTGCCGCCGTGCCCGGGCCTGCGCGGCGAGCCCTGCCGCAGCTACCAGCCGTATGTCAACCGCTCGTCCTGAGCGACGGGCCGTTCAGTAGTTCCCGCTGAGGCGGTTCCAGACGCGCTTGAACCAGACGTCGCGCTTGTAGGCGCCCTTGCCCTCGCTCACGTCGTCGGCGGTGACGTCCATCGCGGCGGGCGCCGGGCTGGGCTCGGGGAGCTGCCGGCAGGCCGTGGCGTCGAGCTTGAGCACCACGCGGTCGTCGTAGATGTCGTCGATCTGCTCCTCGTCCACGTAGCGCTCACCGTGATCGGTGTTGACGAGCAGACCTTCGAAGATGTCCTCCTCGGCCGCGGCGAGCACCTCCTTGACCGTGCCGACGGACTCACCGCCGGACGCAATGACGGGCGTGCCCGCGTCGAGCGCCTCCCACGAGCTGCGGTTTCCCCCCTCCACGCAGTGGAGCTTAACCACGCACAGGGCGATCAGTGCAGCAGCGCCTTGAGGGCGATCAGCCCGCCGCCGACCAGTCCCACCGCTGCCGCGTGCGCCAGCGCCCTGGGCGTCCGCGCTCCGGCGAGCCTGGCCGCCATGAAGCCGTAGCCGCAGATCAACCCGAGGCCCGTCCACTTCGACAGCGTGAACGCCGTGTGGGGCTCGAAGACGCCCAGGGCGGCGAGCACGAAGAAGACGGCGGGGAAGCCGGCGCCGAGCACGACCGGGACCATGTCGCCGGCGATCGTCCGCAGCTGCGCCCTGCCTATCGAGCGGCGCGTGCGCATCTCGATGCCCACGACCTCGCTGTAGAGCTCGGCCAGGCCGACCGCCACCGCCGTGCCGAACAGGAGGCCGGCCGTCTTTCCGGGACCGGGCGGATGCGCCTGCAGCGCCAGCACGAGCGCGAGTCCGATGATCGACCCGTAGATCACGCGCGCGACGTCGCGCGACTCGAGATGGGCCCGGATCAGCTCACGCAGCCGCTCATCTCGCTGCGTCACGGGAAGCGACGGTACGGGGTCCGCCGCTTCGGCTCATCATCCGATCTGGATGACGTGCGCTCCGGCGGCGAGCCATAGCGTCCGCCCCGTGAGTGCAGCCGCGACAACCGGCCGCGTGCTCGTGCCGCTGGCGCTGACCCAGTTCGTCGCCAGCTTCGCGGGCTCGAACATGAACGTGGCGATCAGCAGCATCGCCGACGACCTCGGCACGGACGTCCACGGGGTTCAGACCGCGATCACGCTGTTCCTGCTCGTCATGGCGGCGCTGATGATCCCCGGCAGCAAGCTCACCGACAAATGGGGCCGCAAGCGCTGCCTGACGCTCGGCCTGACCGTATACGGCACCGGCGCGGTGATCGCCGCTCTCGCCCCCGGCCTCGGCGTGCTGATCCTCGGCTACTCCGCCTTCGAGGGCGTCGGGTCGGCGCTGATGATCCCGCCGATCTACATCCTGGCCACGTTGTACTTCAGCGGCACGGAGTCGCGCGCGCGGGCGTTCGGCGCCATCAGCGGCGCCGCCGGGATCGGCGCCGCGGCCGGGCCGCTGATCGGCGGGCTGATCACGACGGCGATCAGCTGGCGGGTGTCGTTCCTGTTCCAGGCCGCGATCGTGGCGACGATCGTCTTCCTCTGCCGCCGCATGGTCGATCCTCTCCCGGCCGACCCGTCGCGCTCGTTCGATGTCGTCGGCAGTGTGCTGGCGGCCGCCGGCATGTTCTTCGTGATCCTCGGCACGCTCCAGGCCGGGAACAACGGCACGCTGCTCGTGGTCTTCTTCGCGCTCGCGGTGGCACTGCTCGCCTGGTTCTTCCTCCACGCGCGCGCCTGGGAGCGGGCCGGCCGGGAGCCGCTGCTGTCGCTCGGGCTGTTCAAGGACCGCACCTCCAACCTCGGCCTCGTGACCCAGAACGTCCAGTGGCTGATGCTGATGGGGATCTCGTTCGTGGTCTCGGTGTTCCTCCAGACCGAGCGCGGCTTCAGCGCGATCAAGACCGGCCTGGTCTTCACCGCGGCGACCGTCGGCGTCCTGATCTCGTCGCTCGCCGCCAAGCGCCTCGCGGCGCGCTACGAGCAGCGGACGCTGATCCGGGCGGGCTTCGTCGGCACGATCGCCGGCATCCTGCTGCTGCTGTTCCTGTCGAAGGGCTCGGACAACGTGCTCACATCCGTGCCGGGGCTGTTCCTGATCGGCCTCGGCGTCGGCGTGATGCTCACGCCGTCGGTGAACGTGGTGCAGTCGGAGTTCCCCGAGGACAAGCAGGGCGAGATCTCCGGTCTCTCGCGCAGCGTCTCGAACCTGGGCTCGTCGCTCGGCACCGCGATCGCGGGCACGATCCTGGTCTCCGACCTCAGGTCGGGGAACGGGACCTACGTGGCGGCGATGATCTTCCTGGCGGCCATCGGGCTGATCGGCCTCGGTGCCTCGCTGCTGCTCCCGGACGCCAAACCCGCCGCTGCTCCGGACGCGGGCGATGCGGTGACGGTCGGAACTCAGGGGTGACGGGTCACGGGTGACGGGTCCGTTCCCGTGACCTGCGACCCGCGACCCGCGACCTGCGCCTCATAGAGGCGCACTGTCTCGCGCCCCACCTCGGCCCAGTCGAAGCGCAGCACATGGTCCCTCGCCTCGGCCACCAGCCTCTCGCGCGCGGCGTCGTCCGCCAGCACGTCGCCGAGGATCTTCTCCAACGAGTCCGAGTCCCGGGAGCGGAAGCGGCGCCCCACCGTGCCGTCGCCCGGCACGACCTCGCGCAGGCCGCCGGTGTCGGCCACGATGCAGAGGGTCCCGGAGGCCATCGCCTCGAGCGCGACGAGGCCGAAGGGCTCGTAGATCGACGGCACGATGCAGAGGTCTGCCACGCGGTAGAGGGAGTGCAGCATGTCGTCGCCCACCCAGCCGAGGAAGGTGCCGTGGCGGGTCAGGCCGAGCCGGCGCGCCTGCTTCTTGAGCTCCTTCTCGGCGGTACCGGTGCCCGCCACCACGAAGCGCACGTCGCCGAAGCGGCGCACCACCGGCGCGAGGGCGTCGAGCGCCAGGTGGAAGCCCTTCTCGTAGACGAGCCGGCCGACCAGCAGCACCAGCCGCTCGCCGGGCTCGGCGAACCGTGCGCGCAGCTCGTCGAGGTCGTGCTCCACGTGCAGGTCACTCGGATCGATGCCGTTCGGCACGACCGAGATGCGTCGCGGCGAGACGCCGAAGGCGCTGCCCACATGCCCGCGCATGTAGTTCGAGCAGGTGATGACGTGGTCGGCGCGGCGCACCATGTGCCGTTCCACCGCGTGGATGTGCGACTGCGGGTACTTGTCGACCCAGCCCTGGTGGCGGCCGAACTCGGTGGCGTGGACGGTGACGAGCCAGGGCAGGCCATTGGAGCGCGCGAGCGGCTCGGCTGTGCCGGCCACGAGCCAGTCGTGCGAGTGCACGAGGTCGAAGTCGAGCCGCTCGCACAGCTCCGCCCCCATGGCGCGCATGTCCTCGTTCATCGCGTCGACCCAGCGCACGAAGGCGTTCACGTTCTTCGGGTAGGCCGGCTCGCGCACGCGGTGCACGATCACGCCGTGGCGCTCCTCCTCCGCCGGCAGGCGCCCGCCGCCGCGAGTAAGCACGTGCATCTCCACGCCCTCTCCCACCAGCTGCTCCGACAGCTTGCGTACGTGCCTGGCGAGCCCGCCCTCCACAACCGGCGGGTACTCCCAGGAGATCAGAAGGATCCGCAAGGCGGCCGGGAATCTACCGACCTATGCGCTCCAGCACCGTGATACCCGGCACGGCCGCGCCGAGGACGTCGACCCAGCGGCCACGCTTGGGGCTGAACGCCGACTCGGCGCCCGGGCGCACCGCCACGGCCACCGCCACCTCTCGCCCGCGCACGAAGGCGCAGACGCCCGGGGAGGCGTCGAGCGGCTCGTAGCCGCCCGCGAAAGCCTCCGGCCGGCGCGCGCGCAAGTCGAGCAGCCGCTCGATCAGCCACAGCTTGCGCGTCTCGGCGTCGGGCGCGGCGCCGGCGCGCAGCGCGCCGAGCAGCGAGCGCCGTCGGTCCCAGTCCACCGGTCGGCGGTTGTCGGGGTCGACGAGCGCGCGGTAGGGCAGCTCGTCGCCCTGGTAGATGTCCGGCACGCCCGGGGCGGTGAGCTTCAGCGCCACCTGCCCGAGTGCCGGCCGCCCGGCCGCCTCCGCCACGCGCGCCACGAACGGCTCGAAGTCGTCGAGGAACGGGCGGTGCGCGTAGAGGGCGCGCGCGAATCGCTTCACCCCCGCCTCCCACTCCTCGTTGCGGTCCACCCAGTCGGTGGTGCGCTTGCCCTCGCGCAGCGCCTTCTCCATGTAGGCCTCGATGCGCTCCGCCTCGATCGGCCAGGCGCCGACTAGCGTCTGGTAGAGGAAGTACTCCTCCACGCGGTCCGGCGGCCCCCCGGCGCGCAGCGGGTCGTTGATGCCCATCCAGCGGCCCACGTGCTCGGCCCACTCCTCCGCCATCCAGGACAGCACGCCGATCCGCGCGCGCACGTCCGCCGAGCGCTTGGCGTCGTGCGTCTGCGTCGTGAGCAGGTTCAGCGGAAAGCGCTCCGCGCGCTCGGCGTTAGCGGCGTGGAAGTGCTCCACGTCGACGCCGAAGCGCGAGGGATCGCCGCCCACGTCGTTCAGCGAGAGCAGGCGGCAGTAGCGGTAGAAGGCGGTGTCCTCCACGCCCTTGGCCACGATGGCCGGCGTGGTCTGCTGGAAGCGCGTGACGAAGCCGGGCGGGCCGTCCTCCTCGAGCAGCAGCCGCCGGGCCAGCTCGCCCGGCATGCCCGAGGCCTTGATCGCCGCGCGGTCCTGCTCGTCCATGACACCTGCCTCCGGCTCCACGTAGGTGCGGTAGACGGGCAGGGAGGCGAGCGCCCGCCCCAGCTCGTCCACCGGCACGCCGGTGCCCAGCTCGCGTGCCAGCCGCTCCACCTCCGGCCTGAAGGTGCCCGCGGCCTGCTGCCACTTGGCCTCGTGCGCCACCTCGGCGAAGCTGCGCGAGTCGCCCGACATCTGCTCCCAGAGGTCGGTGAGCGGCTCCTCGGCGGCCGGGTCGAGGAACAGCGCGGCCACGTCGTTCAGGAACTCGTAGCCGACCGTGCCGCTGACCGGCCAGTCGCGCAGGCGCTCGCCGGAGTCGAGGATCTTCTCGACCCAGACGTTCTCCGCGCCGCCGGCGCGCAGCCGCTCCAGGTACTCGGCAGGGTCCGCCAGGCCGTCCGGGTGGTCCACGCGCAGCCCGTCCAGCACCCCGTCGCGCACGAGCGAGAGCGCCAGCCTGTGGGTGGCCTCGAACACATCGGGGTCCTCCTGGCGCAGGCCCGCCAGCTCGTCGACGTCGAAGAAGCGCCGGTGCCGGCCGGTCACCGGATCGATGTCGAAGAACTTCGGCCGCAGCGTATCGTCGGCCCAGTAGCGGTTGGCGTCGTCGGCCGCCATGTGGTTGGGCACGACGTCGAGCACGATCCCGAGCCCGGCCGCGCGCGCCACGCCGGCCAGCGCGAGGAACTCCTCCTCGCCGCCGAGCGCGTCCGAGATGCGCTGCGGATCCACCACGTCGTACCCGTGCGTGGAGCCCGGCCGCGCCTGGAACGATGGCGCGAGGTAGAGGTGGGAGACGCCGAGGTCGGCCAGGTACGGCACCAGCTCGCGCGCCGCGGCGAATCCGAACTCGCCCGCGAGCTGCAGCCGGTAGGTGGCGCGGAAGGCGGTCAAGTCACGCGCGTTTGAGCACTACCACCGAGCGGGACATCACGGTCAGCTCGCCGCGGGCCGCGTACGTCGCGCTGCCCGGCTCGGCCGCCGGATCGCCGGTCCTCAGCACGAGCTCCCAGGCGGCGCCGAAGCGGCGGTTCGGGATCTGGAAGACGCAATCCTCGGCCTGCGGGTTGAAGAACAGGAGGAACGAGTCGTCCTCGATGTCCTCGCCGCGCGGCCCGGGCGTGGTGATCTCCTTGCCGTTCAGGAACATCCCGAGCACGCCCGCGCCGGACTGCCAGTCGCGGCGCGTCATGCGGCGGCCGTCGGCGCGGAACCACCAGACGTCCGGCAGGCCCGAGCCCTTCTGCTCCACGCCCTCCAGGTAGCGCTCGCGGCGCAGCACCGGGTGGTCGCGCCGCAGCTTGATCAGGCGGCGGGTGAACTCGAGCAGCTCCCGGTAGCGCTCCTCGTCATCCCAGTCGTACCAGGACAGCTCGTTGTCCTGGCACCAGGCGTTGTTGTTGCCGTTCTGGCTGCGGCTCATTTCGTCGCCGCCGAGCAGCATCGGCGTGCCCTGCGAGAGGAACATCGTGGCGAGGAAGTTGCGCTGCTGCCGCGCGCGCAGGGCGAGGATCTCCGGGTCGTCCGTGTGCCCCTCGACGCCGTGGTTCCAGGAGCGGTTGTCGTCCGTGCCGTCGCGGTTGTCCTCGCCGTTCGCCTTGTTGTGCTTCTCGTTGTAGGAGACGAGGTCGGCCAGCGTGAAGCCGTCGTGCGCGGTGATGAAGTTGATCGAGGCGATCGGGTCGCGGCCCTCGTCCTTGTAGAGGTCGGCCGAGCCGGTGACGCGCGAGGCGAAGGCGTCGTGGCCCGCCATGGCCCGCCAGTAGTCGCGCATCGTGTCGCGGTAGACGCCGTTCCACTCCGACCACAGCACCGGGAAGTTGCCCACCTGGTAGCCGCCCGGGCCAACGTCCCAGGGCTCGGCGATCAGCTTGACCTGTGACAGCACCGGGTCCTGATGGATCGTGTCGAAGAAGGCCGACAGGCGGTCCACGTCGTAGAACTCGCGCGCCAGCGCCGAGGCGAGGTCGAAGCGGAAGCCGTCGACGCGGCACTCGGTGACCCAGTAGCGCAGCGAGTCCATGATCAGCCGCAGCACGCTCGGGTGCACCGGGTTGAGCGAATTGCCGGTGCCGGTGAAGTCCATGTAGTGGCGCGGGTCGTCCGGCACGAGGCGGTAGTAGGAGCGGTTGTCGATCCCCTTGAAGGAGAACATCGGCCCCAGGTGGTTGCCCTCGGCGGTGTGGTTGTAGACCACGTCGAGGATCACCTCGATGCCGGCGCCGTGCAGCGCCTTGACCATGCCCTTGAACTCGCGCACCTGCTCGCCATGGCGGCCGGTGGCGGCGTACTCGGAGTGCGGCGCCATATAGCCGATCGTGCTGTAGCCCCAGTAGTTGTGCAGCCCCTTCTCGACGAGGAAGGCCTCGTCGGCGATGTGGTGCACCGGCAGCAGCTCGACCGCCGTGATACCCAGCGACACGAGGTATTCGAGCGCGGGCTCGGAGGCCAGGCCGGCGTAGGTGCCGCGCAGGTCCTCGCGCACGTCCGGGTGGCGCATCGTGAAGCCCTTCACGTGCGTCTCGTAGATGATCGTGTCGGAGAAGGGGGTGTTCGGCGGGCGGTCGCCCTGCCAGTCGAAGCTCGGGTCGATCACCACCGACTTGGGCATCGCGATCCCGTCGTCCTCGTCGTCCAGCTCGATGTCCGCGTCGTCTGCGCCGGTGGGCACGTACGGCAGCACGTTGGCGTCGTTCCAGCTGATCACCCCGTCGATCGCCTTCGCGTAGGGATCGATGAGGAGCTTGTGGTGGTTGAAGCGGTTGCCCTCGGCCGGCGCGTAGTGGCCGTACACGCGATAGCCGTAGCGCTGGCCCGGGCCGACGCCCGGCAGGTAGCAGTGCCAGTTGAACGCGGTGCGCTCGCCGACCTCTACGCGGGTCTCCTCGCCGCGCTCGTCGAACAGGCAGAGCTCGACGCGCTCGGCGTTCTCTGAGAACAGCGAGAAGTTCGTGCCACGCCCGTCCCACACCGCTCCGAGTGGGTAGGGCGAGCCCGGCCAGACCTCCGTCACCCGATCAAGGCCCCGGCGAAGGCCTGCAGCTCAACCTGTCCCTCGTCCACTCGCGTCTCCCCGTGCGTCGCCAGCTCCACTTTGCCTGCGCGGCACGGTACTCGCGCCGGGCGATCCGCGAAGTTGCAGACGAGCTCGAAGCTCCCGCGGCGCACTCGCAGCCAGCGGCCGTGCTCGTCGAAGTCGACCAGCTCGGCGTCCCCGGGCGGCAGCCTGCGCCGCGCCCGCAGCAGGTCCGCGTAGAGCTGCTCTATCGCCGGGTCGCGCTCCCGCGTGAGCTTCGAGGCCTCGAAGGTCGCCGGCGACTGCGGGTCCGGGATCTCCTCGCCGAACTCGGCGAAGGCGGCGAATTCGCGCCGGCGCCCGTCGCGCGTGGCGTCCGCGATGTCCCGGTCGATGTGGTCCGAGAAGAACTGGAACGGGGCCCGCTCGCCGTACTCCTCCCCCATGAACAGCATCGGCGTGAACGGCGACAGCAGGGTGCAGAACGCGGCGAGCGGCCGCGCCTCGGGCGGCAGGCGGTCGCCGTAGGCTCGGTTGCCCACCTGGTCGTGGTTCTGCGAGAAGACCACGAAGTGCTCGGGCGCGACATCCTCGGCCGGCGCGCCGAAGCGGCGGCGGCGGAAGGCCGAGTAGTTGCCGTCGTGCACGTAGGGGCGGTGGAACGCCTTGGCGAGCTGCTCGATGCGGCCGAAGTCCTCGTAGTAGCCGTCGCGATCGCCGGTCAGCAGCACGCGCAGCGAGTGGTGGAAGTCGTCCGCCCAGGCGGCGTCGCAGGCGTACCCGCCGCGCGTGTGCGGGCGCACGACGCGCGGGTCGTTGAGCCCGCTCTCGGCGATGACGAGCGCCTCGGGGCGCACCTCGTGCACGCGCCGGGCAACCGACGCGACGACGTGCTCCGCGCTCGAGTCCGTGATCGCGTGGATCGCGTCGAGCCGCAGCCCGTCGATGCGGAAGTCGCGGACCCACTGCACCGCGCTCTGCAGCACCCACTCGCGCACGCCGTCCGACCAGGCGTCGTCGTAGTTGATCGCCCTCCCCCAGGGCGTCTCGTACCTCTCTGTGAAGTAGGGGCCGAACGCCTCGAGCGCCTGCACCCCAGAGGTGCCGACGTGGTTGTAGACCACGTCGAGGATCACCGCGAGGCCGGCGCCGTGGGCGGCGGCCACCAGCCGCGCCAGGCCGTGCGGCCCGCCGTAGGACGACTGCGCGGCGGACAGGTAGACGCCGTCGTAGCCCCAGCCGCGCGCCCCCGGGAACTCGGCCACGGGCATGATCTCGATCGCGTTCACGCCCAGCTCGGCGAGCTCGGCGAAGTGGCGGCCCGCCGCCTCGAAGCTGCCCTCGGCGGTGAACGTGGCGACGTGCAGCTCATAGAGCACAAGCTCCTCGAGCGCCGGCGGAGCGAAGCCGCCGCTGCCCGTCTCGAGCGAGTCGGGGTCGAGCACGCGCGACGGGCCGCGCAGGCCCTCGGGCTGCCAGCGCGAGCAGGGGTCGGGCAGCGGGGCGCCGCTGACCAGGAGCTCGTAGTCGTCGCCCCCGCGCGCCTCGATCACGCCCTCGTAGACGCCGAGGCCGGCGGGCCCGAGCGCGGTGTCGCGCCCGCCGGTCCGCACCGACAGCGAGTCGGCGTGCGGCGCCCAGACGCGGAACTCGGTGCTGCCGTCCTCGCGCGGCGTCGCGCCGAGCGGGCGCTCCCAGGGGTACTCCGCGCGGCGCTCCCCGGCCGTCTCGATCTCAGCCGTCATCCGGCACCAGCCACACGGCCGCGAGCGGCGGGAGCGTGATCTCGGCCGAATACGGCTGCTCGTGCCAGGGGATGGGCTCGGGCTCGATGACGCCCAGGTTGCCCATGTCGCTGCCGCCGTAGTAGGTGGAGTCGGTGTTGACCAGCTCGCGCCAGCGGCTCGAGCGCGGCAGGCCCAGGCGGTAGGGGCCGCGCGGGACGGGCGACAGGTTGGCCACGAACACGAGCACGCGCTCGCCGTCCTTCGAGGCGCGCGCGAAGGCGAGCACGTTGTTGTCGGCGTCGTTCGGCTCGAGCCACCAGAAGCCGGACGGCTCGGAGTCGACCTCCCACAGCGCCGGCTCATCGCGGTAGGCCTTGTTGAGGTCGCGCACGAGCGACTGGATGCCGGAGTGCTCGGGCCGCTCGAGCAGGTGCCAGTCGAGCGAGCGCTCGTGGCTCCACTCCCACTCCTGCGCGAACTCGCTGCCCATGAAGAGGAGCTTCTTGCCGGGGTGGGCCCACATGTAGGCGTACAGGGCGCGCAGGTTGGCGAACCTCTGCCAGCGGTCGCCCGTCATCTTGCCGATGAGCGAGCCCTTGCCGTGCACGACCTCGTCGTGGGACAGCGGCAGGATGTAGTTCTCGCTGAACGCGTACAGCAGGCTGAAGGTCAGCTCGTGGTGGTGGTAGCGGCGGTAGACCGAGTCCTGCTGGAAGTACTTCAGCGTGTCGTGCATCCAGCCCATGTTCCACTTGAAGCCGAAGCCGAGGCCGCCGAGGTAGGTGGGCCGCGAGACGCCGGGCCAGGCGGTGGACTCCTCGGCCGCGGTGAGCGCCCCCGGCTCGCGCCCGTACAGCACCGCGTTCATCTCCTGGAGGAAGGAGACGGCGTCCAGGTCCTCGCGCCCGCCGTACTGGTTCGGGACCCACTGGCCCTCCTCGCGCGAGTAGTCGAGGTAGAGCATCGACGCCACGGCGTCCACGCGGATGCCGTCGGCGTGGTACTCGTGCAGCCAGAAGAGCGCGTTGGCGACGAGGAAGTTCCGGACCTCGCGTCGGCCGTAGTTGAACACGAGCGTGCCCCAGTCCGGGTGCGCGCCGCGGCGCGGGTCCTCGTGCTCGTAGAGGGCGGTGCCGTCGAAGCGTGCGAGCGCGAAGTCGTCGCGCGGGAAGTGCGCCGGCACCCAGTCGAGGATCACGCCGATGCCGTTCTGGTGCATGCGGTCGATGAACTCGCGCAGCTCGTCGGGCGAGCCGTACTGCGCGGCGGGCGCGAAGTAGCCGGTGACCTGGTAGCCCCACGAGCCCGAGAACGGGTGCGACATCACGGGCAGCAGCTCCACGTGCGTGAAGCCCATGTCCTTCGCGTAGGCGGACAGCTCGTCGGCCAGCTCGAGGTAGGTCAGCGAGCGGTTGTCCTCCAGGCTGTTGAGCCGCCAGGAGCCGACGTGCACCTCGTAGATCGACATCGGCCGCTCGAGCGGCTGCGTGTCCCTGCGCAGCTCGAGCCAGTCGGCGTCCTTCCACTCGTGCTTCGGCTGCGTGACCACCGAGGCCGTGAGCGGCGGGGACTCCGCCTCCTGCGCGCAGGGGTCGGCCTTCAGGCGCAGCTCCCCGTCGGCGGCCAGCAGCTCGTACTTGTAGCGCGCGCCCGGACCGACGTCCGGCAGGAACAGCTCCCAGATGCCGCTCGAACCGAGCGAGCGCATCGCGTGCAGGCGGCCGTCCCAGGAGTTGAAGTCGCCGACCACGCTTATGGCCCTGGCGGCCGGCGCCCAGACCGCGAACGCCGTGCCCAGCACGCCCTGGTGCTCAATCACGTGGGCGCCGAGCTTCTGCCACAGCTCCTCGTGGCGGCCCTCGCCGAGCAGGTGCAGGTCGAGCTCGCCCATCGTGGGCACGAAGCTGTACGGGTCCTGGATCGTGTACTTGCCGCTGTCGCCGTAGTCGACCTCCAGCTCGTACTGGAGCGGCAGGTCGGCCTGCTCGAGCACGCCCTCGAAGACGCCGGCCGGGTGGATCTCCTCCAACTCGAAGCCGCCGCCCCCGTTCAGCTTGGCCGTCACCTGCCGCGCCGCCGGGCGGTAGGCGCGCACCACCACGCCGCCGTTCTCCGGGTGCGCGCCGAGCACTGAGTGCGGGTTCGCATGCTGCCTGCGCACAACCGCCTCGAGCTCTCGGGTCGGAACCCTCATGCCGTCTCCAATAGCCGCCGGATGCCTGCCACCGGGATCGATACCCAGTCCGGCCGGTTATCGAGCTCATAGCGCAGCTCGTAGACCGCCTTCTCGAGCTCGAAGACGGACAGCAGGTGCTCGAGCGCGGCCTCGCCCGCCGGCAGCAGGCTCGGGTCGATCGTGGCGAAGTAGTTGTCGAGGAAGGCCGTGCGGGCGCGCTGCTCGAAGCCCTCGGGCGCCGGCGTGTCGCGCAGGATCTCGGACGCCGAGGCGACGTAGGCGAACGAGCGCAGCATGCCCGCCACGTCGCGCAGCGGCGAGCGCTTCTGGCGGCGCTCCGGCAGCGGCCGCGCCGGCTCGCCCTCGAAGTCGAGGATCACCCAGCCGCGCGGCGTGTGCAGGGTCTGGCCCAGGTGGTAGTCGCCGTGGATGCGGATCACGCGGCCGCCCACGCCGAGCTGCGCGAGCTGGCCGAGGCGCTCGCGCACGTCCTGCCCCGAGCCCGCGATGTCGGCCACGCGCGGGTCGTCCGGCAGGCGCGTGAACACGCGCTCGATGTCCTCGTCCACCGTGGCGGTGAGCAGCGACAGCGCCTCGTGGCTCGGCTCCTCCGGCGCGAAGGCCGGGTCGCTGGCGTCGCTGGCCAGCACCGTGTGCATGTGCGCGGTGACCTCGCCGAGCGCCTCCACGCGCCGGATGAAGACGTCGGGCTGCGGTGCCGATCTCGTCGAGCGCCAGCTCCCAGCCGCCGACGCCGTCCGGGAAGAAGCGCTGCACCACGCCGAGCGTGGCCGCCAGCGAGCGGCCGTCGTAGCCGTACCAGCCGTAGAGCGGCGCGATGTTCGGGAAGCCGCGAGCGGTGAGGAAGCGCAGCAGCTCGAGCTCGGGGTTGAGCCCCGCCTCGAGCTTGCGGAACACCTTCATCACGAGCTGCTCTCCGAAGACGAGCGAGGAGTTCGACTGCTCGACGCCCATCGGCCGCACATCGACGTTCTTCGGCAGCTTCAGCACGCCGTTGGCTCGCTCGAACGAGAAGCGGCCCTGGTCGGTGTCGATCGGCTTGGAGGCGTCGATCCGGCGCAGCAGCTCGCGCCCGTGCTCGGGGAACTCGAGCGCGTCGTAGGCGGTCCAGCCCTCCACGGTGGAGATCCCGCCCTCCACGCGCTCCTTCCGCAGCCCGAGCGGCAGTTGGTACAGCTCGTGCGTGCCGGTGGTGAAGCGCGCCTGGAGCAGCGCGATCATCAGCTTCGGCTCCTGTGCGCTCAGCAGGATGCTCTCGCTCAGCTCCACGCCGGAGAGGTGGCGCGACTTCGACGCGTACCAGCGCTGGGACTCCACCCACTCGGTGAGCGCATCGACGTCGATGGGCTGCGCGAGTTCAGCCATCGCCCTCAAGATCCCCCTCTTCGACGAGCTCGAACCAGTAGAAGCCGCGTGGCGCGAGCGTGAGCAGATACGGCAGCTCCCCGATCCGTGGGAAGCGCGACCTGCCGAATAGCTCTATCGGATATCGCCCCTCGTAGGCCGACAGGTCGAGCTCCACCGCCTGCGCCGAGCGTGCCACGTTGTGCACGCAGAGCACGAGATCGTCCTCGAAGCGGCGCAGGTGGGCGAAGATGCGCGGGTTCGACGGCTCGAGCGGCTCGTAGGTGCCGAAGCCGAACACCGGGTGCTCCTTGCGCAGGGCGATGAAGCGGCGCAGCCAGCGCAGGAGCGAGGTGGCAGTGCGGAGCTGCGCCTCGATGTTCACGGCCTGGTAGCCGTACACGGGATCCATCAGCGGCGGCGCGTAGAGCTGCGCGAAGTCGGCCCGGCTGAAGCCGCCGTTGCGGTCGCCCGTCCACTGCATCGGAGTGCGCACGCCATCGCGGTCGCCCAGGAACACGTTGTCGCCCATGGCGATCTCGTCCCCGTAGTAGATGACCGGCGAGCCGGGCAGCGAGAACATGATCGCGGTCATCAGCTCGATCTCGTCACGCCCGTTGTCGAGCAGCGGCGCGAGCCGGCGGCGGATGCCGAGGTTCAGCTTCATGCGCGGGTCCTTGGCGTACTCCGCGTACATGTAGTCGCGCTCCTCGTCGGTGACCATCTCGAGGGTCAGCTCGTCGTGGTTGCGCAGGAACAGGCCCCACTGGCAGTTGTCCGGGATGTGCGGGGTCTGGTCCAGGATCTCGTAGATCGGGACCGCCTCCTCACGCCGCACGGCCATGAACATGCGCGGCATCACGGGGAAGTGGAACGCCATGTGGCACTCGTCGCCATCGCCGAAGTACTCGACCACGTCCGCAGGCCACTGGTTGGCCTCGGCCAGCAGTACCCGGTCCGGGTAGTTCTTCTCCACCTCGCGCCGGACCCGCTTCAGGTAGGCGTGCGTCTCCGGCAGGTTCTCGCAGTTGGTGCCCTCCCTCTCGTAGAGGTAGGGCACGGCGTCGAGGCGGAAGCCGTCCAGGCCGAGGTCGAGCCAGAAGCGCAGCACGTCGAGCATCGCGTCCTGGACCTCGGGGTTGTCGTAGTTGAGGTCCGGCTGGTGCGAGAAGAAGCGGTGCCAGTAGTAGGCGCCGGCCACCGGGTCGTAGGTCCAGTTGGAGCTCTCGGTGTCGACGAAGATGATGCGGACGTCCTGGTACTTGTCGGGCTCGTCCGACCAGACGTACCAGTCGCGCTTGGGCGAGTCGGGGCTCGAGCGGGACTCCTGGAACCAGGGGTGGTCCGCCGAGGTGTGGTTCATCACGAGGTCGGCGATCACGCGGATGCGCCGCGCGTGCGCCGCGTCGATCAGCTCGCGCACGTCGTCCACCGAGCCGTAGTCCGGGTGCACCTTGGCGAAGTCGGCGATGTCGTAGCCGCCGTCGCGCAGCGGCGACTCGTAGTAGGGCAAGAGCCAGATGCAGTCGATGCCGAGCCACTGGAGGTAGTCGAGCTTCTCGGTGAGGCCGCGGAAGTCGCCCGAGCCGTCGCCGTTGGCGTCGAAGAAGCCGCGGATGTGGATCTCGTAGAAGACGGCCGTCTTGAACCAGAGCGGCTCGGCCTCGAACCACTGGCGCGTCTGGGCGTGCGGCTGCGGCGGCTGCTGAGTGGTCGCCATCGTCCCTACTGCTCCACCCGCAGGAGGTGCGCCTGGCGCATGCCCGGCTGGAGGCGCACGTAGTTCGGGCCGATGCGCCAGTGGTACTCGCCGTCGCCGAGCAGCTCGCGCGCGCCGAACACCGGCGGCAGCCCGAGCTGGGCGGGCACCACGGCCACGCCCTCCTGCGGCTGGTAGGGATCGATGTTCACCACGGCGATGACGGTATTGCCGCCGGTCCGCTTGGCGTAGGCGATCAACGCGTCGTTGGCGGTGTCGAGGAAGGTGACGTTCGAGAGCTCCTGCAGCGCGGGGTTCTCCCGGCGTGCGTCGTTGAGCTGCTTCGCCAGCGGAAGCAGTGGGCCGTCGAGCTTACGCCGCTTCTTCTCGTACTTCTCCGAGTCCATGTACTCCTCGGAGCCCTCGTGGAGCGGCTCGCGCTCGAAGTTCTCGTAGCCCGAGTAGATGCCGTAGCTCGGGCTCAGCGTGGCGGCCAGCACCAGGCGCACCTCGAAGGCGGTCGGGCCGCCGTGCTGGAGGTACTCGTGGAGGATGTCCGGCGTGTTGGCGAAGAAGTTCGGCCGGAAGTACTCCTCCTCGCCGGAGTAGGCCAGCTCGGTCACGTACTCCTGGAGCTCGTGCCGCGAGTTCTTCCAGGTGAAGTAGGTGTAGGACTGGCTGAAGCCGAGCTTGGCGAGCTGGCGCATCACCGAGCGGCGCGTGAACGCCTCGGCCAGGAAGACCACGTCGCGGTCGCGCTCGTGGACCCTGGCGATCAGCCACTCCCAGAAGGGGAACGGCTTGGTGTGCGGGTTGTCCACGCGGAAGACCTTCACGCCGTTCTCGACCCAGTGGAGGACCACCGCCAGCAGCGCCTCCCAGAGGCCCCGCCAGTCCTCCGACTCCCAGTTCACGTTGTAGATGTCCTGGTAGCGCTTGGGAGGGTTCTCGGCGAACTTGAGCGTGCCGTCGGGGCGGCGGTGAAACCACTCCGGGTGCTCCTTCAGCCACGGGTGGTCCGCCGAGCACTGGATCGCGAAGTCGAGCGCGACGTCCATGCCCAGCTCGTGCGCGGTCTTCGTCAGGGAGCGGAACTCCTCGAGCGTGCCGAGCTCCGGGTTGATCGCGTCGTGCCCGCCCTCCCCCGAGCCGATCGCCCAGGGCGAGCCGGGATCGAGCTTGCGCGCCACCAGGGCGTTGTTGCGGCCCTTGCGGTTGGTGCGGCCGATCGGGTGGATCGGCGGCAGGTAGACCACGTCGAAGCCGAGCTCGGCCAGCTTCGGCAGCGTCTTCTCGACGCCCTTGAAGCCGCCCCAGGAGCGCGGGAAGAGCTCGTACCAGGCGCCCACGCGAGCGCGCAGGCGGTCGACCTCGACCGGCAGCGGGCGCGCCAGCGTGGTCGAGCCGTGCCGCTCCGCGTGGCGCTCCACCGCCGCGTGCAGCTCCACCCCCACGGCCACGTCGTGCTTGGCCGTCTCCACCACCTTCGGGTCCTCGAGCGTGGCGATCGCGTGCTCGATCAGCTTGCGGTCCTCCTTGCCCTTCGTCCGCTCGAGCACGTCGCGCAGCAGCACGATGCCCTCGGACAGCTCCCCCGCGAGGTCCTGCTGGCCCGCGGCGATCTTGCGCGAGAGCTCGTCGCGCCAGGTGCCGAACACGTCGGTCCAGGCCTCGATCGTGTACTCCCAGAGCCCGATCGCGTCGACCGCGAACTCGCCGGCCCAGCGCACGCCGCCGAGCTGCGCGTCGGTCCGGTGCATCTCCGCCTCGGTCCATCGGCCGCCGCCCGGACCCCGGTGGCGGACCACCGCGCGCAGCATGTCGTGCCCATCACGGAAGATGTCAGCACTCACCTGCACGGTGTCCCCGACGCAGCGCTTCGCCGGATAACGGCCACCATCGACGGCGGGGGCCGGGTACTGGATCTCGATGCGCTCGGGCGGCTCGGTGCGAGTCGGGTCGGGCACTCAACCGCGAAGTATCCATGGGAACCGCCATACAAACCCCGCCGCGCTCGAGCGGCGTCCAGCTCCACCCCACCTCGCTGCCCGGCGGACGGCTCGGCAAGGAGGCGTTTCGCTTCGTGGATTGGCTCGAGCGGGCGGGCCAGACCTGGTGGCAGGTTCTCCCCGTCGGGCCGCCCGATCGCTACCGCTCGCCGTACAAGTCGCGTTCCGCGTTCGCCGGCTGGCCAGGCCTCCTGGCCTCGCCGCGGGCGCCCGTGTCCAAGTCCGACGAGCTCGGCTTCCGCGACCGCCAGGCGTTCTGGATCGGCGACTGGGAGCGCTTCGCCGGCCGCGGCTCGGTGGCCGACCAGGTGCGGTTCGAGCGCGAGTGGCGGGCGCTGCGCGGGTACGCGGCCGAGCGCGGCGTGCGGCTGTTCGGCGACCTGCCGATCTTCGTGGCGGCGGGCAGCGCCGACCATGCCGCCCACCCCGAGCTGTTCCACGACGGCCTCGTGGCGGGCGTGCCGCCCGATCTCTATTCCGACTCCGGCCAGCTCTGGGGCAACCCGCTGTACGACTGGCCCGCCTTCCAGCGCCGCCACTACCGCTGGTGGGTCGAGCGCTTCCGCCGCTCGTTCCAGCTCTTCGACCAGCTCCGCATCGACCACTTCCGCGGCTTCGTGGCCTACTGGGCGGTGCCGGCCGGCGCCCGCGACGCGCGCTCGGGCCGCTGGCTGCGCGGGCCGGGGCGGGCGCCGTTCGACGCCGCCGTCCGCGCCCTGGGCTCGCTTCCGCTGGTCGCCGAGGACCTCGGCGTGATCACGCCCGCCGTCGAGCGTCTGCGCGACTCGCTCGGGCTGCCGGGCACGCTGGTGCTGCAGTTCGGCTTCGAGCCGGACGAGCCCGAATCCGCGCACCGCTTCGAGCACCATATGGAGAACCGGGTCGTCTACACCGGCACGCACGACTGCGACACGGTGCGCGGCTGGTACGAGTCGCTCGACCCGGAGCGGCTGGCGCTGCTGTCCGCGGAGCTCGATCGCCGCGGCATCCGCGAGCGCCAGCCCTGGTGGGCGCTGATCCGCCTGGCCTTCTCCTCGCCCGCCCGTGTGGCGATGGTGCAGGCGCAGGACGTGCTCGGCCTCGGGCAGCGAGGCGCGAATGAACACGCCGGCGCGGGCGAGGGGCGCCTGGAAGTGGCAGGCGGCGCGGGGGGCGTTCACGCCCGCGCTGGCGCGGCGGCTGCGGGGTGTTACCGAAGAGGCGGGGCGCTTACAGAAGCAATGAGGGCCGGCCTGGAGCGTAAGCGTCAGGTCCTACCGGGCATATGACCCGGTAACTCCTGACGCTTCGCTTCGGGCCACCCTTATTGCCGCCGTAGGCGCAGGCGCAACAGGACGGCCGCCGAGCGCACCGCCCCCTTCGCCGAGCGGTACGTGTACGTCAGATCCCCCCGCAGGCGCCCCACGCGCGTCGTCTCATACGAGATCAGCGTCGAGGGACGCACCGCGACGCGCACCCCGTCGGCCGCCAGCACGTCGAGCACCCGCTCCGCGATGGCGATCTGCCCGAATGCCGTGGGATGCACGTGGTCGGGCATCACCAGGTTCCGGGCACCGAACGAGCTCAGATCGGCCACGAGCGCGCCCGCATCGGACGCGCAGCGCGTCACCACCTCGTTCAGCTCGCGCACCTTCGCCCCCGCCCGCGGGCGGCCCAGGTCGAGCGGCGCGGTCAGGGTGACCAGCCGGTCGCAGCGCTCGGCCAGGAACCCGAGCGCGTGCCGGAAGCCGGACTCGAAGGACGCGGCGTCCCAGTCGACGCCGCGGACGTCGTTCACGCCGATGTAGAGGCAACCGAGGTCGAAGCGGGCTCCGGTGCGAGCGCTGCGGCGCTCGAAGGCCGGGATCTGGGCGCCCACGACGTCGTCCACGCGGGCGCCGTCGGTGGCGTAATTCGTGAACGGAAGGCCGAGCGCACGGGCCACCCAGAGGGCCCACGACTGGAGCGCGACACCCCATTGGAGCTCGCCGCCGCCGTTCGTGATCGAGTCGCCAAAAGCCAGCACGCCGAGCGTTTCGGTGCCCGCGCTCAAGCGCCGCAGGTTAGCCGCGCGGCCGCGATCGGTTTAATCCGGTCTACGTGACCGACGGGGCGCCGGACATCGAGAGGGCAGCAGGGGAGCTGGCGCAGCGGGTGCCCGATGCGCTGGCGCCGCTGGCGCGTGTCGCATTCAACTACCGCTGGAGCTGGCACCCGGACGGCCCGGCCGTCTTCAAGGCCGTCGATCCGGCTCGCTGGGAGCGCGCCGGGCGCAACCCGGTGCGGCTGCTCCAGGAGGCCACCTCGCGCGCGCTGAACGCGGCCGCCGGCGACGCGAGCCTCGTGCAGCGCGCGGAGCAGCTCGAGCGCGCCATCCAGGCGGAGCTCGAGCAGCCGCCCGCGGACGTGGGGATCGATCCGGAGCACCCGATCGCCTTCTTCTGCGCCGAGTACGCGATCCACAGCTCGCTGCCTGTCTACTCGGGCGGCCTCGGCGCGCTGGCCGGCGACCTCGTGAAGGAGGCCTCGGACCGCCGGCTGCCGTTCGTCGCGATCGGGCTGATGTACCACCAGGGCTACTTCCGCCAGCGCATCGACGCCTCCGGCTGGCAGCACGAGTACTGGATCGACACGGACCCCGAGCGCCTGCCCGTGGCGCTCGTGAGGAACGGCGACGGCGAGCCGCTGACGATCGAGGTGCCGCTCGGGGAGCGCGAGATCCAGGCATTTATCTGGCGGGTCAACGTCGGCCGCGTGTCGCTCTACCTGCTCGACACAAACCACCCGGACAACGACGCCAAGACGCGCTGGATCAGCTACCGCCTGTATGTCGGCGATCCGGAGACGAGACTCGCGCAGTACGTCGTGCTCGGCGTGGGCGGCGTGAGAGCCCTGCGGGCGATGGACATCGAGCCCGGCACGCTCCATCTCAACGAGGGGCACGCGGCGCTGGCGCCGATCGAGCTGGCGGCCGAGGACGTGGCCGACGGCAGCACGCCGAAGAAGGCGCTCGAGAGCGCACGCGCGCGCACGGTCTTCACCACGCACACGCCGGTGCCCGCCGGAAACGACTCCTACCCGGCGGAGCAGGTGGAGGCGGCGCTGATCAACCTGGCAGACGACCTGTCGGTGGCGCCCCAGGAGATCACGAGCCTCGGCCGCACGGACCCGAAGGACACGCAGGAGGAGGTGGGCGTGACCCAGCTCGCCCTCCGGATGAGCCGCGCCGCCGGCGGCGTGAGCCGCCGCCACGGCGAGGTGGCCCGCGAGATGTGGCGTCCGCTCTGGCCGGGGCGGACGGCCGACTCGGTGCCGATCGGCTACGTGACGAACGGCGTGCACCTGCCCACCTGGGTCGGCGCGCCGCTTCGCTCGCTGCTCGACCGCCACCTGGGCGACGGCTGGCTCGACCGCGCCGCGGACCCGGCCACCTGGGAGGGGATCGACTCGATCCCCGACGAGGAGCTGTGGCAGGTCCGCGACGAGCAGCGCTCGCAGCTCGTCGACTTCGCACGCCGGCGCAGCGTGATGGACCGCCTCGCCCGCGACGACATCTCCACGTACGTGGAGGCGGCCCAGAACACCTTCGACCACGGCGTGCTCACGCTCGGCTTCGCCCGCCGCGTGGCCACCTACAAGCGGCTCGGCCTGCTGACCCACGACCCCGAGCGCACGCTCGAGCTGCTCGCGGGCGAGCGGCCGGTGCAGGTGATCCTCGCCGGCAAGGCCCACCCGCGCGACGACGACGCCAAGCGCGTGCTGCAGACCCTGTTCAGGCTGAAGGGAGCGCCGCTCGTGGGCCAGCGCGTGATCTTCCTCGACGATTACGACCTCGACACCGCCGCCCAGCTCGTCCAGGGCTGCGACGTCTGGGTCAACCTGCCGCGGCCCCCGCTCGAGGCCAGCGGCACGAGCGGGATGAAGTCGGCGGTGAACGGCGGGCTGCAGCTGAGCGTGCTGGACGGCTGGTGGGCCGAGGGGTTCAACGCGGCGCACGGCTGGGCGCTGTCCGGGGAGCCCGACCCGGACGAGGCGAAGCAGGACACGCGCGACGCCGCCGAGCTCTACCGGCTGCTCGAGAACGAGGTGGTGCCGTCCTTCTACGAGCGCGACGAGCGCGGCATCCCCACGGCCTGGCTCACGCGCGTGCGGGCATCGCTCAAGATGCTCGCGCCCGAGTACTCGGCCACGCGCATGCTGATGGGCTACGTGAACGGCTCATACCAGCAGCCCAGCTAGACGCGAGTGTTCGGCCTCGAGGTCGCCGCGGGGGCCTGCATCGTCGCGGGCGCGCTCGTTCAGTCGGCAACCGGGTTCGGCTTCTCGCTGCTCGCCGCGCCGCTGACGTTCGCCGCCGTGCAGCCGGAGCCGGCCGTGGGCGTGCTGCTCGTGCTCGGCACTGAGGTGAACCTGCTGACGCTTGCCACCGAGGGGCGGCGCCCCGACCCGCTGCGGCGCGAGACCGCGCTGATCCTCGTCTGGTCAGCGCCCGGCGCGCTCGCCGGTGTGGCGCTGCTGCGTTCGCTGTCGGCGCTGGTGCTCCAGCTCGCGGTGACGCTCGGGGTGGTGGCCACGCTCGCGGCCAGGCACGTGGGCGGCAGCCGCGCGCACTTCCCGGCCTGGGCCGCCGGTCTCTCCGCCGGCGCGCTGACCACCTCCACCACCACCTCGGGACCGCCGCTCCTGCTCCACCTGCTCGGGCGAGGCGCCCCGCCGGCGCGCGTCCGCGACACGCTCACGGTCTGCTTCCTCGGCATGTCCGTGCTCGGGGCGATCGCCCTCGCGGCAACCGGCACCCCGGCGCTGCCGAACGCGCTCTTCGTGACGGTGATGATCCCCGGCGTCGCGCTGGGGCACCTGGCCGGCCGGCGCCTGTTCGCGCGGCTCGCCGCCAGCGGCCAGTTCGAGCTGGTGCTCAACGTCGCGCTCGTGCTCGCGGTGGTCGCCGGGCTGGTGGGCGTGCTCGCACGCTGACACCCCGCCGTCCTGCGCCAGGGTTAGGGTTTGTCGGGGTGTACCACACGCTGCTCTTCCTGCACCTGCTGTCGGCCTTCGCGCTCGTCAGCACGGTGGTGATCTACAGCGCGTTCGCACTGGGCGCGGCCAGCGACTCGCGGGTGCTGGCCGTCGGCAACGTGCTGTGGGCCGGCGGAGGACTCGGCACGCTCGTCTTCGGCATCTGGCTGGCGATCGACCTCAAGCGCTACCAGCCCTGGGACGGCTGGATCATCGCTGCCATCGTGCTGTGGGCGGTGGCCACCGAGCTCGGCAGGCGCGCGGAGGTCGGGCTCAAGCCGGACGCGGGCGACGCGGCGGACCGCTCGCGGGCGGTGATGTTTCACTGGCTGCGCTCGCTCACCGTGCTCGCCCTGCTCGTCGTGATGATCTACAAGCCCGGCGCATGAGCGTGCTCGCCTCGATCACCCGGCTCAGCTCGTGGGACTTCCCGCTGCTCGTGCACGTGCTCGGCGCGATGCTGATGGTGGGAGCGCTCGTCCTCTCCGGGTCCGCGCTGGTCGTCGCCTGGCGCGACGGAGCGGCTTCGATGGTCCGGCTCGGCTACCGGGCGCTGCTGCTCGGCGTGGTGCCGGCCTGGTTCGTGATGCGCATCGGCGCCGAGTGGATCGCCTCCAAGGAGCACCTCACGAACTCGAACGTCTCCTGGATCGGCATCGGCTTCAGCACGGCCGACAGCGGCGCGCTGCTGATCATCATCGCCACGATCCTGGCCGGCTTCGCGGTGCGGCGGCTGCGCACGAGCGACGGGGCGAGTGGGCTGGGCCGGGCCGCCACGGTGCTGGTCGGCCTGCTCGTGATCGCCTATCTCGTCACGCTGTGGGCGATGGCGACGAAGCCCCGCTGAGAGTCTCCACCGAGCGCATCCCCGGCAGGTACAGCGCCGCCAGCGTCACCGCGCCGCCCACCACGCCGGCCGCGATCAGGGTCGAGCGCACGCCGATCGCGCCGCTGAGCGGCCCGGTGAGCGCGAGCGACAGCGGCAGCAGGCCGATCGAGATCAGCCAGTCGAGGCTCGACACGCGGCCGAGCAGCCCGGCGGGCACGCGCTGCTGCTTGACGGTCGCCCAGACGATCGTCCCGGCGGTCTCGAGCGCGTTGAAGGCCACGCTGACGAACATGAGCTGCCAGACGGCCGTGGCCACGCCGTAGCCCGCCACCGCCAGGGTGGCCAGCGTCCAGACGACGTAGGTGCTCGTGGTCCTCGAAGCGGAAGCGCTTCACGGCGGCGCCGCGGGCACGGGCGATCTGGCAGCCGTCGTAGATCGTCTTGTGGGCGCGCTGGTCGAGGAAGATCGTGCCGCTGGCGGCGAGCAGGGGGATCACCGACATGTGGATGTGGGTGATCGTCGGCAGGACGAGCGAGTCGTCACTGCCGAGCAGCGCGGTGAGCTTCTCCTCGATCTCCTCGTAGAGCACGGGGCTGCCCAGCAGGCGCGACCAGCTCGGGTGGATGCCCCAGGCGTCGTGGTACGCGGGGATCGCCTCGATGATCTCGCGGTCGAGATCGAAGCCGAATTAGTTGCAGGAGGCGAAGTCGGCGAGCCACTGGCCCCCGACGCGGATCATGCGGCCGTCGATCTCGTCGATGACGGCGTCCATCATCGGATGGGAGCTCGTCAAGAGCGACAGATCACGGCAGGTCTCGAGCCAGTGGTCGAGCCAGGGCTGACGGTTGGGAGTGCGTGGGGAGTCCATTCGAGAGGGTGACAGCCGTTGTTCGGTTGGGGACAGCTGCCTCGGCGAGCCGTATCGGTAGGCGCGTCGGCGGCCTTTAGGGCTGGAGCCATTTGCACCGTGTTCAACGAACGGAACTAGAACGTTTGTCCAGTTCGCGCACAGGATCCGGCCCTTGGGGGAACAAACGGAACGTCATGGCTTTCAAGGCCGGCACCTGCTCGATCGAGCGCACCCACGACGGTGTGAGGGTCCTCGGCGAGCTCGACCTGCACGCGGCGCCCGCGTTGCGCATGGAGCTCACGCGCCTGATCGCCGAAGGTCACCGGGACGTGGTGGTCGACTTGACGGAGACGACCTTCCTCGACTCGACCGCACTCGGCGCGCTCGCCGGGCGCTTCCGCGAGCTGCGCTCCCGCGGCGGCTCGCTCGCGGTGATCACGAACAACGAGAATGTGCTCTACACGCTCGAGATCGCCGGCGTCGCCCAGGCGCTGCGCGTCTGCCGTACGCGTGAGGAGCTCGAACTGGGGGCAGCGACCCGCTCTCCCTGATGGCAGCCGTGGCCCTCCAGCAAGCGCAGCGGGCGCTTCGTCTGCCCGCCGACGCCTCCCAGCTCGCCGTCGCGCGCGAGTTCGCCGACGACGCCGCGGCCCGCTTCGGCTTCGACGAGGTCGACCGCTACCAGTTCAAGCTGGCGGTCAGCGAGGCGGTGGCCAACGCCATCGAGCACGGCCGTCCCTATCCGGACGGCACGATCGCCCTGCAGCTGATGGAAGAGGGCGACCTCCTGACGATGGAGGTCTACGACGCCGGCCGCTTCACCACCAACCTGGTGGAGGAGAGCGCGCTCCCGGAGCGCGGCCGCGGCCTGGCCTTCATGACCGTGTTCGTGGACGAGCTCGACATCGTGCGCGCCGACGACCACACCGCCGTGCGGCTGTCCAAGCGGCGCGCGTAGATCCACTCAGCAAGCTCTCAGGGTGCTCCGACCGCCGTCCGAGGCGGGCGGCCGATGCTGGACCTCGATGAGGGTCCTTCTGGTTGAGGAAGAGTCCCCGGCCAGGGAGGCGCTGCGGAGGGCGCTGCTCCTGGCCGGGGCCGACGTGCTGGTGGCGTCCGAGGGCCGGCAGGCGATCGAGCAGGCGCGCGACGAACAGCCCGACGCGGTGCTGCTCTCGAGCGACCTGCCCGACATGGACTGCCTCTGGGCCTGCCGCCGGCTGCGCGAGCCGGAGGACGCGCCGCCGATCCTCGTGCTCTCAGACGGCGACTCCGTCACGGCGCTCAACGCCGGCGCGGACGACCACCGTCCGCGCCACATAAGCGTCGGCGAGCTCTATGCGCGTTTGCGGGCGCTCACCCGGCGCCAGTCGGACGGCAGCGCCAACGGCGCGCCCCTCACGTTCTGCGAGCTCGAGCTCTTCACAGAAGCGCACGAGGCGCGGATCGGCGCGAGAACGGTGCGCCTCACTCGCACCGAGTTCGACCTCCTGCACCTGTTCATGCGCAATCCGCGCCGCGTGATGACCCACGACGTGATCTACGAGCGCGTCTGGGGCTATGACTTCGCGCTGGCCGGCAACGCGCTGCGCGTCTACGTCGGCTACCTGCGCCGCAAGCTCGAGGACGGCGGCGAGCGCCGCCTCATCCACACCGTTCGTGGCGTCGGCTACGTGTTGCGCGAGCCGTGAGTGACGTGACGGTGACGAAGGCGGCCGTGACGTCGGGCGTGGCGCACCGCGGCGGAGCTGCCCGTGGTGCCGGTCGGCCCGCTGGCGCCGATGGGGCCATGGCCGCCCGGTCCCTGGCCGGAGCCTCCGCACGCCCAGGCCACCCCCACCCCACTCAGCGCGATCGCCAGGCTCCCCGGCGCCCGTAAGGCCAGCGTCTGACGAATGTAAGAGTCTCCCGCCCACTCTCAGGAAGCTCCAAGGTTCCTGAAGCACACTTGTTCACATGAGCGAAGAGAACGGGCACCAGCGCACGCGCGTCCTCGTCGTCGACGACGAGCCCAACATCCTCGACGTGATCTCGATGGCGCTCCGTTACGAGCGCTTCGAGGTCGAGACCGCCGCCAACGGCCGCGATGCGCTGAGCGGGGTGCGCTCGTTCCGGCCACACGTGATCCTGCTCGACATCATGCTGCCCGACATGGAGGGCTTCGAGGTGGCGCGCCGGCTCGGCGCCGAGCGCGCCGGCGTCCCGATCATCTTCCTCACCGCGCGCGACACCACCGAGGACAAGGTCCGCGGCCTCACCATGGGCGGCGACGACTACGTGACCAAGCCGTTCAGCCTCGAGGAGCTGGTGGCGCGCATCCGGGCGATCCTGCGCCGCAGCGGACTCGAGCAGACCGATTCGAGCCACCTCTCCTTCGACGATCTCGAGCTCGACGACGACACCCGCGAGGTCACGCGCTCGGGCCGTCACATCGAGCTCACCGACACCGAGTACCGCCTGCTGCGCTACCTGATGAGCAACCCGCGCCGGGTGCTCACGCGCGCGCAGATCCTCGATCACGTCTGGAACTACGACTTCGGCGGCGACGCCCGCGTGCTCGAGACCTACATCAGCTACCTGCGCAAGAAGGTGGACGGCGAGGGAGCGCCGTTGATCCACACCGTTCGCGGCGTCGGCTACTCCCTGCGGCTGCCGCGGAGCTGAGCGATGTCGCTGCGCGCCCGGCTGCTCGCGGGGCTGCTGCTGCTGGCGGCCATCGGGTTGGTGACGCTCGGCGCCGTGACGTATGCGGAGCAGAAGTCGTTCCTGTACGAGCGGGCCGATCAGCAGGCGCAGGTGGCGTTCGAGCCCGTCTCACAAAGGCTCGATCAGACCGGGGCGAACGTCACCGGCCTCGGAGGCGGGCAGGGGCAGCCCGGCGGCTTCGGCGGGCCGCCCTTCGGAGGCGGCAACAAGCCCCCGCCGCACCACGTCGACCCGGCCGGCTACGCCGTGGGTCAGCGGCGCGACGCGAGCGGCAATCAAGTCGGCAAGATCGCCGTCCTCTCCACCGGCTCGACCAGGCTCGCAACGCCGCGCTTCCCGGCGAAGCTCGCGGTGGGCCACAGCACCACCGTCGGGTCCGTCGGCTCGGGCCTCAAGTACCGCGTCACCGCCTTCCTCACCGGCGACCAGCCCGGCACCACGCTGGTCGCCATCCCGCTGCGCGAGGCCACGCAGACGCTCAACCGCCTCCTGCTCGTCGAGGGACTCGTCATCGGGGGCGTATTGATCGCCCTGGCAGCGCTCGCCTGGTGGGTCATCGGCCTCGGCCTGCGCCCGCTCGACCGCATGGGCGCCGTGGCGGGCAGGATCGCCGCCGGCGATCTCACACAGCGCGTCAGCCCGGCCACCGAGCGCACCGAGGTCGGCCGCCTCGGGCTCGCGCTGAACGGGATGCTGGCGCAGATCGAGAAGGCGTTCGCCGAGCGCAAGCAGAGCGAGGACCGCCTGCGCCGCTTCCTCGCCGACGCCTCGCACGAGCTGCGCACGCCGCTGTCGTCGATCCGCGGCTATGCGGAGCTGTTCCGCATCGGCGCCGCGTCGGACAAGGCCGAAGCCGAGAAGGCGATGCGGCGGATCGAGGAGGAGGCGCGCCGCATGGGCGTGCTGGTGGAGGACCTGCTCGCGCTCGCGCGGATGGACGAGGTGCGCGAGCCGGTGCGCCGGCCGGTGGAGCTGCGCCGCCTGGCCCGGGACGCCGTGGATGACGCCCGCGCGGTCGCACCCGAGCGCTCGATCGAGTTGCAGGACGGCGACCCCGCCGAGGTGCAGGGCGACCGCGACGAGCTGCGCAAGGTGATCGCCAACCTGATGCGCAACGCCCTTGTGCACACGCCGGAGGGCACCCCGATCGAGGTGCGCGTGAGCACGGCGGGCGGCGACGCCCTGCTCGAGGTGCGCGACCATGGCCCCGGCCTGCCTCCGGGCGACCCGGCCGAGCTGTTCGAGCGCTTCTGGCGCGCGGAGCCCGGCCGCGAGCGCGGTCGGGGCGGCGCCGGCCTGGGCCTGGCGATCGTCGCGGCGATCGTGGCGGCCCACGGCGGCAGCGTCTCCGCGGCGAACGCCGAGGGCGGCGGCGCGTCGTTCGTGGTGCGGCTACCCGTGTAGGAAGCTGTGGACGCGGTTCTCCGCGTTGTGCCGGATGTTGAAGTAGTAGAAGGCGTAGTCGTGGGTGTGGAACACACCGCGCGGGAATCCCGTTCCGGGCGCGTAGGTCGCCACATCGCACGTGCTGCAGACGACGACGCCGCGCTTCTGGTCCACGCGCGCGTCGGCGTAGGCGTTGAAGCGCACCAGCTCGCCGGTGGGGTTCGCAATGAGCGATCCCAGGCCCCACGACGCAGGCGCCGGCCGCTCCGTCGTCGTCCAGCTCACGGGGTTGATCGCGACTGAGTGCTGCTGCACCACCGGGTTCGCCACCGTGAGCCCCGGCGCCTCGGTGTTGTACGAGACGACCACTCCCGTGTCGTCGGCGCGCCTGGCGAACTTGACCTGGGGGTTGCTCGCCAGGTAGGTCCGCGTGACTCCGTAGCCGATCGCATAGGCCGCGACCATCCGGCGGTACACCGCGGGGTGGCGCTTGAGGTAGCCGCTCAGAAGGAAGAGCAGGACGTTGGAGCCCTGGGAGTGGCCGGCCAGGATGAACGGGCGGTTGTGGTTGTAGTGCTTCAGGTAGTACTCGAACGCGGCGGTCACGTCGGTCGTGGGTATTCCGCCGATGATCCTGTCCTGCTCGGCGAGCGGCGCGGTCAGCGTGTAGACGGCGTCCGCCTGCCGGTAGTACGGCGCGTAGATGTTCGCCACCGTCTTGAACGCCGATGCCTGCCCCGCGAACGCCGTCTGGGCCTTGGCCCGCATGGACGCGTCGTCGATCGACGCGAAGTTCGGCGCGCTCGGCGTGCTCTTGCTGTACGAGGTCGGATAGATGTAGAAGACGTCCACCTTCTTGTGCGGAGAGTGAGGCCGCGCCAGCCAGTTGCCCGGCTTCGCGTAGTCGGACGCGCCGGCCGCGCTCGCGCTGCTGATACCTCCCCCCATGACGAGCAGGCCCACGCCGCCCAGTGCCGCCGTCAGCCACCACCTCGCGCTCCGCCTGCGGTCTCCGTATCCGTTCATGCGCGCTGTAATCGGCCGCAGAGCGCACCAGTTCAGCTTTCAGTCACATCTGCGCCCCGCCACGTGTCTTCCTGGTGATCACCACGAACACTGGAGGAAGAAGCATGCTGGAGAAAATCGTCTACGTAAGCCTGTTCGTCAGCGACCAGGACCGGGCGCTCGACTTCTATACGAACGTCCTTGGGTTCGAGCTCGGGGTGGACAGCCCGACGGCCGACGGAGCAGCGCGCTTCGTCACCGTCGGCGTCAACGGCCAGGACTTTCAGCTGGTTCTCTGGCCTGGGACACCCGGGCAGGGCCAGCCGGTCCAGGGCCGCGTCCCGGCGCAGTACACGATCGCCACGGACAATTGCCGCAAGACGTACGAGGCGTTCAAGTCACGCGGCGTGGAGTTCGACACCGAGGTGCTCGAGTATCCCTGGGGCTCCGTCGCCGTGTTCCACGACCCTGACGGCAACAGGCTGCAGATCCGAGAAGCGGCCTAGGCGGAATTCGTTCTCGGCCCGGGCGTCAAGTCCGGGTCGAGGACGTCGCGCAGCTTGCGCGCGAACGCTTCCGGCTGGCCCGCGTACCCGGACTCGCCGCCGAGGAAGCCGCCGTGGTGGCTCGGGAACACCGTGGCCTGCTGGCCGAGCAGCTCGGCCGTGGCCACCGCCGTGCGTCCCGTGAAGGTGTCGAGCGACTCCTCGCCCACTGCGATCACCACGCGCGTCGGCGCGGCGGCCAGCGCCGCGGCGTTTGGGCGATAGCCGATCACCGGCGAGGACCGATCTGACAGCAGCGCATCGTCGCGGGAGCCGTCGTCCTCGGCCGGCATCCCGAACGCGGCCGGATCCGCCGGGGGCTGGGCGAAGTACTCGTCGGTGAACTCGCCTCGCCATGACGTCATGGCGATGAAGGCCGCCATTCCCGCGCCCCGGCCTTTGGCGTTGTACGCGTCGCGGAAGCCGGCGACGGCACGCTCGGCCGCCTCGGCGTCCGGGAGCACCGGGATCAGCGGCGGCTCGTGGGCCACCAGGGTGATCACGTCGCCGGGATGGGCCGCCACGAGCGCGAGCGCGGTCACCGCGCCGCCGCTGCTGGCGAAGATCTCGACCGGGCCTGCTCCGAGCGCCTCGATGACCGCGTGAATGTCGGTCGCCTGGAGCTCGGGCGAGTGGTCGATCCGGCCGTCCCTGCGGGTGCTCCGGCCGAGGCCGCGCGGGTCATACGTGACCACGGTGCGGTCGGGGAAGAGCGACGCCAGGGTGCCGAAGCCGGTGGCGGTCATCGGCTGCCCGATCATGAACAGCGGCGGGCGTCCGTCAGCGGTGGGCAGCGGGCCGTGGACGTCGTAGGCGATGTCGGCCTCGCCGGTCTCGAGGATGTGGGTCGTTTTCATGCCACTTACGACTGCCGGCGCGCCGAAGATTCATCGGCGCGCCCCCGTCATGTCACCCGCAGGTCGAGCCCCCGGCGCGGCTGATCAAGTCCGCTCAGCCGAGACCGATTACGTCGATGATGAGGGCTGTTCTACGACACCGCGGCCGGCTGATGCTCGGCCTCGGGCTGGCGCTGCTGGCCGCAACGTGGGCTCATGCTCTGCTCGGTTTCGGCGGAGCGGCAGCCGAGGACCTCTTTGCCTCCTGGATCTACGACGGGCTCGTCTTCCTGTCGATCGGCGTGCTCGTGCTGGCCCCGCGGCAGAGCGGGCGAGCGGCGCTCCCCTGGCGCGTGCTCGCGGCGGGACTGCTGCTGCACGGCATCGGCGACATCATCTACTCGACGTCGCCGGACCTCGGCGCCGTTCCAGTCCCGTCGGTGTCGGATCCGCTCTGGCTTGCAATCTTTCCCTGCGCCTATGTTGCCCTGCTCGTCCTGATCCGTCAGCGGGTCGGCCGAACGCTGCTGGCGACTCGTCTCGACGGCGTCGTCAGCGGTCTCGCGGCAGCCTCGCTCCTGGCCAGCGTGTCGCTGCCGCTTGCCCTCGATGCGACCGCGGGCACATCCTTCTGGGAGACCGCCACCAACCTCTCCTACACGATCGGCGACCTGATCCTGCTCGGCCTGATCGTGAGCGCAATCGCGCTCGCCGGCTGGCGTGTCGACCGCATATGGCTCATGCTCGCGGCCGCGATCGTCGCTTGGGAGACGGCCGACCTGATCTATCTCTTCGATCCCTCCGCCGCCATCCTCGCGCGCAGTGCCGATGCACTCGTGAGCTCCGGCACGCTCGTGGTGGCGTTCGCGGCCTACTGCGATGGCGGCAGGGCGGAGCGCTGGGACGGGCGCGGTCGCGGCCTGCTTCTGCCGGTCGCCTTCGGCGTGCTGGCGCTCGGGGTCCTCGCCGTGGGCGTCCCGCTTCACGTCAATCCGGCTGCCGGAGGTCTCGCCGCGGCTGCGCTCCTGCTGGCGCTGGGGCGCATGGGCCTCGCGCTGTCGGAGAACGAACGGCTCCTTCGCGAGAGCCGCGTTGAAGCGGCCACGGATCCGCTCACCGGGCTGCCGAATCGCCGCAGCATGACGTCGGATCTGAATCGCCTCGAGCACGAGGACGCCGCTGTGACGCACGCGCTTGTGCTCCTCGACCTGAACGGCTTCAAGGGCTACAACGACAGCTACGGCCACGTCGCCGGAGACGCCCTTCTGGTGCGCCTGGGCGCTGCACTTGCGGCGGGCGTCGGGCCGCTCGGCACCGCCTACCGGATGGGCGGCGACGAGTTCTGTGTGCTCGGGGAGTGCCCCGCCGGCGAGGTCGAAGCCTTCGCCCGTTGCTGCGCGGACGCGCTGGCCACCAGCGGGCGCGGATTCTCGATCACGGCGGCATACGGCGCTGTCCTGGTGCCCGATGAGTGCTCGCAGGCGTCAGCGGCGCTCACGCTCGCGGACACCCGCATGTACCGGCAGAAGAGGTCGGGACGGCCCACCGCCGCCAGCCAGTCGGCGAACGTGCTGATGGCAGTGGTGGAGGAGCGGGCACCGGAGCTCGCCGATCACGTTCGATCGGTGTCGGAGCTCGCCTGCGCGACCGGCGTCGAGCTCGATCTGGACCCCGGCGAGCTCGAGGCGCTGCGCCACGCTTCAGCCCTTCATGACGTCGGGAAAATGGCCATTCCCAGCTCAGTCCTCCAGAAGCCGGGCGCTCTGTCCCCGGACGAGTGGGAGCTGATCCGCCGGCACCCGATCATCGGCGAGCGCATCATCGGTACGGCACCTGCCCTGCAACGCAGCGCGCGCCTGGTTCGCTCGAGCCACGAGCGGATCGACGGCCAGGGCTACCCGGATGGGCTCTCCGGCGGCGATATCCCGCTCGGCGCACGCATCATCTGCGCGACCGACGCCTTCGAGGCCATGACCTCGGAACGCCCGTACGGACGAACGCTCTCGCAAGCGGCAGCGCTCGCCGAGCTGCGTCGCTGTGCCGGGACGCAGTTCGACCCAGACGTCGTAGCGGCGCTTGCCCGGGCGGTCAAGGATCGAGGGCCGGCCGGGGCGACCACGGACGTTGCCGCGGGCGGCGGAGCGTCTTTCGTGGTGCGGGGTGCTGTCCGCACGGCCTGACACCTGCTAGCCCGGTGGGGAGGCCACCCGCTGCATCACATCATTTCGTGCATGCCCAACCCCTCTGCCCCCCGCGACCGCGCTGGTCTCGTGATCCGCGTTGTCGACGGCCTGGACTACCGGGCCCGCCGGCTCGCCGCGCTTGACGGCCGCCGGCCATTCACCGACGACGTGCTGCTTGCTGAGCTTGCGAACCAGCCGGTTGCCGCGGTCTCGATTGGCGACGGCACGGTGGCCGCCGACCCGTTCAGGCCGACCGCCGGGATCGTTGGGCTGCTGCAGCTCCGCCGCGATCAACTGCTGAGGAACGACACCCGCGCGACCCGCTCGCGGCTGCGGGCGCACGGAGTCCCAGGCCGCCTCTCGCTCGAAGCTCCGAGCTCCTGACTAGGACTTCTTGCGCAGTCAGGCGGCGCGCGTGAGCGCCCGCCGGTCGCTCGAGCGCCGCTGGGGCGGCGCGGGCGCCGGCTTCGCCGGCCGCGAGCTCATCCTCGCCACCAGCAGCGCCAGCGCCGGCACCACCACGATCGCGGTCATACCCAGGAACCACGCCTTGCCGGCGTCGCTGCCCTCGCCGAGCGCGTGCACGAGGCCGAGCAGCCACGCCAGCGCCGTGAAGCGGTGCAGCTTGCGCCAGCGCTTCGGCCCGATGCGACCGCGTACGTAATAGGAGAGCCCGAGCGCCACCAGCGCCCAGCCGGCCACGATGCCAACCGACGTGAAGAGGGTCATGTAGCCGCTCACGAACGGCACGCTGATGTCGAAAATGGTCGGTCGCATGTAGCTGTCGCCGAGCAGCGCGAGCGCGTGCACGGCGATCGATGCGAGCGTGGCCAGTGAGAGCGCCTCGTGGGTCACGCGCAGGTCGAGCCCGCGGCGCTTCACGAAGCGCCCGCCCATCAGCAGGCCGAGGCACACGGCCAGGCTCGAGAGCACGAGCGCGCCCGAGCCCGCGGCGCGGCTGATGATCCAAAAGAAATGGTCGGTCACGGTTACCTCCGCGGGGCTTCCAGCCCCGCGTCCTGATCCTCTGGCTCGACGTCACGTCTCGCGTAACCGGATGGGCTTCGCCCATCCTCCACCAGCTCGTGTGCGCCATCCTCGAACACGAGCAGGCCGCCGTGCGGCAGCCAGCCCGCGGCATCGCCGGGCCCGCTGAGCAGCGCGGCCTTGGCGAGCGTCTCGGCCTCCAGCGCGGTCGGCGCCAGCGCCGTGGCCTGGACGATCCCGGTGAACGCCGGGCGGCCGCTGCCGGGGTCGAGCAGGTGGTGCGCCGGCGCGCCGTGGGCGTCGAGCCAGCTCCGCCTGCCGATCCCGCTGGTGGCCACCCCGCCCTGGCTCAGCTCGAACGTGTGGAGCACGTCGGTGCCGAACGGGCTCGTGACCTCCACCGGCCTGACCACGCCGTCGGCGCCGCCGAGGCGGAGGTCGCCGCCGCAGTCGATCGCGTAGGCGGCGTGGCTCTCCAGGCGCTCGCCGATCAGGTCGGCGAACAGCCCCTTGGCCAGCCCGCCGCTGTCGATGCCCACGCCGGGCGTGCGCGTCACCGCGCAGTCCGCGGGGTCGACCTCGATCTGGCGCCAGCGCTCGAATGGACTCGGACTGCCGGCAGTGCGGGGAGGCGCGAGCCGCAGCGCCTCGTCGAGCGCAAGCGGGGGCCCGAGCTCGGAGGCGTACCCGGCCAGCTCGATCTCCCACACGAGGGTGGCGTCCACGAGGCCGCCGGTGGAGTTCGCGGAGTCCACCACCGCCTGCGCCAGCCGCGCCATCGTGCGCGTGACCGGCACGCGCGGGCGCGGGTCCTGGTTCAGGAGCGTGAGCTCGCTGGCCGGCTCGAAGCGCGAGAAGCGCCCGTGCCACTCGCGCAGCTGCCTGCGTGCGAGCTGGGCGGCAAGCTCGGCGCTGCCGAGCCTGCCACCGCGGCTCACCAGCACCCCACAATGCGAGCCGAAGCAGTCGAAGCGGAGTGTGGACTCGGCGCTCACGACTGGCTCGACTGCACCGGGGACGGGCTCGAGGACGAGTCCGAGCTGCTGCTGCTGTTTGTGGTCGTCGTGGAACTGCTGCTGCTGGTGGGGGTGACCGTCGTCGCCTTCGGCGCGGCCGCCACCGAGGTTGTCGTCTTGCCCATCTGCACGTAGATCACCGCGAAGAGGGCGACGAAGAGGATTACGGCGAGGGTGGCCACCGTGCGGCGGATCGCCCTCACCCGGCGTCGTGTATGTGCAAGTCGGTCCATGGCAGCAGCATCGGGCGCCGCCCTGAAGCGACCGTCAGGGAAGCCTGGGAGCTCCCTGAGTCGGGGCTCTCAGGCATTTCCCAGTCCCCCTCCAGCGTGGGCTTACGGCGCGGGCCGAGGCTGTCCACATGAACGAGAACACCCTTCCCCCAAGGGGCGCGCCGCCGGACGTGGAGGTGGTCGTGCCCGTCTACAACGAGGAGCACGTCGTGGCAGACAACGTGTGCCGCCTCCACGCGTACCTCTCGAACGCCTTCCCCTACTCGGCCGTCGTGACGGTGATCGATAACGCGTCGAGCGACGCGACGTTTGAGATCGCGCACCGGCTCGCCTACGAGCTCGACGGCGTGAACGTCATGCGCCTGCGCGCGAAGGGCCGCGGCCGTGCGCTGCGCGCCGCCTGGACGGGCAGCGACGCGCGCGTGGTCGCCTACATGGACGTCGACCTCTCCACCGACCTGAGCGCGCTCCAGCCCCTGGTCGAGCCGCTGCTCGAAGGGCGCAGCGACCTCGCGGTGGGCTCGCGCCTGGCCAGGGGAGCGCGCGTGCGCCGCTCGCTCCTGCGCGAGCTCATCTCGCGCACCTACAACCTGATCGTCCGAGCGGGCCTGCGCTCGCGCATCTCCGACGCGCAGTGCGGCTTCAAGGCCGGCAGGCGCGAGGCGGTGCAGGCGCTGTTGCCGCTCGTGGAGGACCAGGACTGGTTCTTCGACACCGAGCTGATCCACCACGCCGAGCGCGCGGGCCTGCGCATCCACGAGGTGCCGGTGGACTGGACGGAGGACCCGGATTCGCGCGTGCACCTCATCAGCACGGCGATCGAGGACCTCCGTGGCATCGCTCGCCTGCGGCGCAGCGAGCGCCGCAGGGCGGGCGATGCAGTCGAGCTACCGAAGGGAGAGCACGCATGGCAGTGAACGCGGCAACCGTCCGGCCGGCTGGGCGCCGGGTCACCATCTCGGCGGAGCTGCGCAGCTTCGTCGTCATCGGCCTGCTCTGCACGGCCGCCTACGCGCTGCTCTACACGGCGTTCCGCCACCTCGGCGTGGGCGCGCTGGCGGCCAACGCAATGGCGCTGACCACCACGATGGGCGCGAACTTCGCGGCCAACCGCCGCTTCAGCTTCAAGGCGAGCGATGGGCCGCTGGCCGGCCAGTTCGCCTCCTATGTGGTCGCATACCTGATCGGCCTGGGCGCGTCGAGCGTCGTGCTCTCAGGCCTGCTCTCGGCCCTGGGTCACCCGGCGGGCGCGGCGGACACCGCCGCTGCGCTCGCCGCCGGGCTCGTGGCCACGGCCGTGCGCTATGTGCTGATGCGCAACTGGGTCTTCCGCCGGGTCAGCGCGCTCGAGGGAGCGGTGCCCGCGCCGGCGCCCGCGCGCGTGGATCCGCTCGGGCGCGCCGGCTCCGCGGTGCGCTCCCTGCGGATGCCTCGGCCCGAGCTGATCGCGCTGCTCGTGCTCGCCGCGGTGCTCGACCTCTGGGCGCTCGGCCAGAACGGCTGGGCGAACGACTACTACAGCGCCGCCGTGCGCTCGATGAGCTCGAGCTGGCACAACTTCCTCTACGGCTCGTTCGACCCGAGCGGCGCTCATGACCGTCGACAAGCCGCCGCTCGCGCTCTGGGTTCAGGCGCTCTCGGTGCGGCTGTTCGGCTTCCACCCGCTCAGCGTCCTCGTGCCGCAGGCGCTGATGGGCGTGGCGAGCGTGGCGCTCGTCTACGACCTCACCCGGCGCCGCTTCGGCCGGGTCGCGGGCTTCGTGGCCGGCCTCGTGCTCGCCACCACGCCCATGGCCGTGGCGATCTCTCGCCACAACAACCCGGACGCCCTGCTCGTGCTCTGCTCGGTGGCCGCGCTCTGGTTCCTGGTGCGCGGGCTCGAGGACGGGCGCACACGCTGGCTGGTGCTCTCGGGCGTGTCGATCGGGCTGGGCTTCGAGACGAAGATGGCCGTGGCGCTGATGGTGCTGCCGGGCATCGCGGCCGCCTGGCTGTGGGTCGCGCCGCGCGGCCGCCTCGCGGCGGCCAGGCAGCTGCTCGCGGGCGGAGGCGCCATGGCGGCCGTGGCCTGCGCCTGGCCGCTGCTCGTCACGCTCACGCCCGCCGCGGACCGTCCCTGGATCTCGGGCACGAGCGACAACAGCGTCTGGTCGCTGATCTTCGGCTACAACGGCCTCGGCCGGCTCGACGGGCAGGCCGGCGGTCCCGCGGGCCTCGGCAACGGCGGGCCCTTCGGCGGCTCGGCCGGTCCGCTGCGGCTGCTTCAACGGCGCCCTCGGCGGGCAGGCCGGCTGGCTGCTTGGCGTCGCGGTCATCGGCGCGATCGGTCTGATCGTGGCCACGCGGCTGCGCCGCGGCGACGCCCGCACGGGCTGGCTGATCGCCACGGGCGGCGCCTTCCTCACCTGCGCGGTGGCGTTCAGCTTCGCCAAGGGCATCTTCCACCCCTACTACGTGTCGCTGCTCGCGCCGTTCACCGCGGCGCTGGTGGGAGCGACGGCAGCGCTGGCGCTCAAGGGCGACCACCTGGGCAGGATCGTCGGCGCGCTCGCCATCGCCGGCGGCGTGGTCACCGAGCTGATGGTGCTCCACAACATCAGCGGCCAGTTCGGCTGGCTGCCGCCGCTGCTGATCGGCGGCGGTCTGGCGGCCGCGGTGGCGCTGAGCGCCGCGGCTTCCACGCGCGCGCGGCTGGCCGTGCTGGCCGCGGTGCTGGCGCTGCTGATCTTCGCCCCGGCCACCTGGGCCTTCCAGACGCTCGGCCATGCCACCAGCGGCACCTTCCCCGCGGGCGGGCCGACGTCGGCCTCCTCGATGGGCGGGCCAGGCGGCTTCGGCGGACGCGGCGGACCTCGTGGCGGGTTCCCGGGCGCGCTGGCGGGCGGCTCCGCGCGGGCAGGCGGCTCCGCCCAGGCCGGCGGCTTCGCGGGCGGGCCGCCGCCCGGGGCCCCCGGCTCCCAGAGCGGCTCGACGGGCGCTCCGTCCGGCTTCGCCCCGCCCAGCGGCGGCGGTGGCGGCTTCGCCGCGGGGGGCCCCGGCGGCGGTGGCGGTGGCGGAATGTTCGGCGGCAACTCCACCGAGCTGACGCAGGCGCTGGCCTACGTGAACCAGCACGGCGGCGGCACCGTGGCCGTGTCGAGCCAGTCCGGCGCGGCCACGCAGATCATCACGAGCGGCGCGAAGGTCGCCGGCATCGGCGGCTTCTCCGGCCGTGAGAGCGAGATCAGCGTCAGGTGGCTCGCCCAGCAGATCCAGGCGGGCAGGATCCGCTGGATCCTGAGCGACGGCACGGGCACCGGCTTCGGCCAGGACGGCCGCGTGGGCTCGAGCCAGGTGATGGCCGCGGTGGCCAAGACCTGCACGAAGGTGAGCTACGGGAGCAGCTCGTCAGGCACCCTCTACGACTGTCAGGGCAAGGCGGCGGCGCTGCTTGCTACGGCAGGATGAGGTGAGAGTCGCCGAACTCGTGCCATAGGTAGCCCAGCTCGCGGGCGGTCGCGTAGGAGAGCTCGATCAGCTCCTCCCCCGCGATCGCCCGCAGCATGTCGAGGTGCGAGGCCTCGGGCTCGTGCCAGCCGGTGATCAGGCCGTCGACTGCGCGGACGCCGTGGTCGGGCCCGATCACGAGGTTGGTCCAGCCCTCGCCCGGCTCGATCCTGCCGCCGGGCTTCGCCACGGTCTCCAGAGCGCGCACCACCGTGGTGCCCACCGCGATCACGCTCCCGCCCCAGCCATGCACGGCGTTGGCGAGCTGCGCGGTGTGGGCGGGCACGCGGTAGGGCTCCGCGTACGGAGCCTCGCCGCGCTCCGGCGACGAGACGCCGGTGTGCAGGACGAGCGGCGCGATCAGGACGCCGCGCGCGGCCAGCGCGGTGATCAGCTCCGGCGTGAACGGCCGCCCGGCGCTCGCCATCTCGGCGCTGCCGGGCTCGAGCGCGTAGGCGTTCTGGTAGCTCTCGAGCGGCCACTCGCGCGGCACGTAGCGGTAGCGGATCGGCCGGCCATGGCGGCGCAGGTAGGAGTCGAGCGGCTCGGGCAGCTCGAGCTCCGCAAGCCAGAGGCGCGCGCCGCCCGCGTAAGGCGCGAGGATGCGCGCGCCGCCGCCGTCCGGGAGGCTCAGCCGCTCGCCGTCGACGACGTCCCGGAAGGGGGACTCGCCGCGGCGCAGCTCGACCCGCCACCAGCTCATCTCCTCGGCGTGCGGCGCCGGCGTGGACAGGCGCAGCTCGAGCTCGCTGCCGTCCTCGCGCACCGCCGGCAGCGCAGCCGGCATGGTGGCCGAGGTGTTCACCACGAGCAGGTCGCCCGGGGACAGGAAGCGCGGCAACTCGCGGAAGTGGCTGTCGACGATGCTGCCGTCGCGGCCGTCGGCCACCATCAGGCGCACCTCGTCGCGGCGCAGGCCGCGCGCCTCGGGCGGCTCGTGGGCCTCGAGGCGCTGGGGCAGCTCTGCCGGAAGCATGGTCACGCGGATTACCTCCGCGGGGCTTCCAGCCCCGCGTACTGATCGCCCAGCTCGACATCACGTCTCGCGTAACCGGATGTGCTTCGCACATCCTCGGCCAGCCAGCGCGCCCGGTAGCGGCCGCTCGGCAGATCGCCCTCGATCAGCCCGATCAGGCCGGGGACGCTCTCTTCGGGGAGCGGCCGGTCGGAGATGTCCTCGCCGGGGAACGCCTCCTGGTGCATCTGGGTGCGCATGTCGCCGGGGTCGACTGCGTAGACGCGCAGCTCGGGGTGCTCGGCGCCGAGGATCGCGCTGACCTGGTCGAGCGCCGCCTTGGAGGAGCCGTAGCCGCCCCAGCCCTCGTAGGGCTCGACGCCGGCGTCGGAAGTCACGTTGAGGACGCTGGCGCCGGCCGCCAGCTTGGGCAGCGCGAGCTGCACCAGGGCGAGCGGCGCGATCACGTTCACCTCGTACACGCGGCGCAGCTCGCTGAGCGGGTAGTGCGCGAGCGCCGGCTGCGGGCTCGGTCCGAGCACGCTGGCGTTGTTCACGAGGGCGTGGATCTCGTCGCCGGCCGCATGCACGAGCGCGCGCCGGTGCTCCGGGTCGCGCAGGTCGCCTGGCACGGCGACGGCGTTCGGCACGTCGCGCCAGGTGGCGAGCAGGTCCTCTCGCCCGCGAGCGTCCACGACGATCTTCCAGCGGCGCTCGACCAGCTCCCGCCCGAGGACGAGCCCGAGGCCGCGCGAGGCTCCCGTCACGATTGCTGTTCTCATGCCCGCCACGCTAGGTGCGCGGCGGTCCGAGTTACCAGGGGAAATTGGTCCTAGGACCTGGGGCCTAGACGAGCCGCATAGAGAGCAGCCTGCGTCCGGTCGGAGACGCCGAGCTTGGCCAGAACGTGGCTCACGTGCGTCTTCACGGTCTTCTCGGCCACGCCGAGCTCGAGCGCGATCCGCTTGTTCGAATAGCCGCGCCCGATCAGCTCGAGCACCTCCTGCTCGCGCGGCGTCAGCGGCTCGGGCTCGTCGGCCTGCCCGTCGGCCACCGCGCTCACGAGCCGCGCGGCCACCGCGGGGTCGATCAGCGTCTCCCCCTCGTCGGCCAGCCTCACCGCTCGCGCGAGCTCCTGCGGCTGCACGTTCTTCAGCAGGTAGCCGGCGGCGCCCGCGCGGATCGCGGGCAGCAGGCGATCGTCCTCGAGGAAGCTCGTCAGCACAATCACTCGCGCGCCCGGCACCCGGCCGCGCAGCTCCTGCATCGCCCCCACGCCGTCGAGCTTCGGCATCACGAGGTCCATCAGGACGACGTCCGGCTTGAGCTGCTCCGCAAGCGGCAGCGCCTCCTCGCCGTCGCCCGCCTCCCCCACCACCTCGAGCCCGTCCTGCAGCTCCAGGAACGTGCGCAGCCCCTCGCGCACAACCGCGTGGTCGTCCACGATCAGGACGCGGATCGAGTCAGGCAAGCGGCGTCTCCAGCCGCACCGTCGTGCCGGCGCCGCGCGCCGAGCGGATCTCGAGCGTGCCGCCGAGCCGCTGAGCGCGCTCCTCCATCGAGGTCAGGCCGAGCCGCCGCGAGCGCAGCTCGGCGGCGTCGGGATCGAAGCCCACGCCGTCGTCCTCCACCTCGAGCAGGAGCCTGCCGTCGTCCCGCCTGAGGCGCACGTCCACGCGTCCGGCGTGGGCGTGTTGCACCGCGTTCTGGAGCGCCTCCTGGGCGATGCGCAGCAGCTCGCGGTCGCGCGCCGGGTCGCCGCCCAGGTCGGCCTCGATGTCGAGGTCGATCGCGCCCGGCTGCAGCCGGCGGAGCACCTCCACGTGCTTGCGCAGGGCGCCGCACAGCCCGTCGCGCTCGAGGTCCGGCGGGCGCAGCTCGAAGATCAGCGAGCGCAGCTCGTCGAGCGCCTCCTTGGCGATCTGGCCGAGCCGTGCCACCTGGTCGCGGGCAGCGGCGGCGTCGCGGTCGAGCAGCTCGCCGGCCGCCTCGGCGGTGAGCACCAGGCTGAACAGCCGCTGGCTCACCGCGTCGTGCAGCTCGAGCGCCAGCCGGTTGCGCTCCGACAGCGTGGACAGCTCACGGCTCTGCTCGTACAGGCGCGCGTTCGTGATCGCGATCGCCGCGTGCGCCGCCAGCAGCTCGATCAGCTCCTGGTCCTCGTCGGTGAAGTCGGACGCGTCGATCTTCTGCGTGAGGTAGAAGGCGCCGATCACCTCCTCGCGCGCCACGATCGGCACGCCGAGGAACGAGCGCATGTCCGGGTGGCCGCGCGGCCACCAGCCGCGAAAGCGCGGGTGCTCGTGCATGTCGCGCGTGCGGTACGGCTCCGGCGAGTCGAAGATCGCGCCGAGCATCCCGTGCTGCCGCGGCAGCGGCCCGAGCGACTCGATCAGCTTGTCGCTCATCCCCGCCGTGAGGAACTGCGCGAAGCCGCCCTCGCCATCGGGCAGCCCGAGCGCCGCGTAGCGAGCGTCCGCCAGCTCGCGCGCGCTCTCGACCAGCCGCTGAAGCACCTCCTCCACCGAGCGCTCGGCGGCCACCGCGAGCACCGCGTCGCTGACGGCGCGCAGGGCGGGGCTGAGCGGCTCGGCCATGGTGCTGCGGACGATAGTGGCGGCTCGCCTACTCGAACGAGTCCCGGCAGTGCTCCGAGCAGAAGAAGTAGGTGTGGCCGTCGTGAGTCGCCGTGATCGCCTTCGAGCGGTCCACCTTCATGCCGCACACCGGGTCGGTGGCGCCGCGGCGCATCGTCAGGCCGAACAGTGCCGCGAAGATCGCCAGCCCCAGCACGTTCAGGAACAGCTTGTAGTCGACCTGCACGGAGCCGAAGACGTCGTCCCGCGTTGGCCGCGGTCCGGTGGGGATCAGGCCGAGCGCGCCGAACACGACGTCCACGAGCAGGGCCGCCAGCACCATGGTCAGGAACATCAGCGCGGTGATCCGCAGCGCGAACCCACCGCCGTAGTACTTGCGGTAGGCGAGCACGATCGGGAGCACGATCAGGTCGGCGAAGATGAAGCCCATCACGCCGGCGAAGCTGATCCCGCCGGACCAGAGCACGGCGGCCAGCGGCACGTTGCCCACCGAGCAGACGAAGCTCAGCACGGCGATCACGGGGCCGACGATCGCGTTCTCGATCGCCTTGGGCACGGCGGGCGCGTTCTCGATGAACAGGCCGTTGAAGAAGTCGTTGCCGAGCAGGCCGATGAAGCCGGCCAGCAGGAAGCCGAGCGTGATCTCCTTCCACAGCATCTGCCAGTCGCCGCGGAAGTTGTGCGCGACGTCGGACCAGGCGTCCGCCGACGTCAGCCGCGCGCGCAGGCTCAGCCCCTCGGCGCCGGAGCCCGTGTGTTGATGCCCCGCGTCTGCGTGCAGCGCGTGCTCGCGGGCGCGCGCCTCGGCCTGGCGCGAGACGAACAGCCGCAGCATGCCCCACATCAGGGCGATCATCACGATGCCGCCGACGTACTCGCCGACCGTGAACTGCCAGCCGATCAGGACCCACAGCACGAGCCCGAGCTCCCAGACCAGGTTGGTCGAGGCGAACTGGAAGGCGAGCGCCGACGCCAGCGAGGCGCCCTTCTGGAACAGCGACTTGGCGATCGCGATCGCCGCGTACGAGCACGACGACGAGGCCGCGCCCAGCGCGGTGGCCAACCCGACCGGCTTCGCTCCCTCGCCCGAGAGCGCCGACTCGATCCGCCGCCGCGGCACCCAGGCCTGCACGATCGCCGAGATCAGGAAGCCCAGGACCAGCGCCCACCAGACCTCCCACGCCATCAGGAACGCATTCGACAGGCCGTCGCCGATCTTCGAGATCACATCTCCCACGGCAGGAACTATACCGATACCCCCCATGGGTATGTCATAATGCCCGGCATGGCAACGGACACAGGCACCCCCACACGCGGCTACACGGCCGACAAGGATCAGCTCCTGCGGCGGCTGGCCCGCATCAAGGGCCAGGTCGGCGGAATCGAGCGCATGGTCGAGGAGGACCGCTACTGCATCGACGTGCTCACGCAGATCTCCGCCGCGCAGGCGGCCCTCGACAAGGTCGCGCTCGGCCTGCTCGACGCGCACGCCCAGCACTGCGTCATAGGCGGCGAGCCCGAGCTCCAGGAGGCGCGCACCGAGGAGCTGATGGCGGCCGTGGCCAGGCTGATGCGGCGCGGATGAACGCGGCGGCGAAGCTCGGCCTCGGCGCCGCGGCGGCCACGGCCGGCGCGGCGCTCTGGTGGCGCAAGAACCCCTCGGCCTGCCCCTACAACCAGCGCTTCTGGGTCCAGGCGCCGCACCCGTTCATCACCCGCGAGCGGCTCCGCGAGGCGCTCGAGCCGCAGGCCGGGGAGGCGCTGCTCGAGATCGGCCCCGGCACCGGCTACTACTCGCTCGACGTGGCCGGCTGGATCGCACCGGGCAAGCTCCACGTGTTCGACATCCAGCAGGAGATGCTCGACCACACCCACTCCCGTGCGCGCGAGCGCGGCGTCCACAACATCGAGCCGCGCCAGGGGGACGCCCGCGCTCTGCCATACGCGGACGCGATGTTCGACGGCGCCTACCTCATCACCGTGCTCGGCGAGATCCCCGACCAGGACCGGGCGCTGGCCGAGCTGCGCCGGGTGCTGAAGCCCGGCGGCCGCCTGGTGGTGGGCGAGCTGTTCGGCGATCCGCACATGGTCGGCCTGCAGGCGCTGGAGCAGCGCGCGCAGAACGCCGGCCTTCGCCTCGAGCGCCAGGTGGGCCCGCGCTTCGGCTACTTCGCCCGGCTCAGGCCGGCGGCTCCAGCCGCGCAAGGTTGATCGCCAGCTCGAGCGACAGCAGGTCCTCCGACCCGAGCTCGAGCTCCGACACCTTCTCGATCCGCCCGAGCCGCTGACGCAGCGTGTTCGGGTGGATGTAGAGCGCGCGGGCGCTGGTGCTCACCGAGCAGCGGTTGCGCAGGTACTCGGCCAGCGTGTCCACCAGGCTGGAACGCCGCCTGCGGTCGTATTCGACGAGCCGCTGCACCGCCTGGAAGTGGCGGTCGCGCGGCGCCTCGCCGACCGGCACGCGCACCAGGTACTTGTAGGCGCCAAGGTCCGAGTAGGCGAGCGCGCCGCCCTGCGGGCGCAGCGCACTGGCGATGCGGGCAGCATCGGCCGCCTCCCGCAGCCCCGTGCGCCCGCCCTGGAGGCCGGCACGCGGATCGCTCAGGCCGATCGCCAGCTCCTCCTCGCGCCCGAGGCCGTCGAGCGACTCCTGGAGCGGCGTCCAGCCCTGGCCGTCCGAGCCGTACGGGAGCGGCACGAGTGCGCGCAGCAGTCGATCGCCCACCTCCACCAGACTGCCCGGCGCCAGCCGCCGCAGGGCGGCGTCGAAGCGCGCAGCGCGGTCAGGCCAGGCCCCCGCCCCGCCGGCTGACGGAAGCTGCTGGGCGTTGAGGATCGCCGCCTCACGCACGGGCCGCCACGCCGCGGCGCGGGCGCGCGTCTCGACCAGGTCCTCCTTGCCCGCCTCGAGCGCCTCGAACAGGTCGCGCACCACGTTCTCGGCCGTGAGCTGCTCGATCAGCGCCGCCTTCTCGAGCGCGAGCGCGAGCTGGTGGGCCACCGTGCGCAGCAGCTCGTGCTCCTCGCGTCCGTCCGGCGCGCCGTGCACCACGAGCACGCCCAAACGCTCGCCCCCGCTCATCAGCGGCGCAGCCAGATCGCCTCCCGCGAGCAGCGCGCCAACCTCCTCGTCGGTGAGCTCGACGTCGCCGTCGTGGGGATCCGCGGCGGTGAGCTCGAGCCGCCCTCCCGGCTGCTGGAGGTAGAGCTGGCAGCTCGAGGCGCCGAGCAGCCGCCGCATCCCGCGCGTCACCGTGTCGGCGAGCTGCTCGCGCCCGCTCGCCTCCGCGAGCTGCTCGCCCAGGCGCGACAGCGCCTCGAGGCGCGCCACGCGCTTGCGCGTCTGCTCGTAGAGGCGAGCGTTGTCGAGCGGGCCGGCGAGCAGCGACGCCGTGTGCTCGAGCAGCGTCATCACGTCCTCGCTGAACTCGCGCGGCGCCGCGGTGTGGAGCACGATCACCCCGATCACCTCGCCGGAGGTGGCGGGCACAGGCACCGCGCACATGGACTGGAAGCGCTCCTCCTCCAGCTCTGGGAAGTACTTCATGCGCGGATCGGTGAGCGCGTTCTCGCGGATGAAGGTCGAGCGCGCATTGCGCGCGACCCAGCCCGTCACCCCCTCGTCGACCGGGATCTCGAGCTGGCCGACGAGGTGCGTGTACACCGGCGACGCGGCCCGCAGCCGCAGCAGCTCGCCCGCCCTGAGGTAGATGAAGCAGGCGTGGCAGTCGGTCGTCTGCGTGAGCAGCCGGACCACTCCGCCGAGCACGCGCTCGAGCGTGGGCGACGCCATCGCCTCGATGAGCGCGTAGAGCGTCTCGTTCTCGAGCCGGACCGGCTCACCGGCGCGCCGCACAACCGCCACTCCGAAATCCTAGTTGGCGCCGCCCGGCCTTTACGAGTCGTGCACACGGCGGTTAAGGTCGCATTTGCAGGCGGGCTGCCTGCAAGGGTCACACCACTTGGGGGTTCGATGAACGATCCGGCATGTCTGCCGGCCACTGAGCTGCTGGCTGCGTTGCGCGAGAGAAGGATCTCGAGCCGCGAGCTGCTCGACCACTATCTCGAGCGAATCGAGCTCCACAACCGCCGCCTGAACGCCGTGCTCACCCTCGATGAGCGAGCCGTCGACGCCGCCGCCGCGGCCGACTACGCGCGCGCCCGTGGCGAGGACCTCGGCCCCCTGCACGGGCTGCCGATGACCGTGAAGGACGCCTTCGAGACCGAGGGCGTGCGGACGGCGGCCGGCTCGGATGAGCTGCTCGACCACATGCCCGAGCGCGACGCCGTGGCGGTCGAGCGCCTGCGCTCCGCGGGCGCCGTGATCTTCGGCAAGACGAACCTGCCCGCGCTGGCCTCCGACGGCCAGTACTTCAACCCCACCTTCGGCGCGAGCAACAACCCGTGGGATCTGACGCGCAGCACGAGCGGCTCCTCCGGCGGCTCGGCGGGAGCGCTTGCGGCCGGCCTCACCGCCCTCGAGCTGGGCAGCGACCTCGACGGCTCGATCCGCCGCCCGGCCCACTTCAACGGCGTCTTCGGCCTGAAGCCCTCGTACGGCCTGGTGCCGCAGCGCGGCCACCTGCCCGCCACGGCCGACATGAACTGCATCGGCCCGATGGCACGAGGCGTCGACGATCTCGAGCTGGCGCTCGAGGTGCTGGCCGGTCCCGACGAGGCGCACGCGATCGCCTGGCAGCTCGAGCTGCCGCCGCCGCGCGCGGCCTGGCTCGGCGACTACCGCGTGGCCGTCTGGCTCGACGACCCGTTCTGCCCGCTGGACTCGTCCGCCCTCGCGGTGCTGCGGGCGGCGGTGGACGCGCTGAGCGACGCCGGCGTCGACGTTGTGGAGCGCCCCGGCGCGGTGCCGCTGGCCGACGCCGTGGAGTCCCACCGCGCGCTGCTGATGGCCGAGCTCTCCTCCGGCATCGCCGACGGCGCCTTCGCCGCATTGAAGGTGCTCGCCGCCGGCATGCCGCCGAGCGAGGACGAGGGCGAGTCCCTGCAGCGCGCCCGCCTGCTCACGCAGACCAAGCGCGACTGGAACAAGGCGCACGAGCAGCGCCGGCGGATGTGCGAGCTCTGGGCCCAGCTGTTCCTCGACTTCGACGCCTTCCTCTGTCCCGTGGCACCGACCACCGCCCTCACGCACGACCACACCCCAGACCTCAACGCGCGCACGATCACGGTCAACGGCGAGGAGCGGCCGTTCTGGGACCAGGTGTCGTGGATCAGCTACGCGAGCGCTGCCTACCTCCCAGCGGTGTCGGCGCCGGTGGGGCTCACCGAGGCCGGGCTGCCGGTCGGCCTCCAGGTCATCGGGCCCTATCTCGAGGACCGGACCGCAATCGACATCGCTCGCCGCCTCGCCGAGGTGCTCGGCGGCTTCCGGGCGCCGCCGGAGTTCCGTCCGGCCATCGCCGGCGTGGTCTGAGTGAGTTGACTTTAGATCAGCAAGAAATATAATTCTCAAATATGAACGCCCGCACCGCGTCGCCCGAGGTCATCGACGAGGTGGCCCACGCCCTGCCCGAGCGAATCTGGCTCCTCAGCAGGCTCTTCTGGCGCCGCGGCCAGCGCGACATCACCCGCACGGAGGCCGGCCTGCTGAACTCGGTTTCGGACGGCCCGCGGCGGGTCACCGAGCTGGCCGAGCTGGAGGGTCTCGCCCAGCCCACGGTCACGCTGCTGGTGGGGCGTCTCGAGGAGCGCGGCTGGGTGTCGCGCCGGCGCGATCCGGATGACGGCCGAGCCGTGCTGGTCACCGCCACGGGCGCCGGCAGGGAGGCCCTCGAGGGCCTGCGGCGCGAGTCGCGCGAGATGATGCGCGAGCACATTGCCTCGCTGGAGGACGAGGACGTCGAGTCGCTGATCGCGGCCGTCGACGCCCTCGGGGTGCTCGCCCAGACCATTCAGCGAGGAGGCGACCGCTGACATGTTCCGAGACATCCTGCTGAGCTACGACGGCTCCCCCTCGGCCGAGCGCGCGCTCGAGGAGGCAATCGACCTGGCCCAGCTCGCCCACGCGCGGCTCACGATCCTCACCGCCGTGACGAAGGCCGCGGCCTGGAGCTACTCCGGCCCATCGGTCGCGGCAGTGGCGTCACTCACGCTCGAGCTCGAGCAGGAGGCGGCCGCCACGCAGCGCAACGCGGTCGAGCGGGTGCCGCAGGACCTGCCGGTCACGACGATCCTCACCCACGAGCCCATCGTGAAGGCGCTCGACAAGCAGATCAGGGAGGGCAAGCACGATCTCGTGGTGATGGGCTCGCGCGGCTTCGGGACGGTGAAGGGCACGCTGCTGGGCAGCGTCAGCCAGCACGTGCTTCACCACTGCCCGCTGCCCGTGCTGATCCTGCACGCCGCCCCGGAGATCACCGAGGAGCCGGCCGCCGCGCTGAACGGCGCCGACAGCGCACGCGACCGGGACCCGTCCCAGTCGGGCCCCGGTGCGCCTCGTGCGAGCGAGCTCTAGAAGAAGAAGCCGCCGGGTCCGCCGGCCGGCACCGGCGGGCCGCCCGGGCGCTTGATGAAGCCGTGCTTCTTCAGGGCGCCCTTCAGCTTCGGCGGCGTGTTGTTGATGAGGTTGTCGATGTTCGCGTCGAACTTCTGGAGGATCTGGTCCTCCTGCTTCTGCGTCAGGTCCTTCGAGTTCACCAGACCGTCGAGCTTCGTCTTCACCGAATCCCTGATCGCAGCCTTCAACCCGTCCACCGACTTCTTCTGATTGCCGGCGATCTGCGCCAGCGACTTGCCGGAGGCGAGCTGCTGCTTGAGCTGGGCGCCCGTCAGCCCGAGGTACTTCGCGGCGGCCTGGAAGCCGGCCACCACGGGCCGCGCGCCGAAGGACGGGCCACCGTGCCCGAACGGGCCGCCTGGGCCGCGGAACGCCTTGCCGCCGAGGCCGAGGCCCGGACCGGGGCCGGGCCCGGCCATCCCGGGGCCGCCGCCCTGCTCGACCTTCTGCTTGATGGCGTCGGCCTGCTGCTGGGTGAGCTTGCCGGCCTTCACGGCGGCCGTGAGGCGGTCCTCGAAGGCCCCCTTGAGCGCCGAGTTGAGCTGGTCGCGACTGACGTGCAGCCGGCCGGCGACGTCGTTCAAGTACGCATCGCGCGGGTTGTCCGAGTTGCTGGCGATGGCGTACGCGCCGCCCGCCGCGCCGAATGTGGCGAGCACAGCCCCGCCTACCGCCAACCTGCGCTTAGCCTTCCGATCCACGACGTCCTCCTTAGCCGGTGAGGGCTGATGGCACCATCGCCCGTTAAGGAGCCTGTTAGAGCCGTCGCAACAAAACGTAAGAATCGCCTGGGAGTGCTCCTACCTTTTCCTTACGGGTCGGCCGGAAACTGGTCTCATGCGCGTCCTCGTTGTTGACGACGACCGGGCGCTGCGGGACGCGCTGCGCAGGGCGCTGACGCTCGGTGGCTACGAGGTGGTGGTGGCTGAGAGCGGCCGCGAGGGGCTCGAGCGGGTGCGGACCACGCGGCCCGACGTGGTGGTGCTCGACGTCCTGATGCCCGATGTCGACGGGCTCGAGGTCTCCCATCGGCTGCGCGCCGACGGCGACCGCACGCCGATCCTGATGCTCACCGCGCGCGACGCCGTGGACGACCGCATCGCCGGGCTCGACGCCGGCGCGGACGACTACCTCGTCAAGCCCTTCGACATCGAGGAGCTGAAAGCCCGCGTGCGGGCGCTGATCCGCCGCGGCAGTCCCGAGCTGACCGGCGAGGGGCTGCGCTTCGGAGAGCTCGAGCTCGACTCCGAGCGGCACGCGGCTCGCCACGGCGGCGAGTCCGTGGAGCTGACGCGCACCGAGTACCAGCTCCTGGAGCTGCTCATGCTCAATCCGCGCCGGGTCCTCCCCCACAGCCTCATCTACGAGCGCGTCTGGGGCTACGACTTCGGGCCCTCCTCGAACGCCCTGCGCGTGTACATCGGCTACCTGCGCCGCAAGCTGGCGGACATCGGCGCCCCGGACGTGATCCACACGGTGCGCGGCGTGGGCTACACGTTGCGGCCGTGAGCCTGCGCGCTCGCATGGGCGCGGCCGCCGCGCTCGCCGTGGCCGGGGTCGTGGTGGCGATCGCGCTCGTGGTCTACTTCGCCGACCGCTCCGAGCTCCGCGGACAGGTGGACAGCGCCCTGCGCGAGGTGGCCTCGCCGTACGTCAGCGAGCAGCACCCGGGTCCCGGAGGCGGCGGGCAGGACCCCTACGACCACGGCCCCTACCACCAGCCTCAGGGGCAGTTCGGCGGCGCCTCGGGCTATCTGCAGATCGTGTTTCCCGACGGGACGCTCGCGCGCCCCGAGACTGAGAGCAGCCCGCTGCCGGTGGACTCGCGCACGCTGGTGGTTGCGCGCGGAGCCGGCAAGGCCTTCTTCGCGGACGCGACAGTGGACGGCGTGCACCTGCGCGTGCTCACGGCGAGCGACGCTGACGGCGGCGCGGTGCAGGTAGCGCGGCCGCTGACGGAGGTCGACCGCGTGTTGCGGCGCCTGCGCATCGTGCTGCTCTTGGTGGGCCTCGCCGGCATCGGAGCGGCGGCGTTGATCGGCCAACTCGTGGCGCGCGCCGCGCTCGCGCCGGTGTCCCGCTTCACGCGCCGCACCGAGGCGCTCACGGCCGACCCGGACCTGTCGGCGCGGCTCGACGTCAAGGGCGACGACGAGCTGGCACGCCTCGCGCGGAGCTTCAACGCCACGCTGGACGCCCTGGAGAGCTCCGTCGAGTCCCAGCGCCACCTGGTGGCTGACGCGTCGCACGAGCTGCGTACGCCGATCGCCAGCCTGCGGGCGAACATCCAGATGCTGAGCGACGCCGAGCGGCTGCCCAAAGAGGAGCGCGACAGCCTGCGCGCCGACATCATCGAGGAGCTCGACGCGCTCACCGCCCTGGTGGCCGACGTCGTCGACCTCGCGCGCGGCAGCGAGCCGCGCGAGGCGGCGGACGACGTGGCGCTCGACCGGATCGCCCAACAGGCGCTGGAGGTCGCGCGGCGCCGCGCGCCCGGGCTGCGCTTCGAGGCGCAGCTCGAGCACACGCTCGTGCGCGGGACCCCGGAGCGGATCGCCCGGGCGGTGGCCAACCTGCTCGACAACGCCGCCAAGTGGAGCGGACAGGAGGGGGTCGTGGAGGTCTCGCTGCGAGACGGCGTGCTCAGCGTGCGCGACCACGGGCCCGGCTTCGACGAGCAGGACCTCCCCCACGTCTTCGATCGCTTCTACCGCGCCGACGAGGCGCGCCGGCTGCCCGGCTCCGGCCTGGGCCTGGCGATCGTCCGCCAGACCGCCGAGGCCCACGGCGGCTGGGTGCACGCGCGCAACGCGGAGGGCGGTGGCGCACAGCTCGAGGTCTGGTTCGGCGAGCCGCTGACGGCGGCCGTCGACCGTTGATACCTTCGAGCGCCGATGCCCACGCCCATCGACCACGCGCAGCTCCGCTCGCTGCTCGACGAAGGCGACGTGCAGCTCGTGGAGGTGCTCCCGGCCGAGAGCTACGAGAAGGAGCACCTCCCCGGGGCGATCAACATCCCGCTGAAGACGCTCGACGCGGACAGCGTGCAGGGGCTCAACCGCCTCCGGCCCGTGATCGTCTACTGCTGGGACTACATATGAGACCTGAGCCCACGGGCCGCGTGCCGGCTCGAGCAGCTGGACTTCGCCCAGGTCTACGACTACGTGCCCGGCAAGGAGGACTGGCTCGCGCGCGGCTTCACCACGGAGGGGGCGCTGGCTGACGCGCCGCGCGCCTGGAGGCTGGCGCGCGATGACGTGGTGACCTGCTCGCTCGGCGAGCGCGTGGGGGAAGTGCGGGAGCGCATCCTGGCCTCGCCGTACGGCTTCGGCTTCGTGGTGGACGAGTCAGGCTGCGTGCTCGGGCGGATGCGGAAGTCGTCGCTCGACTGCGACCCCACATTGACCGCCGAGCAGGTGATGGAGCCCGGCCCGTCGACGGTGAGGGCCGACCTGTCGCCCGAGCAGCTGCGCGAGCGGCTGGACAACAAGGGCTTCCGCTACGCCATCGTCACCACGCCGGAGGGCGTCCTGATGGGCGTGGTGGCGCGCTCCGAGCTCGACGCCCCGGACACCTAGCGCAGCGGGACGACGTTCCCCGGCCGCTCAGGCTCGAGGCCGTCCGAGACGGGCACGTCCTCGGGCTGGATGTCGAGTCCCGAGGCCTTGGCCTGCACCGCGATCATCGCGGCGAAGTCGGTGTCGACGTAGCCCTCGTCGATCAGGTTCTGCACGAGCTCGCGGCAGCGCTCGGCGAGGGGCATCGAGACCCCGAGCCCGTCGGCCGCCTCGAGGCCGAGATCGAAGTCCTTCCGCAGCAGCACCGGCGTGAACGTCGGCGTGAAGTCGAGCTTGACGAAGGCCGGGCGTCTTGTAGCGGGAGAAGGTCGACCCGAGCACGCTCGAGTTCATGAACTCCAGGAAGTCGCTGCGCGGCACACCGCCCTTCTCGGCCAGCACGGTGATCTCGGCGAGCGTCTGGGCCACGATGCCGAGCATGAGGTTGTGACACAGCTTCACGAGCCGCGCGGTGTCTCCCTCTCCCGCGTAGGTCACGCCCTCGCCAAACAGCTCAAGGTAGGGCCGGGCAAGCTCGAACGCCTCCTGTGGGCCCGAGGCCACCACGGTCAGGCGGCCGGCCTTGACGACCTTGGGGTTGCCGCTCACCGGCGCCGCGAGCACTGCCGTGCCGCGCTCGGCCGCGTGCGCGCGGACCCGCTCCGACGCGTCCGCCGACACGGTCGACGAGTCGATCAGCACATCGGGCGCGCTCGCCTCCGCGGTGAGCACCCCACCCTCGCCGATCGTGACCTCCTGGAAGTCCTCGGGGCCGGCCATCATCGTGAAGACCAGGTCGCGGTCGGCGAGCGCGGCGGGCGAGTCGACGATGGTGGCGCCCAGCTCGGCGAGTGGCTCGGCCTTCTCGCGCGTGCGGTTCCAGACCGCCACGTCGCAGCCGGCTCGCAGCAGCCGGGCCGCAAGCTCGTAGCCCATTCGGCCGGTACCGATCCAACCTATCCGCCGCTCGTCCCGTCCCCCCATCGGAGGCTCCTTCCCTTTGCTGCGTTGCGGGCCACCCTAGCAAACGATTGCAGTCATCTTAAGCCTTTGTTGCAGCGCCATCAACGCTTGACAAGCGTGTTGCCGACTCTATATTTTGCAAACGATTGCAGGCCCCCTAGGAGGAGGAAGACCGTGAAGCGGTTCCGGGTCCAGATTGCGTTCGGGGTGCTCGTCGTGCTTGCAGTGAGCGTCGCTGCCTGCGGGGGGTCGAGCTCCAGCTCGAGCTCATCGAGTGCGACCACGAGCGGCGCCGCCACGGGCAAGCCGCTGACCATCGGCGTCTCGCTGTCGCTCACCGGCGACTTCTCCGACCCGGGCCAGGCCGCCAAGCGCGGCTACGAGCTCTGGGCCGACACGGTCAACGCGAACGGCGGCGTCAACGGCCGGCCCGTGAAGCTCAAGATCGTGGACGACGCGAGCAGCCCGAACCAGGTCGTGACCAACTACCAGAGCCTGATCACCCGCGACAAGGTCGACCTGGTCGTCGGGCCGTTCTCGACACTGCTCACCGGTCCGGCCGCCACGGTCGCTCACCGCTACGGCTACGCGCTCGTCGAGCCGGCCGGCGGCGGCCCGAAGGTCTTCGCGCTCCACCTCAACAACGTCTTCTTCGTGCAGCCGGCCCCCACGCTCAACTGCGGCGACCCGTTCGTGGCCTACATGAAGTCGCTGCCGGCGGCCGACCGGCCCAAGACCGCCGCCTACGCCTCGCTCGACGACCCCTTCTCGTCGCCGATCGCCGACCGCATGCAGAAGCAGTTCGAGGCCATGGGCATCAAGACCGTCTACAAGACGATCTACCCAACCGAGACCGGCGACCTCACGCCGGTGGTCGAGAAGATGGTGTCGTCGAAGCCCGACATGATCGTGGGCGGCACGCAGTCCGAGGACGCCTACAACCAGGTCAAGGGGCTGGTGCAGCTCAAGTACAACCCCAAGTTCCTGTTCTTCTCGAACGGCGCCAGCTCGCCCGTCGAGTTCCCCAGCAAGGTGGGCAAGAACAACGTCGAGGGCATCTTCAGCTGCGGCGACTGGTTCCCGACCTCGAAGGCCAACGGCAATGACCAGTTCGTGGCCGCCTACAACAAGAAGTTCGGCGGCACCGCGCTCGACATCGACTCGACCTCGGCCGAGGCCTACGCCGTCGGGCAGCTGATCCAGGCCGTGGCCAAGAAGACCGGCAAGGTCGACAACCAGACGATCATCACCCAGCTCCACAGCGGCACCTGGCCGAGCGTGGAGGGCAACATCTCGTGGAACGCCGATGGGGCTCCCCAGGGAAGTGACATGCTGCTCCAGTGGGTGAACGCCAAGCTCCAACCGGTGTTCCCGCCGGCGGTCGCGCTCGCGCAGCCGATCCAGCCGAAGCCGAACTGGGGCGGCTAGCCCTGAGGGGAGTGCGGCGTTGCACCTGCTGATCCAGGCGATAGTCCTGGGCGTGCTGGCGGGCGGCGTCTACGCGCTCATGGCCAGCGGGCTGACGCTCGCATTCGGCGTGATGAAGGTGATCAACGTGGCCCAGGGGGCGATGATCGTCGCCGGCGCGTTCCTCAGCTACACGCTGTTCACGAAGCTGCACATCGACCCGTTCGTGTCGATCGTGATCCTCGCGCCGCTGATGTTCCTGGTGGGGGTGATCATCCAGCTCGTCTTCATCCGCCCGCTGCGCAGCGACGAGCGCGAGGAGCTGTCGCTGCTCGTCACCTGGGCGCTGGCGCTGGGCATCGAGGGCCTGCTCAGCCTGATCTACAAGACGAACTACCACTCGACGCTCACGAGCTACGCGGACAAGAGCTGGTCCCTCGCCGGCTACCGCTTCTCGGAGCCGCGCGTGTTCGCGTTCGCGATCTCGGCGGCGATCCTCGCCGGGTTGTTCGTGGTGCTCAACCGCACCGAGCTCGGCCGCAGCATGCGCGCCACGGTGCAGAACCCCACCTCGGCGCGGCTGCTCGGGGTGAACATCGAGCGCGTGTCGGCCTACGGCTTCGGCCTGAGCGTGGCCACGGCCACGGCCGCCGGTGCGGTGTTCGGGATGATCCAGCCCTTCAACCCGGGCAGCCACTACGACCTGATCTCGAGGCTCCTCTCGATCATCGTCCTGGGCGGACTCGGCAGTCTCGGCGGGGCGATCGTCGCGGCGCTCTTCATGGGCGTCGCCGAGGCCGTGTTCGCGGCCGAGATCTCGCCCACCTGGTCGTCGTTCACGTTCTTCATCGTGCTGATCGCGATCCTGCTCTTCCGGCCGCAGGGGCTGTTCGGCTCCGTCGAGCGAGGCGCGCTGTGAGCCGCGTGACGAGAGGCGGCCTGGTGCGCGTCGCCGTGGTGTTCGGCGCGCTCAGCGCGTTCCCGTTCGTCTTCTCGGCGCAGTGGCTCGTGAACATCGGGCTGTTCACGCTCATGTACGCGGGGCTGGCCACGTCGTGGAACCTGCTCGGCGGCTACTCGGGCTACCTGTCGCTGGGGCATGCGGCCTTCTTCGGACTCGGTGCCTACCTGATCGCGATCTACTTCACGCACCACTCGATCGGCCACGGCTACAAGCCGTTCCTGTTCATCCCGCTCGTGGGTATTGCCGTGGCGCTGATCTCGCTGCCGATCGCCTGGGTCGCCCTGCGCGTGCGCCACGCCACCTTCGCCATCGTGACGCTCACGCTGCTGTTCGTGGTGCAGCAGCTCGCGTTCAACCTGCACTCGATCACCGGCGGCTCGCAGGGCCTCGCCATCCCGCCGCCCTCGTTCCCGGCGCCCACCTTCGACAACCCGTTCTACTTCGCCATGCTGGCTGCGCTCGCGCTCGCGCTCTTCACCTGCTGGTGGGTGCGCGGCTCCAAGCTCGGCCTGATGCTGTTCTCGATCCGCGACGACGAGGACCGCGCCCGCGGGGTGGGCGTCCGCACCACCGGGGCGAAGCTGATCACGTTCGCCGTGAGCGTCGGGCTCACGGGCATGATCGGCGGGATCTGGGCCTACTACATCTCGTTCATCTACCCCCAGTTCGCGGTCGATCCGCTGGTCACGATCGGGGCCGTGCTGATGACGTTCCTCGGCGGGAAGGGCACGCTCTGGGGCCCGGCGCTCGGGGCGTTCATCCTCGTGCCGGCGCAGCAGTACCTCGCCTACCGGCTGGGTGCCAGCGAGCTCTACCTGCTCGGCTACGCCACCGTGTTCCTGCTGATCATGCTGCTCCTGCCGCGCGGGATCATCCCGTCGCTGCGCGACCGGCTGGCACAACGGGGCGCGGCCGCGCCTCCGCCGGGCGCCAGGGCCGGGGCGCTGCAGACTCCCGAGGCGAGCGCCACATGAGCGCCCTCCTGAGCGTCGAGGGCCTGACCAAGCGCTTCGGCGGGGTGGCGGCGGTGGACGGCTGCTCGCTCGAGGTGAGCCAGGGAACGATCACCGCGCTGATCGGGCCTAACGGCTCGGGCAAGACCACGGCCTTCAACCTGATCACGGGCTACCTGCGCGCGGACTCGGGGCGCGTGAGCTTCGACGGCAGGGACTTCTCATCGCCCGATCCCACGCGGCTCTACCGCGCCGGGCTGACCCGTACGTTCCAGCAGGCCCGCGTGTTCCCCGAGCTCACGCTGCGCGAGAACCTCACGGTGGCCATCAGCCAGCCCTGGCGGACGCTGCTCCACCGCGCGCTGGGCCGCGAGGACCGCCGGCGCGCGGACGAGGCGCTCGACGAGTTCGGCCTGTCGCGGCTCGCAGACCGCAAGGCCAGCGAGCTCTCCTTCGGCCAGCGCAAGCTGCTCGAGTTCGCCACGGTGCTGATGGGGCGGCCGAAGCTCGTGCTGCTCGACGAGCCCACGGCGGGCGTGAACCCGATCATGGTCGAGCGCATGGAGCGGCACGTGCGCGAGCTGCACGCGCAGGGCCTCACCTTCCTGGTGGTCGAGCACGACATGCAGCTCGTGATGCGGCTCTGCGACCCGGTGATCGTGCTCGACGGCGGCCAGAAGATCAAGGAGGGCGCGCCGGCCGAGGTGCAGCGCGATCCGGCCGTGCTCGACGCCTACCTGGGCGCCTGACATGGGCACGCTCGACGATCGAGGGCGTGGTGGCCGGCTACGGGGCGGGCGACATCCTGCGCGGCGTGGATCTCGAGGTGCCCACCGGGGCGGTGACCTGCGTGATCGGGCCGAACGGCGCCGGCAAGTCCACGGTGCTGCGAGCGGTGTCCGGGCTGCTGCGCCCGCGCAAGGGCACGATCGCGCTCGACGGCGAGCGGATCGAGCGGCTGAGCCCGCGCGAGGTGCTGGCGCGCGGCGTGGTGCAGGTGCCGCAGGAGCGCAGCCTGTTCCCGCTGATGACCGTGTGGGACAACGTGCTGCTGGGAGCGCACGTGCTCGGCGACCGCACCCACGCCCGCTCGCGCATCGAGGAGGTGGCGGAGCGCTTCCCGATCGTGCGCGAGCGCCAGGGCAGCAAGGCGGGCTCGCTGTCGGGCGGCGAGCAGAAGCTCGTCGAGCTCGCGCGGGCGCTGATGCTCGACCCGCGGCTGATCCTGCTCGACGAGCCCTCGATGGGGCTCGCGCCGAAGGCGCGGCAGGTGGTGTTCGAGACGATCGCGGGGATGAACGAGGACGGCCGCACGGTGCTGCTGGTCGAGCAGAACGCGCGCGCCGGGCTGGCGATCGCGCAGCATGGCGCCGTGATGGACGCCGGGGTGGTGAAGCTGCGCGGCTCGGGCAGCGACCTGCTCGACGATCCGCGCGTGGCGGCCCTCTACCTGGGCGCCGCGCCGGAGCGCGAGCACGCTCAGGCGACGCCGGGCCGGCCTGGATAATCGCCGCGGAATGGCCGGGATCGTGAAGCTGAGCGACGTTGCGGAGCGCGCGGGCGTCCACCCCGCCACGGTCTCGCGTGCGCTCAGCGACAGCACGAGCCACCTGGTGAACGAGACCACACGAGAGCGCGTGCAGGCCGCCGCGCGCGAGCTCGGCTACCGGCCCAACCCGATCGCCCGCAGCCTCAAGACCAACCGCTCCTTCACGGTCGGCGTGCTGGTGCCCGACATCACCAACCCGCTGTTCCCGCCGATGGTGCGGGGCATCGAGGACGCGCTGGGCCCGGCGGGCTTCACCGCCCTGATCGCCAACACCGACAACGACGAGGAGCGGGCGCAGACCGCTCTCGAGACGATGCGCGCACGGCAGGCGGACGGTTGCGTCGCCGCCACCGCCACGCTCGACGACGGCCTGCTCGCCCGGGTGGCGGCCGAGCTGCCCATGGTCCTGATCAACCGGCGCGTGACGAGTCACGGGATCCCCGCCGTCGTGGCCGACGACCACAGCGGCGTCCGCCAGGCGGTGGAGCACCTCGCCGCGCTGGGGCACGAGCGCATAGCGCACGTGGCGGGACCGCAGTGGGCATCCACCGGCGCGGCGCGGCACGCCGCGTTCTTCGAGACGCTGAAGGCGGTGGGCCTCGAGGCGCACGCCGAGGCGGTCCGCTTCACGGACGGCTTCACGGAGGAGCAGGGCGCCCGGGCGCTGCTCGAGCTGCTCGACTCCGGCGCCGAGTTCACCGCGCTCGTCGCGGGCAACGACCTGGTGGCCCTCGGCTGCTACGACGCGCTCGCCGAGCGCGGCCTGAGCTGCCCGGACGACATGTCGATCGTCGGCTTCAACGACATGCCGTTCGCCGACAAGTTCAACCCGCCGCTCACCACCGTGCGCATCCCGCACTACGAGATGGGCCTCAGGGCGGCCGAGCTCCTGCTGGAGCGCCTGGCCGGCGACGGCCGCCCGCCGCGCGACGACGTCGTGCTGCCGGTCCAGCTGGTCCAGCGAGCCTCCACTGCGCCGGCGCCCTCGCGCCGCACGCGGGCCTAGGACCGCTCGACCGGTCGCTCGCCGCGTGTCGTACACGCGCGGGTTGTTGAGGTTCGACTGCGTCTCGCGCACGCCCGGCAGCTGGCCGTCGACCGTGAAGTAGTGGTCGCGTCCCGCGACCATCAGGTCCTCGGCCGGGAAGCGGGTGATCACCTCGCAGCCGTCGGCCGTGACCACCAGCTGCTCCTCGATGCGCGCGGCTGACCAGCCGTCCGACGCCGGCCAGAAGGTCTCGAGCGCGAAGACCATGCCCTCCTCGATCGTCTCGGGATGGTCGAGCGAGACGAGGCGGCTGATGATCGGCTTCTCCCAGATCGAGAGCCCGACGCCGTGGCCGAACTGGAGCGCGAACGCGGCCTCCTCGTTGGGGAAGCCGAACTCCTCGGCGCGCGGCCAGACGCTCGCCACCTCGGCCGTGCTCACCCCGGGGCGCACCAGGGAGATCGCGCGGTCGAGCAGGTCGCGGCAGCGCTTGTAGGCGTCGACGAGCGCCGGCGACGCGCTGCCCACCGCGAACGTGCGGTAGTAGCAGGTGCGGTAGCCGAGGTGCGAGTGGAGGATGTCGAAGTAGGCGGGGTCGCCCGGCCGCAGCGCGCGGTCGCTGTACACGTGCGGATGCGGGCTGCAGCGCTCGCCGGAGATCGCGTTCACGCCCTCCACGTGCTCCGAGCCGAGGTCGTACAGCTCCTTGCTGACGATGCCCACGCACTCGTTCTCGCGCAGGCCCGGCCGGAGCTCGCGGTAGAGCTTCTCGTAGGCCGAGTCGACCATCATGCAGGCGGTGTCGAGCAGCGTGATCTCGTCGCGCGTCTTGATCACGCGCGCCCGCTGCATGAGCTGCTGGCCGTCGGCGACCTCGATGCCGGCCCGCTGCAGCGCGAACATCACCGGCGGCTCGACCACGTCGACGCCGAGCGGCTCGCCCAGGAGGCCGCGCGCCTCGAGCTCCCGCCGGACCTTCTCCGCCACGTCCTCGGCGCGGCCGCTCTCCGGCGACATCGCGCCGCGCATCGTGGAGATGCCGGCGGGTGAGCGGCCCTCGAGCCAGGGGCAGTAGCGGTCGTGGTGGCGGGCAGCCGAGCCGAAGTCCCACACGATCGGCTCGGCGTCGCGGCAGAGCAGCGAGAAGCGAGCGAGCTTGTCCATCGCCCAGGTGCCGATGTGCGTGGCGGTGACGTAGCGGATGTTCGCCATGTCGAAGCACAGCAGCGCTCCCAGCTCGGACTCGGCCAGCAGCGCCTTGATGCGCGCGAGCCGCTCGCGCCGCAGGCGGTCGACGTCGACCCGCTGCTCCCAGTCGACGGCATTCAGACCGAACGTCGCTCCCATCTCAGCTCCTCTCCGCCAGCAATCCGAGCCTGGCTCGCACCGATCCCGCGATCGCCTCCGCGCCCGGGAGGAACGCGTCCTCGAGCGGCGGGCTGTAGGGGATCGGCGTGCTCGGGGTCGCCAGCAGCCAGGCGTCGTCGAGGTGCTCGAGCGCGGCGGCCGCCACGGCCCCCAGCAGCCCCGCCCCCCAGCCGCCGAGCTCAGGCCCTTCCTCGACGGCCAGGAGGCGGTTCGTGCGCTCCACGGAGCGCAGGACGGTGTCGAGGTCGAGCGGCCGCAGACAGCGCAGGTCCACGACCTCGACGTCGAGCCCGTCCGCGGCGAGCAGCTCCGCTGCCGCCAGCGCGTCGTGCACGCCCTTCATCACCGAGACGAGCGTGAGGTCCGCCCCGGCGCGCACGATGCGCGCCTCGCCCAGCGCCAGGGCGCCGTTGCCCGGCGTCACATCCTCGCTGAGCGAGTAGAGGCGCTTGTGCTCGAGGAACAGCACCGGGTTGTCGTCGCGGATCGCGCCCTTGAGCAGCGCACCGGCCTCGCCGGGAAAGGCGGGGCAGGCGATCTTCAGCCCCGGCACGCCCTGGAACCAGCTCACCGGGCTCTGCGAGTGGATCGCGCCGAACCGGCCGCCGGCGCCCACCGCGCAGCGCACCACGAGCGGCACGCCGGCCTGCTCGTTCGACATGTACCAGTACTTCGCCGACTGGTTCACGAGCGAGTCCATCGCCAGCGGCATGAAGTCGCCGAACATGATCTCGATCACCGGCCGCATGCCGGTCACCGCGGTGCCGAAGGCGGCGCCGGCGAGAGCCAGCTCGGAGATCGGCGTGTCGAACACCCGCCGCGCGCCGAAGCGCTCCTGCAGCCCCGGCGTGACGGCGAACACGCCACCCGCGGCGGCCACGTCCTCGCCGAAGAAGATCACGCTCTGGTCGCGCTCCAGCTCCTCGGCGAGCGCCTCGCGGATTGCCGTACGGAAATCGAGGCTCACGGCGCGTACTCGCGTGCGAGCTCGACCTCGGGGTCGGGATAGGGGCCCGCCAGCGCCGCCTCCACCGCGTCCTCGATGCGCTCGGCCACTGCCCGCTCGACCTCCGCCACACGCTCGCTCCCCAAAGCGGAGCTCGCCGGTCAGCCGCGCCCGCAGCAGCGAGAGCGGATCGCGCGTCAGCCACCAGTCGAGCTCGCCCTCGGGCCTGTAGGCGCCCGGATCCGACTTCGAGTGGCCCACCTGCCGGTAGGTCACGGCCTCGATGAACGACGGGCCCTCACCGGCGCGTGCCCGCTCCACGGCCTCGCGAGCCGCCGCCGCCACCGCCTCCAGGTCGTTGCCGTCGACCCGCTGAGCCGGAATGCCAAGCGCCGCTGCGCGGGCGCCGATGTCGCCGCCGGCCGTGACGAGCTCGGGTCGGCGTGAACTCGCCGTAGCCGTTGTTCTCGCAGACGTAGAGCACGGGCAGCCCCATCACCTTGGCGAAGTTGAGGCACTCCTGGAAGTAGGCCTGGTTGACGGCGCCGTCGCCGAAGAACGCGACCACGACCCTGCCGTCGCGCGCCGCCGTGATCCCGGCGCCGGTGGCTGCGGCGATGCTGCCGCCGACGATCCCGAAGCAGCCGATCAGGCCATGTTCGAGGTCGACCACGTTCATCGACCCTGCGCGACCGCCGCACGCCCCGGTCGTGCGGCCCATCAGCTCCGCGGCGAGCGCCTCCGGATCGGTGCCCTTGGCGAGCGCTGCGCCGTGGCCGCGGTAGGTGGCCGCCACGAGATCGTCCTCGCGCAGCGCCGAGCAGACGCCGACGGACACGGCCTCCTGCCCGATGTAGAGGTGCACGGTGCCGTGGATCTCGTTGCGCAGGAACAGCCTCTGCATCGCCTCCTCGAAGCGGCGCAGCAGCAGCATGCGGCCGTAGCCGTCGAGCAGGGCAGCAGCGTCACTGGCCGGCGCTGCGGCCTCGGTTCGCGTCATTCTGCAAACGTTTGCAAAGCATGTCCAGGCTGTCAAGGAGCGCGCGCGCAGCGTCGCTGTGCAAACGTTTGCAGGCCCGGCTCAGCCGCGAGGACCGCTTGTGCGCGCGTCGTCCGCCGGCAGCAGGTACTGCGTGCAGCGGAACAGCGCCAGGTCCTTGCCGTCCGACTCGCGGCGCACGGTCGCGTCCCAGACCTGGGTGGTGCGGCCGCCGTGGGCCATGCGCGCCTCGCCCAGCAGGGCGTCGCCCGCGCGAGCCGAGCGCACGAAGTTGGTCTTTAGCTCGACCGTGGTGAACCCGGCGGCGCCGTCGGGCAGCGAGGCGATGCAGCCCATGCCGCAGAGCGAGTCGGCGAAGCTCACGACGGCGCCCGCGTGCAGGTAGTCGTTGGGCGCCATGAACTCGGGGCGCAGCGCCATGCGGCCGTCGACGCTGCCGTGACTGACCTCCCTCAGCTCGATGCCGAACAGGCCGGGCAGGCGCTCCGGGAAGAGCTCCTCCAGCCGCTCGGCGAGGCTCACGCCGACAGGAAGCGGAGCATCTCCGCGGCGATCGCATCGCCGCGGTCCTCCTGCAGGAAGTGCGCGGCGCCCTCGATGCGCACCTGCTCGTCCGCGGTGGGGATCACCGAGGTGAACGCCTCGCCGGCACGCGGGAACGGGAAGACGGGATCCGAATCCGAGAACGCGACCAGCACCGGCTTCTCCCAGCGGGAGAGCTCATCGACGACCGCGCGCATCTCGCTGGCGCCGACGGCGTCGTCCGAGGTGGGCACGATCAGCGGGAACTGCGCGGCGCCCGCCTTCGACTCCGGTGTTGGGAACGGCGCCTCGTAGGCGGCCACGACCTCCGGCGGCAGGTCGGTGGCGGTGCCACCCGAGATCACGAAGCCCACCGGCAGGTCGGGGTTCTTCTCGGCGAAGTCGTGCCAGGCCATGAAGCCCTTGCTCACGCGCCCGGTGAAGAGGCCGGTGTTGAGGATCACGAGCCGCGCCACACGCTCCTGGTTCTCCACCGCCCAGCGCAGGCCGATCGGGCCGCCCCAGTCCTGCACCACCGCCGTGACGCCCTGCAGGTCGAGCGTGTCGAGCACCTGGGTGACGAGCTCGACGTGGCGGTCGTACGTGTACCAGCCGCGCTCGGTGGGCTTGTCGGAGCGGCCGAAGCCCGCGTAGTCGGGGCAGATCACGCGGTAGCCGCCGGCCCGAAGCGGCGGCAGCATCTTGCGGTAGAGGTACGCCCAGGTGGGTTCGCCGTGGAAGCAGACGATCGGGTCCCCGGCGCCCTCGTCGATGTAGTGCATGCGCAGGCCGTCGAGCTGCACGTAGTGCGGATCGAAGTCGAAGCCGGGCAGGCCGGCGAAGCGCTCGTCGGGCGTGCGGAAGACGTCCATCAACTGGCGGGCAGCGCGTAGGCCGCGATGGCGGCGTAGTGGATCGCCGCGGCGGCGATCACGAGCAGGTGGAAGATCTCGTGGTAGCCGAAGACCTTCGGAGACGGGTCGGGGCGCTTCAGCGCATAGATCACGGCGCCCGCGGTGTAGAGCAGGCCGCCGATCACGAGCAGTGCCACCGCCCCGACGCCTGCCCGCGAGAGCAGCTGCGGCAGGGTGATCACGCCCACCCAGCCGATCGCCACGTAGACGCCCGAGATGAGCCACTTGGGCGCGTCGATCCACACCAGCTTCAGAACCACGCCCGCGAGCGCGCCGCCCCACACCACGGCGAGCACCACGTGCGCGAGCGTCCCGTGCAGGACCAGCAGGGCGAACGGCGTGTAGGTGCCCGCGATCAGCACGAAGATCATCGAGTGGTCGAGCCGGCGCATCCAGCGGCGCGCGGCGGGCCTCCAGGTGATGCGGTGGTAGAGCGCGCTCGTGCCGAACAGGGCGGTGACCGAGACCGCGTAGATCGCCGCGGCGAGCCCCGCCTTGCCGTTCGGCGCCACGATCAGCAGCACGGCGCCGGTGATCAGCGAGGCGAAGAACGCATACTTGTGGGTCACCCCCCGGAAGCGCGGGCGGGCGAGTTCGTCGCCGATCGCTGTGGTGGCTGCGCTCATTGCTCTTGTTGGAGCGTAACGGGCGCCACAGCTCCGAGCGCGCTGAGCAGCGCGCGCGCGAACTCGGCGCCCTTGACGGTGACTCCGAGGTGATCGATCTCGATCTCGAACACGGGCGCCGACAGCTCCCTGGCGAGCTCGTACTGGAGGTGCGGCGGCACGGCGGTGTCGGCGGTGGTGACGATCATCGATGCCGGGCGGCGGAGGCTTCCGGCCCAGGGGCTCGCGTCGAAGCGGCCGAGCTCGCGGCCCGCCTCGGCGAGGTCACGGCCGCTGCCGCGCGACAGCTCGCTGGCCACCCAGGTGGCCGCCTGGCTGTCCGGCGCGCCGGTCTTCCGCAGCGCCCAGCGCCAGAACTCGAGCGGCGACGGGCTCATCGCCAGCCGCAGCAGGCCCATCGACCGCCAGGCGATCTTCATGCGCGGCAGGGTCCAGTTGAGTGCCGTGGCGCCGAGCGTGATCGTGGTGACGGTGTCCGGGTGGTCGCGCGCCATCAGCATCGTGACCGGGCCGCCCATCGAGTAGCCCACCACGGGCAGCGGCCCGACGCCGAGCTGGCGGACGAGGGCGGCGGCGTCGGCGGCGCAATCCTCGAGGCGGAAGGGCTGGGTGGTGCGCAGGCCGCGGCCATGGCCGCGGTGGTCCGGTGCGATCACCCGGTAGCCGGCGTCGATCAGCGGCTGGTAGGTGGGGTACCAGTTCAGGTCGGCGGACGCCATCCAGCCGTGCAGCAGGAGGAGCGGCTGCCCGTCGCCGCCGCTGTCGCGCACGAACATCTCCCCCAGCCTCGGAACGTGGACCAGGCAGCCGGGCGGCAGCTCGATCGGTGGGTCCGGCGCCCAGCTCGGCGCCCGCCTGCGCCTAGCGCGCGGCACCGCTCCCGCCGTGCAGGCTGTCGCCGAGCTCGCGGGCCGCCTCGTCGTGGCCGCCGAGGAAGGCGAGCTGGAGGTAGGTGATCACCGGTTCGAGCTGCGGCAGCTCGGCGGTGCGCCCCTGGCGGACGCGCTCGGTCACCAGCTCGTGCACGGCCCCCACGGTGGCGGCGAACACCTCGTCCGGCAGCTCGGGCAGCTCGGGCGCGACCTCGCGCTGGGCCTGGTGCAGCTCCCGCAGCAGCTCCGCGAAGCGCCTGTGCACGATGGCGCGGCGCTCGAGCGCGCGCGGGCCGGCCGCCAGCACCTCGATCAGGAACGTGCGCGCGAACGCCGGCACGGCGGCGAGCGTCTCGAGGTACGCGCGCACGCCGGCGCGCACGCGGTCCTGCCAGCGGCCGTCGGTCTCGAGCGTGGCGCGGGTGAGCGCCTCGATCAGCGTCTGCACGCCGGCGTCCCAGGCGGCGAGGAAGCACTCCTCCTTGTCGTTGAAGTGCTCGTAGAAGGTCTTGCGCGACACACCCGCGCGTCCCACCACGTCCGCGACCGTGGTGGCGGCGTAGCCCTTCTCCGCCACGGCCTCGGCCATCGCCGCGAGCATGCGCCCGCGCTGGGACGCGAGCACCTCCTCGCGCGCGAGCCGGTGCGGGCCGCGCGGCAGCGTGCCCAGGATGTCTTCGGCTGCAAGAGGGTTCGACATAGTGGTAAACGGTACGGTACAGCAATGCCGGAAGGCATCGACTTCGAGGCTGAAGGTCTGCTCGAGGGTCTGGACGGCGAGTCCAGGGCGGCTCGCCTCGAGCTGCTCGAGCAGCTCGCGGCCGACGGCGTGACGCTCGACGAGCTGCGCAAGGCCGTGGCCGAGGACCGGCTCGCGCTGCTGCCGCTCCAGCGCCTGCTCGAGAGCGACACCCGCTACAGCGCGCGCGAGGTGGCCGAGCTGTCCGGGCTCGACCTGGACTTCCTCCAGCGCCAGCTGAGGGCGCTCGGCCTGGCGGTCGGCGATCCCGACGAGCGCGCCTTCGGCGAGACGGACGTGGAGACCTCGCGCACCGTGAAGCAGTTCCTCGACGCCGGCATACCCGAGGAGGGCGTGCTCGAGGTGAGCCGGGTGATGGGCGACGCGATGTCCCGGATCGCCGCGGTCGTGGGCAACGTCGTCGGCCAGGCGCTGGTCCGGCCGGGCGACACCGAGCGCGACCTCGGTCTGCGCTACGCCCAGATCAGCCGCGAGCTCACGCCCCTGTTCCAGCCCGTGCTCGCGCACGTCTTCACGCTCCACCAGCGGGCCAACGCGCGCAACGTCGCGGTCAGCCAGGCGGATCTCGAGGCCGGGCAGCTTCAGGGCTCGCAGGAGGTCTGCGTCTGCTTCGCCGACCTGGTGGGCTTCACGAGGCTGGGCGAGCAGGTCGACCCGGTCGACCTCGGCCGCGTGGCCAACCGCCTGGCCGACCTCGCGCTCGAGGTTGCCCCACCCGGCGTGCGGCTCGTGAAGACGATCGGCGACGCGGTGATGCTGGTCTCGCGCCGCGATCCTGACGCGCTGCTCGAGACCGCGCTGACGCTGGTCGAGCGCTCGGACCAGGAGGGCGAGGAGTTCCCGCAGCTACGCGTGGGGATCGCCTGCGGCGAGGCGCTCGGCCGCGCCGGCGACTGGTACGGCCACCCCGTGAACCTGGCCAGCCGCATCACGGCCTACGCCCGCCCAGGCAGCGTGCTGGTCACGAACGAGGTCCGCGAGCGCGCGCGGGGGGACTACGACTTCTCGCTAGCCGGCATGCGGAAGTTCAAAGGAGTCAGCGAGCCCGTGGGCGTGGTGCGCGTGCGCCGGGCAGGCGCGCGGGATGAGCCGTAACCCACTCGAGCACCTCTGACGCGTTCCGATCCGGCGGAAACACCGGATAGAAGATTTTCACGATCTCGCCCGCTCGGACGATCAGCGTGAGGCGCTTGTAGAGGCGCATCCCGGCGACCGGGAAGGTCGGCAGGTCGAGCGCCTTCGCCAGCTCCAGCTCGGGGTCGCTCAGCAGCGGGTAGTGGAGGCCGACCCGCTCGGCGAACTCGAGCTGGTCGACGAAGAGCTGCGCGCTCAGGCCGAGCACCCGCGCGCCGAGGCGCTCGAAGTCGGCGTATGAGTCGCGGAACGAGCAGGCCTGCGGGGTGCAGCCGCGGGCGCCGGGGATGTCGTCCCAGCCGGGCGGCAGCTCCTCGCCCGGCTTGCCCGTGCGCGGATAGACGTACAGCACCAGCGTGCCGGCCGCCTCGCGCAGGAGGTTGATCTCGCCGCCTGTGGTCGCGGGCAGGCCGAGGTCGGCCATTCGGGCGCCCTGCAGATGGTCCGCCGCGCCATCGTCCTCGGGCACCGGCAGGTTGGCGGGCAGGGTTTCGTAGCTGCGAGTCACCGAACGTAGAGTACGCGCGTGATCTTCCGGCAAATAGTGCACGACGACCTCGGCTGCGCCTCCTACCTCGTCGGCGACGAGCACGCGGGCGTGGCGGCGGTGATCGACCCGCGCTTCGAGATCGACGAGTACCTGGAGCTGGCGCGCTACCTCGGAGTGCACATCGAGCACGTGCTCGAGACGCACAACCATGCCGACCACCTGTCCGGCCACGGGCGCCTGTCGGCCGCCACCGGCGCGACGATCCACGTGCACCGCGACGCCGGCGTGGACTACGAGCACGAGCCGTTCGACGACGGCTGGGAGCTCGAGCTCGGCAGCGTGCGCGTGCGGGCGATGCACACGCCCGGTCACCGTCCCGAGCACACCTCGTTCGCCCTGGTCGACTGCGCGCGCGGCGACGAGCCCTGGGCCGTGCTCACCGGCGACACGCTGTTCGTCGGCGACATCGCCCGGCCCGACCTCGCCGTGGACAAGAGCGAGGGCGCCCACGCGATCTTCCACAGCCTGCACGACCGCCTGCTGGCCCTCCCGGCCGACACCGAGGTCTGGCCCGGCCACCTCGGCGGCTCGCTCTGCGGCGGGCCGGGGATGGACATGAAGGTGAGCTCGACGATCGGCTACGAATCGCGCCACAACGAGCTGCTCGCCGTGCTCGACGAGGAGGCGTTCGTCGAGCGCGCTGTGGCCGACCTGCCGCCGCAGCCGCCGAACTTCCAGAACATCGTGGCGATGAACAAAGGCGCGCTCGTGACGAACGGGCTCGAGCTGATACCGCTCACGGCGCGGCAGCTCGAGCAGCGCCAGGCCGGCGGCGCCCTCGTGGTCGACGTCCGCACCGACCACCAGTTCGACGACGCCCACGTGCCCGGCTCCCTGTCGAACACGATGCTGCGCTCGGGCTTCGGCACGAAGCTGGCGTGGCTCGCAGACCGCGGCCAGGAGATCGTCTTCGTGGGGCGCGACGACGACGACGGCCGCCGCGCGGCCCGGCTCGCCGTGGCCGTGGGCGTGCGCAACCTCGGCGGCTTCCTCGCGGGCGGCATGACGAGCTGGCGGGCCGAGGACCGCGAGGTGCGAAGCGTGGAGCGGATCGACGTGCACGAGCTGCGCGCCCGCGGCGACGGCCTGCAGATCCTCGACGTGCGCGAGGAGCCGGAGTGGCGGAGCGGCCACATCCCGGGCTCGGTCCACGTGCCCTACCACGACATCCACTCGCTGCCCGAGGGCGTCGATCCGGGCCGCCCCACGGCCGTGATCTGCGCCTCCGGCCAGCGCAGCGCCGTGGGGGCAAGTCTGTTGCAGATGTACGGCGTGCAAGAGGTCTTGCACGTCGTGGACGGCGGCGTGCCGCTCTGGGAACGCGCTGGATACCCGATCACTGATCACTGATCACTGATCACAACGACTCGGTGATCCGTGATCCGTGATCGAGGGCCGCAACCCCCGCCGGGGGACCGTGTTGCGAATTGGGTAACCGTCCCCGCATCCGGAGGTATCCGTGCCCTTCAAACGCATACTGCTGCCCGCCGTCATCGTGTCTGTCCTCGTGGCGGTGGTGGTGGGGCCCGGAGGCATCGCCTCGGCCGCCTCGACCAGCCTCCACGACGTCCTGTCGCAGCTGCGGCGCAACTCGAAGGTCTCCGAGCGCCTCAACGCCGGCTTCTTCCGGGCTCCCCAGACGCAGTCCTACGCCGGCTCCGCGTTCCGCCCGACCGACAGCGACACCGCCTTCTCGGTGAGCACCACGGACGGCGGGCTGTCGCTGAAGCCCAGCACAGGCGGTGGCACGACTGGCCCGACTGGCCCGACTGGCCCGACGGGGCCCAGCGGCCCGACCGGCCCGGCGACCGCAGGCAGCTTCGAGGTGCCCCTGCTCGTCCCGAACCGCGCCAAGGTCGTCAAGGTGCAGGCGAGCTACAACGACCCCAGCGGAAACGACAGCGCCTTCAAGTTCGAGGTCGTGAAATACGGCCTGGGCGGCGACTCGCCCACCGAGCTCCTCAGCTCCTCCAGCGGCATCAACTCGACCGACGGCAAGAAGGAGACGAAGACGCTCGGGCTGGCGAGCAGCGGCTTCCAGGTGAACAACAGCACGAACCGCTATGTGCTTCGTGTGACGATCACCGATCCGAGCGCGACCGCGAAGCTGTACGGCATCACCGTGCAGTACGTGATCGGCAAGGGCGTGCCGGGCGCGCCCGCATAAGAGGCGGGGTTCCGAGACAACCTCCTATAGGGTGCGCGCGTGCCACGCGCGCGCAGGATCACGGTCGGCGGGATCGGCACTCGACTGCTCGAGGCCGGCCCCGCCGACTCGAAGGAGGCCGTGCTGTTCGTGCACGGCAACCCCGGCTCGGCGAACGACTTCGCCGACCTGATCGACCAGACCGGCGAGTTCGCCCGCGCGCTCGCGTTCGACATGCCCGGCTTCGGCGAGGCCGACGACCCGCCGGCGGACTTCGAGGTGCACGTCGGCTCCTACTCGAACTTCATCCAGCAGGCGCTGGAGGAGCTCGGGATCGAGCGCGTCCACCTCGTGCTGCACGACTTCGGCGGCCCGTTCGGCATGCTCTGGGGGCTCCAGCACCCGGAGGCCTGGCGCAGCACCGTGCTGCTCAACATCGGGATCATGCCGGGCTACAGCTGGCACGTGATGGCGCGCCGCTGGCGCACGCCGGTGGTCGGCGAGCTGCTGATGGCCTGGATCCCGCGCTCGGGCTGGCGGCGCCGCTTCCTGGCCGCGCCCGGCCGCAAGCTGCCGCTCGAGTTCATCGACGAGATGTACGACAACTTCGACCGCGGCACCCGCAAGGTCGTGCTCAAGCTCTACCGGGCTACGCCCGATCCGGGCGAGGGAGCCAAGCTGGTGGGCGATGCGATCGCCCAGCTCCACAAGCCGACGCTGGTCATCTGGGGCATGTCGGACGCGTTCGTCGCGGGGGAGTTCGCCGACCGGCAGGGCGAGTTCTTCGACGTCAAGCGGGTGGTGAAGCTCGAGGACAGCGGCCACTGGCCGTTCCGGGACAACCCGGAGGCGGCGGCGCCGCCCCTGCTCGAGTTCCTCAGGGAGCAGCTTCAGCAGGCTCCGGCGACTCCTCCTCCGCAGCCCTAGACATCTCGAGCGGCGCGCCCATCGCGTGGAAGCCGCCGTCCACGTGCAGGATCTCGCCGCTGATGCCGCGCGACCAGTCGGACAGCAGGTAGCAGCAGGCGCGGGCCACCGGCTCGCGGTCCTCGCTGTTCCAGCCGAGCGGCGCCTGCGCCCTCCACATATCCACGAGGTCGCGGAAGCCGGGGATGCCGCGCGCGGCGAGCGTCTCGAGCGGCCCGGCGGACACGAGGTTGACGCGCACGCCGTGGCGGCCGAGGTCGCGCGCCAGATAGCGGTTGACCGACTCGAGCGCGGCCTTGGCCACGCCCATCCAGTCGTACACCGGCCAGGCCACCGAGGCGTCGAAGTCGAGCCCCACGACGCTCCCGTCCCCGTCGAACAGCGGCAGCAGCGCCGTGGCGAGCGACTTGTACGAGAACGCGCTGGTCTGGAACGCCACTGCCGCGCTCTCCGCGGGCGTGGTGAGGAACTTGCCGCCGAGGGCGTCCTCCGGGGCGAAGGCGATCGCGTGCAGCGCGCCGTCGATGCCGCCCCAGCGCTGCTCGAGGTCCGCGGTGAGTCGGACGAAGTGCTCTGGCTCGTTGACGTCGAGCTCGAGGATGTCGGGCGTGCGCGGCAGCCCCTTGGCCGAGCGCTCGGTGAGCCGCATCGGCCGGCCGAAGCTCGTGAGGATGATCTCGGCGCCGGCCAGCTGCGCCTGCTCGGCCACCGCGTAGCCGATGCTCTCGCGCGTGACGACGCCTGTTATGAGAATTCGCTTGCCGTCGAGAATCACAGCGGCATCACGAGCTCGGCGGGGAGCTCGGAGGCCGGGACCGGCGCACGGCGGCAGAGGATCTCGACGCGGGCGCGGAGCGCGGTGCGCTCGCGCTGGGTGACGACCTTCCAGAGGCTCTCCACGAGCCCATGATCGTCGTCGACCGGGAGGACCGACTCGATCCGCCCCTCGACGTGGACCGTGTCCCCGATGTAGACGGGGTTCTTGAACACGACGTCCGACACGCGCCGCAGCGCTACCACGCGCTCCGGGTCGAGCGGCACGAGGCCGATCGCGTACGACATCACGAGCATGCCGTGCGCGATGCGCTCGCCGAAGCGGCTCGACACCGCCCAGGACGCGTCGACGTGCTGGGGGTGGAAGTCGCCGGTGAGCGTGGCGAAGGACACCACGTCCGCCTCGGTGATCGTGCGCCCGCGGGTGACGAACCGCTCGCCGCCCTCGAGCGCATCGAAGTCCTGCGCGAAGGGGTCGGTCATGCCATCTCCTTGTGGGATATCCGGATACCGAAGTGAGTGCCGAGCGCCACCACCCCCGCCTTGGCCGCGCGGCGGATGCCCGCGGCGGAGGGATGGAAGCCGTCGGCGCCGAAGTTGGAGCGCTCGCTCGCGCCCGGGTGGTGGGCGAACTCGAGGCAGACCACGTTGTGACGGAGCGCGACCTCGCGCGTGGCGTCGTTCAGCGCGGTCAGGCCCTCCTCGACGCGCTTGCGCGAGCGCGGCCGCAGCCCGATGTGGTCGGCCACCTGCGGAGTGGTGGCTGTCATCAGGGCGGCGCCGGGCAGCCGCTGGCGGATGCGCGAGAAGATGAACTCGAGCGCCACCGCATGAGCCTCTATGTCGGGCCGGACGGACAGCAGCACGTCGTTGGCCCCGCTCACCACCGTGATGAGGTCGGGCTGGAGCTTGAGGCAGGGCGCGAGCTGCGTGCCCGCCACCTCCGCGGTGGTCACGCCGACCTGCCCGAGGTTGTGGTACTCGAGCTCCGGGTTGGCCGAGCGCAGCGCCGTGGCGAGCTCGTCGGGCCAGCGGCCCTCGGACTCGCCTCCGGGCGCGCCGGCGGTGAAGCTGTCGCCGAGCGCGACGTAGCGGCGCACCACGCGGGACTCAGAGCGGGATGTTGCCACCGCTCGGAGCACTCCTCTCGCGCTCGAGGCCGGTGAGCGCCCAGGCGAGGCGGGCGCGGGTCTCGATCGGCTCGATGACCTCGTCGATGAAGCCCTCACTCGCCGCGATGGATGCACTCAGGTGCTCGGCCGCGTACTCGCCGGCGAGCTCGGCGCGCGTGGCGTCGGGGTCGTCGGCAGCGGCGATCTCGCGGCGTGAGATCACTCCCACGGCCTGCCCCGCGCCCATCACGCCGATCTCCGCGTGCGGCCAGGCGAACGCCAGATCGGCGCCGAGGTCGCGCGAGTTCATCGTGATGTAGGCGCCGCCGAAGGCCTTGCGCAGCACCACGGTGACGCGCGGCACGGTGGCCTCGGCGAACGCGTGCAGCAGCTTGGCGCCGTGACGGATCACGCCGTTCGCCTCCTGGCGGCTGCCGGGCAGGAAGCCGGGCGCGTCGACCAGCACCACCAGCGGGATGCCGAACGAGTTGCAGGTGCGCACGAAGCGGGCCGCCTTCTGCGCCGCCTCCGAGTCGATCGTGCCGCCGAGGTGGTGCGGCTGGTTGGCGACGATGCCCACCGAGCGGCCCTCGATCCGGGCGTAGCCCGTGACCATGTTGCGCGCCCAGCGCTCGGACACCTCGAGCATGCGCCCGGCGTCGACGATCCGGCGGATCACGTCGCGCACGTCGTACACGCGGCGCTGCTCGAGCGGCACGCAGGCGCCCGGGTCGCCGCCGATTGCCGGCGCCGACGGTCGCGCCGGCGGCCGCTCGGACCAGTTCTGCGGCAGGAACGAGAGCAGCTCGCGCACCAGGAAGATCGACTCGGCGTCGTCCTCGGCCACGAACTGGCAGACGCCGTTGCGTTCGTGCACCCTCGGCCCGCCGAGCTCCTCGGCGCTGACGCGCTCGCCCAGCACGTCCTGTACGACGCCCGGGCCGGTGAGGAACATGCTCGCCCACTTGGTCATCAGCACGAAGTCGGTGAGCGCCGGCGAGTAGGAGCCGCCGCCCGCCGAGGTGCCCGCGATCACCGAGATCTGGGGCACCCTCCCGGACAGCGCCACGTGCCGGCGGAAGATGCGGCCGTAGCCGCCGAGCGCCGCGGTGCCCTCCTGCATGCGCGCGCCGCCCGACTCCACGAAGCCGATCACAGGCACCTGCGCCTGGCCGGCCAGCTCGAGCACCCGCACGATCGAGTTCGCGTGCGCCTCGCCCAGCGAGCCGCCGGCGAAGCTGCCGTCCTGCGCGTAGCAGTAGAGCGGCCTGCCGTCGATCTCCCCCGCTCCCACCACCACGCCGTCGCCCGGCCGCGCCTTCTCGCCCATGCGGCGGGAGGTCACGGTCGAGCGGATCGTGCGCAGCGTGCCCTCGTCGCAGAGCAGCTCGAGCCGGTCGAAGGCGCCGAGCGTGCCGGCCACGGGGCGCCGCCGCTCGTATGAGCGGCGTGAGCTGCCGTCGCGGAGTATCGGGGTGACGGTCATGACCCGATGCAGAGGACGGCGTTGTGGCCGCCGAAGCCGAACGAGTTCGAGATGCCGAGCGCCCGGCCGTTCACGCCCGCGAGCGGCTTGGCGCTGCCCGGGACGTAGTCGAGGTCGAGGCCCTCTTCCTCCTCCTCCCAGCCGAGGGTTGGCGGCGCCATCCGCTCCCCCAACGAAAGCAGGGTGGCGACCGCCTCCACCGCGCCCGCGGCACCCAGCAGGTGCCCGATCGCGGACTTGGTGGAAGACACCGGAAGCCTGTGGGCCACCTCCTCGCCCAGCGCGGCCTTCAACGCCTCAGTCTCCGAACGGTCGTTGAGCGTCGTAGAGGTGCCGTGGGCGTTGACGTAGTGCAGCTCGCCCGGCTCGACCTCGGCGTCCTTCAGGGCGCTGAGGATCGCGCGCGCCGCGCCACCGCCGGTGGGGTCGGGAGCGGTGATGTGGAAGGCATCGGCGCTGGCGCCGTAGCCGAGCAGTTCGCCGAGCGGCTCGGCCCCACGGGCCTCGGCCACCTCGGCGGCCTCGAGCACGAGCACAGCGGCGCCCTCGCCCATCACGAAGCCGTCCCGCCGCGCGTCGAACGGGCGCGAGATGCCGGTCTTCGACAGCGCGCCCATCGCGTTGAACGAGGCGAACGCGAGCGGCGTGATACCGGCCTCGGTGCCGCCGGTCACGGCGGCGTCGGCGTCGCCCGAGCGGATCAGCCGCAGGGCGGTGCCGATCGCGTCGGCGCCCGCGGCGCAGGCCGACACCGTGCTGTGCGCCGGGCCCTTGAGGCCGTAGCGCATGGCCAGCGCGGCGGGGCCGGCGTTGGCCATCATCAGCGGGATCGACAGCGGCGAGATGCGGCCGGGACCCGACTCGCGCAGCACGTCGTGCTGGGTCTCGATCGTCTGGATGCCGCCGATGCCCGTGCCGATCACCGTGGCCACGCGCTCGGATTCGAGCGGCGGGCCGTCGCTCCAGCCGGCCTCCGCGGTGGCCTCGTCGCCGGCGGCGATCAGGAGCTGCGCGAAGCGGTCGTTGCGGCGCTGCTCCTTGCGCGAGAGGAACTCGGACGCGTCGAAGTCGACGCAGCGCGCAAGGCCCTCCTCGATCCCGCACTCGCCTGCCGCCCAGCGGCCGTAGAGCTGCCTGGCGCCGGCGCCGAGCGGCGTCACCGCGCCGACCCCGGTTATTACGACGCGGCGGGTCATGATGCCCGGCTCACCACCAGGTCGATCGCGTCGCCGACGGTGCGCAGCTTCTCCATGTCCTCGCCCTTGAGGACCACGCCGTACTCCTCCTCCACGATCTGGGCGACCTCGACGAGGTCGAGCGAGTCGACGTCGAGCTGCTCGAAGGTGGCCTCGCGCGTCACCTGGTCGACATCCGGGCCGAGCTTCGAGATCGCGTCGATGATCGTCTTCTCGACGCTCTCCTGTGTGGCTGTGTCAGGCATGTTGGGGGTTCTCCTTTCGATCGGTTCAGGCGGTCAGGCCGCCGTCCACGGTAAGTGTCGTTCCGGTCACGTAGCTGGCGTCCTCGGAGGCTAGAAAGCGCACGCAGGCGGCGATCTCCTCGGGGGTGCCGAAGCGCCGCGCGGGCACGGTCTCGAGGAAGCGGTCGCCGTTCACACCGTTGGTGAGCTCGGTCTCGACGAAACCGGGGGCCACGGCGTTCACGGTCACGCCCTTGCGCGCCACCTCGGCGGCCACTGTCTTGGTGAAGCCGATCAGCCCCGCCTTCGAGGCGGCGTAGTTGGACTGGCCGGGGTTGGCGTGCGGCCCCACGATCGAGGCGACGTTGACCACGCGGCCGTAGCGGGCCTTGAGCATGTTGCGAAGCGCCCGGCGCGTGGTCCGGAAGGCGCCGGACAGATTGGTGGCGAGCACGATGTCCCAGTCCTCGTCGGCGATCTGCGGCGACAGGCCGTCGGCCCGCACGCCCGCGTTGTTCACGAGCACGAGCACCGGGCCGAAGCGCTCCTCGAGCTGCTTGAAGATCGTCTCGGGCGCGCTGGGGTCGGAAACGTCGCCCTGCACCGCCAGCGCCTGGCCGCCGTCCTGCTCGATCGCGGCCACCACGCCGGCTGCGCCATCCTCGTCGGAGCGGTAGTTCACGCCCACCGGCCAGCCGTCGGCCGCGAGCCCACGGGCGATCGCCGCGCCGATACCGCGCGAGGCGCCGGTCACGAGTGCGCAGCCCTCACGAGCCATTGCGACCCCATTCCACGATCGCTCCACCCCACGTGAAGCCGGCGCCGAAGGCGCCCAGCAGCACGCGCTCGCCGCCTATTAGCCGGCCGGCCATCTGGGCCTCCGCCAGCGCGATCGGTATCGAGGCGGCCGAGGTGTTGCCGTAGCCCTCGATGCAGTCGACGACGCGCGTGGCGTCGAGGTCGAGGCGCTCGGCGAGCGCGGCGAGGATGCGCCGGTTGGCCTGGTGGTAGACGAACAGGTCCACGTCACCCGTCTCGAGCCCGGCGCGGTCCAGGACCTCGAGTGTGATCTCCGACATGCGCTTCACGGCATTGACGAAGGTCTCGTGGCCCTGCATGGAGAGGGTGCCGCCGCGGGCGCAGATGATCATCTCGCGCTGGGCCTCGGAGCGTAGGGCGATCGGCCCGACGCGGCCCTCGTCGCTCGCGCTCATCACGATCGCGCCGGCGCCGTCGCCGAACAGGGCGGCCGTGCGGCGATCGTCCTGGTCGAGGAAGCGGGACAGCGCGTCCGCGCCGATCACGAGCGCGGTGTCCGCGCGGCCGGACTCGACCTGAGCGGTGGCCACCTGCAGCGCCGTGACGAACGCCGTGCAGGCCGCGCCGACGTCGAAGGCGGCGGCGTTCACGGCGCCGATCTCGGTTGCGACGAGGGGCGCGGTGTTGGGCGTGATCTCGTCCTGGGTCGTGGTCGCCACCACCAGCAGGTCCACGTCGGCGGGGTCCACGCCGGCGTCCGCCAGCGCGCGCTCGCCCGCCAGCGCGGCGAGGTCGCTCAGCCGCTCGCCGTCGGCGAGGTTGCGGCGCTGCTTGATGCCGGTGCGCACCTCGATCCACTGCTCTTCCACGCCGAGCCGCTCCGCGATCGGCGCGTTGTGGACCACGCGGCCCGGCACCGCCAGTGCCGCGGAGCCGATCGACGCGCCGCGCAGCTCGCGCGAGGCGAACCGGCCGACGCCGCTGGGGGCGAGCTCACGCACGCGCGGCCTCCTTGAGCGAGGTGGCGTCGGCGCCCTCGATGATCCGGCGCACCAGGCCGGCCAGCACCTTGCCGGGGCCGACCTCGAGGAAGCGGGTCTCGCCGGCCGCCTGCATGGCCAGCACGGTCTCGCGCCAGCGCACCGGCGAGGTCAGGCCCTCGACCAGCTGGCGCCGCACGTCGGCGAACGGCTCCGCGCTCACGCACGAGTAGACGGTGACGCTGGGCTCGCTCAGCTCGACGCCCGCGAGCGCAGCTGACAGCTCCGGAGCGCACCTGCGCATCGAGGGCGAGTGGAAGGCGCCGGTCACGCGCAGGCGCGTGGCGCGCAGGCCATCGGCCTTGCCCTGCTCGACCGCGGCGTCGACCGCGTCGCCGTCACCAGACAGCACCACCTGCTCGGGCGCGTTGTCGTTGGCGACGGTGAGGCCGAAGCGCTCGGCCAGCTCGGCGGCGACCGCCACCGGCGCGCCCACGGCCATCATGCCGCCGTTCTCCTCGGCCTCGTGCATCAGGCGACCGCGCAGCGCCACGAGCCGCAGCCCGTCGAGCTCCGACATGACGCCGGCCGCCACCAGCGCCGAGAACTCGCCGAGCGAGTGGCCGGCCATGCAGGTGACGTCCGCGGGATCGACCAGCGACCAGCCCGCGAGGCTCGCGCAGTAGATGGCCGGCTGGGCGAAGTGCGTGCCCTCGCCGATGCGCTCGAACGGGTCGGTTCCGAGCACCTCCCGGGCCAGTTCGTGAAGGTCCGGTCGCAGGCGCTCCACGTCGGCGCGCATGTCCTGCGTCTGACTTCCCTGGCCGGGGAACAAGACGGCGGTCATCGAGTCCTTCCTTGCCCTGGACGGAGAGGGCTTCGGGTTGCTCTTGGTGGGTTACTCGGAGAACGCGTTGGGCCTACACGGGCTCCGGCGAGAACCCCCCGATAGGGGGGCAGGCGTAGTGACTGCGGACTGCGGACTGCGGACTGCGGACTGCGGACTGCGGACTGCGGAAACTACATCACCGCAGTCCGCGATCCGCAGTCCGCAGTCCCCGCTGTGCGGGCCACGCGAGCTCGATGACAGCCGCGACATCGTCCTGACCGTGACCTGCCTTCAGTGCCTGTTCCCAGCGGACTGCCGTCGCCTCCGCCTGCGGCAGGTGGGCGCCGTGCTCGCTCGCCGCGTCAAGGACGAGCTGCGCGTCCTTGAGCGCGTGTCGCAGGGCGCAGCCCGGGAGAAACTCGGCGGCGAGCATCGCCTGGCCCTTCGTCAGCGCGTAGGGCGCCGCCAGCGACCCGTCGGACATCGCGTCGAGCAGCAGCGAGGGATTGAGCCCGAGCGCCTCGGAGAGCGCGAGTGACTCGGCCATCGCCTCGACGAGCTGCACCTGCCAGTTGCCCAGCGCGAGCTTCAGGCTGGTGCCGCGTCCGGCCGGACCCAGCCAGAGCGTGCGGCGGCCGATCGCCTCGAAGGCGGGCCGCACGCGCTCACGGACCGTGTCCGGACCGGACGCCAGCACCAGCAACGTCCCCTGTTCCGCCCTTGCTTCGCTCCCCGAGACCGGTGCGTCCACGAAGTCGATGCCATGCCGGTCGGCGCACGCCCCCAGGCGCCGCGTCCAGTAGATGCCGACCGTGGCCATCTGGACCCAGACAGCGCCCGACCGCAGCCCGGCGATCGCGCGCCCGGGACCCGTCATCACGCTCGCGGTCGCCTCGCCGTCGGCCAGCGTGGTGATCACGAGCTGCGCCCGGCGCACCGCCTCCGCCGGCGTGGCGGCCACGCGCGCTCCGTCGGCGGCCAGCGCCTGCGCACGCTCCGGCGTGCGGTTCCAGACCGCAACCCCGAAGCCGTCGCGCAGCAGACCGCGGGCCACCGCCGACCCCATCCGTCCCGTACCCAGCACCGCCACCGGCGGCCGCTCGGCGCCGGCCATGGGATACGGGGGTTCGTTCACGCTCAGGATGATCCCTGCCGGACGGCTAAATGTCTGCCCGGCAAGCCTTAAAGAGGAACCCAAGCCAGCCGCAGACTCGGTCTACCGGCTGGCTGGTAGTGCGGATGCGCCAGCCAGCGGCAACTCGGCCACGAGCGTCGTCCCAAGGCCCGCCGGGCTTGCCAGCGTGAGCCTGCCGGACAGGGCCCCGACACGGTCCTGAAGCCCCACGAGCCCCGAGCCGCCCTCAGAGCTCGCCCCGCCCGAGCCGTCGTCGCTGACCGTCACGCGCAGCTTCGAGCCGTCCGAGCTCACGGCCACGCGCACGAGCGAACCCCCCGAATGGCGGGCGGCGTTCGTGAGCGCTTCCGAGACCAGGTAGTAGACGCCCACCTCGAGCGGCGCCGGGAAACGCTCGCCGGCGGGGATGCCGAGCTCGAGCTCGACGGGCAGTGGCGAGCGGCGCGCGAGCGACTTGAGCGCCGGCCGCAGGCCGCCCTCCGACAGGATCGCCGGGTGGAGCCCGCGCGAGATCTCGCGCACCTCCTCGAGCACCTCGTTGATGCCCTCGATCGTGTGCTCCAGCACGGCACGCAGGTCCTCCTGGGCGTCGCCGAGGTCCGCGGTCGCCCCGCGCAGCTCGAGCGCGAGCGCGACGAGCCGCTGCTGGGTGCCGTCGTGGAGGTTGCGCTCGATCCGGCGGCGCGTCTCGTCGGACGCCGCCACCACACGCGCGCGCGACGCGGCGAGCTCGTCCCAGGCCTGCGCGTTGGAGATGGCGATCGCCACCAGCTCGGCGAAGTCGGCGAGCCGCGCCTCGGCCTCGACCGGCAGGGGCTGCGGCGCGGTCGACGAGGCGGCGATCATGCCCCACACGCGCCCGTGCACCACCACCGGGCTGCCCACGGTGGTGGCGACCTTCAGCCTGCGGGCGAAGTCGGCGGCCTCGCCCTTCCTGCCCGCGTAGTCGTCGATCCGCGCCGGCCGGCCGCTGCGCCGCACGAGATCGGTCACGCTGTCCTCCTCGAGCGGCAGCCGCGTGCCCAGCGGGACCGCCCCCGCTCCCCCTCCCGCGAGCTCCAGGCCGCCACGATCACGCTCGCGTCCGGCTCGTAGCGGACCAGGTGGGTCACGGCGGCGGGCAGCAGCCGCCCCACCTCGTGGGCCACCGCGGCGAAGATCTCGCTCGGCGCCGCTGCCGCCGCCACCAGCGTGGCCACCCGCCGCAGCGCCGCCTGCGAGTCGGCGAGCAGCGTGTGCTCGGCGCGCGCCTGCGCGCCGGCGATCGCCGCGGCCATCAGCTCGGTGAAGCGGCCGATGCGCTCCTCGGCGTCCGCCGGCAGCGTCTCCGTGCCCTCGACCGTGGCGGAGACGATGACCCCCCACAGGCGCCCGCCGACGACGATCGGCGTCCCCACCGAGCAGGTCACACCCAGCCTGCGCGCCGGTTCGGCCGGCGCGCCGGTGATCGCCTCCACGTCGTCGATACGCGCGGTCCGGCCACTTTGCAGCACGAGCGTCCGGACGTTGTTGCCGCCCGGCGCGCGGCGCGCCTCGGGCTCGAGGATCGGCTCGGACAGCGAGTTCCACTCCGCCACCGCGACGCCCGTCCCATCCGGCTCGTAGCGGTACATGTGCACGATGTCGACGGGCACCAGCCGGTTGACCTCGGCGGCCACCGCGGCGAACACCTCGGCCGGCTCTGCACCCTGCGCGACGAGCAGCGCGACCCGCCGCAGCGCGCCATGCTCGCGGGCGACGAGCTCGCTCGCAACGCGCGAGGCATCCGCGGGATGCCCCTGCTCGATCATCAAGATCGAGGCTAACCGATAATCAAGGGACCGTGACCGCCACGCGCGTGATCGTCGCCGACGACGACGTGCTCCTCCGGGAGGGCCTGGCCAGCCTTCTCCAGCGAGAGGGCTTCGACGTCGTGGGACAGGCCGGAGACGGCGAGGAGCTGCTCGCACTGGCCCGAGAGCTCGAGCCCCAGGTCGCGATCGTGGACATCCGGATGCCGCCGAACCACACCACCGAGGGGCTCGACGCGGCGCGGGAGCTGCGCAGCGAGCGGCGCGACATCGGCATCCTGCTGCTGTCCGCCCACGTCGAGGTAGAGCACGCACTCGAGCTGCTGGCGAGCGGCGAGGGCACGGGCTACCTGCTGAAGAGCAGGGTCACCGACGTCGAGGGGTTCGTCGACACCGTGCAGCGGATCGCCGAAGGCGGATCGGTGGTGGACCCCGGCCTCGTGCGCGAGCTGGTCGGGGCCACTCGGCGCGACGACCCGCTCGACGAGCTCACCCCACGCGAGCGGGAGGTGCTCGCGCTGATGGCCGAGGGACGCTCGAACGCGGGCATCGCCAAGGCGCTCTGGGTCACGGAGGGCACCGTGGAGAAGCACGTCCACAGCATCCTGCAGAAGCTCCCGATCGGGGCCGGAGACGAGGATCACCGCCGCGTCCTGGCGGTGCTCACCTTCCTGGACGCGGGCTAAGCGCCGGTTGCGTACAGCTCGCGCACCGCGCTCGCCGAGAGCGTCGACTTCGAGATGAAGCCGAGGGCCGGGCTCTGCTCGATCAGGTCGGCGTAGTCCTCCTCCTCGTGGGTCGAGACGAGGATCACCGCCGGGCCGTCCTGGCGCGCCACCTGGCGGGCGAGCTCGAAGCCGCTCTCGCCGCCCAGATCGATGTCGATCAGCACCACCTCGGGGTCGAGATCGCCGATGTGCGAGACGGCCTCGGCCGAGTCGGCGGCGAGGCCCACCACCTGAAGCCCGTCGCGCCCGAGGGCGGCCCTGGCCGCCTCGCGGAAGTGCGAGCTGTCATCGACGATCAGGCAACGCAGGTGCATTCGCGCAGAATGACACCGGCTAACCGAACTGCGCATTGCAGCTAGCTTGAATCCTGCGCACTCAGCCCTGCTGGGCGCGCGCGCCGATCAGGCCGAGCTCCTGCGCCTGCCTCACGGCCTCCGCGCGGTTGCGCACCGAGAGCTTGCGGTACACGGCCGAGGTGTGCTCCTTCACCGTATGGGGTGAGAGGAAGAGGCTCTCGGCGATCTCGCGGTTGGTGGCGCCGGTGGCGATCAGGTCGAGCACCTCGCGCTCGCGCGTCGAGAGCTGGGCGGGCGCCATCGCCGGCGCCTCGCGCTGCGGGCGGAAGACCGTCATGCCCATGCCGACCATGCGCACTGCCTTGGCCACGTCGTCCGCGTCCCAGTCCTTCGACACGAAGCCGGACGCGCCGGCGGCGCGCGCGATCGCCTGCGACATGCGGCCCGCTCCGGAGATCAGCAGCACGCGCGTGGGCGGCGACTCGCGCCGCAGCGTCTCGCACAGCTCGGCGCCTGACTCGTCGCCGAGGAACAGGTCCACCAGCGCCACCTCGGGCTCGTAGCGGCGCGCCAGCTCAAGCGCCTCGGGGCCGTTCTTCGCGGTGAGGCAGCGCTCGACCCACGGCTGCTGGGTGAGCAGCAGGCGGAGGCCCCACTGCACGACCTCGTGGTCGTCCACGACCAGCACGGACAGGCGCTTGCGGCTCACAGCGGCACCACGAGACGCGTGCGCCAGCGGTCCGGGGGCGAGGGCCCGAACTCCACAACGCCGCCGAACTGCAGCGCTTCCAAGGAGGCCAGGCGGAGGCCCATGCCGGTGCCCGTGGTGCCGTCGCGGGCGCCGTCGTTCACCACCTCGAGGATGAAGGTGTCGTCGGGCGTCTCCACCCGGATCTCGATCTGCGAGGGCTTGGCGTGGCGGATCGAGTTGCGCAGCGCCTCGCCGAGCGTGGCCTGTGCGAGCGGCTCGAGCCGGTCGGGCACCTCGATGCCGTCATGCCAGTGGATCTCGACGGGCACCGTGCCGTAGCCGCGCTCGAGGCGGCTGAGCTCCGCCCGCAGGGTCGTGCCGGTGGTGCGCGGCCGCGGCCCGAGCTGGCGCTCGAGCGCGGTGCGAAGGTCGGCCAGCGCCTCGCGCATCTCCACGCGGCAGCGCTCGCGGTCGGCCGGCGCGAGGTCGCCCTCCGAGCTCAGCACGAGCGACACGCCGAACAGCCGGTGCATCACGCGCTCGTGAACCTCGCGCGCGAGGTCGATGCGCTCTGCCAGCCGCCGGGCACGGTCCTGCTGCCGCGTGGCGATGCGCGCGCTCGACGCCAGCGCCGCCAGCTTCCCCAGCGTCCACATCACGTGCTTCTCGTCGTCGGTGAGCTTGAAGCGGCCGCCGCCGCGGTCGGCGAAGATCACGCCGAACCAGCGGTTGGCCGCCGACAGCGGCGTGCAGGTGAGCGTGGTGACCTGGAGGGCGTGGTGGTAGCGGGCGGGCAGCTCGCGCTCGAGGTCGTCCGTCTCCTGCACCTCGTCGAGCGCCAGCGCCTTCTGCGCCACCGGCGTCTCCTCGAGCGTGCCGTGCACGTCCACGAGCAGCGAGGGCTCCATGCCGTGGCTGCCGACCGCCACCACGCGGCCCACCTGCTCGTCGTAGAGGAAGAGCACGGCGCGGCGCATCGTCGTCAGGCGGCAGAGCGCCTCGCAGAGGCGGTTGTAGAACTCGCCGGGCGCGCCCTCGCTCTCGATCTCGGACAACAGCTCGACGAAGACGTCGAGCGTCTCGACCTGCGGGGAGAGCAAACCGTTCCCCATGCCCTGAAAGCTACCCGGGTGGGGTGACGTGGGTTACAGGCCGACGAGCTCGGGCTCGAGCCGCGGCGTAGTGTCGAGCGGGCGGTCCTCCTGCAGCGCGAGCCGCAGCGCCTGCTCCTGCTGGAGGAACACCGTGTGCTCGTGCCCGCAGCCGCGGCATGCGCACTCCGCCACCGACTCGTACTCGGACTCCACGAGCCGCCAGCTCACATCGCTCGACAGGCACATGGGGCACGAGAGCGCGGCAGCCACGAGGCAGTCCTGATCGGAGCCTCTGAAGAACGCGGTCTGGGGCATGCCCCTGTGTTCGCCGCGTTCGGGCGTAGGTAACTGCACGAGCGCAGATTACCCCCCGCTTGGGGGGACTGCGGATTGCGGATTGCGGATTGCGGTGAAGTCGTTTCCGCAATCCGCAATCCGCCGCCCGCAATCGGGCGGTCAGGGCCGGAGACCTCGCGCCTTCACTCCAAACGGGCCCTGCCCGACAACCTCGTGCGCCCTGACCGCCCACTCGCACAAGAGTGCTCGCGTGTCGCGCGGGTCGATGATCTCCTCGACCATGAAGCGCTCCGCCGTCCGGAACGGGCTGCGCACGGCGTTCAGGCGCTGCTCGATCTCGGCGCGCAGCGCCACCGGGTCGTCGGCCGCCTCGAGCTCGCGGCGGTAGGCCGCCTCGATGCCGCCCTCGATCGGCAGCGAGCCCCAGTCGCCCGAGGGCCAGGCGTAGCGCAGGTTCAGGCGCTCCGCGTGGCCGTGGGCGGCGCCGGCCACGCCGTAGACCTTGCGCACCAGGACCGACACCCAGGGCACGTCCGCCTGGTAGACGGCCGTGAGCGCGCGGGTGCCCCGCCGGATCGTGCCGCGGCGCTCGGCCTCGGTGCCGATCACGAAGCCCGGCTGGTCCACGAAGTTCGCCACCGGCAGGCGGAACTGGTCGCACACGTCGACGAAGCGCGTGAGCTTCTCGGAGGCGTCCGCGGTGAGGCCGCCGGCGTAGTGCTCCGGGTCCGAGCAGAGCACGCCGACCGGGCGGCCGTCGAGCCGCGCGAGTGCCGTGATCAGTGAGCGCCCGTAGCGCGCGCCCAGCTCGAGCAGCGAGCCGCGGTCGAACACGGCCTCGAGGATGCGGCGCGACTTGTAGGGCTTGCGCCGGTCGCGCGGCACGATCGAGAGCAGCTCCTCCTCGCGACGGTCGACCGGATCGGTCGCGGCCGCGAGCGGCGGCGCCTCCCAGACGCTCGACGGCAGGTAGGACAGGAACCGCTTGAGCTGAGCGAGGGCGTCGTCCTCGTCGGCCGCCTCGTTGTCCACCGCGCCCGCGCGCGTCTGCGCGCGCGAGCCCCCGAGCTCCTCCTTGTCGGGTGTCTCCCCCATCGCCGCGGCCACCACAGGCGGGCCCGCCACGAACAGCTGCGCGGTGTCGCGCACGATCACCGAGAAGTGCGACGCCACCACGCGCGCGGCGCCGAGCCCCGCCACGGGGCCGAGCGCGGTGGCCACCACGGGCACGTTCGAGAGGTTCTCCACCGCCAGCTCCCAGCCGGGGATGAAGGGCACGTAGGTGTGCCCCATCGTCTCGAGCGACTTCACGCTGCCGCCGCCGCCCGTTCCGTCCACCAAGCGCACGAGCGGCATGCGCAGCTCGGCGGCGAGGCGCTCCGCGTAGACCATCTTCTGCCAGATCGCGGCATCGGCCGCGCCCCCGCGGACGGTGAAGTCGTCGCCCTGCACCACGGCCGGGCGGCCGTCGATCCGGCCGCGCCCGATCACGCAGTTGGCGGGCAGGAAGCCGGTCAACTCGCCGTCCTCGTAGTCGCCGCGCCCGGCCAGCGCGCCGGTCTCGCGGAAGCTGCCCTCGTCGAACAGCCGCTCGATGCGCTCGCGCACCGTCAGGCGGCCGCTGGCGTGCTGGCGCTCGACCCGCTCGGTCCCTCCCATCTCGGCCGCCAGGAGCTCACGACGGCGCAGCTCGTCGAGCTCTGGCTCCCAGGTCACCGCGGCAGCATACGGCCGCCGGGCTAAAGGCCTGCAAATCCCGTCCGACTACTCCGTTTGCCAAGGAAGGCACCCAATGCGCAGAGAGCACTACGAGGAAAAGTCGGAGCGATGAAGCGATCGCATGTTGCAATCCTGCTGGCCGCCGCGATGGCGGTCGCCTTCGCCGCACCCGCGTTCGGCAAGAAGAAGACCGACGTGGTGTCGATGGTGCTACGCGCGTTCCACATCGCCACGCGGGCCGACACAAACGCCCGCAACGCGCTGGCCCCCGTGGGCACGTCGCGGATCGCCGACGCCGCGGTACAGACCGCCGATCTCGCGGGTGGCGCGGTGACCGGCGCGAAGCTTGCCGCGGGCTCGGTGTCGTCCGCGAACGTCCTCGACGGCACGATCGCGCCGCCCGACCTGATGGACGGGGCCGTGACGACCTCCAAGCTGGCCGACGGCAGCGTGACGGGCGCGAAGCTCGCCGACGGCGGCGTGACCAGCGCGAAGCTGGCCGACGGCGCGGTGACCGCCGCCAAGCTGGCCGCCGGCGCGGTGGGCACCGGCAGCCTGGCGGACGGCGCGGTCGATACGAACCAGCTCGCCGATTCGAGCGTCACGGGCGCGAAGATCGCCAGCGGCGCGGTGGACACCGGGGAGCTGGCCGGGGACTCCGTGACGTCGAGCAAGATCGCGGACGGGCAGATCCAGAACGCGGACCTCGCGACCGATGCCGTGAACTCGGCCAAGATCCTCGACGGCCAGGTGCTGACCGCCGACCTCGCCGATCTCGGCGTGACCACCTTGAAGCTCGCGGCCGACGCCGTGACCTCCGCCAAGATCCTCGATGGCGGCGTGGCCACCGCCGACCTGGCCGACGGCAGCGTGACGAACCAGAAGCTCGGCGCCGACGCGGTGACCTCGGGCAAGATCCTCGACGGCACGGTAACGAGCGCCGACCTCGCCGACCTCGGCGTGGCGACGGCCGACCTCGCCGACAACTCGGTGAGCTCAGCCAAGATCGCGGACGGCCAGGTGCTGACCGCCGACCTTGCGGACGCGAACGTGACGAACGCCAAGCTCGCCGCCGACGCGGTGACCTCGGCCAAGATCCTCGACCAGAGCATCGCCACCGCCGACCTCGCCGACCAGAGCGTGGGCACCGCCAAGCTGGCCGACAACTCGGTGACCACGGCGAAGATCGTCGACGGCCAGGTACAGACGGCCGACCTCGCGGACGGCAACGTGACCAACGCCAAGCTCGCCGCCGACGCGGTGACGTCGGCCAAGATCCTCGACGGCACGATCGCGGGCACCGACCTGGCCGCAGGCGCGATCGGGGCCGGCCAGATCGCCACTGGCTCCGTGGACAGCGCCACGATCCTCGACCACAGCGTCGCGGGCATCGACATCGCCGCCGGCGCGATCGACGGCACGCAGATCGCCAGCGGCGCGATCAACACCACGCAGCTTGCCGACAACTCCGTGACCGCCCCCAAGCTCGGCCCGAACGCCGTGATGGCGTCGAACATCGCCAGCGGTCAGGTGACCACCAGCGACCTCGCGGACGACGCCGTGACCGGGATCAAGATCCTCGACGGCACCGTCGACACCGCCGACCTGGCCTCGGGCGCGGTGACCGGCGGGAAGATCAAGGACGGCACGCTCACCGCGGCCGACATCGCGGCACCGGACTCGGGCAGCGGCGTGCTGGTGGGCAGCGCCAACGTCAGCCCCGGCACGATCGCCGCCGACACCTGCGGCGTCGTCACCGCCGCGGTGGCCGGCATGCAGGGCGGCGACCACGTGATCCTCAACACGCCGACGAACTTCCCCAGCGGCCTCACCGCCGAGGCCTCGCCGGGTGCGCTGAACCTGCTCCAGGTGCGCATGTGCAACACCACGACGAACCCGATCACGGACGCCGGCTCCTACTCGTTCGGCTACGTGGTGCTGCGATGAGGCTCGGCCCCGCCAGCGACCCGGTCCTGCTGCTCGCCGGCTCCGCGCGCGTGGAGGCGCCCGGCATTCGCCGCTGGCACCTCAGCCTGGCGATGGCGCTGGCCGCGGCGGCCGCCGTGGTCGTGCTCGTGCTGCTGCCTTCCGGCGGCAACGCCAAGCGTCCGCAGCTTGCGACCTACACCGCCCCGGGCGGCGCCTTCTCGCTGAGCTACCCCGCCGGGTGGCACGCCACCGCCGCCGGCAGGACGGCCGCGGCGATCGAGCGCAGCGACCGCAGCGCGCTCGTCACCGTGCGCGAGAACCCGCCGCTCAGCAGCTCGCTGAGCGCGCTGGCGAAGACGCTGCCCGCCGCGCTGGCCAAGCGCTTCGACGACTACCGGCCGCTCAGCGCGCGCGCCGTGCGCCTCTCCACCGGTCCGGCGCTCGCGTACACGTTCGCGCGCACGCGCAGCGGCACGGTGGAGACAATGGTGGTCGCGCCCGCGCGCACGAGCAGCTTCACGCTGGTCGCGGTGGCCAGGGGCGGGGCGCAGCAGGCCGCCCGCGAGGCCGGCTCGATCGTCCGCTCGCTGCAAGCTCGCTAGGCAGCCGCTAAAGGGCCGCCGCGCTCTGCCGACTACTCGAACGAGCGGAATCCGTCCCTCGATGATTCAGCCGATCGACAACAGCACAGGCCAGCTCGGCGCCACCGAGACCACTGCCACCCGCGCTCGCGCGACCACTGGCGGGAGCTTCGCGGCGGAGATGGCGAAGGCCGAGGCGGCCGACAGCACGACCACGGACAGTGGCGGCACGGGCACGGTCAACACCACGCTCAAGCCGCCCAAGGGCGAGACCTGGGGACCGGTGGCGGGCCACAGCGACTACGCCGACATCCTGAGCGGCCCTCGCAACGGCTACTACGTCTCGCTCGCCCCCGGCAAGCACCAGGGCAAGGCCTTCCTGATCGAGCAGAAGGACGGCCAGACCTACCACGTCTACGGCACCGGCAAGAACAAGGAGTGGGTGCACGTGCCCACCGACCTGAATGCCTTCAAGCCGCTCAAGGGCGAGACCTGGAAGCCGGTCGAGCACCATCACGACTACAAGCGGATCACCGGTGGCAAGCGCAACGACATGTTCGTGAACCTGTCGGGCAACGGGCGCACCGGCGAGGCGTTCCAGGTCGTGCACCGCGACGGCAAGACGTTCCACGTCTACGGCTCGGGCAAGGACCGCCGCGAGGTGGCCGTGGGCGGCCACAGCAAGAAGAGCGCTGAGCACTGAGCGCAGAGCGCAGGTCTCTTACGCGCTCTGCGCTCTGCGCTCTGCGCTCAAATCCTCGACCTCCAGCTCCACGCGTTCATTGAAGAACGCGAGCCGGTCCTTGATCCGGGCGGCGTCGCGCGTCGGGTCGCGGTAGGTCCAGACCACGTCCTCCTCCAGCTCGTCGCCCACGCGGACGGACCAGTAGGACGCGAACCCCTTGTACGCGCAGCCCGTGCGCCGGTCGCTCGGCTCGAGCAGGTCGCTGCGCACGTCCTCGGCCGGGAAGTACCAGCGCGTGGGCAGGCCAGTCTCGAACAGCGCGAGCGCGCGGGTGGTCTCCGCGACGGTCTCGCCGCCGAGCGACACCTTCACGTGGCGCGAGCTCTCGAGGATGTCCACGCGGTGGTACGGGTCGCGCGCGTGCACGATCGCCGGCTCGTCCTCCTCATACCACTCGTCCATCTCGTTCCAGTAGAAGGCGTAGTGGCCCTCGAGCGGGGGCGCGTCCTCGAGCGGATCGAGATACGACCAGACCGCGTTCTCGGCCACGCGGTCGCCGACCCGCACCGACCAGTACGACGCCTCCCCCTTCCAGGGACAGGTGGTGGAGTGCTCGCTCGGCTCGAGGAGGTCCATCCGGACGTCCTCCTCGGGGAAGTAGTAGACGGGCAGATGTCCGTGCTCGTGGAGCAGCTTGGCGCGGCTCGAGTCGACCACCGTCTCGCCATTGAAGACGGCCCGCATCCGCCGCGGCGAGTCCTCGAAGTAGATGAGGCCCCTGTAGGGCGGCATCGATCGGTTGAAGACTCCGGCCGGCTGGGTGCCGAAAGGCCCGCTGCCCTTGGTCAGTGCCACAGATTGCAGAGTTGCAGATTGCGGATTGCAGAGCTCCGCAATCCGCAATCCGCAATCCGCAACCTCAGGCCAACCCGTTCGCCTGCAGAAACTGCTTGGCGACCGCCGCCGGATCCTGCTTATCCAGATCCACGGCCGCATTCATCTTCCGCATCGCCTCATCGTTGAGCTTCGCGCTCACCGCGTTCAGCGTCTGCGCGAAGGCCGGGCCCTGCGCGGTGAGGATCTTCTGGCTCACGACCGGTGCCGCGTTCTGGAAGCCGAAGACGTTCTTCGGATCGGTGAGTACGACGTACTTCGAGCCCTGCAGCTGACCGTCCGTCGTGAACACGTCGGCGGTGTCGACCTTGCCGGTGTCGAGCGCCTTGTACTGGAGACCGATCGACAGCGGCTTGAGCTTGAGCGTGAGGCCGTACTCCGACTTCAGCCCCTTCAGGCCCTCGAAGCGCGTTGCGAACTCCGGCGGCGCGCCCACGCTCACGGAGCCGCTCGGCAGCTTCGCCAGGTCGGCCACCGACTTGAGGCTGTTCTTCTGCGCGAAGTCGGGCTTGACCGCCAGCGCGTCGGTGTCGAAGAACGGCGTCTTGTCGAGCAGCGTGTAGCCGCGCCCCTCCTCGAACTGCTTCGCGGCCTGGTAGGCGGCGTCGGCGTCCGCGGGCCGCTTGGTCTCGTGGGCCAGCTCGGACAGGATCACGCCGGTGTACTCGGGGTACATGTCGATCTGGCCGCTGGTGAGCGCCTTGTCGATCAACTCCGAGCTGCCGATGTTCGCCTTGAGGTTGACCGTGTAGCCCTTCGCCTCCAGCGCCTGCTTGTAGAGCTGCCCGAGGATGTACTGCTCGGTGAAGTTCTTGTCGCCGAGCGTGACGGCCGGCTTGCCGGCGCCGGGCTTGGCGCCGCCGCTGGCGGCCGGCGCGGTGGACGCCGTGCTGTTCGACTTGTTGCTGCTCCCGCACGCCGCAACCGCCAGCGCGAGCACGGCCACGACGAGCGCGGGGATGAGCCTCCTCATGTGGTTCCACTCCTTGTGGTGTGTGTGTTTTGGATAGCTCTCTCTCCTCAGACCTGCATGCCCACCGGGCGCTCGGCCAGGCGGGGGTCGCCTCTCAGGCGCAGCCCACGCGGTGTGACGAGTCGCTGGATCAGCGCGAGCAGCCCCTCTGCGGCGAACGCCAGCACGGTGACCGCGATCGCTCCCGCGAGCACACCGGGCAGTCCGTAGTTCGCCTGGTTGACGATGATGTCGCCGAGCCCGCCGCCGCCGGCGATTGCGGCCAGCGTGGCCGTGGCCACGACGTAGACCACGGCGGTCCTGATGCCGGCGAAGATCAGCGGGAGCGCGAGCGGGAGCTCCACCTGCCAGAGCACCTGCCAGGAACGCATGCCCATGCCCTCGGCCGCCTCGACCACCTCGGGATCGACGCCGTCCACTGCCACGTAGGCATTGGTGATGATCGGCGGCACGGCCAGGACCACCAGCGCCACCATCACGTTGATGAAGCCGATGCCGAGCAGGGCCAGGCCGATGGCGATCACCGCGAGGCTCGGCAGCGCACGGCCGATGTTCGCCACGTTGATCGCCAGGAACGAACCGCGGTGGATGTGGCCCAGCCAGACGCCGAGCGGCAGCGCGATCACGAGCGAGACGCCGATCGCCGCGGCGCTCAGCTCCAGGTGCTCGACGATCTTGGTGAGCATCAGGTGGGCGTTGTCGCCCATGAACGTGAAGGCGTGGCCGAAGTCGCTCACGTCGTCCTCCTGACCCGCGCCCACGGGGTCACGAGGCGCTGCACGCCGAGCAGCAGCGCGTCGGCGATCAGCGCCAGGGCGATCGCCAGCACGCCGGCGGCGATGAACTCGGTGTTGAAGCTCGTCTGGATCGCCGCGAAGATCGGCGCGCCGAGTCCCTGGTTCACCACGATCGCGGCGACGGTGGCGAGGCTGATCACCGTCACCGTGGCGATCCGCAGGCCGGCGATGATCGCCGGCACGGCCAGCGGCAGCTCCACCTTCCAGAGGATCTGCCAGGGCGTGAAGCCCATGCCGCGCGCGGCTTCGCGCACCTCCTCGGGCACCTCGCTGAGGCCGGTCATCGTGTTGCGGAAGAGGATCAGCAGCGTGTATGAGACGAGCGCGATCTCCACCGTCGTGCGGCTGATGCCGGTGACCGGCACGAGCAGCTGGAAGAGCGCGAGGCTGGGGATCGTGTAGAGGAAGCTGGCGAAGTACCCGAAGGGCGCCTCGATCAGGCGGTAGCGGTGGGCGAGCAGCGCCACCGCCAGCGAGATCACGAAGCCGATCCCGATCGCGATCAGCGTGAGGACGATGTGCTGGCCGAGCGCCGGCTGGAAGACGGTGCCCCAGTGCGAGCTGAACCAGTCCCAGCAGAAGGCAGGGTTGCGCCGCACGCAGCTGTGCGAGCCGCCGCCACCGAAGTTGGGGATCACGACCTGGCCGCTGTCGGCGAAGACGATCATTGCGGCGCCCTGACCGCGCCGGGGCTGTGCTCGGCCCCGGCCAGCTCCTGGCTGATCAGGTCGGCTGAGACGAGGCCTCGGTAGCGGCCCTCGCTATCCACCACGGGGACGTGGCTGCCCGCCGCGGTCAGCATCATCGACAGCGCGTCGCGCAGCGTGGCGCCGTCCTCGACCACGAGCTCGACCGGCCGCGATCCCTCGTCGCTGACCGTCCCGCCGTCGAGAGCCGAGCGCGGGAGCCGCCCGATCGGGCGGCCCTCGTCGTCGAGCAGGACCAGCGTCTCGAAGCCGAAGCGGTCGAGCTCCTCGATCGCGGCGTCGGCGTCGTCGCCCACGCGGGCCGCCGCGCCCGGGATCAGCTCGAGGTCGCCCACCCGGCGCAGTGCCAGGCGCTTGAGGCCGCGGTCGGCACCGACGAAGCGGGCCACGAAGTCGTCGACCGGGTTGGCGAGGATCGCGTCCGGCGTGTCGTACTGGGCCAGCACGCCGCCCTCGCGCAGGATGGCGATCCTGTCCCCCATCTTGATCGCCTCATCGATGTCGTGGGTCACGAAGATCACGGTCTTCCGCACCTGGCGGTGGAGGCGCAGGAACTCGTTCTGGAGGCGGTCGCGCGTGATCGGGTCGAGCGCGCCGAAGGGCTCGTCCATGAGCATCACGAGCGGGTCCGCCGCCATCGCGCGCGCGAGACCCACGCGCTGGCGCTGGCCGCCGGAGAGCTGCGCGGGATAGCGCTTCGCGTCCGTGTCGGGGTCGAGCCCCACGAGCTCGAGCAGCTCGCGCACGCGCTCGGCGATCCGCCGCTTGTCCCAGCCCATGAGGCGCGGAACCGTGGCGATGTTCGACCCGACCGTCATGTGGGGGAACAGGCCGACCTGCTGGATCACGTAGCCGATCCGGCGCCGCAGCTCGGTGGGCTGGAGCGAGCGCACGCTCTCGTCGCCGATGAGGATGTCGCCCTCGTCGAAGTCGATCAGCCGGTTGACCAGCTTGAGAGCGGTGGTCTTCCCGCCGCCCGAGGGCCCGACGAGCATGCAGATCTCGCCCGCGGGGATGTTGAGAGTGAGGTCGTCGACCGCCGGCTCGCTCCGCCCCGCGTAGCGCTTCGTGACGTTCCGAAAGGCGACGTCGGCTGCAGACGCCCGCGACTCCTCAGCCATGCGCGTCCTTCTTTCCGCGGTTGGGAGGAGCCGATCGGTACCCCAAAGAACGCAGGATCGTAGCAATGCCGGGCGCGTTCGCGCGCCGGGATTGGGGACCGCCGCGGAGGGGTACATATCGCGCGCGGGAAGGGAGAAGTCACGGCCGGCTCGAGCCCGCGCGGGCGGCCACTTCAAGGGGGAAGAATGAAGTCGAAGCTCGCCGCTGCCCTGGGCATGAGCCTGGCGTCACTGGCGGTGTTCGCCGGAACCGCCGCCGCACGCCCGTTGGCGCACGGGGATTTCATCCACGTCACGCGCCACCTCAACGCGAACCAGAGCAACAACTGGTTCGGCTACAACCAGGGCTCGCTCGAGCAGGGCACGAAGCTCTTCAGCTCGATCACCGGCGACTGGACCGTGCCGTCGGCCACCCAGCACACCGCCGGCCAGGACGAGTCCTCGTCCGACTGGATCGGGATCGGCGGCGGCTGCGTCGACGCGGGCTGCACGGTCACCGACCAGACACTCATCCAGACCGGCACCGAGCAGGACGTCTCGGGCGGCCAGGCCAGCTACTCGGCCTGGTGGGAGCTCGTCCCCGTGCCGTCGCTGACGATCTCGAACATCACCGTCTCGCCGGGCGACCACATGCACGCCAGCATCAGCGAGGTCGCCACCGGCTCTGACCTCTGGAACATCACGCTCACCGACGTGACCAAGGGCCAGACCTTCACCACCACCGTGCCGTACCCGTCCACCCACGGCTCGGCCGAGTGGATCGAGGAGACGCCGCTCGTCTTCGGCACCGGCGGAGTCGGCCTGGCCGCGCTGCCGAATCTGAGCAACCCGGCCTTCTCGAACGCAACGGCCAACGGCGCGCCCGGCGGCCTGAAGTCGTCCGAGCAGATCCAGCTCACCGACTCAAGCGGCAACGTGATCGGAACGCCGTCCGCGCCGACCGGTGGCGGAACCGGCTTCAACGCCTGCACCTGGGCCACGAGTTGCGGGTAGCGGGCTAAAGCCTGCGACTGCGGACTGCGGACTACGGACTGCGGAGATTTCGTTTCCGCAGTCTGCAGTCTGCAGTCTGCAGTCCCGTCAGCGGCGCCGCGCGGCGGGCGCCCTGACCTGGAACGTCGCCGCAGCGCTCGAGTGCGCCGTGTCGAACGAGCTGGCCGCCGCGCTCACGCGCAGCTTGTGCGAGTGGGCCAGCAGCGCGCGGACGCGCTTGCTCAGGCGCACGGTGAGCGTGGCCGTCTTCCCGGCGCCGACGTAGAAGCCGCGCTCCGCGATTGCCCGGGTCACGCGGCCGCTGCTGCGCGCCCGCAGGACCAGCTTGCCGCTGCAGGGCGATCCGGCCGGGCAGGTGACCCGAACGCGGAGCCTGCCGGAGCGGCTGGCGCGCACGGTGCTGCGGGAGATCTTCACGCTGGGGAGCGTCGCGGTCGGCGCCGGGGCGGGCGAGCTGCTCTGGGTGGAGCTGGCGCCGGTGGCGCCGGGGGTGCCGACGCCGGTGGGGCCGTCGAAGCCGATGCCCGCGTTGCAGAGGTAGACCAGCGAGCAGGGGCCGTTGCCGCCCGAGGTGATGTCGTGGAAGAGGCCCGGGTTCTGGTAGGCGTAGGAGGTGGGCGCCGCCGCGCTGCCGGTCAGCGCGAACACGCCGGCCACGATCGGGGCCGCGGCGCTCGTGCCGCCGTACACGCCCCAGCCGCCGGAGGCGCTGCTGTAGGCCGCAACGCCCGTGCCGGGATCGGCCACGGCCGAGACGTCGGCGACGCTGCGGGTCGAGCAGCCGCCGTCGCGCTGCCAGGCGGGCTTGGCGATGTAGGCGGAGCAGCCGCTGCCGGCGCCGGACCAGGCCGTCTCGGACCAGCCGCGCGGGCTGTTGTCACGCTGCAGGGAGGTGCCGCCCACCGCGGTGACGTAGGCGGAGGCGGCGGGGTACTCCACTCCGAAGCCGGCATCGCCGCTGCTGGCGACCACCGACACTCCCGGGTGCTGGTAGTAGGACTCGAAGTAGGTCTCGTTCGGGAACTCGGGCCCGCCGTAGCTGTTCGAGATCTGCGTGGCGCCGAGCGCGGCGGCGGTGTTGGCCGCGGTGGCGAGACTCGCGGCGGACGCCGAGCCGGCCTCGACCAGCAGCAGCTTGCAGTGGGGGCACAGCGCCGAGGCCATCTCGAGGTCGAGCGCGGTCTCCTGCGCCCAGCTCGGATCGGAGCTCGGGAAGCTCGTGCCGCCGTTCTGGTCCACCTTGCGGAAGCAGCCGTTCGCGCTCGTGCAGGGGGACAGCCCGAACTTGGCCCGGTAGGTGGCGAGGTCGCTCTCGGCCTTGGGCGCGTCGAAGGCGTCCACGATGGCGATCGTCTGGTCGTCGCCGCGGCTCGCCGCTGCCGCGCTCACGCCGTAGGCCTTCTGAAGCTCTGAGGGACCGAAGCCGAAGGGCGACGAGCTGCGCAGCTGCACTCCGCCGGTGCTGGTTGCGACCTCGGCATCGCAGTGCATGTAGCCGGGCGCGGAGTCGGCGCAGACGGACTTGTAGGAGGTGTCGAGGGAGACCGACGGGACGTCCGCGGACGCGGCCGATGCGAAGACCAGTAGAAGGGCGCCACCCAGGACGGCGGCACGAACGCGCGAGAGGGTTCCCACGCGTACTGGATCGGGGCACTAGGCAGCACCCTTGAGCGCGCGGGCGCGCTTCTGGATGTCTGTACTACCTCAAGCGGCGGCTGGCGCTTTTCCGCTCTCCAGAGCGGGATAAAGGGCGCGAAAGCGCTCGCGCGCCTCGGCGTAGGGCTCGATCCAGCCCGGAACTGGGTCGACGGTTTCGCGTACATGTACGCAGGCCGCCACCGCCTCCTCGGCGGACGCGAACGCGCCAGCGGCAACGCCGCCCAGCAGCGCAGCGCCGTACGCCGCCCCCTCGTCCACCGCAATGCGCTCGAGCGGCGTCTCGAGCACCGAGGCGACGATGCGCAGCCAGAGGTCGCTGCGCGCGCCTCCCCCGCTCACGCGGCCGGACGCCACCGGGCCGCCGAGCGCCACCAGGTCGAGCGCGTCGCGCAGAGCGAAGGCCACGCCCTCGAGCACCGCGCGGGTCAGCGCGCCGCGGTCGTGCCGCACGGTGAGCCCGGCGAAGGCCCCGCGCGCCTCGGGATCGAAGTGCGGCGTGCGTTCGCCTGTGAGGTAGGGCAGGAAGGTGAGCCCCTCGACGCCCGGCTCCCAGCGCGACGCCTCCCCCACGAGCTCGTCGTAGGAGGCGCCGCCCGTGGAGTCGCGCAGCCAGCGCAGCGAGCCCGCGGCCGACAGGATCACGCCCATGGCGAACCAGCTGCCCGGCACCGAGTGGCAGGACGCCTGCACCCGCCCGGCGGGGTCGGCGGCGTAGGCGGGCAGCGCGCTGAGCACCACGCCCGAGGTGCCGAGCACGACGGACGCCGGCCCCGGCCGGTCCACCCCCACGCCCAGCGCCCCCGCTCCCTGGTCGCCCGCGCCGGCCGCCACGGGCACGCCGTCGGGCGTGGCGCCGGTCACAACCGGCGACTCCTCCGCGCGCGGCAGCCACGACGCGTCCACCTCGAGCGCGTCGAGCACCTGCCGCGACCAGGTGCGCTCGGCGACGTCGAACCAGAGCGTGCCCGAGGCGTCGGTCACGTCCGTGGCGCGCTCGCCGCAGAGCCGCAGCCGTACATAGTCCTTCGGCAGCATCACGCTGCGCACGCGCGAGTAGAGCTCGGGCTCGTGATGCGCCATCCACAGGAGCTTGGGCGCGGTGAACCCGGTGAGCGAGCGGTTGCCGGTGAGCTGCACGAGCCCGGCGATGCCGCCGAGCCGCTGCTCGATCTCCTCAGTCTCGGCCGCCGTGCGCTGGTCGTTCCAGAGCAGTGCCGGCCGCAGCACGCGGTCCTCGGCGTCGAGCGCCACGAGGCCGTGCATCTGGCCGCTGAGCCCGATGCCGCCGAGCTCGCCCGCCGACTCGCGCAGCGCGGCGAGCACCTTCTCGGTGGCCCGCCACCACAGCTCCGGGTCCTGCTCGGTCCAGCCGGGCCGGGGTGTGTCGAACGGATAGCCCTCCTCCGCGCTCGCCACCACGGCGCCGCCGTCGGTGTCGAGGGCCAGCCCCTTGACCGACGTGGTGCCGACGTCGAGCCCGGCGGCTATCACTTCGCGCCGAGCGCCTCGTACACGAGCTCGTAGGCGCGCACGGCGTCCTTGGCCTGCTGCGCCTCGGCGAGCGCGCCGGCGTCGATCCGCCCCGCCACCTCGTCGATGAAGCGCCACTGCAGCACGGAGCGCTTGACGGCGCCGACCTGGTCCTCGGTGTACGGGTAGAGGTCGAAGCCGAGCCGCCGCTCGTCGCCGTCGCGCCCGTAGCCGGCGCGGCGCAGCTCGAGCGCCAGCTCGAGGGTCTCCATGAAGGCGGTGGCGCCCACCATGTTGTCGTCGTCGAACGTGCCCCAGCCGGAGTTGGCGTGCTGGTGGCCGAGCAGCCCCTCGTCGGCCAGCAGGGCCACGTACTCGCCCAGGTTCTCGCCGTTCATCAGGAGGTGCTGCCAGTCCATGTTCACCTGCACGCCCTCGATGCCCTCGCGCCGCAGCGTGTGGATCACGTGCAGCGTCATGCCGATGTTGCGCATGAAGATCTTCATCGCCGGCTCGGAGTTCTTGTGTTCGAGGAAGAAGTGGATGCCGTGCTGGTTGCAGCGCTCCGCAGCCTGGGCGATGCCCTCGATGAACCAGCCCCAGGAGCGCGCATAGGGGGTCTGGAACGGGTAGTTGTAGCCCTCGATCCCCGGCCAGCAGATCATGTGCGCGCCCACCTTCGCGGCGAAGTCGGCCGCCGCGAGCGTGATCTCGAGCGCCTCGCGCCGGATGCCCGCGTCGGGCGAGGACAGCGCGCCCTTGCCGAAGCGCGGCTCGAGGTGGAGCCCCGTGGCCATGCAGTAGACGTCGTGCTCGCCGAGCGCCTCACGGACCTCGTCGAGGTTGTCGTCGGAGAGCTCCTGCGGGTAGTGGAACTCGTAGCCGTCGATCAGGTCGCCGAGGCCGTCGATCGCGCGCCGGACCTTCTCCGACGTGGGCTCGTCCTGGTAGTTGTGCTCCGGCTGGTAGCCGCCGGGGACGAAGCGGGTGACCATCGGCCCGAAGGCCCAGATTCCAAGGCTTGTCTTCATCAGGCTCCTCCGAGCTGGATCGGTGTCGAGGTGCCGGCGCTGTCGGCTGCTGCGTCGAGCACGCGCAGGCAGGCCAGGCTTTCGTGCGGATCGACGGGCGCGGGTGCGCCCTTGCGCAGCCAGGCGACGACCGCCTCGTAGAAGTGCTGGTAGGCGCCCGGCTCAAGCGGCACGTCGCGGCTCCCGTCGGCGTCGACGAGCGTGCCGGGCGGGCGCTCGCCGTAGCCGGCATCGCCGGGGCGCAGGCCCTGGATCAGCTGCGGCTCCTGCGGGTCGAGCCCGTCGCAGGCGAAGCCGGCAACGCTGCCGCTGACCCGGAAGCGCGGCCCCCGGAGCGGCGCGACCGAGCTCATCCAGAGGTGCGTGCGCACCCCGCCGGGATGCTCGAGCGCGAGGAAGACGTCGTCCTCCACCTGGGCGCCGGGCCGGCGCTTGTCGATCTCCGCGTACACGCTCTTCGGCCGGCCGAAGAGTTGCGCGGCCTGGTCCACGAGATGGGCGCCGAGGTCGAGCAGCAGGCCGCCGCCCTCGCCGGCGGCGGGCAGCTCCCGCCAGCCGTCCCCGACCTCCGGCGCGAAGCGCTCGAAGCGCGACTCGAAGCGGTGCACCGTGCCGAGCAGGCCGTCGTTCACGAGCCGCGACAGGGTGAGGAAGTCGCCGTCGAAGCGCCGGTTCTGGAACACCGTGAGCGGCACCCCCGCGCGCTCGGCCGCCTCGATCAGCTGCTCCGCCGCGGCCGCCGACACCGCGAGCGGCTTGTCCACCACCACGGCCACGCCGTGGTCCACGGCCTCGAGCGCAAGCGGCACGTGGGCGCGGTTGGGAGTGGCGATCACGAGCAGGTCGATCGCCTCCCAGAGCTCGTCCATCCGCGCCGTGACGAGCGCGTAGGGGTGGTCCTCGCGAGCCTGCGCCTGGCGCTGGGCGTTCGAGGTCACGATGCCGGCGACCTCGAGGCCGTCGACGAGGTCGATGAACGGCGCGTGGAAGATCCGGCCGGCCAGCCCGTATCCGGCGATGCCGGCGCGCAGCGGGCTCACGCCAGCTGGATCGGCGTGGCTTCGGCGGCCGAGCGCAGCAGCGCGTCCAGCACTCGCGCCTGACCGAGCGCGTCCGCGCGGCCGAGCCGCGGCTCACGCTCGCCGCGGATCGCCGCGGAGACGTCCTCGAGCTCGAGCCGGTAGGGGTTGTGGCGCTCCACCTCGATCTGCCGGACACTGCCGTCCGCCCCGCGCAGCTCGATGAGAGGCTCGACGCAGTGCCAGGGGTCGTCGACGAACAGCGAGCCCTCCGAGCCGATCGCCTCGAGCTCGTCGCGCGGCGGCAGGTCGAAGCCGCAGTCGAAGGTGGCCAGCACGTCGCCCGCGAAGCGCATCGTGGCGGCGAAGCGCGAATCGACTCCGCTCGGCGCCGTGACGCTCTCCCCCTGCACGCGCTCCGGCTCGCCGCCCAAGAGGCGCGAGCCGCTGACGCAGTAGCAGCCCACGTCCATCATGGCCCCGCCCTCGAGCTCGGCGTCCCAGCGCACGTCCGGCGCCTCGGCCAGCGAGAACGAGAACGCCGCCCGGATCAGCCGCAGCTCGCCGATCGCGCCGTCGCGGACGAGCTCGACAAGCCGGTCGGCCTGCGGGTGGTGGCGCCACATGAACGCCTCCGACAGGACGAGCCCCGCGTCGTCGGCGGCGTCGAAGCAGCGCTCGACCTCCTCGGGGTGCGGCGAGAACGGCTTCTCGATCAGCACGTGCTTGCCCGCCGCGAGCGAGGCGAGCGTCCACTCCACGTGCATGCCGTTCGGCAGCGGGATGTAGACCGCCTCGACCTCGTCGTCCGCGAGCAGCTCCTCGTAGCTCCCGTGCGCGCGCGGGATCCCGTGCCGCTCGGCGAACTCGCGCGACCGCTCGGGAGAGCGGCTCCCGACGGCCACGACCTGCACCGCCTCGGAGCCGCTCGCCCCTGCGAGCACCTTCTCGTTGATGTGCGCTGTGGAGAGGACCCCCCAGCGGACCGGCTGTGACTGCGTCATGCCTTGCCGACTGCGGCGCTCCGCCTCCTAGAGAGCGAGTCGAGCGTGACCGCTGCCAGCAGCACGATGCCGGTGACGATGTACTTCGTGCCGGCGCTGACGTTCAGCAGGCCCAGCCCGTTCTCGATCATCGCCACGACGATCGCGCCGAGGATCGCGCTCTTCACCGTGCCGCGGCCGCCGAACAGGCTGGTGCCGCCGATCACGCAGGCCGCGATCGAGTACAGCAGCACCGAGCCGCCGCCCGTGCTCGTGTCGACCGAGTTCAGGCGCGAGGCGAGGATCAGACCGCCGAGCGCCGCCATCGTCGAGCAGAGCGCGAACACGGCCAGCTTCACGCCGGCGACGTTGATGCCGGCACGACGCGCGGCCTCGGTGTTGCCGCCCACCGCATACACGTGGCGGCCGAAGCGCGTCCGCTGCGACACGAACGTCAGGATCACGAGCAGGCCCAGCATGATCGCGCCGACCCACGGGATGCCGCGGTCGGTGTCGGCCCACTCGATCACGAAGATCGTGGCCGCCAGCACCGCGCCCGTGCGCAGCAGGATGATCGACCAGGGCGTGTTCTGCAGCCCCGCCTGCCTTCGCCGGTAAACGGTCATCGACTGCACCCCCAACCACGCGGCCACCGATCCGACGCCGAGCACCCAGGCGAGCGTGTTTTCGATGTAGTTGTTGGCCAGGCCGTTGATGAAGTTGTCCTGGATCACGATCGTGCCCCTGCTGCCCACGACCTGGAGCACGACGCCGTTCCAGCCCAGCAGACCGGCCAGGGTGACCACGAACGAGGGCACGCCGAGCTTGGCGATGAAGAAGCCCTGGAAGAGGCCGATCGAGCAGCCCACGCCGAGCGCCACCAGCACGGCCGCCCACGTGGGCCAGGCGCCCTTGCCCGGCTCGAGCAGCACGGCGGCGATCACGCCGCCCATGCCGCTGACGTAGCCCACCGACAGGTCGATCTCGCCGAGCAGCAGCACGAAGACCATGCCCATGCCGATCACCGCGAACGGCGACATCTGGGCGATCAGGTTCACGAAGTTGCCGGCCGTGAGGAAGTGCGAGTTCCTCGCCTGCATGTAGATCGCGATGACGACGATCCCGACGACGATCGGCATGATGCCGAGCTCGCCGCCGCGGATGTCCTCTATCCAGTTCTGGAAGTAGCCGGCGAACCCGGGCCGCCTCTGCTCGACCTTTGCGGCTGGGGGCGGCGGGGGTGTCTCGACGGTCGTGCTCATGTGACCGCCTCCTGCTGCATGCCGGGCACGGAGCTGACCTTGCCCGCGGTGATGGCCTCGACAACATCGCGCTGTGTGGTCTCGCTGGCCTTGAACTCGCCGACGTTGTTGCCCAGCCGGAGCACCGTGATGTAGTCGGCGACCTCGAAGACGTCGTTCATGTTGTGGGAGATCAGCACGACGGCGAGACCCTGCTCGGCGAGGCGGCGCACGAGGTCCAGCACCTGTCGGGTCTGGGCGACCCCCAGGGCGGCCGTGGGCTCGTCGAGCATGACGAGCTTGTTGTTCCAGAGCACCGCCTTGGCGACCGCGATCGACTGGCGCTGGCCGCCCGAGAGGCTGGCGACCGGCTGGCGCACCGACTGGATCGTGGTGACCGAGAGGTCGGCCAGGGTCGCGAGCGTCGACTTCTCCATCCGCGCCTCGTCGAGACGGCGCAGGCTCGAGAGCGTCTCACGGCCGAGGTACATGTTCTCTACGACGTCGAGGTTGTCACACAGCGCGAGGTCCTGGTACACGACCTCGATCCCCAGCTTGGCGGCGTCCTTCGGCCCGTGGACCGTTACCGGCTCGCCCTCCCAGAAGATCTGGCCGTCGTCGATCTGGTAGATGCCGGCGACGCACTTGGTGAGCACCGTCTTGCCGGCGCCGTTGTCGCCCACCAGCGCCATGACCTGGCCGGCGCTCGCGTGGAAGTTCACGCCCGCCAGCGCCTTCACGGCCCCGAAGCTCTTGTGAACCCCTCGCAGTTCTAGTAGCGGGTGCTCGCTCAAGTCGGTCCCTCCTCCTCTCCTTGATTCCCCGGAAGCTTAGGGAGGGGCGCCGTCGGCGCCCCTCCCCGCTTATCGCTTCCTACCTACAGACCTGCCTTGGTGCAATCGGCAGCGAACGCGCCGACGCAGATCTGATCCTTCGTCAGGAACCCGTCAGCGATGACGGTGGTGTTGATGTTGTCCTTCGTGACCGCGACCGGAGTGAGCAGCACCGACGGTGTGTTCACGCTCCCGTTCTTGGTCGAACCCGTAGCGGTGGTCGGCGTCTGGCCCTTCGCCAGAGAGATCGCCAGCGATGCCGCCGCCTGGGACTCCTTCTTCACGGCCTTGTAGACCGTCATGCACTGCTGGCCGGCGAGGATGTGCTGAATGCCCTCGGCGGTCGCGTCCTGGCCGGTGACCGGGGCGTACGGCAGCTTGTGCGACTTCTCGGCGGAGATCACCGAGTTGGCGAGGCCGTCGTTAGCCGCCAGAACGGCGTCGATCTTGTTCGAGGTCTGCTGAAGCATCTGCTCGAAGATCGTCAACGCCTTCTGGTTGTCCCAATCCGGCACGGACTGGTTCGGGCCCTTCTTGAAGGTCCCGTTCGCGTACTGCGGGTTGAGGACCGAGTTGTAGCCCTGCGCGAACAGCGTCGCGTTGTTGTCAGTCGGCGAGCCGTTCAGCTCGGCGACGACCGGGTTCTTCAGTCCCTTCTGCTGGATGCAGTTGACCAGGCCCTGGCCCTGCAGCTTGCCGACGGCCACGTTGTCGAACGACACGTAGTAGTCAGCGCCGCCGCCGAGCGTGAGGCGGTCGTAGTCGATGACCTTCGCCCCACGCGAGTGCGCGAGCGAGATGATCGACTTGCCGCTGCCCGCGTCGAGATCCACCAGCAGGATCACCTTGGCGCCGTTGGTCAGCGCCTGCTCGGCCTGGGTCCGCTGTGTGGTCGGATCGCCCTGGGCGTTGGTGATCGTGGCCTTCACGCCGGCCGCTGAGAATGCCTGGCCGAGGTACTTACGATCGAACTGCTCCCAGCGGACCGACGACTGGGTGTCCGGCAGCAATACGGCCACGCTGCCGGCCGCCTTGCCGCCTGTGGTCGCTGCACCACCGGTGCTGGCATTCGACGACGACTTGTTCGACGAGCCACAGCCGGCGGCAACAAGAGCGGCGGCTGCCAGCAGCAACGCTGCAAGCATCCAGCCCGTTCTCCTTTTACTCACGACTACCTCCTCCTGTTTCGTTCTGCCCCTTGGAAACTGCCGTGGTGAACCTCGATTCCCGCGTGTCGCCTCACCTCCCCACCGCTTGACGCACACGCCCGGAGAACGCGCGGTCAGACTTACCGATGACGAGGATCAGCGCTCCCAGCAACTCGGCGCGCTCGCCGAGCGCCCCCCGCACGACCTGTGCGTCGTCCGTGGCGGCCGGTATCGCATAGCGACGCACCGACTCGCGCATCGGAGCGAGCAGCAGCTCGCCGGCTTCCGCCAGCCTTCCCCCCACCACCACGCGGGCCGGGTTGAGCTGGTTGCAGAGCGCGGCCACGACCTGTCCGACGATGCGGCCGGCATCCGCGATCACGCGCCGGCAGGCGGGGTCACCGTCCTGCGCAAGCGCGACGAGGTCCTCGACGGTGAGATCGTCACCGTGCGATGGACGGAGAAGCTCTAGTACGGCGCCGGCGCCGGCGTAGGTCTCGAGGCAGCCGCGGTTGCCGCAGCGGCAGACGGGACCTTGCTCGTTGACCATCACGTGGCCGATCTCGCCGGCTGTGCCGCGCGCGCCGCGGTGGAGGCGCCCGCCGATCACGAGACCGCCGCCGATGCCCGAGGAGAGCATCAGGTAGACCATCTCGGAGGCGTCGCGGCCGGAGCCCAGGACGGACTCCGCGAGGGCACCCAGGTTGGCGTCGTTGTCGATGTGGACGGGCAGGCCGAGCCGGCCCTCGAGCTCGCCGGCCACGTCGAGCCCGACCCAGCCGGGCATGATCGTGGTGGATCCGAGGGTGCCGGTCTCCTGGTCGATCGGGCCCGACACGGCCACGCCGGCGCCGAGCACGCGGTCGCGGTCGATGCCCGACCGCTTGACCACCTCGTTGGCGAGGTCGGTGGCCACGTCCATGCAGGCGCTGGCGTCGTGGTCGACGTCGAGCTCGCGCCCTTCCTCGGCCACGATGCGGTGGTCGAGCTCCGCGAGCGCCACGCGCACGAAGCGGTGGTCGAAGTGGATCCCGAGCACGGCCCCCGCGCCCGGGTTGAGGGTGAGGAGCACGGGCGGCCTGCCGCCGCGAGAGCTCGCGGCATCGCGGCCGTTCCCGTTCTCCACGACCAGCCCTGCGCGGTTGAGGTCGCTGACGAGGCTGGACACGGTCGAGCGGGCGAGACCGGTCTGGCGAGCGATGTCGGCGCGGCTCACCGCACCGCGTTCGCGCACGGTCTCGAGCACCCGAAGGCGGTTCAGCTCGCGAAGCGAGGTCAATGAGCCGGTACGTGCCGGGGACACCCCAATAACTCCTCATCGCGACTCTCTCCGATCGGCAGTGGTTCTGTCAAGGTCCGGTCGAAGATGCACGTGTTAAGCCCCCGTTGTGTTCAGGTAAAGAACAAACCACCCCTTTGCGGTATCCCCTGGGTGCCGAAACACTTACCAATCGTTCGTACTGCGACCAAATGAGGTAGCGGCCGGAGGTCTTCGGCCGGCCGCCCGGGCGCTGTCGATACATGCCGCCGCCAGATGTGCTTTTCTGTGCGGCGCAACCTGCCGAGTCCTCGACGTTCCGGCGTCGGGGAGCGGGGGAACCAAATTGGGGGCTGGTCCGATTTCCGGTCGAGTCCCTGGGGCGAATCGCCGCCGCCGCCGGTGGCGTAGCGCGCTCTTTCCGCGCGAGCCCGACAGCTCACCCCGTAGGCACCGGAAAGAAGAGGAGTGCCCCAGTTGCGTTCACGCGAACGATTCGCGGCGTTCGGTTTTGCCATCGCCCTTGCCGCAAGCTGCTCCGCCCTCGCGCAGGCGGAGGTCCACGGCACCCGCGCCACCGCCGTGATCAGCCGCAACGCAGACGGGCCCAGCAGCGGCGGCTCGTTCAGCCAGGACGGCCGGCGGGTCACCTACTTCGCCTTCGCCAGCGCGGCCAACAACCTCGTGCGCGGCGACAGCAACGGCCACAGCGACATCTTCGTCCTGCACCGCAACGGCCTCGGCGGCTCGCTCTCGCGCGTGAGCGTCGCCTCGAACGGCGCGCGGGCCAACGGCGACAGCGCGAACCCGAGCGTCGACGGCGACGACAACCACTTCCCCCATTGCGTCGCCTTCCAGTCCACCGCCACGAACCTCGATTCGGGCGACGGCTCGTCCGACTGGGACGTCTACGTGCACGACCTGCGCCGCGGCCGGACGCGCCTGGTCAGCGGCGACGCTCCCGCCGATGCCTTCAACCCCTCCATCGACGGCGGCTGCCGGATCGTCGCCTACGAGTCGGCGGGGACGATCTACGCGCGCAGCCTCCGCTCCGGGCACAGCAACGCGATCGCCTCCGGTTCGCAGCCCGACCTGCAGACCAACGGCAAGGGCTTGGTCTACACCCGCGGCGGCCAGGTCTGGTACCAGGCGATCCGCCGCGTCCACGGCCAGGTGACGCGCGCCGGCGGGGAGCGGCTCGTCAGCGCCGGCGGCGGCGGGCCCGGCAACGGCTACAGCTCGCACCCGTCGGTGAGCGACAACGGCGACTACGTCGCCTTCGAGTCGACGGCCACCAACCTCTGCGTCAACGCCTGCCAGGGCAGGTCCGGGGACGCCAACGGAGCGGTCAGCGACGTCTTCCGCCGCACGATGTCGGGCAACGCCCCGACCCACGACCTGATGGAGCTCGTCAGCTACTCGCACGGCAGCGGCGCGCAGGGCAACGGGCCGAGCAACAACCCGGTGATCTCGGGCGCGGGCCAGTTCGTCGTCTTCGACTCCGCGGCCACCGACCTCCGCCCCACCCGCGACGGCGTCGATCCGAACGGCGCCACCCGCGACGTCTTCCTCTGGAACTTCCCGCCGGGCCGCGGCTACGGCAACGTCTCCCGCGAGTCACGCCCGAGCCAGCAGGGTGCCTTCACCCAGCCCAGCACCGCGCCGAGCATGAGCTCGCACGGCAACTACATCGCGTTCACGAGCATGGCCGCCGGGCAGCTCAGCAATGCGAGTCGCGGCGTGCAGAACATGCTCATGCGGTTCATGGGCGGCGCCTGACCGCAGTTCCTGGTTCTTAGTTCCTAGTTCCTAGATCTGATCCGGCACCGCGCCTGCTCCGAACTACGGTCCAGTGGCTGGGAGGCCGCCGGGATCGGAGGAGTCGGTGGGCGCTCAGAAGAACATCGAGGCCGTCAAGACCATCTACCAGGCGTTCGGCCGCGGGGACGTGGACGCGCTGCTGGAGCAGGTGGACGACGACGTGGACTGGGCCAGTGAGTCCGTCGCCGACACCGCTCCCTGGTGGGGCCCGCGGCGCACGAAGGACGACATCCGCGGCTTCTTCGCGGCCATCGCCGAGGCCGGGCCCGTGACCGAGTTCAGCCCGCTCAGCTTCGCGGCCAACGACGACGGCGACGTCTTCGCCTTCATCCGCTTCGGGTTCACCTCGAACGACACCGGCAAGCAGGTGGCGATGAACCTGCACCACTACTGGCGCTTCCGCGACGGCAAGGTGACCTTCTACCGCGGCTCCGAGGACACGGCTCAGGTGGCCGCCGCCTTGACTGCCTAGAGCGCTCAGGAAGAAACGCGCCTGGCCGCGCGTCTGGCTAGGGAACGTCGGATGTCTGATGACTTCCGGAGACCTGAGACGAGGAGCAGCCATGAGAAGGCGAGGCGTGCGGCACCGGTTCGTTGAGTTCCACCCGCCGGCCTGGGCGGCGTGGCGCGGCACGCCCGAGACGCCGTTCACGGTCGGCATCGAGGAGGAGCTGATGCTCCTCGACGAGCGCGACTGGTCCCTCGTCTACCGCTCGGACGAGGTGGTGGCCGAGCTGCCGGACGACCTGCGCGATCGGGTGAGCCTCGAGACGCACGCGGCCGTGGTCGAGCTGACCACCCGGCCCCACGAGCGGATCGGCGCCGCGGTGCGCGATCTCGCCGACCTGCGCTCGCGCCTGGCGCAGGCGCTCGGGGAGCTCGGGCTGCGGCCGGCGGCGGCCGGCACCCACCCGTCCGCCGTGTGGCGCGACAGCGTCGTCACCCCTCTCCCCCGCTACCGCGCGATCGCCGAGTCCACGCGCGTGCTGGCACGCCGCGAGCCCACCCTGGCGATGCACGTGCACGTGGGCATCCCCGACGCGGGCGACGCGATCCGCGCGCTCAACCGGATGCGGGTGCATCTCCCCATGCTGCTGGCGCTGTCCGCCAACTCGCCGTTCTGGCAGGGCCGGGCCACCGGGCTCGCCGCCACCCGCCCCTCGCTGTTCGGAGCCTTTCCGCGCTCGGGCCTCCCACGCCGCTTCCGCGACTACCGCGACTGGGCGGACACCGTCGAGACGCTCGTGCGCGCCGAGGCGATCCCCGACTTCTCCTACCTCTGGTGGGACCTGCGCCTGCAGCCCCGCCTCGGCACGCTCGAGGTGCGCATCATGGACGCCCAGTCGGGCATCGAGGAGGTGGCGGCGCTGGCCGCGCTGGTGCAGTCGCTCGTCCGCATGGAGGTCTACGACGCGCCGGCCGGCCCCTGGCGGACGCACGCCGACGAGGTGATCGAGGAGAACCGCTTCCTCGCGGCGCGCGACGGCATGGACGCGATGCTGATCAACCCGGCGAGCGGCGGCAGGATCCCCGCGGTGGCTGGGCTGGAGCAGCTACTGGCCGCCTGCCGGCCGCACGCCTGGCTGCTCGACTGCGAGGCGGAGCTCGACTCCACGCGCGCGCTCGCGGCCGAGAACGGCGCCGCCCGGCAGCTGCGCCTGGCCCGCGACGGCGACCTCGAGCACCTGGCAGAGGCGCTCGCGGACCACTTCACGCCGGGGGGTCAGAGGATGTATCCGGTGTGGCGCAAGAACCTCTTGAGCGCCGTCACGTAACGGCCGTTTCGCGGCCAGACATCGCCGTGGCCGAAGCCCTTCAGGTCGCCCCTGCGCTCGGCCAGCCTGAGGAAGGCGAGCCCCTTCGACCCGCGATTCAGCAGGTACTCGTCGGCTACGTAGGCGGCCACCACTCCCCGCATGTCGCGCACGCGGCGCTCCCGCCGGTACAGGCGCAGGTCGCGCTTGGCGTCCGCCGCGATCAGGGTGGGGAAGCTGCGGGTCACGTCGTTCAGCTTCCCGGCGCGGTAGCTCCAGATCGCCGGCGGGAAGGCGGAGTCGGCGTAGTCGGTGAACTCGTAGGCGAAGCGGTCGTCGAGGCTGCGCAGCTCCGGCACGCCGTCGCCGTTCAGGTCCGCCAGCGTGTAGCCGACGTTGCCCCAGGTGGCCGCCAGGCCCGAGTAGCTCGTGCCGGTGTAGCGGTAGATCCAGCTGTAGGAGCAGCAGTGCGCGCCGCCCGTGAAGATGTCGAAGAGGACCTCCGGCTCGCCATCGCCGTCGAGGTCGACGACCGTGAGCGAGCTGCCACCGCTGAACACGCCGGCCGGCACCACGGCGCACTGACGGCAGGGCTCGGGCACCCCCATGTCGAGCAGCGTCGCGCCCTCGCGCACGATCTTGATGTGGGTGCCGGTGACGACGCCCGAGCGGCCCTGGTTGTAGGTGAGCGTCACCGCGACGTCCCCACCCGTGGCGGTCTCGGTCTTCTGGGCCGCTGACGCCGCCGCCGGGAACAGGCAGAGCGCGAGCAGCGCCGGCAGGATGAGGCGGGCGCGCACGCTAGTCGCCGCTCGGCCGGCTGACGTTGAGGAGCGCGGCGCCGGGGATGCGCTCGAACAGGTCCCCGTTACGCAGGACGATCTCGAGGTTGGTCTGCGCCAGACGGGCGTGCTCGCGCGCCACCGCCTCGGCCCGGGCGCCCTCGCGCCCGCCGATCGCCCGGATGATCGCCTCGTGGTGCGAGTGCGCGACCACGAGGATCTCGCGCGACTCGGGCAGCTCCGCCTCGGCCAGCACGAACGCGCTGGCCGATGCAAACGGCAGCGAGACCACGCTTGACAGCGCGCGCTTGAGGATCGCGCTGCCGGCGAGGTCCAGCAACAGCTCGTGGAAGCGCTCGTTGAGCCCGACGTAGCGTTCGAACGACTCGTAGTCCGCCCGGTGGACCTCCTCGTGGATGCGCGCGTTCAGCTCGGAGAGCTGGCGCAGCTCGCGCTGCCCCACCCCACGCTCGGCGGCAAAGCGCGCGGCCGTGCCCTCGAGCACTCCACGCAGCTCGATCGCGTCGTGGATGTCCTCCTGCGTGAACTGCCTCACCACGTAGCCGCCGCCCGGCAGGAGCTGCAGCAGCCCCTCGTGCTCGAGCGCCACCAGCGCGAGCCGCAGCGGCGTCCGCGAGACGCCGAGCCGCTCGACGAGCGGCAGCTCCGACATGCGCTCGCCAGGCGCGAACTCGCCGCTGAGCAGGAGCTCGCGCAAGTTCAAGAGCGCGCGAACGCTCTGTGAAGTCGCCTCCGTCTTGGTCGTCACGAGTCCCTCGACAGTCAGCCTAGCGGCGAGGGGCGGCGTGGTCGACGATTGCGACGACTCGTGCGGGCGCGGCGCTGGCGCCGACGATCCGCAGCGGGAAGCAGGCCACCGTGAAGCCGGTCGGCGGCAGCTCCCCCAGGTTCACGAGCCGCTCGATCTGCGAGTAGGGCAGGTTCGCCTGGTGAGCCGCCCAGAAGATCCCGGGCTCGTCGCGGTCGATCGCCTCGGCGGCCTGGAGGTGGAGCGGCCGATCCCAGCCCCAGGCGTCGATCCCCATGACCCTCACCCCGCGCTCGAACAGCCAGTGGGTGGCCTCCGCCGTGACCCCCGGCCCGCGCGCGATGTAGTCCGGCTGGCCGTAGAACTCGTCGCGGCCGGTGCGCACGAGCACGATGTCGCGCTCGCCGAGCTCGTGCCCCGAAGCGGCCAGGGCGGCCTCCATCTCACCGGCCTCGATCGCGTCGCCGTCCTCCTTGGCGCGGAAGTCCACCACCACCCCCGGCCCGTAGAACCAGTCGAGCGGCAGCTCGTCGATCGTCTGCGCGGGCCGGCCCTGGATCGTCGAGTTGTAGTGGTAAGGAGCGTCGAGGTGCGTGGCGTTGTGGGTGCCGATCGTCAGCTCCTCGCGCGACCAGCCCTCGCCGTCCCGCAGCAGCCGCGACGGAACGCCGAAGAGCTGCTCGATCTCCGCCGCCCCGGCCCGGTTGTCCAGGTACTCGACGCGCGTGCGCTGGAAGTCCGGCGTGCCGGGCGGGCTGTCGGCGATGGGAGCTGAGAGATCGACTACGCGCACGACCTGTACCAAGCGTCTAATCGGAGCGCCGAATTGTGCGACATACGTCCATATTGCGAGGTTCTTGGCGGGTCGTAGGATCGGTCACGCTGGTAGAGCGGCGCTCTCCGGCTAGTTTTCGTGCCGCCGTCAACAGAACTAGGAGCAACTGCCTTGCCGAGGACTCGAGTCAAGAATGTCACCGCTGCCCAGTGGCGCGCCAACGGGCGCGCGCTCGGAGCGTCCGACCTCACGGTGCCGGGTACGCACGTCTTCGCCGACAACGTCTTCAGCCCCGCCGTGCAGCGGCAGATGCTCCCGGAGCACGTCTACCGGCGGCTCAAGTCGACAGTCGAGCACGGCGAAGCGCTCGACATCACTCTTGCGGACCAGGTCGCCCTCGCCATGAAGGAATGGGCGATGAGCCGCGGCGCCACCCACTACACGCACTGGTTCCAGCCGCTCACGGGCCTCACCGCCGAGAAGCACGACTCCTTCTACGGGCCAGCCGACAACGGCACCGCCGTGGGCGAGCTGTCCGGCAAGGAGCTGGTCCAGGGCGAGCCCGACGCTTCGAGCTTCCCCACCGGCGGCATCCGCGCGACCTTCGAGGCGCGCGGCTACACGGCCTGGGACCCCACCTCGCCGGCGTTCCTGCTGGAGAACCCGAACGGCACGCTGCTCTGCATCCCCACCGCGTTCGTCTCGTGGACCGGTGAGGCGCTCGACTACAAGATTCCGCTGCTGCGCTCGATGGATGCCCTGTCGGGGGCCGCGATCCGCGCGCTGCGGCTGCTGGGCGACGACACCGCCAAGCGCGTGTTCACCACGATGGGGCCGGAGCAGGAGTACTTCCTGGTCGACGAGCAGTACTACTTCGAGCGGCCGGACCTGGTGAACACCGGCCGCACGCTCTTCGGGGCCAAGCCGCCGAAGGGCCACGAGCTCGACGACCACTACTTCGGCTCGATACCCGAGCGCATCCTGGCCTACATGCTCGAGGTCGAGCGGGAGCTCTACAAGCTCGGCGTGCCGGTGAAGACGCGCCACAACGAGGTGGCGCCGAACCAGTACGAACTCGCGCCGGTGTTCGAGAACACCAACCTCGGCTGCGACCACCAGATGATCACCATGCAGGTGATGCAGAACGTGGCGCGCAGCTACGGCCTCGTCTGCCTGCTGCACGAGAAGCCCTATGCGGGCGTGAACGGCTCGGGCAAGCACAACAACTGGTCGATGGGCACCGACTCGAGCATGAACCTGCTCGAGCCGGGCGAGACGCCGCACGAGAACCTGTCGTTCCTGTTCTTCTGCGCGGCGGTGATCGCGGCGGTGAACAAGTACCAGGGCCTCTTGCGGGCGAGCATCGCCACGGCGGGCCAGGACCACCGCCTGGGCGCGAACGAGGCGCCGCCGGCGATCATGTCGGTGTTCCTCGGCAGCGCCCTCGAGCGGGTGTTCAACACCATCGCCGAGGGCGGCACGCACCCGTCCGAGCCGGGCGACTTCCTCGGCCTCGGCACGCCGGTCCTGCCGCAGCTCCCGAAGCACTCGGGCGACCGCAACCGCACCAGCCCGTTCGCCTTCACCGGCAACAAGTTCGAGTTCCGTGCACTCGGCTCGAGCATGTCGCCGAGCCTGCCCAACACGGTGCTGAACACGATCGTGGCCGCGACGATCGACGAGCTCGGCGCCAAGCTGCGCGAGGCGCTCGAGTCGGGGGCCGACCTCGAGTCGGCCGTGGTGCAGGTCGTGGCGGACGCCTACACCGGCAACCGCCAGATCATCTTCGACGGCGACGGCTACTCGGAGGAGTGGCACCAGGAGGCCGAGCGGCGCGGGCTGCTCAACCTCCGCTCGACGCCGGAGGCGCTGCCCGAGCTCATCAGCGACGAGACGAAGAAGATCTTCGGCACCTACGACGTCCTCTCGGAGCGGGAGCTCGAGTCGCGCTTCCACGTGTTCGCCGAGCAGTACGTCACGAAGGTGAACATCGAGGCGGAGACCGCCGCCTCGATCGCCCGCACGATGATCCTGCCGGCGGCGCTGCGCCACCTCACGCTGCTGCGGGAGGCGGGGATCGAGACGCTCGTCACCGAGACCGAGACGCTGATCGGCCAGCTGGTCGACGCGATCCTGAAGCTCGAGGAGGCCAACATCGACCATCCGGAGGTCGAGCCCCTCGAGGAGGGCGTCTACATGCGCGACACGGTGATCCCGGCGATGGAGGCCACTCGCGAGGCGGCCGACAAGCTGGAGCGCATCGTGGCCGACGACCTCTGGCCGCTGCCGAAGTACCAGGAGATGCTGTTCATCAAGTAGCGCGCGTCGCCTCGAGGAAACGGGAGTTCACGCACGAGGGGGTGCATGGAGTTAGCTCCGAATAGCGGGGTTAACTCCATGCACGTCCCCAAGACTCGACTTCGGGCCGCTCCTTATTGCTTCCGTAAGCGCCGATCAGCCGCGGCCGCTCGTCATCGAGACAGCCACGGGCACCCCGCCCGTGAGCGTCTGGTAGACGACGCAGTAGCGCTCGGTGAGGCGGCGCAGCGTGGCGAGCTGCTCCTCCGTCGCGCCGTCCGCGTCGAGCGAGAACGTCAGCCGGATCGCGCTGAAGCCGACGGGCGCCTCCTTGTCCACGCCGAGAGTGCCGCGGAAGTCGAGCTCGCCCTCGGCGCGGACGCTGCCGCTCACCGGCAGCTCGAGCGCGGTGGCCACCGCGCGCAGGGTCACGCCGGCGCAGGCCACCAGCGCCTCGAGCAGCATGTCGCCCGAGCAGGCGAGCATGCCGCTGCCGCCGGTGGCCGGGTGCAGGCCGGCCTCGACGAGGGCGCGGCCGGTGGAGACCTTGCAGGCGATCTCCTGGTCGTCGAGCGCTCCCTCGGCGCTGAGCGTGATCACCGCGGCGCCCGGGTCGTCGCGGTAGCGGTCCTTCAGCGGGCGCTGCACTTCCTGGAGCTCGGCTCGGTTCACTGGGCCTCCGTGGTCGCGGTGTCGCGGCGAAGCCTAGGCGCCGGATCGCTACGGTTCAGGCCGTGCGCGGCAGGGAGCGGTTCACGCGGACGTGGGGCCGGATGACGGGCAGGCTGCCCCTGCCGCCGCTCGAGCTGCGCCAGCTCGTCGGAACGACCGACCCCGCTCTCTACGACAACCCGGACGGCGAGCTGCTCGACCCGTCAATCGGCGCCGATCGGCACCGCCGCGTGTTCGACTTCGGCTGCGGCTGCGGGCGGGTGGCTCGGCGGCTGCTGCAGCAGGACCCGCGGCCTGAGCGCTACGTCGGCATCGACCTGCACCCGGGGATGATCGCGTGGTGCGAGCGCAACCTGCGGGCGCCGGGCTTCGAGTTCCACCACCACGACGTGGCGGGCACATGGAACCCGGGCGGCGCTCGCTCCACGGCCCCATTCCCGGTCGCCGACAGCTCGTTCACGCTCGTCCTCGCCTGGTCGGTCTTCACCCACCTCACCGAGGAGCAGGTCGCGCCCTACCTCGCCGAGGTCGGGCGAATCCTCGAGCCCGGCGGCGCCTTCCTGTCGACCTGGTTCCTCTTCGAGCGGCCGGACTTCCCGATGCTGCCGGACGACCACCATGCGCTCTACGCCGACTACCGCTATCCCGAGGCGGCGGTTCTCTACGACCGCGACTGGGTGCTGGAGCAGGTGCGCGAGGCGGGGCTGACGCTCTTCGACGCGTCGCCGCCGGAGATCCACGGCTTCCAGTGGATGCTGCGGATCGCGCCGGCCGGCGACGGGCTGCCCGAGGCGGCGCTGCCCGCCGACGAGGCGCCCTACGGCACGCCGGCCCGCTGAACGTGCCCGCGGGTCAGCCAGCGGACGGCCACCGGCGCGAGCAGCACCATCACCAGGATGCGCAGGCCCTGGACCGCGAGGATGAAGGTGGTGTTGGCGTCGGCCCCGAACGCCACCGCCAGCACGGCGAACAGGCCGCCCGGCGTGGTGGCGAGATAGGCGTCGAGCAGCGACACGCTGGTGGTGAGCTCGAGCAGCACCGCCAGGCCGAACGAGGCCACCAGCAGGAAGAGGATGCAGCCGAGCACCGGCAGCAGCAGGCTCCCGAGCGAGCGCACCGTCTCGACCGTGAAGCGCAGGCCGACCTGGAGGCCGATCAGCGCGAACGCGGTCTGCTGGAGGAGCGGCGGGACGTTGAACTCGGCGCCCGGTATGGCGAGCACGACCACGGCGGCGCCGACCATCGGCACGAGCAGCGAGCCGGCCGTGAAGCGCAGCCGGGTGGCGATGAACCAGCCCGCGATGGCGACGCCCGCGGACATCAGCCAGCCCTTGCCGTCGCCGAGGGTCGGCTGGCCCGCGACGTGCCCGCCGTGGTGGCCGGGGAAGAGGATCGTGATCAGGAGCGGCGTGAGCATCACGACCACGAGCACGCGCAGGTACTGCATGAAGGCGACGAGGCGGCCGTCGGCGCCGAGGTCGTCAGCCATCGCGACGATGCCCGACGCGCCGCCCGCCACCATGCCGAGCGCGCCGGTCGGCGGGTCCACGAACGTCACGCGCGCGAGCAGCTGGCCGGCTATCAGGCTGAGCCCCAGCGTGGCGGCGCTGACGAGCGTGACCGGCAGCCAGTCATGGCCCAGGGCCGACAGCGACGAGGAGCGCACCGACGCTCCCAGCGTCACGCCGGTCACCGCCTGCGCGGCGACGAACGCGGCGGGCGGCACGTGGACGCGGCCGGGGAAGGCGAGCGCCACCGCGAGCCCGACGAGCAGCGCCGCGAACAGGTACGAGGACGGCAGCCCGGCGTGGCCGAGGCCGTACCCGGCGGCGGCCGTGGCCAGCCCCAGCGGGACAAGTGGGGCGAGGCGCGGCACCTAGAACGAGTGGCGGATGCGGTCGCGCGCCTCGGCGTAGCGCGTGACCTCGTACGCGATCAGGCACGCCGTGACGGCGCTGACGAGCCCAAGCGCGAGCAGTGCGGGCACCGCGCCGGCCAGCGGCACGAGGGCCGCGAGCACCGCCGCGGCCACGAGCCGCGGGTAGTTGAACGAGCCGATGTTGCGGCGCTTGAACGCGCTTAGCGCGAGCAGGTAGAGAGCGACCCCGGCGCAGAGCGCGAAGGCCCGCAGCGAGTCGAGGTCGGAGGTCGGATGCGCAAGCGTCTCCTTCACGCCGATGGAGAACACGACGATGCCCATCACCATCGGCAGGTGGAGGTAGGTGTAGGAGTCGCGAGCGATCCGGTTGCGCTCCTCACGCGGCGCGCGGCGTAGGCGGCGCTCGGCGACGATCGCAACCACGTCGAAGTACGCCCACCACATCGCGCCGATCACGACCATGCCCAGGAGCGCCGCGATGACCACGCCCGCGGTGACGTCGATGCCCACGGTGCCGACGCCGATCGAGACGACCGACTCGCCGAGCGCGATGATGATGATCAGCCCGTGGCGCTCGGCGAAGTGGCCCGGCTCGACGCGCCAGCCGCGGGTGCCGCGCAGCGCGAGACCGCCGTAGTCGATGAGCAGCGCGGCGCCCCAGCAGAAGGCGCGGGCGGGGCCGTGCACGAGCCCCGCGGCGACGATCAGCAGCGTGGCCGGGAGGATCGTCTGCGCCAGGCCGAACACCGCCAGCGTGAGCTCCTTGTCCCCGCGCGAGCGCGCGAGCAGCGTGTAGGCGGCCAGGTGGAGCACCCGCACCACGAGGATCGCGACGCCGAACAGCAGCGCGTCGCCGCCGAACGCGTGCGGCACCGCGATCGAGGCGACCAGCATGCCGCCGGCCGCGGCGAGCAGCACCACGCGCGCGAGACCCTCGTCGGTGGCGGCCGCGTTGCCCAGCCAGGCGTATGCGCTCCACACCCACCAGGCGAGCGCGAGGATCGCCATGCCCTCGACGAAGCGGGTCCAGGTCGGGTCGTGCGAGACATAGCCCGTGACCTGGGTGATCGCGAGCACGAAGACGAGGTCCAGGAGGAGCTCGAGCGGGGTGACGCGCTGCTCCTGCGGCTCGGCCGGCTCCGTCGGAGCGTCCACGACCGGCTGAATTACCTCCGTCACCGGCTGTACGGTAGAGCGCCCTGGACGCGCATTCCAAAGCGGACGCTCGCCGGATCGCCGCCAACGCACTCGTCTGGGTGGCGGCCGTTCTGCTGCTGCTGTTCACGCTCACCGGCTACGCGCGCCGCGCGCTGTTCAACTCCGACCAGTTCGCCAACCGCGCGGCGGCAACCCTGAAGAACGACAGCGTGCGGAACGTCGTGGCGCAGCGCGTCACCGACGAGCTGGTGCTGAAGAACGAGGCCGACCTGCTCGCCGCCCGGCCCTTGATCCAGTCCGCGGTGGCGGGGATCGTCGGGTCGAGCGCCTTCCGCAGCCTGTTCGACCGGTCGGTGCGCGACGTGCACCGCGCAGTCTTCTACCGCGATCAGAACACGGCGACGCTGGCGCTCGCCGACGTGGGCACCGTGGCCGGAGCCGCGCTCGAGAAGCTCCAACCCACGGTCGCCGCCAAGCTCGAGCAGAACCGCACGGTCACGCTGTTCCAGCGGCACCTGGGCGACGGCACCGGCGGCCTGGCCCGCTGGACGAACCGTGCGCAAATCCTGAGCTGGCTGCTCGCCGGGCTCACGCTCGCGGCGATGGCGGGAGCGATCGCGCTGTCGGACGACCGCCGCCGGACGATCTCCCGGCTCGGCATCGCCGTCGCCTCGGTGGGCGTCCTCATAGTGATCGCGTACGCCGTCGCGCGGGCGGTGGTGCTGGCCCAGCTCAGCGACCCGGCGGACCGGGCAGCCGCCGCGGGCGTCTGGTCCTCGTTCATCGGCGACCTGCGCACCTGGGGCTGGGTGCTGGCCGGCTCCGGCGCGATCGTCGCCGCCGCGGCCGCCTCGCTGATCCACCCGGTCGAGATCGAGGGCGCGCTCCGCCGCGCCTGGCGGCTGGTCACCGTGGAGCCGGAGCGGACCTGGCTGCGCGTCGGCCGGGCGCTCGGCCTGGTGGCCGTGGGTGCGCTCGTGATCGCCCAGCCGCTCACCGCCCTGCAGGTGGCGGCAACGCTGGTGGGCGTCTACCTCGTCTACCTCGGCGTGGAGGCGATCCTGCGCATGACCTACCGGGCGCCGCTCCCCGGTGCGGAGCCCGCGCCGGAGGAGCCGCCGCACCGCTGGCGCCGCCGCGCGGTGCCGGCGGTGGCCGCGGTGCTGGTCGCGCTGGCGCTCACGATCTTCCTGACCAGCGGCGGGGCGAGCCAGCCGGCGATCGCCTCCACCAACACCTGCAACGGCTATGCGGCGCTCTGCGACAAGACGCTCAAGGACGTGGTGCTGCCCGCCACCCACAACTCGATGTCGGTGCCGCTGCCCGGCTGGTATTCGAGCGAGCAGGAGACACCGATCGGGCGCCAGCTCCAGGACGGCATCCGCGGTCTCCTGATCGACACCCACTACGGTGACAGGCTGCCGAACGGCAGGGTCCGCACGGAGATCAACAGCGAGGCCGACATTCAGGAGCGGCTCAAGCAGGACGGCATCAGCCAGCAGGCGTTCGAGGCGGCGCAACGACTTCGCAACCGGCTCGGCTTCAAGGGCAAGGGCAAGCGCGGCATGTACCTCTGCCACAGCTTCTGCGAGCTCGGCGCCACGCCGCTGTCCGACGGCCTCCGGGCGATCCACGACTTCCTCGTCACCCATCCCGACAACGTGCTCGTGGTGATCAACCAGGACTACGTCACGCCCGCGGACTTCGTGCGCGCCGTGGGCGCTGCCGGCCTGACCCCGTACGTCTTCAAGGGACTCGACGACGCGCACTGGCCCACGCTGCGGCAGATGATCGACGAGGGTCAGCGGGTTGTCTTCCTCGCCGAGAACCACGCGGGCGGCGCGCCCTGGTACCAGCTCGCCTACAAGCGGCTCACCGAGGAGACGCCCTACGAGTTCAGGAAGGTCCCGCTGCTCACCGACCCGCAGGACCTGGCGGCGAGCTGCCAGCCCAACCGCGGGCCGGCGAACGGCGCGCCGCTGTTCCTGATCAACCACTGGATCAGCACCGACCCGGTGCCGCTGCCCACCAACGCCGCGAAGGTCAACGCCTACGGGCCGCTGCTCCAGCGGGCGCGCGACTGCGAGCGGATCCGCCACCACCTGCCGAACCTGCTGGCCGTGAACTTCTACCGGGAGGGCGACCTGTTCAGGGTGGTGAACACGCTGAACGGCGTGGGGTCCGGGAACTAAGTGGCCGTGCGGAAGGCCGGGTGGCAGATGTCGGGCCGGTCGGGCCGGCTCAGCGCGCGCCGCAGCGACCAGAACGCGAACGCGCCGACCACCAGCGGCAGCCAGAACAGGATCAGCCGGTAGGCGAGCACGGCTGCGACGGTGGCGTCCGCGGGCGCCCCGTAGACGATCAGCGTGCCCACGAGCCCGAGGTCGATCCCGCCCACGCCGCCCGGCAGCGGCAGCAGGCCACCGAGCTGCCCGATCAGGTAGCCCATCAGGATGATCGAGATCGGTGGGCTCGAGCCGACCGCGTGGAAGGTCGCCCACAGCACCGCGTTGTCGAAGATCCAGTAGCCGAAGGCGCCGCCGATGACTTCCGCGTCGTGCTCCTTCAGCAGCGCGATCGCCTCGCGCACGCCGCCGATCGTCGCGCGGCCTGCATGTGCCAGCCAGCGCCGCTTGCGCGGGGCGTCCTCGGACGGCGGAGGCGGCGCCTCGAGCGTGCCGAGCGCCACCACACCGACGATCACCACCAGCGCCAGCACGGCCGGCAGGGCGGTGCGCCAGAGCGGCTGTGAGGGGCCGATCACGCCGAACGCCAAGAGCGCGCCGATCACCGCCACCGCCACGAAGTTCACCGAGCTCTTGATCAGGAAGAAGGCCACCGAACGGCGGGCGATCTTGTCGGCGGGCATGCCGCCGCGGTGGAGCGCCCAGGCGCCGAGGGCCAGGCCGCCGGCGCCGCTGGCGGGCACGATCGAGCCCATGGCCAGCTCGGACCAGCCGATCTCCTGGGCGGTGCGCCAGGACATCTCCCGGCAGAAGATGCGCCGGAAGCCCAGGACGTACGAGAAGCATGAGAGCGCCTCCAGCCCGACCGCGGCCGCAAGCCAGGCCGGGTCCGCGTCCGCGAGCAGCACCCGCACCCGTCCGAGCCCCGGCGCGAGCAGCACCACGGCGACCAGCACGCCCAGCAGTGCGGCGGTCTGGAGGGCCCGCTTGCCCAGCCGCCGCGGCTCGGTCTCGGGCGGCATGGCGGAGTCGTCGAGTGGTATTGCCGTGACCCTGGGCGCCGAGCTCACCCATTCAACGTAGTGGCTCGTCAACGGTCAGGCCGTTAGCCTTCGGACGATGGCCACCCCGAGACAAGGCGAGGTGCTCTGGACGCCCTCGTCCGACGCCCGCGAGACCAGCGAGATCGGACGCTTCATGGACTTCGTCCGCGACCGAAGCGGCCGGGACTTCGCGGACTACCAGAGCTTGTGGGAGTGGTCGATCTCCGACCTCGAGGGCTTCTGGGCCGCGATCTGGGACTTCTACGGGATCCGCGCCCACACGCCCTACGAGCGCGTGATGAGCTCGCAGGAGATGCCGGGCGTGCGCTGGTTCGAGGGCGCGACGCTGAACTACGCGGAGCACATGGTCGGCACCGACGCGGACCTCGACCGCGTGGCGATCATCGGCGAGTCGCAGACCCGCGCGCGGGTGGAGCTCACCTTCGCCGAGCTGCGCGATCAGATCGCGCGGGCACGCGCCGGCCTCAAGCGCCTGGGCGTGGGGCCGGGCGACCGCGTGGCCGCCTACATGCCGAACGTCCCCGAGACGATCGTCGCCTTCGGCGCCACTGCGAGCCTCGGCGCGATCTGGGCGAGCTGCGCGCCCGAGTTCGGCGCCCGCAGCGTGGTGTCGCGCTTCGGGCAGATCGAGCCGAAGGTCCTGTTCGCCATCACCGGCTACACGTACGGCGAGAAACCGGTGGACCGCCAGGCCGAGGTCGCGGCGATCCTCGAGGAGATCCCGAGCATCGAGCACGTGGTGCACATGCCGTATGGCGGCGACGGCTCGATCCCGGGCGCCGTCTCATGGGACGAGCTGGTGTCCGAGCCGGGGCCGCTCGAGTTCGACCCGGTGCCGGTCGACCACCCGCTGTACGTCCTGTTCTCGTCCGGCACCACCGGACTGCCCAAGGCGATCGTCCACGGCCACGGCACGATCCTCGTCGAGCACCTGAAGAACCTCGGGCTGTGCTGGGACCTGCACGCCGGCGACGCGCTGCTGTGGTTCACCACCACCGCCTGGATGATGTGGAACGCGCTCGTGTCGGGGCTCGTCTGCCGCGCGGCCGTGGTGACGATCGACGGCAACCCGCTCTACCCGGACCTGCGGGAGCAGTGGCGCCTGGCCGAGGAGACCGGCGCCACGCTGATGGGCGTCAGCCCGGCCTACGTGATGGCCTGCCGCAAGGAGGGCATCGAACCGGGCAGGGAGTTCGACCTCGGCCGCATCCGGCAGTTCGGCGCCGCCGGCTCGCCGCTGCCCACCGAGGGCTTCGCCTGGATCTACGAGAAGGTGAAGAAGGACGTGCTGCTCAACGTCGGCAGCGGCGGCACCGACGTCTGCTCGGGCTTCGTCTCCGCCTATCCGATCACGCCCGTGTACGCCGGCGAGATGACCGGCTGCGTGCTCGGCGTGGACGTTAAGGCCTTCGACCTGAACGGCCAGCCGGTGGTGGGCGAGCTCGGCGAGATGGTGATCCGCACGCCGATGCCGTCGATGCCGGTCGGCTTCTGGAACGACCCGGGCAACGACCGCTACCACTCGACCTACTTCGACATGTACACGGGCGTCTGGCGCCACGGCGACTGGATCATGTTCACCGAGCGCGGGAGCTGCGTGATCACCGGCCGCTCCGACGCCACGCTCAACCGCGGCGGCGTGCGGCTCGGCACCGGTGAGCTGTACGCGGTGGTGGAAGAGTTCGACGAGATCCTCGACTCGCTGATCGTCCACCTCGAGGACCCGGAGGGAGGCAACGGCGAGCTGGTGCTGTTCATCGAGCTGCGGCCGGGGGTCGAGCTGGACGACGACTTCCGCGCGCGCATCGCCCGCTCGCTGCGCAGCGCCCTTTCGCCGCGGCACGTGCCGGACACGATCGAGGCGGTGCCGTCGATCCCGCGCACGCTCACCGGCAAGAAGCTCGAGCTGCCGGTGAAGCGCATCCTGCAGGGCGCCGACCGCGACGACGTGGTGCGCCGCGACGCGCTCTCCGACCCGGCGTCGATCGACGTCTTCGTGGAGTTCGCGGACAGCCGGACGCCTGCGTAGTCTCCTAGGCGGCGCGCGCCGCCTGCATCTCGGCGAGGTGGTCCATCGCCCACCGGCAGATGGCCACGAGCGGCTCGGACAGCGTCTGGCCGAGCGGCGTGAGGGAGTACTCGACGTGCGGCGGGATCACGTCGATGACCCTGCGCTGCACGAGGCCGTCGGCCTCCATGCTGCGCAGCGTCTGCGTGAGCATCTTCTGGGAGATGCCCTCGATCGTGCGCCGCAGCTCGCCGTGCCGGCGCGGACCGTCGAGCAGCGCGTAGACGATCAGGCAGGTCCACTTGTCGGCGATGCGGTCGAGCGCCTGGCGCGACTCGCAGTTCTGGTCGAGCACGTTCGGCTGCGGTCGGTCCATGAGCCTAGTTTCTATCAGTGCCTTAAGGTACTTTCAAGTACCTACTTGTCATCTGGTGCCTATGGACCTACGGTTCGCCGATGGCTACCAATCTCGTTCATCGCTTCGGCGCCGGCGGCGCCGGAACCCCAGTCAACGCCTACATCGTCGAGAGCCCGGCGGCGGCCGTGGTCGTCGACGCCACACTCACGGTCTCGGACGGCCGGGCGCTTCGCGCGCGGGTCGAGCAGACGGGCAAGCCGCTGCTCGGGGTGGTGATCACCCACGCCCACCCGGACCACTACGGCGGGCTGGTGGAGCTCGTGCGCGGGCTCGACGTGCCCGTCTTCGCCACCGAGGGCGTGGCCGAGGTCATCCGCCGCGACGACCCGGTCAAGGAGGAGATCCTCCGCCCGATGTTCGGCGAGGAGTGGGCGCCCGAGCGCGCCTTCCCGGACACCACCGTGGCCGACGGCGAGCTGGTCTCGCTCGACGGCATTGCGCTGCGCGTGACCGATCTCGGGCCCGGCGAGTCGCCGCACGACAGCCTGTGGGCGCTCGACGACGACCCGGCCACGGTCTTCTCCGGTGACGTGGCCTACGACCGCCGCCACTGCTACCTGGCCGACGGCTTCCACCAGCGATGGCTCTCGAACCTCGCGCGCGTGCGCGAGACGGTGCCACCGGGCGCGACGCTCCACCCCGGCCACGGCGAGCCCTGCGGACTCGAGGTGCTGGACTGGCAGGCCGGCTACATCGAGGCCTTCCTCGAGGCGCTCCGTGCGGGCGACTGGAGCGATCGCGAGGCCGCACGCGCCCGGGTCGTCGAGCGCATGCGCGCCTTCCTGCCCACAGGCGAGCTCCAGTTCCTGATGGAGCTCAGCATCGACCCGCTCGTGGAGGGCGTGACGCGCGGAACCGGTTCGGCGTAGCTTCCCGGCAATGCCCTGGCCGGAGCTCCCTCCCTATGAGGCATGGAGCGCCACCTGCGACACGCTCCACGCGCACACGCAGGTGCTGGGAAAGCTCGCGGTGGCGCTCGCGCCGCCCGAGCCGCAGCTCCAGCACGCCGCTCTGCGGCTCACGGCGCGCGGCTGGGAGACGCTGCCGCTGCCGGCGCCGGACGGCTCGGGAGCGCTGGTGGCGGCGCTCGACCTGCACGCCCACGAGGCCGTGGCGGAGCACAGCGACGGCCGCGCCGCGCGCATCCCGCTGACGCCGAACCGCGCGGTGGGCGAGGTGGCGGGCGACCTGCTCGACGCGCTGCGCGGTTTCGCCGGGGCGGTCGCGATCGACCCCACGCCGCAGGAGGTCCCGTGGAGCGTGCCGCTCGACGAGGACCGCGAGCACACTACGTATGACCCCGGCCAGGTGGGCGCCTACCTCGCCGCCGCCACCCAGACCGCACTGGTGCTCGCGGCCTTCCGGGCGCCCTACCGCGGTCGCTCGACGCCGGTCAACGCCTGGTGGGGCTCGTTCGACCTCGCCGTCAGCCTCTTCTCGGGGGCGCCGGCCGAGCCGCCGTCAGACGACTTCATCATGCGCAACTCGATGGACGCACAGGAGGTGGCCGTGGGCTGGTGGCCGGGCGACGCGCGCCACGGAAAGCCGGCGCTGTACGCGTACGCCCACCCGGCGCCGGAGGGGTTCGGCGGCGCCGACCTCTCCCCCGCGCCCGGCCGCTGGGAGGCGGCGCTCGGCGAGTACCTGCTCGACTGGGATGAGCTGCGCTCGGCCGCCGACCCGCACGCCGCCGCCCTCGCGTTCGCGCGCACGGTCTTCCGCCACGCCTGCCTGGTTTGCGCCTGGGACCCGGCGCTCGCCGCCACTGCCGAGGGCACGCCGCCACCGGTGTCGTAGCGCTCTGCGGGGAAGTACTGGCCCGTTCGCGGCCTTGAGCCGATGCGCCAAGACGCGCGCGGAGCGACGATTGGCGGGTGCCTGAACCGCCTCTCTACCGGAGGGTGATTGCGGGGTACAACGGGCTCATGTCCGCAGACGACGGTCTGGCCCTCGCGGTGGAGTTGACCCAGCTCACGGGGGGCCGTCTCGAGTTCCCCGTCGAGGAGCAGCTACCCGCCGCCGACGAATACCCCGGCCTGGTCGTGCTCGGCTCTCACAAGGCGACGCCGGCCGGCCACGTGGCGATCGGGGGCATCGGCGAGCGCCTGGTCTACGGCGGGTCGTTCTCGGTGGCGGTCGCACCGAGTGGCTTCAGCAAGCACCGGCCGCGGCACATCGAGCGGATCGGCCTGTACCGCGCAAACGGCGGGGCGTACGCGCTGGAGGTGGCAGACCGCCTCGCCGAGGCAACGGGCGGGGGGTTGAAGCGCTTCCGGCCTCCGGGTGACGAGCCGGACGCGATCGAAGACCCAGCGGAGATCGAGGTCGACCTGCTGGTGTTCGACTCGGCGTCTTACGCGCCGCTCCGCCAGGTCCTGCTGGACGAGCGCGCAGAGTGGGTGATCGGGCGCGTTCGCTGCCCGGTGCTCATCACACCGCGCCTGCCATCGCCCTGAGGGCAGGCTCGCGCCGGCCACTCGTGCCACGCTCATCGCGCGCAAAGTCTCAGCTCGCCTCGGCGCCGGGCTCGAAATAGCCCGAGGCCGCCCTGTTCATCTTCGCCAGCGCCTCCTTCTCGATTTGCCGCACGCGCTCCCGCGTGAGCCCGATCCACTTCCCGACCTGCTCGAGCGTCATCGGCTCGCGCTCCTGGAGCCCGAAGTGCAGCTCCACGATGCGCCGCTCGCGCTCGTCGAGCATGGCCAGCGCGACCTTCAGGTCCCGCGCGCGTGCGCGTGCCGCTGCCTGCTCGAACGGCGTGAGCTGCCTGTCCTCGATCAGGTCGCCGAACTCCATCGGATCGCTGCCGGCGCCAACCGGCGCGTTGAGCGACACCGTGTCGGCGGACGCCTTCAGCGCCGCCTCGACTCGCACCGGGGGCAGCTTGAGCGCCGCGGCGACGTCCTCCACGCTCGGCTCGCGGCCGCTCTCGCGCAGCAGCCGCCGGCGAGTCGCGTGGATGTGACGCACCCGATCCACCATGTGCACCGGCAGCCGGATCGTCCGGCCCTTGTCCGCCAGCGCGCGGATGATCGCCTGCCGGATCCACCAGCCGGCGTAGGTCGAGAACCTGAAGCCACGCCGCCAGTCGAACTTCTCGACCGCGCGGATCAGGCCCAGGTTGCCCTCCTGAATCATGTCGAGCAGCGGCAGCCCGCGGCCCGAGTAGCGCTTGGCGATCGACACGACGAGACGCAGGTTGGCCTCGACGAGCTCGCTCTTCGCGTCCATGTCGCCGTCCTCGACGCGACGTGCGAGCTGGACCTCCTCGGCCTTGGTGAGCAGCCTGACCCGCGAGATCTGGGCCAGGTAGACGCGCAGGGCATCTTCATGGCCGCCCGCGGGCGGGCTGACGGGCAGGCCCGCGCTGAGTACGCCTCCCTCCTCGAAGAGGTCCGGGAGTGCACTGTTTCGTGGTTGCCAGCGTTCGACGGGAACGCTCATGTCGTCTCCTTTCCGAGTTAGCCGCCGGTCCCTGGCACAGGACGCGGCGGTGCCTAGTCAGCCCCGGAGGGCTAGCCAGGTCGCTCGAGGAGAGCTATGAAGGCGGCCGGCCGCCAGCGGGTCGGCCGCAGCCGGACCCGCTCGGTGAGGAGCACGGCGACGCCGCCGAGCGTGAACAGAAGCGCGTAGAAGAGTCCGTGCGAGCCGCCCGAGCCGGGCGGCGCGCAACCGGCGCTCACGCCCGCGGTGCCACCCCCGCCGCAGGGGGCCCCCGGCAGGTGGGCCGGGTCCTCAGCCGGCGTGGCGGAGCCGGGCTTGGCGTGCTGAGCCTTCGGAGCCGCAGCGCGCAGGTGAGTGGCCGCAGCCAGCGCAGCGCCGGGCACCGCCATGTCCACAACCGGCCCTCCCGCGCCTGCGCGCGTGATCAGAGCCGTCATCGGTCCGCCCGCGAACGAGCTGGCGGGAACGAGCAGCGGCGTGCCGAGGACCATCGGGTCGGCGAGCACCTGCGGCCCGGCCGACGAGATCAGCGGGGGCGCGAGCGGCTGGGTGAGCACCGGTGCCGAAGCGGGCACGGCCGCCGGCGCGGGGGACGGCGACGACGCGTCCGGCATGAGGATCGGCACGCTGTCGGCCGCCGGGCCCGTGACCGGGACGCCGCCCGGCGCGACGGTGGTGGTGCCGCTGTCCGGCGTGGCGGTGGTGGTGGTGCCGGCCGGCGGGGAAGTCGTGGTGTCGCTGGGGTTGGTGGTCGTGCCGGTCGGAGCGTCGGGGGTGACAGGCACCGTCGTGTCGACCGGCAGCGTCGGCAGCTTGCCGTTGTCAACCGGGTCCGGGGTCGGCGTGGTGTTCTCGATCACCACGGGCGGGCGCCGGCGTTGGCGCGGTCGGGGTGGTGTTCGACGGGGTGGTGGCCGGGTCCGTGACCGGCGGGCTCGTGACCGTGGTCGAGCTGTCGGCGGGCGCGTTGTCGGGAGTCGGCGCCGGAGTGGTCGTATCCGAGCTGGTGCCGTCGGCCGCAGCCGGGTCCGGGCTCGTGGTGGTGGTGCTCGTGTCTACCGGGGTGGCCGGGGTGCTCGTGTCGGTCGTCGAGGTACCGGCCGACGGATCGGCCGTGGCGGCCGCGGTGTCGGCCCGGGCGCTCGCGCTGAAGGCGAACAGGCCGGCGCAGAGCGCCAGCAGGAGCACGGCAAAGCCACGGCGCAGCAAGCGCCCTGTCGGCGTATGGGTCAGCTCGCCCGACAGCATCTGCATCCGCTCGGTTCGTCCGAGCCTGTCCGCACCTCCTTTCCGAGCGGAAACCTAACCGGCGGCGCGGTCGAGGACAAGAGGTGCTTTGGCGCCACGCATGAAAATGCGTCTTTCTGTGCCCCGGGGGAGCAGCGGAACAGCGAGGCAGCTTCCCCTCCAAGATCAAACGAAACGGGTCTAAGCTCGGTGTACGCCCAATCGCGCTGCTGCCTGCGCGCGTGCATCTCTGAAAGGACCCTCGTATGCCCCTCTTCTTCTTCACCGTAGAGCAGCAGGAGCGTGCCATCGTCGAGCGGTTCGGCAAGTTCGTCCGCGTCGCCGGGCCAGGCCTTCAACGCAAGTCACCCTTCGTGGAGAAGGTGGCCGGCCGCATGAGCCTGCAGGTCGAACAGCTGGACGCGGACATCGAGACGAAGACCAGGGACAACGTGTTCGTGCTCGTCAAGCTCGCGATTCAGTACATGGTCGCCGCCGACGAGGCGAAGGTCAAAGACGCCTTCTACAAGCTCGACGATCCCGAGGTGCAGATGAAGTCCTACGCCTTCGACGTCGTCCGCTCGCACATCCCGACGATGGACCTCGACGAGGCTTACGCCGACGCGGACACCATCGCCAAGCACATCCAGGACACCCTGCAGAAGCAGATGGCGGACTACGGCTACGAGATCATCAAGGCGCTGATCACGAACATCGAGCCCGACCAGCGCGTCAAGGACGCGATGAACAACATCAACGCCGCCCGGCGCAACCAGGAGGCGGCCACGGCGCAGGGTGAGGGCGACAAGACCCTGCGGATCAAGAAGGCTGAGGCCGAGTCGGAGGCGATGAGGCTCCACGGCGAGGGGGTCGCGGCAGAGCGCAAGGCGATCGCTCAGGGCCTGAGGGACTCCCTGGCCTTGATCGCCGACGAGAGCACGATCGACCCGAAGGAGGCGATGGGCCTCGTCGCGCTGACGCAGTACATGGACACGATCCGCTCGGTCGGCGAACACGGCAACATGACCACGCTCCTGCTACCCCACTCGCCCGCCTCGGTCGGCTCGCTGATGGACCAGGTCCAAGCGGGCATGCTCACCGGCAACCTCGCCGCAGACGCCGCCAGAGGTGGCCCGAACGGCGTGAGCGGCTCTTCCCGGCAGGCCTCTCGCCCGGCGGCCGACAGCGACTGAGGCGGGCCCGCAGCCTGGGGACGGTCAAGGCGATGGCTGACGACAGCCAAGGACTGGTGGCGTTACTCGGGATCGCCCCCGACAGGCGACTGCTGACGGAGGATCTCGGCAACCTGCCCGATGCCGAGCAGCTTCGGGAGCCGCCGGTCTCGACCAGCCCGAAGCACGACCGCCTCGTCGCGGCAGGGTCGGTCCTCACCGGCACCACGTTGATCGGTGGCGTGGTGCTCGCGCTTTTCGGCGGCTGGGAGCTCCTGTTCCAATCGGGCGGCGTGTTCGCCGCGATTCTCGCCCTCGTCGGGATCCTTCTGGCCGGCACCCACTGGGGGTGGGTGCACGTCGCCGAATACGTCGGCGTCACGATCGACGACCGCCACGTACGGGCGGCGGACGAAAGGAGGCGCGACTGGCTCGCGAGCATCCAGCCCTACCCGCGGTTCAGCGTCAGGACCAGCGTGCTGGACGACGCCTCGACTCGCATCGAACGCATCCTCCATCGACCGGTTCTCACCACGCAGAACACCTTCACGTTCGTTCGGGAAACGGACGCCGAGGAGACCTACGACGCGCAGACGCCGGCCGCGACGATCGCCGAGGCGGTGGAGACGATGCGCCGCCAGGCGCGCCTGGAGACCGATCGCATCCGTGACAACTGGGAGGCCGCCTCCACCGCATATGACGCAGCCATGCTCAGCGCCCACGACGACCAGGAGCGCCTGGCTGCTCAGCGCGCGGCGGCCACGGCGCTGTCGGAGCACATCAACGCCTCGCTGCTGGAACCGCCACTCGTCGAGTAGCGCGGGCTGATCCGGGTCAGTCGATCTCGAGACTGAAGTCCCATGCGACGGTTGCGGGCTCGCCGTCGGGTGCCCATGTCAGGGCGCCGTTGCCGGTCGGCAGCACGCCCCGCACGGTGAGCAGCACGGTCTGGCCCGGCAGCACCCGCTCGGGTGGTGGGCCACCGCCCGGTCCCGTGACCTGGGGATGGTGTACGAGACCGAGCTCGTCGACGAACGTGAACGCCGCAGGGCTGAGCTGGATCGCGCCGGACCCGCCGGTGAGCGCGACGACGAACGTGCAGGGGCTGCTCGGCGGAGGCGGGAAGTGGCTGTGCAACGGCACGGCCGGTCCGACGGCGGTGGCGCGAACCCGCCCGTGCCGGAGCGTGACCGAGACCGTGTCGCCCTGGATCGCCAAGACCGGGTACCCGCTGCTCGCCGAGCCAAGCCCGGCGGAGAGGGGCGTGGCGGCCCGCAGCCAGCTCGGGATTCCTCCATCCGAGGCCGACCGTCCGGGGGTGGGTCCCTGCGGGCGGTTGAACACATCCCGGCCGAACGGCGCGAGCCCGCGCTGGGCCGCGTAGCCGATGTGACCCGCTCCATCCAGTCCGCGGGAGGCGCGGCGCACCGCGAACAGGTCCTCGATCGTGCGCAGCCAGCTGTAGTGGTTGTAATAGGTCGTGCTGACGGTGCGCGGCCTGATGTAGGGGCTGATCAGCACGCTGCCGGTGCGGCCGCCGCCGCTGGTGGCATGGGTGGCGTCGTAGAGCGGATCGCTCGCGGGCGTGCGTGCTCCGAGTACGACGCCGCTCACCGGACCGGTCGTCTCCAGCGGATGGCCGGCGGAGTCCACGAGCGTGAACGAGCCCACGTCCACGAAGCCGCCGCTCCCGGCCGGGGCGGTGGCGGGGACCGGCGTGTCCGTGACCTGGCCCACGAAGGCGCTGGGCGGGATGCCCGTGCCGGTGACCGAGCGTCCCGGATCGGTGGCGACGATGGCGTTGTCGGCGATCGTCGAGCTTCCGGCCGCCGCGACCGCGCCCGCGTGCGCCTGCGGGCCTGGCACGTGGTTGCCGCCGCCGAGGATGCAGGTGCCCGCCGGCTGGCGCGGCACCGTCTGCGCCACGCAGTTGGCGGGGCGGTCGAGGTATGAGTTGAAGCCGGGCCCGGGGAAGAGCTGGTTGCCCTCCGCGTCCGTGGCAAGTGGCGTGTTCGGGCCGGTCGGCTCTCGGCGCACGCCGTGGCCGAACAGCGTCTCGGCGGCCGAACCGTTGGCGATCGAGGTCGCGGCGTTGGGTGGGACCGTCCTCGAGTTGGCGAAGCTGTTGCCGGTATAGGTGAACGGCGGGTATGCCTCGTCGAAGGTGATGTCGATCAACCCGCCATCCCTGAACGCGGCCGACGCCTCGATCCTGGGGATCACCTGCTGGAGGAACAGGTCGGCGGCGTACAGGCCCCCGGTGTAGCTCTTCGGCGCCTTCGGGGCGCCCGAGCGAGACAGCCCGCCCGACAGGTTGTTGCCGGGGCAGACCGCGTCGTGGCCGTCGCTGCACATGTTCGGCGTGATCCAGCTGAATGCTGGTGTCGTCCTCTTGCTCCGGAGGTCGTGGAAGAGGCCGTTGCCCGGGCTGAAGACGTCGGCGATGTGCCTGGAGTTGCAGTCACCCGACCGCAGGATCGACTCGAACCACGGGAACGGGAAGTGCTTGGGCAGGTACTGGTTGATCGCGTTGGCGACCGGCGGATTGGGCTTCGCCGTGCCGCCCGTCGGCCCGGGTGTGGCGTAGGGAGCGCCGCAGTGCCGCGCGCCGGCGCTGTGCGGCGGCCCGCTGCCGTTCGGGTTGTCGAGGTCCTGGGCGTAGCCCTTCCAGCTCACCTTGGCGGCGTCGAGCTGCGCGAACAGCGTCGGGACGCTGGCCGGATACACGCAGCCGTTGGAGCCGATCGCCCCGTTGGGGCCCTGGGCCGATGTCATCTGCCCGTAGTTGGGATTCGAGGACAGCGATCCGGACCTGTCCACGTGGCCCGAGAAGCGGTCGTAGTGCGGGCAGTCCGCCTGGGTGTCGGGCTGCGTGGCCTGGCCGCTGACCAGCGAGAGGTAGTTGTCGAAGCTGAAGTGCCCGGTGCCGTAGTAGTTCTTCAGCAGCGCCCCCTGGGCGGGGAGAGTCCGCCACAGGTAGGTGTTCTTGTTCAGGCCGGTGAAGGTCGCGTCGTAGGACTTGTTCTCGAGGATGATCAGCCAGACGTGCTTGATCTTGCCCGGCTGGATCCCCAGTCCGTCAGACGCGCTCGCCGACCCCACCGGCGCGGCCACCGACAGGGCAGCCGACAGAGCCAGCAGGGCCAGTAGTGAATGTCGCCGCTCCATCAGATCGTGTTGAAGCAGCCGTAGATCGTTGCCAGCGGGTTGACCACCCGGTGGCCGTGTGAGTCGCGCATCAGCAGGTTCCCGACGGACGTGGGCGGCGCCTGCGCCTTGTAGCAGCCGTTGGATTTGACGCTGACCTCGTAGGTCACCGGTGTTCCCCAGAACGGCACCGCGCCCGGCTGCGCTATCAGCGCGTCCACCGTGCAGAACCAGTCGTCGCCCGGCCCCCGGTTGGGGGCAGAGCGACGGCCGCAATGAGCGAGGATCCTCAGGTTGGCGGTGGTCTCGGTGGTGCGGCCGAGCAGCCGCTGCTGGAGCAGCGTGAGGTTGCTGAAGGTCGGGGCGATGCTGTGCGTGAGGCGACTGCCGGTGACCCCGGCGGGGCCCAGGCTGCCGGCGAGCGCGATCAGGGCGATCAGCGCCGTGGCCAGAAGCACGCGGCGCAGCGGGGTCCCCCATCCGGACCTGCGGCTGCTCGGCGTGCCGGCGAAATCGCGGCGGCGAAGGATCGCCCAGGCGGCGGTCAGGCAGGCCGTGATCCACACGACGCTGACGATGCACGCGACCACCAGCTGCGAATAGAACTGGTGCGCCGTGAACAGCCCGTGCCAGCCGTCGAACGCGGCGGCGAGCAGCAGCGCGTGAACCCAGGTCCCGGTGCCCACCAGCGCCAGCAGCTGCATCACCAGGGCCGCCAGGATCGTGCCGAGCACGCCGGCGATCCCGTTGCGTGTGGCCACCGAGAGCAGCATCGCGAGGCTCGCGAACCCGATCATCGGCAGCACGCTCAGCAGCCAGCTCGCGAGCACCAGCACCGCGCCGTGACCCGGCGAGACCAGCGCGCCGCTGAGGCCGACGAGCGGCTGATCGCCGACCAGCAGCAGGCCCGCGGCAAGGCTCGAGGCGGCGAGCAGCGCGATCAATCCCGCGGAGAACGTCGCGGCCGCGAGCACCTTTCCGAGAAACAGCTCCTGGCGGCGGCAGGAGCGGGTCAGGACCGTCTTCCAGGTCCCGTAGCGGTCCTCGGCGGAGAAGATGTCGCCCGCGAGCACGGCTGCCAGCACCGGGAATCCCCACGAGCCGGCGAAGGCGAGCACCACGAGCGGGATCGCCAATCCGGACGAGTGCACCCAGACGCCGAAGATCGTGTCCGAGGGGGTGCCGGTCTGCGATCTCAGGATCACGGTGAACGCGAACGGCCCGAGCACGCAGAGCAGCGCCAGCGCCCGCGAGGCATGCTGCGCGGCCAGCTTCCGTCGCTCGGTCCGGTACACGCGCCAGACGCCCGTCCCGGCGCTCCTGGTGGAGGCCGGCGCAAGCGCGGCAGGCGCGAGGAGTTCCCCGGTCGCGCTCATGTGGCGGTCAGGACGAAGAACATCGCCTCGAGGGGGCTCAGCCGGAGCTCGAGCCGGCGAACGGCCACGTCCTCCTGGCCAAGAGCCAGCACGTACGAATCCAGGTCCTGCTCCTGCAGCTCGAGCTCGAGCCCACCGGTCGGCGAGCGGCTTGCGCGCATGCCCTGATGGACTCGAGCGATCGCGAGCGCCCGCTCGTCGTCGCTGGTCACCAGCGAATAGGCGGCCGCCGGCGCCTGGGCCCGCAACTGCTCGGCGCTGCCGCTCCACACGACCTGACCGTGGGCCAAGACTGTGAAGCTGTCGCAGGTGCTCTCGATCTCGCCGATCCGATGGCTGCTCACCAGCACCGCGACTCCTCGCCTGGCCAGCTCTCGCAGCAGCGCGCCGACGTCTCGGGCGCCCGACGGGTCAAGCCCGCTGGTGGGCTCATCGAGCAGCAACAGCCGCGGCTCGCGCAACAGCGCGGCCGCGATCCCCAACCGCTGGCGCATCCCGGACGAGTAGCCGCTGACCCGGTCGGGCGCTCGACCGGCTAGCCCCACGCGCTCCAGCGCGTCCTCGATCTGCGGTCGCGCACCTCCGCCGTCCAGCTCGGCCAGCAACTCCAGGTTCGCCAGGCCGGACAGGTAGGGATAGAAGCACGGGTCCTCGACGAAGCCGGCGACTCCGTCCAGGCGAACGCGGTCCGAGGACTGCAGCGGCGTGCCGAACAGCTCGATCGACCCGGCGTCGGGCGCCACCAGCCCGAACAGCATCCGCAGCAGCGTCGTCTTGCCTGCCCCGTTCGGGCCGAGCAGCCCGCGCACCTCGCCCCCACGCACCTCGAGGTCCACGTGGTCGACCGCGAGCGTGCTCTCGAAGCGCTTGACCAGGCCGCTTGCCCGTACCGCCGAGGTCATCGGGGAGCTCGCGAAACGCCTACTGGTCATTGCCCGCATTCGGTCCCGGCGGCGGCGGGGTGCTGCCCGCCCCGTAGACGGACCTCCAGAGGATGCTGTCCAGCTCCCCCTGGGGCACGAGGTCCGGCGTCCCGAGCGGCAGCCGGCTCGACTCCTGGGCGTACGGCGCGGCGACCGTGTTGCGGGTGAGCAGGCTGATCTTCGCCGGGATGTTCTTCACCGGGGCGCCGTTGACGCGGGCGGGCGCGAACACGTCGTACATCGGGGTGGCCAGGCGATCGTTCAGGCTCACCGGCTTCATGCCCATGATCAGCTCCATCGAGCGGATCACCGAGAGCAGGTCGTAGCGGGTGTGGATCACCGCGCCGCGCCGCGCGTACGGACTGATGACCAGCGCCGGCTCGCGGTGGGCGTCGACGTGATCGGCGCCGTCCTGGGCGTCGTCCTCGACCACGAAGATCGCCGATGAGGACCAGATCTTCGAGTGCGAGACCAGATCCACCAACTGCCCGAGGCCCTGATCGTTCGCCGCCATCATGGCGCTGGGCGTGGGGTAGCCGGGCTGCGTGCCTCGCGTGTGATCGTTGGTGTAGGTCAGGTAGTTGAACGTCGGGACGCGGTTGTGGGCGAGCTGTCGCTCGAACCGCTTCCGGAAGCACGTGAAGTGCGAGTAGCTGCCCGCCGGGGCTTTGGGCGGGAGCGCGGAGTCGAAGATCTCCCCCTGCGTGGGCTGGGTGCCGACCGAGCCGATGTGGATGTCGGACGCGTAGCAGCCGCCGGGCGTGGCGTCGGGACCGAAGTCGGAGTGCTTGGCGATCAGCTTCTCCTCCTTGAGCACTGCGGCAGTCCGGTTGCGGTCCGGCATCGTGCTGATGCCGGCCCACATCTCGCCGTAGTTGAAGTAGGAGATGTGCTGGCGCTGCGCCCGATCGAACAGGAACCCGCCGGCCGGCCGGGTCACGGCGTAGACGCCGAAGTCGGCTGGACGGAAGCGCCCCGCGTAGTTCGCGACCCAGTTGCGGGTGACGTAGTCGGGCACGGTGGCCGCGCTCGTCCAGTAGTGCCCCTGGATCGAGGCATCCGAGTTGGCCAGCACGTTGTCCAGCAGCGGGAAGCGATTGACGAGCGAGTGCATGTTCGGGGTCACGCTCTTGTTGAAGACCAGGAGCTTGGGATCCCCGTCGCCGCGCCCCACGTCGCCGAGAGTCTGGTCGTACGAGCGGTTCTCGCGCACCACGAAGAAGACGTGCTTGATCGGTCCGCCCGCGCGCAGAGGAGTGTTGGGCGGGGCCGGCCCAGCGCCGACCGGGTGCAGCTCACCGTTGGCCGCGGGGGTGAGCTTCGCGATCTGAGCGTCGGACGGGAGCGCCATCAGGCCGGCCTCGCCCGTGAGCACGATCGCGCCGTACCTGGTGCCCTGGTTGAAGATGTCGACCGTCGGTGGCGGGATCGGGTGGAAGGCCCAGAAGATCGGGTCGTTGGGATCCGCGGGGTTCGGGCCCTTGGGCAGCGGGCCGGTGTCCGCACCCCTGGCCGCGATCCAGATCAGGCGAGCCGGGCCGCCGCCCTGCTTGGAGCTCGTGAGCACCGCCTCCGGCTGCTCGGCTGTCGGCACGCGGCCAACGCTCGTGAAGTCCTGGCGCCCGCCCTTGTGCGGCAGGCGGATCACGTCCAGCGCGTCGGCGCCGGACTCGGCCACGAACAGGCGCGCGCCGGACGGGTCGAGCGCGAGCGCGACCGGCATCGTCCCCAGCCCGAAGTTGCTGCGGACCGGGATCGTTCGCACGACGCGCCGCGTGCTCAGGTTCACCACGGCGACCTGATCGGAGTTGGAGAGCGCGACATAGGCCCGCGTCCCGGCGCTGTCGACCACGACAGCGGCGGGATGGGACAGCGCCGCTCCGACCTGGATGGTGGCGAGCTTGGTCGCGCTCGCCATGTCGATCACCGACATCGTGCCGGTCCCCTCATTGGTCACCAGCCCGGTGCGTCCGTCGGGCAGGATCGCCGCGCCGAACGGGAAGGCCCCGCTCCCCTGCGCCACGTAGTGCCGCTGATCGCCCTGGTCGAGGTCGATCACCGCGGCGCTGTCGGCCATGTTCAGCGCCACCAGCAGCCGCGAGCCGTCGGCCGAGACCGCCAGCTTCTCAGGCCAGGAGAGCGGTGTGCCCTTCGGGTTCGCGGGGAAGACCTGGGGGGCCGGGGCCCCGGGCTGCGGCGGGACCTCGATCACGCGCACCAGGCGCGCCTGGCCGCACGAATCCGACCAGCTGAAGACCTGGACGTCGTTGCCGCGAGCGCCCGGCAGGGTGAACTGGGTCGGCAGCCACAGAGATGCCTGCAACCCCGACACATACGCGAGCCGATGGACCGAATCCAGCGCGATCCCGCCGGACGCGCCGGGAACCGGCAGGGTCTGGCAGACGCGGTGCCGCGCCGTATCGACGATCCGCACGTCGTTGTTCCCGATGCCGGCGGACACGGTCCACAGGAAGCGCCCGTCGGCCGTCAGCGCCGCGCCGGTCGGGAGGTTGCCGAGGGTGACGCGCGTACCCGCCGGGGCCAATTGACGACCGTTGGGAAGCAGGCCCGTGGCCGGGCTCGGCCTGCGCGCCGACCCGCGCGACAGGCCCAGGGCCACCGCAGTCGACGCCACCAGCGCGACACAGAATCCAGCCACAGCAACCAGACGGGCGCCACGGAACATGAGCCAGCTCCTCCCCTGCGATCACGGCCTCGAGCAGAACGAGGAGCCTTCCCGACGCGCCCACGGTCTACAACCGTGCGCGTCACGTCGCCCCATGAGTAGTTAGCCGCGCAACTGCTCAGACGGTCCGCTCGTGGGTCCACCAGGCGGCGAACGCGACGAACAGTGCGGCGAGGCCGAGGAACAGGCCGGTCTCGGCGAGCTGGAGAGGCCAGAAGTGGCTCGCGGGCTGGTAGACGGCCTCTATGAGGGGGCCTCCGCCCTTGCCGCTCGGGGCCGCGAGCTGGGCGTGGCTGCCGAGCACGCCGCCGCCGAGGTTCACGTGTGCGTGTCCGACCACGTTCTCGCTGAGGATGTTGGCGCTGTTCAGGCGCGCCGGCTGCTCGCCCTTCCAGGTTGTCTTGAGTGGCGGGACGAGCCGGTCGCGGAGCCACGTGTCGACGAACACGCGCATCACGAAGTAGCCGACGAAGGCGACCGTGAGCGATGCGGCGGCGCGCCGCCAGACTGCACCCAGCGCGAGGGCCAGCCCGAGCGCGAAGAGGGTGTACCCGATGGCGACGGTGCCCTCCGCGTCGTATGTCCCGTTGCCGAGGCGGCTGCCGTCCAGGTGGACCTCCGGTGCGCGCCACCAGGTGATGAGCAGGATGAGGACGCCGGCGGCGACGACTGCGGCCGCGATCGGCAGCGCCAGCTTTCCGACCAGCCAGCGCCGGCGGGTGATGCTCTGCGTCCAGGCGAGCCGGTAGGTGCCCTGCTCGAGGTCGAAGATGAACGGGGCCGCGAGCAGGACGCCGATCAGGCCGGGGACGAGCGTGAACCAGTCGGTGAGGTGGAACAGCCCTTCGAAACGGGACTGGAAGGCACCGATCCTGTCGCCGCACGTGGAGACGCTCTTGACGGCGAGGCAGGAGCCGAGGCCGTCATGGTGGTACGCGTTCGCCATGTTGATCCCGGTCGGGATGAGCAGTGCGGCGAGGAGGGCGAGGATCCCGAGCGTGATGAGCATCTCGGTGCGCTGGAGGCGCCAGGCGACCCAGGTCATGCCCGCACCACCTCTCGTGTGCCCGCCGCCGGAGCGCCGTTGCCGGGCTTGTAGCCAAGGTAGGCGAGCACGATCTCCTCGAGGTCGACCTCGTGCTGCTCCCAGCAGGAGTCGTAGACGTGGCCGTTGGCGCGGACGAGCAGACTCGTCTGCCGCTCGGTGTGGCTCTCGCGGATCACGTGGTGCACGCGCGCGACGCTTGCGGAGTCGCCGCGCGGACCGGTGAGCAGCCTGTGACTCGAGACGATGTCGGCGATGGTGCCGGCAAGCTGCGTGCGGCTGTCGGCGAGGGTGATCAGGTGGTCGCACACCCGCTCGAGCTCGGAGACGATGTGCGAGGAGATCACCACCGTCATCTGCGTCTCGGCGACGGCCTCGAGGACCGCGTTCAGGAACTCGCGGCGGGCGAGCGGGTCGAGTGAGGCGACCGGCTCGTCGAGGACCAGTAGCTCGGGCTTCTTGGCGAGGGCGAGCGTCAGCGCGACCTGCGCCTGCTGGCCGCCGGAGAGCTTGCCGATCTTGCGGCCTGCGTCGAGGCCAAGCTGCTCGATGCGCCCCAGCGCCTGCCGCTCGTCCCAGCCGGGGTTGAGCTTGCGGACGAGCTTGAACGTCTCGGCTATCGAGAGGTTGCGATAGAGGGGGTGATCCTGCGCCACGAAGCCGAGCCGCGGAAGCAGCTCGTAGGCATCGCTGCGCGGCGAAAGGCCAAGCACCTCAACCGTTCCAGCCGTGGGCTTGCCGAGCCCGATCAGCAGATGCAGGAGCGTCGTCTTGCCGGCGCCGTTCGGGCCGACCAGTGCGGTGACCGACCCCGCGGGTATCTCGAGCGTGCAGTCGCGGAGCGCCCAGGTCGCGCCGTAGCGCTTCCCGAGCCCTGCGGTGCGAACCGCGACCGGCTCGCTCATGCCACCCTCGAGACTGAATCGGGCCGCACGGCCTCGGCGAACAGAGCCACGATCGTGTCCTCGTCAAGACCCGCTCCTCGTGCCCGCACGACCCACCGGTCGAGCGCCGAGCGAAGGCCCGTCAGGTCGGCGGCGGGGACCGCCGGCGGGGTCGTGGCGACGAACGTGCCGACGCCGCGCCGTCCCTCCGTGAGCCCCTCGAGATCGAGCTGGCGATAGGCGTGCAGCACCGTGTTCGGGTTGATCGTCAGGCTCGCGACGGCCTCCTTCACCGTCGGCAGCTGATCGCCCGGCCGCAGGATCCCGAGCCGGATCGCCTGCCGCACCTGCTGCACGAGCTGGAGGTAGGCGGGAACGCCGGAGCGGCTGTCGAGATGGAACTCAATCACCTAGATCTCATTTCACTAGTCATCTAGATAAATGAGCTTACATAGCACCGCCCCCTTCGTCAAGGGCGATCTGTACACGGCTTGACGTTACGGTGCGCGCGATGGACAGCCTGCTGGTCGAGCTGCTCGAGGAGCTGTACGCGCGGGGACGCGAGCACGACGCGCACCGGGCCGACCGGCTCGATCGCCTGCGCAACGTCGAGCCCGACACCGCACGGCTGCTCGCTCTGCTGATCCGGGCACTCGCTCCCAGGCGGCTGTTGGAGCTCGGAACCTCCAACGGCTACTCGACGCTCTGGCTTGCAGACGCGGCCCGCACGGTGGGCGGCTCGCTGACGAGCGTCGAGATCGACCCCGCCCGCACAGCCCAGGCGCGCGAGAACCTGCGACGCGCCGCCTTGGAGGATGTCGTGGACCTGCGGGTCGACGACGCCGGCACGGTCCTCTCCGCCGGCGCAGACGGCGAGTGGCAGTTCATCTTCCTGGACGCCGAGCGCCCCGCTCGTGGCCGATGACGAGCGAGTAACCGAGGCGCTGGCCCCGACCGGAGCGGGAGCGCTCTTTCAGATGGGAACGTGCGGTGGCGCGGCGGGTAGTTGCACCGTGACGCGGAGCCCGCCGGCGGCCCGGGGGGTGAGGGTGAGGGTTCCGTCGTGCGCTTGGGTGATGCTGTTGACGATCGCCAGGCCGAGGCCGACGCCTGCGTGGTCGCCGCGTATGCGTTGAGTGCCGCGAAGAAACGGCTCGCCAAGCGTGGAAACCAACTGTGGGGCGAGCGTCTCGCCGGTGTTCTCCACCGTGAGCGCCACACTCTTGGGCTGAACGCTGGTCGTGACCGACACGGTGCCGTGTTCAGGCAGGTTGTGCACGATCGCGTTGTGCACGAGGTTCGTAGCCATCTGAAGCAGGAGCGCGGGTGAGCCGATGGTGGGGGCCATGTCGCCGAAGGTCTTCATGGTGAGGCGGCGTTGTTCTGCGAGCGGGAGGAGCGTTTCAGCGGCTTCTTCCGCTATGAGCGACAGGTCGACGTGCTCTCGAGTGAAGGACCGCTGGTCGGCGCGGCTGAGCAGGAGCAGTGCTTCAGTGAGGTCGATCGCTCGGGTGTTGACGGCGTGGAGGCGGTCGACGAGCTCGCCGTTGGCGCGGTTCTGATCGTTGCGGGCCACGTCGAGAAGTGTCTGCGTGATAGCCAGCGGGGTGCGCAGTTCGTGCGAGGCGTTGGCTGCGAATCTCTGCTGTTCGGCGACGTGTGCTTCGAGCCGCGCGAGCATGGCGTCGAAGGCGTCGGCGAGCTCGCGGAACTCGTCTCTGCGGCCCGGCAGCCGGATTCGGTGGGACAGGGATCCTGTCGCGGCCGTGCGTGTGGCGTCTGTGATGCGAGTCAGAGGGGCGAGCATCCGGCCGGCGAGAAGCCACCCTCCCACGAGACCGAACACGAGCAGGAAGGCCATCACGACGGCCGCGGTCGGAGCGAAGGAACGCAGGAGGTCGGCGTGGCTCCGCACCATGAAGATCACACCAGGGTGCACACCACGCGAAAGCGAGAAGTACCCGGCGACCAGCAGCACGACACCGGCGAGCATGAGGAAGCCGGCGTAGCTGAGCGTGAGCTTGAGCCGAACGCTCAACCCATGCGCTCTATCCACGCTCCTCTCCTCCCTCGTTGCTGATGCGGTACCCGGCACCGGCCACGGTGGCGATGATCCAGGGTTCGCCGAGGCGTTTGCGCAGTGCCGAGATGGTGATGCGCACGGCGTTGGTGAACGGGTCTGCGTTCTCATCCCACGCCCGCTCCAGTAGCTCCTCGGCGCTGACGACACCGCCTTCGGCAGCAACGAGAACCTCGAGCACCGCGAACTGCTTCCTGGTCACCGCGACGTAGCGGCCATCGCGGTGAACCTCGCGGCGGAACGGATCCAGCCGCAGACCTGCGATCTCTCGCACAGGCGGCCTGTTGTGGGCGCGCCTGCGGTCGAGCGCTCTGAGACGGAGCACGAGCTCTCGGAGCTCGAACGGCTTGGTGAGGTAGTCGTCGGCGCCGAGCCCGAACCCGGAGGCCTTGTCGTCGAGACGGTCGGCAGCGGTGAGCATGAGGATCGGCATGCCGCTGCCGGAGGCGACGATGCGCTCAGCGATCTCGTCTCCGGTAGGTCCGGGGATGTCTCGGTCGAGGACGGCGATGTCGTAGGCGTTGACGCCCAGCAGCTCCAGAGCGGCGTCGCCGTCACCGGCGATGTCTGCCGCGATTGCTTCCAGGCGCAGGCCATCGCGGATCGCTTCCGCCATATAGGGCTCGTCCTCGACCAGCAACACGCGCATGCTCCGATGCTACGGCCGGCGCATATCGCCGGCATATCGAAAACCAGATACGTGCTGGCAACACCACCCTGCCTTGACTGGAGGCATGACCTACAGCGAACCAGCACGAACAACGACCCGTCGGAGTCCCAGGATCCTTGTCGCCGGACCGCTGATCGTCATGGCGGCGATCACAGCAGTCCTCGGCTACCAGTCGCTGGCGTCCTCGTCGTCGACTGCCGGTGCGCTTGGCGAGGCGGTGCCGAGCACGGTGTGGCCGGCAGATGGCCAGGCCGCGTTCGTCCAAACGGGACAGTCGCAGGTCCACGCCGGCCCGAACCAGCATGCGGCTGCAATCGCCAGCGTGGCAAAGGTGATGACGGCCTATCTCGTGCTCCGTGACCACCCGCTCGGGCTCGGCGAGGACGGCCCGGTGATCACGCTCACCGACGCCGATGTCGCCGACACCGACCGCCGGCGCGGACAGAAGGAGTCGGTCGTGTCCATCGCCGCCGGAGAGCAATTGACCGAACGGCAGGCGCTGCAGGCACTCCTGCTGCCGTCGGCGAACAACATCGCCGCGGTTCTGGCGCGGTGGGACGCCGGCTCCGCGGACCAGTTTGTCGCCCAGATGAATGCCACGGCACGCTCGCTGGGCATGACCCACACCCGCTACACGGATCCGAGCGGGTACGACGACGCGACCGTATCGACCGCCGCCGACCAGGTGCGCATCGTCGACCGGGCCATGGACCTGGCGGTGTTCGCGACCATCGTCGCCACACCGAGCGCGACGCTGCCGGTCGCCGGCACTGTGCACAACACCGACACATTGCTCGGGCACAACGGGTTTGTCGGAGTCAAGACCGGCTCGGACGACGCGGCCGGCGGCTGCTTCGCCTTCCGGGCCATCCGCTGGATCCACGGCAAGCGGACCACCATCACCGGGGTCGTGTTGGGCCAGCCCGGCCACAACCGGATCGCGGCAGGCCTCGCGGCCGCCGACGCCATGGTCGACCGCATCGCCAGTCCTGGCCGAGCACGGCGCCATCGATCGCGGCTGCCCGCCCCTGTACGCCGAAATCGGGGCGGACTGGATTGATTCGGCGCTCCGGAGTGCGCCTGGCTCCCACGAATCGTGCGGCGAGGGCGCCGGCGGCTTGGGCGCCGGCGCCCACTGCCGGACCTAGGAGCAGACCACCCCGATGCATTGCGCGGACGCACCGTTGCCGCTGGCCTGGTTGTGGCCGCCGTCGGTGACGCCGGGCACGGCCTCGATCCCGAAGGCGGCGTTGAGCTCGGCGGAATCGCGGCTGATCGTCGTGAACGGGCTGAGCACGTGGACGCCGTCAGCGCCGTTGCCCTCCGCAGTGTTGCGCTCCAGCGAGGTGTGCCGTGCCACGGGTTGCACGATGATCCCGTCGGTCCCGTTGTCGTTGGACAGGTTGCGCGTGACCATGTTGCCGTCCACGGCTCGGGGCGATGGGCCGAACTCGGCGGCGAGTCCGATCGAGAGCCCGACTCCCGGCGACCTGCCACCCGAGATCGCGTTTCGGGTGACCAGAGCTCCGCTGGAACCGTCGAGCAGGACCCCGAAGCCCTGGAAGGGCCCGCCGAAGGTGCCTGCGCCGCTGACGGAGTTGTCGGTGATCATGTCGCCGTCGGTCTCGAACAGGATGATCCCGTCGGCGACCGAGCTCAGGTTGTTGCGCGCAACTCGGATGTCCGTTGGAACGCCTGGGTTGTTCCCGCAGCACGAGTCGATCGAGATGCCGGCCCCCAGCGTGCGAGCGATCGCGTTGTCGCGGACAACAGCGCCGCTGCTGTTGCCATTGACCTCAATCGCACCGTCCCCGCCAACGTCGCTCACCGCGTTGCCGGCCACGTGGGTTCCGCTCTCCGCGAAGACCAGGATGCCGTCCTCGTCAGCACCTGAGACCTGATTGCGCTCGACGACGTTGCTGTCTCCCGAGCAGCAAACGACAATTCCTGTGCCGTTTTGCCGCACGCGGTTGTGGGCCACGCGGTTGGCTCGCGTGGTGTTGAGCTTGATGCCGGTTCCGCAGCCACTGCCCGAGACCACGTTGTGCTCGATCTGATCGTCCTGCGTGTCGGCGGCACGGCTCCCACCGAGGTCGAACCCCCCAAAGCGATTGTCACGAAGGGTGAGGTCGTGCAGGCGGCTGTCGCTCATCCCGATTCCGATGTCGCCGGCGGAGATACCGGTATCGAACTGCTGGACGGTGCCGTTCTCGATGGTCAGCCCGTCGTAGCCGGAGTTCCGGATTCCGTCGCCGAACGTCGAGGGGCGATCGCAGTCGGTCTGCGCGACCGCGCCGTCGATCGTGTGGCGGGCCAGGTTGACCGTGATGTGGTCGGCCCCGATCACCAACCCGTCGCCTGGGCAGTTGGTCAGGTCGTTCGCAAGCACGACGCTGTGGGTGAGGGTCTGCCCGCACTGGACCGTCGTGGTGGGCACCTTCGCCAACGCGGGCTGAGCGAGAAGCGTCGACACTCCCGCCAGAACCAGCAGCGCGAGCGCATGTCGCTTGAAGACACTCTTCGAAGCTCTCATGGGATCCGCCTTCCTTGCATCTGCGGGCCGCTTGGCGCGGAGCGGCTTGATCCGACGTGCTCACGGAATAGGAGGGTGAGGCCGAGCGCGGTAAGCGCGATCGCCAGGCCGCTCGCGGCGCCTATTCCGGCGTCGCCCCAGTGAAAGCCGCCGTTCTTCGAAGTCCGGACGACGGGCGCCTGGTCGATTGCTCTCCGATGCACGGCCTCCGCTCCCGCGGGACCGTTCGGCGAGCCCTGGTCGACGGTTGCCTGGACCTGCGGGACCGGCCGGTCGCCGGCCGGGTAGCTTGCCTCGGCCGCGGGTGCTGCGATCGCCGCGAGCGCGAGCGCGAGGGCGACCGCGGCGTTCGTTGCGAGACGTTTGTGGGTGGGGATCACTGCCGAGCCTCCTGTGTCGCCGATCGCCCGCTGCGACCGGATTGGGACAACCGTCCCGACGACCGCTCAAAGCGCGGTTGTAAGCGGTTGGAAGCCGGTAAAGACGGTGCGCAGGAGCCCTGTTCGGGTTCGCACTCGTAGTGGTACGTTGACCGCGGTTGGTCAACCGTGCCTGAGTTTCGGATCCTGGGGCCGTTCGAGGTCGCCGAGCAAGGAGGACCTCTTGTTCTCGGCGGCCCCAAGCAGATGGCTCTGCTGGCGATCCTGCTGCTTCACCGCGGCGAGGCCCTCTCCAGTGATCGCTTGAGCGACGAGCTGTGGGGCGAGCGACCCCCGCCGACGTCCGCCAAGACGCTGCAGGTCTATGTCTCGAACCTGCGCAAGGTGATTGGCAGTGACGCACTCGTGACCGTCGGGCGGGGGTACAGACTCATGGTCAGCCCCGAGCAGGTGGATGCGGATCGGTTCGAGGCGTTGTGCGCACAGGGACGGCGGGCGCTCGCGGACGACGATCCGGCCGCGGCGCGCGAGCTCTTGACGTCGGCGTTGTCCCTGTGGCGCGGGGAGCCGCTGGCTGATTTCGCGTATGAGCAGTTTGCGCAAGCCGAGATCGCCCGCCTCGAGGAGGCACGGGTCACGGCGCTCGAGGACCGGATCGAGTCCGAGCTCGCGCTAGGCGATCACGAAACGGTCGTGACCGAGCTGCAGGGACTGGTTGCGCGGTACCCCACCCGCGAGCGACTGCGCGGTCTGCTGATGCTCGCCCTATACCGCAGCGGCCGGCAGATTGACGCGCTCGAGGCCTACCGGCAGGGAAGACGAACTCTGGGCGAAGAGCTGGGGCTCGAACCAGATCCGCGCCTGCGCGAGCTCGAGCAGGCGATCCTGAGGCACGACGCCGCGCTCCAGCCGCCCGCCGGAGGGTCCCCTCTCGCACGCGCACGCAGCAGGCCGATCCGGCGCAGCGGTCTGCTCATCGCCGGCGGCGGCGCGCTCCTGCTGGCCGCGGCGATCGCTGCGGTGGTCGCCGTCATCAACCGCGGCTCGACAGCCGCCGCGCCGACGCCGAACTCGGTCGTGGCCATCGATGCGCGTACGGACCGAGTCGTGGGACGGATTCCGGTCGGTGCCCGGCCGGGCGGGATCGCGTTCGGATCCGGATCGCTCTGGGTCTCGAACCTCGACGACCGGACAGTCTCGCGGGTCGACCCCGGTGCGCTGCGAACGGCGCGCACGTTCTCGATCGGCGACATCCCGACCGGCGTCGCGACGTCGCCAGACGAGGTATGGGTTGCGAGTGCGGACGAGAATGCCCCGAGGGTCACGGTCGGACGTATTGACCCTCGGTTCGATGTCGTAAGACCGACGGCCCGGATCGGAAACGTCGTTCCCGGTGGTTCGGCTGATGTAGCTGCGAACGGCAACACGGTTTGGGTAGCGCCCTCGACGGGCGAACTGGCCCGGCTCGACCCAGCCACGGGCCGCGTGGTCCAGCGAGTCGACCCGAACGCCTCCCCCGCCGCGATCGCAATAGGCGACGGCGCCGTCTGGTTACCGGACACCGAGGCTGACAACGTCATGCGAGTCGATGCCACCGGGCTGGCGACGCCGATCGCAGTCGGCCACGGTCCGAGCGCGATCGCGGTCGGCGCGGGCGGCGTCTGGGTCACCGACTCGTTCGACGACGCGCTCGTACTGATCGACCCGGCGACGCGAGCGGTGACCCGGACGGTTGCGGTCGGACGCTCGCCCGCGGGTGTCGCGATCGGCGCCGGCTCAGTGTGGGTGGCAAACGAGGGCGACGGCACCGTGACGAGGATCGATCCGGTGACCGACAAGGTCGTTGCGACGATCAGCGTCGGAGGTAGCCCGCGGGCGATCACGTTGGCCGACGGCCGCGCGTGGGTGACGATCGATGCTCAGACCGTCCCACCGGCAAATCTGGCGCGCGGTGGCGTCGTGCGGATCGACTCCCAGAGTGACGTCGACTCCATGGATCCAGCCCTTGCCTACAGCGACCTGTCGCTCCAGTTGCTCGACGCGACGTGCGCGAAGCTCCTGAACTACCCCGACAAGGACGGCCCGGCGGGATCCCAGCTCACGGCCGAGGTGGCGAAGTCGCTGCCGGTACGGTCCGCTGACGGCAAGGCCTACACGTTCGCCATCCGCGACGGCTTTCGCTTCTCGCCGCCGTCCAACGAGCCGGTGACCGCGCAGACCTTCAAGCACGCGATCGAGCGAAGCCTCAGCCCGCGGATGGCGAGCCCGTTCGCGCAGCAGTTCACCGACATCGTCGGCGCCCGCGGCTACATGGCCGGGAAGGCGCCTCACATCGCGGGCGTGACAGCGCGTGGAGACAAATTGACGATTCGGCTCGTCGCGCCCGCGCCCGACCTGCTCACGCGGATTGCTCAGTCCGTGTTCTGTGCGGTGCCGACCGACACTCCGATCGACCCAAACGGTCTGCGCACGATTCCCATGGCGGGTCCCTACTACATAGCGTCTTACGCGCCCGGCCAGGGGGTCGTGCTGAAACGCAACCCCAACTACCGAGCCGGTCGCCCGCACTCGGTGGCGCAGATCGATTTCGCCGTCGGAGTGCCCAATGCGCGGGGCGTCGCGCACATCGAGGCAGGCACAGCGGACTACGCACCTTTCGCTGTGAGAGCGGCAGAAGCCCCAAGGCTCGCCGCACACTACGGCCCGGGCAGCCCGGTTGCGGCGAAAGGCAGGCAGCAGTACTTCGTCAACGCCCGAGACCAGCTCTGGTTCCTGGCGCTGAATGCCCGGCGACCCCTATTCAGCGACGTGCGGCTGCGGAAAGCCGTCAACTACGCCATCGACCGAACCGCGCTCGCCCGGCTCGGGGGATTCGGAGGGCCGTCGCCACAGCCCACCGATCAGTACCTCCCCCCGGGCATGCCCGGCTTCCAAGACCTCAAGACCTACCCCTTCACACCAGATGTCGCGAAGGCTAGACAGCTCGCGCAAGGCCGGCGTGGCACCGCCGTGCTCTACACCTGCAACGAATCGCCGTGCGACCAGCAAGCCCAGATCGTGAAGGACAACCTCGCCGCGATCGGGCTCAAGCTGAAGGTACGCAGATTCCCGTTCGCCACGTTCTACGACAGGGTCCTCCACGGCACCCGGTGGGACATCGCCAACATCGGCTGGGAGGCTGACTATCCCGACCCACGCGACTTCCTGAATCTCTTGCTCGAGGATGGCTCCGTCATCCCCGCGTTCGACGACCAAAGGTACCGCCGCCGGCTCGCGCGCGCCGCCGAGCTGTCGGGCCCATCGCGCTACCTCTCATACGGTGCGCTTGCCGGGGATCTGGAGCGCAACGCCGCGCCGTGGGTTGCATATGGCAATGGGTCCAGCCACGACTTCTTCTCCTCCCGCATCGGCTGCCAGATCTACCGGGTCCACGGCATGGATCTCGCTGCCCTTTGCATCAGGAACCGCCAGCGCTGAGGGCGGCGTGCCGCTTCAATCGACGAGGGCCTGCGGGTGCCGCGACGACACGTCCCTCAGTCGGCAGTGGCCGGTGCGTACTGGGGGCGCCCGGCGGGCCGGTAGACCTGGATCGTCACGCCCTTCGAGTCGGCTCGTGAGTCGACGAGGTCAAGCGCAACGTCCGGGCCGGCGTCGGGGAACAGCCGCGTGCCCTGGCCGAGGACCACGGGCACGATGAGCAGGTTCATCTCGTCGACGAGGTCGTTAGCCAGCAGCCACCGGATCAGGGCGCCGCTGCCGTGCACCTGCAGCTCACCCCCCGGCTTGGCTTTCAGCTCGCCGATGGCCGCCGCGAGGTCACCGGAGAGGTGGGTCGTGTCCGCCCATTGCGGGTCGGTGAGCGTGGTCGATGCGAGGTACTTGGGCTTCGTGTTCAAGGCAGCTGTGATGGGGCTGGCCGGGTTCTTCCCCGCGCCCCAATAGCCGGCGAAGAGCTCGTAGGTCCGCCGGCCGAACAGGAACGCGTCGGCGCGCTGGTAGGTCTGGTTGATGAACGTCATGCTCTCGTTGTCGAACACCCCCATGGCCCAGCCGCCGCGCTCGAATCCGCCCCTGCGGTCCTCATCCGTCGCGGCGCCGTTTCCCTGCATCACCCCATCGACGGTGAGTTGCGTCATGGTCGTCAGTTTCATGGGTTCGTCCTTCGTCTCGGTGGTGGTCTTTCTCGTCATGACCGCAGCAGGGCGCGAACCTCATCGGTCGAGCCCGCTTGCCGAATCCGGGCCGCACGTCGCCGATGTGCTCCTGGTTCCCCCCGGTGACTGCCACGCCCGATACGGTCGCGCAATGGGAATCGGGACGGCACTCCTCAGCGTCGTAAGCGCCTTGGTGCTTGCGCCGGCCTCCGCCACCGCCGCGCCGGCGGTCAACCTCCCGGTGCCCAACGACATCCAGGACATGGCCTATGGCGCAGGCCACGTCGTGTGGGCGACGAGCAAGGGCCATGGCCCGGTCCTCATCCACGAGGAGCACGCCGGCGCGCCCACGACGGTCATCGCGACGATCCAGCGCGCCCACCCCTCGAGCGCGGACCTCCAGACGCAGGTCGTCGCCAACGCGACCGGCTACCTGCTCACGGCCCGCGACGGCCGGAGCGTCGACACCGGCGAGTGCGGCTGCGACTACGACGTCAGCCAGGGCGAGCTCGTCGTCCGCGGCGGCTGGGACGGGTCCGCGCACGATGTCGTCCGCTGCATCCCGGCGAGCTCGAACGGCGACCAGCAGCCGCTGCTCGAGGCCGCCGCCGGCGCGAGCGGCTTCGCGTTCGACGGCGCCCAGTGCGGAACGAGCGCGTCGGTGGACACCGTCGCCGCCGACGGCACCGTCACGCCCATCCCGGGCTTGAGGCTCGACCTATATCCCCGCCTCTCCTACGCCGAGCCGTTCCTCGCCGTCGAGGCAGCGTTCGTGAGCGCCATGGACCAGACGAACCTGCACTTGATCGACACCACGCACGGGACCGAGCGCGTCCTCCCGTACGCCAAGGAGACGAGCGGCGGTGCCTTCCACGTGCTCTCCGACGGCTCGCTGGTGATCGGCCCCGGCGTGTACTCCGGTGTGCCGCGGGACATCTACCTGTGGCCGGTTGGCGCGGCGAAGCCGCACGCGATCACGGGCGTGCAGCTGCCGGACATCGGAACCTTCGTTCCCTGGGGCGGGCGCCTGCTGTTCGCTCCTCGCGGCGATACCGTCGGCGGGCAGCTCGCCACGGGCCTCGTCGGCCTCGACGGCACCGGGCTGCTGCCCGTCGGCGCGCCCGGCATGGGCTCCGACCGCAGGCCGATCGCCTTCGACGGCACCGATGCGGCGATCCTGAACCACTCGTGCAGCGGGCACCAGCAGGTGAGCGTCATCGACGTGACGGACTCGACCGTGCCGGCCACGCCGCTCGGCTGCCCCGTCCAGATCAAGAGCACCAGGGTGACGTTCGACCGCCACGGTCGAGGGACGCTGAAGGTCGTGTGCCCCAACGGTTGCGACGGACAGTTCGAGATCTACATCCCTGTCACGCCGAAGCAGATCTCCACGCGCGAGCTGAACCGCTACGTCGACAAGGTCTTCGACTCGCACCTCGCGAGCGGGCGACTGCGCTACGGAGCCTCGCCGAGCACCGATCGCGTGCCGCTGACGCTCGTGAAGCCCGCCTTCGCGCTGCTGCGCAAGCACCACCGGAAGATCAAGGTCGTGCCGTTCGTCGGCAATGTCGGCATCGGCATCGGCCCGCAGGTGCCGCCGCCGGCGCGGCTGATCACGGCGCGGCTGCAGCGCTAGAGGCGAGCGACGTTCCGACGGGATTCAGTAGACGCATACGACCCGAGCCCTGAACTCCCCGCCGATGCTCGTCGGATTGTGCGCGTCCACCTCCCACGATTGGGTCCCGTCGCTGCCTGGCACGTTCGAATCGATTTCGATGCCGGGGGTCTTATCGAAGCCCCCGCCGGTGGCTGTCGAGCCGGAGGGGCAAGTCGCGAACGCGGAGGCGAGGCCACTCGCGTTGATTTGCACGGAGGAGCCGATCGCGACGGTCCTGGTGGCGGTTCCCGAAGGTCCCTGCGGGCCGGTGTCGCCCTTGGCGCCGGCATCACCATTGGCTCCCTGCGGGCCGGCGGGTCCGCTGTCGCCCTTGGGACCCTGCGGTCCGCTGGCGCCGACGGGGCCGCCTTGGTTCCACTTGACCAGTGTGTCGTGTGGGAGGCAGCGCGGCGGCCGAGACATTCGTCGCGCTGAACGAGTCTCTGGGACGCCGGACGCAGGCAGGAGGGCGTCACGTTTGCATCCCGGAGGCGGGAGGCAGCGGCTCACGCGGCAGGCGACGCGGCGACGGCTTTGTCGCGTCGCGGGAGGCGCACGCTGATGTCCAGCCCACCGGTGGGTACGGCGGTTGCGTTCACGGTGCCGCCGTGCACCGCGGCGATCGAGGAGACCAGGGCGAGCCCTAGCCCGAAGCCTTCGTGGTGCATACGGTCGTCCAGGCGCGTGAACGGCAAGAAGAGCCGTTCGACCTGCTCGGGTGGCACCACCTGGCCGGTGTTGACCACTCGCACCAGGGACGCGCCGCTGTCGGTGGCCGTCGAGATGGAGACGGTCCCGCCCTTGATGTTGTAGCGCTCGGCGTTGTCGAGCAGGTTGGCGACGGGAGAGCGCAGAGCCGGTAGCCGGGTGCTGCTTTTCAACGCGGAAGCGCACGCTATCCATGGACAGTCTTGACGACGGCTTCAATGCCATCGCACGAGTGTCGCTGGGCGCGGGCCGGTACCGCGACGCGGCGGGCCGGCGCCCGGGGGCGCCGGCCCACTCAGGTCGAGGGAGGGCGTCAGCCGATGTTCAGGCTGTCGGCGACCTTGCTGCCGTAGTCTGGCGACACGGCCTTGAGGAACCCAGGGACCGTTGGGTCGATCGTCGTGATCAGGCTGCGACGGGTCGGCGGTCCAGGCTGGGCGTCGTAGCTCACGTTCGGGGCGATGCCACCGAGGTCCACCGTCCCGAGCCGCTCCTTCGCGGCCAGGATCCCATCACGCGTGAGGTCGCCGTCGGCGATCGCCCGCTTGAGGATGGCGGCCTCGACCTCGCCCTGCGCGTACGCCAGGGTGAAGTAGATGCTGGGCGGCAGCTTGGCGCTGTAGCGGCTGTGGTCCGCCAGCAGCTGCTGCATCCCCGGCGCTTTCCCCTCACCCCACGGCGCCGCGAACGAGGTCACGATCGCACCCTTCAGCGCCGGGGCGATCGGCGTCGCCGGCGAGCCGAGGTTGCCGTCCTTGGTGATCAGCTGCTCGAGGAACGAGGGTCCCTGGAGGATCCACTGCGGGTGGAAGCCGAGGGTCGCGGCGGTTCCGACGATCGGCCCGGTCGCGGACGGCAGGGCGGTGATCACCACTGCCGCGGCGCCGGCCGCCTTGAGCTTCTGCACCTGCGCCGTGAAGGAGGTGTCGCCGACGTTGAATGCCTGCTCGCCCGCGTCCTGGAAGCCGAGCGTCGACTTCGCGGCCTTGAAGCCTCGCAGGGCGTCCGCTCCGTACTCGTCGTTCTGGTAGATGATCCCGATCTTGGGCTTCTTCGCACCGCTCTGCGTGTAGTAGTCGAGCGCGTTGGCCACGTCGACGCTGTAGGGCGCCCCGACGGGGGCCAGCACGGAGTCCACACCCCACGCCGAGTCGAACGAGGCGGGGATGGTCACCAGCTTCTGCTGGTCGAGCTGCGGCTGGATCGCCTTGGTGGTCGGGCTGCCGAACGAGTTGAGGATGGTGACCGAGCTCTGCAGCTGGTTGTACAGCTGCACGTGCTGCTGGGGCTGGTAGCCGCTGTCCCTGGTGACGAGCTTGACCTTCCAGCCACCGACCCCACCACGCGCGTTCAGGGCCTGAAAGTAGGCGCTGTGGCCGGCCGCGACCTCGAGCCCGAGCGGCGCGGCCGGGCCGGTCAAGGCGTTGATGTCGCCGATGCTGATCGTCTTCGTGGCGACGTCCACGCCGGGCCCGGTCTTGAGCTGGCCGTTCCCGCCCCCTTCAGTGGTGTTCTTCGAGCTGCCCGTTCCGCACGCGCTGACAGCGATGCTGACCAGCGTCACGCCGAGGGCGGCGATGACGGTTGAACGTTTCACGGATGTACCTCCTCCGGGTTGTTGATGGGAATCCGTGAGCCCTGTCCCGCGGCGCGGTCGCCCACGGGTCGACGTGAGAAGAGCGACCCGATGCGATCGGCCAATCCGACGAGCCCTCGCGGCTCCAGCACGAGGAAGGCGACGATCAGCAGGCCGTACACGATCGAGGTGAGATCGCCCACCGAGATCCCGCCGCCGGCGCCCTCCGCGGGCACGAACGGCAGGTTCTTCAAGAGCGACGGGAGCGCGAACACGACGCACGAGCCGAGCAGCGGGCCGGCCGTGGTCCCCATGCCTCCGACGATGATCGCGGCGATGAACTGGATCGACATCGCCAGGTCCCACTGGGTGGGTTGCGCGAAGCTCAGATAGGAGGCGTAGAGCGCACCGCTCACCCCGGCGAGCGCGGCCGAGAGTACGAACGCGACCACCTTCGTGTGGCCCACGTTCACGCCCATCAGCGCGGCCGGCAGCTCGCGCTCGCGCACGGCCACCATGGCGCGCCCGGCGCGGCTGCGCCGAAGGCTGCAGACGAACGCGGTGGCCACCGCCAGGATCAGAAGCGCGAGGTAGTAGTAGAGGCCGTCGTGGTCGATCGTCAGGCCGCCGAGCTGGAGACTGTTGCCCGGCGAGAAGTCGAACGAGCCGATCACGACCGGCGGGAAGGCGCGCCCCTGCGGTCCTCCCGAGATGCCGGACGAGTTGAGCAGCACGTGCTGGCCGATGAAGACGAGTCCGAGTGTCACGATCGCCAGGTAGAGGCCGCGCAGGCGCAGCGCCATCGGGCCCACCACGAAGCCGAGCGCGGCGGCCACGAGCGCCGCGGCGGGGATCCACAGCGCGGCGCTCACGCCGTGGTCGGCGCCCAGCACCGCGCCGGTGTACGCGCCGGCGGCGAGGAAGAAGGCGTGGCCCAGCGAGATCTGACCCGCGTAGCCGGTGAGCACGTTGAGGCCGGTGGCGCCGATGGCGGCGATCAGGACGAACGTCGCGGTCGTGAGGCTCGACGCGCTGAGCCAGAAGGGCAGCACCACGGCGAGCGCCACGAAGGCGAGCAGCGACGAGCGGCGGGTGGCAGAACGCGACAGCATCAGACCCGCTCCACCGGCCGCGTGCCGAGCAGCCCGTACGGCCGCACCAGCAGGATGGCGATCATCAAGACGTACGGCGCGACGGCGTAGAAGTTCGTGCCGAGCCACGACGGCGCGTAGCCGGACGTCATCACCTCGACGATCCCGATCAGCAGGCCGCCCACGACCGCCCCGACCGAGGAGGACAGGCCGCCCAGGACCACCGCCGGGAAGGCGCGCAGTGCGGCGTCGCCGAGCGTCGGGCCGGGGGCGTTGGGGAACCCGGCGAGGAAGAGGCCGCCGAGGGTCGCCAGGCCGCCCGCGAGCGCCCAGGTGAGTCCGTGCACCCGCCGCACCGGGACGCCGACCGAGAGCGTGGCCTCCTCGTCCGCCGCCGTGGCGCGCATGGCGAGTCCCCAGCGCGTGTAGCGGTCGAAGGCGAAGTAGAGGGCCAGCGCGGCCCCCGCCACGAGGATGCCCCAGAGCTTCACCGAGGTGACGGTCACCCCGCCCACGTGGAACGACGAGGAGCCCCAGGGATCGCCGAGCAGGCGGGGGTTGCTGCCGAAGATCGCGTCGATCGCGGCCGAGACGGCGATGCTCGCGCCGATCGTGATCATCACGAGCACGAACGTGTGCTGCCCGACCACGCGCCGGAGCGCGATCCTGTGGAAGCCGGCGCCGAGCGACCCGAGCGAGCCCATCGCCAGCAGCACCGCAAGGAGGAACGGCAGCCCGAGGTCAACGGCGAACCACGAGATCAGGTAGGCGCCGAGCAGCAGCATCGCGCCCTGCGCGAAGTTGATGACGCCGCTGGCGCGGTAGATCACCACGAAGCCGAGCGCCACGAGCGAGTAGCTGGCCCCCAGCGACACGCCCTCGAACAGAAGCTGCAGGAACTGCGTCATGCCGCCACCTCCGGCTCTTCGCCCAGGTACGCGCGGATCACCCGCGGGTCGCGCTGGATCTCTGGCGGCGTGCCGAGCGCGATCGGCTCGCCGAAGTCGAGTACGAGGATCCGCCGCGCGACCTTCATCACCATGCCCATGTCGTGCTCGACGAGCAGCACGGTCAGGTCGCGCTCGGCGTGCGCGCGCCGGATCAGCTCCGCGATCTCCGCGCGCTCGGATGCGTCCATGCCGGCCACCGGCTCGTCGAGCAGCATCAGCCGCGGCTCCATCGCCAGGCAGCGCGCGAGCTCGACCCGCTTCTGCAGCCCGTACGGGAGCGTGCGCACGGTCAGCCCGTACAGGTGCTCGATGTCCACGAAGCGGAGCGCGTCGACCGCGGCGGCGCGGTGCCGGCGCTCTTCGCGGCGGGCCAGGCCCAGCCCGCCGCGGAGCGCGCCGGCCTTCATCAGGTGGTGGCGGCCGATCATCACGTTCTCGAGCGCCGTCAGCTGGGGGAAGACGCCGAGGTTCTGGAAGCTGCGGGCGATGCCGGCGCTCGCCAGGCGGTGGGGACTCAGCCGCAGCAGGTCGCGCCCCTGGAAGCTCACGCTGCCGCCGTCCGGCTCGTACACGCGCGAGAGCGCGTTGAAGAGCGAGCTCTTGCCGGCGCCGTTCGGGCCGATCACCGCGAACAGCTCGCCGTGGGCCACGTCGAAGCTGACGTTGCGAAAGGCCTTCACCGAGCCGAAGCGCAGGCTGAGGTCCCGCACCGAGAGCAGGCCGGCGCTCATCAGCCCGCTAGCTCCTGCTCGAGCTGATCGTGTCCTGACGAGGTGCCGAGATAGGACGCCCGCAGCGTGTCGTCGAGCACCAGCCGTTGCGTCGGCGCGTCGGCGCGCAGCCGCCCGCTCTCGAGCAGGTACGCGTGGCCGCTCGCGCGCAGTGCGAGCGTGGTGTTCTGGTCCGACACCAGGATCGACGTGCCCGCCGCGTTGATCCGCGCGAGAGCATCGGCGATGCTCTCGACCACGATCGGGGCGAGACCCAGCGAAGGCTCGTCTAGCAGCAGCAGGCGCGGCTGCGCCATCACGGCGCGCGCGATGGCGAGCATCTGCTGCTCACCGCCGCTGAGGAGACCGGCGCGCTGCCCGAACCGCTCGCGCAGGATCGGGAACAGGTCGAGCATCTGCTCGCGCACGCTCACCTCGCCGCGCCCGCCGCCGGCGAACGCTCCCAGGCGGAGGTTCTCGCCCACGGTCAGGTCGGCGAACACGCGCCGCCCCTCGAGCGACTGTGCGATGCCGCAGGTGACGAGCGACGAGGCGTCGGCGCCGACGATCGAGCGTCCCTCGAAGAGGATGTCGCCCGCCACGATGCGGCCGCCGTGGTACGCGAGCAGCCCGCCGATGGCGCGCAGCAGGGTGGTCTTGCCAGCGCCGTTGGCGCCGAGCAGCGCGACGGACCCGCCGGGCGGGATCTGGAGGCTGACGTCGTGGAACGCCAGCACCGCGCCGTACCGAACGCTCAGCTGCTTGACCTCGAGTAGGTTCATCTGCTCCTCCACCAGGGCCGCCGGCGGCGACCGAGGCGGGCAATCTAGGTCCGCCGGGCTCGCGGTCCATCGGCGTGCGTTCCCTAAATTGGTTGTGAGCTCGTGACAACGCGGGTTACACTCGCGCTGAGGAGGGAGTGGTGGCGAATACCGCTGTCGATACGCGACGGGCGGCGCTCGAGAAGATCGTCGAGAGCCTCCGCGCGCAGCAGGCCGAGATCGTGGAGCGCGGCGTCGAGCGCATCCGCACCGAGATTCCGGCGTACGCGAAGATCGCCGACCCTGGGTTCGTCGAAGACGTGCGCGAGCACGTGACGATCCACAACGAGGCCCTGCTGCGCAGCCTGGCCGAGCAGCGTCCGCTCGAGCGGGCGGAGCTCGGCTTCATGCGCCCGACCGCGACGCGGCGCGTCGGCCGGATCCCGCTGGCCGACTTCATGCAGGGCTTCCGTACCTACCTCGAGGTGTTCTGGGACGCGATGCTCGAGGCCGCGACCGACGACGAGTCGCGCGCGGTCGCGCTCGAGGCAGCCGGCATCGTGATCCGTTACATCAACACCTCCACCACCGAGGCGGCCCAGGTGTACCTGGAGGCCGAGCAGCTGCTCCTGGCGCAGGGCGACCGCGTCCGGCGCGACCTGCTGGATGACCTCCTGGCCGGGCGCCCGCCGGCTCCCGGACCGAAGCTGATCGCGGCCCACGACGCCGGCCTGCACGGGGCCGCGCCCAGCATCGTGATCGTCGCGGTGCCGCTCACTCCACCCGCGGACGAGCACAAGCTGCGCGGTCTGGCGCTCGCGCTCGCCCGCGCGGTCGGCTGCTCGGTCCAGCCGCTGACGGTCAGCCGCCAGGACGAGCTCGTACTGCTGGCGCGCGTGGAGCGCGACGTCGGCGAGCTGGTCGACGGGCTCGTGGCGGCGCAGGAGCGGCTGGCGGCGGAGGGCTCGGCCCTCGCCATCGGGGTCAGCGCGGTTCAGACCGGGCTCGAGCGCACGGCTCACGCCTACGCCGAGGCCGAGGCCGCCGTCGAGCGGGTGCGCACGAGCGGCGGCGTGGTGGCCCTGCCGGTGCTGAGCGCGTTCGACTGCCTGACGCTGTTCGGCCGCGACACCGCCCGCGGCCGCATTCCGGCTAGCGTGCGCCAGTTCGTCGCCGACGACCTGGCCGACGGGCGCATCCTCACGATGACGCTGCTCGAGTACGTCGCCTCCGACTTCAACGCACGGCTCACGGCGGAGCGCCTGTTCGTCCACCCGAACACCGCGCGCTACCGCCTCGGGAAGATCGAGGAGCGCACGGGCTGCGACCTGCGCCGCGTCGCCGACGTGCTGGACCTGCTGATCGCGGTCCGCGTCGCCGAGACGGAGCTGGCGAGCGCCTAGCCGGTTGTTCACGGATCACAGTGATCTTTGGAGGGCTGCGCCAGTGGAAGCTGGCGTGTCCTGCGAGACGCTGGGGCCGTGAACGAGAACCTCGCCTGCAACCTCGAGCACGCCGCTCGCCTGCACGGGCGGCGGCCCGCCCTCCGTCTCGGCGAGAGCGAGCTGAGCTACGCGCGGCTCCACGCCGGCGCCGCGCAGGTGGCCGGATGGCTCCGGGCTCGCGGCTTCGAGCCGGGCGACCGCGTCGGGATCATGCTGCCCAACGTCCCCGAGTTCGCGCTCGCGTACTACGGCGTGCTCCGCGCGGGCGGCGTGGTGGTCCCGATGAACGTCCTGCTCAAGGAGCGGGAGGTGGCCTTCTACCTCGGCAACTCGGGCGCGAAGCTCGTGGTCGGCTGGCAGGGGTACGAGGAAGCCTGCGAGCAGGGTGCGCGGCAGGCCGGTGCCGAGGCCGTCGTGACCGCGCGCGGAGAGCTGGCGGCGCTGGTCGCGGACGCCGACCCGGTCGACCAGCCGTGCGCGCGCGCCGCCGAGGACACCGCGGTGATCCTCTACACGTCGGGCACGACCGGCAAACCGAAGGGCGCCGAGCTCACGCACGCCAACCTGCGGCGCAACGTCGAGGTGGCGCTGGGGCTGTTCTCGATCGCGGAGGCGGACGTCGTGCTCGGCGCGCTGCCGCTGTTCCACTCGTTCGGGCAGACCTGCGGCCTCAACGCGGCCGTAAGGTCGGGCGCCTGCCTCGCGCTCGTCCCGCGCTTCGATCCGCATGCGGTGCTCGAGACGATCGAGCGCTACGGAGTGACGATCTTCCAGGGCGTGCCCACGATGTACGCGGCGCTGCTCGGACATCCCGCCCGCGAGCGCTTCGACGCCTCGACGCTGCGCCTGTGCGTATCGGGCGGCGCCGCCCTCCCTGTCGAGATCCTGCGCGGCTTCGAGCAGGCGTTCGGCTGCATCGTGCTCGAGGGCTACGGGCTGTCCGAGACCTCGCCGATCGCGTCGTTCAACCATCCAGATCGCGAGCGCAAGCCCGGCTCGATCGGGACGCCGATCGGCGGCGTGGAGATGAGGCTCGTCGACGAGTCGCGCAGCGCCGTTGCGGCCGGAGCGGTAGGCGAGATCGCGATCCGGGGGCACAACATCATGAAGGGCTACCTGGACCAGCCCGACGCGACGGCGGCCGCCATCGACGAGGACGGCTGGTTCTACACGGGCGACATGGGCCGGGTCGACACCGATGGCTACTTCTTCATCGTCGACCGCAAGAAGGACCTGATCATCCGCGGCGGCTACAACGTCTACCCGCGCGAGATCGAGGAGGTGCTGTACGAGCATCCCGCGGTGAGCGAGGCCGCCGTGGTCGGCGTCCCAGACGCGGCGCTCGGCGAGGAGGTCGGCGCCGCTGTGGCCCTCAAGCCGGGCGTGGAGGCGGGCGAGGCCGAGTTGCGCGAGTTCGTCAAGGGCCAGGTGGCGGCCTACAAGTACCCGCGCCACCTCTGGTTTGTCGACGAGCTGCCCAAGGGGCCGACCGGCAAGATCCTCAAGCGCGCCATCGTCGTTCCTGCTCCGGCGGCGGAACAGCCGTGAGCACGGCGAACGGTGCGCGAGCCGCGCTCGACATCCTCCTCACGGATGCCGCGCTGGCGCCGAGCGACGCCCGGCGCCTCGTACAGCCCGGCGCCGCGCTGGGCGTGGTGGCCGGGCTTGCGCGGCGGCCGCGGCTCGTCACACGCCGCACGGCCGGCCTCGGCGCCGAGCTGGCACGGGTCGTGGCGGGCCGCTCTGAGCGCGCGCCGGCGCGAGAGGACAGCCGCTTGCCGCTCGGCAAGCGGCAAGCGGCAAGCTTGCCGCTCGGCAGCGCCGCCAGCACTAGACGCGTGGGATAACCCGCTCGCTCCGTCGCGGGGTAGAGCAGGCGGTTGCGCAGTCGCCTCCGCCACACGCGTTGCGGGGCTATGCAGAGCCCTGCAGCTACCAATCGAATATCGGGGCGACTGGAGTGATTTGGCTCTGGGACGGGGCGTGCGGTAGGTGAAGCGTTTGCATCCCGGAGGTGCAGACCCAGGGATGCGGGCAGCGCCGGCAGCACGCGCCTTCTCGCCCGACGCTCAGTCGATCGAGCCGGCGGGCAGCACCCATTCGCTGCGTTGACCCGTGAGCTCGGCGATTCGATCGAAGTCGGTGTCGTAGTGGAGGACGGTGAGGTTCTCGACCTCTGCCGCAGCCGCGATCAGAAGGTCGGGGATCTTTCTGCCGCGCTGGTGCTTAGCCGCCAGCCCGCGTTGAACCTGCCTGGCGCGACGCACGTGCTCGGCCGTCGTCTCGACCAGAAGGAACGCTTCGAGCGCTTCGGCGATCTGGTCCCACTCCTCGGCACTGCGGGCGGAGTACCCGACCTCGAGATCGCTGATCCCAGCCCGTGCCAGCTCCCCGCGCTCTACCCGCGGCTCGATCGCTTCCCGAACGGCGACCTGCCCGATGCGTGTCAAGACGCTCGTGTCCACCAGATGCGTCAGCGCCATGCGCGTTCGCGCGGTTGCAGCTCCGACCGAGCCAGCACGTCAAGCCGCTGACTGACCGTAGTGCGGTGCTCGGCTCCCGCGCGTTGCAATGCAAGGTTGACGGTGTCCTTGATCGTGGCTGTCCCCAGCTCCGCCCGGGCGGCCCGCAGCGCCTCCTCGTCGATGTCCACAAGGTGCTTGCTCACAGCTCTATATATATCATCTCGGTGGCGTATATACAACCGAATCATCCCGGATCTATCTGGAACCGGGCGTGCACAAGGGGCCGTGTCACGTTCTGCATCGCCGGAGAAAAGGAGCTAAGAAAGGCGATGCCCGCCCGCGCACGAATCCGGCTACGCGCCACTGGTCGCGGCGCCGTGGCGGAAGACGCGGCGGTAGCGGTGGGTGTGGTCGCTACCTCGCGCGCAAGATGCAGCCGGAGGTTGCCGGCCGTACCCAGCCCGCAGCGCCCAGCAATGTCCTCGACCGCCAGGTCTGTCGCCTCGAGCAGCCGGCGTGCCTCGAGCAGGCGTTGGAGGGTCAGCCACCGCATCGGGGTGAGGCCGGTCTCTTCGACGAAGCGACGAGCCAGGGTCCGCTGTGAGAAGTGGGCGTGGGCGGCCAGCTCTGCGACGGTGATCGATCGGTGCATCTCACTGACCGCCCATGCGCAGGTGGCCGCAAGGCTGGAACCGCCGTTCGAAAGAGGCCGCTGCATGAACTGCCGATCTCCCGGTGGTCGACCCAGCCGCGACGGTCCGCACCGATGTCGAGCGCGTCCTGTCCGACCCCCGCATCTCCCCCCACATCACCCCCTCCGGCCACATCTACGACGTCCACACCGGCCTGATCACCGCGATCGTCGAGCCAGTGTCGCTAACGAGGTCAGCCGCCGGACTAGCGGGATGAAGGAGTTGAACATCCCGCATTGGACGTGCAAGTCGCGACTCCCACCTGCATCCCACTCCGCGGCCGACGTGCATCCCGATTGCATCCCGGATCGCCGCGCACCACTCCGCACCGCCCCGCAACTCGGCGGCGGGTCAGCTCCGGCAAGCGCGGTGCGGGGCTATGCAGAGCCCTGCACCCACCAATCGATTATCGGGGCGACTGGATTGATTCGGCTCTGGGACGCCGCATGCGGGCGGGCGAGCGTCACGTTTGCATCCCGGAAGTGGGGATGCCGAGGCGTCGCTCGCTCCTGCTATCGGCGACAAGCAGGGCGGGACCCAATCTGCGGGTTGAGCCCTGCCTCCGCGTTCGCGCGGGCATCGTGCCGACGGCGCTGGCGTGGCTGCCTTTTCCGGCCTCGACCGCCGCGATTGTGTGCCGGTCGCTCGCGAAGGAACGATCACTCTCGTCGGTCTCTAGCAAGCTCACCGCCAGAACCGGTCAGCTCGGCGGGCAACCGCTGCGAGCGCCCGCTGCTGCTCCCGGACGGGCGATCCGAACACGACCGGAACGGATCGGTGCCATCTCCATGGAAGCCTGGTGCCGTCGCCTTAGCCGGGTAGATCTTCAGGCCGCTTCTCGGCGAGCTCCCCGTGGAGCGCTCCGGTGGCCTGGCCGACTTCGATCATGTAGCCGTCGGGGTCTCGCATGTAGCAGCGGATCTCAGCACGGCGATCGATCGGCGGTGTCACGAACTCGGCCCCCTTTGACCTCCACTCCTCATAGCACGCCTGGATGTCGGCGACGCGCAGGTTCATGAAGCTCGAGACGGTGTTCCCGGGTTCGTAGTTCACGACCGAGGTGTCGGGCTTGTCGGGGGTGGGGGGACCGCCCGGGTTCATCAGCACCCATGAGTTGGCGAGCTTGATGATGCACGGGTTCTCCTCCAGCACGACCTGGCCGCCGAGGACCTCGGAGTAGAACGCGCGGGACCGCGCCACGCTTCGTACGGTGATGAAGTGGGTGACGACAAAGCCCTCGCTCGGGGCCGGCAGGTTCTCGAAGTCGATGAATGGCGTGTGCTCGCTCACTGTTCTGCGCTCCTCCGACATGTTCTAGCTCCTTCCTGTTGACTGACAGGCGCCGACAGTCGGCTTTCTCGCCGGCTGTCCGCGTCTGGCCCGTCATCGCATGTACGCGAACGGGTGCATGAAAGCGTTGCGCGGCAGTCTGGGGTCCCGCAGCGCCAGCACCCGCTCCACGGTCGTTGACCTCGATCGCGAGGTTGTGCAACTGCTGGTGCTCATCCCGACCGCTCGCGGTCGTTGAGTATGGGTTGGTGCTATGAACCGCTCGATTTCGCCCGCAAACTCGGCCGGGTACTGGAAGAGGAAGCCGTGCCCCGCGTCCGGGTAGATCTTCAGTCGGGCGTTCGGGAGGCGCTCGGCGAGCAGGTACGAGTTCTTTGTCGGGACCATGCGGTCGTTGTCGCCGTTGGCCACGAGCACCGGCTGAGTGATGCCGGCGAGGCGGTTGAGCTTGCTCGGGTCGGGGATGCCCCATGAGCTGATGGCATCAAGCTGGACGTCGCGCACCTCGAGCGTGGCGCTGGAGTCGCGGTCGTCCGTGCGGGTGAAGATGCGCTGGAGGAACTCCCGTCCCTTGGCGACGCTGGTCTCGCTGCGCTCGAAGAAGAGCGCCAGGATGTCTTCGGCCCCCGGCTGGTCGCGGTTCGCGTGGACGAACATCTCGTCCCTGAAGCCGTGCATGTCCTCGCCACCCTGTGGCCCGGTTCCGGCGAGCACGAGGCGGCGGACGAGCCGCGGGCGGATCAGCACCAGTTCCTGCGCGACGAATCCGCCGAGCGAAAAGCCGAGCACGTCGATCTCGCGCAGCTCCAGGGCGTCGATGAAGCTGAGCGCGTCCTGCGCCATCGCGGTGACCGTGCGCGGCACGGTACCGGTCGATCCGCCGACGCCGGCGTTGTCGAACAGGATCACCTCGCGGGTCCTCGCGAGCGCGTCGGCGAGCGCGGGGTCCCAGTTGTCGAGGTTGCCGCGGAAGTGCTGAAACGATACGAGCGGCGGAGCGCTCGCGGAGGGTTCGCCCAGGCGCCGGTAAGCGTAGGTGACGCCGTTCGGAGCCTTGACGGTCTGATTGGGGGCGGTGAGCTGTGTCACATGAGTGGCGGTGACGGACATTGGTCCGGGTCCTTTCGCTTCTGAGCGGGTTAGTCGTGGTCACGTTGCTCCGGCCGCCGGACCTGCGGCGGCCGGAGCGAGCGCGAAGCCGGTCACGACGGCAGGTCCGTCCCGGCCTGCTCGGCCGCCATGTAGCCGGCGTACCAGGCGGGCCAGTTGTCTGGGTCTGACCGGTGGAACAGGTGCGAGCGCCCGCTGCGCTTCTCGTGCTCGCGGTGGGCGGCCTCGGCACGCCGAAGCGCGCTCTCCAGGTCCGCAGGGGATGCATAGCCCATCTCAGCCGCGTTCATCCGGCCGGGGAGCCGTGTCGTGACCTCCTGGACCAGCCACGTATTGCTGTCGGGATCGGTGAAGTAGAAGAACGACCCGTAGCTGGTGCGCTCGGGGTCCGGGCCCGGCTGCCGCGCCTCGACGGGGAACGGCGGGCCGTGCCAGATGTCACTCACGTCGATGCCACGGCCGACAAACTCGTCATAAGCGGCCTCGATGTCGGAGACGATCAGCCCGCTCTCGGCCGAGCCGGGCGTGGCGGTCGTGAGTCCCAGGCCGAACGTGACCGAGGTACCCGAGCCCGGGGGTGTGAACTGGACGATCCGAAGACCGTCCATCGGGGCGTCGTCGGCGTCGAGCCTCCAACCCAAGCGCTCATAGAACTCCTTGGATCGGTCGACGTCGGACACGGGGATGATCTGGACCTCGAGGTTCGTCGTGACGCTCCCCGCGACCGTCTCGCTGCTCATGTCGTGCGCGTCAGTGGCGCTCATGGCTACCTCCTGATCTGTGTTGAACCAAGACCTCAATTGGGTCTCCGTATTGCTGATGCCGTGGAGCGTCCTCTCCGCGCGTGTTCGTCGCGTCCGGTGAGCACCCGGGTCCGACCCCCGGGGTGCCCACTCCCGTGGTCACGGGAGCCACAGCTCCGGGTTGCGAACATGGCGCGCCGTCCCTAGCCTCAGCGGGTGCAATGTCGACTGCCGTTTCTGCGCAGCGGCTGCTTGGGCGGGGCACTGAGTGTGCCGCCCTGGATGAGCTGGTGGCGAGTGTGCGCGTGGGTCCGAGCCGGGCGCTGGTCCTGCGCGGGGAGGCCGGGGTCGGCAAGAGCGCGTTGTTGGAATATCTGATCGCGCACGCGTCGGGATGCGGCATCGCCCGGGCGACCGGCGTCGAGTCGGAGATGGAGCTCGCGTACGCGGGGCTGCAGCAGCTGTGCGCGCCGTTCCTGGTGCGCTTGGAGGGCCTTCCAGGCCCGCAGCGCGATGCGCTTGGGATCGCGTTCGGTTTGCGTGACGGCGCTGCGCCGGATCGTTTCCTCGTCGGCCTGGCGGTCCTGAGTCTGCTCTCGGAGGTCGCGGAGGAGCGGCCTCTGGTCTGCCTCGTGGACGACGCGCAGTGGCTCGACATGGCCTCCGAGCAGGCGCTGGCGTTCGTCGCGCGCCGTCTCGGTGCGGAGTCGGTCGGGCTGGTCTTCGCCGTGCGCGAATCGAGCGGCGAACGGCATTTCGAGGGGTTGCCGGAGCTCGCCGTCGATGGGCTGGATGATGGTGATGCGCGCGAGTTACTCGCGACTGTGGTCACCGGTCCGCTCGACGAGCGAGTGCGTGATCGGATCGTGGCCGAGACGCGCGGCAATCCGCTGGCGCTGCTCGAGCTGCCGCGTGGCAGGTCGCCTGCGGAGCTTGCGGGCGGGTTCGGGCTGTCCGATGCCCCGGCGTTGTCGGGGCGGATCGAACGGAGCTTCTCGGAGCGGCTGGCGCCGCTGCCGCCGGCGACGCGGCTGTTGCTGCTCGTCACTGCGGCGGAGCCGGTGGGGGATCCGGTGTTGGTGTGGCGGGCGGCAGCCGAGCTCGGCATCGGGCCAGACGCGGCCGCGCCGGCGACCGCCGCTGGACTGGTCGATTTCGGGGCGCAGGTTCGCTTCGGTCACCCGCTCGTGCGCTCGGCGATCTACAGCGGGGCGGCGCCGGAGGAGCGCCAGCGCGCCCACCGCGCGCTCGCCGAGGCCACTGAGGCCGACACCGACCCCGATCGCCGCGCCTGGCACCTCGCCCACGCGACGGCGGGGCTCGATGAGGACGTCGCGGCCGAACTGGAGCGCTCCGCCGGCCGAGCGCGGGCGCGAGGCGGTCTGGCGGCCGGCGCCGCGTTTCACGAGCGGGCCGTCGAGCTGACACCCGATCCGCGGCGCCGCGTGCAGCGTGCGCTCCTCGCCGCACAGAGCAAGCACCAGGCCGGCGCGAACGACGCGGCGCTGCGGCTGCTGGCGGTCGCGCAGGCCGGGCCGCTGGACGAGCCCGAGCGAGCCCGCGCCCAGCTGTTACAAGCGCAGATCACCTTCGCGACGACGCGCGGCCGCGACGCTCCGCGCCTGCTGCTCGAGGCGGCCAGGCGGCTCGAAACGCTGGACCCGAGGCTCACGCGCGAGACGTATCTCGAGGCGCTCGCGGCTGCCCTCTCCGCGGAGAGCTTCGTCCGGGCGGGCGATGCGCGTGAAATCGCGGCAGCCATTCTGGCCGCCGATTGGGAGCCCTCGGCGCGCGCTTGCGATCTGCTGCTGGACGGCCTCGCCCTGCTCACCCGCGAGGGCTATGTGGCCGGGGCGCCAGCGTTGAGGGTCGCGCTGCGCGCGTTCCGGGACGAGCGAACCTCCGAGGAGGACGAGCTGCGCTGGCTTTGGCTCGCCTCCCGGATCGCCCGCGCGCTTGCCGATGATCAGCCCTGGGACGAGCTCACCGCGCGTCACCTCGCGCTCGCGCGCAGGGACGGCGCGTTCTCCGCGCTGCCGGTCGCGCTCACCGACCGCATGGAGGTCGAGCTGTTCGCCGGACGGATCGGCGCGGCCACATCGCTGGCCGCCGAGGCGGACGCGATTGTCGAGGCAACCGGCAGCCACCTGGCCCTGCGCACCTCGATCATGCTGGCGAACTGGCGCGGGCGGGACGCCGAGGCTTCGGCGCTGATCGAGGCCCGCCGGCAGGAAGCACAGCGGCGGGGCGAGGGGCTCCGGGTCGCGGCCAACGAGTGGGGCAGCACGCAGCGTTACAACGGGCTCGGCCGATACGAGGACGCCCTGTCCGCGGCCGAGCGGGCCGCCGAAGACCCGCGCGGGCTGGGGCAGTCGATGTGGGTGCTCGCGGAGCACGTCGAGGCCGCCGTGCGGAGCGGCCGGCCCGAGCGCGCGACGGGTCCGCTCGCGCAGCTAGCCGAGCTTGCCCACGCCGCCGGCACGGACTGGGCGCTCGGGACGCACGCGCGCGCGGCGGCGATGCTTGCCGACGGAGCCACGGCCGAGCGGCTCTACCGGGAGGCGATCGAACGACTGGCCCGCATGCACACCCGCAGGTCTCAGGCGCTGGCTCGCGCTTACCTGCTGTATGGCGAGTGGCTGCGGCGCGAGCACCGGCGCGTCGACGCCCGCGAGCAGCTGCGAGTCGCTCACACGATGCTCTCGGACATGGGTGCTGACGCGTTCGCCGAGCGCGCCCGCCGCGAGCTGCTCGCCACGGGCGAGACGGTGCGCAAGCGCACGGTCGAGACGCTCGACGAGCTGACCCCGCAAGAGGTGCAGGTCGCACGCCTCGCCGCCGATGGGCAAACGAATCCCGAGATCGGCGGACAGCTGTTCCTAAGCCCCCGCACGGTGGAGTGGCACCTGACCAAGGTGTTCGGAAAGCTCGGGGTCAGCTCTCGCAAGGAGCTCCGCGCGGCGCTGTCCGAGGTCGGGCAGCCGTCGTCCGCCGCCGGCAGCGACCCGGGCGCAGGTGTTAACCCTGGGACGGCGGCTGAGGCGACTGCCGAGCCGTCTGGTGCCAGCTCGTTTGACGTCCACCGACGAGCCTTCGCCCGACGAGAACAAGTCGCTCGTGATGGGCACAGGGCGCGGGATCGATCCAAACCGTTTCCTGACCGCAGTGCTGTTCACGGACATCGTCGGCTCGACCGATACAGCCGCTCGCTTGGGTGACCGGCGCTGGCGAGAGCTGCTCGACCGCTACGACGCGATCGTGGCCGCCGAGGTGGAGCGCTTTCGCGGCCGGTTGATCAAGACGACCGGTGATGGTGCGCTGGCGACCTTCGACGGGCCGGCACGGGCGATCCGCTGCGCGAGCGCACTGCGCGACTCCGCGCAAACGCTCGACCTTCAGCTGCGCCAGGGCATCCACATCGGCGAGGTCGAGCGGCGAGGCAGTGACATCGGCGGCATCGCCGTGAATCTTGCCGCGCGCGTGCAGGCGGCGGCCGGGCCGGATGAGGTGCTCGTCACCCGCACCGTCGCAGACCTCGTCGCCGGGTCGGGCATCGAGTTCCAGGACCGCGGCGAGCACGAACTAAGAGGTATCCCCGGCCGCTGGCAGCTGCTGGAGGTCGCCGGTTGACGCCGGCCCATTAGCCGCCAATCGAGCTGAACTCAGGCCCCCTTTGAGCTCCACTGCCGCAGTGGTCTTAGCATGAGTGGTGCTCATGGAAAACCCTGCTCCTGGACCGGGGGGGCGCACTAGCTTGCGTGGGCGGGCCAACGAGTGTGCCGTGGTGGAAGGGTTTGTCACGGCGGTGCGGGCGGGCGAGGGGCGGTCGCTCGTTCTGCGCGGCGAGGCGGGGATCGGGAAAACGGCGCTGCTGCAGTACCTGATCGAGTCCGCCGCGGGTTTCAAGGTCGTGCGGGCAACGGGGGTGGAGTCGGAAGTGGAGCTGGCCTACGCCAGCTTGCATCAGGTGTGCTCGCCGCTGCTCGATCGGCTCCCAAGGCTTCCGGCTCCGCAGCGGGAGGCGCTCGAGATCGTGTTCGGGCGGAGCGCTGGCGCAGCTCCGGATCGGTTTCTCGTCGGGTTGGGGGTTTTGAGCTTGTTCTCGGAGGTGTCCGAGGAGCGTCCACTGCTGTGCGCGATCGATGACGCCCAGTGGCTCGATCAGGCATCTGCGCTGACGCTGGCCTTCGTTGCCCGTCGCCTGCTGGCCGAGCCGGTCGGGATCGTGTTCGCCGCGCGGGAGCCCGGCGAGGAGCTTCAAGGCGTGCCTGAGCTGGAGGTGCGCGGCCTAAGGGATCGGGACGCCCGCGCGCTGCTGGGCTCGGCAGTGCGCTTCAGGTTGGATGAGCGAGTGCGCGAGCGGATCATCGCCGAGACGCGGGGTAACCCACTCGCGCTACTCGAGCTGCCGTCAGGGCTGACGGCGACGCAGCTGGCCGGAGGATTCGCGCTCCTTGGCGCGGAAGGTCTCACGGGGCGGATCGAGGAGAGTTTCGTTCGTCGAATCGGCACGCTGTCTGGCGACGCTCGGCGGCTGTTGCTGCTCGCGGCGGCGGAACCAGTCGGCGATCCCCTTCTGCTCTGGCGCGCGGCCGAGCGACTCGGGATCGGCCCCGCGGCCGCAGGAGGCGCGGAGGCACAAGGTTTGCTGGCGATCGGCGAGCGAGTGACGTTCCGGCATCCCCTCGTGCGCTCGGCGATCTACCGATCAGCGGCGGGGGACGAGCGCCGAGCGGTCCACCTGACGCTCGCGGAGGCGACCGACCAGGACGTCGACCCTGACAGTCGGGCGTGGCATCTGGCGGCGGCCGCGACGGAGCCTGATGAGCAGGTTGCGTTAGAGCTCGAGCGCTCGGCCGGACGAGCGCAGGCGCGTGGCGGGGTCGCCGTTGGGGCGGCGTTCCTGCAGCGCGCCGTCGCGCTGACGCAAGATCCCGCGCGGCGTGCGGATCGCGCGCTGGCTGCCGCTGAGGCGAGCCTCCAGGCCGGTGAGTTCGACGCGGCCCAGCGTCTGGTGGCCACCGCGGAGGCCGGGCCGCTCGGGGAGTTCCAGCGCGCGCGTGCGCACCTGCTGCGCGGCCACGTGGCGTTCGCGTCGGGTTTCAGAAGCGATGCTCCTAGGCTGCTGCTGGAAGCTGCGAAGCGACTCGAGCCGTTCGACCTCACGGTCGCGCGCGAGACCTACCTGACCGCCTGGGGCGCGGCGGTGTTCGCCGATCCCGCGGGAGGCGGCGTCCTGGAGGAGATCTGCCGCGCCATCCGAGTCCTCCCCCCGCCGAGCACAACCCCGAGTCCCCTCGACGTGCTGCTCGACGGGCTCGCGCTGCTGATCACCGAGGGGCGCGCCGCTGCGGCTCCGACCCTGCAGCACGCAGCGGAGTTGCTCACCCGCATCCCTGTGGCGGACGTCCTACGGTGGGGCTGGGCCGCAACTGCCGCGAGCGACGCCGTATGGGACGACCGGGGCAAGCTCGCGATCGCGGCGAGACACGTTCAGCTCGTTCGCGACGCCGGCGCGCTTGCGGAGTTGCCTATTCACCTCAGCGCGTTGGGCCTGGCAAAAGCATGGGTCGGGGACTTCGCCGATGCCGCCTCCCTGATCGCCGAGAGCGAAAGCGTGGCGGCGGCGACCGGTAGTCCCATCGCGCCATACACCCTGCTGAGGCTCCGCGCACTGCAAGGGAGCGAAGCCGAGGCCACCAGACTGATAGCGAGCGCGATCGAGCAAGCCATGGCCGGAGGTCAAGGTTTGGCGGCGGCGTGGGCGCACTGGGATGCCGCGGTCCTATACAACGGTCTCGGCCGTTACGAGGAGGCGGCGCCGGCGGCCCGCCGAGCCGCCGCGAACACCTTCGAGCCGTGGGTATCAATGTGGGCACTTCCCGAGCTCGTAGAGGCGGCGGCTCGCGCAGGCGACGCCAAGCTCGCACACGATGCGCTCAAGCGGCTTGAGGAGGTGACCCAGCCCAGCGGAACCGACTTCGCGCTCGGCATCGTGGCGCGCTCTAGGGCGCTGTTGGGCGAGGGTGCCGCAGCAGACGACCTGTATTGCGAAGCGATCGAGCGGCTGAGCCGCACCCTGCTGCGGCCCGAGCTCGCCCGCGCGCACCTCCTTTACGGCGAGTGGCTGAGGCGCGAGAACCGCGGCGTCGACGCCCGCGAGCAGCTACATGTCGCTCACGCGATGCTCGCCGACATCGGCATGGAGGCATTCGCCGAGCGCGCCCGCCGCGAACTCCTGGCCACCGGCGAGTCGGTGCGAAGGCGCACGGTCGAGACGCTCGATGAGCTGACTCCGCAGGAGGTGCAGGTCGCGCGCCTGGCCGCCGGCGGGCAGACGAACGCGGAGATCGGCGCCCAGCTGTTCCTCAGCCCGCGCACCGTGGAGTGGCACCTGAGCAAGGTGTTCGGCAAGCTCGGGGTCAGCTCTCGCAAGGAGCTCCGCGCGGCGCTGTCCGACGTCGGCGCAGTCATCGCTGCCGTGTAGCGGGTCACGGGCCCCCGGGTCCCAGGGGTCCAGGGGTCCAACCGGGGTTGGCACCGGGCGCGATCGACGCGCGATCACACGACCATGCGTGCCTCCCGGTCGAACCCAATCAAGGCAGCGCACGAAGCTCATGGGCTTGCTGGGTTCGGTGACCGTGGCCACCGGCTCCAACCGCACCCACCACGGACCACCTCGGACCGGAACTCATCACCGTCCCCAGAAGGGAGTTACAAACATGTTTCGATTGACCATGTACCTGCGCTGGCGGGCGCTGATCGTCGCGGTCGCCGCAGTGGCCGCCGCGACCGCGCTCGCGGGGCAGGCGTCGGCGGCGAATCGCAGCCATCGGCACCGCACCCACCACAACCATCGCGGCGCTCGTCACGTGCGCCCACACGACACCGGCAACACCGGATCGGCCACCGGGCTGGGGCAGCCGAGCGGGTTGCTGCCGAGAGAGAAGCTGACCGTCGAGAGCGCCCTGCAGGTCGACTTCGACAACGAGAGCGTCCGCCTCCCGCTGTACCCGGGCAAGGCCCCCAACGGAACCAAGGTCTGGTACGTCCTGCTCGACTCGTCGGACTCGGGGCTGGCGCACGACCTCGGCATCAACTATGCGCCGAAGCTCGCGAACGTCGGGATCGGATGCCCGGATTGCGTGCAGACGGTCAAGCTCGAGAACCCGGCGCCCAGCGACAACCACTTCGGGCCCGGGGTCGTGGACTTCGCCGGCGTGCCGGACTTCAGTCCGACCCGCGTCGCGACTCCCGGCCCCAACGGGTTCCCGCTTGACAAGCTCGAGCCCGGTGCCGTCGCCGGACCGGGCTACAGCCCGTTCATCCGCTTCGAGGGCTCGTCGGTCGTCTACAGCGCCCCGATCGTCGCGGTCGGCGACGGTCCGTTTGACGTCACCCACCACACGAACACCGGCGACCGGGTGCTCGGCGTCCATCTCGGTGGCCCGTCGGCGCCCGGACAGTTCTCGGAATCGTGGGTTGACCTGCTGTTCGTCAAGGGCTTCGACGCCGGGCAGCCGATCGTCTACCTGAGCACGGATGCCGGCCAGCCGCTGACCGCGGTGCTCGAGCGCTCGACCTACGTGCCGGCGCTCGACCACGCGGCGACCAACGGGGGCGACGACTTCCTCGGCTCGGCCCGTGAGCGGCTCTTCGGGTTCATCAACGGCCAGACGGGGGCCAACAACCGTCAGGCGCAGGGCTTCGTGCACCTCGTCAAGGACGGCCTCGCATCGCACGACGCCTCCGCGCAGGACAGGAAGCTGATCAACGCGCTGCGCCACGGCGGCGATCTGCTCAACGTCTTCGGTGACTTCCCGACCGAGACCGACCCGCGGCACGCGCAGGCCTACAGCCCGCTGTGGGACGCCCAGCTCGGGCTGTGGACCGACAAGGCCGTCAAGCAAGGGCTCAACACCCGCCAGATCGACGAGAACGTCGTCTTCAATCTGGCCGCCACCCGGCCCGACCTGCTGACCGGCGTCGACCCGGCCACGGGCCAGCCTCAGCCGTACGGCTCCGACGGCGTCGACATCAACTGCGCGGTCATCGGCTGGTCTGGAGACAAGCCGCCGACGGCCAACCTCGAGCCGCCCGCTCCGGGCTCGCAGTTCCCGCCGCGCTGAGTCGGCAAACTGGTGGGGCGACCCGCGGTCGCCCCACCAGTCTCGTACCTCGTCGACCAGTTCACGGCACGCCACCGCCCCGTCCTTGGTCTGAGCCGGGCGAAGGCGCCAAGCGGGTCTCAGTCTGGGGTCGACTTGATTGGTAGCTTGACGTGGACAGCTGCCCCGAGGCCTCGAGGCCGCGGTCCGGTGCGACGAGCAGGATGTGGCGCGCCGCACCGTCGACGCGTTCTGCCAGAAGACCCAGGCGAGCCCTACGGCGTGGGCGGGCGGGTTGAGGCCCGTTCACGAGCGCTGGTGAGCGACGGCGACGACGCCGAGGCGCTCTACCGGGAGGCGATCCCGCTCTTGGACGAGAGCCGGCCGCGCGTCGGGACAGCGCGCGCCCAGCTGCTCTACGGCGAGTGGCTGCGCCGTGAGCAGCGCCGCGTCGATGCCCGCCAGCAGCTGCGCGGCGCTGTCCGAGGTCGGCGCAGTCATCGCTGCCGATTGCGGGTCACGGGCCCCCGGGGTCCAGGGGTCCGGGGGTCGAACCGGGGACGGCACCGGGCGCGATCGACGCGCGATCACACGACCATGCGTGCGTCCCCTCGAACCCAATCAAGAAAAAGGACACCAAGCTCATGAACTTGCATGATTCAGTGGCCGTGGTCACCGGCTCCAATCGCGGGCTCGGCCGCGAGTTCGCCGCGCAGCTGCTCGAGCGCGGCGCGAAGAAGGTGTACGCCACCGCGCGCGACCCCGAGAGCGTGCAGATTGCGGGCGTCACTCCGCTCGGCCTCGACATCACCGACCCGGAGTCCGTTGCGCGGGCGGCCGCAGTTGCCGGCGACGCCACGCTGCTCATCAACAACGCCGGCATATCGACCGGCACGAGTCTGACGGACGGCGACCTGGCCCAGATCGAGCTGGAGATGCAGACGAACTTCTACGGCCCGCTTCGCGTCACCCGCGCCTTCGCGCCGATCCTGGCGTCAAACGGCGGCGGCGCGATCCTCAACGTCCTGTCGGTGCTGTCGTGGCTGCACCTCCCCGCCGCCGGTGCCTACAGCGCAGCGAAGGCCGCCGCGTGGGCGATGACGGACGCCGCCCGCCAGGAGCTCGCCCCCCACGGCATCCACGTCGCCGCGCTGCATGTTGCCTACATGGACACCGACATGGCGGCCCACATCGATGCTGCCAAGGCCAACCCGGCTGACGTCGCGGCGCTGGCGCTGGACGGCATCGAGACCGGCCTCACCGAGATCCTCGCCGACGACATCACCGGCAACGTCAAGCAGGGCCTCTCGGCCCCGCCCGCCGTCGCCGTCGCCTGAAGCGATCCCGCGGAATAGGAGGAATGCGCTGATGCGACAGGGTCCTTTGACTGGCCGTTATCCGGCGGTGGCCGCGATGGTGGTGTTCGCCCTGGTTCCGTACCTGGGCCTGTCGGCCGCGTTGCAGCCGCTCAGCCCGATCATCGCGAGGCAGCTGCACATGAGCATGCAGGCGATGACCCTTGCGCTGGGGATGGCCAACGCCGCCTACGCGATCGGCACCGTATTTGCGGTCCAGTTCGCGCTGCGACTGCCGCAGCGGCGGATGCTGCTCGCCTACGGCTTGCTGCTGGTGGCCGGCTCGGTGCTCGCGGCCTCTGCGACCGCACCCGGCGTGTTCATCGCCGGTCACGTTCTCCAGGGGCTGTGCACCAGCCTGTTGCTGATCGCGGCGCTACCGCCGTTGATCATCGGCTATCCCGCAAGCAAGGCGCGCTGGACGGCGATCATCCTGAACCTCTGCATCTTCGGCGCAGTGGCGCTGGGTCCGTTCATCGGGGGCGTCCAGGCTTCCGCGCACGCCTGGCGCCCGCTGTTCTGGATCACCGCGGGAATCGCACTAGCCGCGCTGGTGCTCTCGCTCTTGACCTTCGAGGACGTCCCGCCGGCCGACCGCAGTAGGCCTCTGGATCCGCTTGCCCTCGGCCTGGCCACCAGCGGTTGTGTGGCCGCGTTCTTCGGCGCCTCCGAACTGCTCACCCACCGGTTCCTGGATCCCGTCACGTTCGTCCCGCTGATCGCCGGACTGCTGTTGATCTTGGCTCTTCTGGCTGCCGAGTATCGCGGTAGGTGCGCGCTCTTGAACGTGCGGCCGCTGGTGAGCACGCTTCCGGCGACGGGCGTCGTGGTCGCGATCTGCGCGGCGGCGGCGTCGGTGTCGGCGATCGTGCTCAGTGGCGCGGTGCTGGCGCCCCACCACTCGCCGCTGCAGCTGGGGCTGCTCTATCTGCCACTGTTTGGCGGCGCCGCCGTCAGCGCGCTCGTGTTCGGCGTCGTGTTCCGCACTCGTGCGTTGCACTACTTCGTCCTTGCGGGCCTGATCCTGCTCAGCGCCGGGGTTATCGTGATCGGGCGGACCATCCCGCCGAGTACGGCGCTTGCGCTGGTCGGCTCAGGACTGATCGGGGTCGGCGTGGGATCAGCGGTGACCCCCGCGCTATTCATCGTGGGCTTCTCGCTGCGCAACACCAACCTGCAGCGCGTGTTCGCAATCGTCGAGCTTCTGCGGGCGGTTGCGGCCTTCATGATCGCGCCGGTGATGCTGCACATCGCGCTCACGGTCGGGGGAAGTCTGAGTTCGGGCACGACCACCGCCCTTTGGATCTGTTTTGGGATCTCCGCCGGCGGCGCACTCCTCGGGATCGGCCTCTACGCACTCGCCCGCCTGCGTCCGCCAACCCCTGCGTTCGACAGCTGGCTCGCCGGAAAGGGACCAGCCTGGGACTCGCCACCACTCCTGGCAGCGATCCGCGACGCTACGCCCGAGGCGGGAACCCCGGAGCGGCTGACCCTGGTGCCGACGGCTCGTGCCGGCGCCGCGCCAGAGAGCGGTCGGCCGTCGGGGGCGCCGACCGCTCGGGTTGACGACACGGCCCAGACGCCGCGCGAAGCCGACGAACGGCGGGCGGGATGACGAGCGCGGCGAGCGGGCACTACGACGTGATCCTGCGCGACACGATCCAGCCGTTCCCCAGCTTCTCCGAGATCCACGCCGCAGCGATCAAAACGCTCCGGGCGCAGATCGCATCGGGCCACACCGCAGACGACCCGGCGCTCGCCCCGGCCTAACCCACGATACGCAAATGACAGGGGAGCACGTCATGGCCACCGCATCGATCCCCGGACAGGCCAGAGCCACGGCTCGAGAACGAGCGATCGGGGGGCTGGAGGTAGGGGGAGAGCTTCCGGACTTTGAGCTTCTCGATCACGCGGGCAACCACCGCCGCTTGTCAGCGCTTGTTGGCGGGGACCCGACGGTCGTGCAGTTCTTCCGAGGTTGGTGGTGCCCCAAGGAACAGGCGTTCTTCCGACGGCTCCTCGTGCTGCAGGATGACGCGGAGGTCGCGTACTCGCGGATCGTCTCGATCAGCGTCGATCCACCCGAGGTCAACGCCGCCTTGCGCGCCGGGCTCGGGGCCCGCTGGACATTTCTCTCGGACCCGGATCGCGACGTCCTGTCTCAACTGGGTCTTCGCGAGACGACCGACACTCTCCACCATCCGTACGTGCCCGCGGTGTTCGTGATTGATCCCGAACTCCGCATCTACTCGGCGTACAACGGCTACTGGTATTGGGGGAGGCCGACGCACGGCGAGCTCGTGCACGACCTCCGCGAGCTCACCCGGACGCTTCGTACCGACTGGGATGCCCCGACGCCGTGAGCCGATGCTGGTTGGCCCTGATCGAGGAACCCGCGCCCGCGGCGGATGCAGCCGCCGCCGCATTCACGCTGGACGGGCGCCCGGCGGGGACACTCGCGGCCTGGCGCCAGCGAGCAAAGCCGGTTCGTCATGCCCTGCGTGTGGATGAGCGGCTGATCGATCCCGCCGGTTCGGCGGCGTTCATCTCGCTCGTCCTGCCGCCGCCGGGCGTGCGTCTCCCATTCGACGACCTCGCGGTCCAACAGGCGCGCCGCCGGGTTCTGGCTGGTCCTTTTCCCGACGCGGTCTCGTCACTCTTGCGAGACGACTCCCACTTCGAGGGGGCGATTACGGTCGCGCGATCGCCAGCTGACAAGCGCGGGCTAACGGACGACCCGTTCGGGCGGATCTTTCCCGCGAGAATCCTCGCCGTCGACGGTGGGATCCTCGGATCTATGGCGGCTCCGACCGGACCAACCATTGAGCGATACGGCAGCGGCAACCCCTGGCCTTGGGACCAGTTCAGCTAAGGGCTGCCGCTGAACAGCAGGTCCTTACACAGGCCCCGCCCCCCACGTGCATCCCGCCGAGCCCGCGCGGTGCATCCAGATTGCATCCCGGACCGTCACGCACCACCCCGCATCGCCCTGCAACTTGGAGGCGGAGTCAGCTCCGCCAACCGCGGTGCGGGGCCATGCGGAGCCCTGCACCTACCAATCGATTATCGGGGCGACTGGAGTGATTCGCCTCTGGAATGCCACATGCAGGCGGGTGAGCGTCACTTTTGCATCCCGGAGGTGGAGATGCCGGGCCGTGCCGCCCACCGATCGCCAGGGCCCCGTGGAAGCCCTTTCGCGCTCGAGCTGCTCGGCGTAGAGTGACGCGATGGTGTCCGACGTGGTCGGGCGTGAGCACGAGCTCGCGGCGGTCGCGGCTTTCCTGGACCGCGTTGAAAGCGGGCCGCACGCCCTCGTCCTCTCGGGCGAGCCGGGGATCGGGAAGACCATTCTCTGGGAAGCAGGCGTGGCTTTGTCGGCCCAGCGCGGCCACCATGTCCTCACCCACCGGGGTGCCAAGGCCGAGGCCGCGCTCTCGTTCGCTGCGCTGTCCGACCTACTCGGCCCGCTCTTCGATGACCTCTCGCCGTCGCTTGCCCCCCTTCGCCGGCGGGCGCTGGCTGTCGCGCTGTTGCTCGCGGAGCCGGGCGACGAGCGCCCAGACGTACATGCCATCGGGTTGGCCGTGCTGGATGCGCTGCGGCAACTGGCGTACGGCGGACCGGTGGTCATCGCACTGGACGACGTCCAGTGGCTCGATGCCGCGTCGGCTCGGCGTCCTCGAAATCGGAGTCCGTCGGCTTCGGGGACGAGCGCGTCGGCCTGCTCGTGACACTTCGTACCGATTCCCGTGCGCCACTCGAGCTGGAACGCATGCTTCCCGAGGGGCAACTCGAGCAGCGCCCGCTCGGGCCACTCACCGCGGTGGGTGTGTACCACCTCCTCAAGGACCGGCTGGGCCTGGAGCTGACTCGGCCCGAGCTCGCGCGACTGCACGCGTCCACCTCGGGCAACCCGTTCTTCGCGCTCGAACTGGGCCGTGAGCTGCTTCATACCGGGGACGAGGCCCACCGCGGGGCGCGCGCCTCGGGTGCCGAAGAGCCTCGGCGACATCCTGGGCGCTCGCCTGGCCCGCCTGCCCGCCGAGACGCTCGACGTGCTGGTGCGCGTCGCCGCGCTCGCCCGGCCCACGGCCGAGCTGGTGGCGGCGAGCTATGGCGACCGCGACCGCGCGCTCGCGTCCCTCGAGGTCGCGCTGCGCGAAGGGGTCGTCGAGCTCGATGACGAGCGTGCTCAGATTCGTACACCCACTGCTGGCCTCGGTCTGCTACGAGCAGACCCCGGTATGGAAGCGCCGTGCTGCCCACCGCGCGTTGGCGAGCGCCGTCGCGGACCCTGAGGAACGGGCGCGCCACCTCGCTCTGGCGGCGGACGGTCCGGACGCGGACGCGGCCCGCCAGCTCGAGTCCGCCGCCGAGCGGGCCGCCGCCCGCGGAGCGACGACCGCGGCCGCGGAGCTGGCAGAGCTGGCGGCCGAGCTGACCGCGGACGACTCCGAGGTAAGGCGCAGGCGGCTGCTCTCGGCCGCGCGGTTCCACCGGCTCGCGGGGAGCTCCGACGCGCGCGATCGCGCTGCTCGACGACCTGCTGCCGCAGGCGACTCCCGGCGGCGAGCGGGCCGACGTTCTGTTCGAGCTCGCGTTGAACTACCTGGCCGGCGCCCCGGCCGCGATTGCGTTCTGCAACGACGCGCTGGCTGAGGCGGGTGCTGACGACATCCGTTCGACCGCGATCCTGAGCCTCCGGTCCCTCTACCAGATCCTCGGGTCGGACATTCCGGCGGCGGTTTCCGACGCGCGGGCGGCGCTGGCAGGGTCCGAGCGGACCGCCGAGCCGCGGCAGATCGCGACCGCGATCGCGCGATTGGGCCACGCGGAGCAGTACGCCGCCGAGATCACGCCGGGCCTGCTCGAGCGTGGCGCCGTAATCGAGCGGCGGCTCGAGGCCGGGCTCGAGGCACTCGACAGCCCGCGGTTCTTCCTGGTTCGGCAGCAGTTGCTCGCGGGCGAGACCGAGTACGCGTGCGCGGGCTTCGGCGAGCTCGAGGCGGAGGCCGCCGCGCGCGGCGACGAGTTCAGCCGGATGCTCGCGCTCTGGCACCTCTCATGGGCCGAATGGGGCGCTGGCCGCCTGCCAGCCGCGCTCGCGGCCGCGGACCGCGCGCAGGAGGCCGGCGGGCAGATCGACATATGGCACGAGCGCGCCTGGGTGGGGAGGGTCAGGGCGCTGGTCGAAGCCGACCTCGGGCTGCTCGAAGAGGCGCGGGTGTCCGCGGCCCAGGGAATCGGGCTCGCCGAGGAGCTCGCGTTGTTCACTCTGCTCAGCCGCAGCGTGCTCGGCCGCATCGAGCTCGTCTCCGGCGACCTCGAGTCGGCCGGCGTCCATCTTCGCGACCTGCCCGACCAGCTCCTCGCCGCCGGCCTGGCCGACCCGGCGCTGCCGCACTGGGCCGACGTCTTCGAGACGCTCGATCGGCCTGGGCGATCTCGACAGCGCCCGCACCCACATCGAGTGCGCACGAGCGGCGAGCACAGGCCATCGGAAGCCCCTGGGCCGCCGCCGTCGGTGCCCGTGGACGCGGTCTGCTCGCCGCCGCCGAGCGCGACTTCGCCACGGCGCTCGCCGCGCTCGACGTGTCGCTGCATCACCTCGACGATCTCCAGCTTCCGCTCGAGCGCGCGCGCACCCTCCTGTGCCTCGGCATCGTCCGCCGGCAGGCGCAGCAGAAGCGCGCCGCACGAGAGGCGCTCGACCTGGCGCTCGCCACGTTCGAGGAGCTCGGCGCGCCGGCGTGGGCCGAGAAGACGCGAGCCGAGCGGCGCAGGATCAGCGGCCGTCCGTCGGCAGCGGACGGGCTGACGCAAACGGAGGAGCGCGTCGCCTCGCTGGCCGCCCGGGGCCGCTCGAACAAGGAGATCGCGGCCGAGCTCTTCATGGGCGTGAGCACGGTCGAGATGCACCTCTCGCGCGCATATCGCAAGCTCGGAATCCGCTCGCGAAGCGGACTGGCGGCGCGGCTGGCGAGAACTGGGGATCTCGAGCCCCAAAGCTAGGGCTTTCCCGGTTTCGCGCTCCTGCGGCGGGCGGGAGCATCGGCGACGTGGCCTACGACCAGCCATCGCTCCCGAAGCTCAACTCAAAGGAGTCATCCATGAGACGCGCACTGCTCGTCCTCCTGCTCGTCCCCGCGTGCGGCCTTGCCCTGACGTCGGCGGCAAGCGCCCACGCCTTCGTCCAGGTCTCCGGCACCGATCTCGGACCGGACGGCGGCACGACGTCCTGTCACCCGATCAACTCCGCCGGCTCGCTGCTCAGCTGCGACACCCCCGATTTCGCCACGAAGTACAGCGGCGACCTGACGGGCACCATCAGCACCGACTTCAGGTGGGTCATCAACTGCAGCTCCGGCGTGATCGACGGTCACGGTGCCGAGACGTTCACCGGCTCGGTCGCACGCGTGGGATCCGGCACGCTGAGGTGGGAGACGAGGTTCCATGCCGCCTTCGACTGCAGCACCCAGACCCTGTCGAACCTGCACGGCACCGGGACCATCATGTCCGGCACGCGGGCGCTGGCCGGACTGCGAGGCACGCTGATCTTCACCGACCAGCAGTACTCCGGCGCGCTGCGCAACCGCCCCGTGCGCCACGGGCCGCACCACCGGAAGCATCACGTCCCGCGCCCGCCCGCGTGACGCTGCGCGCCGGCCGTCGCGCGGTCTTCGCGTTCCACAGCACGGCCACCGGGATCGCGGCGGGGAGGTCTTCGTCCGTGGATCGGGCGACCTCGCCGGCCTGCACGGCGGCGGCACCTTCGCGGGCACCCCCGCCGGCAACACCTACTCGTACGCCTACCGCTTCTAGGGCGCATGTTCCACTCCAACGCCACAGGAGGTCCCAAGATGACCGCAACGACTCTCAATCCTGTCTTCCGCGGGCGCAGGCTGGTCGTCACGCTCGCTCTCGCCGCTCTCACGATCGGCATCGTGGCGGCGCAGATCGCCATCCATGCCGGCTCTTCGAAGCCGGTCCCGACCATCAGCAACCCGGGCTATGCGCGGTCGATCAGCGCGCTTTCCCCGGAGCGGCTCCGAGCGGCTTTCGGCACCGATCAGGTCGCTCCCGCACCGACCGTGACCGGTGAAAGCGGCTACGCGAGGAAGATCGCGGCGCTTCCCTCCCGGACGCTCGCCGCCGCATTCGGCGGAGCCGCGCCGGCCGTCCGCTCCAGCCGAAGCGACTTTGCGAAAAGGGTCGCTCGCCTGAGCCCCCACAGGCGTGCCGCCGCGTTCGGCGTCAGGCGCTAGTCGGTTTTCCACCAACCAGAAACGGAGTCCCCGATGCAGACACGAAACGCTCCTCGCGCCCTGCTGCTGGCCACCACCGTCCTCGCGGGCGCTGCGCTCGTCGCCGCGCCGGCGGGCGCCGCCGGGAAGGCCCAGCTGAAGTTCTTCTCGCACATCACGTCCCAGTCGCTTACCGACGCGTCCGGCAACCCCGTTGTCGGGGCGTGACCCGGCGGCGGGCGACAGGATCTCTGTGATCGATGTCAGCTATGTCGGCACCCACAGGCGCCACGCCAAGCGCTACACATCCACCGATCACCTGGTCTGCACGTTCACCGGTCCTACCACCGGCGTGTGCGACGGCCAGTTCGCCATCGGGCCGTCGATGCTGCTGACCGAGAACGCGACGATCGATTTCACGCAGCCACGGCTCACGTTTCCGATCACGGGCGGCACCGGCAGGTACCAGGGGGCCAAGGGGACGATCGTCAACACCAGCATCCGGGGCGGTGACAACAGCGACGTCGTGGTCTCGCTGCGCTGAGCGGCCACGGCTTCGCAGGCCGGCCCTTGCTGATCGACCTTCACGCACTACCCGATGCACGTCCTGCCCCCTGACGAGGTGACGGCGCACGCGGGCCTTGCCCGCTGGGGCGACGAGCTCTGGCGGCCGGCGACCAGCCGGGCGTGACCGTGCCCCTCATGCACGATGGCGACGTCGGGGCGATCCTTTCGATGCTGTCTCGGTGCTGTACCTGCCGCTCGACGAGATGGACCTCGACAGGAGCTACGGCGCTCCCGCGGAGCACGCCTACCTGGAGCACCTGAAGGGGTTAGCTCGAGGCCGTCGAGAACGACGCGAGGGACAACCATCCCGACGCCACCGTGGCGCACTCCTACGACGAGCTGCACGCGGCTCGCCACCGTACGCTTGCATCACCACGAGACGCTGCTGCCACGGTCGAGGAAGGAAAAAGGCCCGCAAACACGGGCCTTTTCCGATATCGGGGCGACTGGATTCGAACCAGCGACCGCTCGGCCCCCAGCCGAGTGCGCTACCAGACTGCGCCACGCCCCGGGGAAAGCGGGCGACGGGAATCGAACCCGCCCTAGAAGCTTGGAAGGCTTCTGTGCAACCACAACACTTCGCCCGCGAAGGTTGTGGACGCCATCTTAGGGCACCTAGGGCGCGCTGAGGCCGTGCGCGATCGTCGCGACCTGGCTCGCCAGGGCGACGCCGAGCAGGTAGAGCGTGATCGCCCAGCCGGCGTAGGCGTTGCGGTTGCGCGGATACGCGGGGTCGTGCGAGCTGAGGCCGATCGAGTAGACGACCGGAACGAACAGCAAGAGGCCGATGGCGATCAGCCCGAACGGCATCCATGCGGTGACCAGGTAGCCCGGGCTGAGACGGAAGCCCTCGGCCAGCGACGCCATGGCCTCTCGCCAGAGGAGCACGGGCAGCGCGACCGCGGCGGCGAATCCCATCAGTCCGACCGCCTTCGCCTGCCTGGGGTCGAGGCGCTGCTTGCTCCGGCGGCCCGTCATCCCGTTCGAGCATACGTCGGACGGCGCGCATTTCATAGCCCGCTGGCGCGTCTTAGCGCCGGATGCCCAGGAACCGCCCGAGCGCCACGAAGGCGACCACGACCGCGACGCCCTCGATCGAGGCGATCAGCAGGGCGGCCAGGGCGGCCTTCCAGAGCACGCCGGCCGGGGGCGCGCCGCCCTCGCTCATGGCATGCGCGAGCGCGACCGCGAGCCCGCAGGCGGCCGCGAACAGCGCGCAGAAGCGCCATGGATGGCCGCGCAGGTCGAGCCACGAGGCGGCGCCGGGCGCCTGATCGCGCAGGCGCTGCCAGCCACGGCCGGCGGCGACGTGCACGCGCTCGGCCGGGACCAGGCGGGCCACCGCCAGCAGGTCGTCGAGTGCGTCCGACTGCGCTGGGGCTTCGGGCAGCGGCCGGGCAGCGACGAGCGAGCGGACGAGCGCAAAGGTGGTGGCGAGCGCGAGGGCAGCCGTCGCGCCCGTCCCGACGGCGAGCGCGACGCCCCAGCCCGAGTCGCCGATCGAGCCCGAGTGTGCGACGAGGCCTCCCACGAGCGAGAGCACAACCGCCCCGGCGCACCCGAGCGCGACCGCGTCGGCGCGCACGATGTCCCCGAGGCCGTGCAGCGGCACCCTGCCCTCCGGCCGGTAGCGCAGCGAGCGCGCGACGCCGAGCACGCCGGCGACCACCGCCACCTGGCCGAGGAAGAAGGCCAGCACGCCGTAGCCCCCGGAGCTCGCCCAATCCGCGTGCGAGCCGGCCGGCGCCAAGGTGACGATCGCCTGGACAGCGACGAAGGCCACCAGCAGCGCGGCGGTGAGGCCCGACAGGCGCTGCGCGCCCGCGCTGGCGACCTGCTCATGGAACTCCTGGGCGATCGCGCGGGGCTCGCCGAACGTCTCGACCGCCCGGCGCTCCGCCTCGGCCTCCGGCAGGCCGAGCTCACGGCCGCGAGCGCTCAGCTCGAGCAGGTGGTCGCGGGACTCGTCGAGGATGCGGCGGCGCTTGCGTGCGGGCAGCTCGAGCCGCCGGCCCAGCTCGGCGAGGTAGCGCTCGATCATGCCGGCACCGTCCGCAGAACCGACTCGATCGCGCTCGAGAACGCCGTCCACTCGTGGCGCCGCTCGCCGAGCGCCCGCCGCCCTTTCGGGGTGAGCGAGTAGACGCGCCGGCGGCGGGTGGCGCCGGGCGCCCAGCTGCTCTTCAGGAGCCCGGCGTGCTCGAGGCGGTGGAGCGCCGGGTAGATCGTGCCCTCGGGAAGAGCGAAGGCGCCACCGCTGCGCTCGCGCAGGCGCTCGAGGATCGCGTAGCCGTGCGCGGGCTCCTCCTCCACCACGGCGAGCAGCAAAGCGTCAAGATGTCCCTTCAACGCCTCCGGCCTCATTACCTAGCGATCATAGGTATTGGGACCAAGGGTGTCAACTACCCTCGACGCATGCACTCCCGCGCCTGGAAAGCGCTGCTTGGAGCCGCATTGGCGGCGGCGGGCGTCGCGCTGCTGCGCGTGCTCGCCTTCAGCACGCCGGGGATCCACCACCGCGACGCGCTCGCGCTCCACGACTTCATGGAGCTCGACCGCCCGCTCACCCATCACATCGCCAGCGTCGTGGCCAACGCCGCGAGCCCGGCCGAGTTCGGGCTGATCGGCGGGGGCATCATCGGAGTCGCTGTCCTGAGGCGGCGACCGCCGCTGGCGATCGCGGCCGCGGCGGTGCTGCTCGGCTCCGCGTTCACGACCGACCGCATCCTGAAGCCGGCGCTGGCGGCGTCGCGCTTCGACCCGGTGCTCGCCTTCCATCAGGTCGACGGCCGCGCCTATCCGAGTGGCCACGCCACCGCAGCAATGGCGCTCGCGCTGAGCGCGGTGCTCGTGGCGGGCCGCCGCTGGCGCCCGCTGGTGGCGGGCCTCGGCGCGCTGTTCGCCGTGGCGGTGAGCTTCTCGCTCCTGTCGCTCGGCTGGCACTACCCGAGCGACGTGCTGGGCGGCTACCTCGTGGCTGCTGCCTGGACCGGCGTGGTCGTGGCGGCGCTGAGCTGGCACGAGGGCCGCGAGCCGGCACGCAGGACGCTGCCGAAGGCCGAATGGGCGCCGGCCGTGGCGCTCGGCGCCGCGGTGTTGGTGCTGGCGGGCGTGGCGCTGCTGATCGCCGCGCCCCACCACCCGCTGGCCTATCTGCGCGACCACGAGGTGCTCACCGCAGTGGCGGCGACGATCGCCGCCGCGGGCGTGGCCGTGGCCGGCACCCTCGCAGCGGTGCTGCGCGACCGCCCGGACTAGGCCGCGTCGCCGTCCAGCTTGCGGGCCACGGCCTCGAGCAGGACGTTGCGGTTGAACGGCTTCTCCACGAGCGCGTCGATCTCGTCGAGCGCAAGCAGCCGGTCGGTGTAGCCGGACATGTAGAGCACCTTCACGCCGTTGCGCAGCGCGACGAGATGCTCCGCCAGCTCCTTGCCCGACATGCGCGGCATGATCACGTCGGTGAGCAGCAGGTCGATCTCGTGCCCATCGTCTGTGATCAGGGAGAGCGCCTCCTGGCCGCCGCGCGCCGCGATCACGTCGTAGCCGCCCCGGCTCAGTATCCGCCGCGCGACCTCCCGCACGCCGTCCTCGTCGTCGACCACCATGATCCTCGCTGCGCTCATAGGCACACTCCGTTATCGGACGCGCCCTCGAGGTTCTTCAAGGAAATTCGAGCGCTTGTCGCGCGCGCGCCCGCGAGCCTCAATCACCCGGTTGACTCCCCCGGTAGGTGGATGAATGCGCCCTGGGGCGCCTCCGATGGACCCTCATGGCCGATTCCACAGACTCCCCCCGCCAGCCGCTGTCGACCGACCGCCGCGACCTCGAGGCCCGGCGCCTGCTCGAGGCCTACAAGCAGCGCGGCGACATGCGCGCCCGCGACCGCCTGATCATGACCTATGCCCCGCTGGCCAAGTACATCGTCTACAAGAAGATCCGCTCGCTCCCGGCCCACTGCGACCGCGAGGACCTGATCTCGTGCGCCCTCGAGGCGCTGATCCGCTCGATCGACCGCTATGAGCCGCAGCGCGGCGCGACGCTCGAGCAGTTCGCCTGGACCAGGATCCACGGCGCCGTGATCGACGAGTTGCGGCGGCAGGACTGGGCCCCGCGCACGCTGCGCCGCTGGGAACGCGACATCCTTGCGGCCAGGGACAACTTCGCCAACGTCTACGGACGCCAGCCGACCCAGGACGAGCTCGCGGCCGCGGTCGGCTCCACAGCCGCCGAGCTGACCGAGCGCCAGCGCGAGATAGCGGCCTCCGAGCTGACCTCGCTCAACTCGATGGTGCTCACCGCCGACGCCGCGATCGAGCGCATCGACACGCTGGCCTCGCAGGACCGCGAGACCGACCCCGAGTTCGCCGGCGCCAAGGCCGAGGCCAAGGCCAAGTTCCGCCGCGCCTTCGCCGCCCTCAGCGAGCGCGAGCGCGAGATCGCCGTGCTCGTCTACGTGAAGCACCTGACGCTGCGCGAGATCGGCGAGATCCTCGGCGTCTCCGAGAGCCGCGTCTGCCAGATCCACGGGCAGCTGAAGCACCGCCTCCGCGAGGCGCTGCGCCGCGACGCGGACCTCTTCCACGAAGTGGCGTAAAAGCCCCAGAACACCCCTCGTTCGGGCGCAAAATACCCCTCGGGAGGTACGCCCCCTGCCTTTACACTCGAAGCGTTGAGCAGGGGGTTTTCCGAGCCGTCGCCACGCTCCGGGGGGTAGCGTCAAATTTGATCTCGGTCCTCATCGCCGATGACGACGATTCGCTGCGCGAGGCGCTGGTGCAGCGGTGAGCCGCCACAGCCGGTTGCGACGCCCGTCGGTGATGGTCGCCGACGATCACCCCCTGTTCCGTGGAGCACTGGTCGACGCGCTCAAGCGGCGTCCCGATCTCGACCTGGTCGGCGAGGCGGAGAACGGCGAGCGTGCGCTCGAGCAGGTGCGCGAGCTCCGGCCCGACGTGATCCTGGTCGACGCCCGCATGCCGGCGGTCGACGGCCTCGAGGTGCTGCGGTCGGTGGTCCGCGAGGAGCTGCCCACCAAGGTGCTGATGCTGTCGGGCGAGAGCGCCGGTCCGATCGTGTCTGAGGCGCTGGCCAGCGGAGCGGCGGGCTATCTGGTGAAGACGGCGAGCGCGAACGAGATCGGCGACGCCGTGCTGGCGGCGGCGCGCGGCCACGAGGTGCACGGACATGCGCCGGGCCTCGACGACCGGCGGGGGTCCAACCCCCTCACGCCGCGCGAGCTCGAAGTGCTGGCCCTGGCCGCGGAGGGACGGTCGGGACCGCAGATCGGCCGCGAGCTGTTCGTCAGCCCGGCCACGATCAAGACCCACCTGAGGAACATCTACGACAAGCTGGGCGTGAACGATCGCGCGGCGGCGGTGGCAGAGGGAATGCGCCGCGGCCTGCTGCGGTAGGCGTCCAGCGGAATGGAGCCGGATGGCCAACCTGCGAGTACTCCTTGCCGACGATGAGCCGGCGATCCGCTCGGCCATGCGGGAGCTGATCGAACGTGAGGAGGAGCTCGAGGTCGTCGGCGTGGCCTCCGACGCCGACGAGGCGATCGAGCTCGCCATGCGTACCAAGCCGGACGTCGCCGTGCTCGACGTGCGCATGCCGGGCGGTGGCGGTCCGCGGGCGGCGGCCGAGATCCGGCGGCTCTCCCCCACCACCGCGACGATCGCCTTCTCGGCCTACCAGGACCGCACCTCGGTCCTGTCGATGCTCGACGCCGGCGCGATCGGCTACCTCGTGAAGGGGGCGCCGAACGCCGAGATCGTGGCCACGATCCTGAGCGCCGGCCGCGACAGCGGCCAGGCCGAGGACGCGCCCGCGCCCGAGCCGGGCTCCGGCAAGGTGCGCGTGCTCGTGGCGGACGACGACGAGCGCGTGCGCCAGGCGCTCGCCGACATGCTGAGCGCGCGCGGGGACATCGAGGTCGTCGGGCTGGCCGCCGACGCGATGCAGGCCGTGCGCCTCGCCAACCTGCACCGGCCCGACGTCGCGCTCGTGGACGGGCGCATCCGCGGCGGCGGCGCCTCCGCGATCAAGGAGATCCACACCTCCCTGCCCGACACCCGCGTGGTGGTTCTGTCAGCGCGCGTCGGCCGCGAGGTGGTGCAGGAGATGCTCGAGGCCGGCGCCACGAGCTACCTGGTAAAGGGCAGCACCGGCGCCGACATCGCCCTCGCGATCGGCCAGGCGGCGCGCGGCGCCACCGTGCTGTCGAGCGAAGTGGCCGGCCCGGTGCTGGAGCAACTCGTCCTCGAGCTGGCCCGGCCGAGCGCGCAGGAGGCGCAGCAGCGGGCCGAGCGCGCGGGGCGCATCCGGGCGATCGTGGACGGCGGCGGCCCGGAGATCGTCTTCCAGCCGATCTTCGACCTCGAGAGCGGGGCGGCGGTGGGCGTCGAGGCGCTGTCGCGCTTTCCCGAGGGGCCGCGGCGCAACCCCAGCGTCTGGTTCTCGGACGCCGCCGAGCTCGGTCTCACCACGGAGCTCGAGCTGTCGGCGGTCCGGGCGGCGCTCGGCTGGTGCGACAAGCTGCCGCAGGACGCCTGGCTCGCGCTCAACGTCTCCCCCAGCACCGTCTGCAGCGCCGAGCTGCTCAAGCTGCTGCGCGACCACCGCGGCCACCGCATCGTGCTCGAGATGACCGAGCACGCGGAGGTGACCGACTACGACGAGCTGGTCCTCGCGCTCGAGCGCCTGCGCGGCAACGCGGTCCGCGTGGCGGTGGACGACGCCGGCGCCGGCTTCGCGAGCCTGCGCCACATCCTCATGGTCGCACCCGACTTCATCAAGCTCGACGTGTCGCTGACACGCGGGATCGCCACGGACGACCGTAGGCGGGCCCTGGCTCGGGCACTGACGATGTTCTGCGAGGACATAGGAGGAGTCGTGATCGCAGAAGGAGTGGAATCGAAGGAAGACCTGGCAGCGCTGTCCGAGTTACGCGTGCATTGCGGACAGGGCTTCCACCTCGGCATGCCTGGCCCGGCTCACGCGGTCGCGCAGGCAACGGCGGCTTAACGATGACGAACTCTGCGACTGCCACACTCACACCCGTGCTCAGCTCCGAAGAGCTCGAGGGAATCGATGCCTACTGGCGAGCGACGAACTACCTCGCCGTCGGTCAGATCTACCTGCTGGCGAACCCGCTGCTGCGGGAGCCGCTCACTCCCGACCACATCAAGCCGCGGCTGCTCGGCCACTGGGGCACCTCCCCCGGGCTGAACCTGCTCTACGTGCACATGAATCGCGCCATTCGCCAGCGCGACCTCAACGCGATCTACGTCACCGGGCCGGGCCACGGCGGCCCGGCGCTCGTGGCCAACACCTGGCTCGAGGGCTCGTACACCGAGGCCTATCCGGAGATCGAACGCACCGGTGAGGGCATGCACCGCCTGTTCCGCCAGTTCTCGTTCCCGGGCGGCGTGCCGAGCCACGTGGCGCCGGAGACGCCGGGCTCGATCCACGAGGGCGGCGAGCTGGGCTACGCGCTCGTGCACGCGGTCGGCGCCGTGCTCGACAACCCGGACCTGCTGGCGCTGTGCGTGGTCGGCGACGGCGAGGCGGAGACCGGCCCGCTGGCGGCGAGCTGGCACTCGAACAAGTTCCTCAACCGCCAGCGCGACGGCGCGGTGCTGCCGGTGCTGCACCTGAACGGCTACAAGATCGCCAACCCCACCGTGCTGGCACGCATCCCGGAGGACGAGCTGATCAGCTACTTCCGCGGCTGTGGCTGGGACGCGCGCGTGGTCGCCGGCGACGAGCCGGAGGCCGTCCACCAGGAGCTGGCCGCCACGCTCGACGGCTGCCTCGACGACATCGCCGAGATCAAGTCCTCCAGCGGCCCCCGGCCGACCTGGCCGATGATCGTGCTGCGCACGCCGAAGGGCTGGACCGGGCCGAAGGAGGTCGATGGCATACCGGTCGAGGGCACGTGGCGCGCGCACCAGGTGCCGCTCGCCGGGGTGCGCGACAACCCGGCGCACCTCGCCGAGCTCGAGGCTTGGATGCGGAGCTACCGGCCCGAGGAGCTGTTCGACGAGCAGGGCGTCCCGATACCCGAGCTCACCGAGCTGGCCCCGGAGGGCGACCGCCGTATGGGAGCCAACCCGCATACCAACGGCGGCCTGGTCACCAAGCCGCTGCAGCTGCCCGACTTCCGCCACTACGGGGTGGAGGTGCCCAGGCCGGCGACCAAGTTCAGCGAGGCCATGAGCGTGCTCGGAGTGTGGCTCCGCGACGTCACGCGGGACAACCCGGACCGCTTCCGGATCATGGGCCCGGACGAGACCGCGTCGAACCGCCTGCAGGCGGTGTTCGAGGTCACCAACCGCGCCTGGGACGCCGAGACGCTGCCGACGGACGACCACCTGGCGCCCGACGGCCGCGTGATGGAGGTGCTGTCGGAGCACCTCTGCCAGGGCTGGCTCGAGGGTTACAACCTCACCGGCCGCCACGGCATCTTCAACTGCTACGAGGCGTTCATCCACATCGTCGATTCGATGTTCAACCAGCACGCCAAGTGGCTCAAGGTCACGCGCGACATCCCCTGGCGACGGCCACTGCCCTCGCTCAACTACATCCTGAGCTCGCACGTCTGGCGCCAGGACCACAACGGCTTCACCCACCAGGACCCCGGCTTCATCGATCACGTCGTGAACAAGAAGGCGGAGGTCATCCGCGTCTACCTGCCGCCCGATGCGAACACGCTGCTGTCCACGATCGACCACTGCCTGCGCAGCCGCCACTACGTGAACGTGGTGGTGGCCGGCAAGCAGCCGGCGCTCGACTACCTGAACATGGGCGACGCGATCGCCCATTGCACCCGCGGCCTCGGCATCTGGGACTGGGCTGGCACGGACCACGGCGGTGACTGCGACGTGGTGCTCGGCTGTGCCGGCGACGTCCCCACGCTCGAGACGCTGGCCGCGGCGGCGCTGCTGCGTGAGCGCCTGCCGGACCTGCGCGTGCGCGTGGTCAACGTCGTGGACCTGATGCGCCTTCAGGACGAGACCGAGCACCCGCACGGGCTCTCCGAGGCGCAGTTCGACGCGCTGTTCACGATCGACACGCCGGTGGTGTTCGCCTACCACGGCTACCCGTGGCTGATTCACCGGCTGACCTACCGGCGCCGCAACCACGGCAACATCCACGTGCGCGGCTACATCGAGGAGGGCACGACCACCACGCCGTTCGACATGGTCATGCTCAACAACATGGACCGCTACCACCTCGTGATGGACGTGATCGACCGCGTGCCCGGGCTCGCCCAGCGGGCCGCCGGGCTGAGGCAGGAGATGATGGACGAGCGCCTCCGGCACCGCGCCTACACGCGCGAGCACGGGGAGGACCCGCCCGACGTCCGCGACTGGGTCTGGCCCTACTGAGCCTCACCGTTCTCGTCGTCAATGCCGGCTCGAGCAGTCTCAAGCTGAGGCTGCTCGCGCCGGACGACGAGCTGCTCGGTTCCGAGGACCTCGACGCGCCCGACGCCAACCCGGAGCCCGCCGAGCTCGGCGCCGCGTTGAGCCGGCTCGGCCCTGCCGACGCCGTGGGCCACCGGGTGGTGCACGGCGGCACCGACTACACCAGCGCGGTCGAGATCGACGACGAGGTGGTGGAGCGCCTGCGCGCGCTTACCGACCTCGCCCCCCTCCACCAGCCGAGGTCGCTCGCGGCGCTCGACGCGGTGATGGCCGCGCTGCCCGGCGTGCCGTCGGTGGCCTGCTTCGACACGGCCTTCCACGCCACGCTGCCCGCGCCGGCCGCCACCTACGCCGTGCCGCCCGACTGGCGGCGGCGCCTGCACGTGCGCCGCTACGGCTTCCACGGGCTGTCGCACGCGTACGCGTCGCGGCGCGCGGCCGAGCTGCTGGGGGCCGTGGCGTCCGCCCGCATCGTCACCTGCCACCTGGGCGCCGGCGCATCGTTGACCGCCGTGCTCGACGGCCGCTCGGTGGACACCACGATGGGCTTCACGCCGCTCGAGGGACTCGTGATGGCCACCCGCTCCGGCAACGTCGACCCGGGCCTGCTGCTGTGGCTGCTCCAGCACGAGGAGGTAGACACCGACTCGCTTCAGCAGGCGCTCGAGCACGAGTCCGGAATGCTCGGGCTGGCCGGCACCGCCGACATGCGGGAGGCGCTCCTCCGCGACGATCCCGAGGCCCGCCTGGCCGTCGACGTCTACACCCACCGCCTGCGGGCGCAGGTAGCGGCGATGACGGCCTCACTGGGCGGCCTGGACGCCCTCGTCTTCACGGGGGGCGTCGGCGAGAACGCGCCGGCAATCCGGGCGCTGACTGCCGAGGGGCTCGACTACCTGGGCGTCTCACTGGACGCGGCGGCGAACGAGTCGGCGCAGCCAGACGCGGACGTGAGCGCGGCCGGTTCTCGCGTCAGGACGCTCGTGATCGCCGCACGCGAGGACCTGGAGATCGCGCGGCAGGTCAGGAAGGTCCTCGGTGATCAGTGATCAGTGGAAAGGCCGCTACCGGCCTTTCCACTTGGGCGCCCGCTTCTCCGCGAAGGCGATCGCCCCCTCGCGCGCGTCCTCCGACAGCATCACCGGACCGGCTATCTCGTCCTGGCGGGTCCAGGCCTCGGGCTCGTCCCACTCCTGGCCGCGCGAGAGGATCTGCTTCGAGGCGGCCAGCGCCAGCGGCGCGTTCTGCCCGATCGCCTCGGCCAGCTCGAGCGCGGCGTCGAGCGCGCCACCGGGCTCGACGGCCCGGTTCACCAGCCCGACCTCGTGGGCGCGCGCGCCGTCGATGAAGTCGCCGGTGAGCGCCAGCTCCATCGCCAGGTGGTAGGGCAGCCGCCGCGGCAGGCGGATGAGGGCGCCGGCCGCGGCCACCAGCCCGCGCTTCACCTCGGCGATGCCGAGGCGGGCGTCGCGGGCCGCCACGATCAGGTCGCAGGCGAGCGCGATCTCGAGGCCGCCGGCCACCGCGAAGCCCTCGATCGCCGCGATCAGCGGCTTGTCGGAGGCGCGCCGGGTGATGCCGGCGAAGCCGCGGTCCCCAACCCAGGGCCGCTCGCCCGCGGCGAACGCCTTGAGATCCATGCCCGACGAGAACCCCTTACCGGCGCCGAAGATCACGCCGACACGCAGCTCGTCGTCGCCGTCCAGCTCGTCCATGGCCGCGGCCACGCCCTCGGCCACGGCCAGGTTCACCGCGTTGCGCGCCTCCGGCCGGTTGAGTGTGATCAGCAGAACGGGCCCGCGCCGCTCCCGCAGCACGGGCCCGCTGTCAGCAGTCACCAGTCACCAGTCACCAGTCACTAGGGACTGACCTTCACGCTGAAGATGTCCTGGTTCCCGAACCGGTTCGCGCAGTCCGTGTTCGGCGCCGGCGGCGGCTGCGTGCTGCTGCCGTTCGTGTCGATCAGGACCTGCCGCCAGGAATCGACGGCTGAGCAGTCCTGCGCGTTGCGGACGTCGTTCCAGACCGCCACGGCGTAGTTGTTCGTGGCGACGATCCAGTTGTAGTCGCCGATGAACTCGCCGTCGAGCGCGTTCGCGCTCGAGCCGCGCGCGTCACCCACCGCCCCGCGGTGGAGCGTGCTGAACGGGCCGCCGACCGCGCCGCTGCGCACCACGCCCTGCATCGGGCGGGGCGAGGCGGTGGTCGTCTGGAACGGTGTGGTGAACGCGTCGTAGACCACGTACGCCCGCTGCCCGTTGGGCGACAGCGCGATCCAGGGGAAGTCCGGCCGGTCGCCGGACTGCCCGATCGACTGAGCGGAGGTCCAGTCGTTGCCGCCGTTGCTCGAGTAGCGCACGAGCGCCCGCTCGGTCGAGCCGCCGGAGGTGGTCGGGCCGTCCGACCACGAGATGGCGATCGTGTCCGGGGCGTTCTTGCCGCTCGGCGCCCCGTTGGCGATCGAGACGCTCGGGAAGCTGTCCGTGCGCGCGCCGGCGAAGCCGTCGAAGACCGCGTCGCCCGAGGCCGGGTCCGGCAGGCCGACGTCGGTGACCGACGACACCTGACGCGCCTTGTCGAAGGTCTTGCCGCCGTTGAACGAGCGCGCCATCGCCTGGAAGCTGCCCTGCTTGTTCGAGTCCTCCCAGAAGACGAAGACGTTGCCGCGGCTGTCGGTGCGCACGACGCAGCCCTGGCGGCCGACGCTGTTCGGCGCGATCGGCGCGGCGCTGACGGCGACCGGCTTGTCGAACGTGTTGCCGCCGTCACGCGAGCGTCCCACAACGATCGGCTGGATGGTGCCGGCGTCGTTCTCGAAGTCGGTCCAGCAGACGTAGACGTTGCCGAAGAACGGGCTCGAGGCGGCGTTGTCCGCCCAGATCGTGTCCTTGTCGCTGAACACCTGCGCGCTCTTCTGCAGCGCGGCGCTGGCGAGCACCGGCGTGCTCCAGGCCCCGTTCTGGCCGTTCGCGGCGCCCTGGAGGTTGTCGGTGTGGGAGACCGCGATGGCCTCCTCGCCGGTGAAGACCGCCTGCTTCGAATCGGCCGAGGCGTTGGCGGTGAGGTTCCCGTAGTAGAGGCGGGAGCCGTTGTTCCACGAGAAGTTGCCATGACGGTCGGGACGCGGGCCAAAGGCGAGCGTGGGGTCGCCGTCGGACTGCAGGCCCGCCGCGATGTAGTTCGGCAGCGTGCCGATCGGGCCCATCGTGGTGTTCTGGCCGATCAGGCCACGGCCGGTGAGGCCGCGATAGGTCGGCTGCGTCCAGCTCGAGACGTTGCCGTCGAACGAGAAGTAGATGCCGGACACGCCGATGCCTTGCACGAACGAGCAGTCGTTCGCGTCACAGAAGGTCTCGTCGATGTTGTCGTTGGAGCCCGCCGCGACCTGGCTCGGGTTGGCGGCGTTGATCGCCAGGCCGGGTTCGTTCTGCTTGTTCTCGGAGAACGTGGATTTGCCCTGCGGACTCCCGACGGTCACCAGATGGTCATTGGCTCCGAGTGCCACCGGCGCGGCCAAACCCAGAACGGCGGCGGCGACGATGCTCGCACATCCGACGACTGCCCTCATCTCTCTCCTCCTCGTTGCGACCGGGCCAGCACACTAGCCCTCGCTTGGAGAAGGCGCAACTGCTACGCGGCCACGGCCTCCCGCGGCTGGAGCTCGGCCACCACCGCGTCGAGGATCTCACGCAGCTCCCCCTCCTGGTTCTGGTCCAGCAGGCGGCCATCCGGGCCGAAGCGCTCGTGCGCGCGCCCGAGCGCGAGCTCCCCGTCCACTACTCGCGCACCCGAGCCCGACAGGACCTTGCGCAGCTCGGCCTGGGCCCAGACCGCCCCGAACGCCCCCGTGCTCGCCCCCACGACCGCCACCGTCTTGTTCAGCAAGACGCCCGAGCCCGCCGGCCGGGACGCCCAGTCGAGGGCGTTCTTGAGCTGGCCCGGGATCGAGTGGTTGTACTCGGGCGTCGAGAACAGCACGGCGTCGGCCTCGGCGAGCGCCGCGCGCAGTTGCGCGACGCCCGCCGGCGGCCGCTCGCCGTCGTCGTCCTCGTCGTAGGGGGGCACCTGCTTGAGGCCGTCCCAGATCTCGAATTCCACGTCCGGCGGGAACAGCTCGCCGGCCGCCTGCAGGAGCGTGCGGTTGTGCGAGTCGCGCCGCAGGCTGCCCGGAATCGCGAGGACCTTCATCGGTTAGCTCCTGACGAAGTACAGCTCGGCCGACAGGGTCACGGCGTTGGCGAGTGCGGGCTTACCGCCTGCCAGCGGCGCGTTCCAGTTGAGGCCGAAGCGGGTGCGGTCCACCTGCGCGTCGAGCTTCAGCACGAAGCGCTCGCTTCCGCCGTACTCGGCCGGCTCGCCGGCGGTGCCGGAGGCCACGACCGGCAGGGTCACGCCGCGGATCGCGAGGTCGCCTGTAACGGTGACCTGGTCGCCGGATACGCTCACCTCGGTGGAGTTGAACGTGATCTCCGGCGTGCGCTGCGCGTCGAAGAACTCCGGCGACTGGAGGTGTGCGCCGAGGCCCTCGTCCTGCACCTTCACGCCCTTCACAGGAGCGGATCCGGTTAGGCTCGCACCGCCGTCCTCGGCGACGGAGAGGTTGGCGTTCACAGGAGCGAAGCTGCCCCGGAACGTGCCCGCGATGTAGTCCACGGAGAAGCCGACATGCGTATGAACGGGATCGAGGGTCCAGGTCCCAACGGGAAGGACGCCTCGAGCAACGGATGTAGTCATGAAAAGCCCCCTTGGCCTTCGAGATGGTTGACTTGTCAAGCATCTTAGGCGGAGAAACGTGAGTCGTCAACTATTGCGAACTCAAGATTCTGTCGCACTCGACGTCTGGGTGCGCCTGCTGCGCGGCCACGCGGCCATGCGCCGCTCGCTGAGCGCGGAGCTGCACAGCGACCACGGCCTGACCGTGAACGATTACGAGGCGCTGCTGCTGCTCTCCCGCGCCGAGGGCGGGCAGCTCCGCCGGGTCGACCTCGCCGACGGGCTCCAGCTCACGCCCTCCGGCGTCACGCGCCTGCTCGACGGCCTCGAGACGCAGGGCCTCGTCTGCAAGGGCGTCTGCGAGAGCGACGCCCGCGTGACCTATGCGGTGGTCACCGAGAAGGGGCTCGAGCGGCTCAAGCAGGCCTCCTCCTCGCACATCGCCGCGATCTGCGCCCTGTTCGAGGAGCGCTTCAGCACGACGGAGCTCGAGCGGCTCGCCGAGCTGCTCGGCCGGCTGCCCGGCGCGTCGTCCGCGGATGCCGGGGAGTGCGCCGCGGGTTAGCCTTCCGGCCCCGAGAGAGGAGACGTAGATGCGGATTCGCGCTGCCGTGCTGGAGGAGTTCGGTGCTCCCCTGGCGGTTCAGGAGGTCGACCTGGCGCCGCCCCGGGAGGGCGAGGTGCTGGTGCGCCTCACGGCCTGCGGGATCTGCCACACGGACATGTACACGGCCTCGGGCGCCGACCCGTCCGGCTACGCGCCCACCGTGCTCGGGCACGAGGGCGCGGGCATCGTCGAGGCGGTGGGCGACGGAGTGAAGGACCTCGCGCTGGGCGATCACGTGGTCACGCTCTTCTCCCCGCAGTGCCGCGAGTGCGTCCACTGCCGCAGCCCCAAGACCAACCTCTGCCTGGCCATCCGCGAGCAGCAGAACCGCGGCTACCTGCCGGACGGCACCACCCGCCTCTCGCGGGGCAGCGAGCCGGTGCGCCACTTCATGGGCACGAGCACGTTCGCCGAGGCCACGGTGATGCCGGAGATCGCGCTGGCCAAGGTCTCCCCAGACGCCCCGCTCGACAGCGCCTGCCTGTTCGCCTGCGGCCTCTCCACCGGCCTCGGCGCCGCGATGTACACGGCCAAGGTCGAGCCGGGCTCGACCTGCCTGGTGTTCGGCGCGGGCATGGTCGGCCTCGGCGCGGTGGCCGGCTGCCGCGTGCAGGGCGCCGGGCGGATCATCGTCGTCGACCTGTCCGACGACCGCCTCGAGCTCGCGCGCGGCCAGGGCGCCACCGACCTCTGGAAGGCCGACGAACATACCGTCGAGCGCATCCTCGAGGAGACCGGCGGCTTCGGCGCCGACTACACCTTCGAGGCCACCGGCCTCGTGAACGTGATGCGCCAGGCCGTGGAGTCCGCGCGCATGGGCTGGGGCCTCTGCACGGTGATCGGGGTCGCGGGCAAGGGCGAGACGCTCGACGTCATCCCGCGCTTCCTGATCACCGGCAGGCGGATCTGCGGCTCATCGTTCGGTGGCGTGAAGGGGCGCGACCAGGTGCCGCAGCTCGTGGACCGCTGGCTGGCCGGCGAGATCGACGTCGACCCGTTCGTCTCCCACAGGATCGCCCTCGACGACGTGAACCGCGGCTTCGACCTGATGCACGCTCAGGACGGCATCCGCACCGTCATCGAGTACTGATCAATAGGGCGGATAGGTCGGCGGGGCCGGCGCCGGCATCGAAGGCGGGGTGACAGAGCTCGAGCTCTTCACCGGCAGCGTCATCCACGTGCCGCCGAAGCTCTTGATGTTCTGCCCGGCCGCCGTGCCGGTGGCGGTGTCGCCCACGAACGTGTAGAGCGGCAGGCCCTTGAGCGTGACCTGGAACTTCCTCCCGCGCGCGAGGTAGCCGATCTTGCCCTTGATCCCGGTGGGCAGCTTCACGGTGGTCTTCTTCGAGCTCACGGTGAGCGGCTTCCAGAACTGGAGGCACTGCGTCTTGCAGAGCACGTGCCGGCTCGTCTCAGGCTTGAGCCGGTAGAGCGTCCGGCCGCTGGGCGCGGCGAGCACGCTGGCGTTCAGGCTGGAGATGCTCTCGGACTTCAGCGTCAGCTTCTTCGAGGCCGCCTGCGCTGCCACAGCGGCGACGCCGGCGATCAGGAGCACGGTGATGAAAGCGGCTGCAGTTCGTCTCATGCTGCGGAAGACGCGGGCCGGGCGCGATTCCTTCCACGATTATGCGCCTTCGTGGGCCTCGGACTCGCCATCGCCGCCTCGCTTGCCTTCTCGCTGACGAACGGCTTCCATGACGCCGCCAACGCCATCGCCACGCTGGTGGCCACGCGTGGCGCCCGTCCGGGCCAGGCGATCGTGCTCGCGTCGATCTTCAACGTGCTCGGCGCGCTGCTGCTGGGCACCGCGGTGGCCGGGACGATCGCGGGCATCGTGAGCGTGCCGGACTCGAAGGCGGTGGCGGTGATCGGCTCCGGCGTGCTGGGCGCGGTGATCTGGAACCTGCTCACCTGGTACCGCGGCCTCCCGTCGAGCTCCGGGCACGCGCTGGTCGGCGGCCTGGTGGGCGCGGCGCTGGCCGAGGAGGGCAGCGGCGCCGTGAACCTGGGCGGCCTGGACGGCCTCCACCCCACGGGCGTGATCGGCGTCCTGATCGTGCTTGCCGTGTCGCCCGTCATCGGGCTCGGCTTCGGCTTCGCGTTCGCGCGGCTCGACGCACGGGCGCTGCGGCGCGGCACGCGGCAGCTGGCCGGCCCGATCCGCCGGTCGGAGTGGGTGATGTCCGCCGCGCTGTCGTTCAGCCACGGCGCCAACGACGCGCAGAAGGCGATGGGCGCTATCGGGGCGCTCCTGCTGGCCACCGGCCACCTGGACACGTTCGGCGTGCCGCTCTGGGCGAAGCTCGCCTGCGGCGCGACGCTGACGCTCGGCACCGCGCTCGGCGGCTGGCGCATCGTGCGCACGATCGGGCGCCGGATCTTCCCACTCACGCCGCTTGACGGCTTCGCCAGCCAGAGCGCCTCCACCGCGGTGATCTTCACCGCCTCCTTGGTGGGCGCGCCGGTCTCGACCACGCACGTGGTCGCGTCGTCGGTGGCGGGCGTCGGCGGCGGCCGGCGCCGCTGGCGCCATGTGCGCTGGGCGGTGGTGCGCTCGATGGGCATCGCCTGGATCCTCACGCTGCCCGCCACGGCCGTGCTCGGTGCGATTACCGTGCTCATCTGGAGCGCTCTCTCATGAAGCCCAAGCGATGGTTCCTGCCCGACAACCCCGACGTGCTCGGCATGCTGCGCCAGCAGACCGAGATCACGATCGAGGGCATCGACGCGCTGGTGGCATGGGCGAACGGCGACGGGGTCGCGGCCGAGCTCGTGCGCAGGCACGAGCACCGCGCGGACGCCTGCAAGCGCGAGCTGCGCCAGGCGCTGACCGTCGCCCTCACCACCCCGCTCGACCCCGAGGACCTGTTCGAGCTCTCACGCAGCCTCGACGCCGTGATGAACGGCGCCAAGAACACCGTGCGCGAGGCGGAGGTGATGCATTCTGAGCCGGACCCGGCGATCGCGGAGATGGCCGCTCAGCTGGCGGCGGGAACGGCGCACCTCGCCGACGCCTTCGCGGCGCTGGCCGAGCGGAAGACCGCGGTGCGACGGAGGCTGCGGACGCCGCCGTGAAGAGCCAGCGCGAGGCCGAGCACGTGTATAGGCGCGCGATGTCAGCGCTGATCGACCTCGACGACCTGCGCCTGATCGCGGCCCGGCGCGAGCTCTACCGCCGGCTGGCGCGGGCCAGCGACCAGCTGGTCGAGGTGGCCGAGCGCGTCTGGTACTCGGTGCTGAAGCAGGGGTAGCCCGGGGCCGCGCGTCGCTCGGCTTGAACTACATCAACGAGGGGCGGCCGAAGGGTTGGGGTCACTCTACCGTCAGGTCCTACCGGTCTATATGCCCTGTAGGACCTGACGCTTGTGCGCTCGAGCTCCGGTTGGGGCGCCGTTATCGACGTCGTTCAAGCCGCGGGCCGCCCGGCACACGGCTAGTCGCGCGGACCGCGCACGCGCCTGACGACCCTCTGCCAGTACGAGCGCGCGCCGACGGCCAGGGCGAGCACTCCCACGGGTGCCAGTGAGAGCGCCGTTTCCTCGACGGGAATGCCGGCCACGTGCGCGAATACCAAGGCCGACGGATTATGACCGGACTCGGGCAACAGAGACCAGTGCTGGGCGTAGACTCGTACTTGGAGCTCGCGCCAGCGCAGTAGTCATCGGCATGGTTACAAGACCTACGGTCGAGGGGATTGACGAGGCGCTCATCGAGAGCGTCTGCTCCCGCCTACGCGAGCGGCTGCAGGGCGAGGAGGCCGCCGGCGCAGAGGCGTTCGCCCGCCAGTACTACCGCTGGGTCGCCCCGGAGGACATGGCGGAGCAGAGCTCGCTCGACGCCTACGGCGCCGCGCTGTCCCACTACCAGTTCGCCTGCGAGCGCGAGCCCGGCACGACCAAGATCCGCATCTACAACCCGCAGCTTCGAGACGAACGGCTGGCAGTCGACGCACACCGCGATCGAGATCGTCGCCGACGACATGCCCTTCCTGATCGACTCGGTGAGCATGGAGCTGAACCGCCACGGCTACGGCATCCACCTGTTCGTGCACCCGGTGATGCAGGTGCGGCGCGACTCGAACGGCCGCCTGCTCGAGGTGCTCCCGCCCCACTCCGAGCTGGCCGAGGACAGCGTGTCCGAGTCGATCATCCACGTGGAGGTCGACCGCCAGACCGACAGCGTGCGCCTCGAGGCGCTCAAGGGCCAGCTGCTGCGCGTGATCGCCGAGGTGCGCGCCGCCGTGGAGGACTGGCCGGCGATGCGCCGGCAGGCGCTCGAGATCGCGGCATCGCTCGACGACGAGCCCACTCCGATGAGCCAGGCCGATGTGGATGAGGTCAAGGCGTTCCTCACCTGGCTCGAGGACGGCCACTTCACCTTCCTCGGCTACCGCGACTACGAGCTCGTCACCGAAGAGGGCGAGCTGCGCCTGATCGACGTGGAGGGCTCCGGCCTCGGCATCCTCCGCCAGGAGGGCGGCAAGCACAGCTCGCGCCGCTTCGACCGGCTGCCGGCGGGCGTGCGCGCGCTGGCGCTGGAGCCGTACCTGCTCAACCTGACGAAGGCGAACTCGCGCTCGACGATCCACCGCGCCGCCTACCTCGACTACGTGGGCGTGAAGCGCTTCGACGAGTCGGGCCGCGTGATCGGCGAGCGGCGCTTCCTCGGCCTCTACACCCACACCGCCTACCACGCGCAGCCGGACGAGATCCCGATCCTGCGCCGGAAGGTCGAGGCGATCCTCGCGCGCGCGGACTTCCCGCCGGGCAGCCACAACGAGAAGGCGCTCGTCTCGATCCTCGAGACGCACCCGCGCGACGAGCTGTTCCAGACGCCGGTCGGCGAGCTGTTCGACATCGTCATGGGCATCCTGCACCTCGGCGAGCGGCAGCGGCTGCGGCTGTTCATCCGGCGCGACCCGTTCGGGCGCTTCCTGTCCTGCCTCGTGTTCGTGCCGCGCGACCGCTTCAACACGGAGAACCGCCGCCGCATCGAGCGCATCCTGCGCGACGCGTTCGGGGCGCACGCCATCGACTACACGACGCGCGTGTCGGAGTCCGTGCTCGTGCGCCTGCACTACATGGTCTACACGGAGCCGGCGCTGGTGCGCGACCACGACCCGCGCGAGATCGAGCTGATGCTCGTCGCGGCGACCCGCTCCTGGCAGGACGACCTCGAGGCGGCGCTGACCGAGGAGCACGGCGAGGAGCACGGCAAGGAGCTCTTCTACCGCTACGCGGACGCCTTCCCGCCCGGCTACCGCGCCGACTGGGTCGCGCGCTCGGCCCTGGCCGACATAGCCCACCTGGAGAGCCTGACGGTGCCGGACGGTCTCTCGATGAGCCTCTACCGCCCGCTCGAGACGCCCGCTGTCGTGCGGGCCAAGCTGTACCGCTCGGGCGGCGCGCTGGCGCTCTCCGACATGGTCCCGATGTTCGAGAACATGGGCGTGGAGGTGGCCGACGAGCGGCCCTACGAGATCACGCTCCACGACGGCCGCCTCTACTGGATCTACGACTTCGGGCTCAACTACTCGGGCGCCAAGGACCAGCCCACCGAAGAGCTGCGCGAGGCCTTCCAGGAGGGCTTCATCCGCATCTGGCACGGGGACGTCGAGAACGACGGCTACAACCGCCTGGTCCTGCGCGGCCACCTGAGCTGGCGTGAGATCACGGTGCTTCGCGCGGTGGCCAGGTACCTGCGCCAGGCCGGCCACACCTTCAGCGACAGCTACGTGGAGCAGGCGCTGATGGCCCACTCGGACATCGCCCGCCTGCTCGTGCGCCTGTTCGAGGCGCGCTTCAACCCGGGGCGTCACGACCCGGAGGCGGCCCACCAGCTGCTGCGCGACATCGTCGAGGCCATCGACAGCGTGGACAGCCTCGACCAGGACCGCATCCTGCGCAACTTCCTCGCGGTGATCGAGGCGATGCTGCGGACCAACTACTACCAGCCGGCGGATGACGGCGAGCCCAAGCTCTATCTCTCCTTCAAGCTCGACCCCAGCAAGCTGCCGCAGCTGCCGCTGCCGCACCCGCAGTTCGAGATCTTCGTCTACTCGCCGCGCATGGAGGGCGTCCACCTGCGTGGCGGCCGCGTGGCGCGCGGCGGCATCCGCTGGTCGGACCGGCGCGAGGACTTCCGCACCGAGGTGCTCGGCCTGATGAAGGCCCAGATGGTCAAGAACGCCGTGATCGTGCCGGTGGGCGCGAAGGGCGGCTTCGTGGTCAAGCGACCGCCGCCGGCCGGGGACCGCGAGGCGCTGAACGACGAGGTCATCGCCTGCTACCGCACCCTGATCTGCGCGCTGCTCGACCTCACGGACAACATCTCAGCCGGCGAGATCGTGCCGCCGCGGAGTGTCGTCCGCTACGACGCCGACGACCCCTACCTGGTGGTGGCGGCCGACAAGGGCACCGCCACCTTCTCCGACATCGCCAACGGCATCGCCAAGGAGTACGGCTTCTGGCTCGGGGACGCCTTCGCCTCGGGCGGCTCCGCCGGCTACGACCACAAGAAGATGGCCATCACCGCCCGCGGCGCCTGGGAGTCCGTGAAGCGCCACTTCCGCGAGCTGGGGCAGGACGTCCAGGCGGAGGACTTCACGGTCGTCGGCGTCGGCGACATGTCGGGCGACGTGTTCGGCAACGGCATGCTGCTGTCGCCGCACATCCGGCTGGTGGGCGCCTTCAACCACCGCGACATCTTCATCGACCCCGACCCGGACCCGGAGACGAGCTTCGCCGAGCGCCGGCGGCTGTTCGACCTGCCGCGATCCTCCTGGTCCGACTACGACACGAAGCTCCTGTCCAGTGGCGGCGGGATATACGCGCGCACCGCCAAGTCGATCCACCTCTCGCCGCAGGCGCGCGACGCACTCGCCGTCGAGCGCGAGACGCTGACTCCGAACGAGCTGATCAAGGCTCTCCTGCGAGCGCCGGTGGACCTGCTCTGGAACGGGGGCATCGGCACCTACGTGAAGGCGGGCGACGAGAGTCATGCCGAGGCGGGCGACAAGACCAACGACAACGTCCGCGTGGATGCCGGTGAGCTGCGCTGCCGGGTGGTCGGCGAGGGCGGGAACCTCGGCCTGACCCAGCACGCGCGGATCGAATACGCGGGCACCGGCGGCAAGATCAACACCGACGCGATCGACAACTCGGCGGGGGTCGACTGCTCAGACCACGAGGTCAACATCAAGGTGCTGCTCGACGCGATCGTGGCCGACGGCGACCTCACCGGCAAGCAGCGCGACCTGCTGCTGGCCGAGATGACGGAGGACGTGGCGGGGCTCGTGCTGAAGGACAACTACGAGCAGACCGAGACGCTCTCGATGTCAGAGGCCCAGGCGTCCGGGATGCTCGACGTGCACGGCCGGCTGATCCGCGCCCTCGAGCAGTCCGGCAAGCTCGACCGGCGGCTCGAGGCGCTGCCGAGCGACGACCAGATCGCCGAGCGCAAGCGCGAGCACCGCGGGTTGACGCGACCCGAGCTCGCCACCCTGCTCGCGTACACCAAGATCTACCTCTACGCCGAGCTGCTCGACTCGGACGTGCCGGAGGACCCGTACCTGTCCGCCGAGCTCGAGGCCTACTTCCCCTCGCCTCTTCCCGAGCGCTACGCCGACCGCATGCGCTCGCACCGGCTGCGGCGCGAGATCACGGCCACGCAGGTGGTGAACAACACGCTCCACGGCGCCGGCACCACGTTCGTCTTCCGCCTGCACGAGGAGACCGGCGCGCCCGCCTCCGACATCGCGCGGGCGTACACGGTCGCCCGCGAGGTGTTCGAGATGCGCGCGCAGTGGGGGCGGCTCGAGGCGCTCGACAACGTGGTCGACGCCGACACGCAGGTGCACACGCTGCTCGAGGGACGCCGCCTGGTGGAGCGCGGCGCGCGCTGGCTGCTCCGGAACCGCCGCCGGCCGCTCGACATCGCGGCCACCGTCGACTACTTCAAGCCCGGCGCGACGATCCTCTACGACGCGATCCCGGAGCTGCTCGCGCCGTCGGACGTGGAGCCGCTGGGGCGCCACGCGCACGAGCTGAGCGACGCCGGCGTGCCGCTCGACCTGGCGATGCGCGTGTCGGGCCTCAGCACGATGTTCTCGACCTTCGACATCGTCGAGGTCGCGGCCGAGACCGGCCTCGACGTGAAGACGGTGGCCCGGGTGCACTTCCTGCTCGGCTCGCGGCTCCAGCTGCACTGGCTGCAGGACCAGATCGTCGCGCTGCCGCGCGACGACCGCTGGAAGGCGCTCGCGCGCGCAGCGCTGCGCGACGACCTCTACAGCCTGCACCGCACGCTCACCGCCGAGGTCATCGCCGACCACCCACCGAGCAGCATCGCCGACGTCGACGCCCAGGTGGACTCCTGGATCGAGGCCAACCAGGCGTCAGAGCGCGCTCTGCAGACGCTCGCCGACGTCCACGTCGGCCGCGTCTACGACCTGACGACGCTGCCGGTGGCGGTGCGCGAGGTGCGCAACCTCATCCAGGCACCCGCGCCGGCGCCGCTCGAGCCGCCGCCAACGTAGAGCGCTGGCCGAACAACCAGCCGGCCAGGTAGTCGGGCCAGTGCACGCTCCAGTTGAAGAACTTGTCGACGCCAAACAGGATCGGCGCGACGGTGAAGCCGATGCGCAGCAGCCAGAAGGCCTGGAAGGCGGCTGTCTCGACGTCGCTCGACGCGAGCAGCTTCGCCCTCCCGTTCGTGTGCTGGACGGGCCTTGCCTGGGTTTCAGTGGTAGCCATGGCTCTCCTTCGAGTTGCACTTGAGAGCCATTGGCGCGCCGGCGCGCGCGGTTCTTACGTCCCGCCGCGCTCGGCGGCGACGAGGGCCAGCAGGCTGCTGTGGTCCTCGTCGCACGCCGGGCAGCCCTGCAGGTGGGCGCGCATCCCGGGCATCCCGGCGTCCGCGTCCCCGCCCGCCAGCTCGAGCTCCACATAGGCGTCGAGCTGCTCGAAGCACGCCTCGCAGCTGATCTCGGGCTCGGCGGGTCCCAGCAGGCGGCGGATCAGGTCGTCGCTCATGGTTCGCCTCCGATGGACAGCCCCTGCTCTGCGAGCCGGCCACGCAGTTTGCGCCGGGCATCGTGCAGGGTCTTGTAGAGCGCGCCGCGGGTCGTTTCGCGGCGCTCGGCCAGCACGTCGATGGGCACGCCCTCGACGGCCACCGCCACCAGCACCTCGCGCTGCTGGGGCGTGAGCTCGGACGCGATGGCGGCGCCGATCGCGCCGAGCAGCTCGGCCGACTCGACGTCGGCCTCCGGAGAGGCACGCAGGTCCGGCAGCGGCGCCCGGCCCTCCGCCTCGAGCGGCAGCTCGCGCCCATGCCAGGGCGCGGCGCAGCTTGACGCCCGTCTCGAACAGGGCGACTTGTAGGCCCAGGTGGTGAAGCGGCTCTCGCCGCGGAAGCTGTCGAGCTTCCGAGCAGTGCCATGAGCGCGTCGCCGGCGCCTGGTGGGCGAGGTCGTCCAGCTCCTGGGCGCTCAGCCGCGAGAGCGCTGCACGCCGGCGCCGGGCCTCGAACCGCGCGGCGCGCAGCAGCAGCTCGTGGAGCCGTGCGATCGCCGCGTCGCGCTCCGGCCCCGGGGTGCGCAGCGCCTCCACCCACTGGGCGGAGTCGACATCCACGGGCGCGGCGGTGACGGCCATGTGGGGTTTGCGTACGGCCACGCGGCTTTCTTACCCCGCGAAGGCGCCGCTCAACAGCTCCACCGTCATGCGCGTGTAGACGCCGTCGGGATCCTTCTCGGGGTTCAGGCAGCCGAGGCTCACCCCGGCGAGACCGGGCGAGGCGCCGAGCGGCCCCAGCAGCTCGGCCAGCTCGTCCCAGTCGAGGCCGTCGGGCATCAGGTAGTCGGTGGCGGGCATCGCCTCCATGTCGAGCACGTCGACGTCGAGATGGAGCCAGAAGCGCGCGCCCAGGCGGCCCGCCGCCGCCGCGGCCGCCGCGGCGAGACCCTGCGTGCGGAGATCGGCCGGCGAGAGCACCGCCAGCTCCGCGAGCTCGCCGGCGAGGAGCGGCGCGATGTCCGCCGCCTCCTCCTGGTCGCGGGCGCCGAGCACCTCCACGCCGGCGGGCTCTATCGAGGCGCCGCCGGAGGCGTCGACCCACGAGGCCGGCGCCCGCCCGAGCGCCACCCCCACGGGCATGTCGGCCGCCTCCCCGGTGGGCGAGGTGGCGCCGTCGTAGACGTCCACGTGACCGTCGACGTAGGCGAGCGTCACCGGCCCGCCGGCGTCGCGCATGCCGGCAAGCGCTCCGGGGAGCAGGGTGCAGCAGCCGCCGAGGACCAGCGGCCGCCGGCCAGCGTCGAACAGCTCACGCACCGCGGTCCGTACCGCCGTGGTGGTGGCGAGCACGCCGCCGATGCCCACCACGCCGCTGGCGGGATCGCGGCGCTCGTCGCGGATGCGCACGTCGAGGTCGCCGGCGTCGGCGGCGCCCAGGCGCTCCAGCAGGCCCGCCTCGCGCAGCGCCCGCGGCGCCTTCTCGGTGCCGCCGGAGCGGCCGACGCTGTCGATCGGCACGCCGATCGCGGTCCAGGAGTCCATCGCGCCAAGCTACCAGCGAGCGCCGGCTGCAATCCTGAAGGCATGACCCTCACGCTCGGCCAGGCCGCGCCCGCCTTCACCCTTCCGGACACCGACGGCAACCCAACGCCGCTCGGCGACGCGCTCGCGACCGTCGTGGTCTTCACCTGCAACCACTGCCCCTACGCGCTCGCCTGGCACGAGCGCATCAACGACGTCGCGCGCGACTACGAGGGGCAGGGCGTGCGCACGCTGCAGATCAACCCGAACGACGCCGACCGCTACCCGCGCGACTCGCTCGAGGCGATGAAGGAGCGCGTCGCCGCCGGGGAGTTCGCCGGCCCCTACCTGCACGACGAGTCTCAGGAGGTGGCGCGCGCCTGGGGCGCCAAGGCCACGCCGCACGTGTTCGTCCTCGACGCGGAGGGCCGCGTGGCCTACCAGGGCGCGCCCGATCCGGACTACAGCGACGAATCGATGCGGGCGCGCTGGCTGCGGGCCGCGCTCGACGACGTGCTTGCGGGCCGGCCCGTGGCGCTGGCCGACACGGACGCCGTCGGCTGCTCGATCAAGTGGCGGAGCTGATCATCCAAGCAGGCGCCGCAGCGCCTCGCGCAGCTCGTCCGGGTCGGGCGTGGGCGAGTAGCGGCCGTCGGCAAGCCGGTAGACGCGGCAGCTCAGACGGGCGCCGTCTGGGTCGGCCGGGAAGGCGTCGCGTCCGTGCACGCGGATCGTCGGCGAGCCGGTGAAGCCCTCCGCCGCAGCCTGTTCCTCCGTGTCGACGCGCAGGCGCGTAATGACCAGATCGCCGCGCCCGAGCTCGTCGAGCGCATCGCGCAGTTCGCCGAACGCGCGCTCGTAGGAGGGGCAGTCCTCCCAGTAGAGAAGTTCCACCACTGAGGCGAGGGTATTGCGCGCGATACTTGGCGTCCGAACCCAAATTCATTCTCCGCCGATGCCCGACGACGCCTTTCGACACGAGGCCTTCCTCTTTGAAGGCGAGGGTCAGTTCCTCGAGGGCACGGCGCGGTACGTCACCGCCGGGATCGACGCGGGCGAGCCGGTGCTCGTCATGGCGCTGCCGCGCAAGATCGAGCTGCTCCGGCGCGAGCTCGGCCAGGCCGCGCCGGTGCTCTACGCGGACGTGCAGGAGGTGGGCGCCAACCCGGCGCGCCTGATCCCGGCCTGGCGTGCATTCGTCAAGGAGCGTGGCGGGGCCGGGCGGCGGGTGCGCGGCGTCGCGGAGCCGATCTGGGCGGGGCGCGGCCCGGACGAGATCGTCGAATGCCAGCGCCACGAGTCGCTGCTCAACATCGCCTTCGCCGACGACCCCTGGCTGTCGCTCTTCTGCCTCTACGACACAGAGACGCTCGACCAGTCGATCCTCGCCGAGGCCATGCATTCGCATCCGACGGTGATCGAGGGCGGCACCCCGCACGAGAGCCGCTCCTACACGGGCACCGAGGAGGCGCTGGCGCCATTCGGCCGCCACCTCTCCACACCCCCTCCCCACGCCCACCACATGCGCTTTCAGCGCGAGACGCTCGAGGACCTGCGCCGCTTCGTCGGGCTGCGGGCCTACGAGGCCGGGCTCAGCCCGGAGCGCGGCAGCGACCTCGTGCTGGCCGTCAGCGAGCTCGCAAACAACTCGATTCGCTTCGGCGGCGGCAGCGGCGTGGTGCACATCTGGGAGGAGAGCGACGTGCTGGTGGCCGAGGTCTGGGACGAAGGCCGCATGACCGAGCCGCTGGCCGGCGTGCGCCAGCCCGCGCCGGACCAGGACATGGGCCGCGGCCTCTGGCTCGTCAACCAGCTCGTCGACCTGATGCAGATGCGCAGCTACGAGCAGGGCAGCGTCGTGCGCCTGCACATGCGCCGTTAGGGCGCTAGCTACGTGATGCGGCCGCGCTCGTCGCCGCCGCGGACGCCGCCGCGGTGGCCACGTCGCGCGGGTAATACTCGCGGGCCCGCAGCAGGATCCAGCCGGCCGCCGCCAGGGCCACCAGCATCAGCAGGAAGCTCACCTCCAGGCCGCGCGCCACGCCCGGCTCGATGCCGCCCGGCTTCGTGCCGATCGGCGCCTTCTCGGGCGCGATGCCGGCCACGAGGTCCGCGATCGCACCGAACAGCAGCGGCGCCACCGCCTGCCCGGTGGTGCGCAGGAGCGTCCTCACGCTCTCGGCCCGGCCCCACAACCCCGCGGGCATGATGTCGAGCCGCGCCGCGTCGAGCGGCGGGTTGGCCGCGGACAGGGCGGCCGCCCCGCCCATGTAGAACCAGATCGCGGGCGTGAGCGAGGTGTTGAGGATCCCGATCCCCAACAGCACCGTGGCGACCATGTAGCCCACCGCCGGCACCCAGATGCGCGCGTTGAGCACGCCGTGCCTGAGCAGCCAGTCGGTGGTCGGCCCGCTGGCGAGCGTGCCTATCAGCGCGCCGATCACGATCAGGCCGAGGACGCCAGTGGCCGTGGTCTGGCTCGCGTGGTAATGGCCGCGGACGAACACCACCGCGAAGGTCGACAGGCCTGCGAGGAAGAAGTAGCCCAGCGCCGAGGACACGATCAGCACCACGTTGGTCTTCACCCGCAGCACGTAGCGCACCGCCTCGCGCAGCGGCATGCGCGCGGCGTCCTCCTCCAGCACCAGCGCCGGGTCCGGCTGCACGCCTTGCTTCTGCACGGCCTGGAGCGCCAGCTCGTCGTCGCGCACCAGCTCGTCGCCCTCCTCGTCCGGGTAGCGGTCGCGCGACGGCTGGCTCAGATCGATCGCGCCGCGCTCGAGCCGGCTCGTGCCGCCGCGCTCCGGCTCGGGCAGCGTCTTCCACAGCTCACGCGCCAGCCAGAGGCCGGGAAATGCCAGCGCGATGAACGCCCAGCGCCAGCTCAGGATGCCCGCGATCGTGCCGCTCACGATGAAGCCCACCGCCGTGCCCGCGATCTCGCCGCCGAGGATGTAGCCGTACACCACCACGCGCTCGCGCACGGGGAAGTAGTCGCCCGTGAGCGAGGCGATCGCCGGTCCCGCCGTGGCGGCCACGGCGCCCAGAGCGAGCCTGCTGAGCAGCAGGTGCCCATAGGAGTCGGCCAGTCCGCTCCAGGCGGTGGCCACGCTCCAGAGCACGATGCTGATCGCGAGCATCCTCACCCGCGGAATCCGGTCCACCAGCACGCCGACCGGGATCGCCGCGACCGCGCCCACGATCAGCGACACGGAGCTGAGCAGGCCCACCTCGGTGTTGCCGATGTGCAGGTCCGGCTCGAGTTGAGCCGCCACGGCGCCGACGGTCGAGGCGTCGGCGGTGTTGAGGGCGAGCACCGCGCCAAACAGCAGGATCACGCGCGCCCGCGCGGGACCGCCGACCGCGTGCACCACGCGCGCGTTCACGCGCCCGGCGCCCCAGCGCGTGACTGAGAGCAGGTGGCTCGAGATCACCCGGAGCACTCGCATCTCAGTAGCTTGGCGACCGCGGCGGCGAAGTGCGTGGTGAGCGTTCACGCGCCAACTTGTGCAAAGCGGCCAACCTTGCGCCCCGCGCGTGTGTCACAGCGTCGGTATGCCGATGGAGCCATGTGGCCGCGATCGAGTCACGACTGCCTGACGTTCGCCATGACCCTTCGCGCGCGGGACAGCTCGAGCAGCTTCGCGACGAGCGCCTGGCCGACCTCGCCGGCGCCGGGAACGATGCTGCCTTCACGCTCCTATACGAGCGCCATCACCGCGCGCTGCTCTCGTTCTGCCGCCACATGGCGGGCAGCCAGGAGGAGGGCGAGGACGTGCTCCAGCAGACCTTCATGCGCGCGCTGCGCGCGCTGCGGGCGGGACAGCGACCGGAGCACGCGCGCGCCTGGCTGTTCGCCATCGCCCGCAACTGCTCCCTCAACGCACTTGCGGCGCGGCGAGCCCACCCCACCGGCGAGCTCGAGGACCAGCCCTCGACCCACGGGCTCGCCGAGGTCGTGGAGTCCCGCTCCGACCTGCGCGAGCTGCTCGCGGACCTCGCCCGGCTACCGGACGAGCAGCGCGCCGCGCTCGTGCTGGCCGAGCTCGGCGACCTCTCCCACGACCGCATCGCCGAGGTGCTCGGCGTGCGCGCCCAGCGGGTGAAGGCGCTCGTGTACCAGGCGCGACAGACCCTGATCGCCGAGCACGCCGCGCGCTCGACTGCCTGCGAGAAGATCCAGAGCGAGCTCGCCGTCGCGCACGGGCCCGAGCTGCGGCGCGGCCACCTGCGCCGCCACCTGCGCGGCTGCGCGAGCTGTCAGGCGTTCCAGCACAGCGTCCGCGCCCAGCGCGCGGCGCTTGCGCTCGTGCTGCCGGTGGTCGCCGGGGAGGCGCTGCGCGGCAAGGTCGTCGGCGGCGCGCTGGCCGGGGCGAAGGGGATCGCGGTGGCGGGCGCCGCGAGCGGGGGCGGCGTCGCAGGCGGCGCGGGCGGCGCCGGGCTCGCCGCCAAGGTCACGCTCGGCAAGATCGGTGCGACGGCGTTGATCGCCGGCGCGCTGGCGGGCGGCGGCCTCGCCGTGAGCGGAGGCGTCGGCGCCGGGCATGCTCGAGGCCGGCCACCCGCCACGGTGCCGATCGTCGCCACGCCCGCGGCCCACGCAACGTCCACTTTCACCACGAAGCCGATCGCTCTGCCGCCCTCCCAACGGGCGCAGAGTGCCGCCGCCGCTGCCGCCAAGGCGCCCGCGCTCACGCGAGCTGAGCGGCGGCGGCTGATCCTGCGGCGCGAACGCCGGCGCCTTCGTCGCCGGCTCCACCGGCGGGCTGTTCTCCACCGCCGGGCCGTGCTCCACAGGCGAGCCGGGGCGGCGCCGCTCGCGCGGCGGCCTGCCGCGCGCAAGATCGCGCGTCACCGGGCACACGTGCGGCGAGTGGTCCGGCGGCACGCCGCCGCGCGCAGGCCCCTGGCGCGGCGCCCGCTCGCGAAGCGGCCGGTCGTGCGCCGGCAACTCGCCCGCCGGCGCGCCCATCAGCGCGCTCGCAGCTAGCGCGAACGCGCCACGTCCGCATGCGCCCAACCTTGGCGCACCCGAGCCGGTCTCCGGTCTGACGCAACTCGAATCACGGAGGACAGGAATGCATCAGACCCCATTCATCCGCCGTCTCGCGGTCGCCCTCGTGGGCGCGGCGTTGGCGGCCGGCGCCACCGCAGGCATATCGCTCGCGGGCAACGGCTCGTCGCACCAGCCCACCGCCGCGACCGGGCCCACCGGCCCCGTCTCGGTGCTCGTCACGCTCGGCACCCGCGGCGACGACAACCTCACCGGCAGCGCCGGCGCCGACGTCATCTACGGGCTCGCCGGCGACGACACGATCGACGGCGGTGACGGCAACGACCTGCTCTACGGCGGTCCGGGCAAGGACAGCGTGAGCGGCGGCGCGGGCAACGACCGCATCCACGGCGGGCCGGGCGAGGACACGCTCTCGGGCGGCGACGACAACGACGTCGTCTTCGCCCGCGACGGCAGCGCCGACCAGATCAGCTGCGGCGCCGGCGACGACCGCGTCTACGCCGACATGAAGGACCAGGTGGCGAGCGACTGCGAACACGTACTGCGCGCTCCGGCAGGGGCGCGAGCCCGCCACCACCGCAGGGTCGTCCGGCGTCACCTGCGCCGTCATCACCGCCGCCACGCGCTGCACGGCTAGAGCCTCCTGGGAGGGGAAGCAAGAAGGGCTCCGCTGCGGCGGGGCCCTTTGCTTTCTGCGATCCGCGATCTGCGATCTTGGCGCGCCGGGCCGCCGGCGCGGCGGTTGCCAAGGCGCCACTGCACGCTAGTATACAAGTATGCGCGGGCAGGTGATCTCGATTGCAGAGCGGCGCAGCGGGGTTCCTGCACGGACACAGGTGTACGCGAGTCTGCGCGACGCGATCATCCGCGCGGAGCTCGCCCCGGGCCGCCAGCTCTCGGAGAACGAGATCGCGGCCTGGCTCGGCGTGAGCCGCACACCGATCCGCGAGGCGCTCGTGCGCCTGCGCGACGAGCGGCTCGTGGCCATCGTCCCCCAGCTTGGCACGTTCGTCTCGCGCATCAGCCCCCAGGCGGTATCCGACGCCCAGTTCATCCGCGAGGCGCTCGAGGTCGCGGCCATCCGTGAGGCGGCGACGGTCGCCTCCGAGGACGACGTCGCGGCGCTCGAGGAGAACCTGCGGGCGCAGGAGCGTGCAGACGAACGGGCGGACTTCGATGCCTTCTACGTCCTTGACGATGAGTTCCATCGCATGCTCTGCGACCTCAGCGGACACGCCACCGTCTGGTCCGTCAGCCAGCGCGCGAAGGGCCACCTGAACCGCATCCGGCGGCTCAGCCTGCCGATGCCGAGCTACCTCGGCGAGATGATCGCCGAGCATCGCGGCGTCGTCGCCGCGGTGGCCGAGCACGACACGGACGAGGCCGAGGCGCGCCTTCGCCACCACCTGCGGATGGTGCTGCGCGAGGTGCCGCAGATCCGCGCCCAGCACCCCGACTACTTCGAGGAGCCCTGATGGCGATCGCCCTGCCGCCCGCGCAGCGGATGACCGCCGAGCGCTACGGGCTGATGGCGCTGATCCGCGAGCTCGAGACCGAGTCCGAGCGCCAGTACAAGCTCGCGCGCATCGGTGGCTACTGCCACCTCTCCTCCGGCCAGGAGGCGATCACGGTCGGCGCCGCGCAGGCGCTCGAGGACGACGATCTGCTTGTCACCGGCTACCGCTGCCACGGTTTCGCGCTCGCGCGCGGCGTGCCGCCGGAGGCGGTCATGGCCGAGCTGTTTGGCCGCAGCACCGGCTGCGCGCGCGGACGCGGCGGGTCGATGCACCTGCTCGACGCGGAGCGCGGCTTCTACGGCGGCTGGGGCATCGTCGCCGGCCAGCTCCCAATCGCCACCGGGCTCGCGCTCGCGCTCGTTCGCCAGGGCCGCCCCCAGGCGGTGCTCTGCGAGCTCGGCGACGGGGCCGTGAACATGGGCGCCTGGCACGAGGCGCTGAACCTCGCCGCGCTCTGGCGGCTGCCGGTCGTCTTCCTCGTGATCAACAACGAGTACGGCATGGGCACGAGCGTGGAACGCGCCTCGGCCGAGCCCGAGCTCTGGCGGCGAGCCGACGCGTTCCGCATGCACGGCGAGCGCATCGACGGCGACGACCTCGAGGCGAGCTTCGAGGCCTGCGACCGCCTCCTGCGCCGCGCCCGCGAGGAGCGCGAGCCGGCGCTGATCGAGGCCGTGACCTACCGCTACCGCGGCCACTCCGTTGCCGACGCGGGCACCGCCTACCGGACGAAGGAGGAGGTCACCGCGCGGCAGTCGCGCGATCCCCTCGTACGCACGCGTCAGCTCCTGCTCGACGCCGGCGTGGCCGAGGCCGAGCTCGTGGCGCTGGAGCGCGAGGCGGTGGAGCGAGTACAGGACGCGGTGGAGTTCGCCCTGGCATCGCCCGAGCCGCCGGTCGAGCTGCTCGCGGCCGGGATGTACGCACCGGGCAGCGGCGAGCAGTTCGAGCGCATGCGCCCGGGCAGCCCGCTCGGCGAGCAATCGCTCGTGTTCGACGGAGGGCTCGACTGATGACCGCCACCGCACCTTCCGATCTCGGCCTGCAGGTCATGAGCTACCGCGAGGCGCTGCGACTCGCGCTGCGCGAGGAGCTCGAGCGCGACCCGCGCGTCTTCGTCATGGGCGAGGAGGTGGGTGTCTTCGATGGCGCCTACAAGGTCACCGCCGGCCTGCTCGAGGAGTTCGGCGCGGACCGCATCCGCGACACCCCGATCAGCGAAGAGGGCTTCGTTGGCGCCGGGGTCGGCGCGGCGATGCTGGGCGAGCGGCCGGTCGTCGAGATCATGACGATCAACTTTCTGCTGGTGGCCATCGACCAGGTGGTGAACCACGCCGCCAAGATCGGGGCAATGTTCGGCGGCCAGGTGCGCTGCCCTCTCGTGATCCGCACGCCCAACGGAGCCGGCAACCAGCTCACCGCACAGCACTCGCAGTCGTTCGACCAGTACTTCGCGCACGTGCCCGGTCTCAAGGTCGTGGCGCCGTCCAACGCCGCCGACGCCCGCGGGCTGCTCAAGTCGGCGATCCGCGACGACGACCCGGTCGTCTTCATCGAGAACCTGCGCCTCTACATGGACAAGGGGCCGGTGCCGCTCGACTCCGAGCCGCTCACGCCGATCGGCCGCGCACGGGTGGCGCGCTCGGGCGGCGACCTCACGATCGTCGCCCACTCCTACGCCACCGTGCGGGCGCTCCACGCCGCCGACCGGCTCGCCCAGTCCCACGGCGTCGACGTCGAGGTGGTGGACCTGCGCTCGCTGCGGCCGCTCGACATGGAGACGGTCGCCGCCTCGGTGGCGAAGACAAACCGCGCGCTCTGCATCGAGGAGGGCTGGCCGACCTACGGCGTGAGCGCCGAGCTGGCCGCCCGTATCCAGCACGCCTGTTTCGACGACCTCGACGGCCCGGTGGAGCGCCTCGGCATGGCCGAGGTTCCCCTCCCCTATGCGAAGCCGCTCGAGACCGCCGCGCTCCCCAACGACGAGCGCGTCGAGCACGCCATCCTCGGTCTGCTGGGGCTGGCGCGGCGATGAGCTTCAAGACGTCGCGCGACGCACTGGTCGCCCGGATTCTCTCCCCGGACGATCGGCTGCGGCGAGCGGCAACCCGGCGCACCGCGTGGCATGGACCCGCCGCGCGCGGCGAGGACGAGTCTCCCTCTCCCCCACACCGCTCGTCCTCGCCCCTGCGCCGGGGCCTGGCTGCGCAGTAGGCGCCTCAGGTTGCGTCCGACCTCCGGTTGACGGTCGCGCTCGATCATGGGTGCGCCGCGAAGACGTGTGCGACGGCTCCGCGGCTGAAGGCGGTGGTGCTCACGGGCTCGATGGTCAGCGGCGTGGTGAAGAGCCGCTCGCCCGCGCCCAGGATGACCGGGTGGATGACGAGGCGGTACTCGTCGATCAGGCCGGTCTGGACCAGCGAGCGGGCGAACCGCACACCGCCCTGGGCGAGCAGGTACCCGTCGGGGCGCTCCTGCTTGAGGCGTGTGACGGCCGCGGCCAGGTCGCCGCGGGCGATGGTCGCCGGGCCCCAGTCGGCGGACGCGAGCGAGTCTGAGAACACGACCTTTGGGATCTCGTTCATCGGCTGGGCGAACGGCCCTGCGGCGCCCGGCCAGAAACTGGCCCAGCTCTTGTAGGTCGCCGCACCGATGAGGTGCGTCCCGGCGTTGCTCACGGTCTCGAGCGTCCAGCGCGCGCCGTCATCGGAGCGCCCGACAGCGGCCCAGTCGCTGCTTCCGTCGGCTGGGGCGACGTAGCCGTCGAGCGAGACGGACATCTTCAGAACGAGTGAGGCCATGGGCTGCTTCCTTTCCGGGATGGATGACATGCCGCTATGGACTCAACCGATTTCGGAAACTCATCGGTGGCGAGCGCGGGACGTTCGCAAGGAGTTCGCGACAAGCCGGTACGCTCGGCGCGTGCTCAAGTTCGACGCCGACGTGACCAGCCGCCTGGAGGGGGTCTACACGACGGCCGAGATGCTTCGGCGGCGGCGGCTCGTCAGGGAGGCGCTTGCGGCGAGGCCCGGTGAGCGGATTCTTGACGTGGGCTGCGGTCCGGGCTTCTACACGAAGGAGCTGCTCGACGAGGTCGGCGAGGGCGGCCACGTGACCGCGATCGACGCGAGCCCGGACATGCTCGCCGCGGCCAGGAAGCGCACCGAGGGCCACGCGAACGTCGACTTCCACCAGGGCGACGCCACGAAGCTGCCGGTCGCGGACGAGCGGTTCGACGGCGCGGTTTGCGTGCAGGTGCTCGAGTACGTGCCGGACGCGACGGCGGCGCTCGCCGAGATCCGGCGCGCGCTCACGCCGGGCGGGCGCGCGGTGGTGTGGGACATCGACTGGTCGACGCTCTCCTGGCACACGAGCGACGAGGCGCGGATGCGGCGCGCGCTCGACGCCTGGGACACGCACCTCACGCACCCGGCCCTGCCGCGCACGCTGGCCGCGCGGTTCCGCGAGGCCGGCTTCGAGAGCGTGACGGTGAAGGGGCACGCTTTCACCACCACCGACCTGTCGACCGACGCCTTCGGCGGCGCGATCTTCCCGATGATCGCCCAGTACGCGAACGACGATGCCTGGGCGGACGAGCAGCGTCAGCTCGCCGAGCGCGGCGAGTTCTTCTTCAGCGTCACGCAGTTCTGCTTCACTGGCAGGAAGCCGACATGAGCCAGATCGACCAAGAGGGGCGCGCGCCCGCTCAGGCGCATCAGGCGGCGATGGAGAGCGCCGCCGAGCCGCCGTTCCGCGAGGAGCTCGAGCAGGTCTGGGGCGAGCGCTGGGGCGCGGTGGACGAGGTCGGCCGGCTCCGCCGCGTGCTGGTGCGGCAGCCGGGCGATGAGCTGCTGGCCGTGCGCGAGGATGCCTGGGACGAGCGCCTCGGTGCGCTCGTCGACCCCGAGGGCCGCTGGTACTGGACCGACCGCAACCCGCCCGACATGGACAAGGTGCGCGAGCAGCACCAGGGCCTTGTCGACGCGCTGCTCGACGAGGGCGTGGTGGTGGACGTGGCCGAGCCGCTCGGCGGCGGCTTCGTGAAGGCGATCTACGCGCGCGACCCCTCGATAACTGTGCCGGGCGGTGCGATCGTCGGCCGCATGGCCGTGCGCATGCGCCGCGGCGAGGAGCCGTACACGACGCGGACGCTGGCCGGCCTGGGCATGCCGATCCTCGGCACGATCACGGGCACCGGCACGCTTGAGGGCGGCTCGTTCTGCAAGCTGCGGCCGGGCGTGGCGGCGCTGGGCACCAGCATCCGCGTGAACCACGAGGCGGCGCGCCAGCTCGAGGCGCTGCTCGCCCTGCAGGGCGTCGAGCTGATCGTCGTGCCGATCGCGGGCTACAGCATCCACATCGACCTGCACTTCGCCATGGTCGACGTCGACCGCGCCCTGGTGGACCCGACCGGCCTCCCCTACGACTTCCTCGTGCAGCTCCGGGAGCTCGGCATCGAGACGATCGAGGCGGCGCCGGAGGAGGAGTGGGGCCTCAACCTGCTCTGCCTCAAGCCGGGCCGCGTGCTGATGGCCGAGGGCAGCCCGCGCAGCGCCGACATCCTCAGCCGCGCCGGCGTGGACGTGCTGACGATCCCCTACGACGAGATCCAGAAGAACGGCGGCGGGGTGCACTGCTCCACGATCGAACTGGTGCGCGACCCGGCGTGAGCGGCTCGGCCGTGCAGGGCGAGCGGCTCTGGCGCGACCTGATGGCGATGGCGGAGGTGGGCGCGACGCCCGCGGGCGGCTGCCGCCGGCTGGCGCTCACCGACGAGGACAAGGCAGGCCGCGAGCTGTTCTCCGGCTGGTGCCGCGACGCCGGCCTCGAACTGCGCAGCGACCGCGCCGGCAACCTGTTCGCCCGCCGCCCCGGCACCGACCCGTCGCGGCCGGCGGTGATGAGCGGAAGCCACCTCGACACCCAGCCCGACGGCGGCCGCTTCGACGGCGTCTTCGGCGTGCTGGCCGCGCTCGAGGCGGTGCGCGCACTGAACGACGCGCCCGTGGAGACCGCGGCGCCGATCGACATCGTCGACTGGACCAACGAGGAGGGCGGCCGCTTCCCGCGCTTCTGCACCGGCTCGGCCAACTACGCGAGTGTGCTCTCGCTGGAGGAGACCCGGAAGCTCGAGGCCTTCGACGGCCCGCTCTACGGTGACGAGCTCGATCGGCTCGGCCTCGCCGGAGACGAGGAGCCCGGCACGACGCCGGCCGCCGCCTACCTCGAGCTCCACATCGAACAGGGGCCGAAGCTCGAGCGGGCCGGCGTGCCGCTCGGGGTGGTTCAGGGGATTCGCGGCATCAGGCAGCTGCCGATTGAGGTGGCCGGCCGCGAGGCGCACTCGGGCAGCCCGATGGAGGGGCGGCAGGATGCGCTCCGCGTCGCCGCCCGTGCGGTCGAGCGGCTGGCCGAGCTTGCCGAGAGCGACCCCAGCGAGCCGAGCATCACGGTGGGCCGCTTCGAGGTCGAGCCCAATGCGCCGTCGGTGGTGCCCGGCCGCGTGCGGATGGTCGCGGACGTGCGCGGTGGCGGGCTCGAGGACCCGGCGGGGCTGGTCGAAAGAGCCAGGACCGCGATCGCGGGCGAGGGCGTCACGATCGGCGACCCCTTCTTCGAGTACGGCCCGGTGCACTTCGACGAGCGTCTGGTCGGCCTGCTCAGAGAGCTCGCCCCCACGTCGATCGACATGGTCAGCCCTGCCGGCCACGACGCCGGTTGGGTCGCGCGGAAGGTGCCCACGGCCATGCTGTTCGTGCCCTGCCGCGACGGCCTGAGCCACCACCCGGACGAGTGGGCCGAGCCCGAGCACCTCGAGCTGGCCACGCGCGTGCTGGCCGACGCGCTGACGCAGCTCGCGCGCTAGTGGCCTGAGTCGGTAATTCGGCTTCAGCTTCCCGAGGCGCCGGGAAGGTGCGGCGAATTAGCGACTCAGGCCACTTAGTTCCGGCTGACCAGGGCGTCCGCCGCGGACGCCAGCTGCCCCGCATCCCCCGCGCCCTGCGCCCGCCAGGCCACGTGGCCGTCGGGCCGCACCAGCACCGCGCCCGAAGGCGAGATGCCGAACGCCTCGTGGAAGGCGCCGTCCGGATCGCCGAAGGTGACACCCAGCTGGTGCGCGTCGAGCGGCAGGTCGAGGCCGCCGGCCGCGGGCCGCCACGCCTCGCCGTCCGATCCGGCCAGCAGGGCGAAGCTCCGCCCGACCAGGTCGTGCGTCGAGACCTGCCGCCCGTTCAGGTCGAGCCACACGTGCGGCGCCCGCGTGCCCGGCAGCCCCTTCGCCTCGGCCGGCGCCACATACGGCAGCCCGTTGTCGTCGCCGCCCTCGGGCACCACTGCCGACGAACGGTAGCGCTGGCCGATCTCGAGCGTGAGGTCGTCCACGAGCGGCTCCACCGTGTCGGTGCCGAGGTAGGGAGCGGTGCGCAGCACGTAGCGCGAGTAAGCCTGCTCGATCATCAGGCCGCCGATCGGCCGCCGCTCGGCGTCGTAGGTGTCCACCAGGCCGCCGCCGGCCTGCCCGTTCACCACCAGGGCGAGCTTCCAGGCGAGGTTGAACGCGTCCTGCACGGCGGTGTTGCCGCCGAAGCCGCCGTTCGGCGGCATCGTGTGCGCCGCGTCGCCCGCGATCAGCACCCGGCCGCGCTGGAAGTCGCCGGCGACGTCGGCCATCGCCTTCCAGTGGGCGATGTGGACGATCTCGACGGGCATGTCCGGTATGCCGATCGCCGCGTGCAGGAACCCGACGGCGTCCTCGTCGGTCATCCACTCGGAGACGTTGGTGGCCTCGGGCTTCGAGGTGTCGCCGGCGGTGTTCACCACGAGGAAGCCCGACCCCCAGCCGCGGTCGAGCCGGAAGAAGCCGCTCAGCGCATCGTTGAAGACGTAGAAGACGGCCTCGGTCCGGTCCTGCTCGAGCGCCGAGCAGTCGGCGCGGAAGTAGATCGTCACGCTGTTCGAGATCAGCCCGTGGCCGCGCATCTCGATGCCGAGCTTCTCGCGCACCGGGCTGCGCCAGCCGTCGCAGGCGACCATGTAGCCCGCGTGCACGCGCGTCTCGCGCCCGCTGCCCGTCTCGCGCAGGGTGGCCAGCACGCCATCGCCCTGTTCCTCGAAGTCGGCCAGCTCGGTGCCGTAGCGCAGGTCGGAGCCCAGCTCGGCGGCGCGCTCGGCGAGGATCGGCTCGAGCGCGTCCTGCGTGAGGAACAGCCGCCGCGTGGGGCTGACCAGCTCGACCCCCGCGTTCAGGCTCGGGATGTACTTGGCGATCTCCCTCCCCGCGAGCGACTCCACGGCCGAGATCCCGCCGTCCGAGTCGTACTGCTCGAGCGACTTGCGCTTCACCACGTCCTCGATCCCCGCCGCGCGGAAGATCTCGAGCGTCCGCAGCTGGAAGTGGGCGGCACGCGGGTGGATGGCGGTGTTGGGGTGCCGCTCGACCACCAGCGGCTTGACGCCGTGCGTGCCGAGCAGCATCGCCGTGGACAGCCCGCCCATGCTCCCGCCGACGATCAGTACGGGGACGTGCTCTTCCACTACGGCTAGACCTGGCTGGAGGCCAGCTCGGCGCCCTCCGCAAGCGTGTGCAGCTTCGCCCAGGCCACGTTCGGGTCCACCAGCGAAAAGCGGATGAACGTGTCGAAGCCGCAGTCCGTGCCGCCCATTACACGCTCCTTGCCGACGATCTTCGCCAGCCGTACGAGCCGGTCAGCGACGACCTGCGGGTGCTCGATGTAGTTCGACTTGACGTCGATCACGCCGAGGATGATCGACTTGTCGTCGGGCAGCGGCACCTCCTCGAACACCCTCCACTCGTGCTCATGGCGCGGGTTGGCGCCCTCCGGGTAGATCGTGCCGGCGTTGACCCTGTAGACCTGCTCGATGATGTCCTTCAGCGGGACGTCCTTGTGGTGCGGGCCGCCGTAGTTGCCCCAACAGACGTGGAAGCGGACCTTCTCGGAGGGGATGCCCTCGAGCGCCGCGTTGAGAGCGTCGACCGCCAGCGGCAGGTGCGTGTGCCAGTCGCCGACGCTGCTGCCGACCGAGCGGCAGTGCTGCGCCATCGCCATGTCGGGCGAGTCGATCTGCAGGTTGAGGCCCGCGTCGATGATCGCGTTGTACTCGTACTTGAGCGCGTCGGCGAGCGCGCCCAGGTACTCCTCGTGCGAGCCGTAGTGCTGGTCGGGGTAGTTGAACGCGATCTGGCCGGGGCTCACCGCGCCCATGAACCCGTTCGACGTGTCGCCGCCGAGGGCCGACGTGAGCCGCTCGATGTCCTTGTGCACCGCGTCCTTGTCGCGCAGGACGACCGGACCAGTGCAGTTCGAAAAGATCACGTGGGCCATCGTCGGCGTGTTGAACAGCCGCATGGCCAGGTCCGGGTAGTCGGCCACGTCGTCGGCCTGGAACTCGGAGCGGCCCTCGAAGCCGTCGAAGCGGTCGCCCACGTAGGTGCTGAAGCCGGTCTTGCTCATCTCGCCGTCGCTGACCACGTCGACGCCGGCCTCGCGCTGCTTCGCCACCACCTCGGCGACAGCGGAGTCGAGCCTGGCGTCGAGCTGAGACTGGTCGACCTCCTCGCCGTCGAGCTGCTTCCAGATCAGGTCGGCGAGGTCGTCCGGCCGCGGCAGGCTGCCCGCGTGCGTGGTCCGAATTCCTCCGTTGCTCGCAGCCATTTCCACCCCTCAGCAGTCGTGCTTGTGCATCGTCACTTCACAGTGACTTCACGCGCACTTGTAGCAGACGGGCGGGGACGGCCGCAAGGCGGAACGTCCGTACACCACTGCTTGACACTCCGCTGATATCCTCGCCGACCTCATGGACGAGGGAACCGTGGTGATAGTGGGTGGCACAGCCGGGATCGGGCGCGAGCTCGCGCGGCAATACAGCGAGCGCGGCCGGAAGGTCGTGCTCACGGGCCGCGACGACGAGCGCGCAGGCGGAGTGGCCGGCGAGATCGGCGGCGGCTGCGTGGGCTGCGGCTTCGACCTCGCCGAGCCGGAGGGGATCGCCGCCGGGCTGGCCGGGATCGAGGCGCCGGTCGACCACGTCGTGCTCGCCGCCATCGAACGCGATGTGAACAGCGTGCGCGACTACGACATCGCCAAGGCGGTCCGCCTGGCCACTCTCAAGCTCGTGGGCTACACCGAGGTGCTGCACCAGCTCGCGCCGAAGCTGCACGACGAGTCGTCGGTGCTGCTCTTCGGCGGGCTCGCCAAGGAGAAGCCCTACCCCGGCTCCACCACGGTCACGAGCGTGAACGGCGCCGTGGAGACGATGGTGCGGACTCTGGCCATCGAGCTCGCGCCCGTACGGGTGAACGCGATCCACCCCGGCATCGTCGGCGACAGCCCCACCTGGAGGGACAAGACCGAGGTGCTGGCCAACGTGAAGAGCAAGACACCCACCGGCCGGCTCGTGACCATGGCCGACATCTCGTCCGCGGCCGTGTTCTTGCTGGAGAACGGGTCGGTGAACGGCGTGAACCTGGCCGTCGATGGCGGCTGGGTGATGATGTAGCTGCGCGGACTGCGGACTGCGGACTGCGGATTGCGGATCGCGGACTGCGGACTGCGGACTGCGGAACGGCCTAGTCGGGCGTCCTCTTGCCTTCCTGCCACTGCACGCGGGCGTCTGAGCCGGCTCGGCCGATCACGAACCAGATCGCGTGGGCCGGCTCGTGGCCGACGGTCTCGAGGCGGTGCGGCACGGCGGAGTCGAAGCAGATCGAGTCGCCGGGGCCCAGCACGTGCTCCTCGAAGCCGACGGTGACCTTCAGCGTGCCGCGGGTGACGAGGCCGTACTCGCGGCCGGCGTGGTGGACGAAGGTGTTGTCGCGGCTCGAGGCGCCGCCCACGTCGTAGACGACCTCGAGGAAGTCCACGTCGCGCTCGCCGATCGGGTTGAGCCGCTCCCAGCGGACGCCCGACTCGAGCTCGATCGTCTTGCGGTCGCCCGCGCGCTGCACGATCTTCTCCTCGCCCGGCACCGTGCGCGGATGCCGGGTGGGTTCCCGCGCAGGCTGGGCCGCCGATGCCGCGCGCCCGCTCTGGGCGAACAGCTCGTCGAACGACAGCTCGAGCGCGCTGACGATCGCGTACAGCGTGCCCACCGACGGGCGCGAGCGGCCGGTCTCGATCTGCGACAGCGCGCTGGGCGAGATCCCCAGCCGCGCGGCCAGCTTGCGTAGGCTGAGCCCCTGCCGCTCCCGCTCGTCGCGCAGCCGCCTGCCGATGTACTCGTCCGGCGACGCGTCCGCGGGCTCGGCGGCGAAGTCAGAGCGGGCAGACTCCATTGCAGCCGAGTCTACCCTGTGACCCGGCGCGGAGCAGGGTTTCGTGCAGAGCTACTGAACGAACGGTGGCATGAGTAAGCCAGATCGGGCATGGTGTCAAGTGAGTCTTGACGGAACAGCAGGCGGTAAGTAGGGTCAGGGCGCGGCCATGTACCACGTGCAGAAGGCCAGCGAGATCGTGCTCGAGGAGGCTGCCGGCCCGCCCGGCCGCTTCCAGGGCCTCAGGCGCCAGACGCTCGTCGGCCGGCATACCGGCGCGGTGCACACGGGCTTCGCGCTCGTCTCGCTCGAGCCGGGCGGCTGGGTCGGGACGCACCTCCACTCCACCGAGCAGAGCTTCTACGTGCTCGAGGGCAACCCGATCCTCGCGCTCGACGGCCGCAGCCACCGCCTGGCGCCGCACGAGTGCGGGCTGATCCCAGTGGGCGTGCCGCACTCATGGCGGGTGGAGCCGGGCGAGCAGACGCCGCGCTGGCTCGAGATGAACGCCCCGGCGCCTCGCCTGAGCGGGCCGCCCGACACCTTCTGGACCGGCGAGCCGGTGCCGGCCGACCGGGATGGAACCGTCGACATCCGCGACCCCCGCAGCCGCCACTTCTTCCGGCTGGGTGCAGGCGAGATGGAGCTCGACAACCTCAAGATCGGGGCTCCGGTGGACGCGCCCACCGTGTCCGCCAGCATGGCCACGGCGCTGCTCGCCTACAGCGGCATCGCGGTGAAGATGCTGGTGGACCAGCGCCTCGGCGCCGTACTGCACACGATGTTCATGGTCGAATACGAGCCCGGCGGGGTAGCCCAGCCGCATGACCATCCGCTCGAGGAGACCTATTACATCCTGGAGGGCGAGGTCGACGCCATGGCCGACGACGACAAGTGCACGCTGGGCCCGGGCGACGTCTTCTGGACCGGCGTGGGCAGCATCCACGCCTTCTGGAACAAGTCGGGCGGGCGCGTGCGCTGGCTCGAGACGCAGTCGCCCCAGCCGCCCGCCAACTACTCGTACCGCTTCAACCGCGACTGGGACTACCTGGGCGAGCGGCTCGGCGAGTAGCGCGTTCACTCACCCTGCACGGCAAGGCCCGTACCATGCTTGACGCCTCCACAAGTGCCGTTTACCGTTACTGAACGCCCAATGCGACGAAGAGGAGCGCCGAGTTGATCGCCTCGCGTGGAGCCACCATGGCCGTGGACTGGGAGCAGCGGGTGGACTTCCCCCGCCTGCGCCGCGAGCGCCTCGAGAAGGCGCGCGAGTCCCTGCGCGCGTCCGACCTCGGCGCGGTGCTGCTGTTCGACCAGAACAACATCCGCTACGTCACGAGCACGCACATCGGCGAGTGGGCGCGCGACAAGAGCGCCCGGTGCGTGCTGCTGCCGCGCGAGGGCGAGCCGGTGTTGTGGGACTTCGGCTCGGCCGCCAGGCACCACCAGATGTACGCGCCCTGGCTGCCGGAGTCGAGCTGGCGGGCCGGCGTGACCAGCATGCGCGGCGCGATGCCGCAGGGCACCGGCGTGCCGGACATGCTCGCCGACCACATCGTCGAGGTGCTGAGCGAGCAGGGCCTCCAGGGCGAGCCGCTCGGCATCGACCTGACCGACATGGAGACGCTCGCCTCGCTGCACCGGCGCGGCGTCCCCACGGCCGACGCCCAGCCGGTGATGCTGGCCGCGCGCAAGATCAAGACGGAGGACGAGATCGAGCTGCTCGACCATGCGGCAGCGATCGTCGACGCCGTCTACGAGCGGATCTACGAGCTGCTGCGGCCGGGCATCCGCGAGCACGAGATCGTCGCCGAGGCGCAGCGCCTCCTGTTCGAGCTCGGCTCGGAACAGGTGGAGGCGATCAACGCGGTCTCGGGCGACCGCTGCAACCCCCACCCCCACGTCTTCTCCGACCGCCTGCTGCGGCCGGGCGACCAGGCCTTCTTCGACATCATCCACTCGTTCATGGGCTACCGGACGTGCTACTACCGCACGTTCTGCGTGGGCGGCGCCACGCAGTCGCAGCTCGACGCCTACAAGCAGTGCCGCGAGTGGCTCGACAACGCGATCGAGCTGGTGCGCCCGGGCGTGACCACCGACCAGATCGCCGCCGTCTGGCCGACGGCCGAGGAGCTCGGCTTCGCCAGCGAGGAGGCCTGCTTCGGGCTGCAGTTCGGCCACGGCCTCGGCGTCGGCCTCTACGAGGCGCCGATGATCTCGCGCCTGCACTCCTTCGACGATCCGCAGGTGATCGAGGAGGGCATGGTGTTCGCGCTGGAGACCTACTGCCCCGCGAGCGACGGCCGCTCGGCCGCGCGGATCGAGGAAGAGGTGCTGGTCACCTCCGACGGCCCGCGCATCCTCACCCGCTTCCCGGGCGAGGAGCTGCTCGTGGCCGGGCGGCAGTACGTGCGCGGCGCCGACCTGGTGGAGGGCGACAGGGTGACCGCGCGGTGAGCCGCGCGCCCGCTGCGAATCGCACTGCGGCTGCGGACCGCGAAGAGGCGCTGGCGCTGTTCCGGCGGATGCTGCTGATCCGCCGCTTCGAGGACACGGTCCAGTCCCTGTTCCTCAAGGGCGAGGTGCACGGCACCACGCACCTCTACTCCGGCCAGGAGGCGGTGGCCACCGGGATCTGCTCGGTGCTCGAGCCCCAGGACCGCGCGGCCGGCACCTACCGCGGCCACGGGCACGCGCTGGCGCTCGGCGTCGAGCCGCAGGCGCTGCTCGACGAGCTGCTCGGGCGCGTCGACTGGAGTGTGCGGCGGCCGCGCCGGCTCGATGAACGTGATCGACCTCGAGCACCGCCTGATCGGCTGCTTCGGGATCGTCGGCGGCAGCATCGCGGCGGCCACGGGCGCCGCGCTGGCGCTGAAGCGCGACGGCGGCGTCGCGGTCGCGTTCTTCGGCGACGGCGCCACCAACCAGGGCTACTTCCACGAGTGCCTGAACTTCGCCAAGGTCTTCAGGCTGCCGGCGGTCTACGTCTGCGAGAACAACCTCTACGGCGAGTTCACGCCCTGGGAGCAGGTCACCGCCGGGCAGATCCGGGCGCGCGCGGAGACGCTCGAGATCCACGCCGAGACGGTCGACGGCAACGACGTCTGGGCCGTGCAGGACGCGGCGCGCGAGGCCGTCGAGCGGGCGCGCGGCGGCGACGGACCGTGCTTCATCGAGGCGCTCACCTACCGCTTCGTCGGCCACTCGCGCAGCGACCCCGGCCGCTACCGCAAGCCGGGCGAGCTCGACGCCTGGAAGGAGCGCGACCCGCTGCTCGTCGCGCGCGCCGCGATCGAGGAGCGCCACGACGGCGGCGGCGAGGAGCTCGACCGGATCAGCGCCGAGGTGGAGGACGAGATCGCCGAGCTGATCGAGCGCGCGCTGGCGGCGCCGTTCCCCGAGCCCGACGACACCGCGCGGGAGTTCAAGGATGGCTGAGATCGAGTTCCGCCAGGGGATCCGCGACGCGCTCGACGAGGAGCTCGAGCGCGACGAGCGGGTGATCTTCTTCGGCGAGGACGTGGCCGCCGCCGGCGGCGTGTTCGTGACCACGCCCGGCCTGTTCGAGAAGCATGGGCCGGAGCGGGTGTTCGACACTCCGATCTCGGAGCTCGCGCTGGCCGGCGCGGCGTTCGGCAGCGCGGTCTGCGGCCTGCGGCCGGTGATCGAGATCATGTTCGGCGACTTCCTGCCGCTCGTCATGGACAGCCTTGTGAACCAGGCGTCCAAGTACTGGTACATCTCGAACGAGCAGGCCAGCGTGCCGCTGGTGGTGCGCTCGGCGATCGGCGCGGGCGGGCGCTTCGGGGCGATTCACTCGCAGAGCCCGGTCGGCTGGTTCAACGCGGTGCCGGGCCTGAAGATCGCGGCGCCCTCCACGCCGTCCGACGCCAAGGCGCTGCTCAAGGCCGCGATCCGCGACGACAACCCGGTGCTGTTCCTCGAGCACAAGCGGCTCTACTCGATCAAGGAGGAGCTGCGCGAGGAGCCGGCCGAGCTGGGCCGCGCGGCGGTGCGCCGCGAGGGCGACGACCTCACGCTCGTGTCCTGCATGAAGGGCGTGCACGACTGCCTGGCCGCCGCCGAGCAGCTCGCGGCCGGCGGCATCTCGGCCGAGGTGATCGACCTGCGCACGCTGCGGCCGCTCGACATGCCCGCGATCGCCGAGTCGCTCGGAAGGACCAACCGGCTGCTGCTCGTCGAGGAGGGCGCGCCCACCGGGGGCTGGTCGGCCGACGTGCTGGCGCTGGCCAGCGAGCAGTCGCTCCACGACCTCGACGACGTCTGGCGCGTGACCACGGCGGAGCACCCGATCCCCTACAGCCCGACGCTGGAGGATGCCTTCCTGCCGAGCCCGGAGCGGATCGTGGAGTCGGTGCGCGAGCGGCTTGGAGTCGCGGCCTAAGTGCTCCGCTGCCGGGCCCAGGCGTCGATGCCCACGGCCAGCAGCATCAGCGCGCCCAGCGTGATCTGCTCGTAGAGCGGGTTCAGGCCGAGCAGGTCGTAGCCGTTGCCGATCAGCGCGATGAAGAGCACGCCGACGACCGTGCGCCAGACCGCGCCCTCGCCGCCGAGGATGCTGGTCCCGCCGATCACGATGCCGGCCAGCACCGTGAAGGTGAGCGACTCGCCCGAGGCGGACTGCGCACTGAGCACGCGCGAGGCGTCGATCACGCCGGCGAGGGCCGCCGCGCCGCCGCTCAGCATGAAGCTCACGACGCGCACCCAGTTGACCCGCACGCCGGCGATGCGCGCCGCCTCGGCGTTGCCGCCGGCCGCGTACATATAGCGGCCGATCGTCGTGCGGGCGAGGAACAGCCCGAGCACGATCACCGCTCCGATCATGATCCAGATCGACGTCTTCACGGTGAGGAACTCGGTGCGGGCCAGCTTGCCGAAGCCCGGGTGCGTGAACAGCACCACGAGGTTGCCGTGCGTGATCAGGCTGGCGATGCCGCTGATCACGAACGACATCGCCAGCGTGGCGATCAGCGCGTTGATGCGCAGGTAGGTGGCCACCACGCCGTTGACCAGGCCGACCGCGAAGCCCACCAGGATCCCGATCAGGATCGCCGGCGCGGGCGCCATGTGCTGGGCCAGCTCCGCCGACGTGACTCCGGCCAGCGCGTAGACCGCGCCCACCGACAGGTCGATCCCGCCCGCGACCAGCACCAGCGTTGTCGCCGCCGCGATGATCAGCACGGCCGACTGCTGGTCGAGGATGTTCAGCAGGTTGACCTTGGTGAAGAACGACGAGCTCGAGATCGTGAGCGTGATGAAGAGCGCGACGAACGGGATCACGATGCCCGCGCCGCGCAGGCGCGAGGTCAGCCAGGGCGGCAGCTCGCGCCCGCTCGCGCGCGCCACCGGCAGGTCCGAGGCCGCGGTGCCGTCCGGGCTGCCCGTCACGCCGCCTCCCGCTCGGCGAACGCCGCCGCGAGAATCGCCGACTCCGTCATCTGGTCTCCATTGAGCTCGGACACCACCCGGCCCCCGCGCATCACGAGGACGCGATGCGCCAGGCCGAGGATCTCCTCGATCTCGGACGAGATCAAGAGCACGCCGAGCCCGCGCTGGGCCAGCGAGACCAGCAGCTCGTAGATCGAGCGCTTGGCCCCCACGTCCACGCCGCGCGTGGGCTCGTCGGCGATCAGCACGCTGGGCTTGCACATCAGCATGCGCGCGAACAGCACCTTCTGCTGGTTGCCGCCGGACAGGGACGCCACCGGGGCGTCGGGGCTGCCCGCCTTGAGCGCCCAGCCCTCGAGCACCTCGGCCGCCGCCGCGCGCTCGGCGCGGCGGTTCACCACGCCGGCGCGGCTCACGTCGCCGAGGCTCGACAGGCTCACGTTCTCCACCACCGAGCGCGCGAACAGCAGCCCCTGCTGCTTGCGCGACTCGGGGATCATCGCCAACCCGCGGCGCAGGCTGCCGAGCGGGCCGCCCCCGAGCGCCTCGCCGCCGGCGATCTCCACGCTGCCGGCGTTACGACGGTCGACGCCGAAGACCGCCCGCGCCAGCTCCGTGCGGCCGGCGCCGATCAGCCCGGCGATGCCGAGGATCTCGCCCCGGCGCAGCTCGAGCGAGACGCCCGCGACGCCCGGGGCGTGCAGGTCGCGGACGGACAGCACGGCCGGCGCGTCGGCTCCCGCGAGGACCTTGTCGGGGAAGGCGGCCCCGAGGGGGCGGCCGAGCATGCCCTGGATCAGCGACTCCTCGGTCTCCTCGGCCGCGGCCCTGGTGCGCACCAGGCGGCCGTCGCGCAGGATCGTGACCGTGTCCGCCAGCTCGATCACCTCGCGCAGGAAGTGCGACACCAGCAGGATCGTCTTGCCCGAGGCGGCGAGCGAGCGCACGATCTCGTGGAGGCGCTCGATGTCGGGCCCGCCGAGCGCGGCGGTGGGCTCGTCCATCACGATCAGCTCGGCGTCGCGGGAGAGCGCGCGCAGGATCTCGACCTGCTGCTGCTCCGCGGTGCGCAGGCGGCCCGCGGGGCGGTCGGCCGGGAGCTCGAAGCCGGCGGACTCCGCGAGCTGCTGGTAGCGGCGCCGCAGCGCCCGCCGCTTGAGCCAGCCGACCCTGCGCGGCTCGACGCCGAGGAAGACGTTCTCCTCGACCGTGAGCTGAGGCACGATCAGGAGCTCCTGCGCGATCGCGGCGATGCCGCTCTCGAGTGCCTCGCGCGGCGACCTGAAGCTGACGGGCCGGCCGCCCACGAGCAGCCGGCCCTCATCGGCCTGGAGGGCGCCCGCCACGATCTTCCCGAGCGTGGACTTGCCGGCGCCGTTCTCCCCCACCAGCGCATGGATCGAGCCGCGCTGGATCCGGAGCGAGACCCGATCGAGCGCGAGGACGCCCCCAAAGCGCTTGGAGACGCCCTCGATCGCGACGTGTGCTGTCGGCTCGTCTACCCCGGCCACTCGGCGGTGAACTGCGAGACGTTGTCCTTCGTCACGACGCCGGCGTTCGGCAGCGCGGCCACCGGATCGACGCCGCCGGTCACGGCGCCCGTCTGCACGGCCTTGATCGCGGCCTGGGCGGCCAGGCGGCCCTCGGTGGCGGGCAGCTGCGCCACGTCACCGAACCAGGCGCCGGACCCAACTCCCTGCAGAGCCGCGGCCGAACCGCCGTAGCCCACGAGCGTGATCTTCTTCTTGCCGATCCCCTGCACCGCGCCCTCGATGCCCTGGTCCGAGCCGACGATCAGGTTGATCTCGGGGTGGGCCTGGAGCATGTTCTGGGTGGCGGCGAGTCCCTTGGCGGGCGTGAAGAAGCTCTCGCCCTGCGCCACGACCTTGATCTTGCCGGCGGTGGCGGTGGTGAACGCCTTGTTGATGGCGACGTCGAGCGCCGACGCCTTGATGTCGTACAGGTAGCCGACGTTGCAGGGGTTGAGGTTGTTCGCGGTGCAGGCCTGCGTGACCAGGTTGCCGAGCTTCGTCCCGATGTCGGTCGGAACGAACACGACGTTGCCCGACAGGCCCTTGACCTGCGGCTGGTCGGTGGTCAGGTCGGGACCGAGGATCTGGTCCATGTTCACGACCTTGATGCCCTTGCCGATCGCGTCCTGAACGCCCGTGATCAGCCCCGTGCCGAAGATCGGCTGCACGATGATCGCGTTGTACTTGCCGGACGCGGTCGCGTTCTGGAGCTGGGAGAACTGCGCCTTCGGATCGTTGTTGGCGTCGAGGACGGTCAGCGTCGCGCCGGACGTCTTGGCCACCGTCTGCGCCGCGGCCAGCATCGGCGCGTCGTAGCTGTTCGCCACGGCGAACGACAGGTAGGCGATATGCACCGGCTTGTTAGAGGCGCCGGTGGTGCTGCTGCTCGAGCTCGACTTGCTCGAGGAGCCGCAGGCGGTGACGAGCAGCGCCATCGCGAGCACGCCCACGGTCGCCACGAAGGTCCGTTTCACTCTGAGCACTCCCTCCTCCCCGCGAGTTCCACGGGGCCCGGTCATGGGGCTCCCTAGTCGGCCACCATGCGTTCAGTGATGGTAAACAGAATGTTCGGTGCCGGTCAAGGCACAAGGCATATCCGTTTAGCTCAGCTTGACGCCCGTGCCAGCACGAGATCGTTCTCGACGGACACCCAGGGGCCGTCCACAGCGGCCGGACACTCGGGATCGCCGGCCGAGCGCTCCACGAACTCGCGCATCAAGGAGGGCTTCACGGCGAACACGGCGTCCGAGTCGAGGTACTCGCTCGCACTGTCGAAGATGTGTGTCGTGACGCTGCGGTAGCCGGGGGCGCGCACGATCATGTGGATGTGGGCGGGCCGCCACGGGTGGCGGCCTGTGGCGCTCAGCATGCGGCCCACCGGCCCGTCGTGGGGGATCGGGTACGGCACGGGCCGCACCGCGACAAAGGCGTAGCTGCCGTCCTCGCGCGTGCGGTAGCGGCCGCGCAGGTGGTCCTCGGGCGCCTCCGGGCGCTGCACCGCGTAGAGCTGGTCGTCGCCGTTCTGCCAGACGTCGAGCTCGGCGCCCGCGATCGGCCTGCCATCGGTGTCGAGCACGCGGCCGTGCACCCAGGCGGGGGTGCCGCCCGGCTCGCCGGCCATCGTCTCGCCGTAGCCGCGCTCCGGTGAGCCCGGCACGTAGAAGGGGCCGAGCACCGTGGACTCGGTGGCGCCGCCCGGGAGCGGGTTGGCCAGCGCGTCGACGAGCATCGACAGCGCCAGCGTGTCCGACCAGAGGATGAACTCCTGACGCCGGTCGTCGGTGATGTGGCCGGTCTCGGTGAGGACGCGCACGGCGCGCTCCCACTCCTCCTGGTTCAGCCCGACCTCACCGGCGAAGGCGTGCAGGTGCCGCACGAGCGCCTGCATCAGCTCGCGCAGGCGCGGATCGGAGCAGCCGTCGAAGCTGCGCAGCGCGGCGGCGGTGATGTCGGCGGGGGTGGTGCGCGAGTCGCTCACGCGCGGCATTGTCGCGCTATCAGGAAATCCGTGGATTCCGTTCACGCGCCTCTTACGCTGCGGATCGATATTGCTCCTGTGACCGTCAAGCGGCAGCTCGCCCGGCTCATCGCGTTCGGGGTGGTCGCGGCCGCGCTCCTCCCGTCCCCCGCCCGCGCCGCCACAGCGAGCACGACCAGCACGAACTGGGCCGGCTACGCGGTGACGCGCCCGGGCGTGCGCTTCCGGCGAGTGTCGGGGAGCTGGGTGGTGCCCGCGGCCGACTGCAGCGCCGGCAGCTCCGGCTACTCGTCCACCTGGGTCGGCCTCGGCGGCTTCAGGACGAGCTCGCGTGGGCTCGAGCAGACCGGCGTCGATGCCGACTGCACGCCCGGCGGCCGCGCGGTCTACTCCGCCTGGTACGAGCTGCTGCCCGCGGGAGCGGTGACCGTGCACATGAGCCTCCACGCCGGCGACCGGATCGAGGCCGCGGTGACCGTGAGGGGACACGACGTGAGGCTGACGTTGCGGAACCTGACGACCGGCGCGAGCTTCACGCGCACGCGGAGGATGTCGTCGCCGGACCTGTCCTCCGCCGAGTGGATCGTGGAGGCTCCGGCGACCTGCTCCTCGTCGGGCGACTGCCAGGACCTGCCGCTGTCCGACTTCGGCACGATCAGCTTCAGCCGCGCGTCGGCCACCACCACGGCGGGCCGGAGCGGCTCGGTGTCGAGCCCGCTCTGGAACTCCACGAGCATCACGCTCGGCCAGCCCACCCGGCGCGTCGGTTTCCCAGCCTCGGCCGCGAGCGGGGCCACGCCCTCGTCGCTCAGCTCGAGCGGCTCGTCGTTCAGCGTGACCTACCAGCAGCAGGCGGCGAGCGGCGGCGGCCAGCCGGTGACGCTGCCGGGCGGCGTGCCGCCGGGCGGGCCCTAGCTGGTTTCGTGCTCGATCCAGAGGCGGATCTGCTCGTACACGCGCGGGTGGCCGAGCAGATGGAAGTGCGTCAGGCCGCCGAGGTGCAGGCCCTTGTCGAGCTCGAACGGGATGCGGCGGGTGCGGCCGCTCCCGGAGGCGCTCGGCAGGCGGACGAGCAGGTCGCCGACGAGCGACCCGAGCCGGTCGTCCGCGCTCTGGGCCAGCGTCGCGCCGATGTAGAAGTAGGCCGCGTGCGGCAGGAACGGCACCTCGCCGCAGCGGTCGCGCAGCAGCTCGTCCGGGTCGTGGTCGCGCCAGTCCTCCTCGATGCAGCTGCCGAAACGGAGGTCCTTGATGCCGGCGCTGCGCACATTGATCGCGTCGGCGAACGGCCTGCTCTCGGGCAGCCGGCCGAGCGCCCAGCCGGCCACGTTGGCGGCCTTCTCGAGCGGCGCGCCTAGGTGCGGCGTGCCGAGACAGAAGACGTGCCGCAGCGGCTCGACCCAGCCGTGCCCGTCCGCCTCGCCGTAGTGGCAGGCGCTGCGCACCACGAGGCCGCCCATCGAGTGCCCCACCAGCGCCACGCTCTCGAGCTCGACCGGCCACTCCTCCACAAGCCCGTCCAGCAGCGCTGCCAGCCGGCGGCCGTTGTCCGAGATGTGGAGGCCGGTGTTGTAGCGGGCGTAGACCGGCGTGTAGCCGAGCTCCTCGCGCAGCAGGTCGCCGTAGGTCGGGCGGCCGAACAGCTTCCAGGACGCGTCTGTCTCGCACAGGCCGTGGACGAAGACGGCCAGCCGCGCGCTGGGCTCGTGGTCTTCCCGCTGAAGCGTCATCTCGAGCGCCACCGGCTCGTACTCGCGCGCGAGCCTGTCGCCGATCGCGCCGTTCAGCGCCCCGAGCGCGAGGCCACCGCGCGGCGTGTCGGCGAGCGGCGCCTCGTCGGGGCCGGCGGCGAGGAGCGCCGTGGCGCCCGCACCGATCGGCGTGCGCAGCGCGGCCGCCACCGAGCGGTAGGCCACCTCCGAGATGCCCCGCTGGACCACACGCACCGGCTCGCCGAGCGGGCCCAGCAGCTCGAAGGTGCGCCGCTCGATCGCGGCCTGCATGTCGCGCGCGAGCACCACGGGCCGGATCGCCGCGTGACCCGCCAGCCTGCCCAGCGCCTTTGCCTCCTCGATCCTCATCGCACCCCCAGTAGCGCCGCCTCGACCTCTCTGAGCCGCTCGACGTCGGAGCGTAACCCGCCGCCGGTGTCGTTGAAAAGGAACGCCTCCGCGAGCTTCACGATCGCGTACGCGAGCGTCGCCGTCTCGACCGGCGGCTCGTAGCGGCCCGCCCGCACCTCCTCGTCGATCACCTCGGAGATCGATGCCACGATGCGCGGCTGCACGACGCCGGCGCCGGAGGTGATCACGCGCATGGCCGCCTCCCGCTCGGATTCGACGAAGCGCCGCAGAGCGGGGGCCGCGGCCAGGCTGCGGTTGAAGCGGTCGAACGTGTCGAGCAGAGCGGCCCCGCCCTTCCCCCGCGCGCCCGCTCGCGCCTCGGCGAGCAGCGGCTCGGCGGCGGCCACCAGCACCTCGCCGATCAGGCCCTCGCGCGAGCCGAACCAGCGGTAGACCGTGGCCCGGCCAAGCCCGAGGCGCGCGGCGATCGCCTGCACGTCGATCCGCTCGCCGCGCAGGTACTGCGCCATCGCTGCCTCTAGCACCTCCTCGCGCGAGGCGGCGGCCGGGCGGCCTCGCGTGCGGCTCTCCGTGGGACAGCTCACGGAAGGTGCTCCATCGGCGGATTGTTACGCGCCCGTCCAGCCCCCGTCCGTCGCGCGTGCGACGGCTACCGGTCGGCGAGGCGGCGCAGCAGCGGCACGGCCTCGCGGAGAACCGCCTGCTCCTCCGGCGACAGCTCGCCGATCGCCCGGGCGAGCCAGCCCTCGCGGTGGCGGCGGTCGGCCCCGAGCGTCGTGCGGCCCTGCTCGGTGAGCTCGACGATCGCGCGCCGGCCGTCGGCCGGATCGGGGCGGCGCTGCACGAAGCCGTCGCCCTCGAGGTCGGCCACGGTCTGGGCCATCGACTGGGGCCGCACGCGCTCGGCCAGGGCGAGGTCGCTGACGCTCTGCGCTCCCTCCCGGTCGAGCCGCCCGAGCACCGCTCCGTGCGAGAGCGGGAAGCTGTGCTCGGCCCGCAGGCGGCGCACGAGCTGCCCGATCACCACGCGCAGGTCGCTGGCGGTCAGGGCTGTGTCGGTCTTGGCCGGCATGACGGGACTCTAACTCGTTTCGACAGGTGAACTGTACAGGTTACCTGTATAGTTTGGTGGAGTTTGAAAGACGACGGCTACAAGTGGATCGCGCTGTCCAACACCACGCTGGGCGTGCTGCTGGCCACGCTCGACGTGTCGATCACGTTGATCGCTATGCCGGACATCTTCCGCGGCATCCACCTCGATCCGCTCGTCCCCGCGAACAGCTTCTACCTGCTCTGGATGATCCTCGGCTACATGGTCGTGGCCAGCGTGCTGATCGTCAGCCTCGGCCGGCTCGGCGACATGTACGGCCGGGTGAAGACCTACAACCTCGGCTTCCTGATCTACACCGTGGCATCGCTGCTACTGACGGTCGACTGGCTCACGGGGCGCGCCGGCGCGGACTACCTGATCGTCTTCCGCATCGTGCAGGGCATCGGCGGCGCGTGTCTCCTGGCCAACTCAGCGGCGATCATCACGGACGCCTTCCCCGCGAATCAGCGCGGCACCGCGCTCGGGATCAACAACATCGTCGGCGTCAGCGGCATGTTCATCGGGCTCGTGCTGGGCGGGCTGCTGGCGCCGGTGAGCTGGCGGCTCGTGTTCCTCATCTCGGTGCCCGTGGGGCTGTTCGGCACGGTCTGGGCCTACCTCAAGCTCGAGGAGCGCAGCCAGCCGCGGCGGACCTCCGTTGATTGGTGGGGCAACGTCACCTTCGCGCTCGGCCTCATCTGCGTGATGGTCGCGATCACCTACGGCATCCGGCCCTGGGGCTCGCACCCCACCGGCTGGATGAGCCCGCGCGTGATCGGGCTGCTCGCGGCCGGCGCGGCTTCGATCGCGGCCTTCACCCTGATCGAGCGCCGCGTCGCGGAGCCGATGTTCCGCCTCGGCCTGTTCCGCATCCGCGCCTTCACGTTCGGCTCGCTGTCGACCTTCCTGTCGGCGGTCGCCCGCGGCGGCCTGATGTTCATCCTGATCATCTGGCTCCAGGGGATCTGGCTGCCCCAGCACGGCTACGACTTCGTCCACACGCCGCTGTGGGCCGGCATCTACATGCTGCCGCTCACGCTCGGCATGCTCGTGGCGGGCCCGACCTCCGGCTACCTCTCGGACCGCTTCGGCGCGCGCCCGTTCGCGACGGGCGGGATGATCGGCACGGCGCTCAGCTTCGTCCTGCTGCTGCTGCTCCCCACCAACTTCTCCTACCCGCTGTTCGCTGCGATCCTCGCGCTGACGGGGATCTCGATGGGCCTGTTCGCCTCACCCAACCGCGCCGCCGTGATGAACAGCCTCCCCGCGAGCGAACGCGGCGCCGGCGGCGGCATGAACCAGACCTTCCAGAACTCCGCTCAGGTGATCTCGATCGGCATCTTCTTCACGCTGATGATCGCCGGCCTGTCCGCCACCCTCCCGCACACGCTCTCGAGCGGCCTCGAGGCGCACGGCGTCGCCCCCGGCACCGCGCACCACGTCGCGGGCCTGCCGCCGGTGTCGATCCTGTTCGCCGCCTTCCTCGGCTACAACCCGATCCAGCACCTGCTCGGGCCGCACGCGATCTCCCTGCTGTCGGCACACGACCGGGCCGTGGTCACCGGGCGCTCGTTCTTCCCCCACCTGATCTCGGGCCCGTTCAGCAGCGGCCTTCACGCCGCCTTCGGGTTCGCCATCTTCGCCTGCCTCATCGCCGCCGGGGCGTCCCTGATGCGCGGCGGCCGCTATCTACACGTCGAACGCGCGGTGGTTCAGCCCGGCGCGCGCAGATCCAGACCGGAGGAGCAACATGCGCGTTGAGTGGTTCGGGCAGGCGGCCTTCAGCCTCGCGGCCAACGGCACAGTCGTGGCGATCGACCCGTTCGGCGATGTCTCGGGCCTCGCCGCCCGCGGCATCAAGTTCGAGTTCCCGCCGATCGAGGGCGTGACCGCCGACCTGCTGCTCGTCACGCACGAGCACGGCGATCACAACGGCGTCGAGGTGATCGCCGGCGAGCCTGCGGTGATCCGCTCCACGGCGGGACGCTTCGAGTCGCCGGTCGGAGAGGTGGTGGCGATCGCCTCCGAGCACGACCCGGCCGCGGGCACCCAGCGCGGGCCGAACACGATCTTCTGCTTCGAATTCGACGGCATGCGCGTCTGCCACTTCGGCGACTTCGGCCAGTCCTCGCTGCGCGAGGAGCAGGCCGCGGCGATCGGAGAGGTCGACCTGCTGTTCCTGCCGGTCGGCGGCGGCCCGACGATCGGCGCCGACGACGCCGCCGCGCTGATCGAGCGCCTGCGGCCGCGCTGGGTCGTGCCGATGCACTACCGCACGCCGCGCCTCGGCTTCCTCGAGCCGGCCGACGCCTTCCTCGAGCTGATGCCGCACGTCGAGCACATCCGGCACACTGCGTTCGACACCGCGGATCTGCCCGGCGAAGAGTCCCCGCTCGTGGTGGTGCCCGCCTCTCCTTGAGCCTGCTCGCCACCTACCTGAACGACCACCTGGCCGCCTCGACGGGCGCCACGGAGCTGGTCAAGCGGACGGCGAGCAGCAATCGCGGCAACGGCTACGGCGAGGTGCTCGCCGAGCTGGCCGTGGAGATCGAGGAGGACCGCCGGACGCTCGAGGCGCTGATGGAGAGCCTCGGAGTGGGCCGCGACCGCGTGAAGAGCACCGCCGCCTGGAGCGCCGAGAAGCTCGGCCGCTTCAAGCTGAACGGTCGCCTGCTGAGCTACTCGCCGCTCAGCCGGCTCGAGGAGATCGAGCTGCTCTGCCTGAGCGTGGAGGGCAAGCTCGGGCTCTGGAAGTCGCTGCGCACCGCGCTGGTCGAGGACCCGCGCCTCGATGCCTTCGACCTCGACGAGCTGGCCGAGCGGGCCCGTTCGCAGCGGCGCCGGCTCGAGCGGCTGCGGCTGAAGGCGGCCGAGGACGCGCTGACGGCCTAGCTCCAGGCGCTCGTTTTCCGCCGGCGTCTAAGGCAGCAATAAGCGCCGGGACGAACGCCGGGTGGCTCTACGGTCCTGACTTAACGCCCATATAGGGCGTTAAGTCAGGAGGCTTCGGTGTGCTGGCTCGCCTTGACCGCCGTTATTGCGGTCGTTCGCCGCCTGAGCCCTAGCTCTCCGCCAGGTCGCGCACGCGGAAGCGCGCGAGCGCGAGCGCCGTGGCCAGCGCCGCGATCGCCAGCATCAGCAGCGCCGCCGTGGCCTTGAACGGCTGCGCCGGCACGAGGCCCACGTGGTGGAAGGGCGACAGTCCGAGCGTCCAGGCCGGCGCGCCCAGCAGCGCGCCGAACAGCTCCCAGGCGAACGCGACGCTCACGATCCCGTAGGCGAGTCCCGAGCTGGCGCGCGGCACGAGCGCGAAGGCCACCGCGCCGAGGCCGAGGAACAGCAGCGACGCCGGCAGGCAGTTGGCGCCCGCCTCGAGCAGCCGCGGCAGCGACACGCCGGCGCCCTGCACCGCCGCGCCCGCCCAGGCGAGCACGCCCGCAGCCAGCGCCAGCAGCGTCATGCCGCCTGCGGCCAGCCCGAGGCGTCCGCCGAGCCAGCTCACTCGGCTCACCGGCAGGGCGAGCAGCGTCTCGAGCTCGCCGTCGGCCTCCTCGCGGCGGGCGGCGGCGAGCTGCGAGCATGCGAACAGCGCCACGGCCAACACGAAGAAGAGGAAGTAGAGCCCGAGCGCCCCGGATGGCGTGGTGATCGAGGCGCCGCCCACCTTGCGCAGCTGCTCCTGCAGGTTCCGCGAGATGTTCGCGCTGGAGAAGCTCTTCGACAGCGAGCCGATGATGAAGGCGAAGATGCCGATGCCGGCGAGCCAGCCGATCAGGCTCCCGCGCTCCGAGCGCATGGCCAGCGCGGTGGGCGAGGACAGCAGTCCGAGCTTCGGCGGCGCGCTGTCATTGGCGCGCAGGATGCCGCTGCCGACGTCGCGCCAGCGCGCGATCCACCAGGCGGGCGCGAGCAGCAGCAGCGTACCCGCCAGCGGGAGCAGCAGCACGGCGGGGCGGGCGCCGGTGAAGGGCCGCAGCTCCTCGGCCCAGCCGAGCGGGGTGAGCCAGCGCAGCCAGTCGAGCGTCGTGGAGGTGTCGGCCACGACGCGCATGAGCAGCGACACGGCGAGCGCCGCCATCGACAGCTCGACCGCCAGCCGGCGGGTGGGCGCGAGCTGGCTGGCGAGGACGCCGACGCCGGCGAACACCACCGCCGGCGTGACGGTGGCCAGCGCGAGGTAGGCCGAGCCGCCGGCCTGCAGGCGCCCGGCCACGAGCCCGAGGAAGGTCCCGGCCCAGATCAGCAGTGCGCCCGCGGCGATCGCGCTGAGCGCGGCGCCCAGCGCCTTGCTCCGGCTCACGGCGCCCGACAGCACGAGCTCCTGCCTGCCGGCGTCCTCCTCGGTGCGCAGCGCGCGCACCGCCGCCAGGAGGCCCCACACGCCCGCGAAGATCGACGCGAAGCCTCCGACTCGCCAGGCCGCGAACCCGCCGACGCTGAGCAGGTCGTGCGGCACGCCGTAGAACAGCCGGACCGACTTGTTGTCGGCGAAGCTCCTGGCGAACCGCAGCCGCTCGATCTGGGTCGGGTAGCTGTGCCGGTAGCCCACCACCGATACCAGCGCGAGCAGCCCGAACGCCACCGCGAAGGAGATCGTGCGCACCCGGCCCTCGGCGAACGCGCGCCGCGCGATCACGCTAGCCGCCGACACGCCCGTCCGAGCTGTCGTAGTGGTGCAGGAAGATCTCCTCGAGCGAGGGCTCGCGGCTCGTGAGCGCCACCACGGGGTGCTCTGCGAGCGCCGCCACCAGCGGCCCCACGCTCCCGCTCACCTCGAAGCGGAGCGCGTTGGGCCCGGCCTGCGCCACCTGCACACCGGGCAGGCCGTCGAGCCGCGGCGCCGGCCCCTCGAAGGTCACCTCCACGGTCTGGGCGCTCAGGTGGCGCAGCTCCGCCAGCGTGCCCTGGTCGACCAGCCTGCCCTCGCGCAGGATCCCGACGCGGTCGCAGAGCGCCTCCACCTCGCTGAGGATGTGCGAGGAGAGGAACACGGTCTGGCCGCGCTCCTTCGCCTCCTGCACGGTCTGGCGGAAGGCCACCTCCATCAGGGGGTCGAGGCCGCTCGTGGGCTCGTCGAGGATCAGCAGGTCGGCGCGGGTGGCGAAGGCGGCGACGAGCTGCACCTTCTGGCGGTTGCCCTTCGACAGCGCGCGGACGCGCTTGGCCGTGTCGAGCTGGAAGCGCTCGACGAGCTGGTCGCGGTAGGCGGCGTCGCTGCCGCCGCGCACGCGGGCGAGGAACTCGAGCGTCTCGGCCCCGGTGAGCGACGGCCACAGGAACGGCTCGCCGGCGACATAGGCAAGCCGCTCGTGCGCGCGCACCGGCTCGTTCCAGGCGTCGATGCCGAACAGCTCGGCGCGGCCCTCGCTCGGCCGGTGCAGCGCCAGCAGCAGCCGGATCGTCGTGGTCTTGCCGGCGCCGTTGGGGCCCAGGTAGCCGTAGACCTCGCCCTCGGCGACCTCGAGCTCGAGGCGGTCGAGCGCCAGCGTCTCTCCGTAGCGCTTGGAGAGCCGCTCAGTGCGGATGGCCGCCATCAGGCGGCTTGCTGGATCGTGTCCTGAAAGAGAGGGATGTCCACGATTAGGCGAGTTAGGCGCGGCCCCAGCTCCTGGATCCGCAGCGTACCGCCGAGCAACTCGGCCCGTCCTCTGACGGGCAGCAGCGTCGCCGCGCGCTCGCCCGGGAGCGGCAGGATCATGGCGAGCCTGACCACGCCCTCCTCTGTGCTGAGCTCGGCGAGCGTCGAGCCGGCGTCGCGGCCGAGCTGGGCGATCGCGTCCTCGACGATGCGATAGATGCCGGTCTGCACCTCGGGGGGCAGGTCCGGGGGCAGCGGGCGTGCCGTGATCGACACGTCCACGCCGTCGCGCTGGCGCGCGCGCTCCGCGAGGAACTCGAGCCCGGATACGAGCCCGAGCTGGTCGAGCGTCGGTGGGCGCAGCGAACCGGCGAGGTCGCGCAGGTCGTCGAGCACGGAGACCACCTGGCCGCGCAGCTCCGGCAGGGTCGGGTTCTGCGTGTCCACCGGCAGGAGCTGGAGCCCCCAGAGCACGGCGGCGAGGATCTGTCCGAGGTCGTCGTGCAGCTTGCGAGCCACCCGCACGCGCTCCTCCTCCTGGCCCTTGACCAGCTGGCCGAGCACCGACTGCTGCTCGTCGAGCCTGCTGCGCGCGGCCCGCAGCTCGCCCTCGACGGCGACCCGCTCGCGCTCGCGCTCGAGCAGCAGCAGGTTCTCCACCGCGAGGCCGGCCTGCAGCGCCAGCAGCCGGAGCGTGGCGCGGTCCTCGGGCTGGAGCCCGGAGCGCTTCGAGACCTCGATCTCCCCCAGCCCGCGGCCGCGGACCTGCACCGGCGTGATCGTCGCCCGGCGCTCGGCGTGGCCGAGCCTGGCCGTGCCGAAGCCGTCGAGATCCACCGAGGCGCCGTCCGCCTCGACCACCCGCATGGCGGACTGCGCGACTGCCACGGCCAGGGCGTCCTTGTCCCCCAGGGCGCTCAGCCTGAGCCCCGACTGAAGCGTCTGCGCGGAGCGGCGCTGTACCTCGCGCATGCGGTCGCTGAAGCGGCCGGCGATCACGGCAACGAACACGACGGCGAAGCCGCGGGCGAGCATGCCGGCGAGGTGGGTACCGCCGTCCGCGTCGAGTGGAGCGAGCGCAATCAGCGCGCAGCCCAGCGCCGCCGCGACGATGCCGCCCCGCAGCCCCAGCTCGAGCGCCACCAGGATGACGGGGACAACGGCGAGCACGGCGAGGTCGGCGTCGCCGCTCGCGTGGATGGCCAGAGCGAGGCCGGCCAGGGCCAGTCCCGCCGCGCCGAGCACGACGCGCCGCCGCTCAGACCAGTGCCTCAGGAGGAGGCGTGGAGCTCGCAGCGCGCTCCCGCTGTCGATGGAGTGCCGCATATATGGACAGCTAATCGGCTCAGGGGTGGTTCCGTCATCCGCAGGGTGCACGCGAGCCGCTCAGTAGCTTTCCGACCCCGTTGCGGGGCGTTTTGCGGCGTCTAATCAGGGTCTCTCAGCGCGTCCGCCACGCCCGGCATCTCGCGCTCGAGGTCCAGCTCGACCGGCTTTCCGCTGGGTCTGGCGCCCTCGCCCGCCCCGCCTGCATCGAAGAGCGTCTGGAGATAGGGCGCCAGGTAGCGGCCCGCGACCTTCGTGGGCGGCCACCAGAGCGCGTGCCGCTCGGCCTGGGCCTCGGCGTCGTCGCCGTCGGGCACCGCCCGCAGCCACTCGCGGCCGCGCCCCGTCAGGAGGATGCCGCGCAGCACCGGGCGGAACGGCTGCGGCTCGACGTCGGCGCCGGCTCGCGCGGCGATCGCCTCGGCGGCGGCATCCGCCTCCTGCGCCGCCAGACCGCCCTGCTTGACCGGGAACGCGATCCCGTCGCCGGCGGCCCAGACGTCGTCCGAGTCGAGCACGCGCCCCTGGCGGTCGACGCAGATGAAGCCGCCCTCGTCCGAGCGCAGGCCGCCGATCCCGGGGCCGAGCGCTCGCGGCAGCGCCACCACGCGCGCCTCGAGCGGCCGCCCGCCGGGCTGCATCACGAACCAGGGCGGGTCCGCGTTCTCCTCGACGTGGACGCCCGTCTCCACGCTCACGCCGGCCTCGTCGAGGTCCGCCTGCACGGCTTCCGAGCCCGCCACGCCGAATGCCTCGAGCGGCGAGCCCTCCGGCGTGACCACGCTCACGCGCACGTCGTCCTGGCCCATGCTCTGGGCGTCCCAGGCGGTCATCAGCGCGAGCTCGTAGGCCGGCAGCGGCCAGGCGACGCCGGGCGGCACGACGAACGCGATCCCCTTCGTGTAGCCCTCCTCGAGGTCCTGGCGCAGGCCGCCGAACACCTCGGGGTCGCTCTCGGGGGTCCAGGTGATCGCGCGCCGGTAGGCGGGCTCGCTGCGCGCCCCCACCGCCACAAGCAGCGCGTCGTAGGGCACCGGATCGCCGTCGTCCACCAGCGCGAGCCGGTTCTGCTGGTCCACGCCGGTGAGGCGCGCGTGGAGGAGCTGCGCGCCGACGTGGCTCGCCACGCGCGTCATCGGGATCCGCTGCCCGTGGCCGCGTGCGAACGCCTCGGCGGTGGCCATCGGGCGGAAGATGAACTCGCTGGCCGGCTCGAGCAGCGTGAGCTCCACGCGTTCGGCGGCCAGGTCGTGAAGCGCGAGCAGCGCCTCCAGGCCGGCCACCCCGCCGCCCGCGACGACCACCCTGAGGCGCGTTCCCGAGCTTGCCATGCGGGCATCAGTGTAGGTGCCGTTCCCGCGATGTGAGTTTGGGAGCCCGTTGGCGTGGGAAGCACCCGTGCGTACGTGACTCGCCGGGGAGTGATCCTGCTCTGCGCTGCGTTCGCCTGTCTGGCGGTAGCCGTCCCCACAAACGCCGCCGCGCCGGACATCGAGCAGGTCAACCCGCTCGGCGCGGGGGTCGGCGGAATCGGCCTGCAGCAGGTGGGGAGCGCGTGGCACCTCACCTTCCCGTCGGACGTCTACGTCGACACCGACGGCGGCGCCCTCAGCCTCACCGGCTCGCGCCAGGACACGAGCGTGACGACAATGGACGCCTACCAGGACGGCGTCAGCGCGCCCGTCGGCGCCCTCCAGTACAGCGACGCCTACGGCCATCACCACTGGCACTACCTCGCGCTCGACCGCTACGACCTCCTCCCCCACACGCCTTCCGTCGCGCGGGACGGCCTGGCCGACAGCCTCGGCCGCGATCAGAAGACCGGCTTCTGCCTCGTCCAGAGCCCGATGCCGAACAACTCGACCGACTGCCTCTGGAACCAGCCCGGCGCGCTCTCCCTGACCGGCGCGAACGCGGAGACGGTCAACCCCGGCCACCACGACGTCTACACGCCGGCGGTCGACGGCCAGTACATCGACGTGACGAACTTCCTGCCGGCGCCGGGCTCCTCCGTCAACTACGAGCTCGTGCAGTGGGTGAACGCCGACTGCCGCCTGGCCGACACCGGTCCGGCCAAGCACACCTGGGAGATCGTGATCCAGATCAGCACGGCGCCGGACGGCACGCCGTCCGTGTCGACCACCGGCGACCGCCCTACTGGACCGATTACTACGACGGTCTGATCCCGGCTCAGCAGTGCCTGCCCAAGGAGACCGTGCGCCCGCAGGTGAGCGGCAGCGCCCAGGTCGGCGCGATCCTCTCGAGCGCCCCCGGGTCATGGCTCTCCCGCATGGCCACCGGTGTGGCCAGCCCGTTCGGGTACCAGTGGCGCCGCTGCGACGCGAGCGGCTGGGCGTGCGCCGACATCCCCGGCGCGACGTCGGCCAACTACGTCCCGACGGCCGCCGACCTCGGCCACACCCTGCGCGCCCGCGTGACCGGCCAGTTCCCGGGCACCGGCGAGCAGACCACGCCGCAGGACTCCGAGGCCACCGCCGCCGTGGGAGCGGCGCCGCCGGCGCGCAGGCACGTGGTGTCGCTCACCGCCGCCTTCAGGGTCGGCCGGCGAGTGTCGATCGCACGGCTGCTGCGCCACGGCCTGCGCCTGCGCGCTCACGGCTCGGAGGCCTGCCGCGTGGGCCTTCGCCTGGTGGGCCCGGGCGCGATCGGCCTGGGCCGCGCGGCCGGCCGCATCCGCGCCAAGGGAAGCCGCACCTTTGTGGTGCGCCTCTCCCGCCACGGCCGCCACGCGGCGCGCCGCTACCGCCGCGGCACGCTGACGCTGTGGATGCACGTGCGCGGGACGGATGGCCAGCAGCAGACGCTCTCGCGTGTGTTGCAGATAGGTCGGTGATCCGCAATCCGCAATCCGCAATCCGCGATCTGCCCTCAGGGATCCGGCGGCAGCCGCATCTCCCCAAGCGCCGCCCGGCGCTCGCCGCGCATCGCCCTGAGCTGGCGGAGCTCCTCCGCCAGCATCCTCAGCCAGTTCCCGTGCGGGGTGGTCCGGAAGGACAGGCGCAGGCCGAAGGTGCGGTAGGGAGCGAAGAAGTAGCGCGCCCGCACGTGCCAGCTCGAGGTGATCACGGTCACTCGGCCGATCTCGCCCGCGGCGCGGGCGATCGGGAGTGAGCGAGAGGCGTTCTCCGCGGTGTTGCGGCCGCCCTCCTCGAGCACGGTCGGCACCTCGAGCAGCGGCCACTCGGCCTTCATCTGCTCGGCCTCCGACAGACCGCCGGTCCGGGTCCACCCGGTGAGCACCACGAGCCGCGGCGGGTCCTCGTGGCACTCGCGCACGGCGCGTCGCAGTCGCGCGCGGGACTCGTCGGAGATCCGGTGCTCGGCGCTGATGCCCGGCTCGCGATGGCCGAGCACGATCAGCGCACGGTCGCTCGACCAGCCCGGCAGCGGGCGCAGCCGCGCCGCCGCAGCACGGTCGCAGACGATCGTCAGGCGCGGCTGGTCGCGGATCAGCGACGCCGGGCAGTCCGGCGACGGCGCGTCCTCTAGCATCGCGCGGAGCGCGGCGGCCTTCGCCTCGCCCGACACGAGCATCAGCAGCTCGCGCGCGGCGAGCAGCGTCCGCAGGCCGACCGTGAGCGCCTCCTCGGGCACCTGGTCGAACCCGCCGAAGTCGGCGGCGGCGTCGGCGCGCGTGGGCTCGTGGAGGCGCACGCGGTGGACGGGAGCCTCGACGCTCGCGCCCGGCTCGTCGAACGCCACGTGACCGTCGCGCCCGAGGCCGAGCACCACGAGGTCGACCGGCGCCTCGTCGAGCAGCGCCTGGTGACGGGCGCACTCCGCCTCCGGGCTCTGAGCCGAGCCGTCGAGGCCGCGCACCGCCGCGAACTCGATGCCCGCGAGCTCGCGGCGCAGGTAGGAGGCGTAGCTGCGCGGGTCATCCGGGGCGAGTCCCAGGTACTCGTCGAGCTGGAACAGGGTCGCCCTGCCGGCCGGCAGGCTGCCGTCCGCCGCGTGGCCGCGCAGCACCTCGTACATGCCCAGCGGCGTGTGCCCGGTCGGCAGGATGAGACGCAGATCGGGGCGAGCCCGCAGCCGGTTGGCCACGAGCTCGCCCCCGAGCAGCGCCACTCGCAGCGGGTCAGCCAGGACGACCGGCGATATCGACCTCACCGGCCGAATCGTCGCTCATGAGCCAGCCCGCCGGCGGGCGCGGCTTCAGCGGCTGCGGCTTTGGCTTCGGCTTCCGCCCGCGCACCATGCGCATCACGAACATCACCGCGATCGGCGCGCCCGTGGCCAGCATGAACGTGCGCAGCCAGGCGCTCGAGGCGTCAGTGCCCGCGCCGATCGTGTGCACCAGCGCCAGCGCGTAGGCCACGACCGTGAAACGGTGCAGCTTGCGCCACAGCTTCGGCCCGATCCTGCGCCGGATGTAGAACGACAGGCCGAGCGCCGCGGTGAGGTAGCCGGCGATGATGCCGAGCCCGGTGAACACCGTGCGGTAGCCCATCGTGAACGGCAGCGCGATGCCGCCGAGCCCCGGATGGAGCCAGGGGTCGCCGAGGAGAGTGAGTCCGTGCACGGCGATCGCCACGAGCCCCGCCAGCGAGAGCTGCTCGTGCAGGCCCGCGGTGCTGCGGCCGCGCAGCAGCTTGTTCGCCATGGCCAGGCCGAGGCCCACCGAGGCGGTGATCAGCGCCAGCGCCACGATGCCCGAGGCGCGGCTCATCAGCCACCAGATGTGCTGGCCGGGGTCGGTGGTCATGCCGCCACCGCCTCGACGCTCACGCGCATCAGCGGGGCGCCCCGGAGCGGGCCGAGCAGCTCCACGCGCCCGTCCTCGTGGACGATCGCGCCGCCGCGCGCCCGCAGCAGCCGGCGCGCGCCCGGCGCGCCCGACAGGAAGGCCGCCTTGGCCAGCGTCTCCGCCTCGAGGGCCGTCGGAGCGAGCGCGGTGGCGGTGACGATCCCGGTCCAGGCCGGCTCGCCCGTCGAGGGGTCGAGCAGGTGGTGGGCGAAGCCGCCGTCCGGGCGGCGCCAGATCCGCGAGCTGAGGCCGGAGGTGGCGATGCCGCCCGCCCCAACGGGCACCTTCGCCGCGAGGCCGCCGCTCAGCGGATGCTCGATCTCCACCTCGTAGGGCGCGCGCCGCGCGGCCGGGCCGCCGACGTGCATGTCGCCGCCGCAGTCGACCACGAAGCGCGAGTAGCCCTCCAGCATGTGGGCCACCGCGTCGGCGCAGAGGCCCTTGCCGCTGCCCCCGCTGTCGAAGCGGACGCCGGCCGGACGGCGGACGAAGCCGTCGCCCACCACGATCTCCGCCCAGCGGCTGCCGGGCAGGGGCCGCGCCACCCGCCGCTCCGGCGCGGTGGCCAGCGCCTGCGCCAGCGGCGCCGGCGCCTGGCCGCGGCGCGACTCGCGGTAACCCGCGGCTTCGATTGGTCCCACTAACGTTGGGTCCACCAAGCCATCGCTGCGCCGTGCCGCCCACAGCCCTGCCGCCAGCGCGCTGCGGAGCAGCGGCGACACCGGCACCGCGGTGCGCGGATCGGCGTTCAGGCGGCAGAGCTCGCTGTCCGGCCGGAAGCGCGACAGGCGGGCGTCGAACTCCTCGACGTAGGCCCGCGCACGCTCTGCGATCTCGGCGGGCCGCGGCAGGTCGTCCCGCAGCGGCTCGCCGATCAGCAGGCGGATCTCCGAGCCCATCGCCTCGAATGTGAGGTCGAACTCGCTCATGACGTGCGTGTCACGGGGGCGGGCGCGGCGACCGGAGCGGCGGCCGGGGCCGGGCTGGTGACGACGACCGGGGCCGACGACGACGAGGAGGAGCCCGTGGTCAGCGCGGGCTGCGCGCCGACGCTGCCGCTTTGGGCCGGGATCACCTTCGTGATCACGTAGTCGTCCTCGACCTTGCGCAGGACCACCCGGCGCGGCTGCTGCTGCACCTGTGCCACCGTGCTGTGGCCAAGGGCGGGGTCCTTGCCGGCGCGCACCTGGAAGGCCAGGAACGCCAGCACAGCGAGGAAGGCCGCGAGCGAGCCGAAGATCACTGCGGAGGCGCTGGGCCCCCTGCGTCGCTTGGTCGCGCGCTCAGTCATCGCCGTGCTCCGACTCGTGCTCGCCGCCGCCGCCACCGCCGCCGCTGCCGCTCGTGCGGGTGCGCAGCGGGTGCTGCACCGGGGCCGGCGGCGGGGCCGCCACGAGGCGAACCGGTTGGGCGGCCGGGGCGACGGCCGCCGCGGCGGGCGCCGGAGCCGCTGCGTGCACGGTGTGGCGTGCGCGCTCGTGGATCGTCCGGTGGTGGACGCGTTTGATGTGGACGGTGCGGACGACCGGTGCCGGTGCGGCTGCGGTGACAGGGCGGCGGCTCTCCGCGTCATGCGGGGCGAGCAGCACTCCGGTCACGACACCCGCCCCGAGCAGCGACGTCCCGGTGGCGATGTTGGTGGCGTTGAGTCTCATGCCTCCATACTCGGACGCGGCCGCCAAGCCCCCGGCAAGCTGGGGGAAAAGGCCGGGAAAACCCTGGCAAAGAACTGGCAAAGCCCGGATGCCGGGCGCCTTCTCTGTCTCTATGGTGAGGTTGTGGAACCGCGCCCGCGCATCCTCTTCGTGGAGGACGAGCGCTCGATCTCGGAGCCTTTCTCACATGCGCTCGAACGCGAGGGCTTCGAGCCCGTGGTGGCCCAGACGGCCGCCGAGGCGCTGCAGCTCGCCGACTCGATCGATCCCGATCTGGTGCTGCTCGACCTGATGCTCCCGGACGGCGACGGCCGCGACGTCTGCCGCGAGCTCCGCCGCCGCTCCGACAAGCCGATCATCATGCTCACCGCCCGCGGCACCGAGACCGACCGCATCGTCGGCCTCGAGCTCGGCGCCGACGACTACGTGGTCAAGCCGTTCAGCGGCCCCGAGCTGATCGCGCGCATCCGGGCGGTGCTGCGGCGCACGTCCGGCGCCGCCGGCTCGCCGCGCCTGCTGCGGGTCGGCTCGCTCGAGCTCGACGCCGCCTCCCGCCGCGTGACCCTCGACGCCGCCGAGCTCGAGCTGAGCCGCAAGGAGTTCGACCTGCTCGAGGCGCTGATGAGCCGCGCCGGCAAGGTCGTGCGCCGCGAGGACCTGATGTCCGAGGTCTGGGACGAGAACTGGTTCGGCTCGACCAAGACGCTCGACACGCACATCGGCTGGCTGCGGCGCAAGCTGGACGACGACCCCGCGGAACCGCGCTTCATCCACACCGTGCGCGGCGTGGGCTTCCGCTTCGCCGCGGCGGAGGAGGTCCAGCCGTAAGCCTGCGCGGCCGACTCCTGCTGGCGCTCGCCTACGTGCTGCTGCTCGCGCTGGTGGCGTTCGGCGTGCCGCTGGCGCTCAGCCTGCGCAACCGCGTGGACGCCGAGGTGCGCTCCCAGGCCGCGAGCCAGGCGGACATCCTCGCCTCCACCGCGGCCGACCTGCTCGCCCCGAGCTCGAGCGCGAATCTACAGCGGGTCGTGGGCCAGGGAGCGGCCGAGGTGCGCGGGCGCGTGATCGTGGTGGACCGCAGCGGCCGCGTGCTGGCCGACAGCGGCAGCGCGGTAACGATCGGGCAGAGCTACGCCAGCCGCCCAGAGATCGCGACAGCGCTCGCCGGCCGCAACTTCCAGAAGACGCGCCGGAGCGACACCCTGAACGCCGACATCCTCGCCACCGCCACGACGATCCGGCAGAACGGCAGGCCCGCCGGGGCGGTGCGGGTCACACAGAGCATCACCTCGGTGCACCACGCCGTGTGGAAGACGATCGCTGGCCTGGGGCTGATCGGGCTGGTGGTGCTGCTGCTCGGCCTGGCAGCCGGCGCCGTGATCGCCGGTCAGATCGCACGGCCGATGAGGCGGCTCAACGTGGCCGTGCGCCGCATCGCAATCGGGGACCTCACGCCACGCGCGCCGGTGGAGGGCAGCTCGGAGCAGCGCTCGCTCGCCCGCTCGTTCAACGACATGACCGAGCGCCTCGCCGCTGCGCTCAGCGCCCAGCGCCGCTTCGTGGCCGACGCCTCGCACCAGCTGCGTACCCCGCTCACCGGGCTGCGCCTGCGCATCGAGGAGGCTCAGGCCACCGGCGTGAGCCCCGCCGCCCGCCACGAGCTCGACGAGGGCCTGCGTGAGGTGGACCGCCTGTCCGAGATGGTCGACGAGCTGCTGGTGCTGAGCCGCGCCGGGGAGCGTCCCTCGGCCGCCGCCGAGATCGTGGCTCTCGCGCACGCGGCCGACCGCGCGGTGGAGCGCTGGCGCGCCACCGCGGAGGAGAGCGGCGTGACCCTCCTACGCGCGCGTGACCGCCGCCCGGCCGCGATCAGCTGCTACCCGGCCGACCTGGACCGTGCGCTCGACTCGCTGGTGGAGAACGCACTGCAGTACTCGGACCGCGGCGGCGAGGTGGAGCTCGGCGTGAGTGACGGCACGCTCGAGGTGCTCGACCGCGGCCGCGGCCTCGAGCCCGGCGAGGAGGAGGCCGTGTTCGAGCGCTTCCACCGCGGCCGCGCCGGCCGCGCCGGCCCGGCGGGCACCGGCCTTGGCCTTGCCATCGCGCGCGAGCTGGCCCGCCGCTGGAGCGGCGACGCCGCGCTCGAGCCGCGTCCGGGCGGCGGCGTGCGCGCGACGCTCAGCTACCCGGCCATCGAGGGATCACGAAACGGAGGTGAGCGCCATGGAGCGCCGGTGGCGTAGCGGCCGCTTGCTCGCCTGGTTCGCCCTGGCACTGCTGGGGCTGGTGGTGGCCGCGGCGGTATCGCTGGCGGCCAGCCGGCTGTCGAGTCAGCACATCGGGCTGTCGTCGGAGCCGCTCGGCGCCGGCAAGGGTCTGACGCCGGTCGAGCACGCGACCACCAGCACCAGGAGGGCGAACACGAGCAGGACGAGCAGCTCGGATCGCGGGCGCGGCAAGCACAGGACGACGACCACCGTGCGGACGACGACCGTGATCGTGCCGCGGCCAACCGCCCCGTCACCTGCCCCGCCACCGGCTAAGCCGGCACCGAGGCATGGCGACGATTCGGGCGGGTCACGCCACGGCGGCAGGGACGATTAGTCGCTACCCCTCGCCCCACGCCAGCACGCCGGCGATGTCAAGCGTTGAGAGCACGCCGATGGGCTTGCCGCTGCCCGGCTGGACGACGATCAGATGCGCGGTGTCGTGCTTGACCATCAGCCGAGCGGCGTGCTCGAGCTTCTCGTCGGAGGACACGGTGACGATCGCCGTGTTGGCGGTGGCGCCCGCTGAGCGATCGCTCGCGTCGGGGCCGCCGGCCTTCACGAGGTCGAGGTCCGAGACGATCCCCCACGGGCGCTCGCTCTCTCCCTCGCCGTCCATGTCGGTCACAACCACGGAGTGCACGTGGTAGGACGCCATCATGCGCGCGACGTCCTTCAGGGACGTCTCCGGCGGGCAGGTGAAGATGCCCACGCGCATCGCGTCCTCGACGCGGGCGCTTTCGAAGGACGGCAGCAGGTAGCTGCCGCGGACTGGCTGCATGGTGGATGACATCGGTTTCTCCTTGGTGGGGTAGCGCAGCCAACGCTACGTTCGGCCCGGCGCCGCTTCATCGGTAGATCTCCGCTTGCCTGCTGCGGCTCCGTACCCAACCGCTTTGGGGGCGATGCCGGATGACGCGGGCCCCGCTTGGGTGGAGGATCGACCAACCGTGACAACGATCGTCACCGAAGAGGCGGGCACTCACTCGCCCGACTGGAGCTCTCGCCTGGACGGGTTCGTGGATCGCGCGTCGGCGGCGGCCGTCGCGTTCCGCCAGCTCAACCAGGAGGCCGTGGACCGCATCGTCTGGGAGCTCGTGGTCGCGGGCCTCGAACACTCCGTCGAGCTCGCCGAGCTGGCCATGGAGGAGACTCACTTCGGCGTCTTCGAGGACAAGGTGGTGAAGAACTACATCGCCACCGAGTTCCTCTTCGACTACCTGAAGGACAAGCGCACCGTCGGCGTCATCGACGAGGACGTGGAGCGCGGCATCCAGTACGTCGCCGAGCCGGTGGGCGTGGTCCTGGCGCTCACGCCGATCACGAACCCGACCTCCACCGTGCTGTTCAAGGCGATCGTGGCGGCGAAAACGCGCAACGCGGTGATCTTCCGCCCTTCAGCCCGGGCCGCGCGCTGCGCCGTGCGGGCCGTGGAGATCCTCACAGAGGCCGGGGAGCGGGTCGGCCTGCCGCCCGGAGCGATCCAGGTGATCCCCGACCCGACCCTCGACGTCTCGCAGTACCTCTTCCACCACGACGGCGTCGACTTCATCTGGACCACCGGCGGCCCCAAGGCCGTCGCCGCCGCCAACGCCGCCGGCAAGCCCTGCGTGAGCGTCGGCGCCGGCAACGCCCCGGTCTACATCCACGCCAGCGCCGACGTGCCGATGGCCGTGGTCGACATCCTGATCTCGAAGACCTTCGACGCCTCGGTGATCTGCCCGGCCGAGCAGACCTGCGTGGTGGACGACGCGATCTACGACGCCATGGTCGCCGAGCTGACGCGCATGGGGGCGCACGTGCTGACCAACGCCGAGACGGAGCTGCTGGCCGAAGCCGCCGTCGCAGACGACGGCCGGATGCGCATCGAGGCGCTCGGCCAGGCCTGCGCGAGCCTCGGCTCGATGGCGGGCATCGAGGTCGCGCCCGAGGACAAGGTGCTGGTCGCGCCGCTGCCCTCCGACCTGGACGAGCTCGAGCGGCATCCGCTCCTCCAGGAGAAGCTGATGCCGGTGCTCGGCCTCGTGCGGTCGCCATCCGTCGAGCACGCCATCCGCGCCTGCGAGATCGTCACCGAGCACGGGGGGCTCGGTCACACGTCTGCCGTGTACGCCACCGATCAGGCGGTGATCGACAGCTTCGCCGCCACGATCCGCACCGGCCGCATCCTGGTGAACGCCCCTACCGCGGTCGGTGCGCTGGGTGGCGTCTACAACTCGATGACGCCGACGTTCTCACTCGGCTGCGGCACCTGGGGCGGCTCGGTGACCACCGACAACGTCAACTACCGCAACCTCCTCAACGTGAAGACGGTGTCGCGCCGGCAGGCGCCCTCGCAGTGGTTCCGGGTGCCCTCGGACACCTACTTCAACGCCGGCTCGATCGACAATCTCCACGAGCTCGAGACGCAGCAGGCGCTCGTGGTCACCGACGCCGACACGCTCGCGCGCGGCGTGGTCGACGAGGTGCGCCGCCGCCTGGACGGCGCCGCCGTGCACGTCTTCTCCGACGTCGAGCCCGAGCCGCGCGAGGAGATCGTGCGCGCCGGCGTGGACATGGTCGGCAAGCTCAAGCCGGACTCGATCATCGCGCTCGGCGGCGGCTCCGTGATCGACGCCGCCAAGGCGATCCGCCTCTTCCACGAGAGCCCCGATCTGTCGCTGCGGGAGCTGTCGCTGCCGTTCCTCGACGCCCGCAAGCGGGTGGCGAAGTACCCAACGATCGCCCACAGCCTCAAGCTGGTGGCGCTGCCCACCACCGCAGGGACCGGCTCCGAGGTCTCCCCCGCAGCCGTCCTGACCGTCGGCCAGCGCAAGGTAACCCTCGTCGACTACTCGCTGGTTCCTGACATGGCGATCGTGGACCCGACCCTCACGCTGACGATGCCCCCGGCGATGACGGCCGACACGGGCGTCGACGCTCTCACCCACGCGGTGGAGGCGTTCGTCTCGATCTTCGCCTCGCCCTACACGGACGCGTTCTGCCTGCAGGCGATCAACCTGATCCTGCACGCGCTGCCGCGCGCCTTCGCCGACGGCTCCGACCTGCAGGCCCGCACCGACATGTCCAACGCGGCGACGATCGCCGGCCTCGCCTTCTCGAACGCGTTCGTCGGCGTGAACCACGCGCTGGCGCACTCGGTTGGGGCGCGCTTCAAGATCGCCCACGGCCGCGCCAACGGCATCTTCCTGCCGCACGTGCTCCGCTACAACGCCTCGCTGCCGAGCAAGTTCATGCCGGCGCCCGGCTACCGCACCTACGTCGCGCCCGAGAAGTACGCGCAGATCGCCTGGGTGATCGGGCTCGGCGGGAAGACCGAGGAGGAGCGCCGACTGCGCTTCTTCGAGCGCGTGGACGCGCTCCTCGAAGAGGTGGAGATGCCGCCCACGCTGGCGGCGGCGGGCGTGCCACGGCCGGACTTCGACGAGGCGCTGCCCCACCTCGTCCGCGCCGCCTTCATGGACGCGAGCATCCGCACCAACCCGCGCATCCCGTTGGTGATGGAGCTCGCCGGGCTGCTGCAGGGCGCGGCGGGCTAGAGGTGTAACTGCACAGACATTGACTGCGCTCGCTCGGCCGGACTAGCGTTCCCAAATGGGGATTGTTCGGCGTAACCCATCCGCTATCGCTTCCCGCGGCCGCCGCTTCGGAACGGCATGCCTGGTCACCGGCGGCGCGGTTGCCGTCGTGGCCCTCTCGGCGCCGGGCGCCAGCGCCCAATTCGGCACCGCCGCGGACTGCAAGGACCCCACCGCCGACTGCTTCCCCAGCGGCCAGGTCGGGATCACGCTCAGCCAGACGACACCCGGCACCTGCCGCTTCGACGTGACCTACGACTGGGGCGACGGCCACCGGCAGAAGGTGACCTACACGACCAGCGCGCAGATCAGCCACACCTACACGAGCCCCGGCATCTATCACCTCGTCTCGAACGGGAAGGGCACTCCGCTGGTCCCGGGAGTGACCTGCAACTTCCCGCCGGCGGAACACAGGGTGGAGGTGCCGACGCCCGCCGGGTCGCCCGCCGCCACCACGCCCGCGCCCTTCACGCTGATCGATCAACATCCTCGCAAGACGATCACCACCCGCTCGGGGCGGGCCAGGGTCAAGTTCGTCTTCGACGCGAGCGGCTACTTCACGGCCTTCCAGTGCAAGCTCGACCGTCAGAAGTTCAGGAGCTGCCGGTCGCCGAAGTCCTACCGGGTGAAGCCGGGGAAGCACACCTTCTCCGCGCGGGGAATCGGGCCGGGCGGGACCGACCAGACCCCCGCCAGCTTCAGGTTCAAGGTCGTCCGGAAGCGATAAGCAGCGCGGTCGCCGGGCCGTCTTGGCCTAGCCGGCCCGCACCACCTCCTCCCTGCGCAGCTCCCCCGCGACGCGAACCGCCTCCTCCCTCGAGTGGACGCCCAGCTTGCGGAGCAGGCTCTTCACGTGGCTGTACACGGTCGAGCGCGAGAGCACCAGCCGATCCGCTATCCGGTCAGTGCCGTCGCCGGCGGCGATCATCTCGACGATCTCCCACTCGCGGGTGGTCAGACAGCTCCGGACCGGCCGCCAGCCGCTGTCGGGCGCCTCGCCGAGCAGCTCAATCGCCCGGCGCGCCAGCGTCGGCGGGATCACCGCCTCCCCGGCGGCGATCCGGCGCACGGCCCCGAGCAGCTCGTAGGGCTCGATCTCCTTGCTCAGGTAGCCGACCACACCCGCCCGCAGAGCCGGCAGGGCCGCCTCCTCGTCGTAGCGCGAGCACACCATCGCCACGCGGGTCCCTGGCAGCGACCGCGCGGCCCTGGCCAGCTCGAGACCGCCGGAGCCCGGCAGGTCCATGTCGATCAGGAGCACGTCCGGCTCGAAGTACCGGCTGAGCTCCAGCGCGTCGCGGGGGTGCGGCACGTCCGCGATCACGACGATCTCGGCGGCCGCCTGCAGGGCGTCGCGCATCATGCGGCGAGCGAACGCGTCTCCGTCCGCGATCAACACCCGCAGACGCCTTGGCAGCCGCTCCGCACCATCGAGCGGCGGCGGGTCTACGGGTTCCGTGAGTGCAGCAGTCGTCATATGTCCCTCTCCTTGCCCGGGGTCACGGGCATGGGATGTCCATTGGTGGGGCTCTCTGCCGTAATGGCGTGCTCGATGAGGCGCCGGGTCTCCAGCTCGTGTCGCTGACGCCGAATGCGAGCCACCGTCCGCAGGTAGCTCACGAGCACCGTGATCAGGCCGAGGAGCACGATGCCGGCGATGACCAGCACCACCGGGTCGCCTGAGCGATGCCGGTGCGCTGTCTGGGCGACCGGCGCCGGCGGCTTCGCGGCAGGAGCCGGCGCCACCGGGGGAGCCGGCTGGGTGCGCCTCAGGGCCGGACGCAATCCAAGCGCCCGCAGCGTGTGCCGGCCGACGATTCCGTCGACGACCAGCCCGTGGCGGCGCTGGAAGCGCGTTACGGCCCTCTCGGTCAGTGGTCCGAACAGCCCGTCGACGGGACCGGCGTCGTAGCCGGCACGCTCGAGGTGCCGCTGTAGCTGCCGCACGCGGCGCGAGCCGCCCGGCATGCGGTATCCCGAGCCGCGCCTCACCGGACCGGCGATCCAGCCGGCCGGCCAGTGACTGCGAGCCGCGATCCGCAGCGCGTGCAGCGTGCGACTTCCCGCCACGCCCTGGGCAGGCAGGCCGTGGGCGCGCTGGAAGCCGGCCACCGCCGCCTTCGTCAGCGGGCCGAACCGACCGTCGACCGGCCCTGGAGAGTGACCGCTGCGCACGAGCAGTCGCTGCACCTCGCGGGGCTGCGTCGCACCCGGCCCCGGCGCCGCCATGGCAGGCGACGGCACCAGCAGCGCGGTGGCGAGCAGCACGATGAGGATCAGCGACCCCGGTGCACAGCGTGCACCGATATGGGGTTGCAATTCAACCTCTCCCGATTACGGGCTCTTCGTCGCGCCGGGCAACGAGGGCCCCCGGCGCACGACCCTGGCTACGCCTCGGGGGTGGCTAACCAGGCCGCTCGACCCGCAGGACGAGCGTGAGAGACCGGAACGAGGCCGGCGTGTCGTACAGCCTCGCCAGCAACACAGCGGCGAGGGCGAACGCGGCGCAGAGCACCGCGAAGAGAGCCATCCCAGCGCTCCCGCCGCCGGCGGCGGCGGCTGCCGAGGCGGGACCGCCCGACGTGGTGATGGAGGGCGAGATGGCGGCGGCGGGTGCGGCGGCTGGGCTGGGCGCCTGGTGCGCCGATGGTGCCGCACCGCGGGCCGCCGCCGGGGGGCTGGTTGCGAAGCCGGAGAGCGTCCGCGGCGGCCGCGTTGCGTTGTGTACGGCGGGCGCCGGGCGCCTGTGCGGCGTGGTCGCGTGGGGCCGCGCGCCGCCGCTCGGCGGGAGGACCTGGATCGGCCGCCGCAGAGTGGCTGGCGCCGACGGCGTCGGTGGCTGCGCCGGGACGTGCGAGGGTGCGGCGGTGACGGTCGTGGCCAGCTGCTGCACGGCCTGGGCCGGCGCCGTGGTCACGGTGTGCGTCACCTGCGCGGGTGCGGTCGCCACCGTCTGCGCGACCTGCGTGACGGTCTGCGCGGGCGCGGTCGCCACCGTCTGCGCGACCTGCGTGACGGTCTGCGCGGGCGCGGTCGCCACCGTCTGCGCGACCTGCCTAACGGTCTGGGCGGGCGCGGTCGCCACCGTCTGCGCGACCTGCCTAACGGTCTGGGCGGGCGCGCTGGTGACCGTCTGCGCGACGTGCTGGACGGTCTTCAGCGGCGCGGTCGCCACCGTCTGCGACACCTTCTGAACGGTCTGCGCCGGCGCGCTGGTGACCGTCTGCGCGACGTGCTGAACGGTCTTCACCGGCGCGCTCGCCACCGTCTGCGACACCTTCTGAACCGTCTGGGCCGGCGCGCTCGTGACGGGCTTCGACACCTGCTGCACGGTCTGCGCCGGCGCCTTCGCCACCGTCTGCGGCACCGCTGCAGTCGGCTGCCCGACGGAGGGCAGCGCCTCGGCGCCAACCGGTGCAATGGCCACGAGGGCCAGGACGGTCAATAGGACCAACAGAGCGAGTCGAGTCCGAAATTCCACCTTCGTCCTCCGATTGCGCTTCCGTACCTCAAACGAGTGTACTCCGATTCAGCTCCGTGCAAACCTCGGACGAGAAATCTTGTGCAAAACCCCCCGATTGGGGCAGGCGCTCTGTTCCCAGTTCCCGGACCACCCGTGGGCGGAAATACCCCCATCGAGGTAGGCAGGTGATTCCCCCCGACAGGTGCCGAGGCGCGGGCATGATCGCTTCGCCAGAACCAGTCGATGCCGGCCCAGTTCCACGGTCCGGCGAAGGGAGAAGGACGAATGCGTGATCTGACATTTCGTGAGCTCGACGAGCAGGTCGGCGAGCAGCTGCCGGCCCGTGAGCTGATGGGCGGCTGCTACCGGCGGCCGGCTCCGAGCTGCCATCAGGACAGCAGGCCGGGCGTGAGCTACACGAACGGCAACGGCAACGGCCAGGGCAACGGCAACCACAACGGCAATGGCTTCCTGAGCGGGAACCAGCTGGTTGGCGGCAATGGCAACGGGAACGGCATCGGCAACGGCGACACGGTGACCGTCGTCCTTTAGGGGGTACGTCATCCCGATCAGCGCGACAAGCTCGCCTGACTCAGGTGCTCGGGGCGGCCAGGTGGCCGCCCCGACGCGTCTGGTCCCCCTCGCACTGCTGCCCGCGGCGGAGCTGCTCGGGCACTCGCAGAGCTCGGGGCTGCGCGAGCCGCCGTATCTCATCCGCAGGCCGGACGGCCAGGTCGTCCAGCTCTCGCGCCTGCTCTACCTGGTGGCGAGCCACGCCCAGCCCGGACGCGAACTGGCCGAGATCGGCACCCGGGCGGGGGTCGATCTCGACCTGAGGATCACGCCCGAGCAGGTCCGCTACCTGCTCGAGAAGAAGCTCCACCCGCTGGGCATCGTGGCGGGACCGCGCGGCGAGGCGCCACAGCTCCAGCGCCTCCAACCGATGTTCGGACTGCGCTACCGCGTGGGCGTCATCCCACCGCGCGCAGTCGACCGCATCGCTCGTCTCCTCAGCCCCCTGTTCCTGCCGCCCGTGATCGCGGCCGCGCTGGGCGGACTGCTGGCCTTCGACGTCTGGATCGTGGCGTTCCACGGCATCGGCCGCAGCCTCTCGCATCTGATCGAGACACCCAGCCTCACCCTGCTGCTGTTCGTCCTGGCGTACCTGTCGCTGGCCTTCCACGAGGGCGGTCATGCGGCCGCCTGCCGCTACGGCGGCGGGCGCCCCGGGGCGATCGGCATGGGCCTCTACGTCGTCTGGCCGGTCTTCTACACGGACGTGACCGACTCGTACCGGTTCACGCGCCGCGGCCGCCTGAGGACCGACCTCGGGGGCGTCTACTTCAACGCCATCTTCGCGCTGGCCACGGGTGGCCTGTATCTCGCAACGGGCTTCGCGCCCCTGCTGCTTGCCGTCGTCTCCCAGCACCTGCTGGTGCTCGACCAGTTCTTCCCGTGGGTACGGCTCGACGGCTATTACGTGGTGGCCGACGTGCTCGGCGTGTCAGACCTGTTCTCGCGCATCAAGCCGGTGCTGGCGAGCCTGCTGCCCGGCCGCGAGCCCGACATCCGCGTGAGACAGCTCAAGCCATGGGCGCGCGCGGTGGTCACGGGCTGGGTGCTGACGACGCTGCTGGCGCTGACCGGCGGCGCCGTTCTGCTGATCTCGAACGCGCCGCGGTTCACGCTCACCGCCTGGGAGTCGCTCGGGTACCAGCTGCACCTGCTCGCGCACGGCGACGCGGTGGAAGCGCTGGCCGGAGGCCTCGGGCTCTTCATGCTGCTCCTGCCGCCGGCCGGCTTCCTCCTCACCTACACGCTCCTCTGCCGGGGGCTCGGCAGCGCGCTGGCGGTCAGGCGCATGCGTGACGTACGATCGCGGCCGTGGCCGACTGGGACGACGTCCGCCGCATAGCGCTCTCTCTCCCCGACACCGACGAGATCCTCTCGCACGGCAGCGCCTTCTGGCGTGTGCACGGCAAGGGCTTCGTCTGGGAGCGGCCGCTCCGCAGGTCGGACCTCGAGGCGCTCGGCGACAGCGCCCCCGACGGGCCGATCCTCGGCGCCCAGGTCGAGCATGAGCTGGCGAAGCAGGCACTGATCGCCGACGACCCGGACGTCTTCTTCACGACGCCGCACTTCGACGGCTACCCGGCCGTGCTCGTCCAGCTCGACAGGATCGGGCTGGAGGAGCTCGAGGAGGTGGTCGTGGAGGCCTGGCTCTGCCGGGCGCCGAAGCGCCTCGCGAAGGAGTACGCCGAGCGGGAGCTGGGGCCACGAGACTGACCTCCCGTGCGCGCGCCGGGCTGCTGCTCCTGCTCGCGGCGGCTGTCGTGCTGGAGCTGCAGCTGCTCGGCCACCACGGGCGGCAGAGTGCCTCGGTAGAGCGCGCCCAGGCCGTGCGGGCCCTGACGCTCCTCGACTTCTGGAGCCAGACGGCGGTGCCGAGCGTGCTGGCCGAGCGCTCCGGCCGGAGCGCGCTCGACCCGCACGTCCGCCGCGGCCTGCTGCGGCTGCGCGGCTTTGGTGCGATGGCCGCCCGCGACCCGGATTTGCGCGAGCCGCGCGCCGAGGAGGTGCGCGCGGTGAGGGCCGCCGGCGCGGCCTGGACCGCGCTGGCTCAGGCGCTGCTCCTACCCGCGCGAGCCTCGCCGGCCCAGCTAGCTCGCCTCGAGGACCGCGCCATGCAGCTCCACCAGCGGGCTTATGGCATCGTCGACGCCGTGCTGCTCCGGCGGATCGCCGGATGACTCTGTTCGCCGACGTCGTGGCCGCCTCGGAAGGGGTCGCCGGGACGAGCTCACGCTCGCGCAAGGTGGCCATTCTGGCGGAGCTGCTCGGGCGGCTCGAGCCGGCCGAGGTGCCGATCGCGGTCGGCTTCCTCGCCGGCGTCCCCCGCCAGGGGCGCGTGGGAGTGGGCTACTCGACGATCTACGGCATCGAGGTGCCGCCCGCGGAGGAGCCGTGGCTGACGATCGACGAGGTGGACGGCGCGATCACCGCGGTGGAGGCGATGACGGGCAGCGGCTCCGCGGCCCAGCGCCGGGAGCTCCTCGAAGACCTCCTCGGCAGGGCGACCGAGCCCGAGGGTCGCTTCATCAGGCGCCTCTTCACCGGCGAGCTGCGCCAGGGGGCGCTGGCCGGGCTGATGATCGACGCCGTGGCCAAGGCGGCCGGCGTGCCCGGCGAGCTGGCCCGCCGGGCGCTGATGCTCTCCGGCGACCTGTCAAGAACCGCCGAGATCGCCATCGGTGAGGGCGAGGAGGGGCTGCACGCGGTCGGCTTCGAGCTCTTCCGCCCGATCCTCCCGATGCTGGCCTCGACGGCCGCGAGCGTGGAGGAGGCGGTGGCCGGCTTCGAGCTCTCGTCGGTCGAGTGGAAGCTCGACGGCATCCGCATCCAGATCCACCGCCGCGGCGAGGAGGTGCGCATCTACACGCGCAATCTCAACGACATCACCGCGTCGCTGCCCGGCATCGTGGCCGCCGTGCGACGGCTGCCGGCCGCCCAGGTGGTGCTCGACGGCGAGGCGATCTGGATGGCCGACGACGGACCGGCGCCGTTCCAGGAGACCGTCTCGCAGATCGACAGTGAGGCGCCACCCGAGGGCGTCGTGACGTTCCTGTTCGACCTGCTGCACGTCGACGGCCAGGACCTGCTCGACTCGCCCCTCGAGGAGCGGGCCGCGCGGCTCGACGCGCTGGCGCCCGAGCTGCACATCCGCAGCGTGCTGACCTCGGACCCGGCGGCGGCCCAGCGAGTGCTCGACGAGGCGCTGGCCGCCGGCCACGAGGGCGTGGTGGTGAAGGACGCGGCGTCGCTCTACTCGGCGGGGCGCCGCGGCAAGGCCTGGCGCAAGGTCAAGCCGGTGCGCACCTACGACCTGGTCGTGCTCGGCGCCGAGTGGGGTCACGGCCGCCGCCAGGGCCGGCTGTCCAACCTCCATCTCGGCGCCCGCGACCCGCGCACGGGCGACTTCGTGATGGTCGGGAAGACCTTCAAGGGCATGACCGACGAGCTGCTCGAGTGGCAGACGCAGGAGCTGCTCGCGCGCGAGGAAGAGCGACGCGGTATCGCCGTGATGGTGCGGCCGGAGCTCGTGGTCGAGATCGCGCTCGACGGCGTGCAGACCTCGACCCGCTACCCGGGCGGCGTGGCGCTTCGCTTCGCGCGCGTCAAGCGCTACCGGCCGGACAAGAGCGCCGCCGAGGCCGACACGATCGACGCTTTGCGCGCGCTGCTCAAACCTGTTTAGAGTGCTCCAAACCGAGACGGAGGTTCGGATGGCCGATGTCGGGGCGGTGGCGAGCGTCCCGCAGCAAGACCGAGCGACCGGGCGACTGCTGATCGCCGCTCTGGTCGGCGCAGCTGTGGCGCTCACGCTGGGTATCTACGGCAACGCTCACAACCCGTCGAGCGATCTCTCGATCACCCTCGGGTTCACCAACACCTTCACCATGAAGGTCTGGCTGGCCACGATCGCGATCGCCTTCGCGGTCGTGCAGGTCCTGTCGGCGCTGTGGATCTACGGGAAGTTCCCGCGCAGGGCGGCTCCGGGCTGGCTCGGCTCGGTGCACCGGATCTCCGGGCGGCTCGCGTTCCTCTTCAGCCTGCCGGTGGCGTATCACTGCCTCTATCAGCTCGGCTTCCAGAGCACGAGCACGCGCGTGCTCACGCACTCGATCCTCGGCTGCCTGTTCTACGGGGCCTTCGCCGCCAAGGTCGTGATCGTCCGCTCGCGCAACCTGCCGTCGGTCGCCCTTCCGCTGGCGGGCGGACTCACGTTCGCGCTCCTCACGTACGTCTGGCTGACCAGCGCCTACTGGTACATCCACAACGCCGGCTTCCCCTCCCCCTGATGCTGCGCTTCATCGATCGCGGCCTCACGGTGGTCTGCGTGGTCGCGGCCACGCTCGTCGTGCTCGCGCTGTTCGCCGGGCCGAGCGTCGTGGGGGCGAAGAAGACGCCGCCGAAGGGGTCCCTGGCCAACAACGGCGCGGCGGTTTTCCAGAAGGCCGGCTGCGGCTCATGCCACACGCTGAAGGCCGCCAACGCGAGCGGCCAGGTCGGCCCCAACCTCGACCAGTTGCATCCGGACACCAACACGGTCGCGGCGATCGTGCGTTCAGGAGGCGGCGCGATGCCGTCCTTCGCGGGCAAGCTGAGCTATCCCGAGATCTTGGCCGTCGCGAAGTACGTCTCGAGCGTCGCCGGCCGCTGATCCGGCTATACCGTGGGGGCCTTGCGCCGAGCCGCCCCCTTCACGCGCCGCGAGACCGCCGGTCTCGCGCTGGTCGCCGTCTCGGTGGCGGCCGCTGCCGTCACGCACTACACGGTGAGGGGGACCGTCGCCTTCCCGTTTGCGCTGGTCGCGCTGATCGGGGTCGCCTGGGTCGTGTCGTTCGCGACCGAGCAGCTCGGCGAGCACTTCGGTCCCGCGATGACCGGCGTGCTGCAGTCCACGCTCGGCAACCTGCCGGAGTTCTTCGTCGTGATCTTCGCCCTGCGCGACGGGCAGGTCGAGGTCGCGCAGACGTCGCTGCTCGGGTCGATCCTCGCCAACGCCCTGCTGGTGCTCGGGCTCGTGATCGTCGTCGGCGCCATCCGCAGCGGCGACGGCGTCATGCGCTTCTCGCGCCGGCTGCCCAACGACACCAGCACGCTGCTCCTGTCCGCCGTGTTCCTGATCGTCCTGCTCGGCGTCGCCGCCACCGCCAAGGGGCCGTGGTCGGGTCACGAGGTGCCGATCAGCGCGATCGGGTCCGTGGTGCTGCTCGTCGTCTACGTGAGCTGGGTGGTGCCCTACCTGCGGGCGGACCGCGGCCCGGCGAGTGGCGAGCGGGCGGAGCCGCCGCGCCTCTCGCTCCGCGTCTCGATCGTGCTGCTCACGGCCGCGGGCGTCGGTGCGGCGTTCGTGTCGGACTGGTTCATCTCGTCGCTCCAGCCGACGCTCGCCAGCCTTGACCTCTCCCAGGCGTTCGCGGGACTCGTGATCGTCGCCGTGGCGGGCAACGCGGCCGAGAACGCCGCCGGACTGGTGCTTGCCTGGAAGGGCGAGTTCGAGACGGCCGTCTCGGTGGTGAAGAACTCGGTCGGCCAGATCGCCGCCTTCCTCTTCCCCGCCCTCGTGCTCGTCTCGCTCCTGTTCAGCTCGCACCTGACCTTCCTGATGGCGCCGGTCTACATCGCTGCGCTGGCGATCGGAGCGATCCTCGTCTGGCAGATCACGGGCGACGGCGAGGCGACGCTCTTCGAGGGCGTCGCGCTGATCGGCGCATTCGTGGTGCTCGGGTCGCTGACGTTCTACGCCTAGCGTCAAAGTCACCGAATCGCCACGCGGCCTTCACGCGCCGGTAACCGAGCGCCGCCTCGCACCGCACAACCTCCGCGGCGTTTCGTAATCGGCTCTGGGAGGTCAGTCGAACATGCCACGCTCGAAGCGCCTGATCGCGGCTGCTGCCGTGATCGCGGCGACAGTCAGCGCCACGGTCGCGGTTGGCGCGCCGCGGCACGTGCACCATGGCGGCCGCACCGCCGGCCACGACCACTCGTACACGGTCGCCCTCTTCGGCGACATGCCCTACACCGCGGCCGGCCGCACCGAGTATCCGCGGCTGATCGCGGACGTGAACCACTCGAACGCCTCGTTCTCGGTCTTCGACGGCGACCTGAAGGCCGGCGGCGACGGCGCCTGCACCGACCAGCTCTACACGCAGTCGCTCGACTGGTTCAACAGCTTCGACCGGCCGGTGATCGTCAGCCCGGGCGACAACGACTGGACGGACTGCTGGGGGCGCTACGGGCCAGGGACCGGCGGCTTCGATCCCGAGGAGCGGCTGAACCACGAGCGCCAGCTGTTCTTCTCCACCGACCAGAGCCTCGGCCGCCACACGCTGACGGTGGAGCGCGAGAGCAGCGAGCCGGCGTACAGCGACTACCCCGAGAACGCTCGCTGGGTCGCCGGGCCGGTGATGTTCATCACCCTCAACGTGCAGGGATCGAACGACAACCTGCCGCACGCCGGTGTGGACGGGGAGACCCGCTCCGACGCCGAGATCGCGCGCCAGGCCGCCGAGCACCAGGCCCGCGAGAAGGCCAACATCCACTGGCTCGACGAGTCGTACGCCGAGGCGACCAAGCAGGGGCTGCGCGGGGTCATGGTCATCTGGCAGGCGGACCCCAACTTCAACAACGAGCAGAAGCTGCAGCCCGACGAGTACGACGGCTTCAACGAGATCATCCCGGCGCTCCGGAGCGACGTGCTCGCCTTCCCGGGGCAGTCGGCGCTGATCCACGGTGACAGCCACTACTTCAAGCTCGACAAGCCGCTCAACTACGACAACGGCCAGGTGGTGGCGAAGTTCACCCGCCTGGAGACATTCGGCGCGGCGAACACGCACTGGGTCGCGGCGACGATCGATCCACGCGATCCGAACCTGTTCGAGTTCAGCCCGCGGATCGTGCCGTCGAACGTGAACGACCGCTGACGGCGGGCGGCCCGGCGGTTCTTCCGCCGGGCCGCCTGCAACTCTGTGGGCCGTGCGCGGGAAGGGCCACGGCCCGGCATGACTCGGCAGATCGCGGCTGCCCTTGGCGGGGCGGACGTGATCTGGATCGTGATCGCCGTTGCCCTCCACCTCGCCGGTCAGGCCGCGCGTGGGCTCGCGTGGCACGGCGTGCTCCACGCGCTCTGGCCCGGCTCGCGCCGCCGCAGCGTCTGTGCCTGGCACATGTGCGGGGCCGGGGTCACGGGAGTCCTGTCCTCGCGCGGCGGGGATCTCCTGCGGCTGCTGCTGGCACGGCGTGAGCTGCCGCAGGCGAGCTGCACGGCGCTGGCCGGCACGCTCGTGGTCGAGACGTCGTTCGAGACCGTCAGCGGGGCCGGGCTCGCGGCCGCCGCGGCCTGCCTCGGCATCCGCCGCTTCGCGCCCCCGTCGCCGCTGCCGCTCGCGGGAGCCGCGATCGTCTTCGTGTGCGCCGCGCTGATCGCCGCCCGCTCAGCGTGGCTGCGCAGGCACGCGGCCGAGCTCGGCCGTGGGCTCACGGCGTTCCGGCACCCGCGCTGCTCCCTGCGCCGGGCGCTCCCGTGGCAGGTGGCCGGCAGGCTGCTCAGACTCGCCGCGCTCTGCTGCTTCCTGCACGCCTTCGGCCTGCCAATGACTCCCGCCGTGGTGATCGCCGCCTGCGTCGCGCAGGGGTCGGGCAACTCGGTGCCGGTGCCGGGGATCGGCAGCGCAGCGTCGGCCGCCGCGATCATGGCGGCGCTGCCCCTCGCCGCCGGCGCTTCGCTGCCCGAGGGGTCGGTCGCCGCCTTCGCCCTGGTCGAGACCGTGGGGCTGACCCTCCTCGGCGTGGGGATCACGATCGCCATGTTGTCGGCGCTGATCGACCTGCGCCGGCCTGTGACGCTCGCGCGAACGCTGCTCAGCCGCGCGCGTCTCGCCACATCGTCGTGACGCCGTGGCGGTCGTCCGGCGTGGTGAAGCTGCCGTGCGCCTCGAAGCCGATGCGCCGGTAGCGATCGTCGTTTGCCGGGTTGCTCGACTCGAGGTAGGCGGCCATCCCCTCGGCGTCGATCAGCTCGAGGTTGTTGCGTAGCAGCGCCATGCCGAGCCCGCGGCCGCGCTTCGCCGGATCGGTGCCGAGCAGGCTGAGGTAGTAGTGCGGCGCGCCGTGCGGGTGAGAGGCCTCGAAGCCCTCCAGCAGCTCCAGGATGTCCGCGGCGCGCGAGCCCACGAGCTCGTGGAGCAGCGGCTCGAGCTGCGCCTCCTCCTCCTCGGTCAGCTCGACGCCCCCGGGCGGGATCCACACCGCCGCGGCGTCGAAGTCGCCCGAGATCCACACGTTCGGGTAGCGCAGGGCGCTCGAGATCAGGAAGCGCCACCACTGGTCGAGCCCGCTGTCGGGGAAGGCCCAGCGCCAGAGCGGGTCCTGGCCGAACGCGGCCGTCATCAGCCTGGTCAGGCCATCGAGATCGTCGGGTGTGGCGGTCCGGACGTCGCTCATGCAGGCCGTATCGTGCCCGAACTGCTCAGGCGATCGTCTCGACGGGGTCCGTAGGCTCGCCGAGGTCGTTGCGGTAACGCACCCTGATCTTGGTCGGCGACAGATCGAGGATGGCGAAGCCGAAGCGCGCCCAGCGGTCGCCGCGGAACTCGAGGAAGCCGGTGTCCTGCCACCGCCCCGGCGGCTTGGGCTTGCCGCTCTCGGTCATCAGCACCGGCACGCCGCCGTGCCCGACGCAGCGGGGGAACCCGACTCCCTGCTGGGGCTCGAAGCCCATGCAGCGGTGCTCGTGGCCCCAGAACCAGGCCGTCACGCGCCCGCTCTGGAGCACCGGCCCGAGCTTCGCGCCGAGCACGGGGCCGATGTCGTCTTCGGCGTAGAGCGTCACGAGCTGGTGATGGCTGAGCAGCACGAGCTTGCGAGCCGACTCCGCTGCGACGTCCACGACGAACTTGGCCTGCGGGTCGTGTAGCACGCCCGACTGCCCCATCGACAGCACGTCGTCGTCCCAGGAGGTGTCGAGCCCGACGAAGTCCCACGACGGCGAGCGGAGCCGGAAGAAGCTCGTCGGCGCGCCGTCGGGCGAGCGCTGGGTGGCGAAGCGCGGGTCCATGAGCAGGGTGTCGAAGTAGCCGTAGCCGCCGCCGTACATGTCGTGGTTGCCGTTGAGCGACCACGAGGTGACGCCGGCCTGCGCCTGCTCGGGCGTAACGGGCCAGTGGGCGAGCACGTTCCGCTGGACCTCCTGCGGCAGGCCCGAGTAATAGACGTCTCCGAGGTGCACGACGTGCACCTCGCGCCTCTCCGCCAGCGCGCCGGCCACCTCCTCCGCCATGTACCTCGCCACGTCGCAGGCGCGGGGCAGCCCCGTGCCCCAGTCGCCCACGATCACGATGCGGGCGGTGTCGCTGATGTCGCGCACGGCGGGCTGGGGATTGAAGGGGCGGTTGCCCTTGCTCAACCGGTCGAGCATCGCGGCGCCCACCTTGATCACCCAGTCGTCGTCGCTCGGGCCGAAGCGCACCGGGTGGAGGAATGCCTTCACGGTGTGGACGATGCGGGCCCAGAGGCCGCGCTTGTGTCCCGGGTCGCCATCCGGCACGCCCTGCTTCTTCAGCTCCTCGTGGAGCGAGCTTTGGAAGAGGCTGATCATCGGATCGCGCGCGAGGTAAGGGACCGCGCCGTCCGCCCCGCCGCCCGACGACGCGGGCGTCTCCGGCACGCTCGGCAGCGCCTCGGCCAGCTTCTTGGACGGCGGCCCCTCCCCCGGCACCTGCTCGGCGGCCGCGGCGGCGGCGTCCTGGAGCCGGCCCGCCTCGAGGTTCGTCCTCAGAGCCTCGACGTATTCCGACAGGCGCCGGCGCTGGTATGCGTGCTCGATCATGTTCTTCCTCTCCGTAAGGACCCCACCCACAGCCAGAAGCGGTCGAAGGCCCTGAGCGGCGCCGCGAAGATCCGCGCCGGCGACACCGCGCGCAGCGGCGCGAGCGTCACCGCCGCGGGCCTGGTGGGCACTCCCTCGATCGAGATCGTGCTCAGGGCCACCGCGTAGCTCCTGTCCGGGTCGAGCTCGGTGCGGGTGAAGAGATGGCCGCGCGTGGCCCTGTCCACAACGATCGTGTCCGTGATGGGCGGCTGACCCTCCGTGCTGGAGGTGATCACGAGCCGGTCGGGTGGATCGTCGGCGAGGGTGAAGTCGAAGCGAACGCTCAGCCCGGGCCGCGAGCGCCGGACCACCACCGGCGGCGTGCCCGGCGGCGGCCGCGTCTCGTGGTCGATCGCCCTCCTCGCCAGCTCGGCCGGGTCGAGCCACTGGTCGTGTCCCCCGGGCCCCTCCACCTTCACGCCCGGCGTGCCGCCCCAGCGCCCTCCCCATTCCGCCCACGCCGGCACGGGGTCGAGGATCTCGAGCTGCTGGCGCACATGCGGGCCCTCGCCGTCGGCCGCGTCCCACCAGAGCGGCAGGACGAGCCCGCCGAGCTTGAGGTGGGTCCGCTGGAGGCCGCGTTCGAAGTAGGAGGCATGACTGCCGCGGCCCGCGTAGACGATGGGGCAGCCCTCGAAGGAGGGGTCCTTCTCGACCTGCTCCCAGTCCCTGCTCTCGGCGTATGCGTGCTGCGCGTAGACGGCGGTCGCCGGCTCGCCGCCGCGGACCAGGATCTGGACCATCTCCCAGTCCCCCTCGTGAAGGTCGAAGCGACCTCCGAACTGGGCGTCGTTGTAGATGTAGAAGTACCAGTACTGCAGCCACACCTCGCCGGCGCCCCGGTCGTCGGGCCAGGCGCGCGCGTAGACGCGGTCACGCACCTCCGCGGGGAGATCCCGCTCCATCTCCCGGTAGTTGCCCGCCTTGTCGACGAAGCGCTCGGCGCCGCTGAGGTCGAGCCCGAAGTGGTCGCCCTCCCCGTAGGTGCGCTCGTTCGGATACCTGCCCTCCGTGAGCGTCAGGAACGCGAGGCCGGGCCTCTCGGCGATCACATACGACTCATCTTCCCGGCTCACCTGCCCGCTCTCGAGCCGGAACCAGTGGTTGTCGGCCATGGCCCGCACGTCGTGCGCGAAGAACGCCTCGTGAGAGTCGAACCTCACCACCGGCTGGTACTTCCGCAGCAGGTCTGCGTGGGCGGTCATGTGCTCCTCTCGGAGCGACCCTAACCAAACTGGGTGTCGGCGGTCTAGCGGGGCGCGGAGCGTGCGCCGCCGGCCACGTAAGCGGCGAACTCCCGCTCGAAGTCGGGCCACCAGGCGGGATCGGAGGGCTTGGGCGGCGACCCCTCAGAGCCGCCGCCGCCCCATCCCCAATCTCCGTCCTGGCCGTCCTCGCCGCGGAGCAGCCACCAGAGGCTGAAGCCGACCATCAGCGCGATCGTGGAGGCGGCGGCGACGAGCATTCGGGAACCGTACGCGGCCGCGGCGGCCGGGGCATCCGCCTGAATCACGCTTTCAGGGGCGGCAAAGTACGCAGGCCCTCCCCGGGCCCGCCACGTCACTCAAACGGCGGGGAGGCGAAATCGGGCGTCGACTCCGATAGCTCCATCGCCGCCGGGTCCCCATGCTTGGCGGCGCGCCACACGCGCCACTTCGACCGCTCCTTGGCCGACAGCTTGCGGGTGTCGTAGAGCGTGGAGGCGACCGGCCCCACCGAGTAGTGGACGAGCCAGCTCTCGGCGCGGCGCTGCTTCCAGCGCTCGAGGAGGTTGGTCGGCACCATCAGGTAGTTGGCCTTCATGTGCTCGAGCTTCGCCATCTGCCGTTCGTGGGCAGTGCTCATGCTGGAAGTTTAGGTTCGGCCGGTCAGCAGCGCGACTGTTCCTGCACGGTCCCGAGCGGCACGCAGCGCGTGACCGGCTTCGGGACGCGGCCCGCCCGCGCGCGCCAGCGGACGAGCTTGCCGTCGTACGCGTGGGCGGTGATCAGGAGCTCGACGGTCTGGCCGCCGCCGAAGCGGATCGGGAAGTGGCGCAGTGCTGCAAGCGAGCGGCGCCTGAACGGGCAGCCCGGTCCCGCACAGCTCAGCTGCACGCTCGCGCGCGCGGGAAGACTCAGGACGCGCAGGCGCTTCAGCACGAGGTTCGCGCCGCTCACCGACCAGCGCGCGGACACTCGCGCCGGCATTGCCTTCCCCAACTCGTGCAGCCCCCAGGGCGGGTTGGCGTTCACGACGCGGCCGGGCGCGCAGGTGGCGACGAAGCTCGCAAAGCGCGTGTTCGGGTCGGTCGCGCTGATCGTGTAGACCCCGGCCGGCACGCCCGTCCAGACCACGCCGCCGTCCACCGACGAGCTCTTCTGGGCGGGGTCGGGTACGACCTGGTCGTTGAAGTAGGTCGCCGGCGGCAGCAGCGGACTGCCGAAGGCGGTGGCGCCGGCCACGCCGTGAGCGCCGTAGGCAGTGAACTGCCGGAAGCTGAGGTCGCGCACGTTGCGCGTGCTGAAGGTCGAGACGATCGCGCAGTCGCGCAGGTGGCCGTTGGCGTCCAGCGGCACGTTCAGCAGAGCGGCCAGCGCCCGGTAGACCCCCTCGGTGGGCGTCTGGAAGTTCACGCGCGCGAGGTCCGCCCCTGCGGTCCTGAAGGTCTGGAGGTAGATCGTGTGGTACCCGGCAGCCGTGATGTACGGCGTCACGGTTGCCCGGTCGGGGACCGCGAGGTCGTAGCTGCCGTCCCGCCGCGTCTTCGCCTGCAGCCGCGGAAGCTCGGCCACGTGGATCGTGGCCCCGCCGAGCAGCACCTTCGTGTTGTTGAACTCGTAGGCGGTGCCCGTGAGGTGGACCGTCTTCGCCTGTGCGCCGGCGGCGAAGAGCAGCGACGTGGCCGCCGCGAGCGTAAGTGCGCGAGCCCTCACTCCGCAGACGCTACCTAGACTCGGCGTGTGCTGCAGGTCGCACTCTCCACGAACACCGCCTTCGGCATCCTCCTGGCGGCGGTGATGGTGTCGGGCTACGTGATCATCTGGGCGCTCTGGCACTTCATCTTCAGCAAGGCCCCGCCGGACGATCCACGCGAGCGGCAGGAGCAGGCGGACCGGGACCTCCCCGGCCCGCCAGAGCCGCCGGCTTCTACCGATGCCGGCCGGGACCGTCCATCTGATTGACAGCGGCGACGGTGAAGTCGCTGCTCACCTGCACCTCGACCTCGGTGCCGTCGGCCTTGCGGATGTGCGCCTCGTAGGGAGCGCTCGACGACGACGAGCCTGAGGTCGCCGCGTTGGCGAAGGCGGCTCCGCCGAGCGCGACCGTCAGAGGCGCCCAAGACACGTGTAGGCGATTGCACCGCAGAAAGTACGGAGGCGGATCAGCCCACCCCCGGATGCGGCGGCGGGCCGGGACGTTGATGCTCCATTGGATGAGCGACCGCCTCACTCCCCTCGACGCCTCATTCCTCGAAATCGAGGAGCAGGACGAGGCATCACACATGCACATCGGCTGGGCGATGGTGTTCGACCCGCCGCCGGACGGCAGCGCGCCGACGCTGGAGCGGCTGGAGGCGCAGCTCGAGCCCATGTTGCGCGGGCTGCCGCACTTCCGCGCCAGGCTCTCGGAGCAGCACACCGGTGGGCTCGCGCGGCCGAGCTGGGTGCCGGACGAGCGCTTCGACCTCCCGTCCCACCTCCGCCACGCCGCGCTGCCGGCCCCTGGCGCGCAGCGCGACCTGCTCGACTGGCTGGGCGACTTCTGGTCGCACCGCCTCGACCGCGCGCGGCCGCTCTGGGAGCTGGTCCTGCTCGAAGGCCTTGAGGGCGGCCGCTGGGCGCTCGTGACCAAGACGCACCACTGCCTGGTGGACGGCATGAGCAGTATCGATGTGACCAGGCTGCTGCTCGACGCGAGCCCCGATCCGGCCCCCGTAGCCGCCGCGCCGGAGCCGGCGAGCGTCCCCGGCGAGCAGCCGCTCCCGGTCCGCGTGGCCGGCGCGCTGGTCGCCCACCCGCGCGCGGCCGCCGCCGAGCTCGTGCGCCGCACGCGCGGCGTCGTCGGACTGCTGGTGCGTGACGAGCTCGTCGGCGCTCCGCACACGAGTCTCGACGTGCCGATCGGCGGCCAGCGCCACTTCGCGGTGGCCAGAGCCGACCTCGACGAGCTGAAGGCGATCAAGGCCCGGCTCGGCGGAACGCTTAACGACGTGGTGCTCGCCGCCGCCACGGGCGCGCTGCGCGCCTTCCTCGAGCACCGCGGCGAGCCGCTGCCGCCGCAGGGGCTGCGCGCCATGGTGCCGGTGAGCCTGCGGGCGGCGGGAGAGAGCGGCACGCTGGGCAACCGCGTGAGCTCCCTGTTCGTGGATCTGCCGGTGGCCATCGCCGACCCGGCGGTTCGCTACGCGCGGGTGGTCGAGGTCGCCGAGTCGCTCAAGGCCGGCAGCCAGGCGATGGGCAGCGACTCCGTGGTGCAGGCCACCGGCCTGATCCCGCCCGCCCTGCACGCGACTCGCCGTGCGAACGCTGTTCTCGCCGCGGCTGTTCAACATCACCATCACGAACGTCCCGGGCTCCCCCACTCCCCAGTACGCGTTCGGTGCCCGGATGCGCGAGGTGCTGCCGCTGGTGCCCGTGTTCGCCCGGCATGCGGCGGGCATCGCGGTGACGAGCTACGCAGGAGGCGTGTACTTCGGCGTGAACGCCGACGCGGACTCGGTGCAGGACGTCGAAGTGCTGGCGCGCGGGCTCGACTCCTCCATCGAGGAGCTGAAGGCCGTGCGCCAGATCCGCCCTCAGCCGACTAAGACGGGCTGATCCTCCTGGATGAACTCGTGCTCAACGACGCGGTTGTACGCGTCGCAGACCGTGAGCTCGCACGGCTTGGCACCCGCTGCGGAGAGCCGCGCGAGACGGCGGGCGTCCTCGATGCTTTCGCAGCTCGCGTAGCGCCCGTCGGGACACAGAACCATCCAATGTCCGCGGCGGTCAGCCGTAACGCGAATCTTGGATGTACTCATGCGATCAGCCCCTTTCCAACGGGTCTGAGGGACGTCAGCGAGGACCGCTTCCGTCGGCCGAAAGGATCGCACCACGGGGCCCCGGCGTCATCCGTATTACTCCCCCCGGAGGAGGGATTAGCGTTAGCAACGTGACGCACAACCTGCGCTCGCGTGCCAGACGCTGGGCCTGGTGCGCGTTCCTCGCCATGGCGCTGCTGCGGGCCGTGCCGGCCGGCGGCGTGGCTGTGCCGCTGGATGCGTCGTCCCCCTGGCCTGAGATGCGCCACGACGGGCGCAACACCGGTCGCAGCCCGATCGTGGCGCGCTTTCGCGGCGACCGGCCGTGGGCCTTCAGGACGAATCGCGGCGTCTTCTCCACGCCCGTGATCGGCGGCGACGGCACGGTCTACGCCGGCTCGGGAGACACCTACTTCTACGCGATCGGCCCGGCGGGGCGGCTGCGCTGGCGACTGAAGACGGGCGGGATCATCGACGCCGCCGCCGCGCTCTCGCGCTATGACGACGGGCTTCGGTCGGTGCCGCTGACCTTCGGCTCGGGCGATGAGCGCCTCTACCACGCCACCACCCCGAGCAGCGGCCGCCCGCGGATCGTGTGGACCTTCCGGCCCACGGTCCCGCCGGTCGCGGGCCAGCGCGTGAGCTGGTGGGAGGGCAACGTCGCGGTGGGGCCCGGCGGGGTCCTCTACGCCGGCAACACCGGTGGGAGCGCCTACGCGGTGCGGCCGGACGGAACCCAGCTGTGGGCGTACACCGCCGGCAACTCGCTCTGGACCACGCCCGCGTTCGCCGATGACGGCTCGAGCTTCTGGGGGTCGCTCGACTTCAACGTCTACCACCTCGGCGCCGGCGGGCTCCCGCTGTGGCACACGTTCGTGCCCGGCTATGTGATCTCCTCGCCGGCGATCGGCTCGGACGGCACCGTCTACGTCGGCTCGTTCGACTCGAAGCTGTACGCGCTCGACCCGGCGACCGGGGCCGTTCGCTGGAGCTTCGCCACGAGCGATCACATCTACTCCTCGCCGGCGCTCGGTCAGGACGGTGCGGGGCGCACCGACGGCATCTACATCGCGTCTGCCGACGGGTCGGTGTACGCGCTCTCGCCCAGCGGCCGGCTGCGCTGGCGCTACGACACGGGCGACGCGATCCGCTCCTCGCCGGTGCTGGGTGCCGCCCCGGCGGGCGAGCACCGCGACATCGTGTACGTCGGGTCATCGAACGGGAAGCTCTACGCCCTCAACGCCGACACCGGCCGTCGGCGCTGGTCATTCGACACCACTCCCAGCGATCCTGTCCTCCGCGATCGCAACGACCTCAACGCCTCGCCGGCGCTCGGCACAAGGGGCGTGTACATCGCGGGCGAGCACGGCTACGTCGATTACGTCCCCTACGACTACTGCCTCCACCGCCGCGATCCTCGCTGCTCGACCAACCCGGGCCAGGACCTCGGGGACGACGTCAAGCGGGTGTTCTTCGTGAGCGCGGGCGGCAGCACGCTGGCGACCACGCACCTCCGATCCGTCGCACCAGGGACGGTCGTCAATCTGCGGCTGATCGTGCGCCGCCGCGGGCGGACCGTCAACGCGGCGATGCTCGCGCCCGCTCGCATCGTCCACTCGCGGCCCGCGATGCGCTTCACCACGCAGGAGTCGGGCGACGGGCACTACCTCTACGTCGCGCCGCGAGGCCTGCTCCGGCCGGGCACGACCTACAGGCTGCGACTGAAGGGGTCCTACACCGACAACGGCGTCCACATGGGGAACTTCAACCCGGCGGGGCGCCGAGCCGGCTCGTTCTCCCAGGCGCTGTCGTTCACCACCGCGGGCGCCGGGCGCCCGCCGCCTCTCGCGGTCGGCCGCGCGCGCGTGGGCGCATTCACGATCAGCCGCCTGGCGGTGCCGATGCCGGCGTTCCTGCCGTCCGTGAATCAGATCGGCTTCGACAGCTACGACTGGATCGCCTCGACGATCGCCAGGAGCAGGGGGCGACTGTTGATGTGGGTCGTCGGCGCGGTGAGGGACGCCCGTGGCGTCGAGCGGGTCGACCCCGCGAGCGCCTTCGCCTTCCCACTCTCCGGTCGTTACGAGGGCAGCTCGGTGATCCTCTCGAGCCCGCAGGTGCCGCTCGAGTTCAGCTTCGGGCCGGTCCCACTCCGGCGGTTCGAGCTGCGCGGACAGCTCGGGCCCGACCTTCGCTTCCGCCCCGGGGCGGCGGTCTACGCGGAGACCGTCTGCGCGACGGTCCCGATCTACGGCCCGGAGCTCACCTTCACCGGGATCTGCAACCCCAGCGGCGTGCTCGCGGCCAGCGGCACCTTCCTGTCGGATGCCTACCGCGGATCGGCCAGCGCCCGGCCGCCGGGCGTCCGCGCCGGGGCGATCACCCTCCGGCGGCCGACCGGGACGAGCGATGGCGTCGCCGACGCCGTTTTGACCGGTCCCGGGCTCCCCGTCGCGGCTCGCCACGTGGCCGCAATCCTGCTGACCGACGCGAACGACACGCCGGTGGCGCTCGACTACAAGGCCCGGACGTCGCTGACGACCGACACCGCGGGCCGCATCACAGCCGTCCACCTGACCATCCCGCGCGGTACCGCCCTCCCCAGCCACGTCCGCGCCCATCTGATCCTGGACGCCTTCCCGCTGGCCGAGCGACTCGTATAACGGCGCTGACCGACAGCACTGGTACCTTCGCGCCAGGCCACTCCGGGGCTCGCGACTCGCGGGGGTGGCGCTGGCCGCTGCCCTGCGGGGGCGCCCACGCCGTGGAGCAGTACCGCGTCGGACAGCTCCAAGTTCGGGTTCTTCTCCAGCCCCTCGCTTGCCGACGGGAGCACCAGGTCACCTACCAATCAGATCACGGGTGACGAGGAGCTGATCAACGCCGATGTCGTCGGCCTGCCGGCCATCGCTTCGATCGGCCCGGCGTCGCGACCGTCGGCCGGCGGCACCACGGTGACCATCTCCGGCGTGCGGCTCGCCGAGGTGACGGGCGTGACGTTCGGGGGAGTTCCGGCCGCCGCGATCGCGGTCACGGGCGACACCCAGGTCACGGCCACCGCGCCGCCACACGCAGCCGGTGCGGTGGACGTGGTGGCGGTCAACCTCGCCGGCACGAGCCCCGTCGTCGCGGCCGGCCCGTTCACCTACATCGCGCCGCCGCCGGTCGGGCCGAGCATCTCCGATCTGGTCCAGTCCCGCCGCAGGTGGAACGCGCGCAAGGGCACCACCTTCTCCTTCACTCTGCGCCAGCAGGCAAGCGTCACCCTGGCGTTCACCCAGACGGTCCCCGGACGGCTGGTGCACGGTAGCTGCGTGGCCCTCACCAAGGGCAACCGGAAGAAGCCGGCCTGCAAGCGAACGATCAAGCGCGGGACGATGTCCTTCAGCGGCAAGAGCGGCGCGAACAAGCTGGCGTTCAAGGGCAGCCTCTCGCGCTCGAAGCGGCTGCGCCCCGGCCGCTACACCGTCTCGGTAATTGCGACGGACGCCAGCGACCCCAATCGGCGCCGCTGACGCTGAGCTTCACGATCCTGCGGTAGACGCGGGAACCGGTGTGGGCTCTGCCGGAGACGCGGCGGCGGCGGCCGCCTCCGCCGGGGCCGGCCGTTCGAGATGGGCCGTCGCCACGAAGGAGACGACGACGGCGACGATCACGAGCGGCATCACGGGGAGGCCATCCGCTCCCAACAGGAGCGTGGCGAGCAGCACCGCTGTCAGCGGCAGCTTCAGCATCGCCGCGGACATGGCTCCGATGCCCATGGCCACCGCCGGGATCAGCTCAGCCCCGGGCAGGTGCGAGATCACGATGCCGCCCGCCGCGCCGATGAACATCGACGGGAACACGGGCCCGCCCCGGAAGCTGCCCAGGGAGACACCGTACGCAAGCCCCTTGCACGCCAGCAGCAGCAGCAGTGCGCCGACGGAGTAGGTGGCCGCGTTGCTGATCAGGGGGCCGAGCTGGTTCTGGCCGGAGAAGAGGACATCCGAAGTGGCGTGGTCGGTGGACTGGGCGAACAGGATCGCCAGGCCCGCCACGGCCAGTCCGGCCACGGGCGTCAGCACCACCAGGCGCCGCTCGAACCACGGCCGCAGAAACAGCGCGAGCGACCGAATGGCGACAGCAAGGAGCGCGGAGCTGAGTCCGATCGCGAGCGCCCAGCCGAACTCGGCCCCGGTCGGCTGGCCGACTTGCGGAAGCGACGGGAGCGCCAGCGAGAACGTCCCAAGGCCGGTCCAGGAGTCCAGTCCGATGAAGATGAGCGTTCCGACGCCCGCCGCGAGCAGTCCGGGGAGCAGTATGACGCCGAGCATCGGTCCGCCCAGGCCGGCGGCCTCCATGAGCAGGAAGGCACCCAGCAGCGGCGACCCCAGCAGCGTGCTGATCGCCGCAAAGCTACCCGCAGCCGCGATCACGGCCTGGGCGGCCTGCGGTGTATCGGACTTGATCAGCCGAATCGCGAGCATGCCGAGGCCAGAGCCCAGGGCGATCAGCGGCGCCTCGGGACCCAGCACAGCGCCGCCTGCCAGGGTGGCCAGCGCGGCCAGCGCGATGCCGGGCAGGTTCACGGGCAACACCTGCTGGCCGGCCTTGAACCCGTCGGCGGGCGAGTGGCCGCCGCGTCCCGGGAGGTAGCGAATCGTGAGACCGACCAGGAGCCCGGCGACGAACAGCGGCGGCAGCGGCCACCACGCCGGCGGGGGGTGGAAGCCGAGGCTTCCCGGCAGGTTGGTGAAGATGGCCGTCTGGAGCTTGTCCACAAGCCAGAGGAAGCCCCATGCGAGAGCCGAAACCGGCACCCCGACGAGGGCCGCCAGCACAAGCAGCCCCACATAACGGCGACTCCTCAGCAGCTCAGCTGGATCCGGCTGGTCCGCCATGCGAGGGCAGTCTCCGCGCTGTCTCCCGGACGGGCATCATCCCGATCAGGTGAACCCCGCCGCCTAGCTGCGAGGATGCACAGATGCCGCGATTCCTGCTCACCATCGAGGGCCCCAACTGGAAGGAGCTCGATGACATCGAGCTTTCCAGCGCGCCCAACGAAGGCGAGCCGATCCAGACGAAGTTCGGAGTCTGTCTCATCACGAGCGTCGGGCCGGCACCGAGCCAACAGTTCGACGGGTCCATCGTCTGCAAGATGCCGTAGCGACACTCGCGCCGAGACCTGGGTGAGTGGATTCTCACCCGCCGCAGCGGATGGGCCTAAGGAGAGCGTCGAAGCTGGCGGCTGGTGCGGCAGCAGCCAGACAACCGCCGCCGGCGGGAAGCGGCCAAGCGGCGCACGCGCCTGAGGCGGCGCAGGGGTCTGCTCGCCGTGGCCCTGGTGGCGATCGTCGGTCTGGTCGTCGCCACCCACAACGGGTCGCCGCGCCGCGCATCCGCCACGGCGCGAGCCGCGCGCCCGGCGCCCGCCAAGGCCCGGCGGGTGCTCGTCGCGAGCCTGGCCGGATGGAATCTGCCGGCGCCCGTGTCTGCCCCGGTGGTCATCGCGCACCAGGGGCGGTTGCTGGTGGCCGGCGGCCTCGACTCGGGCAATGCCAGCTCCTCGGTCTTCGTCGAGTTCGACCCGCGGTCGGGGCGCATACGCTCGCGCGGCGCGCTGCCACAGGCGACTCACGACGCCGCCGGCGCGCTGGTGGCCGGGCGGCCGGTCGTGTTCGGGGGCGGTGTGGCCGCCCCCAGCGCCTGGGTGCAGCAGATCGACGGGCGTGGCGGATCGATGGCCGGCAGCCTGCCCCGCGCGCGGGCGGATCTCGCCGCGACGACATCGGGCGGGCGCGCCTACCTCGTCGGCGGCTACGACGGCAGCTCGCCGTCCACCGACGTGCTGGCGACCAGCGACGCGCGGCACTTCACCAGCGTCGCGCGGCTCGCGGCCGGCGTGCGATACCCGGCCGTGGCGCAGCTCGGCCCGACGATCTACGTGTTCGGCGGCGAGCAGAACGGCGTGGCCACCGATCGCATCCAGGCCGTGGACGTGTCCTCGGGAAGCGCCCGGCTGGTGGGCAGGCTGCCGAAGCCGGTGGCTCACGCATCGGCGTTCGTGCTCGGCGGAAGGGTCTTCGTCGCAGGCGGACGCTCGGGCTCCGCGTTCAGCGACCGCATCTGGCGCTTTCTGCCCAGCAGCGGGCAGGTGCAGAAGGCCGGCGTGCTCCCGGTCGCCGTGGCGGACGCGGGGACGGCTGTGGTGGGCGGCGCCGCCTACCTGGTCGGCGGTGCCGGGCCGAAGGCGCTCGACACGGTGGTCAAGGTGCGCTTCACGAGCGTCCGGCCGGGCGGCGCGGGGCCCGCCGGCGCGAGCTCCGGCTACCCGTTTGCGGGCCACCTGCTGATCGCCGACCGCGGCAACGACCGCCTGCTTCTCGTCGATGCATCGAAGCGGATCCTCTGGCGTTACCCGTCGCCCAGCGCTCCGGCGCCCCCCGGCGGCTTCTACTTTCCCGATGACGCCTTCTTCATCAGGGGCGGCAGCGCCATCCTCTCCAACGAGGAGGACAACCACACCCTCGTTCAAATCGCGTTCCCGTCGGGCAGGCTGACGTGGTCTTACGGGCACGCGCGCGTGCCCGGGTCGCGCGCCGGCTACCTCAACCAGCCCGACGACGCGTTCCTGCTCCGCAGCGGCCAGATCGTGGTGGCCGACGCCAAGAACTGCCGCATCGAGATCCTCGGCCCGGACGGCGCGCCCAGCTCGCAGATCGGCACCACGCGCCGCTGCGTGCACCACCCGCCGACCAGCCTCGGCTACCCCAACGGCGACACCCCGCTGCCCGACGGCAACCTGCTCGTGTCCGAGATCTTCGGCTCCTACATCGACGAGATCACACTCGGCGGCCGGCTCGTGTGGAGCGTGCACCTCCCGATCGCCTACCCGTCAGACCCTCAGCAGATAGGGCCCGACCGCTATCTGGTCGCCGACTACGCCCGTCCCGGGGGCCTGTACGAGTTCACCCGCGCGGGCCGGATCCTCTGGAGCTACCACCCAAGCTCCGGGTCGCGCATGCTCGATCACCCGAGCCTGGCGGAGCGCCTGCCCAACGGCCTGATCGCGGTCAACGACGACTACCGCCACCGCGTGGTCATCATCGACCCGGCGACGGCGGCGATCGTCTGGCAGTACGGCCGCACAGACGTGAAGGGCCGGGGCCACGACCGGCTGAACATCCCCGACGGCTTCGACCTCCTGACCGCCGGCGGCCAGACTCCGACGCACCCCACCACCGGCTAGCAGCGGCTGGCGACAGTACGTGTTTCCCGCGTGACGCCGCCGTGCTTTTCCCCGATGCCGGCGCCGGCCGGCGGATCTAGCGTCGGCGGTACCGAACGAAGAGGAGAGGCGACACCATGGCTGAGCATCTGAGTCCACTCGACGCGATGTTTCTCGAGCTCGAGCAGGCCGACGACAGCGCCCACATGCACATCGGCGCGGTAATGGTGTTCGATCGGCCGCCCGGCGGCCATGCCCCGACGCTCGCGGATCTCCGCCAGCAGCTCAGCGGCCGCCTCGGGTCGCTGCCGCGCTACAGCCAACGGCTCTCCAGCGTGCGCACCGGTGGCCTGTCGTGGCCGACCTGGCAGCCAGACCCGCAGTTCGACATCTCAGACCACCTGCGCCACGCGACCCTGCCGGCGCCCGGTGGGGACTCCGAGCTCGTGGAGTGGGTCGCGGACTTCTACTCCCACCGCCTCGACCGCAGCCGCCCGCTCTGGGAAACGGTCCTCCTCGACGGCCTCGAGGGCGGGCGCTGGGCCCTCGCATCGAAGAGCCACCACTGTCTCGTCGACGGAATCAGCGCGGTCGACGTCGGCTACGTGCTCCTCGACGCCGAGGCTTCGCCGCCGGCTCGCGCGAACGGCCATGCGGCGGAGGAGCGAAGCACGGATGGAGGCGACCCGTGGTCGCCGCCCGGGCTGCTGCTGCACGGCGCCCGTGCCGGGCTGTCCGCGGCGATGCACCCGATTGACGTGGTTGCCCGCACGCGCGCGGCCGTCGAGATGCTGATCCGGGATGAGCTGGTCGCCGCGCCGGTCACCAGCCTGAACCAGCCGATCGGAGGTACCCGCCGCTTCGCGGTGGTGCGGATCCCGCTCGACGAGCTCAAGGCGCTCAAGCGCGAGCTGGGCGGCACGATCAACGACATCGTGCTGGCCCTCGCCACCGGAGGCCTGCGCCGGCTGCTGCTCGCCCGCGGCGAGACGCTGCCCGCCGAGGGTCTGCGCGGCCAGATCCCCGTCAACATCCGCTCGGCCGGCGACCACCTCGCGCTTGGCAACCGCCTGACGTCGCTGTACGTCCACCTCCCGGTCACCGAAGCCGACCCACGCCAGCGCTACCAGCGGGTGCTCGAGGAGGCCGAGCAGCGCAAGCACGGGAGGCAGGGCCTCGGCAGCAAGACCATCATCGACCTCACGAACTTCGCTCCGCCCGCGCTGCACGCGATCCTGGCGCAATCGCTGTTCGACGTGCGCCTGTTCAACGTCACGATCACGAACGTCCCGGCGTCACAGCAGACGCTCTACGCGTTCGGGGCGCCGCTGCGCGAGGTGCTGCCTCTCGTTCCGCTGTTCGCGCGGCACGCCGTTGGAATCGCCGCCGTCAGCTACGCGGGCGAGATGGTCTTCGGCCTGAACGCCGACCGAGGCTCGGTGCCGGACCTCGAGGTGCTCGCGGGCGGCATACGCGAGTCCCTGTCCGAGCTCGAGGCCCTGGTCCCGGGTGCGACCGCAGAGGCCGGGGCCGGCGTCGCTGTCGCGTGAGCGGATTTCGGCCGGCGCTCAGGCCGCGCCGATCCGCTTCTCCTGCCCGGCCCACTCGCGTTCGCGCAGCTCGAACTTCCGGACCTTCCCGGTCGACGTCTTCGGCAGCGGACCGAACTCGACCGCGTCCGGGCACTTGTAGTGCGCGAGGCGGTCGCGGGTGAAGGCGATGAGCTCCTGCCCGGTCGTCTCGTGGCCCTCCTTGAGCGTGACGAACGCCTTCGGGCGCTCTCCCCAGTGCTCGTGGGGGATCCCGATGACGGCGCACTCGAGCACGGCCGGGTGGGCGACGACCGCCTGCTCCACCTCGATGCTCGAGATGTTCTCGCCGCCCGAGATAATCACGTCCTTGCCCCGGTCGCGCAGCTCGATGTAGCCGTCGGGATGCCAGACGCCGAGGTCGCCGGAGTGGAACCAGCCGCCGGCGAAGGCGCTCTCGGTGGCGGCCTCGTCCTCGAAGTAGCCGCTCATCACGTTGTTGCCGCGCATGATCACTTCGCCCATCGTCTCGCCGTCCTGCGGGACGTCGTTCATCTCCGTGTCGACCACCCGAACGAGATCCGCCGATATGTACGCCTGGCCCTGGCGGGCGAGGCGCTTCGCGCGCTGCTCGAGGGGCAGCTCGCTCCAGTCCTCCTGCTCCGAGCAGAGGGTGATCGGCCCGTAGGTCTCGGTCAGGCCGTAGACGTGCACGGCCCGGAAGTTCAGCTCGCCCATCCGCGCGAGCAGGGTCGGCGATGGCGGAGCGGCCGCCACGAGCGCGGTCACTGAGCGCTCCAGACGATGCGCTCTGGGGTGGTTGATCACCATCAGCTGCACGGTCGGCGAGCCGTTGAAGTTGGTCACCCCCTCGTTGTCGATGAGGTCCCAGACCCTCTCGGGATCCACGGCCCGCATCGTCACGTGGCGCGCCGCGACGGCGGTCACCGCCCACGGGAAGCACCAGCCGTTGCAGTGGAACATCGGGAGCGTCCATAGGTAGACCGACTCCGGCGAGAGGCCGGCGACGATCACCTCGTTGAGCGCGTTCAGGTAGGCGCCGCGGTAGGTGTACTGCACTCCCTTGGGCCGACCGGTGGTGCCCGAGGTGTAGTTGATGGAGATCGTCTCCTCCTCGTGCGCCAGCCGGCTCTCGGGTAGGGCCCGCGGCGCCGCCGCCAGGAACTCCTCGTATGGATCGGCCGGAGCGCCGCTGTCCTCGCAGCGGATGATCGTCACCCCGGGCAGCTCGAGCGGGGCGACGAGCGGCTCGAACTCCGCGTCGAGCAGGAGGTAGCGCGCGCCACTGTGCTCGAGGATGTAGCCGATCTCCGCGCTCGAGAGCCGCTGATTCACGGTCACCAGGACGCCGCCCGCCGCCGGCACGCCGAAGTGCGCCTCGAGCATCGCCGGGGAGTTCGCCAGCAGCGTGGCCACGCGGTCTCCCTTGTCGAGACCCGCCGCTCGCAGCCCGTTGGCGAGCCGCCACGAGCGGTCAGCGAACTCGCCGTACGAGTAGCGGCGCTCGCCGTGGACGACCGCGACCTTGTCCGGGTAGATGTACGCCGCCCGCCGCAGCAGGTCGACCGGGTTCAGCTCGGTGCGGAAGACCTTCGGCGGCGCCAGCGCTTGCCTAGCTTCCCCGCCACTCCGGCGGGCGCTTCTCGAGGAAGGCGCACATGCCCTCCTGAGCGTCGCCGGCACCGGCGTTCATGGTCATCACGGCCTTGGTCAGGTCGTAGGCGCGGTGCTCGTCGAGCTCGATCTGGGAGTAGAACGCCTCCTTGCCGATTCCCACTGTGAGCGGGCTCGAGCGAGCGATCGCCTCGACCAGCGCGATTACTTCGTCCTCCAGCGCCTCGGCCGGCACCACGCGGTTTACCAGGCCCCACTCGAGCGCGGTGGCGGCGTCGATCGGACGGCCCGTGAGCAGCATCTCCAGCGCGCGCTTCCGGCCAACCGCCCGCGAGACCGGGACCATCGGCGTCGAGCAGAAGAGACCGATCTTCACGCCCGGGGTGGCGAACTGCGCACCCTCGGCCGCCACCGCGAGGTCGCAGGCCGCCACGAGCTGGCAGCCCGCGGCGGTGGCCACGCCGTCCACCTTTGCGATCACCGGCTGCGGCAGCCGATGAATGCACTCCATCAGCTCGGTGCAGACATCGAACAGCCGCTGGAAGAAGGCGACGTCCCGCCCGATCATCTCGTTGAGGTCATGGCCCGCGGAGAACGCCGGACCCGCGCCCTCGAGAACGATCGCCCGCACCCCGGGCTGCTTGGAGACATCCCGAAGCGTCCCCAGCAGCTCCTCGATCAGCTCGAGGCTGAGCGCGTTCCGCTTCTCAGGCCGGTTGAGAACGACCCGCGCAGCCGGCCCGTCCTGGCGGACGAGCACAGTGGCGTCGCCGGCGACCGTCGTCATTGGGCAACCATACGCCGATCGTCAACGCAGCCTGATCACGATGTCGCTGTCGTCGCCGACGTTTGTGCTCACCGCCGTGCCCTTGGCTCCCTTGTAGCGGCCGGTGCCCCCGGTGATCCGAAAGCTCGAGGTGGACGCCGCGACGTTGAGGGTCATGTGTTCGACCAAGAGCATCGAGCCGCCGATCGCGAACTGGCCGTCGCAGAGGCCCGTGTTGCTGTCGACGACCACGCACGAAAGGTGATCGGTCGCCGTGTACCGCTTCGCGTGGTGCTTGTGATTGCCCAGGAAGTCGCGGTCGGTCACGCCCAGCTTGTCCCCGGGCTGTGGAGGCCGGTCCACGGGATTCCCAGCTGCGTCGGTGAGCTTCGCCGACTCAAGCTGGGAGAAGAATCTCAGCTCGACCGTCTTCGAGGCCGTGGCGGGGATCGCCGCGATTGCCAAGGCGGCGATTGCACAGGCAGCTAGCGCCGCGAAGGTGACTCGTTTGCTCATGGAGATCATTGGAAGGCTCCTCTCAGCAGCCCGTGCACTGGTTGGGCTGGTTGTCGACGATCGTGGTGTGCGTCCGCGCGATCGGCGAGGTCGTCAAGACGCCGCCGCCGTCGGCGGACGCCCCTCCGCGCCCGATCACGTCGTTGTGGTCGATGAGTGCGTCGATCAACGAAAGCTCGACGGGTGGTCCGGACAGGTCCACGCCGTTCCAGATGCCGCCGCCGCGCGCGCCGCCCGCCGGGGCGGACGCCGTGCCTGAGTTGCGGCCGATCTCAACGTGCCGGAGCTCGAGCAGGCTGTTGTTGAGCACACCGACGCCGCGGGTGTCGGCCGAGCCGCTGGAGCTCGTTGACGAGGCGCGGTTCGAATCGATCACGCTGTCGTGAACTCGGAGCAGCTGTGGCGGGTGGTCGCTGAAGTTGAAGACGGCGAGCCCGCCACTCACGGCGGCCACGCCCGTCTGGCTCGTCGCGCTCGAGCTGTTGCCGACGATGCGGCTACCCGAGATCTCACCGCCACCGTCCGCCTCGAGGATGGAGCCGCCGATTCCGACGTCCTCGGAGCTCGCGTAGATGGCGCGCACATCGTTTCCGACGATCTGCGTGTTGCTCATCGTCAGCGGGCTGTCGTTCACGATCATCGCGGCGTCGATCGCCGCCGGCTCTCCATTCGGATCCACCGCGGAGACCGAGTTGCCCGACAGGATCGAGTCCGACACGCGCGTGGGCACGCCGTCGCCGACGTGGATCCCGCCCGCGTTCGCATTCATGTCGATCAGATCGCTGCCAGCGAACGAGGGCAGCCGGCTGGTGAGGCTCGCGCTGTTGTCCTTGACGACGCTGGCCCTCACCGAGAGCGTGCCGCCCTGGACCATCACCCCGCCGCCCTCCGCGAAACGGCCGTTCGGCACCGACGCGATCGCCCGGTTGCCGGTGATGACGCTGGCGCTCACATTCAGATCGCCCTGGCCGCTGTAGATGCCCCCACCATCGGCATCGCTGGCGAGCCCATCCGCGCGGTTCCCGGAGACGGTCACGCGATTGAGGGTGAGCGTGCCGAAGCTCGCGATGCCGCCGCCTGCCGCGAGCGCGAACGGGCACGGTCCGCCCGGACAGCTCGCATTGTTAGACGGGACGGTGGAGCGTGGCGCGGCCTCGTTGTCGGCCACCACCGCGTCTGCGATCGTCACCGTCGCCCCAAGCGCGCCGTCCTTGCCCGCGGGGATGTAGATCCCGCCGCCGAGCGCCACGTTGCCGCCGTCGGCACTCGAGCTCGTCTTGCCGCGCATCACCGACAGGTGGTCGATGTGGATCGCCGGCTCACTGGCGGAATCGGGCGCTCCCAGCGTGAGCACGGGGCCGCCGCCAGCGATGCGGGTCGCGCCAGCCCCGGCGCCCGACAAGCGGATGCTCTTGTCGATCTCGACACTGCCGGCGAAGGTGCCCGGACCCAGAAGGACGGTGTCGCCGGGATGGGCGGCGTTCACCCCCGCCTGAATCGACGAGTGGCAACCGGGCCCGTGACCCACGCAGACCGTCGTCGGGCTGGCCGAGGCCGCTGGGGCGAGCGCCCCGACCAACGCGAGTGCGGTGGCCGCAAAAAGAGCGGAGGTGCTTCGGACTCTCGTCATTACTCCTCCTTCGGGCGGTGAGCGCAGATCCTCCGAAGCGCCGCTACCGGCCGGCTACCGCTCCGCTACCGGCGGCTCCGAGCCCCCGACGCTCCGGCCTAGCCGCGCCAAGGCCTGGGTAGCTCCTACGTGATGACGGGAGAAGAGCCTCGGAGACTTCGCGTGCTGGTCGCCGACGAGCGCGACAAGTACTTGGAGCCGGTGAGCGAGGCCGTGAGAGACCTCGGGCACGAGGTGATCGCACACGAGGTCGAGATCACGAAGGTGGGGGCGGCGACCCTCGAGCACCGCCCCGACATAGCAATCGTCGCGCTACACGAGGACACCAATCACGCGCTCGAGTTGATCACCGAGATCGCTGACGAGGCCACCTGCCCGGTGGTGGCCCTGGCCGATGACGCGAGCCGCGACTTCGTGGCCGAGGCGGCGCGGCGGGGAGTCTTCGCCTACCTCGACTCGACCAAGGAGACCGAGCTTCAGGGAGGGATCGACGTGGCCCTCCAGCGCTACGAGGAGCACAAGAGGCTGCTCGCGGCGTTCCAGAGACGAGCCAAGATCGAGCGCGCGAAGGGAATCCTCATGGAGCGCCACAACCTCGGCGACCGCGAGGCGTTCGAGCGCATCAGGAGCAGGGCACGCAGCGAACGGCGGCCATTGATCGAGGTGGTCGACGACATGCTCTCGAGCCATGGATAGTTGGCGCGTCCACCGTGCTATCACCGCGGCGTGCCGGGGTAGAACCATTTAGCACCGACCGGCCCAAGCCCCGCCGGCGAGGCCTTGTCCTTGTCAAATCCACCGGGGAGGTCGGTTCCCATCCACCAGTTGTCAGCCCTCTCTCTGTCGCCTCGGGCGACCGTGCGGTCCCGCGAGCTCGAGCGTGAGAAGCGGCTTCTGCAGCGCTACGCCCGCTTCAGCGATCCGGCTGCGCGCTCCGAGCTCGCTCGGCGCTTCCTGCCGCTCGCCAAAGGTCTTGCCATGCGTTACGCGCGGTCAGGCGAGCCGCTCGACGACCTCGTGCAGGTCGCGTGCGTCGGCCTGCTCAAGGCGATCGACCGGTTCGACCCGGAGTGCGGCAACGAGTTCTCGAGCTTTGCGGTCCCGACGATCACAGGAGAGTTGCGGCGCTACTTCCGCGACTGCGGCTGGTCGCTGCACCTCCCACGCGGAGAACAGGACCGCCTCCTCTCCGTGCGAAGACACGCCCGAGAGCTGACCGGCACGCTCGGCCGTCCGCCTTCCCCGCGCGAGATCGCCGATGCCGCCGGCCTGGCCCTCGAGGATGTCCTGGACGCGCTGGAGGCAGAGACGGCGACACGCCCGGCCTCCCTCGACGCGGAGATCGCCAGCGCGGAAGCTCCGACCAGCCGCTCCAACTGGCTTGGGCGCGAGGACGACCGCTTCGAGTTCGTCGAATCGCGCGCGGCCGCGGCGCACGCGCTACGGCGGCTCGCCCCACGAGACCATCAGATCCTCTACATGCGCTTCTTCCAGGACATGCGCCAAGCGGAGATCGCCGAGCGCCTGGGGGTCTCACAGATGCACGTCTCGAGACTGCTGAGAGCCGCGCTCGAGCGCTCTCGAGCGCTTGCCGCCGAGCCGCCCAGCGCCGACGGACCCTGATTCAGATGTCAACCCTTCAAAAGGAGAACTGATGGTTCCACTGCTGATCCTGTTGCTCATCGTGCTGCTGTTCGGCGGACTCGGCTTCGCCATCCACATCCTGTGGATCGTCCTCGTCGTGCTCGTGGTGCTCTGGCTCGTCGGCTTCCTGGTCCGCGGCGCCGACGCGGCGGGCGGACGGAGCCGCTGGTACCGCTGGTAGCGCACTGTTTCTGCAGCTCCGAGATGGGTAGCCCCCTAGACCTCAACACGAAGGGACCATGGACAATGAGCATCGAATACGACGAACGGCGAGAAGGCGACGAGCAGGGACCTGGTCACGTCGAGCCCGACGAGAACCCGATCCCGGACGAGCAGGAAGAGACGAGCGAAGAAGACGACGAGCAGGGCCCCGGCCACGTACCCGCGTGAGCGCGGGCAGAAGAGCGGGGCAGCCAGGACTCGAACCTGGAATCGCCGGTTTTGGAGGGCCTTTGGGTCATCGGCTGGATTCCGCTTGGCACCCGCAACCTACAGGAACTGACGGTCGCTGCGGGTCCGATCGCGGGCGGACTTGAGCCCGAGGACGGGTTGGAAGGACTCGTCCGGCGTGGCCCAAGCGTGTACGGCAGGCCGTTTGGGAGACCCCGCGTCTATCACGCGCAAGGAGCAGTGAGCTCGGTTACTGCACCGTGCCCCTGTGGGGGCGGATCTAGCGTCGTTTCGGGTCTCCGGCCTCACCTGACAGCCAAGGCCGAGGCGGCGAGGCCGCCCGGGCGGTGCTGTCAGGCCGGCGGCTCGTCGGGTGAGCCTGCGGCCGGGGTAACTTCGATGTAGACCGCCGTCCCTTCGGGAGTCATCACCTTCTCGTAGATGCGGCGCGTGCGTCCGTAATGGCGGTCAAGGGCCTCCTCCGCCCGTTCGCATTCCTCAGGAGCCGTCAAGAGTCGAGCCGTCCCCTCGACCCCAGGGCCAAGCGGTTTGCCGCGCGGATCGGAGGGAAATATCCGCGCCCGCGGGTCGCGTCGGAGGCGACGCACCTTGGCCGTGCGCCCCTCGGTGCTCATCACGAAGTGGCGGTCATCGAGAAGGGCGAACCAGACGGGCGTCGGCACCGGCGTCCTGTCTCTCCGGAATGTGACGAGCAGCGCGTACTTGTCGCCGGCCAGACCCGAGAAATCGCGTGCCGTGCCCGGCTGAGCCGCCGACTCGAATGCCGCCTTGTGTCGAACGTGGCCATAGAGCCAATAGCTGGCGTCGGCCATGCGCTGCTTGAGTGTCATGTCCCTGACTCTACGCCCGCCGCCGCGGCGCGTCTGGTATGCGCCGCTTCCGCCTCCGTCCGTCCCGCAAGCGCGATGGGTCCGGCAGGTCAGTCGGGTCGCTCGCGATGGCGGGAGACTGCCCGCCCGCGTGGATCCGAGCGGTTACGCCAGATGTCCACGAAGCGTTCCCATTCCTCCGAAGGGTGCGTGGACGACTTCGTGGCCAGCCGGCGCCGCCGCCCTGCTTGAAACCGGACAGCCCGCTCACGGCGCTGCCCGGATTCCCCGTGAGCGGCTTGGTCGCGGCATCTCGGTGGTGCTCCTCACGGACCATTTCTCGGTGCATCCGGGAAGCGCGCTCTCCCCGCTCGGCTCGCCGTCTCTGGTGCCACGCGCGCAAGCGCGGGACCCATGCAACCGCGATGCCTTGCCTTGCCCGGCTCGGGCGTAGAGCACTCGGCGCAGTTGCGCTTTCCATGGCGACTGAGCAGCGCGCGGTGGCGCTGAGACCTAAGTCTCGATGTCAGCGGTCCGAGAGCTCGCGGTCCTGCTCGAGCCAGGCGATGCCCTGCGGGGTCAGGGCCCAGGTGCCCGCGGGCAACTGCGTCGCGAGACTCTCATCGCTCAGCGACTGCAGGTTGAGCGGGGTGCGCATGTCCCCGTGCCCGCGGCCGATCGCCTCGTCGATTTCGGCCACAGAGACTCCGGCCTCTGGGTCTCCGCCGGATAGGCGCCAGAGCACATCCAGGATGTGGGCCAAGTCTCGTCGACTCAAGAATCAGATCGTCGCAGACCGTCCACTCACTCGCGGCGCGTCGGGGCGACGCCGCGGGTAGGGTTGCGGCGCGCTATGCGGCTCGCTCGCGCTTCGTTGATTGAGTTTCCCGCCGATGATCCGGAGCGTGCCCGGCGTTTCTGGTCGAGTGTGTTGGGGCTCGAGCTGGAGCCGCGCCGTGATGGTGAGGGCGAGGGCTGGCAGACCCACGCGGGCGCGCCCGCGGTCGGTGTCCATGTCCGTGGGCGCGGGCCCGGCGATTCGTTCTCGCTGCCGTACTTTGCGGTGGACGATCTGCGCGCCGCGCTCGAGCGCGTCAGCGCGAGCGGCGGAGCGGTGGTGCACACTGGCGAAGTGTGGGCGATATGCCGCGACTCCGAGGGAAGCCCCTTCGCGTTGGCACAAAACACCGACGGTGCGCTCGACGCCCCGTCGGCTGCGGCGGACCAGCCTTAGTCCCCCACAGGTCGCCGGCCCGGCTGCTTGTCCAGCCGATGCCGGCTCGCGTGCGGCCCCGCTGTCGCTTTGCACGAACAAGCCGGCGGAGCCGCGGCTGATCGCTTGATCGCTTCACCCGGTTCGGATCGGATGGGCTCTGCCTCGCCGGTGCGCGGTAGTGTCGCGCCGATGGAGCAGTTGGGCCTCGGGCTCGTCGGGACGTCGCGCAAGCCGGATGAGCACCGGCTCGCGATCCATCCGAGGCATCTCGCGTGGATCAAGCCGGAATTGCGGGCTCGGATCCTGGTCGAGCATGGCTACGGCAAACGCTTCGGCGCATCAGACGCGCACCTGGCCACGATGCTCGGCGGTCTGCGGTCACGCGAGGAGCTCCTCGAGGAATCCGACATCGTCCTGCTCCCGAAGCCGGTGCCGGAGGATCTGGCGGTCCGGCCTTCCGGCTCGGTGCTCTGGGGCTGGCCCCACTGCGTGCAGGACCAGGTGATGACCCAGACGGCGATCAACCGCCGCCTGACCCTGATCGCCTGGGAGGCGATGAACCACTGGACGAGCGAGGGCAGCTTCAGCCTGCACGTCTTCCACAAGAACAACGAGCTGGCCGGTTACTGCTCAGTCCTGCACGCGATGCAGCTGGCGGGCAACACCGGCACATACGGGCGGCGCCTGCGTGCGGCGGTGATCAGCTTCGGCGCGACAGGTCGCGGTGCGGTCACTTCACTGTTCGCCCTGGGCGTACACGACGTGGACGTGCTCACGCACCGCAACGTGGCATCGGTCGCGGCGCCGATGGCGCCGGCCCGCCTGGTCCACTACGACCGGGATCCCGACAACCCGGCGCGAACGCTGCCGGTCGATGCCTCCGGCCCCGAGTCGATCCCCGAGTTCCTCGCCGAGCACGACATCATCGTCAACTGCACCCTCCAGGACACCGACGCCCCCCTCGTGTTCGTCCACGAGGACGAGCTCGAGGCCTTCGCGCCCGGGAGCCTTTTCATCGACGTCTCGTGCGACGAAGGGATGGGGTTCGAGTGGGCGCGCCCGACGTCGTTCGCCGAGCCGATCTTCGACGTCGCCGCCGGGATCGGCTACTACGCAGTCGACCACAGCCCGTCATATCTGTGGAACTCCGCCACATGGGAGATCAGCGAGGCGCTGATCCCCTTCCTGGCCAGCGTGATGAGCGGCAGCGACGCCTGGGATGCCGATCTCACGATCCAACGGGCGATCGAGATCCGCGACGGCGTCGTGCAGAACCCGAAGATCCTGTCCTTCCAGTCGCGCTCACCCTCCTACCCCCACCCCAACTCTCCGGATCAGAGGTGAACACCGCTTTGCAGCTTGGCGATCTGGCAGGCGGCTCCTCTAGCGCGCTGTTACTCAGAATTCCACGACTCACACGCTCCAACGCGGCCCGCCGCCCTGCCTCACGCGCAAAGCGAGACTCCGGCCGGAGCGGCCAAATACCATGATCGGGGCGAAGGAGGGCCCGCTAAATCGTGGCATCCGAGATCCGCGGGTTTGCCGACGTTGACGGCTCGTTCTCGCTCGGCGACGATGATTACCACCGGTGAACGCCGTCGCCGAGATCGAACAGGGCCGCGAGTTCTACGCAGATCGGGCATGGAGCGATGCCTACGCGGCTCTGTCGGACGCCGATCGGGAGGCGGCCCTGCCAGCCGACGATCTCGAGCTGCTAGCAACGGCCGCCTACATGATCGGCCGCGAGGGCGAGTACTTCAGCGCCCTCGGGCGCGCGCACCAGGCGCACCTGAATGCGGGCGAGGCGCTGCACGCAGCCCGCTGCGCGCTCTGGATCGGCATGAACCTCGCCCAGCGGGGCGAGATGGGGCGCGCGGGTGGATGGCTGGGTCGGGCCCGACGCCTCATCGCGCGCGAGGGTCGCGAGTGCGTCGAGCAGGGCTACCTATTGATACCGCGGATGTTCGAGCACGAGGCGATGGGCGATCTGAGCGCGGCGATCGCGACCGCGGCCGAGGCGGCCGCCATAGCCGAGCGCTTCGGCGACGCCGATCTACTGGCCCTCGCCGTTCATTCCCAGGGCCATCTCCTCGTCTGCGCCGGGAAGGTCAAGGAGGGTCTTGCGCTGCTCGACGAGTCGATGGTCGCCGTCACCACCGGAGAGCTCTCGCCGATCGTCAGTGGCATCGTCTACTGCGGGGTGATCATCGGGTGTCAGGCAGCCTTCGATCTCCGCCGGGCGCAGGAGTGGACTGCGGCGTTGGCGGCATGGTGCCGGGAGCAGCCCGACATGGTCGCCTTCACCGGTCGCTGCCTCGTGCACCGGACGGAGATCCTTGGTCTGCGGGGCGCCTGGAGGGAGGCCCTCGAGGAGGCGCGGCGGGCGGTCGAGCGATGTCTCGAGGCACAGAATCGGCCGGCCGCGGGCCAAGCCGCCTACCTCCAGGGAGACCTACATCGGTTACAGGGCAGCTTTGCCGCAGCCGAACGGGCATACCGGGAGGCGAGCGGTCACGGGCGTGAGCCCCAGCCGGGTCTCGCTTTGCTCCGGCTGGCGCAAGGGAGCACCGACGCCGCCTCGGCGGCGATCCAGCGGGCGCGTGCAGAGACGCGGGATCGCCCGGAGCGTGCCGCGCTACTGCCCGCGGTCGTCGAAATCGCGCTGGCGGCTGGTGACGTGGAGGCGGCAGGGAGCGCCTGCCTCGAACTCGAGGAGGTCGCGGCCGACTACGACGCCGGATTGCTCAATGCGGCCGTCCTCTATGCCAAGGGAGCCGTGGACCTCGCCGGAGGCGATCCCGAGCCAGCACTGGTATTGCTGCGGCGCGCCTCGCAGGCATGGCAGGAGCTCGACGCTCCCTACGAAGCCGCTCGCGCGCGAGTCCTGATCGCGCAGGCGTGCCTCGCGCTGGGTGACGACGAGGCGGCCATGATGGAGCGGGAGGCCGCGCGCGGGGTCTTCGCGACGCTCGGCGCCGCGCCGGACGTCGCTTCGATCGACGCGCAAGCCGGGCGCGCCGGCTCCCGACAGCCGCATGGGCTGACCGCTCGCGAGCTCGAGGTCCTCAAGCTCGTCGCCTCGGGTCAGACGAACAAGTCGATCGCGGCCAAGCTGGTCCTAAGCGAGAGGACCGTCGAGCGCCACGTGAGCAACATCTTCGCCAAGCTCGACGTGTCGTCGCGCGCGGCGGCCACCGCTTTCGCCTACGAGCACAAGATCCTGTGAGCGCTGCGCTGGGTGGAATCACCCATCGCCGTCGGGACTCAAAGTTGGGTGTTTCGCGCGATGCGCGATTGATCGGTCGCCCCTAGCCTCGCTTCGAGCCCAAATCCGGGCACCCAGGAGCTAGAGGAGACAGACATGCCCAAGGTGTCGAGAGAAACAGTGTCCGAGGCGGTGTCGCTGGACGGCCTCGACGTCCGCACGGAGGACCTCGAGGGCGGCTACTCGGTCTGCTTCGAATCGCATTCCGCCGACGCCGATCTCGCCGGCTGGTTCCAAGGACTGCCCGACAATCGCTGCCAGGTGCCGCGGTGGGGCTACGTCCTTGAAGGGATGATCACGTTCCGGTTCGCGGACTGCGAGGAGACATACGCCGCCGGGGATGCCTACTACGTGCCGCCCGGGCACACGCCCGTCCACTACGCCGGGGCGGAGATCGTCGAGTTCAGCCCGACCGAGGGACTCCGCGAGACGATCGGCGTGGTCATGGGGAACCTCAAGGCGGCCAGGGCCGCGCGATGACCTCCGCAACCGAGCGTCTCGAGACAGTCATCGTCGGGGCTGGTCAGGCCGGGCTCTCGGTCGGCCACCACCTTGCCCAAGGGGATCGCCCCTTCCTGATCGTGGACGCGAACGAGCGCGTCGGCGACAACTGGCGCAGGCACTGGGACTCCCTGCGCCTCTACAGCCCCGCCTGCCTCGACGGGTTGCCGGGCATGCCGTTCCCGGCGCCCGCTTGGAGCTTCCCGACGAAGGACGAGACCGCGGACTACCTCGAGGAGTACGCGACCCGGTTCGAACTGCCGATCCGCAGCGGGACTCGGGTGGAGGCCATCTCGAAGAACGGACACGGCTACGTGGTCGCCTGCGGCGACCGCCGACTCGAAGCCGAAAACGTGGTCGTCGCGACCGGAACGTTCGGGCGTCGCTATACGCCCGCCTTTGCCGCCGAGCTCGATCCCGGGATCCGGCAGCTTCACTCGAGCGAGTACAAGAACCCGGACAGCCTGCGAGACGGCGCGGTCCTTGTCGTCGGCGCCGCCCATTCGGGCGCGGATGTCGCGATGGACGTCGCTCGCGATCACGAAACGGTGCTCTGCGGTCGCGATACCGGGCAGATCCCGTTCGACATCGAGGGTCGACCCGGAAGGGCGGTCTGGCGTGTGCTCTCTTTCCTCGCGCGCCGCGTCCTGACGATACGAACGCCGATCGGGCGGAAGATGCGGTCCGAGATCCGCTCGCACGGCGGCCCGCTGCTGCGCTACAAGCGCGCCGATCTCGCGGCCGCGGGAGTCGAGCGCGCGACCGCCAGAGTGGCCGGAGTTCACGAGGGCCTGCCCCTGCTCGACGACGGTCGCGCCCTCGACGTGGCGAACGTGATCTGGTGCACCGGCTTCAAGCAGGACTTCAGCTGGATCGAGCTGGGGATCACCGGCGAAGACGGTTGGCCTCACGAGGAGCGAGGCGTCGTGCAGTCGGCGCCGGGCCTCTATTTCACGGGACTGGCGTTCCAGTATGCGTTCAGCTCGATGCTGATCCTCGGAGCCGGCCGGGACGCCGAACATATCGCGAAGCACATCATCGCGCGCCGGGGCTAGGAGCACAGTGCGTCGGTGTGGCGCCGCACGCGACCAACGCGCTTGATCGACAACGGTGGTCAGGCCGCTGTGCTTGCTCGCCGCCCGCCGAGAAGAAGCGGCGCCACTAGGTAGCGAGCGGCCCGGGAACCAATAGTCTGCGTCCCGCTGCCGCTGCCGCTGCCGCTGCGCTGCCGCTGTCGGGATTCACGCTCGCCGCTGGTCGGCAGATGCGCAGGCTAGATCTGCCGGCTGCCCTCCGTACAGGACCGCAACCCGTCTCGATCGGTAACCGACCAGGCTCGCGCCCAAGCGGTAAGAGCCAGGCAGCCGCCTGGCTGCCCCGCTCGTCAAGAACCTGCCCTGGACGCCCGAAACACTCTTGGGCATTGAGGACGGCGGCAAGACGCACCGTCTGGTCCAGACCTCGCCAATCGTCGCAGTAGACCGCTAGGAACCGCTCAGACGTTCCCACGGCGTACCCACGCCGTTCCCATCTGGTTCGGCCACGTTGGCTGTAGAGCGATCAGCGGGCGGACTCGAACCTGGAATCGCCGGTTTTGGAGGGCCTTTGGGTCATCCGCGAGATCCCGCTTGGCCTCTGGAACCTAACCGAACGGCGGTCGTCGAGGGTCCGAACGCGGGCTGGAGTTCGGGTCGAGGACAGATTCAGACATCGTCGCGCAGCCGTTGGGGCCCCGGCGGCAAGTGGCCAACACACGCAGGCCAGCCCCGCCGGGGACTTCCCAGCGGGGGCCGAGCACTGTGGTCGCGCGAGGGTCTCTCGCTCTAGTTGCAGAGCACGTTCATGCACTGTGCGGCGTTACCGTTGCCGCTGGCGTGGTTGTGTCCGCCGTCGGTGACGCCGGCGACGGCGTCGATCCCCAACGCGGCATTGAGATCCGCCTCGTTGCGGGTGATGGTCGTGAATGGGCTGAGCACGTGGATGCCGTCGGCGCCGTTGCCGTGGGCCGTGTTGCGCTCGAGCGCGGTGTCGTGGGCCACGGGCTGGACGACGATCCCGTCGGTCCCGTTGTCGTTTGACACGTTGCGGGTGACCGTGTCGCCGGCGACGGGTCGGGGCGATGGGCCGAACTCGGAGGCGAGGCCGATCGAGATGCCGATTCCCGGCGATCTGCCTCCCGAAATCGTGTTGCGGTTGACGACGGTTCCGCTGGACCCGTCGAGCAGGACCCCGAACCCTTGGAACGGTCCGCCGAACGTACCCGAGCCCCTGACCGAGTTGTCGCTGATTTGGTCGCGGTCGGTTTCGAACAGGATGATCCCGTCGGCAACAGAGGTCAGGCTGTTGCGCGCAACCTGGATTTCGGTTGGCACGCCGGGGTCGCTCCCGCAGCACGAGTCGATCGAGATGGCGGCTCCCAGCGAGCGGGCGATCGCGTTGTTGCGCACCACCGCGCCGGTGCTGTTGCCGTTGACCTCGATCGCCCCATCGCCGCCGACGTCGCTCACCGAGTTGTCGACCACGCGGGCTCCCGTCTCCGCGAAGACGAGGATGCCGTCCTCCTGGCCGCCGGAGACAGCATTGCGATTGATGACGTTGCTGTCCCCGGAGCAGCACACGACGATGCCGGCGTTGTCGTTCTGGACGCGGTTGTCGGCCACCCGGTTGGCGCGCGTGGTGTTGAGCTTGATCCCGGTGCCGCAGCCGGTGCCCGAGACTACGTTGTGCTCGATCTGGTCGTTCTGCGTGTCGGCGGCGCGGCTGCCGCCGAGGTCGAACCCGCCAAAGCGATTGTTGCGGAGCGCCAGGCCGTGCAGGCGACTGTCGCTCATCCCGACGCCGATGTCGCCGGCGGCGAGGCCTTCGTCGAACTGCTGCACGCTGCCGTTCTCGATCGTCAGGCCGTCATAGCCGGAATCGCGGATGCCCACCCGGAACGTGGCCGGGCGGTCGCAGTCGGCCTGCGAAACAGTGCCGTCGATCGTGTGGCCGTTCAAGTTGAGCGTGATGTTGTCCGCCCCAATCACGAGCCCATCGCCCGGACAATTGGTCAGGTCCCCCTTGAGCGTGGTGTCGTGGGTGATCGTCTCCCCGCAACCGACCGGGCTCGCGAATGCTTGACCGCTTCCCAGCGCCATGAGTCCGGCTGAGGCCACGGCGGCCATCATCATCTGGATCGCCGCACGAGCGCGCATCCGGCTTCGCTCCTTGGTGGCGTTCATGACTACCTCCTCGCACCCCCGGGGCCGGCGCTGCTCGATTTCTTCACACCATCCGCCTGAATGCGAGGCGCGATCCCCCCGCGTCACGGCTGCCATCTAGGCGCCCAGCGTCTTCGCGGAGCGATGCCGCCGAAGCACCCCCGCAGACACGGCCAGCAACGAGACGGCTGCTGCCACACCGGCGCCGATTCCGGCGTCGCCCCACTGGAATCCCGGCGCCTCACGCACCTTCACGATCTGAACCGTCGCGGCCCCCTGATCGGACTGCGCCGGGGGGTCGGGTGGGGGCAGAACCGCTTGTGCCGGTGCCGCCGCGCCAACTCCGAGGACCGCGGCAGAGAACGCGACCGCTAGGGGCTTACGGATTGCTGCAAACACTGTGGCCTCCTTAGTCCTTGCCACCCCTCTGGCGGCGATGCGGAGACGTTCACATCACGCCCTCACCAGCCGCTCGCGAGCCGCTCACAGCCGCTCACGGGCTCCTTGCACCGGGTTGTCGCGAGGTTTAGCGTGCCCCCTATGGACGAGCCGGCGTTTTGCTTGCTCGGAAGCGTCGGTCTGCATGCGCGTGGCCACGCGGTTCCATTGGGCGGCGCTCGACAGCGCGCACTTCTGGCCCTGCTGCTCCTCAACGCGAACCGCGTGCTCTCACGCGACGCGATCGTCGACGCTCTGTGGGGCTCGGAGCCGCCAGCCGGAGCTGGCCATGCCTTGGAGACGGCCATCTCCCGCCTGCGAAAGACATTGCGCCAAGGGGGCGTCCGCGCTCAGGTCGTGACCAGAGGAACCGGCTACTCGCTCGAGCTCTCGGAAGACGACCTCGACCTGACCCGCTTTGAGGAGCTCGCCGCACAGGCGCGGCAGGCGGATGCCGAACACCGTGCAGCGCTCTTGCGCGAGGCATTGGCGCTCTGGAAGGGCACGGCACTGGCCGACGTGGACGCGCCCTTTCAGCCTCATGAGCGCATGCGGCTCGAGGAGCTCCACCTCGCGGCGCTCGAGGACGCGCTGGCGGCGGAGCTCGAACTCGGTCAGACAAGCTCCGCAGTCGCGGAGTTGCAGCAGCTTGCCGCGCAGCACCCGTATCGAGAGCGCCCCAGGGCCCTGCTGATGTTGGCGCTGTACCGGAGCGGCCGCCAGCCCGATGCCCTCGAGCTCTATCGGCGCACGCGCCGGGAGCTCGACGACGAGCTCGGGCTCGAGCCAAGCACCGAGCTACGGGAACTGGAGCAGGCGATCCTGCGCCACGATCCGAAGCTCAGCGCGACCGACATCCGGAGGGACGACCGCGCCTCCAGGATTACTGCTGCCGGAGAAGAGACAAGCGAGGTAGCGCCGAGGCTCGCCGACCGACTGGGCCGAATCTCAGGACGCACGGTGGGACTCCTCGTTCTCGTCGCCGCCGTTGGCGCCGCGGCAGTGCTCCTCGTCTCCCTACGGTTGGCCGGCGGAGGCGCGACGGCGGTGGCGGCGAACGCCGCGGTCAGCATCACCGGGGGTCAGCGCGCGGGACGCGAGGTCGAGGTCGGCACCGACCCCACGGCTGCTGTCGTCGGGGGTGGCTGGGTCTGGACCGCGAACAGCGGGGACGGGACCGTCTCGCGAATCGATCCGCGGACCGGCGCGACGGAGACGATCCCGGTCGGCGAGGATCCAACCGCGCTCGCCTTCGGCGCAGGGTTCCTGTGGGTGGCAGACGCGGGTGGGCGGACCGTAGCGCAGGTGAGCCCGCGCGCCGCGAAGGTCGAGCACTCCTTCGTCACGGGCAACGGACCTGCCGGAGTCGCCTTCGGCGATGGGGCAGTCTGGGTCTCCTCCGCGACGGACGGCACGCTCGTGCGAGTCGATCCTGCCGGTCGCGAGGCCCTTCACCGCATCCCCGTCGGTTCGGAGCCTGGGCCGGTGGCGTTCGGTGATGGTGCCGTGTGGGTCGGAGTGCGAGGGGCTGGGACAGTGGCGCGCATCGACCCCCGTTCGCGGGCCGTTGTGCAGACGGTGCAGGTCGGAAACGACCCGAGCGCCCTCCTGGTCACGGCAGGAAGCGTGTGGGTCGCCAATGCCGATGACGGGACCGCCTCGAGAATCGACGCTTCAACCGGGACCGTGGGAGCAACAATTCCGGTGGGAGGGACTCCCTCGGGGCTGGCCGCGCGCGGTAGCGAGATCTGGGTCGCATTGGCTGGGGGCCGCTCGCTGGTGGAGATCGACGCCGCCCGCGCTCAGGTCGTCCATCGCGTGCTCCTTGGCAAGCCGGCGGCGGGGATCGCGGCGTTCGGCAACGCGGTTTGGGCGACCACGCTGAGCTTGCCAGAGGCCCACCGCGGCGGGACTCTCGCAGTCGAGACGGCAGGGCAATGTGGCTGTGTCGACCCGGCGATCGCGTACGACCCGCCGGACTGGCGCCTCCTCGACCTTGTGTACGACGGCCTGCTCGGCTATCGACGCGTCGGTGGGCCCGCTGGCGCGCAGTTGGTGGGCGACCTGGCTGTGAGTGTCCCGCAGCCGAGCGATGGAGGGCGGACCTACGTGTTCCGGCTACGTCGTGGCGTCCGATTCTCCAACGGCCAGCCGTTGCGCCCGACAGACGTTGTTGCGAGCTTCCAGCGGCTCTTTTCGGTGCCACAACAAAGCGCGCCGCATCGGTTCTTCTACGGCACGATCGTGGGAGCTTCCGGCTGTCGCGCCGGCGCCGGCTGCGACCTGTCGCGAGGGATCGTTGCCGACAACGCCGCAGGCACCGTGACCTTCCATCTCAAAGGCAGGGATCCGGACTTCCTGTACCGGCTGGCGCTGCCCTTTGCGTTCGTCCTTCCGGCGGAAACGCGCGTCGCGGCTCGCGTCCCCATCCCAGGTACGGGCCCCTACCGGATCTCACGTTTCTTGCCCAACCGCACGCTGGAGCTCGTCCGCAACAGGCGCTTCAAGCTCTTCGCCCCTGCGGCGACGCCAGACGGCTATCCCGACCGCATCCTCGCCCACATGACCGGCTCAGATGAGCAACGGGCGACGGCCGTGGTCGCCGGGCACGGCGACATCGCGCCAGATCTCGAGCTGCCACCGCGGACTGTGAGAACACTCGCGCTCGTTCGACCTGAGCAGCTGCACGCCGACCCCGGCAACCACGTGGAGTTCTTCTTCCTGAACGCGCAGGTCCCGCCGTTCAGCAACACTCGCGTGCGCAGGGCCGTCAACTTTGCAGCTGATCGGGAGGGGCTGGCGCGCCTCCAATACGACCGCAGCGCGGCGACGCCAACCTGCCAGATCCTTCCGCCCGAGTTTCCGGGCTACGAGCCTTACTGCCCATACACGCTGTCTCCGACCGCCGCCGGAATCCCGACCGCCCCCGATCTGCGACTGGCGAAAAGACTTGTTTCCGCTTCAGGGACCCGAGGACAGAGGGTGGTCGTATGGGCGCCCATCGAGAGAAGGTCGCTCGCCGAGTACGCCCGGCACCTGCTTCGAACCCTCGGCTACAGAAGCTCGATGCGGCTGGCTCGCAATTGGACTGAGTACTACAGCCGGGTACAGCATCCCCGCTCCCACATTCAGATAGGGGTAAGCGACTGGATAGCGGATTACACCGGGGCGGCCGACTTTTTCCAGCCGCTGTTCTCGTGTTCCGGGCCGAACCTCAGTTACTCCCACGTGTGCCGCCCCGGCGTCGAGCGAGCCATTCAGTCCGCTCTACGCGCGCAATCGGCCGGGGCGCTAACGACAAATCACGCGTGGGCGGAGGCCGATCGGCGAGTAGTAGACGCCGCCCTCGCCCTGCCGATCCTGAACCCGCTCGCGGTGAGCCTTGTGTCTACCCGCGTGGGCAACTATCAGTACAACCCGCAATGGGGCCCGTTGCTCGACCAGCTGTGGTTGCGCTAGTCGCTCCGCTGGATCACCAGGAGCGGGGCAGCCAGGACTCGAACCTGGAATCGCCGGTTTTGGAGGGATTTTCTGGGGGTTTCGCGCATTCCGTCTTGTGGTTCACGCAACCTACAGGAAATTGGCTGGGAGGAAGGCCTGAGCGCGAGCCGGAGTCACAGGCTGAACGACTCCGTTCACCTGCAGCGGAGACATGAACTCATGCTTCCTCACCGTCTTCCTCGCGCATAATGCGCTTGAGCTCAGCGAGCATGTCGATCGCATGCTTGGTTCTCGGATTGCCGGCGCCAAGCACCCGTTGGCTGTCGGCCGCTTGGCGCTCCATCAGCGCGACGGCCTCAGAGCGCCTGCCAGCACGCCAGTATGCGTTGGCGAGACTGTCCACAACCGGAAGGGTCCTCGGGTGGTCTGCCCCGAACAGCCGCTCCCTGGTGGCCAGCAGCTGTTCAAGCATCGGGATTGCCTCGTCTAGGCGGCCCTGCAACGTGTAGCAGTTGGCCAAATGGCCGCGAGCATCCATGGTCGTGAAATGCTCGTTCCCGAGAGCGCGCTCCGAATCAGGCACGACGCGCTCGAGTAGCTCGACGGCGTCGTCGAGTCGTCCGGCGTCCTTATAGGAGCTGCCTAGGTTCACAGCCGCGAGAAGCGTGTCAAAGTGATCGCTTCCCAACAGATCGGTCCTGTCGTGCACGAGCTGCTCGCCCAAGCGGATCGAGTCGTCCAAACGCCGGTCCGCCCAGTAGCAGCTCGCCAGATTGCTGCGGACTGCCAGGAGGAGCCCGACCTCCGAAGGGGGTTCAAGCTCCAGGTCCGCGAGTAGCCCCTCAAAGATCTCGATGGCCTCCTGGAGGCGCATCGACGAGCGGTAACAGGCGCCTAGGTTGTTGCGTGCCTTGAGAGTGATCTGGTGTCCGGAGCCGAGTTCCCGCTCACACTCCGCAACCACATCTTCCGAAGTCCTCACTGCGTCGTCGTATCGCCCGGCCCAGAGGTATCCGCTTGCCAGATCGATAAGAGCGTCGAGCCTCCGCGCATCGCCCAGTTCCAAGCGCTCTGCTCGCGATCGCCGCTGCTTTCTCACTCGGTCCCAGCGCTCTAGGCGACCGATCGGCTTTCGACAAGTAATCGCACGTCCAATGCAAGAGATCGAGCACACCGGCCGTGTGCGTCTCGGCTGCAGAGGTTTCGGAAAGGGCGACCACATGGGGCAACAGTGCTTCGAACAACGGCCATAAATCTGGGTCGGAACGATCCTCGGGAAACGCCGACGTGAGCGCATTTAGCGCGTGCGCGACCCGCTCTCGTCCCCTCTTCTCGTGCGTCGTCGCGAACTACCTTCTGGAGAAGCCGGTGAACGCTTATGGCATCGTCGGTGACGTCCGCGAGGGAGAATCGAAAGAGCGCCTTCACACCGTCGAGCAATCGTTTGCGGTCCGCCGGTTGCCCGGGGTTGTCGAGGACTGTCTCCAGCAAGACAGTAGGAATCCGCTCCGGGGCTAGGTATGCCGCCATCAGCAGGATTTCTTCGGCGAGCGGCGCCCGATCCTGCGCAGCGGCTATCGAGACCTGCCAGGTTGATGCGACCGTCGACTCATAAAAGGCGTCTGGCCTCTCGTTGAACATCTCGGCGGCGGGCAGCTCTTCCAACAACGCCCGGTACTCATCAAACGAGACACCAGATCGGCAAAACGCACCCGCATGTGCGAGTGCGAGCGGTAGGCCCCCAAGAACTCGGCTCAGGCGCTTCGCAGCCTCAATATCGGTCGATCGGCCGGAACGCGCGGTCAGGTATTGAGCGCCGAGATCGTCGTCAAAGACGTCCACGCTTAGGACTGGCCCGAACTCGTCGAGCTCCCGATTACGAGTGGTGATCACCACTCCTCCGTTGCCTGAAGACGGTACGAGGCTCTTAAGGCTGTCGGCAGATGTGGCGTTGTCGAAAATGAGAAGCCATCGTTCGGAGCAAGTTGTGAACCAATGAACTGCCAGCTCCGCACATTTGGCCGGGGGAACCCCGTCCACATCTAGTCCGAGCCGGTTTGCGAGGTCCGCGAGATCGGAGATGGCCCCACTTTCAGCTCGGATCCACGCCACGACATCAAACTCCTCTAGCTGCGAGTGAACTAAGCGAGCAGCTAGTTGGGTCTTGCCAATGCCGCCCAGGCCAGTAATCGCCTGTGCCACAACTGCGGTTCGGCCCTCGGCAAGCGCGCTCCTAAGCTTCTCTATCTCCGGCCCGCGCCCAGTGAAGTACTCGGTTACATGCGGCAGGCGAAACCGGATTTGCAGCCCTTCACGGCTCGCAGGGGGGTTGAGCCGCACGAGCGCTTCGCCCGTCAATGCTTCGACCTCCTCTGAGATTGCCTCCGCGGCGTCGCGGCATGCCGGGTCGGAGCTGTCTTCGGAGTCGAGCTGGCCGAGGACGGCAAGAGCCTCTTCGATCTTTCGGCGCGTGCCGAGCTTCTCGGCTAGCTCCCTAACCGCGCCTGCTCGCTCTGCAGCAGTCTCAAGCAGCACCGCGACGATCGGTGACGTTGGCGGTGGCTTTGTCCCCTTGCGGCCATTGCAACGGCGGCAACTGGGAGCGAGATTCTCCAGCGAAAAGACGTCGTAGTCGGTACTTAGCCCCTGAAGCTCCAGCACTTTCTTCAGCTCATCGCCGGTCATGTGCTTCGGAACCAGGTGCTCAACTTCCATCCTGCTGAAGACGAGCGGCTCGTTGCACCACGCGCACTTTTCGCCCCACAGTTTGAATAGCGCCAGCCGCTCCAATTGACTGATTTGCTCCGGCACACGGTCAGCGTATCTCGACCAACCGACACCAGGTTTTTCAGCCTTCGCCGCAACCTCCAGCCCACCGTTATCTCTTCCCACCGTCCGCGTCCATCGTGCGCGCCTCTCCGCTTCCCGCCCTAGCTTTCGCCCGCTGGGTCAATGGGGGGTGGCGCGCAGCGGTGGTCGGGCCGGCTTTGCTGGCCGCAGTTTGCGGGGAATGGGTCGTTGCCCGGTTAGGCCGGTGAGGTCGGCAGGCTGATTAGGCGCCGTCGTGCGGCAGGCTTTCGTTTGCGCCGTGAGGGGCGGCCAGCGCGGGCGGGCGGCAAGCTAGGTTGCGCCGTCGTGCGGCATAGCTGTTCGCGCCGTCACCGCCCGCGGCTGTGCCGGGCTCGACCATAACGGTTCTCGTCGTAGGGCTGTTGTGTTTGGAGCAGGGCGAAGCAGAGCCGGCAGGCGTGGCGGGCGAGCGCGACCCTGGCTTGGAGGGGGCGGAAGCCGCGGCGCTCGAGCTCGGCTTGGCGCAGTTGGAAGCTGGCTGAGAACTGGGACAGTCCCCAGGCGATGCTCATCAGCGCGTCGCGGTGGTCAGCCAGGCCTTGGCGCGAGATCCGGCCGCGGCGCCGCAGGGTCGCGGACTCGTAGCTGGCGGGCGCGAGCCCGGTCGCGGAGTAGAGATGCTCGGATGTGGGGAAGCGCTCGATCGGTAGCGAGTGCGCGGCGAATGCCGCCGCCCTGGTGGTGGCGACGCCGGGAAGCGTCGTCAGGACCTGGCCGTCGCTGCCGGCGAGCAATGCGGTGATCTGCTGTTCGACGTGTGCGATGTCGGCCTGCAGCTGGCGGTGGCGGTCGAGGTCGCGGCCGAGCCGCTCCGCGCGCAGGTCTGCGTCCGGTGGTGGCGGCAGCAGCCGGCGCCAGCGATCGACCCAGAAGCTGGCGTTGCGGTCGGTCAGGCGGCCGGGCGCGCGCTTTTGCAGCGACCGGACAGTCGGCGGCCGGCCGGCGAACACCGTCGCGCAGGCGAGCACCGCCTGCCCCGAGCTGTCCTCGAGCTTCAACGCGCGGCCGTGCCCGACCGGCGCCGAGAGACCGGGACAGAGCCCGTTGAGCTGGTCGTGCAACCGCTGCTGCAGCCGCTTGCGCTCAGCGACCAGCCCGCGCCGGTGCCGGACGGCCGACAACAGCGAGTCGACCGCCGGATCCGCCGCCCGACGGCCGAGCCCCTGACGCAGCAGCCAGACCAGCGCAGCGCAATCGCGGTCGTCGGTCTTGAACCGTCGCGACCCGAGCTGCGTCCTCGCAGCGCTCGTCTCAGACGGCGCAAACAACCGCAGCGAGCCCGGGAAGCGCCGCTCTAACTCGACCGCCCAGGCGCGGTGCAACGACCCCGTCGCCTCGATCCCAATCACCGGTGCTGTCGCGCGTGACCGTGCGATCAGCCGTCCGAGCTCGTCGAGGCCAGCCCCGTCGACCGGCAACGAAACGGGATCGCCGATCAAACCCCCGGCGCCCGTCGCCAGCCAGACCCGGTTACTGACCTTGCCCGGATCGATCGCCACCACCAACGCCTCGTCCCCAAGGCCTCTCAGAAGTACCGCACCCGACACAGAGCAACCCCCTCAAAGAGAAAGAAAAAGACCCTCCCCGACCAGCGGAGAGGGCCTCCTCAAGACGGCAACTCAGCAGCTATCAGCTGTCCCCCAGGTTTACCTGGGGGTCGAGGAAGCGCCGTCCGGCGCGCAGTGGCGGACGGCGCTTCCTCGAAAGCCCGGGCGGGAAGCGGGTTTGTGGCGTTCGGAGGCCGGCGAGGGTGATGCGCTGAGGGTCGCATCACCCAGAGCGCATCAGCCAGAACGCATCACCCAGAGCGCATCAGGCGCTGACGCGCCACGGCCGCCGCTGGATCAGGGGAGTGCCGCCTGGTCGCCGTCCTGTCAACCCCTTCGGGGTCGGCCTGCGGCCGCCCTTCGGGTGACAGGCCGTCGCCCAGGCGGCGGGTTGCTGGGTAGGTCCGGCTGCGCCGGACTGGCTTCAAAGCGGCGCGGCCTCCCGGCGGAGCCGGGACTTGATTGCTCAACCAAGCGCGGGTCGGCGACGCCGTCACCGAAGGGAAACCGCGAAGCGGTTGACGGCGGTGGCGAGCCGCGCTACGAGCGGCGCCGCCGCTGAGACCGCCGCGGCGCTCCTCGCGCTCGAGGTAGGCGTCGAGGAGGTCCGCGGCCTCGGACTCGTTGCCCGGGAAGAGGTGCCCGTAGCGGTCGAGCGTGATCGTGATCGAGGCGTGGCCCATGTAGGTGCTCAGCGCCTTCGGGTTCACGCCGCGCGGCGATCATCAGCGACGCGTAGGTGTGGCGGCACTCGTGCAGCGTGATCTCGCCGAACGCCGGCGGCCGCCCAAGCCTTCTTCGCCCGGTTGGAGATGCGCGTGCTCGTTGAACGGCACCTCGCCGGTGCGGCCGAAGATGAAGCCCTCGCGCCGCCCGGTGAGCAGCTGGTGCGCGAGCAGGTGCGTCCGCAGCGTGCGCACCAGCGGCACGGTGCGCAGGCCGGCGCGCGACTTCGGGTAGATGATCCCCTCCTGCATGTCCCAGCCGCGCTCGACGTGGATCAGCGAGCGCTCGAAGTCGACGTCGGACCACTTCAGCGCGAGCATCTCGCCGCGCCGCAGCCCGGCGTACATCGCGGTGGCCCAGATCGCCCGGTCGCGGTCGGGCACGAGCTCGAGCAGCCGCGCCGCCTCCTCGGGAGCGGCGACGCGGTCGCGCTTGCCGCGCACCGCCGGCAGCTGCAGTCCGATCGTCGGGTTGACGGCGACCTCGCCGTAGAGCATCGCCTGGCGGTAGATCACCCGCAGCGGGTTGACCGTGTTGCGGATCGTGCTCGGCGAGATGCCGCTGGCGAGCAGGTGGTCGACGAAGCGCTGCACGTCGCCGCGCGTGACCTCGACGATCAGCATGTGCCCCATGCGCGGCAGGATGCGCTTGCGCAGCGCCTCCTCGTAGTTGCGCCGAGCGCTCGGCTTGTACTCGTCGCCCGAGCGCGTGCGGATCGCGCCGCTGCGGATCCGTCGATCAGCGCCGGCGCGGCCTCGCGGATCGTCGTCGGGCTGCCGGCGCGCGAGCGTCCCCTTGCGCAGCGCGGCCATCGCGTCGTGCCGCCACGCGCGCGCGGCGGCGAGCGTCGGGAACGAGCGCCGGATCTTGCGGTTCGTCGCGCGCGATCCAGATCTCGGCCTTGTAGCTCGGCTGGCAGTTGCAGTTGCCGCCCGCTCGGAGCTCGCGCAGTTGCGCGAGTGCCTGATCTGGATGCCGCGGTGCGCTTCGCCATCAGTCGAGCGCGTAGGTCGCCTGCTCGTCCAGCCAGCGGACGAGCTCCTTGACCGGGATCAGCCGGCGGCGGCCCTTGCGGACGACGCGCAGCTCATGCATCACGTGCTCCTCGAGGAAGTCGACGCTGACGCCGAGCGCCTCCGCGGCCTCCGCCTTCGAGAGCGCGAGACCGCGGTCGCACTCGCACCGGATCGTGCAGCGATCCCTGCCATCACCTCGACAGACGACGGACGGCGAAACGGCCCCGCCTCGGCCAGTGCGGGCCGGTCGCGGGCCGGTCCGCCCCCGTTTCGGCCGGTTTTGAGCGGTCTCGAGCGGCTAACGAACACGGCCGCGAAAGCACCTGCAAATCCCTGCAAGTAGAGCCGGAAACGGCCGCTCGGAAGAAGACGGGGCAGCCAGGACTCGAACCTGGAATCGCCGGTTTTGGAGACCGGTGCCTTAGCCAATTTGGCCACTGCCCCGCGCGCTGGCGATTGTAGGCGACTCGGCGCGGCTCGCCAGCCTAGAATCGAGCCGCCAGCGGCTGTGGCGGAATTGGTAGACGCGCCGGCTTTAGGTGCCGGTGGGCTAGCCCGTGGGGGTTCGAGTCCCTCCAGCCGCATCACCGGCACAGCTCGAGTCTGGTTGATCTTGCTCAATGATCACTGAGCATGAAATAGTCGGCAAATCATGCCGTCATCGGTCATAGAGCTCATCCAAGCAGCGTTCGAGACGGAGCTGAGCGATGCCGCCGACGCACTCCGAGCGGGCAAAGCCGACCGGCAACTGGAGAGCTTGTACCGCTCATGCTTGGTATGGGGAGCCGCCTGGACTCCGCCGCCCCTACCAGCCGGCCAATTAAGGCCATTCGCATGGGCCAAGTGGGCGGGTCATGACAGCGGCCAACTCGCCTCGGCGTGGATGAGTCTGATCGGTAGCTCACAGCCGAGCGATCAACTCGAGAGCCACATCGTGCGTCACTTGCTGTTCTGCGACAGCATCGCTGTCCCCGACCCATTCATCGAGTGGCCCGACGCTAGCTCTCCTCGGCTCCGCGTAGAAGGAGCGCTCGGGGATCGGGCGATGTATCGCCACTGGGCAGCCACCGCGATCGACCGGATGGCCCGGCTCGAGGAACTCATCTCAACGAACGTGATTGTGGTGGTCCCTGCTCCGATTGTGAACACCGACCTCGACAAGGCAGCAGCCCAGGCAGTCGATCCGTCCCTCGTTAGTGAGTTTCCTTCCAAACCGCCTGACTACTGGGGGCTCGGCGATCACCAAATCGCAGCCATGGACATTGCACAACAGCTCGCGGCCGCGCGCGGCGCGGTCGACCCCTATCTGCCAACTCGAGGCCACGCCGCCGTGTTCAGAGCGCTCATGACCTCCGCGGACGAAACCATGAGATCAACGACCGCGGACGCCACGCCCCCAAAGTACGGCGCGATTCTGCCCCACGTCATCAAGGCAGATGTCGTGGAGCCAGTTGGCGTCTCCTTGGCCGACATCGTGGCCATCCGCCGCAATGGCCAGTTCGATCCTTGGCGCGACGCCGTCGCCGAGGGAGTGACGAGCTACATAGACCGAGTGGGCAACGATGGTCGGCTCTACGTCCCCAACCTACTTCGCGAGGAGATTGCGGAGAAGGTGAGCGAGAAGGCGAAAGAAGTGCAGCAATCGCTCAGCTGGACGAAACGGAGGAGTATCAGACTGACTGTGCGGCTAGCGGCGGTCGGCGGTGGGATCGCAGCGACGTTTCTCCCTCCGCTCGGCCTAATTCCCGCCGGTCTCGAGGGAGGGCAACTGCTTGCCACGCAGTTCGCGCGTTGGCGTTTCGCTCGTGGCGCGTTTGCCCGGCAGGTAGCGGTCTTCAACGATCGCCCTCGAAGCCAAAACGGAGCCAGGGCGCGGTGACGACTCGCCATCGGTTTGGACTCACCGCGCCGCGGACTCACTCGCATGACAAATACTTAGCCGGCTGACATTTAGTTGCCGCCGCCCGACAAGAGGGGGATTCGATGCCTGGACCAATCCCGACGAGCCATGCCGGCAGCTTGCCGCGCCCGGAGGATCTCGTTGAGCTGAACCTCAAGCGAACCGAGGGGCAGCCGGTGGACGAAGCCGATTACCAACAGCGGCTGGCGCAGGCCGTGAGGGACGTCGTCGCCAGGCAGGACCAGATCGGCATCGACTGGGTCAACGACGGCGAGTACGGCCACTCGATGGGCCACCGCTACGACTACGGCTCCTGGTGGACCTACGTCTTCCAGCGGCTCGGCGGCCTCGAGATCGTGCCCCGAACGCTCATGACGATGGCTCAGCCGGCGGCGAAGCCAGGCGAGATAGGTCTCGCCACCTTCGCCGAGCGCCGCGACTGGAACCTGTTCGCGGAGGCCTACAGCGATCCGACCTCGGGCGTGGCCCTGCCCACGCCGCCGGAGATCGCGCCCGTGGCGACGGGTCCGATCACCTACATCGGCCAGGCCGACATCCAGCGCGACATCGAGAACTTCAAGGCCGCGCTCGACGCCGCGGGCTTGGAGGACGGCTACCTCAACTCGGTCGCGCCGGGCAGCTGCCACCGCTTCGGCAACGAGTTCTACGACAACGACGAGGAGATGATGTACGCCTGCGCCGACGCCATGCGCGAGGAGTACAAGGCGATCATCGACGCCGGCCTGGGCCTCCAGCTCGACGACCCGGCGATCGCCGAGAACTGGGACCAGATCGTGCCCGAGCCGAGCGTCGAGGACTACAAGCGCTTCACGATGGTCCGGGTGGAGGCGCTCAACCACGCGATCCGCGACCTCCCCACCGAGCGCATCCGCTTCCACCTCTGCTGGGGAAGCTGGCACGGCCCGCACGTCACGGACATCCCGATGAAGGACATCGTCGACGTGATGCTCGCCATCAACGCCGGCGCCTACTCGTTCGAGGCGGCCAACGTCCGCCACGAGCACGAGTGGCGCATCTGGCAGGACGTGAAGCTGCCGGAGGGCAAGAAGATCCTGCCGGGCATCGTCAGCCACTCGACCAACGTGGTCGAGCACCCGGAGCTGGTCGCGGAGCGCATCGCCCGCTTCGCGGAGGGCGTCGGGAGGGAGAACGTGGTCGCGTCGACCGACTGCGGCCTCGGCGGGCGGGTCCATCCGCAGGTGGCCTGGGCGAAGCTCGAGTCGCTAGCGGAGGGCGCGCGCCTGGCGGGAGAGCGCCTCTAAGTCGAACGCAAACCGGCGCCACGACGCCCGCGTCCCAGTTACGCTTCCGCGCATGGGAGGAACCTACGGCGTCGCGATACGCCATCCAAACCGAGAGTCGGCTCAGGCCAAGGCCACCAAGGCCGCAATCGTCTTCCTGCTTCTGTGCAGCGCCGGCCTGATCGGCATCATCACGATCGGCGGCTGGTCGGACCTGCAGGGCGCGCAGATCTTCGCCATCGCGTTCGCGCTGATCGACCTGCTCTCCGCCTACTACGTGAACCGCTGGAACCGCGGCATCCTGCCGGTCTCGGGCTCCATCGCGGTGTTCATCGCGGTGCTGGCCGCGATCGCCGCGCCGGCCTGGTTCTCGCGCGACAAGTCGGGCTTCCACAACCCGGCGCTCAACCCCAGCCTGCTGGGCCTGCTCTGCATCGTGCTGATCCCCGTCTCGCTGCTCCTGCTGGGGTTCGCAATGCGCGGCTTCAACCAGCACTGGAACGTCGAGGTCGAAGAGCAGTACGAGTAGCGCCGATCGCGTTTAGCATCGCGTCACCCGCCCGGGTGGTGGAACGGTAGACACGGGGGACTCAAAATCCCCTGCTCGCAAGGGCGTGCGGGTTCGAATCCCGCCCCGGGTATGACTCCAACCGGCGCCGCGCGAACGCGGCCTGCGCATTCAGGTCACTTGGTTGACGCCGCCTGGAAGCGGGAGGTGACGTCGCCCGTGGCGAGGTGGCCGCTGGGGTCGTAGTGCCCGCTCGATCCGCCTGCGCCGCCGGCCGGGAGGCCGGCCTCCAGGGGAGATCACGCCCATGTAAGCGCACGTACATTCGGTGGCTGAATACCCCATCTGGGGTATCAGTATCACCTTGACCACAGCCTGCTCCTAACCCTACGTTCAGATATCGACACCGCTCGAACCGGTTCTGTTCCGAAGCATCGATGACAGCGTTCCGCTGGATAGTCCCGATCGCCGCAGTCGCGCTGCTGGTCGCCTTCAGCTCGCCGGCGAGCGGGGACTTCGGCACCGCGGCCGACTGCCACGACGCCTCCGCGCAATGCGACCCGAGCGGCCAGATCACGATCACGCTGACCAACGACAACCCGGGAGCCTGCAGCTTCAGCGCGACGATCTCGTGGGGGGACGGCACGAGCACCCCCGCGCCCAACTACTCGAACGGCCAGGCGTTCTCGCACTCCTACAGCGCGCCGGGCATCTACACCATCTCCGCGACGGGATCCGGTCACGCGCTCCAGCCGAACACCACCTGCACCTTCCATCCCGGGAGCGAACGGGTGGAGGTCCCAGCCCCCGCGGCGCCCGTGCCGCCCGCGGTGGTTCCCCAGCCGCCGGTCCCCGTCCCCCAGCCCTGCGACAAGGTCGCCGCCGCCAAGGCCTTCGCCGACTGGCAGACTGCGCTGAGCCGGGGGATGGCTCTCCGCTCGGTGTCGACCGATCTCAACGAGAGCGCCCAGTCCCAGTTCGCGAACTTCTACCCGGGGCTGCTCGAGGACATGGGATCGGACCTCAAGGAGTTCGCCTCCCAGCTGTTCGAGAACTCGGACTACGTCGACGCACTCAACCAGATCAAGGAGATGGCGACGCATCCGCTGGCGCCCGCCGCCGCCGGCAGCAGCCTGTCCTCGCTGCTGGTCCAGTGGTTCTACAACCCGCCGGTGATCAACGGGCAGATCCAGACCCAGCTCTCGAAGAACGCGGTGCGCAGGCTGACCGGGGCCTACTCGGAGATCGTCACCAAGTGGGGCGCGCGGGTGCAGCAGAAGGCGATCACCTCAGGGGAGAAGCTGACGACGTCGCGGGCCATCGCGACCGGGGCCGGCGTGTACGTCGTGACACGCGCCTACATCCGACTCGTTCCGGCGGTGGCCGATGCGGCGCTGTCGCTCTGGAACCAGCACCTGGCCGATGAGGCCGACCAGCAGGCCGACGTGCTCCTGGCCCGCTACAAGACGCTCTCGCAGCCCTGCTCGAAGAGCAGCGCCGTCGGGCCGGTTGCGGCCGGCGCCGCCAGGGTGGCCGGCGCCGCGCCCGCCGCCCGGGCCGCGCGGTCGATACCCGCGTCCGTCTACCGCCGCGTGCCCAAGCTGCCGAAGGTGCACGCCGTCCCGCTCCACGCCGGCGTCGGCCTCACCTCGAAGCTCCTGCGCGCCCCCGAGCGCCTGCTCACCGCCGAGGAGAGCGCCACCGCACGCACGATCGCCATCACCGCGGCAACGAGCCGCGCGCTGGCTGCCGCCAGCCACGGGGACTCGGCCGCGCTCAAGCGCCAGTGGAAGTTCGTCCACCAGCAGGCCGCGGCGCTCGTACGCCTCTACCGGAGGCTGCCGGCGCTGCGCGCGGCCGCCGCCTCGGCGCTGAAGCGGGCCGGCATCGCCCCCGCCCAGGTCACCATCCTGCAGCCCGTCAACGCGCTCGACATCCTCCACACGCTCGGGCTCCCCGTGGCCGTCCGGACGCTCGTGCACGACCTCCAGCTTCCGTCGGCCTCCCTGAAGCAGTTCGCGGCGCCGCCGTTCGCCGCCGGGACGATCCCGGTCGACCCGGTGATCCAGGTGGCCAGCCCCGAGCTCGCCGCGGCCGACGCGACCCTCAGCGCGCAGTTCACGGCCCTCAGCCACCAGGCGCAGCCACCGCTAACGCGTAAGAAGAAGCACAAGCGGTAAAACCCGGGTACGTGCCCGAGCTGTTCGGCCCAATCGACCCTGAGCGGGAAATCCAGGAGCTGGTCGATTTCGATGGCCGCTGGCCCGGGACGGACGCCGAGCGGCGCGCCGCGGTGCACCTGAAGGAGAAGCTCGAGCGGCTTGGCCGGGGGGTGGAGATCGAGCCGATTCAGATCCGCCCGAACTGGCCGGTGGCGTACGCGCTGATCGCGGTCGCGGCCGTGGTGGGCAGCGTGATCTCGGTGAAGGTCGAGCTGCTCGGCGTGGTGCTGCTCCTGCTGGCCACGGTCGCCGCCTTCGCGGAGCTGACGCTCACCTTCCTCGCGGCGCGCGTCCTCACCGGCCGGCGGGCGTCCCAGAACGTGCTGAGCCGCGAGCAGTCGGACAAGCCGGGCACGCTCGTGCTGATGGCGCACTACGACGCCGCCCGCACCGGCGCGGTCTTCAGCCGCCGCTCGCTGGAGCGGACGGCCACGCTGCAGAAGCTGATCAAGCGCCCGATCGGCCCGTTCGCGCCCTTCGTCTGGTCGATCGTCGTCGCCCTGGTCTGCGCGCTCGCCCGCTTCGCCGGCCTCCACGGCCTGGTGCTCACGATCGTCCAGTTCATCCCCACTGTGCTGCTGATCGTCAGCGTGCCGCTGCTGATCGACATCGCTTTGTCCGGCGTCGTGCCCGGCGCCAACGACAACGCATCCGGCGTGGCCACCGTCCTCAAGCTCGCCGAGCGCTACGGCGGCGCGCTCGACAACTTCGACCTCTGGGTCCTCTTCCCCGGCGCCGAGGAGGGCCTCGTGCTCGGCTCGCGCGCCTGGATCAAGCGCCACAAGGACGAGCTCGACGCCCGCAACACCGTGTTCGTGAACGTCGACAGCGTCGGCCACGGCACCGTCCGCTGGGTGAAGAAGGAGGGCTTCGTCTTCCCCCTCTCCTACCACCCGGAGCTGCTCGAGCTGTGCGAGGAGATCGGCGAGCAGCAGGAGTCTGAGACCCGGGGAGTGGTGCTGCGCACGCTGACCGACGGCTACTCGATGCGCTCGGCGGGCTTCCCGGCCGTGTCGATCGTCTGCCTGAACGCCATGGACTACGTGCCCACCTTCCACCAGCACGACGACGTGCCGGAGAACGTCGACCCGGAAGCCCTCGAGCGCGCCTTCGGCTTCTGCTGCGAGCTGGTCGAGGCGATCGACGCGCGCGTGGGCCCCGACCTGGTGCGCGCCCCCGACGAGACGGTGCTAAGCGAGAGCTGAGCGGATCCCGTCGAGCGACTGAGGGTTCTCGGCGCTGGACATGTCCCCCGGGTCGGCGCCGATCGCCACCGCCCGGACGGCGCGCCGGAGGATCTTCGCGGAGCGCGTCTTCGGCAGCGCCTCGACGATCACGACCCGCGAGGGCTTGAACGGCTTGCCGAGCTCGTGGGCCACGAGGTCCGCAAGCTCGCCCGCGAGCTTCCGCCCGCCACCGGGGGCCACCACGAAGCACCACACCGCCTCGCCCTTGGTCTCGTCCGGCACGCCCACCACCGCCGCCTCGGACACGGCCGGGTGGGAAACGAGCACCGACTCCACCTCCGCCGGGCCGAGGCGTTTGCCGGCCACGTTGATCGTGTCATCGGAGCGCCCGAGCAGGAACCACTGGCCGTCCTCGTCGATCTTGGCCCAGTCGCCGTGGCGCCAGACGCCGGGGAAGGTCGACCAGTAGGTCTCGATGTAGCGGTCGGGGTCGTTCCAGATGCCGCGCGTCATGCCGGGCCAGGGCTGCTTGCACACGAGCTCGCCCACCTCGCCGCGAATCGGCTTGCCCTGCGGGTCGAACACGTCCACGTCCATGCCGAGCGACGGACCACCGAGCGAGCAGGTCTTGAGCGGCTCGACCGGATACGGCGAGAGGAAGCACGCCCCCACCTCGGTGCCGCCCGAGATGTTGATGATCGGCACCTCGCCGTGGCGCCCGGCCACCCGCTGCAGCCACGTGTACGGCTCAGGGTTCCAGGGCTCGCCGGTGGAGCCGATGATCCGCAGCGACGAGAGGTCGTGCTTGGCCGGCCAGGTGTCCCCGTGCGGCTTGAGCGCCCGGATCAGCGTCGGCGAGACGCCGAGCATGTTCACCCGGTGATGGGCCACGCTGGCCCACAGCCGGTCCGGCTCGGGGAAGTCCGGCGCGCCCTCGTACATCACCATCGTCGCGCCGAGGGCGTGCGAGCCGACCATCGAGAACGGCCCCATGATCCAGCCCATGTCGGTGAACCAGTAGAGGATCTCCGCCGGGTGAACGTCGAGCTGGTAGGCGACCTCGGAGGCGATCTTCACGAGGAAGCCGCCGTGCACGTGCACCGCGCCCTTGGGGCTGCCGGTGGTGCCCGAGGTGTAGGCGATCATGAACGGGTCCTCGGCGCCGGTGTCCTCCGGCTCGAGGTGCACGCCCACGTGCGGCGCCGAGAAGTCGTGCCAGCTCACGTCGCGGTCCTCGTTCCAGGGCATGTCCACGCCGAGGCCTTCGAGGACGATCACGCGCTCGACCGAGGGCGCCTCCGCCACCGCCTCGTCGGCCGCCTCCTTCATCAACCCGTGCTTGCCTCGGCGCCAGGTGCCATCGGCGGTGAACAGCGCCTTGGCCCCCGCGTCGTTGAGCCGGGCGGCCACCGCCGAGGCCGCGAAGCCGCTGAAGATCGGCATGTAGATCGCGCCGATCTTGGCGATCGCGTAGGCCGCGACCACCGCCTCCGGACGCATCGGCATGAACACGCCGACGGCGTCGCCCTTGCCCACGCCCATCTCGAGCAGCCCGGCCGCCACACGGTCCACGTCCTTGTGCAGCATCTTGAAGCTGAGGCCGCGCACCTCGCCGGTCTCGGACTCGCCGATCAGCGCCGGGCGGTCCGCCACCGCCTTGTCGTGCGCCCAGCGGTCCACGCAGTTCCAGGTGATGTTCACGCGCCCGCCCGTGAACCATTTGGCCCAGGGCGCGCCGCCGGAGAGGTCGAGCACCTGTTCGTAGGGGGTGGTGAAGTCGAGCCCGAGGTCCTTCACCACCGCGTCCCAGTACCACTCGACATCCTCCACCGAGCGGCGGCGCATCTCCTCGATCGAGCGGATGCCGTGCGCGCGCATCAGGCGCGTGACGTTCGCGCGCTCGACGTACTCGGCGTGCGGCCGCCAGGCGAACTGGTCGCTCAAGAGACCCGCTCCATCGACTGGCCGGGCGGGGGCGGCGGAGGAGTGCCGTGCGAGCGGATCGCGTCCGCCAGGTCGAGCAGTGCCCACACGAACGCGCTGCCCAGGCCCGCCGCCACCCGTACGTACTCAGGGGTCTGGTGGGCGACGCGCGCCGTGTTGTGAGCGCCCGCCAGCGCCCTGGCCACCTGCTCGTCGTACTTGCCCACGTGCCTCTCCTCGCCGGTCAGTTTGATCAGGCGGGGACGCTAGCGCGCCGGCCGGAAGCTTGAGGAAATCCTCAGGGAGATTTGTGGAGGTCTTGGGGGTGGGCCGTGCAAGATCGATGCATGAACTCGAAGAACGGGATCGTGATCGCCGGCGGCGGGCTGGCGGGCCAACGCTGCTGTGAGCGCCTGCGCAGGCGGGGCTACGAGGGGCCGATCCGCATGGTCTGCGACGAGCCGCTCCACCCGTATGACCGCCCGCCCCTGTCCAAGGAGCACCTCGCGGGCGAGGAGCCGAGGCTCTCCTTCCGCGAAGACGACTGGTACCGCGACAACGACGTCGAGCTGCTGCTCGGCACCCGCGCGACCGGCCTCGAGGACGGAGCGCTGCTCACCTCGGCCGGCCGCGTCCCCTTCGACAAGCTGCTGATCGCCACGGGCGCCGCGCCGCGCCGTCTCCCCAAGGCCGAGCGCTTCTCCAACGCCTACGTGCTGCGCACGCTGGCGGACGCGACGGAGCTGCGCGACGCTCTGCGGCCAGGCGCGCGTCTCGTGGTGATCGGCGCCGGCTTCATCGGCCTCGAGGTGGCGGCCACAGCGCGCAAGCTGGGCGTGGAGGTCACGCTGGTGGACGTCGCGCCGGCCCCGCTCTCGCACATCCTCGGCGAGCGCATCGGGCGCTGGTTCGCGGACATGCACGAGCGGGAGGGCGTGCGGATCGAGCTGTCGAACGGCGTCGACGAGTTCCGCGGCAACGGCCGTGTGGAGGAGCTGCGGCTGAGCGACGGCGGCAGGCGTCGAGTGCGACGCGCTGCTCGTCGCCATCGGCGTGGCGCCCGCGCTCGACTGGACCTGCGGCATCGACCCGCGCTCGCTTCCGGGCGTCTTCGTGGCGGGCGACGCCGCCGGGGGCGAGCACTGGGAGGCCGCCGCCCAGCAGGGCGCCTCCGCCGCCGACGAGATGCTGGGGCTCAACCCGTCGGAGATGCCGCTCGCCAGCTTCTGGAGCGATCAGTACGGCGTCCGCATCCAGTACCTCGGCGATGCCAGGCACTCGGAGGCGGTCGAGCTCGACGGCTCGCTCGAGCGCCGCGACTTCAGCGTCACCTTCACCCAGCGCGGCCGGCCCGTGGCGGCACTGCTCGTCGGCCGCCCGCGCGCCCTTCCCGAGATGAGACGCCTGATTGCGAAAGGAGCCGAGAATGAGCTACCGGATTGAGATCGACGAGGCGGCCTGCGCCGCGCACGGCGACTGCGAGCACGTCGCGCCGGAGGTGTTCCGCGTGGACGACGTGGCCGTGGTGATCGGCACGGCACCGCCCGACCGCCTGGTCGACGCCGCCGCCTCCTGCCCGAGCAGCGCGATCGCGCTGATCGACGAGGAGAGCGGCCGGCAGGTCTATCCCTAGCGCTAGACCGGCGTGACCGCGTTGCGCTTGGCGGGCCAGTCGCGCTGCCTGGAGGCCGCGAGCTCCAGGCGGCGCACCAGCTCGCTGCGCAGGTCCTCGGGCTGTATCACGGCGTCCACGACGAGCTCCGAGGCGAGGTGCAGGATGTCGATCTCCTCCGCGTACTCGCGCCGCAGCTTCTCGACGACCTCGGCCCGCTCCTGCTCGTCCTCGATCGCCTGCACCTGGTTGTAGTAGACGGCGTTGATCGCGGCCTGCGGGCCCATCACCGCGATCTTGGCGCCGGGCAGCGCGATGCAGCCGTCCGGGTCGAAGGCCGGCCCGGCCATGGCGTAGAGGCCCGCGCCGTAGGCCTTGCGGATGATCACCGAGAACTTCGGCACCGTGGCCTCCGACACCGCGCTGATCATCTTCGCGCCCGAGCGGATGATGCCCTGGCGCTCGACCTGCGTGCCGATCATGAAGCCGGGCACGTCCGCCAGGAACAGCAGCGGGATGTTGAAGGCGTTGCAGGTCCAGATGAAGCGGGCCGCCTTGTCGGATGAGTCGACGAACAGCACTCCCCCGCGCTGCTTCGGCTGGTTGGCGACGATGCCCACGACCCGGCCGTCGAGCCGCGCGTAGCCGACGATCAGCTCCTTGGCCCAGCGCTTCTGGATCTCGAGGAACGAGTCGGCGTCCACCAGCGAGTCGAGCAGCTCCATCATGTCGAAGGGCTTGTTCTCGTCGGCGGGGATCAGCTCGCGGATCGGCTTCTCGCTCGCCGGCTCGGCGGGCGGCGCCGGCGGCGGCTCGCCCTGCCAGTTGGACGGGAAGAAGGAGAGGTAGCGCTTGGCGAGATCGATCGCCTCCTCGTCGCTCTTCACGAGGAAGTGGCCGCAGCCCGACACGCCCGTGTGCATGCGTGCCCCGCCCATCTCCTCGAGCGACACCTTCTCGCCGATCACCATCTCGGCCATCCGCGGCGAGCCGAGGTACATCGAGGCGTTGCCGTCGCGCATGATCACGACGTCGCAGAAGGCGGGGATGTAGGCGCCGCCCGCCGCGCTCGGCCCGAACAGCAGGCAGATCTGCGGCACCAGGCCGGACAGCTTCACCTCGGTGTGGAAGATCCGTCCGGCGCCGCGGCGGCCCGGGAACATCTGCACCTGGTCGGTGATGCGCGCGCCCGCCGAGTCGACCAGGTAGATCATCGGCACCAGGTGGTCGAGCGCCCGCTCCTGGATCCGGATGATCTTCTCGACCGTCTTCGGGCCCCAGGAGCCGGCCTTGACCGTGGGGTCGTTTGCCATCACGCACACGGGCCGGCCGGCGATGCGCGCCATGCCCGTGACCACGCCGTCCGCCCCGAAGCCGTCCTGCTCCCAGTTGGCGAGCAGCGCCTCCTCGGCGAACGAGCCCTCGTCCACGAGCCGCGCGATGCGATCGCGCACCGGCAGCTTGCCCTGCTGCTCCGACTTCTCGTGATGGCGCTGCGGCCCGCCGGCGCGCGCCCTCTCGATGGCTTCCTTAAGATCGCTCACTCTTCCAATCCTCAAGCGTCGGGAGCGTACATTGGCACTCGTTCAGGTAGAAGACCGCGGTCCCGTCCGCCATGTGGTGATGAACAGGGCGGAGAAGCGCAACGCGCTCAACGACGAGCTCTGCGCGGCGCTCGGCGAGGCGTTCGAGGAGGCCGCCGAGGACGACTCCGTGCGAGTGCTGGTGCTGCGCGGCGACGGCCCGATGTTCTCCTCGGGCATGGACGTGCACAACCTCAATGCGCTGTCCGAGAGCCCGGAGAACCTGCGCCCCTACCGCGCTCAGCTCCTCCGCTGGTGGAACCTGCTCGAGGAGATGCCGAAGGCCACGATCGCGCATATCCACGGCGCCGCGATCGGCGGCGCGATGGAGCTTGCGCTGGCCTGTGACATGCGCGTGATGGCGGAGGACGCCATCACCGGGCTGGTGGAGGCGCGGGTGGGGCTGATCCCCGACGTGGGCGGCTCGTCACGCCTGCCGGCCGTGGTCGGACTCGGCGTGGCGAAGGAGCTGATCATGTGCGGCAAGCTGATCGACGGCCGCGAGGCGCACCGGATCGGCTTCGCCAACCGGATCGCGCCCGCCGAGGAGCTCGACGCCGCCACCGATCAGCTCGTGAACGAGCTGCTGGCGTGCGCGCCGCGCGCGGTCGCGCTCGCCAAGCAGGTGATCGATGCCGCCGCCAAGCCCGACCTCGCGGCGTCGCTCGAGCGCGAGGTCGACGCTCAGGAGCAGCTGGCGGGTTCGGAGGACTTCGCCGAGGGCACGCGCGCCTTCCTCGACAAGCGCCAGCCGGAGTTCGCCGGCCGCTAGGCGGAGGCCTCCGCACCCTCCCGCTGGAGCGACGCGTACAGCGGCAGCTCCTGGATCGCCGGCACCACGCTTGTGCCGATCGCCGGCACCACCTGCGCCGCCAGGAACTGGTCGCGGATGTCCTTCGAGGTCCAGGCGTCCACCACGCACCAGCCGTCGTCGGTGGGGCCGTTCACGTGGAAGATGCAGTCCGCCGGCGCCTCGCGCGCCGGCCCGAGCACCTGCTTGTCGAGCTCGGCGAAGCTGGCCGCGTCTACTCCGGGGAGGTCCACGACCTGGACGAACGTGACCGGGCCCTGGCCACCGCGGCGAATCTGGTCCACCGGCAGCGCGCGGACCTGGGGAGCGGGAATTCCGTGCTCGGCGCTGAGCGGGCCCAGGCGCGTCTTCACGAACTCGTCGAACGCCTCTGGGCTCTCCCACACATCGATGACCCGCAGGCCGGTCGCCGTCTCGCCGGCGGAGTGAAACAGCGCGCCGTCCGGAAGCCGCTTGCCGCTGGCCTCGAGCGCCGCGTCCACGGCGTCGTACTGGGCGGTGGTGCCACCTTCGAAGTCCATGATGAAACAGTGAGCCATGGCGAGTCCTCCTGTCGGTTTGGAAACTGGCCCGTATGCGCGTACGGGTCGCGGAACGGATCAGCGCCTGCGCGCAAAGATCGCGTAGCTGCCGATCGCGGTGGCGATCAGCCGCCCGTCCTCGTGTCGCACCTCGCTGCGCATCACCGCCGAGCTCCGGTTGCGCCGGTCGAGCTCGGTCGTGCAGACGATCTCACCCTCGGTCGCCGATTGCACGTAGTTGATGGCGATGTTGACCGTCGCGATGCCCTCGTCCTCGCTCGTCTGAGCCCAGAGCGTCGAGCCCATCGTGTAGTCCACGAGGGCGTAGGTGGCGACGCCGGACAGCAGGCCGCCGGCGTTGATCAGCTCCGGGCGGATCGTCAGCCGGCCCGTGTTCGGGTCGTCCCAGCGGATCCCCATGAAGCCCGAGACCCCGTCGAGTGCGCCGATCGGCCTGGTGTCCTGAGTCATAAATTCGTGCGCACCTTCCCGGCGCCTGGACAGTCACTCGGGAAGCCGAAGCCGAATTTCCGACTCAGGACACTGGGCATCAGTGGGCGGGCAGCAGGGTGAAGCTGAGGGTCTGCGGCTTCGAGGCGTTGCCGGCCGAGTCCTTGGACACGACGGTCAGGCGGTAGCGGCCGGGCGCGAGGCGCTTCTTGCGCGACAGGCGGCCCTGGAACCCGAGCGTGTGCGAGCCGGCCTTGGTGGTGAAGCTGAGCGCGGGCCGGACCGTGATCGCCCGCGTGCACCTGCGCTTGTGCGCGCGCGACCGGGTGGGCGCCAGGCAGCGCTTGCCCACGCGTCGTCCGGCCGTGAGCCGCGCGAAGCTGAAGGTGGTGGTCGAGGCCTCGCTGACCTTGAAGCTGATGGTGGTGCCCACAGGCGTGCTGCGGCTGAGGTGCGGCAGCTTGGTGCCGAGGCGGAAGCGCTTCGACTTGATGCGCAGCGAGCTGACCGTGGGCCCGGCGCCGCCGCCGCCTCCCCCACCGCCACCGCCGCCGCCCGGCCGCAGGTCCACCATCGCGGCCACGATCGTGCGCTGCGAGCCGCCGTCCGCGCCGCCCTGCGCGAAGCCCACGCCGATCAGCCCGGCCGCGCTGCTGGACGCCTGGATCAGCCTGCCGCCGGCGATGCCGCCGAGGTTGCCCTTGCCGGCGATCGACAGCGTCACCTGCGAGCCCAGCACGCCGCCGACGCGGGTGCGCGCCACCGCCGTCTTGGGATCCACGCCCGAGTCCATCCAGGCGATCAGGCCGTTGCCGTTGTCAGCCACCGCGGGCACCGGCAGCGGCACATCATTGTTGGTGTCGCTGTTGAGCTGGAAGCCGGTGCTCCAGTTGCCGGCGGACAGCGCCGAGCCGAAGACGCCGTTCGAGAGCTGCCGCGACGTGGTGGCGAGGCCCTGCCCCGCCGCGTTCACGTCGACGAACGGGTGCTCCGCTCCCTCGGCCGGCTTCGGATCGATCGCCAGGCCGTCGAGCACCTGCGGGTCGCTCGGCGTGTCGCCCACGAGCTGGCGCGCGATATTGCGCACCACGATGCTGCCCCCGCCGTAGTCGAAGCCCTGCCGGAACACGATCCACGGGTTGGCGGAGCCCCCGCCGTCCATGTCGATCATGTTCGTTTCCTTGGCGTCCGCGTGGGTGGCCAGGGTGGTGGCGCTGAGCGTGATCGGGGTGCCGGCAGAGGTGCCGGTCACACGCCGCGCGATCGCCTTCTGGTCGATCGAGGTCGCGCCCTCGGGCCAGGCCATCACGGCATTGCCGGAGGAGTCCACCACCACGCGCGAGCCGTCGTCGCCCGTGCCCGCGGTGCCCGCCGTGGCGTCGAGCACCGGGTTGGCACCCACGGTCACGGCGGTCCAGGCGGTGCCGCTGCCGGGCCAGCGCTGCGCCATCACGTGCTGCCCGACGGTGTCGTAGACCACGTAGGCCGCGCCGCTGACCGGGTCCATGTCGAGGTCGTCGTCGATCGCCGTGCCGGCCGTGTCCACCGCGGCGAGCGTGAAGCCGGCCGACGAGCTCGGCGAGACCGCGCTCTCGAGCGCCCCGCTGGTGGTGCCCGCGAGGTTCACGTAGGTGACCACGACGCGCCCGCCGTTGCCGGCCGCCACCTGGATGCTCGTCGGGTCGTCGGGCGACAGCGTGCCGTCCACCTCCACCGGCGCGCCCCAGGTGCTGCCCGAGAAGCGGGCGACGAAGACGTGCTCGTCGGTCCCTATCTGCTTGCTGTAGGCGATCGCGCCGGTGCCGTCCGGGGCCATGTCGAGGCCGCCGAACTTGCGGATCTGGCTCGCGGGACCGTCGATGACGGTGCTGGCCGCGTGCGCCGCGGGCACGGCAACGAGTCCCAGCGCTGCCAGTGCGGGGATGAGGAGGCGAGTCCTGAGCAGGGTCGCAGCATAACCCGGGTAGCCTCGGGAATGTGAGCGAGTCCCCCATCGAGGTGCTCGAGCGCTGGGAGGAGCACGGCGCCGTCTTCCGGGTGGTCCACCTCTCGGACGCGCGCGCGATCGTGGACCTCTGCACCTGTCACGGCGAGCCGGTCGAGCAGCTCGAATCGGACGACGAGCGCCTCATCGCCTGGCTGCGGGAGCGCGCCGAGGGTTAGTACTCGTCGTGGCGCCGGACCCACAGGGGTTCGGTGGCGCTCTCGTCGCGCCCCTTCGGCGTGCGGTCGAGCAGCTGGTAGTAGGCCATCGCTGCCTCCAGCCCGCGGGAGGTCGTGAGGTAGGTCCTGTAGACCTGCCGGTCTGCCAGCGCATAGGCGCTCAGACCGGGCCCCTCGGTCACGTAGCCAAGCGCGTCGGTCCCGCACATCTCGGCGTTCTGCACGACCGTGACCGGGACGTTGCCGCTCTCCAGCCACGGCCTCAGCTCCTCCTCCGTGCTCAGGAAGCCGACGTCGCGGTTGAAGTCGTTCCCGATAGTCGAGACCCAGTCGATGCCCCAGCCCATCCGGTCCCTGTAGGCGAGGAGCTTCTCGAGCGGCGCGCGCGACGCGAGCAGCAGGGTCGTGTCCCTGGCCCCGAGGTGCGGGACCTGGGCAGCGAGGGTGTCTGTGATCGAGGAGCAGACCGGGCAGCCGGCGCTGTAGGGCGGGCCGAACATGAAGTGGTAGACGAGCAGCTGCGAGCGGCCGTCGAAGAGCTCCGCGAGGGTCTTCTCGCCGTCGGCGGTCTCGAAGCGGTAGTCCTTCTCGACCGGGACCCAGGGCAGCTCGCGCCTCTTGCGCGCCAGCTCGTCGCCGCGGCGGGTGAGCTCCTTCTCCAGCTTGAGCAGCTCGTCGCGCTCCGCCTGCCACTCCTCCTGCGTACCGACCCTGTGCCCCGTCATCGAGCTGCCTCCTCGTATTCGTCGTGGCGCTGCCACCAGGATGCGGCCCCTTCCTCGTTACGCCCCAGCGGCGCCAGGTCGAGCATCCCGTAGGTGCCCATCAGCTGCTCGGTACCGCGGTCGTAAGTCGAGTAGGTGTGGTGGACGACTCCGTCGCGCAGCGCGAAGGCGCTCATTCCCTCTCGCTGCGGCGGGGGCTGGTCCACGTGGCGGAAGTTGTATTCGGCGCCGTTCCGCTGCTGCTCCTCCGTGAAGGCGGCACCGAAGTCGTACTTGAAGTCGCTGCCGAGGGACGAGACCCAGGGGAATCGCCAGCCCATGCGCTCCTTGTAACGGTGCAGCTCCGCGAGAGGGGCGATCGACTCGGCCACGAGCGTCACATCATGGCCATTCAGGTGCGGGATGACCCCGTCGAAGTGATCGGCGATCAACGAGCAGCCGGTGCAGCCCGGGTTCTGCTCGTCGACCCGGAATCCGAAGCCGAACATGAAGTGGTAGACGAGCAGCTGCGAGGGCCCGTCGAACAGCTCGGCCAGGGTCTTCTTCCCACTGTCCGTCTCGAAGACGTATCCCTTCTCGATCGGCACCCAGGGCAGCTCCTGCCGCCGGCGCGCGAGCTCATCGCCCTGCCGCATGTGCTCCTTCTCGGCCTCGAGCAGCTCACGCCGCGCCGCCAGCCACTCCTCTTGGGTGCCGACCCTCTGCTCCAACCTGCCACCTCCAATCCGGGACCGACCATATAGTTAGCAGAATGGCTAACGATACGTTCAGAGCCCTTGCGCATCCGCTCCGGCGCGACATCGTCGAGCGGCTGAGCGGCGGCACGGCGACCGTCGGGGAGGTGAGCCGCGACTTCGGGGTCTCCAAGCCGACGGTCTCGCGGCACCTGAAGATGCTGGAGGATGCGGGCGTGGTGACCCGGGTGATCGACGGCAGGACACACCGCCTGGCCCTCAGGCCCGAGGCGCTGGCTGAGGCCTCCGACTGGATCGAAAGCCAGCGACAGCGCTGGGAGCGTCTCTTCGACGTGGTCGGCGAGTACCTGGAGGAGCGCCGGTGAGCGACCTCCAAGAGCTGCGCATCGAGCGCACCTTCGCGGCGTCCGCCGAGGAGGTCTTCGACGCTTGGACCAGCCCCGAGGTGATGCGCCGCTGGCTCCACTGCGAGCCCGACTGGACCACGCCGGTGGCCGAGGTCGATCTCCGGATCGGGGGACAGGTCCAGGTGGTGATGCGGAGGCCCGACGGCAGCGAAGCGTCGATGCACGGCGAGTACGTGCTGATCGACCGGCCCCGCCGTCTGGTCATGAAGTGGACCTTCCACGACGAGCCTTCCAACGAGCAGCTGGTCGAGCTCTCATTCTCGGAGAGCGACGGGTCAACCACCGTCGTGCTCGTGAACAGCGCGATCTCGATGGACACGCGCCGCGACGGCCAGGACTGGGGCTGGAACGGGTGCCTCGACCAGCTCGAGCGACTCAGCCGTGATGCCAGTCCACCGGCCCCGCCGTGAGCAGGTGGCCGGTGAGCGGGCGGCCCAGCACCTGCTGCACCGCGCGCGTGGCCTCGAGCAGCTGATCGAGGTCGATGCCGGTGTCGTGCCCCATCTCGTGGAGCATCGAGACGAGATCCTCGGTGGCGATGTTGCCGGTGGCGCCCTTGGGCACCGGGCAGCCGCCCAGCTCGCCGAACGAGGACTCGAACGAGCGCACGCCCGAGTCGAGTGCCGCCAGCACGTTCGCCAGGCCCTGCCCGCGGGTGTTGTGGAAATGGGCGGTGAGCTGCACATCGGGGCCGAGCAACTCGGCGGCCCGGTCGAAGAAGTCGCGCACCTGGCGCGGGTTGGCCATGCCGGTCGTGTCGCCGAAGGCGATCTCCTCGCAGCCGGCGGCAGCCAGCCGCTGGGCGATCGCGAAGACGCGCTCCGGCGGCACCTCGCCCTCGTAGGGACAGCCGAACGAGACCGAGATCACGCCCTCGCAGCGCAACCCCTCGCCGCGCGCCCGCTCCACCACCCGCTCGAGCCCCGAGAGCGACTCCTCGATCGAGCGGTTCACGTTCTTCTGATTGTGCGTCTCGGAGGCGGAGAGGAAGAGGTTGACCTCCTGGAAGCGGTCGCGCAGCGCGAGCGCGTTCTCGAGCCCCTTCTCGTTCGGGATCAGAACGGTGACCGACACGTCCTCGGGGATGCTCACCGCCTGCAGGACCTCGCGCGCGTCGGCGAGCTGAGGGATCACGTCAGGGCGCACGAAGCTCGTGACCTCGAGCCGGCGCAGGCCGGTGCGGGCGAGCATGTCGATCAGCCGCACCTTGTCCTCGGTGGGGATGACCTCCGGCTCGTTCTGGAAGCCGTCGCGGGGACCGACCTCGCGGATCAGCACCGGCTCGCCCATGGCCATGGACACTAGCCGTTACTCTCGCGTGCCCGTGAGCTCCTCCCCGGTCCCGATCATCGGCGCAACAGGCGCGCTCGGCTTCGGCCTGGCGCTGCGGCTCGCCCAGGCGGGCGTGCCGGTCGTGATCGGCTCGCGGCGGCTCGAATCGGCTCAGGAGGCGGCGGGCAAGCTGCGCGCCATCGTGCCGGACGGCGACATCGAGGGCCTGCAGAACGCGGACGCCGCGCGCAGCGGGCCGCTCGTGATCCTGTCGGTGCCGTTCCGCGCGCAGTCGGAGAACCTCACCAACCTGAAGGAGGTCCTCCAGCCCGAGCAGATCCTGGTCGACGCCACGGTGCCGCTCGCGGCCGCGGTGTCCGGCCGGGCCACGCGGCTGCTCGGCGTCTGGCAGGGCTCGGCGGCGCAGCAGGCGCAGGAGATGACGCCGAAGGGCGTGAAGGTGATCAGCGCCTTCCACACGGTCAGCGCCGCCAAGCTCGGCGATCCCGATGCGGAGCTCGACGAGGACGTGCTGATCGCGGGCGACGATCGCGAGGCCAAGCGCCAGCTCGCCGAGCTCGTGACGCGCATCCCGGGCCTGCGCCCGGTGGACTGCGGCAGGCTCGAGATGGCCCGCATCATCGAGGGGCTCACACCGCTCCTGATCTCGGTGAACGCGCGCCACAAGTCGCACGCCGGCGTGAAGCTCACCGGACTGCCCGACGTCACGTGGTAGTCGTCCTCGCGGGCGGCACCGGCGGCGCCAAGCTCGCCCGCGGGATGCTCGACGTGGTGGGCGCCGGCGAGCTCGTCGTGATCGCCAACACCGGCGACGACGTGGAGGTGTGGGGCGTGCACGTCTCGCCCGACCCCGACCTCGTGACCTGGTGGCTCGCCGACCTGATCGACGAGCGCGGCTGGGGCATCGCGGGCGACAGCTGGCAGGTGATGGACGCCCTTGAGCAGGCCGGCCACGCGCCCTGGTTCCGCCTCGGCGACCGTGACCTGGCGCTCTGCATGCTGCGCACCGCCCGGCTGCGCGCCGGCGAGCGGCTGACGCTCGCCCAGGCCGAGGTCGCGCGGGCGGTGGGCGTGGAGGCGCGGGTGCTGCCGATGGCGGACGAGCCCGTGCGCACGCGCGTGAAGCTGGGCGGCGAGTGGCACGACTTCCAGGAGTTCATGATCACCCAGGGCGGGCGGAGCGGCGGCGAGATCGAGGGCGTGGAGCTCGACGGGATCGGCGCGGCCGCGCCCACACCGGAGGTGCTCGAGGCGATCGCCGGCGCCGATGCCATCGTGATCGGCCCCTCGAACCCGGTGATCTCGATCGGCCCGATCCTCGCCCTGCCGGGCATGCGCGAGGCACTGGCCGCCGCGGCCGCGCCGGTGGTGGCGATCAGCCCGTTCGTCGGCGGCCGCTCGGTGAAGGGCCCGACCGAGGACTTCTGCCGCCAAGCCGGCCTGCCGTTCGGCACCGCGGCGGTGGTCCAGGCCTACTCCGGCCTGCTCGACGGCGTGGTGGCCGACGAGCCCGCCGAGGGCCTCCCGGTCGAGGTCGTGGACACCCTTCTGAGTACCCCAGACGCGCGGCGCCGCGTGGCCCAGCTAACCCTGGAATTTGCGGGGAACCTGCGTGATCGGAGATGATGCCCATCTGGCCCAGCCGCTAGAGTCGAAGCGGCCCGGCTCGCCTCGGCTATGCGCACTCTCGCGATCCTTCCGATCAAGAGCTTCTCTGCAGCCAAGCAGCGTCTATCACCACTGCTGGCCGGCGGCTCCCGTCAGGCCCTCGCGCAGGCGATGTTCTCCGATGTGCTCAATGCGCTGCGCAAGGTCGAGCGGATAGAGACCATCGCGGTCGTCACCGGCGACCCTGCCGCGGAGGCCGCGGCGCACGGGGAGAAGATCACCGTCGTGCACGACACGCTCGAGGCCGGCCAGTCCGCGGCGGCCACCGTGGGCATCAGGCACGCCCTGGCCGCCGGCTACGAGCGCGTGCTGCTCGTGCCCGGCGACACGCCGCTGCTCGTCGCGGCCGAGCTCGACGCCCTGCTCGCCCGCCACGAGGAGGACGGCATGCAGGTCGTGATCGTGCCGGACCGTCACGGCTTCGGCACCAACGCGCTCGTGATCGCGCCGCCCGCCGTCTTCAAGCCGAGCTTCGGCCCGGACAGCCTCAACCGCCACCTCAGCGCCGCGCAGGAGGCGGGGCTGATCCACAGCGTCGAAGAGGTGCCGTCGCTGCTCCACGACGTGGACACGCCTGAGGACCTCGCCGCGCTCGAGGCACTGCTCGACGAGCGCCGCGCCTGCGCGCCGATGACGCGTGGCGCGCTGCGCCAGCTCGACCGGCTGCGCGAGAACCGCCGCTTCGCACAGGGCGTCGAGCCCCCCGTCGAGGTCTGAGAGACCTGTACCTGGAGGCCACCGCACTCACCGGGCTGCCGGAGGTGAGCCCGGGCGACGATCTCGCCGCGCTGATCGCGGCCGCCTGCCCGCCCGACCTCGGCGACGGCGACGTGCTCGTGGTGGCCAGCAAGATCGTGTCGAAGGCGGAGGGGCGGCTGCGCCGCCTGGCCGACGTCACGGTGAGCGAGCGGGCGGCCCGCATCGGGGCCGAGCAGGGCAAGCGGCCAGAGCTCGTGCAGGTGATCCTCGACGAGAGCACGGAGGTCCTGCGAGCCCATCACGGCGTGCTGATCTGCGAGACGCACCACGGCTTCGTGTGCGCGAACGCGGGCGTCGATGCCTCGAATGTGCCGGAGAGAGGGGACGTGCTGCTCCTTCCGCTCGACCCCGACGCCTCGGCGCGGGCGCTGCGGGCGGGAATCGCCGCGGCGCGGGAGGTGCGCCCGGCCGTGCTGATCTCGGACAGCTTCGGCCGCGCCTGGCGCATGGGCCAGACGGACGTTGCGCTGGGAGCCGCGGGCTTCGCGGTGCTCGACGACTGGCGCGGCCGCCGCGACGCCCACGGCCGCTCGCTGTCCGCCACCAACCTGGCGGTGGCCGACGCCGTGACCGCCACGGCCGACCTCGCCCGCTCCAAGGACGGCGGCGAGCCGGTGGTGCTGGTGCGCTCCCTCGAGCGCTTCGTGCTGCCGGACGACGGCCCGGGCGCCGCGCCGCTGCGCCGCCGGCGCGAGCAGGACCTGTTCCGCTAGGACTTCAACGCGCGCTGTCGGGCTCGCGCTCGAGCCCCAGCCGGTGCGCCACCGCGGCGGCCTGCGTGCGGCTCCGCACGTCCAGCTTGGAGAGGATGCGCGACACGTGCACGCTCGCGGTCTTCTCGGCCATGAAGAGCGTGTCGCCGATCTCGCGGTTGGTCATGCCCTCGGCCAGCAGCGCCAGCACCTGGCGCTCGCGCGGCGTGAGGCCGAAGGGATCGTCGTCGGCCTCGCCGGCGACCGGGGCGAGGGCGCCCTCGCCGACCTCGGTGTCGAGCCGCAGGCGGGCGCGCGCGACCAGGCCCTCGACCTCCGACTCGAGCCAGCCGGCGCCCAGATCGCGCGGGCCGCAGCGAGCGCTTCGCCCGCGATCTCGGCGGCGCCGTCGCGGTCGCCCCCGGCCAGGTGGGCCTCGGCCTGGCGCCAGCGGCAGAGAGCAGCCTCGTACGGCCGTTCGATCGCCTGCCAGGCCTCCGCGGCGGCGATCCAGAGGGCCGGGTCCGAGCGCCCCTCGACCCGGTCATCTGGGCCTCGGCGCTGAGCAGCCAGGCGCGTTCCACCGGACGGTCGCCCTCGGCCGCCGCGCGCACGCGCGCCACCATCATCTCGGCGCCGGTCACGGCCCGTGAGGGATCCTCGCCGAGGTCGCGGGCCCGCTCGACGGCCTCGGCCTCGACAGCCACGCCGACCGCCGACAGCCGCACGATCCGGCTGGCGTCCTCGGTGCAGAACTCGATCCGGTCGAGCGAGTGCTCGACCACGCGGCGGGCCTCTTCGATGTCGCCCTCGCGCAGGCGCAGCTCCGCCATCAGGACACCCCAGGCGCCGATGTACTGCGGCTCGGTGGACTCGGCGACGATCGGCTCCGCCCTGTCGAGACGGTCGCGCGCCGTGGCCTCGTCGCCGTAGGCCAGCGCCATCATGGCGCGCTGCAGCAGGACGTAGACCTCGCGGGCGCCGCCGGTGCGGCGCTCGGTGGACGGCATCGCCGCCTCGGCGGCCTTCCAGTCGCCGAGCGCCCAGTTGAACTCGGCGATCGTGACGTTCAGCCACTCCACCGGCCGCATGATCTCGCTGATCACGCGCTGGCCCTCCTCGGCGATGGCCAGGCCCTCGCGCGTGCGGCCGGCCAGGTGGAGCGCGTCCGCAAGGTTGCCGTAGGCGGAGTCGAGCTCGCTGACGAACTCCCGCTCGCGCGCGAGCTCCACGGCGCGGCGCAGCTCGGCGGTGCCGGCTTCCACGTCTCCCATGGCCGCCAGGGCGATGCCGCGCGCGTTGCGCGCCCGGCCCTCGGCGAGCGGGTCGCCGCAGCGCTCCGCCGCGTCGATCGCCTGCTCGGCCACCTCGAGCGTCTCCATGTACTTGCCCTGGAGCATGCGCACCTTCGCCAGGAAGCCCAGCAGGCGGGCGCGCTCGCGGCTCGGGTCGCCCTTCGGCAGGAGCGACAGTGCGTGCTGGATCGTGTCGATGCTCGCCGACCCGCGGAACAGCGCCCATTGGGCCCGGGCGAGCAGCTCGAGCACCGTCGCGGCGCGATAGGGGTCGGCGTTCTCGTCGATCTCCTCGAGCGCCTTGCGGGCGAGCGTCTCGGTGCGGTTGAAGTCCCCGTTGGCGCGGTGGTCGGCGGCTGCGCGCCGCAGCAGCCCAGCGCGGTCGGTCCCCGCCAGCTCCTCGGCGTCCGGAACGCGGTCCCACAGCTCGATGGCGCGCTCGAGCAGCGCGGCGGCCTCGCCGTGGGCGTGCACGCGGTCCGCCTCCTTGGCCGCCTCGACGGACGCGGCCAGGGCGGCCGCCTGCTCGCCCGCCGAGTAGTAGTGGTGGGCGATGCCGGCGCTCAGGAAGACGCCGCTGCCGCGCGCCTCGGCGCGCGTCTCGAGCGCGCGCGCCAGCGCCAGGTGCAGCTCGGCGTGCTCGCCGGGCAGCAGGTCGTCGTGCACCACCTCGCGCAGCAGCGCGTGGCGGAAGCGGTAGAAGCCGTCGTCGCCGGCGGCGACGATGTGGCTGGCCACGGCCTCGCGCAGCGCGGCACGCAGCCGTGGCCCGTCGAGGCCGATGGCATCGCTCATCAGCCCCTCGTCGAGGCGACGTCCCGCGGACAGCACCCGCAGCAGCTCCTGCGTGTCCTCGCTGAGGCGCTCGATCCGCACCATCAGCGCGTCGCGCATCGTCGGCGGCAGCGATCCGCGGCCGTCGAGCCCCGCGGCCAGCAGCTCCTCGGTGAAGAGCGGGTTGCCCTCGCTGCGCGACCACAGCCGCTCGACCAGGTCGCCCTCCGGCGGGGCGCCGAGAATGTCCGTGAGCTGCTCGCGCAGCTCGTCCCGATTCAGCGGCGCCAGGTCGATGCGCCGGGCGCACGGGTTGCGCTCGAGCTCAGCCAGCACCGGCCGCAGCGGGTGGCGACGGTGCAGCTCGTCGGGCCGGTAGGTGGCCACCACCAGCAGCCGCTCGGTGCTCATGCTGCGTGCGAGGAACGCGAGAAACGCGCGGGTGGAGCGGTCCGCCCAATGGATGTCCTCGATCGCCAGGAGCAGCGGCTGGTTCTCGCCGAGCGAGTCGAAGAGCGTGAGGAGCGCCTCGAACAGCCGGCCCTGGGCGGCGTCGTCGCGCTCTGAGGAGGGTTCGTCCGTCCTGGCCGGGGCGAGCCCGGGCAACAGTGCCCCGAGCTCGCCCCGCGTGGCCTCGGGGAGGGCGGCCACTACGGGGTCTTGCTCCCGTGCCAGGGGACGAAGGGCGGCGACGAGCGGAGCGTAGGGAAGCTCACCCTCTCCGAGCTCGACGCAGTCGCCGCCTATAACGCGCGCGGGTGGGGACGTGTCCTGCGCGCGCCGCTCGAACTCACCGAGGAGGCGTGTCTTGCCGACACCGGACTCACCAGCCACGAACGCTATGGAGGGCTTCCGCTGCGCCGCGTCGGCCAAAGCGGCCTCGAGCTCGGCGAGCTCTCTCCCGCGACCCACCACTCGAGCGCTGCTCACTCTGGTCGCCATGGCCCCAGTATTGCGCCGGGACCCGTTGGCTGGCGCCTGCGTCTCGAAGCGCCGGCCCGCTTGCAGCGATGAAGTGCTTGTTGATGTCGGTGAACATTCTTCGGTCCTCTCTTCAGGGCTCGGCATCTCGCGAACGACATGCTGAACCTGAGACAGGCCGCCGACATCGGCAGGATGGAGCGACTAAGGGGTTCAGACCCCTTAGTTGGCTAAGGCGGACCCCTTAGTTCTCGATCACGGATCACGGATCACCGATCACAGAGCCTTTTCCGCGATCCGTGATCGGTGATCGGTGATCGGGTGCTCCGCTAACACCTCATAGAGCGTGCCCCGCTGCGCAGCGGGACGCCCGGCAGCATGTGCGGCCGCGATCAGCTGCTCGGGCTCGAGGAGAGTCCCGTGGTACGAGCCGGCCATGCGGCTGATCGACTCCTCCATCAGCGTGCCGCCGAGGTCGTTCACGCCCCAGCGCAGCGACTCGGTGGCCACGTCCAGGCCCATCTTCACCCAGCTCGCCTGCAGGTTGCGGATCGTCCTGCCGAGCGCCAGCCGGAAGACCGCGGTGTGCTTGAGGTTCTCCTCGCGGGAGATCTCCTCCACGCCGTGCGTGCGGCCGAGCAGCGTGTGGAAGGGGATGAACGAGAGCGGCACGAACTCGGTGAAGCCGCCGCTGCGCTCCTGAAGCGCACGGACCACGCGCATGTGCTCGGCCAGCTCCCAGGGCTCCTCGATGTGGCCGAACATGACCGTCACCGTCGAGCGGATGCCCACCGCATGCGAGGCCTCGATGATCTCCACCCAGCGGGCCACCGGCAGCTTGTTGGGCGAGATGCGCTCGCGCACGCCATCGTGCAGCACCTCCGCGGCCGTGCCGGGCGTCGAGCCGAGCCCGGCGGCGTGCAGGCGCTCGAACACCTCGGCCGGCGGGAGCCCGCTCTGGTCGCACATGTGCGCGACCTCCATCGGCGAGTAGGCGTGCAGGTGGATGTCGGGCGCCACCTCCTTCGCCAGCCGCAGCCAGGACTCGTAGTCCTCGAGCTGCCAGTCGGGGTGGATGCCGGACTGCATGCAGATCTCGGTGGCGCCGTAGTCCAGCGCCTCCTCCACCCTCCGGACGAACTCCTCGCGCGAGTGCTCATAGGCGTCCGGCGAGCGCTTGCCCTGGCCGAAGCCGCAGAAGGCGCAGCCCACGATGCAGACGTTCGACACGTTGATGTTGCGGTTCACCACGAACGTGACCGTGTCGCCGGCCAGCTCCTCGCGCAGCTCGTCCGCCGCCTGGCGCATGTCCTCGATCGCCTCGGGCCGAGTCTCAGCGAACATCGCGGTGAGCTCCTCCTCGCTGAGCGCCACGCCGTCGCGCCCCTTGGCGATCGCCGCGGGCACCAGCTCGCGTCGCAGCGGCCGTTCCTCACGCCGTCCCGAGCCGCGCCGCGGGATGAAGCTCCAGTACTTCAGCTTGATCACGTCGAGCACGCCCTGCTCGAGCCACTCCGGGTCCATGTACTGCGGGTAGACGCACAGCCGCTCGGTGAGCGCGTAGCCGCGCGGAGCGAGCTCCTTGCGCATCCGGTGCACCGACGGGAACGGGTGCTCCGGCGAGATGTGATCCCCGTTGGCCGACAGCCCACCCAGATCGGTGGCGCCCTCCTCGACAAGTGGCAGCCACCAATCCGAGAGGTTCGGCGGAATCTGAATGCCGACGCCGGGCAAGAGGCGTTGCGCCTCCAGGACCAACTGACGCATGTCGTCAAGGCTGATCGGACAAGCCCACGCCGGAAGCGAAACCTGCGATCTGCGATCTGCGATCTGCGATCTCTGAGCCTCATCCGCGATCCGCGCCACCTCAGCCCCGTAGTACCTCGGGTGCGCGACGAAGTTCTGCAGGATCACCTCCTGGATATGGCCGTACTCGCGCTGGAGCTCGGCCAGGGCCTCCAGCGAGGCGATCCGGTCCTCGACGCTCTCGCCGATCCCCACCAGGATCCCGCTGGTGAACGGGATCCGCAGCTCGCCGGCGGCTCGGATCGTGTCCAGGCGCACGGCAGGATGCTTGGTGGGCGAGCCCTGGTGCACCACCAGGTCGGGGTTCACGGACTCGAGCATCAGCCCCTGCGAGGCGGTGACCTCGCGCAGCCGGGCGAGCTCCTCGCGCGACGCGGCGCCGATGTTCGTGTGCGGCAGCATGCCCCGCTCGAGCGCCCGCTCGCAGGTCCAGGCCACGTAGCTCGTGAAGTCGTCGTGGCCGTACTCGCGCAGCCGCCGCGCCACCTCGGCGCTGACCTCCGGCCTCTCGCCGGTGAGCACGAGCAGCTCCTTCACGCCGCGGCGGGCGGCGTCGTCAAGCATGCGCTCCACCTCGTCCGGCGCATACAGATGCGGCTTGTGCGTGGCGAACGCGCAGTACTTGCAGTAGCACTGACACGTCCGTGACAGCGAGACCGTGAAGTTCCGCGAGAAGGTGACTCGCCGCATCGGTCCCGGCAGTGTAGGCATACCGTTCGCCGCCATGTTTGCGCGGCTGACCGCTTTGACAGCCCTGATCGCGCTCGCCGTCGCCGGCTGCGGCGGCAGCAGCGGCAAGAGCTCACCCGAGCCGGTGCGGCTCGCGCTCGACTTCACGCCGAACGCCGTGCACGCCGGGATCTACGCGGCGGTGAGCAGGGGGCTCGACAAGAAGCACGGGGTCCACCTGATCGTCCGCGCGCCCTCGGCCTCCACCGATTCGCTCACCCTGCTCGCCTCGGGGCGCGCCGATCTGTCGATCGTGGACATCCACGACCTCGGCCTCGCGCGCGAGAAGGGCGAGGACCTGGTGGGCCTCGGAGAGCTGGTCACGCACCCGCTGGCGGCCGTGATCGCACGCGAGCCGGTGACCCGCCCGCGCGACCTCGAGGGGCGCCGCGTGGGCGTCAGCGGGCTGCCCTCCGACATCGCGGTGCTGAAGTCGGTCGTGCAGGGCGACGGCGGCGATTACGCCCGCGTGAAGACCGTCACGATCGGCTTCAGCGCGGTGCCGAGCCTGGTCGCCGGCAAGGTCGACGCCGCCACCGCCTTCTGGAACGCCGAGGGCGTGACGCTCCAGCAGCGCGGCGTGAAGACGCACGACTTCCGCGTGGACCAGTTCGGCGCGCCCGCCTATCCGGAGCTCGTGATCGTGACCAAGCGCAGCACGCTGAACGCCAAGCGGCCGCTGATCGAGAAGACGCTGGCGGCGCTGGCGGACGGCGCCCAGGCGGCGAAGGCCGATCCCGCGATCGCGCTGGGCCCGCTCGTGGCCGCCTCGGGCGCCGACCCGGGGCTGATGCGCGCGGAGCTCGCCGCCGTCCAGCCGGTGCTCTCGCCGGATCTGAAGCTCAACCGAGCCACCCTGGACGCCTGGGCCGACTTCGACGTGCGCTTCGGCATCCTCAAGACGCGCCCCGACGTGGCGCAGGCGTTCGACTTCGGCCTCACCTGAGACGCCTGCAAGGCTTTCCAGCGCCGTGATCCGCTACACCGCTGACCTTCGGACCAGGCTGCGAGCGAGTCTGGCTGCGCATCAGCGCCGCGAGCACGCGCTCGAGGGGCGCCGCCACGCGGCTGTCGCAGTGGTGCTCGTCGACAGCGACGCCAAGCGTCACGACGGCGACCCGATCAAAGCTCGGGACATCGACATGTCCGTCGTGCCGGGAGCTCCGCAGGGCGCCGAGGGCCGACCGCTCGACGGCCGCATGGTCGGCGTCGCCGGCGGAGCCGCGTTCCTGCTGTGCCGGCGCGCGTCGCGGCTGAGCCGGCACGCCGGCCAGTGGGCACTTCCCGGCGGGCGCATCGACGAAGGTGAAACACCCCTCGACGCCGCGCTGCGTGAACTCGACGAGGAGCTCGGCCTGCGGCTGGACCCAGGCAGCGTCATCGGCTGGCTCGACGACTACCCGACGCGCTCGGGCTACGTCATGACGCCGGTCGTGCTCTGGGGCGGCAAGGATCCCCAGGTCCATCCGGCGCCCGAGGAGGTGCTCGCGGTCTACCGCATCGGCCTCCAGGCGCTCAGCGACAGCCAGCCACGCTTCATCTCGATTCCGGAGAGCGACCGGCCGGTCCTGCAACTGCCCCTCGGCAACGACCTCATCCACGCGCCAACCGCGGCGATCCTCTACCAGCTGCGCCAGGTCGGCCTGCACGGCCGATCGGGCGAGCGCGTCGACCACCTCGAGCAACCTGTCTTCGCCTGGCGCTGACAGGCGGTATAAAGGAACCCCGCTGTGGAAGCGGGGCTCCATCGGCTTCGTGTCTGGTTGAAACGGTGGCTGAAACTCGCATCGCGCTATCGATTCCGGGCGGCTTCCGGCATCGCCGCCGGTCGAGACGCGATCGTCTGGCTCGGACGCTGCGCCGCAAACGGACGTCTGCCAGGGCGCGCTTCCGACCACGGCTGATCCTCCCTCGTGCGATGCGCTCCGTGCGCGTGACGGTCACCTGGCAGGAGAGGGGAATCCGGAGGGTCCGAGTCGAGTATCTGAGGCCTCACCTGCTTCGGCGCCTGATCGAATCCGCAAGGCGATAGGCGGATCGGGGCGCCTCCTAGAGCAGCCGCCGCTCGGCGGCCCAGCGGGTGAGCTCGTGCCTGGTCGAGAGCTGCAGCTTGTGCAGCACGGCCGACACGTGCGCCTCCACGGTCTTGGGTGAGATCCCGAGCCGCCGGGCGATCTCCTTGTACATGTAGCCGCGGGCGATGTGCTGGAGCACCTCGCGCTCCCGCGGTGTGAGCTGGTCGAGGCCGGCGTCCGACTCGGGCGCCGGCGCGTCGCCCGCGAACGCGTCCAGGACGAAGCCCGCCAGGCGCGGTGAGAAGACGGCGTCGCCCTCGTTCACGCGCCGCACCGCGTCGGCCAGCTCGTCGCTCGAGATCGTCTTGGTCACGTAGCCGCGCGCGCCCGCGCGGATCACCGCTATCACGTCTTCGGCGGCGTCCGACACCGACAGCGCCAGGAAGCGCGTGTCCGGCCGCTCCGGCGCCACGCGCCTGATCACCTCCACCCCGCCGCCGTCCGGCATGTGCACGTCGAGCAGCACGACGTCGGGCGAGCCCTCGAGGATGGTGCGCACCGCCTCGTCCACCGTGGCGGCGTCGCCCACGATCTCTACCTTCCCCTCGAGCTCCGAGCGCACGCCTGCGCGGAAGAGCTGGTGGTCGTCGACGATGACGACGCTGGGCCTCATCGCTCGAGCCTCAGCTCCACCTCGGTGCCGCCACCTTCGGCGGTGCGGATCGTCGCCTGCCCGCCGTGACGTTCCATCCGCCCGATGATCGACTCCCGCACGCCCCGGCGGTCCGGGGGAATGGCGCCGACGTCGAACCCCGGGCCGCGGTCCCGGACGAAGACCTCGACGCGCGCCGGCCCCGCTTCGGCGTACACGTCCACCGGCGAGCCGCCGCCGAACTTCGCCGCGTTCACCATCGCCTCCCGCGAGGCCGCGACGACCGCCTCGACCGACGGGTCGAGCGGCACCTCTCCCACGGCCACCACCTCGATCGGAACCCCGTGCGAGCGCTCGATGTCATCGGCCGCGGCTTCGAGGGCGGTGCCGAGGCTGGTCGTTGCGGCCCCCCGCCCCGAGAGCCAGGTGCGCAGCTCGCGCTCCTGGCGCCGCGCCAGCGCCGCGACCTCGCGCGGGTCCTCGGCGCGCTTCTGCATCAGCGCCAGCGTCTGGAGCACGGAGTCGTGCAGGTGCGCCGCCATCTCGGCGCGCTCCTGCGAGCGGATCCGCTCGGCGCGCTCCGCCGACAGGGAGCGAGCCAGCCTGGCGATCCAGGGCGCGAAGATCACGGCGAACCCCACGGCCACCACCAGCACCGCGAGCACCACGTCGCGCGCTGCGCTGAGCGAGCCGGTGGCCTGGAGGAAGACGATGCCGGCGGCGATCACCAGCGCCACGCCGAGTCCCGTGCGCGAGATCACGGCTCCGCGCGGGCCGGGCGCCGGGGCGGCGTCGGCCGGCTCGATCGCCTCGCCCTCGTCCTCGCCCACCGCCGCGGCGGACTGCTTCCAGAGCAGCGCGCCGCCCGCGGCCACCAGCACCAGCGGCCAGACCACGGCGTCCGAGAACCAGATCCCGGTGGCCCGCAGCGCGAGCAGCAGGCTGAGCAGCAGGAGCCCTGCGCCCAGGCCCACCTCCACCGCGGCGCGGCGCGGCCGCCGCTGCCTGACGGGCGCCTCCCCGCTCTCCGCGGGGATCAGCACGAGCCCCATCAGGTAGACGAGCACGCCGAAGCCGCCCGCCGCGGCCGCGATCACGAAGGCGATCCGCACGATCAGCGGATCGACTCCGATGTGGCGGGCGATGCCGGCGCAGACGCCGCCGATCAGGCGGCGTTCGGGGTCTCGGCGCAAAGCCCGCCGCGCTGGTGCGGCCGACTCCATGACCGCCATCTTGGCCGATCAGCCGCGCCGCGTGAGGCCCATCGCCAGCAGCGTCGCGCCCAGCGTGGCGCACACCACCGGGCCGAGCACGGCGAAGCGCAGCCGGATCACGTCGGAGCTGTCGAGGAGCACCAGCAGCCCGAGGATGGCCACGCCCACGGCGGCGGCCAGCGAGGCGAGGTCGAAGCGGCGCTCCATCAGGTCATCCTCCTAGCGCGTGGCATCGCTCACCTCGCAGCCGCTGTTGGTCTGGCCGGCCAGCTTCGCGCGGAAGTAGAAGCGGTGGCGAGGGCCGAAGCCGTCCTCGCGCGTGTGGCTGATCAGCACCTGCCCCATGCCCACGCGCGCGTCGAGCACCACCCGCGGGTTCAGCCCTGCGGTGGTGGGCTGGTCGCTCCAGTCGACGTCGAGGCCGCCGTTGGAGCGGTCGAACGACTGCACCTGGCCGATGCCGATCTTCGCGTGGCTCGCCACGCAGACGTTGCTCGGCACCACCAGCACCGCCTGGCCCACGCCGACCCTGAGCTTCAGCGGATGGTCGCCCGCCGTCAGGTGCGCATCGCGCAGGTCCACGGTCAGGCGGCCGGCGCCGACGCGGTAGCTGTTGCGCACCTGGTCGGGAGAGACCGGCCTGTACTCGCGGTCGCCGGCGCCGCCGTGCAGGTCGATCCCGGCGGCCTCGACCACGCCCACCGGCACGGCCAGCGCCAGCGCGGGCACGATCAGCCAGCGCGCGCTGCGCGTGGTGAAGGCGGCGACGGCCAGCGCGGCGCCGGCGCCGATCACGGCGATCGCCGCGACCGTGCCGTTGCCCGTGCCGGCGAGCCAGGCGCCGCCCGCGGCGATCACGGCGCTGGCTGCCAGTACGAGCAGCGCGAGCAGCAGCCTCTGACCGGCGTTGCGCACGTCGCCGCCGCTAGAGCGGTCGGCCGCGATCAGGAACCAGACGCCGAGGCCGAGCACCAGCAGCAGGCCGAGCGGCCAGGCGAACCAGAGGTGGAACGGCCCGTGCGAGAGGATCGACCCGGCGGCCACCACCAGCAGCACCACGCCGACGATCGCCAGCCCGCGCTGCCCCAGGCCGCGCCCCTCCGCGCTGCTGTTCTCGTCCGGCACGAGGAAGATCGCCGCCAGGTAGAGCAGCAGGCCGGCGCCGCCGAACAGCACGAGCGCGACGGCGCCGATCCTGAACAGCACCGGGTCGACGTCGAAGTAACGGCCGAGGCCGCCGCAGACGCCCGCGACCACGCGGTCCTCGCGGCTGCGGACGAGGCGCCGCGGCTGCGGCGCCTGGTCCTGCACCTGTGTGGGCTCTTCGCTGCCGTCCATGTCCTGCTCCGATCGCTTTTGGTGTGCTTGCAGGAACAGGGTCGACCCTGAGCGTCCCGGCCACAATTGGGAATTGCCCCTAGGGGGCGGCAGGGCTACGGCCGCTGGGCGGCTGCGAGCGGAGCGCCCCGCCCCAGCGCGGGCGCGCGGCCCAGCACGCGGCAGAGGGCCTCGACCACGTCGGGGTCGAACTGCGTGCCGGCGTGCTTGCGCAGCTCCTGGATGGCGAAGGCCTGGCCGGGAGCGCGCCGGTAGGGACGGTCGGAGGTCATCGCCTCGTAGGCGTCGGCCACGAGGATGATGCGCGACTCGAACGGGATCTCATCGCCGGCGAGCCCGTCGGGATAGCCGTGGCCGTCGATGCGCTCATGGTGGTGGCGCACCCACTCGGCCTCCACCGGGAGGTCTGCGGAGGCCACGATCTCGTGTCCGAGGATCACGTGCTCCTTCATCACCTCGAACTCCTCTTCGGTGAGCCTCGCGGGCTTGTTGAGGATCGCGTCCGGCACGCCGATCTTGCCCACGTCGTGGAGCAGGCCGGCAAGCCGCAGGCGCGTGCTCCGCTCACGGTCGAGCCCGACCTCGGCCGCGATCAGGGCGCAGAGCTGCGACACGGTCTGGCAGTGGCTGCGCGTGTACGAGTCCTTCGCGTCCACCGCGCGGGCAAGTGCGTTGGCGAGCGTACGGCGCTGGCGGCCGTCGCCGTCGCCCACGAGCTCCACGGCCACCTCGGGGGTGAAGACGGCGGCGGACTGGTGGAGCGTCTTGGCGGCCATGAGCGCCAGGTCCGCGTCGCGGATCAGGCTCTCGCGCCGGCGCAGCTCGAGCGCCTCGGCGATGCCCGCTGTGACCAAGATCGGCAGCTCGCGGTTGGTGAGCAGCTGCTCCACCCGCTGGGCGAACTCGAGCGCGCCCCAGGCGCGCGTGTCGGTCAGAAGCACCGCGAAGTGATCGCCGGCGATCCGGTACGCACAGTCGGCGCCCCGGCCGGCCTGGAGCAGCGCCTCGGCGACCGAGCAGAGCCGCTCGTCGCCGGCCCGGTGGCCCTCGCTCTCGTTCACGACCTTCAGCTCTTCGAGGTCGATCATCACGAGGGCGAGCGGCAGGCCGGTGCGCGCCACCTGCTGCAGCTCGCGTCCGACGTCCTCCTGAAAGGCGCGCTGGTTGCGCAGCCCGGTCAGCGGGTCGCTGAGAGCCAGCTCGGCCAGCCGGTGCAGCTCGGCGGCCTCGAGGCGGCGCCTGAAGCGGATTGCCAGCACGCCGAGCGAGCCGAGCAGCAGGAGACCGGTGCCGAAGGCGACGGCCATCGCGTCACGCGCGTAGACCTCGTCGCCGCGGAGCTTGGCGCTCGCCGCGAGCGACCGCTGCGTCGCCAGCTTCGCCTTGGCGAACACCTCGCTCTCGAAGTCGTCGAAGATCGGGTCGGCCACGTCGTGGTCGATCTGCAGCACGAGCCGTGGCCTGTTCGCGTCCACGGCGTCGAACATGCGCCTGATCGCGCCCTCGTAGCGGGCGTGATCGCCGAGCAGGTGGTTGGCGGTAGGCAGGTCGTAGTGCTCGAGCTTCTCGAGGTCGGCGACCACCGCCTGCTCGGCGTTGGCGTGCCGGGCCCGCACGTCGGGCCCGGGCTCGAGCCGGTACTTGCGCTCTAGCGACTCCTCCTGGCCCACCCAGAAGCGCATGTCCTGGTAGAGCGTGCCGGCGCGGCTCTTGGTGTCGACGGCCTTCGACTCGCGCGCGATGCGGCCCTGCGTCATGAGAGAGAAGCCGGTGAGGAAGCAGAGCACGGCGAGGAGCCCGACCATGCTCGCTCGCAGAGCCCATCTGTCTCGCTTGGACGCCCCCATCGCCCCCGTTTAATCGACGGGAACTGAGCTTTGATGAGGAAACTAGCCGCGAATCAGGCGCGTCAGCCCAGGCAGCCCGTATCGCAGCCGGGGGACTACGCCCCAGGGTCGCGGCACCGCCACTTCCGCGCGGCCCCCCGGGCCGGCGCGCACGATCGCATCGGCCACCTTGTCGGGCGTCGACACGAGCCATCTGGTGCGGGCGCTCCGCTTGAGCGCGGCCTGCGGGAAGCCCTCCGTGCTGACGAAGCCGGGGAGCACGAGCCCCACGTGGACGCCTGCCGCCTTCTCCTCGAATCGCAGGGCCTCGGTCCATCCCGCGAGCGCGAACTTGGAGGCCGAATAGGCGCCCGAGTCGGCCCGGGCCACGCGGGCCGCGATCGACGAGACGTTGACCAGCGAGCTCGGAGCCGAGGCTCGCAGCAGCGGCAGCAGCGCCTCCGTGAGTCGCACCACCGCGTCGAAGTTGACGTCCATCGTGCGGCGCACGTTCTCGTAACCGCCTTCGCCGAAGGTCGCGTGCCAGCTCGAGCCGGCGTTGTTCACGAGCAGGTCGAGCCGGCCGCCCCAGAGCTCCTCCACGCGCGCGCGCACGCGCTCGGGAGCGTCGGCCGCGGTGAGGTCCACGGCCACGTACTCCGCGCCCAGCTCCGGCGCGAGCTTCTGCAGCCGCTCCTCGCGGCGCGCCACCAGCAGGAGGCGCCAGCCGTCGCGCGCCAGGCGCTTGGCGGTCTGCTCGCCGATGCCGCTCGAGGAGCCGGTGACGATCGCCGTCCGCTCGCTCATGCCGCCACCAGCCGGTCCACCAGCGCCCCCATCTCGCGCGCCATGCGCGAGCGCGGCACCACGAGATCGAAGCCGGCCTCCTCCGCGCGCGTGCGCGTGTCCTGGTCCACGTGCGAGTAGAAGCCGAGCGTCGGCACGCCGCTGCCGGCGACCCTCTCCGGATCGAGAGTCGCCGCGCGTCAGGTCGACGACGAGCACGTCCGCCTCCTCGCGCGGCGCGTCCTCGTCCCCATAGACCGCGACCTCATGCCCGGCGGCCGCTAGACCGCCCTGCACCTTCGAGCCGAACAGCAGGTCCCGGCAGAGCAGCGCGACCCGCGCCACTACTGGTGCCGCCGGCGGGCGAACTCGCGCCGCACCGACTCCGGCCGGCCCCACATCTGCACCACCTCGACGCGCCCCGAGCGGGCGTCGCGCGCAATCAGCTCGCCCTCGATCCCCTCGAGGTCGAGCAGCCCGAGCGTGCCGCTCACGGTCTCGGGCGCGGCAGCGTGCCCGAACTCGTGCGCAACCTGCAGCCGCCAGTGCCAGTCCGCCTTCGAGTAGGGCTGAGCGTTGATCTGGACGAGGATCGTGGCCGCCTCGATGTAGCGCTCCTCGTCGAAGATGCGCAGGTCCATCGTGAGATGGGTCCAGTCGGGCGGGAGCGTGTCGACGATCGCCTGAAAGTCCTCTGCCAGCACGGCGCGAACTGTACCTGCGACCACGTTCGTACAATCGAACCCGTGATCGCGACGACCGAGTACGAGCGGCTCAGGGAGACCGTCGGACTCGTGGATCGATCGCAGCGCGGCAAGTTCACCCTCACCGGCACGGAGACGTTGGAGTTCCTGCAGGGGCAGGTGACGAATGACGTCGAGGCGCTCGAGCCAGGTACGGGCTGCTACGCAGCGCTGCTCGATCACAAGGGCAAGATCCAGGCGGACATGCGCGTGCTGCGCCTGGCGGACTCGGTCTGGCTCGACTGCGAGGCGATCGGTTTCCCCGCGCTCGCCAAGACCATCCGCATGTACAGCCTCGGCCGCGACGTCCAGGGCCGCGACGTGAGCGGCGAGCGCGCGATCCTGTCGCTGATCGGCCCCGCCGCCCGCGAGGCGCTCAACGTCGCGCCGCCCGCCCGCGAGCACGCGTTCGTGGAGGGCGAGCACGGGCTGTACGTGCGCGACCGACGTCGGCGTCGACGTGATCTGCGACGCGGCGGACGCCGACGCGGTGCGCGAGGCGCTCGGCGTCGAGGAGGCGTCGGAGGAAGCGGCCGAGTGCATCCGCATCGAGTCGGGGCGGCCGCGGCACGGCCTCGAGATGACCGCCTCCACGATCCCCGAGGAGGCCGGTCTCAACGAGCGCGCGGTGAGCTTCACCAAGGGCTGCTACGTGGGCCAGGAGACCGTCGCGCGCCTGCACTACAAGGGCAAGCCCAATCGCTTCCTGCGCGGCCTGCGGCTCAGCGCCCCGGTGGAGCAGGGCACCGTCGTGACCCTCGGCGAGCGCGAGCTCGGAACGATCGGGTCGGCCACGATCTCCCCCACCTTCGGCCCGATAGCCCTCGCGCTGATCAGGCGCGAAGCCACGCCAGGAGACACGGTCAGGGCCGGCGAAATAGACGCCGAGATAGTCGATCTGCCCTTCTCGTGATCGCCGGCCCGTGCTCGGTCATCGGGGATCGAGGGTACGATGACCCTCAAGTCCACTTCCCGGGAGGCCCCGTGACCGCCTTTACACAAGAGCAGGCAACGAGGAAGCTCGCCGAGATCGACGTGCGGAAAAGGGAGGCCTGGGACGCGTACAACGACAGCCTGCGCGACCTTGCCGGGCGCGAGTACGAGGACGCGGAGGGCAGGTCTTGGGAGCGGCTCCAGAAGAAGCTGCAGGAGCTAGACGGCGAACGCCAGCTGGTCGTGGGCGACTGAGCCCGGACAGCCCGCTGCTCGGCGGGCCGCTGGAGTTCGACGCAGGATCTGAGGAGCCCCGGCCTCGCGCGCCGCAGTTCGACGCGCGCGCCGACCTCTACGCGCTGCCGAGGGACGCGCCGCGCGCGCCGGCGGAGACCGACCCGCGCCGGCTGCGCGAGCTGATCCCGGCGCCCGAGCCGGACCGCGCACTCGACGACTGGGGCCGCAGCGAGAACGTCTTCTCGCTGATGGAGCCGCTGCTCAACTTCTATTACCGCTACTGGTTCCGGGTCGAGCAGGAGGGCGTCGAGCGGGTGCCGGCCGAGGGCGGCGCGCTGCTCGTGTCCAACCACTCGGGCGCGCTGCCGCCGGACGCGCCGATGATCATGCAGGCGATCCGCAACGAGCACGCCTCGCCGCGCCCCGTGTACATGCTCGGCGAGCACTGGTTCAAGGGCTACCCGGGCGTGGGCATGCTCACCAACAAGCTCGGCCTGGTGGCCGCGCACCCCGCCAACGCGCAGCGTCTGCTGCGCGACGAGCGCCGCCTCGCGCTCGTGTTCCCCGAGGGCCAGAAGGGCTCGCGCAAGCTCTACTGGCAGCGCTACAAGCTGCGCCGCTTCGGCCGCGGCGGCTTCGTGAAGACCGCGATCCGGTCCGGAGTGCCGATCGTCCCGGTCGCCGTGGTCGGCGCGGAGGAGGCGATGCCGATCTTCGCCCACGTGCCGCTCCTGCAGCGCCTCACCGGCCTCATCTACTTCCCGATCAACCACGCCTTCCCGCACTTCGGTCTCGCCGCCGGCCTGATGTATCTGCCGGCCAAGTTCAAGATCCACTTCCTCGAGCCCATCACGCTCGACGAGTACGGCCCGGAGGACGCCGAGGACCTCGAGCTCGTGCAGTCCCTCGCGGAGGAGGTGCGGGTGCGGATCCAGCGCGAGGTCGACCGCATGGTGGCTTCGCGGAGGTCAGTCTGGTTCGGATAGGGTGTCCCCCGGAAGAGGGATGAGAGGGGGACGAAGGACTGGGGTAGCGCTCGTCTCGGGCCTGTCTGTGCTCGTTGTGGCAGGCTGCGGCGGGGGCAAGGATTTCCAGGACCAACCACGTCCTGCGGTGCCGATCGTCCTCAACGGCGTGATCACCGAACAGCGCGTCACCGTCGAGCCGAACCGCATCGGCGCCGGCCCGATCGTCATCACCGTCGCGAACGAGACCCAGCGCTCGCACACGCTCACCCTCGACGGCCCGAACATCGCCCCGATCCGGGTGGGCCCGATCAACCCGCAGGACACGGGCCAGATCCAGCAGAACCTGCAGCCGGGGCAGTACACCGTCAAAGCCGGCTCTTCACAGGCGGCCACGACCGAGATCGCCCCCGCGCATCTGATCATTGGCAAGGCCCGAGCGTCTTCTAATGATCAGGTGGGTTTGCCTTAGTTCAGATTGCGGATTGCGGATTGCGGATTGCGGAAGCGGGCAACCGCAATCCGCAATTCCGCAATTCCGCGACCCCATTCCGCAGTGGACGATCGCTTGCGCGATCTGCAATACTTGCATGCATGCAAGCATCAACTGCGCAGAAGCAAGCAATCGCCGCTGAGGGCGAGCTCGTAGAGCAGCTCAACGGCTTTCTCCACTACATCTGGCGGCACTGCTCGCCGCAGGGCGGGTTCCTCGAGGTGATCGACGAGCTCGGCCTGTCGTTCTCGCAGTTGAAGGCCCTTCAGTTCCTCTCCACGGTCGACGCCCCCGAGGTGTCGCTCAAGCAGCTCGGCGACCAGCTCGGCCTCTCGCTGCCGGCCATCAGCCGCGCGGTCGACGGCCTCGTGCAGCGCGGTCTCGTGACCCGCACCGAGGACGCCTCCGACCGGCGCATGAAGCGCGTGCGCCCGACCAAGGCGGCCGACGAGCTGATCGCGCGCCTGATCGACGTGCGCTTCGCCGAGCTCGGCAAGTTCGTGGAGACCCTCACCCCCCGCGAGCGGGACAAGCTCGCCGCCGCGCTCGCCGAGCTGGCTGAGCGCGAGGAGTTCGCAGCCCCAGTTCTCAAGGAGTCCCAGAGTGCCTGACCGTCTTCGCCTGACCGACGACAACCGCAAGTGGTGGACGCTCGGCGCGATGTGCTTCGCGCTGTTCATGATCATGCTCGACAACACGGTCGTGAACGTCGCGCTGCCGTCGATCCAGCGCAGCCTGCACGCTTCGCTCAGCGGCCTCGAGTGGACGGTCAACGCCTACACGCTGAGCTTCGCGGTGCTGCTGGTCACTGGCGGGCGCCTTGGCGACATCTTCGGCCGCCGGCGGATGTTCCTGTTCGGCGTGATCCTCTTCGCCGCCTCGAGCGCCGCGATCGGCCTGGCGCCGAGCGCCGGCTGGCTCGTGGCCGGCCGCGCGGCCCAGGGCGTCGGCGCCGCCTTCATGATGCCGGGCACCCTCTCGATCATCTCGAACGAGTTCCCGCCCGAGGAGCGCGGCCGCGCGATCGGCACCTGGGCCGGCGTCTCCGCCCTTGCACTCGCGCTCGGGCCGGTGGTGGGCGGCGCGCTCACCGAGTACGTCTCCTGGCGCGCGATCTTCTACATCAACGTGCCGGTGGCGATCGCCGCGGTGGCGGTCACGCTGTTCGCGGCGCACGAGTCGCGCGACGAGACGATCGACCGGCGGGTGGACATCCCCGGAATCGTCGCGCTCTCCGCGGGCCTCACCGCGCTGGTGCTGGCGCTGGTCGAGAGCAACACGTGGGGCTGGGGCTCGCCTCAGATCATCGGCCTGCTGGTCGGCTCGGCCGTCTCCCTCGCGGCGTTCGTGGTGATCGAGCAGCACGTGCCGGTGCCGATGGTCCAGTTCGAGTTCTTCAAGTCGCGCTCGTTCCTGGGCGCGAACGTGATCGCCCTGATCGTGTCGTTCGCCATGCTCGCCATGTTCTTCTTCACGGCGCTGTACATCCAGAACATCCTGGGCTACAGCCCGCTCGAGGCGGGCATCCGCTTCCTGCCCTCCACGCTGATGATCGTCCTGATCGCGCCGATCTCCGGGCGGCTGTCCGACCGGATCGGGCCGCGCATCCCGATGACGGTCGGGCTGACGATCGTCGCGGTCGCGCTCTACCTGCAGACGGGCATCAAGGACGGCACCGGGTACAGCCACCTGCTGCCCGCGTTCGTGCTGATGGGCATCGGGATGGCACTGACCATGTCGCCGATGTCCACTGCCGCGATGAACGCGGTCGACGTCACGAAGGCCGGCGTGGCGTCCGGGATCCTGTCGATGAACCGCATGGTGGGCGGCACGCTCGGAGTGGCGCTGCTCGGCACGATCTTCCAGTCGGTGAGCAAGAGCCGCCTCACCGAGAACCTGGCGCACACCCCGCTGCCCGCCGGGCAGCGCGCGGCGCTCGCCGACCAGCTCGGCCAGGGCGCCTCGTCAGTGCACGCCGCCAGCCCGGCGATGCGCCAGACGATCCTGACTGCCACGCACGACGCCTTCATCCACGGCTTCACCACGGCGATGATCGTGTCGACCTCCGTCGCGGCGCTCGGCGCGGTGATCGCCTTTACGACGATCGGCCGGGTGCGCAAGCGCCAGCCGCAGCCGCAGGCCGAGCCCGCTCCGCAGGCCGAGGCCACGGCGCAGGCCGAGGCGCTCGGCGTCTAGAGACTGCCACCCGCGATATATGTACGGGGGTGCGCATCGCCATTCCGATCGTGATCGCCGTGGCCGGCGCCCTGCTGTTCGTGCTGGCGCCGCATAAGGCCGCCCGGACCGCGGCCGCGCTTCTGTTCGCCACCGGCGCCCTGTTCCTCATCGCCATGGCGCCCTGCCCGAGCGGAAGCTGCACGTCCGAGACCCCCTGGTGGTCCTCGGCGGCGGGTTCGCTGGCCGGCATCTGCGCGATCGGCGTGATCATCTCGCTGGTCACCGAGGTCGGCCAGGCGCTGCTCGACCGGGTCCGCGGAGGGAGCGCGCCCCGGTAGCATCCGGGCCCGTCGAAACTTTGGAGGCCCGAACAGACGATGGCGCAAGTTGACCTGACGACCGTTAGCGACGTGGGCGTGGAGCCCGGCACGCTGCCCGAGACGATGGCTGCCTGGGTGATCCGCCAGGAGCGCGAGGGGCAGCCCACGGAGGCGTTCCAGCTCGAGCAGATCGAGGTGCCCGAGCCCGGCGCGTTCGAGGTCATCGTCCGGGTGATGGCCGCCGGCGTGAACTACAACAACGTCTGGGCGGCGCTCGGCAAGCCGGTCTCGGTCTTCCGCTACCACCCCGAGGAGGACCACCACATCGGCGGCTCGGACGCGTCGGGGCTGGTCTGGAAGGTCGGCGAGGGCGTGACTCGCTGGAAGCCGGGCGACGAGGTCGTGATCCACTGCAACCAGGCCTCCTACGAGGACCCGGAGGTGCACGGCTTCGATCCGCTCGCGGCGCCGTCGCAGAAGATCTGGGGCTACGAGACCTCGTGGGGCTCGTTCGCCCAGTTCACGAAGGTGCAGGAGCAGCAGCTGCTCCACAAGCCGGCCAACCTCACCTGGGAGGAGTCGGCCTCCTACGGGCTCACCTACTTCACGGCCTACCGGATGCTGATCGACCAGTGCAAGCTGCAGGCCGGCCACACGGTCCTGATCTGGGGCGCCGCGGGCGGGCTCGGCGTGTTCGCCATCCAGCTCTGCAAGCTCGCCGGCGCGCAGTGCGTGGGCGTCGTCTCATCGGACGAGAAGGGCGAGCTGTGCATGCAGCTCGGCGCGGACGGCTACATCAACCGCAACGAGTTCGCGGGCATGATGCGCAAGGGCGGCGAGACGCCCGATGAGGAGAAGGAGCGCTTCGCTGAGTCGCGCCGCTTCGGCAAGGCGGTGAAGGAGATCCTGGGCGACTCGCCCGACGTCGTCTTCGAGCACGTCGGCCAGGCGACCTTCCCCACCTCGGTGTTCGTGGTCAAGCCGTTCGGCAAGGTCGTGATCTGCGCCGGCACCACCGGCTTCAACCTGGACTTCGACGTGCGCTACCTCTGGATGCGGCAGAAGCAGATCATCGGCTCGCACTTCGCCAACGCGTGGGAGTGCCACAAGGCCAACGAGCTGATGGCGCGCGGCGATATTCGCCCGGTGCTCTGGCGTACGATGGGCTTCGAGGGCGTCGCCGAGGCGCACCAGCTCATGCTCGACAACAAGCATCTGGGGAAGATCGCCATCCTGGTCGGAGCCGAGTCCGAGGGCCTCGGCAAGACTGCTGAGGGTCCCGGCGCGATCCGTGCGGAGGTGGGAGCGTGATCGGCGCGCCGGGCGACAACGTCCTCCAGATCGACTGGGCCATCAACCCCTTCCGGGCCGAGAAGTTCCTGGAGATCTGGCTGCCGGCGGCGGAGGCGGTGCTCGACTACGGCGCACGCGGCTGGGCTTTGATGCGCTCGAGCGACGACCCGCAGAAGTTCACCCAGCTTGCCCTGTTCGACAAGAAGGTCGACTTCGACCGCTACTGGTACTCGCAGGAGATCTCCGACTGCCGCACGCAGGTCCAGGGCCTCTACCACGTGCTGCTGCTGCCCTTCTGGCAGACGGTCGAGGGCACCGGCTCGGTGATCGGCGCGCTGCACGAGAGCTAGAAGTACCTTTCCCCCCTCATGCGAGGGGGGATCACCGGCATCGCCGTGGCGGCGGCGCTCGTCTTCGCCACGCCGGCGTTGGCCGCGCCGGCGCCGCTGGGCCATACCTGCAGCGCGCAGAACGGGGTGCGCTTCTGCGCCGGGAGCGTCGCCACGCGCACGGCGTCCTTCGACGGCGTGCCGCTCGACGCCGACGTGACCCTGCCGGCGACGGGCGACGGCCCCTTCCCCACGATCGTGATGATGCACGGCTGGGGCGGCAGCAAGTCCGACTTCGAGGCGAGCTCGCCGAACGGCGACGGCAACCAGACCTACCACTACAACAACGTCTACTTCGCCCAGCACGGTTACGCCGTGCTCACGTATTCCGCCCGCGGCTGGGGCGACTCGTGCGGCTCGCTGTCGTCGCGGATGGCCGACCCGGCGGGCTGCGCCTCCGGCTGGCTTCACCTCGCCGACCAGCGCTACGAGGCCCACGACACGCAGTATCTGCTCGGCCTGCTCGTCGATGAGGGCGTGACCAAGCCTGACGCGATCGGCGTCACCGGCATCTCCTACGGCGGCGGGCAGAGCGTCGAGCTGGCGTTCCTGCGCAACCGCGTGCGGCAGCTGCCGTCGCAGGGCTCCGGCTTCGTGCCCTGGACGAGTCCGAAGGGCGTGCCGCTCTCGATCACCGCCGCCTATCCGCGCTGGCCCTGGTCGGACCTCGAGGAGTCGCTCGAGCCGAACGGGCGCTTCCTCGACTTCGACGTGCCGAGCGTGAGCGACAGCAAGGTGCCGATCGGCGTGGCCAAGCAGAGCTACGTGGAGGGCCTGTACGCGCTCGGGGTCTCGAGCGGCTTCTACTCGCCGCCCGGCATGGACCCCAATGCGGATCTCACGACCTGGAACGTGCGGGTGCTCGCCGGCGAGCCGCCGGACGCGCAGGCGCAGGCGATCTCCGATCAGATCACGAGCTTCCATCAGGGCTTCGGCCTGTCGGGCACGCCGGCGCCGCTGCTGCTCCAGAGCGGCTGGACCGACGACCTGTTCCCGCCCGAGGAGTCGCTGCGCGTCTACAACTGGGTGCGCTCGCTCAACCCCGGCTTCCCGGTGTCACTCCAGTTCGGCGACCTCGGCCACGCGCGCGGCACGAACGTGGCGGGCGCCGACAAGGCCTTCCAGGACGAGGGCGCCGCCTTCTTCGACCACTACCTTCGCGGCGTCGAAAGCGCACCCGCCCCCGGCAGCGTCGAGGTGTGGACCCAGGTCTGCCCGATCGGCAAGCCGAGCGACGGCCCCTTCCACGCGCCGAGCTGGCCGGCGATCCACCCGGGCGCGGTGATCTTCGGCTCGCCGGCGGCGCAGACCGTCAGCTCGAGCGGCGGCAACCCGTCCACGGCCGCGAAGTACGACCCGATCGCCGGCGGCACCCTCGGCGGCACCACCGCCTGCACGACGGTCCCGGACGAGACGGCGTCGGGCACGGCGGTCTACCGCGCCCCGGTGGTCACCAGCGCGTACACGATGCTGGGCCTCCCCACGGTCAGCGCGCACGTGCAGGTCAGCGGCCAGTTCGGCCAGCTCGACTCGCGCCTCTGGGACGTCGACCCGAGTGGCAACCAGACGCTGATCAGCCGTGGCGCCTACCGCCTGAACGACAACGAGGACGGCAACATCGTCTTCCAGCTCCACGGCAACGGCTGGCGCTTCGCGCCGGGTCACCGGGCCAAGCTCGAGCTGCTCGGACAGGACCCCGGCTACCTGCGGCCGAGCAACGGCTCCTTCAGCGTGAAGGTGTCGGGCGTGGTGGTCGAGCTGCCCACCCACGAGGCGGGCGTGAGCTCCGGCTCGGGGCCGAACGGCGGCTCGGGCGGCAAGGTGGTGAAGTCCCGCACAGGGAGGATCAGCCTCGTGGTGCGCCCGCGCCGCGTGCCCGCGGGCCGCCGCGTCCGCGTGCGCTTCCTGGCGCGCACCTTCGCCGCCGGCCTGCGCCGACCCGTGTCCGGAGCCGTGATCCACTTCGCCGGCCACCGCCTGCGCACCGACAGGCACGGCCGCGCCTCGATCCGCCTGCGCCTGCGCCACGCGTCCCGCGCAACCGCCTCGAAGCCGGGCCTACTGCCGGCAAGCGGCCGCGTGCGCCTCCGCTAGGGGGCGAACTTCTAAGCGTCAGGACTTACCGGGTATATGACCCGGTACGACCTGACGCTTGACCAAACGATCGGCCGAATAGCCGCTCGCCAGCATGGTGTGGTGACGTGGGCGGAGCTGCGCGAAGCCGGTCTCGAAGAGGACGAGATCAGGCTGCGGCTGCGGCGCGGCACGCTCATCCGGGTACACCGTGGTGTGTACCGGGTCGGGCACTGCGCTCCGAGCCTTGAAGCGACGTACATGGCCGCAGTGAAGGCATGCGGTGAGGACGCCCTGCTCAGCGGCTTTGCGGGCGCCTACCTGTACCTGCTGATCAAGGGCTCCCCGCCAGAGCCCGAGGTGACCGCTCCGAAGGATCGCATCGTGGACGGTGTCACCACGCACTGGGCGCGGGCCGGCATCGACGAGCTGGATGTGGCTCGGCATCGCGGGATCCCGGTGACCAGCGTCGCTCGCACGTTGGTCGACATCGCGGGGCGGCTGGGCGACGAGCAGCTCGCGCGTGCCTGTCACGAGGCCGCGGTGCGGTTCAACACCAAGCCGGAGCAGGTGAACGCCGTGCTCGAGCGGCGGCCGCGGACGAAGGGCGCGAAGCGGCTAAAAGCCATTCTCGACGGCGACACGCCCACGAGCCTGAGCAAACTCGAGTCCGTCTTCATTGCGCTGTTGCGCAAGAACAACCTGCCGCTCCCGACGACCAACGAACGAGTGGACTCCCACCGCGTCGACTGTCGCTGGCCCGAGCACAAGCTGACGGTGGAGCTCGACAGCTACGCCTTCCATAACACGAGGTACAGCTGGCAACAGGACCGCAAGCGAGACAGCGCAGCGAGACGACGAGGGGACCGGATCCTGCGCTACATCTGGGAGGACCTGAGCGACCCGGAAACGACCGAGGAGCTCCGGCGGCTCCTCACCCCTGCTCGAGCGGTGCCATCGTCAGGCCGGCCTCGTTGAGCTGCTCCCAGTAGTGCTCGGCCGTCTCCTTCGGGCCGGCCCAGACGATCGCCTGGCCGGTGTTGTGGATCTTGTCGGCCATCGCGTAGCCCTGGTCGAGGGATACACCCGGAAGGACACGGGCCAGGGCGGCGGCCACGCCGTCGAAGGTGTTGTGGTTGTCGTTGAGGACGATCACGCGCCAGTTGCCGCCCAGCTCGTCCTCGGGACGCCGGGTGCGCGGGATCTCGACGGGCGTCTCGACCGTCATCGCACCGCCTCCCGCTCCGCCTTCTTCGACCAGTAGCGGGCGAGCCCCAGGTAGAGCTGATCAGGCGGCGCCGCCTGAAAGAACGCGTCGGCCACGGCGGGGCCGGCGTCGGCCGCCACGGAGGCCCGGATCTCACCCACGAAGCCCTCCTGGTCCGTGCGCGAAGCCAGCTCGCCGAAGCGCGTCAGCCCATCGCGCATCCGCGCGAGATGGGCACCCACATCCTCGAACTGACCGAAGTGCGTGAGGCACAGGCGCGAAGGCTCCCACGCCTCGACCAGGTCCAGCGAGACGCGCCACTTCTCCAGGTCGATGTCGGGCGGCGGCGTGGGCGGCAGCACGTAGTCGGTAGGCGGAATGCGCACGCCGGCGACGTCGCCGACGTAGGCGTCGCCCGTGGCCTCGTGGAGGTAGCTCACGTGGTGCGACGCGTGGCCGGGCGTGTACTCCACGCGGAAGCCCTCCACCGTCTCGCCGCCGGAGAGCACGTGCAGGTTCTCCGAGGGCACCGGCACCACGTCGCCCCAGAGGCGCTCCATGTCGTCGCCATAGAGCTGGCCGGCGCTGGCGAGCAGCTTCGACGGGTCCGCCAGGTGGGGCGCGCCGCGCTCGTGCACGTACACGGGCAGACCGGGGAAGCGGCGCACGAGGGACCCGGAAGCGCCCGCGTGATCGAGATGGATGTGGGTCAGCAGCAGTGCGCGCGGCTCCCGGCCGCCGAGCCCCGCCAGCAGCGCGTCGAGGCCGCTCGAGGGGCCCGGATCGACGATCAAACCGTCCACCTCGTAGGCGCAGATGACGTGCTCGCGCCCGACGTGCATGACGTCTATCACCCGGCTCATGCCCACCAGGACCATACAATTCCCCAGGTGAGCGACCGTCAACCGCGGCTCGACGAGCCCGATCCACCCTGGGTGATGCGCACCTACGCGGGCCATTCCACGGCCCGCGAGTCGAACGAGCTCTACCGCAAGAACCTCGAAAAGGGGCAGACCGGCCTGTCCGTGGCGTTCGACCTGCCCACGCAGACCGGCTACGACCCGGACCACGAGCTGTCGCGCGGCGAGGTCGGCAAGGTGGGCGTCTCGATCGCCCACAAGGGCGACATGCACGCGCTGCTCGACGGCATCCCGCTGGACGAGATGAACACGTCGATGACGATCAACGCCACCGCGGCGTGGCTGCTCGCGCTCTACCTCACGGTGGCCGAGGAGAACGGCGTGGACCGCCACTCGCTCCAGGGCACGACGCAGAACGACATCATCAAGGAGTTCCTCTCGCGCGGGACCTACGCCTTCCCGCCCGGCCCGTCGATGCGGCTGATCGCGGACATGATCGCCTTCACGGTCGACCAGGTGCCGAAGTGGAACCCGATCAACATCTGCTCCTACCACCTGCAGGAGGCCGGGGCCACGCCGGTCCAGGAGATCGCCTACACGCTGTCCACGGCGATCGCCGTGCTGGACGAGGCCAAGAAGCGCGTCCCCGATGACACCTTCCCGCGCGTGTTCGGCCGCATCTCGTTCTTCGTCAACGCCGGCATCCGCTTCATCGAGGAGCACGCCAAGCTGCGCGCGATGGGCCGGCTCTGGGAGGAGCTCGGCCGCCAGCGCTACGGCGTGGACGACGAGCGCTACCTGCGCTTCCGCTACGGCGTGCAGGTGAACTCGCTCGGCCTGACGGAGGCGCAGCCGGAGAACAACGTGATCCGCATCGTGCTCGAGGCGCTCGGCGTGACGATCGGCCGCGACGCCCGCGCCCGCGCGCTGCAGCTCCCGGCCTGGAACGAGGCGCTCGGCCTGCCGCGCCCCTGGGACCAGCAGTGGTCGCTGCGGATCCAGCAGATCCTCGCCTACGAGACCGACCTGCTCGAGTACCCCGACATCTTCGAGGGCTCGAAGGTGATGGACGCCCTGGTGGACGAGCTGGTCGAGAGCGCCCGGCGCGAGATGGCGATCGTGGCCGAGCACGGCGGCGCCGTGGAGGCCGTGCCGTACATGAAGACGCAGCTCGTGGAGTCGCACCGCGCCCGCGTGGGGGCGATCGAGCGCGGCGAGCACAAGGTCGTGGGCCAGAACGTCTACACCTCCAGCGAGCCCTCGCCGCTCCAGGAGGGCGAGGACGGCGGCATCCTGCACGTGGACCCGGCCGTGGAGCAGGGCCAGATCGACGCGCTGGAGCAGTGGCGCGCCGGCCGCGACCAGGCGGCCGTGGACGCCGCGCTGACAGAGCTTGCGGCGGCGGCACGCGACGAGTCGCAGAACATCATGCCCGCCACGCTCAAGGCGGCGGCCGCGGGCGCCACCACAGGCGAATGGGCCGCCACGCTGCGCGACGTGTTCGGCGAGTACCGCGCGCCCACGGGCGTGGCGGACGCCGCTGCGGCGCCCGACGACGACTCGCTTGCCGAGCTGCGCGACAAGGTCGAACGCCTGTCGGAACAGCTCGGCCGGCGGCTCAAGATCCTCGTCGGGAAGCCCGGCCTCGACGGCCACTCGAACGGCGCCGAGCAGATCGCGGTGCGGGCGCGGGACGCCGGCATGGACGTGGTCTACGAGGGCATCCGGCTCACCCCCAGCCGTATCGCCCAGGCCGCGGTGCAGGAGGGCGTTCACGTGGTGGGCCTGTCGATCCTGTCGGGCTCGCACCTGGAGCTCATCCCCAGCGTGCTCGACGAGCTGCGCGCCGCCGGCGCCGACGTGCCGGTGATCGTCGGCGGCATCATCCCCGTGGCGGACGCCCAGCGGCTGCGGGACCTCGGCGTCGAGCGGGTCTACACGCCGAAGGACTTCGACATCAGCCGCATCATGGGGGACATCGTGGACCTGGTGGCGGAGCGCAATGGCGTGGCCGCCGCGGCCTGATTAGCGCTCCCGCTGAGCTCGGGCGCAGGCTGCGTGAGCGCGACCGCTCGGCGGCGCCCGCGGCCCTCAACCTGATCGAGGACCGCTCCCCCGCCGGCCGCGAGCGGGCGGCCGAGCTGCTCGCGGAGGTCTCCCCCGCCACCCTCGGCGGCGAGCCGCAGGCGCACGTGGTCGGGGTGACCGGGCCGCCCGGCGCCGGCAAGTCGTCGCTGCTGTCGGCGCTCCTGGCCGCGTGGCGCGCCGCCGGCCGCACCGTGGCGGTGCTGGCCGTGGACCCGTCGTCGAAGCGCTCCGGGGGCTCGCTGCTCGGCGACCGCGCGCGCATCGAGCACGACCCGAAGGACGACGGCGTGCTGATCCGCTCGACCGCCGCGGGCGGCCGTCTGGGGGGTCTGGCGCCCCCCACCCGCGAGGCGACAGAGGCGCTGGCCGCGGCCTTCGACGTGGTGGTGATCGAGACCGTGGGCGTGGGCCAGTCGGAGACCGACGTGGAGCAGGTGTGCGACACCACCGCCGTGGTGGTGCAGCCCGGCTCGGGCGACACGCTCCAATTCCTTAAGGCCGGGATCATGGAGGTGCCGGACGTGCTGGTGGTGACGAAGGCCGACCTCGGCGACCCGGCCCGCCGCGCCCAGCGCGACCTGGCGGCGGCCCTGCGCTCCCTCGGCAGGCGCGACACCCCCGTGCTGGCTGTCTCCTCGCTGCCGCCGGCCCACGGCATCGAGGAGCTGGTGGCCGCGCTCGACGAGCACCGCGCCTCACTCGACCTGTCCGCCAGGCGCATGCGGGCGCGGCGGCTGGCCGCTCTCGCCGAGTTCACGTTCGAGCGGGGCGAGCGCGCGCTGCGCGACATCGGCGGGAGGCGCGAGGCCGAGCGCTTCCTGGCCGGACAGGACGCCGGGCTCGGCGTGAGCGAGCTGGTGCGGCTCCTCGAGGGACGCGCCCGCTAACGATCGGGGTGGCCGACGCCCTCGATCGCCTGCTCTGACAGGGCGATCGCCACGGCGTGAGCGCGGGTGCGCGCGTCCAGCTTGCGCAGGATGTTCTTGATGTGGGTCCGCACGGTGTGCGGGCTCACGTGGAGGCGGCGGGCGACCTCTTCGGTGGGCGTGCCGCGGGCGATCTCCTCGAGCACGGCCAGCTCGCGCTGCGACAGCGTGTCCGACCGCCTGCCGCGCGGGAGGCGGGCGTCATGGGGCCGCCTTTCGGGCGACAGAGGAGCGCGCGCGATCCCACCGGATGCGCTTGGTTCTTCGGGTCCCTGCACCCCCCACAGGCTATCGAACGCTCCAGTCGCCGGGACGTCGTCGCTGTCGGGACTACCCCACGTGTACAAAGCCGATCGCGTCTCCGGGCGCGTGCACGCGGCGCGCGACCATGTTGCTGCTGTTGCCCTCGATGGTCTGGATCTGCCCGTTCGGCAGGACCGACTCGACCATCCCGACGTGCTCGTGGAAGACGATGAGGTCGCCCGGCTGCGGCTGCTGGCCCGAGCCGGGCGTGTAGGCGCGGCCGGTGCGCTGCGCCCAGCTCCAGAGCTGGTCGACCGACCCGAAGCCCTGCCCCTGGTCGCCGAGCGGCGCTCCCGCCTGGCGAGCCGCCCAGGAGACGAAGTAGGCGCACCAGGGCCCGACGCCGGAGCCGGCCGTGGCCGTGCGGTACATGGCGATCCGAGCCGAGTCGTTCGAGCCGGGCGGCTGCTCGGCCTGGCCGATCTCGCCCTGGGCGGCGGCGACCATGCGCGCGCCGACCGTGTCGCCTCCGGCGCCGGCCGCCGTGGCGGTGGGCGCCATCGCCCCCTGAAGGGCGGATGCGAAGGAGGTGGAAGAGGAAGTCGACGCCGTCTGCGTGGGCGTGACCGGAGGAGAGAACGCCGTGTTGATCTCCGCAACACGAGCCAGAACGGAGTCGAGACTCACAAGGAAGTACTCGGTGTCCGGGCGTGAATCTTGAGCTTCCGGCGTTGGAAGCGGACGCGATCCGTGATCGAAAACGAAAGGGGCGGCCAGTGGCCGCCCCTTTCCGATCAAGTGAGCTGTGAACGCGGCTAGCGCAAGAGCGACAAGACGCTGTTGGGCAGCTGGTTGGCCTGCGAGAGCATGCTCGTGCCGGCCTGCTGCAGGATCTGGTCCTTCGTGAACTTGACCATCTCCGAGGCCATGTCGACGTCGCGGATCTGGCTCTCGGACGCGGTCAGGTTCTCCTGATACACCGAGAGGTTGTTGATCGTGTGCTCGAGCCGGTTCTGCACCGCGCCGAACACGGCCCGCTGGGCCGACACGTTGTTGATCGCGTCATCGATCTCCGAGATGTCGGTGGTTCCCGTCGTGGTCAATGAGAACACGCCGGTGGGCACCGACACCGCGAGGCTGATCGTGGCCACGCCGATCACGTCGTTGTCGTTCGGGCCGACCTGGAACGAGATCGAGGCGGAGGTCGCCAGGAGGCTGATGCCGTTGAACGCCGCGGCGTTGCCGAGGCGCTGGATCTCCGAGCCGAGCTGGTTGACCTCGGACTGGATCGCGGTGCGGTCCTGAGTCGAGAGCGTGCCGTTCTTGAACTGCACGGCCAGCTCACGAACACGCTGGAGCATCGAGTGCACCTCGTTCAGCTGACCCTCGGCGGTCTGTGTCAGGGCGAATGCGTCCTGCACGTTGCGACCCGCCTGGGCGAGGCCGCCGATCTGGGACCGCAGCTTCTCGCTGATGGCGAGGCCGGCCGCGTCGTCGGCGGCGGTGTTGATGCGGTAGCCCGAAGACAGACGGGCCATCGACACCTGCATGCGGTTGCTGGTAGCGGACAGGTTCCGCTCAGCGTCATACGCCGCAATGTTGGTCTGAATACGAAGGGACATCGTTCATCTCTCCTTGATGACGTAGTGGGTAGTCCCAGGGCAACTCCATGTCGCCCTTGTGGCCTGGGTAATCGGCGCTGGTTTGAGCTTTTGAACGGTTGCTCGACGCATGTACGAGAAGAGAGAGGGCCGCCTTGCGGCGGCCCTCTCCTGATCCGTCCCTCGAGGTGGCTCATACCTCGATGGCTATGTGTGCCCCGTAAACGGAGCAGTTATGTGGCTCCGCTTACCGGAGCAGGGAAAGAACAGAGTTCGGCAGCTGGTTGGCCTGGCTCAGCATGCTGGTGCCGGCCTGCTGCAGGATCTGGTCCTTCGTGAACTTGACCATTTCCGCAGCCATGTCGACGTCGCGGATCTGGCTCTCGGACGCGGTCAGGTTCTCCTGATACACCGAGAGGTTGTTGATCGTGTGCTCGAGGCGGTTCTGCACCGCGCCGAACGTCGCCCGCTGGGCCGACACGTTGTTGATCGCGTCATCGATCTCCGAGATGTCGGTCGTGCCGGTCGTGCTCAGGCTGAACACGCCCGAAGCGACGGCGGTGCCGAGGCTGACGGTCGCGACCGAGATCGCGTCGCCATCGTTGGCGCCCACCTGGAACGTGATCGTTCCCGCGGTGGCCAGCAGGCTGATGCCGTTGAACGCAGCGGCGTCGCCGATGCGCTGGATCTCAGAACCGAGCTGGTTGACCTCGGACTGGATCGCGGTGCGGTCCTGAGTCGAGAGCGTGCCGTTCTTGAACTGCACGGCCAGCTCACGAACACGCTGGAGCATCGAGTGCACCTCGTTCAGCTGACCCTCCGCCGTCTGGACCAGCGAAATGCCGTCCTGAGCGTTGCGGTTGGCCTGCTGCAAACCACCGATCTGAGCACGCAGCTTCTCGCTGATCGCGAGGCCCGCGGCGTCATCGGCGGCCGTGTTGATCCGGTAGCCCGAAGACAGACGGGCCATCGACATCTGCATGCGGTTGCTGGTAGCGGTCAGGTTCCGCTCAGCGTCATACGCCGCAATGTTGGTCTGAATACGAAGGGACATCGTTCATCTCCTTGATGACGTTGGTTGGTAGTCCCAGGGCAACTTCCTGTCACCCTTGCTGCAGCCGGAGTAATCGGCCCGTCCGCTGCGCGATTGAGCGCCGTGGACGCTTGTATTAGATGCCGCTAGACGGCGGTGGCCAGGCGGCCGTGCCGCCAGGCGGCGACGATGCCGCCGGGGATCTCCGGGAGCGGCAGAACCTCGCTCACGGCGCCCCTGAGGGCCGCCTCGCGCGGCATGCCATAGACCACACAGGTGGCCTCGTCCTGACCGATGACCCAGCTGCCGGCGTTGCGCAGCGCAACGAGGCCGTCGGCCCCGTCGTCGCCCATGCCGGTGAGGATCACGCCCAGCGCGCTGCCTCCGTAGACGCGCGCGACCGAGTGGAAGAGGTGGGTGGCCGACGGCCGGTGCCCGCCAACGGGCCCTTCGCTCGTCAGCTTCAGGCGGCGGCCGGCCGCGACGGCCATCTGGTGCTCGCCGGGGGCGATCACGACGTCGCCGGGTGCCAGCGACTCGCCGTCCGCGCCCAGGCGCACACGCAGCGGGGTGACGTTGTTCAGCCAGTCGACGAGGCCCTGGTGGAAGCCGACGGTGATGTGCTGGACGATCACGATCGGGACCGGAGCGTCGCCGGGCAGCGCGCCGATGATCTTGCCGAGGGCGTCGGGCCCGCCGGTCGAGGAGCCGATCGCCACGATGTCGATCTTGCGGCGCACCGCCGGGCGTGCGGACACGACCGCAGCAACCGGCGGGGTGGCTGCCGGGGCCGCCGGGGCGCCGGCGGAGGGCCGCAGCGGTGTCGCGCCCGTGGCGGCTCCTGGGCGCAGCTTCGGACGGCGCCTGACGACACGCACCCCGGCCATGGTCTTGAGGGTGCCCACGATCTCGGCGGCGCGCTGGGCGAAGTCCGGCGCGGTCGGGCCCGCGGGCTTGGCCAGCACCGCGAGCGCTCCCGAGTCGAGCGCCTCGAACGAGAGGCGCACGTCCTTGGGGTCGATGGCGCTGATCACAACGATCGGCGTGGGCGTCTCGCTCATGATCCGGCGCGTGGCCTCGAGGCCGTCCACCTTGGGCATGTGGACGTCCATCGTGATCACGTCCGGCTTGAGCGCCGCCGCCATCTCCACGCCCTGCTCGCCGTCGCGCGCCTCGCCGACCACCTCGAGGCCGGGATCGCGGTTGATGATCGAGGTGAGGAGAGCCCTGGCTACGACCGAGTCCTCGGTCACCAGGACGCGGAGGGCGCCGGGCATCCCGCTCAGACCTTGTAGGCGGCGGCGAGCTGCTGAAGCTCGGCCGCCACGCTGTTGAGGCCCTCTGCGGTGCGCTGCGACTCTTCGGCGCTGGCCGCGAACTCCGCGGCGGCGCGCGTGGCGTCCTGCATGCCGGTGGCGATCTGGTCCATGCCCGCGTTCTGCTCCTGCGCGCTGGCGACGATCTGCTGGGCGGCCTGGGCCGACTCGCGGATCGACTGCGTCAGCTCGGCGATGATCTCGCCGGCCTGGGCGGCCAACTGGGCGCCGGCCTCCACCACGCTGGTGCCGTCCTCTGCCGCCCTCACAGCGGCGCTGGTGGCGTGCTCGATCTCCTCGAGGATCGTCTGCACCTGGGCGGTGGCCTGCTTCGACTGCTCGGCAAGGTTGCGCACCTCGTCGGCGACGACCGCAAAGCCCTTGCCCTGCTCGCCGGCGCGCGCGGCCTCGATCGTGGCGTTCAGCGCCAGCAGGTTGGACTGATCGGCCAGGTCGTTCACAGCCGACGTGATCTCGCCGATCTGGGCGGTGCGCTCGGAGAGCGCCTGCACGTCGTTGGCTATGCCCTCCACGCGCTCGCGGATCTCCGACATCCCATCGACGATCGCCTCCACGGCGTGCGCTCCCTCGTCGCCCTGGCGAACTGACTCCTGGGCGCGCTCGGCGACCTCCTCGGCCTTGCGGGCGGCCTGCTCGGAAGTGGCCCGGATCTCCTCCGTGGCGGTGGTGGTCTGACTGATGGCCGCCGACTGGTTGGCTGCGCCGGCGGTCTGCTGGCTCACGGTGGCGAGGATCTCGCCGGCGCTCGAGGTGATCGCCTCGGCGCCGCTGCGCACCTGCGAGGACATAGACGAGAGGTTCTCGACCATCGTATTGAGGTTGTCACCGAGCTGGGCGAGCTCGTCGCTACCGCTCACCTCGACGCGCGAGCCGAGGTCCCCGCCCGCCACCTCGGTGGTGAAGTCCGAGTAGCGGCGGACGCGCGGGACGATCTCGCGCACGAGCCAGAACACGCCCGCCAGGCCGATCAGGGCCGCAAAGCCCATCACGATCAGGGTCATGGTGCGCCCACTGGAAGCGGTCTGCTCGGTCTGGTGGAAGCCCTTGGCCGCGCTCAAGTTCCCCTCGCTGGCGAGCACCTCCATGCTGTCCTTCATCGGGCTCAGGCGCTCATCGAGGGTGCCCGCCATATCGGACTTCGCGGCGGCGGTCTTCGCGGCGAACTTGCCCGCGTCCCAGTCGGCCATGAACTTCGGCCAGAGCGTGGACTCGAGCGCATTCAGCTTCTGCTCCTTGGGGGTCCGGTTCGGCAGCGCCTTCAGGTGAGCGAGCAGCGCCTCGATCTGCTTGCTGCGGTCCTGGAGCTCGGAGGCCTCGTCGGGATTGCCCGTGACCGTGGCCTGCACCGCCTCGTCCTGGACGTGCCCGAGCTGGACGTTCAGCGCGTTGATCGTCTTCATGCCGTCGAAGTCGCGGCCGAAGAGCGTCTTGGCGTGGTTGTCCACACCGTTGACCGTATGGATCCCGCTCCACGCGATCAGGCCGATCGCCACCAGCACCGCGCCGATGACGATTGCGAACTTGGCCTTGATGTCCAGCTTGATGCGTTTCACGAGACTCCCTTAATGGATCAGATCAGGCGCCGCACCGTGTCGAGCAGGTGGTCCTGCTCGGCGGAGCCCTTGATTACGTAGGCGTCCGCTCCGGCGTCGATGCCACGCTTGCGGTCCTCGTCGGAGCTCAGCGTGGTGACGAGCACGAGCGGCATCGTCTTCAGCTTGTGGTGGCCGCGGACCTTCTCCGTCAGCTCGAAGCCGGTCATGTTCGGCATCTCGATATCGGAGAGGATCAGGTCGCAGGGCTTGCTCTGGAGCATGTTCCAGGCCTCGACGCCGTCGGAGGCGGCCTGCACCTCGTAGCCGGCGGCCTCGAGCAGCGCCTTCTCGAAGGTCCGAATCGTCACCGAGTCGTCGACCACGAGGATGCTCTGCTTGCCCTTCGCCTCCTCGGCCTTGGCGGCGCTCGCCGGGACGCCCTTCTTGGGCTTGTCGGCGGGAGCCTCCTGGGCCGTGTCGGTGCGACGCGGTGCGACCGCGGGCACGCCGCCCTTGGCGGTGGCGCGCAGCAGGTCGAGCACGTTCAGAATCGGCACGACCTCGCCGGTGCCGACGATCGTCGCGGCCGCGATGTGGCGGACGCGGATCAGTGGCTTGGGCAGGGTCTTGGTGGCGATCTCCTGGGCGCCGAGCAGGCCGTCCACGAGGAACGCGGCGCGGCGGTCGGCCGAGCCGAGGATGATCGACGGCTGGCCGCTGCCAGCGTTGTCGCCGGCCACGCGCGGCAGGCCGAGCACGTCGCCCAGGCGCAGGAGCGCCATCGGGCGGTCGTCGATGCGGATCGCCTCACGGCCCTCGGTGTGCCCGATGTCCTCGGCGGTCAGGCGCACGATGCGCTCGACGTTCGTGATCGGGATGCCGAAGGTCTGGCCGCCCGCCTGCACGAGCAGGCAGCGCGTGGTGGCCACGCTGAGCGGCACGCTGAGAGTGAACTTCGAGCCCTCGCCGAGCGTGCTCTCGACGTCGATCATGCCGTGGAGGCGCTCGATGTGCTCGCGCACCACGTCCATGCCGACGCCGCGGCCGGAGAGGTCGGTGACCTCCTGCTTGGTCGAGAAGCCGGAGCGGAAGATGAGCCACAGCGCCTCGCGCTCGCTCATGCCCTCGGCGGCCTCCGCCGTGAGGCTCCCCTTCTCGATCGCCTTGGCCTTGACCTTCTCGACGTCGATCCCGGCGCCGTCGTCGATGACCTCGATCACGAGGTCGGCGGCGCGCTGGGCGGCACGCAGGACCACACGGCCCTCACGGGACTTGCCGCTGGAGGCGCGCGTCTCGGCGTCCTCCATGCCGTGGTCGATGCAGTTGCGGACCATGTGCGTGAGGGGCGAGCGCAGCTGCTCGAGCACCTGCTTGTCCACCTCGGTCTCGCCGCCCTGGATGTCGAGCGTCACTTCCTTGTTCAGCTCGCGCGTGAGGTCGCGGACCATGCGCGGGAAGCTGTCGAAGACGGTCGAGACCGGCAGCATGCGCGTGCGGCGGACGTCGTCCTGGAGGTCGGTCGTGACCTGGGCCATGCGGCGGCTGTCGGCCTCGAACTTGCGCCGCAGGTCGCCGAGGCCGCCACGGACCTCGCGCAGCTTCTCGTCGCTCTCCTCGAGGAACGCGACCAGCGCCTGGGCCTCCATGAGCGCGGACTCGTCGCCGTCGAGGGCGGCCTCGAGCGTGCGGGCGGGGCGCGTCTTGCGCCATGCCTCTTCGATCTCGAGCAGCGCCTCGAACAGCACGCGGACCTCGGCCATGCGGTGCTCGGCGCCGATGCGGGCGGCGAGCAGCTCGCCGACCTGCGCCATCAGCGCGTCCAGCTTGCTCGTGTTCACACGGACGGTCTCGTCCACCGGGCCCTGGTCGGCCTTCGGCTTCTTGGGCGCCGCCTTGGCCTTCTTGGGAGCCGGCTTCGGCTTCTCCTCGACGACCGGCGCGGGCTCCTCGACGACCGGTGCGGGCTCCTCGGCCTTCGCCTCCTCGACGACCGGAGCGGGCTCCTCGGCCTGCGCCTCTGCGCTCGGCGCCACTGCGCTCTCAGCCGCAGCCTTCTTGGTCTCCGCTGCCGTGACGAGCGCGGCGCACACGCCCTCCATGTCCACCTCGACCTCGGCCCCGGTCAGTCCCTCCTCGACAAGCAGCGTGATCGCGTCGAGCGCCTGGTAGGCGACGTCGAAGATGCTCGCGTCAGGCTCGATCGAGCCGTTCTGGATGACGCTGAACAGGCTCTCCAGCTTGTGGGCCACAGCCTCGACGCGGTCGAGGCTCACGGCCCGTGAGGCGCCCTTGAGGCTGTGGGCCTCGCGGAAGATCTCCTCGAGCAGCGGTCCCCTCTCGTCGTCGCCGGCCTTCTCGAGCGCCAGCAGACGCTGATTGATGGTCTGAAGCTGCTCCTTCGCCTGATCCGCGAACGTGGCGAGCAGAAGCTGCTGAAGCTCGTCGTTGGACATTGACATTGGTCGGTCTCTCCTGAGGGGTTGCTCGAAAGCGGTAGTCGCCAGCTGGGTATGCGTCTTTAGGACGCGTCGTCCTCGATCACGAGGGCCGGATCGGAGAGCAGCGCCTCCAGGTCCAGCACCGAGAGCATGTCGGGGGTCACGCCACGGACGACCTCTGCCTTGCTCGATCCGTCCGCCACCGGCGGACCGATCTCGGAGACGCGCACCTGGCGGATCTCCGGCACCTCGTCGACCAGGAGGCCGACGCTCAGCCCGTTGCGTGACACGAGTGCCACCTTCGGGCTCTCCACCTGCTCCGCGGACGGCAGACCCAGGTAGCGCTCGATGTCGAGCACCGGGTACATGCTGCCGCGCAGATTCACCACGCCACTCCAGAATCCGGGTGTGCCGGGGATCGGCGTGAGCTTCTCGAGGGGCTCGATCTCCTGCACGTCCTGCACCTCGACGCCATAGCGCTCTTCCCCAACCGCGAGAACGACCATGCCGATCGTCTCGCCGCTGGACTCGTCCTCGTCGGTCGAGCGGGCGAGGGCACGGGCGCGCTCCTCGAGCACGGGCGTGATGTCGTCGATCTCCTCAGCCGGCTGAACAGCCGCCAGGGGCGGCTCGGCAGGCGTCAGCTCTTCTGTCGTGTCCGGCATCCGGTTTCCTCCTGAAGTAACGGCGGCTCCCGCCGCTCTGCACGCCGTAATCGGCGGCGGCTTGTGGCTCTTGAGGCGGACTTCGAAACCGGCCTAGACGCGGTACTTGGCAGCCAGCGCCTGGAGCTCGCCGGCGACCTGGTTCAGGCCCTCGGCGGCCTCCTGGGAGTGCTGGACGCCCTCCACGAACTCGCTCGTGGCCTGGCTCGCCTCACGCATCCCGGTGGCGATCTGGTCCATTCCGGCGGTCTGCTGCGCCACCGAGGCGGCGATCTGCTGGGCGGACTGCGCCGCCACGCCGTTGGCCTCGGCGAGCTGGGCGATGATGTCGCCCGCGCGCTCCGCGAGCTGCGTGCCGTGCTCCACCACCTCGGTCCCCTCGTGGGCGGCCGCGACGGCGGCGCGGGTGGCCTGCTGGATCTCCTGGAGGATCGACTGGACCTGCGCCGTGGCCTGCTTGGATTGCTCGGCGAGGTTGCGCACCTCGTCGGCCACCACCGCGAAGCCCTTGCCGTGCTCGCCGGCACGCGCGGCCTCGATCGTGGCGTTCAACGCCAGTAGGTTCGACTGGTCCGCCAGGTCGTTCACCGCGTGCGTGATCGCCCCGATCTGGGCGGTCTGGGCGGACAGCGCCTCCACGTCGCCCGCGATCGCCTCGACCTTGGCGCGGATGTCCGCCATTCCGCCGATGATCGCCTCGACCGCCTCGGCGCCCTCGTCGGATGCCCGCAGCGCGTCCTGCGCCTGCTCGGCGACCTCGTTCGCCTTCTCCGCCGCCTGCTGGGCGGTGGCGCGGATCTCCTCGGTGGCGGTGGTGGTCTGGTTGATCGCCGCGGACTGCTGGCTCGCGCCGGCCGTCTGCTGGCTCACGGTTGACAGGATCTGGGTGGCGGACGTGCTCACGGCCTGGGCATTGGCGAGCACCTCGCCGGACAGCGAGGCCAGGCTCTCCACCATGTCGTTCAGGTGGGCGCCGAGCTGGGCGAACTCGTCCTCGCCGCCTACCTCGAGGCGGGCGCTCAGGTCGCCGTCCGAGACCCTGCCGGTGAAGTCGCAGTAGTCGCGGATCTGCCGCAGCTTCCTGGCCGCGATCCGCGAGACGAGGAAGGCCACGCCGCCGATCAGGAGCGCCGCGATCAGCGTGATCAGCAGCGCCTTGTGGGAGAGGTTCGTCGCCGGCCCCAGCGCCTCCGACCGGCTCTGGCTGGAGACGATGCCCCAGCCGATCCCCGGGTAGATCGAGTAGCCGGTCGAGTGGAAGTAGCCCAGCACCTGCGCCTTGTGCGCGCCCACCAGCGCTCCCGCCTCGGTCCCGCCGCTCGCGCCGTGGCGCAGCGCAGCGGCCGCGACCGGGTTCGAGGCGAGGCGGGTGGTCAGCGTGTCGTCGGGGTTGCCGTCGGCCAGGACGACGCCCTTCGAGCTCAGCAGGATCGCGTTGGTGCTCTTCGCGCCCTGGTCGTGTGCGCGCTTCAGCACCGCGTTCAGGATGCTCGTGGCCACGTCCCAGTTGAAGCGGTTCGACCAGACGCCGACGATGTGGCCCGCGTCGTCCTTGATCGGGTAGGTGAAGCTCATGGCGTCCGCGGAGTCGCCGTCGCCGTAGACCTTCGACATCAGGTCGTCGCGGTGCAGGTCCTGCACGAGGCTCTCGCCGTCCCTCAGGCGGCCGGCGGAAGCCGTTTCGAACCAGCTCTCACCGCGCACGTCCTGGCCGATGAGCGAGCGCGTGCTCAGCGGCCTGCCGCCGAGGTCGACGCTGTTGGCCGCCACGATCCGGCCGCGCATGTCGGCCACGACCATCAGCTTGTAGATGGGCGTGTAGGTGCCCATCATCGTGTTCATGAAGCGGGTGAGCCGTGCGGGGTCCATCGACTTGGCCGGGTCGCTCTTGGCGAATGCCTGCACGTCGCCGTAGCGCTCGAAGAGGTTGCGGTCGAGCTTGTCCGACGCGCCCGCCGCGAGCTCCTTCTGCGCGTTCTCAGCGGCGCCCGTGAGCGCGTGCGAGGCGCCGCTCTGACCGCTCTTCGCTATCACGGCGCAGGGCACCAGCCCGACGACCAGGAACAGGGCGATCAGCTTGGCGCGAATGCTTACCTTCCCGAGCGTTTTCACGCCCGGAGTAGTCGGTAGAAAACCCTGAGACTTGAACGCGCCAGGGCGGCGCGGCGCTCAGGCCACCAGCTGGCGCTGAAGCGTGGCGAGGTCGAGCAGCCGGCTCACGGTGATGCCGTCGCCGTGAGGCACGACCTCGTCGGGCGAGCGCTGCTCGAGGAGCTCGATCGTCGTCTCGAGCGCCTTCTGTGCGCGGGCGGTCTGGCCGAGGCGGGCCAGCAGGCCCACGGAGGCGAAGTGCGCCAGCACGAAGCTGTGGTCGAGGAAGGCCGAGTTGCGCAGCGACTCGACCGCCTCCTCGGGGCGGCCCAGCTCCTGAAGGATCAGGCCGCGCAGGTAGTACGCCTCGGGCGCGAGCTGGCCGACCTTGATCGCGGCGTCGATGCATTTCTCCGCTTCGTCCCAGCGCAGGCGGTTGGCGTGCAGCTTGGCCAGCTCATAGCGCGGGCGCGGATCCTTCGGCGCCGCCTTGATCGCCTCGCCCAGGTACTTGGCGGCGTCGTCCAGGCGGCCGGACTGGATCAGGCGCTCGATCTCGGTGTCCGCGGGCGCGCTGGCCTGCCCGGTGGGCGCTTGCGCCGCGAATGCGCTCTTGCGGGAGGCGGCGTGAGCCGGACGGCGCAGGCCGGCGGGGGCCGGCTTGGCGCTCCCCGCTCCGCGCTCGCGGACGGCCGGGCGCAGCTTGCGCGGGACGTCCTCGCGGGTGCGCGGCGCGGGTGCTTCCCTGCGCTCGGGCACGGGGCGCCGCTCGGCTGCGGGCGGCGCGTCGGCGGCGCGAACCGGCGTCGCACGCCTGGTCTCCGTCGCCGGCGCTGACGCGGCCTTGTCCCCCTTGCGGTAGGTGATCGTGCCAGGGAAGTTCTTGACGTGGAACTGGTGGAAGATCTCCTGGGAGGGCTCGGCGTGTCCGACCACCAGCCAGCCGTTGTCCACGAGGCTGTCGTGGAAGCGGCCGACGATTCGGCGGATCGCCTCCTCGCGGAAGTAGATCAGCACGTTGCGGCAGATCACGAGGTCCATCCGGTCGGTCTGGCTCTCCGCCGTGGGATAGAGGTCGTCGACCAGGTTGAGGCGCGTGAACTTGACCATCCGCTTGATCTCCGGGGAGAGCAGGTAGCGGTGCTCTTCCGTCTGCGTGAAGTACTCCTGCTTCACGTCCGGCGGGACCTCGCGGAAGGACCAGTTGCCGTAGACCCCGTCGGCCGCCTTGGCGAGCGCCTGCTGGTCGATGTCGGTGCCGTGGATCAGCACGTCCCAGCCCGACTGGCCGCGCAGCAGGCGATGGAGCAGCATCGCCACCGAGTAGGGCTCCTCGCCAGACGAGCAGGCGGCGCTCCAGATGCGCAGGCGGCGGCTGTCGGCGCGGGCCTTGATCAGCTGGGGCAGGATCTCGCTCTCGAGCGCCTGCATCTGGGGCCGGTTGCGAAAGAAGTGTGTCTCGTTGATCGTGACCGCGGGGATCATGGCCTCGAAGGCCAGCGTCCCGCGGGGCCCCTTCTCAGCGAGCAGCTCGTAGAGGTCCCCCGGGCTGCCCGCGCCGGTGGCCTGGATGGCGGCCTGCACGCCCTTCTCGAGGTCGCCAAGGCGCGCATCGGGGATCTCGATGCCGGCCCGCATGCGGACCAGCTCCCGGAACCTGCCTTGATCTTGTGGGCTGAGCGAACCAGCCCCGCTTCTCATCGCGCCTCGACCAGCTTGGCCGACCCGCCGCAGACGCGCTCCAGGTCGAAGATGAGGATCAGGCGGTCGCCCGCGCGGGCCACGGACTCGACGGCGTTGCCATGACCGGCGAGCTCATCCGGCGGCTCGACCGAGTCGAACGGCACGGTGAGGAGCTCGGTCACTGCATCGGCCACGAGGCCGACCATCTGGCCCTCGGTCTCGGCGACCACGATCGGCGTGTTGACGCCTACCTTCGCCGCGGGCAGGCCGAGGCGGGTGCGCAGGTCGATCACGGGGATCACCTTGCCGCGCAGGTTGATCACTCCGGGAAGCCAGGCCGGCGCCTCCGGCACGGGCGCGATGGCGACCATGCGCAGGATCTCCCCGACGTTGCTCACGGGGAGGGCGTACTCGCTCTTCGCGATGCGGAAGCAGACGAGCTGCAGGACTTCGGAGTCGGCTTGGGTTTCGAGCTGAGTGGTCACGGACAGAGTCATCGGCGTGCGCGCCGGTTCTTCAAGCGGGGGTAGACGCGTGTTCGAGCGCTGGGGTGCTCAGCCGAGCTCGAACGTGCTGAGAGCGGGCAGCAGACGCCCCGCCTCGTCGCCGTAGGTGTGGTCGACCGCGAGCGCGAGCGCGCCCACGGCCGCGCTCGGGAGGGGGAAGGCGATCATGTCCGCGCAGCGTTCCGGCAGCTCGGCGGCGGCTATCAGGGCGCCCGCGCGCTCGGCGAGCTCCGGGCCGTCCGTGTCGAGCGCGCAGACGAGCAGCGTCACCGGGGCGTCCTCGTCCACACCGCCCACGTACTCGGCCAGCAGCCCCGGCTCGCGCTCGAGCTCGTCGAGCAGGCTGAGCACGGTGGTGGCGCGGGCGTCGCCCACGCCCACCTCCTCGCGCGCGCGCCGCGCCAGCGCGCGGCCGTGGCGCTCGATCGCCCGCTCATAGCCGGTCACAACCGCCTCGGCGGCGCGCTCCCAGCTGTGGGGCGCGATCCGCTCGGCGCAGGCGCGCCAGCGCTCGGGCTCGCGCCGGCGCCCGTCCCAGGCTGCCAGCACGGCACGGCGGATCGAGTCGGGATCGCTCGGGTCGCAGTAGTAGGGCAGCTCGCCGTAGTACTCGAACTCCGACGAGCGGTTGGAGACCACGAGCGGGCAGCCGGCCAGCGCCGCCTCCAGGTTCACCTGCGCGCAGCCCTCGGCGAAGCTCGTCTGGGCGTGCACGGAGGCGGCCTTGTAGGCGGAGGCCACGAGCTCGCGCGGCACGTGGTCGAGGTGCACGAGCGTCTCGCCGCCCTCGCGCAGCACGAGCTGGTGGTAGTCGGGCTCGCGGGCGCTGCCGATCAGGACGAGCCGGAGACCCGTGCCCTTCAGCGCCTCCACCAGGAGAAGCTGGTTCTTGTGGCCGTTGAGCGTGCCCACCGACAGCACGAAGTCGTCCTGGAAGCCGAGCTGCGCCCGGAAGGCGTCCGGCGTGGCGTCGCGCACCAGGTCGGCCACGACTCCGTGAGGCACGACCGTGTAGGACAGCTCGGCCACGCGCGTGACCTGCGCCAGCATCTGCATCTCGTGGTGGCTGAAGGCCAGCAGGTGGTCCACGCAGCCGAGCATCTGGCGCAGCAGCTCGTGGAAGTTCCCCACGATCTCGTTGAAGCGCCAGCGGCTGAAGCCGTTCGGCAGCTCGAGCGTGCCGGCGGCGAACGCCTGGAGGTAGCCGCGCCGCTCCGCGCCGTCCGGCAGCGAGTAGATGCCGAGCACGGCCGGGCGCGCCCAGGCCACCTCGGCCCAGTGCGAGTAGATCGGCGTCCACGCGAGCGGCACGTCTTGCGCTCGCAGGTAGCGGAGCTGCTCGAGCGCGGTGTCCGGCGACCAGATGTTCATGGCGTGCACGACGTCGTAGCCGCGCACGTCGGGACGCGCCTCGAGCGAGATGTCGACCTCGAGCCCGTGCCCCCGCAGCGCCTCGGCGAGGTCGTCCATCATCATCCCGGCGCCCCCGACGCGGTCCACGTCCGATCGGTAGGCGAGCAGCACGCGTTGTGCGCGTCGAGCCATCAGCCCCGGTTATCGGCCGGACGGCGGGGTCGTTGAGGCGTCTCTCTACGATGGGGCGCGTGCCGAGCCCGAGCGTCCTCGTCGCGATCCCCGTCCGCAACGCTGCCACCTACCTGCCGGAGGCGATCGAGAGCGTTCTCGCACAGCAAGACGTCGAGCTGGCCGTGCACGTTGTGGACAACCGATCCGAAGACGACTCCGTGGCGATCGCCCGTCGCTACACGGCCGATCCGCGTGTGCGGGTGAGCCTGAACGAGCGCGACATCGGCTACTACGGCAGCCTCAACCGGGCGCTCTCCGACGCAGAGGCGGACCACTTCGTCGCCTTCGCCGGTGACGACCTCATGCATCCCGGCAACCTCGCGCGCAAGACCGAGGCGCTGAGCGAGACCGGGGCGGGCTTCGCCCACTCGAGCGCCGAGCGAATCGACGGCGCCGGTGTCGCAGACGGGCTGGCCTTCGATCACCGCCAGACCGCGACGCTGACCGAGCCTCCCGAGTTCTTCCGCCGGATCGTTCCGGTCAACTGCGTGTCCTGCCAGTCCGTCGTGGCCCGCACGGACGCGCTCCATGCCATCGGCGGGTTCGACGTCCGCTCGCTGTTTGCCAGCGACTGGCTGACCTGGATGAGGCTGTCGCTGCGTTGGCGGGTGGTCACGTTCCAGGAGCCGCTCGTCGCCAACCGCGTGCACGGCGAGAGCGGCACCGTCACGCTCGGACACCTCCAGGGACGCGACCTCCCCGCCACGCTCGACCACGTCTTTCTCGACGACCACATGCCGCCGGCTTGGGCCGCCCTGCGAGATCCGCTCGTGGCCGAGGCGCTGCGCGACGTGGCTTTGAACCTGCACCGCGCCGGGATCCAGCGGGTGGCGCAGGGCTGGGCCGGCTACATGGCGATGGGACGGCGGCTGGCCCGCGTGCCGCACGCACCCCTCGCCTACGAGAACTACTGTCAGCTCGTCGCCGCGTCCGGCCTGGTGCCGCCGTCACTGCCGTTCGAGGCGGTGGCCACCGGGCCTGAGAGCGCCGAGGACGCCTGGGCGCTCGGCTCGGCGGTGGACGAGCTCGGCACGCTGCTGCGCCAGCTCGTGGTTGCCGTGCATCCGGACAAGGTCGAGGAGACGATCGAGCTGCTCGACGCGGTGTTCGGCCAGACCGAGCTCGACGTCGCGCTGACGCCGGTCACCGACCCGCTGATGCTGATCACGCACGGCCGCCTCGCGCTGGCGCGCTGGGGTTCGCCGTTCATCGAGCTCGCCGAGGGAGTCGGCGTTCCCGTCTACCCCTACGCGCTCCCGGACCCGTTCGCCGAGCCTCCGGACCCGGAGAGGTGGCAGACGGTCAACCCGGCAGCCGCACTGCCTTAGTCCGCAGTCCGCAGTCCGCGGTCCGCAGTCTGGAGGTGCTCGCGGTACCACTCCACGGTCCGCTCGATCCCCTCGTCGAAGCCGAATTTCGGCCCCCAGCCCAGCACCTTGCGCGCCTTCGTCGACGCGAGGAATTGGTCCTGGATCTCGTGTACGGCGTCCGCACGGATGTCCGGCTCGAGATCCGAGCGGCCACACGCGCCCAACACCCGGCGGGTGACCTCCAGCGCGTTCATGGGGCTCTCGGTGGAGAAGTTGAATGCCTCGCCGGCCACACCGTGCTCGTGGGCGCGCTCCGCGGCGGTCAGGTAGGCGTCGACGGCGTCCTCGACGTACAGCCAGTCGCGCAACGGCGTGCCGTCGCTGCGAAGGATGGGCCGCTCGCCGTTCAGCGCCCAGCGGATCGTGCCAGGTATCAGCCTGTTGAAGTTGAGGTCGCCGCCGCCGAACAGGTTGCCGCAGCGCGTTACGGCGACAGGCAGCCCATAGGCCGAGCCGTACGATTGCGCGATCAGGTCGGTACAGCTCTTTGAGACGTCGTAGGGATGGCGGCCGATCAGCGGCTGGTCCTCCTCGTAGGGCAGCTTGAGCTGGCTGCCGTAGGCCTTGTCGGAGGAGGCCACCACGATGCGGCGCACGAGCCCGTTGCGGCGGCAGGCGTCGAGCACCTCCCAGGTGCCCTGCACGTTGGAGCGGAAGGTACCGATCGGGTCGACGTACGCCTGGCCGACGATCGTGCGGGCCGCGAGGTGGAAGACGGCGTCGATCTCGTATTCCGCCAGCGTCCGCTCGAGCGCGTGGCCGTCGGTGACGTCGCCCGGCACGATCGTGCAGCGCTGCGCGGTGCCGCTGGTGAACACCAGGGCGTCGGGCACGCGGTCACGGACCAGCATCACGGTCTGCGCACCGCACTCCACCAGCGCGGCGACCAGCCATGAGCCGAGCAGGCCTGTGCCGCCGGTGACCAGCACCGGCCGGTCCTTCCAGAAGCTGTTGGTCATGGCCTGCATCATCACGCAAGCTCGTCGAGTCGGCCGATCGGGCAGGCGCCGTCTGCGATCGCGACCGTCGTCGCGCCGGGCAGACTCGCTCCCCATCCGCTGAGTATCTCGGTCCGGTGCGAGAGCGCGAACAGAACCAGCGCCGGTGGCGGCGACTGCAGTAGCTCTTCCGGCGGCCGGATCTCGAGCGCGGTGCCGGCCAGGCGCCTGCCGTGCAGGAGGCTGTTGCCGTCATAGAGGGCGCCCAGGCGCTGCTCGAGCCGCGGCGCCAGTCCGAGCGCCACGGCGGTGCGCTCCCCCGCTCCATAGCCGGCGGCGCCGTCGGGCAGAGCGTCGGCCATGGCGTCCAGTCGCCCGGCGAAGGCGGAGAAGCGTTCGCGGACGCCGTCCAGGGGCGGCGGCGGCGGCGGCGGAGCGCTCGCATCACCGGCGCGATAGCGCCTCAGCAGGGAGCCGCCGAATACATCCACGATCAAACCCCCGACGCACGCGAGGCCGGCCTCGGCTGCGACCGTGTCGAGCGTCGCATCAGTGAAGTAGTTGCAGTGGAGCTGATAGAGGTTGGTCCACAGCCCTGCCGCGAGGGTCGAGTCGAGATCCGGCACCTCGATCCAAAGCTCGCCATCCGCGGCGAGGTGCCCCGCGAGAGCTCGTATGAAGCCGACGGGCGCCTCGACGTGCTCGAGCACGTGGCGGATCACGATCGTCCCGAACCGCCGCTCCTGGGCCGCGGGCGGCAGATCGGCCGGGAAGAAGCCGCTCACCACGTCGCGGCGCCCCGAGCGGGCCGCAGCGCGGCCAGGGTCGATCCCGAGCCGATCCCGCAATCCCCGCTGCTCCAGCAGCTCGAGCAGAAGGCCGTCTCCGCAGCCCACTTCCAGCAGTGGCGCGTCCGACGGCCGGACGGCAGCCAGTTCGTCGGCGAACCACTCGAGGTGGTGGCGGTAGGCGCCCCCGGTCGCGCCGGCGAACCCGTACTGCTCGTACACGGATCCGTCCAGGCGATGCGCGAGCTGGACGAAGCCGCTCCCGCTCGCCTGCACCACGCGCAGCGGCGACCGCAGCGGCAGTGATCCCTCGGTCGTGGGCGGGTAGACACCGGGCAGCGGGCAGGACTCGACCTCGGCGAGCACGGTGGCCCCGTCCAGCGGCTCGCGGGAGAGGCGGCAGACCGGCTGCGGCTCAAGCTCGATCATCACGGAGACTCCAGTTGACCCACTCGCGCAGGACGGTCAGGCCCGCGTCGAGTGGCAGCATCGCCGGCAGCGGCGGCCGCGCTCGACGGACAACGGCGTTCACATCGGGCACGCAGCGCCGAAGCCCGCCGGTGCGCGCGGCTGGGTCACAGCTCACGGCGCTCGCGGGTAGCCCGGCGGTGGCCGCGCAGCGGCGGGCGAGATCGAGCATGGTGAGCTCGACCGACGGGTCGCCCAGGTTGAAGGCACGGCTCCCTTGCGCGGGTCCCGGAAGACAGGAGATGAGCTGCAGCAGCGCGTCCCAAGCGAACGCCGGGCAACGGCGCGGCGTTCCGTCGCTCGCCAGGAGTACCTGGCCCTGTGTGAGTGCTTCGACCATGAACGCCATCGGCACGCGCCCGTCGTCGAGGCGTTGCCCCGGCCCGTAGACGTTCCAGGGGCGGAAGGCCGTGAACGGAATCCCGTGCCGCTCGGCGAGCACCGCCCCGAGCACCTCGGCCATGCGCTTCGACTCGCCGTAGACCGAGCGCGGGCTGGCCAGGTCCGGAGCACCGTGGTGGCTCTCCGGCGTGGGTATCGAGTCCTCGTCGGGCTGTCCGTAGACCTCCGCGCTGCTCAAGTAGACGACGTGGCTCGCGCCCACATCGGCGGCCTGACCGAAAAGGCTCACCAGCCCTTCGGTATTCGCCCGGAATGTGGCGAGAGGTTCCCGCATGTAGTCGCCGGGGGCGCCGAAGGAAGCCGCGTGGACCACAACCAGGTCCGCGACGTTTGGCAGCGTCGAAGTCTCCACCGGTGCGATTTCCCAGTCGAACTCAGGCGCGATGCCGAGATAGCGGAAGAGCGGCACCTCGGAGGCAGGCCGGCGGGCGGATGCGAACAGACGCAGGCCAAGGTCTGCACGCTCGTTGGCCACTTGGATCAGCGCGAGGAGGTTCGCGGCGAGGAACCCGGATGCTCCGCTCACGTGGACCGCAGCGCCACGCAGCGGCGCGAGCTGCTCGGCTGCAGCCGTGGCGGCTGAGCCGAAGAGAGTGTGTGCCAGGTCCCGCCCGGCAACCCTCACGCGAGGCTCCCGTGCACGGGCAGGAGCTCGAGCAGCTCGAGCGCGGCCGCGGTGATGTCGGCGGCGGTCATGCCGTAATGGCGCAGCAGGTGCTCCTGGGAGCCGACCGCGTGCGCGAACTCGTCGCGCATGCCGATGCGGCGCAGGCGCACCGGCACGCCGGCCTCGGCCAGCGTCTCGGCTGCGGCGCTGCCGAGCCCGCCCACGATCGAGTGCTCCTCGACGGTGACGAGCGCGCCCGTGAGCGCCACGCTGGCGGCGAGCGCGTAGTCGTCAAAGGGCTTGACCGTGCCGTAGTGGAGCACCGCGGCCTCGATGCCGGCCGCTGCCAGCCGGCCGGCAGCGTCGAGCGTGTGAGCGAGCATCGCGCCGGTCGTGGCGAGCGTGACGTCGTGGCCCTGACGCAGCGATAGGGCGTGCCCCACCGCGAACGGCACGTCCGGCGGCAGCAGCGGCGGCTCGCCGTTCTTGCCGAGCCGCAGGTAGACCGGGCCGTCGAGCGCGAAGGCGGCGCGGGTGGCGCGCAGCGCCTCGCCCGGGTCGCCGGGCGCCAGCACGGTCATGCCGGGCAGCGAGCGCATCAGCGAGAGGTCCTCCACGGCGTGGTGCGTCGGGCCGAGGTAACCGTACGCCAGTCCCCCGCCCACGCCGACGAGCTTCACGTTGGCGCCCGTCATCGCCACGTCCACTCGGATCTGGTCGTTGGGCCGCGAGGTCACGAACGGCGCGATCGAGTAGGCGAACGGCACCTTGCCCGCGTAGGCGAGGCCGGCGGCCATGCCCACCAGCGCCTGCTCGGCGATGCCCACGTTGAGCACGCGGCCGGGCGCCACCTCCTCCACCGGGTCGAACAGGCCGATGCCGAGGTCGCCCGTGAGCGCCCAGACGCGCTCGTCGTGTGCTGCGAGCTCGCGCAGGGCCTGGAAGAAGGCGTCCCTCATACCGCGCTCCTGCGCTCGAGGCCGCCCAGCACGTCGAGCCGCTCCTCGGGGCGAATGCTCTTGTAGTGCGACATCACGTCGTTCTCCATCCAGCCGTAGCCCTTCACGGTGCGGGCGATCACCGCGCGGGGGCGGCCGTCGTCGGGGAAGAGCAGGGCGTGGCGCAGCGAGTCGTGGTCGTGGCCGCGCGCCTCCTTGGGCTCCCAGCCGAACGCGGCGAGCTTGGCGGGCAGCGGCTCGAGGTCGGTGATGCCGGCGGTGGAGCCGAGGCCCTGGAGGCCGTTGGCGTCCACGATCAGCGTGAGGTTGGCGAGCTCCAGGTGGCCGGCGATGGCGATCGCCTCCCAGACCGAGCCCTCGTTCAGCTCGCCGTCGCCGACGAGGCAGAAGGTGCGGCGGCCGCCCTGATCGTGGCGATCGGCGAGCGCCAGCCCGAGTGCGATGGCCGGTCCGTGGCCGAGCGAGCCGGCCGTCATCTCCACGCCCGCCACACCCCGCTCCGGGTGGCCGGCGAAGGTCCCGCCGTCCGAGCAGTAGCCCGTGATCAGCTCGTCGTAGGCGATGCGGCCGTCGGCCGCCAGCGTGGCGTAGAGAGCCGAGGCGGCGTGGCCCTTCGAGAGCAGGAAGCGATGGTCGCCCTCTGGCAGGACGTCGGCGTAGAGCACGGCCAGCACGTCGACGATCGAGAGCGAGCTGCCGATGTGGCAGCTGCCGGCGGCGACGGCAGCCTCGATCACGAGCCGCCGCGCGGCGTCGGCGCGCTCGCCGCTCGTGATCAAGGCAGCGCCTCCCTGAGCAGCGCCTCGACCCGGTCGCCGGCGCGGCGGCCCGGGTGAATCTCTGTCTGCGTGCGGCGGTCGTCCCAGACGCGCCAGGGCGCCTCGCCGCGCTCCCAGAGGTCGCGGAGCAGCTCGACGTCGCGCACGGTGTCGGCGCACTGCCAGAAGCCGTCGTGGCGGTAGACGTGCAGCTGGCCGTCGGCGGCGAGCCCCTCGAGCGGATCGCGCTCGAGCACGCAGGCCGGGTCCGGCGAGAGCCGGTCGAGCACCTCGCGGTTGAAGACGAAGAAGCCGCCCGACACGAGCGAGTCGCTCAGCGGCTTCTCGGCGAAGCGGGTGACCTCCGTCTGCTCGTGGACGAGCTCGCCGAAGCGGGCCGGAGGGTGGACGCCGGTGACGGTGGCGAGGCCGCCGTGCGAGCGGTGGAAGCGCAGCAGGTCGGTGATGTCGATGTCGGCGACGCCATCGCCATAGGTGCACATGAAGAGATTCGAGTCGGCCAGGTGGTCCTCGACGCGCTTCACGCGGGCGCCGGTCATCGACTCGAGGCCGGTGTCGACGAGCGACACGGTCCAGTCCTCGATGTCGCGCCTGGCGTAGCTCACCTGGCCGCTGCCGAGCGAGACGGTCACGTCCGAGCTGAGCATGTGGTACTCGAGGAAGTACTGCTTGATCATCGAGCCGCGGTAGCCGAGGCAGCAGATGAACTCGTTCAGCCCGTGCGCGGCGTAGAGCTTCATGATGTGCCAGAGGAGGGGCTTGCCGCCGACCTCGACGAGGGGCTTGGGCCGGAACTCGGTCTCCTCGCGCATGCGCGTGCCGAGACCGCCGCATAGCAGCACGACCTTTGGCAGGCACGAGCCGGACGGGATCATCAGCCCACGTGATCGGCTGCCGGAGGCGCTTTTTTAGCCGGCCGACCTCAAGTTCGCCCTACGGGCGGACGATCACCGTGAGGACCGTCCCTCATGGCTCCAACGGCTGAGCAAATCCTCAAGCTGGTCGCGGAGTACGCGGCCGAGCGGCACGCACCGCAGGGCTTCGACCCGGCGCGGCCGTCCGTGCCCGTCTCCGGCCGGGTGTTCGGGCCCGAGGAGGTCGTCGAGCTGGTGCGGACGAGCCTCGACTTCTGGCTCACGGCCGGGCCCGAGACCGCGCGCTTCGAGCGCGCCCTCGCCGACAGAGTGGGCCTGCGCCACGCGCTGATGGTCAACTCGGGCTCGTCGGCCAACCTGGTCGCCGTCGCGGCGCTCACGTCGCAGTTCCTCGGCGAGCGCCGGCTGCTGCCGGGCGACGAGGTGATCACGGTCGCCGCCGGCTTCCCCACCACGGTCAACCCGATCGTCCAGAACGGCTTCGTGCCCGTGTTCGTCGACGTCACGCTCGACACCCACAACGTCGACGTCTCGCAGCTCGAGGCGGCCGTCTCCGAGCGCACGCGCGCCGTGGCGATCGCCCACACGCTCGGCAACCCGTTCGACCTCCGCGCCGTGACCGACTTCTGCGCCCGCCACGACCTGCTGCTCGTCGAGGACTGCTGCGACGCCCTCGGCGCCCGCTACGACGGCCGCTCGGTGGGCACCTTCGGCGACTACGCCACGCTCTCTTTCTACCCCGCCCACCAGATCACGACCGGTGAGGGCGGCGCCGTGCTCACGAACCGCGCCAAGCTGAAGCGCGCCGCCGAGACGATGCGCGACTGGGGCCGCGACTGCTGGTGCGACCCGGGCTGCGACAACACCTGCGGCAAGCGCTTCGCCCAGCAGTTCGGCACGCTGCCGCCCGGCTACGACCACAAGTACGTCTACTCGCACCTGGGCTACAACCTGAAGGCCACCGACATGCAGGCCGCCATCGGCGCCGCCCAGCTCGAGCGGCTCGACGGCTTCGTCGAGGCGCGCAGGCGGAACCATGAGCTTCTGCGCGAGGCCCTGACGGACCTCGAGGACGTGCTGATGCTCCCCGAGGCGACTCCGAACTCGGAGCCGTCCTGGTTCGGCTTCGCCATGACCGTCCGCCCCGACGCCGGCTTCACGCGCACCGACCTGGTGCGCCACCTCGACTCAGGCGGCATCGGCACCCGCCAGCTCTTCGCCGGCAACCTGCTGCGCCAGCCCGCGTACCAGGAGGTCCGCTACCGCGTGATCGGCTCGCTGCCGAACACCGACGCCGTGGCCGAGAGCACCTTCTGGATCGGCTGCTTCCCGGGCCTCACGCAAGGGCACCTCGAGTACGCGGCGGATCGGGTGCGGCAGTTCTGCCGTCGCGCGTCAGCCGCGCGCGCGGCGTAATCCGCAGTCCGCAGTCCGCAGTCCAGTAGTCCGCAGTCCGCAGTCCGCAGTCCGCGATCCGCAGTCCGCAGTCCGCAGTCCGCAGTTGTTAGCCGGCGCGGCTGATCGCCGAGTTCAGCGCCGAGGCCAGTGCGTCGGGCGCCAGGCCCTTGTCGATGTAGTCCTGGGCGCCGAGCTTCAGGGCGAGGGCCTTGTCCTCGTCCTCGTTCACGGTGGCGCTGTTCAGGACGATCGCGGTGCCGCCGAGGGCCGGGTCGGCGCGGAAGGCCTCGGTCAGCTGGAAGCCGTCCAGGCCCGGCATGCGCACGTCCGACAGGACGACGTCGGGCTGCTCTTCCTTGGCCATGTCGAGCGCCTGGCGGCTGTCGTTGACGATCGCTACCTCGAACCCCTGTGACTCCAGTGTGATCCGGGTCCGCAGCGCCTGCGTGGGACTGTCTTCGACGATGAGCACCTTGGGCATCTGGGGATTCCCTCTTCTAAATCGTGTGGGCTGCCTGTCTACGGCCGGCGCCTCGAAAAGCCTATCTGTCCGGGTCTATCGACCGGCAGCGGCGGTTCTTGACGCCAGCGCCCCGATGCCGTCGAGCGTGGACGCGCCGAATCGTGGCAGCGAGGCGAACGGCGCGCCCGGGTCGCCGCCGGAGAGCAGGGCGTCGACCGACGCGGCCAGGAGGCGCTCGTCGCTCACGCGGTCGCCGAGCGGCAGCGCGAGCAGGTCGGCGGTGTCCTCGCCGTCGAGCCCCGCGGCGGCCGCGGCTGCGAGCAGCCTGCCCTCGATCTCGGCGGCGTCGGCGCCGGGCGAGTAGATCACGAGCGTGACGTCGTCGTCGGCGCCGAAGCGCTCGGCCCATGCGCGCAGGAGCTCGGGGCTGTCCACCAGCTCCGGTCCAAACGCGAGCACGCCAATCGTGCGGGCGCCGTCGATTTGACAGGCGCGCCGGGCGGCGCCGCGGTCCACGTGAGTCGAGGACGGGTGAGCGGTGTGCTGTCCGGAGGCCGCGCCGGCCAGCTCGACCACGCGCTCGGCGGTGGCGATCGGCCCGAAGCGCGCGATCAGCTCCTCGCGGGCGCCGGCGGCCTTGGCACGCGCCGCGGCGGGATCTGACGCGATCTCGCGCAGCGCGGTGGCCACCTCGTCCACGTCGGGCTCGAACCAGTGGTGGCCCCGGTAGAGGTTGTTGATCAGGTCTGCGTCGTCGGGCACCGGGATGAGCTTGCCGCCGACCAGCCAGCTGTTGCCCTCGTTCATGAAGGCGAGGTTGCCGCTCCAGCCACTGGCGATCGTCGGCAGGCCCATCGCCATCGCCTCCATGTACGGCCGCCCCCAGCCCTCGCCACGCGACGCCAGCACATACGCGTCGGCCGCCGCGTACAGGCGCGGCAGGTCCGCCGCCGGCAGGATGTCCGTGAAGATCCGCAGCGGCGCCAGGCGCTCGAAGCCGCCGATCTCGCTGCGGACGTACGACTCGATCTTGTCGCGCACGGTGCCGTCGTTCCACCAGTAGGAGCCCGTCTTGAGCAGCAGGCAGACGGGATCGGTGGGCTCGAAGGCGCGCGCCCAGGCGTGGAGCAGCTGCTTCCAGGCCTTGCGCTCGGAGAAGTCGAAGTTAGTGAGGAAGACGAAGCTGCCCACGGGCACGTCGAGCCGGTACGGCGGGGCGCCCGGCCGGAAGAGCTCGAAGTCGATCGTGCCGCCGAGGACCTTCAGCTTCTCCTCGTCCACGCCCGCGCGCGCGAAGCTCTCGAGGTTGTGCTCGCTCGGCACCCAGATCTCGTCGCGGAAGCCGAGCATCGGCAGCCAGGAGGGCGGCACCGAGTCCGTCTCGAACATGACGCGCGCCACGTTCACGGCGTTCTCGATCGCCGGCTGCCGGTGGCCCGGGACGTAGTGGTGGACCGCCACGATCGGCGCCCTGGGTGGCCGCCGGCCCTGGCGCAGCAGCATCTCGGCGTCTGACGGAGTCAGCCCCGCGTCGGCGCCCACGCTCGAGGTGGCGACCGCCGTGGGCTCCGCGCCGCCGAGCTCCAGCGCGCGCAGGAAGCCGCGCGCCTCGTCCGAGTAGCCGGACGGATCATGGAGCGGGCCGATCCAGACGATGGATGGCGCGCTCATGTGCCCACCGGGCTGCGGCGGAGCGCGGCCGCGTAGTCGAGCAGCTGGTCGGGCACGGCCACCACGACGCGCCGCGCGCGGCGCGTGAGCTCCGGCCGGTCGGCTGAAGCCGGGTCGACCAGCACCAGGTCGGCCGCCGCCACGAGGCTGGCGACGCTCGCGGAATCGGGCTCGCACAGCGCGAGGTCGGGCAGGTCCCCCTCGCGCAGGCCGGCAGCCAGCAGGCGCGAGAGGATGCGCTCGGCCAGCTCGCCGGGATCCTGGTCCGGCAGGTAGAGCGCCAGCGTCACCGGGTCCTCGCCGCCGAACGCCGAGGCCCAGCGCTCGAGCGTCTGCCCCCAGCTCTCCTCGTCGCCCCAGTCGGGCGCGTAGACAGCAAGCTGCTCGCGGCGCTCGAGCTCCGCCACGGCGATCTCGCGGGCGAACGGCAGCTGCTCGGCGTGGAGCAGCCCGAGCGAGCGCTCGGCGATCTCGGCGACTCGATCCCAGCTGTACTCCTGAGCCCGTTCGAGCGCCACGGCCCCGCGCCTGCGGCGCTCATCGGGCTGCGCCGCCACGTCGCGCAAGGTCGCGGCCAGGGCGTCGACCTTGACCTCGTGCACGAAGCCGTCGGCCACCAGCTCGGGGAGCCCGTTCGAGGAGCGCAGCGCAGCGCGCTCCGCCGGCACCGCCCAGCCGCCATCATGCGGCACGAACTCGTTGGTGGGGCCGATGCCGGTGTGGATCACCGGCAGGCCGCACGCCATCGCCTCCAGCGCCGGCATGCAGAAGCCCTCGCCCCGGTAGGAGGTGACGAACACGTCGCAGGCGCGGTAGAGCGCGGCCAGCCCCTCCGGCGTCATGTCGTCCTCGATGTAGGTCACGGGCGCCGCGTCCGGGCGCTGTGCCAGCTCGCGGAGCTGGTCGCCTGCGGTCTGCCCGCGGTAGTGGCTCCCGGTGCCGAAGTCCTTCACCACGAGCTGGACGTCGTCGTCCGGGCCGAAGGCGCAGGTCCACGCCTGCATCAGCAGGTCCATGCCCTTGCGCCAGGTGCTGCCGCCCACGAAGAGGAACGTGCAGCCCGCCTGCCGCGGCAGCTCGTGCAGCGGGCCGTCCGGCGCGAAGCGCTCCAGGTCGACGCCGTTCGGCACCACGTCGACCACGCCGGGCGGCATGCCCGACTCGATGTAGCAGTCGCGCACGTAGGCGCTCGGGACCCAGACCCGGTCCACCCGCTTGTGGACCTCCTCCACCCACTCGCGCGGCGCGGAGCCGAACTCCCAGGGCAGGATCACCAGCGTGTGGCCGATCGTGGCGGCGTCGAAGTTTGGCGGCCATGAGTGGCTGATCCCGGGGATGCCCTCGATCACCGGCTCGGAGCTGCCCTCCGGGCGGTACACGGCCGGCTTGCCGCGCCGCTCGAGCGCGCCGGCCAGGCTGTCGTTGACCACCGACAGCGACGAGTTGCTGCCGTAGGGACCGCGGAAGGTGCAGGCGAAGCGCTGCCGGCGGCGCTCGTAGGCGGCGCAGGCCAGCTCGACGATGCGCTCGACGATCGCGTCGGTGCCGAAGCCCTCGATCAGCTCGTCACGCGCGCCCGCGGCCTTGGCGCGCGCGGCGTCGGGGTGGCTGGCCACGTCCTGCAGCGCCGCGGCGAGCGAGTCGACGTCGGGCTCGAACCAGCGGTGGCCCTCGCAGTTGCGGCCGGGGTAGAACTCGGCGTCGCGCGGAACCGGCACGAGCGTGCCGTCCACGAGCCAGCTGTTGCCGTCGTGCATGAAGTCGAGGTTGCCGCTCCAGCGGCTGGCGATCGTCGGCAGCCCCATCGCCATCGCCTCCATGTACGGCCGCCCCCAGCCCTCGCCACGCGACGCCAGCACATACGCGTCGGCCGCCGCGTAGAGGCCGGCCACCTCGGACGACGGAAGGCGGGTCGAGACGATCTCGATCGGCGCCAAGCGCTCCAGCGCGCCCGCGCCGAAGCGATCGCGTACCACGTCACGGATGCGGTCCCTGGCGTACTGCTCACCGTGCGTGTAGGAGCCGGTCTTGAGCACGAGCGTCACGCCGTCGTCCGGTCCGAACGCGCTCGCCCAGCCGGCGATCAGCTGCTCCCATGCCTTGCGCTCGCCGAAGTCGAAGTTCGAGAGGAAGACGAAGCTGTCCTCCTCGACCTCGAGCGGGAGCGGCTCGACGCCGGGCTTGAAGGCGTCGAAGTCCATCGTCTCGCCGAGCACCCGCAGCTTCGTCTCCGGGATGCCGCCGCGCTGGAACGCCTCCAGGAGGTGCGTGCAGGGCACCCAGATCTCATCCCGCTGGAGCAGCAGGGCCAGCCAGGGCCTTGGCAGGCTGTCGGTCTCGAACATCGCCCGCGCGATGTTCACGGCGCCCGCCACCGTGTGCTGCCTGCTGTTGGTGATGTAGTGGTGCACGGCCACGCAGGGCGCGACCGGCTCGCGGCGGGTCGCCGCCTGCAGCAGGCGCTGATCGCTCGGGCTGTGCTGGATGCGGTGGCGCGGCTTGAGGAACTCCCTCAGCGACGGCTCGTAGCCGTGCGCGTCGAGGGCGCGCATGAAGCCTCGGGTCTCGTCGGCGAGGCCGGTCGCCTCGTCATAGCCGCCGAGCCACAGCAAATGGGGAACGGTCGAGCCACCGTGGGGAGCCACGTCCGAAGTGATCGGCGGCCCGAACCTGGTCTTGAGCCGCGTGGCTAGACGCTGATGTCTATGTGCGGCCGCCCATCATCTTCGGGCGGCTCTTCAGGGCGCTTCCGCTCGCGGCGCTGCTCTTGCTTCTGCTGCTGCCGGTCCCTCTGCCGATCCTGCTCACGCAGGATCTTCTCCACTGCCGGCAGCTCGGACACGCTGGGTGCGATCGGGCGGATCGGCTCCATGGCTCAAGGCCTCAGTTGCCCTCCGCTGCGCGCGCCTCCTCGGCGGCGAGCTTCTTCACCGCGAGCAGGCGGGCAGCCTGGCGGATCTCGGCGATCGGCCAACTGGCGCCAGATGTAGACCGCGGCCGTCCAGGCCACCACGTATCCCGCCAGCCCGGCGCCGATCGAGCGGATCGCCAGCGTGCGACGAAGTCGGTGCCGGCGCGCCAGGAGAACCACGCCACGAGGAAGAAGCCCGCCAGGCCGCCGTAGCCCTTCGCGCGCGGATGTGGCGCCGCGCGCGCGGGTGCTCGGACACCTTCACGTCGCCGGAGGTCGGCGGCGCGATCGTGGTTGGCTGGTCGTCCTTTCCCTTCTTCTTCTTGGCCATCTCAGTCTCCCGTGCGACCTGACGCATCATCCGCTGGCGCTCGAACAGGAAGCGCACGAGGCGGTCGCGGTGGCTGTCGGTCGATGTAGTCGAAGTGAAGTCCCTTGCTGCCGTCATCCAGGGTCCGGAGCACGGTTCCCCTGGCCTCGTATGGGCGTCTTCGTCCTCGGAAATCGAGATTTACAGCCACATCGTCGTCGCCCTGCGTCGAGCGGGGGCGACGCCGAGCGGGGCCCGCGGCCGAGCAGCATGCCGCTGCCGCTGAGATTGATGCTGTCCATCGGCGACGGCGGGTCGAACTCGTTGACCTTCAGCCTGACCGGCACCGCGACCTCCACCCGCGCGAAGCTGCGCCGCTGGACGAGCTCGGGCTCGCCGTTGGTGAAGGAAGCGGATCGCGTCCACGCCGCCCACGTCGAAGCGCGCCGTGCCGAGTGCGCCGGTAGAGGCCGCGCACGGCCGTGTACTCGAGCAGCACGTCCGGGTACTCCATCGCGCTGGGTAGCCGCTGGCCTCGAGGAACAGCGAGATGATCAGTAGTGCAGTCCTCGCCCACGTCGATCACCTGGCCGGTGACGCCGCCTATCTCGGGCAGCGCGAGCCGCACGTGCTGTCCCGGGTGGAAGTGGATCATGAGAGCACCGCCGTGGCGAGAGCGGTGGCGTTGGCGGGCACGAGGCCGCCCGGCACGGTGGTGCCGCTCGAGATATATGAGAAGGGCTTGCCGGAGCCGATCGCCAGGCCCACGGCGGGGCCGACGTGGCCGGTCTCGTGGGCGTGGGTCAGCGCGATGCGGGACACGCCGAGCGGCTCGAGGCCGCGCAGGATGTCGGTGCCCGAGCGCTGGCCCGACCGTGGCCGGCAGCGTGAGGTGGATCTCGTAGACGCCGATCTGCTCGATGTCGCCTGCCAGGCGGTCCGAGCGGGTCGCCCTCCATCGCCGACGCCGCCGGGGTGTCGATCACGGTGACCGCGTGGTCGCGGGCGCCGGCGATGCGGGCGCGGGCCTCGCGGGCGTCCTGCACCGGCGTGCACCGCCACGCCCATGCCGGCTCGAGCAGCCGCGTGAGCTCCTCGCCGCCGTCGCGCGGCCGCAGCGACATGCAGATCACCGGCAGGTCGCTGCCGAGCGCGTAGGCGGCGGCCAGGCGCGCCGTGCAGAGCGTCTTGCCCGAACCGCGCCGGGCCCGACGAAGGCGAGCGTGCGCCCGCGCCGGGTCCAGCTCGACTGCACCGGGATGCGCCGCGCCAGCGTGTCGAGCACGAGCCGCTCGAGCTCGGTCCGAGCGAGCTGGCGAAGGGCAGCAGATGGGAGACGGCCTCGGTGACGATCCCCTCGGCCAGCGCCGGGTGCAGGCTCGGCGCCGGACAGGCGGCGCTCGAGGGCCAGCGCCTCTGGGTGGAGCGCGGGCGATCAGATGGCGCAGCCCGAGCGACGCTCCAAGGCAAGAGATTCCTCGCTGAGGCTGGTCGGCGAAGGGAGCCGCCTGCTGCATCACGCGCTGGATGGCGCGGGAGCTCAGCCCTTCCTTCAAGGGTTCGGGTGATCTCGGTGACTGGTGACTGGTGCTGTGCGCTTCAGCAGACTCCGGAAGTGCATCCGAGTCGTCGATCAGGTCGATCGCCGGGGCTCCTGCGTGGGCTTCGATCTCGACGAACTTCTTCTGCGAAGAACCCCGCGAAGCCGCCCTTCAGGCCCTCGCGCTGGCGCGTGATCACCGCGTCGGGGCCGAGCTCCGCGCGGATGCGCGGCAGGATCTCCTCGATAGAGGTGCCGCGGAACATCCTGGTCGGTCCCTGGCTCACTCGACCACCCCCACGGTCTCGACTCGGATGCCGGGCGCGATCTCGTTGTAGGAGCAGACGGGCAGCTGGGGCATGCGCCTGCTCACACAGCCGGCGCAGGTGGCGGCGCACGCGCGCCGAGCAGAGCAGCACGGGCCGGCTGCCGTGCGCGAGCGCGTTCTCGACCTGCGCCTTGAGGTCGGACACGAGCGCCTGCGCGCGCGAGGGCTCCATCACGAGGTACTCGCCGTCGGCGGTCTGCGCGATCGAGTCGGACACCTCCTGCTCCACGGCCGGGTCGAGCGCGATGGCGCGCAGCTTGCGCTCGGCGTCGAGGTGCGGCGCGGTGATAGCGCGGCCGAGCGCCTGGCGCGCGTACTCGGAAAGCAGCGCCGGATCGCGCGTGACGCGCGCCTTGTCGCCCACCGACTCGACGATCGTGCCGAGGTCGCGGATCGACACGCCCTCCTTGAGCAGGGCCTGCAGCACGCGCTGCACCTCGCCCAGGCTGAGCACGTCGGGGATGACCTCCTCCACCACCGCAGCGTTGGTCTCCTTGAGCTGGTCGAGCAGCTGACGCGTGTCCTGGCGCGTGAGCATGTCGGCCGCGTTGGCCCTGATCGTCTCCGTGAGGTGGGTCACGATCACCGACTCTGCGGTCAACGACGGTGTACCCGAGCGCCTCGGCCTCAGCGCGGGTGGCATCCGGGATCCAGGTGGCCGGGATCCCGAAGGCCGGCTCGGTGGTGGCCACGCCGCCCAGCTGGCCAACCGCGTCGCCCGGGTCCATCGCAAGCTGATGCCCAGCCAGGATACGCCCCTGCGCGACCTCGGCCCCGCGGACCTTCACCACGTACTCGTGGGCGTCGAGCCCGACCTCGTCGTGGATGCGCACAGGCGGAATGACAACGCCCAGCTCGGACGCGATCTGGCGGCGGATGGTCTTGACCCGCGCGAGCAGCGAGCCGCCGGCGCTCTGATCCACGAGCGGCACGAGCCCGAAGCCGATCGCCAGCTCGAGCGCGTCCACCTGGAGCGCCTCGAGAGCGGCGTCCGTGGGCGCCGGCAGCGCCAGCTGGGCCTCAGCTCCTCCGCGGCCTGCGCGGCGAGCATCTCCTCCGACGGCTTGTCCTTCAGCGAGCGCCCGATGAAGAAGAAGAGCGTGCCGATCACGATGAAGGGGATCTTCGGCAGGCCCGGCACGAGCGCCAGCACCAACATCGCCACGCCGGCGATGAGCGGCGCCTTGCGCTGGCCGGTGAGCTGCCCGGCGATGTCGTTGCCGAGGTCCTTCTTCGAGGCCGTCCGGGTGACGATGATGCCGGTGGCCACCGAGATCATCAGCGCCGGGATCTGTGCGGACAGGCCGTCGCCGACGGTGAGCAGCGAGAAGTGCTTGCCCGCCTCGCTGAGCGACATGTGCTGCTGGACCATGCCGATCATGATGCCGCCGAGCAGGTTGATCGCCACGATCAACATGCCGGCCATGGCGTCGCCTTTGACGAACTTGGAGGCGCCGTCCATGGCGCCGTAGAAGTCGGCCTCGCGCGAGATGTTCTGGCGCCGCTCGCGCGCCTCCTCGTCGGTGATCTGGCCGGCGTTCAGGTCGGCGTCGATCGCCATCTGCTTGCCGGGCATGGCGTCGAGGGTGAAGCGCGCGGCCACCTCGGCCACGCGGCCGGCGCCGTTCGTGATCACCACGAACTGGATGACCACCAGGATCAGGAAGACCACCAGGCCGACGATCACGTTGCCGCCGACCACGAAGTTGCCGAACGCCTCGACGACCTTGCCGGCGTCGCCGTGCAGCAGGACGAGGCGCGTGACCGACACGTTCAGCGCCAGCCGGAAGAGCGTGGTGAGGAGCAGCAGGCTGGGGAACGAGGAGAAGTCGAGCGCGGTCGGCAGGTACAGCGTCGTGACGACGATGGCGAGGGCCAGCGAGATGTTCAGGCTGATGCCCAGGTCGACCAGCATCGGCGGCAGCGGGATGATCATCATCATCACCACGAGCACGACCGCGCCCGCGCCGAGCAGGTCGGTGTACTTGGCGACGCGGCCGAGCGCGGCGGTCATCAGACGGCGCTCCTACCGGCCACGCGGTACACGAAGGCGAGCAGCTGGGCCACGGCCTGGAAGAACTCCTCGGGGATCTGCTGGCCCACCTCCACGCTCGAGAAGAGCGAGCGGGCGAGCGGCGGGTCCTCGACCACCGGCACGCCGTTCTCCTCGGCGATGCGGCGGATCTGCAGGGCCACCAGGTCGGGACCCTTGGCCAGCACCTCCGGCGCCTCCTTGGTGCCGTCGTAGCCGAGCGCCACCGCGAAGTGGGTCGGGTTCGTGACCACCACGTCGGCCTGCGGCACCGCCGACATCATGCGCGCGCGTGCTGCAGCGATCTGACGGCGGCGGATGGCGGCGCGCACCTCCGGGGGCGTGTTGTGGGCCTTGCCCTCCTCCTTGATGTCCTCCTTGGACATCTTCAGCCCCTTCTCGTGGCGCCAGCGTTGGAAGACGTAGTCGAGGGCCGCGATCACGAGGTAGGCGAGCGCCGCGCGCTTGGCGATCGTGAAGATCATGTGCCCGAGCGTCGAGAGCATGTCCTGCGGCGACATGCCGACCGAGCCGGCCAGCTGGTCGAGGTTCGGCAGGATCGCAGTGACCACCACCACGCCCATCACGGTCACCTTGAGCACACCCTTGAGCGCCTCGAAGGCGCCGGAGGGGCCGAACAGCCTCTTGATGCCGTTGACCGGGTTCAGGCGCTTGGGATCGGGCTTGATCCCCGAGAGGTTGAGCCGCGGCCGGTTCTGGGCGATGTTGGCGATCAGCCCGCCGGCCATGCAGGTGAAGGCGATCGGCGCCACCATGGTCATGACCGGGGCGAACGAGCTGGCCAGCAGCTTGCCCAGGCTGCCCTGGCTCACCACGTCCGGAGTGCTGATCTGGCTAAGCCCCTGGTACATCGAGGCCTCCATCCTGCCGACCAGCTTCGGGCCGAACGAACTCAGAGCAAGCAGCCCGGCGACCGTGACCGCGGCGCCGTTGACGTCGTTCGAGCGTGCGACCTGGCCCTTCTTGCGCGCCTCGTCGCGGCGCTTGCCAGTCGGTTTCTCTGTGCGCTCGCCAGGCATCGCTCAGGCCACGTGGAGGCTTTGCAGGGCGGACGAGACGGAGACCTGGACCTGACTGGCGATCCAGCCGCCGACGAACGGCAGCGACACGCCCATGATCAGGAGACCGACCGCGATCTTGGCGGGGAAGCCGACCGCGAACACGTTCAGCTGCGGCATCAGCCGCGCGACGATGCCCATGCCGGCGTCGGTGATCAGCACCGCCAGCATCACCGGCGCGGCGAGCTCGAGCGCGGAGGCGAAGATCGAGACGAACGCCTTGTCGGCGCCGGCCACCAGCGAGTTCAGCGACGGGAAGCTCTGGATCGGCACAAGCTGGTAGCTGCGCGCCAGCCCCTCGATCATCCAGTGGTCGCCGTCGATGGCGATGAAGACCAGCACCCCGACCATCGAGTAGAGCTGCGACAGGAGCTGCGAGTGGTTCCCGGTGATCGGGTCGATCAGCGAGCCGAACGAGAAGCCGACCGTGACGTCCATCAGCGCGCCGGCCACGCTCACCGCCGCGAACACCGCGCCCAGCGCGAACGCGTAGGAGAGGCCAACGAGCACCTCCTTCAGGACGAGCCCGGCGAAGGTCATCGTCTCCATCGGGATGTGGTGGCCGTGCAGCGCCCAGGGCGCGATGCCGAACGAGATCGCCACGGCGGCGATCGCGCGGGCGCGTGCCGGCAGGAGCTTCGAGGAGAACACCGGCGCGAGCAGGAACAGCGGGCTCACGCGGGCGAGCACGAGGATGAAGCCGGCCAGCTGCTGCTGCCCGATGTCGCGCAGCAGCGGGTTCATTGCGAGACGATCGCCGGGATCCCCTGCCAGAGCTGCTCGGTGTAGCCGGTGATCTGGTTCAGCATCCAGGGGCCGGCGATCACCATCACAGCGATCGTCACGAGGATCTTGGGGATGAAGGTGAGCGTCATCTCCTGGATCTGCGTGATCGCCTGGAAGATGCTCACGAGCAGGCCCACCACGAGGCCGGCCAGCAGGATCGGCGCCGCGACCTTGAGGGACAGCGTCACCGCCTGCATCACGAGGTTGATGACCACGTCCTGGTTCATCAGTGGAAGCTCTGCACGAGCGATTGGGTGACGAGGTTCCAGCCGTCGACCAGGACGAACAGCAGGATCTTGAACGGCAGGGAGATGAAGACAGGCGGCAGCATCATCATTCCCATGCTCATCAGGGTCGAGGAGACGACCAGGTCGATGATCAGGAAGGGCAGGAATATGAGGAAGCCGATCTGGAAGGCCGTCTTCAGCTCGCTGATGATGAAGGCGGGGATCAGCACGTAGGTCGGGATGTCCGAGCGCGTCTTCGGCTGCTTGAGGTGCGCGAGCTTGGCGAACAGCGCGATGTCCTTGTCACGCGTCTGCCGGAACATGAACTGGCGCAGCGGTACCTGGCCGCGCTCGAGCGCCTGGGTCTGCGAGATCTTGTGCTCGTTCAGCGGCTCGATGGCGACCTTCTTGATGGCGCTGAAGGTGGGCGCCATCACGAAGATCGTGAGGAAGACCGAGATGCCCACCAGCACCTGGTTCGGCGGCGCGGTGGGCGTGCCCAGGCCGCTGCGGATGAAGCCGAGCACGATCAGGATGCGCGTGAAGCCGGTGACCGTGAACAGGAGCGCCGGTATCAGCGAGATCCCCGCGATGATCAGGAAGAGCTGGACGGCGTTGCTGCCGCCGGTGTTGATGCTCACTTGCGCACCGTCCGCTTGCGCATCTCGTCGAGCACGCTGTTCACGAAGCCGGCCTTGCCGGTGCGGGCCGGTGCCGGTGCGCTGAGCTCAGCGGGGTCGGCCTCGTCGAGCAGGCCGGCCTCGCGGGCCTCCTCCTCGCTGTAGGTGCGGATCGGCGTAACGCCGTGCTCGCTCGCCCCCACCAGCACGTACTCCCGGCCGCTGCGCACCATGTGCAGCGAGCGGTTCGGCCCGAGCGGCAGGGTGGCGATGCTCACGAGGCCGCTGCCGCTGGCGCGGTCTTCGCGGCCCGCCTTCACCTGCTTCAGCACCCAGTAGACGCCGTAGATGACTGCGAGCACGATCGCCAGGCCGACGAACGTGCGCACGAGGCTGCCGCCGCCGGACCCGGGTGTGGTCGCGCCACTGGTCGTATGGACCGGCAGGTGCAGCGGGGTGTTCTCACCCGGTCCGCTGGGCTTGGCCAGCGCCGGACCCGCCGACAACAGGATGCCGGTGAACGCCGCACTTGCGGCAAGCAGGATTCGAGCCGATTTCATTTGAGGGACGTGGCTCGTTTGAGGGACCGAGCCACCCCGAGTAGTCGGCAGCGCTTGCGCTTGCTTGAGCGCGCGGGGTGCTTCAGTGCTTGGTGCTTGGTGCTTGGAATCGAGCCCGGGCTTCCCAAGCCCCAAGCTCCAAGCACCTAGTTCTCTAGCGAGGCTTCTGCTTCGCGCAGGCGGCGGGCGGGCGATACGACTTCCGTGATCCGGAGGCCGAATTCCTCGTCAATTACGACGACTTCGCCGCGTGCGATGCGCTTGCCGTTCACCAGCAGGTCGACGGGCTCGCCCGCCAGGCGGTTCAGGCTCACGATCGAGCCGGGGCCCAGGCCGAGCGTCTCGCCGATCGTCATGTGGGTGCGGCCGATCTCCACGGCGAGCTCCACCGGCACGTCTTCGAGCCTGTGCAGGTCGGCGGCGTTGTCCTCCGCCACCCCGCCGGGCTCGAGAGCGGTGTATTCGATCTCGTTGGACATGGCTTTCTCCTACTGCACCGCGACGTCGGTGAACAGCACCTTGTTGACCTTCACATCGGTGGCTTTGCGGATTTGCTTGAGGATCGCGGTCTTCAGCAGCTCGCGCTTGTTGCGATCGATCAGGTCGGTCGAGGGCGCGTCGGTGACCACGTTCGTGATCACGTCGCGCACCGCCGGCTCCTGCGGGAGCGCGCCGTAGTTCGCGTCAGCGCTCGCGCCCTCGACGACGGGCAGCACGACCGACTTGTCGAGGACGAGGGCAACGTCCAGCTTCGCGTAGCGGCCGTCAGCCATGTTGAGCAAGAACTCCTTGGGCATGACGTAGACGGTTCCCTCGATCTTCAGCGGTGCCACCTTTGGCGGCTTGGCCAGCACTGTCTTGTAGACCCCGCCGAGCAGGATCAGCAAAACCAGCGGCACCAAGAACTTCTTCTTTCCCTTCATGGCTCTCCCTCCGTGGAGATCTCATCCGTTCCCTGGACTATCCGGTGTTATCGACTGGTTCTGGCGAAGTAGCACTATTTCCACGCGGCGGTTCTTCGAGCGGCCGGCCTCGGTGTTGTTGGACGCGACCGGATACAGGTACGCGTACCCAGCGGCCCCAAGGCGGTACTTGTCCACCCCGGCCCTGATCATGAAGCGCACCACCACCGAGGCCCGAGCGGTCGAGAGCTCCCAGTTGGAGGGGAACTGCGAGCCTGAGATCGGCACGCTGTCGGTGTGCCCTTCCACCATGATCGGATGCGACTTGTCGATGTTGAGGGCGTGCGACACGTTCGCGAGCAGCGGCGCCGCCGGGGTCTTGAGCACGGCCTGGCCGGGGTCGAAGAGGACCTTGTCGGTGAGCAGGCGCACGATCAGGCCGCGCTTCGTGATCACGGTCTGGAGCTGCATCGAGATCTTGTGCTGCTTGGCGTAGGAGTCGATCTCCTGCTTGATCTTCTTGAACTCCGCCTGGACCTTGGCGGCCTCGGCGGCCTTGGCCTTCTGCTCGATCGTGGGTAGCTGCGGCCGGATCGACGGAGTGGCCCTGGGGGTGGCGCTCGTGCCCGAGCTGCCGCTCTGCTGGATCTGCTTGCCGCCCGGCAGGATCTTGCCCGAGAAGGCGTCCTTCAGCGACTCCTGCAGCGACTGGTACTTGGAGATGTTCACCGACGAGATCGAGAACAACACCATGAACAGCGCCATCAGCAGGGTGATCATGTCCGCGTAGGTGAGGAGCCAGCGCTCCTCGTTCTCATGGTCGGTCGCCCGGCGCCGCCGGCGTCGACCCCCGCGCGCTGACATGGCCTACGCCGCCGCCGGGGCCGCCTCGGCCCCACCGGTCGCGGTCGCGGTCGCGCCCTCGGCGCCCTCGGCGCGCTCGGCCGGATCGAGGTAGCTGAGCAGCTTGCTCTCGACGATGCGCGGGTTGTCGCCGGCCTGGATCGCCAGGATGCCCTCGAGGGTCATCATGCGCAGCTCCGCCTCGAGGTTCGAGAGGTATTTCAGCTTGTTGGCGACCGGCAGGTAGATGACGTTCGCCGAGCCCACGCCGTAGAGCGTGGCGATGAAGGCGCTCGAGATCGAGGGGCCGAGCGTGGCCGGTCTCGACAGGTTCTCGAGCACGTGCACGAGCCCCATCACCGTGCCGGTGATGCCGAGCGTCGGCGCGAAGCCTCCGGCCTTCTCGAACACCGACGCGGCCATGGAGTGGCGCTGGCACATCGCGTCCATCTCGATCTCGAGGATCTCCCGGACGAGCTCCGGGTCGGTGCCGTCCACGACAAGCTGGAGGCCCTTGCGGGTGTATTCGTCGTCCACCTGCTGCAGCTCGTCGTCGAGCGCGAGCAGGCCCTCGCGGCGGGCCATCTCGGCGAAGTTCACGAGCAGCCGCACGCGGTCGGACGCGTTCAGCTCAGGCGGGCTGAAGACGAGCTTGTAGAGCTTCGGGATCAGCTTGAACTGCGCCATCGAGGTGCCCGCCAGCGTCACCCCGGCCGTGCCGACGCAGACGATCAGCAGCGCCGGGATGTTGAAGAAGGCGGGAATCTGGGTGCCATCCATCATGGCCCCCATCATCAGCCCGGCGAACGCCATGCCGATCCCTATTGCGGTATTGGCTTTCAAAGCAGCATGCCTCCGCTCCCGGTGATCGGCCGGGCGGCTGAAATCTTGTGCGCGACGGTCCCGGGGGTCAGGCGCCGAATGAGGCGGCGGCCAGGATGCCGGCCCGCCACTGGCGGATGGCGTCGGCCACCTCTTCGGGCGACTCCGACACGACCACCTTGTTGCCGTTGGCCAACGAGATGACGGTGTCGGGAGTCGCCTCGACCGTGACGATCAGGTCGTCGTTGAGGTCGAACGACGTGGACTTTCCGAGGCGATGAAGAGTGATCATGTTCCCCCAGGATTGCGGACTGCGGAATTGCGGACTGCGGAAACGACATTTCCGCAATCCGCAACCCGCAATCCGCGGTCTGTGCCCGCGACGGGACGGTCGGTCCCTCAACCCCGTCCCGCCGCGGTCACGTTTTAGTGCTTCAGGTTCACCAGGTCGTTGAGCATGTCGTCCGCGGTGGAGATGACACGCGAGTTGGCCTGGAATCCGCGCTGAGCGCTGATCATGTTGGTGAACTCCGTGGCGAGGTCGACGTTCGACATCTCGAGCGTGCCCGAGGTGGTGAGGCCGAAGTCGCCGCCGGGGGTGCCGAGCTGCTCGCCGCCGGATGCGGCGTTCGCTGTCCAGCGGTTGCCGGAGGCACGCTGAAGGCCGTTCTCGTTCGCGAACTTGGCGAGCGACATGTAGCCCGCCGTCGTGCGCGCCGTCGAGCCGGCCGGCAGGTAGGTGACCGAGCCGTCCTGCGCGACCGCCACGCTCGTGGCGCCGGCAGGGATCTGGAGCAGCGTGTCGGCCCCGGGGGGCGTGGCGCTGACCGTCGTGCTCTGCACGGTGCGGCCGATGACGTAGTAGCCGTCGGCAGTCACCAGGTAGCCCTGGTCGTTGCGGTTGAAGTTGCCCGCACGTGTGTACTGCTGCGTGTTGGGGGTCAGGGTGGTCGTGACCGGCGGGCCCGCGGCGAGCGTGGCCTGGCCGATACGGAACCAGCCCTCGCCCTGGATCGCGAGATCCGTGGCGTTGCCGGTCGACTGCAGGGCGCCCGAGCTCATCATCGTGTCGATCGAGGCGACCTGGGTGCCGAGGCCGATCTGAGCCGGGTTCGAGCCGCCCTGGCCCGAGCCCTGGCCGGAGCCGCCGCGCTGGAGCTGGGACAGCGAGTCCTTGAACGTCGTGCGGCTGGCCTTGTAGCCGATCGTGTTCACGTTCGAGATGTCGTTCGCTGTCACGTCCATCATGATCTGGTGCGTCTTGAGGCCGCTGATTGCGGCAAACATGCTCCGCATCATCGGGGCATCACTTCCTTTCCGAGAAGAAGCGGCCTCCCCATCCGTGGGGTCCGGCCGGCTGCAAGTCGCGCGGCACCCTTCATGCGATCACCGCGCTATCGATGTTCGTGAACACGTGCTCGCGCATGTGCTCGCTGTCGACCGCCGTGATGACGGTCTTGTTCCGTATCGACACCACGAATGCGGTGCCGTCCACGAAGACGACTGAGTCACGCGAGCCCTTGGAGGCCGCGCGCGCAGCTCCCGCCTCGAGGCGCTGGAGCGTGCCATCGGTGAGATCGATGCCGCGACGCTCCACGCGCTGAAGCGCGTGCTGCGAGAACTGGAGGGTGCCAACGTGCTTGGTGAAGATGTCCGCGAACGACGGGCCGTCCACCCGCTGCGAGCGTCCGGCCTTGGCCGGGGCGTTCGCCGGCGTGACGGGCGCGAGGCCCGGCGGCACCAAGGCGGGGTTGTGGGCGGGATCGGTCACTGGACCCCCGTGACGCTCGCGGGTGCGATGCCCGGCTGCCCGTCGATCGTGAGCGAGATCGAGCCGTCGGAGGCGAAGTCCACCTTCTGGACCGCGCCGCTGGCGTCGCTGCCGTCGGCGGCCCTGTAGTCCACGGTCTTGCCGAGCAGCGAGATCGCCTCGCTCTGCTTCGCGCCCGCTGTGAGGGCGGACTGCGAGGTGTTGAGGTTCGAGATCTGCTCGAGGATCGAGAACTGCGTCATCTGGGTCATCGACTGAGTCGGGTCGTTCGACTGCGACATCGGGTCCATGTTCTGCAGCTCGCCCACGAGGATCTTGAGGAAGTCGTCCTTGCCGAGCATCGCGCTGGGGTTCTGCACCTGGCTCCCCGACGAGGCCGGTGTGCTGATCGGATTGGTGGGATTGACTGACATCCGTGTTCTCCTTGCTCAGGCGAGGACGTCCACCAGCACGCCGTTCGGCAGCTGGACCGTCTTCTCCTCGATGGTTTCGGTTGCTTCGGCGGCCTCGACCGGGCCGGCGTCCGGGCGCGTGCCCGTGCCGCCCTCGTCAGGCTGGCCGAAACCGCTGCGGCGCTCGTCCTGAGCACCCGCGGTGTCGACGTCGAAGCTGACCAGGTTCAGGCCCTGAGCCTCGAGTGAGCGGCGCAGCTCCTCGCCGCCGCCCCGCAGCATGTGCGCCGCCTGGGAGGAGTCGGCCACCACGCGGGCGGCGATGCCGTCCGCGGTGTGGCGGAGGTGGATCTCCAGGCCGCCGAGCTGCTCCGGATGGAGCGCCACCCGCGCGCGGGTGACACCGCTCGACTGGGCCATGCGGACGATCGCCTCGACGGTCTCCACCGCCTGGTGGAGGCGCATCCCGGCGGGCGGCTCGTGCGGCGCCAGTGCCGGCTCGGCGGTCTGCGCGAGCGGCGGGGCCGCCTGCGCCACCGCCGCCTGCGGAGCGGGCTGCACGGGCTGCTGAGGAGCGTCTGCCGTGATCTGCGCCTGGGCCTGCGGAGCGGCGTTCGCGGGCGCCTGGGCCTGCGGAGCATCGCTCGTGGGCGCCTGGGGCGCGGGGTCGACGGCGACCGGAGCCTGCTGCGGCGCCTGCTCCTTGCCGGCGTTCGAGCCGCTGTCTGAGCCCGGCTGCTGTTGCTGCGGCTGGGCCACCACGCCCTTGCTGCCGGGCAGGCCGGCCGCGGGCTGCGCCGCGGCGTCCGGAGCGGCGGGCGCCTGGTCCGCCGGCAACGCCGGCTTGACGGCGGGCGCCGGCACGGCGGCGGGCACGATCGCGGGCGGCACCACGGGCTGGGCCAGGGGCTGGGCCACGCCGGCCGGCTGCGCGGGAGCACCCGCGAGCGGCTCGGGCAGCTCGACACCCTGGCCGGGCAGCTCGACGGCCTGGCCGGGCAGCGGCGGCGGCAGCGGCACGCCCAGCGCCGCACCCAGCGGCACCTGGGGCGCCGGCGGCGACGGCGGCGGGCCTGCGGGCTGCTGTGCCACCGGCGACTGGATCACCGGGGCGGCGGTCAGCGTGAAGGCGCTTGCCGCGGCGAGCAGAGCGTCGACGTCGGGGAATCCGGCGACGGTCGCCGGATCGGCGGCCGGAGCAGTCGGAGCCTGGACGGGCGGAGTGGCGTCGCCGGTGACCGCTGACGGCTGACCGCTGATCGCTGAATCGTTTTTATCAGTGGCGGACGCGGAGCGACGCTCGTCGTCCCTCTCCTTGTGGCCTTCCGCAGTGGCGGTCCGGGCCTGGTGCTGGTCGAGGATCGTCCCGAAGGGATCCGATCCTCTCTCGGGTTCACCCCGAGAGGGCGGTCGACCGGGTGGTGCGTGCGGCGCGAGGGCCGCGTCAGCTGCTGTGGTGCGTTCTGGAGTCATAGGGTGGAGTAGGGCTGGGTCGTGGTGGTGCTCAACGGCTGACTCGGCACCTGTTGGCGGTACTGGTCGGCGTATGAGAGGACTTTGGTCACGTAGTTGCGTGTCTCCGCGTAGGGCGGCACTCCGCCGAAGCGCTGGACGGCGCCGGGGCCCGCGTTGTAGGCGGCGAGCGCCTTCGTGTAGTCGCCGCCGAAGCGATCGAGCTGCATGCGCAGGTAATGCGCGCCGCCGTCGATCGACTGCGCCGGGTCGTGCACGTCGCTGACCCCGAGCGAGGCGGCGGTGGCGGGCATGAGCTGCGTGAGGCCCTGGGCGCCCGCCGGGCTGCCCGCGTTCGGGTCGAAGCCGGACTCCTGGCGGACCAGGCCCTTTAGTACGGCGGGGTCGATGCCGTACTTGGCGGCCGACGCTTCGATCAGGCCGGAGTAGGGCGTGTCGCCCGAGCCGATCGACGCGCTGGTGGCGGTCAGCGAGGTGCCCGCCTGGACCTGCGAGAGCTGGGAGTCGAAGCTGGTGCTGTAGGCCGGCGAGGACGACCCGCCGTTGGCGGCGGCGATCATGCCCTCAAGCTGGGTCACGCGTGTCTGGACGCTCTGGATGCTCATCGCCCGCCCCTCTTGCGGCGGTGGATGCCGATCGCCATCTCGTCGAGTACGGCGCCCTCGCGGCGGTCGGCCTCGCGCCGGTGCTCGGCCCGCTTGCGCTCCTTGAGGCGCTCGAGCACCTCGCGGTCGCGAGCGGCGCGCTGGAGCAGGGTGCGGCGGGCCTCCACCTCGGCCTCGGTGCGGTCGAGTGCCAGAGAAGCGGACTCGTGCTCGCGCTCGGTGCGCTCGAGGTAGGCCTGGGCAGCCTGGAGCTCGTGCGCAGTGGCGGTCTCCTCGGCGGCGTCGCGGTGCGAGCGGCGGGCGCCCTCGATGTGCTGGTTGGCGGCCTGGAGCATCGCCTCTCCCTTCAGCCTGAGCGCCAGCGAGGCGGCCAGGTCTTCCTTGGCCAGCTCCTCGCGTTGCTCGCGTAGCGCGCGCACACGCTCGAGCTTGAACGTGAAGGTGGGACGGTCCACGTCCGTGGTAATCGGCGAGGTCTCAGGCCCCTGAATGGACCGTGGACACGTGTTCGACGGCTGTCGGACTATCCAGGATCCGCTCAAGGCGAACGGCCCACTCGCCGTCCACGAGAAGCAGGGCCCCCTGCGCGAACAGGCGGCCGTTGACGTACACGTCGATGTCCTCGTCAGGTTCCTTGTCGAGGTCGACGATCGCGCCGGTGCCCAGGGCAACGGCCTGCCCAAGCGCGAGCCGCGCCCGGCCGAGCTCCGCCCAGAAACGGACGTTCACGTCGAGAAGATGGGCTGCCACGTCGAGCGCCGTGTCGGGCTCCTCGGGAGCCGGCGGCTCCTCGGGCGGAGCCTCGGCCGCAGGCGGAGTCTCTACGGGCGGAGGCGGAGCCTCGATCGGCGGAGGCGGAGCCTCGATGGGCGGTGGCTCCTCGGCCACGGGCTCCTCCGGCGGAACCTCGATGGGCTCCTCCTCAGGCGGAACGGCAATCGGCTCGTCAGTCACGACAGCCCCGCAATCCGCAATCCGCAATCCGCAATCCGCAGTCTCACTTCTCCCCTCCCCATGGCTGCCGCACCTGCACAGCCCGCATGTTCCCGTTGCGCCCCGGATCCGCGATGTGGGCCGGCACCTCGCCGGCGTACAGCACCACGCCCTTGGAGGCGGGCCGGTGGAGCCGGACGACGTCGCCGGCCCTGAGGTTCAGGACGTCGTCGAGGGGTATCTCGATGGCCCCCACCTCGGCGCGCAGCTCCAGGTCCACGTCGCCCACGGCGTCGTGCATCGCGGCGGCGCTCGCATCGTCGATCAGCGCCGGCCCGTAGTGCCCCTGCTCGAGCTTCGACATGATCTTCTCCACCGAGGTGTGAGGGATCACGAGCGTCATGATCGACATCAGCCCGTCGATCATGGCCGAGAGGTTGAGCAGCAGCGTGGGCTCGCTCGGGGAGACGATCTGGACGCTCATGGGCGAGATCGCGTGCCCCTCGAGGTGCAGCTCGACAGCCGCGAGGTCGTGCCAGGTGGACGACAGCATGTCGGCGATGCTGGCCACCGCCCGGCGGGCGATCGTCAGCTCCACGTCGGTGAGCGAGGTCGGCTGCCCAGACGGGGCGCCGCTGCCGCCGAGCAGCCGCGAGACGAGCGTGAGCGCGAGCGGCAGGTCCATGATGAGCGCCATCTCGGTGCCGAGCGGGTCCATGCGCAGCAGGCTCACGAGGGCGTGCCGCGGCACCTCCTCGGCCATCACCACGCTGTAGGGAAGCTGGTCGGTGTTGAGCACGCCGAGCTGGAGCTCCGTGCGCAGCTCGGCGGACAGCCGGTTCGAGGCCGACTGGCAGAAGTTCTCGTGCGCGACCTCGATCCGTCGCACCTGCTCCCGGTTGAACTTGGACGGGCGCCGGAAGTCGATCTCACGTACGCGCGGGTGTCTGGTCGGAGTCATTCGCCTCGGTAATCGGCCAAAGGTGGCCGCTCCATCAATCTCACCCGCGTTCGGCGGCTGCGAATCTTCGTCTGGCGGCGTCCTCGGGCTTGCCAATCGCTTCGAGATTGGCTGCGCCCTGCGTCCTTGCCAGTCTCGATTCTCGCTCGCCGATCCACGGGTGATCTTTCTGTCGCGGCCACTACACGCTGAGATGGAGCGGCGGGATCGCACTCGGGCCCGGCGCGAGCGTCGGCACTGGCGGGCCCGGGTCGGTGAACTCCTCCTCGATCGCGTCCAAGTCGGCCTCGCCGACGTGCGACACCAGCCCGAGCAGGGCGTCGTCCGCCTCCTCGGCGGTGCTCTCCCCGTTCACCGGCTGGCGCAGGAACGCGTTGATCGGATCGCGCTTGGCGATCGCCATGTCGGTGAGCGGGTCCACGCCGTGCTGGTAGGCCCCGATCGAGATCAGGTCTGCCTTCTCCTTGTACGCGGCCATCAGGCGGCGCACCTCCTGGCCGGCCGTCTGGACATCGGGCGAGACCACCTCGCCGATCAGGCGCGAGACGCTCTGGAGGATGTCGATCGCCGGGTAGTGGCCGGCGTGTGCCAGGTCGCGGCTCAGCACCACGTGGCCGTCGAGGATCGAACGCACGGCGTCGGCGATCGGCTCGTTCATGTCATCGCCGTCGACGAGCACCGTGTAGAGCCCGGTGATCGAGCCGTTGCGGTTGTTGCCGCTGCGCTCGAGCAGCTTGGGCAGCAGCGCGAAGACGCTCGGCGTGTAGCCGCGCGTGGCCGGCGGCTCGCCGATGGCCAGGCCCACTTCGCGCTGGGCCGCTGCGAAGCGCGTGACCGAGTCCATCATCAGCATCACGCTCTTGCCGCGGTCGCGGAAGAACTCGGCGATCGTCGTCGCCGTGAAGGCCGCCTTGATGCGCACGAGCGCCGGCTGGTCGGAGGTGGCGACCACCACCACGCTGCGGGTCAGGCCCGAGCCGAGGTCGCGCTCGATGAACTCGCGCACCTCGCGGCCGCGCTCGCCCACGAGGCAGATCACGTTGACGTCGGCCGAGGTGCAGCGGGCGATCATTCCGAGCAGAGAGGACTTGCCGACGCCCGAGCCGGCGAAGATGCCGAGGCGCTGGCCGCGGCCGCACGGCACGAGGGCGTCGAGCGCGCGCACGCCGAGCGAGACGCGCTCGTTGATCGGCGGACGCTCCATCGGGTCGGGCGCCGGGGCGATCGTGGCGAGCGCACGCCCTGGCGGCGTCTCGCCGCGTGCGTCGAGCGGGCGGCCGAGGCCGTCGATCACGCGCCCGAGCAGCTCCTGGTCGACCGTCACCTTGAACTGCTGGCCGGTGGCGTGCACGGCGCGGCCGGGGCCGATCCCGTGCATCTCGCCGAGCGGCATCAAGAGCGTGCGCGAGTCGCGGAAGCCCACCACCTCGGCGGGCACCGGCCGGCGGTTGCGGCCGGTCTCCACGTCACAGACCTCCCCCACCTCGGCCTCGAGCCCCGTGGCTTCGATGATCAGCCCGATCAGGTTGGCCACGCGGCCGCGCCGCTCGTGGAGGTCGCTCCACTTGAGCGCGTCGAAGTAGCGCCCGAGATCTCGCTCCTCGGCGATCATCGGGTCAGCTCTGATTCGAGCGCCTGGCGGGCGCGCTCGAGCTTGCTCTCGATCGTCGCGTCGACCTCGCCGGCACCACTGAGCACCACGGCGCCGCCGCGCTGGACGCGCCGGTCCTCCTGCACCTCGAAGTGGCCGATGCCGCCGAGCGTCGAGAGCATCGGCTCGACCGAATCGCGCACGAGCTCGAGGTCGAGCGCGTTCACCTGCACGGTCACGCGCTCGCGGTCCACGAGGCAGCGCAGAGCGCCGCGCACGACGTCGACCACGCGGTCCGGCTGCACCTCGATCGTGCCGGCCACGACCTTCTCGGCGATCCGTATGGCGAGCAGCACGGCGCGGCCCTCCACCACGTCCGCCAGCTCCGCGCGCCGGGCCTGCACGTCGGCCAGCGCCTCGGCCAGCGCCGACGCGGCCGGCGCGAGCTCCTCGCGGGCGGCCGCCATGCCGCTGGAGTAGCCCTCCTGGTAGCCCTGCTGGCGCGCCTGGTGGAGCAGGTCCTCGGCCTCGGCCTGCGCCCGCGCGAGCACCTCCTCGGCGATCGACTGGGCGTCCTTGGCGGGAGCGCTGCCGCGCGCCCCGGCGGGCTCCGGCGGGAGCTGGTCGAAGCTGAACGCATCGGCCGCTGTGGCGAGGCTAGACAAGGTCCTCCGACTCCTCCTCGTCGCCGCCGCGCGCCACCACGATGGCGCCTGCGTCCTCGAGGCGGCGGATGGTGGCGACGATCCTGCCCTGCGCCTCCTCGATCACGCTGCGGCGCTGCGGCGGCTGGTACTCCATCTCCTCGAGGAGCATCTCGGCGCCGCGCTGCGACATGTTGTTGAGGATCTTCTGCCGGACCTCCTCGGACACCCCGCGCAGCGCCATGGCGAGGTCCTTCTGGTCCGCGTCCTTGAGCACGAGCTGCACGGCGCGGTCGTCGAGCTTGAGGATGTCCTCGAAGACGAACAGCAGCATGCGGATCTCCTCCGCGAGCTGGGCGTCCTTCTCGGCGATCGTCTCGATCACGTTGCGCTCGGTGCCGCGGTCGGCCGAGTTCAGGATGTCGGCGAGCCCCTTCACGCCGCCGGCGGCCGCGTAGTCCTGCGAGGTGACCATCACCAGCTTCCGGCGCATGACCGCCTCCACGTCCTTGATCACGTCCGGGCTCGTCTCGGTCATGTTTGCGATCTGCATCGCCACCTCTGCCTGCACGTGGGCCGGGAGCTGAGCCAGCACCTGGGCGCCCAGCGAGGTGTGCATGTTCGCCAGCACGAGCGCGAGCGTCTGCGTCGACTCGCCGGCCAGGAAGGCCTGGATCTGCTCGGGCGGGGTGCGCCGCATGAACTCGAACGGGCGCACCTCGATGATCGCCGACAGGCGCCCGATGATCTCGTTCGCGCGGTCCTCGCCCACGGCCCCCTCGAGCACCTCGCGCGCGTAGTCCACGCCGCCCTGGGCCAGGTACTCGGCGGCCATCAGTTGGGCCGAGGCCTCGCTGTAGACCGCCTCGACGGTGTCCGACGGGACGTGCTCCATCTGTGCCATCTCGAGCGAGAGTTGCTCGATCTCGGCCTCGCGGAGGTGCTTGAAGACCTGAGCCGCCCGCTCGGCGCCGAGCGACACGAGCAGCACCGCGGCCTTCTGCTTGCCCTTCAGCTTGTCGGGGTTCGTGGCGAGCGGCGCGACCGGAGGGAGCGCAACTGGGAGGTTTGCCTGCTCTTCGGGCACGTCGCTAGTCCTCGCTCATCCACATGCGGACCTGCTGGGCCACCCGGTCGGGCGAGCGCGCCGCGAGCTCCTCCAGGCCGCGCTTCTTGGCCGACTCCTCAGGCGACGGGATGTCGATCGCGGCGGCCGCCTCGAGCTCCTTGAGCGAGGTGGGCGACTCGATCTGGCGCAGCCAGGTGGGCTCGCGCATGAGCGTGTCCTCCTCGCGCTTCTTCAGGTGGCGCGACATGAAGAAGAGGAACAGCATCACGCCGAGACCCAGGAAGACGTACTTGGCGTAGGCCATCGGGTTCATCGCCGGGCCGGCGGGCTTGGCCGCGGTGGTCTTGGCGAACGGCACCTGCGTGACCGTGAGCGTGTCGCCGCGGGTCTTGTCGATGCCGGCGGCCGAGGCGATCGCCGACTGGAGCTGGGCGACCTCGGCAGGGGCGACCGTCTTGTCCACCAGAACCGCCACGCCGAGCTTGTTGATCGTGCCGGGCGCGACCTGCGTGTGCGAGACGGTCTTGCTGACGCCGAAGGTCGTGTCCGTGGTGGTGTTCTTGTAGTTGTTGTTGCCGCCCGAGCCGCCGGCCGAGTAGGTGGGGATGTTCGAGCCGGTGCCGGCCGCGCCGCTTGTCGAGCCTCCGCCCTTGAGGTTCTCGGTCTGCTTCTTCTCGGTCAGCGGCACGCCCTTGTTCGCGTACTCCAGGGCTTCCTTCGTGGTCTGGTCGACGTTGAGGTCGGCGTTCACCTGCACGCTGCCCTTGCCGAGGCCCACGGCCTGGTTCAGCATCGCCTGGAGGCGCGTGCTCAGGTCCATGTTGAAGCGGTTCTCCGCCGCCTGCTTGAGGTTGGCGGTGGGGCCGTTGGCGAGGCTGTCACCGGTCGGCCACAGAAGCTGGCCGGTGTTGTCGGTGATCGAGATGCTGTTGAGCGACAGTCCCTTCACGCCGCCCATCACGAGCTGCGCGATGCCCCGCACGGAACCCGCGTCGAGCGCCACGCCGCCGGTGTTCAGGAGCACCGACGCACGGGCCTGGGAGGTCGAGTCGGCGAACAGCTGCTGCTCGGGCAGCACCAGGTTGACCTGGGAGCTCTGCACGCCCTGCACCTGGTCGATCGTCTGCGTCAGCTCGCCCTCCAGGGCCTGCTGGTAGGTCACCTGCTGCTGCAGGTTGCTCGCGCCGAGCTTCTGCTTCTGGAACAGCGACCAGCCCTCGGTGCCGTTGCTCGGCACGCCCGAGGAGGCGAGCGCCACGCGCGCCTGGGCGACCTGGCCCGAGTCGACGCCGATGGCGGTGCCGTTGTTCTGCAGCTTCCACTTGATGCCCTTCTGATCGAGGGCCGCGGTCATCTTGCTCGTCTGCGACGGGTCGATGCCGGTGGCGACGGTGGAGTAGCTGGGCGACGACGCGATCTTCATCAGCATGATCGCCACGAGCACGACGACCACGGCGGCGACGCCGATGCCGATCTTGCCCCTCGCGCTGGTGTTGGAGATCAGGGTGCCCATCTAGTCAGACCTGGGTGTGGAAGATGTCCGTGTAGGCCTCGACGGCCTTGGTGCGGATCTGCGCGGCGAGCTGCATCTCGAGCCGGGCGCGCTCCACCTGCATCACGACGGAGCTCGCGTCGGTGGCGGTGCCGTTGATCAGCGACTGCGCGGCCGACTCGCCCTGCGCCTGCGAGGACTCGAGGCCCGAGATCGCCTGGGAGAGCGCGCCGCCGAAGTTGCCGCCGCCCGTGTCGCCGCTCGCCGGGCCCTCGACCGAAGAAGGGATCTTCCACTCGGAGCCGATCGTGGTGAGGCTGGGATCGATCGGGATCGGCATCAGCGCAGCAGGTCGAGCGTCTTGGTGAACATCTGCTTGGCGGTCTGCATCGCGGTGACGTCCGCCTCGTAGGAGCGCGAGGAGCCGATCAGGTCGACCATCTCGGTCACCGGCTCGACGTTCGGCATCGTCACGTAGCCCTGCGCGTTGGCGTCGGGGTTGCCCGGGTCGTAGACCTGCTTGCCGGGCGTCGAGTCCTCGACGATGCCGGCCACCTGCACGCCGCCCGCCGCCGAGCCCTTCGTGCCCATCGCGCCGGCCAGCGCCGCGCCGAAGCCGCCGCCGCCGATCTCCTGGAGCACGACCTCCTTGCGCTTGTAGGGCTGGCCGTTCGCGCCCTTCGTGGTCTGCGCGTTGGCGAGGTTCTCGGCGGTGACATCCATGCGCAGGCGCTCCGCGCTGAGGCCGCTGCCCGAGATGTCGAGTGCGTCGAATAGTCCCATCAGGCACCCGCCACGCCCATCGCGGAGCGGAGGATGTCGAGGCGCGTCCGCTCGATGGCCACCAGCGACTCGTACTCCAGACCGTTCTGGGCCATCTTCGCGGACTCGGTGTCGATGTCCACGCTGTTGCCGTCGGCCTGCATCGGCGCCGAGCCGTCAGTCGTGACGCTGAACTGAACCTGGTCCGGGCTCACCCCCGCGCTCATGGCATCCGCCAGAGTCGCCCCGAAGTTCACGTCCTGGCGGACGTAGCCCGGCGTGTTCGCGTTGGCGAGGTTGGTGGCGAGCACGTTCTGACGCATCCCTGCGCCGCGGATCGCCGCCTGCAGACCGAGCTCCGTGTTGTCGAACAGGTTCATGGAAGTCGCCTTTCGGGTCGTCCATCCATGGACGTGTCCGACGCCCCTGATCCATGGGTCGCCAATCGGTGTATTCGGCAGGTCGATGCAGGGCTTGAGCGGACCGTGGACTGCGGATTGCGGACTGCGGGTCAGCCGGTGCTGTCTACTCGCGATCGCGGCGCAGCCGCCGCGGGCGCGTAGGCGCTCAGTACCTGGCGGCCCTTGTCAAGCCGCACCATGGACGCCTGCGCATGTGCGATCAGGCCGCTCAGCAGTCCCTCGACCTGCGCCTGGACGGCCGCCGCCCGCAGCAGGGCGCCCTGTGCGTCCGGCGGCGGCACCGCCGGCAGCGTCGCCACCAGAGCGTCGCGCTCGGCGTTCAGCTGCACGAGGCCCTCGTAGGCCCCGGTGCGCACCAGCTCGAGCTCGTGCTCGCCCAGCTCGGCGAGCCGCTCGTAGCCGGCGATCAGCCCCCCGCGATCTGCCGCCATGCGTCACCGACCGTGTCGAGCAGCTTCGAGACCTCGTCGATCATCGCGGGGCTGCGCTTGATGCGGGCCTGCATGAGGTGCCGGCTGCAGAAGAGATAGAGCGCCCGTAGACGGTGGGACACCTCGCCGGCAGACATGTCCAGCGTGGTGTTGAGCTCGTCGATGATCGCCTCGGCGCGCTGCAGGCGGTTGTTGGCCTGCTCGACGTTGCCCTCGCGCATGGCCACGGCCGCCTGGAACAGGAAGCGGTGCATGCCGTCGTAGAGCATCACGACGAGCCGCTCCGGCGTGGCCGTGAGCACAGCGCTCTCCTTGTATGCCTGAGGTGCAGCCGAGTAGTTCATCCAAGCTCTCCGTAGGAGGGATCGCCCTGGTGATCGGCCGTTCGAGCCGCGTTTTTAGCCGCGGTTGAGAGAGGCGATCTGGCCGGCGAGCCACTGGCCCTGGGTCTGCGACTGCTGGAGAGCCAGCTCCATGGCGCTGAACTGCGCCTTCAGCCGGTCCTGCATGTCGGACAGGCGCGTGTCCCAGGTCGTGATCTGGTCGCCGAGGTCGCTGATCTGGCTGTTCGTCTGGGAGATCAGCGTGTCGAAGTCGCCCGACGTCTGCACCTCGGGGTTCAGGACGTTGTCCATCGCCTGCGCGAAGCCGTTCCCGCCGAAGCTCGCGCCGAGCAGAGCCCGCACGCCCTCCGGGTTCGAGCCGAGCATCGAGTCGAGCTTGTCGTCGTCCACGACAAGCTTGCCGTTGATCGCGTCCTGGCTGAGCGTGCCGCTGCCGGTGGTGTCGCCGGTCGAGATGCCGATCTGGGACAGCAGGTTGAGCTGCGGGTTGCTGCCGAGCGGGCCCGAGATCGCCGAGCGCATCCGGTCCGCGATGCCCTGCAGCGTCGAGTCGGCGAAGAACAGGCCCTTGGCGGCGTCGGCGGCGTTCGTCGCGCCGATCACGGGCTTCTCCGACAGCTTCGCGCTGATGTCCGCCATGTTGGCGTTGTAGAGGTTGACGAAGTTGTGCACCGCGGCCTTGATCGACGCGTTGTCGGCCGCCGGCGAGCCCACCGTGACCGTCACGGGGGTCGTGCTCGCCGCCTTGAACGTCAGCGACAGACCGGGAATCGCGTCGGTGACCGTGTTCGAGGTCGCGTACTGCCAGGCGCCGTTGTCCACGCTGTACCTGGCGTTCAGGTTCGTCAGCGTCGAGTCGAGCCCGGCCGAGCTGCCGGTCTGGTTGAGCTGTGGCGGCCAGCCGAGGGTGAAGTCGGCCGAGCCGAGCGTGTTGTTCGTCAGGAGCAGCTTGCCGTTCGAGTCCTTGCTCGCCGTCACGCCGGTCGGAGTCGCGTTCGTGTTGATCGCGTTCACGATGTCGTCGACGGACGCGCCGGCCAGGAAGTCGACGTTCACGCCGTTGATCGTGATGGTGCCCGGGTTGCCGTCCGGGGTGTAGTCGAACGTGTGCGTCGAGGCGCTGGCGGCGTGCGCCTTCGCCCTGCTCGGATCCTCCACGAGGCTCGTGGTGCTGGTGCCGGCGAGCGAGAAGTCGCCGCCCGAGCCGGCGGTCTTGCTCGACAGGACGAGAAGCTTGTTGCCCGCGTTGTTCGGGTCGGTGATTGCCGCCGCGTACACCGGCAGCCCCGTGGAGCCGTTGATCGAGCTCACGAGGTCGTCGATGTTGGTGTTCGCCGCCACCGTGACGGTGTCGCCGCCGCCGAAGTCGAGCGTGGTGTCGGAACCGCTCGGGGTGTAGGCGTAGGTGCGCTGCTGCGAGCTGGCGAGGCGATCGACGAGCACCTGCGTGCCGCCCACGCCGGCGCCGGAGACGCGCGTGGCGGTGATCGCGGAAGGATTGCTCGAGTCGACCGACTGAGTCGGCGTGAACAGCGTGGGCGAACGCAGGGCGTCCGCCTTGTCACGCAGGTTCTGAAGCTCGGTCTGGAGGCTCTGCAGCGCGGCCAGCCGCGCCTGCATGGTGGATTGCTTGAGCTTGAGCGCGTTCTGCGGCTGACTGTTGATCGCCATCAGCTGCGTGACGATCGAGCTGGTGTCGATCCCCGACGCGAGCCCGCTCAGCCCGAAGTTGACGGGATCTGTAGTTGAAGTGGCCATCGCGGCCTCTCAGTCAGTCGAGCGACCCGCCCGAAACCACTTCCATGGCCTTGGACGGCGGGATGGTGCGCAGAACGTTGCCGGACAGGTCGCGGACCTGCACGACGACGCGCCCGCTGTCGGCATCGCGCGTGAAGTGCAGCTCGCGGCCCTGCGCCTGCAGCTCGTCGACGCGCTGGGCCGCCCTGTCCATCTCGGCCCGGAGCTCGGCGGGAGGCTTGCTCGGGATCGTGTCGACTCGCACGTCCTCGGCACCCTTCACCTGATCCGCCGGCTGCCGAGCGTTCGTGCGCTGGACCGGCTGAGCGCCTAGCGCCTTGTCGGCGCCGCTCAGGGGTGGCAGCTCGAAGCTCATCTTGATCGTCCTCCTTAGCGGTCGCCCCCCCTCGGTTGGGGGAGGACTGCCCGCTGATTCGCCACGTTTATTCGGCGTTGTCGCTTGAAACTTGAGGCGCGGCTTGCAGCCCGTCAGGCGGCTGTTGCGAGCAGGTCCACGATGCGCGTGGCCAGCGGGTGCTCGGGCTCGAGCTCGCGGGCCGCCTCGGCGAACGTCAGGGCGTCCTCGCGCAGGTCACGCGCCAGCGCCACCTGGGACAGGCCGAGCAGGGCCCGCATGTCGGGGCCGGTCTCCTGGATCACCGCGACCCACTCGTCGCCCGCGGACTCGAGGTAGCCCCGGCGCAGGTACATCGCCCCGAGCAGCTCGCGGCGCTCGCGCCACGGTAGGCCGACCCGATCGACAAGCGGCAAGAGCTCGGCGAAGGCCTCGACCTCACCAACGCGCAGGAGCGCCTCCAACATCAGCGCGAGCAGGGCGCCGGCCTCGACCGGGAGGGACGCGGGCGCCGCGCCGCCGCCGTGCAGCTCGTGCCAGCAGCGGAAAAGCTGCACGTCGGCATCGAGCATGCCGCACGCCGTCGCGACTCTCAGCACGGCCTCCGTGCCCTCGCGGTCGCCGGCCATGATGCGCGCGAACAGCTCGCTGCGCCGGGCGGGCGCAGCGTAGGCGCTCAGGTCGTCCACCGCGGCGGCTGCCTCGGCGGCCTCCAGCCAGCGCTGCTGCGAAAGGAGGGTCTCGGACAGCGCCACCCGGGCGGAGTCGCTCGAAGGCTGCTGGTCGAGCAGGGCCCCGAACTGCGCCTCGGCGGCGACCGGGTGGCGCCACTCGTAGAGCGCGCTGCCGAGCATGAAGTGCACGCTCGGCGTCAGCTTCGCCACCACCGACTCGATCGTGTCGACCACCGCGGCGGGGGCCTTCTCCTGGGCCAGCATCGCGGTGGCGAGCGGGTGCACGGCGCCGAGGTAGCCGGGGTGCTCGCGGAGGCTCTCGAGCAGCAGGCGCTCGCACTCGGCGAGATCAGCCTGCGCGCGGCGGATGTCGGCCAGCACGCCCAGCGCCAGGTAGGTGCCGCAGCCCACCATCGGCGAGTAGCGGCTGGGAGCGTCGCCCATCTTCAGCGCCTGCTCCACGAGCTCGGCGGCGCCGTCGAGGTCGCCGCGCAGCCGCCTGACGTGCGCCTGCTCGAGCACGAGGTCGGTGAAGCCCGGGAACAGCTGCAGGCCCTCCTGGGCCACGCCCACGGCGTCGTCGAACTTGTGGTTCGTGCGCAGCGCCTTGACCAGGCGGTTGGTCAGGGACGGCACGAAGCCGTAGGCGGTGCGCTCGGGGTCGTCGAGCAGCAGCTCCCACGCCTCCTTGAACTGCACGAGCGCGGCCTCGGCGTCGCCGGCCGCGGCGTGCTCGGAGCCGAGGTTGAAGCAGAGGAAGGGCGAGCGCTCGCCGTCGGCGATCTGCCGCTCGAGCAGCTCGATGTTGCGGCGCGACTTCTCCTTCGAATCGCGAACGGCGCCGAGGTAGCCGTAGTGCTCGATCCGGACCGACGGCTGCTCGATCCGCTCCGGCATGTTCGACGGCAGCGAGTGGGCGATCTGCTCGTGGATGCGGTCCTTGAAGCGGTACTCCGGGCGGTTGCGGAACATGCGCAGCGTGTTGTGGTTCACCGCCATGCCGTCGTCCAGGTCGCCCGTGAAGTTGGTCTCGACGACGAAGAAGGCCTCGCGCCAGACGTGCCCGGCCAGCTTGCGCAGCTGCTTGGCGTCCTCGCGAACGAGCACCTCGTCGGCGTCCAGGTACATGAACCAGTCGCCGCTGGCCGCCTCCAGCGAGACGTTGCGCGCCTCGGCGAAGTCGCCCGTCCACTCGTGGTGGAGCACCTTCGCGCCGAACGACTCGGCGATCTCTACGGTGCGGTCGCTCGAGCCCGTGTCGACGATGATCATCTCGTCCACCACGTCGTGGATCGCCTCGAGGCAGCGCGGGAGCATCTCCTCCTCGTCCTTGACGATCATCGTGAGGCTGATGCGCAGGCCCTCGGCCGGCTTGGCATGGGCGACGATCGAGTCGACGCGGCGCACCAGCGGCGGCAGCGCGAGCGAGACCTGCGGCGGCAGGGCCTGGGTCACGTCGATGTGCTTGCGCCGGCGGCGGGCCAGCTCGTCGAGGTTGCGGCCCACGTGCGGCAGGTCGGGGTCGAGCCGCTTGGTGGCCTTGAAGAGCAGCTCCGCTGGCTTCAGCAGGCCGATCTCGTAGAAGAGCACGCCCGCGTAGTTGAGAAGCACCGGCTCGCGCGGCTCCTCCTCGAGGATCGCGACGGCGCCGCGAATGGCGGTGAGCAGCAGGACCGGCAGCTGGCGCGGCGGGGCCTCGGCGACGCTCGTCAGCGCGCACTCGAGCAGGGTCGTTCGCGCGCGGAAGCGGCGGTGCAGATCGGGCTCGCCGGCCACGTCCTCGAACAGGCTCTTGTAGCTGTCGAAGTCGGCCTTGGCCAGGTACGTGCGCGCGAGAGCAGCCAGCTCGGCGGGTGAGCGGCTGACGGTCTTGGGTGCGGAAGCTGTCGTGAGCCGGAGTGCCATACGGGATTACCTGCCGTCGGGACCGATCGCCGATGTATTCGACCGATCGCCGCAAACCCTGAGCGCTGGACGTTCATCTGAGGAAAAGAGCCCCCAAACAGGGCCGTCTCGACGATCGTCCGAGTTTGAGTACGTCGATCGAGGGATGCAGGCCGGGTGAGGGGTAGTCGATACACGCCGTGGCCCGTTGGCCCGGGCCCGGTTCAGGCGAAAGCCAGGACTGACCCTCCTCTTTTGATCCGTCCCCCGGCAGGGGATCCCGTTCGACACCTCTAGAAGGAGCTGCCGTCCCATGCACCCCGAGAAGACTCGCCGCCGAATCTCCGCCGATGACGCGCTGGCGCTGTGGCTGGAGTATCGCCGCAGTGGGGATCAGCGTTTGCGGGATCGCTTGATCATGACTTACGCGCCGCTGGTGAAGTACATCGTCTACAAGAAGATCCGTGAGCTGCCGGCGCGCTGCGAGGTGGAGGACTTCATCTCCTGCGGGCTCGAGGCGTTGATCAACTCGATCGATCGCTATGACCCGGAGAAGGGCGCGACCTTGGAGCAGTTCGCCTGGACCAGGATCCATGGGGCGGTGCTGGATGAGCTGCGCCGCCAGGACTGGGCGCCGCGGTCGCTGCGGCGCTGGGAGCGCGACATCGCCAAGGCCAGGGAGAGCTTCATCGGCCTGCACGGCCGCCGCCCCAGCCGCGAAGAGCTGGCCGACGCGCTCGCCACCACCCCCGCCGAGCTCGCCATCCGCCAGCAGGAGATCGCCACTTCGGACGTCACCTCGCTGAACAGCCTGGTGCTCGGCGAGGAGGAGACCACCGTCGAGCGCATCGACACGCTGATGTCGGACGACACCCGCGTCGAGCCCGAGGCCGCCGCCGCCGGCATGGAGGCGAAGGAGCGCTTCCGCGAGGCATTCGCGCAGCTGCCGGACCGCGAGCGCGAGGTGGCCGTCCTGCTCTACGTGAAGAACCTCACCCTGCGGGAGATCGGCGACGTGCTGGGCGTGTCCGAGTCGCGCGTCTGCCAGATTCATTCCGGCTTGAAACGCACATTGAAGGAACTGCTTGCGGCGGATGCGTCGCTGTTCGTGGAAGCGGCCTAAGGATTGCGGATTGCGGATTGCGGATTGCGGCTGAGCCTGTTCCGCAATCCGCCTACCGCACTCCGCAATCCAAGCGATACGCCCACGCCAGAGCCTCGGCCACGGCAACCCACAGCTCCTCCGGCACCTCACTTCCGAGCTCGAAGCCCGCGAGCGCCTCGGCCAACGCCGCGTCTTCCCTGATCGGCACGCCGGCCTCGCTGGCCGCTTCGAGGATCTTCTCGGCGACCTTGCCGCGGCCTGCCGCCACGACCTTCGGCGTGCCCTTGCCCTCGTAGTGGAGGGCCGCCGCGCGGCGGGGGCGGTCAGGCGTAGACATCGATCGGGTCGTCGCGGGCCGTCACCGCAAGCTGCACCGAGCGGCCGCTGGCGCGGGCCAGCGCCTCCCGCAGCAGATCGGCCTGCTGCTGCGCCAGGTCGTGCGGGCGGCCGCGGGTGGCCTTCACGCCCACGGTCAGCGCCCCGCCCTCGATGGCCAGCCGGAAGTCGATCGCCCCGAGCGACGGCGAGCGGTAGGTGATCGCCACCGCGGCCTGCTCGCCGGAGCGGCGGCCGTCGCCCTCGCGCTCGTCGGTGTAGAAGTGCGCAATGCGCCCGTCGGGCAGCGGCACCGGCACCACGGTCGGCGTCTGCTGCGGCAGTTGGGCCGACTCGTCGACGAGCTTCATCACGATCCGCTCCGCGCTGACCTCCATCACGCGCAGCCGCAGCTTCTCCCCCGCCTTCACCTGGTCCGGCAGCTCGGCGCTGAGCGGATTGCCCGCGAGCATCAGGATGCCGCGCGAGCCGCTCCGCTCCGCCACCCGCGCGGCGAGCGTCATGCCCGGGCGCAACACCAGCTCCGGCAGCTCGACGCGCAGCAGGGCCGGATCGACGAAGACCTGCACCTCAAGGATCATGACGCATGGCCGAATACCCCGAGCGATGGAGCGAGGGCTCTACATCGCCGCTTCGGGGATGCTCGCTGAGCAGGTTCGGCAGAACCAGATCGCCAACGATCTGGCGAACTCGTCGACCCCCGGCTACAAGGCCGACCGCTCCACCCAGAAGCCCTTCGGCGAGCTCCTGCTGGCCAACAGCGCCACCGGCCAGACAATCGGGCCGCTGGGCCTCGGCGTCACGGTCGACAAGACGGTCACCGACTTCTCCGCGGCGCCGATCCGCGACACCGGCGAGCCGCTCGACTTCGCCATCGACGGAGACGGCTTCTTCGAGGTTCGCACCGCGCAGGGCAACCGCTACACGCGTAACGGCCAGTTCACCCGCTCCGCACAGGGCCTGCTCACGGACGCCCTCGGCAACCCGGTGCTGAGCCAGAACGGCGGCACGGTCCAGGTGAGGGCCGATGGCACCGTCGCCGCGAACGCGGTCGGCATCTTCAAGCTCACCAACCCGCAGAAGGCGGGCGACTCGCTGTTCACGGGCACCGCGGCCGGCAGGGCCACGGGCAGCGTCAGGTCTGGAGCGCTCGAGGGCTCGGGCGCCGACCCGGCCCGCTCGATGGTGGACATGATCAGCTCCTACCGCGCCTACGAGGCCGGCCAGAAGGTCATCCGGACCATCGACGAGACGCTGAACAAGGCCGTTACGCAGGTTCCGAACCTCACCGGCTAGGACAGGCGTCCAGGGGCCTAAAGCCCCGCGCTTTCCGGCCGAATACCGGGCCGAACGAACGGAAGCTACGGCTGGACTGCTCTGCAGAGGCTCGCTTCCGAATTTCAACAAAGGAATTCACGGATGCTGGAGGGCTTGTACTCCGCCGCCGCCGGAATGGCGGCACAGCAGCAGCGTCTCGACGCTGTTGCGAACGACATAGCCAACGTCTCGACGACTGGCTACAAGAAGGAGCGGATCGGCTTCCGCGACCTGCTGTACAGCGCCGCCGGCCGTGGCGCGGCAGCGCAGGTCTACGAGGGCGCCGGCGCGGCCGCCGACCAGCTCGGTCGCTCGCTGGAGCAGGGAACACTCCAGCAGACCGACGGCCGGCTCGACGTTGCCGTCGAGGGCTCCGGCTTCATCCGTGTGCGCCACAACGGCGCGGTGGCGTTGACGCGGGACGGCTCGCTCCAGGTGAACGCGGGAGGTCAGCTCATGACCTCGAGCGGCGACCTGGTGGAGCCCGCTGTCACGCTGCCGAGAGGCACCACGCCGGACCAGGTCACGATCGACCCGAACGGCGTCGTGACCGTGGCGGGCAACCAGGTCGGCACGATCCAGCTCGTCACCGTCCGCGCGCCCGAGGCTCTCACGCCGATCGGCGGCAGCCTCTTCGCGCCGAGCGCCGCCAGCGGCCCGGTCCAGACCGCCACCGGAGCCCAGCTCCACCAGGGCTTCCTCGAGGGCTCGAACGTCGACATCGGCGACGCGATGGTCAACATGATGGACTCGGAGCGCAGCTTCCAGCTGGCGAGCAAGGCGATCCAGATGCAGGACGAGATGGCCGGCATCGCCAACGGGGTGAAGCAGTGACAATCGACCCGACCGGCGCCCTCCCTGTGGTGCCGGACACCGCGCTGCCCGCCGACGTCCGCAACGGCTCGGACGCGGACAAGCAGACCTACAGCGCCGCGCTGGCGTTCGAGCGCGAGCTGCTGTCCCAGATGATGCAGGCGCTGACCGACACGACGCAGGCCGGCTCGGACGACGGCAGCGACGACGACGGCAGCACGGACACCGGCACCGACGCCGCCACGAGCACCTACCAGCAGATGCTGCCCGACCAGATGGCGAGCGCTGTGGTGAACGGCGGCGGCACGGGCCTCGCCGAGAACCTCTACCGCGCCCTCCGCCAGGGAGACTCGGCATGAACGAGCTCGAGCGACTGAGCACGCTCGACCGCGACGTGCTGGCCCACCTCGACGAGCAGATCGCCTCGGCTCGCCGGCTGCTCGGCACGATCCTCAGCCAGGGCACCGCGATCCGCGACCGCGACGTCGAGACCGTGCTCACCCGGCTCGGCGACATCAAGGTCGAGATGGAGCTGCGCAGCCACCTGGAGCGCGAGCGCACCGACCTGCTGGTGCGCTCCGGCAACCAGCTCGGCGTACCCGCGGCCGCGGTGACGCTCGAGGCAATGACCAGCCTGATGACCCCGGCCGCCGCCGACAAGGCCCGCGCGCGCAGCTCGGAGCTGCGCGGCCTGCTCGACGAGGTCGCCCGCGAGCACGGCATCAACCGCGCGCTGATGCGGCAGGAGCTCGCCTTCGTCGACCACCTCGTTCGCACCCTCGGGCAGCAGCCGGACGCCGGCTACCGGCCGAGCGGCCCCGCTGGGCGCCCGACGAGCCACCACGTCCTGAACCTCCAGGCCTGACCGATGTCCGCCGGAATCTCCACCTTCTTGGGACTCGAGACCACGCTCCGCGGGCTGCTCGCCCAGCAGGCGGCGCTCGACGTCACGAGCCACAACGTCGCCAACGCGAACACCCCGGGCTACTCGCGCCAGACCGCGCTGCTCGGGGCAAGCGACTCCATGCAGGTCACCGACGGCGCCCGCATGGCGACGATCGCGTCGATCGGCACGGGCGTCGAGGTCCAGTCCTACCAGCGCATCCGCGACCAGTTCCTCGATCTCCAGTACCGCGCCCAGAACATGGTGCTCGGCCAGCAGACCACCAGCTCGAACGCACTGAACCAGGTCGAGACCTCGCTGTCCGAGCCGGGCGACAACGGCATCGCCGCGCAGCTGTCGAAGTTCTGGAGCGCGTGGGGCGACGTCTCCAACGCGCCGGAGAGCCAGGCCAGCCGCCAGGCGCTGGTCGAACAGGCCAAGACGGTCGTCAGCTCGATCCAGTCCGCCTACTCCGGCCTCTCGCAGGCCGCCTCGGATGCGACCTCCGAATACAACTCGCTGACCGCCTCGCCGACCGGGCAGATTGCCCAGGACGCCGCGGAGCTGGGCTCGCTGAACGCCGCGATCAAGAAGGCGGTCGCGTCCGGCGACCACCCGAACGACCTTCAGGACCGCCGCGACCAGGTGCTCGACGACCTCTCGCAGTACGGCCAGGTGTCGGTCACAGACCTCGGCAACGGCTCGCTCAACGTCGGCTTCGGTGACGCGGCCAACCCGCTCGTGGCGGACACCACCGTCAACTGGCCGCAGTCGATCAACAACGCCGGCCCGCCGGCCACCACCGCGGGCGGGAAGCTCGGCGCGCTCTACGACCTGTTCAAGACCGGCGGCACGATCGCCTCGCTGCAGACCGACCTGAACGGTGTGGCGAAGGATCTGGCCGACAAGGTCAACGCGCTGCACAACCCGAGCACGACCGGCACCGACTTCTTCACCTACACGAGCGGCAGCGAGGCCTCGACCCTCGCCGTGAACGTCACCGCCGCGCAGGTCGTGACGGGCTCCACCACCGCCGTCGGCGACAACAGCATCGCCCGCGCGATCGCCGCCCTGCGCGGCGGCACCACCGACCAGGGCTACTCGACCTTCGTCACGCGCATCGGCTCGATGGTGCAGGACTCGCAGCGCCAGCAGTCGAGCGCCCAGGCGCTCGTCAACTCGGTCGACCAGCGGCGCCAGAGCACCTCCGGGGTCTCGATGGACGAGGAGATGACGAACATGATCCGCTTCCAGCGCGCCTACCAGGCCTCGGCCCGCGCGATGTCGACGATGGACGACATGCTCGACATCGTCATCAACCGCACAGGAAGGGTGGGGCTCTGATGTCGACTCGCATCACCAACTCGATGGTCTCGAGCCAGGTGCTGGGCGACATCCAGGACATCTCGAACCGCCTCTCGAAGACACAGCTCAAGCTGGCGTCCGGCAAGGAGATCACCAAGCCGTCGGACGATCCATATGCCGCCAGCCGCGCGCTGACGCTGTCGAACTCGCTCGAGGGCATCAAGCAGTTCCAGCGCAACGCGAACGACGCGTCGAGCTGGATGAGCGTCACGGACACAGCCCTGTCGAGCATCAACGACGCCGCCCAGCGCGCCCGCGAGCTGCTCGTCCAGGCCGGCAACGACACCAACTCCACCACCTCGCGGACCGCGATCGCCGACGAGATCGACCAGCTCATCGACTCGATGAAGGGCGACGCCAACGCCCAGGTCGACGGCCGCTACGTCCTGGCCGGCACCGCCACCGCCACGGCCCCCTACACGGTCGGCGGCGCGGACACCTATGCGGGCGACGGCAACGCCGTCTACCGCACAATCGGCCCGAACGTCTCGGTGCAGATCAACACGCTGGGTTCGACGATCCTCGGCAGCGGCGTCTCGGGCGACGGTGGCCTGATCGGCGTGCTGCGCGACATCTCGACCCACCTGCGGGCGGGCACGGTCGCCTCCGGCGACTCGCTGCGCACCACCGATCTCAAGGCGCTCGACGCCAGCATGGACACGCTCACCCAGTCGCGCGCGGTGGTCGGCGCCACCACCAACCGGCTCACCAGCGCCGCGAGCCGCCTGTCCGAAATTGAGCAATCCACCACGAGTCTTCTCTCAGACACGCAGGACGCCGATATGGCACAGACGATGATCGATTTCTCGATGCAGCAATCGGTCTACCAGTCTGCGCTGCACGCCGGCGCGAAGATCGTTCAAGCCTCGCTCCTCGACTTCCTGTCGTGAGCGGGCAATACCAAGGAGGTTCAATGCCCCTCACAATCGACACCACGAGATTCGGTCCAATTGAGATCGAGCCCGAGGCTGTCATCGAGTTCCCGACCGGTCTCATCGGTCTTGGCGGTTCGCGTTACACGCTGCTCGCCAACGACGAGACCAGCGCGATCGTCTGGCTTCAGTCGCTGGACGATCCGTCGCTCGCCCTGCCTGTGACGAACCCCGGACGGTTCTTCACGGACTACGAGGTGGAGCTGTCGGACTCGGAGGCAGACCGCATCGGCATCAGCTCCGCCGACCAGGCGGACGTGTATGTCACCGTGCGGGCCACCGAGGTGCTCGAGGACTGCACCGCGAACCTGCGCGCCCCGATCCTGATCGCTCGGGGTCGCGGCCACCAGGTCATCAACGAGTTCGAGCACGCCCCGATGCGCGCTCCGCTCTTCGCCCGGGAGAAGGCCACCGCGGACGCTGCCTAGCGACCCCCGGTTCCGTCCCAAGCTTCCAAGGAGGAAGAAAGTGCTCATCATCACCCGCCGCCCGGGCGAGCGCATCATGCTCGGCGACGACATCACCGTCCACGTGATGGAGATCGTCGGCAACAGCGCCCGCGTCGGAATCGAGGCACCTAGGTCGCTCCCGGTCTACCGCGAGGAGATCTGGGCGGCAGTCAAGGAAGAAAATCAGGCTTCGGCGCGCGTCGAAGCGGAACGGATGCCGAACCCGGCGACTGACGCCGGAGCGCGCGTCTAGGAGGAACGAACACCAATGTCACTCAGGATCAACACGAACATCGAGTCCTTCGATGCTCACAGGCAGCTCGAGGGAACCAACATGAAGCTGCAGAAGTCGATGCAGCGCCTGTCCTCGGGCTACCGCATCAACACTGCGGCTGACGACGCGGCCGGACTCGCGATCAGCGAGAAGCTACGTGCTCAGATCTCTGGCCTGGCTCAGGCCTACAGGAACGCTCAGGACGCAGTGTCCCTCGTGCAGACCGCGGAAGGTCAGCTCAACGAGGTCCACGCGATGCTGCAGCGCGTCCGCGAGCTCGCCGTCGAGTACAAGAACGGCACGCTCTCGACGCAGGACCAGACGGCCATCCAGTCGGAGATCAACCAGCTCGCCTGCGAGATCCAGCGCATCGGCACCTCGGCCCAGTTCAACGGCATCCCGCTGCTGAACGGCCAGGTGACCATCACCTTCCAGGTGGGCGCCAACGACGGCGAGGACATCTCGATCACGACCGCGACGCTGTACGGCACCGCCGTCACGTCCGCGGCATTCGACCTGAGTCCGACCAACACGGGGGACATCAGCGAGATCGACGGTGCCATCAACGCAATCAGCTCGATGCGTGCGCAGTACGGCGCGGTGCAGAACCGCCTCGAGCACGTCATCAACAACCTGGCCGTGTACCAGCAGAACCTCACCGCCTCGGAGAGCCAGATCCGCGACGTGGACATGGCGAGCGAGATGGCGAACCTGACCAAGCTGCAGGTGCTGCAACAGGCCGGCACCAGCATGCTGGCCCAGGCCAATCAGTCGCCTCAGTCCGTGCTGAAGCTGCTGAACGGCTAGTCAGTCCCTACGTAACGGCTCGTACCTGAGAGACCCCCGCCCGATCCGGCGGGGTCTCTCCGTACGATCCGCGCCTAGCTCGCCGGGACCTCGACCACCATCAGGACGTTGTTGTCGGGATCGCGGAACCAGAGCAGCGGCGGCACGGGGTCGCCCATGCGGCTGACGTCGTCGTCCACGTCCACGCCCTGGGACTTCAGGTCCGCGTGCACGGCATCGATGTCGTTCGTCTGGAGCGTGATGCCGGTCTGCGCGTTGCCGACCGGCTGGCCGGGCGGGGGCGGCGCGAGGGCGATGGTGGTGTCGGCGCCGGCCGGCGCCACCTCGACCCAACGGTAACCGTCGCCGAACGGCACGTCGACGCGCTTCTCGAAGCCGAGCTTGTCGACGTAGAACTCGATCGCCCGGTCGCTGTCCGAGATCGGCACGCAGACCGTGCCGATCTTGCTGAGGCGGGTGCTCGTCTGAGTCATGCAGTCCTCCTGGGGTTGACCACTTGCCCCTTAGACCGGCGGACCCGCCGGAATTAATCGGAGGCGAGCAGGCGCTCCGCCTCGGCGAGCTCCTCTGGCGTGTTCACGCTCTGCACCACCCGCGGCGGCAGCGCCACGCGCGTGGGCTCGAGCGCCTCCACGGTGCGGGTGAGCGGCGCGTCGGGCTCCGCGGCGCGCAGGACCTCGAGCGCGGCCGGGGCGTAGACGCCGAACGTCGGGGTGAGCATGCCGTCGGCCGCGGCCAGCACCGCCACCGACTTCTGCGGCGCGCCAAGCAGCGAGCGGCAGGCGTCCGCGGTGACGAAGGGCATGTCGGCCGCGCAGACCAGCACCGGCTCGCCGGCGCGCTCGAGCGCGTGCACGATCCCGGTCAGCGGATGGCGCGGCTCGTCCGGCTCGTCCCAGCGCTCGGCGCCGTCGAGCGGCGGCAGCTTGGTGTCCCGCTTGCAGACGACGGCGACCCGCTCGCAGACCTCGTGCAGCGCCTCCACGGGATAGGCCGCCAGCGGCTGTCCGGCCAGCAGCGCCGCGGGCTTCGCCTCCGCTCCCAGCCTGCTCCCGGCGCCGCCGGCGAGCACGGCGCCGATCACGACCCGTCCATCCCGGACACGCGGCTATGCTCCCACACCGCCGTGGGCGTTGGCACGTTCATAGGGGTCGGTCGGGCGCTCGAGACCGCCCTTCAGAGAGTCGAGCGCGCCGAGGCGCTCGGCTACGAGTCCGCCTACGTGACCCACATCGCCGGGCGCGACTCGCTCACCGTGCTCGCCGCCTACGCCGCGCGCACGGAGCGCATCAAGCTCGGCACCGGCGTGCTGCCGATCTACTCGCGCACGCCGGTCGCCACCGCGCAGGCCGCCGCGACTATCGACGAGCTGTCGGGCGGCCGCATGGTGCTCGGCGTCGGCGTCTCCCACCAGGTCACGGTGGAGAACTGGTACGGCAGCACGATCGACCGGCCGGTGGCGGAGATGCGGGAGTACGTCAGCGCGCTGCGGGCGATGTTCCGCGGCGAGGACCCGCCCCAGGGCGAGCGCTTCCCCACCCGCTTCCGCTTCATGGGCTACGAGCCGCGCCCCGAGCTGCCGATCTACGTCGCCGCCCTCTCCCCCGCCATGCTGCGCCTAGCCGGTGAGATCGCCGACGGCGCCATGCTCTGGCTCTGCACGCCCGAGTACATCCGCGCGGTGGTGGTGCCGGAGCTCGAGAAGGGGCGGCGCCGCGCGGGCAAGACGCTGGAGGGCTACGACATCGTGGCGGCGGTGCCGGCGGCCGTGACCGACGACGTCGAGGAGGCGCGCGCCTCGCTGCGCGGCGACCTCGTCCCCTACTTCTCGCTGCCGTTCTACCGGGCGATGATCGAGCGCTCCGGCTTCAGCGACGACATCGAGGGCTTCGACACCGCACTTCAGGGCGGCGACGTCGAGGGCGCCAAGGCGGCGATCTCGGACCGCTTCCTGGAGTCCCTGACCGCGATCGGCAGCGCCACCGACGCTGCGGCCGCCGTGGAGCGCTACCGCGAGGCGGGCGCCACGTCGCCCTGCATCGGCGCGGTCCCGCGCACGGACTTCGACATCACGCTGAAGGCCCTGGCCGGGCTCGCCGGCAGCTGAGGCCGGCTAGCGGGCGGCGAGCGCCGACACGCGCCAGGCGCCGTTCTCCCACACCAGGTCGATCGTCTCCGGCACCGCCGCCTGCCCCGCGGCGCTCGTCACGACCTTCGCCGTGGCGCTGCGGCCCTTCACGTCGATGCCCTTCACGTCGATCTGCGGGCCACGGATTCCGGTCGACTCGCGAGCGACGATCTGCGGGCAGGAGACCCCGCCCGCCTGCTGGCGCGCCTCCGACGAGAACACCTGCTCGCACAGGTCGCGGTAGTTCCGGGTACCCAGATCGCGTTGGAGCGCCGTGATCGCATCCGTCACTTTCTGAGCCGGCTGACGGGCCTGCTGCTTCCGGCTGCTGCTCGTGCCACATGCCACGAGCAGAGCAGCGCAAATCACGGGAATCACCGCGGAGATGGTCGCCCGCATGGGTCCGGAGCATAATTGGGGCATGGAAGGCTCGGCGAGGGACTCGATAGGCACCGCTGCAAGCTGGCTGCGCTGTTATCGCTGCTGGTCGCAGAACCTTGAGGTTCAGGTCCATTACGAGGGAGTCCTCAAGGTGGATCCGGACACTGCAGAGGCGGTTGACCCGGTGGAGGAGGTGCAGGAGGCCGTGGTCCAGTGCCTCGACTGCCTGCACGACCAGCCCCATCTCAACCTCACCTTCTACGAGGAGAACGGCCGCCGCGTGAGCAAGATCGAGGCGGTGGAGGACCGCTGGGAGCGCATGGTGGCGGGCACCCCCTGGGTGGCGTCATGCACGGTCACCGTGGACGGCGACCAGGTGGAGACCTGCTCCGGCCCCGACGCCGCCGACTCGCTGGCCTTCGGCGCCTTCGGCGACCACGGCACGCGCGAGTTCTTCACCCACGTGCGCTTCCACAAGCACGAGGGCGACCAGATCGTGATCCACATGCTGGTCGAGCTCTACGCCCGCTCCGCCGAAGAGGCCGCCGACGTGCTCGAGGAGGCCGCCCGCGGCGAGCTGGCGATCACCTCGCTCGCCGAAGAGTCGCGCCCACCGTCAGCCGCCAGCGGCAGCGACGGCCAGCACTAGCCGAGCAGCACGCCCTCGAGCCGGAGCAGGAACTCCTTGCGCTCGAGGCCGCCGGTGTAGCCGCCGAGCGCGCCTCCGGTGCGCACGATGCGGTGGCAGGGCACCACGATCGGCATGTGGTTCGAGCCCAGCGCGTTGCCCGCGGCACGCACGGCGCGCACGTTGCCGGCCCGCTCGGCCATGTCGCGGTAGGTGGCCAGCTCGCCGAACGGCACCCTGGCGGTGGCCTGCAGGATGCGCTGGGTGAAGCCCTGGCTGAGGCTCCAGTCGAGCGGCAGCTCGAAGCTGGTGCGGTGGCCGCCGAAGTACTCGTCGAGCTGACGGCGGACGTCGTCGAGCTGCGCCGGCGCCTCGAGCACTCGTGGAGAGAGCTTGAGCGACAGCTCCTCGAGCAGCGCATCGGGCGCCTCGCCGCCGTAGGCGAGCTCCACGAGGCCGCGCTTCGTCCGCGCCGCGAGCAGCATGCCGAGCGGCGACTCGACGAGGGCGTAGGCCACGTCGAGCAGGCCCTCCCGCGCGGCGCGCTCCGCAAAGCGCTCCGCAGCGGCCTGCGAGCCGTCGACCGCCACACTGTCCGTGAGCATCTTCTCGAGCTCGTTCATCACTGCAAGACCTTTCTGAGATTCCGCACTGCCTCGCTCACCCGCTGCCGGGCTGCGTCCTCCGAGCAGCCGAGTGCCTCGGCCACGTCCGAGTACGGCAGGTCCGCGGCGAAGCGGTAGAGCAGCGCCTCCCGCTGCTTGCCCGGCAGCTCCCCGGCCGCCGCCCAGACGTCAGAGCGCCCGTTCGGCGACTGCGCCGGCAGCGCCTGCTCCGGCACCTCCTCCACGGGCAGCGGCCGCCGCTTGCGCGCCCTGAACAGGTCGAGCGCCTTGCGGTGGGCGATCGTCAGCACCCAGGCACGCAGGTTCGACCCCTCGGCGAGCCGAGGGTACGCGCGCAGGGCGGAGACGAACGTCTCCTGGAAGCAGTCCTCTGCCTCCTGCGGCCCCACTGTGGCCACGAGGAAGCGGAACACCGTTTCCCGCTGGTCGTCTAGGAACGTCTGGAAGGGCGGCATCGCCACGTCAGTAAGACGCTAGCCGCCCTCATTTCGTGAGATCGCTAGCGGACCGCGTTGACGATCTCGACCGAGAGCGCCGGGTACTTCTGCAGGTACTCCACGCGCTCGCTCTTCAGCCGGGCGACGATCTTGTCGTACTCCTCCTTGCGACCCTGCTTCTCGTAGAGCTCGCGCGGGCGCAGAACGCCCCAATCGGAGTCGTCGATGCCCGGCACGCGGCTGGCCAGCTGGTAGCCGAAGTCCGGGTCCTCCTGCCACTCGATCGTGCCCTCGGCGATGCCCTTGACGATCGCGGACGAGTGCGGGATGCGCACCTTCAGCGAGCGGTCGTCGCCGTCGGGGCCGCCCACCCGGCCGGTGTTGAGTAGGTAGACGTCGAGCTGGTGGTCGGCCATCAGCTCGAGGAAGCGGTTGCCCTGATGGTCGTGATCGTCCGGGAAGAACGGGTTGGTGCCGGGGACGCGCAGGAACTTGCCCGCCTCCTCGGCGCCGCCGGCGCTGGTGCCCTGCGTCTCGCCGAGCATGAAGTAGGCCGCGGCCTGTTCGGCGTTCAGCTTCGCCACCGCCGGGATGATGTTCTCGTTCCGGTTCAGGATCAGCAGGAAGTGCGCAGAGTCGAGCCCGCGCGCATCGCCCGCCTCGATCGCGCTGAACGCGAAGGTGGCGCGGCCGTTCTGCGTGTAGCTCGTGTCGAAGAAGTCGAGCTCCCCGCGCTCGTCCTGGGAGACGTTCTCGAGGTAGGCCTCCGGCTCGGTGACCGCGCCGTAGATCGTCGGCTCGTCCTCCTTGCCGAGGGCGAAGGTCTTGGCGAAGCAGCCCGCCTCGGTGGCGTAGACCTTGCCGCCCGGCATCATCGCCACGAAGTCGTCCTGGATCGGCAGCGAACCGTTCTGGCGGGTGAAGGTCGTGGTGGTCTTGCCGGTGCCCGAGAGGCCGACGATCAGGCCGACCTTGTCGCCGTCGTCTGTCGGGATCACCTTGCAGCCGGCGTGGAGCGGGAGGCCGCCGCGGTCGTAGACGAGCTTGTTCCACATGCGCAGCCCGCCCTTCTTCGACTCGCCGAAGTAGTCGGAGTTGCAGACACGCGTGACGCCCTGCTCGAGGTCGACCGCGATGATCCGGTCGTTCGGGTAGCCGTCGACCTTCAGGTTGGGCGTGTAGATCACGGTCAGCTCGGGCCGGAAGCCGTCGCCGCCGTCCTCGAGGTCGAAGTAGAGCTGCTTCTGCATGCCGGCGATGTTGGCGTTCGACTCCTCGATGTAGAGGCGCGCCGGCGTGCGGAACTCGGGGTCGTCGCCGATGTAGCCGTCGACCACGATCATGTCGCGGCCCGCGATGTACTCGTCCTGCAGCTTGGCGATGCGGTCGCCCTCCTCACGCGAGATGGCCTGGTGGGTGCTCGAGTCCGGATCGTCGAGAACCAGGAAGGTGGAGGCCTTCGAGCGCGCCAGCACCTCAGTCTGGACGTTGAGGTTGTCGTAGCGAGTGGTACGCGCGTTGGGCATCTTGGCCGCGAGCTCCTTCAGCTCCGCGGCCGTGGGATTCACACGGACCGATTTCGCATCGGGAAGGGGCGACATCTGCTTTGCCATCGGTGAGGAAGTCAGCTCCTAGGTAGCTTGGACGGGTCGAAAAGACTATCCGGCGGGTCTACGACCCGCTGCGGCGCCGAGGCGCCTTGACTCAGTATTACCATGCCTGGCGTAACCCAGGCCAGTCCTGGCAGAAACGCCTCACTGGGGTACCCCGAGGCGATCGAGCACGCGCACGAACGCCTTCACGACGCGCTCGTCGAACTGCGAGCCCACTCCTCGCATCAGCTCGGCCCGCGCCTCGGCCGGGGTGAGCGCCGTCCGGTAGATGCGCTCGGAGGTCATCGCCTCGTAGGCGTCGGCCACGCCCAGGATGCGGGCCTCGAGCGGGATCTCCTCGCCCGTCAGGCCGTGCGGGTAGCCCTGGCCGTCGGGGCGCTCGTGGTGGCTCACGATCCAGTCGCGGATGTCGGCCACGGCGCTCGAGTCGAGGATGCGGGCCGCGATCAGCGGATGGCGGCGGATCTCCTGCCAGTCGCCGTCGTCGAGCGGCTCGGGCTTGTTCAGCACGTTCTCCGGCACGCCGATCTTGCCCACGTCGTGCAGCAGCCCGCCGATCCGGACGCGCTCCACCACCTCCTCGGAGAGCTGCAGCTCCCGCGCGACCAGCTCGGCGTAGCGGGAGACCACGCGCGAGCTGCTCACGCCGCCGTCGGCCCGCAGCTCGAGCGCCTCCGCCAGAGCCATCACCGTGGCCAGGAAGCCGTCGCCGTAGTCGCGCGCCCGCTCGGCCACGCCCGCGATGACCTCCGCGACCTCGGGGTTGTGGATCACGGTGCGGTCGCGGCCCAGCTCCTTGGCGGCGTACAGCGCCTGGTCGCCCGCCAGCAGGAGGGCATCGGCGCTGTGGCCGTGCTTCGGGTACATCGGCCACGCCGAAGCTGATCGTGAGCGCGGGGTCGCCGGCCGCGAAAGCGTCGCGCACCGCGATGCGCAGCCGCTCGGCCAGCATGAAGGCCTCGTGCTCGTCGGTCTCGGGCACGAGCAGGGCGAACTCCTCGCCGCCCACGCGGGCCGCGCTGTCGATGCGGCGCTTGGCAGAGCCCATCACGGCCGCCAGTGCGCTCGAGCGCGGCGTCGCCCGCGCCGTGGCCGCGCGTGTCGTTCAGCTCCTTGAAGCGGTCGAGGTCGCCGACGATCAGGCTGAGCTCCCGCCCGGAGCGCTTGGCGCGTTCGAGCTCGGTCTCGAAGGTCTCGATGAAGCCGCGCCGGTTGAGCAGGCCGGTGAGCACGTCCGTGCGGGCCGCCTCCTCGAGGCGCGTGATCACGCCCTCGAGCCGCTCCTTCGAGCGCGAACACGAGCGTGGTGGCCACCGCGATCACGCCGGCGGTCAGAAGCCAGCGCGCGAAGTCGCCTCCGCTCGGGTGGCGCGCCAGCTCGGCCACCGCGTAGGCGCTCAGCGCGAGCATCACCTGCACCGCCGTCTGCACCCGCGTGAAGAAGTAGGCCGAGTAGAGCGCGATCAGGACGTAGAAGAGCGCGTAGCGCGACCCGGGGCCATCGGCCCATACGGCCGCGGTGACGACCGCGGTGGCCGCTGCCAGGCCGAGCTGGAAGAGGAAGCCGCGCAGCAGGGCGGCCCCGCGCATGGCGAGGGCCGCGCTGACGGTCGCGGTCATTGCCGCCACGGCGATCGCCACGCCGAGCACCGGCTTCGGCACCTCCAGCGCGCCTGGCAAGGCGATGGACAGGAACGCCAGTGCGGCTCCCGCCGCGAACAGATAGGCCAGCGTCCTTGCCATCGTCGTCCGGTCGGCGGTTGCGCCTCGCAGGCCCCGCGGAGCAGCGACGTCCGTGGCTCTCGAGTCCATGGGAGCCATCGATCACCACTATCCGTGCAGGCCGAAGTTGGCGCAACTCGACCATTCGTCCATTGACACCTTTCGCGTACCTAAACTGCGCCGCGGTGCGCAGCAGACGCTCCCTGATCCTGCGCTTTCTGGCGTCCGTGCTGATCACGACGGGCGCGCTGCTGCTCGTCGACGCCGCGCTGACGCTGGCCTGGCAGGAGCCGATCTCCGCGCTGATCGCAAGCCGCGACCAGTCCCACCTGCGCCACGAGCTCGTGATGCTGCAGCGGCTCAGCACGCAGGACGAGCAGGCGCTCGGGTCGGTGCGCGGCGCCCGCCGGCTGGAGGCGCTCGCCGCTCGGGAGGATGCCCGCGTGGGCACAGGCGGGGCGCTCGGACGTATCGGGCTGCCCACGCTCGGCCGCTCCTACGTGCTCGTGGAGGGGACCAACACGGCCGATCTGCGCAAGGGACCCGGGCACTACCCGGGCACGCCGCTGCCCGGTGAGCAGGGCACGGTCGCCGTCGCCGGGCACCGCACCACCTACCTGGCGCCGTTCCGCACGATCAACCAGCTGGGGCCCGGCGCGCCGGTCGTGCTCGACATGCCCTACGGCCGCTTCACCTACCGAGTGGAGGAGAGCCGGATCGTCAAGCCGAACGCGCTCTGGGTCACGCGGCCGGTCGGCTACCCGCGGCTCGTGCTCACCGCCTGCCACCCGCTTTACAGCGCGGCGGAGCGGATCGTGGTGTTCGCGCGGCTGACCGACGAGGAGTCGCGCGACTCGAGCAGCAGCACCAGCGCCACGAGCAGGGCCAGCGACACGATCACCACCGCGAGCCAGTAGAGCAGCCTGGTCATCGGCTTCCCGTGAGCCGGGACTCCATTTTGGGGACAATGACAGCCGTGATCGATCTCCACTCCCATGTGCTGCCCGGAATCGACGACGGCGCCGACACCGTCGAGGAGAGCCTGGCGCTGATCCGGGCGGCCTCGCGCGAGGGCACGACGGCCCTCGCCGCCACGCCGCATCTGCGGCCCGATTACCCGGGAGTGCGGCCCGGCGACCTCGCCGCGGCCGTCGCGCACCTGAACGAGCGCATCCCGCCCGAGCTCGGCGTGCGCGTGGTGCCGGGCGCCGAGGTCGATCTGCTGTGGGCCCAGAGCGCAACCGACGAGGAGCTGCGCCTCGCCTCCTTCGACCAGCACGGCACCGACCTGCTCGTCGAGACGCCCTACGGCCCGCTGCCCCAGAACTTCGAGGACCTGCTGTTCCGGCTGGCGGAGCGGTTCCGCATCCTGCTCGCCCATCCGGAGCGCAGCGTGGCGTTCCAGCGCGACACGGGCCGCCTCGCCGAGATCGTGCGGCGCGGCGTGCTGGTCCAGGTCACCCTGCCGTCGCTCACGAGCCCAAACCCCAAGTCGCGCACCCGTCAGCTCGCTCTCCACCTGGTCGCAGAGGGGCTGGCGCACAACCTCGCCACCGACTCGCACTCTCCGGGCCCCGTCCGCCCGCCGCGCCTCGCGGCCGCCGTGGAGATCGCCTCGCAGGTGGCGCCGGCCCGCGCCGAGTGGATGGTCACGGACGCCCCGGCCGCGATCCTCGCCGGCGAGCCGCTGCCCGCCCCGCCCGCCGAAACGGCGCGCCCGCTCGCACCCGAGCCGCGTCAGTCACGCCTCAGCCGGCTGCTGCGCCGCTAGTCGTGCTGAGCAGCCGGTAGGTCTTCGGTGAAGATCTGCTCGAGGATCGGCTCGGGGTCCTCGAGGGAGAACGCCTCGCGCAGATGCGCAGCGACCTCCTCGCGTGAGCGGCCTGCCACGGCCATCTGCAACGCCACGAGGCGCGCGCTCTCGAGGTGCTGGTCGTGCTCCGACTGCGGTGGGTCGAGCGGCTCGACGGGCCGCAGCGCCGGCCGGTCCTCGCCTGGCGGCGGTATCGGCCGTACCTCGTCGAATGCCGACTGCTCATCCGTCAGCTGCTGGGCGGCGTCGCCCAGCGAGCCCACGATCTGGTCCAGCTGGCGGCGAACCTCCTCCGCCGCTCCAAGGCGGTCGAGCACCGCCTCCGCCCGCGCCACGATCGAGTCGCTCAACTCGGACATGCGCAGCAGGCGCTCCTGCACGAGGCGGTCCGCTCGTTCGCGCGCCTCCCGCAACCTCTGCCCGGCCTCCTCCTCGGCCTCCCGCCGGCGGGCCTCCGCGTACTGGTCGGCTTCCTCCCGCACCGCGTTCGCCATGCCCTCGGCGGCGGCGACGACCACCCGAACTCGCTCGCCAAGCTCGCTCGAAACTGGCTCTTGCGTGTAGTGCGCTTCGGCAGGTTCAGCCAAGTTGAGCGCAAGCTACACGGCTCAACGGATGGATTGCGGATCGCGGATTGCGGATTGCGGAATTTGGGTCGTTTCCGCAATCCGCAAATCCGCAATCCGCAACTAGTCCTGAGGCTTGCGCGGCACCAGGACAGCCCGCTTGAACGTTGCGACCAGGACCCCATCCTGGTTGTAGACGTCGGTGCGCACCTTCACGATGCCGCGGTCGGGCTTCGACTCGGACGGCCGCACCTCCAGCACCTCGCTCTCCACGAACAGCGTGTCGCCGTGGAAGACAGGCGCCGGGTGGGTGAGCTCCTCGGTGGCGAGGTTGGCGATGGCCTTGCCGGACACGTCGCCGACCGACATTCCCAGCGCCAGCGAGTACACGAGCGGGCCCACCACCACGTTGCGGCCCTGCTGGGACTGGGCGGCGTAGACGTCGTTGATGTGCAGCGGGTGGTGGTTCATCGTCAGCAGGCAGAAGAGGTGGTCGTCGGCCTCCGTGACGGTCTTCGCCGGCCAGTGCTTGTACACGGCACCGACCTCGAATTCCTCGAGGTAGCGCCCGTACTGGCGGGCGCCGCTCGCCTCCCGCGAGGCCTGGTCGGTCTCAACTACGTGCTGCGCGGTGTCGGTCATCAAGTCCCTTGGTCGTGGCTACCTCAAAGTTGACTCGTGAGTCAATCGAGTCGAATCTTACGGTAGATTTCGCCGCCCCGGGGAGGGCGCCAACCGGTTCCGCGCGCCCTACCACCCAAGACAGGAGCAGTACGTGCGCAACCCACGCGACTTCTTCAAGCCCCTCGCGATCGACGCCCCCGAGCCGCTGCGGGAGATTCCGGTCACGCCTTCGCGGATGATCCATTTCCTCGATTTCTCGAACGAGAAGATGGTCGCCAAGGTGCCGGACATCGCGCCCACGGTGGACATCCTGCTGGGCAATCTCGAGGACGCCGTGCCCGTGGATCGCAAGGAGGCGGCGCGCGCCGGCCTGATCCGCGTTGGCAAGGAGATGGAGCTGGGCGACACCGCGCTCTGGACGCGCGTGAACTCGCTGGAGTCGCCCTGGGTGCTCGACGACATCACCCAGGTCGTGCTCGAGATCGGCGACAAGCTGTCGGTCCTGATGGTCCCGAAGGTCGAGGGGCCCTGGGACATCCACTATGTAGACCGGCTGCTCGCGCAGCTCGAGGCCAAGGCTGGGCTCGACCGCCCGATCCTGATCCACGCGATCCTCGAGACCTCGCTCGGCGTGTCCAACCTGGAAGAGATCGCGGCCGCCTCGCCGCGCATCCAGGGCATGAGCTTCGGGCCGGCCGACCTGGCCGCCTCGCGCCGCATGAAGACCACGCGCGTCGGCGGCGGCCACCCCGGCTACCGCACGATCGCCGACCCCGACCCGGACGACCCCGAGGCGCCGCGGCCCTCCTACCAGCAGGACCCGTGGCACTACTCGATCGCGCGCATGGTGGACGCCTGCACCGCGGTCGGCGCCCTCCCCTTCTACGGACCCTATGGCGACATCAAGGACGTCGAGGGCTGCGAGACCCAGTTCAGGGCCGCCTTCCTGCTCGGCTGCGTCGGCGCCTGGTCCCTGCATCCGGTGCAGATCGGGATCGCCAAGAAGGTCTTCTCGCCCGACCCGGACGAGGTGGCGTTCGCCCGCAAGGTGATCGAGGCGATCCCGGACGGCCGCGGCGTGCACATGATCGACGGCAAGATGCAGGACGACGCCACCTGGAAGCAGTGCAAGGTGATGGTCAACCTGGCCGAGATGCTCGCCAAGAAGGACCCCGAGCTGGCCGAGGCCTACGGGATGGTGGCGGCGTGAGGCTGTTCGAATACGAGTCGCGCCGGGTGCTGGAGCTGGCGGGGATCCCGGTCGCCGGCGGCGGGCTGGCCCGCACGCCCGCTGAGGCCGCCTCGATCGCCGCCTCGATCGACGGCCCGGTCGTGCTCAAGTCGCAGGTCCTCACGGGCGGGCGGATGAAGGCGGGCGGGGTGAAGTTCGCCGACACGCCCGAGGAGGCGCGCGAGCACGCCGCGTTCATCCTGGAGCTCGAGATCGGCGGCCACATGCCGCGCGGCGTGCTGGTGGGCGCCAAGGCGCCGATCGCCCAGGAGTACTACGCGGGCGTGATCTACGACGGCGTCCGCAAGCTGCCCACGTTCGTCTTCTCCGACATGGGAGGGATCGACATCGAGGAGGTGGCCGAGCAGCATCCGGACCACATCGGCCGCGGCCACTTCTCCACGATCCTGCCGCACATGGACTTCCGCGCCAAGGACGTCATCGCGTCGGTCGGCATCACGGGCTCAGACCTCAACCGGCTCACGCCGATCCTCTCGAGGCTCGCCTCGCTGTTCGTGAAGTACGGCATGACGCTGGCCGAGATCAACCCGCTCGCCAAGCTGGAGGACGGCACCTTCCTGGCCGTGGACGCCCACATGGACATGGAGAACGAGGCCCGGCCGCGGCAGAAGAAGCTGCTCGAGGAGCTGGGCGTGGCCGACGAGGAGACGCGCGAGGCCCGCGAGCCCACGCCGTTCGAGATCGAGGGCGAGCGGATCGACGCGGTGGACCACCGCGGCGTGGCCGGCAACGTCACCGAGTTCGACGGCAACCTCGGGCTCGTGATCGGCGCGGGCGGCGGCTCGCTGACACTGTTCGACGCCGTGCAGAAGCACGGCGGGCGACCGGCCAACTACTGCGAGATCGGCGGCAACCCGTCGGTCTCCAAGGCCTGCAACTTGACGAAGCTGGTGCTGTCCAAGCCAGGCGTGGACAAGATCGCCGTCATGATGTCGATCGTCTCCAACACCCGCGTGGACATCGTCGCCCGCGGCGTGATCAAGGCCTGTCTCGAGCTGGGCCTCGACCCTGCCGAGAAGATCGCCATCTTCCGCATCCCGGGCGCCTGGGAGGACGAGGGCTTCAAGATCCTTGCGAAGTACGGCGTGGAGTACTGCGACCGCTCGGTGTCGATGCACGAGGCGGCGCGCCGCGCCGTGGAGAAGGTGGGGGTGGCCGCATGATTGTTACGGGAGGCTGGAAGCCGAGAGTCTCCATCAAAACGCGGGGCTGGATGCCCCGCGGAGGTGACCAATGCTGATTGACGAGAGCACGACCTTCATCGTGCAGGGCATCACCGGCCGCGAGGCGGTCAACCTGACCCGCGAGTGCCTCGACTACGGCTCGAAGATCGTGGGCGGCGTCACGCCGGGCCGGCTCGGACGCGACGTGCACGGCGTGCCGGTGTACGACTCGGTGGCGCAGCTCGTCGAGGCGGTCGGCTCGGTGCCGGACGGCTCGGTGGTCACCGTGCCGCCGGCGTTCACGCGCGACGCCGTCTTCGAGGCGATCGAGGCCGGCATCAAGCTGATCGTGATCGTCACCGAGCGCATCCCGCGCTACGACGTGGCGCAGATGGTCGAGCTGGCGCGGCTGCGCGGCGCCCGCATCATCGGCCCGAACTGCCTCGGGATCATCCGTCCGGGCGTGGCCAAGATGGGCGGCATCGGCGGGCCGGCCAAGGACGCCGCCAAGGCCTACAAGCCGGGCATCGTGGGCGTGATGTCGCGCTCGGGCGGTATGACCACGGAGATCTCGTCGACCCTGAGCGCCGCCGGCCTGGGCGTCTCCACCGCCGTTTCGATCGGCGGCGACGCGATCATCGGCTCCTCCTACGCCGAGCTGATGCCGCTGTTCGAGGCCGACGAGCAGACCCAGGCGATCGTCATCTACACCGAGCCCGGCGGGCGCATGGAGGCCGAGCTGGCGCGCTGGGTCAGCGAGAACGACTCGCGGCTGCCGATCGTGGCGTTCATGGCCGGCCGCTTCATGGACGCGATGCCCGGCATGAGCTTCGGTCACGCCGGCACGATCGTGGAGGGCAAGGCGGACACCGCCGCCGAGAAGATCGCTCGCCTCCAGGAGGCGGGCATCACCGTGGCCGAGGAGATCGCCGAGATCCCCGAGCTCGTCAAAGCGAAGCTCGGCAAGGAGGTGACCGTCTGATGCCCGGCATCTTCATCGACGTCGAGGTCGACGACTCGATCCGCACGCAGGCGGACATCGCCCAGAAGCTGGCCGACGCGTGCCCGGTCGACATCTTCGAGAACGACTCCGGCACGGTCACGATCGTCGAGGCGAACCTCGACGAGTGCGTGCTCTGCGAGCTCTGCATCAACGCCGCCCCGAAGGGCACGGTGCGGGTGAAGAAGCTCTACGACGGCGGCGTGCTGAGCAGCTGACGCATTTCGGCGAGCACGTACTCCGGCTCGTCGAACACCTCGTCGTAGATGAACCGCCGTAGGCGATCGCCTCTGTCGTAGGCCTCGCGGTCGCGCCTGCGGTCCTGCTTCCAGGCGTATTTCGTCGCGTGGTACGTGTAGCTGTCGAGCTCGATCGTCAGCTTCCGGTCAGGCCAACGGCAGTCGATGAGGTGGCCGTCTCTGCGCTTGTTCGTCTTCGGCAGCGGGAGGCCCGCGGCACGTAACAGCTCGATAAAGGCAGCCTCCAGCTTGCTCAGCTTCAGAGCCTGGTCGCCGTACATGGCCGCCCGAAGCCGCTTGGCGCCGGGGCTGTTGGGCCGCCTTGCGAGCACCTCCTCGACCTGCTCCGGCTTCGTGCGGTACTTGACCGCCGCCTCGTGAAAGATCCGGGCGAGTTGGTCCTCCGGCGTGTCGGCCGCCAGGTCGACGATTGTCCTCGGGATGCTCGTCACGGGGATTCCGCGCCACGTCCGCTTGTCCCGCCTGTCGATGCCGGCCCGCGCCCGCCTCGTCCGGACGCCCTTGACCCTGCGCTCGGTCAGCGTGAGCACCTCGGGCTCGGGCGGCGGTTTCTTGATGAGGGCCCAGTGGTAGGCAGCCGCTTGGCGCCTGAGCAGCGCCCCTTCGCCGCAGGCCTTTACGGCGGCCATGAAGGACGCCTCGATGCTGGGAGCGGCATGCCCGACCCTGTACACGCCCGGAAAGACCCGTATGAGAGCGCCGCTCGCAGCTCGTCTCTTGATCTCGATGGCGGCCACGTCCGCATGCCGCATCTCCGCCCAAGTCGCGACGCCGTGCTGGCGCGATGCGATCTGAGCGATTTTGCGGTCCGTTGTCCTGTCCTGGGGCTCTATGTGAGCCCTGAGGCAGGACGGCGCGAAAGTTCGCCCCCCTAGCGGGCGCGGGCCAGCTGGCGCTCTATTACGTTGCCGATCAGCTTTACGACCGCGGCGTCGCCCGTCACGCGGACCGTGCCGTGCTCGTAGGCGTCCACCCAGTCGCGCAGGGAACCTTCGGCGGCCAGGTCGTTGAAGCGGGGGCGGTCGACCGAGACGTCGATGCGGGCGTCGCCGGCCGGGTCCTTGGTGATCTTCGGGCCGGGGACCTCCACGCGCCAGATCGGGACGTCGCCGTGGCTGCGGAGCTCGAGGCGGATCACGAGCTTCAGCTGGTGCAGCGCGGGCACCTCCTGCCCGAAGCGCTCGACGGCCTGCTGGATCAGCGTCCGAGTGTCACCCGATGACATCCGGCCCGATCCTAGATCATGTCGCGATGCCGCCCCTCGACGGTGTCCGCGTGCTCGACCTCTCGCGCGTGCTCGCGGGCCCCTACTGCACGATGCTGCTCGCCGACCTCGGCGCCGAAGTGATCAAGGTCGAGCGCCCGGGCACGGGCGACGAGACGCGCAGCTGGGGTCCCCCCTATGCCGGCGGCGAGTCCGCCTATTACATGTCCGTGAACCGCAGCAAGCGGAGCCTGGCCATCGACCTGTCGACTGAAGAGGGTCAGCGCCGTGCGCTCGACCTGGCGGCGGAGAGCCAGGTGGTGATCGAGAACTTCCGCGTGGGCACGGCCGAGCGCATGGGGCTCGGCTACGAGGACGTGGCCAAGCGCAACCCCACGGTCGTCTACTGCTCGATCACCGGCTTCGGAAGCGACCGCACGCCACCCGGCCGGCCGGGCTACGACTTCGTGGCCCAGGCGGAGAGCGGCCTCATGTCGATCACCGGCGAGGCCGGCGGCGAGCCGATGAAGGTGGGCGTGGCCGTGGTGGACGTGCTCACCGGCCTGCACGCCTGCGCCGGCATTCTCGCGGCGCTGTACAAGGGCGAGGGCGAGAAGATCGAGGTGTCGCTGCTCGACAGCGGGCTGGCGGCCCTGGTGAACGTCGCGCAGAACACGCTGATGACCGGCGAGGAGCCGCAGCGCCACGGCAACGCGCACCCGAACATCGTGCCCTACGAGACGTTCGAGGCGAGCGACGGCCGGCTGGCCATCGCCGCGGCGAACGACGGCCTGTTCAAGCGCCTCTGCGAGGTGCTCGAGGCGCCGGAGCTAAAGGAGGATCCCCGCTTCGCGACCAACCCGGGACGCGTGGAGAACCGCCAACTGCTGGGACCCCTTATTGCAAGCCGTTTGGCAACCAAGCCGGCCGAAGAGTGGCTAACGGCCCTCGCAGCGGCCGGCGTCCCGGCGGGCAAGATCCGGACTGTGCCGGAGGCCCTGCAGGCAGCGGCCGAGGCCGGCCGCGAAGCCACCACACGGGTTCCACACCCGACGGCGGGCGAGGTGGAGCTCGTCAACTCTCCGATTCGCCTGCAAAACGACAAGCTCCGCCAACCAAAAGCCCCGCCCCTCTTGGGCGAGGACGGCTAGATCTTGTTGCGCTTGAGCAGCGTTCGCCCGATCACCATGCGCTGGATCTCGGACGTGCCCTCGCCGATCAGCAAGAGCGGCGCGTCGCGGTAGAGGCGCTCGATCTCGTACTCCTTCGAGTAGCCGTAGCCGCCGTGGATGCGGAACGACTCCTCGACGACCTCCTTGCCGGTCTCGGAGGCGAACAGCTTGGCCATGCCGGCCTCGAGGTCGGAGCGCTCGCCGGCGTCCTTCATCCGGGCAGCCTTGAGCGTGAGCAGGCGAGCGGCCTCGACCTTGGTGGCCATGTCGGCGAGCTTGAACTGGATCGCCTGGTGCTCCGCGATCGGCTTGCCGAACGTGCGCCGCTCCTGCGAGTAGCGGAGCGCGAGCTCGAGAGCCCGCTGCGCGATGCCGACGCCGCGCGCCGCCACGTTAACGCGGCCCACCTCGAGCGCGTCCATCATCTGCGAGAAGCCCTTGTTCAGGCCGGCCTCCTCGCCGCCCAGCACCCGTGAGGACGGACAGCGGTAGTCCTCGAACACGAGCTCGGTGGACTCCACGCCCTTGTAGCCCATCTTCTTGATCTTGGGCGGGACCGAGAGGCCGGCGAAGTCGCCCGAGTTGGCCTCGGCGCCCGGCTCCTTCTCGCAGACGAAGCAGGTCATGCCGCGGTGCGGCGGGCTCGCCTCGGGATCCGACTTGGCGAGCACGAACACCACGCCCGATCGCAGGCCGTTGGTGACCCACATCTTGGTGCCGTTGATCACCCAGGCGTCGCCGTCCTTCTTCGCGCGGGTGGAGATCGCCTGCACGTCGGACCCGAGCCCTGGCTCAGACAGCGAGAACGCCGCCCGGATCTCGCCGGTGGCCATCTTCGGCAGGAAGTACTCCTTCTGCTCGTCGCTGCCGAACTTCATCAGCAGGTAGGACCCGATGAAGTGCGTGTTGACCACGCCCGAGATCGAGATCCAGCCGCGCGACAGCTCCTCGACGATCATCGCGTAGGTGGTGAGGTCGAGCCCCATCCCGCCGTATTCCTCGGGAATGGTCACGCCGAACAGCCCGAGCTCCTTCATCTGCTCGACGACCGCCTCGGGGAACTTGTCCTCGTGGTCGTACTCCTCGGCGATCGGGATGACCTGCTCGTCGACGAACTGGCGGACCATCTCGGTGATGGCCTTCTGCTCGTCGGTCTTCTCGGTGTACGGCGTGGCTACTGCCAAGACGGGACTCCCCTGACGAAGTTGACTCGCCAGTCAGTCTACCTGCGAGGAGTCGCGGGAACGCGCCCTAACGGCGCTGCTGGGCTCCTGAGGCCAGCGAAAACCAAGCCGGGCAAGGACGCAGGGAGCCCGCAGGGCGCGAGCCCGCGGGCGACCGAGGACGCAGCCCGGCGCAGGTTTGCAGCGGCCTCAGAAGCCCAGCGGGTGGACGGCGCGGTAGCCCCTGGTGGAGCGCGGGCCGCCCCAGCGCGGGCCGCTGCCCGGAGCTGCGCCGGTGGCCTTCGTGACGCGGTCGCGGAAGCCGGTGTCGAACCTCAGCCCGGCGATCATCACGAACGCGTGACCCGAGTTGGCGTAGACCGTGATCCACTTGCCGCGACCGTGTGCGCCCCAGTGCATGAAGTCGGTGGAGTCGAGCGGGGAGCTGAGCAGGCCGCCGCCGTGGAGCGCGTACGAGACGGCGCCCGAGCAGTCGTAGGCCGACGAGCGGAACGAGGCATGGCCGCCGCCGAAGCGGTAGGGCTTGCGCGAGATGTGGTTGGCCGCGGCGATGGCGCCCACGATCTCGGGCGGCGCGCCGATCGGCGGGATCGCGATCCCGTTGACGATCTTGGCCTTGGGAGCAGGCTGGAACTGCGGATCGCTGGGCGAGACGCCGCCGGTGTTGCCCGTCGGCCCCGTTGCGCCCGTGGTGCCGCTCGCGGGCGTGGACGAGCCGCCACCGGTGGTGCCGGCGATCGCGGCGGCGGGTGCCAGAGCCGCCCCCACGAGCAGCATGGCGACGACAGGCAGCGGGTTGTTAGCGCGCTTGAGCAAACCTCTTTCGTACGCCTGCCGAGTTAGCTGACGGGCTCGCGCTGAAAGAGCTCGCGCGCTCCTCTCTCAGACAAGAGGAGATTCGCCCCGAAAAAACGGTTCCCCGGCTCCGCAAGCGCGGATTCGGCGTGGGCGGCACTCTACACGATCGGTCTTACGGAAGCGTTCGCCTCTCGCCGCCGTGTTCCTCCCCATACGATCCCGGGCCGTGAACTTCGCCCTGGACGTGGTGGAGGCGGCGCCGGAGGACCGCCCCGCCCTGATCGCGCTCGGTCGCGACGGCTCCCGCCGCGAAATCGGCTTCGGGGAGGTGGCGGACCGCTCCGCACGGCTCGGCGGCACGCTCGCCTCGAGGGGCGTCGGCAGGGGCGACGTGGTGATGACCGTCGTGGGGAACCGGCCCGAGTGGGTCTACGCGCTTGTGGCCTGCTTCCGGATCGGCGCGATCGCCCTTCCCTGCACCGAGCAGCTGCGCGCCAAGGACCTCCGGGCGCGCATGGACAGGGTCGAGCCGAAGGCCGTGCTGGCCGACGAGCGGGACCTCGCAACCGTGGAGGAGACCGGCTTCGGCGGCCCGATCCTGGTCGCGCCCGACGAGCGCCTCTACGAGAGCGCGCCGGCGCCGGCCACCGCGCTCGAGCCCACCGACCCCGCCCTGATCACCTTCACCAGCGGAACGAGCGGCGAGCCCAAGCCGATCCGGCACGGCCAGCGCTACCTCCCCGGGCAGCATGTGCAGGCCGAGCACTGGTTCGGCGCGCGCGAGGGCGACCTCTGCTGGTGCACGGCCGCGAGCGGCTGGTCGAAGTCGGCGCGCAACGTCTTCATCGCGCCCTGGGTGCGCGGCGCGACCGCCCTGCTCCACGACGCGCGCTTCGATCCCGCCGAGCGCCTCGACGTCGCCGAGCGCGAGGGCGTGAACGTGCTCTGCATGGCGCCCACCGAGTACCGCACGATCGCCAAGCGCACCGAGCTTCGGCACCTGCCGGCGCTGCGCCACGCGGTGGCGGCGGGCGAGCCGCTCAACCCCGAGATCGTGCGCCTCTGGGCCGAGGAGACCGGCACCTGGATCCACGACGGCTACGGCCAGACCGAGACCGGCGCGCTCACCGGCATGCCCATCGGCCCGCCGGTCCGGCCCGGCTCGATGGGCAAGCCGCTGCCCGGCCTCAGGCTCTGGATCGAGGACGGCGAGCTGTGCGCCGACCCGAGCACGATCCCCACCTTCTTCATCGACGGGCCGGACGACGTCTGGCGCACCGGCGACCGCGTGCGCGAGGACGATGACGGCTACCTCTGGTTCGAGGGCCGCGCGGACGACGTGATCATCTCGGCGGGCTACCGGATCGGGCCGTTCGAGGTGGAGTCGGCGCTGATCTCCCACCCGGCGGTGGCGGAGGCGGCCGCGGTGGCCGCCCCCGACGAGGAGCGCGGCGCCGTGGTGCGCGCGGTGGTGGTGCTGCGCGACGGCCACGAGCCGAGCGACGCCCTTGTGCGCGAGCTCCAGGACCACGTGAAGAACGAGACGGCGCCCTACAAGTACCCGCGCATCGTCCAGTTCGTGGACAGCCTGCCGAAGACGGCCAGCGGCAAGATCAAGCGTGCCGAGATAAGGGCCGGGTAGCCTCAGGGGCGATGCCGAACCGGCTCGCCAGCGAGACCTCGCCCTATCTCCTGCAGCACAAGGACAACCCCGTGGACTGGTACCCGTGGGGGCAGGAGGCGCTCGACCGGGCGAAGGCGGAGCAGAGGCCGATCCTCGTGTCGATCGGCTACTCGGCTTGCCACTGGTGCCACGTGATGGAGCACGAGTCGTTCGAGGACCAGCAGACGGCGGCGGAGATGAACGCCCGCTTCGTCTGCATCAAGGTCGACCGCGAGGAGCGCCCGGACGTCGACGCGATCTACATGGAGGCCTGCCAGGCGATGACGGGCCAGGGCGGCTGGCCGCTCAACGTCTTCCTCACGCCGGACCAGGTGCCGTTCTACGCGGGCACCTACTTCCCGCCGGAGCCGCGCTTCGGGATGCCGAGCTGGCGCCAGGTGCTGGGCGCGATCGACGAGGCCTGGCACGAGCGCCGCGAGGAGATCGAGGACTCGTCCACCCAGCTCGTGCAGCACTTGAGCGGCGGCGCGCTGCTCAACCCGTCGGAGGCGCAGCTCGACCCCGGCGGCCTCGAGCGCGCACTCGAGAACCTGCGCGCGAGCTACGACCCGGTGAACGGCGGCTTCGGCGGCCCGCCCAAGTTCCCGCCCGCGTCGGCGATCGAGTTCCTGCTCCGCCGCGGCGAGACCGAGATGACCTCGCACACCCTGCGGGCGATGGCGTCGGGCGGCATCTACGACCAGATCGGCGGCGGCTTCGCCCGCTACTCGGTGGACGCTCACTGGATCGTCCCCCACTTCGAGAAGATGCTTTACGACAACGCGCTGCTGGCGCGCGCCTATTTGCACGGCTGGCAGGTCACCGGCGAGCCGCTGTTCGAGCGCGTGTGCCGCGAGACGCTCGACTGGGCGATCGACGAGATGCGCGCCCCGGAGGGCGGCTTCTACTCGGCGCTGGACGCCGACTCCGAGGGCGTGGAGGGCAAGTTCTACGTCTGGACCCTCGGCGAGGTGCGCGACCTGCTGGGCGACGACGCCGACCTGGCAATCGCGGGCTACGGCATGAGCGAGCAGGGCAACTTCGAGGGCAGCAACATTCCGGTGCGTGCCGGCGAGGTGCCCGAGGCGATCCGTCACCGGCTCTACCGGGCGCGTGCCGAGCGCGTGTGGCCGGGACTCGACGACAAGCGCCTCACCGCCTGGAACGCGCTGATGATCTCGGCGCTGGCGGAGGCGGGTGCCGCGCTCGCCGAGCCACGCTACCTCGACGCCGCCCGGGCGGCCGCGGCGTTCGTGCTGCGGGACCTGCGCGACGGCGACGGGAGGCTGCTGCGCACCTACAAGGACGGACAGGCGAAGCTGAACGCCTATCTCGAGGACCACGCCTTCCTGCTCGAGGCCCTGCTGACCCTCTACGAGTCGACCTTCGATCCGCGCTGGTACGCCGCCGCGCGCGAGCTCGCCGACACGATGATCGAGCGCTTTGCCGACGACCGGCGCGGCGGCTTCTTCGAGACGTCCTCCGACCACGAGCGGCTGGTGGCACGGCGGAAGGACCTCGAGGACAACCCGATCCCCGCGGGCAACTCGAGCGCCGCCTACGCCCTTCTGCGGCTGGCCGCGCTCAGCGGCGACTACGCGTACGAGGAGCGCGCGCTGGGCGTGTTCGCGCTGCTGCACGAGCTCGCCTACCGGCACCCGCAGGGGTTCGCGCACCTGCTCCAGGGGCTCGATTTCCACTTCGCGCAGACCAAGGAGGTCGCGCTCGTCGGGCCAGACACGAGCGGCCTGGAGCGCGTCGTTCGCGCGAAGTTCCGCCCCCACATCGTGCTCGCCGGCGGCGAGCCGGACGGCGTGCCGCTGATGGAGGGGCGCACCCCGGTGAACGGCGCCGCGGCAGCGTACGTCTGCGAGCACTTCGCCTGCAGGGCACCGGTCACCGAGCCCGAGGAGCTCGAGGCGCTGCTGTCCTAACGTGGCGCGCCGGCATTGCTGTTCCCGCGCCCGCGGTCGATTTACGGGGCGTGAGCAAGCGACTCAAGGGTCGAGTAGTTCCCCCCACACGGCGCGGGGCCGAGGCGAAGGCCCTGCTGTCTCACCGCCAGGGCGCCTGGGACCTCACCGCCGATCCGAACTGCCACGGCAGCAGCGCTCAGCGCAGCGAGCTGACCGGCTTCCTCGCCGACGCGAGGGCCACGCTCGGCGGAATCGCCGAGGTCGCCGGTGTGACCGGCGTCGGGGCCGCCCGCAACGCGATCTCCGTTGCCGGCATCGGCGCCCAGGTGAAGCAGCTCCATTCCGAGATCGAGACGATCGCCCAGGCGCTGGTCGAGATGCGCAGCGGCGCGGACGAGTCCGCGCGAGCCGCCGGCACCTCCTCCGAGCTGGCCGAGCACCTCTCCCGCCAGAGCGAGGAGGGCCTGGCCATCGTCCGTGAGGCGATCGAGTCGATCCACCGCATGGAGCAGGAGATCGCCGCGACGAGCGAGCGCGTGCAGCACCTCTCTGACCGGGTCCAGAAGATCGGGACCGTCTCGCAGATGATCGAGGACGTGGCCGAGCGCACAAATCTGCTGGCGCTGAACGCGGCGATCGAGGCCGCCCGCGCCGGCAAGCGCGGCCGCACGTTCGCGGTCGTGGCCGAGGAGGTCCGCAAGCTCGCGGAGAGCACCGCCGGCCAGACCCAGCGCATCACGGAGCTGATCAGTGAGACGGTCGCCGACCTCGGCTCGGTTCAGCGGGCCACCGGCTGACGCCCAGGACAGCGCCGCCCACGGCGTGCAGAGCGCAGCCGCCGCGAACGAGTCGCTCGAGCGCATCCACAGCGTCGTGCTGGCCTCCACCGAGCCGGCCGCGCGCGTGGCCTCCGCCGCCGAGGAGCAACGAGCCTCGGTGGAGCGCGTGACCCAGAACGTGGACCGCACCAGCTCGAGTGCCGCGATCGTCGAGTCGCACACGAGCCACGTGGCAGACGAGAGCTTCGCCATCTCCGCCAGGTCCGAGGCGACCTACACGGAGCTGTCGCGCTTCCACCTCGGCGGCTTCGTGGATCAGGCCGCCGACAGCGCATTCGAGGTGGCCGAGCGCGCCACGGCCGCCTTCGAGGCCGCCATCGACGCCGGACGCACCACGCTCGATCGCGTGCTCGAGCCCCGCTACGAGGAGATCCGCGGGGCCACGATCGCCAGGCTCGGCTACCTCTTCAACACCGCGCGGGTGCCCGAGGAGGGCTTCGACCCGCCGAAGTACTTCAGCGGCTACGACGAGGCCGTCGACCGCGACCTCGTGAAGGCGATCGACGAGGTCTCGGCCTCCGACGAGCGCTACGTGTTCGCCATCCTCGTGGACCTCAACTCGCTCCTCGTCATGCACAGCCCGGCCTTCAGGAAGGACTGGTCGGGCGACCCGGGGGTCGATCAGGCGAGCAACCGGGTCAAGCGCTTCTTCCTGGAGAACAAGGTGCTGCTGGCGGGCGCACGCCACGGCCTCGGGCGCGATCTGCCCGCCGAGCCCCTCAGCCGGGCGCAGCTCAGCGCCGCCGGCTGCAACCTGAGCGCTCCGGACTCCACGACCCGCGAGTACCTGCTGCAGACCTACGCACGCGACGACGGCGAGGTCTTCTCGATGCTGGCCGTACCCGTCCACGTCAAGGGCGAGCGCTGGGGAGCCGCACTCGTGGCCTGGAAGGCGGACTGACGTGGCCCTGCGCAAGCGCCGCAACCTGCTGACACGTCACGGCGAGGGCTGGGACCTGAGCCCCGAGGCGCAGGGCGACGCCCACCACCCCGAGCTGGCGGAGCTGAAGTCCGACCTCGGCGCTGCGCTCGCCTCCCTCGGCGAGATGACCGCGGAGTCCGGAACCGCTGCCGCGCGCAATTCGGTGGCTGTGACGTCGATCGCCACCGAGGTGAAGTCGGTGGGCGCCGAGATCGAGTCGGCCGCGCACGCGCTCCAGGAGATGCGCGCCGGCGCCGACGAGGCCGCCTCGGCCGCGCGGGAGTCGGCGAAGCTCACCGAAGAGGTCGCCGAGGCCACGGAGGCGGGCCTCACCGTGGTGAACGAGGCGCTCCAGTGGATCCACACGATGGAGGCCCAGGTCGCCGAGACGAGCGAGAAGGTCCAGCTCCTGGCGGACCGGCTCGAGCAGATCGGCGCCGTCTCCTCCCTGATCGAGGACGTGGCCGCGCGCACCAACATGCTGTCGCTGAACGCGGCCGTCGAAGCCGCCCGCGCCGGACAGGAGGGCGCGACCTTCGCCCACGTGGCCAACGAGGTGCGCGAGCTCGCCCAGAGCACCGCGGGCCAGACGCACCAGATCGCGAAGCTGATCGCGAGCACGACCGCCGACCTGCATGGCGTGGAGAAGGCGGTGTCGGTGGCCGCCGAGGAGGCCGCTCGCGGCGTGAGCAGCGCCCAGCGCGCCGGCGAGTCGCTCGAGAGCATGCGCGACCTGGCTGAGCGCCTGGCCGAGCCGACGGCCCAGGTGGCCACCGCTGCCGACCAGCAGCTCGCCACGGTCGACCGGGTCCGCGAGAACGTGCAGCGCACCGCCGAGGTCGCCGCCGCTGTGGAGCAGCACGCCGAGAGCGTCGCCCAGCACACCCAGGGCCTGGCGGCGCGCACCGAGAGCGCCTACGGCGAGCTCAGCCGCTTCTACACGGGCGGGACGGTGGACCGCGCAGCCGAGGACGCCTTCGAGATGGCGGAGCGCGTCGGCGCGATCTTCGAGGGCGCGATCGACGCCCGCAAGATCACGCTCGAGCAGGTGGTCAACCCGACCTACGAGGAGGTCAAGGGGTCGCTGATCGCGCGCTTCAAGCACCTCTTCGACGTCTCGCAGGTGCCGCCGCACGGCTTCGACCCACCCAAGTACACGACCGGCTGGGACACCGTGGTCGACGTCGACCTGATGCACCTCGGCGACGAGATCGTGGCGCGCAACACGCGCTACGTCTTCGCCCTGATCTTCGACCTGAACGGCTACGCGCCGAGCCACAACTCGGTCTACTCCAAGGCCTGGACCGGCGACCCGAAGCGCGACCTGGCGGGCAGCCGAACCAAGCGCTCCTTCCTCGACAACCCCGTGCTCGCGCGCGCCTCGCGCATGACGCCGAACGCGCAGGAGGGCTCGCGCGAGTTCCTCGTGCAGACCTACTCGCGCGACATGGGCACGGTGAACACCGTGATCAGCGTGCCGATCTTCGCCAAGGGCCGCCGCGTGGCCGCGGCCTGCATCGCCTGGGAGAGCTAGTGTCCTGAGTCGGTAATTCGGCTTCAGCTTCCGGAGTGACTGGGCGCGGCTGACGGGTGACGCGACCGGAGCCGGACGTGTTGTCCGGCGAGGGAGCGGCGACCGTCAGATGTGTCCAGGCGCCGGGAAGCTGCGCACGAATTTGCGACTCAGGACACGAGCTACAGGATCGCCAGGTAGCGGTTGAGCTCCCACTGGCTGACCTGCACCCGGTAGTCCTCCCACTCCTGCCGCTTGATCTCGACGTAGCGGTTGAACATGTGCTCGCCGAGCGTCCGCAGAACCAGCTCTGACTCCGCGGTGAGCTCGATCGCCTCGCCGAGCGTCTCCGGCAGCTGCTCGATGCCGAGCCGCTTCCGCTCGTCGGGCGACAGGTGGTAGAGGTTCTTCTCCATCGGCTCGGGCAGCTCATAGCCCTTCTCGATTCCCTCGAGCCCCGCCATCAGCAGCACCGCGAAGGTGAGGTACGGGTTGCAGGCGGGATCGGGACAGCGCAGCTCCATGCGGGTGGCCTGCTCCTTGCCGGGGTGGTAGAGCGGCACGCGCACGAGCGCCGAGCGGTTGCGGCGGGACCAGGCGCAGTAGACCGGCGCCTCGTAGCCGGGCACCAGCCGCTTGTACGAGTTGACCCACTGGGCGAAGATCGACGAGATCTCGCGCGCGTGCTTGAGCTGGCCGGCGATGAACGCCTTGCCGACCGGCGACAGGAAGTACTGGTCGTCCGAGTCGTAGAAGGCGTTGCGGCCGTCCTTGAAGAGGGACTGGTGCGTATGCATGCCGGACCCGTTCTCGCCGAACAGGGGCTTGGGCATGAAGGTCGCGTGCCAGCCGTACTTCATGGCGTATTCCTTGACCGTGATGCGGTAGGTCATGCAGTCGTCCGCCATCTTCAGCGCCGGCGCGTAGCGCATGTCGATCTCGTGCTGGGACGGGCCCACCTCGTGGTGCGTGTACTCCACGTGGATGCCGAGCTGCTCGAGCGCCAGCACGGTCTCGCGGCGCACGTCGGAGCCCGCGTCGAGAGTGGTGAGGTCGAAGTAGCCGCCCTCGTCGAGGATCTCCGGCTGCCCGTCGGGCGGGTGAGCGCCGCGGAAGTAGAAGTACTCGAGCTCGGGGCCGACGTTGAAGGTGTCGAAGCCCATCGACGCGGCGCGCTCGAGCGCGCGGCGGAGCACGTAGCGCGGGTCGCCCTCGTAGGGCTCGCGGCTCGGCGTGACGATGTCCGCGAACATTCGCGCCACGCCCTTGTCCCCCGGGCGCCACGGCAGCGGCGCGAACGTGGACGCGTCCGGCATGGCGATCATGTCGGACTCCTCGATCGCGTTGAAGCCGGTGATCGAGGAGCCGTCGAAGCCCATCCCGCCCTCGAACGCGTCGTCGAGCTCCGCCACGTTGATCGAGAAGCTCTTGAGCTGCCCAAGGATGTCGGTGAACCAGAAGCGGATGAAGCGAATCTGCTGCTCTTCGACGATCGCCTTGACGTCATCGGCAGTCTTGGGCTGGTCGGCCATCTGGCTCCTTCAGTCGCAGGAGTGGAGAGTCAGCCCCGTAGGCTAACCAGCGCCGCTCGCGTACGTCAGTGAAGCCAGCGGTTGGCCCACGCCTTGAGCGCCCTCACCGCGGGCTCGAGCTGCTCGCCCATGCTGGTGAGGCCGTACTCGACCCGGACCGGCGAGCCGCCGAGCACGCGCCGCTCGACGATGCCCTCGGCCTCGAGCTCCTTCAGACGTTCGGACAGCAGGCGGTCGGAGAGGTCCGGGACCAGGTGCCGGATCTCGGAGAAGCGCAGTGGCCCGTCGAGCAGCACGAGCACGATCGCGCCCGTCCAGCGCTTGCCGATCAGCTCCACAGCGCGGTGGTAGAGCTGGCAGCACTCGCTGCGCCCCGCTACTCCCTCTTCCGTGGCGTGGCCGTCGCTCCTGACGACCGCCGCCCCGCTCGCGGCCATGCCGGAATGTTAATCAGTCAGGCGGCCTGCGCCACGCGCGCGCGCTCGTGCGAGCCATCCCGCGGCAGGTCCCCCGCGCGGGTGACCAGGTTGGTGAACGAAGCCAGCGCGACATGCGCCACGGCCTCGAGCACCTCCTCGTCGGACCAGTCGTGCTCGCGCGCCTCCTCGAGCTGGTACTGCGGCGGCGCGCCGCTCGTGCAGACGAGCGCCTTGAGGAAGCGCAGCAGCGCCGCCTCACGCTCGTCGCGCGAGTCGAACTCGCCCGCGAGCGCTATCTCGTCAAGGCCCAGGCCCGCGTCGCGCGCCGTGCGGTGAAGCGCCGGCAGGCAGTACTCGCCGCCCTGCGAGGCGGCCACGGCGAGCGCGATGCGCTGCTGCGTGGCCCAAGGCAGGGCGCCGTGGCGCAGCTCCGACCGAAGCCGGGCGTAGGCGCGGAGTGCCGCGGGCGATCCCGCCAGCACGCCGAGGAAATTGGAGAGCTGCCCGCCGCCGGCGAGCGCGCCCTTCAGCACCGGGAGGCTCGCCTCCGGCGCCGTCAACTCATCGTGGACCTGGAACCGACTTTCCTTGGTCTTCATGCCCCCGCTCGTCTTTCTGCACTTGTCCGTGCGTTCAGTGACTGCCCGTACGTGACCTTTGCCCCCGGCCTTACCGTGGCCAATACCAGCCCAAGTGCGCAGCAAACACAAAGTGCCGACTTTGTGCTGGTTTTTCCGGCGTTTTCTGAGGGTTTCCGCGCCAATTTGGCCGGAATTACCACAGCGTTGGTAAGTGTTTCAGGCGCGCGAGTAGGGGAACGATTGGCCCTGGCTCGAGGAGCGCACGAGCGGTCCCGAGGGCGCCTCGAGCACCCACGTGCTCTTGTCGAGCGAGGCGGCCGCGCAGCCCGGCGGACCGAAGAAGGTCTGGATCGTGCCGCTGTAGCGGCCCGGGGCGAGCGGGCGCATGCGCCAGACGATCGTGTCCGCGGCCACCGTGCAGCCGTTGGCGATCGAGAAGGCCTCGCGTGCCCGTCCAACGTAGAGCGGGCCCTCGCGCCCGACGACCACCCCCGCCCCGTTGCGCTCCCACGTGCCCAGCACGGGGTCGGTGGCGCTCAGCGGCGGGCGGACGCGCTTGAACTTGCTGGGGGGCGGCCGCTGGCCGCCGGGCAGTCGCGACGACTCGGAGAAGGTGAGGTCGCTCGGCTCGCTGATCGTCGAGCCCACGAGCAGGTGCCGACAGCGGCCGCCGATCACCATCAGCTTGCCGCGCCAGTAGTCGGTGCCGGCGCGGTTCCCGTGGAAGCTGTACCCGCGGAAGATCGTCGTGCCCGCGCGTTCGGTGCAGTGCCCGAGCCTCACCTTGGCGAGCGAGAAGCCGTAGACCTTGCCGTTGCGGACCTCGAAGCGGTAGTGGCGGCCGTGGAAGCCCCAGTCGCCGAGGAGCTGATAGCGCGGCGGGCCCGCGGCGCCGGCGGACGGTGGCGCCGCCAGGGCCGCGGCTATCAGCAGCGCAAAAGCCCAGCGCACTCGCTCATTGGACCACGCCGCGGCCCATTAGAGCAAGCAAGTCGGCGCTAACCGTGAGCCGTGACGATCGCCATGACTATCAGCACTAGGCCGAGCAGCACGGCGTACATGGCGATGCGGTCCGGGCGAGCGGACACGCGATTCACCGCCGGCGACTGCCGGCGGCGGGGCGGCGGAACGGTCTGACCTGTGATCCGGACCGTGCGGCGCGCCTCTTGGTAGCGAGGGAAGGGGTAGACCTCAGCGACGCGCTCTTCGCGCTCCGCCCCGACAGCCCCTTGATCGCTGCGAAGTTGTGCCCGAGCCTGGCTCAACTAGCGCGGCACACTATCACCGACCGGCGACGGTCGAGACGTACGCCGCCACGGCCTGGGCGTTACTGCCCTGGAGCAGGCCCGAGGGCATCCGGTTCTGGCCGGTACCGCCGATGCGGATCGCGTTGAGCACGCGCTGCATGCCGCCCTTGGCGTCTAGCCCGATGCGGTCGAGGTCGGGCCCTATGACCCCGCGCGCGTTGACCGCCGCCAGCGTGTGGCAGCTCGCGCAGGTGGAGCGGAAGAGGGTCTTGCCCCGCTGAAGCTCGGACGAGGGGATCACCGTCTCCAGGTGGTTGGTGGCCCCCTCCGCGTCCTGCCGGTTGGCGAGCACGATCGCCGGCACCGTGAGGCCGACGCCGAGGTAGATGACCACCATCACGACCTTGAAGCCCGTGCTGGTGCCGGCCACGGCGCGGCGGGCGCCGCCCGAGCCGCGAAAGCCCACGGCCAGGACGCCGATGCCGACGAGCAGCCACGGCAGGAGGAAGAACAGGACGTACATCGGCGCGTGATCCTAATGAAGCGCGCCGATGACCGTCCCTGTGTGCTCCCTCAAGCCGACGGACGCGAGCGAGTTGTGCGCTTGCGGCCCTGCTTGACGCGGCGGCGAGTGCCGTCGGCGCAGGGCCGGTTCCGGACCGGCTGCTCCGGCTCGGCGGCGGCAAGATCCGCCCGTACCCGCTCGAGCGACTGGCGGATCAGCCGTGAGACGTGCATCTGGGAGATCCCCACACGATCCGCGATCTCCGACTGGGTCAGCCCCAGGAAGAAGCGCATGTGCAGGATCGCCCGCTCGCGTTCCGGCAGGCCGCGGAAGCCCTCGCGCAGCAGCTGCCGCTGCTCCACCAGGCCGTAGCCGTCGTCCTCCTCGCCGAGCAGCTCGAGCGGATCGGCGCCGTCCTCGTCACCGTCGCCGCTGCGCTCCGAGAGCGACAGCGTGCTGTAGGCGCGCGAGGACTCGAGCGCCTCCACCACCTGCTCGACGAGCTGTCGGTGGCGGTCGCCAGCTCCTCGACGCTCGGCGAGCGGCCGAGGCGCGTCGTGAGCTGGTCGACGACCTTGCCGAGCTTCACGTTCAGCTCCTGGACATCGCGCGGCACGCGCACCGACCAGCCCTTGTCGCGGAAGTGGCGCTTGATCTCGCCCAGGATGTTCGGCGCGGCGTAGGTCGCCAGCGCGACGTTGTGGCGGCCGTCGAAGCGGTCCACCGCCTTGATCAGGCCGACGCACCCGACCTGCGTCAGGTCGTCGATCGTCTCGCCGCGCTGGGCGTAGCGCTGCGCCAGGCGGCGAACGAAGCCGAGGTGCCGCTCGATCAGAGCCTGGCGCGCCCGGACGTCACCGTCCTTGTGGTAGAGGCGGAGCAGCGCACCGTCCTCCACCGACTCGTAATGCAGGCCGACGCCTGCCATCTCGGTTGTCATTGTGCCGCTCAGGCCGCCGTGGCGGCTTCCCGCCGGGCGCGCTTCCAGCTGCCGAACGCGGCGAACACGTCGCCGAGGCCGGGCAGCGAGTTGTCGGCCGAGGCGCGCTGCTGGTAGTCCACCATCAGCAGGCGCTCGGGCCGCGAACCGAGCTGTTCGGCCACGGCGCGGATGGCGGCCCGCACCTCGTCGGGCGATGCCTCCGTGCCGCTCCGGCGCTTGGCTCGATGGGCGAAGACTCCTGCAGCCGTGCCGCGTGCGCCGGGTGTGGCCGTGGGCGTCTGGCGGGCCCGGCCGGCGCCGATCAGGAGCCGGCAGTGCGGGCAGCGAGTGGGCACGTCGGGCCAGACTGCCCACGCCCTGCTCGACGAGCAGGAAGCAATGCGGGCAGAAGGCCTCTGCGGTAGCGCTCTTCTTCTTGTCTTGGTTGAGCTGAGCCATCGGTCCTCCTTGGAGGCTCCTCCGTCACCCGGATCTGCCGGGCTCGCTCTCGCCCCAAGTACTCGCCGCTCGGCCGGTGGCCCTAAACGCCTGAGATGTCCGCACCAGAACGCTGGCGTAACCGCTTTGGGCTACACCAAATGCGCCTCAGTCCGATCTGCTGACGGGTCAGGCGGCGAGCGCCTGGAGCTCGCGCTCCTCGGCGAGCCGGCGCAGTGCGCGGCGCTCTAGCTTGCGCACGCCCTCGGGCGAAAGCCCGATCAGCTTGGCCACCTCGCGCAGCGCCAGCGGCTCGCCGCCGCCGATTCCGAAGCGCAGTTCGATCACGCGCCGGGCGTTGGGATCGAGCCGCGCGAGCGCCCTGCGGATCGACTCCTCCTCGAGCTCCACCGCCACCTCCTCGAGCGGCGTGGGCCCCTCGAATGGGATCAGCGAGCCGAGCTCGGCGTCGCCCTCGGAGCCCACCGGCGTCTCGAGGCTCACCGGCACGCGCTCGGCCGAGCGCAGGTCCTCGAGCTGCTGCACGTCCATCCCGAGCCGCTGCGCCACCTCCTCCGAGGTGGGCTCGCGACCCAGCTCGGTGCTGAGCTTGCGCTCCACGGCGCGCACCTTCGTCAGCTCCTGGCCGATGTGCACCGGGATGCGGATCGTGCGCGAGTGGTGCTGGAGGCCGCGCTGCATCGCCTGGCGGATCCACCAGGTGGCATAGGTGGAGAACTTGAACCCGCGCCGGTAGTCGAACTTCTCCACCGCGCGGATCAGCCCGAGGATGCCTTCTTGGATCAGGTCGAGGAACGGCAGCCCGAGCCCGCGGTAGCGCTTCGCGTTGGCCACCACGAGCCGCAGGTTCGACTCGATCATCCGGTTCTTCGCCTGCTGGTCGCCGCGCTCGATGCGCTTGGCGAGCTCGACCTCCTCGTCGGCGGTGAGCAGCGGCCGCTGCGCGATGTCGCGCAGGAAGAGCTGGAGCGAGTCGCTCGTGGCGTCCGCCATCTCGTCCGGGGAGTAGCTGCTGCGGCGCTCCTCCTTGCTCGAGACGTCGTCGCCGACCTCGATGCCGCGTCGCTCCGCCTCGGCGTAGAACGCCTCGAGGTCGCCGGCCTCGAGCTCGAGCTCCTCCACGGCTGCCGCGATCTCGGAGAGCTCCAGGGAGCCGGCCTCCTCGCCGCGCCGGTAGAGGGCGTCGAGAGTCTCGTTCACGGACAACTCGCTCATCGTGCGCTCAGCATACGACGCGGCGCAACCAGAACCGACGGTCTAGCGGAGCAGCTCGCTGCCGGAGTACACGTTGAGCGAGTCGCGGCGCACGAATCCGCACAGCAGCATGCCGCGCTCGCGCGCGAGATCCACCGCGAGCGTGGACGGCGGTCCGACCGCCACCAGCCCGAACAGCCCGGCGAGGCTCGCCTTCTGCACCAGCTCGAATGAGGCGCGACCGCTGAGGCTCGCGAAAACCCCTGCAAGCGGGAACCTTCCGGCCCTTACCAGCGACCCGATCGCCTTGTCCATCGCGTTGTGGCGGCCCACGTCTTCACGCACCACGAGCAGCTCGCCGCCGGCCTCGAACAGGCCGGTGGCGTGGACGCCGCCGGTGCGATCGAAGGCATGCTGGTGCTTGCGGGCGGCATCGGGCGCCGCGAGCGCGACCTTCGTCTCGATCGCCGGGGCGCGCTCCACCGGCCTTGCCTCTTGGCGCACGAACTCAAGCGCGCCCTTGCCGCACACGCCGCACGAGGAGGTGAGGTAGAAGCGACGCTCATCGGCGGGGTCACGGCGCAGCCCCGCCTTCGTGCGGACGTCGACGGTGTTGGCGGCGAAGTCCGTCGTCGGGCCGACCTCGACCACGTCCTCCGGGCCGCCGATCAGGCCCTCGCCCACGAGGAAGCCCACGGCCAGGTCCTCGTCCTCGCCTGGCGTGCGCATGGTCACCGCCAGCGCCTCGCCGTCCACCCGGATCTCGAGCGGCTCCTCCACCGCCAGGTCGTCGCGGGCGCTCTGCCGCTCGCCCGCCCGCAAGCGCTCGATCGAGGTGGCGGCGACATGGGGGTCGAAGGCGGTGGCCATGGCTCCTATTTCAGCTCAGAGCGGGAGAACTGGCCGCGCAGGGTGGCCAGCCGGTTGTCCCACTGCGCCCCCACGTCGGCGATCCAGCCCACCGCGTCGGCCAGCGGCGCCGGCGTGACGCTGTAGCGCACCTCGCGGCCCTCGCGCTCGCTCGTGACGAGCGACGCCTCGCGCAGGACGTCGAGGTGCTTCACCACGGCCTGGCGGCTCACCGGCACGCTGGCCGCGAGCTGGGTCGCGGTGGCCGGCCCGCCGTCGGCGAGCCGCGTGAACAGATACCGCCGGGTGGGGTCCGAGAGGGCCGAGAAGACCTGGTCCTCGCTCACGCGAAGGCCAGCGCGAGCGGCGGCCGGTACGCGCCGGTGCTCCTGACCTGCGCACTCGGAAGTGGGATGCCGATCAGGTCGAGCGTGGCCAGCGGGCTGCTCTCCACCACGCGGACCAGCGTGCCGTCCTCCGCGTCCTCGAGCGAGATCTCCACGCGCGTGGCCACGTCCTCGTCCGGCCGGCGCCACCAGAAGCTGAGGCGCTCGCCCGGCACGACCTCCTCGACCCAGCCGGTCCGCTCCCCGATGCGCAGCTCGCCGCCCGGCACGAGGTCGATCTCCACCTCGCCGCCGAGCCACTCGCCCAGGCGCTCGGGATCCGCGATCGCCTCCCAGGCCTCCTCGCGCTCGGCAGGCAGCAGGAGCTCCCGCTGCACCTCGTGGATCACGAGCTTCTCGATGTTCGCTTTGCCGAGCTCCATGTTCGGACCTTTCGTGTGAAGTGCAACCGGGAAGTTGCGCTATGGTAGCAGCGAAATGCGCAACCCGACAGTTGCAGGAGACCTCAGATGACACTCGTGCCAATGGTGATAGAGCAGACCTCGCGCGGCGAGCGTTCCTTCGACATCTACTCGCGGCTCTTGAACGAGCGGATCGTCTTCATCGGTCAGCCGATCGACGACCAGGTGGCCAACCTCGCGGTCGCCCAGCTCCTCCACCTCCACGCCGACGACCCGGAGAAGGACGTCCAGATGTACATCAACTCCCCGGGCGGCGTGGTCTACGCCGGCCTGGCGATCTACGACACGATGCAGTACATCGGCTGCGACGTGCGGACGATCTGCTTCGGCATCGCGATGTCGATGGGGTCGCTCCTGCTCGCGGGCGGCACGGCCGGCAAGCGCATGGTGCTGCCGAACGCCCGCGTGCTGATCCACCAGCCCTCAGGCGGCTTCCAGGGCCAGTCCACGGACGTCGCGATCCACGCCCGCGAGATCCTCGAGCTGCGCAAGCGCGTGGACGAGATCTACGCCAAGCACACGGGCCAGACCGTCGAGCGCGTCCACGACGACATGGAGCGCGACCGCTACTTCACGGCCGAAGAGGCGGTGGAGTACGGGCTGGCGGACCGGATCATCGACACGCATGAGCTAAGTCGAACCCCTCCGGGGTTCAACGGTGCCTAGTGACCAGTGCCTAGAAGCGCGCCGACCGGGTCCTCGCCCTCGTCCTCACCGAACTCGGCGAGGTACCGGTCGGCGGCGCGGGCCGCCTGGCGGCCCTCGTTGATCGCCCACACGATCAGGGACTGGCCGCGGCGCGCGTCGCCGGCGGCGAAGACGTCCGGGCAGGGACGTGGCGTAGCTCTCGGCTGACACGTTGCCGCGGCCGTCGAGGTCCACGGCGAGCTGCTCGATCAGGGTGTCGTGCCGGGTGTGCAGGAAGCCCATCGCCAGCAGCACCAGCTCGGCCCGGATCTCGAACTCGCTGCCCTCGATCCTCTCGAAGCTCGGTGGAGCTCCCACCGCGTGGCCGCGGAGGTGCGTCACGCGGCCGTCGCGGCCCACGAGCTCCGTGGTGGCCACGGCAAAGCGGCGCTCGCCGCCCTCCTCGTGCGCGCCCGATGTGCGCAGGATGAGCGGCCATTGCGGCCACGGCGTCAGGTCGTCCGGGCGCTCCGGCCCCGGCTCGGGCAGAAGCTCGAACTGGGTGACGCTCAGCGGCTGCTCGCGGTGCGAGTTGCCGAGGCAGTCGGCGCCGGTGTCGCCGCCGCCGATGATCACGACGTGCTTGCCGGCGGCGCTGATCGGCCGCTCGGGCGCGGCGTCGCCCGCCACGAAGCGGTTGCGCTGCTCGAGGTACTCCATGGCGAAGTGCACGCCATCGAGCTCGCGGCCCGGCACCGGCAGGTCGCGCGGCACGGTGGAGCCGGTGGCGATCACGATCGCGTCGAACCACTCCCGCAGCTCGCGCACGTCCACGTCCACGCCCACCTCCACGCCGGTGCGGAAGTCGATCCCCTCCGCCTCGAGGATGTCCACGCGCCGCTGCACGACCGACTTGTCGAGCTTGAAGTCCGGCACGCCGTAGCGCAGCAGGCCGCCCACGCGGTCGTTCCGCTCGAACACGGTGACCGCGTGGCCGAACTGGTTGAGCTCGGCGGCCGCGGCCAGGCCCGCGGGCCCGGAGCCGATCACCGCCACGCTGCGCCCGCTGCGCAGCGCGGGCGGCCGCGGCTTGACCCAGCCCTCCTCGAAGGCCCGCTCGACGATCGACAGCTCGATCTGCTTGATCGTCACCGCGTCGTCGCTGAAGTCCAGCACGCAGGCCGCCTCGCACGGAGCGGGGCAGATGCGGCCGGTGAACTCCGGGAAGTTGTTCGTGGCGTGGAGGGCCTCGATCGCGTCCTTCCAGCGGTCGCGGTAGACGAGGTCGTTCCAGTCCGGGATCAGGTTGCCGAGCGGACAGCCCGAGTGGCAGAACGGCACGCCGCACTCCATGCAGCGCGCGCCCTGCTCGCGCAGCTCGCCGACCGGGAGCGACTCCTGATACTCGCGGTAGTCGCGCACGCGCTCGCCGACCGGCCGCTTGGGCCCGTTCACCCGCAGGAGCTTCAGGAAGCCGCCGAGCTCACCCATCGCCGTCTCCGCTCGCCGCCACCGTGAGAAGGTCGTCGTCGTCATCCGGGCTCTGCGCCCGCAGCCCGGCCGCCTGCGCCGCCGCCAGCTCGCCGAGCGCCCGCTTGTAATCGACCGGCATGACCTTCACCCAGGAGCCGATCAGCGCCTGCCAGCCGGCCAGCACGTGGGTGGCCAGCGGGCTGCCGGTGCGCTCGCGGTGCTCCTCCACCAGCGCGCGGATCTCCTCGAAGTCGTCGGCGCTCGGCGTCTCGAGCTCGACCAGCTCGGTGTTGCAGCGCTCGTGGAAGCTGCCGTCGGGGTCGAGCACGTAGGCGATGCCGCCGCTCATGCCCGCAGCGAAGTTGCGGCCCGTCGGTCCGAGCACCACCACACGGCCGCCGGTCATGTACTCGCAGCCGTGGTCGCCCACGCCCTCCACCACCGCGCTGGCGCCCGAGTTGCGCACGGCGAAGCGCTCGCCGGCCAGCCCGCGGAAGAAGGCGCGCCCGCTGGTGGCGCCGTACAGCACCGTGTTGCCGACGATCACGTTCTCCTCGGCCTTGAAGGTCGACCCCTCGGGCGGGCGCACGGCCAGCACGCCGCCGGACATGCCCTTGCCGGCGAAGTCGTTGGCGTCGCCCTCGAGCAGCAGGCTCACGCCGGGCGCGAGCCAGGCGCCGAAGCTCTGGCCGCCCGAGCCCTGCGCCCGCACCACGATCGTGTCGCCCGGCAGGCCATCGGCGCCGTGCCTGCGCGCGACCTCGCCCGACAGGAGGCCGCCGACCGTGCGGTGCCTGTTCTTCACCTCGATGCCGAGCTCGACGGCCTCGCCGCGCTCGAGCGCCGGCGCCGCCAGCTCGATCAGCGCGTGGTCGAGGTGGTCGTCCAGCACCGGGTCCTGCGGGCGCACGCTTGCGGCGCGGCACGTCGTCCGCGGCCTGCGGCGGAGCGAGGATCCCCGAGAGGTCGACGCCCCGCGCCTTCCAGTGGTCGATCGCCTCGTCGGCCTCGAGCAGGTCGGTGCGCCCGACCAGCTCCTCGAAGCGGCGCACGCCGAGCTGCGCCATCAGCCTGCGCACCTCCTCGGCGATGAAGAAGAAGTAGTTGACGACGTGCTCGGGGCGGCCCGCGAAGCGCCGGCGCAGCTCCGGGTCCTGCGTGGCGATGCCCGCCGGGCACGTGTTGAGGTGGCAGACGCGCATCATGATGCAGCCCATCGTGATCAGCGGCGCGGTGGCGAAGCCGAACTCCTCGGCTCCGAGCAGCGCCGCCACCACCACATCGCGGCCGGTCTTGAGCTGGCCGTCGGTCTGGACGACGATGCGGTCGCGCAGGCGGTTCATCACCAGCGTCTGCTGGGTCTCGGCAAGGCCGATCTCCCAGGGCACGCCGGCCGAGTGGATCGAGCTGACCGGCGAGGCGCCGGTGCCGCCGTCGTGGCCGGCGATCACCACGTGGTCGGAGTTCGCCTTCGCCACGCCCGCCGCCACGGTGCCGACGCCCACCTCGGACACGAGCTTCACGCTGATGCGCGCGTACGGGTTCGCGCAGCGCAGGTCGAAGATGAGCTGCTTGAGGTCCTCGATCGAGTAGATGTCGTGGTGCGGCGGCGGCGAGATCAGGCCGACGCCCGGCGTCGAGTGGCGTACGCCGGCGATGTACTCGTCCACCTTGTGGCCGGGCAGCTGGCCGCCCTCGCCGGGCTTCGCGCCCTGCGCCATCTTGATCTGAAGCTCGTCGGCGTTCACTAGGTAGTGCGCGGTCACGCCGAAGCGGCCGGAGGCCACCTGCTTGATCGCCGAGCGGCGGCTGTCGCCGTTCGGGTCGGGCGTGAAGCGGCGCGGGTCCTCGCCGCCCTCGCCGGTGTTCGACTTGCCGCCGAGGCGGTTCATGGCGATCGCCAGCGTCTCGTGCGCCTCGGTTGAGATCGAGCCGAGCGACATGGCGCCCGTCGCAAAGCGCTTGACGATCTCCTTGGCGGGCTCGACCTCCTCCAGCGGGATGGGCTCGCCGAGCGTGCGCAGCTTGAGCAGCCCGCGCAGCGTGGCGCGGCGGCGCGACTCGTCGTTCACGCGCGCGCTGAAGCGTTCGTAGGTGTCCTGGCCGCCGTGGCGCACGGCGTGCTGAACGGCGGCGATCGTGTCCGGGTTCCACTGGTGATGCTCGCCGTCGCGGCGCCAGGCGTGCACGCCGCCGTTCGGCAGGCGCTCTTCCGACGCGGGCACCGCGCTGTGTGGATACGCGCGGGCGTGGCGGGTCAGCGTCTCGCGCGCGAGCACCTCCAGGCCGATGCCGCCGATCCGCGACGTGGTGCCGGTGAAGCAGCGCTCGACCAGCTTCGGCTCGAGCCCCACCGCCTCGAAGATCTGCGCGCCCGAATAGCTGCGCACGGTGGAGATGCCCATCTTGCTGATCGTCTTCAGCAGACCCTTGCCGACCGCCTTGATCATGTTCGCCTCGGCGTGGTCGGCGCCGTGAACACCCGGCAGCAGGCCGCGGTCGCACATCTCGAAGAGCGTCTCGAAGGCGAGGTAGGGACAGACCGCCGAGGCGCCGTAGCCGAGCAGGCAGGCGATGTGGTGCACCTCGCGCGGCTCGCCGGACTCCACCACCAGGCCCGCCTGCAGGCGCGTGCCCTCGCGCACGAGGTGGTGGTGCACGGCGCCGACCGCCAGCAGCGCCGGGATCGGAGCGCGCTCCGCGCCGGCCGCCCGGTCGGACAGGATCAGGATGTTGTCGCCGGCCGCGATCGCCGCCGAGGCCTCGCGGGAGAGACGGCCGAGCGCCCGCTCGAGGCCGGCCTCGCCCTCGCTCACCGGCCAGGTGGCGTCGAGCGTGTCGGCGCGGAAGACGTGGTGGTCGACCTGGCGCAGCTTCTCGAGCTCGCCCGTGGTGAGCAGCGGCTGCCCGATGATGAGCTGGTGGGCGTGCTCGGGCGTCTCGTCGAGCAGGTTGCCCTCCGGCCCGACGCTCGTCGAGACGCTCATCACGATCTTCTCGCGGATCGGGTCGATCGGCGGGTTCGTGACCTGCGCGAAGAGCTGCTTGAAGTACGAGTAGAGGAGCGGGCCGCGATCGGACAGCACCGCCAGCGCGAAGTCGTTGCCCATCGAGCCGATCGGCTCCTCGCCCTTCGCCCCGCCCATGTCCGCCAGCGTCACGCGGAGGTCCTCCTGCGTGTAGCCGAACAGGAGCTGGCGGGTGCGCAGCGGGTCGGCCGGCAACTCCGTCGGAGCGACGTCCGGGATGTCGTCGAGGTGGACCGTGCGCTCGCCGAACCAGCGGCCGTAGGGCCTGCGGCCCGCGATCTCGCCCTTCACCTCGGCGTCGTCGACGATGCGGCCCTGCTCGACGTCGACGAGGAAGATCTTGCCCGGCTGCAGGCGGCCCTTGGCCACCACGTCGGCGGGGTCGGCCGGCAGCACGCCGGTCTCGCTCGCGAGCACCACGAAGCCGTCGCGCGTGAGCTGCCAGCGGCCGGGGCGCAGGCCGTTGCGGTCGAGCGTGGCGCCGATCACGCGGCCGTCGGTGAACGCCACCGCCGCCGGACCGTCCCACGGCTCCATGAGGCACGAGTGGTAGGCGTAGAAGTCGCGCAGCTCGGGCGCCATGTCCTCGCGCCCCTCCCAGGCCTCCGGGATCATCATCATCAGCGCGTGCGGCAGCGAGCGGCCCGCGAGCAGCAGCAGCTCGAGCACGTTGTCGAAGGTCGCGGAGTCGCTGCCCCCGGGCTGGACGACCGGCATCAGCTTGTGCAGGTCGTCGCCGAACAGCTCGCTGTGGAGCTGCGACTCGCGCGCCCGCATCCAGTTGACGTTGCCGCGCAGCGTGTTGATCTCGCCGTTGTGCGCGATCAGGCGGTAGGGGTGGGCCAGCTCCCAGCTCGGGAACGTGTTGGTGCTGAAGCGCGAGTGCACCAGGGCCAGCGCGCTTGCGATCCGCTCGTCGCGCAGGTCCGGGAAGTAGCGCGGGAGCTGCGGCGAGGTGAGCATTCCCTTGTAAACAAGGGTGCGCGACGACATCGACGGGATCGCCAGGTCCTCGCCCGCCGCCTTCTCAACGATCCGGCGTGTGACGTAGAGCTTGCGCTCGAAGTCGTCCTGGTCGAAATGGTCGGGCGCCCCGATGAAGACCTGCTTGATCTGCGGCTCCACCGCCGCCGCGCTCGGGCCGGGCACGCTCGAGTCGACCGGCACATCGCGCCAGCCGAGCAGCTCCAGGTCCTCGCACTGCACCGTGCGCTCGATCAGGGCTTCCAGCTCGGCGCGCCGGATCGGGTCCTTGGGCAGGAACACCATGCCCGCGGCGAAGCGGCCCGGCAGCGGCAGCTTGAAGTCGACCGCCTCGCGCAGGAAGTCGTCGGGCAGCTGGAGCAGGATGCCGGCGCCGTCGCCGGTGTCCACCTCGGCGCCGCTGGCCCCGCGATGCTCCAGGGCGTCGAGCACCTCGAGGGCGCGTCTTACGGTGGCGTGGGTGGGCCCGCCGGACAGGTCGGCGACTGCGCCGACGCCGCAGGCGTCGTGCTCAAAGGTGGGGTCATAGAGGCCCACGGCCTCAGGTCGCTGTGCGTACATGCTGCCTCGTAGGGAGCGGCCATCAGCCGGGTCCGGCCGTAAGGAACGCGAGATGGTAGCGGGAAGGGCCCGCCTCGGTTCATCTTCCCTTAACCGCTCCGCTTTCGCCAGCGCGGCCATACGAGAGCGCGGCCTTTGTTGGTTTCGTCACATGCCGCCGGGCCCGCGCCCGGCGCGGCTCAGCAGCTCTTCTCGCTGTCGCGGCCCGCGCAGCTGTCCTTGCCCGAGCCGCCGTTGTCCTTGTCCTTGCCCGCGCCGCCGTTCAGGCCGTCCTTGCCCGGGCCCCCGGCGAGGCTGTCGTTGCCGGCGCCGCAATCTCCCGCCGCGAGAGCTTGTCGTTGCCGGCGCCGCCGGACAGCTTGTCCTTGCCGGCCTCGCCGTAGATCCTGTCGCTGCCGCTGCCGCCCGAGACCTTGTCGTTGCCGGCGCCCGCGCAGATGATGTCGTTGCCGCCGCCGCCGTTCACGCTGTCGTTGCCGCCGAGGGCGACGATCACGTCCGAGCGTCGCGTGCCCGTCAGGCGGTCTCCGTGGGAGGTGCCGACGATCGTCGCCGCCTTGCCGGCGCACTTCGGCACCTTCGAGCCGCCGCCGCCACCGGGCCCGCCGCCGCCGCCGCCGCCACCCGGGCCGCCGCCCGTGGCGGTGGCGTCGCCCTCGAGCCGCGCCACCGCGGAGTTGCTCCCGGCAGTGCCGGCGATCACGATCTTGCCGTCGGGCTGGAGCGCCATCGCATCGGCCTCCGAGTCGCTGCCCGGGAACGTCACCGTGCGCTTGCCACCCGGGCCGAAGGTCTCGTCGGGCAGGCCGCCGGGCTGGAAGCGCACGAGCGCGAACTCGTGGTCGTCGGCGCCGCCGAGCAAGATCTTCCCGTTCGACTGGAGCGCCAGCGCGTTGGCGATGTCCTGTCCGCCGAAGTCAGCGTCCACGGTGTTGTTGCCGTTGAGGGAGTTCTCGGGGGTGCCCGCGGAGGTGAGCCTCGTGACCAGCATGTTGTTCGCCACGCTGCCGAAGCCGCCCACGAGGATGTGCCCGTCAGGCTGGAGAGCCACGTCGGTGCCCTGGTCGTTGGCGCCGGCGCCGAAGCCGTACACGCGCTTGCCAGCCACGCCGAAGCTCGTGTCGATGCCGGCCTCGGGAGTGACTCGCGCCACGGCCACATCGCTCTGGCTCGCCCAGCCGGCCAGGACGATCTTGCCGTCCGGCTGCACCGCCATCCGAACCGCCCCGTCGTCGCCGCCGTAGTCCACGTCAGTGATGAACGTCCCGCCGCCGGAGAAACTGGGGTCGACGCTTCCGTCGGCCTTCAGGCGCGCGGCGAACGCGTCCGTGCTGTGGGCCGGAGTGAACGTGGTCTCGGTGTCCCACGTGCCCGCGAGCAGGATCTTCCCGTCGGGCGCGATCGCGACGTCGTTGAAGGCGAGGTTCGGGTCGATCGTCGCCACACCGGGGCCGTCCGTGGTCACCGCCGCTCCGAACGAGTTGTCGGGCACGCCGTTGGCGTCGAGGCGGACCACCATGCCCCGCCCGCCTCCGACGGAGGTGCTGCCGGCGACCACGATCTTGCCATCGGACTGGATCGCCACCGCGTTGGCAGAGTCAGTGGCCCCGGCGGTGGTGGTGTTGTCCACCAGCACGGTGCCGCCGCTGCCGAAGCCCGTGTCGGGGCTGCCGTTCGCGTTCAGGCGCGTGATCGCGAAGTCGTAGTCGACCCCGCCCTTGAGCGCGTCGCCGACCAGGAGGATCTTGCCGTCGGGCTGGATCGCCACGTCGAAGACGCGGCCGGGCTTGCCCCCGGGGGTGAAGGTCACCCTGCCGCCGCCGCCGAAGCTCGCGTCCAGGTCGCCGGGCGCGGCGGCCGCGGTGCCGCCAAAAGCGGTGACAGTGGCCGCGGCAAGGGCAACCGCAATCACGAATCGGGGCAAGAGCCGGGCCATGACGCGCGACCCTAAACGATTCGCCATCGCCCGTCGAGGCCTGCGAGTCGCCCGCAGATCGCCTGGTGCTCGCGGCCTACCCGGAGGCGCTCACTGCTCTTCGGTGAGCACCGTGTCCTCGTCGGAGTACGGAGGCGCGCAGCAGCAGAGGAGGACGAGCGGCTCGTGGCCCGTGTTCGTGAGCTTGTGCTCCGCGGCGGGCGGGATCACGATGCAGTCGCCGCGGCCGACGTCCCGCTCGTCGTCCCCCACCCTCATCCGGCCGGCGCCGCCGACTATGTAATAGAGCTCCTCCGTCGTGCGGTGGTAGTGCGCGGTGGTGGCGCCGCCGACCGGCACTGTCGCCTCCGCGAGGCTCTGCGCCCGCGCAGGCGTCCAGGCCGGGCCCGCCAGCTCGCGGATCGATGACCCGTCGAGGGTGATGAAGGAGTCGAGCTCTTCGAGGTTGGCGACGTGCACGCGGCGGAGCGTAGCTCGCTCTGGAGCCGCGACCGCGACGCGCCGCGTCCAGCCGAGGGGCTCGCGCGAGCGCGGCATCACGTGCGTCGCCGCGTCTCGGGGCCAGTCGTGACGGCGCGGGACGGTTCGCGGCCCGCGAGCCAAGTCGATGGACGGTGCAGGAACAGCGGCCAGCGCGAGGGCTGCTGTTCGAATCCATGCGCGAGGTGCGTGTCGACCGGCATTTGGGGGGCGGTCGCGGCGAGGTGTGCGTGGTCGCTGGTCATGGATGCAGTCTCAGCCCTGCACGCACGGTGCGAAAGGGACCCAAGGTGTTGGAGATGCCCACCTCCGCGGACGCTCGGCCACCGGACAGGTTGTGGAACTAGAAAGGCCCCGCCGAAGCGGGGCCTCCCCGTAGCTGGCCGATAAGCCGGATCCTGTCGTGTGCAGTCATCCATCTCCCGCGCCTCGCGGCGCGGCGGGCCGGAGCCCTGCGGCCTACCTGGGACTCGGCGGGCAACGTCGTCGTCCCTGCTTGGCCTTGCACCGAGTGGGGTTTGCCTTGGCCGGCGTGTCACCACGCCGCCGGTGCGCTCTTACCGCACCATTTCACCCTTACCGGCGGCGGGCCTCACGTGAGGGCCCGCCGCTTAGGCGGTGTCATTTCTGTGGCACTTTCCCGCGGGTTTCCCCGGGTCGGATCTCCCGACCACTCTGCCCTACGGTGTCCGGACTTTCCTCGAGGGCCGGTTTTCTCTCCGACCTCCCGCGACTGCATAGCCAGCACCCCAAGCTTACGCGTGGGCGGTATGCCCGCCCACCCGCCCGGGGTCAGCCGAGAAGGCTGTTGCAGGAGAGACAGCGGCCGCGGTCCCCCATGCGCTCCAGCCGTCCGCGGCAGACCGGACAGTCCGCCGTCCCGGTGGCGAGCAGAACCTCCCATATGCTCGATATCCGCTCACCGAGCGTGATTCCCTCGCCGCCGAAGACGCGGCTGTCCGGCTGTTGCTCCGCGAAGTTGCGTGTGCGCCGGGCCGCAGCCGGCGCCAGAAGAAGCTGTGTCATGTGACCCTCCTGAAGACCCCCACCACGCGCCCGAGCACGCGCACGTCGCGCGTCCTGATCGGCTCGAGCGCCTCGTTCTCGGGCTGGAGCCGGACGTGGTCCGACTCCTTGAAGAAGCGCTTGACGGTCGCCTCCTCGCCGATCAGCGCGACCACGATCTCGCCGTCGCGCGCGGTGTCCTGGGACTGCACGACGACGTAGTCGCCCTCCAGGATGCCCGCGTTCTTCATCGAGTCGCCCGATACGCGCAGGACGTACTCGCCGTCCTCACCGCCCGCGATCGTCGGCACCTCGACGTACTCCTCGATGTTCTCCTCCGCGAGGACCGGCTGGCCCGCGGCGACGCGGCCGACGAGCGGCAGGCCCGCCGGCGCGACGACCTTCTTGGCCTTGTCGACCAGGATCTCCATCGCCCGCGGCTTGGTGGGATCGCGCCTCAGCAGGCCGATCTTCTCCAGGTTCGCCAGGTGGGCGTGGACGGTCGACGACGACGTGAGGCCGATCGCCTTGCCGATGTCACGAACCGTGGGCGGGTAGCCGTGCTTGGCGGAATACCTCTTGATGAAGTCGAAGATCTCCTGCTGGCGCTTGGTGAGATTGAGATCCATCGGCTAGGCCTCCCCAGTCTCGGTTTCGTGCGCTAATCCGAACATGTGTTCGCAGAGTATAGAGGCGGTCGGACGGCTATAGTTCCGACTCGCTACGCGCCTGTGGCGGAATTGGTAGACGCGCAAGGTTGAGGGCCTTGTGGGGGGATTCCCCCGTGGGAGTTCGAGTCTCCCTGGGCGCATGGAACGGGTCGCATTTGCCGGGCTTTGGTGATCGCTGAGTTGGGTTGAGGCCGCGGCGACGTCCCAGCTGCGGAGCGGTAATCTTCGCGCGCCCAAGCGATGAGGCTCGCTCCGACTGCGGCGCTGCCGCTGATGGCCTCTACGACAGAACTCGTTTCGTCGTGGAGGTCAATGTGTCGCTCTTCGGTCGTCGTCAGCTTCTCGCGGTGTGTCTCTTCTTCTGCTGTGTCGGTGATGGCACTGCGCTGGGAGCCGCCGCCGGCCGATCTCCCGGAGTCTGGATTCCGTTGCTTGTCGTCTTCTGCGCGTCGGTGTTCGGGCTCTCGATGTCGGTCGAGTCTCTTGACGTGCCGCGTCCGGTCGAAGAGGAGGAGGACGACGAGGGCGACGACTTCCGGCGTGGCTGGGACGACCCGCCGCCGCGCTGGCCGGATGGACCGGGCGGCAACCGAGCCTTGTGGCCGCAATTCGAGGCTGACTTTCGTGCGTACGTGGCGCGGCAGCCGAGGGAGTCGGAGGTGCCTGCCCGCCTTTATGCTTGAGAGCAGGCGATGAAGCTCGCCTTCGAGTGCGCCTTCGGGCGCTGATGGCTTCTACAGCTGCCGTCGGGCAGCGAACGGCATCAGCGGAGAGGAGGCGATCGGGACGAGCAGTGAAGGCCATCGCATACGAAGAGCGTTAGGGCCGTGTCTGCTCCTATGCGGGCTGCTGGGTTTCGTCGCGCTGGCCAGCAGTGACCCGCTCTCGGCGCTTCGTCACGGCGCGGGCGCGGGAGCAGCGCGCTCGCTGCCCAGGGCTCCCCTGCTGACCTTCGCGGCCACCGCTGTGTTCGGCATGGCCGCCTTCGGTGTGTATGCCTCAGGTCAGTTTCCGTGGGGGAAACGTCCGGACGAAACGCCGCGCCCGGCGCCCTTCAGGTTGGGCTGGCGGGACCGAGCGGCTCTCACAGCGATCGCAGTGATCCTCGTCGGGATCGTGGGAGTCGCGATCGCCGAGATCGGCCGGACGCAGCACTCCGCGCCGCAGGCATCACACGCTGGCGGGTCGGAGGCCCGCCCATCCGCGCCGCCCGCGCCCGGCCCTTCCCAGGTGGCGCGCGACTCCAGCTGGACCGCCGTAGACGTGATGGGCGCAGGACTGCTGTTGGGCTGCGCCGTCCTCGTGGCGATCGGCGTCCGATCGTCGCGGCGGCACGCCAGCGGCAGCGCGATCCAGAGCGGCCTTGGTGACGTTGCCTCAGCGCTCGAGCGAGCGGAGCTGGAGCTGCGTGCGGACGGCGATGCGAGGGTCGCGGTGATCAGGGCCTATGCCGCGATGGAGGCGGCGCTCGGACGTTCAGGGATCGGCCGTCGCCGTTCGGAGGCGCCGCGCGAGTACATGACGAGGGCACTGCCGACTTTGCAGGTGAGCTCCGCCGCGGCCGCCAATCTCACCGACCTGTTCGAGCGGGCCAGATTCGGCTTCGACATGGTCGACGAGCGAATGCGCCGGGAGGCGGCGGACGCACTCGCAACCGTGAGGTGGGAGCTGGGCGGATGAGCACGGTGAGTTCCGAGCGCGATGCAGACGCCGCCTCGTCGCTGGCCGCGCTCGGCGAGACCTTACGCAGCGACGCGACGGTAATGCTCGCGGACCGAGGATGCCCTGCTTGTCGCCACGCCGACCATGCCGAAAGCGGGTTTCTGCGCTGGTTCGCGATGGAGACGCACACCGAACGAGCGATGCTCGACCGCCTGCGGGAGTCGCTGGGGATGTGCCCGGCGCATACTCGTCGCCTGCTTGAGGTGGAGGGTGCGGCGACGGTCCTGATTCCGGTCTATCGCCACGTGCTGCCAGGGGCGTTACGCCGGCTCGAGCCACACTCTGCTGATCCGATCGCACCCTGCCACGTATGCCTGGTGCGTGACTCCGCCGCAGTGCGCGCGGTGGAGGTGGTGGGCGCCGGGACCGTCGGCGAGGGCCTTGAGTCGCAATTCGTCCACGCCGGCGGGTTCTGCGTCCCGCACCTGTTGGTAGGCGTTGGCGAGCTGAGCGAAGCCGCGCTCACCGTCGCCCTCGACACCGCCCGCGCTCGGCTCAAGGTCGATGCGCCCCGAGAAGTGATCTCGCTGCTCGCCGGCTTGGACACCGATGCCGCCGCCCGCTGGCGTCTCCGCGGGTCGCTCCCGGATGCGGGGAAGCCGTCAGCTACCACCTCCGTCCGAGAGCGCTGGGCGGCGAGGCTCGCAGTTGACGCGTGCCCGATCTGCCTGGCCGAGGCTCAGACGGAGCGGTCATATCTCGATTGGCTCACGACGGACACCTCGGACGCGAGGCCGCAAAGCGATTCTTGCCGCCTGTGCCCGGCCCACCTCCATGACGTCGACCTGCTCAACCCGAGGGTCGCTGAATGGGTTGCGGAGCACATGCGTGGAGAGTTCCTCATCGCGCTCGAGCGCATGCTCGAGCCCACGCCGAGCTCAAACCACAGCCGGTGGAGGAGGGCGCGCCCAGAACCGAGCCGACCGATTCCGCCTGCCCTCCAGCGGCACTGCAGCGCGTGCCGCGCTGCGGAGGTGGTCGCCGCGCGCGAGCTCGAGCTGCTCCTGACGCTGCTCGACGAGCCCGTGATGAGCAGCCGCTACCGCAACTCACACGGGCTGTGCCTTCGCCATGTCCTGTCGCTGCCGGAGAGCGCGCCGCCGGACCTGCGTGCGGCTGCGAGAACGAGGCTTGCGGTGCTCCAGTGGGAAGTGAACGAGGCGAGCCGGAAGCGGGCTTGGGGCCAGCGTCACGAGCCCCAGGGGAGCGAGCATTCAGCCTGGCAGCGTGCCGCGGCCCAGCTGGACGGGCGGGTCTATGGCGGTGGTCCACCGCGATGAGCGCCAAGCAGCTCCTTGGATGGGGGCTGGCTGCAGCGGCTGCCGCCGGCATCGCGGTGCTCCTGGTCCGGATGGTCAGCCCAGGTGATCGTGAACTTGCGCTCTCGATCGAAGCCGTGGCCGTCGCGGCTGGGCTGGCCGTCGCCGCGCTCCGTCCCCTAGCGCAGAAGACGCGGCGCGCCGAGGTGCGAACAGCTGCCCGCGGCAGCGCCCCCGCCGGTCCCGAGGAGTTGGCGCGTCTGGAGCGAGCGGTCCCGCTGGCGGCCTCCCAAGCCTCAACCGTCCACCTCACCATCCGGCCGCTGTTGCGGGAGATCGCCGCCGAGCGGCTGCGCAAGCACGGGCTCGAGCTCGACAGGGACCTGGAACCCTCACGCGACCTGCTCGGCGACGCGGCCTGGGATCTGGTCCGCCCAGACCGCCGCCCGCCGCGGCAGGCGTTCGCCGCCGGCATCCCGCTCACCGAGCTCACAGCAATAGTCGATCGCCTGGAGCGCCTGTGAGCGCGATCGCGGTCGCAGACGTGCGGACCCGCTGCGACCGAATCCTGGCCGAGGTCGAGCGGGCGGTGGTCGGCAAGCGGGACGTGCTGGAGCTCGTCCTGTTCGGGTTGCTGGCCGACGGCCACGTGCTGATCGAGGACTATCCGGGGCTCGCGAAGACGTTGACCGCCCGCTCGTTCGCAGCTGCCACCTCGCTGCGCTTCACGAGGATCCAGTTCACGCCTGACCTGATGCCCTCGGACGTGACCGGTTCGTCGATCTTCGACCAGCGGCGGGCCGAGTTCGAGTTCCGCCCCGGCCCGGTCTTCACCAACATCCTGCTCGCGGACGAGGTGAACCGCGCGCCGCCGAAGACGCAGGCGGCGCTGCTCGAGGCGATGCAGGAGCGCCAGGTGACGACAGACGACGCGACACGACGCCTTGACTCGCCGTTCATCGTGCTGGCGACGCAGAACCCGATCGAGTACGAGGGCACCTACCCGCTGCCCGAGGCGCAGCTGGACCGCTTCCTGCTGAGGATCTCGGTCGGCTACCCCTCGCCTGACGACGAGTGGCTGGTGCTCGAAAGGCGCATCGAGCGGGCCGCCGACGAGCCGTCGATCGAGCCCGTCGTTAGCCGAGACGAGCTGCTTGCGCTTCAGGGGGCCATCGAGCAGGTGCGCGTCGAGGAGTCAGTGGGCCGCTACATGGTTGACCTGGTGGCCGCCACCCGCGTCCACCCAAGCGTGGAGGTCGGCGCCAGCCCTCGCGGGAGCCTTGCGCTGCTGAAGCTCGCCCGTTCGCGTGCCGCCTACGACCGTCGCGACTTCGTCGTCCCGGACGACGTGAAGCGGCTCGCCGTCCCCGCGCTGGCCCACCGCCTGACGCTGAAGCCCGAGCTGTGGGTGCAGCGAGTCCGGCCGGAGGACATCGTGCGCGAGTGCCTCGAGACCGTGCCCACGCCTCCGGTTCAAGCCGGGAGGGGTGCCAGTGATGTCGGCGTCGAGCAAGCTTCGTAGCTACAGCGCGCTGTCGCTCGTCGCGCTGCTGGCCGCCGTGGCATCGGGACAGCCGGCTCTCGTCGCGCTTGCTGCCCCATTCCTCCTCTTCGCGATCGCAGGGCTGGCGACGAGCGAAGGCGGAAAGGTCGATGTGCGGACGGTGATGGAGCAAGAGCGCGTGCTTGAGGGCGAAGAGCTGGCGCTCGTCTTCGAGCTGCGCGCGGGCGCTTGGGTGGATTGGCTTCTCGTGGAGCCGCGACTCCCGCCGGGGGTCGAGGCCGAGAACTCGAGCGCGCCAGTGATCGTGAGCATGCGTAGCGGAGAGACTCGCTCGCTCAGCCTGCGCATTCGCGGGCGTCGTTGGGGCGCTTACCGGGTCGGCGAGCTGCGGCTGACGGCGCGGGACGCATTCGGGGTCACCGGTGAAGAGAGCTCGCTCATGCCGAGCGCCGCGCTGAAGGTCTACCCCTCACCGGAGAGGGCGGGAAGGCTGGTCGAGCCGCTGCGCACCCAGCCGGGAGCGGGGAGTCAACTCTCACGGCTGAGAGGCGACGGGGTGGAGTTCGCAGACCTGCGCCCGTTCGTGCCGGGCGATCGCGTTCGTGACATCCACTGGCGCGCGACCGCTCGTCACGCCTCGCCCTGGGTGATCGAGCGGCACCCGGAGCGCAACACCGATGTGGTGCTCTTCCTCGACACCTTCGCTCAGGTCCGGGGCGCGGGCACCGGAACCCTCGACCTCACGGTTCGGGCGGCGCATGGCCTGGCGCGTGGCTACCTCGCACGCCACGACCGGGTCGGGCTGCTCTCGTTCGGTGGCCTGGTCAACTGGCTCACGCCAGGCAGCGGCCTTGCGCAGGTGTACCGGATCGTCGACTCGCTGCTTACGGCCGAGATCGTCTTCAGCTACGTGTGGAAGGACGTGCGGACGGTCCCCAGGCGGGTTCTCCCGCCTCAGGCCCTGGTTCTCGTCATAAGCCCGATGCTGGATGACCGCGGCGTGAGCGCGGCGCTCGATCTGCGGGCGCGGGGGTATGACGTCGCGTTCTGCGCGATATCTCCCGCTCCGCTGCTTCCACATGCTCGGGGGGAGGCGGAGCAGCTGGCGCGCCGACTGTGGACGTTACGCCGCGAGGCGGTGGCCGCTCGCTGTGAACGACTTGGAGTGCCGGTCGGACATTGGACTCCGGGCCGGCCCCTCGACGAGGCGCTGGTGGAGGTGAACTCATTCCGCCGACGGACGCGGCAGCCCCTGTCCGCCTAGCACTGGCGAGCGCGTGGCTCGCCCTCGCTGCGGCACTCGTCGCCGTCCCGGCACTCGCGGCAGGAAGGCCGGTGCTGCTCGCGCTCGGTGCGCTTGGAATCGTGGTCGCGCTGCTTGCGCTGGCCACGGGCGATCCGGCGCCGCTGCCGCTGATGCTCGCCGCTCTTGGGGGTGAGTACGCGGGTTGGCTTGCGGTCTCGCCGAGCGATGCGGCTCCCTATGCGCCGCTCTACGGGGCTGCGCTCTTGCTGACCTGCGAGCTGGCATACGCGACAGCCGATCTCAAGCAAGCCGCGCGGGTCGAGCGCCGGGCGCTGCAGGCTCGAGGAGCCGCGGTTGCAGCGTGCGCGCTCGCTGGGACGGCTCTTGGGGCGGGCGCGCTGGTGCTCGCCGATATCGCCCCGCATCGCACGCTGGCGATCACGATTGCCGGGGCAGCGGCCGTTGCCGGCTCGGCCGAGCTCGTTCGCCGACTGGCTCGAAGAGGATGAGGTTGTCGTCGCGTCGATCGGATGCCAGCGAGCGGCTGCGGGCGCTGCTCGAGCTGCCGGATGGTCCCGGTTTCCGCGAAAGCCTGCTCCGGGCGCTCGACGACCGGAGCCTCGAGATCGTGCGCGTCGCCCTTGGCCGACTGGCACGCGTCGGGGGCGAGTTGGAGCGGCGCGAACTTGAGCGGCGGATGCTCGATTCCGACGTAGCGCTCGTCAAGGACTATGCGCGCGCGATCCTCGCCCTGGGTGGCGGAGCGGCCGCGGAGCTCGCTGTGCGGGAGCTTGCCGCCGCCGGCAACTCGCGCAGGTTGGCAGCAGCGCTCGCGCTCGAAGTGCTGGCCACCGATGGCGACGCTCCCGCCCTCCGAGGCGCGCTGCACGATCGAACGGCCGGGGTGCGTGCGGCGGCCCTGCGCACGCTCTCTGGGCTGACTCGTTCTCAGACGAACCTCGCCGCCTGTGCGCAGCTGCTGCGCGACGCCGATCCGTCCGTCCGGGCGGAGGCTGTGGAGGCCGTCGCACGCTCCGGCCGGTCGGCACGGGCGCTGCTCGAGCCGGTGGCGTTCGACCAGGATGCCGGCGTGCGGCGAGCGGTCGCACGTCACACGTCGCGGCTGGCGCCGTTGGACGCCGCCGCCCTGCTGAGGGACCCAGACCCGCATGTCCGGGAGCTCGCGGCCGAGACGGCCGGTGCGGGAGCGATCGGCTTGCTCGGGGAGCTGCTTCGCAGCGAGCCGCTGCCGCGGGTTCGCCTCGCGGCGGTCAAGCACCTGGGCGACCTCGGCCGCCCGGCGGTCATCACGATGCTGATCGGCGCCCTCGCGGACAGCGACTCCACGGTCCGGGCGGCGGCGTTCCAGTCACTTGGCCGGCGGCTGTCGCGCACGGATCTCCTCGGGCGGCTCCGAGATGTGCTCGCCAGCCCGAAGCCCGCACTGCGCAAGCAGGCGGTCTACTGCCTCGCCGAGCTGGGGTCCCGGCTCGCCGAGCCGGCGCTCGCCGACGAGCTCGCCCGCGATACCGACCTGGACGTGCGCATCGCCGCGGCGCATTCGGCAGCCGCGCTCATGCGCGATCCGCAACGTTTGCTCGGGCTGCTCGAATGCGACCCGCATCCGGCGGTGCGGTCGGCTGCCGCGAAGGCTCGCCGGAGCGCGGCCTAAGAGGCGTCAGGCGCGAGCGACGGGTCCCAGACGTTGCCCAGCCAGCGGGCGGGGCCGTTCCACCCGCGCTCCATGTCGGCGGCGATCTCGCCGACTATCGGCGGCATCAGACCGTTCTCCGGGGACCGCAGCGGATCGATCAATTCGATCGTGGGCGGGAGCGCCTGCGCCGGCCGTGCAAGGAAGACCAAGTTCACCTCCTCGATCTTGTGTGCGGCGAAGACCTCGGCGACATACACGAGCCGCTCGACCTCGACCTCGATTCCGAGCTCCTCGCGCAGCTCCCGGACCAGCGCCTCTTCGGTTGACTCGCCGCTCTTCACACGTCCGCCCGGGAGCAAGGTGCGCGTGGTTCCGAGCCGCTGCTCGCGCACGACCACGAGGCGGCCGGCGTCGAGGATGACGGCGCGAACCTTCACCTTCACGAGCGTGCCCCTTCCTCGACCGATGCGGGCCAACCTGCCGTTATCCGCAGCGCCCGCTCCCAGGCGTCCGCCTCAGCACCCGGCTGCTCTTCCTTCGCCTCCGCGCCCTGCTTGCGGATGTGCTCGCGCAAGTCCGCAGCGAGCTGCTCCATGTTCCGACGCTCGATTTCGAGCAGCAGCAGCCGCTCGTCGCTCCCGGCCAGCGGCCAGACGAGCGCGAGGTGTGGCATGCATAGCCCGGGCCCATCGAGGAACCGTTGCCGCGACTGCTCGCTCTCACCGATCTCGGCGAGCAGGTAGCCGGCGTTGCGCTGCACCTCTTCCTGGCGGTACGCGCACGCTGGACATGCAGCGGTCGGGAGACTGCCGCCCACACGCAGCGAGGCGAACTCTTCGACTAGCCCTTCGATCGTGTCCAGGTAGGTCGTGCTGATCCCGAGCGTCGACTTGAACCCGTCCACCTCCAGCCGGCGAAGCGCATCCGCGTGCTCGGCGCAGAACCCGCGTGCGCGACGCAAGGCGTCGAGCGTCTCTTTGTCGCCGGAGTACTCGTCGAAGAAGTACCAGATGTACTCCGTATCGACCTTGTGGGCGACTCGGCAGAGCGGGCACATCGCGCGCGCCAAGCCCTGCTTGAGAAAGCGAGTGAGCGCTCCACTTGGCAACTGGCGGCTCCTCCTCGTGGTTTCCGTGACGACGGCCGCAGGTGCGGCGAGTAGAGGCCATCAGCGGTGGAACCGCGCTCGGAGCGAGCCTCATCGCTCAGGTGCCGGACTCTAGCGTCCTCGCTGGGCCTCGAGCCACTGGCGCACCCCGGGGTGCAGGGGTAGGTGTTCCATGTCCGCGCGCGTGAACCAGCCGGTCGCGTCCGTCTCGAGCCCGGAGTAGGCGTCGAACGGCTCGGCGACATCGGCGACGAGCAGCTCGAATCGCCATCCGCCTCCGCAGTCCTGCACCTCTGCGCCGGCGAGCCGGTATTCGGGAAGCCGCCGAATCTCCTCTTGAGCCTCGCGACGTGCGGCCGCCTCGGGTGATTCGCCCTGTCTGATGGCGCCGCCGGGGATGCCCCACGTGCCGCCCTCGTCCACCCACCGGGACCGCTGCGTGAGGAGATATTTCGGATCGGCGCCCAGGGGCGCGTAGCGGAAGAGCAGACCCGCTCCCCCGTTCGCTCCCCAGTGGACGTGGCCAGAAGAGCAAATCGTCCACCGCTCCCCGGAAGCCATCGGGCTGCGGGCTAGTCTGGCTTGGACGGCGTCGCTACCGGCTCGGCGCGGAAGCGTGCCAGCGCCGCCTCGATCTCCTGCTCCGCCGCCGCGCGGTCGGCCCAGCCCTCGATCGCCGTCACGCGCCGCGGCTCGAGGTCCTTGTAGATCGAGAAGAAGTGGGCGATCTCGTCGAGCAGTTGCGGCGAGACATCGTCGAGCTCGGCGACGGTCATCCAGTCGGGATCGTGGACCGGGACGGTCAGGACCTTGTCGTCGATGCCGGCCTCGTCGCGCATGCGGAACAGCCCGAGCGGGCGCACCAGCACGTGGCACCCCGGGAAGGTTGGCTCGTTCACCAGCATCAGGGCGTCCATGTGCCGCCCCTCCTCGGTGAGCGTGCTCTCGAGGAACCCGTAGTCGGCGGGGAACACCACCGATGAGAACAGCCTGCGGTCGAGCCAGATGGCTCCGGTGCGCTCGTCGTACTCGTACTTGTTGCGCGACCCGCGGGGTATCTCGACGAGGCAGGCCAGCTCCACACGAGCTCCTTTCCGGACGGCGCGCAAAGCTACCACTCGGACATCTGTGCCGACCGATGGCGGGTTACAATCCGCGCCGCCAGATGAAGCTCTGGCTGGAGGCGGGTTGCCGCTAACCAGAACTGCCGCAGCGCGGCTGATGGCTTCTTTCCCGTAACCCTGGAAAGGAGCCTTGCTGGTGCCGACGCTGCCGGAGTGGCTGGTCAACGCGACTCAGGTCGCGACCGTGCTTGCCCTCTCGCCGCTCGTCACCGGCGTGATCGCGCGGGGTGAGGCGATCGTCCAGCAGCGCCGCGGACCGCGGGTCCTTCAGCCGTACTACGACATCGCCAAGCTGTTCCGCAAGGAGACGGTCCTGCCGGACGGTGCCGGCCCGATCTTCCGCGCGGCGCCCTACGTGGCGTTTGCCGGCTACGCCACAGTTCCGCTCCTGATCCCGGTGCTGACGGACTTCCCGCTTCCGCTCGGCTACATGGGCGACATCCTCGGCGGCGGGCTGATCCTGGGCATGGCGGGCTTCGCCGTCTCCCTGGCCGCGATCGACAGCGGGAGCCCGTACGCACAGCTCGGCTCGAGCCGCCTGCGGACCTTCGGAGCGCTGGGGGAGCCGATCGTGCTGTTCGTGATCTTCACGGTCGCGCTGATTACGCATACCGACCTGCCTTACGCGCTCGTGAAGACACTGAAGTCCTCGACCGTCGAGATCTTCAGACCCGGACACCTGCTGGCCGCGGCGGCGTTCGGGATGGTGCTACTGGCGGAGACCGAGCGTATACCAGTGGGCAGCCACGGGTCCACGCTCGAGTTCGGCATGATCGAGGAGGCGCGCACGCTCGAGCATTCGGGGCCGGGCCTGGCGCTGCTGCGCTGGGGCTCCTCGATGAAGCAGCTGATCCTGTTCGTGATCTTCGCGAACGTCTTCCTCATCCCCTGGGGCCTTGCGGGGGACGGCAGGCTCGACCACGTGCTGCTCGGGACCGTGATCCTCTTCGGGAAGGCCCTCGCGATCGGCGCGGCGATCGTGGTGATCGAGTCTTCGTTCGCGAAGCTGCGCCTCTACAAGCTGCCGGAGTTCACCGTCGCTGGGTTCCTGCTCGCGGTGCTCGCGGTCATCACGTCGGTATTCGAGCGCGACTTCGGCGATCAGGCGCTCACCGTCTTCGGAGCCATAGCGAGCGTCACGGCAGTGTTCGTGCTGCTGCTGGAGCTGGGGATGCTGCGCTCGCAGGACATCTGGGAGCAGCTGTGGCTCTACGGACTCGGCTCGGCGACCGTCGCGGCGCTTGCGATCGCAACCGCGGCGACAGGGCACGGGACCGACCTCTACGTGCTCGGGGCCGTGACGATCGCCTTCAAGGCGCTGCTCTTCCCGATCGGCATCGGAGTTGTGCTGCGGAACCTCGAGGCCGGCGAACGGGTGCCATCGCTCGTGCGTGCGCCGACGGCGATCCTGCTCGCGATCGCGCTGTCGAGCTTCTCCTTCCTGGCGCTGTCGCGTCTGGACCTCGGAACCACCACGGCGCTGCCGCGCTCAGCCGTGGCGGTCGCGGTGGCGGGCGTGCTGGTGGCGTTCCTGCTGATGGTGCTCCGCCCGTATGCCCCGTCGCAGCTGCTCGGCTTCCTGGTGCTCGAGAACGCCGTGACCGTGGGCAGCCTGGTGATCGCTCCGGGCCTGCCGCTGATCCTGGCGCTGCTGCTGCTGTTCGACGTGCTCATCGGGGTGATCGTCTTCGTCGTGCTCGTGCAGTACCTGGCGATGGAGCGCAGCGCCGTGACCACCGACGTGCTCGACCGGCTGAGGGGCTGAGATGAGCTGGGCGCTGTTCGCGATCGTCGCCGTCCCGCTCGCCGCCACGGTGCTGGCCCTGGTCGCGCCTGAGCCGGTGGGGCGTGCCGCCACGGTCGCCGGCGGAGTCGCTTCGCTCGCCCTGTCGATCGTGCTGGCGCTCGACGTGGAGCACGGCCGCACGCTGCGGGCGCTCGACGGCTGGCTGCGCATCGACGCGCTCGGCGCGGTCTTCCTGCTCGCCACCGGATTCCTCTACGCGACTGCCGCCGTCTACTCGGTCGGCTACCTCCGCACTGGTGGGGACGTCGGGTTCTCGCGCCGCTACCACGCCTACCTCAACCTCTTCGGCTGGACGATGCTGCTCGTCCCACTGGCCGCCGACTTCGGCTCCCTGTGGATCGCGGTTGAGCTGACCACGATCATCTCGGCGCTGCTGGTGGCGCTCGAGCGCACGGACGCGGCTCTGGAGGCCTCGTGGAAGTACGTGCTCATCGCGTCGACCGGGCTCGGCATCGCACTGCTCGCGGTGATCCTCATTTATGCCGCCGGCACGCGCGGACTCGGCTCCGCCTACGTACCCCGCTTCGACCGCATGCTTGCGCATAGCGCCTCCCTTCCGCACGAGCCCGTCAAGCTCGCCTTCATCCTCGCGGCACTCGGCTTCGGCACCAAGGTCGGCTTCGTGCCGGTGCACACCTGGCTCCCGGACGCGCACAGCGAGGCACCCTCGTCCGTCTCCGCGATGCTCTCTGGATCGCTGCTCGCCGCGGCGCTCTACGCGGTCCTGCGCTTCTTCCAGGTCACGGTGGCGATCGGCAGCGCAGACTTCGCTCGCCACGTGCTGCTGGTGTTCGGGGCCCTGTCGGTCGTCGGAGCCGCGCTGTTCGTGCTGCGCCAGGCCAGTTACAAGCGTCTGTTGGCGTACTCATCGATCGAGCACATGGGCGTGATCGCGCTTGGCGTCGGCTTCGGTGCACCGCTTGCCGTTGCGGGCGCGCTACTTCACGTGTTGACCCACGCTTCCGCGAAGGCACTCGCGTTCTTCGGCGCCGGCTCGATCCTGCGTCGCTACGACACCAAGGAGGTCGACCGCGTGGAGGGGGCGGCGAGCGTGATGCCGCTCACTGGCCCGTTCTTCCTCGCCGCCGCGCTCGCCCTCTCGGGCCTGCCCCTGTCCGGTGTGTTCCGCAGCGAGTTCCAGATCGTGTCGGGCGGGTTCGCGCGGCCCGAGTACTTCTGGGTCGCGCTGCTGGTCGTCTTCGTCAATGTCGCCTTCTTCGGGATCGTCTGGCATGCGGGGCGGATGGTGCTGTCGGATGCGCCGGCGGACCGGCCGCCGAGTGGCGAGGTGAGCTGGTGGATGGTGGCGGCGATGGTCGCCTGCCTGTTCGTGGTGGTCGCGCTCGGCGTGCACCTGCCGTCCGACCTTGCGGCGCTGATCGAAAACGCGCGCTCGCGCCTGACCGCTCCACTCGGATGAGCTCGACCGAGCCCACACGCCCCACCATGATCGAGCCCAGCTCGCTGCTTCCTGGCAGGGTGCGCGGCACCTTCGAACCGGCCCCCGCCGGTGAAACGCGTGTGGCCGTCGCGCTGAATCTGATCGATCGCGGCGCGGAGGTCCTACTCGAGCACGGCGCGCGACTGGTCGGTCTCTTCGAGACCGGCGATCCGGAGCGTTCGCTGACCGCGACCTTCGCGTTTCGCGGCGAGCTGGTGTCGCTGCGCGCGCCGCTCGATGGCGACCGGAGTGTCTACGCATCCATCTCGCTCCAAACGCCGGCCGCGCTGTGGGCTGAACGGGAGCTGTTCGACCGCTTCGGGATCGTCGCGCTCGGGCACCCTGATCTCCGGCCGCTGCGGAACCCCGATCCCGACCTGATCGTCAGGCGGGTCGAGGGTGCCGACGTCTTCGCGATCCCGTACGGGCCGGTCCGCTCGGGTGTCTTCGAGGCGATCCAGTTCCAGATCGAGACGGGCGGCGAGGACATCCCCGCGCTCGAGACGCGCCCCTTCTTCAAGCACCGCGGCCTCGAAGAGCGCATGTCCGGGATGGCGCCCGGCGATGCGGTCTACGTTGCTGAGCGCGTCGCGGGAATTGCGTCGGTGGCGCACGCGCTCGCCTTCTCTCAGGCGGTGGAGGCGGCACTCGAGATCGAGGTGCCTCTGGCCGCCCAGGCCTGGCGGGTAATTCATGCGGAGCTCGAACGGGTGGCGAACCACCTCGACGTCGCCGCCAAAGAGGCAGAGACGCCGGCGCTCGGGGTGGGCCAGGCGCGGTTCGGGATTCTCAAAGAGAACGTGCAGCGGCTCCGGGCGGCACTCACGGGCAGTCGCTTCGGCCGCGCGATGGTGCGGCCGGGAGGGATCCGCGAGGAGGGCCGGATCGATGTCGCCCCGCTGCGGCAGGCCCTGGACAGCTTCGAGTCCGATCTGCGACGCGACAGGGACCTGTTCCTCGGCACGGCGTCGATGACCGACCGGCTGATCGGCAGTGGCCGTTTGCCACGCGCGACGGTCGAGCGCTTTGGCGGCCTTGGACCCGTGGCCCGCGGCTCAGGCATCTCAACGGACGCGCGCTTCGAGCGGCCATACGGGGCGTACGCCCGGGCTGGGTTCGAGGTCGTCACGCGGGATGAGGGTGACGCGATGGCAAGGGTCGAGGTGCGCTTCGGCGAGATCGCCGAGTCCCTGCACCTGATCCGCCAGATGATCGACACGCTGCGCCGCGAGCGCGGCCTGCTGTGCGCACGCCTGCCAGATGCGGATAGCGGCGCGGCGTTCGGGTGGAGCGAGGCGCCCCAGGGCGAGCTCGTCTACTGGGTCGAGATCGAGCGGGGCCAGCTGAGCCGCGTGCGCATCGCCTCCCCTTCGCTGCGGAACTGGCAGCTCTACTCGGAGGCGTACGTAGGGGACGTGCTGACGGACGTTGCCTTCATCGAACACAGCTTCGGACTCACGCCGGCAGGAGGCGATCGCTGATGTCACTGGAGTGGGTCCCGAGAGGCCTTGGCAAGGGACGCGTCACGACCGCCTATCCGCGGCGCGCCGAGGAGCCGCCCGCCGGCTTCCGCGGCCGCGTCGACGTGCTCGACAGCACCGGCGGCGATCGGTCGCTCGAGCGCCTCTGCCCGACCGGCGCGATCAGTGTGAGCGATCGCGGCGGCGTTCAGCTCGACAGGGGGCGCTGCATCCTTTGCGGCGTATGCGTCGAAAGGGAGCCGAGGCGCTTCGCGTTCCGCGCGACCTATGAGACGGCGTCGCGCCAACGCGACGCCCTCGTCGTAGGTGATGTCGAGGGAACTCGGCTACATGAGCTCAGGCAGACGCTCGGCCAGCGTGTGCGCGCACTCCGGCGGTCGGTTCACGTCCGGCACGTCGACGCCGGATCCGACGGCGCGGAGGAGTGGGAGATCCAGGCGCTGACCAACCCGTATTACGACGTCCAGCGACTCGGCATCTACTTCACCGCCGCGCCGCGGCACGCGGACGTGCTGCTCGTCACCGGGGGCGTCACGGCGCCGATGCGCGCTCCGCTGGAGCGCACGTATGAGCTGCTGCCCGAGCCGAAGGCGGTGGTGGCCGCGGGCACGGATGCCTGCTCCGGAGGTCTGGCCGACGGTCTCGGGACGGTGGCCGGCGGCGTTGACGCCGTGCTGCCGGTCGACGTCTACGTGCCGGGCTCGCCGCCGGCGCCGATAGCTCTGCTTCATGGGCTGCTGCTGGCGGTCGGTGTGCTCGCGGAGGAGCCGTCGTGAGCGTCGTCTTCGCGTTGGCGATATCGCTGCTGATCGCCTCCTGCCCGGCCGCGGCCCTCGGCGGCCGCCTGTCGGGCGCCGCGTCGTTCGCTGGGTCGTCGCTCTTGGCTGCGACCGGCATCGCGGCGGCCGCCGGCTGGTCGCGGCCGACGCTCGCGATCGGGTCCTGGCTCGGCTTCGGCCCGGCTCACCTCCAGGCCGACGGACTGGCCGGCATCTTCATGGGGCTGGCCGGGGTCACCGGCGCGGCGGTCTCGCTCGGGATGGTGGAACGCCGCCAGCGGCGGCTGGTGTGCTCCCTCCACGGACTCGTTGTGGCGTGTTGCGCGGTCGTGATCGGTGCCGATCAGGCCTTCCTATTCCTGCTGGCGTGGGAGGGCCTGACGCTGGCGCTCTACCTGCTCGCGAGCTCGGACCGGGACCGGCCCGGCCACCTCGTGGCCGGCTATTTCACCGGCGGAATGACGAAGCTCGGCGGCGGAGCGCTTCTGGCGGCCATCGGGCTGATGTACGGCAAGACCGGAAGCTTCGCTTTCGCCGCCTGGGCACACGCCGCAAGCTCGATACCCCAGAGCGCGAGCTCGGTGGCGTTCCTGCTGCTGCTCATTGCCTTCGCCACCAAGATCGGGATCTTCCCGCTACAGGGTGCCGTGCCCGTCGGCTACAGCGCCGCGCCCGGCGCCAGCGCAGCGTCGTTCTCGGTCGCCTTGGCCGCCGGTTACTACGGGATCTGGCGGCTGATCGTGGACACGCTCGCTCCGGCTCTCTGGTGGGGCGAGCTGCTGCTCCTCCTCGGCGCGCTGACAGCCTTCGGCGGCATCCTGTACGCGGTCGCGCAGGACGAGCTGCGCCGCTTCCTCGGCTTCTCGACGATAGAGCACACCGGCATCGCGATGATCGGGGTCGGTGTCGCCCTGATCGGCCGGGCGACCGGCGCGCCAGAGCTGGCGGCAGCCGGGCTCCTCGCAGCCACGCTGGAGATCGTTGCCCACGGGATCGCCAAGACGCTTGGCTTGCTCACGACCGACCGGTTGGAACGCGCCACCGGCGAGCGTGACCTCGCGCCGCTCGGCGGGCTCGGTCGTACGCTCCCGCGCACCGCGGCCGGCTTCGGGGTGGCCTCGATGACGCTGGCGGCGCTGCCGCCGTTGGGCGGCTTCGTGAGCGAGTGGTTCACCTTCGAAGCCCTGCTCCAGGGCTTCCGCGTCGACCATACCTTCGCCCGGCTGCTGATGGCGCTCGCCGCGGCGCTGCTCGCGCTCAGCGCGGGGTTGGGCCTGCTGGCGTTCGCCAAGGCGTTCGGGTTCACATTCCTGGGCCGGCCCCGCAGCCGGCTCGAGGGCGTCCGTGAGGTCAACGACCCCGGCGTCGGAGCGTTGGCCCTCACTGCGATCGGCATCGGCCTGGGAGCGGTCGCGCCATGGGAGATCCACCTGCTCGGCGCCGGCCTCGCGTCCACGCTCGGATTCGACCCCTCGGGCAGCACCATCACGCATCCGCTGACGCTGGGGCCGGTCTACCCGGGGTTCTCGGTGCTGGCCCCCACGTGGCTGGCGATCGCTCTGCCCGCCTACGCGTTGATAGCCGCCGTCGGCGTGCGCCTGCTGCTGCGACCTCGGGTCCGGAGAGCGCCCGTCTGGGTAACCGGGAGCGGGGCGGAGCTCTCCGAGGTGCAGTACCGGCCTGTCGCCTACTCGAACCCGATGCGGGTCGTTCTCTCGGGTCCCTACGGCTTCCGCCGCGAGCTGCGACCGAAGGGTGGTGAGCGCAGTCCGCTCACCAAGTCGCTGGTGCTGGAGACGCGCGTCGTGCTGGCGGTGGAGCAGTACCTCTACGCGCCTGTTGCGCGCGTGTTCCTGGGCGCCTCCGGACGAGTTCGGAAGCTTCAGTCTGGTCGGCTCGGCGCGTACCTGCTCTACATGCTGATTGCGCTGATCGTCGTGCTCGCCCTGATCCCGACCCTCAATCACTGATGTTCCGGCGGATCCTCGTGGCGTGGGACGGATCACAGGTGGCGCGCCGCGCACTCGACGTCGCCATCGACCTGGCGCGACGTTACGAGGCCGAGCTGGTGGCGGCGTCCGTCGCTTACTCGCCACCACACGCCGAGACGGAGGCGGACCGGCGGGAGTCCGCAGACGCGGCACGCCGCTACCTCGTGGAGACGCTCGCCAAGGTGCGCGACCGCGCGGATCGTGTCGGCGTGCCACTTCGCCACGAGGTGATCGAGGGAGACGCTCCGGCGCGGGATCTTCTCCTGTACGCGCACGAGCACGGCTTCGATCTGCTGGTGGCAGGCCATCATCGGACGGGACGGGCGGGGCGTCTCCTGCTCCATGGCGTCCCCGAGCAGCTGGTGGCCGCGGCCGAGGTGCCGCTGATGATCATCGGCGAGCGGAACGGAAGGCGGAGACGGTGACTTCCGAACCGAACACCGATCGGTCGCCCACCATGGTCGTGGGTGACCTGTGAACGACGACTGCCTGAAGCTCACCGCCTACTTCGGCGACCGGGACCGGGCCGGGGACAAGCTCCTCGGCGACGCTCTGCTCGACCTGTTCGAAGAGCACTGGTTCCGCACCAGCGTCCTGTTGCGTGGCACGGAGGGCTTCGGCATCAAGCACCGGCTTCAGACGCAGCGCCTGCTGACGCTGTCCGAGGACTTGCCGGTGGTGGCTGTCGCGGTGGACGAGCGCGCCAAGGTCGAGGCCGCCGTGCCGGAGGTTACGGCGATCGCGGGGCACGGCCTGGTGACGCTCGAGCGGGCGCGGCTGCTGAGCGGCGAGATCGACTACGAACGAGTGCGCGACGCGGCGGGCGAGGCGACCAAGCTGACGATCTACTGCGGGCGGCAGGAACGCATCGGTGGGCGGCCGGCGTTTGTGGCGATCGTCGACTTCCTCCACCGGCACGAGGTGGCGGGAGCGACCGTGCTTCTCGGGGTCGACGGGACAGTGCACGGGCGTCGCGAACGCGCGCGCTTCTTCTCGCGCAACGCAGAGGTGCCGCTGATGATCATCTCGATCGGCGACGGGGACCGGATCGGCGCCCTGGTTCCCGAGCTGGGCGCCATGCTGAGCGATCCCTTGATGACGCTCGAGCGGGTCCAGGTGCTCAAGCGCGACGGCGAGCGTCTTGCAGAGCCGCGGACGATCGGCCCGAGTGACGAGTCGGGCCTGGCGCGCTGGCAGAAGCTGATGGTGTTCGCCGGCGAGCAGGCGCGCCATGGCAGGCATCCGCTCCATGTCGAGCTCGTCAGGCGCCTGCGCGATGCGCGGGCAAACGGGGCGACGGCAGTTCGCGGCATCTGGGGCTACCACGGCGACCACCTGCCACACGGCGACAGGCTGCTCGCTCTGCGCCGACACGTTCCGGTGCTGACGATCACGATCGACACGCCCGAACGCGTCGCGCAGTGGTTCCAGATCGTCGATGAGCTGACCGACTCGAGCGGCCTGGTGACTAGCGAGATCGTTCCCGCCTACCGAGCGGCGTCGCCAACCGGCAGCGAAGGCGGCCTCGCCCTGTCAGAGCCGCATGAGTGAGGCCACCCCCAGCGACCAACAACGCTCGTGGCTGACGCGCGGCGTCGCCAGCGTCGGCCTCGCCAGCTTCTTCAGCGATTCCGGTCACGAGATCGCGACGGCCGTCCTGCCAACCTTTGTCGTCAGCGTCCTGCGCGGTTCGGCGGGCGTGCTCGGACTGATCGAGGGTCTGAGCGACGCGCTCACCGGGATCGCGAAGCTGATCGGAGGACCGCTCGCCAACGACACCGAACGGCGGCGCCGGATGGCCACGGGCGGTTACCTCGTCACCGCGGCCGCCACCGGGGCGATCGGCCTCGCGGTGACGGTTTGGCAGGTGGCGCTGCTGCGCGCCACCGCATGGACCGCGCGCGGCATCCGCACGCCGGCACGCGACACGCTGCTCGCGTCGCTCGCAACCCCGGAGACGTACGGCCGCGCGTATGGGCTCGAGCGCGCCGGCGACAACCTGGGGGCCGTCGTGGGTCCGCTGGTCGCGTCCGGCCTGGTCGCTGCCGTCGGGATCCGCTCGTCGATCTACTTCGCCGTGGTGCCCGGGATCTTCGCCGCGGTCGCGATCACCGCCGCCGCTCGCGAGGCGCGCCAGCGCCGGATCGCTCCGGGCGCCCGAGCGAGGCTCCAGCTCAGGGCCCTCCGCGAGGCCGGGCTCGTCAGGGCGCTTGCGCCGGTGGCGCTGTTCGAGCTCGGCAACGTCGCCACGACCCTGCTCATCCTCAGGAGCACCGACCTGCTGCATGTGCACGGACGGTCGCTCGCCGCCGCGACGTCGCTCGCGATCCTCTTGTACGCCGCCCACAACGCGGTCGCCGCGGTGGTGGCATACGCGGGCGGTCATTGGATCGACCGCTCGGGCCCGGCGCGCGCGTTCGGCGCCGGCGCCGCCGTCTACCTGATCGCATACGCGACGTTCGCGCTGCCCATCCACAGCTGGCCGCTACTGCTTATCGCCTTCTCGCTCGCGGGCAGCGGCATCGGGCTGGCGGAGACCGCGCAGTCGACACTGATCGCGCAGCGCCTCCCCGACCGGCTTCGTGGATCGGGCTTCGGAGTACTGGGCGGCGTCCAGTCGTTCGGCGACTTCGCCTCCACGGCGGCCGTCGGCGCCCTGTGGTCGGTCGTCTCGCCGGCGCTCGGCTTCGCCTACGCTGCGGGCTGGATGCTGCTCGCGCTCGTCGCAGTCCCGCTCACCCGCCCTCGACGTACCTGAGGCAGCTGTGTTCCAGCGGATCTTGGCGCTCTGGGACGGCTCGGACGTGTCCGAGCGAGCGCTCGAGGCCGCGCTCGACGTGGCGTCGAAGTACGACGCGGAGGTCGTGGCTGCGTCAGTGGTGCCACTAGGCGAGGAGACTTCGCTCGAGTCGCTATTCGCGGAGCGGCACGGCTCGCACGGGGCCGTGCCGCTAAGCCACCAGCTCATCCAGGGTCGCAAGCCGAGCGAGTGCCTGCTGGCGTACGCCCACGAGCACGCCTTCGACTTGGTCGTCGTCGGGCATCATCACCACCCGAAGCCCGGTGTGGTGATCCTGCATGGCGTCACCGAGCAGCTCATCTCGGAAGCGGATCTCCCCGTGCTCGTTGTCGGCGGCTGAGCGGGCGAGCGTAGTGCGCCTGCGGGGGTAAGATGGCGTTGCCAGATGAGGCTCTGGCAGGGCTCGGCTGGGCCCGAACCGCCGTTCACGACGGCTGATGGCTTCTTCCCACGGAATTCGTTCGGAAGGAGCCCGATGACCCACACGCATGACCCGTTGCACACTATCGCCAACGCGCTGGCCGGAGCCGAGCAGCGCCTTGACGCCGTCCTGGCAGAGGCGCATGCCGACCTGCGGCTGACCCAGGGACTCGACGCTCCGGCCGGGACCGAGGAGGCGGTTCGCCCGCTGCTCGATGCGATCCGCCGTACCGCGGATGTGCTCGACCTACCCATTCAACGGCGCTCCCACCGCTGGCGGGTCGGCGCGGCGCTGACCACGATCACCGCGGAGCTCGCCGACCTCGAGCCGACCCGTCTCCAGCATGCGTACGGGCTGGTGGAGCATCCGATCGGCTGGGCCCAGCTGCACGGCGAGATCAGCGATGCTGCGGAGGAGGCCTTGGCACGGCTGGATGCGTTGCGAGAGAACGCTGCGTAGCCGTCCCTCACCGTGTACTACTGCTTCCAGTGCTACGGCATAAACCGTGCCGGAAACGGGCGTTGCGATCACTGTGGCGGCGAGATCTCGGCGCCGCCCGGGCTTGACTACGACCGGCTCCTGATTTGGACTCTGCGGCACCCGGATCCCGGCCGCGCCAGACTCGCGGCGCAGGTCCTTGGAAAGAGGCACGCGACGGTGGCCGCCGAGGCCCTGCGAGAGGTCGTTGAGGACCCGCCCGATCCCTACCTGGGCGCCGAGTGCCTCCTCAGCCTCGCGGCGATCGAAGGCGAGGGAGCGAGGCCGCTTCTGGATCAGTACGCGGATAGCGGCGGCCTTCTGATGGAGCGCGCGGCACGTCAGGCGCTTGCGTCGCTGGCCAGACGTCAGTGAACCCCGGGGCCTCGATCCGGTCATGCGAGCTCGCGCTCAACGCTCTCCTCGGTCCAGGAACTCATTCGCAGTGAGCTGGCCGTTCATTCCCCACGAGTGCCCGAGCTGTCGCTACTGCGATCCCCTCGAGGAACCCTTCGTGGAAGACACTGAGTTCCGCTACGAGATTGTCGCGGTCTGCCTGCACCCCAGAATCGCAACGGAGCTGTTCCGCCGCCAGCTCGCCGTCGAGGGCGATGACGCCCACTGCCCCTTCTTCGTGACAAGGGACGCCTAGGCTGCTGAGGACCACTCGCTCGAGCTCGTAAACAGCCGCTCGAGCTCGATGGCCCTCACAGCGACGCCCTCTAACTCGAGCACCCGCGCGCGGATCGCTTCCTCGCCTTGGTCGTGCTCCGCCCGTGCTCGCGCGATCGCCGCACGCACCGCGTCAGCGGCCTCCACGACGATTCGTTGCAGGCCACGGTCGTACTCTCGCACCGCGGCACGCGCTCGCTCGGTCAGTTCGCTCCGCAGCCGGCCGGCATGACGGTCGAACATCTGGATGACCCGCCGCTCCGCCTCGCGCACAAGGAGGTTCCGGCCGAGCTTCCCCGGAGCTGTCGTGCGGCCGACAACCACGATCTGCTCAAGGGCGTGGCGAACGTCCCGGAGCTTGAAGCTGAACCTGGACGGGGCAGTGAGGCCGAGCTCGGGCATCGCGGCGACGGCTGTGGCTCCCAAGATCTCCTGGGCGGCGGAGTGCAGCTCGGCCAGGATGCCGGAGATCCGCTGCGCGTGGACCTGCTCGAGCTCCGCGATCCCGTCGGCGACGCGCTGCTCGTAGGCGGCGCTGAGGTCGGCAAACGCCTCGTGAATCGTCGAGTCGACCCAGTTCTCGAGGCCCTCGGCGAATGCGGCCCTTGGTCGGGGCGGCAGCATGGCAGCCTGGTCGCGTACCTCGGAACGGAGTTCGTCGGCGCGCTGGGCCGCCAGCTCGCCGAGCGGCGTCTGGACCTGCTCGCGCAAGAGCCGTTCGAGGCCGCGTTCGAGCAGGTCGCTGGCATCGCGCCGCGTGCGCAGCAGCTCCTCGAGCTTCTGCTCGAACAGGGCGGATCGCGCTTCGAGTTGGTCGATCGGGAGCCGAACCGCCGCCACCTCCAGGCGCGAGGCTTGGACCGTCTCGACCGCAGTCCGCTGTGCGGCCCGGCGCAGGGTTTCGCGCAGGATCGCGTCGCCATCGTCCCGCGCGAGCCGGTGGAGCCTTTCACGTAGATCATCGACGCCCTCGCCGGACAGCGCGCTGAGCGGGAACAGCTCCGGCGGCTGGCCCAGCACGGTCGTCAGTGCCCCGCTGAGAAATTCGAGCGCCTCCTGCCTCTCACTCTCGAGCAGTGTGTCGATGCGGTTGACGGCGACGATGACACGCGGGATGCCGGCAACCGCTTCCGCCAGGAAGTCCCGTTCGCCGCTTGTGAGCGGCTGATCGGCTCCGAGCACGCAGAGCGCCGCGTCGACGTGGGCGAGGAAGCGGTAGGTGGCTTCTGTGTTGTGCTCGTGCACCGATGCTGTGCCAGGGGTGTCGACGAGCTGGATGCCTGAGCCGATCAGGCCGGATCGCGCCTCCACGGTGACGTGGGCGATGCCGTGGGAGTTGTGGGGGTTCTCGCGTTCGGTGACGTACCTCGGGAGATGGTCGAGCGCCACCTCCTCCGCAGCCCCGTTCTCGAACCGGAGCAGCACGCGGTCGCGGTCGCCCGGCCGCACGATCGTGACCGATGCCGTGAGGGGCACGACGCCCGTGGGAAGCAGGGTCCGCCCGAGCAGCGCGTTGATCAGCGTGCTCTTGCCGCGTTTGAACTCACCGAGCACGACGACGTTGAAGGAGCGAGTCGCTGCGCGCTCGCGTGCGTCCTTCAGTGCGGCAAGCGTCGACGGAGGCGCGAGGCGACTCGCGAGCCCCGTGAGCTCGTCGAGCACGTGACCGTTGGCTGACACCGCTTCGAAATGACCCGTCATGCAGCGAATATCCGGCGGTAGGAGTCCTCGCCGTAGCTGGTCGGCAGCGGCTCTCCTTCCTTGACCCTGAAGGTCCGCCGCCCGTCCCGCTCGCGCTCGGCGCGGAGGAAGAGCGTGCTGCTGTCGCCCTGTGCCTGAAAACCGTGGGCGAGCTCGTACATGTGCGTGACGAAGAGCACCCGGATCTGCCTGTCGAGCATGGCGAGCACCACCTGGCGGGCGATCTCGGAGCCTTCGCGCTCGTTCGTCGAGGCGAACGACTCGTTGCAGAGCAGCAGCGAGCCGGGCGTGATCCGGTCGGCGATCTCGCTCATGCGGCGAAGCTCCTCGTCGAGCTTGCCGCCCTCCATGCTCGCGTCCTCTTCGCGCTTGTAATGGCTGAAGACACCGGCCGACGCGCCCGCGCGGAAGGACCGTGCGCCGACGAACATCCCGCTCTGCGCCATCAGGTAGGCCAGCCCGACGCTGCGCAGCAGGGTCGACTTCCCGCCCTGGTTCGCGCCGGTGATGATCACCAGCGACCTGCCATCTGCGCCGAGATCGTTGCCGACCACGCGATCGGCCACGTGGAGAGTGAGGCACACGTCGTAGATCCCTTCCGCAGCTAGTGCGGGCTCGCCCGCGGGGACGACGATCGGGAAGCAGGTGGACTCACCCTTCTCATCGAGCAGCGCGCGGAGGTTGAGGCAGGCGAGGTAGAAGGCGAGCTCCAACCGCAGCATGCCGAAGAAGCTCTTGACGTGGTCAGCCGACTGGGCGACCGCGTTGGCCACCGCGTTGATGCCCTTGCCGCGGATCTCCCCGAGCGCCCTGAATCCGCTCTCGTCGCGTGGCGCGATGTTGAAGCTGAAGCTGTCCGGGCGGTTTGAAAAGGGCAACCGCTCGGTCCAGCGCTGCTGGCGCAGTCTTCGGACGATGTAGCGGCGGGCCTTGAAGCCCTTGGCGAGCCCGGCGCTCTGGAGCACGCCGCGCTTGAACTCGAGCTCTCGCAGGTGCGTCTCGAGCGTCGCCAGGTAATCCTCGCTGAGCTCCTCCCCGACCATCTCGAAGAAACGCGTGAATCCCTCGGACCTGAAACCGCCGGCGTGCTCCTCGGCCAGCTTCCTCAGACGCCTGAGCACCGCGAGCTGGAGGCTCAAGACCTTCACTGAGAAATGGAGGATCGTGTCGGGACTCGCGCCATGCCAGATGCTGCCGGCCTTGCGCTCGTTGTCGAGGGCTTCGATCGCTAGCCCGTATAGCTCCCCGACCACGGTCGGCTGCTCCAGGCAATCCGCGAGCACCCGCTGGCGGTACAGGATCGCGTCGGGATCCGTCAGGCTCGACAACATGCCCCGCTTGGCGGTCTCGTAGAGGAACGCGTCTCCATGTGCCATGGCACTCCAGAGCGTCTCGAGCTCGAGATCCTGAGTCAGCATGTCGTCACCTGCGAGAGGCGCGGCTGTCGCCGCGGCGGTCCGCTCGCGTTCCCTCCTCACGTTCGCGACGGCGCGCAGCTTGCCGCTCCGCATGGCGTCGAACATCTCGTCGCGCAGCTCCGGCTTGACCTCGAAGTCGCGGTCGCGGTGCATCAGAAGGACCTTCATGGGTCGATCCGCTCCACGAGGCGGTCGTAGGTGAGCCCGTACTTCTGCGAGATCGCCCACGCGTATGCGAGCCCATCGGCGGGCTTGCGCACGAGGCGGAAGCTCCTCTCCGCCGGGTTGTCGGGCGCCACCTGGGCGACCATGCTCACGGTCGCTTCGCTGAGAGACGCGATCTCGTCGACGAAAGTCACGTAGACGCCGACGGCGCCGAGCTCGAGGATCCGGCGCACGACCTCGGTGCCGACGAAGAGAGCATCGTTCAGGCTGGTCGAGCTGAAGCTCTCGTTCATAACGACGACGCTCCTGGACGTGGCCTGTTCGAGGATCCCGTGGACGCGCACGAGCTCGTCCTCGAACTTGCCGCGCAACGTCTCGATGTCCTCCTCCCTCTCGAAGTGGGTGTATATCCGGTCTGGCAGGAAGAGCCGCGCCGCCCGGCCGGGAACCTGCAGGCCGAGGCTCGCCAGATAATGGAGCTGGCCGACGGTTCGGGCGAAGGTGGTCTTGCCGCCGTTGTTCGGACCGGTGACGACGAAGACGCGCTCGGGCTGCTCGAGGTCGAAGTCGTTGCAGACGACGTTGCCTCCCAGCTTGTTCGCCAGCGCAATGTCGAAGGTGTCCCGCGCGACGATCTGCTGGGAGGTCGTCGAGGCGTCGGGGTAACAGAACGACAGACCGGCGTCTTTCAGGCGCTCGATCAGCTCGAGGTAGGCGAGGTAGAACTGCACCTCCCGATCGAACCGAGCAACCCTGGCGTCGAGGTAGTCGCCGTGGTGCTTGCAGTACCGAGCGAGCGCCGTGAACAGGTCCGGGTAGAGGTGCGCAACGCAGTCGAGGATCTGCGCCTCGACATGGTTCATGTCGGCGTGGTCCGGCAGGTTCACGAGGTAGTTCTTCACCGAGCCCTGCTTGAACTTCGCGAACGCCTCCTCGACCTCGGCCCCGTAGTCGGGCTCGCCGTCCAACTTCGTGACTGTCACACGCGCGCCCTGGATCCGGACGGCGTAGTGGACCGCGGCGAGGTCCTCCTTCAAGCGGCTGGTTTCCTCAGCGACCGTTCTGTAGGCCTCGGACGCGACGTAGCCGGCGAGGTGGTCGCACAGCGCGCGGAAGCCGCGCGAGGCCGGGTCGCTCTCGGCCAGCTCGCTACCGAGGGCGCTGACGGCCTCGCAGTAGAGGCCGACCGCGTCGAGGAACCACGCCTGCTTCTGCAGGCGGTGGTGGAGCTTCTCCACCTGCTTGAGGTGGTCTCGCATCCGCCGCATGCGCTCGGCGAAGCTCGTCACCGCCTGCCGGATGTCCGGCCGCTCGAGATCGCGGAGCGCCTCGTGCCGGTAGTCCACGGTCTCCAGGTCGTGGAGCGGTTCGTAGAAGAACGGCTCGAGCCGGTACTGCTCGCGGCCGCCCGTCATCGCCTCGAGCAGCTGGTCGAGGTTCAGGTCGCCGAAGAAATCCGGCTCGTCGATCTCCGCATGCTCTGGCGCCCGCTCGAACAGGATGCTTTCGAATGGCCGTGGGCCCGCCGGAAACGGCGCGTGGCTGGCGGTGATGTCTCTAGTCGCCATCGGGCTTCCACCGGTACGTCGGTAGAAGCCATCAGCCGAAGCGGCAGTTCAGGCGGGCTTCATCGCCTACAACGATTGTACCCGGGCCGAAGGTGCCGATCCGTTACGTTGTTGGCCAGAGCGATGGGGCTCGCTCCTAACCGCGGCGGTGCCGCTGATGGCCTCTACGACTGAGTGGATGGGACCCGCGGCCGAATGCACACCAGTCTCGAGATCGCCCAAGATGCCGAGCTCCGGCCGATCGAGTCCATCGCCGAGCAGCTCGGGCTCGAACACGACGAGGTCGAGCCATATGGCCGGTTCAAGGCGAAGCTGAACCTGTCCGTGCTCGACCGGCTCGCCACCGTGCCGGAGGGCAAGCTCGTCTGCGTCACCGGGATAACCCCGGTCCTGGGCGGCGCCGGCAAGACCACGACCTCCGTCGCGCTCACCGAGGGGCTCGGCGCGATCGGAAAAAGGACGGTGCTGTGCCTGCGCGAGCCATCGGTCGGACCGGTGTTCGGGGTCAAGGGAGGCGCCGCCGGTGGGGGCAGGGCGCAGGTGTTGCCGATGGAGGACATCAACCTTCACTTCAACGGCGACATCCACGCGATCGGCGCCGCCAACAACTTGCTCGCGGCGATGATCGACGCGTCGATCCTGCACGGCAACCCGTTGGCGATCGACGCGCTGCGCATCTCGTGGAAGCGCGCTCTCGACATCAATGACCGCTCCCTCCGTGAGCTGGTGATCGGGCTCGGCGGACGGGCAAACGGCTACCCGCGCGAGACCGGCTTCGATATCACCGCGGCCTCCGAAGTGATGGCCATCGTCGCCGTCGCCCGCAGCCTGCACGACCTGCGCGCCCGGCTCGGCGAGATCACGGTCGCCCACAGCTACGACGGGGGCCGACCGGTGAAGGCTGAGGAGCTGGGCGCGGCCGGCGCGATGGCGGTGCTGCTCAAGGACGCGATCAAGCCGAACCTGATCCAGACGCTTGAGGGGCAGCCGTGCCTCATGCACTGCGGCCCGTTCGGGGACATCGACCACGGCAACTCCTCGCTCGTCGCCGACCTGATCGCCCTGCGGCTCGGCGACTACGTCGTCACCGAGTCCGGCTTCGGAGCGGACATGGGCATGGAGAAGCTGTTCGACATCGTCTGCCGCATCGGCGGCGTGACGCCGAGCTGCGTCGTGCTGGTCTGCACCGCCACCGCCCTCAAGCACCACGCCGGGCTCGACACCCCCGAGCGGGTCGACGCCGCCCGCGGCCTCGCCGCGATCGTCGAGGGCTCGAAGAACCTACAGCGCCACCTCGCGATCGTGCGCGAGTTCGGCGTCCCCTGCGTGGTCGCCGTCAACCGCCTCAGCGACGAGACCGACGAGGAGATCGACCTCGTGGTCCAGCTGGCGCAGGAGTACGGCGCCCATGCCGCTGTCGCGCACGAGGGCTTCCAGTCCGGCGGCGAAGGCGCAACTGATCTTGCGCGTGCGGTAGCGGAAGCGTGCGAGACGCCGGCTGAATTCCGTCTGCTCTACGACGAGGGGGCGTCGATCCGAGAGAAGATCGAGACGGTCGCCACCAGGGTGTACGGCGCCGCAGGCGCCTTCGTCTACCCCGCGGCTGAGCGCAAGATCGCCCAGTACGAGGCCGACGGCCTCGATCGCCTGCCGATCTGCATCGCCAAAACACCCCGCTCGCTCTCACCCGACCCGGCCCTGCGCAATGCGCCCGAGGGCTTCACGCTCCCGGTCCGCGACATGCGGGCCTACACCGGAGCGGGGTGGATCGTCCCGCTCTGCGGCGAGATCACGCAGATGCCGGGCATTGGCCGCGGCCACGCGGCGGCAAACGTTGACATCGACCCCGAGGGCCGAACGGTGGGGCTCTTCTGAACCACGGAGGCAATCGCATGAGCGCAATCGAGAACATCCACGCACGCCAGATCCTCGACAGCCGCGGCAATCCAACGGTTGAGGTCGACATACGGCTCGGGTCAGGCGCGACGGGGCGCGCCGCGGTGCCGTCCGGCGCCTCGACCGGCACGCGGGAGGCGCTCGAGCTCCGCGACGGTGACGAGGCCTTCGGCGGCAAGGGCGTGACGCACGCGGTCGCCAACGTCAACGGCGAGATCGCGGAGGCTGTCCGCGGACGCGACGCTGCCGACCAGCGGGGGCTCGACCAGGCGATGATCGAGCTCGACGGGACCGAGACGAAGTCGCGGCTCGGTGCCAATGCGATTCTCGGCGTCTCGCTGGCTAACGCACGTGCCGCCGCGGCGGACAACGGCGTCCCGCTGTGGCGCTACCTCGGCGGCGACGACGCGCATGTCCTGCCGGTTCCGATGATGAACGTGCTGAACGGTGGCGTACACGCGGACAACCCGGTCGATTTCCAGGAGTTCATGATCGCCCCTGTGGGCGCCGCCTCATTCGCCGACGCGGCGCGGATGGGCGCCGAGGTCTACCAGCAGCTCAAGTCGACGCTCAAGCAGCAGGGTCTCTCGGCCGCGGTGGGTGACGAGGGCGGCTTCGCCCCGGCGCTCCATTCGAACGAGGCGCCGCTCGAGCTGCTTGTAACCGCGATCGAGGCCGCCGGCTACCGGCCGGGCGACGAGGTTGCGATCTGCCTCGACCCCGCCGCCAGCGAGCTGTTCAAGGACGGTCGGTATGAGCTGGCCGGCGAGGGACGCAGCCTCTCGAGCGAGGAGATGGTGGACCTCTGGGAGTCGGTCGCCGACCGCTACCCCGTGCTGTTGTTGGAGGACGGGATGGCCGAGCAGGACTGGGACGGCTGGAAGCTGCTCACCGACCGCATCGGCGACCGGGTGCAGCTCGTCGGCGACGACATCTTCGTCACGAACCCGGCGATCCTGCAGCAGGGCATCGAGCGCGGCATTGCCAACAGCATCCTGATCAAGCTCAACCAGATCGGGACACTCAGCGAGACGCTCGACACGATGGCGCTGGCCCGCGACAACGGCTACCGCTGCTTCGTCTCACACCGCTCCGGCGAGACGGAAGACACCTTCATCGCCGACTTCGTGGTCGCCACCGGCGCCGGCCAGATCAAGACCGGGGCGCCAGCCCGTTCCGAGCGGGTCGCCAAGTACAACCAGCTCATGCGCATCGAGGAGGAGCTGGGCGACCGCGCGACCTATGCGGGACGGATGGCCGTGGCGGTGGGCTGAGCTTGCGACCGAGTCGGCCGGTGCCGGCGGTCGGGATGAGCGCACTCATCCTGCACCTCGCGGCGGAGGAGGCGGCTGTCGTTGAGGAGGTCACCGACGAGGGACGGCGTGTCGTGGCCGTGACCGAGGGCGGGGAGAGATTCGAATTTCGCCTGCGCCGCTCGACCGCTCGCTACCACTCCAGAGGAGCCGGACCGCGGTTGCGATTGCTCCCTTAACGCGGGAGACCTACGCCGACTCACTGCGCCTGTCGCTCGAGCAACGCAGTGGCTTGCGCTGGGTCCAACGGCTTGAGGAGATGTCGCACCAGGCCATCGGCCCCGGGAAAGCCGGTGCGTCGGATCTCTTCGGCCGCTCGCTCGATGTCATAGGGCGCGCATCGGAACGCGAGATCGGGTCCCAGCAACAGCCAATAGGCGCCGGCGGCACCGCCGAAGGGCGCACCGACACTTCCGGCGTTGACCAGGCGGACGCCATCGATCCGCCGGTCGAACTGCATGTGGGTGTGCCCGCACACCACGACGGGCTCGTCGACCCCCGAGAGCGCCGCGCGCAAGCGCGATTCCGGGGTCGCGCCGGTCACTACCTCCGAGTCGCTGCGCGGCGACCCGTGGCAGAACAAGACTTCGCCGAGTCCCTCAATTTCAACGACCAGCCGCTCCTCGAACGAGGCGAGGAAGTCGCGGTGACGGCGTTCGATGCGCGAGGCGACCCACGCGGCTGCGGGCGGGTAACCGCTTGCGTCGCCGCGGTCATACGCCGCGACGAGCTCACGGTCGGTGTTGCCGCGGATGAAGCGCGCCTTCTCTTGCAGGCCCAACACCGCTTCGATGGACTCGACCGGCATCGGCCCGCTGGCCACATCGCCCCCGAAGACGAGCAGATCGACATCGGACCGCTCGACCTCCTCCAAGGCCGCGCGGAGCGCGGGTAAGTTGCCGTGGATGTCGTAGAGGGCAGCTGCTCGCTTGACGCGCAATGGACGCTCAGCTTCGAAAGCGGTCCGCGGCTTGCTCGGCGAGTCGCTCGGGCGAGATATCGACCGCCGCCTCCCAGTGCAGCCGCTCGAAGTACGTCGCGTCGGAGCGGTAGAGCGGCTGCAGGTTCGAGCGGCAGGCCATGCGCAGGTTGAGCGGATAGCCCGGCGTGGCCGAAGGGGCGCCGTAGATCGCCATGTTGAAGCTCTCGAAGCCGAGCTCCGAGTAGAGGTTGAGCGCCGTGGCGATCCCGTAGCCGAGCTCCTCGACCGCATCATCGTCGAGCTGCACCGGCGAGGCCACGCCGCCGATGAAGGCACGCAGCTCCGCCGGTGCTATCGGAGCAAAGCTCGCCAGCCACTCCACCGACCCCGTCGAGCCGAGATAACGCTCACCCGCCTCTCGCTCGTGCTCCAAGTATGCGTTGAAGCGCTCGGCCGGGACATCGGCCAGCAGCCTCTGGAAGGTCGTCGGAAGGCGGTCCACGCTGCCCTGCATGTGCGGGTGGAAGAGCGAGCTGCCGGAAGGCAGCATGTGGTTCGCGTTGATCGATGCCCACCGCGCTTCGGAATCGACGCGCATCACAGCGCGGCCGAACTCGACCTGCGTAGCCAAGTTGTCGGTCACGAGGCGCGGCGTCATTCGCCCGAGCGGCAGGAAATGGAGGTCCGGCGAGTAGACCGACACGCAGCTATGAGCGGAGTACGCCAACAGGTTCGGGAACAGCAATGCGTCCCCCCGCTGAATGCGCCCCTCGGACCATACCTCCGGCGGCAGCTTGGGAGTCATCTCGTCGATCCGCTCGCGGCAGAACGGGCAGCTCGCCGCGAACCGCTCGCCGACTTCTGCGAGGTCCAGGTCTGAACGTGGGAACAGCTCCCCCGGAGCACTCACCAATCGCGCGCTGTGAGCGGTGAGTGGATCCCAGCGAACCTCGAGCCCCGCCTTGACCCGCTCGAACCCGCGACGGGGGTCAAGGAGCTCCGCCGACAGACGCTCGCGCCGCAGCTCCATCGGGATGAATGCTAAGCGCGGGCAGCGTGCGACCGTGCCCCGAGCGAACCTGAATCGAGAAATTGGGTTCCAATTGGGCCCGAGCCAGCGGAGCGTGGAGCAGACCTTCAACGGAAAACCCCGCGTTAGGGGGCTTTTCGTGAGGGTGAGCGAAGGGACTCGAACCCCCGACCGCCTGGACCAACAACCCTCCTCATTGCAGTGCGCTGGTCGGCGCACGCCTTCACGTAGGGCCGGCCGACGCACGTACCCCATATGGAAGGTCGATGCAAGGGGCGCGAGCCGCGACCGTTACCCGGCGGGGTAACAAACGGGGTAACAAATGCTGTTCGCAATGCGTCCAGTGCGTCCAGCCGAATGGCTCTGAAAAGCCAAACCTGGACGCGCTGGACACCCCGCACACGCCCTCGACAAGGTTGAGGGCCTTGTGGGGGGATTCCCCCGTGGGAGTTCGAGTCTCCCTGGGCGCACTGAGAAAGACAGCGTTTGCAGGGCTTTCACGACGTCCTGGCGGCCGTCCTCGTCGGCTGGCTGTGATCCAGGGCCGCTGATCTGTTGTTACCCGTACACGCGTGGCTGGAGGCCGTTTTGCGCCTGACCAGGGGCATGACGCCGGGCGCCCAATACTGCACCACGTTCGGGAAGCGAAAAGTGCACCAGCTGCCTTGTCGGTGATGACCGCTTGAGCTCTCACGCTCGATTGGTTCTGCCGGTCGAGACGGAGGTGCTGAGGAGGTGCGGAGCGCGTTGGAGTGGGCGCAGGCAAGGGCGTGGGCGGCGGACGGGGTCTCGCAGCGCGAGATCGCCAGGCGGCTTGGGATCAACCGGCGGACCGTCAAGCGGATGCTCGAGTCGGATCGGCCACCGCGTTACGAGCGCGCGGCGCAGGGTTCGATGCTCGACCCGCTCGAGCCGGTGATGCGGGCGACGCTTGAGGAGTGTCCTGACGTGAGGGCGCCGCGGATGACCGACATCCTGCGCGACGGGTACGGCTACCGGGGCTCGGTCGATCTGGTGCGGCGCCGTCTGCAGCAGCTGCGTCCGCCACGCGAGCGCGCCGCCCAACGGACGGGCTACCGGCCGGGCCAGGTGCTCCAGCTCGATTGGCTCGAGCTGCCGACCCGCCCCAGGATCGCCGGGCGCGAGCGGCGCGTCTACGCGCTGCTCGGGACATTCTCGACCGAGCCCTTCTCGCGCGGCGTCGCCGGCGTGCACGCGGTCGCGTGGAAGGCGTAGTGGCCGCGCAGGTGCAGAAACCTGGGGTTCCAGCGCACAACATCGCGCTCGCGCTTTGCGACGACCGAGCGCAGGTTGTCGTAGACGCACTCGCGCACGACGCCGCCGAGCCAGTCGAACAGGCGGCTGTGACCCTCGAGGAACGACTCGCAGGTCATGTCGAACGAGAAGTGCGCCGACTGCGCGCCCGAGTACGGCGTGCGCCACCTGAAGACGGGCTTCTGGCCGGCGCGGCGGGTCGCGTCGCTAACCGATCTCGACGAGCAGTACGCGGACTGGCGCGACCGGGTCTGCAACAGGCGCCGGCATTCGACCGGGCGCTTCATGGTCGACGAGCGGCTGGGCGAGGAGCGGGACGCGCTGCGGCCGCTGCCGCCGGCGGGCTTCGACTACGCCTACGCGCGCGCGAGCCGGGTGCCGCTCGACGGCTATCTGCGTTATCGCCAGAGCTTCTACCGCGCGCCCGAGGCGCTCGTCCACCAGCGCGTGACGCTGCAGGCAGATCGCGACTCGGTCTGGATCGAGCACCGCGGCGCGGAGGTCGCGCGCTACCCGCGCAGCTACGAGCCTGGCAGCTGGCTGCCGGCGCCCAGGTTGCGGCCCGAGCCGCCGCCAGCGCCGGTGCCGGCACGGATCGTCGTGCCCGAGGTCTGCCCGCCCGAGCTCGCCGACTACGCGGAGCTCTGCGCGTGAGCGCGCGAGCGAAGAAGGCCGCCGTCGGCGAGCGGCTGCCCTATCTGCTCGGCAAGCTGAAGGCGCCGCGCGTCTTGGAGCGGCTCGAGCAGACGGCCGAGCGGGCCCGCGCCGAAGAGTGGCCTTACGAGCAGTTTCTCGAGGCGCTGCTCGAGGCCGAGGTGTTCGCCCGCGACGCCTCCGGCGCCAGACAGCGGATCCGCCACGCCCAGTTCCCGGCCAGAAAGACGCTCGAGGACTTCGACTGGGCAGCCCAGCCCGCGGCGGAGCGGCCGCTCGTCACCCACCTCGCGCAGCTCGCCTGGGTCGAGGAGCACGCCAACGTCTGCTTCTTCGGCCCGCCCGGCACCGGCAAGACCCACCTCGCGATCGCGCTCTCAACGAAAGCCTGCGAACAAGGCTTCCGGGTCGCGTTCGCGACCGCCCAGGAATGGGTCTCACGGCTCGAAGCGGCCCAAGACCGCAACCGGCTCGAGGACGAGCTGCGCCGGCTCGAGCGCTACCACCTGCTGGTCGTCGACGAGGTCGGCTACCTCCCGCTCGAGCGCCAAGCCGCGAACCTGCTCTTCGCGCTCGTCTCCCGCCGCTACGAGCGCGGCTCGATCATCGTCACATCCAACCGCAGCTTCGAGCAATGGGGCGAGATCCTCGGCGACGCCATGGTCGCCGCCGCCCTCATCGACCGGCTCGTCCACCACGCCACCATGATCACCCTCAAAGGCAAGAGCTACCGACTCAGGGAGAGAGGCACCGGGATCGCCCCCGCCGCCCAGGCTCCGCCGCTACGCGGCTCCGCCTGAACGGCGCAACCAGCCACCGAGTGGCGCCCTTCTCGGTTCCTGAAAGTGGCGCACTTTTCGGTTCCTGTTGACAGGGCATCCGGCCGCTTGGCGCACAAGGTTGTCGCAGTCGGATTTGGGTGAGCCTTGTGCGCGAGAATTGTGCGTACGAACGGCGGTCCCGCCGCGGCTGGGGCTCGCGTCATCACCACTCGTGCGGTGAGAGCAATGTCGGTCGCACCGAACACACCGAGCGGGTGACCCGGTCACTAGAGCACGCCTTCGTCGATCACCCGCGGCCCACGAGGTCGCCGTGGCCCATCGCTTCAGCGTGCTCACGGCCGGGAAATTCCGACGCTGACGACACGAAGCCAGCCATCGATCAGCGGGCCGAGGTGGCCGGGCCGTGGATCCGGCGCGAATCCGAGGGCCCGGCCTTCAGCAGCACTCGCCGGCGCGGCCACGGTTCTGCGGACCACCGGAGCCATGCGGACTTCACCCTGGTCCTCGACGCGGGCGTCCGCGACGGGCGCCTGAAGAAGCTCGGCTCGAACCTCTACGAGCTGGCTGAGCCGCCCGCCCGCTGAAAGCCGTTGCTGGCGCGGCTGGACTCTTCTCGGTACGCGCGGAGGACGTCTTGGTGGCTGATCCAGCCCACGACGGCCTCCCCGTCCGGGCCGAGGACCGGTAAGCCGCGCTCCGCGCTCTCGCCGAGCAGCTGGGCTGCTTGGTCGAGCTTGTCCTCGCTTTGCAGCCTGGGGATGGGTCGCGCGAGCGCCGCGGCGGTCACCGAGCCGTTCGCTTCGGCGAGCGCCGGCTCGAGGTCCTCGATGGAGACGACCCCCACGAGCGCGCCGCGGTGGTCGACGACCGGCAGCGCCTGCTCGTCGGTGCCGGCGAACAGCCCGGCGAGCTCCGCCAGCGGGATGTCGGCGTCCACGCTGGCCGGCATCGGGCGCATCGCCTCACTCACCGTGACCACGTGCATCGGGCCCTCGGGCGCACGGTGGTCGATGTCGATGCCACGCCGTCGCAGCTTGAGCGTGTAGATGGTGTCGCCGGTCAGGGCGCCGCTGATGCCGGTGGCGACCACGACTGCGAGCATCAGCGGCAGGATGATGGCGTAGTCGCCGGTGAGCTCGAAGATGATCAGGACGGCCGTGATCGGTGCCCTCGCCGCAGCTGCGAAGACCGCGCCCATCCCGACGAGGGCGTAGGCGCCGGGAGTGGTCACCCAACCTGGGTCAAGGGCGTGAAAGGACTGCCCGAAGCCAGAGCCGAGCATGGCGCCCATGAACAGCGAGGGGGCGAAGACGCCACCTGAGCCGCCGATCGCGATCGTAAGGCTGGTGGCCACGAGCTTGCCCGCGAGCAGGAGGAGGAGGAAGCCGATCAGGTAGTGGCCGGCCACGGCTGACTGAAGCACCGGGTAGCCCACGCCGTACATCTGCGGGAGGACGAAGAGCAGGGCGCCCAGGAGCACGCCACCAGCGGCCGGGCGCAGCCACTCCGGGCCGTGCCAGACCCGATCCGCGATGTCCTCAGAGCCATAGAGCATGCGGATGAAGGCGATGCCGACGAATGCGCCCAGGACGCCGAGCAGCGCGTAGAGCGGGTACTCGGCGCCGGAGTGGAGCTGGAACTCGGGCAGGTGCAGGAAGGCCGCCGACCCGAACGCGATCCGCCCGATCGCGGAGGCGGTGACCGAGCTCAGCACGACGAGGGCGAACGACTCGGTCTGGAAGTCCCGCAGGATCACCTCGAGCGCGAAGAACACCCCGGCGATGGGCGCGTTGAAGGTCGCCGCAATCCCGCCCGCGGCCCCGCATGCCACTAGGAGGCGCAGGGACCGCTCCGGCAGCCGGGCGACCTGGCCGATCGTCGAGCCGAGCGCGGAGCCGATCTGGACGATCGGGCCCTCGCGCCCCACCGAGCCCCCGGAGCCGATGCACAGTGCGGAGGCCAGCGCCTTCACGAGCGAGACCCGCGGACGGATGCGCCCGCCGTGGCGCGCGACGGCCAGCATCACCTCCGGCACGCCGTGACCGCGAGCCTCCGGGGCGAAGCGAGCCACAAGCGGTCCGTAGACGAGACCGCCGAGGATCGGCGCGACCAGCAGGCACGCCCTCCCGAGCCCGAACCAGTGGCCCGCCGGGTGCGGATGGGCGCTCAACTCGCCATGGCCGGTGAAGACCAAGGTGAAGCCCTTGATCAGGTAGCGAAAGGCGATTGCGCCCAGCCCGGCGCCGACGCCGACGACCAGTGCGAAAACTACGAGCGCCTTGCTGCCTGCCTGGTAGCGCGCCAGCCCGGTCGCCGCCATCGCGGAGGCCGGGCGCGGCCCGCCGCCGTTCGTCGACTCAGCTGACAAGCGTCATCCTCACGCCTTGAGGTAATACCCCGCAGTTCGCGCACGGGTATGTATGTGCTCTTACACAGGGGGCGGCGCCGCCGCGCGGCCCACCGCGTGCCGTGCCAGCAGTGGCTCGAGTTCCTCGGGGATCGGGAGGGGCAGCAGCCAGCTGCGGTCCTCGTTCCTGAGTAGGAGCTTCCGCTCGCGCAGCTCGCCGAGCGCGTTGGTCACGGATGGCCGCTGGGCGCTCACCAGCTTCGAGAGCGTCAGGTGGGTGAGCGGCAGGTCGAGCCGCACTCCCTGCTTCGACACGCGGCCCCAGCGCTGGGCGAGATGCCAGAAGAGCAGCAGCAGCCGGTCTTCGATGCGTCCCTGGTGCGAGATCGCCAGGTTCAGGGCGAGGCCGTGCGTCCGCCACACCGCGCGCAACGCGATGCGGCCGAAGATCTGCGGCCAGGGCGCCGCCCTGAGGCTGAAGGTGCCGTCGAGCACGGCGAGCTCCGCGGAATCGAGCACGGTCCAGCACAGCGTCCCATTGAGCGGCGACAGATCGCTCGCACGCACATCGCCGGGATGGATCAGGTCGCCGGTGCCGATCAGCTCCGCGGCGACGCTCCCCGCCACCTCGATCTCTCGGAGCAGCAGGCCCGTGATCACGAGGAATCCGATCAGTCCGGGGTGATCCATGCGGCGGGCGAGCGCCGCCTCGTCGCCGACCGCCAGGGTGACGGCGGGCACGACCACGCGCTCGCGGGCGCGTCGCTGCTCGTTCTCCGGCAGGTCGGTGCCGAGATCCGGGTCCTGAACCAGGAGCTGGACGAGGCGGTGCGGCTCGAGCATGGTCCCCATCGTCTAACGGGACTTAACACTGCGTCACTGCAGTTACCGCGGTGATGTACGTGCGCTTACCTAGTGCGTGGCGCTCGTGCACCCTGATCCTATGGTGCGGCCGGTGCTCAGGACGAAGACCGTGCGGGCAGCGGCGCTTCTGGCTGTCCTCGCCGTGCTCCTCCTGGTCGGCACCATCGTCGTTGCACGGCTGCCCTCCGGTCAGGCGAACGTCCAATCCGGAACCCTGGGCGGTCGGCTTGCGATCGGGTCCTCGCTCGACAGGCGGGTGCCGAACTTCGAGCTGCTCGACGACCGCGGCCATTCGACCTCGCTGGCGAGCTTCCGCGGCCGCTACTTGATCCTCGCTCCGTCGATGACGCTTTGTCACGAGGTCTGCCCGATGACGGCCGCGGCGCTGGAGCAGATCAGGGGCACGCTTGACCGCGACGGGTTGGGCGCGCAGGTCGCCGTCGCCGAGGCGACCGTCGATCCTTGGCGCGACAGCCCCGCTCGCCTGCGCGCCTACCGGCGCACCTTCGGCACCGACTTCAGGTCGCTGACCGGCACGCCCACAGAGATCAAACGGCTCTGGAAGTTCTTCGGCGTCTACTACCGGCGCGTTGCGCAGGGCAAGCCGCCCGACCTGGACTGGCTCACCAACCGGCCCGAGCGCTTTGACGTCGAGCACACGGACGGCCTCTTCATCATCGACCCGAAGGGCCGCTGGCGGGTGGCGATCATCGGCATGCCGGCGATCGGCGGCTCGCTCCCGGCGCGGCTGAGGAGGCTGCTCAACGACCAGGGGCGGAGCAACCTCCGCCATCCCCAGACACCCTGGACCCCTAAACAGGCGCTGGCCGACCTCTTCGCCGTCAAGGCGAGCGAGGACGCCGCCACCGGTCCCGCCGTCACGGCCGGCAAGATCCCAGGTCCGGCCGCCGCCCGGGCTGCGCTGGCCGGCTCACCGGCGCCGCTCGGTCGGCTCCACTCGCAGTCCGGCCTGCTCGTGGGAGGAGGAAGCGGCGCCTTCAGGGCCCGGCTCGCGGCGCTGCGCGGGCGGGCGGTGGTGATCAACGAATGGGCCTCGTGGTGCCTACCCTGCCGGAACGAGTTCCCGCTCTTCGCGCGCGCCTCGGTGGCCTACGGCCGCCGGGTCGCCTTCCTCGGACTGAACGTCAGCGACGGCGCCGGCAACGCCAGATCCTTCCTGCGAACTCATCCGGTCAGCTATCCAAGCTACACCGACGAAACAGGCGCGATCGCCGCGTCCTACGGCAGCGTCTCGGCGCTCCCGACCACCCTCTTCATCGCGCCCGACGGGCACAGGGCCGACACCCACATCGGCTACTACAGCGCGCAGGCCGCGCTCGACTCGGACATCGAGCGCTACGCGCTGGGCCGCTAGCTCGGCCCGCTGCCCAAGCCGCGCTGGTTCGGGACTGGGCGCGCCTCGGCTACGTCGTGGTCGTGCGCTTCGCCGGAGCCGCGCTCGCCAACGCCTTCGTCTGGGGTGGCACCGTCTTCTACCCGTACTACAACGGGCGCGACGCCCGCTTCGGGCTGAGCGCCCTCAGCGATCAGAACGTCGGCGGCGCGATCATGATGCTCGAACAGATCCTCCTCACCACCGGTCTGCTCGCCTGGCTGTTCTGGCGAGCCGCGAGCATCGACGAGGAACGCCAGCAGCTACTCGACCTCGCCGAAGACCGTGGCCTCCCGCTCAGCGAAGAGCGAGCCCAGCGGGCCGCCGCCAGCCGCACCACGGCACAACTGCGCCAACGCATCATCGACGCCTGAGCGCTCAGGCGGGCACGGCGCTGGGGGGTGAGGGCGGCCGCTGGGGCTCCGGAGGGGCGAGCTGGTCGAGACCGAGGCCCTCCGGCGCATGCAGCGCGAGCATGGCGGTCTCCGCCGCGTTGGGATCCGCGCTGTCGAGCAGCGAGACCGAGATCATCGTGACGAATGCCACCGGCACCGACACCACGGCCGGCTGGCTCAGAAGCGCCCCGAGCGCGCCGGAGACGTCGCCCGCGATCAGGCCGGCGAAGATGCAGGCGCTGGTCAGACCAGCGCCGGTGATCATGCCCACGGCGGCGCCGCGGGCCGTCAATCCCCGCCACCAGATGCCGAGCAGGAACATCGGGCAGAAGCTGCTCGCGGCGATGGCGAAGGCCCAGCCCACCAGCACGCCGATGTCGAGGCCGCTCGCGAGCAGGGCGAGCCCGACCGGCAGGACGACCCCGGCCACGGCGCAGATGCGGAACAGGCGGCGCCGCCCGCGCGTGCTCGCCGGCGCACCGCGGACCCGGCCCCAGATGTCGTACGACAGCGTGCCGGCGATCGACACGAGCAGCCCTGAGGCGGTGGACAGGAAGGCGGCGAACGCGCCGGCCGCGGTGAGAGCGGAGAGCAGCTCGCCAGCGGCACCGGGCCACGCCAGATGCGGCAGGCGGAGCACAACGGAGTCGGTGTCGCCGGTGACGTAGAGCCCGGGTGCGAGCGCCCTGCCCATCAGCCCGTACACGATCGGGAAGAGATAGAAGAGCCAGAGGAGGCCGAGCACGCGCACGGTGGTGCGCCGGGCTGCCGGCCCATCGCGGTTGGTGTAGAAGCGGACCAGGATGTGCGGCAGGCCCATCGTTCCGAGGACGGTGGCGATGAGCAGCGAGTAGACAAACAACGGGCCGTCCCGCCCGCTGTGCCCCACGGGCTTCGACCAGATCGAGCCGGTCCCGGCCTCGACCCCGTCGGAGAGCGGGACCGCGCCGCCGGGTGGCAGGGTCAGCACGCCGCGCGGGAGGGTGACCCGCTCACCCGCCGCAGCGTGGCGCGCAGCGCCATCGATCCGGTAGTTCTCCGCCCTGGTGAAGGTGACGGTGCGCGGGTTGTCGAGCCTGACGCTCAGCCCGGCTGCCGGAGCGTGCGGCACGCCGTCGCCGAACAGTGTGCGGTGCTGAGGTAGCCCGCCGAGGTAGATCAGGAGCAGGCAGGCCGGAAGCGCGATCGCGAACGTCTTGATCCAGAACTGGACGGCCTGGACGTAGGTGATGCCGCGCATGCCACCGAGGCCCACGTTCACAGCAACGATCGCCCCGACCACAACCACTCCGACCCAGTAGGGAGCGCCCGTGACCTCGTTCAGCGTGATCCCGGCGCCCTTCAGCTGCGGCACGAGGTAGAAGCCGGCGATCCCGAGCACGATCGTCGCCGCGAGGAGGCGCATGCCCGGGCTTCCTAGGCGCGCCTCGACGAAATCGGAGATCGTGAACGCGCCGAAGCGCCGCAGCGGCGCCGCGACGAACAGGAGCAGCGTGAGATAGCCCGCGGTGAACCCGACCGAGAGCCAGAGCGCATCGGCTCCCAGCTTCATGACCAGCCCGGCGATGCCGAGGAAGCTGGCCGCGGACAGGTACTCGCCCGAGACCGCGGCGGCGTTCCACCCCGGGCTGATCGCCCGCGAGGCGACGAACAGGTCCGACGTCGTGCGGGCGAAGCGGACTGCCCAGGTGCCGAGCCCGAGCGTGCCGATCGTGACCACGCTCACAGCGATGATCGCCGTCATCTGCCCACCAGGTCCCGAAACTCGTCGTCGAGCGCATCCGCTCGGCGCTGGTAGAGCCAGCCCAGGCCCACGAAGCACGGGAACAGCGGCACCGCGACCAGCACGATCGGGAGCGGTATGCCGGCCACCGTCAGGGAACCGAGACCCGGCGCGAGATAGAGCAGCAGCGGCAGCGCCCCGAGGATGCCGGCGAACGCCACCAGAGCCAGGAGCGAGAGCGTGAGCTGGGCGCGGACCAGTCGGCGCAGGTAGAGGCCGCCGTGGGCGGTGGCGTCGGCGAGCTCGTCGCGCGGCGTGCGGCGCCCCGGCGAGGACGGGGTCACTCGGCCCTCACAACCCCAGCCGCCGGCGGAGCTCGGCAACCTCCCGGCGCGCCACCGGAACCTGGTGTGAACCTGGGAACAGGAGGGTCGCGGTGCCGTTCAGCTGGGGCCTGATCTCGGTGGCCCGGCGAAGGTTCACCACGTACTGGCGATGCACGCGGACGAACCCGAGCGACTCCCACCTGTGCGCGATGTCGCTGAGGCTGCCGCGCACGAGGAAGCGGCCGTCGTCGGTCACGACGCGCACGTAGTCCCCGCTCGCGCAGAGATAGAGGATGGAGGAGCGGCCGACCAGCCTCGTGGTGCCGGCGGCGAGGCTGTCGACGGGCACGATCTCGTCGTCGCCGGAAGCGGCGGCTCTGCCCGTCTCGCCGCCGGCGTCGGTCACCTCAACAGCAGTGAGGGAGCCCACGCGCTCGACTGCCTCGTCGAGACGGGTGCGGCTCACCGGCTTCACCAGGTAGTCCACCGCCCGCAGCTCGAACGCCTGAACTGCCGCGTCCTCGTAGGCGCTGACGAACACGATCGCCGGAGGACTGGCGAAGCGCCTGAGGGTCTGCGCGAGCTCGAGCCCGTCGAGGTCCGGCATCCGGACGTCGATAAAGACGGCGTGATAGTCCTCTCGGTCGTTGAGGCAGCGCAGGGCCTCGCTGCCGCTCGAGGCGAAGTCGACGTGCCGGACCGCCGGCGAGGCGCGCAGCATTCGCACGAGATCGCGCAGCGCCGGCCGCTCGTCATCGACAGCCAGGAAGCGCAGCCCATCGCTCATGCCGCCCGCACCCCTGCCCTGAACTTGGGGATGGTCATGACCACCGTGGTCCCCTCGCCGTGCGTCGAGCGCAGTTCGAGCCCGTAGCCCTCGCCGAAGGCGCCGCGTAGGCGACTGTGCACGTTGGAGAGGCCGATGCCCTCGCCCGCGCCGCTGAGCGCGGCGTGCGCGAGCGCCTCGTCCATCCCGACGCCGTCGTCGCTGACGCTCACCTCCGCGTCGCGGCCGAGGTCACTGCCGACTATCTCCACACGCCGGATGCCGAGGCTCCTCTCCACGCCGTGGCGGATTGCGTTCTCGACCAGCGGCTGCAGCGACAGGACGGGTAGCACGGCCTGAAGCACCTCGGGCGCCACCTCGAGCCGGACGCTGAGGCGCTCGCCGAAACGCGCACGTTCGAGCCGCAGGTACTTCTCCACGTAGCGGAGCTCCTCGGCGAGCGTGACGTACGGATGATCTCGCCGGAAGGCGTAGCGGATGAACTCGGCGAACTCGGTGAGCAGTTCACGCGCCTGCTCAGGGTCGGCGTGAATCTCGCTCGCCACCGCGGCGAGCGCGTTGTAGATGAAATGGGGCGAGATCTGAGCCCGCAGCGCACGCAGCTCGGCTTCGGCGAGCCGCTCGTCCTGGGCCGCGAGGGCGGCGAGCGCAAGCTGCGCCGATACGAGAGCCGCCGTCTCCTCGACCCCACGAGTGTCCTCCGGCCGGAGCCGACCCGCATCCGGATAGAGCGTCACGAGCGTCCCCACGCGATCCCCGTGCACGGCGAGCGGAGCGGCGATCGCGGCGTGGAGCGGACACCCTGGCGTCTCGCACCGGAACCGGGTCTGCACGCTCACGCGGTCGTCCCGAGGCGAGTCGACGGGAAGGTGCGCGCCGGCACGATGGTGGTGGGAGCCTAGGCCCTCGAAGGCGAGCACCTGCCCGCCGGCGTCCAGCAGGGCGATCGCCGGCGCCTGCGTCAGCGCCCTGAGGTGCGGCGCCGACGTTTGCGCGCTCTGCATCGACAGGCCCTTGCGGAGCTGCGGGAGCGTCGCCATCGCCTCGTGCAGCGCCGCCTGCATCGCCTGGCGCTCGGGACTGATGACGCGCCGCGGCCCGCTGAGCAGCCTGGCGGCGGCATACATCGACGCCGCCAAGGCGAAGCCGACGATCACACCCAGTGCCACTCCCATCCCTCAGTACCTCCGGTTGCACATTAATGGCTCGCAGCCGAGCGGTCAGCGGCAACCGTTCGTCTCCGCTCTTACACCGCTCGTCGAAGTCCTTCGACCGCGTGGCGAACGCCACCTTGTGTGAGACGGCACAAGTCGTAATTTTGCCGCAATTCGGCTGCCGTGCGGCAGCCAGGAAGGAGAGGGGTGAAATGGAATCAGCAGCGGTCCGCCAGCCGGGGGCGCCCGTCAGCGACGAGGCGTCATCGGGCGGCATCACGCGCGCAGGCGGGTGGGCTCCGGCGGATCCGGCGCCGCTCGGCCTGGCCGGCTTTGCCCTGACGACGTTCGTGCTGAGCATGTTCAACGCCAACCTCGTCAGCTCCGGCGGCGAGCCGGTCGTGCTGGGGCTCGCGCTCGCCTACGGGGGGCTGGCACAGCTCCTGGCAGGCATGTGGGAGTTCCGCACCGGCAACACGTTCGGAGCGGTGGCATTCACGTCCTACGGTGCGTTCTGGATCTCCTTCTGGGCGCTCGTGACGTTCTTCGTCGGGAAGATCCCGGCGGCCGACGTCGGCCATGCGGTCGGCCTCTACCTCTGGGGCTGGGGCATCTTCACCACCTACATGTTCGTGGCCTCGCTGCGGACGACGGGGGCGGTGGCGGTGGTGTTCGCCCTGCTGGCGACGACGTTCATCCTGCTCGGGATCGGCAACTCGGGCGGGCACGAGAACGTGATCCACTGGGGCGGCTATATCGGTCTCGCCACGGCCGCGGCGGCCTGGTACACGTCGTTCGCCGCGGTGCTCAACCACACGTTCAAACGAACGATCCTGCCGGTCGTGCCGCTGGCCGATCGGTGATGCCACGGGGCGCGAGCCGCTTTCTCGGCGGCTCGCGCCCCGTCCTCCCGCCGCCCGCCGAGAAAGGACCGAGACGTGACCGACGGAGACGCCGTACGCATGGGCGAGACCGCTGAGAGCGCGGCCGCCGAGATCGAGGTGCTCGCCAAGGTGGGGCGCTCGTTTCCCCCGCCCGAGGCGTTCAAGGCACAGGCGCTGATCACGGACGACTCGCTCTACCGGGCCGCCGAGGAGGACTTCGAGGGCTTCTGGCTGGAGCAGGCCAAGAGCTTCGTGGACTGGTTCAGCGAGCCGACCCGCTCGCTCGAGTGGGACCCGCCTCACTGCACCTGGTTCGCCGACGGCGAGCTGAACGTCTCCTACAACTGCCTCGACAAGCACGTCGAGGCCGGCCGCGGCGACAAGGTCGCCTACCACTTCGTTCCGGAGCCGGTGGAAGAGGAGCCGCGGCCGATCACGTTCGCGGAGCTCAAGGACGAGGTCTGCCGCTTCGCGAACGCGCTGCTCGAACTGGGAGTGAAGAAGGGCGACCGCGTCGGCATCTACATGGGCATGGTCCCGGAGCTGCCCATCGCGATGCTCGCCTGCGCGCGGATCGGAGCTCCGCACGTGGTGGTGTTCGGCGGCTTCTCGGCGGAGTCGCTCGGGGAGCGGATGGACTCGACCGGCGCCACCCTGCTGATCACGCAGGACGAGGCCCGGCGCAAGGGTGGCCTGATCCCGCTCAAGCAGATCGCCGACCAGGCGCTCGCCCACCACGCGCCGAGCGTCAAGAACATGGTCGTGCTGCAGCGGACGGGCGCCGGGGTGCCGATGACGGAGGGGCGGGACGCCTACTGGCACGACCTTGTCGAGGAACAGTCCAGCGATTGCGAGCCGGCCCGCTGCAACGCCGAGGACGTCCTATACCTCCTGCACACCTCCGGCACCACGGCAAAGCCGAAGGCAGCGCAGCACACCACCGGTGGCTACCTGACCTACGTCTCAGCCACGCACAAGTGGATCTTCGACATCCACGACGACGACGTCTGGTGGTGCGCCGCGGACGTGGGCTGGGTCACCGGCCACAGCTACATCGTGTACGGCCCGCTCAACAACGGCACCACCGGCGTGCTCTACGAGGGCGACCCGACCTTCCCGGAAATCGACCGCCACTGGTCGATCATCGAGCAGTTCAAGGTCACCCAGTACTACACCGCGCCGACTCTGATCCGTTCCTTCATCAAGGCCGGCCCGGAGCCGCCGGCACGGCACGACCTCTCGTCGCTCAAGCTGCTCGGCACGGTCGGCGAGCCGATCAACCCCGAGGCCTGGCTCTGGTACTGGCGCTACATCGGCGGCGAGCGCTGCCCGGTGGTGGACACCTGGTGGCAGACTGAGACCGGCGGAATCCTGATCTCCCCGCTGCCCGGCGTCACAACGCTCAAGCCGGGCTCGGCAACCCTGCCGATGCCGGGGGTGCGGCCGGCGATCCTCGACGACCAGGGGCGCGAGGTGCCGCAGGGCCAGGGCGGCTTCCTGGTGATCAAGAAGCCTTGGCCGGGCATCTTCCGCACGCTCTGGGACGACGACGAGCGCTACGTGGCCAACTACTTCTCGAAGTACGACCCCGACACGTATTTCGTGGGCGACGGCGCTCGCCAGGACGGCGACGGCTATTACTGGCTGCTCGGCCGGATCGACGACGTGATGAACGTGTCGGGCCACCGTCTGTCGACGATCGAGCTCGAGTCCGCGCTCGTCGCCCACGAGGCGGTGGCCGAGGCCGCCGCGGCGGCGGCGCCCGACGATCTCACCGGGCAGACGCCGCTCTGCTTCGTGATCCTCAAGAGCGGCTATGAGCCATCGGACGAGCTCGCGGCCGAGCTGCGCGAATGGGTCGGCGAGCAGATCGGCAAGATCGCCCGCCCAAAGGCCGTGATCTTCAGCCCAGACCTGCCGAAGACGCGCTCCGGAAAGATCATGCGCCGCCTGCTCAAGGACATCGCCGAGGGACAGGACCTCGGGGACACGACCACGCTGCGCGACCCGGAGGTCGTCGAGGAGCTGAAGACGCAGGCGGACAGCCTGCTCGGGCGCGGCGGGTAGCCCGCCGCTACGCGCGCCGAGTGCGCAGCGTGAAGATCACGAGCCCCGCGCCGGCGAGCGCGACCGCCCAGGCCAGACCGATCGCAAGGTCCGCGACCAGCCAGCTGCCGCGGAACGACGCTGCCGTCGCGAACTGCATCGGGCCGAACGAGGGGAAGTAGGCGAGCAGCGGCTTGTTGGCGACGGGGTTCCCCACCGGGTTCTGGAGGAAGGTGTCCATCAGGCTGCCCATGATGATCAGGAAGAAGCCCTCCAGGTCGCCCTTCACGGTCACGCCGAGGAGCAGCCCGAGCGCGCCGTACTCGAGCGCGATCATCACGAACGCCGCGGCGATCGCGCCGAGGCCCGCCGGCGACGGGCGCCAGAACCCGAGCAGGACCAGCGCCGCGTAGATCCCGACGGCGGTCGCAACGGTGCAGACCGCCACGCCCTTGGCCCCGATCAGCCCGGGCTGCCTGTAACCGCAGAAGACGAGCCGCCGGTCGAACGGAAGCGCACGCCTGACCGCCGCGAACACCGCAAAGCCGACGATCAGCGTCAGCGCGTTCAGCCCGGCGGTAATGAGCGACAGGTGGCGTCCGTCGACCCGCAGGATCTGCCCCGTCGAGAACAGCCGGAAGCTCAGCGGATCGTGCGGAACGATCGCCATCATGAGCGCGTACCTGGCGGGCACGAAGGCGACGAGCAGGATGCCCGCCAGCCGGCCTCCGCGATCAGAGCCACCGCGGCGGCCGCCAGCCGTTCGCGTGGCCGAGCGTCCGCAGGCGACGGCGCGGCGCCGGTTGGTTCTTGGGCGGTTGCCTTGGGCATCTGTCCCAACGTTGAGCCCGTCACCGCCGCCCTTCAAGCTCGTCTGTGCGTGCGCAGACATCCGCCGGTCACCTTCCAGGTGTCCGAGTACAAGCCGGTGGCGGCACCATGAGGGGAGCAATCCGGACCGCTCCGCTCAGCTCTGCGTGAAGTTAATGCTTCACACCTTTGATCGGCGCTTTGGGAGCCGCGTACACGGGAACGCGGCTCCCCGCGCCGAGGATCTGCCAGGTACGCCTCCACGGCGGAGCCCGGGGCTCGATTCCCAACATGCGGGCGCTGTCGCAACGAACGCGGCAGATCGATGGGGCCACTGCATGTCATAACCGAGCAATTTCCTCAGCGCGAGCCCCGATGTATGTGCACTGACCATCGAGCGCTACTCATCGACGAGCTCGCGGTTAGACGCACCATCCACCTTGCTGAACTGGGGTCGCCGCTGGGAGGCGGCCCAGGCCGAAGGACCCATCTCGTGGGGCGAATCGCCGCCAGGCGTAGCGCGACTCTTTCCACGTTGTGGCGGGCGCCGCAACAGCCGCGCCGGCACTCGTCCTGCCCGCGGCCGCGCTCGCGCAGTTCGGAGACGTACCGCTACATAAGGGCTCGCGCGGACACGACGTGCGCGTCCTTCAGTCATGGCTCGGACAGCTCGGCTACCCGACGGCGGTCGACGGCACCTTCGGCCGACGAACCGAGCGGGCGGTCCGACGGTTCGAGCGCCACGAGCGCCTGTCGGTGAACGGCGTGGTCAGCCGCTCCGACGGGGCGCTGATGCGCAGACTGATCGCCCCGGCCGTGTCGACGCCCGAGGTCCCGACCGTGAACGGCGACAAGGCCGTGCTCTCGGCCGATGGTCGCACCGCCCTGGCGCCCGCGAGCGCGCCCGAGCCGGTCCGTCAGGTGATCGCCGCCGCCAACGAGATCACGGACACTCCCTACCGCTACGGCGGCGGTCACGGAGCAGGCTTCGACGACACAGCCTTCGACTGCTCCGGGTTGGTCAGCCACGCCCTGCACGGCGGGGCGCTTCTAAAGCGTCCGATGTCATCCAGCGAGCTCGAACAGTGGGGCTCAGCCGGCCGCGGCAGCTGGATCACGGTCTACGCGAACGCCGGCCACGCGTACATGGTCGTGGCGGGGCTGCGCTTCGATACGTCCGGCCAGGGAGAGGAAGGGCCTCGGTGGCGTCCACACCATCGCTCGAGCCGTGGCTATGTGACGCGGCACCCCGACGGGCTCTGATCCGCGCCGCCCTACCACTTGCGCCCCAGGCAGCCTCCTCCGCTGCCGGTGCACGAGCGAGTGACCGCCCCGCTCCGAGCGTCCTTCTTGATCTTGAACGTGTTGCCGGAGCGTGACTTGGCCACCACCGTGTAGCCACCGTCGCTCACGGCGCTGACGCGGACCTGTCCGGCCTTGGACCCGAGACCGAGGCCAGTCTGGCCGCTCACGCAGCTGCCCCCGCTCCCCGAGCCCTTGTACGTCTGGTTGTCGGGGTAGCACGCCTCCAGTTGGGTCATCAGGTTGCGGGCGTCCGACTTGGCACTGGCATCGCGGGCCTTGCCGGGGTCGTCGGCGAACACCGGCAGGGCGATCGCGGCGAGGATGCCGATGATCGCCACAACGACCAGCAGCTCCATGAGCGTGAAGCCGGATTCATCGCGGATTTCCAGCGAAGAACGCATGGGTAGCGGCTGTATCGCGCTCGTGCCATCAGCCCTTGAGGGGGTGTGTCAGCGCGCTTACCAGCTCGCCTTGCCGGGGTGGCCGTGCGCGGCTACGCTTGGGCGCGGTGCGCCGGGAAGGCTGGTCGGCTAGGTCGACCATGCGCCTGAGCTCCCACATCCCGCACCGGCCCCATCCCACGACAGCGGCGTCGGGTTTCGCCGGCCGAGACGATCCGCTGATGCGAACGGCCGAGTGGCGGCGCGTCGTACGCAGGGATGCGCTTGCGCTGCTCGGGCTGCTGGCGGCGGGCGCCACGCTTCTCGCCGCGCGGGTGCCCGCAGCCGCCTCACTGATCGGCGTCACCGCCGCTGGGCTCGCGTTAGCAGCGCTCGCTCACGCCGGCCTGCGCAGCTCGGAACGGGCCAGGGCTCGCGCTCTGATCCTCGAAGGCCGTGCCGTATCTGCGTCCCCTGCCTTCGACCGCGAGTGCCGTCGACTACGCAAGCGGTGCCCCCACCTCGCCGACAATCTCGAGGTCATCGCCGCCACGGCCGACAGGCCGAGATGGCTGGTTCGCGGAAGCCGCCCCCTCTTTCGTGTGAACGTCGTGGCCGCGGTGGTGCCTCAGCTGCGAGAGCTCGCCGAGCTTCTCAGGAGGGAGCACGCGCCGCTGCGAGGTGTCGTCCTCGTGACGCGCCTGCTCGAAGAGGGCGACTCGGCGCTGTACGGCGACGACCCTGTTCAATTGGCGGAGATCCTCGGCCGGATCCGCTTCGCGCTCGCCTCACCTCCCGGCGGCCGCGGCCGCTGACCGGCCGCGGCCCCTGGGAGGGTCGGGCGCGCGCCCAGATGGATAACCGCTGAGGGGCGCCTGTGTAGCGCCCGCTGGTACCAGCGCTTACACGGGCGCGTAGGGGCCGGCGTGGTCCGGATTACGGCCCCAGCGCTCGGGGACGAGGACCACGCGGAAGCCGTCGGGATCCTCGAAGGTCAGGCCGTGCTCGGCCCAGTAGGGGTTGGCCGGGGCGACCGGGTCGGCGCCGAGCCGCGCGGCCGTCGTGCTCACGGCCTCCTCGTCGCCCAGGTAGAGGACGAGCAGCGACTCGGGGTGGGGCTCGGGGGCGCCGTGCGCGCCGCCCGTGGTCAGCTCGAGGTGGGTGCCGCTGCCCGGCAGCTCGAGGAACACGCCGTCATAGCCCTCGTGATCGCGAAAGCCGCCTACCTGAACGAGTCCGAGGCCGTCCCGGTAGAACGCCGCCACCTCCTCGAGCCGGTCGGTGTGCCGCGCCACCCGCAGCTGTATCGAGGGCGATGCCTCGCCGAGGGGCAGGTCGAGCCAGATTCGGTCGCGCAGCGGGATGCCGTCCACCTCGAGCCCCGGCCTGTAGCCGGTCGCGGCCGTGAAGGCGTCGCGCTCGATCGCGCGCATGCGGAAGCCCGCGCGCTGGTAGAAGCGCAGGTTCCCCGTGTCGGCCGCCGCGGTGGCGACCCGCAGCGACGACAGCGATCCCTCGCGCGCCAGTTCGATCGCGGCAGCCACGAGCGCCGCGCCGATCCCGCGCCGCTGGTGCGACTCGAGCACCGCCATGTTCTTGATCTCGGCCTCGCCGCCGCGTTCCGGCCCGGTGAGCTGGAGATGGCCCACCACCCGCCCGGCGCAGAGCGCGACCAGCACCTCGCCCTCGTCGATGTAGGAGTCGAGCTGGTCGCGCGAGTCCTCCGCCAGCTCGAACAGCGAGCGCAGTTCGCGGCGCGGACCCTCATGCAGCTCGACCCGTACCGCTTCCACGACCGCTCAGTCGTCCGCGCGGCCCGCGCGTTTCACCAGGTCGTGAAGAAGAGCAGCTCGACGGCCAGCGCCTGGGCCGCCAGCAGGAGCAGGATCAGGCGCAGGCGGCGCGGGTCGAGCCCGGCCGCGGCCGCCACGCACGCGAGCGGGACGAACGGGAGCCAGATCCGCTCGGTCTCCGCCTTCGTGAAGCCGAGCACTGCCGAGGCGAGCACGACGGCGGCCAGTGCGACGGCCGCCGGGTCGCGGGCCACGAGCGCCCGGAGCGCCGGGACGGCGAGCGCCAGCCCGAGCATCACGCCCCAGGCCGTGGGCGAGCCGAGCACCCAGAACCAGTACGGCCGGATCGACGCGATGCTGTGGTGGTACACGGAGCTGGTCGCCCGCAGCGCCCCGATCGCGTCGTAGCCCACCCACAGGGCCAGCGCGCCGTTGAAGGCCACGATAGCCAGCGCGCAGGCGAGGGCCATCAGCACCGCTCGGCGGAGGCCCTCGCGCCGCCACACGACGATGGCCGCCCAGGCGGGCAGCGCGAGCAGCAGCCAGGAGAAGAAGGCAGCCAGCGCGGCCAGGGCGGCGCCGGCAAGCCGGGGTGCCGCCCGAGGCCGCACCAGCAGGCACGCGGAGGCGAGGCCGAGGGAGGCGTACATGTAGTCCGCCGACGTCACGCCGTAGAGGAGCAGCGACGGTGCGAAGGCGGTCAGGAGGCCGGCGACGCGTCCGCGCTCCTCGCCGAGGAGCGTGCGCCCGAGGTCGTAGGCGAGCAGTGCCGTGAGGGCGCCGGCGCCAACGCACAGCGCGGCGAGCCCCCGCGCGCTCGAGATGTGCAGCAGGTGGAGCGTGAGCAGCAGTCCGGGCGGGTGCCCCGCGACGTTCACCGGCTCCGCCGGCACGAGCTCGGCGAAGCGGTCGAGGAAGAAGCGCACACCGTACGAGAGCGCCGGCAGGCCGGGGAGGTACTCGTTCGGCGCCTCGAACGAACCGTGCGGCGAGGTGTCGAAGATCGCGTACCAGTCGCGCACGCCGTTGCGGGCCAGGTTGAGCGCGAGCCCCAGGACGAGCGCCAGGGCGAACAGCGAGGCGGCGAAAATCGCCGGCCGGCGCAGCAAACCCACGAGCGGGGGCGCCCCAAGGGCCGCGCCGACGAGGACGAGCACGGATAGCGGCGCAAGTCCGCCCGCCCGCGGCGCCCAGCTGATCGCGAACGGCGGCAGCGCCGTGCCGAGCCGCCCGGTCGTCGCCTTGACCGCGAGTCCGGTGCACACGGTGATGACCCCGCCAAAGATGACGATTCGCGGAATCAGGCGCTCGCGCGCGGACGCGGCGAGCGCCGGGTGGAATGCTCGGCGGGTGACCGCCCGCATCGCGCTAACGGCGCTCCTCGCGGCCCTGCTCGCCGGCTGCGGGTCGGAGACCGTGCACCAGCTTCCGCCGGCGGCCGAGCCGCCCCGCTCGCCGGCGCTCGAGGCGCAGCCCGCCGGGCGGGTGACGCCCGTCGGCCCCCAGCCCGAGGGCATCGCGGTGGACCCGCGGAGCGGCGTGGTCGCGGTCGCCCTGCGCGACCCGGCGCGCCTCGCGCTCGTCGACGGCGCGAGCGGCCGCGTCCTGCGGCGAGTGGCGCTGCCCGGCGCGGCGCGTCACCTGGCGACCGTGGCGTCCGGCGGTCCTGTGCTGATCCCGGCCGAGGACGCCGACCGCCTGCTCGCCATCGCGGCCGCCTCCGGCCGGGTGCTCGACGACCTCCCGGCGGGCAGCCATCCGCACGACGCGGCGGCGGCCTCGGGGGCGTGGTTCGTCGGCGACGAGGGAGGCAACCGCGTGTCGGTCTTCCGCGCCGGGCGCCCTGCCGGGAGCTTCCGTGTCGCGACCCAGCCCGGCGGCCTCGTCGGGCTCGACGGCGCACTCGCAGTCGTGTCGGTGCGCGAGCGGCGGCTCGAGCTCTACGACGCGCGCACGCTGCGCCGGGTCGGCAGCGCACCGGCGGGCCTGGGCCCCACGCACGCGGCCTGCCTCCCGGCGGGCCCCTGCTACGTGCTCGACACGCAGGGCGGCGCGCTGCTCGTCTTCTCGCTCCGCCCCCATCTCGAGCCGACCCGCCGCCTCTACCTGCCCGGCGGTCCGTACGGGGTGGCGCTCGACCCGATGAGGCGCCGCCTCTGGGTGACGCTGCCCGCGCTCAACCAGCTCGTCGAGCTGCCGGCGCACGGGCGCCCGCACGTGCTGCGGCGCTTCGCCACCGTGCGACAGCCGGACAGCGTGGCGGTCGACGAGCACAGCGGCAGGGTGTTCGTCACCGGGCGGTCGGATGGCGTGCTCGAGACAATCGACCCAGGCTGAGACGAGCGGCGTAGGCGATCGCCGACACGAGGAAGAACGCCGCGGTGAGCAGCAGCCAGTTGCGCGCGTAGCCCTCGACGTGGTGGCCGACCGAGTGGAAGTAGTTGCGGTCCGCCTTCACCAGGATCAGCGGGAAGTAGACGAGGAACAGCAGGCCGGAGAGGAGCGCGGGAACGCGGACGTAGTTGAGCGCCGGGGGCCGCAGGCCGAGCTGCGCGGCGCGGTCGAGCAGCGCATACAGCGGCAGGAAGACGAGGTCGTGGAGGAGCGCCGCGCCGAAGAACCAGATCAGGAAGTTGTCGACGATGCCGCCGTCGAGCACCTGAGCGATCGCGTACGCGGCGATGCCGAACAGCGCGACGTGGACCGCGAGGTGGAGCGGGCCGGCTCCGTAGACGCGCCTCATCACGCCCTCGGGAAGCTGATCGACTTGACCCACTTCGTGTTGTGCACGCCGGGCGCCGCCGGCACGATGATCCGCGCCGGGTAGCCGTGGTCGAGCGACAGGTCCGCGCCGTTCACCCTCAGCGCGAGGAGGGAGCGTGGATCGGACGCCTGCCCGTGGTTCAGCGTGACCTGACGGAAGGCGCCCTGCGGCTGGAGCGACTCCACGTGCAGGAGCGAGCCCGGCGGTGCTCCCGCAAGCTTCGCCAGCTCGCCGAGCCTCACGCCGGTCCAGCGCTGCGTCGTGGTCCAGCCCTCCACGCAGGCGATCGGGAGGTCGTAGGTGTGCTGCGGCATGCGCAGCAGCTGATCGCGGGTCAGGAGGATCGGCTGCGGCGCGTCGAGCTCGAGCGTCCACGAGTCGCCGACGGCAGCGAGCGGGATGCGCGCCACGGCCGCGCCCTTATTCACCTGGAAGTCGTTCGGCCCGGTTCCGAACACGCGGCCGCGTGGCGCCAGCAGAGCGGCACGGCGCAGTGGGCCGCCGACCGTCTGACCCACTGTCACACCGAGCAGTGCGAGCGAGCCCGCGCCGACCACTCCCAGCAGCCCGCGGCGGCTGAGCGTCGGTGCAGCGGGTGCGAGCGGCGCGAGGCCGTCCGGATCGTGCGGCTCGGGCTCGGTCTCGCGCAGGCTCGCCCGCAGCGGCCGCAGCACGCCACGGTTGCGAAACGCGCGCAGCACGACCGGCGTCTTCACCGTGAGGTGCGCGATGAGGGCGGCGCTGAACACCCAGGCGCCGTAGTAGTGCGCGAGCACGAAGTTGAAGTGCCAGGGGTAGTAGATCTGCGCGTTGAGGATCCCGGTGGCGAACTCGAACAGCACGCTGCCGACGAGCAGCAGCAGCGACAGCCGCTCGACCGCCATCGCCGGGCTGCGCAGCGGCGGCCAGGCGAACAGCCGCGGGATGACCGACCAGAGTTTTGCCAGCAGCACCGGCACCGCGACGATCCCGACGTTGACGTGCAGGCCCTGGGTAAGCGCGTAGAGCCAGCTCGGGCTGCTCGGCCAGGTGAAGATGAACGGCTGGAAGTCGTGCGCCCGGTCGAGCACGGCGTTGCGCCCCAGGTCGGGCTGGTAGGCCGTGTGCGAGAGAAAGCCGGTCACCGCAACGATCAGCACCAACGGCAACAGCAGGCTGCCCAGCAGCGAGGTGAGCCACGGCCCCCGCAGCGGACTTCGCCAGAAGGACGGCCGGAACGGCCCGGGCGGGGCGCTGAGGGCGCGGTGGCTCATCGCGAGCGCAGCAGGGCGAACCAGCGCCCGCCGTCGTTCCAGCGCTCGGCGACCGTGAGGCCGGCCTGCGCGGCGATCTGCTGGACGGCGTCGGCCGCGACCCGCGCCCAGTCGAACCAGTCGCTCGCCGCATCTCCGTTCTCGAGCCGCACGCGGATCGCCTCCGTCCCGGACCCGGGCGGCCCGAGCTCGACGATCACCGCTCCTTGCGCGCGCAGGAGAGTTCGCAGGCGCCGCAACAGAGCCAGCGGGCGCCCGCCGATGCCGATGTTCCCGTCCAGCAGGAGCGCCGAGCCCCAGGCGCCCGCCCCCGGCAGGCGGTCGAAGATCGAGCGCTCGAGCACAAGCGCGCCCTGGCGCCGCGCGAGGCGGATCGCGTGCGGTGAGACGTCCACGCCCAGCGCCATCACGCCGCGAGCGGCGAGCGCTCCCACGTGGCGGCCCGGCCCGCAGCCCACGTCGAGCACCGGACCGACGGCGCGATCGAGCACCCGCTCGTCGACCTCGGTCACCGGCCCGAGCCAGCGCTCGAGCTCCGCATGTAGCTCGCTGCCGTCGGCGGCGCGGACGACGAGCGCCTCCCCGGGATGCTCGAGCGCGCGCCCGTAGACCTCGAGCGCTGCCGTCACGCCGCGACCTCCAGCGCCGACGCGAAGCGACTTCGCGGCGCGAGCGCCGCGACGGCGCGCGCGTCATCGATGAGGTCTACGTCGCGCAGCGGCGGCAGCAGCCCGACCGACAGGCCGTGGCCTCGGAGCCGCTCCAGCTGATCGGCGAACGTGTGCGAGGTGCTCATCGGCACGCCGCTGAACAGCTCGCGCTGAGGCTTCCGGAGCCCGACCGCCCAGTAACCGCCGTCAAGCGCCGGGCCGAGAACCGCGTCGCTCTCGCCGAGCCGCGCGAGCGCCCGGCGCAGCAACGCCGGGCGCAGCTGCGGCGTGTCCATCCCCACGAGCAGCGCGGGGCCGCCGACGTCCTCGAAGGCAGACGCGAGCCGCTCGTCGAGGCCGTCGCCACGCTGCGGCAGCAGCTCGAAGCCGCGCAGCAGCCAGTGGCCCGGCTCGCCGTCGAGCGCCAGCACGCGCCGGCCGGGAGCGGCGGACGCGACGCAGGCGAGCGTGTCGGCGAGCGACGCCTCGGCGAGGCGCGCGGCCCCCTCCAGCGACAGCGGCGGCGAGAGCCGTGTCTTCGAGCGTCCCGGCTCCGGCGCCTTCGCCAGCACGATCAGCGCCGGCGTCAAGCGAGCACCTCCGCCATGTCGCGCAGCGCCCGCAGCGTGCCGAGCGCGCTGCCGGTGACCTTGGAGCGGCCGCCGGCCCGCGGCCGGTAGGTCACGGGCAGCTCGATCAGCCGCCAGTCCGAGCGCGCGGCGCGCAGCACCATCTCGAGGGGCCAGCCGAAGCGCCGGTCGCGCACGCCGAGCTCGAGCAACGCGGTTCGTCTCGCCGCCCGCATCGGCCCGATGTCGCTCAGCTCGGCGCCGGTGCGTCGCCGGAGCTCAGCCGCGAGCGCGCGGTTGCCCAGCCTGGCGTGCCAGGGCCAAGCCCCGCGCTCCGGGACCCGGGCGCCGAGGGCGAGGTCCGCCACGCAACCGGCCACCGGACCGGCGAGCAGGGGCAGCTCGCGCGGGTCGAGCGAGCCGTCGCAATCCATGAAGCAGACGACCTCCGACCGCGCCGCCTGCAGCCCCGCCCAGCACGCGGCGCCGAAGCCCCGCAGCGGCTCGTCAACCACGCGTGCGCCGAGCGCCGCGGCAAGCTGGGCGGAGCCATCGCTCGAGCCGTTGTCCACCACGATCGGCTCGAACCCGGCGGGCATCCGGGACAGCACCCATGGGAGCGCCTCCACCTCGTCGAGCACCGGCAGGACCACCTCTGGCATGGCGGCGAGGGTATGGCTGTCCGAGCGAATTTCCCATTACGCAATGAGAAACCACGTAGCGTGGCCGACCGTGATCCTCGTGACCGGAGGAGCCGGCTTCATCGGCTCGCACATAGTTGACGCGCTGCTGCAGGAGGGCGACGAGGTGCGGCTCCTCGACGCGCTGCATCCACTGGCCCACGCCACGGCGCCGGACTACCTGCCGGACAGTGCCGAGGTGGTGATCGGCGACGTCCGCGACCGTGAGGTGCTGGACCGCTGCCTCGCCGGAGTTGAGGCCGTCTGCCATCAGGCGGCGATGGTCGGACTCGGCGTGGACATGTCGGACATCGCCGACTTCGTGGAGCACAACGCTTTGGGCACCGCGGAGCTGCTGCGCGCGCTGGCTGAGCGGCGCTTCGGCGGGCGGGTCGTGCTCGCGAGCAGCATGGTGGTCTACGGCGAGGGTCGCTACGCGTGCACGAGCCACGGCGAGCTGCCGGCGCCCGCGCGCAGCGCCGCCGACCTAGCTGCCGGGCGCTTCGATCCTCTCTGCCCGCACTGCCGCGAGCCGCTGCTGCCGCTTCCCATCACCGAGGACGCGCCGCTGCGGCCCGCCAGCGTCTACGCCGCGACCAAAGTGCACCAGGAGCAGCTCTGCTTCGCCTTCTCGCGCGAGACGGGGGTGCCCGTCACCGCGCTGCGCTACCACAACGTCTACGGGCCGCGCATGCCGCGCGACACCCCCTACTCCGGTGTGGCCGCGATCTTCATGAGCGCGCTGGCGCGTGGCGAGTCGCCGCTCGTGTTCGAGGACGGCCGCCAGCTGCGCGACTTCGTGCACGTGAGCGACGTCGCCCGGGCGAACCTGCTCGCGCTCGCGGGCGACGAGCCCTACCGCGGTGCGCTCAACGTCGCCAGCGGCGACCCCCGCAGCGTTTGCGAGATGGCCGAGGCGCTCGCGCAGGCCTCGGGCTACGGCGCGCCGAGACCGGTCGTCACGGGCGACTGGCGCGCCGGGGACGTCCGCCACGTGTTCGCCTCCGCGAGGCTCGCGGCGGAGACGATCGGCTACCGAGCAGAGGTGCCGTTCGAGGCGGGCATGGCCGATTTCGCCACGGCGCCGCTGCGCGCGGCGGCGCTGTGAACGAACGATGAACTCCGCGCCGGACCGTGGCCGGGCCGCAGAGCCGCTGCGAGAATCGATTCGATGACCCACGAGCGCCACGCCCGCGGCTCAATCCTCGTGGTCGACGACGAGCCGACCATCGGCGAGGTGGTGTCGCGCTACCTGCAGCGGGCCGGCTACGACACGCGCATCGCCGTCGACGGGCCATCGGCGCTTGCGAAGGTCGAGGCGGAGTCGCCCGATCTCGTCGTACTCGACCTGATGCTGCCGGGCATCGAAGGGCTTGAGGTGATGCGGCGGATCCGCGACCGCGACCGCGATCACACCGCGATCATCCTGCTCACCGCCAAGGGCGAGGAGACCGACCGCATCGTGGGCCTGCGCCTCGGCGCGGACGACTATGTGGTGAAGCCGTTCTCGCCGGCAGAGCTGGTCGCGCGCGTCGACGCGGTGCTGCGCCGCGTGGACACCGCGCCCGAGCAGCAGCCGCCGCTCCACTTCGACGGGCTGACGATCGATCCCACCGCGCGCCGAGTCTTGGTCGACGGCGAGGAGGCGCAGCTCACCCAGCGCGAGTTCGACCTCCTCCTGTTCCTCGGCCGCCACCCAGGCCAAGCGTTCACGCGCCAGCAGCTGATGGACCAGGTCTGGCAGTACTCCTTCTACACGGACACCTCGACCGTGACGGTGCACATCCGCCGCCTGCGCTCGAAGATCGAGCCAGACCCCGCGCGCCCGCGCTACATCGAGACGGTCTGGGGCGTGGGCTACAGGTTCCGCCCGTGATCGCGCGCGGGCTCGCCCTCATGGCCGCCGCGGCGGCGATCGGGGCTGCTGTGGCCGGGGCCGTCTACGGCGGCTCCGCCGCGCGGGAGACGCTCGAGATCCTGCTGCCGCTCGGCGCGGCCACCGTGCTGGCGACACACGCTCTCGCCCGTCGGCGGGAGCGGCTCGGCGGCGTGTCGCGCCAAGTGCTGCTCTCGTCCGCGCTCATCGTCGGGCAGCTGCTCGTGGCGGTGGCGCTGTTCGCCTGGCTGATGCTCGTCTCGCACATGGACGTGCTGTTCACGGTGCTGGCCGTGCTTTACAGCTGTCTGCTGGGCCTGTGGGCGGCGCGCATGCTGGGCGGCCGCCTGATGTCGGACCTGAACGCCGTGCGCGGCGGAGTGGCGGCGGTGGGCGAGGGCTCGCGCGATCTGCAGATCGCCACCGGCGGCGAGGACGAGCTGGCGCAGCTCGGGCGCGACGTCGAGCAGCTGGCCGCCCGGCTGGGCGAGGAGGAGAGCATGCACTGGGCGGCCGAGGGCGCGCGGCGCGACCTGCTCGCCGCCGTCTCCCACGACCTGCGCACGCCGCTCGCGTCGATTCGCGTGCTGGCCGAGGCGATCGAGGACGACATCGTCGACGAGCGCACGCTGCGCGAGTACGTCTCGCGCCTCGCCACCCACGTGCGCGCGCTCGGCGCGCTGATCGACGATCTGTTCGAGCTGTCGCGGCTCGAGGCCGGCGACGTGCGCTTCAGCATGGAGCAGGTGGCGATCGGCGATCTGCTCGAGGAGACGGTGGACGCGATGCGCCACGAGGCGGAGGCCGGCGATGTGTCCGTACGGATCGAGCTGGACGGCACGCCGGCGTACGCCCGCGCCAACCCGGAGCAGATCCAGCGCGTGCTGTTCAACCTGCTTCAGAACGCGATCCGGCACACGCCGCCGGACGGCAGCGTGACCGTGCTGGCAGCGCCCGGCGACGCCCAGGTCGAGATCGAGGTGGCGGACACCGGTCAGGGCATCGACGCAGACGAGCGCGAGGCCGTGTTCGACGCCTTCGTGCAGGGCCGCGGGCGGGAGGCGCGCAGCAACGGCAGCGCCGGACTAGGACTTGCGATCGCGCGCGCGATCGTCGAGGCGCACGGTGGCCGCATCTGGCTCGCGGAGGCGCCCGTGGGGACACGCGTGCGCTTCAGCCTGCCGGCCGACTGACCGTACATTTAGTCTGATATCGTACGATTTAGTCCGATAGCAGACTAAGTGAGGTTCGAGATGCAAAGCCGCACCGTCACCGCCGTAGTCAACGCGCCGAGCGACGCCGTCTTCGACTATCTGTCGGAGGTCGAGAACTTGCCCAACTGGGCTACCGAGTTCGCGCGCGAGCTTCGCTACGAGGGTGGCAAGCCCAAGGTCGTCAACGGCCTAGGCGAGTTCTTCTTCGACATCCACGCCGACCGGGACAGCGGCGTGATCGACATGTACGCGGGTCCTGACGAGGATCGGCTCGCGCTCTTCCCGACTCGGGTCGTCGCGCTCGGCGACAACCGCAGCGCGTACACCTTCACGATGTTCCAGGGACCCGACGTGCCGGACGAGCTCTTCAACGCCCAGTACGAATCGCTCAAGCGGGAGTTCGAGAACATCCTTCGCGAGTTCGGATGACCGAGGGGTCGCCGCCCGGGCTCAGCCGCGGCGATCTCGGCTTCTTGCTCGCGAAGGCGAGCCAGCGCTGGAACGAGTTGCTCTATGAGCGCTTCGTCCGCGGCGGCTTCCCCGAGGTGCGGCCGGCCTACGGCTCGATCCTCGTGCCGCTGTTCGAGGAAGACGGCGTGCGCCAGGGCGAGCTCGGACGGCGCGCCCGGCTGAGCAAGCAGACGATGACCACGATGACCCGCCTGCTCGAACGCGATGGCCTGGTCGAGAGGCGGCCGGACCCAGACGACGGGCGAGCCACCCTGATCTTCCTGACCGAACGCGCGCGCGCGTTTCAACCCGTCGCAGCGGCGGCGTTGCGCGAACTCGATGCGATGGCAGCCGAGGCGCTGGGCCGCAAGAGCACGGCCGGGCTCCGCGACGCGCTCGGCCAGGTCACCGCGCTGGACGCGCTGGCCTGATCCGGAGTGGTGCGGAATTCGTGGGCCATGTGGACCATGCTCAGGCCGAGGCGCTGACCTCGCGGGTCTTCGCGGAGGTGAAGCGGCGGCCAGAACTAATCGGTGGCAGCGCCAACACGATCCTGATCAAGCTCTGCTGCCGAAGCTGGGCGATGTGCCGGCGGCTAGGCGGTGGACCGACTTCGTTGTGCCGACTGGTGCGCGGAGACCTGCTGCACCCACTCGGTCAGTTCTTGGTTGGACCGGGCGTACACCGGGCTTTCCGTGTCCCATGCGAGCCTGGCGGCGCGCGCGATCCCCTGTACGGGCATTGGTTCGCCGCTCGCGAGCTGCTCGGCGAGCGCAACGAGCCCTGCGCGCGCTCGAAGGACGGCAGCGCTGCGCAGCGGGGCAGCAACCCCTCTGCATTCCCACCAGGAAGAGGGTTCTTCGGCTGCTTCAATGAGGTTCAGCAACGAGCAGGCGATCGCGCGACGAGTGGCTGGCCGCGAGAGCTGATCCGCACGCTTGCGCAGCTCAGGTGTCGCGGTCGGGTCGGCACCTGAAGCCAATGCACGATCGATCCGCCGTCTCGCTACGCGCGTGCGAATCGCAAGCCGGATGAGCGACAGCCGAGGTTCTCGAGCAAGGCTGAACGTGACGCTGCAATCCTCGTCGCTCGCGCATCAAGCGGGCGCTAAGACTGGGCCGCTGGTCGTAGAGATTGCGTAAAGATCGGCTGCGGCGGCGGGTCGCGTGGGTACTCTGCCGCGTAGGTGTGCCGGGAAGTCTGGTCGGCGGTCCCGCTGTCGACCCCGGAGGCGCTCCTTGGCACAGCTCGAAGTTGCGGCCAGCGGCCCCAGAACGCTCGGCCGCCGCGGCAGGGCGTTTCTGTTCTTCGCGTTCGCCTTCGCCGTCATGGCCGATCCGGTGTCCTCTGTCGCCTACGCGATCGAGGCCGCTCTCCGCGCTCTGAACGGCCACCTCTCGCTGCTGCTGCCGACGATGGCGGTGGTGATCGCGATCATCGCGCTCGTCACGCTCAACTACTGGCAGCTCGTGCGTGCCTTCCCGGAGGGCGGGGGGTCGCCCGAAGCGGCCGGCCGGGCGTTCGGCGAGGAGTGGTCGTTCCTGCCGATCGGAGCGTTGGTCGTGGATTTCGCGCTCACGATCGCTATCTCGATCGCCGCGGCTGGTAGTGCGCTGATCGCTTACTTCCCCGGGCTTGCACCGGTCCGCATCCCGCTCGCGCTGGGCCTCATCGTGCTGGTGGCTGGGCTCACTTGGTTCGGGCACGGCGGCCGGATGGTCTTCGCGCTGATGACCTGGCTGTTCATCATCGCGGCGGGAGCGGTGTTGGCGCTTGGTTGGACCGCACCGCACTCGAGCCACGGCAGCGCGCCGATCACGGGCTCAGCCAGTCCGGCGCTCGTGGCGGTGATCCTCGCCTTCCCGGTCGCGATGGCGCTCGCCACCGGCACCGAGGCGCCCGCCACGTCGATCGCGCAGCTCGGCCAACTCGACAACGACGGACGTCGTCGCTTCGGGCGGGGAACGCTGGGGCTCACGATCGTCATCGTCGGCATCTTGACCCTGGGGTTGACGGCGCTCGCGGTTCACCTCCACGTCGGCATCCCGAAGCACGACAGCACGGAGATCGCGGACCTCGCCCACGCCGCGGTCGGCAAGGGAGCGCTCTACGGCTTCTTCCAGCTCGCGAGCAGTGTCCTGCTGCTCGCCGCCGCCAGCTCCTCTTTCCAAGCGGGACCTGGCTTGCTGAAGGCGCTCGCCCGTCCCGGCCCGACGGGCGGGGCGGGGCTCTTGCCGCAAAGGCTCGGCCGCACGAATCGCCACCACACCCCCGTGGCGGCGGTCGTCGTCTACGCCCTCATCTCCGCCGCGATCCTGCTCGTAGCCAGCGGCCAGGAGCAAGAGCTCGTCCTCGTTTACGCGGTTGCGGTCTTCGTCAGCTTCCTCGCCGGTTTGCTGGCGATGGCGCGCTTCTCGGCCCGGCGCGGCGCGCGGCTACTCACGATCACGAACCTCGTCGGCGCTGCGGTCGTCGCATTCACGCTGGTGGTGAACCTCGCCCGCGGCTACCCGCTGCTGGCGATAGGTGGCACCGTGTTGGTCGCCGCGGTTCTGCACTGGCGGTGGGTGCGCGCGGGCCGGCCCAGGGGCATCGAGGCGATCGAGCGAGAGGCCGAGGCGGAAGATGAGGCGTGAGCGAGCGATGGGCATTGGACCGGGCGTCTTGTCCGGCGATGAAGCGGCGCACCGACCTCGCGTCCCGGTACGCGGCGTAGGGACGGTCCTCGACGTTCGAACCGTGAGGCCCGCGGCGCCCGAGCTGTCAGCTGCCGCCCAACTGCTGCGCGAACCTGCCTGGCCACGCAGGATCGCGTTCGCGGAACGGCTAATCACCGACGGTTCCTCGCCGCTGTATGTGGGGGCCCACGGCGCGAGGGCCAGGATGACGCCCTCATACGGAGAGCCCCGCTTTTCCGGGGCTTTTCTTGAGGGTGAGCGAGGCGACTCGAACCCCCGACCGCCTGGACCACAACCATCGGCGGCGACAGCTGCGCACGGAGTCGGCTGGCGCCCCTGGCTGTACCGCAGCCGAGGCTCGCAAGGTCGCTCGTCGAGGGGGGTGTGCGGGGTGTGCAGCGTGTCCAGATTTGGCTTTCTAGAGCCAGTCGGCTGTACGTATCGGACGAACAGCATTTGTTACCCCGAGGGAGACTCGAACTCCCACGAGGGAATCCCCCCACAAGGCCCTCAACCCTGGGCGCACTGAGAAAGGCCAACTCCCGGGCCTGATGGTTCGTACGCCGTAACGTCTGGTGGCGGTTGTGGTAACGCTCGGAGATAGGGCGCCCCGGCCCGGCGACGTAGCATCGGCACGATGACGGGTACCGAGTGGGGCCTTGCAATCTCCGTTTTCCTTGCCTGCGCCGTGGAGGCTGTCGAGGCGCTGACGATCGTGCTCGCGGTCGGAACGACGCGCAGCTGGAGATCGACTCTGATCGGAGTGGGGACCGCGGCGGTCGTCCTGGCGGCTCTGACCGCCGCGCTCGGCCCGGCGCTGGTGGCGCTTCCGATCGATGTGTTGCGTGTGGTCGTCGGGGCGCTGCTGTTGATCTTCGGGCTGCAGTGGCTGCGCAAGGCGATCCTGCGGGCGTCCGGCCTGAAGGCGCTGCACGACGAGGACGAGGCTTACACGCGCGAACTCGCCGAGGCGCGCAGCGCGGGCGAGGTCGGGAAGGGCCACTTGGACGCCTACTCGTTCACGATCGCGTTCAAGGGCGTGCTGCTCGAGGGCCTCGAGGTCGTGTTCATCGTGCTGACCTTCGGCGCCAACCAACACAACGTGGGGCTGGCCGCGGCGGCCGCGGCCGTGGCCGTGCTGATCGTGGTGGTCGCCGGGCTGGCCGTCCATGCCCCGCTCGCGCGCGTGCCCGAGAACACGCTGAAATTCGCCGTGGGCGTGATGCTGACGTCGTTTGGGACCTTCTGGGGAGCCGAAGGGGCCGGCGCGCACTGGCCCGGCGACGACGCCGCGTTGCTGGTCCTCATCCCGGCGTTCCTGCTCTCATCGATCGCGCTGGTCGCGCTGCTGCGACGGCGGCCTACCGTCGCCACGCCCTCCGGCACTCAGGCGGCCGAGGCATGAAAAGGGTCGAGTCGTTCCTACGATTCTTGTGGGATTTCGTTATCGGCGACGACTGGCGGATCGCCGCGGGTGTGGTCGTCGCCTTGGGCATCACGGCGCTGGTCGCCGGCGCCGGTGCTTCCGCCTGGTGGATCCTGCCAGTAGCGGTGGCCGTCGTACTCGCCGGGTCCGTCTGGCGGGCCGCACGCGCCCGGGCATAGCTGCCGCGTCTTCGCGAGGCCCCACCTGCGGTTGTGATCGAAGATCTCGGATCGTGCTTTCCGTCTTGGTCATGCCGCGCCATCGTTTGATCGGCGCCTCGCTCGCGGCCATCCTCCTCTTGGCCGCGCCCGCCTGGGCTCGGGGAGCCGACTCGGCAGCCCAGCAGCTCGCCGCGACCTATTCGCCGGTGCTCTCGCTCGAGCCGCAGCCGAAGCCGTGCGGGTCCGGCGAGGCGTATCGGCCCACGAGGGTCGACCTCGTCCTGGGGAGGCAGGACGTGGTCCTGCGCGATCCACACGGGAAGGTCGTGAGGCGCGCACCGACCTCGCGCGACCTGTGGGCCCTCGCGGAGGGCTACTACCTCGATCTCCCGGGCAACCCGCTCAATCCCGGCTGTGGTTATGAGCGGCAGTTCCGGAGCTGGAACGACGGCCGCAAGCCGATCGTCTACGCCCACATCGCCACCGACCCGGGGCACCCCGGCAAGCTGGCGGCCCAGTACTGGTTCTACTACACGTTCAACGACTTCACGGACAAGCACGAGAGCGACTGGGAGATGGCCCAGGTGGACTTCGCGGGCACGACGCCGCGGAGGCGCTCCGGCGGGGACCGTACGAGGTCGACCTGTCCCAGCACGCGGGCGGGGAGCGGTCCCCGTGGACGGACACGAAGCTGCAGAAGCAGGGCACGCACCCGGTGATCTATGACGCCACCGGCTCGCACGCGAACTACTTCAACAGCGCGCTCTACCTCGGCCGCGGAGCACGGGAAGGCTTCGGCTGCGACGACACGCGCAAGGCCACGCAGCGGGTGCCGCTCCAGACGGTGCTGCTGCCGGACATCCCGTCATCGGCGTCCGAGCCCTACGCCTGGCTTGCCTTTGAAGGCCGCTGGGGTCAGAGGGAGAAGGGCATCAACAACGGCCCGACGGGCCCGGGGATCAAGCAGCAGTGGCTCGCGCCGATCGAGTGGGCGGACGGCCTGCGCACGACGAGCTTCGAGGTGCCGGGCGGAAGGGCCTTCGGGCTGAGCGTCGGCAACTTCTTCTGCGGCGCCGTCAGCCGCGGTGCGACGACGCTCAACTGGTCGCTCATCCATCCCGTGCCGTTCGTCGTGCTTCTGCTCCTAGTGATCGCGGGACTGCTGGCCGCGGTGGCGGCGACGACCTGGAGGCCACCCGATCCGGAGCCGCTCCGGGCCCGGCGCCAGGGTGGTCAGATCTTCCGGCGGCGATGCGCGTCTAGGCCCGGACGACGCCCTCGAGGGGACCGCGACGGGTGGTCTGATCGGGTTGCTGATCGGCATCCTCGGCGGTCCCTTCGGTGTGCTGCTCGGCGGCGCCACCGGCCTCCTGATCGGGTCCCTGTTCGACCTGGCCGACGACGATGACACCGAGTCTGCTCTCGGCGAGCTGTCGCGCTCGGCGCAGGTGGGGCGGACCACCCTGCTGGCGCAGGTAACGGAGCAGAGCCCCGAGGTAGTCGACACTGCCATGGGGAACCTCGGCGGCCACGTCCTCCGTCGCGAGATGGACGATGTCGAAGCCGAGATAGCGGCAGCGGAGGACGCCCAGCGGGCGGCGGCGAAGGCCGCGCGCAAGCACCTTCACGAGCAGCGCCGTGCCCAGGCCAAGGAGAAGATCCACGCGAAGATCGAGGAGCTGAAGGCCAAGCTCCATCGGCATCCCGTCGGCGCCGGCTCCAGCTGACCGTCCACGTAGAGCGCGCGGAGGTCCTGCCCCGGGGCCTCCGCCCGTCGGACCGGTGCAGGCCGGCCTGCACCAGGGAGTAGACCAGGCATTCCACGGGCGCGATGCACGGCCCTGCGAGCGATCCTGATCGCTCATGGAGCTGCGTCACCTGCGCTACTTCGTCACGATCGCCGAAGAGCGCTGCTTCACGCGAGCGGCCGAGCGCCTGTGGATCGCCCAGCCCGGCCTGTCAACCCAGATTCGGCGGCTGGAAGCCGAGCTCGGCGTCAAGCTCTTCGACCGCCACACGCGTGGAGTCGACCTGACCGAGGCCGGCAAGCTATTCCTCGAGCGCGCTCGCACGACGCTGGCAGCCGCGGAGGCCGCCCGCTCCATCGGGGCGGACCTCGAGGCGGGGCTGGTGGGCACCATACGGCTCGGCATCGCCGTGGAGGCCTGCGCACGTGCGGTGCCCGAGCTGCTCGGCGCGTTCGGCCGGGAGCGCCCCGGGATCGAGCTCACCGTCTTCCAGTCCTACGGCGGAACCCTGCTGCGCGACCTCCGCGACGGGCGGCTCGACGCCGTGCTCGCGCCATCGATGTTCGGCTCGGACGAGCTGGCGCGCGTACGGCTGAGCAGGGAGCCCTGGGTGGTGCTCGCCGCTGCAGCACATCGCCTGGGGGCTCAGGCCGGGGCAGTCTGTGCCGACGAGCTTCAGGGCGAGCCCGTGGTGGTGAGCGGGCACCGCGACGGAGCGGCCTATGACCGCGCGGTGGAGGAGACCCTCGCCGAGCTCGGCCTCACGCCGGAGCTGCGACGCGGCGGGTCGGGTCCCGCCCTCTTCGCCGCCGTTGCATCAACCGACGCGATCGCGCTCACGACGTCCCCTGTCACAGGCGAGGGAATGATCACTCGCGTGCTCGAGACGGCAGGCGAGGTCGAGTTCGCCCTACTTTGGCGTGACCGCGAGACGCCGGCGCCCGCTCTGAACCAGTTCATCGAGGTCGCGGCCGCGATCGGCGACCCTGGCCGCCCCGCGCTCCGGGTGGTCGCGTGAGACCGGAGGAGACGCGGCGCAGCCGCCACATCGAGTGCGGCGACATGGCGGCCAAGAGAGGATGATCGAGATCGAACCTCCCCCTCGTCCGCTCTGTCGCGCGCGCGCCCTGCGACGCCTCAGGCCGCGTCCACGCCCTCGGCCGCGGGGGTGGCCGCTAACACCGCCGCCCGGGCGCGCGCGATGGCGACGCGCGGGCGGAGCGTTCCGAACGTCGCGCCGAGCACTCCGGTGGCGATCGTGAGGGTGACGGCGAGATGGGCCGCGCCGACCGCGAACCAGAAGGTGGTGATCGCTCCGACGTCCACCGGGCTGTCGGTGACCGCGGCGAAGCCGTAGGCGAGCATCGCCACGCGCAGGCCGGCGCTGACGGGCGCCAGCGGCACGATCCGCCCGGCGCCCTCGGCGGCCATCACCAGCACCGCCGTGCCAACGGTGAGCGGCAGGCCCACCGCCGCCATGAAGCACGCGAGCCCGGCGAGCCGGACGAGGCGCGAGAGCGCCTGCCAGGTGACCACCCCGAGCAGGAAGTCGCGCGGCCGGTGCAGGATCGCGACTCCCTGGCGCAGCCGCACAGCGAGGCCCCGAGCGCGCGGGCGGCAGGCACGGAGCAGCAGGAACAGCAGCAGGGCAGCGGCGGCGAAGCCGAGCGTGGAGAGGATCGGGTGCACGAGCACGAAGGAGATGTCGACCTCCGGCAGCTCGTTCGGCGCCACCGGGACCGGCAGGAAGCCACGGGTCAGCGCCCAGACCACTAGCAGAGCACCGACCAGCGTCTCGAACAGGGTCTCGGGGACGAAGGTCGCCGCCAGCGTCGAGTAGCGCGACCCGGGCATGCGCCGCTTGACCATGAAGAGCTTGAGGAAGTCGCCACCGCGGGCGGGCAGCACGCAGTTCAGCCCCACGCCGGCGAAGTACGCGCCCGCCACGTCGCGTGCACGAAGCTCGCTCGCGTCCGGATAGGCGGCGCGCAGGATGTTGAACCAGCCGCGCGTCCGAATCAGCTGCGACGCCTCGTAGAGGACGACTCCGGCCAGCACCCACCACGGGTTGATGTCGACCGCCCGGTCGACGATCAGCCGCAGCGCCTCGTGCGTCGCCTGAAACAGGGATTCGATACGGCCGATCACGAAGTCGCTCCCTCGCGGGTGAGCATCAATACAAGCATGCACCGGGTTGGCGTTTTGGACCAACTCGAATAGAGCGGTGCGGCGTCCACGTACAGGATCTTCGACCGGCGAACGTTGTGCGCCATCGGTAGCAAGCCGCACGGGTACGGCGGTCTCCACGGATCGCGCTTGGCGCCACTTCGGTCCTAGACTGCGTTCGATGAGCCCCCGCGACGAGCTCGAGCAGCACGCCGAGCTGGCCGCCCTGGCCGACGGGAGTCTCGGCGAAGGCCGGCGGGCGGAGCTCGAGGACGAGGTGGCAGCGTCGCCCGAGCTGCAGGCGCTGCTCGCCGAGCAGCAGAAGGCGGTCGATCTCTTCCGCGCCACGAAGCTGCCCGTGCCGGCGGCTCTGCGCGAGGACCTTGCGAGGCGCGGCGCTCGAGTGACGCCGAAGCCGAAACGCGGCTTCCGGCTACCCGCGCTCGGCTGGCCCCGGGGCCTCGCCGGCGGTGCCGCGGTGGCGGCGCTGGTCGCCGTGGTCGTGTTCGTGGTGAGCGGGACGAGCGCGCCGTCCGTCGCCTCCGCCGCGCAACTGGGGCAGCGGCCGCCGTCGCAGCCGGCGCCGACGGCCCAGGCGGCCCAGCCCAAGCTGCTCGACGCCGACGTGTCCGGAGTGCCGTTCCCGAACTGGGCCGGGAAGTTCGGCTGGAAGCCGGTCGGCAAGCGGGTCGACAAGGTCGGCGGACGCCAGGCGGTGACTGTCTTCTACGAGAAGGGCGGCAAGCGGCTCGCCTACACGATCGTCAGCGGCAACCGGCTGAAGCCACCCGCGGGCGGGGCGCCGGCCGTACGCGAGGGCACAGGGCTGCTGGCCTACGGCGACATCGCCGGCCGGCCGGCGGTGGTCTGGACGCGCGGCGGCCACACCTGCATCCTGTCCGGAGCCGGCGTTCCGCGGCCCACGATGCTGATGCTCGCGGGCTGGAAGGGCCAGGGTGTCGTCCCGTTCTGAGCGGGGGCGGCACCTCGACCCGGAATCCCTCGGGGACCACCTCGACCGCCTCTACCGCGCAGCCTGGGGCCTGTGCGGCTCGCGGGAGGAGGCTGAGGACCTCGTGCAGGACACCTACGCGCGCGTGCTCGCCAAGCCGCGCTTCCTGCGCCGCGACGACGACCTCGGCTACCTCCTGCGCGTCCTGCATAACACCTTCGTGAGCGGACTGCGCAGGACGAGCCGCCGCCCGCGCACGGTGGAGCTGGTCGAGGACCGTCCCGACCCGCGCTCCGACGCCGGCGACCTGCACGTCGAGAGCCGCGACCTGCTCGCGGTCGTGGCGGGGCTGGCGGCCGAGTACCGCGACGTGCTCGCAGCCGTGGATCTCGCCGGACTCTCTTACAAGGAAGCCGGGAAGGCACTCGGCATCCCGGAGGGGACGGTGATGAGCCGGCTGTTCCGCGCTCGGCAGAGGGTGATGGCGGCGATGAACCCGCAGCCCGCAGTGCCGCAGGAATAGATCCGCGCGGTTGGCGTCCTTGCTCCCGACAGGGACTCGCACACCAACCCAAAGGAGCCAGCACAGATGCCACGCAGCAGACGGATCGCACTCACCGGCGCCGTCGCCTCCCTCCTCATCAGCGGCACTGCGGTCGCCGCGTTCCAGCAGCTTCCGCCCGGCGACCAGGTGAACAACGACGCGGCGGCCGGCATCGATCCCGCCAAGCCGGTCAACCTCGACGACCCGGCCAACGCCGACGTCGTCGGCGGGGCGCTGGCGGCCGGCGGCAAGAACGTGCCGTGGGCCGTGTTCCGCCAGACGACGAGCGGGAAGGACCAGATCTTCTCGCGCTCGTTCGCCAATGGAAAGTGGACCACGCGCGGCCACGGGACCGTGGGCGGTCGCTCGAGCGGCTCCCCTACCTTCCTGGGGTCGCTCAACTTCGACCAGGGCCAGGACGGCGAGGCTCCGGCGATCGACTTCGCCGGGGCGGGCCGCACCGTGCCCTGGGCGACCTGGTACGAGGACACGAGCGGCGCCGGCTTCGGCGCGAAGAACATCTTCGCCAGCCGTTTCGACGTCGCTCAGGACAAGTGGGTCTTCGCCGGCCAGGGCCGCGGCACCGGCGGCAGCGGCCCGCAGGTCCCGTCGCTGAACATCCACACGAACAAGGACGCGGAGAACCCGTCGGTGGCCGGCGGCTCCGTGGCCGATCCGACCAAGCCGGGCCCGTGGATCACCTGGCAGGAGCAGGACTCCGCAACCGATCAGATCTTCGTCACGAAGCCGATCGGCCCGGGCACCACCGTCTGCCCGACGGGCACCAAGCCGGCAGGCGGTGCCCCGATCGGCGGCTTCTGCTTCCAGCAGACCGGCGTCGAGCGCGTGAACGGGAACGCCGACCCGAGCCTCAACGTCGACACCACCCGTAACGGCATCGAGCCCGACATCGCCTTCACCGGCACTCAGGACAAGGTGCCGTGGGTCGTCTGGTACGAGACCGACAAGGGTGCGCTCGGCAACGACAACGAGCAGGTGTTCGCGGCCAAGGGCGTCGATCCGACCAACCCGGCGAACCCGGCTCACAGCGGGACGGCTGACGGCGGCATCGAGTGGGACGCGGTCGGCGGCAACGGCGGCAGCGGCTTGCTCGACACGAGCGGCGCACACGCCGGCGCGTGCATGACCGACCTGGCGCACGAGCAGTCCTGCACCCTCAACAAGGACCCGAAGGCCGACGCCGAGGACCCGCGCGTGGCGTCGGGGACGATGACCCCCGGCGCGGCCACTTCACCGTGGGTCGTCTGGGACGAGGGCGTGGCGAACTCGAACGACAACAAGGTGTTCGCGTCCCGCCTCGTGAACGGCCAGTTCAAGCTGGCGAACGGCGGCCAGCCGATCGGCAGCGGCGAGCGTCCCGACATCACGTTCTCCGGCAACACGCCCTACGTGAGCTGGCACCGCGACGGCAAGGCGGTCTACGGCCACTTCGTCACCCCGGACCAGTTCGTCAAGGACAACGGCCCCGTGGGCTCGAACGTGTCCGCCGAGGTGCGGGCCCCGATCTCGTCCTCCTGCACCGCCAACCCGTTCAACCAGGACGGCATGGTTTGTCAGGGCGGTGCGATCGGCACGCCGTTCTTCCTGTTCAGCGACGGCGACGCGGCGCACGCGAAGCTGTTCGCCAACGCCTACCAGACGGACGCGCCGGTCACCGGCGGCTCGTCAAGCGTGACGGGCTCCGGCGCCACTGTGAGCGGCACCGTGAACCCGCAGGGCGGACCCGTGACCGCGCAGTTCCAGTTCGGCACCAGCACCGCCTACGGTCAGTCGACCGCCGCGCAGAAGCTCGGCCCGGCGGGCTCGGCAGTGCCGTTCTCGGCCGCGCTGAGCGGACTCCCCGCGAACACGACGATCCACTACCGAGCGGTGGCGAACACCGACTTCGGGCAGGTCGTGGGAGCGGACCAGACGCTGCACACCGGGGCGGCCGGTAGCGCCGCTCCGCAGTTGAAGCTGAAGCTCGCCAAGCTCCACCTCGGCGCGCTGGTGCGCAGCGGCAAGATGAAGGTCAAGATCACGGCGAACGAGGCGTCGAAGGTTCGCCTCAGCCTCTCCATCAGGACGAAGCACACGGTGGTGCTCGGCGCGAGCCGCACCGTGACCTTCCGGTCGAGCGGCACCAAGACCGTGACGATTCTGCTCACGAAGAAGGGCAAGTCGACCCTGCGTCACCTGCGCAGGGCGAGGCTCACGATCACCGAACGCGCCACCGACCTGGCCGGCAGCACGCAGATCACCAAGGTGAGCACAACGCTGACGCGCTAGCGCGTCAGGGGTTCAGTCGCCTGAGCGGGCGGGCGGTCGAAAGGCCGCCCGCCCGTGACGTTCAGAGCGCCTGGCGCAGCAGGTCCAGCATCAGGACGACCGCTGCGACGAACACGAAGCTCACCACGGCGAACTTGAGGACCAGGCGCCCGACGTAACGGCGGAGCCAGGTGGCCGCGAGCAGGTGGGCGGCTTGCAGGCGGGCCGTGGCTGGCAGACCGCGCTGGCGGATCAACGCCGACGTGACGCGCCTCTCCCAGGCGACAGTCATCCGAGTCGCCTCCCGGCGCGCGGCCACGCGGTACCAGGGCAGGCGGCGCCGCCGGCGGCGCCAGTAGGCCAGCGCCTCGTTCCCCTCACGGAGATCCGGCGGCGCGGTGAGCCGCGCGAGAAGGGCGTCGTCGCCAGCGGTCCTCATGCAAGCGGATTGTGGCAGACGCCCGCGGCGCCTCAGCCCAGGATCAGCTCGGCAGTCTCGAGCGGCACGTCGAGCTGCGGGCAGTGGCCGACGCCGTCGAGCTCGACCCAGTCCGCGTGCGGCAGCCACTCCGTGCGGTAGCGGGAGGCGGCCGAGGGCCAGGGCAGCAGCTCGTCGGCGGTGCCCCAGACGATGCGCACGGGGCGGTCGATCGCCGCCGCGTCGAGCTCCCAGCTCGCGTCGGCGGCGTAGGCGGCGAGCTCTGCCGCGGCCTCGCAGCGGGCGACGCCGAGGAGCTGGTGCTCCAGCAGCTCCACCGGGATGTGCTCGTACTCCACGGTGATGTAGCGGGTCGCGCGGCGCCGGCCCTCCGGCGTGCTGAGCAACGCCGCGGCGTGCGGCGCTGCCGCCTTGGCCTGCTCGTGGATCGCCAGTTGGAGGCGAAGCAGGTCGCGGTACAAGCCGTCGTCGCGCGCGCAGCCGCCGGCGGGCGCGAGCGCCACGACGCTACGCGCCCGCCCGCGCGCCGCGAGCTGGAGGGCGACCCAGCCGCCGAGCGAGTTGCCCACGAGATGCGCCGTGTCGAATCCGGCGGCGTCCATCGCGCGCTCGACCGCATCGGCCAGCGTGCGATCCCCCAGCGGCCGCTCGATCGGCGGCCCGCCGGCGTGACCCGCAAGCGTCGGCGCCAGCACCTCGTGGTTCCGGCGAAGCCGCGGCAGCACGAGCTCCCACGTCCGCGCGGTGTCCATGAAGCCGTGCAGGCAGACCAGCGGGGTGAGCGTCAATTCAGCGGCAGCTCGTCGCGGTCGAGCTTCGTGTCCGCGAACGACCTCGGGTCCTCGACCGGCTCGAGGTGGGTGAACACCGTGGCGAGGGGGAGCGACCCCCTCAGCTCGTCCTCGACCTGCTCGGCGAAGTCGTGGCCGCGCTGCACCGACCAGTCGCCCGGCACGAGCACGTGCACGGAGACGAACGCGCGCCGCCCCGCCCGCCGCGTGCGCAGCGCGTGGAAGCGCACCTCGCCGCCCGAGAAGCGGTCGAGCACCTCCTTCACAGCGGCGAGCTGCTCGTCCGGCAGCGCCCGGTCCATCAGCCCGCCGGTGAAGCCGCGCAGCAGCGACACGCCGGTGGCCACGACGTTGCCCGCGACGATCAGGGCGATGATCGGGTCGAGCCGGTCCCAGCCGCTGATCGCCACGCCGGCGATGCCGACGATGACCCCCACCGAGGTCCAGACGTCGGTCATCAGATGCCGGCCGTCCGACTCGAGCGCGAGCGAGCGGTGACGGCGGCCCTCGCGGATCAGGACCCGCGCCACGGCGAAGTTGATCACCGACGCCACGGCGGACACCGCCAGGCCCACCCCGACGTGGCTCAGACCATGTGGGTGGATGAGGCGGTTGATCGCCGACACGGCGATGCCGCCGGCGGCGACCACGATCAGCGCGCCCTCGACGCCCGCCGACAGGTAGTCGGCCTTCTCGTGCCCGTAGGCGTGCTCCTCGTCCGGCGGTCGCGCCGCCCAGCGCACGACGACGAGCGCGAACGACGCGGCCACGAGGTTCACCACCGACTCGGCCGCGTCGGACAGCAGTCCGACCGAGCCCGTGATGCGCCACGCCACGGTCTTCAGCGTGATCGTGGCGACCGCGGCGGCGATCGACAGCCACACGAGCCGCGTCAGCCTGTCGCGGACGGCGACCATGGGCGCTGACCTCTCCACCCCGTAGATGCTCGCAGCCGGGCGCGGGCGCTAGCCGCGGTAGGTGTTCAGGATCGCCTGAACCGCGCCGGTGAGCACCCCCTTGGGCTGGCCCTCTTGCTGCACGACGCCGAAATAGGCCTCCCGGTCGCTGGTGCTGCCGCTCGGCCGGCCGTCGACCTGGGAGAAGATCAGCACCTCGGCGAGCTGACGCCCGAACGTCGAGCGCATGTCGGCGATCGCGCCGCGCAGCAGAACGGCTGCCTGCTGGTAGGTGAGGCACTTGGGCCAGCCGTAGTTGTCGTCGAGGCAGCGGCCGTTGTCGGTGGCGATGCCGAACTCGGTGACGAAGATGGGCAGGTCCTCGCCGCCGTGGGCGCCCACGCCCACCAGCAGCCGGCGGATCCTGTGCTTGTAGTCCGGGCCGTAGGGATGCTCGATCCAGCCGGCCACGCGGCTGTTCAGATCGGGCACCGCGCGGTACATGGCGTCGTCCCAGGCCGGGTCGCCGGAGTCGTCGGCGATCGCCAGCAGGCCGACGCGCGGATTGCCCTGGGGGCTGTCGATCGCCTCCTGCGACTCCTTGAAGCGCTCGGCGTACTGCGTGGCGCGCGCGGCCCAGTCCGGGCAGCCCGGACCGCAGCCGTCGTACTGGTCGCCGAGGCTCGTCTCGTTGCCGAACTCGATGTTGCGCACCGCCAGCCGGCCGTCCGAGCGGCCGCGCCAGAAGCTGCCGCCGGGCCCGAAGGCGTGAGCCCAGGCGGCCAGCTTGGCGGCGCCGCCGTCGCCCGGCATCGTTCCGACGAAGCTGGCGAGCAGCTGCACACGCTCGCCGTGGGCGGCCAGGGCGGCGATCGTCGGGGCGATCTCGGACACCGGCGTGCCGATGTCGAACTCGACCCTGACCACGGCGGGCCGCAGATCCGAGCCAATCTGCGCCTCCCGCGCGGGGGCGGCGCCCGCGCTCATCCCGACGGTGAACCCGGTCGCCGGCAGCCGCGGCGCCGCCGCCAGGTCGGTGGTCGCCGGCCCCGAGCCAGCCGAGCAGCCCCCGACCGCCACCGCCGCGACCAGCGCAACAAGGGCTGAACGGGCACGCCACATCGCAATCGATGCTGGCACAAGGGTGCGCAATTGGCGTGAATTCGCGGCGGTTTCGGCCGAACACCTGGACTGGATGGATCTTCGCTTGTCCCAGACTCGACTCCGCAAGCCTGTCGGCGCCCCTTCGGCGCGGATGATCAGGCTCGTCGGAACCTTCGTGGTCATCGCCACGATCGCCACCGCCGGGCTGCTCGTCTACCTGCTCCAGCCGCGCGTCGGCCCGGTCCTCGCCTTGGCGGTGGCGGTGGCATACATCCTGCTCGCCGCCCCGGTGGCACCGCTCGCCATGCGCTTCGACGAGATCCGCGACCGGCGCGAGAGCCTTCGCTTCGTCCAGGGCTTCGAGGACGCGGCCATCGGCATGGCGATCCTCACGCCGGAGCTCGAGCTCACGCGCGTGAACGACACGCTCGCGCGGATGCTCGGCCGGCCGATCGAAGACGTGCAGGGCCATTGCATCCTCGAGTTCACGCACCCGGACGACGTGACGCTGAGCCAGAAAGCGGTGGACGGCGTCGAGGGCGGCGAGCAGACCTCCTTCGTCAAGCGCTACCTGCGGCCCGACCAGACGATCGTGGACGCGACGGTGGAGACGGTCTTCGTGCGGCCAGACCGCGGCGAGCCCTACTTCTTCTCCCAGCTCATGGACGTCACCGAGCAGCGCCGCGCCGAACTGCAGAAGGCCGCGATCGCCGAGCTCGGCCGGCGGGCGCTCCGCTGGAGCGACGCGATGACGACGATGAACGAGGCGCTCGAGATCGCCCAGCGCATCCTCGACGCCGACAGCTGCGCGGTGACCCGCATGAAGCCCGACGGCGACTTCCGCGTCGTGGCCGGGACCGGCGACATCCCCGGCCCGTACGAGGTGCTCAAGGGCAGCGCGTCGCAGAGCGGCTACACGCTCGCCGAGGACGCGCCGGTGGTCTGCAACGACCTGCTCGCCGAGGAACGCTTCCTGGTGCCCACATTCACGCTCGAGAGCAAGATGCGCCGCTCGATCAGCGTGCCTGTGCCGGAGCGCGGCGGCGCTCGCCATGTGCTGCTCGTGCACGCCCACGAGGGCCCGCGCGCGTTCGGCGTCGCCGACGTGCGCTTCGTGGAGGCGCTGGCCAACGTGATCGGTGGAGCGGTCGACCGCTCCGCAGCCGAGGACGAGCTGCGCCGGCGCGCGCTCGCCGACCCGCTTACCGGCCTCGCCAACCGCGCCCTCCTCATGAGCCAGCTCGAGCGCGAGCTGCGGCACGCCGTGCGCATGCACACCCGCGTCTGCATCCTCATGCTCGACCTCGACCGCTTCAAATTCGTCAACGACACGCTCGGCCACGAGATGGGCGACGCGCTGCTGCGCCAGGTGGCCGGCCGCCTCACCGCCTGCGTGCGCGAGGAGGACCTGGTGGCGCGCGTCGGCGGTGACGAGTTCGTCGTCATCTCCACGCGCATGGACAGCGAGCGCGCGGTGGCCGAGGTCGGCCAGCGGATCGTGGAGACGCTGTCCAAGCCGTTCGAGGTGTCCGGTCACGAGGTGGTGACCAGCGCCAGCGTCGGCGTGGCGGTGGCCGAGACCGGCGAGGAGTCCGCGAGCGACCTCGTCCGCGACGCCGACTCTGCGATGTACCGCGCCAAGGAGATGGGCGGCGGGCGCCTCGAGCTGTTCGACCTGGGTCTGCGCGAGCGGCTGCTCGAGCGGGCCTCGATCGAGCACGACCTGCGCCATGCGCTCGAGCGCGACGAGCTCGAGCTCCACTACCAGCCGCTCGTCGACCTGACCAGCGCCCGCACGGTCGGCTTCGAGGCGCTCCTGCGCTGGCGTCACCCCGAGCGCGGGCTGGTGCCGCCGAACGACTTCATCTCGATCGCCGAGGAGACCGGCCTGATCATCCCGATCGGCAGCTGGGTCCTGCGCGCGGCCTGCGCGCAGCTCGCGCGCTGGGAGGAGCCGGTGTACCTGTCCGCCAACCTGTCCGCGCTCCAGGTGGTGCCCGATCTGGTGGACGAGGTCGAGGGACTGCTCGAGCGCTACATGCTGCGGCCGGGCCGGCTCGTGCTCGAGATCACCGAGAGCCTCGTGCTCGATCCGCTGACCAAGCCCACTGTGGCGCGGCTGCGGGCGCTGGGTGTGCAGGTGGCGCTCGACGACTTCGGCACCGGCTACTCGTCGCTCGGCTCGCTCCAGCGCTTCCCGCTCGACGTGGTGAAGCTCGACCGCGAGCTGATCAAGTCGCTCGAGGAGGAGTCGGGCAGCGCCGTGCTCGCCGCCGCGGTGGAGCTCGGCCGGGCGCTCGGCCTAAACGTCGTGGCGGAGGGGATCGAGACCCAGGTCCAGCTCGCCAAGGTGCGTGAGCTCGGGTGCGACCTCGGCCAGGGCTTCCTGTTCGCCAAGCCGCTGCCGCTCCAAGAGGCCGATCTCTTCCTGCGCGGCCTGGACGCCGAGGACGCCGCCTAGCGGCGGCGCTCACGCAGGTCACGCAGCACCGCGTCGGCGGCGAACGCTCCCGAGACGCCGTGCACTCCCGGGCCCGGGTGCACCCAGGCGCCGGCCACGTAGAGCCCGCGCAGCGGCGTCCGCCCGCGGCAGAGGCGGGGATCGGGGCGGAACACGAGCTGCTGGCCGGGCCGGCAGCTGCCGCTGGCGAGGTCGCCGCCGCGCATGCTCGCGTTGTCCGCCTCGATCGCGGCGGGCGAGCGCACGCTGCGGCCGAGGATGAGCGCGCCGAAGCCGGGTGCGAACCGCTCGATGCGGGCCTCCACGCGCTCGGCCATCTCCTCGTCGCCGAGCCCCGGCCGCTGCGGCACGCGCGCGTACGCATAGAGCGTGTGATGACCCGCGGGCGCGCGGGTCGGGTCGTGCAGCGACTGCTGCCCCACCACGAGAGCGGGCCGCTCGGGGAAGCGACCCGCGCTCGCCTGCTCGAGCGACGCCGCGATCTCCCCGAGTGGCCCGCCGACGTGCACTACGCCCGCCTGGCGGGCAAGGTCGCCGGGCCACGGCGCCGGGCCAGAGAGCGCGTAGTCGAGTTTCAGCGTGCCGAGCCCGTAGCGCCAGCCGCGCAGGCGGCGCACCACGCGGCCCGGCAGGGCGCCCGGCGGCAGCAGCTCCGACAGCGGCCCCGGGCTCAGCGTGCACACCACGGCGTCGGCGTCGATCCGCTCGCCGCCCGCAAGCCGCAACGCCGTGACGCGCCGGCCGCGCAGCTCGATCGCCTCCACGCGCGCCGAGCAGCGCAGCTCGCCGCCGTGCTCGCCCAGCCGTCCGGTGAGCGCGTCCGTCAGCCGGCCGGCGCCGCCGCGCGGGATAGGCCAGCCCACCACGTGGCCGAGGAAGTTCAGGCCGAGGCTGAAGACCCCGCTGCCCGCGGCCCGGGGCGACAGGTCGGCGTGAGCGCCCGAGGCGGCGAGCCAGGCGGCGGCGCGCTCGTCGCCGCCGAACAGCTCGCGGCCTAGGCGGGCGGACGACGCGACCGCCAGTGGCGCCAGCCCGATCGCCTTCGTGCGCAGGCCGCCCAGCAGCGAGGCGCCGGCGCGCAGCGGCGGCAGCCGGCCGAGCGCCGCGCGGATCAGGGCGGAGCGTTGCGGCCAGAGCGTCTCCACCAGCTGGCGCCAGGCGGCGCCGGCACCGGGCGAGCAGGCGTCGAGCGACGTCGCCGTGGCGGCGAGGTCGCGCTGGAGCCCGATCGCGCCGTCCTCGAACACGTGCGCCATCGCCACGGGCGGATCGATCCAGTCGACTCCGAGCTCGAGCTCCGCGAAGGCCGGCGAGGCCGCGGTGAGCGGGAAGAAGCCCGAGCAGGTGTCGTGCAGGAAGCCGGGCAGGGTCAGCTCGGCGGAGCGCACGCCGCCGCCGGGCTCCGCGGCGGCCTCCAGCACCAGCACCTCGCAGCCGCTCGCCGCCAGCCGCACGGCCGCCACCAGCCCGTGGTGGCCGGCGCCGATCACCACCACGCGGCGGGGCATCGCGGGCTAGGTCGGGCGCTCCATGCCCCAGCTTCCCATCAGGCTCACCTGGTAGCGGTCCGGCAGCGCGGAGATGCAGGCGGCGAGGTCGCCGCAGTTCGGGCAGCGCAGCACCCAGCCGGCGCCGTGATAGAGCAGGTGGGCGCCGATCGGATGGCGCTCGCGGCACGACTGGCAGGTGCGCGGCACCATCGTCATCTCGGTGAGGAACACTTCCTGGAGCACGCCCGCCAGCTGGTTTCCATCGGTGTGCATGGTCAGCCTCCCGTGGGTCCGAAGCGCTCGGTGTGGACGCTGTGCGGCTCGTGGCCCAGCTCCACCAGGAGCCGGGCGGCCTCCTCGACGAACCGCGTGGGGCCGCAGACGTAGACGCGCGGCTTGGCGGCCGCCTCGGGCCCCACCGCCACGAGCATCTCCCGGTCGATCCGCCGGGTGAAGCCGTTCCACCCCGGCGGCGCCTCCCCGCGCGTGAGCGTGATCGTCACGGTCAGCGCGGCGTCGTCCATCGCCAGCAGCTCGTCGCGGTAGAGCAGGTCGTCGAGGGTGCGGGTGGACACGAGCAGCCGCGTCTCGGCGTCGCTCCCCGCCAGGCGGCGGTGGCGCAGCATCGCCATCAGCGGCACGAGCCCGGAGCCGCCCCCGACGAGCAGCAGCGGGCCGCCCTGCGAGGCCTGCCAGGCGAAGTAGCCGCCGATCGGCCCGCGCAGCTCGAAGCCGTCGCCCGCCATCAGCTCCTCGGTGAGGTAGGGCGAGACCTCGCCGTCATCGATCCGCTCGATCGTCAGCTCGAGGGCGCCGCTCTCCGGCGCCGAGGCGATCGAGTACGAGCGCTCGGCCTGGTAGCCGTCCTCGGCGGTGAGCCTGACGTCCACGTGCTGTCCGGCGCGGTGGCCCGGCCACTCCGGCACGTCGAGCACGAGCGTGCGGGCCTGGGCCGTCTCCTCGCGGTTATCGCGGACGGTCGCGGTGCGCCACTCGAGCCGCGGCTGAACGAGCATGGCGGGAATCGTTGCGCGTTAGGCCGGGCGCTGCAGTGCGACCAGCAGCGGCACGTGGTCGGACAGCAGGCGGCCGTCCTCCAGCCGCCGCTCGAGCTGCTGCGCCCCGCCAGCCGGCTCGAAGCCGTGCACGAACACGTGGTCCACGTCGCGGGCGGCGACGTGAGTCACGCCGTGGAGCTGCGGGCGGCGCAGGTTGAGGTCGCCGCCGAAGATGAGCGGCGCGTCTCCCGCCCACGCGAGCGCGAGCGCGAACGCGCGCCGGAGCTCCCCCTCGGCCAGCCGCTCGACCGTGCTGAGGTGCATGTTGGCGGCGCAGGTTCCGTCCTCGAGCCGGACGAGCTGCATGACCCGCCGCTCGGGCAGGCGACGCAGCCGGATCGCGCGCTGATCGCGCACCGGCACCCGCGAGAGGATCGCGTTCGCCCCTCCCCCGTTCGACTTGATCAGGTCGGGCCGGCGGCGTGCGATCGCCCGCCGCAGCGGCAGCAGCTCGTTGCGCGAGGTCAGCGCGCTGCACTCCTCGGCGCTCGCCGCCCGCGCCAGCTCGGGCGGCCACCAGGGCGGCACCTCCTGCAGGAGGGCAAGGTCCCACTCCCAGCCGCCTATGCGGTCCGCGAACTCCTGGCTGAGGTCGCGGCCGGCTCCCGGCAGCGAGCGCCCGTGGAACAGGTTCCAGACGAGGACGCGGGACACGAGGGCGCACGCTAGCTTGCCGCCGATGAACGTCACTCCCCATCTGGTCGTGCCGGACGCCGACGCGGCCGCCTCGTGGTACTCGAAGGCCTTCGGCGCCGTCGAGGTCAGCCGCGTGCCACTGCCCGGCGGCAAGGTGATGACCGTCGAGCTGCGGCTCGGCGACACCCCGGTGCACGTGGCCAGCGAGTTCCCCGACTTCGGGATCCTGTCGCCGCTGTCGATCGGCGGCACCGCCACCGTGCTGCAGATCCAGACCGCTGACGCCGACGCGTTCTGGTCACGCGCCCTGGACGCGGGCGCCGAGGCGCACCACGAGCTGGCCGACCAGTTCTGGGGCGAGCGCCAGGGCCAGCTCACCGATCCCTACGGCCACCGCTGGAACGTCGCCCAGCGGGTGCGCGACGTGCCGCAGGACGAGATAGTCGCGGCGGCGGCGCGGATCTTCGGCGGTTAGGCGCCGGCGAACGCCGCTGTCAGGAGTTGGGGGCATATAGACCCCCCAAAACCTGACGGCACGCCTCAGGCCGCCCTCATTGCCGCCGTAAAACGCCCGCGCACCCAGCCGGCGCGCGGCACGAACACTTAGGCGCCGAGCTAAGGGCCTGCGTCCGCCTCGAGCCCCGCCTCGATCACCGAGACGACCTCGGGGTCGAACTGGGTGCCCGCGCAGCTCGCCAGCTCGCGCACGGCCAGCTCGAGGGTGGTGCCGGGGCGGTAGGGGCGGTCGGTAGTGAGCGCGCCGAGGGCGTCGCAGGCGGCGACGATGCGGCTGGGCAGCGGGATGCGCTCGCCGGCGAGGCCGTCGGGGTAGCCGCTGCCGTCCCAGCGCTCGTGGTGGGCGCGCACGAGCGGCGCCACCGCCTCGAGGCCCGGCACGGCGGACACGATCTCGAAGCTCCAGACCGGGTGCATGGCCATCACGTCGCGCTCGCCGGGCGTGAGCCTCCGCGGCGCGTGGAGGATGTCGCGCGGCACGCGCATCTTGCCGACGTCGTGGAGCGCCGCCGTGAGCTCGAGCTCGTAGGTGGACACGCGGTCGAGGCCGAGCTGGTCGCCTACCCACGCCGCCAGCGCCAGGACGTCGTCGGCGTGGCGGCTCGTGTAGGGGTCGGTGCGGCTCACGGCCTCGAGCAGGAGCAGCACCTCGGCGCCGGTGTCGGCGTCGGTTAGCTCGCGCCGGCGCCTGTGCTCGAGTGCCGTGCCCGCGAGACCGCCGAGCTCGGACAGCAGGTCGAGCTCGCTGCGCTGCACGCGCGGCGCGCCCTCGCCGAAGCGCAGCGACAGCACGCCGCGCACGGCCCCGTGCCAGACGATCGGGGTGGCTGCGGCGACCTCGGTGTCGAGCGCCTCGCCGCCGTCCTGGCGCGCGAAACGCCCGCCGGGCACAGCCACCGGCCGGCCCTCGGACAGCGCTCGCAGCGCCAGCTCGTGGCCCTCCGGCAGCGGTTCCCCCACCGCCTCCGGACCCAGCCCGTGCTGGGCGACCACGACGATCCGGCGGCGTCCCTCCCCACGAAGCAGGATGCAGGCCTCCTCGGCGCCGAGCAGCGTCGCGCTCCGCAGCGCGAGCCGGTCGAGGGAGAGGGCGGCGTAGGCGAGCTCCATTCGCGCCGGAGCGGCCGGGGACTGGGACGTGGGCGCCTGCGCCGGCTCCGCCAGGGGCGGCGGCGGAGCCGGCTCATGCAGCGCCCGATCCGAGGCGTTCGCCACCCGCAGCAGCGGCAACACGACCACATACGCCATGACTGCGGCGGTCAGGTAGGCCCCGGCGCCGATCAGAGCCAAGTGGGGCACAAACGCGCCTCCCTATGAGCTCTCTACGACGATCGACGGGTTGTCCCGCACTGCCGGACCGCGTTCAAGGCGGGCGTCCTGAATGCACGGGCTCGGGCGAGCCGGTGCGCCGGGTTTGCGCGGGAACGGGTCCTCGGAGCCGGCGCTAGGCCGCGGCCATGACTTGCGGCTCGCGCGTGGGGCCGCAGTAGGTGATCTGCTCGTAGAGGGCGTCGGCCTCGGCGTCGGAGACGCGTCCGGAGCTCACCAGGAGCGACAGTCCCACGGCGGCCTTCAGCCGCAGCGACTTGATCTCGTCGTCCTCGCCTTGCCGCGCCAGCAGCAGGCCCTCAGCGCAGTCGTCGAACAGGAGGCGCTCCTCAGGGCAGAGCGCCATCTCGGTGGCGAGAACCCCGAGCTTGGTCCGCACTCGGCGGTAGGCGGTGTAGCGGCGCTCGGTCACGGTGGCCCCGTGACTGCCCGGTGCAGGGGCAACCGAAACCCCTACGCGGGTTGCGCGGAATCCGCGGGATCTCCGGCCCTCCAGCTCCCGACCGTGCGCCGGAGCTGGAAGTACGCGACCAGGCCCGGCAGCGTCGGCAGCCAGAATGACAGCGCGCGATACGTGAGCACGGCGAGCACGGCGGTGCCGCCGTTCACGCCGAAGCCGATGAAGCTGCCGATCATGCCGCCCTCCACGCCGCCCACCCCGCCGGGCAGCGGGATCACGTTGGCGAGCGTGCCCACGAAGTAGGCCATCACGACGACGGCGATCTGGGGCGAGTAGCCGAAGGCGTGGAAGCAGGCCCAGAGCGTGGCGATGTCGAACGCCCAGTAGCCCACCGCGCCGAGCAGCCCGAGCCGCGGGTGGCGGACGAGCTCGACCGCGGTCTCCACGCCGTCGTGGATCGTGTTCGGGATGGTGGAGGCGTGCGTGATCATCCGGCGCCGCCTGTCCGAGCCGTCGTTGAAGCGCGACAGCCAGCGAGAGAAGTCGTCGGGCAGCAGCCTGAAGGCGAGGGCGAGGACGATCACGCCGGCGCCGAAGGCGGCGGGAACGAGCGTCAGGCCGGTCGGAGCCCTGCCGGGGAACAGCCCGAAGTGGAGCCCCAGGCCGCCGATCAGGAGCGCGCCCATGTAGACGGCGTAGAGCAGGATCTCGAAGCTGGCCAGGCGCCGCGCGACGACGGTGCCGCCGAGGCCGGCCGCCCGGAGCGCCCAGGCGGTGAGCGCCACACCGCCCGCACCCGCGGCCGCGAACAGCTTGGTGGCCACGAGGCCGGCCATCGTGATCTCGTAGCTCGCGCGCCAGTCGATGCGCACCCCGCCGCAGGAGAACACGACCCGGAAGACGGCGATGTAGCTCGCGATCGAGATCGCCTCGAGGCAGACGCCGAGCAGGAGCCACGACTTGTCGCCGCGCTCGAGGCGGTGGAGCGTGTCGCCGAGGCCGGTGATCTGCGGCAGCACCGCGAAGACGAAGATCGTGCCGGCCACCACCACGAGCAGTCCGACGAAGAGGCGCTTGTGATCGCGCACGAAGTCGCCGAAGGTGCTCTCCTGCGGCTCGCGGATGTTCTCGGGAGCCGCCACGTCGTCGGGCGCGGAGCCGCCGAAGCGATCACGACCGAGGCAGTCGCGTCGCGGCGCCTCGTGCTGAGCCGTGCGCTCCTCGGTCGCACCCATACCGACTGTGATCGTACTTTCGGCGGCTCAGGAACCGACGGGCGCGGTGACCCGGATCTCCTGGCGCGGCGCGCGGCCGACCCGCTTGCGCTCGATCAGGCGCTGGTCGGCGCGGCGGAACAGCTCGTCGGAGTCGTGGCCGTCTTCCGGCGCGACGGCCCAGCCGAAGGTGGCCCGCACGGCGCCCACGCCCGGCGGCATCGGAGCGTGCTCGATCACATCGTCGAGGCCGGCGACCACCCGGCTGACGCCCTCGTGCCCGGCGCCGGGCGCGATCAGCGCGAACTCGTCGCCGCCGATGCGGGCGAGGCAGTCGCCGTCGCGCACGACGGCGCCGCAGGCCTCGGCCACCGAGCTCAGCACCGTGTCGCCGACCGGGTGGCCGTGAACGTCGTTGATCAGCTTGAAGTCGTTGAAGTCGAACACCACGAGCGCGACGCCCGTGCCCTGACCGGCGTCGAGCGCGGCGGCGAGCGCGCGGTCGAAGGTGCGGCGGTTGTGCACGCCGGTGAGGGGATCGCGCTCGGCCATCGAGCGCTGGTGGGCCTCGGCGCGCAGCAGGCGCCGCTTGAGGATCCCCATCGCGCTGGTCGCGCAGATCACGGCCACGGCGAACATGAGCACGCGGCCCGGGTAGCCGATGCGAACCGCGTTCTTGTCGTACAGGAGCGGGCTGGCGTAGGTGGCCAGGAACGGCACGACGAGCGGCCAGGCCAGCCGCGGCGGGAAGAAGTAGGCGATGAACAGGATCGTGAGGAGGAGCACCGGCGTGATGAAGCTCTGCGCGCCGCCGGTGGACCACAAGGCCACCGCCACCACGGGCATCATCAGGGCGGTGACGAGCGCGCGCAGCTCGATCGACATCGTGCGGCCGCTCACGCCCAGCCAGATCGAGAACGCGCCCCAGGCCAGCGCGAAGCCGGCAAGGCCGAGCTCGACGGGCAGGTGGGTGCGCGAGCTGCCCGGCAGGGTGATCGCGACCAGCGCGAACACCGCAGTCGCGAGCCACATCACACCGGACGTGAGGTCGGGCAGCGGGCCATCGCCAAGGGCGTGCACCCGCGAGGGGGAGTTGGCGTGAAAACGCATACGGGAGCCGGTAACCACATCGGGCGAAACGGCTCCCAACTTGAGTACCCCGGCCGGGGGGTATGGACGGGTTGCTACAGATGGAAGTCGCCGCCGCAGGCGGCCCAGGCGCCCCGCCCCGCTCGCCGCGCCGCCCGAGCGTCCGCCGCCAGGCGTGCGAAGAGCGAGACCGGCCGGCCGGCGAAGACGTAGGTCGTGGCCCAGCCCGAGCGCAGCTGCTCCTCCTCGAGCAGACGGCCGTCGGCCAGCCAGACGTAGGCGAGCAGCCGCCCGTAGCGGTCCACGCGGTCCTGTCCCGGGTCGGTCGCGAGCTGGATGCGCGCGCCGGGCGGCGCGAGCCGGCGCATGTTCGCCGAGGCCTGCGGGCCCCCGCACTCCACCGGCGTTCCCGGCCGGTGGGTCTCGGGCGTGTCGATGCCGAGGAGGCGCACGTAGAAGCTGCGCCCGCCCGCGGCCGCCACGAGCGTGTCGCCGTCGACCGAGCGCACGACCCGGGCGCTCACGCGGCCGCCGCTCGCGGAGTGCCGGCCGCCGCCCGGCAGCAGCAGCCACACCGCGAGCGCCGCGGCCACGAGCGCGAATGTCAGCGATCGCCTCATACCTCATCAAGGGGATTTGGCGCCTTTCCCCTCCCCCGGCAATGGTGAAGCCGTTATGACTAACCACTCCCGACCAAACGGAGCAGAGGCATGCCACGCGCACGACTCGAGCGGAAGATCCAGGGCTACGGCTGGACGCCCGACATGCCGGACGGCCGCGACTACGTCTACGCAGCCCCCGGGCCGGTGCTCGACAAGCTGCCCGCGCGGGTGGACCTGCGCAAGGAGTGCCCCGCCGTCTACGACCAGGGCCAGCTCGGTTCGTGCACGGGCAACGCCATCGCCGGGGCGCTCGAGTTCGACCAGATGAAGGAGAAGCAGCGCAACCCGTTCACCCCCTCTCGCCTCTTCATCTACTACAACGAGCGGGTCATCGAGCACACGGTCGACTCGGACAGCGGGGCTCAGATCCGCGACGGGATGAAGACGGTGGCCAAGCAGGGCGCCTGCAAGGAGAAGACCTGGCCCTACGACATTGACCGCTTCCGCGACGAGCCGCCGAAGGCCGCCTTCGACGAGGCGGACAAGCACCAGGCGATCCGCTACCAGCGACTCAACCAGACGCTCGGCCAGTTCAAGGGCTGTCTCGCCGAGGGCTTCCCGTTCGTGTTCGGCTTCGTCGTCTACGACAGCTTCGAGTCGGCGGAGGTGGCCAAGACGGGCGAGGTGCCGATGCCGCGCGCCCGCGAGAAGCAGCTCGGCGGCCACGCGGTGATGGCGGTGGGCTATGACGAGCGCACGCAGCGCTTCTTCGTGCGCAACTCGTGGGGTCCGAAGTGGGGCCTGAAGGGCTACTTCACCCTCCCCTACCCCTACCTGCTGCAGGCGAGCCTCTCGAGCGACTTCTGGACGGTGCGCTCGGTCGAGTAGTCAGCTCGCGCGGAGGGCGACGATGCAGAGATCATCCGGAAGCGAGCCGCCGGCGAAGCGCTCGGCCTCGCTGCGCAGCTCGCGGATGACCTTCGCGGGCGACTCCCCGCGCAGCTTGGACAGCGTTCGCTCCACGCGCTCGGTGCCGAACAGCTCTCCCCCGCGCTGACGCGCCTCGGTGAGGCCGTCGGTGAAGGCGAGCAGCCCGGCGCCGGGCGCGAAGGTGGTGCTCGACGACTCGCAGTCGAGGTAGGCCTCGACCCCGAGCGGGAAGGCCGGGCGGACGTCGTTGAGCGGCTTGCCGTTGTCGAGCCAGAGCGGCGGCGGGTGACCGGCGAGCGCGTAGGTGAGGGTGTGCGTGACCGGCGTGAAGGCGAGGATCGCGCAGGTGACGAGCATGTCGTCGGGGCGCGGGCCGAGCTCGAGCAGGGCCGCGTTTGCCAGCTCGAGCAGGCGGCAGGGATCGTCGGTGTAGGGCGCCGAGGTGGCCAGCGCCGTGCGCACGAACGCTGCGCGGCGCGCGGCCTCGATTCCCTTGCCGGCCACGTCGCCGACCACGACGATCGTGGCGTCGCGCGGCGCCGCCGTGACCAGGTAGAAGTCGCCGGCAGCGCCCTGCTCGGCGGGCACGTAGCAGCTCGCCAGCTCGAGCGAGGGACGGCGGGGCGCCTCGCGCGGCGCCAGCGCCTGCTGGATCCCGCGCAGCTCGACGAGCTCCGCCTCCTGTTCCGACACCGTGGTGCTGAGCCGCGCCCGCTGCTCGGACAGCCAGCCGACGAGGTAGGCGGCGGCGCCGAAGATCGCCAGCCGGACGAGCCCCGACGTGACGACCGACAGCGACTCGCCCCCGGGATGTATCGCGCGCGCGGCCGCGTAGGCGATCGCGGAGGCGAGCGCGGTGATCAGTCCTCCCGATCGGCCGAACCAGACCGCCGCCACGAGCGTGGGCAGGATGAACACAGTGCCCGCGGTGGCGACACCGAAGACACGCAGCGCGAAGACCGCGCCGACGAGAAGGGCTATGACGATCCAGCGCGCGGCAGCGCTGAGACGGGGACCGTCCCGATCAGCCGGCAGGGCGAATCCTTTCCTGGAGGGCCAGTCCGATCGTAGCCTGGCTCCCGCGTGAGCGCCAGATAGTCTGCCGCCCTCATGCGCGCCATCCTCGGGGATCTGATGGACGCCGCGGCGGGGCGCTCCGACTATGCCGACGTCCGGCATGTGCGATCGCTGGCCGAGATCGTGTCGATGCGCACCGGGCGGGTCGATCTTGTGCGCCGCCACGAGGAGGAGGGCTTCGGCGTGCGCGTGAGGATCGCCGGCGCGTGGGGCTTCGCCGCGGCCCGCGGCAGCACCCGGGCGGCGGCCGAGGATGCGCTGGCGCGTGCGATCGCCGTGGCCGAGGCGCAGCCGCGCGGTGCGGGCGAGACGGGACCGCTCGCGCCCGAGCGGCCCGCGCAGGGCAGCTACGCCACCGAGCTCGAGATCGACCCGTTCGAGGTCTCGCTCGAGGACAAGCTCGACCTGCTCGCGGCCGCCGACGCCGCCATGCGCGGCGACCCGCGCGTTGCGCTCACCACCGCGCACTTCAACGCCTTCTCCGACGACAAGGCCTTCTGCTCGACCGACGGCGCCTACTGCGAGCAGCGGATCGTGGAGTGCGGCGGCGGCATCTCCGCCACGGCCACGAGCGACAGCGAGACCCAGGTGCGCTCGTATCCGGGCGCCCACCGCGAGCACGTGAAGCAGGCGGGCTGGGAGCACTTCGTCGGGCTCGACCTGGTGGCCAACGCCCCGCGCGTGGCGGATGAGGCGGTGGCGCTGCTCAGCGCCGACCAGTGCCCGGCCGAGCGGACCACGCTCATCCTCGACGGCGAGCAGACCGCGCTCCAGGTGCACGAGTCGGTGGGGCACGCGCTCGAGCTCGACCGCATCCTCGGGCGCGAGGCCTCCTACGCGGGCACGAGCTTCGTCTCGGCGGACGACCTCGACTCGCTGCGCTACGGCTCCGCGGCGATGAACGTCACCGCCGACGCGACCGTGCCCGGCGGGCTCGGCACGTTCGGCTGGGACGACGAGGGCGTCGCGGCACACGCGGTCCCGCTCGTCCGCCAGGGCGTCCTGCGCGGTTTCCTCAGCTCGCGCGAGGCGGCGGCCGAGATCGGGCTCGAGCGCTCGGGCGGCTGCATGCGCGCGGAGGGCTTCGCTCGCCAGCCGATCATCCGCATGACCAACGTCAACATCGAGCCGGGCGACGGCGGCACGCTGGACGAGCTGCTCGCGGGCGTGGAGCGCGGGATCTACATGGAGACCAACCGCTCCTGGTCGATCGACTCGCGCCGGCTCCAGTTCCAGTTCGCCACCGAGATCGCCTGGGAGATCCGCGACGGGCAGCGTGGGCGGCTCCTGCGCAACCCGAGCTACGCGGGCGTGACGCCCGAGTTCTGGGCCGGGCTCGACGCGGTGTGCGGGCCGTCCGAGTGGAGGCTCTGGGGCGTGCTCAACTGCGGCAAGGGCGAGCCGGGCCAGTCGATGCACGTGTCGCACGGCGCCGCGCCGGCCCGCTTCCTGGACGTACAGGTGGGCGTGGCGTGAGCGCCGGCCTCGAGCTCGCGGAGCGCGCGCTCGAGGCGGTGCCGCCGGGCGACGGCGCGCTCGCCACCGTCGTGCACGAGCGGTCGCTGCTCCTTCGCTACGCGCGCAGCCGCCCGACGCAGGCCACCTCGATCGACGACCTCACCGTCGAGATCGCGGTGCTGCGCGACGGGCATGTGGGCGGCGCCGCGACCAACGACACCGGCGACAAGTCGCTCGCCGCCTGTGCGCAGGCGGCCCTCGCGGCTGCCGAGGCCGCGGCGCGTTCCGCCGGCCCGGGCGACTACCCGGGCTTCCCGCCGCCGCGGGCGCCGCGCACGGACGGCGGCGACGTGGCCGCCGAGATCGACCCGGCGCGCGGCGGGGCGGCGCTCGCCACGGCGTTCGGCGTCGCGGACACCCACGGAGTGGAGGCGCACGGCATCTGGACCGTCGCCGAGACCGAGACAGCGATCGCTTCGTCCACGGGTGTGGCCCTCTGCGAATCGGTGCCCGACGCGTTCATGAAGGTGATCTGCATCGCGCCGAGCGGGCGCAGCGGCTACGCCGCCCAGACCGACCGCCACCCCCTGGGCATCGACGCGCTGCGCCTCGCCGAGGACGCCGCCCGCAAGGCGGTCCTCCCCGGTGAGCCCGCGAGTCTGCCGCCCGGCGAGTACCCGGTCGTGCTCGAGCCGCACGCCGTCGCCGAGCTGCTGTCGATGCTCGGCTCCTACGCGTTCAACGGGCTTGCGTTCGCCGAGGACCGCAGCGCGCTGAGCGGGCGCCTCGGCGAGCGCGTGGCGGCCGCGGGCGTGAACCTCGCCGACTCGCCGCGCTTCGCCCGCACCATCCAGCGCACGTTCGACGCCGAGGGAGTGCCCAAGGAGCCGCTGCCGCTGATCCAGGACGGCGTCGCCCACCGCGTCGTGCACGACACGCTCAGCGCGGCGCTCGCGGGCACGGAGTCCACCGGCCACGCCACGGTCGCGGGCGGCTCGCCCTGGGGCCCCGTCCCCACCAACCTGGTGCTCACCGGCGGCGGCGTGCGCGATCCGGCGGAGCTGCCGCGGCCGATCGAGCGCGGCGTCTACGTGACGCGCCTCTGGTACGTGAACCCGGTGCGGCCGAAGGAGACCCTGCTCACGGGCGTAACGCGCGACGGGACCTTCCTCATCGAGGACGGCGAGATCAGCCGCCCGCTGGCGGACCTGCGCTTCACCGACTCGGCGCTAGGGCTGCTGGACCGGACCGAGGCGCTGGGCTCCGAGCCCGTGCTGGCAAGCGACGGCGAGTTCTACGGCCGCCGCTTCGCGCACGGCGTGTTGTGCCCGGCGCTCAGGGCGAGCGCGATGCGCTTCACGGGCTAGCCGATCTTCAACAGGGTGATCACGTTGGCGACGAACAGCACGCCAAAGAAGATCGTCCAGCGGTTCAGGTTGCGCTCGACCAGCGAGCCGCCGCCGAAGGGGCCGGCGCCGCTGCCCGCACCGAACGCGCCCGACAGCCCGGAGTCCTTGCCCGAGTGCATGAGGATCAGCAGGATCAGGACGGCGGAGATGATCACCTGCACGCCCGCGAGTATCGAGTAGAGCGACATCGGTGTGGAAGGTTAGCGGCCGCCGTCCCGCCTCAGGGCAGGATGTCGGCCAGGTCCTCGTGGCCGCCGACGCGCGCCCACCCGAGCGCGGTGCCGCCCCACAGGCGGTCCTGGATCAACGGATCCGCGCCCAGCTCCAGCAGCGCGGCCACCGCCTCGCGCTGCCCCGACTGCGCGGCGAGGTGGATCGCGGTGACGCCCTCGCCGTGGCTCGGCCCGCCGAAGCTCCCGCGCTGGTTCGGGTCGGCGCCCAGCTCGACCAGCGTGCGGATCGAGCCAACGCGGCCGTTCGCCGCCGCCCAGGTGAGCGCCGTGCCGCGGTAGGGCTCGGCGTCGATCCGCGCGCCGAGCTCGGCCAGCAGCCGGACAGCCTCGGCGCGATCCGACTTGGCCGCCCAGACGAGCGCCTCGTCGAGGATCTCCTGCGGATCGTCCGAGGGCTCCGATGCGGGGAAGCCGCCGTGGGGGCGGTAGAAGCCGCGGTGGGCGCCGGCCTGGGGAGTGCCGGCCAGCGCCCGGATCAGCTCGAGGTCGCCCACGCCGGCGGCCACGCGCATGTTCTGAGGCTCCCGGCCCAGCAGCTCGGCCACCTCCCGGTGACCCCAGAAGAGCGCCGCGACCAGCGGCGTGCCACCGTCGCCGCGGGCGAACAGGTCGGTGCGCCCGCCCGCTGCGAGCATCGCCCGAGCGAGCTCGCAATCGTTCCCATAGCCGGCCTGGTGGAGCTTGGTCCAGCCGTAGTCGTTCCCGCGGTTGGGGTCGGCGCCGCGCTCGAGCAGCAGCGACACGATCGGGAGGTCGCCCGCCATCCCGAGCAGGTCGTTGCCGTTGGTCCCCCGCTGGGCCACGAGGTCGGGGTGGCTGTCGAGCAGCTCGACGAGCCGCTCGCGGTCGTTCGCCTCGACCGCCCGGTAGGCGAGCATGAACGGTGTGAGCGGCTCCTCCCCGCTCTGCATCGCCTCGACGTGGCGGCGCAGCTCGCTCCAGCTCGAGAAGCCGTGCCGCTCCGCGAGATCGCGGCGCGCCTCGGCCACGCTCACGCCGTTCACCGAGGCGATCCCGTTCGCCCGCCCCTCGTAGTAGTCGAGGTCGACGCGGAAGGGCTGCTCGAAGGAAGGATGCTCCACTTGCGCCCGCGAGTGTAAAACGGTGTTCGCAATCGCCACACGAGCCACGGAGGATCAATGCGTCCTGACATCGTCCCCGGCGCCGCCTTTCCCGACTACGAGCTGCCCGATCACGAGAACGTCCAGCGAACGCTCAGCGAGATCCAGGGCGACGACCCCCTGATCCTCACGCTGGCCCGCGGCCACTACTGCCCCAAGGAGCACCAGCAGCACCTCGAGCTGGCCGCGAACTATCCGAAGATCAACGTCGCCTACACGAAGGTCGCCACGATCGCCACCGACGAGCATCACACCCTGCAGGAGTTCCGCAACTCCGTCGGCGCCGTGTGGCCGTTCCTCTCCGACCCGGGCCGCATCGTGCAGAAGGACCTCGACATCCAGGAGTACACCGACCCGGACAACGACCCGATGATCCCGTACACGATCGTGCTGAAGCCCGGGCTCGTCGTCCACCGGATCTACAACGGCTACTGGTTCTGGGGCCGCCCGTCGTTCTACGACCTGTGGCAGGACCTGCGGGAGGTCACGGCGGAGGTGCGGCCGGACTGGGACCTCAGCACGCCGGGACTGCGCGAGGCCTGGGAGGCGGGCGACCATGCGTCCTTCCACGGCTGGGCCAGGCGGGCGGGGGCGGGCCCCGCGAGCTAGCGAGCGGCTTTCGCTTGTCACATCTCCCGGGTATCAGGGGTCTTAGCTCTGTGATCCCCCACGACGAACGGATGTGACCGATGGATGAGCGCGACTGGCTGGCGGAGCGATTCGAGGAGAACCGCACCCGGTTGCGCGCAGTGGCCTACCGGATGCTCGGCTCGCTGAGCGAGGCGGATGACGCCGTCCAGGAGGCCTGGCTGCGAGTGAGCCGCAGCGACACGGACGAGGTCGAGAACCTCGGCGGCTGGCTCACCACCATCGTCGCGCGCGTCTCGCTGAACATGCTGCGCTCACGCCGGACGCGGCGCGAGGAGGCCCTGGACCTGCGCGTGCCGGAGCCGATCATCGACCGCGCCGACGGCACCGACCCCGAGCACGAGGCGCTGCTGGCCGACTCGGTGGGACTGGCGCTGCTCGTCGTGCTCGAGACGCTGTCCCCGCCCGAGCGGCTCGCCTTCGTCCTGCACGACATGTTCGCCGTGCCGTTCGACGAGATCGCGCCGATCGTCGACCGCTCGCCCGACGCCGCGCGCCAACTCGCCAGCCGCGCTCGCCGCCGCGTCCAGGGCGAGAGCACGGTTCCCGATGCGGATCTCCATACCCAGCGCGAGATCGTGGACGCCTTCCGCGCGGCCGCGCGCGAGGGCAACTTCGAGGCGCTCGTCGAGCTGCTCGACCCGGACGCGGTCCTCCGGGCCGACGAGGGCGCCGCCGGCGGCTCGCGGATCGTCCGCGGCGCGGCCACCATCGCACGCCAGGCGATGGCCTTCCAGCGCCTCGACCTCGACATCCGGCCGGCCATCGTCAACGGCGCGGCCGGCACCGTCACGCTGCGGGACGGAGAGCCGTTCGCGATCGCCGGCTTCACGATCCGGAACCGCAGGATCGTCGAGATGGACATCCTCGCCGACCCCGAACGCCTGCGGCAGATCGACCTCACGATCCTCGACTGAGCTCGGGCAGCACGGACTTGCCGAAGAGGCGGACCTGCTCGGGCAGGCTGGGCAGGCCGTCGACCTCGAAACCCGCCCAGGTGCGAAGCGTGAACGGATCGGCGAAGGAGACCAGGGCGTGCGTCATGCCCGAGGGGGCGTAGGTCTCGGTCAGCCAGCGCAACCAGTCGTCCGGCGTGCCGGCGACCACGAGCCGGTCCGCCAGGGAATCGGGGGTTGTCGCCAGCGCGCGCTCCACGTCGCCGGCGGCGAACGCATCGATCACCGGCGCGACCTCATCGAGCGCTATCCCGTGGCGTTCCAGCAGGGCGGGCGGCATCGACGGGATGTAGAAGGCGGCGAGCACCCTTGCCGCGCGCTTCGCCCTCTCGCCGTCCGGTGCGATCGCGCCGAGCAGCGAATCGCCGAGATCGAGCGCCTCGGGGCTGCGGCCCGCGCGCTCGGCGCCAGCCCCAAAGCAGGCGACCACGTACTCCAGCGACTCCGGCGAGTAGGCGCAGGCCGTGAGCAGCCCGTCGGCGATCTCGCCCGCAAGCTCCATCGACTTGGGCCCGCCCATCGCGCCGATCTTCAGCGGAAGGTGCTCCTGCACCGGCCGGGCCATCGTGGTGACCCCGGAGTACTCGTAGAAGTCGCCGGCGAAGTCGATCGAGCCAGCGTCGAGCACGGTGCGCATCACGTGGTGAGCCTCGCGGAGCCGGGCCATCGGGCGGGTGCCGCGCCACTCGATCCCGTACTGCTCGAGCATGGCGATGTTGCCGATGCGGTAGACGATGTCGGCTCGACCGCCGCTGAGCTCGTCCAGGGTCGCGGCGAGCTGGGCGACGTAGGTCGGGTCGCGCATGAAGATCGGGGTCACGCACGGCCCGAGCCGGACCCGTTCGGTCCGCGAGGCCGCGGCGCCGAGGAGCAGCCAGGCGTCGTTGTGGTAGATCTCGTCGGCCGGCTGCTCTGGAAGCATCTGAAAACTGGCCAGCACGAGCGCACCCTAACCCGATGAGCAGCACCCATTTGCCCAAGCAGTCGAGCGACTTCCCCGCCTGGTACGGCGAGGTGGTCCGCCGCGCCGATCTCGCCGAGAACGCGCCCGTTCGCGGCGCGATGGTGATCAAGCCGTACGGCTACGCGATCTGGGAGGCGATCCAGCGCGAGCTCGACGACCGGATCAAGGCCACCGGCCACGAGAACTTCTACTTCCCGCTGCTCATGCCCGTCTCGGTGCTGGCGCAGGAGGGCGAGCTCGTCGAGGGGTTCGCGCCCGAGGTCGCCCTCGTCACCGAGGCGGGCGGGAAGACGCTCGAGGAGCCGCTCGCCGTGCGGCCCACCTCCGAGGCGCTGATCTGGTCGACCTACGCCCGCTGGGTGCAGTCCTACCGCGATCTGCCGCTCCTCTACAACCAGTGGGCCAACGTCGTCCGCTGGGAGCTGCGGCCTCGCCTCTTCCTGCGGACGACCGAGTTCCTCTGGCAGGAGGGGCACACGGCGCACGAGACCCAGGAGGAGGCGCTCGCTGAGACGCTGACGATCCTGAACGACGTCTACGCCGACGTGATCGAGAACGTGCTCGCCATCCCCGTTCTGCGGGGGCGCAAGAGCCCCAGCGAGCGCTTCCCCGGCGCCGAGGACACCTACACGCTCGAGGCGCTGATGCGCGACCGCAAGGCGCTCCAGACGGCCACCTCGCACTACCTCGGGCAGGGCTTCGCGCGTACGTTCGGGGTCCGCTACACCGCGCGCGACGGCAGCGAGCAGTACCCCTATGCCACGTCGTGGGGCGCAACCACGCGGCTCGTCGGCGGTCTCGTGATGGCGCACGGAGACGACGGCGGGCTGCGGCTGCCCCCTCGCGTCGCCCCTCAGCAGGTCGTGATTGTGCCGATCTTCAAAGAGGAAGGCCGCGCCGAACTCTCGGAAGCCTCCGCTGCGCTCGCCGGCGAGCTGCGTGCGGCGGGCATTCGCGTCCGTGTGGACGACCGCCCCGATCACCGGCCTGGCTTCAAGTTCAACGAGTGGGAGCTGAAGGGCGTGCCGATCCGTGTGGAGATCGGCAGCCGCGACCTCGCTGCGGCATCCGTCACCGTCGCCCGCCGCGACACCGGCGACAAGCAGCAGGTCCCGCTCGCCCGCGCGGCTGCCGAGATCGGCGAGCTGCTGGATGTCGTGCAGGCGTCGCTCTTCAGCGCGGCGCGCGACGAACGGGAGCGGCGGACGCTGCGCGACCCGAGCAGCTACGAGGAGATGATCGAGTACCTCCGCGATGCCGGCGGATTCGTGGTGGCGCCGTGGTGCGGCGGCGAGGAGTGCGAGGCCCGCGTCAAGGAGGAGAGCTCGGCGACGATCCGCCTGCTGCCGCTGGATGAGCAGCCTCCGAAGGCGGGCACCTGCATCTGCTGCGGGCGGCCGGCGGCATCCGCCGCCGTGTGGGCGCAGGCGTACTAGAAGTCGAGTCTCCGAGCCCCGAAAGGGCTACGGACTTTCTACCCCCGCGTCGTGAGGGAACGTCCGGATGTTCGTCTCGGGCGGCGTGCCTAGCTTGTGCGCATGCGGTTGATGTCCGGCGAACACTGCGAACAGGTCTCGCAGGTGCGAGCTGAGTTGTACGCGGCGATCCTCGCCACGACGAGCGATGGCGTCTGGGTCTTCGATCGGGACGCCCGGATCCTCGATGTCAGCGACGCGTATTGCCAGATGAGCGGCTACACCCGCGAGGAGCTGCTGGCCATGCGGATCCCGCAGCTCGACGCGACCATGAGCGAGGCGAGGGTCGCTGAGGAGATCAAGAGATGCATCGACTCTGGGTTCGTCCGGTTTGAGAGCCGACACCGCGCCAAGGACGGGAGTCTGTTCGATGTCGAGATCAGCGCCAGCTACTCGTCCGAACAGGACCGCTTTGTGCTGTTCGCGCGCGACGTCAGCGAGCGCAGGCGCTCCGAGCAGGACTCCCGCCTCCGATCCGAGCAGTACCAGTCGATGCTCGCAACGACGAGCGATGGGTTCTGCCTGCTCGGGCGTGGGGGGCGGATCCTCGACGTGAACGATGCCTACTGCCGGATGATCGGCTACAGCCGCGCGGAGCTGCTTGGGGTCCAGGTACAGGAGCTCGACGCGGCGCTGACGGAGGCGCAGCTCGCCGAGGTCATCGACCGCGTACACAACGATGGCTTCTGCCGGTTCGATACCCGGCACCGGGCCAAGGACGGTCGAACGTTCGACGCCGAGGTCAGCATCTCTCACTGCCTCGAGCAGGATCTCTTCGTCCACTTCGTCCGGGACATCAGCGAGCGCAAGCGGTCCGAGGCGGAGCTTGCCTACATGAAGGAGCTGCTGGATCGCTCGCAGGAGCTCAGCAAGGTCGGCGGCTGGGAGTGGGACGTCGCGGCCGGACGGGGCGCGTGGACCGATGAGGTCTACCGGATATACGGCGTCGACAAGAGCTCCTACGACCCGGCCGACCCGCTGGCCGAGGCCTTCGCCGCCTACGACGAGCAAGGCGCCGAGGTGATCGCGGCGGCCTTCCAGCGTGCGATCGGCGAGGGCGAGCCCTACGACCTTGAGTTGGGGCTGATCCGGCCGGACGGCAAGCGGATCGTGGTGCGCACGATCGCCGAGCCGGTGCGCGAGAACGGCCGTGTGGTGCGCGTCAGGGGCTATATCGCCGACGTCACCGAGCTCAGGGGGGCCGAGGCGGAGCAGCGCCGGCTTGCGGCGGTGGTGGAGTCCTCGGCGGACGCGATCGTGTCGGCGGACCGCGCCGGCCGGTTCACGAGCTGGAACCCCGGAGCCGAGCGGCTGTACGGCTACTCGGCGGAGGAGATCATCGGCCGCCCGATCAGCGTGCTGGCACCCGATGACCTCCAGGACGAGCAGGCGGCGCTCGTCGAACGCATGCTTCGCGCCGAGAGCATCCCCGCCGTGGAGACTCGCCGGCGGAGACGGGACGGCAGCCTCGTCGACGTGTCGATCAGAGGGTCGGTGGTCCGGGACAGCTCGGGAGCCGTGATCGGCACGTCCGCGATCCACCGTGACATGACCGAGCAGAGGCGCATCCGGGAGGCGCTGCGACACAGCGAAGAGCTGTTCCGGGGCGGATTCGAGCACTCGCCGATCGGGATGATGATGACCAGCCGAGAGGGCACGTTCGAGCGCGTCAATCATGCCTTCGCACAGATGCTGGGCTACGAGGACCCGAGTGAGCTGGTCGGAGTCCACTTCACCTCGATCACCCACCCCGACGACCGAGCTGACGGTCTGGAGGCGGTGCGGATGATGTTCGAGCAGGGCGTTCCGTTCACCACCGAGAAGCGTTACCTACGGCGGGACGGGTCGAGCGTGCACGTGCTGCTCGGATCGATCGCCATCGAGGGCAGTGAGGGCCGGTCGACCGTTCTGTTCACCCAGGTCGAGGACATCACCGAGCGAAAGCAGGCCGAGCAGGAGCTTCGCCACGAGCGCGACTTCATCGACGCCACGCTCGACGTCGCCGGAGCGTTGATTCTGGTGCTCGATCGTGACTGGCGGATCGTGCGCTTCAACCGCCAGAGCGAGCTCCTCAGCGGCTACGGCGAGGCCGAGGTGCTCGGGCGCCACTTCGACTTCCTGGTCCCCGAGCCCGAGCGCGAGGCGGTCCACGTCGAGATGGATCAGACGGCCGCGCGTCGCCCGACCAGCCAGGTGAACCACTGGATCACGAAAGACGGCCGGCTCCGGCTGATCCGCTGGTCAAACGCAGTTCTCGTCGACCACGCTGGGCATCCGACCCACTTCATCGGCACCGGGATCGACATCACCGAGCAGGACCAGGCCGAGCAGGCGCGGGAGCGGCTGGCGACGATCGTCGATGCCTCACAAGACGCGATCATCAGCCTGACGGCCCAGGGTGTGATCGATTCGTGGAATCCAGGCGCCGAGCGCCTGTATGGATACAGCGCCCGGGAGGCGATCGGGGAGCACGTGGCGATGCTGCGTGCGCCGGAGGAGCAGCCAGGGCGCGATGAGATGCTGGTGCACATCCTGAGGGGCAACAGTGTCGACCAGTTCGAGGTACGTGACCGCTGCAGGGACGGCACGGTCATCGACGTGTCGATCAGCGGTTCGCCGATCCTCGAGGCAGACGGCACGATCGTCGGCGTGGCGCGGACCGCCCGCGACATCACTGAGCGCAAGCACCTCGAGCGGCAGCTGAAGTTCTATGCCGACCACGACCCGCTCACCGGACTGTTCAACCGTCGCCGCTTCGGCGAGGAGCTGTCGCAGCAGATCGCCCAGGGCGCTCGTTACGGGCAGACGACCGGGCTGCTGGTCGGGGACATCGACAACTTCAAGTACGTGAACGACTCGCTCGGTCACAAAGCAGGGGACGAGTTCATCCAGCGAATCGCACGCGCGCTCGAGGGACGGCTGCGTGACAGCGACGTGCTCGCGCGGCTCGGCGGCGACGAGTTCGCAATCCTGCTGCCACGCACGGACCGGGACAGCGCGGTTCTGGTGGCCGAGTCGCTGCGCCAGGCCGTACATGACCACCAGCTCGCCATCGACACGCACAGCCTGCGAGCGACGATCAGCTTCGGCGTGACGGTCATCGACGGTGTACAGGTCGCGCCGGATGACGCGCTGGCGATCGCGGATCTCGCGATGTACGAGGCCAAGCAACATGGCCGCGACCGCGTGGCCACCGCCCAGCCGGGCACCGACCGTGAGCGCGCCGAGAAGATCCTGCACTGGTCAGAGCGGGTGCACACCGCGCTGCGCGAGCAGCGTTTCCAGCTCTACGCCCAACCGATCGTCGACCTGCTGACGGACGAGACCCGCCGCTACGAGCTGCTACTGCGACTGCGCGAGGACGACGGAATCGTCCTCCCGGCCAAGTTCATCCACATCGCCGAACGCCAGGGGCTGATAGGCGAAGTCGACCGCTGGGTCGTCGGGCAGGCGATGAAGGTGATCGCCGGGCACCCCGACCCGGAGGCGACGTTCGCGGTGAATCTCTCCGGCGCATCGATGAGCGACCCCTCCCTGCTCGGGTTCATCGAGAAGTCGATTGCCGAGCAGCAGATCGAGCCCGCGAGACTCATATTCGAGGTGACGGAGACCGCGGCCATCGCCGACATCGACGCCGCCCGCGAATTCGTCCAGCGGCTGCACGACATCGGCTGCGCCGTCGCGCTCGACGACTTCGGCTCGGGCTTCGGCTCCTTCACCTACCTCAAGTACCTGCCGATCGACTACCTGAAGATCGACGGCGATTTCATCCGCCAGCTGCCCGGCAGCCTCGAGGACCGGCTCCTGGTCAAGGCGATCGTCGATGTCGCACGGGGGCTGGGCAAGCGAACGATCGCCGAGCACGCCGGATCGGAGGAGACGATCGAGCTCCTGCGCGCCTACGGCGTCGACTACGCCCAAGGCTTCCACCTCGGCGCGCCGGAACCCGTGACGTCGGCCCCAACCAGGCGTTAGCCGGCGCGCGATACTGGCGCGGCGATGTCGACCGAGTACGTGACGCTCGTACGGGACTGGGTGGCCGCCTGGACCAATGGCGATCCCGCCGATCTCGGCGACCTCCAGATGTTCGCTCCGGAGGTCGTCTACGAGGACAACATCCTGCCTGACCACCACGGCGAGACTTACCGGGGGCATGAGGGAATTCGCAAGGCGTGGGCTCGCGCGATCGAGCCGTGGGAGAGCATCGAAGGCGGCCTGGAGTGGATCAAGGGTGCCGGAGATGACGTGGTGACCTGCCATCGGGGGCGGATGCGTGGAAAGGGCAGCGGGTTGCCGACTACGAAGGCTGGCGGCCTGGATACGACCATGCGGTCCAGGTGACTCCCGGCGTGCGCACGTTCCGGCTTTGGCGGGGACAGGACGATCCGAACCTGGTCACCATCGAGGAGACGTTCGGCACGCGGGAGGAGGCGCAGGCGGCGTGGACGAGCGCTGAGGCGCAGGCAGCGATGGAGGCCGATGGCGTTGACATGTCGTCTGTCCGGATCGAGTACTTCGACGAGGTCGATTCCGGGAAGCCAGCCGACGGCTGGGTGGCCGCGCGGCTGAGGCGGCCGCTCGTCCGGATTGGACGACGCCATCCGGGCGGCACGCCGACCGTCAATCGGGGCCGTCGTGAGCCGGGATCGGCTCAGCGAGCGCAGCGCGCGCGGGGGACGCGGGGAATGGGTCGGCGAAGTACTGGGTCTCGTGCGTCACGAGACCGTCGCTGATCTCCATGACGCTGAGCGAGTAGGTGGGCACGCCGTCATAGGTGATCACGCACTCGCTCACCCAAACGTCGCCGCCGCCCAGGATCCGGCGGATGGTGAAGTGGCGTTCGGCCGGGTGCCCGCCGCGTTGCGCTTGGATCCTCGACCGACCTCTGAAGCGCTCCCCGGACTGCGGGTAGTCGAGGATCGCGTCCTCAGCGTAGATCGCGTGCTCGAGCTCGACGTCCTCGCGCTCCGAGGCCTCCCAGTGCTGCTCTATCCGAGCCCGGATATCGGCGTCGCCATCGCTCGCGCTGCTCATCCGTTGGCCCCCATGACCAGGAACGTCGACCGGTGCCGGCCCGCTCAGCGCCGTCGCTGTGAACCGCGGCCGGTGATGCGACCGCCGAGCCCGGTGAGTACGCGGCCCACCAGCCGGAAGGGGGCACTGACGATCTTGCCGATTCGCAAAGCTCCTCCGTTTGAGATCGGCGCAGAGTGTCCCACCACCCCGCCCCTGGGCGCGCGGGTCGGTGTGGTCGTGGGCCAGGAGCTCCCGCCGGCGTAAGCCGGCGGCCTGGAACACGACTACACGGACTCGCCGCCCTCGCCGGCGCTGGGGCCCAGCGCGTCCAGCTGCCGGAGGATCGCGATCGCCTGCGAGCGCAGCTCGGCGTCCACCCCGCGCCAGTCCTCCTCGGACAGCTTGCCCATGCGGAGGTCGAGCTCCGCGTCGCGGATCTCCCTGTACTTCGCCTCCTTGGCCGCCTCGAGCGCAGCGCGGCGGTCGTCCTCGCGGCGGTCGATCTCCGAGCCGCGGCGCAGCGGGCCGAGCACGACCCAGGCGACGACCAGCGCCAGCAGCACGATGGCGAACACGAGCTCCAACCAGCTAAGCGCGCGAGAGCTCGCGGCCGAGGCGGGCCGCGTAGAGGCTCGTCACCCGCCGGCGGCGCGCCTCGGGCGAGGGCCACAGCGCGATCAGTGCGCCGCAGATGCCGAACGCCCCGCCGATCCAGATCCAGGCCACGAACGGCGAGACGATCAGGCGGAAGGTGGCCGGCGGCGGGTTCTGCGAGTAGAAGGCGGCGATGATGTCGATCGCCGTGCCCTGGACCTGGGGCGAGGCGTTGGCGAACCTCTGGTTGGCGAGCGTGATCGGTGCGTTGAGCTTGCTCAGGTCGGGCTGGATGGCCGTCCAGACCGTGCGGCCGAGGCCCCAGCGCATGGCGATCTCGCTGTTGGCCTCACCTGCGAAGAAGCGGCCGATCGGCCCCTTGGTCGCGTCCTGGGTCGAGTAGTAGTTGCGCGACGGGCGCAGGACGTAGTGCTTGCTGCCCTTGCGCACATCGAGCACGGCGCCGACGGTGATCGGCGCGCCGGTGCCGGCGCGGTCGCTGACGATCCCCGACGTGGGCTTGACGTACTTGATCGTGTAGCCGCCGACTTTGGCGGTCTGCCCCACACCCAGCCGCACGTCGCGCTGGTGGGCGAACGCCGACGAGGCGGCGACGCCGATGAACAGCACGGCGATGCCGGCGTGCACGATGTAGCCTCCGTAGCGGCGCCGGTTGCGTCCCACGAGCTTGACCGCGGCCACCCGCCGCGGCTCGCTGGAGACCGCCGAGCGCGCGCTCGCGCCACGCCAGAACTCCTGGAACACCACCGCGATCACGAACGCTGCCAGGACGAACATCAGCAGCGACGGAAGGTCGGACGAGGCGTTCGACAGGAGCAAGAGGCCCACCAGCGTCACGGCGGCCACGGCGAGCGGCGCCTGGAGTAGCCGCCGCATGCCGGAGAGCGTGACCCGCCGCCAGGCGATCACGGGCCCGATGCCCGACAGCAGCACCAGGATCAGCGCCAGCGGCACCGTGTAGCGGTCGAACCAGGGCGGCCCGACGCTCGACTTGGTGCCGGTCACGGCCTCCGAGATCAGCGGGAAGAAGGTGCCCCAGAAGATCACGAAGCAGAGCCCGACGAGCACGAGGTTGTTCAGCAGGAAGACGGACTCGCGCGAGAACAGCGAGTCGATGCGCGCCTCGGATTTAAGGTCGTCGAGCCGGCTGAGCACGAGCGCGACCGAGCCCACGAGCACGATCCCGATGAACGCCAGGAAGGGCACGCCCAGCGTGGACGCCCCGAAGGCGTGGATCGAGTCGAGCACGCCCGAGCGCACGAGGAACGTGCCGAGCAGCGCGAGGACGAACGTGGCGATGATCAGCGACACGTTCCAGACCTTCAGCATGCCGCGCTTCTCCTGGACCATGATCGAGTGCAGGAACGCGGTGCCCGCGAGCCACGGCATGAGCGAGGCGTTCTCCACCGGGTCCCAGGCCCAGTAGCCGCCCCAGCCGAGCTCGGAGTACGACCAGAGCGCGCCGAGCATGATCCCGACGCCGAGGAAGGTCCAGGCGATCAGCGCGAAGCGGCGCGTGGAGCGGATCCACTCGGCGTCAGTGCGGCGAGTGATCAGTGCGCCGATGCAGAACGCGAACGGGATCGTGAAGCCGACGTAGCCCGTGTAGAGCATCGGCGGGTGGAACATCATCGCCGGGTTGCGCAGCAGCGGCTCGAGCCCGTTGCCCTCTGCCGGCGCAGGCGAGAGCGTGGCGAACGGGCTCGCGTAGAACACCATCAGCGAGATGAAGAAGGCGGTGATGCCCGCCAGCACGCCTGTGGCGTAGGGCGCCACCTCGCGGTGGGTGCGCCTCGTAAGGTGCAGCACCAGGCTCGAGAAGATCGACAGCACGAACCCCCACAGGAGCAGCGAGCCGGCCTGGCTCGACCACATCGCGGTGAGCTTGTAGAAGGTGGGCGTGTCCGTGGACGAGTTCTGCGCGACGAGCGAGTAGTGGAAGTCGTTGCGCAGGTAGGCGGTCTCGAGGATCACCACCGCCAGGATCATCAGCCCGGCGAGGCAGTAGAAGGCGTACCGCGACGAGACCACGAACTCCCGCCGGCCGGAGCGCGCCCCGTAGATCGCCGCCACGCCCGCGTAGATGGCGGTGAGCAGCGCCACCAGGAGACAGGCGAAGCCGACGGGCGCCATCAGCGCCTCACGTCTGCTGGCTGTTCGGGGCAGCCTGGAACTTCGACGGGCACTTGGTGATCAGCGAGTCCCGCTTGCCGACGAAGGTGCCGCCCTGCAGCTTGCCGTCGACGATCACCTCCCGCCCGGCCCGGAACGGATCGGGCACCTCGCCGGTGTAGACCACCGGCAGGGACGGCCCCGCCCCGTTGCGGTCGGCGATCCGGAAGCGGAGCGTGTCGCCGTTGCGCTGCACCGAGCCGTTGACCACCTTGCCGGTGAGCTGGAGCGACCGCCCGGGGTCCACATGGCCCACGACCTGCGAGGGCTGCTTGGCCTCGGTGGCCGAGCTGAAGCTCGTGTAGATAAGGGCCCCGGCCAGGAGGATTGCTGCTGTTAGAGCGACGACCAGCCGGACCCGGCGCTTTCGAGATGGGTCCACTAACCGTTGATTATCCCAGGCCGGCGGCTACTCGCGCCGGCTCGGGTGACCCTCGCCCGGCCAGGGCGACAGGATCAGCAGCAGCCGAGCGTCGGTCGTGGCCCGCACCTCGTGCCTCTCGGTCGGCTCGAAATGCGCCAGGAAGCCGGCTCCGCCGGTCTTCGTGCCCCCGTCTGAGGACACCTCCACCTCGCCGTCCACGACCACGAGATATGCCCGCTCGTGCACCTGGTGCTCCTGCAACTGCTCGCCTCCGGGCAGCGCGATGACGATCACGCGCGTCTCGTCGTCGGAGCGAAGTATCTGCGGGTGGTGCGCCTCGATGTTGAGTGAGTTGACGTCCCAGGTCTCCACGGTGTGACATCGTGACGGATCGTGCTCGCGCTGGTCGCCAGCCTGCTCGCGGTGCCGGCGCTCGCCGGCCACCCGGCCGCGCCGCCCCGCCCGGCGATCGTCCAGAGGCGGATCCCCTTCCCGGCCAAGCGCAAGGAGGAGATGCGCCGGTACGCGCTGCGCCACTACGGCATCGACGACTACCACCTGCGGGGTCCCAAGGTGATCGTCGAGCACGTGACGGCCACCGACAGCTTCAGCTCCGCCTACAACACGTTCGCCGACGACGTGCCGGACGTGGAGCTGCACGAGCTGCCACAGGTCTGCTCGCACTTCATCGTGGACCGCGACGGCACGATCTACGAGCTCGTGCCCACCACGATCATGTGCCGCCACACCGTGGGCCTCAACTGGACGGCGATCGGGATCGAGCACGTGGGCACGAGCGACGCCGAGGTGATGGGCGACAAGCGCCAGCTCGACGCCTCGCTGCGGCTGACGCACTGGCTGAAGGCGAGGTACGGGATCCTCGTGCGCAACGTGATCGGCCACGCCGAGAGCCTGTCGAGCCCCTACCACCGCGAGAAGGTGGCCGCCCTGCGCAACCAGACGCACGGCGACATGCAGCACGCCACGATGGTGCGCTACCGGCGCCTGTTGCGTAAGGCCGTCTAGTCCCGCGCGTCGCGGCCGCGCTTGAGCATGTCCGTCACGCGGTCGACCAGATCGTGCGGGCTGAACGGCTTCTTCATGTACTCGTCCGCGCCTGCGCGGTAGCCCTGCACCATGTCGAGCTGCCCCGCCCGCGCGGTGAGGAGCAGGACCGGGATGCCGGCCGTCTCGTGCGTCTCGCGCATGCGCGAGACCAGCTCGTAGCCGTTGAGGCCGGGCATCATCACGTCGAGCACGGCCACGTCGGGGCGCATCACCTGGGCCAGCTCCATGGCCTCGTCGCCGTCGCTCGCGCGCACGACGTCGAAGTGCGCCCGCTCCAGGTGCAGGGCGACGAGCTCGAGCACGTCCGCCTCGTCGTCCGCCACGAGCACCAGTGGCCGTTCGCGGTCGTCCATCGCTCCCGAACGTTAACGCGTGCGGATTGCGGGCCAATTACAAAACTTGTCCAAGCCGCGTGATCTTTCGCGCACTCGATGCGTTGGGGCTCCTGAAGTACGAACCCGGACCCCCAGGGAGACCACATGCGGAGAAATCACATCTACCTACTCGCCGCGGTAAGCCTGATGGCGCTGCTGGCCCTCTCGGCCCAGGCATCGGCCAAGACCATCAAGGGCACGGTCGTGCACCGCAACTCCCACGCCGGCAGCTTCGTGGTGGCCGGCCGGCACGGCTCGCTGTCCGCCATCCACACCTCGAACAGCCCGCGCGAGGGCTCGGTCGTGGCGGTCTCGGCGCGCAGGCTCTCGAACGGCACCTTCGCGGCACGCCGCGTCAGAAGCCACGGCAAGCGCAGGCACGCCCGCGTGACCGGCCGTGTGACCTGGGTCGGCTCGAACGGCTTCACGGTCTCCGCGCGCGGCGCGTCGATCCTGGTCCACGGCTCCGACAACCATCCCGAGGTGGGCGACCACGTGAACGTGGGCGTGACGGTCGACGACCACGGCGACCTGCAGGAGGACGACGTCAAGCAGCTCGGCGGGCAGCAGGGCGACATGCGGCTCGAGGGCTCGGTCCAGTCGATCGACTCTGGCGCCGGCACGATCACGGTCACGGCCGACGACGACGATCAGTCGGGCGCCTCGGTTGTGGTGCACGTGCCCGACACCACCCAGTTCACCGTCGGCCAGGAGGTCGAGCTGCTGGTGAGCGGCCCGGCGAGCGACGGCAGCTTCACGCTGGTGGCCGCCGACGATGACGGGCAGGACATGGGCGATGACCACGGCGGCGACAACAACAACCAGGGCGGCGACCACCACGGTGGCGGCGACAACAACTCCGGTCCAGACAACGGTGGCGACGGCTCCGGCCACCAGGGTCAGGACGACTAGGGGCTCCCACGCACGCCCCTATCGGGGAACGGGAAGGGATAGTGGAGTCAGGCGACCTCGAGGTCGCCTGACTCCACCCCGTCTATCCACCTCGGCAGCCACTCGAGGCCCTGGCTGATGTAGGGCACGCGGCTGTCGTCGTAGCGTTCCGCCACCGCCCGCACCCGCTCGCGCGCCTCCTCGAAGCGCTGGAAGGAGACCAGCGCCCCGGCGCCCGCCAGCCGCACCTGCCCCGCCATCGGCTCCCCCACGCGCTCGGCGCAGCGGTCGACGAGCTCGAGCGCCTCGGTGCCGCTCAGCCGCTCGAGCAGCTGCGTGGGCAGCGCGCCCGCCGGGATCGCCTCGCGGACCCGGTAGACGGCCGAGCTGAAGTGCACGTGGCCCAGGTAGTCGACGTACTCGCCCAGCAGCTCCATGGCGATGGCGCACCAGGGATGGCCGAAGTGGACCAGGTCCTGCTGGATCAGGATGGAGTCGGGGCCGAGACAGGGGAAGAACTGCTCGAGCACGTGGTCGTGCACCGCCCAGCTCTTGGCCACATCCACGAACAGCGTGGCGATCGGCTCGCCGCCCCAGCGGAAGCCGCGGATGTCGCCGAGGTGGACGTCGACCAGCTCGCGCACCGGCTCGATGTGCCGCTCGAAGACGGGCAGCGTGCCGGCCCCGACCGCAAACGGGAAGTCGTCCGGGAAGTAGATCCGCTCCCAGTCGCCGCCGACCTGGAAGAGGTCGTAGGCCTGCACGCGCCGGTCGCCCGCGCCGGCCGCCCGCAGCCCGAAGCCGAGCGACAGCGTGGAGCCTCCGAGAAAGCAGCCGGCGTCCACGATCTGGCCGCGTGCGCCGAGGCCCTCGCGCGCCGCCCAGTGCAGCAGCGCCCGCTCCTCGTAGGCGAGCATCGAGGGGACCTCCATTGCGGCGAGCGGGACGAGCGGGCGCTCCCGCTCCACGAGCTCGTTAAGAGGCGTCACGGCCGGACGGCCACCGGCAGCGGCTCGACCACGGGGGCGGCCCCGGCTCGCCGCTGCCGCTCGCGCCGGCGGAGGAAGGGCCGCTCCACCAGCCGGTGGATCAGCTCGGCCACCACCAGCGTGAACGCCAGCGTCAGCGGGAGCAGCTCCGCGTAGGCGACCTTGTAGCCGGAGGCGCCGCGCACCAGCGGGTAGACCTCTGACATCACCGCCAGGTGCACGAGGAAGATCGGGTAGGAGCGCGAGCCGAGCCACTGCAGCGGAGCGCTCTCGAACAGGCGCTCCGCGGCGCCGCGCTCGCCCTCCCGCTCACGCAGCAGCGGCACCGCCACGACCAGCCCCGAGCCGAGCGTGGCCAGGGCGAAGACGAGCCAGACATGGTGCGCCAGCGGGTTGAGCGCGATGGCGACGAGCCCGAGCGCGAACAGGGCTAGCGCCACCGAGCCGCGGCGCACCGGCCGCCAGTCCGGATCGCACTCGAGCGCGGCGAGCGCGGCGCCGGGGCAGAAGGCGAGCCCCATCACGTAGGGCGCGCGGATCCAGTCGAGGTGACCCTCCGGGCCGACGGCCAGGAGCAGCAGGCTCCAGGCGGTGATCAGCGCGCAGCCCGAGAGCACGAAGCGCCGGCGGCCGGTCTCGCGGAGCCGCGGGGCGGCGAAGCGCGAGGCGAACAGCGCGACGAACGGCAGCACCACGTAGAAGCCCGCCTCGGTGCGCAGCGACCACGCCTGGCCGATCACGCCGGCGAGCGGCCCGTGCGAGAAGTCCGACACGAGCAGGAAGCGGGCGACCACCCCGCCGGCCGGGGTGACTCGCTCCTGCGGGATCACGATCAGGATCAGCGCCAGCGTGACCCAGAGCGCGGGCAGGATCCGCAGCGCGCGGTGCATGGCATAGGTGCGGATCGAGGGCATTGGCCGGCCGATGACGAAGGCGCGCACGAAGGGGCGGGAGATCAGGTAGCCCGATAGCGCGAAGAAGATGAACACCGCCGTGGGCAGGCGCAGCAGCACCCAGTCGACCGCCGCCCCGTACGCGCGCAGGTACTCGACCGGGTGCGGCCCGCCGGCGTAGCCGGTTACCCAGACGGCGCCCGCCGCCGTGTGCACCGCGATGACCGCGAGGCAGGCGAGCCCGCGCAGCGGATCGCCCGCGACAAAGCGGCTGACAAGACGTCGATTCACAGAGCCGGAGGGGTCGACGCGGCCCGATGCTAGAGCCGCTACCGGCGGCATCCGGCGCCGCGTTTCCGCCTGACCCCGCCCCTACCATCCGCGCCGTGTTGCCCAACGAGCCCGACTGGCAGATGCAGTACGGGGAGCGGGCGGCGCTCGAGGGCCTGCTCAGCTGGGTCAAGCCGCGGCTGGCGATCGAGATCGGCACCGCGGACGGCGGCAGCCTGCGCCGCCTGGCCGCCCACTCGGAGCTGGTCCACTCGTTCGACCTCGTGCCGCCGCCACCGGCCGTGGCGGCGCTGCCCGAATGTGCGCTTCCACAGCGGCGACAGCCACGAGCTGCTGCCGGCGCTGCTCGACGAGCTGGACGAGAAGGGGCTCGAGGTGGACTTCGCGCTCGTCGACGGCGACCACACGAGCGAGGGCGCCCGGCGCGACATCGAGGACCTGCTTCGCTCGGCGGCGGTGCGCCGGACGCTGATCGTCGTGCACGACACGATGAACCCGGGCGTGCGCTTGGGCTTCCTGGGCGTGGACTACGCGCGCTTGGGCAAGGTCGCGCACGTGGACGCCGAGCTGGTGGCGGGCTTCGCGGTGGCCAGCGGGCCGTTCGCGGGCCAGATGTGGGGCGGCTTCGGACTGATCGAGGTCGACGCCGGGCGCGTCGGGCCGGGGCAGCAGCCGCTGCCCCAGAGCCTGCGCCACGAGAGCTTCCAGGCCCTGCGCACGCTGGTCGAGCCGCAGGCGGAGGGGCACGAGCTGCTGCAGGCGGAGCTCGAGCGGGCGCGGCTCGTGCTGCGCGACGTGCAGTCGTCGGCGAGCTGGCGGATCACCGCCCCGCTGCGCGCGGCCAAGCGCTGGGCGCTGCGCTGATGGAGCTCGCCTTCGTGCTGGCGCGCGGGCAGAACGCGTTCTTCCCGGAGCTCGTGGAGGCGCTGCGCGACGAGCTCGACGAGCTCGGCGTGGAGTCGAGCGTGCACCTGGACGAGTTCCCGGAGCAGCAGCCGGGACGAGTGAACGTGCTGGTGCCGCCGCACGAGTTCTTCGCCCTGCGCGGCCACGCGGTGCCGCCCGACGGGGCGCCGCTCGAGCGCACCGTCTACGTCTGCGCCGAGCAGCCCGGCACGCACTTCTTCAACCTCAATGTCAACCTGTCGCCGCGCGCGGGCGCTGTGTTCGACATCAACCCGCTGTCGATCAGCGAGCTGCGGATGCGCAACGTGCGCGCCGAGCTGCTGCCGCTCGGCTGGACCCGGCGCTGGGACGGCACGCCGTTCGACCCCGTGCGCAGCCTCGACGTGAGCTTCCTGGGCTGCTGGACGCCGCGCCGCGGCCGGGTGCTCGCCGCGGCCGCACCGCAGCTGGCCCGGCGCCGCTGCCACATCCGGCTGTCGGACTTCTCGCGGCCGAACAGCGAGCGGGCGGTGGGCTTCGTCACCGGTGCCGAGAAGCGGGCGCTGCTCGGCCGCACCAAGCTGCTGCTGAACGTCCACCAGGACGACCTGCCCTACCTCGAGTGGCTGCGCTTCGTGGAGGGCGTGCTGTGCGGGGCGGTGGTGGTCAGCGAGCACTCCACCTACACGCAGCCGTTCGAGCCCGGCATGCACTTCGTCAGCGGCTCGCCGCAGTCGCTCGGCCTGCTGGTGGACGCCCTGCTGGACGACGAGGAGCGCCGCCTCGCCATGCAGGCGGAGGCCTACGCCGCGCTGCGTGAGCGGCCGTTCGCCCAGGCGGTGGCCGCGCTGGCCGAGAGGGCCGCGGAGGTGGACCGCCGGCGGCCGCCCGCCGCGGTCGGATCGGGCGTGTCGATGGCGGGCCTCGAGGCGCCCGTCTTCCACGACGACGACGACCGCTTCTTCGTCCCGCCGAACATCACCCACGACCCCGACGCCTCGGCACTGCGCCGAGCCGTGAAGGACCTCAAGCTGGAGCTCGTGGCGCTGCGCCGCGAGGTCGACGAGCTGCGCCGGCCGGGCGGAGCGCCGGCGCAGGGCGTGCTCGTCGACGGGTTCACGCCGGCGTGGCTCGAGGCCACCCCGCGCGTCACCGTGCTCGTCACCTCGTACTGCTACGAGGACGTGCTGGAGCGGGCGCTCGACTCGGCGGCGGGCTCGACCTTCGAGCCGTTCGAGATCGTGATCGTGGACGACGCCTCGCGCGACGCCTCGCTGGCCAGGGCGCGGGCCTGGCTACGGGCGCACCCCACGCTGCCGGCGCTGCTCGTCCGTCACAGCGCCAACCGCGGCCTGGGTCGCGCGCGCAACACGGGCGTCGACTTCGCGCGCGGCGAGTACGCGTTCATCCTCGACGCCGACAACGCGCTCTACCCGCACGGCCTCGAGCGGCTGGTGGAGGCGCTCGACGCCGACCCAGCCGCCGACTTCGCCTACGGCCTGCTCGAGCAGTTCACCGGCGAGGGGCCGTTCGGTGTGATGAACACGCTGCCCTGGGAGCCCAAGCGGCTGCGCGCGGGGAACTACATCGACGCGATGGCGCTGGTCCGCACCCGCACGCTGCGCGAGCTGCCCTACACCACGGACCCGCGCCTGCACGGCTACGAGGACTGGGACCTCTGGTGCGCGATCGCCGAGCGCGGCGGCCACGGAGTGCTCGTGCGCGAGATCGTGGCCCGCTACCGGCTGGCGCAGCATTCGATGGTGCAGTTCGACGTGCGTGCTGTCGCTTACCGACGTGTACTCGGTGCTGGCGGAGCGCCATCCGCGGCTTTACGCCGGGGTCGTTCCGCCGCTGTAGTGCCTAGTGCCTAGTGCCTAGTGCCTAGTGCCTAGTGCCTGGAAACGACTCGTTTTGCTGCTCTCAGCGGTGCCGTCAGCTTCCAGCTCGGTGATGCGAAGACGGCCTCGAGGACCTTGCCGCCTCGCTCCACGCGTGTTTGGAGCAGGTCGCGCTCCGCTTCCAGCTCGCGGATCTCCTGCTTGAGGTCGGGGATCTCCGCCAGGCGTGCCTCGGCCTCGACCAGGCGCTGCTGCAGCTCGCGGCGCTCGCCGTCGCGCTCGCGCGCGAGCTCGAGCTGGCGCTGCTGCTCGTCGAGGTAGCGGCGCTGCATCTCGAACAGCTCGGCCCAGTGGCGCAGCTCCACCAGACCGGTGAGAGCGGCCTCGGCCGGGAGCTCGGGCAGCGGCTCGCTGCTGGCGAGGGCGAGCGTGTAGACCTCCTCGCCCGGCCGCCGCGCGGCCAGCTTGCGGACGCGCGCCGGCAGCGGCGCATCGGACGAGTCGGCCGCGTGCTCGTCCTCGAGCACCGCCGAGGCGATCCAGTTGTCCTGGCGCAGCAGCCGCACGTGCGCAAAGCGCTCGCGCAGCGCGGCCTCGAGCTCCGCCGGGTCGAGCTCGTGAAGGTGGTGGGGGTTGCCGGGCACGTAGCGGTCGCGGTTCGGCGTGGACACGGCGAGGATCCCGCCCGGCGCGAGCACGCGCGAAAGCTCGTCGAGCACCCGCTCGGGCACGCTGACGTGCTCCAGCACCTCGAAGCAGACCACGAGCTCGAACGCCTCGGGCGGCAGCGACAGGTTGAGCACGTCGCCCGTCTCGAGCTCGACGCCCGGATGCCCGGCGGCAGGCGACGCCTCGAGCACCGCCGCGGCGATGTCCACGCCCACCACCCGGCGGGCGCCGGCGTCGGCCAGGATGCGGCAGCCATAGCCCATGCCGCAGCCGGCGTCCAGCACAGTGCGGCCGGCGGCGAGCTCGGCCGCCCACCAGTAGCGCACGACGTGCTCGGCCTCGACCAGCTCGCCCCGCATGGACTCTGGGACGAACCGCTCCGGTATGCCGTCTACGAGTCCAGCGAGGTCCGTCCCGGCCATCCCACTGGACGATAGGCCCAGGGTCCGACGGACAAAGATGACGGCCGGGTCACGACCGGCGCTTGACGAACACGCTGTCGAGCGCGGCCCGCAGGCCGACCGAGAGCGCGCCCGTGAGCACGGCGGCGTCGCCGAGGCTCGACACCTCGACCTGCGGCGGGTAGGCGAGCAGCTGCCCCAGCTCGGAGCGCACCGGGGCGAGCAGCAGGTCGCCGTTCACGCCGATGCCGCCGCCGATCACCACCAGCGCCACGTCGGCCACGGCGGCGATCGGGGCCACGTGCCCGACGATGCGCCGCGCCTCCTCCTCCACTACCGCGCGCGCGAGCGCGTCGCCCGCCCGGGCGGCGCCGAACACCGCCGGCAGGTCGAAGGGCGGCGCCAGCGAGGTCTCGTGCTCGCCCTTCGCCGCGAGCTCGATGGCGTAGGCGGTGATCGCGGGCGCGGCCGGGTCGCTGCCGGGTGCGCCGCCGAGCGAGAAGTCGAGCTCGCCGGCCGCCCCGTGGTGGCCGCGGTGCAGCTCGCCGCGCAGCACGAGCCCCGCCCCGAGGCCCGTGCCCACCGAGAGGAAGACGAAGTCGTCCACCCCGCGAGCCACACCGCGCCACTGCTCCCCCATCGCGGCCAGGTTCACATCGTTCTCGACGGTGACCGGCACGCCCAGGCGCCGCCGCAGCTCGGCGCCCACCGCGAGCCCCTCGAGCCCGCGGACGTTCTCGGCGAGCGTGGCCTCGCCGCTGCGGCGGTCGATCACGCCCGGCACGCCCACCACGGCGCCGTCGATCGCGTCCGGCGGCAGCTCGGCCGCCGCCACCAGGCTGTCCTTCAGCTCGGTGGCGGCGTCGAGCAGCTCGCGGGCGTCGGCGCCGCCGACCTCGATGTCCTGCCGCGCGCGGACCTCGCCGCGCAGGTCGCAGAAGGCGCCGCGCAGGAAGCGCGCGCCGAGGTCGAGGCCGAGCACGAGCGCCGCCTCCGGCACCGGCTCGAAGAAGGTGGCGCCGTAGCTCGGACCGTCGAGGCGCGCGTCCGCCTCGCGGACCAGCCCGGCGTCGAGCAGCGACTGCAGCGCGAGCGAGACGGTGGGCTTCGAGATGCCCGCCTGGCGCGAGATCTCGGCCCGCGAGATCGGCGCGTGCGAGCGGATGGCCTCGAGCACCGTCCGCTCGTTCAGGTGCCGCAGGAGCGGCGGCGTGGCCGACGTGCCCGCCATAGCTACGGGGCGCCCAGCCGCTCGCCGCTCGCCGGGTCGAACACGTGCGCCTCGCCGGGCAGCGGCCGCAGCGTCACGCGCTCGCCCTGGCCGGGCGGCTTGCGCCAGTCGGTGCGGGCCACGAACTTGGTCTCGCCCCCGGGCAGCGCCGCCATGCAGAACGCGTAGGCGTCGGCGCCGAGCTCCTCCACCACCTCCACGCGCGCGGGGATGCCGTCCGGCGCCAGCTCGAGCGACTCCGGGCGCAGCCCGAGCATCACCTCGCCCAGCCCGCGCGCCCGCGCGTCGGACGCCGCCTCGGCGGACAGCTCCACGCGCAGGCCGTTCAGCTCCGCGTGGCCGTCCGGGCCGAGCGGCGCCGGGCACAGGTTCATCGCCGGCGAGCCGATGAAGCCGGCCACGAACAGGTTGGCGGGCCGGTCGTACAGCACCCGCGGCCGATCGCACTGCTGGAGCTGCCCTGCGCCAGCACGGCCACGCGGTGGCCCATCGTCATGGCCTCCACCTGATCGTGGGTGACGTAGAGCGTGGTCACGTTCAGCCGGTGCTGGAGGGCGGCGATGTCGGAGCGCATCTGCACGCGCAGCTTGGCGTCCAGGTTGGACAGCGGCTCGTCCATCAGGAACACGCGCGGGTTGCGCACGATCGCGCGGCCCATCGCGGTGCGCTGGCGCTCGCCGCCGGACAGCTCGCCCGGCTTGCGCTCGAGCAGCTCGGTGAGCCCGAGCATCTCCGCCGCCTCGGCCACCCGCCGCCGGCGCTCGGCCTTCGGCACGCCCGCCATCTTCAGCGGGAACGCGATGTTCGCCTCGACGTTGAGGTACGGGTAGAGCGCGTAGTTCTGGAACACCATCGCCACGTCGCGCTCCTTGGGCGGCGTGTAGGTGACCTCGGTGTCGCCGATGTAGATCGCCCCGCCGTCCACCTCCTCGAGCCCGGCGAGCATCCGCAGCGCGGTGGACTTGCCGGAGCCCGACGGGCCCACCAGCACCATCAGCTCGCCGTCCTCCAGCGTCAGGTCGAGCGAGTCCACCGCGGGCTTGGACGCCCCCGGGAACACGCGCGTGGCCTGCTCGAAGCGGACCTCAGCCATCGCTCCCTCCTGTCATGGCGGCCACCGCGTCGCGCAGCTCGGCGCGCACGCGCTCCTTGGCCTCGGGCCCGGCCGCGCAATCGTCCAGGGCCAGCAGCGCGGCCCCGGCGATCGGCGGCGACTCGAGCACGATCACGTTCGCCTCGCGGCCGCGCAGCTCGTCGCGCACGCGCCGGAGCAAGCCGCTCGGGCGCGCGCCGCAGGAGGCCGCCGCCCAGCACGACGTCGACCGGCTCACGGCCCAGGGCGAGCCGGTCGATCGCCGTGCGCGCGAAGTCCGCCACCTCGCCGGCCAGACGTTCGACGATCGCGATCGCCGCGGCGTCGCCCGCCTCCGCCTCTGCGTACACGAGCGGCGGCAGCTCGCCCAAACGGGCGTGCTGCAGCCGGCGCTGGTGGATGGCCTTCGCAAGCTCAAGTGGGGTGTCGAAGCCGAAGTGGGCGGGCAGCGAGCGCTCGAGCGCGCTGCGCTCGCCGCGTCCGTCCTCGCTGCGGGCGGCCGCCGTGAGACCGGCCAGGCCGACGTCGTAGCCGCCGCCCCAGTCGCCCGTGATCAGCCCGAGCGACGGAAAGCGCACCTGGCGCCCGTCGGGCCCCACGCCGACGCAGTTGAAGCCCGCGCCGCAGACCACGGCCACGCCCCAGCCGCGCTCGGTGCCGGCGCGCAGCACGGCGAAGGTGTCGTTGCCGGCCACCAGCCGCTCGGCCCAGCCGCGGCGCTCCACGGCCTTCTGCAGCTCGCGCTCCTCGGCGGGCAGGTCGGCGCCCGCCAGCAGCACGCGCCCGACCGACGCCACCGGCTTGCCGTCGCGCTCCACGCCGGCCTCGGCCAGCGCTTCCATCAGCAGCTCCTCGAGCACGTCGAGCGAGCCGTCGAGGCCCATGTGGTGCGGCGAGCTGAGCGGGCCTCGCCGCAGCGACAGCAGCTCGCCATCGGCGCTCAGCAGCGCGAGGTCCGTCTTCGAGTTGCCGCCGTCCACGGCCAGCAGCAGGGTCATCGCGCCACCGCCTCGGGCTGCTCCAGCAGCAGCTCATCGATCAGAGCGTCCACCTTCGCGTACTCGCGCACCAGCGGGTTGGTGAGCAGCGCCTTGCGGGCGATGAGCGGGTCGCGCGTCACCGCCGCCTCCGCCGTGAGCCGCTCGTAGGCCGCCGCGTGCTGCGCGAGCCCGAGCAGCTCGGGCGCGAGCGGCCGCTGCGGCAGCGGCTGCGGCCCCGATGCGCCGATGCGCGCGGGCAGCTCCACCACGTCGTCGGCCGCGAAGCCCGGCAGCGCGCCGCCGCCGCGCACGTCCACCACCTGCACGTCGCCGCCGCCGTCCGCCAGGGAGGCGATCAGGGCGGTGGCCGCCTCGCTGTAGAAGGCGCCGCCGCGCTGCTCGAGGAGTGCCGGCTTGTGGTCGAGCGACGGGTCCCGGTACATCTCGAGCAGCTCGCGTTCGAGCTCGGCCACGACCTGCGCGCGCGCCGGTTCAGAGCGCAACTCGTCGAGCACCTCGCTCTCGGCATAGAAGTAGCGCAGGTAGTAGGACGGGATCGCGCCCAGCTCGTCGAGCAGCCGGCGCGGCATCTCCACCATCTCCGCCAGCTCGCCGCCGTGGGCCGCCAGCACGCTGCCGAGCACGTCCTCGCCGTCGAGCCACACGGCGCGCACCCAGGTGAGGTGGTTGAGCCCCACCTGGTCGACCCACAGGCGGCCGGGCTCCACACCGAGCATGCGCGCGATCGCTCGCTGGAAGCCGATCGCCACATTGCACAGCCCCACCGCGCGGTGGCCCTCGTCGAGCAGCGCGCGCGTGACGATGCCCACCGGGTTAGTGAAGTCGACGATCCAGGCGCCGGGCGCGGCCATCCGGCGGGCGCGCTCGGCGATCTCGAGGACCACGGGGACGGTGCGCATCGCCTTGGCGAACCCGCCCGGCCCGGTGGTCTCCTGGCCGATGCAGCCGCAGGCGAGCGGGATCGTCTCGTCGCGCAGCCGCGCCGCCTGACCACCGACGCGGACCTGGATCACCACGAAGTCGGCGCCCTCGAGAGCGCGGTCGAGCTCGCCGGTGACGCTCACGCTGCCGTCGAAGCGGTCGCGGGCGAGCATCCGCTCGGCCATCGCACCCACCACCTCGCGGCGCGCGGGGTCGATGTCGTGCAGCACGAGCTCGCTCACCGGCAGCCGCTCGCGCTCGCGCGAGAGCCCCGACACGAGCTCCGGCGTGTAGGTCGAGCCGGCGCCGACCACCGCGACCTTCATCCCTTCACCCCCGTGAGCGTGACGCCCTCGACGAACGCCTTCTGGGCGGCGAAGAAGAGCGCGATCACGGGCAGCATGAACAGCAGCGTGGCCGCCATCGTGAGGTTCCACTGCACCTGGTGCACCGTGCGGAACTGCGACAGGCCGACCGACAGCGTCCAGTGGCCCTCGTTCTCGCCGGTGTAGAGCAGCGGGCCGAAGAAGTCGTTCCAGCAGTAGAGGAAGCTGAACAGCGCGACCGCGGCGAGCGCCGGCCTGGCCAGCCGCGCGAACACCGAGATCATGATCCGCAGCTCGCCGGCCCCGTCCACGCGCGCGGCGTCCGCGTACTCCTCGGGAATCGTGAGGAAGAACTGCCTCAGCAGGAAGATCGAGAAGGCGTCGCCCAGGAAGTTGGGGATGATCAGCGGCCAGAGCGTGCCGACCAGGTGGAGCTTGGCGAACATGACGTACAGCGGCACGACCGTGACCTGCTGCGGCAGCATCATCGACGCGAGCACGAGCACCATCACGGCGTTGCGCCCGCGCCAGCGCAGGCGCGCGAGCGCGTAGGCGGTGGGCACGCTCGAGACCAGGATCCCGACGGTGGCGAGCCCCGCGTACAGGATCGTGTTCGCGTAGTAGCGGAACAGCGGCGCGCTCGACCACACCCGCACGAAGTTGTGCCACCTGAACGGGTGCGGCCAGAGGTTCGCCGAGAGCGCCTGCGAGTCGCTCATCACGGCGGTGAGGGTGATGAAGACGAACGGCGCGAGGAACATGATCGACAGCGCGATCAGCACGCTGTGATCCGCGACCGCGACCAGGAAGCGCCTCCGCCGCACCGAGGCGGGCGGGCGCCGGCGCGCCAGGGCCGGCGCGGCGGTGCCGATCGATTCCGCGGCGGTGGCCATCTCAGCGCGTCCCGGTGGCGTAGTGGACCCAGCGGGTCGAGTTGCGCAGGATCAGGATCGTGACCGCCAGCGCGACCACGAGCAGCAGCACCGACATCGCGGCCGCGTAGCCCATGTTGAAGTAGCCGAAACCCTGCTGGTAGAGCCAGACCGGGTAGAAGAGCGTCGAGTTCTCCGGGTAGCCGATGCTGTTGCCGGCGGTGTCGCCCGCGCCGGTGCCGGTGGGCGACGACACCGTGGCCGCCACGTAGCCCTGGCTGAAGTACTGGAGCCCGTCGATCACGCCGATGACGACCGCGAACAGGATCACCGGGCTGATCGTGGGCAGCGTGACGTACCAGAGCCGCTTCAGGGCGCTGGCCCCGTCGAGCTCGGCCGACTCGTACAGGTGCCTGGGCACGTCGAGCAGCGCGGCGATGAAGATGATCATCGTGTTGCCCACGCCCCAGAGGCCGAGCAGCACGAGCGAGGGCTTCGACCAGGACGGCGACTGGAACCACAGCGGCCCAGTGATGCCGAGCTTCGCCAGCACGGTGTTCACCGGCCCGAACGCCGGGTTGAGGATGTAGACGAAGCCGAGCGTGGCCGCGACCGGCGGCGCGAGCGCGGGCAGGTAGAAGACCGTGCGGAAGAAGCCGAGCCCGCGCCGCGCGCGCGTGGCCATCACCGCCACGCCGAAGGCGAAGAGCACCTGCAGTGGCACCGCGATCGCCAGCATCCAGAGCGTGTTCTTCACCGCCGGGCCGATCTGGCGGTCGCCGTTGAAGAGGAACTCGTAGTTCTTCAGCCCAATCCAGCGCGGCGACGACAGCAGGTCGTAGTGCGTGAACGAGAAGTAGACGTTGGCGATCAGCGGGTAGGCGAAGAAGACCGCGAACCCCAGCAGCCATGGGCTCATCAGCAGCAGCACGAGCCGCCGCCTGCGCCAGGCCGCCTTCTTCTTCGCGCGCTCGCGCGCCGGGTTCAGGGCGACAGCGGCCACCCCGGCCTCACGGAGCGGTGCCGGCCGTGGCGTTCGCCTGCTGCGCGTCGATCTCCTTGTCCACGCCCTGGAGGCCTGACTGGAGGTCCTTCACGCCACCAGCCTCCCACTTCTCGATGAAGGTGTGGAAGAGCAGCTGGTCGGCGTCGCCGGAGGCGACCAGAGGGTTCGTGGCCGTGTGCGGGTCGGTGAAGATCTTCAGGAACGGCTGGAAGTGCGGGTCGCTGTTCAGGTTCGTGGCCTGCGACGCCTGCGCGGTGGTGGGCACGTTGCCGAGGCCCTCCGCCAGCTTCGTCACCGCCTGCGTGTCGGTGGCCAGGTACTTGAGCAGCTCCCAGGCCGCGCCGACGTTCTTCGCGCCCTTCGGGATGCCGATCGTGTTGCCGGTGATGTAGCCGCCGCCGTAGAGCTGCGGCTGCGAGTCGTCGACGGGCATCGGCGCCGTGCCGTAGTCCAGGTTCGGGTGCTCGGCCTTGAGGAAGGCGGTGCGGTACTCGCCGTCCATGATCATCGCGACCTTGCCGGTCTCGAAGGCGTTCTGCGGGGAGAACTCCTGGCCGGCGCCGGCCTCGAAGCGCTTGATGTTGTTGATCCCGTACCAGTCGACGAGCTGCTTGTCCCAGGTCAGGAAGCTCGACCAGCCGGGGCTCGTTGCGAGCGCCGACTTGTCGCCCTCGCTCGTCCACTGTGCGTTCCAGAGCGGCGCGTAGTGGGCGGCGGCGTTCTCGTAGAAGCCCTCGTTGGGGATGTAGCCGGCGACCTTGATCGAGCCGTTCGAGCCCTTCACGGTCAGCTTCTTGGCGTCGGCGGCGAGCTCCGAGAAGGTCTTCGGCGGCGAGGTGATGCCCGCCTTCTGGAGCATCTGCTTGTTGTAGTAGAGGCCGTAGACGTCGGCGAGGTCGGGCAGCGCGCACCGCTTGCCCTGGAACTGCGTGTAGTTCTGGACGGCCTTCGGGAACTGGCCGATGTCGAGCTTGTCGCGCTGGATGTACGGCGTGAGGTCGATCCAGCCGCCGGAGGAGCAGAAGGCGCCCGTCTTGTCGGTCTCGAACGAGAGCGCGACGTCCGGCGGGTTGCCGGCGCGGATGGAGGCGACGATCTTGTTGTTGTCGACCGAGCCCACGCTCTTGATCTTCACGTTCGGGTGCTGGGCGCTGAAGCCCTTGAGCACGCTGTTCCAGATGCCCAGCTCGCGCTCAGTAAAGCCGCTGTACACGGTGAGCGTGACCGGCTTGTTTGGGTCGAAGGTGGCGGTCTTGCCGGATGAGCCGGAGCCGCCGCTCGAGCTGCTGCTGCTGCCGCCGCCTCCACCACCGCAGGCCGCGACGCCGATCGAAAGCGCCAGGACGGTCAATGCAAGCGTGACACGGCGCATGCTCAGTCACCTCTTCCCCAGCCGCATCCCCCGCGGCCTTGTTTAGTTAAGAACCTTGCCTAGATTCAGCTTATCGAGGCCTTCTCGAGACTGTCAAGGCCTGTTTTACGCGGGGTGCGCGTAAAGATCCGTTACTCGATGTATCCTGGCGCCAGAATGCCCAGCACGCTCGAGCGCGAGATCCGGGAGCAGGGAGACGCTCTTCGCTCGCGCAGCGACGCCGGGCGCTTCTATGCCGGCAAGGCGGCCGCGCTGCTCGCCCGCTCCGAAGTCTCCTACCTCGTGGTGGCCGCGCGCGGCAGCTCGGACAACGCGGCGCTCTACCTGCAGTACCTGCTCGGGCGCTCGGGCGGGCTCACCGTCGCGCTGGCGGCGCCGTCGCTCTACGCCGACCCCGAGTCGGCGCCCGCCCTCCCGGGCGCGGCGGCCATGGGGATCTCCCAGTCGGGCCGCTCGCCGGACGTGGTGGCCGTGCTGGCCGCCGCGCGAGCGCAGGGCCGGCCCACGATCGCCCTGACCAACGAGCCGGACTCGCCGCTGGCCCTCGCGGCCGACGTCGTGGTGCCGCTGCTCGTAGGCGAGGAGCGCTCGGTGGCGGCCACGAAGACCTACACGGCCTCGCTCCAGGCGGTCGCGCAAATCGCGGCGGAGCTGCGTCCCGAGCACTTCGACGACGCCTGGTTCGAGCGCCTGCCGGCGATCGTCGACGGCGCCGTGCAGGAGTCGCTCGAGGGGCGCGACCGCTTCGACGTCCTGCGCGAGTCGACCTTCCTCACCGTCCTTGGCCGCGGCCTCCACTACGCCACCGCGCGCGAGACGGCCCTGAAGCTGCGCGAGCTCAGCGGCATCCCGGCCGAGGGGCTGTCACCGCCCGACCTCCTGCATGGACCGGTGGCCGCCCTGGCCCCCAGCGTCGGCCTCTGGCTGGTGGGCGATGAGCCGGCGCCCGAGCTGTTCGGCGAGCTGCGCGAGCGGGCGGGCCTGAGCGTCGCGGTGTCGCGCGACGACGAGCTGCTGGCCCAGGCCGACGTCGCGGTCCGCCTGCCGGCCGAGCTGCCCGAGTGGGCCGCGCCGATGGTGGGCATCGTGCCGGCACAGGCGGCCGCGCTGCGGCTGGGCGAACTACGCGGCGTGACGGTCGACGCGCCCAACGGGCTCAAGAAGGTCACGCTGACGCGGTAGCGGATGCGGATCGCGGATCGCGGATCGCGGATCAGCGGCGCCGGTGCTTCTTCGCGCGGTGGTGCTTGCGCTTCTTCTTGTGGTGCTTGTGCTTCTTCTTGTGGTGGTGCTTCTTCTCGTGGCTCTTCGCAGTGCTCTTGCGCTTCGGCGTGGGCGCCGAGTGCGGCGCCGGCGCAGTCTGCGCGCCGGCGGCGGCCGGCTCGGGTGAGCCGAAGGCGTCCGGCACGAAGCGCTCGATGAAGGTGCGGATCGGGCCCTCGGCGAGGCGCGCGTAGACGCCCGGCTTGCCGGGCTGCGCGCAGCCGTTGCCGAAGCTCGTGGCGCCGACCAGTCGCAGCGTGCCGCTTGGCAGGGCGACGAGCAGCGGGCCACCCGAGTCGCCCTGGCAGGTGTCAGTCCCGCCCTGCGGGTAGCCGGCGCAGAGCATCGTCGTGGCGTCGAAGCTGCCGTCGTCGGGGAGCTCGCTGAGGCCCCCGGGGTAGGCCTGGGCGCAGTACGCGTCGGTGGTGATCGGCACCTGCGCGAACTGCATCTGGGACGGCGCGTCGGTCGCGTCCTGCGAGGTGGTGCCGAAGCCGGCGATCGTCGCCAGCGTGCCCGGCGCCCAGCTCGACCGCTCCGCCGTGGCCGCGATCTTCATCCGCGGCAGCGCGGTGGGCTTGTCGAGCTTCAGCAGCGACACGTCGTTGCCCGTGCCGCCCGAGGGGAGGTAGTCGGTATCCACGTCCACCTCGGTCACCGAGTGCTGCTCGCCGCCGGTGCCGCTCGCGTAGACGCTGCCGAGCTGGATCTCGTACTGGTTCGCGGGCCACGCCACCGGCGTGGGCACGAGGCCCTCGCTGAGCGAGCCCGTGAGCGAGCCGCAGTGCCCCGCGGTGAGCACCCACTGAGGCGCGATCAGCGTGCCCGTGCAGCCGAACGAACCCGCGATGAAGACGTCAGCGACGTAGGGGAAGGACCCGGGCGGCGCGGGCTTTCCGCCCACCACCGCACCCGCGGGCGAAGCGCCCAGCAGCGCGCACACCCCCGCCGCGATCGCGATCCCCACCCGTCGCATGCCTGGAGATCGTACGCGGCGTGCGCGCTGCCGGCGCCGGTTGTGGAGCAGATGTACGCGAACGTGAACCGCGACGTGGAGCTCGTGGCGGGCGTCCGGGGCGCGAACGAGCCCTTGATCGCATACCTCGAGCACGCCATGCGCGTGCTGTCCGCCGGCTGGCCGGCGCGCAAGCTGGTCACCGGCGCGCTCCGGCACGTCACGGCGTTCGCCACCTGGCGCTCACTCACGCGCGACGGCGGACTCAGCCGGCCGCAGGCGGTGCGACTGGCGCTGGCGATGGTCGACGAGGCCGCGCTCAGCCGCTCACGACCCGCAGCGTGACGTCCCCCACGCTCACGCGATCGCCGGCGTGGAGCTGGCGGCCGCGCCGTTCCTCCGGCTCGCCGTTCACCGTCACTCGCTCGCTCGCCAGCAGCTCGCGCGCGTCGCTGCCGCTGCCGATCACGCCCGCCAGCTTCAGGAGCTGACCGAGGCGGATCATGTCGCCGCGGATCGGCACGTCGGTCTCCACGCCACCAATCTAGAGTGCCCCGGGTGGCGGACCCGCTCCTGATCGTCGACGCCCCCTCGATGCTCTACCGCGCGTTCTTCGCGCTGCCGAAGTCCATCAAGGGGAAGGACGGCAAGCCCGTCAACGCGCTGCTCGGCACCGCGAACCTGATCCTGCGCGAACTGGAGGTGCATCCCGCGCGCGCCGTGGTGCTGTGCTTCGGGCCGGACGCCGCGATCTACCGCGTGGAGCTGTACGAGCCCTACCACGCGGAGCGCCCGCCGGTGCCCGACGAGCTCTCGCCGCAGTTCGCGGACGCGCCCGCGTTCTTCGACGCCTTCGGCTGGACCTCGGTGATCGACGACAAGCTCGAGGCCGACGACGTAATGGGCTCGCTCGCACACGCGGAGGAGGCGGCCGGCGGCGAGGCGCTGCTGATGACGGGCGACCGCGACCTGTTCCAGTGCGTGACCGACCACGTGAAGGTCCTCTACGTCCGCACCGGCTCGCCGCTGGCCGAGCTGGTGGACGTGTCCGACGTGCAGCGCCGCTACGGCATCCCGCCCGAGCTCGTGCCGGACTTCATCGCCCTGCGCGGCGACCCCTCCGACGGCCTGCCCGGCGCGAAGGGCGTCGGCGAGAAGACCGCCGCCGAGGTGCTGCAGCGCAACGGCTCGCTCGAGGCGTCGATAGCGAACGCCGTCCGCGAGCGCCCGGCGCGTCTGTCCGGCGCGCTGATGGACCAGGCCGACGAGCTGCGCACGTTCAAGGACATCGCCACGCTGCGGACGGTGAAGGTGAAGCGTCCACCCGACCGGCCGACCGATTGGGCGGGGGCAGCGGCGGCGGCGCGACAGCGGGGAATGAACCGGTTGGCGGAGCGGCTCCAGGATCTAGGAACTAGGAGCTAGGGAACAGGACTTCGATCCCGTCGCGCGCCCTGACATGCACCGCCCGCTGCCAGCGGAAGGACACCCAGAGCGACGCGATCGCCACCACCCCACCGATCGCGCATGCCACTCCGAGCGATGCGCCCAGCACGCCGGCCAGGAACGCCACCGCCGCGCCGCCCACCACGGCGGTGAGCACGCCCACCATGCTCGCCAGCGTGAAGTGGAGCTGGAACCGTGACGGCCGCATGATCCCCATGTTCGCCAGCACTCCCGCGGTGTCGTCGTGGGCGCCCATCAGGAACAGCCGGCTTTCCGGCCCGGCGAGCTGGAGGTAGTAGTTGCGAATGCGGTTGATTGCGCGGCCGTAGTTCAGGTCCTCTACCGAGCTCTCTACCAGCCGCACGAAGGTGAAGGTGCCGAGCACGTACAGCGTGGGCAGCACGACCAGGACGAACACGTCGAACGCGCTGCCCAGATGGGACGACTGGGCGATGAAGCCGGTCGCCACCAGCGCGCTCGACAGCGCCCCGATGAACAGCGCCGCGCGTGACGTGCTCTCGCTCACCGTCGAGCTGCGGGCGCCCTGCAGCGTGAAGTGCTCGGTGGTGAGGGCGGTGAGCAGTGCCTGGCGGTCCGGCTCGGCCATCGCCGAGGCATTGTGCCGTGCGGTGTGGACGCGCCTACAGGCCTGACGCCCGGCGCTTCACCCACTGCACCTTCTCGCAATCCTTGGCCACGCGGTCGCCGCGATCGGCCTTCGCCACGTCGCGCCCCGCGCCGCACGCCAGGCGGTCGCCGCCTGCGCCGTCCCGGGCATCGAGCGTGTCGTTCCCCGGACCGCCGTCCAGCACGTCGCGGCCGGGCCCGCCGACCAGCACGTCGTTGCCCGCCCCGCCCAGCAGGCGGTCCGCCCCGGCTCCTCCGGAGAGGCGGTCGTTGCCGCCGAGGCCGCGCAGCACGTCGGCGCCGCCAGTGCCGGTGAGCGTGTCGGCGCCGCCGGTGGCGCGCGCCGGCGGCGCGGGTGCGACGGGAGGCGCCGGCCGAGATGGGTCCGGAGCCGGAGCGGCCAGGACTGGCACGTTCAGCGAGATCGAGTCGGCCGCCGTGACCCCGCCCGGACCGCTGGCGGTGACCCTGCACGAGAGCGCGTGGCCGCGATCCGCCTCCGCCACCACATACGCGGCGCCCGAGGCGAGCGGCGCGCCATCGCGCAGCCAGGCAACGTCGAGGCTGTGCGCGTCCACCCAGTCGCCGGGATCGCAGGACACCTGTGTCCCCGGCGTACCCGCGCCAACGAGGCTCGGACCCACGCTCGGCTGCGGCGGGTTCCAGCCCACCGTGACCGCCGCGGAGTCCGCGCTCCCGTACCCCCAGGCCCAGCTCGTGGCGGTCACGGTGCAGACGACGTCCTTGTCGCGGTCGTCGCGGTCCAGCGTGAGCTTGTCCGCCGGCCACACCCAGCGCGGATCGCCGTCGACCGTCCAGTTGTAGTCCCAGCGATCCGGCGCGTAGCTCCAGCTGCCGCGCTGGCAGGTGAGCGTCTGCCCGGGGCGCGCCGTGCCCACGATGCGCGGCGCGGTGGTGGCTGCCGGCGGCGGCCGCGGCACGGTGACCGACGCAAAGGCGCTGTGCTCACCGCCGCTGTTGCGAGCCGTGACCGTGCACCAGATGCCTGCGCCCTCGTATTCCTGGAGCACGGTCAGGTCGGTGCCCGTGCCCACCGACACGCTGTCCACGAACCACTCGTACGAGTAGGTGAGTGGCGTGGTGCTGTCCCAGTCGCCAGGCGTGCAGCTCAGCGTCTCGCCCGGCGCGGGGATACCGCTCATCACCGGCTCCGAGACGAGCGTCGGCGGCCCGGGCGGCACCACCGCCGCCGACTCCGCGCTCGCCCTGCCGCCGGCCGACACCGCGGTCACGCGGCAGGAGATCTCCTTCAGCGCGTCGGAGGGGCCGAGGCGGTAGGTCGCCTGGTCGGCGTCCTCGATCGGGTCGCCGCCGCGCAGCCACTGGTACTCGAAGCTCGCCGGGATGACGCTCCAGTCGCCGTCCTCACAGGTGAGCTGCTCCTGGTACGCGACCGTCCCGGAGATCCACGGCGCCACCGTGTTCGCCGGCGGCGCCGGTCCGCCGGCAGGGCCGGACTCCGCCGCCGCCGCACCGCCCAGGCCGTGGGCGGTGACCACGCAGGTGAGCGCGTGGCCGGCGTCGCCGGCCTTCATCACGTAGGTCGACCCGGCCTCGCCGTCGATCGCCGTGCCGTCCCGCCGCCAGGCGTACGAGTAGGACAGCGGCGAGCCGGTCCAGGCGCCGGCCGAGCAGGTCAGCGTCTCGCCGGGCGCCACGTCGCCGGCGATCTCGGGCGACGAGGTGTTCTCGAGCGGCATGCTGAACGAGGCCACGCTGCGCACCAGGTTCTGGCGGAAGTCCACCCAGTGGAAGCTGCCGGCGAAGAGGATCGACGACTGGTAGGGCACCAGCGAGTAGATCACGCTGTCCACGTGCGTCATCTCCTGGATCTGTGCGCCGTCGCTCTCGCGCACGCGCACGAAGATCGCCTCGTCGGAGTCCCAGGCGCCGTCCGTTCGCGAGCCCCCTAGGTACAGCTCGCTGCCACTCACGGCGAGCGCGTTCACGCTGATGCCCTCGGTGAGGCCGGCGTCCCAGGAGGCGAGCGTCCCGTCGCCGGCGTCGACCGCTGCGACGTCGAGGCGCGCCTCGCCGTTCATGCCGGTGAACATGCCGCCGACGACGAGCCGGCTGCCGTCCACAAGCAGGGAGTAGACCGCCGGATCGGGGCCGCTCGGCTGAGCGCTCCAGTCCGCGAGCGGCGCGCCGGCCGGATCGACCGCTGCGAGCTTCGGGTGCGGCTGACCGCCGACGGTCGTGAACTTGCCGCCGAGGTAGGTCGTCCCGGCGGCGCGTGCGAGCGCGTACACCTCGCCGCCCCCTGGGTCCGGCGCCCAGGCGCCCACCGAGCCGCTGGCGAGGTCCACCTCGGCCGCACCACTCCGGCTCTGGCCGCCGACGCTGGTGAAGCCGCCGCCCAGGAACACGTCGCCCCCGTCCACCGCCAGCGCTCGCACGCTGCCGCCCGCCACGCCCGGGTCCCAACCGGTGGCGGCGCCGCTGACGGCGTCAAGCGCCGCCAGCCTGGAGCGCGCGGCGCCGCCGGCGTGTGTGAAGTCCCCGCCCGCCAGCACGTTGCCGCCGGCGACGGCGAGTGCGCGCACGGTGCCGTCCGCGCCGGGGTTCCAGGCGGTCGGCTCGTCGCTCAGCAGGTCGACGGCCGCGAGCTTCTCGCGCACTGCGCCTCCGACCGACACGAAGTTCCCGCCCACCACCACGTCGCCGCCCTGCGCGGCGATGGTGCGTGCGTAGACCGTGCCCTGTCCATCGTCCTGCGGCATGTAGGCGCGGAAGACCTCATCGCCGCCGGCGGCGAGGTCGAATCCGCGCACCAGCGGGCGGTAATCGAGCCAGGCGACGTCAGCCGTACCGCTCACGTAGAGCGTGTTCCCGACGAGCGTCACCGCGGTGAACCCCGACGACCAGGGCGTACCCTGCGCGGCGCCGGTGGTCCCGTCCACCGCCTCGAGGGGGCCGAAGTTGCCCTGTACGGTGAACCAGGCGCCGCTCAGGTAGAGCCGGTCGTTCACCGGCGCATAGGTGAGCTTCGTCACGCCGCCGTCGGCCACCGGCGCCCAGCCGGGCACGAGGCCGCCGCTCGCCAGGTCGAACGCGGCCAGGTGGCTGCGCGCGGTTCCCCCGACGGCGTCGAAGCCACCGGACACGTAGAGCGTCGAGGCGCTCGAATCGAGCGCCGTGACGTTGGCGGCCGACATCGGCGGCGCCCAGCCGGTCAGCGTGCCCGTGCCAACGTCGAACGCCGCCAGCCCGGCGCGCGCCTGCCCCGTGATCGTCTGGAACTGGCCGCCCACGAACAGCCGCGAGCCGCTCGGCTCGAGCGCCAACACCTGACCGTCGGGCTGCGGCGCCCACGACCGCAGCGCCCCGCTCGTCGCGTCCAGAGCGGCGAGTCCGGCACGCGCCTGCCCCCCGATCGTGGCGAACTGGCCCGCCACGTAGAGCGTCCCGCCGACGCGCGCCAGCGAGCTGACCCCCGCGTCCGGCTCCGGCGCAAAGGCGGGATCGACACTGCCGTCGGCCAGCACGTGGACCAGGTTCTTGCGGGTCAGCCCGCCGATCTTCGTGAAGTCCCCGCCCACGTACCAGCCGCCCGCCCCGTCCGGCTCGACGATCTGCACCCAGCCGTACCGGTCGTCGACCTGGGGGAAGCTCGTGTCGGGCGCGCCGGTCGAGTCGAGCTTGGCGAGCCCATTGGTACGCGGCCCGACGTAGCGGAAGTTGCCACCGAGGTAGAGCGTGTCGCCGGAGCGGGCGAGCGCGAACACGTCGCCGTCGACGACCCATGGATGGCGGTCGGGAGCACGGGGAAACGAGGCCGCGCGCGCGGCGGCCGGGACCAGCGCGCTGAGTGTGAGGACCGCGGCCAGCAGCGCCGGCCGCATCCAGTGGCATCCGTGCCGCATGTTGCTCCTTCAGCGGACAATCGACCGCGCGCGGCGGAAGTTGACGCCCCACTCGCGCAAACGCGGGAAATGGCGCCTTTTACCGTCCCATCGGTATTGCATCGGCGCGGCCGCTCCGTACGCTTGCGAGGCGATGGCGTCCGACACGGTGCATCTGGAAGGCGGCCCGTTCCACGGCGTCACGGCGGTGCCGGGAACCGTGGTCATGTCGGGCGGCTCGACCGTCAGCGTCTACGACGTCGACCGCCACCTGGAGCACCTCTACGACGAGTGCGACAGCACCTCGGAGGGGGCGCGCGAGAAGGTCTTCAGGTACCGCGGGACCTTCGCCGCTCAGCCCCAGTCCGAGATGTAGGCGTCGTTCAGGGCGGACCCGGCCAGCAGCTTCGACATCACCGCCGATCGGACCGTCTCCGACGTCCCGATCCAGCGCTCGACGGCAATTCCCGAGCCACCCTTGCCGCGGTGCGCCACCCTTCCCTCGCCCTCGCCGCTGATGCCGCCGCCGTCGAGCACGAAGCGCACGCTCGAGCCCACTGGCAGCTCCAGGCCGCGCAGCCGGATGCCGCCCTCGGAGAGGTCGATCACCCGGTGACGCGTCGGCGAGGACGAGCGTCCGACCACGCTCGCCGACAGCCCGCCGATATGCGCCCGGCCGTACTGCCGGAAACCTCCCGGCCCTAACGCTCTGTCTCCGCCCTTGCGCTTCTTGGGGCGGCTTTGCGGTAATGCGCCCATTGACGATCACACCCCAGTTCGTGCCGCCGGTCAGGGAAGCCTAAGCGGTCTTGCCACCCCCGGGAATCCCCCGAAAGTGGCAATTTGCGAGCTTCTAGGCGCCGGGAACGGCTCTCAGCTTGCTCTGGTCCGCGACCAGGTCGAGCGCGGCGATGCGGCCGCCGACGATCGTGAAGCCGAGCACCGCGAACGGCGACCCGCCGGGCGGCACGATCACCAGGCCGGCGGCGCCGTTGACGACCGCGGGCCGAGCCCAGCCGGCGAAGCGCCCGCCGCGCGCGAGCACCTGCTGCGCCACGGCCTCGGCGCCTACCACCGGCTCGCGCGCCCGCGGCGGTACGCCGCCGCCGTCCACGCGGAAGACCACGTCCGGATCGAGCACGGCTAGCAGCGCGTCGAAGTCGCCCGCGCGCGCCGCCGTGAGGAAGGCGTCGACCACCTCGCGCTGGCCCGACAGGTCGGCGTCGGGCTCGGGAGTGGTGCCGCGCACGCGGCGCCGGGCGCGGCTGGCGAGCTGCCGCGCCGCGGCCGGCGTGCGGTCCACGATCGGCGCGATCTCCTCGAACGGCATGCCGAACATGTCGTGCAGCACGAACGCGAGGCGCTCGGCGGGCGACAGCGCATCGAGCACCACGAGCAGCGCCAGCCCCACCGAGTCGGCGAGCAGCGCCTCCTGCTCGGGGTCGCCCTCGGGCTCGAGGCTGACGAGCGGCTCGGGCAGCCAGCTCCCAACGTAGTCCTCGCGCCGTGAGCGCCGCGCTCGCAGCATGTCGAGCGACACCCGTGCGACCACGGTGGTGAGCCAGCCGCCGAGGTTCTGCACCTCGCGCGTGTCGGAGCGGTTCAGGCGCAGCCACGACTCCTGCACGGCATCGTCCGCCTCGGTCATCGAGCCGAGCATCCGGTAGGCCACCGAGCGCAGATGCGGGCGCTGGCGCTGGAACTCCTCGGTCACTAGGTCACGTTCGCTCATTGGTCACATCTTCCGTTTCGGGTCCGTCATATGCCTGACGACCATGACGCGGCCGATGTGACGGCCGAGAAAGCGATTCGAGATGACGATCCAGATGCTCGGCCCCGCGGTGGCGGTCAGCGAGCTGCGAAAGACCTATCCGAACGGCGTCGAGGCCGTGAAGGGAATCGACTTCGAGGTGGCGGCAGGCGAGGTGTTCGGCCTGCTGGGACCGAACGGCGCCGGCAAGTCCACCACGATCGGGATGCTCACCACGACGATCGCGCCAACCGGCGGCAGCGCCCGCCTCGCCGGCTACGACGTGGTGCGCCAGCCGTTGCTCGCGCGGCAGGTGAGCAGCGTGGTGTTCCAGGAAGCCGTGGTGGACCGCGGCCTGACCGGCCGCGAGAACCTGCGTCTGCACGCGCGTCTCTGGGGCGTGCCGCAGGCGGAGGCCGAGCGGCGCATGTCGGACCTCGTGGAGGCGCTCGGCCTGTCCGCGCTGGTGGACCGTGCGGTGGCCACCTACAGCGGCGGCGAGCGGAGGCGGCTGGAGATCGCCCGCGCGCTGGTATCCACGCCGCGCGTCCTGTTCCTCGATGAGCCCACCGTCGGGCTCGACCCGCGCATCCGCACCGAGCTGCTCGAGGTGATCGCCGACCTGCGCGGGCGCGAGGAGATGACCATCCTCCTCACGACCCATTACTTGGACGAGGCGCAGCGCCTTTGCGACCGCGTGGCGATCGTGAACCTCGGCGAGATCGCCGGGCTCGACACCCCCGCCGGTCTGCTTGCCGGCCTCGGCACGGAGATCCTCGAGCTGCACGTGGACGGCGATGCCGCCGCAGCCCTGCAGCAGCTGCGCGTGCGCGGCCTGGCTGGAGCGGACGCGTTCGCCGTCGGGTCGCGGCTCACGCTGCCACTCGGCCGGCGCGGCGCCGCGGAGGCCATGGCCGCGATCCAGGACAGCGGCCTGCCCGTCTCCGGCCTGACGAGCCGCCCACCCAGCCTTGACGACGTCTACCTGCGGCTGACCGGCAACGAACTCGCCGAAGCCGCCTGACCGAAGGAGCACAGAAATGGCCGCAATAGCAATCCGCAGTCCGCAGTCCGCAGTCCGCAGTCCAAGTGCTTTGCGCACGCTGGCGGGCAGACGAGCAGCGCTAACGGCGAGGAACCCCCGCCAGATCGCAATACCCCTCCTCACCCCCATCCTGTTCGCCGTGGTCATCGCCCCGGCGCTCAAGATCGCGCTCGGCGGCCTGCACACGCACATCGACTACACGGCGTTCGTCGCCGTCGGCACGGTCGGCCTGCTCGTGCCGCTCACCACCACGTTCGCCGGGCTCAGCGTGATCGTCGACCGCGCCAGCGGCGCCCAGCGCGAGCTGCTCGCGGCCCCGATCCGGCGGGCGCTGCTCGTGTTCGGCAACCTGGCGGTGGCGCTGTCGCTGGCCGCCTTCCAGGTCACCGTGCTGATCGGCGTGGCCGCGCTGCGCGGAGCAGAGTTCCACGCACGCCCCGCGGGCGTGGCCTGGTTCGTCACCGCCGCGGTGCTGTTCACCACGCTGATGTACGGGGTCGCCGAGACGATGGCGGCGAAGCTCCCGCAGCAGGAGGAGTACATCGGCGCGACGCCGGTCGTGGCGATCCTGCCGTGGTTCTTCGGCGGCGCGCTCTTCCCGATCGCCGCGCTCCCGGGCGCGCTCACTGTCTTCGCCAAGTTTCTGCCGCTCACACACGTGCTGGCGCTGCTCCGCTACGGGCTCGTGGACCCGCGCGGCGGCGGGCTCCACGACATCTGGGGCAGCGGCAATACGACGGTGCAGGCCTGGCTGAGCCTCGCCGTGGTGCTGGCCTACACGCTCGCGTTCACAGCGCTGGCGGTCCGCACCTTCTCCCGCTCCGCGGTGGGTTGATAATCACCCGCCATGGAGCGGATCGCGGTCGTCACCGGGGCGGGCTCCGGCATCGGCCGTGAGGTCTCGCGCGCCCTGCTCGGCGCCGGCTGGAAGGTCGCGCTGGCGGGGCGCCGCGAGGCGCCGCTGCGCGAGACGCTCGAGGGGCACGGCAGCGGCCTCGTGATCCCCACCGACGTCTCGGACGAGCCCGCGGTGCGCTCGCTGTTCGAGCGCACGCGCGACGAGCTGGGCCGGGTGGATCTGCTGTTCAACAACGCGGGCCACTTCGGCGTGCCGGCGGCGTTCGAGGACGTGCAGCTCGAGGCCTGGCAGGCGGTGGTGGACACGAACCTCACCGGCGCCTTCCTGTGCGCCCGCGAGGCCTTCCGCGTGATGAAGGAGCAGGATCCCCAGGGCGGCCGGATCGTGAACAACGGCTCGATCTCGGCGCACGCGCCCCGCCCCTACGCGGCGTCCTACACCGCCACCAAGCACGCGATCACCGGTCTCACCAAGCAGCTCTCGCTGGAGGGCCGCAGTTACGACATCGCCTGCGGCCAGATCGACATCGGCAACGCCACCACCGAGATGACCGCGGCGATGTCGCGCGGGGTGCCGCAGGCCGACGGCTCGCTCCGGCCCGAGCCGGTGATGGACGTCCGGGATGTGGCGGACGCGGTGCTCTACATGGCCGGCCTGCCGCTCACGGCGAACGTCCAGTTCATGACCGTGATGGCCACGAAGATGCCGTTCGTCGGCCGCGGCTAGAGATTGTGGTTGACGACCTCGACGTTGTGCCCGTCGGGGTCGAGGACGAACGCGCCGTAGTAGCCCGGGTGGTACACGGGGCGCTCGCCGGGCCCGCCGTGGTCCTCGTATCCGGCGGCGAGCGCAGCGGCGTGGAAGGCCCGCACCGTGGCGTCGTCGCCGGCGGGGAAGGCGAGGTGGACGTGCTCCGTCAGCGGCCGCTCGTCGTCGATCAGGGAGAAGCTGTAGTCGCCGCCGGCGAACTGCACGCGCCCGGGCTCGTCGTCGCCCAGTCGGATCCCCGCGTGCGGCGCGATCGTCGCGTAGAAGCGCTTGGAGGCCTCGAGGTCGGCGACGCGGATCCACAGGTGGTCGACTCGGCCGGGGGGCGCCGGGCTCGACCGCTCGTCGTGCACGGCCTCGGCGCTGTTGCCGTCCGGGTCGAGCAGGAAGCCGCCGTAGTAGTCGGGTCCGTAGATCGCGCGCGGCCCGGGCGCGCCGTCGTCGCGGAAGCCGGCGTCGATCCCCGTCTGCCAGAAGGCGTCCACGGCCTCGCGGGTCGGCGCGCGGAAACCGATGTGCAGGCCGCGGGTCACCGCGTGCTCGCGGTCGGTGGGCCCGATGTCCCAGTCCTCCCACTCGACGAGCTCGGTGTCCGCGTGGCTGGGCTCGACGCCCAGCACGGAGAGCACGATGCGGTAGAAACGCTCGGACGCGGCCAGGTCCGAGACGGCGATGCCGACGTGGTCGAACACCCTGCCGAGGCTACCGTTGCGCAGCGCGCCACTCGATCTTTCTGAGAACGGGATTACGCGGCGCTCATAGACTCGCGGCCATGCGGCGTGGCCTCGGACCCGGCGTGGCAGCGGTCTTTCTCGCGCTTGTTGTCGTCCGTCGGGTCCTGCTACGCGGTAGCGCGCACTTCTCGCATGGCGCCGCGCGCGTGGTGATCGTTGTGGTCGCGCTGCTCGCGATAGCCGTGGTCCGGTTGCTCGTCAGTCGTCGCTGAGCTGGTCCTCAGCGCGTGCTGCGGGCGACTCCGTGCTCCGGGCGCCACGTCTCGATCACGAGCTCGCCGGACTCGACCCGCGTCAGGACCACCAGCTCGATGTCCACGCGGAAGCGGTCGCTCTCCCGCTCGGGATCGATCAGCTCCTCGGCGCGCCCCGACAGCTTGGCCTCTCCGGTCCAGGCGCCCGGGTTGCCCTCAGGAGGATCGACGCTGTGGCTGTGAATCTCCAGCCGTGGGTCGCGCCGGAGGTCGACGGCACGGCGGGTCCCCGGCATCAGCCCCAGGCACAGCTCACCTGAGTCGAGCTCGACCTCGGTGCCGCTGATCCGCGGCGCGCCGTCGCTTCGCACCGTGGCCATCGTGTGGTGCCTGTGCGAGGTGAAGAGCGCCTCCACGCGCCGCGCGAACTCTGGAGCCGCCTCGATGAACTCTGCCCAGCTGGCCATGCGGGCGCAGACTAGCCGGGGGACCCAGGACCTCCTACAGCTCGGCCAGCTTGCGCTCCAGGAAGCGGCGCTCCGGCCCCTCGCGCGAAAGCTCGATTGCCCGCCGGTAGGCGTCGCGGGCCTCATCGGGGCGGCCGAGCCGCCGCAGCAGCTCAGCGCGCGTGGAGTGCAGGTACTGGTAGTCGCCGAGCTCGAGCCCGTCGGCGATCGCGAGCGCGGCCTGCGGGTCGCCGGCCTCGGCCACCGCCACCGCGCGGTTCAGCTCGACCACGGCCGAGCCGGTGACGCGGCGGAGCTCGCCGTAGAGCGCGGCCACCTCGGCCCAGTCGATCTCGTCGGCGGCCTGCAGCGAGGCGATCGCCGCCTGGAGGACGTAGGGGCCGCGTCCGCGCAGCGCCAGCGCGCGGTCGAGCAGCGTCCGCCCCTCGCCGATCTGGGCCGCATCCCAGCGCGAGCGGTCCTGGTCCGGGAGCAGCACGATGTCGTCGCCCTCGAAGCGTGCCTCGCGGCGGGCGTCGTGCATCAGCATCAGCGCGAGTAGGCCGAGCACCTCCGGCTCGTCGGGCATCAGGTCGGCCATGACGCGGCCGAGCCGGGTCGCCTCCGCGGCCAGATCGCTGCGTCCGCCGTAGCCCTCGTTGAAGATCAGGTAGACCACCGCGAGCACCGCCGCGAGCCGCTCGGGCAGCAGGTGGTCGGGCGGCACGCTGAAGGGGATGCCGGCCGCCTTGATCTTCACCTTCGCGCGCGAGAGGCGGCGCTTCATCGTCTCGGGCGCGACCAGGAAGGCGCGCGCGATCTCCTCGGTGGTGAGGCCGCCGAGCGCGCGCAGCGTCAGCGCCACCTGCGACTCCACCGCGAGTGCCGGGTGGCAGCAGGTGAACACGAGCTCGAGCCGCTCGTCGGGAATGGTCGTCTCGTCCAGTTCGTCCTCCACGGCTTCCTCCACCTGGAGCAGGCGCGTCTTCGCCGCGAGGGTGCGGTCGCGGCGGATGCGGTCGATCGCGCGGTGGCGCGCGGTGGTCACGAGCCAGGCGCCCGGGTTGTCCGGCACGCCGTCGCGCGCCCAGCGCTCAGCCGCGATCGCGAATGCCTCCTGGGCGGCCTCCTCGGCGAGATCGAAGTCGCCAAGGAAGCCGATCAGGGAGGCGAGCACGCGCCCCCACTCGTCGCGGAAGACGCGGTCGAGCAGGGCCTAGCGCTCCACGATCGGGCGCACCTCCACCGCACCGCCCAGGCGGGCGGCCGGGACGCGCGCCGCGACCTCGATCGCCTTGTCGAGGTTGTCGGCCTCGAGCAGGTAGAAGCCGCCGAACACCTCCTTGGTGTCGGCGAACGGGCCGTCGGTGGTCAGCGTGTTGCCGTTGTCGACGCGGACGCTGGTGGCCGTCTCCTCGGGCTGGAGCTGCTCGCCGCCGAGGATGCCCGGCGACTCGCTGATCGCGAAATACTCGCCCATGATCGAGTTCTGCTCTTCCTCGCTGAGCGCCTCCCACGAGCCTTCGGGCGGCGAGTAGATCAACAGTGCGTACTTCACGTCGTCCTCCTTGTAGAGACTCGCTGTCGTGACCTCGACGAACGGCGGGGGCGCGAGGGGACAGCGCAGTGGAGGATGACGTTCAGAGCGTCTTGATGAGGCCGCCGTCGATCGTGAAGTCGGAGCCGGTGACGTTGCCGGCACGCTCCCCGGCGAGCAGTGCCACCAGCTCCGCCACCTCGTGGGCCTCGGTGAAGCGTCCGGTGGTCATCTGGGCTGCCGCCTGGTCCGCCACCGCGGCCGGATCCCCGCCGGTCGCGCCGGCCACTGTCTCGGCCACCCCGCCTGCGCCGAGCCAGAGCGCGGTGGACACCGGGCCGGGGCTGACGGTGTTCACGCGGATGCCCTTGGGGCCGACCTCCTTGGACAGCGCCTTGCAGAAGTTGGTCAACGCGGCCTTGGCGGCGCAGTAGTCGATCACCAGGGGGTCGGGCAGGAAGGCGTTGACCGAGCTGACCGTGACGATCGTGCCGCGCCCCGCCTCGAGCATGCCGGGCAGGACGGCGCGTGTGGTGCGCACCGCGGCCATGAAGGTGATGTTCCAGCTCGCGAGCCAGTCCTCGTCGGGGATCGCCACGAAGCCCTCCAGGCGCGGCCTGCCCGCGCCGACGTTGTTCACGAGCACGTCGACCGGCCCGCCGGCGGCAGCGACGAGCCGTGCGGGGCCGTCCGGCGCCGATAGGTCGACCTCCACCGGCGTGACCTGTTCGCCGAGCTCGCGCAGCTCGGGCGTGGTGCTGCGGGCGCCGGTGACCACGTGGGCGCCCTCCTCGACCAGCCTTTGGGTGACTGCCAGGCCGATCCCCTTGCTGGCGCCGGTCACGAGCGCCGTCTTGCCCTTCAATCCCAGATCCATAGACGGCAAGCTACGGTGCTCCCCGGACGCCCGGTAGAGCGTCAACGCGCCAAGACGCTCGGTAGTGTCGAATCGGCCCGGCGCCGCACGTCGGATGATCGAGGGCCGGCATGGGGCCGGGTCCGATCAACAGGAGGTCTATCGATGTCCAACTACGCGCTGATCATGTACATGCCCGAGGGACCCGAGCCGACCCCGGAGCAGATCAAGGCCGAGCACCCGCGCTGGAACCAGCTCTACGCGGAGATGATGGAGGCGGGCGTGCTCGTTTCGAACAGCGGCCTGCGGCCGGTGGACTCGGCAACCACCGTTCGCGTGCGCGACGGCGAGACGCTGATCAGCGACGGGCCGTTCGCGGAGACGAAGGAGGTCCTCGGCGGCTTCTTCGTGCTCGACGTGCCAGACCTCGACGAGGCGCTGAAGTGGGCCGCCCGGATCCCGAGCGCCGAGCGCGGGTCCGTGGAGGTCCGGCCGGTGTGGGGCTGACCGGAGGCGAGCCGGCGAGCACCGCGGCCGCGGAGGCGGCCTTCCGCAGCGAGCGCGCCGCGGTGCTCGCCACCCTCATCCGGCAGGTCGGCGACTTCCAGCTCGCCGAGGACGCGCTGCAGGACGCATTCGCCGCGGCGATCGCTAGCTGGAGCCGCGACGGCGTGCCCGATCGCCCGGGCGCCTGGCTCACGGTGGCGGCGCGCCGCTGCGCGATCGACCGCCTGCGGCGCGAGCGCGGGCTCGCCGACCGGGTCGAGCGGCTGCGGGTGCTCGCCGAGCGCGAGTCGGGCTCGCCCGAGGAGGACGAGGAGCCGGGAATCGTGGACGACCGCCTGAGGCTGATCTTCACCTGCTGCCATCCGGCGCTCGCGCTGGAGGCGCGCGTGGCGCTCACGCTGCGCTCGCTCGGCGGGCTCACCACCGGCGAGATCGCGCGCGCCTTCCTCGTCGCCGAGCCGGCGATGGCCCAGCGGCTGGTGCGGGCCAAGCGGAAGATCGCCGACGCCAACATCCCCTATCGCGTGCCCGAGGACGAGGAGCTGCCCGCGCGGCTCGGCGGCGTCCTCGGCGTGCTCTACCTGATCTTCAACGAGGGCTGGACCGCCACCGGTGGCGAGCGGCTGGTGCGCGGCGAGCTGTGCTCGGAGGCGATCCGCCTCGGCCGCCTGCTGTACGAGCTGATGCCCGACGAGCCCGAGGTGGCAGGCCTGCTCGCGCTGATGCTGCTCCACGATTCCCGCCGCGAGGCGCGCGTGGACTCGGCCGGCCGGCCGGTCCTGCTCGACGACCAGGACCGCTCGCTGTGGGACCGCGGGCGCATCCGCGAGGGCGAGCGCCTGCTCGAGGCGGCCTTCCGCCGCCGCCGGCCCGGCGTCTACCAGCTCCAGGCGGCGATCGCCGCCGTGCACGCCACGGCGGCGTCGCCTGACGACACCGACTGGGAGCAGATCGCCGCCCTCTACGGAGCGCTGGCCGTGCTCACGCCGTCGCCGATCGTCGAGCTCAACCGGGCGGTGGCGGTGGGGCGCGCCGCGGGACCGCCGGCGGGGCTCGAGCTGCTCTCGCCGCTGCTCGCGTCGGGCGAGCTGGCCGAGTACGCGCCCCTGCACGTGGCTCACGCCGACCTGCTCGAGCGGAGCGGCGACGCCGGCGGCGCGGCCGCGGCCTACCGCCGCGCGGCGGCGCTCTCCGACAACGAGGTCACACGCGCCGACCTCGAGCGGCGGGCGGAACGCCTGTAAGCGCGCGGGCGCCTACCCTGAGGCGACCGACCGCCAAAGGAGGCGCACCATGCCCGAGCACGAGATCGGAACCCGCGACGAGTGGCAGGCGGCCCGCGATGAGCTCGCCAAGCTCGAGGCCGAGCACGCCCAGCTCGGCCAAAAGGTGCGCGAACAGCGCCGCCGCCTTCCCTGGGTGCGGGTGGAGAAGGAGTACGAGTTCGACACCGAGGAGGGGAACAAGACCCTCGCCGAGCTCTTCGACGGGCGCTCGCAGCTGCTCGCCTACAACATCATGTACGGGCCCGACTACGAGCTCGGCGCCTGCCCCGGCTGCTCGAACCTGGGCGATGAGCTCTCCGCGACGTGCGTGCACCTGGCCCATCGCGACGTGACGCTGATCTGCTTCTCACGTGCCCCGATCGAGCGACTGGCCGCCTACAGGGCACGAATGGGCTGGCAGTTCCCCTACGTCTCGACGAACGGCACGGACTTCCCGTTCGACTTCGGGCTGGCGATGACGCCGGAGCAGGCGCAGGAGGTCCCCGAGGTGAAGCAGATGGTCGACGACCCGCCGGAATGGCTCGAGGAGTGGGGGCGGCAGGTCGGGGCCAAGCTCGAGGACGGCCTGCGCGAGGGGCCTGGCTTCATCGCCTTCGCGCGCGACAACGGCGACGTCTTCCACACCTACACGGTGATGGCGCCCGACCCGTTCGTCGCCCCGTACCACTCCTCGCTGCTCGCTCGAACCCCGAAGCCCCAGCCCGAGGAGCCGCGCTCCTGGCGCAAGGACGAGTATCCCGACTAGGGCCTGACTCAGGGGCCCTAAGGGATGTCCCGCGGGATGTCCGGGTCCGGCGCCGGCTGGTCGTCGTGCACGCCGTGCTCGAGGTGGGGCGGCTCGGGGTCCGGGCCGTCCAGGTCGTTCGGCGGGAACGGCACGTCGGGGCGCACGTCGCCCACGTCGGGGTTGGCGCGGCGGCGGCGCAGCAGGTCCCAGCAGCGGTCGAGGTCTCCGCGGATCTGCTCCAGACGGCGGTGGCCGTCGTCGTCGAGCCGACCCTGCTCGGACAGCGACCGGAGCTTGTGCTCCTCCTCCACCAGCGAGTCGATGCGGTCGAGGATCTGCGGCTCGGGCATGGCCCGGGAGTCTAGGCGTCCGGGCGCCGGGACGGTCGGCGCCCGGACGGAGAGCTGACGCCTAGGAGCGCCGGGGGAGCGCCCGCAGGCGGACCGTCAGGTAGGCGGCGCCGCTGAGCGCCACTCCGAGCGCGATCGAGGCGAAGACGATCGGCAGCGTGTTGCTGCTGCTGCCGCCGTCGACCGTGATCGTGCGGACCTCGGTCGGCACCACCGCGGCGGCCGGCGGCCGGGGCCCGTTCTCGGTGCGGACGGGCGTGGGCCGTATCGCCCTGCTGATAGGTGGCGCTGGCGGCGGCCGGCAGGGCCAGCGCCGCGGCCAGGCAGATGATCGAGACCAGTGAGCGCGGTGAGACTGTCATTGGGGACCTCCCTCTTCGGTGACTTGACGCCGCCACCGTATGGCGCGCCCATACCCCCGCACATCTGGAGCGCTGCCTACTTTTCCGGGCGGCGTCTACCCATCTTTCGCGAGCAGGCCGAGCCGTGTCGCGGCGGCCACGGCCTCCGTGCGGGTGCGGGCGTCGAGCTTGCGCAGGATCGACGAGACGTGGTGATCGACCGTGCGCGGCGAGAGGAACAGGCGCCCCGCGATGTCGGCGTTGGGCAGCCCGTCCGCGAGCAGCTCCAGCACCTCGAGCTCGCGCTTCGTGAGCTGCGCCGGGTTGGTGCGCGCCGCTCCGTAGGGGCCGCGCGGGAGGTCGCGCGCGCCGCGCTCGCGCAGGCGGCGGGCCACGATCGCGGCGGCCGGCCGCGCCCCCAGCGCCTGCAGCTCCTCGAGCGCCCGGCGCAGGGCGGCCTCGTCCTCCGAGCCCGCGAGCGCCAACGCGGCGTCGTAGGGGCAGCCGAGCTCCGCCCACGCCCGCGCGGCGCCGTCGAAGTCGCCGGCCAGCTCGAGCGCGTACGGCGTCCCCGCTGCGGTCGCCGGCTCGCCGTCCGCACCGAGGCGCCGGTACCAGCAGGCGAGCTCGCCGGCCTCCCACTCCATGCCGCGCTCGCGGGCCACCGCCAGCGTGCGCTCGACAAGCGCGACGGCCGCGTCGGGCCGGCCCTCGAGCCAGGCGAGCTCGGCCAGCGCCGCAACAACCGGCACGGTCTGCTGCGGCTCGTCGGTGGCCGCAGCCGGCGCCAGCGCCTCGGCGAGCGGCTCGCGCGGGTCCGGCTCGTCGCGCCGCGCGCGCACCAGCCCCTCGACGACGAGTCCGATCATGCTCGCCACCTGGGGGCGGCGCGGATCGCCGAGCGCGGAGCGCGCGGCCTCGGCCGCCTCGTCGAAGCGGCCGGCGGCGAGCTCCACCCAGCCGCGCGAGGCGACCAGGCACAGCCGCCAGTAGTCGAGGCCGCGCTCGCCGCAGTAGTCGAGCCCGGCGGCGATGGCGGAGGCGGCCTCGTGAAAGCGGCGCTGCCTGATGCAGAGCCAGGCCAGGTTGAGGTAGACGCGGCCGGCAGCGTCCTCCATCCGCCCGCCACGCGCCAGCTCGAGGGCGCGCTCGAGCTTGGCCCGGCCGGCCTGCGATCCGCTGCGGAACTCGGCAGAGCCGACCGTGATCAGCGCCTGCACGAGCGTGTCCTGCGCGTCGAGCGGCCTGGCCAGTCCAACCGCACGCTCGCCCCAGTCGATCGCCTCCTCGACCTGTTCCCAGTTGAGGCAGCGCTGGGCGTAGGTGGCGTACGCGCGCGCGAGCTCGCGTGTCGGCTGCAGCGGCTCGAGGATGGCGATCGCCTCGCGGCAGGCTGTCTGGCCTTGGTGCGGCCTGCCCGCGAACGAGAGCAGGTGGGAAAGCGCGCGCAGTGAGTCGCCGATCCGCAGCGGGTCGCCCACCTCACGCCGCAGCGCGAGCGCGCGCTCTCCGAGCGGCAGCGACTTGTCGAGGTCGCCGCTCAGGTAGCACTCGTGCGAGCACAACTCGAACAGCTCGGCACGCTCCACCGCCGGGGACTGCTCGGCGAAGCGGAGCGCCCGCTCGTACTGAGCCACCGCCTCGCGGTGCGCCCCGAGTGAGGCGGCGCGGCGGGCGGCGTCGGGCGCGAAGCGGAGCACGGCGAGGTGATCGCCGGCGGCCTCGGCATGGTGGGCGAGCCGCGCGAGGTCGGGCGCACCGCCCGGCGGCTCGGCCAGCGCAGCGAGCGCCCGGCGGTGCAGCTCGAGGGCCCGCGCGGGCGCCACCGACTCCTCCAGCGCCAGCCGCGCCAGCTCGTGGCGGAACGCGACCGCGGCCGGGCCGCCGGTCAGCATCCCGGCCGCCACGCACTCCTCCACTCGGTCGAAGCTCTCGGGCTCGAGCCGCTCGAGCAGCCAGAGCTCCGCCTGCGGCGGCGCCACCGCTACCGCCTCGAGCAGCGCCCTCGCCTCCGGCGACAGCCGGGCGGCGCGCGCCAGCACGGCGTCACGCACGGTCGGTGGGATCTCCTCCCCGCCGGCCGCCAGGGCCTCGGTGACGAAGAACGGGTTGCCGCCGGTGCGGCGATAGAGCCCGGCCGGGTCGAGGCCGCGCTCCTGCGCCAGCTCGGCCACGGCGTCCGAGGACAGCCGCGGCACCGTCAGCCGCTCGAGCGCCGGGCTCGTCGCCAGCTCGCCCAGCACGAGCCGCAGCGGATGAGCGCGGTCGAGCTCGTCGTCGCGGTAGCTGCCGAGCACGAGCGCCGGCACCGACTCCACCCGCCGCACGAGGAGCCGCAGCACGTCGAGCGTGGCCTCGTCGGCCCAGTGCAGGTCCTCGAGCACCACCACCGACACGCGCCGGCCGCCCAGCTCGCCGAGCAGCGCCGACGCCACCTCGTGCGGCCTGGCCTCGCTCGCCACCAGCTCGCCGAGCCCGCCGCCCACCGCCTCGCCGATCTCGAAGAAGGGGCCGAGCGGGCGCGGCGTGAACATGGCGTCACAGGCGCCCCACAGCACCCGCGCCGACTCCGCCGACTCGCACAGCTCCCGGAGCAGCGAGGTCTTCCCCACACCGGCCTCGCCGCCGACCAGCACCACCCGGCCCCGCCGCGTCAGCGCGACGCCGCCGAGCGCCTGCTCCAGCGCGGCCAGCTGCTCCGACCGCTCTAGCAGGCCGCTCACGGCCCAGAGCTCAGCTCGTCCCTCGCTCGCGCGAACGCATCGACCGCGAAGTCGAGGTCCTCTGGACTGTGCGCGGCGGACATCTGCGTGCGGATCCGGGCGGTGCCGCGCGGCACGACCGGGAAGGAGAAGCTGACCGCGTAGACGCCGATGCTGCGACGAGCTCGCGGCCGAGAGCGCGGCGGCGCGTACCTCGTCGCCGATCATCACCGGCACGATCGGGTGCTCGCCGGGCAGGACGTCGAAGCCGAGCTCGGTCATCCGCGACGCGGAAGCGGGCGGTGTTCGTCGCGCAGCCGGTCGCGCAGCTCGTGCGAGCTCTCGATCAGCTCGAGCGCGCGCGAGGCTCGCCGCGACGACCGGCGGCGCGACGCTGTTCGAGAAGAGGTACGGCCGGGACCGCTGGCGCAGCAGCTCGACGATCTCGCGCCGGCCGGAGACGTAGCCGCCGCTCGCGCCGCCGATCGCCTTGCCGAGCGTGCCGGTGAGGATGTCGACGCGCTCGATCACGCCGTGGTGCTCGGGCGTGCCGCGGCCGCCGGGGCCGACGACGCCGACGGCGTGCGAGTCGTCGACCATCACCAGCGCGTCGTGGCGCTCGGCGAGGTCGCAGATCGCGGTCGAGCTGGGCGAGGTAGCCGTCCATCGAGAAGACGCCGTCGGTCGCGATCAGCCGGTAGCGCGCGTCGGCTGCCTCCCGCGAGGCGCGCCTCGAGCTCGTCCATGTCGCCGTTGGCGTAGCGCAGCCGGCGCGCCTTGCAGAGCCGGATGCCGTCGATGATCGAGGCGTGGTTGAGCTCGTCGGAGATGACGGCGTCCTCCTCGCCGAGCAGCGCCTCGAACAGGCCGCCGTTGGCGTCGAAGCAGGAGCTGAAGAGGATCGTGTCGTCGGTGCCGAGGAACTCCGACAGGCGCTCCTCGAGCTCGCGGTGGAGCGCCTGCGTGCCGCAGATGAAGCGCACGGAGGCCATGCCGTAGCCCCAGCGGTCGAGCGCCTCGTGCGCCGCCTCGACGATCGCCGGGTGGTTGGCGAGGCCGAGGTAGTTGTTCGCGCAGAGGTTGAGCAGCTCGCCGCGCCCCTCGACGTCGACGTGCGCCCCCTGCGGCGTGGTCATCACGAGCTCGGTCTTGTAGAGCCCGGCCTCGCGCACCTCGGCGAGCGTCCCGACGAGGTCCTCCTCGCAGCGCTCCGTACACGGTCGGCTCCTTCCTCTAGATGTCGGTCCAGTCGAGGATGACCTTGCCCGACTGCCCCGAGCGGGCGACGGCGAACGCCTCCTCGAAGTCGCGGTGCGAGAAGCGGTGCGTGATCACCGGCGCTGATGTCGAGCCCCGACTGGAGCATCACGGTCATCTGGTACCAGGTCTCGTACATCTCGCGGCCGTAGATGCCCTTGATCGTGAGCATGTTGAAGATGACCGGGTTGAGGTCGAGCGCGATCTCGCGCGGTGGGGATGCCGAGCAGCGCGATGCTGGCCGCCGTGGGCCATGTTGGCGAGCATCGCGCGCAGCGCGTCGGGGTTGCCCGACATCTCGAGGCCGACGTCGAAGCCCTCGGTCATGCCGAGCTCGCGCTGCACGTCGGCGAGCTCGCGCTCGCGCGGGTCGACCGCCACCGTCGCGCCCATCCGGCGGGCCAGCTCGAGCCGGTAGGGGTTCAGGTCGGTGACGACGACGTGGCGCGCGCCGGCGTGGCGCACGACCGCCGCCGCCATGCAGCCGATCGGGCCCGGCGCCGGTGATCAGCACGTCCTCGCCGAGCACCGGGAACGACAGCGCCGTGTGCACGGCGTTGCCGAACGGGTCGAAGATCGAGGCCACGTCCTCGTCGATGCCCGGCCAGTGGTGCCAGATGTTCGTCATCGGCAGCGCGACGTACTCGGCGAACGCGCCCGGCCGGTTCACGCCGAGGCCGATCGTGTGCGCGCAGAGGTGGCGCCGGCCGGCCATGCAGTTGCGGCAGCGGCCGCAGACCACGTGCCCCTCGCCGCTCACGAGGTCGCCGACCGCGAAGTCGCTCACGTTCGAGCCGAACGTCGACGACCTCGCCCACGAACTCGTGCCCGACGACCATCGGCACCGGGATCGTCCTCTGCGCCCAGGCGTCCCAGTCGTAGATGTGCAGGTCGGTGCCGCAGATGCCGGTCTTGCGCACGCGGATCAGCACGTCGTTGATGCCGATCTCGGGCTCGGGCACGTCCTCGAGCCAGAGTCCCTCCGCCGCCTGCTGCTTCACCAGCGCCTTCATCGATGGCGAAGCTAGCGCACCGATCGTCAGGCAGGGTTGGAGGAGTTGCCGTACAACTTGAACGCATGCCCGCAGCCGAGGCCACGATCGTCGAAGCCGGCGGCCGCGAGCTGCGCGTCACCAGCCCGGACCGCGTGATCTTTCCGTCCACCGATCGCACCGGCGAGGTGACGAAGCTCGACATCGTCAACTACTACCTCGCGGTAAGCGACGGCATCCTGCGCGCGCTCCACCGCCGGCCCACCACGCTCGAGCGCTGGCCGAAGGGCGTCCACCCCGGCATCCGCCTCTCCACGCGCGAGTGGGGCGGCGGCGACGCGTTCTTCCAGAAGCGCATCCCCAAGGGCGCGCCCGACTACGTGGAGACCGCGCGCATCACGTTCCCCTCCGGCCGCCACGCCGACGAGATCTGCCCGACCGAGATCGCCGTTGTCGGCTGGTGCGCCCAGATGGGCACGATCACCTTCCACCCCTGGCCGGTGCGAAGCGACGACGTCGACCATCCCGACGAGCTGCGGCTCGACCTCGACCCCCAGCCCGGCACCGACTTCGCCGACGCCGTGGAGGTGGCCGGCGTGGCGCGCGAGCTGCTCGGCGATCTGGGCTACGCCGGCTTCCCCAAGACCTCGGGCGGCCGCGGTATGCACATCTACGTGCGCATCGAGCCGCGCTGGACCTTCACCGACGTGCGCCATGCGGCGATCGCCTTCGGCCGCGAGCTCGAGCGCCGCATGCCCGGCCGCGTGACCACCAAGTGGTGGAAGGAGGAGCGCGGCGAGCGCATCTTCGTCGACTACAACCAGAACGCCCGCGACCGCACGATCGCCTCCGCCTACAGCATCCGCCCCAAGCCGGGCGCCCCCGTGTCGGCGCCCGTGACCTGGGACGAGCTTCCCGACGTCACGCCCGAGGACTTCACCGTCGAGACGATGCCGGCCCGCTTCGCCGAGGTCGGCGACCGCCACGCCGCCATCGACGACAAGGCCCACTCCCTTCAGCCGCTGCTCGACATGTACGAGCGCGACGAGACGGAGGGCGAGGGCGACATGCCCTACCCGCCCGACTACCCGAAGATGCCGGGCGAGCCGAAGCGCGTGCAGCCGTCGCGCGACCGCGATCGGAAAACCGACTAGCGAACGCGGAAGCAGAAGCGCGCGACCACGCGGTGGTGCTTGGGGAAGCCGGGCGGGGCTTCGCAGACGCCCTTGGGCGGGCAGGCGAAGCCCTCGCAGTAGGTCACCTTTCCCCTGAAGCGTCCATGGCACCAGCCGAGCTCTCCGCCTTCGCCGCGGGCGGGGTCGAGCACTGCGCGCACCCGCCGACCGGCTGAAGCCACGGGAAAGACGGGGTCACGATCGACGACGCATGCCGCGTGCCCGTGGACCGCCCTCGCGAACGCGATGTAGCTGCGCCGAGTCTGGCCGAAGACCCCGGTGGCCCGGCGAGTCGTGATGCTCACTGCGAACGGCTGGTACCTGCCGCCGCTGGTGGGTGCCACAGCCGGCGAGACGCCCAGCAGGAGCAGCGCGAGGGCATGCGCGAGGAGCGCCATCTGACCGAGCTACGAGCGGTGGGCGTGCACGGGTCCCGCGAGCCGAGTTGCGCACGACTTGGGCGCACAAGGATCGGCACCCCGCCAGACGCGCCACCGTCAGGAGTTAGGGGCATATAGACCCCCAGAACCTGACAGCGGCATCAGGCCGACCATCATTGCCGCGGTAAACGCGCACGCACCGACCCGGCGCACGGAGTCAACCATCTAGCCGTCGGGCGTTGCCTGCGGCAGCTTCTTCGCGCCGCGCTTGAGTCACCGGGTTCGACGGCGGCGGCACCACCGGCCCGATGTCGCCATCGGGCGCCTCGTCGAGGTCGACGATCACCGGCGCGTGGTCGCTCGGGCCGCTGCCCTTGCGCGCCTGGCGGTCGACCCAGGCGGCCTTCACTCGCTCGGCCACCGGCCCGCCCGCCAGCACGAGGTCGATCCGCATGCCCAGGTCCTGGTGGAACATCCCGGCGCGGTAGTCCCAGTAGGTGAAGACGCGCTCGCTGGGCCAGTGCTCGCGCACCACGTCGTGGAGGCCGAGCGACTCGAGCTGCGCCAGCGCCTCGCGCTCCGGCGGCGTGACGTGGGTCTGGCCGACGTAGGCGTCGGGGTCGAAGACGTCGGCGTCGGTCGGGGCGATGTTCATGTCGCCGAGCACGATCGTCTCCTTCGGGTCGGCCGCGACCATGTCCTTGAGCGCCGCCAGCCAGGCGAGCTTGTAGTGGTAGTGGTCCGAGTCCGGCTCGCGGCCGTTCGGGACGTAGACCGACACCACGCGGATGCCGTCACAGGTGGCCGACACCGCGCGCGCCTCCGGGTTCGGGAAGCCGGGCGCGCCCTCGATCCCGCGCACCGGCTCCTCGAGCCCGACCCGCGAGAGGATCGCCACCCCGTTCCAGGTGGCCTCGCCGTAGGTGGCGAACTCGTAGCCGCGCTCCGCAAGGTCGTTCCCGAGCAGATCGGCGAAGGCGTCGTCGGCCAGCTTGGTCTCCTGCAGGCAGACCACGTCCGGCTTGCGCTGGTCGAGCCACGGCAGCAGCCGCGGCACGCGCTGCTTGACCGAGTTGACGTTCCAGGTCGCGATGCGCACGGGCCATCACGGTAGCGGCGCCGGCCGCCGCCGCGTCAGTTCGTGCCGGAGTGTCACCGACACGGTGGTGCTCAGTGCGATCGGAGATGCGACTGGTTTGTGCTGACGTTAAGACCCTCACCAAGCGTCGATCGTCGGCACCTCCGAGCTGCCCTCGAGACAGCTCCGCAGGTAGAGCGCGGTCCCGAGATCGCCGGTCCAGAGGCTGAAGCGGCCGCGGCCGTAGCGCTCGCGCGTGGCGGCCACTTGCGCGGCGCCGTGCGTGGCGAATCGCCTCGCCCGGTCGAGCCAGAGCTCGTCGCCCGTGCGGGTGAACAGCTTGAGCAGGGCATACCCGTTGCCGGCGGTGCCGTGGCAGAGGCCCGCGCCCTTGCGCAGGGGGCCGGCGGCCCAGGTGAGCTCGCCGCCCGCCAGCAGCAGCGAGTCGAGCTCCGCCTCGCGCGGCAGCCCGGAAACGGAGGTGACGATCCCGGGAGCGCCGTGGCACCACTGGGTGCGGACCGGGTTGGGACCGTCTGCCAGGTCGCCGCCGCGCGCCGCCGGCCAGTTCACCTGATCGTCCTCGCGCACGGCGGTCTCGGCCAGCGCGGCGGTGACCTTCGGCGCGACCCGGTCGTGGGGCAGCAGCTCAGGCCGCCCGGCCAGCGCAACCACCGCGCCCGTGAGCCCGTGCGCCGGGCCGAGCAGCTGCCGGCTCCTGCCCTCGAGCTCCTGCGTCCAGAAGCCGTCGGCGCCCCATTCGCGCATGAGGTGATCCGCGAGCGAGGTCCAGGCGGCGCGCCAGCGCTCGTCACCCGTGAACGAGAGCATCGCGCCGGCGATCAGCAGCAGTCCGGGGCTCCCCCACGTCAGCTCGAGCGTGTCGCCCTCCGGCGGTGCCGCCACCAGCTCGGCCAGGCGATCCGCCACCTCGCCGCTTGGCCCGAGCAGCCAGGCGACGAGCGCGATGCCGCCCTCCCCCATCCACAGACTCGGCGACGGACCGCCGAGCTCGGGCGCGCTGCGGTAGCTCGCCGGTACGTCCTGCGCGAGCGCGCCGTAGTCGTGGCCCGGCTCGTGCAGCCCGGCGTCCGCCAGCCGCTGGAGGGCCCATAGCACCCCAGCGGCGCCGAAGTTGAGCCCGTGGATGAGCGGCGGCGTGTCGCCGTCGTCGTCCAACGGGTGCAGCGGCCACCACTGCGCGCCGAGCAGGGCGTCGTCCGCCTCGCGGGCGATCGAGCGGATCGAGGCCTCGACCCGCGCCGGGTCCCAGGCCGCCTCCAGCAGCGGCTCGTGGACGGCGGGCTCGAAGAGCATCGGCGAGTTGTAGCGGCCCGCGTGACTCATCTCACGCTGACCGCCACCGGGAAGGGGGACCCTGCGGGTATGCCCATCGTGATCGTCTCCATCGTCCTGCTGATCGGCGTGATCTACGGCTACTACACGGTCGGTGGCAGCGGGATCGCGGAGCATCCGCACGGCAACATCTACTCGGGCGCACCCGGCGCCCACCGTCCGGCCAGCGCATCGGGGCGCGACTCGCGCGTCGACATGCGCAGCTGGCAGCGCGGCACCCGCTAGAGCGCGCCGGCTAGGGCTTGCGCCCCCACGCCGCCACGGTGAACGGCGGCACGTAATGGGAGGCCGGGTCCGCGGCCATCGTCAGGAAGGCCTGTATCTCGTCGTCGCTCACGAGGCCAGTCTCGACCAGCCGGGGCGCAAGCTGCTCGACCGTGCCACGCACCCACTGCTCGCTGCCGCCCTGGACGATCGGCGCGCGCATCTCGCCGCCCACGTCCACCAGGCCAGCCTCCTGCAGCATGCCGGGCAGGCGCGGCCCGAGGGACGCCTCGGCGCCCGCGGCCTCGAACACGATCTGCACCGCGTGGAAGCACCGCGCGAAGACGTCCTCGTACGCCGGCGGATAGACGTAGCGAGCGGCGCCGGCGCCCATCGGTCCGCCGAAGTCCACGTCCTCGATCACGAGCCAGCCGCCGGGACGCAGCGCCGCGATCATCCGCGCGAGCGCCGTCTCGCGCTGCGGGATGTGCTCGATCACCGCGCGCGCGTGCGCGAGGTGGAAGGCGCCCTCCTCGAGCTCGCCGCCGACCACATCCTGCTGGCGCAGCTCGAGGTTCCCGTGGCCGGATGCCTCGACGTAGCGGGTGTCGAGGTCGATCGCCACCACCCGGCCGCGCCGGCCGACCTGCCCGGCCAGCCAGGTGGCCACACCGCCGGCGCCGCAGCCCACCTCCAGGCAGTGCCAGCCCGGCCGGACGCCGCGGTCGGCCAGGATTCGGCGCGTCGAGGGGTCGAGGAGGGACTCGATCGCAAGCATGCGGTCGCGCTCCCTCTGCCAGCTGTGGTCGAACACGTAGGTGCTCGAGGAGGTCACATCGGTCATTCGGCGACGGTACGCCCGCCGCTCCCACCCCACAAGGTGGGCTAGCCCAACGTCAAACGCCGGCTCCCACCTTCTCGCGCTTCGACCCCTCGCGCTTCGCCGCCTCGTCGCGGGCCTTGAAGTACTCCTCGCCCTCAATCGAGATCTTCGGCAGCACGCGATCGAGCCAGCGCGGCATCCACCAGTTGGCGTCGCCCATCAGCGCCATCACCGCCGGCACCAGCAGGCAGCGCACGATCGTCGCGTCCACCAGGATCGCCACCGACAGCCCCACGCCGAACTGCTTCACCGTCGGATCGCCGTTGAGGATGAACGAGCCGAAGACGCAGACCATGATCAGCGCGGCCGAGGTGATCACACGCGCGGTGGCGGCCAGCCCGTCGACCACCGCCTCGTGGTTGTCGTGCGACTGGCGGTAGTGCTCCTGCATGTGGCTCATCAGGAACACCTCGTAGTCCATCGAGAGGCCGAACAGGATGGCGAACATCATGAGCGGCACAAAGCTGACTATCGGCACAGGGTCCGAGAGGCCGACGAGGCCGAGCAGATGGCCCTCCTGGAAGATCCAGGTGACCACGCCGAACGCGGCGCCGATCGAGATGAGATTCATCACGCCCGCCTTGAGCGGGATCGCGATCGAGCGGAAGGCCAGCATCAGCAGCAGGACCGCCAGGCCCACCACCACGCCGATGACCAGCGGCAGCTTGTCGCTGATCTGCTCGGCGAGATCGATGAATCCGGCGGTACGGCCGCCGACCAGGGCGGTCATCTGCTGCCCCTTCGTGGCCGCCGGCAGCGTGGTGCTGCGCAGGTGCTTGACCAGGTTCTCGGTCTTGATGTCCCAGGGCGGCGTCGTGGCGGTCACCGTGTAGATCGCGGCGGTGCCGTCGTTGTTCACGAGCGGGGGCGTGACAGTCGCCACGCCGGGTTCCTTCTGGAGCGTCTGCTGGAGGCTGGCCAGGCGCGGGTCGTTCTGCTGCTGGGCGGGCTTGTCGAGCTGGACCGAGATGAGCAGCGGCCCCGACTCGCCGGGTCCGAAGCCCTCGGTGAGCAGGTCGTTGGCCTGGCGCGCCGTGGTGTCCTTCGGCAGGGCTCCGGTGTCGGCCTGGCCGAAGTGCAGGTTCCGCGCGGGGAGCGCCAGCACTCCCAGTATGGCCACGCTGACCACCACCGCGGGCACGGGGTGGCTCGCGATGAAGCGGGCCCAGCGCGCCCAGCCGTGAGGCCGCTCGTCGTGCTTCGGCTGGGGCAGCGGCAGCTTCAGCGAGTAGATGTGGTTGCCGAGGACCGCCAGCAGCGCCGGCAGCAGGGTTGTCGCGGCCACCACGGCGATCGCCACCGAGATCGCGGCGGTGTAGCCGAGCGTGGTCACGAGCGGGATGCCGGCGACCAGCAGCGAGCAGAGCGCGACGATCACGGTGCTGCCGGCGAAGACAACCGCGCCGCCTGAGGTGGCGATCGCGCGGGCGATCGACTCGTTCAGCTCGACACCGCTCTCCATCTGCGCCTTGTGGCGCGTGACGATGAACAGCGCGTAGTCGATCCCCACGCCGAGACCGATCATCGTGGCCAGCGTCGGCGACACCGTGGGCACGTCCACCACCTGCCCGAGCAGCGCGATGATGCTGAGGCCGCTGGCCAGGCCGAGCAGCGCGGTGATGATCGGCAGGCCCATCGCCACGACCGTGCCGAAGGTGAACAGCAGGATGATCACGGCGGCCGTTATGCCGATCGCCTCGCTGCCGTGCGTGCTCGCCTTCGAGACCTTCTGGCCCAGGTAGCCGCCGGTGGCCACCTGCATGCCCGCGTTCTTCGCGGGCGCCTCCAGGTCGATGATGTCGTGCGCCTCGTCGACGGTCAGCGCGCTCGGGCTGGCGCGCAGGACCAGCGCGATGTAGCCGATGCGGCCGTCCTTCGAGAGGTGGTTCTGCCCGGCCTGCGTGAGCGGGCTGACCGCGCTCGACACGAGGTTGTCGGTCTTCAGCGACTTCACCGTCGCGTCGACGGCGTCCGCGTACTTCTTGTCGCTCAGCTTGGTTCCCGCCGGCGTCTTCATCACCACCGGGTTGCTGCCGTTGGCCTGCGCTGGGAAGCGCTGCGTGAGCAGGTCGGTGGCCTGCTGCGAGCCGCTGCCCGGCAGCGTGAGGTTGTCGTTCGTCTCCGAGCCGACGTGCTTGGCGAACACGACCAGCGCGGCGACGATCACCACCCAGGCGACCAGGACCGCGTAACGCCACCGTATGCATTTGCGCCCGAGCCAGTAGAGCGGGCCGGCCATCTTCCTCCAGGTCGGCGCTAGGAAAGCGAGTTCGAGGCAGGCTACAGAGTCGGCGCGGCGACCCGCAAGCCGGAACCTTCGGCCGGCTCTCCGCGCTGCACCAGGTCCGCCTCGAAGCTGAGGAAGAGCTCCACCAGGCGCGGGTCGAAGTGCCGGCCCCGCTGGGCCCAGACCTCCTCGAGCGCGACCGCCGCCGGCCACGCCTCCTTGTAGGGGCGCTTCGAGGTCAGCGCGTCGAAGACGTCGCAGATCGCGCTGATGCGGCCCACCAGCGGGATCTCCTCCCCGCTCAGGCCGCGCGGGTAGCCGCTGCCGTCCCAGCGCTCGTGATGGGTCAGGGCGATCTCCTCGGCCATGCGCAGCAGCGGCGAGCTCGAGCCGGACAGGATGTCCGCGCCGATCCTCGTGTGGGTCTTCATGATCTCCCACTCGTCGGGGTCGAGCGGGCCGGGCTTCAGCAGCACGCGGTCGGGGATGCCGATCTTGCCGACGTCGTGCATCGCGGCCGCGTACAGCAGCATCTCGGCGGCCTCCTCGCTCATCCCGGCAGCCAGGGCGAGCCGCTGGCAGAGACGGCTCATGCGGTCGATGTGCATGCCCGTCTCGTGGTCACGCCACTCGGCCGCCTGGCCGAGGCGCTGGACGATCTCGAGCTGGGTCTCGCGCAGCTCGCGCGTGCGCGCCCTCACGGCCTGCTCGAGCTCGGCGCTATAGCGGCCCGCCGCCTCGCGCGCGTTGCGCTCGCCCGCGTAGCTCAGGCCCACCCCGCCCACGGCGCCCAGCAGGAGCGAGCCGAGCGGGTAGCTGAGTTCCAGCAGCGTGCCGTGGTCGAAGGCGAGCTGGCAGCCCAGCGCGTAGAGGCCGCCCGCGAGCGCGCACAGGAGGATGCCGCGAGTGACGCCAAGGCGCATCAGCAGGAGCGGCGCGGCGCCGGCCAGCAGGACGATTGCCAGGATGTCGAGTTCGTCGGGCGCGCTGCGGAGCGGCAGCCCGTGCATGGCGGTCCAGATCGCGTTGGCCTGCACCTCGGCGCCCGACATCAGCTCGCCGCGGGTGACGGGCGTCGGGTGCACGTCCTGGAGCGTCGGGTCCGAGACGCCCACGACCACCACCGCGCCGCGCAGCAGGCTCGGGCTCACGCGGCCGGCCAGCAGGTCGGAGAACGACACGGTCGGGATCGTGCCGGGCGGGCCGCGATAGTCGATCCAAGCGCCGGAGCCGCCGAAGCTCGACGGCGAGACCGCGTGGCCGGCACGCTCGGCCGCCGCCACCGCGAGCGTCTTGATGCCCACGGCCCTGTAGCCGAAGTGGCGGATCATCCCGCCGCGCTCGGCGGGGAGGTTGGCGGCGGCGGCCACCGCGTGCGCCCGGGCCAGGTTCTCGTCGCCGCCCAGCACGTTCGTGTGGCCGTGCTCGTCGGTCTCGGTGGTGGCGAGGATCACGCGCCGCGAGCGCGCCACCGCGTCGTACAGCGCCATGTCCTCGCGGAGCTTCGTCGGCTCGCTGAACTGGATGTCGTAGACGATCTCGCGCGCCCCCGCCGCGGTCAGGCGGTCGATCGCGCGTGCGTGGAGCGAGCGCGGGAAGGGCCAGCTCTCGCGCAGGTCGGAGAAGGTCTTGTCGTCGATCGCCACCACCACGAGGTGCTGTGGACGCTGTGCGCCGCGCAGCGAGAAGCGCACGTCGACGGTCGCGGACTCGACGCCGTTCAGCGTTCCCACGGCGTAGGTCACGAGGCCCGCGCCGGCGGCTATCGCGGCGACGAGAGCCGCTGCAAGTCGTGAGTTGCGGCGGTGGGTGGGCATCACCGGCCCCTCTGCGCCCCTAGCGCGAGTGCCGCGCCTTGGCCAGGAAGCTGTGTCCGGCCTTCACGAGCACCGTGCGGTGGGTGTGTCGGTCGCGGACCGACACGGCGCCCTGCGACACATGCGTCAGCGTGCCGCGGCAGGTCTCCTGGGTGAGCCAGACGGTGCCTCGGACCGTGGCCACGCTGTTCTGGCCGTGGGTGCGGAACTTGCCGTGATGGTCCTTGCCCCAGAGGCGCTTGGTCGGCTTGCGCCGGGAGGCGACGGCGCGGCCGGGCGCCGGGCACCCGTGTAGGCGGCCGACCAGGCCGATTTCCGTGTAGCCGCTGCGCTGGGAGAGCTTGAAGACGCCGCCCCAGAACCAGCCGGTCTGCGTGGCTCCCTGGGCGTCGACCGCCGTCGTGAGCTCCACCATGCCGTGTCGCGCGTCGATGTGAGCGCCGACCGGGATCGTCTGCTGCGAGCCGTCCAGCTCCACGGCGTCATCCGCGCCCGGCAGGCGGATCATGACCTTGCCCTTCGCGGGTTGCACTCCGATGATCGTGCCCTGCGCCGGGGAGTCGTCTTTCTCGCCGTTGCCGTTGCCGTTGCCGTTTCCATTGCCGTTGCCGTTGCCGTTCGAGCCCTGCTGGCCGGTGGCCCCGGTTGTGCCGGTCGTGCCCTTCTTGTCCTTGCCCTTGTCCTTGCCCTGGCCGTTGTCGGCGTGGGCGGCCGCTAGCGCGAGGCTGAAGACCGCAACCAGGGACGTGAGCAGCACGAAAAGGCGGCGTCGCATATATGTGGGGTATCGGCGGGCCAACAGGGCTCTTTAGAGCCAACGGCCTCGATTGCACGAACGTCGCTTCAGCGCGGCCGCAGCCGGTGCAGCCGCACCTCGTCGTGCTCGCGCGCCTGCACGTAGAAGCTCTTGCGCGCGCCCGCGAGGAAGCGGCGGCCGCCGGCGCGGTCCGGGTCGGCGAGCAGCACCTCGCCGTTCGGCGCGAGCAGGCGCGGCAGCAGCCTGACCGCCTCGTCGGCGTTCACTGGCGTGTAGAGCACATCCGCCGCCAGCACGAGGTCGAAGGGCGCGCGCTCGGCCAGCTCGTCGCCGTCGGCCGTCCAGTCCGCACAGGCCACCGTGGCCTCGAGCTCGTTGAGAGCCAGGCAGTGGGCGGCAAAGGCCACCGCATCGGTCGAGGCGTCGGTCGCCAGCACGTCGGCCCCGCCGCGCGCGGCCACGATGCTGGGCAGCCCCAGGCCGCAGCCCAGCTCCAGCACGCGCACGCCCGGCCCGGGCGGCCGCCGCGCCAGCTCGCGCGCGAGCAGCTCGCCGCTCGGCCACAGCCGCGCCCAGTACGGCACCGGCCGGCCGGCCGCGCCCTCCTCGTCGCGCAGCAGATCCCAGTCCGCAGGCCGCACCAGGTACACGCGGCCGCCGGGTAGCTCGACAGGCCGCACCGCCACATCGAGCAGGGGCGCGGGCAGCTCGTCCGCGTTCACGCCCCGCAGGGCGGCCAGCCGTTCGGCCAGGGATGTGAGAAGCGCGTCGGTGACGCCGGGAACTGTGGCGCACCGCGGTCGCGAGCTTCGGCCCGCCGAAGGGCGAGATGCCTGCGGCCCGCACTCTCGTGGCCTGAAGCCAATGGGACGCTGACCAGACCATTAACCGAGAAGGAGTGAGTGTGACCAGACGAATGAACCTCAGATTGGCGCCGGTGCTCGCTGCCGGTGCCCTTGCCACCTGCGCAGCGCCCGCCCTCGCGGCGACCCAGCTCGGCCAGGTGGCTCCCAGCGGAGCCCTCGGCGGCGGCTGCACCAACTGCGCGCAATTCCAGGTGGCCACGGCGCCCGGCTCCGCGCCCTACGTGGTGGGCCCGGGCGGCGGCGTGATCACCTCCTGGACGTTCCACGCCGTGAGCACCGCCACGGCGGCGCAGCTCAGGCTGTTCGCCCCGGGGCCCGGAGCGGGTCAGTACACCCTGATCGCCGAGACCCCGTACCACGGCTTCAAACTCGGGGAGACCGCCACCGTGCCGGCGCAGATCCCCGTCGCCGCCGGAGTGCACCTAGGCGTGGCCGTGACCTTCGGCGACGAGGACTACATCACCGGCGTGACCGGCGATCACGTGAGCAGCAACCCCGACTTCTCCCTGCCGATCGGCGGAAGCGAGCTCGCCACCACCTCTGACGAGCGGCACGCGAACATCGCCGCCATCGTCGAGCCGGACGCCGACCACGACGGCTACGGGGACGAGACGCAGGACCAGTGCCCGTCCGATCCCACCAAGCAGACGAGCTGCCCGGTCCCGGCGCCGCCGGTCCCGCCGTCGCCTACCACCCAGACAACCGGGCTCAGCGGCGCCACCGTCGTCGCGAAGCACCGTCAGTCGATCAAGCACGCCGTGGTGACGGTCGCCATCACGAGCGCCGGAAACGCGACCGTGTCGGCCACGGGCGTGGCGGGCGCGGGCAAGCTGCGCTCGATCAGCCAGTCCCTCGTGGCGGGCAAGAGGACGACGCCGAAGCTCAAGCTCTCGAAGCGGTCGCTGCGCGCGATCCGCAAGCGGCTCGCCCACCACGGGAAGGCCCGGGCGACGGTGACCGTGGTCGTCCACGGCGCGGACGGCGACCACACGACGTCGCTGAGCATCCGACTTACCCGCTGAAGGCTCCCAACCCCCCGAAAGGAGACACCCCCATGGGGCTGTTCAAGCAGATGAAGGACATGAGGAACACCGTCCAGGCAACGCCCGGCATGATCGCCCAGGCGCAGCAGCTCGCGGCCCAGGCCCAGCAGATGGCCGCCGCGCAGCAGGCTGCGGCTCAGCAGGCGCAGGCCGCGCCGGCTCGGGCAGCTGCCGTCGCCGGGCCCGAGCTCGAGCCGATCGCCGGCGTCTCGCTGGAGCTCTACGCGGACATCAGCAAGGGCCTGGCCGAGTACGGCTACGACCAGTCGAAGGCCGTCCTGGTGGCCGCCTCCAAGGGCGTGCCGGCGGTGGCCTGGGAGCAGGCGGTGGGCGGCTGGAACACGCGCATCGCGGTGTACCCCGCGATCGCACCGCAGTTCAACCAGCTCTACACGGGGCGCTGACGATGGGCCTGTTCAGGAGCGCCCGCGAGATCCACCGCCAGGCGAAGGAGATCGGCGAGCGCTGGGACCCCGGCGCCCAGATGGCCGAGGCTCAGGCGCGCATGGCGGCGACCAATGAGATGCTCGCCAAGCAGACGGTGGCTGCCGGCCTGGCAGCCACCGGAGCAGATGCCCGCGCGGCGGTGGTCGCCGCGCGGGAGACCGGGACGATGCTGAACATGCAGCCCGTGCTCGAGATCGACCTCACCGTGATGCCGCCCGCCGAACCGCCCTTCCCGGTGACCGTCCGGCAGCCCGTGGCGGTCACCGCGCTGGCGGCGCTGCGGCCGGGCGCGGCGCTGCGGGTGAAGTTCGACCCGAGCGCCCGCTCCACCGTCTGGATCGATCCCGCGTCGCTCGGGTAGGGCGCTGCTCCCTAAGCGTCCTTGTTGCGCGACAGCCAGTCGCCGAGCTGCTGGCCGACCTCGCTGATCGACGAGCCGGCCTGGGAGAAGGCGTCGGCGATCCGGTTGCCGTAGTGCACCTGGGCGGCGTCGGCCTCCTGGCGCAGGGGCGGCTCCTGGCCGCGGCGGATGTAGTCGCCGCCGACGATCCGGTCGTAGTCGCCCGCGCGGACCCACTCGAGCAGGTGGTGCACGCGCCGCACCGGCATCGGGTGGATCAGGCTCAGGTCCTGGAGCATCCGCGTCAGGCGCTCGAGCCCCTTGCCGCCCTCCTGGTACTCCATGCCCTGAGCGATGAAGGCATCGAGGTTGAGGTCATCCGCCGCCTCGCCCGCGCTAAGCACCATCAGGGCGCGGCAGACGGCGAGCGGGTCGCGCGTGACCAGCGCCGCGGCGCGGTCGCAGCTCAGCTCGGCGCCGCGGAACCACTCGAGCAGCGCAAACTGGATCGCCATCAGCGGCAGGCCGGCCAGCACTGGCACCCGGACAGACGTGCCGATGCGCATGAGGATCAGGAGTGCCGTCTGGTACAGCACGTGGTCGGAGTGCACGTGCGCCGCCTCGTGGGCGAGCACGGCGCGGCGGCCGTCGTCGGCCAGGATCCGGACCAGCTCCGAGTTGAGCACCACCACGGGCCGCTTGCTGCCGATCGTCGCCGCGTTGGCCAGCGGGTACTGCGTGAGGTAGAGGTCCGGCACGTCCTCCATGTCGAGCGCGTTGAAGCACTCGCGGTGCAGCACCCAGATCCCGGGCAGCTGGTCCTGGCCGAGCCGGACGCCGGCGCCCAGCGTGGCGGCCCGCAGAGCGCGCTCGTAGCCGAGCGCGATCAGCCGCCGCACCACCTCGTCGAGGTACGGCACCTTCTGGAGCGCGGCTGTGGCGGCGCGGTCAGCGGGGTGCTGATACGCGCGCGGCGAGATGCCCTCGAGCCTCCATGCCTCCACGGGGAGCGTCACGCTCCCACCATAGGCCAGGTCAGGACTATTCGCGCGGCGTTTCCGCCACCGCGATCATCTCGGGCACGCGCACGAGCTTCACGCGCGGGCGACCCTGGGGCTCACCGAGCGACGTCTCGTGGCGGTCGATGGCCTCCCAGCCCTCCCAGGTGACGAGGCCCGGGACGCGTTCCCGCAGCCACGGCTCGATCGCCTCGGAGTCCGGCGTGGCGGCCTCGTTGAGACTGCCCCTCTGCGCGTCCTCGACCAGCTTCGTGATCGAGTCGCTCGCGTCCTTCTTGTTCGTGCCGATCACGCCCGAGGGGCCGCGCTTGATCCAGCCCACCGCGTACTCGCCGGGCAGCGGGCGGCCCTCCTCGTCGGTGACCCGGCCGCCGTCGTTGCTGATCAGGCCCCGCTTCTCGTCGAAGGGGACACCGGGCAGCGGGCGGCCTCGATAGCCGATCGAGCGCAGCACGAGCCCGCACTGGAGCACCTCCTCCTCCCCGGTGGCCACCGCCCGCAGGTTGCCGGCGGCGTCGGGCTCGATGCGGTTGCGCATCACGCGCAGAGCCGTGACGGGATCCTCCGGCCCGTTGCCGATCACCTCGAGCGGCGAGCGCAGGAAGCGCAGCTCGATCCGGTGTGACTTCCCGCCCGGCTCGCGCTTCGAGTACCCGGTGAGGATCTCGACGTTCTTCTTGGCGGTCTGCGACCCGTGCTCGGCGAGCCATGCGCTCGAGTGGGGATCGAGCTCGACCTCCTCGGGGGCGACGATCACGTCGGCTCGCTGCAGCTCGCCCAGCTCGAGCAGCTCTGGATTGGTGAAGGCCGCCTGGGCGGGGCCGCGCCGGCCGAGCATGATCACGTGCTCGACCTGCGCCGCGCCGAGGGCCTCGAGCGCGTGGTCAGCGGTGTCCGTGTTGGCGAGCTCGTCGGGATCGAGCACCAGCATGCGTGCCACGTCGATGGCCACGTTGCCGTTTCCGATCACCGCAGCCCGGCTGACCGACAGGTCGAACTCGCGGTCGCAGTAGTCGGGGTGGCCGTTGTACCAGGCGACGAACTCGGTGGCCGCGTGCGAGCCCGCCCGGTCCTCGCCCTCGATCCCGAGGCGGTTGTCCCAGGGCGTGCCCACCGCGTAGACGACCGCGTGGTAGCGCTCGAGCAGCTCCTCCCGCGTGACGTCCTGCCCCAGCTCGACGCAGCCGAAGAAGCGGAATGAGGGGTGGGCGGCGGTCTTTGTGTAGCGGCGGGTGACGGACTTGATCTTCGGATGGTCCGGCGCCACGCCGGCGCGCACGAGGCCGAACGGCGTGGGCAGCGCGTCGTACAGGTCGACCTCGAGGTTCTCCTGCTTGAGCAGGTCCTCGCAGGCGTAGAAGCCGGCCGGGCCGGCGCCTATGACGGCAACACGAAGCGGATTGGGCGGCGTCTCCACGGGTTCCAGGCTATAAGGCAGGGGCTCGTGAGCTAGTGCACGCGCGGCGGCGTGAGCTGGTACAGGTGGCCGTCGGCGGACGTCACATACAGGTCCTGCGCGTGCCAGCCCACGCCGCCGAAAGCCACGTCTGTCGCCTGCGGCAACCCGGATGCGATCGCACAGGACCTGTGGCTCACCGGGTCCAGGCGATAGATCCTGCCGTCGCCGAACGAGGCGACGTAGAGGATGCCCTTGGCGTCGATCGTCAGGTCGTCCGCGTAGGCCGTCTTGCCGAGCCGCCCCACCACCTGGACCCGGCTCGGGTGGGCGATCTGCACGCGGTCGACCTCGCCGCCCGTGCTGGCCGGCGGGTCGCGGTCGACGTACAGCCACCTGCCGCTCGGATCCACCCCGAGACCGTTGGTGTGGCCGACCTTCGCCCAGCCCTGCTGGGGGTGCCCCGGGTCGTGCGCGGGTATGCGAGTGAGCCCGATCGCATCCGGCACCGCGCCGCTTGTCACCGCGTCCCCGTTCGGCAGGAACGCCAGCCCGTTCGGCATCGTGAGGCCGCTCGCAAGCGTGGAGCGTTTGCCGCTGCGCAGGTCGAGGCGGTCGACCGTGCCGGCGGCCGCGAGCGGCAGGGTGTCGCCCGTGTTGAAGTAGAGGCTCGAGCCACGCCGCACCTGGCCGCCGGGGGACGCGACGCCGTCGAGCAGTGTCTTCACCTGGCCGCCGCGCTTCAGCTCGAGCAGCTTGCCCTGGCTGAGCGCCGAGAGCGTGAGCGAACCGCGGCCGTCAAACGCGAGGCTCTCGAGCCAGCCCTGCCCGCTGAGCAGCGTGCGCGCGTGCCAGGCGGTGCAGGCGCCCGTGGCGCGCGACTTGGTTGCGTTGCCGTGGGCCGTGGCCAGCGGCGCAGCCACCGCGACGGCAGCCAGCGCGAGTGCGAGTCCCCTCACGCGCATCGGGCGGCATTCTCGCCCATTGCCGGTTACTTGACCTCTCCGCCTGGGTAAGCGTATGCTTACGGTCAGCAATGGCTTACCGACTTGATGGACTGGCAGCGCTCGGCGATCCAACCCGCCGCACGATCTTCGAGCGGGTCGCCGAGCGGCCGCGCGCCGTCGTCGAGCTCGCGCGCGAGCTGCCGGTGAGCCGGCCCGCGGTCTCACAGCACCTCAGGGTGCTGAAGGACGCCGGACTCGTCATCGACCGCCCCGACGGCAACCGCCGCATCTACTCCGCGGATCCAGACGGACTCGCGGAGCTGCGTGGGTACCTTGACCAGTTCTGGAACACCGCGCTGGCCTCGTTCAAAGCAATCGTGGAGCAACCAAACGAGGAGGACACATGAGCACCCAGGCCGCTGACACATCGGTGCGGACGTCGATCATCGTCGACGCCCCGATCGAGCGCGCCTTCCGCGTCTTCACCGAGGACTTCGACCGAATCAAGCCGCGCGAGCACAACCTGCTCCCGGTCGCGATCGAGGAGACGGTGTTCGAGCCGCGCGCCGGCGGCCGGATCTACGACCGCGGCGTCGACGGCAGCGAATGCCACTGGGCGACCGTGCTCGCGTTCGAGCCCCCCGATCGGGTGATCTTCAGCTGGCTCATCGACCCGCAATGGCAGATCGAGGCAGACCCCGAGAAGACCAGCGAGGTCGAGGTGCGCTTCATTGCGGAGACGCCCGACCGGACCCGCGTCGAGCTCGAGCATCACAACCTCGACCGCCACGGCCCCGGCTGGGAGAGCGAGCGCGACGGCGTGGGCGGCGACGGCGGCTGGCCGCTCTACCTGAAGCGCTTTGCCGAGCTGACCGTCTAGCAGCCGTCGGGGCCGCAGGCCTCGCCACCGGCGACGATCGGCACCGGCGTGCGCGCCGCCCAGCCGCGGCGCAGGAAGTCGAGCAGCGTGTCGGGATCGTGCGCGCCCGACAGCCCCATCGCGCGGTCGGCCACGAACGTGGGCACCGCGCTGATGCCGAAGCCGAAGGCAGTGCGCTCGTCGTCGCCCACCTCGGCGGCGAAGCGGTCGCCGGCGAGCAGCTCGCGCAGCTCGGCCTCCGGCAGCCCGACCTCCACGCCCAGGCGCACCAGCGTCTCGTGGTCGCTCATCAGCTCGCCCTCGCCGAGGTAGGCGCGCAGCAGCCGCTCCTTCATCGCGTCCTGGAGACCGTGCTCGCCCGCGAGGTGCACCACCCGGTGGGCGTCGAACGTCGCGCCGCTGCGCGCGATGTCGAAGCGGAACTCGATGCCCTCGCCGGCCGCCACGTCGGTCATGTGCCGCTCCATCTCGCGGGCGCGCTCGACCGTCGTGCCGTACTTCTCGGCCAGGCGCGCCGCACGCTCACCCTCGCGCTCGGCGGGCGCGCCGGGATCGAGCTCGAAGCTCCGCCAGGTCACCTGCACCTGCTCACGGTGCTCGAAGCGAGCGAGCGCAGCCTCGAAGCGGCGCTTGCCGACGTAGCACCAGGGGCAGGCGATGTCGGACCAGATCTCGACGTGCACACGTCGAGAGTAGCCAGGGCCTCATCCGCGATCACTCGGGGAGACCTCGCGAACCCCGCGCGCCCGGTGTCCTGTGGCCGGGACGCTCTCCATCGCGGGGCGCCGGTCGGGCCGGTGCGATTCGTACCAGCGGGCGTAGCGGCCGGCGAGCGGTGCGGCGCTGAGGCCGTGGGCGAGCACCGAGAGGCCCACGGTCGCGTATGTGACGAGCAGGATCGTGCGCGTCTGGGGAAGGTGCGACTCCTGCACGACGATGACTGCGAACACGATCGAGGCGAGCCCGCGCGGCCCGAACCAGCCGAGGAACGCCACCGTGGGTGCGCGCGCGCGCGTGCCGAGCATGGCGATGGCCACGGGCAGCATCCGGACGAGGGTGAGGCTGAGCACCGCGTAGGCGGCCACGCGCCAGCTCAGGTGCGACAGCGACGGTCCGAGCAGGATCGCCCCGAACACGACGAAGGTGACGCCGTCCAGCACGCCGCCGACCTCCTCGCTGAATCGTGCCGCCTCGTCCGACTCGCGGCTCACCAGGCCTCCGAACAGGCCGCCGGCGAGAAAGGCGGCGATGAAGCCGGAGCCGCCGAGCGCCGCGGCCAGGCTGTAGGCCAGAGCGGCGCTGGCGACGGGGATCACCTGCAGCCACGGTCCCGCGATCCAATCCCGCCTGCGGCCCGCGACCGCGATGATCGCCGCGCCCACGAGGCCGCCCGCGACGCCACCGAGGATCCCGTAGCCGATCTCCTCGCTGACGATCGTGAGCGCATGGTGGCCGCTCGAGACGTCCGATTGGACTTCCGCGGAGGCGAGCAGGATGAACAGCAGCGGCACGCAGATGCCGTCGTTCAGCCCGCTCTCGACGTTCAGGCCCTGCCGGATACGGGACGGCAGGCGCGGCTCGGTGACCACCGCCTGCCCGAGCGCCGCGTCCGTCGGGGCGAGCACCACCGCGAGCACCAGCGCCTCGGCGATCGTGAACTGGTCGAACAGCGCGGCGGCGAGCAGACCTCCCAGCGCGATCGTGAGCGGCAGGCCGATCCCCAGCAGCCGCAGGGGCACCGTGAACTCCCGCCGCAGCGCCGAGAGCTTGATCCGGGAGGCGTCGGAGAACAGGACGACCGCCAGCGTCGCCTCCGCCAGAGTGCGAACCGGCCCGCCGGTCGGCGAGGGAGCGACTCCGTCGAGGACCCGCGGACCGACCAGCACACCGAACAGCACGAACACCATCGCGGAGGTGACGGGCGTGCCGTTCAAGAGGCGCGACACCGCCGCGACGGCAAGCACCGCAAGCGCCAGCCAGACGAGCGCCCAGGTCAATCCAACAGCCCCTGGGGCCGACACGCCTGCGCTTGGCTCTGGAGCCGCATCCTTCCGTTCCCTCGAATGAGGAGATCCTGAGGAGTGCGACCCGCGTCGGCATCACCACATGGGGGTGATCCCGAGCGAGGGCTACCTCGCCCTTCCGGGTCTGAAGGCACCGCTCGAACGAACTCGCCGAGCGTCTTGGCCGGTCGCGCGTCAGTCGTCGAACTCGTCGATCACCCCGTCCAACATCACGAGTGACGGTCGCCATTCGACTCGTGCGCGGGAGGCACGAACGTCGTCGATGTTCAGGACGCCTCTTCGGCGCGCCGCCTCAAATGTCTCCCGCAACTCGTCTCGGCTCATGCACTCCGCGAGATCGACAAGCGTGCGCGCGACGCTTGTAACACGGAGTCCGTTCGGCAGCGCTGTGATGTCGTCCGGATGCAGCTCGGGGACGTAATGGACCGCGACGCCCTCGGGTGACGTTTGCATCCTGGGATCGGCGGGCGATCCCGGAACGGTGACGGAGATTGGCTCTGGTTCTGGGCACATGTAGATCTAAGAAGGTGTGCCCGTCTGATTCGCCCCCCGCCCACGCCCGCTGCGGCGGCCTCAACAAGCGGACGACGGGCCTCGAACCCGCGACCCTTCGATCGATGTCCCCAGTCGGCCAAAACGGCTGGCGCTTTCCGGCGCCCTCAGCGGAGTATCGTCCTCCCTAAGCTGGCCTTGCAGCCAGGACGCCAGCCGAGGTCCGACGGCCGCCGAAAGCGCCTCAGGCGCGGACGAGGCGAGGAGCCAAGGCGACAGGCGTTCGCTGTGGGGCCAGCAACTTCGTGCGAGGTGCCGGTCTTCGCGTTCGCGGACGGCGGATCAGTCGGTTCTTGCGATCATGCGGGCATGGCATCGCTCGGCGCGAAGGAGCGCGCGCAGCTTCCCGACAGCGCCTTTGCGTATGTCGATTCGCGCGGCCAACGTCGTCTGCCGATCCACGATGCGTCGCACGTCCGTAATGCACTCGCGCGGTTCAGCCAAGTGGCGTTCGAGGACGAGAGTGCGCGGGACCGCGCGCGCAGCCGGCTGCTGCGAGCGGCCCAGAAGCACGGAATCATGCCCATCGGCTTCATCAGCGCGCAGCTGCAACCGCAGCTGAAGTTGCCGAGAGGCCTGGTCACGTTCCTGCTGACCGATATCGAGGGCTCAACCGAGCTGCTCGGGCGCCTCAATGATCAATACGCCCTGCTGCTCGGCGATGTCCGCCGTCGGGTGCGCGCCGCGGTGCGGCGTGTCGCCGGTCACGAGGTGTCCGCCCGCGGCGACGATGTCTTCGCGGTGTTCGAACACGCCCCAGCGGCACTGGCGGCCGCGCTGGCGATCCAGCGGGCGATGCGCGCCGGCGGTTGGCCCGGCGACGTCGACGTGCGGCTGCGAATCGGCCTGCATCGCGGGCGTCCCGAGCTCACCGATACCGGGTATGTCGGCCTCTCAGTCCACGCCGCCGCCCGCATCTGCTTCGCAGCGCACGGCGGCCAGATCGTGATGTCCTCTGCCGTTCGCGCGGCGGTCCTCGAGTCGCTCGAGGAGGGGGTCAGCCTGAGGAGCCTTGGCGCCTGGCGATTCCGCGGGCTGCCCGAGCCGGTGGATCTCTTCCAAGTGGATGCGGCTGACCTGCCCGCCGAATTCCCGCCTCTCCGCTCGGCCGTCCCTGCCTAACCGACGAGCACCTCGGAGCGGGCGGAGATTGCGTCACGGATCTGCCGGGCCACGCCGGGCATCTCGTGGTCGATGTGGCGGAAGTCGCGCGCCGTCATGACCACGACCTTCATCGGGGACGCCGCCACAACCGAAGCGTTGCGCTGCGTCTTTTCGATCGCGCCGATCTCGCCCAGGAAGTCGCCCGGACCCAGCTCGGCGACGTGTTTCCCGTCGCGTAGGACCTCGGCGGTGCCTTCTTCGATGATGAAGAACTCGTAGGCGAAATCGCCCTCATTCACGAGTACCTCACCCTCGGTCAGCTCGACCTCGTCCGTGCTGGACGCCACCTGCCGACGCTCCGACTTCGACAGCGAAGCAAACAGCGGGATCGACTTCAGAGCCTTCTCGTGCATGTCACTCCTCCAGGTCGCACTCCAGGCGATCCTCGCACCGGAGGCTCGGCGGATCAAATGCCCGTTCGGTCTCGCGCAGCTAAGCGGACGACGGGCCTCGAACCCGCGACCTTCGGCTTGGGAAGCCGACGCTCTACCGACTGAGCTACGTCCGCGCGTGGGGCTCTGCCCCGGTGGCCGATTCTAGGCCCGATCCATCGTGGTCGCCAGCCGGGTGTGGACCGGCGCGCCGGCCAGCGCGGATACCCTTGTCGGAATGGCCCAGAGGAGGCGAATCCTACGTCCCGTGCCGGTGGTCGTGATGGTTGCCGTGCTCGCTCTTGTCGGGCTGCTGGCCTACGGGCTGTCGTCCAAGAGCACTGATGACAGCATCGACAGCCAGCTCGCCAAGGGCGTCCACCCGGCGGCGCCCACACCCGCGCTGCCGGTGCTGGGCGGCTCCGGGAAGCAGTCGCTCGTCGATTACCGCGGCAAGGTCGTGCTGCTCAACTACTGGGCCTCCTGGTGCGATCCCTGCCGCACCGAGGCGCCGCTGCTCGAGCGCTGGCAGAAGGTGATGGTCGCACGCGGGGGCACGATCCTCGGCGTGGACAGCAACGACGTCTCGGGCGACGCCGAGAAATTCGTCGGCGACCACGGGCTCACCTACCCCTCCCTGCGCGACGGCGACGGCCACACCCAGGGCAAGCTCGGCATCACCGGCATGCCGGAGTCGTTCCTGGTCGACCGCCAGGGCCACATCGTCGCCACCCGCCGCTACGCGGTGGACGACACCTTCATGCGCACCAAGGTCATGCCGCTGCTGGAGAAGACGTCGTGAGGCGCGCGCTCGCGCTCGTGCTCGCCCTCAGCCTGCTGGCCCCGGCCGCGGCCGCGGCGGTGCAGCCCAGGACCTCGCTCGGGGCGATCGAGAAGGACGTGATGTGCGTCGTCTGCGGCATCCCGTTGAACGTCGCCGACTCGCCGCAGGCCGACCGCGAGCGCGCCTTCATCAGCGGCTTGATCGCCAAGGGCTACACGAAGAAGCAGGTCGAGGACGCGCTGGTGGCCCAGTTCGGCAAGGAGGTGCTCGACACGCCCTCCGGCCACGGCTTCGACCTTGCCGCCTACCTCGTGCCAGCGCTCGCCCTCGTGGCGGCGGCGAGCGTGATCGGAGTGGCCGTGACGCGCTGGCGCAGGACCCGGCCGGCCACCCTCGTCACCACAGCAGGACCCGCCTCGAAGGACAGCGCGCTGCTGCGCGATGACCTCGAGCGGTACGACCTCTGATGATGCTGGCGTCGAGCGGTGTGAACACCACGGTGGTCGCGGCCTTCGCGGTCGGCTTCGTGTCCTTCATCTCGCCCTGCGTGCTCCCGCTCGTGCCGGGCTACCTGTCGGCGATCTCCGGCGTCTCGTTCGCCGAGCTCCAAGCGGGCGAGGACCGCCGGAAGGTCCTGGTCCCGTCGCTGCTCTTCTGCCTCTCGTTCACGGTCATGTTCGTCGCGCTCGGCATGACCGCCACCGGCATCGGCCGCACGCTTGCCGAGAACCGCCTGGCCATCCGCCACATCGCCGGCATCGTGATCTTCGTCATGGGCCTGCTGTTCGTGTGCACACTGTTCGTGCCGCTGCTGAACAAGGAGTGGCGTCCCGAGTCACTGCTCGCGCGCGCCAGCACCGGCGGCCCGGTGATCGCCGGCCTCGCCTTCGCCGTCGCCTGGCTGCCGTGCACCGGCCCCACGCTCGGCGCGATCCTCACCGCGGCCAGCACCCAGTCCACGGTGGGCAAGGGCGGCGTACTGCTCGCCTTCTACTCGGCCGGGCTGGCCGTGCCGTTCGTGCTCAGCGCGCTCGCCTTCACGCGCGTCACCGGGATCTTCCGCTTCTTCCGCGACCACTACGCCGTGATCACGGTGCTCTCCGGCGCGATCCTCATGGCGATGGGCATCCTGCTGTTCACGAACGAGCTGACGACGCTCAACTCCAAGGCGCTCTCCCTGCTCGACAGCCTGGGGCTCAACTTCTTCAACAACATCTGAGAAGTGGCCGCCCGCAAGCGCAGCGCCGGCATCCTGCTCTACCGGCTCACGAGCAGCGAGCCGGAGGTGCTGCTCGTCCATCCGGGCGGCCCGTTCTGGACGAACAAGGACGCCGGCGCTTGGTCGATCCCCAAGGGCGAGTACGACGAGGGTGAGGACCCGCAGGCCTGTGCCCGGCGCGAGTTCCAGGAGGAGACGGGCACGGAGCTGCCGCCCGGGGCCCTGGACGAGCTCGGCACGATCCGGCAGCGCAGCGGCAAGGACGTGATCGCCTGGGCCGCCGAGGGCGACCTCGATCCGGACGCGATCACCAGCAACAAGTTCGAGCTCGAATGGCCCCCGCGCTCGGGCCAGACGAAGTCCTTCCCCGAGGTCGACCGGGCGGGCTGGTTCGGCCTCGACGAGGCGCGCGAGAAGCTGAACCCGGCGCAGGTGCCATTCGTGGACCACCTCGCCGCCTTGCTCGGCTCACCGGATCGCGGTTAGGGTCGCGCCACCGCGATCAGAGAGGTGTGCATGAAGCTTCTTGTCGTCAACTACCGCCGCGAGCTCGGGCAGGACGACCCCGACCAGTCGGCGCGTCTCCTCCAGAGCGCCGAGCGCCTCGCCGGCCTGCCCGGGATGGTCTGGAAGATCTGGCTGTACGACGACTCCCGCGAGGCCGCCTGCAGCCTGTACCTGTTCGAGGACGAGGAGCAGGCCCGCGCCTGGGGCGACGGTGCCCTGAGGGAGTCGCTCGGCCGCCATCCCGGCATCTCGGAGATCGAGACGACCTACTACGACGTCGACGAGCGCCTGAGCGCGATCACCCGCGGCCCCCTCGCCGCCGTGCCGCAGCAGGCCTAGCGCACTAGCGCGACAGCTTCAGCGTGTAGGAGTGTGTGGCCGCGTTGCCGGCCAGGTCGACAACCTTCACGGTGACCTTCACGCGCACGCGCCGGTGATGGGCGAGCGCGCGCCGGATCGTCTTGCGCAGCTTGCTCGATAGCGGGCAGCAGGAGCTTGGTGCGCGTGTTCGCCGGCAGCGTCAGCGACGCCTTGCCGGTGCGGAGAGCCTTCGCCGCCCCGCCGATCGAGATCGTGCCCCGCGCGGTGACCGTGCACTGCTCGCTGCAGCTCGCGTTGACGAACAGCGCGCTGGTGTGCGACTTCACCCGCTCGGTGTGCAGCTTGGCGATGACGAGCGTCGGGGCGACGATGTCCGGCTGCACGATCGGGCCGCGTGGGGGTGGCGGCGGAGGAGGCGGAGGTGGTGGCGGCGGCGGCGGAGGCGGCGCCGGCTGGTGCTCGCAGCTCGGGCTGCCGGAGCAGCCGTTCGACTGCGAGCTGATCGACGGGTTGCCGCTCGCGGACCAGGTGATGTGGATCTTGAGCGCGGCGACGTTGTTGCTGAACGAGGACTCGTGCACCGGCCCGTGGCTGCCGCCGCTGTTCTCGTTGACCCGGTGGATGAGCCAGTAGTCGCCCGTCGGCACGCTGGTCTCGACAATCGGGATGTCCTGCCCCTCCTTGCCGGGGTCGTAGGAGTCACCCCAGCCGGGTGAGATGCCCTCGGTGACCGACAGCGCGCCGGTCTGGCCCTCCTTGCAGAAGTCCGTGAAGACCCTAGTCCCGCCGCCGTGGTCGTTGTTGTCACCGAGGCAGAAGCCCTGCTTCACGTCGGTGCCGATCAGCGTGCCGTCGAGCTTGCGCAGCTCGTAGTGGTCGAACGGCTCGAAATGCCAGTGCTGGTGGCCGAAGCCCGTCTCGTAGTGCAGATCGCCGATGCCGGCCAGGGTCGTGGTGGAGCCGTCGGTGTTGTGGACGATCTGGTCCGCCGTCATGTTGCCCGAGGCCGATGCACGGTGGCCGTGCACCTCGAGCGGGCCTGAGCCCACGTTCGTGACCTCGGACTGGAAGGTGATCTGTCCGCCGCCCGAGCCGCCCGACAGGCTGACCTGGGTCGGGACCTCCTGCCTCAGGTCGGGCATGCGAGGGGTCGCCGCTTGGGCGGGGCCAGCGCCCAGCAGCAATGCGAGTGCGAGTCCGGCGAGGAGCAAAACGCTCCTCCGGAGCTGAACGGAGCGGAGGGGCAAGCGGAGGGTTTGGGGTTGTACAGCGCGATACCGCCCTCATGGCGGCATCACCTTCCAGTGGACCACGGGTCCCCCGGCTTGTCAAGCGGGGGTCAGCGGACGAGGCGAACCGTCGCCGTCTGGCGCGTGATGTTGTCGCTCGAGTCGATCGCGGTCATCGCCACCTTCACCACAACCCGGCGGTGGTGGCGCAGCGCACGCCGGATCCGTCTCTGCAGCTGATGGGAGAGGTGCAGCCGCACGCGGGTGACCACGCCGGGCGGCAGCTCCGTCGTGGTGCGGCCGGTCTGCATCAGGCTGGTGGCCGACAGCACCGACACCCGGCCGCGGGCGCTGAACATGCAGCGCTCGTCGCAGCTGGCGAACACCGAGATCGTGGCCGTGCGGCGCCCGACGCGCTGCCTCGCGCCCCGGCTCAGCGCGACCTTCGGCGGGGTGGTGTCCTCCACGACGTTGGGCGTCTGGCTGGTCGTGGTGGTGGTCGTCGACACGGTCTGCGTCGTCGTGACGTGGCTGGTGCTCGTTCGGCTGCTCGACGTCGTGGTCGTGGTCGTGGTCGTTACGGGCGGGGTGCTGGTGACGCACGTTGCCGTGCCGGCGCACGTCTTCAGCACCTTGATCGACGGGGTGCCGCTCGACCAGCCGATCTGAACCTCGGCCGAGGCGACGTTGTTGCCGAACGAGGCCTCGTGCACCGGGCCGTGGCCGGCGTTCGTGTTCTCGTTCACGCGATGCACCAGGTCGTAGTTGCCGGGCGACACCGTGGAGCTCGAGATCGGGATGTCCTGACCCTCCTTGCCGGGGTCGTAGGAGTCACCCCAACCGGGTGAGATGCCCTCGGTGACCTCGAGAGCGTCCGGCTGGTTCTGCTTGCAGAAGTCCGTGAAGACCCTGCTCCCGCCGCCGTGGTTGTTGTTGTCGCCGAGGCAGAAGCCCTGCTTGACGTCGGATCCGACGAGCACGCCGCCGAGCGTGCGCAGCTCGTAGTGGTCGAACGGCTCGAAATGCCAGTGCTGATGGCCGAACCCGGTCTCGTAGTGAAGATCGCCGATGCCGCCGAACGTTCGTCGAGCCGTCCGACATCCGATGAGCTGGTCGGCGGTCATGTTGCCCGAGGTCGACGACGCGGTGGCCGTGCACCTCGAGCGGGCCGGAGCCCACGTTCGTCACCTCCGACTGGAAGACGATCTGGCCGCCGCCTGATCCGCCGCTCACGCTGACCTTGGTCGGCACCTCCTGCCTCAGGTCGGGCAGGCGCTCGCTGGCCGCCTGGGCGCCGCCGGCGCCGAGCAGCAGAACCACCAGGAGTGCGAGTCCGAAGCGGAGGGCCACGAGTCCACTGCTAACCCTACATCTGCTCGGGCGCCGATACCCCAAGGAGATCGAGCGAGCGCGCGATCACGCGCTTCGCGAGGACGCTCAGCGCGATGCGGAAGTCCTCGTCGCCGCCCTCCTCGGCCGCGCCGACCACGCGGCAGTCGCGGTAGAAGGCGGAGAAGTCCTGCGCCACGTCGTGCACGTAGGTGGTGAGGCGGTGCGGCGCGCGCCGCTCGGCCGCGCTTGCCACCTCGTCCGGGAAGGCGAGCAGCCGCTTGAGCAGCGCGCGCGCCGACGGGTGCAGCGTCTCGCTGTACTTCGCCGACAGCGCCGCCTGCCACGCGCTCGTCCCCCGCCTTGCGCAGGATGCTGGCGATGCGCGCATGCGCGTACTGCACGTAGTAGACCGGGTTGTCCTGGCTCTGCTCGCGGGCCAGCGCCAGGTCGAGGTCGAGCGTGGTGTCGTGGTTGCGCTGGACGAGGAAGTAGCGGGCGGCGTCGACGCCGATGTCGTCGATCAGGTCGTCGAGCGTGGCGAACTCTCCGGCGCGCTTCGACATCTGCACCCGCTGCCCGTGCTCCATCAGATTCACGAGCTGCATGATCAGGATCTGCAGCGTGCCTGGCTCGCCTCCGATCAGCTGCCAGACGGACAGCATCCGCTGCACGTAGCCGTGGTGGTCGGCGCCGAGCACGTCGATGTAGCGGTCGAGCCCGCGGCGCGAGCTTGTCCACGTGGTAGGCGATGTCGGAGGCGAAGTAGGTGTACTCGCCGCTCGAGCGCCGCAGCACGCGGTCCTTGTCGTCGCTCGACGGAGGTCGTCCTCAGCCAGAGCGCCCCCTCGCTCTCGTACACCTGGCCGCGCTCCTCGAGCAGCTCGACCGCCTTCTCCACCTCGCCGCGCTCGTACAGCGAGCGCTCCGAGAAGAAGGCGTCGTAGCGCACCCTGAAGCGGTCGAGCGACGCGCGCAGGCGCTCCATCATCAGCTCCACCCCGCGCTCGGCGAGCTCGTCCGGGTCGGCATCCGCGGCGCCTGGCGATCTCGGCCGCGAGCTCGCCCACGTAGTCGCCCTGGTAGCCGCCCTCCGGCGGCTCCTGGCCCCGCGCCCGCGCCTTGATCGACTCGCCGAACAGGCGGATCTGGGTGCCGTAGTCGTTCATGTAGTACTCGCGGTGCACCGGATTGCCGGCGAACTCGATGATCCGCGCCAGCGAATCGCCGTATGCGGCGTGGCGCGCGGTGCCCACGTGGATCGGCCCGGTGGGGTTGGCGGACACGAACTCCACCAGCGTGCTCTCGCGTGTCTGCGCCGAGCCGCCGCCGTACGCGTCGCCGGCGTTCAGCGCCCCGGTGAGCGCGTCACGGCACCAGGCGTCCGACATGTACAGGTTGAGGAAGCCGGGCCCGGCCACGTCCACGCGATCGACCTCGCCGGCCAGCCTCTGCTCCACCAGGCCGCCCAGGCGCTCGGCCACCTCGCGCGGCGGCTTGCCCAGCGAGGGGGCGAGCAGCATCGCTGCGTTGGTCGAGTAGTCGCCGAACTCGGGCTTGGGCGGGCGGTCGAAGCTGATCGCGCTCAGCGATCCGTTCTCCTGCAGCTCCGAGGCCGCCGCTGCCACGGCTGCCCTGAGGCCGGCGACCGGGTCGGCGGTCGTCGTCACGTCAGTAATGGTATGGCTCGCCCGCGAGGATCTTGTGCGCGCGGTAGACCTGCTCGAGCAGCACCACGCGCGCGAGCTGGTGCGGCAGCGTCATCGGCCCGAGCGAGATGCGCAGGTCGCAGCTGTCGAGGTCGAGCCCGCGCGGGCCGCCGATCACGAAGCAGAGGTCCTGGCCCGACTGGCGCCGCTCCTCGAGGAAGCGGCTGAACTCCATCGAGTCGAAGTCCTTGCCGCGCGAGTCGAGCAGGCACAGGTAGGCGCGCTCTGGAATGCGGCCCTCGACCTTCTCCTCGTCGCGCAGCTCGATCAGCTCGAGCCGCGTGTGGCGGGCCAGCAGCTTCTGGTAGTGCTGGATGTCGTCTGCGTAGGGCGGCCGCAGGCGACCGACGGCTAGAACGATCGTTCGCACCGGGGCTGCGATACTAGCCCGGTGCCCGACGAACAGCCCGAGCGTCACATCAACATCCACACCTCGCCGGAGATCATGGCCGGGGCGTACGCGAACTTCGCCAACGTCAGCCACTCCGACTACGAGTTCACGATCACGTTCGCGCGCGTAGACCACGAGGTCGAGGAGGAGGAGATCCCAGGCGTTGTCGTCGCGCGGATCAACCTCTCCCCGCGCTTCATGCGCGAGCTGATCGATGCCATGGAGGACAACTGGTCCAAGTGGCAGACGAAGGAAGGGATCAAGAACCTTCCTGAGTACCCGGGCGAGCAGCAGTACGGCTCGTCCGAGTAGCCCAAGCGAGACCCAGCCCGATCCGCTCGACGGTGGCCGGGTGCGTACCGAAGATCCGTTGCAGCAGCCGCGGCGGCTTCGGGTCGGCCAGCGCCTTCAGCGCCAGGCGACGCTCGAGCGAGATGAACGCGTCGGGATCGCCGGCGAGTTCGAGCGAGAAGACGTCCGCGCGCACCTCGACGGTCCGCGACAGCGCCGTGCCCGCGATGCCGCCGAAGAACGACACCACGCCCGCGGACAGCGCCAGGGCCGGGAGCATGCCCGGGCCACCGCTGCGGCGCCCGGCGATGCGCTCGGCCAGCCGCTGCACCAGATTGGCGCCTGCCGGGCCGGCGATCGCCATCCAGGCGAGGAAGCGGGACACGTCGCGGTGCTTCACGTGGCTCAGCTCGTGCGCCACCACCGAGCTCACCTCGGCGGGCGGGAAGTCGCGCAGCAGCGTGTCGAACAGCACCACGCGCTTGGTCCGGCCGAGGCCGTTCACGTAGGCGTTGGCCGCGGTGGTCCGCTTGCTCGCGTCCACGCGGTAGACCTCCCCCACGTCCACCCCCGCGCGCTCGGCCAGCTCGAGCACCTCCCGGCGCAGCTCGCCGTCCTCGAGCGGGGTGAACTTGTTGAAGATCGGATCGAGCAGCACCGGCTGCAGCAGGACGAGCAGGGTGCTGACGCCGATCGCGCCGGCGGAGCCGGGCAACCACCAGCGCCCGGGAAAGCGGCGGATCAGCCCAATCGCCCCCGCCGCGGCCGCGCCCGACATAACGCCGTCGATCGTGGTGGCCTTCGCCAGGTCGGACAGCCAGCCGCGCCAGCTCTGCACCGAGATTCCCGCCGCCACGGCGCGGCGATGATTGACCGCCGCGATCGGCAGCGCCAGCACTGTCAGCCCGGCGGAGAGACCGGCTCCAACAGCCGCCGCGCCGGCGATCGGACGGGGCTCGGCACGCTCGATCAGGGCCGGCGGACGGGTCGCAAGCAGCGCCAGCGCGCCACCTTCGAGCGCCATCGCACCCAGTCCCAGCAGGCGCCGCGGGCGCTGGTAGCTCCGCGCACGCTCGATCTCCTGCTCGCTGAAGTACCCTTCCGGGTCGACTGGAGCCGGCTGCATGAGCCCGCTCCGAGGCCGGAGCACCGCCGTCGCGGTTCCTGCAGCGGCAACCGCCACCCCAACAGCAAGCGGCAGTCGATAGCGGGTGGCCTCCATGGACGCAACACACTAGACCGCAACCCGGGGAAGCCTCTGAGGATCGCCCTGCTATCTGACGTTCACGCCAACCTTCCCGCCTTCCGCGCGGTGCTGGGCGACGTCGAAACCGCCTCCGTCGACGAGACCTGGTGTCTCGGCGACCTGGTGGGCTATGGCGCCCAGCCGGACGAATGCGTGGCCCTGGCGAGGGAGAGGTGCGACGTCTGCCTCGTGGGCAACCACGACCTTGTTGTGCTCGGAAAGCTCGACATCGAGACCTTCTCGCTGAATGCTGCCGTGGCGGCCCGCTGGACGCAGGACCACATCGGGGAGGAGGCCATCGACTTCATGGACGGGCTCGAGCCGTTCGGCAGCGCCCACGACGTCGGCCTCTTCCACGGCAGCCCGCGCGACCCGGTCTGGGAGTACGTGCTCTCCACGCTCCAGGCGGACGCGTGCATGGACGAGATGGAGGCGCGCATCGGTGCGATCGGCCACTCGCACGTGGCGCTCTGCTTCAGCCGGATCGACGACGACGGGCCGGTGCGCGGCGCCCAGACGCCCGCCGGCACGGAGCTCGACCTGTCCGCCGGGCGCTGGCTGGTGAACCCGGGCGGCGTGGGCCAGCCGCGCGACGGGGATCCGCGGGCGGCCTGGCTGCTGCTCGACACCGAAGGCTGGAAGGCCGAGTGGCGGCGCGTGGAGTACCCGATCGAGGAGGCGGCCGGAGCGATCGAGCGCGCGGGACTTCCGCAGGCTCTCGCCAGCCGCCTATACCGTGGCGAATGATGCGCCTGGCCTGCATAGCGCTGCTCGCAGCGGCCGTCGTGGTCGCCGGCTGCGGCAGCAAGAAGCCGAAGCCCACGCTCGCGGCCGCCGATGCCCAGCGGCTGCTCACCCAGCTCGATCAGGCCTCGAGCAACTTCGACAAGGGAGCCTGCAACGGCGCCCGCTTCGACGTGGCGCAGCTCCAGCAGAAGGTCGCCGGCCTGCCTTCAAACGTCGATCCGAAGCTGCGCACCAACCTGCACACGAGCCTTGCTCGGCTCGACCAACTGATCCAGCAGCAGTGCCAGCGGCAGCAGACCACCACCACGTCGAGCAGCAGCACGACTTCGACCACGCCGAGCACGACGACCACCACCAGCATCACCACGACGAGCAGCAGCAGCTCGATCAGCAGCACCACCACCACGTCGCAGGGCGGTGGCGTGCTGCCGCCCACCACCACTGCCCCGAGCGGAGGCGCCACGGTCCCATGAGCACGCCCACCGAGGTAGCAAGCCGCTACCGGCTCGAGGGCCGGCTCGGCGCCGGCGGGATGTCGACGGTCTTCATGGCGCTCGACACCGTGCTCGAGCGGCGCGTGGCCGTGAAGCTGCTGGCCGAGCACCTCGCCGACGACGAGGCGTTCGTCGCCCGCTTCCGGCGCGAGGCCGTGGCCGCCGCGCGCCTCCAGCACCCGAACATCGTGCAGGTGTTCGACTCCGGCTTCGACACCTCGTCCGAGCGCCACTACATCGTCATGGAGTACGTGGACGGGCCCTCCTGCGCGGACATGCTGCGCGACCGCGGGCAGCTCGGCGTCGAGGAGTCGGTGGGCATCGTGCGCGACGCCTGCCACGGGCTCGACTACGCGCACCGCGCAGGGGTCGTGCACCGCGACGTCAAGCCCGGCAACCTGCTGATCGCGCGCGAGACCGGGGTCACCAAGCTGGCTGACTTCGGCATCGCCAAGGCGGCCGAGCAAACGCGCATCACGCAGGTGGGCTCGGTGCTCGGCACCGCGGCCTACCTCTCGCCCGAGCAGGCCAGCGGGCAGGAGTCCACGCCCGCGTCGGACATCTACTCGCTCGGCGTCTGCGCCTACCAGTTCCTCTCCGGCCGGCTGCCGCACGAGTACGGCTCGCTGACGGAGCTCGCCCTGAAGCAGCAGAGCGACCCCGTGGAGCCGATCAGGAACTTCCGGCCGGAGGTGCCCGTGGAGCTCGACCACGCGATCCGGCTCTCGCTCGAGCGCGATCCGCGCGCCCGCTACGCCTCGGCGCTCGACATGGCGCAGGCGGTGGAGGCCGGCCTTCAGGACCAGGCCAGCGAGGCGACCCAGGTGCTCGAGCGGACCCAGGCGCTGCGCTACGACGCGGACGCCACCCGCACGATGCCCTCCGAGCCGGACGCCACGCAGGCGCTGCCGCAGTCGATGCGACTGCCGCCGCGCACCGAGGTCGGCGTGCCGCCCACGCGCCGGTCGGCGCCGCCGCGCGAGCAGCAGCGCGGCTCGGGCCGCGGGCAGGGCCTGCGGCGGCTGCTCGTGCTGCTGGCCGTCGTGCTGGCGGTGGTGGCCGTGATCCTGATCGTCACTCAGTCGAGCGGCACCAGCGGCAACAAGCCCGTGAACGCGGGCGACGTCCACGGTCAGATCGACGGCATCAAGCAGCTGGTGAACGACAACACGAAGTAGCTACTTCGCGAGCCGCCTTTCGGCCAGCACCGCACGGCTGTAGCTCTCGAGCTCGCCCGCCGCGATCGCCGCCCGGATCTCCTCCATCAGCGTGTGCATGAAGGTCAGGTTGTGGAGGGTGATCAGGCGCTTGGCCGTGAGCTCTCCGGCACGGGCCAGGTAGTGCAGGTAGCCGCGCGTGTGCTCGCGGCAGGCGGGGCAGGGGCAGCCGGGGTCGATCGGCTCGCGGCTGTCGCGCTGGTCGGGCTTCGTGAGGTCGAGCCGCCAGCGCGTCTCGGGCTGCGGCACGAGCGCGGTGCCGTGGCGGCCGAGGCGGGTCGGCGTGGCGCAGTCGAACGTGTCGATTCCCGCCGCCACGGCGTGCAGGATGTCGTCCACGTCGCCGATCCCGAGCAGGTGGCGCGGCTGGTCGTCCCTCACCGGCCTGAGCGACCACTTCACCACCTCCTGCATCTGCTCCTTGTTCTGGCCCAGCGAGCCGCCGACCGCCACGCCGTCCACGTCCGAGGTCGCCACCCGCTCGGCGGATGCGATCCTCAGGTCCTCGTAGACGCCGCCCTGCACGATGCCGAACAGAAGCTGGCCGGCCGGCGCGTTGGCTCGCTGCCAGTCGATGCAGCGGTCGAGCCAGCGATGGGTGCGCTCCGCCGAACGGGCGGTGTAGTCGCGCTCCACGTGGAAGGGCGTGCACTCGTCGAAGGCCAGCGCGATGTCCGAGCCGAGTGCCGCCTGAGCCTCCATCGAGGTCTCGGGCCCCATGAACCGCTCCGAGCCGTCGAGGTAGGAGCGGAAGCGCACGCCCTCCTCGTCGATCGACAGCACGCGGCTCTTGCGCCGGCCGCGGTTGCCCTTGATCTCCTCGGCCACCGAGCCGTGCCCCATCGAGAAGACCTGGAAGCCGCCCGAGTCCGTGATGATCGGCCGCCGCCAGCCCATGAACTCGTGCAGGCCGCCCATGGCGGCGATGTGCTCGTGGCCCGGCTGGATGAAGAGGTGGAAGGTGTTGCCGAGCACCATGTCGTAGCCGAGCTCGGCGACCTCTGTCGCGTGGAGGCCCTTCACCGTCGCGGTGGAGGCAAGCGGGACGAAGGCCGGCGTCCTCACCTCGCCGTGCGGGGTAAACAGAACGCCCGCGCGGGCTGAGCCGTCGCGGGCGTCGATGCGATGCGGGCCGTCGGGCACGCGCCGGAGCCTAGTCCGGCGCGCTGGCTGTTCCCTCCTCCGGCTTCGGGATGCGAAGATCGAAATCTAAGTCTCGCGGGTGTCAACTTTCCCCTACGAGCGCCCGTAGCATCTGAACGACCTCGTCGGGGTTCTCCTTCAGCCGGCGCCAGGTGACGCGGATCACGCGGTAGCCGGCCAGCTGCAGCGTCGCGTCCCGGACGCGGTCGTCTTCGAAGGCCTTGCGGGTGCCGTGGCCCTCGAAGCCGTCCAGCTCGACGATCACCTTTGGCTTGAGCCAGACGGTGTCCACCTCGTAGCCCTCGATGAGGGTGTTGCGCTCCGGCTTCGGGAGGCGATGGCTTCGGAGCAGCTTCTGGAACCTGCGCTCGAGCTCCTTGCGGGTGGCGGGGTCGACGACAACGACATCATTGAGGATCAAGCGGAGGGGCTTTTGTCCTCTGCGGCCGGGGCTTCTGGCGAGGAGCTCGGTGACCGCCTTGTGGTCGTAGATCCGCTTGCGCATCGCCTCTTCGATGCACTTGGCCAAGTGGTCCAGCGGGACGACTTCGGCGAGGTCGAGCAGCGTGCGGGCGAGGCTCGTGACAGAGATGCCGTCGATCTCGGTGATGTCATCGGGGTCGAAGGGCTGGCTTTCGTGGACGTCGATTCCCTTGCGCTTGTGCCCCGCGCGCCTCGGTACCGTGACGTCGACCCGCCGGCGGTTGTCGGGCCGCAGACCCCAGAGCCAGGCCGCGCTCCTGTGGCTCAGGACGGCGTGCTTGCCGCAGGCCAGAACAGCGGCAATGAGGACACCGTGTCTCGAAAGTCTGCCGTGTCCCAGGGCGTAGACGCCCCGATGCTTCGGGATCAACCGCTTCGCATCGATCATCCGACCGATCGCGCTCGATCTAAAGCCGATCTCCTCAAGCTGCGCGTGCGACACCACACCGTCCTGCCGATCGGCCAACTCAGCCAGTTTTCGCTGACGTGCCCGCAGTTGATCCCGCATACCGGGACTAAGTGCGGGAACCCCCGACTTCGCCCCCCGTTAGTGCGAAATGAGCGTTTCGCCCGTCATCTCGGGCGGTTGGTCCACGCCCAAGAGATCCAGCACTGTGGGTGTTACGTCCGCCAGGATGCCGCCTGAGCGCAGCGCGGCCACGTCGGCCGTGACGATCAGCGGGACGGGGTTCAGCGAGTGCGCCGTGTTCGGGCTGCCGTCCTCCTCGAGCATGTGGTCGGCGTTGCCGTGGTCGGCCGTGATGATGCAGGCGCCGCCCTTCGAGTGGACCGCGGACACGACCTGCGCCATGCAGCCGTCCACGGTTTCGATCGCCTTCACGGCGGCCGGGATCACGCCGGTGTGGCCGACCATGTCGGGGTTGGCGAAGTTGATGATTGCGAAGCGGTAGTCGTTGGCGTTCCAGTGCTCGACGAAGGTGCCGGCCGCCTCGCGGGCGCTCATCTCGGGCTTGTAGTCGTAGGTCGGGACGTCGCGCGGGGACGGGACCAGGAAGCGGTCCTCGTCCTTGTGCTCGTGCTCCTCGCCGCCGTTGAAGAAGTAGGTGACGTGCGCGTACTTCTCGGTCTCCGCCACGTGGAGCTGGTGGCCGTGGATCGCCTCGATCACCGACGCGAGCGTGACCTTGGGGCGGTCCGGCTCGAAGGCCACCGGGTAGGTCCAATCCTCCTGGTACTTCGTGAGGCAGGCGTACTCCACGCGCGGGACCTCGCCTCGGTCGAACTCGGAGAAGTCCGGCTCGTTGAGCGCACGCGTCATCTCGCGGGCGCGGTCCGGGCGGAAGTTGAAGAAGAGCACGGCGTCGCCGTCACGGATGCGGCCCTCATCGCCGACCACGGTGGGCTTGATGAACTCGTCGGTCTCGCCGCGCTCGTAGGCGGCGCGCACCGCGGCCTCGCCGCTGTCGGCGTGCGGGGTCTCCGCCTCGCCGTGGACGATCGCGTCCCAGGCAAGCTTGATGCGGTCCCAGCGCTTGTCGCGGTCCATCCCGTAGTAGCGGCCCCCGACCGTGGCCACGCGCCCGCCCGCCTCGCGCACCCACGCCTCCGCCTCGGCCACGTAGCCGGCGCCGGAGTCGGGCGCGGTGTCGCGGCCGTCGGTGAACGCGTGCAGCACGATGTCCGGCACGCCCTCGCGGTGAGCGAGCTGGATGCACGCGTGGAGGTGCTCCATGCTCGAGTGCACGCCGCCCTTCGACACGAGCCCGAGCAGGTGCAGGCGCCCGCTCTCGCGGCCCGCGTGGCAGATCTGCTTGAGCACCTCGTTGTCGAAGAAGGAGCCGTCCTCCACGGCGTCGTCGATGCGCGTCAGGTCCTGGCGGACGATCATCCCGGCGCCCAGGTTGAGGTGGCCGACCTCGGAGTTGCCCATCTGACCCTCCGGCAGGCCGACCGCGCGGCCGCAGGCCGTGAGCTGCGTGTGCTTGTGGCGCTCCGACAGCTCGTCGAAGCTCGGCGTCTTTGCCTGCAGGACGGCGTTGCCGGGGCCGGGCGGCGCGATGCCCCAGCCGTCGAGGATGATCAGGCAGACCGACGGGACCGGAGGCTGCCCCGGACCGTCGGGAACGCTCATCGCGGGGCCGCCGCGATGATCTGCGCGAAGACTTCGGGATCGAGGCTGGCACCGCCGACGAGCGCGCCGTCGATGTCCGGCTGGGAGAGCAGCTCCGCGGCGTTGTCCGGCTTGACGCTGCCGCCGTAGAGCACTCGCACCGCCTGCGCCGCCTCCTCCGACCGGCCGCCCACAAGCGCGCGGATGAACCCGACCGCGTCCTGCGCCTGCTCGGTGGTGGCCACGCGGCCGGTGCCGATCGCCCAGATCGGCTCGTAGGCGATGACCACGCGCGCGAGGTCCTCCTCGGACACGCGGTCGAGCCCCTCCTGCACCTGGTGGCGCAGCCGGCGCTCGGTCTCACCCTGGTCGCGCTCCTCCTCGCTCTCGCCGACGCAGAGGATCGGCTCGAGGCCCGCGGCGAGTGCGGCGGGCACCTTCTCCTGCAGCGCGCGGTCGCTCTCGTTGTAGTACTGGCGCCGCTCGGAGTGGCCGAGCACCACGCCCTGCACGCCGATCTCGAGCAGCATCGGCGCGGAGATCTCGCCCGTGTAGGCGCCCTCCGCGTCCTGGTGCATGCTCTGCGAGCAGACGCGGATGTCGCTGCCCGCGGCGGCCTCGACCACCGTGGCCAGCGCCGTGTAGGGAACGCAGAGTCCCACGTCCACCGAGTCGCCCTTGGCGAGCCGGCCGGCCAGGTCCTCGACGTAGGAGCGCGCCTCGGGACGCGTCTTGAACATCTTCCAGTTGCCAGCGATGTACTGCCGCCGATCAGGCATCGTCGAGCGCCTCCACGCCGGGTAGCAGCTTGCCCTCGAGCAGCTCGAGCGAAGCGCCGCCGCCGGTGGACAGGTGCGAGACCTTGTCCGCCAGGCCGAACTGCTTGAGCGCGGACGCGCTGTCGCCGCCGCCCACCACCGTGGTGCCCGGCGCCGCCGCGACCGCCTCGGCCACCGCGCGCGTGCCGACCGCGAACGGCTCCATTTCGAACGCCCCCATCGGCCCGTTCCAGAGCACCGTGCCGGCGGCTGCGATCTCCTTCGCGTAGGCCTCGGTGGTCTTCGGCCCGACGTCGAGGCCCATCCAGCCGTCTGGCACGTCGGTGCCGTCGACCTCGCGGAGCTCGGCGTCCGCGGAGAAGCTGTCCCCCAGCACGAGGTCGACCGGCAGGAGCAGGCGGCAGTCCGACTTCTCGGCGAGCTCGAGCGCCTTGCGCGCCAGCTCGACGCCCTCCTCCTCCACCAGCGAGTCGCCGGTGGACTTGCCCTGCGCCTTGAAGAAAGCGAAGCACATCGCGCCGCCGATCAGGATCGAGTCGGCCAGCTCCAGGAAGCGCTCGATCAGCGCGATCTTGTCGGTGACCTTCGCGCCGCCGAGCACGACCACGAGCGGACGCTTCGGATCCTTGACCACGCCCTCGAGCGTCTCCACCTCGCGCTCGAGCAGGTAGCCCGCCACCGCCGGGCGCAGGAACTCCGTGACGCCCGCCGTGGTCGAGTGCGCGCGGTGCGAGCTGCCGAAGGCGTCGTTCACGTATGCCTCGGCGAGCGACGCCAGCTCGCGCGAGAGGTCAGGATCGTTCTTGGTCTCCCCCGGCTCGAAGCGCGTGTTCTCGAGCACGAGGATCTCGCCCGCCTCGAGCCGGCCCACCCCTCGGCGCACCTCGGGGCCCACCACCTCGGGCGCCTGGTGCACGCGGATCCCGATCAGGTCGCCGAGCCGCTTGGACACCGGCGTGAGTGAGAACTCCGGGTCGCGCCCCTTGGGGCGTCCCAGGTGAGAGCACAGCACGAGCGCCGCGCCGCGGCCGCGCAGCTCGTTGATCGTGGGCAGCGCGGCCCGGATGCGGGTGTCGTCGGCCACCTCGCCGTCCTTCAGCGGCACGTTGAAGTCGACGCGCACGAGGACTGGCATGCCCTCGCGCACGTCGAGGTCGTGCACGGTCTTCTTTCGGAACGCCATCGGGCGAAGGGTGTCACACGTCGCGGGGCCGAGACTGGGCGGGCGAGCATCTCGCCCGCCCCTCCTACGCCGGCGTTCGTGCCAGGACTCGCTCCGTGAGGTCGATCAGCCTGTTCGAGTAGCCCCACTCGTTGTCATACCAGGAGCCCACCTTCACGAGCGTGCCATCGGTGACCATCGTGAGACCCGCGTCGAAGATCGACGAGTACGGGTTCTTCACGATGTCGCTCGAAACGATCGGGTCCTCGGTGTAGGCGAAGATGCCCTCGAACGGCCCGGTGTCCGCGGCCTCCTCCATCGCCGCGTTGACCCCGTCGACGCTCGTCGGCGTCTGGACGTTGACGACCAGGTCGACCATCGAGCCCGTGGGGATCGGCGCGCGCACCGCCATGCCGCCCAGCTTGCCGGACAGCTCGGGGATCACCAGGCCGATGGCCTTGGCGGCGCCCGTCGAGGTCGGGATCAGGTTGATCGCCGCCGCGCGAGCGCGGCGCAGGTCCTTGTGCGGCATGTCGTGGAGCCGCTGGTCGCCCGTGTACGCGTGGATCGTGGTCATCAGGCCGTTGACGATGCCGAAGCTGTCGTGCAGGACCTTCGCCACCGGGGCGAGGCAACCCGTGGTGCACGAGGCCATCGAGATGACGTTGTGCTGGTCCGGGTCGTAGATCTCCTCGTTGACGCCGAGCACCACCGTCGCGTCCGGAGTGCCCTTTGCGGGCGCCGAGATGATGACCTTCTTGACGCTGCCCTGGAGGTGCTTGGCCGCCTCCTCCGGGTTGGTGAAGTGGCCCGTGGACTCGATCACGACCTCTACGCCGAGATCCGACCACGGCAGCGCCGCTGGGTCCTTCTCGGCGAAGACGCGCAGTTCCTTGCCGTCGATCACGATGCCCGTGTCGGTGGCATGCACCTCGCCCGGATAGGGACCGAGGATGGAGTCGTACTTGAAGAGATGGGCGAGCATGTGAGTGTCGAAGAGGTCGTTGACCGCGACGAACTCGACGTCGGAGTCGTTCTCCGCCGCCGCCCTGATTACGTTTCTGCCAATACGGCCGAAGCCGTTGATACCGGCCTTTACCGCCATCCGGCCGTCCTTTCTCAAGTTGAACTGAAGGGTTGAGGGCAGCCTATCAACCGGCTGCTACTGGCTTTCGGGGTATTCCCCGGATTCTTCGTGGGGGTTAATCCGTGAACGTCACGGGCGCCGCGGCGGCTTGTCGATGTCGCGGTGAACGACGTCGACGTGGTACTCGTCGCGCTCTCCGTAGGCGCGCGCGAGGTGCTCGGCGATGACCACCGAGCGGTGCCGGCCGCCGGTGCAGCCGATGCCGATCGTGAGGTGCGACTTGCCCTCGCGCAGGTAGGCCGGCAGCAGGTAGTCGAGCAGCGGCAGCAGCCGGTCGTAGAACTCGGCGATGCCATCGGAGCTCTCCACGTACTCCTTGACAGACGCGTCGAGGCCGGTGAGCTCGCGCAGCTCGGGCTCGTAGTGCGGGTTGGGCAGGAAGCGCACGTCGAACGAGAGGTCGGCCTCGCGCGGCGCGCCGTGCTTGAAGCCGTAGGTGATGAACGTGATCGCCAGCCTGCCGACGGTCTCCGGCTCGAGCATCTTGTCCGCGACCACGCGCCGCAGCCGCGCGGCCGACATGTCGGTGGTGTCGATGACGACGTCCGCGCGGTTGCGCAGCGGCTCGAGCAGCGGCCGCTCGAACTGAATGCCCTCCACCACGTTGCCGCCGGGCGCGAGCGGGTGGCGCCGGCGCGTCTCCTTGTAGCGGTTGACCAGTTCCTCCTCCGAGGCGTCGAGGAACAGCAGCCGGTAGTCGGTGCCGCGCTGCTCGAGCTGGTCGAGCATGTTGAGCAACCCCTCGAAGTACTCGCCGCCGCGCACGTCGCACACCACCGCCGCGCGCTCGACCTTGCTGCCCTCGTGCTGGAACAGGTCGGCCAGCGACATGATCATCTCGGGCGGCAGATTGTCGACGCAGAAGTAGCCGGCGTCCTCGAAGCAGGCCATCGCCTGCGACTTGCCGGCGCCCGAGAAGCCGGTGATGACCACGAAGTCCTCGATGGAGCCGCTCGCCGGATGCTGCTCCGGCAGCCCGAGCGCTCTCCTCCAGGACGGCATGGCTGACACTGACGCTACCTCACCTTGTGGACGTAGGCGTGAATTTCTCGCGCCGTCTTCCCAGGCAGGCCGGGCACCGCCTCGAGCTCCTCGCGGCTGGCCTGGAGGAAGCGCTCGGGCGAGCCGAAGTGCTGCAGGAGCAGCCGCTTGCGCGCCGGCCCGACGCCGGGCAGCTCGTCGAGGATCGAATGGGTCATCGCCCTGTCGCGCCGGCCGCGGTGGAACTCGATGGCGAAGCGGTGCGCCTCGTCGCGCACCCGCTGCAGGAGCTGCAGCGGCGCCGTGTCGTGCGGCAGCCTGATCGGCTCGGTCGAGCCCGGCAGGAAGATCTCCTCGACCCGCTTGGCGAGGCTGACGACCGTCACGCCCAGGTCGCGGAACTCCCGCAGCGCCGACAGGCCGGCCGACAGCTGGCCCTTGCCGCCGTCGATCACGATCAGCCCCGGCGCCGCGGCGAAGCTCGCGTCGTAGCTCTTCTCGTGCGGCGAACGCTCGCGCTGCGCCGCGTACTGCGCCATCCGCCGCGACAGCACCTCCTGCATCGCCGCGAAGTCGTCCTGCACCGCCTCGCGGATGGCGAAGCGCCGGTAGTCGGACTTCTTCGGCGCGCCGCCCTCGAACACGACCATCGACGCGACCGTGTGCGTCTCGCCCAGGTTGGAGATGTCGAAGCACTCGATCCGCATCGGGATCGAGTCCATGGCGAGCGCCTTCTGCAGGCCCTCGAGCGCCTCGATGCGCGCCACGCGCCGGTACTCCGAGCGCAGCCGGTCCTGGTCGAGCGCCAGCCGCGCGTTGCGAAGGGCCAGCTCGAAGATGCGCCGCTTGTCGCCGCGCTCGGCGTGCCGCACCTCGACCGGGGCGCCGCGCTGGTCGCTGAGCGCCTCCTCCAGCACCTCGGTGTGCGTGAGGCCGCGCGGCACGATCACCTGCGGCGGGATCGCCGGCGAGGTGGCGTAGTACTGGAGGATGAACTCCTCCGCCACCTCGCTCTCCTCGCGCGCGGCCGCGTTTTCCAGGTAGAAGCTCTGGCGATCCGCCAGCACGCCGTCGCGCACCTGGAAGACCTGGGCGTTGGCGTCGGTGCCCTCGGCCGCCACGGCCACCGCGTCGAGCGTGCCCACCGACTCGTTCGAGATCCGCTGGCGCTCGAGCAGCGAGCGCACCGCCTTCAGCCGGTTGCGGTACATCGCCGCCTGCTCGAACTCCTGCTCGGCCGCCGCCTCCTTCATCTGCTGCTCGAGATCGCGCTCGATCTGGCGGTAGCGGCCCGACAGGAAGGCGACGATCGCCTCGATGCTCTCGCGGTACTCCTCCTTCGACACGTAGCCGACGCAGGGCGCCTGGCAGCGCTTGATGAAGTAGTCGAGGCAGGGGCTGCCGGACGCGCGGCCCGGCTCGGGCCCGTCGCAGGTGCGGTACTGGAAGACCTTGCCGAGCAGGTCGAGCGTCTCGCGCACGCGCTTGGCGTTGGAGAAGGGGCCGAAGTAGGCGCGGCCGCGGCGGTGGCGCTCGCGCGTGAAGTAGACGCGCGGGAAGTCCTCGTCCAGCGAGATGGCGATGTAGGGGTAGGACTTGTCGTCGCGCAGCCGCACGTTGAAGCGCGGGCGGTACTGCTTGATGAAGTTCTGCTCGGCGAGCAGCGCCTCCGCCTCGGTCTGCGTGGCGATGAACTCGATGTTGTCGATCGCCTCGAGCATGTCCCGGTAGCCGCGCGTGGACGGGTTCGAGAAGTGCGAGGCGACCCGCTTCTTGAGCGACTTGGCCTTGCCCACGTAGAGCACCCGGCGCTTGGCGTCGCGGAACAGGTAGACGCCCGGGGCGTCCGGCAGGGCGCGGCGCTGAGCCGCGATGCGCTCGTCGCGCGTCCGCGCGGGTGACTCCGTCGTGGCCACGATCCGAGGATAGGTACTGGCGCGGGTGGCTCCCGGCGAGCCGGGAATCCCTATATATCCCGGGATGCGGCTGGTGCTGGGGGTGGGGATCCGGATGCTGCTCGTGCTTGCGCTCATCGGCGCGGCCGTGGCGCTGCCGCTCGCGTCGACCTACCGCTCGCGCTGCCGCTCGGGCCGGCCAGGTGGAGGCGCACTGGAGCCTCGCGCTGCCGGGCCACCAGCAGCGGAAGGCGCATTGCAGCGAGGCCCGAGCAGGGACTGCACTACCTGGCTCGGCAGGTCGGCCTCAAGTAGTCCCTGGGGCAACCGAATAACCGGTCCAATGAGGACCGTCATCGCAAGCTCACTCGCCGTCGCCGCACTCGCAGCCTTCCCGGGCGCCGCCCTCGCGCGTCCCAAGCCGGTCACCGGCAGCCTCGGTGGCAAGGGCTACACGCTGATCGCCGTCGGCTACAACGGCAAGGCCAGCTCGGTGCAGGTCAAGGGCAAGTTCAAGCTCGTCCCGCCCGCCAAGAAGTTCACGCTCCACCTGCGCGCGGCGAACGGCAAGTACGCCGGCCCGGTGGTCGTGGGCGGCAAGGGAAAGCTCGTGATCGTCGGCCTCAAGGGCGGCGCCAAGCTCGGCAAGCTCAAGCTGGGCCGAGGCTTCGCCCGCCCGGCCAAATCGCTGCCGGCCTCGATGCTCGACAAGAGCCGCACGGCCAAGGCGCGCAAGGGCGTGCCGATCGGCGCCGGCGTCTACGGCCTCGTGAAGAGCGCGACCAGGGCCTCCGTGTCGAACCCGGGCGCGGATCCCGACCACGACGGCGTACCCAACGCCTTCGACGTGGACGACAACGGCAACCTGGTGATGGACAACCAGGATCCCGCCCGTCCGAAGGCCCGTAAGGCGGGCGGCCTCCAGGCGCCCTCCGGCGGTGACACCTTCCAGCTCTTCTCCAACTTCCACTTCGACGTCAGCCAGACGCTCAACGCCAACGCCGGCGGCGTGACGCAGCAGCAGATCGACGCCGCTCTGACCGATCCCAGCGGCTTCGTCGGCCTCGTCTTCCCGGTGCCGCAGGCCGACTCGGTCGAGCTCGACTGCGGCGGCCTCACCTACTGCTCGGCGGGCGGCAGCGGCTACTCGGCCGAGCCGTTCCCCAACGGGCTGCCCTTCCCGGGCTCCTTCGACCAGGACGGCGACGGCTTCGGGGCGATCAAGGCCGGACCGACCGGCGACTTCCAGCTCCACACGCGCGCGCCGTCCGACAAGATCGGCTCGGGCGACACCTTCATCGAGCGCGTGACCACGGGCGGGGTCGAGCACGACCTCACGGGCGTGCTCAACTACATCTTCAACACAACGCCGGCGGCGAGGGACTACTCGATCGGCGTGGACCCAGCACCACGATCAACTATCCGGTGGCGGCGAACGGCGCCGGCACGCGCAACAACCCGATCGTGCTGCACGCCGACCCGAACGGCGACCTGTCGATGAGCTTCGACTTCTGGCGGCCGCAGCGGCGCGCCATCCCCGGCACCGGCGAGGGCGACGGCTTCGTGGACATCGGCGGCCTCCAGTACCAGGTGAACGTGCCGAACGCGCCCGTGGGCGTCGGCCCCGGCCCCGGCGCCGGCACCCCGACGCGCGGGCCCCAGACCTGCGGCAGCGGCGCACTGTCGAGCACGGACCCGAACCTGTCACCCGCGTTGGGCAACCAGACCGACCCGAACGCGCCCTTCGCGCTGCGCGACTCGGCGCCCGATCGCCCGGCCGACCCCGCCAACACGCTCAACTTCAAGGTCGACTTCACCAAGTGCCTCGCCCAGGCCGGCCTCACGCTTCAGCCCGGGCAGTCGCTCGGCTTCGAGATCCAGGCGCGCAGCGAGGTGGGCGACAACGCCGACCAGGGCTTCACCGTCTGCCTGCCCGCGGCCGGCGAGACGAGCTGCGCCGGCCAGGGTACGCCCTAGCTGCCGCCGTCAGCGATCGCCCGCCAGACCTTCTCGCCGTTGACGGGCATGTCGAGGTGCTTCACGCCGTAGGGCACCAGTGCGTCGATCACCGCGTTGTGCACCGCCGGCGTGGCGCCGATCGTCCCTGACTCGCCGATGCCCTTGGCCCCGAGCGGGTTGATGGGCGTGAGCGTCTCCATCGGCACGCGCTCGAACGAGGGCAGCTCGGTGGCCGCGGGAAAGCAGTAGCTGGCGAAGCTGCCGGTGACGGGGTTGCCGTCCTCGTCGTACATGACCTCCTCGAACAGCGCCTGGGCGATGCCCGTGGCCACGCCGCCGTGCACCTGGCCCTCGGCGACGACCGGGCTGATGATGCGGCCTGCGTCGTCGACCGAGATGTGCCGAAGCTGCCGCACCTCTCCGGTCTCGGTGTCGACCTCGACCACTGCGATGTGCGCTCCGAACGGGAAGGTCGGGAACTCCGCCTCGAAGTCCTGCTCTACGCTGAGCTCGCTGAGGCGGCCGTCGTCCTTCAGGCGCGAGGCCAGCTCGCTCCAGGAGAAGCCCGATTGCGGCGCGCCGGCCACGTGGAAGCGGCCCGAGTCGAGATCGAGCACGAGGTCCTCGGGTGCGGCCTCGAGCATGTCGGCCGCCAGGCGCTTTGCCCGCTCCACCACCTCGTCGGCCGCCATGCGCGCGGCGGTGCCGCCGATCTGCGTGGACTTCGAGCCGTAGGTGCCGGTGCCGCGCGGCACGATGTCGGTGTCGCCCTTCAGCACGGTGACCTTCTCCACCGGCAGGCCGAGCTGCTCGGCGGCGATCATGGCGAAGGTGGTCTCGTGGCCCTGGCCGTGTGAGAACGAGCCGGTGCGCACGATCGCCTCGCCGTCGTCGGTGATCTCGACCGCGCCGAACTCCTTCTCGTGCAGGCCGTTGGTGACCTCGACGTAGACGCACAGGCCGATGCCGAGCTGCTTGGGCGACATCTCGTCGCGGAGCCGCCGCTGCTGCGCGCGCAGGTCGTCGTAGCCGGCGGTCTCCATCGCCAGGTTGAGCGCCCCGTCGTAGTCGCCCGAGTCGTAGCGGGCGCCCGAGGCCGTGACGTGCGGGAAGTCGTCGGCCTGGATGAAGTTGCGCCTGCGCACCACCGCCGGGTCCATGCCGAGCTCCGCCGCGAACAGGTCCATCGCCCGCTCGATGATCTGGCTGGCCTCCGGCCGCCCGGCGCCGCGGAAGGGGCCGATCGGCGTGGTGTTGGTGACCACCGTCGTGATGTCCGACTCGATCTTCGGGATGCGGTACACGCCGCTGGCCATCAGGGCGGTGAGATTGGGCAGGAAGGCGCCGATGCTCGGGTACGCGCCGGCGTCCTGGAGCAGGCTGAGCTTGTAGGCCTTGACCTCGCCGTCGCGGGTGCCGCCGAGCTTGAAGTCGGCCACCTGGGCGCGGCCCTGGTTCATCGCGACCATGTTCTCGCTGCGCGTCTCGGTCCAGTGGACCGGGCGGCCGGTCTCGCGTGCCAGCCAGGCGACCAGCACGTCCTCGACGTTGAGGCCCTTGGCCCCGAAGCCGCCGCCCACGTCCGGGCCGATCACGCGGATCTGGTTCTCCTCCATGCCCAGGTGCATCGAGAGGCCCATGCGGTCCTGGTGCGGGGTCTGGGTCGACAGCCAGATCGTCAGGCGGCCGTCGTCGCCCGGCTGGGCCAGTGACGAGCGCGGCTCGAGCGGGCTGGCCGCGAGCCGCTGGCTCACCAGCGAGCCCTCGATCACCACGTCGCAGCCGTCGAACAGGTTCGGGTCGGCGTCCTTCGCGGGGATCTTCAGGCAGGTGTTGCTGCCGAGCCCCGGATAGAGCACGACCTCGTCCTTCACGGCCTCGCGCGGGTCGGTGACCACCGGCAGCGGGTCGTACTCCACGCTGACGAGCTCCGCGGCGTCGACCGCCGCGGCCTTGCCCTCGGTCAGCACCGCGGCCACGATGTCGCCCGCGAAGCGAACCGTCTCGCTCGCCAGGAAGGGGCGGAACATCTGCGGGTCGATGCCTATGAACGGCGGCGGCGGGCTGACTGTGAGGCCGACGTCGCCGGCCGTGAACACCTGGACGCCGGGCAGCCCGCGGGCGCCGGAGACATCCAGCTCGACGATCTTCGCGTGGGCCATCGGCGAGCGGACGAAGACGACCTGAAGCTCGTTGTCGAGCTTGATGTTGTCCACGTAGCGACCCTCGCCTTTGAGAAAGCGCGGGTCCTCGCGCCGACGGACGCGCTGTCCGATGACGTTGGCCATGCGCGGCAGTCTGTCAAACGGTTAGGCGGCGCGGCAAGCCGACTGCCGACGGCGGCGGTAGATTGGTGCTGATGGTTGCGCTGCGAAGCATGCAAATCGCGGTGGGCCAGGACAAGGGATCGACCCCAGCTGCACAGGCGGCGCATGGCCCGGCGCCCTCCACCCCGAGGTAAGGGGATGCCGGCGCGCCCGTCCCCGGCTCGCGCCGCGGATCTCGGGATCAGCCTGGTGGACTCCGAGGCGCAGCCGCGCTTCGCCGATGCGGGCCAGTCGGTCGCCGGCAACCTGCCCGCCCAGCTCACCGCCCTGATCGGCCGCGACCCGGCACTTGCGGAGCTGGGCGATCTGCTCCGGGACACGCGGCTGCTGACGCTGTCCGGACCGGGCGGATGCGGGAAGAGCCGCCTGGCCATCGAGCTGGCGGACGCCTACGCGAGCGATCTGGACGGCGGGGTGTGGTGGGTCGACCTCGGCTCCGTCTCCGACCCCGCGCTCGTCGAACAGGTGGTGGTGAACACGCTGCACCCAAGCGCCCCGCGCGGCTCGGTCCCGGAAGTGGTGGCCCTGCAGCTCGGGAGCCGGCGCACGCTGCTGGTCCTGGACAACTGCGAGCACCTGGTCGACGAGTGCGCGCCGCTCGTGGCCGGCCTGCTGGCGGCGAGTCCCTCGCTGCAGGTGCTGGCCACGAGCCGCAGGCCGCTCGGCGTCCCGGGCGAGCAGGTCCGGCGCGTCCCCGGCCTCACCCTCCCGCCTCCCCTGGCGGACTACGGCGCCCAACCGGCCGCGAGCTCCGACGGCGCGCCCGCGGTCCAGCTCTTCGTCGAGCGCGCCCGAGCGGCATCGCCGTCGTTTGAGCTCACCGCGCAGAACCGCTCCGCCGTGGTGCAGGTGTGCTGGCAGCTCGACGGGCTACCGCTGGCGCTCGAGCTCGCGGCGGCGCGCGTCGCCGTGCTGAGCGTTCCCGACATCGCCGGCCGCCTGGAGCGGGACCCCTCGTTCCTGCGACAGGCCTCCCGGGCCGCCCCGGCGCGCCAGTGGACGCTGGAGGCGACGCTGGACTGGAGTCACGGCCTGTTGACCGAGGACGAGCGGATCCTCTTGCGCCGGCTGGCGGCATTCGCCGGCAGCTTCTCGCTCGAGGCCGCCGAGGCGGTGGCCGGGAGCGATCCGCTGCGACCCGGGGGCATTCTCGATCTGATCGCCGCGCTGGTCGAGCAGTCCGTGGTGCACGTCCTGGAGCGCTCCGGGGCCACCCGCTACGTGCTGCCGACAACCGTTGCCCGCTACGCCGCCGGCCGCTTGGCCGACAGCGGCGAGGAGGAGGCGATCCGGGACGTGCACGCGCGCTGGTTCCTCGGGCTCGCCGACGCCGACGCTCGCCGGCGGGGACCAAGCCAAGGGGCCGGACCGGACCGGCTCGCGGTGGAGCACGACAACCTGCGCCAGGCGCTCGGGCGCCTGCTGCCCGCGCACCCTGAGGAGGGCGGCCGCCTGGCGGCTCTGCTCTGGCCCTTCTGGTTCCGCCACGGTTTCTACGACGAGGGCCGGCGCTGGCTCGAGCAGGCAGCCACGCACTCCGCCGGCATGACCTCCGCCACGCAGGCGGAGGTGCTCGCCGGCGCCGGCATGCTCGCGTTCCTGCAGTGCGAGTACCGGCTCGCGAGGACGCGGCTCGAGCAGGCGCTGAAGCTCTACCAGGAGCTCGGCGACGCCGCCGGCAGCGCCACCGTGTTCCACCGGCTCGGCTCGATCGAGCGCGAGCAGGCGCGCTACGACAGCGCGCGCTTCCTCCACGACCAGGCGCGCCAGCTATGGGAGCAACTTGGTGACGGTGTCGGCGTCGCCGTGTCGCTCGACTACATGGGCTTCGCCGCCTGGCTGGCCGGCGAGGTTCAGGCGGCGCTGGAGCTCGAGCAGCGCGCGCTCGCGCTCCTGCGCCCGACCGGCGCCGCCCAGGAGACCAGCGAATGCCTCAAGAACCTCGGCGCGGCGATGCACTATGCGGGGGACGACCGGCAGGCCGTCGTCCATCTCGAGGAGGCGCTGGGCAGCGCGCGTGCGCTCGCCTACAGCGAATGCGTGGCCTGGTCGCTCCACGAGCTCGGCATCGTCGCGGGCGCCCAGCGCGACCTGGCTCGCGCGGCGACTTTGCTGCGCGAGAGCGTGACGCTCCACGCGCAGCTCGGGGACCGCTGGCGCACCTGCAGCGTGGTGGAGGAGATCGCCGCCACCCTCCTGACGGGACGAGATCCGGAGCGCGCGTGCGAGCTGCTTGCGGCGGCGGACGCCGAGCGGCAGGCGATCGGGACGCCCGTGCCGCCGGTCGAGGCCCCGGCTCACGCGCGCGCGTTCAAGCGCCTCAAGGGCCGGTTGAAGCCGGAGGTCTTCGACGCCGCCTGGGAGCGGGGTCGCGCCATGAGCTCGGACCAGATCTTCGCCGAGGCTGTGCAGGCGATCGACGAGCGCTACGGGGGCGCCGCTGGGCCGAGCCCGGGCGCCGGCGAGCTGCCCTCCCTCACCGACCGGGAGCTCGCGGTGCTGCGGCTCGTCTGCGCCGGCCGCACGAACCGCGAGATCGGCGCTGAGCTCTTCATCAGTGCCAGTACGGCGGGAGTTCACGTGTCGAACATCCTGCGCAAGCTGGGCGCGGGCAGCCGCGCGGAGGCGGCCGCGATCGCCGTGCAGCTGGGGGTCGTCGCCGACGAGCCCGCGCCGGCGGCCGACTAAAGACCTCTCGGCCGCTTCTAAAGAGGCGGCCGGCGTGCCCTAAATAGGAGGCGCGAGGTTTAGGCGATCGGCCAATTGGCGGGGCGGACGGCGGCGGACATGATCACGGCCATATGTCGTACGCCCAGGTCCAAGCTCTACCCGCCCCCGGTGTCGCCCGGAGCCGAGTTGCGCCCGCGGAGCACCTGCTCGACCCTGACACGCTCGGCGATCACGTCGATCGCCTCTTCCGTGCCGCCTGGGCACTGTGCGGCTCGCGCGAGGATGCAGAGGACCTCGTGCAGGACACCTACGCCCGAGTCCTCAAGCGCCCGCGCCTGGTCCGCAACACCGACGACCTCGGCTACCTCATGCGCGTGATGCGCAACACCTTCATCTCCAAGTACCGCGCGGCCGCGCGCCGCCCGCGTGCGGCAGACGCCGAGCTCGAGACGCTGAACCTCGCCGACCCTCGCACCAGCTCCAGGCCCCCGGCCGCGGCCGAGGCGCGCGAGGTGTTCGCCGCGATCGCGGCGCTGCCGGCCGACTTCCGCGACGTGCTCGTGGCCATCGATGTCGCCGGCCTCTCCTACCGCGAGGCCGCCAAGGCGCTGCGGGTGAACGAGGGGACGATCACCAGTCGCCTGTTCAGGGCCCGCAGCCTGGCCGCGAAGTCGCTCGACCCGGCTCGCGGCCAGAAGATCCGGGCCTGCTGAGAACGCGGGTCCGCGCCGCGGCACTAGCGGGCCGCCTCGGTGCTCGGACGTGGCCGGGACGGCCATAGCCGGCGACGCTCCCGCTTGGGGCGAAGCTGCCCGGCCCTGGCGCTGAGCAACTCGACGATGTTGGCTGTCGGGTGGAACGGGTCCGCCAGCGCCGAGCCGTCCCGGAGCGAGACCGCGGCGCGCAGCTGCCCGTCCGCCTCCGCCACCAGCAACGGCGATGGCGGGACCTCGCTCGAGTCGAGCGTCGCCAGCTTCTCGAGGACGGTCCGATCGGCCGGCTCTTCCTGCCGGATCGTCACCGTGGCCCTGAGCGCCGCTGCCTTCCTGGCCCGCAGAACCTCGCTGAGCAGGGCGCCGCGCTCGCCGGCGCGGCGAAGATCCTGCTCGCGGGCCTGCGCGATGTGTGGTCGAAGTCCGAACATGGTCAGCTCCCCTTCCAGACGACGGGCTTGTCGAAGTAGGACGAGACAACGCCCGCCCGCGAGGGCCCGTCGTTCCAGTGGACCTCGTTGATCGACCCGCCGCCGGGCAACAGGTAGGTGAGGCAGGTCGAGTAGCTCTTGCCGTTGCTGAACGGCTTCGGCGGCCGGCTGTCGCCGCAGCGGGGGAAGTCGCCGATAAAGGTGACGCTCTGCTGCTGCTGACCGCGATCGTCGATCGCCTGGAAGGCCAGGCCCGGGTTGTCCGAGCTGGGGCCGGTCGAGCCGACGTTGCGCAGGTGGACCTTGACGTAGTACGGCGTCGAGGCGCGCTGGCTCGCGTCGAGCTGGATGTTCTTGAAGTCGGCGATGGAGCCCTTCTCGATCGAGTCGACCGACACGACGAGGCGGATTCCCGCCTGCGCCTTGGCCGTGGTGAAGCCGGACGGCGGCACCCAGGCCACCGCGGCCGAGCTGCCCAGCCGGAGGTCGGTCCCGGGCGGCGTGAGGCCTCCCGTCTTGGGCTTGACGGCCTGCGCGGGGCTGGCGGCGGCCATGGCGGCCGCCTGCTGACCGGAGGCGTTGGCGGCGGAGGCGCTCTGCTTGGAGCCGCCTCCGCTGCCGCAGGCGGCGACGGCGAGGAGCGCCACGCCGCCGAGGGCTAAAGGCGCCGTACGTCGGGGTGCGAGTCGTGACATTGTCATCTCCTGTTTGTGATCAGCCGAGCTTCTGGCTGGTGAGGGTCACGCGGGTGACGGTGGTCTGGCGGTTACCGGATGCGTCCACGCCGGTGACGATCACCCTCACTCGAACGTGATGGAGCTTCCGCACCAGCGAACGCCCGCGCCGCGAGACCGGGATCTTCACGTCGTGCTTCTGACCGGCCTTGATCCGGAACCTGGCGCTGCCCAGCACGAGCCTGTGCCGCGCGCTCACGCGGGCCGCGCCGGCCGCCAGCTTGGCGACGGTCTCGAGCCGCACGCTGCCGTGGCAGCCGAGCGTCTCGGACAGCGGGCAGCCGAGGCTGATCGTGACCAGCGGCTGGCTCGTCGAGGCGGGAGGCGGGCTGGTGATCCCTATCTTCGGCCCGCTGGTGTCGCGCGAGGACGGCGTGCCACCGCCTCCCGACGCTGCCGTGGTGAACGTGTGGTCGGGTCCGTTGGTGGTTCCGCGGGGATTCGCCGCAACCAGGCGGTAGTGGTAGAGCGTGCCCGGCTTCAGCCCTCCCACGGAGAGCGAGACGTTCACAGGATCGCTGTCTCCGGGGATCGTCCGCGAGTTGGTGGCGCTCCCGTACGCGGTGGTGGTCCCGTACTCGAGCGCGTAGCTCGTCATGGTGCCGAGTGAGTTGACGGTGCCGGGGACGGTCGCGCCCGATCCGTTGACCGAAGGCGCGCCGGTGGTGACCTCCGGATCCATCACCACGCGACCGATGCGGTTTCCGAAGTTCTCGGTGAACCAGAGGTTGCCGTCCGGGCCACGCGCGATGTCGAGCGGCGCATCGGTGAGGCCGGAGAACTCGGTGACCTTGCCCTGCGGCGTGATCCGCCCGATCCGGCGGCCCGAGCTGCCGCCGTACTCGGCGAACCAGATGTTGTTGTCCGGGCCCACGGTGAGCCCAACCGGGCCCGCGCCGGTGCTGATCCCGGTCCTGAACTCGGTCACCGCTCCCGTGGTGGGGCTGATGCGCCCGATGGCGTCGCCCGTCTGCTCCGAGAACCAGAGGTTGCCGTCGGGACCGGCGATGATCCGGGCCGGCTCGCTCGCGGCGGTGACGCCTGTCGAGAACTCGGTCACCACCCCGGGAAGGGTGGTCCGAGCGACCGGGTTGTCGTGGAAGCGCAGGTCGGTGAACCAGATGTTGTTGTCCGGCCCTGCGGTGATCCCAAGCGGCATGATGGCCGCCGGCCCCATGCCGGCGGGGAAGTCGGTGAAGGCGCCGGCGGTGGTGATGCGCCCAATGCGGCCCGCGCCGAACTCGGTGAACCAGAGCGCGCCGTCGGGACCGGTGGTGATGCCCTCGGGCTGGCCCGCTACCGGGAACTCCACGGCCGTCGGTGCGCCGCTGGTCGTGATGCGCCCGATGCGGTTGCCCGCCTCCTCCGTGAACCAGAGATTGCCGTCTGGACCGAGGGTGATCTCCGACGGCTGGCTGCCGGCGCTGATCCCCGAGCCCGTGGACCAGTCGTCGATCCTGTCGTTCGCCACCTTGACGCGCCCGAAGCGGCTCGCGCGGTTCTCCACGAACCAGACGTTGCCGTCCGGCCCGGCGGTGATCCCCTGCGGCACGCTGCCGGGGATGAGCGGGGGAAGCTCGGTGATGGAGGTGGCGCCCGCGGGGGCGGCAAGCACTGCGGAGGCGCCGACGGCGGCTGCTACGAGGAGGAGTGATGAGAATGGCTTCATGCCGCCGAGGACGCACAGCACACGGCTTTCCTGCCCGCGGGCGGCTAGAAAGTGGGCGGCGCCATCTGCCGGGGGCTAACCCGGGATGGCGCCGCACCACTCCAACTCAGTGGACCGTGAAGGCCGAGCTGAGGTCCTCCACCTGCACCTCGTAGCCGCCCGGGAACACCTGCGGGCTCTCGGTGCCGTCGATGTCGCCCGGCGTGAGCGCCAGCTCGGACACCGGGAACGAGACGTGCACCGTCTTCGACCCGCCCGCCGGCACGCTCACGCGCGTGAAGCCGACGAGCCGCTGCGGCGGCGTGACGATCCCGGCCGTGTCCACCGGCTGGTGCACGTAAACCGGCACGATGTCGTCGCCGTCGCGGCTGCCGGTGTTCGACACGGTGAACGTCGCCGTGACGGTCCCGTTGCGCGAGACGCTGCTCGTCGCGCCGAGCCCGCTCACCTTGAACGTGGTGTACGAGAGGCCGAAGCCGAACGGGTAGAGCGGGTTGTAGCCCGATCCCCAGCCCGAGTTCGTGCCCGGCAGCTGGTCGAACACCTTCGGCTGGTCACCCAGCGTCGAGGGCCCCGTGGGGTTGAAGTTCGACCCCTGCTGCGCGGCGTCGCTCGGCCACGTGACCGGCAGCTTGCCGCTCGGGTTGACCTTGCCGAACAGCACGTCGGCCACCGCCGAGCCGCCCTCCGTGCCGGGCTCGTACGCCATCAGCAGGCCGTCGGCGCCCTCCGCCGGGCCGAGGCCGAGCGGGCGGCCCGCCTCGACGACCACGATCACCGGCTTGCCGGTGGCGATCAGCGCGCTGACGAGCGCCTTCTGGTCGGGCGCCAGGTCGGGCGCCGGGTTGTCGCCGAGCGCCTCCGCGTAGGCCTGCTCGCCCACGACGACCACCGCGGCGTCGGCGCCGTTCAGGGCGCTCACCGCGCTGGCCTGGTCGGGCGCCGCCAGCACCTGCGTGGACGGCGACACCGCCGCCTTGATGCCCTGCAGCACGGTCGTCGCCGGCGGGATCTGGTCGGGCGGGCCCGCGCAGCAGGCCTGGCCACCGCCGAAGATGCCCTGCCAGCTCACGCTCCAGCCGCCGAGCTGGCCGACGAGGGAGTCGGCGTTCGGCCCCGTCACCACGAGCTTGCCGATGCCGGGTGACAGCGGCAGCACGTTGTTCTTGTTGCGGAGCAGCGTGATCGACTCGTCGGCCGCCTGGCGGGCGACGTCACGGTTTCCCTCGATCGCGGCGTCCGCCTTGGCCGGGTCGACAAACGGGTGGTCGAACAGGCCGAGCTCGAACTTCAGCCGCAGGATGCGGCTCACCGCCTGGTTGATCCGCGCCCGCGAGACCGCGCCGCTCTGCACGTCCTGCAGCAGCGCCTGGTCGAAGCCGGACGGGTTGTCGGGCTCCATCGTCATGTCCACGCCGGCGTTCACGGCCTTGGCCACGGCGCCCGCCAGGTCGGGGGCGATGTGGTACGCCGTCTGCAGCGCCGGCACGTCGCCGTAGTCACTGATCACCACGCCCTTGAAGCCCAACCGGTGCCGCAGCAGCTCGGTGAGCAGGAAGTGCGAGGCGTGCGCGGGCCAGTTGTTGATCGAGCCGGAGTTGACCATCACCGTGGCCGCGCCGGCGTCGATCCCCGCCTTGTACGAGGGCAGGAACAGGTCCTGCAGGTAGCGGATCGGCAGCTGCTCCTCCACGCGGTCGTGGCCGTTGATCGACTCGGAGTAGCCGGCGAAGTGCTTCACCGTCGCCGCCACCTGCGGGCTGTTGAAGCCTCCGCCCTGGAGTCCCTTGATGTTCGCGGCCCCCATCGCGCCCGCGAGCGCGGGCTCCTCGCCCCAGGTCTCGTAGTAGCGGCCCCAGCGGTTGTCCCGCGCGAGGTCCTGCACCGGCGCGAAGTCCCAGTTGCCGCCGGTGGCGAGCAGCTGCTGCCGGGTGGCCGCCCCGGCCTGCTGGGCAAGCGGCGGATCCCAGGTCGCGCCCATCCCGATCGACTGCGGGAACAGCGTGGCCTTGTACGGGTGGCCGAAGCCGTGCACCGCGTCGACCCCGTAGATCACCGGGATGTGCAGCCGCGAATGGTCGATCGCGTAGTGCTGGATCGTGTTGTACTGGTTCGCCCAGCCGGCGCCGGTGTTGTCGGCCGGGTTGTCGGTGCCGCCGGACAGGATCGAGCCAGTCTCGTTGTCGATCAGCACCTTCTGCAGGCAGTTCGTCTGCAACTGGTCGCTGTTGCCGCCGTTGCAGTCGCCGTCCGACGGGTTGCTCGGACCGCGCAACTTGCCGATCACGATCTGGTCCATCTGACCGATCTTCTCCTGGAGCGTCATGCGCTTGAGGAGGTCGCTCACCCGCGCATTCACGGGTGCGCCGGCGTCCAGGTAGGTCGCCTTGTGCGAATGCTTCTGCGCCGCCGCCCCGGCCGGCGCGCCCGCTCCTGACGGCCCGGTGCATGGCACGGCCACCGCCGCGGCGAGCACCACGGCGCCGATCGCTACTCGACTAGGTCTCATCTCCACTCCTCCTTGCTCGCAGGGGAGATGCGCCGTGCGTCGGTCCTCGGTTTGTTCGAGAGCCGGCTGCTCGACCCGGCCGAGAGCGCGCAGCATCCAGCGCGCCGCCGGCGGGCGGCTCAGCGACCGCAGGGCACATCGCTCCTCCCTCGAGGACCCCTCCGAGACCCTCTTGCAACCTGCTTTTTCGCCAGACTCACCGGCACAGCCGGCGGCGAGTCCCCCGATACGCCCGAAGCAGTTTGCCCCTCAATCGCGTTTTGTCAAGTCAAAGACAAAAGGCGACCCAAAGCGGGGAAGATTCGCCGGGGTGCGACTAAACCGGGCCTCGAGGATGGCCGGCCAACGCAGCCACGACGGCCGCTATCTCGCCGCGAATCCGATCGTCGTGGATCAGCCCGTCTTCACCCACGTCGCTGCGGGCGATCGGGATGCGTGCGCAGGCGGTCTCCACGATCTCGGCCCCGGCAAAGCCCAGCACCTTGCGCAGCGAGTCGTGCGCGTCCGCCCCGCCGCTCGGCGCGGCGGGTCCCGCCGTGTTGATCCAGGCGACCGGCTTGCCGTAGATCTCGCCGCCGCCGATCGTCCAGTCGAGCGCGTTCTTGAACGAGCCCGGCAGCGCTCCCGCGTACTCAGGCGTCGAGATCAGCACCGCCGCCGCATTCCCGATCGCTGACCGCAGCTCGGCCACCTCGGACGGCAGCGGATCGTGGTCGTCGTCCGGGTTGAAGTGCGGCAGCCGGCCGACGCCGTCGTAGATCAGCGCCCGTCCGGGCCCCGCCAGCTCGGCGGCTGTACGCAGCACGGCATGGTTGCTCGAACCGCCGCGCAGGCTCCCGCAGAGGAGCATTAGATCGACGTCGCCTGGCACACCGGCGACACTAGCGACCGCCAATCGCTCGGCTGGCCGTCACGCCACGAGCCTCACCTCCAGTCCGCCCAGGGCCTCTCCCGCCCCGCCCATCAGGCCGAGGATCTTCGCCACGTACGCCTGCGTCTCGGCGATCGGCGGGATGCAGCCGCAGGCGGCCACCCGCCCCGGGCCCGCGTTGTAGGCGGCCAGCGCCAGCGGCACCGACCCGAACTGGCGCAGCAGGTCGCGCATCAGGTGGCCCTGCGCGTCGATCGCGCTGGCCGGGTCGAACGGATCGCCCAGGCCGTAGGAGCGTGCGGTGCCGGGCATGAACTGGGCGATGCCGAGCGCCCCCGCTCCCGACTGCGCGAACGGGTTGAAGTTCGACTCCGCGTAGAGCTGAGCCGCCAGCAGCGTGCCCGAGACGTTCCAGCGCTGCGCCGCCGCCGCGATCATCGGCTCGATGCTGTCCGGCACGAACGACGGCAGCCCGCCGCCACGGTCGCCGCCGAAGCCCACCGAGCGGCTGCCCGGATTGAGCCCGAAGCCGAAATGCCAGGCCTCCCACGAATAGCGCCGGATGAAGTGGAAGCGGCCCGCGTTGCGCTCGAGCCAGGCGTACGCCGAGGCCGGCCCGAGATCGAGCTCGGTGCCGTAGCGGTGCAGGCTCTCGCCGGGCGGCGCGACCCATTTCGGATCCGGGTGCGCAGCGAACAGGCGCGCCTGCTCGGCGTCCGAGCGGTAGGCGCTGACGACGATCAGGTCGAGGCTCGCCTCGCTCTTGGCGGCGGCCGCCAGGCGGTCGAACGCCTGCGCGACGTCCGGCCGCATCGGCTTTCCCTGCCGGAACGCGAACGGACCGGGGTAGCCGCCGCCTCCAAGGTCGGCGGAGCCGCCCCCATCCGGCACCAGGGCAGCCGTGGCACGAGCCGCCACCGCCAGCTCACGGCCGCCACCGACTGCGAGCCTGTGGCGCTCGCGGACCGCAACCGTGACCCGCACTGGCGCGAACGAGGAGGCGTCCGGAAAGCTGACGTCGCCCGGGTCGACGTGCGAGCCGTTCAGATCGGCGGCCCGCTCGGCGGCGCCACGCGCCAGCTCGAGGTAGGCGCCGAGCGACAGGTGCTGCGGGTTGGCCGCCGGCTCGAATAGCCGCGGGTAGGCGCTGCGCATCGCGCGCGCCGCCGACACCGCCGCCAGGTCCGCCGCGCGCTGGGCGTGCGATTTCGCACCGTAGGCCCGCCCGAGCGAGCCGAGCAGCAGCGCGCCCAACACGAGCACGCTCATCGCGCCGACCAGCAGGACGAGCGCCTGCCCGGACTCGTCGCGGGCCCTCAGCCGCATGCCACGCCCCCACACGCGCGGGCAAGCTCGGCGATCGCGCGCCCGAACGGACCGCCCGCGGGCCAGCCCGCGGCCGCCATGCGCGCGCCGAGCCGCGACTCCGGCAGCAGCACGGCCGCCCGGTCCGCCCAGCGCTCGGGCTCGCGCGGCCGGTTGGCCACGATCAGGGCCGCCCCGCCGTCGGCGGAAGCGGCGACGAGCTCGGCGAGCGCCGGCTCCGCGTCGCCTGGCGTGACGACCACGATGAGGTCGGCCGACCCGATCGCGGAGGGCGCATCGAGCACCACAGGTGCCAATCGCCGAATCTGCTCCACCAGCCCGGACGCCTCCGCCGACTGCACCACGCACAACCGCCCCGCCGTCGAAGCGCCCGGCAGCCGAAGGCGCACGCGCAACCGCGCCCCCGCTCTGCTCGCGCCGCCGAGACCACGCGCCGCCTCCGCGGCGGCGAGCACCACCGCCGCGCCATCTGGATCGGCAAGCGCAAGGCGCACGGCCAGCGCCCGCGCGACCGTGCTGACGCCACAGCCGGGCCTCACCCCGACAACGGCCACGACGGGGCGCGGCACCTCGCGGAGCTGAACGACCGTGGCCGGCGGCCGCCACTCACGCTCTGCATCCGGGAGCGGCTCGAGCAGCCAGCCCTCGACACGGGCCAGCGCGGTGCGCGCGCTCATGTGCCGCCCACGGCCGCCGAGCCGTGCACCTGCAGGAGGTCGGCGATGGCCGCGAGTGGCGACGGCGGGCGCATGTGCACCTGCACCTCCCCGCCATTCACGCTCACCGTCATGCCTGCGCGCGACCAGCCCGGGACGGCATCGCGCGCGCCCGCGCGGGCGTCGCCGCCGCCCGCCAGTGCGAGCGCGCCCGCCTCGGCGGCGCTGCCGGCGAGCACGGCCGAGTAGCCCACCGCGAGGAGCTGGAACAGAATCAGCGCGAGCAGGAGGAGGGCGGGAACCGCGCCGACCAGCTCGACGCTCGCCTGTCCGCGCTCGCTCATCCGGGCGCCCCGAGTCCGGCCGTGGCGGTGATGCTCACCGGGCTGCGCCAGCTCCGCAACAGCAGCGGCACGGGCACGCTGACCCGCACGCGCCCGTCGCCTACGTCCTTCACCTTCAACCCGCGCGAGAGGGAGCGCGGCAGCGCGCTGCGGGCGGCCGCCTCGCTGTCGCCGCCGACCAGCGCCGCACGCGCCGCCACCCGCGCGGCGCCGGCGGCCAGCCACGCCGTCTGCCCCGCCAGCAGCAGCTGCCAGCCGATCAGGCAGACGAGCACGACGGCCGGAACGGCCGCCACGAACTCCACCGAAGCCTGTCCTGACTCGTTCCCGAAGCGCATGGGAGCAGGCTCGCGGGAGCGAGGTGACGGCTCAAGACGCGCGCGTTACAGGTTCGCGACGGGAGTGTGAAAAAGGGATCACGGATGACAGATCACGGATCACAACGACCTCCGTGATCTGTGATCAGTGATCAGTGATCAGTGATCTGTGATCAGTGATCAGTGATCTGCGATCTCAGCCGTACTTCTGGCTCTGCAACCAGACCCAGAACGCCCCATAGGACGCGATCGCCAGCATCCCGATGAACGCCAGCACCCCGCCGCCGGTCCCGCGCAGGCGCGGCCAGGCCACGAAGGCGAGCGCCGCCAGGCCGATCGCGCAGTAGAGGACGACGCGCTGGATGTCGGTGAGCGAGTCGAGCGTGAAGCGGTGCTCGCGGTACAGCCGCAGCCCGAAGAAGCCGATCGCCGCCGCGAAGGCGATCCCGAGGATCGCTACGACGACGTTGATCGTGGGCCCGCCGCCGGGCAGCACTGCGATCGCGAGCGCGACCAGGGCGATGATCAGGAAGTTCCGGGCTGCCCTCACGACACCAACTTTAATGCGACTCGCCCAGCGCCGAACCGGCTACCCGGTTCGGTACAGTTCGCCACCGCAATGCGCCTGCGCGTGATCGCCATCTCGCTCGCCACCACGGCCGCCAGCCTGCTGCTGGCCACCAGCGCCTTCGCCAGCAACGGCGAGGGGCTCTACGGTGAGACCGACGACCGCGTCGTGACCGCCTTCGGGCTCGGCCTCGTGCTGCTGTTCACGTTCATGGTCGTCTTCTTCAGCTTCCTCCAGGGCCGCGGCGACAAGCGCAAGGAAGAGAAGAAGGCCGCGCAGATCCGCCAGCGCACCGGCTGGTAGCCGCCGGATGGCCGGCGAGCCGGTGACGTACGAGCGCCGTGGCGCCGCGGCGGTGCTGACGATCGACCGGCCGGAGCGCCGCAACGCCGTCGACGGGCCCACGGCCGACGGGCTCGCCGAGGGCTTCGAGCGCTTCGAGGACGACGACGGCGCGCGCGTCCTGATCCTCACGGGGGCGGGCGACATCGCCTTCTGCGCGGGCGCGGACCTGAAGGCGATCGAGAGCCTCGGCCCGCGCCTCGTGATGTCCGGCGGCCCGCTCGGCTTCACGCGCCGGGTGGCGTCCAAGCCGACGATCGCGGCGATCTCCGGCTGGTGCCTCGCCGGCGGGCTCGAGCTCGCTCTCTGGTGCGACCTGCGCATCGCCGCCGAGGGCTCGACACTCGGCTTCCCGGAGCGCCGCTGGGGCGTGCCGCTGATCGACGGCGGCACGCAGCGCCTGCCGCGCATCGTGGGCCTCGGCCGCGCGCTCGACCTGATCCTCACAGGCCGCATGGTCCCCGCCGACGAGGCGCTCGCCATGGGGCTGCTCACGGAGATCGTGCAGCCCGGCCGCCACCTCGAGCGCTCGCTCGAGATCGCCGAGGCGCTCGCCTCCTTCCCGCAGGAGACCATGCTGGCCGACCGCCTGGCCGCGATCGAGGGCATCGGCATGCCGTTCGAGCAGGGGCTCGAGCGCGAGGCGCGCAACGGCCTGGCCCTGCACGAGATCGCGCAGTCGGGCGCGGCCCGCTTCGCCGCCGGCGAGGGCCGCGGCGGCGCCGGCGCCGGGGTCTAGACCACCCAGTCCACTCCCGCGCCCGGCCCCTCGGAGGGCAGGACGTGGCCGTCGGCCACCCGCACGCGCTGCTCGAGGATCGGCCCCGCATGGTCGAGGTACTCGAGCATGTGGCAGGTTGGCGTCACGCCCAGCAGGTGCGCGCTCAACTCGGGGAAGGTGTGGCTCGACACGGGCAGCCCCGCCTCCGCGGCCAGCGCCGCCGCCCGCAGCCAGCCGCTCACCCCGCCGACTTTCATCGCGCTCAGCATCAGGTGATCCGAGGCGCGCGCGGCGATCGCCTTCTCCACGTCCTGGGGACCCCAGAGGCTCTCGCCGAGCTGTACCGGCGTCTGCGCCGAGGCGGCGATCTGCGCGTGGCCGGCGAAGTCGTCGCCGCGGGTGGGCTCCTCGATCCAGTGGAGCCCCTCCGCGTCGAGCGCTCGCGCGCGCGTGACCGCCTCGGGGACGGTCAGGCTCTGGTTGTAGTCGACCATCAGGCGCACCCCGTCACCCACCGCCGAGCGGACGGCGCGCACCGCCTCGAGGTCGTCGGCGAGCGAGCCGCGGCCGACCTTGAGCTTCACGGCGCCGAACCCGCGCTCCACGGCATCCCCGGCCTCGGCCGCCGCGGCCGCCGGGCTCATCGTGCGCAGGCTCGCGTACGCCGGAATCGGCTTCAGCGAGCCGCCCAGCAGCACCACGAGCGGCACCCCCTCGGCGCGCGCCCGCAGGTCCCACAGCGCCATGTCGATCCCGCCGAGCGCGATCCCGACGAGCCCCTGCGGCCCGAGCAGGCGGAAGTGGCGCTGGAGCAGGTCGCCGGCGCGGGCGGGGTCCGCATCGCCCCCGGCGAGCAGCCCGCCGACGTTGTCGATCAGCTGCGCCAGCGGGTCGAGCGCCACGCGCGCGTAGCAGCGCACGTAGGAGCGCCCGACCGGCCCCTCCTCGCTCGCCAGCTCGATCAGCACGAGCGGCGCCGTGCGCAGCACACCGCTGGCCGTCTCCACCGGCCGCTCCAGCTCGAGCTCGATCGGCCGCGCTCGGACTTCCCTCACCGTCAGCATGGGTCGATAATTCCGCTGTGCCCGGTCTGACCCTGCTGGAGGAGCGCCTCGCCGTGTGCCGGCTCGAGCACGACGCGCCCGTGCCCGGCTGGGCGCGCGGTGACTTCGTCTCGATCACGCGCACGCCGGAGGAGCTGTCGGTCGTCTGCGCCGAGACGGCTCTGCCGGCGGACGCGGCGCAGGCCGAGCTCGGCTGGCGCGCGCTGCAGGTGGCGGGGCCGCTCAACTTCGAGCTCACCGGCATCCTCTCGTCGATCAGCGAGCCGCTCGCGGACGCGGAGATCTCGCTGTTCGCGCTGTCGACCTACGACACCGACTATGTGCTGGTGAGGGAGGCCGACCTGGAGCGGGCGATCGAGGCGCTCGAGGGCGCTGGGCACAGCGTCTACGCGAACTCCCAGCCGTAGCGGCCGGCCTGCCGCACCCCGCCCGGCATCCAGACGGCCTTCATTCCGGCGCGGGCTTCTCCACTTCGAGCTCTTCGACGCGCAGCTTGCGCACCACGAGCTCGTCGATCACGACGCGCCCGGCCGCGGCCCGTCCGACGGCGAGGCGGCCGATCGCCAGCCGCCCGATCGAGAATGCACCGACGGCGACGGCCCCCACCGCGAGGGCGCCGCGAGCAGACGCGCCCACAGCGCTGAACGGCCGGACCTCCGGGCGGAGCGGCGCGGCGGGGCGGCGGCGGCTGGGGCGGCGGGCCACGGCCCGCACCATAGCGCCGCTAGAGGCCGGGCGGGTGGCGGGCGACGAAGCCCGCCGTGGAGCGCATGTAGGGCTGCCAGCGGGTGCCGCGCGGGCCGGTGCGGCCGCTCGTGTCGAAGCGCAGGCCGGCGACGGTCATGAAGGTGTGGCCGCCGTTCGCGTAGACCGTGATCCAGCGACCGGGACCCGGCGCGCCCCAGCTCATCAGCGCGCCCGAGGTGAGCGGCGCGCCCAGCAGTCCCGCGCCCGCGAGGGCGAACGAGACCGAGCCCGAGCAGTCGTAGCCGGTGTCGGCCCAGGCGCCGTGGCCGCCGCCCCACTTGTAGGGGGTCCTGGCGATCTCGTTGCCGCCCTGGATCACCGCCGCGACCACGCTCGGGGCGGTCAGCGGAGCGACCGCGGTGCCGTCCGGCTGCACCGCCGCCGCGGCGCCTACCGGCACGCCGGGCGTGGAGCGCAGGTAGCGGCGGAAGGAGTCGAGCTCGGAGCGGACCTGGGAGTCGGACGGAGCCGCGGCGCCAGTATCCGACCCGGTCTGGTCGCCTGCGACGGTGAAGCCGTCGGAGCCGACGCCGGCCACCTTCACGAGCTGCGGGTGGACGCGGACGCTGCTCGCGTTCACGCGCGAGGAGAGCGGCTTGAGCTGGTCGGCCGTGAGGGCGGTGAGGTTCACCTCGCCGTCCACCGTCTTGGAGCTCGCCAGGCGGGCGGCCGGCCTGTGCCCACCGCCGCCTCCGCCGAGCATCAGCAGCAGGCCGCCGACGAGCAGGCCGGCGAGCAGCAGCGCCGCCAGGCCGAGCGCTGCGGTCGGAATGCGACGAGGGACGGCCGCGTCGATCATCTCTCCCGTCACATCGCCCATTTTCCCTCCCGGCTTGAGCCCGCAAACCTAGGTAGTGCTGGCTGCGAGCTCGAGCACGATGCCTTCGCGCAGCCCGCCGTTGCCGAGCTCGAGCTCCACATCGAGCCGCCGCGACAGCTCATGCATGATGACGATCCCGGCCGGCATCAGGCGCACCCGCTCGGGGTGCAGGTCGATCCGGCTCGCCACGTCCTCGCAGCAGGAGCCGGCGAGCAGCTGGAGCGAGCGCTCGAGCGCCTCGCGGCTGAGGCTCGTACCGACCATCCGCCGCACGGAGGCGGCGCTGCCCCCAACGGCCACGGCGCGGTCCGGTCGCGGCAGGTCGAGCGGCGCGAAGACCTCGCTCACGTGAGCGGTCACCGCGGCCAGTTCCCTGCGGCCGGGCGGGTCCGAGTGCAGGTAGACGTCCGCGAGCAGGCCCGAGCCGACCCGGAACGACTCGCTCCACGACACGCCCGACGCCCGCGTGCCCAGCACCACCTCCGTGGACCAGCCACCCACGTCGACGACCACGAGCCGCCCATCGTGGCCGCTCGGGAGCGTCGCCGTGACCCCCACGAACGCGAGGCGCGCCTCCTCCTCCGGCGGTAGGACCCGCATCGGCACCCCGGCCGCCTCGACGATCGCCTCTTCGAGCTCGGCGCGATTGGGCGCGTCGCGCACCACCGCGGTGCCCACCACGTCGAGCGCCGACACGCCCAGGTCGCGGGCGATCTTCACCTGCGCCGCCACCACCTCGGCCGCCTCGACGATCTTGTGGGGCGGGATGCGGCCCTCCGCCAGGACTCCCTTCCCGAGCCGGGTGAACACCCGCTGGCTGGCCACCTCGCGCAGGGACCCCGCCCGCAGCTCCGCCACGAGAAGGCGTGTGGTGTTGCTGCCAACGTCGATGCAGGCGTAGGCCAACCCGCCGCAGCTTGGCATAGTCCACGCCGTGACGGAATACGCCATCCAGGTGCAGGACCTGCACAAGCGCTACGACGAGCTGGAGGCGGTGCGCGGCGTCTCGTTCTTCGTCGAACGCGGCGAGGTCTTCGGTCTGCTCGGCCCCAACGGCGCCGGCAAGACCACCACCGTCGAGATCCTCGAGGGCTACCGGGAGCGGTCCGCCGGCGAGGTGTCCGTGCTCGGCCACGACCCCGCCTCGCGCGAGCGCAGCCTGCGCGAGCGCGTGGGAATCGTGCTCCAGTCGAGCGGCTTCTACCCGCGCGCGACCGTGCGCGAGGCGGTGGAGCACTTCGCCGCCGCCTATCCACGCCCGCGCGACGCGGCTGAGACGATCGCCCTCGTGGGCCTCGACGGCCGTGAGGACACGCGCGCCGGGCAGCTCTCCGGCGGCCAGCAGCGGCGGCTCGACCTGGCGCTGGCGCTGGTGGGCGACCCCGAGCTGATCTTCCTCGACGAGCCCACCACCGGCTTCGACCCAGCGGCCCGGCGCGCCGCCTGGGAGGTGATCCGGTCGCTGCGCGGCCTGGGCAAGACGATCCTGCTCACCACCCACTACCTGGACGAGGCGCAGTCGCTCGCGGACCGGGTGGCGATCATCAAGGACGGGCTGATCGTGGCCGAGGGCCCACCCTCGGAGCTGGGCAGCGGCCCAGGCTCCTACCGCGTTAGCTACCAGGAGAACGGAAATCGGGTCGAGCTCGAGACCGACGATCCCACCGAGCTGCTCCACCGCCTCACCGGCGACGCGCTCGCGCGCGGCGAGCGGCTCGAGGGGCTCACCGTTACGCGGCCGAGCCTCGAGGACGTCTACCTCGAGCTCACGAACACGGAGGACGAGTGAGCACCACCGCCCTCGCCTGGCGGCAGTTCCGCTTCGAGCGGCGGATGTTCTGGCGCAACCCCAGCGCGGCCTTCTTCAACTTCGCCCTGCCGTTCCTGTTCCTGATCCTGATCGCGTCGGTGTTCGGCGCCGACCGCAAGGAGCTGAACATCCTGGTGCCGGGGATCGCCGGCATGGCCGTGCTCGGCACGACCTTCACGGCGCTCGCCTACAACTTCGTCTTCAACCGCGAGCAGGGGATCCTCAAGCGGGTGCGCGGCACGCCGATGCCGCCGCTCGCCTACTTCGGCGGCGTGCTCGGCAGCTCGGTGGCGAACGCGATCGTCCAGGTGGCTCTCGTGATCGTGATCGGCCGCGTCTTCTACAGCGTGCCGCTGCCCAAGGACTACCTCGAGCTGCTCGTCTTCCTCGTGCTCGGCGTGATCGCGTTCGGTTCGCTCGGGATCGCCTTCGCCAACGTGATCCCCAACTTCGACGCCGCCCCGGCGTACATCAACGCGGTGTTCCTGCCCGCGATCTTCATCTCGGGCGTCTTCTACTCGACGAAGTCGCTGCCGATCGTGCTGAAGGCAATAGCGGTGGGGCTGCCGCTGAAGCACGAGATCGACGGGCTGCACGGTGCGATCGTCACGGGCGGCGGCCTGTCGGACCACCTCACCGCGCTGGCCGTGGTGGGTGGCTGGGCGGTGGCCGGACTGGTGCTCGCCGTGCGCTACTTCCGCTGGGAGTAGAACCGCCCCTGAGGAGGTCGGCAGCCGTCGTCGACTTGCGGGAAAACAACCCCGCCAAGCCGTGTTCCCCCCGATGATCCGCCAAGTGGCAGCGGCGACAATGCGCTCAAACGTAGCGCGCCAGTTCGCAACGCGAAACGCGACAAAACCGGGACCCAGTTTCGGCGCAGCGCGCTTGGAGGAGGAACCCTCATGCAGGGCAGAAGGACACTCACAGCGGTGCTGTGCGTGCTGCTGGGCGCGCTGATCGGCGGCGTCGGCATCACGCAGGCGAGCTCACTGATGAACGGCAAGAAGATCCAGAACGGCACGATCACACTCGCGAAGCTCTCACCGGGCACACGGGCGATGATCCAACAGGCCGGCCAACCGGGACTACAAGGCCCAGCCGGCCCAAGAGGCCAGCAGGGCGACCCGGGACCGCAAGGCGTCGACGGTATTGACGCGAACGGCATCAAGGGCAACCCCGGGCCACAGGGTCCAGCCGGCGCGGCTGGGGTGCCCGGTGCGCCGGGCAGCCACTGGTACGTCTACGGGACTGACCCGAACCCGGCAAACGACGTCACCGGGAACAACAGCGACGTGTGGTTGAACAAGATGACTGGGGCGCTGTTCCAGAAGTCGTCTGGGACGTGGAAGCCGGTCGGCGTCACGCTGGCGATCGTTCCCACCCCATAGCAGCCCAGCTACGCCGGTGGGACGAGGGGCGGCTTCGGGCCGCCCCTTCCTTTTGCTCGCTCACTGGAAGGCGTCGGCGCCGGCGGGCCGGCCGTCGAGCCGGATGCTGACGTTGATCGACTGGTTGACCTGCCCCGGCTGCACGATGCTGAACAGCGCAAGCTGCCCGGGGCGGTGACGCTCGAGGGCGGAGCGGAGCGCCTTCTGCGAAGGGATCGGGAACTCGTCGACCGAGAAGATCACGTCGCCGAGCTTTTTCCGCGTGGCCACCTCGAGCGGCAGGCGCGAGGCCGGGCTGTCCGGCGCGATCGACACGACCTCTACGCCACCGAGCATCTCGGGCAGGTGGAAGCGGCGCGCGCGCTCGGCGCTGATCGGCCGCACGCCCACGCCGAACCAGGCGGGGTTCTTCGGCCGCAGCACCGGCGGCAGGGGCGGCAATTTGGTAAGGGCGCGAGCCTGTGTCGCGCGCGGCTGCGTCCCGTTGTGGTCGAGCAGAGCGAAGGCAGCGGCGTAGATGGCGATTCCCACCACTACCACCGCGTAGGTCGCGGATCGTGGGGAGAGTGTGAGCCTCAGCGTTCGCCTTCCTTGTCGGTACTGCGCCCGGGAGCGATAAGTCCCCGAGATTGTCGCGCACAAAACGACTTACGACGGCAGATCCCGTGTTAAAGCCGCAACGCCGGCCCGTTCTGGCGCAGCCAGCGCTCGTGGCGGCGGTAGTCGGGGCAGCGCGAGGCGAGCAGTCTCCAGAAGCGCTGCGAGTGGTCCATCACCTCGAGATGGGCGACCTCGTGCTCGACCACGTAGTCGAGGATCTCCTCCGGCGCGAGCAGCAGGCGCCAGTTGAAGCTCATCGCGCCGCGCGACGAACAGCTTGCCCAGCGGGTGCGCTGCGAGCGGATTGTGAGCTTCGTGTAGCCCGTCCCGGCGCGGCGGATGGCGGCGTCGAGGCGGGACGCGACCTCCACGCGCGCCCGCCGCTTGTACCAGCGCTCGAGCGCGTCCCGCACCGCGTCGGTGCCGTACCCGCCGACCTTGACGCTGAGCACGTCGCCGCGGCGGCCGACGTAGGGGCGCACACGACCCGGCTCGACCCGCACGCGCAGCAGCAGCTCGCGCCCGAGGTAGGCCACGCTGGTGCCGTGCTCGAGCTCCGGCGCGGGCAGCGCTTCCTCGGCCTGGCGGAAGCGGCGCAGGGTGCGCTCGATCCAGGGCCGCTTCTCGTCGACGAACGGCGGCACGTGCTTGAGCGCCATCCGCTCGGGCAGGACGACCTCGACGCCGTTCGCGTCTACGACGATGCGTGCGTGGCGGGCGCGCTTGGAGCGCCGGACGGTGTACTCGATCTCGGCCAGGCGCCGAACGATAGGAAGCGGGTCAGATGATCACCTGGACCACGCCGCCGTCGACGGACCAGGCGGCGCCGGTGACGTACGAGGCGTGCTCGGAGCAGAGAAAGACGACAACGGCGGCGATCTCGTCCGCGGTGGCCCAGCGTCCGACCGGCACGGCCTTGCGGCGGCCCTCGAGCGCCTCCTCCCGCGTGACGCCGAGCTGCTCCGCGAGCTGGTCGGCCAGCCCGCCCTCCTTCATCCAGAGGGTCGTCTCCACGCCGCCGGGCGTGACGGCGTTCACCAGCACGCCCTTCGCCGCATAGAAGTCGGCGAAACCGCGCGAGAGGGACAGCTCGCCGGCCTTGGCCACCGAGTAGGCGAGGTTGGTGCCCGAGGGCCGCTTAGCCGAGGACGAGCTGACGTTGACGATCCGGCCCCAGCCACGCCCCGCCATACGCGGGGCGGCGGCGCGCATCAGGCGCATCGGCCCCATCACGTTCAGCTCCCACTGGACCTGCCAGTCCTCGTCCGTGAGCTGGTCGAGCGTGGCGATCGCGCTCGTGCCGGCGTTGTTCACCAGCACGTCGAGCTGGCCGAGGCGGCGCTCCGCCTCGGCCAGCACCCGCTCGCCGGCGTCGGGCGCGGCCACATCAAGCGCGAGCCACTCGGCGCCGAGCTCCTCGGCAGCGGCGCGCAGCGGCTCCTCGGTCCGCGCGACGAGCAGCAGGCGCGCGTCCTCCTCGCGCAGCAGCCGTGCCGTGGCCAGCCCGATGCCGCTGCTGGCACCGGTGACTACGCAGGCCTTACCGGCCAGGCCGAGGTTCATGCGGCGATCATGTCGGGCTCGTTCGACACGGGAGACTCACCTTGAAGAGCCACACGGTCTATCGCACTTTCAACACCGAACGCAGGCGCGAGTTCGTGCGCATCACCGGGGACGTGCAGGAGGCGGTGGACGACTCGGGCGTCCGCGAGGGCCTCGCGCTCGTCTCCGCGATGCACATCACCGCGGGCGTCTGGGTGAACGACGACGAGCCGGGCATCCAGGCCGACGCCCTCGAGTGGCTCGACAAGCTGGCCCCCGCCACCTGGCAGCCGCCGCCGAACGACGTCGCCCGCGAGCTGCTCCCGGACGGAGGCGACTACCGCCACCACCGCGGCGGCGAGGACAACGGCGACGCCCACCTCAAGAACCTGCTCGTGCACCACCAGGTCGTCCTGCCGGTCACCGACGGCCGCCTGGACCTGGGCCCCTGGCAGGCGGTCTTCTACTGCGAGTTCGACGGGCAGCGGAACAAGCGGCTGGTGATCAAGGTGATCGGGGAGTAGGCGCGGTCTGCCGCCCGGGCTTGCGGTAAGCCGCCGTTTACGGCGGCAATGAGGAGCCGGCCCGGACGGGGGCGTCTTACCATCCTGACCTAAGGCCCATATAGGGCGGTGGTTTCCATCGGTCAGCGCAACATGGCTGTGCTGTGTTGATCGGAAGGAGACGAGCGGTGAGGGAAGGGATCAGCAGGTTCGGGAATCGCTTGAGCCTGGTGGACAGGCTGGAGATCTTGGAGCGGGTGTGCGCGGGTCAGACGCAGCCGCAGATCGCTCGGGCGTTGGGGACGACCGACAGGACCGTGCGCAGGGCGCTGCGGGCGGCTGGGGGCGCGCCGTCGCGGCGTTCGCGCCGGCGGCCGCGCCCGGCGCTCAGGTTGTCGCTTGGTGAGCGGGAGGAGATCCGGGCGGGGATCGCCGCCGGCGAGTCGTTTCGGGCGATCGCGAGGCGGCTTGGGCGGGCGCCGTCGACGGTCAGCCGCGAGGTCGGTGGCGCCGCCGGGCGTTGTCGTTACCGAGCGACGGTCGCCGATGATCGCGCCTGCCTGGCCGCGCTGCGGCCGAAGCGGGGGAAGCTGGTGGCGAGCCCAAAGCTGCGCCGGGCGGTGGTCGAGCTGCTCGAGCGGCGCTATTCGCCGCAGCAGATCTCGGCCAGACTGAAAGTCGATTTCCCCGACGAGCCGGAGATGCGCATCAGCCCGGAGACGATCTACCAGTCGCTCTACGTCCAGTCCCGCGGCCGGCTGCGCAAGGACCTGACCAGCTACCTCAGAAGCGGGCGCTCCAAGCGCAAACCCAGGCGCGGGCCGACCGGCCAGGGCCACATCCCGGGCATGATCTCGATCTCTGAGCGCCCCGCCGAGGTCGAGGACCGGGCGGTCCCTGGCCACTGGGAGGGCGACCTGCTGGTCGGCAAGGCTGGGCGTTCGTTCATCGGCACCCTCGTCGAGCGCCACACCCGCTACGTGATGCTCAGCTACCTCGGCAACGACTCAACCACAGAGACCGTCACCCACAAGATCGCCGAGCGGATCCTCACCCTGCCCGAGCACCTGCGGCTCTCCCTGACCTGGGACCAAGGTCGCGAGATGGCCCGCCACGCCGACTTCAGCGTCACCACCGGCGTCCAGGTCTACTTCTGCGACCCCCACTCACCCTGGCAAAGAGGCTCCAACGAGAACACCAACGGTCTGCTCAGGCAGTACTTCCCCAAGGGAACAGACCTGACCCAACACAACCAAAAAGAACTAGACAAAGTCGCCGCCGAACTCAACGGCCGCCCCCGCCAAACCCTCGACTGGAGAACCCCAGCTGAGAAACTGACCGAACTACTGTTGCGCTGACCGCCTGACACCGCCGGCCTCAACTCAGGACGATGGAGTGACTCCAGCCTTTCGTCCGGCCCTCATTGCGGTCGTAAACGCCGAGTCGACCGCAGCGCCGGAGGCTCATCCCCCGTACACCTCCGGATTCACGCAGTGCGGCATCCGCTCGCCGGCCAGGGCGGCCAGCAGGTTGTCGACGGCCATGTCGGCCATCGCGGCGCGGGCCGTGTGGGTGGCCGAGCCGATGTGGGGTGCGATCGTCAGGTTGGGGCACAGCAGCAGCGGGTGCTCGAGCGGGAGCGGCTCGGGGTCCGTGACGTCGAGGGCGGCTCCCGCGATCCAGCCCTGGTTGAGGGCGCGCACGAGCGCGTTCGTGTCCACGATCGGCCCGCGCGCGGTGTTCACGAGGATCGCGCTCGGCTTCATCCGCCGCAGCGCCTCCTCGCCGATCAGCCCGCGCGTCTCGGGCGTGAGCGGCGAGTGGATGGAGATGAAGTCGGAGCGCTCGAGCAGCTCCTCGAGCGGCACGCCGCCGGAGCGCGCGGTGTGGATCACCTCCATGTCGAAGCCGGAGGCGCGGCGGGCCACCGCGCTGCCGATGCGGCCCATGCCGATCAGGCCGAGCGTCGCGCCGTGCACGTCGTGGCCGAGCAGGAAGTCGGGCTCCCAGCTCCAGCCGCCCGTCCGCATCGCCCGATCGGCGTCGCCCAGCCTCCGTGCGGCCGCCATCAGGAGCGCCCAGGCGAGGTCCGCGGTGGCGTCGGTGAGCACGTCCGGCGTGTTGCCCACCGGGATGCCGCGCTCGCTGCAGGCGGCGACGTCGATGTTGTCGAAGCCGACGGCGTAGTTGGCGACCGCGCGCAGGCTGGGGCAGGCATCGAGCAGCTCGCCGTCGATGCGCTCGGTGAGCTGGCTGAGCAGCCCCTCCGCCTCGCGCGCGTGTTCGATCAGCTCGTCGCGCGAAGGCGGATGCGCCGCGTGCCAGAGATCGACCTCGTGGGCGGCCGCCAGCCGCTCGAGTGCGCCCCCTGGAAGCTTGCGGGTGACGAGGCACCGGGCCATCTGGCCCGGGAAGCTATCCGCTAGCGAGCGGCGAGGACGCTGGACAGGAGTCCGGGGAAGCGCCGCTCGAGATCCTCCGAGCGCAGCTCGCTGTGCCGCTCCCGCCCCTCCACGCGCTGGCGGATGACGCCCGCCTCGCGCAGCACCTTGAAGTGGTGGCTGGCGGTGGACTTGCCCACCGGGAGGCCGAAGCTGCCGCAGGCCTTGTAGGGGCAGTCGTGGAGCTGGCGGACGATCAGGAGGCGGACCGGGTCGCCGAGCGCCTGGAGCACCGACTCCAGTGCGATCGCGCCGAGAGCCGGCTCCGGGAGGAGGACTGGCTGCTCGGCGGGTACCTCGATCATCGATTTCATTCTAGCCGGATCGAACTGTTTGACAACTGTCGAAGTTTTTTAGTACGATCGCCATCGAAATGTTGGCACGGAACAAGAACAGCGCCAAAGCGGTCCTCGCCCTCACAGGCACGGCCCTCTTCATGATCGTGCTGGACAACCTGATCGTCGCCTCCGCCCTGCCGTCGATCGAGCGCTCGTTGCACTCCCCGCTCGACAGCGCCGAGTGGGTGCTCGATGCGTACATCCTCTCCTTCGCGGTTCTGATCCTCACCGGCGCCGCGCTGGGCGAGCGCTTCGGCCGCAGGCGTGTCTTCGTCATCGGCCTCGTGATCTTCACAGCCGCATCGGCGGCAGGTGCGCTCGCCGCCAACATCGGTGAGCTCGTTGCAGCGCGCGCGGTGCAGGGCGCCGGCAGCGCGATCCTCATGCCGCTCACGCTCACCCTCCTGTCGAACGCCTTCCCGCCGGAACGGCGCGGCGCGGCGCTTGGCATCTGGTCGTCGATCGCCGGCCTCGGCGTCGCGGCCGGCCCGCTGGTGGGCGGCGCGATCACCGACGCGCTCTCGTGGCACTGGATCTTCTGGATCAACGTGCCGGTTGGCATCGCCGTGATCGTGCTCAGCCCGCGCCTGCTCGCCGAGAGCCGCGGCCGCCGCGAGCCGATCGACCTGCCGGGTCTCGCCCTCGTCAGCGCCGGCCTCCTCGGCGTGGTGTGGGCGACGGTGCGCGGGAACGCGGAGGGCTGGCTCGCCGCCAGCACGCTCGGCGCCTACGCCGCCGGCATCGTCCTGCTGCTGGCCTTCGTGCTCTGGGAGCTGCGCCAGGAGCACCCGATGCTGCCGCTGCGCTTCTTCACGGACCGGCGCTTCTCGGTGTCGAACAGCACCGGCTTCCTGCTCCACTTCGCCATGTTCGGCAACTTCCTGATGGCGATCCAGTTCCTGTCGGAGGTCCGCGGTCTGAGCCCGCTGATGGCCGGCGTTTGGACGCTGCCGTGGACCGTCATGCCGCTGATCGTGTCGCCCTTCTCGGGCCGGATCGGGCAGCGTGTCGGACCGGCGCTCCCGGCGGCCGTGGGCATGGCCTCGCTCGGCATCGGCTCGCTCGAGCTGGCGCTGACCCTCGACTCGGCCACCACCCCGGCGGCGATCGCGCCCGCACTGTTCCTGATCGGCCTCGGCATCGGCCTCGTACTGCCCAACATCGCCGCGCTGGCGATGGGCGCCGTGCCGGCGCCCGACATCGGCAAGGCGTCGGGCACGCTCAGCACCGCGCGCCAGCTCGGCAGCGTGTTCGGCGTGGCCGTGGCCGTGGCGATCCTTCAGGCCAGCGACCCCGCCAGCTCAGCCGAGGCCACCGCGCGCGGCATCAGCCACGCCTTCGCCGCCGCGAGCGTGGCCGCCTTCGCGGGCGCGCTGCTGTCGGTGGCGATCGTGCCGCGCTTCGCGACCGCGCTCGCCGGCCTCCGCCGCAGCCCTCAGCCGGTCCTGGTCGAAGAAGCCCGGTCCTGAAGCAGGGCCCGGGCGGCCAGGTAGCCCGGCGCGCCGGTGACCGCACCGCCGGGATGTGCGCCCGAGCCCGCCAGGTAGAGACCCTCGACGCCGCCGAAGCTCCGCGCCCCGTGGCGCTCCTCCAACAGCTGCCCGGGCAGCATCTCGCCGTGGAAGATGTGGCCGCCCGTGAGGCCGAAGCGCTCCTCGAGCCGGCGCGGGCCGAGCACGAGCCGGTCGACGATCCGGCCGGGGAGCTCCGGACAGACCTCCGCGAAGCGGGCGATGGCGACGTCGGCCGCGGCCTGCTCATCGACGTCGGGCGGGAAGCACTGGCAGAACAGCGACACCGCGTGACGCCCGGCTGGGGCGAGGCTGTCGTCGGTCGCGGTCTGGCAGGCGGCCTCGATCCAGGGCGCCGCGGCAGGGCGGCCGGCGCGGGCGTCTGAGGCCGCCGCCTCGAGGTCCGCCATCGAGTAGCCGATGTCGATGGCGCCCTGCCACGCCTGCTCGCCCGGGAACGACGGGAAGTCGGGCAGCCCGTCGAGCAGCAGCATCACCTTCACCACGGGACCGGCCTGGCGCCAGCCCTCGCGCGGCGGCAGCCCGGCGAGCGCCGCCGTGCGCAGCGGATCCGCGTTCGACACCACCGCCAGGGCGCGCAGCTCGTCACCGCCATCGAGCACCACGCCCTCGGCGTGCCCGTACTTGACGAGCACGCGCTCCACCGGCGAGCCGGTGACCACGCGCACCCCGGCCACCTGCGCGGCGTCCCGCAGCGCGCCCGTGACCGCGCCCATGCCCCCGCGCGCGTAACCCCACGCGCCGGGCGAGCCGGTGGCCAGCCCGAGCTCGTGGTAGAAGCCGACGTAGGCCGTGCCCGGGTCGGACGGGCCGGCAAGCGTGCCGATCAGCCCCTGGAGGGCGAACGGCACCCGCACCTCCTCTGACGGGATCCCGGACAGCTCGTCGGCGATCGGCCCGTCGAGGATCCCGGGGCCGACCGCCTCCAGCCAGCGCTCGCGGTCGGCGGGCTCGAGGACGAGCGGCCGGGCCCGCTGGGCGGCCTCCTCCCAGCGCTCGGCCCAGCCGGCGTAGCCGTCGGCGTCGGCGCGCGACCAGTCGCGCTCGAGCTGCTCCCAGGTGCGCCGCCGCTCCGACCAGGTGACCACGTGCCGGCCATCCGGAAAGGGCGCGAACAGGTACGGCTCGTGCACGCTCACACTCAGCCCGTGGAGCCCGAGCTGCAGGTCCTGCATGATCTCCGGCCGCAGCAGGGAGAGCGTGTAGGCGCCGGGCGAGGCCCGCACCCCCGGCCAGAGCTCCTCGGTTACGCAGGCGCCGCCGACGATCTCGCGGCGCTCGTGCAGCTCCACCGAGAGGCCCGCCCGCGCCAGGTAAGCGGCGGCGACCAGGCCGTTGTGACCGCCACCGATCACCACCGCGTCGAGCATTCTGCGCCAGCGTATCGCCGCCCATGCAGGCGTGAGTTTGGGCGCCGAGCGGCCGGGTAACGGTCAGCGTGGAGACCACGGGAGGAGTGGAAATGAGGAGAGCCCCAGCAATCGCCGCGCTCGTCTGCGCGGCCGCGATCGGTGTCGCCGCGTGCGGTGGCGGTGGCGGAGGGTCGACGAGCAGTGGCAGCGTCAACCCGAGTTCCGCGCAGAGCGCGAAGGGCAACGTCACCTGGTGCATCGGCAAGGACACGACCGGTGCCTTCAAGCAGGTGGTCGCGATGCATAACCAGGCCAACCCGAACGTGCACGCGAGCCTGATCGAGCTTCCTGAGGACGCCACCCAGCAGCTGAGCCAGCTCACCCAGCGCGCGCGCGCGAAGTCGTCGCAGTGCGACGTGCTCGGCCTGGACGTCGTCTGGACCGCCCAGTTCGCCTCGCAGGGCTGGCTGAAGGACCTGAGCGACGCCGTGGACAAGCGCCGCAGCGAGTTCGTCCCGAGCACGCTTGCGACCGCCAACTACCAGGGCAAGTACTGGGCGCTGCCGTTCAACACGAACGCGGGCTTCCTCTACTACCGCACCGACCAGGTGCCGAAGGCGCCGAGCGACTGGACCCAGGTCTACAGCGAGGCCAAGGCCAAGAACGGCATCGTCTACCAGGGCTCCCAGTACGAGGGCCTGACGGTCGACTACCTCGAGCTGCTGTACGCCGCCGGCGGCAAGGTGCTCTCTGCCGACGGCAAGTCCGCCGCGATCGACTCGCCTCAGGCGACCCAGGCGCTGACGCTGATGGTGAACGGCATCAAGCAGGGCGCCGCGCCGAAGGCGGTGCTCACCTATAAGGAGGAGGAGGCGCGGCGCGCCTTCGAGTCCGGCAAATACACGTTCATGCGCAACTGGCCGTACGCCTATGCGCTCGACAAGAAGACGAGCATCGGCAACAAGTTCGCGGTGGCGCCGCTTCCGGGCCTGAATGGCAAGCCGGGATCGGGCGTGATCGGCGGCTACAACCTCGGCATCAGCGCCTACTCGAAGAACCCGGGCGCGGCGCTCGAGTTCTCCAACTACATCACCGGCGCCAAGCCGCAGGCGCTGTTCGCCGCGAAGGCGGCGCTGCCGCCGGTTGTGACGTCGGCCTACTCGGACCCGTCCGTGAAAGCGGCTCTGCCGTTCGCCGGCCAGCTGCTGACGGCGGTGCAGCAGGCGAAGGCGCGGCCCGTGTCGCCCGTCTACCAGCAGATCTCGGAGGCGATCTACAAGAACGTCTACTCGGCCCTGCAGGGCAGCACCAGCCCTCAGACGGCCGTGAAGGCGATGCAGACCCAGATCAACGCGGCTCTCAAGACGTTCTAGGAGGGAGGCTCGATGGCCACCGCAACAGAGGCCATCGGCCGGCCGGCACGACCCCGGCGGCGCTCAGGACTCTCGGAGCGCCGCCTGGCGGCGCTCATGGTGTCGCCGTCGCTGATCGTGATCGCGCTGGTCGCGGCCTACCCGATCGGCTATGCGGTCTGGCTCTCGCTCAACCAGTACAGCGTGCGCGTGCCAGGCCTGAAGCGCTTCGTCGGCTTCGACAACTACAGCGCGGCCCTGTCGTCGTCCGACTTCTGGAGCTCTGTCAAGATCACCTTCATCTTCACGGCGATCTCCGTCGTGATCGAGACCATCCTCGGCCTCGCCATGGCGATGGCGATGCACGAGGCGTTCCGCGGGCGGTCGGTGCTGCGGGCGAGCGTGCTCGTGCCGTGGGCGGTCCTCACCGTCGGCACGGCCATCCTGTGGCGCTCGATCTTCGAGCCCGACCTCGGCTTCGCCAACCAGCTGCTGTCCTCGCTCGGCCTGCCGGGCGGGCACACCGTCTGGCTCGGACAGCCTGGTTACGCGATGGCGGTGATCATCTTCGCGGACGTCTGGAAGACGGCGCCGTTCATGGCGCTGCTCTTGCTGGCAGGGCTGCAGGTGATCCCCGAGGACGTCTACGACGCCGCCCGTGTGGACGGCGCGACGGCCTGGCAGCGGCTTACGAAGATCACGCTGCCGCTGCTCAAGCCGGCGATCCTGGTGGCGCTGATCTTCCGCACGCTGGACGCGCTGCGGATCTTCGACCTGCCGTACGTGCTCACGCACGGCGCGAACGGCACCACCACGCTGTCGTTGTACGCGTTCAACAAGCTCACGCAGGATGGGCTGATCGGCCCGGGCTCCGCGCTGTCGGTGCTCACCTTCATCATCGTGATGGCGGTGTCGCTGGCCTACATCCGCTTCGTGGGCGGCAACATCCGGACCCTCGCGGAGGAGTGACCCATGGCCACTGAGGCACTGCCCGGAAAGAAGGCCGCCGGCCCGGCGCGTGCGCGCCCGCGGCGGCGGGGACTGCTGGCGGAGGGCGCCGGCAAGAAGCGCCCGCCGGCGGCGCGCGCTCTGATCCTCGTGGGGGTGATCCTCACGATGCTGTTCTGCCTGTTCCCCTTCTACTGGCTGGTGAACACGTCACTGAAGACCGGTCCTGAGCTGTCGAAGGCGTCGCTCTTCCCCAGCCATCCGTCGCTCGACAACTTCCAGTCGATCTTCAAGAACGCGGACTTCACGCACGCGCTGCGCAACAGCGTGATCGTGGCCGGCACGGCCACCGTGCTGTCGCTCGTCATCGGCGCCTTCGCCGCCTATGCGCTGGCGCGGCTGCGCTTCCGCGGCAAGTACGTGATCCTGGCAATCGTGCTCTCGATCACGACCTTCCCGCCGATCGCCATCGCCGCGCCGGTGTTCAAGCTGTGGACAGACATCGGCTTCTACAACACCTACCAGGGCCTCATCCTGCCGTTCATGACGTTCACGCTGCCGCTGACGATCTACATCCTCGTGTCCTTCTTCAAGGAGATCCCGAAGGACCTCGAGGAGGCTGCGCTGGTCGACGGCGCCACCCATTTCCAGGCGTTCCGCAAGATCGTGATGCCGTTGGCCGCGCCCGGCCTCGTCACCGCCGGGATGCTGGCGTTCATCTACGCCTGGAACGAGTTCCTGTTCTCGATCACGCTGACCAGCACGCCCGACCGGCGGCCCGTGTCGGCGGCGATCGCGTTCTTCACCGGCAGCAGGCAGTTCGAGGTCCCGCTCGGCACGATCAGCGCCGCGACCGTGGCGATCACCGTGCCGATCATCCTGGTCGTGCTGGTGCTGCAGAAGCGGATCGTGGCCGGGCTCACGGCCGGGGCGGTGAAGGGATAGAGGAGCCGGAGGGGCTCGACCTGGTCCTCGCCCGCGACGGCTGGACCTACGCCAGCGCGCCGTCGGTCGAGCCGGGCGATCCCGGCCGCTTCCACGCGCTGTTCGGGCGCGACTCGCTGATCACCGCGCTGCAGCTCCTGCCGGTGCGGCCAGACATCGCTCGGGCGACGTTGCGCGCGCACGCGGAGCTGCAGGGCGTGCGCGACGACCCCGAGACCGACGAGGAGCCCGGCAAGGTCGTGCACGAGTACCGCCCGGACGCCGACGAGCGCTTCGCCTACATGGGCCTGGCGCTGCGCGACGGCGTGCTGCGCTACTACGGCTCGGCCGACGGCACGTCCTGGTTCCTGGTCGTGCTCGCGGCGCTCGGCGACGCGTCCCTGAGCGCGGAGCTCGAACCCGCCTGGCGCGCGGCGGGCGGCTGGCTCGAGCGCGCCCTCGAGCGCGGCGACGGGCTCGTCACGCACGGACCGCGGCGCGGCCAGGGCGGCCTCGTCCAGCAGGGCTGGCGCGACGCGGTCGATCCGCTCTCGCTCCACGGCCCCGGCATCCTGCGCCCCGACGGCAGCGTGCCGGAGCCGCCGCTGGCGGACGCCGACACTCAGGCGGTGGCACTCGCGGCGCTGCGGGCGCTGGGCGTGCTCTCGGGCGATGGGCGCTATTCGGCGCTGGCCGCGCAGATGGCCGAGCGCGTGGCCGTGGCGTTCGGACCCGACACGATGGCGCTCGAGGCGGGCGGCCGCCCGGTGGAGGGCGCCGGCTCGCAGCTCGGCTGGCTGCTGTGGTCGGGCGCGCTGCCGGAGGAGGCGGCGGCGCGGCTGGCGGAACGGCTGTCCGCGCCCGACGTCCTCACGCGCTTCGGGCTGCGGACGCTGTCGGACCTTCACCCGCAGTTCGACGCCGATTCCTACCACCGCGGCTCGGTCTGGCCGTTCGACTCCTGGCTCGGCTGGGGAGGCCTGCGGGCTGCCGGCCGCGACGGCGAGGCGGAGATCGTGCGGACCGGCGTGCTGGAGGCACTCGAACGACTCGGCCGCCCCCACGAGCTGTACGCGGTCGGGCCCGACGGCCCGCGCCCGATCCCGCTCTCGAACCGCATTCAGGCCTGGACGGTCGGCGCCCGCTGGGCGCTGAGCGAGCGCTGGGACGGGCGGCGGGACGTGCTCTTCGGCGATCGCCGCTAGGCGGGCACCAGCTCCGGCGCCCCGATGGCCCGCCCCGTCGCCGCGTCGAAGTAGTGCAGCTCGGAGACATCGATCCAGATGTCGGCCTCCTGGCCCTGCCGGGCCTTGCTCGCTGTGGAGAAGCGGGCCACGGCCTCCTCCTGGCCCTCCTCGCGCCGGACGTCGTCCAGGCCGGCGTCCTCGGCCAGCTCGCGCAGCTCCTCCGAGTCGAGGCCCTCGGTCGGGATCTTGAAGTGGGCGTAGATGTCGGAGCCCACCGACTCCAGCACGTCGATCTTGGTCCTGAAGGTGGCGCCGCGGCCGGAGTCCGTCACCAGCGACGCGTCCTCCATGTGCTCGGGACGGATGCCGACCACGAGGTGGGTGTCTGGAGAGAGATCGCGGAGCGCAGGCGTTCGCGGAAGCTCAAAGAGCGACGTGACGAGCTTGTCGCCCTCCAGGTGGGCCGGGATGAAGTGCATCGACGGTGAGCCGATGAAGCCGGCCACGAACAGGTTCACCGGCCGCTGGTAGAGGTTCGCGGGGCTATCCACCTGCTGGATCACGCCCGCGCGCATCACGGCCACGCGATCGCCGAGCGTCATCGCCTCGGTCTGGTCGTGGGTGACGTAGACGGTAGTGGTCCCCAGGCGCTGCTGGATGCGGGCCACCTCGGTGCGCATCTGCACGCGCAGCTTGGCGTCGAGGTTCGACAGCGGCTCGTCCATCAGGAAGACGGCCGGGTCGCGCACGATCGCGCGGCCCATCGCCACCCGCTGACGCTGGCCACCCGAGAGATTGGCGGGCTTGCGGTCGAGGTGCTCGCTGAGGTCGAGGATGTCGGCGGCCTCGCGCACCCGCCGGTCGATCTCCTCCGCTTCGACCTTCGCCAGCTTCAACGCGAAGCCCATGTTCTCGCGCACGCTCATGTGCGGGTAGAGGGCGTAGTTCTGGAAGACCATGGCCACGTCGCGGTCGCGCGGCGGAAAGTCGTTGACGAGCTCGCCGCCGATGTAGAGCTCCCCGTCGCTGATCTCCTCGAGCCCCGCGATCATCCGCAGGGCGGTGGACTTCCCGCAGCCGGACGGACCGACGAGGATCATGAACTCGCCGTCGGCGATGTCGAGGTCGACCTGCTTGACCGCCTCGGTGCCGTCGGGGTAGCGCTTGGTGACGCCTTTCAGCTGAATCTCTGCCAAGACCTCTCCTCCTCCGTTATCGAGAGGTTTTTACCCGGGATCGCGGACTGCGGATCGCGGATTGCGGAAAAGACTCCGCCACCCGCAGACCGCAATCCGCAATCAGGCGATCACGCGGCGGTCGGAACCTCCGCGAACGCCTTCACGATCGCCTTGTTGAAGGCCGGCAGATCGTCCGGCTTGCGGCTCGTGATCAGGTTGCCGTCGACGTGGACCTCCTCGTCGACCCAGGTGCCACCCGCGTTGCGGATGTCGGTCTGCAGGCTGGGCCAGGAGGTGAGCGTGCGGCCCTTGACCAGGTCCGCCTCGACGATCGTCCAGGGGCCGTGGCAGATCACGCCGGCGGGCTTCCCGTCGTCGATGAGGCTGCGCACGAACGAGACGACGCCATCGTTCGTGCGCAGGAAGTCGGGGTTGGCCACGCCGCCGGGCAGAACGAGCCCGTCGTAGTCGGACGGGTCGGCGTCGCCCACGGCGCGGTCGACCTTGAACCTGTCGGCCTTGTCCAGGTGGTTGAAGCCCTGGATCTCACCGGCCTCGACCGAGAGCAGCTCGGGCTGGCCGCCCTCGCTCTCCACGGCCTTCCAAGGCTCGATCAGCTCCACCTGTTCCACGCCGTCAGCGGCGATGAATGCGATGCGCCTGCCGTCCAGCTTGCCCATTGGGGTGCCTCCTTCTCGAATCCGTTTCCTTCAGTTCGGATACCGAAGGCCGGCCGCTGTAAACGGGCTTTCAGTCCCCTCCGCGGACCCGTTTCTAAATATCGGAACGGAACCGTTGCGTTTCGTATAAAGCTGTGCTACCTTGCGGTCGATGAATAGCGAAACGCATACGTTTCGTATCGGAACGCTAGGAGGAGAACCCATGACCCCCGCCACTATCCACCGCCGCCGCTGGTGGACGCTGCTGGTCCTCAGCCTGAGCCTGCTGGTCATCTCGCTGGACAACACGATCCTCAACGTGGCCCTGCCCACGCTCGACCGCGACCTCGGCGCGAGCGCGAGCCAGCTGCAGTGGATCGTCGACGCCTACATGCTCGTCTTCGCCGGCCTCCTGCTCAGCGCCGGCAGCCTCGGCGACCGCTTCGGCCGCCGCAGGGCGCTCTTCTTCGGGCTGACGGTCTTCGGCGCGGGCTCGCTCGCATCAGCGCTGTCCGGCTCCGCGGGGATGCTGATCGCCAGTCGCGCCGTCATGGGCATCGGCGGGGCTTTCATCATGCCCTCCACCCTGTCGATCCTGACCAACGTCTTCCCGGCCGAGGAGCGCGGGCGGGCGATCGGGATCTGGGCGGCGGTGTCCGGTCTCGGCATCGCCATCGGACCGGTCACGGGCGGCTGGCTGATCCAGCACTACTCGTGGAACGCCGTCTTCCTGGTGAACCTGCCAATTGTGCTGCTGGCCGTGGCCGCCGGCACCCGCCTCGTACCGGAGTCGAAGGACCCGCACGCCACGCCGCTCGACCCGGTGGGCGCGCTGATCTCGATCGCCGGCCTCACGGCGCTCCTGTGGGCGATCATCGAGGCGCCGACCTACGGCTGGACCGACGCGCGCATCCTGGCGGCGTTCGGCGTGGCGGTGGCCGTGCTGTCGGCCTTCATCGCCTGGGAGCTGCGCGTGGAGCACCCGATGCTCGACATCCGCCTGTTCCGCAACCGCCGCTTCAGCGCCGCAAGCGTTTCGGTGTCGCTGGTCTTCTTCGCGCTGCTGGGCGTGATCTTCTTCCTCACCCAGTACCTCCAGTCGGTGCTCGGCTACGACCCGCTCCAGGCGGGCGTCCGGCTGATGCCGCTGGCGGTGGGGCTGATGGTCGCGGCGCCACTGTCGGCACGGGCCGCCGAGCGGGTTGGGACCAAGGCGATCGTGGCCGGCGGCCTCGGGGTCGTCAGCGCGGCTCTGGTTCTGATGTCCACGGTTTCGGTGGACAGCGGCTACGGCACCGTAGGTCTGACGCTGCTCCTGCTCGGCTTCGGAATGGGCATGGCGGTCGCGCCGGCCACGGACTCGATCATGGGCTCCCTGCCGTTGGCGCACGCGAGCGTCGGTTCAGCCGTCAACGACACCACCCGGCTGGTGGGCGGCTCGCTCGGCGTCGCGATCCTCGGCAGCCTGCTCACGAGCGGTTACGGTGGACAGATGGACGGGCACCTGAGCGGCCTCCCGGCCTCGGCGACGTCGGCGGCGCACGACCAGGTGGCCGGCGCGATGTTCGTGGCCGACAAGCTCGGCGGACCCGCCGGGGCGGCCCTCGCCGCGGCAGCACGCTCCGCCTTCGTCTCGGCGATGGACACCACCGTGCTGGTGGCGGCGGCCGTGGCCTTCACCGGCGCACTGCTCGCCGCGCTGTTCCTGCCCGCGCGGGAGTCGAAGAGCGCCGGGCCGGAGTGGTCGGGCGCGCCCGCCACGCATGTCGTATGACCCGCAAGGCGGACACCAGCGAGCGGACGGGGGTGCGGCGGCCCGGCCGTCCACGCAGCGTCGAGGCCCACCAGGCGATCGTCGCCGCCACGCTCGCGCTGCTGGCCGAGGAGGGCTATACGGCACTCAGCATGGAGGCGGTCGCTGCTCGGGCCGGCGTGGGCAAGGCAACGATCTACCGCCGCTGGCGATCGAAGACCGAGCTCGTGGCGGAGGTGCTCAAGGGGCTGCGCCAGGCTGAGCCGCCTCCCGACACCGGCGGCTTCCGCAGCGACGTGCTCGAGCTCGCTACCCGGCAGCTCGCTCTGGTGCGCGCACAGCCAGGCTTCGGCCGCCTGGCGCCGCGGCTGCTCGGCGACTCGGCCGACGACCCTGCGCTCCACGCGATGGCGCTGGACAGCATGGTCACGCCGATGCGCGCGATCCTCGGTGACCTGATCGCCCGGGCCCTCGAGCGCGGCGACCTGCGGCCGGACATCGACCCGGAGGTCGTCACCGACATCATCCAGGGCTCGATCTTCTACAAGGTGCTGATCCTCGGCGAGGACGTCTCCGCCCTCGACGAGCGCTACACACGGCGCGTTCTCGACGAGCTCCTGCCGGGCATCGAACGGCGCGGTTAGCCCGCTCGCGCGCGGGTATCCCGACCTGCGCAAGCGATCAGAAGGGAGCGTCCGATGGCCGACTACTACTTCAGCGCCGCGCACGAGCAGTTCGCGCCCAGCGACCTGTTGAAGCAGGCGGTGGAGGCCGAGCGCGCCGGCTTCGACGGCATCGGCTGCAGCGACCACTTCCAGCCCTGGTGGGAGCCGGGCGAGTCCGGCCACGCCTGGGTCTGGCTGGGCGCGGCGGCGCAGGCGACCCAGCGCGTGCCGCTGGGCACCGCGGTGACGGCGCCGATCCATCGCTACCACCCCGCCCTCGTCGCCCAGGCCTGGGCCACGCTCGAGGAGATGTTCCCCCAGCGCACGTTCCTCGGCGTGGGCTCGGGCGAATCGCTGAACGAGTCCCCGCTCGGAATGGACTGGCCGTCCGTGGGCGAGCAGATCGACCGCACGGAGGAGGCGCTCGAGATCATCCAGCGGCTGTTCGCCGGGGAGCGGCTCGGCACGATCGGCCACTTCCCGATGAAGCAGGCCTACCTGCACACCAACCCGGGCCGGCGGCCGCCGATCTACGTGTCCGCGTTCGGCGAGCGCGCCGCCGGAGTGGCGGCCCGCAGGGGCGACGGCCTTTGGACGCTGGCGGACCCCGAGACCGTGCCGGACCTGGTGGACGCCTACCGCTCGGCCTGCGAGGACGCCGGCAAGGAGCCCGGCAAGATCCTGCTCCAGGCGGGGATGTCGTGGGCGGCGGACGACGACGCCGCCTTCGAGGGCGCCAAGCCGTTCAAGGCGACGATGCCGGACGAGTTCTACACCGACGACTGGCACGACCCGAAGGCAATGGCCGAGCACGCCCACCAGAAGCACTCGGACGACGAGTTCCGCCGGCAGTTCATCATCTCCTCGGACCCCGAGGTACACGCCGAGCGCCTGCGAGAGATCGAGCAGCTCGGCGCCGACATCGTGGTGGTGATGAACAACTCGGGGGCGGACCCGATGGGGGCCGTGCGGGTTTACGGGAAGCGAGTGTTGCCTGCGCTGAAGGGGGTGCGGGTCTAGGACGGCTGACCGCGGACGGCTGACGGCGGCACGACATCCCGGCGGTCAGCGGTCAGCGGTCAGTTCACGCCTCGTGCCCCGGCGGCAGCCCCCGCACGTCCTGAAACGTGAGCCCGTCGAGCCGCTCGCCCTTGTCCACGTGCACAGGCTCGAGCAGGAACCCGCTGTGATCGCCTAGATCCAGGCGCTCGAGCACCCGGCCCACGAAGCGGTTGGGCAGGTCGTCGAGCAGCGGCGCGCCCTCCGGGCCGTCGCGCCAGGAGCAGCGCTCGAACTTGTCGATGCGATCCTCGGTTTCGCTTCCGAACAGCTCGGCCAGGGCGCGCTCGCGCGGCGCGCGCGAGACGAAATGGACGGCGAGGGCGCTTGCACGGCAGGCCACCGGGTAGGTGTGGTTCCTCTCCGAGATGCAGGCCAGGAAGCGCGCCGGGTGGATGCTCGTCTGGGTCGCGAAGCCGACCAGACAGCCCGAGCGCTCGCCGTCCGCCGCGGCCGTGACCACGAACATCGGGTAGTCCAGCTCGGCCACCAACTTGGGAAACACGTTGCGTCAGGCTAGTGCGTGCTCCTCAAGGTTTCTGAGGCTCCCCCATACGGGTATGACGCAAGCGAAGGCAGGGGGTGCCATGACGACGATCGAGCTGTCTGGCGGTCCGGGCGCCGTTACGGAAGCCCGGCACGCCATCGAGCGGTTCGCAGATGAGGAGCAGCTACCTCGTGTTGAGGATCTGAGGCTCCTGGTAAGCGAACTGGTCACCAACAGTGTGATTCACGGCGGAGCGGGTCCTGAGGACACGGTCCGCATGAGCATCGAGCTACCGGACGGCAGCCTGCGCGTGGAGGTCTGCGATCGCGGCCGCGGCTGGCAGCGGCGGATGCGCTCGACCTCGCTGCACAGCGACGAGCCACCGGGCGGCTGGGGCCTGATGCTCGTCGGCGAGCTTGCCGATCGATGGGGGATCGACTCGAACCACGGGACGTGCGTCTGGTTCGAGCTGGCAATGAGCGAGCAGCCGGCCGCGCTGTCCCCCGCATAGGGGGCGGCGAGGCCGGCTGCCGGCTCGCTCAGCCGCCGCGACCGCAGACGGGCCAGGCCGAAGTGCCGCTCCGCTGCAGGAGCAGCGCAGCCATCCGGTCCTGCACCGACTCGGGCGCGCGCGCCGGGTCGCCGCTGCCGCCCAGCGAGCGCCAGGTGGCACGCGAGAACTGGTACTTGCCGCGGTACTGGCCGGTCGGCGACACCGCCGTGGGATCGCCGCCGGACTCGCACTGCGCGATGCGCTCGAGCGTCGAGCTCGGCGCCGCGGCCTGATCGCTCGAGTCGAGCCCCGAGCCGTCGAGGCCGAGCGCGCGCAGCGTCTGCACGCCCACGACGCCGTCGACAACGAGGCCGTGCGAGCGCTGGAACGCCATCACGGCGCGCTTGGTCTGGGGCCCGTAGACGCCGTCGGCTGGCACGCCGAGCGCGCGCTGCAGCGCGGTCACGCTCGCGCCCTGGTCCGAGCTCGAGCCGCCGGACGCGAGAGCGGCGCCGCCGCCCGCGGTCATCGCGACCACGAGCAAGATCGAGACGCTCCTGCCGCGCAGTCGCCACCGGCGGCGGCGCACGGCCTCCAGGCGACGCTCACGGGAGCGCCGGAGCGAGCGCCGCCACGGAATGGGCGAACTTAGGTCCGCTTGGTTTGTGGACACTGATCCTCCTTCTTCTTTCGCACGCCTACGGGGTGAGCTGACGGGCTCGCGCGGAAAGAAGACGCGCTACGCCGCACTTAGGCGGCGATTCGCCCCAGGACCGGTGACGGCATTCGGTCCGAGTGGGTCCCCCGCTCGCGAACGCACTGGTCGTCCGCGACTCGGCTTGATCTCCACACACCTAATCACATTGGCCCGACGGGCCCACCCGCGGGCGCCCGATCGGCGCAGTTTGGTGCTGGTCGTGCCGCGGTTCACGGAGTAATCTCACCGGCGATGCCGCCCGGATCAGGCGAGAGATCGCGGGACCCGCATGGCTACCGTCCGGCGCCCCTTGCCGAGGAGTGGCGCGCCCTTCGCCGCGCGGCCACGGTCGTCGCGGTCCTCACCGCACCCGCGTTCTTCCTGCTGCTCTGGCAGCGCGACGACTGGGCGCTCCCGTGGGCGCTGCTCGGCAGCCTCGGAGCCGTTGTGGCGTTCCGCGGCCTGGTCGACGTCATCACGCGCCGGCTGATCCCCTGGCCGAACCTCTACAACGTCGACCCGCAGCTCCTCGAGGAGGACGTGATCGCGCGCAGGCGCGCGTGGTACTGGCGCAAGAAGTTCCGCCGGCTGACCATCTTCGGCACGATCTTCCTGCTGATCGTCGGGAGCGTTGCGCTCATCAACGGCGAGAGCATGGGAGAGGCGATCTCGAGCATCGGCAACAGCATCGCCAAGGCGGCGCCACTGCTGCTGGTCCTCGGGGTCCAGCTGCCGGTGTTCTTCCTGTTCAACTTCCTGATCCTGCTCGGGCCGCTGATGGTCATGGGCCTCCGGCAGATGAAGGGCTACGAGCCGGGCGACGCCGACTGGGGCGTGAAGCTCGACGACGTGCGCGGCCAGAAGGAGGCGAAGGAGGAGGTCCGCCGGGTGATCTCGCTCTGGCAGTCGGGCGACGCCTTCGAGCGCGCCGGCGGCAAGCGAGAGCGCGGTCTCCTGTTCCTGGGCGCCCCGGGCACCGGCAAGACGATGCTGTCGAAGGCGATCGCCACCGGCTTCAACTGCCCCTTCGTCACGATGCCGGGCTCCGGCTTCGCGCAGACGTTCATCGGCATCGACGTCATCGTCGTCATGTTCCTCGCCCGCAAGGCGAAGAAGCTGGCGGCCAAGTGGGGCGGCCAGTGCATCGTGTTCATCGACGAGATCGACGCGGTGGGCATGCGCCGGCAGGCGCTCCAGGGCAGCCACAGCGCCGCCGCCGGCGCGACGCCAGGCACGATCCACGATCACCTCTTCTTCGGTCCCAACGGCTCGCTCACGCCCACCGGCGACCTCGTGCTCGAGACGCGCGCCTGGCGCGAGCGCGTGTTCGCGGAGCGCGCCCCCGGCCCGGCGGTGACGATGCCACCGATCTACGGCAAGCTCGACGAGATCGTGCGCCTGGCGTTCCCCGGCGGCATGTTCGGCGGCGGTGGGATGGCGCTCAACCAGCTGCTCGTGCAGATGGACGGGATCGACGACCCGCCGTTCTTCCGCCGCTTCTTCACCAACCGGTTCAACACCTTCCTCGACGCGCTCTACATCGTGCCGCAGCGCATCGGCAGCGCGAGCCTGAGGCTGCCCAAGCCCAAGCCGCTGCCGCACCAGATCTACTTCATCGGCGCCACCAACGTGCCGATCGAGGTGCTCGATCCAGCGCTGATCCGCCCGGGGCGCATGGGGCGGCACATCTGGTTCCGCACGCCGACGAAGGACGACCGCAAGGACATCTTCGAGCTCTACATGGCGAAGGTCGACCACGACCCCGAGCTCGACAGCAACAAGCGCCGCGACGAGCTCGCGCGCATCACGAACGGCTACTCGCCGGCGATGATCGAGCAGGTCTGCTCGATGGCCCTCACCTACGCGCACTCCGACGAGCGGCCGTTCTTCGAGTGGCGCGACATCGTGGAGGCGATGACCACCGTCGAGACGGGCACGGCCGTGGGCATCGAGTACATCGCGGACGAGACGCGCGCGGTGGCCATCCACGAGGCGGGGCACGCGGCGACGAGCCACGTCTACATGGAGCGCACCGCGTCCACGCGTCTCTCGATCCGCATGCGCGCCGGCTCGCTCGGCCACCACCAGGCGATCGAGAAGGAGGAGCGCTTCTCCTCCTGGCGCCACGAGGAGGTGGCGAAGCTGATCTGGACGCTCGGCGCGATGGCGGCCGAGCGCGTCTTCTACAACGAGAACTCGACGGGCGTGGGCGGCGACGTCTACTCCGCCACCTCCGCGGCCAAATGGATGGTGGGCATGTGCGCGATGGCGCCGGAGCCGGTGGAGCTCGACGGCCGCGTGTCGGACGAGGAGCGCGAGGAGCAGACCGAGAAGATCATGAAGCGCTTCGAGCGGATCGGCGTGGACATCATGAACCGGGCCGGCAGCGGCAGCATGCTGGCTCGAGATCCGCTCGACAGCGTGCTCGCCGACCGCGACAAGCGCCGCTCGGTGGCGGTCCTGCTCGGCCAGGCATACATCACCGCCTACAACTTCATCCTGCTCAACCGCGAGAAGGTGGAGCAGATCGCCGAGGTGCTGGTGGAGCGCAGGGAGATGCACGGCGACGAGGTCGTGGAGCTCCTCGATCGCGCCCGCCTGCGGATGCCGGAGATCGACCTTCTGGACGACGCCACATGGCCGAAGATCTGACGCCGCCCGAGGAGCAGCCGCCGGGGCACGAGCTCGAGCCCGTGGGCCGCGAGCTGGAGCCGGCGCCGAAGCGCGAGATCCAGCAGTACGTCCCCTACGAGACGAAGCACGTCCACAAGTTCCGGATGGCCTTCGCCGGGCTGGTGGGCTTCGGCATCGCGGCGGTCGCCGCCGCCGTCCTGTTCCTCATCGCCGGGCGGCCGCCGAAGCCGCCCGCCTGGTCCGAGTGGAAGCCGAGCGCCTCGGGCGACGCCGCCCTCGAGCAGATCGCCACCCACGTCGGGCAGCGCTACCGCCTGCCGAGCGGCCAGCAGCTCGTGCTGGTGGAGGGCGGGCCGCTCCAGATCGGCGGCTTCCCGGTGCACGTGGTGCTGCAGCCCACGGCCACCGCCACGCCGTCGCTGTCGAACGGCCGCGGGGCGCTCTACGTCCTGTCCGGGATGGGCCCGAAGGGCTCGATCACCACCGGCAAGGCCTCGGAGGAGCGCATGCTGCTGCTGCGGCGCGAGGCGCTCGAGCTCGCTCTCTACACCTTCCGCTACGAGAAGGACGTCAAGCAGGTGGTGGCGATCCTGCCGCCCAAGCCCAAGACCGATCCGGTGCGCGCGATGTTCTTCCGCCGCGGCGACGTGAGCGACGAGCTGTCGCGGCCGCTGCGCTTCACGCTGCCGGGCACGCCGCCGCCGATCGAGTCGCTGCACACGGGCCCGATGCACGACTACCTGAACAAGCTCACCAACCCGGGCTTCTACTTCTTCGGCGTGCAGCAGGCCCAGGACGCGAACTTCCTGCTGATCCTGTCGCACTCCCCGCCGCAGCCGGCGAGCAGCAGCAGCTCGTCGGGGCCCTAGTGTCCTGAGTCGGAAATTTCGGTTTCAGCTTCCCGAGTGACTGGCCGCGGCTGACGGGTGACGCGACCGGAGTCGGACTTGTAGTCCGGCGAGGGAGCGGCGGCCGTCAGACGTGTCCAGGCGCCGGGAAAGTGCGCGCGAATTTACGACTCAGGACACTAACCCCTAGGACTCGATCAGGCCCTTGTCGAGCGCGTAGCGCACCAGCTCCGCGCGCGTGGACAGGCGCAGCTTCTGCTGGATGTGCGCGCGGTGCGACTCCACGGTGCGCACGCTGAGGTACAGCTGCCCCGCGATCTCGTTGTTGGTGTGGCCGAGCGCGATCAGGCGCAGGACCTCGACCTCGCGCTCGGTGAGGTCGTCCGGCGGGCCGGTGGGGGCCGGCGGCTCGGCGGCCAGGCGGGCGCCGAGCTCGGGGTGCAGGTAGGTGCGGCCCTGCGCCGCCAGGCGCACGGCCTCGACCAGCTCCGAGTCGGCCGCCTCCTTCAGCACGTAGCCGAGCGCGCCGCCGCGCAGGGCCTCGCGAGCGAACGCCGGGTCGTTCTGCATCGTTAGGACCACGACCTTGGTGTCGGGCGAGCTGTCGCGCACGGTCCCGATCGCCGGCAGGCTGGGCTCCCCCGGCATGTTCAGGTCGAGGATCAGCACCGAGGGCCGGTGCGCGCGCACGTAGCGCAGCGCCGAAGGGACGTCGCCGGCCTCCGCCACGACGGCGAGGTCCTCCTCCGCCTCGAGCAGCATCCGCAGGCCGCTGCGAACGATCGCGTGGTCGTCCGCGATGACGATCGTGATCTCGGCAGCCTCGCTGGCCGGTTCATCGGTCACGTGGGGCACGATATCGCCCCCTGCGGAAGCAAGTGCGGCGTTTTCAGGGTCAGGCCCTAACTGCCCCTCCGCGGCACGACGAGCACCGGCCGCCTCGCGTTGTGCACGAGACCGCCCGAGAAGCCGCCGATCACGGTCGCCTGCATCTTCCCCAGCCCGCGCGTCCCGACCACCGCCGCGAGCGCGTCCTCGCGGTCCAGCAGCTCGACGACGGGCGACCAGACGCGCTCGCCCGCCCGCACGACCCGGGCCTCGGTGGCGAGGCCGGCCTCGGCGCCCAGCCGGGCGCCCTCATCCGCCACCTGCTGCGCCGCCTCAGCGCCGGCCGCCTCGAGCTCGTCCATCGCGTCCGACAGCGCGCCGGTGATGCCGGCCGCGGAGTAGCGGAAGGCCGCGCTCGACTGGATCGACTGCCAGACGTGCACCACGAGCGCCCGCGCTCCCGGGAACAGCCGGGCCGCCTCCTCCAGGGCGGTGCGCGACTCGGGCGAGCCGTCGTAGCAGATGACCAGCGGGCGGCGGTCGCTCAAGCGGGCCTCGCAGGGCGGGCGGGCACCGGCTCACCGGCCGGGGCGCTCGAGACGAGGTCCACGAGCCCTTCGCCGCCCGGCGCGACGTGAAGCTGGAAGCGCGTGAGCAGGTACGGCACGAGGTAGCTGTCGGCGATCTTCGTCGGCGGCCACCAGAGCGGCGAGTCGGCCGACTGGGACTCGCCGGCGGCCGACTCGAGGTAGCTCGGCGCGGAGCCGGTGAGCATCATGCCGCGCAGCACGGGCTCGAACGGCTCGGGGGCAACCGGCGCGCCGGCCTCCGCGGCGATGCAGCTCGCCACGGCCTGGGCCTGGCGCACCGACACGCCGCCCTGCTTCACGGGGAAGTCCGTCACGTCACCTGCGGCGTAGACGTCCTCGAGGCCCGCCACACGGCCCAGCGAATCGACCGGCACGAAGCCGTGCTCACCCTGCGGGATGCCACGGAGCTCGGGAACCTCGAGACAGGGCAGCGCCACCACGGCATCGGCGGCGAGCGAGGCGCCGCCGCTCAGCCACAGCCTGCCGCCCTCGAAGCGCTCGGGCTGCACGCGCGTGTGGAGCTCGATGCCGGCGGCGGCCAGCCGCACGCTCACGGCCTCGCTCCCGGCGGCTCCGAACATGCTCAGCGGAGTCGTCTCCGGGGTGACCAGCAGCACCTGGGCGGCCGGGACGCGCGCCGCCGTCATCAGCGCCAGCTCGTACAGCGGCAGCGGCCAGGTGCGGAGCTCATCCGGGAGCGCGAAGGCCACGCTACGGCGCTCGCCGCTCTCGAGGCGCTCGAGCAGAGCCCGGAACGGCGTGACGTCGACGGGATCGCCGAAGGTGAGGGCCCCGTCCACGGCCGGCACGCGGCGGGCGCCGATGGCGAGCACGAGCGCGTCATATGGCAGCGCAGTGCGGTCCTCGGCCAGCGCCTCATGGTCGGCCGGCCGCGCCCCGGCAAAGCGGCCCCGCCGGCGGGTGGCGCGCAGGTCCGCCAGCACCTCGTCGAGCTGGAAGCGGTGCGCGGAGCCCGACCCGAACGGCTCGGCGACCAGCAGCGGCAAATAGCTCAGCTCGTCTTCGGGCGCCAGCACGGCGATCTGCACTCGATCGCCCGCCAGCTTGCGCAGCGCCACGACCAGCTCCACCGCCGCGATCCCGCCGCCTGCGACGAGTACGCGAGCCATCGGGGAAGCCTAGTCAGCGCGCGCGTAATAAGTCGTCCCTAGCCTAGGAGGCCGTGCGACTCGTCACGGCCAGATCGCTCGTCAAGACGTACGGCGAGGGTCGCGGCGCCCGCCGGGTGCTCGACGGGGCCGACCTTCAGGTGGATACCGGTGAGCTCGTCGCGCTCGTGGGGCCGTCGGGCTCCGGGAAGTCCACGCTGCTGCACCTGATCGGCGGGCTCGACCGCCCGGACGGGGGCAGCATCGAGCTCGCTGGCCGCAGGCTCGAGGCCGAGAGCGAGCGCGGCCTGACGGAGGTGCGGCGCCGGCACGTCGGCTTCGTCTTTCAGTTCTTCCACCTGATCCCCGAGCTGACCGGCGAGGAGAACGTGCTGCTCCCCACCCGGCTCAGCCGCAACGGCGGCAGCGCGCCGGCCCGGGCGCGGCGGTTGATCGCCGAGCTGGGCCTGGACGACGCCGCGCAGCGGCGCCCTGCGCAGCTCTCGGGCGGCGAGCAGCAGCGGCTGTCGATCGCCCGCGCGCTCGTCAACGACCCCGAGCTGGTGCTGGCGGACGAGCCCACCGGCAACCTCGACCAGGAGTCCGGTCACCAGGTGCTGTCGCTGCTGCGCGCGCTCGCCTCCGGGACGCGCGCGGTGGTGCTCGTCACGCACGACGCCGAGGCCGCCGCGATCGCCGACCGCGTCCTGCGGCTCGAGGCCGGGCGGCTCGTGGGATGACGCTCCCCGGCGGGTTGCGGGCATCGCTCCGGCGGCTCGCCGCCCGGCCGGGGCGCAGCGCGGTGGCCGTGCTCGGCGTGGCGGCCGCGGCGGCGATGCTCGGCACGGCGGTGACGGTCGCCTACGGCCTCCACACCGGGTTCGACCGCGCGGCGGCGCGCGCCGGCCTGCCCGACGTGATCGCCCGCTTCAGCCCCGAGTCGGAGCGGCTCGTGGACCGGCGGATCCGCGCGCTGCCCGATCTGCGCGCCCGCACGTACCGGCGGGAGTTCACGAGCGTGCCGCTGGTGGCGAACGGCAACGCCTCCGGCGGCGGGGTCGTGCAGACCGTCGGCCCGGGGCCGCGCGGCTACACGATCGTCTCGGGGCACGACGTCAGCACACCACGTGACGCCGTGGTCGAGCGCGGCGTGGCACGCGAGTGGCACCTGCGCCCGGGCGACAAGATCGACGTCGGCGACGCCGAGCTTCACATCGAGGGCGTGGCGGTGTCGCCCGATAACGTCGCCTTCCCGCTGGCCAAGGGCCCGCGCGTGTATGTGAGCGAGCAGGCGCTCGGGCCCGGCTTCACGGCACACCCGCGCATCAACCTCGCGCTGATCTGGCTGAACGACCGCCACAACCTCGAGCCGGTGCTGACCCAGGCACGGGCGGCGAGCTACGGCCTGTCGAACCTGCGCTTCCTCACGCGCACGAGCATCCGCACGCAGATCGACCAGGCGGCGGGGATCGTGATCGCGCTTCTCGTGGCGTTCTCCGTCGTGGCGCTCGCCTCGGCCGGCGTGATGCTGGCGGCCTCGGCGCAGGCCGAGGTGCAGCGACGCCTGCAGGGCATCGGCGTGGCGCGGGCGCTCGGCTTCACGCCCCGCGCGGTGGCGGCGCAGCACGCGCTCGACGCCGCGCTGCTGGCGCTGCCGGCGGGCGCGCTGGGAGTCGCCCTGGGGGCGCTCGTGGCCTATGGGCCCTCGGCGCGACTGCTCGAAAGCGTGAACGAGCTGCCGCCGGGCTCCGCCCTGGGGGGGCCGCTGCTGGTGGCGCTGGCAGCCGTGGTGGCGCTCGTGGCGGCGGCCGCGGCGTGGCCGGCGTGGCGCGCGGCGCGGCGGCCTGTGGTGCAGGTGCTGCGGGGCGCGGAGGTCCGGCCGGTCACGCGCTCGTCGCGCTTCCCGGGCGGCTTTCTCGGCGTGGGCATGCGGCTGGTGGCGGCGCACCGCGCACGCACGCTGGCCACTGTGGCGGTGCTGGGGGTGTCGGCCGGCGTGGTGCTGCTGATGCTCTCGATGGCGTCGCTCCTGCAGCGGCTCGAGAACGACCCCAGCCTGGTGGGCAAGCGCTACCAGCTCACCGTGAGCTTCCCCGCCGAGCGGGCCGGGGAGATCGCCGCGCTGCCGGGCGTCGCCGCGGCGGCGCCGCGCTACGTGACCGACGCCGCGGACTCCTTCGAACTCGGCGAGAGCCTGCGGATGATCGCCTACCCCGGCGACCACACGCCCTTCGAGGACCCGCCGCTGGCGCAGGGCAGGCGCGTGCGCTCGCCCGGCGAGGCCGAGGTGGGCACGGGCGTGGCCGAGCCGCTCGGCCTGAGGCCGGGCGCCACGCTCGCCGTCGAGCTGCCCAACGGCCGCGAGGCGCGCTTCCGCGTGGTGGGGCTCGTGAACTCGTACGAGAACGACGGCCGCGTGGCCTACACGCAGGCGGACCGGCTGCTCGACACCGATCCCGCTATCGGCTCCTCGATCGTCATCCGGCTGCGCCCGGGGGCGAGCCAGGCGGCGCTCGACAGCCGGCTGCGGCAGATCGGCGCGTCGCCCGAGCAGGTGGGCGGGGCGACGAGCAGCAACAAGACGCTGCTGAACGTGCTCGCGGCGCTGTTGCGCGCCGTCGCGCTCGTCGACGGGATCGTCTGCCTCTACATACTCGTGCAGGCGCTGGCGCTCACAGCCCGCGAGCGGCGCTCCACGATCTCGGTACTGCGGGCGGCGGGCGCCGGCGGGCCCGAGGTGCGGCGCGTGCTCGCAGGCGCCGCTCTCCTGGTGGTGGCCGGCGCGGCGCCGGCGGCGGTCGCGCTCGAGCTGCTCGTGCTCGGCCCGGCGGCGTCGCGGCTGACGGCGAGCTACGTGTCGCTGCCGCTGCACGCGGGCATCGGCCAGATAGGCATCGTCGTGGGCGGGCTGCTCGCGCTCGGGCTGCTGGCGGCCGCCTGGGCGGCGCACCGGCTCGAGCGCGAGCCGGTGGTGGCGGGGCTCCGGGGGGACTGATGAGGCGGCTCGCACTCCTCCTCGCGCTCCTCGCCACCGCCTGCAGCGGGGGCGGCGGCGCCGGCCCTGCGGGCGGCGGCGGCTCGACCCTGCGCGCCACCTGGGCCGACCCGCGCAGCAGCGGCACGCTCGAGCGCGGGCCGGGCGAGCCGTTCGTGAAGCGGACCGACCTGGCACGCGCGTCGCGGCCGGTCGCGCAGCTCGCCCTGTTCGCCCAGTTCACCGACGCGCACGTGCGCGACGAGGAGTCGCCCGCGCGGGTGCCGTTCCTCGACCGCTACGGCTCGCCCTTCAACTCCACCTTCCGGCCACAGGAGGCCATGTCGCCGCAGGTCCTCGCCGCCACGGTGCGCTCGATCGACGCGCTGCACCCACAGGCGGTGCTGGAGACCGGCGACCTGATCGACAACGACCAGCAGAACGAGCTCACGCAGGCGCTGGAGGTGCTCCACGGCGGCACGGTCGACCCGAACAGCGGCGGCCCCGGCTACGACGGCGTGCAGTCGTCCTCCAACCCGGACCCGCTCTACTACCGCCCCGGCGTCGACGCTCCCAGCGAGCCGCAGCTGCTGGCCGCCGCCGAGCGCCGCTTCCGGTCGCCGGGCCTGGACGCGCCCTGGTACCCCGTGCTGGGGAACCACGACGTGCTGGCTCAGGGCGAGGTGGCCGCCACGCCCGCGATCGACGCCGTGGCGGTGGGCTCGCGGCGAGAGGTGCGGCTGCCGAGCGGCTTCTCGCTGCCGCCGGGCGCCGCGGCGTTCGCCCGGCAGGAGGTGGCCACCCTGCTGGCCCACGGGCTGCCCGGCCGCACCGCGCCCACGGCGCCCGACCCCACTCGGCGCCTGATGCCGGCGCCCGAGGTGGTGTCGCGCCTGCGAGCGGCCAGCCACGCGCCCGGCAGTGGGCCGCAGCTCCAGTACAGCTTCGACATCGGGCCGAGCGTGCGCGGGATCGTGCTCGACACGATCGACCGCGCCCAGGGGTCGGGCGGCGTGCTGGGCGCGGCTCAGGTCGCGTGGCTCGGCGAGGAGCTGCGCGCGGCCGGCGGCCGCTACGTGATCGTGTTCAGCCACCAGCCGCTCACCTCCTATCCGGAGGGCGCGGCGGCGCTGGCGCTGCTCGACCGCGATCCGCACGTGGTGGCGGCGGTGGCGGGCGACACGCACCGCAACCGGATCGTCCCGCGCCGGAGCCCGGCGGGCGGCTACTGGATGATCACCACGTCGTCGCTGGCGGACTACCCGCAGCAGGCGCGCGCCTTCCGCCTGGAGCGCACCGCGGGCGGCCGCGTGGTGCTCGAGACCTGGATGATCGACCACGACGACGGCGACCTGGCCGGGGTCTCGCGGGAGCTGGCCTACCTCGACGTGCAGGGCGGCCGCCCCCTCGGCTTCGCGGGGAGGCCGCGGGACCGCAACGCGCTGCTGTATCGCTGATCACGGATCACGGATCACGGATCACGGACTCGAAGTTGTTGACTGCTCAAGCATGTGGTACAATGATTGAGTAGTCAAGCACTTCTCAAGGGGGACAACCAAAAATGAGTCTCGGACTTCTAGTACTGAGGGTCGTCGTCGGACTTCTCTTCTTCGGCCACGGCGCTCAGAAGCTGTTCGGCTGGTGGGGTGGCTATGGCATCGAGGGCACGGGCGGCTTCTTCGAGTCGATGGGCTTCCCGAACGGCAAGCGCCAGGCGCTCTTCGCCGGTGCCGCCGAGGCGGGCGGCGGGTTGCTGCTCGCGCTCGGCCTGCTGACGCCGCTGGCGCTGGCGCTGATCACCGCAGTGATGGTCGTCGCGGTGTCCAAGGTGCACTTCACCAAGGGCGTCTGGAATCAGGACGGCGGCTTCGAGTACAACCTCGTCCTGGTGGCCGCGGCCTTCGCGCTGGCAGCCGTCGGCGCGGGTAACTGGTCGCTTGACCACGTCCTGAGCATCAGCGACGCGGGCGCCGGCTGGGCGCTGGGCGCGCTGGGCGCGGGAATCCTCGGCGGCCTCGTGCCGCTGGCGGAGGCGAAGATCCACGCGGCGCGGCATCAGCAGCCGCCTGCGCAGCCGACCGCGGCGTAGGAGCTGCGGACTGCGGACTGCGGACTGCGGACTTCAAGGGCGCGGCGTCCAGTGGGCGCCGCCCCTTTTCGTTCTAGGATCGCCGCACTGTGGAGGGCAACAACTCGCACCCCTCTGACCTCCTTGCTTCACGTGCCGGGGAGGCCATGGCGCTCAACCAGCGCCACCTCAATCCGCAGCTCGGGCGCATCCTCAGGACCCTCGGCTTCGACCGCGACTGGGTCGAGGCTCACGGCTCGTACCTGATCGACTCCACGGGCCAGAGCTACCTCGACCTGCTGGCCGGCTACGGGGTCTTCTCCCTCGGCCGCAACCACCCGGAGGTGCGGCGGCAGCTCGAGCGGGTGCTCGCGGCGGACACGCCCACCCTCCCCCAGCTCGGAGTCTCGCTGCTGCCGGGCGCGCTGGCCGAGGAGCTGATCGAGCGCTCGCCGGCGCCGCTCGACGCGGTGCTGCTCACGAGCTCGGGCACGGAGTCGGTGGAGGGCGCGCTGAAGCTGTCTCGGGCCGCCACCGGCCGGCCGCGGATCCTCTACTGCGAGCGCGGCTTCCACGGGCTCACCTACGGCTCGCTGTCGATCAACGGCAACGAGGAGTTCCGCGAGCGCTTCGGGCCGCTCTTGCCGGGCTGCGACCCGGTGCCGTTCGGGGACCTCGACGCGCTGAGGCGCGAGCTCGCCTCGGGCGACGTGGCGGCCTTTGTCGTCGAGCCCGTGCAGGGCAAGGGCGTGCACCTCCCGCCGGACGGCTATCTGCAGGGCGCACAGGCGCTCTGCCGCGAGGCGGGCGCCCTGCTCGTGCTGGACGAGGTGCAGACCGGCCTCGGCCGCACCGGCCGCTTCCTCGCGCTCGAGCACTGGGGAGTCGAGCCCGACCTCGTGACGATCGCCAAGGCGCTGTCGGGCGGCTACGTGCCGATCGGCGCGGTGCTGGCCAGCCGGCAGGTGTTCTCCGCGGTGTTCGACTCGATGGAGCGCGGCGTGGTGCACGGCTCGACCTTCGGCGGCGGCGACCTCGCCGCGGCGGCCGGCCTCGCCACGCTCCAGGTGATGGACCGCGAGCACCTGGTGGAGCGCGCGGCGCGGCTCGGCGACCTGCTGCTCGAGCTCACCCGGCCGCTGGTCGAGCGCTTCGAAATCGTACGCGAGGTGCGCGGGCTGGGGCTGATCTGGGCGATCGAGCTCGGGCCTCCCGCGGGCGCCGCCGCCCGGCGGCTGTGGGAGGCGATCGAGCGCCGCCAGCCCGGACTGTTCGCGCAGCTCGTCACGGTGCCGCTGTTCCGCGACCACCACATCCTCACCCAGGTGGCGGGCCACCACATGAACGTGGTCAAGGCGCTGCCGCCGCTCGTGATCGAGGAGGACGAGCTGCGCCGCTTCGTGTCGGCGCTCGCGGAGGTGCTCGAGGACGCCGAGGAGCACCTCTTCCGCAGCTACGCCAGCCTCGGCTTCAGCCTGGGGCGGCGCTCGCTCGCGGCCCGGCGGGTGTGAGGGCGCTCGTCACCGGCGCCGCCGGCTTCATCGGCGCCCATGTGGTGGGCGCGCTCGCGAGCGGCGGCGCGGAGGTGCGCGGCTTCGACCTCGGCGAGCCTCCCGCCGGCCTGCCCGTCGCCGACTGGGCGAGCGGCGACGTGCTCGACGCCGCAGCGCTGGCGCGGGCGGCGGACGGCTGCGACGCCGTCTTCCACCTCGCGGCGCTCTACAGCTACTACCGGCGCGACGCCGCGGCGATGATGCGGGTGAACGTCGAGGGCACGCGCAACGCGCTGGCCGCGGCTGGGGAGCGCCGGCTGGTGATGACGAGCAGCGCCGCCACCTGCGGGCCGGTGCGAGGCCGGCCGGCCGACGAGCACGACCGGCCGCCCGCCTGGGAGCTGAAGGTGGCCTACAAGCGCAGCAAGCTCGAGTCCGAGCGCCTGGCGCTCGATGCCGCCGCCTCCGGCCGCGACGTGGTGGTGGTCAACCCGACGACCCCCGTCGGCCCGGGCGACCGCCGCCCCACTCCCACCGGCAAGATGCTCCGCGACGTGGCCGCCGGCCGCGCACCCGGCTACGTGCGCACCACGGCGCTCAACGTGGTCTCGGTCGAGGACGTGGCCGCCGGGCACGCACTCGCCCACGAGCGCGGCCGCTCGGGCGAGCGCTACCTGCTTGGCGGCGAGGACATGACCCTGCGCGAGCTGTTCGCCACCGTGGCCGAGCTGGCCGGCCGCCGCCCGCCCCACCTGGCGATCCCCTTCAGGCCGCTGCTGGCCGCCGCCTGGACGGCCGACCGCCTGCTGGCGGCCGTCGGACGCGAGCCGAAGCTGCTCGTGCTCGACGAGGTCCGGCTGGCCCGGCTGCCGGCGAGCTTCACGAGCGAGAAGGCAAAGCGCGAGCTGGGTTACGCATGGCGGCCGGCGCGCCAGGCGCTCGCCGAGGCAGTACACGATCTACCCTCCCGCGCGTGAAGCTGCTGGCGTTCAGCGACATCCATCGCGACCTCGGCCAGTGCGCCAAGCTCGTGGAGATGTCACGAAACGCGGATGTCGTCATCGGCGCCGGCGACTTCGCGTCGGTTCACGAGGGGCTCGAGGAGACCATCGACGCCCTGCGCCCGATCGAGCGTCCCGCGATCCTCGTGCCCGGCAACAACGAGACGGAGGACGCTCTGCGCGCCGCCTGCGACGGCTGGGATGCCGCAACCGTGCTGCACGGCGAGGGCACCGAGATCGACGGCGTGAGCTTCTTCGGGCTCGGCGCCGGCGTGCCCACCACGCCCTGGGACTGGAGCTTCGACCTGAGCGACGAGGAGGCCGCCGAGCGCCTGGCCGCCTGCCCCGAGGGCGGTGTGCTGGTGGCGCACTCGCCTCCGAAGGGCCATCTCGACGCCGGCTTCGGCAGCGAGTCGATCCTGCGCACGATCGAGGACAGGCGCCCCCGGCTCGCCGTGTTCGGCCACATCCACGAGTGCGCGGGACGCCAGGAGCAGCTCGGCGAGACGGTGATAGCGAATCTCGGGCCGTCGGGGCGTGTTCTCGCCCTCTGATGTCGGACTCGCTCACACGCAGGAGGCTGCTCGGCGCCGCCGGAGCGGCTGGCGCAGCGCTCTGGCTGCCGCCCGGTAGCGCCGCCGCGCGCAGCCGCCGGAAGCGCCGCAGCGCGGACGTGGCGATCGTCGGCGCCGGCCTCGCCGGCCTGAGTGCCGCCCGCACGCTCGCGCGGGCCGGCCACGAGGTCTGCGTGCTCGAGGCGCGCACGCGCGTCGGCGGCCGGACGCTCAACCACCAGGTGGCCCCGGGCGTGATCGCCGAGGCGGGCGCCCAGTACGTGGGCCCGACCCAGACCCACATGCACGCGCTGGCCCAGGCCGTCGGCGTCGGCACGTTCAAGACCTACAACGACGGCCAGAACGTCCAGTACCTGCGGGGTCAGCGCTCGCTCTACCCGGCCGCCGAGCTGCCCCCCGACCCCGACGTCCAGCAGGCCCTGATCGCGGCTGTGACGAAGCTCGACCCGATGTCCGCGGAGGTGCCGGTCGATGCGCCCTGGAAGGCGAAGCACGCCGCCGAGTGGGACGCGATGACGCTCGAGGACTGGGCGCGCACGAACGTCACCACCGACACCGGCCGCAAGATCCTGGTCACCGCGTGCGACGCGGTCTGGGGCGCGGCGCCCTCCGAGATGTCGCTGCTCTACGTGCTCTGGTACATCGCGTGCGCCGGCAACGAGCACACGAAGGGCAGCTTCGCCAGCATCCTCACCACCACGGGAGGGCTCCAGGACTCGCGCTTCGTCGGCGGCTCCCAGCTCGTGTCGGAGAAGGTGGCGCGCGCGCTCGGCTCGCAGGTCGTGCTGGGCTCGCCCGTGCGCCGCGTCGAGCAGCACGGCTCCGGCGTGCTCGTGACGAGCGACAAGGTGGTGGTGCGGGCCAAGCAGGCGATCGTGGCGGTGCCGCCCGTGCTGGTCGAGCGGATCGACTTCTCCCCCGGCCTCCCGCCCAAGCGACGCGCCCTCATGCGCCGGCTCGTGCCCGGCCACCTGATCAAGTGGGAGGCCGTCTACGACACGCCGTTCTGGCGCGCTCAGGGCCTGAGCGGCCAGGCTGTGTCCGATGTCGGCCCCGCCGACAGCACCTTCGACAACACGCCGCCCGGCGGCTCGCCGGGCATCCTCTTCGGCTTCATCGGCGCGGCCAACGCGGCTGCCGCCGCCAAGCTGCCGGCAGCCGAGCGGCGCGCGCAGGTGCTCGGCAACTTCGTGACCTACTTCGGGTCCGAGGCGGCGCAGCCGAAGGGCGGCTTCGAGATGGACTGGACGACTGAGGCCTGGACGCGCGGCTGCCCGACCGGCCACGCCGGCCGCAACGTGCTGCACAGGTACGGGCCCGCCCTGCGCACGCCGCTGCGGCGCGTGCACTGGGCCGGCAGCGAGCTCGCCGGCTACGGCAACGGCTACATGGACGGCGCCGTGCGGTCCGGCGAGACCGCCGCCAAAGAGGTTCTGAGAGCCCTGAGGCGATAAAGAACGCGGTCTCGCGCCCGATTTCCCCTTTGATGGGGAAATCCCGCCTGCGGGCACTTCTCGCGACCGCGTTCTCGCGCAGCGGCGACCCCTACGCCGGGGGCGACCTCGAGCTGGCACGGCGGCTGGGCCAGATCCTGGCCACCGCCAGCACCGCGATCGCGCTCCTGCTGCTGCCGCTGGCGCCGCCCACGGCGGCGATCGGCCAGGCCGGCTGGCTTGCCGGCTGCGGCCTCGTGCTGATCAGCGTCGTGTCGGTGGCGCTCGAGCGCTTCACCGGCACCTACAGCTGGAACCACATCCTCTTCGCCAACTACGCGGGCGTCCTGCAGATCGGCCTGGCGCAGTGGCTCGCGGGCGCGCACGCGCCATACCGGGAGCTGTTCGTGCTCTCCGCCGTCTACGTGGCGGGTGTGCACTCGCCGCGGCGGGTGGTGGTGTTCCTCGGGGTCGTCGCCGCGGTGACGGGCGCGCCGCTCTTCTTCACACCCTGGGATCCGCTGCTCGTGGGGTCGACGGTGGCGCTCGTGCTGATCTGGACGGCGCTGTCGGTCGCCGCCGGAACGGCGATGCTGCAGGCGCGCCTTACGCGCATCGGCGGCATCGAGGCGGGCCTGATGGCGCGCGCCGACTCGCTCACCGGGCTCGGCAACCGGCGCGCGTTCGACGAGGCGCTGTCGGCTGAGATCGCGCGCTCCCGCCGGCACGGCTCGCCCCTCACCCTGCTGCTTGGCGACCTCGACAGCTTCAAGGCGATCAACGACCACTACGGCCACCTGGTCGGCGACGACGTCCTGCGCGAGGTGGCGGCCCTGCTGCGCGAGTCCGTGCGGCTCCAGGACAACTGCTTCCGCTGGGGCGGCGACGAGTTCGCGGCGCTGCTGAGCGACACCGATGCCGAGGCGGCGGGCCTGATCGCGGCGCGCGTCGAGCTGAGCGTCGCCGGCCGCTGCCGGCTCCCGACCGGCGAGCCCGTGTCGATGACCTGCGCGTTCGCCGAGCTCGGGCCCGGCATGAGCGGGGACACCCTGCTCGCCGCCGCGGACGAGACGCTGCTGGCGCTGAAGGGGCGTTCGCTCGTCAGCGGCGCAGCAGCCGCTTCACCTGCTCACGCCGCTCTTCCGGCAGCCGGCGGAACGCCTGAAGCCCCCACCAACGGGCGTCGCCCTTGAGCATCTGCGCGCGCGTGAGCGGGTAGCGGGCGTTGCGCGGGCGCAGCGTGACCCAGCCGATCGGGGCCTCCGAGTCGGCGAAGCGCTGCTTGTAGGGCTGGGCGCCGCCGCCGAAGTCGAGCCGCTTCTCGCCGCGCCCGAAGGCGTCCTCCACCGCCGACAGGATCGTCTGCAGCGTGGGCTTGTGGCGGGCGTACTCCGCGTCGAAGCCGCCGTTGAAGTAGCTCAGCTCGCCGCCCGCGGCGATGAAGAGGCCGGCGCCGATCGGCTTGCCCTGGAGCTCCACCAGCCAGAGCCGGAAGCGGTCGCCCGGTACGAGCTGCTGCGCGGCGTCGACCAGCATGTCGTGCATGCTCACCTTGGCGAGGCCCGAGCCGCCCCGCTCCTCCCAGCGGCCGAGGTGGAGCTGCATGAAGGCGTCCACGTCGCGCGCGAGATCCGAGTCCGGCCCGGTCATGCGCACCTCGCCGCCGTCGTCGGCGAGCTGGCGGCGCATCCGCTTCATCTGGGAGCGGAAGTTGCCGCTCTTCGAGGCCATCCAGTCGTCGTAGGTCATGCCGTCGAGGCTGAGCGTGGGCGTGTCGAGCACGGTCCGTCTGGCGATCGCCGGCCGCACGCGGCCCGGGTAGTGGCGCGCGAGCCAGTCCGGCCAGCGGCTGGCGGCGTCGATGCCCTCGAGCGCCAGCACGGTCGCCGGCGGCTCGGCGCCGCCCAGCACCCGCGCCACCTCCGCGGCCACGTCCTCCTCGCGGCCCTTCGCGGCCAGCGGCTCGCGCCGCTCCGTGAACGGCACGCCGAACAGCCGGTAGTCGCTGCGCCCGAGCGAGCTCCGCTCTGCGAAGAACGGTGCGATCCCGATCACCTCGTCCCCCTCCCGCACCACCACCACCCGCAGCTCGGCGCGCTCGGGGGCAGCATGCCGAAGCCAGGGCATGAGCCAGCCCGGCGCGCCAAGCGGCATCGCCGACGCTACGGCGAGCGCGTCCCACGTCTCGAGGTAGGCCTCGAGCTGGTCCGCCCGCGTGATCAGCTCGGTGGTGGGCACCGCGGCGAGTCTAGGGAGAACCGGCGCATTTCTGCCCGCACCCGGCTACCTTGCGGCGCGCACGGATGTTCCAAGCCTGGGGAGGCGCTTGTGCGGGGGTTCTTCGTAGTCGCAGTTCTGGTTGCCGTTTTCGCGTCGGCTGGCTCCGCCATGGCGGATCCGCCGCCACCCGGCTCGAGCTGGAGCCAGACGTTCATCCAGGAGGTTGACGGCACAGCGCTGCACGCCGACGTGCTCCGGCCAAGCGATCTGCCGGCGAACGCCAAGACGCCGGTGATCCTCTCGATCGGACCCTACTTCAACCACTCGGGGCAGACCGGCCCGGCGGGTCCCGTCGAGGGCACGGCCTACGACCCGGTGGGCGACGCCGGACCGTCCTCGCGCTTCTACGACTTCGTCAACGGCGCCCAGCTCATGAAGCGCGGCTACACGTACGTGATGGTGGACCTGCGCGGCTTCGGCGGCTCGAACGGCTGCCTCGACTGGGTCGGGCCCGGTGAGCAGGCCGACGTGAAGGCCGCCGTGGAGTGGGCGGCGAGCCAGCCCTGGTCGACCGGCAAGGTCGGCATGTACGGCAAGTCCTACGACGCCGTCACCGGCCTGGTGGGCGAGGCGCTCCACCCCAAGGGCCTGACGGCGGTGGTGGCGCAGGAGCCGGTCTACGACCTCTACCGCTACCTCTACATGAACCGGGTGCGCTTCGAGAACTCGCTGGCCACGCCGGCGCTGTACGACATGATCGCGGGCACGCCCGGCACGAGCGGCGACTCGATCTCCTACCAGCTGAATGCCGTGAACGACACCTCGCGTCCCGCCTGCCCCGCTCTCAACTGGGCGGACCAGCAGGACCCGAACCACTCCTCGCCCTACTGGCAGCAGCGCGACCTGATCACGAAGGCCAAGGGGGCCAAGACGCCGCTGTTCCTCACCCAGGGCTTCATCGAGAACAACACGAAGCCCGACGGCGCCTACGACTTCTTCAACGAGCTGGCGGGTCCCAAGCGCGCCTGGCTCGGCATGTGGGACCACGTGCGCGGCAACGACACCGACGCGAGCGGCCGGCTGGCGATGGGCCGCGCAGGCTGGTTCGACGAGGTGATGCGCTGGTACGACAAGTACCTGAAGGGCGTCTCGCCGAAGGTGTCGGACCCGCCGATCGCGGTGGAGTCGAGCGACGGCAAATGGCGGAGCGAGACGCACTGGCCGCCGAGCGACTCGAAGACCTACAGCGCGACCCTGAAGCCCGGCTCCTACGTCGACGACACGACCAACAACGGCACCGCCGAGGGCGGCTCGCCGAACGGCGAGGGCATCTGGACCTTCTCCCCCGCGTTCACGCACGAGGTGCGCTTCGCGGGCGTGCCGCGCCTGACCGTCGACCAGGTCTCCCAGTTCCAGAACGCGAACCTCACGGCGGACATCTACGACCTGGACGCGGCCGGCAACGCCACGCTGATCAGCCGCGGCACCTACCTGCTGGGCGGCACCGGCGCGATCTCGTTCGACATGTATGGGGACGACTGGGTCCTGCCGGCGGGCCACCGCATCGGCGTGCTGGTGGGCTCGTCCAACTCGGAGTGGTGGACGCCGACCCCGACGCTCCAGACCGTGACGGTGAAGAGCGCCTCGGTGACGCTGCCGTTCCTGTCGTGCGCGCGGACGAAGTTCATCCAGGGCAACTCGTCGATCAAGCTCGACAGCTACAAGGCGGACTCGCCCTTCGCGGTGGACGCCGCGACGATCGCGGGCGCGACGGATCCGAAGTTCCCGGTGCCGCCCGCAGAGAAGAGCTGCAGGCTGTAGGCGTCAGACGGCCGGGTGCCGCAGCTGCTTGTCGCTGCGCGCGCTGGCCACCAGGCGGAAGGCGATGACCAGGTAGCCGAAGGCCGCCACCTTCGGCGCCAGGATCGCCAGCGCGATCACGACGACGTAGAAGCCGATGCTGGGCGTCGTGGCGCGAGCGATCCGGTCGATCTCCGCCTGGTCGACCTCGGGCCGCAGCAGGTCGGCGTGGCGGGCGATCCCGCGCCACGCAGGTTGAGCCGCATCGTCAGGTCGTCGAGGTACTGGAGCCGGCGGAAGATCGCGTGGTGCGCGAGCCAGACGGCGCCGATCGTCAGGAAGCTCGTCGCGAAGCCGAGGTAGGAGGGCCACTGGTCCGCGATGCCTTCCAGAGGTTGTCGAAGCTCGACCGCGGCACGCCGATGTCGAGCACCAGCAGCGTGATCGCGATGGCGAAGACGCCGTCGCTGAACGCCTCCGTGCGGCCGGTTCCCCACCGGTTCCTCACCCCCAGGCGTTCGACGCCCGCCGGGCCGCTCCTGTCACCCTCCCGCCGTGGCGGTCCGCTACTTCGCATACGGCAGCAACATGGCGGAGTCGGTGATCGCCGAGAAGTGCCCGCGCCACCGCGTGGTCGGCCTCGCCCGGCTGCCCGGCCACCGCCTGATGTTCAACCGCCGCTCGATCCGGACGGGCACCGGCGTGGCCGACGTCGTGCCGGCCGCGGGCGAGGAGGTCTGGGGCGTGCTCTACGAGCTGGCGGACGACGACCTGGCCGCGCTCGACCTGAAGGAGGGCCACGACTGGGCGTACCTGCGCGAGCCGCTCGAGGTGGAGTGCGACGGCACGCGCTCGCGCGCGATCACCTATGTCGTACGTGACAAGGAACCCGTGGAGGTCGAGCCGTCGCGCGAGTACTTCGACGGCATCGTGGCGGCCGCGCGGGAGCGCGGACTGCCGCCCGCCTACGTCGAGTCGCTGCTGCGGCGCGCCGCCTAGATCCAGCCGCGGTCGCTCGCCATCAGCACCGCCTGGGCGCGGTCCGCCACGCCGAGCTTGCCGTAGGCCCGGTGCAGGTGCGAGCGCACCGTGCTCGGTGACAGCCCCATGCCGTCGGCGATCTGCTTGTAAAGCTTGCCCTCCGCCAGGCCGCGCAGCGCCAGCGTCTCCTGCGGCGTGAGCGGTGACGGCTCGGACGAGGCACGGCGATCCCAGCGGTCGCCCGCCGACTCGTAGGCGAGGGAGCGCAGCGTCGCGTCGTCCATCCCCACCGCGCTCGCCGCCTCGGTGAGGCTGCGTGGCGTTGTGGGCGCGCCGTGCGAGAAGTGGGCGAGCATGTCCGCCAGCCGCAGCATCGCCCCCATCCCGCCGGCCTCCGGGTTGTGGTGGTCCTCCACCGCCCGGGCGATCGACTCGGGGAGGCTCCAGCGCCGCAGCGCCAGCGCGCCGACGCTCGCGTGGTCGAGGCCGAGGTCACGCCGCTCAGCTCGCACGCGGTCCTCCGGGCTCGACTTGCGCAGGTCCAAGTTGCGCGGATAGTCGTCGTGCGAGGCGGCGAGCACGAGCTTGCCGACGTCGTGAAGCAGGGCGGCCACCGCCAGCTCCTCGGCCTCGGCGAAGCCGGTCGCCCGCGCGAGCGCGCGCGCCGAGCGGCGCACCGCCAGCGCGTGCGAGCGGAACTCGCCCGGCGGCAGCGGCCAACCCGACATGCCGTCGAAGAAGTCCGCCACGGGCAGGCGAGCGAGCACGAGCTGCGCGCCCTGCGGCCCGATCGTGCCGACCGCGTCGGGCAGGCTGCCGATGCTCCCCTTCGACTGGCGCGCGCCCGCATTGGCGACCCGCAGGACGCCGGACGTGAGCGCGACGTCGCCCTCCACAGCCTCGACGATCTTGTTGCTCGACGGGTTGGGCTCGCGCAGCACCTCGAGCAGACGGTGCCGCGCCTCCGCGAGCACCGGTAGCGAGTCGAGCCGCTCGAGAGCGCTCCACATACGGCTGCCGCCGCGAGTCGGCGCGATGCCGGCGACCGGCTTGCGGAAGCTCGCGGAGGGAGTGATCCCGTCCTCGGCGAGCAGTTCGACGAGACAGTCGACCACCTGCGGGTCGAACAGCGTGCCCGCGCCCGCCAGCACCACCGCCAGCGCCTTGCCCTCGGGCAGGGCGCGCCTGGCAGGCCGGTCGCTCATCAGCGACCGGTAGGCGTCGCAGACCGCGACGATCCGGCTCTCGGGCGGGATCTCGGCGCCGCGCGTCCCGATCGGATAGCCCTCGCCGTCCCAGCGCTCGTGGTGCGAGCGGACGATCTCGGCGACCCGCTCGAGCCCCGGCAGCGCCGCCAGCGTCTGGGCGCCGAGTTGCACGTGACGCTGGAGCAGCGCCTGCTCCTCCTCGTTGAGCTGCCCCTCCTTCTGCAGGATCCGGTCCGGCACGCCGATCTTGCCGATGTCGTGAAGCCGCGCGGCGAGGGAAAGGTCCGCCAGGGCCCGACCCTCGAGGCCCAGGCGCTCCCCAATCTCCCTCGCCAGCCGCGCGACCTCCCGGCCATCAGTCGCGACGTAGCCCTCCCGCTGCTCCAGCAGGCGCGCGAGCGCCGCGACGAATGGCTCGATCCGTTCCCCATCGCGGAGCTCGTAGCGACGCGCGAGCACGGCGTCGCTGAACTCCTTGGCGGGTGTGCCATCCCTGCCTGCCGACCAGCGCCGGCTGACCTCAACCGTCATGTCGATCCCCCACCGACCACGCGGCCACCAGTCAGTGACCGCTGTCAGATGTGCCTTCCCTCAGTGGGATTGCGCCAAAGCCGACCGCCCGCGAATGCGCGGGTTCGCCCACAAAACCCACACGAACTGCACGGCTTTCATCACTTCGCAAGCGCAAGTTCGGGCGCGGCAGCCTCCTCGATGCCTGTTTGGAGGACCGAGACGATCTCCGGGTCGAACTGCGTGCCGGAGCACCTGGCGACCTCCTCGACGGCCTCCTCGAGCGAGATTGCCCGACGGTAGGGACGGTCCGTGGTGAGCGCTCCGACGGCGTCGCAGGCGGACACGATCCGGCTGACCAGCGGGATGCGCGGGCCGGCCAGGCCGTCCGGGTAGCCCGTGCCGTCCCAGCGCTCGTGGTGGGCGCGCACGAGCGGCGCCACCGGCTCGAGGCCCGGCACGCCCGCCACGATCTGGAAGCTCCAGACCGGGTGCATGCCCATCACCTCGCGCTCCTTCTTGTCGAGCGCCCGCGGCGCGTGCAGGATCGGGCCGGGCACGCGCATCTTGCCCACATCGTGCAGCGCCGCCGTGAGCTCGAGCTCGTGCAGGGTGACCTGGTCGAGCCCCAGCTCGCCGCCCACCCAGCGCGCCAGGTCCACCACGTCGTCGGCGTGCTCGCTGGTGTACGGATCCGCCCGGCAGGCGGCCTCGAGCAGCAGGCCCAGCTCGGCGTCGGTGTCGGCGTCCGTGATCTCGCGCCGCCGCCTGCGCTCGAGGGCGAGGCCCGCCAGCGCGCCGAGGTCGGCGAGCAGGTCGAGCTCCATCCGCAGCACGCGCGAGGCGCGCTCGTTGCGCCGGATCGAGAGCGCCCCTCGAACCGCGCCGTGCCAGGCGAGCGGTGCGGCCGCGGACGGCCGGCCGTCCTCCGAAGCGTCGGCGCGCGAGAAGCGGCCGCCGGGCACGGCAACCGGCGCTCCCTGCGCCAGTGCGTGGAGCGCCAGCTCGTGCCCGGCGGGAAGCGCGCCTCCGATCGCCTCAGCGCCGAGACCGCACTGAGCGACGACGATCAGCGACTCGCCCCGTCCGCGTGCCTTCATTGCGATGCAGGCCTCCTCGGCCCCGAGCAGGCTCGCGCTGTGGAGTACGAGCCGGTCGAGCGACAGCGCCGCGTAGGCCAGCTCGATGCGCCCGCCGGAGCCCGCCGGCTCCGGCTCCGGCGGCGGCGGCGTCACGCGCGGCGCGCGGACGAAGCGCCCCTGCTCGAGGAGCGCCTCGTCGGACCTCCGCGAGACCCGCAGCAGCGGCAGCAGGCACACGTAGGTCAGCACGCAGAGACCGGCGTAGACGCCCGCAACGATCAGCGCGATGTGCATGGCTACTTGCCTCCGAGGTAGCGGAGCAGGACCTTGGGCAGCACGCTGCCGTCATGCGGCAGCTCGCCGATCTCGTTGCTCGAGAAGGCGAGGTAGTTGCCGTGCGAGCTCAGCGCCGGGTCCATGCTCGGCCCGTTGAACGAGCCCTTCGGCCCGGGGCGCGACTCGCGGGACACGTTGCCCGCGCCGCGTTTCCTGGCCGGCCCGTACCAGAGGTAGATGTCCCGGACCGAGCCGTTCGGGTCGACGTCGCGGATCGAGTCCGAGGGCCGCAGGTTCGTGGCGGCCGAGTCGAACGCGATGAACTGGCCGCTGCTCGAGATCGTCGGGTCGTTGCTCGGCCCGTTGCCCTGTGCGTGCACGCCCATCGAGAAGCTCGCCATCTCCATGCGGTCGTGAGTCGGCGCGCCGTGCCTCATCGTGCGCCGGAAGACGTCGCTCACCGGGCCGTTCTCGTCACTCGAGATGCCGCGGCAGACGTCGGTGCAGAGGTTGGTGGCCGTCGACTCGAAGGCCACGTAGTCGCCGTTGTCGCTCACGGACGGGTGCAGGCTGCTGCCGTTGCCCGGGCCGTGGGCGCCCTCGCTCACGAGCCGCTCGCCGCGCAGCACGAGCTTCGGGTGGCCGTGGTTGTAGACCTTCTGGTAGCCGCGGTACCAGACCTGGCCGGCGCGCACGTACGCCACGCCCTTGCCGTCGGTCTGCTGGTCCGGCTGGACGCCCGAGCCGACCTTGTAGCTCCGGTCGGCCTGCAGGTCGCGCAGGAAGACGGTGCCCGCCACGTCGTAGGTCACGAACTCGCAGGCGCCGTCCACCACCGGATCGCTGGCGCCCGACTGGCCCGCGCTCACGAGCTCCGTGCGCCGGGTGCGCAGGTTGCGCAGGTAGATCCGGGGGGCCGCCGTGGGCGTGCCCGACGTGAGGTTGGTGGCGGTGGAGACGAACGCCACGCAGTGCGGCGCGTGGCGCGTGTCACCGTCGAGCGACGGGCTGCTGCTGTCGCCGTTGGACTCCACGCCGCCGCTGCTCACGCTCACCCGCTCGAGCGCGCCGCCGAGCGCGCCGGGCGACGCGCCGCGGCGCAGGACGAACACGTCCTGGCGCCCGTTGTCGTCGTTCGGCACGAGGTTCGAGGCCAGGCTGGTGAAGGCGTAGTACTGCGCCCGGCGCCCGTCCTGGGAGAACGTCCCGCTGCGGCTCGGCCCGTTCGCGTTCGCTGCGATGACCTCGGTCGAGCGCGTCCCGTGGACGGCCCCGAAGGCCGCCGAGCTTGCCCCTATCAGTGCCATCGCCGCAACTGCGGCACCTGCCCTGATCCCCATGGTCGTTCAGTCCTCCAGCTCCTGGCGAAGCGCACAGGCCCCTGCCCGCGCGCCGCCGTGGTGTCGTGGACTTGGCGTGTTTCCCGGCCGCGAACCCCTCGTTCAAGGCGCACCAGGGGAATGCACGAGCTTCAGCGCCGATTGCGCTGGCTTTGCGCGGGAACTGAGAGGGCTAAGCCGGCTGGGCGGGCTCGCCCGCGACGACGCGGAACCAGACGATCACCATCGGCTCCTCGTCGGTGAGCCGCCATCCGGGCTCGCCGAGGAGCACTGCCGTCTCGTCCCTGCAGCCGTCGTAGAAGCTGCGCTGGTCGGCCCGCCACTCCTCGATGGAGGAGATGCCCACGGTGTCCGGATCCACCACCTCGGCGGTGATCTGGCCGAACGGGACCACCAGGATCTTCACCACCTCGACCACCGCCCAGCGGCGGTCGTCGTGGTCCATCACCGGGAGGCGCTGGCCGATGCGCGGCGGGCCGCCCTCGAGGTCCCACTCGCGGGCTAGGGAGATCGCGCAGGTCTTCCTGCCGTCGAGCACGAGCCGGATCAGCTGCTCGCCGGCGCCGTCATCGTCCTCGTGGCCGAATTCGAGGAACGGCTCGCGGGCGTCGCGCCAGGGGGCGAGCGGAATCGAGGCGGCGATGCGGGTGCCGCCCCCGGGCGGGCTGTCGAGCGTGAGCTCGCCGCCGAGCGCCTCGACGCGGTCGGTGAGGCCGCGCAGCCCGGAGCCTGACTCGCTCGAGGCGCCGCCGACGCCGTCGTCGGCCACCTCCAGCTCGAGCGTGCGGCCGTGGAGCTCCACCCGCACGCGGACCTGGGACGCCTGCGCGTGCTTGGCGGCGTTGGTGGCCGCCTCGGAGACGAAGTAGTAGACGGTGACCTCGAGCACCTCCGGCAGCCGCCGCTCGGGCAGGCTGTCGATCGCCACCGGCACCGGCAGCGTGGCGGCGAGCGCCTCGACCGGGCCGCGCAGGCCCTGCTGCGTGAGCCCCGCAGGGTGCAGGCCGCGGGCCAGCTCCTGCACCTCCTTGAACGCCGCCGTGGCCTCCACGTGCGCCTGGCTGATCAGCGCCGCGGCGTCCTCCGGGGAGCCGTCGAGCTTGCGCTGCGCGAGCCCCAGCAGGTGGGTGAGTGCGAGCAGGCGCTGCTGCGCCCCGTCGTGCAGGTTGCGCTCGATCCGGCGCCGTTCTTCGTCGGCGGCATGCACGACGCGCGCGCGTGAGGAGGTGACCTCGGCCTCGCGCTCGCGGAGCGCGATCTCGTGGCGCCCGCGCTCGATCTCGGCTGCCGCGCGCGAGCCGAAGATGCGCAGCGTGGCCACCTCCTCCTGGCTCGCCTCGAGCCGCCGGCGCGAAAGCACGCCGATGTAGCCGAGCGGCACGCCGTCCGAGCCGCGCATGAGGATCGCCAGGTAGCTGTCGAGGCCGTGCTCGGCCACGAGCTGGTCGCGCGGGTACTGCCTCACGGCGCCCTCAGGCAGCGCCACCACGTCGCTCTCCCGGAGCCGCTCGCAGGGAGAGTCGGACAGCCCGAACTCGTGGCCCTCGACCAGCGGGATGTCGCCGCTCGACCAGGAGGCGAGGATCGTGGCGCGCTCGGCGTCGAGGTCGATGAGCTCAGCGGCGAAGGCGAGGTCGGCGTCGAGGGCGTCCGCAACGTGGCGCACGAGCGAGCGGAAGAACGCTTTGCCGACGACGTTGGCGGTCCCCGCTGCGATCGTCCGCAGCAGATCTCGCTCGGCGGAGTCCTGCTGCACGGGGGGCGCGGTCACTGTCCGGATCGTAGCGGCGACCGGCCCCGCCCAGGCACGACTTTGCGGCAAAAGCAGATACCGCAGCGGTGCGATGCGCAGCGCATCCGCACCGAATACTGTCGCCCTCGGACTCGCTGGGGAGAGTGTGTGACAGCACGCGTGCTGACAGATAGGGCTCCACTGGGGGAGGCACCGGACCATCCGACGCCCGCGTTCCAGTGATGGAGCGCGGGCGGCAGGTCCCTCGGTCAGGGATGCTTCACACCGGCCAGCACCAGCTCGACAGTCTTCGCCGCACGACGGTCGCGCGTCTCCGACTGCCTCGCCTCGGCGATCCAGGTGACGTACTCGCGACGGTGCGTGAAGGACAGCGCGGCGAACGCGCCCGTCAGTTCGAGCTGGCGCGGCGCGTCGTCGCGCTACAGCGCGAGCTTCATCGCATCCCTTAGGTAGGTCGACCGCCGAAGCCTCGGTGCTCGGTGCTCCGTGCTTGGCAGTTGACACGCGATGCATCACGATATATCGTTATGCATCGACGACATACCAAAGGAGGATCTAATGCATGGGTATGCGATAGAAGGAATGCCGCAGTCGAAGCGACACGCCAAGCGTCATGCGAAGCACGCGCTCGGGGCGGCAGTGCTCACGGCGATGGCCGCCCGGGGCGGCCGCGGCGAGGGCGAACGAGGCCGCGGGCGTCACCGCGATCGCCACGGCTTCGGAATGTGGTTCGGCGGCGGTGGCCCCCCGTTCGGTCCCGGCGGCGGGTTCGGGCGCGGTCCCAAGGCCCGCCGCGGCGACGTGCGCACGGCGGCCCTGCTTCTGCTGGCCGAGGAGCCGCGCAACGGCTACCAGATCATGCAGGAGCTCGAGGACCGGAGCGAGGGCGTCTGGCGCCCAAGCCCCGGCTCGGTCTACCCCGCGCTGCAGCAGCTCGAGGACGAGGGGCTCGTGCGGGCGGTCGACCAGGACGGGCGCAAGCTCTACGAGCTCACCGACGCCGGCCGCACGTATGTGGCCGAGCGCGGCGACGAGGCGCCGCCCTGGGAGGAGATGTCGGGCGACTTCGGCAGCGACCGCGCCAAGGCGGCCAATGTAATGCGCGAGGTGGCCCTAGCCTTCACTCAGGTGATCAGAGCGGGAAGCGAGCGTCAGGTGGCCGAGGCCACGACCGTGCTGGCGGAGACGCGCCGGCGGCTGTACGGCATCCTGGCCGAGGACGCGCCCGCGGAGGAGGCCGAGTGACGCAGACGACGGGCGACGCAGCCGGCCGGCCCGCCGCAATCGCGGCGGGCCGGGAGCCCGCCATCTGGGTGCGAGGCCTCGCAAAGAGCTACGACGAGATCGAGGCGGTCCGCGGGATCGACTTCGAGGTCGCGCCGGGCGAGATCTTCGGCTTCCTGGGGCCGAACGGCGCCGGCAAGTCGACCACGATCGGGATGCTCTGCACGCTCGTGAGCCCCACCGGGGGCGAGGGGCGCGTCGCGGGCCACGACGTGCGGCGGGAGCGCTACGACGTGCGCCGCAACATCGGCCTTGTGTTCCAGGACACCACGCTCGACGGCTACCTGAGCGCCGAGCAGAACCTGCGCTTTCACGCAGAGCTCTACGGCGTGCCGCGCGCCGTGGCGAACGAGCGCATGGAGCAGGTGATGTCGATGGTCGGCCTCTGGGACCGCCGGGGCAGCCTCGTGAACACCTACTCGGGCGGCATGAAGCGCCGGCTCGAGATCGCCCGCGGCCTGCTGCACTCTCCCAAGGTGCTGTTCCTGGACGAGCCCACCGTCGGGCTCGATCCTCAGACGCGCAGCTCGATCTGGACCTACATCCACGAGCTCATGCGCCAGGAGGACATCACGATCTTCATGACCACCCACTACATGGACGAGGCCGAGAACTGCGACCGGATTGCCATCATGGATCAGGGGCGCATCGTCGCCCTCGACACTCCCGAGGCGCTGAAGGCACGAGTGGGCAAGGACAGGGTGCAGATCACCACCGAGGACGACGAGGCGGCCATCGCCGCGCTGCGCGAGCGCTTCGGCCTCGAGGCAGTGATCGCCGAGGGCGAGGTCACGTTCAGCGTGTCCGAGGGTGAGGCGTTCGTGCCGCGCCTGTTCGCCGAGCTCGGCATCGCCATCCGCTCGGTGAGCGTGGCGCGCCCGTCGCTCGACGACGTCTTCATGTCCTACACCGGCAGCACGATCCGCGACGCCGAGGCCACCGCGGCCGACCACAACCGCGCCTTCCACGCGCGCATGGCGGGAGGTGGCCGATGAGCGAATCTGCGCTGACCGCGCCGAGCACCTCCGTCGCCCGCGTCAGCGTCCCGGCGCGCGGCGTGCGCAGCGACCTGCGCGCGGTGAAGATCGTCTGGCAGCGCGAGCTGCTGCGCTTCATCGCCGACAAGCCGCGCATCTTCTCCGCGCTCGTCCAGCCGGTGCTGTTCCTCTTCGTGCTGGGCACCGGCCTCTCGCGGATCGCGTCGGCGGGCACCCACGGCGTGAACCTGCGCACGTTCGTCTACCCGGGCGCGCTGGCGATGGCGGTGCTCTTCACCGCGATCTTCTCCGCGGCCTCGATCGTCTGGGACCGCGAGTTCGGCTTCCTGCGCGAGATGCTGGTGGCGCCGGTGCGGCGCGGCTCGATAGTGCTCGGCAAGTGTCTGGGCGGCGCCACCGTCGCCGGCTTCCAGGGCGTGCTCGTGATCTGCCTGGCCGGCCTGGTGGGCGTGCCCTACACGCCGGCGCTCGTGCTCGAGGTGCTCATCCTGCAGCTGCCTGCTGGCGTTCGCCCTGACGGCGTTCGGCGTGATGCTGGCCGTGCGCATCAAGCAGATGCAGTCGTTCATGGCGGTCACCCAGATGCTGATCATGCCGATGTTCTTCATCTCGGCCGCCCTCTTCCCGGTCACCGGACTGCCCGCCTGGCTGACGATCCTCAATCGCCTGGATCCGATCACCTACGCGGTGGACCCGATCAGGCGCGCGGTGTTCGCGCACCTGAACATCAGCCAGGTCGCCCGCGACACCCTCGCCCCTGGCGTGACCTGGTGGGGCTGGCACCTGCCCGGAGTCTTCGAGGCCGCGATCGTGGCGCTGCTCGGCGCCCTGATGGTCGGCCTGGCCACCTGGCAGTTCAGCCGGGACGGGTAGTACCCGCGGCCGCGCGTACTGATTAGGACTGCGGACGGCGGACGGCGGACTGCGGAAACGACATCTCCGCAGTCCGCAGTCCGCAATTCCGCAGTCCCGTTCAGCGAACGCTGAACGCCATGTAGTCTGCGCGCCTTGGCGCGCGAGCTGAAGCTTGGCCTCAACACCGGCTACTGGGCAGGCGGGCCGCCGCCCGGGGTCACCGAGTCGATCGCCGAGGCCGAGCGGCTCGGGCTCGATTCGATCTGGACGGCCGAGGCGTACGGGTCCGACTGTTTGACCCCGCTGGCGTGGTGGGGCGCCTCCACCGAGCGCATGAGGCTCGGCACCGCGATCGTGCAGATGTCGGCCAGGCAGCCGGCCGCCACCGCGATGGCCGCGATGACGATGGACCACCTCTCCGGCGGCCGCTTCATCCTCGGGCTCGGCGTGTCGGGGCCCCAGGTGGTGGAGGGCTGGTACGGGATGCCGTTCGCCAAGCCGCTCGCCCGCACGCGCGAGTACATCGGCATCCTGCGCGACATCTGGGCTCGCAAGGGGCCGGTGACGAACGACGGCGAGCACTATCCGCTGCCGCTCCCGGACGGCACCGGCCTGGGCAAGCCGCTGAAGGCGTCGATCCACCCGCTGCGCGAGGAGATCCCGATCTTCCTCGGCGCCGAGGGTCCGAAGAACATCGCGCTCTGCGCCGAGCTCTGCGACGGCTGGCTGGCGATGCTCTTCTCCCCCACCCACGAGGGATGTTCAAGGAGTCGCTCGAGGAGGGCTTCGCGCGGCCCGGCGCCCGCCGCTCCTGGGACGACTTCGAGGTGGCGGCCACCGTGCCGTTCATCGTCACCGACGACGTGCCGGGCGCCATCGACGCCCTGCGCCCGTTCTACGCCCTCTACTTCGGCGGCATGGGCGCGAAGGGCCGCAACTTCCACGCCAACGTGGCCATCCGCATGGGCCACGGCGAGATGATCGGGCGCGTCCAGGAGCTCTACCTGGGCGGCAAGAAGGACGAGGCGGCCGCCGCGATCCCCGCCTCGCTGATCGAGGAGCTGTCCCTGGTCGGCCCGCACGACAAGATCCGCGCCGACCTCGACAAGTGGCGCGAGTCGATTGTCACGACGCTGCTGGTGGCGGGCGACGTGGCCACGGTGCGGACGGCGGCGGAGCTGGTTCTGGGCTGACTCGACCCCTTACGATTCCCTGACCACGATGGAGGAGAGCCACATCCCGGCCGAGCCGGGACAGATAAGGACCCTGCATAAGCTCGGATCAGAGGCGACATACCGCGTGATCTCCATCAGCGGCGAGCTCGTGGAGGTCGAGGTGATCGATGCTCCGGGGCTGAAGCCAGGGCAGCGCTTCAAGTTCGCATCCGAGGCAGTCGCAGCGATGGGATGCGAGGCTAGCGCCCAATGAAGAGCGGCTCCACCACGCCGAAGGCGGCGAGCCGCATTCGCCCGAGCTGATCCGGCGACAGCATCGATTCCATCTGCACGACCTCCGGCTCGAAGCCGGCGTCCGAGAGCCGGTCGACGTAGTCCTGCCCGTAGCGGCGTACGTGGTCGTGCTGGCCAAAGCGCCGCTCGCGCTCCCTCGGGTCCGTGATCTCCGGATCCTCGTCAGTGACCGGCGGCGCATTCAACACCGGCACGCACAGGGACGCCCATCCCCCGGGCGCGAGCACGCGCCTCAGCTCGCGCAGCGCGCGACGGTCGTCCGGCACGTGCTCGAGCACGTGGTTGCAGAGCACGACGTCGAACGAGTCGTCGGGGAATTCGATGCCGGTGACGTCCACTCTCACGGGCCCGAAGCGCTGGTCCACATCGCCGGCGACGTAGCGAACGTCCGGGAGCCGCTCGAAGCGCCGCTGCAGCGCCGGCTCCGGCGCGACGTGGAGGACGCGCAGCCCGGGCCTGATCATCTCGGGGTGCTCCTGCAGGTAGAGCCAGAGCAGCCGGTGGCGCTCGAGCGACGAGCACATCCAGCACTCCCGGTTGGCCTCCTTCTGCCGGGCGAAGACCGAGAAGGACTCGCCGCAACACGGACACGCGACGCTGTCGCCTCGGTGTAGGCGGCCACGCAGGCGGTTGAGCGTGCGGCGGGTCATCTCGCGCAGGTACATCTGTCCTCTCATGAGGCTGCCTCCTCCATCGCCTTGCCGGTACGCAGCATTCCGATCACCTTGGGAGCCGCCGTGCACGCCACCGCCGCGTTGGCGATCAGCCAGGCGAGACCCACCCCGGTAAGCCCAGCCACACGGCTGAGCAGCGCCGTGGCGGTGAGGATCAGGACCAGGGTGCCGCCCTGCATGAGCGCTATCCGCGCCGCATGGCCCTCCACGCGGCAGATCGAGCTGTAGAGAGCCACCACCGCTCGCGCCAGGCTGGCGATCGCCAGCAGTCGCAGCACCGGCGCCCCCTGACGGGCGTACTCGGAGCCGAACGGGAGCAGAAGCACGCTCGCGCCGGCCGCGAACAGCGTCACGCCCGCGAGCAGCAGCCAGCGGAAGCGCCTGAAGACCGTCCTGACCAGCAGAGGCAGACGGGCCTCCGCCACCGACGCCTCGACCGTGAGCGACGAGCTGACGTTGAGGAACATCAGGTCAAAGGCGCTGACCACGGTGAACGGCATGTAGAAGTAGGCGCCGCTGCTGCTGCCGAGGAGGGCCACCACCACGATAGGCAGTGCCGTGCTGGCGGCCTGGAAGAAGATCGTGCCCAGGTAGTCGTGCGCCATGAACCTGGCGAGCCCGCGCCTGCCGAAGCGCTCGATCGGCGAGCGCTCGTCCGGGCGGATGGTCCGGCTCGGCATCACGCGCCAGAAGATGAGGTAGTTGATGGGCACTACCAGCAGGACCATCGGGATCATCCAGGCGATGAAGACGGCGTGCGAGACGTGCGCGATGAGCAGCAGCGGCAACGCGATGATCTTCAGCACGCCGAAGAGGCCGTTCTCCGCCGGCACCCAGGGAGCCTTGCGCATCGCCGTGAGCACAGCGTCCTGGAGGGTGAAGATGCCCCACACGGCGGCGGCGGCCACGTAGAGCGCTGCCAGCGCCGGCTGCTGGTGGAGGAAGTCGAATTCGTGCGCCACCGCAGGGGCCACCAGCGTGAACACCACGGCGCCCAGCGCGGTCACCAGCGAAGTGAGCGCGTAGGCGATCAGTACCGTGCGCTTCGGGTCGAGCCGTACCACCGGCAGGAAGCGCAGCACCGCCGAGCTGAGGTTCAGGGAGCAAAGCGTGTAGACGGTGACCATCGCGGACACGAGCGCGCTGTCGCGCCCCACGACGGCGCTCGGGTACATGCGCGCCGCGATGATCCAGAACAGCACTCCCAGCGCCGACGTGAGCACCACGTTGAGCATCAGGCTGTAGGCGCTGCGGAGCAGCGGATCCTGCGCCAGTGAGCCGATCCGGCGCCGGATGGCGGGCGGGGTTGCGACGAGGCTAGACACGGCGATCCCCTCGCACTCGAACATCCGTCCAATCCGCTGCAGCTTTCGCGGCCGGCTCTATCGTCTGTCCGCGATGGGGGCACCGGACGGGCAGCCCAGACCCCGAGCTTGGACGGCACCGCGCCTGATCGTGGGCGTGGCCGCCTGCCTGGCTCTCGTGGGCGGCGACTCGGCCTTTGGCTCGAGCACGCCCTACCTCACCGTCCGGCCGGCGCCGGCCGGGCGGGTGAGCGTCGCTCTCGCAAAGCACGTGCCCCGCGGCCGCCTCGACTTCTACCTCGACGGCCGCCGCATCCGGCGCACCGGCCGGCACTCGTTGACGTTCCCCCTGCCCCGCGGCAGGCAGGTCGCGCCGAACGTGACGCCGCACTGGCACCAGCTGACCGTGCGGCGCGCGGGCAAGCGGAAGGTTCTGGCGCACACGCGCTTCGCGCTCGGAGCCCCGAGCTTGCGCTCCGCACCCACGCTCGTCCTGCTGTCCGCACCTGCGCCGCAGAGCACTAGCACCACCGCGGTGCTGCGCTTCGCCGCCACGAGCCGCAGGCTCTCCTGCAGCCTCGACGGCGGGACCTTCACGCCCTGCAAGAGCCCCCTGTCCTATCCGAGGCTCGCTCCCGGTCTCCACACGTTCACGATCCGGGCCGGCCGGCCCGGCCGCACGAGCACGATCGCGGTGGCTTCCACGATCCTCCCGCAGGCCGCGCCGCCGCCCCCAAATCCGAATGGCCGCAGGCTCGTCTTCGAGGACGACTTCGACGGCAACGTCGTCGACGCCACCGCTTGGAGCGAGTACAACAGCCCCGGCAACACCGGGCACGGCCTGCGCAGACCCAGCGCAATCTCGCTCGACGGCAACGGGCAGCTGGTGATCAGCGCGCAGATGGAGGACGGCAAGATCGTGTCCGGCGGCATGTCGAACCGGCTCAACCAGACCTACGGCCTGTACGAGTTCAGGGTCAGGACCGACCCCGACCCCACCAGCTCGATGTCGGGGGTCGTGCTCACCTGGCCGCAGTCCAATCGCTGGCCGGAGGACGGGGAGAACGACATCTATGAGACCGGGGCGCACCCGTCCCGCCAGCCGTTCGGCTCCTTCGTCCACTTCGGGACCACGAACCACCAGAGCTCGTTCCTGCACCCCGCCGATGGCTCCCAGTGGCACGACATGGCCATGGACTGGAGCCCGAGCGCGATCAGGATCTACCGCGACGGCGTGCTTGTCTGGACTGTGACCGACCCGAAGGCGATCCCCCACGTGGCGCACCACCTCTGCATCCAGCTCGACGCGATTCAGAACCGCCAACTCACCGCTCCGGTGCGGATGTACGTGGACTACGTGCGGATCTACCAGTGACGAGGCCGGCCGCGGTCAGCAGGGCCATGCCGTACTGGCGCGGCGCGATTCGGCGGGCGGCGGTCAAACGCAACCCGTAGGCCAGCCGGCGCAGCAGCAGATAGGCGGTGCCGCCGCGCGCGGCATGCTTCGCCAGCACCGCCACGTTGCCCAGGTAGTACTGCGTCGGCCGATGCGGCTTGTAGGGATGCTGGACCGCCAGGTCCCCGCCGCGGTAACAGCCGCCGAAGCCGGCGGACAGCATGCGCAGGATGTAGTCGGCGTCCTCGGAGGCGCCGAAGCGCGCACCGAGGCCGTAGCGCTCGTCGAAGTCGCCCGTCGCTCGCACCGCGGATGCGGCGAAGAAGCTGTTGTTGGACGACGCCGCCCTCATCACGAGCGCCGGCGTGAGCGGCAGGTCGGCAGCCGGGAAGCGCCTGCGGTCGAGCTCGCGGGGCGTCGGCCCGTACGGCACGCACACGATCGACTCGCCGCCCCGTACAAGCTCGCCCACCCGCTCGAGCAAGCCGTCCGGATAGCCGCAGTCGTCATCCGGAAAGCTCACGGCTCCCGCCAGGTCGAGCAGCCCGTGCCGGCGCGCGTAGCCGAGGGCGAGGTTGCGCGCATGGCTGAGCGGCGTATCGAGCGCCACGTGCACGGTGTGCGCGGCCAGCGAGCGGGGCGGCGGGAGCTCGCCGCTGAACTCGCCTCGGAGCACGACGATGTGGTCGCCGCGCACGGCCTGGCGCTCGACGCTCGCCACCAGGTTGGCGAGGCTCATACGTGAGTGGGCGCTCGCGTCGGTGGCGGTGATGAGCAGAAAGCGGCACGGCTCGCTCAACTGCCGGCCTCCCGCCATTCCATCGAGGGAGCAGCAACCGTGTGCAGCCGTATCGTCCCCGCCTCGTTCGATCCGAGCAGCATGCCGGCGCCGGCGCGCAAGGCTTCGAGGTACTCGCGCACCGCGATCCGGCGGCGCGCGGTGAGCACCGCCCCGAGCGCCAGCCGCCGCAGCAGCAGGTGGTAGGTCCCGCCGCGCACGGCGTGCTTTGCGAGCACGGCAACGTTGCCGAGGTAGTACTCGGCAGGGCGGTGCGGCTTGTATGGATGCCTCACCCAGAGCCCGCTACCCCGGTAGCGGCAGGGAAGGCCGAGGGCCACCGCTCGCAGGATGTAGTCGGTGTCTTCCGAGGCGCCGAAGCGGGCGCCGAGGCCGTAGCGCTCGTCGAAGCCGCCGATCGCGCGCACCGCAGCGCCCGTGAGGAAGCTGGCCGCGCCCGAACCGGCCTGCATGACCAGCTTGGGGGTGAACGGCCGGTCGCCCTCGGGGAAGCGCCGGCGGTTCACGAGGCGCTCCCCCGGCGCATATGGCACGGACACAAGCGCCTCACCGGAGCTCAGTAGCTCCGCCACGCCGTAAAGGAGGCCGTCCGGATACTCGCAGTCGTCATCCGGGAACCCCACCACCTCGGCGCGGGCGAGCAGGCCGTGGGACTGCGCGTAGTCCAGGGCGACGTTGCGCGCCCGGGCGAGCGTGGTCTCGTAAGGGACGTCGACGACGTGGGTCCGCAAGCAGCCGCACACCGGTAGCTCGGCCACGCCGTCGCCGCGCGATACCACCACGTGGTCCCCCTCGATGCCCTGCAGTTCGAGGCTCGCCGCGAGCCTGGTAAGGCCTGCGCGGGCGTTTTTTCCGCGGTCGGTGGAGGTCATCAGGAGAACGCGCAGCGTGTCGCTCATCTCGGACCTCCCAGCACCATGTGGAGCCTTCTCCGTCGCGCCCACAGCACGCTCCGTAGGTAGAGCGCGGGCCCCACGGCGTAGCCACCCAGCTGCACCCTTAGGGTGCCCTTCGACTGGCTCATCTCCAGCTGGTTGCGCAAGCGGCTCAGTTCGCGCGAGGAGCCGCCCGAGCCTCCCCGCAGGCGGCCGGCGGTCGCTTGACCGACCCGGCGGGCGATGCGCAGCGCGAGGCGCGGCTCGCGCAGCAGCCACTTGGTGAGGATCGCCGTGAAGCCCGCGCCGTAACTGAACGTCTGTCGGCGCAAGGCGGCGCCCTCAGCGCGGTGGTCGTGCCAGCAGACCGAGCGCGGCTCGTAGGCCAGCCGGCTACCGGCCAGGATCGCGCGGGTGAACGAGTCGATGTCCGCCCCGGCGCGCGCCGGGCTGCCCGCGCCGAGCGCCGGATCGAAGCCCGCGAGCGCCTCGATCAAGCCACGCCGGAAGGCCATGCTGTTCCCGGAGCCGAACGCCGCGCCCCAGTACGGATACAAGAGCTGCTCGGGCGCGCTGTGCTCCCCCAGGTCGTAGACGCGCGGCGTCAAGCCCTTCCCGAAGCCGCTGTACTCCTCGAACCAGCGCTGCTCGGGCGTGTCCATGTGCGCGGGCATGACGAGACCGGTGACCACGCCGACCTGCGGGTCGCGCAGGAACGGCTCGACGAGCCACGACAGCCATTCCGGATCAACCGTCACGTCGTCGTCGGTAAATGCCAAGAGGTCCGCCCTCGCCACGCGGATGCCGCGGTTGCGCGCCACCGAGCTGCCGGGTGCGGGCTCGGCCACGTAACGCACCCGCGCGTCCTCGGCCGCGATCGCCTCCACGGCGGTCCGGGTGCCGGGACGGTCGGGCGCGTTGTCCACAATCACGATCTCGAAGCTCGGATAGCGGAGCCGCTGGAGCGCGCCGACGCATGGGGCGATGCGCTCGGGCCGCCCGGCTGTCGGCACGATCACCGAGACGAACGGCGTCCGGCCCTCGTCCACGAGCCGCCGAGTACGCTCGCGCGGCTCGCGGAACGGGCGGACCTCCTGCTCGAGCCGCCCGGCTGCTATCCCACCAACCTCGTCGAGCTCCACGATGACGGTCGCCAGCGGCTCGCCATGCAGGCGCAGGAGCAGCAGCGCCTCGGGGTACGGAGCCCCGTCGGCGGCGTTGCCGAAGCTCAGGTCGCGAATCTCCTGCTCGAGCTCCAGCGCCGCCACGGCGGCCGGTCTATCCACTTTGAGCACCTCCCACGAGCTCGTAGATACGGGTGTCCCGGTTTCGGTACCAGAGCCGGAAGCGCGGTGAGCTCGCGATTGCCCTCTCGCAGCTTTCGAGCGCGCCGTCCGGCGTCAGCTGGAAGACGTGGGCGTACTCCGTCTGCGTGGTCGAGAACAGCACGTAGCCGTGCTGCGAGTAGTGCTCCACCAGCGCGGTCACCGCCGGCACGTCGCGCGATCCGAGCGGCCTGCCCCGGAACTTAGGCCCATTCAAGAGTGTCGGGTCATCGGCGTTCTTGGGTCCGCGGATGAGTGGATAGCGCGAGCCGAAGCGACCCGGAAAGTCCGGCGCCGAGAACAGCAGCACGGATCCCGCTCGGGCGTGCGCGTTGAAGTACTCGCTTGCACGCACCTCCGTCGACGGCATCCGGTTGAGCTCCTCCTGGCCGAAGAAGGCGGGTATGAAGAGCGCGAGACAGCCCCCGCAGACGGCCAGCGCGACCGTTGCGCGTCGCAGCGGGCGCTCGATCGTGGCGACGCCCCAGGCGATCAGGCCCGCGCACCAGGGCAGTGAGAACAGCATGACGCGCAGTACGGCCTCGCCGCCGTAGCTCTGACCGAACAGGACCGCGAACGGGGTCAGCGACAGCACGATGAGCGGCATCGCCCGCCGGCCGAGCCCTTGCCGGGTCAGGCGGACGGTGGCCAGCAGCGCGCCGACCCACACGGTCAGGCTAAGCAGCTCGCCAGCTCGCTGGTTGAACAACTTGCCGGGCAGCGGATCGGCGATGTACTGGGTCTGGCGCTGGGCGTTCCCGAACGGGTCGAAGCTGCTGAAGATGCCGAAGTTGTGCTCGACGTAGCCGAGGTTCGGTACCAGGTAAGCCACGGTCATCGCCGCCATCGGGAGGACGATCCAGCGCGGCCGGAACAGACCCAGCAGCGCCAGCGCCGCGACCTGCAGCAGGAGCACGTAGGGCGTGAGCTGGTGGATCGGAATGCTCGCGGCATCCAACGCCAGCACGGCCAGCACCAGCGCGACGCGCGAGCGCGGCGCCTCGACCCGCTCGAGCGGCAGCTGCTCGGGGGGACCGCGGAACAGGCGCCGTAACAGGCCAGACGCACGCCGCCCGGCAGCGGGGCCGCCGCCGCGCAGCGCGAGCACGAGCGTCACGGTGGCCAGCGCGAGGACGTAGTCGAGCGCCTGCGGCGAGAAGTAGTCCTGGCCCACCCAGTTGCCGACGGCAAACAGCAGGGCGGCGAGGTCCGCCACCTCCCGGTTCCCGGACACGGCGCGCACCGCCGCTCGCACCAGGAAGACGTCGAGCAGCGTGAAGAAGAGCTCCGCCCAGCCTGCGTAGGTCACCGGGTTCGACGCGCCCGTGAGCTGGGAGAAGACCGCGGTGAGTGCGAAGAACCCGGGCCAGCGGTTGTAGATGTCCACCGTCGGGTCCGCCGTGTGGTTGGCCTCCAGGAAGCGGGTCACCCCGATGTGCTTGTAGACCCAGGCGTAGTGCGGCTCAGCCGAGATCGCCGGCACCGTGGCGAACAGCACCACCACGATCGCTATGAGGTACAGCGTCGTAGCGCGGCCCCTGGCGCCCAGGGCGATCGGCAGCGCCGTGCCCACTAGGAGAATCGCAGCGCCGGCGTACCAGAGCGGGGGGAGCGCCGGCGGCAGCCCGTACTCGCCCAGGGAGTCGATCTCGATGTGGGAGAGCGACACGGCCCACGCCGCCATCCCGGCGGCCAGGGGCAACAGCAGCGCGAGACGTTCGGCGATGCGGCCGAGCTCGAGGCTCAGGCGCCGGGCGCGGCGCGGGGCGCGGGCGCCAACCGGTCCAGCCACGGTGGCCATCAGGAGAACCTCGGCGGGGCCAGGCGACGCCGGCTCCGGTCGATGACGATGAGCAGCGCCGAGGCCGCGGCGACGCCGACCGCGAGCACCTCCGGGTGCCACCAGCCAGTCCAGACGAGCGCGAGGCTGGCGGCGGTCTCGAAGGCCAGGCCCAGGCTCGCGGCCATCGCGATGCCCGCCACCCCCGGGTCGACCCCGATGTAGCGGACGAGCGCCCCGCCCGGCACGAGGCATGCCGCGGCGAGCAGGACGACCAGCCGAACCGGGACGGGCGCGGGCACAAGCGTTACCGCAGCCGCGGCGGCGAGCAGGCCGATGAGCGCGACGTCGATCCAGACGGGCACCGCTCGCTGCGGAGCGGGCTCTGGGCGCGGGGCATCCCCGGCCGGCCGGGTGGGCGGCTCGAGGACCACCTTCGGCTGCGCGCGCGGGGCCGGTAGGCGCGCCTGCGCGGCGACGCTCTCCCGATAGGCCGCAGGCGCCACCAGCAGGCCGGCGAGCTGGAGACCCTGTCCAATCGCCGCCAGCCGGCTTCCGTTTCCCGGAGCATGGCGCTGCAGCACGTGCCGCCAGCCACGCGGTAGCCGCTGTTCCGGGCCGCCCGCCCACCCGACGAGGACCGAGCCGAACGCGATGCCGCGGCTGAACGCCTGGCGGCGCAATCCGGCCGGAAGCCGTGGATGGCGCTGCCAGACGACGGCTCGTGGGTCGTAGCTCACGTGGTGGCCCGCGCGCAGGAGGCGCAGGAAGAGATCCAGATCCTCGCCGCCCCGCGTGGGCGTGCCGGCACCGAGCGTCTCGTCGAAGCCGCCGAGGGCGCGAGCCACGTCGGCGTGGAGAGCGACGTTCGCGCCTGACCCGATGCGCCCGTCCGCGTACCAGGGCAGCCGTTCGCGGAGCCCACCGTCGGTGGGGTCGAAGATCCTTGGCTCCGCGGACTTCGCCGAGCCACCGATCTGCTCGACGGTCAGCTGGGCCGGCGTGTCGAGCTCGAGCGGCAGAACCAGGCCGGTGGCGCAGGCCGCGCCGGTATCAGCGAGGTTGTCGACAAGGGCGGTGATCCAGCCGCGGTCCACCACCACGTCGTCGTCCACAAAGGCCACGATTTCGCCGGCGGCCACCGAGACTCCGGCATTGCGGGCGGCCGACACACCGGGCCTCGGCTCTTGGACACAGCGCAGCTGCGGGTGTTCCCCGAAGTGCCTCCGAAGTGCCGTTGCGGTCTGCCCGTCCCGCGCGTTGTCGACCACTACGACGTCGAACGACGGCCAGTCGCAGTCGAGAATGGACGCCAGCGCGCCCACGAGCGCAGCCGGGCGGGAGCGGGTCGGCACCACCACGGTGACGTGGGGGGCCACTGCCTCCGGCCCGGAGACGCCGTGCCAGGTCGGGCGGTTCCTCCAGCCGGGCAGCTGCCTGTCGAGTGCCCCTTCCAGCAGCTCGGCAGACACCATGCCGCCGGGCCCCGGCCGCACCCTCAGCAACCCCACGATCTCGCTCTCACGGCGGGCGAGAAGGAGCGCGGAGCGGTAGGCGGACCCCACAGCCGGCACGCCGAGCTCGAGGGATTCGAGTGGCTCGCTCAGCTCCAACGTCAGCACGGCTGCGGGGGCTTCGAGGGCCTCGATCATCTGGCGAGCCTCCCGCGCAGGTAGCCGGCCACCGTCAGCGCCAGCCCGACGACGATCGCGCCCGCCCGCAGCGGGCCCGCGTGATCGCCGCGCAGCCCGTCGCGCAGGCCACGCAGGACGCCGCGCGGGAGTGTACGGGTCACGTAGCTCCGCTCGGACGCCAACGCCGCGTCGGCGCCGCGCCGCTGGGCAACCGTCGCCTTCGAGATGCCCTCTGACCAGCAGCGGGTCGTGAAGTAAGCCCAGGTGGCACGCCGTGGCGGCACGAGATGGCGCACCCGCGCGGTCGGCACGTGCAGGATCACCCCGCCCCGGTGCCCGGCGCTGGCGCGGATCGAGAGCTCGGTCTCCTCACACCCCAGCGGCTTCGCGCCGACGCGCCCGATGCCCTCGACGAAGTCACCCGTCTTTATCAGGACGGATCGGCGGAAGGACATGTTCGCGCCGATCGGGTTGCGCACGGGCGCAACGCCCTCCGGGAGCCCGCGATAGCTGCAGCCCACCACCCAGCCGAACTCCTCGGGGTGCCAGTGAGGCCGCTCCGCCTCCCAGATCGGCAGGACCAGACCCCCGGCGCCGATTACGTCCGGGTCGTCATAGCCCGCCATCAGCTCCGCCAGCCAGTCCGGCTCTGGGTAGGCGTCATCGTCCAGAAACACCACCACGTCGCCGCTGCTGTGGCGCACTCCTGTGTTGCGCGCCTGCGATAGGCCACGCTCTGCCTCGTTCGCCACCACGCGCGCACGGGGGAAGCGGCTGCGCACCCGGTCGAGCAGCTCGAGGTTGTGGTCCACAACGACAACCACCTCCTCGGGCGGCCTGCTCTGTCCGAACGCTGCTTCGATCGCTCGCTCGAGCAGGGGCCAGCGCTGCAGGTCGAACGCGCAAACCACCACCGCCGCGGTGATGGGCGTGACATCAAGAACGCCGAGGGGCGCCTGTTCCCGGGCGAGCGCCACGGCTAGCCCTCCCGGACCAGGGCGAGCTCCGCCTCCGCGCGCCTGGCGCGCTCGCGAACGATGATCCGCAGCACGCGCAGGCCGTCACCCACCGGGCTCAGCTTGCTTTCACCGAAGATCCGCTCGCGCTCGACGCTCGGAACCTCGACGACACGCAAGCCCGCACGCGCAATGCGCACGTTGATCACGGTCTCGATCTCGAATCCGTGGTCGTTGCCGAGCGAGAGCACCGGCAAGCAGTAGCGCCAGAAGGCGTTGAAGCCGTAGCAGAGGTCCGTGTAGCGAGTGCCGTACAGCGCGTTGACCGCGCCGTTCAGCGCGCGATTGCCGAAGCGGCGGACCGGCGTGATGTCCTCGGATGTGCCGCCCGGCATGAAGCGCGACCCCTTGGCGAAATCGGCGCCGTCGAGCAGCGCACTCAGGTAGCGCGGAATCTCGGCGGGATCTGTTGACCCGTCGGCATCGAGCATCACGATGATGTCGCCCTCCGCCGCTTCGAAGCCGGCTGCGAGGGCGATGCCCTTTCCGGGACGCTGCTCGAGCACCACCCTGACGTCGGGTCGCAGCTGCCTTGCCACCGCCACGGTGTCGTCCTCCGAGCGGCCGTCCACGAGCACGACCTCGTGCAAGCCGGCTGGCAGCCGCGCGAACACGTGCGGCAGGTTGGCCGCCTCGTTCAGGGTCGGCATGACCACGCTCACCCGCGCCGCGCGCACGACATCCTCGGCGCGCAGCGAGGCTGATCCGTCGTGCCTTGCGAAGCGGCGTGTCTGCGCGCTGCGCGTGACCATCATCGCGTCTGCGCGGGTCTGCTCCGGTCGTGTCATGCGTTCCACCTCATGTCAGTGCCCCTTGCCCGAGCGCTCGAAGAAATCCGCCAGCCGCAGTGTCCGACAGCCGCAGCCTTCCTTCATCCGCCGAGCGGTACGAAGCTCGACGGCCGCGCCTCGACCAGCTGTCGAGTGCGCACCTCAGGTGGTAACCCCCTGAGCGGGACGCTTGTTTCCGCGCTGTAACCAGCATGGAAAAATCCGTCGAGACGCACCGGCGCGAGGCCCCTGCCCGAGCCGGCGAACCTCCGGCGCGTTGCGCCGGACGCAGGGGCAAACCTGCGTCACGGAGCGAGCGCCGGAGTTGAGGTGTCCAGAACACGCTCCCGTCAATCCTTGTTTCGGGCTCACGCGCCAGTTTGGCGCGTAGGCGCTCATGCGCCTGCGGTCACCGCCGCCTGTACGATGCGCGGCACCCCGCGCGGGGCTAAGCGACTCATGGGGAGCGCTCGCGCGGCCACCCCGACTCCGTGCTTCAACCCACCCAACGTCGACAGTTCCTGTCCGGCGGCGCGTCCGCTGCGCTGCTGTGCGCCCTCGGCGAGCGCTCGTTCCCGTTCGCCACGGCGAGCGACGTGAAGGAGGCTGACGCCGCGGCGCGGCGGGTGAAGCGGCCGGCGCCGATTCCCAAGGACCCGGTAGACACGATGACGTTCCCCACGCCTCAGCCGCAGCCGGGCGGCCAGGGGCGCGAGTACTGGATCCAGGCGCGGCCGCTGCGCTGGGACCCGGTGCCGACCAAGCGCGACGAGTGGATGAACATGCCGATCCCGAGCCGGCGCAAGTTCATGGCGCTGGCCTACCAGCAGTACAGCGCCGGCTTCGCGGAGCCGATCGGCGCGCCCACGATCCCGGGGCCGATCCTCGAGGCCGAGGTGGGCGACACGCTGGTCGTGCACTTCCGCAACGGCGACCACCACTTCGGCCAGGCGCACACGATGCACCCGCACGGCGTGAAGTACACGCCCGACTACGACGGCTCCTACCTGGCGAGCTTCACGCGGGCGGGCGGCTTCGTGGCGCCGGGCGACGAGTTCACCTACACGTGGGAGGCGGTGCCCGGCTCGACGGGCGTCTGGCCCTACCACGACCACGGGCCGAACGGCACGATCAGCGTGGCCCGTGGCCTGTTCGGAGCGGTGATCGTGCGCGAGAAGGGCGCCAAGGCGCCCGACGTCGAGCAGGTGCTCGTGCTGCACCAGCTACTGCCGCAGATCACCCACGCGGAGATGGTCTTCCAATGCTTCAACGGGCGCGCGTTTGCCGGCAACACGCCGACGATCCGCGCCAAGGTGGGACAGGACGTGGCCCTGCACGCCTATGGGGGCGACGGCATGTTCCACACCTTCCACGTGCACGGCCACCGCTGGCTGAACGATGCCGGCGCACACGTGGATAATCCGACGCTCGGTCCGCACGAGGTGATCTCGGCGCGCTGGACTGAGGACAACCCGGGCCGCTGGCTCTACCACTGTCACGTGTTCAGCCACCAGGACGCCGGGATGGCCGGCTGGTACCTGGTCGAACCATGAACCACAACGGAGGGAAACCCGTTATGCGCGTACTCGTCTACGCAAGTGCCGCCTCGCTGGTCGTCGCGGCAGCTGCGTCGGCTGCCACCTATCCGCCGGCCCAGAACCCGCCAGGTGTGCAGAAGGCGCCGCCCGGCCCGCACCACACGCTGAAGGTCGGCAAGCACGCGAAGTACAAGACGATCCAGGCCGCGGTGAAGGCAGCCAAGGCCGGCGACACGATCCGCGTCGCCCACGGCACCTATAAGGGTCAGGTCGAGGTTGCGCGTGCCGCCAAGCGCTACCTGCACATCATCGGCGACGTGAAGCACCCGAACAAGGTGATCGTCGAGCTGAAGGGCAGCAAGGGCGCCAAGGCCCAGAACGGCTTCTACGTTCACGACGCCGACCAGGTCCGCGTCGCGGGCTTCCAGGCTCAGCACTACAAGGCCAACGGCTTCTTCGCGCTGAACGTGAAGGGCTACAAGTTCGACCACGACTTCGCCAAGTTCGGCGGCACCTACGGCCTCTATGCGTTCAACTCGCTCGGCGGCCTGATGACCGATGACGTGGGCGCCTGGAACAACGACTCCGGCTTCTACATCGGCCAGACGCCGAAGCAGACGAAGCCCACGCGCTCGATCGCCACGCGCCTGAAGGCGTACGGCAACGTGATCGGCTGGTCCGGCACCAACATGCGCTACGTGACGATCACGCACTCGCAGTTCTGGAACAACGGCACCGGGATCGTGCCCAACAGCGAGGACGGCGAGAAGTTCCCGCCGCCCGAAGACAACGTGATCTCGAACAACGACGTGTTCTGGAACAACTTCGACTACTACAAGGGCGCGCCGTTCAAGCTGGGCAACACCCAGGTGAAGGGCTCCGTCTCGTATCCCACCGGTGTCGGCATCCTGCTGTACGGCGGGCACAGAAACACGATCGAGAACAACAACGTCTACGGGAACTGGCTCGTGGGGATCGGCGGCCTCCAGGCGCTCACGCTCAAGGAGACCGATCTGCAGACCCTGATCGGCAACACCGTGAGGGACAACGTCCTCGGCGCCGGCGGGACCGATCTCAACGGCTACGACCTGTTCTACGACGGTGATGGCTCGGGCAACTGCTGGGGACCCAACACGGGGGTGAGCTCGATGATCCCGGCCGACGGGTCGACGTTCATGGCGTGCCCGTTCGGCGGCGCCAACACGTTCAGCCAGGCTGCGCAGAGTCAGGCGGTCGGCTTCGCCGTCGCCACCGATCACGAGGCGGGCTGGGTCAGGCACCCGCACGCCGCAAAGGCGGGCTACACGCCGCTCGAGGTGTGGACGCCTTCGCGGGGAGACAAGTGAGGGGCGGCCGCAGAGCCCTGGTTGGGTTCGCGACCGCGGGGTCGCTCGCGCTGGCACTTGCCGGCGCGAGCGGCGCCCTCGGCGCGAGCAAGACGAAGGTCGTGAAGGTGGGCGACGACTTCTACTCGCCGAGCAAGCTCACGATCAAGAAGGGCAGCAAGGTGCGCTGGACCTGGCTCGACGGCAACCAGGACAACCACGACGTGCGCCTCAAGTCGGGGCCGAAGGGCGTGAAGAAGTTCAAGTCCGCCCTGGCGGGCGCGGACTACTCGTACTCGCAGACCTTCAAGGTGCCGGGCACCTACAAGATCTACTGCTCCATCCACGTGGACATGCGGCAGACGATCACCGTGAAGAAATGACCGCTGACGGCAGACGGCTGCCCGCGGAGTTCGAGCAGATCCTCTACGAGGTCGACCAGGGCGTGCTCACCATCACGCTCAACCGGCCCGAGCGCCTCAACGCCTTCACGCCCACGATGGGGCGCGAGCTGATCGAGGCCCTCGACCAGGCCGACGCGGACGACGAGGTGCGCGCGGTGATCGTCACGGGCGCCGGGCGCGCCTTCTGCGCCGGCGCCGACCTCGAGGCGGGCGGAAGCACGTTCGACTGGCGCTCGCGCCAGCAGAGCGAGGACGACGTCCCGCGCGACGGCGGCGGCCAGATCTCGCTACGTATCTTCGAGTCGCTGCAGCCGGTGATCGCTGCCATCAACGGGCCGGCCGTGGGCGTGGGCATCACGATGACGCTGCCGATGGACGTGCGCATCGCGGCCGAGGGCGCGAAGATCGGCTTCGTCTTCACCCGCCGCGGCATCGTGCCGGAGGCCTGCTCGAGCTGGTTCCTGCCGCGCATCGTCGGCATCTCACAGGCGATGGAATGGGCCGCCACGGGGCGTGTCTTCCTTGCCGAGGAGGCGCTGGCCGGCGGGCTCGTGCGCAGCGTCCATCCGGCCGCTGAGGTCGTCGGCGTGGCGCGCACGCTCGCGCGCGAGATCGCCGACAACACCGCGCCGGTGTCCGTCGCGCTCGCCCGGCGGCTCATGTGGGACATGCTCGGCGCCTCGCACCCGATGGAGGCGCACAGGGCGGACTCGCGGGCCATGTTCGCGCGCGGCCAGTCGGGCGATGCGGCGGAGGGCGTGACCTCGTTCCTCGAGAAGCGGCCGGCGGTCTTCCCGGACCGCGTGAGCGACGGCCTGCCGGACATCTCCCCCGCCGGGCGCAAGGCGCCGAGCTACAGAGGCTGATGGCCGGCGCCGTGAGAGCCCGCCTCGAGGAGCTGGGCCTCACGCTGCCGGAGCCGATGGCCGCGCCGCCCGGCGTGGTCCTGCCGTTCGAGCTCGTCCGCGTGAGCGGCGAGCGCGCGTATATCTCGGGCCACGGGCCGATGGACGGCGCGCGCGACCTCGTCACGGGAAAGGTCGGTGCCGAGGTCAGCCCAGAGCGAGCCTACGAGGCGGCCCGGCTCACCGGCCTGTCGATCCTGGCCTCCCTCGAGCGGGAGCTCGGCGACCTCGACCGGGTCAGCGGCTGGGTGAAGGCGCTCGTGTTCGTGAACTGCGCTCCCGGGTTCAACAACACCCCGATGGTGGCCAACGGCTTCACGGACCTGATCCTCGAGCTGTGGGGCGAGGCCGGCCGCCATGCACGAGCGGCGATCGGCGTAGCGGAGCTGCCGTTCGACATATCCGTCGAGATCGAGGCGATCGTGGAGGTGACCTGATGGCCACGCACTACTTCCCAGAGGACCGGGTCCACTACACGTGGGACACCGGCCACGAGCCGGTGCTGACAGTCGCCGACGGGGACACCGTCGTGATGCACACGCGCGACGTGAGCGACGATCAGATCACGAGGGAGTCGGACGCCGGCGCGCTCGCCGCGCTCGACTGGGACCGCGTGTATCCCCTCGCCGGGCCGATCGCGGTGGAGGGAGCGGCACCGGGAGACACGCTGGCGGTGGAGGTGCTCGACCTCCATAGCCAGGGCTGGGGCTGGACCGGGATCATCCCGGGCGCGGGCCTCCTGCCCGAGGACTTCCCCGATGCCTACCTGCGCATCTTCGACCTGAGCGACGGCAGCTTCGCCTGGTTCCGCGAGGACGTGGCGGTGCCGATCGACCCGTTCCTCGGCACGATGGGGGTCTGCCCGGCAGGCGCGCACGAGCAGCAGGTGATGCCGCCCGGCACGTTCGGCGGCAACATGGACACGCGCCAGCTCGTCCGCGGCAGCACGCTCTACCTGCCCGTGCAGGTGGACGGCGCCAACTTCAGCTGCGGCGACGCGCACGCGGCGCAGGGGGACGGCGAGGTCTGCGTCACCGGGATCGAGGCGCCGATGTTCGCGGCGCTCCGCTTCAGCGTGCAGAAGGGCCGCTCGATCCCGGCGCCGCAGTTCCGCACACCCGGGCCGCTCACGCCGCGTCTCGGCGACAGCGGGTTCTACGGCACCACCGGCGTTGGCCCCGACCTGTACGCGTGCGCCCAGGACGCGGTGCGCGCGATGGTCGACCACATCACGGCGTCGCACGGCCTCTCGCGCGAGGACGCCTACCTGCTGGCCAGCCTCGGCGTGGACCTTAAGATCGCGGAGATCGTGGACGCCGGGCAGTACATCGTCAGCGCGCTGCTGCCCGACGCGCTGTTCGAGCCGGGCCGGCTCCGCGTCACCTGACGCGCGGCATCTGCGGCCTAGCGCTCATCGTCGAGCCTCACGCGGGTGAGCATGATGCGCGGCTTGGCCGCGCCGCCGACGGAGAGCGAGCTCGGCGAGTACGCCCTCACACCCCGCTCCGCGAGTCCGCGCAGCCCGCGCTCCATCGCCCGCACCTTGCTCGGGCGTAGCGGCTGCGTCTCGGCCTGGGACGGGTCCTGCGCGTTTCGGGGGCGATCCTTCATTCTGCGGGCTCCTTGGTTGCTGTCGTGAATGAGTGTCCCGCCGGCGTGGCGGCCGCAAAAGGGACCCTGGGTGTTGGAAACCACCACCTCGCGCGCGTGCGCATACGCTTCCGCTCATGCCGTGCTGGATCTACCTGCGGGGGGACGAGGACGCCATCACCTGCAACGACTCCGCGGACGCCGTGATGCAGCGGATCGAGGGATCCGACGGCGGCTTCATCACGATCGCCGTGATGCCGCTCGCGCACGACGACGAGCCGCGCACCGGCTACGTCTGGGCCGGGGACATCAACGCCGTGCTGCCGATGCATCCGCGCCAGTACGAGGCGGAGCTCGACGACCCGCCGGACTGGTACTCGAATTAGCGCGGCCGCGGTTCAGGAGTGGCTCGACGCGCGGGCCGGCGAGATGGCGACGCTGCTCGAGGAGCTGGTGGCCATCGACACGGAGAACCCGCCCGGGCGCGCGCTCGGCCGCTGCGGCCGCGCACTCCGCGACGCGATGGAGCGGCTCGGGCTCGCGCCGGAGCTGATCCCGCTCAAGCCGCTGGGCGAGCTCGAGGAGCCGTGCATCGTGCGCGGCGTCGCCGGCGATGGACCGCGCACCCTCTACTTCCACGGTCACTTCGACGTCGTGCCGGCCCAGGATCGCGCTCAGTTCGCGCCGCAGCGGCACGACGGCCGGATCGCCGGCCGCGGCACGGCCGACATGAAGGGCGGCCTCGTGGGGATGCTCTACGCGGCTGCCGCGGCGCGCGACCTCGGTCTGCTCGGCACGGGCCGAATCGGCCTGCACCTGGTCTGCGACGAAGAGACCGGCAGCACAGCCGGCTCCGGCCATCTGCGCGACGCCGGCCTGATCGACCCGGCGGCCGTGGCGATGCTCACACCCGAGCCCACGGGAGGCGTGGTGTGGCACGCCAGCCGCGGCGCGATCACCCTGCGCGTCCGTGTCCGCGGCCGCGAGGCGCATGTGGGCCAGGCGCACCTGGGCGTCAACGCCTTCGAGCACATGCTGGCGGTGGCCGAGCCGCTCACACGGCTCGCACGGGCGCTCCAGCAGCGGGGCTCCACAGTCGTCGTCGGCGGCGCCAGCGGCAGCGGCGCGAACTTCAACGTCGTGCCGGGGGCGGCCTGGTTCTCCGTTGACATGCGCTTCAACCCGGAGGGGAGGCTCGACGAGGAGCTGGCGCGCCTCACGAGCACGATCGCCGAAGCTGCCGCGGAGGCGGGCGCCGAAGTAGAGGTCGACGTGTTGCAGCGGGCGCCGTCGGCGGGCACCGACCCGGCGCACCCGGCGGCGGCCGTCCTGGCCGGCTGCGTCGAGCGGGTCGAGGGCCGGCCGCCGAGCTTTGAGCTCTGTCCCGGCACGCTCGAGATCCGCTGGTACGCGGAGCTCGGCATTCCCGCCTTCGCCTACGGCGCCGGAATGCTCGAGGTCTCGCACGGCCCCGGCGAGTACATCGACGAGGCGGCGATGCGGCGCTGCGCCGCCGTCTACACGCTCGCCGCGAGCGAGCTGCTGCGCTGATCCTCGCCGGGCTCGGTGGCGTCCGCGATCACCTCGGCCGGGTCGCGGCCCACGAGCCAGGACGGCCAGCGCCTGCGCCGGCGTGGGCGCATCCCGGCCAGCTCGCGGGCGAAGGCGAGTGCGCGCTCGTGCACCTCGGCGCTCGGCCCGCTGCGCAGCGCCGCGATGGCGGCCCAGGTCCCGCTGGCCTCGGCGGTGGCCATGCCCATCGCCGCGCGGCCGCTCGGCAGCCGGAAGCCCAGGCTCTCGGCGAACGCCAGGCAGCGGCTGGCGCGCTCGTCCTCCAGCCGCCGCCCGCCGGCGCTGCCCACGATCAGGGCGGCGAGCGGGTAGAGGTCCTGGCGGAGGTCGTCGTCGAGGTGATCGTTGTAGGTGCGCAGGAACGCCGCGATGACCGGGGAGGCCGTGCCCGGCCGGTCGCTGAACGGCTCGTCGGCCAGCATCGAGGCGAGCTCCATCACGCACGCGCCCGCGTGGGCATCCCGATGACGACCTGGGCTGAGCCGGACTGTCTGATGGCTCGTCATCGCCACACATGATCCCTCACCTGTCGAGGCGTAGGCTTGCGCCGTGCGCATGCTGGGCGCGCTCGCGCTATTGGGGCTGGTCACCGCGTCGGCGCGCGGCGCGCCCGTCCACACGCCGGTCGCGCCGCCCGTGCACGCCGTCTTCAGCTACCAGATCGGCGGCCCCTTCCCGCCCGAGGCCGGGGTCGGGATCGTGGATCGCGACCGCCACGACCGGCCCGCCGCCGGGCTCTACAACGTCTGTTACATCAACGCCTTCCAGTCGCAGGCGGACGAGCACCGCTGGTGGCTCCGGCGCCACCGCAGCCTGCTGCTCTTCCGGCGCGGCCATGGCGTGGTGGACGGCCAGTGGAACGAGCAGCTGCTCGACACCTCGACGCGCGCCAAGCGCAGGGCGCTGGCGGGCATCCTCGGCACCTGGATGGCCGGTTGCGCCCGCGCCGGCTACAACGCGGTCGAGCCCGACAACCTCGACTCGTGGAGCCGCTCGGAGGGAGCGCTGAGCGTCCACGACAACCTCGCCTTCGCGGCGTCGCTCGTCCGCCGCGCGCACGCGCTCGGCCTGGCCATCGCCCAGAAGAACGCGGCCGAGATCTCGGCCACCGGGCGGCGGATCGGCTTCGACTTCGCCATCGCCGAGGAGTGCCAGGCCTACTCCGAGTGCGACCGCTACACGCGCGTATACGGCGACCACGTGATCGAGATCGAGTACCCCGACAACGGCGGTGTGGCGAACTTCAACGCGGCCTGCACGGCGCGCGGCGGCCAGATCTCGATCATCTACCGCGACCGCGACGTGCTGCCGGCAGGGCAGCACGGGCATCTCGAGCGCCACTGCTCGTGACCGGTCCTCAGCGTCCGGCCCAGTCGCGCTTGGCCTCCTCCTCCATCCGCTCCAGCCTCGTGTAGTAGTCCGGGAACTCGTTGAGGTGGGCGAGCGCGATCTTGCCGGTGACGTGTGGATCGTCCCCGGTGACGTCGGTTGCCGGGTCGTGCCGGCCGTGCTCCAGCTCAACTGCCATCCCGGTGCGGAACTGCTCGACGTCGAACGGCGCGCTGGACCAGTCGATGCCGATCGCCTCCCCGATCCGCTTCGCGTCTTCACTGGAGAAGCCTTGCTCGGACGCCATCGTCCATCCTTTCGTCGCGGTCGGGTCACGGTAGCGCCCAGCCGGACACTCACGATGCTCAAGCCAGTCAACGACGCCGTCCGCTTCCTGGTGGTCGAGCTCGGCTCGCTCGCCGCGGTGGCCTACTGGGGCTTCCACGAGCACTCCGGCTTGGGAGCGAAGGTCCTCTTCGGGGTGGGCGGGCCGCTGCTGATCGCCGTGGTCTGGGGGATCTGGATGGCACCGCGCGCCAGCCGGCGGGCGCCAGAGGGTGTGCGGGCGCTCATCGAGCTCGTGATCTTCGGCACGGCCACCGCCGCGCTGGCGGCATCCACCGGGGCCGGGCCGGCGATCGTCTTCGGGGCGATCGCGCTGGTGAACACGGTGCTGGAGCACGTCCTCCCCGCGGCGGGACCGCAGCCGCGGCCGCCGTCGTAACCTCGTGATGTGTTCGGCAAGGCCCTGATCGGCCTGGTCGCGGCGCTGCTCGGCGTGCCGCACGCGGCGCCGCAGCGGCAGCGCCTCGGCCGCTCCGAGGACGGACGGCCGATCACGGTCGTCCGGGTAGGCGATCCCAGCGGGCCGCGCGTGCTCGTGTTCGGCTGCATCCACGGCAACGAGACGGCGGGCATCGCCATCGCCAAGGCGCTCGAGCGCGTGCACACTCGGGCGGACGTCTGGATCGTCGAGAACCTGAACCCCGACGGCCGCGCGGCCGGCACGCGTCAGGACGGCCGCGGCGTCGACCTCAACGCCAACTGGTCGTCGCAGTGGCAGGGCGGCGGGCGCCCGTTCGATGTCTACTACCCGGGGCCGCGGCCGTTCTCGGAGCGCGAGACGCGCATCGCCCGCAAGCTCATCCTGCGCATCCGGCCGAAGCTGACGGTCTGGTACCACCAGCACATGGACGTGGTCTGGGCCTACGGGCCGAGCACCGCGGCCGGCCGAGCCTACGCCCGCGCGAGCGGCATGCGCCTCTACCACCACCACTGGCTGCACGGCACCGCGTCGAACTGGCAGAACCACGACCACCTGCCGGGCGCTGCATTCACCGTCGAGCTGCCGGCGGGCAGCCTCACACCCGCGCAGGTCCGCCGCCACGTGCGGGCGGTGCTGCGGGTGGCGGGAGCCTAGGTCAGGCGCCGAAGACCGTGATCACGGCGCGCCGCTCGCGGCGGTGGAGCCGCAGCAGGGTCAGGATCCAGGGCGTGGTGCGGTAGGGGTCGTTCACGACCGTCTGCCCGCTGGCGATGCCGATCGAGGCCAGCGTCGTCGTGCATGGACGCAGAATCGCGCAGCGGCGAGCGCGCGCACAGCGGGCCAGCCTGCGTCCGCGGCTTCGGTTTTCCGCAGTCCGCAGCCCGCAGTCCGCAGTCCGCAGTCCCCAGTCGCGCGCGAAGCGCGCGAGTCAGGAAGCCAGCGCTAGCTCCGCCGCGCCGGCCACCCGGTCGCGGCCGGCGTGCTTGGCCTCGTACAGCGCGTGGTCGGCCTCGTCGAGCAGCCGGGCGAAGTCAGGCAGGTCGCCGCGGCTCGTGGCCGCGACGCCGAGCGAGATCGTCAGCGGAACGCCCTGCGCGGGCTCGCAGCGCACGGCCTCGCGCAGCCGCTCAGCGAGCTCGAGCGCGCCGCCGAGCTCCACGCCGGGAAGCAGCACGACGAACTCCTCGCCGCCGTAGCGATAGACCGAGTCGAAGGCGCGCGTCTCCCGGCGCAGGCGCCCGGCCAGCTCCCGCAGCACGCTGTCGCCCACCGCGTGGCCGCGCCGGTCGTTGACGGACTTGAAGCGGTCGAGGTCGCCGAGGATCAGCGCCACGGGCTCGCGGGTGAGCGCCGCCTGGTGGCTCAGCTCGGCCAGACGCGAGGTCAGCGCCCCGCGGTTCAGCAGGCCGGTCAGCGGGTCCACCACCCCCGCGCCACGGTGCTCCACGGAGGACTGCCCGACGACGGTGCCGATCAGAGTCACGTCCGCTAGCAGCACGAGCGTGATCGCCACCAGTGCCGGCTGGTGGAGCACCTGATGGCCACCGGTGCCGAACGCCACGGCCAGCAGGAGCAGTGCCTGCCAGACGCCGCCGATCAGCACGCCGCGGCGGGGGAAGACCGCGCTGAAGCCCACATTCATCAGCAGGATCAGTGGGAAGGCCGCGATCGGGGGATTGGTGGCCAAGAAGTAGCCGAACGCATAGGCCGCGGACGCCAGGAGCCAGGCGCTGCCGAGCGCGTATTCCGGCCGGTGCCAACGCTTGAGAGTGGACTCGATGGCCTGGAAGGCGGCGCCGGTGACCACGACCGGCACGATCGGCCACCAGCCGAAGTAGGGGCCGGCCGCCACCATCGCGCCGAGGATCAGGACGTTGCCGAGATGGCCGATACGGTCGAGCCGGCCGAGCAGGTCGAGCATGTGGATGCGCTGGAGGCCGTCGGGGCTGAGCCAGCTACCGGTGCGGACGCGCTCCTCCACGAGATGCTCGTGCCAGCGATCGCCGGCCGCCTGGCGCTCGAGGTCGCCGCCACGCCGCCGGCGCGCCGTCCGCCGCAGCGGCAGTGGCCGCTCGGCCGCGGCGTCCGAGAGCGCAAGCCGGACGCGGTCGCGGCCCCCGCTCTTGGCCTCGTACAGGGCCGCGTCGGCGCGGTCGAACAGACAGCCGTAGTCGAACGGCTGGCCGGGAGTCGTGACCGTCACGCCAAGGGAGATCGTCACCGGGATGCCCTCAATCGGCTCCGCCCTCACCGCCGTGCGCAGGCGCTCCGCCAGCGCCAGCGCCTGCTCCGCGTCGGCGTCCGAAACGAGCACGACGAACTCCTCGCCGCCGATCCGGTACACGGGCTCGAATGCCCCGAGGCAGCCGCGCATGCGAGCGCCGACCTCGCGCAGCACCGCGTCGCCCGCCGAGTGCCCGTGGGCGTCGTTCACCGCCTTGAAGCGGTCGAGGTCGCCGAGGATCAGCGCCACCGGCGCCGCCGACTCCTGCCCCTGCTGCTGCAGCTCGCCCGTGCGTGAGGAGAGCGCGCGGCGGTTGAGCGCGCCGGTGAGGGCGTCGGCGACGACCGTCGAGCGCGACTCGATGTCGGCGTCCCGCACCGCGGAGGCCCACAGCGCCGCGCAGAGCAGGGTCGCCACCGGGTAGACGAGCGTCGGCGGCGTGGCGAGCACGGTGTCCGTGCAGAACAGGAAGCCGGTGGCCACCACGAGCAGCGCGCTCAGCAGGGTGCCGAACACCGCGGGGCGGCGCGGGAAGATCACGCAGCCGAGCTCGACCGGGAAGAGGAACAGCGGCAACAGGTAGACACGCGGCCCGCTGGCGAGCCCCACCGCCAGCGCCACGCCGAGCTGGCTCACGGTCCAGGCGACGGCGAAGAGATACTCAGGCCGGCGGGTGCCGCCCGCCCGCACCTGGACGAACAGCAAGGTCGCCACGGCCAGCGCGAGCGACACGAACGGCCGCCAGCCGAAGGTGGGGATCCCGACGACCACCAGCACGAGCAGCGTCGCCGCCAGCCCCAGCTCGACGGCCCGCAGGCGCTGGCTCATGTCCAGCAGCCTGACCCGTTCCGCCTCGCTGCGGCAGAGAAGCGTCTTTCCCTGCATCCATACATTGATCGACCGCTGCGCGGCCGCGTTCAGGGAAAGGGAAGCTGGTCTCCCACGCCCAGGTCCTTGGCCAGCGCCGCCCCGATGGACTGGCGCGCCCGCTCGAGCGGCATGTCGCCGACGCCGATCAGCGCCCGAACGCCGAAGCCGTCGATCAGCGCGACCGCCCGCTCCGCCACCTCGTCGACGTCGCAGGGGCTGAACTCCCCCGCCTCCACGCCCTCCCTGATCGCCTTTGCGAACCAGCGCTGGCTGCGCCAGTAGAGCTCCTCGGCGATCGGCCGGAACTCCGGGTGGCGCACCACGCGCAGCCACATCTCGACCCACAGCACCCAGTCCCGCTCGAGCGGTTCGTTGAGCGGGAGGCACTGATCGACCATCTGCGCGAGCCGCTCGGCGTGGCTGCCGGTGAGCGGTTCGCTCGGCCCGACGCGCACGTCGCCGGCGTGCTCGAACGAGTACTCGAGCGCCTCGGCGAGCAGGGCGTCGCGGGTGTCGAAGTGGTAGTGCACGAGCGCCGTCGACACGCCCGCATCCATCGCGATGCGCGCGATGCGCACGTCCTCGATGCCCTCCCGCGCGATGCGGTCGACGGCCGCCGCGAGGATGCGCTCGCGGGCGCTGGCCGGCGCCCGCTCGGCTATCTGCTCCGGGGTGCTCACCGCTCCAGCGCGAGATCAGCGCGCACGCGGTCGGCGAACCAGGCGAGCGCGGCGTCGCGCTCGGACAGCGGGCCGCACTCGTAGTCGCGCGTGGCGAGCCCCCGCTGCACATTGCCCACCAGATCGATGTCCTCCTTGGCGACGATCGTGTTGAGGCGCAGGTTGAGGCGCTGCACGAGGCGCGTGCGCGCGCTGTTGTGGACCGGGCGGTAGCACTCGTAGTGGTCGTGCGAGGAATCGACGCCAGTCGGCCGGATCTGCCAGGTGTTCATCTGGTCGGGATAGATGTCGAGGATCGTGTTCGGGTAGATGAACACGTAGCGCCAGACACGCAGGTCGTCGGGCCGGAGTCCCGGCATCGGCTGGACCAGCTTCGAGTAGAGCCGGACGATGCGGTTGTCCGTCGGGTTCTCGCGGTGGGGGCCCTCGAACCAGACCCAGTGGTCGTGGATGTCGGCCGTGTAGCGCTTGTAGTCGAGCAGCCGCACGAGCGCCGGATGGGCGATCGGGATGTGGTAGCCGTCGAGGTAGTTGTCGATCACGACCTTCCAGTTGGCGGGCTCCTCGCTGTGGTACGGCGAGAACGGCACTAGCGACGGGATGTCGTAGCGCGCCAGCCGCTCGGGCAGGTCGCCTACGAGGTCGGCGAGCGGCGCGGCGTCAGGATCGAGGTTCACGAACACGAGCCCGGCCATGACCTCCACCCGCGCGGGCATCAGCCCGAGCTCGCTCTTGTCGAGATCCGGCCCGAAGGCGCGCACCTCGGGCAGGCCGATCAGCGTGCCGTCGAGCTTGTAGGTCCAGCCGTGGTAGCGGCAGCGCAACGCCTGCTTGCAGGTGCCCTCGCCGGTGAGCAGCATCGAGCCCCGGTGGCGGCAGACGTTGCGGAACGCCCGCAGCTCCCCCTCCTCGTCGCGCACGACCAGGACGGGCTGGTTGCCGGCCCAGCAGGTGACGTAGCTGCCGGGCTGCGGAAGCTTCGAGATGTGGCCCGCGAGCTGCCAGGTTCGCTCGAATATCAGCCGCTGTTCCCGCTCGCGGAGCCCCGGATCGAGGTAGTAGCTGGGGTGCAGAGCGGATCCGCGGGCGGCTGTGGCAAGGACTTCCATGACGTCTCCTGATCTTGTAGTCAGTTGGTGTTAGTCTACCCGCATGGCGCCTCGCTCGTGGCTATCGGTCACGCCCGAGCCGGAACGCGAGCTTCCCGATGCACTTGCCACGCTACGCCACGAGGGCACCCCTCCCGAGGAGGCGATCGAGCGCGAGCGCAGGCGGATCGAGCAGCTCATCCTGCACGGGCACCAGGCCGACTGGCTGGCCTACCTCACGGAGGTTCTCGACGCGGTCGAGCTGTCCCGCGACAGCCACGATCCCAGCGTCGAGCACGCGCGGGAGGTCGCCGAAACCGTGATCGCAAACCACCACAACCTGCTCCTCGGCCTCCCCGGCCGGGCCGCCGAGCTCACGGCGGACGAGCGCAGACGTCTGAACGGAGGACTCGCATGACAGCTTCGCTCACGCCCGCCGCCCCGATCGACGAGCTCACACCCGAGCAGCTCGAGCTCGGGCAGCGGGCGCGCACGTTCGTCGAGGAGGTGCTGATCCCGCTCGAGCAGGAGGCCGAGCGCAGCGGCGGGCGGCTACCGCAGGAGACGGTCGAGCGGATCCGGCGCGAGGCGATCGCCGCGCGGCTCCAGGGCGGGCGCCACAGCGTGGAGAACGGCGGCCAGGCCTGGTCGATGGTCGAGTGGTTTCTCGTGAACGAGCAGTTCGGCCGGGTCACGAACGGCCTCCACTGGCACGTGCCGGGCGCCTACAACGTGCTCACGCAGGCCACGCCCGACCAGGTCGACCGCTACCTGCGCCCGATCCTGCGCGGCGAAGGCGGCGACACCGCCTACGCGGTCACCGAGGGGGAGGCCGGCTCGGACCCGAGCGGCATCGCCACCACCGCGCGGCGCTCGGACGGCGGCTGGGTGCTCGACGGTGAGAAGTGGTTCGTGACCTCCGGCGACGTGGCCAATGTGCTGATCGTGATGGCCAACGTCGTGGACGGGAACGACCGGCTGCCCACGCTGTTCCTCGTCGAGCCCGACGCGCCGGGCGTGTCCGTAGTCGACGATCCCGCCTACACCCACAACTACCCGCACGGCCACCCCACCATCCAGTTCAGCGGAGTGGAGCTTCCCGACGACGCGGTGATCGGCGGCGTGGGCAACGGCGACGCGCTTCAGCGCGCCTGGTTCACCGAGGAGCGGCTGGGCATCGCCACCCACGGCCTCGGGGCGATGTGGCGCCTGCTCGACGAGGCCACCGCCTGGGCCCTCACGCGCGAGCAGGGCGGCAACCGGATCATGGACTACCAGGGCGTGTCGTTCCCGCTGGCCGACTCGGCCACCGACGCCACCGTCGGGCGGCTGCTCGCGCTGCAGGTCGCGCGCATGGTCGACTCGGAGGCCGACCTGAAGATCGTCCACGCCAAGGCCTCGATGGCCAAGCTGTTCGTCAGCGAGGCAGCCTGGCGCTGTGCCGACCGCGCCGTGCAGATCTTCGGCGGCCGCGGCTACCTGCGTTCGAACGTGGCGGAGCGCTTCCTGCGCGAGCTGCGCGTCGACCGCATCTGGGAGGGCACCAGCGAGATCCAGCGCCTGATCGTCGCGCGCGCGCTCGAGCGCCGCGGGGTCGAAGCCACCATTCACTAGATGGACCTCGAGCGGCTTCTGCGCCCGGCCTCCATCGCGGTGGTCGGGGCGAGCGAGCGACCCGGAAGCTACGGGGGACAGACGCTGCTCAACCTGGACACGATCGCGTTTCCGGGCGAGGTCTGGGGCGTCAACCCGGGGCGCACGTCCGTCTACGGGCGCCCGTGCGTGCCGTCGCTCGCGGACCTGCCCGCGCCGGTGGACGCGGTGGTTGTGGCCATCCCCGCGGCGGCCGTGGCGGAGGCGGTGGAGCAGGCCGGCGCAATCGGCTGCGGCGGCGCGGTGGTGTTCAGCGCCGGGTTCGCCGAGGTGGCGTCGGGGGTCCCGCTCCAGGCCGACTTGGTGGCCGCGGCGGCGCAGCACGAGCTGCCGGTGTGCGGGCCCAACGGCAACGGCATCGTGGCCATGCACTCGCGTGCCGCGCTCTGGGGCGATGCGCTGCGGCCGCGCGAGCCGGGCCACGTAGCGCTCGTGTCGCAGAGCGGCAACGTGGCCGTGAACGCGCTGGCCACCCAGCGCGGCCTGCGCTTCCACACGGTCGTCTCCTGCGGCAACCAGGCGGTGCTGTCGGCGCCGGACTACCTGGAGCAGCTCGCCCACGACGAGAACGTCCACTCGATCGCGCTGTACCTCGAGGACGATGGCGACGGCGCGCGGCTGTGCGACGCGCTGGCGGTGTGCGCGGAGGCGGGTGTGCGGGTGGTCGTGCTGAAGGTGGGCTCGACCGTCGCCGGGCAGGCCGCCGCGGCAGCGCACACCGGTGCGATCGCGGGCGACCAGCGCGTGTTCCGGGCCCTGATCGAGGAGGCCGGCGCGATCTGGGCAGACGACGTGCACGAGCTGCTCGAGCTGGCCAAGGTGCTGGGCGTGCCGGGGGTGCGGGCGCCGGGCACGCGCACCGCGATCCTCACCTGCTCGGGCGGTGACTCGAGCCTGGGCGCCGACGAGGCGTCCCGCCTCGGGCTCGAGCTGCCGGCGTTCGAGCCGGCCACGGTGGAGCGCCTCGCCGACCAGCTCCCGTCCGCCGCCACGGTGGCCAACCCGCTCGACTACACCGCGATGATCTGGGGCGACGCCCCGGCGCTCGCGGAGCTCGTTGTCACCGTCGCGGGCGACCCCGCGATCGACCAGCTGCTCGTGTTCTACGACCAGCCGCCCGGCCTCGACGGCGCGGTGGAGGAGTCCTGGCGCGGCGTGCGGGAGGGCATCGAGGCGGGCGCGGCCGCCGTGCGCGTGCCGACGATGGTCGCCTCGACCCTCCCCGAGCTGCTCGACGACGACGCCGCCTGGCGCTTCGCCTGCCACGGCGTGCCGGCCGCGGCCGGCCTGCGCACCGGCCTGCGCTGCGCGGCCGCGCTGGCCAGCCCGCGCGGCGAGCCCGCGCGCCTGCGCGCGATGGCGGCGGCGGCCCGGCGCGTCCATGGCGGCGGCGGAGGCGACGGCTGGCTGGCCGAGCACGAGGCCAAGGCGCTGCTGCGCGAGCGCGGCGTGCGCGTCGTGGACGGCCGGCTGGTGGCGAGCGAGGACGAGGCGCTGGAGGCGTTCGACGCGCTGGGCGGCGCGGTGGCGCTCAAGCTGAGCGGCGCCGAGCTGCAGCACAAGAGCGAGCTGGGCGCCCTCGAGCTGGATCTGCGCTCGGCCCACGACGTGCGGCGCGCCTACCAGCGGCTGGCTGAGCTCGACGGCGGCGGCGCCTCGGTGCTGGTCGAGCGCATGGCGCCCCCCGGCGTGGAGGTGATCGTGGCGGCGCGCCGCGACGGCGTGGTGCCCGCGCTCATCGTCGGCATGGGCGGAATCTGGACCGAGCTGCTCGACGACGTGGCGATCGTCCCCCTGCCCGCCCGCGCGGCCCGCGTGGAACGCGCCTTCCGCTCGCTGCGCGGAGCGCCGCTCCTCACCGGCGGCCGCGGCCGCCCGCCCGTCGACCTGGGCGCCGCGGCCCAGCTCGCCGCCCAGGTGAGCGAGACGCTGCTCGACGCCGGGCTCGAGCTGCTGGAGCTGAACCCCGTGCTGGTCGGGGAGTGGGGCGCGGTGGCGGTCGATGCGACGGGGCGGCGCGGAAACGCGGCGTAGGCGGCGGCCGCGAGGTCTACAGCCGCAATAAAGGGGCCCTCAGCGTAAGCGTCAGGAGTTAGGGGCTATATGACCCCCAAAGTCCTGACGCTAGGCTCGACCGCCCACTCCCGTCGCCCTTGTCGATGCCGTAGGCGCTCGCGGGCCGCGAGCGTCACAGCTGCGCCGACGCCTCCTCGAGCACCTCGCCCAGGATGCGCGCGATCTCGTCGAACTCCGCCTGGCCCGCGACCAGCGGCGGCGAGAGCTGGATCACCGGGTCGCCGCGGTCGTCGGCGCGGCAGATGAGGCCCTTCTCGTAGAGCCGGGGTGAGAGGAAGCCGCGCAACAGGCGGTCGCATTCCTCTTCGGTGAAGGTCTCGCGCGTCTCCTTGTCCTTGACGAGCTCGAGCGCGTAGAAGAAACCGGTGCCGCGCAGGTCGCCGACGATCGGCAGGTCGAGCAAAGGGGCCAGGGTCGCCCGGAAGACGTCCTGCGACTCGGCCACGTGCTCGACGATCCGGTCGCGCTTCATGATCTCGATGTTCTTCAGCGCCACCGCGCACTGCACCGGGTGGCCGCCGAAGGTGATGCCGTGCGAGTACATCGCGCCCTGCTCGAGGAACGGCTGCATCACGTGGTCGGCGGCGATCAGCGCGCCGATCGAGGCATATGCCGACGACAGACCCTTGGCGCTGGTGATCAGGTCGGGCTGGATGTCGTAGCGATCCGAGCCGAACCAGGCGCCGAGCCGGCCGAAGCCGCAGATCACCTCATCGGCGCAGAGCAGGATGCCGTGGCGGTGGCAGATCTCGCGGACGCCCGCGAAGTAGCCGGCCGGGGGCACGAACGAGCCGCCCGCGTTCTGGACCGGCTCCATGATCGCCATCGCGACCGTGTCGGCGCCGGCGGCCTCGATCGCCTCCTCGAGCTCGTCGAGCAGCAGCGCCGTGAACTCCTCCTCGCTCTCCTCCGCCGGGCGGTGGTAGCGATTGGTGTTGCGCACGTGGATCACGTCGTGCAGCAGCGGCTCGAACGGCGTGCGCAGCTCCGGGATGCCGGTGATCGACAGCGCGCCCATCGTGGTGCCGTGGTAGGCGGTGCGGCGCCCGATCACCTTCCAGCGCCGCTCGCCGCGCGCCGCGTGGTACTGGCGCGCGAGCTTCCAGGCCGCCTCGACCGCCTCCGAGCCGCCGGAGACGAAGAACACCCGGTTGAGGTCGCCCGGCGCCAGCGAGGCCACCTCGCGCGCCAGCTCGATCGCGCGCGGGTGCGCGTAGGTCCAGTTCGTGTAGTAGGGCAGCTCGCGCATCTGCGCGGCGGCCGCCTCCCCCATCTCCTCGCCGTGGCCATAGCCGATGTTGACCGCGAACAGCCCCGCGAGCGCGTCGAGATAGCGGCGGCCGTGGATGTCCTCGAGGTAGCAGCCGTCGCCCCTGACGATGATCGGCAGCTCGCCGTTGGCGTAGCCGCCCATCGAGGTGAAATGGAGCCAGAGATGCCGCAGCGCGGCCGCGCTCAGCTCAGATGGGTCGCCCGGCTGCACGGCCGCGAGGGTATCACGCGCTGACTACAAGGTCAGTATTTCGCTGCAAGCGCTAAAGCGCCAGCGCCCCCCGGCCGAACACACGGCTTAGGGGGATCTTTGGGCACCTTGCCTCATAGCCATGAGGGCGATGCCGAGCGGCTGTCGCGCATCGTCGAGACGCAGCGCGACATCGTCGCGGCCGCCGGCGACCTCGACACGGTCACTCGCATCGTGCTCGAAAGCTCGTGCGCGCTGACCGGCGCGGACGGCGCGATGCTGTCGTTCGTCGAGGGCGCGGACCTGGTCACGCACGACGCGCTCGGCATCGCCGAGCGCGGCAAGCGGCGCCGGCCGCTCGAGAGCTCCGTGGCCCGGCACGCGATTCGCAGCGGTCGCCCGTTGCTGATCGAGGACTGCGACAACGACGACCGGCTCGACCGTGAGATGCAGCGGGCGATCGGCGACAAGTCGCTGATCTGCGTGCCGCTGTTCCAGGGTGCGCACGTGGTGGGGGCGCTGAACGTGATGAGCTCCCCCGCCGGACGCAGGCTCACCGAGGACGACCGCCGGACGATGGAGATGCTGTCGGTGGTGCTGTCCGCCGCGGTGAGCAGCGCCGCCGAAACGGCGGCGCGCCGTGCGCAGACCGAGGCCCTTGGCCGCCTGCGCCTGCTCTTCGACGGCGCGTCGATCGGCATCGTCCGCTCGAACCGAGAGGGCATCGTCGTGGAGGTCAACCCCGCGGTGGAGGAGATGCTCGGCTACTCGGCGGAGGAGCTCGTCGGCGTGAGCTTCCGCAACTTCATGCACCAGGACGACCTCGACTACAGCATCTCGCTGTTCGACGAGATGATGGCCGGCCGCAAGGACAGCTACACGCTCGAGCGCCGCTACCACCGCAAGAACGGCATGGTCATCTGGGGCCAGAGCACCGCGGTGCTCGAGCGGGACGCCGACGGTGAGCCCTGGCATGTGCTCTCGATGATCGAGAACATCAGCGAGCGCAAGATGGCCGAGGAGGCGCTGGTCCGGCAGTCGGAGCTGAACCAGTACCAGGCGCTGCACGACGGCCTCACCGGCCTGCCAAACCGCACGCTCTACAACGAGCGCATCGAGCAGGCCATCCGTGAGGCGTCGCGCCGCCAGACCCGGGTGGCGACCCTGATCATGGACCTCGACAACTTCAAGGACGTGAACGACTCACTCGGCCATCACGCCGGCGACGTGCTGCTCACGGAGCTCGGCAGCCGTGTGCGCGACGCCGTGCGCGGCGCCGACACGGTGGCCCGCCTCGGCGGCGACGAGTTCGGGATCCTGCTGAACGAGGTCGGCGGCCGCGAGGAGATCATCCCGGCGCTCGAGCGCATCTGCCGCGCGCTCGAGCGGCCGATCCCGGTCCACGGGCTGCCGCTGTCGATCGAGGCCTCGATCGGGGTGGCGCTCTTCCCCGACGACGGCACCGACGCCGAGTCGCTCCTCCAGCGGGCCGACGTGGCCATGTACGCGGCCAAGGAGGGCAACTCGCCCTACTCCTTCTACGACGAGGCGCTGGACAAGCGCGACCCCTCGCGGGTGATGCTGGTCGGCGAGCTGAGGCGCGCGATCGAGGAGCGCGAGCTGGTCCTCTACTACCAGCCGAAGGCGCACCTGGGCAGCGGCGAGATCGACTCGGTCGAGGCGCTGCTGCGCTGGCAGCACCCCGAGCGCGGGCTGATCTACCCGGACGCGTTCATCCCGCTCGCGCAGCAGACCGGCCTGATCGTGCCCCTCACCCTGCGCGTGGTGGACGAGGCGCTCGAGCAGTGCAACCGCTTCCTCCGCCGTGGCGTGCGCCTGCCGGTGGCGGTGAACCTGTCCACGCGCAACCTGCTCGACCCCGAGTTCCCCGACCAGGTGGAGGCGATGCTCCGGCAGTGGGAGGTCGACCCCGGGATGCTCAGGTTCGAGCTCACCGAGTCGACGATGATCGCCGACCCGGTGCGCACCCGCGACGTGCTGGAGCGGCTGTCCGCACTCGGCATACAGCTCTCGATCGACGACTTCGGCACCGGCTACTCGTCGCTCGCCTACCTGAAGCGCCTGCCCGTCAGCGAGATCAAGATCGACCGCTCGTTCGTGATGGACATGCACGCGAGCGAGGACAGCGCCACGATCGTGCGCTCGATCATCGACCTCGGCGGCAACCTCGGCCTCAGCGTGGTGGCCGAGGGCGTGGAGACCAAGGAGATCTGGGACGACCTCCAGGCGCTCGGCTGCCCGCTGGCGCAGGGCTACCACCTGAGCCGGCCGATGCCGGCAGACGCGCTGACCGAGTGGCTCGAGGCGCGCGAGACGCGCGCCGCCTGAGCTAGCCGTTCGGGATCTTGTAGACGAACGTGACGAGCGCCGTGCCCCGGCGGCAGCTCGCGTTGACCTGCTGCGCTACCTTCGCCGCCCGCCAGCTGCAGCGCCATTTGCCCTCGCGGACCGAGGGCTTGTCGAGCGCGTGCAGGTCCTGCGTGTAGTCCCGTGCGACCGTCCTCGCGGTCTCGCATTTCACACGCGTGGCGCGGATGCGGAAGGCGCCGAAGAGGCCGTGCGGGTCGAGCTTCAGCTCCTGGTCGAGCCGCACGTTGCCGCAGCGGAGCGGCGCCTTGGCCGCCTGCGCCGGGACGGCCGCCACGAGCAGCGCGGCGGCGACCGCCATCAGGCATAGAAGTCTCAGCTGCATCCCGACGCCAGCTTCTGCGCGATCGCGTTCACGGGCTTAGCTTGACGCCCCTTCACCGCCCAGGTCGATGCGCCCTTCAGCCCGCCCGCGAGCTTCACGGTCACGCTCCAGCCGCCCGGTCCAGGTTTCACCGCCGTGCCGGCCATGTGCAGCGTCCGGGCCTCGCAGACGCCGGCGGAGCGCGCCACCACCTTGTTCACGAGCTCGAGCGCTCGCCAGAGGTCGAGTCCGCCGCGCGCGCCCGCGCGACCTGTGCGCGCAAGGCCCGAGATCGCCTTCGGCGTGATCTCGACCTCCTTGCCGTGCGGCACCGACCGCGTCGGCAGCTTCGAGCCGAGCGGGTCGGCCTTGGCACTGCCCGAGCTCGTCCACACCAGGCCGGACTTCGAGCCAGGGTCGAAGAAGGAGGAGAAGCGCGCGCCCGCCGCGCTCGCGCTGAAGCTGGTCGTGGTGAGGCGCACGCCGGACTTCCCGGCCGTCACGTCGACCTCCCCCATACCGAGCAGGATGCGCGTGCGCGACAGGCTCGAGAGCTGGATCTCGCTGTTGTGCTTCAGCACCACGGTCGTCCGGCCCGGGAAGGCGAGCGTCACCTGACCGTCGGCCCCGGCGCTCACCTGGTCGCCCTGCCGAAGCACCGTGAAGTCGTCCATGATCTTCCACTCGCTGGCCGGCCGGCCGCGGCGGTGGTAGGCCACGCCCGGGTCGAGGCACAGCACGCGAACGCTGGCCGCGGCAGCTCTGGTGGCCGCCGCGCCGCCGCAGTCGGTGCTCGGCTCGGACCCCGGCCCGGTGTAGGTGTACGTGTAGCGCGGGCCGTCGAGCAGGGCCACGCGCACGATCGCCACGCCGGTCGGCGCCCGGAACAGGCGCACCGTCTCCGCGTCCTGGTCGCTGCCGCCCGGCGGCGCGATCGCGTCGGCCTCCACCGGCCCCTGGCGCACCGCGTCGCCGTCGATGCCCACGCTCGCCGCCATGTTCGCGCGCGACTTCGAGCGCGCCTGGGCGGAGATCGTGATGTTCACTCCACCGTCCGGGATCGTGGTGGGCAGCGGGAACGCGTACCACGCCGTGCCGTAGGTCGGGCCGAACGTGGCGCTCCCGCCGGCGTCCGGAATCGTCCAGCTCAGCGGGTCGAGCATCCCGGTCTTGTCCAAGTAGACGCTCTGCAGCGTGAGCGGCGCCGCCGCCGCGCCGGCGGGCAAGGCGGAACCGGCCGCCAGCAGGAGCGGCAGGACCAGATGACGGCTGGGACGGCGCACGGGCCGCGGAAGTTTCCGCGACCCGCCCCCGTCAAGTCAACCCGTGGCCGGGCTGAGCCAGGACGAGAACGCCGGGCTGGCCCAGCCCGCGCCTGATCCCGCCGGTGCCGCGCCGAGCGACGCGCCGCCGTAGATCACCTTCCCCGAGGCGTCCTGGTAGGTGCGCCACGGGATCGTCTGCCGCTGGTCCACGCCGCGCTTGCCCCAGTCGCAGACGCCGGTCGGGAACGCCTTCTGGAGCTCCGCCCAGTCGTCGTCGGTGAACTGCACGGCCGGCAGGAAGTCGCTGCGGCGCAACGGCCCCAGCTGGCACTTCTCGACGTCGGTGGCGATCGACTCGCCCGCCACGATCCGCGGCGTGGAGAAGACCGGGTTGATCAGCTGGCAGACCGACTGGCTCGGGATCACCTGACCGAGGCCGTCGGTGCACTGGTCGTGAACGTCGCCCGGCTTGTCGGCGATGATCTTCTGCGACAGCGCCTTCGTGCTCCTGTCCTTCTCCACCGCCGACAGCCAGCGGTCCATCGCCAGGAGGCCCTGCGTCGTGTAGTTCACGTCGCCGAGCAGCGGCACGACGCCCTCCCAGATCACCTGGTTGGCGAATGTTCCGTTCTGCTGCTCGAGCCGCGCGCGGATGGCGAAGGCCCGGTAGACGTCGTGAAACTCGCCCTGGTCGGTGCCGCGCAGGTCGATGATCGCCACGTTCTTCAGGTTGACAGCCTCGTTCACGAGGCCGTCCCTGTAGGTGTTGGTGAGCGCCGGCTCGTCGGCCGCGGTGCGCGTCGGCGTGGGCTTGGTGTTGATGTCGCCGCCGCCGATCTTCGCGTTCAGGTCGGCGAACTGCGCGGGCGTGATCAGGCCCTGCTGGAGCGCGGTCAGGCCGTATTCCACGCCGACGTTGTCGAGTGGCCGGCCGGCGTAGCCGTCGGGCCGCTTGCCGAGCGCGTTGACCATGTAGTCCGCCAGCGTGCAGCGCACGCCGCTCGGGTTGCTCTCGGACCAGCGCTGCGCGTCGGAGACGCCCGCGCACGGGTTCGTCGGGTCGCCGAGCGCGGTCCAGTAGAGCGAGTCGAGGATGATCGCGTTGACGTGGTTGGGGTGTCCCTCCACGGCGGCGATCTGGGCCGGTGTCCAGGCGACGCCCGTCCCCCACTTCGCCGGGTTCTCGAAGTAGGCGCGGTCGAGGTGGTAGTCCACCAGCTGCTGCCCGGTCGACCAGGCGTCCGGGAAGCTGCACTGCGGCAGGATCCCCTGGTAGATGCCGGGGTAGGCGTTGGCCACCTGCTGCTGCACGAGCGAGCCGCCCGAGCAGCCGGTGCCGATCGCGTAGCGGATCTCGCCGTAGCTCTCGACGAGGTGCTCCTTGGCCATGATCAGCGACTCCGCCTCGGTGAGCAGGCTGCAGTTGTGGCCCGCGTTGTCGAGCGCGGTCGACATCACGGCGAAGCCGAGCCCGAGGGCGGTGGTGGGGCTGCCGCCGGCGCCGGCGGTGTCGCCGGTGACGCTCGGCGCCGTGCCCGACTGGTGGTCGATCCCGCAGCTCGCGCCGTGCGTGATCAGCAGCTTGTGGTTCCACTGCGGCTGCGGCGCCCACGGCTGCCACGCCTTGGCCGGTTGGAACAGCGTGGCGATCTGGTACTGGTCGCGGTCCTGGTAGCCCGTCTCGATGCGGACGATGAACGGCACCGTCACGCCCTGGTCGGTCGTGGTGGTGGCCACGTCGCTCGGCGGGCTCGAAGGGTCGTAGCTCTCGAGCTGGCCCGTCAGCGAGGACTTGTACTCATAGCTGTAGGTCGTGGGCGCGATGCACTGCGGGTCGGCCGAGCCGTTCTGGCAGACCCAGGGCTGCACCTGGGGGCCGGCCAGCACCGGGCCGCCGATCGGGTGGTTCACGATCGTCGCCCTGGCACCCGCCGCGCTCAGGGTGTTGGAGCCGAGCGCGAGGCCTGTGACGAGGCCCTCGTAGCGCCCGTTCGGGCGCACGGCGAACTCGCCCGTCACGTCGTGGCCGTTGAGGCTCACGCGCGCGCTCAGGCGGATCCACCGCCACCAGCGCGTCCCCGCCCGAGATCAGATCCGCGCGGTTCGACAACACCTGAATGCCGGCGGCCGCCGCCCCCGCCGCGCTCGACCCATACAGCGCGAGCGCGCAGGCCAACGCAAGGCCCCACTTCCCCTGTCTCAATCCTGCCTCCCGTTTCCGTGCGAGCACCCCCGCGTGCCCGCGCGGCGCGGGATCTTAGATGGGCCGCCACGGCCGCGGCGCCGATTGATCCGATTGGAGCGCTCGCGCGAAATCAGCGACGGACTCGCAAACAAAGCGGAGGTAGATCGAGATGGCCGTTGCGGTGCAGATGGAGTTCAAGGGCGATATGGACCAGTACGAGCAGGTGATCCAGAAGATGGGCTTCAGCCACGGCGGCTCCGGCGCGCCGGGCGGACTGTTCCACTGGGTCACGGAGACGGACGGCGGCTTCCGCGTGACCGACGTCTGGACCGACGAGGAGACGTTCGAGAGCTTCGCGCAGGCGCAGATCGGCCCGTACGCCGCCGAGGCGGGCCTCGAGGGACCGAGCAACCTGAAGGTGGTACCGGTCTACAACTACCTGACGGCCGGCTAGCGCTCAGTAGCCCGCCGCCTGGCGGGCGAAGGCGAGGGGGCTTGACGCCGTGAGGTCGATCGCCGGCTCGACGTTCGAGTAGGCCTGAACGTCGTCGCGGTAGACGGCGGTGGCCGAGTCGAAGCGGCGGAAGGCGTCGCCGCCGTGCGGCGGGCAGCGCTTCATGCCCGCCACCGTGCCGCGCGCCGAGAAGCTGTTCGGCCCCTCCACCGCCGCGCCCGCCAGGACCGGCGCCGTGCCGTAGCGCGAGCCCACCAGGTTGGCCTCCTGGTGCTGCAGGCAGCGCGGGAAGGTCGTGCCGTCGCCGACGATCAGCGACGTGCCCCAGGCGTTGGCGCCCAGGATGTTCGCCAGCCAGCGCCCGCTCCAGGCGCGGAAGCGGTTCGTGTGGGTGAGTTGGTCGTACTCGCCCGCCATCACGGACAGCCCGGCGCCGTGCGTGGTGGTGTCCCAGGTGTTCCAGGGGAAGCCGAACTGGAACGGGTCCCTGCGGCTCTGCGCGAGTGCCCGCTCGAGCTGCTTGCGCATGTCCGCCGCGAGCATGGCCCTCGTCACCGCCAGGCCGCGCGGGTTGCCCGCCTGCCGCAGCGCGCGCGCAAGCTCGAAGTGGGCCAGGCCGCTCACGTCGTAGAGGTTGAGCGTGTCGGCGGCGTCGTTCGGCCCGTCGATGTAAGCGCGCGCCCAGTGCGCCGCCTGGCGCAGGTAGGTCAGCTCGTCGCCGCCGGCGGCCCGCGCGGCCAGCGCCAGCTCCGTGGCGCCGAGCTCCATGTCGTCGCGCCACTCGGTCTCGCCGTAGAAGTCGAACGGCACGACCGTGACCAGGTTGCCCTTCGGGTGGGTGTCGGCCAGGGCGAAGATGTGCCGCCCCTCGGCCAGGCAGCGGGCGGCGAACGCGGGATCGCTCTGGTGGAAGACCTGGAAGCAGAGCGCGAAGGCGGCGGCGTCCCGACCGGCGAGGTTGGGGCTCACGCGCGAGCCGGGCGGGGCCGCGCGGAACACCGGCCGGTTGCGGATGTAGCGGTACTTCGGATCGCTCCCGCCGTAGTTGTCGTCGGCCTGCGGCAGCCTCCAGATGTCGTGGTCGGCCACGATCTTCGAGTTCCCCGAGCCGATCCCGACCTGGTAGTAGAGCGTGCTCGTCGCGTCGTCCCACATGCGCCCGAGCCAGTCGACGCCGAACCGTCCCTCGTCGGCGAAGCCGCCCATCTGGGCCGGGAAGTCGCGCACTCCGGTGAGCAGCAGGTCTACCGTGTAGCTCGTGGTCTCCACGAACTTCGGGTAGTCGCCGGCGTCGAGCCAGCCGCCCGAGGCGTCGATGCGCGTGCCGAGCGGGCTGAGGTCGCCCTTGAAGTTGCCGTCGTCGTCGGTCTTCGGGGTGAGGTAGGTCATCGCGCTGCGGTCGTTCAGGTGGCCGGGCGCGCTGCGCAGCGGCGAGCGCACGAAGTCGGGCCCGTCGCGGCTCGCCTGGTAGTAGGAGAGCGCGTTCCGGAGCGGCAGGCTGTAGAGACGGGCGGCCGGGCCGATCGGGAAGCGGGGCGAGGACGCTGGGCTCGGCCCGCTCACCGCGATCTCGTAGTCGCCCGCTCGCCTGAGCGCGCCGAAGTCGAGTGCGTAGACGTGCGGGTAGCCCGCGCTCCAGCGGCCGAGGTCCTCCCCCACGCGGGCGCGGTAGGCCGGCTGCCCGTAGCGGTCGTAGACCGTGAAGGTGGCGCGCGGTTCGGGCGCGTCGGCGAGCAGGAAGGCCCGCTTGGGGGCGCCGGCGGGGTAGCCGACCTGGTTCACGCGCACGTACGAGCCGTGACCGGCGCCCAGCAGGGCGGCGGCGGCAAGCACGCTGAAGGGCGACACCGGCACTTTGGTAAGGGTTCCTAACTAAAAGTCAGGAACAGCTTACGCTAGTGCCCGTTCGAGCTGAAGTGCATGTAGTCCTTGGTGTCGCCGGCCCACGAGCCGCCCCAGCCCCACCCGATCGAGCCGAAGGCGGCCACCACCCGTGAGGTGACCATTCCCGGCTTGTGCCGCGAGCGATCGCGGTAGGGCACCGTGTTCGGGTCGCGCGACTGGCCGCAGCCGACGTACGGGTTCTCGGTGGGGTTGACGTCCACCGCCAGGCCGAACGCGTGCATCGACCAGCTCCCGGTGCCGTTGCCGCCGACGCAGGGCGACGGCACGGCCTGACGGCAGGAGAACGAGCCGGTCACGTCGTCGTCCTTCGGACGCTGCTTCACCGGCCCGTACATGTCGTCGAGCTGCATGTGGCGGATCGGATAGCGCAGCCGGTAGAGCTGGTGGAAGACGTGGGCGAGCGGCTGCGCGGCCGACGCGTTGACCACCATCTGGCCCGTGTGCGAGTGGCCGTCAAAGCCGCGTGTGGTCACGGTCAGAACGCGCAGCGACGACAGCGGCACCGGGCAGCCCGTGTGCCAGAAGCCGTTGCGTTTCAGCTCGCTCTTAAGCGATGCGGGCAGCGGCTTGACCGACGAGTGGAAGGACGCCGACGTCGGGATGGCCGCCATGAGCAGCAGCGTGAGGGCACGGATCACGACCCCGGCATTGTTGCGCGCGGGGCGTCAGGCGGCGCGCGCCGGCAGCTCGGGCATGACCGTGCGCGTGGCGGCGCAATCCCGCTCGAGCAGGGCGTGGAGGCGCGTCAGCTCGCGCCGGGCGCGTTCGGTGCGCCCCACACCGCTGCGCTTGTCCACCAGGTTGAGAGCCTCGTGCGGGTCGGAGTCGAGGTCGTAGAGCTCGTACTCGGGCGCCACCTTGCCGCTCGGGTCCAGGTAGATCGCGTACTTCCACCTGCGATCGCGGATGCAGCGGATTCGGTTGGGCTGCCCCGGGGCGTCCTGGAAGGCCGTGCCGGCCTGGTGGTCGTCGTAGGTGAACAGCACCGCGTCGCGCACTCCCCCGTTCTCGCCGCCCAGCACCTGGGTGAGGTCGCGCCCGTCGAACTGCGTCGCGTCGCCGGGCTGGCCCGACAGGCCGAGCAGCGTGGGCACCACGTCCACGAGCGAGACCAGCGCGTCGCTCTCCCAGGGCTGGCTGAAGAGCTGCGGGCTCGAGATCACGAACGGCACCCGCAGCGACTCCTCGTAGGCGTTGAACATCTTCTGACGCAGGCCGCCGTGCGAGAGCGCCATCTCGCCGTGATCGGAGGTCCTGACGATCACCGTGCGGGAGCGGAGCGAATGCGGGTCCGCGGGGTCGCCGAGCGCCTTGAGCAGGCGGCCGATCTTCTCGTCCACCACGCGGTGCAGGTGCGCGTAGAAGTCCACGTAGCGCTGCTGGTCCTCCCGCCCGCGCAGGCCGCCGAGGTAGGAGGTCTGGCCCAGCTTCATCAGCGCCTGCACGGTCGGCTTGTCGCGCAGGTCCTCGTCGAGCGTCGGTGGCAACGGCACGTGCAGGTCCGCGAACTCGGACGGCTCATAGCCGCCCTGCACGAAGGACGACGGGTAGCCGAGCACGTCGTGCGGGTTCACGAGCGAGAACACGAGGCAGAACGGCTCGGGCAGGTCCGCCTGCGCCAGCCAGCGCTCCATCTGGCGCGTGTAGTCCTCGTCCCAGCCCTCCCGGGTCGTGCCCGCGATGCCGCCGCCGAAGGTCGCCGCCTTGGCGTCGCCGCCGGCGTCAGGCGGCTCCCACTCGGAGAAGCCGTAGTCGCGCTCGAGCCGCGCCGTGTCGGCCTCGCTCCAGTCGTCGCCCATGAGCGGCTTGGTCAGGTGCCATTTGCCCTTGAAGGCCACGTGGTAGCCGCGCTCGCGCAGCAGCGTCCCCAGCGTCGGCGTGCCCGGATCGAGCTCCGGCTCGTTGCCGCTCTTCGGCCCGAGCCGCAGCACGCCGCGGCCCACCGCCGCCGCGAGGCGGCCGCGCGGCACCTCGCCTCGCACTGCCAGCCGCGCCGCGATCCGCAGTACGTCCGGCACGTTCTTCGGGTCCGGGAAGAGGTCGCCCTTCGTCATCGTCAGGGTCACGCCGTGGCGGGACGGATAGAGGCCGGTGAGCATGCTGCTGCGGCTCGGCGAGCACATCGCGGTGGCGATGAAGGCCTGGCTGAAGCTCATGCCGGTGCGGCGCAGCTCGGCGTCGCCCGGCATGAGGGCGTCGAGCCAGCCGGGGTCGGCCGGCCAGTGCTGGGGCGCCCGCTGCTGGTCGGTGATCAGCAGGATCAGGTTCGGCGGCCGGCCCACTCCCGCTCCAATCCGTTGGCGAGCAGGGCAGCCTCGACGTCCTCGATCCGGTCCTGGCCCCAGAACAGCTCGCCCTGGAAGGCGAACAGCGGCACTCCCCAGTGGCCCAGCTTCACGAGCGCGTCCGTGTTCGCCCGCACCTGTGCCAGGTGGCGGTCGCTCTCCAGCGCGGCCTCGCAGTCGCTCCAGGCGAGGCCGGCGCGCTCGCACACGAGCCGCAGCCCGGGATCGCGCGAGACGTCCACCGCCTCCGCCCAGATGGCGCGGCTCGCCTCGAGTACGAACTCGCGCTCCCAGCCGATCTCGCGGGCGTGCTCCGACACGAGCAGGCAGCGCATCGCGCCGTCGCCGATCGGGTCGTGGATGCGGCCGAACGGCATGCCCAGCCGCTCCGCCTCGCGGGCCGCGTCGCGCAGGGTGTGCAGCCGCTTGGCCCGCGGCACCGCCTGGCCGCGCATCGCCATGGGGATCACGCCGCGGAAGGCCAGCTCGACGTCGAAGCGCTCCGGCAGCGCGAAGGCGCGCGGCGCCGCCAGGTACGAGTACGGGCTCCGGAAGGAGAAGAAGAACTCGACCCGCGCCGTCATGCGGCCGGGCCCCAGCCGAGCTCGTCGAGCCGGCGTTCGATCTGGAGCGGGCGCTCGTGCGCGAAGAACCACTGCCCGTGGACCCAGGCCGCCGGGACGTCGTAGATCCCGTGCATGCGCATGCGCCGCTCGTGGCGGCGAACGCGGCGCGGCCCGCCCGACGGTGGGGGCGGCGACCCGAGCAGCGCGCGCCAGAGGTCCGCTAGGTCCGCTGGGCGCGCGCGCTCGCCGGCCTCGAGCCAGAGCCGGGTCATGGCCTCCACGCAGAAGCGGGTGAGCGCCGGGCCCTGCGGCGCCGACGCGACCCACTCGGCGAGGTAGGCGGTCGTGGCGGGGGCGCGCGGCTCGGCTCGCATGAGCGTAAGGCCCAATCGCCCAGCGAGCCGCCGCGCGTCGCCGACCGCGTAGCTTCGCTTCAGCTCCGCGGCCGGATCCCCCGAGATCCCCCGCTCGACAACCGGCAGCAGGACCATCCGCATGCGGTGATCGTGCAACCGCTCCGCCATGTCGAGCAGCGCGACAGCGCTTGAGGGATCGTCGAAGGCGAAGTAGAGCTCGAGCCGCCCGCGCCGGTGGAGGCGCCGGCGCGAGGCCGCGCCGAGCCGGGCGAGCCAGTCGATCCGCGACTCGGCGACCACGGCTCGGGGCAGCACCCGCCGCGTGACGACCTCGCCGATGCCCGGGAGGTCGCTCACGGTGCCGTCACCCGAGCCGAGGTCGCCAGCACGTGCCCCATGGAGTCAAGTGCCTGCACGGCGAAGTCGGTCGCCGTGCCGCTGAAGTCGATGCGCGTCTCGAAGCCCTGCCTGGCGGCCGACGCCGCCGCCGCGAGCGCGCCGCCCGCAGGTCCCGCCAGGAGCTGCCAGCGCGCCACCTCGGTCGCGCCGTTCCAGCTCGCGTACACCGACACGCTCGACGGGCCGGTGCGCGTGGCCGCCGCGTCGGGCGGCGTGGTCGGAGTCGCCTTCCAGGGGAAGCGGTAGACGCGGTAGCTGCCGTCGTCCTGGGGCAGCGTCGCGTCGAACACCAGCCGGCCGCTCCGCGTGAACTCGGAGAAGAACGGCTGCGCCCCGAAGCCGGCCAGCATGTTGCCGTTCGGCAGCGTCTGCAGGCTGCCCTCGCTCTGGGCCGAGGTGTTCTCCTGGCGGCGGTACTGCCTCACCAGGGTGGCCCGGCGCCCGCGGGGGTCGAGCCGCAGCACGAGGCCGCGCGAGGTCGGCCCCTTCTGCGGCGGGCCGGCCTGGTCGTCGAACAGGGTCAGATCGCCGTTCGGGAGCATCTGCGCGTCGTGCTGGAACCAGAAGCGGGCACCGCGGCCGAGGCGGAAGCTGCTGGCCTTGCCGCCGAGCGTCCAGGCGATCCGGCCACCGGCGCGCTCGATCTCGTAGATCGCCGAGGTGTCGCGCGCGGACGCCAGCACGCGGCCACCCGGCAGCGGCTGCAGCGAGTTGATGTGGAAGGCGTCGTAGGAGGTGCTGTTAGCGGGCGTCGCGTAAGAGTCGGCGAGCGGGATGTGGCCGTAGGAGTGCCACTCCCACACCACGAGCCCGGTGCGGATGTCGACCTCCTGCACGATCGCGTCGAGCAGCGGCGACAGCTTGCCCGCCGGCGTCCCCGGCAGGTGGACCAGGATCGGCGAGTAGATCGTGAAGAGGGCATCGCGCTCGGGGGTGAACGTGAACTCGTGGATGTCCATCAGGTAGCCGTTGCCGGCGTGGACGGTGGCGATCGTCCGGTAGGAGCTGTCCGCGATCACCCCCTCGCCGAGGCCGAACGCGGAGGGAGTCACCGGCCCCTGCCACCAGGTCAGCACCGTGCGGCCGCCGAGGCGCTGGAGCCGCAGATTCGCGGCCACGGAGGGCGGCGCGAGCTGCCTGAACCAGACGAGGTCGCCCCTGCCGTCGACGATCATCGGCCCGCCGGGACCGACCGGCGAGATCGTCACGACGTTGTTGCTGCCCGGGTGGACGACCGGCGACGGCAGCGGCGTGAGGAAGATGTCGCCCGCGCTCGCGCCTGACGACTTGAGCACGCTGATCTTCGGCGCCGCCAGATCGGGCAGCGTCACGAACTGCCGCAGCTTCGACGGCTGCCGCGTGGTGATGTTGAGTACCGGCTGGGCCGGCGCGAGGCGCGCGATCGTGAAGGCGAACCTGATCGGCTTGCGGCCCCTGATCCTCACTGCCACCGCCACGTGCTCGCCCTGCGTGAACGGGGTGGCGGGCACGAAGCTGGCGCCGCGACCGGCCGAGTAGGAGCGCAGGCGGCCCCTGTGCGCGCCGCTCTTCGAACCGCGCGCGGTGACGGAGTCGATCAGGGCCGGCCGCACCCCGAGCACGCTGATCTGGGTGGCCGGGGAGGCATCCGGCGTGCCCGCCGCGGGCGAGATGGCGAGCTTCCCGGTCGCGGCGGCGGCATGCGCCGTCACCGGCGCTGCGAGCGCCGCCGCCACCAACATGACCGGGAAGAAGCGATGGAGGGCCATAACCATCGTTATTGGCAGGCATTACAACAGTTGTTGGAACGTCTGTCAATTAGAATGCCTTGAGATGACCGTCAACAAGCCCGCAGCCGAGGATCCACCCCGCGGCCGGCGCCTCCATCCGGACGAGCGCCGCGAGCAGATCCTGGCCGCCGCGCGGACCCTCTTCTCCGAGCGTCCGTTCACGAGCGTCAGCACGGCCGACGTGGCCGAGGCGTCCGGCGTCGCGCGCTCGCTCGTGCACCACTACTTCGGCGGCATCCGCGAGCTGTTCTTCGCCGTGGTCGCGCAGGGCGGCCTCGCGCTCGCCGACGTGCGCAACGCGGGCCCGGAGCTGCCGCTCGAGGAGCGCCTGCCCTTCAACGTCACCGCCGGCCTCGACGTGATCGCGGAGAACCGCGAGACCTGGCTGGCCGTCATGGGCCACGGCTCGGGCATCGACGACCCCGACCTCAACGCGCTGGTCAGGGCGGCAATGGAGCGCAACCTCGAGCGCACGCTCGCTGTCAACTCAGACGTGATCCGGGACACCCCGATGGCCCGCTTCGCGCTGCGCTGCTTCAACGCCTTCATCACCGAGGCCACGCGCGAGTGGCTGCGCGGCGAGCGCACCCGCGAGGAGACAGAACGGCTCCTCATCACCTGCTTCCGCCAGCTCCTCCTCGAGACGATTCCGGCGCTCGAGGACTGACACTGTCGATTTCGCCGCTTCCCGTTCGTCGTCATGTCGACGGCGAACAACGAACAGGAAGGTGAACTCATGCTGGGGCGCAACAGCTACGACCAGGACTACATCGACCACTGCCGCTCGCTGATCACCGATCAGCTTGCCGCCTACGACGAGCTGATCGGCGCCGCTCAGAACGGCAAGGGCGGCGCGCAGCTCGACGGCGCGATCGAGGGCTTCGAGCCGCGCTTCTTCAACAACCTGGTGCTGGTGCTCGACAACCTCTTCGTCCACCGGCTGCGGACCCTCGAGGGCAAGGACGGCAACCCGCTCAACGAGGTGCGCGTGATCTGCGCGTCGCTGCTCGAGAACGGCGGCGTGCTGGCCGCGGACAAGCAGATCAAGCTGAAGCCGGACGGCTCCGTGCTCGGCTACGACGAGGGCGACCGGATCGCGCTCGACGAGGCGGCCTTCCGCCGCCTGTCGGACGCCTTCTTCGGCGAGATGGAAGCGAAGTTCGGCGGCTAGAAAGCAGTAAGGGCGGCCGGGCGCGCGTCGCGGCGCGCCCGACCGCCCTTCTGCCTCAGACCTTGAAGCGGCCCGCCAGCCCCTGCAGGTTGCCGGCAACCGTGTTGAGGCTCTCGGCCGCCTCCTGCGACTGCTGGACGCTCTGGACGAACTGGGTGACCGCCTGGGTCGTCTCCTGCATGCCCTGGGCGATCTGGTCGACGCCGGCGTTCTGCTGCTGCACCGACGCCGCGATCTGCTGCGCGGACTGTGCGGCCAGGCCGTTCACCTCGGCGAGCTGGGCGATGATCTCGCCCGCCTGCTGGGCGAGCTGCGTGCCGTGCTCGACCACCTCGGTGCCCTCCTGGGCCGTCGACACCGCCGCGCGGGTGGCGCGCTCGATGTCCTCGAGGATCGCCTGCACCTGACCGGTCGCCTGCTTCGACTGCTCGGCGAGGTTGCGGACCTCGTCGGCCACGACCGCGAAGCCCTTGCCCTGCTCACCGGCGCGGGCGGCCTCGATGGTCGCGTTCAGCGCCAGCAGGTTGGACTGATCGGCCAGATCGTTCACCGCCGAGGTGATCTCGCCGATCTGAGCCGTCTGCTGGGACAGCGCCTGCACGTCTGAGGCGATGGCCTCCACCTTCTCGCGGATCTGAGCCATGCCGCCGACGATCGCCTCGACGGCCTCGGCGCCCTCGTTCGACGCGCGCACGGCGTCCTCGGCCTGGCTGGCCACCTCGTTCGCCTTCTCCGCCGCCTGCTGGGCGGACGCGCGGATCTCCTCGGTCGCAGTGGTCGTCTCGGTGATCGCCGCCGACTGCTCGTTGGCGCCGGCGGTCTGCTCGTTCACCGTGGCCAGGATCTGGCTCGCCGACGAGCCCACTGTATTCGCGGTCTCGACGATCTGGCCTGACATCTCCGCGAGGTTCTTGACCATCAGGTTGAGGTGGTCGGCCAGGTCGCCGATCTCGTCGTCCTTGGTCTTCGTGATGTGTGCCGTCAGGTCGCCTTCGGCAACTTGAGCGGTCATGGCCACGCAGCGGCGCAGCCGCGGCACGATGCCGCGAACGAGCCAGAAGCCCAGCAGTCCGCTGGCCACGAGCGAGACGAACAGGATGACCAGCAGGAGACTGCGGCTGCTGCTGTACGTGTTGCTGGCCGCCTTCTGGGACTTCATCGCGTGGGCGGAGATCTGCGCGTTCAGCTCATCTCCGATCGGCGCGGCCTTCTTCAGCGGCCCGGCGGCCTTCTCGGAGTGGGCCAGCCGCGCTGCGTCTGCCGCGTTCGACTCGCCGTCCACGTCGAAGCCGGGCGAGGTCATGTAGTCGACGGCTTGTCCGACGTAGTTGTCGAACTGCTGCGCCTTCGTCGCGCTGAATGCGTCCGTGTGCTTGGAGCGCGCGACAAGGGCGGTGAGCCCCTGGTGCACGGTGGCGGCCTGTTCCTTGAGGGTCGCCAGGATCGGCGTCGAGGCCGCCGCATCCGCGTGGATCAGCGCCTCGTCGGCCGACCGGCCCGCGCGTGCGGCATTCAGCTGCGCCTGCCGCAGCACCACCATGTTCTGGATGTCGCCGGACGACAGTGCCTTGGTACGGCTGTTCATGCTCGACAGGCCCGACAGGCCGACGATCGCTACGACCGCCGTGCCGAAGCACAGCACCATCAGGACCAGCGGGATCCTGACGGAGATCTTCAACTGCGGCAGCTTTGACTTCAGGCGCTTCACGGGCAACTCCTCCCAAAGGGTTCGATGCCCGTACCAATCGACCCCGGGCCGCCGGCCTTTAGGCCAGATCCCTCAACTGAGCGCGGTAACGCCGATGCTGGTGTGCACCGGTATCTCGCCGGGCGTCTCCCCCGCGTCCACGAGCTCGCGGACGTGCCCGAGCAGCTCGGCGCGCTCGCGCTCGGGCAGCGCCGCCACCCAGCTCGCGGAGGCGAAGTAGTCGACAGCGCGTTCCGGGCTCGCGGGCTGGTCGGTCGTCACCTCCACCTGGTGCGGCTCGCTCCAGCCGCCCGCGGCGCGCACGGCATCGGTCCACGGCGGGCCGTCGAAGCCCGGATGCTCGGGACGCCTGGCTTGCAGCAGCGAGCCCACCTCGGGCAACCACGACGCCACCCTGAAGTCCGGCACGGTGAAGATCACGGCCAGGCCGCCGCCCGGAGCGAGCACGCGGCGGATCTCCCGGAGCGCCGCCGCCTGGTCGAACCAGTGGAAGCCGTCCGCCACCGTCACGGCGGCGACCGACCCGTCGGGCAGCGGGATCGCCTCCGCCAGGCCGTCGAGCACCCGCTCGCCGCCAATGCTCGCGGCAAGCACGTCACGGAGCTCCGACTGCGGCTCGACGGCCACCACGTCCAGCCCCGCGGCGGCGAGCGCCCAGGTGAGCTTGCCGGTGCCCGCCGCCAGATCCAGCACCCGTGCGCCAGGCCCGATGCCGAGCTCCGCCGTCAGCGCGTCCACGACCGCGGGCGGATAGTTCGGCCGCCCGCGCTCGTATACGTCGGCCACTGAGGCGAAGTGCCGCGCCAGAGGATGGAGCTCAGACCGGCCTATCGAACCTGCCCCTGGACGTGAGCGGCGTCTGGCGGACAACCTCCGGAAGGTACTCGTCGAGGAACACCCGGGCGACGAGCTCCTGGCGTGACGCCACGCCGAGCTTCTCGAACAGGCTCTTGATGTGATCCTGGACCGTGTGCGGCGATAGCACCAGCGCCTCGGCGATCTCCGGATTGCTCAGGCCGCGCGCGAGCAGCGTGGCAACCTCGCGCTCGCGCGCGGTGGCGCCGTGTGCCTCCAGGCGCACGGTTGCGGACTGCGGTCCGGACGCGCGCTCGATCACGATCGCCACGCGGCCGTCGGCGGCGGCCCCGGGGAGCGACGCGTGAAGGGTGATCCAGCCGTCGCCGCTCGGAACGGTGACGACGTTGGAATCCGCTGCCGCCCGGGCAGCGGCGCCGCGGACGAACGTGGCGAGCGCCACCACGGGCGACGGCAGCGACTCCCTGCCGATCCCGGTCTCGCCGCGGAGCGCGTCGAGCAGCTCGCAGGCGGGCGGGGTGATGAGCTCGACGCCGTCGTCCGGGCCGAGCACCACCAGGCCAGGAGCCTCCACCCCGCTCACGCGCCGCGCGGCGTCGAAGCGCAGCGAGGCCCGGATGCCATGGGCGATCGCACCGCCCACCGCCGCGAGGGCGTCGGCGTCGCGCTGCTGGAAGGCGCCGCTCTGCCGATGGCGGGCGACGTGCACCGCTCCCCACACGCGCCCGCGGATCACGAACGCAGCCCGCAGCTCGTGCGGTATTCCCGACGGCTCCAGGAGGTCGCGGTAGCGCGCGCTCCGCTCCGGCCGGCCGCGCGTCGTGTGCTCGAGGATCCCGACCGGCACGCGCTTCGACGCGAGGCCGGCGAAGGTGTTCACGTCGGGGATCAGGTATTCGCTCCGCACCAGCAGCTCGCCTGCGGCGGACACCGTCTCCGACGTGTAGACCCCACGCTCGATCAGCTCCGCCGGAGCGTCGCTCGTCAGCAGGCGCGTGTGCGGATCGAGCGTGTGCCAGCAGGTTGCGTCGTTGTCGATCACCCTCCTGAGGCGCGGGGCGAGCTCGGCGAAGAAGTCGTCACGGGCCAGCCCGCGAGCAGACAGGACTGCGATCTCTTCCTGGAGTCGGGGAACCGACCAGCGCTCCGCGGCCATCTCCTGATTATGGGACGCGAGAAAGATCCCCGCACGCGAGGGATGGTCATGCGCTCCGGCGGCCGCGAAGCTCAGCTCCGTTGTCCACCCGATGCGGAGGAGCAGGCAGATGACCCACACAGAGCAGGCCGCAGCCCCGATCGCCCTTCGACCCGGCGAGGGCGACGCCCGCTGGTTCTTCGGCGGGCTGACGACGATCAAGTCGTCGGCCGAGGAGACCGGTGGCCGAGTGGCGGTCACTGAGAACCTCGCGCCGCGCGGCTCGGGGTCCCCCCTGCACGTCCATCGCCGCGAAGACGAGTGGTTCTACGTGGTCGAGGGCGAGCTGACGTTCTGGGTCGGCGGCGAGGTGATCGAAGCCCCGGCGGGATCCTTCGTCTACGGGCCGCGGGACATCCCGCACACGTTCGTCGTCAGCTCCGAGCAGGCGCGCTTCCTCCTCGTCGTCGAGCCGGGCGGCTTCGACGGGTTCGTGCGCGCGCTGGGCGAGCCGGCCCCGCGTCTCGAGATCCCGCCGCCCGCCGACCCGCCCGGGCCTGAGGCCATGGAGGCCATCGTCCGGGCGGCCGGCGAGTACGGCGTGGAGATCATCGGTCCGCCGGGGATCCCAGGGTGAGCCCGTAGGTTTCGAGCAGGGTCGGGATGCTGGCGAAGTCGAGCTCCAGCCCGTAGCGGCCGGCGATCTCCGCGATCCGCTCGAGGTCCGGCGGGCCGGCCGGCAGACCGGCGAGCTCCTGGAAGTAGCCCTCGAAGCCGCCCGGCGAGACGAACTCGAGCAGTCGCGCCGGCTCGTCGCCGGCGTTCCAGAACGTGTGCCACTGGCCGCGCGGCTTGAAGATCAGGTCTCCGGGCTCGCCGTATACGACCTCGTCGCCGAGCAGCGCGCCCACGCGGCCCTCGAGCACGTAGCTGTACTCGTCCTCGCGCGAGTGCCGGTGGAGCGGCGCCGCCAGGGCACGCGGCGCCATCGGGTGCTCGACCAGCGCGAAGCCGCCGCCCGACTCCTCCGCGCTGACCATGAAGCGCACGCCGATCGCGCCGAGCTGTCCAGACCTGCCGTCAGCCGGACCGAGCACCTTCGCCTGTGTCGATTTCACGTGAGCCGTCCTTTCTCAAAGATGCTGTTCGTCGAATATGACGTTCCACGTCTCCGAGCCGATGACGTGGCAAACTCGGCGCCGATGGCCGAGCCCGCGCGGATCCTGACCTGCCTGGTCGGCTCGTACGCACAGCCGGACTGGCTGATCGACCGGGAGAAGCTGCGGGGCAGGTTCCCTCCGCGAGTGCGCGCGCGCGAGCTCTGGCGGATCGATCCCGCCTATCTCGAGGAGGCGCAGGACGACGCCACCCGCCTGGCCATCGCCGACCAGGAGCGCGCCGGGCTCGACATCGTCACGGACGGGGAGATGCGGCGCGAGAGCTACTCGAACCGCTTCGCCACGGCGCTCGAGGGCGTGGACATCGACAACCCCGGCAGCGCGCTCGACCGCAGCGGGCATCCCAACCCAGTCCCGCGCGTGGTGGGCCCGGTCGCGCGCCGACACCCGGTGCAGGTGCGCGACCTCGAGTTCCTGCAGGCCCACACCAGCCGAAGGACGAAGATGACCGTGCCCGGCCCATTCACGATGTCGCAGCAGGCGCAGGACGATCACTACGGCGACCCCCGTGAGCTGGGGATGGCCTACGCCGACGCCGTGCGCGAGGAGATCGTGGACCTGCTCGCGGCCGGCGCCGACATCGTCCAGGTCGACGAGCCCTACATGCAGGCGCGGCCCGAGCCCGCGCGCGAGTACGGGCTCGACGTGCTGCGGCGCGCCACCGACGGGATCGACGGCACGCTCGGGGTGCACATCTGCTTCGGCTACGCCGCGATCATCCACGAGCGGCCGAGCGGCTACTCCTTCCTGCCCGAGCTGGCCGCCACCGAGTGCGACCAGGTGAGCATCGAGACAGCGCAGTCGGGCCTCGACCTCTCCGTGCTCGACTCGCTGCCCGGCAAGACGATCGTGCTCGGCGTGCTGGACCTCTCAACCGACGAGGTTGAGACGCCGGAGACGGTTGCCGAGCGGATCAGCCGCGCCTTCCCCCACGGAGGCCGCGAGCGCCTGATCGCGGCGCCCGACTGCGGCATGAAGTACCTGCCGCGCGACGCTGCCTTCGGCAAGCTCGAGTCGCTGGTGGCCGGCGCGCGACTGGCGAGCTAACCGTTTGTTGCTCAGCCGTCACTCAGATGTGACATCCACGTCTTGTCCCGTAACGCGGCGACGGGCAATGTGCGCTGCATGGCCGGCAGACACAAGCCCGCTGACGTGACCAGTCTGGAGACGCAGTCAGAGCCGATCTGCGCAGGCACGTGCGCGCTGACAGGGTATGCTGGCATACATGCGACGCACGACCGTGAAGATTCCGGATGCTCTCGACGCGCGGCTTCGCCATGAAGCCCAACGCCGCGGCGTGACGATCTCCGAGATCAGCCGCGAAGCTCTCGAGACCTACCTGGTCGGCTCTCCGGGCCGTCGCCGACTCGGTGCGGCGAAGGCCGGCCGCAGTGGCCGCACCGACGTGTCGGAGCGGATCGAGGAGATCCTTGCGGCCGAGGTGAAGGGATAGCGGGGATCCTGGTCGACGCCGGCCCGCTGTACGCATACGTCGACGCGGACGACGCACATCACGACGAGTCGCTCGAGCTCCTACAGAGGCACATCGGGCCGCTCATCGTGCCCATCCTCGTGGTCACAGAGGTCACGCACCTGCTCGGCACTCGGCTCGGTACGGAGCCCGAGGTCCGCTTCCTGGGCGACCTAGCTGCCGGCGCCTTCGCGATCGAGCCCGTCCCTGCGGGTGACTGGCTGCGCATCGCGGAGCTGGTCGCCAACTATCGCGATCTGCCGTTGGGAACGGTCGATGCATCGATCGTCGCGGCGGCGGAGCGCATGGCGATCACGGATATCGCGACCGTCGACCGTCGTCACTTCGGTGTGGTGCGGCCGGCGCACACCCAGGTCTTCAACCTCCTCCCGTAGCGACGGAGCGGCCCTCAACAGCAGTCGGCGTCGGCGGCAGCAACCGGGCCGCCGACACAGCAACCCTTGCCCCGCCACGCCTCGCGACCCTCGTGGACCGCCATGCCGGCAAGCCCGAGTGCGATGACCCCGTCGAGCCACCAGGCGCCCACGGCTGCGTTGGCCGCGAGCCCGACCAGGACCGCCGCTCCCTGGGCGGCGCAGAGCAGGTTCTGCGTGCCCTCGCCGGCGGTTGCGCCAGACCCGAGCTGCTCGCCGAGGCGGCGCTTGGCGATGCCGAGGGCGGGCATCAGCACGACGCTCGACGCCGTGACGGCGATGCCGAGCGCCGAGGTCCCCGGGTGCTCGCCACCGGCGAGCGAACGCACGGCCTCGACCGCGATGTAGGGGGCGAGCAGGAAGAACGAGACTGCGACCGCACGCTCGGCGCGGCGCTCGGAGGTCTCAGAGTGGGTGCGGCTGCCGGTGAAGCGCCAGATGACGATCACGGCGGCGAGGCCCTCGATCGCGGAGCCAAGGCCCCAGCCGACGAGTGCGATGCTCCCCGCGGTGGCTCCGGCGATGACGCCGAGCACCCCCTCCACGGTCATCCAGGCGAGGCTCAGCCAGGAGAGCAGGCGGGCGCGCCGGGCCGCGCGCAGCCAGCGCTCGTCTCGCCGTGGAGCGTGCTGCGGCGAGGGCGCCAGCGGCAGTGTGACCAGGTCGCTCACGCCGCGATCACGACTCGCTCCGCCGCCTCTTCGCACCCGGCCTGGCGGTGCAACGTCTGATCCGCTTTGAAGCGGTCCGCGACGCGCACCACCTCTTCTCCCAGAGCGCGCAGCTGCTGGTCGATCAGCGCGTCCCCGGCCGCGCCGGAGGGATTGAAGATGCGGCCGGCGCCGGGAATCGGCACGACGTAGGGCACCGCCCAGCCGCGCAGCGAGCGGACGACGTACTCCATCGTGTTGATCGCCTGCAGCCCCTGCGTGCCGCCGGCCACGCTGATCAGGCCGATCACCTCGTCGTGCAGGTACGCCGGATCCCGCCCTCCGAGCTCGTGCAGCCAGTCGAGGGCGTTCTTGAACGAGCCGGAGATCGTGCCGTTGTACAGCGGGCTGCTCCAGAGCATCCCGTCGGCCTCGTACGACTCCTCGATCATGCGCTGGACGTTCGCTCCGGGCTCGGTCAGGTCGGGCCGGAACATCGGCAGGTCGAGCGCGCGCAGGTCAAGCAGTGTCGTCGATGCACCCGCACCGGCCGCGCCCTCCAGGGCGATCCTGAGCGCCGACCGGCTGGTCGAGAACTCGGCGAGCGAACCACCCAGGCCGACGATCTTCAGAGCCACACGTGAATCATCGCCGAAAGAGGCGAGAGCCCCCGGGCTGGGGGCTCTCGCCTGGTGGCCGGCGCTATCCGGGGATCAGGGAAGCGCCGGCGGCCGGGACGACCCGCCAGGGAGGTACGGGTTCGTCGGCGGCGTGTAGGCGTAGGGCAGGCTGAACGGTGCGTGGAGCCAGACCAGGTCCACTCCCCAGGTCTCGTGACCGTCGATCAGGTAGGCCTGCTCGGTGGTGTTGTAGAGCTCGGTGAAGGACCCGCCGTTCGTACCGACGTTCGACTGGCCCGTGGCCACCTGCCACTCGAACCGCGGCGTCGAGGACCAGACCAGGTCGACGCCGAAGGTCTCGTTCCCGTCGGCGAGGTACTGGTGGCTGGCGGTGTTGTAGATCGCCACCCGCTCCGTGCCCGAGATCTGGCGTGACAGCGGGTTCACGTGCTGCCGGACGAACCGCCACTGTGCGCCGGGCCCCGCGAGCGGGTTGTTGGCGAGGTCCTGGTAGAGCGGCGTGTACCAGTTGAGGTCTACGCCCCAGGTCTGGTTGCCGTAGACGAGGTCCTGGCCCGTGTCCGCGTAGCTCACATGGTTGGTGGCATACGTGCGGACGATCCGGTTCCAGTCGGACAGTGTGTAGGTGCCGGTGTCGCTGGGCTGGCCGGCGCCACTCGAGCCCTGCATGGTCCGCCAGATCACCGGGTTGGTGGCGAACGCACTTGCGGGAACGGCGAGCGCACCGGCGGCCGCCAGGGCGACGATCGCGGTGCGCAGCTTGTTGGTGAGCATCCTCTCTCCTTCTGAGACGGTCGGCTTCGTGTCGACGATGTTCCCGTCGGCCCGCGCGCCCGCCTAGAGACCCGAGGGGTTGGATTTCCCCACCTGCGCCTTGACCCGTGCGGTTACCATCGGACAGTGAAACCCGCGCAAACCGTCATGGACGCACCGCCTTCGAACCAGGTCGAGCAGCCGATCCGCCTGGCCGAGGTGGTCGCCGCCCTCTCGATCGCCACCGACCTCGGTACCGGGCAGCCGCTCGAGCACGCGCTGCGCACGGCCGTCCTCGCAGTCCGCCTCGGCGAGCTCGCCGGAGCCTCCCCTCAGGAGCTGGCCGACACCTACTACGTCGCGCTGCTGCACGCCTCCGGGTGCACCTCGAACGGACACGAGGCGGCGCAGCTCTTCGGCGACGACATCGCGCACCGGGCCGCCTTCTACCTCGTCGACCCGACCAACCCCGCCGAGGTCCTCGACTTCTACCGGTCCAACGTCGGGCTCGGCCGGCCCGAAGAGATGCGCTCCAAGATGATCGAGGACGCGATCGCCAATGCCGCTCCCAGGGCGCGCGAGGCCTTCCAGACCATGTGCGAGGTCGCGCAGCGGTTCGCGCTCTGGCTCGGCCTCGGCCCCGGCGTCCAGGATCCGCTCGAGTACGTGTTCGCCCGCTGGGACGGACGCGGATTCCCGGCCGTCGCCGGCGAGGCGATCCCGCTCTCGATGCGTCTCCTGCACGTGGCGAGAGACGCTTCGCTCTTCCTGACCGCCGCGGGCCCCGACGAAGCCTGCGCCGTCGTCGCGGGCCGATCCGGCGCTGCGTACGATCCGGAGCTCGCGGAGCTCGCCGTAGGGAACTTCGGCGACATCTTCGCCGAGTTCGACGAGACGGAGATCTGGGGTCTCGCGCTGGAAAGCGAGCCCGCGCCGCTGGAGTGGGTCGCGGGCGATCGAATCGACGTCGCGTTCGAGGCCATCGCCGCGATCACGGGTCTCAAGTCGCCGTGGCTGCGGGAGCACCCTATGGGCGTGGCCGAGCTCGCGGAGGCCGCCGCCTGGCGTGTTGGCCTCCCACCCGAATCGGTCACGCTGCTGCGCCGCGCCGCACTCGCACACGATCTCGGCCGGGTGGGCGTCTCGAATGCCATCTGGGAGAAGCCCGGCGCCCTCGGGTTCGGCGAGTGGGAGCGCGTGCGGCTGCATCCGCACTACAGCGAGCGCGCCTTCGCCCAGTCACCGGCGCTCGTCCCGATCGGGATGCTGGCCGGCTCGCATCACGAGCGGCTCGACGGGTCCGGCTATCACCGTGGCAGCCGCGGAGCAGCGCTCGACCAGGGGGCACGCATCCTGGCCGCCGCGGACTGCTACAGCGCCATGCGCGAGGCCCGGCCGCACAGGGCGGCACTCGACGCCCCGGCGGCGGAGGCGGAGCTCCAGCGAGAGGCGAAGGAGGGACGGCTCGACGCCGACGCCGTCGATGCGGTGCTCAGCGCGGCCGGTCACCGGGTCGCCAAGCAGCCGCGGGAGCTGCCGGCAGGCCTGACGCCACGCGAGCTGGAGGTGCTGCTCGCCCTCGCGCGCGGGCACTCGAATCAGGCGATCGGCGATGGCCTCGGCATCTCCGTCAGGACAGTCGGCCACCACATCCAGCACGTGTACGGCAAGGCCGGCGTCCGCACGCGGGCCGCGGCCACGCTCTGGGCCTTCGAGCAGGACCTCCTGCAGAGCGCATAGGTAATTCAGCCGATGCGCGCCGCCTCGGGCGGCGCAGATACTCGCCTCCGACAGGCGCCGAGCAGCGGCGCCACCGACGAAGGAGGAAAACATGCTCCTGGCAACCACGACGGTCGAGGACTTCGACCGCTTCTCCGAGATCTTCTCGACGAAGGGCGCCGACAAGCGGCGCGAGCACGGATCCAAGGGTGCGCTCGTCTTCCGCGACCCCAACGAGGACGACCGCGTCTGGGTGATCTTCGACTGGGACGCCGAGGGCTTCCAGCGCTTCGCGTCCGATCCCGACGTCCCGCCGATCATGCAGGAAGCCGGCCACAAGGGCAGGCCGCAGGTGGCCGCGCCCGGCGGGAACTACGACGCCTAGGTGAAGCGGAGGAACACAATGGAAAGCTCAGCAATCAAGGTGGGCATGATCGCCGAGCAGACGGGTCCGCTCGCGTTCATGGGCATCGCCAACGCCAACGTCGCGCAGATGATCGTCGATGAGATCAACGCCGGCGGAGGGCTGCTCGGCCGCCAGGTCGAGCTGTGCCTCGAGGACGGCGAGACCACGGACAGCGTCGCGGAGGCGGCGGCCGCCAAGCTCGTGCAGGAGGATCACGTCGATGTGATCTTCGGCGGCATCTTCAGCTCCACGCGGCAGGCCATCAAGGGCCCGGCGGTTGTGGAGGGCAAGACGCTCTACATCTACCCCGAGCAGTACGAGGGTCAGGAGAGCGACCCGCTGATCTTCTGCACCGGCCCGGTGCCGGCGCAGCAGGTCGACCCGCTCATCCCGTGGCTGATGGACAAGACGGGCGCGAAGAAGTTCGCCCTCCCCTCGGCCGACTACATCTGGCCCCGCGTGCTGAACGACAAGGTCCGGAATGTGGTCACGGCGCGCGGCGGTGAGATCGTCGAGGAGGACTACCACCCGCTCGATCACACCGACTACTCCGAGGCCGTCGAGAAGATCATGTCCAGCGGTGCGGAGGTGGTCTTCAACACGATCGTTCCGCCCGGGGTGACCCCGTTCATGCAGCAGCTCTACGACGCCGGCTTCACGAAGCGCGGCGGGCAGCTCATCTGCACGTACTGGGACGAGAACTGCCTCGGACTCGTGCCGCCCGAGCAGGTCGAGGGCCTCTACGGCTGCCTCGACTACTACCAAGCCGCCGACGACCCGTTCAGCAAGGAGCTCCTCGACCGCTACGAGAAGCTCTACGCGGGCAGCGCCCTGCTCACCGGCGGGAGCGCGTGCTCGGGCCTGTACCGGGGCCTGAGGCTCTGGGAGGCGGCGGTCCGCGAGGCGGGCTCGCTCGACCAGGACGACGTCATCAGGGCGCTCGACCACGCGAAGATCGCAGTCGGCCCCGGTGGCCCGGCGGAGATGGTGCCGGGCCAGCACCATGCCCGGATGAACATGTACATCGGGCAGGTGCAGAGCGGCGAGCTCAAGATCGTCGAGAAGCTCGGCGCGATCGACCCGCAGGAGAGCGTGCTGGTCGCGTAGCCCTACCGCATCCCGCTCAGCGACGAGAGGCCGCCCAGCCGGGCGGCTTCTCGGCGTGAGCTGGCTCAGGCGGCGGCCTTGGCGCGCGCGAAGACCTCGGCGAGCCCCTTCATGTCGCCCGGCTTGCCCTCGAGCTTGAACGAGCTCCCGGCGGCGGTGATCTCCATGACGCCGGTGAGGCCCATGCGCTTGACCACGAGGGAATCCACCTCACCCAGCGGAACCACGCTCAGAACCTCGCTGACCTCCTTGATCGCGCCCATGGCGCTGACCTTGACCTTCATCGTCACGAGGCTGCTCGGCGTGATGGCGACCGCTCCCGGGTTGCCGATCTCAATGGCGGCCGCCTCGGCCCCCGCATGCTGCTTGGCCGCCCAGCGAACGCCGATCTCCTTGGCGATCACACCGCCGGCCGCAACGGCGGTCATGGAGCCGCGCGGCTTCCCCCACGCGGCGCCGAGGATCTCCTCGTCGAGCTTCCCCTTGGCCGCCGCGATGATCTGCTCTTGATGCTTCGACACACTGCCCTCCAATTCGACGTTGAGCCGGCTACCCGGCTGACGAGAAGACGCCCAGCCGGACGGCTTCCTTCCTGCGCCAAGCCAGTGGTCAGCGCGGCTTCAGCTCAGACCACTCGTCGTAGGCGTTGATCGTCACGAGGAACGGGTCGAGCCCCGCAAGGCCGAGAAGGCCGAACGCCCACGGCCACGGATCGCAGAAATACACGATCGGACTCCACGAGTGGCTTGTGCGGCCCTGCCTGAGACCGAGCTCGACGGCGACTCCCGATGCCGTCGCTCGCACGCCACCCACAAGGATCTCCTCGACCACGTCGTCGGCGAGTTCGATCCCGGCGATCTCGGCGACGTGGCGACCCATGCGGATCTCGGTGGCGCCTGTATCGATGAGACATGCCTGTGGCGCCATGTCCAGGCCCCCAACCACGAGATCGACTACGGGGCGCGCCCGGCCGATCTGCCCCGGGAGGGCCTGGAATGCGTGCCTCACCTCGGCGCCAAGCCGCTCGCCTCGAACTCGTCCGCCGGGACGCGGAACATGCTGTCGGCCTTCACTCGGTGCTTGCTGAGCCAGCTGACGACCGCCCTGGGATCGGGGGCGGCGACGAGCACCTCGTGCCCTTTCGTGGCCACCCACTGGCCGACGAAAGGTTCGAGGGCCTCGGCCCCCGGGCGCGCGCCGGCCGGGCGGCGCCGGTTCGGTTTCGCCGGGACGCCCCGCTCGCGAGCGCGGCCGGCTGATCGCCGGCCGGCAGCAAACCCCAGGCCCGTGAGGATTCGCCGGGCATGGTGGGTCGTGAACTCCGCCCGATCGAGTCCGGTGACCTCACCGAGCACTTGCTTGGGCGGATAGCGCCGCTGCCCGATGACGACGAAGTGGTCGTTCAGCGGCTCGGGAAGGACGTTGCGCATCGACCGCTCGACCTGACTCGCGCGAAGGGCAAACGAACGACCGGCCACGTTCACATTGCGAATCGTCTCCGACATGGTTTCTCCGATGTGTCTCTGCTGGAGTATCAGAGGCTAGCGAACTGGCCGGCCGTCGGCGTACTGCTCCGGGAAGAACTCGCGTCCGATGCGGTCGATGGCGTCACGGAGAAGCGCGGCCGCACGATCGAGCTCATCGCCGTCGTACTGCGACCCGAGGGGCTCGAGCGCGTCGTCGAGCGGGCCGCCGCCCTGGCGTGGGGAGAATTCGATTCGCATACCTCCCTAAGGCAATGGGGCGGGATCTTTCGCCCCCAGCCAAGCGGTGGACTTAAGGCGACGAAGGTCTGAACCCCGTGCAGCGCGCTCAGGCGTCGGGTTCGTGCAGCTCGAAGCCGGCGGCGCGCAGCACGCCGCGCTCCCGCAGCCGCAGCAGCTGCTCGGCCGGTTCGCCGTCCGGCGCCTGCCACGCCGACGCCAGCCCGTCGACCCGCTCGAGCCCGTGACCGTTCGGCTCATCGACCGCTTCCCGGAACCAGGCGAGGTCGTCGGAGATCCGCCGCGGCCGCTCGACCGTGCGGTCGGGATGCCAGTGGTCCTGCCCGGCCCGCCGTTCCGGAACCCCGGGCGGGCGGGTCAGAGCCAACGCCAGCGCCCCACCCCAGTCCGGCGCCTCAGCCACCAGTTCGAGCACCACGCGAACCATTCTGACCCCAGCCTGCCACGCCCGGGGCCGAAGATCACCTCGCTGCGGCAGCAAGCCGGCGCGCCCACAGCCCTCACAAGGCTGTAACGGATTCCCGCGCGTCCCGTCCCTGGGGCAGTCAACGCCCAGGAGGACGGTGAGAAGATGAGCCGGTCATGGAGGTGAGGGCGGTCAGCGAGGCGCCCAGGCTGCGCGCTCGTGAGGCCGAGCCCGATGCGGTCCTGGTGGCGGCCGCCCGCGAGGAGCCGCGCATGTTCTTCGCGCTGTACGACCGCTATTTCGACCGTGTCCTTGGCTACGCCCGGCTGCGGATTCGAGATGCCGCGACGTGCGAGGACGTGACGAGCACGGTGTTCACGACTGCACTCGCGCAGCTCGGGCGCTTTCGCGGCGACGGCAGCTTCGCGGGTTGGTTGTTCCAGATCGCGCGGAACGCGGTCCGTGACGTCCATCGGAGGCCGCGGCTGGTTCCGCTCAGGCTCGAGGCCGTTTCGTTCGAGCCTGACGTCCAGGAGCAGTTCCTGGCGCGCGAACGGGTCACGGAACTGCACGCGGTGGTCTCGCTCCTTGAGCCGGACCAGCAGCATCTGCTCGCGCTGCGCTACGGGGCGGGTCTGGCGTTCGACGAGATCGCGGCGATTGTCGACGCCAAGCCGGGAACGGTTCGGGTCCGGATGCACCGGATTCTCGAAGAGCTACGACGGAGGTATCCCCATGACGACTGAGGAACTCGAACGCGACCTGAGGACCCTCGCAGAGCCGCGAGAGGCCGACGAGCGCCTGCGGCTGGCGATCCGGGCGCGGCTTGGCGAGCAGATGCTGGAGCCTCGCAAGCGCCGGCCAAGGCCGTGGCTGCGCCTCGGCTGGGCCGCTGTCGCGGCCGCAGCGATCGCAGTGGCGATCGTTTCCCTCGGCGCGCCGGGAGGCTCCGCCGGCCCGTCCGCCGCCGACGCGGCGATCATCCGCCACGCGCTTCTGGCGATCACGGCGCCGGCGAACGCAATCGTCCATGTGAAGGAGACCGGGGTTCAGGACGGCCCGCCGGTCGCAGCCGAATGGTGGCAGCAGACGAGTCCGCCTCATGCGCTCAGAATGATCAAGGGCTCCGCGGGCCGGGAGACCGAGGCGGCCAACGACGGGGCGACGTCGTTCCAGTACGACGCCGGCACGAACACCGTCGTCGAGACGCCCGCCTCGTCCGCGCCGGGCCTGGTGGACCCGATTGCGGGCGTTCGTGCGCAGCTCGCGCGCCGCGGCGCCCGGGTCGCGGGTAGGGCGAAGATTGACGGACAGGTGCTGTACAAGATCGAGCTTCCGACCGGGGTGGTCGCGTATTTCGACACCACCGACTACCGGCCGGTGTATCTCGACAACCCGCAACGGGATGGCAGTGTCGTTCGCACCCGGGTGGTGACCTACGAGGAGCTGCCGATGAGTTCCGACAACGCGAACCTCCTCAGCATCACCGCGCAACATCCGGACGCTCGCGTGAGCCCGAACGCGGGGGGAACTCCCGCCAAGTAGAGGCTACGCCCGCACCGCCGGCTCCGCCGGCTCCGGCGGAGCCGCCGCCGGGCCGGCGGCGCCCACGAAGTCCCGCTGCCGCACCAGCGCATACCCCGCCACGCAGCCCGCCGCCGCTACGGCGACGGTCACCAGCGCGATCGTGTTGAAGCCCGTCACGAACGCGTGGTGCGCCGCGTCCGCCACCTTGTTGCGGTCGGCGGGCGGCACCGCATGCACGGCGCGCCCAGTCCCGCCCGAGGCCACAGCCCGCGCAAGCTCGTGGACGTGCGACGAGGCGGGCATACGCGCGATCAGCGGGGTGAGCGTCGACTCGATCTTCGACTGGAAGATCGAGCCGAGGCCGGCGATCCCGGTGGCGAGCCCGAGCTGGCGAGCCGTGTTGTTCGCGCCCGACGCCATGCCGCTCAGCTGGGGGCGGACCACGCCGACGGCGGTCGACGCCAGAGCCGGGGTGGCCATGCCTATCCCGATGCCGGCCAGGACCTGGCCGGGCAGCAGCGCGGTCCACCCGGACGAGTCGGACAGGTTCCCCATCAGCAGCAGCCCGACCGTCACGAACGCGAGCCCCGTCCCGAGCAGCAGCCGCACCGGCACGCGCGCCGTCAGCCGGCCGCTCAGCGGCGAGACGAACAGGATCGGCCCCGTGACCGGCAGCGACCGGAGCCCCGCCTCGAAGGGCGAGAAGCCCAGCACGTTCTGGAAGAAGAGCGTGATGTAGAGGAACATCGAGAAGATCGACGCAGACAGCGTGAAGCCGACGATCGTGGCGCCCGTGAAGGCCGGCTTGCGGAACAGCGAGAGGTCGAGCAGCGGGTCTGCGGCGCGGCGCTCCACCACGACGAACAGCATGAGCAGCACTGCGGAGGCCGCGAAGCAGCTGGTGATGAAGGCGCTCCCCCAGCCCTCCTCGTTGCCGCGGATCAGTGCGTAGACGAGCAGGAAGAGCGCGGGGCACAGCAGCACCACGCCGAGGAGGTCAACGCCGGAGGCGGCCGGATCGCGCGACTCGCGCAACCGCAGCCGCGCGACCAGGAGCGCGGCCAGGCCGATCGGCACGTTCACGAGGAAGATCCAGCGCCACGACAGCGCGTCCACGAGCGCGCCGCCAACGAGCGGGCCGGTCGAGACCGCCACGGCCGTGGTCGCGCCCCAGATGCCGAGCGCGGTCCCGCGCGCGCGACCTTGGAACTCCTGCGCGATCAGCGCCAGCGAGGTGCCGAACATCATCGCCCCGCCGACCCCCTGCGCCGCGCGCGAGACGTGCAGGAAGAGCGGGTCGGGAGCCAGCCCGCAGGCCAGGGACGAGGCGGTGAAGATCGCCAGCCCGAGCATGAAGACGAGCCTGCGGCCGACCTTGTCGGCCAGCGACCCCGCCGCCAGCAGCAGGCCCGCGAGCGTCAGCGCGTAAGCGTCGATCACCCACTGGAGGTCGCTGAAGTTGGCGCCGAGGCCGCGCTCGATCGACGGCAGCGCGACGTTCACGATCGTCACGTCGAGCAGCAGCATGAAGATCGCGGTGCAGCTCGCGAGCAGGGTCCACCACTTGCGTTCCACCGGCGCCTCCTCCTCTAGAGGTGTCGAGTCCAAGCCTGCCGGATCCGCCCCCGCTTCGCGCCCGTGTATGCCCGGGTCAGATGCCTGGTGAACGACAAAGGTCTAAGCCACGGTTATCGCGGGTCCGAGCGCTTGGTCTTGGCGTGACAATCGCCTCGGCACCAAACTCGGCATCGGCGTTGTCGCGTGATCACTAAACCAAAGGAGCGACCAGCATGGGCATGATCACCACCCCAGATGGGACAGAGATCTTCTACAAGGATTGGGGCTCGGGCCAACCCATCGTCTTCAGTCATGGCTGGCCTCTCTCGGCCGACGATTGGGATGCTCAGATGATGTTCTTCCTGCTGCACGGCTACCGCGTGGTAGCCCACGACCGGCGGGGGCACGGGCGCTCCACCCAGACCAGCAATGGCCACGACATGGACCACTACGCCGACGACCTCGCCGCGGTGACGGCCCATCTCGATCTCCACGATGCCATCCACGTCGGGCACTCCACCGGCGGCGGCGAAGTTGTGCGCTACATCGCCCGGCACGGCGAGAGCCGCGTCGCGAGGGCGGTGCTGATCAGTTCCGTGCCGCCCCTGATGGTGCAGACCGACGCCAACCCCGGCGGCCTGCCCAAGAGCGTGTTCGACGGCTTGCAGGCCCAGGTCGCCGACCACCGGTCCGTGTTCTTCCGTGAGCTGCCGTCAGGGCCGTTCTACGGCTTCAACCGGCCGGGCGTGGAGCCCTTGGAAGCGATCATCGAGAACTGGTGGCGCCAGGGCATGATGGGCGGAGCCAAGGCCCACTACGACGGAATCGTCGCGTTTTCCCAGACGGACTTCACCGAGGACCTCAAGAAGATCAGTGTGCCGGTCCTTGTCATGCACGGCGACGACGACCAGATCGTTCCCTACGCGGATTCCGGACCGCTATCCGCAAAGCTGGTGCAAAACGGGACGCTGAAGACCTATAAGGGGTTCCCGCACGGGATGCCGACGACGCAGGCCGAGACGATCAACGCCGACCTGCTCGCCTGGCTGCGCGCCACGGCGTAACTCACCTGACGGCGACGAAGCACGAAAGCACCCGTTCCTCGATCGTGCGATTGGCGAGCACATCGCCGAGCCAGTCGAACTGCTCGAAGACCATCGGAAAGCCGGCCTCGATCATGGCCTGCAGCAGATGCCGGCGCTCGAGCCAGAACGATCGCCGGTTGCCTACCGAGCTCCACGCGCCGGGCCCGTCCTCATACCAGCGACCCAACTTGCCCTCATGCTCCACCAGGTCCCCCAGCGCGTAGACGCCGACCTCGCGACCCTCCTCGGTTGCGTAGTTGGTGTTGAGGATCAGCACGTTGCGCGTGACGTCGTGGAGCGTGCGTAGGAACGCGACCGGTTCGTCCAGGTGGTAGAGCAGCCCGGCACACAGGACCGCGTCGAATTGGCCGTGGTCGCGGACGTTGCGGACATCGTCGAGTACGAACCGCAGGTTTGGCAGTTGCACCTGGGTCGCAACCCACTGGCAGGTGGCCAGGTTGCCCGGCTGGCCTTCGATGCCGACCACCTCGTAGCCGGCGCGCGCGAAATGGACGGCATACCCGCCCTCGAGACAGCCAAGATCAGCGACGCGCGCCGGCGGCGGGCAGAATCGCCGCAGCGTCCGCAGGTACGACTGCGACACGGGCTCGTCGCCGATCAGGGGCGCCCCGGGCTTCGTTTGCGTCCCATCCGGCAACGCGATGTTGTGCGCCGTGAACTCCGGCCGCTCATCCATGGCGGCGGAAGTCTAGGTCAGCCCGGATACATGGAGACGGCGGGAATCGAACCCGCGCAAGGTTCCCGCCGTCCGATCTGACGCCGACCGCAAGCACGAATCCTGTTCGGGTACCTCACTCGATGGAGAGTCGCTTGAACCGAGCGAACAACGCCCGGCGACAACCGGGCGTCAGGACCTCTGGCAGGCAAGCAACGAGGTCGGACACGGGTAGCGTGCCCACGCCCGGTGGCCCGGGCCACGGTTGGGCGCTCCCGACCGGCCGCATGCGGCGAACAGCGGGGACACAGCCTCGGGGCGGGAGCTCCGCGACGCTGAGCAATGGACAGCGCCACGCCAGCCGCATCCCTCGGGAAAGTCGGAGCGTGGCAGAGCCCCTCAGCGCAGCGGCGCTGTCGGTGTCGCCAGCGAGGTACCACGGCGGCCCACGAGGGCCGGAGGACTAGGTAACCCGATGACTTGCCGGAGCAGAGGGACGACACGGATGGCGTCACGGCGTGGCGGCGACGAGGGCGATCCCGGCGGGACTGCGATGGCTAATGGCCTACACGGCAGTACCCCGAAGGTCTTACGGAGGACCTTCGGCAGCCCCTGCTCCGACACCAACCTTCCGGCAGTACATCAAGGCAACCACAAACGACAACGGAACACAGCTACATGGACTCGCTACTGATAGAGCTTCGCGCGTTGAGTCGCACATCCGGGACCGAGTTATTGGATGAGCGCGGTCGGGAACGGAGGCTTCCGCGCCGATCGCTGGCAATCGACAGCGGTGGGGAGTGGGTTCTAATCCTGAACCGCTTTCCGGGGTGGTGCTCTCAGTGCGAGGGCGAGCTGGGTAGGAGGAGGAAGGTCGCGCTGCGGGTGGGCGCGGGGAGTTGCGTTGCACCTGCTCACCTCGGAATGACGATTCTGTGTGCGACGCGAGGATTTGATGAACGTGGCTGGCGCGGCCGAAGTCAACATCCTTGCGGAGCCCCCGGGCTGTGACGAGTGCATGCCCCCACGGCAAGGCCCTCCGCATGTCGGCGCCGGTGGAAAACTCACCCCTCTCCGTCGGTTGAAAATGCACCCCCTTGGGGGCGTGGGCGGGGGCGTCCGCGGGGGTTAGGAGCCTGGTTCGGTCGTGATCGATCGAGACTGGGAGATGGGGTGTGCTGGACGTGGAGCGGTGGGCCGAGTTGCGCCGCGAGCATTTCGTGCGCGGCGTGGCGATTAAGGAGTTGGCGCGGCGCTACGGGATCGATCGCAACACTGTCCGCCGCGCGTTGCGCTCGGATCGACCGCCGCGCTATGTGCGCCCGGCGCGGGCGTCGAAGCTGGAGCCGTTCAAGGAGGAGATCCACGGCCTCTTGCGCAAGGACCCGAAGCTTCCCGGGGTCAGGGTCCGCGAGCTGATCGAGCCGCTCGGCTACGTGGGCGGCAAGTCGATCGTCGATGACTACCTGCGCGAGGTGCGGCCGCTGTTCAGGCGCGCGCGCACGCACCAGCGGACCGTCTATCGGCCGGGGGAGATCTGCCAGTTCGACCTTTGGGAGCCCTCGAGCGAGGTGCCGGTCGGGCACGGCCAGCGGCGGCGGGCGTGGGTGGTGGTCGCGTGCCTGGGCTACTCGCGCGCGGGCGCGGGCGCGCTTGTGTTCAGCAAGCAGGCGCCGGACGTGCTCTGGGGCATGTTCCGCTGCCTGTGGTCGCTCGGCGCTCTGCCCGAGCTGTTGGTCTGGGACCGCGAGGGCTGCTTGCACGCCGGCGGCGGCCGCCCGACCGACGTCTACGCCGCCTTCTGCGGCCAGTTGCGGGTCGACTGGCACTTCTGCGAGCCCGCCGACCCGCAGGCGAAGGGCGCTGTCGAGCGGCTGCAGGGCTACCTGGAGACGAACTTCGAGCCGGGGCGGCGCTTCGCGAACGAGCGCGACTTCCAGCTGCAGCTCGACCAGTGGTTCGAGAAGGCGAACGCGCGCAACCACAAGACGCTGCGCTGCCGACCGATCGACCGGCTCGTCGAGGAGCGCGAGGCGATGCGGCCGCTGCCCACGCGGGAGCCGGACACGGACCGGCGCTGGGTGCTGCGGGTCCCACCTGATCCGCATCTGCGTTTCGACACCAACGACTACTCGCTCGACCCGCGCCTGGTTGGCCGCCGCGTCGAGGTCCGCGCCTCGCAGCGGCAGATCGCGGCGATCGCGCTCGACACGGGCGAGCAAGCTTGCCGGCACGAGCGCTCGTTCGCCAAGCACCGCACGCTCTGCTCGCTCGAGCACGCCCGCGCGTTGCGCGAGCGCCGCGGCGGGACCGAGCCCGCGATCGAGGTCGAGCAGCGCCCGCTCGAACGCTACGACGCCCTGATTGCGTGAGCACCAGCTCGGAGCTCGCGCACTTGTTCCGCACGCTCAAGGCGCCGGCGGCGGCGAGGGCGCTGCCGAAGCTCGCCGAGCGGGCCCGCGCCGAGGACTGGAGCTACGAGCGCTTCACCGAGGCGCTGCTCTCGACCGAGGTCGCCTCGCGCGACGCCTCCGGCGGCGAGCTGCGCATCAAGGCCGCCCGCTTCCCGCAGCGCAAGACGCTCGAGGAGTTCGACTTCACCTTCCAACGCTCGGTCAAGAAGACACTGATTCAGCACCTCGGGCAGCTCGACTTCCTGCACGCCAAGGAGAACGTGATCCTGCTCGGCCCGCCCGGCACCGGCAAAACCCACCTCGCGATCGCCCTCGGGATCAGGGCCTGCCTCGCCGGCCAACGGGTGACCTTCCGCACCGCCACCGAATGGGTCGCCCTGCTCGCAGACGCCCAGCGCCAAGGCCGCCTCGACGACGAGCTCGACCGCCTCCAGCGGATCCCGCTGCTCGTCTGCGACGAGGTCGGCTACATCCCCTTCGACCCCCAAGCCGCCAACCTCATGTTCATGCTCGTCTCGCGCCGCTACGAACGCGCCTCACTGATCGTCACCAGCAACAAGCCCTTCTCCGCCTGGGGCGAGATCTTCGGCGACGACGTCACCGCCGCCGCGATGGTCGACCGGCTCGTCCACCACGCCGAGATCCTCTCGCTCAAAGGCGACAGCTACCGCCTCAAAGACCACGACCTCGGCCCCCGCCCCACGCCGGCCGAAAACTGACCCCCCACAGAAACACGCACGCCGCCCTCGCCGCTCCGCCTCGGCCTACGGCCTCAGCTCCGCGCCGACGCGGCCCACCCCCCAAGGGGTGCATTCTCAACCGGCAACAAGGGGTGCACTTTCAACCGGCTGTGTAGCTTCATCCCGCCTGTCGGGCTGTTCGGGTTCGACGGCCCGGCGGCCAGGAGGCGGAGCCCGTAGGGCGTAGCCGAGTGGCTGCCGGGGCGGTGGCGTCCGAGGCCCCTTCGAGGGTGTGGGCGGCGGCGGGATGACTCACCGACCGGCTGGCCAGTCAGTGCCCTCTCAAGGATCTGTCTCCCGCCGTCGTCCACGGATGCCGCCGTGACTTCATAGAAGCCTGGACATCACTCGACACAGCTCTGTCCGGCGGCCTCCCCATCAGCCGGATCGTCCCAGACGATGAGGAGGAAGCGATGATCGCAGTCGGGGTCGACACCCACAAGGAGCGCCACTACGCGGTCGCGCTCGACCCTCTCGGGCAGCTGCTCGGCGAGCTCTCCTTCGCCGCGAGCGCGGCCGGCTACGCCGAGCTTGAGCGTTGGGCCACGGGCCTGGGCGAGGTGCAGCGACTCGTCTTCGGGATCGAGGGCGCGGGCAGTTGGGGTGCCGGCCTCTGCGAGCACCTGCAGCGCGCAGATCACGCCGTCGTCGAGGTCGAGCGTCCGCGTCGTCGCGAGCGTCGCGGCGGGAAGTCCGACCGCATCGACGCGCTCGCGGCGGCCAAGTGCGCGCTCGGCGGCGAGAACGTCTCGACGCCGCGCGGGCGCGGGATTCTCTCGGCGCTGCGGGCACTGCTGGCCGCTCGACGCTCCGTGGTCGCCGAGCGCACGCGCCTGCTCAACCAGCTCCAGGCGCTGAACGCGACAGCGCCGGTGATGCTGCGCGAGCGGATCGGCGAAGGCACCGGCAAGCAGCTCGAGCGGCGCGTCCTCTCGATCCGAGCGCGGGCCAGCGCCAACATCGAAGAGCGCGCCGTGTTCGGCGTCATGCGCGACCTCGCGGCACGCTCACGCACGCTCGCAGCCGACGCCAGACGCTATGAGCAGCAGCTGGCCGAACTCGTCCGCTCGCTCGACCGCACGCTCCTCGACGAGCCCGGGATCGGACCGATCTCAGCCGCGAAACTGCTCGCCTGCGACCCCGCTCGTTTCAAGCACGAAGGTGCCTTCGCCCGCTGCAACGGAACCGCGCCCCTGCCAGCCTCCTCGGGCAAGACCGTTCGACACCGCCCCAACCGCGGCGGTGACCGCCAGGTCAACAACGCGATCCACACGATCGCGCTCATCCGCGCCAAGCACCAACCCGAGACCCGCGCTTACCTCGACCGCCGCGTCAGCGAGGGAAAGACAAGACGCGAAGCAATGCGCGCGCTCAAACGCCACATCTCCCGCGACCTCTACAAACGACTCGCCGACGTCCCCTTGACTTCATAGAAGCATCCTTGACACCGCACTTACGTCTCGTCCGGAGCGGGACCGAGGGCGACGTCGGCCGAGACGCCCGCTGTCGGCAGAAAGAGACAAAGCCGGCGAGTGGAGCTCAGAGTTGCTGCTGCTCCTCACGTGGAGCAGCGTCGTCGACGCAGCTGCAAGCGATCGAACCGAGACTCACGCCGAATACGAACAGGCCACGGGCCGCTGAACATGCCAATTGGTTTGACAGCGATTCGGTAGTTCTCGCGGATGTCGGTCTGTAGCCGACTGCGCAAGGGTTCAACTGGCGATCAAATAGGGCAGGGGGAACGAGAGGGAAGCATGATCTTCATCACGACTTACAGGATCAGGCAGCTCAGCAAGGACGAGACCAAGGACCTGATGGGCGTCTTTTCCACAGTGGGCGTGCCGTCCACCGTAAGAGCGCACTACGTGGCCGCCGACGGCAGCCAGGGCTTAGTGATCTCGGAAGCTGATGACCTGGAGGAGGCCTATAGGAACATCCTGAACTACTCGGAGTGGATCGAGTACGACACCAAGCCGTACCTGACGATCGAGCAGGCCGTGCCCCACCTCATGGACTACCTCGGATGATGCAGGCACATCGCGACAATCGATTGCAGCGCTGACAGCTCGCGCTGAGGTTGGTCAGGGGGAGTCGCTACTCCCGTCGGTGACCCGCACGACGTGATCGACGTCGGTTGCGGGCGCCCCGCATAGCTGGCAGCGGTAGCAATGGCGGGCGAGGATGGGCCGGCGCACGCGCGCCACGATCGCCCAGCTCCAGTCGCGTTCCTGCTGGCCGATCAGCTGGTCGGCTCGTCTGCCACGGAGTGATTCGCGAGGATGAGGTCGTCCGGGTCCCACTCGCGCTTGACCTGCGCGAGGCGCGTGCAGATCTCGGCGGGCAGGATCGCGTCAACTTCGCAGGGCCGCTCGGCGTAGCTGAAGAAACCGCCCGCCGCGGCCCACGGCTTCATCGCCTCCGCGAGCTTGTCGAGGCCGCCGGTGATCGGCTCCCGCAGCGCGGGGTCAATCAGCAGCCCGCCGAATGACTGGGCTTCGTCGGTCGGGAGGCGCCCGCGTCCCTACAAGACCTGTACGTCGGCAAACGTGTGCCCGATGAATATCGCAGGCGGGGTGCCGCTAATCCGATCAGGTACACGTGGCCTGGTTATCCGATCCTGCGGCCCGGCAAGCCGGCTCCGGCGCACGATGGCACGCTGGCGGCGGGCAGTGCGTGGGGTGCGGGCGTGTTTCTTTGTCCGAAGGTGCGCCCCCCTTGCGCGAGCAGCTTCGGCGGCTCGGGCTTGGGGTGGCGCCGCGCCACGGGATGTTGACCCTCGGCGCTGATAGCCACGCAGCCGGGGGCCTAGCGCGTATCGCCAACCCGTCACCTCACTTGAGGCAGCAGGTCCACTGAGGCCGGCGACCGGGTGTCGGAACGGGGCGGTGTGCGCACGGGGATGCTCGCTGCGCTGGCGGGTGCCATCGCCGCGACGGGCGCCGCCAACATGCCGGAGTAGGCGCTTTAGTTCGCTGGCGTGGCGAGGGAGAGCATCACAGCACGTGGCCCTCCCCCAGCGCCTTTGCCACGAGATGCGCCCGGGATCGGGCACCCATTTTCGTCATGGCCTTGTTGACGTGGGTCCGGACGGTGTTGTGAGAGATGTGCAGTTGCTCAGCGATTTCTGGCCCGCTCGCTCCGAGCGCCACGAGGCGCACGATCTCCCGCTCTCTCTCGGACAGAGCCTGCCCCTCCAGCTCCTCATCCGTGTCGCGCCGGAAGTGGCGGCCGGAGCGCGACATGCTGAGGGCGACGAACAGAGCGAAGCTCTGTCCCGTGACCACCTCTGGGTGCATGGCGAACTGGGCCTTCACGACCTCCCCGTCCGCCCGCACCACCTCGGCCGTTCCCACCGACTCGTCGCGGCGCAGCGCCGCCTGCCACTCCTCGTCGGTGAGTAGCGGATCGCCGCGAATGAACTCGTAAACCGCGTGCCCGATCAACGCGTCACGCCGGCAGCCGAGCATCCTCAGCCAGGCCGTATTCACGTCGACCTGGCGCCGGTGATCGTCGGTCAGCGCCATGGCGTTCGACGACCGCTTGAACGCCGACTCGAAGAGGCCAGCCCAGCCCGACTTGCGTGGCTCGGGACGCGCGGTTTGGCTCATAAGGGTGATCGTCCAGGATGCCAGATCCGCGCCGGGCGGAGGTCACCCAGGGTGAGTGAAAAGCGCGCTCTGTGGCCGCAAGCCTCGGCGAAGCGCGGCGACCGTCAGCGGCGACTCGTGGAGAGAGTCAACCGCGACGATCCGCCGCCGCTTCGCCCGGGCGCTCCCCCAGCGCCGCCCCTGCCACCCCGCAAAGATGAGCGTGAATGACGTTCGGCTTGCCGCTCCTATAGGCGATCAGGACAGCGTCACCGGGCCGGACCTGATGGCCACACACCCGGCAGACCAACCTACCAAGCTCGCTGCCGGGCTCTACCCGAAGCACGACGTCGTTCCATTGCACACGCTGGGATCGTGCCGAGCGAGATCGTGAGCGTCGATACTGCGCTTGCATGATTTGCGCCCCGCCGGCAGACGTACAGAGTCCACGTCCTCACACTCCCTGTCATCGACAGGGTCGTTTCACCTTGCGGGCCGGCGGCTCAGCCCGCCCTCTACGGCTAGCAGCAATGCGGGCGCGGACGACGCGCGCCGCGGGCTCGGCCGGGTGCTGCGCCCTCATTGTGAACTGCTCTCCCACGAACGAGCTTGCACCACTGGCCGGGTCCACTAACAACCCGGCTGGACTTTCTACTGGCGCGTGGGCCTAGGCCACGTTTAAGCCGTCCGTAGCGCCTGTGCGCGGTTCGCGCTCGCGATCAGCTCTTCTTCCGAGGAGTAGCGGGTGGCGAGAATGTCCGCGCCAGCCTGGAGTGCGAGCTCGAGTTCGGGAGTGAACGCCGACGAGCTCATCGCCACGATGCCGGTGCCGTCGAGCAGTGGGTCGCCGCGGATCTGCTTGATGACCTCGTAGCCATCGATCACTGGCAGCTCGAGGTCGATCAGGACGACGTCGGGACGGCGGTCGTGAGCCAAAGCGAAGGCAAGCACGCCGTCATGCGCCTCGTGCACGAGGAAGCCGTGACGCACTAGAAGGGAGGCCAGCCGGCCGATGACTACGGGCGAGCGGTCGGCGACCAACGCGGTTGACTGGTGCGCGGCGCGGCTCAACACTGTTGGCGCCACTGCGGCCGTGCTTGCGGGACCCAACGACGAATTCTTCTTTGGACCACCTAACGCTCTCATTCCTTGGCCATCTCGTCGGATCGCGGGCTTTGCGCTTGTGCTCGCGTTGGTCGTCTTTCAAATGCAGCCCCATCACGTGAGCCGCAGCCCCATCACGTGAGCCCGTCATCCACGTGGGTCACGGCAGGGCTGCGGGGAGAACGGTTCGAGGTTTTCCGTTAGGCCGACGAAACCTGGTCGTCTCTCCCCGCCCTCCCCGGCTCCCTGTGGACGGCGGCAAATGTACGGGTCGGTGCCAGCGGCGACCATCCCTCCATTGCAGTATTCGGCACCGCGCGGCGGTATCTCGACTACCTCACCGCCAGCATCGCTACGGACTGTGGCGCCGGCAGCGCCGCAGCGGCCCGCCGACGGCCGACGAGGTCGCCTGCCGGGTCAGCCCGACGTGGGGCTCGTGCTAATGCCGGCTGTGCCTTCCGCGCGAAGCGGGTGCCCGGCGTGACTTCGACACACCCGTGCGACGGAGGCGGAATTCGCGGCTATTCGTTGCGATGCGGACGTTCGCTTCGCGTGCACCGCGGGGCGTGGAATGCCGAGGGCGAGCAGCTCCCCCATGACTGCCCCGCGTATCTCCCTCGGAGCCTTGCCGAGTTGCGTGATTGCGCTCTGGAGTGGGACATGCGGAGCCGGCGACGCCGGTCTCCAAGACCCGCACAGCGCTCGACCCCCTCCTTACCATCCCAGCGCCGGGGACCGCGTCTAGCCGCGCGCCTCCGCGATTGACCGCACGGAGTGGCCGAGCTGTCGAGAGACGAAGACGACCGACGCCCCGTTGGCGATCAACACCGACACGCGAGTGTGTCCGTGGACACCGGTCCACTCCAGGAACCGCGGATTAGTCGATGTGGCCGACATGCTGCAGTGCCTCCGGCGTTGTGAGCCAGTGCTGAACCATGACCAAAAGCCCGTCCCGGAGCTCGTTTAGGCTGCAGAAGGGCGCGCGAACCGTGTCCCCGAAGACGATGGTTCCGACGACCAGAAAGCGGGCGTCGGCCAGCGGGCGCACCTCATCCACCAGCAGCGACCGCTTCGGTTCGAGGTTCCGTCCGAGTAGGAGCCACTCCGCGACGCCGGCGCGGCCCCGGTAGACCTCTTCCCCCTCTCCAAGGAGCAGCGGCCTGAACTCCACTTGCGGATGGAGCCAGACGAGCATCCCGTGTACATCGCTCGCGTTGTATGGATCGGCCCAGTGGGCGATCCAGGCCTCGGCCGAGAAGGGCTCCCTCCCGCCGCGAGGCTGTGCCTCAATGGGCGAGGCCATTGCTTCCAGCGGCCGCGCTCGCTCGGAGGCGCTCGAGTTCGAGGCGCAGCAGCGAGTTCTCCTCGCTCAGGGCGCCGTTCGCACGGCGCAACCTGATCACAGCCGCAGAGAGATGCTCCATCGCATGCTCATGTGCACGGCAACGGTCTTCGAGCCTGGCGACCTCGCTCTGCAGCCGAACAACGCTGGGAGTTGATTCGAGCTGAAGGGCCCAGTCCGCGGATCTGTGACTCATCGTCCCGAAATGTTGCGCACGACCGGCTGGCCATCAACCCTCCAAAGGGATGGTCACCACCCTCCATCGGTATGGTCCGGCAGGCAGATGAAGTCGACCTCGCGCGCAATCGGCCAAGAGGCCTACCAGGCCATGTATCACCACAGTCCCGATGGCGTCCTGTTCACCGTGCCCGACGGGACCGTCCTGGCTGCGAACCCTGCTGCATGTCAGATCCTCGGCAGGACCGAGGCCGAGATCTGCTCGCTCGGTCGCCAAGGGCTCGCCGATCACACCGATGAGCGATGGGCGCCGCTCCTGGAGGAGCGCGAACGCACGCGGGGCACTCGCGGCGTCGCCAGGATGGTCCGCGGCGACGGCGAGGCGATTGAAGTCGAGATGAGCGCGAGGATCTTCCACGACGCGCACGGCGCGGAGCGCGCCTGCACGATCATCCGCGACGTAACGGATCGCGTGAGGATGGAGCGCGAGCTTCACGACAGTCGCCAGCGGTTAGCCGAAGCCGAGCGCGTGGCACACATCGGCAGCTGGGAGTGGGATATCGCGGCCGATCGCGTGAGCTGGTCGGACGGGCTGTTCCGCATCTATGGGCTTGCGCCGGCGGAGTTCGATCCCACGCTGGAGGGCGGCCAGCAGCGCGTGTACCCAGACGACCGCCAGCGTGTGCGCGAGACTCTCCAGAGAGCGCTCGCCGAGCGGTCGCCCTTCACGCTCGAATACCGCGCGGTACGTGCCGACGGGCGCGTCCGGACGCTGCGCATTCGAGCCGAGACGATCGTCGACGAGGCCGGTGAGCCGATCCGCGTGGTCGGCATCGCGCAGGACATCACCGACGCCAAGCTCGCCCGAGAGGCGCTTCAGAGCACCTCGTCCGAGCTCGAACGCCGTGCCATCGAGCTTCAGCAGCTCGCGCTCAACAGCCCGACCGAGCCAAACGCCGACAGGCACGCGCCACTCACCCCTCGCCAGCTGGAGATCCTCAGACTGGTGGCCGAGGGGTTGACCAGCGGGCAGATCGCCGAGCGGCTCTACCTGGCGCAGGCCACCGTCAAGTGGCACGTCAAACAGATCCTGACCAAGACCGCATCGTCGAACCGAGCCGAAGCGGTCGCCCGCGTCCTCGGAAGAACGCGTGATACTCCGTGAGCGCTCGCGCCGCAGCGGGGCTTCTCTTCAAGCCGACTATCGGACTCGAACCGATGACCCCGCTGCTGCTCCTCAATGGGAGCAGCCCCTAGCCAGCGCTGGCGCATTGACATGTCGAAGCCCAAGTGGGTTGTCGGTAGTGCCAACCACGATTGCCGCCTTGCCGACAACCGGCAGCTACGCATCCTCGCTCACGAGCTCTACATCAACCAGAGCACGAGGGCTTCCGGGAGATCGTGCGGCTGATACGGCTTGCCGTCCGGCGTGACGGTCGAGCCGCCTAGCTCCGCATCAAGCGGAAGCGCCTCACCGAGGACTCCTACCGCGACTACGAGTCCTGCCTTGACAAGCTCGCCCGCTACTTCCCCGACCTGCAGCTCGAGGACTTCGAGCCGCCGGTTGGGACGGAGCGGCTCAAGGAGTTCCTGGACGCCCAGTGGGGGTGCACCGCACGATCTTCACCCCGGACCAGCGCCGCGCGATCGTCGCGAGCCAAACCGGCCTGAGGGACCGCGTCGCACTCCGCCTACTCGTCGACTACGCCCTGCGTAAGGGCTCTTTGCGAGCGGTCCAGTTCAAACACTTCGACCAGGTGCGCAGGGGACTCACCATCTTCGCCAAGGGCGGCAAGGTTCGATTCCTCCCGATCCCCGACCCCGCGTTCTGGCACGACCTCGAGCGGCTGATCCTGGACACCGGTGCGCAGGGGACCACTACCTGATGCCCCGCCGGTGGGCGAACAAGGACACGGTCAAGCTCTTCCCGGAGGAACCGATGGGCGTGCACGGCACGCACGACTGGTGGTACCGCTGCCTCACCGAGGCAGGCCTCGTGGCCGCCGGGACCACGTCGGGGGAGCGGATGCACAAGGCGCGCCACACCGCGGGACAGCGGGTATTGGACCACACCGGCAACCTAAAGGCGGTGCAGAAGCTGCTGGGCCACGAGTCGATCCAGACCACCGGGGACATCTACGCCGACTGGGACGACCAGCAGCTCGCCCAGACCCTCGCCGATGTGCTGAGCCAGCACGGGTGATGCGAGTCGTTCCCGCAACACCGGCCGGATTTGGCTCTACAGAGCCACAGTGGAGACGGCGGGAATCGAACCCGCGTCCGCGGACGCATGAAGGCAGCTTCTACGAGCGTAGCCGGCTCTCTGTGTCTCGCCTCCCGATCGCCGTGCCGGCGGGGTTACGGGAGGCCAGCCCTCTTAGAGTCCCCGCGCCGCCGAGGGCGCTCGGCGCGGGCTTGGCCTGCTAGCTGATGCCGGTGCTCTCGCCCGCAGGCCGAGGCGAGACCGACACCTCACTCACCTAACTTTGATTAGGCAGCGAGGGCGAACGAATGATTGTCCGCACTTATTTGTTTCCCGGTTGTTTTACGAGGCCTACCGGGGACCTCGACTCGCAACTACCCACACGGAACGTCCACGTCGAAGCCTGTCGTCCCCGTGTGCAGCTATCAAGCTTAGCTGCCGATAAAGGCTTCGTAAGGGCTGCTCGCGCAGTGCTTTCGCTGCCACAATGGACTCAATGGAGCAGGGCACCGAGGAGTACGCACCGCTCTGGCGCACGCCGGAGCCGGAGCCTCCGCCATACGAGCCGCAGTATGAGACCCCCTCGCCGATCAAGGAGGACAAGGGCCTCTTCAAGCGCATCGGCGGCGGCATCGCCGCGCTCGGACTGCTGCTGGCCAAGCTCGGGGCGAAGCTCAAGTTCCTGCTGATCATCCTGCCGAAGGCGAAGATCCTCACCACGGCGGGCACGATGCTGGTCTCGCTGGCCGCCTACGCCTGGATCTTCGGCTGGTGGTTCGGGCTCGGCTTCCTGCTGCTTCTCTTCGTCCACGAGATGGGCCACGCGATCCAGCTTCGCCGCGAGGGCGTGAAGGCCGGCTGGCCGATCTTCATCCCGCTGATGGGCGCCTACATCGGCATGAAGGAGATGCCGAAGGACGCCGCCATGGAGGCGCGCGTCGGACTCGCCGGGCCGATCCTCGGCTCGATCGGCTGCCTCGTGCCGCTGGCGCTCTACGCGGCCACCGGCAACAACCTCTTCCGCGCGCTTGCCTTCATCGGCTTCTTCCTGAACCTGTTCAACCTCGTGCCGGTCTCGCCGCTGGACGGCGGCCGGGCGATGGCGGCGATCTCGCCCGCCTTCTGGGTCGTCGGCTTCGGGCTGCTCGTCGCGGCGGCGATCTTCTTCCCCAGCCCGATCATCCTGATCATCCTGGTGTTCGGCGGCCTCGAGACCTGGCGCCGCTGGCAGACCCGCAAGTCGCCCGAGATGCAGGACTACTACAAGGTCAGCCGCGGCACGCGGCTAGCCGTCGGCGCGGTCTACATCGGGCTGGCGCTCGCGCTCGCGGTGGGCCTCCACTTCACCCACTTCACGCGCACGTTCTAGCTGACCTTCGGGACCAGCTCGCTCCCGATCAGCTCGATCGTCTCGAGGTCGGTGTGCAGGAGGTGCTGGAGCATCACGCGCTGCACGCCGGCCTCCTCGAGCTCGAGCAGGCGCTCGGTGACCCGCTCCACGGTCCCGGCGACGCCGGTCGAGCCGGGGTCGCGGCCGAGGAGCTCGATGCGCCGGCGGACCTCCGCCTCGTCGCTCCCCACGACGATCGTGACCATCGCCGAGAAGCGCAGCTCCGCGGGATCGCGGCCCTCCCGCTCCCAGGCATCGGCGAAGCGGGCGCGGCGCTCGCGCACCTCGTCGACCGAGGCGCTGAAGGTGTTGTACTCGTCGGCCCAGCGTGCGGCCGGGTCGATCGTGCCGCGCCCGCCGCGCCCGCCGACGATCAGCGTCGGGTGCGGCTGCTGCACCGGCTTGGGCAGGGCGTCGAGCTCCTCGATCCGGTAGTGCTCGCCCTCGAACGAGAACGGGCCCGGCTGCCACGAGCGGTGCACGATCTCGATCTGCTCGGCGAAGACCCGGAGGCGCGTGCGCATGTCGTGAAACGGGAAGCCGTAGGCGCGGTGCTCCGACTCGAGCCAGCCGGCGCCGATGCCGAGCTCCACCCGCCCGCCCGAGATGTGGTCGGCGGTGACGACGGACTTGGCGAGCAGCGACGGATGCCTGAACGTCGCCGGCGACACCAGCGTGCCGAGCCGGATCCGCGAGGTGATCGCCGCGAGGCCGGCGAGCGTGGTCCAGGCGTCGAGCGAGCCGCGTCCCTGCACGCCCATCACGGACGCGTAGTGGTCGGAGCGGAAGAGCGCGTCGATGCCGGCGCTCTCGGCGGTGGTGGCGATCGCCTGCCACTGCTCCCAGGTCACGTCCTCCTGGCCCTCGATCATGAGACAGACGCGCACGCGCCGGAGCGTATAAAGCTTGCCCAAAAGAGGTAGCGCGATGGCCCAAGCCGTTTTAGTCTCGAAGTGTTGAGCACGGAAGCTAGACGCGAGGCCCTGCCCAAGGTCCGGTTCGGCGACACGGTCATGCGCGTCCTCGTCCTCCCCACCTACGCGCGCACGCCGGACCTGCGCACGACGCCGCTCGCCGACGTGGTGGAGCTCTACGTGCCCAACGGCGACCTCGACTGCTACGCGTCAGCCGAGAAGGTGGCGCGCTACATCGAGCGCAACGGGCTCGAGCCGCATTAGCCGCTAGTTGTCCTGCCCACGGACGTTGTGAACGCTGGTGGGCGGACGGTCGCCGAGTGAGCTGTGTGGTCTGCGGCGGTTGTAGTAGCGGATGAAGGATGCCAGCGCGCGTGAGCGTTCGGTGGAGTTGGGCCAGTTGTGCGCGTCGGCCCATTCGGTCTTGAGCGTGCGGATGAAGCGCTCGACTTTCCCGTTCCAGCGCGGCGTGTAGGGCGGACAGGTGATCTGGCGAGCACCGGCACGCGCGAGCACGTCCTTGAAGGCACCCGCCTTGGTGTAGGCGTACGCGTTGTCGGTGAGGACGGCCTCGGGCGGCGAGAGCCCGAGCTGCGCGAAGTGCTCGATCGCCCTTGCCAGCACGGCTGCGGCGGTGGCGCCGTCCTTGCGCTGGTGCTGTTCGACGTAGGCGTAGCGAGAGCGGTCGTCGACAACGCAGTGCAGATAGACGACTCCCAGGCGGTGGCGGCGCTCGTAGCCCGTGCCCGAGCGATCCCCGGTGACGCGGTGGCCGGGGCGGCGGAAGCGCGGCAGCTCGGCCATGTCGACGTGCAGCAGCGCACCCGGTCGCGACCATTCGTAGCGGCGAAAGGTCTGGCGCTCGCCGCGCCGGCGCCGCGAGAGCCCGTGGCGGCGAAGGACTTTCCAGATCGTCGAGCGAGCGCGCCGGACAATCCCGGCCAGCCGCCCTGGGCCGAGCCCCGTCTCGCGCCGCGCTCTCAGGATCGGCTCCTCCTCGCCCGCGCTCAGGCGACGCGGCTGGCGCCGCGGCCTGCTCGAGCGATCGAGCAGCCAGCCACCACCAAACCGCTCCTCCTCGCTCGCCATCCGATAGCGCCGCCACCAACGATTGGCCGTCGCCGGCGCCACGCAGAAGGCGGCGGCCGCCGCCCTCTGCGTCATCCCCTGCTCGATCGCCTGAGCGAGCGCGAGCCTGCCTGCTGGTCCGAGCTTGGCGTTAGCGTGAAGCTGCATCCGGGCCCTCCTTCGGGCTGTTGAGTCCTCGCAGACCCACAGCCTCAGGAGCGGCCCGGACGTCTTTCAGCCGTTCACAACCTGTGTGGGCGGTTCAGCTAGTGGCCGTGCTCGCGCAGCGCCCGGTCGATCTCGCGGCGCTGGTCCTTGTCGCGTAGGTCGCGGCGCTTGTCGTGCAGTTCCTTGCCGCGCGCCAGCGCGAGCTCGACCTTCGCGTTGCGGCCCTTGAAGTAGACCCGCGTGGGGACGAGCGTGAGACCGCGCTCCTGCGTCTTGCCGATCAGGCGCTCGATCTCCTTCCGGTGCATCAACAGCTTGCGCACGCGCTCCGGCTCGTGGTTCTCGCGCGCCGCCGCCGGGTAGGGCGCGATGTGCATGTTGTGCAGCCAGACCTCGCCGTCGTGCACCGCGGCGTAGGCGTCCTTGAGCTGCACCTTGCCGTCGCGCATCGACTTGACCTCCGAGCCCTGGAGCTGGATGCCGGTCTCCCACTTCTCGAGCAGGTGGTAGCGGAACGCGGCCTGACGATTCGAGGCGACGTCGCCGGGCGCGGCCTTGCGCTTTCCCTTCTTTGCCACGAGTGAAATCTATGCCGCCGGGGAGAGGTCCACGCGGCCGCGCGCCCCATCGATGCGCTCCACGCGCACCTTCACGGGGTCGCCCAGGCGCAGCACGCCGCCGGCGCGCTCGCCGAGCAGCATCGTGCCCTCCTCGTTCAGCTCCCACCAATCGCCGCGCATGCGGCGCACCGGCAGGAACCCTTCGTAGCCCTCGTCCCCGAAGGCGACGAACGCGCCCGCGCCGATCAGGCCCACGACCTCGCCCTCGAACTCGGTCTCGTGGCCCTGCTCAGCCAGCTCGCGCTCGAGCAGGAAGCAGAGGCAGACGTCGGCGGCCGCGCGCTCGATCTCCATCGCGTGGCGCTCGGCGGCCGAGCTCTCGAGGCCGACGTCGTCCAGCTCGGCGGCGCGCGGGGCTGTGTCGTCGAACCCGAGCGACGACAGCAGCGCGCGGTGCACCACCAGGTCCGGGTAGCGGCGGATGGGCGAGGTGAAGTGGCAATAGCGGGCGCTGGCCAGGCCGGCGTGTCCGACGTTCTTGGGCGAGTAGAACGCCTGCTTGAGCGAGCGCAGCACGAGTGACGTGAGCGCCGCCTGGCCGCGGCCCGTGCGGCGCACGTGCTCGGCCACCATGCGGCTGATCTCGCCCGCCAGCTCGCCGGCCTGCTGCGGGGTCATCTGCTTGGGCACCGGCGGCGTGGGCACCTCCAGCGATGCGAGCTGCGTCACGAGCCACTCGATCGACTGCGGGTTGGGCCGCTCGTGCACGCGGTAGAGCGTGGGCTCGCCGCGATCCGCGAGGTAGCCCGCCACTTGCTCGTTGGCGAGGATCATGAGCTGCTCGATCACGGAGTGGGACTCGGTCTGCTCCTCGTGGTGGACGCCCACCACATAGCCGCGCTCGTCGAACTCGAACTGCGGCTCGCTCGACTCAACCTCGAGCGACCCGCGCTGGGCGCGCCACTCGCGCAGCGCGCGCGCCGCCTCGCGGGCGGCGGCCAGCGGCTCGGCCCACGGCTCGAGCGCCTCCTCCTCGCCGGCGAAGATGCGATCCACCTGCTCGTAGGTGAGCCGGGCGTCACTGCGGATCAACGAGCGGTGGAAGCTCACGGAGCGCACGTCCACCCCGTGCAGCTCCATCTCCACGGTCACGGCCAGGCGCTCCTCGCCCGGCACCAGGCTGCAGGCACGGTTCGAGAGCGCCTCGGGGAGCATCGGCTCGACGGCGCCCGGCACGTACACGCTGGTGCCGCGGCGGTAGGCCTCGAGGTCCACCGCGCGGCCGGGCCGGACGAACGCGCTGACGTCCGCGATGTGGACCCAGACCCGGATCGCGTCGCCCTCGCGCTGCGCCGAGATGGCGTCGTCGAAGTCCTTGGCGGTGGTCGGGTCGATCGTGAAGGTGGCGAGGTCGCGCAGGTCGCGGCGGCGGTCGTCGCCCCGCTGAGGCACGGCCGCGGCCGCCTCGTCCGCCTCGAGCTCCACCGCGCGCGGAAACGCGCGCCGCAGGCCGCGGTCGAGCATCAGGGCCTCGAGCACGTCGCGCGGCCACGTCCGGGCGGCCGAGCAGCCGTACCACGCGCGCGCCGCGCTTGCCGGAGCCGACCAGCACGAGGTCGCCGACGGACGCCCCTCCCGACGCCGCGCGCTGGATCGACACCCGCCGGCCGCCGCGCTCGAACAGCGGCTCGGCCACGAGCAGCCGCCCGCGCTGCGACAGCACGGCAACCACCGGCTCGACCGGCGCGCGCCCACGCGGCCGCGCCGAGCTGCGCGTGGCGGCGCTCAAGCGATCTTCGCGCGGACGCTGTTCAGCGCGGCGTCGAGCGCCTCGTCACGCGGCGTCTTCGGGTTGTCCTGCGCCGCCACCTGCGGCTGGATACCCGTCCCGTTGATGTTCTCCCCGTTGGGTGCGAACCAGCGGCCGACCACGAGGTCGAGCGCCCCGCCGTTCGTGAGCGGTTCGATCTCCTGGAACACGCCCTTGCCGAAGGTCTTCTCGCCGACAACGGTCGCGCGGCCGCGGTCGCGCAGCGCGACGGTGACGATCTCCGCGGCGCTTGCCGTCCCGCCGTCCACCAGCACGGCCATCGGGATCTTGGGCGAGATCGCGCCGCCGGCCGCGTTGTACTTCTGCTCCGGGCTGTGGCGGCCGTTGGTCGAGACGATCAGGCCCTTAGGGACGAAGATGCTGGCCACGAGCCGCCCCTCCTGGAGCAGGCCGCCGCCGTTCCCGCGCAGGTCGAGCACGAGGCCCTTCGCACCCTGCGACAGGGCTCTGTCCACCTGCGCGCGCAGCCTGTCGTGGGAGTTCTGGCTGAACGTGGAGAGCGAGACCACGCCGAGCTTCACGCCCTTGTCGGTGACCACCCGCCCGGCCGCGACCGGAACCTGGATCTTCGCCCGCTTGACCGTGACCGAGTGGGGGTTGCCCTGGCCCAGGCGACACCACGGCGAGCGTCACGCTCGTGCCCGGCCTGCCCTTGATCTTGTCGCTGGCGGTCTGGCTCGCGGCGCCCGTGATCGACTGGCCGTTGACCTTCACGATCACGTCGCCCTTGCGGATGCCCGCGCTCGCCGCCGGCGAGCCCGTGAACACGTTGAGGATCTTCAGCCCGCCGTTCCCCGGGCTCACCGACACGCCGATGCCCTCGAACTGGCCGTTGACCTGCTGGTCGAACAGCTTGGTCTCGCTCGGCGTGAAGTAGTTCGAGAAGCGGTCGTTCAGCGACTCGACGATGCCCTTGAGCGACGCCGTGTCGAGCGAGCTGCGGGGGACCTTCTTGTAGTAGTTCTGCTCGATCGTGTCGATCAGCTCGTCGCGCACCGCCGCGTTCTTGCTGACGAAGGTGTCGCGCAGCCGGTCGGGCAGCGAGCTGGGGTGACCGCCGAGCCATAGCCCGGCGAAGAAGATCGCGAGCGCTCCGAGGAACGCGAGGATGGGAGTGCGGTACCTGGCCATCGAAGGGACGAGGGCGCCTGGCACCCCTGCTCAAGGGTAGTAGCCCGGCCTGCGCGTCAGACGCGCAGGAAGCGGCGCAGCGTGAGGCCGCTGCCGAGCGCTGACACCGCGACGCACGACACGAGCAGCACCGCGATCAGCGCCGGGAACTGGATCGTGTTGGGCGCGGCGATCAGCGCGAAGCGATGCGCCAGCGGATCGACGAGCGTGTCCTTGATGATCCACAGGAGCAGCACCGCCACCAGGCCGCCCATGAAGCCGACGATGATCCCCTCGATCACGAACGGCCAGCGGATGAACCAGTTGGTGGCGCCGACGAGCTTCATCACCTCGACCTCGCGCCGGCGGGCGAAGATCGAGAGCCGAATCGTGTTGGCGATCAGGGCGATCGAGGCGAGGATCAGCAGCGCCGCCATGCCCGCCGTGAGCGCCTTCACGAGGCTGGTGGCGGAGAGGATCTTGTTCGTGTCGGACTCGCGGTTGCGCACGTCACCGATGCCGGCGATGGTGAACGTGCGCTTGCCGGTGACCGGGTCGGTGCGCACCAGCGCGCCGAGGATGTCGCCCACCTTCCCGGGATCGCGCGGCGACGACGCGGTAGGTGTCCGGCAGCGGGTTGGCGCCGAGAAGCTGGAAGGCCTGCGCAGTGCCCTTGCGCGACTGCTCGAGCTGCTGGAGCGCCTGCTGCTTGGAGACGTAGTCGACGTGCTTGGCGTTGGGCAGCGCTGTGAGCCGGTTGCGCAGGTCGGTGCGCTGCTGCTGGGTGGCGCCCCCGGCGATGTAGACGTTCACCACCACGCGGTTGCGCACTCGGTTCGCGGTGCCGGTGGTGGCCTGCACCACCGGGATGAAGACTCCGAGCACGAGCGCCGTGAGCACCACGGTGAGCATCGCCGCGAGGCTCGGCGCGGCGTTGCGGCTGAGCGCGCGCAGCGCCTCTTTGAGGAAGAACCCGAGGCGCATTAGATGGGGTCGCCCATCTAGTTCGGATGCCCCTCGATCCCGACCCCCAGCTCGCCGCGCAGGCGGATGGCGAACTCCTTGGTGGACTCGTCCGGCCGGTAGAGGCCCGAGATCTGGTCGCGGATCACGCGGCCCTCGCGCAGCTCGATGACGCGCCGGCGCATCTTGTCCACCATCTCGCGGTCGTGGGTGGCCACGATCACGGTCGTGCCGGTCTTGTTGATGCGGTAGATCAGCTGCATGATCCCGATCGAGGTCTCAGGGTCGAGGTTGCCGGTGGGCTCGTCGGCCAGGAGCAGCGGCGGGTGGTTGACGAACGCCCGCGCGATCGACACGCGCTGCTGCTCGCCGCCGGAGAGCTCGTCCGGGTAGTTGTGGAGCTTGGTGGACAGACCGACCAGGCGCAGGATGTCCGGCACCTTGCGGCGAATCGACTCGCGCGGCTCGCCGATCACCTCGAGCGCATACGCCACGTTCGCGTACACGGTGCGGTTGGGCAGCAGCTTGTAGTCCTGAAACACGACGCCGATGTTGCGCCGCAGGTAGGGCACGCGCTTGCGATCGACATCGCCGAGCTGCTTGCCGGCGATCGAGATGCGCCCCTCGGAGGGCTCAAGCTCCTTCATCAGCAGGCGGATGCAGGTGGACTTGCCGCAGCCGGTCGGGCCGACGAGGAAGACGAAGTCGCCGCGGCCGACCCGCATCGACACCCGGTCGAGCCCGACGGAGCCGCCGTCGTACACCTTCGTCACGTCGTCGAACTCGACAACGGGGACGTTGCGGCCGACCGGCGGGTCGCGCCGCTCGAAGCGGCGGGCGGGCAGCGAGGTGTCTGTCGGAGGCGTCGACATGCGGGCTAGTAGATACCTGTTTTAACCGGGTTGCGAGACGAGTGCAGCGGTTCTTGCACCGACCTTGTAGCGCAGGAACAACTCGGAATCATGCTCCAGCGCCCACACCAGTTCTAGCGGAACCAGCTCGGGGAGCGGCTGTCCGGCCACGATCGTGAGCGCGTCCGCGCCGCCCGCGAGCGTCGGCGACAGCGTGAGAAAGAGCTCATCCACCAGCCCGTAGAGCAGCAGCGAGTAGTTGAGCGTCGGCCCGCCCTCGCACATGATCGAGCGCACGCCGTACTCGTCCCGCAACCGCGCAAGCAGCGGCCGCAGGTCGAACGGTCCCGACTCCGAACGCAGGTACTCCACCTGGGCCGCCACGCCGCTGAGCTCGGCGCTCGACTGGGTGACGATCACCACGCGCGAGTCCGGGTGCTGGAGGAGCGGCACGTCGGCCGGCACGCTGAGGCTGCCACTGACGATCACCGCCAGCGGGTCGGGCGCCAGGCCCTCGCGCTCGCGCTTGGCGCGCAGCTCGTCGGTCTTCACGATCGGGCCGTAGCGCTCCATGGCGATGGTCGTCGCCCCCGCCATCACCGCGTCGGCCTGGGTGCGCAGGTGGTGGAAGACCTGGCGGTCGGTATCGGTCGAGATCGTGCTGGTGCGCCCCTCCACCGCGGCCTTGCCGTCGGCGGTCGAGACCATGTTGAGCGCCAGGTAGGGGCGCTCCGCGGGCGCCAGGTTCCCCCAGCCGAGGCCGGAGATCTTCTCGGCGGGGTCCAGAGGCTGGCTGCTTGGGTCTAGCGGTCGCAGGATGAAAGCGTGAGTTCGCGGCGTTTCAGGAGTTAATGGGGCAGGACGTTCTACCCGATAGGCATCCCGTGACGCCACGAAGGCTGATCGAGCCGGCCCGCCTTGCGGGCAGCTCGCTGCTCCGCACCCAGACGGACGCCCGCCTGGTCGACCTCGTGCGGGCGGGCCATGCATCTGCCTTCGAGGCGATCGTCCAGCGCTACCGCAAGCCGCTGCTGGCGTACTGCTCGCGGCTCCTGCCGCCGGCGCGCGCCGAGGACGCCGTGCAGCAGGCCTTCCTCAACGCCTACCAGGCGATGGTCCAGGGCGACGCCGACCTCAGCCTGCGGCCGTGGCTCTACCGGATTGCGCACAACGCCTCGCTCAACCTGCTGCGCCAGAACGGCTGGACGCACGAGCAGCTCGACGACAACTTCGACGGCGTGGAGCGGCCCGACCATGCGCTCGAGCGCCGGGAGGAGCTGCGCACCACGCTCGAGGCGGTGAAGGCCCTGCCCGAGCGCCAGCGCGACGCCGTGGTGCTGCGCGAGCTCGAGGGCATGCGCTACGACGAGATCGCGGTCGCGCTCGGCGTCGGCAACGGCGCGGTGAGGCAGCTCCTGCACCGCGCCCGGGCCACCCTGCGGGCGGGCATGAGCTCAGTGATCCCGGCCGGGCTGATCGAGCGCGTGGCAATGGCGGCGCAGAGCGCCGACCCAACCTCGCGCATCGCCGAGCTGGCGGGCGGCGTGGGCGGCGGCCTTGGCATGGCCAAGCTGGGCGCCGCGCTGCTGGCCACGGGCGCCCTTGCCACGGGCGCCGCCACCGCGCCGATCGTGCACCACAGCCATGCGAGCAAGCGGTCCGCGCCGAAGGCCTCCGAGGCAAGCGCGCCGGCGCCGGCCCAGACGGTCGCCGACCGGCCCGCGGCCGCCGTCGTGCACACGCGCCACGAAGCCGCGACCCATCACGACCGGCACCGCGGCCACGGCGGTTCCGGCCAGTCCGGTGAGGACCGCACGAAGAGCGGCGACCACGGCGGGAGCGGCTCCGGCGACGGCTCCCACTCGGGCTCCGGTTTGGGATCGGGCTCGGGCTCGGGCGACCACTCCGGCTCCGGCTCCGGCTCCGGCTCGGGCGACCATTCCGGCTCGGGCGACCGCTCCGGCTCGGGCCGGCGCTCCGGCTCCGATGACGGCTCGAACGACCACTCGGGCTCGGGCTCCGGCTCCGGCTCCGGCTCCGGCTCGGGGGAGCTGTCGGACCAGACCGACGACCACGGCGGCGACGGCCCGACGACGACCGTCCCGTCCACACCGGCCCCGGCGCCGACCACCGAAGGCTCAGGCGACGGTGGCGGGAGCGGAAGCAGCGGCAGCCACGATGGTCAGCCGTCCGGCTAGGCGGAGATCGACACCATCCGCTCGATCGGCACCCGCGCGCGCTCGGCGATCGCGGGCTCGACCTTCACGGTGTAGCGCTCGCCGCCGTCGCGCAGCGCGTCGCGCAGCTTCGGCAGCGTGATCATCTTCATGAACTGGCAGACCGCCGCCCGGTTGGCCGGGATGAAGGTCTTCCGCGGGTTCTCCTGCTCGAGCGGATGCAGCATGCCCGTCTCGGTGGCGACGATGAAGGTGTCAGCCTCGGACTCGCGCGCGAACCTGAGCATGCCGCCCGTGGAGAGCATGTGCGTGCGCTCGGGGTCCACGTCGCCGGCGGCCACGTACTCCATCACCGAGGTCGAGCAGCCGCACTCGGGGTGGATCATGAACTCGGCGCCGGGGTTGTCCTCGCGCACCTGGGCGATGTCGGCCGGCCGGATGCCCGCGTGCACGTGGCACTCGCCCATCCAGACCTTCATCCGCCTGCCGGTGACCCGCTCCACGTAGGCGCCGAGGAACATGTCGGGGCCGAAGAGGATGTCGGCGTCCTCGCCGTGCTCGCGGTAGATGTGCTCGACGACCTGGACCGCGTTGGCCGAGGTGCAGCAGTAGTCGGTCTCGGCCTTCACCTCGGCGGTGGTGTTCACGTACATCACCACGATCGCCCCCGGGTTCTCGGCTTTCCAGACGCGCAGCTCATCGGCCGTGATCGAGTCGGCGAGCGAGCAGCCGGCGCCGAGATCGGGCAGCAGCACGTCCTTGTCCGGGCTCAGGATCGAGGCGGTCTCGGCCATGAAGTGGACGCCGCAGAAGGCGATGATGTCGGAGTCCGTGGCGGCGGCCTGGCGCGAGAGGCCGAGGGAGTCGCCGACGTAGTGCGCCACGTCCTGCACTTCCGGCAGCTGGTAGTTGTGGGCGAGGATCACCGCGTTGCGCCGCTCGGCCAGCGCCAGCACCTCTTCCTTGAGCCGCGCAATCTCCTCCTCCGATAGCTGAGAGGCGACGGGACCCGTGGGGGCCATCGGCAGGTACTGCATGTTTCGAACCTCGCTAGGTGTCGAAATGAAGCTCGTCTACGGGGGCGAGCTGTTGAAAAACGGTGTCTCCCAGTCTAGACGCTGAGGCCTTTCAGAGCGGATCCAGGAGCAGGCTCAGGTCGAGCGCCGGCACCGAATGGGTCAGCGCGCCGACACTGATCCAATCGACACCCGTCTCGGCGATTCCTCGCACCGTGTCGAGGTTCACGCCGCCCGAGGCCTCGGTCTCCGCCCTGCCGCGGGCGCGGCCCACCGCGTCGCGCAGCTCGTCGAGGCTCATGTTGTCGAGCAGGATGCTGCGCGCGCCGGCCTCGAGCGCCTCGTCCACCTCGGCGAGCGTGGCGCACTCCACCTCGACCTTCATGCCCTCAGGCGCCGCGGCGAGCGCCCGGCGCGTGGCCTCCCCCACACCGCCGCCGAGCGCCGAGTGGTTCTCCTTCACCAGCATCTCGTCGAACAGGCCGACGCGGTGGTTGTGCCCTCCGCCGGCCAGCACCGCCTGCTTCTCGAGCGCGCGCATGCCGGGGGTGGTCTTGCGCGTGTCGAGGATCTTCCCGCCGGTGCCCTCGATCGCGCGCACGTAGCGGGCGGTGAGCGTGGCCACGCCCGACAGGTGCCCGAGGAAGTTGAGCGCCACCCGCTCGCCGGCGAGGATCGAGCGGGCCGAGCCCGCCACCTCGGCCACCAGGCCGCCCTCGCGCCACTCGCCCTCCGGCAGGCGCGCGTGCCAGCGCAGCTCCGGGTCCACCCGCCGGAAGACACTCTCGGCCGCTCGCAGCCCGGCGATCACGCCCGGCGCCTTCTGCTCGATGCGGGCGCGGGCGAGCGCGTCGGCCGGCACCACGGCGAGGCTCGTCGCGTCGCCCGTGCCGAGGTCTTCGCCCAGTGCGCGGTCGATCAACTCTTGCACGCCGCGAGCGTAGCGCCGGCGGCGTGCGCGACGAGCTCAGCGAGCGCGGCGGGGCCGGGCGGCGGGTCGAGCGGCAGCTCGTCCGCCTCGTTCGAAGCCAGCCAGGAGCTGACGATGCGTACCTCGTCCACCTCGTCGGCGGGCACGGACGGACCGCGCTGCCGCGGCGCCGCCTCGAGCACCGCCTCGGTGCGCTCCACCAGCTCGCCGAGCTCGGGCAGCGGGCCCCAGTCGCGCACGCGGCCGGCGACGATCCAGAAGGCGTCGAAGCGGCGCTTGCCGGGGTGGCGGGCAAGCAGCAGGCGCGAGCCGGCGTGGGTCGCGCGCAGCACGCCGCCGAGGCTGGCCAGCACCTCGGCCAGCCGCTCGAGGCGGCGCCGCAGCACCTCCGCGCGCTCGTAACGGCGCTCGGCCGACGCCTCTTGCATGCGTTCTTCGAGGTGGCCGAGCAGCAGCGTGCCGGCCTCCTCGGGACCCGCGAACAGCGCCAACGCCTCGTCGAGGCGGCGGCGGTAGGCGTTGGGGTCGAGATCGCCGAGGCAGGGCGACATGCAGCGGCCCATCTGCCCGTAGATCGAGGGGGAGAGGCGGCGCGCGAGGCGGCGACCGCAGTGGCGCAGCCGGAAGAGCGACTCGAGCTGGCCGACCAGCTCCTCGGCCGCGGCCTTGCCGCGCACCGGCCCCACGTTCACCGCCAGGCCCGGGGCCGGCTCCGGCGCCAGCTCGAGCACCGGGTAGTTGACGTCGAAGCGGCAGCGCAGGTAGAGCCAGCCGTCGGTGCGCTTGAGCCGCACGTTTCCGGGCGGCTGCCAGGCCTTGATCAGGCGGTTCTCGAGCACAAGCGCGCCGAGCTCCGAGTTGGTGGGCTTGTAGTCCACCACCGCGGCCTTCTGGGTCCAGCCGGAGGGCGCGCAGAAGTGCGAGCGGGCGCGGCTGCGCACCGACACCGACTTGCCCACGTACAGCGGCCTGCCGTGCTCGTCGCGGAAGACGTAGACGCCTGGGTCGTCCGGCAGCTTGCTGAGATCGGGCCGCTCCTCGCGCGGCACGCGGACGCCCTGCGGGCGGCCCGCGCGGCGGCGCGGACCCGCGAGCTCGAGGGCGTCGCCGACGTTCTGCGCGTGCGCGCACAGGCGCGGGAACAGCGCGCAGAACACGCGCGCACAGGTCTCCGCGTCAACCAGCGCGCGGTGCGCCCCCTCCACCTCGATGCCGAGCGACTCCGCCAGCGGCACCAGCTTGCGCTGCCTCGCCAGCGGAGCGAAGCGGCCGGCCAGCCGCAGGGTGCACAGCCAGGGCGGGTCGGGCCAGTCGACGTCCGCGCGTTCGAAGGCCTGCCGCAGCGCCCGGCGGTCGAAGCTCGCGCTGTGGGCAAGCAGAACGCGGCCCTGCGCAAGCTCGGCCAGCTCCTCGAGCACCTCCTCGGCGCTCGGCGCCGAGTCGACCATCGCCTGCGTGATGCCGGTGAAGCGCTCGATGCCGCGCGACAGCGGCTGCTCGACGCGCACGAGCGACTCGAAGCGGTCGTGCAGCTCGCCGCCTCCGACCAGCACCGCGCCCACCTCGGTGACCTCGCAGAGGTCACCGGCGCGGCCGTTGGTCTCCACGTCCACCGCGAGGAACTCCGCGCTTGCCAGTGGCTCGTCTCGCAAACCCATGAAACGGCCATTGGTACGCCTTCGATCGGACGTAGCGCATGGGCTGGTGCAGCTGCGCTACGTTTCCCGCCGCCAGTCAGACGCTCTTACGCAGGAGGCGGGGGAAATGAGCGCTCGCAGGACACTGTTGGCATGCGCGATCGCGGGGTTCGTCGCGCTGTGGTCGGCCTATCCGGCCGGCGCCGCGCAGTCGCGGCCGAAGGTCGACGTCGACTACCTCTACCACCAGCTCTACTACATGAGCTCGAACTACCTCTACCGGGTGTCCGGGGAGGACGGTGACCCGCGCAATCCGGGCGACCCGGCCAATCAGCCGGCCGCGCTCAACGGCTGGCAGGAGTTCTACGCCTACTGGAAGCAGCAGCTCACGAGCACTCAGGCGCTGGGCCCGCTGGGCGCCGACACCACTGTGGCCGACCACTACTTCCGTGCCGGCGGCATCTTCGGCCTGCCCGGCACCGAGCCGCCGTTCGACTCGGACGTCGCCGAGATCACGATCCCCGGCGCGAGCTGCCCGGGCCAGCGGGTGCTGCTCGCCGCCCATCCCGACTCCACGCCCGGGCTCAACCAGCACAACGGCTCGGCCTACGACGACACCTCGGGCGTGGCCATGGGCATGGCCGAGCTGCAGGCGCTGCTGCGCTGGTACGCCGCCAATGGCACCTGGCCCGCGCGCACGATCAAGATCGGCCTCTTCGACGCCGAGGAGACCGGCCTCTACGGCTCGCAGTACTACGCCGACAACCTCATCCCGCAGGGGCCGCAGGGCCAGTACGTGCTCGTGGCCAACATGGACCAGAACGGGATGGAGTACCCGGCCTACCACCTCGGCACGACGCACTACACCTCCAACCCGACCGGCGACACCGGTCCCTGGCGCACGAACATCAACGCCTCGCCGCTCAAGGAGAACTCGATCTACACCGGCGACGACTGGAAGCGGATCCAGGCCAATCTGCCGGCGGTCCAGCACTTCCGCTCGGCTCTGACCGACTCGGTCTCGCAGGCGTTCGACGTGCTCGGCAAGGCGCACGGCTTCAAGGTCCCGCTGGAGAACCCGATCGAGAACGGCGCCAGCGCCCCTGCCTACAGCAAGGCCGACCAGGCGCAGTACTCGCCGGTGCAGGACGACACGCTCGGCCGCACCGATCAGGTGCCGTTCGTCGCGCGCGGCATCCCGGGCTTCGGCGTGCTCGGGGCGTTCGACTCGACGCCGCAGGAGAACCCCTATCCCGGCCAGGTGCCGATCCAGCCGCCGATCGACCAGTACGCGGGCTACGACACGCCGCGCGACACGATCCAGCACCTCAACCTGCTGACGTCGGGGCTGCCGCTCGGCGACCCTGGCAGCGCTGAGCTGCGGGCCGCGCTCGAGCTGCCCGCGACCTGGACCTCGTACCTCGTGGCCCGGCCCGAGTACGGCGGAGCGAGCGCCCGGCCGCGCGGTCCGGTGGCCTACTTCGAGACCGGCCCTGTGAAGCCGACGGGCAACACGGTCACCTTCGACGCGTCGTTCAGCCGCGCGCCGGACGGCGGCACGCTCACCTACCACTGGGCGTTCGGCGACGGGACGTTCGCCAGCGGGAAGACCGTCTCGCACACGTTCGCGGGCCCTGGCTTCAAGGACGTGCGCCTGGTCGTGAAGGACTCCCACGGCAGGATCGGCGGCTACCGCCAGGCGGTGGCGGTAGGCGGCGCTACGAGCGGCGCGCCGTCGACGCCGGCGTGCGGAACGCTGTCGAGCTCCGAGGCGAACGCGGTCCTGCGCGGCGGCTGATCCGGACAGCTCATTGCCGCGAATAGGGGGCATGGCCCTCCGCCGGACGGCGCTGCTCGCCCCGCTGCTCTTCGGCGTGCTGCTGTCGGCACCCGCGCGCGCACACGCGGCGCTGTCGTTCAGCCCCTGTCCCCAGAAGCGCGGGGTGCAGTGCGCGACGCTCACGGTGCCGGTCGACCGCTCGGGCGCCGTGCAGGGCACGATCGGACTGCACGTCGAGCGCATGCGCGGCCATGGTCGCGGCGCGGTGGTGGCGCTGAACGGCGGCCCGGGACAGACGAACACCGACAGCACGATCACGTTCGCCCGCCGCCTTGGCACGGCCCTGCGCACGCACGACCTGTACGTCTTCGACCAGCGCGGCACCGGCGCTTCGGGCGCCATCCACTGCCCCGGCGTGGAGCGCGGCGACCCGCCCGCCGAGGCGGTTCCCGCCTGCGCGGCCGCGCTCGGGCCGGCGCGCAACTACTACACGACGCTCGCGTCCGCGCAGGACATGGAGGCGCTGCGGCAGGCGATCGGGGTGCCGCGGCTTGCGCTCCTGGGAGCCTCGTACGGCACCTATGTGGACCAGGCCTACGCGGGCCTCTTCCCCACGCGCGTCGAATCGCTCGTGCTCGACTCGGCGTTCGCTCCGAGCCTCGACGCCGACCCGTTCAGCCTCGAGAACTACCGCGCCCTGCCCGGCGTGCTGAACTCGGTCTGCTCCGCCGGACAGTGCCGCGGCATCGTGTCCGGCTTCCAGCGGCAGGCGTACTCGCTGCTGGCGAAGGCCGCCTCGCAGCCGCTGAGCGGGACCTACTACGACGCTCAGGGCACGGCCCACCACATCGACCTGACCGCGCTCGGTGTGGCGTCGGGCTTCCCCAATCTCGACCTGCGGCCCAACATGCGCGCCGAGCTGCCGCGCGCGGTGGCGGGGGCGCTGCACGGCGACACCGCCACGCTCGCGCGCCTCGCCGCCGGCGCGCTGGCCGGCACGCCGGTGAGCACGGCGAACCCGATCAACGAGACGCTCAACATGGTCACGAACTGCGAGGAGCGCGACCTCGGCTACAGCCGCACGGCGGGGCCTGACGAGCGGATCGCGCAGGGCCGCGCCAAGCTGGCCGCCACGCCGGCGAGCGCCTTCACGCCTTTCACGCCGGACATCGCGTTCGCCGTGAGCCTCGTGCCGACCTGTGCCTACTGGCCGTCGCTGCCGCAGCTCCCGGCGATCCCAACCGGCCGCCTGCCGGCCGTGCCGGCGCTCATCCTCCATGGCGACGCCGACCTCCGCACGCCGCTCGAGAGCGCCCGCGAGGTGGCCGCCCGCCTTCCGCGCGCGCGGCTGCTCGACGTCCCGAATGTGGGGCACGCCGTGCTGCAGGGCGACGACTCGCTCTGCGCCCTTCGCGCGGTGAGCGACTTCTACGGCGGCCACGCCGTGCACGCCTGCGGGCGCGTGGCGAACCCCTACCCGCCGCGCCCGATCGCCCCCACGCGCATGGCGGCCGTGGCGCCAGTCGCGGGTATCGGCGGCACGCCCGGCCGGGTGGTGCAGGCGGTGCGGCTCACCGTGCTGGACGCGCTAGAGCAGATCGACCCCGGGATCTACGGCCTCGACGGCCTGCTCGCCGCCGGCGGGCTGCGCGGAGGCTCCTACAGCGCGACGGCCCGCGGCGTGACCCTGCGCGGCGACGTGTTCGTGCCCGGCGTGGCGGTGAACGGCTTCGTGCCGGGGCATGGCCGCGCGCGACTGACCGTCAGCGGCTCCCTACGGGGCACGCTCATGTTTCGCCAGGACGGCTCTCTGAGCGGCACCCTCGGTGGCAAGCGCATCCGCGGCCGGGCGCCGCTGGCGCGCCACACGGTCGGCACGCTGCTCGCCCGCGAGCGGGCGCCGCGGCTGGCGACGCACGGGCTGCCGCGGCTGCCCTGACCTTCCGGCGGGGTGTGGCTAGCAGGCTCCGCTCGGCCGGCGCACCGGGCGGCGCGCGCGATCCTGGCGCGGAATCTTGGCCCGCGACGGGACCGGATACGGCGGCGGCGGGAACTGGGTGCACTCGCCAGTGGTGATCAGCGGCGAGGTGAGGCTGGTGCGCGGCAGCCTTGGGATCGAGAAGTCTGGCTTCGCGGCGAAATTGAACGCCTCCGCGAGGTCGCTGACCGTGCGCCGCCGCCAGGCGGACAGGTTCGGTACCTCGACGCCGAAGCGGGTCTCGATCAGTCGCAGCACGGAGGTGTGGTCGAACCGCTTGGAGCTCAGCAGGCCGCCGCGCGACCAGGGAGAGATCACCATGCACGGCACGCGGAACCCGAGCCCGATCGGCCCCCGGATCCCGCCGGCCTCCGGTGGGAGGTCGGTCATGGTGAGGAACTCGCCCTTGGTCCCGGGATCGGGGACCGGCGGCGCCACGTGGTCGAAGAAGCCGCCGTTCTCGTCGTAGTTGAAGATCACCGCCGTCTTGCGCCAGATGCTGGGATGCGCCCAGATCGCCTGCAGCACGTGCGCGACCCCGTACTCGCCGGCGGCGGGCGGGAAGGCGGCGTGCTCCGACTGTGTGAACGCCACCTGGATGAACGAGACCTGCGGCAGCTCACCGCGTGCCAGGTCCCCCACGAAGTCGTCCGGATAGACGGGCTTGATGCCAAGCGCGTTCAGCGCCGGGTTCGTCTTGAAGTTGCGGAAGCAGGTGAAGATGTTGTCGAACTGGCCGCCGACCTGGGTGTAGCTCTTCCACGTGATCCCGTGCGAGGAAAGCTGCTCGGGCATCGTCGGCCAGGTGAAGTCGCCCACGAAGCCGTTTGCGTCGAAGTTCGTCGCGAGCACGGGTCCACCCTGTTGGCCGTCCTGGCCGAGCCAGGCCGACACCGCGTAGCTGCGGTTGGGCTGGGTCGGCCCCAGCACCGAGCAGTAGTACTCGTCGCAGAGCGTGAACTCCTGCGCCAGGCGCCAGTGGACCGGGATGTCGTTCGCACGGTAGTAGCCCATCACGCCGGGCGCGGCCGGGCCGTCGAACTCGGCCGGCGCGTGCGAGCGGTAGAAGAGGTTGTTGCGGCCGTGGTTGAAGCTCCTGTGCTGGGGCGCCCAGTCGTGGGTGGGATCGACCAGACACTGGCCGACCGGCCGGCGCCCGTCGAAGTGGAACGGCAGGAGGTGGCGCTTCTGGGAGCCCTTGCCCGTGTAACCGGGCTGGCTGAACGCCTGCCGGTTGCGCCGGTCGTCGAATCCGCGCACGCCCGGGAACGTGCCGAAGTACTGATCGAACGAGCGGTTCTCCTGCATCAGGACCACGATGTGGTCGATGTCGCTCAGCTTCCCGCCGCAGCGCCGCGGCGCTGCCGCGGCCGTGGCGGCGGAGTCGAGAGCGCGTGCGAGCACCGGCCCGCCGGCCATGGCGGCAGCGCCAAGGCCGAGCCCACCGCGCAGGAAGTCACGACGTGTCGGGTCCGTCTCGAACACGATCGCGCGACTCTAACCGCCACGCTCAGACCGCGCTGGCTATGAGCCGCCGTTGGTGCTGCCGCCGTCCATCCCGGCGCGGCGCAACAGCTCCGCCCGGACAAAGCCATCGAGGTCGCCGTCCAGGACCCGCTGGGCATCGCCCATCTCGAAGTTCGTGCGGTGGTCCTTGACCATCGTGTACGGCTGCAGGACGTAGGAGCGGATCTGGGAGCCCCAGCTCACGTCCTGCGCCTCGCCCTTCTCGCGCGCGATCTCCTCGCGCCGCTTCTGCTCCTCGAGCTCGAGCAGGCGTCGATTGCAGCATCGCCATCGCCGTGGCCTTGTTCGACGACTGCGAGCGCTCGTTCTGGCACTGCACCACGATGCCTGTCGGGACGGTGGGTGATGCGCACCGCGGAGTCGGTCTTGTTGACGTGCTGGCCGCCGGCGCCCGAGGCGCGGTAGGTGTCGATCTGGAGGTCGTCGTCGTTGATCTCGACCTCCACGGCCTCGTCCACTAGCGGCGACACCTCGACCAGCGCGAACGAGGTGTGGCGCCGCGACGAGGCGTCGAAGGGTGAGATGCGCACCAGGCGATGCACGCCCTTCTCGGCGGAGAACAGGCCGTAGGCGTTCTCGCCGTGGGCGATGAAGGTGGCGGACTTGATGCCCGCCTCCTCCCCGGCGCTCGCCTCGACCATCTCGACCTTGAAGCCGCGCCGCTCGGCCCAGCGCATCTCCATGCGCAGCAGCATCTCGGCCCAGTCCTGCGAATCCGTGCCGCCGCTGCCGGCGTGGACCGACACCACGGCGTCGCCGGCGTCGTAGCGGCCCGAGAACAGCCGCGCCTCCTCGAGCTCGGCGAGCTTGGCGGCGAACACCTCACGCTGCTCGTCGAGCTCGCCCGTGATCGAGTCGTCCTCCTCGGCCAGCTCCTCGAGCGCCTCGATGTCGTCGAGCTCAGTCTCGAGCTGGCGGTAGCCGGTGAGCTTGCGCTGGATGCTCGCGTGCTCGGCCGACACCTTCGCCGCCCGCTCCTGGTCGTCCCAGAAGCCAGGCGACTGCATCTCCTGCTCGAGCGCGTCTACGCGCTCGGCGAGCTGGTCCGGGTCAAAGGTAGTCCGCGAGCAGCTTCAGCTGGTCGCGGAGGGGCGCGCCGCTAACTGGCCCCATGGCACTTCTTGAATTTCTTGCCCGACCCGCACCAGCACGGGTCGTTGCGGCCGATGCGCTCGTGCTCGTCCACGTGGCGCGTCTCGACGTGCGGCAGGAGCTCGGCGCCCTCGCCGTCGTCCTCGTAGGCCATGCCCGCGGCTGCGGCGCTGCCGGCGGCCGCCGCGGCGGCCAGCGCGCTGGGCTGGTCGTCAGCCGTGCCGCCCGCGTAGCTCAGGCTGCGCGTGGAGCTGGTCGAGGAGCCGCCCATGCCCCAGTCGGGCCCGTGGGCTGCTGCTGCTGGGACGTCGCCGTTCTCGCCCTCGATCTGCACCTCGACGCGGAAGATGTAGCGCGCGAACTCCTCCCAGATGCCGTTCATCAGGGCGCCGAACATCTCGAAGCCCTCGTTCTTGTAGGCCACGAGCGGGTCGATCTGCGCGAACCCGCGCAGGTGGATGCCCTCGCGCAGGTAGTCCATGTCGTGCAGGTGCTCGCGCCAGCGCTCGTCGATGATCTGGAGCAGGATGTAGCGCTCGAGCGCGCGCATCAGCTCGGCGCCGAGCTCGTCCTCGCGCTCCTCGTAGGCCTTGACCACGTCCTCGCGCAGCTCGTGGACGAGCGCGTCCTTGTCGATCGTGCCCTTGTCGATGTCCTCGGGCGCGATCGCCACCGGGTACATCTGCTCGAGCTGGGTGAACAGGCCCTCGAAGTCCCATTCCTCGACGTAGTCGCCGACGAGGTACTCGCCCACGAGGCGCTCGATCGCGTCGGCGACCTGCTCGCGCGCCGTCTCCGACATGTCCTCGCCCTCGAGGATGCGGTCGCGGTACTCGTAGATGACCTCGCGCTGCTGGTTCATCACGTCGTCGTACTCGAGCACGCGCTTGCGGATCAGGAAGTTCTGCTCCTCGACCTTCTTCTGGGCGTTCTCGATCTGCCGCGAGAGCATCTTGGCCTCGATCGGCTGCTCCTCGCCCTCGTCGCCGACGGGGCCGAGGCGATCGAGGATGCGGTAGATGCGGTCGCCCGCGAACAGGCGCACGAGGTCGTCCTCGGCGGACAGGTAGAAGCGGGACTCGCCTGGGTCGCCCTGGCGGCCCGAGCGGCCGCGCAGCTGGTTGTCGATCCGGCGCGACTCGTGGCGCTCGGTGCCGAGGATGAACAGGCCGCCGGTCTCGAGCACCTTCTCGCGGTCGCGGCTCGACCTGCGTCTCGATCGCAGGGTAGGCGTCGTCCCAGGCCTTGTCCCAGCCGTCGCTGCCGGGCTCGAGGCCGCGCCTAGTGAGGTCGCTGGTGGGTGAGGTGCTCGGGGTTGCCGCCCAGCTTGATGTCGACGCCGCGGCCCGCCATGTTGGTGGCGATCGTGACCGCGCCCGGCTGGCCCGCCTCGGCCACGATCTCCGCCTCGCGCGCCGCGTGCTCGGGCTTCGCGTTCAGGACCGTGTGCTGGATGCCGCGCTTCTTGAGCCGCTCGGACAGGAGCTCCGAGACCTCGACCGAGATCGTGCCCACGAGCACCGGCTGCGCCGCGGCGTGGCGCGCCTCGATCTCCGCGACGACCGCCGCCCACTTGCCGTCCTTGGTCTTGTAGATCTGGTCGTTCATGTCGCGGCGGACCATCGGCTCGTTGGTGGGGATGTCCACCACCTGGAGCTCGTAGATCTTCATGAACTCGGTGGCCTCGGTGAGCGCCGTGCCGGTCATGCCCGAGAGCTTCTCGTAGCGCCGGAAGTAGTTCTGGTAGGTGATCGTGGCGACGGTCTGGTTCTCCTCCTGGATCGCCACGCCCTCCTTGGCCTCGACCGCCTGGTGGAGGCCCTCCGACCAGCGCCGGCCCTCGAGGATGCGGCCGGTGAACTCGTCGATGATCTTCACCTCGCCGTCGATCACCGCGTAGTCGACGTCCTTCTTGTAGAGCGACTCCGCCTTGAGCGCCTGGATCAGGTGGTTGACGAGGTTGCCGTGCTCGGCGAGGTACATGTTGTCGATGCCGAGGAAGCGCTCGGACTTCTCGACCCCGCGCTCCGTGATGGCCACCGTCTTGTGCTTCTCGTCGGGCTCGTAGTCGTACGGCGCCTCCCAGTCCTTCTGCTTGGTCTCGTAGCCCTCCGGCTTCTTGCCGGCCTCGAGCTTCGGAGCGAGCTTGGCGAACTGGTAGTAGAGGTCCGCCGCCTGCTCCGGCTGGCCCGAGATGATCAGCGGGGTGCGCGCCTCGTCGATGAGGATGTTGTCGACCTCGTCCACGATGCCGAAGTTCCAGCCGCGCTGGACCTTGTCGGCGAGGTCGATCGCCAGGTTGTCGCGCAGGTAGTCGAAGCCGAACTCGGAGTTGGTGCCGTAGGTGACGTCAGCGGCGTACTGCTGGCGCTTGAACTCCGGGTCGTAGATCTCGGACTGGAGGATGCCGACGCTGACGCCGAGCATGTCGTAGATCGGCTTCATCCACTCGGCGTCGCGGCGGGCCAGGTAGTCGTTGACCGTGACCAGGTGGACGCCCTTGCCGGAGAGCGCGTTGAGCGCCACCGCGAGCGTGGCGGTGAGGGTCTTGCCCTCGCCGGTCTTCATCTCGGCGATCGAGCCGTCGTGCAGGACCATGCCGCCGATCAGCTGCACGTCGAAGTGGCGCATGCCGAGCGAGCGCTTGCCGGCCTCGCGGGTGAGCGCGAAGCTCTCGTAGACGAGGTCGTCGAGAGCTTCGCCGTTCGCGGCGCGCTCTCTCAGCTGGTTGAACTCGTCCCGGATCTCCTGGTCCTCGAGGAGCGACATCTCCTCCTCGAGGTCGTTGATCCGGGCGACCTGCTGCTCGAACTGCTTGAACTTCTTCCCCTCGCCGATGCGGAGGGCGCGGTCCAGAAGGGACATTAGGTCAACGGTAGCAATGGGGGAGCGCCCGTGAGGGCGCGATTTGCCGGTGTTTGCGCGGGGTCTCGGCTCGCGGCCCCGAGACCCGGCAGCTCACACCTCAGGCAGCGGCGCTGCCGCTCCCGGTTCCTGCTTCATGGCCTCGCGGCGCTTCCTGCGCTTGTCCCGGTGACGCTTCACCTGGCGGGTGAGCTCGTCCGCGACCTCGTTGATCGAGCGCACCATGCTGTCGCTCGCGGTGCGCGCCCGCAGGGTCACGCCCTTCAGCCGCAGCGTGGCCTCGGCGACCTGGGATTCCGGATTCGAGCGGTTCTTCTCCTCCGAGAGCTCGATCTCCATCTCGGCCAGCTCGGATACCTGCTTGGCGACCTTTTGGAATCGCTTCTCGATCCGCTCCCGAAGCTCGTCCCCGACCGTCACGTTGCGCCCTTTGATCTCGATGCGCATCGGCCCTCCTTCGATCACCTTGGAACCAGCGATGGTACCTGGGTCGCCAAGCCGCCTGCTGGCGAGATCCGCGTGCTTAGCGGCCGGGCGTGCGCGCGTAGGCGACGGCCCTCACCTCCCGGACCCCCTCCGCGGCCAGCGCCGCCGCGCAGGCGGCGAGCGTGGCGCCGGTGGTGACGACGTCGTCGACCAGCACGGGCCGCAGCGGCACGGGAGCGCCCGGCCGCAACCGGATGCTGCCGGCGAGGGCGGCCAGACGGTCGTCGCGGTCGCGCCCGACCTGGGTCGCCCGGGCGCTCCCGGCGGTGCGCTCGAGGCAGTCCGCAACGGGCAGCTCCCGGCGCTTCCCGAGCGCGCGGGCCAACTCCTCCGCCTGGTTGAAGCCACGGCGCCGCCGCCGCGCCCGGTGCAGCGGCACGGGCACGAGGGTGACGCCCTCGAGCAGCCCCGGCGGCGCGTTGGCCGCCATCTGCGCCGCCATCGCGTCCACCAGCCGCAGCGCGCCGCCGAACTTCAGCGCGCGCACGAGCGCCCGCGCGGGGCCCTCGTAGCCGACGGCCGCCCAGACGGGCAGGCCCGCGCCAGTGGGCTCCACCGCGTCCAGCCAGCGGAGGCGGCGCCTGCAGTCACGGCAGAGCGGGTCGTGCACCCGGCAGCCCCCGCCGCAGGCCACGCACAGCGGCGGCGCGATCAGGGCGAGCAGGCGGGCGAGGGGCATGAACGGACCCTGACGGGTGCCGTGTTACAGGTCTACGCGCGACTGCGACAATTGCGCCCGTGCCGTGTGACAAAGGCGTAACGGTCGGCTGACGCATGCCCCTCGCCGACGTCCAACCCCACATCGTCTGGAGCCTCGACCCGGCCCCGCTGATACCGGTCGCCGCCTACGCCTACTTCTACACACGGCGCTTCAGGCAGGCCCGCAGGGAGGAGGGCGGCCGGGGCGCCGGCCCGTTCCAGGCGGCCTGCGCCATCGGCGCCGTACTCGTCCTGCTCGCCGCGCTCGTCTCGCCGATCGACAACCTCGGCGAGGACTACCTGTTCTCGATGCACATGGTCCAGCACATCCTGATCGGCGACATCGCGCCGCTGCTGGTGCTGCTCTCGCTCTCGCGCGTGATCATGCGCCCGCTCACACGCCGCCTCGTCGGCGTCGAGCGCGCGCTCGGCCCGTTCGCTCACCCGGCCACCGGCATCGCCGTCTGGCTCACGCTCATCTACGTCTGGCACATCCCCGCCATGTACAACGCGGCGCTCGAGCACTCGGGCGTGCACGCGCTCGAGCACGCCTGCTTCTTCGCCGGCGGGATCGCCGTCTGGTGGCCGCTGATCCAGCCCGTGCCGATGCGCCGCCGCCTCACCGGGCTGTCGATCTTCGCCTACATCCTGGTGGCGAAGGTGAGCCTGGGCGTGCTGGGCATCGCCCTGACCTGGTCGCACGGAGTCGCCTACAGCTACTACGAGCACGTGCCGCGCATCTGGGGCCTCAGCGCGATCACCGACCAGAACGTGGGCGGCGCGATCATGATGGTCGAGCAGTCGCTCGTGCTCGTCGTGGCGTTCGCAATCCTGTTCGTCCGTATGCTGCTCCAGTCCGAGGAGGACGAGCTCCGCCGGGAGCGCTTCGAGGACGTCGCTAGAACCGCTTGAGGAGAACGATGAAGCTGACGCTCTACCGGGTCCCCGGATCGCACCCGTCCGACGCCGTGGAGGCCGCCCTGAAGCTCAAGGGCCTCGAGTACAAGCGGGTCGATCTGCTGCCCGTGATCCACAAGGCCGTGATGCGGGGAGCCCGCTTCGGTGGCGTCACCGTGCCAGGGCTCGTGATCGACGGTCAGCGCATGCTCGGCTCGCGGGCAATCATGCGCCGCCTCGACGAGCTCCAGCCCGAGCCGCCGCTGCTGCCCGCCGATCCCGACCAGCGCTCGCGCGTGCTCGAGGCGGAGGGATGGGGCGACGACGTGCTGCAGCCGCTCGCCCGCCGCATCACCTGGGCGGCGCTCAAGCGCGACAGCAGCGCGATGCTCAGCTACGTCGGCGACTCGCGGCTGGGAGTGCCCAAGCCGCTGCTGTCGCCCGCCACGAGCCCGACCGCCTGGGCCGCCGCCAGGATCAACAAGGCCGCCGACGACAACGTCCAGGCCGACCTTCAGGCGCTGCCCGGCCACCTGGACAAGATCGACGCCTGGATCGCCGAGGGCGTCCTCGGCGGCGACGCGGTGAACGCGGCCGACCTCCAGATCGGCTCCTCCCTGCGGCTGCTCAGCACCGTGGGCGACGTGCGGTCGCTGGTCGAGGGCCGCCCGGCAGCCGCGCTCACGCGCTGGTTCCCGCCAGCGCCGGGCTACGTGCCGGCCGGTGCGCTGCCCGCCGCCTGGGTGCCGGCGGCGCCCACCGCCGCCGCGCCCGCCTAGCGCCGGCCCGGCGAACGGAGGCCCCGAGGGCTATCGTCCTCTGAGTCGATGTCCTCCGCGCCCGCCATCGCCCCGACCCGGCGACGCCGCAAGCGCCGCGCTGCCCTTCCGCTCGCGGCGGCGACCACCGCTGCGGAGGCGATCGCCCTCAGGCGTAACGGCTACCGCGGCGCCGGCAACGTGGTCGTGCGCTGCCGGCAGGGGCACGTCTTCACGACGATCTGGGTCCCGGGAGTCTCGGTCAAGTCGCTGCGCCTCGGCTGGTGGCGGGTGCAGTGGTGCCCGGTGGGCCGTCACTGGGCGCTCGTCAAGCCGGTCAGCCGGGGCGAGCTCTCGTGGAGGCAGCGGCGCGCCGCCGACGCGAACCGGGACATCCGCGTCCCCTGACGCGCTAGCCGATTGATTCCACGCGGGAATGGGTGCGCGGGCGTTTACGGCGGCGATGACGGTCGGCCTGACGGTGGCTCTTCCCGTGGGGGTGCCCGCACTTGTGCCCGCTATTCGGGATTAACTGCGGGCACGTCAGTCAGATCGGCTTCGGGCCGTCCTCATCGCTGCCGTTTGACGCCCGACGAACACAAGCGCCATGACCCCAGCGACCGCTCGGCATCCGGCGCAGAGCGTGGAATCAACCCGCTAGCCGGACAGCTCGGCGCCGTCCTCGATCAGCAGGCGACCGTCGCCCTGATGCTCGATCGTCACCGTGCCGCGGATGACGACGCCCTTGCCGAAGCCCACGTCGCCGCGGACGACCAGGCGGTCGCAGGCCACGAGGGACGGCGCGCCCCCGGGGAAGCGCAGGTCGAAGTCGGGCAGCAGCTTGAAGTTGGCCGAGTCGAGATCCACGAAGGGCGGCTCGCCGTTTCGCTGCGGCGCCAGCCCCACGCGCTCGTCCTCGCCGCGGACGTAGGCGTCTGAGCGCAGCACGAGCAGGTCGTTGGTCGTCTTCACCGGGCGCGAAACGCTCGCGGCCCACCAGCAGGGCGGCGGCGCCGTCGAAGGCGTCGATGGCCGCGCCCATCGCCGTCTCGAGCTGGAAGACCTCCGGCGACGATGAGTCGCTCGGGTTCACGGTCTTGCGGTTGACGATCATCGGCAGGCCCAGGACGTTGCCGCGCTCGGCCAGCACGTCCTTCAGCTTGCGCAGGTTGATCCAGAGGTTGTTGGTGTTGAAGTAGCGGTGGCGCTCGATGTCCTGGAAGGCGTCCTGGTCCTCGTCGCGCACCTGCGCGCTCTCGCGCAGCACGAGCCCGCCCCCCTTCCGGCGCGCAATGTGCCCGCCCTTGCGGTCCGACTCGCTGCGCCGCAGGACCTCCATGGCGAACGGCAGGTCCTCGCGCGCGAACCAGGCCAGGATGCGCGGCTCCATCACGGCGCCGAGGTTGTCCGAGTTGGCGATCAGCGCGTACTCGTAGCCGTGCTCGAGCAGCCGGTCGAGCATGCCCGAGGTGACGAGCGAGGTGTAGACGTCGCCGTGCCCCGGCGGAGTCCACTCGAGGCTCGGGTCGTCGGGCCAGCTCACCGGCTCGAGGTCGTCGGCGCGGATCTTGGGCACGCGCCCCTGGAGGAAGTCCGGCGGCACGTCGGAGTGCAGCTCCGGGTGGCGCTCGAGCGCGGCGAGCGTCTCGTCGCGGGTGCGGAAGCTGTTCATCAGGACGAGCGGCAGGCGCGCCGCGAAGCGCGCGCGCAGCGCGAGCACCTGGCGGACGATGATGTCGAGGAAGGTGAGGCCGTCCTTCGCCTCGAGCAGCGACTTGGGCCCGGTCATGCCCATGCTCGTGCCGAGGCCGCCGTTCAGGCGGATGACCACCGCGCGCTCGAGAGCGTCGTAGCCGGCGGCGTCGGGGTCGGGCAGGTCCGCGGCGCTGGGCAGATCGCCAACCGGCTCGATCTCGTCTTCGGCGATCGTGCCGGTCTCGCCGGCGGCCAGCCGGTCGTAGTAGTGGGCGAACGTCTGGAGCGCGACCTCGGGCGCCCCGTCCGCACGCATCTTCTCCATGGCTGCGCCCCGTCCGTCGCTCATCGCTCGGGCGATGGTATTGATCGCAGTCGGCGTACGATCGTCTCGTGGAGTGGAACCGGACGCTCGGCGCCCGCGGCATCCCGGTCACGGCCATCGGGCTCGGGCTGGCCGCACTCGGCCGGCCCGGCTATCTGAACCTCGGCCACGGCGACGATCTGGGCGAGGAGCGCTCCGTCGAGGCCCTCGAGTCGCACGCGCACGAGGTGCTCGACCGCGCCTACACGCGCGGCATCCGCTACTTCGACGCCGCGCGCTCCTACGGGCTGGCCGAGCGCTTCCTCGGCAGCTGGCTGCGTGATCGCAGCTTCGGCGCGAGCGAGGTGACCGTCGGCTCCAAGTGGGGCTACACCTACACGGCCGACTGGCAGGTCGACGCGGACCCGCCGGAGGTCAAGGAGCTCACCGCCGCGACCTTCAGGCGCCAGATCGGGGAGACGCGCACCGAGCTCGGCGACCACCTCGCGCTCTACCAGATCCACTCGGCCACGCTGTCGAGCGGCGTGCTCGACGACGAGGAGCTGCGCGAAGAGCTGGCCCGCCTCCGCGAGAGCGGGGTGGCGATAGGGCTTTCGACGAGCGGCACCGAGCAGGCGGCGACGATCGAGCGGGCGCTCGAGGTCGGCGGCTTCGACAGCGTCCAGTCCACCTGGAACCTGCTCGAGCGCTCCGCCGAGGGCGCGCTTCTGGCGGCGCACGGCCAGGGGCTCGGCGTGATCGTGAAGGAGGCGCTGGCCAACGGGCGGCTCACCGCGCGCGGCGGCATCGACGAGCTCAGCCGCGCGGCCGCCCGACTGGGCACGAGCGAGGACGCGCTGGCGCTGGCCGCGGTGCTGGCCCGCCCCTGGGTCGACGTGGTGCTGAGCGGCGCCACCACGAGCCAGCAGCTCGAGAGCAACCTGCAGGCGCGCCCGGTCGAGTGGAGCGACGAGCTCGACCAGGAGCTCGACGATCTGGTGGAGCCGCCCGAGCGCTACTGGGAGACGCGCTCAGAGCTGGCCTGGAACTGATCGCAGTCCGCAGTCCGCAGTCCGCAGTCCGCAATCCGCAATCCGCAATCCGCAGTCCTACGTCCCCTGATCCCAGCTATGCAGATACTCGACCTGATCCGCGCGTCAGCCGATCTATCTGCATCCCGAGCGAGTCGAGCTTCAGCCGCGCGATCTCCGCGTCGATCGTCTCAGGCAGCGGGTAGACGCGCTTCTCGAGGGAGCCGCCGGCGATGTGCTCGACCGAGAGGGCGTGCGCCGAGAAGCCCATGTCCATCACCGCGGCCGGGTGGCCCTCGGCGGCGGCGAGGTTCACCACGCGGCCGTCAGCGAGCAGGTTGATGCGCCGGCCGTCCGCCAGCAGGTACTCCTCGACGTGCGGGCGCACAGGGCGCGCCGAGCTCGACGCGAGCGCGAGAAGCGCGGGCTTGTCGATCTCCACGTCGAAGTGGCCGGCGTTGCAGAGGATCGCGCCGTCCGCCATCGCCTGCGAAGTGCTCGGCGCCGAGCACGTGGCGGTTGCCGGTGACCGTGACGAACACGTCGCCGATCGCGGCGGCCTCGACCGCCGGCATCACCTCGTAGCCCTCCATCGCGGCCTCGAGCGCGCGCAGCCGGATCGACCTCGCAGACGATCACCTTCGCCCCGGCGCCCTTCGCCCGCAGCGCCACGCCGCGGCCGCAGGCGCCGAAGCCGATCACCACGACGCGCCGGCCGGCGAGCAGCACGTTGGTGGCGCGCAGGATGCCGTCGAGCGTGGACTGGCCGGTGCCGTGGCGGTTGTCGAGCAGGCGGCTGGTGGCGGCCTCGTTCACCGCGATCACCGGGAACGCCAGCTTGCCCTGCGCCTCGCAGCGCCCGCACGCGGATCACGCCGGTGGTGGTGTTCTCGGTGCCGCCGAGGATGTCCGGCAGCTGGTCGATGCGGCTGCCGTGCAGCACGGAGATCAGGTCGGCGCCGTCGTCGAGCGTGACCTGCGGGCGCTTGTCGCAGACCGCCTCGATGTGGCGGTAGTAGGTCTCGGGCGTCCTCGCCCTGGATGGCGAACACCTCCGCGCCGTGGCGGTCCACCAGCGCCGCCGCCACCTCGTCCTGGGTGGAAAGCGGGTTGGAGGCGCAGAGCGCGACCTCGGCGCCGCCCGCCACCAGCGTGCGCACGAGGCTCGCGGTCTCGGCGGTGACGTGCAGGCAGGCGCCCACGCGGAGGCCGTCGAGCGGGCGCTCGCGCTCGAAGCGCTCGCGCACCTGCCGCAGCACCGGCATCTGCTCGTCGGCCCACTCGATCCGGGCCTGACCGGCGTCGGTCAGGCCCAGATCGGCTACCTCGAAGGCGCGCTTGGCGGTGGCCATCCCGGCCTCTCCGCTGTTTCCCTAGTAGCGGTAGTGCTCGGGCTTGTAGGGACCCTCGACCGGCACGCCGATGTAGGCGGCCTGCTCGGGGCTCAGCTCGGTGAGCCTCACGCCGAGCGCGTCGAGGTGCAGGCGAGCCACCTTCTCGTCGAGCTGCTTCGAGAGCACGTAGACCTTCTTCTCGTACTCGTCGTTCTTGCTGAACAGCTCGATCTGGGCGATCGTCTGGTTCGTGAACGAGTTCGACATCACGAAGCTCGGGTGCCCCGTGGCGTTGCCGAGGTTGAGCAGCCGGCCCTCCGACAGCACGAGGATCGCGTGGCCGTCGGGGAAGACCCACTCGTCCACCTGCGGCTTGATGTTGATGCGCTCGACGCCATCGGTCTTCTCGAGGCCGGTCATGTCGATCTCGTTGTCGAAGTGGCCGATGTTGCCGACGATCGCCTGGTGCTTCATGCGCCGCATGTGGTCGGCGGTGATGATGTCCTTGTTGCCGGTGGCGGTGACGAAGATGTCCGCCTTGTCGATCACGTCCTCGAGGGTCTTGACCTCGTAGCCCTCCATCGCCGCCTGCAGCGCGCAGATCGGGTCGATCTCGGTGACGATCACGCGCGCGCCCTGGCCGCGCAGCGACTGGGCGCAGCCCTTGCCGACGTCGCCGAAGCCGCACACCACCGCGACCTTGCCGCCGATCATCACGTCGGTGCCGCGGTTGATGCCGTCGACCAGCGAGTGGCGGCAGCCGTAGATGTTGTCGAACTTCGACTTCGTCACCGAGTTGTTGACGTTGATCGCCGGGAACAGCAGGTCGCCGGTCTCCTGCATCTGGTAGAGCCGGTTGACGCCGGTGGTGGTCTCCTCGGTCACGCCGCGGATGTCGGCCGCGATGTTCGTCCAGCGCTGCGAGTCATCGCCGAGGGTGCGCTGCAGCAGCGCCAGGACGATCTTGAACTCCTCGTTGTCGGTCGAGTCGGGCGAGGGCACCGCGCCCGCCTTCTCGTACTCCACGCCCTTGTGCACGAGCAGGGTGGCGTCGCCGCCGTCGTCGAGGATCATGTTCGGGCCGGCGCCGTCGGGCCAGCTCAGCGCCTGCTCGGTGCACCACCAGTACTCCTCGAGCGTCTCGCCCTTCCAGGCGAAGACCGGAATGCCCTGCGGATCGTCGGGGGTGCCGTTCGGGCCGACCGCCACCGCGGCCGCCGCGTGGTCCTGCGTCGAGAAGATGTTGCAGCTCGCCCAGCGCACCTCGGCGCCGAGAGCCACCAGCGTCTCGATCAGCACGGCGGTCTGGATCGTCATGTGCAGCGATCCCGTGATGCGGGCGCCCTTCAGCGGCTGCTGCGCGCCGTACTCCTCGCGCGAGGCCATCAGGCCCGGCATCTCGTGCTCGGCGAGCTGGATCTCCTTGCGGCCGAAGTCGGCGAGCGAGAGGTCGGCGACCTTGTAGTCGGCGGCCTTCGCGGTGGTGGGTGCAGTGGTCATCAAGCCTCCATGTGCATCGAGTCAGGTCAGGCGACGAGGCCGAGCAGGCGCTGGTGCTTCTCCTGCTCCCAGCACAGCCAGTCGTCGGTGGAGACGCCCTCCGGGCGGCTCGGGGCGGTCTCGAACCAGGTGTCGAGAGCCTGCCGCAGCTCCTCGTCCTCGCGCATCCGCTTTGCGAAGGCGACGTCAGAGAGGCCGCAGTCGAAGCGGTCGAGCAGCTCGCGCAGGGTCCGGAGGCGCTGCAGCTCGCCAGCCCCGAAGACTCGGTAGCCCGAGTCGGTCCTGGGCGGCAGGATGAGGCCGACGCGCTCCAGATAGCGGAGCATTCGTGGCGACCAGCCCGTGGTCTCGGCCGCCTCGTTGATCGTCAGCCCGTCCATTCCGCGACCAACCTTAGCACGAGTGTGTCAAGGTTGGAGCGCGGGACTGCGGACTGCAGACTGCGGACTGCGGGTTAAGCCAAGGCGGCCTTGAACCTGTCCAGGACTTCGATCGGCGTGGGGTCGGCGCCCTCGAGCGTCGCCAGGTAGACGGAAACCAGGTCGCCCAGGAAGACCAGCGACATCACGCGCTCCAGCGCGGTCTCGCCGCGGGCCTGAATGGTCTCCACCGCCTTGGCCGCGGGCCGCGCCACCTCGGCGGTGAGCTCGATCCGCTTGCGCAGGCGCGGGTGGCCCGCCGGGTCGTCGAGGAAGACGGCGGACAGCGGTCCGGGCGTCTCGTAGACGCAGATCTCGTTGTGGTCGGCCTCCGGCAGCTCGGCGGAGAAGGCGATCAGCTTGGCGTTCTCGTTGATCTGCGCCTTCCAGCGATAGGCAACGGCCGCGGTCGAGCCCGCGCCGTAGATCACCGGGATCGAGCCGTGCAGCGCCCGTGCCAGCTCTTTCGCCGGCGAGTCCTCGGGCGAGTCGGGCCCCCACTCGTCGCTGAGCTCGCGCAGCAGCGTGGCGGCGGCGTTGACCTCGTCTCGCAGCGAGGGCGCCGCGCCTGCAAGCGCCGCCACCTCGAGCGCGCAGACCGTCATGTAGCCCACCGCCGCCCGCGGCTGCATGCCGGAGGGCACGCCGATCACGGGTGCGCCGTCGGCGCGGGCCAGCTCGGCGAGCTTGCCGCCGGTGGTGAGGGCGATCAGCTTGGCGCCCGTCTCGCGCGCGGCCTCCCAGCAGGCGACCGTCTCCTCGGTGTTGCCCGAGTAGCTCGCGCAGAGCACGGCGCTGTCCGAGCCGAGCCAGGGCTCGAGCTCGTAGCCGCGCAGCGTCCGCAGCGGCCTGGTGGCGCGGGCGCCGATGGCGCCGGCGGCGAGGTCGGCGCCGATCGCCGAGCCGCCCATGCCCGCCACGGCCAGCCCGGCCGGAGCCTCGAACGGCGCGATGCCCGCGGACTCCACGCGCCAGAGAGCGTCGGTGAGATGCGCCGGCATCTCGAGAACCAGGCCGAGCATGTCCTGCGGGTCCACGGCCGCGATGGCCTCGCGCGTGAGCTCACTCACGGCACGCGCGCTCCGGGTTCCAGGCGCGCGCCGGGCTCGACCACCTCGCCGGCCTCCACCACGGCTCCGCTGCCGAGCATCGCGCCCGGACCGACCTGCGCGCCGTCGCCGATCCGCACGCCCTCGCCGAGCACGCTCTCCTCGATCGTGCAGCCGCTGCCCACCGTCACCCGCTGGTGCAGCACCGAGCGGTCGATCGTCGACTCCGCCCCCACCGAGCAGTGGGGCCCGAGCACGCTCTGCGGGCCGATGTGCGCGCCCGCGGTGAGCGCCGGCTCGTACACGAGCGAGCCCATCTCGTCGCGCGGCGGCAGCGTGCTGTGCACGCGACCGGCCAGCAGGTCGTAGGTCGACTCGAGGTAGCGCTCCGGGGTCCCGATGTCGATCCAGTAGCCGTCCTGATCGAAGCCGTAGAGGCCGTTGTCCACGAGCGCCGGGAACACCTCGCGCTCGAACGACACCGAGCGGCCCGGCGGGATCAGGTCCACCACCTCGCGCTCGATGACGTAGGCGCCGGCGTTGATGCGGTTGGTGGGAGCCGGGCCGGGCTGCTTCTCGCGGAACTCGATCACGCTGCCGTCCTCGTTCTTCGGCACGACGCCGTAGCTCGAGGTGTCGTCCACGGCGATCAGCGCCAGCGTGGCCTTCGCGGCCTTCTGCTCGTGGAAGGCGAGCTGGGCGGTGAGGTCCATGTCCGTGAGCACGTCGCCGTTGAGGACGAGCAGGCGGTCGGCGAGCAGGCCCTCGTCCTGGGCCAGGCGAATCGGCCCGGCGGTGCCGAGCGGCGAATCCTCATGCACGTAGCGCAGGAGCATGCCCTCGTACTCATCGCCGAGCACGTCCTCCACCGCATGGGCGAGGAAGCCGCAGGAGAGCAGCACGTCGTCCACGCCGTGGCCGCGCAGCCAGTCGAGCATGAAGGTGAGGAAGGGCCTGCCGGCGAGCGGCATGACCGGCTTGGGAACGGTGAGCGTGAGCGGCCGGAGACGAGTGCCCTCTCCGCCGGCCAGGACCAGCGCCTGCATCAGCCCGTCAGCGCCCCACGCCCTCGTACTGCCAGCCCGCGGCCCTCAGCGCCTCGCGGTCCAGGAAGTTGCGGCCGTCGACGATCAAAGGGGTCTTCATCGCGTGCTTTACATCGTTAACCCAGTCGAGGTCCTTGAACTCCGACCACTCAGTTACAAGCACCGCCCCGTCCGCCCCCTCGAGCGCCTCCATCGCCGAGTCGCAGATCTTCACCCCAGCGCCCAGCACGAGCGACGCGCGCTCGCCCGCCACCGGGTCGTACGCGCGCACGTTCGCTCCCTCGCCCTGGAGCCGCCCGGCCAGCACCAGGCTGGTGGCCTCGCGGATGTCGTCGGTGTCCGGCTTGAACGCCACGCCGAGCAGGGCGATCTCCTTCCCCACCAGCGTGCCGAGGTGCTTCTTGAGCTTGGAGATCGTGCGCCGCTTCTGCAGCTCGTTGACCTCGATGACGGCTGTGAGGAGCTGGAAGTGGTAGCCGGTGTTGCCGGCAAGTTGCTTGAGCGCGGAGACGTCTTTTGGGAAACAGTTCTTCGTGGTCAGGCCGCCAGTGGTAACGAAGGTGTGCGCGCCGGGAACTTCAAGCGAAAACACCGGTTCGAGTGCCTGCGACCGCCCGACCCCCGCGACTCGGGTGCGTCCGACGCGTCGACCCCAACCAACGACTCGCTGATCTCCTTCAGCGCGACCGCTCGCGTCGGAGCAAGCACGGCCGTGCCGCCGCCCTGCGCCGGGGAGCCGCGCTCCAGGGCTGGCAACAGAGTCTCGGTGCTCAATTCGCGACCGACGCGGACGACCGGCTCCTCAACGTCCGCTGTGTAAGCAACGAATGGATGGTCCGGAGTGCAGCGCACTCGGTGGCCCGTCTCGGTCCGCACCTCCACCAGCTCGCCCTCGAACCGCCGTCGCGTCACGACCGACACCGGCATGAAGCGCGGCTCGTCGTCGCCCGGGACCCAGGAGAGGACCTCGAGACCGGCGGGCTCGATCAGCCCAGCGCCGCCGTCGTGGCCGTCCGCCTCGAGCAGCCCCCAGAGCCGCTCGAACGAAAGCAGCGTGGTGCGCCCGTAGCGCCGGACCAGCACGGTCTCCTCGCCTGCGAGGCAGGAGCCGCCGAAGCCGATTCCAGCATTCAAGAACTTTCCACCAATCCGCTCGTCGTACCCCATGCCGCGCGCCACCTCGATGACGTCCGCTCCCAGCTCCTCCGAGACGTTGGCGATCTCGTTGATGAAGGAGATCTTCGTGGCGAGGAATGCGTTGGAGGCCAGCTTGACCATCTCGGCGCTGGCCACGTCGGTGGTGACGATCGGCGCGTTCAGCGGCTCATATAGGGCGGCGACGCGCTCGGCGAACTGCTCGGAGCCCTCGTCGGCGCCGATCACCACGCGGTCGGGCTTCATGAAGTCGGCGACGGCCGTGCCCTCCTTGAGGAACTCGGGGTTGGACACGTAGCCGAGATCCTCGCGGCGGCGGCGGATCGAGCGGCCGGTGCCCACGGGCACGGTGCTCTTCATGATGATCGCGTGGGCGGTGGAGTCGCCGAGCTCGTCGACGACGCGCTCGACGCGCGAGAGGTCGGCGTCGCCCGAGTACGTGGGCGGCGTGTCCACGCAGCAGAAGAGCAGCTCCGCGTTCGACAGCACGTCGCCCATCTCGGTGCTGAAGTGCATGCGCTCGCGGTTGCGCTGCACGAGCTCGGCGAGGCCGGGCTCGTAGATAGGCACGTCGCCGCGCCGGAGCGCGTCGACCTTCTCCGGGACGATGTCACGGCAGTGGACTTGGTGACCCAGCTCGGCGAAGCAGGCGCCGGTGACCAGGCCAACCCAGCCCACGCCGATGACCCCTATCGGCTCCTTCTCAGGCATGGACCGAATCAGCCTATAGGTGAGTGGTCGACTCCGCTATCGCCAGCATCTGCTGGTTGGTGAGGTCGGCGGAGAGGGTGTTCTCGACCCAGTAGACGGCCTTCGGGGTCTTCCAGGCGACCAGGCGAGTGCGGTCGCCCTCGGGGTAGATGTAGAAGGTGCGGCCGCGATAGTGCTTCACCGTGGGGTTGCCCTTCAGGATCGGCGGGGTCCTCCAGGCGAGGCCCTGAACGCCCCAGTACTGGCCCACGTTGTGCGCCTTGACGACGATCCGGTAGGCCGCGAAGCGCTTACCGCCGCCGGTCTTCAGGTAGTAGGCGCGCGGCTGGGGGATGAAGCCCCCGCCATCCGCGGTGACCTTGCGCGGGTACCAGATGGGGATGCTCGAGTGCAGGCTCCCGAAGCCCGCCACGAGCTGGAGCGCCTGGGTGTGACCCACGGTGGTGGCGTCCATCAGGTTGAGGCTCGCGGCGGTCTGGCGGTGGTGACGCCGGTGCCGCTTCTTCTTGGGGGTCGAGGAGGACGGGGTCTGGATGGGCTTGACGCCGATGAACTGCTGCGCCAGCTCGTGCATCTTGTCGGCCGTGACCGTGACGAAGCTCTCGCCGCCCAGCCCGACCGCCGCCAGGTCCACGCCCGGTCCGGTGACCTGAACCTCCTGCACCGGGTGGCCGGCCGAGGCGACCACGAGCTTGAGCAGCCGGATGACCTGCGCCGTGCCGTGGATGTCCGACTGCGTGGCGTGGCCGAAGATGTCGAGCAGCTTGCTGCGGTCGCCGATCAGCTTGCCGATGCTGACCTGCTGCTTGAGCTGCGAGAGGAACTCCTGCTGGCGGGCCGCGCGCACGATGTCCGAGTCCGTGTGGCGGAAGCGCACGAACGAGAGCGCGTTCCGCCCGCAGAGCCGCTGGTAGCCGGGCGCGAGGTTGATCGCCGCGTAGCTGTCGAAGCCGAGCCCCGAGTTGAAGTACTTACGGTCGATGTCGAGGTACACGCAGCCGAGCTCGTTGACCGCGTCCACGAAGCCCTGGAAGTCCGTGTTGATCACGTGGTTGATGCGCAACCCGGTGAGCTGCTTGACGGTCTCGAGCGTGAGCTTCGCGCCGCCGTAGCTGTAGGCCGCGTTGATCTTCCCGATGCCGTGGCCGGGGATCGCCACCTTGAGGTCGCGCGGGATCGAGAGCAGAGCCGTGGCCTGCTTCGACGGGTCGAGGCGGATCAGGATGATCGTGTCCGAGCGGGCGCTGCCGCCCTGGAAGTCCCGCGCGGTCTTCGCGCGCTTGTCGGAGCCGAGCAGCATGATCGTCTGCGGCTTGCCGGGATCGGCGGTGGCGAGGTCGTTGTTGATGCCCTTGATCTGGCCGTTGACCGAGAACGCCTTCACGACGCGGTTGACCTCGTGGAAGGCCGCGACGGAGGTCGCGCTGGCGGCGGCGACCACGATCAGGAACGCCCCCATCAGGAAGCGCTTCCAGACTCCGTTTCCTCGCTCAGGCAATGCGCAGATGTCCCTTCGACTCGCGTGCGGCCACCAAACGTATGAACTCGACGAGCGCGTGGCGGTAGCGCGAGAGCGACGGAATCGACACCCACTCCTCGGGACCATGGTGCCCGGCGCCCTCGGGTCCGAACTCCACGGCGGGGGTGCCGGCGTCGATGAAGCTGATCGCGTCGGAGGTGCCGTCGCGGCCCACCGAGATGCGCTCGGTGGGCGTGCCCTCGGCCACCGCCTCGGCCAGGAGCTGCACGTAGGGATTGGTGCGCTCGACCTCGATCGGCGCTCGCAGGAAGACCTTCGACACGTGCGCGTCCGGGATCGCCCGCACGTCCGCGAGGATCTCCTGCGGGTCCTGACCCGGCAGGAAGCGCACGTCGACGTCGATCGCGCAGAGGTCCGGCACCTTGTTGATCGCATCGCCGCCGAGGATGCGGCCGAGGGAGATCGAGGGGCGGTCGAAGAACTCGGACGATTCGCGCGCGAACGGCAGCGACTCGATCTGGCGGAAGACGTCGATCGCCTTCAGCACGGCGTTGTCGCCCAGCCAGGGCGTGGAGCCGTGGGCCGACTTGCCGGAGACCTCTATCCGCATTGCGAGCACGCCCTTCGCCTGGACGCCGATGTAGAGGTCAGTGGGCTCACCGGTGATCGCGAAATCCCCCGTGTAGCCCTGTTCGACCAGGTAGTCGGAACCCCTTTGGGTGATCTCGTCCGACTCCTCGTCGGATACGCAGACGAAGTGCACGCGCACGCCGTCCTGGGCAGCCAGCTCGCTGGTGGCCACCATCATCGAGGCCAGGCCGCCCTTCATGTCGTAGGCGCCGCGGCCGAAGAGCCGGTCGCCCTCGATGCGCGGCACGAACTGCTCTGGCCGGCCCGGCACCACGTCGATGTGCCCGTGCAGGATCACGACCGGGCCGCCGCCGACCGGCGCGCCGACGGTCGCCGCGATCACGGGGCGGCCGTTGTGGCTGCCCACGGTCACGTCGACGTCGCGCGACTCGAGCCAGCCCTTCACGAAGCCGGCTGCGCTCTGGATCCCTTCGAGCGTGGATGTGTCGTAGGTGATCAGGCGCTCTGCGAGAGCGTGTTCCTGCACCCGGGTCAGGATATCGGCGGGGTGGGCCGGTACCGCCGACCCACCCCGGCCTCCTACTTGAAGGTCGCCTTGTAGGCGAACGTGTAGAACGTGCCGTTGAAGGGGCCCGAGAAGGTGCCGTTGAAGCTGTGGCCCTTCAGCGCACCGGTCCCCTTGGTGAGCTTGAACGTGCCACCGGTGACGTTGCCCGTGCCGTCGGGGTTCACCGTCTGAGTGCCCTGGCCCGTGCCGCTGATGGTGCCGCCCTTCGTCCAGAGGGTGATCTTGTTGGCCTTGATCAAGACGGCCCCCGGCGTGTTGGAGGTGCTCACCGTGACCTGGTAGGTGATCGCCGCCTGGCCGAAGAGCTTGCTCTTCGCGTCGCCGTCCGCGATCTGCTGGTTGCCGACCTGGTGGACGATGGCCGCGTAGACCGTCCCCGTGTCGTTCTTGGCCTTGCCCTTCGACGCCGCCCACGCCACTCCCGACACCGCGAGGACGAGGATGGCCAGGGCGAGCAGCAAGCGCTTCATCGCGTCACCTCCGAGGGTTGTGAAATTGCCCAATCGACTGAGCGACCGTAGCCCAAATGAGTGGTGCGGTCCAGGCAAGGCGCGGCTGTCAGAAGCGCCGTTCCGGGGTACAGTGGCGGAGGGCCCTTAGGGGATGGAACGCCTGCTGGAGAGGACAGAAGAGCGCGCGGACGCGCGCCCGGGCCGCACGGCCACCCGTGACCGCCTCACCGCGGCGGTTCCGCCGCGCGTGAAGGAGCTCGGCTCGACCGACATGGGCCGCGCGGCCGGCATGGCGATCGCCGTGATGGTGCAGAACGTGCTCGCGCTCGCATTCACGGTCGTGTTCGCGCACATCCTCGGCGCCACCGGCTACGGCTCGCTCGGCGCCCTGGTCGCCGCCTTCCTGATCCTGATGATCCCCGGCACCGCGCTGCAGGTCACGGTCGCGCGCGAGGTCTCCGCCGCGCTGGCGGTCGGCCAGCAGCCGCCCGGCCCGGCCATCCGCAGCTGGATGCGGGCGCTCACGATCGGGGCCGGCGTGGTGCTGGTGCTCTCCTTCCTCCTGCGCGACGTGGCCGCGAGCGTGATCCACGTGGATGCGAAGTGGGCGGCCGGCGCGGTGCTTCCCACTGCCGCGCTCTGGTTGACGCTGTGCGTCCAGCGCGGCGTGCTGCAGGGCCTCCAGCGCTACCGGCTCGTCGCCGCCAGCCTGATTGGAGAGTCGCTCAGCCGCCTGATCTTCGGCCTCATCTTCGTGGCGGTCGGCATGGACGTGACCGGCGCCTTCGTCGGCACCACCGCGTCGATCCTCGCCATGTCGGTCGTCCTCGGCTTCGTCCTGCACCACGAGCTCGAACGCGCGCCGGCCGGCCACACGCCGCCCGCCAACGAGCGGCTGCGCGCACTGGTTTCGCGCGCCTGGGCGCCGCTGCTCTCGCTGGCCTTCTTCGGCGTGCTGCAGAACGTCGACGTGATCGTGGTGAAGCACCGCATCGGCGGCGACACCGCGGGCTCCTACGCGGCCGCTGTGGTCGCGGCCAAGGTGATCATCTGGATCGCCGTGGGACTCGGCATGTACCTGCTGCCGGAGACCTCCCGCCGCATGCGTCTCGGCGAGGACGCGCGACCGGTGCTCATCCGCACCTTCGGCCTGTTGATCGTCGCCGCGGTGCCGATGACGCTCGTCTACTTCGCGGGCGGCCACCTGCTGCTCGACAAGGTCTTCGGCGCGAAGCTCACCGCCGCCGACAGCGCGCTGCCAATCCTCGGCCTCGCCATGACCTGCCTCGCCTTCACCTACCTGGGCACGCAGTATCTGCTCGCGCTGCACCGCGCGCGCTTCATCGCGTTCCTGGGCGTGGCGGCCGTGCTCGACCCCATCCTGCTGTCGATCGCGGGCCGCCATCTCACCGCGATCGCGTGGGTCCTGCTGGGCCTCCAGGCCGTGCTCGCGGCCATCGTCACGGTTGTCGCCTTGCGGACGCCGACGACGCCTTTGCGCAATCTCGCTTCTGAGACATAGCGCAAATTTGACTCGCGCGTTAGGGTGATGCAGTTCCTTGAACGCAAGGGTCCGGTCAGTACCGCGTTCGGGGGGCGGAACCCACCATGTTCGAGAACGCCCTGGCACCCGCCAGGCAGGGGACGGATCCCGTAAATGCGGGGTCACGCCTGCACGTCCTCGTCCTGACGGATCGTGATTGGACGCACCCCCAGGGGGGCGGGACCGGCACGCATCTGCACGCTCACGTGTCGCGCTGGCTCGATTGGGGTCACCGGGTCACCGTTGTGGCATGCGGCTACCCGGGAGCCGTGCCCTACGAGCAGCTCGGGCGGCTCACGATCCACCGGATGGGTGGGCGGCTGACGGTCTTCCCGCGCGCGGTCTGGCGCCTTTCGCCGCGGCCTCGTCCCTGACGCCGACGTGGTGTTCGAGGTGATCAACGGCATCAGCTACCTCACGCCGCTCTGGTGGCGCGGCCCGCGCGTGGAGATGGTGCACCACATCCACCGCGGCATGTACTCCGACGAGCTCGGGCCGGTCGGGCGCGTCGCCGCGTTCCTGCTGGAGACGCTGCCGCTGCGCATCGTCTACCGCGGCTCGCGCTTCGTCACGGTGTCCGAGGTCTCGGCGAGCGACATCGAGCGCCACGGGATCCCGCGCAACCACATACACGTGAACTACAACGGCGTGGAGCTCGACGCGTTCGAGCCCGGCGAGCGCGCCGCCGAGCCCACGATGCTGTTCCTCGGCCGGCTCAAGCGCTACAAGCAGATCGAGACGCTGCTCGCCGCGGTCGAGGAGCTGCCGGGCGTGGCGCTCGAGATCGCCGGCGACGGCGACCACCGGCAGGAGCTCGAGGCGGAGATCGTGCTGCGCGGGCTCGAGGACCGCGTGCGCGTGCACGGCTTCGTCGACGAGCGCACGAAGCTGACGCTGCTTCAGCGCGCCTGGATCCACGCCACCGCGTCGCCGCGCGAGGGCTGGGGCCTGACCGTGATGGAGGCCGCCGCCTGCGCCACGCCCACCGTCGGCGTGGCGGCCGGAGGCGTGAAGGAGAGCGTCGTGCACGGCCAGACGGGCTTGCTCGCCTCGAGCCCCGAGGAGCTCCCCGGCCTGATGCGCAAGATGATCCAGGACCACCAGCTCCGCGAGACGCTCGGCCGCCAGGCGCTCGAGCGCTCGCACAGGTTCACCTGGGACAGCGCCGCCGGCAACACGATGCACGTCCTCCGCCACGAGCGCCGGCAATGGGCCGAGCGGCCGCTGCCGCCGCGCTCCACCCTGCTCACCTCGCCTCAGTCGGCGCCGTCGGGCGGCATGGCCGCCGCGGTCGTCGCCTCGAACGTGGTCACGCTGCTGTTCACGCTCGTGCTCGCGCGCATCGTCGGCGCGGGCTCGTTCAGCGACCTGGCGGCGATGGTCTCCGTGTTCATGATCTTCGCGCTGCCGGGCGCGGCGCTCCAGATCAGCGTGGCCGGCGAGGTCGAGTCCGCCCTCGTGCGCGGCAAGGCGGCGCTCGGCGCCACGGTGAACATGTGGATGAACACGATGGCCGTGATCACCGCGGCCGTCGCCGCGGGGGCGCTCGTGCTGCGGCATGACCTCGCAAGCGCCATCGGGGGCCCGTCGCTGGCCGCCGCCGCCACGCTGCCGATCGGCTGCCTGTGGCTGATGCTGTGCGTGCAGCGCGGCGCGCTCCAGGGGCTGCGTCAGACCGGGCTCGTCGGGCGCAGCCTGGCGCTCGAGGCCACGGGGCGGATCGCGCTCGGTGCGCTGCTCGGCGCGGTCGGCCTCGGGGTCACGGGCGTGTTCCTGGGCTCGGCGATCTCGATGCTCGTCAATTGGCTCGTGCTCGACCTCACGCTTCGCCGCCGGCTAGGGCCCATCACCGAAGGCTGGCGGCACAGCGCCGACCGGCCGTCGCTCCGCTCGGTGCTGATGGCCAGCCGCGCGCCGCTGCTGGCGCTTGCGCTCGTCGGGCTCGTGCAGAACGTCGACGTGGTGGTGGCCAACCATGCGCATGCCAGCGACACCGCCGGCTCCTACGCCGCGGCGTCACTCGTGGCCAAGGCCTTCGTCTGGTGCGCGTTGGCGGTGGCGCTCTACCTGCTGCCCGAGGCGGCCCGCCGCCGCCGCAACGGCACCGACAGCCGCCCGCTGCTGCTCGGCGGCCTCCTGATCGTCGCCGCTCCCGCCATACCGTTGCTGTTCTTCTGCTGGCTGGCCGCCAAGCCGCTGATGACGCTCGCGTTCGGCTCGGGCTACTCGCACGCGACCGGCGCGCTCCTCCTGCTCCTGCTGGCCGCCGCGGCGGCCGCAGCGGTGTACCTCGCGGTGCAGTACCTGATCGCGTTCGCCCGCTGGCGCTTCCTCGCGCTGCTGGCGCTTGCCGCGATGCATCGAGCCGCTTCTGCTCGGCCGTTCCAGGGGCGGCCCACGCACCTCGCCCTGGCCCTCGTGCTGTCCCAGCTCACGCTGGCGGTGGCCCTGGTCGGGATCAGCCTCCGCCGCGAGGACGCCGTATTCGAGTTCGCCGCCGGCGCACGCGCCGATTGAGTAGCCGCCGCATCGAACGCGGCGCCCCTCGAGCGTCCCAGGATCGCGCGAACGCTGTGGCGGCTGTGGCGGAACGAGAAGACCGACCCGGAGCCCTTCTACGCGCTGCTCGCCGCGGAGATGGCCGACGACCTCGAGCGCCGCCACGGGCCGCTCGCCGGCCAGAGGATCGTCGACCTCGGCTGCGGTCCCGGCATCTACACGCGCGCGCTGCGCGCCACCGGCGCCGAGGTCATCCCGGTGGACAACGACCTCTCCGAGCTCGAGCTGACCGGCGAGGTGCCGCCCGGCGCGATCGTGGCCGACGCCGGCAACCTGCCCTTCGAGAGCGACTCGATCGACGGCGTCTTCTGCTCCAACCTGCTCGAGCACACCCCCGCGGCCGAGCCGGTGATCCGCGAGATCGAGCGCGTCCTTCGGCCAGGCGGCTGGGGCTACATCTCCTGGACCAACTGGTACTCGCCCTGGGGCGGCCACGACATGACGCCCTACCAGTACCTCGGCCCGAAGCTCGGGCCGCGCGCGTATGTGCGCCGCCACGGCCCGCCGCGCAAGAACGCCTACGGCGACGGCCTCTGGGCCCAGCACATCGGCCCGACCCTGCGCCTGGTGCGCGCCCGCCCCCGCCTCGAGATCACCCGCGTCGAGCCGCGCTACTGGCCGAAGCTCAGCTTCATCGTGAAGATCCCGCTGGTGCGCGAGGTCTTCACCTGGAACTGCGTGATCCGCGTGCGCGCGCTAGTCTGTCGTCCGCGGAGCCGCCAGCGTGGCACGGCGCCGCCGGATGGCGCTGAGGAAGCAGCCGGTGGCGGTGAAGATCACGGCCACCACCGCGAACCAGTGGGCGCTGATGTGGTGGATCGCGTAGATGAACGAGAAGCCGTTGAAGTTCGGCGCCGGGTCGATCACGTAGATGAGCGGCACCAGCAGGAGGGCCGCCCCGGCGGCGAGGAACAGGCGCCGTACCGTCACTCCTGTCACCAGGGCGGCGAGGGTCAGCGGAGCCACCAGCGCGCCCACACGTATGGCGAAGACGAAGCCGCAGACCGTGCCGAGGGCCACTGCCGCCGCAACGGCCTTCGGAAGCGCCAGGCGGACCGGCGGGTCCTCCGTCAGGAGCGGCAGCCAGCGGCGCCCCTCGAGCTGCGCGCCCGGACGCACGAGGAAGCCCGCCAGCGCCACCAGCAGGAGCAGTGCGCCGGCGATCGCCGAGATCCAGTACCCGAGGGTGGCGGTGCTCTGTGGCGTGAAGGCGATTCGCGCCACACCGCAGGTGGAGTCGACCCGCCAGCCGTTGGCGAAGCCGTCGATGGGCGTGGCCGCCCCCAGTGAGCGCTCGTGGCCGCTGGTGCCCTTGCACCAGGCGTGCCAGCCCGGTGAGTAGCTCTCGGCGAGCACGAGCCAGGAGGGCCCGGCCACGCTCAGCTTGATGTTGCGGCGCTCGCTGACCCCACCGTGGCCCGGATCGAAGATCTGGCTCACGGCGGTTGGGGCCGGTCGCGCAGTCGGCGCCGGAGACGTGAGCGCCAGATGGTCCACGAGGAACGTCCTCCCCGCCGGCACGCTCAGGTGGGACTCGTTCGCCGGCATGGCGAGCGCGGCGCGGGAGCCGCAGCTCGTGATGCGCAGGGGCTGACCCGCGTCGAGCGCGGCGATGCTGCCGGACACGCGCGCGATGGCGCTCGACGCGCCGTCGTTCACGTGAACCGTGCCGCAGCGGCTCTGGAACGTCCCCGAGCGCGCGGGCGCCGGCGCGTCGAGACCGCGAATGCGGATCTCGCGCAGCGCCACGGCACGCAGCAGTCGTCCCTTGCCGGCCGCGCCGCCGAGGACCTGCATCGAGAGCATCGTGATCCGCATCTGGTCGGTGCGGACGGAGCGGCCGAGGCGAACCAGGCCGGTGGCGAGGTCGACGGGCAGGACGCGCGAGTAGTTGGGCGTGGTGACGACGACCTTCGTGGGATAGCCGTAGCCCGACGGCCCCGGCTGGAGGCGCAGGGTGGAGAGCCTCACCGGCCGCGGCGCGCGCCACTCGATCCACGGCGAGGCCTGGCCGTCGATCCAGTCGCCGATCCAGGGGCGAACGGTGCCGTCGAAGGCCGACGAGGCGCGGTTCGCGGCCACGCCCTCGAAGCGGCTCGAGGACGTGAAGCGCCAGCCGCGCCGCAGGCCCGTGAGCCGGTCGAGCGCACTGTCCGACGCGGTCGGCGAGACGCTGGCCCAGCCGCCCACCAGGAAGCTCCTGGCCGTGGGCAGGGTCACGTCCCGCTCGAGCCTGTACTCCGCGTCCACCATGTCGATCGCGTTACCGGACTCGGGGTCGCGCACGTCCGTGCCGACATGGCCCGGGAAGTCGGCGGTGGTCCTCGAGAGCAGCACCGAGATCGGATTGCCTCTCAGGTCGAAGCCCTTCGAGCGCGCGGCGAGGCCGAGCGGCGTCCTCAGCGTCTCGTGCACGGTCAGGCCCGGGACCTGCAGCTCCGAGATCCCGCCGGGACCGCTGAAGAAGCCCGAGGTGGACCTCACCGTGAGCCGCATGAACGAGGCGTTGCGGGCGTTCAGCCGCAGGGTGTTCCAGCCGCTGTGGACGAAGAAGGCCTTGTGGTGCCCGCCGCTCCAGGCGATGGACACCGCGTTGGTGAGCCCCGAGGGGTCCTGGAGCGGATATAGCCGGATGCTGCCGATGTCACGGGGCCGCTTGAAGCCAAGCTCGATGTAGCGCCGCTTCTGGTTCCCCGGGCTCCCGCCGACCCAAGAGGTGCTCAGGTTGCCGTCGAGCGCCGCGAAGGCGCGGTGCTCGGGGAGCAGCGAGAAGCCGCGCTCCGAGGGCGCGCGCAGATACCGCAGCCCGCTGTAGAGCGCGACGGTCTGCTCATTGGAGCCGCTCTTCGGGAAGAGGTCGTAGGACGGCCACTCGCGCGGCAGCGGGTCGGTCGGGCCGACGGGCGGGCCGAGGTTGTCCTGCAGCCGGTTGCTCTCGATCACGCGCCGGCGGTTCGAGTCGGTGATGACGAGCGTCGCGCCGTCGCGGATGCTCTGGGCGAGCTGCCGGTCGCCCGTGTCGCCCGAGTACATGAGGGGGCGGTTCGGGTCGAGCTCCCCGTCCGCCGCCAGCTCCGCGATGCCGTTGCCGTCCCCATCGAGGATCGTGGCCCCGGCGCTGGGCTGCAGGCGCACGATCCCCGGCGAGTCGCCGGGGACCGAGATGCGCTCGATGTCGGGCAGCCGGGCCGAGGTGCCGGCACGGCCCTGCGGCGGGCCGAAGATGCGCGAGCGGCCGTAGGTCTGAGCGGGCGGCCCATTGCCGAGCTGGCCAGCCAGGGAGCGGGCGATCGTGAGCGGGGCGGAGGCGCCGCTGCCCGGCGCCGTGTCCGTGGACAGCAGCACCTGCCCGACTCCGAAGAAGCGGAGCAGCGGGATCAGCTGCCCGGGCACGAGCCGTCCCTGCTGGATCAGGTCATCGACGGCCGCCTGGAGCTGGCTGGTCCGCGGATCCGCGTAGCGCACCACCTCGCGGCTGAGCACGGGCCGCGTGGTGAGGGCGGGCGCGATCGGGGTCACCGTGCTGCCCCAGTTGTAGTCGCCGAACAACACCCCCGGGAGGACCATGATCCGCCTGTCGGCGGGCGTGGTGCGCGCCGCGTCGGCGACGGCCGACTTCCAATAGCCGGGGATCGATCCGTAGGCCAGCGGCTTGTCGATCGCACGGCCGTCGAACAGCGGCAGGGCGCCCAGGAAGGGCACGAGGGCGAACGCCGCCACGCTCCAGCGCGGCACCACCCGGCCGAAGACCTGGAGCTCGCCCGCTCGGATCTTCGGCCAGTACATCTGGAGCGCGACGCCCGCCAGGCAGCCGAGGCTGAGCGCGAGCAGCGGCGCCGCCTTGTAGGGCGTGCGCAGGAAGCGCAGCGAGCTGTCCCCGTAGTAGGCCCAGTAGAGGAAGCGGCGCAGCGGCGTCCCCTCCGGGAAGCCCGCCGTCATCACCACCGCCGCCGAGACGGCGAGCAGTCCGAAGAACGGTCCGTAGGCCCAGGCGCGCGAGCGCCGCAGGCCGAGGAACGCCACGAGCGGGAGCGCGAACCCCGCGATGATCACGGGCCCGCTGAACAGGTACGTGCTGCTGACCGCCATCACCGGCCGTGACCCCACGCCCAGGTAGGAGAGCCAGAAGCCCATCAGCCGCAGGGACTCGGAGAGGCTCGTCGTGGCCCAGATGGAGGTGGGCAGCTCGGTGAAGCGGAGGAAGTCCGCGCCGTACCTCGCCTGGAGGAACACGGGCAGGACCCACCACATCGAGCAGACGAGCCCGAAGAGCGCGGCCTGCGCCGAGAAGATCAGCATGTCCCGCCAGGGGCGCAGGAGGGCGAAGCGCTCGTACAACATCAGCGCGATCGGCGCGGCGACGATCCAGACCACCACGGCGGCGTTCACGCCGCCGCCCCCCACTGCCAGGATCAGTCCGACCACGGCCGGCCAGCGCCAGCGGCCGCGATCCGACAGGCCGCGGTGCACGGCGAACAGCAGCCAGGGCAGCGCGGCGTAGGAGACCAGCGGGATCGTCCCCTGGCTGGCGTAGATCACGACGTACGGGTTGAACGCGAAGACCGCCGCCGCCACGGCGTGGGCGATCCCGCGCCGGCGCGAGAACATGGCGTCCATCAGGCGGATCGCCCCCCAGGCGGACAGCGCCATCAGCGCCGCGAACCAGAGGCGCTCCCCGATCCACATCGGCGCCCCGGTGGCGTGCCAGAGCGCGAACCACGGTCCCATCGGGAACAGGTAGCCCACGAACTGGGCGCTCTGGACGTGCCCGAGGTCGCCCGTCGCGCTCCAGACCGAGCTGACGTGATGCAGGAACGCCGACGGGTTGACGGTCAGCTCGATGCGCGAGTCGAAGGTGTCCTTCCCCGGGCGCTGGATGAAGGCGAGGAAGAGCGCGAGCAGACCGAAGCAGATCGGCAGCGCGCGCCCGTCCTCGATGCGCTCGGAGAAGGTCGGCTTCGCGCGGCTTGGGGGGGCGGGCACGCCCGGGGGCTGCTCGACGACAGCCTTGTCGGACTCTCGAAGCAAGATCGACATCAGAGCGTCCCCGTCTCAACCGCCCCCATCCGTGGGTGGCGTCAGTGAGCGGGCGCCGGTTCCGATGGCGAGCCCCCCCGCAGCGCCAGGATGCGCGACACCAGCGGCGCGGCGATGAGCAGCATCAGCGGCTCGAGAGGGGCCCGGTAGCGGAAGTTTCCGTAGAACACGAATCCGTAGAGCACCAGTGACACGAGTATGAAGGCGAGCGAACCGAGAAGAGCCGGGTTCTCCCAGAGGCGTCGGCCGAATATCCACGCCGACGCCAGGGTGAGCGCGAGCAGCGTGTACCAGACGAAGTCGGCGGCGATCGAGTAGCGCTTCACCGCGTCGTGGTGCACGGCGGTGATCTGCGGCGTCGGGTTGATCCAGAACAGGAACACCTGGTTCGCCGGCCCCACGGCCGACAGCAGCTTCTCGGGTATCAGCACGAGCTCCTTGCCGGGGTGATGCGACGCCCAGGTGAGGGCCTGCTTGCGCAGCAGCGTCGACTGGGCGACCTCCTTCGCCGGGCCGGTCTTGCCGGCCAGCTCCCTGTTGAGCTCCGCCTGGTTCGGGTAGTTGGGACCGCCGTTGGCCTTCGGGTTGTGGCCCGCCCAGAGCGTGGAGCTGAAGTTCGTGCTGATCGGGATGAACGAGTGCATCTGACTGATGTTGCGGATCGTCCAGGGGGCCACGACGAGCACTCCGCCGGCCACCACGATCGCCAGCCGGCGCAGGAGCTCATTGCGATCGACCTGGTTCCACCAGAGCGCGATCGGGATGACGACCAGGAACACGTTCTCGCCGCGCGTGAGGGCGCAGATCCCGATGAAGACGCCCGTGATGATGTAGGTGCGAGTGCGCGGCGGCGCCTTCACCGCCCAGTAGAGGAAGCCAACGGTGAGGAAGACGGCGAGCGACTCGGTGAGCACCACGTCCGTCCAGAAGATCTGCGAGGGCATGATCGCCATGACGGCCGCCGCGAAGCGTGCCTCGGTCCGGCCCAGCGTGTCCAGCGCCAGCATGTAGACGAGCGGGACGGTGAGGCTCGACACGACGACGTTGAAGTACTCGCCGACCATCATGTGGCTGCCGAAGATCTTGTAGAGCCCCGCGAGGATGAACGGGTAGGCGGGCGGCCAGGCCGCGGTGGGCAGGCCCTGCGGGCCCGTGAAGCCGTGACCGGTCGAGATCTGGGTGGCGATCGTGTGGTAGAAGAACGTATCGTCGAAGGGAACCTGCGAGCGCTTCGCGGTGAGCACGAAAGCCAGCCGCAGCGCGAACGCCGCGACCGTGAGAAGGCCCATCACGCGCAGATCGTCCTCGGCGACCGCACCCGAGACGCGCGCTAACAAATTGCGCCCGGAAGGCGCGACCGCCACAGACATACGTCGATTCAGACTAAACGATGACCCAGCAACCGGCCAGCGCCTACGTAACGTCCTTCGAGGTCGCACTGGCGGCCGTCGACGGCGTCGACGGCTGGATGACGGAGGACCAGGCGCGGCGCCTCTACGATCGCTCACGTGAGCTTCCGCCGGGCTCGCGAATCGTCGAGATCGGCTCCTACCGTGGTCGCTCGGCGATCGTGCTCGCGCTCGCGGCGGCGGAGGGCGTGGAGGTGATCGCGATCGACCCGCACGCGGGCAACGACCGCGGCCCGCAGCAGTGGACCGGCACCGCCGAGGAGGGCGAGGGCGACAACGCACGCTTCAACCAGAACCTCGCGGGCGCCGGCGTGGCCGGCCGGGTCCGCCACGTACGGGAGTTCTCGCAGCAGGCGCTGGCGCACGTCGACGGCCAGGTGGACCTGCTCTACGTCGACGGCGCGCACAAGCTGCGCCCCGCCCGGGCCGACGTGGACCGCTGGGGGGCACGGGTCAACCCCGACGGCGTGATGCTCATCCACGACTCGTTCTCGTCGGTGGGCGTCACACTGGCGCTGATGCAGCGGCTGTTCCTCAGCCGCCGCTGGCGCTACGAGGGCCGCAGCTCCTCGATGACGCAGTACCGGCGCACCGATCTGCACGGCACCGAGGTGCTCCGCAACGCGCTGGCGCAGGCGGCGCAGCTGCCCTGGTTCGCGCGCAACCTCGTGATCAAGGTCGCGATCCTCGTCAGGTTGTGGCCGCTCGCGCGGCTCATGGGACACCGCGGCCGGCACTGGCCGTACTGAAGCGGGTTACGCTGGTGCCGAGAGCCGTGGCCACGGATCCGGTCTTCCGCCCCCCGCCGGGGAACCCGCGCTTCCCGCTGATCGACTCGCTCCGGGCGATCGCGGCCCTGAGCGTGCTGATCTCGCACGCCTTCTACCTCACGGGCGAGAGCCAGCACGCCTGGTTCGGAGCCTTCACCGCGCGCCTCGACTGCGGCGTGGCGATCTTCTTCGTGATCTCCGGCTTCCTGCTCTACCGGCCGTTCGTCTCCGCGCGCCTGAACGGCGGCCGCGCGCCCACGGTGCGCGACTACGCCCGGCGGCGCGTCCTCCGGATCGTGCCGGCGTACTGGCTCGCGCTCACCGTGCTGGCGATCTACCCCGGGCTCCCGCAGATGTGGAGCAGCCACTCTTGGGCGTACTACACGTTCGTGCAGATCTACCACCCCTACTGGCCGCTCGGCGGGATCGTGCCGGCCTGGAGCCTCAGCGTCGAGGTGTCGTTCTACGTGCTGCTGCCGCTGGTGGCGCTGTTCCTGGCGCACAGCGTGTTCGCCCCCGACCGGCGCTCGAAGATCCAGTCGGAGGTCGCGTTCCTCGCCTGCCTCGCGGTGGCCGGGCTGCTGTTCCGCGCCTTCGACCCCTCGAGCTATCTCCAGCAGTCGCTGCTCGGCATGATCGCCTGGTTCATCCCGGGCATGCTGCTGGCGGTGGCGAGCGCCGCGCTCGAGGGGCGCAAGCGGAAGCCCGCCGCCGTGCGCCTCGTGGAGGACTCGCCGCTCGTGCCGTGGGTCATCGCGGCGGTCCTCTACTGGATCGTCTCGAAGCACGCCGGGCTGAGCGCGACCAACCTCAGCACGCGCACGGACGCCGCCAACTACGCGCGACACGTCCTCTACGGGCTGGTCGCCGCCTTCCTCGTGCTGCCCGCGGTCTTCGGCGGCGAGCGCGGCGGCTTGCCGAGGCGGATCCTCGCCAACCCCGTCCTCGGCTGGCTGGGACTCGTGTCCTACGGGATCTTCCTGTGGCAGCTGCCGATCCTGACGAAGGTCTGGGAAGACGCGGGGCGCCACGTGAATGGCGACCGCGTGGTCTACGTGACGGTGGTGGGCTTCCTGATCACGGTCGCCTGCGCGACCGTGAGCTACTACGTGGTGGAGCGCCCGATCCTGAAGTTCAAGTACACCCGGCCGACCCGCCCCGCGAGGCCGGCGCCGGCCGCCGTCGAGCCGGCGGCGGCTCACGAGCCGGCGCGCTGATCCCCTTCGTCGGGCCCGTCGTCGCCCGTCCGCTGCGCGCCCGCGGCCGCCAGCTCGGAATCGCGCCGGCGCGTGCGTGACATCGCCGCGGCCACCGCGAGCACGGCGGCGAGCACGAGCACGATCGGCACGAGCGCGCTGCTGCCGCCGCCCTTCTTCTTGGGCGCGGCGTTCGGGGCAGGTGTGGAGGCCGACGCCGGGATCGCCGAGGCGCGACTCTCGATCGTGTTGGTCTGCCCCTTCGAGTAGAAGCCGGTGGCCCACTTGCCGAACAGGTCGGTCTTCAGGAAGTAGGAGTCCACCTTGGCGATGATGTGCCGGTTGCCGGCCCCGGCGTCGGTGACCCACGCCTCGATCGTGTAGTCCCTGCCGAGGTCGAGCGGACGGGTGGACGGGATGCTCACCGAGCCCTGCTTGCCGTTCAGGGAGATCGCCTTGTCCGGGTCGTGGGTGATCAACCCGGTCGCCCCGAGCTTGACCGGCTGCTCGTAGGCGCCGGTCGGGCCCGTGCCACTGCTGCGAGCCTGGCCCCCCTTGGCGTCGTCCAGCCGGTAGTAGGCCAGCAGGCCCGGGGTGCTCTTGATCAGCTCCGGGTAGCTCCCGTTCGCCTCTCCCAGCCCGAGCTCGTATCTCCGCGCCACGTCCTTCGGGGAGAGCGCCCGCCTGTAGATCGCAACCTCGTCGATCGTCCCGTGCCACACCGCCTGACCGGCGTAGGCGCCGATCTCCACCGGGTTGCGATTGGCGTCGGGGGTGCCGCTGAAGACCTTCGCGGCGACCTGCCTGCCGTTCACGTAGAGCCGCAGCGTCTTGCCGTCGTAGGTGCCCGCCACATAGGCGCGCGGCGGCACCCCGGCGGGCAGGGCCGCTCCGAGGGCAGGGCTCGAGATCGCCGCGAGCAGCGCCGCCGAGACGCACGCAACCGCCAGCGCGCTGCGCCGGAGCGGGCGGGACCCTAGAACGGTGAGTGCGAACAGCGGGAGATGCTCCGCAGCCTGGCGAAGGTCGAAAGTGAATCGCTGCCCGGGCTGCGCGCGGTGGTGGCGGCCACGCAGCTCTGGTAGCGCTGCTCACCGGCGATCCGGAACACGGCGAACGCGGTCAGGGCGAGGATGAGGAGGGCGATCCAGATCGCAACCGGGGCGGCCCACCTGCCGGCCGTCTCCGACATGCGGTGCTCGGGCTCGTCGAGGTACTCCTCGTCGTCGCCCTCCTCGATATCACGCTCCTCCGCGTCTCCACGCTCCTCCGCGTCTCCACGCTCCTCCGCGTCTCCACGCTCCTCCGCGTCCTCCGGGGCTTCCCCAACGGGTGTCTTGGCCTCGGAGGTGCCGGTGCGCGTGCGCTCTGGATCGTCGGTCACCGGCCCCATCCTAGAGCGGCGAGCGGAAGGGCGGCAAGCGCCGGGACGTTCGTTGCCCGCACGCCCGGCCCGATGTATGTTGCGGGAATGGCTGCCCCGCCGCGGGTGGAGCCGGCGGTTGCCCCTCCACCCGGCAATCCCCGCTTCCCGCTATTCGACTCGCTGCGCGCCATCGCCGCGATCACGATCTTCGCCACCCACGCGTTCGAGATCAACGGCGGCCGCGTGGGCACGTGGTACGGGCGCTACATCGACCACCTGGATTGCGGCGTAGCGATCTTCTTCGTGATCTCGGGCTTCCTGCTCTACCGCCCGTACGTGGCCGCGCTCCTCCACAACCGGAAGGGCCCCCAGGCGGGGGACTACGCGCGCCGGCGGCTGCTCCGCATCGTTCCCGCGTACTGGTTCGCGCTGACGCTCGCCTGGGTGCTGTTCGGGCTGCCCCAGATGAGCACTGGCCACTGGTGGAGCTATTACGGCCTGGTCCAGGTCTACAAGACCTACTGGGGCCTGGGCGGCATCGTGCCTGCATGGAGCCTGGCGGTGGAGGCGTCGTTCTACGTCATCCTGCCCCTGCTGGCGCTGTTCTTCGTCCGCAGCTCTGCCGGAACCGACCGCCAGACGAAGATCCAGACGCAGGTGCTGGTGCTCAGCGCGCTGTTCTTCTTCGCCACCGCGTACCGCGACCTGTCGCCGACGAGCGCGCTGGCACACGCTCTTCCCGGCTTCATCGACTGGTTCGTGGTGGGCATGCTGCTGGCCCTTGCCAGCGCGGCGCTCGCGGGACGCAAGAGGCAGCCGGCAGCCGTCCGGTTCGTCGAGAACCACCCGCTGGCGTGCTGGATGGCGGCGATCGCCGTCTTCCTGCTCGTCTGCCAGGTGGGTAAGGTCGGCCCCGGGGTCTTCGACCGGCTCACCGTGCCGCAGTCCCTGCTCCGCCACTTCCTCTACTCGGTGATCGCCCTGCTGCTGGTGCTGCCCGCTGTCTTCGGCGACGGTCGGAGCGGCGTGCCACGGCGCATCATGGGTACGAAGACACTGGGCTGGCTCGGCCTCGTCTCGTACGGGATCTTCCTCTGGCAGGTGCCCATCATCGACGAGGTCTGGCGCGGCGCCGGGCGGCCGGGCAACCACGAGCACACCATCCGCATCGTCGTGCTGTCCGCGCTCCTCACGGTCCTGTGCGCGGCCGTCAGCTACTACCTGGTCGAGCGCCCGATTCTGCGCTTCAAGGACGTCCGGCTGCTACGCCGCCGTCCTCTTCCGGCTCAGGCGAAGGCGTAGCCGCCCGCGGCCGCGCAGCCAGTCGGGAGGCCAGCACAGCGCCACCGCGAGGCCGGCGAGGCAGGCGGCGCCGAGCAGCCCCAGCACCGGCGCGGCGACCGACGACTTTGCGGGGAGCGCCTTGGCCTTCGTCTTCGGCGGGTGCACGGCCGCCGAGCGGGTCGTGGCCGAGACGAGCTTGCCGCCCGTCAGGTAGCCCGCCAGCCAGCGACCCAGGAAGTCCGTCTTCAGGAAGAACGAGCCTCGCTTCCCGAAGACCGCACGGTTGCCCTCTCGCTGGACGGTCACCCAGGCTTCGACGCTGAAGCTCGAGAGGCGGTCCATGCCGGTGTCCCGGGCCACGGCGATGCCGTGCCGGCCATCCGACGCCGCCGCGCCGTCGCTCTTGTCGGTGATGCCGAGGGCGCCCTGCGTGACCCCGTGCGCGAAGGTGGCGGGAGCGCCGTTCGCGGCGTCCGCCGCGGTTGCGCCGCTGTCCCCCAGCCGCCAGAAGTGCAGCAGGCCGGCGGTGCTCTCGACCTCCGCCGCGTAGCCGGAGCGGGCAAGTCCCGCCTTGAGGTGCCGCAGGACGGTCCGCCCGTCGAGCTGGCGGTCGTAGACGGCCGCGTCGTCGATCGTGCCGATCCAGCCGCTCGCGCCGTCGAGCGAGCCGATCTCGAGCGGGCTGCCCGTCCGGTCGGGCGGCCTCGTTGCCTTCGCCCGCGCGGCCAGGTGGCCGTTGACGAACAGGCGCACGCCGCCGGGCCCATACGTCGCCACGAGATACGCGTTCTGCTGGTACGGCAGGTTGGCCGCCGCGTTCTGCGGCGGCCCGAGCGCGAAGCGGGCGATCACGAACAAAAGCGCAAGGCCCCCGATCCCGACCAGGAGGTAGTGCGGCGGGATTAGCCGGCCCACGAACCTGCGCCCCTCCCTGAAGAGCAGCACGGCCGCCGCGGCCGCCGCCAGTGCGAGAGCCACGTCCGCGGTCGCGTATCCGGTGCCCACCAGCGCGCCAGCGGCGAGCAGGCCGATGGACGCGAGGATCGCGGCCGAGGTCGACGAGCGCCGCCAGCGGGCGTTCAGCTGCCGGCTCCGCGGCACGGTGACGGACTTCAGCTTCAGTGCGTGGCGCTCCACGAGGTAGTAGCTCGCGGCGGCCACCAGGACGCTCCCACCGATGCCCACCACGCTCCACACGATCCACTCCGCGACATGCAGGTCGGAGGCGAGGTCGGGGATCAACGAGCCCTGCTGGAGCTTCATGAGGATCGTGAGGTGCCAGAGATAGAGGCCGTAGGAGATGACCCCGAGCCAGAGCAGCAAGCGGTTGCCGAGCACGCGCCGGACCACTCCCTGCCCCGGCCGCCCGAAGACGGCGGGCACGAGGAGGCCGAGCGCGATCAGCGCGTACAGGTAGTGCTCCTCGAGTGCCTGGCCATTCGAGAAGCGTTCGAACAGCGTGCCGCGCAGCCCGATCTTGATGCTCACGTACCAGAAGGCGGCGACCGAGATGGCCACGGCGATGACCGGGAACTCCTCGAACGCCTTCAGGACGTCAGGCCGTGGCCGGTGCTCGTACCAGACGCTGGCCACCGCCAGCACCATCCCGAGCGCGAAGAGGTCGAGGTCGCGCGGGAGGATGAAGTGCCAGACCGGGCTCCGGAGCGGCGTGTTGCTGGAGAACAGCACGACCTTGTAGCCGAGGCTGAAGGCGAACATCGCGGCGAGCGCGATCACCTCGTTGCGCACGCGGCCCCTGTCGTCCTTCGCGGGCAGCCGGACCATCATCAGCGCCCACAGCGGGAGCAGCGCGTAGAAGGTGATCTCGACGTTCAGGGACCACGCCTGCGCGATTCCGCCCAGCGCGGTGCGCGGTGTGTAGATCTGCGCGAAGCCGTAGTAGAGGAGCCCGTGCCAGTGGAAGATGTCCCGCTGGCTGAGCAGGAGGGCCGCCCCGGTCAGCGCAAGCCAGTAGCCGGGGACGATCCGGAGCAGCCGGCGCCACGCGTACGCGCCGCTCGCCACGGGCCGGCCGCCGTTGAGGCTCGCCGCCACGAACGGCCGGTAGAGCAGGAAGCCCGAGATCAGGAAGAAGATCGTCACGCCCAGGTCCATCCGGCCGAGGTAGGGCTGGAGGAGGTGGCTCGATCCCGCGTAGTTCTTCAGGTGGAAGAGCACCACCGAGAGCGCGGCGATCCCGCGCAGCGAGTCGAACAGGGGGAAGAACGCCCGATGCGAGCGCACCACTGCTGCCTCGTCCGGTCGGCGAGCTCTGAGCCGTGGCTTGCGGAATAGGTGGGGCGGGGTCACGCGCTTCGAGCGCGCCTGCGCTCTCCTGAACCGTGCCACACGACGGCGAGCGGGGCAACCCGCTGCGGCGGTCTAGGCGCCCGGCAGGCAGCTCATCGGCACCCGGATGAAGCGGGGCCGGTACAGGTCGGCGTTGCCGTACGCGCCAGAGCCCGAGCTCGAGTTCACGTTGTAGGAGACGAGCAGGCTCTGGTCGTCGCTCAGCTCGGGGTGGGCGAGCGCGTTGTAGGTGAAGCTGTCGGACCAGGCGGGCGTCGTGTAGATGGTGGTCTTGTCGCTCCAGGGGCCGATCGGCGTCGGGGCGTCCCAGGCGCTGATCCCGCGGCTCAGCGCGACGCCCTGTGAGATCAGCACGTACGAGCCGCCCTTGCGGACCACGCTGAGCTGGTTCGACACGCCGTCGATCACGCGAGCGGACGTGGTCGGGTCGCTCGACCAGACGGTGCCGGTCCAGTACTGCCAGGGGCCGCCGAGCTGGCCCGCGACGGCACGCGCCACGTGCATCCAGTTGTGGATGCCGGAGGTCTCGGTGCCGTAGATGTAGGTGTATCCGCCATCGTCGAAGGTCCAGGAGCCCCAGTGCACGAGGCCGGCGTCGTCGTTCACCGGCGCCAGCGACTGGAGCTGCATGCTGCCCGCCGTGAAGGTGGCGAGGGCCGTGGAGTCGTAGGCGAAGTTCCACAGGCCGCCGCTGCCGCTCGCGTGGAAGCGGCCGAGGAAGATCTTCAGCTGGCCGTTCTCGATCGTCATCGCGCCCGGCCAGTACCAGCCCTGGCCGTCGGGGGTGTTGACGAACGCGGAGGGGCCGGCGCCCGTCTGCGTGCTCATGCTGTCGCCGCTCTGCAGCACCATCGAGTTGCGGACCATCGGAGTGTTGGCCGGGCGGCTGCCGTCGTCGGCCACCGTGCCGAGGAAGGTGTCGCCGAACAGCCAGGCGACGCGGCCGTCCGGGAGCTGCGTGGAGTAGGTGCTGTCACCGCCGGTCCAGCCGGGGCCGGAGCGGGACCAGAAGTCGTCCATGCCGGCGTCGGGCGTCGCGCAGCCGGAGCCGCCGGCGGTGTCGAGGCGGGGGGCGCGGAGACGGTTCAGGATCGGAGCGGCGGGGAGCGGCGCAGGCCGCGCGGCGCGCTTCACCTGACGCACTCTGGCCGGCTTGATGCTGTGGCGGCCGATCCGGAGGCGAACCTGGGGCGAGCCCTTCCAGCGGCTCACGATCGTGCCCTTCAGCGCGCCGCGCGTGCGCAGCCCGAAGAAGCGGACGAGCCAGTGGTCGCCGCCGTGCGAGTAGAGCAGCTCGATCTGGGCGCCCTTGGCGCGCCCCGCCCGCACCTTCACGGATATGCCCGACCGCAGCGGCTGCGTGCCGTGCAGCTCGAGCACGCCGCGCTTGGTCCTCGCCCAGTAGCCGGTGGCGTGCAGGGTCACGTGCTGCACCGCGCTCGCGTGGCCGGCCTTGGCGGGGCAGAGGCGGCCCACCACGCCGCCGCCGAGGGAGCGCGCGCAGGGCGAGCTCGCCCGCGCCGCGGCGGGGATCAGGAGGAGGACGAGCGCCACCGCAAGCGCGGCGGCACGTACCCCCCTGGGTAGGTGTGAAGCCCGAGCCACATGGTTCGGGTCGGCAGCACGCCGCCTACCTCATAGCGAATGGACGAACGTCTGAACGGAAGTACTAATCGGGCTGGGTTACGTGGAGGCTACGGACCCCGAAGTTGCAAACAACTCGCGCAACTTGGCCGTCTGGCGGCTGAGGTCGAGCTCCCGCTCGGCGAACGCCCTCCCGGCCCTTCCGATGGCCTCGCGGCTGCTCCCGGGCCGGCCCAGGAGCTCGTTCAGTGCCTGTGCGAGCGCGCGGCGGTCGCCCGCCGGATAGAGCACTCCCCAGTCGCCGCACACCACCTCCGGGTTGCCCACGGCGTCGCTTGCCACCACCGGCACGCCCAGCGCCAGGGCCTCCTTGAGCACCATCGGGATCCCGTCGAGTGAGCCGTCCTGAGCCACCACGCTGGGAGCGACCAGCACCGAGGCGCTCTCGATCAGCCTGGCGGCTTCCTCGGGAGACACCGCCCCGCGCAGCTCGGCGTGGCCGTGCCCGAGCAGGCCGCGCAGCGGCCCGTCGCCGGCCACGATCACGGGGCGGTCGAGCTGGTCCGCCACCGACACCAGGTCGGCAAGGCCCTTGTGCTCGACCAGGCGGCCGACGGCCACCACCGGCCCGTCGGCGTCGTAGGGCGTGCTCCGCGTGAGCCGCCCGAGGTCGACGCCGAGCTGGATCACGTGCAGCCGCCCCACCCCCGGCGCGAGCCGCTCGACGGCGCGGCGGTCGTACTCGCAGACGAGCACCGCAAAGGCGGCCTGCTCCAGGCGGCGGCGAAGGCCGGCGGCGTCGGCGAACAGGTCGGTGGAGTGGCCGGTGAACGAGTGCGGGCGCCCGGAGAGGCGGCCGAGCAGCGCCGCGATGTCGGCGGCCTCGGTGGCGAAGTGGGCGTGGAGATGGTGGGCTCGCACTGCCGGCGCGACCCACGGCGCGAGCCGGGCCAGCCCACGCAGCGCCCGCCCATCTGAGGGCCACGGGTGGGGCTCGCGGGCGTAGGCCGCCACGAAGCCTGCGTGGCGGGCTGAGAACGCGGTTAAGGCGGCCAGACGGCGGACTGCGGACTGCGGACTGCGGGCTTCGAAGGCCGGCTCGGTCAGCTCGGCGTGCTCACCCGGCTGTAGGGCCATCACTTCGATCTCGTCGCCCTGCCTTTTCAGCTCTCGCAGCTCGTCCTCCACGAACGTCTGCGACAGCTCGGGATAGCGCTCCAGGACGTAGGCGAGCCGCATCAGCCGTTCCGCTCGAGGATCACGTAGTAGGCGAACTTCGCGCTGCGGTGGTAGTTGGCGGCGAGGTAGTCGTCGAGCACGTGCACGCCGGTCGAGCGGCCCGCGCGGTCGGGCTCGCGCTCGGCCGTGATCGGCGCCGTGAAGCGCACGACGAGCGGCGTGCGCGTGCGCTCGAGGTCGCGCACGATCTCGCGCTGCACCGGCGCGCTCGTGACGATGCCGGGCGCCTCGATGTCGTAGCGAGTCGGGTTCGGGCGGTCGGCGAGGATGTAGAAGAGCGGGTCGCCGGAGGTCACGAGGTCGGAGCGCAGGGTGGCCACGTAGATCGGCCGCCCGCGCGGCACGCGGCCGTCGACGTAGTGCACGGCGCGCTCGAGCGGCGGCACGCGAGCGGCGCGGTCGCGCACCCCGTCGGCCACCGGCAGGTGGATCGCCACGCCGCGGTCCTGGATCGTGCGCACGCGGCGGTCGAGGCCCTCGGCGAGGATCCAGGCGAACGCGAGCGCGGCGACGCCCGCGGGCACGAGCGCCCAGCGCGGCGCCGGCCGCAGCTCGGCCAGGACCCAGGCGGCCAGCACGCACAGCATCACCTCGAGCGGCGCGGTGTGGAAGAGGTCGGCCCGCACCACGAGGTAGTGCGCCATGCCGCCCGCCAGGACGACGGTGGCCACCATCCACCAGCGCTCGCGGCGGAAGCGGAGGGCGAGCGCGATCACCACGGCGCCGAGCCCCACGACCAGCACCAGCGGCAGGTAGAAGTGGAGCAGGTTCTCGGCGCTGTCCGAGATGAAGCCGCCCACCGAGCTCGTGTTGAGCGGCCCCGTGTAGTGGGTCGGGAACGGCAGCGACTGGTACCTGCCGAAGGTCGTTAGCGGGTAGCTGACCATCAGGTGCCACGAGCGCCCGAGGCCGGCCGCGATCACCACGGGCAGGTAGAGCACGAGCGCCGCCCCGAGCGCGGGCAGCGCGAAGCGGGCGCCGAGCCGCAGGCGCTCCTCGCGCGGGCCGGGGCGCGCCGCGAAGGCGAGCAGGATCCCCAGCCCCGCGTAGGCGGCGAACTCGAGACGCCAGACCGCGCTCACGCCGATCAGGACGCCGGCGGCGAGCGGCCGGCGCTCGAACAGGAGCAGCGCGCCCAGCGCGCAGCCGAGCGCGATCGGGAACGGGTGCGGGCCGCTCGGGAACGCCATCGCGCAGGCGGCGCCCAGCCAGGCCAGCGTCGCCAGCCACGGCGGTGCCGAGCGCCGCGCGAGCAGGTAGGCGAGCGTGGCCACGGCGGCGTCGCAGAGCACGCGCACGATCCGCCAGGTGAGGAGCGACGGCCCGAACAGCGCCCAGAGGCCGCCGAGCAGGTAGGGCTGACCGGGCGGGTAGAACCACCAGAAGCCGCTGTAGGGCACCTGCCCGTGCGCGATGCGCGCGGCCGCCTGCAGCATCAGCCCCTCGTCGTTCGGCTGGATGCCGTTCAGCATCGTGAGGGCCGACAGGAGCGCCGCTCCGGCGAACAGCAGGCCCACGATTGCCGGGCGCGGAATGGCGGGCCGTCTCGCCAAGGCGGATTAGAGTAACCGCATGGCGAGCGTCCACGTCCGGCGTTGACCCAGCGCCTCGAGGCGCTCCGAGCCGAAGCTCTCGACGCCGCCCGCCGCTACGCCGAGGAGGCTCTCGCCAGGCAGCCGTTCGTACGCGGCGAGACGCCGGTGCCCGTCGCCGGCCGCGTGATCGGCGCGCCCGAGCTCGAGGCGCTCGTGGACGCGTCGCTCGACGGCTGGCTCACCGAGGGCCGCTTTGCCGATCGCTTCCGCGCGGGACTGTCGGGGGCGCTCGGGCGCGAGCACGTGGCGCTCACCGGCTCGGGCTCTCAGGCCACGTTGCTGTCCGTGGCCGCCGCGCTCTCCGATCTCGTCGAGCGCCCGCTCGAGCCGGGCGACGCGGTGATCACGCCGGCGATCGGCTTCCCCACCACGATCAACCCCGTCTACCAGTACGGCCTCGTGCCGGTCTACGTGGACGTCGAGCTCGACACGTTCAACCCCTCGCTCGACGCCTTCGCCGACGCCATCGACGACAACACGCGCGCCGTGGTGGCGGCCCACTGCCTGGGCAACCCGTTCGAGGCCGGACGGCTGGCGGAGCTCTGCGCCGAGCGCGGCCTGCTGCTGATCGAGGACTGCTGCGATGCCCTGGGATCGATGCTCGACGGCCGGCTCGTGGGCACGTTCGGACAGGCCGCCGCCTACTCGTTCTACCCGGCCCACCACATGACCACCGGCGAGGGCGGCGCGGTGGCCTGCGACGACCCGGCCTGGGCCCGCGCGATTTCCTCGCTGCGCGAGTGGGGCCGCGACTGCTGGTGCCCGCCGGGGGTGAACGACGCCTGCGGGCGGCGCTTCGACGGCCAGTTCGGCGAGCTGCCGGCGGGCTACGACCACAAGTACGTGTTCAGCCGACTCGGCTTCAACTTCAAGATCACCGACATGCAGGCGGCGCTCGGGCTCGCGCAGCTCGAGCGGCTCGAGGACTTCGGCGCGGCCCGGCGGCGGAACTTCGCGCGCCTTCACGAGGCGCTTCGGCCGCTCGAGGACCGGCTCGTGCTGCCGCGGGCGTTGCCGGGCGCCGACCCGTCCTGGTTCGGCTACCCGTTCACGCTGCGCGAGGGCGGCGCCGCCGAGCGGCGCGGCCTGCAGCTCCACCTGCAGGAGCGGCGCATCGACAGCCGCCTGCTGCTCGCCGGGAACCTCACCCGCCAGCCCGGCTACCTCGGCCTCGAGCACCGGGTGGTGGGCGATCTCGCGGGTGCGGACCGCATCACCGAGGCGTCGCTCTGGGTCGGCGTCTACCCCGGGCTGAGCGACGAGATGATCGACTGGATTGCCGAGTCCATCCACGATTTCCTCGCCTGAGCGCCACCCGGCGCGGCCGGGGCTGCAAGAGTGTCGGTTCGATGGCTTACGTGGCGCGAAGCAGGCCACGGCTGCGCGGTGCGATCGGAGCGCACGCGGCGCTGGCCGCTGCCGGCGTCTGCCTGGCACTGGCGGCGCTCTCGCTGCTCCTGCCGTGGCGGCCGACGTACGACCCCTGGGCGTGGCTCGTGTTCGGGCGCGAGCTGGTCACGCCGAGCATCGGCTTCAGCACGCTCGCCCACACCGGCTGGAAGCCGCTGCCGGTGCTCTTCACCGCGCCGTTCGGCCTGCTGGGTGGCGCCCAGCCGTTCCTCTGGCTGCTGCTTGTCCGCGCGTCCGGCTTCGCCGCGATCGGGCTGGCGTACCGGCTCGCCTGGCGCGCGGGCGGCGTGGCAGCCGGGGTGATCGCAGCGCTGGCGCTCATCTTCAGCGCCGACTGGCTGCGCTACCTCTCCGCCGGCAACATCGAGCCGTTCGCGGTGGCGCTGCTCCTCGGCGGCGTCGAGCTTCACCTGATGGGGCGCCGCGGCTGGGCCTTCGCGCTCGGCACGCTGGCGGGCATGGCGCGGCCGGAGATCTGGCCGCTGCTCGGCCTCTACGCGTTGTACCTGTGGGTGTTCGAGCGCCGGCGCTGGCCGCTGCTCGTGGGTCTGCCGGCGATGGTCCTGCTCTGGGTGATTCCCGACTGGGCGGGCTCCGGCGAGCTCTTCCACACCTTCCACTCGGCCACGATCTCCGGCGAGCCCACCGAGATCCTGCACTCGAGTCACCCCGCGTTGACGCTCACCGGCCGCGCTCTCGGGATCCTGGTGGCGCCGGTCTGGATCGGCGCGCTGGCCGGCCTCGTCTGGGGCTGGCAGCAGCGTGACCGCACCGTGCTGGCGGTCGCCGCCGTCGGGCTGTCCTGGACGATCGTGACGATCGGCGGCGAGGCCGTGGGTTACCCGGCCGTGCCGCGCTACCTCGTCGAGGCCGCGGCGATGTTCTGCGTGCTGGCGGGAGTCGGCATGGTGGCGATGGTCCGCGCCTCGTCCGACCCGCGCGTGCGGGTTGCGCTGGCGGCACTGCTGATCGCGGTGAGCGTGCCGTTCGCGGTCGCGCGTTCGATCGGGCTGCGCGACCAGGCGCGCGCTGCCGACGCGCGCGCCGACGATCTCACCTCGCTGTTCCGCACGATGGACCGCGCCGGGCCGCTGGCCAGGCAGCACCCCCTGATCGCCCCCGGCTTCAACGCCACCGCGGCGGCGTGGAAGCTGCGGCTGAAGCTCTTCGGCGTGTCGGAACGGCCGGGCCGCCAGATCGGCGTGACGTTCGTCAAGGGCCAGCCGCCGCAGCTGACCGCGCTGCAGCGGATGGGCGCGACCCTTACGCCGGTGGCGTCGGACGGCCAGTGGCGCGCGCTGCGGGTGAGCTTCCCGCCGGCGTCATGACCACCGCCGACGTGAGCAGCACCGCCACGGGCAGCACGTAGAGCCCGATCGAGAAGCCCGTCACGAGCGCGAAGAGGCCGAGCAGGACGACGAGCGCGATCGCCAGCCGCTCGCCGAACAGGCTGCCGCGCGAGCACTTGCGGTGGAGCGCCCACCAGACGATCGCCGCGACCAGTGCGGGGGCGGCAACTGGGATCAGCACGGAGGCGCCGTTCTCCTGCACGAGCGTCTGCGAGGGCAGGCTGTGCGTCGCGCCGCTGCTGTCCGTTGACACCCCGCTGTACGCCGGCCCGACGAGTGCCCACACGATCAGCCCGAGCGTCCACACGAACGCCGTGGCCGTGAGACCGAACGCCCAGCGCCCCGAGAACATGCGCCTAGCGTAATCCGATCGACTGGGCGAAGCGAAACATGTTCTCCGGGTCGTAGCGGGCCTTGACCTCGGTGAGCCGTGCGTAGTTCGAGCCGTAGTAAGCGCGCCGCCAGCCGCTGAGCTCGGGGTCGATGTAGTTCTGGTAGGCCTGGCCCGAGGCGTGCGGGCGCAGCGCGGCGTGGACCGAGCGCAGCCAGTCGAGCGACGCTCCCTCGCTCGCGGGCCCGAAGTAGGCGATCTGCTGCACCGAGTAGAGCTGGTTGCGGTGGATGAAGGCGGTGTGGTGCGGAGCCACCTGGTTGATCGCGCCGCCGTAGGAGTCGATCACGAGTGCGCCCGAGCCGTCCTGCGGCGTAGCTTGCCGGCGGTCCACGGCTGACACGAGGGCTTGGCGTCCGGCCGCGTCCAGCGGCTCGGCCACGTAGTCGGACTTGGCGGCGAAGCGGTCGCGCGGCAGCACGCCGCCGGGCCGCGTGCCCTCCGTGTGGCAGGCGGTGTAGCCGCGGTCGAGGCAGCCGGCCCAGCGCAACTGGAGGTCGAGGTAGTCGCTGGTGCCGGTGCTGAGCGAGGCACCGGCGACGCGCGTGAGCGGCGCGACCAGCGCGCCGAGCTGGCCCTCGTCGCCGAAGTACTGGCCCACCGCCATGACCGTCGGGCTGGCGCTGCCGGTGCCCAGCGTGAGGATCGACGTGAGCGCGGCGGGCGCGTGCGGGGCGAAGCGCTGCCAGGCGTCGAGGGCATCCGACGCGCTCGCCCAGGGCCAGGAGCAGGCGAACCAGCTCGCCTGCGAGACCGCGTGCGGCGCGAGCTCGTACCCGGTCACGATCCCGAACGAGCCTGCGCCCGCGCCGCGCAGCGCCCAGAAGAGGTCCGGGTGGGTGCGCGCGTCGCAGCGGAGAGCGCGGCCGTCGGCGGTGACGATGCGCGCCGCCCGCAGGCGGTCGCAGGCCAGGCCGAGCTGACGCCCGGCCAGCCCCATGCCGCCGCCGAGCAGGTGGCCGCCGATGCCGACCGACGGACAGGTGCCGGCCGGAACCGTGAGCCCCCGCCGCGCGAGGTCCGCGTAGACGTCGAGCAGGCGCGAGCCCGAGCCGATCGTCACCGTGCCGCCGCCGCGGTGCAGGCTCACGCCGCGCAACTGCGCGAGGTCGACCACCACCCCGTTGCGGATAGTCGAGTAGCCGGCGTAGGAGTGGCCGCCCGACTTCGCGGTGAGCCTGATCCGGTAGCGCGCCGCCCAGCGGACCAGCGCCTGCACGTCGCGCGTATCGAGCGGCTGCGCCACGGCGCGCGGGAGGATGTCGTCGTAGCGCTCGTTGAAGGGCAGCCGCGCCTGCTCGTAGGCGGCGCTCCCCGGCTCGAGGACGGGTCCGCGCAACTCGCGTGCCAGCACACGCAGCGGGTTGCCCGCCGCCACGGCCGCCGCGGTGCGAGTCGCGGTCGTCGTTGTCTTGGTCGCCGCCTTTCCGGTGCCCGCACAGCCGGGCACGAGCACCGCCGCGCCGCCCGCGGCGAGCCGCAGCGCGAAGTCCCGGCGGGTCATCGGGGCCATGGGGCGCAGCGTAGCCCTCCCGGCTGCCGCTCCGAATCGTCCTGCAGCAGGTTCATGCTCGGCAGAGCGTCGATGCGCCTGGTCTCCCTCACAGCGGTCGCGGTCCTCGCCCTGGCGGCGCCCGCGGCCGCCAGCACCGCGCTCGTCAATGGCGGCATCACCTACTTCGCCGCGCCCGGCGAGCAGAATGATGTGACGATCGAGCCGACGTCCGGCGGCTTCCGAATAAGCGACCCGGGGGCCACGATCACGGCCGGCAACGCGTGCACGACCGTCGATGCGCACACCGTCCTGTGCGATCCGAACACGGCGACGCCCCCACTGTCCATCGGGCTCGGGGACATGAACGATCGCGTGACCGTCCCTGCGGCCCTCGGACTCGGCTCGCTCATCACCGGCGACGCCGGCGACGACGTCCTGACCGGCGGCTGCAACATGAACGGCGGGCCAGGCAATGACGTGCTGCGCGGCTGCGACCACGGCGCGTTCCTCGATGGCGGCAGTGGACGCGACGCGCTCTACGGCGGCGCGGGGAACGACAGTCTGATCGCGACTTACAGCGAGGCAGCACACGACGCCGACATCATCGACGGCGGGCCCGGCGAGGACTCCCTCTTTCAGGGCAACCGCAACGGGCCGACGACGATCGACCTCTCGAATCCCGCGGCCGCCCAGGGCGAGGCCGGCGAGGGCACCACGATCGCGGGCGTCGAGGACTTCTCCGGCGGGTCGGAGCCGGACACGATCACCGGCACCGACGGCCCCAACCGGCTGCAGGGCGGCGGCGGTGACGACGTGTTGCGCGGGCTCGGCGGCGACGACACGCTCGACGGCGACGCCGGCGCCGACACCATTGACGCAGGCGCCGGCGACGACGTCATCACCACGGCACGCGACCTGTATGTCGACCACGTGAGCTGCGGCGATGGCGCCGACCTCCTACCCGGGGCCGACGCACGCGACATCGTGGCGCCCGACTGCGAGACCGTCTATCGCCAGCCGGTCTACCTGCTCTTCACGCGGCGGATCGGCATGCACCGCGACGGCAACGTCTACATCGCCGTGCGCCTCGGCGATCGCGGCGGGGGCGTGGAGTCCTTCGCCGGCACGCTGACGCTCCGGGCCCGGGTCGGCGGCCGCTGGGTCCGGGCCGGCCGCGCCACGTGCTCTGTCCCGACGGGCTGCAGCGGCATCTACAAGGTCACCGTGCAGAAGGCCGTCGCCCGCCTGCTCCTGCGCAGGCGGAAGCTCGACGCGCTGGTCACCTTCGTGCGTGCGGGCGGCGGCGCGATCCCGCACACCGACCACGCGACGCTGACGGTGTCGCGCCTGCCGCGCTAGGCCGAGTGCTTCAACTGGAACGTCACTGCGTCCGACCGGCACAGCACCGTGCCGCCGCCTCGCGTGAGGATGTCCTGCGCGGTGATCATGCCGCTCGGCTTCGCGCCCATGTGGGCCGAGATGCGGGTGTCGTAGGAGTCGGGCTCGCCGGTGTTGGGAGATCCGTAGCCGGTCTGCGCGCCGGTGAGGTCCAGGCCGTGCTGCACGAAGCGGTCGCTGCTCGCGTTCCAGTGGAGCTTGAAGACCGATCCGTCCGTGCAGCGCTCGGTGAGGTGCGTGTCGACGTGCGTGAGCAGGCCGCGGACGGTGGTCGCGCTGATCACCTCGCCCTGAGAGGTCACGCCGCTCCAGGCGACCGGCGGCGCCGCCGGATGGGTCTGGTGGTGCCGGTGCCACAGAACCAGGGAAAGCCCCACCGCCATCACGCACAGGATCACCCGCGCGACGAGCTGCTGGCCGCGGTGAGCGGCCTCATCTCCCTTAGCGATGGCGCCATCCATCCTCACCAGTCATCGGCGGGCGGCGCGGCTTGCTGAAGCGTCTAGCCCAGCTCGTGTTCGAAGCTCGCCACGGCCTTGGCGCTCAGCGGCGCGTAGTGGCCCGGGTCCGCCTCTGACAGCTCGAGGTAGTCGCCCGTCGAGAAGCGGCGCGTCTCGACGTTCCAGCCGTTGAGGGCGTACATCTCGCGCACGCGGTCGGCCTCGCCGGGCTCGACCGAGCAGAACGGGATCCAGTCCGCCTTGTCGTGCAGGAGCACGGCGAAGACGTTTGGCTGTTTCAGTTGGGTGCTCATCGGATTCCTCCCTGTAACAAGTGTCCCCCTGCGCGGCCTGTTTGGCACCCGAACTCGACAAGTGTTCGGCGTGTCTGTGCGCTCAGTGGAAGGAACCGCCGCGTCGGCGCAGGTTCTCCTCGAGCACGACCAGCAGAGCTGTCCCAGAGGCGATGCTGCTGAGACTGATGACCGAGTTCCGCCCGGCGATCAGCATCGCGGCTCCGGCCACGACGAGCAGCACGGCGAACACGCGCAGTATGGCTTCCGTCCTTCGCATGATCTGGACCGATTCTGGTCCAGAGCGCCGCGCCCGGCATCCGGAATTGGATGCAGGCCGGTATGGGGAACTACTCGTCGGCTAGGAGAAGCGCTTGGTCGCCTTCGTGAGGCCGTCGGGCACCGTGATGCCGAGGACCTTCGGCCGGCGGGTTCGCTTGATCTTCGCCCAGGTCGCACCGCCGACGGCCGCGGCCGCCGCCACGACGCCGATGGCCGCCTTGGCGGCGATGTTGCTCGACTTCTCCTGCTGCTGCTTGGTGTTCTTCTTCTTGGTTTTGGCCACGACTGCCGGATACCCGGCGCGCGCCGCCGCTACGCGTCCGGCTTGCCGGCCGCGCGCGCCATGTCGGGCCGCGGCTTGAGCACGTAGACGGTCGCGCAGCCGAAGTGCCGCACCTGCTCGAGCAGGGGCGCGAGCTCGCCGCTTAAGTCGTGCAGCTTGCGGCAGTCGGCGAACAGGAAGCGTGCGTGCGTCGACAGGACGAAGGCGCGCGCCGGCGCACCGGTGAGACGGCCCTCGAACAGCGCGTCGGCGCGGTCGCGGCGGGCCTCGAAGTCGGGTGACCAGGACAGCGCGCCCACGTAGGTCTCGCGGCCTGTCGTGTACGGGATGAAGAAGCCCGAGTAGGTCGGCGCGAGCACTCCGCCCGGCCGCGGGTCGTGCTCGAGCGCCGCGATCGCGTGCTCCTCGTCGGGGAAGATGAAGTAGGGGTCGGCGCCGAGGTGGACGTTGTTCTTCGCCACATCGAGCTTGTGGGCGAAGCCGGGCAACGTCATGAACGCGAGCGCCAGCACGACGAGCGCCGGGCGCGGATGCGGCCATACCGAGACGACTCCCTGCACGGCGAGGATCCCGAGCGGGATCGCCAGCCCCTGGAACGAGTGGTACGGGAACGTGCCGACCGGCTGGAGGTAGACGACGAGCGCGGCGAACGGCCAGAGGCGGATCGCCTGGTCCTGCCAGCGTCGGCGCCGGCAGCCGGTAGGCCAGCGCCGCGGGCAGCGCCAGCGGCAGCACCGTGAGCGCCATCGCCCACCAGGGCCAGTGCCACTGCGGCTGGGCGCCGGCGGCGTTGGCCTTCGAGGCGAGCTTCCAGGACGCGTCGGTGGCCGACAGCCAGGCGTAGTACGCGATCGGCAGCGCGACGCCCGCGAGCACGAGCGCCAGGCGCAGGTCGGGGCGCTCGCGCGAGCGCCATAGCCGCCAGGCCGCCACCCCCACCACGATCACGGCGAGCTCCGTGCCCTGCCACGGCTGGAGGTAGGCGATCACGAACGCGCCGAGCGCGCACAGCCACAGCGTCCGCGGCCGCCGCCTGTCCCGCCAGCGCTCGACGCCGAGCAGCACGAACGGCATCAGGAACACCGCGATCGCGGTCATCAGGTAGCCCCAGAGGTACTGCCCGCTCCACATCTCCCCCGAGATGAAGTCGAACGTGTACTGCCGCGGCTTGCCGCCCCAGTGGGTCCAGGCCACGAACGCCGACGCGGGCATCACCGCGAACAGCACCAGCACGAGCCCCGAGATCCGCTGGCCGCCCCGCGGCAGGAAGCGCCGCACGTAGACGAGCGAGCCCGCGAACGTGACCCCGATCGCCAGCGGCTTCCAGAGCTGGTACGAGAGCGGGATCGAGGCGCCGGTGACGTCGTGGAAGAGGCCGGAGAGGAAGAAGCCCGGGTGGAAGAACGGGCGCGCTCCGGGGGCGAGGTCGAAGCGGTTGCCGATCAGGACGTGGTGCGCCGACTCGCGGATCCAGGCGAAGTACTGGAGCTGGTCGGCCGGGAAGAGCCCGTCCGAGCCCGACAGCGGCCGGCCGCGCGTGATCAGCGGCAGCAGGATGGCGAGCGACGTGCCGGTGAGCACGATCAGCGCCAGCAGCTCGAGCGGCTCGAGCCCGAGACGCGCGCCGGCTGCCGCCACGCGCGAGCCCCGCGAGCGGCGGGAAACGGCCAGATTCACGCTGGGCAAAGTAGTACGTTGGGCGGGTGTCGGCGGAGACTTCCGACGCCCGCCTCCCTTTCGACCTCTCAGAGCTTCGCACGCGCACCGTGCGCGGCGTGGCGGTCAATTCCGCCTTTCTGATCCTCGTCGAGGTGATGTCGCTGGCGCAAGGCCTGATCGTGGCCCGGGTACTGGGACCCAGCCAGATCGGTCTCTACGGGATCGTCTCCATCACGGTGATGACGCTGATTGCGCTGAAGCAGGTGGGCATCGATGAGGCCTACGTCCAGCAGGACGAGGGCGATCAGGAGGTCGAGTTCCAGCGCGCGTTCACGCTCGAGCTGATCCTGTCGGGGCTGTTCAGCGTGGTGATCCTGATCGCCGCTCCGATCCTCGTCGCGGTCTACGGCGACAGCCGGCTGCTGGCGCTCACTTTCGCGCTCGCCTACCTGCCGATCGCGTTCGCGCTGCAGGCGCCGTTGTGGATCTTCTTCCGCCGCATGGACTTCGTCCGGCAGCGCAGCCTGCAGGCACTCGTGCCGGTGGTGACCTTCGCGGTGACGATCCCGCTGGTGCTCGCCGGCGTGGGCGTCTGGTCGCTGGTGATCGGCGCGATGGCCGGCAACGCCGCGGCCGTGGTGATGTCGATCCACCTCTCCCCCTACAAGCTCGCGCTGCGCTTCGATCGCCAGGCTACTCGCCGCTACGTGGCCTTCTCCTGGCCGATCCTGGTGGTCACCGCGTGCGGGCTCGTGATCAACCAGGGCCAGGTGCTCGCGCTGAAGCTCCACGGCGGCCTGGCCGGCGCGGGCTTCCTGGCGCTGGCGGTCACGCTCACGCGCTACACCGACCGCGCCGACCAGGTGATCTCGCCGGCGATCTACCCCGCGATCTGCGCGGTGCGCGACCGCAGCGCGACCCTGCTCGAGATCTTCAGCGCCGCCGCCCGCAGCGCGGCCGTGTGGGCGCTCGGCCTGGGCATGCTGTTCGTGCTGTTCGCCCCCGACCTCGTGCACTTCGCGCTCGGCTCGAAGTGGACCGGCTCGATCGTCCTGCTCCAGGGGCTGGCCGCAGCGGCCGCGCTCTACCAGTTCGGCTTCTCGTGGATCGCCTTCGCGCGCGGGCTGGGCCGCACGCGCCCGCCGGCGCTCGAGGCGGTGGTGGCGCTCGCCGGCTTCTTCGTGTTCGCGGTGCCGGGGCTCATCATCTGGGGGACCACCGCGTTCGTGATCGGCCTCGGCCTGTCCGCGCTCTGCATCCTCGCGGTGCGCGCGCACTACATCCGCGAGCTGCTGCCGGGCGTTCCGCTCGCGCGGCTGGCCTTCCGCGCGCTCTGGCCGCTGCTGCCGGCCACCGCCGCCGTGCTGCTCATCCGCCTCGCGTTCTGGGGTGGGCACCGCTCGCTCGGACAGGCGCTGGGTGAGCTGGCCGCTTTCCTGATCGTCTACGCCGGGGCGACCCTCGTCGCCGAGCGCGGGCTGACGCGGGACCTCATGCGCGCCGCCCGGGCCGCGCCCGCATGAACGACGAGGGCGCGGCGAGGATCCGCGCGCTGGTCCAGGCAATCGACGACCTGGCAGGCGGCCCGGGCGGCAGCCGGGTGCTCGACCTCGGCGCCGGCAACGGCGAGATCGCGGCCGAGCTGGCGCTCCGCGGCGCGCTCGTCACCGCTGTCGAGGGGCGGCTCGAGAACGCCGACCTGATCCGCGCGCTGCGAGCGGAGCGCGGCGTGAGCAAGAGCTCGCTGGAGGTGCTCGTGACTGACGTGCGTGAGCTCGACTGGGACACGCTCGGCACGTTCGACGTGGTGGTGTGCAGCGGGCTGCTCTACCACCTCACGCTGCCCAACGCGGTCGACCTCGCCGCCCGTCTCAGGGCCGCCTGCACGCGGCTCGCCCTGGTGGACACCGAGGTGGCGTGGGGCCCGCTCCAGGAGGAGCGCGGCTACGCCGGCCACAGCTTCCGCGAGCACCCGTCCCCGCTGTCGTCGCTCGGCAACGAGGAGAGCTTCTGGCTCACGCGCGCCTCCCTGCACGCGCTGCTCCACGACGCGGGCTTCTCCTCGAGCTTCGAGCTCGGCTCGCCGGGCCAGCCGCGGCGCGAGACGAGAGCGACCGTCGCCGCGCTCGTGGGCGAGCGAGTCGAGCGCCTGGAGCTCGAGCCAGAGCGGTCGCTGCCGGACACCCGCCCGGCGGAGCCGGCGCCGAGCCGGCTGCTCCAGGCGCGGCTCGCGCTGGCGCGCCTTCGCCGCCGCTGAGGCTCACTTGCGGTATCCGGATCGCCCGTTTACGTTCTTGCCAATGGGTCGCGGCGCGGCGCGGGCGGTCACCGCCGTCCCCAGGAGACGAGGCAGCGGAGGCGGGCGCAGCGCGCGCCTCCGTCGCTGGCTGGAGCGAAAGCCGGCCGTCGCGGCGGCGCTGATCTACGCCTGCCTGGCGCTCCTGTTCGTCTCCCCCGCGCTCCCGCCGGGTCGCACGCTGTCCTCCTCGGACCTGCTCTGGTTCACCACGCCGTACACCGCCAGCCGACCCGCCGACCTCACCCGTCCCTCCAGCGAGGAGACCTACGACGAACCGCTGTTCCTCCAGCCCTGGCTCAGGTACACCCGCAGCCACGGCCTGAACACGCCGCTCTGGAACCCGTACCAGATGGGTGGCATGCCGCTGCTCGGCACGGCCAACGGCACGCCCTACTCCCCCCTCTACCTGCCCGTCTACGTGCTGCCGTTCTGGCGCGGGCTTGCCTTCGACGCCGCGCTAAGGATCTTCGTGGCGGCGCTCGGCATGTTCCTGCTCGCCCGGGCGCTTGGGGCGCGCTTCACCGGCTCGCTGCTCTCCGGAATCGTCTACGCGTTCGGCCTCTTCATGGTGATCTGGCTGCCCTGGCCGCAGACGGCCGTCTGGGCCTGGATCCCATGGATGCTGCTGTTGACGGATCGCTTGGTACGGCGCCCCGAGCCACTGGCGGTCGCGGGGCTCGGGGCGGTCGTCGGAGCCGAGTTCATCGCCGGCCACCCCGAGTCGATGCTGCATGCGTTCGTCGCCACCGGCCTCTTCTTCATCCTGCGCCTGGCGGTGCTGAGCGGACGTGACGGGTTCGAGCCGCGCGTCCTCCTCCCCCGCGTCGGCGCCGTGGCCGCGGGGGTGCTCCTCGGCGCGGCCGTGGGAGCCATCTGGCTGATCCCATTCGACGAGCTGCTCAGGAACTCGAACGACACAGCGCTGCGCGGCAAGCTGCCGGCCAAACTGGGACTGAGCGCGATCGGCAACGTCTTCACGCCCGCGTTCTGGGGCCGGGGCACGGGGTCTGTGACGGGGACCACATTGACCGTCAATCGCTACATCTACACGGGGGCGCTGCCATTGATCCTGGCCGGCACGGCCCTCTTCCTGGGGCGGACGCGACAACGAGTGGCGATCGCGATCGTCGGAGGCCTCTGCCTGCTCACCGCGCTGGGCTTGCCGGGCCTGTTCCAGGTGGTGCGGCTGCTGCCGGGCTTCAAGCAGGCGGACAACCGGCGTCTGGTTCTGTACTTCCTGCTGGCGGTGGCGATTCTCGCCGCGTTCGGGATCGACGAGCTGATGCAGCGCCAGCGTGCGTCCGCCCGGCGCATGCTCGGCCCGCCGCTGGTGGGCTTCGGACTGCTCGCCGTGTCGTTCCTGTGGGTCTTCGTCGTCCACCCCTCGCCGCGCTCCTTCGGGGCCAACCTGCTGGTGGATTGGGGGCTGCGCGGGCCGCCGGGATCCGAGCTGATCGGGATAGTCGTGTTCACCGGCTCGGCGGCGGTGCTGGTGTGGGCCCGGCTGCGAGCGAAGGTCCCCGCTCAGACCTTCGCCGCGCTCGCGCTCATGCTCGCCACGGTCGACCTCTTTCGGGCGGGCATGGGCCTGAACCCGGCGGTACCGATCGCGCATGCCTCCCAGCCGGCCACGGGGGCGATCCGCTACTTGCAGACCCGCAGCCCGAACCGCTTCGTTGGGCTCGGCAGCGGCCCCACGCCCTCCCTCGGCGCCTACACGTTCCCGTACGCCCTGGGGCTGCGCTACGACATCTACGACGCCCGCGGCTACGACACGCCGATGATCGGCCGCTTCCAGCGCTACTGGTCGCGCATGATCTTCCCGAGCTACTACCTCTTCACCACCGCGCCGACGCTGACACCGCAGGGGCTCCGAGCGCTCGACCTGCTCAGCGTGACCGACATCGTGGAGGCGAAGCCCACCTCCTTCCCGCTGGTGCAGCCCGGCCTCACGCTCGCCTACAAGGCGCCGGACGCGCAGATCTACTCGAACTCCGGGGCGCTGCCGCGAGCCTTCCTCGTCGGCGCGCAGTCGGTGGCGCCGAGCGCCAACGCTGCGCTCGGGGCGGTCTCGAGCCCCCAGTTCGACCCCCACCGCCTGGCCGTCACGGAGCGGAAGCTCCCGGGTCTCCTGCCGGCATCGCGGGCGCCGGCCGGCTTAAGCGGCACTGCGAGCCTCACCTCATACACGCCCGACAAGGCTGTCGTGCAGACCGATGCGCGCCGGGCCAGCCTGCTCGTGCTCACCGACGTCGCCTACCCGGGGTGGAAGGCCACGGTCGACGGCAAGGCTGCACCTGTCGAGCACGCCGACTACGTGCTGCGTGGCGTGACCGTGCCGGCGGGATCGCACGTGGTCGAGTTTCGCTACGACCCATCGAGCTGGAAGCTTGCGCGCACCCTGAGCCTCGGCGGCGGGATCGCCATCCTTCTGACGGCGGTCGGAGGGCTCGTCTTGCACTTCCGGCGCCGCCGGGCCTAGGTTTACCGGCCGTGCTGTCCGTGGTGGTCCCCACGCGCGATCGCGCGTCCGTGCTCGAGCGCTCCCTGGCGGCGCTCGCCGATCAGGGCGCCGGCGAAGTCGTTGTCGTCGACGACGGCTCGACGGACGGCACGCCGGAGGTGATCGCGCAGCATGGGTGGGTGCGCTCCGTGCGCCTCCCCGGTGAGGGCCGCTCGGCGGCCAAGAACGCCGGCGTCGCGGCGGCCGGCGGCGACATCGTGCTGTTCATGGACGACGACGTGATCGCCACGCCGGGCCTCGTGGCGCGCCACGAGCGCCACCACGCCGCGCATCCGGAGGAGGACGAGGCGCTGCTCGGCCACGTGACCTGGGCGCCCGAGCTCGAGATCACCCGCCACATGCGCTGGCTGGAGCGCGGCGGCCCGCTGTTCGCCTACGACCTGATCGACGACCCCGACGACGTGCCGTTCCGGATGCTCTACACGGCCAACGTCTCGCTCAAGCGCGCGTTCCTCGAGCCGTTCGACACCGAGCTGCCGATCTACGAGGACACCGAGCTGGGCTACCGCCTCAGCAGGCGCGGGCTGCGGCTGCGCTACGACCCGCAGGCGATCGGCCACCACCTGCGCACCGAGACGCCGGAGCGCACCGAGCGGCGGATGGAGGAGGTCGGCCAGGCGGCAGCACTGCTGCACGCGAAATGGCCGGAGCTGCGCGAGCCGCCGCCGCGCATACGGGCGGTCGGCAACGTGAAGGCGGCCGCGGCGATGGCGCTCAGCCGCGCCGGCTATCACGGCCTGGACGACCGCCTCGACGACTGGCGCGCGGCGCGCGCCTTCGCCCGCGGCTACTCGCGGGCGTGCCCTGAGTCGGTTATTCGGGCTCAGCTTCCCGAGTGACTGGGCGCGGCTGACGGGTGACGCGACCGGAGCCGGACTTGTAGTCCGGCGAGGGAGCGGCGACCGTCAGGCGTGTCCAGGCGCCGGGAAGGTGCCGCGAATTACCGACTCAGGGCATTCTGGAGCTCTCGGGTGCCGGCAGGCGGTCGGGCAGCGGCAGCCGCGCGGCCGGCGGCCGCAGCAGCGGCCAGTTCTCGCGCCGGCGGTCGAGCCGGTAGCGAGTGAGCACGCCCAGCGTCCGCAGCCCGTACTCGACGCTGGTCCTGAACGAGACGCTCGACGCCTCGAGGAAGTAGCGCGTGGGGATCGCCAGCTCGACCACGCGGGCGTCGCGCGCCACGATCTGGGCGAAGATCTCCTGGTCGAAGACGAAGCCGTCGCTGTTGCGATGGAAGGCGACCGAGCGCAGGAAGTCGACCGAGAAGGCGCGGTAGCCGGTGTGGTACTCGGAGAAGCGGCGGTCGAAGCCGCGGTTCTCGATCCAGGTGAGGAAGCGGTTGCCGATCCACTTCCAGCGCGGCATGCCGCCGGCGATCGTCTCGTCCTCGAGCAGGCGGGAGCCGATCACAACATCGGCGAAGCCCTCCTCGATCGGCCGCACCATCTCGGCGACGAGCGCCGGGTCGTACTGGTTGTCGGCGTGGACCATCACGACGATGTCGGCGCCGTCGATTGCGGCTCGCGTGTAGCAGGTCTTCTGGTTGGCCCCGTAGCCGCGGTTGGCGGGGTGGCGCAGCACGTGGAAGCCCTCGCGCAGGGCCACCGCGGACGTCTCGTCGGGGCTGGCGTCGTCCACCAGCAGCGCGCGATCGGCCGCTCCCACCGGCAGCGCCGCCGCCACCAGCGGGATCGTGCGGGTGGCGTTGTAGGCCGGAAGGACGATGTGCACCTTCTGATCGCCGCCGCGGTCGGTCACGCGCGGCTCGGGCGGCGCGATCGGCTCGACGCGGTGAGCGAGCACCACGCGCTCGTCGCCGAGCGACAGCGACACGCGCGTGCGGCCCAGGCGGCTGCGGCGCAGCCAGCTTCCGAGCCGCGCGGCGCCGTCGCTGCTGCGCTCGGCCAGGCCGCCGACCCAGTAGCGCAGAGCGAAGGACCGCACCAGCGGCACGTCCTCCGAGATCACGAGGCCGCGGGCGCTCATAACCTCGCGCAGCGTGGTGCGCGGCAGCAGGTAGGTGTGCGCCGGCAGGTAGCCCCACCAGCGCTTGCCGGCGAGGCGAGCCGTGCGCGACGACGGGTCGGGCGTGACGACGCACAGCACGCCGCCCGGCGCCAGCAGCTCCTGGCACTGCTCGACGGCCGCAACTGGATCGTCGAGGTGCTCGAGCACGTCGGCCAGCACCACGACGTTGAAGCCCTCGTCGTCGGAGAAGTCGGCCAGCGCCTGCTCGCGGATGTCGAGACCGAGGACCTCGCGACCGTAGGCGGCCGAGCTGGCGGACAGCTCGAGCCCCGTGACCTCGTAGCCGCGGCGGCGCGCCTCGTCGAGCAGCAGCCCGTGGCCGCAGCCCACGTCGAGCAGGCGGCCCGCCGGAACGTGCTTGCCGATCAGGTCGAGCAGGCGGCGCGCGGTGGTCCGGCGACCGGCCTCCTCGTCGAGATAGGCCTCGTCCTCCACGCCGCGGTAGAGCTGATGGAGATCGTCGCCCGCCGGCAGCGACGGCTGCTGCACGGTGCCGCAGTTGCGGCAGGCGAACAGGTCGCCGTGCTCGCCGGGACGGTGATTTGTCGGCGACAGGTGGGTCGACTCGGCGGCCGACGCGGCGCCCTGAAAGCGCAGCTCCAGCGGCCCCGAGCAGATCCCGCATTGCGTCGGGGCACTCATGGGAAGGGGCAGCTTAATCAGATTTCCGCGCATAGACTGTCAACGTGACTGGCCCGTCAATGTCTGTCGTGGTCCCTGCCTATAACGAGGAGCGGGGAATCGCAACCAGCGTGGCGCGTGTTCGCGATTGGCTTGTGGAGCGGGATTTCGACTTCGAGATCATCGTCGTGGACAACGCGAGCGAGGACACGACGGTGAGCGTTCTCGCGCCGCTGGTGGACGGTTCCCGGGTCCAGCTGCTCCAGAACGACTCCAATCGTGGCAAGGGCTACTCCATGCGGCGCGGCATGATGGCCGCGCGGGGTGAACTGCGTCTCCACTGCGACGCCGACTGCCACACATCGCTGCCCTCGCTCGAACGGATGCTCGAGCTGATCGACGACGCCGACGTGGTGGTGGGCTCGCGCCTGGCCCCCGGCGCGCAGGTGGATCGGCGCCAGCCGCTCCCGCGCAGGATCGTGGGACGCAGCTTCGTGGACCTCTGCCGGCTGATCCTCCGGGAGCCGACCACGGACCTGTTCTGCGGCTTCAAGCTGTGGCGCGCCGATGCGGCGATAGCGGCCTACGCGCACACCCGGCTCGACGGCTGGACCTTCGACGCGGAGACGCTGGCCATGGCGCGCGCGCTCGGCTACCGCATCCGCGAGACGGGCATCCACTGGTCGGACCGGCCCGGCTCGCGCCTGTCCATGCGGAAGGTGTTCGTGCCGGTCATCCGCGAGCTCATGGCCGCCCGCCGCCATGTGCGCGAGGAGGCGGCCCGCCTGGCCGCCACTCCACGGGAGCTCGCCCCCGAGCTCGCCGAACCCCGTCCTTGACCGCCGCCGCACCGCAGGTCCGAGCGGCGCGTTTCAGCGGAGTCCGCGGCCTCGCCGGCTACGAGCTCGCCGCGCTCGCCGCCCTGTTCGCGCTCTCGATCGCGGTGCTCGCCGGACTGCTGGTGCGGGTCTGGATCCACGGCGGGATCGTCACCGGCTCGGACGGCTACCTGGTGGTGGACCAGCTCCAGTACCTCAACTGGCTGCGTCAGGCCGGCCACCACGTGGCCGTGGCCAACCTCTACGACCTGGCGCCGGGCCCGCGCTCGTTCGTGCACCCGGGGGTGATCATCTCCGGGCTGCTCAACCGGCTCGGGCTCGGGCTGGTGGCGTCGTACATGGTCTGGAAGATCCCGGCGGTCGCGGCGCTGTTCGCCGGCTCGCTGCTCTACGTGCGCCGCTTCATCGACGGCACCGGCGCCCGGGCAGCGGCGCTGGCGCTGGCCCTGTTCGCCTGCTCTCCGGTTTCGGCGCTCGTGGGCTGGGGCCACATCGGCAACCCCGGAACGAAGTTCAACTTCGACTTCATCGGCGGCGAGCTCTGGCCCGGCACCTATTTGTGGGGCTACATGTTCACCGCCGTGGCGGTGGGGCTCGTGCCACTCGGGCTGCTGGCCTACGAGCGGGAGCGGCTCGTGTGGGCGGCCGTGTGCGGGCTGTTTGCCGCCTGGCTCCAGCCGTGGCAGGGAGCAACCTTCGCGCTCGTGATCGTCGCGGCCGAGCTCCTCACCAGGCGGCGCCTGTGGAAGCCGGCGCTGCCGCTGGCCGCCACCGCCGCGCCGCTCGTCTACTACTTCGTGCTGTCGAGGACGGACGCGTCCTGGAAGCTGGCCGACAGCGCCAACGACTTCCCCCGCTGGCCCTGGTGGGTCACCGTGCTCGGCCTGGCGCTGCTCGCCATCCCGGCCCTTCTGGCCTACCGGCAGCGCCCGACCGATTTCGGCGGGGTCGCGCTCCGCGTCTGGCCCGTGGCGGGGCTCGTGATCTTCTACCTGCCGGTCGGCACCTTCCCCTTCCACGCGATGCAGGGGCTCACGCTGCCGCTGGCCGTGCTGGCGGTGCTCGGGCTGCGGGGCCTGCGGGTGGCCACGCCCTGGCTGGCGGCCGCGGCGGTGGCGCTGCTCGTTATCCCCGGCACCGCCTACCGCGCCGACAACATCCGCGACGCGGTGAACAAGGGCTTCCAGCCGTTCTTCCTCACACCTGACGAGCACGACGCGCTGGTCTACCTGGACCGCCAGAAGGAACCCGGCGGTGTGCTCGCGCCGGTCTACAGCGGGCTGCTGATCCCCGCCTACACAGGCCGCGAGACCTACGTGGGCGCCGGTTCCTGGACGCCCGACTTCGAGCTGCGGCGCGAGCTCACCGAGCAGCTGTTCGCCGGGCAGCTCCGTCCGGCGGTGGCGGCGCGGCTCGTGAAGGGCTCGGGCGCCCGCTTCCTCTACTCGGACTGCCACGGCCGGGCGGACATCGAGCATCTGGTTGGTGGCGTCACCGATCCCCCGGTCCACTTCGGCTGCGCGACCGTATATCGGGTGAAATAGCGCCGTGCCGCCAACGGTCTCAGTCGTCGTGCCGGTGTTCAACGAGGAGGAGGACCTCCCGGAGCTCCACGAGCGCCTGGGTGCCGCCCTCGGCGAGGTCGAGGGCAAGCACGAGGTCATCTACGTGGATGACGGCTCGCTGGACGGCTCGGCGGCACTGCTCGAGCAGTGGGCCACGAGCCAGCCCGGCGTGGTGCTCGTGTCGCTGTCGCGGAACTTCGGCATGGAGCTGGCGATGTCGGCCGGCCTCGAGCACGCGCACGGCGAGTACGTCGTGCTGATGCACGCCGACCTCCAGGACCCGCCCGAGCTGATCCCGCAGATGGTCGAGCTGGCGAAGAACGGCGCCGACGTTGTCTACGCACGGCGGATCGGGCGCGACGAGAGCCGGCTCAAGCGGATGCTGGCCACCGCCTTCTACCGGCTCATGGAGCACCTTGCGCGCGTGCCCTACCAGGGCCAGGCCGGCGACTTTCGCCTGATGAGCCGGCGGGTGGTGGACACCGTGCGCAAGATGCCGGAGCGCCGCCGCTTCCTGCGCGGGATGGTGGCCTGGGTGGGCTTCGAGCAGGTGCCGATCGAGTACCGGCGCGCCGGACGCGCCCACGGGCGCGGCGCCTCCTACCCCGCGCTCTTCCGCCTGGCGGTGGAGGCGCTCACGTCGTTCTCGGATGTGCCGCTCAGCCTGGCGACCTACCTCGGCACCTTCACAGCCTTCGCCAGCGGGGTGGCCGCGTTCGTGATCCTGATCCTCTCGATCACCGGCGTGCTCAGCACGAGCATCACCACCTGGATCCTGTTCGCCGTGCTCTTCCTCGGCGGTCTCCAGCTCCTCAGCGCCGGCATCCTCGGGCGCTACCTGGCTCGCGTCCACGAGGAGGCTCTCCAGCGGCCGCTGGTCGTGGTGGAGCGCGTGGTCTCGCTGGACGAGGAATGACGGACTTCGCCGAGCGCCACGAGTACCTCACCGCGGGCGCGTTCTTCGCGCTCGTGCTGTGCGTCTGGTTCTGGCCGCTCCTGATCGGCCACCAGCTCGGCGAGAGCCACCTGCTCTACAGCTCCTGGCCGTGGATCGCCGACCGCCCGCACGACCTCACCGTGCACGCCCGCAGCGGGGAGGGCGACAGCGCCGTGCAGCTCGGGCCGCTGCTCACGCTGGCGCGCAGTCAGGTCCACTCCGGTCAGCTGCCGCTCTGGGACCCGCACATCTACGCGGGCATGCCGCTGTTCGGCAACCTGCAGAGCGCGCTGCTGTACCCGCTCACGTGGATCGGGCTGGTACTGCCGGTGGCGTGGGCGTGGGGGCCGATCGCGGCGCTGAAGCTGCTCACCGCCGGGCTCGGCGCCTACGCGCTGGCGCGCGCGCTGCGGGTCGGGCGCGGCGGTGCGCTCGTGGCCGGGCTCGTGTACATGCTGTCGGCGCCGATCGTCGTCTGGCTCCAGTGGCCGCTCGCCTCGGTGTTCTCGCTCTTCCCCTGGCTGCTGCTGGCCACGCAGCGGCTGTACGAGCAGCCGGGGAGACGGCGGGTCGCAGCGCTCGCAGTGGTGGTGATGCTGAGCGTGTTCGCCGGCCATGGCGAGAGTGCGCTGCTGTCGTCGTCGGCCGCGGCCGTCTATCTGGTCGCGCTGATGCTGGCCGACCGCCGGCGAGACCTGCGCCTCGCGCTCCAGTGGGTCGGCGGTCACGTGCTCGGCGCCGCAGGTGCCGCTGTGGTGCTGGTGCCCTTCTACGCCCAGTACTCGCACAGCATCACCAAGCAGGTGCACGGCGACCTCTCGAGCCTGCACCTGCCGATCTCGAGCGCGCTGGTGTATGCGCTGCCAAACGTCTACGGCAACGGCAAGCCGTCGTACTACGGGCCGCTCGCCACCTACGTGACCACGGCGGCGTACTTCGGCATCGCGGCGCTGCTGCTCGCCGGGGTGGGGTTGGCGCGGAACCGGCGGCAGTCGCCGTACATCGCGCTGACCGCGGTGGCGGTGGTGGCCTTCTGCGTGGCCTTCGGGATCCCGCCGGTGAGCCTGGTGATGCGACACGTGCCGCCCTGGTCGGGCGGCAACGACGTGCGCGTGCTGTACGTGGTCGCGCTGCCTGCGGCGGTGCTGGCGGGCGCGGGCTTCAGCTCGCTCTGCCGCCTGCGGCTGCCGTGGCGGCAGCTCGGTCTCTGGGCCGGCGGGGTGGCGCTCGCGGTGCTGGCGTTCCTGCTGGTCGATGACCTGGCCAACCGGTTGCCTGCCCCGGGCTCGACCAAGGCCACGGCGTTCGTGCACTTCGCGGTCTTCTTCGTGCTGGGCGGGGCCTGCGTTGCGGCGGTCGGGCGCCTGCGGCTGCGCCTGGCGCTGCCGTTGGTCCTGCTCGTGGTGGCGCTCGACATGGCCTACCTCCAGACTTGGAACGTCATGCTGCCTCCGGCCCAGGCGTATCCGCCGCGCCCGGCGCTGACGAGCTTCCTCGAGACCCAGCGCCAGCCCTACCGCGTCAGCTCGATCCGCCCCAGCCCGTTTCCGCCCTACATCCTGCCGCCGGACACGAGCGCGCTCTACGGCATCGACTCGATCCAGGGCTACGACTACCCCGAGCTCGCCCGCTGGGCCGACTTCTCCTGGTTCGTGCTGGGCGAGCACGGCGTGACGCGCGAGATCATCCTCAACACGCCGGTGCCTAAGGGGCCGGCACTCACCGGCCTGCGGATGATGAACACGCGCTACTACCTCACCGTGCCGGGCGCGCCGCCGCCCAACCCCGCCTTCCGCGCCGTCTACCGCGGGCGCGACGCCAGCGTCTACGAGGATCCGGGCGCGCTGCCGCGTGTCTACATCGTGCCGGCCACGCGCCCGCTCGGCTACCAGCAGTCGCTGGCGCTGCTCGCGCGCGGCCGGCTCGACCCGCGGCTCGACGCGCTGGTGCCGCCTGGCTCCCCGCCGCCGGGGCCGCTGCGCGCGCACGCCGCGATCGGCGCGCTGCGCTACGAGCGGGTGAGCCCCGACCACGTGCGCATCACGCTGCCGCCGGGCGCAAGCGGCTGGCTGGTGGTGGCCGACGCCTACAACCCGTCGTGGAGCGCGAGCGTGGACGGCCACTCGACCAAGCTCTACCCGACCAACTTCGCCGCGATGGGGCTGCCCGTGCGCGAGGGCATGCACACCGTGGATCTGCGCTACCGCCGCACGGGCGTCTGGGCCGGACTGGGCGTGAGCGTGGCGGCGCTGCTGCTCATGGGACTGCTCGCCGTGGGCGTGCCGGTGCGGTGGCGGCGCCGGACGATGGCGGCAGCGGCGTGAACGTCCGCAGCGCCCGCTTCCCGCTGTTCGACTCGCTGCGCGCGATGGCCGCGCTGTCGATCTTCTTCTTCCACATCTCCTTCACGCTGCACCTGCTGGGCGGGCGCACGCTGTCGCCCTGGCTCGTGCAGCTCAACGTGGGCGTGCCGGTGTTCTTCCTGATCTCCGGCTTCCTGCTCTACCGGCCGTTCGCGTTCGCGCGCCTCAGCGGCGAGCCGTCGCCGGCGGTGGTGCCGTACGCGATCCGCCGTCTGTTCCGGATCGTGCCGGCCTACTGGGTGGCGCTCACGATCGTCTCGCTCTGGCTCGGCCTCTCAGACGTCTTCACGGCAAAGGGGATCGGCACCTACTACGGCTTCTTCCAGGTCTACCGGCACTCGACCGTCACGGGCGGGATCGGGCCGGCATGGACGATCGACACCGAGATCGCCTTCTACGCGCTCCTGCCGATCTGGGCGCTGCTGCTGCGCCGGATCCCGTTCCGCGGCGTGTCCGGCTTCGCCTGGACCGAGGGCGCGCTGCTCGGCGTGATGTTCGCCGCCGGCTTCCTGTCCAAGCTGATCGCCATCCACAACACGCCCTTCCACGCGCTCACGCTGCCGGCCGTGCTCTACACGCTGCCCGCCTACCTCGACTACTTCGCCATCGGCATGGGGCTGGCGGTGGCCAGCGTCGCGCTGGCGGACGCGCGGCCCGCGTTCGTCCGCGTGGTCGACCTGCACTCCTGGCTGCCGTGGGCCGGCGCCGCGCTCGCCTTCTACCTGCTCGGCACGCATCTCGGCCCGCTCGGCGGCGGCTGGGGCACGCGCTTCATGTGGCAGCACTACCTGAAGGCCGCGGTGGGGATCGGGCTCCTGCTGCCCGCGATCTTCGGCGACTTCGAGCGCGGCTTCGTGCGCAGGCTGCTGGGCAACCGGGCGCTGCTCTGGCTCGGCATGATCTCGTACGCCTTCTACCTCTGGCACCTGCCGATCCAGACGAAGCTGTCGGACTACGGCCTGCCCGGATCGCTGGGCGGCACCGGCTTCACGCTGGTGGCGTTCGCCGCCACGGTCGCCGTCGCCGCGGCGAGCTGGTACCTGGTCGAGCGCCACGCGCTGCGGCTCGGGCGCCGCCTGTCGAAGCGGGCCGAGCGGCTCGACGGCGCCGCCACCGCCCCGGTCCGCGCCGGGTGAGCGCACCCGCCGTAGTCATCCCCAACTGGAACGGGGCGCGCTGGCTGCCGGGCTGCCTCGACTCGCTGGCGGCGCAGACGCTCCAGCCGGCCGAGGTGATCGTGGTGGACAACGGCTCCTCGGACGGCTCCGTGGAGCTCGCTCGCTCGCGGGGAGCGCGCGTGATCGAGCTGGGCCGCAACACAGGGTTCGCGGTGGCGGCCAACCGGGGCATCGAGGCGGCCTCCGCGCCGTTGGTCGCGCTGGTGAACACCGACGTTGAGCTCGAGCCCGACTGGCTCGGGCGCATGGCGGCGGCGCTGGAGGCTCATGCCGGTGCGGCCTCGGTCGCCTGCAAGATGCTCGACCTACGGCGAACGCACTCCCAGGTCTACGACGCCGGCGACATCCTCCGCCGCGACGGCGCCTGCGAGCAGCGCGGCCGCTTCCGCCGCGACGACGGCCGCTACGACTCGCCCGGCGAGATCTTCGCCGCCTGCGCCGGCGCGGCCCTGTACCGGCGCGAGGCCGTGCTGTCGGTGGGCGGCTTCGACGAGCGCTTCTTCGCCTACCTCGAGGACGTGGACCTGGGCCTGCGGCTGCGCCTCGCCGGCTTCACCTGCCGCTACGAGCCGGCCGTGGCCCACCACGCGAGCGAGGGCTCCTCGGGCGCCCTGGAGCGCCCGCCGCTCGCATGGGTCGAGCGCAACACGCTCCTGCTGGTGGCCAAGGCGTTCCCCCTGAGCTGGCTCCCGTACGTCGCCTACCGCCAGCTCGGCTGGGCCTGGCACGCCCTGCGCGAGCGCCGCCTGCGCTCGCATCTCAGCGGCGTGGCAGCCGCGCTGCCGCTGCTGCCGGCGATGCTGCGCTCACGCCGCGAGCTGCGGCGCTCGGCCGTGGTGCCGATCTCGGAGGTCGTTCCGGCGCGGCCGTTCAGGGGCCCGCGCGCGGGCGGCCATCCGCGCTCGCTGGAGTAGCGCGAGCATTCACAGGATCCTTCCAAACCGAACCGCGAGCTCGAGTCGACCCTGGCCTCGCTTCCGGGTGAGATAGAAGCTGGTTCGGCGAGCGCCGACGGTTGGCTGGGTGTCCAGCTCCGCCGCGCGCGGCGGCGGGCGGCGTCGTTAGCCCCAGAGTGTCGAGATCGGCGCTGCGACGACTCGCTCTCCGAGCTCGTACAGTCGCGGGCCGGTGTGGAGCACGACGCCCGCGACGAAGCGATGGCCGAGTTCCTCCCGCAGCCAGCCGAGGTGCCGCGCGTCGCCGGCGGTGGGGGCGGAGCTGGCCTTGATCTCGATGGCGACGATTCGCTCGCCGCCGAGTTCGACGACGACGTCGACTTCGCGGCGGCCGCCCTCGGTGCGGAGGTGGTACAACCGCGGCCCGGACTCCGCCACGACCGTCTCCGGGCGAAGCTGCGCGACGACGAACGTGTCGAGCATCCGGCCGAGCATGTTCCCGTCGGCGATCACGGCCTGGCTTGTCAGACGCAGCGCCACGCCGATCAGTGCGGCGTCGACGACGTACCGCTTCGGAGCGTGCACGAGCCGCTTGAGCCGGTTCGAGGTCCAGCCGGGCAACCGGTCGACGACGAGCAGCCGCAGCAGCAGGTCTTCGTAGCTCATCGCAGTCTTCTTGGTGACGCCGGCCGCGTCGAAGATCGTCTTGTGGTCGGCGACGCCGGCCGAGTTGAGCGCGTAGGCCTCGAAATAGCGCCGCAGCCGCTCGCTGTCGCGCCCCTTGGTAGTGGGGTTCTCCAGTTCCTCGACATCGTGGGTGAGCAGGTCGTCGAGGTAGCTCTGGAGCCACATCCGCTGCGCTCGCCCGGAGAGCAGTAGGGCGGCGTTGGGGAAGCCGCTCTCCATGCTGAGCTCGACGTAGCCGCGCAGGTCGGGGCTGTCCGACGGCACGGTCAGAGGCTCGCCATTGGCGAGCTTGTCGAGAAAGGCCTTCGCGCTCGCATCTCCGATCCGCTCACGAACCGTCATCGGGTACATGGTCAAGCGCAGGAACCGCCCGGTGCCCGGCCAGACCTCGTTGTCCGACGCAGCCAGCACCGATCCGGTCAGGTAGAAGCGGTTCGGGCGCGGGTCGCGGTCGACCGCGCGGCGCGCCGCACCGAACACCCCCGGCACCTCCTGCCACTCGTCCAGCAGCACCGGCTCGCCAAGATCACGCAACGCGGCATCGGGATCCGCGACGAAGGCCGCCGCCTGGGCCTCCGCGCCCAGCTGGATGACGGTCCGCGCCCGGCGCGCGGCGGTTGTCGTCTTACCGGACGCTCGCGGCCCGGTCACCATCACCGCGGAAACCTGCTCAAGCAGCTCGTCGAGCAGCGGATCGACCAGCCGACGGCGGTATCCGGGAGCTCCTGCCACAGAGAAAGTATACCTCTCATGCATGAGCCGGTACCCGTTTCATGCAACAAGTAGTAGCCCTGCGCTGCAGGAGAATAGTCGCTCAAGCCGTCAGATCGGGAGCCTAACTGGCGTCAGGTTGGTCGCCCTTCGTAAACGCCCGGCGCTACCCAGGCCGCCGCGTCAGCGCGATGCGCCCGCGCCGCACCCGCGCGGCCGTCCGCTCGCCGTTGGCCGGCGCGGTCATCGCCAGCTCGACCTCGCGGGGCAGTGCCCTCTCGAAGACGGCGGTGTTGAAGCGCTCGGCGTTGGCGACGCAGTCGGCCGGGTCGACCGCGCGGTCGTCGAACTCGAGCACGGCGGTGGCCAGCTCATCCGGGCCGCCCTCGTAGAAGGCGCCGGTGACGCCCTCCTGCACGGTCTCGAGCGCGCCGCCGCCGCGCGCGGCAATCACCGGGCGCCCGGCCGCCTGGGCCTCCACGGAAGCGATGCCGAACTCCTCGATCGACGGCAGGACGAACGCGCGGCAGCCGGAGAGCAGCTCGGCCACGCGCTCGTCGCTCACGCGCCCCGCGAAGCTCACGAGCGGCCCGGCCATGTGGCGCAGGCGGCGCGCGTCGGGCCCGTCGCCAACGATCACGAGCGGCAGCCGCAGGCGGTTGAAGGCGCGCACGGCGCGGTCGATCCGTTTGTGCGGCATCAGCTCGGAGAGCACGACGTAGTAGTCGCGCACGTTGCCGGGCGTGAAGCGCTCGGTCTCAACGGGCGGGTAGACCACCGCGGACTCGCGCCCGAAGTAGCTGTGGATCCGCGCCTGCGTGGTCCGCGAGTTGGCGAGGTAGCTGTCGACCCGCTGGGCGGCGATCCAGTCCCACTGGCGCCAGCGCCGGAACAGGGTGCGCAGCGCCGCGCGCGAGATCGGGTCGCGCCGCTGGGCGAGCGTGTGGTCGCGGTCGTTCCAGACGTAGCGGAACGGGTTGTGGCAGTAGGACACGTGCACGCCGTCGCAGATCACGGCGTGCGCCCAGGCGCTCGAGCTCGAGATCACCAGGTCGTAGGCCGACAGGTCGAACGACTCGATCGCCGCCGGGTAGAGCGGCAAGAGCGTGCGGAAGGTGCGCGCGCTGGGGCGCACGCGCTGCAGGAACGAGGTGCGGATCTCGCGGTGCGCGAAGCGGCCCTCGGTGCCCTCCTCGTCGTACACGGCCGTGTAGACGTCGGCCTGCGGATAGAGGGCGCACATCGCCATGAAGACGCGCTCGGCCCCGCGGACGTCCAGCAGGAAGTCGTGTACGAGCGCGACCTTGCGCTCCCTGGGCCACGGGAAGGTTCCCTCCTCCATTCAGTGCCAGCCTATACCGGCTCAAGGGGGCGCGCATGACCGTCGATCCCGCCCGTGGTCGAGAATGGGGCGGCCGTGACTCGCTCCACCGCCCGCTCCGCAGGTGCCGCCGTGCTGCTCGCGCTGCCCACCGTGCTGGCCTTCTTCTCCGGCGGCTACTTCGACGAGGCGCGCCTGTGGGCGGCCATCGCGGCCTTCGCGCTCGTCCTCGTCGCGGTGGTCGTCTCGGACGCGCCGCTGCCGAAGGGCTGGCCCGGCCGGCTCGCCCTCATCGGCCTGGCCGCCCTCGCCGGCTGGACCGCACTGTCGATCTCGTGGGCGCCGCTCGCCGGCCCGGCCTTCCACGACACGCAGCGCCTGCTGCTCTACCTCGCGGCGCTCACGGCCGCCGCCGCTCTGCTGCGCGGCTGGACCACCGCCGAGGCGATCGAGCCGGCGCTGGCCGGCGGCACGCTGATCGTGATCGGCTACGCCCTCTCCGGCCGGCTGCTCCCCGGCCTGATCCACGAGAGCCACAGCCTCAGCGCGGCGGGTCGCCTCGAGCAGCCGCTGACCTACTGGAACGCCACCGGCGCGCTGGCGGCGATCGGCGTGGTGCTGTGCGCGCGCCTCGCGGGCGATCCGGAACGGCGCGACCGCACGCGTGCCGCCGCGGCGGCGGCCTCGGCGCCGCTCGGCGTCGGCGTCTACCTCTCCTTCTCGCGCGGCGCGCTCGCCGCGCTGGCGGCCGGGTTGCTCGTGCTGCTGATGCTCGCTTTCGACCGGCCGCAGCTGCGGGCGATCGGCATCACCGTCGGCGCGGGCATCCTGGCGTCCATCCCGGCGGGCCTCGAGTCGGGCGTGCGCTCGCTGCATGGCTCGATCGGCTCACGCGAGGCTCAGGGAGCGATCATGCTCGTGCTCCTGCTGGCGATCGCCGCCGCGGCCGCGGCCCTCACGCTGCGTGGAAAGCGGGCGGCCGAGGAGCGGGCGCTTCCGGCGCTGCGCCGCGTGCACCTGCTCGCCGCCCTCGCCGTGCTGCTGCTCGCCACCGCGCTGGTCGTCGCGCGCTCGCACGAGAAGACGACCCTCGCCCGCGGCGCCACCACCGCCCGGCTCAGCTCGATCGAGAGCAACCGCTACGCCTACTGGCGCGTGGCCGGGCACATGTTCGTCCACCATCCGCTGCGCGGCGAGGGCTCGGGCAGCTTCGGCACCGAATGGCTCGCCCGCCGCAAGATCCCGGAGGCGGCGCTCGACGCGCACTCGCTCTACATCGAGACCGGAGCCGAGCTCGGGCTCGTGGGCCTGGCGGCGCTCGGGCTGTTCCTGGGCGGGGGCGCTGTGGCCGGCCGCCGCGCCTACCGCCGCGACGCGGCGCTCACGGCGGGCTGGATCGCGGCGCTGAGCGTCTGGCTCGTGCACGCCGGGCTCGACTGGGACTGGGAGATGCCGGCGCTGTCGCTGATCGCGGTGATCCTGGCGGGGGCGCTGATCGCCCACGCCGAGCACCCGGCCCGGGTCAGCGAGGCAGTGGCGGAACCAGCTCCCGAAAGCGAGCCACTGCCGCTGCCGACAGCGCCGGATCCGAGCTCCGCGTAGCCACCGAGAGCTGCGCCCAGGCGAGCGCGTTGCGCGGCTCGTCGCGCACCACGTTCCGCAGCATCGCCGTGGCCCTCGCGTCGTGCCCGAGGAAGGTCAGGATGGTGGCCTCCTCCACGTCGGGGCGCGTGTCGGGGTTGTTCTTCCGCGCCCCCTCGAACTGGCTCAGCGCGCGGTCGATCTGAGCCTGCGTGACCGGGTGCGCCGGCGAGGGCTTGAACGCGCGCGCCTGCGACTCGAGGTGCGTCGAATGCAGCCAGATCGCCAGCACCACGACGCCGGCAATGGCCCCGCAGGCGAGCAGAACACGCTGGATCACGACTGGAATCATCCCGGACGCGCGCGCCCTCTGGTACGAATGTCTCATGCGTTTCAGGCGAACAGCGGCCCTCGTGGCCGCCCTGGCCCTCGCCTTCCCGGCCGCCGCGCTGGCCGACAGCGCGGGCGACAACCAGTATCAGGACCCGCTGGCGAACTCGCCTTCGAAGCCGCAGAAGAAGACCACGACCACGACGCCGAGCGCACCGGCCACCGCGCCCGCCGCCACGAGCCCGGCCTCATCCTCGTCGCAGACGTCGTCGTCGAGCTCCTCCGCGGCCGCCGCGCAGAGCTCCGGCACGCTGCCTCGCACGGGCCTGCCGCTGGCGCCGCTCGTGGCCGGCGGGCTCGCGCTGATCGGCGCGGGACTGCTCATCAGACGCCTGGCCTGAGGAGCGGCGGATGCTGTCGGTGCTGATGCCGGTCTACAACGAGGTCGGCACGGTCGATCAGGCCATCCGCGAGGTGCTGGCCGCCTCGCTGCCCACCAACGCCGAGCTGATCGTGGTCGATGACGGCTCGACCGACGGCACGAGCGAGCTGCTCGACAGGACCCAGTGGCCGCCGGGCGTCACGATCCTCCACCACGAGCGCAACGCCGGCAAGGGCGCCGCCGTGCTCACCGCGCTCGGCCGCGCGCGGGGCGAGTTCGCCGCGATCTTCGACGCCGATCTCGAATACGACCCGGCCGACCTCGCGCTCCTGCTGCCGCCCCTGCTCGAGGGCAGGTCGAACGCCGTCTTCGGCGTGCGCGCCTTCGACGGCTACACGAGCCACTCGTTCCTCTTCGTGCTCGGCAACAAGGGGGTGACGCTGGCCGCGAACGTGCTCTTCAACGTCTACCTGCGGGACATCATGACCTGCCACAAGGCGATCCGGACCGACGTGTTCCAGAGCCTCCCGCTCCACGCCCGCGGCTTCGACATCGAGGCTGAGATCACCGCGCGGCTGATCCAGCAGGGCGAGCGCATCTTCGAGGTGCCGATCCGGTACCGCGCGCGCAGCAACGAGGAGGGGAAGAAGCTGACCGCCAAGGACGGCTTCCGGGTGCTGCGGATGCTCGTGCGCTGCCGGCTGGGCGGCGGTGCCCACTTCAAGGCGGCGCCGGCGCGCTACTCACACGAGGCCCCGGGGCCGGCCCGGGAGGAACTGGACCTGCGGCGGTAGCGTGCCCGCGCTCTTCGTGAGCTACTCGGGCCTGCTCGGGGGCGCCGAGCAGATCCTGCTCGAGGTGGCGGGCGGGCTGGACGAGACGCCCACGATCGCCTGCCCCGAGGGCCCGCTCGCGGCCGCGGCGGCCGACGCCGGGTTGCACCAGATCGCGCTGCGCGAGCGGCCGCTCGACCTGCGCGCCGGCGCGCGCGACCGAGCGGCCGCTCCGCTTCGGGTCGCCGGTCTCGGCCGCGAGCTGCGCGGGCTGGTGAACGCGCTGCGCCCGCAGGTGGTGTTCGCCTGGGGCATGCGGGCGATGCTCGCTGCGGCCGCCTTCGGCCGCGACCGCCCCCCAGCTCGTGTTCCAGCACAACGACCTCCTGCCCGGCCCGGCGATCGCGCGGGCGGTGCGTGCCGCGGCCGGGCGCGCCGATACGGTGGTGGCGCTGTCGCACTGCATCGCGCGCGACCTTGGCCTGGCGGACGTACAGGTGATCCATCCCGGCGTGGACCTCGAGCGCTTCGCGCCCGCCGGACCGCCCGAGGACGCGAACGAGGTGCTGGTGCTCGGGGCGATCGTCGGCTGGAAGCGGCCCGACTTCGCGCTCGACGTGATCGCGCTCGCCGCGCGCGAGCGGCCGGAGCTGCGGGTGCGCGTGGCCGGCGCGCCGATCGGGGCGGCCGGCGAGCGACTGCTCGGGCTGCTGCGGCGGCGGGCGGAGCAGCCGGACCTGCGCGGCCGGGTGGAGCTGGCGGGCCCGCTCGGCAACGTGCCGGCGGCGCTGCGGCGCTGCGCCGCGCTGCTCCACTGCGCCGAGCGCGAGCCGTTCGGGCGCGTGATGGCCGAGGCGCTGGCTGCCGGCCGCCCCGTGGTGGCGCCCGCCTCCTGCGGGCCGCTCGAGATCGTGGACCCGAGCTGCGGGCGGCTCTACCCGCCGGGCGACGCGGCGGCGGCGGCGCGCGCGCTCGTGGAGTCGCTCGAGCGGGCGGAGGAGCTCGGGGCGGCGGGCCGCGCCCGTGCCGAGCGGCTGTTCGACCTGCGCCGCTCGCGCGAGCGCTACCGCGAGCTCGTGCCGGCCGGACCGGCTGCGGACGGCGAGGGCATCGCTCTCGTGACGGTGAGCCACGACTCCGAGCTCGAGCTTCCTGCGCTGCTGCGCTCCGCCGGCGCCCACCTGCCGGGCGCGCACGTCATCGTGGTCGACTCGGGCTCGGGCGACCGCAGCGTGGAGATCGCCCGGACGCACGGCGCCGAGATGATCGAGCTGGGCGAGAACGCGGGCTACGGGCGCGCGTCGAACGCCGGCGTCGCGGCGGTGCGGGAGCCCGTCACCGTGCTCGTCAACCCGGACGTGGAGCTGCTCGACGGCTCGCTCGCGCGCCTGGCGCGCGAGCTCACCTTCGGCCGCGGCGGGCCCGACCGGCTGCTCGCGCCGCTCATGCTGCTGCCGGACGGCTCGCGCCAGGATGCGGCCCAGGCCGAGCCCGGCGGCGCCGCCGCGCTGGCGATCGCGCTGGTGCCGCCGGTCGCCATGCCCCGGCCGCTGCAGCGCGCCGCCTGCCCCTGGACGAGCGACGAGCCGCGCCAGGTGGGCTGGGCGGTGGGGGCCTGCCTGGTGGCCCGCACAGAGACGCTGCGCCGCCTCGGCCCGTTCGACGAGCGCATCTTCCTGTACGGCGAGGACCTCGAGCTGGGGCTGCGCGCAGCCGACGTGGGGGTCGAGACCTGGTTCCGGCCCGACGCCCGCGTGCTCCACCACCGCGCCCGCAGCTCGGCGCGCGCGTTCGGCGGCGAGCCGTTCGAGCTGCTCGCCGAGCAGCGGCGCTCCGTGGTGCGCGAGCGCCGCGGCCGCACCCGGGAGGCGCTGGACGACCTGCTCCAGGCCGCGACGTTCGCCGACCGGATCGCGCTCAAGTCGCTCGCCCGCCGCGACACGACCCGCGAGCGCGAGCAGCTGCGCGCCCTGCGCCGCGCGCGCCGGAGCCGATGACCGTCGCCATCAACGCGCGGGCGGCGGTGCGGCGCGAGATCGGCGGGGTCGAGCGCCTGTCCCGCGAGATGGTGGAGCGCCTGCCGCGGCTGCGGCCCGAGCGCTACCGCGTGATCCGCCCGCCGGAGGCGCTGGCCCATCGCGCCGGCCACGCCTGGGAGCAGGCCGCGCTGCCGCTGCTGGCACGGGGCGCCGAGCTGATCTACTCGCCCGCCAACCTGGCGCCGCTGGCCAGCCGCCGCAACGCGGTGGTGATCCACGACGTGGCCGCCCTGCGCCACCCCGAGTGGTACCGCCCCGCCTACGTGCGCTACCAGCGGGCGCTGCTGCCGGCGATCGCCCGCCGCGCGCGCCTCGTGATCACCGTGAGCGAGTTCTCGAAGGGCGAGCTGATCGAGGTGCTCGGCGTGAGGCCCGAGCGGATCGCCGTCGTGCCGAATGGCGTGGACGAGCGTTTCACGCCCGCGGCGAAGCCCGCCAAGCCGTCCGAGCGCCCGTACGTGCTCGCGGTGGGCACGCGCATAGCGCGCAAGAACCTGGGCGTGCTCGGAGAGGCGGCCGCCCGCCTGCGCGAGCAGGGCATCGACATCGTTCGCGCAGGCTCCGGCCGCGGCTACATGCGCGAGGAGGAGGCGGCCGGCCTGCGCGAGCTCGGCTACGTGAGCGAAGACCGGCTCCCCGGCCTCTATGCCGGCGCGCTGGCGCTCGTGCTGCCCTCGCTCTACGAGGGCTTCGGCCTGCCCTGCCTCGAGGCGATGGCCTGCGGCGTGCCGGTGGTGGCGTCCAACGCCGCGGCGCTGCCCGAGACCTGCGGCGACGCCGCCCTGCTGGTGGATCCGCACGACGCGAGCGGCTTCGCGGACGCGCTACTGAGGATCGCCACCGACGGGGAGCTGCGCCGACGTCTGGCGGCCGCCTCACTCGCCCGCGCCGCACCGTTCAGCTGGGCACGCACGGCCGAGGAGACGGACGCCGCATTGAGCGGCCTTGCATCTGGCTAACGCGCCAACATAACATCTGTTACGCAACTCTCCTTGATCGCTGGGGAATCGTGAACGTGTGGGCAGAGTTTCGCGTTGGCTGCGTCGGCGCCGGCCGGGCGTCTTTCGCAGGTACTTGCGAGCACGGGCAGCGGATCGCAGGATCCTGAAGTCCCAGGGCTGCATTCGCCGCTAACCGCTCCTAAGTGGCCCGAGCGGCGTTATAGGGTGGAACCGCCCCACTTCCGTGCGCAAGCTGACTCTCCTCACCTTCCTGGCCCTGGCGCTCGCCCTGCCTGCGGCCGCCGCCGCCCGCGTCCCGCAGGGCTTCGTCGGCATGAACGTCGATGGCCCGCTGCTGGGCGCGTCGGTGAACCTCGACGCCCAGATGGGCGCGATGGCCCGCAGCGGCGTGGAGTCGATCCGCGTCGCCTTCTACTGGAGCGAGGAGCAGCCGGTCTCGAGCTTCATCTTCATCGCGCCGTCCGACGCGCCGCGCTTCCAGGACATCGGCGGCATCCCCACCGACTTCTCCTCGAGCGACGCGATCGTGGCCGCCGCCGCGCGCCACGGCATCAGCGTCCTGCCGAACGTGCAGCAGGCGCCCGCCTGGGCCTCGCGTCACCCGGGCAACCCGGCCTCGCCGCCGCTCGGCACCGCCCCATACGCCAACTTCCTGGCCGCGCTGGCCGGCCGCTACGGCCCCAAGGGCAGCTTCTGGAAGGACAACCCGGGCATCCACAAGGTGCCGATCCGCGACTGGCAGATCTGGAACGAGCCCGACGCCGCCAGGTACTGGTCGGACCAGCCCTGGGTGGCCGACTACACGGCGCTGCTGAAAGCCTCGCGCGCATCGCTCAGATCCGTCGACAGGGGCGCCCGCACGGTGCTGGCCGGCTTCCCCAGCCGCAGCTGGGTCTCCCTGGCGCGTCTATATAAGGCCGGCGCGCGCCGCTACTTCGACGTCGCCGCCGTGCACCCGTTCAGCCTGCCCGTGGCGAACATCCCCCGCATCCTCGTGGAGGACCGGCGGGTGATGGCCAAGTACCACGACCACGCCAAGCCCATCTTCATCACCGAGACGAGCTGGCCCTCGGCCAAGGGCAAAACCACGCTCCACTACGGCTTCGAGGTCACCCAGGCCGGCCAGGCGGCGAAGGTCAAGGGCGTGCTGGCCACGCTCGGCAGGGAGTACAGGCGGCTGAACGTGCAGCGCGCCTACTGGTACACGTGGATCAGCCTCGACTCGGCCACCGACGCCCCGTTCGACTACGCCGGGCTGATCCACATGGATCCAAACGGCCGACTGGTGAAGAAGCCCGCCTTCAGCGCCTTCACGCAGGCCGCTCTCACGCTCGAGGGCTGCCGCTCGAAGACGGCGGTGGCGACCAGCTGCCGCAAGTAACTAGCCTAGAAGCGCGTTCGACCCCATGGGCGCGGACAGAGCGGCGAGATGGAGGATTCGACCCAAACTCGCACGGCGGACCTGGATCGCGTCAGTTGGCGCCGCGGCGCGAGAGGATCGCCGGCAGGGTGCGGAGGATCAGCCTGATGTCCCCCCACTCCGACCAGTTGGCGACATACAGGTAATCCAGCTTCACCATCTCCTCAAACGGGATGTTCGTCCGGCCGAGCACCTGCCAGAGTCCCGTGATGCCCGGGGTGAGCTCCAGGCGCCGGCGCCCCCAGCCGTCAACGCGCTCGTCTTCCGATTCGGGCAGCGGCCGCGGCCCCACCAGACTCATTTCGCCCTTGAGGACGTTCCACAGCTGTGGCAGCTCGTCGATGCTCGTGCGGCGCAGGAAGCGGCCCACCGGGGTGATCCGCGGATCGTGCTCCAGGTGCAGCCAGTGTGGGTCCTTGCTGAACGCCCGGAACTCCTCCACCCGCTCCTCGGCGCCCAAGTACATGGTGCGGAACTTCAGGACGCTGAAGCAACGGCCGTGCCGCCCGATCCGACGCTGACTGAACAGCGCCGGACCGGGCGAGCTCAGCCGAACGAGGAGGGCAACGATGAGCAGGAAGGGAGCGATCAGGGCGAGAAGAACGGAGGCGCCGAGCACGTCCATCGAGCGCTTGATGAAGCGCGAGGATCTGGAGAGCACGGGCGGATTCAGTCCGAGCACCGTCACGCCCTCGAGCTCGTCCACCTCCACCGAGGGACCCATGGCGTCGAAGAGGCTCGGCAGCAGGCTCACCTTCAGGCCGAGATCGCGCGAGCGGCGCAGAAGATCGATCTGGTCCGCCCCTCGCTCGGCGAACCCGGCCGAGATCAGCACACGGTTCACGGCGTGGCCCCGCACCACCGCCTCGAGCTGATCGAGGCCCCCCATCATCGGCAGGCCGCCCGCGGTCGACCGGGCAGTTCCCCCGCCCATCACCCCCACTGCCTCGAGCCCGTATTCCGGATGGGCTCGCATCTTCCGGATCAGGGTGCCCGCGAGCCCGTCGTCGCCAATCAGGAGAACCCGCTCGGGACCCAGCACGCGGCGAGAGATCCGCCGCACACCCGAGCGAGCGCCCAGCATCGCCACGAACGCGAGCGCGAAGAAGATCACCACTTCCTCGAGATCCGGCTTGCCGGCGGGCGAGAACCTGAAGTAGACCCAGGAGACCAGCGTGGCCGTGATCAGTGCGTGGAAGAGCCACGGGATGTCGTCCACGGTGGAGTGGCTGATCCGTTTGAGATCGCGGTCGTAGAGTCCGTAGAGCTTCAGGAGCAGCATCCATACGGGCACGATCAGGAGCGCCCACGGGAGCGCCCGGCCGGCGTTTTCCCCGTGCGGGACGAAGCGAGCGGACAGTTCGAAGGAGACCAGCAGCGCGATCACGTCGGCGCCGGCGAGCAGCCTGCGGCGCCAGTAATCGCGCTGGGGATGGGAGCTCGCCAGGACGCCCGCTGCCCCGACGGTCAGCCGGGTAGCCTCGCGAACCGCACCGACGGACGCCGGGGCGGGCACCCCTGCACGGAGCGGAGTGGCGCTCACGATGGCACCGTCGCCGTATGCAAGACCGTGGGTCTGCCACCCGCGCGGAAGGACAGCAGCGACGCCTCAGTCGATTCGATCATCGCAACCACGTCCCGGGCCAGCTCCGGGGTGGACGTTGGCGGCTCGCCGGAGCGGATGCTCGCCACGAAGTCAGCCACCTCGAGGGCGAGCGGCTCCGAGTTGTCGAGGTGGGGACTAACGATGTCCCCGGTGCGATAAGAGAGGTGAAACTCCCCGAAGGTCTCCGGATCCCGGTAGGTCACCCCGGAGTCGAACACGCGCACTGGCTCCACGCTCGTGTCGTCGTACACCACCATCTTCTTGCTTCCGACCACGACGGTCCGTCGCAGCTTGCTCGGCGCCAGCCAGCTCAGCTCCACATGGGCCAGCACACCGGAGGGGAAGGAGAGATCGATGAACGCGACGTCCGTTATCCCGGTCACCACGGAGGCACGTCCCACGGCGCTGACCCAGTCCGGCGCCTCACCGAGCCAGTGAAGAAGTATCGAGTAGTCATGCGGGGCCAGATCCCAGATCACGCTCGCGTCCCGCTGGTGCAGGCCGAGGTTCACGCGGCTGCTCGAGACGAAGTAGATGTCGCCAAGCTCGCCGGCGTCGATCAGGTCCTTCACGGCCCGCACAGCCGGGCTGTAGAGGAAAGTGTGGCCGCACATCACGCTTAGGCCGCCCTCCTCTGCCAGCCGCACCAGCTCGTCGGCCTCCTCGCTCGAGGAGGCGATCGGCTTCTCTACGAATGTGTGCTTCCCGGCTTCGAGCGCGCTTCGAGCTAGCTCGAAGTGCGTGTGGACCGGCGTGGCCAGCAGGACCGCGTCGAGCTCAGGATCGTCGAGCAGGTCCTGATAGCTGGAGGTTCCTTGAACGGAGGGATATCGACCGGTGGTACGTGCCAGCCGCTCGGGGTCGAGGTCGCAGACGTAGCGGACGTCGACGTCGGGCTGCTCATAGAGCACGCGCAGCAGGTTGGGTCCCCAGTAGCCGAGCCCGACAACCGCGGCACGGACTGGGTGAACGGCGTCGCCGTAGGTAGCTCTGTCAAACCGACCGGATGACAACTGATCCCCCTTCCCGGGGAATTTGCAAGCCCTTTTTCAGTTCCTGCGCGCGTCCGAGCCGGCTTGGGCGCGAATACGCTTGAAACCTACCCCATCTGCGGTACTTGCAGCAACGGTAATTTCTGCGGATCCAACAGTGGTTTGTTTCAACGGATCCTGTGAAGGGCGCCCCGGCTGACGCGCTGGCGGGTGACGGTCCGCATTCCAGCGCAGCAGGGAGTGAGTGGAGAGCGGTCGCGCCGCAGTGTCAGCGTGCGACCGCCGCGGGCCGCGGGCCGCGCACGGCACTTGGCCGCCCGAACCGCGCATCCAAGAGGGCCAGTGGGGTTGTGTTCCGAGCCACTGGGACGACAGCAGACCCGCAAGCTGAGCGAGCCTCCACACGTCATAACCATAACAGATGTTCACTAATGCAGCAAGACGCAGCAAAGCCGAGGGTTACGCTGGCTGAATGCGTTAGCGAAAGGCAGGGAACACCATCGGAAGCGTCCCGGAATGGGTGCGAACCAAACTGCTCGAGGCGAGTGCCCGAGCTCATCCTGGAGCAGGCGCAGCGCAAGCACTTCGTCGGAGTGCCAAAGGCCTCTGTTGCGATCTGCCCGTCCCGCAACTGGGCGTAGGACTTCTTCGACAGCCAGGGCCTTCCCGTTAAACACCGGTCGAGCGTGCACCCGCCCAAGTTGGATGACCCCAGCCTCAACGCCGCGCTCAACAAGGCGGCCACCCTCACCGATCCCGCCGCCAGGGGCCGCGTGCGTGCGGAGCAATCGACAGGCGCCTGACCTATTGACATTCCCTGTCGGGACGATGTTCCGCCAATGCCTGCGCGATCCCCTGGGTGTGGAACAACGGCTTGGTCTCCGCGTCGAAGGACGTGAGCGGCGTCTATTCGGAGTTCACGGAGAACTGCGATTTGAGCTGGAGCTCGCTGAAGTGGCGACCCTCAGTCACTCCGGATCTCTTGACGAGTGCTCTAGGCTCCCCGCCCCGATGGGCCAGGTGAAGGTTCCTTTCGTCGCACTCGGTCGCCAACACGCGCCCCTGAGCGAGGAACTCAGAGCGGCGTTCGAGCGAGTGGTCGACGCTAGCGCGTTCGTCCTCGGCGAGGAGGTGGCGCGGTTCGAGCAGGAGTTCGCCGCCTGCTGCGGTGTGCGCCACTGCGTGGGAGTGGGATCCGGCACGGCGGCCCTCATCATCGCGCTGCAAGCGATGGGAATCGGACCCGGAGACGAGGTGATCGTCCCCGCCCACACCTTCATCGCGTCGGCGCTCGGCGTGCTCCACGCCGGTGCCACGCCGGTGTTCTGCGACGTCGAGGAGGAGACCGGCCTCATGTCTGCCGACGCAGCGGCCTCCGTGCTCACTCCGCAAACCGCGGCGGTCCTCCCGGTTCACCTCTACGGGCAGTCCTGCGACATGGACGCCATCTCCGCGCTGGCGGATCAGCATGGCCTGGCGATCCTCGAGGACGCGGCTCAGGCGCACGGAGCCACCTACCGCGGCAGACGAGTGGGCTCGCTTGGGACCGCAGGCACCTTCAGCTTCTACCCGAGCAAGAATCTCGGCGCGCTCGGCGACGGCGGCGCCGTGTGCACCGATGATGACGAGATCGCCCACCGCGCGCGTGCTCTTCGGGACCTCGGACAGGTGCACAAGGGCCAACATGAACTCGCGGGATACAACGAGCGGCTCGATGGCTTGCAGGCAGCGTTTCTGCGAGTGAAGCTGCCGCACCTCGATTCGTGGAACGCCAAGCGTCGTGAGCATGCAGCCGCTTACCGGGCCGCACTCTCGGGGACGGTGGAACTGCTGACAGAGCGTGACGAAAGTCCCTGCGTCTACCACCTGCTGCCAATCCGCCTGACCGAACGGGACGAGATGGCCGCATCCCTCGCCCGGAACGGCGTGCAGACGGGTATGCACTATTTCCCCACCGTCCCCTGCCAGCCGCCGTTCGGCGAGGGCGACGACGGTTTTCCCAACTCTCGGGCATGGAGCGAAACAGAGCTGTCACTGCCGATGTTCGAGCATCTGACGGCGGAAGAGCTCGAGCACGTGGTTCGCTCACTCCACCACCCCGCCCGGGGCGGCGCCCGTGCTGTTCAAGGCGACTGACTCTCCCGCTTAACGCGAACGGCCTGCCTGGGTGGCGGGCCGCTCGTGTCCTCTATGCACTCGGGGCCAGTGCTTCTTCGAGTTGTTCGACTGCTTCCTGTGCTGCTCGCGGTGGTTCAGTGGGTACCCGGAACTCAGCCGCCTGGCATCTCGTAGGCTCCGACATCCGGATGGTCCTGAGGCCTGGCTGTGCCGTCAATGTCCTCCAGCGGTGCCGGCGCGCTGCCGCGGTAGGCCCCGACGGCACTCGACCCAGGCTGCAGCCTCAAGTCTCCGGCGGCTGCGTTCACGTACATCGGCGTGGCGACTGTTGCAGCGTTGGCGCCACACGTCTCCGACGGGCTGATGAACAGGTTGCCGTCCCACTTCCAGCCGTCGCCTTGCGTAGCCGAGCACTGAGTAGCGTCGACCCTAGTGAGATTCCCGTAGATCGACTCCGCTGTCGCGGTGGACGCCGATTGCACCTTGAAGATCAAGTAGGCGTCGGGCGGCGTAGAGTTAAACCGGATCGTGCAGTCCTGGCAGGGCGATGCCTGGATGGTGTACGGATCCGTCTGCGACACGGGACGACCAAGGAAGTTGTTTTCGATCGTGATCCTTGCCAGGGCCCCCTGGTCATTCTTTGCCATGATCGTCTCGTCATAGCAATGGCTGAACGTGTTCCGGGCGATCAGGACATTCGACGCGAGCGTGAACTGAATGCAGTCGGAATGAGAGCCATCCCACGAATGGTATGCCCCATCGAAGTGGTTGCCCACGACCTCGATGTCCGTGTTCACCTGGTCGGGATCCCAGAATGGAGTTCCCCCCCAATAGAAGTCGAGAATGTCGTCGGACCCGGTGGCACTTGTCTTAGCCCCCCCGGTATATCCGAAGATGTTGTTTGGCCCGAGCTGGTTGTTGTAGAGGTAGAGACCATGTGTCCGACCCAGATCCTGTAGCACGTGTATCCAGGTCCCCTTGAATTCGATGTCGTCAGCGCCGTCGTTCGATGCCCACAGTCGGGGAGTCACTCGCACATAATCGAATTGAAAGGCCCCTTCGAAGGCGACGTGGTCGCCGAAGACGTCTAGCCGCTGAGACACGTCTCCCTGCGCATCGAAGTGGACCGGAGCGTCTGCTACGAAGGTCACGCGGTCGGTCCGGGAGTCCTTTGCAGGGTCGTGGTCGAGGGCTTGGTATCCCAGATAGGTTCCACCCTCTACCTCTACGACATCACCCGGGGAGGCCGCCGTGTAGGCCTTGTCAAGCGTTCGAAACGGCTGCTGCTCGGTTCCGGGATTCTGGTCCGAGCCCGCCGGTCCCACGAAGAAGTCAGGGTCGCGCGAGGGCGTCGCGGGATCAGAAGGTTGAAGTGGAAGGGGGGCGGCGGGCGCCTGTGGCTCGGCCGGTTGCCGGCTCGATTTGCCCGGGGCCGAAGGGGCTCGATACCTGATGCCGATTCGAGCCTGCCATGGGTGGCGCAGGTACCTCGCTCCAAGACCTTTCCTCCGTGCAGTTCGCTGGTGGCAAGCGGGCCTCAGCTCGAAACCGCCGCTGCGGTCCAACCTGACGATCGACCCTCCTCTGGCAAGCGCGGGCTGCACGCAGCGTGTCGGGACGGATTGCCGGAACCCCTGATAGGCGATATATGCACCCTGAACGGCGGTCGGATCGATGCCGGCAAGCCTGAACACAATCACGCTGCGGTGAACCGAGATGGGGCGAAACTCGCGGGAGACGATGCCATTTCCGGATGCGGGTGTCGCCTGTGCCTGTGATTGGTCAGAGGCCGCGACGGTCCAGACGAGCGAGCCAGCAAGAAAGAGGACGCAGAGCGGGATTCGGAGAGCCGGCTTCACCTATTCCCCATCGGCACGCGCTCGATGGTCTTGAGTGGGAATCCATCTGAGTCGGCAGATCGCCGAACCAACCGGATTCGCACGAACGCATGTACGACCTGGGTGCAGTGACTCAGCCTCGACCCTGCACCTGCCCGTGCGCCGGCCCGAGCAGTGCGACCTCGTCGAGGCGCTGACGCGCATCCGAGCCCGCCCGCCGCCGCCTGAACGCCGCCCGGCAAGCCTCGGAGCGATCAAACGCTGACGCACTTAACGCGATCGCCATCGGGGCCGCGCTTCGGCTCTCTCCGCGCCGCCTAACGTCGGTCGAGCGGTGGATTCAGCCTTAGCCGGTCGTTCGTCGCGCCACGCGACGAGCCGTTCGACTGATCTCGGACCACGCCGAACCGAAGAGCGCGCGGAACACGACCAGATAGACCGCAAGACTGACGATGGAGACGATCGCGACCTCGGCGAAGGGCGAGTGGGGGATGCTGACAACGTGCGCAGTGATAGCCCCTGCAGCGAGCGCCACGAGGCTCGCCGCGGCAGCCGGGAGGACGTCCGAAAGGAGATCAGCGGCACGAACTGCCGTCAGCCGGGACAAGATTCCCAGTTGAGCCACGGCGACCATCACGATTTGGACTCCCGCGACGGCGATACACACCGTGGACAAGCCATGCGAACTGGCGACGAGGACCGCCAACCCGGTTGCGATCAAGAACGATAGGTTCAGGGCAAGCAGTATCCGCGGCCGCCCCATAGCCAGTATCAACATCTCGGTTCCGGACATCACTGCCAGGCTCATACCCCCGACCGCGAGGATCTGGGCCGGCACGACTGCCGCTTCCCAACGCTGCCCATAGAGCCACGGCACAAGCGTCGGGGCGGTGACGATGAGGGTGGCCAGGAGAGGGAAGACCACCGACACGTTGACCCGCACGAGCCTCGAGCGCAGTAGCCTGACGTCCTCCGCGCTCCGGCTTCTCGAGAACAGGGGGAAGGCGAGTCGTGAGGTCACGCCCCCGATCTTGTCCTGATATTCGGCTCCCAGCAGGAATGCGCGCCAGTAGTACCCCACTTGGGCGGCGGGCAATCGTGCCGAGAGGATGATGTAGTCGATGTTTCGCCGCGCGATCCAGGAGAGTGAGGCAAAGGAAGCGGAAATCCCGAATGAGGCAATGCGGCGGATACACGGCCCGTGCAGCCGGGGTCGCGCTGGATGCTCCGCCCAGCACATGAGGATCGCCTCAGCCCCGACCAAGGTGAGGGCGCCTGCTATAAGCGCTTCGGCTCCAAGGCCGCCGATCGCTGCTGTCACGGACACGACGTACCCACACATGGCCGCGACCACTTCGAAGATGCTGATGCGCTGAAAATCGAGGCGGCGTTGAAGGCGAGCGCGCGATACGACCCCGATGCTCGCGAGCACGAACGCGGGCGACGCGAGCTGTATCAGGTCCGAAGTGTCCGAGCCAAAGAGCGGTTTCGCCCAGACTGGCGCTGTGGCGAGAATGATGACCGTGGCCACCAGACCGAACGCCATGCTGAGGAACTCCGCCGTCTCTGCCTCATCCGAGTCGAACCTAGAACTCTGTACGAGGACCGCACCGAACCCCTCGAAGCTCATCACCACGCCGAGGACTGGAAGCACCAAAGCAACCGCTGCATGCCCAAACTCGGCGGGCGCTACCAGATGGGCTAGTACGATGCTCGAGATCAGCGCAGCAAGCTCACCTGCGGCACGAGCTCCTACTACCCATCGCGCCCCGGTCAGGGCGGCTTCACGGAGCTCGTCCCGAGGCAGGGAGCTGGTTGGCGCATCCTCCTGATCGGTCAGCTCTGCCTCTCGGCTCATCAACCTCGCTCCGGTAGCGTTCTCGACGGGCCGGATCTGGACCTCCCCCGGATCCTCCACGCGGGCGCCCCCGGGCGCAATCGATTCCACCTCAATATACTTTTTTCGCGGCTGACCGTGTTAGGGTCGTACGGTAGCCACTGGTGCCTTTCTGGGGTTGAGATCGGGAGACGTGGAGCCATTCCCGACCGCTCTGGTAAAGAACAATGGATCTCGCGCTCGCAATCCACCATCTCTTGCGACACAAGCTTTGGCTGTTGCTGGTTTCAGTGGTGGCGATCGTCGCTGCTTTGAGCGTAACGTTGCGCCTCAGCTTCTCTCCGTTTGAGGTTAAGTCTAAATCGCTGGCGAGTGGGGCGGCTACCGTCGGCATCCTGGTGGACTCAAAGGACGCGACGATTACGCCGCCCGCGGCCTCCGTCGACGCCCTTTCGCAGCGAGCCGCGCTCTACGCGCAGCTCCTGAAGGCGCAGCCCGTACGGCAGATGATCAGCAGCCGAACAGGCATTCCCTGGAAGGAAATCTCCGTGGACGGACAAACGGGTGCTCAGGGACCTACGGCCGAGAGTAACCAGCCTCGCCAAGTCCAACGCTCCGCCGAAATCACCAGTGAGACCTCTTCGAACTTGGTCTATTTCACCGTTAATTCAGGATATCCCATCATCAACGTTTACACTCAGGCTCCCACTGCACAAGAGGCATCTACACTCGCTCAAGCCTCCGTTGATTCGCTCAGCTCATATGTCGACGGATTACAGACTCAGCTCCAAGTCTCTCCGGATGCCCGAGCCAGACTGATTCAGCTCGGCGCGCCACAGGCCGGGAAGGTGGCGTCGGGCGCAAATCTGAGTGTTTCTCTGATCGTGCTGTTCGGCGTGTTTGTCGGTGGCTGCCTGCTCATCCTGTTCATCCCGCGAATCGCTAGCGAGGTTCGACAGGCCAGGGACAGCGATTTGGATTGGATGCCTGAGTCCGAACAGGGGCCCGATTCGGACGATGCCCTAACCCGCGGGTCGACTCGCAAGGTGAAGTCGGAGAGCAAGAACCGCGAATCGGTTCGCCACGGATAGGGAACCAAGGGAAGATTTGGTTACCGCCGGGCCTCAAACCGGCGATCCTCGTGCCGGTTCGCCGGCCGCCGACCAGCACGGCTTCCATCCGCGAGTGGAGGAAGGGCCGGGAGGGGATTGGCCACGCACCACGCGGATCTTGCCGTGGATGATCGCCGCGTTTCTGGTCATGGTGTGGCTTGTGCCGATCGGAGCCACGACGGTGCCGGTGGCAGTCGGTCTGCCGATCGACCCAAAGCTGGATCGCTTTGCGCTGGGCGCCATCTTCCTGGTGTGGCTCTTCTTAGTCGGCGGTGCCGGACAGTACGGGCCAGGCTGGCGACGGGCACCGGCCAACTCGGCCGTCATGGTCTTCGTCCTGATCGCGGTTGGCAGCGTGGTGGTGAATGTGCCGGCGATCGCCCGCGCCGAGGAGATGTCGCTGGCGCTCAAGCACTTGTCGCTGCTCTGCGCCTACGTCCTGTTCTTCGTAGTGGTGGCGACCACCGTCCGCAAGGGCGAGATTCCACGCTTCGCGGTCCTCATCCTCTGCCTCGCCTGCATCACCGCTCTCGGGACCGTGATCGAGTATCGGTCCGGGACGAATCTCTTCTATCGGCTCGCGCACGATCTCCTGCCGGGCATCCATATTGATCCCGAGGTAACGGATCAGGGAACCAGTCGTCCCAGCGTCACCGGCCCTACACAGCATGGTCTCGCGGACGCGACGATCCTTGCGATGACGATCCCTATCGCAGTCGTCGGACTGCTCGACGCGCGTGGTCGATGGAAGCGTGTGTTCTATGCGATTGCCTTTGGCCTTCTCTTTGCCGGTGCCGTTTCGACGCTCAGGAAGACGGCGATTGTCGCGCCAGTCGCAGCGCTTCTCCCGCTGGTCCTGTATCGGCCGCGCCAAATGGCCAGACTGCTTCCGATCGTCGCGCTGTTGTCGGCCTTGGTGTTCGTGATTGCCCCCGGGGCTGTCTCGAAGATCAGCGACGAGATCGCCGGGCGTGGCAATCTCGGGAGTGAGTCGAATGTCTCGACGCTCGGCCGCACCTCGGACTACACCGCCGTGACACCGGATGTTCTCAGCCATCCGGTCCTGGGGCGGGGCTACGGAACGTACGACCCGAACGACTACATGACGAGGGCTGTGCCGAGACGCCATCGCTTTCTTGACAACCAGTACTTGCTGCTACTGATCGAATCCGGGGTGCTGGGGGTCGTCGCCTACTTCACCATCGGTCTCGTGGCAGCCGTGAGCTTGCATTCCGCCGCGCGGTCTCCAGATCGTGCCCGCGCTGGCCCGGCGCTTGCATTCATCGGTGCCATTTCGGCCTTTCTGGTTGCCAGCGGGCTCTTCGACATCATGTCGTTCGAACAGGTCCCCTATGTGTTCTTCTTCGTCCTCGCGCTCGCAACTCAAGTTCGCAAGAGCAGCCTCATTCACGGTCTTCACTCGGACCCTTGGCGTTTCGATCCACATCGGACATCCGTGGGTAGCGGTCCGGTCCGGCCGGCCGGAGGGATCGTGCCTAAGAGTCAGGGCCAATCGGTCCCCGATACTCGCAGGGGGCTGGCGGAGCGCTTGCTGGTGATTTCGCCGGTTCGGAACGAAGCGAGCCATATCACCCGGGTGGTTGAGGCGGTAGCGCGGCAGACCAGGCCCCCTGACCTGTGGCTGGTCGCGGATGATTGCTCGAAGGATGGGACTCTCGAGATCCTGCGGGCTCGGGAGACCGAGATCCCTTTCCTATCGGTGCTGGAGGTGCCGCAGGCGGCGGGCAAAGGACGCGATCGGCTTGCCTTGGCGCTCGAGGCGAGGGCGTTCAACCATGCACTGAGAACCACGAACTGGCGGGCTTTCACGCACATCGGCAAGCTCGATGGAGACATTGAGCTCCCGCCCGACTACTTCGAGCGCGTACTCGGACGGATGCGAGTCGAGCCCGGCATAGGGATCTCGGGGGGATCGATCGTCGAACTCACGAAGCGGGGCGTGTTGAAGCAGACCAGCCCGCCCGACTACCACGTGAACGGAGCTTTGAAGCTGTACACGCGCGAGTGCTTTGAGGCGATCGGCGGGATCCAAGAACGTCCTGCTTGGGACATGATCGACGAAGCCTACGCGCGCCTGCGCGGGTTCCAGACGGTGCGCGACCGCACACTCGAGGCACGGCATTACCGACGCAGCGGCACGGCCGACGGGAGGGTGCGTGGTCGCGTCCGAAACGGCCAGTTCGCGTACACGGCGCGATATTCGCTCCTGTGGGTCATGGCTCGCGCCGTGAAGATCGGGGTGACGAGCGACCCGTACGTGATTTCGGGCTGTGCCTACCTTTGGGGTTACCTCAGTTGCCTGATCCGGCGCGCCCCGCGAGTCGAAGACGAGGAATTCAAGCGTCTGGTGCGACTGGAGCATCGGCGGCGCGTTCGGCGGATTCTCGGGATCGGTCGCGCGAGTGCCCGCTGATGGACACGACCTGTGCGTGGTCATCGTTTCGCACAACAGCAAACGGTGGCTCAAGGCGGCGTTGACCAGCGTCGCCTCGCACTTAGGCACGCTCGCGGTCGATACGGTCGTCGTTGACAACGGTTCAGATGGGGCGGCGGAGTATGCAGAGAGGGAACTCCCCGGCGTCCGCAGTCTCCGCTGCCCAAACCGGGGCTTCGGGCACGCGAACAACTGGGCGCGAGGAACCGTAGACGCCCCCTTCGTGCTGTTTCTGAATCCCGACACCGAGGTCCTAGCTGGTGAGTTCAGTCACTTGGTCGCGGTGCTCGCCCGTCATGAGCATGTCGGGTTGCTCGGGGTGCGCCAGCTGCACGCAGACGGCTCAGTGGCGCCCACGATCCGGCGGTTTCCCTCGATTTCTCACAACCTTGCGGAGGCGGTGGGCGTCGGTGGAGTCCCCGTTGCCAGGAGATTCCTCGGAGAGCGCGTATTCGAATACGACAGATACCGGAGGGAAACTATCTGCGATTGGGTCTCCGGTTCGTTCATGCTGGCTCGTCGCGAGGCCCTGGATCAGATCGACTGGTTCGACGAGCGGTTCTTCCTCTTCTCCGAGGAGACCGACCTCTGCTGGCGGCTGGGCCAGGCGGGCTGGAGCGTTCTCTACGTTCCGGACATGACCATTCGTCACTATGAGAGCGACGCAAAGGAGAATCCGTGGCTCGAAGCCCAGCTGACGTATTCGCGCCTTCAGTTCGCCCGTAAGCACTTCTCGCAGGCGGGCCAAATCGCATATCGGCTAGCCCTTGTATTCCGATACGCGTTGCGGATCGCCGCTTATGCCACGATCCGGCGGAAACAGGCGAACCGCCGTCGAACCGTGCGAGCCGCGTTCCACGCGGCAATCACTGGTCGACCGCCCTCGCCGCCTTCCACCCAGACGGCACGCGCCTGAATGGCCATCAGAGCCTTGGCAACGAGTCAACACGCGGACCCCGGGCGATGTGCGGAATCTGCGGAGTAGTCGAGTACCAGAGAAGCGATCCGCCGTTGGCGGAGGAGGTGCTCGAGAGGATGACCGACGCCATCCGGCACCGCGGGCCGGATGATGAGGGGCACTTTCTGGCCCCTGGCGTCGCACTTGGGATGCGTCGCCTGAGCATCATTGACCTCTCCGGTGGAGGGCAACCGATCTTCAATGAGGATCGATCGATCTGCGCGATCTTCAACGGAGAGATCTACAACTTCCGCGAGCTCCGCGCTGCCCTGGCCGCTTCAGGTCACCGCCTCGCCACTAACGGAGACACAGAGACAATCGTTCACCTGTATGAGGAGCACGGTCCCGATTTCGTCCAGCACTTGCGTGGCATCTTCGCAATCGCAATCTGGGATACGAATCGTATGCAGCTCGTCTTGGCGCGGGACCGAATGGGTGTCAAGCCTCTGTATGTCCTGCACACGAACCGAGGCTTGGCGTTCGGATCGGAGGTGAAGTGCCTGATCGCGGGGGGACTGCTTGACGCGGAGCTTGATCCTCTTGGCGCGGAGTTGTTCATGGCGTTTGGCTATGTCCCGGGACCAAGAACCCTCTTCGCAGGAGTGAAGAAGCTCCTGCCGGCCTCGCGCGTCGTCTGGGACGGTCGAACGGGCCAGTCCGCCTACTCGAGCTATTGGACGCCGTGGGACGGTGCGGTCGCCCGCGGGGACGAGAGCTGGGAAGGCGATCAGGAGCGTCTACTGGACCTCCTCCGCTCCTCGGTTCGAGGTCAGATGATCAGCGACGTCCCGCTTGGGGTCATGCTTAGCGGCGGCCTTGACTCAAGCCTGATCGCCGCGCTCATGGCCGAACAGGCAAGTGGGCGGGTTAGGACGTTCGCGGTCGGCTTCGCAGACGACGAGGACAGCAACGAGCTCGCCGACGCCCGCGCGGTGGCCCAGCGCTTAGGCACCGACCACCACGAGCTTCTCACCCATGCTATGGACCATGACGAGCTCCTCGAGGAGGTCCTCTACTACCAGGAAGAACCGGTGGCCGACCTTTCCGGTCTCGGGTTTCTGATCGTGAGCCGCTTGGCGAGGAAGCACGTGACGGTTGCTCTGTCGGGGCAGGGTGCGGACGAGCTTCTCGGGGGGTATAGGAAGCACCAGGTTGCCGCGGCAGCATCAGCCGCGCGCCGTGTTCCGGGTTTGCCGCGGCTGATCGCGAGCTTCGGCAAGGCACTCCCAGCCGGCTCAGCCGTCGGACGGGGGACCGAAGCCATTTCCACCCACGACCCCACTCGGCGGCTGCTCGCAATGAGTCGCGTCGTTCAGGGTTCGGAGCGAAGCGTTCTGTTCGGTGATGCCGTGCTGCAGACCGGGGGCGAGTCCGCGATTGTCGAGGCCGTTGCTCAGCACCTCGATGCTCGCGCGCACTCGCCGCTCACCGAGGTGCTCCACCTCGATGCGAACCTGGCACTAGTCGACAACATGCTTCTGTACTTCGACAAGCTGTCAATGGCGGCGTCGCTGGAGGTTCGGGTTCCGTTCCTTGACCACGATCTCGTCAGCTTCTGTTACGCGCTTCCGGACAATCGCCGTGTCCGCTTAACGCGTCGCAAGGAGCTCCTGAAGCGCGCGAGTGCCGGACTGGTCGATGCGAGGATCATCAACAAGAAGAAACGTGGCTTCTTCCGGGCGGGTCTCGGGGCATGGACGAAGCTACACCGCAGCGACTTAATGGCCGGCGTCCTGCTGGATTCTCGCGCGGTTCAGCGCGAGCTCTTTCAGCCGGACGCAGTGAGAAGTCTGCTGGCCACCGCGGGCGAGGGAGGGGTGGGCGCTGATCAGAGGTTGTTCTCCATGTTCCTACTCGAGCTCTGGCACCGGTGCTACGTAGACGGCGACGGCGCTGGTCGTCCGGCGGCACTGAGCAAACTCGCATAAGCACCTAACAGTGCGGACTCCGAGTGCTCCCAGGTGATCGCCGGGCCCCGCCGGCGCGCAGCCTCCGCCGCCTCTCGCCGGCTCGACTCACTCCGCGCAAGAGATGCGACGCGGTCGGCGAAGCTCCGGGGATTCGTGTGCGCCACGAGGCAGGCGGCGTCCGCAGCCGTGCGCCTCGTCTCAGTCAGGTCATAGGCGACAACGGGCCGTCCGCCGGCTATGTACTCGGCGATTTTGATCATTGTGGAGCGGTCGTTCAGCGAGGTCGGATGGGCAGGGTCGACGCAGATATCCGCCCCACGGATGATGGGCGGAACCTGATCTGAGTCAATCCAGCCGGTAACCCTGACCTGATCCGCGACCCCCAACCGGTCAGCTTCCACCATGACGGTTTCGCGGGACGGGCCGTCACCCACAATCGTCAGCGTGCAGTCGGAGATCCCATGTGCATCCCGAAGGAAGGCCAGCATGGCAGGCAGGTCCCCAACATTGTCCTGCGGCGCGAGGGCACCGACGTATACGAGACGAGGATCCGACAGGACGCCGCTTCGGACCTCGGCACCAACCGAGAGCGTCGACTCCATGGGGCCATTGCGGACGACCACGACGGACTCTGGCGCCTTGCGGCCTCGGGTTCGCGCGACTTGTGCGTAGGACTCGTTGGAGGACAGCACCAGCGAACTGATTCGAAACGTCTGGCGCTCCAGCCATAGCGAGATCAGCTTCATCCAGCGGCTGTCGGTCCGGCTCTCCACGAGTTCAGGCGTGAGGTCGTGGTGGTCGAAGACCACGCTCCTTCGAAGAAGCCGCGCGACGAGGCCCGCCGGAAAGAGAGTGTCGGGCGGGTTGTGGAGGTGCAGCACGTCCGCGCCCCGAGCGAGGAGTTGGATCGCGTGCCAGTGAAGTGCCCCAGTTGCGACTGCGAACTCCCATAGGAATCCAGTTGTCCGATCCGCTCCGGACCGCAACCTGAAGCGCCTGACCTCGACCTCTTCGATCGATTGACGGCGGGGCTGTCCGGCGCTTCGGGGCGCGATGACGGTCACGCGGTAGCCTGCTCGCGCCAGGGACCGTGCCTCCTGACGGACTCGCACATCCTGCGGAAACGCATTGTTCTCGAGAAGCATGAGCACCCAGGGCCGGACCGACGATCGGCTACTTGACATCGTTCCCGTCGGCACCCATTAGAGCTCCACCCTCTTAATCCCAAGTGATGAGCTGAGGTATGGTGGCATTTGCTGCCTGGCAGATTTGCGGGGCTCCGTCAGCATAGTTCGGCTCGACTGCACCTCACGGGCATCAAGCTGGTTACGCCGACCTCTCGCTTGGCGGCGACGCCCATGCAGACCGTTGACCTCATTCCGGGCTCAGTCACGACAACCCGCCTGGGTCTGGGTTGCGCCTCGCTCATGCAATTGGCATCGAAGCGGAAGCGGCAGGACATCCTCGCGACTGCTTACGAGGCGGGCATCCGCCACTTCGACGTCGCCCGTATGTACGGGCTGGGGGCCGCCGAGCGCGAAGTGGGGAGTTTTGCGCGTGGCCGCCGCGATCGATTGGTGATTGCCACTAAGTTCGGGATCGAAGCCTCTCCGCCGGGTTGGGTGTCGCGCGTGCAGACTCCCGCCCGGGCGTTGCTTGCGCGCTCCCCCACGCTCCGGGGTGCGGTCAAGCGCCGTGAGGGCCTCTTCCGACAGCCGCGTTGTTTCGACGCTGCCTCCGCGCGCCAGAGCCTCGAGCACAGCCTCTCCGAGCTGGAGACGGATTACATCGACATCCTCTTCGTTCACGATCCGCTGGACGAAAAGGATGTCGCTGGCGATGACCTTCGTAGCTTCCTCGACGACTGTCTCCAAGAAGGAACGATCCGGGCCTGGGGAGTGTCCGGCGAGAGAGACATTGTGAGTGCACTTGCACCTTCGCTACCCGCGACCGCGGTGCTCCAAGTAAGGGACGACATCTTCACCCGCCGTGCGCACCCCGTCCCGAACTCTCGGCCGCGCATCACGTTCGGCGTCCTTTCCTCGGCGCTGGAACTCATCGTTCTGCACGTACGCGCCTCCGAGGAGGTACGCGACCACTGGTACCGGACGCTCGGACTGGACTGTTCGATCCCGGAGGTCGTTGCGTCGCTCCTCCTGCGGGATGCGCTCCATGCCAATGCGACAGGCGTAGTGCTCCAAGGCACCACGAAACCCGATCGAGTGCGAGCTGCCGCGATCGCAGCGCAGTTCGATTCGAACCATGATCAAGTGCTGTCGGCCTTCCAGCGACTGGTGCTGGCGGAGTTTGCGTCAACCGGAGTCGAGGACCCTGGATGACGATTGCCGACGGCCGGCGGCTCACCCCCGACTCCACGCTCTCTGCCGACGTGGCGGTCGTTGGAGCAGGGCCAGTCGGCATAGCGATAGCGCTCAGCCTGGCCGACGCGGGTCACCAGACCCTCCTCCTCGAAAGTGGACGCGCCGGATTTGATCAATGGACCCAGCGTCTCGGTGACACGGCCGGTCATGATCCCCACCACGTCACGATGGAGCTCGCGACTCGGCGCGAAACCGGAGGTGCCTCCAACATCTGGGGCGGCCGCTGTGTTCCATTCGATCCAGTGGACTTCGAACAGCGAGACGTTGCACCGGAGGCCATGTGGCCCGTCGGCTACGAGGAACTCGCTCCCTACTTCCCCCGGGCCTGCGAGTGGTGCGTGTGCGGGGACGCAGTGTTCGATGCGCATCGGATCAAAGGGCTGTCCGAGCGCGAGATCGTGCCGGGGTTCGTCGACGGCGATGTTCGGGCCAGCTCGCTGGAACGCTGGTCGCTGCCGACCAATTTCGGCCGCGTGTACCGGCGGCGGATCAGTCGATCAACCACCCTCTCGCTGGTGGAGGGACTGACGGTTACTGAAATCGTCTGTCGCAGCTCAGAGCGATCTGTCGACCATCTCGAGGCTCGCACCATGACGGGGATGCGCGTGACGGTACAGGCGGCCAAGTACGTCATTGCCTGTGGAGGACTCGAGGGCACGCGCCTGCTGTTCGTGTCTGACCGTCATCACACGGGTGGACTGGGCAATCACTCGGGTCACCTGGGCCGATGGTACATGGCTCATGTCGAGGCTCGGATCGCCGAGGTTCAATTCACCACCCCACCTTCCCTAACGATTTATGGACACGAGCGTGACTCGGCCGGTGTGTACGTGCGGCGCCGTTTCACGTTCTCGTCTGCCTTGCAACGGCAGGAGCGACTTTCCAACGCTGCCCTCTGGCTGGTCAACCCGCCGATCGCCCAAGCGTCGCACGGGAGCGGCGTCCTGTCCTTTGTTTACCTGGCGTTGAACTCACCTCTCGGTCATCGTTTCGTGGCCGAAGGCATACGTCGGGCCCACGTGGAGAGTGATGCTCCCGTGTCGATTTGGCAACATGTTCGCAATATACTCCGCCACCCCTGGACAACTGCGTGCTTCGCATCGGCATTCGGGTACCAGCGTTATTTGCGCCGCGGCCGCAAGGTTCCAGGGTTCTTCGTGCAATCCGCATCCAACAGGTACCTGATCCAGTACCACGGAGAGCATCTACCTTCGTATGCCAGCCACGTGCGGCCCTCTGCAGAGATGGACGCTCTCGGGGTCCGAAGGTTAGAGACGCATCTCTGTCTGGGTGATGAGGACGTGGCAAGTATCCAACGTGCTCATCGGTGCCTGGACGCAGCCCTCCGTCGGCAGGGACTGGGACGCCTTGAGATCACCGAACCCGACCCCGCGGATCTGAAGCGAAGCTTTCTGGGTGGCTATCACCAAGCCGGCACCACGCGAATGTCAAAGCGACCCGAAGACGGAGTCGTCGATCCTCAACTTGCGGTGCACGGATTCAATGACCTCTTCATCGCGAGCAGCTCGACCTTCGTTACCTCGAGCCAGGCGAACTCCACCTTTATGGCGATTGTCCTCGCCCTGCGCCTTGCCGAGCACCTCGACGCTCAGCTGACGCGTCAGGGCACGACTCTGAGTACCGGGGTTTGAACCCGCGGCCGTGCCGTCGAACCTAGGCCGTGCGGGCTCGCAGCCACCTGACCTCCTTCCGGATCTCTGCATCGAAATCTCGAGTGAAGTTGATGCCGAACGTCTCCGAGGCAAGTGTCGAGTCGAGGACAAGGTGAGAGGGCTCCCGGGTGGAAGGGACCAGGTCCGCCACGGGCTCCACGCCCATAGCACCTGCGACGGCTCTGAGGACATCGCTCGTCCTCCGCCCAATTCCCGAGCCGACGTTGAACACCCCCGCGCGGGAGCCGAGCGCCCCGGGTTCCGCGAGTGCGGCTCTCACAAGCGTCGCCGCGACATCTTCGACGCACACGTAGTCGCGGACATCCTCACCAGAGCCATGCAGCGTGGGGCGCGTGTTCGCGAGATAGGCACGGATGAACGATGGAATTGCGCGCGGACCGTCTTCCCAGGGCCCGTACACCGTGGCAAGGCGCAGTGAGCAGCCGAGGCCCCCGTGTACCAAACCGGACATTTCGTCCTCGACTGCACACTTCGCCGCCGCATACGGCGTCCTCGGGTTGGTGTGCTCGCCCTCCGCAACGCGGCCCAGGCGTACTGGGCCATAGACATCCGCAGAGCTACTGAAGACGATTCGAATGCCCAACTTCGAACCCAAGTCGATGATCCGGCGAGCGCCATCGACGTTGACGTCGTGTTCGTGATCGGACCAGCGTTGCGGGTCACGGCTCGCGGGAGGCGTGTACGCCAGCAGGAGCAGGGCTTCGACCCCGGTGAGCTGGCCCTCGATCTGTCTCGCGAATTCCGATGACCACCACTTTCCACCCGGGACGCGAAAGAGTGAAAGGTTTGAGGACTCTCCGTGTAGGCGCCACGGTTCTTTGACGCAGAACCCCAATACGTCACAGCCCGCGTCGACAGCAGCCCTGACAGCGTGACTACCGATGAACCCATCGGCGCCGAGGACGGCGATCCGCGAGGCCGAGGTGCCGTTACCAGTTGCGAACGACTTCAGGCTCTTGACCTTCGGTGGCACCCTCGTTGCTGAGCCAGTCGAGGTATCTCTCGAGACCTTCCCGGATCTCGACCTTGGGGTTGAATCCAAGAAGCTCTTTCGCCTTCGACGTCTCGGCCCAGTGTTCGGAAACGTCGCCCGGGCGCGCCTCATCGTACTGTGGTGAAAGATCGAGTCTTCCCGCGGCCTCGCACAGATACTCGGCGATCTTGGCGATCGAAACAGCTGATCCAAACGCGATGTTCACGGAGCTCCCGACCAGATTGTCAGCTTCCGCGGCGCTGACGATCCCGATCGCCGTTTCTTCGACCCAAGTGAAATCCCGGGTCTGTTCCCCGCTTCCGAAGATGACCGGCGGCATCCCGGCGAGAAGCCGGCTGGCGAACTTGGGAATCACTTCGGCGCTGGTGCCGGTCGCGTGCTCTCGCGGGCCATACGAGTTGAACGGTCGGACCACGGATACCGGCAGACCATAGGTTCGCATGCAACTCTGTGCGTACAGTTCCCCTGCTGCCTTGCTCGCTCCGTACACGGTGGTGGGCAAGAGGGGATGATCCTCTCGCATCGGCGTGCTTACGGCCGACCCGTAGGCCTCGCTTGAAGACACATACACGAATCTCGAGACCTCGTTGTCGATGGCCGCAAGGCAGGCAGTGAGAGCGCCCCTTCCATTCACCTCCTGCGACCGCATGGGATTTCCCAGGGAGGCCCGCAGGTTGTCGCACGCCATGTGGATGACGACGTCGACTCCCGCCAGATTTTGGGTGATGAACTCCCGATCACAAACGTCACCGACGAGCAGTTCCGCCCCGTTCGCAGTGGCGGCGGTCAGGTTGGTGCGCGAGCCGACACTGAGGTCGTCTATGGCTATTGCTCTCGCCCCCAGCTGAGTCAGGCGGTCCATCACATGGCTTCCGATGAAGCCGGCCCCACCCGTGACGGCAACCTGCTTGTCTCGGAGATCCACGGCGCGATTGTAGTCGGCGTAGTGAGTCGCTAGTCAGCCTGACTCAGGTCCGGGAAGTGTGTACCTGTATGAGAATGGCGCCCGAGCTGGTGGGTGTGTCCGGGTGGCTGGTGGACAAGTCGATCGTTCGGATGTGCATCGCGATTTCTCGCAGGTCGCGATCGCCGACGGTGGCCGGGGGCCGGGGGCCGGGGGCCGCAGGACAGGGTCATGATGGAGGCGACCGCCAACACGCTTGCGATCGCGCGGATCCTGGAGCCGTATGTCGCCGAACTCGTGCTCGCCACGCCAAGCTGGTGCGGGCGCCGCCCCTGCGGCTTCACGGCGCCAAAACAACCCAAGCGTGGCAAGGGCGTAACCTGACTGGTGCGAGGGCCGCAACTTCGCGGCCCGAGCTGTGCTCTCAAGTTGAGGGCAGGGGAAGAAGGTCGTGCTGCATTCCTGCGGCACACGCTCAACAGTTGCGCGCCATCTGCCGAAGGTAGGGGTAATGGAGACGCCCAAAGCGGGTCGTTACAAGAAGTCTGCGGTCGCCGTGGCGATCGTGGGCGTGATAGTCGCCCTCCTCTGGGCTCAGGGCCACTACCAGGTCGCGCTGGCGGTGCTGAGCGGGCTCTGCCTGGTGGTGCTCATCTCCGCCTGGCTGACCGTGGCCACGCTGCGCGAGCAGGTGAGCGAGAACGAGTTCGCGGCCCTGCACGATCCGCTGACCGACCTTCCCAACCGCCTGCTCTTCCACGACCGCGTGCACCAGGCGCTGCTGGCCGCTCGCCGCTCGGGCTCCCGCGCCGCCGTGATCATGCTGGACGTCGACCACTTCAAGGAGATCAACGACTCCCTCGGCCACCACACCGGCGACCTGGCGCTGTACGAGGTCGGCCGCCGGCTCACCGAGACACTGCGTGTGAGCGACACGGTGGCGCGCCTCAACGGCGACGAGTTCGCGGTGCTGCTGCCCGAGGTCGACGACGACCTGTCCGCCGCCGCGGCCGCCACCAAGGTGCGCGAGGCGCTGGCCGTGCCGTTCCCGGTCGAGCAGCTCGAGGTCGAGATGGAGGCCACCGCCGGCATCGCCCTCTACCCCGACCACGGCGAGGATCCCGAGACGCTGCTCCAGCACGCCGAGGTGGCGATGTACAACGCCAAGCACTCGCACTCCGGCCACGAGCTGTACGCCGCCGCGCGCGACGAGTTCTCCCCCGCCAGCCTGCGCCTGGTCGGCGAGCTGCGCCGCGGGATCTCGAACGGCGAGCTCGAGCTGCACTACCTGCCGAAGGTCCGCCTGAGCGACAAGGAGGTCGTGGGAGTCGAGGCGCTGGTGCGCTGGCAGCACCCTGAGCAGGGCCTGATGTCGCCCGACAGCTTCATCCCGCTCGCCGAGCACACCGGCCTGATCCGGCCGCTCACGGGCGAGGTCCTGGCCATGGCGCTCGACCAGATCGCCTCCTGGCGCAAGGACGGGCTCGAGCTCGGCGTGGCCGTGAACCTGTCGCCGCGCAACGTCTTGGACCCCGACCTGCCGCGCCAGGTCAAGCAGCTCCTCGAGGAGCGCAACCTGCCGCCCAACCTGCTCGAGCTCGAGATCACCGAGAGCGCGATCATGGCCGACCCCAAGCGCGTCCGCGAGGTCCTGATGCGCCTCGACGCGATGCGCATCTGGCTGGCCGTGGACGACTTCGGCACCGGCTACTCGTCGCTCGCCTATCTCAAGCAGCTCCCGGTGACCTCGCTGAAGATCGACCGCTCCTTCGTCTCCTCGATGGAGTCGGACGAGGACGACGCCGTAATCGTCCGCTCGACGATCGCGCTCGGCCGCAACCTCGGCATGCGCGTGGTCGCGGAGGGCGTGGAGAGCGAGTCAGCCATGAACGAGCTCCGCGACCTGGGCTGCGACTTCGCCCAGGGCTTCCACCTCAGCCGCCCGCTCAAGGCCGGCGAGCTCGAGCGCTGGGTGCGCGAGAACCCGCTGCAGCGCGCGACCGAGTCCGCCGCTTAGGCCACGGGCCTGCGCCAGTGGCGCAGGCGGTCGAAGCGCGACTTCGGCAGCTGCATCTGCGTTGGCTCCGCCGACGAGTCCGGGGGCTCCGGCGGCGCCTTGAAGCTGTCCAGCAGCAGCATCCAGAAGCCCGCCACGAACGCAAGGCAGGGCAGCACGAGCAGCGCGCTGATGATGTAGACCGGCGGCAGCCCGGCCACGCTGTCGACGACGTACTGCTTGGTGCCGAACTGATCCACCGTGACACCCACGAAGACGACCGCGAGCGCGGCAAAGAGGACGAGCGCCATCAGGCAGAGGAGCCGTAGGAACCAGCGCGCCACATTTGCCACGAGGGGAGCGTAGGCTCGCGACTGCGGACTGCGGACTGCGGATTGCGGGGTTGCATAAGACCTGAATCATGATTCACTTCTTGGATGCCGTATAGGCCGACGGCACGGACCGAGGCCCAGCGGCTCGCCACCCGCGAGCGCATCGTCGCCGCCGCCCGCGACCAGGTGGCCGAGGGCGGCTATGCGTCCGCCGGCGTTCAGGCGGTCGCCCGGCGCGCCGGAGTGGCCACCGGGACCGTCTACCGCCACTTCGACTCAAAGGCCGAGCTGTTCGTCGAGGTGTTCAGGCGCTCCTCGCAGCCGGAGCTCGACCTGGTCACGGAGATCACCGGGGACAGTCCCCGCCCGGCCGCCGAGCGCATCGCCGCCACGGCGGAGGCGTTCGCCCGGCGAGCGCTGGCCGCTCCCGTGCTCTCGTATGCGCTGATCGCCGAGCCGGTCGACCCGCTCGTCGAGGCCGAGCGCCTCGCCTTCCGGCGCGGTTACCGCGACGCCATCGCCCGCGCGCTCGACGACGGCATGGCCGCGGGCGAGCTGCGCGAGCTCGACTCGCAGGTCGTGGCAGCCGCGATGGTGGGCGCGCTCGCGGAGTCGCTGGTCGGCCCGCTGTCGCCCGGCGAGGCCGGCGCCCCCGACGCGCTCGTGGCCAACCTCGTCCAATTCTGCATTTCAGCCATCATCCACAGCAAGGAGAAGCCCCGTGTCGGTGCTCGATCAGACGCATGAGGTCCTGAACCAGGTCCCGCCGCTCGTCGACTACAACGTCTTCGAGGCCGACCTCGCGCTGCGCGAGGCGCTCGAGCGCGAGGGCGGCGGCTGGGGCATCGACCGCGTCCGTGACCTGGGAGCGGTGGCCGGCTCCGCCGAGACGAAGGAGCACGGGCGGCGGGCCGAGCGCAACGAGCCGCGCCTCATCACGCACGACCGTTACGGGCACCGGGTGAACGAGGTCGACCTCGATCCCTCCTGGCACTGGCTGCTGCGCGTGGCCGTGGAGCGCGAGATCCCCTCGCTGCCCTGGCGCGATCCGCAGCCGGGCGCGCACGTGGTGCGGGGCGCGCTGATGTCGATCTGGTCGCAGACCAACGCGGGCGTGATGTGCCCGGTGTCCATGACCTACTCGGCCGTGGCGGCGCTGCGCACCCAGCCCGAGCTGGCCGAGGAGTGGGAGCCGCGCCTCACGCTCCCTGATTACGAGAACGGCGCCCTCTGCGGCATGGCGATGACGGAGAAGCAGGGCGGCTCCGACGTGCGCGCCAACACCACGCGGGCGGAGCCCGCCGGCGACGGCTGGTTCGAGATCACCGGCCACAAGTGGTTCTGCTCCTATCCGCCCTGCGACATCTTCCTGGTGCTCGCCCAGGCTCCCGGCGGGCTGTCGTGCTTCCTCGTCGAGGGCCGCCATCCCGGCTTCGAGGTGCAGCGGCTGAAGGACAAGCTCGGCACGCGCTCGCTGCCGTCGTCCGAGGTCGAGTTCAAGCGCCTGCCGGCGCGCCTGGTCGGCGAGGAGGGGCGCGGCGTGCCGACGATCATCGAGATGGTCAACCACACGCGGCTCGACTGCCTGATCGGCAGCGCCACCGGCATGCGCCACGGCGTGGCCGAGGCCGTGCACCACGCCCGCCATCGCTCGGCGTTCGGCAAGCTCCTGGCGGACCAGCCCGCGATGCAGAACGTGCTGGCGGACCTGGCCGTCGAGTCCGAGGCGGCCACCACGGTCGCCTACCGCGTGGCGCGCTCCTACGACGAGCAGGACACGCCCTTCCGGCGGCTGGCCACGGCGGTGATGAAGTACTGGGTCTGCAAGCGCGCGGCGCCGCACGCGGCCGAGGCGCTCGAGTGCCTGGGCGGCAACGGCTTCGTGGAGGAGTCAGGGATGCCCCTGCTCTACCGCGACGCGCCGCTCAACTCGATCTGGGAGGGCTCCGGCAACGTGGCGGCGCTCGACGTGCTGCGCGCGATCGGCCGTGAGCCCGAGGGCCTGCCCGCGTTCCTCGCCGAGTGCGACCTGGCCGCCGGCGCCGACCACCGCCTGGACCATCACCTGGCCGAGCTGAAGGCCGACCTCGCGGGACTCGACCCGGCCGACGCGCAGTTCCGCGCCCGTTCGATCGTCGAGCGGCTGGCGGTGGCGCTGCAGGCGAGCCTGCTCGTGCGCCACGCGCCGCCCGCGGTGGCGGACGCCTTCTGCGCCGGGCGGCTCGACGAGCGCGGGCGCGTCTACGGCACCCTGCCGAAGGGCGTGGACGCCGCGGCGATAGTCGAGCGCGCGCTGGCGGCATAGTGTCGTGAGTCGGAAATTCGGCTTCAGCTTCCCGAGTGACTGGGCGCGGCTGACGGGTGACGCGACCGGAGTCGGACTTGTAGTCCGGCGAGGGAGCGGCGACCGTCAGACGTGTCCAGGCGCCGGGAAGGTGCGCGCGAATTTATGACTCAGGACACTGGGTTGGCGCGCGCCGACGAGCTCGTGGACACGCCGGCCGAGCGCGCCTCGCTCGACGCGCTGCGGGCGGCCACGGGCGAGCCCGACGGCCCGATGGAGCGCCACTGCGTGCGCCAGTTCCTGATCGCCCAGCGGCTGGCGGAGGACGGCGACCTCGACGTGGACCGGGAGCTGCTGCTGTGCGCCTCCTTCATCCACGACGCGGGGCTGTTCCCCGGCGTGTCGAGCCACGACTCCTACCTCGTGGACGGCGGGCGGCTGTTCGAGCGCACGCTCGAGCCGTTCGGCTGGCCGCCCGAGCGGATGAAGCGCGGCGTCGACGCCGTGGAGCAGCACCACGCGCTCAAGCCGCGCTGGCAGCTCGGCGCCGAGGTCGAGCTGATCCGCCGCTCGGACCTCGTCGACGTGAGCGGCGGGGTGATCGCCTTCGGCATCGACCGCTGGTGGCTGCGCGGCCTCGCGCGCGAGCTGCCGCGCAGCGGCTTCTACGGCCTGCTGGCGAAGGAGGCCGGGCGAATGCTGCGCGAGCGGCCGGGCACGATCCCGCGGATCTGGGCGCCGCGGTGACGGAACCCGTGCCGAGCCGCCCCGGCCTGCCGCCGGGCTACGGCACGGACAGCGCCGAGAGCGCGCCCGGCGAGCGGCTGCCGTGGCAGCGCGTCGAAGCGTGGCTCACGGGGGCGCGCAACTACTGGGTGTCCACCACGCGGCCGGACGGGCGGCCGCACGCCAAGCCGGTCTGGGGCATCTGGCTCGACGGCGCGCTGCTCTTCTCGACGTCCCCGGCGAGCGTCACCGGCCGCAACATCCGAGACCGCTCGCCCGTGGCCGTGCACCTCGAGAGCGGCGACCAGGTGGTGATGTTCGAGGGCAGCGCCGAGCCGGTGACCGACCCGGCGCTGCTCGACCGCTTCGCGGACGCCTACGAGGAGAAGTACGACTGGCGGGTGGACACGAGCGACCCGGACACCCCCGTGCTGTCGCTCCGGCCCGGGTCGCTGCTCGCCTGGGACGCAGCCGACTCGCTCGCCGAGACGGCCACGCGCTGGACCTTCGCCTAGGCGCCCGCCCCCGCACGCACCCGGGTCGAGGCGGCGATGACCTCGGGCGAGGGGTCGACGTACTCGTCGAAGCGGATGCAGTGCCCGTCGGCGATCGTCCAGGCGTGGACGAAGCCGTAGCTGCCGTCGACGCCGTCGATGGCCCCGGACGCCCGGCCCGTGGCGAAGACGCGATCGCCCTCGGCGACGACGGCGTCGATCTCGATGCCGAAGCCGGGGTCCCAGGTCGAGCCGAGCTTCTCGAAGAAGCCGCCGACCGCCTCGCGCCCCCTGACGTGCATGCCGTGCGGCAGCACCTCGGGCGAGTTCCACTCGATGTTCTCGTCGAACGTCTCCATCACGCCCGGCATGTCGCCGCGCCCGAAGGCGTCGTAGGTGCCCTGCAGCAGCTCGCGGTTCTGATCTGACATCGCTCCTCCTACCGGTTGGCCAGTGTGCTGTGGCTTGTACGGAGGAGGGTCCGCCGCGGATCAGCGGCCGCCTGGGAGAAACACGCGCTGGAGGCGGTCGGCGGCGTCGTCCATCTCGTCGGCGACGCTCTCCTTGAGCTCGGCCTCGTCGAGGGAGGCCGAGCGCCGGCGGAAGCGCCGGCGGCGAGCCTCGCCCTGTGCGGCCCTGAGCGCCTCAGCCTGCCGCCGCAGCTTGAAGGCGGCGTAGCGAAGCCTCTGGACCGTCTCCGTCCAGTTGGCCGAGTCCATGAACCCGTCTTGGTTCGGCGCATTCGCGTACATCCCTCGAATTGGGTAGACGCCCGCGCCCGTCCATAACATTCGCTCGTGGACACGCTCACCTACGAAATCAGCGGCCGGATCGGCCGGATCACGCTCAACCGTCCCGATCGCGGCAACGGGATCACGCTCGAGATGCCGCGCGAGCTGGCGGACTGCGTGGAGCGCGCGGACCTCGACCCGGCCGTGCACGTGATCGCGCTCGCCGGCAACGGCAAGGGCTTCTGCGGCGGCTACGACCTGGTGGAGTCGGCCGAGCGGGAGATCCCGAACCACGACCCCACGAAGCCGTGGGACCCGATGGTCGACTACGCGATGATGAGCCGTAACGTCCGCGGCTTCATGTCGCTGTTCCACGCGAACAAGCCGGTGGTCTGCAAGGTGCACGGCTTCTGCGTGGCGGGCGGCACGGACATGGCGCTCTGCTCGGACCTGCTCGTGATCGAGGAGAGCGCGCGCATCGGCTACCCGCCGGCGCGGGTGTGGGGCGTGCCCACCACGGCGATGTGGACCCACCGGCTCGGCCCGCAGCGCGCCAAGCGGCTGCTGTTCACGGGCGACCTGATCACGGGGCGCGAGGCGCTCGACTGGGGCCTCGCCATCGAGGCGCCGGCGGCGGCCGATCTCGACGCCCGCTTCGAGGCGCTGCTCGAGCGGATCGCGCTGATGCCGGTGAACCAGCTCGTGATGATGAAGCTGCTCGTCAACCAGCCGCTGCTCCAGCAGGGGCTGCCGGCGGCGCAGACGCTCGGGACCCTGCTGGACGGCGACGCGAGGCACACGCCGGAGGGCTACGAGTTCCAGGCGCTGGCCGCCCGGGAGGGCTTCAAGGCCGCCGTGCGGGCGCGCGACGAGCCGTTCGAAAGCGGCGCGTAGACAGTCGCAAGCACCCCATTTTGGGGGTTTTTGACCGCTTTGCCTTTGGTACGCTCGACGGCGACTGCACTGCACGGAGGTCCAGTGACGGCACCCGCAGCTGCGTTGGCTCGTTGCGAGCGAGCACCCGGTCAGGGGGCAGGGGGAGCGGAGCGGCGGACGGACCGTCCCAAGGAATGAGGGCGGGCTGAGTTGCCCATCCAGGAAACAACGACCGGCGGCCGCCGCCGCGACAGGCGCATCGATTCACTTGCCAGCGTGCGCGCCGCGCTCGGGCGCCTGCGCGGCGTCGAGAGCGTCGCCGAGCTGCTGAATCGCGCCACCACGGAGCTGTGCGTCAGCTGCGGCTTCGACCACGCCGTGCTGTTCCGGGTGGACGGCAGCGAGCTGGTGGCCGAGAGCGCCTACTTCAGGGACGACCCGGACTGGGCCCGCGAGTTCCTCGAGCTCGGCCGGCAGGTGCGGCCGCAGCTCAACGAGCTGCTGATCGAAACCGAGATGATCGACCACCAGCGGCCGGTCCTGGTCGCCGACCCGCAGAACGACCCCCGCAGCTTCAAGCCACTCGTCCAGGCGTGCATGACTCGCTCCTACGTGGCGGCGCCGATCATGCCCAACGGACGCGTGATCGGCACGCTGCACGCCGACCGCTACACCTCCGGCCAGGACGTCGACGACATCGACCGCGAGACGATCTGGACTTTCGCCGAGGGCTTCGGCTACGCGGTGGAGCGGATGCTGCTGGTCGAGCGCCTCGAGGCCGAGACCGCGCACATCCGCGAGATGGCGAACAGCGCCACCGCGCTGATCGAGGAGCTGCGCTCGAGCGACCTCGAGCTGACCCCCGCTCGCCGGCGTCCGAACGGCTTCGGCAGCCCGATGCCGGCCCCGCACGGGCTCGACCGCGTGCTCACCCGGCGCGAGCTGCAGGTGATCGAGCTGATGGCGACCGGAGCGAGCAACGCCGAGATCGCCGACGACCTCGTAATCACCGTGGGCACGGTGAAGTCCCACGTGAAGCACATCCTGCGCAAGCTGCGCGCGGCGAACCGCGCCGAGGCCGTATCGCGCTACTTCAGGCTGGCAGCGCAGGTCTAGGCGTCGCCGCCGGCGATTCCCAGGAACACCTTCAGGCGCTTGATGTCCCTCTGATACCGGCGCGCCTCCTCGCTCTTGTCCTCCGCCTGCTCGAGGCCCTCCTCGGCCTCGTGCAGGCGTGACTCGAGCGTCGAGCGGTCGAGCTTGTCCGGCTCGACCGCGTCCTCGATCAGCAGGAGGGCGCTGTTGTCGACCACCTGGAGGTAGCCCTCGCCCTGGGCGAACCGCACGATCTCGGTGTCCGACTTGTAGAGCCGCAGCTCCGTGGGCTCGAGCATCGCCATCAGCGGCGCGTGGTTGGCCAGGATGCCGATCGAGCCCACGCCGGTGCGGGTGGAGACCATCTCCACCTCGTCCCCGAAGACCTTGCCCTCGGGGGTCAGCACCTCGACGGGGAACTTATTCCGCGGCATCGGCCTGCTCGTCCTCCACTGCCTCGACCTCGCTGTCGGCCTGCTCCTCCTGTTCCTCCTGCTCCTCTTCCTGCTCCTCGGCCTTCTCCTCCGGGCGCCCGCGGCGGCCGCTCTGCTTGGCGTCCTCCACGGCCTCGTCGATCGAGCCCTTCATGTAGAAGGCGCGCTCCGGCAGCTCGTCGTGCTTGCCCTCGATGATCTCGGCGAACGAGCGCACGGTCTCGTCGATCGGCACGTACTTGCCCCCGGTGCCCGTGAACGCCTCCGCCACGAAGAACGGCTGCGACAGGAAGCGCTCGATCTTGCGCGCGCGCTGGACTGTGAGCTTGTCCTCGTCGGAGAGCTCGTCGATGCCGAGGATGGCGATGATGTCCTGCAGCTCCCGGTAGCGCTGGAGGATCTCCTTCACCTGGGTGGCCACGCGGTAGTGCTCCTCGCCCACGATGTCCGGCTTGAGGATCGTGGAGGTGGAGTCGAGCGGGTCGACGGCGGGGTAGATGCCCTTCTCCGAGATCGCCCGCGAGAGCGTGGTGGTGGCGTTCAGGTGCGCGAACACCGACGCCGGGGCCGGGTCGGTGAGGTCGTCGGCCGGCACGTAGATCGCCTGGATCGAGGTGACCGAGCCCTTGCGCGTGGACGTGATCCGCTCCTGGAGCTCGCCCATCTCGGTCTCGAGGGTGGGCTGGTAGCCCACCTGCGAGGGCATCCGGCCGAGCAGCGCCGACACCTCGGAGCCCGCCTGCACGAAGCGGAAGATGTTGTCGATGAAGAGGAGCACGTCCTGCCCCGCCTCGCGGAAGTACTCCGCCATCGTGAGACCGGAGAGCGCCACCCGCATGCGGGCGCCGGGGGGCTCGTTCATCTGGCCGAACACGAGCATGGTCTTCTCGAGCACGCCCGATTCCTTCATCTCGATCCAGAGGTCGTTGCCCTCGCGTGAGCGCTCGCCCACGCCGCAGAACGCCGACAGGCCGCCGTGCTCCTGGGCGATGTTGTGGATCAGCTCCTGGATCAGGACGGTCTTGCCCACGCCGGCGCCGCCGAACAGGCCCACCTTGCCGCCGCGCGCATAGGGCGCGAGCAGGTCGATGACCTTGATGCCGGTCTCGAAGATCTCGCGCGTAGGCGTGAGGTCCTCGACCTCGGGGGCCGGGCGGTGGATCGGCCAGCGCTCCTCGGTCACAACCGGATCGCCCTCGTCGATCGGCTCGCCAAGGAGGTTGAACATGCGCCCGAGCGTGGCCTGGCCGACGGGCACGGTGATCGGCCCGCCGAGGTCACGCACCTCGGTGCCGCGCGCAATGCCGTCGGTGGCGTCCATGGCCACCGCGCGGATGCGGTCATCGCCGAGATGCTGCTGCACCTCGCAGATCAGCTTGCGCGTCTCGCCGTCGTTCTCGCCCGCCATGTCGATCTCGAGCGCGTTGTAGATCTCGGGCAGCCCGTCGGAGAAGACGGCCTCGATGACGACGCCGGCCACCTCCTCCACGCGCCCGACGTTGCCGCTCGCCCTGCCGCTGCCGTCAGCGCCGGGCGAGCGCTCCCTCGTCTCAGTGCTGCCTGTGCTGGATTCCACTCTTGCTCCTGTTCAGCGGAGCCCCTCGGCTCCGGCGACGACTTCCATGATCTCCTGGGTGATCTCGGCCTGGCGCTGGCGGTTCATCTCGAGCGTGTACTGCTCGATCAGCTCCGACGCGTTGTCGGAGGCACTGCGCATGGCCGTCATGCGGGCGCCGTGCTCAGAGGCGGTTGACTCGAGCAGGGCCCTGTAGATCGAAATCTCGACGTAGTCCGGCACCAGCCGGGCGAGGATGTCCTCCGGATCGGGCTCGTAGATCCAGAGCGCCCGGTGGCCGGACTCGTCTGCGTGCTGCTCCTGCTCCGGCTCCTGCTCGCCCTCGTCGCCGAGGATGTCGGCCTGCTGGAGCGGCAGCAGCGTCTCGTGCGTGACCCTCTGGGTCAACGGCGAGACGTAGTGGTTGTAGATGATCTCGAGGCGGTCGAGCTCCCCGTCCACGTAGGCGGCCGTGACGTCGCCCGCGATGTTGCGGGCGTCCGCGTAGGACGGGCGGTCGGTGAAGCCGGTGTAGGAGCCGGAGACCTCGTAGCCGCGGAAGTTCAGCGACGACGAGCCGCGCCGGCCCGAGGCGTACCACTTGAGGTTCTTGCCCTCGCCGCCGGCCTCGCGCGACCGGGCGATGCCGGCGCGCAGGATCTGCGAGTTGAAGGCGCCGGCCAGGCCGCGGTCGCTCGTGATGAGCAGCAGGCCGACCGTGTTCACCTCGTCGTGCTCCTGCAGCACCGGCAGGTTGGGGATGCGATCGGCGGCCTCGGCCGCGCGGCGGGTCATCTTGCGGATGCCGTCGGCGTACGGGCGCAGCTGCTCGATGCGCTGCTCGGCACGGCGCAGCCGCGCCGCGCTGACCATCTCCATCGCGCGGGTGATCTTGCGGATGTTCCTGATGGAACCGATGCGGTCCTTGATGTCTTTTTGGCTGGCCACAGGTGCTTGGTGCTTGGTGCTTAGGCTGCTGCGCCTTCCTCAATTGCCAGGCCCTCTTCGTCGAAGTCCGGGCCGAAGTCGTCGAGCGCCTGAGCGATCGCGTCGGCCAGCTCCTGCTCGATCTGCTCGTCCCACTCGCCGGCGGCGATCTTCTGCATCAGCTCGTCGTGCGCGCTGTGCAGCTCGGCCAGCATGATCTCGTGGAACTCGTCGGTGCGCTCGGTCTTGATGCGGTCGAGGAAGCCCCCGGTGCCGGAGTAGACGGCAGCCACCTCGTCCTCGAGGTCCCACGGCTTGAGCTCGTTCTGGTTGAGCGCCTCGACGAGACGCTCGCCGCGGGCGAGCGCGGCCTGCGTCTCCGGGTCGAGGTCCGAACCGAACTGCGCGAACGCCTCGAGGTCGCGGAACTGCGACAGCTCCAGGCGGAGCTTGCCGGCGACCTTCTTCATCGGCTTGGTCTGGGCGTTGCCTCCAACGCGCGAGACCGAGATGCCGACGTTGATCGCCGGGCGCACGCCCGAGCGGAACAGGTCGCCCTCGAGGTAGATCTGCCCGTCTGTGATGGAGATGACGTTGGTGGGGATGTAGGCGGACACGTCGCCGGCCTGCGTCTCGATGATCGGCAGCGCCGTGAGCGAGCCGCCGCCGAGCTCGTCGCTCAGCTTCACCGCGCGCTCGAGCAGGCGCGAGTGCAGGTAGAAGACGTCGCCCGGGTAGGCCTCGCGGCCCGGCGGCCGGCGCAGCAGGAGCGACATCTGGCGGTAGGCATAGGCGTGCTTCGTGAGGTCGTCGTAGACGCAAAGCGCGTGCTTGCCCTGGTAAAGGAAGTACTCGCCCATCGCGCAGCCCGCGTAGGGCGCCAGGTACTTGATCGGGGCCGCCTCGTCGGCGGGCGCGGCGACGATGATCGTGTTCTCGAGCGCACCGTGCTCCTCGAGCACTGCGGCCGCCTCGACCACCGTGGACATGCGCTGGCCGATCGCCACGTAGATGCAGGTGAGGTCCTTGTCCTTGTTGTTGATGATCGTGTCGAGCGCGATCGTCGTCTTGCCCGTCTGGCGGTCGCCGATGATCAGCTCGCGCTGGCCGCGGCCGATCGGGATCATCGCGTCGATCGCCTTGATGCCGGTCAGCATCGGCTGGGTGACGGGCTGGCGCGACACCACTCCAGGCGCCTTGAACTCGGCCGGGCGGGTCTCGTCGGTGTGGATGTCGCCCTTGCCGTCGAGCGGATGGCCGAGCGGGTCGACGATCCGGCCGAGCATGCCCTCGCCCACGGGCACTTGGAGCAGGCGGCCCGTGCGCTTGACGGTGTCGCCCTCCTCGAGCTTGTCCCACTCGCCGAAGAGCACGGTGCCGACGTTGTCGGACTCGAGGTTGAGCGCCAGCCCGGTGACGTCGTGGGGCAGCTCGAGCAGCTCCATCGCCATGGCGTTGTCGAGGCCGTGGACGCGCGCGATGCCGTCGCCGATCGACAGGATCGTGCCGACCTCGGAAAGGTCCGCCTCGCCCGCTTCGAGGCCCTCGATACGGCTCTTGAGGATGCTGGTGATCTCGTCCGGCTTGATCTGCATGAATGCCTTTCTCTCTCGCTAGGCGGCGCTCGCCACCTGCCTCCTTAGTCGTTCGAGCCTGTTGCGCACGCTGGCGTCCATCACCAGGTTGCCAACTCTGATCACGAGCCCCCCGATCAGGTCGGGATCGACCGTCGAGCTGAGCTCGACCCGGCGGCGCGTCTGCTGCTCGATGCGGTCCCCGATGCCCTTCACGGTCTCCTCGTCCAGCTTCACGGCGCTCGTCACCGATACCTCCAGCAGGCGCTCCTCCTTCGCCCAGAGGACGTCGAACTCGCGCCTGATCCGGAACAGCACCGGCAGCCGGTGCTTCTCGGCCAGCAGCTCTAGGAAGCGGACGAAGAACTCGTTGCCACCCTCGATCACCTTACCGACGCCGTCCTTCTTCTCCCCCGAGCTGAAGTAGGGCGAGAAGAAGAACACCTGGAGCTGACGGTCCTTCGCCAGGACGTCGGCGAACTGGCCCAGCTCGTCCTTGATCTCGTCGAGCTGGTCGTGCTCCTGCGCCACCTGGAACAGGGAGCGGGCGTAGACCTCGGCGATCTCTTCCATCTAGTTGTTGGAGCTCCCGTTGCTCTCGGTGGCGATCACCGAGAAGTCGATCTCGGACAGCGCCTCCTGCACGAGGCGTCGGTGGTCATCGTCGTCCAGCGACTTCCGTGTGAGCTTCTCCGTGGCGAGCACCGTGAGGTTCGCCACCTCCTTGCGGATGTCCTCGAGCGCCCGCCGGGTCTCCTGCTCGATGTCGCGCCTCGTGCGCTCGAGCAGCTCCTCGCGCTGCTCCTTGGCGTCGGCGATCGTCTCCTCCGTGACGCGGTCGGCAGCCTTGCGCGAACGGGTGACGATCTCCTCGGCCTGCTCACGCGCCTCACGCAGGCGGGCGCGGTACTCCTCGAGCAGCTCGTCCGCCTCCTTGCGGGTGCGCTCGGCGGCGTCGATCGACTCCTCGATCGCCTTGCGCCGCTTGTCGAGCGCCTCGCCGATGCGCGGGAACGCCAGGCGCTGGAGCAGGAGCAGCGCGAGCCCGAACGCGATCAGCGTCCAGATCATCAGCCCCACGTTGGGGGTGACGAGGAAGTTGCCGCCGCTGCTTGCGGCGATGGCTGACCCCGGCGCGCCGATCATGCCAAGAAGAAGGCGATCAGGCCGAACACGAACGCGTAGAACACGATTGCCTCGGTGAGCGCGAAGCCGAGCCACTGGATGCTCGTGATCTCGTCGCGCATCTCCGGCTGGCGGGTGACCGACTCGATCACCTTGCCGAAGATGTAGCCCACGCCCACGCCAGGGCCGATCGTGCCGAGGCCGGCGCCGACGCCGAGGGCGATGGCCTTACCGGGGTTCACCGGTGTGGTCGCGGCGATTACATGCGTAATGGCCGTTAGATCCATTGATCCTCCTCCGATCAGTGGGACTCGGCGACCGCGCCGCCGAGGTAGATGGCAGTAAGCGTTGCGTAGATGTAGGCCTGCAGGCCGGCGATCAGGATCACCTCGAAGAGGAAGAAGGCGATCGCCGGGATCAGGGTGACCGGGCCGATGAACGCATCCCCGAGCAGCACCACGAGGCCGCCGCCCATGAACAGGATCAGCAGGTGGCCGGCGAGGATGTTGGCGAACAGTCGGACGGTGAGCGAGATCAGGCGCACGAAGTGCGAGATCACCTCGATCACGAACAGCGGGGCGCGAGCGGCTTTCGGGACGCCTGCCGGGATCCAGCCCCTCAGGTAGGGGATGAACCCCTTCGCCCTGATGCCCTCCACGTGGTAGCTGACCCAGACCACCAGGGTGAGCACGAGCGGGATCGAGATGTTCGCCGTGGCCGCGTAGATGGCGAAGCCGGGGATCTCGAGGCCGAAGATGTTGAACTTCTCGAGGCTGTTCGTCGGCAACGGGATGTAGCCGAGCAGGTTCGAGAACAGGATCCAGAGGAAGAGCGCGCCGATGAAGGGGAACCACTTCAGCGCCATCCGCTCGTCCATGTTGCCGCGCGTGATGTTCCGGTAGGTCAGGTCGTAGATCGTCTCGACCGCCGTCTGCACGCGGTTGGGCCGGTCCTGCATGCGCTTGGCGATGTAGACCATCGCCCAGACCGTGATGGCCGTGGCCAGGAAGACGTAGAGCACCGCCTTGTTGATGCTCATGTTCAGCGAGCCGATGTGGATCGGGATCCAGTCGTCGAGCTTGAACTCGTTCTGCGGCTGGAACTCGTGGTTCTGGCCCTCGCTGCCGAAGATCGCGAACAGGCCAATGGTGAGCGCCAGCAGCACGCCCCCGATCGAGACAAAGGCGACGCGGCGGCTCACGGCTTGCGAGTCGCCTTTCCGTACGGCCGAAGGATCAGCGACATCGTGAAGTAGATCGTGAAGGCGGCGAGGAACAGGACGGCGGCCGATGCGCCGGCGTCGTTGTCGATCATGCCGATGCCGAAAAGTCCCAGCGCCACGAGGAAGCCCCGCGCGATCACCCCGCCCACCATCACGCCCATGAAGCCCGCAACGTCGTCCGTCTGGGCGGCGCTGCGGTTGAGCAGCTCGCCAACGATGCGCTGGACGATGTAGACAGCGCTGCCGCCGATCCAGCCGAGGATCGGCAGGTTGGCGCCGATGAAGATCGGCAGCGCGCACACCAGGAGCGCGATGTCCAGGTTCTTCAGTACCCGCAATCCGACGGGCATGTCAGAGGTCCTTATAGCGTGAGTAGACAAGCGCGAACCCTGCTCCGAATCCGATGAACAGGCCGAGGATGCCGAGCAGCGCCGGCACCCCCAGCGCCAGCCCTAGGCCGACGCCGATCCCCCCGCACAAAAGGGCGGTGACCACAAGCATGAAGCCCGCCAACGCGGCATCGCGTGATCGATCGGGCATGCTGCTGATCTCTTCTCTCCATGAAGGACGGTCCCGCACCTGGGGAGGCAACAGCTGGCGGCGGCTCCCAGCGGGGCTAGGAGACTACAGGAGCTAACACTTTGTAACAACTTTGTGACAGTTGGCTCCAGGCCGGGTCGCAGGCCTGGGCGGGGTCAAGAACGCCGCTCAGGCGACCTCTTGCAGCCCGGCAGCCGCCAGAGCCTCATCCCGGTCCATGTACTCCACCAAGCAGGTTTGGCGGCTGTTAGGGTAGGTGAACATTCGTCTGCCTGGACTCGCGTCACGCCACTTGGGATGGGGTCGAACACGGTGCGGACGGCTTTCAAGCCGGCTTCACCTGGGTAGGGCCTCTCCCGGTCTCCAAGGTTGGGAGTTGCGCGCGGACAAGGTCGCAAGTCGATCCGCGCCAAACGACGGGAGAGGTCGAATGGATCCGGCAACAAGCGCCGTCCGGGCCGAGCAGCGCCATCGCGCCCTGGTCCGCGCCAACAAGGTCAGGCACGCCCGCGCGGAACTGAAGCGAGGAATCGCCAGAGGCGAGGTCAACGTCGCCGCGGTGATCCTGGCACCGGGGCCTGATGTCGAGGGAATGCCGGTCGCGGATCTGCTCACCAGCCAACCATGGTGTGGCCCGCGGCGCAGCTCGAAGCTCCTCGCCCCGGCCAACATTCCGGCAACCAAGACCGTCGGGGCCCTGACGGAGCGACAGCGACGGGCACTCGCCGCTCAGCTCCGCGCGCCCAGCGTTATCTCAGGTTCGATCTGCGGACCCGGAGATGCGCCGTGACGCCCAGGTTCCCGCCGCCGCAGCGGCCGGTGATCGTGTAGCGGGCGGGAGCGGTGCCGGCGGGAATGCGCACCGAGTGGCCGAAGCTGCCGTCGCTCCTCACGCGGGCGAAGACCGCGGGCACGCCCGCGAAGTCGTGGCGGTGGGAGAAGGCGCGCGAGAGAAGGGTGACCCGGTCGCCCTCAGGGCAGCCGCGGGCGGAGCCGCTGATCGAGACGCGCCCGCCGGCATCGACGGTCCCCGGCGCCACATGGATCGAGGCGGCGGCCATCACTGCGACTGCGCTCACGGCCATTGCGATCACGTCCAAACGAGCGTACCGCAGCCCTCATTGCTTTGAATAGATAACACCTGTTACGGTGCTTACGCGCCACCCGTGTGACGGGGTACAAGTTCGCGGGTGGCGCCCTCTAGACCGGCTTCGAGCCGATGACGACCGCGACCTCGAGCTCCTCGGAGACGGCCACGCGCGGCGTGAGGCCTGCACGCTCGAACTCCGCAGAGGCAGTCGGCGCCTGGTCCTCGCTCGCCTCGATCAGGAGCTGCCCGCCCGGCACGAGCCACGCCGGCGCACTGGTCGCCACGCGGCGGGCGATCTCGAGGCCGTCGGCGCCGCCGTCGAGCGATAGCCGCGGCTCGTGGTCGCGCGCCTCGGGCGGCATCAGCGCGATCTCGCCGCTGGGCACATATGGCACGTTGGCGACGAGCACGTCGACCCGGCCGCGCAGCGATGCGGGCAGGGGTTCGAAGAGATCGCCCTCGTAGACCGCCGCGGAGGGCAGGTTGCGCCGCGCGCAGCGCACGGCCACCGGGTCGAGGTCGACCGCGTGCAGCTCCACGGACCCGAGGGCCGCGCCCACGGCGCCGGAGCCGCAGCAGAGATCGACCACCACGGCGCCGGGCCGCACGAACCGGGCGGCCTGCTCCACCAGGAACTCCGTGCGAGCCCGCGGCACGAACACGCCCGGCTCGAGCAGGATCCGAATGCCGGCGAACTCGACCCAGCCGATCACCTGCTCGAGCGGCTCCCCGGCGGCCCGCCGCGCCACCATCGCGGCGAGCTCCTCGGGACCGGAGGCGGCCGCCTCGAGCTCCGCCGCCTCAGCCTCGGCGAACACGCAGCCCGCCGCGCGCAGCCTGTCAACGATGTCGGGCGCCGCCATGGCGCCCGAGGCTACCTCGGCTCGACCCGCGTCTCCACCGGTGGGTCCAGCTCCTGTTCGAGCTCGGCGTTCAGCTCCGCGCCCATCAGCACCGCGATGTTCGACAGCCACAGCCAAACCAGGAAGGCGATCACGCCGCCCAGGGTGCCGTAGGTCTTGTTGTACGAGCTGAAGTTGGCTACGTAGAGGGCGAACAGTCCCGAGACGATCGCCCAGATGACCACCGCGAGCACGCCCCCCGGCGTGAGCAGTCGCAGGCCAGGCTGCTTCACGTTCGGCGCAGCCCAGTAGAGGATCGAGAGCATCAGCGCCACGATCAGCAGCACGACGGGCCACTTGGCGACGTCCCAGACGTTCACGGCGGTGTGGCCGACGCCGAACAGCTTGCCCGCCTGGTCCGCCAGCGAGCCCGTGACGACCACCGCGAACGCGCTGAGCCCGACCAGGATCAACATCACGATCGTCACCGCGAGCTGCACCGGCCGCTGGACGAGGAACGAGCGCCCCTCCCCCACTCCGTAGATCGCGTTCGAGGCGCGCATGAAGGCGCCGACGTAGCCCGACGCCGACCAGATCGACGCGCCGATGCCGATGAAGACCAGCAGCCCGGCCGCGCCCTGGCTGCGCTGGAGGTTGGTGATCGCGTTGACGAAGATCGTCCGGGCGGGCCCAGGGGCGAGCGTGTTCAGGTTGTCGATCAGCGGCTGGATGGCGGAGTGGCCGATCAGGCCGAGCACCGACACCAGGGCGATCAGCGCCGGGAAGATCGCCAGCACGCCGTAGTAGGTGAGGGCGGCCGCCCAGTCGGTGAGGTTGTCGGCCCGAAACTCCTTGACCGTGCGCTTCAGCATGCCGGGCCAGGCAGCCCGGCTCAGCTTGCCACGGGTCTCGCTTTTGGAGGCGATCGCCATGCTGGCGAGGCTACCCGGGGGCCGGGGCCGGAAACTGGGCGGAAGGAGTTGGCACGTTCATCCCTAAGCTCGCCGGGCAACCATGCCGCGCTACGACGGTCGAGAGCTGATGGCCATTTTCGCGGGTGGCGCGGCGGGTGCGCTGGCGCGCGCCGGCCTTGCGCAGGCGCTCACCCATTCGCCCACGAGCTGGCCCTGGGCCACCTTCTGCTTGAACGTGGTCGGCACCTTCCTGCTCGGCTACTTCGCCACCCGGCTGCAGGAGCGCCTGCCGCTCTCCGCCTACAAGCGGCCACTGCTCGGCACGGGGCTGTGCGGGGCGCTCACCACGTTCTCCACCGTCCAGCTCGAGCTGGTGCGGATGCTCGACCACGGGCGCGCGGGGCTCGCGCTGGGCTACGCGTCGGCGAGCGTGGTGGCCGGCTTCCTGGCGATCGCCGCCGCCACCGCCATGGTGCGGCGCGTGAGGATCGTGTCATGAGGGTGCTCGTCTGGTGCGCCGTCGGGCTGATCGGCGGCGCGGGCGCGCTGCTGCGCTTCGCGCTCGACGGCGTGGTGTCCGAGCGCGTGCGCTCCGAGTTCCCCTGGGGCACGCTGGCGGTGAACCTGAGCGGCGCCTTCCTGATCGGGCTCCTGGCCGGGCTCGCCCTCCACGGAGACGCGCTGCTGCTCGCCGGCACCGCTCTGCTCGGCTCCTACACCACCTTCTCCACCTGGATGCTCGAGTCGCACCGCCTAGGCGAGGAGGGCGAGCTCTGGCTCGGCATCCTCAACATCGTGCTCAGCCTCGCTCTCGGCATCGCCGCCGCCGCGCTCGGGCGGACGATCGGCGGCGCGCTGTGAACGAGGACTGTCTCAAGCTCACGATCTACTTCGGCGAGCGCGACCGGGCGAAGCGGCGCCTTCCTGGCCGACGCCCTGCTCGACCTCTTCGGCGAGCACGCCCTACAGACGAGCGTGCTGCTGCGCGGCGCGGAGGGCTTCGGCGCGAAGCAGCGGCTCCAGACGCAGCGGCTCCTCACGCTGTCGGAGGACCTGCCGGTGGTGGCCGTGGCGGTGGACTCGCGCGAGCGGATCGAGCGCCTCCTGCCCGCGGTGACGGCACTCACCGGCGACGGGCTGGTGACGCTCGAGCGGGCCCGCATGCTCACCGGCGAGATCGCGGCCACGCCGCTCACCGACGAGGCCACCAAGCTCACCGTCTACTGCGGCCGCCAGGAGCGCGCGAACGGGCGGCCGGCGTTCCTCGAGGTGGTGGACCTGCTGCACCGGCGCGGCATCGCGGGCGCCACCGTGCTGCTGGGCGTCGACGGCACCGCCCACGGCGAGCGCCGCCGCGCCCGCTTCTTCGGCCGCAACGAGGATGTGCCGCTGATGGTGGTCTCGGTGGGCGACGGCGAGCGCGTCGCGGCGGTGCTGCCCGAGCTGGGCGAGCTGCTCGAGCGGCCGCTCGTGACCCTCGAGCGCCTGCGCGTCTGCAAGCGCGACGGGCAGCTCCTTGCGGTGCCGCATCAACTGCCGGCGCAGGACCCCGCCGGACTCGCCCTCTGGCACAAGCTGATGGTCTACACAAGCGAGCAGGCACGGCACGGCCGCCATCCGCTGCACGTCGAGCTGATCCGCCGGCTGCGGCGCGAGGGCGCGCCCGGCGCCACCGCCCTGCGCGGCGTCTGGGGCTTCCACGGCGACCACCCGCCCCACGGCGACCGGCTGCTCTCGCTCCGCCGCCACGTGCCTGTCGTCACCGTGCTGGTGGACACGCCCGAGCGCTCGGCGCGCTGGTTCGAGCTGGTGGACGAGCTGACCGACGCGAGCGGGCTCGTAACGAGCGAGATCGTGCCCGCGGCGCGGGCCAGCGGGCCCGAGCTGCTCGAGGGCGGCCTGCGGCTCGCGGAGCGCCTGCCGGGTGAGCGCGCTGTGGGTGTTCGTGCCGGTGCTGGGCGCGGCGATCCTGCACGGGCCGGTGCTGGCCCTCGATCTCTTCAAGCCGCTGAAGCGCCCGCTCGACTTCGGTGCGACGCTCGGCGGCGAGCGCCTGTTCGGCGACAACAAGACCTGGCGCGGCGCCATCTTCATGACCGCGGGCGTGGTGGCGGCCGCCGCGCTGCTCTCGCTCTGGCCCTGGTACTGGCACAAGCTGCCGCAGGGGATCCAGGACGCAGGGCCCCTTCCCTACGGGCTGCTGCTGGGCCTGAGCGTCGTGCTGGGCGAGCTGCCCAACAGCTTCCTCAAGCGCCGCCTCGGGATCCAGCCGGGCGCCCAGCGCCGCGGCGCGCTCGGCGTGGCCATCTCGATCTTCGATCAGGCCGACTTCGTGCTCGTGTCGTGGCTGCTGCTGTTGCCGCTGTGGACGATGTCCGTCGGGCAGGCGGCGATCGTGTTCGTCGTGGTCGCCGCCGTGCACATGGGGGTTAATGTCGTTGGGTATGCGATCGGTGCGCGGAGTGCGCCCGTTTGATGGGATTGCGGACTGCGGACTGCGGACTGCGGAGCTGCGCCTCGCAGGAGCTCGCCCGGTCCTTCTTCGCATCCGCGGTCATCCTGTCGCGTCCCGGCCCGCACCTCGCCACGTCCGGGTAGCCGTCCTTCAGAACGAGCGTGTCGGCGTCCGCGCCTCCGTCCAGCCGATCGCGGCCTGCGCCGCCCACCAGGCGGTCGCGGCCGGCCTCGCCGGTCAGGAGGTCGTCGCCCGCGCCGCCCTCGAGGGTGTCGTCGCCGGGGCCGCCGATCAGGGCGTTCGAGGCCGCGTTCCCAACCAGGTGGTCGTTGCCGCGGCCGCCGCGGATCGTGTCGATCGCGCTCAGCACATCGTCGCCCTCGCGGGCCTCGCCGTCGTTGGCGCGGTCATCCAGCGAGACGCTGACGGAGTTCGTGCGGCTCGAGTAGTCGACCGTGTCGGTGCCGGGACCGCCGGCCATGATGTCGGGGCCGGCGCCGCCGTCGATTACGTCGTCGCCCGGACCGCCGATCAGGTCGTTGGCGCCCGCGCTGCCCACCAGGCGGTCGTCGCCCGAGCCGCCGGTCACGTTCTCCATGTCGCTGCGCACGTTGTCGGCCTCGGCGGGCTGACCGTCGTTCGCCAGGTCGTCGATCCGCACCACCACGTTCGCCCTGCGTGAGGAGTAGTCGGCGGTGTCGGTGCCCACGCCGCCCTGGAAGTCGTCGTTGCCGAGTCCGCCGTCGAGCGTGTCGTCGCCGGCGCCGCCTACCAGCACGTCGTCGCCGCCTCCGCCGAGCAGGGTGTCGGCGCTGTCGCCCCCGGTCAACACGTTGCGCGCGGCGTCGCCCACCAGGCGATCGCCCGAGTATCCGCCCACCAGGTTCTCGACCGTCGTGAGCACGTTGTCGTGCTCGCCGCTCGCGCCGTCGTTTGCCTTGTCGTCGAGGGAGACGCTCACCGGGACGCTCACGCCCGAGTAGTAGGCCGTGTCCACGCCGTCGCCGCCGTCGAGCGTGTCTGCGCCTCCGCCGCCGGTCAGGGAGTCGTCGCCGGCGCCGCCACGCAGCGTGTTGCCCGCGGCGCTGCCCACGAGGAAGTCGGTGCCTCCGCCGCCGGTCACGTCCTCGATGTCGGAGCGCACGTTGTCGCCCTCGGCGGGCGCGCCGTCATCGGCGACGTCGTTCAGGGAGATCGCGAGCATCTCGGTGCGGCCGGAGTAGTCGGCCAGATCGCGGCCCGGGCCGCCGCTCAGCGCGTTCGAGGCCATGTTGCCGCTCAGCGTGTCGTCGCCGGCGCCGCCGGTGAGGTTCTCCACGTCCGCGGCGATGTTGTCGTGCTCGCCCAGCTCGCCGTCGTCGGCCGAGCCGTCGAGGCTCAGCATCACCGGGGCGGTGCGCGAGGAGTAGTCGGCAGTGTCCACGCCGGCGCCGCCGTTCAGGAGGTCGGGCTCGCCGCCGCCGTCGAGCGTGTCGTTGCCCGCGTCGCCGTTCAGCGTGTCGGAGCTCGGGCCCCCGAACAGGCGGTCGTTGCCTCCTCCTCCGCTGAGCAGGTCGTTGCCGATGCCGCCGTAGAGATCGTTGTTCGCGCCGCCGCCGGTGATCGAGTCGTTGCCCGAGCCGCCGTTCACGTCCTCGACGTCGGTCTTCACGTTGTCGTTCTCGCCGGCCTCGCCGTCGTTCGCCACGCCGTCGAGGGTCACGTTCAGAGCTGCCGCCCGCGCGGAGTAGTCCGCCACGTCCACGCCGGCGCCCCCGCTCAGCACGTCGGCGCCCGTGCCCGAGACGAAGGTGTCGTTGCCGTTGCCGCCGGTCATCGTGTCGTTGCCCGGGCCGTCGTCGAAGGTGGTGGGGATCGCGCCATTGACCCGGGCGGTGTCGTTGCCGTCGCCGGTCGAGATCGAGATCGCCTTGATGCCGGCCAGAGGACAGCTCGCCGAGGTCGCGCCGGTGGAGCTGCAGCCGGCGCCGGCGAGTCACGTTCACGCCGATCTCGCTCGACGGTCACGGTGGCGGCGCCGGCGGTGATCGTCAGGCGGTTGGCCTCACCGGAAGCGGCCGTGTAGCCCAGCGTCGGGCCGCTGACCTGAACGATCCCGGCGAACGCCGACGGCGCCGCTGCAAGCAGCAGCAGGCATGCCAGGAGCAGGCTCTTGGGGAAGGGTGCAGACAAAGAACGGCGCCTCCATCCCCTGAATCGGCAGCCGCCCTACCCCTCTTAAGAAGAACTGCTCCCGGCCGCCGCGGCACTCCGCCGCGGCGGCCGGGAAGTTGGATCAGAGCGGCAGCAGCGCCGCCACGCGGCCGGCCGAGACGGCGCCGGTCACCCAGCTCGTGAGCGACTGGAAAGCCGGGTCCGGCTGTCCGTTCGCCTGGATCAGGCTGGTGTCCCAGGCGACGTCGCCGGGCGGCGCCACCAGGGAGTACTGCACCATCTCACGAACGGCGGGGTTCTTCTGGGCCATCTGGAACCCCTGGCGCAGGTAGGCGGAGCGGCGAGCCTCGCCGAGCGACCTGGGGCCGCGGGCGAAGTAGCCGTACTCGGTGAGGTACAGCGGCGGCGGGCCTCCGGTGGGAGTCCGCAGCTTGTGCGAGTGTGCGAGTCCTCGCAGCAGCTTGGTGAGCCGGCCGAGCGTGCCCATCGTCACGTCGTTCGGGCCGCCCTTCTTCGAGGTCGGCGAGATCGTGAACGCGTACGGGTGGTGGGCGAAGCCGTCCGCGATCATGTGCCCCTTCGCGGTGGCCTTCTTGACGAACGTGAGCGGCGCGACGGAGTTGCCCTTGCGCTCCTGCGGCGCGAGCTCGCCGAACAGCACCTTGGCGGTCGGGTCGACGCTCTTCACCGCCGCGTAGCCGGCGCGGTAGAGGCTCGCGTAGATCTGCGGGCTGCTCTTCAGCGGCGCGAGCCAGCCCTTCCAGTTGGGCTCGTTCCAGATCGAGTAGCGGTCGACGCGCCCCTTGAAGTGGTTGGCCACGTCGCGCACGAACGCCCCGTAGAGCGCCGCGTTCGGCTTGTAGGCGCCGGCGTGCATGTCGTTCCGGTGCTTCGCGTTCGCCCATGCGGGCGCGGGTCCGGCGATCGAGAACTGAACCTTGATGCCGACGGCGGCAGCGGCATCGACCAGCGAGTCGTAGGGCGTCCAGTCGTAGATGACGGGCGCGGGGGGCGTCGTCTGCGACGCCTGGGCGGACGCCACGCGGCTCCACAGGATGTTCACGCGCAGGCGCGTGACGCCGAGCTGACGTGCCTGCTGGAGCGCGGTGTCGCGGTTGTAGTAGCTCTGGTAGAGAAAGACTGCGTCGTCCTGCAGACCGACTTCCATGCCGGGAGCGGCGTGGGCGGTGGTGGCGGCGGCGCCGACGGTTGTCGCCGTGGTAAGAGCGACGGCGACCGCCCTGGCGAGGCGGGAGTTCATGCGTCTCCTAGAGGGTTGGAGGGGTTTGGGACTACGGCCTCGTAGTCGGGCGCCCGCCCGGCGGGCTTGAACCGCGGTGACCTAAGCTCGACAACCAGTGGAGGCCGGTTGGGTGTATGTCTGTGATGCAGCGCGATCTTCCGCCGCGCTGGACCGAGCGCCTAGCCACCCCAGGTGTGAAGATTCGCCACCCTGTGAGCGATGAAGCCGCATTCGTAGGCGCCGCCCGGCAGGCGGAGCTCCTGCGGGCGGGCGATCTCAGCGCCCGGGAGCTCGTCGAGGGCTACCTGCGGCGGATCGACGAGCTCGAGCCCAGGCTCAATGCCTTCCGCATCGTCTACCGCGAGCGGGCGCTGGCCGAGGCGACCCAGGCGGACGCCCGCCTGCGCGGCGGCGACCAGCGGCCGCTGCTCGGCGTGCCGATCGCGGTGAAGGACAACCTCGACGTCGCCGGCGACGTCACGGCCTACGGCACCCGCACCCCTCATCCGCCGGCGGCGGCCGACTCCGAGCTGGTGCGGCGGCTGCGCGCGGCCGGCGCCGTGGTGATCGGCAAGACGCACCTGTCGGAGCTGGCGATCTTCCCCTTCGGCGAGTCGGCCGCGTGGGGCACGACGCGCAATCCTTGGAGCCCCGGGCACACCACTGGCGGCTCGAGCGCAGGCTCCGCCGCAGCGGTGGCCGCGGGGCTGGCGGCCGCCGCCGTCGGCTCGGACGGAGGCGGCTCGATCCGCATCCCGGCCGCCTGCTGCCACCTGTTCGGGATCAAGCCACAGCGAGGCCGCCTCACGCTCGCGCCGTTGCCGGAGCACTGGCACGGGCTCACCACCTTCGGGCCGCTCACGCGCACGGTGGCCGATGCGGCGCTCCTGCTGGACGTGCTCGCGGGCCCTGCGGACGGTGACCTCGACCGCCCTCCGCCGCCGCCCTCCCCCTACTCGCAGGCGCCGGCTGCCGACCCGCCTCCGCTCCGCATCGCCCTCTCCTTCAAGCCGCCGACTCCAGGCCCCGTGAGCGAGGCGGTGCGCCGCCCGGTGCGCGAGCTCGGCGACCTGCTGCGCTCGCTCGGCCACGAGGTCAGCGAGCACGAACCCGATTACGCCGAGCTGCGCCACCTGTTCGGCGCGCGCTGGCTGCGCGGCATCTACGACGACACGCGCACGCTCGTGGCCGAGCCGCGCCGCCTGGAGCGGCGTACGCGCCAGATGGCGGCGGCGGGGCGGCTCATTGGGCCGGACTTCGTGGCGCGCGCACGGCGGGCTGAGGCCGGCCTCGTGGCGCGCCTGCAACCGACCTTCGACAGCTACGACGTGCTGCTCACCCCCGCGCTCGCCAAGCCCCCGGTGCCGGTGGGCCGTTGGGAGGGGCGGAGCGCGCTGCGCACCGTCCTGGGCGTGGGCATGTTCGTGCCGTTCAGCCCGGTCTGGAACCTCACCGGCCAGCCGGCCGCCACGCTCCCGGCGGGCATCGCCGACGACGGGTTGCCGCTGGCGGTCCAGGCCGTGGCCCGCGCGAACGAGGAGCACACGCTGCTGGCGCTCGCCGCACAGGTCGAGCGCGTCCGCCGCTGGGCGGACCAGGTCCCGCCGCTCTCCTAGCTGGCCTTGCGGATCTCGGCGACGAGCGCCCGCACCACGGCGGGATCGAACTGCGTGCCGGCGCCGCGGTGCAGCTCCGCGATCGCCTCCTCGAGCTCGAGCGCCGCGCTGTAGGGGCGATCGGAGCGCATGGCCAGGAACGCGTCGCAGGCGCACACGACGCGTGCGCCGGTGGGAATCGCCTCGCCGGCGAGTCCGTCCGGGTAGCCGCGGCCGTCCCAGCGCTCGTGGGCCGAGCGGACGAGCGGCTGGACGGGACCGAAGAAGGGGATGCGATCGAGCATCTGCGCGCCCACCACCGGGTGCCGCTTGATCTCCTCGAACTCGGCCAGGCTGAGCGGCGTGGGCTTGCTGAGCAGGTCGCCGGGCACCGCGACGTTGCCGATGTCGTGCAACAGCGCGGCGTAGCGGACGAAACGCAGCTCCTGGTCGAGCAGGCCCAGGCGGCGGCCCACGCGAACGGCCAGCTCCGCCAGCTCGTCGGCGTGCGCTGCGGAGTCCTCCAGGGCGTCGGAGACCACGGCGAGCGTGGCCGCGAAAGCCGACTCGAGCTCGTGGAAGAGGTCGCCGCGGTGCAGCGCCGCACCGACCTGGGCGGCGAGCGTGTCGGCCAGCAGCAGGTCCTCCTCCGAGTAGGCGCCGCTGCGGCTCGTCCCGATGTCGAGCACTCCCCACAGGCGCCCGGCCACGCGAATGGGCAGCGACAGCTCGGAGCCCTCGCTGCTCGGGCCGACGAAGTCGGGGTCGTCGCGCGTCTCGTGGATCAGAGCCGGCTCGCCCGTTCTCACCACGCGGCCGCTCACGCCCTCCTCCGGCGACAGCGACCACTCCTTCGGCGGCGGCAGCTCGGCCGCGAGCGGTCCGGCGCCCGCGACGGGGCGCAGGTAGCCGTCGTTGTCCAGGCGCATGATCAGCGCGAGCTCGCAGTCGTAGGCCTCGGTGAGCTCGTCAACCGTCACGCGCGCGATCTCGTCAGGCTCGAACAGCGGCGCGAGGCGCGCCGACAGGCTGCTCGCCACCGCCAGCCGCCGCCGCTCGCGCTCAGCCCCCACACCACGCGCAGGCGCGCTGGGCGGCGCCTGCATCCTGCCGCGGTCGCGCTTCATGTCGTAGAGGCGGCCATCCGCGCGGCCGAGCAGCGACTCCTTGCCGGGACCGTCCTCGGGCCAGACGCCGACCCCGAACGAGACCTCCACCGGCCCCTTCACGCCGGCGATCTGAGCGGCGGCCCGCTCCGCCACGGCGCCGGCGTCGGCGGCACTCGTTTCGGGCAGCAGCAGCGCGAACTCGTCGCCGCCGATGCGGAAGGCCATGTCCGACGAGCGGCAGGCCGCGCCGAGCTGGTCCGCGGCGAGGCGCAGCACACGATCGCCCTCGGCGTGGCCGGCCAGGTCGTTCACGGCCTTGAAGCCGTCGAGGTCGAACAGCGCGACGCTGACGCGCCCGCCGTAGCGGCGGCAGCGGTCGAGCTCGCGCGCCACCGTCTCGTGGAACTCGCGGTGGTTGAGCAGGCCGGTGAGCGGGTCGCGCGAGGCGAGGTCCTCCTGCGCCTCGAACAGGCGCGCGTTGGAGAGCGCGATCGCGGCCTGGGTGGCGAACGACTGGATCACCTCGACATCGCGCGGCAGGAAGCTGTAGGAGTTCGCGCTGAGGGCGGTGAGCACGCCCAGCGACTCGCCCCGGTAGGTCAGCGGAGCGGCGCAGAGCGAGCGGAGCGGCGTCTCCTCGTCGAGGGGCAGCTCAGACAGGAGCGGCACGTCCGCGAGGTCCTCGAGCAGCACCGCGTTGTCGGCCACGCGCCCGGTCTCCCGCACCCAGCGCTCGAGCAGATCGGTGGCCCTGTCCGGCAGGCCGGCGCTGGCGCGGCAGCGCGGGCCGTCTCCGTGGTCCACGAGCAGGGCGAACTGCCGCCCGGAGAGGGTGGAGCTGGCGTTGGCGGTCACCTTCTCGAGCACGTCCTCGAGCCGCAGCTCGGAAACGATGTCCTGCAGCGACGCCGCGAGCCTCTGCGCGACCTCGCCCTGCGAGCGCACCTCGCTCTCGAGCTGCCGCCAGCGCCGGCGGCGGACGCGCAGGGTGCGCATGGAAGCGCCCACGCCAAGCCCCGCGGCGATCGCGGCCGCCTCCGGGACCAGGGCGGGCTCGAACAGCGCGGCGGCGCCCAGAGCGGCGGCGCCTGCAAGCAGTGATCCGAGCGCGAAGCGCACATAGGAGCCGCCGGGATCCCAGGAGACGTCGTAGATGCACGCCTCCCCGCCGTCGCCCGCGCAGACCGGGTGGCTCACCCTCGCCAGCGGCAGCCCGAACAGGGCCGGCACGCACGAGAGCATCCCGACGTTGTACTGGCAGTCGAGCGGGTGGAACGGCGTCCCGCTCATGTCCACGTAGGCGATGCGCGCGTGCGACGAGCTCGCCTCGAGCAGCTCCATGCGAGCGGTGGTGCTGAACTTGCCGTTGGCCCGCACCACGTTCTCGTAGACGAGGCGCGGCGAGCCGAGCGCGCGCAGCGTGACCTTCAGGCCCTCGCCCACGTTCATCTCGATCGCGTGCTCGCCGATGTGGCGCGGCACGTGCGGGTCGTCGAGCACCTGCGCGGCGGCCTCGAACAGCCGGATCTTGGTGGCGAACGAGAACCAGTGGCCCTCGTCCCAGAGGTCTTCCTCGACCTCCTGCAGGCCGCACAGCTCGACCACCTGCTCCACCGCCTGGCGCCCGCCCTTGGCGCCCACGTAGGCGAGGATCAGGCGGGAGGTGAGGCCGCTCGTCTCATGCGGCTCCTCGTCCCAGGGCAGGGCGGAGCCGACCGCCTTCACGGCCTCGATCCGCTCGCTGACACCGCTGGCGGACATCTCACCCTTGTAATCGGGCCGTTGGGCGATTCCTTTGAGCTTCTAGACGACTCTTCTGGCCCAGGTGAACTCGCTGCGGAGCCAGCCCTCGTAGAGCGGAAGCACGTACACGCCCTGCCCGGACGAATGGATGACGAAGTCGGGGCTGAGCGCGATGCCCTCGTGGATCACGTTCTGCTCGGTCGCTCGCTGGCGGAAGCGCGCGCTGCCGAAGAACAGTAGGTCACCGGGCTGGACGTCCTTGAGGTGGATGCGCTTGGACTTCGGGATCTCGCCGGCCTGCTGCGCGGCGGTGCGGCCGCGGATGGCCAGCCCGGCCGGGTTGCCGGAGAGCTTGTACACGCGCCAGGCGAAGCCGGAGCAGTCGTAGCCGCCGTGAACCTGGCCGTAGGACGGGCCGTCCGTCTCGCCGCCCCAGACGTAGGGCATGCCGATCTTCGACACTGCCAGGCGCAGCGGCGTGAGCTGGTCCGGCGCGTAGGCGGGGAGCTGGAAGCGGGCTGCGACGGAGCGCACGTAGTCGCCCTCCCAGCCGCCGAAGTGGAGCACCTGGGCGAGCGACCAGGCCGCCTCGGCGCGCGTGATCGTGTCCCAGGGGTAGAGCTCGAGCTGCTCGTTCGGGAAGGGGTGGTTGAAGCGCAGCGAGAGCAGGCGGGCCACGACCTCCGTGCCGAAGTAGGAGGGCGGCTGGACGCCGGCGCGGCGCGCCTCGTTCTCGAAGACCTGGGCGGCGTCGTCGAGGCCGAGCTGGCTGACCACCGCGGCGTCGAAGTTGGTGACGGTGATCGGCGCGGCGGACAGGCGCGGCGCGGGCTCGCCGGTCTTCGCGCTCAGTGCCGTGAAGGCCTGGCCGAGCTGGTCGCTCGTCAGCGGCTGCTCGCCGTGGAAGCCGCCCGGCAGCTTCGACATCAGCCCGGCGCGCACCACCTGGGTCTGCTGCTTGCGGTCCCAGCTTCCCTTGCTCGCGGCGGAGGCCGGTCCCGCGGCGACGAGGGCGAGCGCGACAGCGGCGACGGCGATGCGGAGGGTACGAGCCATCGCCCTGGGCATCGACCTCTTTCGGCCCGCCTTTAGCCGAATGAGGTCCCGTTAGACGCGAGCACGGTCTTGACCCCGCCGGAGCGCCCCCGGTAGCGTCGCCTGGACGCCGACTGGAAAAGGGAGACAATGGCGACCCAGCAGCAACAGGCAATCCTCACCGGCACGCCGATCGACGACCACGACGCGATCGCCGCCACCGTCCAGTTGTACATCGACGGTTCCGCCCGGGGCGACTCCGCGAAGCTGAACGAGGCGTTCCACGAGAACGCCCAGATGTACGGAGCGGTGGGCGCACAGCGCTACGACGAGCCGATCGCGGAATACATCAAGCTCGTGGCGGAGTCGCCGGGGGGCGACACGCTCCAGGGGCGAATCAGCTCGATCGTCCAGGCGGGCGACGCGGCCAGCGCAACGGTCCTCGAGCAAGGCTTCTGGGGCGAGCTCTCATTCGTCACGATCCTCGCGCTCTCCCGCATCGACGGCCGCTGGCGCATCGTCAACAAGAACTTCGCCCACACGGGTGGGGAGCTGCCCGCGGAGGAGTAGGACCAGAAGTCGTCCAGCCGGGCCTCGGCGGGACGTGAGTAGTCTCGCCGCTCGTGATCTGGGTCCAGCGCAACGTCCGCCTGCCGGCGCTGCCGCGCGGCTTCCACCTCGTCACCCGCGAGGTGGAGGAGGCGCTGCCTGAGCTGTCGCAGGTGCGGGTGGGCGTGGCGCACGTCTTCATCCGCCACACCTCCGCCTCGCTGACGCTCAACGAGAACGCGAGCCGCGACGTCCTGCGCGACTTCGCCGCCTGGTTCGACCGCGCCGTGCCCGACGGCGCCCCCTACTGGACCCACACGCTCGAGGGCGACGACGACATGCCCGCGCACGTGAAGTCCTCCCTGCTCGACAGCTCGCTCACGATCCCCGTGTCGGACGGCTCGTTCGCGCTCGGCACCTGGCAGGGCATCTACCTCTGCGAGCACCGCGACCACGGCGGGTCGAGGAGCCTCACGGTCACCGTGTGGGGCGAGCCACGCTGAAGGAGAAGCGGCCGTAGAAGCGGTGCGGGCGGCCGTTCAGTCCGCTCGATGTGCGAACATATGTTCGATGCGTTGGGACAACCTCAAGGTCACGGAGGACGAGGAACACCGGCTGCCCGGCTACCGGGACCCGGCGCTGGTCCGCACCTTCGACGCTCCCGAGGCGCTCGACGTCCGCTTCTACGAGGTGCGCGCGAAGTCGGCGCTCAACAAGGTGCCGGCCGCGTCGCGCATGCCCTTCCGCTGGACCATCAATCCCTATCGGGGATGCACGCATGCATGCCAGTTCTGCATGGCGGGCAACACTCCGATCCTGATGGCCGACGGGCGCACAAAGCCGCTCGCGGAGCTACGGGTGGGTGACGCGATCTATGGAACCGTCCGCCGCGGCAACTACCGCTACTACGCCGTTACCACCGTTCTGGCGCACTGGTCGACCCAGAAGCATGCATATCGAGTTCGTCTTGAAGACGGCACCGAGCTGTTTGCAAGTGGTGATCACCGCTTCCTGAGCGACCGAGGCTGGAAGCACGTAGCCGGGTCAGAGGTCGGGCGTTGGCGACGGCCGCATCTGACCTTCAACAACAAGCTGATCGGAACCGGAGCCTTCGCGCCGCCTCCGACCGAGACGGCCGAGTATCGGCGGGGATACCTGTGCGGAATGATCAGGGGGGACGGCCACATCGGCTACCGCCACGGCAGAGGTACCTCGAATGGCGACGTCTCGAGGGTCCGGTTAGCCCTCGTCGATCTTGAGGCGCTGTCGCGGGCTCGGCGTTACCTCGCCGACGCCGAGGTCACGACACGAGAATTCCTCTTTCAGAAGGCCGCCCCGGGCCATCGACCTGTCCAGGCTATCTCCACCTGCGTGCGTGATGGCGCCGCACTCGTCGGCGACCTTATTGCCTGGCCCCGTCATCCGGTTGACGACTGGTGCAAGGGGTTTCTGGCAGGAATATTTGATGCTGAGGGCAGCTTCGGCGGCGGTCCGGGCGGCGGAAGAGTCCGCATCGCAAACTCGGACCCGGCGATCATCGAGTGGACGAGCTATTGCCTTCGCAGGCTGGGCTTTGAAGGCACCGTCGAGGGCCCCAGTGCTGGCAGGAAGGTGCAGTACGTTCGATTGCTCGGCGGGCTGCCAGCGCAACTCCGTTTCTTCCACTCGTGCGATCCCGCGATAACACGGAAGCGGCAGATCGAAGGAACCGCGTTGAAGTCGACAGCCCGCCTCCAGGTGCAGTCGATTGACCGGATGGGAATCCGCGAGCTTTTCGACATCACCACCGGCACAGGCGACTTCATCGCAAACGGCGTCGTCAGCCACAACTGCTTCGCTCGCCCCACGCACAAGTACCTCGACTTCAACCCCGGTCGAGACTTCGAGCGCGAGATCGTCGTCAAGGTCAACGTGCCGGAGGTCCTGCGCACCGAACTGGCCCGGCCGTCGTGGAAGGGCGAGCACGTCGCCCTTGGGACCAACACGGATCCCTACCAATGGGTCGAGGGCCGCTACAAGCTGATGCGCGGGATCTGGGAGGCGTTCCGGGATTTCGCCAACCCCTGCTCGGTCCTCACCAAGTCGCCGCTGCTGCTGCGCGACCTCGACCTGCTGCTCGAGATCGCCGAGGTCGCCCCGGTCAGCGCCAATCTCAGCGTGCCCACGCTGGACCAGAAGGCCTGGCGAGCCACCGAGCCGCATACGCCCAATCCCCGCGCACGGCTGGAGGCCGTGGCGGAGCTCAACCGTGCCGGCATTCCCACCGGCGTGCTCATCGCTCCGCTGATGCCCGGGATCAACGACGCTCCTGAGCAGGTCGAGCGCATCCTCGAGCTGGCCACGGAGGCGGGCGCCACCAGCGTGGGCGGCATCGCACTCCACCTCCGCGGTGAGGTGCGCGGCATCTTCTTCGACTGGCTGCGCGCCCACCGCCCCGATCTCGTGCCGCGCTACGAGCGCCTGTACGCGCGCGGGGCCTACGCGCCACCCTCCGAGCGGCAGCGCCTCCAGGACCTCGCCACGCCGCCGGGACGACCGTCATCACCGCGGCGCTTCATGCGCGATCGCGACCTGGTCAGCGCCCCGCCGAAGCGGCCGGAGCGGGCGTCCCCGCCCCCTCCTGAGCCCACACAGCCGGCACTGTTCTGACGCCAATGACGGGGCCGACGCTGGCATATCCGGCTCATCGATGTTTCGCGCCGCAGTGCGTCGGAAACGCCAAACACAGGGCGCCGGCAGGGGCGGACTCCGCGCGCCCGCTGCACCGCATGCGCTGGCTACGTTCGAACGACACCACGCTGCTGCGCCCATCGCCGCTGGCGCGTCAGCTTCGGATCCAGGCGGTCCGGCGAGCTCGCCGTGCCCGCTTCGAGGCCCTGGTCATCACTCCGCTGCTCGTGGGCGTGCTGTGGGCATACAGCCACCGGAAGCAGCTGTTCGGTCTCGACTTCCCGGTGCGGATCGTCTCGGTAATCGCGCTCGTCATCCTCGGCTGGGCGTTCGCGCGCTCGCTCGGACGCGCGCTCGGGCCGGCGCTGCTGCGGCGGCTCGAGCCGGGCACCGCGGGCACGGTCGGCTTCCTGATCCGGCTCATCACGCTGTCGTTCGCGGCGCTGGTGGCCCTGCGAATCGCCGGCCTCAATCCGCGCACGCTCGCTGTGGGCGGCGCCTTTACCGCGGTGATCGTCGGTCTGGCCGCGCAACAGACGCTGGGCAACCTGATCGCGGGCACCGTGCTCCTGAGTGCCCGCCCGTTCAAGGTGGGCGAGCGGGTGCGCTTCCAGGCCGGCGCGGTGGGCGGTCAGATCGAGGGCGTCGTGATGTCGCTCGGCCTGCTCTATACGACGCTCGCGTACGGCGAGGACCGCGCGATGGTGCCCAACAGCGTCGTGCTCGGCGCCGCCGTGGTGCCGTTGCGGGAGCCTGCACCGGTCGACTTCAAGGCGCGGCTACGGCCCGGGGTCGAGCCGAGCTACATCCAGAAGCTGCTCGAGGACTGCGTCACCACGCCCACGCGGGCGAGGCCGCACGTGGGACTCGAGGAGGTCGACGCCGACGAGGTGGTCGTACGGATAGCGGCGACGCCCGAGTCGGCCGCCGAGGGCCCGAAGCTGGCCGACGAGATCCTCGCCGCGGTGAGCCGGATCACCGACGGAGCTGAGCGCCTCCCCCGCTGAGACGGAGACATGCATCCCCTGTACCCAGTAAAAGGGCATGGATGCATCACGGACACGTCCACGCCGGACTTCACCACGGCCACGACCATGCCCCTGGGCGCGAGGCCAACCGCGCGCGCCTGACCGTCGCCCTGGCGATCAACCTGGTGCTGGTCGTGGCGGGCGTCGTGGGCACCGTGGTGTTCCACTCGATCGCGCTTCTGGCCGACGCCGGCCATGTCCTGTCGGACGTCGGGGCGATCGGGCTGGCGATGTTCGCCGCCGCGATGGCCGCGCGGCCCGCCAGGGGCCGGCGCACCTTCGGCTACTACCGCACGGAGATCCTCGCCGCGCTCGTGAACGGCCTCGTGCTCGTGGCCGTGGCGGTGGTCGTGTTCGTCGAGGGCGTGATGCGGCTGTCGAACCCGTCCGACGTGCACGGCCTCGGCGTGCTGATAGTCGGCGCGGTGGGACTGGTGGGCAACGTGGCCGCCACGGCGGCGCTGGCGGGCGGCGACCGCGAGGACATCAACCTCGAGGCGGTGCTGCGCCACTCGGCCGGCGACGCTCTCGGCTCGCTCGGCGTGGTCATCTCCGGCGCTCTCGTGCTGGCCTTCGGCTGGGACCGGGCCGACCCGATCACCGGCATGCTCATCGGCGTCCTCATCCTGCTCGGCTCCTGGCGGCTGATCAAGGAGCCCGTCGACGTCCTGATGGAGGCCGCGCCGGCGGAGCTCGACGTGCAGGAGATCGGCACCGCGATGGTCTCCGTGGACGGCGTGCGCGAGGTGCACGACCTGCACGTCTGGACGGTCACCTCCGGCTTCCCCGCCCTCGCGGCACACGTGCGCACCGACCCTGCCCGCGACGTCGACGAGGTCCGGCACTCGCTCGAGCAGATGCTCGTCGAGCGCTTCCAGATCGAGCACACCACGCTGCAAGTGATGGCCGAGCACCTGCTCGAGCTCGAGGACCGACGGGGCGGGTCAGACTAGTGGCGCGCGTCTGGGTCGACCTGACCAACACGGCTCACGTGCTGGTCCTGAGGCCGCTAGTCGAGCTGCTCGAGTCGGACGGCCACGAGGTGGAGATCACGGCGCGGCCGCTGTCGCACACGCTGGAGCTGCTCGAGGACTGGGGCCACCCCCACACGGTGCTCGGCCGCTACGGCGGGGCGGGCCGGCTCGGCAAGGCACGCGCTGCGGCGGGCCGGGTGAGCGACCTCCTCCGCTTCGGCCGCGGCAAGAGCTTCGACGCCGCGCTCGCCCACGGCTCCACCGACCTGCCAGCCGCCTCGCGCCTGCTGCGGATCCCCAACTCGACGATGTTCGACTACGAGTGGGCCGTCCTCCAGCACAACCTGAACTGCCGGCTGGCCAACCGCGTCCTCGTCCCCGACGCCATTCCCGCCGAGCGCCTCCGCCGCTACGGCGCCCGCGGCTCGAAGCTTGTCCGCTACCCGGGGCTCAAGGAGGAGTACTACATGGCGGATTTCGAGCCGGACGAGGCGGTGCTGCGCCGGCTCGGCGTCGACCGGGCGGGGCCGCTCGCCGTCGTGCGCACGGCCCCCTCGTACGCGCTCTACCTCGGCGGCTCGGAGAACGAGCTGCTGCCGCGGCTGCTGCGGCACTTGGCCGAAGGCGAAGAGGCGCAGACCGTGGTGCTCGCCCGCACGCCCGAGCAGCGCGACTCGATCCGGGCGCTCGGGCTCGAGCGCGTGGTGGTCCCCGACCGCGCGGTCGACGGCCGCAGCCTGGTCGCCTTCGCCGACGTGCTCGTCTCGGCCGGCGGCACGATGAACCGCGAGGCGGCCGTGCTGGGCACACCTGTGTGGTCGATCTTCGAGGGCCGATTGGGAGCCGTCGACGAGATGCTCCTCAAGGAGGGCCGCCTGCGCTTCCTGAGCGACCCATCCGAGGTGAAGGTCGAGAAGCGAGCGGCGCGCGCGTACGACCAGCGAGTTCGGCGCGACCCGCGCGACCTGCTCGAGCTGGCGCTGCCCTGGGTGTCTACAGCCCGCCGGTGATCGCCCGCCCCACGGCCTCTTCCTCCTGGTCGCCCTTCTCGGCGGGACCAAGGTCGGCCTCGGGCAGGGTCTCGCGCACGAAGCGGCCGAGGCCGATCGCGCGCAGGTGGCGGCCCTTGAGGATCTCGAGCGTGTAGACCATCCAGGCGGACGCGCCGAGCACGCCGAGGCCCACCACGGCGGCGATGATCGAGTGCGTGGTGTTCCAGTCGCCGCCCGGCCGCGGCGGCACGAACCGCAGCATGATCCCGTAGGCGGCCAGCAGCATCGCCCACAGGTGCAGGTACGCGGCGGTGCGCCGCTGCGAGAAGCCGATGCGCATGAAGCGGTGGTAGAAGTGGTTGTGGTCTGCGCCCCACGGCGGCCGGCGGTACTTCAGCCGCTTGAGGACGACGAACGAGGTGTCGAGGATCGGCACCGCCATCACGAGCAGCGGGCCGGCGAGCGCGATCGTCGCGGCGGTCTTCAGCACGCCCTGGACGGCGATTGCGGCGAGCAGGAAGCCGAGCGCCAGCGCCCCGCTGTCGCCCATGAAGATCTTGGCGGGGTGGTAGTTGCTGCGCAGGAAGGCGAGCGTGGAGCCGCAGACGATGGCGGCGAGCGCGGCGGCGTCGGCGCGGCCGAAGGACACGGCGAGCAGCGCGAACGCCCCGGCGGCGATCGCCACGATGCCGGCGGCGAGCCCGTCCATGCCGTCGATCAGGTTCACCAGGTTGGCGAGGAACGCGATCCAGAGGACGGTGACCGGATACGAGGCCCAGCCGAGGTTGAGCGAGCCGATCAGCGGCAGGTTGAGGTGGTCCATGCGCAGGTGCCAGCCGAGCACCGGGATCAGCGCCAGGGCGATCACCAGGAGCGCCTTGGGACCGGGACGGAGGCCGCGGGTGTCGTCCAGCAGCCCGACAGCCGCCACGCCGGCGGTGCCGATCAGGATGCCCGGATAGGGCCCGTCGAGGTCGACGAACAGCAGCGCCGTGACGAGGATCGCGATCGACGATCGCGAGGCCGCCGATGCGGGGGATCGGCTTCGTGTGCACGCGCGGACGGTCGCCGCCGCTGTCGATGCCGCCGATCTTGGGCGCGATCCACGCGCAGACCGGCGTCAGCACCAGCACGATCGCCACCGCCACGATGAAGCCCCACGCCACCGAGCCGTCCTCGACAAGGGCGCGCAGGGAGTCCCACAAGGACATAGCCATGAGGGTTATAGCGCAGCGGCAAGCCGGAAATGAAGGGCAGCCGCCCGCTCTCGCAGTAGCCTTGACCAGCGTGAGCGAGCTTCTCTCCTCAGCTCAGGCCTTCGACGAGCGCATTGCGACGCGCGAGGCGGCGGTCGGAATCGTCGGCCTCGGCTACGCCGGCCTGCCGCTGGCGATGGTGTTCGCCGAGGCGGGCTTCGCCGTGACCGGGCATCGACGTGAACGAGGAGCGCGTGCGCGCGGTCCGCGAGCGGCGCTCGTACCTGGTGGACGTCCCGGGCGAGCGCTTCGACCACCTCGACGGCCGCCTCAGCGCCGTCACGGACTACCGCGGTGGTGCGCGAGCTCGACGCGGTCACTATCTGCGTGCCCACGCCGCTGTCGAAGACGCGCACGCCCGACATCTCCTACATCGTGTCGGCGGCCGAGTCGGTGGCGGCCAACCTGCGCGCCGGGGCAGCTCGTCGTGCTGCAGTCCACCACCTACCCGGGCACCACCGAGGAGATCGTGCTGCCGATCCTGGAGCGCCGCGGCAGGCGAGGTCGGCGAGGACTTCTTCCTGGGCTACGCGCCCGAGCGCGTGGACCCGGGCAACAAGCAGTTACTCGATCCGCAACACGCCCAAGCTCGTGGCCGGCGTGACCGAGGAGTGCCTGCGCCGCACCGAGCTGCTCTACCGCCAGGTCGGTGGACCAGGTGATCCCGGTGTCGAGCCCGATGGTCGCCGAGACCGCCAAGCTCCACGAGAACACCTTCCGCGCGGTCAACATCGCGCTGGCCAACGAGCTGGCGCTGATGTGCGACAAGCTCGGCATCTCGGCCTGGGAGGTCATCGAGGCCGCCAGCACCAAGCCGTTCGGCTTCCTCCCCCACTACCCGGGCCCGGGCCTCGGCGGCGACTGCATCCCGGTCGTGCCCCACTTCCTCGCCTGGCGCCTGCGCGAGTACGGCTACTCGGCGCAGCTGATCGCAGGCGGCGCACGAGATCAACGCGCAACATGCCGCGCACGTGGTGGCCAGAGGTCGGCGGACGCGCTGAACGAGGCCGGCAAGCCGATCCGCGACTCGCGCCTCCTGCTCTGGGCATGGCCTACAAGGCGGACGTTCACGACATCCGCGAGTCGCCCAGGCTCGAGGTCCTGCGCCAGCTCAAGCTGCGCGGCGGCAGGGTGCGCTACTGCGACCCGTGGGTCGACGAGTTCGAGCTCGACGGCGAGCTCCACCGCAGCGTCCACTGGACCGCCGAGCGAGGTGGCCGAGGCCGACTGCGTCGTCGTCCTCACCCCCCACCGCGCAGTTCCTGCAGACCCCGCTCTGGGAGCACGCGAGGCTGATCGTCGACACCCGCAACGTCGTGCCGGCGGGCCCGCGCGTCAGGTCGATCTAGATGTGCCGCCTCGTGCTGGTGCTGGGCGCCGGCTACATCGGCGCCCGCCTGGCAGAGCTCGCGCTTGCCGAGGGTCACGAGGTCACGCTCGCGGACAACTGGTTCGCCACCGAGCGCTCGCAGCTCGACGCACTGGCGCACGCGGCGCGCGCGTCGAGACCGCCGACATCCGCCGCGCCGAGGACCTCTGGCCGCTGTTCGAGGGCATCCGCCCGGAGCGCGTCTACCTGCTGGCCGCGCAGGCCAGCCGGCCGCTGTCGGAGAGCGATCCCGACTACACGGAGGAGACCAACCTCACGGGCGCCCGCCGCGTGGCCGAGGCTGTGGCCGCGAACGGCTCACAGCGCGCTCGTCTACGGCAGCTCGCTGCACGTGTACGGGCCGAAGCTCAGCGGCGAGGTCGGGACCGAACAGCCCTACGGCCCGCAGGGCGACCTCGCGCACCTCTCGAAGATCTACGCCGAGCTGTGCCTCGAGCTGTACGCGCGCAGGCACGGCTTCGACCTCGCGCTGCTGCGGCTCGGGATCGTCTACGGGCCGAGCCCGGTCGAGCACGAGCCGCCCGGAGTCGCAGACCGTGGTCGACAAGTTCCGCCGGCTCGCCGCGGCGGGCGAGCCGCTGACGGTCGACGCCGGCGGCCGCGCGACCATCGGTGTCGTGCACGTGGACGACGCCGCGCGCATCCTGCTCGACTCGCCGGCCGGTCCCGGCATCGCCGCGGCAACGTGGCGGCGGAGACGGTGACGGTCGCCGACGTCGCCGCGCTGGCCCAGGGCGAGGAGCCGGAGCGGCGGCGCCACGCACAGCTTCGCCTCGCCGTTCGACTACGGGCACCGGCTCGCGGAGTACATGGCATGAAGCTGCTCGTCACAGGCGCCACGGGCTTCCTCGGCTGGCGGGCCGCCGTGCTGCTGGCGCGAGGAGGGCCACGAGGTCGTGGCGGTGTCGCGGCCGGGCAGCCGCTCGCGGGCCGCGTCGCGAGGACCTGGACCCCGTGCGCCTCGACGCCGGCGACCCGGCCGTCGCGCGACCTCGTGGCCGGCTGCGACGCCGTGCTGCACTTCGCCGGCGTGCCCGACCCCGCGGGCGCTCGCCGCGACCCCGCGCGGGCGGTGCGCGAGAACGCCGGCACCACGCTCAACCTGCTCGAGGGCTGCGCGGAGCACGGCGCCGGGCTGATCTACCCCTCGAGCGTGCGCGCCGCGCAGGACCCGCCGCCGGACCCCTACGCGATGTCCAAGCGCCTGGGCGAGAACGCCTGCCGCTTCCACCCCGCACGGCCACCGTCGTGCGCCTCACGTCGGTGTTCGGCCCCGGGCAGGTCACGTGGGAGGGCGCCACCGGCGCGATCGCCGCGTTCGCCGCGCGGGCGCTCGAGGGCGAGCCGATCGTGATCCCGGGCGACCCGCGCCGCACGCGCGACTTCGTCTACGTGGACGACATGGTGCGGCGCTCTGGGCAAGATCGTCGCGGGAGGGGCGCTGGAACCAGACGCTGACGCTCGGCAGCGGCGTCGATACGCCCCTGATCGACGTCGGCCGAGCTCGTGCGCGACACGGTAGGCTCCGACATCCCCGATCGAGACCCCGGAGGGGTTCTCGCGCCCGGCGAGAACGAGAGCTACGACACCGGCGCCGGGCTGATCTTCGAAACCCGACCCCTCGAAACCGCGGTACAGCTCTATGTCGACTGGCTTCGCCGCCATCCCGCTGCTCAAGGCCGCGCCCGAGCCTGACCAGATCGCCGACCGCCTGTCACGGCGGCGCCTGGCGCGGGCTCGAGCTCTGCCTGATGCCCTCCCACGTGGCGGACGATGCCGCGCTGCTGCGGGCGATCGAGGTCACGGGCGGGCGATCGGCGGCCGCGATGTGGTGGTCACCGCCGAGGCGCCGGTGGCGTGGCCGAGCGGCGCCTTCGTGCGCGTCGACCGGCTCGACGACGAGGCGCGCGCAGGCATCGAGCGGAGCGCCGAGTTCGCCGCCGGGATCGGCTCGCCGCGTGCTCACGATCCACCTCTTCACCCCGATGTCGCCCGCCGAGTACCGCGCCAAGCCCGAGCGGCCCGGACGAGGCGCGAGATCGAGCGCTTCCTGCAGCTTCTACGCGCGCGCCTGCCTCGACCGGGGCGTCACGCCGCTGATCGAGAACGTGCCGCCGGTACTGCGCATGCGCACGGGCGGCGTCTACCTGTCGCCGGTCGGCGGCCACTGGCGCGACCTGCTCGAGTGGCGCGAGCGCGTGCCGGAGCTGCGGCTTCACGCTCGACACCTCGCACGCCGCGCTGTTCCGCAACTTCGCGCCAGGCCTATCCGTCGCTGTTCGGCCTCGAGTCCGCCGACGAGCTCGAGCTCGAGCGCTACGTCGAGGAGCTGGGGCCCGCCAGCGAGGTGGCGCACGTCTCGGACGCCCACGGCCTGCTCGGCGAGGGCCTGCCCGTACGGCAGCGGTGAGCTTGCGGAGCTCGACCCGGTGGTGCGGCGGATCGGCGAGCTCGTGCCCTACATCGTGGCCGAGATCAACGAGCCCGACCCCGCGCGCTCGCCGGACATGAAGTCGGGCTACCGCGAGGTCGAGCGCGCGCTCGCGCTGCCGGCGGCCGGCCCGCGCCGCGCGGCCGCCGCGCCGCCTGCGCAAGGAGACCTTCGACTGGCAGGCGGTGCTGGGCCGCCGCGACCCGGTGCCCGCCGGTGCTCGAGCTGCAGGAGCTGTTCGGAGGCCGGCGCGTGCTGATCACGGGCGGCGGCGGCTCGATCGGCGGCTCGGCACTCGCCACGCTGCTCGTGGGCTTCCGGCCCGAGGCGATCACGCTGCTCGACGGCCACGAGGCGTCGCTGACGGCCGACCGCCGCTCGCGCGACCCGATCGCGCTCGAGCGCATGCAGCACGTGCTCTGCGACATCCGCGACGCCGGCCGCCTCGACACCGAGTTCGGCCGCGCGCGCCCCGACGTCGTCTTCCACCTCGCCGCCTACAAGCACGTGGACTGGGCCGAGGTCTACCCGGAGGAGTTCGTCGACACCAACCTGCACGGCAGCTGGAACGTGCTGCGGGCCGCCGAGAAGGCCAGCGTGGACACCGTCGTGGTCGCGTCCACCGACAAGGCCGCGCTCGCCGCCAGCTTCTACGGCCGCACCAAGCGCTTCATGGAGCAGCTCACCGCGTACGCCGCCCGCCGCGCGGGCGCGCGCCGCGCCGCCGTGCGCTTCGTCAACGTGCTGGGCAGCGCGGGCAGCGCCTCCGACCTGTTCCTGCGCCAGGCCCGCGCCGAGGTGCCGCTCACGGTCACCGACACGGGCATGGTTCGCTACTGGATCACGATGGCCCACGCCGCCACGCTGGCCGCGCACGGCGCGCTGCTGGCCGGCCAGGGCGCGCTGCTTGCCGGCCCGGCCGACCCGTCGATGCTCACCGTCGGCGAGCTCGCCGAGCGCATCTGGCGTGGCGCCGGCCGCGAGGGCGAGCCGGACATCGACCTCGTCGGCATCCGCCGTGGCGAGACCCTGTCCGAGGTGCTCACCGCGCCCGGCGAGGAGCTCGGCGACGAGGCCTTCCAGGGCATCGCGCCGATCCACGGCGAGATCTCCACGGCCGGCCCCGCCTGGGTCGCCGAGCGCCTGCCGGCGAGCGGCAGCCGCGAGGAGGCGAGGGCTGTCTGGCTGGAGGCCATGCAGCGGCCCGGACTCCTGACGCCGGGCGCGCCTCCAGCCCGATCACGGATCACGGATCACGGATCACGGACGCCCTGATCCGCAATCCGCAATCCGCAATCCGCAATCTCGCTACGGCTTCGCCGGCCGGCTGATCGAGAAGGTCGCGCCGGCTGGGTCGGCCAGCACCGCCTGCTTGAAGCCCGGGATCGGCTCGCTCGGGGGCGCGACCACGCTGCCGCCCAGCTCGGGTGCCCTCGCCACCGCGGCGTCGAAGTCGTCGATCCAGAAGTCGACGTCCCAGGACGGCTCGTCGCCGGGCGCCATCGTCGCCACCACGTCGCGCGGCACGGGCTGGCCGGGCTCGCCGCCGAGGTAGCCAGGCAGACGCCAGAGATCGATCCCGCCGCCGAAGCTCTCGGTCTCCCAGCCGAACACGTCGCCGTAGAACCGGCGGGCCCGGTCGGTATCGGGGCTCATGCAGCAGGCTCATCGACCAGGCGCTCCAGTCGTTCACGAGCTGCGCGCCGTGGCGGTCCTGCGGCTCCCACACGGCGAACACCGCCCCCGCCGGGTCGGCGATCACGGCCATGCGGCCGCCCCCCGGCGAGTCGAACGGCTCGCCCAGCACGCTCCCGCCCGCCTCCACCGCCCGAGCGCCGGTGTCGTCCGCGCTCTCCACCGCCACGTGCGTGGTCCAGACGGCGGCGGGCGGCGGCGGCGCGCCGCCGTGCGTGGACACGATCGCCGCGACCTCACGCCCGCCCAGGGTGCACACGAAGTAGTCGCCCGGGTGATCGTCCGGCATCAGGTTGCGCGCCTCCCAGCCGAACAGGCCCTCGTAGAACGGGACCACCGCGGCCGGCTCGGGCTGGACGCTGGCGACCCAGCAGGGCACTCCGGGTTCATAGCTCTCTCGCTCGCTCATCTCCGCTCCTTCGCTCGCTCTCGGGGCCTCTGGTTGGAAAAACGTATCATGAAGTCGTAAATACCAATCCTTCGATTGGTTAAGACGACCTCGTGGTAAGTAAAATCGCCCCCATGGACGAGTACAGGCGGACGTACGGGGACCGCTGCGGGGTCGCGCGCGCGCTCGACATCGTCGGCGAGCGCTGGGCCCTGCTCGTGGTGCGCGAGCTGCTGCTCGGGCCCAAGCGCTTCAGCGACCTTCGGCGGGGGCTGCCGAATGTCAGCCCGGACGTGCTCTCGCAGCGGCTGCGCGGACTCGAGGCTGCGGACATCCTGCGGCACCGCACGCTCGATCCGCCGGCGTCCGTGCAGGTCTACGAGCTCACGGCGCGCGGACACGCGCTCGAGCCGGTCGTGCTCGAGCTCGGCCGCTGGGGCAGCCTGGAGGAGAACTTCCCCGGCTCGCCCGGTGATGGGCGTCGACTCCGCGGTGATAGCGCTGAAGACGCTGTTCGATCCGTCGCGGGCGGAGGACCTCGACTGCGACCTACGAGCTGCGCCTGAACGGGGACCGCTTCAGGCTCCGGGTGGCGGACGGCAGGCTGGAGGTCGCCCGCGGCGCAGCCGAGGACCCCGCGGCGGTGATGGCCACCGACCCGAGGACGCTGGCCGCGATCCTCTGGCACGACGCAGTCGCTCGACGCCGCGCTGAGCGACGGCGACATCGAGGTCAGCGGCAGCCGGCCCGCGGTCCGGCGCTTCCTGCGGCTGTTTCCCCTGCCGGACCCGTAGCAGCCGCGCGTCAGGTCGCGAATCGCCTCAGCGCCGGGTAGGCCCAGGCGGCCACGGCGAACACCGCGATGCCCGAAGCGACGAGCGCCGTGCGCGGCGATGTGGCGTCTACGAACAGGCCGCCGAGCGCGTAGGCGATCGCGTTGCCGAGGAAGATCGAGGTGGCGATCGCGCCGAAGACGCGCCCCAGCAGCTGCTCCGGCACATAGCGCTGGATCAGGGTGTCCTCCCCCACCAGCTCGATGCCATTCCCGATTCCGCCGAGGAGCTGGAACGCCATCACGAAGCCAATCGCCGGCGAGAGCCCGACCAGCAGGTTGCCGCTGGCCGTGAACAGCATCCCAACGGCGACCACGGTGGCGGGGTGAACGTGCGACCAGCGCCGCACCAGAGCGAGCGCGCCGAGGATCATCCCGATCCCGAAGGCCGACACCGCCGCGCCGTACGCCAGCGAGCCGCCGTGCAGGACGTTGCGGACGAGGAAGACCACGGCCACGTTGTCGAGCGAGGCGAAGCCGACGAAGGCGAACATGCTGATCGCCAGCACGCGCAGCATCGGCTCGCGCCACACGTACGCGATCCCCTCGCGCGTCTCCTCCAGCAGGCTCTCAGCCGCGTCCTTCACCGCCGGCGGGATGCGCGGCAGGCCGAGCATGATCAGCGCGGAGGCGAGGAAGGAGGCGGCGTCGACCGAGAGCGCGACGCGTGAGCTGGTGACGGCCACGAGCAGGCCGCCGATCGCCGGCCCCAGCGCGACCTGGAGGTTGAACACGCTGTTGATGAGCGCGTTCGCCGACATCAGCTCGTCGCGGTCGACGAGCGAGGGGATCGCGCTCTTGCTGGCCGCGGAGAAGGTGCGCGACAGCAGCGTCGCCACCCCGACGAGCGCCAGGATGCCCGCGTAGGGCGGCAGCCAGGCGGCGATCGCCGCGTAGACGACCGCCTGTCCCAGCTCGCACTGGATCATTGCCCGGCGGCGGTCCACGCGGTCGACCACCGCGCCGAGCATCGGCGCCAGGAACGCGGGCACGACCTCGGCGAGCAGCAGGCCGCCCACCGCCGTGGCCGGCCGCCCGTGCGAGACCAGAAGCACGAGCGTGACCGTCGCGATCCCGTCCCCGACGTAGGAGACGAGCCGCGCGATCCAGAGCGAGCGGAACGCGGGGTTGCGGCCGAGCAGGCCCCACCGGTCACGCTTCGGCAGGGCCGGCTCGGCGGTCAGGGTTAGCTCAGACGGCCGCGGCGGCCAGTTGCGGGTACAGCGGGTAGCGCTCGCCCAGCGCCCGCGTGCGCTCGCCGAGCTCGGAGCGCTGCGTCTCGCCCCAGTCCGGGGCGCTCAGCGCCTCGCCGATCACGCGGCCGACCTCGTGGAAGTCGTCGACTTGGAGGCCGCGGGTGGCGAGGGCCGGCGTGCCGATGCGCAGTCCCGACGAGACGGCCGGCGGCCGCGGGTCGAACGGCACCGCGTTGCGGTTCACGGTGATGCCGATCTCGTGCAGCCGGTCCTCGGCCTGCTTGCCGTCGAGCTCGGACTCGCGCAGATCGGCGAGCACCAGGTGGACGTCGGTACCGCCGGTGAGCACGTTCACGCCGGCCGACAGCATCTCCTCCGCCAGCGCCGCCGCACCGGCGCGCGTGCGCCGCTGCCGCTCGCGGAAGACCTCCGACTGGGCGATCTTCAGGGCCACCGCCTTGCCGGCGATGACGTGCATCAGCGGGCCGCCCTGCTGGCCCGGGAACACCGCCGAGTCGATCTTCTTCTGCAACTCCTCGGTGCAGAGGATCATGCCGCCGCGCGCGCCGCCGATCGTCTTGTGGATCGTGGTGGTGACCACGTGCGCGTGCGGCACCGGGTTGGGGTGCTCGCCCGCCGCGACCAGGCCGGCGAAGTGCGCCATGTCGACCATCAGGTAGGCGCCCACCGAGTCCGCGATCTCGCGGAAGCGGGCGAAGTCGAGCTGCCGCGGATAGGCCGACCAGCCGGCGAGGATCAGCTTGGGCTGGTGCTCCTCGGCGAGCCGCGCGACCTCGTCCATGTCCACCAGCGAGTCCTCGCGCCGCACGCCGTAGGCGATCGGCTGGTAGAGCCGGCCCGACACGTTGATCTTCATGCCGTGCGAGAGGTGGCCGCCCTGGTCGAGCTTCATGCCGAGGAACTTGTCGCCCGGCTCGAGCAGCGCGTGGTAGACGGAGATGTTGGCCTGCGCGCCGGCGTGCGGCTGCACGTTGGCGTGCTCGGCGCCGAAGAGCGCCTTCGCGCGATCGATCGCAAGCTGCTCGGCGACGTCCACGAACTCACAGCCGCCGTAGTAGCGGCGGCCCGGATAGCCCTCGGCGTACTTGTTCGTGAGCACCGATCCCTGGCAGTCGAGCACCGCCTGCGGAACGAAGTTCTCCGAGGCGATCATCTCGAGCGTGGTCTCCTGGCGCCGCAGCTCGTTCTCGAGCACCTCGGCGATCTCCGGGTCCACCTCGGACACGGGCTTGGTGAAGTAGTCGGGACTGATGTCCGTCACTGGGGCTGCTCCTCTTCGTCGGCGGCGGCTGATCTGAAGGTATCAGCGGTCCCGGAAGCCTCGCCAGCCAGGAGACCGCGCAGCGCGGCCGCCGGCAGCGCGCCCTCGCGCAGCAGCTCGTACTCGCCGTCGGCCTCGAAGTGCGTGAGGTCGACGACCGTCGACGGGGTGCCCGGCAGCTCGCCGCCGTCCACCTCCAGGTCCACTTGCCCGCGGATGCGCGGGTCCACGTCCTCGAGCCGGCGGACGTCGGCGCCGCCGCTCGGATTGGCGCTGGATTGGAGCACCGGCACGGTCACCGCCGCGAGCGGGCCGGCCGGCAGCACGCGCAGGCCCAGCCGCTCGGGCGCCGGCTCGCAGGCGAGCGGAAAGCGGTGCTCCGGGTTCGGCAGGATGAGCGTCACCGGCCCGGGCAGCAGGCGCTCCAGCGCGGCGCGGGTGCGCGGGCCGAGCTCGGGCAGGGCGGCCAGTGCGGGCTCGAGCTGGAAGAACATCACGGCCGCCGGGCGGTCCTGGGGCCGGCCCTTGATCTCGTACAGCCGGCGCACGCCCTCGGCGGACTCGGCGCCGGTGGCCAGCCCGTAGACCGTGTCGGCCGGGAAGAGCGCGACGCCGCCCGCGGCGACGCAGCGCTCGAACTCCGCAGCGCTCACGGAGCCAGGCCGGTCGTGACCCGCTCGCGGCCGGCGAGGTCGCGCAGCGTCTCCCCGGAGCCGCAGCAGCGCAACGCACGGCGTCCGCCTGGTCCGGCGCGTGCTCGAGCGCCAGCCGCTGCCCGCTCGGAGCCTGCGCCACGAGCGCCCGGATCGCGTCGAGGCCATCGGCCCCCGAGACGAGCGCGCCGCGCGGCTCGTAGCGCACGATCTCGGGCTGCAGCGACCTCCACTCGTCCTCGCGCACATAGGGAAGGTTGGCCAGCACGACGTCGTACTCGCCGGGCGGAAGGCCGTCGAAGACGGTGACCGGCACCTCCAGCCCGAGCGCGGCGGCGTTGGCCAGTGCGACCGACACGGCGTCGGGGGACACGTCCGAGGCGCTCACGGCCAGGTCCGGCCGCTCCTGCGCGAGCGCGAGGGCGACCGCCCCCGAGCCCGTGCCCACGTCGTGCACCCGCGCGCCGGCGGGCAGCGACAGCGCCACCTCCACGAGCAGCTCGGTCTCCGGCCGCGGGATCAGCACGCGCCGGTCCACCTGCAGGTCGATGTGCCGGAAGCCCTTCGACCCGAGGATGTACGCCACCGGCTCGCGCGCGACCCGCCTGCGCACCAGCTCCATCGCGCGCCGCGCGGCGGCGGGCGGCACGCCGTCCGCCGTGAGCAGCTCCGCGCGCGAGACGCCCATCGAAGCCGCCAGCAGCAGCTCGGCGTCGAGGCGCGGCGTGTCGCAGCCCGCCGCGCGCAGCGAGTCCTCGGCGGCTGCGAGCGCGTCGCGCACGCTCGAGACCGGCGCAGCCGCGGGCATCAGCTCTGGACGAGCGAGCCGCTCTCGAGCTTGCGGCGCTTCTCGTCCGCCTCGAGCGCCGCGGTGAAGTCGTCGAGGTCGCCGGCCAGGATGGCCGGGATGTTGTTCTTCGTCACCCCGACGCGGTGGTCGGTGACGCGGTCCTGGGGGAAGTTGTAGGTGCGGATCTTCTCGGCCCGCTCACCGGTGCCCACCTGCGAGCGCCGCTCCGCCGACAGCTCGGCCTGCTGCCGCGCCAGCTCCTGCTCGTACAGCCGCGCGCGCAGCACGCGCATCGCCTTCTCGCGGTTCTGCAGCTGCGACTTCTCGTCCTGCATCGAGACCACGAGCCCGGTGGGCTTGTGGGTGATCCGCACGGCGGAATCGGTGGTGTTCACCGACTGGCCGCCCGGACCGGACGAGCGGTAGACGTCGACCTGCAGGTCGTTCGGGTTGATCTGCACGTCCACCTCCTCCGCCTCGGGCAGCACCGCCACCGTGGCGGTGGAGGTGTGGATGCGGCCCTGCGACTCGGTCTCCGGCACGCGCTGCACGCGATGCGTGCCGCCCTCGTACTTGAAGACGCTGTAGGCGCCGTTGCCGCGCACCTCGAACGTGTAGGCGCCGTCGGACACCGACAGAGGCTCGGTCTTGAAGCCGCGCCGCTCGGCGTAGCGGCCCAGCATCCGGTAGAGGTCGCCGGCGAACAGGCCCGCCTCCTCCCCACCCGTGCCCGCTCGGACCTCGACGATCACGTTCTTCTCGTCGTTGGGGTCGGTCTCGACCATCGCCAGGCGGATCTCCTCGTCGAGCTCGGCGAGACGCGCGTCCGAGGTGGTCAGCAGTTCGCGCAGCTCCGCGTCGTCGCCGTCCTCGGCGAGCAGCTCGCGCGCGCCGGCGGCGTCGTCGGCGGCCTGACGCCACTCCCGCGCGAGCGTATGGGCAGGCTCGAGCTGGCGGTAGGCGCGGCCGACCTCCGCGTAGCGCTCACGGTCCCCGATCACCGCGGGGTCCGACATCTGCTCCGAGAGCTCGCCGAAGCGGCTCTCGATCTGCTCGACCAGCTTCTCGATCACGAGAAGGAGGTTAGGCCACAACCTCCATGCCGACCCGGTCCTCCTCCGCCGCATCCTCCGGGTTCTCCACCTCCAGCACCGCGTCGAGCGAGGCGATGGCGACCGCGAGCTGCTCGAGATCGGGTGGCCGGGTGGTGAGCTTCTGAAGCTGCATGCCGGGCCACATGAGAGCCCGCGCCCAGCGCTTCGAGCGGTTCTTGCCGAAGAGCTTGATGATCTCGAAGGCGATGCCCGCGACGATCGGGATGCCCAATATCCGCGAGGCGAACAGCCAGTACCAGGCGGGCCGGCCGAGCGGCGCGAACACGAACAGCGCCACGATCATCACGATCAGCAGGAAGCTCGTGCCGCAGCGAGGGTGGAGGCGCGAGAAGCGCTGCGCGTTCTGCGGCGTGAGCGGCAGGCCGGCCTCGTAGCAGGAGATCGTCTTGTGCTCGGCGCCGTGGTACTGGAAGACCCGCTGCAGGTCCGGGATGCGCGAGATCGCCCACAGGTAGCCGACGAAGATCGTGATGCGGATCGCCTTCTCGATCAGCACGAACTCGATCGAGCTGCCGATCGAGTGGCGGAACAGGCTGGTGATGCCCACCGGCAGTAGGAAGAAGATGCCGATCGCCAGCGCCAGCGAGAACGCCACCGTGCCCGCCCAGGCGCCGCTCGAGACCTCCTGGTCCTCCTCCTCGAGCTGGGCGTTGGTGGAGATGCCGAGCGCCTGCAGGCCGATCTTCAGCGACTCGACCAGAGCGACCACCCCGCGCACCAGCGGCAGCCGGTAGAGGCGGTGCTTCTTCAGCACCGAGACGAACGGATAAGTGTTGACCTGGATGTCGCCGTCGGGCTTGCGGACCGCGACCGCCCAGGTGGAGACGCCGCGCATCATCACGCCCTCGAGCACGGCCTGGCCGCCGACTGGAGCGTCGCGCACCGCACGGAGCGGAGCCACGTCCTCGGGCTCAGGAGCGGTGGTGAAGGCCGGCTGACCCATACGGGGATGCTATCGGCGGCTCAGGGCTGCGCCCTGAGCCGCAGTGCTTGGTGCTTAGTGCTTGGTGCTTGGAAATCGGGCCCAAGCCTCCAAGCACCAAGCTCCAACGACCAAGCACTAGGTTGGACAAGCCTCCACGAAAGAGTTGTCCGTCTCGTCCGTCTCCTTGATCCGGCCGCGCGGATCCGCAATCGCCCGCACGGTCGTGGCGCAGGTCGGGCCGTCGATCTCGAGCGTCGTCGACGTGCCCGCATTGAGCAGCGCGACCTTGCCCGCGGCCGGCGCGCCGCCGTCGATGCGCAGCGCCATCTCGATGCCGGTCGCTGCCCCGCTGCCGTCGTTCTCAACGGTGATGAGGTACTTGCTCGTGCCCGGGGTGACGCCAGGACCCACGCTCACCGAGGTGACACGCAGGTTGGGCAGCTCCTGCGGCTGGTGGCAGGCGCCCGAGCGGACCGTCTTCGTTTTGAAGATCTTGCCGTCGCCGCCGTACCAGCGGAACTGGACCCGCATGCGGTAGGTGCCGCCGTCGCGCAGGGCCGTGACGCGCTGCGTGTAGATGAAGCTGGTCGCGCGCTTCTTCGAGCGCCGCCACGGGCGCAGGTCGGGCAGCGCGACGGGGGCGAAGTCGGGAGCCTGCAGCTTCTGTAGCAGCGTCAGCCGCATGGCCATGCGCGCGGTGCCCGGCACGGGCCGCATCTGCCCTACGAAGGTGGCGAAACGCTGCGTGACGTCATCCGACGGATGGCACGCCGCCACGATCACCGACGCGACCGGCAGCGTGCCGCCGCCCACGGCGGAGCCGCCGCCAGCCGCCATCGACCTGGCCGCGAGGGCCAGGCTGATGGAAAGCACGACGATGCCGATTGCTGTACGTCGCATGGCCTACAGGAAACATTGCCGCAGGCCGTTAGTTTCGGCTAGTACTTAGCCGGACTGGCGCTTTGCAGCGCGGCGACGGAAGCGCTCGACGCGGCCACCGGTGTCCACGAGCTTCTGACGGCCGGTGTAGAACGGGTGGCAGTTCGAGCAGATCTCGACGTGGAGATCGGGCTTCGTCGAGCGAGTGGTGAACTCGTTGCCGCACGTGCAGCGCACGTGGGCCTCTACGTACTCGGGATGGATTCCCTGCTTCATGTATTTGAGTCTAGCGACGGGCGTCCAGGGCCACGAGGCGCCGGAAGGCGCCGAAGGAGGGCTTCCGGGAGTAGTCGGCACGGAGCAGGCCGACGTCGTCGAACAGGTCGCTGCCGTTCGAGCGGTTGTCCCTCAGGTTGAAGTAGCGGTAATCGCTGATCCCGAGCGTGCCCGCATACCTGTGGACCGCCTCGACGGTACTCACCAGGTCGCGCGCCTGGCGCCGCTCCGAACGGCCGAGGTTCGTCGCGTAGCCGTTCTCCGTGATCCAGAGCGCGACGGAGCGACCGAGTTGCGCGAGCGGCATGTAGCAGCGCCGCACCAGCGCGAGCGCGCTCAGGGTGGCGTCGCCGGCGGTCTGTCCCGCCTCGAGGCGCGGAGGCGAGACGAGGCCGGGGTACACCTGGACGCCCACGTAGCCGAGGGAGCGACGGAATGCCGGTGTCGCCCGCTCGCCAATGCTTTTCCAGAACGCCACGTCGCTGTCGGGCAGGTATCGGTAGGCGTAGGAGAAGCCGAGCGCGACATCTCGGCGACCGAGCCGGTCGAGCTCGCGGCGGGCGGCCACCATGCCCTGGACGAGCGCGTCAAGCGGGGCGCGGAAGGCGCCGTCCGAGGTGTTGGGAGAGATCGGAAGGTTCACCTCGTTCGTGATCGTGAGCGCAACGAGCGAGCGGTCGGCTGCGAGCGCCGCCGTGGCGCGGCGGACGTAGCGGCGCCATGCGGCGAGGTCGCCGTCCTCCGCCGCCGTGGGGTGGTAGCGCAGCTGCGACTCGACCGCGAATCCGAGCCGCGAGTAACGGCGGGCGAGCGACACCGCCCTGCGGATGCCCGCCTGGCCGTCCGATTCGAACACGCGGTTGATCCGCACGACGAGCCGGCGCCCCGGCGGCTCGAGCGCTCTCAGGGCGGCGACCGTGCGCGCCGGGTCGTCCGCCACGGCAGGCTGCTGGCTGCCGCCGGCCGAGCCGGCGAGCAGCGGCGTGATCCCGAAGCGCAGTGGCTGCGCGGGCGCGGCCTGCCTCGGGATCGGAACGCTCAGACACGACGTCTGCGCGGCTCGGGCCGCGGGGCGATGCAGAGCGACGCGACGCACGCGAGCAGCGCCGCCCGCCGCATCGGCTAGCGGAGGCTCCGCAGGAACGGCACCACGGTCTGCAGGAAGCGGTTCTTCGCCGGCGCCGCGAAGAGGGGGTCCAGGTGGCTCGTCCTGTGGTCCGCGACGAGCTTCATCCGGGGCACGCGGGAGGCCGCCGCGAAGCGGCGGGCGCCGCGCAGAACGCGGCCGTTCGTGAGGTTGGTCTCGAACGCGTAGAGCGGGATGTCGACCTGCCCCAGGTGGAACTCGCGCAGGTGGAGGAAGTTCGAGACGGCGTTGCGATCGAGCCTGTTGGCGCCGTCGACGTCGAGCCGCAGGCGCGAGGGGAAATACCACTCCACAGCGTTGCCGGGCTCGGTGGTGAAGCCGCGCTCGAGCCGTGGCAGCGGGGTCAGCTCGCCGGCCTGCCACGGCCGCGGGTCGCCGGACGCCGCGAGCTGGCCCGCGTGCACCTGGATCAGCGCGAGCGACTTCGGCGATGTGGTGGCGTCGAACGCGTAGCCGAGCGCGGCCTCGTTGGTGGCCGGCACCGGCGGGCGCAGGTCAGGCGGGATCAGGGGGTACTGCTGGAGCACGGCCGGCTCGTTCGGCTTCTTCTCGGCGTAGAGGGAGGCGACCTCGGCGAAGGCGCCGGCGGCCCACGGGATCCCGAGTCCCAACAGGTCCTCGAACGGGTCGCCCGTCTGGATGGCTGCGAGCCGCTGCTTCACCCGCTTGAGCGAGGGAGTGGCGAAGGTGCCGAGCAGTCCGCCGTCGATCAGCACCAGGCCGGAGAGGTCCTCGTAGCCGGGGTGGCCGTTGAAGTCCCAGGCCGCGTACGCAGCGGTGGTCGAGCCGCCGAGCGAATGGCCGCCGAGGATCACCTCGCGCCGGCCGCCGTCGCGCGCCTTCAGCACCACGTTGCGCAGATCGTCGAGCTCGAGCTTCAAGCCCCAGTCGCGGACGAACGGCACCGTCGCCGGGTCCAGCGGCTTGAACGTCTTGCCGTCGACGGTGCCGGCGTTCAGGTAGTAGCTGTAGGCCTGGTCGGGGTCGCCCTTGGCGAACACGGAGGTGTCCTCGAACGCGTTCGGCCGCCGGTCCCAGGCCCACACCTGGAGCCCGGGCACGCGCTTCACAATGTCGGCGGCGATCTCGGTGAAGTCGCCAGCGCCGCTGATGTAGCCGGGCACGAGGATCAGCACCCGCTTGGCAGAACGCGGGCCGAAGATCCGCACATGGGTGACGTCGTACTTCGCCGGGCCGGGCCCCGCCGCGCCCCTGACGGCGACCCAGGACGAGCGGGCCGCATGAGCCGAGCCCGCGAAGGCGAGCGAGAAGAGCAGCGCTACGAGGGCCAGCTGGCGCAAGGCGGGCATCCTAACCCGACACCCGCCGCTCTACGTCTGCTGGTAGTTCGGCCCGTCCCCACCCTCAGGTGGAGTCAACCGGCCGCCCTTGGCGGTAATGGCCCCGCACTGCACGCAGTTCGACGGCGTGATCTCCAGCTCGACCAGCTCGCCCTCCATGCCCGCGCCGTTCCCCTTGAGGCGGTCCTTCACCTCGTCGGGCACCGAGTAGACCTGGGCCGGGCACATGTTCTCCCACATCAGCGCCAGCGCGAGCGGCACGTTCTTCTGGATCCGGATGTGGTTGGGCGCGTCGTCCCGGGTGGCGTTGCCGCTGGCGAAGACCGAGGACAGCTTGTCGAACGTGTACTTGCCGTCCGGCTTCGGATACTTCTTGTTGCGGTTGCCGATGAAGACGTCGACGCCGGCGTCGTCGTGGGTCTTCCAGTGGCCCGGGGGCATGCGCCCGCCGGAGGCCTCCATCACGTTGGCGATCGCGCCGCCCACGAAGAAGCCCTTGCTGAACACCTGGCGCATGTTGCGCGAGCGGTAGATGTCCTTCTCGATCACCGAGTCGCGCACGCGGTCCTCGTAGCCGGACAGGTCCGAGGTGTCGCCCTTCTTGAGGCCCTCGAAGATCGCCTCGGCGGCGAAGATGCCCGCGTGCATCGCGTAGTGGATGCCCTTGAGCTGCGGCACGTTGACCATGCTCGCGCCGTCGCCGGCGAGGCACAGGCCGGGCGCCCACAGGCGCTCGGGCATCGCCCAGTAGCCGCCTGAGGGGATCGTCTTCGCACCCCAGCCCACGCGCTTGCCGCCGTCGAGGATCTCGCCCACGAGCTTGGAGGTCTTCAGCTCCTGCAGCACGTCGTGGCAGGAGAAGGTGGCGTCGCGGTAGTCGAGCCCCACGACGAACCCGAGCGAGACCTTGTCCTCGCCCATCGGATAGAGGAAGCTGCCGCCGAACTCGCGGTACTTCGCCTGCGGCCGCAAGGGCCAGCCCATCGTGTGCACCACACGGTCGAGCGGCTTCGGCACCTCCCAGATCTCCTTCACGCCGAGCTCCCACTGGGGCGGGTCCTTCGGCGAGAGGTTGAAGTAGTTGATGGCCGCACCCGTGAGGTGCCCCTGCGTGCCCTCGGCCAGCACCGTGGCCTTGGCGATGACGTCCGACCCCGGCTCGAAGTTCGACAGCTCGTCGCCGTCGCGGTCGCGCCCCTTGTCGCCGGTGCGCACCCCGCGCACCGCGCCCTTCTCGACGAGCAGCTTGGTCGCCGCGTTCTCCGGCAGGATGTAGACGCCGGCCTCCTCCGCCTGCTGGGACATCCAGCGGCCGAGCTGCGCCAAAGACACCACGTGGCTGCCGTGGTTGCGGAACGGCGGCGGCGTGGGCAGACGGATCGCGCGGTTCTTGCCGGCCATCATGTAGACGGCCTCCTTGTCCACCACCCCGAACGTCGGCCAGTCCGACTCGTCGAGGTCGGGGAACAGGGTCTTGAACGCCGACGGCCGCATGATCCCGCCGGACAGCAGGTGCGAGCCGGGCGTCTTGCCCTTCTCGATCAGCGCCACCGGCACCTCGCCCAGGCTCTCCGAGAGCTGCGGCTCGGTCTCGAGCAGCTGCATCAGCCGGATCGCGCAGGCCAGGCCGGCGGGCCCGCCGCCCACGATGGCGACGCCGACCTCGATCCGCTCGTCCTCGGGATCGATCGGCGGCCCGACGAACTCCTGGGCGGAGTTGACGGGCGGCGGGTAGTCGATCGGGGCGACCGACATCAGTGGTCTCCTACGGAAATACGGTCGCGGCTCGGCGAGCGAGAACCGAGCGTGGGTGGGCACGCGAGCGCAGCCAATGGTGACCATTGGCGAGCATCGCGGGGCCGGCCAGGCGACGGTTCGCAGCCGCCGAACGCGGGCGTATTTCCGGAGGCGACCACCATCAGCCGCCCTTCTTCGCCTTGATCGCCTCGGTGAGCTTGGGCACGATCTTGTTCAGATCGCCCACCACGCCGAGGTCGGAGAACTCGAAGATCGGGGCGTTCGGGTCCTTGTTGATCGCCACGATGTTCTCGGAGTTCTGCATGCCGACCTTGTGCTGGATCGCGCCCGAGATGCCCACCGCGAGGTAGAGCTTCGGAGCGACCGTCTTGCCCGTCTGGCCGATCTGGGCCGAGTACGGGTACCAGCCGGCATCGACCACGGCGCGCGTGGCCGCCACGGCGCCGCCGAGGGCACCGGCGAGGTCCTCGGCCAGCTTGAAGCCCTCGGCCTTGCCGAGGCCGCGGCCGCCGCCGACGAGCAGGTCGGCGTCCTCGATGTTCACGTCGGCGCCGCGCTGCTCGCCGCGCTGGACGATCGTGGCCTTGGTCGACCAGGGCGACAGCTCGAAGTCGACGTCCGCGACCTCAGCCGAGGCGCCGTTGCCCGCGTCGCGGATCTCGAAGGCGTTGAGGCGGCCGATGATGATCCCGACGTCGCCTGAATAGCCGACCTCGGCGATCGCCGAGTCCTGCAGGATCGGGCGCTCCGCAAGGAGTTTGCCGTCCTGGACCTTGATCTCAGTGACCTCCATCGTCACCCCGGCGCCGAGGCGCGCGGTGAGGCCCGCGCCGATCTCGAAGCCCAGCAGGCCGCCGCCGAACAGGGCGTAGCTGTAGCCGTTGTCCTGGATCAGCCTGGCCATCGCGTCGACGACCGGCTGCGCGAGGCCCTCCGGCGCCTTGGCGCGCCAGACCTTCGAGGCCCCGTAGTTGCCGAGCGAGGCGCAGAGCTCGTCGCTCAGGTCGTCGCCGCCGACCACGACGGCGTGGGCCTCCTGGCCGAGCTCCTTGGCGAGCCTGCCCGCCTCGGATACCGCGCCGAGCGAGTTCTTGTTGAACTCGCCCTCGTAGTGGAGTGCGTAGGTGAGGATCCCGCTCATGCCAGCAGCTTCCTTTCGTCGAGCCAGGCGACGATCTTCTGGACGGTCTCGTCCGTGTCCTCGTCCTCGATGATCTCGCCGGACTCCTTGGCGGGCGGCGGGTTGATCGCCAGCACCGTGGTGCGCGAGCCGGACTCGCCGACCTTGCCGCCATCGATGCCGACGTCGCCGGTCGCCTTCGTGTCGAGCGGCTTCTTCTTCGCCCCCATGATCGCCTTGAGCGACGGGTAGCGCGGCTCGTTGATCGCGTCGCCGACCGAGATCACGGCCGGCAGCTCGATCTCGACGGTGTCATAGCCGTACTCGGCCTGACGCTCGCAGCGGAGCTTGCCGGCGCTGACGTCCATCTTGATCACCTGCGTGAGCGACGGCATCTGCAGGTGGTCGGCCACGACCGCGCCGACCGTGTAGCACTCGCCGTCATCCGACTGCTGGCCGAGCAGGACCAGGTCCGGGCTCTCGGCCTTGAGCACCTGGGCGAGGGCGTAGCCAGTGGCACAGACGTCCGAGCCGGCCAGCGCCTCGTCGGTGAGGTGGACCGAGCGGTCAGCGCCCAGCGACACGGCCTTGTGGAGCGCGCGCACAGCGCTCTCCGGGCCCATCGTCACGGCGACGATCTCGTCGACGTCCACGGCGCCGCCCTCACGGACCTGCATGGCGGCCTCGATGGCGTGGGTGTCAAAGGGGTTCAGGTTCTTCTCGCCACTGCGGTCGATGCGCTTCGTGCTCTGATCGATGCGCTTCTCGACGGCGGCGTCCGGTACCTCTTTGACCAGGACGCAAATCTTCAAGTTCTGGCTCCTTCGATCGGTACTGCTGCCTGACCGGGGGCCATTCTACCCAGTTGACTGACGAGTCAATCGCCAGTGGAGACGGCCTGACGGATGTAGTCGACGATCTCCTGGGTCGACGCTCCCGGCGTGAAGACCTCCGACACCCCGAGCTTCTTGAGCTCGGGAATGTCGTCCGACGGGATGGTCCCGCCGACGGTGATGACGATGTCCTCGACCCCCTCCTTCTGAAGCAGCTCCACGACCCGCGGCACGAGCGTCATGTGCGCACCGGAGAGGATCGAGAGGCCGATCGCGTCGGCGTCCTCCTGCACCACGGTGGCGACGATCTGCTCGGGCGTCTGGTGGAGGCCCGTGTAGATCACCTCCATGCCGGCGTCGCGGAGGGCGCGGGCGATGATCTTCGCGCCGCGGTCATGGCCGTCGAGGCCGGGCTTGGCCACGACCACGCGGATCTTGCGCCCACCGCTGGATGCGCGCGCTGCTGTCTGGGGGCTGCCCTCCATCGCCTACAGCGGCGAGTCTACGCCAGCGGGCGTGCCGGAGCGGGCGGCACCGGGGGGCCGCCCGCTGGCACAGGCCGGACGGGGAGGCGCCCAGCTACTTGACGATCACCTTCATGGTCATCTGCGCCGGGTGGAGCGTGCAGACGATCCTGTAGGTGCCTCGTTTGGTGAACCGCGCGGTGAAGTTGCCGCTGCGGCCACTCTTCGACTTGAAGTGGCCCTTCGACGTCACGTTGTGACGGTTGCCGGTGTTCGACCAGCGCCAGTTGACCCTGTCTCCCCGATGGATCGTGATGCTGCTCTTCGAGAAGAAGTTGTCGTTCACCCCGACCGACTTGGTCGCCGCCAGGGCATAGGTGGCGCCGAGCGCGGCAAGCAGCAATGCGACGGCGAGGGCTAGTGCGAGTCTGCGCATGAGTCCTTTCAACACGGGTTAGACGACCGAAGAGCGGCGATTCTTCCATCCGGGTGACTCGCGCTAGAAGACGGGCGTTTCGGTGTAGGTCCCGAAAACCGTCTGCAAGGCCTGCACGATCTCGCCCTCCGTCGCGTGGGCCCTCGCCGCGTCCAGCAGCGGGTCCATCAGGTTCTGCTCGCCGGCCGCCGCCGACTTCAGCTGGGCGAGGCTCGCCTCCACGGCTTCTGAGTCGCGGCGGCCGCGGACGGCCTTCACGCGGTCGATCTGCTTCTGCTCGAGCGCGGGGTCGATGCGCAGGATCTCGAGCGGGGCGTCGTCGAGCACCTGGTAGCGGTTCACGCCCACGACGATCCGCTTGCCCTCGTCGACCTCCTGCTGGTAGCGGAAGGAGGCGTCCGCGATCTCGCGCTGCGGGAAGTTCAGCTTGATCGCCTCGACCATGCCGCCGAGCTGGTCGATGCGGTCGAAGTAGCCGTAGGCCGCCTGCTCCATCTTGTCGGTGAGCGACTCGATGAAGTAGGCGCCGCCGAGCGGGTCGATCGTGTTGGTCACGCCGGTCTCGTGGGCGATGATCTGCTGGGTGCGCAGCGCGATCCGCACGGCCTCCTCGGTGGGCAGCGCGAGCGCCTCGTCGTAGGAGTTGGTGTGCAGCGACTGGGTGCCGCCGAGCACGGCGGCGAGCGCCTCGATCGCGGTGCGCACGACGTTGTTGAGCGGCTGCTGAGCGGTGAGCGAGACGCCCGCTGTCTGGCTGTGGAAGCGCATCAGGAGGGAGCGCTCGGACCTGGCGCCGTAGGTGTCGCGCAGCTCCCGAGCCCAGATGCGGCGGGCGGCGCGGTACTTGGCGATCTCCTCGAAGAAGTCGATGTGCGCGTTGAAGAAGAAGCTGAGCCGCGGCGCGAAGTCGTCGATGTCGAGGCCGCGCTCGAGTGCCCACTCGATGTAGGTGAAGCCGTCCTTGAGCGTGAACGCGAGCTCCTGCTGGGCGGTCGAGCCCGCCTCGCGGATGTGGTAGCCGCTGATCGAGATCGGGTGCCAGCGCGGCATCCGCCTCGAGCAGTACTCGACCATGTCGGTCACCAGGCGCATCGCCGGGTCGATCGGGAAGCACCACTCCTTCTGGGCGATGTACTCCTTGAGGATGTCCGTCTGGATCGTGCCCGCGAGCTGCTCCGGCGGCGTGCCCTGGTTCTCGGCGGCCACGACGTAGAAGGCGAGCATGATCGCCGCCGGTGCGTTGATCGTCATCGAGGTGGAGACCTCGCCCATCGGGATCCCGGCGAACAGCGTCTCCATGTCGTCGAGCGTGTCCAGCGCCACGCCCTCGCGCCCGACCTCGCCCAGCGAGCGCGGGTGGTCGGAATCGTGGCCCATCAGCGATGGCATGTCGAACGCCGTGGAGAGGCCCGTCTGGCCGTGGTCGAGCAGGTAGCGGAAGCGCTCGTTGGTCTCCTCAGCGGTGCCGAAGCCGGCGAACTGCCGCATCGTCCACAGCCGCCCGCGGTACATCGACGGGTAGACGCCGCGGGTGTACGGGAACTCGCCCGGGAAGCCGATCTGCTCCTGCGCCGGCAGGTCCTCCGCCGTGTAGAGCGGCTCGATCGGCAGGTCCGAGATCGTGGTGAACAGCTCGTCGCGCTCAGGCGTCTGGGCGAACTTCTCCCGGTACCAGCGCTCGGCGTCGGTGATCGCTCGCGGTGCCGTTGCCATCGGCTCCAGTCTAAGGGCGGATCGCCACGGGGACGGCCGGCGCGTAACGTCTGAGCGGCGGTGCACGTTAAGCGTCCACAGTTCGTCGCCCGCGAAGTGGGGCCCGCGACGATCGTCGCGCTTGTGCTGGCCGACGCCGCGCTCTGGGCGGTCTTGAAGCCGTCCGGCGTGCCGGGCGGGAGCTACCTCGGCCAGCTGCTCGGGGCCGAGTCGATCCTGCTGATGTCGATCGCCCTCGTCCTCATCAGCACGCTGCCGCTGGTGGAGGTCTGGTTCGACGGAATCGACCGAGCCGCGATCTGGCACCGGCGAGCGGCCATCACGGGGCTGGTTCTGCTTGCGCCCCACATCCTGATGTCATCGAACCGCAACGGCACCGCGCTGGGCGGCCCGCTGGGTGCGGTCGGAGCGATCGGGCTGGTGGCGATGGCGCTCTGGGCGATCCTTCCGCGCTGGCAGTCAGTTGTGCCCGCTCCGCTGCGCGGACTCGTGCTGGCGGCACGCGACGCCCCCCTTGTGCGTCCGGTGCGGGGCCTGTTCGGCGGCTACGAGCGCTGGCGCGCACTTCACCGCACGACCGGGTTGTTCGTGGCCGCGGGCTTCGCGCACGGCGCCCTCGACGGGACACCGTTCCACCACTCGGCCACCCTGCGGGCGAGCTACCTCGCCATCGGCGGCGTGGGGCTCGCCTTCTACGCCTACCGGGAACTGCTCGCAAGCCGCTTCCTGTCCCTCCACGACTACCAGGTGGCGGACATCCGAGGCGTGGAGGACGACCTGGTGGAGATCGTGCTGCGGCCGCTGGGCCGCCCGATGTCGTTCCTCCCGGGCCAGTTCGCGATGGTCTACCTCGAGGGCAAGGACGGCTGGCATCGCCACCCATTCACGATCGCGAGCGCGCCGCACGAGGGCATCGTGCGGGTGACGGTCAAGGCGCTCGGCGACTACACCTCGCGCCTCCAGGAGATCGTGGAGCCGGGCATGCCGGCAGTGATCGGCGGCCCGCACGGCCGCTTCAGCCACTGGCGGGGCAGCGACCGCCAGGTGTGGATCGCGGGCGGCGTGGGCGTGGCCCCGTTCCTCAGCTGGCTTCGCTCCCTCGACGGGCACATGCCGCAGCGGGTGGACTTCTTCTACTCGGCGGACGGGCCCGCACCGTTCTCTGACGAGATCCGGGCGATCGCGGACAGCCATGGCTCGCTGCACGTCCACCTCGTGGACACGAGCGTCGAGGGCCGCCTGACCGCCGAACGCGTGCTGGCGGACGCGGGCGCTCCGCCACGCGAGCTGTCGGTGTTCATGTGCGGGCCGCAGCCGATGCTTCGCAGCTTCCAGTCAGCGCTGCGGATTGCCGGTGTGCCGGCGCGGCGCATCCACCGCGAGTACTTCGACTGGCGCTGACGCGGCCCTAATACATACGTCCAGATCGCGTTTGCCATCGGGTTTCGGGTGGAACCACTGAGATGCCAGTCCGGCGACCTCTCCACCTCCCTCCGCTTACCAACCCTCCGTCCAACACCCTCCAGGCTCAACCCGCAGCAACCAAACCCTCCACCGCAGCACCACCCTCCGCAGACACACCCTCCAAGCAGGATCAGCCCTCCGGACGCCAGCCCTCCGGCGTCGAACTAGAGCGAAGGCCCGGCACCATCCCTCCAGGGTGCCGGGCTTTCGCATTTCTCAGGGCACTAGCGGAAGAGCTTCCTCAGCCCGCCCTGCTGCCGGGCGCGCGCAGCCGCGTAGCCACCGCCGCCGCCCACCAGCGCCAGGCCACCCGCGACGGTCGCCACTCGCAGGCGCCGCCCGAGCTTGTCGAAGCGCATGATCTGCCACCCCTCCTCGCGCGCAACGCGCTGGAGCGCGGCGTCGGGGTTGACCGCGACCGGGTGGCCGACCGCGCGCATCATCGGCAGGTCGGACTCGGAGTCCGAGTAGGCGTAGGACTCGAGCAGATCGATCCCGCGCTCGCCGGCCACCTCGCGGATCGCCTCGGCCTTGCCCTCGCGGTAGGTGAAGGGGCCGGCGGGCTTGCCCGTGTAGACGCCGTCCCGGATCTCCGAGCGCGTGCCGATGCCGCCGTCGAAGTGCAGCACGTGCGCCAGCATCTCCGCCATCTCCTTCGAGGCGGCGGTGACGATGAACACCGGCCTGCCGGCGTCCTGGTGCTCCCAGGCCACGTGCAGCATCTGGTGGTAGAGCCGCGGCAGCACGCCGGCCAGCACCTCGGGCGCGAGCCGCGCGAGGTCGCGTACGCGCGTGCCGGCGATGCTGTCGAGCACGCGGTCGCGCAGCTCGTTGGTGCCCTCGTCGCTCGAGCCCTCGAGGCGGAACTTGATGTTCGCCCAGACGTCGCGCGCGAGCTGGCGCCGGTTGATCATCCCGCGCCGGTACGCCACGCGCCCGAACTGGAACGCGCTCGACCCCTCCATGAGCGTCTTGTCGAGGTCGAAGAAGGCGGCGCCTCTGCCGTCTTCGGCCATCCGCGCCCTAGCCGCCGTTGACTTCGACGATCACGGCGTCGCCCTGGCCGCCGCCCGAGCAGATCGCCGCGCAGCCGAGCCCGCCGCCGCGGCGGCGCAGCTCGTTCACGAGCGTCATCAGGATGCGCGCGCCGCTGGCGCCGATCGGATGGCCGAGCGCGATCGCGCCGCCGTTGACGTTGACCTTCTCCTCGCCCACGCCCAGCATGCGGACGGAGTTGATGGCCACCGAGGCGAACGCCTCGTTGATCTCGAACAGGTCGATGTCGTCGATCGAGAGGCCGGCCTTCTCCAGCGCGAGCTTGGTGGCGTTGGCGGGCGTGCGGGCGAGGTAGGGGAAGTCGTCGGCCACGGCGGCCTGCGCCACGATCGTGGCGAGCGCCGTGCGGCCATTGGCCTTGGCCCAATCGTCCGAGGACAGGACGAGCGCGCCGGCGCCGTCGTTCACGCCCGGCGAGTTGCCGGCCGTGTGGCTGCCCTCCTTGCCCACGAGGCCGGGCAGCTTGGCGAGCGTCTCGAGGCTCGTATCGCGCCGCGGCGCCTCGTCCACCTCCACCGTGGTCTCGCCCTTCCGCGAGCTGATCGTGACCGCCACGATCTCCTCCGGGAGCCGGCCGTCGTCGGTGGCCTCCACCGCGCGCTGGTGGCTGCGCACAGCGAACCTGTCGAGGTCCGGGCGCGTGAGCTCGAGCTCGTCGCCCACCTCGGTGGCCTCCACGAACATCTGCTTGCCGCTGAACGGGTTGGTGAGGCCGTCGTGCACCATCGCGTCGAGCGCCTTGGCGTCGCCCATGCGGTAGCCGAAGCGCGCCTGCTTGAGCAGGTAGGGCGCCTGCGACATCGACTCCATGCCGCCGGCCACCGCCACGTCGAGATCGCCCGCCCGCACGGCCTGGTCGACGATGCCCGCCGAGCGCAGACTCGAGGCGCAGACCTTGTTCACGGTCTCGCTCGAGACCTCCTTGGGGATGCCGCCCTTGATCTGTGCCTGGCGGCTCGGGATCTGGCCCTGCCCCGCCTGGAGCACCTGCCCGAAGACCACGTGCTGCACCTGCTCGGGCTTTACCTCCGCACGCTCCAGGGCGGCCGCGATGGCGGTGCCGCCGAGGTCCGTGGCGTCCAGCGTGGAGAGGCTGCCACCCATCTTTCCGAAGGGTGTGCGGGCGGCGCCGAGGATCACGGTCTTGGGCATTAGGTCGTCTGTCTCCCTGGTAGGTGGCTTGACCGAACTCTACCCAGGCGGTCCCGTTTCATAGACTGGCCCCCGCATGGGACATGTGGGGGTAACCGTCCGCCGCGGCGCACCGAAGGACACCGACGCCGACACGCGCGTCATCGGGCTGTTCGAGGGCGAGTCGCTCGACGAGCCTGAGCTGCAGGCGCTGGTCGACTCGGGCGAGGCCAAGGCGGCGCTGAAGAAGGTCGCCGTCACGCACGTGAGCGGCAAGCGCGTGATCGTGGCGGGCCTCGGCAAGCGCGACGAGTTCGACGCCGACAAGGCGCGCATCGCCGCCGCCTCCGCCGCCGGCCGCGCGTCCGAGCTCGGCATGCGTACGCTGGCCTGGGCCGCGCCCACCGCCGAGGCCGCGGGCGGGCTCGTGGAGGGCACGCTCCTGAAGCTCTACAAGTTCGACCGCTTCAAGTCGAAGAAGGACGACGCGAACTCGGACGAAGACGGCATCGAGTCGCTCGAGATCTCGTCCGTGGACACCGACGTGGCGGAGGTCGTGGACCGCGCCCGCATCGGCGCCGAGGCCCAGAACCGGGTGCGCGACCTGCAGAACCTGCCGGCCAACGTGGCCACTCCGGACTTCCTGGCAGACCGGGCCCGCGAGATCGCCCGCGCCCACGACAGCGTGGACGTCGAGACCATCGGGCGCGACGGCATCCGCGGAATGGGAATGGGCGCCTTCAGCGCGGTCGCGCAGGGCACCGATGTCGAGCCCCAGCTGATCGTGCTGCGCTACTCGGGCGACAACGCGGCCGGCCCGCACCTGGGCCTCGTCGGCAAAGCCGTGACGTTCGACACCGGCGGCATCTCCATCAAGCCCGCAGGCAAGATGCACGAGATGAAGTTCGACATGTCGGGCGGCGCGGCCGTGATCGAGGCGATCGACGCGATCGCCACGCTCGGCCTGCCGGCGCGCGTCACAGCGGTCGTGCCGTCGACCGAGAACATGCCGGACGCGCGGGCCATGAAGCCGGGCGACATCGTCAAGGCCATGAACGGCAAGACGATCGAGATCAACAACACCGACGCCGAGGGCAGGCTGATCCTCGCCGACGCACTCTGCTACGCGGTGGACCAGGGCGCCGAGCGGATCGTCGACATCGCCACGCTCACCGGCGCGATCGTCATCGCGCTCGGCTCGACCTACTGCGGCCTGTTCTCGAACGACGACGACTGGTACGGCGCCGTCGAGGCGGCCTGCAACGCCACGGGCGAGGTGGGCTGGCGGCTGCCGCTACATCCCGACTACTACGAGCTGACCAAGGGCCAGTACGCGGACCTCACGAACTCGTCCGAGCAGCGCAAGGCGCCCTCGAGCTACGCCGGCGAGTTCCTGCGGCAGTTCGTGGACGACCGGCCCTGGGTGCACATGGACATCGCCGGCACCGCCTGGGGCACGACGCTGCCCTACATCGGCAACGGCGCGTCCGGCTTCGGCACCCGCACCTTCATCGAGCTGACCTCGCGGCTCGGCGGCTAAGCGGCGCAGACAACGACAGCGATAAGGGGCGGCCGGGAGGAGAACCTTCGCCACGCCCGCGCGTCCTGGCCTGGTAGGGCAGGCCTCGTCTCCTGCGCGCAGGGTGCCGGCAGCGCAAGCCGTCCCCCGTTGGTGCGGGCCGAGAGCAAGCGTCAGGACTTGTGGGGTCATATCCCCCCTAAGTCCTGACGGTAAGCCGCCGTCGCTCGCACCGCTGCTGATTGCTGCCGTAGCGGCCCGTCGACCCAAAGGCCACCGGACAGCCCGCCAAGAAGCGACGGGGCTTGTGACAAGAGGTCGTAGAGCGGCCGCTCGGATCTGTCTCACCGATATGCGTTGAAGGGGGCCTACTCAGGCAGCAGGACGGCGGCAAGCCTCAGCGGCTCCGGGCCGCCCGTTATTGCCGCCGTAGATCGCCGGCGCTCCAGTCAGTCCGGGCGCTGAGCGGCCGGCGGGCTCGGCGGCGGCAGCCACTCCGCGATCAGCCCGTCGAGCGTGCGCGGCGAGGCGCGGGTGAGCCGCTCCACGCTCTCGGTCACGGCCGCGGCATAGCCGAACGGGCCCGCGCGGCTGTAATCGGCGAACAGGCCGATGGTCACCTCCGCGAGCCAGGCGTCCATCCCCTCGTCGAGGAGGAGGGCGTGCATGGCGTCGTCGGGGATGTCGAGGTAGGTGGTGGGCCAGCCAATTGCGCGCGCGAGGCGGCGTGCAATCTCGGCGAAGGTCAGCGCCTCGGGCCCGGTCAGGTCGTAGCGGCGGCCCTCGTGGCCCGGCTCGGTGAGGACCACGGCCGCCGCGGCCGCCACGTCGCGCTCGTCCACCATGCTGATCCGGGCTCCGCCGGCGTTGAGGCGGAAGCGGCCGGCGGCGTCGATCGACGGGATCGTGCGCCGCACCACCGTCTGGAGCGGCAGGTTCGCCCTCAGGATCACGTACGGCACGCCCGAGCTCTCGAGCGCCAGGTCGCACAGGCCGTGCTGCTTGAGCACCGTCGCCGGCGAGGAGGAGGCCGCCCCCAGCATCGAGCGGCGCACGATGAGCCGGACGCCGGCTTCGCGGGCCAACTGGATGGCGATGCGGTTGCCGCGCACGGAGTCGGGGCTCGGGTCGCCGCCGAGGAACAGCCGGTCCACGCCCTCCAGCGCGTGCATGAGCGCGCTCGCATCGCCGGGGTCGCCCTCGACGACCTCGACGGAGGGCAGCACGGGCGACCCGTCGGCGGCCGGTACGAACGCGCGAACGGACTCGCGCCGCGAGAGCAGCTCCGCGATCAGGCTCGAACCCACGAGACCGCCGGAGTCGATCACGAGGATCGTGTCGCCGCGTTCGTAGAAGACTCGCCGCGGGGTCATAAGCAGCCTGGCGGGATGCACCCGCAAGCTATGGACTGCCCCAACCTCAGTCCAATAGGCGTTCCTGGGCTGGTGATAAGCGCCATGAATGACGCGGGCGTCAGCGACTGACAGGGGGTTACAATGCGCCAAGTCCGCCTCCGCCGGCGGATCCGGCCTATCCCTTGATGCCTTGACAGACATCGAGCTCTCTGCGTTGCAGGAGCGCCTCTCCGGCCTTCCCGAAGAGCGGCCGGAATGGGGCGCGGCCGCCACCGAGTTCCGCCAGCTGCGCTACTTCGTCACCGTCGCGGAGGAGCTTCACTTCGGCCGCGCAGCCACTCGCCTCTACCTGTCTCAGCCCGCCCTCTCGCAGGCGATCGCCAAGCTCGAGTCCGCCATCGGCGTGCAGCTCTTCGTGCGCAACCGCCAGGGGGTGCAGCTAACGGCGGCGGGGACCGAGCTGCTGGCCAGGGCCCGGGCAATGCTCGCCGCGCGCGACGACGCCGTCACCCAGGTGCGGCTGATCGACCAGGGCGAGGTGGGCGTGCTGCGACTCGGCGTGGCGATGTTGGCCGAGCACGCTGTGAGCGAGGCGCTGTCGCTCCTGGCGGCACGCCACCCGCAGGTGGTGGTCGATCGCATGGTCGCGGTCACCGACCGCCTCATCGAGAGCCTCACGAACGGCATGCTGGACGCCGTGCTCGTCCACGCGATGCCGTCGATCCTCGACATCGAGGGCGTGGAGTCCGAGCTGGCGATCACCGAGCCGATGGCCGCGCTGATGTCGCCGGACCACCGGCTGGCGGGGCGCTCGTCGCTGCGGATCGCGGAGCTGCGCGACGTGCCCCTCCTCGTTCCGCCGCGTGAGCTGGCGCCGAGCGCGACCGTGGGCATGATCACGATGTGCCGCGGCTTCGGCGGCTTCGAGCCGCGCCTCTTCGAGTCCGCCGCGATGGGCACCACGCCGTTCGGCGCCTCCTGGCTCGAGCAGGCCGGCGGCGACGTCGTGGCCCTCGCGGGCGCGAGCCTGGCGCGGGCGGGCCTGTGCCCCGGCCTGTCGGCGGTGCCACTGGAGTCGCCGCCGCTACTGACGATCGCCCTCGTCCGGCGCAGCGGCGACAAGTCCCCCGTGGTGGACCACCTGGTGCGGCTGGTGCGCGAGCTGCGCGAGGGGGCGGACGGGCGCTAGCCGCTACGTCTCGTCGCTCACCGGGTCCCAGTAGACGCGCTTCTGCCAGGGCGGGTCGATGCCGTCGAAGGCGGGCGCCTTCGAGGTGTCCACCGACTCGAGCGGCACCAGCGTGAGGTCGGCCGACACGGTCGTGCGCTCGTGGAGGTCGACGCCCGGGTAGGCCGGGCCCTGGATCTCGTAGCGGCCGACGGGGTACGGGACGAGGCCGTCGTGGACCTGCACGCCGCGCAGCTTCGTGCGCAGCGGGATGTGGCCGGCGTGACTGCCCTTCGAGACGCGCGTCCAGCCCGTGTCGGCTCCCCACTGGTTTTGGCACTGCGTCTGCTTGCACCACTGGTAGCCGTGGTGCGAGGTGGCGCGGACCACGGCACGCCCGTCCGGCGCCACGTCGACCTGGTAGCCCTCCCAGTCGTCGTGGTGGAAGCCGGGGTAGCGGCCGAGCGGACGGTGGCTGCCCCAGATCAGATTGGCCACGTTCAGCACCTTCCAGCCGACGTGCGAGCCCGGGAAGTAGCTGTCCGAGTCCGGGTAGTAGAACCAGTACTGGATGAAGGTCGAGCTGCCCGCGTGGATCACGTGGGTGAAGACGGTGGCCGGCACGCCGGCGTCGGTGCGGCTGACGTCGAGCGAGCGGTCGGTGGGCGCGTTGCCGCATTTGGTCGTGCGGCAGCGGCGGAAGTCGATCGGGATCTCCCTCTCACCCGGCTCGTAGACGAGGTTCGGCGCGAAGCGGCGAACCAGCTCGGCGTCGCGCTCACCGTAGGCCGCGGCCAGCGCGCCGCGCCCGTCGTCGCAGCCGCCGCGCACCGCGCAGACGATCGCGCGCGCCAGGAAGCCGCCGTAGGAGCGCCCGTCGACGTGCGGCCCGAACATGAGGAACGCGCCCAGCGCGAGCGCCACGAGCAGCACCAGCGCCACCCACTCGATCGTCGCCTGCCCGCGCTCGTCGGCCATCGCGCCACCCTACGGAGCAGCGCGTCACGGGTGGGTGACGCGCGTGACAACTCAGCACCGGACTCGCGACAAGTTCGTCACCGCTCGAAGAAGCGGGACGGGCTGCCGCAATCGTTCCGTCGCAGCACTGCTGGGCGGTCCCGATGTGTGGCTGGAGGCTCCCGCTATCCGCGCATTGCGGGACTGGCCACGCCGGCTCAAAGATGCCCGTGCCGCCGCGGATGCAGGTGCTGACCGGTCGCGAGTCGATGCTCACGCGTTGCTGCTCCACGCCTAACGCGGCAGCGCTGGTCTCGGCACGCCGCGTCGAACTCGTCCTCGACCGCCCGCTGGATGATCAGCCGGGCGCCGAGCTTCGCCAGCTCCGACAACGACTCACGCGGGTTCTCACCCACTCCCACCGACAACATGTGCTCGATCCGAGCTTCTATCTCCGCCGACGGCGGTACCGTACGTCTCACGGCGTAGGCCTCCTTCATCGGCTTGCAGGACATGAGCGAACCTACGCCGTCGCCTTGACAGCACCGACGCTATTTACAGCTCCCGAGACGCGACCTCCGTGTCTAGCCTCTGATCGAGATGGGCGGTAGCGGCAGCCCAGCAGGCCGAAGATGATCCCGCCGGCCAGGAAGTAGCCGTCGGTGATGTTGGCTGACCAGATGGCGGACGCGGACCGGTAGTACGCCGCGCCCATCGTTTGCTTGTGTGAGAGGCCGGTGATCCCGTTGGGCAGCAGGCCCACCGCGCGCGTCAGGTCATCGATGAGCCCGGCTGCGCCGCGGAGGACGAGCACCGTGCAGGCGAGCCAGACGATGATCGCGGCGGCGCGGCGCGTCTTGCCGCGTGGCCATCCGCGGCCGATCGCCAGGCACACCCATACCCCGAGCGGCCAAGCCGCCCCGGTCAGCACCTCACCGACCCAGCCGGCCACCGAATCCGGGACCAGACTGGGTAGCTCGCCGCCCAGCCCGAACGATCCGCCGAGGTACCAGTAGACGTGAAAGGCGAAGAACACGACCACCCAAGCGAGCGCCGTATAGGCCACGCGAACCGGCAGCCGAGCGCTGCCCTTCACCGCGGCACGGGGCGACGCGGCAACAACGCCGGAGCTCATCTCGCCGACCCCAGTAGCGAGCTGACGTCGGCGACGCGCTGCTCTGTCTCCGTTTTAAGAGCCTGGAGGCCGAGGTCGGTCGCGGTACCCATCCGCTTCTTGAGCGTTCCGCGAAGGAGGCGTGCGGGTATTCCCTGAACCGATTCGGCGGTGCGCACGAGCGTGTGGCCGTCGCGGGGTTCGAGGTTGTAGACGTGGATGGCGCTGAGCCCGAGCGACTGTCCCGTCCACGCGATGCGGGATGGGCGGTCGACGGTGGCGAGCGTCGAGGTGAGCGACGATGGGCCGGCCTTCCAGCGGAAGAGCGTTCCGGCGGCGAGGTCACCGTCGAGTGTCGCCTCTTTTACCTCGGGGTTCCAGCTCGGCCAGCTCTCGATCGCGGAGAGCACTTCCCAGACGAGTTCGGGTGGCGCGTCTATTTCGATCTCCGCGCTGAGGATGATCGGGGCCTGCGCGTTGATCTCGATAGGGCCGGCGGGGGCGGACTGTGTTCGGTGGTTCATTTGTTTCCTTTCAGATGCCGCCTACGGGGCGATGTGTGTGACGTTCAGTCGTGGGTTGTGGTGTTTGGGGATGGCCATCAGGCGATGATCGTTTTGCCGATCACGCCCGTCGCGGAGAGCAGGCCGAGCAACGTGAGTGCGGCGACGGCTGTGATGGCGCCGGCTGTCCAGCGCCGCCGCCGTCGCCCGGGGCTCGAGACGACCCAGGCGAGCGCGGCGTAGGCGAGTCCTTCGAGGAAGAACCAGGGCTCGTTGCCGAACAGGTCCTGCAGGTCGGCGGCGCGGCGGTCGATCGAGGTCCACTCTGGGTAATCGAGATGCAGCAGGCCGGTCAGGCTGAGCACGCGCTCGGTCACCATCACCACGGCGTGCATGAGGCAGAAGACGGCGATGAGCCAGCAGATCGCCAGCAGCACCGGGCGTGCCCGGTCTCGCGTCCACAGGGGGAGCATGGCGAGCGGCAGGGCGGCGCCCGCGGCGATGATCAAGGCGCCGACGAGGTTGATGAGGCGCCAGTGCGCATCGGGCGCGGGATTCCCGGGATCGCGAAGGTGCCGCCGGCGGCGTAGTAGCCGCGGTAGGCGGCGTAGCCAACGCCCCAGATAGCGGCGGTGGCGCTCAAGCGTGCCAGCAGTTGCGAGCGCGCGGGAACCGATGCGTCGAGCGGCTTGATCGGCTGCGCGGCGGTGGACGTCATCGTCGTGTCTTCCTCTCGTCGTGCGGTAGACGAGCGAGCTCGCGGCGCGAGTGAGCCGGACGTACGGCCGTCGGCGGGTTGTTGCGTCGCGGACATAGTGGCAGGCTAATGCCATATGGCGTACGATGTCAACTTACAGTCTGTGCCACCACCTGCTAGGGTCGTGCCATGGCTACCGGCTCGCTGCGAGAGCGCAAGAAGGCGGCTACGCGCAGCCGCCTCATGGCGGTCGCACTGCGGCTGTTCGCCAAGCGCGGCTTCGAGTCAACGACCGTGGAGGAGATCGCGGCCGCCGCGGACGTGGCACCGCGCACCTTCTTTCGCTACTTCCCGACCAAGGTCGATGTGCTCTTCGCCGACCATCGAGAATTCGTCGCGCTTCTGCGGGAGACGCTCGCGACGCGCCCCGGCACCGAATCGATCCTCGATGCGGTTAGACGCGCCTCGCTCGTGTGGATCGACCGGGTCATGAGCGACCCGTCGCTCTTCCTCGTGCGCTCACGGCTCGTCGCCACCGTCCCCGCCGCCCGCGCACACAGCCGCTACCTCGACGCCGAATACGAGGACGTAATCGCCGACGCAGTCGCAACCGCCAACGGGACCGAACCGGCCAGCGACCTCGAAGCGCGGATGCTCGCGAGAGCAGCGTGGGCCGCGACCAGGGCCGCCCGCGACGTCTGGCTCGCAACTGAGGAGGACCCGCGCACGCTCGTCAACCACGCTTTCGACCACCTCGAACGTGGCTTCCGGTCGACGATTTGAAGCGCGCAGATCACCTGAGGAAATGTGGGGAAGCGGACAGAGCCATCCGCGAGGAAACCCGACGGCGGCGCGTCAAGCTCAAGCCCACGAGCGTCCCAAACGACTGGGACGCCCGACCCGCGCTCGCGCTCGGCTATGCGCAGATGTCCGAACCCGCGATGGGCCAGCATCCACGTGCTCGCCCACGCGGTCCGAGCACCGAGAGGCCACGGCCAGAGGGCCGCAGGATGCTCACATCGCTCTGCAGACCGCGAGGAGGCGATCCATGACGCCACCTGTTCCCGCCGATCCGAGCGTGCTGCATCCGATGCCCGACCAGCCGCGTCTGGTGCTGCTAAAGCCGCTGATCACCTCTCCGCTGATCGAGGTCGGAGAGTTCTCCTACTACGACGACCCGGATGCTCCGACCGCCTTTGAGACCCGCAACGTGCTGTATCACTACGGCCCGGAAAGGCTCATCATCGGGAAGTTCTGCGCACTGGGGGCGGGCGTGCGGTTCATTATGAACGGCGCCAACCACCGCACCGACGGTCCCTCGACCTTCCCGTTCCCGATCATGGGCGGCTCCTGGGCCGACCATTTCGATCTCATCACGAGCCTGCCCGAACGGGGTGACACGGTCGTGGGCAGCGACGTCTGGTTCGGATATCGCGTCATGGTGATGCCCGGCGTCCGTATCGGCAACGGCGCGATCATCGCCTCCGGCTCGGTCGTCGTCAACGACGTCCCCGACTACGGCATCGTCGGCGGCAACCCCGCCCGGCTCATCCGCCGCCGCTACAACGAAAAAGACATCATCCGCCTGCTGGCCTTGGCCTGGTGGGACTGGCCATCCGAGCACATCACCGAGCACATCCGCACGATCATGTCGGGCACGCTCGCCGAGCTCGAAGCTGCAGCACCCAAGCATCGATAACGGCAGGTGGTGCCCGTCTTCACCCCTGCCGCTCTTGGCTCTCAGCGCGCCATGACGAGCTGATTTAGTCGGAGCGCGGCGCCGCGCCTCGATTCACCTGATCCCGCGCTGGCGGCAATCCAGGGGTCTGCCCACAGCAGATGAGTTCCCTGCATCTCGCCTCAGTGAGAACCTGACGCGCCGGCGGTCGGTGTCGTCCGGCTCGTCGGTTTGGCTCCCGGGCGGCGGCGGGCTGACTCTCTATTCGCCTGTCGACCTGCTCTGGGTCTGACCGGCTTTTGCCTTGTCGCCCGTCGCCGCCCGAGGATCCATCGGCGTGACTTCATAGGAGCGTGGCATCGCCCCAACTGAGGTGTGTCCGCCGGGGATCCACTCCGTCGGCCATATACTCCAACGAAGGGACGGTGCAGATGATCGTGATCGGTGTGGACACACACAAGCGATCGCACACGCTCGTGGCGCTTGACGCGGCGACCGGAGTGACGCGCGGCCAGTTGACGATCCCGGCCAGCGACGATGGGACGCTCGAAGCGTTGGGGTTCGCCGCCGAGCTCGACGACGAGCGGGTGTGGGCGATCGAGGACTGCCGGCACGTCTCCGGCCGCCTGGAGCGGGCGCTGGTCGCGAGCGGCGATCGGGTGATCCGGGTCGCGCCCGGGCTGACCGAGAGCTCGAGGCGGGCGGTGCGCGAGCCGGGGAAGTCCGACCCGATCGACGCGATCGCGATCGCTCGCGCCGCGCTCCGAGAAGGCATTGACACGTTGCCGGTCGCGTTCCTTGACGAGCGGGCGCTCGAGATTCGGGTGCTGAACGATTACCGTGACCAGCTGATCAACGAGCGTGTCCGGCTCGCGAGCCGGCTGCGCTGGCACCTCGTGCAGATCGCACCGGAGCTCGAAGCACAAGTGCGACCCCAGGGTCTGATCGGCCCGCGGATTCGCGCCAAGGTCGCGCGAGGGCTCGCGCGACTACCCCGCAGCCCACAAGTCCGGGTCGCCCGGGCGATCCTCAAACGGATCAACGAGATCTACCGCGAAGAGGGAGAGCTGCACGCCGAGATCACGGCGCTGATCGAGGCTCACTGCCCGCAGTTGCTCGCCGAGCACGGCTGCGGCACAGTGACCGCCGCGATCATCATCGGCCACACCGCCGGCGCCAAAAGGTTCCCGACCGACGCGTGCTTCGCCCGCCACGCCGGCACCGCCCCGATCCCCGCCAGCTCCGGCAACACCCAACGCCACCGACTGCACCGCGGCGGCGACCGCCAGCTCAACCGCGCCCTGCACATCATCGCCCTCTCACGTGCCCGCACCGACCCCGCGACCCGTGCCTATCTCGACCGCCGACACAGCGAGGGCAAGACCAAGCGCGAAGCGATCCGCTGCCTCAAACGCCACCTCGCCCGGCGCATCTGGCGCCTGCTCTACACCACCGGCGAAGCCGCCCCGCCCCACAGCAAACATGCTCGCTCAAATACGGAAATACCGAACTTCACTTGACATAGGAGAGGCACAAGCAGGAGCGGCAGCGAGGCTGCTCCTATTGGGGATCTCCGGTGATCTGGCGGTGCCGGCGCGGGCTTCTGGTCCCGTTCCGTTGCGGCACCGCGGGCCGTCTCCAGGCATCAGCCGGGACTTCTCCTTTGCGCGACAGGCGCTGATGCGAGCGTCCTGGCCGACACCGAGCCTCTTCCCGCACTGGACCACGAGCGGGCAGGACCGGCTCTTCGTTCCGGGTGGGGTTTGGGGCTGAAGTGACGCGAGCGGGTGTCGGCCTCGGTCTGCGCGGGCGTGTGGTTCAGGCCGCGAGTGGCTGCGTCCCGCGGAGCTCGCTGAGCGCGCGCCGCAGCTCGTGTGGTGAGTCGCTCGTGACGGCGTCGAGGCCGAGCGGCAGGAGCGGCTCGAGCATCGCGGCGTGGTTGACCGTGCCGGTCGTGACGCTGAGCCCGGACGCTCGGAGGGTTGCGACCAGCGCACGCGAGAGGAGGAAGTGCTCGACGCACACGCCGTGGAGGCCGACGCGTCGCCCCCAAGCCGCGAGCGTATGGATGCGGTAGTCGGCGATGATGACCAGCCGTGTCCGGAAGCCGAGCTCGGCGGCCAGCTCGCATGCGCCGGACCAGAAGCTGATCACCTCGGTCCGCTCTCGCGCCGGGTGGTCGCGAAGGCGCTCGCAGAGGGCTCGGGCGGTGTGGCGTGCGAGCGCTGGGTCGGCGTGCGCCTTGACCTCGAGCTGGAGCCCGGTGCCGGGCGGCGCGAGCTCGAGCAGCTCGTCGAGCAGCAGCGGGCGCTCCTCGCTCGGAGTGCCGTCCGGGTGGCGGAGCCGGCCCGCTCGGACCTCCGCCGCGGTGCGCTCGTGGGCCCACCCGGACAGCGTGGTGCCGACTTCGAGCAGCGGATCGTGCAGCAGCACGAGCTCGCCATCGGAGGTCAGGCAACAGTCCGTCTCGAGACCGTCGAGTGGCCCCTGGAGCGCTCCGGCGAGCGCCGTGGCCGAAGAGTCCGGCCCGTAGGCCCGGCCAAGACGGTGGGCATAAAGCGCCGGGAGCACAGCCGCAACTGTCACGGCGCGCGCATGCTCGCCCGTTACGCGCCTGTAACCCTCACGTGACGAAGCTGTTGAGAAACGCGAGCGCTCTAAACGATCAGCCGCCCGATGATGCGCGGATGGCCGTCGACCTCAACCTCGACGAGCGACTCGGCGCGCGAGAAGCCCGCGATCCGGGCGAGCCGCTCGAGGGCGGTGTGCCCGAACCCCCAGTAGACGAACTCGTCGCGCGCGTACACCTCACTCGGCTCCGAGACGCGGATCGCGGGGCCGTCTCGCTCTTCCGGGCGGACGCCGTAGGTCTCGACCAGCACGCTGCCGCCGGTCACCGTCTGCCCGCGCAGCACGCGCAGCAGCCCAAGCGGGTTCTCGACTCGGTGCAGGATGCCGCAGCAGTAGACGAAATCGAAACGCTCCTCGAGGCGGTCGAGCTCGAACGCATCCATCCGCCGATATTCGACGGCCGAGCCGAGCAGACCCTGGATTTCGCGGAAGCCCTCTCCGCCCTCCAGCTCGACGCCCCACCGCGACGCGACCCAGAGCCGGTACTGCTCGTTGTCCACTGCCACGACCCTCTCGGCCCCCCGACGCTCGGCGAGGAAGGCGTAGAAGCCGTCGAAGGTGCCGACATCGAGCACGCTCATCCCGGCACAGTCGTCGGGAAGCATCGAGACGCGGTAGCGGTGATCGCGCGCGGCGCCGGGCGTGTAGATGCCCTCACCGCGGTTGAGCGCGAAGGTGTGAAACCAGAACGCCACCCCCTCGACCGTGGCGCGAGCCAGAGCAACGTCGACCTCGATCGGCAGCAGGTCCGCCACCCGCCGCTCAGCATCGGTAACGACGAACCGGCCCTCCGGCGCCCGCGGCCCGATCCCTACGCGACTGAGCCATCGGTGCGAGCGCCCCGTTCCGAGCCCGCCCGAACTGCGCCGGGGCGCCATCGCTCTACCTGGAGCGACCCGCGGATTTGACGAGTTTCATGGCGCCGGCGGCCGGTGTGTAGATGCTCTCGTGCCCGTCGTCCCAACGGATTCGATACCGGGGATGGGGGTCGTCCCGCACAACCTCCTCCACCACACCGCGGCGGGCGGCGCGGTCGGTCGACTCCGCCTCGACTAGGACCTGATCTCCAGGGGAGAAAGCCATTACTGTCCCTTCGTCGACTTGTATCCGAGGTTACCTCCCGCGGCGCCACACGGTCAAACCGACGTAGCACCACAATTGCGCGACGGATGTAAGGGTCTGGGACCGATGCCCGGCCGCGCTCTGACGGCCTGAAGATGCGCGTCCCGGTGTCGCGCCCCGCGCCTGTTGTCGGGGCTGGCTGCCAGTCATTGACGAGGCCCTGGTAGGCGAATTCAGCCTGGCGTGCGAGCTCCATTCCGGTTGGCTCCCCGATCCCGCCGAAAAGGTCGCAGGGCCATGAAGTGCGCCCCTCCCGAATACCCAGCCGACCTTCCTTCGTGCCGGTCGGCTACTTGGCGGCGTAGCCCTTGGAAACCTTGGTGATCTCGCCCTCCCTGACCATCTGCGACAGTCGGCTGGCGGTCGTGTTGCGGTTGGCGTTCAAGGCCTTGGCCACATCGCCGGCGGTGCTCTGCGGGTGGTCCTTGAGGTAATCGATGATGCGCCCCGCAATGTCGCCCTTGCGCTGACGCGCCGTGGCGCGACGGGTGCTGGCGCGGCGTGCGGTCGCTCGGCGCACCGAGCGCTGCGGCGGCGTCGCGCGCTCATCACCGTGACGCTCACGAAACTCCTTGATCTGGCGATCAAGCCAGGCGAGACGCTCCACCAGATCGGCGCGCTCGGCTTCAAGGGCGTCGATGACCTGTTGCATGCGAGACAAGTGACCCCTCCCCGATCGGGACAAGCTGGAAATTATGCCCTTAGCCGTTGGGGGGCTCCGAGAGGCTGCCGAACTCGAGCACCCCCTTCCGGTCAGCGCGATACCCGACCTGATGTCTTCGGTCGCGGCAAGAGCTCAGCTGAGCTCCGAGCTCAATCGAACCTCCAGCTCAGCGCAGAATCGTCGCGGCCGTCGAGTCGGCGGCCCGATTCGTCCCCCGGAGCGACGCACGAATCACGCAGGAATATCCGCTCGCCGCATCACTTTCACGTTCGCTTCTGACGTGAAGGGAGCAGTCGCAGGCGATACCTCCGGTCGTTCCTGCTCTCGTTCGAGGCTGTCGCGTAATCGCGCGCGGGCGGCGTGGTGGTGGCGAGCGTCGTCGCCGTCTGGCGGTGGCGGTGGGGCCGCTGGTGGGGGGTAGCCGCGGGTGAGCGCCGTCAGGCCGCTGCTGCGGCGAGTTGGGCGCTGTGGAGCTTGATCAGGTTGTGGGTGGCCATCAGTAAGCGCCACTCGGTGCGCACTGCTGATCGCCCGCGGCGGTGGAAGCGTCTGATCCCGCGGTTGTGTTTGGTGTGGCCGTGCCCTACCAGGGAGCAGGCCAGGCTCATCAACCAGCCTCGGCCCACTACGCCGATCCCGACACCGAACGCGGTAGCCCCGATTGCGCCCCATGCCTCACTGCCTACGGTAAATGCCAGCGCCGCACCCACTGCGCCGAAGAGTGCGGCAACGATGATGTCGCTGCCCGAGGGGTCTCGCCACCGGGGAAACACCTCGTAGAGCCTAACTCGGAGGCGCCAGGTGAGTCACACGCCGGTTTCGATGCCTGCCCCGTCTCCTCCCGAGCGGCAGCCGCTACGAAGCCGCGGTAGGCGCGTTTCGCGTCCTTGGCCAACGGAGGTCTGGGTGTCTAGCCTTCGGTCAGCCCACGAGCCACATAGCACCTGCGATAGCGAAGCCCAGCGCCAGCGAAGCGACGAGCACGAGAAGCCACGGGCCCGCGTCCCTCCACACGAGCCGACGGTTTCGGACCAGGTCGTGCGCTCCCAGAGCTAGCCACGGCGGGCCGGCCGCTAAGAAGCCCACAACCAGTGGCCCGGCGACGAGCCAGTAAAGGAGGCCGCCGCGGTGCCAGCCGAAGGCGCCGAGCGCCAGCTTGAGGATGATCAGCGAGCTCCAGCAGCCGAAGAAGATCTCTCCGAACCACTTGCGTGAGTAGCGGGGCGGGGCGGCCTGCGTCTCGATAGCGAGACTATCGGCGGATTTCGGCTGCCGGCGCAAGGCAACGGCTGGTCAAGCGCTTCGACATGTCGCTGCCGGAGAACCAGCGCAAGCTCGACGCCGTCGAGCAACTCGCCAAGGTCGCCGACGAGTCCGGGGTGCCACTGATCGAGCTCGCGATCGCGTTCGTCGTAAACCACCCCGCCGTGACCTCGGCGATCATCGGACCCCGCACGATGGAGCAGCTCGGCAGCCAGCTGCCCGCCGCCGACGCCAAGCTGGACCCGGCGATTCTCGACCGCATCGACGAGATCGTCACGCCCGGCGTCAACATCAACCCCGCCGATACCAGCTACGGGGAGCAGGTGCTCAAGCCGCAGCTCAGGCGGCGCTAGACACGCCGCCTGAGCCCTCTCGGCTTGACACATGGCCGGGTCAGTACGAGGCCGTGCCAATGGCATGGGACACGAACACTGGGGCGTTCGCGGACTCGGCGCCGGTGAACGTGAACGTGCCGTGTGCACCTGCGTAGGAACCGGTGCCGCGGGTGAACTTGCCGGTGCCGGTGCCGGTAGCGCCGCCGCTTGACGCCGGCTTGACCTTGATGGTGATCGTGCCGTTGATGGTGCCGTGCGTGGTGTAGATCGTGATCGTGCCGGCGAAGGTGATCGTGGTGCTGGTGACGGTCGTGATTTTGTCGGTGATCGACTCGACGCCGCTTCCGAACGGTTTGCCGGTGACGAGTCCTGCCGTGGTCTGCTTGTTGCCGGGGCGGTCGCCTTGGGAGGTGATCGTTGCGTCTTTGATCGTCAGCTTGATGTGGTGCTTGTTGGGGGCGGCCTGCGCGATGGGCGCAGCGATCGCAATGCTTCCCAAGGCGACGATGATGGCGACGGTGCGTGTGGGCATCTGTGGTCCCTTCTGATGGAGTCGGATGACCGGGGCGGTGCTACGCGCGCGCCGGCGCGGCAGGGTCGTTGGCGGTGGTCGAGGTGACGGCGCTCCTGGCCGGCGCTGCGCGCTTCAGGGTGACGGTGACCGCGACCAGCCAGATCGGGAGCGCCACGATCGGTATGAACGCGACTGAGGCGAGCAGCACCACCGCGACTGCCAGGCTGAAGCGCGCCAGCCGCGCTCCGAAGATCCCGGCGGCGCGCGCCTGCACGCTCACGCACGCGATGCTCAGCGCGGCCGCGAGCATCCCGGCGACGCCGACCATCGCGAAGCCGGCGTCGTTGGCGAACCGCAGCACATCGGCGCCGGGGATCGGCTGGGAGTAGAGCAGCGCGCTTCCGGAGGCGGCTGCCATCAGCATGCCGCCGGCTGCGATGCAGGCCGCCGAGACACCGGCTGCGACGACCGGGAGAGGGCTGACGGCTTGAGGATCACGCGCTTCCACCACACGTGTCCAGAGATGCGTGAGGAACGACATCAGCGACAGCGCCGCGATCACGAGCAACACGCCGGTCGCCAGATGCTCTGCTTGCTTGGCGTGAGTCGCGTACGCGGCAACCCACGCCCTGTCGGATGCGCTGTTGCGTGGCACGCTGCTGACAGCGACACCGGCGAGGAAGAACACGACGAACGCGATACCGCTGTGCGGCGCGACTCGTCTCCAGGTCATGAGGGCTCCTTGGTCGGGAGTGGCATCCCGTGCAACGTATGCGGGCGGAGGTGTCGTGTCGTCGGCCGGCGGGGTGATTCGGGCTGCCCGCGGCGATGGCCTCCGCGGCCGGCCTGTCGTTCTTAAGGACGAGGGCGGATCGTCGTCGGTGAGGATGCCGCGCGGCCGCCACGGCGGTACGTTTGCCCGCGATGCCGTTACGCGCGCGCAGGCTGTTGGCTCGGTTTCGTCGCTTCGACCAGGTGCGGGTCGACGAGCTCGTCGCTTTGGCGCTGCTGGTCGAGATCGAGCTTCAGGTCTGGCTGAGCCCGTACGTCCACGATCGCGCGCCGGCGGCGGCCGCTGGGCTCGCGCTCTCGGCGACTGTCGCCGTTCGCCGCCGCTGGCCGCTTGGAGCCGTGCTCGTCGCGGTGGTCGCGCTGGTGGGGCAGGCGGCGCTCGGTGGCCGGGTGACCCAGCACACGGTCGGCGCGCTGCTCGCCCTGATACTGGTGCTCTATGCGGCTGGTGCGTTCCTCGGGGAGCGGCGCGCCTGGCTGGCGCTGGGGCTGGCGCTAGCCGGCTTGGCGGCGACCGTCGTGCTGTCGGCGGGGGCGCTCTCGGATCTGTGGTTCGGGGCCATCTTCCTCGAGGGGCTGCCGTGGGCGGTCGGCCGGATCGTGCGCGAGCGGAGCGTGCGCGAACGCGCGTATCGCGAGCGTGCCGAGCGGGTCGACGCCGGGCGTGAACAGCACGCACTTGCGGCGGTTTGGGGGGAGCGAGCGCGGATCGCGAGGGAGCTCCACGATGTGATCGCGCACAGCGTCTCGGTGATGGTGCTCCAGGCCGGCGGCGCGCGGATGGTGATGGACGCAGAGCCCGAGCGCGCCGAGGTGTCGCTGCGCTCGATCGAGCGTGCCGGCCGCGACGCGCTGGCTGAGATGCGCCGGCTGTTGGGGGTGCTCGGCAGCGGTGAGGATCCGCAGTCGCTGGCGCCGCAGCCCGGTCTTCGGGATATCGAGGATCTGGTCGCCGGAACGCGCTTGGCCGGTCTGCCCGTCTACCTCCGGGTCGATGGCGAGCCGATGACGGTCTCGGCGGTGATTGACCTGTGCGCGTACAGAATCGTGCAGGAGGCGCTGACCAACGCGGTCAAGCACGCGGGGCCCGCACACGCCGAGGTCCGCCTTCGATGGGCGCCCGATGCGCTCGACGTCGAGATCTCTGACGACGGGCGCGGCTCGGGCGAGGTCAACGGCGCCTCCGGGGGACATGGCATCGCCGGCATGCGCGAGCGCGCCGCCCTGTATGGCGGCACCCTCGATGCGGGGCCCGGTCCGGGTCGCGGCTTCACCGTGCGCGCACATCTGCCGCTCAGCCCGGAGCGCGTCCCATGAAGCCGCTGCGAGCGCGCATCGCCGGCATCGACCGTGCGCGCCTGGACGCGCTGCTGGCGATCGTGATCATCGCCGAGCTCGAGTTCGAGATCTGGCTCGGTGGCGGGATTGCGGAATCGCACCGGCCCCTGTCCGCGGTCGCTGCCGTGCTCTTCGTCGCGCCGCTCGCGGTCCGGCGGCGGTGGCCTGCCGGCGCGTTGGTCTGCTGCTCGGTGCTTGTCACGATCCAGGCGCTGCTCGGCGGCCGTCTCGGCGCGACGAGCGGTCTTGGCATGATGCTCCTGCTGGTGGTGCTCGCCTATTCCACGGGCGCGTGGCTGGATTTGCGTCGTGGCGTCCTGGCGGTGATCCTCGGGGGGGCGGCGTTCAGCGGTTTCGTCTTCCGCTCCGGGTCGGGCAGCGCGGCGATCGCCACGGTCCTTGTCTTTGTTGGCCTTGTGTTCGCTGTGCCGTGGTTCGTCGGTCGGCTCGCGCGCGAGCGCAACCGTCGCGTGGCCGCGTTCCGTGAGCTCGGGCTACAGGCCGCCGCCGAGCGCGAGGAGCGCAAGCGGGCCGCGATCGGCGAGGAGCGCGTGCGGATCGGACGCGAGCTCCAGGACATCATCGCCCACAACGTCAGCGCGATGGTGATCCAGGCCGGTGGCGCGAGGCAGCTCGTGCGCACCGACCCCGAGCGAGCACGGGCGACGATCCTGAGCGTCGAGCAGGTCGGCCGGGAGGCGCTCGGCGATCTGCGCAGAGTGCTTGGGATGCTGCGCAAGGACGAGGACCCCCGCGCACTTGCTCCCCAGCCCGGGCTCGATCAGCTCCCGGCGCTGCTCGACTCGATTCGCGAGGCCGGGCTCGAGTGCCACGTGCACCTCGAGGGTGAGCCGGTCGACCTGACTCCGGGGGTGGATCTGGTCGGCTATCGCGTGATCGAGGCCGCGCTGCGCACGGCGGCGACTTCGGGCTGCCGGCGCGCTGTGGTCACGGTTCGTTACCGGCTCGGTGATCTTGAGCTCGAAGTGCAGAGCGGCGACTCCATCCCGGACCTCGAACAAGCACTGCGCGGCACCTCCGAGCGCGTCGCGCTGTATGGCGGCAGCCTGCGACTGGTGTCCGCGGACGGGTTTGCACTGCACGCCCACCTCCCGCTGGCGGCGACGGTCACGGCATGAGCATCGCGATCCTGATCGCCGACGACCAGACGCTCGTTCGCGCCGGGCTCCGAATGATCGTCGAGGCCGCCGAGGACCTGCGCGTCGTCGCGGAGGCGAAGGACGGCTTCGAGGCGGTCGAGGCAACGCGCCGTACCCGCCCCGACATCGTGCTGATGGACATCCGGATGCCACGGATGGACGGCCTCGAGGCCACGCGCCAGATCATTGCCGGGTCCGATAATCCCCCGCGGCTGTTGATGCTGACGACCTTTGACCTCGACGAGTACGTGTTCGACGCGCTCCACGCGGGCGCGAGCGGCTTCCTGCTCAAGGATGCGCCACCCGAAGAGCTCATGGCCGGCATCCGGGTCGTCGCCCAGGGCGACTCGCTGCTCGCCCCCTCGATCACCAGACGCCTGATCGAGTCGTTCGTCCGCGACCGCAAGCACGCACAGAAACCGCCGGAGCTCGACGACCTCACCACGCGCGAACTCGAGATCCTCGGACTGGTCGCCCGCGGCCTATCCAACGCTGAGATCGCCGAGCAGCTCGTCGTGTCAGTCACAACAGTCAAGACGCACGTCGCCCGAGTGCTCTCAAAGCTCGGACTGCGAGACCGGGTCCAGGCCGTCGTGCTCGCCTACGAGACCGGCATCGTCCAGCCCGGAGCGCCGCTCGACCGCAGGCTTTCACCCAGCGAGTCGTAGAACGTCGAAGTCCTGCAGTTTGAAGGGGGGGTTCATACCGCCACGGGGATTCGAACGGCGAAGCTCGACGCTTTGTAGAGGCCGATGTTGCTTCCAGAGCGTGTTCTCTCACCGCTACGAACCGTTCTCAGCGGCACTTGGCACGTGCTGACTTTCCCCCAACTTTCCCCCAGTGCGTCTGGCAAGGGACTGTCCGCGAGCGGTGGTGCCGGCGCGTCCGAGTCGGCAGGGTGGGCTGTCTGGGCACCGACCCAAGCTTCCGCTTTCACGCGAGGCTGTCGCGCAAAGCCGCTGGGGCCAGAAATCGGGGGTCAAATCAGTCGCGACCATTCGCGTGAAGCCTCTAGAGGCGCTTAGAACGCGTCGACCTCAGAGTGGATCTCCGGCCAGGGGGTTTGTGCGACAGCCTCACGCGATTGCGGCACTCTTGGAACCCAGGGTCGAAAGTCGTCGCACGGAACGAGTAGTCACCGCTTGTCCAAAGTTTGGTTCGCGCCAAAGTGGATGATGAGCCCTCCCAGTCGTCGTGGTGGAAGCCGGGGTAGCGCCCAAGCGGCCGATGCGTGCCCCAGATCAGGTTGGCGACGTTCAGCACCTTCCAACCCACATGCGAGCCGGGGAAGTAGCTGTCCGAGTCCGGGTAGTAGAACCAGTACTGGATGAAGGTCGAGCTGCCCGCGTGGATCACGTGGGTGAAGACGGTGGCCGGCACGCCGGCGTCGGTGCGGCTGACGTCGAGCGAGCGGTCGGTGGGCGCGTTGCCGCATTTGGTCGTGCGGCAGCGGCGGAAGTCGATCGGGATCTCCCTCTCACCCGGCTCGTAGACGAGGTTCGGCGCGAAGCGGCGCACAAGCTCCGCGTCCCGCTCGCCATAGGCAAGCTGGAGCGCCGAGCGCCCGTCGTCGCAGCCGCCGCGCACCGCGCAGACGATCGCGCGCGCCAGGAAGCCGCCGTACGAGCGCCCGTCGACGCGCGGCCCGAACGCCAGCAGCGCGCCCAGCCCGAGCGCGACGAGCAACACGAGCCCGATCCACTCGACCGTCGCCTGGCCGCGCTCGTCCGCCATGGCGCAACGCTACGGAGCGGGGCGTCACGGGTGGGTGACGCGCGTGACAACTCAGCACCGGACTCGCGACAAGCTCGTGACCGTCCCAGTGGGCACGCCGCGCCCGGAAGCCAAGCCCCAAGAAGTCAGGCGGGCAGCCCCGTTCAATTTGAAGTCTCAGCACACGAGAGGGCGCTCGCGAGACTTCGAGTAGAAGCAGCCACGGTCAGCGGGGGTCGGGCGCCCGGCGCACGTTCGCTCATGCGCCCCAACGCGGCCGAGGTCGTCGGCCGCAAGGAGACGACACTCCACAGATCTAGCTGTACCGCCAGGGTGGCGGGCGATCAACGGGGGGAGGGATCATCTCTCACCTGCGTGTGGATGTGTTGCGATGTAGACGGCGCGATCGCGCGAAGTCATCGCGATGAGCTGCGGGACGGCCCCGATCGCGAACAGCCCCGCGAGCGCGACGCCGAGCATGTCGTAGCCACCGGCGGCAAGGGCGGCGCCGCCCACCCCGCCGCCGACCAGGTAGCCGAGCTGACCGGTGGCCGCCCGCACGCCCATGGCTGCCAGGCGGCGCTCGCCGGCCGACTGAAGGGCAAACGCGCTGCCCGCGACGGTGCGGGTGCAGGCGACCAGCACGAGCAGCGCCAGGATCGCGGTACTGGCCGCCACCCCGGTTCGGACGGCCCCGAAGAGGAAGGTGAGCAGCGCGGCCACGACCCCCGTCGTCGCGAGCAGCTCGGGCGTGTGACTGCCGAGCCAGCGGCGAGCGAGAAGGTTGCCGGGCAGTGCGGCAAGCGCGACCGCGCCGAGGAGGAGACCGACGGTGGCCGGTGAGACGGAGTACGACTCCACCAGCAGCGCACCGGCGAACACCAGGACACCGCCCCAGGCAGCGTAGGAGAACAGCTCGGGGATGGCCCACGCGGGCAGGCTACGCAGGGAGCGGCCGGCGGGTGCCGACCGCGCGCGCCGTGGCAGCGCGGCCAGCGCGGCGGCGCCCGCGAGCGATGATGCAAGCGGCACGCCGAGCATGGCGTAGCGCCAGTCGAGCTGCGCCAGCAGGCCGCCGAGCGGCATGCACGCCACCCAGGACATGGGCTGCCCGAGGGAGGCGACGGCGAGCGCGCGGGCCCGTTTGCCGGGCTCGATCCACGCCGCCGACGCGGCGAGCGCGCCGGCGATCAGCAGGCCCGCGGCTGCGCCGACGGCCGCCTGTGCCAGGGCCAGCACGGCGAGGTTCGGGGCGGCGGCGCTGGCGAGCGCGCCAAGCGCAAGCGTGAGCTGGCCGGCGATCAGAACCCCGCGCAGGGCGAGCCGCGAACCGAGTGTGGCCACTGCAAGTGCGGTCGCTCCTCCGGCCAGGCCCCCCAGCGTCCTCAACTGACCCGCGGCGGCCAGCGACACCCCGAAGTCACGGGCGATGACCGGCAGCACCAACCCGAGCGAGAGCAGTCCCGCCTGGGCGGCGAACATTGCGGCGAACAGGGCCGCGGTGAGGCGCTGATTGATGTTCATGGGCCGAGCGTATGTCCGCCCACCGGGCCGGACATCGGCGGCACCACCCAACTCGCGCGTCAGCTACTGGCGGCTATCACGCACGTGAGAAGCGCGCGGCGGCGGCGGCCCGTGCGGACTTGCCGGACAGCCGCAGCTTCAAATAGACATTCGAGAGGTGGCGCTCCACGGTGCGGGTGCTGAGGAACAGCCGCTCCGCGATCTCGTCGTTGGTCAACCCGTCAGCCACCAGCTCGAGCACCTCGCGCTCGCGATCGCTCAGCTCGGAGAGATCGGCGGGCGGCGGCGCTGCCCGCTCGTCGCCGCGCAGGAAGGCGCGCACCTCGGAGAGGAACTGCTCCCAGGCCGGGTCGCCCTCCTGGAGGATGTGGTTGCGGCTCTCGAGCGCGACGAAGCGCGCGTCGGGTAGCAGGGAGGCGAGCCTCCGCCCCTCCTCGAACGGCACCGCTTGGTCGTGCCGCGCGTGGAAGACGAGAGCCGGCTGCTTCACGCGCCGCGCCGTGTCGCTGACGTCGGTGCCGGAGCGGCCGAGCGACACCCGTGCCGCCATCTCTCCGCTGCTGGAGACCTGCTGCATCTCGTCGTACCAGCGCTTCTGCTCCTCGCTGGCGCCGGGGATGAAGATAGAGCTGAAGACCTGGCGGAAGGCGGGCACGGTGCCGCCCCAACCGACGCGCATCAGGTCGACCATCAGCCGCGACTGCTCGGCCTGGGCCTCGCCACGCCTCCGGCGGCCGCGCGCATATGTGCCGTAGAGCACGAGACGGGTCACCCGGTCGGGGTTCCTCGCGGCGTACTCGATCGCGGTCGGGCCGCCGCCCGAGAGGCCCAGCAGCGCGAAGCGCTCGAGCCCAGCCGCGTCCACCACGGCAGCCAGGTCCCCGACGTAGGTGTCGAGCGTCGGCTCGCCGTCGAACTCGCGGTCCGAGAGCCCGCAGCCGCGATCGTCATAGCGGACGAGCGTGTGCCCACGGCTCAGCTCCCTGACCCAGTGCCGCCAGACCGGACTCTGCCGGTCGAAGACGATGTGGGTGAGCCAGGTGCTGGCCCTGACCAGCGGGGGGCCATCGCCCTCGACCGCGTACGCCAGCCTTAGGCCGTCCTGCGCCGTGCAGAAGCGGGTCTCGTGCTTCAAGCGCTCATCCTAACCGCGGCGGCGCGGTACGTGGATCCCGCCACCCGTCACACGCGGATTTGAGTGGTAGCGCCGATGTCGGGCGGGCGCGCCTGAAGCATGCTGCCACCGACACCACAACGACCGAGGAGGTCTCGAAGTGAGCGTAATCACAGACACGATGCGCAATGGTGTGGACACGGAGAAGATGTTCGCCACGCTGGACCTGATCAAGACCCAGCCGGAGCTGGCGAGGTTCCAGTTCCGCGCCAGCAACCGCTGGATCGACGGTGCGCACAACCGCTCGACGATCAAGGGCTTCTACGCCGCGGGCGGCGAGGACACCTCCCGCAGCGAGGAGTTCGTGATCGACGCGGGCGAGCCGGGGATCCTGCTCGGTACCGATAGCGGGGCCAACCCGGTCGAGTACCTGCTGCACGCGCTGGCGGCCTGCCTGACGACCGCGATCGTCTATGTGGCGGCGGCGCGCAAGGTGGAGCTGACGTCCGTCGAGTCGACGCTCACCGGCGACATGGACGTGCGCGGCGCGCTCGGCGTGGACGAGGAGCCCCGCAACGGGTTCGAGCGCATCGGCGTGTCGTTCCACGTCACAGGCAACGCGCCGGAGGAGAAGCTGCGCGAGGTCGTGGAGCGGGCCCAGGCGCGCTCGGCCGTCTACGACATGGTCGCCCACGGCGTGCCCATCGCCGTCGGGGTGACGACCGGCTAAGTGCTCGCATGACGCCCGTGGCCGGAGCCACGCTCCGGCCACGGGTGCATGCCGAGCGGACTGGAGATTTCCGCCATGCCCATCGAACTGTCAGCCCATACCGACCATGGCGCCCGCCTCGTGGCGATCGCCGAAAGGCTCTCCGACGAGCTCGCCAAGCGCGCGGCGGAGCACGACCGCGACGGCAAGTACCCGTTCGAGGCGATCGACGCGCTCAAGGCCGCCGGCTACTTCGCGGCGCCCGTGCCCGTCGAGCTCGGTGGGCTCGGCGTCTCGTCCGCGCACGACCTGATCGTGGCGTCGAGCCGCCTGGCCCGCGGCGACGCCTCCGTGGCGATCGGCGTGAACATGCACCTCGTCGCGGTGCTCAACATGGAGCGCCGCCGCCAAGTCGCGGTCGCGGCCGGGGCGGAGCGCCGCGCCCGCGGCTTCGCCTCGTCGCTCCAGCAGATCGCCCACGACGGCGTGGTGCTGGCCGCCGCCATCAGCGAGCCCGGCCAGGATCTCACGCGGCCAGGCACGGTTGCTACCCGCACCGAGTCCGGCTGGCGAATCGACGGCCGCAAGCTGTTCTGCACCATGTCCCCCGCCGCCAGCGATCTCTACGTGGCCGTCACCTACGCCGACGAGCAGGGCATCGAGCGCTACGCCTACGCGATGGTGCCCACCGACGCGCCCGGAGTCATCGTGCACGACGACTGGGACGCGCTGGGGATGCGCGCCTCCGGCAGCAACTCGATCTCGCTCGACGGCGTCGAGCTGCCCGAGTCCGGTGTGCGAGGCGGTTTCCGCGCCGGTGACCCGCTGCCGTACATGGAGCGCAACCTGGTCGCCGGCCTGTTCCACGCCTCGGCCTCGCTCGGGATCGCCGAGTCTGCCGACGCGATCGCCCGCCGCGGCATCGCCGGGCGCATCAACGGCGACGCCCGCCCGCGCATGCAGGTGGCCGACAACGCCGTCGACCTCGCCGCCTCGCGCGGCGTCCTGTCGCGCGCGGCGGCGCTGATCGACGAGCACCGCGCTGCCAACCCGGCCTCCGACGGCAGCGCCGAGCAGCTCGCCGCGCTGTTCGCCGAGGCTCAGGCCGCCAAGGCGTTCGTCAACGAGGCGGGAGCCCGCATCGTCGACCGCGCGCTCGCCCTTTCGGGCGGCGCCGGCTACCTCAACGGCAGCCCGCTTGCGCGCGCCTACCGAGACGTCAAGGCCGGCTCCTTCATGCACCCGCTCGGCGCCAACCGCGCCTACGACTACCTCGGCAACGTCGCGCTCGGCGAACAGACCTCGCTCCACTGAGATGGCTCTCCCGGACCAAGTCCACCCAACGCCAGCGCCGGAACCGCGCGCGTTCCGCGACGCGCTCGGCAGATTCGCCACCGGCGTCGCCTTCATCACCGCGGCACCGGACGGCGAACCCGCCGGCCTGATCGTCAACACGCTCACATCCGTCTCGCTCGAACCGCCCCTCGTGTCTTTCTGCCCGTCGCGCAGCTCGCTCACCTGGACCCGCATGCGGCGAGCCGGGCGCTTCGGCGTCAACGTGCTCGCGCGTGAGCACGAGCAGTTCGCCGTAGGCGCGACCCCCGCCGGCGCGAACCGATTCGCCGACCTCGACTGGCAACCCGGACCCGGAGGCATGCCCCTGCTCAGCGACGCCCTCGCCACTCTCGAGTGCGAGATCGTCGCCGAACACCCCACCGGCGACCACTGGATCGTCGTCGGGCGGGTCGACACCCTCCACATCGCGCCCATCAAAGACCCGCTCATCTTCTTCGCCGGCGCATTCAGCGGCCTGCACTAGCGCAAGCACCACCACGGCGTGGCCACCGCCGGGGTCCTTCCTGGCGAAGAGGATGTCCCCGCGGAGGTGCCGAGGACGCTCGCTCTGAACAATCACGGGCCGTGCGAGCATCCGCTCTCCAGACGCCTCCTTCCGCGGCGATGCGGCAGCGTTGACGTCACTGCCGAACTTGTGGAAGCGCAGCAGTCTTCGACCGCTACGAACGCCGCTGTCGCAACGCGAAGAGCGGCAAGACCCGTACGCGCACGCGCCCAGGGCGGACATGGGTTACTTGTCCTCCCAGTCGTCGCGATGGAAGCTGGCGTAGCGGCCGAGCGGCCGGTGCGTGCCCCAGATCAGGTTGGCGACGTTCAGCACCTTCCAACCCACATGCGAGCCGTGAAGTAGCTGTCCGAGTCCGGGTAGTAGAACGAGTACTGGACGAAGGTCGAGCCGCCCTCGTGGACGACGTGGGTGAATGCGGTAGCCGGCATCCCGGCGCTCGTCTGGCTGACCTCCAGCGAGCGGTCCGTGGACGCGTCGCCGCACTTCGTCGTGCGGCACTCGCGGAAGTCGATCGGGAGCTCCCTCTCCGCCGGCTCGTAGACGATGTTGGGCGCGTAGTCGCGCACCAGCGCGGCGTCCCGCGAGCCATACGCCAGCTCGAGCGCCCCGCGGCCGTCGTCGCAGCCGCCGCGCATCGCGCAGAGGATCGCGCGTGCGACGAAGCCGCCGTAGCTGCGTCCGTCCACGTGCGGCCCGACCGCCACCAGCGCCCCGACCGCGAGCGCCACGAGCAGCACCAGCGCCACCCACTCGATCGTCGCCTGCCCGCGCTCGTCGGCCATCGCGCCACCCTACGGAGCAGCGCGTCGAGGGGTGGGTGACGCGCGTGACAACTCAGCACCGGACTCGCCACAAGTTCGTCACCGTCGCTGTGGGCACGCCGCGCTCGAAGAAACGGGACGGGCTACCGCAATCGTTCCGGAGCGGAAGCGTCAGTGGCCTCGCGCGGACCGCCGACAGTGCTGAGTCCAGGCGAAAGCAGAAGCGACGGTCGCGGTTATCGATGGGCGAGGCGCAGCCCTCTTTTCCGCGCAACGCAGGTGTGGGCAGATGGGTCGAGCAGATGCGCGGCGGAGACGCGAGAGCAAGTGTCGGTCGGTGCCGCAGCACCCGAGGGCAGCGCTAAGAGGTCCCCCCGCTGGGACACCGTCCCGCCTGGCCGGCCGCGCCCCGTATCCGCTCGAGCGCGGTCCGAATGAGGCGGGAGATGTGCATCTGCGAGAGGCCCATGCGTTGCGCGATTTCGGTCTGAGTGAGGTCCTCCACGAAGCGCAGTCGGAGGATCAGGCGCTCCCGCTCGGGTAGGGTCTTGATCGCCCGCCCGATCGCCGCCCAGTCCTCGATCAGCTCGAGCCGCCCGTCCGGCTCACCGACAGTGGTGGCGACGATGTCGCTTTCGTCGTCGCCGGGGCGAAGTGGCGCGTCGAGCGACTCGGTTTCAAACGCGGCATTGGCCGCGATCGCCTCCAGGACTTTCTCGACGGGCATTTTCAGCTCGTCGGCGATCTGCTGAGGGCTCGGTGAGAGCGCGAGCTCCCCGGACAGTCGTTCCAGGGCGGCATTGACCATGAGCACTCGCTCCTGCAGATCGCGCGGCACGTGGAGCGCCCAGCCCGAGTCGCGGAAATACCGCTTCAGCTCGCCCAGCACCGTCGGCACGGCGTAGCTCGAGAAGCAGATCCCGCGCTCGGGCTCGAAGCGGTCAATCGCCTTCAGCAGGCCCAGGCTCGCTACTTGTAGGAGGTCCTCGAAAGACTCGCCGTCCCGCTCGTAGCGGCCTGCGAGGCTGCGGGCAAGCGGCAGGTAACGCTCGAGCAGTTGGCGACGGGCATGCAGATCCCCGTCGCGCTGGTAACGGTGGAAGAGGACTCGATCGCGATGTTTGTCGGACGACCTGTCAGACGCCGGGCGTGTGGGGTCGCGCCAACCACGGTTGCGCGTTGGAGGGCTCGACGCCCGGGCGGACGGGCTGACGGGACTTGATGTTGCGAAGTCGCTTGCGAGTGCCATCGGTAGCTCCCTCCTGGTCCTCGACGCATTCGGTCCGCGGACTCCCAGCGTCTCTGCCGCCGGCCCAGCTGTGTAAGATCGGCGGTGGCGGGGTAGGTAATAGGGGTTGCCGCAATAGATGTTACCGCAATAGGGGTTGCCGCAATAGATATTACCGCAATAGCTATTGCCGAAACCTAAAGCGATCCGAGAAAGGGATGAGATGACTGAGGACGCGGTTCTCCAAGCTCTCGCGGCCCTCGAGCAGGTCATCGCCGAGAACGACAGGCGAGCGACGCTCATCAAAAAGCGCATGGCCCGGATCCGAAGGGCGCGAGCGGGGGGACTCCAATACTCCGAGACAGTCGCTAACGAGGACGGGCCGCTGATCGTCCAGCTACTGACGGAAAGTTCGAGAGCGCTGGACATATCCGGGGCAAACGTCCGTCGAGCCGAGGCGGAGGCGCTTTACGCCGAGGGTATGACAATGGACCAGATCGCGGGACGTTTCGGGGTTACCAGGCAGCGCGTGTCGGCCCTCCTGGGCAAAGCCCGCGTTGCTGAGCCCCACATCACTTCGAGTTCCGACAACGGTCGCCAGTAGCGACCGCCGTCGCCGCCCGCGATAGTCAGCGGTAGCTCCGCATCCGGACCCGCGCGCTCTTGATGGCCTGCCGGACCGACTGCCCAAGTTGGCGTCGGTTCCTGTAATGGTGGACGAAGCCCTTGGCGTAACCGAGCCCGATTCCGTGACCGCTGGAGCGTTCGTTGGGGCTCAAATCAGCCACGCGTGTCCGATTGGCCGCGACGGCGACCCAGATTGAATATGGTCTTGATGGCCTTCCACTCCAACACTCGTTTCATCAGCGTGCGCATCTCGGCAGCTTTAGTCGCGTAGCCGATCAGTCTTCTGTGGTCGCCTTGCCCGCAAAGCCTGCTCGGCACGCCAGCCCACGACCCTGCGAACGAAGTCAGGCGACGGACGGTTAAACCGCGGGGACGGGCTCAGACGGGGCATCGTCGAGACAACCGCGTCCGTGAGCCTCGTCGTCGACGAGGTCTCATTCGGCCAACGGGCGCCACAGCCCGGGCAGCGGGGCGAGGAGCCCGCCCGGAGGCTCAAAAAATCCGTCCGACACCGATGGCAGTGAAATCTCGGCATCGTCATCCTCCGTGATGATTGGTTCGCGTCTGCAATGAGACGGCATATCCACAAGGCGCCCCCTCAAACGGGTGTCTACCCGCCAACCGTCAGCGCACCGCCAGCACGCGTTTGGGGGCAGCGTCCGCGGGTAGACGTACTCCACGCTCGGCGCTAAGCAAAGGAACAGCAGCGCTTAGCCCGGTCGTTCATTGGACGCGGCCCCGTCCCGGTGCACTGGCCCCAGCGCGTCGGGGGCACGCCGCGTCCCACTCACCCCGGGCAACCGGGGTACTCGGGCGGTAGACCTCGAAGCCGGAGGGCTCCCGGGGTCTACCGCATTCTCCGCCAATCAAGCAGCCGGACGCCAGCTAACCCGCCGGCCGCAGCCGGAGGAAGCAGCACGAGTTCTGGCCGCTTCGGGACGTAGCCATACCCCTGCACGCAGAACCGCCCGTCCGACGTGTTCATGTAGGTCCAGAGCTGGAGGCGCTCGGCGTCTGTCGCCTCCCGCCAAACCTTGGTCCTTCTCTAGATGTCGCTTGTCGGGGCATGAAGCTGCGCCGTGAAGGCTGACCTGATGTCCGGTGGTCGACCTAGGTTCGGCCGACTGGGACAAGGGGCCTTCGGGAGAACGCAGGCTGGGTAGGCCGTTTGTTGGACGATGGGCTTCGAGCCCGGGCTTTTCAGTGGCCGCCCCTGCGACTTGCCCGGTTGCGCTGCGAGCGCGGATCCGTCGATGTCGTTTGCCCACCGGTTCTCCAGCTTCGCCAACGACAGCGAGGAGGACGAGGTGAGGGCAGTGGCGCTGGATGCCCACCGCGACTTCTGCGAGGTGGCGATCGGCGAGGAGGCCGGTGTCCGCGCCGCCGGCCGCATCAAGACGACGCCAGAGGAGCTCGAGCTGTTCGCCCGTAGCCTCGACCTGCACGACCACGTCGCGCTCGAGGTGACCGGCAACGCCTGGGAGATCGCGCGCATCCTGGAGCCGCACGTCGCGCGCGTGATCGTCGTCTCGCCGAGTGACACCGGCATCCGCCAGGCGAGGGCCAAGACCGACCGCCTGGACGCGCGAGCGCTGGCCGTGTTGCTCTGGGCGGGGCGGCTCGACTCGGTCTGGATGCCGGACGAGCGCGTGCGCGCGATGCGCCGCCGCCTCGCTCGACGCGCGCAGCTCGTGCGCGCCCGTTCGCGCGCGAAGAACGAGGTGCACGCGGTGCTGATGCGCTGCCTCAAGGGCAAGCCGCCGATGTCTGACCTGTTCGGCGTCAAGGGTCGGGCGCTGGCTGGCCGATCAGGAGCTCCCGGGTGCCGAGCGCGAGACGGTCGACTCGGCGCTGCGCCAGATCGAGTTCCTCGATCGGGAGATCGCCGAGGTCGAGAAGCTGATCGCAGCCGAGGCTCTCTCCTGGCCCGAGGTCAAGCGGCTGATGACGGTGCCCGGCGTCAACGTGATCGTGGCCGCGACGTTCATGGCCGCGATCGGCGACATCGCCCGCTTCCCCGACCGGCGCAAGCTGACCGGCTACCTCGGCCTGGACCCACGCGTCCGGCAATCAGGTGCCGGGCCGGCGAGCCACGGCCACACATCTCCAAACAGGGCTCGACCAGCGCTCGCCACGCACTGGTGGAGGCGAGCTGGTCGACCGTCCGCCAACCCGGCCCGATTGCCGCCTTCTACCAACGCATTAAGGCGCGGCGCGGGCACTCGATCGCGATCGTCGCCTCGGCGCGCAAGCTCGCGTGCCTGTTCTGGTGCCTGCTCACCCGCGCCGAGGACTACGCCTTCGCGCAACCGTCACTGACCAGGAAGAAGATGCGCCGGCTCGCGCTCACCGCCGGCGCCCCGCGCTGGCAAGGAGGGCGTTCGGTCTGGTCAACCAACCAGGCAATGAGGCAGGCAGAGCGCGAGCTCGCCCTACAGGCCCAACACGCCTACGAGCGAACCGTGCGGGACCGGCAGCAACAAAAAAGGCGCGGGCGCGACACCGGGCCGCGCATCTAATGGCTCCTCAACGGAGCAAGTCGCGCGGCAGACCACAAGGCCCCAAGGTCTGCGCTTCGACTCGCCATCGCCCGCGCCACCCGAAATCTCCCACACAAGGAGCCCTCCAGCAAGCGGACTTGACTTTCATCCGACGTCCAAAGCAGCAGCCTCGAGAGGGCGGCCTAGATCAGAGTCCGCTCGCCCGAGCACTTGCGGACGGCCTCGGATAGCCGCTCCCTTGACTTCCGAACGAGAGCAGGAGACACTCGCCGGCAGCCGGAACGCGATCGGAGGAGAACCACATGGCAGGCGAGCTCGAAGACGCAGCGACCGCATTGGTCGCCGCGCTCGACGACAGCGATGTTGATCGCATGCTCGCGGCGACTGCCGACGGTGCGCAGGGTGTGGATGAAATCTCGCGCCGCTGGCTACGCGGCCGCGACGAACTCGACACTTACTTACGCCAACTCACGGGCGCGGTATCGGACGTCCGTACCGAGCTCCGCGACGCGCAGGAACAAACGTGGGACGACACCGGCTTGTTGACGTGCTGGATGGAGCAGGACTACACGCTTGGCAGCGAGCGTCAGCACATTTCCGCGCCGACCACGATGGTCTTCCGCCGTCAAGATGGCGCCTGGAAGCTCGCGCTCTTCCATTCGATCCCGCTGCCCGAACACGACGTGAGCGATCCCGGCATAACGCTCTAAGCCGGGCTCCTAATCGCCCCGGACACGCGCGGCGGCCACGCCGGCCTACGAATCCGGTCCGCCCGAGTGTTTCAGCGCCGGGGCGCCACCACACGCCGCATGAGTTCTCCTTTCCATGCCAACCGCTAGCGCGGCGATCGCAGCCGGCGCTTGCCGGGATGACGGGAGCGGGTCTTCCCCGCACGGTGTCGATGATCTCGGCGTTGTCGATGCCCTGCAGGTAGACGGAGGTGATCCCGAGGTTCGCGTGGCCAAGTTGCCGCTGAATCACCACGAGCGGGACGCCCTCACGAGCCATCTCGACGGCGTGCGCGTGGCGCAGCTGGTGCGGCGCAAAGCGGCGACGCACTCCGGCCCTGGCCGCGACAACTCGCATCTGTGCGCGGGCGGCAGCAGGCGCCCACGGCCGACCACAGGTAGCTCCATGGATGACACAGAACAGCGCTCCGACCGGCAGCTTCCCTCTGAACTCGAGCCAAGGCGAGAGCTGATCCCACGCCCAGTGGTCCATCCCGACTTCGCGTCGCCGGCCGCCCTTGCCGCGGCGCACCAGGATCGCGCCGCGTTCACAGTCGAGGTCGCTCTCGGCTGGGGCGAGCGCCTCGCTGATCCGCACTCCAGACCGCCACAGCACAACCATCAGCCCGCGCAAGCGAATGCCTTCAGGGCTTCCCCCGGCCGCGCGCATGACGGCGACGATCTCCTCCACGCTTGGCGGATCGGCCGGATAACGCAGGCCCTTGTTCCGCGGCGAACGCCCACTGTGATAACCCGGCAAAGTCGCCGGCGACCGGCGACGACCAGCAGCATCCAACAACACCGACTGCATGACTCCTCCTCGAGCAACTCACAAACAGCCAGCGTCCTCTCCTCAAAACCACCGGCACGCCAGCGACCGCCGCATGGCAAGCGGTAGCCACCAACCGGGCCAGGAGTGGCAATCAGTTGGGCCGGGGAGCGACAGGGCTCTGCATGAAGGGCGCCCCTTCGCTGGTACGTCGGGCGTGTCTGAGCCCGCGCCCTAGACCTCGGCGACCAGCTCGAACTCGCTCGGAGTGAACTCCGCGACGTGTTCCTGCACGGCGGCCATTCGCTGCCGGAACTCGGGGTTGGACTTCCACGCCTGCATGGCCTCCGCGTTTTCCCACGGCGCGAAGCTCAGATAGCGCCGCGGCTCGCTCAGGTCGCGAGTCAGGCGTGCCGTTCCGGCGCCCTGCATCGTGCGGAGCCAGCGGGCGAACTCGGTCCAGGCTTCGACGAACGCCTCGCCCTGGCCGTCCTTGGCAGTCCAGACGCCACTCGAATAGGCCTCGCTCATCTGGTAACTCCTTCTACTGGTCTCCAGAGACTGGCGCGGGCGACTGTATTCGCACCAAGTGGCGCGGGTCAATCTCCTCGCGCAAAGCCGCCGCCCCGGACGATGAAGGAGCAGCGCGCGTGCGCCGACCAGGCCGAGCTGGGGCGCACGGCTGGGTTGGATGGATGGCGAAAGCGCGGGGGGTATCTCCGACGCCGCTGCTCCCAGGCGGATGCGAGAGTGAGTCGTCGCGTTGGTCGCCCGGTCGATCGGCGCTGGCCGGCGCGCACGGACACGGGCGATTGCCTCGGAGCCGTGGCTCAGTCGGCGCGGAGTTCGTAGTTGAGCACGACGGCGCCGCCGGTGGCGTAGTTCGGGACGTCCGCGCGCACTGCCTGACCCTCGGGGGAAGCGCGCGCTGCACTCAGGGCCGCCGCATCGTCGAAGTCGGCCTCGAACACGCAGAAATACGGTGACTCGCCCTCGGCTGCGGCGACGTCGAAGCTGTAGCGGTAGGCGCGCAGGCCGGGGAGCTTCGCCGCCAATGGCAGGTGCGTGTCCTCGTAGTAGCTTCGGAAATGGTCCGGGTCCGACGGCGGGGGATAGAGAACGAGGAGCCTGTGCATGGCGCGAACTGTAACCGCCCCCCAGACAGCCGTTGCGCGTTCGAGCCATGCGTCGCGGCGAACTGAACCAGCCCCGCGCTGTGCGGCCGAATCACATACGAACACGAGCGATCGTCGGCCTGTCGCAGCGAGGCAAAAGGGGGTATCCGTTTCCTGGTCCCGGTTGGGGCAAGTTCTAGTTGGCCGAGGCCTAGGTGTAGTTCCTGAGGACGTTGGTTCATCCGGGCCCCCTTGGAGGCTGGGAGCTGCCAAGCACCCCAGTTCCAAGGAGGACACCGGATGGATCTTCACGCTAACGCTGCTCTCAGTCTGAATCGGCGTCGGTTGTTGGCTCGGCGGGTGGTCGAGGAGCGGTGGACGGTGACCGAGGCGGCGGCCGCCGCCGAGGTCAGTGTCCGCTGCGCGCGTAAGTGGGTCGGCCGCTACCGCGCGGAGGGGGAGCTCGGGCTGCTCGACCGCTCTTCGGCGCCGGTCCATGTCGCCAACCGCACCGCGGAGGATCGTCTGGAGGCGATCGCGGCGCTGAGGCGACTGCGCTTCAGCGGCCCGGACCTGGCGGAGTTGTTCGAGATGCCGCTCTCGACCGTGTCCGGCATCCTGGCGCGGATCGGGCTGGGCAGGCTCGGGCGGCTCGGGCTCGAGGCCGCCCAGCGTTATGAGCGCGAGCGTCCCGGCGAGCTGGTCCATGTCGATGTCAAGAAGCTCGGCCCTTGACGGCTGGCTCTGGCGCTACAACCTTCTACGACGACACTCCGCTCTCGGTCACAAGCCCCCGATCGCTCGGCTCACCGAGCGAACCAACCTGCTCGGGACTTACACCTAGGTCTGGCTGAGTCATGGGTGCGGTGACTTACATGCCCGCGGTGGCCCTGTTGAAGCGGGCTGGGGTGAGCGGCCGGTGCGGCTCGCTGTGGTTCGCGGCTGGATGAGCTGGCCGCGTGCCGCTTGGTTGCAATTTGCGGGTGTCAGCCGCTGCGCGCCTGCCAGCGGATGGCGTGCGGGGTTTCGCAGTACCCGCCGTTGCTGCCGTCGGGGTTGGTCCACGACATGCGGAGCTTGAAGGTGCCTTCGCGTTGGCGCCGCTGCTTGCCGGGCATCGTCATGTCCCAGTGGGTTTCGCTGCCGTCGTTCTGCGGTTGGCTGAGGTTGAGGTGACCCCCGAAGCGCCCGCGCTCGATCGGCAGCGCGACCGTCTCGTAGGAGTAGATGCCACCACCGCCGTCGCTGCCATCGGCCTCGGTGCACTTGCCGATCCAGCCGACGAGTGCGGTCACCTCGACCAGCGTCGTCCGCGACAGCTTGACCTTCGTCAGTTGTAGGGACACGGGGGTGCCCTGCGAGGTGAAACCGCCGAAGCTGCGGCCCTTCGCCGACCGCGCGTGGAAGCTGAAGTCGGCGGTGCAGGTGTCGACGGTCGCGCCGGCGGCGTCCGTGTCGGTCACGGATGCCGACCAGCTGCCGCTCAGCTTGGCGCCCTTCACCTTTCCGCGCATCTGCTGTCGGGTGGTCGTGTTGAAGCCGGTCTCGTTCTTATTTTGGTCTTCGCCCGCGACCGTGAAGCTGCCATCGCGGCGCAAGGGCAGGCCGACGCTCGCGTCGCCGGTGCTGAAGAACATCATCCCGCCCGACTTGCAGTCAGCGCCCCACTGGCCCCCAAAGCGCGCGAGCCGCCTGCCGTCGCGGCTCAGCTCGAACACGATCGGGGCGCCGGCCGAGGTGCTGCCGGCGTAAATGCGCCCGCGGCGGCTGGTGGCCGGGAACACAGGTAGGCCGGCGGCCGGCAGGACTGACAGGCCGTCGGCGCGTGCCTGCGCCGGCAGCGAGCGGCCGGCGGCGCCGGGCGTGGCCGCGGCCACGGCCACGCCGCAAGCGCCGACAATCACGACCATGCCCTTCAGCCGCTTGCCGGCAGACGAGGTCACGGCTCTGCGCGAGGGAAACATGACTCCCCCTTTCGATGGCAGAGCGACAGCGTGGTTCAGGAGTCGGCGTGAACGTCTTGCTCCGACAGGCCGACAGCTTCGAGGGCTTCCTGTTTCGTCCGGTACTCCCAGCCCTCCACGACCAGCCCATGGCGCAGCTTGTAGACGAAGACGTACGTATCGGTAACGCCAGCGCCGCTGGCGCTTCCCTGCCCGCGCAGCACCACGTGCACGACCGTCGAAGCGATCACATGGTCGCCAGCGTCGATCAACTCCAGTACCTCGGACGTGACTTCGGAGAACGAATCAAGGAATCCGTAAATGAGCCGCTCGTACGCATCGCGACCGACGTGCGGGCTCGGGTCGGGTTCGTCTGCGCGCGGGTGGTAGACGAGTTCCGGGTGAAAGCGGGCGAAGACGCCATCCATGTCTCCGGCGTTCCACGCCGCGAAGGCTGCCCGCGCGACCTCCACGTTCTCCTGCGACATCGCCCGCCCATTATCCACTCCCTGAACAAGGGACAAGACGCCACGACACTTCTCCTTTCGCGTCGTTCCGGCATCTCGCGCGACACCGCTCCTCCTGATGGTTTCGGGTTGTCTCGTGGTCGCGGTGTCGGCTTCCGCTCCCGTTCCGTCGCAGCACTGCTGGGCGGTCCCGATGTGTGGCTGGAGGCTCCCGCTATCCGCGCAAGAGAGGCCCGATCCGAGCGCGTACGAGGTGCGCGCCCCAGCGTCAAAGCAGGATAGAACCCACGTCCCGCCCGGGCCCGCGGCCGTGGCTTGCCCGATACCGATTCTCGGCACGGCGGTGGCCGTGTTCATAACGGCGAAGCGTCCCGGCACGCAGCTCGCGCTGCGCATCAAGACCTAGCGGGCGTTGCCGCTCAGGCGGCGGTTCCCTCCGGCGTGTAATCCACCACGACGTCGTAGACGCCTTTGGCGATGATGTAGTCGATGTAGGGAGCCACCGCGTCGAGGCGCTGCTGGTAGTTGTCGTTCTCGGCCTGGCTCGCCTCGAGCTCCTCGAGCGTGCCGTCGAAGAAGCCGAAGGTGACGACCTCGTCCTCGTCGTGGCGGCCGCGGACTATGTTGAAGCGCACCCAGCCGGGCAACGCCTCCGAGCCCCCGGGCGGGCGGAACGCCTCCTTGAACCGCTCGAACGTGCCGGGGTTGAGCTTCCGGACGGTGAGGGCGCACAGCATCGCGAGCCTCCTGCGAATCGGGTGTCGGTGCGAGCGTAACTCGCTCTCCGCGCCGCCGCGAACGCGCTGGTGACGATCTTCGGTCCGTCCGCCGCGAGCACGAACGTCCTCCTCGGGTGCGGCGCGCGCAGCGCATGGACAAGGCCCTTTCCATGCGAAGGGGCACAACCACCCAGGATCCAAGGGCGGCGCCGGGGTGTTGGCTCTTGCACACGGGCCGGTGGCTGGCGACCGGCGAGCGGAGTACCGCGAGCAGCACGGAGCAGGGCTCGAAACGCTCATCACCAGCGTCCTCCTAATCGCCTCAGTGAGGAGGAGCGAGCGCCAGGGTTCCGCTATTGAGGGGAGAAGCAGCAGTCGCCGCACGATCACCGCGCCACGTCCACGCCGGCGGTCGCTGCGGCCTGGTCTTGCGCCCGCCGGCGTCGCGCTCCGGCCGCGGCTGGGACAATCGCTGCGCGGCGACGGCCGCGAACGAGCCATGGCGAGCAAGAAGACCCCCGGGGCCGAGGTGGCGGAGTTGCTGGTAGCGGCCGGAGCGGCGCTGGGCAGGCGCGCGTGGCGCGAAGCGCGCGACCTCTGCGAGCAGGCACTCTCAGGCGGTGAGCGCGCCGATGCGCTCGAGCTGCTCGCGGTGGCTAGCTGGTGGCAGGACGATGTGGACGCGGCGATCGCGGCTCGCGAGCGGGCGTACGTGCTGCGACGCGAGCGTGGCGAGACGGTCGAGGCGGCGCGGGTGGCGGGCTTGCTGGCCTGGGACTACGGCGCGATGCGCGGGGTCAACGCGGTTGCCAACGGCTGGCTGCAGCGGGCGCGTCGGCTCGCCGGGGAGCTGGCGCCCACGGCCGAGCATGCGTGGCTTCCGCTCATCGAGGCGTCGTTCCATCTCGACACGGACCCGGACGAGGTGCTGCGGCTGAGCACTGAAGCGGCGGAGCGCGCCCACGCCCTCGGTGGTCTCGACGTCGAGATGACCGCGCGCACGCTTCAGGGACTGGCTCTCGTGAGCCTCGGGCGCGTGCAGGAGGGCACGCGGCTGCTCGACGAGGGCACCGCGGCGGCGACCGCCGGCGAGCTTTACGACCCGATCGCGATCGGGTCGTGCTGCTGCAACATGATCATCGCCTGCGAGCGGTCTCGGGACTTCGACCGGGCCGGTCAGTGGTGCGAGCAGTTGACTGCGTTCTGCGATCGGACCGGCCAGCGGCCGCTGCTGGCGCTCTGTCGCGCCCATCACGGCACGGTCCGGATGATGCGCGGTGAGTGGGTGCAGGCCGAGCAGGATCTCGCGTGGGCGGCCGGGGAGCTGTCCACCCTGCGGCCGCCGCTCGCTGGGTACGCGCGCGCCCGCTTCGCGGAGTTGCGCAGGCGGCAGGGCAGGCCCCGGGAGGCACGTGCGCTCGTGGACGAGGCGGGCACGCACGTGCTCGCGCCGCTCGTCCGCGCGGATCTGAGCCTTGACGACGGCGATCCGTCCGCCGCGCTCGGCCACGCGGAGCGCTACCTGCGCGGGCTGGGTGGGGCGCAGCCGATCGAGAGCGCGGCCGCGCTCGAGCTGATGGTGGCGGCCCGGATCAGGCTCGCCGAGCTGCCGGCGGCGCGGGCCGCGCACGAGCAACTCGCCGCGATCGCCGTGGCCGTCGGCACACTGCCGTTGGGTGCGGCGGAGCGGTGCGCCGCAGGCCGGATCGCCCGCGCGGAACGCGATCCACGCGCCGCGCGGTCGTCGTTCGAGGATGCCCTCGACCTCTATCAGCGCTCCGTGATGCCGTTCGACGCCGCGCAGGTGAGGCTCGAGCTCGCCCGCGCGTTCGGCGAGCACGAGCAGCCCGCGGCCGGGCTCGAGCAGGCGCTCGCTGCTCGCTCGGCCTTCGAGCAGCTCGGCGCCGCGCTCGCGGCGCAAGAGGCGGACAAGGTCGCCGCACGGCTTGGCGGACGGCGTGCCTCTGCGCGAAGCATCGGGATGACCGCGCGTGAGATCGAGGTGCTCTCCCTCGTTGCTCGCGGCCTGTCCAACCGCGAGATCGCGGAGCGGCTAGTCGTCAGCGAGCACACCGTTCACCGCCACCTGGCGAACATCTACGCCCGGCTCGGTGTCTCCTCACGCGCGGCTGCCGTCGCAGTGGCGTCCGGGCGCGACCTGCTCGACTGAGCGCCGGGCGCGGGCCACCGGACCATGTGCCGGGAAGATGGCCCGATCGGGCGATGAAGCGGCGGCGCCGTTGCCGCACGCTGACCCCATGAGAGCGGACTTCACGCTCCAGGAGCTCAAGGTGCTGGCGCTGTATGAGGCGGTGCTCGACGAGCTCGCCATCACTGCCGGTACTCGCGTGCTCGACATCGCCTGCGGGCCGGGCCTGTTCCTGCGCCTGGCGGCACAGCGCGGTGCCACTGTCAGTGGCGTCGACCCCGAGGCGCCGTTCATCGCGATCGCGCGCGAACGCGTGCCGGACGCGGACCTGGTCATGGGAGGGATGGAGTCGCTGCCGTTCGCAGACCGCGCGTTCGACGTCGTCACGGGCTTCAACGCCTTCCAGTTCGCGGCCGATCCGGCGCGAGCGCTGCGCGAGGCCTCGCGCGTCGGTGTCGCAGGATGTCCGATCGTGATCGCGGCATGGAGTCGCCCCGAGCACTGCGAGGCCGCGGCATACCTCAAGGCCGTCGGTGCGTCGGACGCGTTCGCGCTGTCGCAGCCTCTAGCGATGGAGGCGTTCGCGGCCGCGGGCGGGCTCGTCGCGGGCGAGCTGCGTAAGGTCGACTGCATCTGGGACTACCCGGACGAGGAGGCCGCGCTGCGCGCGCTGTGCTCGACCGCGTGGGCCGTCGAGGCGATCGGCGCCGTCGGCGAGCAACAGGTGACCACAGCCGTCCTGGAGTCGATCGCGCCGTACCGGGCGATCGACGGTGGCTACCGCATCGAGAACGTCTTTGGCTACGTCACCGCCACCAAGAAAACAACCACAAAGGAGGCTGGCATGGCAGGTGTTCACAAGTTCGACTTCGACGAGCCCGACGAGACACGGACTCCCGACAAGACGCGGGTGGAGGTCGTGCGGACGGGCGAGGCGACCGCGGCGCGCCTCGTCTTCGAGCCGGGCTGGAAGTGGTCGGAGTGCGTGAAGCCCGTAGCCGGCACGGAGCAGTGCCAGGTGCACCACGTGGGCTTCGCGCAGTCCGGAACGATGCACGTGGTCCACGAGGACGGCACCGAGATCGAGATCGATGCAGGGAGCGCCTACGAGATCCTGCCCGGACATGACGCCTGGGTCGTGGGCGACGAACGCTGCGTCATGTTCGAGTTCGAGTCGCGCGCGGCGGAGCAATACGCGCGCGGATAGCAGCGGCGCGATTGGGTACCGGAGCCGCCTCCGGTACCCAATCCGGCACCCCGTGCTTGCTGGCCAGGCTCCGCCCGTTGTTACCTCCTGGCTCGGGCGAGGGTCGCTGAGCGTGCAGCCGCCGTCTCTGGTCACGATGCGATCGGCGGCTCCCACCTGACTGCTATTCCCTCGACCCAGCAGGCGCGCCTGGCCCGCTCGAGCCTGGTGGCCGCCCGTGTCAGACACACGGGGCCACCGCCCGCGGATCAGCGTGATGCCCGCGCGAACGCAAAGGCAGGGCGCGCCCCAACGGGACAAATCCGCCCCGCTCCTCGCTAGGCGAGGGTTCGGTGTGGTCGCGATGTCTCGCTGCGGAGTCGCGTGACCAGTTGAGGATCGGCGGGTCCTGTAACTGCTCCGTCAAGGAGGACACCATGGAATCCGTCTTGTATGACGCCGCTGGTCATCGCCGCTCACCGGCGACGATGCCTGGCTTTAACCGGGGCCGGTCGCCGACGAACAAGGGTCTGCGCTATCCGGCTGACCCGCCGACGGTCGAGGAGATCGTTGCGGTCATGCGCGCCGCCGGCAACGGGGCCGATGGCGCGCGGCTGCGAGCACTGATCGTGATTCTGTGGCGAGCTGGTCTGCGGATCGGCGAGGCGCTCGAGCTCGCCGAGACTGATCTGGATCGCTCGCGTGGGGCGGTGCTCGTTCGCCGCGGAAAGGGCGGCCGTCGACGCGAGGTCGGAATGGACCGGTCGGCGTGGTCGCAGCTCGAAGCGTGGATGGAGATTCGGGGTCGGCTTCCGGTTGGGGCGCTGCCGTGTGTGATCACCGTGCGACCGCGGGGCGCCAGTGGGAGCAATCGGCGGCGCGTAAGCAGCTGCGTCGGGCTGCTCTGGCGGCGGGGGTGCGGCGCCGGTTCGCGCCGCACCAGCTGCGCCACGCGCACGCCGTTGAGATGGCGCATGAAGGCGTCCCGTTGGTCGTCATCCAGCGCCAGCTCGGGCACGCAAACCTCGGGATCACGTGGATCTATCTCCAAGGGATCGACAGCTCGGAGATCAACGCCACCGTCCACTCCCGGACGGCTCCCGTGATCCCGGCCAGCGCCGGGCTTCGCAACGGGTCATAACGCGAGCTCAAGCAATGTCGGGGCGGCGGCCCGCCGAGTGCGTCGGGCCGCCCCGCTTTCTGCGCGGAGCAGGGAAGCCGTCGACGGTGTCTAGTGTCTCGCGTCTGAAGTTCGTTTACGGTCGCGCGGGAGGGGATCCTGTCCGTCGTTGGGTCCAGAGGAGCGGTTGACAGCGCCGATGAAGGGTCGGATCGCGGTCGTTTTAGCTGGGGCTATGGCACACGGCCTCGATGTTGTGTCCATCGGGATCGAGGACGTAGCCGCCGTAGTAGTTGGGGTGGTACCAGCGCAGGCCAGGTGCGCCGTTGTCGGTTCCGCGTGCTTCGATGGCCGCGGCATGGAAAGCGTCCACTTGCGCGCGGCTCTCGGCCCTCAGCGCGATGTGAAGCCGACCCTGCACGGGCTCCCCGTGCGCCTCGATGAAGAACGATGGTCTTGCTCCATCATCCCGGCCGAACCCAGCGGCCGAGCCGGAGAACTCCATGAGGAGCGTGAATCCGAGCGGCGCCAGCGCCTTCTCGTAGAACGCCTTGCTTCGCTCGTAGTCGGTAACGGCGAAGCCGACGTGATCGAGCATCATCTAATCCCTCTCTCTCGGTGGCGGCTGGATCTCTTGTGGGCTGTCTGGCTAATCACCGCGGCTGAACGTCATTTACGTGCGGCGCGGCGGAGGATTTCGTCCGCGGTCTTGGTCCAGGTGAACGGTTGACAACGATCGTTGTAGCCGTCGATAAACGAGCGGATCGCTGCGACGAGGTCTTTGACACTGTCGAACGATCCGCGGCGGATCGCCTGGCGGGTGATGATCGAGACGAACACCTCGACGAGGTTCAGCCACGACCCCGATGTCGGGGTGAAGTGCAGTGTGATCCGCGGGTTCTGCGCGAGCCATTGGTTGATCTCATCGTGCTTGTGGGTGTGGTAGTTGTCGAGCACGATGTGCAGCCGCCGCCGGGGGTAGGCCCTGGCGACGCGTTTGAGGAAATCCAGGAACTCCGCCTTGCCGTGACGGTCGTAGCAGCGGTCGGTGACCGTGCCGGTCGCGATCTCCAGCGCGGCGAAGAGCGTCGTGGTCCCGTTGCGCTTGTAGTCGTGCGTGGCTCTCTCCGGCAACCCCGGACGGACCGGCAGGATCGGCTGGGTGCGATTGAGGGCCTGGATTTGCGATTTCTCGTCCACGCACAGGACGATCGCGTTCTGAGGCGGGTTCAAATAGAGGCCGACGACGTCACGGACCTTGGCTTGCAGTTCAGGGTCGGTAGAGAACTTGAACGTCTCGCTGCGCCACGGCTGCACCCGGTAGGCCCGCCACGCCCGGGCGACGGTCGCGTCAGAGATCCCTAAATGCCGCGCGAGCAACCTGGAGGACCAATGCGTGACCCCCAACGGCTCGGGCGGCGGCTCTAACGTCGTTGCGATGATCTGGGCGTCGTCGATCGTCTTCGGCCGGCCGCTGCGCGGCCGGTCAGCGAGCCCGTCAACCCCGTCGCTCGCGAACCGATCACGCCATTTGATCACCGTCGGGCGTGACACTCCGAGCGTCCGCGACGCGCCCGAGACGCCGGCCCCGGACGCGACCGCGAGCACGATCTCGGCGCGCTCTCGCTGTCCCGCCGAGACGGTCGAGGACCGCGTCCAAAACTCCAACGTCGCACGATCCTGGTCACTGACCACGAGCGCGGGCGAAGGCATAGGACATTGTCCCTCCCTCACCCACACCTGTCAACTAACTTAAGACGCAGCATACTAGTGAGGACCTCCGGTGGTCTGGCGGTGCCGGCGCGGGGGCTTCTGCTCGCGTTCCATAGCGGCACCCAGGGGGGCTTTACCGGGGAGTCACTAGGCTGGTCAGTCCACGCGAGGGCGGCGTCGAGCGCCCAGCGCCCACGACCGCATATCCGGCGTGACGGAAGCCGGCCGCGAGGCTGGCGCCGATGCCCTGCGGGGCGCCGGTGATGAGCGCGACTTTCCCGCCTCGGGCGACGTTCAACCCGGAAGCTCGGCGAGAAGCTGGGCTAACGCCTCGCCACCCGGCCGGCTCGGACTGAGGCCGCCATCAATGCCGCGCCGGCGATCGCGAGGCCGAACTGCGATCACGCGCCCGACGATGAGGTCCAGGCGCTTGAGGGCGTAGCGGGTGTCGACCCGCTGGAATGTCCATTGACCTCTGGAGACGAGTTCGAGAAGGGTTCCCGCTTTCCGCCGGGCCGGGGCAGCTCCGGGTCATCTTTCCAACGAGTGACGGTCCGACGTAGTTGGAGGTAGGCCACGGCGCCCGGGATCGTGGGTAGCCAGAATGAGATTGCGCGGTAGGAGAGGACTGCCAGTATGGCCAGGCTGGCAGGCGTACCGAAGGCGAGGAAGGCGCCGATCATGCCGCCCTCGACCCCACCCAGGCCGCCGGGTAATGGCAAAGCGTTGACAAGCGTGCCGACGAAGTAGGCCATCACGATGACGCCGAGGGGTGGGGGTGTGCCGAAGGCGTGGAAGCACGTCCATAGCGTGGCGATGTCGAAGCCCCAGTAGGCGAGCGCTCCGAGCAGCCCTAGTCTGCGCTCTCTCACGAGTTGGGTTGCTATGCCGATGGCGTCGCGGACCGCTCCTGGAGCGACAGACAGGCGCGCGAGCAGGCGCCGTGCGCGTCGAGAAACACGTAACGACTTCGCGCGGCGCTCGAAGTCGCCGGGCAGCGCCCGCATCGCGAAAGTGACGGCAAGGGCGAAGGCGCCGATTGCTGAGGGGAGGGTGGTGAGGGTCCATGGGGCTCCACCGGCGATCGCCCCGGTGCTCAAGCCGAGCCCGGCGACGATGAGCGCCCCTGCGTAGACCGAGTAGAGCAACAGCTCAAAGGTCACCAGGCGTGTGGCGACACTTCGCGCACGGAGGCCTGAGGCGCGTAGAGCCCAAACGGTCAATGCCACCCCGCCAGCTCCCGCGGCGGCGAACAGTTTCGTCGCGACGACTCCGGCCATGGTGATTTGGTAGCTCGCCCTCCAGCCGATCCGTACGCCATGGCAGGAGAAGACTGTGCGGAAGAGGGCGACGTAGCCGCCGAGCGAAAGGGCTTCGAGGATGGCGGCGAACTAAGCCTTCCCCACACAGATCCAGCTCCATCCCGATGTTCCGTGGTGAGGCTTGGGGCGATTGGCGCCGTGGGGGGGCTGTCGCTGTTTGGCCTCGCGAGGTCGCGGTAGTACGGGCCCATGCTCGACCTCAGGTGCCCTTCCTGCAGGACCCCGGTCCCTGATCCGGGCCTGAGTCGTGCGCGGCGAGTGTCGGAAGCCGTCGGCGTGGGGACCGTGATATTTGGCACCCAATCGCGAGTTGTATGCCCAAACCGCGATTGCGGCGCCGAGCTTGTCCGTACGGTGGAGCCGCCGACCTCCTGGCGCCTCTCGTACTAACGGTCCCCGGTCACGGTGGGGGGACGGTTCAACCGCCCGACGCCAGACCACGTTCGCGCTGCCTTCCCGCAGCGTGCCGAACAGGCAGTCCGCCGACGCAAAGACGCTGAAAACGAGGGGTAAGCCGGACCGTCCCGCGCCAGCCTGCGGCGCGCGTCCTATGGCTACTCGTCGCCGAGCTCTCGCTCAGCCTGGCGCAGCAGGCGTCGCACAAAGGAAAGCCGCCAGCGGAGCTTGAGCCCGCAGTCCAAGCGTTCCCTCAGCCTCGCATGCGGGGATCGACGAAGAAATTGTCGATCTGGAAATCGCCGCGCTTGCCGTTAGCGGTGAGGATGAACGCCACCTTGCGCCAGCCCGCGGACTTGCCGGCAAGGTCGGGCCGGATCTGGACGTCATTCGAGAGCTTCCAGTTGCTGTGGTCGCCCTTGACGTGGCCTACGTCCTGCGGCTGCAACTCAGTCTTGGTGCCCGCGTAAGAGACCGCGACCGACACGTCGCCGTCGTCAGTGATCGTCTTGGCCCAAAGACGAGCGGTCGGGTACGTCATGTCGATACACATGATCGGGCTGATGGCTGTCGAGCCACTAGGCATCTCGAGCGTGCCGCCATTGCCATCCGGGCCGCCGGTCTGGGCGATGTGGGCACCGCCGAAGAACTGCCAGCCGGCGCCGGCGGGGTTGCTGAAGTCGCCGCCCGGCGCGAGCGTGTACGCGCGGTTGTCCCTCAGGCTCAGGAACGGCTGCGAGAGGAGCGGGGCCTGGCACTCGAGCGCCGAGGCTCCGGTCATGTTCGCGGTGAGGCCCTGGTAGGCCATCGCGGGCGACGAACTGATCAGCGCCGCGGCGCCGATGATGCTGGTAGCCGCGGCACTAAAAAAGGCGCGGCGACTCCTGGTGGTGCGCATGTCAGACGGCCTCCTGGGCTCGTAAAAACGGACGAGTCTGGGAGTCCTGGCGGCTGGGCAGTCTCGCTCCCTGCGAGATCCCTGGCTTTGCGTCCCCGCCTCGCGACGGGTTTGCCCTGAGTCAGTGCTTCCAACCCCTCCTTCGGCTGGCAGGCGGCGGCCCTAAACCCCTCTGGACAGATGTCCGACCCATCTCAAGGGCCCATGGACCGCTGACGATGTAGATCGCGATGTCCGTTCGGGCCGTAGACGAGCCGGAGCTGCTGCGCGCCACGTTCGCCGGGGAGGTCAGCCGTCTGGCCCCCGCGGAAACGCGTGCCGAGCTGATCGTCGGCGGGAGCTTCCTCCTCGCAGCGCTCGCGCTGGCCACGGCGGCTCCTCACACGGGTGACTTCTCGCCGGCGATCGCGGCGATGTACGTCTGCGCCCTCGCGCTCGCGGGTCACGTCCGCTTCCACATCGGCTCCGGTTTCACTGTGCCGACCCAGCTGGTCTTCGTCCCGATGCTGTTCGCCGTGCCGGCGCCGATCGTCCCGCTGCTGGCCGCCCTGGCGCTGGCGATCGGCATGGCGCCCGACATCGGCCTGGGCCGCACGCCCTGGCCGCGGGCCCTGCTTGCGCTCGGCAACAGCTGGTTCGCGCTCGGACCGGCCGCGGTGCTGGCCTTTGCGCACGTCCACGGCACCGGGGCGCCGGTGCTGATCCTCCTCGCTGCGCTCGCTGCGCAGCTGATCGGGGACTTCCTCGGCAACGGGCTGCGCGAGCGGCTGCGCGGCGGGATCTCGCTCGGGGAGCTGCGCAGCGAGATGCCCACCGTGTACCTGATCGACGCGGCACTCGCTCCAGTCGGCCTGGCCGTCGCGTTCGCGACCGAGCAGCGCCCCTGGGCGCTGCTGCTCACCCTGCCGCTGCTCGCCGTGCTCAGCGTGTTCTCACGCGAGCGCCGCGCGCGGCTCGAGCAACTCGTGGAGCTGAACGACGCCTATCGGGGCACGGCGCTCGTGCTCGGCGACGTGGTGGAGTCCGACGACGCCTACACCGGCGTGCACTGTAAGGGCGTCGTCGAGTTGGCGCTGGCGGTCTCCGGCGAGCTTGGCCTCAACCATCATCGTCGCCGCTGCGTCGAGTTCGGAGCACTGCTACACGACATCGGCAAGCTCGCGGTGCCTAAGGAGATCATCAACAAGCCGGGCGCGCTCGACGAGCGCGAGTGGACGATCATCAAGACCCACACCATCGAGGGCCAGCAGCTGCTCGACCGGGTCGGCGGCATCATGCGCGAGGTCGGCGCGGTGGTCCGCTCGTCGCACGAGCGCTGGGACGGGGGAGGCTACCCGGACGGTCTGAAGGGGGAGGAGATCCCGCTCGAGGCCCGCATCGTCGCGGCCTGCGACGCCTTCAACGCGATGACGACGACGCGCTCCTACCGCAGGGCGATGCCGATCGACGCGGCGATCGAGGAACTGCGCGCCAACGCGGGTGGCCAGTTCGATCCCGCCGTCGTCGACGCGCTCGTGCGAGTGCTCGACGAGCCCGCCCTTGCTCAGTAGCACCTCGGTGCGAGTAGTACGGATGAACATCGTGAGTGGCCGCGTACGGGCCAACCGATTCGTGCCCCGCGGTCCACGACCTCGAAGGCAGCCTGCCTAAGCGAAACTCGGAGAGCCGGGAGTCGAAGGATCGTGGACGTGTCCATCCGGGCGTCGGCGCGGAGCAGGCGCGGCCAGGAGCTGCCAGGGCCACCAAGCCAATTGAGCGGTCTCTGAAGCAGAACTCCGTAGGAAATGCACGCCGGTCACCCGGCAGAAAGCTTTCGGCAGGCGGCAAGGAGGCCTAGACGATGAGCGCGCGATCAACGGCGGCGAGAAAGCGACTCCTGAAGGTGGACGAGGTGGCCACGCTGCTGAATGTGTCTCGCTGGTTCGTCTACGACCATGGCGCGGAGCTCGGCCTGGTGAAGATTGGTGGTCTCAATCGCTACCGGCGCGACCGAGTCGACGCGTCCATCGCAAGGGCTTTCGGCGGGAGTGTCGAGGCGGCGGAGCGAACGCCGAGACCTCCGTCACCTCCTCGCGGGTCGCGCCGGATCCCGTTACTCGAGCCCGGCCGAGAGCCGCCTTAGAATGGCCCAGTCAATCAAGCGCCCCGGCGGCGCGTGAACGCCCCGGGGCCGGCGCCGGAGGACCAGCCTCCCGCGCGGCGACACCCTAGCCGTCCGCGTACGAGGACCGGCCCGCTGGCGCCCCTACCGAAAGGAGGGGCCTGATGGCCAGAACGCCCAAGCAGCCCGGTACCGGCTGCGTCATTGAGCGGCCGTCAAAGAAACACGGGCGCGTCTACACGATTCGCTGGCGGGTCAACAACGGACCGGCCCGCAACGAGACGATCGGTCCGAACCGGTCCGAAGCGGAGCTGGCACTCGCGGTTCGGCTCGGCGAGATCAACCGGGCAGCTACCGGGATCGCCCCGAGGTGACGTTCCACGAGTTCGCCTCGGACTGGTACGCGGGACACAGCAAGCGGCTGCGGCGGTCGGCTGCGCAGAAGGTCCGCAACGACCTCGAGGTTCACCTGATTCCGTTCTTCGGCGAATACAACGTCGCCCAGATCGGGATCGAGATGATCGAGGCGTACGTCGCCCAGAAGGCCGCGGAGCGGTCGGCCGGCGATGCCGAGGTGGCGAGGCTCGAGCTCGAGCTGAGCGAGCTGGTGCGGGTGGGCGAGGATGCCACCGCGGTGCGGCGCGAGCTCGGCCGGGCACGGCGACGGCGCGGCCTCAGCAACTCGTCGATCAACAGGACGCTGACGTTCCTGCTGATGGTGCTCGCCGCTGCGGTGCGGTACGGGTACATCGACCGCAACCCGGTCGAGCACGTGAGGCGGCTGAAGGTGGCTCGCAAGGTCAAGCCGCTCGTGCAGCTCGACCAGGTCGCCCCGCTCGTCGAGGCGACCGACCCGCAGTTGCCTGCCCGTCAGACGCTGTTCATGGGGGCGCACCCAATCGGCACGCAACACCCCTTGGCCTAGCGGAGATCATTTCCCCGTCTGGCGGGCCGTGCGGACCAGCGACAACGACTGCGACCCCGTCAAGCTTGCGCTTCTGCTTCTGCCTCGAAGCGATAGCGCGGCCACGGACGGGCGGGCTCGTCGCCGGGCTGCCGTTGACCGCGTCTAACGCACGTCGCGTCGTTCCACATCCAGCGATCGCAACCGCAGGTTGCGCGACCTACGCCGTGCGGCAGACCGCTTCGATGTTGTTCCCGTCCGGATCGCGGACGTAGGCGGCGTAGTAGTTCGGGAAGTGAGCTCGGATGCCCGGGGCGCCGTTGTCAGTGCCGCCCGCTGCGAGCGCAGCCTCGTAGAACGCGTCCACTCCTGCGCGGTCCGTAGAAAACGCCACGTGCACCGGGCCGCGGTACTCGGTGCCCTGACGCAGCCCGACCATCCCGTGCCCCTGACCACCCCCGAGCGCGATTCCACTGGGAAACTCGGCCACGAGCTGCACGCCGAGCGGCGCGAGCGCCTGTTCGTAGAACGCTCTCGCGGCGGCGAGGTCCGCCACGGGAATCGAAACGTGGTCGATCTGCATGGCACCTCCTTCTCTCGCGTGACAGGGCCATTATCCGTCGTCGGCGCGAGACCACCATCTAGAGAGCCGGCGGAGCGGCGCATGCGCGGTACGCGTCGCACTACGACACGTGCTCGCGCTATTTATTTGCTCGCCAGTGCCCGGTTTGCCTCGATGCGACAGCGGCCACGCCGGTCACCAGAGCCATGGAATCAGCCGCGCCTTCGCGGTCGACCGGTAGGCGCGGTAGGCCTCGCCAAGCATGTGGTCGAGTTCTGCTTCCTCGACGTCGACATGTCGCGCCGTTCGTCGACGCTTGCGCCTTGAACGGATGTTCAGTAAGCTGTACGCATGTTCAGTAACGCCCGTCCTTCCGGGGATCTGACGGCGAAGGCGCGGATCCGCGACAAGGCGCTGCAGCTCTTCGCCGAACGGGGTCCTGAGCGGGTCACCGTGAGGGACGTGGCAGTTGCGGCAGACGTCTCACCGGGGCTGGTGATGCACCACTTCGGTAGCAAGGCCGGGCTGCGCGAGGCGGTCGACGAGCACGTCGCCGCCTCATTCGACGCGATCCTCGACAACCTCACCGATGCGGACCTGCGTGAGGCGCTCGGCGGTGGCGACGCGACGTCGCTGGCCGAGGCGTTCGTCGGGAGCTTCCCTGCGGGCTCGCCCCTGCCGGACTACCTGCGTCGGCTCTGGCTGACCAACGATCCCACGGGCGACGGTGTGTTCCGTCGTTATCTGGCCGTCAGCGAACGGGTGCTGGTAGCGATGGAGGAGGCGGGCGTCGCCCGGCCGAGCAAGGACCGTCGGGTGCGCGCCGCCTTTCTACTTGTCAACGACCTCTCGATGCTCCTGCTCGCGAGGCAGCTCAGCGACGCCCTTGGGTTCGACCTCCAGACGCCTGCCGGCATGGCTGCCTGGGCCGGCGAGGCGGTGGACGTCTATTCCCAGGGCGCCTTCCGTGTCGAAGACCGACGAAAGCCGTGAACGACGACATCGTCCACATCCAGGGCCTCGTCAAGCAGTTCGGCAGCTTCCGGGCCCTGGACGGCCTCGACCTCCATGTACGCCGAGGCGAGGTGCACGGGTTCCTCGGGCCCAATGGCGCCGGGAAGTCGACCACGATCCGGATCCTGCTCGGCCTGATGCGCCACGACGGCGGCACGATCACGCTCTACGGCCGCGATCCGTGGAGCGAGGGAACCAAGCTGCGAAGCGACTTGGCCTACGTGCCCGGAGACGTGTCGCTGTGGCCGGGTCTCACCGGCGGGGAGTGCATGGACATCCTGGCCGGCGTCCACGGCGGGATGGACCCGGGGCGGCGGGCCGAGCTCATCGAGCGCTTCGAGCTCGACCCGACCAAGCGGGCGCGTGACTACTCCAAGGGCAACCGGCAGAAGGTCGCGCTCATCGCGGCGCTGGCCAGCCAGGTGGACCTGATCGTCCTCGATGAGCCGACCTCCGGGCTCGACCCCCTGATGGAGCAGGTGTTCCAAGAGGTGATCCAGGAGCGCCGCCAGCAGGGCGCCACGGTCCTGCTGTCCAGCCACATCCTCTCGGAGGTGGAGGCGCTCGCGGACCGGGTGAGCATCATCCGGCGCGGTAAGACGGTCACCTCCGGAACGCTTGCGGACCTGCGCCGACACACCCGCACCAGCGTCCACGCGTTGACCGGGTCCACCGTCGAGTCCCTGGAAGCGGTCGCCGGGCTGGAGGGCCTCACCAGCGGTCAGGTCGACGGAAGCATCGAGACGCGGTTCACAGTCGGTCCTGATGAGCTCGACCTGGCGATCGGACTCATCCACGCCGCCAGCATCCGGAGCCTCACGGTCGAGCCGCCCAGCCTGGACGAGCTGTTCCTGCGCAACTACAGCGACGACACACCCGGCACGGTGCACGCATGACGGGCATCGGGGCCATGCTGGCCATCTCGTGGCGCGCGCAGCGCCGACGTCTGTTGGTGTGGGTGCTCGTCACCGTCGGCGCGCTTGCCTTCACCGCCATCTCTGTGGCGCAGCTCTACAACACGCCCGAGCAGATCGCGTCCTACGGTCAGGCCGTGGCCAGTGACGCTCTGATCGCGATCAACGGCCACGTGGAAGGCATCGACACCCTTGGAGGCATCATCCAGGACGAGTTCGGTTTCATCGCCTCGTTCCTGATGCCGCTCATGGGCCTGGCACTGGTCGCGGGAATGACCCGCCGCGAGGAGGAGTCCGGACGGCTCGAAGCGCTGCTGGCAGGACGGATCGACCGACGGGTCCCGGTTGTCAGCGCGCTGGTGCTCGTGGGCGCCGCGGTGGTCCTGATGGACGTCGGCTTCGCGCTCTCGCTGCTCGCTGCCGGAATCGAACTCGGCGCGGCCGTGCTCTACGCCTTGGCTCTCGGCATGGTGACCGTCGTCTTCGCCGCGTTCGCCGCGGTCTGCGCCCAGGTCGTCCTGCACAGCAGAGGTGTCTATGCCCTCGGCTTCACGGCCGTCGCGCTGTCGTACATCTTGCGTGGTGTCGGCGACGTCAACGGCACGTTCTGGGTGTGGCTCTCCCCGCTCGGCTGGCTGGAGAAGACCGCCCCCTTCGGCGCTGACCAGCGCTGGTGGGTCCTGCTCATCCCCGTGATCGTCGCGACCGGGCTGTCCATCCTTGCCGTCGCGCTGGCCAGGCGACGGGACCTCGGTGCAGCGCTGTACCGCCAAGGACCAGGTCAGCCCTCCGCCTCGCCCTGGCTCGTCCGACCCCTCGGCCTGGCGCTGCACGGCCAGCGCGGCTCGTTCCTCGGATGGACGGTCGGATCGGTCGCGCTGGCCGCGGTCATGGGGGCGCTGGCACAGCAAGTCGTCGGCGCCATCCTCGGCAACCCATCGCTGAGCAAGGCGATGGGGATCACCCAGGAGAACGCCGCCGACGGTTTCCTCGCGTCGACCCAGGTCTACCTCGCGATCATCGCCTGCGGCTACGTCGTCCAGGCGCTCGGCTCACTACGACGCGAGGAGGCGGCGGGTCGCCTTGAACCCGTCCTCGCCGGAGCGTTGGGCCGGATGCGGTGGCTCGGCGCACAAGTGCTGGTCGTGACCACCGGCCTGGTCATGCTGGTCGTGGCCTCGGCTGTCGTGTTCGCAGCCACCACAGCCCTGTCGACCGGCGACTCCGGCTACCTCGGCACGTTGCTGAAGTCGGGACTCGCCTACCTGCCAGCCGAACTGGTCATCGCAGCCGTCGCGGTGCTGCTCTACGGATTCCTTCCCCGTGCCTTCGCCCTGGCCTGGGCAGCATTCGGCGCGGTCACGTTCATCGGGCTGCTCGGCTCGGGCCTACAGCTTCCGGACTGGGTGCTGAACCTGTCACCGCTGACCCACGTGGGAAGGCCCCCAGCCGACGCCATCGACACCACGGCCCTCGCCTGGCTGGGACTGGTGGCGGCCCTCCTGGCTTCGGCGGCATTCGCCGCGTTCCGCCGGCGTCGGATACCTCAAGCCTGAGCGGCCCACCGCGGTCCGCCCAGTGGCGGCTGGTTCCCATGGTCTGGAGTGCCCGCGGCTGTTCGCATCCGGCTCCTGCTTTCGCCTGCTTGCGGCACTCTCGCCTCTCTTCCGGCTCACGCTCGCACGGGACGAGCAGCAGTAGTCCGCGCCGGCATCGTGCGAGTTCCGCCTCTCGCATGGAAAGCAGCAGTCAGCGTCCGTGCTCGACTCCTCCTTGTGCTTTGGCCAGGGCAGGTGCGATCTTGCGCACCGACAGCGCTATTCGACCGTGATCGCCAGCACCGCGCCGTCGGGCACGCTGCGCTCGCCGCGGAGGCGGCGCCCGAGCCGGTAGACCAACATCACGAGGCGGTACGAGATCCTGTAGCGCTCGGTTAGAAGTTCCCGCACGCGTTCCAACTCCGGGGTCGCAGTCAGCACCTCCGCGCGCGCCGCGACCGGCTCCTTGCGGAGCTTGCCGCCGGGGCGGCAGGAAGCGATCAGGACACGCGGGTTGCGGCGGATGCGCCAGACCTTCGGCGAGTGCAGGTCGGTGAACGCGAACAGCCGGCTGCCGTCGGAGACAAACCAGACGGGTGTCGCGACGCCGGTGCCGTCCCGCTTGAAGCTCGTCACACTGAGGAACCGGCCGGGGAAGAGCGCCTCCAAGTCGGCGGCGGGCCGCTGAACCGGGCGCTCGATCGTCTGGGTCGCCATCGCACTCTCCTTTTCACAACTAAGTGTGCTTCGCGCCGCTCGCGGACACATCCGGCATTTGCACCGACCGCGGGTGCGGACGACTACGCAGGCACACCAGCCAAGCGCGAGCTTCTGCGCATCCGCCGAATCGCGCGCTCGCTTCCCCTTCGGACGACGGATGAAAGTCGTTGGCGTTGTCGACTCCGATCTCGTGTGAGACAGTTCGCGTGGGTGCGGGTGACTGACGGAGCTAAAGCGCGGACCGCTGGGGCTTCGAGGTCTGCCGCGCTGCTTTGCCGCTAGACGGCCTTTGAGATGCGCGCCCCTGTGTCGCGCCCGCACCCACCTTCTTCGCCTGGCAGTCTGAGATGGTGCGCTCGTAGGCGCGCTGTGCCTGCAGCGCGAGCTCGCGCTCGGCCTGGCGCATCGCATCGTTGGTCGACCAGACGGAGCGGCCGCCCTGAAAGCGGGGAGCGCCGGCCGCCAGCTCGAGCCGGCGCATCTTCTTCTTGGTCAACGACGGCTGCCCGAAGGCGTAGTCCTCGCCGCGGGTCAACAGACACCAGAACAGGCAGGCGAGCTTGCGCGCCGCCGCGACGATCGCGATCGAGTGACCGCGGCGCGCCTTGATCCGGACATAGAAGCCGGCGATCGGGCCCGGCTGGCGCACCGTCGACCAGCTCGCCTCCACCAGCGCATGGCGAGCTGACGCCGAGCCCTGCTTGGAGATGCGGCCGTGGCTTGCAGGAGCCGCGCCCGACTGACGCAGGCGTGGATCGAGCCCGAGGTAGCCGGTCAGCTTGCGCCGGTCGGGGAAGCGGGCGATGTCGCCGACCGCCCATGAACGTCGCGGCGACGATCACGTTGACGCCCGGCACCGTCATCAGCCGCTTGACCTCCGGCCAGGAGAGAGCCTCGCTCGCGATCAGCTGCTCGACCTCGGTGATCTCTGCGTCGAGGAACTCGACCTGGCGCAGCGCCGAGTCGACCGTCTCGCGCTCGGCAGTCGGCAGCTGCTGCTCCGAGAGCCAGCGCCGTCCCTTGACGCCGAACAGGTCGGACATCGGCGGCTTGCCCTTCAGGCAGCGGACGAGCACGGCGTGGATCTCGTTCTTGGCGCGCGTGCGCGCCCGCACGAGCTGCGTCCTGCGCCCTAGCCGGCGGCGCATCGCGCGCACGCGCTCGTCGGGCATCCAGACAGCGTCAAGGCGGCCCGCCCAAAGCAGCTCGGCCAGGGCTCGGGCGTCGAGGCGATCAGTCTTCGCCCTGGCCTGGCGGATGCCGGTGTCGGACGGCGAGACGACGATCACGCGCGCGACGTGTGGCTCGAGGATGGGCACGATCTCCCAGGCGTTGCCGGTCACCTCGAGCGCGACGTGGTCGTGCAGGTCGAGGCTACGGGCGAACAGCTCGAGCTCCTCTGGCGTCGTCTTGATGCGGCCGGCGGCGCGGACACCGGCCTCCTCGGCGATCGCCACCTCGCAGAAGTCGCGGTGGGCATTCAGCGCCACTGCTCTCAACTCGTCCTCCTCTAGTTCGTGACTGGAAGCTGGAGAACCGGTGGGCAAACGACATCGACGGATTCGCGCTCGCAGCGCAACCGGGCAAGTCGCAGGGGCGGCCACTGAAAAGCCCGGGCTCGAAGCCCATCGTCCGATCAAACGGCCTACCCAGCCTGCGTTCCCCAGAAGGCCCCATGTCCCAGTCGGCCGAACCTAGGTCGACCACCGGACATCAGGTCAGCCTTCACGGCGCAGTTTCATGCCCCGAGAAGCAGCGATCGTCGGCCATTGACATGAAGCGTCCTGAGGACGATCGTGGGCTGCTCTTGCCCTAGCTAATCCGAGGAGGTCTGATGTACGCACGTGTAGCGACATTCGAGAGTGATCCGGCCAAGCTCGATGATGCGATCAGCATGGTCCGAGGCGAGGTCGAGTCCGGCAACACGCCAGCGGGGCTCGAGGGCGCGAAGATGTTGATGCTGATCAACCGCGAGAGCGGAAAAGGGCTAGGCGTCACGCTGTTTGAAAGCGAGGAAGCGATGCGTCGCGGGGACGAGGCCCTCAACGCGATGGACCCGGGAGCTAGCGAGCGCCGGACCTCTGTCGAGTTCTACGAAGTACCCGTCCAGACGGTTACCTGACCTGGAACTGCAGTGCCTGGGCGAGCGGCGCCTTGCCCGGAACGCGCTATCGCTCCCGCGTGAGGCTGTTGCGTAAATGGCCTGCTGTCCGGGTGGTTTTGGACGATTCGGGCATGCCTCAGAACTTCTTGCCGTGTGATCGCCAGCAGGTGTTGTTGATGCCGCCGTCGTTGGCGGAGTGGTTGCCGGAGGATCATTTCGCGTGGTTCGTGCTGGTGGCCTGCTCCCTGGTAGGGCGTTGACAGTGTTCGGGGTGCGGACGCGATCGGAGCCGAGCCCGTAGGGCGTGGCGGAGATCGTGTCCGGCGCGCCTTCGAGCATGGGCCGCTCAGCCAGGTGAGGAGACCCTGTTGAGCGACAAGCGCAAGTATCGGAAGTTCACCGCCAAGCAGAAGGTCGAGCTCGTGCTCGCGTCGTTTCGCGGTGATCGCTCTGTGGCGGAGATCTGCCGCGAGCACGACCTCTCAGAGACGCTGTTGCGCCGCTGGCGCGATCAGATGATCGAGGCGGGCGCCGAGCGCTTCACCGACGGCCAGGACCGCTCGCTGGCCGCCGAGCAGCGACGGCGGATCGCCGAGCTCGAGCGCACGCTCGGGCGCAAGACCTACGAGTTGGAGATCTCGGGAAAGCTCTTGCGGGACTGGGAGTAGGCATGCGCGTCACCCGGTCCCGCGAGCTTGTCGCCGAGGGCCACTCGCCCTCGGTGGTGGCGCGCGTCGCGCAGATCAGCCGCCAGGCGATCTACCGCACCCCGAAGACCCGGCCGCCGGCAGCGCGGCGGGCGGGCCCACCGGCCGATGAGGTCGACGCGGCGATCGTCGAAGTCGCGCAGGCCAACCAGACCGACGGCTACCGCGTGGTCACAGCGCTCGTCGTCCGCAAGCTCGGGCAGGCGGTCAACCGCAAGCGCGTGCTGCGAGTCATGCGAGAGCGGCGCCTGATCCAGCGCCGCCGACGCCTGGACCGCCGCCGCCGGCCCGGCTACTTCCGGGTCACCCGGCCCGACGAGCTCTGGCATCTGGACCTCACGTCGGTCTGGGTCGCCGAGCACGGCTGGTGCTACCTGATGGCCGCGATCGACTGCTTGACCCGCGAGATCGTCGGCTGGCACCTCGAGCTGCGCTGCCGCGCCACCGAGGCGATCACGCTCGTCGAGCAGGCCGCCAACGCCCGACAGATCAAGCCCGGAACGTTGACGCTGGGCACCGACAACGGCTCGGCGTTCACCGCCCGCGCCTTCAAGCTCGTCCTCAGCGGCCTCGGGGTCACGCATCGCCGCGGCGGCTACCGCGACCCCGAAAGCCAGGCGTTCATCGAGTCGTGGTTCTCCAAGCTCAAGGAGCGCTGCGTCTGGCTGCACGAGTTCGAGACCCTCGACCAGGCACGGGAGGTGATCGCCGCCCACATCGACAACTACCACCACCGCCCCCACTCGGGGCTGAACTACCGCACGCCGGCCGAGGTCGCCCAGACCTGGGACGATGCCCTCGGAGACCTACAAACCCACGCGGCCTGAGCTGTCAACGATCGCCGGGAGCAGGCCAGGGTCTTGCGCTAGCGAGATGTTCGTTGAGCGAGCGGCGCGCTCGATCCTCGTTGAGCCGCTGTCCGGCGGTGGCGTAGCCGGCGATCGCACGCCGTAGTGCGTGGGTCGCCGCCTCCGGGTCGCCGTCGGCGGCGAGCACGGCGCCGCGGGCCTCGGCCGCCGCCGGGGCCCACGGCCCGCCGTTCCAGCGTCGAGCGGTCGCCTCTACTCGAGCAAGGAAGGCGTGAGCACGCGTGGTGTCGCCGGCCCGAGCGCATGCGGTCGCGCCCGCGAGGTAGTAGTCGATAGAACAGAACACGCATTTGGGGGTCTCGTCGAGCAGGGCTTCGGCGCGGTCGACCAGGGCGAGAGCTTCAGCAGGATCGTCGGGGACGCGCAGCAGTGGGCCCTGGACGATGAACAGGAGATGGTCAGCCAGGGGTGAGGCGTGCGCGAGGGCGAGGGCCTCGTCGAGCTGTTCGCGCGCGGCGCTGCGCTCGCCGAGGTGGATGAGCGCCTCACCGAGGCGCGTTCGGGCGAGGGCTTCGCCGCCGATCGCGCCAGCCTTGCGGTTCAGTGTGGCAGCTTCGAGCAGGTGCGTGCGCGCCGCTTGGAGATCTCCGGTCAGTAGCTCGATTTCGCCGAGCACGGTGGTGCTGAAGGCCTCTCCGCGCAGGGCCCCGCCGGTGTGTGCGTGCTCGCGCAGGCGACGCGCGAACTCGGCAAGCCGCGCGTAGGGCTCGCCGGCGTGCAGCACGTACTCGGTGACGCAGGTGTAGACGTCGAACACGCGCCCTGCGAGTTCGGGCACGTGCCAGACCTCAGCGAGTTGCCACTCAGTGTGCTGCTCCCATGCGCCGGCGGCGTGGGCGATCAGCGCCTGGAGGTCGGCGAGCTCTCCCCGTTCGCTTTCCGCTTTGTGGATCAGCGAGGTGGCGTGTTCGGCCTGTCGGCGCGCTTGGTTGAGCTCACCGGCGTACCAGGCGACTATCCCGCGCGCAACCGCAAGCCGGGCCTGTTGGGCGCCAGGGGTGGCTGTGAGGTCACGCAGGATCTCCAACCCGGCGGTTGGGTCGCCGGCGGCGGTGAGCGCACGGGCTTGTTTGATGCGCAGATCGGTCAGGCGGTCAAGGGGCGCCGCGTCGGAGGCGGCGGCGAATGTCCGCGCGGCGCGCCGGTCGCCGGCGGCGTGGCGCAGATCGCCCAGCAGCTCCAGCAGCTCACCCCGGTCAGCGGAGGGCACGTGCGCCAAGGCCTGCTCCGCCCAGCGCTGACCGTCGCGGTATGCGCCGACGGCAGCTGCTCGTTGTGCCGCCGCTGTCAGCAGCGGCACCGCCTCGCCGCCTCGCCCCGCCGCGAGCAGGTGGTAGCCGACCCGCTCGGGCGCGCTGCCGCTCTGGCGAAGGCGCGCCGCTGCCCGCAGATGCGCGTCGATGAGCTGTCGGGGATCGAGCTGCCGCCGGGCGGCATCACGCAGCAGCGGGTGGCGGAAGCGTAGTCCGGAGGCGTCGCGCTTCAGGACACCCCGGCGCAGCGCAGCGCCGACCGCCGCCTCAGCGCTCGCCTCCTGGACGCCGGCGATCACCGCTAGATCAGAGACGGCGAAACCGTCTTGCAAAGCGGCAGCGACTAACACGACCGGCCGCGCCTTCTCTGGCAGGCGGTCGAACCGGACGTTGAGGATCTCGCTGACGTGCTCGGGGACGCGCACATCGCCGTCGGCGGCCGAGGCGCCGATCTCCTCGGCGAAGAACGGATTACCCGCCGCGGCGGCGGCGATCGCCTCGAGCGTCCGCGCTCCCAGCTGCCGGTCGGCGGCGCGTTCGGCGATAGTGGTAAGCGCAATAGTCGTCAGGGGGCGCAGGACGATCTCGACGCCGGCGCGCTGCTCGCGTAGGCTGGCGCGCACTCGCGCCAGCTCGGGACTGGCCTCGCCGTGGCGCGCGGTGAGGACGATCAGCACCGACTCCTGGCGAGCGGCGCGGGCGAGGTAGTGGGCCAGGAGAAGTGTCGCCACGTCGGCGGCATGGAGATCCTCCAGCGCCATCAGCACGCCAGCCTCAGCCGCGGCGGCGTGGACGAGCTGCCAGACATAGGCGAAGACCTGATGGCGTTCGACGTCCCCCGGCGAGCCGGCGTCGCCGGCCGTCGCGGAGGGACTCAGAAGCGCTAGGACGCGCTGCGAGGACTCGTTGAGCGACTCCAGTAGGTCGGGGCGAGCCGCGACCAGCGGGTCGATCGCCTCGATGATCGGCCCGTACGGCGGGCGGCCTTCCTCCTCCCGGCCAGCGCCACGCAGCGTATGCCAGCCGCGTGCCCGCGCATCCTCAAGCACCGCGTCGACCAGCCGAGTCTTCCCCATCCCGGCGTCACCGAGGATCAACAGGGCGCCCCCGCCCTTGCGCCCGGTCGCGTCCAGCGCCGTCCGCGCAATAGCCAGCTCGCGGTCCCGGCCGACCATTGGCACACTCGACCTCGTCGATGCATGCACCGGATCCCCGCGCGATACCTCGCGGTACAGCGACCAGCTCTCCTCCGACGGCGTCAGACCGAGCTTGGCTAGAGCCTCGCGCAGGCGCCGGAACTGCCTGACCGCCGCAGCACGGTCACCGACGGCCGCACGCTCGCGCATCAGAGCGCGAGTGATCTCCTCGTCCGCCGGGTCGGCGCGCAGCAGGTCCGCCCAGCGGCCCTGGCGCCGCAGCGTCGCCGTGCGCAGCTCGGCGAGCCGCTCGCGGTGCTCGGCGGTCCACTCCTCGTAGCGGTCCTCAGGCAGCAGCTCGGGCACCTCGCCGTCCCAGCCACGGTCCGTCTCAAGCCGCTCGACGTCGGTGTCGACGCGGTGCTCGGGCGCGAGCGCCACCACACCGTGCCGGACCACGATCGCCTCCGGCCAACCCAGCGCTTTACGGGCGTAGTACGCGGCCTTGTGCAGATTCGCGACACCAGCCTTGGCGCTCAGGTGCGGCCACAGCGCCTCGACGACCTGATCGCGCGTCATGCGGTGCCCCGGCGAGAGCGCCAGCAGCTTGACCAAGTCCTCGGCGCGACGGTGCTCCCAGGCCGAGCCGGCCACCCGCTGCGTATCGACCGCGACCTCGAACCGGCCCAGGAGCCGGACATCCAAGCGTCGCATCAGCCAAATCATCCCACGCGACTAACCACCGCCCCGACCTGGCGCAGGTCGACCGGAAGGGAAGTTTTCGGGAAGCGGTCGCTCCTTACCGTGTCTGCACACCAGCCGAGACAGTTTCGGCCAACCCAACCACAAGGAGCTCACCATGCAGGTCACCAGCATCGTCAACGGAGTCGACGTCGACCGTCTCTTCGGAACCATCGAGCACATCAGCGCCGAACCGACGCTGGCGCGCTTCCAGTTCCGGGCTCGCAACCAGTGGATCGACGGCGGCCACAACCGCACGACGATCCAAGGGTTCTACGGGGCCGGTCACGAGGACACGAGCCGCACCGAGCCGTTTGTCGTAGACGCCGGCGAGCCGCCCGTCCTGCTCGGCGACAACGAGGCCCCCAACGCCCCCGAATACCTGCTCCACGCCCTCGCCGCGTGCCTGACGGGCACGATCGCCTACCACGCCGCCGCTCGCGGGATCGCGCTCGAGGGCCTGGAGTGCACGATCGAGGGCGACGTGGACGTGCGCGGCTTCCTCGGCCTCGACGAGAATGTCCGTCCCGGCTACGAGGGCATCCGGGTCGCGTTCAAGGCTAGCGGCGACTTCGACGACGAGCAGCTCGCCGAGCTCGCCAGCCTCACGAGCTACTCACCCGTCCGGGACATCGTCAGCAACCCCGTCCCCGTGTCCATCGATGTAGCCCGCGCCTGAAGCGATCCAGGCGACGTCCGCCCCGGCCGTCCGGTCGGGGCGGACGTCGCGGCTTCTGGTGCACGCGCCCATATCCGTCCGAGGGCCCGCGTCAAAGCGAAAGCAGGTACTGGCCACGATCGCAGCCGCGCCCTGCCCCTCGCCAACAGCAGGAGCGACAACCAGGCTTCTCCTGCTGAGGAGGACAAGGTGGCTGCCCCAGATCAGGTTGGCGACGTTCAGCAGCTGCCAGCCGGCGTGCGAGCCCGGGAAGTAGCTGTCCGAGTCGGGGTAGTAGAACCAGTACTGGATGAAGGTCGAGCTGCCGTCGTGCACGACGTGCGTGAAGACGGTGGCCGGCACGCCGGCGTCGGTGCGGCTGACGTCGAGCGAGCGGTCCGTGGGAGCGTTGCCGCACTTCGTCGAGTGGCAGCGCCGGAAGTCGATCGGGATCTCCTTCTCACCCGGCTCGTAGACGAGGTTCGGCGCGAAGCGGCGCACCAGCTCGGCGTCGTGCTCACCGTAGGCCTCGGCCAGCGCGCCGCGCCCGTCGTCGCAGCCGCCGCGCACCGCGCAGACGATCGCGCGCGCCAGGAAGCCGCCGTACGAGCGCCCGTCGACGCGCGGCCCGAACGCCAGCAGCGCGCCCAGCCCGAGCGCGACGAGCAGCACGAGCCCGATCCACTCGACCGTCGCCTGCCCGTCCTCCCTCGACATGGCGCGACCCTACGGAGCCGCGGGTCAGAGGTGGGTGAAGCCGGTTACGGCTTCGGCTCAGGCTCGCGACAAGCTCGTCACTGCTGGGGCGTGCGCGTACACATATGGGCTGTGGAACGCGTCGAGCGCGTCGGCCGGATCGACCTCGAACTCGAAATACGCGCCGGAGAGCTCGTCGGTGACGGCGACGGCGACGCTGTTGGTCTGCGAGTCCCACAGCAGTCTCACCTCGACACCGCCGCCCGTCCGGTGATCGAGCTCGCGGCGCGGGGTTTCTGCCAAGGGTCCGGCGGCAAGAATCGTTGCTGCTTCCACGTCAACTCCTTTCTGATCGGCATGGGGTTGGCAACAAGGACGCCCGGCCGGCCGAATCCCTTTCGTCGTCTGGCGCATCCCCCTGGAGCGCCTTGACAACCTTCTGGCGGGCCCGGAACACGCGTGTCATCGCGGTGCCCTCGGGAATGCCCAGGGCCCTGGCGGCTTCGCGGTATCGCAGCCCAGCGATGTCGACCGCGACGAGCGCGTCGCGGAAGTGGGGCGGAAGGGCCGCGATTGCCTCGTAAACGAGCCGCGCCTCCGCCACGTCGTGCGGGTCCGGCGCCGAGGGATCCTCGATCCAGTCGGGCTCGTCCGCCGTTGCGGGCGCGGGTCTGCTGCTCGCGCGGCGCTGGTGGCTGATGAACGTGTTGCGCAGGGCGCGCAACAGGTAGCCGAGGTCGTCGTCCCTTCGAAGGAACCGCGGCCGTGACAGCACACGCACGTAGGTGTCCTGTACGAGGTCCTCGGCGGTCTCGCGTGAGCCGCACAGCGCGTAGGCCGCTCGGTACAGCCGATCAAAGTGGTCTCCGATCGCATCCGGATCGAGGGGGCGTGCCATGGGATTCAGGCGCCGTCGCGGTCGGTGTAGGCCAGCACCCTGACGTCGTCGGTCGCGAGGGCTTGGCCGCCGACGCCCCAATCGCCGCTCGGGACCTCCTCGACGATGCACCAGGTGATCCGGCGCACGCCCTCGCCCGCGATCTCGATCATCGCTTCGCTGAGCCGCTCCACGATCTCGCGCTTCTGAGGCGTGGTGAACAGACCCTCGATGACCTTGACCTGAATGAGCGGCATGCGCTCATGCTCCGCCTGAGTGGGGCTCCGCACGTCGGGCGCATCCCTGACATCGACCCCCGAACATTGCGTGCCGCGCCACGCACGCTTACGATCGGCCGTCGCATGGACAGCTCAGTGGTTGCTCGGCCGGTCGCGCTGCTCGAGCGCGAGCACGAGGTCGAGCGCATCCGTGGCGCATTGCGTGCCGCGGGCCGGCGCGATGGTGGAGCGCTGGTCATCGAGGCCGCTCCGGGGATGGGCAAGTCGCGGCTGCTGGAGGAGGCGCGCGTTCAGGCGCCGGATCTCGGCCTGCGGGTCCTCGGTGCCCGGGCGACGCAGCTCGAGGGCGGGTTCCCGTTCGGGGTCGTTCGCCAGCTCTTCGAGCGACCCCTGCTGGAGGCCGAGGCCGACGAGCGCGATCGCTGGCTGGCCGGTGCCGCGGCGCTGGCCGCGGACGTGCTCACGGGAGCCCCCGCAGAGGGCTCGACGGTGTCGGCCGAAGGCCCGACCGGCGGCGATCCCGGCTACGGCTGGCAGCACGGCCTGTACTGGCTTGCGTCGAACATCGCCGCCGACTCCCCGCTCGCGCTTGTGGTCGACGACCTGCAGTGGTGCGACGCGCCGTCGGCGCGCGCCCTGGCCTTCATCGCACGCCGGCTCGAGGGGCAGCCGCTCGCTCTCATCCTCGCCACGCGGCCGCTGGATCACGCGGGAATGCCGGAGGCGGCCACTCTGGTGGCAGATCCCGCCACGGACGTGCTGCGGCTGGGGCCGCTGTCGCATGCGGCGGTCGGCGCGCTCGTGGCAGCTCGGCTGGCCACGGAGCCCGACGACCGCTTCGTGCGCGCCTGCGTCGAGGTGACCGGCGGGAACCCCTTCCTCGTCGGCGAGCTGCTGGACGAAGCGGCGGCTCGCGGGCTCGAGCCCGGCGCGGCCGGCGCGCGAGAGGTGGGCTCGATCGTCCCGCGCGGCGTCGCAAACGCCGTGCTGCTCCGACTGGCACGGCTCCCGCCGGCCGCCGCCGCCCTCGCGCGCGCGCTGGGCGTTCTTGACGATGACGCGCGGGTGGGCGACGCCGCGCTGCTGGCCGGGCTCTCCGGCGCCGAGCTGGAGGCCGCCATGGCGGCGCTCGTCTCCGCCGCGATCGTGGAACCCGGCGGCACGGTCCGCTTCGTCCATCCGATGCTGCGCACCGCGATCTACGGCGATCAGTCGCCGGCAGAGCGCCAGCGCCTCCACCACGCCGCCGCCACGATCCTGCGCGAGCGGGGGGCGCCGGCGGGGCAGGTTGCCGCGCACCTGATGCACACGGAGCCGACGGGCGATCTCACGGCCGTAGACCTGCTGCACCAGGCGGCGTTTGAGGCGTGGACGCTGGGGGACGCGACCCGCACGGCCGCGCTCGTCGCACGCGCCCTCGAAGAGCCTCCGGCCAGGGACGACCGCCAGGCCCTCCTGCTCGATCTCGGGCAGGCGTACGCCCGCGCCGGCTCGCCCGAGGCGATTGGACCGTTGTCGGAGATCGTCGAGCACGGCGAGCAGCCGATCGCGATCGCCAAAGCCGCAACCGAGCTGAGCGCGATGCTCTTCTACGCGCATCGCGTCCCCGAAGGATCGGCGATCCTGCGCCGCGCCCGGGAGCGCCTCCCCGCCGAGGGCCCGGCGCGCGAGCGGCTCGACGCAACCGCGCTGGCCTTGAGCTACACATCAGCCTCGGCGCGCCGCGAGGCCGACGATACGATCGCCAAGCTCCGAGATCCCGGCGGCCCGGCGCGCGATCTGCTGCAGGCCACCACGCTGGCCACGCTCGCGATGGACGAGGTGATGTACCTGCGGTCCGCCGCCAACGCAGTGGATCTCGCGGAGCGCGCGCTCGCGGCGGACATCCCTGTGGAGGCGCAGCGCAGCGGGAACTGGGCGGTCGTGGCGCTTGGCGCACTCGCAGCCGCGGATCAGCTCGATGCGGCGATACGCAGGACGGACGAGTTCCTCGTGGCCGCGCGCGAGCGGGGCTCGGCGCTCACCGTCCTCATGCTGTCGGCGCTGCGGGCGGGCTTTGTGGTGCGCGCGGGAGACCTGGCGGCCGCCCAGGCCGACGCACAGACGGCGGTAGAGCTCGCTCCGGACCTGCTTGGCAGCGAGTTCCTCGTCCTGGCCGTGGCGGCGGCGGTGCTGGCGGGCATCGATCGGGACGAGACTGTCGAGTCGGCGCGCCTGCTCATCGAGCGCACCGGCTTGCGCTACGAGACCGAGTTCCTGCCGAGCACGCAGCTGCGCTATGCCTCGGGCGTGCTCACCGCCGCGGCCGGCAACCACGACGCCGCGGTAGAGGAGCTGCGCAGCTGCGACCTCGACCACCCCGCGTTCGGAGGCGAGAACCCGGCCGTGCTGGCATGGCGCTCCGCGGCGGCGCTGTCGCTGGCCCAGCTCGGCCGCCACGAGGAGGCCCGGGCGCTGGCCGCGGACGAGGTGCGCCGCGCCGAGTCGTTTGGAGCGCCGCGCGCGATCGGCGTGGCGCTGCGTGCCCAGGCGCTCGTCGGCCCCCCGGCTGAGAGGGCAGAGGGTCTCGAGGCGGCGCTCGCGGTGCTGGCGCCCTCGCCGGCGCGGCTCGAGCACGCACGCGCACTGCTCGACTTCGGCGCGACGATGCGCGCCGCCGGACTGCGCACCGCGGCGCGGGAGCCATTGGTCGAGGCGCTCGAGCTCGCCTCGCGCTGCGGCGCGCGACGGCTAGAGCGTGGCGCGCGGGCCGAGCTCGCAGCGATCGGAATCCGGCCGCGAAGCAGCAACCGCACGGGCGTGGACTCGCTCACGCCCAGCGAGCGGCGCGTGGTGGAGCTCGCCGCCGCGGGCGGCTCGAACAGGGAGATCGCGCAGACGCTGTTCGTCACCGAGAAGACCGTCGAGACCCACCTCGGGCGGGCCTTCCGCAAGCTCGACGTCTCCTCTCGGCGCCAGCTTCCGGGCCTGCTGGCGCGCGCAGCGGGCTAATCGAGCAGGGCGAGCTTCGCGGCCGCCGAGAGGCGTTTGATTCTCGCCTCCTCGCGCCGAGCCGAGCGGGCGTCGGCTTGCGGTATTGCGAGCACAAGCTCGACCGGCAGCCGGCTGCGGGTGTAGCGTGAACCCTTCCCGGCGCTGTGCTGGCGAAGGCGGCGGGCGAGATCATTACTCCAGCCGGTGTAGAGGCTCCCGTCGCGGCAGCGCAACATGTACGTGACAGGCCCCTCAGGCAACGGCTCCACCTGCCGATAGTGAAGGTAGCCCCGGCGGTATCCGGGCACCCCACAAAGGAACCCCCATGAGTCAGACAGTCGAAGGCAAGACCGAGCGCCCGGGCGAGGTCATCGTCCTCGGCTCTCGGGTGACGATGAGAGACGAGACCTCTGGCCGCGAGGACACGTTCACCCTGGTACCCCCGTTCGACGCGAAGGTCTCCGCAGGAAAGCTGTCCTCAGAGTCTCCCCTGGCCCACGCGCTCGTCGGCGCCCAGGTGAGCCACACCGTCACGGTGCACACGCCGCGCGGCGACCGCCGCGTCACGGTCCTGGCACTGGCCTAGCGCTTACTCGCAGCGCGCCCCGCAGGGCCTCGATCCGCTCCTCGCTCATGCGTACCGAGGAGCGCGCCTCGGGCACGAGGAAGTCGGCCGCGTGGTAGACGCCGGGGTAGACGTGCAGCTCGGCGGACACGCCGGCGCGTAGGAGCCGCGCCGCGTAGTGGATGTCCTCGTCGCGGAAGACGTCGAGGTCGCCCACCTGGATCAGCGTCGGTGGCAGTCCGGAGAGGTCGTCCGCCCGCGCGGGCGCTGCGTAGCCATCCACGTCGTCGCCGCCCGCCAGCTCGCCGAGCAGCGCGTCCCAGCCGGCGCGGGTGTGCTCGAGGGTCCAGCTCAGGCTGTCCGGGAACTCGGCCATCGACGCCGTGGCGCAGCGGTCGTCGAGCATCGGATAGACGAGCAGCTGGAACACGGGCGCCGGGCCGCCCCGGTCCCGCGCCAGAAGGGCGACGGCAGTGGCCAGGTTGCCTCCCGCGCTGCCCCCGCCGACGGCGATGCGAGCCGAATCGACACCCAGCCCGTCCGCTGTCTCCGCCACCCAGACGAGCGCCGCGTAGCAGTCCTCGAGCGGCGCGGGATAGGGATGCTCCGGCGCCAGCCGGTACTCGACCGAGGCCACGACGCAGGGGACCTGCTCGGCGAGGGCGTCCGAGCCGAGCTCGTCCTGCTCGGGCGCGCCGAAGACCATGCCGCCGCCGTGGATCCAGACCAGGCATGGGAGCGGCTCGGTGGCGTCAGCCGGCCGGTAGATGCGCACTCGCACGTCGCCGTTCGGGCCGGGCGCCGTCCGGTCCTCACGCAGCACGCGGTCGTTCGGCGGGCTCTCGGCCAGCACCGAAGCAGCCGTCTCCCGGGCCAGGCGTCGCACGGTGCCGATGTGGTCGCCGCGCAGCTCGTGGCCGGTCAGCTCGATCGCCTCGAAGGCAGCCAGCCCATCGCGCAGCTCCGGATCGACGCGCTCCAAGAACCCCATCCCACTCCTCCGCGTTCGCTGTCGGGCAAACCTATCCGACCCAAACCGACGCAAAGCTGCACCGCCATGCCCGTTTCGCCCGACTGGCCGCACAGTGGCTCCAATGGGACCACGGCGGGTCCCGACGAGGAGGGGATCAGGGATGCTGCGGACGCGTATTCAGTCGGAGGAGAGCGGGTTCAGCCTCATCGAGCTGCTTGTGGTGATGCTGGTGATCGCCATCCTCGCCGCGATCGCGCTGCCCAACTTCCTCGGCCAGACCACCAAGGGCAGGGACGCCGACGCGAAGGCCAACGCCCGCAACATGGTGAGCCAGCTCGAGTCGTGCTTCGTCGATCAGAGCAGCTACACGGGCAGCGGCCCGGGCTCGAGCTGCCTGAGCGGCAACACCGGCCTGACGATCGGCACGGCCGCCGGCCAGGTGAACGTCTCCGGCGTCGGCGCCAACGCCTACACCGTCACGGCCAAGTCCGGGTCGGGAGCCGCCTACACGATCACCAAGAGCGGGGGCACACTCACCCGCTCCTGCACGAGCTGCGCCGGCGGCAGCTGGTAGCTACGTATCTGCCCTTAACACAGAACGCGCTGAGTTAAAGGCGCCCGGGGATTCTGCCGAACCACTCACATGCCCCTAGGCGCACGCCTACGTGCCCAGAGCCGGCTAACTCTCTTCTTCGGGGCATGCCTGGCCCTCAGCCTCTGCCTGATCGCCTTGGCCGGAAGCGCGATCGCGCGTCTGTGCGCCAACGCCATCGAGGACCAGAGCAGCGCCGATGCCCGGTCGAGAGCGGCGCAGGTTGTGGCCCGCGTCGAGCGCGACGCCGGCGGCCCGCTGGCAGCCGGCTCGGCGACGCGGCTGAGCACCGCGGTGCGCCGCGCGGTCGCCCCCGGCGAGGCCGCGATCACGGTCGCCGACTCGACCGGACGGATCCTCTATCCGGCGCAGCTGGGCCAGAGCCTGGCCCTGACGCCTTCCATTGTCCGGCTCGCCAGGCCGAATGGCGGCGCCGGACGGGTCATGCGCAGCGCCGGCTCGCCCGCCCGGTCGCTCGACTTCTTCTTCGCGCGCCCGGGTGGAATCGTCGGGATCTCACTGCCGTACGAGCCGATCGCCGCCCGGACGGACGCCGCCACGGATCGCATCAAGCGCGTCGTGCTCGGCAGCCTCCTGATCGTCCTCGTGGGGCTCTGGCTGGTGGCGGCGCGAGTGTGGACGCGGATCCGGCGAGAGCTGAAGCGGCGCGAGGAGCTGGGCAACCGAGATCCGCTCACCGGGCTGCCCAACCGGGAGCAGCTTCAGGACCTCGTCCACCAGGCGATCGTCGCCTCCCGGCGAAGCCGCATGCGCGTCGCGCTCATGCTGATGGACCTCAACTCCTTCAAGGAGATCAACGACACGCTGGGCCATCACAACGGCGACCGTGTCCTGCAGCAGCTCGCCGGCCGGCTGAGGAGCGTGTTGCGGGAGAACGAGACGATCGCGCGCCTCGGCGGTGACGAGTTCGCCATCCTCGTGCCGGCCTTCGGCGACGAGAGCGAGGTCGTGGCCGTGGCCGAGCGGATCCAGAAGGCCCTCGAGGAGCCGTTCGTCACCGCCGGGCTCGCCCTGGAGGTGGACGCCAGCATCGGCATCGCGCTCTTCCCCGACCACGGCGACCGGGTGGCACAGCTGCTCCGCGCCGCGGACGTGGCGATGTACCTCGGCAAGGAGTCCCTCGCCGGCTACACGTTCTTCAGCCCAGCGTCCGACCAACCCGACGACGGCGGTAAGCGACTGACGCTGATCGGCGAGCTGAGGAGCGCGCTGGAGCGGCGCGAGCTGGTGCTCTACTACCAGCCGAAGGTCGAGCTCCCGGGCGGGCAGGTGGCGGGTGTCGAGGCGCTGGTGCGCTGGCAGCATCACCGCGGCGGCCTGCTGACGCCCGACGAGTTCATCCCGCTGCTCGAGCAGTCCAGCCTGCTGCGCGAGGTCACGCTGCACCTGGTCGAGAGCGCCCTGCGCGACTGCGGCGCCTGGCGTGTGCGCGGTCACGACCTCACGGTCGCGGTCAACCTCTCGATGCGCAACCTGCTCGACTCGCAGCTCCCCGCCGAGCTCAGCACGCTCGTCCGCACGCTCGGCCTCACGCCCGACTGCCTCGAGCTGGAGATCACCGAGAGCATGCTGATGTCAGACCCCGAGCGCATCATGCGCGTCTGCAACAGCCTGCGGCGGCACGGGTTCAAGCTCACCGTGGACGACTTCGGCACGGGCTACTCGTCGCTTGCCTACCTGCAGCGGCTTCCCGTCACCGCCCTGAAGGTCGACAAGTCGTTCGTCACCGCGATGGACGAGGCAGACGGCGACAGTGCCACGATCGTCCGGTCGACCGTGGACCTCGCCCATAACCTGGGGCTGGCGGTGGTCGCCGAGGGCGTGGAGACCGAGGCGACCTACAACAGGCTGGCGTCACTCGGATGCGACATGGTCCAGGGCTACCTCGTGAGCCGCCCGATGCCGCAGGACCAGCTGCTCGCGTGGCTCGATCGCTACGCGTCCAGCCCCGCCAACCAGCAGACCGCCGTAAGCGCCCTGGGGTAGAGCGCTCAGGGCCAGCCGAGCAGCTCGCTGTCGTGGTCCCTGAAGACCTCTTCGGGGCTGCGGCCGTCACCCGAGTGGAGAGCGTCGATCAGCGCCTTGATCCGCGGCGTCATCGCCAGCAGGTAGCGCGCCGGCTCCGGGCGCGGGTTCCAGAACGTGTGAGGCGTGCCGCGCGGTGCAAGAGCCGCGCCACCCGCCTCCACCTCGAACTCGTCGTCGTCCAGCCGGAACGCAAGCGTCCCCTCGAGCACGTACCACGCCTCGTCGTCGGCGCGGTGGACGTGCAGCGGTGCGATGTACAGCGGCGGATCGCCGCCACCGGCCTGGGCGCGCCACTCCACCAGCACGAGCTGCGAGCCGGCAGGCGCCAACTCGTTCCCCGCGAGCGGGTTGGCGACGAGCATCAGCCCGCCTTGACGATCTCCCCTGCGGTGCGGTGGGCCAGCGACATGATCGAGATCATCGGGTTGACGCCCGGCGCGGTGGGGAACGCCGACGCGTCGCCGATCCACACGCCCTTCGTGTCGTGCAGCTCGCCGCGGCCGTCAGCCACCGACTCGGCCGGGTCGCTGCCCATGCGGCACGAGCAGAGCTGGTGCGCCGTGTAGACCGGTACGTCGTTTGCGTCGTAGGAGGCGTTCTCGATCGCGCTGAGGAAGGCGTCGAAGTCCTCGCCCTGCCGCCAGCGCACCGGCTCGGTGTGCAGGGTGAAGATCTCGCGCGCCCCAGCGGCCCGCTGGAGCTTGGCCAGCTCCACGTGACTGCGCACCACCAGGCGGCGATCCACCTCGTCGTCTAGCTCCCAGCGCACCACGGCGCGGCCGTGGGCGTCGATCGCCACCTCGCCCTCGCCATGGTCGCGCGCGACCGTGATGAAGGGCGCCGTCTGGCGCAGGTTCGTGCCGTAGTCGAGCTTGTGCTGCGCGCCGTCCTCGAACGGCCAGCCCGTGGCCACGAGTGCCGGCGCGGTGGGCACCCCCTCGATCAGGAAGCCCCAGTCGCCCTCGAGCTCGTGGAACTGGTACGAGACGGCCGACTGCGCCTGGCCCACCCAGGGCTCGGTCTCCTCGTCGTAGATGCCCTGGACGATGATCGCGGGGTGCAAGCGCAGGTGCTTGCCCGCCGCCGGGCCGCCGATGCCGCTGCGGAGCAGCAGTGCTGGCGACTCCACGGAGCCCGCCGCGACGACCACCGTGGGCGCCTCGACCGTGAGCTTCGTGGTGGACCCGTCTGCGTGCGTGACCGTGGCCTCGACGCCCGTCGCCTGGCCGTCCGAGCTCAGCACCCGGTCGGCCCGGGCACCCACCACGAAGCGGGCGCCGGCGTCCGAGGCGTCCTGCAGGTAGGTCTTGAGCGTCGACTGCTTGCAGCCGCGCTGGCAGCCCGTGTAGCAGTAGCCGCAGGTGGCCGGGTCGTCGCAGGTGGCGTCGGCGTTGCGCGTGATCGGCTTCCAGGGGAAGCCCGAGCTCTCGATCCCCTTGATCATCTTCTGGTGCGGCCCGTTCTGGTGAGTGGCCTCGACGTTGACCGACAGGCGGTTCCAGACCGCGTCGATGTGCTGCTCGTACTCGAGCTGGTCGAGCCCGTCGAGGCCCGCCTCTGTCCACTCGCGGCGGATGTGCTCCGGCGTGCGGATGCAGTTCATGTAGTTGACGACCGTGCCGCCGCCGAGCGTCGCGCCCGCCAGCACCGAGATCGAGCCGCTCTCGGAGCCGATCAGCCCGCCGCCGAGGAACAGCTCGAGGCTGCCGGGCAGTTCGAGCTGCTTGAAGTCCTGCTCATTGCGGTAGCCGCCCTGCTCGAGCACCAGCACCGACTTGCCGGCCTTCTGCAGCTCGGCCGCGAGCACGCCGCCGCCGGCGCCCGAGCCGACCACGCAGACGTCGGCCGTGAGCGTGGCCTCCGCGCCCGACACCTGCAGGGTGGCGATCGTCTTCGGCGCCTGCTCCGCGCTCGGCGGCGCCGAGATCGGGCCGGGGTAGCCGATCGCCTCCCAGTTCGGGTTGCGCCCCTGCTCGTCGGGCAGCGCGTAGAAGAACAGCAGCGTGAGGTTCTTGAAGACCTTCACGCCGAGCTTGGCCTCCGGCCCCGAGGCCGCGACCTGCTTGAGCGCGACGGTGCGCAGCTCGAGCGGCAGCGACGCGAAGTCGTGCTGCGCGAGGCCGTCAAGCAGGGCGGCGAAGCCCGCGATGTCGTCCGGCAGCATCGCCTGCGCCATCAGCCCCTCGATCTGGGCGGCGATCGCCATGTCGCCCGCCGAGCGGGCCATGAAGGCCCTCATGGCCTCGTCGTCGCCGTCGTACTCCGCGGAGGGCACGATGGTGTCGCAGAGCGCCTCGAGCGTCCGCCGCTGCGTTTCGTTCAAGACGCCAGCCATGACTGCCATTTCGACTACCCCTCTCCTCTATGACTCGGGCGTCATCCTAACCCCGCCCACTACACTCCGCGCGCTTTGGACTTCGAACTCTCCGACGAGCAGCGCGACATCCAGCGGCTGGTGCGCGACTTCGCGCGCCAGGAGGTGCGGCCGGTGGCCGAGGAGCTCGACCGCGAGCACCGCTTCCCGTATGAGATCGTGGAGAAGCTGGCCGGGCTCGGGCTGATGGGCATGCCGTTCCCGCAGGAGTACGGCGGCGGCGGCACCGACAACCTCTCCTACGCGATCGCCGTCGAGGAGTTGGCGCGCGTCGACTCGTCGGTGGCGATCACGATGGCCGCGCACACCTCGCTCGGCACCTGGCCGATGTTCGCGTTCGGCTCCGAGGAGCAGAAGCGGGAGTGGCTGCCGCAGCTCTGCAGCGGGCAGCGCCTCGGCGCCTTCGGGCTCACCGAGCCGGAGGCGGGCAGCGACGCCGGCAACACGCGCACCAGCGCTCGCCTCGAGGACGGGGACTGGGTGATCGACGGCGCCAAGCAGTTCATCACCAACGCCGGCACCGACATCTCCGGCTGCGTGACGATCACCGCGCGCACCGGCCCGGACGAGGTCTCGAACATCATCGTCCCGAACGGCACGCCCGGATACGAGGTGGAGCCGCCCTACCGCAAGATGGGCTGGAACGCCTCGGACACGCGCCCGCTCGCGTTCTCCGGCTGCCGGGTGCCGGCAGAGAACCTGCTCGGCCCGCGCGGCATGGGCTTCAAGCAGTTCCTCCAGACGCTCGACGGCGGGCGCATCGGCGTGGCGGCCATGGGCGTGGGCCTGGCACAGGGCGCGCTCGACGAGGCGCTGGCATACGCCAAGCAGCGGATCGCCTTCGGGCAGCCGATCTCGAAGTACCAGGCGATCCAGATGAAGCTCGCCGACATGGCCACCGAGATCGAGGGGGCGCGGCTCATGACGTGGAAGGCGGCCGTGCTGAAGGACCGCGGCGAGACCTTCACGCTCACGGCGGCGATGGCCAAGCTGAAGACGGGGCGCCTGGCCGTGCGCGCCGCCGAGGAGGCCGTGCAGATCCATGGCGGCTACGGCTACATCGAGGAGTACCCCGTCTGCCGCTTCTACCGCGACGCCAAGATCCTCACGATCGGCGAGGGCACCGACGAGGTGCAGCAGATGGTGATCGCCCGCGCGCTGGGGGCGTAGGGAGACGCTCCCCGCGGCGGTCGACCGGCTCCGCTGCCCGAATTGCCACGCGGGCCTGCGGAGAGCGGGCTCGGTGCTCGCGTGCGAGTCGCGCCACAGCTTCGATCTCGCCCGGGGCGGCTGGGTCACGCTGGGCCAGACGCCACACGAGGGCGACAGCGCCGAGATGATCGAGGCCCGTGAGGCATTTCTCGGCGCGGGCCACTTCGAGCCGATCGCGGAGGCGGTGGCGGCTGCCGCCGGCCCGGCCCCTGCCTGCGCGGTCGAGCTCGGCGCCGGCACGGGCTACTACCTCGCCCGCCTGCTCGACGCCCGGCCGGCGTGTGTCGGACTTGCACTCGACGTGTCGCGGCCGGCGCTCCGCCGCGCCGTCCGCGCTCACCGCGCGCATTGCAGCGATCCGCTGCGACGTCTGGCAGGAGCTGCCGCTCCGCGACGGCTGCGCCGACGTGGTGCTGGACGTCTTCGCCCCGCGCAACGGGGCCGAGATCGCGCGAATCCTCGCGCCCGGCGGCACGCTGGTGGTCGTCACTCCCACTCCGCGGCACCTGGCCGAGCTGGCGCCGCTCGGCGCGATCTCCGTGGACGAGCGCAAGGAGGAGCGGCTCGAAGCCACACTCTCGTCCCTGACGCGTCGCGACCGGCGAGAGCTCGAGTTCGAGCTCTCGCTTCAGCCGCGAGAGGTGCTGCAGCTGCTTCGCATGGGCCCCAGCGCCCACCACTCTTCTGCGGTGATCGTCCCGCCCGGACCGCACGCGGTGACCGTGTCGGTGTACGTCGACAGCTACCGCTGACTACCAGCCGTCGAGCGTGCCGGTCTCCACCCGCACGCGCGCGATCTCGAGCCGACGCTGCTCGGCCGGCATGAGGATGCCCTCGATCGGCGTGTAGAGCGAGACCACCTTGGCGAACTGGCGGTCGGCGAAGGCGCTGCGCGCCTCGCGCCGGGTGTCCTCGAGCTGGAGGAACTCGAGCGTCACGGTGAAACGCCGCGGGTCCTGGAGCGCGCGCTCGGCCACCTTGCGCCAGGTGTCGCCCCGGCCGCGCAGGAAGTCGTCGCAGTAGCGGGCCAGGTCCTTGTGCAGCGCGTGGAAGGAGTCGAGCGGATCCTCGGACGGCTCGGGGTAGGCGCCGCCGCCCGGTCCGAGCAGGGCGCGCATCCAGTCGTCGTGCATCACGGCGAGGCGGCCGATCTGCTGGCTCACCAGCCCGAGCGAGCTCGACACGTGGAACTCGAGCACCCGCTCGCCGCGCGAGTAGCGCCCGCAGGGGAACTCGCCGGCCCATAGCGAGTCGAACTGGAAGCCGGCGGGGCCCATCGCCCGGTCGAGGATGGCCACGCCCTCTCGGAAGGTGGCTTCGGCGTCCATCGTCGGGCTCAGACGGGGGTCGGGCGGGGAGCGGTCCTGCCCGGACGGGCGGGGACCTGCGGCCGCTCCGGGCGCCATGGACCATGGCGGTCCACCTGGCGCTCCAGGTCGCGCACTATGCGCTCCCAGTCGCCGCCCGGCGAGGACGGCGGCTCGGGGTCCCTCCCGCCTCCGCCGTCGTCATCGTCGTCGTGGTCCTGGCCGCCCTCGCGGCGGGACCAGAAGCTGAGGCCCGAGAGCGGCCCGCCGACGCCCAGCGCGACCAGCGACAGCGGGCGCGGCAGCACGAACGCGCCGAGCAGCACGAGCAGCACCCCGAACCAGCCGAGCGACAGCACCCGCCAGTAGTGGCGGGCCGCGATCCGGCGCGCCCGCAGCGACGACGCGAGCAGCGCTCCGCTCACGAACGGCGTTGCCAGCCAAAGTGGTGCGAGTACGAGCAATGCGTGACGGGATCCGGGATCAGGATTCCCCCCGGTCATCGGCAGCCCAGCCCCGACTCTGTAGGGAAATTCGGGGGTGTTCTAGACCGGCATCAGGCCGGGAACGAGCAGCTCGAACCAAACGGTGGAGCGCTTGCCCTTCGACACGCCCCAGGCGTCGGCGACGCAGTCCACGATCAGGAGGCCGCGGCCGTACTCGGCCTCCCAGGGGTGGCTCGTCGGTGTGAGCGGGAGCTGGAACCCGGTTCCGCCGTCGCTCACCTCCACGCGGACGCGGCCGCCACGGACGTGCACATCGAGTCCGATCAGGTCGTCCGGGCCGGCCCCGGAGTGCTCGACGCTGTTGGCGACGAGCTCGCTGACCAGCAGCTTGAGGTCGGCGAACGCCTGCCCTGTCATGAGCGGCTCGAGACTGCCCAGCGCGCGCCTTGCACGGGGAGCCGACTCGGGCTCAGCCAGGAACAGCGCGCTCACGAGCGGCTGGCTTCGGCTGGTGCGGAAACGTCCTGGCATGACTAGATCCTCGTCACGCGCCTCGTGAACGCCTCAGGCCTCTGCCCGCCGGGGCGCATTTTGCTCCTTTTGCCCGGTCCGGCGCCCCTGCACCCGTCGGGGCAGTTGCGCGCACCGTTCGTGGTCTTGGGTGGGACTCAGGGTACGCCCCAAGTCCCCGTTTCGCAACAACTACCCGGTACCCAGAAAGCGGGCCCGCAATGCCAGCACGTCGTCAACGTACTTGCGGGTGTCCGGGAACATCCCGTCGCTGCGGACCGACTCGAGCCCCTGGTAGTAGGCCGCGACGGTCTGGGGGATGTTCCCGCCCGTGTCGTGGAGCAGCTGTCCGAGGTAGAGCACCCCAGCGTGGACGTTGTCCTGCGCGGAGCGGTCGTTCAGCGGGCTGACCGCGAGATTGCTGTTGATCCAGGACCAGGTGCCGGGCAGGATCTGCATCACCCCGCGGGCGTTGGCCACGGACACGAGGTTGTTGTTGAACCCGCTCTCCTGCCAGCCGATCGCCTTGGCGAGCGAGGCCGGTACGCCCTGCGCCGCCGCGATCTGGCCGATCTCCCAGGCGCTGACGCGCTCCGGAGTCGGGTAGGGAGGGGCGTTCGGCACCTCGCGCTGTGTGGGCGCCGGAGCCGACGAGGTGATGTTCGAGCCGCTCGGCAGCTTGAGCACCGTTCCGATCAGAAGCGGCTGCTTCGGGTCGAGGCCGTTCATGAACGCCACGGCGTCGAGCGTCACGCCGCTGCGGCCGGCGATCGCGCTGAGCGTGTCGCCGGGCCGCACCACGTAGGAGCCGAGCGGGGCGGGCCCGCCGCTGGTCGTGGTCGCGGCGGCCGAGCCGCCGCCGATGCCCATCTTCTGCAGGGCCGCGGCGGCCTCGCTCTCGGTGGGGATCACGAGCGTCGATCCGATCACGACCTGGGCGTTCTCGGACAGCCCGTTGGCAGCGGCCAGCGAGCGGGTCGTGAAGTTGTTTGCCGCGGCAATCGACCAGAGGGTCTCGCCGGGGCGGACGATGTGGGAAACGCCGGCGCTGGCCTGTGAGCAGGTCGCGAGCACGGCGAGCAGGGATGCGATGAGAAGGCGGTGGAGCTTCAAGACGTCCTCCCGGGGTCGTCTGGTGACATGCGCCCCGCCTTCTCGCCCGCCGGGCCCGCTCCTCTTACGCTGCGTGCTTATGGCGCCCTGCAACGAATGCTGCGCTTGACCCGCCGGGCGGCGCTTTTGTGGCTCCTGCTCTTCGGCGTCTACGCGGCGACGCTGGGCCTGCGCGCCTTCGATCACTCCCAGTACGCCGGTGACGAGCCTCGCTATCTCCTGAGCGCCCGCTCGCTCGCCTACGACGGGGACTTCAACGTATTCGACGAGTACCGCCGGAATGCCTACCGCGGCTTCTTCCCGCATCCGCTGCACACTCGCGGCACGCCCGATGCGACCCGCGGCCGGCTCTACGAGCCGTCCGGGATCGGCTTCCCGCTGCTGATCGCGCCCGCCTACGGGCTGCTCGGGGCGCACGGAGCGGAGCTGCTCGTGGCCGCGATGGCGGCGTTGGCGGCGGCGCTCGCCTACCTGCTGGCGCTGCGCGTGGCGCCCGACCCGTGGGCGCTCGGCGCGACTCTGGCGGTGGCCCTCTCCCCTCCCCTGATCGCCTATGGCAGCGCGATCTACCCCGAGGCCGCGGCCGGGGCCGCCCTCTGCGGAGCGGCGCTGCTTGCGCTCGAGGCCGCCGAGCGGCCCTCGCGGCCGCGCGTGTTCGGCTGCTTCCTCGTGCTGTCCGTCGTGCCCTGGCTCGGCGTGCAGTTCCTGCCGGCCGGCGTCGTGATCGCCGTCTACCTGATCGAGCGCCTGCGCCGCCAGCGGCGCGGCCTGCTCGCACTGGTCGGCACCGAGCTCGTGGGGTTCAGCGCGGCGCTCTACGTGGCGCTGAACGAGGGCTTCTACGGCGGACTCACCCCCTACTCGGCCGAGCCGCCGGGCGTCACCCCCACCGGAGCCGACTCGCCGGCCGCCTATGCGCGCCGCGCCGAGCGGCTGCCTGGCCTGCTGATCGACCGCGATTTCGGCCTGCTCCGCTGGGCGCCGGTGCTCCTGCTCGCGTTCGTGGGCGCCTGGTTCCTCTGGCGCGGGCGGCGCGAGCGCCTGTCGGCGGCGGTCCCGGGCTACGGCCAGATGGCCGCGGCAGCCGGACTCTGCCTCGCCGCGATTGGCGCGCAGTACCTGGTGGCGGCCTTCCTGGCGCCGTCGATGAGCGGCTTCTGGTTCCCCGGCCGGCACCTGGTGGCGGTGCTGCCGCTGGCGGTGCCGCTGGTCGCGCTGGGGCTTCGGCATCTGCCACGCGTCGGCCTGGCGCTGGCCCTGGTGGGCGTGGCGGGATCGATCTGGCTCTACCTCGCGGTGCGGCTCGGGCACGCCGGACTGGTGGTCGGAAGGCCCGAGGCGCCGTTCGGACCGCTGGTCCGGGTGCTTCCCCACCTGCAGCGATAACCGGCGCGCGCCCCTCCGGCGCCCGGCACAATGCGGCGCCAACGTTCACCTGGGGAGGCGCACGTGGAAGATGGCAGGGTCACTCGTAGGAGGCTGGTCGGCGCCGCGGCTGCGGGCACGCTCGGAGGCATGCTCGCGGGCGTGCCGGGCGCGGAGGCGCGGCGCAGGAGGCGGCGGCGCACGCGGCGGGCTGCTGCGCGCACGCACAAGGCGGACGTGGTGGTGGTCGGAGCCGGCCTCGCCGGTCTCACGGCCGCGCGGCTGATCCAGAACGCCGGCCACTCGGTGGTGGTGCTCGAGGCGCGCGACCGCGTCGGCGGGCGCCTGCTCAACCACTCCATCGGCGACGGCAAGATCGCCGAGGCCGGCGGCGAGTACGTCGGCCCGACGCAGGACCACATCCTCGCCCTCGCCAAGGAGATGGGAGTGGACACGTTCCCCGCCTACGACAGCGGCGACAACGTCTATTACGCGAACGGGATCAAGCGCACCTACAGCGACACGAGCCCGCTCGGCACCGCGCCACCCGACCCGCTCGCCGCCGACGTGGTGACGGTCGTCGAGGAGCTCGACCTGATGGCGTCGCAGGTCGACCCGAACACGCCCTGGACCGCCAGCCAGGCCGCGAGCTGGGACCGCCAGACGCTCCAGACCTGGCTCGACACGAACGCGGTCACGCCCAACACCAAGGCGCTGGCAGCCGCGGCGATGCAGGCGATCTTCGGCGCCGAGCCGCGCGAGGTCTCGCTGCTCTACACCGTCTACTACATCGCCGCCGCCGGGAACGAGTCCAACCCCGGCAACTTCGAGCGGCTCATCAACACGCGCGGCGGCGCCCAGCAGGACCGCTTCCTGGGCGGCTCGCAGCTCATCCCGATGCGCATGGCGCACGCGCTGAGCCACGTGATCCTCGGCAGCCCGGTGCGGACCATCGACCAGTCCTCAAGCGGCGTCACGGTGGAGTCGGACAAGCTCACCGTGCAGGCCAAGCGAGCGATCGTCGCCATCCCGCCGACGCTGGCGGGCCGCATCAATTACGACCCCGCGCTGCCGACCGTGCGCGACCAGCTCATGCAGCGGATGCCGCAGGGCACGCTGATGAAGGCCGAGGCCGTCTATGACAAGCCTTTCTGGCGCGAGCAGGGGCTGAACGGCACGACGGTGAGCACGCAGGGGCCCGCCTACCTGACCTTCGACAACACGCCCCCCGAGGGCACGCCGGGCGTGTTGTTCTCGTTCATCGGCGGCGACAACCTGCGGCACTGGTCACAGCAGTCCGCCGACGCGCGCCGCAAGGCGATCCTCGGCAGCTTCGCCACCTACTTCGGCAGCCAGGCGGCGAAGCCGCTCGACTACTTCGAGATGAACTGGTCGAACGAGGTCTGGAGCCGCGGCTGCCCGGTGGCGCTGGCCAGCCCGGGCGTCTACACCTCATACGGCCCGGCGCTGCGGCCCAGCTGCGGCCGCATCCACTGGGCCGGCACCGAGACCTCCACCTGGTGGAACGGCTACATGGACGGCGCAGTGCGCTCGGGCGAGCGGGCGGCCGGCGAGGTGCTGGCGGGGATCTAGGGGTTCTAGATCTCGCGCTCGAGCAGCTTGGCGGCCGCGGTGGCCGGATCGAGCCGGCGCGAGACCACCTCGTCGAGCAGCTCCTGCACCGACTCGTCCTCGCGGACCGACTCCTCGAGGCGGCGGCGCAGGCGGTAGGTGGCGAGGGCCATCACCTCGTTCATCAGGTTGCGCCGGCGGCGTTCCTCGAGCGTGCCCTGCTGGCGGATGTGCTCGCGGTGCTCGGCGATCCGCTCCGCCACCTCCGTCACGCCCTCGCCGCGGCTCGCCTCGGTCTGCAGGATCGGCACACGCCACTCGGTGCGCGGTCCGAGCGACAGCACGCCGCGGATCTCGCGCACCATCGTGTCGGTGAGCGGGTGGTCGGCCTTGTTCACCACGATGATGTCCGGGATCTCCATCACGCCGGCCTTCAGAGCCTGGATCGAGTCGCCGCTGCCCGGCATCAGCACGAGCACCACCGTGTCGGCGTGGTCGATGATGTCCACCTCGGCCTGGCCGACGCCGACCGTCTCGAGGAAGACGTCGTCCTTGCCGGCCGCATCCATCAGGAGCGCCGCCTGGAGCGTGGCCTCCGACAGGCCCCCGAGCGAGCCGCGGCTGGCCATCGAGCGGATGAACACGCCCGGGTCGAGGAAGTGGTCCGTGAGGCGGATGCGGTCGCCGAGCAGCGCGCCGTGGGTGAACGGCGACGAGGGGTCGATCGACAGCACCGCCACGTCGCGGTCGCGTGAGCGCGCGTCCTTCACGAGCGCGCCGATCAGCGTCGACTTGCCCACGCCCGGCGGCCCCGTGAAGCCGACCACGGCCGCCTTGCCGGTCTTCGGGTAGACCTCGCGCACCAGTGCCCAGCCCTCCGGGTCGTCGTTCTCGACCAGCGAGATCCCGCGCGCCAGGGCGCGCGTGTCGCCCGCCACCAGCTTCTCTGCAAGCTCGGCTGCTGTGCGTCCAGGGGCCGCCATCGGGCGGCACAGTGTAGGTCAGGCCGGGACCATCACCAGCTTCGTGCCCGGGTCGAGCAGGGCGTCGGCGGCATCGTCGAAGCTCACCACCCGGCTCGTGACGAGCTCGGGCCGCACGATGCCCTGGGCCACCAGGTCGAGCACCTTCGGCATCGAGGCGCGGGCTGCCGGGCGGCCGGTGACGAACTGCGCGCCGCGGATGAACATCTCGAAGAGCGGCACCGGCGTCTCGGGCTCCCAGTAGATGCCGACGCTCGTGCAGGTGCCGCCCGGCTTCAGCGAGCGCAGCGCGCAGGCCAGCCCGGTCCTGTCCGCCGAGGCGTCGACGGTCACGTCGTAATCGCCCGCGCGCTGTGGCGGCGGCCCCTCCACGGGCTCGGCGCCGAGCTCGGCGGCGAGTTTGAGCCGCCCGGCGTCCGAGTCGAGATAGGTCACCCTGGCCGCGCCCAGCGCGACCGCGAAAGCCACGGCGTAGAGCGCGATGCTCGTGGCCCCGCCGGCCACGACCAGCACCTCCTGGCCCGGCCGCTCCTCGAGCATCGGGCCAACCGTGCGCCAGCCATCCACCAGGTTGTCGCTCGCGCTGGCCGCCGCCGCCGGCTCGACGCCCTCAGGCAGCGGCACCAGCATGTGGTCGGCGAACGGGACGCGCACGAGGTCGCTGAGCGCTCCGCCGAAGCTGCCGCCCGCCACGCCGAAGCCGAACATCGCGGTCCCGGGAACGCTCTCGCAATCGCCCGTGAAGCCGGCCCGGCAGCGCTCGCATTCGCCGCACGAGATCTGGAACGGCACGCAGACCCGCTCGCCCGCGCGGGGCCCCTCCACCACCTCGGCCACGAACTCGTGGCCGAGCGCGATCGGGCCCGGGAACGGCGTGAGCCCCTGGGCGATCAGCGGGTCGAGGTCGCAGGCGGCGACCGCGAGCGGCCTCACGATCGCGTCGCGTTCGTTCTCGACGCGCGGCTCCGGCACGTCCCACCACTCGAGTTGCTTCTGCTCCGTGAAGGTCAGCTGGCGCATCAGAATTCTGCTCTAGAATATCATTCTAAGCGCGATGACGCGGGAACTGGCCAGCGAAGCGCGCCGCGAGGCGATTCTCCAGGCGGCGCTCGGCCTGTTCACGAGCCAGGGCTTCGCCAACACCACGATCGAGGACATCCGCTGGGCGTCCGGGGCCAGTGTGGGCAGCATCTACCACCACTTCGAGGGCAAGGAGGGGGTGGCCGAGGAGCTCTACATCGAGGTCCTGCGCAGCTACCAGGCCGGCGTCCTCGAGCTGATCGGGCGCCGGCCGCCGGCCCGCGAAGGCGTGGAGGGGATCGTGCGCCACCACCTGAAGTGGATGACGAACAACCCCACCGAGGCGCGCTACCTCTTCTCGATGAGGCCGCGTGGCAGCCGCCTGCGCACGGCCAACCGAAAGTTCTTCCGCGAGGTCTTCGGCTGGCTCGAGGAGCAGGCGGACGCGGGCCGGATCGGGAAGGTGCGGCGCAACCTGTACTTCCCGCTCGTGATCGGGCCGAGCCAGGAGCTCTCGCGCCAGTGGCTCGACGGGCTGGTCGAGGAGCCGCTCGAGGAGGCCGCCGACGTGCTGGCCGAGGCGGCATGGAACGCAGTGCGGACAGGAGGACGGAGATGACCCACAGCTACGAGGCGATGGTCGAGGCGGCGCGGACGGACGAGCGCGAGCTGGTCACGGTCGAGCGGCTCGGCGACCGCGCGATCGTCCGCATGGACGACCCGGCGAACCTCAACGCCCTCAGCGCCCCGCTCACGCTGCAGCTCCAGGACGCGCTCGCGGAGCTCGTGGCGGCGCGCGAGCTGCGCTCGATCGTGCTCACCGGCCGCGACCCCGGCTTCTCGGCCGGCGGCGACCTCGAGCTTATGCGCTCGGCGCACGAGTCGATCGACGAGGGACGCCAGGGCACGACCACCGCCTGGCGCTGGATCCGGCGCCAGTTCGGCGGCGTGGTGCGCACGATCGTGCGCACCGACAAGGCGTTCCTCGCCGCGCTGAACGGCCCTGCCGCAGGCGTGGGCCTGGCGTTCGCGCTCGCCTGCGACATCGTGATCGCCTCGGAGCGCGCTCGCATCGTGCCCGCGTTCATGAAGATCGGGCTGCTGCCCGAGGTGGGCACGAGCTGGCTGCTCACGCACCGGATCGGCTACCAGCGCACGTTCGAGCTGTTCGCGGGCGGCCGCGAGCTGAGCGGCGCCGAGGCCGCGGCGCTCGGGATCGCCAACGCCGTGGTGCCGCACGCGGAGCTGCTGCCGACCGCGCTCGACTGGTGCGATCGCATCGCCGAGCTGCCGGAGCACGCCGTGCTGATGACCAAGCCGCTGCTGCGCCAGGCAGCCGACATGACCTGGGACCAGGCGCTGGCGATGGAGGAGTTCGCCGAGCCAAACTGCTTCACCACGGCCGACCACCGCGAGGCCGTGAGCTCGTTCTTGGCACGCTAGTTTTCGCGCGCGTGAGGGTCTTTGTCGCAGGGGCGACCGGCGCCGTGGGCAGGCGTCTCCTGCCGCTGCTCCGCCAGGCCGATCACGAGGTCAGGGGCGCCAGCCGCACGGAGGAGGGCGCGGGACTGATCCGCGACCTCGGCGGCGAGGCGGTGGTCGTCGACGTCTTCGACGCCGCAGGGCTGCGCGAGGCGGTCACTGCGGCGCGCCCCGAAGCGGTGATCCACCAGCTCACGAGCATCCCGAAGCGGCTCGACCCCAAGCACTTCGAGGAGCAGTTCAAGGAGAACAACCGGCTGCGCACCGAGGGCACGCGCAACCTGGTGGAGGCTTCCCTGGCGGCCGGGGCGCGGCGGATCGTGGCGCAGAGCTTCGGCTCGCTGTACGAGCCGCGCGGACGCCTGCACGTCGAGGAAGACCCGCTGATCGTCGAGCTCCCGGGCGGTGGAGGGATGACCGCCCGGGCGGTGGTGGAGCTCGAGCGGGCCGTGACCGAGACCGACGGCATCGAGGGAGTGGCGCTGCGCTACGGCTACTTCTACGGGCCCGGCACCAGCTACGCCGCCGATGGCGCGCAGGCGGACCTCGCGCGCCGCCGGCGCCTGCCGATCGTCGGAAACGGCGCCGGCGTGCACTCGTTCATCCATGTCGACGACGCCGCGGCCGCCGCGCTGCGGGCGCTCGGCGACGTGCCGCCGGGGATCTACAACGTCGTCGACGACGAGCCCGCGCCCGTCAGCGAGTGGATCCCGGCCTACTGCGAGGCGCTCGGCGCGCCGTCGCCGCGCCACCTCCCGGTCTGGCTGGGGCTGATGTTCGGCGGCCAGTACGGCGTGCAGTTCATGACCAGCTCCGAGGGTCTCAGCAACGAGAAGGCCAAGCGCGACCTGGGCCTCGGCCTGCGCTATCCGAGCTGGCGCCAGGGCTTCGAGGAAGCGCTCGGCTAGGTAGTTCCCGGCTAGGCGAGCTCGAGCCGGTACACGGGTCGAGCCGTCCTGCCGCGGCGCGCCACCTCGTGGAAGCCCGCGTCGCGGAACAGCGACACGACGCCGGTGTAGGCCTCGCTCGAGCTCGGTCGCCGGTGCGCCGGATCGAGCGGATAGCCCTCGAGCGTCTCGGCGCCGTGCGAGCGGGCGAACTCCGTGGCGGCGGCGAGCCGCTCGCGGGCCAGCCCGCTCCCGCGCCGGTGTCGGTCGATGTAGAAGCAGACGACCGACCAGACCGGTCGCTTGTCGAGCGGGCCGAGCACGCGCGAGCGCTGGAGGCGGCCGTAGTCGTCGCGCGGGCCGAGCGCGCACCAGCCCGCCGGCTCGCCGTCCAGGTAGGCCAGCAGCCCCGGCGGCCGCGCACTCTCCCCCACCAGCCGCCTGAAGGCTCGCCGGTTGCCCTCGTAGCGGCCGGCGTTGTACTCGGCCGAGCCGAGCCGCCAGAACATGCACCAGCAGCCGTCTGAGCCGCCGCGCTCGCCGAACAGCGCCACCAGGTCGTCCCAGCGAGCGGGCGTGAGCGGGTGGATCTCCGCTGCGGCCACGGCCGCTGTTATACCAGCGAACCCCGTTAGCTGGTTACGCGCATCCGCACGGAGCCGATCTCGACGCGGTCGCCGGGCCTGATCCGCACCTCGCTCACGCGCCAGCCGTTCACCCGCGTGCCGTTGGTCGAGCCGAGGTCGGACAGGAGCCAGCCGACCGTCGTGCGCGACAGCTCGGCGTGCCGGCGCGACACCGTCATGTCGCCGAGCACCAGGTCGCAGGAGCCGCTGCGGCCGATCAGGAAGCGCTCTCCCGACACGCGCTCGGGAAGTGACAGCGGCAGCGCGGGCGATCGCGGCGCGAGCCGCGCCAGCGCCCGCCGTACCCGCTCGCGCAGGCCCTCGACGAACGGCAGGTCAGCCACCAGACGCCGCAGCTCGCCGACTGTCTTCGCGGCAACGGCGCGCTCGAGCCGGCCCGAGAACGTCTCCAGACTGAGATACCCCTCGCCGTACGAGCGCCGCAGCCGCCCGGCGACGGCAGCCCGCTCCGCGTCCGACACTCGCCGTTCGGCCTCCGGACCCGTCGTCTCCATGCGCGAATGGTGATCGCCAGAGGCGTCTCGTGCAAGGCTCCCGGCATATCATCAGCGCCTCGTTGGAAGCTCTCACCGCCACCGAGCTGAGGGGTCCGCCCCCGACTGAGGTACCCCCCGCGGTACGCCGAGGCCCGGCGCCTCGCCACGGCGGCCCGCTCGTCCTGCTGCGCTTCATGCGCCGCAACCACATGTTCACGTTCGGCTACGCGCGGCTGATCGTGCGCCTGCTGCGGCGGCGCTACCTCACCCGCTACGGCCGTCGCCTGAAGCTCGACGGGCTCTGCTTCATCTGCCCGCGGGTGACGCTCGAGATCGGCAAGACCGCGCGCGTCGAGCTCGGCCGCTGGTCCTGGGTCGGGCACGGCACGAAGATCCGCTGCCACGAGGGGGTCGTCTCGATCGGCGCCAAGACCGTGATGGGCCAGGAGTGCACGATCTCGGCCTACCAGAACATCTCGATCGGCCGCGAGTGCGTGATCGCCGACCGCGTGATGCTGATCGACTTCGACCACGGCGTCGTGGAGGTCGAGCGCCCGATCCGCCACCAGGGCATCTACAAGCGCGACACGCGCATCGGCAACAACGTCTGGATCGGCTACGGCGCCTGCGTCCTGCGCGGCGTGACCGTCGGCGACAACGCGATCATCGGAACCAGCGCAGTGGTGACGAAGAACGTGCCGGCCAACGCCGTGGTGGCCGGCGTGCCCGCGAAGATCATCCGCATGCGCCGCGCGCCGCGCAGGATGCGGTGGGGGTAGGACTGCGGATTGCGGACTGCGGACTGCGGACTGCGGACTGCGGACTGCGGACTGCGGACTGCGGACTGCGGACTGCGGACTGCGGTCAGGGTGCGACTAGCGGCGACAGGTCGAGCTCGGGCGCCAGGTTGCGCAGCGCCGCCTCGGGCGCCGGCCCACGCCCGTCGAGCGCGGCCAAGGCCGCGTCGAGCTCCTCCAGGTGGCCCCGAACGCGCTCGCGCGGGTAGTCGCCGGCCAGCTCGCGGCTGACGATGAACGCCCAGTCGCTCGACTGGATCGCCATGAGCTCGCGCGCCGCCCGCTCGAGCGCGGGGCCTGAGCCGCCGCCGGCGGCCGCCGCCAGCGTACGCAGCTCGGCGGAGCGCGCGGCGAACACGAGCTCCGCCACCGCGGGCGAGTCCCACGTGCTGAGGTCCTTAGGCTTGCCCCAGGTGGAGGCGGCGAGCGGACGCTCGGCCGGCTCGAAGCCATCGAGCCCGGCGGGCAGCGTGACGAGGTCGACGCCGGCGGCCGGCGCCTGCTCCAGCACCGCGGCGAGAAATGCCGGCCCCTCGTACCACCAGTGGCCGATCAGCTCGGTGTCGAGCGCGCAGCAGACGAGCCCGGGGCCGCCGCGCTCGGCCGCGTGGACATCGAGGCGCTCGCCGACGCGCCGCAGGAAGTCGCCGGCGTGCTCGCGCGCGAGCGCGAGCGCCGCCGCGTGGTCGTAGGCGCCGCCGTGGTTGCTCCACGGCCTCAGGTCGTGCGGCGTGCGCCGGTGGTAGTCGCGGTAGCTCGCATGCGACGGGTAGCCGTCAGGGCCCCAGACGAGCTCGATCGTCTGCCAGTCGATCGGCACGGCAAGCGGCCCGGCCTCGGTGGCGATCGGGCTCAGATGGTCGAGCGAACCGAGGCCGAGCGCGTCGGTCTGGTCGACGCAGAAGCAGCGGGCGCCGTATTCGCCCAGATCGCGCTCGAGCCCGGGCTCGTAGGCGCACTCGGGCAGCCAGAAGCCGCCGGTGAAATCGCCAAAGCGGCGCTCGTGCGAGGCCACGCCGGCGGCGATCTGGAGGCTCCGGCCGGGGTCGCTGGCCAGGAGCGGCAGCAGCGCGTGCGTGGCGGTGCTCGTCCACAGCTCCACACCGTCGAGGGCGCGGAAGGCGCGGAGCAGGTCGCCGCCGATCGCCTCGAAGGAGCGCTCGGCGCGCGTGTAGTCCCCGGCCGCCCGCTGAAGCTCCGCCGCCAGCTCGGGACCCGCGCCCTCGGCGTCCATCTCGTGGATGGGTGCGCGGAAGTCGCGCAGGAAGGCGAGGAAGCGCTCCTCGATGCCGGCGTCGAGCTGGTCGCACAGCACCGGCGTGAGGCCGACCGTGACCGGCTGGCCGTGCAGCACGTCGAGCAGCGGCAAATAGACGCTGGCGATCGCCTCGAACAGCCACTCCTCGCCGAACGGCCACGTGCCGAACCCCTCCACGTACGGCATGTGGGAGTGGAGCACCAGCGCGAGCGCTCCGCGGTCGCGGCTCATCTGCAAATGGCGAGGAAGTCCAGCGCCCGATCCAGGTCGCTCTCGCGCAACACGAAGTCATTCGCGGAGATCGCAGGCACGAAGCGCGCGTAGAACGGCTTCGTCAGCCCCAGGCGCGGGTGGATCGAGTCCCAGCCGGCCCTGATCGCCAGCTCGTGCACGCGCAGCTTGCGGGCGTGGAAGAGGCCGAGCAGCTCGACCGAGTCGAAGCTCCCCTCGCAGAGCTCGCGGAACTCCGCCGCGCGGTACTCGCGCACGTGCCAGGGGTTGCCGGAGCGCTCTTCGCCGGGGGGCGCGAGCGTGAGCACGTTCGGGGTGCTCACGTACGCGACGCCTCCTGGCCGCAGCATGCGCCGGAAGCCATCGAGCACCGCCTTCGGGTCCTGCACGTGCTCGATCGTCTGCAGGAAGACCACGGCGTCGCACGACTCCGAGTAGAGCTCGACCATGTTGCGCACGAAGCTCACGCCCGGCCGCGAGTACTTGAGCACCGCGTGCTCGTACGCCTCTGGGTTGGCGTCGACGCCGGTCACGGTCGCGGCGCGGCGGGCCAGCACCTCGCTGCCGTAGCCCTCGCCGCAGGCCATGTCGACGACGTCGAGGCCCTGGCAGCGCTCGGCCACCCATTCGTAGACCGCCAGATGGCGCCGGAACCAGTAGTTCTCGGCCGGAACATCGGGCAGCGTGCGCTCGCCCGTGAGCCGAAGCGGCGGCACGCCATCGGGCTGATCTCGCTGGACGTGTTCGGCCAGGGCAGACAAAACGGCGGCGAGTATATGGTCGATCGGGCTATAGTCCGGCGCCGCATGCCGGTTGCCGCTGCGGACGAGATCAAGGACGCCAACGTCCGCTACCACGACGTCGCTGCCCGCGACTACGACACCAAATGGGGCATCGACTTCGGTCCCGAAGCCCTGCGTCAGGTGCTGGGCAAGCTGCGGAAGGCGATCGGCGAGGAGCCGCGGCGCGTGCAGCGCGCGCTCGAGATCGGGGCCGGCACGGGCTACTTCACGCTCAACCTGCTGCGCGCCGGGCTGATCGAGGACGCGGTGGCCACGGACATCTCCCAGGGCATGCTGGACGCCCTCGACGGCAGCGCCCGGAAGCTCGGCCTCGAGGTCGAGACCGTGCGGGCCGAGGCGGAGCGGCTGCCCTTCGAGGACGAGTCCTTCGACCTCGTGTTCGGGCACGCCGTGCTCCACCACCTGCCGGACCTCGACGCCGCCTTCGCCGAGTTCAGGCGCGTCCTGCGACCGGGCGGGCTGATCGCCTTCTGCGGCGAGCCGTCCCGCTACGGCGACAAGCTCGCGTCGTACCCGAAGCGGGCGGGCGTTCGCGCGGCCCCCGTCTGGCGCCAGCTCATGCGCGCCGGCGAGCGCCGCAACGGACACGCCACGCCCGAGGAGCACCAGGAGCACCAGCTCGAGGGCTCGGTGGACGTGCACGCGTTCACCCCGATGCAGCTCGAGCAGTTCGCGCTGCGCTCCGGCTTCCAGCAGGTGCGCGTCACCGGCGAGGAGCTCACGGCGGGCTGGTTCGGCTGGCTCAACCGCACGCTCGAGTCCACCGCCGAGCCCGACGACGTGCCCTGGGCCTGGCGCCAGTTCGCCTTCCGCGGCTACCTCGTGCTGCAGTCGCTCGACCGGCGGCTGCTGGAGCCGCGCCTGCCGGCGGCGATCTTCTACAACCTGCTGATCTCGGCGCACAAGCCGGCCTGAGCGATGGCCGCCGCCACCTGGTCGGCCAGCGGAGAGGGCGAGCGTCTCTGGTTCCTGGGAACGCTGGCCACGATCAGGCTGGCGGGCGAGGCCTCGGACGGCCGCTTCGCGCTGATCGAGTTCCTCTTCCCCCACCTGGCCTCGCCGCCGCTGCACACGCATCCCCAGGACGAGAGCTACGTGGTGCTCGAGGGCCGGCTGACGATCAGGGCGGGTGACGAGCGCTTCGAGCTCGAGGAGGGCGGCGCAGCCGTGGTGCGGGCGGGCGTGCCGCACACGTTCCGCGTGGACAGCGAGGGCGCACGGGTGCTCGTGCTGAGCACGCCCGCGGGGATCGAGCTGTTCGTGCGCGAGGGCGGCGTTCCCGCCGGCGCGGCCACGCTTCCGCCCCCGGACACGCCCAGGCCCACGCCCGAGGAGCTCGCGCGCATCTTCGCGGCGCACGGTCAGGAGCACCTCGGCCCGCCGCTCGGGCCGGACGACTGATGCAGCTCGAGGTGCTCGGCCTGGGCGTGGGCGCGCCGCTCGGCAACGGCTGCCCGTCGTATGCGGTGCGCAGCGACTCCACGCTGATCGTGCTCGACTTCGGCCCGGGCGCGTTCGAGCAGGCCTGGCAGCGGGACCTGCTCGGCCGCATCGACGCGATCGTGATCTCGCACATGCACATGGACCACATGCTCGACCTGCTGCCGCTGTCGGGCGAGACGGCGGACGAGGCGGTCCGCGCCCGCCTCGGCGAGCCCAAGCGCCCGGCCCTCTACGTGGCGCCGGGCAGCGGGCCGCAGGTGCTGGCCTCGCTCGCGGACGCGGTGGGCTCACGCCCGGATCGCTTCGACGAGGCCTTCGACCTGCGCGAGTACGACGCGAGCGACACGCTCGAGCTGGGCGACCTGCGCCTGACGTTCGCCGTCACGGCGCATGCGCTGCCGGGCTGCGCGCCGCGGGTGAGCGACGGCCGCTCGACGCTCTTCTACAGCGCGGACACCGCCTACCGCGACCACCTGGTGGAGCACGCGCGCGGCGCGGACCTCGCGCTGCTCGAGTCGACCTACGTCGAGGAGGACGAGCGGCTGGAGCGGCAGGGCCACATGACGGGCGAGCAGGCGGGCCGCTTCGCCGCCGCCGCCGGCGCGAGAAAGCTCGTACTCACGCACACGATGCCCTTCCCGGAGGAGAACGAGGAGAACCTGCGCCGGGCGCGGGCGGTGTTCGGCGGCGAGGTGGAGCTGGCGCGGCGCGGCGCCGTGTACGAGGTCTGATGCCGCGCAGCGCTCCCGTCGACGGCTTCAGCCTCGCGTACGACCGGCTCGGATCTGGGCCGCCGGTGGTGCTGCTGCACGGCTGGCCGGGGGACCGCACGGACTTCCGCGAGCTGGCGCCGCTGCTCGCACCTGACTGGGACGTGGTGGTGCCCGACCTGCGCGGCTTCGGCGAGTCGGACAAGCACCTGGAGCCGCCCGCCGAGACCTATTCGGGCAACCCGCAGGCCCGCAGCGTGGCCGGCCTGATCGAGGAGCTCGGGCTCGAGCGGCCGGTCGTGGCGGGCTACGACATCGGCAGCCGCGTGGCGCAGGCACTCGCGCGCGCTCGTCCGGACCTGGTGCGCTCGATCGTCGTCGCCCCGCCGGTCTCGGGCGCCGGGCAGCGCGTGTTCGCGCCCGAGGTCCTGCGCGAGTTCTGGTACCAGACCTTCCACCAGCTCGACCTCGCGGAGGAGCTGATCGACGGCCGCCCCGACGCCGTTCGCACCTACCTGCGCCACTTCTGGTCGCACTGGTCGGGGCCGGACTACACACCGGCGGAGGGCGACCTCGACCACCTGGTCGAGGTCTACTCGGCCCCCGGCGCGTTCGTGGCCTCGCTCGGCTGGTACAGGGCGGGCGCCGGCACGATCGCACGGGCCGCGGTCGAGCGGGCGCCCGATCGCGCCGACCGGCTGGCCGTGCGCACGACCGTGGTCTGGCCGGAGCACGACCCGCTCTTCCCGCGCGCCTGGTCGGACGCGCTCGACGACTGGTTCGCCGATGCCAAGCTGCGCCTGGTGGACGGCGTGGGGCACTTCGTGCCGCTCGAGGCGCCACAGGCGTTCGCGGCGGCGATCGCGGACCGGCGCGGCTAGTCGCCGCTGCGGGCGCCCACGCCCGCTTCCTCGGCCCGGCGGCCGGCGCCGATCTCGCCGTGCCAGTCGTCCTCGTCGTCGAGCGGCCTGGCCGGCCTGGCCGCCCGCTCGCGCTCCTCAGCCTCGGCGCGCTCGCGCTCGCGGCTCAGTCCGACCTCGAAGAAGCACAGCAGGACCGCCTCGGCGACGCCCAGGACCATGATCACCGCGCCCATCACCTGGCCCCCCACGCCGTCAACGAAAGAGACGCAGAGAACACCGGCCGCCACAAGGGCGGCGGTGGTTCCGTATGCGAACGTGCGTTCCCGCGGACTCACGACCCCAGCACAAGCTACCGACTCGGGATGCAACTCTTTCCACCGTGAGCGATACGGACGCCGGGCGGCTCGCCGGCGAGTCACTCGAGAACGACGATCCGACCGGATGGTTCGAGCGCCTCTACGAGGCCGCGGACGAGGGCCGGGCGCAGGTGCCCTGGGATCGCGAGGTGCCCAACCAGCTGCTCGTCGACTGGGCCGCCGGGATGAGCGGCGAGGGACGGCGCGCACTCGTGGTCGGCTGCGGCTACGGCGCGGACGCCGAGTTCGTGGCCGGCCTGGGCTTCGAGACCGTGGCCTTCGACATCGCCCCGAGCGCGATCGCCGGCGCCCGGCGCCGCTTCCCCGAGTCGGCGGTGGACTACCGCACGGCCGACCTGCTCGACCTCCCGGCGGACTGGCGCCAGGCGTTCGGCTTCGTGATGGAGAGCATCACGGTGCAGGCGCTGCCACCCGAGCTGCACCCCGAGGCGAGCGCGGCGGTCGCCGGCCTGGCGGCGCCGGGAGGCACGCTGCTCGTGATCTCGGGCGCTCGCCCCGAGGACCAGCGGCCGGAGGGGCCGCCGTGGCCGCTCAGCCGCTCGGAGCTCGACGCCTTCGCCGTCGGCGGGCTCGAGAGCGTGCGCATCGAGCGCGTGCCGCACCCGCGGGAGCCGGCGGTGCCGATGTGGCGGGCCGAGTTCCGGCGCTAGGGCGCTAGGCCACGGCGATGCGAGCGGCGACCGGCTCGGGCACGGCCTCCTGCTCGGCCTTCCACTCGCCCATCGTGCGGCGGAGCTGGAAGTAGGCCACGGCGCCCGGCAGCGTGGGCAGCCAGAAGGCGATCGCCCGGTAGGTGAGCACGGCGAGCACCGCGGTGGCCGGGTCCACGCCGAATGCGAGGAAGGCGCCGATCATGCCGCCGTCCACGCCGCCGATGCCGCCGGGCAGCGGGAGCGTGTTGGCCAGCGTGCCGACGAAGTAGGCCATCACGATCACGGCGAACGGCGGCGCCACGCCGAAGGCGTGGAAGGACGCCCACAGCACGCCGATGTCGAAGCCCCACCAGGCGAAGGCGCCGAGCAGGCCGGGCTCGCGCGACTTGGCGAGACCGAGCGCGCCGCGAACGCCGGCCGCGATCGAGTGGGCGAGCCAGCGAGCGCGCCGCACGAGCGCGTGCGAGTCGTCCGGGCGGGCCACGCCGGTCACTCCGCGCAGGCGCGAGAGCGCCAGCGCCAGGACGATGACCAGGCCGCCGAACGCGGCGGGCGCAAGCGTGAGCCCGGCCGGCGCGCTGCCGGAGAAGAGTCCGACGCGCAGCCCGAGGCCGAAGACCACGAGCGCGGCCATGTATACGCCGTAGAGGATCACGAGGAAGGAGGTCATGCGGCGGGCCACGGTGCGGCCGTCCATACCGGAGCGCTTGAGCGCCCAGGCGGTGAGGGCCACGCCACCGGCGCCGCCGGCGGCGAGCAGCCGGGTGGCGGCCAGGCCGGCCATCGTGATCTCGTAGCTCTCGCGCCAGCCGATGCGCGAGCCGCTGCGGACGAACACCGCGCGGAAGAGCCCGACGTAGCCGGCGAACGACAGCGCCTCGAGCCCGACCGCCAGGAGCAGCCAGCCCGGCTTGCCGGAGCTGACGCGGTGGGCGGTGTCCTGCAGATCGCCGAGCTTGGGGACGAGGAAGAACACGGCGGCGCCGGCGGCTGCGGCGGCAACTGCGATACCGATTGTCCTCTTCCCCCTCATGCGCTGCAGAGTCCCAGGAAGGCACCAGCGTTAACAGGGAGGCGAGCCGGTGTCCGCAGGTTCGGGTAGCCCCCGTGAGTTCGCATGAACCGCTCTACGAAGCGGAGGCGTGAGCGGATCAGCCGGCGTGGACCAGGCCGAGCGCCTGGGCGAAGAGCTCGTTCTCCTCGTCGGTGCCCACGGTGACGCGAATCGCCTGCGGTGCGCCGAACCCGTCGAGCGCACGCACCATCACGCCGGCGTGCAGCAGGCGCTCTGCCAGAGCGAGGCCGTCCTCGTCGGGCACGTCCGCGTAGACGAAGTTGGCCTGCGAAGGCTCGGGGTCGAGCCCGGCGCCGGCCAGCGCCCGGGCGATCGTGCGGCGGCCGCGGCGGGCGTGCTCGATCCGCCCCACCACCGCCTCGCGCTCGTGCAGCGACGCCAGCGCCGCCTCCTGCGCCGGCTGGTTGACGTTGAAGATCGGCCGCACGCGGTCGAGGCCGTCGGCGACCTCGGGCGAGGCGATCGCGTAGCCCACCCGCAACGCCGCGAGGCCGTAGACCTTGGACAAGGTGCGCAGCACCGCGAGCCGAGGCAGCCCGGAGCGAACCAGCTCGATGCCCTCGGGAGCGGCCTCGGAGTAGTCAGCGTAGGCCTCGTCGATCACGCAGAGGACGTCGTCCGGGAGCAGCTCGAGGAACTCGCGCAGCGCCGCGGGATCGAGCGGCGCCCCGGTCGGGTTGTTCGGGTTGGCGAGGTAGACGATCTTGCTGCGCTCGCCGCCCGAGGCCACCGCCGCGAGCAGCGCGTCGAGGTCGATCGAGCGCCCGGCGAGCCGCACCCGCACCGCCTCGCCGCCGCAGCAGGCGATCGAGGTGGCGTAGCTCGGGAACGACGGCCAGGGCAGCACGCCGCGGTCGCCGGGCTCGATCGCGGCCACGGCGCAGAGGCGGATCAGCTCGTCGGCACCGTTGCCCAGCACAACCTGCGAGAGCGGCACGCCGTGGCGGCCCGCCAGCTCCTCGCGCAGCCGCATGCCGCCGCCGTCGGGGTAGCGGTTGAGCTCGGCGGCAGCCGCCTCGAAGGCCGCCACGGCGGCGGGGAGCGGCCCGAACGCGCCCTCGTTCGAGGACAGCTTCACGATCCGCTCCAGCCCGAGCTCGGCCTGGATCTCGCGCATCGGGCGCTGGGGCCGGTAGGGCTCCACTCCCTGCAGGGCTTGGCGCAGCGACATGGGGGTAGCCTAAGCGGCACGTGGGCCAGGCCATCGACAGCTTTCCGCTCTTCCCCCTCGGGATCGTGCTGCTGCCCGAGGAGGTGGTGCCGCTGCACATCTTCGAGGAGCGCTACAAGACGATGATCGGCGAGTGCATCGAGGAGGAGCGCGACTTCGGCATCGTCTGGCTCTCGGACGACGGGCTGAAGGAGATCGGCTGCACCGCCGAGATCGCGCAGCTGCTCGAGCTGATGGACGACGGGCGGATGAACATCCTCGTGCGCGGCTCGGCGCCGTTCCGCCTACTGCGGCGGATCGAGGACCTGCCCTACCCGGCCGGCGACATCGAGCTGCTGGACGACGACGGCGGCGCCGCGCCCGACCAGGAGCTGGCCGCCGAGGCCCGCGAGCGCTACGCCGAGCTGGTGGAGCGCGCCACCGACGCGCGTCCCGACGCCGAGGAGCTGTCCCGGCTCGACGCATACGGCATGGCGGCCACGGTGGAGTTCGCCCTCGGCGAGAAGCAGGCCCTGCTCGAGGCGCGCTCCGAGAACGAGCGCCTGCGCATGATCGGCGAGCTGTTCGTGGCGACGATGAAGCGCCTCGACATGGCCGAGCGGGCGGGCGAGCGCGCCCGCAGCAACGGCAAGGTCCGCTTCTAGCGGCAGAGCGGCTCGAGCTGCACTGCCAGCAGCTCGGCCTGTGGCAGCACCGCGGGCAGGCCCGCGGCGCCCTCGCCCCAGTCGATGTTCCCGTCCTTGGTGAGCAGCTCGAAAGTGCGGCGGCCTGCCGCCGCTGCCGGAAAGCTGGCCCCCGCCTCGATCAGCGGCGTGGCGTCACGCACCACGTTGCGCGCCTGGAGCACGGTGGAGCTTGAGAGCTGGCTGAGCTTGCCGTTGTTGCAGCCGCCCCGGCCGTCGTCGGTCACGTGGATGCGCTCTACGCGCTTCACCGGGCCGCCCGAAACCTGAATGCCCATCAGGTCGCCGGCGCCGCCGCCGCAGGCCGAGAGCGCGCAGCAGACGGCTGCGCACGCGAGCAGCGGCCACCTCATACGAACAAGAGCGGCGCGCCGCCGGACTCGCGCAGGAAGCGGGGCGTGGACATCACGCCCGCAAGCTGGTCGCCGAGCGACCCGACGGTGATGCTCATCGACTCCACCGAGGCGGCGCAGGCGTAGATCGTGAGCGCATCCATCTCGAGGGCCGTGTCGCGCAGCTCGAGCAGCGAGCGTGCGAACGTGTCCCGCCCCGCCCAGGACAGCGACGGGGACAGGTCCGGCTGCTGAGCGCGCCTGAAGAGGTCCTCGTCGAGGAAGGTCGCCAGGCCGCCGAACGAGGCCAGCGCGAGGCACTGCTCGCCGTCGGCGGCCGTCGAGACGAGCACCGACACGCCCGAGTAGAAGCGCTCGAGGTCCGGGGTCTCGATCACGGCGGCGAGCGAGTAGGTGGGGCCGGTCACAATCCCGATTGTGACGACCGTGGACGCCCGGGGTCTCGCCTGCCCGCTGCCGCTCACGATGGCCAAGCGCCGGATGGCGGAGCTCGGGCCCGGCGAGACGCTCCTCGTGCTCGCCACAGACCGCGAGGCGCCGATCGACCTGGCCGCCTGGGCGGCCGACGAGGGCCACGCCTACGAGGCGCGCGAGCGCGAGGGCTGGCTCGAGTTCGTGCTGCGGAAGGCGCCCCTCAGCGCAGGGGCGTGACCGTGGCCGGCTCGCGCCGGCCGGAGCCGTTCACCACCGCCACGCGCCGCCGCCTGCGCGTGCCGGCCAGCGCCCTGATCTCGGCGTCCACGGCGGCGGGCAGGTCCCGCACGTCGGGCAGCGCACCAGGGTCGGCGTAGAACCCGAAGTGCGCGCGGTCCAGGTAGCCGAAGATGCCCACCGACAGCGCGTGGTCCTCCGACAGCGGCACCAGCGGGAACGCCTCCTCCACCCGCGCGCCCAGCATGTAGATCGGCTCGCTCGGTCCGGGGATGTTCGAGATCGTGACGTTGTAGGTGCGCGGGCTGGCGGCCAGGCGGGCCGCCACGTTCTTGATGGGCGGCGGCATGACGCCGAGCGCGGTGAGCACGATGTTGCTGCCGTCCGAGCGGTGCGAGGTCTTGAAGGCGCTCGTGGCCTGGTGCACGCGCCGCAGACGGGCCTGAGGCGTGGCCGCGTCCAGGGGCAGCTCCACGAAGCAGAACGCGATCCGGTTGCCGCCGCTGCCGTCGTGCTCGTCCTCACGCCGGACACTCACGGGCACCATCACCTTGAGCGGCTGCGGGGACTCCCCGCGCGCCAGCGCGAGCGACCGCAGCGCTCCCGCCAAGGCGGCGAGATAGACGTCGTTCACGGTCACACGCCGGCCATCCCCCGGGCCGGCCACCAGCGGCCGCTCCTTGGCACGCCTGATGTCGGCCATGTCGGCGGTGTGGCGCACCAGTGTGCGCCGCGGCCCGATCGGCACGTTCACCGCCGACTCGGGCGCCACGGTGAGGATGTCCTCGCGCACCACGGCGGACACGCGTCGCACGGTGTCGGCGACCTTGGTGGCCTGCCGCCGCGGCGACAGCGCGAGCTGCGCCGCGCCCCGCGCGATCTTCAGCACGTCGCCCGTGCTGTGCAGCGCGGCGTCGAGCGCCAGTTCGATGCGCCCCGGTGAGGGGTCCGGGCTCCACGCGGCGCACGGCAGCGCCTCGGGCTCATCCGGGCTGGCGTCGAACAGCAGCAGGGCGATGTCCACGGCCGCGAGGCCGTCCACCATCGCGTGGTGGAGCTTGGCGACCATGCCCACGCGTCCGTCCTCGAGCCGCGGCACGAGCAGCACCTGCCAGAGCGGGCGCTTGCGGTCGAGCGGCGTGGACAGCGCCGCGTCGGTCAGCGCGTGGAAGCTGGCTAGGCTGACCGGCTCGCGCGGGTCGGTCAGCGCGGCCACGTGCTGGGCGATCTCGAAGTCGCCGTGGTCGACCCAGAACGGCTCGCTGAACGGCGGGGGCGGGAACGCCAGGCGCTGCCGGAAGCGCGGCGCCAGGTGCAGGCGCGAGCCGATGCTCTCCGCGAGCGCCTCGGCGCTGGGGCGGGGGCGGTCCGGGTGTGGGCTGCAGATGGCGCTCCAGCCGACGTGCATGTGGGCATTGGGCGTCTCGACCCGCAGGAACGAGCCGTCCAATGGACGGAGCCTTGTGCGCATACTCCCCCCTCCCAACGGGGTGCTTGCTTCGGGGCCGAAAAGCCGCGAAAAGTCTTCCGTAATTCCGCTGTTGCGAACACCCCTCAGGACGGTGGGACGCCCGCAATTTGCGGCAACTGCAGAGTACTAAACGAGTACTGCCACGCCGCCCCGACGGGGGTCGCCGCCGCCGGAAAGCGCGCCGGTGCCAGGATCGCGCGCCACTGCCTGCACGCCGCCGAAATAGAGGTTGCGCTCGTGCCAGCGCTCGACCTGCCAGCCGTCGCGCTCGAGCGACTCGAGCGCGGCCGGGTCGACCCCCGGCTCGGCGTCCACCAGATCGGCCTCGAAGTGCACGCGGGGGCGCTCGACCGCCTCCTGCGCCGGCATGCCGCCGTCCACCACGTTCAGCAGCGTCTGGAGGATCGCCGAGCGGATGCGGTTGGAGCCGGCGGACCCCAGCGCCACCTCCGGCACGCCGTCGTGGAGCACCACCGTGGGGGCCATCATGCTCGGGATCCGCAGGCCCGGCGTGTGGCGGTGGTAGCCCTGCGGGTTCAGGTCCTGCTCGCCCAGCATGTTGTTGAGGTGCATCCCGGTGCCGGGCACGAACACGCCCGAGCAGGAGCCGTTCGAGCAGGTCACGCTGGCGCAGGCGCCGTCCGCGTCCAACACCGCGATGTGCGTGGTCGAGCCGAGCCGCGAGTGCAGCTCGCCCGCCGCCGACTCGAGCGCCTCCTTGGCGAGGAAGCGCTCGAGGTAGCCCTCGGAGTGCAGGCCGAGCACGAAGTCCTCGGTGCGCGCCCGGTTCACCTGGTCCATCACCTCCACCAGCGCGCGCAGGTCGCCTGGCCGCTCGACCCGCTCCAGCAGGTCGAGCGCGTAGGCGATCAGGATGCCGCCCGATGACGGCGGCGGGTTCGTGATCACGTCGCGGCCGCGATAGCGGGCGCGGGCCGGCTCGCGCTCGATCACGCCGTAGCCGGCGAGGTCCTCGCGCGTGATCAGCCCGCCGCGATCGAGCACCCAGTCGCTCACGGCAGCGGCGACATCACCGCTGTAGAGGAAGGCCGGCCCCTCGTCGCCGAGGCGATCGAGCAGGTCGCCGACCTCGGGCAGCCGCACCACGTCGCCCGCCCTGAGCGGACCGCCGTCGCGCTCGTAGATCGCCCGCCCCTCGGGCTCGGCGGCCATGATCGGGTGGAGGATCTTGAACAGGTACTCCTGCTGCCGGTTCACCTCGACGCCCTGGCGCGCGGCGGCGCGCCGGGCCGCCGACGAGCTCGGACAGCGGCACGGATCCGAAGCGATCGAGCGCCTCGCAGAGGCCGAGCGGCGTGCCGTAGACCCCGCACGACGACGGGCCGATGTTGAAGACCTGGAAGGCGTCGTCGTGCCACCACACCTTGATCGGGTTGAGCGCGGCCGGCTCCAGGCGGTCGAGCCCCTTACCGGGAGCGGCCACGAAGAAGTCGAGCAGGTGGTCCTCACCTCCCGCCGTGTGGACGAGCATGAAGCCGCCGGCGCCCGGCCCGGTGAGCGGCGACTCCGCCACGAACGACATCAGCACGGCGCCCACGGCGGCGTCCACGGCGTTGCCGCCCTCGCGCAGGATCCGGGCGCCCGCCTCGGCGGTCATCGGGTGTCCGGCCGCCACCACGCCACGCATGCCCGCGATGCTAATCGGCGCGTACCCGTCTGGTGGCTCGGTACCCTGCTTCCCAGCTTGGGAGATGCCCGGGAGGCGCCTCCTCGTGAAAAACGGAACCAGCGGGGGTTACGCATGATGCGTAGGTTTGTGTGGCTGCTCGTGTGCTGCGGCGTGGTGACGATCGCCGCCGCCCCGGCGCTCGCCGCAAGGCGATCGCTGCAAATCCCGGTCCACCTGCCAGTGCCCGTGGCAGTCGTCCCGTCGCCGCACGTGCAGAGCGGCGCGCAGGCGCTGCCGGGCAACGTGCTGCCGGCGCTCGGCAAGGCCACGCCGCAGGGCGACGCGCCGTCCTCTGAGCCGATGCGCATCGGCGTCGTGATCGCGCACCCGCACGCGAGCGCCGAGGACGCCGCCGTGCGCCGCCTCTACAACCCCTCGAGCGCGAAGTTCCACGCCTTCCTGACGCCGGCGCAGTACGCGCAGAAGTTCGGCATCTCGAAGTCGAGCTCGGCGGCCGTGCGCTCCTGGCTCAAGTCGAACGGCCTGACGCTCGACTACGTGTCGGGGGCCCGCGACTACTACCTCGCCACGGGGACCGTGGCCGAGGTCGAGGCCCTCACGCACACGCAGATCGGCCGCTACAGCTACGGCGGCGTGTCGTTCCTCGCGGGCGACCGCGCACCGCAGGCGCCGGCCGGGCTGCACGTGCTGCAGATCCTCGGCCTCAACACCTACCAGCGCTTCCACACCACGCTCTCGGAGGGCCGCATCACGGCCGCCTCCGGCGCGCCGAACATCGGCGCCCAGAGCCCGAAGGACCTCTGGTCGATCTACCAGCAGCCGGCGAGCCAGACCGGCAGGGGCGTGTCGGTGGCCATCCTCGGCAACGGCGCCACCGACAGCGTGATCAAGGACCTCCACCAGTTCGACAAGGAGAACGGGCTGCCGCAGGTGCCCGTCGACGTCGTGCACACGCCGCGGACGGGCGACTTCTCCGACACGAGCGGCAACGAGGAGTGGAACATCGACATGCAGGCGATCCACGGGATGGCGCCCGGGATCACCAGGGAGGTCCTCTACTTCGCGCCCACGCTCGCGGACACGGACCTCGTGGCCAGCACCGCCACCTGGGTGAACGACCGCAATGGGCCGCCGATCATGAACGCCTCGCTCGGCGAGTGCGAGGTCACGCCGGCGGGGCCGGTGCTGAACAACTCGGCGCTCGACCCGGTGAACGGCAACGAGAACCCGAGCGCGCTGCCGGTCAGCCAGGGCCTGTCCAACTCGTCCGAGCCGGCCCAGACCCAGATCCTGCGCCAGGCCGCGATGGAGGGCCGCACGCTGTTCGCCTCCTCGGGCGACTCGGGCTCGTCCTGCACAATCGTCTACCCCGGCACCAACGGCGTGGGCAACTACGTCGTGCCGCTCACCGAGGACCCGGCGGACAGTCCGTACGCGGTCGGCGTCGGCGGCACCGTGCTCTACTCGGACGGCGGCAACCCGGCCCAGCGCACCTTCGAGTACGCCTGGACGCACTCGGGCGGAAACGCCAGCCCGTTCATCGCGGCGCCGAGCTGGCAGCAGGGCGTGGCGAATCTGAACCGCCCCTGCGTCAGCACCGGCCAGCTCTGCCGCGGCGTGCCCGACGTGGCCGCCATCTCGGGCGACGTGATCAGCAACGGCTACACGATCGTCGCCGGCGGCCAGGACTCCGAGGGCGGCGGCACGAGCCTGTCATCGCCGCTGTGGGCCGGCATGTGGGCGCGCGTCGTCGGCGCCACGCCCGGCGGCCGCGGCGTGGGCTTCGCCAACCCGGCGATCTACGCGATCGGCAAGGACCCGGCCCGCTACGCGCAGTCCTTCTACGACATCACCGCGGGAACGAACGGGCTGAACCCGGCGCAAACGGGCTGGGATTACGTCACTGGGTTTGGTGCACCGAAGCTCAGTGGGCTTCTCAAGAACGTGCTCGCCGTATCGCAGCGGAGAAGGTGACCGCTGACCACTGACGGCTGACGGCTGATTGGCTTTCCGCGGTCAGCGGTCAGCGGTGCAGCGGTCACTCGTTCTCTCGATCCAACCGGCCCTCATCGACGATCCCCGGTCCCTCGTCCTCGAAGGCCTCCTCGCGTTCAGCCTCCGGGATTTCGCGGCCGAGCTCGGCGGGCGCATCGAGGTCGTCGCGCATCTGCTCCGTGCGGCTCAGCGGGCCGAGCGCCAGGAAGATCACGAGGATCACCACGATCACGCCCACCACGATCAGGACCGTGACAAGGGCGCTGGCGAGGACCATCGTCAGGCCCGCGGGATGAACTCGGGCACGTCGAGGTCGGTCAGCGACGTCTCCCGCGTCCGCGTGACCCGCGGCTCGCGGTCGGCGATCCGCACGTCGTCGCGCTGCTCCCTCTCGCCCGTGCGCTCGGCACTCGGGCGGGAGCGGCGGACGGGCCGGTCGCCGTAGCCGGTGGCGACGACGGTGACCCACACCTGATCGGACACCTTCTCGTCGATCATCGCGCCGAAGATGATGTTCGCGTCCGGGTGGGCCGCCTCCGACACCGCCTTGGCCGCCTCGTTGACCTCCCACAGCGAGAGGTCGCGCCCACCGGTGATCGACAGGAGGATCGAGCGGGCGCCCTCGACGGACGTCTCGAGCAAGGGCGAGGCGACCGCGTGTTGCGCGGCCTCGAGCGCCCTGTGCTCGCCGGTCGACATGCCGATGCCGAGCAGTGCTGTGCCGGCCTTCGACATGATCGTGCGGACGTCGGCGAAGTCGAGGTTGATCAGGCCGGGCAGCGTGACGAGATCCGAGATGCCCTGCACGCCCTGGCGCAGGACGTCGTCGGCCACGCGGAAGGCCTCGACCATCGATGTCTGCTTGTCGAGCACGCTGAGCAGGCGCGAGTTGGGGATCACGATGAGCGTGTCCACCTCCTGAGCCAGCTCGTCGATGCCCGACACGGCCTGCTCACCGCGGCGCGTGCCCTCGAACGAGAACGGCTTGGTGACGATGCCCACCGTGAGGGCGCCCACCTCGCGCGAGATGCGCGCCACCACAGGCGCCGCGCCCGTGCCGGTGCCGCCGCCGGCGCCGGCCGCGATGAAGATCATGTCCGAGCCCTTGAGCAGGCCCTTGAGGTAGTCGTAATCCTCGAGGGCGGCCTTGCGGCCGAGCTCCGGGTTCGACCCCGAGCCGAGCCCGCGCGTGACGTCGGCGCCGATGTGCACGATCGTGTCCGCGCTCGACTGCTCGAGCGACTGCACGTCGGTGTTGACGGCAATGAAGTCGACGCCCGCGACGCCCGCCTCGATCATGCGGTTGACCGCGTTGACGCCGCCACCGCCGACGCCGACGACCTTGAGGACCGGGCCGCGCATGGGATCCGGCGTCGGAGTCGGGTCCATCGCATAGCGCGTGGAGTGACCGGGCCGGTCGAGGATGTTCTCCGGGATGTCCGAGGAGAAGACGTTGCGCAGCCGCTCCTCGGGCGTCGGGATGTGACGCGGCGGAGGCTCTTCCTCGACGCGCGGCGACGGCCGAAGCTCCTCGGCGACGTGGTCCCGGTGCTCGGTGCTCGGTGCCTGCTGCTCGGGCGCGGGCGCGCCCTCTCCGTGCAGGCCCTCTTCCTCGGTCTTCCGGAACAGCGCCGCAAGCGGCCCCTCACGCATACTCGCCCGCTTGCTGTTACCGGCCATTCTCGAGGACCTCCTTCGCCAGCTGGCGGTAGGCGAACGCCGCCTTCCCGTCCGGGTCGTATTTCAAGACTGACATGCCCTTCACGGGCGCCTCGGCGAAACGGACGGTCTTGTTGATGCGCGAGGCGAAGACGCGGTCGCCGAAGTTCTCCTCGAGGATCTCGATGGCCTCCTTGGCGTGGACGGTGCGGGTGTCCACGAGGGTCGGAAGGATGCCCTCGATCTCCACGTCCGGGTTGAGGTTCTCCCTGATCATGGACAGCGTGTTCTGAAGCTGTATCAGCCCGCGCATCGACAGATACTCGCACTGCACGGGGACGATCACCTTGTTTGCCGCTGTCAGGGCGTTGATCGTGAGCAGTCCGAGGCTCGGCGGAGTGTCGATGCAGATGAAGTCGTAGTCGCTCAGGATCGGCTTCAGCGCCTTCTCGAGCGAGCGCTCGCGGCCGATCTGGGTCGACATCGCGATCTCGGCGCCGGCCAGGTCGATCGAGGCGCAGGCCACGTCGACCTCGCGCCGGCGGATCACCTCGCGGATCGACGTTCCGTGCACGAGCACGTCGTACATCGACACCTCGAGCGAGTCGGGGTCGATCCCCTGGCTCATGGTCAGGTTCCCCTGAGGATCCATGTCCACGCACAGCACGCGATGGCCCTTCTCGGCGAAGGCGGCCGCCAGGTTCAGGGTCGTGGTGGTCTTTGCCACGCCGCCCTTCTGATTGGCGAATGCGATTACCTTGGCCTTGGGGGGTTCGGGCGTCACTGCGGACTCCGATCTCTCTGGCTGCTCTGCGGGAACAGCGCCGGGTTTGCGGTCAAAGAGACCCATCGCAGTGCGTATTCGTACGGGCGGGAGCGATTCCTTCTGCTCGCTACTGTTGCGGGCCGCCGGATGCCGGGCATCTTCGACAAGCGGCTGGTCTTCGTAACCGGAAAGGGCGGCGTCGGCAAGACGACCGTGGCCGCCGCCCTCGGCCTCGCCGCCGCGCGCGCGGGCCGGCGGACGATCGTCTGCGAGGTCGCGCATCAGGAGCGGATGTCGCAGGTGTTCCGGCGCGAGGGCGTGGGCTACAGCGAGACCGAGCTGGCGCCGGGCCTGTTCGCGATCTCGATCGACCCGCAGCGCTCGATGGAGGAGTACCTGCGCACGCAGGTCAAGCCGGCTCCCCTGTACTCCGTGCTGTTCGACAACCGCTTCTTCCAGTACTTCGCGGCCGCCACGCCGGGCATGCGCGAGCTGGTGACGATCGGGAAGATCTGGGAGCTGGCCCAGCTCGAGCGGCGCAACCCGAAGAATACGCCGTATGACCTCGTGATCGTGGACGCTCCGTCCACGGGCCACGGCCTCGGCATCCTGCGCACGCCGGCCACCTTCCGCGACGCCGCGCGCGTCGGGCCGATCCGCCGCCAGGCCGACCGCATCGACGACTTCATCACCGACCAGAAGCTCACCGGCGTGGTCACGGTCGCCCTGCCCGAGGAGATGCCGGTCAACGAGACGCTCGACTTCCAGCGGGAGCTGCGCCGGGAGATGGGCATGAAGCTCGACGCCGTGGTGGTCAACGCCCTCTATCCGACGCGCTTCACCGACGGCGAGGCGGACCGCATCGAGCAGGCGGCCGACTCGAACGGCTCGCCCGGCGTCCGCGCCGCGCTGCGCGCCGCCCTGTTCGAGCACCACCGCGCCCAGACCCAGCGGGCGGAGCTGTCGCGCCTCACCGAGGCGCTGCGGCGGCCGCCTGTGTTGCTGCCGTTCCTGTTCGAGCCGGAGCTCGACCTCGGCTCGTTCGAGCAGCTGAGCGAAGAGCTGGAGGGCGCGTTGTGAGCGTCGAGCGGCTGCTCGAGAAGAAGCAGATCTGCATCTGCGCGGGCGCGGGCGGAGTGGGCAAGACCACCACCTCCGCCGCGGTGGCGATGGGCATGGCGTCGCTCGGGCTCAAGGTGGCCGTGCTGACGATCGACCCGGCCAAGCGCCTCGCCAACTCGCTCGGCCTGCCGGAGCTCGGCAACGAGGAGCGCCAGGTCGACCCGGAGCGCTTCGCCGAGCAGGGGCTCGAGATGCGCGGCGAGCTGTGGGCGATGATGCTCGACCCCAAGCGCACCTTCGACGAGCTGATCGAGCGCCACGCCGCCGACGAGCGCACGCGCGACGCGGTCCTCTCGAACCGCATCTACCAGGAGCTCTCGAACGCCGTGGCCGGCTCGCAGGAGTACATGGCGATGGAGAAGCTCTACGAGCTGCACCAGGAGGAGCGCTACGACCTGCTCGTGCTCGACACGCCGCCCACCCGCAACGCGCTCGACTTCCTCGACGCTCCCGAGCGGCTGTCGCGCTTCGTGGACTCGCGCTCGCTCCAGCTCTTCATGCGCCCGGGCCGGCTCGGCCTCAAGGTGTTCGGGCGCGGCACCGGGATGCTCTTCGGCGTGCTCAAGCGGATCACCGGCGTCGACCTGCTCCAGGACCTGTCCGAGTTCTTCCAGAGCTTCGGCGACATGGCCGAGGGCTTCCGCGACCGTGCCGCCAGCGTCCACGAGCTGCTGGGCGACCGCCGCACCACCTTCCTGCTCGTCACCTCGCCGCGCCGGGCCGCGATCGACGAGGCGATCTTCTTCCACCGGCGCCTGCGCGAGTGGAAGATGCCATTCGGCGGCGTGGTGGTGAACCGCATGAACACGCTCGCCGTGGAGGGCGAGGAGCCCGAAGAGCGCGAGCTCGCGGAGCTGCTCGGCGACGAGCTGGGTCACAAGGTCGCGAGCAACCTGGACGACTACCAGGCGCTCGCTACCCGCGACCGGGAGAACGTGAAGCGCCTCACCCGCGAGCTGCGTGGCGGCAGGCCGCCGATCCTGGTCCCCCACCTCGACGACGACGTGCACGACATCGCCGGCCTCGTGGAGATGAACCAGTACCTGTTCGCTGCCGAGGCGGTGCCGGCCGTCTAGCCGGGTTTGCCCACGCCGACGTAGGCCTCGGCGCTGATGTCGCCCTCGATCTCCAGCAGCTTGTTGCCGCAGCTCGCGTAGGTCGGCATGCGGATCTTCGCCTCGAGCGCGCCGCTGCGCACGGCGCCCTTCACGAGGATCGGCTGGGCAGCGACCCCGGCGAGCGTGACGTCGGCCACCCTCGCGCCGGGCTCGGTCACGGTCACCGTGAACGACTGCCCCGGCTTGACGATCGCGGGCTGCACCTTCACCGGCCCGTCCGCGGCGATCGCCCGCAGCGGCTTGCCGTTGCAGGTGTAGGGGGCGCTGACACGCAGCGGCGCGGTGCTCGAGCCAGCGGCCGGCTTCGAGCGGTGGCCCTTGGGCTTCGTCGCGTGGGGCAGGATCGCCGCCGGGTTGGTCGTGGTCGTGGCCTGCGCCACGGGCGGGGGGGCCGCCGCGCTGACGGCGTGTTGCTTGGAACCGCCGCCGCAGGCCGTGACGCCGGCCAGCGCCGCGATCGCGAGGGCTGTCGCGCAACGCCTCATGCTCGTTTGAACACCTACCCGGAGGCGGAGTAGCTCTGAGCCGCCGCCAGCGCGTCGTCGACCGACATGAACATGTCCCAGCGCGTGAGCAGGCCGTCGTGCCACTGAGTGAGCCAGACGATCTCCGCCTCCACCTCGATGTCGATCTGCCGCGCCCGCCCTCGGTGCATGGCCACGGTCACGATGTGCTCGTCGCTCGCCGCGAAGATGCGCCGCGGCTCCACGCGGAAGCGCTCCCACTCGCGCGGCCAGTCGAGCAGGCACTCGAGCATCCCCTCGCGGCCGCGGTAGGTGCGGGGGTCTGGGAACTCGGGCGGCTGGACGATCTCGACATCCTCGCTGACGTGGTCGAGGATCCAGTCGACGTCGCCGGTGCGATAGGCCTCGAACGTGGCCATCTGGATTCCGGCCAGGGCCGGCGGCCAGTCGCCCTCGACCGCCGCCAGCCACTCCTCGCCGACGCCGACGTCCAGGATCGCCTGGCGGGCCTGCTCGATGCGCTCGTCGCTCACAGGCCAAGTGTGACCGGAGGTGGCGGATGTTCACACCTAGGGTGCCTTGGCGACGAGTCCTCCGCGCCGGAAGATGGCGGTGCATCGCAGACGGAACACCAAAGCGAAACCGCCGGCGCCACCAGTGACTAGAAGGGCACCGACCGAACCCTAGGAACTGGACCCTCAGACCCCCAAGGGGCGCCACGGCGAACCAGCGCAGAGCAACGAGGTGGGCGGCTTCGGCCAGCGCGCACCCCCTCGCGCACCCAGAGGCCCCGCCCCGGCGGGGCCTCGCCAGTTGGTCAGACGGCAGCCGGGAGGTTGCGCAGGTGTCACCCCAGGGGGACTGGGCGGCGGTAGGTGGGGCGCGGACGATGGCGGTGGACTCAGTCGCCACCGAAAGGCCCCGAGATGAGACAGCGAATCGCCTATCTACTCACAGCAAGCTTGATCCTCCTGATGGGCGCCGGGGGCGCCGCAGCCGCCCCTCCGCAGGCCCGGCACGCGCTTGGTCTGCTCCCCACGAACACCTCGGCCCCGAGCCACTTCGGCGCGTCGAAGAACGCCCTCGCTGAGCTTCCGGACTGGGTCGACCTGAGGCAATGGGCCATGCCGCCCGGCGATCAGGGGGCGATCGGGTCGTGCGTGACCTGGGCGATCGGCTACACGGCGATGGGCTACTGGGAGAACCGCGACCGAATCACCACCCCGGGCGGTGGCGCGGCGATGTACATCTACTCCCAGACCCACGTCAACGGTGACGGCGGCTCGTTCTTCTCCGCCGGCTTCGACGTCGCCACCGGCCAGGGAGTCGACAACCGCGACGACTACACGCAGGGCGACTTCGACTGGATCGACCCGCCGACACCGCTCGAGACCGCGCACGCGGCGAACTGGAAGCTGTCGGGCTACACCACGCTGCGGCTCAACCAAGCGGCTATCGAGGGCGCGCTTGCCAACAACCACCCGGTCTCGATCGGGATCCCGGTGACCCTGGGCCTTCGAGGAGAACAGCTCCGGGACCTACCCCGACAGCCCAGATGGCACGGACGACACACCATTCATGGGCTACCACGCGATCACCGCGCTCGCGTATGACAGCGTCGGGCTCACGATCGAGAACTCCTGGGGCCCGTCGTGGGACGACCACGGCTTCGTGAAGATCCGCTGGAGCTGGCTGGCGGACAACCTCCGAGAGGCATACGACGTGGGCGATCTGGTGCACACGACGCCGCCCCCGCCGCCGCCCGCTCCCCCGGTGGACAACACCCCACCGGCGATCGGCGGCGCGGCCGAGGTCGGCAACTCGCTGAGCGAGTCCCACGGCGACTGGACCAACTCCCCGACCACCTACACCTATCAGTGGCAGCGCGGCGACGCAGCAGGAGCAAACTTCGCCGACGTCGCCGGTGAGACCGGCCGCAGCTACGACGTCACCGCCGCCGACGTCGGTCACACGGTCCGCGTCGAGGAATGGGCGGGGAACGCCGCCGGGACCGCCGGCCCGGCTGCATCGCAGCCGACGGGGGTCGTCCCGGCGCCCCCGACGCCGCCACCAGCGCCGCCGGTCAACACCGCGGCCCCCACGATCCGCGGCCGTGTCGAGGCTCAGAGCATGCTGAGCGAGGTCCACGGCGACTGGTCGGGCTCGCCGGCTTCCTACAGCTACCAGTGGCAGCGCGGCGACGAGTCGGGCGCGAACTTCGTGGACATCCAAGGCGCGACCGGCCAGAACTACCAGATCGCCACGCGCGACGGCGGTCACACGATCCGCGTCGAGGAATGGGCGCGGAACGACGGCGGGACCGGTGGTCCGGCCGTGTCCTCGGCGACGAGCGTCGTGCCGGCTCCCACCCCGCCGCCGCCCCCGCCCCCGCCTCCGCCGCCGACTCAAGCCGCCGCTGGCCGTCGTGGCGCCGACCGTCAGCGGGCTGGCGCGGCAGGGCCAGGTGCTGAACGTGTCGACAGGCGTCTGGATGGGCAGCCCGCGGTTCTACACGTACCGCTGGCAGGAGGACGGTTCGATCGATATCCCCGGCGCCAGCGGCTCGTCCTACACGGCGCAGTCCGCGGACGTTGGGCACAGGCTCAACGTGGTGGTCACCGCGATCAACAGCGGCGGCTTCACCTCCGTGGTCTCGGACTCCACCCAGATGGTCTCCGGACCTGGGGTCGGGCCGCAGATCGCGCCCGCAAAGCCCTCGATCGGCGTCCGGCCCCACAGGCGGACCGGCAGCCACTCGGCGGCGTTCAGCTTCACGGACCGAAGCGGCGGCGTGAGCTTCCAGGTCAAGCTCGACAGGGGGCGCTGGGCCACCGCTACGAGCAGGGTCGTTTACCGCGGCCTCGGCTATGGCACGCACAGGCTGAGCGCTCGAGCCGTGCTGAACGGGCAGGCGAGCAACGCCGTCCGCTTCACGTGGCGGATAGTGCGCCGCGCCCGGTAGGCCGGCGCCTACACCGGAGCCGAGTAGCTCTCCGGATCCTCGTCGAAGCCCCAGTCGGCTGACGGGGTGACGCCGCTGGCGAGCTCTTCGTCCTCTTCGAGGTCGAGCCCCTCGGGCTCGACCTCGAGGTGACTGGTGACTGGTGACTCGTGACTGGCAGCGTCGGGCTCCGGTTCGGGCTCTGGCTCGGGCTCGGGTTCAGGCCCGGGCTCGGGCTCGGGCTCGTCCGGCGTTCCGTGATCCGTGATCCGTGATCCGTGATCCTCCTCTTCCTCGTCCGGAAACACGGGCCGTGGCTCGTCCCGGATGTCCCTCGCCGTGATCTCCACCGGTTCCGACGAGCGCAGCAGGATCTCGTCCGCCGCGTGCTTCAGCTCGGGGTCGAGGTAGCCGCAGAGCACGTCGCGCAGCAGCGCACGCAGGCTCTCCTCGATCTCGCCGACGAGATCGCGGGGCGACTCGGCGCCCATCTCGTCGACATAGGCCTCGCTGCTGCCGCCGCCGATCACGAACCGCTCGAGCGCGAACGCCAGCTCCACTCGCCGCTGCAGCGGACGGCGGTGCTCCTCCTCGGCGCAAAGCGCCGCGAGGCGTAGGCCGAGGCTGGCGCGCCCGGTGTCGTCGAGCCCGTCGAGCAGCGCTCGCAGCGCGAGCAGGTAGTCGGACAGCGCCTCGGTGTCGAGCGCCCGCTCGCAGCCCATCTCGAAGCGGCTGAGGGCCCAGGCGACCGTGCCGCCGTGCCGTGAGCGCGCGAGCAGCTCGCCGAGCTCCTTGAGGTCGTTCTCCTCGTCGCGCGGGAGCCACCAGGGGTCGCCGCGCAGGTGGCCGGCGGAGCTGAGGGCGAACGGCTGCCAGGCGCCCTCGTCGGCACGCGTCCAGCCGAGTGGGCCGAGCGCCACAGCGCCCTCCTTGAACAGCCGCAGGGCGGTGAGCAGCCGCCGGAAGCGGATGCGGGCCTCGGTGATGGGAAGAGCGTGGTCCGTGGGGATGTCGCGCGAGAGCACGCAGAGGACGTAGGGCTCGCCGCTGCGCTCGCGCACGTCAGACCAGACGGCCTCGGGCGGGGCGTCCATGAGGTCGCCGGCCACGAGCGCCATGCCGTCGCCGAGATCGACCCGGTCGCGCTCGAGCTGCAGCCCCGGCAGCGGGCAGATGACGCACGCCGGCAGGGTGCCCTCGTACAGCGTCCGCTCGACCTCGCCGTAGACCCGCTCGAAGCGGTCCTCGGGGAACTCGAAGCTCGTGACCTCCGGATAGAGGCGGTCGAGCATCGCGCGCAGTGCCGGCTCGGCGTCCACGCCGGGCACGCCCTGAAGTCGCAGGTAGCTCGCCGCGCCGCTGCCCAGCGTCTCGGCCGCGGGCCCGCAGCTCGGTAGAGCGCGAATCGCGTCCCAGCGCTCGTCGATGAACTCCCGCGTGAGCGGCCGGTAGCGGTAGAGCACGCCGCCCGAGCCCGCTTCCTCGCCGAGCTCGAAGCCGACCTCGACCCCGGATCTCACCCCCTCCTGCAGCAGCGCCGCAACCTCCAGCGCGAAGGCTCGAAGGGCTTCGTGCAGGGCACGGTTTCGCATAGGCGGCCGATTCGCCGCGCGCGCCCGTGTTCCTGCGGGAAGAGACCTAGGCGGCGGCGGTGACCGTGACCTGCTCGGTCACGTCAGTGGGGGCGCCGCACTTCGCGGCAAGCCACTCGCGCCCGTAGGCGCGCATGTCCTCGATCAGCGGCAGCAGCGCATGGCCCTTCTCCGTGAGCGAATACTCCACCCGCGGCGGCACCTCGGGGAAGGTCTTCCTCACGAGGATCCCCTCGTCCTCGAGCGCGCGCAGCCGCAGAGACAGCGTGCGCGGGCTGATGCCGGTGAGCGAGCGCTCGAGCTCGCAGAAGCGGGAGCGGCCCTCAGCGAGGTCGCGGATGATGAGGATCGTCCACTTGCCGCAGACCAGGTCCGCGGTGGCGCAGACGGGGCAGGTGTCGAGGTCAGAGGCCACTGCCACCGAGTCTAGCGCGATACTTCACCAACTGAAGTATGCGCCGGCGGGCGGCTAGTGCCCGTTCTGGGTGCCCGAGAAGACCTGGTCGACGGACGTCGAGCGCTGGCCCTCGGAGGAGACGAGCAGCTTGAAGTCGTGCGGGTGGCTGGCCGACCGCATCGCCTCGTCCATCGACACCCGGCCGGCCTGCACGTGCTTGAGCAGCGCCTGGTCGAAGGTCTGCATGCCGTAGTACTCGCCCTCGGTGATGACCTCGATCAGGCGGCCGGTCTCCTCGGGGTTGATGATCATGTCGCGGACGCGGCCGGTCATGCGCAGGATCTCGCACGTGGCCACGCGGCCCTTGCCGTCCGGCGTCCGGACGAGCCGCTGGGAGATCACGCCCTTGAGCACGCCGGCGAGCATTGCGCGTGCCTGCTGCTGCTGGAAGGGCGGAAAGAAGTCGACGATGCGGTTCACGGTCTCGGGGGCGTCGACCGTGTGCAGCGTCGAGAAGACGAGGTGGCCGGTCTCGGCGGCGGTCAGAGCGGTGCTCACCGTCTCCTCGTCGCGCATCTCGCCGATCAGGATCACGTCCGGGTCCTGGCGGAGCACGCGGCGCAGCGCGCGCTTGAAGGAGGTGGTGTCGCTGCCGACCTCGCGCTGGTTGATGATCGACAGCTTGTCGCGGTGGAGGAACTCGATCGGGTCCTCGATCGTGACGATGTGCTTCGACCTGCTGCGGTTGATCTCGTCGATCATCGCCGCCAGGGTCGTGGACTTGCCCGAGCCGGTGGTGCCGGTGACGAGCACGATGCCGCGCTCCTCCTGGGCCAGCTCGGAGATCACCGGCGGCAGCGCCAGCTCCTCGACCGTGCGGATCGTGTGCGGGATCGCGCGGCAGACGATCGAGATCACGCCGCGCTGGCGGAACGCGTTGACGCGGAAGCGCGCCACGCCGGGCACGGCGTACGAGTAGTCGACCTCGTGCTCCGTGTCGAACTCGGTGAGCTTGGCCGGCGCCGTGAGCATCTCCTGGAAGACGCGCTCGGTGTCGTCCGGGCTCAGCGGCTCGGAATCCGGAATCGCCTCGAGGATCCCGTGGGTCCGGATCAGAGGGCGGGAGGGAACTTTCAGGTGGAGGTCGGAGCCCTCCGTCTCGATGACGAGCCGAAGAGCCTCCTGGAGGTCGAACATCTACCTGAGTATCGGCCCGCCAGCTGGCGGGCTTGAGGCACGAAAAGAGGTAGCTCAGGCCTTACGCAGAGCGCCCAGGCGCACCGCGACCGGCCTGCCGTCCGGCAGCTTGGTCAGCAGCTCGAAATGCCGCGGCCCGAGCATGCGCAGCGACTCATAGCGCGGCTGCCGGCCGCGCCATGGGTCGTCGGCCACGAGTCTCGTGAAGCGTGCCTCAGGCAACGTCGCGCAGCTTCTGCGCCTCGGCGAGAGACTGCAGCTTCTTCAGCGACTGGTTCTCGATCTGGCGGATGCGCTCGCGGGTGACGTTGAATGTGCGCCCGACCTCGTCCAGCGTGCGCGGATGCTCGCCGCCCAGCCCATAGCGGAGCTCGAGTACGCGCCGCTCGCGGTAGGACAGGTTCTCGAGCGCCTCGCGCAGCGCCTCCTTGGTGAGGATCTCGGCGGCCCGCTCGTACGGCGACTCGGCCCGCTCGTCGGCGATGAACTGGCCGAACTCGGACTCCTCTTCGTCGCCGACCGGCTTCTCGAGCGACACCGGCGCCTGCGCCGAGCGCTTGATCGAGTCGACCTCCTCGGGCTCGATGCCGGTGACCTCGGCGATCTCCTCCGGGGTGGGCTCGCGCCCAAGCTCGGTGACGAGCTTGCGCTCCGCGCGGCCGATCTTGTTGAGCTTCTCGACCACGTGCACCGGGATGCGGATCGTGCGCGCCTTGTCGGCGAGCGCGCGGGCGATGGCCTGGCGGATCCACCAGGTGGCGTAGGTGGAGAACTTGAAGCCCTTGCGGTAGTCGAACTTCTCCGCCGCGCGCACCAGGCCGAGCGTGCCCTCCTGGATCAGGTCGAGGAAGGGCAGGCCCTGGTTGCGGTAGTTCTTGGCGATCGAGACGACGAGCCGCAGGTTCGACTCGACCATCTTCTGCTTGGCGTCGAGGTCGCCGCGCTCGATGCGCTTGGCGAGATCGACCTCCTCCTGAGCCGTGAGCAGACGCACCTTGCCGATGTCCTTGAGGAACAGCTGCAGGGAGTCGGTGGTCATGTCCGGCCGCAGGTCGAGCTGCGTCTTGGCCTTGCGGCGGCGGCTCGTGCGGTCAAGGGCCGGATCCTCGGCCGGCACGGGCACGGCGGGATCGGCTTCGTCCACAAGCTCGATCTCCGACCGCTCGAGGAAGCCATGGAGGTCCTCGATGTCGCTCTCGTCGAGATCCACCTCGGCCAGGGCCAGTGCGACCTCTCCGTACGTCAGAACTCCGGTCTGCTGGCCCTTCGTGACGAGGAGCTTGACCTCCTCGAGTTCCTGAAGCTCGGCTACTGACATTCCGTTTCTTTCGTTTCGTGAACGGCCACTGCGCGCGTACGAGGCCATTCAAACATCCGTCCGAAGTCTAGAACCGCATTTCGTGAAGTCAACGCACAGCAAGCACGTTTTGGGCGATCCGCCAAGGGTTTTACCCCCAATCGGCGGGCATCAAGCCAACAACCCGTACGCGGGCGACTTGGTTGCTCGAGCCAACTCCACTTCGATCGCGATGACGCACCTGTCACCGCGACCGTCCCCAACTGTATCGTGCGATGCCGGTGGCGTCAGCGGACGACAATCAAGACGGCATCCTCGGCAACCTTCCGCGCTCCCGGCCAGGGGTGCGCAGCGACAAGCGCGACCGCGCCGCGACCCCCGCGAAGAAGGCTCCGGCGAAGCCCCGGACGGCGGCCAAGCCGAAGCCCGCGGCCGCCGCGAGGCCGAAGCAGCCGGCCGCGCCCGGGCCGGCCCCACCCTCCCGCTCGAGCGACCCGATCGAGCAGGCCGTGCACCTGGTCGGCGAGGTGGCGGAGACCGGCATCAGGACGGTGGCGAAGGTGGCCGGCGGGGTGCTGCGAAGACTCCCCAGGCCGTGAGCCGTGACCGCGGTCCCGGGGCGCAGCCAAGCGGCACCCGCCCCTAGGCGCGGGATCTGGCAGGTCCTCCGAGACATCTACTGGAAGGCCTACAAGGACAACATCACCGGCCTCTCGGCGATGGTGGCCTACAACCTGCTGCTGTCGGTCTTCCCGCTGGCGCTGCTCGCGCTCTTCATCGCGGGCAAGATCCTGGGCAGCAGGGAGCTCGAGGACAGCGTCCTCAAGGACCTCAAGCACCTCTTCCCGAGCAGCGACCAGCAGACGCTCGCGGACATCCTCTCGCGCGTGCGCCACTCGTCCACGGGCCTCGGGATCGGCGCGCTCGTGTCGAGCATCTACATCGGCTCGTCGTTCTGGGGCGCGCTCGACACCGCGTTCTGCCGCATCTACCACGTGCGTTGCCGGAGCTGGGTGGAGCAGAAGCGCTTCGCGCTGGCGATGCTCGTGGTCGTGCTGCTGTTCATGGCGGCCACGGTCACGCTCCCCGCGCTGCAGAGCATCCTGGTCGGCGGCGCGAAGAACCTTCCCTTCGGCCTCGAGCACGTCCACGCCGTGGTCTACGCGGCGAGCTTCGCGGCCGGCATGGCCACCCTGTTCGCAATCCTCTGCGTGATCTTCTGGACGGTGCCCAACCGGCTGGTGCCGTGGCGGGCGCTGTGGCCGGGAGCGCTCGGCGCGACGCTGGCGATCGGCGTCGTCGACATCACGTTCCCGCTCTACCTGACGCACATCTCCACGATCGCCCGGCTCGGCACGTCGCTCGTGTTCGTGGTGATCGTGCTGATCTGGTTCTACGCGATCGCGATCATCCTGCTCGCGGCGGCCGTCATAAACGCGCTTCGTTTCGAGCTCCACGACACCGGCGAGCTCAGCATCCGGAGCGAGTGACTGGGGCGTCACCGCGCGCGCAGCCGCGTTGTATAGTGGCCGCGGCCTAATCGCCCGGGGCAGTCCGGGTGAGCGGGGGAACCACTTGCCGGGACCTTTCCGGCACGGGGCGAATGGGACGCATCGCCGCGACCCTAGCGCCGCCTCATCGGCGCGAGCCCGACAGCTCACCCCGCCGGCCTCCAAGAAATGAGTCACAGGATCCCGATACTCGGGCGGCTGCTGTTGGCGTTCACGTGCGCCGGCCTCACCCTGCCCGCGATCGCCGGCGCCGATAACGGCGGCACTCCGGCGCCGACGCCCGGCGGCGCCGGCACGGTCGACCCTTCCTTCGTGCTCGTCGCGCCCGGCTCGCTGTACCTCGGCGGCAGCCTTCTCGTCAGCGGCGCGGCTCCGGACGCCGCCAATCGGACGGTGGTCATCCAGACGCGCGATGCGTCCGGGCTGTGGCAATCGGTGGCCACGACGACTGGGGACGCGAGCGGCAACTTCAGCGCGAACTGGCATCCGCTGCTCTCCGGCCAGTACGACCTGCGCGCGGCGATCGCGGGCGCGCAGGCGTCCGACTCGGCCACGGCGTCGGTGTCGCGCCAGGTGCTCGTCTACAAGCCCGCTCGCGCGAGCTGGTACGGCCCGGGCTTTTACGGGAAGCGGACGGCCTGCGGCAAGAAGCTGAACCGGGCGACGACCGGCGTCGCCAACCGCCACCTGCCCTGCGGCACGCAGATCGCGGTCGCCTACAGGGGCAAGTCGGTGGTGACCACCGTGATCGATCGGGGGCCGTTCGCCCACGGGGTCCAGTGGGACCTCACCTCGGCCACGGCCAAGAAGCTCAGGGTGACTGTCACGAGCCGCGTCGGCGTCGTACCAATCACCCTTCCACTCGCCCCCCCACAGCTATGAGGTGGTCCCCGTTTCGGAGTATCCTCCGGCGACGATGGCCACAGCCCGGGTGAGCACGTTGAAATGCCTGGTGGTCGACGACCACCCGGTCGTGCGGCAGGGCATCAAGGCGCTGCTCGAACGGGAGCTCGATGGGGTCGAGGTGTCCACGGCGGACAGCGCCGAGGCCGCCCTCGAGGACTCCGCCGGCAAGCCCGACGTCGTCGTGATCGATCTGCGGCGCGTGTCCGGCGAAGTCGGCGAGGCCGTCACCAGGCTCCAGGAGACCCTGCAGTCGCCGATCGTCGTCTTCACGGCCGACGGCGGCCCGCGCATGCTGTCCGAGGCGCTCAAGGCGGGCGTCAAGGGCTACGTGCGCAAGGACTCGCCGCCGGAGGACCTCATCCGCGCGATCCAGGCGGCCCGCAACGGCGAGTTCTACGTCGACCCGGCGCTGTCCTCGTCGCTCCTGCTCGAGGAGGGCGAGCGCACTCTCACCACCCGCCAGCGCGAGATCCTGCAGATGCTCGCCGACGGGATGCACACGGAGGAAGTCGCCCGCCAGCTCGGGCTGAGCACCGAGACGGTGCGGACGCACACCAAGCGGATCCTGTCGAAGCTCCAAGCCGGCACGCGCACGCAGGCTGTCGCGATCGGCATCCGCTCCGGTCTTATCGAGTAGTGCCCAGTGCTGAGTGCCTAGTCCCTAGTGCCTAGAGGTTCGGTCGAAGCCCTTTCTAGGCACTAGGCACTAGGCACTCAGCTATTCCGCTTCTCCCTCGGATCCTCTTCAGCGGCGGGACCTGCATCAACTACAGCCACTTCTACCCGTTCCCCGGACGCCTTAGCCCTGTACATCGCGGCGTCCGCCATCTCGAGCAGCAGCTCGGGGTCGCTGCCGTGCTGCGGACAGGCCGCCACGCCGATCGACACGCCCACCTTCGACCTGTCGGGCGTCTCGATCTCCTCCACGGCGGCGCCCACGCGGTAGGCGAGGATCTTGCCGCCGGAAGCGGTCTGGTGCGGGGCCAGCACGCAGAACTCGTCGCCGCCCATGCGCACCGGGGTGTCGATCGTGCGGACGGTGGCGCGCACGGCGGCGGCCACGCCCATCAGCATGCGGTCGCCGGCGGCGTGGCCGTGGGCGTCGTTGATCCGCTTGAGGCCGTTGATGTCGAGCACGAGCACCGCGAAGGCGTGGCCGTAGCGCTGCTGGATGCCCACCAGGTGGCGGATGTGCTGCTGCAGGTAGCGCAGGTTGTAGAGGCCGGTGAGCGCGTCCGTGTTCGCCAGCCACTCGAGCTCGCGCGAGCGCTCGCGCACCAGCTCCTCGGCGGCGGCCGCCTGGATCGCGCCGAACACCGTGGCGAAGCGCTCCGCGGCGTCCACGAGGACGCGCGCCTCCTCGCTGCCCAGCTCGCGGCCCAGCGCGGCGATCATCACCGAGTGGAGCGCGGCGATGTCGCGCGCGAGGTCGGCCGGCGCGTGGGCCTCGCGGCCGGACAGGCTGGCCAGGCGGCTGGCGCGCTCCTCGGCGTCGGCGGTGAGCAGCTCGGCGCCTGCTGCCGAGCTGCGCGCCACCGCACGGACGATGTCCGTGATCAGATCGGGCAGCTCGCGGACGATGCGCTCGGTGGGGATGCGCTCGATGTCGCTCAGCGGCGCGCGCTCGAGCACCCTGAGGAGCCACGCTTTCGCGAGCTCATCACGCGACTCCTCGAGTCGTGCGAGCGGGGCATCCAAAACTGCGTGAAGACGGCGAACCGGTGGGTCGGGCACTCAATCGTCCTTGAATAGGCCTCGGATATCGATGCTAACCCGATATTCAGCGAACCCGCAAGAGGTGACAAGGGTCACCCACCCACGGTACGCGACAACCCGGCAGACCGGGCTGAAACTAAAGGATTGAGGCCCGCAGCCGCGAAAGGCGACCCTGGACATGACGAGCCTATCCCAAAGACCACGCCCCTCCGACGCGAGCGCGGCTTTGGCGCGTAGGCGCGATGCGGTGCTGCGCCGCTGGCTCGGCATGGAGGTGGAGCGCTCGAGCGTGGGCGATCTCGCGGAGCGGCCCCTGAGCGCGAGGCTGCGCGAGCTCGAGGAGCTGTTCGACGCCGCCGTGCACGAGCTGCGCACCGGCGAGCCCGAGGCCGAGGGACGCCTGTACGACGAGCTGGCTGACGCCGTGGAGCGCCACCAGGGCATCGGCGTGCCGTTCACGCTCGCCCTGCTCGCCGCGCCGGCAGGCGACGCGAGTGGCTGGCTGCGTGCGCTGTCAGAGGCTGCTGAGGAGGGGACACACGTCGTTGACGCGGGAGACGGTATCGCCGCCGCCGTCCTCCCGGGGGTAAAGGCCGCCGAGGCGGGCGCGGCCGTGGACCGTCTGCGCGCGCTCGCGTGGAGCGCCACCGGCTGCCACGGCCGCCTGCCGCGCGCGGGGCTCTCGAGCTGCCCCGACGACGGCTGCTCGCCCGAGACGCTGGTGGGCGTGGCCCAGGAGCGGCTCGGTAGGACGACCGGGCCCGAGCAGCCGGTGCGGGCGCCGGTGGCCGCAGCCGGGCCCGACCCCGCGCCCTCGATCTCGCTCGAGCCGCCGATCAGGCCCGCGTCGGTCACGCCGCTCTATCCCGAGTACTCCTAGCGCGCTCGCCGCCGGGTAGATTCGGGCCATGTCGCCCGAGCTGATCCCCATCGCCGGCGCGAGGGAGCGGGTGCTGGCCGCCGTCTCGCCGCTCGAGACCGAGGCGGTGCCGCTCGCGGACGCGCTCGGCCGCGTGCTGGCCGAGGACGTGGCGAGCTCGCAGGACCTGCCGCCGTTCGACTCCTCCGCGATGGACGGCTACGCCGTGGTGGCGGGCGCCGGCGGCGAGCTCGAGCTCGTCGGGGAGTCGCGTGCCGGCCACCCGGCCGAGCGGTCGCTCTCCACCGGGCAGGCGATCGCCATCTCCACGGGCGCGCAGATCCCCGACGGCGCCGACGCCGTGGTGCCGATCGAGCGGGTGGAGCTGCGGAACGGGCGCGTGACCGTGCCGGAGACCGTGCCCGGCAACCACGTGCGGCGCGCCGGCGAGGACATGCGCGCCGGCGAGCTGGTCCTCCATGCCGGAGTGACGCTCGGTCCGGCCGAGCTGGCCGTGGCGGCGTCCGTGGGACGCGCGAGCCTGGCCTGCGGGCAGCGCCCGCGCGTGGCCGTGCTCGTGACGGGCGACGAGCTGGTGGGGCCCGGCGTGCCGCTCGGCCCGGGTCAGATCCGCGACTCGAACACCACCGCGCTGGCGGCGCAGGCCCAGCGGGCGGGCGCCGAGGTGCTGAGCCGCGAGGTGGTGCACGACAACCTCGAGGCCACCACCGCCGCGCTGAGCAGCGCGCTGGAGCGCGCCGACGTGGTGTGCGTCTCGGGCGGCGTGTCGGTGGGCCCGCACGACCATGTGAAGCCGGCGCTGCGCTCGCTCGGCGTCGAGGAGCGCTTCTGGCGGGTGGCGCTCAAGCCGGGCAAGCCCACCTGGTTCGGCACCCGTGGGAACAAGCTGGTCTTCGGCCTTCCGGGCAACCCGGTGTCGGCGATGGTGACCTTCCACCTGTTCGTGCGCCCTGCGCTGCGGGCGCTCGCCGGCGGCAATCCCGCCGACACGCGCACCAGCGGCGTTCTCGACACGCCCATCGAGCGCAACCCGGACCGCGACCAGGTGATCCGCTGTCACCTGTCCGTGGGCGATGACGGCTGGCACGTCGTGCCGACGAAGGCCCAGGAGTCACACGTGCTGACCTCGATGGTCGGCGCGGGAGCCTTCGCGCTCATCGTGGCGGGCGACGGCGAGGTGGCGACCGGCGAGCGAGTGCCGATCGAGGTTGTATAGCTCCGCGGGGCATCCTGCCCCGCGGTACCGACCTCTCGCTCGACCTCCGGTCTCGCTTAACTAGGGCGTCCCGGCCGGGTACGTTTTCGCCGTGCAAATCACGCGAGACCCGAGGCAGGCGATCGAGAGCCGCCGCGAGGCGCGCGCCCGCGTGCATCTCGTCTCAGAGCCGCAGGCCGAGTCGCACGTCGAGTCGCCTCCAGGCGGCCCGGTGACCACGCGCCAGAGCGCCGACGTGACGCTGCCGCGCACCGAGCTCGACCGCTTCTGGGCGCCCGAGTACCTGGAGCGGCTCGCGCGCACCTACTGGCGCTTCCTCACGCGCGTCTCGCTCGGGATCCTGCGCGTGCTCTACACGCCGGACGCACGCGAGATCGTCCTGTTCGGCCGCCCGCTCGTGCTGCTGCGCTTCAAGGCGCCCGAGTACGAGGCGATGGCCGACTGCGGCAGCGTGACCTGGCGGATCGACCGCGGCCTGCTGGTGGCGCCCGCGGGCCGAGGCAAGGGCTACCTGCGCATCACCGTGAAGCGGCCGCCGGAGTCGCTGCTTCCCGACGACCCCACCACGACGAGCGACGACTACACGACGATCCGCGTCACGTCCGAGGTGGCGAGCTTCCAGCCGATGCTGGCCGGCTGGGGCTGCTTCTGGCGGATCGGGAAGTGGTTCTACAGGCAGACGCAGCTCCGTTTGCACGTGATCGTGACCAATGCGTTCCTGAGGAGCTTGGCTCGTCTCGATCTCGCGCCATCCATCGTGGGCGCGCTCAAGGCGCCACCCGAAGCGCTCAACCGGGTGACTGGTGATTAGTGACTGGCACCAGTCACCAGTCACCAGTTAGCCGTATCTCTCCCCGGTGATCTCGCGCAGCTTCGCTCGGTCGTGGCTCGCCTGCACGCGGCGGACGGTGCCTGAGCGGGAGCGCATCACCAGGGATTCCGTCGTCGCGCCGCGGGCGCCCTCGTAGCGGACTCCCTGGAGCACGTCGCCGTCGGTGACGCCGGTGGCGGCGAAGAAGACGTCGTTGCCGGCGACGAGGCGGTCGCGGTCGAGGACCTCGTCGAGGTCGTAGCCGGCGTCGAGCGCCGCCTGGCGCTCCTGGTCGTTGCGCGGCCAGAGGCGGCCGACGATCTGACCGCCGAGGCACTTGATCGCCGCTGCCGAGATCACTCCCTCCGGCGTGCCGCCGATCCCCCAGAGCAGGTCGACCGCAGTGCGGTCGCTCACCGCCAGCATCGCCGCGGACACGTCGCCGTCGGTGATGAAGCGGATGCGCGCGCCGGCGGCGCGGATCTCCTTGACCGCGTCCTGGTGACGCTCGCGGTCGAGCATCACCACCATCACGTCGCGGATGTCGGTCTTCTTGCGCTTGGCGATCAGGCTCAGGGTCTCGGCGAGCGGGCGGTCGAGGTCGAGCAGGTCGGCTATCTCCTCGGCGCCCGCCATCTTCTGCATGTACACGCAGGGGCCGGGATCGAACATCGTGCCGCGCTCGGCCATGGCGATCACGGCCAGTGCGCTCGGAAAGCCGAGCGCGGTCAGGCGCGTGCCCTCGAGGGGATCGACCGCGATGTCCACCGCGGGCGGCGAGCCGTCGCCTATCTGCTCGCCGTTGTAGAGCATCGGCGCCTCGTCCTTCTCCCCCTCGCCGATCACCACCAGGCCGTCCATGCGTACGGTGTCGAGCACGAGGCGCATGGCGTCGACCGCCGCCTGATCGGCCGACTCCTTCTCGCCCATGCCGACCCAGCGGGCCGCCGCGAGCGCGGCCGCCTCTGTGACCCTGACAAGCTCGAGAGCCAGGTTGCGATCGGGCTTGCCGGCGGCGCCGGGATCCTCTGTGAGCTGCGTGCTGTGAGTCGACATGGCGGTCAGATTACCCCCGGTGGCTTGCGCGCACGCGCTCCGATCGCCTGTCTCAGAAGGCCGCCCGCGAGGATCCCGAGCGCCCCGAGCAGGCCGACGAACCAGCCGTACTCGAGGGAGATGCCGACCGAGGAAGAGCCGCCCGGCTTCCCAAGGATCACGCCGTTCAGCAGGATCAGAGCGGCGGCCACCATCCCGACGATCATCGTGACCTCGCCCGGCCGCCATGACAGCGAATGCCCGCGCACGACGATCCAGGCCAGCACGAACGGCGCGATGCAGGCGAGCGTGAGGAGGATGTCGAGCTTCGAGAAGGTCTGCCAGGCGCTGAACTGACCGCGCTGCCCGTGGAGCGTCGAGTTGACGTTGCAGCCCTTCGGTCCGCGGTTCGCGTCACAGCTCGTGCTGAACCAGGGCATGAACAGCGACGCGAACAGGAGCGTCGCCCCCGCGAAGCCCAGGAACTCGCCCGGGTTCAGCCGGCTCAGGTCGAACGCGGCATCCGATCGCTCCTCCGCTGCCGGGCGCATCGCGCTGACCCTACCGCGCCGGGGTAGTGTGCTGCTGCCCCAGTCCACGAGGAGAGGAGACCAGGTGGCGGTCGTAAAGATCATCGAGCTGGTAGGCAGCTCGAAGGAGAGCTCGGACGCGGCGGTACAGGCCGCCCTGGCCGACGCTCAGCAGACGCTGCGGAACATCAAGGCCGTGGACGTGGTGTCCACCGGCCTGCGCGGCGACAACCTCGACGAGTGGCGCGCGCACGTGCGCGTGGCGTTCCTGATCGAGCGAGTCAGCGAGTAAAGGAGCACGGCGGCGGGCAGGATCGTGATCTGACCAGCGTCATGTAACGAAACGGAGACCAAAGGGACTGAGCGGCTGGCAAGTCGCGAATTTGTCCCCTAGCATCCTGTCCGCCGCCTGTGCGTCCTCACGAAACGCAGACAGGGCCCCAAGGAGGGGCCGAGGCGCTGCTCAGAGAGCAGTTGGCTGACCTGCTGCAAAAGACGCGCGAGCGCACGCTCTGGCTCGTCGAGACGATCTCGCCAGAGGACCTCGAGCGGGTGCACACGCCGCTGCTCAGCCCGCTCGTGTGGGACCTCGGGCACATCGCGGCGTTCGAGGACCTGTGGCTCTGCCAGCAGGCGGCCGGGCTGCCGGCGCTGCGACCGGACCTGGCGGACGTCTACGACGCCACGCTCACGCCGCGCGCGAACCGCGGTGAGCTGAGCTACCTGCGCGAGGACGACGCCCGGGCCTTCATGGAGGCCGTGCGCGAGCGCGTCCTGGAGGTGCTCGACGAAGCCGACCTGTCGCAGGGGTCCGACCCGCTCAACGCGGGCGGCCTGGTCTGGGAGATGCTCGTCCGTCACGAGCAGCAGCACAACGAGACCATGCTCCAGGCGCTGTCACTCGCCGCGCCGGGCGTCTACTCGCCGCGCTCGCGGCCGCTGCCCGCCGCGCCGTACGAGACCCCCTCGCCCGACATGGTGCGTGTGGATGCCGGCGAGTTCCTCGTCGGCGCCGGGAGCGATGGCTTCGCCTACGACAACGAGCGCCCGGCCCACACGCTCTGGCTGCCGGCGTTCGAGATCGACCGCCTGCCGGTGACGAACGCCGACTTCGGCGAGTTCGTCGAAGCCGGCGGCTACCGGCAGCGCGAGTGCTGGAGCGAGGCCGGCTGGGCGTGGCGCGAGGCGGAGGGCGTGGAGAGGCCGCTGTACTGGACCGAGGCCGGCGGCGAGCGCCGCTTCGATCGCTGCGAGGCGATCGACCCGCGGCTGCCCGTGATGCACGTGTCCTGGTTCGAGGCGGACGCCTACGCGCGCTGGCGGGGCAAGCGCCTGCCGAGCGAAGCCGAGTGGGAGAAGGCCGCCTCCTGGGACGAGGCACGCGGCGAGCAGCGCCCGTACCCGTGGGGCCACGCCGCGCCGAGCGACCGCTTCGCCAACCTCGACCAGACGGGCTTCGGCCCCGCGTGGGCGGGCGCGTACCCGGCCGGCGCTTCGCGCTACGGCGTGCTCGGCATGGTGGGCGACGCCTGGGAGTGGACCGGCAGCGACTTCGCGCCCTACCCCGGCTTCCGCGCCTTCCCCTACCCCGAGTACTCGGAGATCTTCTTCGGCGACTCGTTCAAGGTCCTGCGCGGCGGCTCGTGGGCGACACGTGCGCGGGTGGCGAGCGCGACCTTCCGCAACTGGGACTACCCGCAGCGCCGCCAGATCTTCTGCGGCTTCCGCTGCGCCGCGTGATGGGCGAGACGCTGACAGCCATCACGATCGACTCGTACCTCGACGGGTCGGCGCTCGACACGATGGCCGACGACGTGCGCGAGGGGCTCGCGCGCGACCTCAGGGAGCTGCCGCCCAAGTACTTCTACGACGAGCGCGGCTCGCAGCTCTTCGACCGCATCACCGAGCTGCCCGAGTACTACCCCACGCGCTGCGAGCGCGCGATCCTGAACCGGCGCGCGCCGGTGATCGTGGACCTCGCCGAGTCGACCGAGCTGGTCGAGCTGGGCTCCGGCTCGGCCTCGAAGACGCGCGCCCTGCTGTTCGCCATGGCCGGCGCGGGAATGCTGGAGCGCTACCTGCCGGTGGATGTCTCGGAGACGGTGGTGGAGCAGTGCGCCGAGGAGCTCGTCGAGCTCTATCCCGGTCTCCAGGTGCACGGCGTGATCGGCGACTTCGAGCAGCACCTCCAGCACGTGCCGGCCGGCGACCGGCCGCTGGTCGCGTTCCTCGGCGGCACGATCGGCAACTTCTATCCGGGCGCGCGCGCCGGCTTCCTCGCACGCGTCCGCGACCTGCTGGGAGACGAGGGCCGGCTGCTGCTCGGCACCGATCTCGTGAAGGAGATCGAGATCGTCGAGGCCGCCTACAACGACTCGGCCGGGGTCACCGCCGAGTTCAACCGCAACGTGCTGCACGCGATCAACCGCGAGCTCGACGCCGACTTCCGGCCCGAGCGCTTCGAACACGTCGCCTTCTTCGACGAGGACGAGTCGTGGATCGAGATGCGCCTGCGCGCTCGGGGCGAGCAGCGCGTGCACATCCGGGGCGCGGAACTGGACCTGACGATCGAGGACGGTGAGGAGATCCGCACCGAGATCAGCACGAAGTTCACGCGCGAGCGGCTCGAGGGCGAGCTCGCAGAGGCCGGCATGCGCATGGAGGCGTTCTTCACCGACGCCGACGGCTACTTCGGCGTGACCTTGGCCGCGCCGGCCTGAGCCCCAGAACTCGGCGCGATCAGGTCGTTGGCGCAGGCCAGGGCCACGGCGTGAGCACAGGTGCGCGCGTCGAGCTTGCGGCGGATGTTCTTCAGATGGGTGCGCACCGTGTGCGGGCTGAGGAAGAGGTCCGACGCCATCTTCTCCACCGGCGTGCCGGTGGCGACGAGCGTGAGCACCTCGGCCTCGCGCCGGGACAGCGCGTGAATTCGGCGTAGCCCAGACATGACTTGCCAGGGTGACGGTTGCGCTTCGCCGCGACAACCGTGCTCCGCCGCACTGTCGCGTGCGGGTTTGCCGCGACTAGCCGGGCGTGGGCGGCGATCGGCCCGGAGCCACTATCGTCCCGCGCCCATGAAGCTCGAAGGCACGCCAGCACTCGTCGCCGGTGGGGCGTCAGGCCTCGGCGCCGCCACCGCCCGCGAGCTCCGCGCGCGCGGCGCGCAGGTCGCCGTCGCCGACCTCAACGAGGAGCGCGGCCAGGCGTTCGCCGACGAGATCGGCGCCGCCTGGTTCAAGGCGGACGTGACCAGCGAGGATGACGTGCGGGCCGCGGTGGAAGGCACCGTCGAGGCTTTCGGCGGGCTGCGGCTGGCGGTGTCGTGCGCGGGCATCGGCTGGGCCGAGAAGGTGATCGGCCGCAACGGGCCCGCTCAGCTCGCGCCGTTCGAGACGGTGGTGCGCGTGAACCTGATCGGCAGCTTCAACGTGCTGCGACTGGCGGGCGCCGCCATCGCGGCGGGCGAGCCGGATGAGGACGGTGAGCGCGGCGCCGTGGTGATGACCGCCTCGATCGCCGCCTTCGACGGCCAGATGGGCCAGGCCGCCTACTCGGCCTCGAAGGGCGGCATCGTCGGCCTCACGCTGCCGGCTGCGCGCGACCTCGCGCGCAACGCCATCCGGGTCTGCACGATCGCGCCGGGGATCTTCAACACGCCGCTCCTCGCGGCCCTGCCGGAGGAATCGCGCCAGGCGCTCGGGGAGTCGATCCCGTTCCCGCCGCGGCTCGGGCGGCCGGAGGAGTTCGCGCAGCTCGCCTGTCACATCGCCGAGAACGGCATGCTCAATGGGGAGGTCATCCGCCTCGACGGCGCGCTTCGCATGGCGCCGCGATGAAGGCGGCCGTCATCGAGGAGCTCGGGAAGCCCCCGGTCCACCGGGACTTCCCCGAGCCGGAGCGGGCGGCCGGGCAGGCGCTGATCGAGGTCACCGCAGCGCCGCTCAACCCCGTGGACATGAAGATCGCCTCGGGCACCTACGTCGCGGGCGCCCCGCCCGTCCCGTACGTCGCCGGCCGCGAGGCGGTGGGCCGGGTGGTCGAGTCGGACACGATCGAGGCCGGCACGCGCGTGTATGTCGACGGCGGGTCAGGCGGGCTGGCCGAGCTCACCGTCGCCGGTGACGACGCCCTGGTGGAGCTCCCCGAGGGCGTGGAGGACGCGCTGGCGGGCTGCTTCGGCGTCGCCGGCCTGGCGGCTTGGCTCGCGCTCGAGTGGCGCGGCAACCTGCAGTCAGGGCGAGACCGTGCTCGTGCTCGGCGCGAGCGGCGCCGTGGGGTCGATCGCCGTCCAGGCGGCCAAGCTGCTCGGGGCGGGCCGCGTGGTGGCGGCGGCGCGGAGCGAGGAGGGACTCGAGCGGGCGCGGCAGCTCGGCGCCGACGCCACCGTGCGCCTCGACGGCTCGGGGGACCTGGCGCAGCGCTTCACGGAGGCGGCCGAGGGGCAGATCCAGCTCACGATCGACCCGCTCTGGGGCGAGCCGGCGGCCGCCGCTGTGCGCGCCACGGCCTTCGGCGGGCGGCTCGTGCACGTGGGCAAGTCGGCGTCGCCGGAGGCGACCCTCGACTCGGACAGTGTGCGCGGGAAGATGCTGTCGATCCTCGGCCACATCACACCGGGAGTGCCCGCCCAGATCCGCCACGACGCCTACGTGAAGATGTTGCGACACGCCGCCGCGGGCGATCTGACCTGCGACTACGAGCTGCTGCCGCTCGCCCGCGTGGCCGAGGCGTGGGCGCGCCAGGACGCATCCCCCGGGCGCAAGCTGGTGCTCGTGCCAGGAGATGTACGTTAGTATTTCTAACTCCCGACAGGAGGCCAGCAGTCCATGCCAGAAGCAGTGATCGTCGATGCAGTCCGCAGCCCGATCGGGCGCGCGTTCAAGGGTTCGCTCACCGGAATCAGGCCTGACGACCTCGGCGCCTACGTCGTCGATCAGCTGCTCGAGCGCAACCCCGACGTCGCGCCGGACTCGATCGAGGACCTGATCTGCGGCTGCGGCCTGCCGCAGGGCGAGCAGGGCTTCAACATCGGCCGCATCATCGTGCTGCTCTCACGGCTGCCCGACTCGGTGACCGGCACGACCGTGAACCGCTACTGCGCGTCGAGCCTCCAGGCCATCCGCATCGCCGCCCACGCGGTGATGGCGGGCGAGGGCGACGCCTACATCGCGGCCGGCGTCGAGCACGTGAGCCGCGTGGGCATGTGGAGCGAGAACGGCCTGCCGCAGCTGATGGGAGTGCTCCAGTCGCAGGCGCCGGAGGGCGTTTCGATCCCCCAGCCCGACTGGCACAACCCGCTCCTGAACGGACAGGACGGCCGCACCAACGCCTACATCGACATGGGCCTGACCGCCGAGAACGTGGCCGACAAGTACGACGTGAAGCGCGAGGCGATGGACGAGTACGCCCAGCGCTCGCAGGAGCTGGCCGTGGAATCCGAGACCAACGGCTTCTTCGACCGCGAGATCGTGCCGATCGAGCTGCCCGACGGCAGCACCGTGTCGAAGGACGACGGGCCGCGCGCGGACTCCACTTTCCAGAAGCTGTCCCAGCTCAAGCCCGCCTTCCGCGAGGACGGCCGCGTGACCGCCGGCAACTCGTGTCCGCTGAACGACGGCGCGGCAGCGGTGCTGGTCATGTCCGACACGCGCGCGAAGGAGCTCGGCCTCAAGCCGCGCGCCCGCATCATCGCATCGGCCACCAGCGGCCTCGAGCCGGAGATCATGGGCGTGGCGCCGATCGGCGCGATCAACAACGTCCTGAAGCGCGCCGGCATGACAATCGCCGACGTGGACGTGGTCGAGCTCAACGAGGCGTTCGCCGCCCAGGTGCTGCCGATCATGGACGAGTGCGACATCCCGCTCGAGAAGATGAACCCGCACGGCGGCGCGATCGCACTGGGACATCCGTTCGGCATGACGGGCGCCCGCATCATGACCACGCTGCTGAACGACCTCGAGAGCGACGACAAGTCGATCGGCCTCGAGACGATGTGCGTGGCGGGCGGCCAAGGAATGGCCATGCTCGTCGAAAGGCTTAGTTAGGCCGCCCGAGAGACGCAGAGCGCAGAGGACAGGAGTCGTTCCTGCGCTCAGCGCTCTGCGGCCAGCGCTCCGATTCCGCCCATGAACAGTCGCGTGCAGAACGACGCGGCCCCTTCCACGTCCGGCGGGGTCGCGGTCCACGAGATGCGTCGCCACCTGGAAGGCCACGCCGGCCATCGCGGTTCCGACGTAGTCGAGGTCGACCGGCGGCAGCTCGCCTGCCTCGGCCCAAGCGGCGAGGTCCTCCACCAGCTCGCGGATCGCCGGCTCGAACACCTCGTCGTCGGCCACCACGCTGATCACGCCCGCGTTGCGGCGCAGCACCTCGAACATCTCGCGGTCCTCGAGCACGACCTCGAAGTAGCCCCGGTAGGCGCCCAGGATGCGCTCCTCGACCGTACGTCCCGGCGTGCGGCGCTGCTCGCGCGCCACCTGGCGGGCCTTCGCCGCGTGCTCCGAGATCAGCGCCCGGAAGGCGTCGTTCTTGTCCTCGAAGTAGTTGTAGAAGGTGCCGGTGGCGAGGTCGGTCTCGCGCACGATGTCGCGCGCGGTGGCGGCGCCGAGCCCCTTCTCGGCGAAGACCTTGCGGGCCGCGGCGAGCAGCTTGGCCCTGTTCTGGGCCTTCAGCTCCTCCCGGCGACCCAGCGCGGCGGCTGCACCTGCCGTCTGCATCACGTTCTTCTACAAGGCCCCTGACCACCGGTCAAGGGTTAAAGCAACCCAATTGTCAGGTCGATAGGGCAGGTGGGTGAGCGGCGGCACTTCATCAGGTCGGCATTCCTCCATACGGCGGCAGCTCGCCGTGCCGGTTGCGCTCGCCCTCGCGGCCGTTCTGATCGCCGTCACCGCCGCGGGCGTGCTCGTCGCTCGCCAGCTCGCCGGCCTGCGGATCGACGACCACGCCGCAGCGGCACGGACGCTGTTCCAGCAGTCGCTGGGGCGCCACGCCGACCACAGGGCCGTCAGTGAGGCCGCGGCAGCCACCAGCCGCGCACTCGACGTGGGCGTATCGGTGCCGGGCGAGCACGTCGTCACCCCCGGCCCCGCACACGGCTCGCGCGACTACGGCTACTCGATCCCGCACACCGGACGCGTGGTCATCAGCGTCTCGACCCAACCGCTCGCGGCCGCGACCCGCACCGCCCTCACTACTGGGATCGGCATCGGCGCAGGGGCCCTGATGCTGCTCGTCGCACTCACCCTTGGCCTGTTCGACCGCCGCCTCGCCGCGCCACTCACCCGGCTCGCCGGCGCGATCGAGCAGGTGCTGGCGGGCGACGCCTCGGCACGCGCCGACGAGCGCGGCCCGGCCGAGCTGCGGCGGGCCGCTCGCGGGCTGAACGAGCTGATCGAAACCGTGCTCGACCAGCCGCGCGACCCGGCCGCCAACGACCCGCTCACGGGCGCGGCGGGCGTCGACCAGTTCCACGAGCTGCTCGGCGCCGAGCTGAAGCGCGCTGACCGCGACCGCTCCTCGGTCGGCCTCGTGGTGCTCGACGTGGACGGCTTCGGCGCGATCAACGACACGCACGGCCGCAGTTTCGGCGACGAGACCCTCAAGCTGGTGGCCCGGCGGCTGCGGCGCGTGATGCGCGCCACGGACCAGCTCTCCCGCATCGGCGGCGACGACTTCGCGCTGATCCTGCCCGGCGCCGACACACGCCTTGCGCTCGCCGTCGCTGAGCGGGCGCGCGCCGCCGTGGCGGCAGGGTCCACCAGCGAGCAGGCCCTGTCCTGCTCGGCGGGCGTGGCCTGCTATCCGGAGGACGCGCGCGATGGCTCGACGCTGCTGCAGCTCGCGGGCGGCGCGCTCGACTGGGCGAAGCGCAGCGGTCGCGACACGAGCCGCCGCTACGACCCCAAGGAGATCTCGCTACCCACCGACGAGGAGGAGCGGGCCGAGCTCGAGGTTCTGTTCGAGCGCGAGGCGCCGCTGTTCACGGTCTTCCAGCCGCTCGTGTCGCTGTCGACCGGCAAGGTGCTCGGCTACGAGGCGCTGTCGCGCTTCCCCGAGCCGCCCGGCCGCGCGCCCGACTCGTGGTTCTCCCAGGCGGCCCGTTGCGGGATGGGCCCGCGCCTCGAAGCGATGGCGCTTCGTGCCGCGCTCTCGCGCGAGGGACGGCCGCCCGGCACCTTCCTGTCGGTGAACGTGAGCCCCACCGCGCTCGCCTCTCGCGAGGTGCAGGCCGCTCTCCCCCAGGACATGACGGGACTGGTCGTCGAGATCACCGAGCAGGAGCTGGCGGACGACGTGGACGCGCTCGAGACGCACCTGGCCGACCTGCGCCGCCGCGGCGCTCGCATCGCGCTCGACGACGCCGGCGCCGGCTACTCGGGCCTGCAGCAGGTGATGAACATCCAGCCGGACGTGATCAAGCTCGACCGCTCGCTCGTGCAGGGCGTGCACGAGGACCCCGCCAAGGAGGCGCTGATCGACTCCTTCGTCCGCTTCGCACGCCGCACCGGCGCCTCCGTGCTGGCCGAGGGGATCGAGAAGATGGAGGAGCTGCGGCTGCTGGCCGACCTCGACGTGAGCTATGGCCAGGGCTTCGCGCTCGCGCGCCCCGAGGAGCACTGGGGCGGGGTCTCGCCGTCGGTCTCCGAGGCGCTCCTGCGCCGCAGCCTGCGCGTGGCGAGCAAGGAGGACATGCCCGACAGCGGCGACCAGCGGCTCGAGTACGTCAGCGCGCAGCTCTCGCGCATCAGCAGCGCGGCCGAGCTCGACGACGTCTTCGCACTGATCGCCGACGAGCTGGGAGCCGACGGTGTCTGCTTCTCACGCTGGCTGCGCGACGAGCACTGCGTCGAGACGGTCGTCGACACCAGCGAGCCCGAGGACGCCGGCCGCCGCTACAACCTCAGCCACTACCCGTCGACCATCCACGTGCTCGACACCGGTGAGGCCGTGCAGGTGCTGGCGTCCGACCCGGGAGCAGACCTCGGCGAGGTGTCGCTCCTCGGCCAGATGGGCTTCCAGTCGCTCCTGATGGTCCCGGTGGTCTGCCGCGGCGAGCGGCTGGGCCTGCTCGAGGCCTACAGCACGCGCGAGCGGCCCTGGACGCGCAGCGAGATCAACCGCGCCCGGATCATCAGCTACCAGCTTGGGCCGGTGCTCGAGGCGCTGTCGACGCACGCCTAGGGCAGCAGGACGATCTTGCCGAGCTTGCCGCCGGCCTCGAAGCGCTCGTAGGCCTGCTCGACCTCCTCGAGCGGGAAGGTCGCCGCGATCGGCACCCCCAGCGCGCCGCTCTCGAACAGAGGCAGCACGTTGTGCTCGACGCCTCGCATCGCCAGTGCCTTCTCCTCGAGCGGGCGGTAGCGAAGCGTCGAGGCGGTGATGCGGCCGCGCTTGGCCATCAGCAGGCCGAGGTTGAGCTCGCCCTTCGCGCCTGCGCCGATGCCTATGACCACGATGCGGCCCTGCGCAGCCAGCGCCTTGACGTTGCCCTCGAGGTTCGGCGCGCCCACGAGCTCGATGATCACGTCGAACGGCCCCTGCTCCTCGAACCCCTCCGGCGCGATGACGGTGGCGCCGAGCTCCTCCACGCCTGCGCGCAGCTCCTCCCGGCGCACGGTCGCGGTGACGCTGGCTCCCACTGCGCGGCCGAGCTGCACCGACGCCGTCCCCATGCCGCCGGCGCCGCCGTGGACGAGCAGGCGCTCGCCTGCCAGCAGCCCCGCCTGCGTGAACAGGGCGTCGTACGCAACTGTGAAGACCTCCGGCAGGCCGCCCGCTGCGGGCCAGTCGAGCGACTCCGGCACCGGCATCGCCGCCCTCTCGTGCACCAGCGCGAGCTCCGCCTGGGCGCCACCGCCGACCACCGCCATCACCCGGTCGCCGACCTTGAAGCGGAACACGCCGGGCCCCGTGTCGACCACCTCGCCGGCGAACTCGAGCCCCGGAATGTCCTCCGGCGCGTCGGGCGGCGCCGGGTAGCGGCCCTTGCGCTGGTGCATGTCGGCGCCGTTGAGGCCGGCGGCACGCACGCGCACCAGCAGCTCGCCCTTGGAGGGCACGGGATCCGGGCGTTCCTCGACCCGGAGATCGCCGTCGGCCACGACCACCGCACGCATGCGCGGGCACTCTAGGACACGAGTGTCCTGGCGCCGCGGTAGGGTCGTGCGCGCTTGGGGGTTTGACCCGACTCGGACCGGGGGAGAAGGTGGTCACGTGAGGGGATTGTCGCTTTTGTCACAACCTCCGATCTGGCGTGAGGGACGCCTTGGATTGGAGGTCGCAGCGCTCTTGCGCGATCCGGTCTTCAGGGGCGAGGGGGTGACGGACGGCGGCGGCCAGCCGGTCCTCCTGATCCCCGGCTTCCTCGCGGGCGACGACTCGCTCGGAGTGATGACCAAGTGGCTGCGCCGCACCGGCCACCACACGCGCAAGGCCGGCATGCGGGCGAACGTCGATTGCTCGGAGGCGGCCGTCACCCGGCTCGAGGAGCGCGTGGAGGTGCTCGCCGAATGCCGCGAGCAGAAGGTGGCGATCGTCGGCCAGAGCCGCGGCGGCACCCTCGCGCGGGTGATCGCCCGCCGCCGTCCGGATCTCGTGTCGGGAATCGTCACGCTCGGCTCGCCGCAGCTCAACCCGCTCGCGGTGCATCCGCTGGTGGCCCTGCCTGTCGTGGCGGTGGGCGCTCTGGGGACGCTCGGCGCACCCGGCCTGTTCCGCCACTCCTGCCGGCGCGGCCGCTGCTGCGAGGACTTCTGGGACGACCTCCAGGCCGACTTCCCGGCGGGAGTCGGCTACCTCTCGATCTTCTCCCGCAGCGACGGCATCGTCGACTGGCGCGCCTGCCTCGACCCCGCCGCCGAGTGCGTGGAGGTGAAGGCCAGCCACTGCGGCATGGCCGTCTGCGGCGACGCGTACCGGGCGCTGGCCTCGGCGCTCGAGCGCTTCCGCAGAGCGGAGCGGCGCGCCGCCGCCGAGCGGCGCCTGCGCTACCACCGCGCTGCTTAGTCCTTCACCCGCAAGACGGCGGCGCCGCGGATCTCGCCCGCGCGCAGGCGGTCGAGCGCTTCGTTCGCCTGCTCGAGCGGGAACTCCTCCACCTCGGTGCGCACCGGCACCTGCGGCGCGAGCTGCATGAACTCGACGCCGTCCTGGCGGGTGAGGTTCGCCACCGAGCGCAGGACGCGCTCCTCCCAGAGGATCTCGTAGGGGAAGCTCGGGATGTCGCTCATGTGGATCCCGGCGCACACCACGGTGGCGCCCTTCGCCGTGGCACGCAGCGCAGCGGGCACGAGCGCTCCCACCGGCGCGAAGATGATCGCGGCATCGAGCTCCTCCGGGGCGGGGGCCATCGAATCGCCCACCCACTCCGCGCCTTCCTCGAGGGCCAGGCTCTTCGCCGCCTGGTCGTCGCCCCGGACGAAGGCGAACACGCGCCTGCCCTGATGGCGCGCGACCTGGGCGATGATGTGCGCCGAGGCGCCGAAGCCGTAGAGCCCGAGCCGCTCCGCGTCCCCGGTCATGCGGAGCGAGCGGTAGCCGATCAGCCCGGCGCACAACAGCGGCGCCGCCTGCAGGTCCGGGTAGTCCTCGGGGATCGGGAAGCAGAAGTCCTCGTTTGCGACGGCGTACTCGGCGTAGCCGCCGTCGAGCTGGTAGCCGGTGAAGCGGGCGGCGTCACAGAGGTTCTCGCGCCCGCTGGTGCAGTAGCGGCAGGTGCCGTCGGCGTAGCCGAGCCAGGGCACGCCGATGCGATCGCCGAGCGAGTGGCGCTCGGCCCGCACGCCTCGCTTCGTCACCCGGCCCACGATCTGGTGGCCGATCACGAGCGGCAGCTTCGGCTCGGTGAGGTCGCCGTCCACGACGTGCAGGTCGGTGCGGCAGACGCCGCAGACCGAAACCGCGAGCTGCAGCTCACCGGGCCCGGGCTCGGGCACGGGAAGGTCGGCCGGCACGAGCGGCTGCCGCTGGGCCTCGAGCACCATCGCCCTCATGCGCGCAATGATGGCGCTCATGGGCTTCGGACCGCTGGTCAGCGTCGCGTGGCTCGCTGAGCACCTCGGCGAGCCGGACCTGCGCGTCGTGGATTGCCGCTGGCGCCTGCGCGATCCGGGCGCCGGCGAGCGCGAGTGGCTGGCGGGGCATATCCCGGGTGCGGCGTTCCTCGACCTCGACACCGACCTGTCGGATCCGCCGGGCGACCGGGGCCGCCATCCGCTTCCGCCGGCGGAGCGCTTCCAGGCTGCCGCGCGGCGGGCCGGCATCTCGGCCGCCACGCGCGTCGTCGCCTACGACCTCGATGCGAGCGGCGGCGCCGCGCGCTTCTGGTGGCTGCTGCGTCACTTCGGGCACGAGCAGGCGGCCGTCCTCGACGGCGGCTTCGCGGCGTGGACCGGCGCGCTCGAGAGAGGCGACGTCCGCTCGGAGCCGGGCGACTTCACGGCACGACCGCGCTCGGGCGACACTGCAGACGCCGACGAGATCGCCGCGCAGCTCGGCGACTCATCGCTCGTGCTGCTCGACGCGCGCAGCGCCGCGCGCTACGAGGGCCGCGAGGAGCCGGTGGACACTCGCGCCGGCCACATCCCGGGCGCGCTCAGCCTGCCGGTGGCAGAGGTCGCCCCAGGCGGGAGCTTCATGCCGGCGGCCGGCCTGCGCGAGCGGCTGCCCGACGGCGAGCTCGTGGCCTACTGCGGCTCGGGCGTCAGCGCCTGCAACCTGGTCCTCGCCGCCGAGCTCGCGGGAAGGCCCGCGCGCCTCTACCCCGGCTCGTGGAGCGAGTGGTGCGCACGGGGGCTCCCAGCGGCCCCTCGACCATCCGCCGACTAGCGGTTAAGTTGCGCCCTAAAGGGCCCCGAGACGGGTACCATCGCGATGGGCGTGCAGTGCGCGCCCCGGGGATCGGAATTTGGCGATAAGTGCAGCAAGACGGGGTGGAGCGCTCGGTCCGCTGAGCGGCGTTTCGTTGGGCCGGCTTGCCCGCGGGCGCTCGCGCCGCTGGACGCTGTTCAGCTTCGCGCTCACAACCGCGCTCGCCCTCCCGGATCTGATCACCGGCAAGTCGACGATCCCGGTCGCGCTGCTGATCGTGGGACCGCTCGTCGCGTCGGCCCAGAGCACTACGCGCCAGGTGGCGGGCGTCGCCGCCTGGGCCACGATCCTGGCGGTGATCGTCGGGGGCGCAATCGACGGCTTCACCACGCGCAACGAGTACATGCGCCTGCTGATCATGGTCGCGGGCGGCGTCCTGACGATCTGGACGACGAGCATCCGCCAGTCGCGTGAGCGCACCGCCGACCTGCTCGGCGCCCAGGCCACCGTCGCGCGCGTGCTCGCGTCGTCCGAGTCGCTGGCCGACGCATCGCCGGGCGTCCTGCGAGCGGTTGCCCAGACGCTCGACTGGGAGCTCTGCGCCCTGTGGGCGGTGCGGCCCCGGCGCGGCGTCGTCGCGCGCGTGGGCACCTGGAGCCCGGACGGCCGCTTCGCCAACTCGAGCCTCGAGCTCGCGCCCGGAGAGGGAGTCGCCGGCCGCGTCTGGGAGAGCGACGAGGCGGTGTGGGCCGGGGCGCTCGGGTCGGAGCCCGACGCCCGCGAGGCGACGGAGGCCGGCATGCGCCGCGTCTACTGCTTCCCCCTGCGCAGCGCCGGTGGGACGGTCGGCGTGCTCGAGTTCTTCTCCTCCACCACGCTCGAGCCCGACCGCTACGTGCTCGATCTGATGGATGCGCTCGGCGGGCAGATGGGCGAGTACATCGAGCGCAAGCGCGCGGAGGAGGCGGTGCTGGAGAGCGAGGCGCGCAAGCGCGCGATCCTCGACACCGCCCTCGACGCCGTGATCACGATCGACGGCGCCGGGCGCATCGTGGAGTTCAACCCGGCCGCCGAGCGGATCTTCGGCTACGGCTGCGAGGAGGCGATCGGCAACGACCTGAGCGAGCTGATGGTCCCGCCAAAGCGCCGCGACCCCTTCCGCAGCACGTTCCGCCGCTACCTCGAGACCGGCAAGGCCGCGTGGCTCAACCAGCGGATCGAGCTGAACGCCATGCGCAAGGACGGCAGCATTGTGCCGGTGGAGGTGACCTTCACGGCGACGGACGGCGACCAGCCGATGTTCACGGGCTACGTTCGCGACGTCACCGAGCGACGCCGCAGCGAGGACATCCAGCGCCGTCTCGCCCTGATCGTCGAGTCCTCCGAGGACGCGATCCTGAGCAAGGACCGCGACGCGATCATCACGAGCTGGAACCAGGGCGCCGAGCACCTCTACGGCTACACCGCCGACGAGGCGGTCGGCAGCCCGGTGGCGATGCTCGTGCCCGACTACCTGAAGGGCGAGGATCGCCGCATCCTCGACCGCGTCCTCGCCGACGAGCGGATCCACCACTACGAGACGTCGCGCGTGCGCAAGGACGGCGGGATCGTCGTGGTCGAGCTGTCGGTCTCGGCGATCAAGGACGCGCTCGGCAACATCGTCGGCGCCTCGGTGATCGCGCACGACATCACCCAGCGCAAGCGCGTGGAGGAGCAGCGGGTGAAGCTGCTCCAACTCGAACAGGAGACGCGCCTTCGGGTGCAGCAGGCCGAGCGCCAGGCGTCGTTCCTGGCCGAGGCGCAGTCGGTGCTGAGCTCCTCGCTCGACTACGCCACGACGCTCCAGAGCCTCGCCACGATCTCGGTCCCCTACATGGGCGACTGGTGCGTGGTCGACGTGCTCAGTCAGGACGGCAAGCTGGTGCGGCTCGCGGTGGCGAGCGCGAGCCAGGACAACGAGCTGCTGGTGGAGGCCATGAGACGCTACCCGCCGCAGCCCGACCCCGGCGTGGGCTCCCTGCGCACGGCGACGAGCGGTGAGTCCCAGCTCCTGCGCGAGGTTGGCGAGGACTTCCTCGACACGATCTCGCACGACGGGGACCATCTCGGGGTCCTGCGCGAGATCGGGATGCGCTCGATGATGATCGTGCCGCTGCGCGCGCGGGAGCGGGTGCTCGGATCGATCATCTTCATGTCGGCGGAGTCGGGACGTCTCTTCGACGAGGACGACCTGGCGCTCGCCGAGGACCTGGCCAGCCGCGCCGCCATCGCCGTCGACAACGCGCGCCTCTACGGCGAGCGCAGCTATATCGCCGCAACGCTCCAGCAGGCCCTGATGCCCGACAACCTGCCGGACGTCCCCGGCGTCGAGCTCGCGGCGCGCTACCTCGCTGCCGGCGAGGGCACCGAGGTGGGCGGCGACTTCTACGACATCTACCGCGCCGGTGAGTCCACCTGGGGTCTCGCGATCGGCGACGTCCGCGGCAAGGGGCCACGCGCGGCCGCCGTGACGGCGCTCGCCCGCTACACGCTGCGCACCGCGTCGCTCAGCGAGACCTCGCCGAGCCGCATCCTCGAGACGCTGAACGAGGCGATGCTGCGCCAGCGCTCGGACGATCGCTTCTGCACGGTGGCGTACGCTTCGATCGAGCCGAGCGCGCTCGGCGGCGTGAGCATGAAGCTGGGCGTCGGCGGCCACCCACTGCCTCTGCTGCTGCGCGCCGACGGGAGCGTGGAGCGGGTCGGCAGCCCGGGTACGCTGATCGGCCTCGTGCCGGACCCGGACATCATCGACGTGGACGTGACCCTGCGGCCGGGCGAGGCGCTGGTCCTCTACACCGACGGCGTGTCCGAGGCCCGCTCCAACGAGCAGGGCCTGTTCGGCGAGGAACGGCTGATCGACCTGCTGCGCGCCTGCGGCGACCAGCACGCCAGCGGGATCGCCGAGCGGATCGAGCAGCGGGTGCTGGAGTTCCAGAACCACGGGAGCGCGGACGACCTCGCAGTGCTCGTAATGCGGGTGCGCGAGGAGCGGCGGCAGCCGCGGGCGCGCAAGGGCGAGCGCTTCGAGCCTGTGCGCCGGCCCGCGCCCGCGTGAGCCGCGCGCCGCGCAACGCCGTGGCCGGCCTGGCGCTCGCCGCCGCCGGCGTGTTCTACCGCCGCGTCACGGGGCGCCGGCTCGAGCCCGCGGAGCCGCCTCCGCCGCCGGCCGATCCGGAGCGGGTCGACGCCGCCGAGGTGGCCCGTGCGCGTGACGAGCTGGCGGACGAGCTGGCGCGCCGGGCAGCCGAAAAGCCGAGATAGGCCCTTCTTTACACTCCCGTTTCCTGGGTCGTTGGTACGGGTAACGGACACCCGAGGCACCCGGGAGGTGGCCTGTCCCCTCCTGGGGACTTCTTGGGTAAAGCCCAGAAGGGAGGAAGGACCTATGGAAGCAGGGACCGCACGCGAGCCCATCAGGGGTGAAGCGGCGCCGGCGGTGCCAGTCAACGCCGATCCGGCACCTCTTGGTCTCGCGGCATTCGCGCTGACCACGTTCGTGCTCAGCATGATCAATGCCAACCTGGTTGGAGGCAAGAGCGAGCCGATCGTCTTCGGACTTGCCCTCGCCTACGGCGGCCTGGCACAGCTGCTCGCCGGGATGTGGGAGTTCAAGGCCGGTAACACCTTCGGCGCCACTGCGTTCACCTCGTACGGGGCCTTCTGGCTTTCGTTCTGGGCGTTCGTGCAGTTCTTCGCCAAGGACGTGCCGGCAGAGGCGGCGGGCAACACAGTCGGGCTGTTCCTGATCGCGTGGGGCATCTTCACGACGTACATGTGGATCGCCTCGCTCCGGACGTCGGTGGCGGTGAGCCTCGTGTTCATCTTGCTTGCCGTGACCTTCTTCGTCCTCGGGATCGGCAACGCAAACGGCAAGACGAACATCATCCACATCGGTGGCTGGCTCGGCCTGGCGACCGCGGCGGCGGCCTGGTACGCGTCGTTCGCGGGGGTGACCAACTCGACCTTCGGTCGCACGGTGCTGCCGGTGGTGCCGCTGAGCAAGCGGTAGGGCATCTTGGCTGCGGCGCCGGGCTTCGCTACCGTGCGCCAATGCCGAGACGGACCATCACAACGTTCGCCGCGGTGGCCGTCCTACTCGGGACGGCCGCTTCGGCTCAGGCCCTGATCCGCCCGCAGAAGGGAATGGCGGGCATCCGCCTGGACATGACCCAGGACCAGATGAAGGCGGTGCTCGGGGAGCCGGCCAGCGTCAAGCAGGGCGTGAACGACTTCGGCGGCTACACGCAGTTCGTCTACCCGCGCAAGCTCACCGTCACCTTCCAGGGCAACACGCGGATCACCGGGATCTCCACCAAGGGCCGCAGCGAGCGGACAGCGCGCGGGATCGGCGTCGGCTCCACCGAGAACGACATCCTCGCCAAGGTGACGCACTCCCGCTGCGACACGATCGCCAGCGTGCGCACCTGCCACGTGGGCAACTTCCTCCCCGGCCGGCGCGTCACGTCGTTCCTGATGTCCAGGCGCGGCCATGTGGTCTCGGTGACGATCGGCTTCGTTGTCGACTGACGATGGCTGCGCCGCTCCGTTGGGCCGACGGCGCGCTGGAGCTGCTCGACCAGACGCTGCTGCCGGGCGAGGAGCGCTGGCTGCGCTGCGAGCGGCCGGAGCAGGTGGCCGACGCGATCCGCCGCCTTGCGGTGCGCGGCGCGCCCGCGATCGGGCTGGCGGCGGCCTACGGCCTGGCGCTCGATCCGCAGCGCTTCGAGGATGCCGCCGCGCTGCTCGGCTCGACGCGCCCCACCGCCGTGAACCTGGCGTGGGCGATCGAGCGCTCGCGCGAGGCGCGGGAGCGCGCCCTGAGCGGCGGTGAGGATCCGGCCGCCGCCCTGCTCGAGCGCGCCCGGGAGCTGGCCGCCGCCCAGGCCGAGGCGGACCGGCGCATGGCCGAGGGCGTGGCTGAGCTGTTGCGCCCTGCCAGCCGCGTCTACACGCACTGCAACACCGGCGGCCTCGCCACGGGCGGCTCCGGCACGGCGGGCGGCGCCATCGAGGCGGCCTGGCGCGCGGGCCTCGTGGAGCAGGTCTGGGTCGGCGAGACGCGGCCGCTGCTCCAGGGCGCCCGGCTCACCGCCTGGGAGCTCGGCCAGGCGGGCGTGCCGCTCCGCGTGGTCACGGACTCGAGCGCCGGAGCGCTGATGGCGCGTGGGCTGGTGGACGCGGTGGCCGTGGGCGCCGACCGCATAGCCCGCAATGGCGACGTGGCCAACAAGATCGGCAGCTACTCGCTGGCCGTGCTGGCCGGCCGCCACGCCGTGCCCTTCTACGTCGTGGCGCCACTGTCCACGATCGACCCTGCCACCGCCTCGGGCGCCGAGATACCGATCGAGGAGCGCGACCCGTCCGAGGTCAGCGAGCGCTCGCCCGCGCTGAACCTCGCCTTCGACGTGACCCCGAACGAGCTCGTCACGGCGATCGTCACCGAGGCCGGCGTGCTCGAGCCTCCCTACGAGCGGTCGATCGCCGCAGCGCTGGCCCCCGAGCGGACGCGCGCGTGATCGACGCCGAGGCAATGCTCGCGGCCGCCCGCCGGCCGCTCGTGATCGGCATCGGCGGCGGCGGGGACGTGGTGGGCGCGCTGGCCACGGCGGAGGCGTGCCGCCTCTACCACGGCGCCGAGCCGATGGTGGGCGGCACCACCTGGGAGCGGATGGTCATCGACGAGCTGCCCGGGCCGCGGCCGCTCGACGAGCTGGAGGAGTCCGAGCACCTGCACGCCTGCGTGGCGCTCGTCGACGGCTCCACGCACACCCAGGAGGTCGTGTTCGCCGAGTCGCGCATGGCCGAGTTCCTCGGTGAGCGGACGCTGCTCGTCGACCCGAACTTCGGCCCGGCCATCGTCGCGTACGGGCTGAGGCAGGCGTTCGAGCGGCTCGGCGTCGACCTGCTCGTCTTTATCGACGTGGGCGGCGACGCGCTGGCGCACGGCTCGGAGCCCGGGCTGGCGAGCCCGCTGTGCGACGCGGTGATGATGGCCGCCGCCGGGCGCCTGCAGGAGGCCGGGCTGCCGGTGCTGGCCGGTGTGTTCGGCGTGGGCTGCGACGGCGAGCTGACAGCCGACGAGGTGATGGCGCGGGTGGCCGAGGTGGCGGCCGCGGGCGGACTGGCGGGCGTGCGCGGGCTCACCGCGGCGGTGGCGGAGCGGCTCGAGGCGGCCGTGCGGGTGGTGCCCACCGAGGCGAGCGCGCAGGCGCTGCGCTGCTTCCACGGCGAGACGGGCGTGGGCACGATCCGGCGCGGGCGGCGCACCGTGCCGCTCTCGCCGCTCGGGGCGCTGACGTTCTACCTGGATCCGCTGGTGGCGGTGCGCAGCGCGGCCAGGCTCGCGGCGGCGGTGTGGGACGCGGGCGATCTCGCCGAGGCGAACGATGCGCTGAATGCGCTCGGAGTTACGACGGAGCTCGATCTCGAGCAACGGATGTTTCGTGACTCGTGACTCGTGACTCGTGATTCGTCTCAGCGATTGCCGTTGACCCCCGCGACCGCCTCCTCCCGCGGTCCGCCGTCCGCGGTCCGCGGACCGCCGTATGGACCTGGCTTCGGCCGCGGCTTGCCGCCGGGGAAGGCCAGCCGCAGGATCGTGCGGTGCACCATGCCGAGCTGCCTGTGCAGTGGCCCGGTGTTGTACGGCAGTCCGTAGCGTTCGCAGATGTCGCGCACGCGCGGGGCGATCTCGCCGTAGCGTGTGCTCGGCATGTCCGGGTAGAGGTGGTGCTCCACCTGGTAGCCGAGGTTGCCGCTGATCACGTGGAAGAGCGGGCCACCGTCGATGTTCGCCGCGCCGATGAGCTGGCGGACGTACCAGGCGCCCTTGGTCTCGTCCTCCACCTCGGACTGGTCGAAGGTGTAGGTCTGGTCCGGGAAGTGGCCGCAGAAGATGATCGAGTGCGCCCAGACGTTGCGGATGATGTTCGCCGCCACGTCGGCCCAGACGGTGGCCCGGTAGCTGTCGCGGGCGGCGCGCAGGGCGCGAGCCTCGCGCCCCCCTCGTGAGACACGCCGCCGCAGCCGCTGCACGCGGCCGTCTCGCCGCTTGGCCAGCGCCGGCTCGAGCAGAAAGGCCACCGCGCCGTTGACGAGCGCCGAGATCAGCGGCCAGGCGACGTAGTCCTTGGTGATCTGCAGCCGCGCCTTGCCGGCGATGCCCTTCAGATCGTGCCGGACCTGCTTCATGTCCTTCTCGCCCTTGCGCACGGCCTCGAAGTCCATGTCGTGGAACGCGACGCCCCACTCGAACAGCACCATCAGCAGGACGTTGTAGAAGGGCTGCAGCAGGTAGACCGGGTGCCACTTCTGGTGCGGGTCTATCCGCATGATCTCGTAGCCGAGGTCCTTGTCCTTGCCGCGAATGTTCGTGTACGTGTGGTGGATGTAGTTGTGGGAATGCTTCCAGGCCTGCTTCGTGGAGGCCGTGTCCCAGTCCCAGGTGGAGGAGTTGATGTACGGGTCGTTCATCCAGTCCCACTGCCCGTGCATCACGTTGTGGCCGATCTCCATGTTCTCGAGGATCTTCGCTATCGAGAGCGAGGCGGTGCCGGCGGCCCAGCCGAGCCGGTAGCGAGAGCCGAACAGCAGCACGCGGCCGAGCAGCGCCAGCTTCCGCTGCAGCGCGACGATCGAGCGGATGTACTTCGCGTCACGTTCCCCGAGGCTGGCGAAGACCTCGTCGTGGACGCGCTGGAACTCCTGGCCGATCTGCTCGATCTGCTCGGGCGTGAGCCGCTTCAGCGGGCTCTGGATCTCCGGCGGCGCTTCTGTCGCGGTGCTCATGCAGGTCCTCCCGTCATAGCTCGATCTCAACCGGTCCCTCGGGTGCGTTCACGCACGTCCGGCACGTCACGCCCTCCACGTCCATCACCTCGCCGCTGCGCAGGTCGCGCACCTTGCCCGACCTGAAGCGACCCACGCATGTGTGGCAGATCCCCATGCGGCAGCCGAAGGGCAGCTCGAGCCCGGCCTCCTCGCCGGCGACGAGGATGGGCTTGTCCCCCGCCCCCTCCACCTCGCAGCCGCTGTTGAGGAAGGTGATCGTGCCGCCAGCGCCGTCGGCCGCGCCCTCGCCGCCGATCACCGGCTGGAAGCGCTCCATGTGCAGCCGGTCGCGGTCGCCGTGGGCGTCCCAGTGCTCCGACAGCGCGTCGAGCAGCGGGCCGGGCCCGGAGGCGAAGGTCTCGCGCTCGCGCCAGTCGGGGCAGATGCGCTCGATGTCGGCGGTCGCGAGGCGGCCCTGCGAGCCGGTGTGGCGCTCGCTGAGGCGGAAGCCGTCGTGGCGGCCGGCGAGCTCGCGCAGGTCGTCGCCGAAGATCACATCCCCGGGCGTGCGCGACGAGTGGACGTGCACCACGTCGCCCATCGCGTCCTGCCGGTCCAGGCTGCGCAGCATGCCCATGATCGGCGTGATGCCGCTGCCGGCACTGACGAACAGCAGCATGTCGGGCAGCTCGTCGGGCAGCACGAACTGGCCCTCCACGTCGCTCAGGAAGACGAGGTCGCCCGGCCGCAGGCCGCGGTGGATGTGCGGCGTGACCTTGCCGCTCTCGAGCAGCTTCGGCGTGACCGAGATGAAGCCGTCGGGCCGGTCGGGCTCCGAGGTGAGCGAGTAGGCGCGCCAGTGACGGACGCCGTCAATGTCGAAGCCCACCCGCAGGTACTGGCCCGCCACGTGGCCGGGCCACCTGTGCCCCGGCCGGATCTCGATCGTCACGGCGTCGGCCGTCTCGCGCTTGATCCGCTCGATCCGGCCGCGCAGCTCCCGCGTCGACCAGAGCGGGTTGATCATCTCGAAGTAGTCGTCGGGCAGCAGCGGCGTGGTCAGTGCGCGCGCTGCGCGCAGGATCCGCCGGCGTGCCTTCGGGACCTTGGGACGCGCCCCCTGTTCCGCCACTCCTCCGGGTTACCCATTTTTCTTATGAGTCAGACGTGGTCAAGTGTCTTTTATGTAGCGCTCGGGCTTGGGGCTGAACCCCTCTCGCAGGTAGAAGCGCTGCGCGTCGCGGCGCTCGTTGCCGGAGGTGACCTCGATGCGGTCGCAGCCCCAGTGCCGCGCGCTGGCCTCCACGCGCTCGACCAGGGCAGCGCCGACGCCCTGCGAGCGCGCGCCGTCCGCCACCACCAGCGCCGCCAAGCGGCAGGTGGGACGGTCGCGGTGGATCAGCGGCAGCGACAGGCACGCCGTGAAGCCGAGCGCCCGCCCGTCGGCCTCGGCCATGAACACGGCCGACCACTCCTCGCCGAGCAGCAGCCCGAGGCGCGCCTCAACCGCCGCGGCGCCGGTCGGGTACCCGAGCTCGCCGAGCAGTGCCGCGAGCACCGGTGCGTCCGCGAGCGTGGCCTCGCGGATCTCTATGGGACCGTCCAGGCTTCCCCGGAGCTGAGCAGCGCGGCGAGCTGCTCCTCCCCCACCTTCGCGCGCGCCTCCTCCAGCTCCTCGTTCAGGCCCTGGGCGTAGACCGGCCGGGCCACGTCGCGGAAGACGCCCACCGGCGTGGGCCCGGTGGGCCGCTCGGCGAGGTGCGCCAGCGCGAAGGCGTGGCTGGGCTCGTGGCGCCCGGCGTCGTGGATGGCGATCGCGTCCTCGCCGACGTCGGCCACGTCCGCAATCGCGAGCGAGCCGTCCGACTGCCAGACCACGCCGCGCGAGTTGTTCTCGCCGAAGCGGATCGGCTCCCCGTCCACGAGCCGGATCTGGTTGCGCTCCTTGAGCCCCTTGTCGCGCACGGCGTCGAAGGCGCCGTCGTTGAAGACGTTGCAGTTCTGGTAGATCTCGATGAACGCCGCGCCCTGGTGCTGAGCGGCCGCGCGCAGGACGTCGGCGACGTGCGAGCGGTCGGTGTCCACGGTGCGCGCCACGAAGCTTGCCTCGGCGCCGAGTGCCAGCGCCAGCGGGTTGAAGGGATGGTCCTGCGAGCCGAACGGAGTGGACTTGGTGACCTTGCCCTGCTCGCTCGTGGGCGAGTACTGGCCCTTGGTCAGGCCGTAGATCTGGTTGTTGAAGAGGAGGATCTTGATCGGCACGTTGCGGCGCAGCGCGTGGATCAGGTGGTTGCCGCCGATCGACAGCGAGTCGCCGTCACCGGTGACCACCCACACCGACAGGTCGGGCCGCGAGGTGGCGAGCCCGGTGGCGAGCGCCGGCGCACGGCCGTGGATGCCGTGCACGCCGTAGGTGTCCATGTAGTAGACGAAGCGGCCGGCACAGCCGATGCCGGAGATGAAGACGGTGCGCTCCGGCGGCACGCCCAGCTCGGGCATGAGCGACTGGACCGTGGCGAGGATCGCGTAGTCCCCGCAGCCCGGGCACCAGCGCGTCTCCTGGTCCGAGGAGAAGTCCTTCTTGGTGAACATCGGCAGGGCGTGCCCGTTATGTCCGTTATCACCAGTCACGAGTCACGAGTCACGAGTCGACCCTCTCCAAGATCTCGGCTTCCAATTCCTCAGCGAAAAACGGAAGCCCTTCAGCTTTCGTGACACTGTCGGCGTCCACCAGGAACTCCGCGCGGATGATCTTGACGAGCTGCCCCATGTTCATCTCGGGGACCACGACCTTGCGGTAGGAGCGCAGCACCTCGCCCGTGTTGTGAGGCAGCGGGTTGAGGTGGCAGAGATGCGCGGAGGCGACCTTCTTGCCCTTGAGCCGCACCCGCCGCACGGCCGCCCGGATCGTGCCGAAGCTCGAGCCCCAGCCGAGCACCAGCACCTCGGCGCCGTCCTCGTGGTCGACCTCGAGCGGCGGGATCTCATCCGCGATCTTCGCCACCTTCTCCGCCCGCAGGCGCGTCATCAGCGCGTGGTTGGCCGGCTCGTAGCTGATGTTGCCGGTGCCGTCCTCCTTCTCGAGGCCGCCGATCCGGTGGCGCAGGCCCGGCGTGCCCGGGACCGCCCACGGCCGCGCCAGGTTGGAGTCGCGCAGGTAGGGCAGGAAGGCGCCGTCGGGGCCGTTGGGCTCGGTGGCGAAGCCGGGATCGATATCGGGGATCTGCGAGACGTCCGGCACCCGCCACGGCTCGGACGAGTTGGCGAGAAAGGTGTCGCTGAGCAGGATCACCGGCGTGCGGTACTTGACGGCGATCCGCGCCGCCTCGATGGCGGCGTCGAAGCACTGGCCCGGCGTGTAGGCGGCGATGACCGGCAGCGGCGACTCGCCATGACGGCCGTACATCGCCAGCATCAGGTCGCCCTGCTCGGTCTTGGTGGGCATGCCGGTGGACGGGCCCGCGCGCTGGACGTCGATGATCACCATCGGCAGCTCGAGCGCCACGGCCAGGCCGATCGTCTCCGCCTTGAGGTCGATGCCGGGGCCGCTCGACGCGGTGACGCCGAGACTGCCGCCGAAGGCCGCACCCAGCACCATGTTGGCCGCCGCGATCTCGTCCTCCGCCTGCAGCGTGCGCACGCCGAAGGCCTTGTGGCGCGACAGCTCGTGCAGCAGCTCCGAGGCGGGCGTGATCGGGTAGCTGGCCAGGAACAGCCGCAGCCCGCTCTTCACGCTGGCCGCGATCAGGCCCATGGCCGTGGCGCTCGTGCCGTTGACGTTGCGGTAGGTCCCGGGGTCGGCCGGCGCCGGCTTGACCTCGTAGTGCACCGCCATGATCTCGGCGGTCTCGCCGAAGTTGTAGCCCGCGCGGAAGGCCGCCACGTTGGCGTCGCGGATCCCGGGCTTGCCGGCGAACTTCTTGTCGATCCAGTCGATCGTGCCCTCTGTGGGCCGGCCGTACATCCACGAGATCAGGCCGAGCGCGAACAGGTTCTTGGTGCGCTGGGCGTCCTTGGCCATGATGCCCTCGATGCCCTCGGTGGCCCGCACGGTGAGCGTGGTCATGGGCACGCGGATGACCGTGTAGTCCTCGAGCGACCCGTCCTCGAGCGGGTTGGACTCGTAGCCCGCCTTGCGCAGGTTGTTCTTCTCGAAGGCGTCCTCGTTGGCGACGACCGTGCCGCCCTTCTCGAGCGCGTCGAGGTTGACCTTCAGCGCCGCCGGGTTCATCGCCACGAGCACGTTGGGGTGGTCCCCCGGCGTGAGGATGTCGCGCGAGGCGAAGTGGATCTGGAAGGCGGATACGCCGTGGAGCGTGCCGGCTGGTGCGCGGATCTCGGCCGGGAAGTCGGGCAGAGTCGCGAGGTCGTTGCCGATCATCGCGGTCGCGTCGGTGAAGCGACTGCCGACGAGCTGCATCCCGTCGCCTGAGTCGCCCGCGAAGCGGACGACGACCCGTTCTCTCTCTTGGACTGCCTTAGTCAAAGGGAAGCGCGACCAGAGCGCTTACTTCGGATACCCCGGATTGTACGACGGGGTGCGGCCGACGAACCGACTTCATTAGTCTGCACGGGTCTGATGCGGGGCTATAGGCGATGAGGATTGCCGTGACGAACGAATCGCACGGCGGCGAGCGGCGCGTTGCGCTGGTTCCGGACGTGATCAAGCGGCTCACGGCGAAGGGACTGCACGAGGTGGTGGTCGAGGCCGGCGCCGGCGGCGGCGCGCTGCTGCCCGACCACCTGTTCGAGGATGCCGGCGCGAAGATCGCCGCCGGCGGCGCCGCGCTGGAGGGCGCCGACGTGGTGGTCCGCGTCTCCCCGCCCAGCGCCGAGGAGATCGAGCGCCTGCCCGACGGCTCCGTGCTGATCGGCTTCCTCGCGCCGCTAACTTCGCCCGACACCACGCGCTCGCTCGCGTCCGCCGGCGTCACCGCGTTCGCCATGGAGGCGATCCCGCGCATCACGCGCGCGCAGTCGATGGACGCGCTCTCGTCGCAGGCCACCGTCGGCGGCTACCGGGCGGGGCTGATCGCCGCGCAGGAGCTGGGCCGCTTCTTCCCGATGCTCACCACCGCGGCCGGCACGATCAAGCCCGCCAAGGTGCTCGTGCTCGGCGCCGGCGTGGCCGGCCTCCAGGCGATCGCCACGGCGCGCCGTCTCGGCGCCCAGGTCACCGCGTTCGACGTGCGCTCGGTGGTGAAGGAGCAGGTGCAGTCGCTCGGCGCGAAGTTCCTCGAGCTCGACATCGGCGCCGACGCCGAGGCGGAGGGCGGCTACGCGCGCGAGCTCAGCGAGGAGGAGCAGCAGCGCCAGCAGGACGCGCTCAACGAGGCGCTGGCGGGCTTCGACGCGGTGATCACCACCGCGCTGATCCCTGGGCGGCCGGCACCGAAGCTCGTCACCGCGGCGGGCGTGCAGAACATGCCTCCCGGCTCGGTGATCGTCGACCTCGCCGGCGAGGCGGGCGGCAACTGCGAGCTCAGCCGGCCGGGCGAGACCGTCGTGGAGCACGACGTGACGATCGTCGCGCCGCTCAACCTGCCCTCCACGATGGCCGAGCACGCCTCGCAGCTCTACGCGCGCAACGTCCAGTCGCTGCTCGAGCTGATGACCGGCGAGGAGGGCGCGCTCGAGCTCAACTTCGACGACGAGGTCGTGGCCGGCGCGTGCATCACGCGCGACGGCGAGATCGTCCATGAGGGCGCCAAGGCGGCTGCCGGCGCCGCAACGAGCCAAGGAGCCTGATTGACCCTCGTAACCGAGATTGCGATCCTCGTGCTCGCCGCGTTCGTCGGCTTCGCGGTGATCTCGAAGATCCCGAACACGCTGCACACGCCGCTGATGTCCGGCACCAACGCGATCCACGGAATCGTGTTGCTGGGCGGCCTGATCGTGATCGGCGAGGTCAGCGGCGCCTTCAACGACTTCATCCTCGTGATCGCGATCGCGTTCGGCACGATCAACGTGGTCGGCGGCTTCCTGGTCACCGACCGCATGCTCGAGATGTTCAGGAAGCGACCGGCGCCGAAGGCGGAGTCGGACGGCAAGCCCGAGGGGAGCTAGGCCTTGGTCGAAGCGATCTTCCTGAGGAACACCACGTTCCTCGATTACGGCTACATCGTCGCGTTCTCGTTCTTCATCGTGGGCCTGATGATGCTCACGGGCCCGCAGACCGCACGGCGCGGCAACCGCGTGGCGGCGGTGGGCATGGCGATCGCCGTCACCGACACTCTGCTGCGGCCGGGCATCCACAAGTGGGGCCTGATCGTGCTCGGGCTGGCGATCGGCACGGCGGTGGGCATCCCGGCGGCGCGCTCGGTGAAGATGACCGCGATGCCGCAGATGGTCGCGCTGTTCAACGGCGTCGGCGGCGGCGCGGTGGCCCTGATCTCGTGGGCCGAGTTCCGCCACTTCGGCGGCGACCTCGGGCTCAAGCACCTGATCCCCACGCTGATCGCCGCGATCATCGGCTCGATCTCGTTCTGGGGCTCGAACATCGCCTTCGGCAAGCTCCAGGAGCTGTTACCCGGAAGACCGATCATGTTCCCGGGCCGGCTCCAGGCGGTGGCCAACACCGCCCTGCTGGTCGGGTGCGTGACGCTGGCGGTCGTGATCGCCGCGGGCACGCACTCGCAGGCCCTGTTCGTCCTGATCCTGGTACTGGCGGCGCTGCTCGGCAACGCGATGGTCCTACCGATCGGCGGCGCCGACATGCCGGTGGTGATCTCGCTGCTGAACGCCTTCACCGGCCTCTCCGCCGCCGCCGCCGGTATCGCGCTCGACAACACGGCGATGATCGTCGCGGGCATGATCGTGGGCGCCTCGGGCTCGATCCTCACGAACCTGATGGCCGTGGCGATGAACCGCTCGATCCCGGCGATCGTGGCGGGCGGCTTCGGGGGCGAGGGCGTGGCGCCCGCCGCTTCGGCGGACGGCGTGGAGCGCACCTACCGCTCCACCTCCGCCGACGACGTGGCCATCCAGCTCTCGTACGCGAACAGCGTCGTGGTGGTCCCCGGGTACGGCATGGCCGTCGCCCAGGCGCAGCACGCGGTGCGCGAGCTGGCGCGCGAGCTCGAGAAGCGCGGCGTGGACGTGAGCTACGCGATCCACCCGGTGGCGGGCCGCATGCCGGGCCACATGAACGTCCTGCTGGCCGAGGCCGACGTGCCGTACGACCAGCTCAAGGAGATGGACGACATCAACCCGCAGTTCCCGCAGACCGACGTCGCGCTCGTGATCGGCGCCAACGACGTGACCAACCCGGCCGCGCGCGAGGACCAGTCGAGCCCGATCTACGGCATGCCGATCCTCGACGTCGACAAGGCCCACTCCGTGATCGTGCTGAAGCGCAGCATGCGCTCCGGCTTCGCGGGCATCGACAACCCGCTCTTCTACCTCGACAACACGGCGATGCTCTTCGGCGACGCGAAGGACAGCATCCAGCACGTCACCGAAGAGGTGAAGAACTTTTAGGACTGCAGACTGCGGACTGCAGACTGCGGAAACGACCTCTCCGCAGTCCGCAGTCCGCAGTCCGAAGCCCTTCCTAGCTGGCTGGCTAGCCAGCTCTGTTAGGCTGCCGCGCGCGGGTCCGGCGCCGGCCGACCAACTGGGGGGAAGTTCGTGAAGAGGTCTTGCTTTGCCTTGCTCGCTTGCTGCGCGCTGCTCGCGCTGCCCGCTTCCGCGCTGTCGAAGGATTTCGCTTCCACGGCGCTCAACGTCATACCGTCGGGCGAGTGGGGTGACGTCCCCGTGCCTCCGAACGCGGACTCCCAGGCCAAGCTGTACGACGGCCTGACGCCGCTGTTCAACCACGTCACGACGAAGGACCTGTTCAAGTACTTCAAGTCGGAGCGGCTCACCGACAAGGGTCAGGGGCACCTGCGCACCGAGCGCCCGATCAAGGGCGTGCGAATCGTGCGCGACCGCTACAACGTCCCTCACATCTTCGCGGCGACTCGTGACCGGCTCACCTGGGCCGAGGGCTGGGTCGTGGCCGAGGACCGGCACCTCCTGCTCGACCAGGCGCGCGGCGACGCGCGCATCGCGGCGCTCGACGTCCCCGGGGTCGACGCGTTCGCACTGGTGCAGGGGCTGAAGACCTTCCAGCCGAGCGCGCAGGCCGAGGCGATCGTCTCTCAGCAGACCAAGCAGCTCCAGCGCGCGGGCAAGCTGGGCAAGGAGGTCCTGCACAACACCGACGTCTACGTGAAGGGCGTCAACGCCTGGTACAAGCACAACAAGACGCCGGCCAACCCGCCCTTCAACCGCAACGACATCTATGCGACCAACGCGCTGGCGGGGCAGCTGTTCGGGCGCGGCGGGGGCAACGAAGTCAACAGCTCGATGCTGCTGAGCGGGCTGCAGCAGCGCCTCGGCGCGAGCCAGGGCACGCTGCTCTGGAACGACCTGCGGGAGCGCAACGACCCCGAGGCGCCCGTCACCGTCGACGGCCGCTTCCCCTATGACCCGGCGCCGGCCCAGCTCGGGCCGGGCAACGTGATCATCGACTCGGGCTCGTTTGTGCCCACTCCCGAGCCGGGTGTCAGCGCGGCGTCGGCCACCGCGCACCAGCCGCCGCACGCGAGCAACTTCCTGCTGGTCGACGCCAAGCGCTCGTCCAACGGGCATCCGCTGTTCGTGGCCGGGCCGCAGATCGGCTACTTCTACCCAGGCCTCACGTTCGAGGTGGACATGCACGCGCCGGGCATCGAGGCGCGCGGCGCCGCGATGCCGGGCGGCCCTGGCGACCTGCTGATCGCGCGCGGGCAGGACTACGCGTGGAGCCTCACGTCCGCGGGCAGCGACGTGATCGACGACTACGTCGAGACCCTCTGCGGCGGCAGCGACACCATGTACATGTACAAGGGCAAGTGCCTGAACATGAACTTCGTCGACGCCGGCACGATCTCGGGCCAGCACGTGACCTACCACACCACCGTGCACGGGCCCGTGATCGGCTACGCGACGGTGAAGGGCGTCCGCGTGGCGGTGTCACAGAAGCGCTCGAGCTTCGGCAAGGACATCCTCTGGCAGCTGCCGTTCGAGGACCTGACGATGGGCCGGGTCCACAACGCCAAGCAGTTCATCAAGGTGATGCGGCGCTCGCCGTTCACGTTCAACGCGGGGTACGCGGACGACCGCGACATCGCCATGTACTCGACTGGCCTGTTCCCCAACCGCGCCAAGGGCGTGGACGGCGGCCTGCCGACCAATGGCGACGGCAGCTTCGAGTGGCACCGTTTCGCGCCGTCGCGCCTGCACCCGCAGAGCACGGGCGCCAAGGACGGCACCCTCGTGAACTGGAACAACAAGCCGGGCGCCGGCTTCCCGGCGGCCGACGACCAGTTCAACTACGGCTCGCTCTACCGGGTCCAGATGCTCGACGCGGGTCTCAAGGGGCACAAGAAGCTCGACCTCGCCCAGGTGGTCAGCGCGATGAACGGGGCAGCCACGACCGACTTCCGCGACGACTTCCTGATGCCGCTCGTGGCCCAAGTGATGCAGAAGGTGTCGGCGCCGAGCGCGCGCGACGCCCAGATGCTCCAGCTCCTGCTCGCCTGGCGCCAGCACGGGGCCAACCGGCTGGATCTCACGGGCGACGGCAAGATCGACGACCCGGGCGCGCCGATCATGGACGCCTTCGGGCCGCTCCTGTCGGACGCCGTGATGGACCCGGTGCTCGGTCCGCAGGCGGCGCAGCTCCAGACGCTCATCGGCAAGAACGCCAGCACCAGCAGCGGCTTCACCGGCGGCTGGATCGACTACATCGACAAGGACCTGCGCACGCTGCTCGGCGACAAGGTGAAGGGGCCGTTCCACTTCCACTTCTGCGGAAGTGGCAACCTCAACGCCTGCGCCACCGCCCTCTGGGGCGCGCTGGACGCCGCCGGCAACACCCTCCAGGCGGCCCAGGGCCCGGACCCGACCGCCTGGCGGGCCAGCGCCACGGCCGAGCGGATCACGTTCGCGCCGGGCGTGTTGCAAACGACGATCAGGTATACGAACCGGCCTAGCGGTATTCAGCAGGTGCTGTCGTTCAGAGGGCATCGTTGAACGACGGATTGCGGATTGCGGATCGCGGATTGCGGAAACGACTTCCCCGCAATCCGCAATTCCGCGATCCGCGATCCCGCTAGCCGGCTAACCGCGGTCGGTACGCTCACTGCGTGCCCGAAGCCGGCTCGCGCATCGTGGTCTACCTCCGTGACGCCCACCGCGACGAGATTGCTCTCGCGCGGACGTTGCGGTCGCACATCGCCGTCGCCCCGCACGGCGAGTATCGGAGCGGGCTCGAGGGCTACCTGCACGAGACGCGCGACCACGCGCGGCGGCTGGAGCGGCGGCTCGCCGAGCTCGGGGCCGGGCCGGGCCCGATCAAGGCGGGCGCCAGCGTGCTGCGAAACGCGGGCGGCAGCATGCTCGCCTGGGGACGCGGGCCGGTGAACGCCGTGCGGCGCGCGAGCCCGGAGGCGCATCTCCTGCGCAGCGCCAAGGACGGCTGCGCCACCGAGGGGCTCGTGATCGCCACCTACAAGGCGCTCGAGGTGGTGTCCGTGAACGAGGGCGACTTCGAGACGGCGCATCTGGCAGCCGGCATCCGCGCCGACGAGGAGCGCATGCTCGAATGGCTGCGGCACGAGATCCTCAAGCTCACGGATCCGTTCATCCGCAGCGAGCTCGACCTCGGCGAGCGGATCCACTGACGTCTGACCATGCGGCGTGGGCGCCGTCCGCGGCTGGGGCCTGCCCCTGGGCCGCTAGGCCTTTGACGCCGCCCCGTCGTTCAGCTCCTTCAGCTCGCGCTTGAGCACCTTGCCGGTGGCGTTCCGCGGCAGCTCGTCGAGGAACTCCACCTCGCGCGGCACCTTGTAGCGGGCGAGGTTCGCCTTCACGTAGTCCTTGATCTCGTCCTCCGACACGGACTCGCCGCTGCGGGGCACGACGTAGGCCTTCAGCCGCTGGCCGAAGTCCTTGTCGGGCACCCCGATCACGGCCGCCTCGGCGACCTTGTCGTGGCGGGCGAGCAGGTCCTCCACCTCGGCGGGGAAGACGTTCTCGCCGCCGGAGACGATCATCTCGTCGCTGCGGCCCTCCACGAACAGGCGGGCCTGGTCGTCGAGATGGCCGGTGTCGCCGGTGCTCATCAGGCCGTGCAGCATGTCCTTCGAGCCGCCGCCCGTGTAGCCCTCGAACAGCATCTCGTTGCCCACGTAGATCCGGCCCGTCTGGCCGGTGGGCAGCTCGTTGCCGTTCTCGTCGTAGATCTTCACGATCGTGCCGCGGGGCGCCTTGCCGGCCGTGCCCGGAGCGTCGCGCAGGTCGCGCGGCGTGGCGATCGTGGCCCAGGCCACCTCGGTCGAGCCGTAGAGGTTGTAGAGGATGTCGCCGAACTCGTCCATGAACTTGTTGGCGAGCTCGCCGGGCAGCGCCGAGCCGCTGAGCGGCACGCACTTGACCGACGAGAGGTCGTACTTCTTGCGCGTGTCGTGGGGCAGCTCCATGATCCGCTGCGCCATCACCGGCACCATCGGGATCGAGGTGACCTGGTGCTGGGCGGCAGCGGCCAGCGTCTGCTCCGGGTCGAACTTGCGCTGCAGCACGTAGGTGGTGGACAGCAGCAGGCCGAGCGTGAAGTGCGCGAAGCCCCAGGAGTGGAACAGGGGCGCGGCGATCAGCCACTTCTGGCGCGCCTTCAGCGGGATCTTGGAGAGCAGCGCCGCGGCCGGGTCGACCGTCTCGGGCTGAGAGCGGGCAGCGCCCTTCGGCGTGCCGGTGGTGCCGGAGGTGAGGATGACCGTGCGGCCTGGCTTCTCGGGCGGCACCACGTCGGACGGGTCGCCGGCGGCGATCAGCTCGTCGAGCGTCGTGTCGCGCGCCTTCTCCTCGTCGTGCCAGGCGACGAAGCGCTTGCGCCGCTGCCCGGCCTCGTCGAGCAGGCCGTAGAACTCCTCGTCGAAGATCAGCGCGACCGGCTTCTCGCGCTTCACGACGTCGGTGAGCTGCGGGCCGGCGAAGGCGGTGTTGAGATAGAGGCCGTGGCAGCCGAGCTTGGACAGCGCCACCACGGTCTCGATGAAGCCGCGGTGGTTGCGGCACATCACGCCAACGTTGTCGCCCTCCACCAGGCCGGCGTCCGAGAGCGCGTGCGCGAGCGCGTTCGAGCGCCGGTGCACCTCCTCGAAGGTGAGCGTGCCGAGCTCGTCGATGATCGCGGTCTCGTGCGGGTAGCGCAGCGCCGAGGCGGCGAACCCGGCCGCCGGGGTCGGGCCCCAGCGCCGCAGCAGGAGCACCGTGCGCAGCACCCGGTCCGGCCGCTCCGGCTTCACGAAGCCTGCCCCCGCGAGCGTCCGGAACGTGTGCAGCTTGTTGCCAGCCATAGTGAGCGGGCTGACCTTTGTCTCGTCGTTGTCGCTCAAGCGCTCTCCCTCCACTTCAGCACGGAGCCGCTCGAGCGACTCCTCGATGTTCGAGCTGACGATGCGCGCCGACAGCCGGTCGGACAGCGTCGCCAGCAGCCCGCCGGGGGCGTGGTAGCTGAGCCGCAGCGTGACCTCGGTGGTGCCGTCGTCCTGCTCCCTCAGGCGCCAGCGGCCGCGCTGGTCGATGCCGGTGACGCTCGTCCAGGCCATGTCGTGCGGCGCGTGGTACTCGACGATCTCGATCAGGCCGCCGACCTGCGCCGAGCCGACGTGCATGAGCATCGAGTAGCGCGTGCCCAGCCCGCTCTGCCTGCGCCCCTCGACCCGCCAGCGGGTGATGCCGGTCATCGAGCGCGTGTGGAACTCGGGGTCGTCGATCCGCTCCCAGATCTCCTCCGGCGGCGCCGCGATCGAAATGCTCTTCTCGATCCTCATCAGCCGAGCACCGGCAGCCGCCGCTCGGCCGCAAGCGAGTCGAGGGTGCGCTGCATGCGCCGGATGACCTCGTCGTAGACCTCGTCGATGTCCGGGTTGCGGCCGAACTCCCTGCGCAGGTGGATCGGCGGCAGCACCTGGATCGTGATCTTCGCGGGCAGCGGGAAGTGGCCGAGCATGTCGCCGACGTTGAGGCCCCACGGCAGCGCCAGCGAGATCGGCAGCACCTTGAGGCGGAACAGCTTGTCGAGCCGCAGGAGCCGCGCCAGCCACTCGCCGCGGCTCAGGAAGAGCGCGGTCTCCTGGCCGCCGATCGACACCACCGGGCACGATCGGCACGTCCTTCGAGAGCGCGAGGCGGATGAAGCCCTTGCGGCCGCCGAAGTCGACCTTGTGCGACTGCCACGACGGCCGGTGCACCTCGTAGTCGCCGCCCGGATAGACCAGCAGCGCGGCGCCCGACGAGAGCGCCTTGTCGGCGTTCTCCGGCGAGGCCGCCACCGTGCCGTACTTGCGCAGGTAGGCGAGCCCCGGCATCGCCAGCACGAGGTTGTGGGCGAGCTGGAAGAAGCGCCGCTCCACGCCGAAGTAGGTGTTGAAGGCGAGCGTGAAGACCGTGGTGTCCGGCGTCATGTTGCCGCCGGAGTGGTTGCCCACGAGCAGCACGGCGCCGTCCTCGGGGATGTTCTCGAGCCCGCGCACCTCGGCCCGGAACCAGAGCGTGGCGAGCAGCCATAGGCCGGGCAGGCTCTCGCGGATGTAGTCCGGATCGCGCTCGTCGAGGTCCGCCCGCGGGATGCGGCGGGCCAGCTCGTCCTTGATCGCATTGGTCAGGCGCGCGACCACGTCGGCCGACTGAGCGGCCGTCCCGGCGCCGTTGCTCGACGCGTGCCCGGCGGCCGTGGTCTCGCTCACGACGCCTCGCTGAGCTGGTCGTAGAGGGGCGGCCAGCTCGAGGGCGGACCGGGCGGACGCTTGACGCGCGCAGGATCGCCGGGCGGCAGGCCGGCCAGCTTCTCGGCCACCTCGGGCTCGCGGAGCTGGGCCCCCACCGTCTCGATCGCCAGCCTGATCACGTCGTGGCGCCGGCGCGTGCTCATCAGGTTCGCGCCCATCACCTCGACGTCTTTCCCGGTCGGCTGGATCAGAACCACCTCGATCCCGCGCGCACGCAGCTTCTTCGCCTCCGAGCCGAGCCGCCGCCCCGAGGCGCCGCGGACGAAGTTGGCGAGCCGGTCGGCGGGGTTCCACGCCTTCAGCGGGTGGAGCGTGGAGGTCGGGTTGAGGCAGATCACGAGGTCCAGGTCCTCGTCTCGCAGCAGGTCGAGGTTCGAGTTCGAGTAGAGCCCGCCGTCCACGTAGCGGCGGCCGCCGATCTTCACCGGGTGGTAGAAGCCGGGGATCGCGCAGGAGGCGGCCACGGCGTCGGCGAGCTCCACCTCGGGAGCACCCGCCCGCCCGAACGGCACGCGCCGCCCGGTGGAGTAGTCGCAGGCCACGATCCACAGCCGCGGGTGGTACGACCAGCCCGACGGCACCACCCGGCGCACGGTCTGCTTGAGCGGCTCGGTGGAGATGATGCCGCGCGGCAGCCAGCCGGCCACCAGCGCGGCCGGCGTGTGCCGGTGCGGGCGCAGCACGCTGCGCACGCCGAGCGCCGGCGAGCCGGGCCCGATCGGCGGCAGCGCGCGCTCGAGCCGGAACACGGCGCCCGCGGAGCGGTCGGCCTCGGCGGCGGGGCGGCCGGACGCGTCCACCACCCCCGTGAAGGTCTCGCCCGCGGAGTGGGCGACCATGAACCAGGGCGGCACGCCGGCGGCGCAGAGCGCGCCGATCATCGAGCCGGCCGAGGTGCCCACGACGTAGTCGGCCGTGCCCGGGTCCCAGCCGGTCTCGCGGGCGAGCGCCTCGAGCCCTCCGGTGAGCCAGGCGCCGCCCAGCACTCCGCCTGCTCCGAGCACGAGCCCAACCCTCATGCTGCCCCCTCCTTCATGTAAACGCCATTGTCCCCTACTGGGGGCGAGACCGCGCTTCTCAGGGCTTTAACGGCATCCTCACCCGTCGTTTACCGGAGCTTTAGAGCTCCCTTTCAGGCTGTCGGAGTCGGCATCTCCCCGCGCCCGGGCCTTTAGCACGCCCTCCCCGATGCACTGGGCCCGGGCGCGAGCCGGCCCCCCGTCCCAGACTCTCCCGGGAGGAGACATGGCCCAGAGCACCAAGGACCGTGCCGCCACGGCACCGGACGAGCAGCAGCGAGCCCGCACCCGACTCGAGGCCGCGTTCGAGGAACGCGACCGCTGCAGGGAGCGCTACGAGGCGACTCTCGGCACGAACTGCGAGCTGTCGGCGTACATGCGCCTGCGGCATGCCAGCGAACACGTGGCGGCCTGCGACAAGTGGATGCGGTGGATCGAGTCGGACGATTTCCTGCATGCGCCCAGGCCGGAGCACAGCCCACTAGATGAGCTGCTCGTCGTGACTTAAGAACTCCCTCACCGGCGCGCCGTAGCCTTACTACGGTGCGAATCCTGGTGGTGGAAGACGAGCCGGCGATCGCGGACTTCGTGCGGCGCGGCCTGCAGGCCGAGGGCTACGCGGTGGACTGCGCGCTCGACGGCGAGGAGGGCGAGCGCCGGGCGCTCGCCGGCGACGTGGATCTGGTGATCCTCGACGTCATGCTGCCGGGCCGCGACGGCCTCGGCGTGCTCGACTCGATCCGCCGCCGCAAGCCCGCGCTGCCGGTGATCATGCTCACCGCTCGCGGCGAGGTGGAGGACAAGGTCACGGCGCTCGACGCCGGCGCCACGGACTACGTGACCAAGCCGTTCTCGTTCGACGAGCTGGCCGCCCGCGTGCGCGCCCACCTGCGCATGCCCGACCAGGGCCGCACGACGGAGCTCGAGGTGGCCGGCATCAGGCTCGACTTCCTGACCCGCCGCGTGGAGCGCGACGGCAGCGAGATCAACCTCTCGGCGCGCGAGTTCGACCTGCTGGCCTACTTCATGCGCCACCCGGGCCAGGTGCTGTCGCGGCAGCAGATCCTGAGCGCGGTGTGGGGCTACGACTTCGACCCCGGCACCAACGTCGTCGAGGTCTACGTGGGCTACCTGAGGCGCAAGCTCGCGCATGCCGGCAGCCCGGCGCCGATCGAGACGCTGCGCTCGGTCGGGTACCGCCTTGTCGACCGTGACTAGGGGCACCAGGCGGCTGCGCCCGCGCGGGCTGCGCTCCCGCCTCACGATCTGGATCGGCGCCATCCTGGTGCTCGCCGTGGGCGCCAGCTTCGTGGCGATCTACCGCGGCACCGGCCAGCAGCTGCGCGGGCAGCTCGACCGCGAGCTCCGCACCCAGGCCGGCTCGTTCGCCGTGCCGCTGAGCCAGTCGGACAATACGCAGGAGGTCACCCGCCGCTACGTGACCCACCAGCCCTTCAGGGCCACCTCGCAGCTCCTGTTCGCCAAGCTGCATAACGGCTCGCATAGTGACCAACGAACCCGAGCTGCTCGGGCTGGCGGGAGCCGCCGACCCCGAGCGCGAGAGCCCTGCCACCCAGGCCATCGAGCAGCGGCAGGCGCGCGCCATCCGCGCGGCGCCCGACGGCTACTCCACGGTCACGACCCGGGACGTGGGCGAGATCAGGCTGTACGTGCGCCCGGTCATCCGCGGCGGCGTGCGCGTGGCCACGATCGGCGTCGGCGAGTCGCTCGAACCGGTCGAGAAGGCCCAGCACGGTGTGGCCAAGACGTTCCTCCTCGCCGGCCTGTTCGTCCTGGCTGCCGCGGTGCTGGCAGGGTTCGCCGTGGCCTCCCGCGTGTCGAGTCCGCTGCGCCGGATGGCGGGCACGGCAGCGGCGGTGGACGCCGGCGCGATCTCGCACCGCATCGACAGCGACGACCTGGATGGCGAGATCAGGGTCCTCGCCGACTCGTTCAACCACATGCTCGACCGTCTCGACGACGCCTTCGGCCGCCAGCGCGCGTTCGTGTCCGACGCCTCGCACGAGCTGCGCACACCGCTCACGATCGTGCGCGGGCAGCTCGAGGTGCTGGCGCGGCAGCGCGAGGTGTCGGCCGAGGACGTGCAGCGCGTCACGCGGCTCGTGAGCGGCGAGATCGAGCGCATGGAGCGCCTCGTGGACGACCTCCTGCTGCTGGCCAAGACCGAGGAGGGCCGGCCGCTCGAGCGCCGCGACGTGGAGCTGCGCCCGTACGTCGACGAGCTGTTCGACGGCCTCAGCCTGAGCGCCGAGCGCCACTTCGAGCTCGGGCCGGTGAGCGACGTGACGCTGAACGTCGACCCGGACCGCCTCTCCCAGGTGATCCACAACCTGGCTCAGAACGCCGTGTCGCACACGGCGCACGGCGGGCTGGTCCGCCTCTCCGCCCAGGCCAACGGGCGCAAGGTGCTGTTCGCGGTGGAGGACGACGGGCCCGGAATCCCGCCCGAGGAGCGCGACCGCGTCTTCGACCGCTTCCACCGCACGGACTACTCCCGCGTCCGCACGGACGGCGGGCAGCGGCCTGGGCCTGGCCATCGCGCGGGCGATCGTGGAGGCCCATGGCGGGCGCATCAGGGCCCGCGAATCGGCTGAGGGCGGCGCCCGGCTGGAATTTGACATCCCCCGGTCGGAGTAGCCGATTTGGAGGAGGCGCAGCCCTCCTGTTGAACAAGCGTTGCTGTGAGCCAGCTCCTCGCTCTGTCCGAGGCGCTCGTGCGCAAGGACGCCCATACAGCGGTGCATTCCCGCAAGGTGGCGGACCTCGCTGAGCGCGTCGGCAATCGACTTGGAATGTTCGGTCAGCAGCTCCGTGCGCTCCGCTGGGCAGCGCTGCTCCACGACGTGGGCAAGATCGAGGTCCGCGACGAGGTGCTGCGCAAGCCTGGCGCGTTGACGCCCGAGGAGTTCGACGAGATCAAGGCGCACGCCGCCGCCGGCGCCGCGATGGTGGAGCGTGTGCCGTTCTTCGGCCGCGTGCACCCGCTGGTGCGCGCATCGCACGAGCGCTGGGACGGCGGCGGCTATCCCGACGGGCTGTCCGGCGAGGCCATCCCGCTCGGCGCGCGCGTGATCTGCGCCTGCGACGCCTTCGACGCGATGATCTCCGACCGCCCCTACAGGGGCGCGATGAGCCTGCGTGCCGCGATGGTCGAGCTGCGGGCCGCGGCGGGCAGCCAGTTCGACCCGGACGTGGTCGAGGCGCTCGTCGCCGAGGTCAGCGTGGCGCCGCTTCGAGACGCCCGCATCGCCTGAACCTGTAAAACGGCGGCGTGAGTCCAACCGGCGGCGAGTTGCTCGTGCGCGGCCTCGAGGCCGCGGGCGTCCGCGTGGTGTTCGGGCTGCCGGGCGTGCACAACCTGGCGGCCTGGAAGGCGCTGGCCGATTCGGACGTGCGGCTCGTGGGCGTGCGGCACGAGCAGACGGCGGTCTACGCGGCCGACGGCTACGCCCGCGCGAGCGGCCGGCCGGGCGTGGCCATCGTCACCACCGGGCCGGGCGCCGCGAACACGCTGGGCGCGACGGGCGAGGCCTGGGCGTCCGGGTCGCCGGTGGTGGTGATCGCCACCGACATCCCCGCGGCGCTGCGGCGGCCGGGGGTCTACCGCGGCGTGCTGCACGAGGCCAGCGACCAGACGGCGATGTTCGCGCCGGTCACGAAGGAGACGATCCCCGTCCGCGATCCCGGCGAGCTCGGCCAGGCCGTGCGCCGTGCGCTCGAGACGGCACTGGCGCCGCCGAGCCGGCCGGTCTACCTCGAGGTGCCGACCGACCTGCTGTCGGCGGCGGCCGAGTCCGTTGCTGAGGACGAGGCCGCTCCGGCTGAGCTGCCGTTCCCAAGCGACGCCGAGCTCGACCGCGCAGCCGAGATCCTCAGCGCCGCCGAGCGGCCGCTCGTCTGGGCCGGCGGCGGCGCCCTGCGCGCGGACGCGGGCGCGGCTGTTGCGGCCCTGGCCGAGCGGCTCGGCGCGCCGGCGTTCACCACCTACATGGCACGCGGCCTGCTCGGCGACGGCCACCCCTGCGCGGTCGGGCTGCCGCCCCACGTGCACCAGGCCGGCGCGCTCTGGGACGAGGCCGACGCGGTGCTGGCGATCGGCAGCGACTTCGACGGGATGATGACCCAGAACTGGGCGATGCCGAGGCCGCGTCACCTCGTGGCGATCAACGTCGACGCCGCCGATGCCGCCAAGAGCTACGAGCCCGAGCTGATCCTGCAGGGCGACGCCCGCGCCGTCGGCGAGGCGCTGGCCGAGCGGCTGCCGGACCGTGACCGCCTGGACGCCGTCGCCCGCCGTCTGATCGAGCTGCGCGCCCAGGCCTGGATGGAGCTGAAGCGGGAGCAGCCGGCCGAGATGGAGTTCGTCGAGGCGTTCGCCGATGCCGTCCCGCCGGAAGCCGTGGTGGTGGCCGACATGTGCATCCCCGGCTACTGGCTGGCCGCGCTCCACCCGGTGGCCGCGCCGCGCCACCTCGCCTACCCGATGGGCTGGGGCACGCTCGGCTTCGGCTTCCCGCTGTCGCTCGGCTCGGCGCTCGCGGGCGTCGGTCCGGCGGTCTGCGTCTGCGGCGACGGCGGCTTCCTGTTCGCCTGCGGCGAGCTGGCCACGGTGGCGCAGGAGCGGATCCCGCTCACGGTCGTGATCGTCGACGACGGCGGCTACGGCATGCTGCGCTTCGACCAGCGGCACTCGGGCGACAAAACCTTCGGCGTCGACCTCGCCACGCCGGACTTCGGCGCGCTGGTGTCGTCGTTCGGGATCGAGAACGAGACAGTGGAAGGGCTCGGCGAGGAGTTCTCGGCGGCACTCGAGCGGCAGGTCGCGACGGCTGCTCCGACCGTGCTCGTGGCCCGCGCGGCGCTCGAGCCGCCGCCCACTACGTCGCCGCTCTGGTACCGCCGGCGCGCCCAGTAGTGCGCGGCGAGCTCGCGTTTTCGGTATCACTGGGGCGGTGATCTCACACCGCGAGCAGGAACAGATGGTCGAGGAGCTGCGCGAGATCGAGTTTCCGATAGCCATGCGCGGCTACGACAGGGCCGCCGTGGACGCCTACGTGGAGCGCGTTCACCGCGTGATCGCGGAGCTCGAGATCTCGCGCTCGCCCGAGGCCGCCGTGAAGAACGCGGTGGCGCAGGTGAGCGAGGAGACCCGTGGGATCCTCGAGCGCGCCCACGAGGCCGCCGAGGACATCACCGCCCGCTCGCGGTCGCGCGCGGACGACCGCGTGCAGGAGGCGGAGCGAGAGGCGGCCGAGCTCACAGCCGGCGCCGAGCAGCGCGTGCGCGAGCTCGACGCCGACGCCGAGGCGATCTGGGCCGAGCGCCACCGCCTGCTCGAGGACGTGCGGCGAGTTGCCGAGCAGCTCGAGGCGCTCGTCGGCGAGGCCGAGTCGCGCTTCCCCGCCGCGCATCCCGCGGACCAGACGCGGGCCCTCGCCGAGGACGAGACCCACGCGCTGCCGGAGGAGGAGGGCCCCACCACAGCCGAGGAGACTCAGGAGTGGGACGTCGCGACCGAGCTGATGGAAGCCGAGGACGCCGACACGATCGCCGCCGAACCCCCGCCCGGGCCAGACGGCGAGTCCGCGGAGCGGGAGTTCGGCGAGGGGAGCTAGCCGGCCGTCTACGCCGCATCGGCGACGGGCGCGACCAGCCGCAGGACCGGACGTGAAGTCATCGGCTCCGGGGCATGGTTGGAGTGGACCTCCACTAGGTTGGTGATGTTCTTGAAGCTGATCGGGCCGAGCGGGGACAGGCGTCCCTCGGCGGCCGGCCCGGCGGCGCGACGGGCGGCCTCGGTGACGAGCAGCTCGCCGGCGCCGGCGGCGTCGCAGACGCGTGAGGCCAGGTTCACGGTGGCGCCCCACCAGTCGGCGCCGCGGTAGATCGCGGGGCCGGTGTGCACGCCGGCGTGCACGAGCGGGAGCGGCCCGTGCTCGCCGACGGCCGAGTGGAGGGCGATGCCGAGCTCGATGGCCGTGGCGGCGTCCGGGCAGTGGACCATGACGCCGTCGCCCGAGGTCTTGACCAGCGCGGCGCCGTGCTCGGCGGCCAGGTGCGCCACGTCTGAGGCGAAACGCAGCGCTATCTCAGCCGCGGCCTCGTCGCCCTCCAGCTCGGTGAGGGTGGAGTAGCCGGAGATGTCGGCGAAGAGGAAGGTGTGGAGGGCGGACGAGGCCATTTGCAAACTAGGCGTGACATTCGAGGGAACATCGTGACTTCTCGATCACTGATCACCGATCACCGATCACGGAAACGGCTCTGCGATCAGTGATCCGTGATCCGTGATCAGCGCCAGTACGCGCTCGCCAGGGCTCGCAGCGCGGCCAGGCCCGGCACGAAGAAATAGCCCCCGCCGCGGGTCGTCACGAACGACGAGAGGGGCTTCAGGTAGTGCGGTGGACTGCCCTGGATGGTCATGTGGCTGCCCGCGCCGCCCATGGTCAGCGGGTCGGGCTCCCCGCCCAGCCAGAAGGGGTCGCCGTCCAGCAGCCAGCTCGCCTGGACCAGCTCGAACTGGCGCGCCAGATCCGCCTGGTAGCAGACGAACACGAGGCCGCGCTCGCCGTCGCCCTGGTAGGGCATGCCGCGGCGGATGATGCGGTGGCGCTTGACGAGCTTGCCCTGGTAGCCGAGCGCGTCGCGCGGGTTGGCGCGGCGCACGTGCGCGCCCATCGGGCAGGCGCCGCGCGCGCCGGTGCCATAGCGGAAGTCGTTGATCGTCTCGGGGCTCGGCTCAGGGGCGCTCGGGGTGGGCGGCTGGTCGGTGAGCACGAGCGATCGGCCGTCGCGCCAGCGACCCACCATCCTGGCCGCGAGCTCCTCCTCGCTGAGCCCGAGCGGCCCGGCGGCGGCCCGGCGCAGGTAGTCGTGGAAGCCGTCGACGTCCTGCTCGAGCTTGCGCCAGACCATGTAGGAGCCGCTGTGGTCGAGCGGTGCCGGCGGCGCGGCCGGCAGCAGCCTGTCCTCGCCCCGATAGCCCAGCACGAACTCGCCGGGCGCGAGCTCGCGCCAGCGGCCGAAGCGCAGCGGCGTGCCCATCCCGCGGCGCGTGCTCGGGCCGGCGTTGCCCCGGATCGAGGGCTGTGAGAAGCCGTCCGCGAAGCCGAAGTGCTCGCGGGCGTAGCCCCGCGGGTGATCCGGATCGGTGAGCAGCGCCGAGTCCTGGCGGAAGCGCAGCGGCGGCGCGGCGGCGACGAGCTCTGCCACGCGCTGCTCGCGCGCCGCCGCGTCGCGTGCCATCACGACCAGGAGCAGCTGCGGATCGCGCAGCTCCTCCTGCCACTGCTCGGGCGCACTGCGGTCGCTGTCGCCGAGCAGCTCCGAGCGCGCGGCCATCCCCTCCAGGAACGGCTGCGGGAAGCGCGTCAGGACCTGCTGGGGCAGCTCGAGGGCGCGCAGGCCGGCCGCGCTGACGGCGATGTTGAGCGTGGTGACCGGCTTGCCGCCCTGCCACGGCACGGCATCCGTGACCTCGTCGCAGAGCCCGGCGAGCCAGCGGCGCGCCTCGTGCGCATCCTCGATCTGGAAGAAGAGGTAGCTGCCCCAGCAGAAGTCGTTGCCGTACCCGCACAGGACATTCCCCTGCAAATTGCGCTGATCCACCTGGTGGCCGCTCATCAGAACGTCGCCACCCAGGCGGCTCGCAGGGCCGTCGCGTCGAGCCCCTGGGAGCTCGCCGTGAAGGATCCGAAGCGCTCCGCCAGCTCCAGCGCCGCGCGCACCTCGGCGACGGTCACGCCGTCGTAGGCGTGGAACTTGAAGCCCGGCCTGACCTCGAACCCCCCGAGGTAGCGGGCGAACGCCTCGGCGTCGCCGCCGCGGAACCCGCAGCGCTGCCAAATCGCGTTCACGCGCGGCCCGAGCGCGCCGTGGAGCGCCGTCAGGAAGTCGCTCGGCGGGCCGTCGAACCAGGCGGAGAAGAGCAGGTACTGGTGTGGGTTGTCCGGCTGGCCGGGCGCCACCTCCAGCTGGTCGATGATCGTCCAGCGGGCGAAGTGCGTGACGTCCGGGACCGGCGTCGGCGCGTGGCGCAGGAGCTCGATGCCCACCCCCACCTCGCCCCGGCCGCCCGCCTCGATCGGGATCAAGAAGGTGAGGCTGCCGGTGTGCTTCGTGGGGGTCGCGCGAGGGTTGGGGTTGCGGATCGCCTGCACCCGCTCGAGCAGGCGCTGGTAAGCGCCGCGGAACTCCTCCGGGCTCTGCGGCGCCTGGAAGGCACGCACCTGGCGCCGCAGCTCGAGCGCCGTGCGGATCGACTTGGTCGAGGCGTTCGGGTAGGCCGAGTAGTAGTGGTGGATGGGCAGCTTGCGGTCGTTCACGTACTGCTGGAAGCGGCCCACCCGGCGCGGGTTGGGGAACCCGTAGGCGCCCAGCCAATTGACCTGCAGCCCGCCCGGGATGATCAGCGCGAAGACCTCCAAGTAGCGGTCGCTCTCGTTGTCGAAGTTGGTCTCGAAGAGCAGGTACGGCCAGGGCAGGCGCAGGACTAGCGACCAGCGGGCGAAGCCGATCATCGACAGCTCCACCAGCCGCTCGAGCGGGCCCGGCCGGCGATTGCCCAGTCGCAGGTAGGGCGCTATCGCGAAGTAGAAGCGCAGCCAGACGGCCCAGATCTTCCGAATCGGGGAGATCGTGGCCATCGCCGACCAGCGTCCACAGCGCTCGGGATGGCGGTCCATGGGCAGGCGCACGCTAACCCACTCGGGTTCTGTTGAGCAAATCTCGGGGGCGGCTGACGTGCCCAGACGGGCCTAGACTGAGCACGTGGAGGGCTTACCGTGAACCCCCCTGGCCCTGGCGTGCAGCTCGAGCAGAGCGCGCCGCTCGTAGACCGCGACGTAGAGCTGGAGGAGCTCGAGTCGGCGCTCACCGACGCCATCACCGGGCGCGGGCGCCTGATGCTGATCGCCGGCGAGGCCGGGATGGGCAAGACCAGCCTGGCCGAGGTGCTGGGCGAGCGGGCCAGCGGGGCGGGAGTGCTGCCGCTCTGGGGCCGCGCCTGGGAGAACGCGGGCGCCCCGGTCTACTGGCCCTGGACCCAGCTCCTGCGCAGGCTGCTCGAGGGCCGCGAGCCCGAGCGGCTGCGCGACGAGCTCGGGGCGGCGGCTCAATGGCTCGCCGAGGTCCTGCCGGAGCTGAACGAGCTCATGCCGAACCTCGAGGCGCCCAAGGCGCGCGACTCGGACAAGGCGCGCTTCGGCCTCTTCGACGCCGTCTGGACCTTCCTCTGCCGAGTATCGGGACACACCCCGCTGCTCGTGGTGCTCGACGACCTCCACGCCGCCGACGCCGCCTCGCTGCTGCTGCTCGAGTTCGCCTCGCGCGGGGTGGCGAGCTCCCACATCCTCGTCGTGGGCATGTACCAGCCCGCAGCGGCGCGCCGCAATCCCGAGCTGGAGAAGCTGATCGTGAGCATCTCCCGCGCCGGCAAGACGCTCGAGCTGCGCCCCTTCGACGAGGAGAACCTGCGCGTGATGGTCGAGCAGCGCACCGGCCGCCGCTGGCCGAAGGAGCTGCTCAGCGCCCTCTACGAGACCACCGAGGGCAACCCGCTGTTCACGAGCGAGGTGGCGCGGCTGATCGTGGCCGACCGCGGCCTGGAGGTGCAGCGCCCGCACGAGCGGTTTCCGCTGCCGGACACGGTGCGCGAGACGGTCAGGCGGCGCTTCGAGCCGCTCAGCCCCCAGGCGATCGAGCTGCTCGAGACCGCGGCCGTCATCGGGCGCGAGTTCCGCCTGCTCACGCTGCGGCGCGCGTCCGGCATCGACGACACCGTCGAGCTGATCGACGAGGCCGTGACCGCCGAGCTGATCGCCGAGGTGCCCGGCGGCATCGGCCGCTTCCGCTTCACCCACGGCATGCTCCGCGACACGCTCTACGCCGGGCTCGAACGCCGCCGCCGGATCGAGCTGCACCGGGCGGTGGGCGAGACGATCGAGGAGCTGTTCGGCGCGCCGCCCGACCGGCTCGTCGAGCTCGCGTACCACTTCGCTCAGGCGGCGCCGAGCGGCGACGCCGAGCGGGCGCTGCACTACGCGCTCGAGGCCGCCCACGCGGCCATGCGGCTTTACGCCTACGAGCAGGCGGCGGAGCTGTTCGAGCTGGCCGCAGGCGCGGCCGAGCTGCTGCCGCCCGACCCTCACCGGCGGGCTGAGCTGCTGCTCGAGCTGGGCCAGGCGCGCGCGAAGGCCGACCACGTGGCGGCTCGCGAGGTGCTGATCGAGGCCGCCCAGGCGGGCCGCGCCGCCGGCGATCCACGCCTGATCGCCCGCGCGGGCCTCTGCATGCGGGCCTTCCCGCGCGGCACCGGCGTGCTCGACGAGCAGCCGGGCGAGATCCTCACCGAGGCGCTCGAGCTCCTGGGCGACGAGGACAGCCCGCTGCGCTGCCGGCTGCTGGCGCGGCTCGGCGTGTCGCTCTACTACTGGCCCGGCACCGAGTCGCGGCGCGCCCAGCTCGCCGAGGAGGCGGTGGCGATGGCCCGTCGCCTGGGTGACGGCCCGACGCTCGCCTACGTGCTGAGCAACGCCCAGCTCGCCACCTGGGGACCGGACACGACGGAGCGCGACCTCGCCTGGATGGAGGAGCTGCTGGCGCTGCTCGAGGAGACCGGCGACGACGAGCTCGAGCTGGCGGCCCGCAGCCGGCACATCGACTTCCTGATCGAGCTCGGGCGGCGCGGCGAGGCCGAGAGCTCACTCGCCAAGCTCGCGCTCACCGTCGCCGACGCCGCCGACCCACGCACCGCCGCCTACGTCCAGCTCCACCAGGCGCGCCTGGCGATAGCCGACGGCCGCTACGACGACGCCGAGCGCCACAACTCCGCGGCGGCCACCGACGCGGCGCGCCTGCGCGACCCCACGCTCCACAGCCTCGCCGCGGTGCAGCTCTTCTCGCTGCGCTGGCCGCAGGGGCGGCTCGCCGAGCTCGAGCCCGCCACGCGCCAGGTGGCCGGCGCCGACGCCACCCCCGCGTGGCCGGCCGCGCTCGCGCTGCTCTACTGCGAGGTCGGCAAGCTGGATGAGGCCCGGCGCGAGCTCGAGCGGCTGGCGGCCCACGACTTTCGCGACCTCCCCCGCTACAACGGGCTGCTCGTCACGCTCGCGCTCCTGTCTCAGGTGACGCTGGCGCTCGGCGACATGCGCCGCGCGCAGCTGATCTACGACCTGTTGCTGCCGTTCAGCGAGCGCAACGTGATCAGCCCGCAGGCCGCCTTCATCGGCCCCGTGGCGCGCTTCCTGGCGCTGCTCGCCGCCGCGCGCGACGACTGGGACGCGGCCGGCCGCCACCTCGGCGAGGCTCGCGCGGCCGCCGAGCGCATGCACTCGCCGCCGACCATGGCCCAGCTCGACGCCGACGAGGCGCAGATCGCCGAGCGCCGCGGCGCCCCCGCGCGCCCGCGGCCGCAGGCGGCGGCGCCGGCCCCGCCCGGCACGGCCATGCTGCGGCGTGAGGGCGACGTCTGGGCCTTCGAGGTCGACGGCCGCTCAGTGCGCCTGCGAGACAGCAAGGGGATCCGGCTGATTGCACGGCTGCTCGCCAACCCGGGCGTCGAGCTGGCCGCCGCCGAGCTCGCGCAGCCCGGCGCCGGCGAGCTCGTGAACGCGGCGGGCGACGCCGGCTCGCAGCTCGACGCGGAGGCCAAGCGCGCCTACAAGCGGCGCATGGACGAGCTCGCGGAGGAGCTCGAGGAGGCGGAGTCGTTCAACGATCCCGAGCGCGCGGCGCGCGCCCGCGAGGAGCTCGACTTCATCGCGCAGGAGCTCGCGGGCGCTGTCGGGCTCGGCGGGCGCGACCGCAAGGCCGCCTCCAACGCGGAGCGCGCGCGCGTGAGCGTGACCAAGGCGATCCGCACCACGATCCGGCGCGTGACGGAGCACGACGCCGAGCTCGGGAGGGAGCTCGAGAGCACCGTCAAGACCGGCGCGTTCTGCGTCTACGAGCCCGATCCGCGCCACCCGGTCGACTGGCGCCTCGACGTCGACTGACTCGTGCGCGCGCGCCTATATGCTCAGTGAGTGAGGGATCTGGCGGAGCAGGCAGTGGAGGCGATCGGCGACGTGTTCGGGCGCCATCCGGCCTGCCGCGCGGCCCACGCCAGGGGCACGCTGTGCAGCGGCGTCTTCAGGCCCAGCGCCGACGGGCGCGGCCTCACTCGAGCCGCTCACATGCAGCCCGAGGAGGTGCCGGTCACGGTCCGCCTGTCCAGCGCGAGCGGCGATCCGGACCTGCCCGACAGCGATGCGGACGCCCACGGCATGGCCGTGCGTTTCCACCTGCCGGACCGTGGTATGACCGATATCGTGGCCGTCACCCTGCCGTGCTTCTTCGTGCGCGACCCGAAGACATTCGTGTCGCTTAACCGCCTGTTCACCCACCGTCCGGGGCGTCCCCCCCATCCTCATGTGGTCGGGATGGCCCTCTTCCTCCTCAAGCACCGCGAAGCATGGCGGGCGATGTGGGCCAGCATGGCCGGCAAGGCGCCGCCGAGCTTCGCCAACTGCCGCTTCAACGCGCTCCACGCCTTCGGCTGGATCGACGCCCAGGGCGGCCGGCGCTGGCTGCGCTACAGCTGGATCCCGGCGGAGGGCGAGGCCGGCCTGTCCCGCGAGCAGGCCAGGCACGTCGAGCGCGACCACCTGGAGCGCGATCTCGCGGCGCGGCTCGAATCGGGGCGGCCGCTGCGCTTCACGCTGCAGCTCCAGGTCGCGGCGGACGGCGAGCAGCAGATCTCAGACCCCACGGCGGTGTGGTCGCGGGCGCGCGCGGTGGACGCCGGTGAGCTCGAGATCCGCGACCTGTCGCTCGACGGTGAGCCGGTGGGCTTCAGCCCAATGCACCTGCTGGACGGCATCGAGCCCTCCGACGACCAGATCTTGCGCTTCCGCCCTGAGGCCTACAAGATCTCCTTCGAGAGGCGCATCGCAGCGTGAGCCGCCCCAGCCGCATCGGCAACATCCTCGGCGTGATCCTGCCGGTGGCCGCGCTGCTCGCGGCGATCGTGCTGCTCTGGAACAAGTGGGTCGGCGTCGAGACGCTGGCGATCACCGCCCTCATGTACGCGCTCGCCGGCGGGCTCGGCATCAGCGTCGGCTTCCACCGCCTGTTCTCGCACCGCTCGTTCGACGGGCCCGCGCCGGTGCGCGCGACCTTCGCCATCCTCGGCTCGATGGCGATGCAGGGTCCGATCATCCGCTGGGTGGCGAACCACCGCACCCACCACGCCCACCCCGACAAGGAGGGCGACCCGCACAGTCCGCACCTGAGCGAGCACGAGGGCCTGCGCGGTACGCTCGAGGGCCTCTGGCACGCGCACGTGGGCTGGATCTTCACGCCCGACCGCCCGCCCGAGGAGCGCTACGCGCGCGACCTGCTCGACGACCCGATGATCTCGTTCATCGACCGCACGTTCATGGTCTGGGTGCTGCTCGGCTTCGCGCTGCCGTTCGCGCTCGGTTATGCGATAGGCGGAACGCTCGAGGCGGGGCTCCTGGCGATGCTCTGGGGCGGCGCGGTGCGGATCTTCCTCGTGCACCACGCCACCTTCGCCGTGAACTCGCTCTGCCACTTCGCCGGGCGCCGGCGATTCGACACGAGCGACGAGTCGCGCAACCTCGTCTGGCTCGCGCCGCTCACCTTCGGCGAGGCCTGGCACAACAACCACCACGCCTTCCCCAACTCGGCTTTCCACGGCCTGCGCCGCCACGAGCTCGACCTCGGCGGCCTGGCGATCCGCGGCCTCGAGCGCATGAAGCTCGTCCGCAACGTGACGCGCATCAGCCAGGAGCGCCAGCAGACGAAGCTCGAGCGCCTGGCGGCCGGCGCCCAGCCCGAAGGGCAGCCGCAATAGTCGAGCGAGGCGCCGGGACCGTGCACCCGACGCCTCGCTCTTATGACCCTCTCGCGAGAGGGTGGTACCCCAGCAGCTAGGAGCTGCTGCCGGCTACACGGCGCTGGAGGTTCGCCAGCCGGGCTGCGGCGTACCCCGTGCCGCAGAGGGCGACCCCGAGTGCAGCAGCCGCAAGCACGATCGCAAGTGTCCTATCACCGTGGTCAGTGACGGTGCGAACCTCACGAGTAATGGCGACGGGGGGCTGATCCGGCGCCTGGGTGTGCTGCGACGACCGCACGTCGGTCTTGGAAGTGTTTGCGAACAGAGCCGGCCGTCCGTGGGGGTGCAGGGCGACGGCGGAGTGATGGACGGTGACCAGCGCGTCGGGCGGGGCCGGCCGGGCGCTGGCGGCGCTGGATGCGGCGAGGCCTAGAACGCAGGCCGTAACGGTGCAGCCCTTCAGCACTCGCAATCGCTTCTTGTTGGCCTGCATCGGTGGACCTCCTCGGGAGCTGACGGCAACCTACGTCCGCGCAACCCCCCGTTCCAGGCATTTGTGCGGGCCCGAATGTGTCCTTTTGCACACTGGGCTGCGATGCTGCCGCCCGATGGCGGTTCAGCGGAAGCAAGCGCTCGAGCCGTTCCTCGAGCACCTGTCCGCCGAGGAGCAGGCGAGCCTGCGCTCGCGCGCGGTGAACAGGCGCTTCGCGCGCGGCGCGACGATCATGCACCAGGGCGAGGCGCCGGGTCGAGTGCTCGTGATCGAACAGGGGCGGGCGAAGATCACGGCCGTGACCGACGACGGCTCGGAGGTGGTCCTGGCGTTCCGCGGCCCGGGCGAGCTCCTCGGCGAGCTGTCAGCGCTCGGCGGCGAGCCGCGCCTGGCCACCGTCCGCGCGCTCGAGCCGCTCGACGCGCTGGCGCTCTCAGCCGGGGACTTCGACGCCTTCCTCGAGTCGAACCCGCGCGTGGCGCTCTTGATCCTGCGCGTGGTGATCGCCCGGCTGCGCCAGGCGGACCGCCAGCAGATCGAGATGGCGTCCTACCAGACGCTCGGCCGGGTGTCGTTGCGGCTCGTGGAGCTGGCCGAGCGCTTCGGCGAGCCCGTGGAGGGCGGCCTCCTGATCACCCTGCCGATCACGCAGGACGAGCTGGCCGGCTGGGCCGGCGCGTCACGCGAGGCCACCAGCAAGGCGCTGCGCGATCTGCGCGAGCTCGGGCTCGTCGAGACGCGCCGGCGGAACATCACCGTGCGCGATCTCGACGCCCTGCGGAAGCTGGTGTCCTAGTCGAGCTTGAAGTCGAGGTCCGCCGAGACGTCGGCCACGTCCATCTGCGCCTTCTGCAGCTTGCCCGCGTAGTCCCAGTTGAGCGCCTGCCAGCGCGTGAACTGGTCGAGCACCCAGATCCCGGACTGCCGGGCGCCGTTCCCGGACTTGCCGTTGCCGCCGAAGGGCAGGTGCGCCTCCGCGCCGGAGGTCGAGTTGTTCACGCTCACCATGCCGGCGCTCACACGCCGCCGGAACTCGAACGCGCTCTTCGGGTCGGTGGTGTAGATCGCCGCCGACAGCCCGTAGCCGTGCCCGTTGGCCAATTCGATCATCTCGTCGAAGCTCGAGAACGACATCACGCCGACGATCGGCCCGAAGGTCTCGGTCGAGTACAGCTCGTCCTCGCGGCGCACGCCGTCGACGATCGTCGGGTGGCAGAACAGGCCGGCGTCAGGATCGCCGACGAAGCCGCTGCGCGGGTTGTCGGCGCCGATGCGCCCGGTGCCGGTCGAGCCGACCACCGTGTGGTGGTCCCGGATGAGCTCCAGCCACCCGAGGAAGCGCTCGAGGAAGCGCTCGCTGATCATCGGGCCGTAGACCACGTCCTGCGTCGGATCACCCACCGGCGCCTGCTCCACGGCGGCCTTGAAGCGGCGCATGAACTCGTCGTGCACCGACTCGTGGACGATCACGGTTCCCAGCGACGTGCAGCGCTGGCCGGCGGTGCCAAAGCCGCTGAACAGCGCGCCCTCCACGGCGAGGTCGAGTTCGGCATCGGGCATCACCACGAGCGGGTTCTTGCCGCCGAGCTCGAGGCACGGTGTCTGCAGGTGGCGCCCGCAGAGCTCGCCGAGCCGCCGTCCCACCTCACTCGAGCCAGTGAAGCCCACCTTGTCGACGAGGCCCTGCTCGAGCGCCTGCTCCAGCCCCTCGAACGCGGTCGGCCCATCGCACTGCACGAGGTTGAGCACGCCCTCAGGCAGGCCGCCGTGCAGGAACAGCTCCGCCAGCGCCTCGCCCACAGCGGGCGCGTACTCGGCCGGCTTCCACACCGCCGCATTGCCGCACAGAAGCGCCGGCACCAGGTACCAGGACGGCACTGCCACCGGGAAGTTGCCCGCGGTGACGATCGCCGCGACGCCCACCGGGTTGCGGAAGGTGAACAGCTGCTTGTCGGACATCTCCGAGGGCACGGTCTGCCCGTACAGCCGCCGCCCCTCCGAGACGAAGAAGTTGCAGGTGTCGATGATCTCCTGCACCTCGCCGAGCGACTCGGCATAGGGCTTGCCGATCTCACGTGTGACGAGGCGCGAGAGTGCCTCCTTGTTGCTCTCCACGAGCCGCCCGATCTGCTGGATGGCGCTGCCGCGCACGGGGGCCGGCACGTCGGCCCACGCCGCCTGCGCTTCGCGTGCGGCACGGCAGGCGGCGACGAAGGTCGAGGCGTCGCCGAGCAGTGCCTCGGCCACGGTGTCGGAGGTGTCGGCGGGGTTTAAGGAGACGAGTCGCCCGCCTGGCGCCTCGGTCTCGGGGCGGCCGCCGATGATCGAGGCGACCGTACGGGTCTCTTGCGCGAGGGTCTCTGTCATGTCTTGATCGTAGAGGCCGGGGAACCGGCGCCTCGCGGCGGTGGCAGAGCTATCTTGCCGGTGGGGAGAAGAGAGGCGGGGGCATTGCGTGCTAGACGCGGGAACGGCCTAACGTCCCAGGCCGGACCTTTCCTTCCAGGCGCCCGCCGGCGCAACTGAGCCGGCAGGCCCCCGCGCCTCCTCCCCGATCTCATGACGCTGGGCGTACCGGCGGTCGCCATCCCCTCAAGCAATAGGCGCATCGGCCGATCTCTGGGACGTGACGGGGGACCAGATCACCCGAAATGCTGCCGCCATTGCGGGAGCGATCAGGATGCTCGAACGCGAGATCGCGTCGTTCCTAGACCAGCTCGCCGTGTCCGGTAACACCGACGAGCGCCGGCGCCAGATCGCTGACTACCTGAGCGTCCTCCACTTCCATTTCCGCGCGGTGAGCGACCGCGCCGACACGCTCGAGGAAGAGGCCCGCCTGCTGGTCGACTGATGCCGCTGGCGGGGTGGCCCGTCCGCGCATACGATCCGCACGTATGACCGATCTCTCGGCCCCGCCTGAGGCGCTGTCGATGCCGGTACCGCGCGAGGACCTGATCGCGCGCGTCGCCGGAAGAACCGATCCCGCCTGGTTCTTCCAGTCCGGCCAGGAGTCGGTTCGTGAGCTGCAGCGGACGCTCGCGATCGCGGGGCGCACGCTCGATTCGTTCGAATCGATCCTCGACTTCGGCTGTGGTGCGGGCGGATACTGCTGTGGCTCGAGGAGCTTGGCCGCACGCGGGAGCTGCATGGAACCGATGTCGACCCCGAGGCGATCGAGTGGTGCCGGGAGAACATCCCGCACGCGCGCGTGGCGGTGAACGGCGCCGAGCCGCCTCTCCCCTACCCCGACGGGGCGTTCGATCTGGGGTGCTCAGCGTGCACGGCGAGGTCGCCCTGCCGGAGGGCGCATCCGCGCTGCGAGATCGCCTGGAGCGCGACGGCATCGCCCACGTCGACAACAGCTCCCCGATCGAGTTCCGGCTGCCGGAGGGATGCGCGGGCTCACCCGGCGCGCGATCCTGCGGGCGATCCGGCCCTACACCGCCCATGAGGACAACTTCGACGACGCCGTCGCGGCCGGCATCGATGACCTGACCCGGGCGGTCGACGAGCAGGCGAGCGTCCTGTGGGGGCTTCAGAACAACGGCGAGGACGCCGGCTCAGGGCTCTAGGCGGCTGCCCGCACCGGCACGCCGCCCGGGCGCCTGCCGGCCACGACGGGCGGCACGGCCTCGCGCAGCTCGGCCAGAAGGCGCGCGGCCAGCTCGGACGGCTCCTCTCCCGGCTGCGGCTGCCCCGAGGCCGGGGCGAAGAAGCTCACCGACACGCGCGGCCTGCGCGGGAAGCGCACGTAGTCGGTGGAGCCCGAGATCGCGCAGAGCACCACGGTGGCGCCGGGGCAGGCCGCGGCCAGCCGGCCGACCCCGCTGCGGGCACGCAGCCGCTCGCCCATCGACAGCTTGCCCTCGGGGAAGATGCAGATCGCCTCGCCGGCCTGCAGGGCCTCCACCGCGCGGTCGAGCGCCCGCGCGTCGCCCACCCCGCGCTCGATCGGGATCTGGCGCATCCCGTTCAGCAGCGGGCCGAGGCCGCGGATCTTCCACAGGTTCGCGCGCGCGAGGTAGCGCAGCTGCCGCCGGCGCCGAAGCGCCACGCCGATCACCACCGGGTCCATCTGGCTGTCGTGGTTCGGCACGAGCAGGAGCGGCCCGTGGCGGGGCACGGCGTCGAGACCGGCCACCCTCACCCGGCCCCACAGGTTGAGGGGCAGCAGCAGGCGAGTGACGAGCGCATAGATCACGACTCGGGCGCCGGCTGGAGCGCGAAGTAGCCCACGAGCCGCCAGCCCGACCTGCGCCGCAGGAGCACTTTGCCGAGGTAGGCGCCCGGCGCCACCTCGACCAGCTCGTCGAGGATGTCCCTGATCAGCAGGCCCGGGTTGTCGGGTGAGTCGTAGTCGATCTTCAGCGTGTCGATGTCGGGGTCGACCGTGCCCGGGCTCGTGTAGGTCCGGAAGCGGAAGGCGCTCCTCAGGCCGTCGCCCGCGTCCGCCAGCCGGTAGCGGGGCCAGAGCAGGCGCGCGGGGATGCGCGCGCTCGGCACGAGCAGGTTGTCGCCGGTCTGTGTGGCGGCGTGGAAGCGCTTGCCCACCCAGGGCATCCAGGCCGAGGCCAGGCCCCGCAGGGCCGGATCCGCCAGCCGGTGGGTCGTGGTGGTCACGAGAATCCCGTCGTAGCGCCCGTCGAGCGGCGCCTGGGGCGCAGAGCCGTGGCGGAAGATGCGGTTGAGCGCGTCGGGCGACTCGCCCCGGAACGCCTGGAGGTCGGGATAGGGCGAGAGCTCGGCGATGTCCAGCTCGGTCGGCACTGACGAATAGTTCGCAGGCAGGCGTCGGGCGGATCACGTGCGCCAATATCCGCGCCCATGGAGGATCCCATGCCCGTCGCGCGAGGAGTGAAGATTCCGCTGTCGGAGATCGACCTGCGCGTGAGCCGCTCGTCCGGCCCGGGCGGGCAGCACGCCAACGTCACCGCCTCGCGGGTGGAGGCCGTCTTCGACGTCGCCGGCTCGCCGTCGCTCAGCGAGGAGCAGCGCCGCCGGGTGATGGGCCGCGTGGGGCCGCGGCTCACGGCCGTGGCGCAGGACTCGCGCAGCCAGGCCCGCAACCGCGAGCTCGCGCTGGAGCGCCTGCGCTCGCGGCTGGCGACCGCTCTGGCGGTGCCGCGCCCCCGCCACGCCACGAAACCCACGGCGTCGAGCCGCGCCGCCAGGCTCGAGTCGAAGCGCCGCCGCAGCGAGCTGAAGCGAGCCCGCGGAAGGCCGAACCGCGACGACTACTAAGCCACCCGCGCCTGGCGGTGCACCGCCGCCTTCACGATCTCGACCACGCGCCCAGGGTCGTCGGTGACGTGCAGCAGGTCGAGGTCGGTGGGCGAGATCTTCCACTCGCCCTGCACCCGCTGGTGCAGCCAGTCGAGCAGGCCAGTCCAGTAGGAGTTGCCCACGAGCACGATCGGGAAGTGGCGGATCTTCCGGGTCTGGATCAGCGTGAGCGCCTCGAACAGCTCGTCGAGCGTGCCGAAGCCGCCGGGGAAGACCACGAACGAGCTCGCGTAGCGGACGAACATGACCTTGCGCGTGAAGAAGTAGTGGAAGCGCAGCGGCAGGTCCACGTAGTGGTTGATCCCGGCCTCATATGGAAGGTCGATGTTCAACCCGATCGAGAGCGTCCCGCTGTCGCGGGCACCCTGGTTCGCGGCCTCCATGGTCCCCGGCCCGCCGCCGGTGATCACGGCGAAGCCCTCCTCGCCGAGCACGCGCGCCACCTTTCGCGCGAGCTGGTACTCGGGGTGGTCGCGCGGGGTGCGCGCCGAGCCGAACACCGACACCGCGGCGCCAACGCGCGCGAGCGCGCGGAAGCCCATCGCCAGCTCGCTCTGGATGCGGTGCAGGCGCGCGGCGTCCGACTGCGTCGAGACGATCGAGCGCAGCTCCGCCCCGAGCAGCTCCTCGTCGAGTGTCGCCGGCGGGCGGGGGTCCGGCTCGTCCGGCACGCCCTAGTCCCGGTGTGCGGAGAGCCGGGCGAGTGCCTCGTGGGCCTCCACAACCGCTCGCTTGACCGGGTCCTCGTCGGGCCGGTCGTGCACGAGGTCCCAGGTCTTCTCGGCGACCTCGCTGGCGGTCTCGGGAGTGGCCTTGCCGCAGATCATCTGCACCAGGAGGATCTCGAACTCCTGGATCTGGCTGGCGGGATCCGCGGGCGCGAGCCGCGGCAACGGGTCGTCCGTGGCCTCGCGCCACATGGCCGTCGCGATCACGAGCCGGTTGCGGAGCAGCGTCGGATCCATGCTCACTGCGGCACCTTAGCGAGGCGCGGGCAGCGGCTCAGAGGTCGGCCGCACCGAGTTGGTTGCCGTAAGGGCCGCGGCCCGCGATCGTCGCCGCGCCGCAGCGCGCGGCGAGCTCGAGGGCCCTCTCGGGCTCGAGTCCGCTGCCGAGCGCGAAGGTCAGTGCGGCGGCGAAGCTGTCCCCGGCGCCGTAGCTGTCGACCACCGGCCCCGGCAGTTGCGCGGCGGCGAAATGGCCGCTGCGCCCCTCGACCGCTGTCCAGGTGCCGCCGCTCGAGCCGGCGGTGGCGACGACCAGCCGCGGCGGCGGGTCGAGCTGGCCGGCCGCGTAGCGCTCGCCCGCGTCCTTGCTGCTGTGCACGAGCGCGTCGAGCTGTACGCCTGCGTCGGCCAGGACGGGCAGCGAGCGCGCGGTGGCCACGAGCACGCGCGCCGCCCTGGCCGCCCGCAGCGCCTCGGCGTCGCCGCTCACGAAGTAGACGGAGTCGACGCTCTCGAGCTCGTGCCACGGCAGCGGGTCCGCGCCGCGCGGCCCGTAGCGGTCGTGGATCGTCGTGATCGTGCGCTCGCCGTCCGCGTCGAGGAAGGTGAAGCCGCGCCGCTGGGGGCGGTCCTCGCGGAAGAAGGCCTCGACGCGCACGTGGCGGTGCTCGAGCTCGGCCTTCGACAGATGGCCCAGCTCGTCGTTGCCGAGCGCGGTGAAGAAGAGCGACTCGCCGGCGAGCTTGGCAAGCTGCACCGCCGCCACCGCGCCGCCGCCCGCGGCCTCCTCCCACCAGTCGTGCGCGTGCACGATCTCGCCGGCGGTCGGCACCCGTTCCACCTGGGCGAACTCGATCCACTCGACGTGACCCACGACTGCGACCTTCATCGGAACAGATCCTTGCGCACTACCCTTGTCGGAGGATGGGACTGATCGCCTTCATCATCTGGCTGGCGGTGACGGGACTCGTCATCGGCGCCCTCGCTCGCTTCGCCCTTCCCGGGCCCGATCCGATGGGCATCGGGCAGACGATCCTCATCGGCCTCGCCGGCTCCTTCGTCGGCGGCATCATCACGTCGCTGATCGCGGGCAGGCAGGCCTGGAGCTTCCTGGTCGCCGTCGCCTGCGCCTCGGGCATCGTCTACCTGATCCGCCGCTCGCGCGGCGGCTCGCTGACGGATCCGGGTCGCGGAATCCGCCGCTAGCGCGAACGCGTGCGCTTGTAGGTCACGGCCAGCAGCATCCAACTCGCGCTGACCAGCGTCAGCAGCACGATCAAGACGCCGAGGATCACGAGGGTCGCGGCCAGCGTGGACATCGGCCTGGCATGTTACCCCAAGTGTGTGGAAGATCAAACCGAGTGGTGCGTCAGACGGCCGATGCGGTATTCGACTGCCTCGACATCGGTCCTATGGCCCGTGCGGCGGCCAGCACCTCGCGCGCGGGCGGGTAGTCGCTCGCGTCCTCCGCGAGGTGCGAGTAGCGCACGGAGCCGTCGGGGGCGACCAAGAGCACGCCGCCCAGCTGCGCCGCGTTGCCGATGATGCGGCCCTGGTGCACCGCGATGTCGCCCTGGCGTACCCGCGAGCCGATCGCCGCGCGCAGCCCGGCCAGGATCTGCCGCGGCCCGACCAGCTCGGACATGGTGGCCACCTTGGCGCCGATCGCGTCGTAGACGCGCCGGTCGGGATCGACCAGCACCGGGAGGTCAACCCCCTGAGCGCGGCGGAACGCCGCCGCCATCTCGGGCGTGCCGTGGCCGATCATCACGAGCCTGACGCCGGCGGCCTCGAAGTCGTCGCGCACGCGGTGGAGCTTCACCGCCTGGTCGCGGCAGAAGACGCAGCCGTAGTGGCGTATGAACGCCAGCACCGCCGGCCGGTCCTTCCAGATGTCGCCCAGCCGGATCGGCCTTGCCTCGTGGTCCAGCAGCACGACGTCCTCGAGCACGCGGGCGTCGGTCGGAGGGGTGGTTCGCTGCCGCACCTTCACCGTGTCGAGCACGCGCGGAACCCTAGAGGAAGCGACCGGAGCCGGCACTACGCTGCCGCCCACCGTGATGCCGCCGAGCATGCAGGTCGCGGGCAGAGAGGCGCGAGCGATCGTACGCGGGGAAACCGCCACTCACCTGCACTTCCGCCAGCGCGTCACGGCCATCGCGCTCGCCTCGCTCGCAATCGACGTCGTGGGCGCGCTGCTCATCTACATGTTCGAGCATGGCAAGGCGGCGCCGAACGGCATCGAGACCCTCGGCGACGCGATCTTCTGGACCACCGCGCAGCTGCTCACGGTGTCGTCTCAGATGCCGAACCCGGTCACCACGGGCGGAAGGATCGTCGACCTGATCCTCGAGCTCTGGGCAATCACCGCGGTCACGGCACTCGCCGGTTCGTTCGGCGCCTTCTTCCACCGCCGCGGCCTCGAGCAGAACCCCATGTAGATTGCGCGTGTGAGTCCGCTCACGCGTGTCGACGTCGGCATGCTCCATCCAGAGCGGTTCCGCGACGCCCTCGACGACGAGCACTTCCAGCAGTTCATGCTCGTCGCGGACGAGGCGCGGCTGAGGTTCGCCGGCCGGGTGATCTGGAACGTCAACTCCACGGCGCGGGGTGGCGGCGTGGCGGAGATGCTGCGGCCACTGCTCGCCTACTGCCGCGGCGCCGGCGTGGACGCCCGCTGGGTCGTCGTGGACGGCAACCCGGACTTCTTCCGCGTGACCAAGCGCATCCACAACAACCTCCACGGCGCCGAGGGCGACGGCGGCGACCTTGGCGAGCGCGAGCGCGAGATCTACGAGCACGCGCTGCGCGACAACGCCGCGGAGCTGGCGCAGCTCGTCCGCCCGCACGACATCGTCGTGCTGCACGACCCACAGACCGCCGGCCTCATCCCGGCGGTGCGCAACCGCGGCGCGCGGGTCATCTGGCGCTGCCACGTCGGGCTCGACAAGCCCACCGAGCTCTCTCGGCGGGCGTGGCGCTTTCTGATCCCCTACGTCGAGCAGGCCGACGACTACATCTTCTCGCGTCTGGAGTTCGCCTGGGAGGGTCTCGACGAGAGCAAGATCATCGTGATCCCGCCGTCGATCGACGCCTTCTCGCCGAAGAATCAGGAGCTGGGCACGGGCACCGTGGAGGCAATCCTGGCCACGGCGGGGATCCTCGACCAGTCGGCGGAGCCGGAGACCCACCCGTCGTTCACGCGCAGCGACGGTAGCCCCGGGCGCGTGGACAGGCGGGCCGGCGTGCTCGAGGAACGCAGCCTGCGGCCCGACGACCGCGTGGTGCTACAGATCTCCCGCTGGGACCGGCTGAAGGACCCGCTCGGCGTGATCGCAGGCTTCGCCGAGCACGTCGCGCCGCACAGCGATGCGCACCTCGTCTACGCCGGACCCGACGTGGCCGCCGTGGCGGACGACCCCGAGGGTGCCGAGGTGCTGCAGGAGTCGGAGCGCGCCTGGCACGACCTTTCTCCAGACGTGCGCGAGCGCGTGCACCTCGCCCGCCTGCCGATGGAGGACGGCGAGGAGAACGCGGTGATCGTCAACGCGCTCCAGCGCCACGCCGACGTGGTGGTGCAGAAGAGCCTGGCCGAGGGCTTCGGGCTGACCGTGGCCGAGGCGATGTGGAAGGCGCGGCCCGTCGTGGCCAGCCGCATCGGCGGCATCCAGGACCAGATCGCAGACGGCGTCAGCGGGCTGCTAGTCGACGACCCGCACGACCTGAAGGCGTTCGGCCACGCGATCAACGAGCTGCTCGGCCACCGCCAGAAGGCCGCGGCCATCGGCGCGGCGGCGCAGGACCAGGTGCGCGAGCACTACCTCGGCGCACGCCACCTGACTCAGTACTTCGTGCTGATCTCCCGGCTGATCATCTGATCCTGAGCGCCGGCCGCTTGTAGAAGCGGTGCGCGAGGGACTTGAAGAAGCCGCCGTCGTCGTCGGCGCTGAGCGAGGGCCGGTTGTTGCCGTTGATCGGCTTGGGGTTGGTGACGCCATCGTGCCGGGCGTCGCAGGCGCATGTCGTGCCGTCGGCTCCGCCGCCGAACAGGTAGGCGATAACGCCGGCCGCGCGGTACTGCTTGAGGTGAGCCTGGCTGCCGTCCAGCCAGTACTGCACGCGGTTGTCCTGGAAGTGGCCGAAGGTGTTGTTCTCGGCCCGCATCACCGTGTTGCCGAGCGGGATCTGCCACATGACGATCGCCTGGCCGGTGGCACGCGAGTAGTCGCCCAGGTAGCGCACGTTTCGCTGGAAGTCCCCCGCGTTCCACCACGACCTGCCGAAGTCGCCCTCGATCTTCTGCTTGAAGCCGGCGTCGCGGTCCGACACCTCCGCGAAGGTAACGTCGAAGGGCGCGTGCAGCGAGCTGTAGAAGGCGACCGAGCGCGCGGCGAGCGGGTCGATGTCGGTCAGGGGCGGGTCCGCGTACTGAACGTCGACCCCCGTGCCCCAGATGCTCAGGTGGTAGCCGAGCAGGACGTGCGGCGCGAGCCGGTTGCGCAGCCGCACCACCGCCTGAGCGAAGCCGGCGAGGTTGTCCGGCAGTCCGGCCAGCTCGGGCAGACCGGTGGCGGCGACCTTGGCCGGGACGTTGGCCGCGTCATCGCCCAGCGCGGCCTGGGCGAAGCCCCACATATCGGGCTCGACCTGCAGGATCTCGGTCCGATGGGACTGGTTGGCGCGGCGGAACAACAGCTCGAGGTCCTGGAACAGCGCGCGCATCGTCGCCGGATCGCTCAGGTTGGTGAGGTCGGCCTGCTTCTCGTCCGAGATCGCCCTTCCGGGCAGCGACTGGCGGAGCATGTAGTAGCTGAACGCCGGCGTCATCCGGTTGCGCAGCGAGTCCTTCGCGAACCTGCTGACGTACGTCCCGTTCGCGTTGTAGGTGGCCCAGCCCAAGGCCGTGTTCGCGCCGCCCGACAGGTACTGGTAGCGGAAGCCGAAGGGCGCGCTGTGGCGCAAGGCGGCGGCGTCGCCGGGCTTGTCGATCAGGCCGAGCTCCACGCGCTTCGACGGCCAGCCGTGTGGGGGCCTCACCGCCTGCGCGGTGGCGGGAACAAGCGCGAGGGCCAGGATGGTTGCGAGGAGTGCGAGTCTCACATCGGGGTCGGCCACGCCTCGGAGACACGGCGTGGTGGCCCGACATGGTAACCCTGCGCATGGCTGACACCCGCTTGCCGCAGCAAAACGAGCGTCTGCTCGTCTGACACGAGCTCGGCCACGGTGTCGGCGCCGATGCCCTGTGCGATGTCGACGATCGCCTTCAAAACGAGCTGATCGGTGCGGCTGTCGGTCAGCGTGGCGATCAGCGAGCCGTCCAGCTTCAGGTAGTCGAGCGGCATCTGCTTGAGATGGCGCATGGCGGCGAAGTTCGAGCCGAAGTCGCGCAGTGCGAAGCGGCAGCCGATGCCCTTCAGCCGGGCCACAAGCGTCGCGGTCACGTCGACGGCCGCCGCCGCCACGCCCTCGGTCACGCCCAGCACCAGGCGACCCGGGTCGGCGCCGGTCGCGGCCAGGTCCTGCTCGATCGCGAACGGGAGCTCGTCGTCGTCGAGCGAGTGCGCCGACAGGCTCAGCTCCAGCCGCACCAGCCGTCCCATCTGCTGCTGCTCCGCCACCAGGCCGATCGCGCGGCGCACCAGCCAGCGGTCGATCGCGCGTATCAGCCCCGACTCCTCGGCCACCCCCAGGAACGCCTGCGGCAGCACCAGCCGCCCGTTGTCGTCGGTCATGCGCAGCAGGAGCTCGAAGTGGGCGACCTCGTTGCTGCGCAGGTCGAGCACCGGCTGGCACGAGAGCAGGAAGCTCTCCTCGTCGAGCGTCTGCCGCAGCCGCTCGCTTGAAATGGGGCTGGGGGCCTGGACGTCGGTGCGGTAGATCTCGGGCAGGGCCGCTGGGGGCTCGTGGTGCTCAGGCTCGTACGTGGGCTCCGGCTGGTGATGCTCAGGCTCCTCTGGTGCATGGTGCTCGGTGCTCGGAGCTTGGAATTCGGTGCTCGGTGCCCAGTGCTCGGTGCTCGGAGGCCCTTCATCCGTGATCGGTGATCCGTGATCTGTGATCTCTGATCCGATCGGCTCTCCGAGCTGCGGCTCGTGGAACAGGACCAGTGCCCCCGCCAGCCTGTCCCCACCGCCCTCCTGCCAGCCTCCGGCATACGCCTCGGCGGCGGCCTCCAGCACCGCCCCGTGCCGCCCGCGCATGTGCCCGAGCGTCTCCGGCGTCCACTCGCGCGAGCCGATCTCGTCGAGGAAGCCGCTGAACTCGAACGCCCGCCCGAGCGGCACCGGCACGAGCACAAGGTCGATCGTGAACTCGCGGCCGTCGCGGTGGGCGGCGATCACCTCCAGCCTCCGCTCGTGGCTGCCCGCCTCACCGGAGAGCACGCGCTCGAGCTCGTGCTCGTAGCGCTGCCGGTGATGCGCCGCGACGATCGTCGCCACCAGCGGATGCCCGATCACCTCGCCGCGCAGCCAGCCGAAGCTGCGCTCGGCCTGCTCGGTCCAGGCCGTGATCAGCCCGCCCGAGTCCACGGACAGGAGGCCGGCGCCGAACAGGGGCTCGAGGCTCACCTGCGGCTGCTCGTGATGCTGGAAGCCGTCGTCGTGATGCACGACGTCGTGAACGTCGAAGCTCACCGGGGGCTTCTCCATGTGCGATCCATCGCGTGCGAGTCCATCCCTGGACGCTTCGGCGCGCCGCGCGCGCGCGTCCAGACCAGTCACCAAAGATAGGCCGGTGTACGGCTTTTAAAGCCGTACATTCGTCCAGTGGGCGTTTGGCTGGCGCGCTCGCGCTCACGCCGCCGGGCGGCGCTCCCACATCTGGATCTCCCCCAGATCCCGGAAGCCGAGCCGCTCGTAGACCGGGCGGCCGAGCGCCGTGGCCTGCAGCGAGCTGGTGGTGCAGCCGCGCTCGCGGGCCGCGAGCAGAGCGCGCGTCATGAGCGCCGCCGCGATGCCGCGGCCGCGCAGGGCGGGGACCGTGGCCACGAGGTAGACGCCGCAGTCACCGTCCACGTCGTAGGTCACGACGCACCCGGCCGGCTGGCCGTCGAGCCCCGCCACGTAGGCGTCGAACGGCTCCGAGCCGGCGCCACGCAGGCCGCGCTCGAAGTCGCCGGGCGTGCCGTAGGCGAGGTCGTTCAGCCGCCCCACGAGCTCGAGCGTGGCGCCGCCCAGGAGCTCGACCTCCGCCCCGGCGGGGCGCAGCGAGTCGAGCTCGAGCGCCATCGCGGCCGGGCGGCCGTCGAAGGCGTGGCCGGCCCGTTCCAGGGCATCCGCGGCCGCCGGCTCCCCTCGCGGTCTCCACACCGTCCACGCCCGGACGCCGGCGCCCCGTCCTTCATCGCCGTGGCCGGGGGCGCGTCCAGATCAAGCTGATCAAGGACGCAGGGTCGATGCTTGGCGTGCAGTCAAGCGAGACCCGAGGACGCCGAGCAGCGCAGATCTGGCGCGTCATCCGGCCTAATCCCACACGAAGGGCGGGTACTTCGTGACCATCCAGAGGGCGTAGGCGTAGCCGCGCTCCTGCCAGCGCAGCGCCACCCGGCAGATGTCGAACATCCCCTTCGGGAACGTGCGCGCGAACAGGATCGTGAAGAACGCGAAGAAGACCAGCAGGTAGGCGAGGTAGTTGATGATTCCCGAGATGATCAGGTAGGGAATGGCCAGGAGCCAGGCGACGAGCGGCCGCCAGCGGGACACGCCGTCCTCTGGGTAGTCGATCAGAAGGCGGGCCGGGTAGTTCGGGTCGTCGTCCAGCGCGAACGGCGGGTAGGGGTCGACCAGCAGGTACAGATAGGCCGTGACTCGCAGCCGCCAGCGCTGCACGCCGAGGATGAACTCGAACAGGCTGCGCGGATAGCGGCCGGTGATCAGCACCGCGAACCAGGCCGCCACGATGGCGAAGATGGCCGCGAAGCCGAGCAGGAACAGGGCGAGGTAATGCGGGATCGCCAGCAGCCACTTGACCAACGGCATGAAGCGGCTGTAGCGCTCCTGGTGGTCGACGTCTAGGTGGACTGGGTAGGCGGCTGCTTCCGGAGATACGGCATCGGGCTCGATCATTGAGCCTTTATATCCGGCCCCCCAGACGCGGCGCTAACCGAATGTGAACGAATACGCCAAGATGCCGGGGTCGAAGCGCAGGCTCAGGATGCCTGCGCCCGCCCCGGGCAGTGCCACGACGTTGTAGAGCCGCTGCCGGCTGACCACCATCGTGCCGCCGTGGACGTCGCTGCCGGCGTCGGCCGCCGGGATCGGATGGCCGTCGAGCAGCACCTGCACCTTCCGCGGGCGGCCGTCCGGCGTGCCGAGCACGACGTACACCCGCTGCGCCACGAAGTTGAGGCCGATCGAGGCCCCCGGGCCGGCCACGCCCTCCTCCTTCTTCTCCGTCCACTCCCCGCCCAGCGCGAACTGGTTCTGGGCAAGGTCGCCCGGCCCCGGCGGCGAGTAGTTGATCGTGCCGGGCTGCGGCGGCACGGCGTAGCCCACCGCCCGCGCGAGCCCGACGTAGGTCTCGGGCGTGGCCTTGCGCGGCGGAATCAGCCCCTGCACGTGGGTCATCGAGCCGAACCGCCGCGCGCCCGCCTCCGCCAGAAGCGTGCGGATCGCCTGCTCGTCGCGCCCGTAGTCGCCCTCGCCGAAGTGCACGTACCGCACGTGCCCGCGGGCGTCGAGCAGGTACTCGGCCGGCCAGAACTGGTTCGCGTAGGCGTCCCAGGTGCCGTAGTCGTTGTCCTGGACCACCGGGTAGCGGATGCCGTCGGAGCGGATCGCGTTCTGCACGTTGCCAGCGTCGTGCTCGAAGGGGAACTCGGGCGTGTGCACGCCGACGATGGTCAGACCGGCCTTGCGGTAGCGCGCGTCCCAGGCCTCGAGGTGCGGCAGCGTGCGGAGGCAGTTGATGCAGGTGTAGGTCCAGAAGTCGATCAGCACCACCCGGCCGCGCAGCTGGGCGAGCGACAGCGGCGGCGAGTTGAACCAGCGCCCGGGCTTCACGAAGTCGGGGGCCGGGCCGTAGTCGCGCAGGCCGTCGCGCGTGGGCATGTCCGCGTGCGCCGCCTCGGGACCGAAGCGGATCGTGCCGCCGCGCAGGCCGGCGAGCCGGGTGCGCACCGCGTGCGATTGCTCGAGCCCGTTGGTGGGGTTGATCGCGAACTCCGGCAGGTTGCGCGCCAGCACGCCCTCGAAGCGCACGTCGAGCTGCGTGGCCATGGCGACCGCCGTGGCCACCATCACCACACCCAGCGTGCGCTGGAGCACGAGGCCGCGGCCCGCCCGCCGGATGCGCTCGCCGATCCGCTGGCCGCCGAGCGCGAGCAGCAGGAGCACCGCGGCGGAGCCGGCGGCGTACGCGATCGCAACGGTGACCACTCGCAGCGAGGTCCCCTGCGTCGCGCTCACGGAGATCACCGCGGCGAGGATCGGCCCGGCGCAAGGCGTGTATGCGAAGCCCAGCGCCGCTCCGACGCCGAGGCCGCTCCAGAAGCCGTTGCCGCGCGTCCGCGGCCCGAAGCGCGCCAGCCGCGAGAGCGGCGCCTCAAGCCGGGCGGCGACACCGGGCAGGATCAGCGCGAGGCCGAACGCGATCAGCACGATCTCGGCCAGCACGCGCACGCCGTTCCCGGCGAGCCCCACCCCGTGAACGAGCGAAGCGAGCGCCGCGACGGTGAGCGTGAACGTCCCCGACAAGCCGAGCACGATGCCCAGCGGCCGGCGGCGCCCGCCCGCCGCGCTGGCCGACAGGAGCGCAGGCAGCACGGGCAGCACGCAGGGGGTCACGGCCGTGGCCGCACCAGCGAGCAGCGCGAACAGCGTCAACAGGACCATGTCCGGCCGTCAATCTTGGCGGCCCGGCGTTACAGAGGGATTAAGCCGGTGGAACGGTGGGGTCGCCCGGCGGGTGCAGGCCGAGCTTGTGGCAGACGTCGAGGCCCGGGCCGATCGCGGGCGCCTTGGCCAGCTTCGGCGGGTGCCGGAAGGCGGCCTTGCGGAAGTCGAAGTAGTCGGTCATGTCCGCCGCGTTGGCGTCGCGGAATGTGAGCGCACCGATGTTCCACTTGCGCTCGATGAAGCGCAGGATCGAGGTGAGGTCCTGCACCTGGTGTGACACGTAGTTCTTCTTCGCGTACGGCGAGACCGCGATCAGCGGCACGCGGAAGCCGAGGCGGTCGAACGCCCCCGGCACGTCGCCGGGCTGCAGCAGAGGCGGCGTGGAGTCGGGCTTGATCGCCTTCGGCGGCGGCACGTGGTCGTAGTAGCCGCCGTGCTCGTCGTAGGTGAGGAAGAGCGCGGTGTTCTTCCAGTTGCGCGAGTGGAGCACGGCGTTCACGACCTGCGCCACGAACTGCTCGCCGAACTGGATGTCCTGCGGGTTCTCCTCCGACTGGATCTCGAAGTGCGGGTCCACGAAGCTCACCGCCGGCAGCTTTCCGGTGCGCGCGTCGGTGTAGAACTGCGGGATCGGGAAGAGGTGCTTGTCCCCGTTCAGCCCGGGGAGGATCGCCGTGGCCGGCAGGTCCGTGTAGTAGTTGCGCCAGCTGATTTTGTGGGCGTCGAGGCGGTCGAAGATCGAGCCGTTCTTGGCGGACACCTTGAAGTTGTCGTTGTCCGTGGAGATCACGCCGTCCGAGGTGCCGGCCATCAGGTAGCGGCGGTTCGGATACGTCTGGCAGAGCGCGGAGCAGAAGAAGCGGTCGCCCACCGGGAAGACGCTGGCGAGCGAGTAGGTGTAGGGCAGGTCCGTCTTGTCCCAGAACCACATCGCCACCTCGGTGCTGGCCTTGACGAAGCCGTCGTTCTTCCCGTTGCCCCAGGACAGGTGGCTGGCGTTCCAGTTCTGCCCCGGCTTGCCGCTCAGCTGGCACACCGAGGGCGCGTGGCTCGCCCGCACCGGGTTGCCGCCCGTGTCGGGGTTGGTCGCGCTCGGCTTGCCGCTGCGGCTGACGCGGCAGGCCGTCGGCCCCGCGCGAGCGCGGCAGCATGCCGAGGATGTTGTCGAACGAGTGGTTCTCCATCATCACCACGATGATGTGGTCGATCTGCGGCAGCATGTTCTCGCCCTCGGGCGCGTGCGGGAACGGCTTCGAGCCCGGCCTGCGGATGCGGCCGAGGTCAGCGATCGGCTTGGCCCACGCGGGCAGGCCCTGCGCGGCGGCGAGCGTGAGTCCCGCGGCGGCGCTGCTCTGCAACAGCCGCCGGCGGCTCATGCCGGAGTCGCGAGTCACGGCGGGCATCTTATGTCCGCCGCGGAGAGCGTGTCGTTAAAGACCCGCTGACGGCTCGGGCGCGGCGTCGTGCCGGCGCTGCGCCAGGTCCACTGCCTCCACGACCGTGCGCGGGCTGGAGACGCCGATGAAGGCGAACTCGGCGTCGTCGGTGCCGGCCGTGTCGAACTCGACGGTGCCAACGCGCAGCAGGCGGTCGATCAGCGACTGCTTCGTGTTCACGTTCTGCACCCGCTCGAGGCGGGTGTCGCGCGTCACGCGGCTGAGGACGCCGCGCCGGATGTGCAGCCGGCGGTCGGTGATCGTGTAGGTCGTGGAGATGCGCAGCACGAGCCCGACGACCACCACGCCGGCAAGGAAGACGACGGCGACCACCGAGACCCAGCCGGCCTGCACGTGGTCATTGGCGATCGCCGTGACACCGGCCGCCAGCCCGCCCGCGATCGCCACGATCACCAGCCCCTTGAGGTAGAAGCCGAGGATCGAGCGCCACGAGGGGTGGCCGCTGAAGAGAACGTTCTCGCCCGGCTGCAGCTCCATCCGGCAGTCAGCCTACCGGCTCGGGACGCCGCCGGAACTCAATCTCCGCCTGTTTCGAGCCGATATGGGCCGCATGGCCAGCCGGTGGGGATCGACCATTCCGGCGCGGTTCGTGCCCGTTGCCGCGGCGCCCGCCGTCGCGTACCTCCTCGGCGTGGGCATCGACCCCGCTATGTGGGGCCTGACGCTCGTCGTCTGCGCCTACGCGTCGCTGCGCTGCCTGGCGGCCGCGCACCGGATGCCTGAGCGACGGGCGAAGTGGACGATGCTGGCGGTGTCGACCTTAGCCGCCGCGGTCGCCGCCCTGCTCGGGATCTTCGTGTCGGCCGCGGGTGTCGGCGAGACCGCCGCCTTCGACGTGGGCTTCGCGGCCTCGGCCGCACTGCTGGCCGGGGTTGTCCTCGGCGTGCCGGCGAGCTTCCGCGAGGCGCGCCTAACCGGCCTCGGGGACGCCGCGCTGCTCGGCACGGTGATCGTCGCCGTCGGGCTCTACTTCGTGGTCATCCCGGGCTTCCGCGACGGGGACAGCCTGCTCACCGCCGTCTTCATCACCGACATCGCGGCGCTGCTGGTCGCGGCGTTCTCGACGCTGATCCGCGCCGACCGCCGCAGGCGCACCGCGGGCTGGTGGCTCACGGCCGCCTGCGCCATCGCATCGGTCGGCGACGGCCTGGCCGCCGGGGCGTCCGCCGGCGAGGTCCGCCTGCTCGTGTCGATCACGGCCGCGCTGTGGGCGTTCGCCGCCGCCGCGATCGGCACCGCCGCGGACGCCGACGTGCCCCTGGATGACGCCGAGCTTCCCGCCGGCCAGGAGTCGGGCCGGCGCTGGATGATCGCCCGCGTCGTGCTGCCGCTCGCCGCCGTCATGGCGATCCCGGCGGTGGAGGCCGGCATCTGGGTCAGCGGCGATGCAGGCGCCTGGAATGGCGCCTACTTCCTCTTCTTCTTCCTGTTCGCGATGGTGCTGACCTTCACGCGCCAGGCCTACCTGATGTTCGAGAACCGCCTGGCCGTGGCTCGAGAGCGCCGCCTCAGCGAGCAGGTGATGCGCCGGAACGAGGAGCTCGAGGCGCTCACCGGGCTCGCCACCACGATGACCGAGACGCTCGAGCAGCAGCCGATCATCGACCGCGGACTCGACGCGATGCGACTCGCCGCGCGCACCACCAGCTCCGCGCTCTACCTCTGCGATGGACCCGAGCTGACCCTCGCCGCGACGGCGGGCGACTGGGAGGCTGAGCAGGACATGGCCGGCGACCCCGCTAGCCGGACCAGCGTCGAGCTGCGCGGCGTCCGCCAGGTGGTGCGCCTGAACCTCGAGTCGCGCGGCGAGCGGATCGGCAAGGTCGTGCTCCTGCGGCCCGGCGCAGACCGCGCCGACGCCGCCGAGCTCAAGCTCCTGCGCCTGCTCTCCGACCAGCTTGCAATCGCGCTCCAGAACGCGCGGGACTACCGCGAGAAGCTCGAGCAGGCGATCCGCGACCCGCTCACCGGCCTGCTCAACCACCGCGCCTTCCAGGAGCGGCTTGGCTCCGAGCTCGCACGCGCGCGCCGCGAGGGCTACGAGGTGGCGCTGATCGCGCTCGACCTCGACCACTTCAAGCCGATCAACGACCGCTGCGGCCACGGCGTGGGCGACGAGGCGCTGCGTGCCTTCGCACGCACGATGTCGATGTCGCTGCGGCCGAGCGACATCGCGGGACGCGTCGGCGGCGACGAGTTCATGGTCGCCCTCCACGGCACCAGCGTCAGCGATGCGCAGGACGTCGTGGAACGGCTGCGCGACGCACTCGCGTCGATCTCGATCGGGCCAACGCGCGAGTCACTCACGATCAGCGCCGGCATCGCCATGTACCCGCGCGCGGCCGAGTACCAGGCCGACCTCATGCGCTTCGCCGACGGGGCGATGTACTGGTCGAAGTCGAGCGGCCGCGACCGCGTGTCGGTCTACTCGCCCGACACCGGCGAGGCGCTCTCGCCCGAGGAGAAGGCGGAGCATGCCCAGCGCTCGAGCCTGGTCCGCACGGTGCACGCGCTCGCGCGCGCCGTGGACGCCAAGGACGGCTACACGCACCTGCACTCGCAGCGGGTCGCGTTCTACGCGGCCACGATCGCCGTCCGGCTCGGCCTCGACGCCGATCGCGTGGAGCTGGTCCGCACCGCGGGCGTACTCCATGACGTCGGCAAGATCGGCATCCCCGACCGCATCCTCCTCAAGCCGGGCCGTCTCGGCGAGGACGAGTTCGCCGAGATGCGGCGTCACTCGGAGCTCGGCCGCGACATCATCGCCGGCGCCGGCATGGCCGAGATCGCCGATTGGGTCTGCCACCTCCACGAGCGCTTCGACGGGCGCGGCTACCCGTTCGGGGCGGCCGCTGAGGAGATCCCGCTCGAGAGCCGCATCCTCGCCGTGGCGGACGCGCTCGAGGCGATGACCTGCCCGCGCGTCTACCGGCCCGCCCTGACGCTCGACGACGCGCTCGCAGAGCTCGAACGCGGCGCCGGCAGCCAGTTCGACCCGGAGGTGGCCGAGACCTGCGTCGCGCTCGTCCGCGAGGGCGAGCTGCAGCCCGGCGAGTCGGAAGCCCCGCTGCGCCAGGCGGTCTAGGCCGTCCAGTAGACAGGTATGGGGCGAATTGCGTAGAACTCCAGAGGCTAGGCCCGAGTCGCCTATGCAAGAGGGCCCGCCATTGGCGGGCCCTCGCGCTTCAAGAAGCCTGTCGGTGCTTAGATCGCCCGGACGTTGACGGCCTTCGGGCCCTTGTCGCCGGCCTCGGACTCGTAGCTGACCTTCGTGCCCTCGCCGAGGGAGCGATAGCCCTCGCCCTGAATGCCGGTGTGATGGACGAACAGGTCCTGTCCACCGTCATCGGGCGTGATGAAGCCGAAGCCCTTCTCGTCGCTGAACCACTTGACTGTGCCGTTTGGCATGTGACCTCCACGGGTCTTTTGCGTGCTGCTTCGCGGAGGTCTTCCAGCGACGCCTGCACTACTTCGCCGGACCTTGCGTCCGGTCCTTACAGCCGGGAAGGTAGCAGCAGTCCTAGGCGGAATGAAGGCCGTCGAGAATGATCTCGAGGTGACGGCGCCAGTCGAACGACACCGGCACCGACGAGTTCATCGTCGAGCAGAGGCCGCACATGAGCATCCCGTAGTCGTGGATGTCGAAGTCCTCGCGCAGGACGCCGGCCTGCTTGGCGCGCGCCGTGAGCTCGCCCATCGCGTCCTCGAGCTCCTGCTTCTGCGGCGCGATGTAGTCCAGCACCGCTGCGGTGCTCATCATCGCGTACTGGACGCCGGCGTCGGCGGCCACCAGCTCCGCGTTGCGCCAGAAGGCGCCGCTGAAGGCCTGCCACGGGTCCTCGATCTCGAGCGCCTCGCGCGCGTTCGCGGCGAACTGCGAGAACTTCTCGCCCACCAGCGCGCCCAGCAGCGCCTCCTTGTTCGGGAAGTGCCGGTAGACGGTGCCGACGCCGACGGCTGCCTTCGCCGCGATGTCGTCCATCTGCGCCTCGTGACCCTTCTCGGCGAACACCTGCTGCGCCGCGGCCAGGATGCGCTCGCGGTTGCGGCGCGCGTCGGCGCGCAGCGGACGATCCCTCGCTGTGGGTCACAGCCGTCACTGCCTGAGCCATCCTACGCGATAAGTGGAAGTTTGGTTCACCTTTGATATGGTACTAACCGGAACCGGACCTCGACTTCCAAATCTTCCAGGAGCCAAGCATGACCACCACCGAAGTCCCGAGCCGCAAGGCCTATGCGCTCGCCCTGCTGGCACTGACGCAGTTCGTGATCGTCCTCGACGCATCGATCGTGAACGTGGCCCTGCCGAGCATCGGCAAGGCGCTCGACTTCTCCCAGGACAACCTCTCGTGGGTCGTCAACGCCTACACCCTCTTCTTCGGCGGCTTCCTGCTGCTGGGCGGCCGGATGGCCGACCTGCTCGGCCGCCGCTCGGTGTTCATGGGCGGCCTCGTGCTGTTCGCGATCGCCTCCCTGATGGGTGGGCTCGCGCAGTCAGACACCTGGCTGATCGCCGCGCGCGCGGCCCAGGGTCTCGGCGCGGCGCTCGTCTCGCCAGCCGCGCTGTCGCTCGTCACCACGATCTTCAGCGAGGGCGCCGAGCGCAACCGCGCGCTTGGCGTCTGGGGCGCGGTGGCCGGCTCCGGCGGGGCCGCCGGCGTGCTCCTGGGCGGCATCCTCACCAAGTGGGCCGGCTGGGAGTGGGTCCTGTTCGTCAACGTGCCGATCGGCATCGCGGCGGCGGCGATCGCGCCGCGGATACTGCCCGAGAGCCGGCAGGAGGGCCGGAGCGCCTTCGACATTCCCGGCGCGGTGCTCGTCACCGCCGGGCTCGTGCTGTTCGTGTACGCGATCGTCGAGGCGCCGCGCTACGGCTGGGGCTCGCTCCACACGCTCGGCCTCGGCGCGCTGGCGCTGGCGCTGATCGGGGCCTTCCTCGCCTGGGAGAGCCGGGCCAAGCACCCGCTGATGCCGTTCTCGATCTTCCGCCTGCGGACGTTGCGCGGGGCGAACGTGGTCGGCCTCCTGATCGGCATGTCGCTGTTCTCGATGTTCTTCTTCATCTCGCTCTACCTGCAGCAGGTGCTGGGCTACGACGCGCTCAAGACGGGCCTCTCGTACCTGCCGCTCGCTTTCACGATCATCGTGTCGGCGGGGGTCGCGTCGCAGCTCGTCAACCGCCTGGGCTTCAAGCCGGTGCTGGTCACCGGCATGCTGCTGCGTGTCCGGCGCGATCTTCTGGTTCGGGCAAATCTCGGCCGGCGGCAGCTACGTCAGCGACGTGCTGTTCCCGTCGATCGTCGCCGGCGCCGGGCTCGGCCTCAGCTTCGTGCCGGTCACGATCGCGGCCGTCACCGGCACCCGGCCGGACGAGGCCGGGCTCGCCTCGGGGCTGATCAACACGTCCCAGCAGGTCGGCGGCGCGCTCGGGCTGGCGATCCTCGCCGCGATCGCCAACTCGCGCACCGCTTCCCTGATCGCGGGTGGCGAGCACGACCATGCCGTGGCGCTGACGAAGGGCTTCCAGACGGCCTTCCTCGTCGGCTCCGGGTTCGCACTGGCGGGGGCGATCCTGGGCGCGCTGCTCATCTCGTCGACCGAGAGCCGCGAGCACGCGCGCGCGGCCCAGGCCGGCGAGGTGGAGCCGGTGGCGGCCTAGACCTCGATCTCGCCGCTGACCAGGGTCAGCGTGCCGCCGCCGACCCAGATCGCGCCGTCGGCGTCCTGCGAGACATGGACACGGCCCTCACGCCCGAGGGCCGTGCCCTGGCTCGCCACGTAGGGAGCCGCGGCGCGGCCCGTGCCGAGCAGCCACTGGGCGAGCGAGGCGTTCAGGCTGCCGGTCACAGGGTCCTCGACCAGCGCGCCGTCCTTCGGGAAGAAGGCACGCACCTCGATGGCCGCTGAGGAACCGTCGGGGTAGGGGCCGACCACGCCTAGGTCGAGGTCGGCGAAGCCGGGCCGCAGCGCCAGCACCGCCTCGGCGCTGTCGAGCAGCAGGGCGACCCAGCCGGGCCCGTTGTCGACCCACTGCGCGTCCACCACGTCGGCGCGCGCGATCCCGAGTGCGGCAGCCGCCTGCTCCACCAGCGGCTCCTCCACCTCGCCGGAGCGCACCAGCGGCGGCGCGGCGAACGCCAGGCCGTTCGGCGAGCGGCGGAGCTGCACGAGGCCGGCCCCGCACTCCTGCACGATCGTCTCCTCCTCGGTGGGTTCGCCGCCGGCGGAGAGCCACGCGTGGCAGGTGCCGAGGGTGGGGTGGCCCGCGAAGGGCAGCTCCGCCACGGGCGTGAAGATGCGCACGCGGTAGTCCGCGTTCGGCGTGGTGGGGCGCAGCACGAAGGTGGTCTCCGACAGGTTGGTCCAGCGGGCCACGCGCTGCATCTCCGCGTCGCCGATGCCGTCGGCGTCGAGCACCACCGCCACCGGGTTGCCGGCGTACGGGCGCTCGGTGAAGACGTCCACCTGCTTGAACGGGCGCTGCATGGGCGCAGCGTGTCATGTTGCCGCCCTGTCCGTCCTCTCCACACGCGCCCTCAACCGCGCGCTGCTGGCGCGCCAGGGTCTGCTGGAGCGCGAGCGGCTGCCCGCGCTCGAGCTGGTGGAGCGGCTGGTGGGGATGCAGGCGCAGGTGCCCGAGAACCCCTACGTCGCGCTCTGGGCCCGGCTCGATGGCTTTCGGCCGGAGGAGCTGAGCGACGCCATCGAGTCGCGGCGGGCCACCCGCTCGCACCTCATGCGGGCCACGATCCACCTCGCCTCCGCACGCGACACGCTCACGCTCCAGCCGCTCACGCTGCCGGTGCGCGAGCGCTCGTTCACCAGCCCCTGGGCGCGTGGGCTGGCGGGCGCGAGCCTGGACGAGGTGGTGGCGGCCGGCCGGGAGCTGCTGGCCGAGGAGCCGCGCACGCGGGCCGAGCTCAGCGCGCTGCTCGCGCCGCGCTGGCCGGACGCCGATCCGCTCGCGCTTGCCTACGCGGCCACCTACCACTGCGCGCTCGTGCAGGTGCCGCCGCGCGGGTTGTGGGGCCGCGGGGGGCAGCCGCGGTGGGCGCTGGCGGAGGCCTGGCTCGGGGCGCCGCTCGACGGCGACGCCTCGCTGGACGAGCTGGTGCTGCGCTACCTGCGGGCGTTCGGTCCCGCCACCGTCGCCGACATCCGCACCTGGTCGGGGCTCACCGGCCTGCGCGAGGTGGTGCAGCGGCTGCGTCCCGAGCTGAACGGCTTCCGCGACGAGCGCGGCCGGGAGCTCTTCGACGTGCCCGGCGCGCCGCTGCCGGATCCGGACACGCCCGCGCCGCCCCGCTTCCTGCCCGAGTACGACAACGTCAGCCTCTCTCACGACGACCGCTCCCGCATCGTCGGCGAGCCCTGGCCGGGCCCGCTCACGCCGGGGCCGAGGTGGATCGGCGCGCTGCTCGTGGACGGCTTCTACCGGGCGCACTGGCGCATCTCCGATGAGGGCACGCTGGCCATCGAGCACTTCCGTGAGTTGCCGGGCGATCCCGCGGGTACGAGGAGGGCCATCGTCGCCGAGGGCGAGCGGCTGCTCGAGCTGGTGGCAGCGGACGCCGGCCGGGTCCTCTTCGACGCCGCAACTTGAGTAGGCAAGTATCTTCAGACTTCCGTTCCCGGCCAAGGAGGCAACGTGCAAGCCGTGGTGATCCACGAGACAGGCGGTCCGGAGGTGCTGAGCTACGAGGACGCGGCGCCGCCCGCGGCGTCCGAGGGCGAGGTGCTCGTCCGGGTGCATGCCGTCTCCCTCAACCCGATCGACTGGAAGCAGCGCGGCGGCTCCCGCCCGCCCGCCATGCCGGCCGTCCTGGGACGGGACATCTCGGGCGTGGTCGAGCGCTCGCTGTCAGCCGAGTTCGCCGAGGGTGACGAGGTCTTCGGCTGGACGATCAGCGGCGGCTACGCCGAGTTCGCCACCGCATCCGCCGGCCAGATCGCTCCCAAGCCCGCCGGGCTCACGCACGTGCAGGCCGCCGCTCTCCCCGTGGCCGGCGTCACGGCCTGGCAGGCGCTGTTCGACGTGGGCGGCCTCGAGCGTGACCAGACCGCGCTGATCGCCGGCGCGGCGGGCGGCGTCGGTCACCTCGCCCTGCAGTTCGCCGCCAAGATCGCCGGTGCGCGCACGATCGGCACCGCGTCGGGCCGCAACCGCGCCTTCGTGCTCGGCCTCGGCGCAGACGAGTTCGTCGACTACACCGAGCAGAGCGTGGCCGAGGCGGTGCAGGGCGTGAACGTCGCGCTCGACACCGTAGGCGGCGACGTGACCGCGCAGCTCGTCCCCACTCTCGCCGAGGGCGGCACCCTCGTCACGATCGCCAATGCCCCGCCGGAGGACGCGGCGCGGAAGCACGGCGCCCGCGCGGAGCTGCTCGTCTCGAGCTCCAACTCCGCTCAGCTCGCGCACATCGGCGAGCTGGTGGCCTCGGGCCAGATCCACGTGGACGTCGCCGAGGTGCTGCCGCTCACTGAGATCCGTCGTGCACATGAGTTGAGCGAGCAGGGGCATGTGCGGGGGAAGATCGTCTTAACGGTTTGACTGCGGACTGCGGACTGCGGACTGCGGACTCAGACCGGGCGGTGTCTCATTCCGCGGGGGCCGGCGCCTGCCGTTCGTAGGCTTCGGTCCGCCTTCCGGTCGCCGAGTGCGAAGCGCGGGTCGGGCTCGGCTCTTCCTTCGATCTGCTCCAGCAGCAGCTCCGCGAAGGCCGGGCCGTGCTTGAAGCCGTGGCCCGAGCCGCCGCCCACGAGCCAAACCGAGTCGTGCTCGGGGTGCCGCGCGGCGATGAAGTGCGTGTCGACGGTGAGGCTGTAGTGGCAGCTCGCGCCCTCGGAGAAGGGCGTGTCCGCGAGCGCAGGGAAGCGCGCCCGCACCACGTCGCGCGCCAGGCGTTCGCTCTCGGCGGGCGGGATGCGCGGCCAGGTGTCGGGGTCGAAGGCGCCGCCGTCGAGGTCCGAGCCGACCTTCACGCCGTGGCCGTCCAGCGCACCGAGCCCGTAGGCGGCGCCGTCGTAGTCCACCCAGGCGGGCAGCGGCGGCGTGGACCACTCGGGCGGCGCCTCCATGAAGAAGAGGCCCTGCTCGGTCACGCGCAGCTCGACGAGCTCGGGGAACAGGCCTGCCAGCCAGGCGCCGCAGGCCCAGACCACCAGGTCCGCCTCCAGGCGGACGCCGCCGGCGATCACCGCCCTCCCGTCCGGGGCCGCAGCCGTGCCGGCCTCCACCCGCGCGCCGCGGGCGGTCGCGGCGGCCACCAGGGCGCGGGTGCACTCGCCCGCACGCAGCACGCCGGCCTGCGGTTCGTGCAGGGCGAAGGTCAGGTCGTCCGTGAAGATGCTCGGGAAGACCTCGCGTAGGCTCTCGGGCGCCAGCCGCTCGACCGGGATCCCCTCGCCGCGCAGCACCCGCTCGCTCGCCGCCTCCCAGCCGTCCTCGCGGCGGGCGAACCAGACGAGGCCGCACTCCACGAGCAGCTCACGGCCCGTCTCCTGCTCGAGCTCGCGCCACAGCTCACGGGCTCGCCACGCCGAGCGCGCGTACCAGGCGTCGGGACCATGCGAGCAGCGGATGAGGCGCGACTCGCCTCCCGACTCGGCGCGCGCGTGGCCCGGCTCGTCGCGGTCCAGCAGGAGCACGTCCCAGCCCTCGGCCGCCAGCCGGTGCGCGAGCGAGGCGCCGAAGATCCCCGCGCCGACGACGATCGCCGAGGCCACTCAGGCGAGCGTCCGGCCGACGAGCGAGGCGTGGCCGGCCACGGCGTCCGCGAACTTGCCGAAGTCGCGCGCGTAGAGCTGCTGCGGGCCGTCGCAGAGCGCGGCCTCCGGGTCCATGGCCACCTCGACGATGATCCCGTCCGCGCCCACCGCAGCGGCCGCCCGTGAGAGTGGCTCCACCAGTCGCCGGTCGCCCGAGGCGTGCGACGGATCCACGATCACCGGCAGGTGGGTGTGGAGCTTCAGGTACGGCACGGCGCCGAGGTCGAGCGTGAAGCGGGTGGCGGTCTCGAAGGTGCGGATGCCGCGCTCGCAGAGGATCACGTCCCCGTTGCCCTCCTTGAGGATGTAGTCGGCCGCCATCAGCAGCTCGTCGACCGTCGAGGAGAGCCCGCGCTTGAGGAGCACTGGCTTGCCGAGCTTGCCCACCACCTCGAGCAGGCCGTAGTTCTGCATGTTGCGGGCGCCGACCTGGATCACATCCACGACCTCCCCCATCGCCTCGGCGTTGGCCACGTCGGTGAGCTCGCTCACCACTGGCAGGCCGGTCTCCTCGCGCGCCTCGCGCAGGATCTCGAGCGCCGGCTGGCCGAGGCCCTGGAAGGAGAACGGCGACGTGCGCGGTTTGAAGGCGCCGCCGCGCAGCATGGAGGCGCCCGCATCCTTCACGGCACGCGCCACCGACAGCGTCTGCTCGCGCGACTCGACCGTGCAGGGCCCCGCGATCAGGCAGAAGGTCCGGCTGCCGCCCACCACCCGGCCGTCGACCTGCACCAGCGTGGGCTCGTGGTGGCTCAGCTCGCTCGAGGCGAGCTTGTAGGGCCGGCTGATCGGGATCACCTGGTCCACCCCGGCCATGCCCTCGAGGGCCAGCGCGCGCACCCCCTCGGGGTCGCCGATCGCACCGATCGCGGTGGTCAGCTCGCCCGGCATCACCTTCGCGTGCACCCCGGCTGCCTCGAGCCGCCGCACCACGGCGTCGATCTCGGCCTCACTGGCCTGAGGTGTCATCACGACCATCACGGCAGACGAATTATGCGGTCGTTCGCTGCGCCACCGAGACTGAGTAGGCGGCCGAGCGGGCGTGCAGGATCGGGTCGTCCGAGAGCTCGATGCCCTCGACCACGCGCGTGGGGTCGAACACGAGCACATCGCCGTCGCGCTCGCGGGTCGTGTCCAGAGCGGTGATCTCGAGCCGGCCGGCCACCACCTCCTCCCGCTCGCCGTCCGGCCACGCCAGCGTGGGATCGTTCACGTCGTCCCCGGGCGCGGCGAACCGGATCACCAGCGTGAACACCGCCGGCCCGCGCGCCAGCCGCTCCGCCAGCTCCTCGCTGAGGTAGCGCTCCGGCCGGACCATCGCATCGGCGTCGTCGAGGTCGGCCTCGCCCGCCTCCGGCAGCCAGCGGTAGCGGCCGAAGCGGCGCTCACCGGCCGCATTCACGAAGGCGAAGGCGTGGATCGCGTTGTAGACGCGCTGGGCGTAGCTCGCGGGAGGTGGCCTGCCGATCGCGCTCTGGATCGCCGGCATCGCCTCCGGGTGAGCGCCCAGGTAGGCGCCGATCTTCTGCATGTCGGGCTGGCCGGTGGCCGGGTCGGGCGCGCGGGCCCGGGCGAGCTCGAGCAGGTCCTCGGGCGTGCGCGCGAGGAAGCTCGGCGACGCGATCGCCACGATGTCGGTCCGCGCGCCGTCGGGCAGGTAGAGCTTGACCGCCATGCCCCGGCCGTCGCGCTGCCCGTCGGGTTGGCGAGGGTCGCCGCTGCCGTTCGAGAAGCGCACCGTGGCTCGCAGCGGCTCGCCCTGCATGTGCGCGGCACGGGTCACCGCGCCCGCCTCGGGCGTGGCCGCGAAGCTGCCCTCGCAGACCACGCCGTTCGCGTGCAGCGCGCGGAAGCCCGGGTGCGGCCCGCCGGTGGCCGCCTCGAAGGCCGCGATCAGATCCTCGGAGATGCCCACGCGGCGAGTATCTACGATGGCCCGCCGTCGCGCAGCACGCCGCCGGCGGCGTCGGCGCTGCCGGTGGCGAGCCAGGAGTCCAGCAGCGGGTCGCCCTCCTCGAGCACGCGCTCGATGTGGGCGATCGTCTCGCCGCGCAGCTCGCGCTTGGTCACCGCGTAGGCCTCGCCCGGCAGCTCCGCCATCTCCGCCGCCACCACCAGCGCCCGCTCGAGCACGTCCTCGGGTGCGGTGAGCTCGTCCACCAGCCCGAGCGCCAGCGCCTCCTCGGGATCGACCAGGTGGGAGCGCAGCGCCAGCACCCGCGCCGCCGCGGGCGTGAGCTCGGCACGCACCAGGGCGATCGGCACCGCCGGATAGGGCACGCCTGCGCGCAGCTCGGTGAGGCCGAGCTTGCCGCTGGTGCAGCCCACGCGGTAGTCGCCGCAGAGCGCGATGATCATCCCGCCCGCGATCGCGTGCCCGTTCACCGCGCACACGACCGGCCGCGGGAAGGCGTACCAGGCGGCGGCCATGCGATTCACGCCGTCGACCATTCCGCGCTGGCCGGCGGCGTCGAGCGTCGGCACGAGCTTGAGGTCGAGACCGGCCGAGAAGAAGCCCTCCCGCCCCGTGAGCACGACCGCGCCCGGGCCGGCCGCCTGGAGGTCCTCGGCGGCGATCGTGATCTCGGCCAGCAGCTCCGGGTCGAGCGCGTTGGCCGGTGGGCGGTCGACGCGCACGAGCGCCACGTCGCCGCGCTGCTCGACGCTGACGTAGCGGGCCATGGCCGCAGACGCTACGGGATCATGTCGGCCGGCAGCGGCTTGCCGTAACCGGCCGCCGCCAGCACGAGCTCTGACTGCTCGATCACGTCCACCCCGAGCTCGTCGGCGATCTCGCGCACGCGCAGCTCGTGGTCGCGCCCGAGATCCTTGAGGTAGGCGAGCGCGCCGATGCGCGCGTGCTCCGCCCGCATGCCGTCTCGGTGCACTTCGATCTTGCCCCAGAGGGCGACGATCCCGGTTATGCGGTCGAGGTACGGCACCGGGCCGCGCGCCGGCGGCCGGTGGTAGGCGTAGATGCCGCACTTGCACTGAGGATGCGGCGCCCTGTGCGGCTCGGCGAGCCAGCCCCTGCCGAACAGCAGCGTGCGGTTGGCCGGGAAGCACTGGGCCTGCACCTCAGCGTTGTCCCAACGCAGCGGGATGAACGGCGAGCTCAGCCGGTTCCGCTTCAGGGCCCACTTGCGGAAGCCCACGATGGGCTCGATCAGGTCGGGCACAGCGGCGGTCATGCCGGGACCTTCTCCGGCTCCCTCTGTGGCTCGGGCTCCTTCACGGGCTCAGGCTCGGGATCGGGCAGGCGCTCGGGCTCGCGGCGTGGCACCTCGATCGGCTCCACGGTGATCTCTCGTGCGGGCCCCGGCAGCGTGGCGACCGGGTCGAGACCCAGCAGTCGCATGCCCATAGGTTAGGCGCTAACGCGGCGCTTCAAAAGCAGCGACCACCGCGTCGAGCAGGCGGCCCGGGCCGAAGCGCACCAGGTCGTCAGCGATCAGACCGGTGGCGTCCTCGGCCGCGGCGATCGCGGCGCGGGCGGCGTCCTCGTCCAGATCGGCGGTGTTGAGCGCCACGGCGGCCACGCGCGCGGGGAACAGCGGCCGCGAGATCTCCTCGTAGAGCTGGATCAGCTCGGGCAGCGGCGGGATCGGCACGTCGTAGCCCACTAGCTTCGTGGCGCCCGCCTTGTGGGCGAGGATCAGCAGGTCGGGCATGCTGCCGTGCAGCAGGCCGAGCGTGACCGCCGAGTAGGCGGGATGGATGATGCAGCCCTGGCCCTCCACGAAGAGGAGCTCGCCGCGCTCGCCGCCCTCGTCCACGAGGCGCTCGGCGGCACCCGAGACGTAGTCCGACAGCACGTGGTCCACCGCGATACCCCAGCCGGCGATGGCGATGCCGGTCTGGCCCGTGGGCACGAACACCGAGGCGACCCCGCGCTCCCGCGCGGCCATGTCGAGCTCGAGCGCCACCGCCTTCTTCCCGATCGCCACGTCCGAGCCCACGCTGTGCACCACACGCAGCCCCGGCCGGCGCTCGCCCGGGTGCTGCGGCACGCTGAGGTCGGCAGGCGCCACCCGCAGGTCGCGCAGCGTCACGCCGCGCGCGGCGGCGGCCGCGCTGAACTCGGGGTCGTCGGCGAGGATCGTGTGGAGGCCCGCCTCCACGTTCAGGCCGCGGTCGATCGCCTCGAGCACCAGCGCCCGCCAGGCGGCGGTGAGCTTGCCTCCCGTGGGCGCTATCCCGATCACCATCGTGTCGGCGCCGCGCTCGACGGCCTCGGCGAGCGTGGCCACGATCGGCACCGGCAGCCTCGAGAACGGCATCACCTCCGCCGCGGTGCGCCCCGCCTGGCTCGAATCCACCACGGCCACCACCTCGCGGGTGCCGTAGCGGATCACGCCGTGGGCGGTCTTCGCGTGATGGTCGTCGAACAGGCCCTCGGTGAGGATGGCCAGCCGCGGCTGGCTCACGCGGGCTGCACCCCGAGGCCGGGATCGGCGGAGGCGACCACGCCGCCCTCGCGCAGGACGAGCCCGGTGAACGGCGAGCCCGTGATCAGCAGGTGCCCGTCGAGGTCGACGTGGTCGACCAGGCAGGCCATCTGCGCGGCCTGCGCGATGCCGAGCTCCGACTCGATCATGCAGCCAAGCATGACCTCGAGGCCGAGGGCGCGCGCGGCGTGCACCATCCGCAGCGCCTCGCGGATCCCGCCCGACTTGGCGAGCTTGATGTTGATGCCGTCGGCGTACTCCGCCACCGGAGCGACGTCCGCCAGGTCCCTGCAGCCCTCGTCGATGATCACGGGGATGCGCGGCTCAAGCGCGCGGAAGGCGAGGTAGCTGTCGAGGTCGCCGACCGGGAAGGGCTGCTCGACGAACTCGACCCTGAGCTCGATCAGGCGCGGCATCAGCTCGCGCGCGGTCTCGAGCGTCCAGCCCTCGTTGCCGTCGATGCGGAGGCGCGCGCCGCTGTTCTCGCGCACCGCCTCGAGCCGGGCGAGGTCGTGCGGCCCGCCCACCTTGACCTTGAGGAAGCGGTACCCCACCGCGCGGCGCGTGCGATCCGCCGTGCCCTCGATCGAGTCGATCCCGATCGTGTACGAGGTGGGCGGGCTGGTGGGCGCGAGCCCGAGCAGCCGCCACACCGGCACGCCCAGGCGCTTGCCGACCCAGTCGTGCAGCGCGCCGTCGATCGCCTGCTTCGCGCCCTGCTCGCCCGGCCGCGACGCCAACCGCTCGGAGATGTACTCGAGGGCGAACGGGTCGCCGCCGATCAGCTTGGGCGCCTCGTCGCTGACGAAGGCGAGCAGGGAGTCCGGAGTCTCGCCCCAGTAGTCCACGGGAGCGCCCTCGCCGTAACCGACGATGCCGTCGTGCTCCAGCTCGACCTGTACGACCTCTTCGACGTCGCGCGACTGCCGAGCGATGGTGAATGTCTCGGCAAGCGTGAGCGACACCTTTCGCGTGCGTAGCTCCATTGCCCCGTTTTCTCTGGCCGCGCGCTCGCTCGGGTATACCCCGAGAGGTGCGGACGAGCGCTCACGGACCCGGCCGAGTGAACCTCCTCGGCGAGCATACCGACTACAACGGCGGCCTCTGCCTGCCTTTCGCCATCTCGCAAGGCGTCACGGTCAGTGCCGAGACAGTCGACGGCGACGAGCTGATCGCGCTCGCGCGGGACCTCGGCGAGGAGGATCGCTTCGCCCTCGCCGATCCCGGCCGCGCGAGCGGCTGGCGGGCGTTCGTGCGCGGCGTCGTGGCCGAGCTGGGCGCCGAGGGGCACGAGCTCCCGGCGGCCCGTATCGAGATCGCGGGCGAGCTGCCGCACGGCGCCGGGCTGTCGTCGTCGGCGGCCCTCGCCACGGCGCTGTGCCTTGCGCTGCTGGCACTCGCAGGGGAGACGGAGCCGGACCGCCTCGCGCTCGCCCGCCTCTGCTCGCGGGTGGAGAACGAGTGGGTCGGGGCGAGCACCGGCCTGCTCGACCAGCTGGCCGTGCTCTTCTGCCGCGAGGGCTCGGCGCTGCGGATCGACATCGCGGCGCTCGAGCTGAGCGAGGTGCCGCTCGACCTCGGCGGCTGGTCCTTCGCGGTGCTCGACTCGGGCGCCAGGCACGACAACGCCGCCTCGGGCTACAACCAGCGCCGGCGCGAGTGCGCGGAGGCGGCCGGCCTGCTCGGGCTCGAGTCGCTGCGCGAGGCCACGCTCGAGGACGTGCCGCGCCTGCCCGAGCCGCTCGACCGCCGCGTGCGCCACGTGGTCGAGGAGAACGCGCGCGTGGACGCCGGCGCGGCGGCGCTCGCCCACGAGGACCTGCGCGAGCTGGGGGCGCTGCTCGACGCCTCGCACCGCAGCCTGCGCGACCTCTACGAGGTGTCGGTGCTCGAGGTGGAGCGGGCTGTGGGCGCGATGAAGGGCGCCGGCGCCGCCGGCGCCCGGATCATCGGCGGCGGCTTCGGCGGCTCGGTGCTAGGACTGTTCCCGCCCGGCGCCGACCTCCCGCCGGGTGCGTTCCGGGTCGAACCGGGGCCGCCTGCGCGCCTCCTCTGAGCGCAGGGGGTCGCGGCAAACCGGGGGGTTAACCGTACCTACGACCGGTGGCGGGCCGCACGCCAACACGCCAGCCAGCCGCCTGGAACGCGGGCCCCCCGCTTGGCAGTCTTCTCGCCATGCTCGATCGCCAGACGCGAACCAGCAGGACGAAGGCCCTCCGGGTTGGAACCTCGCGTCTCCGTGGCCGGGTGAAGCGCTTCATCCCCTAGCGCCCTCAGACGACTGACTTTCCGGCTCCCGCCCATCCCCCAGGCGGGAGCCGGGCCCCTTTCTGGAAACGGTTGAATGCGCGATCGCGTGTTCCTGATCCTCCACGGCTGGCAGGGCTCCGGCCCCGATCACTGGCAGACCTGGCTGGCCGACCGCCTGCGCGGGCGCGGCCTGGCCGTCAGCTTCCCGTCGCTGCCCGACGAGGACGACCCGCAGCTCGAGCCGTGGCTCGCGGCGCTGCACGACCGACTGGGCGACCGGCCGGTCGTGATCTGCCACTCGCTGGCGTGCATCGTCTGGCTGCACGTCGCGGCCGCGGCCGCTGCGCAGGTCGCGGAGCGTGTGCTCCTGGTGGCCCCACCGAGCCCGAGCGTCGAGTACGACGAGGTGCGCCGCTTCTTCCCGCACGGCGCCGACGCGGCCGCAGTCGCGCGCGCCGCGAACAGCACACGCCTCGTCTGCTCCGACAACGACCCCTTCTGCCCCGAAGGAGCGCCGGCGCTCTACGGCGAGCCGCTGAAACTGCCGACGATCGTGATCCCAGGCGGCGGGCACCTGAACCCGGAAGCGGGCTTCGGCCCGTGGCCCGAAATCGAACGCTGGTGCATAGACGAGTCACCAGTCACGAGTGACCAGTCACCGCCCTGACCACCGCCTCAGCATCCGTGAGATCCGCCAAAACAGCGTGAGCCCCCGCCTCCCATAGCGCGCCTTCCTCGTACGGCCCGCTCGCCACGGCAACCGCACGTGCTCCTCCCGTGAGCGCCGCCGCCACGTCGAGCGGCGTGTCGCCGATCAGCACCACGTCGCCGGGCTCGAGCTCCAGCCCGCGCCGCTCACGGGCCTTGCGCAGCGCGACGGCGACCAGCTGGCCGCGCACCCGGTGGTCGGAGCCGTAGGCGCCGATATCGAGGTCGAGCCCGCGCAGCAGGCCGAAGGCGCCTAGCTTCACGCCCGCGTTCGCCTCGATGTTGCCGGTGAGGAGGGACTGGAGCACGCCGGGCTCGCGGCCCAGGCGCTCGATCGCGTCGTGGGCGCCGGGCAGCGACCGCCCGCGCTCGCGCAGCAGGTCGGTTCGCTCGGCCATGGCCAGGGCGAGCGCCGCCTGGAAGTCGTCGAGCAGCTCCTGACCGTCGCGGATGCCCGCCGTCTCGAGCAGGTCGAGCGCAATCTCGAGGTCCGTACGGCCGGCGAACGGCACGAGCTGCTCCGGCGACGAGCCGGTGGTCCGCTCGAACGCCTCCACGAAGGCGTCCCGGCCCAGGCCCACTCCGTCGATCAGGGTGCCGTCGATGTCCCAGAGCACGAGTCGCGTCATGCGGGTAGCTTGCCGCGCCGTGCCAGATTCCGTCCTCTTGGTGCACGGCGGCTGTGGCAATCCGCGCGGCGGAGGCCTGCGCGACGAGCCCGAGTACCACCGCGCGCTCGAGGAGGCGCTGGCCGCCGGCTGGGCCGTGCTCGAGGCCGACGGGGCGGCAGTCGACGCGGTGCAGGCTGCGGTCGAGTCGCTCGAGGACAGCCCGCTGTTCAACGCCGGCCGCGGCTCCGTGCTCACCTCTGAGGGAACCGTCGAGACCGATGCCGCGCTGATGATGGGCGACGGTCGCGCGGGCGCCGTGGCGGCCGTGACCGGCGTCCGGCACGCGGTGGCGCTCGCCCGCGTGGTGATGGAGGACACCGGCCACGTGATGCTGGCCGGGCCGGGCGCCGAGCGCCTTGCCGAGGAGCACGGCCTCGAGCTCTGCGAGCCCGGCTGGTTCGTCACAGACCGCCAGCAGGAGCGCTGGCTCGCCTCGCAGGGAACGGTCGGCGCAGTGGCGCTGGACTCAGCCGGCCGCCTGGCCGCGGCGACCTCCACCGGCGGGGTGGCCGGTCAACTGCCCGGCCGCATCGGCGACTCGCCGCTGATCGGCGCCGGCACCTACGCGAACGAGCGCTGCGCCATCTCGGCGACCGGCAGCGGCGAGGCGATCATGCGCAGGGTGGGCGCACACGAGGTGGCCGCCCTCGTGCACCACGGTGGACTCTCCCTCGCTGAGTCGTGCGAGCGAGTGGTTGACAGCATCGAGGGGGACGCAGGCCTGATCGCCGTGGACCGCGACGGCAACGTAGCGATGCCGTTCAACACGACGGTGATGCACCGGGGGTTGAAGCGGCACGATCTCACCGAGACGGCGGTCCTAGCTCCTAGCTCCTAGCTCCTGGATCTCTTTCGCGACGAGCTCCGGCCGCTGCTGCGGCAGCAGGTGGCCGGCACCGCCGACGCGTACGAAACGCGCGCCGGGAAGCAGCGACGCCAGCCGCATCGCGTCACGCGGGGTGACCACGCGGTCGCGCGAGCCGACCAGCACCGTGGCGGGCTTGTGGATCGCGGGCAGCGCCGGGGCCAACGCCGGGAGCTCGCTCATCAGCGCCTGCTGCTCCACGAAGAAGCTCTGCCAGACCGGCTCGCGCCGCCACGCCCGCGCGATCGCCTGCACGTCCTCCTCCCGCACGCCGGGCAGCGAGCGCGCGGCCAGCCGGCCGAGTGGCGGCAACGACAGGCTGTGGCCGGCGAGCCCGAAGCCGGCCCGCAGGAGCGGCGGTCCATATCGGTGGTCTGCGAGGAGGCGATCGAGCGGACCGAAGCGGCCGGCCGGCGTGACGGGCGAGATGAGAGCCATAGCGTCCACCCGGCCGGGATCGAGCTGCGTGGCCGCCAGCACGATCCCCGCCGCCCAGCTGTGGCCGGCCAGCGTGGCCGACGGGACGCCGAGGCGGTCCATCAGGCCGAAGACCGCGCGCGCGTTGCCCGCGAAGCCCGTGGCCCGGCCACGCGTACGCCCGTAGCCCGGCCGGTCAGGGAGGATCACCCGCGCGTGGGGAGCGAGCTCCCGCGCGACGGCACCGAGATCGGCCCCGCTGCCGGGCTGCCCGTGCAGGAGCACAACCGCAGGGTCAGCTCTTCCACTGTCGGTGGCGGCCAGCTCCATGCGAGCCATCCTGCCATGGCGGGTCGCGCTCAGGCCGCTGAGCGCAGGCGCGGCTTGGGCAGCTGGCCCTCGGCCCACATCGCCGCGAGGCCGGTGCGGGCGAACCCAAGCGAGCGCGACTCGTACAGCAGGTAGCGCGGCTGCCAGCGCGGCGAGAACTTCGAGTTGAAGCGGTAGAGGCTCTCGATCTGGAAGTAGGGATTGCCGAGCGTCACGAGCCGGCCGAGCAGCTCTTCGAAGCGCCCCGCCGGGCTGTGGAGCAGGCGGGCGAAGGCCGCGAAGTTGAGCGACAGCTCGTCCACGCCCTGTTCGCGCAGCAGCTCGATCGAGCTGACGATCAGGAACTCCATCAGGCCGTTGACGCTGTCGCGCTCGCGGCGCATGAGGCCGAGCGACATCGCGCTGCGGCCGTAGCAGGGCACGAAGTGGAGGAAGCCGCGCACGTGCCCGTCGCCGTCGCGGGCGAGCACGACGGCGCTCTCGCCGAGGTGGTCGCCGCGCAGCGAGTCGATCGCCATCGAGAAGCCTCGCTCGGGTTCGTCGCCGCGCCAGCGCTGCGACACCCCCTCGAGCTCCCCCAGCTCGTCCTCGGTGAGGTCGCCGAGCTTGTGGAGAACGGCGGTGAACCCGGCCTTCCGCGAGCGCGTGACCGACTGGCGCACCTTGCGGATCGGGCGGCCCTCGAGCGAGAACGAGCGGACGTCGACGATCGCCTCGTCGCCGATGTAGAAGGAGCGCAGCCCGGCGCCGGACGCCAGCTCGGCGAAGCGCTGGCTGGCGCCCACCACGCCGATGCGCAATCCGCGCACCTCGGCGAACGCGCACAGCTCGCGCAGCAGGCGCGGCAGCGCGTCCTCCGGCCCCACCGGGTCGCCGGACACGAGCAGCACTCCGCCCTCGATCCGGTAGCCCACGAAGGCGCGCCGGGTGCTGTCGAAGAAGTGCAGCTTGTCCCCGCGCAGCTTGAAGAAGCTGAGCGTGTCGTGGCCGTGGCGGAGCACGAGATCGCGTGCCAGCACGCCGTTGCGCTCGCTGCCGCCACGCCCCGCCAGCGGGCGGAACAGCAGCCAGCCGATCGCCAGCGCCGCCGACGCCCACAGCACGTCGAGGCCGAGCGGCAGCCACTCGAACGGATCGCGGAAGTGGAGGGGCCCGGCGTTGAGCATCAGGGAATCGCTGAGCTCGCCTGTCACGCGGCCGAACGAGAGGCCCGGCGTGGCCCAATGCGCGGTCGCCACCAGCGCGAGCGCGCCCACGGCAAGGGCGCCGCCGGCCACCGCCGCGGCGCGCACCAGCGCCACCCGCAGGCCGTCGCCGTCATGAAGGACGTGGAAGCTGTCGCGCCCCCAGATCAGCGCCGCGGCGAGCGCCCAGCTCGCCAGCGCCTCCTCGATGTCGAGGCCCTTGAGCAGGTTCAGCACGCCCGCGGCCGCCAGCACGGCCACGGCGAGCGCCCAGGCCCGCCTCCGGCGGCGGGCGAGGTAGAGGCCGAGGATCGTGAGCGCGAGCCCGGCAGAGAGAGCGAGGGCGTGGGCGGCCACCGGCACCTCCTTCGGCACCACGTGCCCGAGCAGCCGGGCGCGCGAGGCGAGGTCCGGGGTCAGCGCCGAGCCGATGTTCACGAGCCCCATCACGGTGGCGGCCACACCCGCGATCGGCGCCAGCCAGCCCGCGCGCCGCTGGTCGCGCAGAGGCCGCGGCTCCCGATGGACGCCGAGCCGCCAGGCGGTGGTGTCGCGCGTGCCGGGCAGGAGGTCGTGCCAGTCCTTCCACACGAGCCAGGCGCCGATCGCCAGGAGCGTGACCGCCAGCCGCCGCTCGAAGCCGAGGATCAGCGGCGCGAGCGCCGCCAGCGCCAGCGCCAGGCCGGCGTGGCACTCGTGGACGCGGCGCCCGAGCACGTAGAGGCGCGGGCCAAGGTTGTGGCGTTCAATCCTGAGCATTCAGACGCTTCTGGCCCGGGCGGTATCCCCTGCCACCCGAGCTCTGACCGGCCGGCCGCCCGCAGCGGCCAGCCGCGCGGGCAACAAGATCAGCGGCGGCACCACCACCGCAACGACCATCGCAAGGTACCAGCCGGTCCAGGCGTCAGTGCCGGAGCCGAGCGTGTGCACGACGCCGAGCCCCCAGAACACGACCGTGAAGCGGTGCGCGGCGCGCCAGCGGGCCGGGCCGAGCTTGGCACGGGCGTAGTAGCCGAGGCCGAGCAGCGCCAGCCCGTAGCCGGCGACGATGCCGATGCCCGTGTAGAGCGAGCGGTAGCGGCCCGCGAACGGCAGCGCGATGCCGGTCAGGCCGGGGTGCAGATAGGGATCGCCGAGCAGCGCCAGCCCGTGCAGCGCGATCGCCGCCAGTGCGAACAGCGACAGCGACTCGTGCAGCGACCGCAGGTCGCCTCCCCTGCCGCGCCCGCCGGCGAGCTTGCCGCCGATCATCAGGCCGATCGTCACGGACAGGCTGGCGATCACCAGCCCCGCCGTGCCCGCCGCGCGGCTCGTGATCCAGAAGATGTGCGGAACGGGGTCGGTCATCCGCCGTCCACCACCTCGAAGGAGCCGTCGTCGAGCACGAGCGCGCCACCGTGGCGCAGCCAGCGCGCGCCGGTCTCGGGGCCGGCGAGCAGCGCCGCCTTGGCACGCACCTCGGCCTCGAGGGCGGACGGGGCGAGCGCCGTGGCCTGCACCACGCCGGTGTGGGCGGGCGCCCCCGTGGAGGGGTCGAGCAGATGGTGTGCGAAGCCGCCGTCGCGGCCGCGCCAGCTGCGGCGCCCGATGCCGCTCGTGGCGATGCCTCCCTCGGCGAGCTGGAACTCGTGCAGCGGCTCACCACCGAAGGGGTCGTCGACGGCCACCGCCCGCGGGGCGCCGGAGAGGCCGCCGAGCCGCAGGTCGCCCGCGCAGTCCACCGCGAAGCTGGCGTGCTCCTCGAGCAGCGGCGCCACCAGGTCGGCAGCCAGGCCCTTGGCGATGCCGCCGCTGTCGAGCCGCAGGCCCGGCGGGCGCACCACGGTGCCGGCAGCCTCGTCCACATGCAGGGAGCGCCAGCGGGCGTCGGGGCTTCGGCGGGCGGGCCGGCGTGCCACGCCGGAGAGCTCGTCGAGCGCGAGGCCCCGAGCCGGGTCATAGGAGTCCGCGTAGCCCGCCTGCTCCAGCTCCCCGATCAGCGTGGCGTCCACGAGACCGCGTGTGAGCTCGGCCGCCCACACCACGGCGGCCACGAGGCGGCGCATCAGCGGGCTCGCCTTGACCTCCTCGGACGGGTCGTCGTTGAAGCGGCAGAGCTCGCTTTCGGGGCTGAAGCGCGAAAGCCGGCGGTGGATCGCCAGCAGCCGGAACTGAGCCATCGCCAGCGCGCGCTCGCTGCCGGCCGGCGAGGGGCCGCCGCCCGCGTAGATCGCGCCGACCGCGCCGAAGCAGGGGAAGCGGCGCACCTCCTCGGCCGTCGCCAGGGTCATGACTGCTGGGTGATGACGGGGGTCGGGGCCGGGGCGGGCTTGGGGGCGGGCGGCGGCGCCGCCTGTGTGGTCACCGGCGCCGGGGCCTGGGGCGGCGGCGCTGCGGTAGTGGTAGCGGCCGTTGTGGGCGCGGCCACCTGATGGTGGTGGCGGCGCCGGTGGCGCCGGTGCGGCCTCGCCTGCCGGCGCGGCTCGCGCACGGGCGCGGCCTGCGTGCGCGGAGCCGTGGCGGTGGCCGCCACGCGCTTGCGCGCCAGCGCGGGGTCGTGGCCGCCGACGAGCTGGCCGAAGATCACTAGCCAGGTGACGCCGAACACCGCCGCCGAGAACCAGGCGGTGCGCCTTCGGATCGTCCGGGCGCGCTTGCGCCGCGCCCTCACCTTGGCGCGCGCCAGGGCGCGCGCTTCCAGATGGTCCCGCACGTGGCGCATCTTCGGCAGCGGCGCTTACCGACCCTTAAGTGGCTGCTGAGGATGCTCTTAACGGGCTACGGCGGGGACCATCCGGGCACGCATCTGGTCGGCGTCCGACCGGGCGGGCTCGGTGGTCTCCATGAAGTCCGCGAGCGTGCGCGCGAAGCGCAGCGGCTCGTCGAGCTGGGGGAAGTGGCCGGCGTCGTCGAAGATCTCGAGCCGGCTGCCCGGCATGGCCCGGTGCGCGGTGCCCGCGTGGCGGACCGTGATGATCGGGTCGCGCCGCCCCCAGACGATCAGCGTGGGCATGTCCTCGGCGAGGTAGAGGCGGTCGGTGGCGTTCACGCGCTGGCCGCCCGGGTCGATCACGGCGCGGAGCGTGTGCAGGAAGGCATTGCGGGCGTCGCCGTCGGACAGCGTGGCGTAGCCGCGGGCGAACTCGGCGATGTCCGGTCCCGCGCGCAGCCCCACACTGCCGAGCGCGGCGGACACGGCCATGCCGGCGCTCCGGATGTGGTTGTGCGAGATCAGGGGCAGCACGAGCTCCGAGCCGGGCAGCGTGGCGGCCCGCAGCAGGAAGTGGACCTCGCGGCCGAGGCCTCCGCTCGACACGAGCGCCAGGCGCTCGGTGCGCTCGGGGAACTGGTAGGCGAACTGGAGCGCTATGCCGCCCCCGAGCGAGTGCCCTACGGCGGTGACGCCGCGCATGCCGAGCGCCACCGTGAGGTCGCGCAGGCCGGCGGCGTAGGCGCCGAGCGAGTAGTCGCCGCGCGGCTTGGCCGAGCGGCCGTGGCCCAGTAGGTCGGGGGCCAGCAGCGTGAAACGGTCGGCCAGCAGCTCCATCACGGGCTCCCACTGGTCGGAGCTGCCGGCGACGCCGTGGACGAGGAGAATCGGGGGTCCCTCGCCGGCGATCCTGTAGCTCATCCGGTGGCCGTGAAGGTCGATCTCCTGATGTTCAATCGCCATTTCCCGATGTTACACTGATCGATGTAATCCGTAACACCCCCCGTACCATGACCACAGTGGCCCCCAAACAGAGCGCGAACGGCAGCGGCGACGTCGCCGACCAGCTCACCATCGACCAGCTCGCCCAGCTCACTGGGATGACCGTGCGCAACATCCGCGCGCACCAGTCGCGCGGGCTGCTGCCCCCGCCCGAGGTGCGCGCGCGGACCGGCTACTACGGGCCCGACCACGTGGCCCGCATCAAGCTGATCCAGGAGATGCAGGGCGAGGGCTACAACCTCAAGGCCATCGAGCGGCTGGTGCAGGGCGCCACCGGCGCGGCGGAGGAGGCGCTCGGCTTCAAGCGCGCGCTGCTGGCGCCGTTCGGCGACGAGCAGCCGGAGTACGTCACGCAGGACGAGCTCGACCGCCGCTTCAACGGGCCGTTTGAGCCCAAGGTGCTGCGCAAGGTCGAGAAGCTCGGCCTGCTGCGGCCGCTTGGCGACGGGCGCTTCGAGGTGCCGAGCCCCACGCTGCTGCGCGCCGGCGAGGAGCTGGTCGAGCTCGGCGTGGAGATGACGCACGTGCTGGCGGTGGCCGAGCAGGTGCTGCGCCACTCGCGCTCCGTCGCCCAGGCGTTCGTGCGCCTGTTCGTGGACGACGTGCTGGACGGGCTGCCGCCCACCGGCAGCGATGCCTCCGCGGAATGGGCGCGCCTGCGCGACGCCCTCGAGAAGCTGCGCCCGCTCGCCAGCGACGCGCTCATGGCCGCCTTCCAGCAGACCATGACCGAGGAGACCGAGCGCCGCTTCACGCGGGTGCTCGACAAGTAGTTAGAGCCAACCCTTTCGGCGGAAGAACAGCCAGAGCATCACGCACGAGGCGACCACGCTGCCGATCCCGAAAACCGCGAACTTCCAGAACTGCGGCGAGATCGCGTGGATCACGAGCCAGCCGAAGTTCTGGCCGAAGAAGCCCGTGACGAACGTGAGCGGTAGGAAGATCGTCGCGATCACGGTGAGCTGCTTCATCACGTCGTTCTGTCGGTTGGCGATCGTGGAGAGGTAGATGTCGGTGGCGCCGCCCAGCAGGTCGCGGTAGGAGTCGATCAGGTCCGAAACGCGGATCAGATGGTCGTAGACGTCGCGGAAGTAGTCGCGCTCGTCGAGCTGGAGGCCTGGGAGCTCGGAGAGCTGGTCGATCGAGCGGGCGAAGATGTCCCGCTGCGGTGTGACCACCTTGCGCATGGCCACCAGGTCGCGCTTGAGGGCGAAGATGCGCTGCAGCTGCCTCTCGCTGGGCTGCTCGATGATCTCATCCTCGAGCCGGTCGATCTCGTCGTCGATCTGCGACAGCAGCGGGAAGAAGCTGTCGGTGAGAGTGTCGAGGATGCGGTAGATCAGGAACTGCTCGCTGTGCATCACGCGGCCGTCGATCTTGGTGCGCTGCTGGTCGAGCACCGGCAGCGGCTCGCGGTGGAGCGTGATCACGTAGTGGCCCGAAATGAAGAACTGGACCTCCGTCAGCTGCACGTCCTGCCGCTCCTGCTCCTCATGCGCGCCGTAGAAGACGAGCAGCGCATAGTCGTCGTAGTCGTCGAGCTTCGGCCGCTCCCCGAACACTCGCGCGTCCTCGAGGGCCAGCGGGTGGAAGTGGAAGATGCGCCCGAGCGTGGCGATGTCCTCCTCGCTCGGGTCGGTGATGTCGAGCCAGAAGAACGTGTCGTGCTCCACCAGCTCGCGGACCTTGGGCTCGTCGATATGCCCGAAGCACGGCACGCGCAGCTTCACCCCACGCGAGTGATCCTCGGTCTCGAGCAGATCAGACTTGTTCAGCGACACGCTGGCGGGTCAGCGTACTGCGGCGGAGCAGCACCCCGTTGCCCGACGCATCGCGCAGCAGCGGCAGGCCGTCGCGCTCCTCGGCCGCGTTCGCGGCGAGCCGCTCGGCGTCGGCGGGCGACACGACGAGGTCGAACGAGTCGAGCCCGGCCGTGCCCGGCGGCGGGGCCGGCGCGCCGTGGCTCTCCCAGGTGTTCACGCCGACATGGTGGTGATAGCCGCCGGCCGACAGGAACAGCGCGCCGGGGTAGGTCCGCACGGTCACGTCCAGGCCCACCAGCCCGTTGTAAAAGGACTCGGCGCCCGGGCACCTCGGCCACCTGGAGGTGCACGTGGCCGACGGTCGTGCCCGCCGGCATGCCGCCGCCCGCCTCCTCGCCCGCCTCCGCGGCGATCGAGTGCAGGTCGAGCGGCAGAGTGTCCATCTGCACCACGCCGTCGAGCCGCGGCCACTCGTCGCGCGGGCGGTCGCGGTAGATCTCGATCCCGTTGTACTCCGGGTCGCGGAGGTAGAGCGCCTCGCTGACGAGGTGGTCGGAGGCGCCGGTCAGCCCCCAGCCGGCGTCGATCACGCGGCGCAGCGCCACGCCGAGGTCGGCGCGGGTGGGCACCAGCAGGGCGAGGTGGAAGAGGCCCGTGCTGCGGCTCGGCCGTTCGGGCGCGTCGGGATCGCCGATCAGCTCGACGAGCACCGGCCCGCCTGCGGGCCCCATGCGCACGGTGTCGCCGTCGCGCTCGAGCTCGCCGAGACCGGTCACGCGCTCATAGAACTCGCGCGCCTGGGCCAGATCGTTGACCCGCAGCCTCACCGCGCCGATGTGCGCCGAGGGATCGATCACTCGATCGAGCAGGTGCCCGCGTCGTGCGCCTTCGGCAGACGGCCAAGCAGCTCCGCGAGCACCTCGACCTCCTCGTCCGAGAAGCGGTCGAGGAAGACGGCCCGGACGCCTTCGATGTGAGTGCGGGAGGCGGCGCGCAGACGCTCGTAGCCGTGATCCGTGAGCTGCGCGTAGGACACGCGCAGGTCCGTGGGACAGGACACGCGCTCGACCAGTCCCGCCTGCTGGAGGCCGTCGATCAGCCGGGTGACGCCGGAGCGGGTGAGCATCGTGCGCTCAGCGAGCTCGGACATCGCCAGCTTGCGGTCGTCCTCCTGTGAGAGGAACAGCAGCACCTCGTAGTCGCGCGCGGTCAGCCCGTGTGCGTGGACCAGGTCGGCGTCGAGCACGCGCAGGATGGCGGCGTGGCTGAGCAGGTAGCCGCGCCAAGCGTCGAGGGCTACGCCTTCGAGTCCGGTTCTCGCCGAGGTTTTCACGATTTGAGTTTAGTTGATGAATCAACTTTTGGCTACGGTTCCGGGCGAACCGGCGCCGCGCAGATTGCCCATCTGTACGATGCCGCGCGCGGTGAGACGTCGATTCGGGGCAGGGGTGCTCTCGGCGGGGGTTTTGCTCGTCCTCTTAGCCGTGCCCGCACTCGCACAGTCGCCCTACCGGGCCACGATCCGGAGGACGGCGCACGGCATCCCGCACATCCAGGCGTCGAGCTTCGCGGGGCTCGGCTACGGCTACGGGTACGCCTTCGCCCAGGACAACCTCTGCACGATGGCGGAGGACTACGTGACGGTGAGGGGCGAGCGCTCGCGCTGGTTCGGGCCGGACGGCACCTACTACCAGGGCGGAAACGACGTCACCGCGAACAACCTCGACTCCGACTTCTTCTTCCAGCAGATCAAGGACTCGGGGGTGATCCAGCACCTGCTGTCGCTGAAGGCGCCGCTCGGGCCGAAGCCGGAGGTGCGTGAGGCCGTGCGCGGCTACGTGGCCGGCTACAACCGCTACCTGCACGACATCGGCGGCTCGTCCAGCGTTCCCGACCCCACCTGCCGTGGCAAGGCCTGGGTCCGGCCGATCAGCGAGACGGACGCCTATCTGCGCTTCTACCAGCTCGTGGAGCTGGCGAGCGGCGACGTGGCCATCGACGGCATCGCCGAGGCGCAGCCGCCCACGCCGGCGCTGTCGCTGCCCGGCGGACTGCCCGATCTGCAGCAGACCGCGCAGAGCCTCACCAGCAAGCTGCCGCTCTGGGGCGCGATCGGCAGCAACGCCGTGGCGGTGGGGAGCGCCGGGACGCGCGACCACAAGCACGGCCTGCTGCTCGGCAACCCTCACTTCCCGTGGACCGGGCCGGAGCGCTTCTACCAGGCGCAGCTCACGATTCCCGGCAAGGTCAACGTGGAGGGCGTGTCGCTGTTCGGCGTGCCGGTGATCCTGATCGGGCACACGCAGTCGCTCGCCTGGAGCCACACGGTCTCGACGGCGTTCCGCTTCACCCCGTACCAGCTCACGCTCGTGCCGGGCTCACCGACGACCTATCTGTACGACGGCAAGCCGGAGCAGATGACGAGCCGCACCGTCACCGTCCAGGTGCGCCAGTCCGACGGGTCCCTGAAGCCCCAGAGCCGGACCCTGTGGTCGAGCCGCTTCGGGCCGATCTTCAACTCGCTTGTTGGGGTGCCGCTGCCGTGGACCCCGGTCAGCGCGTTCGCGATGGCGGACGCCAACGCCGACAACTTCCGCGTCTTCAACCACTTCCTCGACACCGACATGGCGCAGTCGGTGCAGCAGGAGCTGTCGATCCTGAAGAAGTACGAGGGCATTCCGTGGGTGAACACGATCGCCGCCGACCGCACCGGGCACGCGCTCTACGCCGACATCGGCGCGATCCCGAACGTGCCGAACTCGACTCGCCCAGCAGTGCAACACGGCGCTCGGCGCCGCCACCTTCCAGCTGCTCGGCCTGCCCGTGCTCGACGGCTCGCGCTCCGCCTGCAACTGGCGGACGGACGCCGACGCCATCCGGCCGGGCCTGTTCGGCCCGAGCCACCTCCCCCACCTCTTCCGCAGCGACTACGTCACGAACTCGAACGACAGCTACTGGCTCGCCAATCCGCATCAGCCGCTCACCGGCTTCGCGCGGATCATCGGCGACGAGAACACGGCGCGCAGCCTGCGCACGCGAATCGGGTTGATCATGACCCAGGCACGCGTTGACGGCAGCGACGGGCTGGGGCCGCCCGGCTTCACGCGCAAGGACATGCAGAACATGGTCTTCAGCGACCGCCAGTACGCCGGGGAGCTGGCGCGCGACGACCTGGTCTCCATGTGCCGCGGAATGCCGGGCGGCCTGGCGCCGACCTCCTCCGGCCCGCCGGTCTCGGTAAGCAACGCGTGTGACGTGCTCGCGGCCTGGGACCTCCACGAGAACATCGGCTCGCGCGGCGCCGTGCTGTTCCGGCTGTTCTGGGACCACGCCTCCACCGCCGAGCCGTCACCCTGGCTGCACCCCTTCGATTCCTCGGACCCGGTGCACACGCCCAACACGCTGAACGTCGTGAACCCGGTCGTCCGCGCCGCGCTCGGCGATGCGATCAGCGACATGCAGTCCGCCCACATCCCGCTGAACGCGGCGCCCGGCGACGTGCAGAAGGGCCCCGGCGGCGTGCCGATCCACGGCGGCCCCGGCGACCCCAACGGCGACTTCGATGCGATCTACTCGACCTTCGTGCCCGGCTCGGGCTTCACGCCCGTGCACGACGGCTCGTCGTACGTGCAGGCCGTCACCTGGAACAACTCGTCCTGTCCCGACGCGGCGACGATCCTCACCTACTCGGAGTCGTCGAACCCGCGCTCGCCGTTCTTCTCGGACCAGACCAGGCTGTTCAGCCGCAAGGCGTGGGTGACGGAGTACTTCTGCCCGGCGGCGGTGAAAGCGCACACGCTGAGCACGACCGCGCTGACCGGGGGCTAGGCAGAGCGGTGCCGGCGACGGTGATGATGCAGCCGTACGAACTTGCTGCCATGCGGACCGGCGACCACTGCCTTGTGCACTGCGCTGCCATGCACCCAGCGCTTCCATGACAGGAACCACATGGTCCAGCCGTTGCCCCACGTGCCGGCTCGCGGGCTGCCCGTGATCTTCACCGGGTCGCCCGGGACGGCCAGGTTGTAGTAGATCTCCGCGTGCGCGGGCGACATGTTCACGCAGCCGTGGCTGACGTTGCTGAAACCCTGCTCCCCCACGGACCAGAACGCGTCGTGGAGGTAATCCCCGCTCCAGGTGATGCGCACCGAAAAGGGCACTGAAATGTCGTAGCCGGGCCCCTTCATCTCCACCGGGTTCGCCTTCTCGATCGTGAGGTAGGTGCCGTCCGGAGTGTCGTCCCCGGGCCGCCCGCTGCTGACCGGCCAGTGCGCGAACAGCTTGCCGTCGCGGTAGACGTTCATGTAGTGGCGGTCCGTGCTGACCGTGGTCCGGAGCGACCGGCCGATCGTGAAGCTCTGCCTGAGCGTGTGTGCTCCGTACACGCCAGGTGCGACCTCCACCCCGTCGAGGTGACCGGTGAAGCTCACGCGGGTGTGCGGCCGCCAGTAGCTCCGCGGCCGGAAGTACACGCACATGGGCGCGAGCGTGCAGCGCGTGTCCCAGTACCAGGAGCCGACCACGCGCCTCGAGGTCTTGACCTCGAGCGCGCGCTCCACCGCCGCCCGATTGGTGACCGGGCGGCTGAGGTAGAGGATGATCGGCATGCCGACGCCGTAAGTCTGGTGAGCGCCCTCGACGATCTTCGCCGAGACCGTGCTCGTGGCCTTCGGCGTGAACGTCTTGAACGAGCTCGTCCGTGTGACCTGGGCGCCGGAGGGGCCCACCGCGGTCGCGGTGACCGTGTAGCGCTGGGAGACGTTCAGGGCCCACGCACTGCGCCACAGCGTGCCGGCCGAGTTGAGCCTGCCCGTCACCGGGTCGCCCGCGGTGTGGACGGTCACCTGGGTGATCCGGCCCCCGGCGGCCCGAACGGTGATCCCGCGATTCGGTCTGCCGTCGGTGGCGCCGCCCCCGGGCGTGATCGACAAGCGCACGGCGGGTGGCGGAGGACTGGAGCCGGTGCCGGCCTTCGCTGGGCTGCCCCCGGATGAGCTTGCGCCGGAGCAGCCGGCGGCAAGCAGCGTGAGGGCCACAGCGATCGCCACCGTGGCGAGCCCGCGCAGCCTGAACGAGCGTGACCGCACCGATAAAGGGTAGGGCCCGTCGCGAAGATTGGGGCCGTGTTGGAACGCGCCGCTCCGGAGAAGGTCAGCGATCAGATCGAGCGCTGGCTGGCAAGCGACGGCGAGAAGACGCTCGGCGGCCTGATCGACGTCTTCGAGGAGAAGAGCTTCGCGCTCGTCTTCATCCTCCTGCTCGGCGTGCCGGCGTTGCCGCTGCCGACCGGCGGAGCCACGCACGTGTTCGAGATCATCTCGATCCTCGTGGCGCTTCAACTGGTCGCCGGACGCGACAGGATCTGGCTGCTCGAGCGCTGGCGCCGGGTCGACCTCGGGACCGGCGGCGGCCGGACGCGCTTCATCAGAGGGCTGATGAAGGTGATCCGCTGGATCGAGCGCTTCTCGCGGCCCCGGTTGCGCTTTCTGTTTGACCACCGGGCGAGCAACAGCGTCTTCGGGCTGCTCGTGATCGCCGGTTCGCTCGGCGCGTTCCTGGCGCCGCCGTTCACGGGCCTGGACACGCTGCCCGCACTGGGAGTCGTGCTGCTGTCGCTGGGCGTGCTGCTGGAGGACTTCGCCGTGGTGATCCTGGCGCTGATCGTCGCCGGCGCCGGCATCCTCATCGAGATCGCGCTGGGCAAGGCCGCGGTGCACGGCATCGGGAGTCTCTTCTAGCTGCTGCGCTCCGCGCGGTCCCCGCTCCAGCGGATCAGCACCGTCGCCCAGGTCCGGAACGGCCGCCACGGCTCGGCAAGCGCGAGGAGCTGCTCGCGGTCCGGTGGGGCCGGCAGGTCGTAGAAGTGCGCGATGTGGCCGAGCAGGTGCGGCTCCTCGGTGGCGAGCACGTCGGTGGCGCCCGTCGAGCGGACCACGACGAGCTGGGCGTAGAAGGGGCCGATGCCGGGCAGGCGCTGCACCTCTGCCACGGCCTCGTCCTGGTCGAGCGAGCGCAGGCGCTCGGCGTCCAGGCGGCCCTCGAGCGCCGCCTGCGCCACCGCGCGCAGGCGCTCCAGGCGGCGCTCGTCGAAGCCCGGGAAGGAGTCGAGGTCCGCGAGGCGCTGCGGCAGCGGGAACGCACCCAGCGTCTCCCCCTCGAGCTCGATCACATCACCGAGCTCGAACGTCAGCCGGTCCTTCATCGCCAGCGCGGCGTTGCGGTACTTGCGGTGCGAGATCACCGCCCAGGCGGCAGCCTCGTAGGGCGAGTGGAACTGCACTGGGCGCAGCCAGTCGCTCGCCGGCTGGAGGCGGCCGATCACAGAGTCGCGCTCGCCGACCTTGGCCCACTCGCGCCCGTCGTGGTCGAGCGACAGGATCCGGCAGAGCTGGCGCTCGATCGCACCGAGGTCGCGGCCGGCGGTGACCACACAGCGCAGCGAGCCTCCGGGCTCCTCGTGCACCACGACGCCGGCGTGCTCCGCGAAGCCGTCGAGCGCGAAGGCCAGGCGCATGGTGCCGTCGTACGGCATTGGCTTCGCCATCCGCGGGCCGAAGCCGAAGCCGGCGGCAGCCGCCAAGGCGAACGGCCCGTCAGGGACGATCGTGAACTGGGCCACGGCACGACCCTAGTCCCCGCAGTCCGCAGTCCGCAGTCCGCAGTCCTACGCCGCGACCGGCTCCCGGGCCCGCGTCCGCGCCGTCAGCGCATAGTCGGCAGGGTTGAAGTGCTTCGTCCGCTGCCGGTACGGCCATGTGAGGCCGGGCCAGATCGTGGTGTTGCGGCCCTTGGCGTCGAGGTACCAGCTCTGGCAGCCGCCGGAGTTCCAGACGGTGCCCTGCAGGCGGCGCTGGACGCCCTCGTTGTACTCGACCTGCACCTCGGGCCGCACGTCGACCTCCGCCACGCCGGCGCGCTGCATGAAGCGCAGCGACTCCATCACGTAGTTGATCTGCGCCTCCGCCATGAACACCACGGAGTTGTGGCCGAGGCCCGTGTTGGGGCCGAGCAGCAGGAACAGGTTGGGGAAGCCGGCGACCGTGACGCCGAGGTAGGCCTGCGGACTGCCCTGCCAGACCTCCTCGAGCTGGAGGCCGTCGGTGCCGCGCACCCGCTGCGCGATCGGCAGGTCGGTGACGTGGAAGCCGGTGCCGAAGACGATCGCGTCGAGCTCGTGCTCGCCGCCGTCGGCGGTGCGGATCCCGCGGGGCGTGATCTCGGCGATCGAATCGGTGACCAGCTCGACGTTCGGCTGCTGGAGCGCGGGGTAGTAGCGGTCGGAGATCAGCACGCGCTTGCAGCCCATGCGGTAGTTCGGCGTGAGCTTGTCGCGCAGCTCGCCCGGCGGCACCTGGCTCTTAAGGTGGCGCAGCGAGAGGCGCTCGTTGGGGCCTCCGGCGCGCGGCCGCATGAAGCCGAGCACGAACAGCTCGCGGGCCCAGTAGATCAGGGAGCGCATGGCGAGCTGGGCCGGCGGGAGGAGCCGGTAGAGAACGCGCTCCGCGCGCGTCAGCGGCCGGTCGCGCTGGGGAACGATCCACGGCGGCGTGCGCTGGAAGACCGACAGCGTGCCGACCTTGGCCTGGATGCGAGGCACGATCTGGATGGCCGACGCGCCCGTCCCGATCACCGCCACGCGCTTGCCCTCGATGTCGAAGTCGTGGTCCCACTGGGCCGAGTGGAAGGCGGGTCCCTCGAAGGTCTCGATGCCGGGGATGGCGGGCAGCTTGGGCTCGCTCAGGCCGCCGACACCCGAGACGAGCACGTCGGCGGTGAGGCTGCCGTTCGACGTCTCGATCCGCCAGACGCCGGCATCGGCGTCCCAGGCCGCGTCGACCAGCTCGTGGCGGTAGCGCACGTGCGGCGTGACGCCGTACTTGTCGGCCGTCCGGCGCAGGTAGTCCCAGATCTCAGGCTGCGGCGAGAAGGTCCGGCTCCAGTCCGGGTTGGGCTCGAACGAGAACGAGTAGAGGTGCGAGGGGACGTCGCACGCGCAGCCGGGGTAGCTGTTGTCGCGCCAGGTGCCGCCGAGGTCGCCGGCGCGCTCGAGCAGCACGAAGTCGTGGATGCCGTCCTGCTTGAGACTGATCGCCATGCCGATCCCCGAGAAGCCCGTGCCGGCGATGCAGACGTGCACGTGCTCAGGCAGGGATTGGACGGTTCCGTTGGCACTCGGCATGCGGCTCTCCTCCAGAGACGGACGGGTCGTGTACGGGAAGTTTCCCCACTATACCGAGTTGGAAACAGTGACGTTCATCACTGCGGAGCACAATGCTGTAGGTGACCGCGCTCTGGATCACCCTGGTGGTGCTGCTGCTGATCGCCGGCATCGGGCTCGTTTTGACCGTGCGCACCCGCAGGGAGTCGATGCGGCGCGAGCGTGAAGAGGAGCGCTAGTTGTTGACGAGCGCGCGCAGCGACTGCTTCATCGAGCGGCTCGTCTCGAGCACCGCGGTCGGCTCGTAGCCGCAGTGCGCCATGCAGTTCTCGCAGCGCGGGTCGCTGCCGCGGCCGTACTGCTCCCAGTCGGTCGTCTCGAGCAGCTCCTGGTAGGTCTTCGCGTAGCCGTCGGCCATCAGGTAGCAGGGCCGCTGCCAGCCGAACAGCGAGTAGCTCGGGATCCCCCAGGGCGTGCACTGGAAGTCGACCTTGCCCTCGAGGAAGTCGAGGAAGAGCGGTGTGTGGTTGAGCCGCCACTTCTTGCGGCGGCCGTCGGCGAAGGCCTCGGTGAACAGCTCGCGCGTCTGCTTCACGCCCAGGAAGTGCTCCTGGTCGGGCGCCTTCTCGTAGGCGTAGGCCGGCGAGATCATCATCTGGTCGACCTTCAGCTCGTCGTTCAGGAAGTCGAGCACCTCGCGCACCGTCTTCGGGCGAGTCGTGGCGTGAAGAACGTCGTGTTGGTGGTCACGCGGAAGCCGCGCGCCTTGGCCTCCTTGATCGCGTCGACGGCCTTGTCGAACACGCCCTCGCGGCAGACCGACTCGTCGTGGCGCTCGCGCAGGCCGTCCATGTGCACGGCCCAGGAGAAGTAGGGCGACGGCTTGAAGTCGTCGAGCTTCTTCTTCATCAGGATCGCGTTGGTGCAGAGGATACACGAACTTCTTGCGCTTGATCAGCTCGCTCGCGATCACGTGGATCTCGGGATGGATCAGCGGCTCGCCGCCAGCGATCGACACCATCGGCGCGCCGCTCTCCTCGATCGCCGCGACCGCCTGGTCGACGGGCATGCGGCGGCGGAGCGTGTGCTCGGGGTGCTGGATCTTCCCGCAGCCGGAGCACTCGAGGTTGCACTGGAAGAGCGGCTCGAGCTCGACGAGCAGCGGGAACTTCTCGCGCTTCGCCAGTTTCTGCTTCATCAGATAGGTGCCGACTCGCACCGTCTGCCTCAGGGGTACGGCCACTAGTTCTCCTCGAGTAGCGGGGGTAGCGATTCGATCCAGTCCGGTAGCGCCGAAGCCGCGCGCCTCAGAGCACGATACGCGGTAATTCCGGAAGCGACAGTCCCGGGGCGCAGCAGCTCGCGGGAGGGTGTGTCGACCACGGCTCGCAGAGCGGCGAACGGGCGGCCGGCGGCTGCCGGCGCGAGCCAGGCCGACTCCATGTCCACGGCGATCGAGCCGTCGGCGGCGAGGCGGCTTCGCTCGGCGCCTCGGGCCATCTTCGCCACCGACACGAGCGGCCCGCGGCGGGTGCGCAGCCCGGCGCGCTCGAGGAACCCGGCCACGGAGGCGTCGCAGGCGAACGGTCCATCGGCCCCGCGCAGCTCGTCCGCCACCACGACGTCGCCCGGTTCGAGCTCGGGGTCCAGGCCGCCGCAGAAGCCCAGCACCGCCACAGCTCGTGCCGGGTGCCGCGCGGCCACGACAGCGGCCGCCGCCGACTTGCGCGGGCCCATTCCAGTGCGCAGGACGGCCGCCCCGGGCGCACCGCGGCGCGCGGCGAAGGCCTCGATCCGGAGCGGCGTGAGCACGAGCAGCCCGCTCACTCCGCGAGCCAGCGGCCGAGCGCGGAGACTGGGAACACGAGCCGGTAGAGGTGGTAGTTGATGTAGAAGTCGCCGGGGAAGCCGGTGCCGGTGTACTGCGGCTCGTCCCAGCTCCCGTCCTCGTTCTGCGTCTCGGCCAGCCAGGCGAGCGCCCGCTGCACCATCTCGTCCTCGCGCGCCACGCCGGCGGCGTGCAGCCCGATCAGCGCCCAGGCGGTCTGCGAGGCGGTGGAGTCGCCGCGGCCGATCCAGGCGGAATCGACGTAGGAGCGGCAGTCCTCGCCCCAGCCGCCGTCGTCGTTCTGGTGGGCGCGCAGCCAGTCGACGGCCCGGCGCACCGGCGGGTCGTCCCCGCCGATGCCCATCGCCTCGAAGGCGGGCAGCACGGCGCCGGTGCCGTAGACGTGGTTCACGCCCCAGCGGCCGAACCAGGAGCCGTCCGCCTCCTGCTCGCGCAGCAGCCACTCGAGGCCGCCGCGGGCGGCCTCGCCGGAGGCCAGGCCCTCGCGCGCGAGCATCTCCACGGCGTGGGCGGTGACGTCCGCGCTGGGCGGGTCGGTGACCTCGCCGAAGTCGCAGAACGGGAGCTGCCCGATCAGCTTGCTGACGTTGTCGGCGTCGAAGGCGCCCCAGCCATGGTCCGAGCTCTGCATGCCCGCGAGCCAGTCCACGCCGCGCCGGATCGCGGCCTCCTTGCGCGCCCGGTCCGGGTGGTCGACCCGCCGCAGCGCGATCACCACCTCGGCGGTGTCGTCGATGTCCGGGTAGTTGTCGTTCTCGAACTCGAACGCCCAGCCGCCGGGCTCGAGCCGAGGCCGCCGCACGGCCCAGTCGCCGCGCACGCTCACCTCCTCGTCGAGCAGCCACGAGGCCCCGCTCACGAGCGCCTCGTCGTCGGCCGGCACGCCCGGCGTCGAGCAGCGCGATCAGCGCGAGGCAGGTGTCCCAGACCGGCGACTGGCAGGCCTCGAGCCAGCAGCGGTCGTCCTCGTAGACCGTGAACGAGTCGAGCCCGGCGAGCGCCGTCTTCATCAGCGGGTGGTCGATCGGGTAGCCGCGCAGCTGGAGCGCCATCAGCGAGTAGACCCAGGGCGGCTGGATGCCACCCCAGGAGCCGTCGGCCTCCTGGCGCTCGATCACCCAGCGCTCCGCGCGCGCCAGCGCGAGCCTGCGGATCGGCTTCGGCGGCCGGCGGTTGTAGGCGTGGCCGATGCGGTCGAGCAGCTCGAACCAGCCGCGGCGGGTGCGCAGGCTCGCGCGCCCCGGCCTGGGGGTGCCCGTGTGCAGCTCGTCAAGCCGGAACGGCAGCGGCCGCGACGGCCGGTAGGCGCCCACGATCGTCAGCGCCACCACGGTCTGGCGCCCCCAGCAGGCGAAGTCGTAGACGTTGAACGGCACGCCGGGCGGCAGCAGCATCAGCTCGGGCGGGAGCGCCGGCACCTCGTCCCAGGACCAGAGGCCGAACAGCGCCAGCCAGATGTGCGTGAACACGCGCGCGGCCTCCACGCCGCCGGCGCCGAGGACGTGCTCGCGGGCGCGGACCATGTGCTCCGCGTCGGGCGGGTCGCCGCAGAGCCGCAGCGCGGCGTAGCACTCCACCGAGGTCGATACGTCCGCCGTGCCGCCCCAGAAGTTCGACCAGCTGCCGTCGTCGCGCTGCTGCGAGCGGATCCAGTTCGCGCTGAGGCGGCTGCGGCGCTCCTCACGGATGCCGAGGAACTCACGCAGCAGCAGGTCCTCGGCGTCCATCGACGGGTTGCTGGCCAGGAGTCCGCGCCAGAAGCCGGCCGGCTGCTGGAGCTCGAGCAGGTGGTCGCGGGCGCGTTCGAGCGCCCCGCGCGCAGCCGACTCGGCCGCCGCGGAGCCGACGGTCAGGTCAGTCACGCTCCGCCGTCCCCAGGTTGCGCGGCAGGCCGAAGCGCACGCTCTCTGAGGCCACCGAGCGCTCCTCGACCTCCACCGGGCCGAGACCGCCGAGCGCCTCCAGCACGCGGCGCACGATCCGCTCGGGCGCCGAGGCGCCGGCGGTGAGGCCGACCGTGTTCACGCCCTCGAGCCACTCGAGCTCGATGCCCTCCTCGTCGTCGATCAGGTGAGCGGGCGTGCCGGCGCGGCGCGACACCTCCACCAGGCGGTTGGAGTTCGACGAGTTGGGCGAGCCGATCACCAGCACCACGTCGGACACCTGGGCGATCGCGCGGACGGCGTCCTGGCGGTTCTGGGTGGCGTAGCAGATGTCGTCCGAGCGGGGACCGATCAGCTCGGGGAAGCGTTTCTCGAGCGCGGCCACGACCGCGCGCGTCTCGTCCACCGCGAGCGTGGTCTGAGTGAGGTAGGCGACGCGGTCCGGGTCGTCGACCTCCACCTCCTCGGCCTCCTCCACCGTGGCCACCAGCCTGATGCGGTCCGGCGCGTGGCCGACCGTGCCCTCCACCTCGTCGTGGCCGTCGTGGCCGACGAGGACGATCGTGTAGCCCGCGTCCGCGAACTGGCGGGCCTCGCGGTGCACCTTCGCCACGAGTGGGCAGGTGGCGTCGATCAGCGCCAGCTCGCGCTCGCCTGCCTGCTCCCGCACCGCGGGCGCGACGCCGTGGGCGGAGAGGACGGTGGTGGCACCCTCCGGAACCTCGTCGAGCTCCTCCACGAACACCGCGCCTCGCTGCTCGAGGTCCTCCACCACGTGGCGGTTGTGCACGATCTGGCGGCGCACGTACACCGGCGCTCCGTGCAGCTCGAGGGCACGCTCCACCACCTCGATCGCCCGCTCCACCCCCGCGCAGGAGGCGCGCGGCCCGGCGAGGACGACGTGGCGCGGGGCGATCGTGGAAGCCCATTGGTCGAGCACCCAGGCGGCCTCCGCCAGCGCCCGGTGGGCGCGCGCGCCGCTGGCGGCCGCCACCAGCGGGCGGCCGATCTGGTGCTGGCCGCTGCGCACCACGGCGCGCAGCACCGCGAAGGGCCGGCCGCCGGCGCCCGAGGCGAGCCAGCCGGAGCCGGTGTCGGCCGCGATCGCGCCGCTGCCGCGCAGCCGCGCCCGTTCGCTGCGCAGGAGGCCCTGCGGCCGGGACACGATCGGCCCCACGTGCACCTGGACGCCCGCGCGCCGCAGCGCGCCCGCGAGGATGCCCGCGGCCGGCACCTTCACCGTGCCGTGCGGGTAGCGGATCTCGCTGGCCAGCACGAGGTCGCCCGCCTGGAGCTCGGGATCGATCGCCACGCACACACCGGTCACCGCCACGGCCCGGCCGGGCACCTGGAGGGCGCGCGCAGCGGCCCGGCGGGACGCGCGCGGGCCCATGCCGCTGTGCACCACGCGGGCGGGATCGGCGCCGCGCCGCGCGGCACGCGAGCTGATGGGAATCGGTGCGACGACCACCAGGCCCGGATCGACGGCTTCCATGGACGCCCTCACGCAAGCACCGCCTGTGATCTGTGATCCGTGATCCTTGATCCAAGCACGGCGTTCGCAGCAGCATGCCCGCTGCGAACGGCCCCCTCCATCGTGGCCGGCCAGCCGGTGTCGGTCCAGGCGCCGGCGAGGAACAGCCCCGACACCGACGTGACCGGACCGGGCCGGCGCGAGGCCGAGCCGGGCGCCGAGCGGAAGGTGGCTGCGTTCTCGCGCACCACGAAGAAGTCGATGACCTGCGCCTCGCGCGCCTGGGGCAGCAGCGCCTCGAGCGCCGGCAGGTACTCCTCGCGCAGCTCTCGGTTCGTCTTGTCCATCTCCCGCTCGGCGCCGGACAGCGAGATGGCGAGGTGCTGGCCCCGCTCGAGCCCGGAGGACTCGGTGCGATCGAACAGCCACTGCACGGGCGAGCGCACGCCCGCCGCGAAGTCGAGCTCGGTCACCCGGCGGTCGTAGATCACGTGCAGGTTGAGGATGGGCGAGCTGCCGAGCTCCTCGAGCTGCTCGGAGATCGCTCCCGGCGGGAGCATGCCCGCGGCCCGCAGGTGCGGCACCGCCAGCACGGCCACCTCGGCCTCGAGCGGACCGGCGTCGCTCTCGACGGTCACGCCACCGGCGCTCGGCGCGAGCGACCGCGCCCGCACGCGCAGGCGCACCTCCACGCCCGCCTCGCGCAGTGCGCGCTCCGCCGGCTCGCCGTGAAGCTGCGACAGCGGCACGCGCGCGTAGCCCACGTCACCGGCCTCGGCGCTCTCGAGGAGGCCGACCTGGAACACCATCGCGGCCAGCGCGAGCGACGCTTCGTCCACGGGCAGGTTGAGGGTGGGCAGGGCGATCAGGTTCCAGATCGTCTCGATGGCCGCCTCGCTCTCGCCGCGCCCGCGCAGCCAGTCGCCGAAGCTCGTGCCGTCGAGCGCGCGGTCGTCGCGGTCGAGCCGGCTCAGCGCCAGCGCGACGCGCGCCATCTTGAAGCGCTCCGACGGGGTGAGGAACGGGTAGGTCGCCAGTGAGCGGGTGAGATGCAGCGGGGCCCTGAGGCCGCTGCGGCGGAGCGTGCCGCGCTGCCCGCCGGGAGCCAGCACGGTGATCGCCAGGCGGTCCTGGAGCACCGTGCGGTCCTCCACTCCGAGCCGGCCGAGCAGCCCCCGGTACTGGTCGCAGCAGCGGAGGAACACGTGCTGGCCGTTGTCCACCTCGAGCTCGTCGCGCTCGAACGAATAGGCGGCGCCACCGAGCCGCGGGCGCACCTCGAGCAGCGTCACCGCCGCGCCGGCGTCGGCGAGGTCGAGCGCCGTGGTGATTCCGGCCAGCCCGCCGCCGACCACGATCGCGCTGCGCGGGGTCATGCGGCCGCCACCACCAGGCTGCGCGCCGCCACCCAGGCCTTCTCCCAGCCTGGCAGCGAGACGCGTTCGCGCATCACCAGCTCGGGCGACTCGTCGATCCGCTCCAGCAGGCGCCTGTAGATGCCGGTCATCGCCAGGACGCACGAGGCGCTGCGTGTGTCGAGCAGCGGCACCAGCTCGAGCCCGCGCTCGAACCACTCGCGCCCGCGCGCGGCCTCGAAGGCGATCAGGCTCGACACGCCGTCCGGCGAGCCGTCAGGGAAGGACTCGCAGCCGAAGCGCACCAGGTCCTCACGGGGGAGGTAGACGCGCCCGTTGGCGTGGTCCTCGCGGACGTCGCGGACGATGTTGGTGAGCTGCATCGCCACGCCGAGGTCGTCGGCCAGAACTGATGCGCGCCGCGTGTCGCTCGAGCCGAAGATCGCCAGGCAGAGGCGGCCGATCGACCCGGCCACGCGCCGGCAGTAGACGACCAGCTCGTCGAAGGACTCGTAGCTCGCTGGGTGCACATCCATACGGACGCCCTCGATCAGGTCTTCCAGCGCGTCCACCGGCAGGTCGAAGCGCCTGATCGCGTCGTCGAGGGCGACGTTCATCGGCTGGCGCAGTGCCCCGTTCGTCGAGAGGAGGCGGGAGTGGATGCCCTCGAGCGCGGTGAGCTTGCTCGCGGGCGGCAGGTCGCCGTCGCCCACGTCGTCGACCTCGCGGGCGAACGCGTAGACAGCGCACATCGCGCGGCGCTTGGCCGGCGGCAGCAACCGGATCCCGTAGAAGAAGTTGCCCGCACGCTGCCGCGTGATGCGCTCGCAGTGGCGGTATGCGACGGCCAGGTCCTCCACCCCTAGTTCCTCGTGAGGCGAGCGAGGGTGGAGGCAAGCGCCGCGGCGCGGCGGCTGCCGGAGGCGCGCGGCGAGCCGCCGGACACGTCGAAGCCGGTCCGCTCGACGGCGCCGAGGGCGGCCATGCCGCCGGCAACGAAGCCGGCGACCGCCAGCCCGGCGCGCCAGGGCAGCGTGCGCGCGAGGGGACGGCCCTCGACCAGGAGGCGCCGGGCGCGCGTGACCTCGAGCGCGATCAGGCGGCGGGCGGGCTCGGACGCGGGCCGGCGGCTCAGGTCCTCCACGCTGCAGCCGCAGGCGCGCATGTCCTCCTGGGGCATGTAGACGCGCCCGCGCGCGAGGTCCTCCGCCACGTCCTGGATGTGCTCGACCACCTGGAGGGCGGTGCAGATGCGGTCGGCCAGCACCATGCGCTCGGGCGTGGCGCTGTCGAAGACGTAGAGCACGAGGTGGCCGACCGGATCGGCCGACAGGCGGCAGTAGCCCACCAGCTCGTCGAAGGTCTCGTAGCTCGCCACCTCCTGGTCCTGGCGGTTGGCGGCGATCAGGCGGCGGAAGGGATCGGGCGGTATCGAGTGCGCTAGGACGGTGGCCTGGAGCCGCCTCATCAGCTCGTGCTGGGGCCGTCCGGCGTACAGCGCGTCGAGGTCCCCCTCGAGCCAGTCGAGCAGCGCGGCGCGGTCGCCGCGGGCCTCGTCGCCGAGGTCGTCCACCAGGCGGGCGAAGCCGTAGAGCGCGTACAGGTCCGAGCGCAGCTCGGCGGGCAGGGCGCGGCTGGCCACGCGGAAGTTCTCGAGCCGCGCCTGGCTCATCACGGCGCGCGCGTCCGGCACTTCGAGCGGCGGCGCGCCAGCTCCCTTGGCCGGTTGGGTGGTCGGGGAAACGGGGACGCCGGCCATCGTTGTAGGGGACCCTAGATGCTGAGTCAGCGTTTGGCCAGACCCCCCGATCGGGTGGCTCCTGGACGTCTCGGTGCTCCCCAACACGCCACGAAAATAGCTCGTTAGCGGGCCGGATGACCGCGCCGTGCCACCTACCATCCGCGCATGGCCGTTGCCATCGCATCCGAGCTCGGGAAGGACATCGCCGGCGATCCGCTCCTGCGGGGCGTCTCGTTCAAGGTCGAGCGGCGCGACCGCCTGACGCTCTCCGGCCGCAACGGGTCCGGCAAGACCACTCTGCTCAGGATGCTCGCCGGCGAGAGCTCGGTGGACTTCGGCGAGCTCGTGCTCGCCAAGGGCACGCGCGTGGCGCTCCACGACCAGCGGCCGCCCCGCGAACGCGATCTCTCCCTGCGCGACTACGTGCTGGGCGGCTGCGCCGACCTGATCGCGTTCGAGTCCGAGCTGCAGCGCCTGGAGCAGGCGATGGCCGCCGGCGACACCGACGCCGGCACGCTCGACCGCTACGCGGTGGCCCAGGCGCGGCTGGAGCACGCGGGCGGCTACACCTGGCGCGAGCGCGCCATGGCGGTGGTTCGCGGGCTCGGCTTCCACGAGGGCGACCTCGACCGCCCGCTCAACACGTTCTCCGGCGGCGAGCTCACGCGCGGCTCGCTGGCGCGCACGCTGGCCGGCGACCCCGACCTGCTGCTGCTCGACGAGCCGACCAACCACCTCGACATCGCGTCGCTCGAGTGGCTCGAGCAGCGCCTCATCTCGGTGGACGCCGCCGTGATCCTGGTGGCGCACGACCGCTGGTTCCTCGAGGCGGTGGGCACCGCCGTGCTCGAGCTCGAGGGCGGCCGCTCGCGCTTCTTCCCCGGGCCCTGGCACGCCTGGCGCAAGGAGCAGGCCGCGCGCGAGCTGGCGCTGGGCCGCGCCATCGAGCGCCAGCAGGCCGAGATCGAGCGGCTCGAGCGCTTCGTGACGCGCTTCCGGGCGGGCACCCGCTCCCGCCAGGCGCAGTCGCGCGTGAAGAAGCTGCAGAAGATCGAGCGGATCGAACGCGGCCCGCGCGACGGGCGGGCGCTCGGCTTCAACTTCGACAAGCCGTCACGCAGCGGGCGGGTAGTGCTCGAGCTGGAGGGGGCGAACATCTCGGCCGGCGACAAGCAGCTGCTCTCGGACGTCGAGCTGTGGCTCGAGCGCGGGGAGCACGTGTCGCTCGTCGGTCCAAACGGCGCCGGCAAGACTACGCTGATCGAGACGCTCGCCGGCCGCCGCCCGCTCGAGGCGGGCAAGCTGCGCACGGGGCACAACGTCGAGCTCGGGTATCTGTCCCAGCACACCGAGGAGATCGGACGCCAGGGCACCGTGCTCGAGGCGGCGCAGCGCGCCACCGGCCTCACGCCAGGCAAGGTGCGGGCGCTGCTCGGCCGCTTCCTGTTCTCGGGCGCCGATGCCGAGAAGCCCATCGCCGGGCTCTCCGGCGGCGAGCGACGGCGGCTCTCCCTGGCGGTCCTCGTGCAGTCGGGGGCCAACCTGCTGGTGCTCGACGAGCCCACTAACCACCTCGACCTCGAGAGCCGCGAGGCGCTCGAGGACGCGCTGCGCGGCTTCGACGGCTCGCTGCTGCTGGTGTCGCACGACCGGGCGCTGCTTGATGCTGTGGGCACCCGGACGCTGGCGATCGAGGATGGGGGGCTGAGGAGCTACGCGGGCGGCTGGGCTGACTATGTCCGGGCGCGTGACGCGAAGACTGCGGACGGCGGACTGCGGACTGCGGAGAAGAAGCCCGCGCGCGAGCGATCCCGGCCCGCAGGGCCGTCCAAGGACCGCAAGCGGCGTATGGCGGCGGTCGAGCAACGCATTCAGTCCGCGGAGAGCACGCTTGCGGCTCTAGAGGATGAGCTCGCGGATCCCTCGGCGTGGTCCACGCCCGAGCGCTCGTCCTCCTCGGCGCGGCGGCACGAGCAGGCGAAGCGCGCGGTGGACGGGCTCTACGAGGAGCTGGCGGCGCTCGAGCGGGGCTGACTCCCAGGCGGCCGGTCAGGAGGCGTTCGAGTCGTTCTTGCGGCTCCGGATCAGATCGTGCAACTCGGTGAAGATCCCGAAGGACGGGCCCCCGATCAGCTCCCACGAGCGCGCGATCCCGATCAGGAAGCAGACGATCACCAGCACGCAGATCCCGTCGAGGGCGCCGGAATCGCCGTGGTCGGAGGTCAGCCGGATGCCGTAGTCGAGCTGGAAGCCGAAAACCACCGCGAGGCCCACGAGGAAGGCGGAATCGCCGAACGCACCGGGCTGCGCTCGCCGCACCCGCAAGAGCGACACGATGAAGCCGGCCACGAACAGCAGCCCGAGGATGGCGATCACCACCGCAGCCCAGCCGAGGTGCACCCCGGGCGTTAGCGCGAACAGCGAGATCGTGAGCGTGTTGGTGAACGCGGTCAGCGCCGCCGACGCCCGGACACGGTGGGACTCGCGCGCGTCCGCTGCGAGCAGCCGCTCAGGAGCCACCGAGATCGCGACGAACAGCAACCCGGTGAGCGCGCCCGCCACCCCCGCGGAGGCGACGAAGAACTCGTGGTAGCGGTCGGGGGTCATCAGAGGCCGCCGTAGCTTGCCACCGCTGTGGGGATCCAGTGGCCGAACGCCCTGCTAGCCGGCCGTCACCACGACCGGCGCCGACTGCCCGAAGCCGGTCAGCCGGTCCGCCGGCGAGCGCGCGATGAAGCGGTGGCTGCCCGCGCGGCTTAGCGTGATCGGGTGGGTGAAGCGGCCGGCGGTCGTGGCGAGCTTGATCAGGCGCACCCGGCGGAAGACGCCGCGGCGCAGGACCTGCTCGACCAGCGTCACGTGCGCCTTCGGGGGCGCGATCGTGCCGCTCAGCGTGACCAGCGAGCCGTGGGCGACGGACGGGGCGCTGGCCTGCAGCATGAGCACGGGCAGAACGGTGACGTAGACCGGCGTGGACACCACCCGCGGTAGCCCGCCGCCGCCCTCGAACACCGCCCGCACCACGTCGTTGTGGGCCAGCGGCAGCGAGCCCGCGAAGCCGCCGCCCGCCACCGGCAGCGTGGTGAGCGTGCGCCCGCCGGCGGCCAGCCGGTCCTGGATCTCGACGCTCGCGCCAGGCGGGATGGCCAGACCCGGCGGCTCGGCCAGCGTGCCGCTGACCACGGCGGGCTGCGGGAAGGTGAGCGTCTGAGCCGCCGCCGCCAGCGTGAGCCGGCTCACCGGCCCCTCGAGCCCCGCCACGAGCCGGCGCAGACCGGGTAGCTGGGCGTAGAGGGCGCTGCCCGGGCAGGCGGTGGAATCCACGTCGCGGTGCCCTGAGATGCGGTTCACCGTCACGCGCGCGCCCTGCCGGAACGGCGTGAACGGCCCGCCGGCCGAGGTCACCGTGACCTGACCCTGCGCGGGCACCCCGTCGAGGGACAGCTTCCAGGCGATCGCGTGCGCGAGCGAGTTCACGCCGGCGTCGCTGAAGTGGCTGCGGCTGAAGTTGCCGATCGTGGCGAAGCCCGCCGACACCGCGTTGAAGCCGCCCGCCTGCGCCCCCACGACCTGTGCGTCGATGCCTCCCTGCCGGCCCTCGAACACCTGGCCGTACCTGTCGACGAGAAGGTTGTAGCCGATGTCGTTCCAGCCGTTCACGTTGCGGTGGAACAGGCAGATGCCCAGGACGATCGCCGCGGACTGCGCGCGCGAGTAGGAGTTGAGCGTGGTGGTGTGGTGGACCAGCGCGAAGTCCACCTGGCCGTAGCCGGCGGTGACGCGCGGCTTGCAGCGGGCGGCGCCCCAGGCGGCGCGCGGCACGATCTGGAGCTGTCCGCCGGCGGGCGGCGGCATCTGCACCGTGATCGTGCGGGGGGCGGCGGCAGCGAGGGCATCGTGGGCGAAGCGGACGAAGCTCAGATGGAAGCCCGGCAGCGGCCGCGAGGCGCGGAGCTGCACCCAGTCGTAGCCACCTGCCCACGCCGGCTCGGTGCCTGAGCCGCGCTTCAGGGGCTGCTCGCTCGGGTCGAGCCGGGTCCAGCGGCTCCAGCGCCCGCCGGCCCGCCGGCCGCGCAGCCAGACGCTCGCCCCGGCGCGGCCGCGCCACTCGGCGGCCGCCATGTCGTAGCGCTGGGGCGCACGCAGCGCGCGGGTGGTCACCGGGCCGGAGGCCGCGCGCGAGCCGGCGCCGGCCGGCACCGCCATGCCGAATTGGGACACCTGCGGCGCGGCGGCCGCGCCGGCGGGGGCTAGGGCGAGGGCCAGGGCGGCTGCGAGGAGCGCTCGTCGCACTCTTCCCGCAACACACCCGAGGGTGCGTCGGTTGCGGCCTCGAGCGCCTGCGGCCAGTCGGTGAAGTACTCGATCCGCACGATCCGGTCGCCTTGGAAGGTCGTGACCTGGTGGTACAGCTCGCCCTCGATCTCCACCCCGCTGCCCCTGCCCTTCGTGTAATAGAGAAGCCGGATCGCCACCCGGTCGCCCGCGTCCACGGCCTCCTGCGGATCGAGCCGCAGCGCCTCGAAGGTCTCGTCCAGCCCCAGCCAGAAGCGCTTGACCGCCTCGGGTCCACGGCAGGAGTCCGACTGCTGGTGGGCCGGCAGCACCCAGTCGATCTCGGGATCGAAATGCTCCACCGCGGCGTCGAAGTCGCGCCGGTTGTAGGCCGCGACGAAAGCGAGCGCCTTGTCGACGTTCGCCTGCGACATCGGCGCTAGCCCGCCGCTGCCGCCTGCACGAGGTCGCGCTCGGGCTCGATCTCCCAGCGCGCCGCCACCTCGCTGAGCTCCGGCGTGAGCGGCCAGCGGTCGGCGCGCCGCTCCCCCTCGTGCTCGGGCGAGGCGCCCTTCAGCGCCATGCAGCCGGTGTTGTCGCCGATCGAGCGGACCTCCGCGACCTCCTCGTCGCTCAACAGCCGCTCGGCCGGCAGCGCCGCCAGCTCGGCGCGCTTGTCCTCCACCCGGCGAGCCCCGTCGCCCGCCTCCTGAATCAGCGTGGGCGCCACGCAGGCGATCGGCTCCTGGGCGAGGTCCCACTGGGAGGCGAGCTGGAGCGGCGTGAGCCCGTGAGCGTGCGCCAGCGGCCGCATGCGCTCGAGCCGGGCGCGGCCCTCGTCCACCCAGCCGGCCGGCCGGAAGTTGCGGTGGTCGCCCTGCCGGAAGGGATGGCCCGGGAGCACGTCGTCCCAGAACAGCCCGCCGTAGTCCACCACGCGCGCGATCAGCTTCACGTCGTGCGCCTGCGCCGCAGGCAGCACCAGCTCGCCGGGCCACGGCTCCATCGGGTTGATGATGATCATCGCCCAGTCGATCGAGTCGCCGAAGCGCTCGAAGCAGCCGATCAGGTCGAGCGTGAAGCCGTTCGCCGGCCCCGGCGCCACGCCGAGCAGGCGCGTGAGCCCGATGGCGCGCAGCTCCTCGAGCGCGTCCCAGACGGCCGGGCTCGAGAAGCCCGTGTGGTCGGGGTTGTGCAGCAGCAGCAGGTCGAAGGAGTCCACGCCGCAGCGCTCGAGGCTGCGCTCGGTGGCCATGCGCAGGTAGTCCGCATAGGCGTCCGGACCGCGCAGCGACGGATCGGTGAAGCGCGGGAAGCCGCGGGGGCCGTCACGCTCGCCCTCGTAGAAGTCGTGCCCCACCGCGCCGACCAGGCAGTAGGAGTCCCGCGGCAGCCCCGCCAGCGCACGCCCGACGACCAGGTCCGCCTCGCCGGCCCCGTAGACGTCCGCCGTGAGCAGCGTGTCGATGCCGTCGCCCGGGCGCAGCAGCGCGGCGAGGCGCTCGTCCTCGAGCGGCTCCCCGAAGTGCATGAAGCGCCCTCCGCTCCAGCTGCCGAGGGCTGTCCGGCCTGGTGCGTCCACGGCCCCGAAATCTACTCGGGGTCAGCGGCGCAGCCTGGGGCTCAGCAGCCGGTAGGCCTTCAGGCCGAGGCCGAGCCGCTCGCGTCCCTCCGAGAAGTTCGGGTCGAGATCGGTGAGCTCGCGCACCCGGTCCAGGCGATACGCCACCGTGTGGCGGTGGGCGTAGATGCCCGCGGCGGTGGCGTTCATGTTGCAGTTGTGGGCGAGGTAGGCCTCGAGCGTGCCCACCAGGTCGGTGCCGTACTGCTCGTCGTAGTGGACGATCGGCGCGACCGTGTCCTCGTAGAAGCGCATCACCTCGTCCGGGTGGGAGGCGAGCGTGCGCACGAGCAGGCGGTAGGTGTCGGAGTCGATCGCCTCGCTGCCGGCCGGGTTGCCCTCCTCCTGGAGCAGCACGTCGAGGACGAGCTCGGCCTCCTGGATCGCCCGGTGGAAGAAGCGCGGCTGCGAGCAGAAGGAGGAGAAGGCCGCCACCGAGTAGGGCGCGATCGCCTTCGCTATCTCGCGCGTGCCGGCCAGCGCGACGCGCGCCGGGTCGTCGCCCTCCTTCGGCGGAATCAGCACGTAGATGCGCTCGCCGAGCTGCTCCGCCAGCGCCTGGGGCTCGCGGTCGGCGATCAGCGTCATCACGTAGTGGCTGCGGTCGCTCGTGATCTCCGCGCAGAGCGCGACGGCGCCGCGGCTCAGGTCGCTGCCCACGCGGTAGGCGCGCCGCAGCAGGTCCTCGTCCGACAGGTCGGGGTTGCCGCGGATCAGGTCGATCAGGGAGCTGCGCATGGCCTGCTCGGTCTCCTCGCGCACGTCGGCCACGGCCAGCTCGGTGAGGACGGCGATAGCCACTACGTGCAGCACGTCGTGCGCGCCGTCGGGCACTCCAGCGCCGCCGGAGTCGAGCAGCAGCACGGCGCCCACGGGGTCGCCGCCGCTCGTCACCGGCACCTCGGCCAGCACCGCCTCGGGCACCTCGGTGGTGCGCCCCGCCAGCCGGTCGCGCACATAGCCGCGCAGGCGCCCGAGCTCGGGCTCGCCGGCGCCCGCCACCGCCTCACCCACGCGCGGGACGACGATCGCCACAGGCGCTTCGAGCTCCTCGCTGGCGAGCTCGGCAAGCCGCTCGAGCCCCCCGCCCGAGATGACGCCGCCCACCATGCGCAGGTGGAGCTCGTGCAGCGTCGGGGCAGCGGGCGTCGGATCCCCCGCGCCGTCGATCGGCACCACCCTCTCCGCATCGGACACCCGAAGATTGTCCGAAGAGGGGGGCGCCATCGCCATTGGACCGCGGGACAAAGATTCGCCCCGCGGCTTCGACCTGTGGTCGAGCGGCGGTCAGAAACGCACGGTCTTGCCGCGCGGAAGCACCAGCACCGGGCAGCGCGAGGTCTCGACCAGGTACTGCGCGGCGGAGGTGACGGCGACCCGTCCGGGCGCCGCCAGCGGCTGCGAGCCGACCACGAGCAGGTCGACCTCGGCGTTGGGGGACTCAGCGACCTCTGCGCCGAGCCTGTCGGCCAGCGAGCTCGCGGTCTCGGGCGCGCTGCGGTCCCCTACTTCGCCGATCGCCCGCACCGCCATGACCTTGTAGCTCGGCCGCTCATGCAGGCCGGCCGGGGCGATCGCCACCGCCACCGGTCCTCCTTCCATCATGCGCTGTGCTGTCGCCTGCGGCTGGATATGGCCCACCGGCGTGCGGTACTCGGAGCCGAACACGACGATGTCCGCGTCCTGCTCGACGGCCAGCGCAGACAGTCCCTCGCCGGTGGAGGCGTTCAGCACGACGTGCTTCGGAATGTCCGGCTGGCCGAGCGAGCTCGCTCCCTCGTCCAGCAGCGCCTCGGCATCGGACTGGGCGAGCGTCTCGCGGTCCGGGCGCTCCTCCGCCGCGTGACGCACGTACGCGAGGCCGAGGGAGGCGCCGGCCTCGCCCAGCAGACTGCCGAGCGCGAGCGCATCGCGGTCGTTGTCGGTGCCGTCGTAGGAGACGATGACGTTGGCTGGCATGGGTGGGGATTGATATCCGGCCGGTGAGCGCCGCGCACATGGACGCATGTCCAAAGCGCGGCGCCTCCGGCTCGACAACCGGTCCATAGCCCTCGGGTCCGGCGCGGCCCCCGGCTTTTTGGCCCGCGGTCCATTGGCGCGACCGCGCTCGCTCCTCATCCTTCTCGCATGGGGAACAACCCACGTATCCGCCGACTGGGACTGATCCGCGTGAGCGAGCCGGACGAGGGCGTGCGCCGCTACCTGCTGGCGCGGCTGGACGACATCAGCCTGGCCACACCGCACTCGAACGGCAACGGCAGCGCCCGCTCGCCGCTCGAGCGATCAGTGGCCCGCGCCCGCCTGCAGCAGCGCTAGCCGATCCCGGCCTTGCGGCAGGCCGCCTCGGCCGCCCGGACGAACGGGTCGCTCTGGTCGCCGCTCCGCTGGCTTGCGCAGAGCTGCCGGGCGCGGTCTCCGCAGGCGTGCATGTTGCCCGCGCCCATCGTGCTCGGCACCGTCACGTTCACGCAGCCCTGGCCGGCGCTGCCCGACTTCACGACGCTGAAGAAGAGGACCACCGCCAGGGCCAGCGCGAGCACCCCGCCGACGATCGCGACCGTGCGCCGCTCGCGCGATCCGAGCGGTGCGTTCTGCCTTTCCCAGTGCCCCTGGAGCGGCATCTGGGGCGAGTTTACGGGCGCGCATCAGCGGCGCGCTATACCGCAGGTATAAGGCCGGCGGCCCGAGTTTGGACCGGAGTCCATATCCCCTGAACGGGCCTCAGCCGAATATTTCGGTCGACTGAGCCGGCCGGCCAGCGAAGCCGCCTTCGCGGAACGGCCGTACGCCAACCGAAGGAGGCACTCGCTTCATGTTTCACGCCATTCTCGGAGCCGCCACGCCCACATGGTCGGCTTATCCGCCGTGGTTGAACCCGGGTGACAACGCCTGGCAGCTCACCGCGGCCACCCTCGTGGGCTTGATGAGCGTCCCGGGCCTCGTCGTCCTGTACGGCGGCGTCATGCAGAAGCGCTGGTCGGTGAACGCGATGATGCTCTCGTTCATCGCCTTCGCGCTCGTGCTGGTCGTGTGGGTGCTCTACGGCTTCAAGATGGGCTTCGGGGAGCCGCTCCACATCTTTGGTTCGAAGGGCGGCAGCTTCTTCGCCAACATGTGGGGAAAGCCGAAGACGATCCTGTCCGCCGGGGAGGCGCAGAGCCAGGCGGTGATCCCGTCGATCACCACCGGCCCGCCGTTCCACTTCCCGACGGCGACGCTCGCGTACTTCCAGTTCGTGTTCGCGGCGATCACGCCGATCCTGATGCTCGGCTCGGTCCTCGGCCGGATCAACTTCAAGGCCTGGATCCCGTTCGTGATCCTGTGGTCGAGCCTGATCTACACGGTCAACGCGTTCCTGATCTGGGGCGGCGGCTTCTTCTCCCAGCACGGCGCGGTCGACTACTCCGGTGGCTATGTGATCCACCTCGCCGCCGGTGTGTCGGGCTTCGTAGCCGCTGCGGTGATCGGGCCACGCCTCCAGCGCGACCGCGAGGTCGACGCCCCCAACAACCTGTTGATGGTTGCCACGGGCGCCGGCCTGCTGTGGCTCGGCTGGAACGGCTTCAACGGCGGCGACCCGTACTACGCGGGCGGGAACGCCGCAGTGGCCGTGCTCAACACCAACCTGGCCTGCGCCGTGGCGTTCCTCGGCTGGGTGGCCTGGGACTACATCACCGGCCGCAAGCCAACCCTGATCGGCAGCGTGAACGGCATGATCACCGGCCTCGTCGCCATCACGCCGGGCGCCGGCTTCGTGAACGGCTGGGGCGCGCTGGCGATCGGCCTGATCGGCACGACGATCGTCTACTTCGCCCTGAACTACCTGAGCAGGCTCAACCCGTTCAGAAGGGTGGACGACACGCTCGGCGTGATCTACACGCACGGCTTCGCCGGCCTGGCGGGCGGCCTGCTGGTGGCGTTCTTCGCCGACCCGCACGTGATCGTGTACGCGGCAACGGGCGGAGGAGCCCGGACATCTCCATCCGGGCCTCTTCCACGGCGGCAGCGGGAGGCTGCTCCGCTGGCAGGGAGAGACGGCGCTCTGGGTGATCGCGTTCTCCGCGGTGGGCACGTACATCCTGCTCAAGGTGGTTGGCCTGTTCGTGCCGCTCCGCATGACCGAGAAGGACATGGAGACCGGCGATCTGGCGGTGCACGGTCACGAGGTCTATCCCTCGGACGTGCCCTCGCTCAGCTACCCGAGCGGCGTGCCGGCGGCTCCGGCCGCGGCACCCGCGGGCGGCGCGGCGCCTGTGCCTCACGCGCCTAACTGAGGTCGCAGGTCGCGGGATCGCAGGTCGCAGGATGGTTTCTGCGACCTGCGACCTGCGACCTATTCCTTCACACTGGTCTGGATGAGCGAAGAGCTGCCTGACGACCGAGCCTGGTCGCGCGAGATCCACCGCGACGCGCTGGTCCGCAAGGGCGCCGACAGCAAGTGCGAGGCCTGCGGCCACTACGAGTGGGTCGTGAGCCAGAACAGTTCCTGCTGCAGGCCCTACAGCCGGGTGGCGGTGTGGTCCCGGGTCAGGGCGTGGAGGTGGCGGCGGTGTTCTGCAACCACTGCGGGCTGATCAGGTTCCACGCGTCGACGATCCTGATGAGCGATCGGAAGCAGGAGCGGTGAGGCTCGCGTAGCGCCCCGCCACCTCCTGCAGGAGCTCCAGCATCGCCCTCGCCGCGGGCGTCACTCCCGCGCTGCGCGGGGTCGCCGCCACCACGCGCCGCCGCAGCGAGGGGGACAGGTCCCGCACCACGACGTCGTCGCGCGGGCGCGTGAGGGCCAGCTCCGGGATCAGCGCGACGCCCACGCCCGCCGCCACCAGCCCGAGCACGGTGTGGTAGTCGTCGCTCTCGAACGACACGTCGGCTCGAAGCCCGACAGCGTGGCACATGCGGACCACGTGCCGAGCGCAGGCGCTCGACGCGGAGGTCTGCACCCACGCGTCCTCCTGAAGGTCCTCGAGCTGCAGCGCGCGCCCCGCTGCCAGCGGGTGACCGGCCGGCAGCGCGACGTGCATCGGATCCTCGAGCAGGTCTACCGTGCGCAGGCCCGGCCCGAGCGAGTCGCGCACTTCGCGGAACTCGAACAGCAGAGCGAGGTCGAACTCACCCGCCCGCAGGCGCGGCCCGATCTCCTCCGGCTCGCCCTCCGCCAAGCGTCAGCTCCACCTCCGGATGGGCCGTCCTGAAGTTGGCGATCGCAAGGGGCATGAGCGTGTTGCCGGCGGTGGGGAACGACGCCATGCGAAGCAGGCCGCCGCGCAGCCCGAGCATCGAGGCAAGGTCGGCCTCGGCGGCCTCGATGCGAGCGAGGATCGCGTCCGCGTGGGCGACCAGGGCGGCCCCGGCGGCCGTGGGGCGGACGCCCTTGCGGTCCCGCTCGAGCAGCTTCGCGCCGGTCTCTGCCTCGAGCGTCGCCACCGCCTGCGAAACGGCCGACTGCGTGTACGCCAACGAGTCGGCGGCGGCCGAGAACGAGCCCCTGGCGGCGACCTCCCTCAGCACCCGCAGACGCTGCACGTTCAGCATAAGCACTGGTGATTCTAACTATCAGGAAGTTCATTGGCAGTGATATTGCGGGAATGGGAATCTCAGCCGAGAACCAAGCACCAGGACCTTCTGAGAGACGAGGCAAGGAGCGGAGATGACCCCGAAGGTGATCGTGTCGTACGACGACACGCCGAACGACCAGGATGCCGTCGTCCTCGGCAGCCAGTTCGCCGAGGCCGGCGCGACCGTCGCACTCGCATACGTGCGCCACTCGCGCGCGGCGGACCGGCACGAGGAGCTGCGCGAGGAGCGACGGACGCACGAGCTGCTCGAGCACGGCCGCGAGCTGCTGGGCGACCCTGACGCCGAGCTCCACGTCGTGATCAACGCGTCGACCGGCGATGGCCTGCGAGCCCTCGCCGAGGCGGAGGGGGCCGACATCGTCGTGTTCGGGTCCGACTACCACACCGCGCCGGGGACCGTGTCGCCCCTGACCTCGACCAGGCGGCTCCTCGACGGCGGCCCCGCCGCCGTGGCGATCGCACCTGCGGGCTACCGCAACCTCGACCCGGGCATCGGCACGATCGCCGTCAACCCGAGCCCGGACGACGCGAGCGCGATGGACACCGCCCGCGCGCTCGCATCCCAGTGGGGCGCGGCTCTCTCGGCCACCGGCCGGCGCGACCTGCTCGTGCTGGGCTCCCGTCCCGAGGCCCCCACGGGCCACGTCCTCCTCACGGCGCTGGCCGAGTACGCGATCGACACCGCGGGCTGCCCCGTGCTCGTCGTCCCGCGCGACGCCGCTCTTCCGTTCGAGCCGGCGACCATCACCGCCTAGCGGACCCACAGCCGAGTCTCGCCGGCGCTCTCCCCGGGGCGCCGGCGAGCTCCCGCGCCTCGTCACAGAGGCGCCGCTCGGGCGAATGTATGAGCGGTGCGACCTCCGGTTGACGACGCGACGCTCCTTAAGCAGGACTTTGAGCGCTTCTACGTCCGCTGGGAGCGGCCGGTCCTCGCTTACTTCGCGCGCCGCTGCGCCCGCCCGGAGCTCGCCGCCGACCTCACCGCCGAGACCTTTGCGCGTGCGCTCGCCGGCCGGGAGCGCTTCGATGCCGCCACCGGCTCCGTGTCCGCCTGGCTGTTCGGCATCGCTCGCCACCTCTTGGTGGGCAGCGTGCGCGCCGGGCAGGTGGAGGACTCGGTGCGGCGGCAGCTCGAGATGGCACCACTGGCGCTCGACGACGAGTCGCTGGCACGCATCGACGAGCTCGCGGGCGAGGCGGCGCTGGCCGCGCTCGAGGAACTGCCCGCCGAACAGCGTGCGGCCGTGCGTGCACACGTGATCGACGAGCGGGGATACGGCGAGCTGGCGGGCGAGCTGCGCTGCTCTGAGAGCGTCGTGCGCCAGAGGGTGAGCCGGGGCCTGCGGGCGCTCCGAGGTCGATTGGAGGAACAGCGATGACGATCCTTCCCGGTCTCAAGCGGGAGCTGGGGCGCGCCGCCCGGCGGCTCGAGGGCCACCATCGGCGGCGTTGGCGGCCGCTCGTGCTGATCCCCGTCGTGCTGGTGGCCGCCGGCGGCATCGCGCTGGCCGCGACCGGGACCTTCAAGAGCGACAAACACAAGCCGTTCGCCGCGAGCCAGTACCGCCACGGCCACTGCCCGGCGAACGTCGTGGCGCTGGGGCCGAGCGGTGTCCGGCTCGCCGAGCGGGCGGCTCTGCGGCAGGCGCACGTCGCCTACCCCGGCCGCAGCCTGAAGGGTGTTCGCGTGACCGGGGCGCACGTGGTGACGAAGGGATCGGTGCGCTCCGTGGACGCGGAGCGCTGCGGCCTGCTCGGCAAGACGGTGCTTGTGGACCTGCACCTGCCGTCGCCCTTACACAGTGCGAGCCTGTCCGAGGGCAGCGTCTACGTCTCGCGCGTCAGGCCACCCGGCCGCCCGGCGTCTTTCCAGCTCTGGGGCGTCGAGCACTGATCCCCTTCGCCGTTGACTCCCGTACCACGCCCGGGGGGTTATGCTCGCGCCCCGAGAGAGAGAATCTGGGTCAGTCAGGAGGACTCGCAAAATGAGGCTAAGAGGTTCCGGAGTCGTCGGTGGCGTGGCGGTGCTCGCTGCGGCCGCCGCGCTCGTCAGCGGCTGCGGTAGCAGCAAGAGCAGCAACACTTCCAGCGCGTCGGCGCCCGCCACCACCGCCCCGGCGAGCAGCGCGCTCGCCGCTGAGGTGCCGGCGGCCATCAAGTCGAAGGGGTCGCTCACGATTGCGGCCGACGCGTCGTACGCGCCGAACGAGTTCATCGGCGGCAACGGCAAGACCGTCGAGGGCATGGACGCCGACCTCGGGAAGGCGCTCGCCACGACGCTCGGCCTCAAGGCCAACGTCGTGAATGCCACCTTCGACAGCATCATCCCGGGCCTCGCCGCCCACAAGTACGACCTCGGCATGTCCTCCTTCACGGACACCAAGGAGCGCGAGAAGACGGTCGACTTCGTCACCTACTTCTCGGCCGGCACGTCGTTCTACGAGAAGGCCACCGGCGGCCCGCCGGTCACGGACCTGTCCAGCCTCTGCGGCCTTACGGTGGCAGTGGAGAAGGGCACCACGCAGCAGGACGACTCGACCGCGCAGAGCAAGAAGTGCACCAGCGCCGGCAAGAAGGCCGTGAAGGTCCTGACCTTCCCCGACCAGAACGGCGCCAACCTGGCGATCACCAGCGGCCGCGCCCAGGTGGGCATGGCGGACTCGCCGGTGGCCGACTACCAGGTCAAGCAGTCGAATGCCCAGTTCAAGACAGTCGGCACGCCCTACGGCACCGCGCCCTACGGGATTGCCATCCCGAAGGACAGTGGACTGCAGAAGCCGATCCTGGATGCGCTCAAGCAGTTGATTTCCAACGGCCAGTACAAGACGATCCTCACCAAATGGGGAATCGAGGACGGCGCGATCACCAACCCGGTGATCAACGGCGCGACCAGCTAGGAAGGGCGGGTCGTGGAGCAGTCCACGGCAACTGACATAAGGGCGGACCAGCAGCTGCCGCCAGAGGAGATCCAGTCGGTCCCGGTCAGGCACTGGGGCCGCTGGATCGCGTCCGCGATCGTGCTGTTCCTGGTGGTCGTGCTGGTGCACTCCGTTGCCACCAATCCCCGCTTCGGCTGGAGCACCGTCGGAAACTTCCTGTTCGACCCGCGCGTGCTCCGCGGCGTTAGGGCGACGATCGTGCTGACCGTCGTGTCGATGGTGATCGGGATCGCCGTCGGAGTCGTCCTGGCGGTGATGCGGCTGTCGCCGAACCCGTTGGTGGCCGGCGGCAGCTGGTTCTACATCTGGTTCTTCCGCGGCACACCGGTGCTCGTCCAGATCATCTTCTGGAACTTCATTGCCGCGCTGTATCCCAAGCTCTCGATCGGGATCCCGTTCGGCGGCCCGGTGTTCGCAAGCGTGGACGCGAACCATCTGGTCAAGCCGTTCGTGGTCGCCATCCTGGCACTCGGGCTGAACGAGGGCGCCTATATGGCCGAGATCGTGCGAGCGGGCATGCTTTCCGTCGATGAGGGGCAGACCGAGGCTTCTCAGGCCCTCGGCATGAGCCGGCTGCAGACGCTCCGGCGAATCGTCCTGCCCCAGGCAATGCGAGTGATCATCCCGCCAACGGGCAACGAGACGATCTCGATGCTCAAGACCAGCTCGCTCGTGAGCGTGATCGCCTACGCGGAGCTGCTCTACTCAGTGCAGATCATCTACTCCGCCAACTACAAGACGATCCCGCTGCTCATCGTGGCGAGCATCTGGTACCTGGTGATGACCACGGTCCTGTCGTTCGGCCAGTACTTCCTCGAGCGCCATTACGGGCGTGGCACGTCGCGACAGGTCCGCGATCCGGCCTTCCAGCGCATCATGCGCAACGTGTTCTCGATCAGGCATCAACCCAACTCGGCCAATGAGTGAGCCGATGGTCAAGGCCGAGGCCGTGCGCAAGCGCTTCGGTCGGCTCGAGGTGCTAAAGGGCGTGTCGCTCGAGGTCCAGCCGGGAGAGGTGATGTGCATGCTCGGGCCGTCTGGCTCCGGGAAGTCGACCTTCCTGCGCTGCATCAACCACCTCGAGAAGATCAACGGCGGCCGGTTGTGGGTTGATGGAAGGCTCGTCGGCTACCGGCAGGACGGGGACAAGCTCTACGAGCTGCGCGATTCGGAGGTGGCTCGCGATCGCTCCCACATCGGGATGGTCTTCCAGCGCTTCAACCTGTTCCCGCACAAGACCGCACTCGAGAACGTGATCGAGGCGCCGACGTGCGTGAAGAACGAGCCCAAGTCGGTGGCGGTCGCAGAGGCCCGGGAACTGCTCGACCGCGTCGGCCTCGCCGACAAGATCGACAACTACCCGGCGCAGCTCTCAGGCGGCCAGCAGCAGCGCGTGGCAATCGCCCGTGCGCTCGCCATGAAGCCCAAGCTGATGCTGTTCGACGAGCCCACGTCCGCGCTCGACCCGGAGCTGGTGGGCGACGTGCTCGAGGCCATGCGCCTGCTCGCCAAGGAGGGCATGACCATGGTCGTCGTCACGCACGAGATCGGCTTTGCCCGCGAGGTGGGCGACACGGCCGTCTTCATGGACGACGGCGTGATCGTGGAAGCGGGTCCGCCGAAAGAAGTGTTCGCGAATCCGAAGCACGAGCGGACCAGGGCGTTCTTGTCGAAGGTGTTGTGACTGGTGACTGGTGACTGGTTCGAGTCACCAGTCACCAGTCACTCGAGCCGCCTCAGCGACCCAGTGCCGCCATCCCGGCCTCGTCATAGCGAGCGCCGACCGCTTCTGGCAGCTCCGCGTCGATCCGCTCGAGATCGCCCGGCGTGAGCTCCACTTCCACGGCGGCCGCGTTCTCCTCGAGGTAGTTGCGCCGCTTCGTGCCCGGGATCGGGACGATGTCGTCGCCCTGGGCGAGCACCCAGGCCAGTGCGAGCTGGCTCGGCGCCACGTCCTTCTCGGCGGCGATCTCCCTCACCTTCTCGACGATCCGCTGGTTGGTCTCGAATGCCTCCTGCTGGAAGCGCGGGTTGGTGCGCCGCCAGTCGTCGGCCGCGAGATCGTCGGTCGAGCTGATCCGGCCCGACAGGAAGCCGCGGCCGAGCGGCGAGTAGGCCACGAGGCCGATGCCGAGCTCGCGCAGGGTCGGCAGCACCTCGGCCTCGGGATCGCGTGTCCAGAGCGAGTACTCGCTCTGCACCGCCGTGATCGGGTGCACGGCGTGCGCCCGCCGGATGTTGTCGTGGCTCGCCTCGCTCAGCCCGAGGTAACGGACCTTGCCCTCCGCCACCAGTTCCGCCATCGCGCCGACCGTCTCCTCGATCGGCGTGCCCGGGTCGACGCGGTGCTGGTAGTAGAGGTCCACGTGGTCGGTGCCGAGGCGCTTCAGCGAGCCCTCGATCGCGCGCCGCACGTTCTCTGGCGAGCCGTCGACCGAGCGGTCCATCGGGTCGCTCGAGTGGATCCGAAAGCCGAACTTGGTGGCGATCGTCACCTCGTCGCGGCGGCCGGCGATCGCGCGGCCGACCAACTCCTCGTTCGTGTAGGGGCCGTAGATCTCGGCGGTGTCGAGGAAGGTCACGCCCAGCTCGATCGCACGCTGGATCGTGGCCATCGACTCGTTCTCATCGCTCGCGCCGTAGGCCCAGGTCATGCCCATGCAGCCGAGCCCCTCGGCCGAGACGGTCAGGTCTCCAAGTTTCCGCTGTTCCATGTCAGTCCTTCGTTTCGACTACGTCCAGCACGTTAGGAATTCGAGCGCGCTCGAAGTCAAGGCCTACCCGGAACCGGCGTTATGGTGCGGGCCAGATGGGGACTCGCGAACAGGGACTCGTCGAGCTGACTGGAACGGGGCTGAGCGCCGGCGACGTGGTGGCCGTCGCGCGCGCGGGCGCGCGGGTGGAGCTGAGCGAGGACGGCCGGCGGGCGATGGAGCGCGGTGCCGCTGTCGTGGCCGCGCTGGCGGACGACCCCGAGCCGGCCTACGGGATCTCGACCGGCTTCGGCTCACTGGCCACGGTGGCGATCCCCGCGGAGCGCCGCATGGAGCTGCAGCGCGCCCTGGTGCGCTCGCACGCCGCGGGCATGGGGCCGCCGGTGGAGCCCGAGGTGGTGCGGGCGATGATGCTGCTGCGGGCCCGCACGCTGGCGATGGGCTACTCGGGCGCCCGGCCGCTGGTCGCGGAGACGATGCTCGCCCTGCTGAACGAAGGCCTCACCCCCCTCGTGCCCGAGCACGGCTCGCTCGGCGCGAGCGGTGACCTCGCTCCGCTCGCCCACTGCGCGCTCGTGCTGCTCGGCGAGGGGGAGCTGATCGGCGACGACGGCCGGGCGCTGCCCGCCGCCGGCGCGCTGCGCGAGGCCGGCATCGAGCCGATCGAGCTCGGCCCGAAGGAGGGCCTCGCGCTCATCAACGGCACCGACGGCATGCTCGGCATGCTGATCCTGGCGGCGCACGACCTGCGGCTGCTGCTCAAGGCGGCCGACGTCACGGCGGCGATGTCGGTCGAGGCGCTGCTCGGCACCGATCGCGCGTTCGCCGAGGACCTGATCGCCCTCCGCCCCCAGCCCGGTCAGGCCGCCAGCGCCGCGAACCTGCGCCGGCTGCTCGCCGGCTCGCCGATCGTGGCGAGCCACCGCTACGACGACCCGCGCGTGCAGGACGCCTACTCGCTGCGCTGTGCGCCGCAGGTGGCGGGCGCGGCGCGCGACACGCTCGCCCACGCCGAGCGCGTGGCGGCCGCCGAGCTCGTTTCGGCGATCGACAACCCGATGGTGATGCCGGACGGCCGCGTGGAGTCCTGCGGCAACTTCCATGGCGAGCCGGTGGCGTTCGCCTGCGACTTCCTGGCGATCGCCGCGGCCGAGGTGGGCGCGATCGCCGAGCGCCGCAGCGACCGGCTGCTCGACCAGGCGCGCTCCCACGGCCTGCCGCCGTTCCTCAGCGAGGAGGCGGGCGTGAACTCCGGCCTGATGATCGGCCAGTACACGCAGGCGGCGATGGTGGCCGAGAACCGCCGCCTGGCGGCGCCCGCCAGCGTGGACTCGCTGCCCACGAGCGCGATGCAGGAGGACCACGTGTCGATGGGCTGGGGTGCGGCGCGCAAGCTGCGAGCGTCGCTGCGCAACCTCGCTCGCATCCTGGCGGTGGAGCTGGTGGCGGCGGCGCACGGCATCGACCTGCGCGCTCCGCTCGAGCCCGGCCAGGGCACACGCGCCGCGCTGGACGCGGTGCGCGAGCAGGTGCTCGGGCCGGGACCGGACCGCCGGCTCGCGCCCGACCTGGCGGCGGGCGAGCGGCTGGTGGGGTCTGGCGAGCTGGTGGCGGCGGTGGAGGCGGCGATCGGGGAGCTCGAATGAGGGAGATCCGCGCGCCGCGGGGCAGCGAGCTCTCCTGCCGCGGCTGGCCCCAGGAGGCCGCGCTGCGGATGCTGATGAACAACCTCGATCCGGAGGTGGCGGAGAATCCCGCCGAGCTCGTGGTCTACGGCGGCACCGGCCGGGCGGCCCGCTCCTGGGAGGCGTTCGACGCGATCGTGCGCGAGCTGCGCGCGCTCGGCGGCGACGAGACGCTGCTCGTTCAGTCGGGCAAGCCGGTGGGCGTCTTCCGCACGCACGAGTGGGCGCCGCGCGTGCTGATCGCCAACTCGAACCTGGTGCCCGAGTGGGCCACCTGGGACGAGTTCCGGCGGCTCGAGCAGCTCGGGCTGACGATGTACGGCCAGATGACCGCGGGCTCGTGGATCTACATCGGCACCCAGGGCATCGTGCAGGGCACCTACGAGTGCTTCGGCGAGATCGCGCGGCGGCGCTACGGCGGCTCGCTGGCGGGGACCATCACCCTCACCGCCGGCCTCGGCGGCATGGGCGGCGCGCAGCCGCTCGCGGTCACGATGAACGACGGCGTGGCGCTCTGCGTGGAGGTGGACCCGCACCGGATCGAGCGGCGGCTCGAGACGCGCTACCTCGACGAGCAGGCCGACTCGCTGGAGGACGCGGTGGCCCGCTGCCGCGCGGCGAAGTCGGAGCGCCGGCCACTGAGCGTGGGGCTGCTCGCCAACGCGGCCGACGCGCTCCCGGCGCTGCTGCAGGCCGGCTTCGAGGCGGACATCGTCACCGACCAGACGAGCGCCCACGACCCTCTCAACGGCTACGTGCCGAACCTGATGACCCTCGAGGAGGCGCTCGAGCTGCGCCACTCCAACTCGGGCGAGTACGTGGAGCGGGCCCGGCGCGCGGCCGCCGCGCACTGTGCAGCGATGGTGGGCTTCCTCGACCGCGGCGCCGAGGTGTTCGACTACGGCAACAGCCTGCGCACCGAGGCGAAGCTCGGCGGCTTCGAGCGCGCCTTCGCCTATCCCGGCTTCGTGCCCGCCTACATCCGGCCGCTGTTCAGCGAGGGCAAGGGCCCGTTCCGCTGGGCGGCGCTGTCCGGCGCCCCCGCCGACATCGCCGCCACCGACCGCGCCGTGCTCGACGAGTTCCCCGACGACGAGCGGCTCGCCCGCTGGATCCGCAAGGCCAGCGAGCAGATCGCCTTCCAGGGGCTGCCGGCGCGGATCTGCTGGCTCGGCTACGGCGAGCGCGCGCGGCTCGGGCTGCGCTTCAACGAGATGGTGAGGAGCGGCGAGATCTCGGCGCCGATCGTGATCGGGCGCGACCACCTCGACTCGGGCTCGGTCGCGTCGCCCTACCGGGAGACGGAGGACATGAGGGACGGCTCGGACGCGATCGCCGACTGGCCGCTGCTGAACGCGCTCGTGAACACCTCGTCCGGTGCCACCTGGGTGAGCATCCACCACGGCGGCGGCGTGGGCATCGGGCGCTCGATCCACGCCGGCATGGTCTGCCTCGCCGACGGCACCGAGCTGGCGGCGCAGAAGCTCGAGCGCGTGCTCACCAGCGACCCCGGCACGGGCGTGATGCGCCACGCGGACGCCGGCTACGACGAAGCCGTGGCGGTGGCCCGCGACCGGGGCGTGCGGATCCCGATGCTGGAGGACGAGTGATCTCCGACGGAAATACGGTCGCGGCTCGGCGAGCGAGAACCGAGCATGAGCGCGCACGCGAGCGCAGCCAATGCCAGACATTGGCGAGCATCGCGGGTGCGGCCAGGCGAAGGTTCGCAGCCGCCGAACGCGGCCGTATTTGCGGAGGCGATCACCAATGAGCGTCCTCGAGATCGCCAGGGTGGGCGACCCTGTGCTGCGCGAGCGCTCGCGTGAGCTGTCGCTCGAGGAGCTTCGCTCAGACGACGTTCAGCGGCTGATCGACGACATGATCGAGACGATGCGCGCCGCGGGCGGCGCCGGGCTCGCGGCCAACCAGGTGAGCGAGACCGTGCGCGTGGCGGTGATCGAGGTGCGGCCCGGCAACCCGCGCTACCCCTACAAGCCGCCGATCCCGCTGACCGTGATCGTCAACCCCAGCATCGAGCCGGTCGACGACGAGCTCGTCGAGATCAACGAGGGCTGCCTGTCGGTGCCCGACCTGCGTGGGAATGTGCCCCGCTTCGTCAACGTGCGGGTGAGCTACCTCGACCGCGACGGCCAGCCGCACGAGGAGGTTCGGCGCGGGCTCACGGCCGGCACCTTCCAGCACGAGGTCGACCACCTGGACGGAGTGCTGTTCCTCGACCGCGTGCGCGACCCCACGACCTTCACCACCTGGGAGCAGTTCGAGCGCCACCACCGCGACGTGTTCGTGGAGCGCGCGGCGCGGCTCGTGGAGCGGGTGGGCTCGTGAGCCGCCATTGGTGCGAGCTGGCCTGGCTCGGGGCCGAGCGCGCCGAGCCGGGCCTCTTGATCGAGGTGGAGGGCGACCGGATCGCCTCGCTCACGCGCGGGGTCGGCACCCCGCCGGACGACGCCGAGCGCCTGGCCGGGCTCACGCTGCCGGGCTTCGCCAACGCGCACTCGCACGCCTTCCAGAGGGCGCTGCGGGGCCGAACCCAGGGCGGCCAGGGCAGCTTCTGGACCTGGCGCGAGCAGATGTACGCGTCGATCGGCTCGCTCGACCCGGACGGCTACCTCGCGCTCGCGCGGGCCACGTTCGCGGAGATGGCGCTGGCCGGCATCACGCTCGTCGGCGAGTTCCACTACCTGCACCGCGGCCCCGGCGGCGCGCCCTATCTCGACGCCAACGCGATGGGCGACGCGGTGATCCAGGCCGCCTGGGAGGCGGGCGTGCGGATCACGCTGCTCGACGCCTGCTACCTGCACGGCGGCATCGGCAAGCAGCCCGACGAGGTCCAGGAGCGCTTCGCCGACCGCGACGCCGAGGCCTGGGTCAAGCGGGTGGACGCGCTCCAGCCCGGCCCGCACGCGCGCGTCGGTGCGGCGATCCACAGCGTGCGGGCGGTGGATCCCGACTCGGCACGCATCGTGGCCGGCTGGGCAGCCTCGCGCTCCGCGCCGCTCCACGCGCACGTGTCCGAGCAGGTCGCCGAGAACGACGACTGCTTCTCCGCGTACGGCGCCACACCCACGCAGATCCTGTCCGAGGCGGGCGCGCTGTCCGAGCGCTTCACCGCCGTGCATGCCACGCACGTGAACGACGCGGACGTGGCCCTGCTCGGCGGCGCCGCCGCGTTCTGCTGCCTCTGCCCCACCACCGAGCGCGACCTCGCCGATGGCATCGGCCCCGCCCGCCGCCTGCGCGAGGCGGGCGCGCGGCTCACGCTCGGCAGCGACTCGCACGCCGTGATCGACATGCTCGAGGAGGCGCGCGCGGTGGAGCTCGACGAGCGGCTGGCGAGCGGCGTGCGCGGCCAGCACCGCGCCTACGACCTGCTGCGCGCCGCCGGCGGCGCCGGCTACGAGAGCCTCGGCTGGCCGGAGGGTGGGCGGATCGAGGAGGGCGCGCTGGCGGACCTGACCGTCGTGGGGCTCGACAGCGTGCGGCTGTCCGGCACGCCGGTGCGGAACGCGCTCGAGTCGGTGGTGTTCGCGGGCGCCGCCCCGGACGTGCGCGACGTGATGGTCGGCGGCGAGTGGATCGTGCGCGACGGGCTGCACGCCCGGATCGACGTGCCGGCCGAGCTGGCGGCAGCGCTGGCCGCATGAGCACGCTGGTCGTCGACGACATCGGGCTGCTCGTCACGAACGACCCTGCGCTCGGCGACGGCCCGCTCGGCATCGTGCGCGGCGCGGCGCTCGTCTTCGAGGGCGACCGCGTGGCGGCCGTCGAGCGCGCCGGCGCCGCCGCCGACGAGCGGCTTGACGCGTGTGGGCGCTGCGTGATCCCCGGCTTCGTGGACAGCCACACGCACCTCGTGTTCGCGGGCGACCGCTCCGAGGAGTTCGCCGCGCGCATGGCCGGTGCGCCCTACAAGGCCGGCGGCATCCAGGTGACCACCGACGCCACGCGCGCCGCCGGCAACGATGAGCTGCTCGCTTTCGCCCGCGCGCGCCGCGACGAGGCGCTGCGGGCGGGCATCACCCATATCGAGATCAAGTCCGGCTACGCGCTGGATGTCGATGGCGAGGCGCGCCTCTGCCGCGTGGCCGGCGAGCTCACCGACGACGTGACGTTCCTGGGCGCCCATCTCGTACCGTCCGAGTACGCGGGCCGCGCGGACGACTACGTCGAGCTCGTCTGCGGCGAGATGCTCGCCGCCTGTGCGCCCAATTCGCGCTGGATCGACGTGTTCTGCGAGCGCGGCGCCTTCGACGCCGACCAGTCGCGGGCGGTGCTCGCCGCGGGACGCGATGCCGGGCTGGGGCTGCGCGTGCACGCGAACCAGCTCGGCGAGGGACCGGGCGTGCAGGTGGCGGTGGAGATGGGCGCCGCCTCGGCCGACCACTGCACCTACCTGTCGGACGCCGACGTGGAGGCGCTCGCCTCGTCCGGCACGGTCGCCACCTTCCTGCCGGCCACCGACTTCTCCACGCGCGAGCAGTACCCCGACGCCCGCCGCGTGATCGACGCCGGCGCGAGCGTGGCCATCGCCACCAACTGCAACCCCGGCTCGAGCTACACGACCTCGATGAGCTTCTGCATCGCGCTGGCCGTGCGCGATCTGCGCATGACCGCCGACGAGGCGCTGCAGGCGGCCACGCTGGGCGGCGCCCGCGCCCTGCGCCGCGACGACGTGGGCCGCCTCTCGCCGGGCGCCCGCGCCGACGCCGTGCTGCTCGACGCCCCCTCCCACGTCCACATCGTCTACCGGCCTGGCGTGCCGCTGGTGGCGGCGACGATCGCGGGCGGGCGAGTGGCTTGGAGTACGGTGCCCGCGTGAACCGCCACCGCTTCCCCGGGCTGTCGGACGGCTGGGCGCGCTTCGACGCGCCGTCCGGCTCGCAGCCGGTCGACACCGCCATCGACGCGATGGCCGACTTCATGCGCTCGGGCGACGTGGCCAACCAGGGCGGCGCGTTCCGGGCCGGGCAGCGGATCGACGAGCTGGTGCTCGAGGCGCGCCGGGTGGCAGGCGAGTTCATCGGCGGCGACCCGCGCGGCGTCGTGTTCGGGCCGAGCATGACGACGCTGACGTTCGCGTTCAGCGCGGCGGTGGGGCGCACGCTCGGGCCCGGCGACGAGATCGTCTGCACGCGGCTCGACCACGACGCGAACGTGCGACCGTGGGTCATCGCGGCGGAGCGAGCGGGCGCAAGGGTGCGGTTCGCGGACCCGGACCCCGACACCCTCGAACTGCCCGCGGCGACGATCGAGGCGCTGCTCGGCGAGCGCACCCGCTGGGTTGCCGTCACGGCGGCGAGCAACTGCGTGGGATCGGTGCCCGAGCTTCCGGGCATCGTGGGCGCGGCGCACCGCGCCGGGGCACGCGTCTACGTCGACGCGGTCCACGCGGCGCCGCACCGCCGGCTGGACGCCGCCGGCCTCGGCTGCGACGCCATCGTCTGCTCGGCCTACAAGTGGTTCGGCCCGCACCAGTCGATCCTCTGGGCTCGGCCGGAGATCCTCGAGGAGCTCCAGCCCGACAAGCTGAGGGTCTCCTCCGACGAGGTGCCCTGGCGCTGGGAGACCGGCACGCCGTCGTTCGAGGGGCTCGCCGGGGTGATCGCCGCCGTGCGCTACATGCAGGAGACGGGCTATGACGCGATCCGCGCCTACGAGGAGGCGCTGTTCAAGCGGATGCTCGACGGCGTGAGCTCGATCGAGGGGGTCCGCATCCACGGGTCCGCTCGCGACCGCGCCCCCACGATCTGGTTTTCGGTCGAAGGCCGCCCACCCTTCGACGTCGCGAGCGAGCTGGCGTCCCGCGAGGTCGCCGTCTCGCACTGGAACAACTACGCGCTCGAGCTGTCCGAGCTGCTCGGCCTCGAGCCCGACGGCGCCATCCGCGCCGGCATCGTCCACTACAACGACGAGCAGGACGTGGACCGCCTGCTAGAGGCGCTCGACGAAGCCGCTCAGTCGAGCTTGTCGCGCACCTCGCGCCAGAGCTCCTCGTAGGCGCGCGCGGCCCGGCTGCGCGGAGCGAACTCCGCCACCGCGTTGCGCTTCGTGCCCATCCGCTCGACGTCCGCGGCCGCGGGGATCGCGCTGCGCAGCACGCCGTTCTTCTCCCAGAGCGAGTCCATGACCTCGCGGTGGAGGCGCTTGCGGCGGTCGAACATCGAGAAGAACGCCAGCACCTGGGGCCCGTCATCAGAGAGCACGCGCTTGAGCTGCGCGTAGGTGCGCGACGACAGGGTGGCCGGGATCAGCGGCACGAGCAGGGCGTCGGCCGCCTCGAACACGCTCTCGGACACGAGCGAGATGCTCGGCGGGCAGTCGAGGAAGACGTAGTCGTAGTCGCCGACGATCGGGGCGAGCACCTTCGTCAGCCGCCGTGTGGGCTTCTTCGTGTCGTCGAGCGCGAGGTCCATGTGGCGGTAGGAGAAGTCGGCCGGCAGCAGGTCGAGCCGGTCGTGGTCGGTGCCCTTGATGAGGCGCTCCACCTCGCTCTTGCCGCGCACCAGCCTGCGCCCGCCGCCCTTCACCTTCGGCTTGACCCGGAACAGGTAGGTGCTCGCGCCCTGCGGGTCGAGGTCCCAGAGCAGCACCTGGGCGTCCTCGCGCGCCGCGAGGTACGCGAGGTTCACCGCCGCCGACGTCTTGCCCACGCCGCCCTTGATGTTGTAGGTGGCGAGGACGGTCGTCACCCGAACGCTTCCTCCACGAGCTCGCGCTGCCGGGGCACCGAGAAGTCCGCAAAGCGCTCGGCGAAGCGCTCGCGGGCGGCCGTCTTCTCGTTTTCGAGCCGGTCCACCAGGAGACCCATCGCCATCAGCGCGGCGGCGCCGCCCTCGCGCCCGGCCACCGTGTCGCGGTGGTCCCGGAGCATCGCAGCCTGCACCTCGGTGTCCTGGAAGCGCCCAAGGATGTCCTGCAGCGCCTTAAGGGTCTTCAGCATCGGCCGCACGGTCCTGTCCGGGTAGAGCCCGCCGAAGAACTCGAGCAGGTAGCGCAGCTCCTTGCCCTGCTTGCGCAGGTCGTGGAGCGCCTCTGGCGGACCGTCCTCGCCGGCCTTGCGGCCGCCCTTGACCATGCGCCGGTAGACGGTGGCGATGCGGGCACCGGCCAGCTCGCCGATCGGGCGCGCGGCGTCGGGCCGCTCGTCCTCCGGCCAGTCCACGAGGCCGTCGATGAACGCGGCCCAGTCCGCCAGCAGGACCACGCACTTGTCCGAGCGCAGGGCGCGCGCCATGCGCCTCTGGGCGAGCTTGCGCTCGTCGGCGAGCAGGCCGTAGAGGGCGTCGAGGTCATGGCCGGCGGAGCCTGGCAGGACGGTGCGGAAAGCGTCGAAGTCGAGCAGGTAGACGTCGAGGTCGCGCGTGGGCCCGGTGACGCCCTGGAGCCAGCGGAAGCCCTCGCGGAAGCGCTGCAGCTCGACTGGGGGGAACACGCCGCGCAGCTCACGCTGCAGGGCGCGGGTGCGGCGCACCGCCACGCGCAGGTCGTGCAGGAACTCGCTGTCCACGTCGGCGAGCGTGCCCGGCAGGTTGTCCTCGATGGCGCCGAGCAGGCGCCGCAGCACCACGGTGGCGGCCTCGTCGGCGCGCTGGTCCGGGCGCACCGCCAGTTCGAGCCGCGCCGGGATGCCGCCGGGGGTGCCGCCCGCCACGGCCACCGCCTCGTCGTGCAGCGGCTCGTCCGCTGCAATCAGCCCGATATCGCCCTCGAGCTGGCGCCGCAGCCGCTCCGCCGCCTTCTCATAGCCGCGCACGGGCAGCACGTGCACGCGCGAGCGCAGCCGCCTGCGCACGCCGCTCGGCCCGTTCGCGGTCGGCGACTCCACCACCAGCCGCACGACCGTCTTCTCGGTCCCGTTCAGCATCCGAAGCGCGAGCAGGTGGCTCGAGGTGTGGGCGATTGGCGTGAGCGCCCGGACCTCGATGAGGGGCTCGATCAGCTCGCGGAGCCGGCCGGCTGGCAGCTCGGCGACGAACAGCTTCTCGGGCGGCTCGCCCCAGGGCGCGGCCGCCCGCTCCGAGTAGGCGTCCGGCCCGACCGCCACGAGGCGACCGTCGGAGTGCACGAGCACGATTCCCACCTCGTGCAGACGGCCGTCGAAGGTGTCGTAGAAGGTACGCTCGACGCGCGCACGCCGACCGTCGGGCTCAAGGCCGAGGCGGACGGCCAGCGCTTCCTTGGCGGCCTCGGGACGCAGGCCCGCAGGGAGCAGGTACTGGGCACCGTTGGTGGTCAATGCGTGCGCGCATCCTCCCACGCGCTAGGGACGGAGCAATTCGACCAGCAGCGTCGACATGCCGAAGCGCTTCGCGGCGAGTCCCTTGCCGGTGAGCGGGTTGTAGTACTCGCGGAAGCCGTCGCACTCGACCGCCTCCGCCAGCGACGAGACGATTCGCTCGGCATCCTCCTCGTACCCGAGCTCCCGCAGCGGCGGCACGAGGAACCAGGCGGTGGTCATCCAGGCCGGGCCGCGCCAGCAGCGGAAGCGGTCGAAGTCCGGGTTGAAGGTCGCCTCCTCGAGCGCGACCGAGGGGATGCCGGTGTGCGTGCGGTAGCGGCGCGGGTGGAGCAGGTGGTCCTCTACCAGCCGCCGGCGCACGTCCTCGGGCAGGCCGGGGAGCGCGAGCGGCGCGAGCGAAGCCCAGGTGGACACCGGCACCTGCAGCTCGTCCGGACCAGCGAGGTCGAAGAAGAGCCCGGCCTGGTCGTCCCAGCAGCGCTCGACGAGCGCCCGCTCGGTCCGCTCCGCGCGCGCGGCGTAATGCTCGGCCGCGGGGTCGTCGCCGAGCAGCCGCGACAGCGAGCGCAGGCCCAGCGCGTAGGCCACGTTCACGAGCACGTCCTCCACGTGCTCGTCATGGCGGGCGACGATCGCATGGGCGTCGAAGCGCAGCCGCCGGGCGCGCTGCACGAGCCAGAAGTAGCCCGGCAGGTGGTGCGCCATCCAGCCGTACACGTGGTCGTACTTCGGCGAGTCGTCGAGGCCCGACTCGTCGGGGAAGAGGATCGTGATCAGGCCGTCGCCGTCGGGGTCGCGCTCGCGGCCGAGCCAGTCGTAGTGGCGGCGCAGCTCGGCGATGCCCTCCTCGCGGAACCCGGGCTCGTCCTCCGAGGCCTCGGCCACGATCTCCCAGGCGAGCGCGAGCAGCGGCGTCTGGATCGACGCGGTGGCGCGGTTGCGCAGCATCGAGTGGGTCGCGTACAGCGGCGCTCGCCGCCAGCCGGCCGGCCAGTCCCAGAAGACGGTGTGCGGCACGAAGCCGCCCTCGCCGGCGCGCAGCAGCGTGCGCAGCTCCTCGCGCGCGCGGCGCGGGTCGATCCGCCGCCAGGCGATCGCGTGGAAGCACGAGTCCCAGTACCACTGATGCCGGTAGCGCGGCGTGGAGGGACAGGTGAAGGCGTACGGCGTGCCGTCGCGGTTCACCCCCTCGCGCCAGTTGACGCGCAGGACCTCCTCCGCCGCCTGCGCCAGCCGCGCGGCGCGGTCTGGGTCAGCCTGCGAGAAGGTCGTCGTAGGTGATCGGCGCACGGCCCCGGCCACGGCGGATGATCGCGTCGAGGACCTGTACATGGGAGGCATGATCGAAGTCGGCAGGATGGATGTCCAGCCGGAGCAGCCCGGACGATAGGAGCGCGCCCGCCCGGACGACCAGCGGGGAGGTGGCGCGCTTGATCAGGCCCGAGCTGCCGAGGCAGAGCGCGGGCGTGCGGCGGCCGGTCGCGCCCTGCACGCGGAGCAGCTCGCCCCACCACTCGAAGCGCGTCGCGAGCTGCTTGCGCAGGGGCCGCGTGTAGGCGTAGCCGGGCGCCACGAAGCCGCGCGGCTCGAGGCCGGCGAGCTTCAGCACCTGCCTGCCGGTGTCCACCGCCTTGCGCGTCTCCGCCTCGTCGAGTCCCGGGAACTCGCAGGCGTTGCCGCCCTGCCAGCGCACGATCCAGCTGCGCGGCGGCAGCAGCGAGTGCATGCGGCGGTGGGTGAAGCCGTGCTGGGCCACGGCGTCGCCGCCGCCCACCTGGTCGAGCAGCCAGTCGAGCATGTCGGGCCGGCGCGAGTGCAGCGGGTGGAGATCGGCGGCCGGGATCACGAGCAGCGTCACGCGGTCGATGCCGCGCTGCCCGAGCCAGCCGCGGATCTCCGCGCAGCGCGAGTAGGTTGCCGGCTCCACGTCGTGGAGCGCGACGGCTATCCGGCGCTCTTTCATCGCAGCAGCCTCCTCATGTCGCGGAGCTCGCTCTCGAATGCGTTCGGCCAGCTGAAGCGCTCGCCAAGGCGGGCCGAGGCGCGTACGTCCGTGGGCGCGTTGCGGGCCCGCCGGATCGCGCGCGCGAGGTCGTCGGCGTCCCCCGGCCGGAAGGTCTCCGCCAGCTCGCCGATCAGCGGCGCCGAGGGCGCGCTGTCGCAGGCCACCACGCGCGCGCCGCTCGCCGCCGCCTCGAGCGCCACCAGGCCGAAGGTCTCGAACGGCCCCGGCATCACCACGCAACTCGCTCCGGCGTAGGCCGCGGCGAGCTTCGGCCGCGAGCCCACGAACGGCAGCACCGACACTCGCTCGCGCATCCCCCAGCGCTTCGCGGTCGACAGGATGGCGTCCTGCGCGGGGCCGCTGCCGATCAGCCGCAGCTCCCAGTCGCCGATCGCCGCGGCCTCGAGCAGGGTGAACACGCCCTTCACGCGCGCGAGGCGGCCGACGTAGAGCACGTGCTCGCCGCGCGACTGCCCGGGTCGCGGCGCGAACGCGGGGTCGATCCCGAAGCGCAGCGGCAGCGTCGCGCCGCGGCCGCTGTCCGGCGCCGGGTCGATCACCGACATCACCGCATCGACCCGCCGGTAGGCCGAGCGGTAGCGGGCGCGGAACACGCGCCGGTAGAGCGGCGTGGGTCCGCGCAGCGCCTTGGCGTCCATCTCGACGCTCGAGTGGTGCACCGCGACGACTGGCACGCCGGCCTCGCCGCCCACGCGGGTCGCCGGGCCGAGCGCCCAGTAGGGGTCGTGCACGAGGATCACGTCGGGCCCGATCGCCCGCAGCGTCTCCTCGAGCTGGCTCGTGCCGAGCGGCAGCCGGTAGCCGTTCGATGCCGCCACCGTGAGCGCCCGGAGCTCGTGGCGGGTGCCGTCGTGGCGCTCCCGCCGCCCCGGCACGATCGCGTGGTGCTCGAACGATCCGCTCTCCGCCGCGTACGCCGCCTTCGCGTCGAGATAGGTCCTGATGCCCCCGCTGCGCTCGCCGTAGAAGAGCGCGACGTCGACCACCCGGAGGGGCGCGCTCGGCACCTCGGCGAGGTGGGAGCTGCGCATCGCTCGGCCGGGCGCGTCCATCCAGAAGCATCTTTCTCCTGCAAAACGCCGCTTCCGTTACGGGACGGAGAACTCCGCGTGATCAGGTTGTGAAGACGATGAGCCCACGCGCGCGAGCAGCGCGCCCACCCCGTAGGCCACGACGCCCGCAACCGAGCTGCCCGTGATGCCGATGCCCACGGCCGCCGCCGCGCCGACGTGCGAGCCCCCGGTGGCCACGAGCGCGGCGGCCGGCCCGGCGGCCGGGCCGAGCGGCAGGACGCTCAGCACGCTTGCGCTGACGAAGAGGAGCGTGACGTGGTCGACGCCGTGCGGCAGGCCGCTCCAAGCCAGCAGCAGCCACATGCGCGCGAAGGTGCAGCCGCTCACGACCAGCACCAGCGCAAGCAGGCGGCGCCTGCGCTGCACAATGCCGAGGATGGCGAGCCCGCGCACGATGCCGCGGCCGTTTGCCAGCCCGTGGGCGCGACGCAGCCCGAGCAGCACGGCCAGCGCCGCGAGCGGTGCGAGCAGCGCCGCCCACAGCGGCACGCCGAGCGCGCCTGCGGCCAGCGGAACGAGCGCGGCCGCGATGGTCGCCTCGATCGCGTAGATCGGAGCGTCCGCCACGATCATGTCGCGCAGCGCCGGCGAGTGGTTTGGCGCGAGCCGCCGCACCAGCAGCATCCGCAGCGGCAGCGTGGCGTGGCCCGAGACGGTGCCCGCAAGGAAGCCGGCGGAGCTGGCGAAGTGCACCACCCGCCGCGGCGCGCCGCGCCCGTCGATCGCCCCGACGGTGACCCACCACGCCTCCGCACGTGCGGTCAGGGCGATCGCGTGCAGCGCCACGGCGCCCGCGAACACCAGCGGCGGGATCCTCTCGAGCGCACGGCCGAGCTGATCGCGGTGCGCAAGGCACACGGCGATCACCACACCCACCGCCGCAAGGGAGACGGCGAGCGACAGGAGCTGCTGGCGCGTCGTCCGGCGCATCAGAGCTCCCACCAGCTTCGCCGTCCACAGCGCGCGCGGGTTAAGAGGTTGGGAATACGCTGCCGCCGGATGATCGACGCGCGCGCCACCGCCGGCGAAATCGAGGCCGAGCTGGCGGCGCTGGGAACGCCCGAGCGCGCCGAGGGCGAGAAGAGGTACCTGAAGAGCGACCTCGACTTCCTCGGCTGCAGGCTGTCCCAGATCCGCGCCGCGGCGATGGAGCGCCGCGGCCTCTCGCGCGAGGAGGCGGTCGCGCTCGCCGAGGAGCTGTGGTCGAAGCCGGTCTTCGAACGCCGGATGGCGGCCGTGATGGTGCTCGAGTTCCACGTGAAGCTCCTCGAGCCGCGCGACCTCGAGCTGGTCGAGCGCCTGATCCGCGAGTCGCACACCTGGGCGCTCGTGGACGGCCTGGCGGGCGACGTCGCGGCCAAGCTGCTGGTGGAGCATCCCGAGGCGGCGCCGCGCCTCGACGCCTGGGCCGCCGACGACGACTTCTGGGTCCGTCGCTCGGCGCTGCTCGCGCTCGGCGGTCTCCTCAAGGCCGGCGCGCCGCTCGACCAGTTCGCCGGCTACGCGGACGCCATGCTCGACGAGAAGGAGTTCTTCATACGCAAGGCCATCGGCTGGGTGCTGCGCGAAGTGGGCAAGAAGCGGCCGGACGAGGTGTACGAGTGGCTGCGGCCGCGGACCGCACGCGTCTCGGGAGTGACGATCAGAGAAGCCGTGAAGTATCTGCGGCCGGAGCAGCGGGAGGAGCTCATGCGGGCATACAAGGGGCTTGGTGCTTAGTGCTTGGTGCTTGGAGCCCGCACCCCAAGCACCAAGCACCAACAACTAAGCACTGGCGGCGGCCAGCCGGGCGGCTCCGTGTCGCTCGGCCCGCGTCAGAGCCGCCGCAAGCGCCGCCGCCAACAAGCCGAGCGCCCCGCACGACGCCGCCGCCACCGCGAACGCGTGCCCCGTGCCCGAGTGCGCGTGGCTCAGGAACTCGCTGCCGATCGTGGCCACGCCCAGCGCATAGAACAGCTGCACCGCGGTCGTGAGCAGGCCGCTCGCGTCCTTGGCGTTCTCCGCCGGGACGTCGGCCACCGCGCGGCCGATGACCGGGCTGTAGCCGGCCCCGAAGCCCGCGCCCGCGAGCGCGAGGATCGGCAGCATCAGCGCGTCGTGCCAGTCCCCGCCGTTCGCGACCAGCGCCAGGTCGATGTAGCCGAGCGCCATCGCGGCCAGGCCGCCTGCCGCCACGCGCCGGACGAGCTGCGGAGGCAGCATCGGCGCCGCCAGGCTGGTCACCGCGAAGCCCACCGCGTAGGGGCCGAACGTCAGGCCTGAGCGCAGCGGGCTCTCGCCCAGCCCGCCCTGGAGGTGCAGCGTCAGGGCGAACAGGAAGCCGCCGTAGGCGACCATCTGGGCGGCCACCGAGGTCAGCCCGAGCGCGACCGGCGCGCGGCGCAGCAGCCCGAGATCGATCAGCGGGTCGCCGCCGCGGCGCTGCTCACGGCGCAGGTGCAGCACCAGCGCCGCGCCGGTGGGCACGGCCGCCGCCAGGCAGGCCCACGTCCACCACGCCCAGCCGGCCTGGTGGCCGGACACGAGCGGGACCATCACCAGCACGATGAAGCCGGTGAGCAGCGCCACGCCGAGGGGGTCGAGCTTGCGCGAGCGCTCCGCGCGCGTGTGCGGCAGCACCCGCGGACCGGCGACGAGCAGGGCCAGGCCCACGGGCACGTTGACGAGGAACACCGGGCGCCAGGACGTGCCGGCGATGTCGGCGCTCACCAGCGCCCCGCCGAGGATCTGGCCGACCACGGCGCCGGCGCAGATCACGGTGGCGTAGAGGGCGAGTGCGCGGGCGCGCGCCTCGGCCGCGTACCAGAGCTGGATCACGGTTACGACCTGCGGCGTCATCAGCGCGCCGGACGCGCCCTGCAGGATCCGCGCGACCACCAGCACCCCGGGCGACCAGGCCAGCCCGCACAGCAGCGAGGTGGCCGTGAAGCCCAAGAGGCCGATCATGAACAGCCGCCGGTGGCCGTGGTCGTCGCCCAGGCGGGCGCCGGTCACGAGCAGCGCGGCGAAGGCCACGCTGTAGCCCGAGATCACGAGCTGGAGCGTCGCGCCCGACAGGCCGAGGCCGGCCTGCATCTTCGGCGCGGCCACGTTCACGATCGAGACGTCGAGCGCGGTCATGAACGTGCCGGCGAGCAGAATCGCCAGCGCGATCCCGGCGCCGGCGCGTGTCTTGGTTGTCATGTGAGCCTCCATCGATTGCCTGCGACGCAAGGTCGCAGTCGGATGGAGGCGCGTCGATTCCCTCAGAGGTAAGCGCGCAGGTGCTCGGCCGTGGCGGCGTCGGCCGGGAAGAACGACTCGATGGCGATCTCCGCCACCGTGATGTCCACCGCCGTGCCGAAGGTCGTGACGGTGCTGAAGAAGGACAGCTCGCGCTCGCCGGCGGCGAGCTGGAGTGAGACGACGATGTCGTCGGCCAGGCCGCCGTGTCCGGCCGTGGCGAGCGGCGGCGACGGGTAGCCGCTCAGCTCGCGGTGCAGGTTGGCGAGCGCCGGATCGCCGGTCACGGCCACCTGGCGGCCGAGCCGGTCGAGCAGGTGGGCCTTCCACTCGGCCAGGTTGCGGATGCGCGGCGCCATGCCCTCGGGGTGGAGGGTCACGCGCAGCGCGTTGACCGGCGGCTCGAGCAGGTGCGCCGCCACCCCTTCGAGCAGTGGGGCCACGCCGCGGTTCGAGGCGAGCATCTCCCAGTGCTGGTCGATCACGAGCGCCGGGTAGGGCTCGTGTCCTGCCAGCACCAGGTCGATCGCCTCGCGCACCGGCTGCATGTCCGGATCGTCGAGCGTGCGCTGCCCGTAGAGGGGCGCGTAGCCCGCCGCCAACAGCATCTGGTTGCGTTCGCGCAGCGGCACGTCGAGCTGCTCGGCGAGGTGCAGCACCATCTCCGGGCTCGGCTTCGAGCGGCCCGTCTCCACGAAGCTGAGGTGGCGCGCCGACACGCCCGCGTCGAGCGCCAGGTCGAGCTGGCTGAGACGGCGCCGCTGCCTCCAGTCGCGCAGCAGGGTCCCGACGGTCGGACGTTCGCGTACCTCGGTCATGGCGACCGAAGATAGCGCCGCCTCCTGCGGCGCGGCACCTACGCGGGAGGTAATCGACGGCGGACGCGACGGCCCCCACCATGCGGCCCGTACCCGAACCAAGGAGACCGAGATGGCGGACATCGCAACGGTCGTCGAGACCTATATCGCCGCGTGGAACGAGCCGGACGGCGGTGAGCGGCGCGACCTGATCGCCCAGACGTTCACCGACGACGCCACCTACGTCGACCCGCTCATGTCAGGCGAGGGGGCGGATGGGCTCGACCAGATGATCGCGGGCGCCCAGGCCGCCTACCCCGGCCACCGCTTCACGCTGAAGAGCGGCCCCGACCAGCACAACGACCGCGTGCGCTTCAGCTGGCTCCTGCATGGGAGCAACGGGCCTGTGGCCGGCGGCACGGACTTCGCCGTGGTGGCGGAGGACGGGCGCCTCGAGGCGGTTACTGGGTTTCTGGACGCCGTCTAGAGGCCGGATTGTGGATTGCGGATTGCGGATTGCGGAAGAGCCTTTCCGCAATTCCGCAATCCGCACTTCCGCGATCTACGCTGCCAAGACTTCGGCCTCTTCCACCGGAGCGGCCTCGACGGCGGCGGCGATCGCCGGCCGCTCGCGCAGCAGGGTGGCCGCCACCACAGCTCCGGCGATACAGAGCACCGCTCCAACCTCGAAGCCCAGCCGGTAGCCGTCGGTCAGCGCGTGCAATGGCGCGGTGCCGGCGCTGACCGCGTGCTTCGTGTGCGTGGCTGCCACGGTGCCGAGCACCGCGAGGCCCAGCGCGCCGCCCACGAAGCGGGCGGTGTTGATCAACCCGGACGCGAGCCCGCTCTGCTCGGCAGTGACGCCCTGCATCGCCATGATCGTGGCGGGCACGAGGGCGAAGCCGAGGCCGAGCGGTACGAGCACGCCGCCGGGCAGCACGTTCACCAGGTAGCTGCCGCCCGCGCTGATGGTGCTGAGCAGCGCCAGGCCGACTGCCGCCAGCACCATGCCGGCGCTCACGAGCCGCCGGGCGCCGAAGCGCGCCACGAGCCGGGGGGCGAGGGTCGAGCCGGTGGTGGCCATCAGCGTCATCGGCAGGAACGCCAGCCCGGTCTCGATCGCGCTGTAGTGCAGGACCTGCTGCAGGTAGATGCTGGTGAAGAAGAACATCGCCAGGATCGCCGAGTAGAGGAGCAGCACGACCAGGTTCGCGGCCCGCAGGAGCGGCAGGCGGAAGATCGACAGCGGCACCAGCGGAGCCTCCGCCACGCGCCCCTCCACGAAGGCGAACAGCGCGAGCAGGGAGACGCCGGCGGCGATGGGGGCGACCACGCCGGTCGCGCCCCAGCCGAGCACGTCGCTGCGGACGATGCCGAACGTCAGCGCGCCGAGCCCGGCGGTGACGAGGAGGGCCCCTGCCGCGTCGAAGTGGCGCGTGGCGCCCTCGCGGCGCCCCTCGGGCACCACCCTCGGGCTGAGCGCCACCACGGCGGCGCCGACCGGGATGTTCACGGCGAAGATCGCCCACCAGCCGAGAGCCTGGGTCAGGACGCCGCCGAGCAGGACGCCGGAGGCGGCGCCGAGGCCGGCCATCGTGCCCCAGACGCCGAGCGCGCGGTTGCGCTCCGGCCCCACTGCGAACGAGGTCGTGATGATCGAGAGGCTCGCGGGCGAGACGATTGCGGCGCCGATGCCCTGCACGGCGCGAGCCGTGAGCAGCAGCGTCTGCGAGTCGGACACTGCGCAGCCGAGCGAGGCGAGGGTGAACAGCGCGGTGCCGGCGATGAACATGCGGCGCCGGCCGAGCAGGTCGGCCGCGCGGCCGCCGAGCATCAGGAAGCCCGCGAAGGTGAGGGTGTAGGCGTTGATGACCCACTCGAGCGAGGTGGTCGAGAAATCGAGGCCGCGCTTGATCGCCGGCAGCGCGACGTTCACCACCGAGACGTCGAGCACCACCATGAACTGGGCGAGGCAGAGCAGGACGAGCAGCAGGCCTTCCCGTCGCTGCCCTATTTGAAGCTTGCGTATTGCGGTCATGGGAGTAGTCTGCGACTATCTTTATGCAGGTACAAGAGAGGGCCTTATCCTGGTATCAAAAGCACCCCCCAAGAGCAGGAACGGCAACGGAGCGAATGGAGAACGGCGCCGCGACGAGCTCGCGGACTTCCTCCGGAACCGGCGCTCCAGCCTCACGCCCGAGGACGTGGGCCTGCCAAACGGCGGCCGCCGGCGCACGCCCGGCCTGCGCCGCGAGGAGGTCTCCCAGCTCGCCGGCGTGGGCACCACCTGGTACACGTGGCTCGAGCAGGGCCGCGACGTGCGCGCCTCGCTCGACGTGCTGGAGGCCATTGCCCGAGCGCTCAAGCTCACGCCCGCGGAGCGCCACCACCTGATCCTTCTCGGCCGCGGTGAGCAGGCGCCGCCCAAGTGCATGCCCGCCGAGAAGGTCTCCCCCACGGTCAGGCGGCTGATTGAGAATCTTGGCGCCAACCCCGCCTGCCTGCTCGGCCGGCGCTCGGATCTGCTCGCCTGGAACGAGGCCTACTCCGCCGTGTTCGGCGATCCGGGCAGTCTGTCCAAGCCGTACCGCAACACCGTCTGGATCACGTTCATGGACCCGTCGCGGCGCGAGCTCAACCCGACCTGGGAGAAGGACGCCCGGCTCATGCTCGCGCGCTTCCGGGCCGAGAGCGCCAAGTACATCGGCGACCCCGCCTTCGAGCAGCTGATCGACGCGCTGAACGACATGAGCCGCGAGTTCCGCGAATGGTGGCAGCGGCACGAGGTCGCCGCCAGCGGGGAGGGCCGCAAGATCCTCAACCACCCGCAGGCCGGGACGCTCGTGTTCGAGCACGCGATCTTCAGGCCCGGCGATTCGCTCGAGCAGCGGCTCGCCCTCTTCTCGCCGCTGCCGGAGGAGGACACGCCGGCGAAGCTGGCACACCTGCTGGCGGCTTAGCGCGCCGCGGGACGCGGGCTCCGCTGCGCCAAGACAGTCAATAAGAGGGGACCTGAGTCGACACACGGGGGGCATTGCCCATGCCCATTCCGGAGGAGAGGCCAGGAATGAAGTTCCTTCACGTGTTCTCGAAGCTGCGGGTTCGCCCGAAGCTGATCGCCATCTTCCTCGTCGTCGGCATCGTGCCGATGGCCATCGTCGGACTGATCAGCTACCGGGCGTCATCAAACGCCCAGCAGCACGACGCTCTCGGCGCGCAGCAGACGTTCGCCTACGACTCGATGGACAAGCTGAACCGCATGATCTGGGAGCGCTACGGCGACGCCCAGGCCTTCGCCGCCGGCACCGCCGCGCGATCAATGGATCCCAAGGAGATCACGGCGTTCATGAACCGCATGGTCGCGGCGTACTCGCCCATGTACAAGGTCATGGCGGTCACCGATGCGAACTGCAAGGTCATCGCCGTCAACACGGTGAGGCCCGACGGCAGCCCGCTCGCTTCCAGCAAGATCGTCGGCGAGGACGACTCCGACAAGCAGTGGTGCACGGACTCGGCGGCCGGGAAGGTGAAACCGGGGCACTCGTTCATGGAGAGCATGGATGAGAGCTCGAAGTTCCAGGACCTCTACGGCGACAAGGGCAACGCGTCCGACGCGGTGCTGGTGGCGGCCCCGATCAGGGACAAGAGCGGCAAGGTCATCGGCGTCTGGTCGAACAGGATGGACTGGACCCAGGCGAAGTCGGTACTCGACCAGGCGCGCACCCACGCGGTCCAGCAGGGCAACAAGTCGCAGCGGCTGTTCCTGCTCGACTCGAGCGGCAAGGTCATCTATTCGATCCATGAGGGCGACGTGCTCAAGAAGAGCTACGCGAGCGCGCCGGTCGTGAAGAAGGCCACGGGCATGGGCGCCAGCGGTTCGTTCATCGCTCCGGCGCTGGACGGCAGCGGCGTGATGAAGCTGATCGGCTTCCAGAAGGATCACGGCTTCTCAAGCTACCCCGGTGAGCACTGGCTGCTGCTCTCGAGCCAGGACAAGTCCGAGGCGCTGGCGGACTCGACCTCGCTGTTCCACAAGACGATCCTGTTCATCGTCCTGGCTGCGCTGGCAATCGCGGGGGTGGCGTTCCTCGTCGCCCGCTTCGTGTCCAACCTCGTCAACCGCTACTCGGCCTTCGCCGGCCAGGTGGCCGAGGGCGACCTCACCGCCCATCTCGAGGTCAAGGGCGAGGACGAGTTCGCACAGCTCGGCGGGCACCTGAACGACATGGTGGCCAACCTGCGCGAGATGTCGGGCGAGGTGCTGCAGAACGCTCAGGCGGTGAGCTCCTCCGCCAGCCAGATCCTGGCGACCGTGAGCGAGCAGACCGCCGGTGCCAACCAGCAGTCCGCAGCGATCAATCAGACGACCACCGCCACAGAGGAGATCCGCGCGTCGGCGCAGCAGGCGGCGGACAAGGCGAACGAGGTGGCCACGCAGGCCCAGGAGGCGGTGCGCGCTTCCAGCGAGGGCGCCGAGGCGGTGGAGGCGATCGTCGGCGGGATGGACCAGATTCGCGACAAGGTCGAGGCGATCGCGTCCGACGTGCAGCAGCTCTCCGAGAAGACCGCCCAGATCGGCGAGATCACCTCGGCTGTGAACGACCTCGCCGACCAGTCCAACCTGCTGGCGCTCAACGCGACCATCGAGGCCGCCCGCGCCGGCGAGCAGGGCAAGGGCTTCGCGGTGGTGGCGGACGAGGTCCGCAACCTGGCCGAGCAGTCGAAGCAGGCGACCGCGCAGGTGCAGGCGATCCTCGAGGACATCGAGCGCGCCACGCACGCGGCGGTGTCAACCGCCCAGGAGGGCACCGAGGTCGTCGAGCACGGCACCCAGCTCGCGCATCAGGCGGGCGAGATCATCGCCCAGCTGGCCGAGGTCAACGGGCTGGCCTCTCAGTCAGCGCAGCAGATCGCCGCGTCGGTGCAGCAGCAGAACGCCGGGATGGACCAGATCGCCCAGGGCATGCAGGAGACGAGCCAGGCGACGCAGGACTTCGTCAACGGGGTCCACCAGTCGCAGGACGCCGCGCAGGGCCTGAGCCAGGTGGCGAGCACGCTCGAGCAGCTCGCCGCGCACTACAAGGTCTGAGGACAAGAGCGCAGAGCTCAGAGCGCGGAGCTCCGGCAAGGCCTGCGCTCTGCGCTCCGCGCTCCGCGCTCTAGGCGGGAACGGCGTCGCCGAGCCGGCGCTCGGCGTAGCGGCGGCCCTTCTCGGCGTCGCCCATCACGATGCCTGCGATGTCGGCGAGCCTGACGATGCGGCCCGCGCCGCCCCAGGTGCCCTCCGGCACCTCGGTGGGGAACACCCACACGCGCATCGGGTCCCGGTCGCGGCCCTCCGGCTCCGCGTCGAGCACGGCCTCGGTCACGGCCGCGACCATCGCCGCGCGCCGGTCGTCGTCGAACTGCCCCTGCGGCACCGACGGCACGATCTTGTAGCGCGGCAGCTCCGCGCGCTCGCCGGCCACGAACACCTGCGGGCGGTGGAGAAAGACCCAGGCGATGGAGCGGGCGACCTCGTTGGCCGGGTCGGCGCCCTCGTGCTCCAGCAGCACGTCGGTGAGGCGCGCCATCAGCGCCTCCTCGGCCTCGGGGCTGAGCGCCCCCTCGGGGATGTACGCGTCGAGCATGGGCATGAGCCAGAACCTCCTCCGTTGCGTGACGAAACGGAGCTTACCGGACAGCGTGGCCAGACGCGAGGGCCGCTGTTTGTGACGACGGTCGATACACCGCGCATGCGGGGGCGGAGAGGATCGCGTGCGTGGCGCCCACGGCTCCCTCCACCGAAGCTGCTCCGGAGTCGGCGCCCCCAGAGGGGCCGGCCTTCGACGAGCTGCTCGACCACTCTGGCGCGCCCCGCGCGCACGCTTGCACGCTGCTCGAGTCGCTGACGAGGCTCGGCCCGCAGGAGCTCGCCGCGGCCGGCCGCAGGCGCGACCTCGCCTTCCTGCGCCGCGGCGTGACGTTCGAGGTGATCGGCGAGTCCGGTGAGCGGCCGCGCGAGCGCCCGTTCCCGCTCGACCTCGTCCCCCGCATCCTCGCCGCCGAGGAGTGGCAGGCGATCGAGCGCGGGCTCAGCCAGCGCATCCGCGCGCTCAACGAGTTCGTCGACGACGTCTACCACCGGCGCGAGATCGTGCGCGAGGGGATCGTGCCCTGGTCGCTCGTGCTCGGCTCGCCCCACTTCGCCCGGCCGGTGCAGGACATCCGCCCGGCGGGCGGCGTCTACTGCCACATCGCCGGCTGCGACCTCGTGCGCGACTCCGACGGCCGCTGGCTCGTGCTCGAGGACAACGTGCGCACTCCGTCCGGCATCTCCTACGTGCTGGAGAACCGGCTAGCGCTGACGCGGCTCTTGCCGGAGCTGTTCTCTGGCTACCGCGTGCGCTCGGTGGACCACTATCCGGCGCTGCTGCTCGATGCGCTCCGGACCGCGGCTCCCGCGGGCGCGCGCGACCCGACCGTGGTTCTATGGACGCCCGGCTCGCTCAACAGCGCCTACTTCGAGCACGCCTTCCTCGCCCGCCAGATGGGGGTCGAGCTGGTGGAGGCGTCCGACCTCGTAGTGCGCGACGACGTCTGCTACGTGCGCACCACCGGCGGGCTCGCGCGCGTGGACGTGATCTATCGGCGGGTGGACGACGCCTTCCTCGACCCGCTCGAGTTCCGCCCCGACTCCCTGCTCGGCGTGCCAGGCCTGACCCGCGCCTACCGGGCCGGGTCGGTGTCGCTGGCGAACGCGGTGGGCACCGGCGTGGCCGACGACAAGGCCGTCTACTGCTATGTGCCCGAGATGATCCGCTACTACCTCGGTGAGGAGCCGCTTCTGCCGAACGTGGAGACCTACGTGCTGGCGGACCCGGCTCAGTGCGACGAGGTGCTCGGCCGCCTCGACGAGCTCGTGGTGAAACCCACCGACGCCTCGGGCGGCAAGGGCGTGTTCATCGGCCCGCAGGCCTCCGGTGACGAGCTCGAGCGCATGCGCGCCCGGCTGCTGAGGGAGCCCGACCGCTGGATCGCGCAGGAGCTGGTCCGGCTCTCGACCGCCCCGACCGCGCTGGCCGATGGCACGCTCGAGCCACGCCATGTGGACCTGCGCCCGTTCGCCGTCTACGGCGAACAGGTCACGATCGTCCCGGGTGGGCTCACGCGCGTGGCGCTCGAGCGCGGCTCGCTGATCGTCAACTCCTCGCGCGGCGGCGGGTCCAAGGACACCTGGGTGCTCGAGCCGCCGCAGGGCGAGGAGGACCCAGCGCCGGCCGGCGAGTCGCGGCCGCTCGAGATGCCGCGCATCCTGCACGGCGACTGGACCCGCCAGACCGAGCAACAGCAGCAGTAGCGGATGCTCGCCCGGATCGCCCACCAGCTCTACTGGATCGGCCGCTACATCGCTCGCGCCGACGCCACCGCGCGAATGCTCGACGGCGTCTCACAGGTCGCCGTGCAGGCCCGCCCGCGCTCGCCCAGCGAAATGCGCCTCTCCTGGGATTCGCTGCTGGCGATCATGGGCGTGGAGGCCGATCCCGGCACGCCCACCCGGGAGACGGTGATCCAGCGGCTCGTGCTGGCGGAGGACCAGGACGCGTCGATCGTCGCGTCCGTCGGAGCCGGCCGGGAGCTGGCGCGCACCGTGCGCGAGGTGATCTCGGCGGACATGTGGGAGGTGGTGAACACGCTCCAGCTCGAGTTGCGCGACGTGGACGCCACCTCCATGCGCGCCGCGCCGCACTCCGTCTACGAGCTCGTGAAGACGCGCACCGCGCTGTTCTGGGGCGTGGCCGCGCAGACAATGCTGCGCGACGAGGCGCACGCCTTCCTGGAGGCCGGCCGCCAGCTCGAGAGCGCCACGATGATGGTGCGCATGCTGCGCGTGGCGCTCAGCGCCGAGCCGCCGGCCGACGGCCTCGGCCACGCATCCGTGCGGCGGGACGAGGGGGCGATAGCGCTGCTGCTGGCCATCGGCGGGCTCGACGCCTTCCGGCGCGCCGAGCGCGGCCGCCACGACTCCGTGGCCGTCTGCCGCTTCCTGCTCGGCGAGCGCAGCTACCCGCACTCGGTGGCGGCCGGGCTGGACGTGCTGCGCGAGGCGTTGGGCGAAGTCGATGCCGACGCGCGCCGCTCGCCGCCCCTGTTGCGGCTCGCGCGGCTCGCGGCGGAGATCGAGTTCCGCGGCGGCGGCACGCTCGCCGACGCGCTCGGCGAGCTGCTCTACGACGTCCAGGACGAGCTGGCGGTCGCCGACGAAGAGCTCGCCGCCCGCTATTTCGTCGGGACCGAGCGCTACACAGTCGGGGCGCAGAGGCTGCAACCGGCATGAACTTCCAGATCCGCTACCTCACCGAGTACCGCTACTCGCGGCCGGTGGTCGACAACTTGAACGCGCTGCGCGTCAAGCCCGGATCCACCGCCACGCAGCGCTGCGAGCAGTTCAGCGTCCTGCCGGAGCCGGTGTCGCGGCTGCGCGGCCACCTCGACTACTTCGGCACGGAGGTGATCGAGTTCGGCGTGGTCGAGCCGCACGAGCGGCTGCGAATCGACGTGCAGGCGCGCGTGGCCACGGAGCCGCCGCCGGACCCGCCCGAGGGCTCGTGGAAGGAGCTCGAGACCGAGAGCTACGCGATGACGGGCGCCGAGCACCTGCTGCAGACCGAGCCCGTGCCGCCCAACGGAGCGGTGGCAGAGCTCAGGCAGGCGATGGGCGCTCCCACGCCGCTCGACACGGCTCTGGCGCTCAGCGAGCTGATCCCCGACCGCTTCGAGTACCGGCCTGGCGCCACCTACGTCGGCTCCACGACGTCGGACCTGATCGAGGGCGGCGCCGGCGTCTGCCAGGACTTCGTGCACCTCGCGCTGATGCTGCTGCGGCTGCGCGGCATCGCGGCGCGCTACGTGTCGGGCTACCTGTTCGCCGCGCCCGCCGACGGCGGCGCCGACTCGGTGGAGGTGCACACGCACGCGTGGCTCGAGGCGCTGGTCCCCGGCCGGGACGGCCCGGTCTGGGTGGGCCTCGACCCCACCAACCGCGGCCTCGCCGGCGAGCGCCACGTGAAGATCGGCCATGGCCGCCACTACGCGGACGTGCCGCCGATCAAGGGCGTCTACCGCGGGCCGGCCGACTCGCAGCTCGAGGCCCGTGTGGAGATGCACCGGGTGAACGGCAGCGGCTAGCTAGCCCCCCAAGTACGGGGGAGCCACGCCCCAGCCCCAGCGCGGCACCGGGGCCTCCGGCGGCGGCGTGGCGCCGGGCTGCGAGTTGGCCGCGCGATGCGCGTGCCCCACTCGATGTAGGCGACGAAGGCCGAGCGGAACTCGGGGTCGGACGGCAGGCCGGCGTCGTCCGCCGCGAGGCCGATCAGCTGCGCCCAGCGCGCCCGCTGCTCCTCCCCGATGCCGAGGCCGATGTGCTTCGACAGCATGTGCGGGAAGCCGCCGTGCCCCTCCGTGTACGCCGGCGGGCCGCCGAACACCTCGGCCAGCCAGGTGGCCACGTTGTGCGGGTGGTCGTCCGGCATGTGCGCGAACAGCGGCGCCAGCAGCTCGTCCTGGCGCACGCGCTTGTAGAAGGCCTCGGTGAGACGCTCGAACGCGTCCATGCCGCCGGCCCACTCGTACAGGGTCGGGGGCGTGTCGCTCATGAGCCGTACTCCGGGGTCGGCGGGATCTCGCGGCCCTCGCGCACGGCCTCGACCACCGCCTGCGCGTCGGCGGCCCGGTACTCCTCGCCGTAGACGGCGCCCGGGCGCCGCGGTGCCTCCATCACCGCGCAGCCCGCGGTGCCGCCGAGGTCCACCGGCACGTAGCCGGCGTCCTCGATCAGCGAGGCCACGACCGCCTTCGCCTCCGAGTCGTCGCCGCACAGCCACTGCACCACGCGCTCGGCGCCCGTGCGCTCGGCGGTCTCCGCCTGGAAGGCCGAGGTCAGCGTGTTGAACGACTTCGTGTAGCGGGCACCCGGCATGCGGCGGGCGTTGTGCTGCGCTGCGGTCTCGCCGAGGTCGACCCAGCCGCCGGCGTACTGGTTGGTGGTGTCGATCACGACCTTGCCGTCGAGCGGGCCGGCCTGCGCCAGCGCGTCGTCGATCGTGCTCCAGGGCACCGACAGCACCACCACCTCGGCGCCGGCCACCGCCTCCGCCGGCTCTGCGGCCGCGCCGCCGATCTCCGCGGCCAGCCCGTCGAGCTTGGCCCGGTCGCGCGAGAACGACACCACCACGTCGTGCCCCGCCTTGGCGAACCGGCGCGCGCAGTTGCCGCCGATCCGCCCCGCTCCCATCACCGCGATCTTCATCTCAGACCCCCAACGCCTCGATCACCGCCTGGGCGACCCTGCGACTCGAGTACTGCTGCTGTCCAGTGATCAGACGCCCGTCGCGCACGACAAATGCCTTGAACAGGCCGCCCTGCACGTAGTTCGCGCCGCGCTCGCGCAGCGCGTCCTCGATCCGCCAGGGCATGACCTTCTGCCCCACGAAGCCGTCGCTGTAGTCCTCCTCCACGTTGGAGAAGCCGGTCACGGTCCTGCCCTGCACCAAGTAGGAGCCGTCGCTCAGCTCGAGGTCGACCAGCGCCGCCGTGCCGTGGCAGTAGGCGGCCGTGGGCTTCTCGGCCTCGTAGAAGGCCGCGATCGCCCGCTTCAGGTCCTCGTTCTCGCGGAAGCCGAACATCGGCGCCAGCCCGCCCGCGACCATGAGCGCGTCGTAGCCCGACCAGTCGAGATCCGCCAGCCTGGGCGTGTTCTCGAGCAGCGCCATCAACTCGGGAGTGTGGATGAAGCCCATCGAGATGAGGTCCTCGCTCGACCACTTCGACTCGTCGCGCGGGTCGCTGTAGGCGTCGAACTCGACCTTGCCGCCCGCCGGGCTGGCGATCGTCACCTCGATCCCGCACTCCGTGAGCTCGTAGTAGGGATGGGTCAGCTCGGCGGCCCAGAACCCCACCGGCCAGCCCAACGTCGTCGAGACGGCCGGGTTGGCGACGACAATGAGAACTCGCTTGGGCTGCGACGAAACCGTGTCGACCTGCATGTGATGGCCGGACGCAAGTGATGACTCCACGTCGATCTCCTCGTGTGCGAAATACTAAACCGTCAAGTAAAGATACTCCGGTGCGCCGGCCAGGACGTCCGCGCCGCGAGTCGCTCGACGAGGAGATCCTCGACGCCGCCCTGCGCGAGATGTCACGCGCGGGCTACGCGCGCATGAACCTCGAGTCGGTGGCGGCGGCCGCCGGCACCACCAAGCCCACGCTCTACTCGCGCTTCCCTTCCAAGGCGGCGCTGGCCACGGCGGCGCTCGCGCACATGCGCCTGCGCACTCCGCGCCCGCCGCTGTCCGGCGACGTGCGCCGCGACCTGATCGCTGAGCTCAGCCGCTTCCGCGCCGGCGCGCTGCGGCCGTTCGGCATGTCGATGCTCGGCACGGTGCTGGCCGAGGAGCACGAGAACCCGGAGCTGCTGGCCCTCTTCCGCGAGCACGTGATCACGCCGCGCCGCCAGAACCTGCGCCGCATCCTGAGAGCGGCGCGCAAGAACGGCGAGCTCGCGCCCGACGCCGACATCGAGCTGGGCATCACGATGATGGTCGGCTCGCTCTACGCGCTATACACGGGCGCGAATCCGGTGAGCCGCGACTGGCCGCGGCGGGTGGTGGACGCCTGGCTCGAGACGAACCGCGCCTAGGCGGCGGGGCCCAGCCGCACGGGCAAAGTCTTCAGCTGGTTGATGAACGGCGACTCCGCCACCGCCGTCCGGCCCGCGATCGACATCTCGGGATAGCGGCGAAGCGTCTCCTCGAACATGACCCGCAGCTCGAGGCGCGCCAGCGCCGTGCCGAGGCAGAAGTGGCGGCCGCCGGCGCCGAAGGCCTGGTGCTCGGGGTTGCGCTCCACGTCGAAGCGGTGGGGGTCCTCGTAGCGCGTCTCGTCGCGGTTCGACGACACGTACCAGAGCACTACCTTCTCGCCCTCGCGGATCTGCTTGCCGCCTAGCTCGACGTCGCGCGTGGCCGTGCGCCGGAAGTGCGCGAAGGCAGGGAACATGCGCAGCGCCTCCTCGACGGCGCTCGGGATCAGCGACGGATCGTCGAGCAGCTTCTGGCGCTCCTCCGGGTGGTCCATCAGCGCCCTCATGCCGCTGCAGTAGGTGGCCTTGGTGCTGTCGTTGCCGGCGGCCACCAGCAGGAAGAAGCCCATCACGATCTCGTGCTCCTCGAGCTTCTCGCCGTCCACCTCGGCGTGCACGAGCACGCTGGTCAGGTCGTCGGTGGGCTGCTCGCGCCGCGCGGCGATCAGCTTGCCGCAGCGCTCGAAGATCTCGGGGATCTCGTTCTCCACGATGCCCTCGATGCCGCGCGGGTTGAGGTCCGGGTCGCCGGCGCCGAGGGCGGCGTTCATCAGCGAGGCCCAGATCGCGTCGTCCTCCTCGGGGATGCCCATGAAGCTGCCGATCACCCGCGAGACGATCGGCTGGGCCACGTCGGTGACGAGGTCGCAGGTCTCCCGGCCCTCGAGCCGGTCGAGCACGCGCACGGCGATCGCGCGGATGGAATCCTCGTGGGCGGCGATCCGCTTGGGCGTGAAGCCGGCCTGGAAGAGCGCCTTCAGCCGGTCGTGCTTCGGCGGGTCCATCCCGATGAACATGGCCTGCACGAGCTCGACCGGGAAGACGCCGGTGGCCATCGTGATCCCGCCGCGCGCGGACGAGTAGGTCTGCCAGTCGCGGCTGACGTCGTGGATGTCGTCGGCCGTGGTGACCGACCAATAGCCGGCCTCGTCCGGCCACTCCGGGATGTGCGAGCTCCAGTGGACGGGACAGCCCTTGCGCAGCCGCTCGAACAGCTCATGCGGAGGCCCGTCGGCCCACGTCTCGCGCTCGACGACCAGCTCGTTCTCGAGGTCGGTTGTGTCGGTCCGCAGGTCTGACATACCGTCCGTATGTGGGATACTAACAGTATGGGGGCCGTCGTTGCACGCCGGATCGAACACGCGGAGGCCACGCGGCGCGGACTGCTCGACGCCGCGCGCGAGCTGTTCGCCGCCGGGGGCTACGCGGATGTGTCGATCGACGAGATCTGCCGTCGCGCGCGCGTGACCAAGGGCGCCCTCTACCACCACTTCCGCGACAAGCGCGACCTCTTCCGCGCGGTGTGCAGCGAGGTCGAGGTCGAGTGGATCGACGAGCTCGCCGGCCTGATGGCTGACGAGCCCGACGTGATGGCGCGCATGATGCTCGGCTGCAATGCCTTCCTCGACGCCTGTCTCGACCCGGCCCGCCAGCGCATCCTGCTGGTCGACGGCCCCGCCGTGGTCGGCTGGGAGGAGCTGCGGCGGATGGATGCCGGCCGCGGGCTCACCCTGATCAGCGGGGTGCTCCAAGGCGCAATCGAGGGAGGCGAGCTCGAGCGGCAGCCCGTGGAGCCGCTCGCGCATCTCCTGCTCGGCGCGCTGAACGAGGCCAGCCTGGCCATCGCCCGCGACAGGGACCCCGCCGCCGCGCGCGAGCGCATCGGCTCGGCGCTCGCCCGCCTGCTCGACGGTCTGCGCGCGAACTAGGCGCCCCACGCATCGAGAGCTACGCTTCGGGTACTTCCTGTGTACAGGGACCGGGGTGTGCACTAATTTGTACAACCGGTGTTCCGCGAGTGTCCGGGAGGAGGTGAGGAATGAGGTCCAAGACGAGGCTGACCGTCCCGCTGGTCAGGGATGGCGGCGAGCTGCGAGAGGCTTCCTGGGACGACGCGCTGGCGCGCGCCGCCGCAGGGCTCGAGCAGGCCCGCGCCGCCGGCGCCAGGTCGTCCTTCGGCATGTTCTCGTGCTCGAAGGCCACGAACGAGATGAACTTCGTAGCTCAGAAGTTCGTGCGCCAGGTCATGGGGTCGAACAACATCGACTCCTGCAACCGAACTTGACACGCTCCCAGCGTCGTCGGTCTGGCGACGGTATTCGGAGCGGGCGGCGGTACGTCGTCCTATAGAGAGATCGAGGAGACCGACGTGGTCATGCTCTGGGGTTCGAACGCCCGCGAGACGCACCCGATCTTCTTCCACCACCTCCTCAAGGGGGTGCATAACGGCGCGCGCCTGATCAGCGTCGACCCGCGCCGCACCAGCTCAGCGCAGTGGGCCGACCTCTGGCTGGGCCTGGACGTGGGCTCCGACATCGCGCTCGCCAACGCGATGGCGCGCGAGATCATCCACTCGGACCTCCACAACCACACCTTCATCAACCACGCCACCACCGGCTTCGAGGAGTACGCCGACTGCGTCGAGCCCTACACGCTCGAAGCCGCCGAGCGGCTCACTGGCGTGCCGGCAAAGGGCATCCGCGAGGCCGCCCACGCATTCGCGCGCGCGGACCGGGCGATGATCTGCTGGACGCTCGGCATCACCGAGCACCACAACGCCGTGGACAACGTCCTCGCGCTGATCAACCTCGGGCTGCTGTGCGGCCACGTGGGCCGCTGGGGCTCGGGCCTCAACCCGCTGCGCGGCCAGAACAACGTGCAGGGCGGCGGCGACATGGGCGCGATCCCCAACAAGCTGCCCGGCTTCCAGGACATCGAGAACGACGTTGCTGCGCGGGACCTGTACGAGCGCTCATGGGGCGTGCCGATCCACCCGCATTACGGCTGGCACCTCACCCAGATGTTCGAGGCGATGGAGCACGGCGACCTGCGCACGCTCTACGTGATCGGGGAGAACCCGGCGCAGTCCGAGGCCGACATCAACCGCGCGCGCAAGCTGCTCGGCGACCTCGACATGCTGATCGTGCAGGACATCATCTTCACGCGCACCGCCGAGATGGCGGACGTGGTGCTGCCGGGCACGGCGTCGTGGTGCGAGAGCGACGGCACCGTCACGAGCTCCGAGCGGCGAGTGCAGCGGGTGCGCAAGGCGCTCGACCCGCCCGGCCAGGCGCGCGACGACATCTGGATCCTGGCGCAGCTCGCGCGCCGCCTGGGCCGGGACTGGGGAGAGATCACCCCCGCGACAGCCTGGGAGGAGCTCCGCACGCTCAGCCCGATGCACGCGGGCATGTCGTGGCAGCGGCTCGAGGAAGCGGGCGGCATCCAGTGGCCCTGCCCCGACGAGCAGCATCCCGGCTCGCCGTTCCTGCACGGCCGCCTCTGGGCCGACCCGGTTGGGGGCATGCCGGCGCCGTTCAGCGTGGTCGAGCACGACCCGCCCGTCGAGGCACTCGACGCCGAGTTCCCGATCCGCCTCACCACCGGCCGCCGGCTCGAGTCCTACAACACCGGCGTGCAGTCCGGCCTGTACCGCTCGCCGCTCCACCGCGGCGAGTCGCTCGACCTCTCGCCCGAGGACATGGAGCAGCTCGGCGTGGAGAACGGCGAGATCGTGCTGGTCAGCTCTCGCCGCGGCGCCGTGGAAGCGCCTGTGCGCATGGACCGCTCGCTGCGCCCGGGGCTCGCGTTCATGACGCTCCACTTTCCCGACCAGGTGGACACCAACCAGCTCACCATCGACGCCACCGACCCCCGCTCCGGCACCGCCGAGTTCAAGGCTGCGGCGATCCGCGTGGAGAAGATCGCGTCGAGGCCGCCGGCGGCCACCGCCGCGGTGGGGGCCGAGACCAGCTGATGGACCTGCGGCAGGGGACGATCGGCGCCACCGCGGAGGAACGCGACGCCGTGGCCTCCATGCTCGGGGCCGCGGTCTCGCGCTGGGAGGGCGGCGAGCGCGCGTACGAGTTCGAGGGCCACATCGCGCACGGCGGCCACGAGGCGCGCGACCGGCGGCACCTGCTGCTGCCCGTCCTGCAGGCGGTCCAGGCGCGCGTGGGCTGGATCAGCGAGGGCGCGCTCGAGCACATCAGCGAGCGGCTCACGGTCCCGCAGGCCGACGTCTACGGCGTCGCCACCTTCTACGGCCTGCTGAGCGTCGAGCCGCGGCCGCGGCGGGTGCTCCACGTGTGCGAGGACCTCGCCTGCCGCTGCAACGGCTCCGAGGAGCTGATCGCCGCGCTCGAGGAGCGCCTCGGCCCTGAGGACTCCTATGACGCGGGCGGGGTCACCTGGCTGCGCGCGCCCTGCCTCGGCCAATGCGATCGCGCGCCCGCCGCGCTGCTCACGCTCGCCGGCGAGGAGCACAGCGAGCACGTGCTCGCGCCCACGGACGCGGGCAGGGCGATCGCGGCCCTGCTCGGCGAGGGCGAGACGGGCGGCTGGGATCCACCGGAACCCGAGCCGCGCCAGCCCCACGAGGAGCTGAAGCTGCTGCGGCGGGTGGGCCGCTCACGGCCGATGAGCCTCGACACCTACCGCGCCGAGGGCGGCTACGCGGCGCTCCGGCGGGCGATCGAGATCGGCCCGGAGGGGGTGATCCGGGAGCTCAAGGACTCCGGTCTCGTCGGCCGCGGCGGCGCCGCCTTCCCCACCGGCGCGAAGTGGGAGGCGGTGGCCCGCCAGCCCGGCCGGCCGCACTACCTGATCTGCAACGCCGACGAGTCTGAGCCCGGCACCTTCAAGGACCGCGTGGTCATGGAGGGCGACCCCTACACGCTGATCGAGGCGCTGACTATCGCCGCCTACGCCACCGGCTGCGAGCAGGGCTACATCTACCTGCGCGGCGAGTACCCGCGCGCGCACGCGATTCTCGACCAGGCGATCGAGCACGCCCGCGACCGCGGCTTCCTCGGCGCCGAGGTGCTCGGCGCGGGCTTCCACTTCCACGTGGAGGTGCGCTCCGGTGCGGGCGCCTACATCTGCGGCGAGGAGACGGCGATCTTCAACTCGATCGAGGGCTTCCGCGGCGAGCCGCGCAGCAAGCCGCCGTTCCCGGTCACCTCGGGGCTGTTCGGCAAGCCCACCGTGGTCAACAACGTGGAGACGCTGATGAACGTGCCGCGGATCGTGCTCGAGGGCGGGGCGGCGTTCGCCGCCGTCGGCTCCGGCGTCTCGCGTGGCACGCGCCTCTTCTGCCTGTCCGGCTGCGTCGAGCACCCGGGCGTCTATGAGGTGCCGGCGGGCGCCTCGCTCGGCTCGCTGCTCGAGCTGGCCGGTGGTGTCCGCGGCGGGCGGCCGCTGCAGACGATCCTGCTCGGCGGCGCCGCCGGCTCGTTCGTCGGCCCGGACGCGCTCGACCTGCCGCTCACCATCGAGGGCGCGCGCGAGCGCGGCGCCACGCTCGGCTCGGGCGTGGTGATGGTGTTCGACGACACCGTCGACGTCCAGCGCATGCTGATGCGCATCGCGGCCTTCTTCAGGGACGAGTCGTGCGGGCAGTGCGTGCCCTGCCGCGTGGGCACCGCGCGCCAGGAGGAGGCGCTGGCGCGGCTCCTGTCGGGCAAGACGCGCGGCAGCGTGGCCGACGAGCTGGCCCTGCTCGACGAGATCGGCGGCTGCATGACGGACGCATCGATCTGCGGCCTCGGCCAGACCGCCTACAGCGCGATCGGCTCCGCGATCTCACTGGGGGCATTCTCCGAGTGATCACCAACGGCTCAGTGCGCACGGTCGAGCTCGAGATCGACGGCAACCCGGTCACGGTCCCGGAGGGCGCGACGATCCTCGACGCCTGCCGCGAGGCCGGGGTCGACACGCCGACCCTCTGCTACGGCGAGACCCTGCGCCCCGCAAACGTCTGCCGCATCTGCGTGGTGGAGGTCGAGGGAGCGCGCGTGCTCGCGCCCGCCTGCTCGCGCGTGGCCGAGGACGGCATGAAGGTGTTAACCGACTCCGAGCGCGTGCGCCAGTCGCGCAAGATGGTCATGGAGTTCCTCGCCTCGAGCGTCGACCTCTCAACCGCCCCCGAGGCGCAGCTCTACGTGAAGCAGTACGGCGCCGAGCCCGCGCGCTACGGCCCGCCGGCGCCGCCCGATCCCGAGCGCGACCGCAAGCGCGCCGGCCACCACGAGGAGCCCGACGGCCAGACGGCGGCCACGGTGCACGCGCCCATCAAGGTCGACAACGAGCTCTACGTGCGCGACTACTCGAAGTGCATCCTCTGTTACAAGTGCGTGGACGCCTGCGGCGAGCAGTACCAGAACACGTTCGCCATCACGGTGGCCGGCCGCGGCTTCGACGCGCGCATCTCCACCGAGTTCGCGGTCGAGCTGCCCGACTCGGCGTGCGTCTACTGCGGCAACTGCATAACGGTCTGCCCCACCGGTGCGCTGATGCCGACGCGTGAGCACGAGCTGCGCGAGGCGGGCAACTGGCGCGAAGAGGACCAGACCGTCACCCGGACGATCTGCCCCTACTGCGGCGTGGGCTGCAACCTCGACCTCGTGGTGCAGGACAACGAGATCGTCCGGGTCAACTCACCGGACGACCACGACGTCACGCGCGGCAACCTCTGCGTGAAGGGCCGCTTCGGCTTCCAGCACGTGCACCCGCGAAACGGGGAAACGCCATAGAGCGCTCGCTGAGCGAGCTGCTCGAGGACGTCGCCGCCCGTACGCCCGCCCCCGGCGGGGGCTCGGCAGCGGCCTGGGCCACCGCGCTGGCGGCCGCCCTGGTGGAGATGGCGGCGCGCTTCGCCGGCGCCGACCCGGCGCGCCCCGCCGAGCTGCGCGCCGAGGCGCTGCGGCTGGCGGAGGTGGAGCTGCACGCGTACGAGCCCGTGCTGCGGGCGGCTGGTCCCGACGAGCGTGCCGCTGCGCTGTCGGCCGCCGCGGACTCGCCGCTGGCGATCGCGCGAGTTGCGTCGGATGTGGCTTTGCTCGGCGCCGACCTGGCGCGCGACGTCAAGGCGTCGGTAAAGGGCGACGCCCTCACGGGCGCGATCCTCGCCGAAGCCGCGTGCCGGGCCGCCGCCTCGCTCGTGGAGATCAACCTGGCCGGCTCTCCGGACGATCCGCGCCTCGCCGAGGCAGCGGACCTGACCCGGCGAGCCGCCGGCGCGCGCCAATAGCTAATCTTCGGTAAGTGGGGAGTGTGCGCGTCACGCACATCACGGACCCGGGCTGCCCGTGGGCGTACTCGATCGAGCCGGCGATCACCACGTTGCGCTGGCGCTACGGCGACCAGCTCGACTGGCGCCACGTGGTCATCGGGCTCGCCGACGAGGCCGCCGAGTACGAGCGGCGCGGCTACACGCCGGAGCGCAATGCAGGCACGCCCGCCCGCTTCAAGCACCTCGGCATGCCATTCGGCACGATGCGCCGCCCGCGCGTGCAGGGCACCGGCCGCGCCTGCCGCGCGGTGGTCTCCGCCCGCCTCGACTCGACTGAGGCGGCCTACGTGGCGCTGCGGGCGCTCCGCTTCGGCTGGTTCACCACCGAGCTCTTGATGGACGTGGACGAGGGCATCGCGCAGGCGCTCGGGCAGGCGCCCGAGCTGGACGTCGACTCGATAATGGCCCGGATCGACAGCCCCGAGGTCGAGCAGGCCTACCAGCAGGACCGCGCCGAGGCGCGCAGCGCCGCCGGGTCGGCCGCCTCGCTGCAGGGCAAGACCGCGAACACGGACGGCGTCGAGCGCTACACCGCGCCGTCGCTGATCTTCGAGAGCGGCGCGCACCGTCTCGTGGCCGGCGGCTGGCAGCCGCTGGCCGCCTACGACGTGATCGTCGCCAACCTCGACCCCACCCTGAGCTGCCGCCCGGCTCCGGAGAACCCCGCGGAGCTGCTCCGAGCGCTGCCCTACGGGCTCACCACGCGCGAGGTCGCGCGCGCCATGGCGGCCCGCAACGACGAGCCGGCCGACGACGCCGTGGCCGAGGTGCTGGCCGAGCTCGCCGCCAGCGGCAGCGCGGAGCGCACCCCGCTCGGCGACGACGCGCTCTGGCGCCCGGCCGCCGCCAGCGCCCGCGCCGCCGCCTGAGCGCCCATTACCATCGGCGGATGCTTCGCTGGCTCGTCCCGTTCGCGACCGTGCTCGCCTGCCTCGCCGCCGCGGCCCCCGCGTCGGCCACGCTCGTCTTCCAGAAGGGCGTGGAGAAGCGCGCGATCTGGGTGGCGAACGACGACGGCAGCGGAGCGAAGAGGCTGGTCGACGGCGACGAGCCGAGCATCTCGCCGGACGGCCAGACGGTCACGTTCGTGTCCGGCATCGACGGCGACAAGCCGGAGCTGCGCGAGCTCCCGGCGGCGGGCGGCGTCCAGCGCGTGCTGGTCTCACCCTGGCGTTTCGGCGTCTTCGCCTGGTCGCCCGACAGCCGCTACATCGTGGCGCAGAGCGGCCCGCTCAACGGCAAGCAGAAGCTCGTGCTCGTCGACCGCGTGGCCGGCACCAGCCGCACGGTGGCCAGCGGGTTCTTCTCGGGCGCCTCGTTCTCGCCGGCGAGCGACCAGCTCATCTGGTCACAGCTCGACAGCGACCGCAAGATCTTCCCCAAGGCCAACCTGATGATCGCGCCGGTGGCCGGCGGCCCGGTGCGCAAGCTCACGAGCGACGGGCACAGCCTCTATCCGCTCTGGGGCCCCACGCAGATCGCCTACGTCCGCTACAGCCGGCCCACCGGCCGGCACCGCCACGAGGACGGTCCGAAGTACAACCTCTGGCTGATCAACCCCGATGGCAGCGGCCGGCGGCAGCTCACGCACGACCGCGTGCCCTTCCTGCTTACCGGCCTCACCCCCACCGACTGGTCCGCCGACGGCACCCGGCTGCTCACGCAGTTCGGCGGCCAGGACACCACCTACGCGGTCACGGTCAACCCGGTCAGCGGCCGCGAGCGGATCGTCGGCAAGGCGTCGCAGGGCATCGTGGGCACCTCGCTGTCGATGGACGGCTCGACCATCCTCGGCTACACCGGCGGCGCCTTCGAGGATCAGAACAAGGAGAACACGATCACGGTGCCCTACACCGGCGGGAAGCAGACCGTGCTCGTGAAGCACGGCTACTTCCCGGACTGGAGCAAGTAACTAGAGCTTGTACTGCGCGGCCAGGCCCTCGAGCTCCGAGGCCACCTGGCTCAGCGCCTCGGCCGTAGCCTGCGACTCGTTCATCGTCTCGACGAGGTCGTTCGTCGCGTCGCTGGTCGAGCGCATGCCGGCCGCGATCTGGTCCATGCCGGCGTTCTGCTGCTGCACCGCAGCCGCAATCTGCTCGGCCTACTGAGCGGCAAGCCCGTTCGCCTCAGCCATCTGGGCGATGATCGAGCCGGCCCGCTCCGCCAGCTCCGTGCCGTGCTCGACGACCTCGGTGCCCTCCTGCGCGGCCCCGACGGCCAGGCTGGTGGCGCGCTCGATGTCCTCGAGGATCGCCTGCACCTGGGTCGTGGCCTGCTTGGACTGCTCGGCCAGGTTGCGCACCTCGTCGGCGACGACCGCGAAGCCCTTCCCCTGTTCGCCGGCACGGGCGGCCTGGCTGGCGGAGGTGCGGATCTCCTCGGTGGCGGTGGTCGTCTGGTTGATCGCTGCCGACTGCTGGCTGGCCCCGGCCGACTGCTTCGACACGGCACCGAGGATGCGCGACGTGGACGAGGTCACCTCGCGTGCGTTGGCAAGGACCCGGCCGGACATCTCGGCAAGCTCGTCCACCATCTCGTCGAGGCTGTTCGAGAGCTCGCCGAACTCGTCCTTGGTGGTCGCGTGCAGGCGCTCGCGCAGGTCGCCGCTGGCGACCTTCGCCGCGAAGGCGCGCAGCCTCTGAACGGCGTTCGACACCACGCGGGCGAGCATGAAGGTCACGAAGCCCGCCACCAGCAGCGCGAACAGCGACAGCAGGGCTATCTGGCGGTGCGCGCCGGACTTCGCCGACGCTGCGCCGCGGGCCGCGGCGTCCTCACTCGACACGGCCAGCTTCACAAACCCCGCGGCGACGCTGTCGGCCGCGGTGTTCGCCTGCCCGTTCATGAGCTTGAGGGCCTGGTCCGTCTGACCGGCGTCCTTCAGTGCCAGCACGCGAGCGTCGATCCTCATCCAGTCGCTGTAGAGGCCCTCGACCTGTGCGACTTGAGCCTTCTGCGCCGGCGAGTCGGCCGCCTTGCGCACATCCAGCATCGCCTTGTCGTAGGCCGCCTTGTCGCCCTTGTGCATCGCCGTGAGCGCGCTGCCGCTGGCGGCGTACTGGGCCTCGGACACGTGCACGTTGTAGGCGCGTGCGTTCGCGCGCTCAGCCGCCTCGGCCATCTCAGAGCCGTGCTTCAGCTTGAACTCGACCGTCCCGATCGCGCGCCAGCCGATCATCACGGCGACCGCGAAGAGGACCGTCACGACTGCGAAGGAGAGGACGATCTTGGAACGCGTCTTGGCGTTCGCGAACAGCTGCAGCGGGTTCAAGTTGGGCCTTTCGTCGAGGGTCGGTGCGCCAATGTGGCGCCACCGTCATCGGCGAGCGGCGAAACCCCTTTGACTGTTTAGCGCCGCAGGCGCGGGCCGTAGAAGGCCGCAGCCTCTAGGCGGCGCGGTCCACCGGCGCGCCGGTGTCGATGCGGCCGCGCGGCACGCCCTCGCGCGTGCGCTGCTCCTGTCGCTCGGGGCTGATCGTTACGACGTTGCGCGCGAGGCCGACCTTCTCCATGCCGAGGATCAGGAGTCCGGAGGGGTCGATCTCCCACCAGCGCAGGCCATGGAAGGCCGAGCGCGGGAAGGCGTGGTGGTTGTGGTGCCACGACTCGCCCAGCGAGGGCAGCGCCAGCCAGAAGACGTTGGTCGAGAAGTCGTCGGTCTGGAAGCGGCGGCGGCCGAAGAAGTGGCAGACCGAGTTCACGCTCCAGGTGATGTGGTGAACGAGGAAGATCCGCACAAGGCCGCCCCAGAGCAGGCCGGTGAGCGCCCCGTGCAGGGTGCCGGTGAGCGCGTAGCCGAGCGCGAACGGCAGCGCCAGGCCGGCGAGCACGAGCCACGGGAAGGAGCGGCTGATGCGGCGCATCGGCTGGTCCTCGAGGAGATCGGCGGCGAAGCGGCGCTTCTCCGCCTGCCCCTGGGTAGAGGTCAGCCAGCCCATGTGGGCGTGGTACAGGCCCTTGAGCGTGCCGCGCAGCCCGGGGCCGTGGCCGTGCGGCGAGTGCGGGTCACCCTCCTCGTCCGCGAACGCGTGGTGTTTGCGGTGATCGGCCACCCAGTCGATCACCGGCCCCTGCACGGACATCGAGCCGAGCACCGCGAGCGCGTAGCGGACGGGCGCCACGGCGTCGAACGCTCGATGGGTGAAGAGGCGGTGGTAGCCGACGGTCACACCGACGCCCGTCAGCAGATACATGGCACCGAGGATGGCGAGGTCCGACCAGCCCACGACCTGGTTCCAGAGCAGGACGATCGCTGCGAGGAAAGCCAGGAAGGGCGCAACGACGGCCCCGAGGTTCGCATAGCGCTCGAACCGTGTCATTCTTTTGAGCGTACGGAAGTGATCCGGGCCGTTCTACCGCCAATGACCACATCTTCAAGCCCAAAACTTGAGCAATCGCACAAACCGTGGGAGGGTCTCGGCTCCGACGTGGCCGACGCTCTGCGGCCGGTGCTGCCAGGCGTGGTGGATCACGTGATCGCGGCCGTGCAGGCGGCGGTGCCGGAATACCGCGGCCAACTCGGCGAGAACGTGCGGCGCGGCGTGCACCAGGGGCTCGCCGGCTTCCTCGAGCTGGTGGGCGGGGGCGACGAGCAGCGCCTGCCGGGCCGCGACGTCTACGTCGCGTTCGGGCGCGGCGAGGCGCGCTCGGGCCGCACGCTCGAGGCGCTGCTCGCCGCGTACCGGGCGGGCGCCCAGGTGGCCTGGCGTGAGCTCGCCGCGGCCGGCGACGGCACCGGACTGCCGCCGAACACGATGTATCGCCTGGCGGAGGCGATCTTCGCCTACGTCGACGACATCTCAGCGGCCTCTGCCGAGGGCTTCGCGCAGCAGCAGTCGGTGGCCGACCGTGAGCTGCACGAGCGCCGCCGGCGGCTGCTCGAGGAGCTCCTGAGCGGCGCGCCGGCCGCGGCGGTCGAGCCGGCGGCCGCCGACGCCCGCTGGGAGCTGCCGCGCCGGCTGGCGGTCATCGCGTTCGCCTCCGCCGACTCGGAGCGTGTTGCGCGGCGCCTACCCGAGGCGCTGGTCGCCACCCTCGACGACGGCAACTGGGCCCTCGTGCCCGATCCGGAAGCGCCCGGCCGGCGCGCCGAGCTCGAGGACGCCCTGCGCGGGGCGCACGCCGGGCTCGGGCCGACCGTGAGCTGGCGCGAGGCGGCCAAGTCGGCACGCCGCGCGGCGCTCGCGCTCTCGCTCGCCGGCGCAGGCACGCTGGTTCGCGCCGACGACCGGCTGCTCGACCTGCTGCTGGCTGGCGACCCGGTGCTTGCGGCCGACCTTGCGCGCCGTGTGCTCGCGCCACTGGACCAGCTTCCCGATGGCTCTCGGCAGCGCCTGCGGGAGACGCTCGCCGCGTGGCTCGACGCCCAGGGCCACGCGCGCACGGCGGCCGAGTCCCTCCACGTCCACGTGCAGACGCTCCGCTACCGGCTCGGCCGGCTCCATGACGTCTTCGGCGACTCGCTCGACGAACCGTCGCGGCGCCTCGAGCTGGCGCTTGCGCTTCGCATCGAAGCTCAATAGGGGTTGCGGCCGCTACTGATCGCGAGTAGGGGTGTTGGAAGCCCCACGTACCCCAAAAACCCTCCAGCTATCGAGCGAGGAGTACAGATGCTCGACCTCCGCAGTGCCCCACGGCGCCTCCGCGTCGCCCTTTCGGCTATCGCCGGCGCGCTGCTGTTCGCCGCCGCGCCCGCGGCTGCCGACACGTTCTCCAACCCCTTCCCGTTCGCCATCCCGTCTGGGACCGGCACGCAGGGCAACGCCTTCCCCTACCCGTCGACGATCGACGTCGAGGGCCTCCAGACGCACGTCCAGAAGGCCACGGTCACGCTGCACGGCTTCGCTCACCAGTGCTCGATTGACGTCGATGTCCTGCTCGTGAGCCCAACTGGCCAGACGTCGCTCCTGACCTCCGACGCCGGCGACTGCGCCAATGAGGTCCCGCTGCGCCCGGGCGTCGAACTCACCTTCGACGACGACGCCGCGCACCAGGTGCCGTGCCTCGACCTGCACTCCACGCCCCCGCTGCTACCCGGCGGCACGTACGCGCCCACCGACTACTCGCCGCCCGCGAACGGCATCCAGAGCACCTGCAACCCGAGCTCCGATCTCGATCACAGCACTCCGCCGCCCCCCGGCGCGCCGGGTCCGCTCGCCGACGTCTTCACCGGACTCACCAAGCCGTTCGGCGGCTGGGGCCATTCGCTGACGACCTTCATCAACAGCGACCCGAACGGCATCTGGAAGCTCTATGTCACCGACCAGTACGACCGCTCGGTCGGCAAGATCACCGGCGGCTGGTCGCTCAACCTCACGACCTCGCCGGTGCCGGTCACACCGCCACCCCCGGCGCCACCGCGGCAGCCGAACATCGCGCCGCGCTTCACCACCAGCGGGTTCAAGTCGAAGCAGAAGGCGCTGAAGCAGAAGGCCGTGATCGCCGTGTTCAGCTCATCCGTCGCGGGCAAGCTGTCCGGCGGCGGCAGCATGAAGGCCAACAGCAAGAAGTTCCGCTTCAAGGCGCTCAAGGGCACGGTGGCCGCGAACCAGAAGATGACGATCAAGTTCAAGCTGTCGAAGTCGGCGTTGAAGGCGCTGAAGGCGGCGTTCGCGAAGCACAGGAAGCCGCGGGCGCAGCTCACCATCACGGTCACTGCCGCCTCGGGCCTCATGACGACGCTCACGAAGACGGTGACGCTGACCAAGTAGCTGTTTGGACTGCTAGGGTCGACCTCAGCGGGCATGCAAGAGGCGTGCCCGCGAGGTCTCCTCTCGTTGCGCTCTTGGCGGTTCCGGGCCGGTGGATCTCCCGTAATCGCAATGGCGGCCCAGCCCGCCAAAGGAGTTTGCTTCGAATGTCAATGCAGTCCTTCGCCGAGCTCGGCGTATCCGAGGTCGTCTCAGACGTCCTCGCAGAGAGCGGCATCACTGTGCCGTTCCCCGTCCAGCAGCGGGTTGTGCCCGACGTGCTGGCGGGGCATGACGTGCTCGTCAAGTCACCCACCGGATCGGGCAAGACGCTCGCGTTCGGCGTGCCAATGATGCAGCGGCTGGAGGCCGGCGAGAACTCGCGGCCGACGGCTCTCGTCCTCGCCCCCACCCGTGAGCTCGCGCAGCAGATCGTCGCCGACCTGCGCGACATCGCCCACGCGCGCGCCCTGTCGGTCGCCGCGGTCTACGGCGGCGCGGGCATCGAGCACCAGGCGAAGCTCGCGCGACGCGCGCACATCCTGGTCGCCACGCCCGGGCGCCTGGAGGATCTCATCCAGCGCCGGGCGATCTCGCTGCGCAGCGTGCGAGTGCTCGTGCTCGACGAGGCCGACCGCATGCTCGACATGGGCTTCAGGCCCGCGGTCGAACGGATCGTCGGTCAGGTCCCGGCCGAGCGGCAGACCCTCTTCTTCTCCGCCACGCTGGACGGCGAGGCGGGGCGCATAGCCCGGACCTATACGCGCAATGCGCGCCGCCACGAGGTCGCCCCGCGCAAGGAGCGCCGGCGCGACGTCGAGCACCGCTTCGTCGCCGTCAGCCACGAGGCCAAGCTCGAGAAGCTGGTCGGCCATCTCGCCGGCGACGCTGGGCGGAAGCTCGTCTTCGTGCGCACCAAGCGCGGCGCCGACCGCCTGGTCAAGCGCCTACGCACCCACGGCGTCGAGTCCGTGGCGATGCACGGGAACAAGTCTCAGGCGCAGCGGGAGCGCGCGCTCGCCGCGTTCGAGCGCGGTCGCGTGCAGACGCTGGTTGCGACCGACGTGGCCGCGCGCGGCCTCGACATCGACGGCATCACCCACGTGATCAACTTCGATGCCCCCGACAGCCGCGACACCTACGTGCACCGGGTGGGCCGCACCGGCCGAGCCGGCAAGACCGGAACGGGGATCACGTTCGTGATGGCGGATCAGGCCGCCGACGTGCGGGCTATCGCCGGCGACCTGCAGCTGCACGAGCAGTTCGCTCGTGCGGGCTTCTCAAAGGCCTAGCTTGTGATGCTCGAGCTGGGATTGCGCATCTGAATCCATGCGCCTCTCCTCCGCCCGGCGCTGAGATCCCTCTCGCTGCTCCCGCTCGATCCGCTCGCGCTTGCCGGCCGCCTTCACGCGGTCGTTGCTCTGCGCGATCGCCTCGAGATGCGCCTTGTAAGCGGCCTCGCCGCGAGGCCTGGGCCGCTCGGCCTCCGGTTGCTCGGCGTCGCTCATACGCACCGTCCCTTTCGCTCCCTCGAAGCAGATCGCGCGCGAGTCCGAGGAAGTGGAGGACCCAGCGAGCTTCCTCCAATCCTACGCGAACTTAGGGGTACACTGGGGTTGGCCGTTTCGCCTCGGGGTTCTCGTGTCTCCTTTGATCCTCCGGCGCGTGCCCGAAGAGGAGACGTGACAGAGGAGGCGCTCGTCGCCCGTTCCGATCGCTTGTGGCCCCAGGGGTCCAGGCCGTCGTGAGGTCCCGCTGGCGCGCGCCGATGGTGGCCGTCGCTTCGCTGGCAGTCGCAGCGGTGCTGATCCTGGTCCTCGCCGGGCGCCGCCACGACTTCGCCGCCGCGGCGTCGCGCGCGACGCCCTGGGTACTGGCCATCGCGGTGCTCGCACAGGTCGTCGCGCTGCTCGCGCGCAGTGAGGCCTGGCATCTTTCGATCAGGGCGGCGGGCGGCGCCGTCGATCGCCGGCTGATCTATCGCGCATCGAGCATGCAGGTCCTCGGCAGCGTGCTCAGCGGGCAGCTCGGCGTGGCCGCGCGGATCGCCGCACTGCGCCGCTCCTCGGGCACGCAGCGGTGCCCGCAGGTGTCCACGCTGATAGCCGCCGAGTTCCCGATCGTCGCCGTGGAGGCGGCGCTCGCGGGGGTTGCATCCTTCACGCTGATCGGGCCTCTCGGCCTACCGTGGTGGTCGCCGGCGATCGGCATGGCCGCCGTGGCGGGCGCGGGAGCCGGCCTCCGCCGGCTCGCCCTTCGCACCGGTCACGCTCTCTGGCGGGGGCTCGCGGTGCTCAGGAGCCAGCGCGGCAGCGGACGCGTGATCGGCTTCGTGCTGCTGGCTGTGCTCTCGCAGATCGCACGGAACTGGCTGCTGCTGAACGCGGTGGGAGCACACGCCTCGTTCTTCGATGCGATAGCGGTGCTGATAGCCGTCGTGGCGCTCGCTCAGCTGCCGGTCGGTCCGAGCCTCGGGGCGGCGGCCGCGGTGCTGATCCTCGGCAGCCACGGGGTGGCTGTGGCCGCCGCAGCCGGAGTCCTCATGACCGTGACGGGCACGACCGGCGGCATGTGCTTCGCGGGCTGGGCCGGCGCGGATCTCCTCCTGAGCGGCGCTCGGCGGGCGCGCGTCGGGCGGACGGCGACGATGCCCAGGATGCTTGCCCTCGAGCGGGCGCCCGCGCTCGCGAGGCCCAAGCCCTGATCCCCAAGCGCGACAAGCCGGCGGCGGAGCGCAGCGAGCGCGAGAGGGAGAGCGAGAAGGGCGTCATGGGCAACCAGCGCACCGATGCCGGCCACGCGAAGTTCCTCCGCGACCTCAAGCGCGCCGCCCGCGGACTGCTCGACAAAAGAAGCCCTCAGGACTGAGCGAAGTGCCGAGCGGCCGCGAAACTGCTAGCTTGAAGGGGTCAGGCTGGCGCAGAGTCGTCAGCGAGTAGTGCACAGCGCTCGTAGGTCGTTGCTCGAACCAGCATCCTCCGCGTACGCGGCACACACACACCGGAGGAGTAGGACATGGCAACAGGAACCGTGAAGTGGTTCAGCGACGACAAGGGCTTCGGCTTCGTCACCCCCGACGAGCCCGGCAAGGATCTCTTCGTCCATCACAGCGGAATCGTTGGCGACGGCTACAGGTCGCTCAGCGAAGGAGCAAAGGTCTCCTACGACGAGGAAGCCGGCGACAAGGGGCCGAAGGCCGTAAACGTGAAGCCCCTGTAGGGGCTCCACGGCCTCAGCTTCGAGAAGACCGCCTCGGCGGCCCTCCCGCCCGAAGCCGGGGCGCGTTACGGCGCGCTCAACAACCCCGACGCAAGGACGGACGATATGGCCGCTAGCGGCAAGAAGACCACAACGATGAAGCGCTTCCGCGAGGCCAAGCTGCGCGAGCGGCGACTCGAGAAGCAGGCCAAGAAGGCCGCAAGGAAGCTCGCGGCGGCCTCTGAGGACGACCGCCAGGCCGACACCGTCGTGGACGACGAGCCCGGCGAGGCCGCCGAGCTCTGACGGTCACGGCCGAAGCCCGCTCGGCTGAGCGGGCTTCGGTCATAGCCACGCCGCGCCGTGCTCGCTCAGCCGCACGCGACGCCGGTGCACTGGGGCGAGAGCCCGTTGCCGAACGCGCGGTTCCCGCCGCCGTCGAGCGTCCCGCCCACCGCCTCGATCCCGCGCCGCCGATTGAAGGCCGCCGCGTTGGATGACATGCGGTTGCCGGGCGAGGTCAGCCTGAGGCCGTTCATGCGGCTGCGAGCGGCGAAGTTGCCCTCGAAGCGGTTGCCGCTCGAGGCGTCTCCCACGAACTAGCGTCGAAGCCCGTGGCCGTCACGGAGTTGCCGGCCACCGCGTTCTCATGGGAGCCCGCCTCCAGGAAGAACTCGTCCAGGACGATGCCAATGCCGGGCGTGGCGGCCGAGGCGGGCGCGCCGGCGAAGGCCAGCACGGCGATCGCAAGCAATGGGCAGGTCGAGCGGACTCTCGGCATGGCTGCTCCTTTCGGGATCGCCGCATCGTCCGCGCGGCCGCTACCGGACTGCTACCCGCCTGCTACCGGACGTGCCTCAGTTAGGCTCGCCAAGGGATGGCAGCGGGCAAGCTCCCGATCGGCTCGCAGGTGGCCGGGTACCGGCTCATCTCCCTGCTCGGCGAAGGAGCGACGGGCGCCGTGTACCTAGCCGAGGCGGAGGCCACTGGCGAGCGCGTGGCGCTCAAGGTGCTCGACCCGGAGCTCGCGCGCGACGAGCGCTTCCGGCGCCGGCTGCTCACCGAGTCGCGCATCGCGGCGAGCCTCGACCATCCCAACGTCGTGCCCATCCTCGACTTCGGCGAGACGGATGCGGCGCTGTACCTGGCGATGCGCTACGTGGAGGGGTCGGACCTGCGCGCGCTGCTGGCCGCCGAGGGGCCACTCGACGCCGAGCGCGCGCTGCGCCTGCTCGACCAGGTGGCGAGCGCCCTCGACGAGGCGCACGAGCACGGTCTCGTGCACCGCGACGTGAAGCCGGCGAACATCCTCGTGGACCACGAGGGTCACGCCTACCTCGGCGACTTCGGACTGGCCAAGCACGCCACCTCCGCCAGCAGCCTCACCCGTGACCAGGCCTTCGTGGGGACGATCGCCTACGTGTCGCCGGAGCAGATCCGCGGCGACGAGCTCGACGGCCGCGCGGACGTCTACTCGCTTGGCTGCGTCCTCTACGAGTGCCTCGCGGGTGCGCCCCCGTTCGACCGCGACAGCGAGCTGGCCGTGGTCTACGCCCACCTCAACGAGCGCCCGCCGCGCCCCACCGACGTACGCGCGGACCTCCCCGAGGGCTTCGACGACGTCGTCCGCACGGCCATGGCGAAGGAGCCGGGCGACCGCTTCGGGAGCTGCACGGAACTCGTGGCCACGGCGCGCAGGGCGCTGGCCGGCGAGCGAATCAGGCGGCGGCGGCTGGGTGCCGCGGTGGCACTGGCCGGCCTCGTGGCGGGCGGCGCCGTGGCCGCCGTCGCGCTGCTGGCGGGCGGCGGCGGGATCGAGCCCCAAGCCGGCGGGCCCGCGGCTGGCGACGGGCGGCTCGGGCGTCACGCTCGTGGATCCGCAGCGGGCTCGCGTGGCCGGCTTCGTCTCGCTGCCCGAGCGCCCCGCCGACCTGACCTTCGGCGGGCGCTCGGCGTGGGCGCTGTTGGGGGGTGCGCAGCGGCTTGCGCAGGTTGACGTCGCAAGGCGAAAACAGGTCGGCAGCGTCGGCCTGCCATTCGCGCCGGGCGGGGTGGCCGCCAGCGGCGGCTCGGTGTTCGTCACCGAGAAGGGCGGCGCCGGGGCTGGTCCGGGTCGACGCCGCGCACGCGCAAGGTCTCCGGGAGCTGGCAGGTGCAGACGCAGGGCCTCCAGGTGTCGGACCCCACCGGGATCGCCGTCGGTGCGGGGTCGGTCTGGCTCGCAAGGGGGCCCGAGGTCGTGCGCGTGGACGCCGGCAGCGGCCGGGTGCAGCACCGCTTCCCACTGCCGGTCTCGGCCACGCTGCTCGCGTTCGCCGATGGCGCGCTCTGGGCGACGAGCAGCGAGAACGGCCTCGTGGAGAAGATCGACCCGGCCGCCGACCGCATCGCGGCCCGCGTCACGCTCCACGGCTGGATCAGTGCCCTGGCCGTGGCCGGCGGCTCCGTATGGGCCACGGTCACCCCGGACGACGTCGCATTCCGCCTCAACGAGGACGATGCGAGCGTCGAGCAGACCGTTCCCGCGGGCGGTGGACCCTCGAGCCTCGCGGTGGCGCCGGGGGCGGTCTGGGCCGCGGGATCCCGGAGCCGCACGCTCACCCGCATCGACACCGGCTCCGGCGCGCGCAAAGTCCTCGCGGTCACCGGCGAGCCCTATCTCGCCGGCTTCCACGACGGCCTGCTCTGGACGGTGTCGGACCCAGCGCCGCCGGCACTCGGAGCGGCGAAGGGACCCGTCGTGCGGGTGTCGATCCCGGATGAGGGCATGCAGCTCGATCCCGCCTACGGGCCATTCCCGACCGCCAGCCAGCTCCTGTACAGCACCTGCCTCAAGCTCGTGAACTACCCGGATGCGACCGGCACGGCGGGCGCCACGCTGCGCCCGGAGGCCGCCGTGGCGTTCCCTACGATCTCGGCCGACCGGCGCACCTACAGCTTCCGCATCCGGCCGGGGCTGCGCTTCTCGCCGCCGTCCACGGAAACGGTCAGTGCCGAGTCGTTCAGGCATGAGATCGAGCGCGCGCTGTCCCCCAAGGTGGGACCCGACCCCAGCGGTCTCCATGTCGTGGGGGACATAGTGGGCGCAAAGAGCTTCAACGCCGGGCGGGCGCCGCACGTCAGCGGGATCTCGGCCGACGGCGACCGCCTCTCGATCACGCTGACTCGACCGGCGGGCGATCTGCTCTCGCGCCTGGCGATGCCGATGTTCTGCGCGGCGCCCGCGAAGACGCCGGACCCCGGCTCCACGCCCGGCCCGATCGCCTCGGCCGGCCCCTACTACATCCGCTCGCAGACTGCGAGCGAGACCGTGCTCGACCGTAACCCCAACTACCGAGGCCCGCGTCCACGCCGCCCGGCGCGGATCGTCTACCTGAACGGCGTACAGACAGCCCGCGCGGTGGCGCTGGCGGGAGCCGGGCAGGTCGACCTCGTCACCTTTGACTTCGACTCGAATGGCCCTCTGGCCCCTGGCGGAGCACTCGACCGCCGGTTCGGCAACGACGCCGCCGCCGCGCGCCGCGAGGGCTCGCCGCGCTACCACGCGGGGCCCGCGCCAGGCATCGATCTGATCGCGTTCAACACCCACCGCCCGCTGTTCAGCGACCCGCGGCGGCGGCGCGCCGTGAGCTACGCGCTCGACAGGAAGGCGCTGGCGGCGGTCTTCCACGAGGCGCCCACCGACCGCTACGTGCCGCCCGCCGTGCCGACGGCGCAGAGCGGGTCCGTGTACCCGTTGGGAGGACCGGACCTCAAGGCGGCGCTCAGGCTGGCGCCGCCGGGCCGTACACGGCACGCCAGCGTCTACTTCTGCGGCGACCCGGCCAACCTCCGCATCGCGCAGCTGATTCGCTCGAACCTGAAGCCGCTCCGTATCGACGTCTCGATAGTGCAGTCGTTCGGCTGCCTGCGGGGCCTCGACCCCAAGGCCGAGCGCTCCGACATCCTGCTCTTCACGCACGCGTCGGCGGAGCTCGACCCGCAGCCGTTCCTCGAGACCACGGTGGGTCGCAACTACCCGTTCGGGCCGGCCTCACAGCCGCGGACGTATGCCGACCCGCGGCTCACTGCGAGGCTGGATCAGATCCGGAAGCTCGGCGGAGCGGAACGACTCGCCGCCTACGCCAAGCTCGAGGACGACCTGCTGCGCGGCCCGGTTCCCTACGCGGTGTACGGCGCGTTCACGCAGCCCGAGTTCATGTCGAGCCGGATCGGCTGTCGCCTGATCCAGGGCGCCTACCACGTGGTGGACCTGGCAGCGCTCTGCCTCCGGGGCAGCTAGCCGCCTGCCAGGGACCAGGTGAAGCGGGTGGCGCTGTCGCGCGGCGCAATGCCGCTCGGGCGGATGCCGCGATGCACCACGAGCACCGGACAGGAGGGGTCGCGCAGCAGCGCTCGCCGGGCCTCGCCCAGCCCCTCGCGCCGCCAGCGCTGCGAGAGCCCGACCACCACCGCTCCCGCGCCGGCGGCCGCTTCGGCGAGGCCGTCCGCCGTCGCCTCCACGAGAGCCGGCTCCGCCGCCACGCCCACCAGCCGCTGGACGGCGAGCGACGCGTCGGCCAGCAGGCGGCTCGCGTCGCGCCCGGCCTGCCGCGGGTCGGACCGCGCTCCTGCGAGCCGCAGCGGCTCGCCGGTGGCCGCCGCCAGCCAGGCGCCGAGCTCCACGGCGGCCCAGTCGTGCTCTCCGCCGCCGAACGGCACCAGCACGCCGCCGCCCGCGGGCGGCGCCTCCTCCGGCGCGAACAGCAGCGCCACGTCGGCGGGGCTCCTCTCGAGCACGTCCGCCATCTCGGCGGGCAGCGTCGCCGAGTCGCCGAGGTCGGGCGGCGCGGCCAGCAGCAGCAGGTTCACGTCGTTCGAGCCGGCGAGGTGCAGCACGTCGTTTCCGCCGCGCGAGCTCACGAAGGCGGCGGTGCGCACGGCTGGCCCGGCGTCCAGTGACGAGAGCGCCGCCGTTGCCTCCGCGAGGCGCTCCTCGTCCGCCACGAGCAGCGCCACGATCAGCTCGCGCGGCGGGCGGCGGGCGAGCGGCTCGGCCACCGCGAGCTGCCCCGGCAGCCGGGCGGGGTCGCGCCCGACCAGCAGCAGTGCCGCGCTCGCGACGGCCCCGGGGCGCGGCGGGGTGAGCTCCGGGTCGTGGCGGAGGATCGCCTGCTCGAGCCGCTGCAGGCCCGGCCCGGGCTCGACCCCGAAGGTCTCCACGAGCTCGTTGCGAGTCGTGCGGTAGACGTCGAGCGCCTCCACCTGCCGGCCGGCGCGGTAGAGCGCGACCATCAGCAGTTCGCGCAGGTGCTCGCGCAGCGGGTGCTCGGCCGCGAGCTCGCGCAGCGCGGGTATGGCACCCGTGTGGCGGCCGAGTGCCAGCTCGGCCTCGAGCTGCGCCTCCACGGCGGCCAGTCGCAGCTCCTCGAGCCGCGCGACCGGCCCCTGCGCAAACGACTCGTACGCGAGGTCGGCCAGCGCGGGCCCGCGCCAGAGGGCGAGTGCCTCGCGCAACGACTCCGCGGCGGCGCGCGCGTCACCGGAGTCCATCTGCGTCGCGGCCTCCGTGGTCAGCGTCTCGAAGCGGTGGAGGTCGAGCGCACCAGGCGCGAGCCGGATCAGATAGCCGGGCGGCCGGGTCTCGATCAGCGAGGCGTCCTCACCGAGCGCCCGCCGCAGCTCCGACACCTGCCGGTGCACCTGGGTCACGGCCGTCACCGGCGTGTCGCCGGCGTAGAGGTCCTCGGCCAGCCGCTCGATCGACACGACCTGGTTCGCGTGGAGGAGCAGCAGCGCGAGCACCGCTCTCTGGTTGCGGCCGCCGAGTGTGATCTCGCTGCCGTCCCGGCGGGCCTCGAGCGGTCCGAGGATGCAGAACTCGGTCACCGAGGCGCACGGTAGCCGTTCGGAAGCCGGCCGGTAGGGACACCTCGGAGGATGCGCAGCGATCCCCCACCCACCACCAGAGGAGAGCAAAATGAGGATCAAGCCCCGTCACCTGGCCCTGATCACCGCCGCCGCCGCCACGATCGCTCCGACGAGCGCACTCGCGAGTCCCGCGGGCGGGCCGACCAGCCACGGCTCTGCCGCTGTGGCGCCCTGCACCAAGGACTACAGCCGCGACTCCGTCACCGGCGGCTACTGCCCGTCGGACGGCATCGGCGTCGGCGCCGTAAGCGTCCCGTCGTCGACCCCGACCACGATCGTCAAGCACGACGACGGCGGCTTCTCCTGGAGCGACGCCGGAGCGGGCGCGGGCGGCGCCATCGCCCTGATCGCCGTCGCAACCGGCGGTGCCATCGCCTTCCGCCGCCGCAGCCCGAGCGTCGATCCCGGCCGCTCGGCCGCGACATCCTGACCTCCTCGGCTGCCCCGAGGAAACCGCTGAGGCCCGCTCTCGGGAGCGGGCCTCAGCCTGCTGTGACAGAGTGAGCCGTTCTGTGGCGTGCGAACAGTTGACCTACTCCGGCGTTGGCGATGCCGAGTGGGAGAGCGTCAAGGAGGCGGTCGGCCGCTCATACGGCATCCACATCGACGCCCCGCGCGGAAAGGCGGCGAGCCACGGCTTCACCCTGAAGTGGGAGCTCGACGGAGAGACGCTCCGGATCCAGTGTTTGAAGAAGCCCTTCTTCGTCCCCTGCGGCAAGGTCAACAGCCGGATCCAGCAGCTGGCCGAGCAGTGCGGGGTCGCGGCCGCCGGTCCCTCACACGCCAGCGGTATCGATTGATCGGGACGAACTGTGGAACATAGGCCCGGACGCGGCGAGCATCGGAGCCGTGAAGATCACTTCGACCGTGCTGATCGTCGCCGCAGCCCTGGTACTGGGCATGGTCGTCGGCGTCGGCGCGACGCAGCTGGGGAGCAAGGCTGGACAGGCCGCTTCCGAGCCGACCTCCGCGCCCGCCCGGTCCGCCGCGGTCAGCTCCCGCGCCGCCCCGGTCACGTCCGCGCCGGTCAGCTCCCGCGCCGCCGAGAAGTCTCCGAAAGCAGCGGAATGCCGGCGAGACGCGCTGAGCGACCGCGACTCGGACAACCTTAAGGCAGCCCTCGCCGACGATGGCTGCGCCGGCGTGTTGTCGGACGAAACGATCCGGGAGATCGCGGCAAAGGCAAGTAGCCGCGAGGGCGCGCCCGGCGAGCGTCGAGAGTGAAGCCGTGCCATGTTTGGTGTGGCAGGCCACCGCCCGGGGAAGGAGACAGGATGGACCCGCTTGGCTGCCGGCAAGCGCAGCCGGCCGTCTGTCTCCAAGCCCGGCATCAGGGAGGTCGAGTCGCTATCACCGCTGCGACCGACAGCTGATGGCAGCCAGCACGTAGGACTGGAACGTCCGACTTAGGAGGAGAGCATGTCCGAGGACTACGAGATCGTCGAGATCGGTGGAGAGCCGTTGCCAGCGGGCGCCGTCGGTCTGCGCGTGTGCGTGCGGCTGTCGGGCTGCCCGAGCAGCCGTTGGTCGCGCGCCCTGACCGCCCGCTTGGGCAACGAGCTTGTCGGCCACGCCGCCGTGGGGCACCTGCGACTAAACGAGATCGTCCGGGGAGACCGGATCGTTTTGGAGGGCGTCGAGGCGAGCGAGGGCCCGGCGCTAGCCATCGCGCTGCGGCAAGCGATCGAGGCGACCAACAAGTCGTCTGGAAGCGATGGGGATTCGGCCCCCAACATGTCGCAGGAGGAGGCTGACGCGATCGCTCAGGTGATCGCTGCGAAACGCACCTGACCGCGCAGCCGGATCGCTGCTGAAAGGCTCCATCAACGCCGAAGCCCGCTCGGGGAGCGGGCCTCGGTCATAGCGGGGGCGGGATTCGAACCCGCGACCTTCGGGTTATGAGCCCTCTCGGGCAGTTCGTCCCTGTCCGGTGGAGTGCGTCGAATCCGCTCTACGCCGCTACCGCGGCTAGTTCGGCATCCACCCTGTTCGTCTCCGATCCGCGGCGTGCGTTGCCCTCAAGTTGCCCAGCTGGCAGCTCGGCTCCGAGGTCGAGCGCGGGTGCCTCGTCGCCTTCGAGCAGGTGGCAGTAGACGCAGCGCGACGCGCGAAGGGCAGCGCGGGAACTACGTCTCCGCTGAAACTGACGGCGTGGCGGCCCACGCTGCCCGGCGACTTCCAGCTCGCGCACCTTCAGCGAGCCGATTTCGACCTCCTCAGCACGGAGTTTGCGGATGACCGCATTGGCGATCGCGGTTCGTCCGATAGCCAGCGCACCGATTGCCGACGCGCCGATCGCAAGCGGTCCCATCGCCGACGGTCCGACTAGGGGCGCGCCCACGGCCATCGCCCCAGTGGCGCTCGCACCGGTGAGCGCGGCGCCGGTTGCCTGGCGACTGGCGGTAATGCTGCGGATGCTGATGCTGCGAGCCATGCTGACCCCTCCTGGGTTATGGGGGCCTCTCCGTCTACACCTGGTCAAGCCGACGCGCAAGTGCCGGACTAGCCTGGAAACCCGCCAAGACTCGTACGGCCGGGTATTGGCACGGGCGCGGCTTGCCACCGAGATCGACAGCGGTACGCTTCATGCCCCGTCTGGCCGTTAAAGTGACGCAGCAGTACATCGTTGGGGAGCTTTCCTCGTTGCTCGGAGACCTGCGACCGGTTTCCGACCGCTGGGGGCGTAAGGTCGATGAGCTGCGACACGAGGTCGAGCATGCTTCGGTGCCGCTGCTGCCCCAGCTTGTCCGTGAGGCCGTCGGCTTGACCGACCAAGTGTGCTTGGACGCCTTGGAGCACGAAGACGTGAACGGCTTCGGCCGCTACGCGGAGGTGGGCGCTGCGCTGTTGGAGTTCAGCGCGAATGCCGGCCTTGTGCCCGAGCGCTACTCGGCCTGACCGAACGCGGCTATCTCCTTCTGCTCCTGTTGCGAGAGCTCGCGTGGCGCCTCGCCCCGGGCAACCTTCTCGCTCTGCACGTGGTGGCGTATGTCGTCGACTATCTCGGGGTTCGCGAGCGTGGTCACGTCGCCGACGTCGGCGAAGTTGGAGATGCTGGCGATCACCCTCCGCATGATCTTGCCGGAGCGGGTCTTCGGCATGTCGGTGACGAGCCACACGTGCTTGGGACGAGCGATCTTGCCGATCTCGGTTTCGATCGCCATCGCGACCTTGTCAGCAATCTCTGGGCTCGCCGTATAGCCAGGCTTGAGCGCGACGTACATCTCCACCGCGCGCCCGCGCATTTCGTCGATGACAGGCACCGCGGCGGCCTCGGCAATCTCGTTGACTGTGATGGCCGCGGATTCGAGCTCCTTCGTGCCGAGCCGGTGCCCTGCCACGTTGATCACATCGTCGACCCGGCCGAGGATCCGGAAGTAGCCGTCGGCAGCCTGCACGGCACCGTCCCCTGCGAAGTAGGGCCAGTCGCGCCAGTCCTTGCTGTCGCGATTGCGGCAGTACTTCCTGTAGTAGGTGTCGACGAAGCGCTCCGGCTGCCCCCAGATGCCCTGGAAGATGCCGGGCCAGGGGTTGCGGATGCAGATGTTGCCGGCGTTTCCGCTGCCCGCCTCAACGATCTGGCCCTCCTCGTCGTAGATCACGGGATAGATGCCGAGCACCCCCGGCCCGCAGCTGCCGGGCTTCATCGGCTGCAGCGCCGGAAGAGTGCTTCCGAGGAAGCCGCCGTTCTCGGTTTGCCACCAGGTGTCGACGATCGCCACGCTGCCCTTGCCGACGAAGTTGTAGTACCAGCGCCAGACGTCGGGCTCGATCGGCTCGCCGACGGTCGTCATGTGCTTGAAGTGGTAGTCGTACTTCGTGGGCTCCTCCGGGCCGAGCTTGCGAAGCATGCGGATCGTCGTCGGCGCGGTATGGAAGATGTTCACCCCCAGACGCTCCGCGATGCGCCAGGGGCGACCCGAATCCGGGAAGGTCGGGACGCCCTCGTACATGACGCTGGTCGTGCCGAGCGACAGTGGCCCGTAGACGATGTAGGAATGGCCGGTGATCCAGCCGATGTCGGCCAGGCACCAGTAGACGTCGTCGGGGTGGATGTCCTGGTAGTACCTGGACGTGCCGGTCACATAGGCCAGGTAGCCACCGGTGCTGTGTTCGCAGCCCTTCGGCTGACCGGTCGTGCCGCTCGTATACATGAGGAACAGCGGCGCCTCGGCGGGCATCGAGACCGGCTCGACCGTCTGGCCCTCGTGTTCGGCGGACAGCTCGTCGACGAAGAAGTCGCGTCCCTCGACCATCGGACTCTGAGAGCCGTATTCGCCCGGGTGCCGGCGCCATACCAGCACCTTGTCGACCTCGGCTCCCTGCTCACGCGCGACCGCGAGCGCGTCATCGGCCTTCGCCTTGTGGTCGATCAACTCGCCGTTGCGGTAGTAAGCGTCCATCGTCACGAGGATCCGGCTGCCGGAGTCGGCGATCCGGTGACCGCAGGCGGCGCCGCTGAAGCCGCCGAACACCTCCGAGTGGATCACCCCGAGGCGAGCGCATGCGAGCATCGCGATGGGCAGCTCGGGGACCATCGGCAGGTGGAAGGTGACCCGGTCACCGGTCCTCACGCCACAGAACTCGCGCAAGAGCGACGCGAACTCGTTTACCCGTCGATGGAGAGTCGCGTACGTGATCTCCTGTGTCTGCTCTTCCTCGGGCTCGGGCACCCAGATCAACGCCGGCTTGCTCCCCCGAGTCGCCAGGTGCCGGTCCACGCAGTTCACAGAGGCGTTCAGGCGGCCGCCGACAAACCACTTCCAGAAGGGTGGACTGCTGGTGTCGAGCGTCGTGTGCCACTCGGCGTCCCAGTCGAGCATTTCCGCGTACTCCCTGAAGCACTCGGGGAAGTGCTCCTCGCTGAAGCGCTCGAAGATCGCCGGGTCGGATGCGTTCGCCTGGGCGACGAAGGAGGCCGGCGGCTCGAAGTACTCCTCCTCACGCCAGTGAACCGCTATCTGCGCTTCGGAAGCGCCACTCTCTCGCACCTCCGCGGACCTGAACCTGCTTTCACCCGCTCCCATCTCAACCTCCACCAGAAGGCCGAGCTGGGCGCGCCGCGCGGCACCGTCATGGTCCACCCGCCGCAGCCGCCCCCAGATCGGCGAGACACGATTCGAAAACGCCTTCCTCTGCTTCTCCTCCTCCCTCGGTCGCTCAGCACCGCTGGACCGTGAAATGATACGTACACACTGGTCCCGCACACCAGCTTGTTCACGCGCGCACGCGGAACGGCGCAACCGCACAAGCAGTGGCGGCTCCTGCGAGCTGCGACCCGATCAGCGATCAGCGAGGAGTAGCTGTCGGCCAAAGAACGGCCGAAGCCCGCTCTGGAGAGCGGGCTTCGGTCATAGCAAGGGCGGGATTCGAACCCGCGACCTTCGGGTTATGAGCCCTCTCGGGCGGTTCGCCGCCGTGCGGTGGAATGCGTCGAATTGGCTCTACGCCGCCATTCCAGCTGGTTCGGCCTCCACCGTGTTCGTCTCCGATCCGTGGCGTGCGTTGCCCTCTGGTTGCCCAGTGGCCAGCTAAGCTCCGAGGTCGAGGGCGGGGGCCTCGTCGCCGAGCACGCCGGTAGGCGCGCCAGTCAGCCTTCGATCGGCAGCGGTCGCGGCGCGAGCTGGGGATCGCCGCGGACGTAGCGCGCCGAGTTGACGACCACGTGGAAGAAGGCGCAGGTGGCGGAGGAGACGCACCACCAGCAGACCGCGTGGATCACGTTTAGCTCGAAGTAAGTGAGCGTCAGCGAGATGCCGATGGCGCCGACGGTCAGCATCATGCCCCAGGTGCGGGCGCGCTGGCCGGGCATGCAGGCGGTGACGAACAAGAGCAGGTAGCCCGCCATCCCGAACAGCGGCAGCGGGATCCCGCCCGGCCGCGCGTAGCGCGAGTGGGCCACCACCTCACAGCCTCCGGCGTGCGCCGGGCACACCGGCGACGAGTTCTTCAGGTAGGTCACCGCCAGATAGGTTGAGATGAGCAGGCCGGTGAGGCTGAGCGCCCGCGACAGCCAGGTCAGCTTGTCGGTGTGCAGGAATTCCATAGTGGAGGCACTGTCCGCACGTTTGAGCACCGTAAGACATGCTTCGGCGAAACGCTGCCCAGCGCGCAGGCGGGGGACTACCGGTTGGTCTCCGTAGATTCCCCCCGGAAAGCTCGAGGTCGAGCAACGTCACTCTTCCGAGCGGCAGGAGCCCTCGATTCACGAACAGATTCGAGGGACAGGCATGGATGTCTCTCGACCGGTAGCAGTAGACCCCTCCGTAACGCAGGTCCATCCGGCCGGCCTTGTCCAGCTTCTCGAAGGTCGTGACTCCCCCATTCGGACATCGGTCCCGGCAAAGACGAAGGGAGTCGGGTGGGTGGACGCGGAGACCAAGATCGCGGCCACGCTGCCGACGGCGCACGGCTGAGTCACGTCATGTGAGCAAGACGACCACGTGGAGACGACCAGCTTGCCCGACGACCGGTTGCCGGTCGCGTAGATACGGGGTGGCCTCGCCCGGTGGTCCGTGCCGGCGCCGCAACGAGCGCCGGCGGTGAGAACAACCGAGGCCGCCCTCGCGGGCGGCCTCAGTGCTTGTCGGCTCTCACCAGGCGCATATTTCTGGCACGCATTCTGGTAACTAGCCTGAGTAGCGGGGGCGGGATTCGAACCCGCGACCTTCGGGTTATGAGCCCGACGAGCTACCTGACTGCTCCACCCCGCGGCGCGACCATCGAATGTAGCGGTGCTGAACGGGAGCGTCAAGCCCGAGCGGCGGCCTTCACGGCGGCGAGAACCTCTTTGTTCGGAGGGTTGTCGCCGGCGTCGTCGGCCAGGTGCGAGTAGACGATCTCGTCGCCCGGAACGACGACGAGCACGCCGCCCAGTTGGGCCGGGTGACCGACCGTGCGACCCTGGCGCACGCCGTTGCGCGCGGACTCCACGGCGCCCTTGGCCACGACCCGCGGGCCGAGCAGCTCGTCGAACGTCGCCACCTTGGTGCCGGCCGCCTTGTAGCTCTCGCGGCCCTTGTCGACGTAGATCGGGATGTCGAGCTTGTGGGACTCGAGGAAGTGGCGCGCCTGGTCGGGCGTGCCCTGGCCGATGACAACGAGGCGAGCGCCGGCGGCCTCGAACTTGTCGCGGTCGCGGTGCAACTGCACCGCGTGGGCTCGGCAGAACGTTCAGCCGTAATGGCGCAGGAAGACGAGCACCGCCGGCCCGTCCGCCCAGAAGGAGCCGAGCTCCACGTCCCGACCGTCGAGGTCCTTGACGGTGAGCTCCGAGAGCGCGCTCGCGTCCTCGGGAGCCTTCGCCGTCTGCCGCCTCACCGCGGCGCCCATCAGCCGTCGCATCCAGGCAGCCTACATCTCGTCATAGGATGCGCGCCTCAATGCGCGTCGCCGTCGTGGACCTCGGCACGAACACCACGCGGCTGCTCGTGGCGGACGTGGCCGACCGCCGAGTCGAGGAAGTCGACCGGCGCAATGCGATCACGCGCCTCGGCGAGGGCGTCGACTCCGCCGGGCGGCTGCTCGATCGTGCGATGGAGCGGGTGTTCGAGGTCGTGGCCGGCTACAGGCAGGCGATCGACGAGCTTGGTGCCGAACGATCGCTGGCGGTAGCGACGAGCGCCGTGCGCGACGCAGCCAACGGCGAGGAGTTCGCCGAGACCCTGCGCGAGCGCTTCGGGCTGGACGTCCACGTCATCACCGGCGACGAGGAGGCGCAGCTCACGTTCACGGGCGCCACGCTCGAGCGCGACCCGGGCGGCGAGCCGCTGCTCGTGCTCGATATCGGCGGCGGCAGCACCGAGTTCGTGATCGGGCGACCGGGAGAGGGACCGAGCTTCCACGTCTCGACGCAGGCTGGCTCCGTGCGCCAGACCGAGCGCCACCTGCACAGCGACCCGCCGACTGCCGACGAGCTCGAGGCGGCACGCGAGGAGATCCGGGCGACCGTCGACGGCGCGGTGCCTGCGGACGTGCGGCGCAGGGTCGCGGACGGGGTGGCCGTGGCGGGAACGCCGACGTCGGTCGCGGCGATCGACCAGCAGCTCGATCCCTACGACCCCGCGCGCGTGCACGGCTATCGCGTGAGCATCGAGACCTGCGAGCGCATCGCGCGGCTGCTCGCCGAGCTGCCCGAGAGCGAGCGCCGGCAGGTGACCGGGCTGCACCCGGAGCGGGCGCCGACGATCGTCGCCGGGACGATCATAATGGTCGAGACGATGCGCTCCTTCGGGCTCGCCTCGATCCAGGTCGGCGAGCACGACATCCTCTACGGCGCGGCAGTCAAAGCGGCAGGTTGAGTTGGACGCTTTGGAGCACGCTCAACGCATGTTCTAGCTTGCCAGATATACCACGCTGTGGTTATACTGCCCGAGCCGGGTCGGGTCAGCGTGCCTCGGTACCTGACCTTCCGCTCGGCACATAGGTTCGGGCGAAGCCGCATCGTATCGGCGCCTCCCGCCGCTCGAACCGCTGAGGCCCTTTCATGGCACGTACCCCTGCCCGTCCTGATGGGGCCACTTTGAACCGCCGGCTCTCGAGCCGGCGGTTCTTTTTTTCGCGATCTGCGATCTGCGATCTGCAGCCCTTGACCCTCACGTAACGTGAGGCCGTACAACGGTCCCATGTACGACGAGAAGCTCTGGAAGATTGGCGACCTTGCCGCGGCCACCGGGCTCACCGTGCGGACGCTTCACCACTACGACGAGATCGGGTTGCTCCGGCCGTCGGAGCGCACGCAAGCGGGCTACCGGCTCTATGGCGAGGACGACGTTCGCAGGCTCTACGAGATCCGCGCCCTGCGCGACCTGGGCATCCCGCTCGGCGAGATCCCTGACGCGATCGAGGGCGACGCGCGGGCCACGCTCGCGCGCCACCTCGAGCGGATCGAGCAGGACCTCGTGCGCCAGCGCCGGCTCCATGCGCTCCTCACACACATCCTCGACGACGCCGAGAGCGCGTCGGGACAGGACTACATGGAGGCGATAGAGGCCATGACGATGCTCGACAAGTACTACACGCCGGAACAGCTCCAGCAGCTCGACGAGCGGAGGAGGTCGTTCAGCGAGGAGGAGCACCAGCAGTTCCACCGCGACTGGGACGACCTGATCGCGGCGGCCAAGGCCGAGCGCGAGAAGGGCACCGACCCCGCCGACCCGCGCATGCAGCAGATCGCCAGGAGGTGGCGGGAGCTGATGGACATGTTCACGGGCGGCGACCCCGCGATCCTCGAGGGCCTGAAGACGATGTACCAGGAGGAGGGCCCGGAGCGTGCGAGCCGCGGAGCGGTGGACGCCGAGCTGATGCAGTACGTCGGCGACGCGATCCGGCTGCAGCTCTAGGGCGCCACGGCGCCGCGCAGCCACACCTGCCACGGCCTGACGCTGTGGAGCCGGAGGATCGTGCCCGCCCAGGGGTCTTCCCCGAAGCGGGCACGGACCTCCTCCTCGCTGCCCGCCGCGACGATGTGGAGCGCGCCGCCGCCCTCGAACGGTCCGCCGAGGAGGATCAACCCGTCGTCGACGAGCCCGTCCATGAAGGCCGCGTGCTCATCCCACTGCTTCTGCTCGCGGGCGCCCCGCGAGGCATCCCAGTCCGGCCCGGTCGCCTGCTCGACCAGGAAGTAGGCCACTAGGCCAGGTTGGCCTTCCGGGGGTAGGCCACCGAAGGGTCCGTGAGCACGTTCACGAGCGCCGGCTTGCCGGAGCTGAACGCGCGGTCGAGCGCCGGGCGCAGGTCCTCGGGGCGCTCGACGAACTCGCCGTGGCCGCCGAGGTCCTCGACGACCTTGTCGTAGCGCAGGCCCGGCTGCAGCTCCGCCGCGACCGAGTAGCCGTAGAGGAACTCCATCGGGTGCTTCTCGAGCCCCCAGATGCCGTTGTTGCCCATCACGGCGACGACCGGCAGGTTGTGGCGGACCATCGTGTCGAACTCGAGCCCGGAGAAGCCGAAGGCGCCGTCGCCGACCAGGAGCAGCGTGCGCTGGTCCGGGCGCGCGACAGCCGCGGCTATGGCGTAGCCCGGCCCGGAGCCGAGGCAACCGTACGGGCCCGGGTCCATCCAGCAGCCCGGCTGGTGGGTCTCGATCACGCGGCCGGCGTAGGAGACGAAGTCCCCGCCGTCGCCGATCACGATCGTGTCCCGGTCGATCACTTGCTGGAGCTCGCCGTAGACGCGCATCGGGTGGAGTGGCGCCCGCGAGTCGGACAGCTCCTCCCGCTCGCCGGCACGGCGCTCGTCCTCGACCTCGCGGAGCTGGGCGAGCCAGCCGGAGCGGTCGGGACCACCGGCCGCGCCCTGGCGCAGCGCCTCAAGGGTCGTGGGAAGGCCGCCATAGAGCTCGGCGGCCACCTCGCGCGGGTGAGGGTTGGCCGGCGGCGCCGTGGCGATCACGATCACGCTGGTGTCCTCGCCGAACGAGCCGCCGAAGCCGAGCCGGAAGTCCATCGGCACGCCGATCACGAGGGCGACGTCGGCGCCCTTCAAAGCCGTGCCCCGCGTGCGCGAGAAGTAGCACTCGTGGTCCGGCGGCACGCAGCCGCGCGCAAGGCCGTTGAGGAACACCGGGATGCGCAGCTCCTCGCAGAGGCGCTGAAGCGCGTGCTCGCCGTGGCCCCAGTAGAGGCCGGTGCCGGCCATGATCGCCGGGCGCTCGGCCGAGCGCAGCAGCTCGGCGGCGCGCTCGATCGCGTCACCGTCGGCGGCCGGCAGCGCCGGGATGTCCGGGAAGGACGCCGGGCCCGCCTCGGGCGGCTCGGCCTCCATGAACACCTGGTCGAGCGGGAAGTCGATGAAGGTGGGCCCGCTGGGCGGCTCCAGCGAAGCGCGCAGCGCCTCGTCGACCAGGCCGGCGATCTCCGCGGTGGTGCCCGCGGTGCGCGCGCTCTTGGTCACCGGCGCGACGAACGGCACGTGGTCGATCTCCTGGAGCGAGCCCTGCCCCCAGCGCATCGCCGGGGCGCGCCCGCCGAGCACGACGATCGGCGAGTTGTTCATCAGGGAGCCGGCCATCGCGCTCATGCCGTTGGTGACTCCCGGGCCAGCCGTGAGCGCGCACACGCCAGGCTCGCGAGTGACCTTGGCCCAGCCCTCGGCGGCGAACGCGGCCGCCTGCTCGTGGCGCGTGTCGACCAGGTCGATGCCCTCCTCACGGCAGCCGTCGTAGATCGAGAAGAGGTGCCCGCCCGAGAGCGTGAACAGCTTCTTGACCCCGTGCGCGGCCAGCCGCTGGGCGACGATGCGCCCGCCGTGGACCTGCGTCTTCTCGGCTGTCTGTGCGACTTCTGACACGGCGGCCCGGGAGGCTACCCGAACGCCGCCGCGGCTGGTACAACCAGCGCGGGATGGCGTTTGATCTGTCCGGGGACTTCGCCGGGACGTTCCCGTTCGAGGCCCACTACCAGCAGGTGGGCGACGTGCGACTGCACTACGTCGACGAGGGCCCGCGCGACGCGCCGCCGCTCCTGATGCTCCACGGCAACCCCACCTGGAGCTACATGTACCGCCGCCCGATCGCGCTGCTGGCCGAGCGCGGCCACCGCTGCATCGCGTTCGACCACATGGGCTTTGGCCGCTCCGACAAGCCTCCGGAGCTCCGCCGCTACGTGTTCGCCGGCCACCTCGACAACGCGCTGGCTCTGATCGAGCGGCTCGATCTGCACGACGTCACGCTCGTCATGCACGACTGGGGCGGGCCGATCGGCCTGGGCGCCGCCCTGCGCCAGCCCGAGCGGTTCCGGGCGCTCGTGGCCATGAACACCTGGGCCTGGGAGTTGCCGAGCTTCCTACCCGGCTTCCTGCGCCAATTCCGGACCGACGGCCTCGGCGAGATCCTCGCGCTGGGCGGCAACATGTCGGTGGAGTCGATCCCCGGCGGCATGGCCCGCCGCGACACCGACCCGGTGATGATGGACGCCTACCGGGCGCCCTTCCCCGACTACTGGTCGCGCCTCGGCACGCTGGCGTTCATCCGCGACGTGCCGCTCACGGAGAACGACCCGAGCGCCGAGCTGATGGGCCGGATCCACGAGGCGCTGCCGGGGCTCGACCTGCCGCTGCGCCTCGTCTGGGGGATGCGCGACAGGGTCTTCGTGCCGGCGTTCATCGAGCAGTGGCAGGCGCTGTTCCCCGGCACCGAGGCGGTGGAGCTAGAGGCCGGGCACTACCTCGTCGAGGATGAACCCGAACGGGTCGCGCAGGCGATCGACGACTTTGTCTCCGTGATCCATGATCCGTGATCGCCGCGGGCGCCGTCAGGCGCACGCGGCCCACGCTCCGCCGCGAGGGTCGCTCGCGGCGAAGACCGTTCCGGTGGCCTCGTCGATCCCCGCGGCCACCACGGCGCCGAACGCCGGCGCGCCTGGCGCCAGCCGCACGAGCTCGTGGCCGCGGCGCTCGAGCTCGTGGAGCGCCTCCGCGTCGTAGTCCTCCTCGATCAGCAGGCGGCCGTCGCTCGAGCGCCAGCGCGGACGGTCGAGGACGCGCGGGAGCTTCTCGCCGCCGGCCAGCGCGTCGATCGCCTGGACCAGCGTCTGCACCTGGCCGTCGGCCCCGGGCGTGGCGATCGCGCAGGTGCGCTCGCCGTCGCGGAGCATCGACGGCGACAACGTGTGCACCGGCCTGCGGCCGGCCTGCGGGTAGTTGGGCGAGCCGGGATCGGCCGAGCAGCCGCGCAGGCGGCTGTTGAGCAGGAAGCCGCCCTCCGGCACCAGCACGCCGCAGCCGAAGTCGTCGAAGACGCTCACGAGCATCGACACGACAACGCCGTCCGAGTCCGCGGTCGCGACCCCGGTGGTGTGGAGCCCGCCGCTCGGGCCGCCGCGCCGCCCCGCCCGCTCGCGGTCGAGCTCCAGCTCGAGCGAGAGCAGCCGTTCCTCCGCGCCATCGGCCACAACCTCGTGCCTGTGCGCGAACGCCGCCTCGATCGCCTCCACGGCGAAGTGCGCCCGCTCACCGGGAGCGTCCGAGGCGCCACTCCGCTCGACTGCCTGGAGGGCCATCAGCGCGAGCAGCGCCTGCGACACCGGCGGCTGGAGCCACAGCGACAGGCCGCGGTAGGAGCCGCTCACCGGCTCGCGCACGACGCTCGTGTGCGCACCGAGGTCCTCCACCGCGATCGAGCCGTGCACCGCCCGCTCGAGCGCTCGTCCCATCCGCCCGCCGTAGAACGCCTCGCGCCGGTAGCGGCCGATGCGCTGGAGCAGGCCGGCGAGCGCGGGCTGGCGGACGAGCGCCCCCGTGCGGAGCGACGGATCGAGCAGCGGCCAGCCCGGCGCGTAGCGCTCGAGCAGCTCGCGGCTCTGCGCGATGTCGCGCAGCAGGCCGCCGCCGATCGGGAAGCCACCGCCGGCGAGCGAGACGGCCGGCTCGAACAGGCGCTCCAGCGGCAGGCGCCCGAAGCGCGCGTGGGCGTCGTCGAGCGCGGCGACGAAGCCCGGCACGGCGGCCAGCCCCGGGCCCTCGCCGGCGAGCGGCAGGCACAGGTCGGAGCCCGCCGCGCCGCTGCCGTTGATCGCGGTCACCGCGCTGCCCGGTCGGCGCACCAGCATGAAGGCGTCGCCGCCGAGGCCGCAGGCATCCGGCATCAGCACCGCCAGCGCCGCGGCCGCCGCGATCGCCGCGTCCACCGCGCCGCCGCCGTCCCGGAACACGCCGATCCCCACCGACGCGGCCAGCGGGTGGCCGCACGCCGCGGCCCCGCGCCCCCCGCGCAGCAGCGGTCGGGGAAGACGACTGGCCACGGCCGGAAATCTAACCCGGCTAGCGGATCCGGAACGTGACGGTGTTGGCGCGCGTCACGACCGTCTCGGCCGGACCGCCATTCTGCACTGCCCGGCTGAGCACGACCCAGGTGCCGCGCCCGCGCAGCCGCACGCGCAGCGTCCAGTGGCTGGTGCCGCGGGCGCGCCTGAAGCGCGGCTTGTCGCACGACCCCGGCGCGCCCAGCACTCCCTTGGAGTTCAGCCAGCGGCACTTGCCGCCGGCCTTGCGCGCCACCGCCACGCGCACCTCCTGCACGCCCACCGTGTCGCCCACGGCGCTTCCGCTCAGCAGCGAGGGCGCCAGGCGCGACGCGTATGCGCCGCGGCTGCGCGGCACGGAGATGCGGCTGCGCGGGTCGCCGCAGCCGTCGTGGTTCAGGTCCGGCCCGCGCCGCGTGAACGGGCAGCGGTCCTGGGCGTTCGGCACGCCGTCGTTGTCGATGTCCGGGTCGCAGGCATCGCCGAGCCCGTCGCGGTCGGTGTCGGCCTGGTCGGGGTTGGAGACGCCCTTGCAGTTGTCGCGCTCGTCGAGCACGCCGTCGGCGTCCGAGTCGTCGTAGCGCAGCCGCACCACGCGGCCATTGCCCGTGTCGCTCACGTACAGGATCGCGCCGGGGGCGAGCGTCGCGCCGGTGGGGTTCTTGAACTGGCCGTCGCCGGAGCCGGTCTTGCCGAAGGACTCGAGGAAGGCGCCCGACTGCGACACCGGCGCGAACAGGTCGATGCGCCCGTTGCCCGAGTCCACCACGATCAGGCGGTCGGACGGGTCGTGGGCCAGGCCGGTCGGGCTCTTCACCTGCCCGGGTCCGCTGCCCGGCGGAGCCACGATGCCGAGGAACAGCCCGCGCGGGTCGTAGTAGCGGATCGCGCCGTCGGTCGAGCTGTCGTTCGATACGAAGACGCGTCCGGCCGAGTCGACCGCCACGCCCTCGGGCGTGTTGAACGTCGGCGGGTCGGTCACGCCGAACGCGCCAACCGGCGCCTCCGTGTTGCTGCCGCCCGGCTTCCACCACTGCACGCGCGCGTTGTCGCGCTCCACCAGGAACACCTGGGGCGACAGCGTGTCGGTCGTCATCTGGCGCGGCCCCGCGATCTGGCCGATGCCCTGGCCGGTGCCGCCCCACTGCCTGATCACCGGCATGCCGGCGCTGTAGGTGTCGAACAGCGTGACCGTGCCCGTGCCGGCGTCGGCCACGTAGATGTGGTCGCGATCGTCGATGGCGATGCCGGTGGGCTTCACGAACTTGACCGTGCTCAGCAGGCCGAGGAAGTGGTTGCCGTTCGCGGCGTTGTCGTAGATCTCCACGTCGTCGGCGGTCGAGTCCACGACGTACACGCGCCCCGCGCCGTCGGTGGCGATCCCCTCGGCGTCGGCGAAGTGCCCGCCGCTCTGGACGCCCGACCCGAAGGAGCTGAGGAAGTCGATGGTCTGCGCACGCGCGCCGGCGGCTCCCGCGAGCAGCAGGCACGCCGCTGCGGCCGTGGCGAGCGCTAGTCGGCGGATGTGCAAGGCGGACGGTCCCATTCGGGCGTGCGGTCCCGCAAACAACGGAGCCTGCCGAGGGTTGCGGTAAGAGGGCCTATCCCGGCCCTTGAACCCTTACAGGTCTATCGTGGCGACAGGACGCGGGTCGCTCGGCAGGAACTGCGCCTGCCCGCTGGTCAGCCCGGTGGAGGCGATGGTGACGCTGCGTTCGCCGTCCGCCTCGATTCGCACCTTCAGGAGCGCTGCCCCGAACTCGCCGGCCGCGGCGCGCAGGGAGCGCATCGCCTCGGTGGCCTCGTCGGGCACGAGACCGCAGGCCGTCATGAAGCGGGCCGTGGCGTCGCCCGCCAGGTCGCGGTCGCTCACCTCGAGCTCCTCGAGGCGGAACGAGCGAGTGGCGCGGCGCGACTCCACGCGCAGCGTGCAGACCGCCATGTCGTCCGTGACCTCATCGGCCTCGAGCACCGCGCCACGCAGCAGGGCCACGGCTTCGTCCTCCGGCCCGAGCTCCTTGACCATCTCGGTCAGACGGTCCCGGCCGAGCATCTGGCCGTTCTTGCGGGCCTCGACGACGCCGTCGGTGAAGAAGCACGCGCGGGTTCGCCGCGGAAGCGTGACGGTGGTCTGGCGCATGCCGGTGTACGAGGTCATTCCGATCGGCGGCGACGAGCACGACGTGACGGGCTCGAACTCGCCGGGGCCGACGAAGATCGGCGGCGGGTGCCCGGCCGAGGAGAACGTGAGCGTGCCGGCCTCCTTGTCGAACACCGCCACGACCACGGTCGCGAAGTCGCCGTTCAGATCGTCGTCGAGGCTGCGGCCGGCGACCTGGAGGGCGCGGCGCGGCTCGAGGCCGGCGTCGAGGTAGGCGCGCAGCGTGTAGCGCATGAGGCCCGTGTGCTCGAGCGCCTTGCGGCCATGCCCGGAGACGTCGCCGACGATGATCCCGGCGCGCTGCTCGTCGAGCGGGAAGACGTCATAGAAGTCGCCGCCCGCCGCCGGCCCCTCGGCCGGCATGTAGGCCACCGAGAGGTCGAGTCCGGCGAGCTTCTTGGGCACGTCGGGCAGGATCGCGGCCTGCAGCAGGCCCACTTCCTCGAGCAGCTGCTCGCGGTGGCGGCGCAGTCGCCGTGCGCGCCGGGAGGCCAAGATCGAGTTCACGCCGAGGCCCACGATCACGAACCCAAGCGCGATCAGGAGCGGCTTGAGCCAGCCCGGGATCTCCTTGGTGATGTCATGGATCGTGCGGGTGAAGAGCGAGCTGTCGCCCTTGGCCGCCGCGCTGCCGCCGCCGCTGCCACTGCCGCCATTCGGGTCGCTGGCCGAGGCGAACAGGCCGCCGCCGGCGCCGAACGAGCCCGGGCCGCCCGCGCCGGAGCCGCCCTGGCCGCCGCCGCCCGCGCCGCGCGAGCCGCCGCCCGCCGTGCCGCTGCCGTTGACCGACCCGACCCCCGTCGGATTGAAGCCGCTGCCGTTGGTGGCCGCGGACGCGCCGCTGCCGCCCGGCCCGGAGCCGGACTGGCTGCCCCCGCCGCCGCCGCCCGTGAGGCCGCCCACCGTCTTGTGCACGGTGTCGAGCGCGGGGCCGATGACGGGCAGCGTGGACGTGCCCCCGCCGCCACCACTGCTGCCGCTGCCGCCGCCCCCGCCGCCCCCGCCGCCCCCACTGACGGGCAGCGTCGTGGTGCCGCCGCCGGGCAGCGTCACGGTCGTGTTCGGCGGCTTGACGACCTGCTGAACGGTGGAGGTCACCTTCTGCACCGTCGACGTGACCTTCGGCAGCGTGCTGACGACGCTGCTCACAGTGCTCGTGACCTTCGAGACGGTGCTCGTGATGTTCGGCACCGTCACGGTCGTGGAGAGCACCGGGCTGCTGACCGTGGTCGGCAGCGTGGGCACCGCCACAGAGGTGCTGACGACCTTCACGGTCGTGGGGAGGGTGATCGCGCGGGGGCTGTCAGAGGATGCGACGAGTGGCGCCATAGCGGCACCCAAACCTGCGCAGCCCAGCGCCAGCGCGAGTCGGCGAATCGGTTTCAGATCATCCCCCGGTAGGCATCCCTTGCCCTTGTACCACGGAATTTTGCACGATTCCCGCGCCTTGTATAGCCAGTGCGAAGATTGGTACGGGTTCTGACCGCCCTTTGAGCGGAATCGCACCACGTTCTTCCAGCGGCGGGTGGTCGTTAGACAACAGGCGGCGGGTGGCGTCGGTGAGCAGCACGACGTCGCCGGTGCGGCGCGTCACGCCCTCCGGCCGCCACGTTGACCGGGTCGCCGATCACGGTGAACTCGAGCTTCTCGCCGCCGCCGATCGTGCCGGCCAGCACCTTGCCCGAGTTGATGCCCACGCCGACGCTGATGCGGCCCCTGGTGGCCTCCACCGCGAGCGCCAGCTCGGCCGCCGCGGCCAGCGCGCGGTCCGCGTGGTCGCGCAGCTTCACCGGCGCGCCGAACACCCCGAGCACGCCGTCGCCGACGAACTTGTTCGCGTGGCCGCCGTGCTTGGTCAGCACCGGGACGACGAGCTCGAGGAACTCGTTCACGTACGCCACCACCTCGCGCGCGCCGGCGTGCTCGGAGAAGCTCGTGAAGTCGCGCAGGTCGACGAAGATGACCGTGACCTCCACCTCCTCGCCCTCCAGGCGCGCCCCCTCCTCGAGCACCCGCGCGGCCACCTGCGGGTCCACGTAGCTGCCGAACGCCTCGTGCAGCGCCTCCCGCTCCGCCAGGCCGCTGACCATCTGGTTGAAGCCGAGCGCGAGCGCCCCGAGCTCGTCGCCCGAGGTCACGGGCACGCGCACCGAGTAGTCGGCCTGCTTGATGCGCTCGGTCGCGTCGAGCAGGTGCTGCACCGGCCGCAGCACCGAGCGCGATACCAGCACGGTCAGCTCCAGCGAGATGGTGAACGCCACGACCAGCGCGACCACGACGCTGACCCCGATCTCCGAGATCGAGTGGCGGGGCCCGTTGGCGAGGCCGCTCACCACCACTCCGGTGATCACGTTGATCAACGGCAGCGCGCCGAGCAGCTTCCAGCGCAGCGGCACGCCCACGAGCGGGGCTGCGAAGTCCGGCGGGAGCTCTTCGGCGAGGTCGCGCAGCACCGGGCTGAGCGCCACCTCGGCGTAGAAGAAGTGGAGGACCGCCGAGTAGCCGATCGACACGAGCCCGCCGAGCAGGAGGAACAGGACGCTGTAGAACGGCAGCGACAGCTCGACCACGGCGAACACGGACACCGGCAGGGCCACCAGGAACACGCCCTGCCTGTCCGCGCGCCTCACGAACTGGAGCGGCAGCGCGAGCGCGGTGCGCCAGACCTCAGCCGGGTCCTGGGAGCGATCGCCGTCCAGCCAGCGGCGCACCGGTCTCACCACCGGCCACATGGACGCGATGATGAACACCACGCCGAGCAGCACCGCCAGCTCGGCGAAGGCGACGATGCGGAGGAACTCCGCCGTGGTCGCGTCGACGTACAGGCGCAGGATCCCCAGCGTGCCGAGGGTGATCAGCAGCGCGGACGCCACGTCGATGGCCATGATCCCGGCCAGGTAGTGGCTTCCCAGCCGGCGGTAGAGCCATTCGTAGAAGCGCTCCACGCCACCAGTTTCCCGCATGGGAGCTACCGGCCGGTGCGGTTACGGACGCGCGGGCGTGGCGCCGTCGTAGGGCCCGGGCGCCGGCTTGACGGGCGCCTCGCCCTTCTGGATCAGCGGGAACTGCTTGTTGTCGAACAGAAGCGGCGGCTGCACGAAGCAGGGCAGCGTCTTCGCCTGCGGGTCCGGGTCCTTCTGCTGGCCGTTCGGGCAGCTCAGGCTCTCGATCACGCCGAACTTCGTCGCGCGGTCGTATGCGTTGGGCGACAGGTAGGCGTTGCCACGGTCATACGACGGGATCGTGGTGTCGACCGAGACCGAGCGCTGGTTGATCACCCCGAACTGGCTGAGAGTGTCGAGCGGCGCGCCGTTGATGGGCGGGTCGATCTTGTAGTTCGTCGCGGACCCGCCGATGCTGAGGAAGTCCGCCAGCACGCCCTGGTAGTAGTTCGAGAACGACAGGATCGGGTTGAGCTGGGGGAAGAACGTGTGCAGCCCGTCCATCAGCGGCGACGCGCCGTGGAGGATCCGCTCACCGTTCGGGAAGTTCGGCTTGGCGGCCGCGATCAGCGGCGGCAGCTTGCTCTTGAACAGCGTCTGCAGGTTGGGCGAGAGCGCCGCCAGGTCCTGAACCGTCGGCTTCAGCCGGTCGGCCACCGGCTTCAGGTCGTTGATCACCGGGTGAGCGTTGGCGGAGAAGGTCTGCAGCCTCGCCAGCGTCGCCTTCGACTCGTCCTCGAAGGTCGGCAGGATGTCGAACGTCCGCGCCAGCGCGTTCTGCTGCGAGGCGGTGGCCGAGAAGACGTCGTTGGAGTTCACCACGAGCTGGCGCAGCAGACCCTGGCGCTCCGTCAGCGCGTGGAAGACCACGCCTGTGTTCTTGATCAGGTTGTGCAGGTCGGTGCCCTGGCGGTCGAGCACGCCGAGCACGTCCGCGCCATCCTGCGCGAAGCCCTGGAGGTTGCCGATCGCGTCGTTCAGGTCCTGGCCGCGCCCGCCGTTGATCGTCTGCGCCGACTGCTGGATCCACTGCCGCAGCGCCTGGCGCGTCTGCGGGTCGAACGTGCGCAGGATCTCGTCGAGCTCGACGGTCGGCTCCACCTGTGTGCTGGCGAGCTGCGCGCCGTCCGGCAGCGTGCCCGACTTGCGGTCGCCAGGCGAGAGCTCCACGTAGGTCTCCCCCAGGAGCGTCTTCTGGCGCAGGATCGCCTTGGTGTCCTTCGGGATCGGGGCGTACGACTTGCCGATGTCGATGGTGGCGATCGTGCGCGCGCCGCCCTTGTCGAGCGAGAGCTTCACGACCTTGCCCACGTTCACCCCCGCGATGCGCACGTCCGCCTGTGTGGGCAGCGTGGTGGCCTCCGGGAACGCGACCTTCACCTCGTAGCCCTTCGGCTTGAGCGGCACCGGCCCGCCGAACGAGATCCAGAGGAACAGCAGGATCCCGACGCAGCCGGCCGTGAACACGACCATCGCCAGGATGCGGCCGAGGTTGGGCGCCTGCTTGTTCACGGGTGGAGCCCCCCGCAGAACTTGGCGTCGGTCAGCACGCTCGAGAGCGGGCCCCAGAGGGCGTCGGCGTAGCCCTTCGTCTGGTCGAGCAGCGCATGGATGCTGTTGCAGTCCATCTCGAACACCGCGCGGCGGAACGGGCCCTGCGCGTCTGAGGTCGAGAAGACCGAGTTGCTGTTCTCGATCACCCAGGCGAGCCAGTAGAGGTAGCCGGACGGGCGGTTGATCTCGGCCTGGCTGCAGTGGCCGTTCTGCTCGCAGTCCTGGCTGATGCCCTGGCGGCCCGCGGGGTTGTAGGCGCCGATGTTGAAGAAGCGGTTGAGCTCGTGGAAAGCGCCGGTGAGGTCGGGGATCGCGCGCGCGAGGTTGATCGAGGCCGGCTCGAGGCTCTGGCTGACGTACGGCCTGGCGGTGATCACGAACGGCCGGATCTGATTGCGGGTGATCGGCGCCGCCTCCTTGACGAACGGCAGCACGGCGTGGTTCGCGCTGTTCAGCTTGCGCACGGCCGGCCGCAGCGAGTCGAGGCTCGGCCGCAGCACGGTCGCCAGCGTGCCGACCTTGGAGAGGGTGCTCTGAGTCTGGTTGAGCGCACCCGGCAGCTTGGCCACGGCGGTCGAGATGTTCTGGTTCTCGTTGGCGAAGGCCTGGAGCGTGGCGTTACCGGCGTCGACCAGGTTGGTGATCTGGTGGTCCTTGTCGGCGAGCTCGGCGGTGAGCTGCCCGTAGTTGTGCACGAGCCGCGCCAGGTTCTGGCGCCGCTGTGCGATCGCCTTGGTCACGCGGGCGAGGTCCTGGTGCGTCGGACCGAGCTGCTTGAAGACGTTGCGGAGGTCGGTGGCCCGACCCTTGAGGCCCTGGCCCACGCCGTTGATCAGGAGCTGCAGGTACGAGCGCGTGTCGGCGTCGAGCGAGGAGAGGATCTCGTCCTGGTTGATGTCGGGCGCCGTGTTCTGCAGCGCGATCATGCCGTTCTTCTGCATCAGTGGCGCGGCCTTGGTGCCCGGGTCGAGCTCCACGAACATGTCCTTCAGGCCGGTCTTGGGCCTCAGTAGCGCGCTGGCGTCGGCGTGGACGAGCTTCTTGTACTTGGGGTCGAGCTCCATGGTCACGACCGCGTGACCGTTCTGGAGCTTCACGCCGCCGATGTCGCCCACGCGCACGCCGGCGACGCGGACGGTCTGGCCCTGGCCGGGGGTCACCGCCTGGGCGGTGGTGAACTGGGCCTTGATCGGGAACGGCGCCGCCTCGATGAACGGGAAGCGCATCCGCTCGTGGGAGAGGATGTAGCCCGCCACGCCGAGTGCGATCACGAACAGGGCGCAGATAGCCAGGAAGTCGCCCAGGTGCTTGTTGATCGCGTGCTTCACTTGCCGCCTCCGAGCGAGACGAGGTTCGCGCCGTCCCACTTCAGGCCGAGCCCCTTGGCGATCTCGTCCTGCTGCTTGAAGTCGGGGTTGACCAGCGGGTCGACGATCGGCTGCCCGTTCTTGTCGCGCTTGAAGATCGTCTGCAGGCGCTGCGCGATGAGCTGGCCGTTCTCGTGGAGCTTGGCGATGTCCGGCGCCATCTGGCTGGTCGGGACGATCGGGGTGAGGCTGGCCGAGTCGATCAGGCCGCTGTCGGCCTTCTGGGTCGGCGCGTGCAGGTCCGGTGGCTGCTGTGTCTCGCACGGCACGCCGGGCCGGTCCACCGGCCGCGTGGCCGGCTTGGCGGGACGGGTGGCCTCGATCGGGTAGGGCGACTGGCCGAAGATCTGCTGGCCCGCGCCGTCGGTCTGCGCGATCGTGAACGGGCCGCCGCCGACCTCGACGTGGAACAGCCCGGAGTTGGCGTCGTTGGTGCGGCTCTCGCCGGCGAGGCCCACCAGCGCGCGAGGCGCCTGCTTGTAGAACTTGTCCGAGTTCTGCGGGAAGTCCGGGTCGGGGATCGTGGTGTTCGCGAACGGCAGCAGCACGTTGTTCGTGCAGGAGCTGAGCTGGCGCGTCTCGTCGAGCAGCGGGATCGAGTCGTGGTTGAGCTTGGCCAGCGGCGGGATCGTGACCAGGAGGTCTGCCGTGAGGCCCTTCAGCTCGGCCTGGCTGACGAGCTGCCGCGCCTGGGTGACGAAGGGCATCGAGGCGTCGATCGTCGGACCGGAGGACTTGACGCCGGGGGTGGCGGCCGCCGCGAACGAGCGCAGCGACGGCAGCGCGCCGTTGAGCTTCTGGAGGGACGGCGTGCCGACTCGCAGCACGGCGTCGAGCGCCGGGATCGCCTGCTGGAGTGAGCCGTCCTCGCGAGCGAACGCCGCCGCGGTGGTGTTGAAGTTCGTGATCAGGCTCTTGAGGTTCGACTCGTGCACGTCGAGCGCGCGGAAGACCTTGGCCTGGCCCTGCTCGACCGTGGAGAGGTCGTGCGGCTGGGTGCCGAGCGCGGCCTCGTTGGCGAGCGAGCCGTAGCGGTAGGCCGGCGGCCACGACTTCACCGCCTGGGCGAAGCCCTGCGCGCCGCCGTCGGCCAGGCCCTGCGAGTACTCCTTGAGGAAGCCCTGCAGGTTCTTGCGCGTGTCGGCCTGCAGCGTGGTCAGCACCTGGCCGAACTGCACGGAGACGGACGTCTGGTTGATCGGGATCGTGGCGCCCTTCTTCAGCACCGGCTGATCCGGCGAGCCTGGCTGGAGGTCGACGAACTCGTTGCCCTCCAGGAACACGCGCGGGCGGATCTTCAGCGTGGCGTCCTTGTGGAGCGGCAGTCCGGACTTGTTCAAGTCCATCGTCACCCGTGCGGCCCCGCTCCCGCCGGGCAGGCCCTGCACCGAATCGACCTTGCCGACGTTCACGCCCGCGATCCGCACCGGCGACTTCGGCTGGAGGTTGTTCACGTTCTGGAACACGGCCGAGAACGTGTACGGGTGCGAGAACGGGTTCGTGCGCGTGAAGGCCTCGAAGCTCACGAGCCCGATCACGACGAGCGCTATCACGCCGGCCTTGAAGGGCGACATGCCGGGGTCGCGAGGGTCCTTGTGCCGCCGTCGCAGGATCCGCCTCATGGCACGTCCCTCAGATTCGGCACGCCGGTGTAGGTGGGGCCGGCGAGGCCGGGCGTGTTCGGCGCGACCACTATGTGGCTCCCGCCGGCCTGGTTCTGGAAGAAGTTGTCGTTCTGGTAGAGCGGCGAGCTCGGGTCGAAGTTCGGGGAGTTCGCGGGCGGGTAGCGGCCTGCCTCCGGCGTGCCCGTGGCGGGCAGCGGGCCGCTGAGATAGCCGGTCTGCCCGGTCTGGCAGTCGGCGTTGCCCTGGGCGTCGACCGCCGGCGCGTACGGCTGCCCGTGGAACGCCTCCAGGTAGTAGCCGGCGGCGTCCTTCGCGGTCTTCGGGTTCACGTTCGCCGGGATGTCGGCGGGGCGCCAGTTCACGCTGTCGCCCTCCTTGCCGGGCTGCATCAGCGGGATGTCGTTGCGCACGAGGACGCGCTCGATCGTGCCGCCCTTCACGTCCTCCGACATGTGGCCGCCGAGGCCCGCGAGGAAGTAGTCCGTGTAGTTGCAGACCGTCTGGTAGGGCGCGGCGAACTGGAGCATCGGCGCCGTGACCGCCACCGTGGTGGTGAGGTCCTCGAGCGACAGCAGCGTGTTCGGGTTCTTGGCGAGGTCGTCGAGCGACGCGAACAGCTTCTGCGTGCGCTGATTCAGGTCCACGGTCTGCGGCAGCACCTGGGTGCCGGACTTGAGCGCGGCGTCGAGCGTGGGCAGCGTGCCGGGCAGCGCCGAGACGGCCGGGCGGAGGCGGTGCGAGAGGTCGGCGAAGTCGGCCAGGAACGGCTGCTGCACCTTGAAGCTGGCGATGGCGGTGTCGAGCGTTGGCGGCGCCTTCTCGATCGTCTGCTGGAGGTTGGTCGGACTGTGGCCGATCGCCGCGAAGGTGTCGGCCATGTTGGCGAACAGGTCGGCCTGGACCCTCGCCACCGGCGCCACCTCGGCCGATGCCTTGCCGATCTCCTTGAAGAACTCGTTCAGCTGCGTCGACGGGTCCGCCAGGTTCTTCATCACGGGCGTGAGGTGGAGGAGGAACGGGTTCAGCGAGGCGATCGCCTCGTTCAGCGAGGCGCCGCGGCCGGCCAGCGCGTCGCCGTAGCCCTGGAGCGCCTGCTGCGAGGCGGTGCGCGTCTTCTGGTCGAATGTGTTGAAGAGGTCGTCGAACTCCACCGGCTGGCCGGCGAACTTGAGCGGGATCGTGTCGCCCGCCCGGTAGCTCGCCTGCTCGCGACCCGGCGTGATCTGGATGTACTTCAGGCCCAGCGCCGAGCGCTGGCGCACGATCAGTGTCGTGTCCTTCGACAGCGGCTGCACCGACTTGTCGAGCTTCATGTGGATGCGCGCGATCGTCTTGTGCAGCCCCGGGTCGTACTGCGGCTGGATCTTGTCCACGACGCCCACGCGGAAGCCGCCCACGCGCACCTCGTTGCCCTTCACGAGGTTGGCCCCGCCGGGAATCTGCGCCCAGACGTCGTAGGTCGGCACGAACGGCAGGCCGTTGTTTGCGTTGTAGGCGAGGAAGACCGCGACCAGCACGATCAGCACGGTCACGGCTCCCACGAGCACCGGGGAGGCGACTATCGAGGCTGTTCCGCGTCGTGTCTTCTTCATTTGCCGAGCAGGTAGTTGAGGAGCTGGGTGGGGTCCTGGCCGTTGCTCGAGCCCAGCGGGCCGGTGGCGCCGGTCACGCCCTGCATGAGCTGATTGAGCACGTCCTGCGGGAGCTGGTTGAGCACGTCCTGCGGGAGCTGCGGCAGGCCGCCCGGGAGCTGCGGCAGCGACGGCGCCGTGCCCGGGACCTTGAGCGTGTCGAGCAGCTGCTGGACCTCCTTGGGCAGCACGATCTGCGGCTTCGAGATGTCGGGCTGGCCGGGAGCGGGGGCCGCCTCGGGCGCGCCGCGCTGCGGCTGACCGCTGACGGTCTTCGTCTTCGCGGTCTTGCCGCTGTTCTTCACCTCGCCGGTCGGGTCCGGCGCGTTGACGCCGGGCTGGTATGGGCCGAGCCACGAGTTGCACTTCTCGAACAGCGCCTTGTTGGCGCCGGTGGCGCCGTCACCGGTCTGGTAGTTCGCGCACGGCGAGCCGAGGATGAAGAGGCCGCGCAGCACGTGGCTGACCTCGTCGAACGGGTTGATCGCCAGGGTCTGCCAGAAGACGTAGTTCCAGAACGACTCGAAGCCGGTGAAGCCCTGCTTGTCGTTCGTGTAGGCCGTCGGGTCGGGCGCGGGCGGGGCGCTGTCCTTTGCGCGCGCGTCCGGGTTCACGCTCCGCTTGCGGTCGTCGAGCGTCTGGAGGAACTGGCGCAGCGGCTTGCCCGCGCGCGGCGCGTCGGCCGCCAGGGCGGCGAGCTGGTCCACCTCGCGGCGGCTGTCGTTCAGCGCCGTGCGGCCGGTGAGCGAGGCCTGGCCGAGCGACTTGAAGGCCGGCCGGCCGGCGTTGCTGAAGGGTCCGAGCTCGGTGAAGAAGGTCCGCAGGTCGGGCGCGGCGCGCTGGAGGTCGCGGAGCAGCGGGGTCTGCTGATCCGCAAGATCGCCGAGCTTTGCCATGGTGGGTTGGAGCTCGCCCAGGAACGTGGGTAGCTTCTGGAACTGCGCCTGGAGCGCCCGGCGCCTCGAGGCCGAGATCTGCGCCGTCTTGGCTGTCTCCACCACCCAGCGCGCCACGTCCTTCTTACGCGCCTCGAGCTGTGAGATGACCGTGTCCGAGTTGACGATGAAGTTCTGGATGACCTTGTTCTGCTGGCCGAGGATCTTCAGGACCGCGCTGGTCTGCTTGAGGCCCGGGTCGGCGCGGTGGATCACCGCGTTCAGGTCCTGGGGGCGGCCCGCGAGGCCGGTGCCGAGCTCGTTGATGATCAGGCGCAGCCGGTCGCGTTCCGGCTGGCGCATCACGTCCTGGATCAGGTCCTGCGGAATCGTGGAGGAGGTCTGCGCGACCGGCACGGTGTTGTTCGGCAGCGGCTGTGGCGACGTGCCGGGCTGGCAGTCCACGTAGTACTCGCCGATCAGCGACTGCGGCCGGATCTGGCAGCTCGCGTCCTTGCGGAACGACTGGAAGCCGGGCTGGGTGACCTCCGCGGTGACGATCGCCTTCGGCGGGAAGCTGTTCGTGATCGAGAAGCCGCTCGTCTTGCCGGCCTTCACGCCGCCGACCTTCAGGTCGCCGCCGTTCGTCAGGCCGAAGGCGTTGTCGAACACGATCTTGATCGTCTTGCTCGACGAGCCGCTCTTGCCGGACGCGGCGCCCATCAGCACGGCGGCGGCCGCCACCGCGCCGATCACGATCAGTGTCGAGAGGACGCGCTTCATCCGCTGCTCGAGAGGTTGCCTGCGGCCCGGTCCGACTCGGTGCAGCCGAGGGCCTGCTGATCAGCGGGCGAAAGCAGGTTGGACTTGTCCGGCGCCACCACGTCGCCGCCGCCCGGGCAGCGCCTGAACTGGTTGATCCGGGTGATGTTCTTGAAGACCTCGCCGGCGATCTGCGACGGCAGCTGCTGCCCGCCCGGAAGCGTGATGTTGAGCGGCGTGTTGGGGAGCAGGTTGATGCCGCCTGGCAGGCTCAGCACGCCGCCGGTGTCCGGGGTGAACGCGTTGAACTTGACCTGCGTGCGCGAGATGCCGCCGAGGGCGTCGTAGCCGCCGGTCGTGGAGAAGTCGTCGAACCAGCCGAACAGATCGGGCGTGTACGGCCGGCCCTGCGCGATGATCGGCGAGCTGTCCACGAGCGCCTTGCTCGTCTCGGGGAACGAGCCGTCGCGGCTGGCGCCGTCGCGCTGCGCCGTGTCGACCGCGATCTGCGAGAGCGGCGTGAGCGTGTTGGTGAGGTCGATCAGATCGTTGTCGGCGCCGCTGCGCGAGATCACGGTGTTGAGCGCCGCGACGGTCGGGCGCGCGTCGCGCGCGAGCGGCTGGACCTGGTCCAGGAAGGGCTTGAGCTTCTTCGCCACCGGCTTCGACGCGTTCACCAGCGGGTCCACCTGATCGAGCGTGCTGCGCACGTTCACGAAGGTCGTGTTCGCCTGGCGCATGAAGTCGGGCAGGCGCCCGATGGCGTCCGCCAGCGAGGCCTTCTGGGCGCCGATCGCGTGGGTGGTGGTGTTGAGGTTGGCCACCAGCGCCGAGAGGTCGTCGCGCTTCTGGGCCACGGCCGTGACGAGGTGCGCGCTGTCGCCGAGGAAGTGCTCGAGCACCGGCGTGTCGCGGTTCAGCTCGTTGAACAGGCGGCTCGAGGTCGACAGCGCCGGGTTGAGGTAGTGGAAGCCGAGGTTGGCCTGCGCCGTGACGTTCTTGAACTGCGCCGCCGAGCCCTTGAAGAAGCCCTGCAGTGCCTTGCGCGTGCTGGGGTCGAGCGTGTTGAAGAGCTGGTCGAGGTCGACCGGTGTGGTCGTCTGCGTGCTGTCGATGTGGCCGCCGTTGGGAAGCGTCCGCCCCTTCGGTCCGCCCGGCATGTCGAGCTCGACATAGCGGTTGGCGATGCCGGTCAGCGACGCCATCCGGATCACCGCGCGGGTGCCCACCGGCAGCGGCTTGTAGCCGCCGTCGATCGACATCTTGATGCGCGCCTGGCCGTCCGGCGTGATCGAGATGCCGTTCACCGTGCCGGCCTTCACGCCGGCGACCTCCACGAGGTTGCCCTTCACGAGCTGGCCCGCGTTGAGGAAGTCGGCCGAGACCGAGTAACCGCCGCCGCCGATGTTTCCGAACAGGACGATGCCGGCGAGCACCACGGCTGCCACGACCGCCGCTATGGCGGCAACACGTCCCACCCCGCTAACCGAACGCAATCTCACTCCCGACTTCACTCGCCGGTCCGCCCCCCTTGGCGGAAACCCCTACCGGCGAAGGCGTGACCTTAACAACGGTCCCTTAAAGGTGCGCCGGTTATTCCCCTTTGGGGCTGGTCTTATTCCCGCTCGGGTTCTTCGTCGCCCGGCCACGAGCCGGTGACGCGGAGAAAGGCGTTGCGCGCCCAGCGGTCGAAGGTCACCTTGGTGGCCTTCAAGATGGCCGCCTCGAGCCCGGTCGCCAGCGCGGCCTTGAACAGGGGCGCGTTGCGTACCTTGGTGTCGGGCGGCTCCTCGGTGTCGAACACGCCCCAGATCTGCTTGAAGAGCTTCTTGCCGGTGAACCCTGCGATGAAGCCGAAGAGGAGCCCGAAGGGCTTGTAGAGGAGCTTCGCCATGACCGCACACGGTATCGGCGCGGCCACCGGGGCCGCACTTAGACTTGCCGCGGCCGCCCGGGTGCTGGAACTGGCAGACAGAGGGGCCTTAAAAGCCCTGGCCCGAGAGGGTTTGTGGGTTCGAATCCCACCCCGGGCATAAAGCGTTGCACGGCGCAACTTCAGCGCCGCTAGCCTGTCTTTACAGGCAGTACCGCGGTTATTCCATGGAAGCTTCTGCTGTCAGCCATCTGGGCGGCGCTCCAGCGCTCGCCGGCAGGTCGCCGCTGTTGCGGCTGCAGAGCGACGAAAAGCTCGTCGCTCTGATCCGCCGTGGCCACCACGGCGCCTTCGAGGCGCTGGTCAACCGCTACAACTCGCGGCTGCTCGCCTTCTGCCGTCACATGCTCGGCTCGACCGAGGATGCCGAGGACGTCCTGCAGGAGGTCTTCACCGCGGCCTTCAACGCGATCTGCGCGGACGACCGGCCGATCAACGCGCGGCCGTGGCTCTACCGCATCGCGCGCAACCGCTGCCTCAACCACCTGCGCCGGCCGCAGCACGCCGGCCAGGACTCGATGGACGTCTTCGAGCGCGACGGCGGCGCCACCACGGCCGACACCGTTCACACGCGCGAGGAGTTCCGCCAGATCGTCGCCGACGTGCAGGAGCTGCCCGAGTCCCAGCGCACGGCGCTCCTGCTGCGCGAGATCGACGCGCTCTCGTACGAGCAGATCTCGGAGGCGATGGACACCACCGTCCCAAGCGTCAAGTCGCTGCTGGTGCGCGCGCGGGTGTCGCTGGCCGAGGCTGCCGAGGCGCGGCTGCTCACCTGCGAGGAGGTGCGCTTCGAGCTGGGCCAGGTGGCCGAGGGCCTGACGCGCACCACGCCGCCGGTGCGCCGCCACCTGCGCACGTGCGACCGCTGCACCGTCTTCCGCCGCGAGCTGCGCAACACCAACCGCGCGCTCGCGGCCGTGTACCCGATCGGCTTCGTCGTGGTGCTCAAGAAGTTCCTCTTCGCCAAGCTCGGCGCCGCCGGTGGCGCCGCCGCGAGCGGCGGTGCGGCCGCGGCGGGTGGCGGTGCGGCGGCAGCGGGTGGCGGCGCGGCGGCGAGCGGCGCTGCCGCAGCGGGCGCGGGCGCGATGGCCAGTGGCGCCGGCGGCTTCATCTCCGCCGGCATCGGCACGGTGGCCACCAAGGCGGCCGCCGGCATCGCGGCGGCGGCGATCGTCACGGCCGGCGCCGTGGAGGTCAAGCATGCGGCCCGTCATCCGGTCGTGCCGGTGGCGCACGCGCAGGTGGCGGTCCGGCCGGCGCCGGCGCCGGAGCCGGAGGTCGTCGCGGCGGCGCCGCAGGCCGTGGAGCACGCGACGCGCCACGCGGACAAGAAGACGCAGACCACCACGACCACCACGACCCAGACCACCACTCCCGCTCCGCCGGTCGCAGCCGGCCAGCCCACAGGCACCACCGACCAGAGCGGCTCCACCGTCACTTTGCCGGCCCAGCCCGTCGACCAGCCGCAGGGCACCACCCCGGCCGATCCCACGGTCACGCCCGAGCCCTCGGCCACCACCGGCCCGGCCGTCCTTCCCGCCGCCCCGGTCGTCACCCCCACCACGGGCACGAGCGGCACGAGCGGCGCCACCGGGCCGAGCACGACGACGACGACAACTCAGACCACGCAGCCGCCGCCGACCGACCAAGCGCCTCCCGCCGAGGACGCGCCGCCTTCCTCAGGCGGCTGAGTGGCGACCTTCGAGGAGTTCCAGCGGATCGACATCCGCGTGGGACGCGTGCTGTCCGTCGAGGACTTTCCCGAGGCCCGCAACCCGGCCTGGAAGCTCGAGATCGACTTCGGCCCCGAGGTGGGGGTAAAGCGATCCTCGGCGCAGATCACCCACTACGCGGGCGAGGAGCTGCTCGACACGCTCGTCATCGGCGTGGTCAACTTCCCGGTCCGCCGGATAGCCGGCTTCTCCTCGGAGGTGCTGGTGCTGGGCGCGATAGACGACGCCTTTGGCGTCGTCCTGCTCAGGCCGGATCAGGAGTGCGAACCGGGTGACCGAATTGGGTGAGCGCAGAGCGCAGAGCGCGGAGCGCAGGCTTATTCGGCTCGGCGGCGTCTGATCAGGCCGTTGAGCAAGCGAGCCACTTCGTCGATGCGCGCCGATGTTCCCGGCGGCAGCAGCCGCCCGGACCAGCTGAACGCCGAGAGTCGAGCGATCGAACCACTGCCAACCGGTGCTCGCCGCGTAGATCTCTTCCGCGAGCGCGGCTGCGCGCTGGTACGCGATGAGCTGATGGAACTGACTGGGCACACAAACTGAAGGGCGCGCAGCGAAGCTTTCTCCCCCGCGCTCTGCGCTCTGCGCTCTGCGCTCTTAAGAGCTCGTCCGCACTGGAAATTCCCTCACGAGATCCACGAGCTCGCCGTGCGCCTTTCGCAGTGAGGCCTCGTCGGTCGTGATGTCCTCGAACTCGAGCCGGGCGAAGCCGCCGACCTTCACGTAGCCGCCCAGCTTGCCCAGGCCACGGTCGAGCTCGACCGTGATGCAGACGCGGTCCTCCTCGGTCTCCAGCGCGGCCGTGCCCTTCTGGCGGGCGAGGATGCGGCCGAGGTCGTCCCGGAAGAAGCTGAGCTCGTCGGCCATGAAGAGCACCGGGGAGGAGCAGCGGAATGAGCCGGTTGCGCTGAGCTCGATGCGCACGCCGCCGCTCAGCCAGTTCGCCTCTGTGCCGCTGGCGTCCTCGCGGAACTCGTAGCGCACGACCCCGATCGTGAGCCGTCCACCATCACCAGCGAAAGACACCTCCCGCCTCACGGGAGGGACGCTAGCGAATGGCCGCCGCTAGCTCTCCACGGGCGCGAGGCCGATGACCTTGAGGCGCCGCTGAAGGGCCTTCATGGCGAACTCCCGCGTCTCCTCGAGCGACACGCCGAAGAGGTCCATGCCGTCCTCGTACCAGGGCGGCTGAAGCACGCCGTCGGCCGCGGGGGCCGACTCGATCAGCATCCGCTGTATCGCCTCCATGTACTTCGGGTCGGCCTGCGCCATGTCGCGCAGGAAGCGCGCGCCGAAGGCCACGTGGCGGTGCTCGTCGCGCGCGATCAGGTTGAAGCCCTCGACGAACGCCGGCAGCACGCCGTGCTCCTCGTTGTAGCTGATGATGAAGTGCTGGCCGGTGAGGGCGAGCATCCCCTCGATGACCATGTGGTAGAGCGTGACCGCCTCGACCAGCGTCTCGAGGTCGCCCGGGTCGCGCGCGAGCTTGTCCACGCGGCCCGTGAGCATCTCGTCGAAGAGGTCGTGGAACTTCGGGTTGAGGTGGGCGCTCGTCTCCTCGAGCCGGTCCTGGAGGTTGTCGGACTCGAGCACGCCGACCTCCTCGTAGAAGCGGTTGAAGAAGGCCACGTGCCGCGCCTCGTCGGCGATCTGCGTGCAGAGGAAGATCCGCATCTCCTCGGTGGGAGCCGCGCGCATCATCGGTCCGAGCTCCTCTGCCACCCTCTGCTCGCCGATGAAGAAGCTCGACAGGCCGTACATGCGCTGGAACTTCTCGTCGTCTGGGAAGCTCTCCCAGTCGAGCTTGTCCTGCGTGAAGTCGAGGTCCTGCGTGCGCCACTGCTGGCGCTCCCAGAGGCGGTAGAGCTCGCTGTAGCTGAGGAGCTTGACCTCGCCGCGGTCGGCTGACTCGAGTACCGCGGGGTCGCTCGTGGCCTGGAAGTCCTCGCGGTCGGTGCGGCTCGTGGCGGTGTCGCTCATGGACGGCTCCTCCCTGGTGCGCTGGCTCTCCGCGGGCAGGGTACCGAAACCTGGCTGGCTGGCCAAATAGTCAGCGCAGGGTGCCGCTCGTGGTCACTCGCAGCCGCGCGGCCACGCTGACCGTGTCGGTGGAGCCGCCGAGCGTCGTGGTGAAGGAAGCCGTCTCCGGCTTGTTGATGGCGACGCCCCACCTGCCCTTCACATCGGCGAGCGAGACGGCGTCCCACGAGGGCGGCGGCGGCGCCGGCCCGAACGGCCGCAGGTCGGTTCGCCCGGCGCAGAGCGAGTTGGATCCCGGCGCATAGCCCACCACGCCGTTCGAGACGGTCTCGGGGATGCTCGCCCAGGCCTCGAAGGTCCGGTACCTGCGCAGGGCCGAGGAAGTGCTGATCGCCGTCGGGTTCAGGTTGATGTAGCCGCCGCGCACGACGGGCACCGATCCCGGCCGCAGGATGCACTGCCCGCTGCTCGACCCGCCCTCGGTGTTGTTCTGGACCGTGACCGAGCCATTCAGGCTGAGCCTCATCGGCTTGGACCGGACGGCGCCGGTGCGAGACACAGTCGCGGTCAGGACCTCGTCCCAGTTCAGGTTCAGGTCGTCGACGTGCACGTCGCCGGCGTCGGCCGCGTGGTCGCTGTAGTTGCCGGAGTACTCGATCGTGTACCTGATCGTGCTGCCCTTCGGCTTGGGCTTCGGCTTCTTCTTCGGCGGCTGGCACGCGATCCCGCCCACGCCCTTCCCCACAAACGTGAGGAAGCCGTCGAGGTCGCCCTTGAAGTCGTTGGCGTCGCCGCGCACGACCACGTGCTTGATCAGCTTGCCGGTGCTCGAGTCGACGATCTTCAGGTCCGCTATCGCGGTCTCGTTGGAGAGGGTGATCTTGCCGCCGACGCTGATCGTCGGCTGGAGCGACTGGGGGGCGAACTTGAACGGCGTGAGGCCCTCATCCGAGAGCTGCTGCTCCTTGGCCTGGGCGTCCTGCACCTGCTGGGTGCGGTCGACGAGCTTCGCCTTCTTCGCGTCGCAGACCGGCAGCATTCCGACGACCAGCCCACCGGTCGCGGTCCCGCCGGGTGCCAGCGGAGCGCCGGCCGCGGGCACGATCGGCACGTCACCGAGCCCGACGACCGTTCCGCCGGCGGCGCTCGACGCGCGCGGCGGGAACAGGCTCGCGGCGCTGGCCAGGTGCTCGTCGACGAGCGCGGCGGTGCCGGCATGGGAGTCCGACAGCAGCGCCGCGACCAGGTAGTTGCCCGCCGGCACGGTCATCGACCAGTGGCTCCCGCTCGGGCGAGTGCCGCCACGGACGGTGCCGTCATAGGCCGAGATGGCCTCCACAGTGAGGGCGGTGCTCCAGGCCTTCGCGGGCGCGCCCGGGATGTCGCCCGAGAGCGTCTTGGCCTGCGCGAGACCGGCGAAGACCAGCCACAGCGCCGTCACGATCAGCGCCACTCGGGACATCTCGCGCCAACCGTAACCCGCCGCCGGGCCGGGCCGCAAGCTCGGCTCAGGGGCCGGGCTCCGCGTTGGCGCTGACCACGACGCTGGGCGGCGTGCCGCCCCCCGTGCTCAGCACGTAGCGGCCGCCGGGCTTCATGCCCCGCAGCTTCATGCTCGCCAGGTCGCGCGACTCGCCGACCGAGATGCGCTTGCTCCCCAGCGTGAGGCTGTACCGGCCCCGGTCCGCGCCGTGCAGCACCACGGTCACCGCGATGAACGGCGGCACGCTCACGCGCGTGGGCAAGATCCTCCCGCCGCGGCCCGTGAACAGCGCCTGCGTGGAGATCGGGACCTCGTCGCCCGAGCCGGAGCGCTCCGTCTTCGACGAGCTCGCCGAACGGGTGACCGTTGTCTGGGTCGTCGTGAGCGGCGTGAGCGACGCGCTGACGCTGCTCACGGTGGTCTGCGCGGGCGCCGGCTGCGCCACCGTGGTGGTGCTCTTCGAGCCGCCACCGCCGCCACCGCAGCCGGCCAGCGCCGTGAGCGCCGCCGCACAGAGAAGGACGAGCCGTTTAGACAGAGTGCGTCTCTCCCGACTGCAGGATCACGACCTTCGACGAGGTCTTCGACTCGACGTCCGACTTGAACGCCTGGTCGTCGGTCTCGATCGCCGGAAAGGTGTTGTAGTGGATGGGGATCACCGTGTCGGCGCCGATCCAGTCGGCTGCGGTCACGGCGTCGTGGCGGTCCATCGTGTAGTGGCCGCCGATCGGGATCAGTGCCACGTCGACGTGATCGCGGGCCTTGATCAGGTGGAGGTCGCTGAACAGGCAGGTGTCGCCGACGTGGTAGACGGTCTTGCCGCCCAGGTTGATCACGAGGCCGGCCGGCGTGTTCACCAGCCCGTTCGGCGTCGTGGAGGTGTGCCACGCCGGCACGACGCGGACCCAGCCCCCGTCGAACTCCACCGTACCGCCGAGGTTCGGGTCGCGCACGTTCTCGATGCCCTGCCCACCCAGCTCGCCGGCGAGCTCCGTGATGGCCACGCAGAGCGCGCCCGTGCGCTTGGCGATCGAGACGACGTCCCCGTAGTGGTCGGCGTGCCCGTGGGTGAGGAAGATGTGGGTCGGGTTCAGCTCGTCGGCGCTCGCCGCGCCCTTCGGGTTGCCGGTGAGGAAGGGGTCGACCAGGACGCGGGTGTCGCCGTCGGTCAGCTCCACCGCGGCGTGCCCAAGGAATCGGATGTCCATCGTTTCGGTCTCCTTACGTGTCGTCTTCGTTCAAGCCCTCGAGTTCCCGGGCCAGCTCCCAGCCAACTGCTACCCCGACGAGCATGCCGAGACGCGTCTCCTCGGCCAGCAGCGTGCGCACGGCCGTGAGGCGGGCTTCGTCGTCGGGGGTCGTGGCGGCCTTGAGGACCTCCGATTCGTGAGCCTCGAGCCACCCGCCCTCCTGCAGCGCGCCCGCGAGCACGCGCTGGAGCTGGGGCGCCATCCGGGCGACACGGCCCTCGGCCGCGCGGAAGCGCTGCGGATCGGTCAGGGCCTCGAGTGCGGCGTCCACCTCCGCGTCCGTGAACTGGCGCTCCGGCACGCGGCGGATAATAGGTAGATGGAGACCATCAAGCTCACGGCGCTGTCGCACGGTGCGGGCTGCGCCTGCAAGCTGTCGCCGGCGGAGCTGCACCCGCTGCTCGCCGAGCTGCCAAGGCCCAACGACCCGCGCGTGCTGGTCGGCTCCGACACGGCCGACGACGCCGCCGCCTTCCTCGTCGGCCCCGACCTGGCGATCCTCACCACGGTCGACTTCTTCACCCCGATCGTCGACGACCCCTACGACTTCGGCCGCATCGCGGCCACCAACGCGCTGTCCGACATCTATGCGATGGGCGGCGAGCCGCTCACGGCGCTCAACCTGGTGGCCTACTCGCTCGACGAGCTCGGGCGCGAGCTGCTGCGCGAGATCCTGCGCGGCGGCGGCGACGCCGCGGCCGCCGCCGGCGTGGCTGTGGTGGGCGGCCACTCGATCGACGACCGCGAACCCAAGTACGGCATGGCCGTCACCGGCCGGGTGCACCCGGACCGGCTCGTGCGCAACTCCACCGGGCGCGCCGGAGACGATCTCTACCTGACGAAGCCGCTGGGGGGCGGGGTGATCTCGACAGCGACCAAGCGCGGCCTGGCCTCGGAGGAGCTGCAGGCCGAGGGGGTCGCCGTGATGACCACGCTGAACCGCGACGCCGCCGCCCAGGCGCTCGAGTGCGATCTGAGCGCGATGACCGACGTGACCGGCTTCGGCCTGCTGGGCCACCTGCACGAGCTCACGCTGGCGAGCGGCGTGGCGGCCGAGCTGGACGCCTTCGCGGTGCCCGCGATCGACGGCGTGCTCGAGCTGCTCGCCGAGGGCATGCCGCCGGTGGCGGGCGGCACACGACGCAACCGCGACTGGGTGGCGCCCTCCGTGGCCTATGCGGACGGCGTGCCCGAGGAGCTGCGCTGGCTCGTCTGCGACGCCATGACCTCGGGCGGCCTGCTGGTGGCGGTGAGGCCCGGCTCGGGCGCACCGGGCACGCGCGTGGGCCGGCTCGTGGAAGGCGAGCCGGGCCGGATCGCCGTCAGCGCTTGACGGCGCGCAGCGTCAGGCCGAGCAGCGCACCGATCCCCGCGCCGCCGAGCGCCGCGTAGATGCTGGCGTCCTCCCAGGCGATGGCGATCAGGAGCAGGACGACCGCGAAGACGTAGACGCCGATCAGGTCGTTGCCGCGGTCCTGGCCGCGGCGGAAGGCCAGCCGGTCATCCACGAGCCAGGCGCAGAGCAGGCCGAGCGCTGCGCCGTTGGCCCCGATCGCGGGCTGGTTCGGGTCGATCTCGACCGAGATCAACGCGCCGCCCGCGCCCGCCAGCAGGAACACGAACAGCGGCGTGGCCCAGCCGAAGCGGCGCTCGAGGTGCATCCCGAAGATCGCCACGGCGATCAGCGCCACGAACTGGTAGACGCCGTTGTTGTGCAGGAACGGGGTGGCGAAGTAGCGCCACCACTCGCCCGACGGCGGCTTGAAGTAGACCGCCCCGAGGTCGTAGAGCGAGACCTGACCGGTGGCGACCGCCAGCGAGGCGGCCAGCGAGGCCACGATGATCCCGCCGGTGACATAGGGCCGCGTGTCCGGAGCGATGCCCGGGATCTCGTCGCGGCGCAGGCGCGTGAGCGAGGGCATCTTCCGCAGCGCCCGCCGCTTGCGCTCCGGCTCGGGCGTGGGATGACGGTCGATCCGCGGGGCCCGCTTGCGCACGCGCTGCCCGCAGTAGGGGCACTCCGTCACGTAGGGGCTGACCTCTGCGGAGCAGTTCTTGCAGATGACGAAGAGCTCGGGCTCGCTCACTCCAGACGAGGATACCTTCGCGGGACCCGCTCAAGAAGGGGCAACCGCCGTCCTAATGCGTAGTTGCCTCGACGATCTCCCTCATGACCTCGCGGAGGTCGTGATTGGCCTCGTACACGACCACCTGCCGGGCGGCGCCGTTGCCCTTGTCGAGCAGGTCGTGGATCGTGTGGAGATCCTCCAGACAGCCGAGCTCCTCGGCGTGCGGTTCCATCCTCTTCAGGACCCGCCGGACAAGCTCCTTGGTGGGCACGCGCCTCGTCTCCGGCAGGTCCACGAGCTCGCCCTCGAGCCCGTGCCGCGCAGCCAGCCACTTGTTCTCGTCGAGCATCTCGTAGGGGTAGTGGGAGAGCTTCTTGCCGGCGTTGAAGTGCTCGCTGAGCTCCTTGACCAGGCACTGGACGAGGGCCGCGATCGCCAGCGTGTGCTCGACCCGGGTCTGGGCATCCATGGCCCGCACCTCCACGGTGCCGAAGTTCGGGTGCGGCCGGACGTCGTACCAGAGGTAGGTGTAGTCCTCGATCGCGCGCGACTCGACCATGAACTCCACGCGCCGGGAGTAGTCGTCGAAGTCGTCGTAGCGCGGCGGGATCCCCACGCGGGGGAAGGCGCGGAAGATCGGGGTGCGGGTGGACAGGAGCCCGGTGGCGTCGGCGCGCCAGAAAGGGGAGTTGGCGGACAGCGCCAGCAGCATCGGCACGTGCACGCGCATGCCGTTGGCCACGTGGATCGCCTTGTCGGGATCGTCGACCCCCACGTGCACGTGCACGCCGAAGATCAGCTCCTGGCGGGCCACGAAGCGGAGCGCAGCCACCAGATCTCGGTAGCGCGGACGCGCCACGATCCGCTGGTCCTCCCACATGGCGAAAGGGTGGGTGCCCGCCGATCCGATCGCCAGCCCGCGCTCCGCGGCCGCCGCCGCCACCCGCGCGCGCAGGGCCCGCAGCTCGACCCCCGCCTCGCCCGTGCCGCGGCAGGGGTTGGTCGCGACCTCGAGCACCGACTCCATCAGCTCGGGCTTCACCATCCCGTCCGCCTCAGACACCGCCTCGAGCATCGTCTCGATCGAGTTCGACAGCTCGAGCGTCTCGGCGTCGAGGATCATGAGCTCTTCCTCTATGCCGATGGTGTACGGGGGCCCCGTAAATCGGTGCTCCACAATCGCGGCATCGTATCCTCCGTGGACTCGACTTAGGAGGGCAAGCACCCCATGGCGCTCGGCTACGACGGCAAACTGTTCATCCTGGCGTTCGACCATCGCGGGTCGTTCCAGAAGAAGTGGTTCGGCATCGAGGGCGAGCCCACCGAGGCGGAGACCCAGAAGATCTCCGACTCCAAGCACGTGATCTTCGAGGGAATCGTCCACGCGCTCGGCCAGGGGGCCGACCCGAGCGTCACCGGCGCCCTGGTGGACGAGCAGTTCGGCGCCCCCACCAACATCCCCGGCCAGGCCAAAGAGCGCGGGCTCGTGCTCTCGATGCCGATCGAGAAGAGCGGCCAGAACGAGTTCGACTTCCAGTACGGCGACCAGTTCGGCGACCACATCGAGCACTTCGACCCGGACTTCAACAAGGTGCTCGTCCGCTACAACTCCGACGACCCCGACGTGGCGATGAACGATCGCCAGCTCGGGCGGCTGAAGCGGCTCAGCGACTGGCTCCACGCGCACGACCGCAAGTTCCTCTTCGAGCTGCTCGTGCCGGCCACCGACGCCCAGCTCGAGTCGGTCGGCGGGGACAGCGAGCGCTACGACACCGAGCTGCGTCCCGAGCTGATGCGCCGGGCGATCGAGGACATCCAGAACGCCGGCATCGAGGTGGACATCTGGAAGATCGAGGGCGTGGACGAGCGCTCCGACGCCGAGATGCTGGCCCAGCAGACCCGCTCCGGCGAGGGCCGTGAGGGTGTGGTGTGCGTGCTGCTCGGCCGCGGCGCCAACGACGAGAAGGTCGACCACTGGCTCACCCAGGCGGCGCCGGTCGACGGCTTCGTCGGCTTCGCCATCGGGCGCAGCATCTGGGGCGATCCGCTCCAGAGCTTCATCGACGGCTCGCTCGCACGCGAGGACGCGGCCCGCCAGATCGGCGACAACTACACCCGTTTCGTGCGTGTCTACCAGGAGGCTGAGTCCGCGGCGCTGGCGTAGGTGATGTAGCCTTTCTGGCCGTGGCGATGCGGATGAGGCAGTCGCTCGCGCAGTTCGAGGCGGCCTTCCGCGAGGAGACCGTCGAGGAACGGATGCGACGGGAGCGGCTGCGAAGGGACGCGGCCCAGAGGGCACGCGTTCGGCGCGCCCAGCGGGTGAAGCAGCGCGGGAAGCACAACTTCATGGTGCTCGTGCTGACGATCCTGCTGACCACCGTCGTGGTCACCCTGGCGATGTTCCAGGTGCTGTCTTTGCTGATCGGCGGCTAACCCCCCGGGCCGGCCGCCGACCGGCGAGCTTCTTGAGGCCTACTTGTCGCCCTTGAGCTTCTCGAGCGCCTTGTCTACGTGCTCGCGCTCCGCCTCGCGCTCGTCAGAGCGCTCCTGCTGGATCTCGATGTAGACCTCTTTGCGGAACACGGGCACCTTTCGGGGCGCCTCGATCCCGATCCTCACCTTCTCCCCCATGATCGCAAGGACTGAGATCTCGATCTCGTCGCCGATCATGATGCTCTGGTTTGACTTTCTAGTCAGAACGAGCATCTGCGCCTCCCTGCCTGTCGAATTCGCGAACCGCTCGTTGCAGCGGACATCTGGTCGCAACCAGCATGAGCGCCTCCGTGGCTCAGTTTATAGGTCTGGGTCCCCATCTCAAAACGGGAAGCGCCTCACCTCGGGTCAGAGAGGGTTTCGGCCGGGGGACATGCCAAGTCTAAGCCAACTCCGGTTGCTAGTCTTGCCGCCTCTTTGGCACGCAGATCACTCAAAGCTCAGCTCAATCAGATCCGCAGCTGGGTCCGGCAGGGGAGAACGGACGCCTGGATCGCCCATCAGCTCGACGTGAGCGTGAAGGACATCGAGTCCTTCAAGCGCGAACATGCGCTGGCGCCTGACAACGGCGGCGACAGCGGCGAGTGGGGCGGCTTCGACGACGAGCTCGACCTCCGGGCCGAGGACGACGCCCTCGTGGCGGCGGAGCTCGAGGCCGAGCCCGACGAGGAAGACGACGACGAGAACGAGGGCGACGAGGACGACGACGAGGAGCGCGAGGGCCCTCGGAGGCGGCGTCGCGGGCGCCGAGGTGGACGGGGCCGCCGCGGGGGCGGACGGGGCCGCCAGCGTGACCTGGAGGGCACCTTCGACCACGGCGAGGAGGGCTACGGCCTCTGGCTCGACCCCGCGATCCAGGAGGACCCCGTCTACGCCGAGCACTGGGCCGGCCACCGGCCGGTGGTGGTGGTTGTCGAGCCCGACCGCATCGTGATCCGCCGCGCCGGCGAGGAAGAAGCCGGCGACGAAGAGGACGAAGGCGAGGAGTAGGGGTCCCTACCCCGGCCGCCCGGGCAGGTCCCGGGGCCGTCCTCCCCCATAGTCGGTGGCAGCCCGCGCGTAGCGGTGGAAGGCTGCGTCCACGACCCAGGACGAATCGCTGCCGGCGCCGGCCCGCTGGGCCAGGTCCGTTGCCCAGTCGACGTCGCTCGCGTAGAAGCTGGCGAGCTCGCCAACGGAAAAGGCGCCACCGAGCCGCCGCCGCAGCTCGTCGAGCACGGTGGAGACCGCGCGCTCGAGGTCGCTGCGGGCCGGCTCGCCAGCCTCCCGTAGGCGCCGCTCGCCCTCCTCCCACTGGAACAGGGCGTTCTCGACCGCGTACTCCATGGCCCCCGACGTTACCCGTTAAGGCCCATTAAGGGCTGGTCCATATACCACCTGGGCGGCCGATCAAAGTGGCGACTCACTCGTACCAAAAAGGACTCGCATGACCGTCTCAGGAATCGACCCCACCAGCGGCCTTCAGGCTCAGTACGGCTCGCAGAGCCCGCTGCAGCAGGTGATGGGCGCTGTGTCGAACGAGCTCGGGATGAGCCAGGATGACGTGCGCACGGCGCTCCGCTCGGGCTCGAGCCTCGCCGACCTCGCCACGCAGAAGGGCATCTCGGGCGACCAGCTGACGAGCACGATCTCGCAGGCGCTGCAGTCGAACGGCACGTCCAGCGCGGACACGACCGCCCTCGCCAACCGGATCGCCAACCACAAGGGCGGCGGCCATCACCACCATCATCACCACGCGCAGGCCCCGCCGACGCCCAACCCGCTCGACCCGGGCACGACGCTCAACGAGTACGCCTGACGGCGCGGATCAGCGCTTCGGCAGGTTCTGGACAACGTAGGCGCGCTCGCCTCGGCGGATCATGCCGAGCTTGCGCGCCTCGATTTCCAGGGCTGTGGGGTTGTGGAGGCGCTTGATCTGGGCCCGCAGCTGGTGGTTCTGGCCCTGGAGCCTCTGCAGGTCGGACTGCTGCTGGGCCACGGCGTGGCGCTGGGTGCGCCAGCGCTCGATCGGCGACACGTAGAGCAGCAGCACGATCCCCAGCGTCCCCAGCAGCGCCGCTCGTGCGACGCGGTCCCAGCGGATCCCCGACCGCCCCTTGGGCGGTGGTGCCTTGCGCTGGCGCTGGCGGCGACGGGCCGCGGCACGGCGAGCGCTGGCTGAGACGGCTTGGGCCACTGGCTGGGGCCTTCGCTGCGCGTTCGTGCCTTCCTTCCGGATAGCTTTCGCGCGCCATGAGCGGCGAACCCTCCTACGGCGGGCCGCTGACTGAGGTCGCCGGCCAGACGGTGTCCCTGATCCGCGTGGATGACACCTACGAGCTGCTCTGGGAGACCCATCTGCTCGGGTCCCTCGCGCGTCCTGACGAGGCGATCGTCGCCGAGACGCGCGACGGCCGCTGGGAGCTCAGGCACCGCTCGCGGCTGGTGGCGCGGATAGACGCGGTCGACGCGGTCTCACGCGAGGTGGCGCTCACCTTCACACGGCGCTGGTTCGGAAGCGGCGGCTCGATCCGCGACGCTGCCGGCCGCAGCTACAGGCTCGACCGCAGACAGCGGTCCGGTGACTGGTGGCTGTCCGGCGCCGGCAGGGCGAGTCTGCTCGTGCTGCGCGCGCCGGGGCCCGATCGAATCGACATCGGCGTGCAGACGGGCGTCGAACTTCCCGCCGAGCTCGGCCTGATGGCGCTGCTCTCCGGCTACGTGATCGCCCTCGGGCACATGGCCTCCAACCTCGGCCCGAAGGCGGGTACGCGGCCGTACGAGCCGCTGTGAGCGACTGGGATGGGGAGCCTCGGTACGCCGGGTCGCTGGCGCAGTACGCGGGCCAGGAGCTGACGTTCGGCCTCACCGACGGCTCGTACGACCTGCGCTTCGGGGACGATCTGGTCGGGCGCCTCGTGCGGCCGAGCCAGGCGATGGGCGCCGAGACGCGCGAGGGCCGCTGGGAGCTGCGGCACCCGCGCAGGAGCGTGGCGCGGATCGAGGCGGTGGAGCCCACGTCCGGGATGGTCGTGCTCCACTATCGGCGCCGGCTGATCCTTCCCGGCGGATCGATCACGGGCCAGAGCGCCGGCGAGCGCTACCGCTTCGCCGTCGACGAGCAAGGAAGACTTCTGCGTCTGCTGCTGTCACGCGCGCACGATCACATCAACTAGGTGAGTCCCGGTGTCCCACACAACCACCGGACCGAGCCGGTCGACCGGCACGCAGCTGGCGAGGGGTTGGTGTGGTGACTGACCAGGAGCTCCCGGCGGCGTCAGCCGCCGGCCTGGGCAGGCACTACACGAACCCCCTCAGCCCCGGGCGGCAGCTTGAGCGCTAGCTCCGGAACACCGACGGTCCCGGGTACGTCGCGTCCGGCCCGAGGGCCTCCTCGATCCGCAGGAGCTGGTTGTACTTCGCCACGCGGTCGGTGCGCGACGGAGCGCCTGTCTTGATCTGGCCGCAGCCGGTGGCCACCGCAAGGTCGGCGATCGTCACGTCCTCGGTCTCGCCCGACCGGTGCGACATCACCGCGGTGTAGCCCGCCTCGCGGGCCATGTTCACGGCCTCGAGCGTCTCGGTGAGCGTGCCGATCTGGTTGACCTTGACGAGGATCGAGTTGGCCGTGCCGCTGTCGATGCCGCGCTTCAGGCGCTCGGTGTTGGTGACGAAGATGTCGTCGCCGACGAGCTGCAGGTGCTCGCCGAGACGGTCGGTGAGCAGCTTCCAGCCGTCCCAGTCCTCCTCGTCCATGCCGTCTTCGAGCGAGATGATCGGGTAGCGCTCGGCCTTGTCGGCCCAGTAGTCGGTGAGCTCCTGCGCCGACAGGGTGCGCCCCTCGTGCTCCAGCTCGTAGGCGCCGTTCTTGTAGATAGTGCTGACGGCGGGGTCGAGCGCGATCGCCAGGTCCTCGCCGGGCCGGTAGCCGGCCGCCTCGATGCCGGCCAGCAGCACCTCGAGCGCCTGCTCGTTCGAGTCGAGGTCGGGCGCGAAGCCGCCCTCGTCGCCAACCGTGGTGCCGAGGCCGCGGTCGTGCAGCGTCTTCTTGAGCGCGTGGAAGGTCTCGCAACCGGCACGCAGGGCGTCGGCGAACGACGAGAAGCCGACCGGCACGATCATGAACTCCTGGAAGTCGACCTTGTTGTCGGCGTGCTGGCCGCCGTTGAGGACGTTCATCATCGGCACGGGCAAAAGGTGGGCGTTGTCGCCGCCCAGGTGGCGCCAGAGCGGCAGCTCGCGCTCCATCGCCATTGCCTTGGCCGCCGCCAGCGAGATGCCGAGGATCGCGTTGGCCCCCAGGCGCGCCTTGTTCGGGGTGCCGTCGAGCTCGATCATCCTGCGGTCGAGGGCCTCCTGGTCGGCCGCGTCCATCCCCCGGACTGCATCCGTGAGCTCGCCGTTGGCGTTCGCCACGGCCTTGGTCACGCCCTTGCCGCCGAAGGGCTCGCCGCCGTCCCGCAGCTCGACCGCCTCGAACTCGCCGGTGGAGGCGCCCGACGGGATCGCAGCGCGGCCGGCGGCGCCGGAGCTCAACCCAACCTCGACCTCGATCGTCGGGTTCCCGCGGCTGTCGATGACCTGGCGGGCGTGTACCTGGTGGATCTCGCTCACTCGATTTCCCTTCTGAAGGAGTCGGCGGAAGCGCGCAGTGCGAGCTCTGGATCGACCCGAAGCTCGCGGGCCAGCGCGACGGTGTCGAACAACAGCTTGCCAACTGACTCGAACCGGCCCTCGGCAGGGGCCTCGGGATCGATCTCCGCGAGCCGCCCGCGCAGCCGCTCGAGCAGCTCGTCGGCGCCCGGGTGCTCGTAGTCGCTGCCCGACGCCGCTCGGCGCAGGAGCTTGCGCGCGTACAGCGTCGACGGCAGGTTCTCGGGCACGTCGTGGAAGACCTCGTCGCCGCCGCGGCCCGGCTCGGAGCGCTTGATCTGATCCCAGTTGCGCAGCACCGTGGCGGCGTCGTCGGCCTCGGCGTCGCCGAACACGTGCGGATGGCGGCGAATCAGCTTCTGGCGGCAGTGCTCCGCCACGGCAGAGAGATCGCCCTGGCCGCGCTCCTCGAGCAAGAGCGACAGGAAGTAGACCTGGAACAGCACGTCGCCGAGCTCGTCGAGCAGCTTGGCGTCGTCGCCGGAGTTGGCGGCGTCCGCCAGCTCGTAGGCCTCCTCCACTGTGTGCGGGACGATCGAGCGCTCGTCCTGCTCACGGTCCCAGGGGCAGTCGCGGCGCAGGCGCCGCGTTATCTCGTCGAGCGCGAGCAGGGAGCCGGCGGGCTCCCCGCTATCCACTGCCGGCAGCGCCGGTGGCTCCGCTGGCGCCCTTCTTCGGCTTCGGCGCGTTCTTGCAGCTCGGGATCACGTAGCCCTTCGCGCAGCTGGTCTTGCCCGTGTAGCTCTTCGTGTACTGGTCCACGAACTTGTTCAGCGTGTTCTGCTGATTCTGCGAGCGGATGATGTTGACGATCGTGTCGTGGGCCTGTGCCTGGGACTGCTTGGAGGCCGGCGTGATCGCGGTGACCTTGAACACGTAGTAGCCGAACTGGGTCTTGACCGGGCCGACCACCACGCCCTTCTTGGCGCCGAAGATGGCCGTGTCGAAGGACTTCTCCTGCTGGCCCTTGGCCACACCTGGGAGCTTGCCGCCCTGGGACTTGGAGGCCTGGTCGATCGAGTACTTCTTGGCGACCTTCGACCAGGCCGTGCCGCTCTCGAGCGCGGCCTTCGCCTTGTCGGCCGTGGCCTTGTCCTTGGTGAGGACGACGAGCAGGTCGCGCCGCTCGGGCTGGGCGAAGCGGGCCGCGTTCTTGGTGTAGTAGGAGGTGACCTGCGCGTCGCTGACGTTGGTGGTGCCGGCGACGATCTTCTGGCGCACCTGGTCGGTGAGGAGCTGGATCTTCACCCGGAAGAGCAGGTCGGCCATCGTCATGCCGGAGGTCGAGAGGAACTTCTGGAAGTCGGCCTGCTTGGGGAACGACTGCTTGATCTGGTCGTTCAGCTGCTTCTGGACGGTGGCCGGCTTGACGTTGATCTTGCGCTTGTCGGCCTCTTTGAGGAGCCACTCCGACTGCACCAGGAACTGCATCACCTGCTGCTTGAGGCTGTCGTACTCCTGCGCGCACTGGCTCTTCAGCGCGGCGGCGGTGGGCTTGGCCTGACCCTTGGCCACCGGCGCCTTCTGGAGCGCGGCGACGCACTTGGTGTAGTTCGGCGGATCCGGCACGGCCGCCGTGGTGCCCGGCACCGCCTGCTGCTTGGCGGCGACATTGAGCCAGTGGTTGAACTGGTCCTTCTTGATCGCCGTGCCGTCGACGGTGGCGACCGAATCGGAGGGCACTCCGCTGCCGCAGGCGGCGACAAGCAGTGCGAGCGCAAGGGTGACTAGGACGAGCAGCTTCTTTTTCATAGGGACGAGAGGCGGGTTAGTCGACAGACGGGATGTGCGCCGGGCGAGTCCCGCGACTGCGTGGCGCGCGCACGAAGCGTGATGGTAGCGGCTAAGTGTTAGATGAAGGGTCAGTCGCCACGTGCAGGATCGCCTCGGCTGCGGCCACGACCGCCGGGAAGCGCGCGGCGGGATCGTCCGGGACGCGCACCCTCACGGTGCTGCGGCCGGACTCGTAGATCGCGCCCGGGAGCACCTCGCGGAGCGCCTTCGAGCCCTTCGAGTCGAACTCGAGCGGCGAGACGGTGAGCTGCCCGGCGCGGAAGCCCACGTCCTTCGCCCCGGCGCGCCCGAGCTTGATGCGGGCGTCCTGCAGGCGGATCAGGTTGTCGAGCGGCGCCGGCACCGGGCCGAAGCGGTCCTCGAGCTCCTCGCGCAGCACGATCAGGTCGGCGATCTCCCGCGCCCCCGCCACGCGCCGGTGGATCTCGATCTTGGCCGCCTCGTAGGGCACGTAGTCGCCCGGCACGTACGCATCCACCGGGATGTCGAGCCGCACCGGCTCCGGTGTCTCGTCCGCGCTCGTGCCCGCCAGCGCGGCCACCGCCTCGTCGAGCATGGCCACGTACAGCTCGAAGCCGACCGCGGCCACGTGCCCGGACTGCTCCTCCCCGAGCAGGTTGCCGGCGCCGCGGATCTCGAGGTCGCGCATCGCGATCTTGAAGCCCGAGCCGAGCTCCGTGTAGTCGGAGAGCGTGGACAGGCGCTTCTGCGCCTCCTCGGTGAGCGCCGCGTGCGAGGGGTAGAAGAGGTAGGCGTAGGCGCGCTCGCGCGAGCGGCCCACGCGGCCCCTGATCTGGTAGAGCTGGGCGAGGCCAAGCGTGTCGGCGCGCTCGACGATCAGCGTGTTGGCAGTGGGGATGTCGAGCCCCGCCTCGACGATCGTCGTGCAGACGAGCACGTCCCCATCGCCGCGCAGGAAGTCGAGCATCACCTTCTCGAGCTGCTTCTCGTCCATCTGGCCGTGGGCGACGGACACGCGGGCGCTCGGCACGATCGCCCGGACCCGCTCGGCCGTCTCGTCGATCGTGTCCACCCGGTTGTGGAGGAAGAAGGCCTGGCCCTTGCGCTCCAGCTCGCGCTCGATCGCCTGCCGCACGAGCTCCTCGTCGTACTCGCCGACGTACGTGCGCACCGGCCGGCGCCCCTCGGGCGGCGTCTCGATCACCGAGATGTCGCGCAGGCCGGCGAGCGACATCTGGAGCGTGCGCGGGATCGGCGTGGCCGACAGCGACATCACGTCCACGCGCAGCTTGAGCTGGCGCAGCAGCTCCTTCTGCTTCACGCCGAAGCGCTGCTCCTCGTCCACGATCAGGAGGCCGAGCTCCTTCGGCCGGACGTCGCGGGAGAGCACGCGGTGCGTGCCGATCAGGATGTCGACCCTGCCCTCGCGGAACCTGTCGAGCGCCTCCTTCACCTCCTTCGCCGAGCGGAAGCGCGAGGCCATCTCGATCTGGAACGGGTAGTCGCGCAAGCGCTCGGTGAAGGTGCCGAAGTGCTGCTGGGCGAGCACCGTGGTCGGGACCAGGAACAGCACCTGCCTGCCGTCGGCCGCGGCCTTGAAGGCGGCGCGCAGCGCCACCTCCGTCTTGCCGTAGCCCACGTCGCCGCAGATCAGGCGGTCCATCGGGCGGGCCTCCTCCATGTCCGCCTTCACGGCCTCGATCGCGTCGAGCTGGTCGGGCGTCTCCGTATAGGGGAAGGCGTGCTCGAAGTCGATCTGCCACTCGCCGTCCTGCGGGAAGGCGTGCCCGGCGCGGCGCTTGCGCTCGGCGTAGAGGTTGATCAGCTCGCCCGCCAGCGCCTGGGCCGCCCGGCGGGCGCGCAGCTTCATCTGCTCCCACTGCTTGCCGCCGAGCTTCGAGAGCGGCGGGTTGCCGGCGTCGGCGCCCACGTAGCGGCTGATCTTGTGGAGCTGGTCGCTCGGCACGAACACGCGGTCGCCGTCGCGGTACTCGAGCTCCAGGTAGTCCCGCGTCACGCCGCCGACGGTCTTGGTCTCGAAGCCGGTGAAGCGGGCGATGCCGTGGTCCTCGTGCACCACCGCGTCGCCGCTGCGGAGGTCCGTAAACGAGGCGATCGCGCCCGCGCCGGTGCGCGGACCCTCGGGCGGCGCGGCGCGGCGGCGGCGCAGCAGGCGGTGCTCGGGGAGGATGGCGAGCTTGAGCTGCGGCGCGAGGAAGCCCTCGCGCAGGCTCGCGTCGGCGAACAGCACCCCGGGCTCGGACGGGGCCGGGCCGCCGTCGATGAACTCGGCCCGCAGCCGGGCGAGGTTGTAGCGGGCGCGCTCAGCCTCGCCGTGCCGCGCCCACGCCACCACCGTGCGGTAGCCGGAGCGCACGAGCTTCTCGAGCTCCGGCTCGGCCTCCTTGAGGTTGCGCGCCGCGCTGTCGGCGCCCTGGGCCCGGAAGACGTGCGGCTGGTCGCCGGAGATGCTCGACAGGCTCAGCTGGGTGCGGCCCGCCAGCTCGGGCCCCAGCTCCTCGGGCGAGATGTAGAGCTGGTGGGCGTCGGCGTCGTGGAAGCTCGTGGTCACCTCCTGCCAGAGGTCGGCCAGCGACGGCGCAAGGTCCTCCTCGGCCGCCACCGCCACCAGCGCCCGCTCGGGCACCAGCGACAGCAGGCTGCAGAAGCGGTCTACCGGCAGGATCTCCGCGATGTCCGGACGATCAGCCTCGTCCGTCTCAGTCGCGGCGATCTCGGCCAGCTCGCGGTGCTCGGGCGCCAGCTCGGCAGCCGGGGCGATCTCGACCCTGTCGGCCTCCTCCAGCGAGCGCTGGGTGAAGGTGGAGAAGTAGGTCAGGCGCTCGACCTCGACGTCGAACAGCTCGCAGCGAACCGCGCGCTCTTCGGTGGCCGGGTAGACGTCGAGGATGTCGCCGCGGATGGCGAACTGGCCGCGGTCGTCCACCTGGTCGACGCGCTCGTAGCCACAGGCCACGAGCTGGTCGGCCGCCTCGTCCAGGTCGAGCAGCGCGCCCTTGTCGATCGAGAAGCCGTGCGGGCGAAGGGCCGGATCCGGCACCTTCTCGGCCAGCGCCGCCGCGCTCGCCACCACCACCGCGCCCTCGTCGTCGAGCAGCGCGTCGAGCGCTGCCACGCGTAGCCCCACCAGGTGCGGCGGCGGCGCGAGGTGGGACTCGTAGCGGACGCCGCGGGCCGGGTAGAAGCGCACGAGGCGCGGGGCGAGAAAGGCCTTGAGGTCGGCGGCGAGGTCGCGCGCGGAGCGGTCGTCGCCTGCCACGATCAGCGCCGGGCGTCCCGGATCGCTGTCCACCAGCGCCGCGACGAGGTAGGGCCGCATGCTCGCCGACACGAACGCGCGCTGCGGCTCGGTGCGGGCAGCGTCGGAGAGCGCCGTCACGGCGGCGTCCTCGTGTGCGTAGCTCAGAAGCTGGCGAAGGGACATTGGGCAGCGCAAACGGCCGCCCGGTGAAGCCGCGCGGCTCTACGAACTGATTCTAGAAATGGTCTCGAACTCGGCTTCTGTGAGCTCGATGGCCGCCGCGGCCACGTTCTCCTCGAGATGCCCCACGGAGGAGGTCCCGGGGATCGGCAGCATCACCGGCGAGCGCCCCAGCAGCCAGGCCAGCGCGATCTGGCTGGGCGTGGCGCGGTGCGCTTCCGCGATCTCGTCGAGCGGCCCGCCGGGCTGCGCGAGCTGGCCGGTGGCGAGCGGGAACCAGGGGATGAAGCCGAGGCCGTCCCGCTCGCATTGCTCCAGCACGTCCTCCGAGCGGCGGTCCGTGAGGTTGTAGCGGTTCTGCACCGACACCACGTCGACGATCGAGCGCGCGGTGGCGAGCTCCTCGAGGTCCACGTTCGACACACCCACCAGGCGCACCTTGCCCTCGTCCTGCAGCTCCTTGAGGGCGCCAATCGACTCCTCGTAGGGCACCTTCGGGTCCGGGGTGTGGTGCTGGTAGAGGTCGATCCGGTCGACCCTGAGGCGCCGTAGGCTGCCCTCGCAGGCCTCCTTGAGCGCCTCCGGCCGCCCATCCGGCTCCCAGCGACCAGGGCCCGGGCGCGTGAAGCCGCCCTTGGTGGCGATCACGAGCCCCTCCGGGTACGGGTGGAGCGCCTCGGCGATCAGGTTCTCACTGACCTCGGGCCCGTATGAGTTCGCGGTGTCGATCAGGTTCACGCCGAGCTCGAGCGCCCGCCGCAGCACCGCCCTGCACTCCTCGGGATCCTCGGGCTCGCCCCAGACGCCGCGTCCCGTGATCCGCATCGCGCCGAAGCCGAGCCGGGTCACCGTCAGTTCGTTGCCGAGAGTGAGCGTCCCGGCTTCCGTTGAAGTTGTCATGTAGGCCGGTTACCCGCCATCCGCACCCTGAACCACCCGATCGGCCTCGTCCGCCGCACGCTCCACGAGGGTGCGCACCTCGTCCAGCGGCTCGCGGAACTTGCCCAGCACGTGGGCGGAGACGATCTCCGGGTCGGTGGTGTCCGGGCGGCCGACGCCCACGCGGATGCGGTGGAAGTCCGCGCTGCCGAGTCCCTGCTTCACGGCCTTGAGGCCGTTGTGGCCGGCCAGGCCGCCGCCCAGGCGGCTTTCGATGCGGCCGAACGGCAGGTCGATCTCGTCGTGGAGGACGAGCACGTGGTCGAGCGGCACGCCGGTGGCGCCGCGGGCGGGGCCGACGGCCTTGCCGGCGTCGTTCATGTAGGTCTGCGGCAGCAGCACCGCCACTCGCGGCCCGCCGACGCCCGCGCGCCCCTCGGTGTAGAGGCCGGCGTACTTCTTCTTCGCCTTGGGCAGCTCCCAGCGCGAGGCCAGCTCGTTTGCGATCTCGAAGCCGACGTTGTGGCGCGTGCCGGCGTACTTGTCACCCGGGTTGCCCAGCCCGACAACGAGCCAGTCGACCCTGCCGCCCTCGTTCGAGCGGCGGCGGAAGATGCTCAGGACTCGTCGCCGCCCTCGGCGGCAGCTTCCTCGCCGGCGGCGCCCTCGGCCTCGGCCTCGCCCTCGGCGGCGGCCTCCTCGCCCACCAGCTCGGTCTCCTCCTCGATCTCGGGCTCGGCCACCTGGGTCGGGATCGTGATCGTGGCGATGATCGTGTCCTCGGGATCGTCGAGGAAGACAACGCCGGGCGGCGCGGCGAGCTCGGACAGGTGCATCACGCCGTTGACCTGCATGCCGGAGACGTCGACCACGATCCGCTCGGGGATATCCGTGGGCAGGGCCTCGGTGTTGAGCTCGCGGGTGGCCTGCTCGAGCACGCCGCCCTCCTTCACGCCGGGCGCGTCCTCGGCGCCGACGAGCTCGACCGACACGGTCGACTGGATCTTCTCGTCGAGGCGCACCTCGAGCAGGTCGATGTGGATGATCTGGCCGCGCACCGGATGGCGCTGCTCGTCCTTGACGATCACCGGGACCGTCGAGCCGCCCACCTTGAGATCGATCAGGGCAGAGCCGTCGTGCAGCGCCGCGCGCAGCACGCGGGCGCCAACCTTGAACGAGACCGGCTCGGTGTCGGTGCCGCCGTAGACCACGCCCGGCACGTAGCCGTCGCGGCGCAGCCGGCGGGTGGCGCGGCTACCGCGTTCGGCGCGTTCCTCGACTTCCAGCGATGGGCGCTTGGACTCTGCCATCAGCAGCGGGCCAGTCTAGCGACAGCGCGACGACTAATCTGGCCGAGGATGGCGAAGGGCGACAACGACATCCCCACCGGGCGCATTCGGCGGACCGCGAAGGTGGCCCAGGTGATCGGCACGAGCGGGGCCGGCTACGCGGGCGCGCGGGCGCGCAGCATGGGCCGCGGCAGCGACCGCAAGGACGCGGAACTCGAGCGCGCCCACATGGAAACGGCCGAGCGGATGGTCGACGCCCTCGGGAACATGAAGGGCGCCGCGATGAAGATCGGCCAGTTCGCCTCCTTCATCGACACCGAGTTCCTGCCGCCCGAGTACCGCGAGCTCTACCAGGAGAAGCTCAGCACGCTGCGCGACTCGGCGCCCGCCATGCCCTGGAAAGACGTGCGCTCTGTGCTCGAGGAGGAATGGGATGACCCGCCCGAGGAGCTGTTCGAGGACTTCGAGCACGATGCCGCCGCGGCCGCCTCGATCGGCCAGGTGCACCGCGCCACGCTCTGCGACGGCCGCAAGGTGGCGGTGAAGATCCAGTACCCGAAGATCGCCCGCGCGCTCGAGGCGGACATGCAGAACGCCGGGATGATCCTGCGGCTGGCCAAGGCGATCGCGCCCGGCCTCGACGCCGGCGCCGCCGCGCGCGAGCTGCGCGAGCGGGTGATGGAGGAGCTCGACTACGAGTACGAGGCGCAGAACCAGCGCACGTTCGCTCGCGCCTACCGCGGCCACCCGTTCATCTACGTGCCGGACGTGATCACGCGCCTGTCGCGGCGGCGGGTGCTCGTCACCGAGTGGGTCGACGGGATCGGCTTCGAGGAGGTCAAGCGACTGCCGCAGGAGGAGAAGGACCGCGTCGGCGGAGATCGTCTTCCGCTTCTACTACGGCTCGATCTACCACCTGCAGCACTTCAGCGCCGACCCCCACCCCGGCAACTACCTGCTGATGGAGGACGGCAAGGTCGCGTTCCTCGACTACGGCATGACCAAGCAGCTCGACAAGGAGCAGATCGAGCTCGAGATCGCCGCCCTCGACGCCGGCTTCGACAACGACCCCGAGCGCGCTGCGCGCCGCCCTGCAGGACCTCGGCTTCGTGAACAACCCGCAAGCGGATCGACGCCGAGCGGCTGATGGAGCACGTCAAGGCGGTCGGCGGCTGGTACATGGAGGACCGCGAGTACACGATCGACTCCGACGTGGTGATGCGCGCGATCGCCGCCGCCTCCGACCCGCGCTCCGAGTTCTTCGACCTCATGCGCCGCGAGAACCTGCCCGCCAACGAGATGATGGGCCGGCGCATGGAGGCGGGCGTGCTCGCGGTGCTGGGCCAGCTCACCGCCACGCGCAACTGGCACCGCATCGGCCGCGAGTGGTGGTTCGCGGACGAGCCCGAGACCGAGCTGGGCCGCGAGGAGTGGGCCTACTTCGAGTCGAAGGGCGAGCGGCGGGTCAGGAAGTTCGGCGCCAGGGCTACCTGACGCCGATCAGAAGAGCTGGTTTTCTCCAGCGAAGATTTCACTCACAGAGCCGTCGGTGAAGATCTGCCGTACCGAGTCCGTGAGGATGTCGCTCACCGTGAGCACCCGGATCAGGTCCGGCGGGGCGCCGGCCGCGAGCGGCACGGTGTCGGTGACCAGGATGCCGGACAGCGGCGAGCCGGCCAGCGTCTGGAAGGCGTTGCCGGAGAAGATCCCGTGGGTGGCGACCGCGTACACCTCGCTGGCGCCCGCCTCCATCACGGTGCGCGCGCCGGCGGCGAGCGTGCCGCCGGTGTCGATGATGTCGTCGACGATCACGGCGCGGCGGCCGCGCACGTTCTCGACGCCGATCACGTAGCCGATCTCGGCCACCTGCTGCGCCGGGCGCTCCTTCTCGAGCAGGGCATACTCGGTGCCGACCTTCTCGGCGAACTTGCGCGTGAGCTTCACGCGGCCGGCGTCCGGGGCGATGATCACGAGCTCGTTGGCGGGGCCGAGCTGGTCCTTGACGTACTGCGAGAGGATGTTCATCGCGGTCATGTGGTCGACCGGCTTCTGGAAGAAGCCCTGCAACTGACCGGCGTGGAGGTCCATCGTGACCACGCGGTCGATGCCCGCGGCCTCGAGCATCCGCGCCACGAGCCGCGCGGTGATCGGCTCGCGCGGCGCCGACTTCTTGTCCTGGCGGGAGTAGCCGTACCAGGGGCAGACGGCGACGACCCGGTGCGCCGAGGCGCCGACAGCGGCGTCGATCATGACCACCAGCTCCATCAGCGCGTCGTTGACAGTGACGCCCTCGCGCTCGTTGCCGCAGATCGACTGCACGATGAACAGGTCAGCCCCGCGGATCGACTCCTTGTAGCGGCAGTAGACCTCGCCGTCGGAGAAGGTCTTGAGGCCGGCGTCGGTGAGGCTGCACGCCCATCTTGTCGGCGATCGACGCGCCGAGCTCGCTGCTGGCGCGGCCGGCCGTGATCATCAGCCGCTTGTCGGCTTCCAGCGGCAGGCTGGTGCCCATCGCGTACCGCCTCAGTCTCCAGCGTGCTCATCAGCGGCTTCGCTCCCCTTTTTTCTGGCGGCGTATCCCTCGATGTTCTCTTGCCGGGCCCGCGCGATGCCGAGGGCGCCGTCGGGAACGTCATCGCGTGATGACCGATCCGGCACCAGTGTACGCATCATCGCCGACGCTAACCGGCGCGACGAAGGTCGTGTCGACGCTGGTTTTCACGCGATTTCCGATCTTGGTGCGGTGCTTGTTGCCGGCCGTCGTAGTTGGCGGTGACGTTGCTCGCGCCGATGTTCGACTCCTCGCCCACGTCGGCGTCCCCGAGGTACGACAGGTGGGGTACCTTCGTGCCCGCGCCGATGTCGGAGTTCTTGACCTCGACGAAGGTGCCGATCTTCGCCCCCTCGCGGACAACCGTGCCCGGGCGCAGGTAGGCGAAGGGGCCGACCTTCGCGCCGTCGTGCACCTCGGCGTCCACGAGGTAGGAGTGGGCGACCCACACGCCGTCGCCGAGGCGGGGGCCGCGCAGCGTGGTGTGCGGCCCGATCTCGCAGCCCGAGCCGATGCGGGTGCCGGCGTGGATCGTCACGCCCTGGGCGATCGTCGTGTCGGGGCCGATCTCGACGTCGGCCTCGAGCGAGGTGGTCTGTGGCGAGAGGAAGGTGACGCCGGCGAGCGCGTGGCGCTCGATCAGACGGGCGTTGAGCTGCTGCTCGACGGTGATCAGGTCGGCGCGCGTGTTCACTCCATGCGCGCTGAGCACGTCGGTGGTGCCGTGCGCGCCGTGATGGGCCGGCCGCGCTCGCGCAGAACCGGGAAGACTCCGGTGAGGTAGCGCTCGCCGTCCACCTCGCCGACCGTGTCGAGGGCGTCGAAGAGGTCGCCCGCGGTGAAGGCGTAGGTGCCGATGTTGATCTCGCGGATCGCCAGCTCCTCGGCCGGGACCCCCTCGGTGCGCTTGGTCTCGACGATCCGCTCGACCGAGCCGTCGGGGGCGCGCACGATGCGGCCGTAGCCGCTCGGGTCGATCTCCTCGGTGGTGAGCAGCGTGGCCGCGGCGCCCGCCTCGTCGTGCGCGGCGGTGAGCCCTGCGATCAGGCCGGCCTGGATCAGCGGGTGGTCCCCCGACAGGACCAGGACGGTGGCATCGGCGTCGATCCCGTCGCGCGCCGCGAGCACCGCGGCACCGGTGCCCTCGCCCGTGACCTGGTCGGCGTGCTCGACTCCATCGGGCAGCGCCTCGGCCACGCCCTCCCCGGGGCGCGTGACGCAGATGATCCGTCCGGCGCCGGCCTCGCGCGCCGCCTCGATGACCCAGTGCAGCATCGGGCGACCGCAGACGGGGTGCAGCACCTTGGCTAGCGAGGAGCGCATCCGCGTGCCGTGGCCGGCGGCCATGATCAGCACGGTGGGCTGCTTGGCCATCGCCTAGCAGCGTAGCGACTGAGGCAGCCGCTCATGCACTGTGTCGGCGCCAGTCCACGGCCTATGCTGAGTTCGCCCTTGGGGGGTCGTCTAGTTGGTAGGACACCGGGTTTTGGTCCCGGTAACGGGGGTTCGAGTCCCTCCCCCCCAGTCGATGAGCTCCGCGCGAATCGTCCGCATCTGGCGGGGCAGCGTCCGCCGCGAGCATGCCGACTTCTACGCCGGCTACATCCGCGACACCGGCTTCACCGACTACGCGGCGACACCGGGCAACCTGGGCGCCTGGATGCTGCGGCGCGACGAGGGCGAGCTCACGGAGTTCATGACCTACTCGCTCTGGGAGAGCGTGGAGGCGGTCAGGGCCTTCGCCGGGGACGACATCGAGGCCGCGGTCTACTACCCCGAGGACGAGCGCTACCTGGTGAAGGGCTCCGACAGCATCACGCACTACCAGGTCGTCGACCAGCTCGTCGACCAGGTCTAGAAGAAGCCGAGCTGCTTCATCATCCCGGCGTCGTCCCGGCAGGCCCAGTGCTCGGCGATGCGGCCGTCCTCCATCCGGAAGATGTGGATCTGCTGGACGGCGAAGCTGCGGCCGGTCGGCGCGCGGCCGAGGAACTCGCCCTGGTGGGTGCCGCTCACCGTGCAGCGGATCGTGACGCGGTCGCCGTCGCCGAAGGCATCTTCGGCCTCGTAGGAGAGGTCGGGGAACGAGCCCCGCAGCCACTGCACCACGCCGGTGATCGCCGCCCGGCCGCGCGTGGCCTCGCCCGCCATCGGGCCGACCTCGCCGCCGTGGTCGATGCAGTCCTCGGTGAGCAGCTCCTCCGCGAGCTCCAGGCGGCCGGCCCCGAAGAGCTCACGCTGCGCGCGGGCGCAGAGGTCGATGTTGTCGGTGGCAGTCGTGCTCATGTAGAACCTCTCCTTATTGACCAGAATCTCTCTCTAGCAAATAGATGTCTATTGCATTCGCGGTTAGGCTGTCAAGGGGATGAGGACCTACAGGTCAGAGCGCCGCGAGCAGCAGGCGGAGGACACGCGCCGCGACATCGTCGCCGCCGCCCGCCGGTTGTTCGCGGAGCGCGGGTACGCCGCCACCTCGATGAGCGACATCGCCGGGACCGCCGGGGTGGCGGTTCAGACGATCTACGCGAGCTGCGGCTCGAAGCGCGAGCTGGCGCTCGCCCTCGTCGACGCGATCGACGAGGAGGCGGACGTGGAGGGCCTCGCCCTGCAGATAGAGACCAGCGAGCGGCCCGACGAGGTGCTCGCCCTCCTCGTCCGCCTGGCGTGTCAGTTCCAGGAGCGCTGCGGCGATGTCATCGCCGCGCTTGTCTCGGCCGCGGCGGTGGAGCCGGACGCCGCCGCCGCGGTGGCCGAGGGGAAGCGCCGTCACCGCGAAGGATGCGCGATGAGCGCGGGGCGGATCGCCGCGCTCGGCGGTCTACGGGCGGACGTCGGCGCCGATCAGGCGGCTGCGCTCATGGCGACGCTCACCTGGCACACGAACTGGATGCAGCTCACCGCCGACCACGGGCTCAGCTTCGACGAGAGCGAGCGCCTGCTCGTGACCACCCTCCAGCGCACGCTGCTCGCCTCCCTCTCGTGTCCTGAGTCATAAATTCGCGCGCACCTTCCGACTCACGACACTAGAGCCCGCGCGGGTGCCGCGCGACGTAGCCGCGGCTCGACCTGAACTGGCTGCGCCAGCGCGGGCCCTTCTCGCCGCTCCCCGACGTGTCGAAGCGCAGGCCCGCCACCACCAGATAGGCGTGGCCCGAGTTCGCGTAGACCGTGACCCACTTCCCGCGGCCGCGACTCCCCCAGCTCTCGAAGTCGGTCGAATCGAGCGGGCGCGTGAGCAGGCTGGCCCCGTGCAGCGCGTGGCTCACGGCGCCGGAGCAGTCGTAGGCCGTGTCGTTGAAGCTGCCGTGGCCGCCGCCCCAGCGGTAGTGCGTGTTGGTGATCCCGTTCGCCGCGGCGATGATCTCCTGCACGGCGGCGGGCGCGTTCGCCGGCGCCACCGCGGTGTGGCCGTCGCTCGAGATATGGGCCCTGGCGCCGGGCGTCGTGGCCACCGGCACGGTGCCGACGGTGCTGCCCCCGTTGTTCGTGCCGCCGCCCTGGTTCCCGTCGCCTCCGGCCGGCCCGCCGCTGCCGGTGGTGCCGTCGTTGCCGCCGCCGCTCGCCGCGTCCTGCATGGCCTGGCGCAGCACCTTGATGTCGGGCGGGTCCACCACGCCGTCGACCTTCAGCCCCTCGTGCTTCTGGAACCGCCTGACCGAGCGCAGCGTGCCGCTCCCGAACGAGCCGTCGACGTTGGTGGGATAGCCCAGCTTGTCGAGCCAGGACTGGAGCACGCGGACGTCGTGCCCGCTGGATCCCTTGTGAAGGGTGGTGTCACCGAAGCGCGCCAGCGCCGCGGGAGCGGCGGCCAGGCAGGCCAAGGCCGTAACGGCGCACGCCAGCAGCGGACGCCCGGTCGGGGCAGCTTTCATTCAGCCATCTCTCTTTCGTCAGCGCTTCCGGGGTTAGCTGACGGGCTCGCGCGGAAAGAGTCGCGCTACGCCTTTCGGCGATTCGCCCCGACGAACTGGGTCCCCCGGCCGCCCTCACCGCCTGAGCGGCGAGAGCGATTAAGCAAGGTGGTCGTCGGCATTGTTAACCGATTCCGCCGACGGAAGTAGCGCCACCGTGCCACGGGTACCCTCGGGCGGATGGCGGAGCGCATGATCGCGGAGGCCGGAATCCAGCTCTGCAGCGAGGATTTCGGCGACCCTGGCGACCCGCCCATCCTGCTGATGATGGGCCTCGGCGGGTCGATGCTCTGGTGGGACGAGCGCTTCTGCCGGCTGCTCTCAGGCGCCGGGCGCTTCGTGATCCGCTACGACCAGCGCGACACCGGCCGCTCGGTCACCTACGAACCGGGCCGGCCGGGCTATACGGCCGACGACCTGGTCGATGACGCAGCCCGGCTGCTCGAGGCCTACGGCATCCCGGCGGCGCACATCGTGGGCGTCTCGGCCGGGGGCGGGTCCGCGCAACTGCTGGCGCTCGACCACCCCGATCGCGTGCTGTCGCTCACGCTCATCAGCACGTCGCCGGCGGCGGGCGGCCGGCGGGAGCTGCCGCCGCCGACCCAGGCGTTCAGCGACTTCTTCTCGAGCGCACACCCCGACGGGTCGGACAGCGGCAGAGTCGACTACCTCGTGGACTACTGCCGCGTGATCGCCGGCCGGCGCCCGTTCGACCAGGCCGCGCTGCGCGACCTGGTGCGGCGCGACATGGAGCGCGCCCGCAACTACAGGTCGGTTGACAACCACGACCTGATCCCCGACGGCTCTCGCTCGCGCGGGCCGCTGTCCTCAATCGCGGTGCCCACGCTCGTGATCCACGGCAGCGCCGACCCGATGTTCCCGCCGGCGCACGGCGAGGCGCTGGCCGAGGAGATCCCAGGGGCAAGCCTGCTGCTGCTCGAGGGAGCGGGCCACGGCGTCGACCCGGCCGACTGGCAGGCGATCGCCGACGCGATCGCCCGGCACACCCAGCGTCCTACCTAGCGGTCGTGGTCGTCGCCGCGCGGCACGCGGCCGGCCTCCGCCCCACGCTCGGTGGCGGGTCCGTGCGGCGCCAGGATGCCCAGCACCCGCATGGCCTTCAGGCCGAGGCCCAGGCGTTCGCGGCCGTCGGTCGAGCTGACGTCGAGGCCGGTGAGCTCACGTACGCGCTCGAGGCGGTAGCGCACGGTGTGGCGGTGGGTGAAGAGGCGCTGCGCGGTCTGGGCGACGTTGCCGTCGGCGTCGAGGAACGACTCGAGGGTGCGCACCAGCTCGGTCTCGTACTGCTCGTCGTAGGCGAGCAGCGGCGCGACCGTCTCCTCGTGGAAGCGGCGCAGCTCCTCCGGGTCCTCGACCATCGCGGGCAGGAGCAGCCGGTAGGCGCCGGTCTCCTCGAAGGCGAGCTCGGTCGAGCCCTGGGCGATGGCCACGTTGGCGGCCAGGAAGGCCTCGGCGCCGGCGCGGTAGATGTCGGCCGGGTCGGCCGTGGGGCGGCTGCGGGCGACCGCGATCGAGTAGCCGGTGAGCCCCATGTCGAGCTCCCGGTGGACCGACTCGGCCACGCGCCGGGCGAGGTCGCGGTCCACGCCCGGGATCAGCATCACGAGCTCGATCTCCTGACTGCCCGCGCTTGTGAGGTGGACCATGCCGCAGAGGGAGCCGCGCGCCAGTCCGCGGGCTCCGCGCTCGACAAGCGTGAGCACGCGGGCGCGCCAGTCACCCTCGGTGGGCTGGATGCGGCGTGGTGCGCACCACGATCACGCTGGCCCCTCCGGTGAGGTCCACGCCGAGCTCATGGCCGCGGGCGACGATCGCGTCGCGGTCGGTGGTGCGGCGGCCGAGCACGTCGTTCAGCAGCGCTGAGGTGGCGGCCTCGCTGGCCCGGGCCGGCGCAAGCGTTCGGTCCACCTCCTGGGCGATGAGCGTGCCCACGAGCCGGAGCAGGGCGGCCGGTGGCTCGTGGCCGCGGGCGCGGTAGCGCAGCTGGCCCACCACGGAGTCGGCGACCTTCAGCTCGAGCACGTCGCCGCGCGCGAGCACGGCACGCTCGTCCTCGGGCGACGCGCAGGCCACCGCCAGGATGCTGGCCGAGGCGTCGAGCACCGCGACGCTCGCGTCGAGCGCCCGCGCAGCCGCCCGCGCCACCTCGGGCAGGCCGGCGCCGGACTCGACCGCCTCGGAGACGGCCGCAAATGAGTCCAGAAAGTCGCTATTTGCAGCACTTTGCTCGCGCTGCTGGGCGCGTGGCATGCCTGAAGGATAGGGAGGAAGCCTGCAAGCGCTATCCGCCGATCGGCGGTTCAGCCCGCTGACTGCGCGAAAACCCGGCGCGCAGGCACGGCCAAGCGCCACGACCCTCCGAAACCGCTACGGCATCAATAACGGGTGCCCAAACGTTGGGGTCACTCCACCGTCAGGTCCTAGGGGGTCATATACCCCGTAGGACCTGACGCTTGTCCGCGCAAGCTTCGCTCCGGCCGCCGCTCATTGCTGCCGTAGGCGCCTGGCCACCGCGGACGCCGAGGTCAGCCCGCGTACTGGTCGTAAAACCACACCAGCGCAAAACCGATTCCCGTCCCGATCCCCAGGAGCGTGACCAGCATGAACAGGCTCAGGAAGCTCGCCGCGATGCGCTCCCAGACGCGGCCGTAGGAGCCCCAGGCCGGGACGAGGATGAAGACGCAGTAGCCGACAAGCGTGACCGCGCCGGCGCCTATCAGCGCCCAGGTTGTGGGTGACAACTCAGACACGACTTGCCTCCCAAGTGTTGCGCACGTGGACGACGACAAGCGCAACCATCGCGCACGCGGCGAACATCCCGAAGCCGAGTCCCCAGCCGCCGACCACGTCGGACCAGTAGTGGGCGCGCAGGTAGATCCGCGACATCCCCACCGCCGCCGAAACGATCAGGGCGGCCAGCACCAGCGCGGCGCGGCCCCCGATCCCGCGGAAGACGCGCGCTGCGATCACCGCCATCGCCACATATGCGGTCGAGTAGGCGCTGTGGCCGCTCGGGTAGGCGGAGCCGAGCGTCTTGATGAGCGAGCCGGACGGCCGCGCCCGGTCGAAGCCCGCCTTGGCGAGGTGCACCGCGGCGACCAGCAGCAGGAAGCCGACGACGAGCGCCAGCAGCTCCGCCGGCCGCCCGCGCTTCGCCAGGACACCGGCCGAGATCGCGACGAACAGCCCGACGACTGGCAGCGACCCAACGTTCGTGAACACCTTGACCAGGCTGACCAGCCATTCCATGCGCGTGTCGTCGGCCCAGCGCAGGAACGTCTCGTCGGCCGGGGTCGGGCCGGGGTGGTCGGTGACGTAGACCCCGTAGGCGATGAACGCGTACCAGCCGACGGCGGCGACCGCGACGCAGGTGGTGAACTCGATCCCGAGCCCGCCCGGGGTGAGGCGCTGCCAGAAGAAGCGCAGCGGCGGCACGACGAGCATCCACAGCGGCCGCAGGACGCGCCGCCACAGCGGCCGCAGCACCGCAGCGAGCGGCCGCAGCAGCGGCCTCTCGCCCTGCCGCTCGAGCCAGGCCGCCAGGCGGGCGCGCTCGGCCGGGTCGCGCAGCCGCTTGCGCGCGTAGACGATGGCGACGATCAGCGCGACGACCACGCCGAAGATCAGCGTGGCCTGCCCCGCGATCTTCGAGACCTTCGAGAACGAGCGGTAGGAGACGTAGCCGAGGACGCACAGGCCCGGCCCCCAGATGCCGGTGCCGACGACGCTGTAGGGGAGGAAGCGCCGGTACGGCAGGGGCGAGGCGCCGGCGATGAACGGCGCGATCGGGCGCACGAAGCCGATGAAGCGCCCCACCAGGACAGTGGCGCCCCCGTGGCGGCGGAAGTGCTCGTCCACCTGCTCGAGCCGCTCCGGCGTTATGCGGACCTTCGGCCCGTGCGTCACGAGGAAGCGGCGGCCGAGCCGGCGGCCCAGGAGGAAGCTGACGGTGTCGCCCATGAAGGTGCAGAACCAGACGAGCGGGATCAGGATCCAGATGTCGATCTCGCCCTGACCCGCGATCACGCCTCCGAGCAGCACGGTGAACTCGCCGGGCGCCACCAGCCCCACGAAGGCGCCCGTCTCGAGGAAGGCCATCGCGCCGACCAGCGCGTAGGTCCACTTCCCGAGCGCCTGAGCGAGGTCCTCGATGCCCTTCTGCACGTCGACGTGCGCGAGCACGTGGCTGCCGTAGACGGCCAGCACGGCGGCCACGACCAGCGACAGCACGAATCGCTCTCCGCCCAGCAGGCCGCGGCGGCGGCGCAGCAGCGCCCCGACCAGGACCAGTGCCGCAAGGACGAGGGCCGCGATCCGTGTAGGGCTCATCCGCGAGCGAGCCTAGTGGCGATCGCACCGTCGAGGCCGGAGGCCGCCCGCTCGGCGGTGCCCTGCCCGCTGAAGATGGCGAAGGCGGTGGGGCCCGAGCCGCTCAGTCCCGCGGCCAGGGCGCCGGTCGCGCGCAGCGCGTCGATCGTCGCCTGAAGGTCGGGCCGCAGCGACAGCGCCGCCGGCTGGAGGTCGTTCTCGATCGCCACCGCGAGCTCCTCGAGCGGCCCGGCGGCGAGCTGCCTCAGGCGCCCGGGGTCGAGCCGCGCGCGCGTGGATGGAAGGCGGTCGGCCTCGGCGTAGACCTCGGGCGTGCGCAGGCCCTCGGCGCTCGGCACCAGCACGAGCCCCATGGCGGGCAGCGACAGCGCCTCTACGCTCTCGCCCGCTCCGGTGACGAGCGCGTGGCGCGGCTCCACCTGGCTCGGCACGTCCGAGCCCACCTGCATCGCCAGGTCCCGCAGTGCCGGCAGGTCGAGCGGCCCGCCGGCCAGCTCGTTCGCGGCGCGCAGCGCGGCCGCGGCATCCGCGCTGCCACCGCCGAGGCCGCCGGCCACCGGGATGTGCTTCTCGATCAGCACCTGGAGCCCCGGCAGCTCGGGATCGACGTTCGCCCGGAACGCGCGCAGGGCGGTCTCGACCAGGTTCTCCCCGCTGACGCCTTCGCACACGACCCGGTCGGCGCTGCCGCCGCTCGCGCGGAAGCGGAGCTGGTCCGCCAGCTCGAGCGACGCGAACAGCGAGCAGATCTCGTGCAGGCCGTCGGGGCGCCGCGGCCCGACCTGGAGTATGAGGTTGACCTTGGCGGGAGCGCGCTCGCTGATCATGTCCCGGCAAGCAGGTCGGCGAGCCGCGCGAAGTCGCCGGCCGACAGCCGCTCGGCGCGCGCGTCTGCGGGCTGGCCGAGCTCCAGCAGCGCGGCGCGCGCACGCTCCCGCACGCCGGCCGGCGCATCGGGCGCGAGCGCGAGCGAGCCCGCGAGCGCCTTGCGCCGGTGGGCGAAGGCGGCGTGCACGAGGCCGGCCAGCTCGGCGGACGGCGGCACGGCCCGGCGGCGCAGCACGAGCAGCGCCGAGTCCACGTTGGGCACCGGGTGGAAGACCTTGGGCGACACCTTCCGCAGCAGCTTGACCTCGGCTGAGAGCTGGGCGAGCACCGAGGTGGCGCCGTAGGTCTTCGAGCCGGGCGCCGCGGCCAGCCGCTCGGCCACCTCGCGTTGCACCATCGCCACGATCAGGGTGGCCTCGGGCAGCTCCTCGAGCGCCTTCAGGATCACGGTCGCGGCCACACCGTAGGGCAGGTTGGCCACGACCTTGCCGGGCCGCGGGTCGAGCTCGCCGAAGCGGAGGTCGAGCGCGTCGGCGAGGTGCAGCGTCGTGTTGGCGAACGGGGCCAGCGCGTCCTCCAGCGCCGGCTCCAGTGAGCGGTCGACCTCCACCACGTGCAGGTGGCCGACGCGCGCGGCGAGGTACTCGGACAGCACCCCCACGCCCCCGCCCACCTCGAGCACCACGTCCGCCGGGTCGAGCTCCGCCGCGCGCCCGATCACGCCGAGGATGTTGTCGTCGATCAGGAAGTTCTGCCCGAGCTCACGGTTGGGCCGCACGCCGAACTCGCGTATCCGCCGGAGGCTCGCCTGGCGGGTGTCGCTCACCAGCCGAAGACCCGCGCGGAGTTGCGCTCGACGATCGCGTCGAGCTCCGCGTAGGGCACGTTGCGCAGGCCGGCCACGAACTCCGCGGTGGCCACGACGTTGGCCGGCTCGTTCGGCTTGCCGCGGACCGGCTGCGGGGCGAGGTAGGGCGAGTCGGTCTCGACGAGCAGCAGCTCTTCGGGCACGTCCCGGGCGGCAGCCCTCAGCCCCGCGGCGTTGGGGTAGGTCACGTTGCCCGCGAACGAGCAGAAGTAGCCCCGGTCGACGCACTCGTCGAGGCGGTCGGGCGCTGAGAAGCAGTGCAGGATCACGATCAGCTCGTACGCGCGCTCGCGCAGGATGTCGAAGGTGTCGTGCTCGGCCTCGCGTGTGTGGATCACGAGCGGGAGCCCGGTGCGCGCCGCCAGGTCGATCTGCGCCTCGAAGGCGCGCCGCTGGTCCGCGCGCGGGGCGCGGTCGCGGAAGTAGTCGAGGCCCGTCTCGCCGATCGCCCGCGCGCGCGGGTCCGCGGCGGCGCGCTCGATCGGCTCGATGTCCTCCCTCTCCCAGCCCTCCGTGTAATGGGGGTGGCGGCCCACGATCGCCACCACCTCGGGATGCGCGTGCGCCGCGGCGAGGGCGCGCTCGATCGACTCGTCGTTCATGCCCACGGTGGCCATGTTCCGCACGCCCACGGCCACCGCCCGCGCGACGACCTCGGCGTCGTCCGCCTTGCACGTGTCGAGATGACAGTGGGTGTCGACCACGGCTACGCCGCTGCGGCGGGATCGATCCGCGGGAACAGCGGTGTGAGCTCGCCGAGCTGCGCGCCGCCCGGACGAGCTCCGAAGGCCGCCGCATCGAACGAGACGTCCTCCTGCCGCAGCGCCTCGAGCAGGCGCACCGTGCGATCCGGCATGTACGGGTGGAGCAGCACCGAGACGAAGCGGAGGCCCTCGGCGACCGCGTACAGGATCGTGTCGACCCGCTCGGCGCTGCCCTCCTCCTTGACGAGCTTCCAGGGCTGCTCCTCCTGCACGTACTGGTTGAGCCGGCGGACAACCTGCCAGATGTCCTCGAGCGCGCCGCTCAGGTCCACGGCGTCGAGCTTGGCGGCGACCTGCTCCGGCACCCCGCGCAGCTCGGCCGCGAGCTCGGCCGGCAGCTCCGCCTCCGGCACCACGCCTGCACGGTGCTGGCGGATCAGGCCGAACGTGCGGCTCGCCAAGTTCCCGTACTCGTTGGCCAGCTCGCTGTTGTAGCGCGTCTCGAAGCCGGCGGCCGAGATCGAGCCGTCGGTGCCGAAGCGAACCTCACGGAACAGGTAGTAGCGCAGCGTGTCGGTGCCGAAGCGGTCCATCACCGCGAACGGGTCGATCACGTTGCCGAGCGACTTCGACATCTTGTGCTCGTCCATGAGCAGGTAGCCGTGGATGAAGATGCTCTTCGGCACCTCGATCCCCGCGGCCATCAGCATCGCCGGCCAGATCACCGCGTGGAACTTGAGGATGTCCTTGCCGATCAGGTGCCGCGCCGGCCAGTAGCGGTCGGTGAGGTCCTCGCCCGGGCGCGCGTAGCGGAGCGCTGTGTAGTAGTTGAGGAGCGCGTCGATCCATACGTAGATCACCTGCGACTCGTCCCACGGCACCGGCACGCCCCAGCGCAGGCGCGCACGCGAGAGCGAGATGTCGTTCAGGCCCTGCTTGATGAATGAGAGCGCCTCGTTGTAGCGCTCGACGGGCGTGACCCAGGCGGGCCGCTCCGCGTAGAGGCGCTCGAGCGGCTCCTGAAAGGCCGACAACCTGAAGAACCAGTTGTCCTCGTTCTCGCGCACGAGCTCGATCAGGTGGATCGGGCACCTGTTGCCCTCGACGAGTTCCCCGTCCGACTTGAAGTCGGCGCAGCGCGGGCAGTAGTAGCCCTCGTAGGTGCCCTCGTAGACGTAGTCGTTGTCGTGGATCTTCTGGACGACCTCCTGCACCGCGGCCTCGTGCTCCGGGTCGCTCGTGCGGATGAAGAAGTCGTTGGTGGCGTCGATCTGCCGCACCAGGTCGCGGAAGCGCTCCGAGTTCTTGTCGGCCAGCTCGCGCGGCGACACGCCCAGGCGCTCGGCCGCCTGCGCCACCGGCTCGCCGTGCTCGTCGGTGCCCGTCAGGAAGAACACGTCCTCGCCCCGCTGGCGCATATGGCGGGCGAGGATGTCGGCGGCGATGGTCGTGTAGGCGTGCCCGAGATGCGGCTCCGCGTTCACGTAGTAGATCGGCGTGGTGATGTAGTACGGCATGCGTCGCTCGATGCTACTGGCGCGTCCGCCGCGTTAGCCGGTGCAGACGAACAGGCGCGGTGGCGCGACGCGACGCACCAGCGCGACTCTGGGGCAGACGGGCTCAGCGACCGAAGGCCCGGCGCGGCCGCCGTCGCTGGCTGCGGCGGCGGCTCCAGCGCACGAGCGCCTTCAGCGCCTTCCACTGGAGCAGGCGCTTGGCGAAGATCCCCATCAGACCACCGGCTGACGGCGCCAGGGCCGGCGTGAACGGCCGGCTACGGCCGCCCGTGCCAGCGAAAGTGGCGATCACGCCGCCGACGATCGCGTAGACAAGCGCGGCCAGGCCCCAGTTCACCGCCACGTTCGTCTTCGCCTTGTGAATGCGGAAAACGTCGTGGAAGGGCTGCACCAGCCACTTCGCCGCGTCGTTCACCGCCGAGACGATTCCGTTCGACGTGTTCGCACCGGCGAGGTGGATCACGATTCCGGCGACCACCAGGGCGACTGCCACCGTGGTCGCGGCTCTCACTATCCGTGCAAGCGTGTACATGCGCATGGCGTACCCGGGTTGCGGTTTGCCAGCGTTAAGGCGGCCGGGTTGGCGCGTTTACCTGGTGAACGCGCGGTAGAGCGCGTTGGCGCTCGAGCCGGTGAGCTCCGCCACTACGGCCGCGGCGGGGCGCGGCTTCGCGCCGGCCTCCACGAGCCGCGCGAGGGCGTCGAGCGCCGCCTGGTCCACCTCGCCGACATGGTCCGGCGCGGGTGCGATCACCAGTACGACCTCGCCGCGCGGCGGCGCGTCGGCGTAGCGCTCCGCCAGCTCGGCGGCGCTGCCCCGCACCACCTCCTCGTGCACCTTGGTGAGCTCGCGGCAGACGGCCACCTCGCGCTCCGGGTCGATCTCGGCGAGCACGCCGAGCGTGGCCGGCACGCGGCCCGGCGACTCGAACGCCACGAGCGTGCCGCCCGGCTCCGACAGCACGCGCCGCAGCTCGCCGCGCTTGCGCGGGAGGAAGCCGGCGAACCGCCAGCGGTCCGACGGGAGCGCCGACGCGACCAGTGCGGCGAGCGCCGCCGACGGCCCCGGCAGCACCTCCACCGGCAGCCCGGCTGCGACGCAGGAGCGCACGAGCACGTAGCCCGGATCCGACACGAGCGGCATGCCGGCGTCGGACACGAGCGCCACCGTCGCTCCCTCGCGCATGCGCGCGACCAGCTCCGCGGAGCGCTTCTCCTCGTTGTGCTCGTGGTAGGAGACGAGCTTGGCGCTGACGCCGTAGCGGTCGAGCAGCGTGCGCGTCCGGCGCGTGTCCTCGCAGGCCACGAGGTCGGCCTCCCGGAGCGCCGACAGCACCCGCAGCGTCACGTCCTCGAGGTTGCCGATCGGCGTCGGGCAGACCACGAGCCGGCCGCTCATTCACCCACCTGCGTGAGCGGGGTGAGCGCGTCGAGGGCGAGCATCGCGGCGCCGATCATGCTCGCCTCGCTGCCGAAGTGCGCGGGCACGACTCGGACCAGCCGGCGATTGGGCGGCAGGGCGCGCTCGGCGAGCACCGCGCGCGCCGGGTCGAGCATCAGGTCGCCGGCGGCGGACGCGCCGCCGCCGACGATCACGAGCTCCGGGTTGAACACGTTCACGAGCGTGACCAAGCCGAGCCCGAGCATGCGCCCGGCGGCGGCGAGCACCTCGCGCGCGACCGGATCGCCGTCGTGGGCCAGCTCCGTGACCAGCCCGCCGGTGATCTCGCGGCCGTCCTCGAGCGCGCGGCCCAGCGGCGAGTCCGGGTTCGCGCGCCCGGCCTCCTCGCCCGCCCGGCCGAGCGCGGTGCCCGACGCGAAGGCCTCGAGGCAGCCGTGGTTGGGGCAGTCGCCGGGGCACTCGGGGCCGTCCGGGTCCACCAGAACGTGGCCGAGCTCAGCCCCCGCCCCCTCCGAGCCGCGGTAGACCTCGCCGCCGAGCAACAGCCCGCCGCCGATGCCGGTGCCGAGGGTGAGCATCACCACGTCCCGCGCACCGCGAGCGGCGCCGCCGCGCTGCTCGGCCAGGACCGCCAGGTTCGAGTCGTTGTCCACGAGCACTGGCACGCCAAGCCGCTCGCTCATCAGGTCGCGGAAGGGCACGCCGTCGAGCGGCAGGTGGTTCGACACCATCACCGAGCCGGTCGCCGGGCGCACCAGCGCGGGGATGCCGAAGCCGACGATCTCCGCGTCGGGAGCGGCGGAGCGAGCCTCCTCGACGGCGTCGACGAAGGCGTCGAGCAGCTCCTGCTGGGACAGCCCGAGGATGCGCCGGTGGACCCGATGGTGGACCGCCAGAGCCTCGTCAACCACGCCTCCCAGCAGCTTCGTGCCCCCGGCGTCGATGCCGATTACGCGCCGTGTAGGCATGCGCGAACGCTATACACAACATCGTGACGGACGGAGATCCGGGCGGCCCGCCCGAGTTCGGCGGCCCCCGCGACGGGCGCCAGGAGGGCGATCAGCCCGAGTACAAGCTGTACCGATCGCGCCGCCGGCTGCGCGATCGCTTCAGCTCGCCCGGCGACCGCTGGGAGCGGCTGCTGCGCGAGCGGCGCGTGCGCCGGTCCGGCGAGGTCCCCGGTCGCGGCCGCGGCTACTGGATCAAGCGCGGGCTCAAGTGGCTGGCCGTCGCGGTGGTCGGCTGGATCCTGCTGTCGGTCGTCCTCTTCCTGATCAGCGCCCAGCTCAACAAGGGGCTGCCGAAGAGCGCGGAGGCCTCGCTCTCGCACGGCGGCAACCTGCTCACGGGCAGCACCGTGCTGGTGCTGGGCTCGGACCAGCGGCCCTCGAACGAGCACGAGCCGGGCGCGACCGGACCCGGCCGCTCCGACAGCATCATGCTGCTCCACGCGGCGTTCGGCAGCGTGCGGCGGCTGTCGATCCCGCGCGACTCCTACGCCAACATCCCCGGCCACGGCGCCCAGAAGATCAACGCCGCCTACGCGATCGGCGGGGCCGGGCTGGCCGTGAAGACGATCGAGAACTTCCTCGGCAACGGCGTGAGCATCAACCACGTGGTGGAGGTGAGCTTCACCGACTTCCCCAAGCTGATCGACGCGCTCGGCGGCATCGACGTGACGCTCAAGCGCTGCGTGGTGTCGCGCAACGTGTTCGAGAACGGCGACGTGTTTCGCCTGCACCGCGGGACGCATCACCTGAACGGCAAGCAGGCGCTCGAGTTCTCCCGGATCCGCGAGAACAAGTGCGCGCCCAACGAGACCGACATCCAGCGCGCCGAGCGCCAGCAGCTCGTGCTGCAGCGGATGCGCGCCAAGGCGGTGTCCCCCACCACGTTCTTCCGGCTGCCGTGGGTGAGCTGGGACGCCCCGCGCGCGGTGCGCAGCGACATGGGCGGGCTCGGCCTGGGAACCATGTTCAGCGACCTCGTGACCGGCGGCTCCGGCACCACCCACGTGCTCAAGCCGTCGGGCATAGGCCCCGGCGACAGCCTGCTGATCTCCCCCAGCGAGCGGCAGGCAGCCGTGAAGGAGCTGCTCGGGCAGTAGGTCAGTTGGGGCTGTTACGGGAAGTTCGCGAACAAGTCGCGAGCCTGTTGCGGGCGGGTCTGGATCCGTAACAGGCTGCTCCGTAGCTTGGCGGCATGCACATCGACAAGCTTCGAGGCCTGCCCGGGTGGCTGCGCCGCTACCGCTGGCCGAGCATCCTCTGCGCGCTCACGTCCTGGGTGGCCGGCGGCTTCATCCAGGTGTTGGGCATCGCCCTCTCCCATCTCAGCTGCGACGACCAGTGCAACGCGCGCTCCGGGTGGCGGTTCGATCCAGGCGGGTGGGAGTGGGGTGCGATCGAACTGCTGGCGCTGAGTGCGCTCGTGTGCCTGTCTGCGTCGGCGCTGCTGGTCCTACTGGGCCGCCGGCGAGGCGCCGATGTCGCCCTCCGCGGCTATCTGATCGCCTGGGCGGCCTGGCTCACGCTCGCGTCCACCGGCTGGATCGCCGTGCTCTTTGCCGGTCTCTTCTGGGCCGTGCCGATAGTCGGGCTAGGCGTTGCGAGCGTCCGCCTGATGCCGCGGCGGACTTGAGACATTGGGATGACTCCATCGTCCTGACTTTCCCGTCCCACAGACGGGTGGTTTCCATCGGTCAGCGCAACATGGCTGTGCTGTGTTGATCGGAAGGAGACGAGCGGTGAGGGAAGGGATCAGCAGGTTCGGGAATCGCTTGAGCCTGGTGGACAGGCTGGAGATCTTGGAGCGGGTGTGCGCGGGTCAGACGCAGCCGCAGATCGCTCGGGCGTTGGGGACGACCGACAGGACCGTGCGCAGGGCGCTGCGGGCGGCTGGGGGCGCGCCGTCGCGGCGTTCGCGCCGGCGGCCGCGCCCGGCGCTCAGGTTGTCGCTTGGTGAGCGGGAGGAGATCCGGGCGGGGATCGCCGCCGGCGAGTCGTTTCGGGCGATCGCGAGGCGGCTTGGGCGGGCGCCGTCGACGGTCAGCCGCGAGGTCGGTGGCGCCGCCGGGCGTTGTCGTTACCGAGCGACGGTCGCCGATGATCGCGCCTGCCTGGCCGCGCTGCGGCCGAAGCGGGGGAAGCTGGTGGCGAGCCCAAAGCTGCGCCGGGCGGTGGTCGAGCTGCTCGAGCGGCGCTATTCGCCGCAGCAGATCTCGGCCAGACTGAAAGTCGATTTCCCCGACGAGCCGGAGATGCGCATCAGCCCGGAGACGATCTACCAGTCGCTCTACGTCCAGTCCCGCGGCCGGCTGCGCAAGGACCTGACCAGCTACCTCAGAAGCGGGCGCTCCAAGCGCAAACCCAGGCGCGGGCCGACCGGCCAGGGCCACATCCCGGGCATGATCTCGATCTCTGAGCGCCCCGCCGAGGTCGAGGACCGGGCGGTCCCTGGCCACTGGGAGGGCGACCTGCTGGTCGGCAAGGCTGGGCGTTCGTTCATCGGCACCCTCGTCGAGCGCCACACCCGCTACGTGATGCTCAGCTACCTCGGCAACGACTCAACCACAGAGACCGTCACCCACAAGATCGCCGAGCGGATCCTCACCCTGCCCGAGCACCTGCGGCTCTCCCTGACCTGGGACCAAGGTCGCGAGATGGCCCGCCACGCCGACTTCAGCGTCACCACCGGCGTCCAGGTCTACTTCTGCGACCCCCACTCACCCTGGCAAAGAGGCTCCAACGAGAACACCAACGGTCTGCTCAGGCAGTACTTCCCCAAGGGAACAGACCTGACCCAACACAACCAAAAAGAACTAGACAAAGTCGCCGCCGAACTCAACGGCCGCCCCCGCCAAACCCTCGACTGGAGAACCCCAGCTGAGAAACTGACCGAACTACTGTTGCGCTGACCGCCTGACACCGCCAGCCCCAATCCAGGACGACGGCAATCCGACCCCGCTAAGGCCCCCCGTTATTGCCGCAGTTCGCCTCGCCTCGCCTCGCCGTAGGCGTAAAGCCACGCAGAAGAAGCGACGGGCACGCGCAGTTAGTCGGAGGAGCCGCCCGAGGACGACGAGCCCTCGGACTTCTTCGAGTCGCTCTTCTTCTCGGACGAGGAGGACGAGTTGTCCGACGAGGACGAGGTGTCGCTCGACGAGCTCGCGGCGGAGCGCTTCTTGCCGTAGTCCGTCGTGTAGAAGCCGCTGCCCTTGAAGTGGACCGCCACCGGATGGAACACGCGCTGGACGGAGGCGTCGCAGGTCGTGCAAGCGGTAACCGGGTCCTCGCTCATTCGCTGCATCACCTCGAAGGTGTGCCCCCGCTCGCAGCGATACTCGTAGATCGGCATGGCACTCTCAGATAGGAGCGCCAACGTTCCGCGCGGCGTCCCTGTTGGACGCCGAACGCGGGTCCTAGCGCGGAATCCGCGCCCGACCGGGACGGCCGGGGACGCTCCCCGGAACGCCGGTTGTTCTCACCCCGTTCTCACCCTGCCGCCCCCAGACGTAGCCGGCCGAGCCGAGGCCCGGGCCCGAGAAGTCGCCCCCGATCGGCCAAGAGGAGGCGGCCTAGACGGTACCGCCCAGCCGACAACCTCGCAGCGGAGCGAGACTCTCGGGCTGGTGGCATGGCGGACAAGGCAAAGAGCCGCCCGAAAGGGACTGAAGGGGCAATCCGCGGCGGCGGAAGGTGATCGGACAAAGTCGGCCCGAACGGGTACGCGCGAGGCACCGGAACCGTGGGGGAGCCGCGAGAGAGGAGCTACTACGAGGAGATGCTGGCGCCGCGCGTGCCTGGCTGGAGGGGCTCAGCCAGGGGAGGGGCTATTCCCCACGCGGGAGCGACCACCCGTTCTCGTACTTTTTGATCGCTCCACTCTTTCTGAAGACGGTGAGCTCCCGAAAGACGAGCTTGGGGTTGGTGTCCAGGAGCGCGAGAGCTGCGCTGTGGTCACTCGCTGTTCGCCTCCGTGAGGCCCACGATGATCTCTGCTCTTAGGCGGTTTCGCCGCAGGATGTCAGGGTCGACTGCGCGGGATGGTGAGGCTGGGGCCGGATCCCGGAGGGCGCGGACCTCGTCCCGCACTTCGGTGAGCGCGGAGAGAACTTCTCCGATCGTGCGAATTTCCGGATCGTCGCTCTGCTGAAGAAGTGTCACGTTGCGCGCAACGGTAATGGGATTCCGTACGTCCTTTGGGTTCTCCTCGATCGCGCGGACCTTCTAGACGAAGCTCCTCCTGCGCGGACCAAGGCTGTCCGGGTCGTGGAGGTTGTAGAACACCGTGCGTACGTCCTGCACGTCGAACGGCATGCGCTGCCCGAACGTCATAAGGGTGATGACTGGCTTACGCGCGGCGTGCCTCACTGCCAGCTCGTAGAAGACGTTCGGGTTCAGGCTCGTGAGATCAGCGACGACCAGATCGTCGTCAAGGAGGCGTTCGATGATCTGGTGCGTGATCTGCCCGAGATCATCGATGTCGTCGGCGCGCCGCACCTCGTAACCCATCGGCTCCAACACCTTCTTCACCAGGTGCTTGAGCGATCTGCTTGCGCTCCGTGCGCGTCGCTCGTCGACCCGAACTCCGAGATCACGAAGCACCTCTTCTTCGGGCTACGGTGTCCCTTAGCTTCATCCCCGTTGTCTGCCATGCGCTCAGCCTAATGACAGCCAGACCCGCCGTCACGCTGTTCGGCTACGACCCGGTCTCGCTGACGCGCCTCGAGTTCGTGCTCAGCGCCGACCAGGCGGCCGAGTTCGAGCGGACCGGGCGGCTGCCGTCCGGCTACGGCGCCGAGACGGTGTTGCTGGTGGACGAGGACGGCGGCGAGGTTCAGCGCCACCTGCTCTACCGGCTGGAGGCGGAGAGCTACTCGCCCGAGTAGCGGGGCAGGTCGTTCCGCCATCCGGGTTCGGCATGGTCGGCGATGGGACGGAGGAGGTCGAGCGCCTCCTGCACGCCGGTCAGCGTCCCGCGCGTGTTCTCGTCGGCCCAGGGCCAGCGGTCGTTGGTCCAGATCAGGCTGAAGAAGGACTCGCCCAACGGATCGCGCTCGATGATCTCGGTGAGCGGACTGCCGGGCTCGCCGGGCGTGAGCGGGCTAAGCCGGGTGCCGCAGAGGGAGCGGATCGACTCGTACACTAGTCGTACCGTCTCGAAGGCGCCCCGATCGAGCATCTCGGCCAGGTCGTCTTGGTGGCGCTCCCACTTGTCGCTGAGCGGCGCATCCGCCGAGGACCACCACGCCTGCCGGGTCAGCGCCATCTCGAGGATCGAGGCCGTGGCAAGGAGCTCGCCAATGACGGCGAAGACCGCTCGACGTCTTCGAGTCCTTACCCGACGACGCTCGCGGCCGATCGAGATCGACTCCTGGGTGACGGCACCGGCCACGGCGCCGCCGATGCCGAGTAGTCCGCCCGTAACCACCGGATCCATCAGAGTTACGAGACCGCGACCGCGCCGACGAGGATGCTGACGACGGGGGCGATCAGGGTGGCGAGGGCAATGACCCCCATGCACACCCAGCCGAGAGCAGTTGACAGGGTGGTCTGGGGCTTCCACGTGGCGTTCCGGGCTCGACGGAGGCGGCTCTGCGAGTCGATGATCGGGACCACCAGCATCGTCACTACCGTTGAGGCGAACGCGAACGCGATCAGGAAGTCCGCCGTGGAGGTCGGGTGTTTATCGGCAAGCGTGCGGAGTGCCGCGGCCTCCCCAATCCCTGCCGTGACGATCACTCCGAGGACCGCTCCGGTGGCCGCAACGAGGAACCACACCGGATCTACCGGCGTCCACTCCGTGAAGTCCACGAACCGAAACTCGACCAGCGCCACGATCAAGATCACCGGGAGCACCTGGGCTGCTGTGGAGTAGTAGTCCGACTGCGCGAACTCCATTGAGCGGATGATTCGCTCGGCCCGGTCGGCATTCCCGCGCGGGTGGCCCGATGTTCGAGCGCGAGCTACCCGGGCTCGTCGTACGCTGGAACTACACATAGACGGTGTGTCGTAAGAGCCGCCGCGAGGGTCCTTCCCGGCGGCTCTTTCGCTTTAAGCCCGAGCGGGCAGAGCTAGCCCGCCATCCTTACCGGAACGCTCGACTCGGGCAGCAGCGTCGGCTCGCCTCGAGCGCGCCACCGGGATGATCGTCTCCTCGGCGTTAATCCGGAAGCCGGCTTCCACCAGATCAGGGTCCACGTCCATCGCGAAGCAGGCGAACTTGAAGGCGATGTGTTCCGCGATGTCGACGTGATGCCACCAGGCCGTGGACGAGTCCGCTTCGGGAGCGCTGTAGGTCAGATGCGCGATGGTCTTTCCGGTGCGACGGCCAAGATCGCGCAGCTCAGGTGGAAGGTCCCGGTAGCGGCGTAACTCCGCCCAATCGCCAGATGGGAACCAGTCGGCTGCGACCACGTCATCGCGTCGTGGCGTCCGGCCTTCGCCGGTCCGATCGCTCCACAGGAACTCCTTCAGCATGCGGGCGCAGACGCAGAACGCCCTGAGCACGGCCCGGTCCATCGGGACAGTGAGGACCCTCCGCCCGTCGGCGGCGGCGTCTTCAAGGTAGATGGACGCGCCGAGGAGATCGCTCAACGTGTCGAGCGCGTGCTTCGACGCGGGACGAAGAACCTCAGGCCTGCGCATAACCATGAATCCGAAAGTGTGCCCGGCCGCTCGGTCGACATAGACGAGCTACGCTTGAAACCGAGGCCACCCGCGCCACGCCGGTACGCCACCTGGCCGGGCCCCTCACCGCCGACGCCGGGCACCGCCCACCTCGCGGAGACAACTGAAAGCGAGGCCGTGACTGGAGGCGCGATGAAGCGCAAGGTGGTAGTCGACGGGCGGACGTTCACGAGTCTGCGGGCGCTCGAAGAGGCGTGCTACGCGGCCGCCGAGCAGGGCGACCAGCGGACCTGGGAACGGCTGTACGCGGAGGCGATTGACTGGAAGCGGGCGGAGCGCGCGGGGCACGCCCAGCCGGGCGCCAGGAACACCGAGGCGGGAGCGTCGTTCGGCAGCGCCCGCGAGACGCCGGACGAGAGCGTCCACCCCCAGCTCCGCGCACTCCGCGCCGAGGGGGAGCAGGCGATCAGCCGGATGCGCTCCGAGTTCCTGACGGACGCCGCGGCCGAGCGTCTGGGCGAGCTGATCGAGCAGGACCGCAGCGGCTTGGATAGCCGCTACCTCGCGGCCGTGAGCAGCGCGGCGTTCGAGCGCGCGTTCTGGAAGCGGACGCTCCGGCCGGACAGCGCCCAGTTCGAGATGACCGCCGACGAGGCGGAGGCGATGCGCCGGGCCGTCCAGGTCGAGCAGGAACGCGCCCTGGGGCTCGGCTCCAGCGGCGGCGGCTACCCGGTCCCGGCAGCGCTCGATCCGAGCATCATCTTGACGAGTGACGGGCGGATCAACCCGTTGCGCCAGTTGGCGACGGTCAGCGAGGTGGCCACGGCCCCCTGGCGCGGCGTCGCGTCCGAGGGGATCGTCGCCAGCTTCGACCAGGAGGGCGCCGAGGTGTCGGACGACACGCCGACGCTGACACAGCCGGAGATCGTGCAGGAGATGGACCGCGCGTTCGTGCCGTCTCGATCGAGGTCGGGATGGACTGGGCTGGCATCCAGGCCGAACTCGGCCGCCTGATCCAGGACGCCAAGGACGACCTCGAGGCGACCAAGTTCACAAGCGGCGCGGGCCACGGCAGCACGGAACCGACCGGCCTGATCACCAGCGCGACCGGGCTCGTCACGTCGGCGGGCACGGCCGCGTTGCCATCGCCGACGTGTACTCGCTGAAGGAGGCGCTGCCGCGCGCTACCAGCCGCGCGCCTCATGGCTCGCGTCCGGCACGTACGGCGACAAGACGTTGAGGCTCACCCCGGCCGGGAGCACGACGGAGCCGCAGGCCCAGCCCGTCGCGGGCGGCCCGATCCTCGGCAAGCCGTACGCCGAGCTGTCGGCCATGTCGGCCGCCACGTCGAGTTCGTCCCGCGTGTTGGCGTTCGGGGACTTCGCGTCCGGCTACCGAATCACGGATCGGCTCGGCTTGACGGTTGAGCTCATCGCGCACTTGTTCGGCGCGACGAACCAGAGGCCGACCGGCCAGCGCGGCTTGTTCGCCTACTGGCGCGTCGGGGGCGGCATCGTGAACCAGAACGCGGTCAGGGTGTTGATCCTGAAGTGAAGGCTTGCGGGGCAACCCGCAGGAACGGAGCGAGCGCCGGGACGCCTTCCGCGGCGTCTCGCTCCAACCGGCCACCTCCTCGGCCGGGCGTTACGCGGGCGGGCGGCGCGCCCCACGCTCAGCGCGCCGCCCACCCAACCCCGACACCTAGGTAGGTCACGATGATCGACAAGACCCGCGTGATCGAGAGCGTCGAGCGCGAGACGGACGCGCACGTCACCAGCGCCGAAACCGCTCGACTGCGCGCTGAGGGAGATGCAGGTAGCTCAGACCGCGGCGCCGCCAGTCCAACCGGACCGCGTGTGCGTCACGCCCAGACCGACCGTGCCGCCGGAGGCGTAGGCGTCGGCGGTGGTGACCACCGGAATGGTGGACCCGGGCTCCGAGTGGATGTGCGGGTGGCGCTCAGCGAACACGCCAGCGAACGCGAGGACCACGCCGCCGGTCGCAAACGGCTTCCACGGATGCATATCGAGTCGCATTGTACGTGGCCGCCGATGGTGCCCCAGGGGTGGTGCCTGCATCGTCGGCGACCCCGCTCAGCGAGTACCCAAGAACCGCTCTGCGCGAGGAAAATTCCTCCGGGGGCGAAGGGGAAAATTCCTCGAGGGGAAGAGCCGTGGTGGATCGCTCTGAGTTGAAGCGCCAGTTGGAGGCGGTCGTGTACGCGGACGGTGTGTCGGCGTCGGCGAAGCTGCGGGCGCTTGAGGTTCTGACGCGGCTGGAGATGGAGGAGCAGCCGCCGGTGGAAACGGCCGATGGGCCTGCCGATCCGATGCTCGACTTGGATGAGCTCACCGTTCTCCGGCGGTGGCGGGCGTCCCGATGATCTTCTTGAGTCTCCACCAGCCCGTCTCGGCGGGCTCGCCGGAGAGGGCTGCGACCCGTACGTTTCCTTGTTCCGGGTTTGGGGCCGCTCGTACTGCCGCGCTCTCTTTTTCTCGATCGTGGGCGCGGCACGAAAGGCGGCCCCGGCGGCTCCTGCCGTCCTGCCGTAGAAGCCTGGGTGCCGGTCCCAGGTACTCGGCCGCGGTCCGGCACCGCAGTCGCGCACACAGCCGGAGGAGCAGCCAAACGGCGGATTCGCCGCCGCCGGAGATACGGTTGGGCGCGTGCCGATCGTGCCGAGCCTGCCGGAGCAGCTATCGGACGCAGCGTTGGCCGAGGCGGCCGCGCTCGCCGGGACGCTGTCGAGGGACTACGCGAGCGGCGGCAGGGAGAGCGTGAGCCGATCTTGCTCGATCTGCCCGCCGGACGCCTGGCCGCCGTCGCGTTGATCCTGGTCGCGGCTCGCGCGGCCGATCGTGGGTTGCGGCAGCCACCGGCCGAGCCGGAACCCGGAGCAGAAGCCGGCGACCGCAGCGGCCTAGCCCGCGAACTTGCGGAGGCGCTCCACGATCCCCAAGGCGCGCTCGCGCTGGTCGGCCGTGAGGGTTAGCCCCGCGCCTACCTGGCTCTCGATCCGCCCGACGTCACGTCGAGCGCCGAGCGCGACGGTGATGGTAGTGGGGCTGATCGCGTCGAGCACGACCAGCTTGTTCGGCCAGTAGTAGCCGCGGGCCGCGCCTCGAACGTCACGATCACGACTTGCGCGCGCGGACGGGCGCTCCTGTCCGTTCAGACAGTCGCCGTAATGGACGCGAACGCTGCTGACCGTGCGGCTGCCGATCACGTCCCGGCTTGATGTTCTTCGCTCGCGCGCCATCGCTGACCGCTGGCCTCGACCGGCGGCTCCGCAACGCGCGCTTGCCTGGACGACCTCGCGCACCTGCGCCGCGTCGGCGCGGGCCGGACCTCCACACCGCCTCGGCCACGCGTCGCGCACCGACTCGGCCTCGCAGCAGCAGCGTCAGCTCGCGCGCGACCGACTCAGTGACCAATTGGTCACCGGGCCAAGGCGTCACGACCTCGCCGCCTGCACGAAGCGGTAGGCCGCTCGCGGGTGCATCTCGAACTCCGTCTCGCAGTAGACGCCCAGGACGCGTAGCTGAGCGCTGTGTGCGCTCCCCTCGTACAACGTCAACAGCTTCACCAGAGCGCGATCACGTCCGCTTGACCTCGTCGGTCAGCGCACGCGCCTGCTCGCGCGAGAGCGGCCGCTCGGCCGTTCCATCGCCATGCTGGCGTCTCCTACATATAGGCGCGGGTTGCCCCGGCGGGCCGCCACCAGGTGTCAGGTGGAACAGCGGAAGGAGGTGCGCTCGCTCACGCGAGGCGAAGTATGGCAGCGGCCGAACGTCCGGCGAGGGGTCTACGCTCCCCGAAGTTGGCTTGCTGAACATCTGGAACGGCCGCCCTCGGCGGGCCGTTTCGGTTCTATCCGGACCCAACCTAAATTCCGCGCATGTTCGGCACGTCGATCTCCGGGCCTACGGTGGCCGGCGCGCGGTCTAGCCGGGCCCAAGAGCAGGCACTACGACAGGCCGACCACCCGCCCCTAACACCGCCGCGCTAGCCGGACACCGGCGCTGTCCGCTCGTCCGCTGCGACGGCTGGATCGCCGCCGCTGCGCACGCCGATCTGCCCGGCCGCGGATCGTGGCGCTCGAGGGGAGCGGTCCGGATGAGCGTCGACGCGAGCTGGCGAGCTACGCGCGAGCTGGCGAGTTGCGCGCCTGCTCGACGCCGAGCGCCGCTCGTCTACACGTGCGCGACCTCGCCGCCGAACTCGACATCAGCCGCGCGCGGTCAGGGCCGCGATCGAGCGCGGCGACCTCGAGGCCGTCCTCTCGGGACGCGGCTACGTGATCTCGCGTGAGGCCGTGACGAGCTGGGCGACGCCGCGGCGACGCGGCCGAGACGGGAGCGGCGGCGGGGTGGTTGCCGGACGATGCGGGACGCGATGGAGAACCTCCAGTGACGTTTCGAGCTACGCTTGTAGCGACACGTCCAGCTACATCAGGAGGGCAGATGGACACCGCACGAAAACCCGCGAGACCCGCTCCGACGCGCCGCAAGCGGCAGGGGTTCGAGCTGCACAAGTCCCCCGGCGCCGCGACCCGCGCGCCACCGACTACGGCAACTACTGGCTCACCGCCGGAGACGACCTGGTTGCTAAGTCGCTCGGCGACCTCGATCACGTCGAGCGTTACCTGAACGGCTACCGATGAGCCTCCACAAGACAGCCACCGGCTACATCGTCCGCTGGCGCGAGGGGTCACGCCAACGCGCGCGCCGCTTCGACAAGCGCGCCGACGCGCTCCTCTGGGACGGCGAGGTCCGCCGCCGCCGCCAGCTCGGGACGCTCGGCGCGCTCACCGCCGCCACACGACGCTGAGCGAGTACGTGGCCGACACGTGGGTGCAGACGTACGCGCCCCTGCTCGCCCCAGGTACCCGTGAGGACTACGCCGGGGCGTTCGATCGTCACGTCGCGCCGCGGCTCGGGCACCTGGCGCTCCACGCGCTGACGCCGCCCGTGATCGCGCGCTGGCAGAACGCCGAGCTACCGCCGGGCACGCCGCGCTGGCGAAGTCGAGGACCGTGCTCTCCGCGGTCCTCCAGACGGCCGTGGAGAACGGCCTGATCGCCGCCAACCCCGTCCGCTCGTGCGCGCCCTCCGGGCGCCGATGAGAGACGAGGTGCGGCCGCTCGCTCCCGAAGCGGTCGAGGCGCTCCGGGCCGAACTCGGCCAGCGGGACGCCGTGCTCGTCTCCCTGATCGCCTACGCGGGCCTCCGCCCCGGCGAGGCGCGCGAGCTGCGCTGGGGCCACGTCGCCGAGCGGACGCTGACGATCAACGCGAACAAGACGCGCCGCCGCCGCTCCGTCCGGCTGCTCGACCCGCTCGCACACGACCTGAAGGAGTGGCGCCTAGCGAGCGGCCGTCCGGCCGACGACCAGCCGGTGATCCCGAACGCTCGCGGCGACGCGCTCTCCGACCGCTCGTTCAACGAGTGGCGCGGCGAGACGTTCGGGCCCGCGCTCGAGGCGCGCCGGTCTCGACCACGCCCGCCCATACGACCTGCGGCACTCGTTCGCCTCCCTGCTGCTCCACGAGGGTCGCTCCGTGATCTACGTCGCGCGCCAGCTCGGGTCCGGCGCGAACCTGATCCTCAGCACCTACGGCCACGTCGTCGAGGAGCTCGACGGGGCGCCGCAGGTATCCGCCGAGACCGCTATCCGCGCCGCCCGCGAGCGAGATGTTCTCAGAGCGTTCTCAAGCTAGCCCGCCCCGCGCCCCGGAACCCCCTGGTTACCAGGGATTCTCCGGTCCCCTACGGCACTCCCAGTATAGGAGTGCTGACCACCGCCGAAAGCCGCTCTGCGACGGCTCAGGCGGCCCTGCGCGCATGGGCCGCGCCGGGGGGGTGTGGCGCCTCGAGGTCCTCCAGGAGGGAGATCCTCATCGAGTGCCAGACGAGCCAGGCGGCGAGGTGCCCGGTGGCCCGAAGCGGAGCACGCAGCGCAACGGTGACCATGGCGTCACCCTACCCCAGGGTCCCGCCGAAATAACAGGTTCTTCACTACCGCCGCTGCGGTGTCTCCTGCAAATACGGCGCAAAAGTGGTCATTTCCTCGCCCAGACCGGGAAGGCCGCTAGGGTTTCGAAGAGTGGCGGAAGACGTCGTGACGATGGAGAAGATCGTCGCGCTCTGCAAGCGGCGCGGCTTCATCTTCCAGTCCTCCGAGATCTACGGAGGGCTGGCCTCGACGTACGACTACGGCCACTACGGCGTCCTGCTCAAGCAGAACGTCAAGAACGAGTGGTGGCGTGCGGTCCTTCAGGAGCGCGACGACATGGTCGCGCTCGACGCGGCGATCCTCATGCACCCCAAGGTCTGGGAGGCGTCGGGCCACCTCGCCGGCTTCAGCGACCCGCTCGTCCAGTGCCTCGGCAAGTGCAAGCAGCGCTTCCGCGAGGACCACCTGCGCGAGGCCCAACCCGAGGGCGAGCTCAAGTGCCCCGTCTGCGGCGGCGACCTCACCGAGCCGCGCCAGTTCAACCTGATGTTCGAGACGAACATGGGCCCGGTGAAGGACGAGGGGTCGACCATCTACCTCCGCCCCGAGACCGCCCAGGGCATCTTCGTCAACTTCAAGAACATCCTCCAGTTCTCGCGCAAGAAGCCGCCGTTCGGCGTCGCGCAGGTCGGCAAGTCGTTCCGCAACGAGATCACGCCGCAGAACTTCATCTTCCGTACGCGCGAGTTCGAGCAGATGGAGATCGAGTACTTCGTGCCTCCCAACGAGGCGCCCGTCTGGTACGAGCGCTGGCGCCAGTGGCGGCTCGACTGGTACATCCAGCTCGGCATCCGGCCGGACCACCTGATCCTCCGCGAGCACGGACAGGAGGAGCTCTCCCACTACTCGAGCGGCACCTCCGACATCGAGTACCTGTTCCCGATGGGCTGGTCCGAGCTGGAGGGAATCGCCAACCGCGGCGACTACGACCTCACCCAGCACGCCAAGTACTCGGGCGAGAAGCTCGAGTACGTCGACAGTGCCACCGGCGACCGCTACGTGCCTCACGTGATCGAGCCCTCGGCGGGCGCCGACCGCGGCACGCTCGCCTTCATGGTCGATTCATACGACGAGGAGGAGGTCGAGGGCCGCGAGCGCGTGATCCTGCGACTACACCCGCGCCTCGCGCCGGTCAAGGTAGCGGTGCTTCCGCTCGTGAACAAGGACGGCCAGCCGGAGGTCGCGCGCGACATCTACGAGGAGCTGCGCAAGCTGATGCCGGCCGAGTTCGACACGGGCGGCTCGATCGGCAAGCGCTACCGGCGCCAGGACGAGATCGGCACGCCCTGGGGCGTCACCGTCGACCACCAGACGATGGAGGACAGGACCGTCACGCTGCGCGACCGCGACTCGCTCACGCAGGAGCGCATCGCGATCGACAAGCTCGCCGGCGAGCTGCAGGGCCGCCTGAACGGCCCCTGGCGCACGCCCAAGTTGGGCGGCGGCGAAGCGCAGGCCGCCTGACGGCGGCTCTCAGTTCTTGGTTCTTAGTTCTTAGGCAGGGGCCTTGACGGAGGCTATGTAGCCCCGCACGTCCGCCGCCGGCTCGGTGTAGGCATCGCCGAGCTCCGACTCGACCGCGGCCATGTAGTCCGTCGCCCAGGCCGGGAAGTCGTAGTCGATCGCCTTCAGGAACTCGAGCGTGGCCGCCAGCCGGATGTCCGCGATCGAGGGCGAGTCGCCGCCGATGAAGCTGCGGCCGTCCAGGAAGAAGCGGTGGTAGGCCTCGAGCGGCTCAGCCAGTGCCGCCTCCGCGTCGCGGCGGGCCTGCTCCTTCATGTCGTCGTCGGCACCCGAGGTGCCCACCTCACCCGCGTACTGCGGGAAGCCCAGCACCGGGTAGGTGGCCCGAGCGACGAGCGGATACAGCGTGCCGATCAAATAGAACATCGCGCTGTCGGTCATGGCCCGCTCGGCCGGATCGGTCGGGTACAGGCGATCGATCCCGTGCTTGTTGCAGAGGTACTGCATGATCGCGCAGCTCTCCCACATCGAGCCGCGCGGCAGGCCGTCCTCCTCGAGCATCGGGGTCAGCTTGGCCGGGTCCTTGCGAACGAAGTCCGGCTCGTCCTTCTTCCCCCACACATCCCGCTCCTCGAAGTCGAGCCCTGCGGCCCGCACGAAGATCCGGGCGGTGAGGTTGTTCACGCTCGGCGTGAGGATGCTCAGCGTGTGTGCTGCCATGTGCTCCTCCCTCCGTAGGGGTCTTTCGGCGACCTGTCGTCCGAGAGCGAGCCGCGCGAGCGCGCGACCAGCAGCTCGATCGCATCCGCCAGGTGGACCTGGGCGATGTTGTAGTCGCCCCGCTCCACCCTCAGCCTGTGAGCCTCGAGCAGCACCTCGGCGTGCGTGTAGCCGACGGGCGGTTCGAAGCGGTACGACGCCAGCTCGATCCGCAACCCGAGCGGATCGTCGAAGTAGATCGAGTCCATGAAGCCACGGTCTTTCACACCCGTGTTCCAGATCCCGCGCTCATCCAGCCGCTCGACGGCCTGGTCGAAGGTCGCCTTCGATACCGCGAACGCGATGTGGTGCACGCAGCCGGGGTCGGTAGGGGTGCGGCTCGGGTCGCCCGCACGCTCCTCGTTGGTGAAGATCGTGATCAGGCGGCCGTCGCCCGGGTCGAAGTAGAGGTGGCTCTCGGCCTCGTTGTCGAGGTTGGGCTGCTCGAAGACGAACGGCATCCCGAGCAGGCCCTCCCAGAAGTCGATGGTGGTCTGACGGTCGGCGCCAACAAGCGTGATGTGGTGCACGCCCTGGCTCTGGAGCTTTTGCATGTACGCAGTTTGGCCGATTCAGGCGTCCGCGCCCAGGAGGAACCGCGCGGTCCGGATGCCGAGCTGGAAGGCGGCGTCGCTGTCCCAGTCCGGATCGGAGATGAGCTGCATCGTGAAGCCGTCGCCGAGTCCGAGCAGCACCGAGGCGACGTGCTCCGGATCGCCGCGCAGCGTGACCACTCCGGCCTCCTGCTTCTCGCGCAGGGCGGCGGCGATGTGGGCGCGCGTCTGCTGGAAGAGCTTGGCCATCTCGAGCCGCAGCTCCTCGTTGTGCCGCGAGGCGCTGAACATCTCGTAGATCACCGCCTGCGAGGCGGGGTCCTCGGCGAGGAACGCGCGCACTTGGCTGACCAGCACCTCGACCACGCCGTCGAGGGAGCCGGCCGCGGCCAGGTTGCGCTCGAGGGCCTGGACGCGCAGCTCGGTGTCGTGGCGCACCACCTCGACGAGCAGCCGCTCCTTCGAGCCGAAGTAGTAGTGGAGGAGCCCGCGCGAGACGCCGGCGTGATGGGCGACGCGGTCGAAGGTCGCACCGGCCGCGCCGAGCGTTCCGACGCTCTCGCGCATCGCGGCGACGATGCGCTGGGCCTTTTCGCTTTCGAGCTTGCGCTCGCGACCGAGATCGCTGACGGAGGCCTCCATCGGGCGCGAGTCTAGCTGGCCAACCAGCCGGGTCACAGGTCACGGGTCACGGGTCACGGGGCTTAGACTCGCGCGCCAAATGCGCTTCAGGGTCGAGCTCATCGCCACGGGCGGGACGATCGCCATGGCGGGCTCGCCGGCGCGACCGGCGATCTCCGCGGAAGACCTGCTCGCGGCTGTTCCACAGCTGGCGAATGTCGCCGAGCTCCGCGTGCGCGAGCTGTCCAACGTGCCGGGCGCCAGCCTCACGCCGGCGCTGGCGGCACGCGCGATCGCCGCGGCGTCCGAGGCGGTGCGGGACGGCGCCGCCGGGGCCGTGATCACGCAGGGCACCGACACGATCGAGGAGACCGGCGAGCTCGCGGACCTGATCTGGCCGCACGAGGAGCCGCTGGTGGTCACGGGCGCGATCCGGGCGGGCGGCTCGCTCAGCTCGGATGGACCGCTCAACCTGCTCGACTCCGTGCGCGCGGCCTGCTCGCCGTCGGCTCGCGGGGCCGGCCCGCTCGTGGTCTTCGACGGCACCGTGCACCCGGCCGGCCAGGTGGTGAAGTCGCACACCTGGGCGAGCGACGCGTTCGCGTCCGAGTCGCCGCTCGGGCACGTGCGCGAGGGCGCGCTGCGGCTGCTGCGACCGCCGGCGCGGGAGCGGGCGCCCGTCGCATCGCCGGAAGAGGCGGCGGCCGCCGCACTCGACGGCTACGTCCCGATCCTCGCGGCCGCCGCGGGCATGGACGCCCGCCCGCTCGACTCGTTGCGCGAGGACGGTGCGGCCGCGCTCGTGCTGGTGGCGCTCGGCGCCGGTCATCTGCCGCCGGCGATGCTGCCGGGAGTAGACCGGGCGCTCGTGGCCGGGCTGCCGCTCGTGGTCTGCGCGCGGCCGGAACGCGGCGGCACGCTCCAGTCGACCTACGGCTTCGAGGGCTCGGAGACCGATCTCGCCCGACGCGGCGTGGTCCTGGCGGGCGCGGCGTCGCCCTGGAAGGCACGCGTGAGGCTGCTCGTCGCACTCGGGCTCGGCCGCCCGCCGCGCTCGCTGTTCGAGTCGTAAGCCGTAAGTGCGGGGATCTACGCACTCGCCCGGGCGGCCAATACGGATGGAGGCGGGCGGCGCGGTCCCTACCGTGCGTGGGCAACGGCAATCAACGGGCACCCGAGCCCGAAGACCTAGGCGTAGTGAGGCGGGTGGAAACCCGCCTCACTCAGTGAGGGCCCAAGAGAAAGGGCGCCCAGCGGGCGCCCTTTCGAGTCAAGACGTGCCTGCCGCGCTACGAGGTGCTGCCCACAGGGGCCGCGCTGCTGGCACTGCCGTCGGTGGTGGTGGTCGAGCTGTACTCGAACTCCTCCTCGGAGCCGAACAGCGCGTCCAACACCTTGGAGCGGAGCCCCTCGCTCAGGGCGAGGGCCAGGCCGATGCCGACCAGCAGCACGAGAAGTCCGCCGCGCCGCCTGCGCTTGCTCGAAGACGCCTTGGCACCACGGAGGGAGTTGGCCGCATCGCGCAGTGACTCGGCCGCCTCCTTGAGCTGCTTCTGCGTCTTCTTGTCGTCGGTCAGGGCCTTCACGGGGCCCTTCCCGTTCGACATGCGGCCGTAGACCTTCCGGGCCGACTCGAACGCCGTCCGCAGGTTCTCCCGCAGTTCCTCGTCCTCCGCGAGACGCTGCACGTACGGGTTGTCCCGTACTGCCTTTCCGGCGGCAAAGGCTCCGGCTCCCGCCGATGCCGTCCGCTTCTTCTTTGATGCCATAGCTCTCCTCGAGGATCCGGTTGTAGCGCCGAGAATACCCGGCTCGGCTCGCAGGGAACAGGGGCTGGGCTCAGCTACTGGGGTCGCAGACGCGGATCCCGAGCGGCGAGCGTCCAATGGCGGCCGATCTCCGCGACCCAGGCGTCGTCGCCCGCGGGCCTGACGCCGAACACGCTGATCGTGAGCTGGCCGCCCTCGTGGTCGCCGTAGAGGAGGTGGACGGTGAGGTCCTCGCGCGCGGGGATCGCGGCTCTCAACTCCCGGCTCAGCTCCGCCTCCGGGTCGCGCAGCGCCGCCTGCCAGAAGCCCGTGTCCGAGGCGGGGATGTAGAGGTCGCGCTGCTGGCGCGTGAACTCGTCCGGGTCCGGATGGGGGTTCTCCGCCCGCACGCGCCCGACGCTGACGTGCCAGCCCTGGAGCACCGCCAGTCCGGCGCCGACGTTGCGCAGGGCGATCGCCAGATAGACGATGTCCTCGATGACCTCCACGCTGGCCCTGCCGCCCGGGACGCTCACGGCATGGCCGTCGCCCCAGCGCACCTTCTCGGGCCGGTCGTCCGGATGCGAGGCGACGAGCACCGGGCGCAGGCCGAGCAGCAGCGAGCGCTCCGCGATCCGCGCCGAGCGGTTGGACGAGCGCACCGCTGAGTAGGTCGCCACCGCGAGCACGAGCGTCCCCCCGGCGGTGGCGATCGAGGAGATGGTGGCCCAGTCGGTCACGCGGCTCGCGCCCGCGCGCGCCGCTTGGCGGGCTCGAGCGCGACTTCGAGCACCTGCTCGACGTGGGTCACGAACCGGAACTCCACGTCGCGCCTGAGGTGCTCGGGCAGCTCGTCGAGATCGGGCTCGTTGAGCTTCGGGGCGAACACGAGCTTGATGCCCGCGCGCTGAGCGGCCAGCGCCTTCTCCTTCAGTCCGCCGATCGGCAGCACCTGACCGGTGAGCGTGATCTCGCCGGTCATGGCCACCTCCGAGCGCACGCGCCGGCCGGTGATGAGCGACACCAGCGCGGTGGTGATCGCGATCCCGGCGCTCGGGCCGTCCTTGGGGACCGCGCCCGAGGGGACGTGCACGTGGATGTCGTGCTTTCGCAGCCACTGCGGCGCATCGTCGCCGGCCCACTTGCCGGCGTTGGCCTTCACCCAGGAGAGCGCGGCCGCCGCCGACTCGCGCATCACGTCGCCGAGCTGGCCCGTGATCTGCAGCCGGCCCTCGCCCTCGTACGCGGTGGCCTCGATGAACAGCACCTCGCCGCCGACGGGCGTCCAGGCCAGGCCGGTGGCCACGCCCGGCTGGCGCGTGCGGAAGCCGACGTCGTGGAAGAAGCGGCGCTTGCCGAGCATCTCACGGACCTGCCGGGCGCGAATCGCGCGCTTGCGATTGCGTCCCGTCTCCGCGACCTGGCGTGCGATCTTGCGGCAGACCGCGCCGATCTGGCGCTCCAGGTTGCGCACGCCGGCCTCGCGCGTGTAGCCGTCGATGATCTCCTTGAGCGCCTCTTCGGTGAACTCGAGGCGCGCGGGGTCGAGGCCGTTGCGCTCGATCTGGCGCGGCACCAGGTAGCGCTTCGCGATCTCGAGCTTCTCCTCCGCGGTGTAGCCCGCCAGCTCGATCACCTCCATGCGGTCGCGCAGCGCCCCCGGGATCGGGTCGAGCATGTTCGCCGTGGTGATGAAGAGGACGTTCGAGAGGTCGAACGGCACGTCCAGGTAGTGATCCCGGAAGCTGCTGTTCTGCTCCGGATCGAGCACCTCGAGCATCGCGCTCGCCGGGTCGCCGCGGAAGTCCGCGCCCATCTTGTCGATCTCGTCGATCATCAGCACGGGGTTGTTGGCGCCGGCGTCGCGCAGGGCGCGGATGATCACCCCGGGCAGCGCCCCGACATACGTGCGGCGGTGGCCGCGGATCTCCGACTCGTCGCGCACGCCGCCGACCGAGATGCGCTCGAACTCGCGCCCCATCGCGCTGGCGATCGAGCGGCCGAGCGAGGTCTTGCCGACGCCCGGCGGGCCGACGAAGCAGAGGATCGACGAGCGCGCGTCGGGCTTCAGCTTGCGCACGGCCAGGAACTCGAGGATGCGGTCCTTCACCAGCTCGATGTCGTAGTGGTCGCGGTCGAGCACCTTGCGCGCCTTCGCCAGGTCGAGGTCGTGGGGCGTCGACTTCGACCACGGCAGCGACACGATCCACTCGAGGTAGCCGCGGATCACGCCGTGCTCCGGTGACTGCGGCGGGAGCCGCTCGAAGCGCTTGAGCTCGCGGTCAGCCACCTCCCGGATCGGCTCAGGCAGCTCGGCCGCCTCCACCTGCTCGCGCAGCTCGTTCACCTCGGCCTGCGTCTCGTCGCCCTCGCCGAGCTCCACCTGGATCGCCTTGAGCTGCTGGCGCAGGAAGTACTCGCGCTGGGTCTGGTCCATCTCGGACTGGACCTGCGACTGGATCTTCGAGCCGAGCGAGATCACCTCGAGCTCGCGGGTGAGGAGCTGTGACAGGCGGCGCAGGCGCTTGCCCACGTCGCGCTCTTCGAGCAGCTCCTGCTTCTCCTCGGTCTTGATGCGCAGCGCCCCGCCGATCATGTGGGCGAGCTCGGAGGGGTCGTCGAGGTTGGCGAGCGCGACCGACAGCTCCTCCGGGAGGTAGGGCGTCTGCTCGATGATCTGGGCGAAGATGCCCTGGACGTTGCGCGACAGCGCCTCGAGCTCGGGCGTGAGCTCGACGATGTCTGGCTCCTCCTCGATCCGCGCGACCAGGTAGGGCTCGGTGGCGACGAAGTCCGTGAGCCGCACGCGCTGTGTGCCCTGGACGATGATCCGGAGCGTGCCGTCGGGGACCTTGAGCATGCGGGCGACTACGCCGACGACGCCCACCTCGTAGAGGTCGTCGGGGCCCGGCTCCTCCACGTCCTCGTCCCTGGCGGTGACCATCACGAGCAGCCGGTTGCCGCCGAGCACGTCGTTGATCAGCCGCACCGAGCGCTCCTGGCCCACGGCCAGCGGCGTCATCGTGTCCGGGAACACCACCGCGTCCTTCAGCGGCAGGACCGGCAACGCGGCAGGCAGGCCCGAGCCGGGACTCCCGTCCGGCCCGGCCTGGGGAAGCTGAATCGTCACTCGTCGTTCCCCGGCTGGCCGCCGCGCGAGCCTTCGATCGGCACGCGCCGGACCGACTCCTCGTGGCGCACCAGCGGGATCTCGATGCGCAGCACGCCGTCCTGGTAGGTGGCCTGCGCCCGCTCGGAGTCCACGTCCGCGCCGAGCTCCACCACGCGCCGGAAGGGACCGCGCTCGATCTCGATCTGCTGGTACAGCCGTCCCTCGGCGTCCTGCGTGGGGCGCTCGCCGCTGATCAGGAGCTGCCGCCCGCGGATCTCGAGGCCGACCTCGTCGATGTCCACGCCCGCCAGGTCCACGTTGACGACCGCCTTCGGCGGGTTGCCGCAGTAGTAGACGTCCACGCGCGGCGAGAACCCGCGCCGCGAGACGAAGCCGCCGCGTTCGAAGACGTCGCCGAACAGCTCATCGATCTCCCGCCGCATGCGCTCGAAGTTGGCGAACGGGTCATGTCCGAGGGGCATGACCGAGAGGGTAATGAGCCGCCGCGAATCAGACGGAGTAGACCGCGCCCTCGGAGGCGATGTCGACCGGGCCGCGGAAGGCGCCCATGGCCTCCTTGCGCGCCCAGAGGTGGTCGAGCTCGTCCGAGATGTGGGTCAGCACGAGCCGCTTGACGCCCGAGTCGCGCCCGTGCTCGCCGGCCTCGCGCGGGGTCAGGTGGCCGCGCTGGCCGTTGCGCTCGGGGCGCGGCAGCGTGGCCTCGATCAGCAGCAGGTCGGCGCCGCGCGCGAAGTCGATCAGGTCGTCGGTGGGACGGCAGTCGGCGCCGAACACGAACCGGCCGCCGCCGTTCGAGGAGCGCGCGCAGATGGCGAACGTCTCCTGGAAATGCGGCACCGGCCGGAAGCTGAAGCGCAGCGAGCCCACCTGCGGCTCGTCGCTCTCCATGTACTCCTCGATCTGGAAGGCGTTCTCGATCAGGTCCTCGTTGCCCCAGGCGCCGACGATGCGGCGGAAGGTGTCGCGCGCGCCGGGCGGGGCGATCAGGCGCGGCCGCGCGGGCGACTCCGTGCCCGGCCAGCGATCCACCGGCACCGGCTGCTGGCGCGGCGCGTAGGTGAGCGCGTAGGCGTAGGGCACGAGGTCGAGGAAGTGGTCCGCGTGCAGGTGGGACAGCAGCACGGCGTCGACGGCCGTGTAGTCGCGGAAGCGGCGCAGCTTGGAGAAGACGCCGTTGCCGCAGTCGAGCAGCACGGTCGAGACCCCATCCTCGATGAGGTAGCCCGAGCAGGCTCCACCGGCGTCCTGCCAGGACGGCGACTTCCCGAGTACCGTGAGCCGCATCCGAGGCCGAACTCTACCCCGATTGCAGCGCTTTTCGCTGCGGGTTTAGACGCCTTTACTGCGGCTGTGGGAAGGCGTAGGCCACGCGCTTGCGCTCGGTCCGGAAGACGAACGCCAGCTGCCGCTCGGGAGCGAGCCCCCGCTCGGCGGACCGGAAGGTCGCGCACGGCTCCTGCAGCTTCAGCGCGCACAGCATGTTCTTCTGGAAGTAGCAGTCCTCGCACGTCACGCGCTTGGCCATCGCCCATTGCTCCCTGAGGCTTCGAGTCCGAAGTGACCGCTCCCTCCGCGGCCACCGCCGTCGCAACGCATCATTAACAACTTCGCTGCCCGCGCCAGCCCGCATCCCGCAAATGGCGATGTTTTGTTTCGCCTGGAATTTGCAGGTTTTCGGCGAACCCGCCGCTCTTTGCGTAGGTTTCGGGCGTGGCATCGGAGACCGAGCTCGTCACCGGCGCGACGGGTTACGTGGGAGGCCGGCTGATCGAGCGGCTCAGGCGCGAGGGCCGGCCCGTCCGCGCGCTCGTGCGCGACCCTGCGCGGCTTCCGCAGACCCCCGGCGTGGACGCCGTCCAGGGCGATGTCGTGAGCGGCGAGGACCTCGAGCGCGCACTCGACGGCTGCTCCACCGCCTACTACCTCGTGCACTCGATGGAGCCTGCGGCCGGCGCCGCCGGCGGCTTCGCCGACCGCGACCGGCAGGCGGCCGAGAACTTCGTGCGCGCCGCTCGCGGGGCCGGCGTGCGGCGGATCGTCTACCTCGGCGGGATCGTGCCGGCGCACGCCGAGCCGTCGCCCCACCTCGCCTCGCGGCTCGAGGTCGAGCGCATCCTGCTCGAGTCGGTGCCGCGCTCGACCGCGCTGCGGGCGTCGATCCTGATCGGTGCACGCTCGTCCTCGTTCCGGATCCTCGTGCGGCTGGTCGAACGCCTGCGCTTCCTGCCGTTCCCAGCCTGGCGCGACCACCGCACCCAGCCGATCGACGAGCGTGACGCGATCGAGTACCTCGCGCGCACGCCGCAGACGATCGCGGCCGAGGGCAGGTCGCTCGACATCGTGGGACCCGACCTGATCTCCTACGGCCAGATGATCGAGCGCATCGCCGAGCTGATGGGCGTCGGCCGCATCCCCCTGCGCCTCGGCGCGAGCGCGACGCCGGTGGCGAGCACGGTGGTCAGCGCACTGGTCGGCCAGCCGCTCGAGCTGGTGCGGCCGCTGATGCACAGCCTCGAGACCGACCTGCTGCCGCGCGACGACGAGGCGCGCCGGATCTACGGGTTGCGCACGCGTTCTTCGAGCGCGCCGTCGAGCACGCCCTGCGCGAATGGGAGTCGCTCGAGCCGCTGGCGGCGCGATGAGGGTCGAGCGCAGCATCGACATCAAGGCTCCGCCCGACCGCGTGTACGACGTGGTGATGGACCCTCAGCGTCTGGAGGAGTGGGTTACCATCCACGTCGGGCTCAAGGCCGCCCCGAGGGGCGGGCTCGAGCGGGGCTCAGAGCTTGTGCAGTCGCCTGAAGCTCGCTGGAAGGCGCTTCGACGTGCATTGGGACGTCGTCGAAGCGGACCGCCCAACACGGGTGGTTTGGCAAGGAAGAGGACCCGTGCACTCACGGGCGAAAGTTGTGTACGAGCTTCGAGCCGCCGACGACAACGAAACCGCTTTCAACTACGTGAACGAATACAGCCTTCCGGGTGGGCCGCTGGGGCGGATCGCAGGCAGTGCGCTGCGTGGCGTGGCTGAGCGGGAGTCCGAACGGACGCTGGAGCGGCTCAAGGGGCTGGTGGAGTCGTGAAGGCGTTTGGCTCTACGCGCCAGAGGGGAATAGGCGACTCGTGACGCCGCCAGACCTGCGCTGGTCGCCATTCGCCCGCCCGCCGTGGCGTGACTGCAAGGCGGCCGCCGAAGCCGTGCTGCGGGCGCGCGACCTCGAGCAGTGCGCGCTCGGCGAGCTCACGCAGGAGCGCTACGCCAGCGTGCGGGCGCAGAACCCGCACATCGGCCTTCCGCGCGACACCACGATCGAGAAGGCCTGCGGATCCTGGACGGCCGCCGTCGAGCAGGCCTCCGCGCTGGTCTCCGCCGCGCTGCGGCTCGGGTTCGTCGAGGGTTAGCGCCCTAGTTGCAGACCGTGCAGCGCCCGGCGCTGCACGAGCAGGCGGGCCCGGGCGGAGCGACCGCGTGGGGACCCCAGCGGCGCACCCACTCGAGAGCGCCCGGCCGCGTGCTGTCGGACGAGCCGCCCGGCCAGCACTGGTTCAGCGCACGCGAGTAGAGGTCGTCTTGGATCCGAGCCTCGACGGACTCGATCAGCGCGGCGATGTCGGTGTGCGGGTCCATGACCGTGCCTTTTCCCTCGGCACGGCCGGTCCAAAACTGAAGCTGTTGGCGCACCGGCGCCGGCACCCCGCAAATTGCGCGCTGCGGGGCGCCGCGCCGAGCGGTTCAGGCGGTCTGCGGGACCTTCGAGATCGCCTCCTGGTACATGGCCACCTCGCGCTCGATCCCGGCTCCGGTCGAGCCATCGGCCACGGACATGTTGCTCACGATCAGCGTCGCGTCGGTGAGGATGCGGCGGAACTCGTCGTCCTCCCGGATGGCGCCCAGCTGCTCCGCCGAGCCGTGGAGCTGGAAGTAGCCGTTGAGCCCGCCGTTCGGAGCAAGCAGCGTGACGTCGAAGGACTCGATGCGGCCCTCCTGCTGCATGCGGCCGTAGTAGCCGATGGCCTCATTGAACACCTCGAGACCCCGCTCCTCACGGCCGTGAACCGGCTCGCCCCAGGAGATGAACAGCACCCGATCTGCCATGGGCACTCCTTTCCCTGCTAGCGGCCCGGCTGGGCCGCCGGGCCTGACGGAGCGACTCTCTCAGCCGTCGGAAGCACGAGCAAGGCGCCAATGCGCCAAGACCACTAGAGCGACGCCATCGCGTCGACGAGCTCCTGCACGGCAGCCGCTGACTTCTTCGAGCTGCTCCTGCTCGTCCGCCTCCAGCTCGATCTCGATGATCTCCTCCACGCCGTCGGCGCCGAGCCGCACCGGGACGCCGACGAACAGGCCCTCGATGCCGAACTCGCCCTGGCAGAGCGCGGCGCACGGCAGCACGCGCTTCTGGTCGTAGATGATCGCGTCGACCATCTCGGCCACGGCAGCCGAGGGCGCGTAGAACGCCGAGCCCCTCTGCAGCAGCTTGACCACCTCGGCGCCGCCGTCGCGCGTGCGCTGGACGATCTCCTCGAGGCGGTCGTCGGCGATCTTCTGGCGGATCGGCATGCCGGCGACGTTCGAGTAGCTCACGACCGGCACCATCGTGTCGCCGTGGCCGCCGAGCACGAAGCCGGTGACGTCGCGCACCGACACTCCGAGCTCCCAGGCGAGGAAGGTGCGAAAGCGCGCCGAGTCGAGGATGCCCGCCATGCCGATCACGCGCTGGCGCGGGAACTGCGTGACGTCGAGGGCGACGTGACACATCGCGTCGAGCGGGTTGGTGACGACGATGACGATCGCGTCCGGAGAGCGCTCCGCGACCTGCTGCGCAACTCCGCCGACGATCTCCTTGTTCTTGGCGAGAAGGTCGTCACGACTCATGCCCGGCTGACGCGGAAAGCCGGAGGTGATGACCACGATGTCGGAGCCGGCTGTCTCCTCGTAACCGTTAGTGCCGGTCACTTTTGCTTCATAACCTATGACCGGTCCAGATTGATTGAGGTCAAGGGCCTTGCCCTGAGGCATTCCCTCGACGATGTCCACAATCACGACGTCTGCGTAATCCCGCTCTGCAAGCCGCTGTGCAGTGGTCGCACCCACATTTCCTGCACCAACTACAGTAACCTTGTTTCGCATTAAGTACCCCGTCCTTTTAGCTGTTAAGGAGTGACATGGCAGACTTCCTTGCCGAGAAGCGAGCCGAGATAGAGGACCGTCTGAAGGAGCTCCGCCCGCTCCACGACGAGTTCCTCAGGCTCGAACGCGCCAAGGCGGCGCTCGACGGACTCGATGGACCCCGGCGCAGCCCCGGACGCCCTCGCGGCAGTGCCGGTAGCACGCGCCGCCGTCGCCGGCGTGGAGGCGCCAGCCGCGGCGACCAGGCTCTCGAGCTCGTGCGCCAGAACCCTGGCATAACCGTGAGCGAGCTGGCCAAGATGATGAACGTCAACCCGCCCAACTACCTGTACAGGGTGATGGCCAACCTGCAGTCCGACGGTGCTGTGAAGAAGGAGGGCAAGGGTTACGCGGCCGCCTAGGCCGCGACCTTCTCCATCTTGGCGATGATCGCGTCGGCGACGTCCGACGTGCCAACCGCGCTCGGATCGTCCCGCGAGGGCTTCATGTCGTAGGTCACTGACTCTCCTTCGCGGATCACGTCGGCGATCGCGTTCTCCAGGCGGTCTGCTGCGTCCAGCTCGTCGATGTGGCGCAGCAGCATCACGCCCGGAGAGCATCAGAGCCATCGGGTTCACCTTGTTCTGGCCCTTGTACTTGGGGGCCGATCCGTGCGTGGCCTCGAACACCGCGTGGTCGTCGCCGATGTTGGCGCCGGGCGCGATTCCGAGGCCGCCGCTCATGCCCGCGCAGAGGTCGGACACGATGTCGCCGTAGAGGTTCGGCAGCACCACCACGTCGTACTCCTCGGGACGCGACACGAGCTGGTTGCAGAGGTTGTCGATGATCCGGTCCTCGAACTCGATCTCCGGATACTCCTGCTCCGCCACCTCGCGGCCAACGCGCAGGAACAGGCCGTCGGTGTGCTTCATGATGTTGGCCTTGTGCGCCAGGGTGACCTTCGAGCGCCCGTAGGCCTTGGCGTACTCGAAGGCCTCGCGCACGATCCGCTTGGTGCCGAAGACCGAGATCGGCTTGATCGAAACGCCGATGTCCTCGCGCAGCAGAGTGCCCTCGGTCTCGGCGATGAACTGGCGCAGCCGCTCGGTCTTCTCGTCGCCCAGCTCGAACTCGACGCCCGCGTAGAGGTCCTCGTGGTTCTCGCGCACGATCACGATGTCGGTCTCCGGGAAGCGCGTGCGCACGCCCTCGTAGGCCTTGCACGGCCGCAGACAGGCGTACAGGTCGAGCTCCTTGCGCAGGGCGACGTTGATCGAGCGGAAGCCCGAGCCCACGGGGGTGGTGATGGGCCCCTTGATCGCCAGGCCGCGCTCCTTGATCGACTCGAGCACGCGGTCTGGCAGCGGCGTGCCCTCCTCCTCGTAGACGTCGGCGCCCGCGTCCTGGAAGTCCCACTCGAACTCCACGCCGGTGCCCTCGAGCACGCGGCGCGTGGCCTCTGAGATCTCTGGCCCGGTGCCATCGCCGGGAATGAACGTCACGCGGTGCGCCACAGGGCGGCTTCCTTTCTTGCCGAAGGACGGGAAGGGGGCCGCATTATCGCGTGCCCGCTGCTAATCGGCCCCAAACGCTTGTGAGACGATGCGCTTGTGCCGGGCGGCCGCTCGATTCAACTTGCTCGGGTCTTCGGGATTCGCATCGGCGTCAATCCGAGCTGGTTCATCGTCCTCTTCCTGATCATCTGGTCCCTCTCGGACCAGTACAAGGGCGCGTTCCCGGGTCAGGACAGCAAGTCGTTCGCTGCTCGCCACGGCCAGCGCGCTCCTGTTCTTCTTCTGCGTGATCCTGCACGAGCTGGGCCACGCGCTGGTGGCGATGCGCAACCGGATCCAGATCGTCGGCATCGAGCTGTGGCTGTTCGGCGGAATCGCCACGATGAAGGAGGACGCGCCCACGCCGAGAGCGGCGTTCGGCCATCTCGGCGGCGGGCCCGGCGGTGACGGCTGCGATCGCCGGCGGCTGCTGGGCGGTCGGGCATCCTCGGCTGGGGCTTTCGACCCCTTCAAGCACGCCGTGCTGCTCGACGCGCTCACCGGCTACAGCTCGGGCGAGGTGCTGCTCGGCTACCTCGCCTTCATCAACACGCTGCTGCTCGTCTTCAACCTGCTGCCCGCCTTCCCGCTCGACGGCGGCAACATCGTCCGGGCCCTGACCTGGTGGCGCACCGGCGACCGCCTGCGGGCCACCGCCTTCGCCGCCCGCATGGGCCGCGTGTTCGCCTACGCGATGATGGCCGGCGGCGTCTTCGTGCTGCTGCGCTACCAGTCGATCATCGGCGGCATCTGGTTCATCATCCTCGGCAACTTCCTCGCGCAGGCGGCCAAGGGCGCCGAAGTCCAGTCGCGGATCACCTCGCAGCTCGAGGGCCTCAGCGTGGCCGACGTGATGGACACGGAGCCGGTGGCCGTCCCGGCCGAGACGCGGCTCGACACCGCCTTCGACGAGTTCTTCCTGCGCTACCGCTGGCCCTGGTTCCCGGTCACCGACCGCGCCGGCCGCTTCCTGGGCCTGCTCATCCGCGAGCGGGTCGACGCGGTGCCCGAGGCGGAGCGACAGGCCCGCACTGTCGACGAGGTGATGAACCGCGACGCGGAGGGCTCCCTGCGGGTGAGCACGGAGGCTCCGCTGGAGGCGCTGATGGGGTCCGAGGGGCTCAGAACGCTGGGCGCGTTGATGGCGGTGGACCGCGACGGGATATTGCGCGGAGTCATGACGCTCGACCAGGTCCGTAGGGCATTACAGGCGTCGGCCGCGACTTAGCCGGACTGCGGACTGCGGACTGCGGACTGCGTGGCGCTGTCTTCCCGCAGTCCGCAGTCCGCATCCGTAGTCCGCGATCCCCTTTTGCATAGAATCGCCGCCGCCCTATGCCCACGCATGACGTCCTGGTCATCGGAGCCGGCCTCGCCGGCCAGCGCGCCGCCCTAGCAGCGGCCGAGGACGGCGCGTCCGTCGGGATCCTGTCCAAGGTCCACCCGGTGCGCTCGCACTCGAACGCCGCCCAGGGCGGCATCAACGCGGCGCTGAACCCGGAGGACACGTGGGAGTCGCACGCGTTCGACACGGTCAAGGGCTCCGACTACCTGGGCGACCAGGACGCCATCGAGATCATGTGCCGGGCGGCGCCGCAGGAGATCCTCGATCTCGAGCACCTGGGCGTGACCTTCCACCGCAACGAGGAGGGCAAGCTCGGTACGCGCGCCTTCGGCGGCGCCTCGGCCGCCCGCACCTACTACGTGGCGGACATCACCGGCCAGGCGATCCTGCACGTGCTCTACGAGCAGCTGATGAAGCACACCGAGGTGTACCGCTACGAGGAGTGGTTCAACACGGCGCTGGTGCGCGACGACGAAGGGCAGATCGCCGGCGTGGTGGCGCGCAACATGCGCGACGGCTCGCTCGAGCTGTTCGGCGCCAAGGCGGTGATCCTCGCCGCCGGCGGGAACGGCCAGATGTACAACCCCACCACCAACGCGCTGATCTGCACCGGCGACGGCATCGCGCTCGCCTACCGGGCAGGCGCCCCGCTGATGGACATGGAGATGGTGCAGTACCACCCCACCACGCTCCAGGGCAACGGCCTCCTCATCACCGAGGGAGCGCGCGGCGAGGGCGCCCACCTCTACAACGCGCTCGGCGAGCGCTTCATGGAGAAGTACGCGCCCAACAAGATGGAGCTCGCCTCGCGCGACGTGGTCTCGCGCGCCGAGCAGACCGAGATCAACGAGGGGCGCGGCTTCCCCGACGGCACCGTCGCGCTCGACATCACCGTGGTCCCGAGGAAGCGCATCCACGAGGCGCTGCGCGAGATCGTCAACGTCGGCCGCGACTTCGCCGGGGTGGACATCACCAAGGAGCCGATCCACATCAAGCCGGGTAACCACTACGTGATGGGCGGGGTGAAGACCGACGTGGACGGGCAGACGTCGATCCCGGGCCTGTACGCGGCCGGCGAGGTGGCCTGCGTGTCGGTCCACGGCGGCAACCGCCTCGGCGCGAACTCGCTGCTCGACACGCTGATCTTCGGCGGCCGCTCCGGGCGCCACGCCGCCCAACGGGCCAAGCTGATGCCGCACCCCGAGGCCTCGCCCGCCCAGCTCGAGGACGAGGACCGCAGGATCCGCGAGCTGGTCGGCCGCGAGAAGACCGGCCGGCGGGTGTCCGAGATCAAGGCGGAGCTCGGCAAGGCGATGGACAAGTACTGCGCCGTGTTCCGCGACGAGGACGGGCTGAACACCGCGCTCGAGATCGTGCGCCGCCTGAAGGAGGAGTCGCTGACGGTCGCCATCGACGACAAGGGCGCCGTCTTCAACCAGGACCTGTTCGGCGCGCTCGAGCTCGGCTTCATGCTCGACAACGCCGAGTGCACGGTCGTGGGCGCGCTCGAGCGCAAGGAGAGCCGCGGGGCCCAGTTCCGCACCGACTACCCCGAGCGCAACGACGACGAGTGGCTCAAGCACATCGACCTCACCTACAGCGAGGACGGGCCGGAGATCTCCTTCTCCGAGGTCACGATCACCCGCTGGCAGCCCGAAGCACGGACCTACTAGGTGGAGGTGATCTGGTGCCCGACTACACGCTGAAGACTGCGCCGCTTCGACCCCGAGTCCGGGGATCCCGCCTACTGGCAGAACTTCGACGTGGACCTGGCGCCCGAGCGCTCGGTGCTCGACGGCATCCTCCAGGCGCGCAACGACCAGGACGGCTCGATCGGCATCCGCTGCTCCTGTCAGGCGGCCATCTGCGGCTCCTGCGGCGTGCGCATCAACGGCAAGTCGCGCCTCGCCTGCAACACGAAGATCGGCGAGGCCGCCGAGCTCGCGGCGTCGCGCGGGACGGGCGCGATCGTGGTCGAGCCGATGGGCAACATGCCCGTGCTGAAGGACCTGATCGTGGACATGGACGCGGTCCACTGGAAGAAGGTCCAGCGCGTGGTGCCCTGGCTGCTCCCGGCGGGCGACCCGCCCGAGCGCGAGTACATCGTCCCGGCCGAGGCGATGATCGACGTCACCCAGGCGATGGCGTGCATCCACTGCGGCGTGTGCGTGTCGGCCTGCCTCTCGCTCGAGGTCGACCCCGAGTTCATCGGCCCGGCGGCGCTGGCCAAGGCCTACCGCTTCGTGGGCGACCCGCGCGACGCTCAGGAGGAGGAGCGCCTCCACGACCTCGCCGAGGACCCCCACGGCATCTACGACTGCACCCACTGCTTCGCCTGCGTGGAGGTCTGCCCAAAGGACGTCGCGCCGATGAACCAGATCATGCGGCTGCGCCGCCGCGCCACTGGCGACTACGGGATCAAGGACTCCAACAACGGCTATGGCCACGAGAAGGCCTTCGTCGGCATCGTGGAGCGCTACGGCACACTGCACGAGTCGCAGCTCCTGCCGCGCTCGTTCGGCCAGGGCAGCCTGATCCGCTCGCAGCTCGACCCGCACTCGCTCAAGCAGCTCATGGAGGCGTTCCCCACCGTCGTGAACGGCCTCAAGTCGGGCAAGGTCTCGCCGGTCAAGGCGCTGATCCACCACAAGCTGCCCGACCAGAGCGAGGTGCGCCGGATCTACAACGAGGTGCACTCGCACGGCGAGCGGATCGAGTTGAACCTGTACATCGTCGGCGAAGGCGACCTCGAGCCGGAGGAAGACGAGTGAGCATCAAGGTGGCGTACTGGCCCGGCTGCGTCTCGCGCGGCTTCACCCCCGAGCTGCACGGCTCGATGGCGCTGGTCGCCCCCAGGCTCGACATCGAGATGGTGGAGCTCGACCGCGCGAACTGCTGCGGCGCGGGCGTGATCGCCGAGCACAACCAGGAGCTGGTGGACAGCCTGAACGCGCGCACGTTCGCCCTCGCGCAGGGCGTCAGCGGCGCCGCCGGCATGATGAACATCTGCTCCACCTGCCAGGGCGCCCAGTCCGAGTGCCAGCAGCGGCTCGATGCGGACAGCACCTACCGCGACCACATCAACACCCACCTCGAGCCCGAGGGCCTCGCCTACCAGCGCGACTCCGCCTGGTGGAACAAGAACTTCCTCTGGCTGCTGGTCGAGGACATCGGCCTCGACAGCCTGCGCGAGCGCGTGGTGCGGCCGCTCGACGGCCTGCGCGTGGCGCCCTTCTATGGCTGCTACGTCGTGCGGCCGCAGTCGCGGCTCGGCTTCGAGTTCTACCCCGAGCGCGATCGCTACCTGGAGATGGTGATCGAGGCGATCGGGGCCACCGCGGTGGACTACGCCGGCAAGCACAAGTGCTGCGGCTTCCCCCTGATCACCATGAACCGCACCACCTCGCTGCGCCAGGCCGGGCGACACGTGGCCGACGCGATCGACGCCGCCGCCGACTGCCTGGTCACGCCCTGCCCGCTCTGCCACCTGAACCTGGACCTTCAGCAGCCCGACGCCGCCAAGTACGTGGAGCGCGACCTCGGCCTGCCCGTGCTGCACCTCCCGCAGATGATCGGCCTGGCCCTCGGCCTGTCGCCGAAGGAGCTCGGGATGAACAAGCACGTCGTGAAGACGAGCGACGTGCAGCGCAAGGTCGCGGCGCTCGCGGCTGCTTAGGCGGCCTGCCGCGAACGGCGGATGGCCGTCTCGACCACGCCGTAGGTGATCCCGCGGCCGGCCAGCATGCGCGCGCCGGCGCCTTCACCCACGCGCGAGATCGCCCAGAGGATGTGCTCCGAGCCGATGAAGTCGTCTCCAAGGTGCACCGCGAAGCGCAGCGCGAGCTGGGCCGCCTTCTTGCTGCTTGGAGAGCAGGGGATCCGGCGCGGCTTGTCCGTGCACCCCGAGCGTGCCTCCAGCGCTCCTTCGCCGAAGCTCTGCTCCGCCCTGCGCCGGACCTCGTCGAGGTCGATGCCCAGGCTGGCGAGGGCGTCGCGATCGAGCACGCCCGGTCCGGCGAGGCGACGGGCGTCAGCTCGCAGCTCCTCGGCGCCGGCGCCCGAGTCGCGCAGGATCCGCCCGCCGAGCCCATGCTGCTCGCGGGCCACGGCGATCAGGAGGTGCTCGGTGCCGATGTGGTCATGGCCGAGCTCGCGGACCTCCTCGGAGGCGAGCCGCACGCACTCGCGCGCCGTGTCGCTGAACCGCTCGAACATCAGCCGAGCCTCCGCAGGAGGCCACTGCCGCCGCCGTACTTCTTGTGCACCGCCTGCCTGCTGACGCCGAGTGTCTCCGCGATCTGCTGCCAGGACCAGCCCTGCTCCCGGGCGTTCTCCACCTGCAGGCGCTCGAGCGTCTCGAGCAGGGTGCGCAGGGAGGCGACCGCCTGCAGGCCGACGGCGGGGTCGGTGCTGGATGCGGCGCCTGCGAGCTCGGTGGCCTCGGTCATCGTGCTGTCAACTTACATTGACAGCCCCGAGTTGTCAACCCACGTTGACAGCTAGCCGCCGCCGAGCAGCTTCTGGATCAGGCCGCCGACCGAGCGTGGGTCCACACCGTGCTCGCGCTGGAAGCGCTTCGCGTCCTCCTTGTCCGCGAGGGCCAGCACCAGCTCCTCGCGCGAGGAGCCGAGCCGGCAGGCGGCCTGGTCGAGCAGCTTGAGCGCCTGCGCCTGGATGAAGCCGGTGATGCCGCCGGTCTGCGGCGGCGTGCGCTGGGCATTGCAGGGATTGAGGATCGCGGGCGGCTTGGGGGGCACGGTTCGGTAGAGGAGCGCGTAGACCGCAGGCGTGCCGAGCGCCAGCGCTCCGGCGACCGCCACCGCCGCCAGCCGGACCCCCGCGAGCAGCAGGATCGCGGCCAGGAAGCCCGCGGCGCCGGCGATCAGGAACGAGGAGCGGAAGGCGTCGCCGACCGCCGTGACCAGCGTGTCGTCCGCCCGCTTGCCGAGCTCGTTATAGGCCGCGAGGTTGGCGCCCGAGTAGCGGTGGCGCTCGGCCGCCACCGCCCGGCGCAGGCCGTTGCGGGGCTCGCTCGACTGCACGCCCTTCAGCAGGGCGGGCGCGAGCTTGATCTTGTCGAGCGGCGGCAGGGGGGCGTCGAGCACCAGCGCCACGCCCTGCTCGCGTGCCTTCTGCGTGGAGACGTCGAGCTGGTGCGCCGCGATCGGCGCCGCCACCGCGAGGATCGCCGCGATACCGGCGTGGCGGATCGCCAGGAGGCGCGCCGCGTCCCGCGGCGTTCGTTCTGGAAGCAGCCCGCCGGCCAGCGCGGTGAGCGCCAGGCCCATGCCCGCGCCGGCCATGATCTGCGGAGGGACCGTCCACCACGGGGATGCGCCCGGGAGCCACGCCAGCGCCAGCACGCCGCCGCCCACCAGCGCGCAGCCGGACGCCGCGCGCACGATCTGCTCGCCGCCAATGCGGGCCCCGGCGAACGCCGCAGCCGGAATCACGGTGACCGTGATGGCCGCCTTCAGCGGGGTCACGTTCCAGCCGGCTACGAGCAGCAGCACCAGCAGGAACAGGACCGCGCTGAGCGCGGCCGACACGAGGCCGAGAGCGAGGGCGGGCCGGAGCGGCTCGGGCGTGGGGCGCCCCTTCTCGACCCGGGCGGGCGCCGCGGGACCCGCAAGCATCGCCACGGCACCCGCCGCCGCCAGCGGCACCTGGAAGACGAAGATCGCCCGCCAGCTGAACGCCTGGGTGAGCGCGCCGCCCACGGCCGGCCCGAGTGCCGTGGCGTAAACAGCCGCGGCGACCCATAGCCTCCGCCCACGCCCCTCTCCCCCGCCGAGCAGCTCGAAGACCGCGGCCAGGCCCGCCGCCCCGCCGAGGGCCTGAACGCAGCGCGCAACGAGCAGCACCGACAGGCTGTCGGCGCTCGCGCAGACCACGCCTGCCGCCGCCAGCACACCGAAGCCGACCGCCCCGACCAGGTGACCGCCGTGGCGGGCGGCGACTCGCTCGAGCGGCACGAGCGCCACCGCCAGCACGGCCGTGTAGACCCCGATCACGGCAGCCACACCCTCGACGCTCGTATTGAGATCGCGCAGGATCTCGGGCAGCGCGAGCGTCACGATCGACGCATCCGCCAGAGCGACGCCGGCGGCGACCGCCAGGATGACCGCGCGCGTGCTCATGGCGTGCACGGTAGACCGCCCGCCGCGGAGGTGGCGCCCGCCTGGCCGCCGGGTCAGGCGACGTGCATGGAGTTAGCCCCGATATGCGGGGTCAAGTCCATGCACGTCCGCTCCAGCGGCCGCCTCGAGCCTCGTGCCGTCCCAGAGAATGATTGCCAGATCCGCCGCGGGACCCGCGGTGGCCTCGCGGACGATGCCTCCGACCGTCGCTAACACGGGCCCGTACGTCCCGAACTCGTCGCTGTCCACCGTCTGGCGCCGCCCGAGCGGATCCATGACGGTGAATTCGCCCAGCAGCACTTCGCAGATGTCGTCGGACGCCCTGACACACAGCACGATTCCGTGGGACGTGTCCTTGCACACACGCTCGACCTCGCCCTCCGCGAGTGGCAAGACCCAGGCACCGTCTCCCCGCTCGTGCGCCTTCGCCAAGCGGCTACCCGCCGAGCTCCACCAGCGACCCGTCCGGCGCTCCCAGCAGCACCTCGTGCGTCATGCCCAGGAAGAGGCCGTGCTCCACCACGCCGGTCTGGGCCTTCAGGGTGAGGGCGAAGTCGTGGAGGGCGCCGTCGGGCGGCACCGCGCAGTCCAGGATCAGGTGACCCTCGTCGGTGATGAACTGGGTGCCGTCGTCGAGGACGCGCAGGTCGGCGGAGGGCACGCCCGCGGCCAGCAGGCGCTCCATCGTGCAATGCCACCCGAAGCGCACGACCTCCACGGGCACGCCGCGCGTCTCGCCCAGGCGGCTCACCTGCTTGTCGGTCTCCGCCACCACGATGAAGCGGCGCGCGGATACGACTACCAGCTTCTCGCGCAGGAGCGCGCCGCCGCCGCCCTTGATCAGGCCGAGCTGAGGGTCGACCTCGTCGGCGCCGTCGATGGCCAGATCGAGCGAGTGGGCGTCGTCGAGCGAGATGAGCTCGATGCCGGCTGCGCGGGCGACCTCCTCCGTCAGAGACGACGCCACCGTGGCCCGCAGCGGGATCCCGCCGGGCCAGCGCTCGCGGATCGCGTCGATCGTCCTCCAGACCGCCCGCCCCGATCCGAGGCCGATCGTCATCCCCGACTCGAGCCGCTCCACGGCCGCCACGGCCGCAACTCGGCGCGCAGCTTCCTTGGGATCGGTCACGCCGCGCATCCTACGCGCGACGCGACCGAAAGCCCCCAAGAACGAGAAAACCGACCAGGTGGGCTGGTCGGCTCCTCGCGGTGCTAGGCGTACCCCAATTCCGCCCTGTGGAAAGCTTGGTCCCTGCCTTCCCGTCCAGTCCGTCCCTGACTGGTGTGACTGAATGGTGCCCGTCTGAATGGGGTCCTACATCCCCTTCAACGTGTGATTTGCGGGTGATCTTTCGTGGTAGGCGCGGGGGAACGAATGAGTTAGCAAGGGGTGATGCAAGGGGGGAGGAACCTCACCCCCTCTATCCCCCCTTCTTGCTACGCTGCCGGAGATGGCTGCAGGGGTGACGGTCGTGACCGCGGAGTTCGAGGACCTCGTGAAGGTTGGTCTGCGCCAGCTGATCGCCGAGGACTCGAATCTCGACCTGGTCGCAGGCGAGGTTCCGCTCGAGGAGCTGAGCGACATCATCGGCGCGCAGAAGCCCGCCGTGGTGCTGCTCAACTTCGGCTCGCTGCCCTCACCCGCGAGCGTGCACGAGCTGCACGAGCGCCATCCCGGCACTCGCTTCGTGGTGCTCGCCAACCGGCCCACCGCCGCGGAGTGCAACCAGATGCTGTCGTTCGGCGCCACCGCCTGCATTTCGAAGGAGACGCAGGGCCGCGACATCATCAACGCGATCCACCTCGCCTCCCGCGGCATGCACGTGCTGCCGCGCTCGGCGGGGCCCGGGCTGCGCGATACGAGCGGCTTCGGTCGCTCAGGCCCGGAGCTCCTCACCTCTCGGGAGGCCAGCGTGCTCGAGCTGCTGCAGGAGGGCCGGACCAACGCGGAGATCGCCCACACGCTCTCGATCGGGATCGAGACCGTGCGCACGCATGCGCGCAACATCTACCGCAAGCTGGGTATCTCCTCGCGCCGCGACCTCGCGTCGCTGTCGCGCCCGCGCGCCCACGCCTAACTGCGCCGCGGCTGCGCGCCGGTCCGTACTCTTCGCGGCCGGGCAGGGATGACTACGCGTTAGCGGGGGACGCTACATGAGCGAGCTGTTGGATCCAGAGGGCGCCGAGCGCCTGGAGTTCGAGCACCCGGAGGAGCACATGCGCCGGCGTGACTTCCTGGCGCGCACGGCGATGACGGCCGGCCTGGCGGCCGCGATGGCGGGCGTCCTGCCGGGGCAGACGCTGGTGGCGGAGGCGGCCCGCAAGCAGCGCCGCACCTACCTGCCGGCGCCGCGCAACCTCCCCATCGACACCTTCGTGGTGCTGATGATGGAGAACCGCTCGTTCGACCACTACCTCGGCTGGCTGCCGAACGCCGACGGGCGCCAGGCCGGCCTCAGCTATGTGGACAAGCAGGGCAAGAGCTGGTCCACGCGGCCGCTCGCGCCCGACTGGCAGGGCTGCGCGTTCAACGATCCCGACCACTCCTGGGAGGGCGGCCGCACGCAGCTCGACGGCGGTCGCTGCGACGGCTTCCTGCGCTCCGGCGACAACGACCTGCTGTCGATCTCCTACTACCGCGAGAAGGACCTCGGCTTCATCCCCGAGGCCGCGCGTGCGTTCACGACCTTCGACCACTTCCACTGCTCGCTGATGGGCTCGACGCTGCCCAACCGCGAGTACATGCACGCCGCGCAGTCCTACGGCATGATCGACAACAGCCTGCCGAGCGGCACCGGCTTCCCCGACACGACGATCTTCGCGGCGCTGAAGAAGAAGGGTGTGGACTCGCGCTACTTCTTCTGCGACGTGCCGGTGTCGGCGCTCTGGGGCGCGCCCGGGCTGCAGCGCTCGGGGCGGATCGAGGAGTACTACGCGCGCTGCGCGAGCGGCACGCTGCCGCCGGTGTCGTTCGTCGACCCGCTGTTCGGGGGCAGCGTGGGCGAAGACCCGGGCTTCTCCGGCGACGAGCACCCGCATGGCGACGTCCGCATGGGCCAGGCGTTCATGGCCGACGTCGTGCACGCGTTCATGGAGTCGCCGCAGTGGAAGCGGGGCGCGCTGTTCATCGTCTACGACGAGTGGGGCGGCTTCTTCGACCACGTCGCGCCGCCGCGCGTGCCCGACATGCGCAACTCGAGCGACATCAACAAGGACTTCGGCCAGATGGGATTCCGCATCCCCGCCGTGGCAGTCTCGCCCTTCGTGAAGCGCAAGCACGTGGAGCACACGACCTTCGGCTTCGAGTCGATCCTCAAGCTGATCGAGTACCGCTTCGGCCTCCAGCCGCTCAACACGCGGGACGCCCACGCCACCAACATCGGCCTCGCCTTCGACTGGCGCTCGAAGCCGCGGCTCGACCTGCCGTCGCTGCCGCACCCGGCCCACGTCGTGAGCCAGCCCTGCGCGCTCAGCTCGCACGGCACGCCTACGGTGGTGGCGCCGGCGCCCCACGACATGGTCGCGTCGATGGTGAACAGCGGCTACCTGGACCAGCTCGGCTACAACTTCCAGCCGCCGACGCTCGGCGACATCGTGCGCCAGCCGGACACGCTGCGGAAGGCGTTCGCGCGCTAGGCGATTGATTCCGCGCGGGGGCGGTTACGATCGCCACTGTCAGGAGTTGGGGGCCTATAGACCCCCCTAAACCTGACAGCAGGCCTCAGACCGACCGTCATTGCCGGCGTAACACCCGCGCACCAGTCGGCGCGCCGAATTGACCAGCTAGGCGGCGGGAGCTGAGCGCAGCAGGTCGCGTGCGTGCAGCTCCTCGGCGAGCTGCACCGCATTGGTGGCCGCGCCCTTGCGCAGGTTGTCGCCCACCACCCAGAGGTTGAGGCAGCGCTCATGCGAGGGGTCGCGGCGGATCCGGCCGACGAGCACGTCGTCGCGGCCCGCCGCCTCGATCGCCAGCGGGTAGATGCCGTTGCCCGGGTCGTCCAGCACCACGACTCCGGGCGCGGCCGCGAGGATCTCGCGGCACTCCTCGGGCGACAGCGGGTCGCGCGTCTGCACGTTGATCGACTCGGAGTGGCCGGTGTAGACCGGCACGCGCACGCAGGTGGCGGAGATGCCGATGTCCTCGGTGCCGAGGATCTTGCGCGTCTCGGCCATCATCTTGCGCTCCTCGGTGGTGTAGTCGTCGCCGTCCTTGAACTTCTCGACCTGCGGCAGGACGTTGAAGGCGATCTGGTGCGGGTAGACGCTGGGCGGCGCGAGCTCCTTGGCCTCGAGGATCGCCAGCGCCTGGTCGTGCAGCTCCTCCACCGCCCGCTGGCCGGTGCCCGAAACCGACTGGTAGGTGGAGATCACGAGCCGCTCGATGCCGGCAGCGTCGAGGATCGGCTTGAGAGCCACGACCATCTGCATGGTCGAGCAGTTGGGGTTGGCGACGATGCCGCGGTGCCCCTCGAGCGCGTCCGGGTTGACCTCGGAGACGACCAGCGGCACGTGCTCGTGCATGCGCCAGAAGGAGGAGTTGTCGACCACCACGGCGCCGGCCTCCGCGAAGCGCGGCGCCCACTGCTCGCTGGTGCCCGAGCCGGCGGAGAAGAGCGCGATGTCGAAGCCCTGGATGGTCGCGTCGCTGAGCGGCTGGACGGTGAGCTCGAGCTCGCCCCAGTCGATCCTGCGGCCCGCCGAGCGCTCCGAGGCGAACGGCACCACCTCGTCGGCCGTGAACGAGCGCTCCCGCATCACGCCGAGCATGGTCGAGCCCACTGCGCCGGTGGCGCCCACCACGGCGACCCTCATGCGGCGTCCTCCCGCTGCACGTCCTCGCGCTCGTCGAGGCCGAAGGCGCGCGCGAGCTGCTGCACCGCGGTGACGATGTCCGCCTCGCGGATCACGCACGAGATCTTGATCGGTGAGGTCGAGATCATCTCGATGTTGATGCCGGCGTCGCCGAGCACGGTGAAGCACTTGGCCGCGACGCCCGGATGGCTCTTCATTCCAGCTCCGACGAGCGACACCTGCGCCATCGCCGGATCGGTGACGATCCGGCCGAAGCCGAGCTCGTCCTGGATCTTCTCGAGCTGCTCGCGCGCGGTGATGAGGTCGTCGCGCGGCACGGTGAACGACATGTCGGCGCCGTGGCCCTCGGTCTCGGGCTCGTTCTGGATGATGAGGTCGACGTTGACGGCGGCGGCCGCCAGCGCGCTGAGCACACGGCCGGCCACGCCCGGCTTGTCGGGCACCCCCGTGAGCGTGATGCGAGCCTCGTCCGTCGAGTGCGTGACCGCCGTGACCAGCGGCCGCTCCATTGTCTCCTGCTCGGTCAAGACGTAGGTCCCGGGCCCTTCCTCGAAGCTCGATCGAACGTGAATCCGAACGCCGTGGTTGCGCGCGTACTCCACGGAGCGTAGCTGGAGCACCTTCGCCCCGGAGGCCGCCATCTCGAGCATCTCCTCGAACGACACCTGGCGCAGCTTGCGCGCGCCGAGCACGATGCGCGGGTCGGCGCTGTAGACGCCGGAGACGTCGGTGTAGATCTCGCACAGGTCGGCGCCGAGCGCGGCGGCGAGCGCAACGGCCGTGGTGTCCGAGCCGCCGCGGCCGAGCGTGGTCACGTCGCGCGGCGGTGGACACGCCCTGGAAGCCGGCGACCAGCACGATCTTGTCGTCGTCGAGCGCGGCACGGATGCGGTCGGCGCGCACCTCGATGATGCGGGCCTTGGTGTGCGAGGTGTCGGTGACGATGCCCGCCTGCGAGCCGGTGAGCGAGATCGCCTCGTGGCCGAGGTCGTTGATCACCATCGCGGCCAGCGCGCAGGAGATGCGCTCGCCGGTGGAGAGCAGCATGTCCATCTCGCGCGGGTGCGGCCGCGTCGAGACCTCGAAGGCCATCGCCACGAGCTCGTCGGTGGTCTTGCCGCGAGCCGACAGCACCGCCACCACGCGGCGGCCCTCCTCGCGGGCGGCGACGATTCGGCGTGCGGCGTTCGTGATCCGCTCGGCGTCGGCGACCGAGGTGCCGCCGAACTTCATCACCACGGTCTCGGCTAGCTCTGAAGCGGAGTGGGCCACGGCGCAGAAAGATAGCTTTCGCCCCTTGCGCAGACCGAATTACCGGCGCCGCCGCCTCGTGGCGCTGGTGTTGCTTGGGGGAACGATCGTGGTGGTGGCGCTCGTGATCGGGCTCGCGCGCGGCTCGAAGCGGTCGAGCGAAGCCGCTGCCGCAGGCCAGCGCCAGCGGCGCGACCGGGCCGGTGGAGCAGCGCTCGTTCCTCGAGCGGGTGGTGCCGCCGCCGGCCGAGCACACGGGCGGGCCGCCGGTGCCGCGCAGCATCGCCGACCTCGCCAAGCGGCTGCCGCTCGAGCGCAAGGTGGCGGAGCTGTTCCTGCTCGGCTTCAGCGGGAAGGGGAGCGGCGCGCCGATCTTCGGCCAGCTCGCCCAGCTCGACATCGGCGGGCTCGTGTTCCAGTCGGACAACTACTCGAACCCGCAGCAGCTCTCGCAGCTCACCGGCCTGGCGGCCAGGGTGGCGCGCCGGCACGGCCACGTGCCGCCCTGGCTCCTGACGATCCAGGACGGCGGGCAGTTCGACCAGCTGTCAGGCCTGCCGCCGACCGACTCGCCGAGCGCTGTCCCGACCGTGGCCCAGGCCTCCGCCGAGGCGACGCAGGCCGCCCGGACGCTGCGCGGTCTCGGCATCAACGGCGTGCTCGGCCCTGACGTCGACGTGGACACCAACCCCGGTGGCCCCTACACGAACGTCTCGTTCTCGAACGACCCCGACCAGGTGGCGCGCTTCGCGGCAGCCACCGTGCGCGCCTACCTGGGGGCCAAGATGCTCACCACACCGAAGCACTTCCCCGGCCTGGGCGCCGCGTCGCAGCCGACCGACGACGGGGCCGCCGAGGTCGGCCTGTCGCTCCAGGTGCTGGCCGGCCGCGACCTCGTGCCGTTCAAGGCGGCGCTCGACGCCGGCTCCGCGGGCGTGATGGTCGGACACGGCCTCTACACCACCGACGCGTTCGCCACGCCGGCGTCCGAGTCGAGCGCGCTGATGGTGGACCTGCTGCGGGCCAACCTGGGCTTCAAGGGAATAGCGGTGACCGACGACCTCGAGGCGGGCGCGATCACCGACGGCCAGTCGGTGCCGGACGCGGCGGTGGCCGCGCTGAGGGCGGGCGCCGACATGGTCTTCATCTCCGGCCGCGCAGCGACCAGACGGCGGCATATGCGGCTGTGCTGAGCGCCGCGCGCAGCGGCGAGATCCCCAAGGCGCGCCTGCAGCAGGCGGTGCTGCGCATCCTGCTCGTGAAGCGGCAGCTCGGTTTGATCGCCTGATCGGGCGATCATTGTTGGGGCGTAGCCCGCCGATATGAGGTACATGGACAACGTTTCGGTGCTCGTCGCCGACGACGATGCCGACACGCGCGTGCTGATCGAGAAGTACGTGACGGGCGAACCCGGCCTCTCCCTCGTGGGAGCGGCCGCCGATGCCCAGCAGGCGATCGACCTCGCGGCGGAGCGGAAGCCGGACGCCGCGATCATCGACGTTGCGATGCCGGCCGGCGGGGGCCTCCGCGCGATCCGCGAGATCCGCGAGCTGTCACCCGACACGAGCCTGATTGCGCTTCCGGGGTACGACGACCGCACGACCGTGATCGAGATGCTCGAGGCGGGCGCCACGGCCTACCTCGTGAAGGGCGCCTCGCGCGAGCAGATCCTGCACACCGTGCGCTGCGCGATCGAAGCGCACGAGCGGCTCTCGCAGTTGACCCGCTAGAGCTCGCGGCGGCCGCGCAGCGCCTTGCCCAGTGTGATCTCGTCCGCGTACTCGAGGTCCGCGCCCACCGGCAGGCCGCTGGCCAGCCGCGTGACCGCCACGCTCGGCGTGCGCCCGCGCAGCTCCTCGGCGATGTAGAGCGCGGTGGCCTCGCCGGTGGTGGTGGAGTTGGTGGCCACCACGACCTCGCGCACGCCGCCGCCCTCGCACGCGCGTGAACAGCTCCGCCAGGCGGATGTCCTCCGGGTCCACCCCGTCGATCGGCGACAGCGCGCCGCCCAGCACGTGGTAGCGACCCTGGAACTCGTTGGTGCGCTCGATCGGGATCACGTCGCTCGGCTCCTCCACCACGCAGATCAGGCTGCCGTCGCGGCGCTCCTCCTCACAGATGCGGCAGCGCGGGCCCACCGCGAGGTTGAAGCAGACCTCGCAGAGGCCGACCGTCTCCTTGACCTCGCGGATGGCGTCCGCCAGCGCCAGCGCCTCCTCGTCCGAGGAGCGCAGGATGTGGAACGCGAGCCGCTGCGCCGTGCGCTGGCCGATGCCGGGCAGGCGTGAGAGCTCGGTGACGAGACGGTTGACGGGCGGAGCCAGCAAGGAGGGTGAGGTTAGCCGCGCCTGCGGCGAACGAGCTCGAACTCGAGCGTGACCCAGGGCGCGCGCTCGAACGCGTCGTGCAGCTCGGTCTCGTCCCCGAAGCGGCCCTCGAGCCGGCGGCCCTCGGCGCGCAGGCTCACGGAGTCGTCCGCGAACGGCCACGGCTCGAGCTCGGCTCGCCCGTCGCCGAGCGGCTCGTACCGCAGCGTCAGCTCGTCCGCGGCGGCCGGCACCTGCTCGAGCGGCGTCGGGCCCCAGCCGTTGCAGAGGGCGAGCGAGATCGCGTCCCAGGTCCAGACCAGCCGCTGGTTGCGGCGGACCTCGTCGCGACCTGCGCCCACCGTCTCGAACAGCCGCTCCTGGAACTCCTTCTCGGCAGCCACGAGGCGTCCACATCCGGATTGCCGTGCGGGCCCCAGCGCTCGTGGATGGCGGTTCCGTGCATCGACACTAGGAGCGCCGCGTAGCGGCTCTGGCTCACGAGACGCTGCGCGGCGCCGGACCAGATCTCGAGCCGCTGCTCGATCGGCAGCTCGACGAAGTTGTAGGGCAGGCCGGTGTCAGGGTTGAGCGTGGGACGGGCGTCCCAGCCGGCCCAGCCGAGGTCGTGCTGCTCCGCCCCCAGGCAGACCTCCTCCCACGGCCGCACCTCGCCCAGCTGCTCGTTTCCCCACGCGCGCGCGAGCTGTCCCGACACCCAGGCATGCGACGCCTGCCCGATGGCGAGCACCGAGCCGTCGTCCTCGCGCCTGACGAGCATGGGTCAGATCGGCGGGTAGTCCGGCGCCCGCTCCGGCCGGCCGCGCAAGAAGAACAGCACCGTGTAGACGGCGACCGCGGCGGCGAGGATGCCGAACGCGATCGCGGTGACCTTGTCGATCTTCCTCACCGAGAACACGAGGAGCACCGACGCCACGAACATCAGGGCGCCGCCGACGAGCGCCTGCTGCAGGTAGAGCGCCACGAGAGCGGCCACCAGCACGACGAGCCCGATCACCGCGAGGGTCAGCAGGTTCTTCTGCTGGTGAGTGACGCACGAGCCCTCCTTGCAGGGGCCGATCCCCAGGCCGATCGCGGCGGCCCAGATCATGGGCGGCAGCAGAATGAGCCCCATGACCGACAGCAGCCGGTCGGACCTGGTGTGCGAGAACAGCGCCCAACCGATCGGAATCGTGATCAGGCAGCCGAAGATGAAGACCACCCAGCCCATGTGGCGGGCAGTGTAGCCGGGCTGGAAGCGCTAGAAGCCGGGAAGGCCCAGACCGCCGAGCCCCCCGGGGCCGCCGAGGCCGCCCATCGCGCCGCCGAGACGGCGCTCAGCGAGCTCCTGAGCCGAGCGGATGGCCTCGGTCACCGCGGCGAGCACCATGTCCTGCAGCAGCTCGACGTCCTCCGGGTCCACCGCCTGCGGGTCGATGCGGACCTCCTGCAGCTCGAGCGCACCGCTGATCTTCACCGTGACCATCCCACCGCCGGCGCTGGCCTCCACCACCTCGGACTTGAGGGCCTCCTGCGCCTTGGCCATGTCCGCCTGCATCTGCTGGACCTGGCGCATCATCTGGTTCATGTTCGGTTGCTTGGGCATCGCCCTCACTCCTCGTGGTCGAGGACCTCGGTGGCACCGAAGTCTTCCTTGAGCCGCTCGAGCAGCTCGTCTTCGCTGAGGCCGGCGGGCTGGAGCGCCTCCTCGGGGGCCCTCGCCGTCGCGCAGCTCGTAGACGAGGTCGAGCGAGCGGCCGGTGAGGCCGCGCAGCGCGGTGACGAGCAGGGCGCGGTTGGCCTCCGCCTTCTTCTTCGAGAAGGTGGCGTCCTCGTTGAAGGCGACGGTGAGCCGGTCCCCCGCCAGATCGATCGGCCGGGCGTCCGCTAGCAGCGCGCCCACCATCGCGTTGTGCTCGCGCACTGACTCGACGGCAGTGGGCCAGAGGGTGCGCAGGCAGGTCGAGGTCGAGCGGCGGGGCCGCGGCGGGGTCGGGCTCGGACGGCTCGGGCTCGGGTTCGGCGACCGCGGTGCCGCCACGGCGGCCGCCGCGGCGGCCTCGGCGCGGGCGGCCGCTCGCTCGGGCGGCGAGGCCGCAGGCGCGGCGGCGCCTGCGGGGGCGGCGGCGGTCGGGCTCGGCCTGCGCCCGGCTCCGGGGGCTCGCGGGGCGCACCTCGGGCGGCGCCGAGGGCGCTGGCCGCGCCGCGGGCGGCGCTCCGCCGCCCGACTGCTCGAGCCGCTCGACGCGCGCCGCAGCGCCTGCAGCGAGCCGTCGGACTGCGGCTGCGTGGCCTTCAGCAGCGCGATCTCGAGCTGGATGCGCGGATCCGAGCCGTCCTTGACGGCGCTGAGCGCGGCCGCCAGCAGGTCGATCGCCCGCAGCACCTCGGCCTGCGAGATGCGCTCGGCCTGGGACTGGAGCCGGTCGGTGTGCTCGGCGGTGACGGCGAAGGACTCGGGCACGTCGCCGAGCGTCTGCACCACGAACAGGTGCCGCAGATGGGCGGCCAGCTCGCGCATGAACTGGGTGAGGTCGCGCCCCGAGGCGGACAGCCGCTCCACCGCCATCAGCGCGGCCTTGGCGTCGTGGTCGGCCAGCGACTCGGCGGCGTCCAGCACCAGCTCGGCGTCGGCCACGCCGAGCACCTCGAGCACGTCCTCGAGCTTCACGTCGTTGCCGCCGTAGGTGACGAGCTGCTCGAGCGTGCCGAGCGCGTCGCGGAAGCTGCCGGTGGCCGAGCGGGCGATCATCGTCACCGCCGGATCCGGGATCTCGATGCCCTCCTCCTTGGAGCCACCTTGCGCAGGACGCCGGCGATCTGCTGGAGCGACGGGCGGTGGAAATCGAAGCGATGGCAGCGGTCGATGATCGTGGCCGGGACCTTGTGCGCCTCGGTGGTGGCCAGGACGAAGACCACGTGCGCCGGCGGCTCCTCGAGCGTCTTGAGGAAGGCGTTCCAGGCCTGCTGGGTGAGCATGTGGGCCTCGTCGAGGATGTAGACGCGGCTCCCGCCGCCCATCGGCGCGAGCGCGACGTTCTCGCGCAGCTCGCGGATGTCGTCGACGGAGTTGTTCGAGGCGGCGTCCATCTCCACCACGTCGAGCGACGTGCCCCGGGCGATGGCGACGCAGGCAGGGTCGTCCGGCGAGAAGTCGATGCGCGGGCCGCCCTCCGCGTTGAGCGCGCAGGCGAGGAGCTTGGCCATGCTCGTCTTGCCGGTGCCGCGGGAGCCCACGAACAGGTAGGCGTGGTGCACCTTGTCGAGCTGGATGGCGTTGCGGAGCGTGCGGACGATGTGCTCCTGGCCCACCACGTCGTCGAAGGTGCGAGGGCGGTGGCGGCGGTAGAGGGAGAGCACGGTGGTCCATCCTAGCCGCGAACCCAGCTAGCTTCTCCCCGCCATGCCGCGCAGCCGACTGCCCGTCGACGTGCTCGCGTCAGCGCTCGTCGGACTACTGATCTTCGCGTGGTTCGGACATGCGTTCCTGAACTACGACACCTTCTACTCCCTCCTTTGGGGGAGCGATCTCGCCCATGGCCGGACGCCCTCCTACAAGGTGCCGGTGGCCCCCACGCCGCACCCGCTGGCCATGCTGGTGGGCATCCCGGCGTCGCTCTTCGGGAACGGCGGCGAGGCTCTCATGCTCGCGCTCGTGGTGCTCGCCATGGGGTTCCTCGTGGTGGGGATCTTCCGCCTCGGCTGGGAGCTGTTCGGCTGGCCGGTGGGGCTGCTGGCGGCGCTGATCGTGCTCACCCGCCAGCCGTTCCTCAACTACGGCATCCGCGGCTACGTGGACCTCGTGGAGATCGCGCTCGTGATCTGGGCGGCGCTGCTCGAGGCACGGCGGCCCCGGCGGGGCTGGCCGGTGCTCGTGCTGCTTGGGCTCGCCGGACTGCTGCGGCCCGAGGCCTGGCTCTACGCGGCCGCCTACTGGGTCTGGCTGTTCCCCTCGCGCGATTGGGGCGGGCGGCTGCGGCTGGCCGCCCTCGCGGCTGCGGCGCCGCTGATCTGGGCGTTCTCTGACCTCGCCATCACGGGCGACTTCCTCTGGTCGCTGCACGGCACGCACGAGCTCGCGTCGAAGCTGCACCGCCAGACGGGATTGATCAACGTGCCGAAGACCGCCCCGCGGCGGCTCGGCGAGATCCTGCGGCTGCCGGAGCTGATCGCGGCGGTGGCCGGCTTCGTGTTCGGGCTCCTGTGGATGCGGCGGCGGGCGGCGCTGCCGGCGGCTGTCGCGGTCCTGAACGGGCTCGCCTTCTGCGTGCTTGGCGGTGGCCGGCCTGTCGCTGCTCGGGCGCTATCTGTTTCTCGCGGGGGCGGTCCTGGCCCTGTTCACCGCCTTGGCCTGCCTCGGCTGGCTGCAGCTACCGGCGGACCACCCGGCCCGCGCGGGCTGGCGAGCTTTCGGCCTCGTCGCTCTCGCCGCGATCGTCATCTTCTTCCCGGTGCAGCAGGTCCACCGGCTCACGTCGCTGCGCACCGACATCCGCAACCGCGACCGCGTGCAGTCCGATCTCCGCAAGCTCGCCCAGGCGGGGTCGGCCAAGCCGTATCTCGAGAGCTGCCGAGCCGTGTTCGTGCCGAACCACCGGCCCGTGCCGCTGATCGCCTACTGGGCCGACATCAGGCCGCAGTCGATCGCCACCCGCGAGCCGGGGCCGCTCGACCTGCACGGGGCGCTCGTCCTCCCGGCGAACGCCGAGGTGCAGAAGCTGTCGATCCTCGATCCGAATGAGCCGCGGCCGCTCCGGCTGGCCGCGCCGGTGGACTGGCGGCTCGTGGGACGCGACCGCTCGTGGCTCCTGTACGCGGGGCCGGCGTGCCCCGCGCAGAAGTAATGGACCGTGCACCCGTCTTCGAAGTCGGTCCCCGGGCGTGCCCGCCGGTCTCGGACTACTGCCAGGCTTCCCCGTGGCGCATAGGCGGTACCGCTTAAGGCTGCTTCCTTCCGGACCTGACCTGATTCACAGCCGTCCATCGCACGGGACCTGGCCATCAACGCCCTCGGCCGGCGTACTGACCCCGAAGGCTCAACCCCTCTGAACGGGAATTCAGCCTCGCTAGAGCGGATTGCGAGTGCAGGGCACCGCTACCTCCCCGCCTAGCACGGTCCGCGCTGAAGCCTACCGGCGCAGCGCGGCCGCGACCAGCCTCAGCTCAGATCGCCCACTCGCGCGTGATCGCCTCGGCGAGCGCCGCCGCCAGCTCCTCCGAGGGAGCGGGCGTGGGAAAACGCCGGACGATCGACTGAATATCGGTGTGCGCGAGCCCGAACTCCCGCGCTGCCTTGAGCATCGCCAAGTAGCGCGTCGCCGGATTCGTGAACGGCCCCTCTGTCATCCCATGCTCCATTGCTGCCCCTATACCCACCTGGGTGTTAGTTCTATCCGGGAACGTTCGACCCTCCCTGGAACGTCCTAGACTTGCGTCCTCCCGGGCGCGTAGCTCAGTGGGAGAGCGCTCGCTTCACACGCGAGAGGTCGCTGGTTCGAAACCAGCCGCGCCCATCCGGGAAGCCCCCGCTACGGCGGGGTTTTCTGCTTGAGGGCTGGCGCCGGTGGAGTGCGAATGGCAGTATGTATCTGTCTTTCCCATCTGCTTTTTCTAGTTCTTCGACCCCATGCCACGACCCCTTCAGGGCACCGTGAAGGTGCGAAACCTCGCCGGCGGCGGCCAAGCTGTCGACGTCCGGATCCGACGGCGAACCGTCACCGTCGGCTACTCGCCTGCGAGCGCTCGAGCGCGCCGAAGTCTTACGCGGCAGCGCGCGTCACGCCATCGAGCGTGAGGCCCTATCGGCGGCGCTCCGTGTGCGTCCGTACATGAACGTCAATGAGTTCGCCGCCGTCTGCGGAGTGACAGCGCGCACAGTGCGCAACTGGATCGAAGACCCGGCCGGTCGCTCGCCTATCTGGGACAACGGGAGGGCAAGTCGCCGGTCGTCGAGCTCAGCGCTCGCGGCTGAAAGAGGGAATCACCGACTACAAGAAGGAGCACGATGGGCTGCGCATCCCTCCAACCAGGTGTGAGATTCCGGCTTGTAGAGCGGTGTGTTCAGCGTCTTTAGGCTGCTGCGGCGCGCTCGTCGAGGATGATCCCGAACTTCGCCCGGTCGGAGTCGCTCTCGTCGCGCGGCACAAAGAAGTGCGTCTGATCGTTCCTTATCCGGCGGCCGTCGATGGCGCGTCTGCGCCAGATCGTTTGGACGGTGTACGGGTGGCCGGACGCAACCGAGCCGAGCTCGCCTTGCTTCGCTGTGGGTTCGCGTGGATCGCGTGGCGCCGACGCTTCGTAGCCAGCCCGAACAGGCCAATGAACCCAGCGGATGCGAAGTAGCACGCAGCGGCCAGAACAATGATGAAGCCGCCCGGAACGACCACGAAGATGATGCCTCCCAGGAACAGTATCGGGAGGAAGATGAGGACCGGCGAATAGAGAAGTAGTAACAACACACCGTCCGCCGATCTACGCGTGCACTGCCGACAGCGAACCTGGGCGCGCCGCACTCGGGGTCGATGGTCGCAGCTTGGTTTCTGATCGAACCGTGTTCATGACCTACAAGGAAAGGGCACGGGAAGCGCGGCACAACTCGCCGTCACGCTCAATCGATCTGGGTTTCCTATCGCCCATGGCCCCCCAGTGCGCCGACGTCGTCGCGCGAGCTCACCCCTCAGACGGGCGGCCAGCCTCGGATCGCCGGGGGAAAGAACCGAATCTCCGGACGAGCGGCCTGACCCGCCTGGACCAGGTTTGCCCTAAGCCGCTCTGCGACCCGCGAGCAGCCGCACTAGCCGCCGCGCGTCCTGGCAGAGGCCCACGCTGGACTGGTTCCGGCACAGGTATGCCGCCTGATCGATCCGGCTTATCGAGCGGTCGCACAACGCTGTTGTGAGCCGCCGCCTCACGCCGCATCGTTACCGCGGTGTCGCAGCCTGCGCCTATCGCCGACCCGCAGCTGCGCCGGGTAGGCATGCCCGGCCTGAAGGCAAAGAACGTCCTGGTGACCGGTGGGTCGTCGGGGATCGGGCAGGCGCTCGCAGTGCGTTTCGCCGAACACGGCGCCAACGTCGCCATCAACTACCTGACCACGCCCGACGAGGCGGCCGCGACCGAGGAGCAGGTGCATGCCTGTGTGAGAAAAGTCCGGCAGCAGGGTGTCCGCGACGTCCTCGTCCAGGGCGACATCTCCTACGAGGAAGACGTCGTGCGGATGGTCGGCGAGGCGACCGAGCGCCTGGGAGGTCTCGACATCCTGGTCAACAACGCCGGCATCCAGATCTCGCGACCGTCCGAGGAGCTTCCGAGCGCGGACTTCGACAAGGTCCTCGCTGTCAACCTACGCGGCGCGTTCCTCTGCGCGCGGGAGGCGATCAAGACATTCCTGGCCGATGAGAAGCCGGGCGTCGTGATCAACGTGTCGAGCGTCCATCAGGTCATCCCCAAGCCGAGTTATCTCGCTTACAGCATCAGCAAGGGCGGCATGCAGAACCTGACCCGGACGCTTGCGCTCGAGTACGGCGGCCGCGGCATCCGGGTAAACGCCGTCGGCCCCGGCGCCACCATCACCCCGATCAACCGCGCTTGGGTCGACGACCCTGCCAAGGCAGAGATGGTCATCAGCCACATCCCGTTGGGCCGGGCCGGCACAGCAGACGAGATGGCTGGTGTCTGCGCGTTCCTTGCCTCCGACGACGGCGCCTACATCACCGGACAGACGATCTTCGTCGACGGCGGCCTAACCCTTTACGCCGACTTCCGCGAGCCGTGGTCGTCCGAGTGATTGACGAGCCGAGCGCCGATTAGACGATCGCGTTTTCGTGTTGCAGGCAAGCGAACCGACGCAACCCTCCAAGGTATGAAACCGACCGCGAAGCTTCACGAGTCCGGACAGAGCCTCTGGCTGGACAACATCAACCGGGAGATGCTCGAGTCGGGCCAGCTCCAGCGGTACATCGACGAGTACTCGGTGACCGGGCTGACCTCCAACCCGTCGATCTTCGACAAGGCGATCGCATCGGGCGCGTATGACGATGAGATCCGCCGCAAGGCAGCCGACGATCCCGAAGAGCTGTTCTTCGAGCTGGCGATCGAGGACCTCCGGCGGGCGGCGGACCTGTTCGAGCCGATCCACCGGCGGACTGGCGGCGTGGATGGATGGGTCTCGCTCGAGGTCTCCCCGCTCCTGGCCAATGACGCGAGGCGGACCGTACAGGCCGCCGCCGGCCTGCACGCGCGAGCGGGCCGCGAGAACCTGTTCATCAAGATCCCTGGTAATCAGGCGGGCCTGGTGGCGATCGAGGAGTCGATCTTCGCCGGCGTCCCGGTGAACGTGACGCTTCTGTTCTCGCGTGAGCAGTATCTGGCCGCGGCCGACGCCTACATGCGCGGGATCGAACGACGGATCGCCGCCGGGTTGGACCCGCACGTGGATTCGATCGCGTCGGTATTCATGTCCCGCTGGGACGCGGCGGTGCTCCAGCGGGTGCCGGACGCCCTCCGCGGCCGGCTCGCGATCGCGATCGGCCTGAAGACCTACCAGGCATACCGCGAGTTGATGGACGCGGAACGCTGGCAGCGACTGGCGAACGAAGGCGCACGCGTTCAGCGACTGCTATGGGCGAGCACCAGCACCAAGGATCCGGAGTCTCCGGACACGCTCTACGTGCGCTGCCTCCGCGCGGCCCACACGGTCAACACGATGCCCGAATCAACATTGGTCGCCTTCGACGACCACGGATCGGTCGATGCGCCGATGCCGACGGACGGCGGTGACGCCGACACAACGCTGGCCGAGTTCGAAGCCGCCGGCGTCGACGTCGCTGCCCTCGGGGCCAAGCTCCAGTCCGACGGCGCGAAGAAGTTCACCGACTCGTGGCACGACTTGCTGACGCGGATCGACTATCAGGTCGCGGCGCTCCGAGCATGAGCGAGCTGCGATCGCGGCCGGCGTGGAGGGCGTTGGAGAAACACCACGAGGAGCTTCGCGAGCTGCATCTGCGCGACCTGTTCGCCGAAGATCCCGAGCGCGGCGAGCGGCTCGTCGCCGAGGGCGCGGGACTGTATCTCGACTACTCGAAGAACCGGGCCACGGACGAGACCATCGCGCTGCTCATGCAGCTCGCGGAGCAGTCGCAACTTCCGGCACGGATCGAGGCGATGTTCCGCGGCGAGCGGATCAATGTGTCTGAGGACCGCTCGGTGCTGCACGTCGCGCTGCGCATGCCTAAGGGCACGTCGCTGGTCCTCGACGGCGTCGACGTGGTCGCGGAGGTCCATGGAGTACTCGATCGGATGGCCGCGTTCTGCCAGCGCGTGCGCAGCGGCGTCTGGGCCGGCTACACGGGCCGGCCGATCCGCAACGTCGTCAACATCGGCATCGGGGGCTCGGATCTCGGTCCAGCGATGGCCTATGAGGCGCTGCGCCACTACTCCGACCGCGGGCTGACCTTCCGGTTCATCTCGAACGTCGACCCGACCGATTTGGTCGAAGCGACGAGTGATCTGGACGCGGAGGAGACGTTGTTCATCGTCTCCTCCAAGACGTTCACAACGCTCGAGACGATGACCAACGCCCGTTCGGCGCGTGAATGGGTGCTGTCAGTGCTGGGCGACGAGCGCGCGATCGCCAAGCACTTCGTGGCCGTCTCCACCAACGCCGAGAAGGTCGCAGAGTTCGGGATCGACGCCGACAACATGTTCGGGCTCTGGGAGTGGGTGGGAGGTCGCTACTCGCTGGATTCGGCGATCGGGCTGTCGACCATGCTTGCGATCGGTCCGCGGCGCTTCGCCGAGTTGCTCGCCGGTTTCCACGCGATGGACGAGCACTTCCGGACGACTCCGCTGGAGCGCAACCTGCCCGTGCTGATGGGAATGCTCGCGGTCTGGTACGTGAACTTCTTCGGCGCCCAGACAGCCGTCGTGCTGCCGTACGAGCACTACCTCAAACGTTTCCCTGCCTACCTGCAGCAACTGACGATGGAGTCAAACGGCAAGTCGGTGACGCTCGACGGCGCGCGCGTGGACTATGAGACCGGCGCCATCTACTGGGGCGAGCCCGGCACCAACGGCCAGCACTCCTTCTACCAGCTCATCCACCAGGGCACGAAGCTGATCCCTGCCGACCTGATCGGCTTCGAACACACCCTGAACCCGCTGGGCGACCACCACGACCTGCTGATCGCGAACGTCTTCGCGCAGGCCGAGGCACTGGCGTTCGGCAAGACCGCCGACCTCGCGCATCGCGCGTTCGACGGCAACCGTCCAACGAACACAATCCTGCTCGACCGGCTGACTCCGGAGGCGCTGGGCAAGCTCGTGGCGCTTTACGAGCACAGCGTCTTCACCCAGGGCACGGTATGGGGCATCGACTCGTTCGATCAGTGGGGCGTCGAGCTGGGGAAGGTGCTGGCCAAGCGGATCGCGGGGGAGATCATGAGCGAGGCGGAGCCCGAACTGGCCCACGACTCCTCGACGACCGCGCTGATCCAGCGCTATCGCAGATCACGGAACGGAAGGGAGAGCTAGCCATGGCGCAGCTTGGAATGGTCGGCCTCGGCCGGATGGGCACCGGGATCGTCCGGCGCCTGATGCGCGACGGGCACGACTGCGTTGTGTACGACGTCAGCGCGGACGCGGTGGCGGAGCTCGAGCGCGAGGGCGCCACGGGCACGACGACGCTCGAGGATTTCGTGCGGGCGCTGGACAAGCCGCGCGCCGCCTGGGTGATGATCCCCGCCGCGATCACCGGCGAGGTCGTCGACCAGCTCGCGGAGCTGATGGAGCCAGGCGACGTCATCATCGACGGCGGCAACAGCTACTACCGCGACGACATCGCGCGCGCGAGCAAGCTACGGGCGGCCGGGATCCACTACATCGACTGCGGCACCAGCGGCGGCGTGTTCGGTCTCGACCGCGGGTTCTGCCTGATGATCGGCGGTGACGCGGAGCCCGTCCGGCGCCTCGACCCGATCTTCCTGTCGATCGCGCCAGGCGAGGCAGCCGCCCCGCCCACTCCTGGGCGCCTGGGCGGCGCCACCGCTCAGCACGGATACCTGCACTGCGGCCCCGCCGGCGCCGGTCACTTCGTGAAAATGGTCCACAACGGCATCGAGTACGGCGTGATGGCCGCCTACGCTGAGGGCCTGAACGTCCTGCACCGGGCGGGCGTCGGCAAGGAGCGTGCGCAGACGAGCGCCGAGATCGCGCCGCTGAGCGACCCGGAGTACTACCAGTACGACATCGACGTACCCGAGGTCGCCGAGGTGTGGCGGCGCGGCAGCGTGATCGCCTCGTGGCTGCTCGACCTCACGGCGGCGGCGCTGGCGAGCGACCCGGGCCTCGAGGGGCTCGCGGGCCGGGTATCGGACTCCGGCGAGGGGCGCTGGACGATCCACGCCGCGATCGACGAGGGCGTCCCGGCGCCGGTGCTGTCGGCGGCGCTCTACGGACGGTTCAGCTCTCGCAATCTCGACGATTTCGGCAACAGGGCCCTGTCGGCGATGCGCAAGCAGTTTGGCGGCCACGACGAGTCCCCCGGAATCAGCGATTAACGGGGCGCTACTACGAGAGGTCCCGCGCGGCTTCGAGCGCCGGAGCGTAGGTCGGGTCGCGCAGTTGTGCTTGCCTGACGCCGTCACCGAGGATTCCGTACTCGCCGCGCGATGCTCCCAGCACCTGCCAGACCCGCTCGTCTCCGGCGGGTGAGCGCTCGCGCGCGCACAGTCCACCGGGCGCGCGGTCCAGGGACAGCGAGAAGCCGTCCCCGCAGGCCACCGTGATGCCGGCGAGTCCCGGCGCCTCCTGATCGAACGGCTCGAGGACGATCTCGACCCCGGCAGCCGGCAGGCGCGAGGCGAGCCAGCCGGCGAGCAGCAGCCCGGTCGCCTCGCTGCCCGGCCGATGGCGGATCGAGACGGCCCTTAGATCCTGCAGCCTGGCCAGACGGTCCGGGGGGTCGAAGCTTGCGGCAAGACGCTCGCGCCAGGGCGTGGTGCGAAGCCAGGCCAGATCGACGACGTACGCGGAGCGCGCGAGCTCGGCGGCGCGCGCCAGCCCAGCGCGCGGTTCGATCGGCTCGTCGGAATCCAACAAGATCACATCCACCTTCCCGAGCAGCGTCTCGACTTCCCCCTCGTACCCGCGAGCGCACCAGAGCGCGGTCGGCAGCTCGGATGCGAGCACCGGATCGACGATCGTGTCCAAGTGGCTGACGTGCTCGCCGCCCATCTCGATCTCGACCTTCTCGTGCACCAATCCCAGGCCTCCATCGCTCGGCTCGGTGTAGCTCATGACCACAGTCGCGTCGAGGGTGCGGCGCCCGTTCTCCACCGTGCAGAGGATCGTGCGCGAGGCTTCGTAACGCCCAACGTGCTCGAGTCGCCTGGCGATCGCGTCCTTGCACACGGGGTCAACCACCACGATCAGGTTCAGAACCCGCGCCGGCGCGAGCGCACGATTGGCTGCGTGGCGCTCACGCAGCAGCTCGCGCAGCGCGCTGTCGATCGCGTCGGGGCTTATGCCACGGCCCGACCACGCGTCCTCGCTCACAGGCGCCGCCATCGTCGCCCGTTATCGAGCAGCGCGCCAGCCTCCGCCGGCCCATCCGAGCCCGACTTGTACTGCGGGATCGCCGAGGTGGTGTCCTGGTGCCAGGCGGCGAGAATCGGGTCGATGATCCCCCACAGCGCCTCGATCTCGTCGTCTCGCGTGAACAGGGTCGCGTCGCCGCGCATCGCGTCGAGGATCAGCCGCTCATACGCCTCAGGGGATTCCGAGAGGAACGCCGTGCCGTAGCGAAAATCCATGTTCACCGGGCGGATCCGCATACGAGGGCCGGGGATCTTCGCCCCGAGCGAGACCGACAGCCCCTCGTCGGGCTGCACCGTCAGGATGATCTGGTTGGCCTGCACTCCGACCGAGCCCGTGCTCCGAAACGCCAGGTGGGGCACCGGCTTGAGCGTTACCGCGATCTCGGTCACCTTGCGCGCGAGGTTCTTTCCGGTGCGCAGGTAGAACGGGACGCCGGACCAGCGCCAGTTGCAGACGTTCAGGCGCAGCGCGGCGTAGGTCTCGGTGCGCGAGTTCGGCGCGACTCCCGCCTCCTCCACGTAGCTTGGGACCGTGGCGCCCCCGACGACACCCGCGCGGTACTGAGCCCGGATCGCCATCTTGTGGACCTCCTCGACGGTCGGCGGGGCGATCGCCTGGAGCACCTTCAACTTCTCGTCGCGCAACCGGTTGGCCTCGAAAGAGGACGGCGGCTCCATCGTCAACAGCGCCAGGAGCTCCAGCATGTGGTTCTGGACCAGATCGCGCAGCGCACCGGCCCCCTCGTAGTAGCCGGCCCGGGTCCCGATCCCGAGGTCCTCGGCAACCGTGATCTGCACGTGGTCGATGAAGTTGCGATTCCAGACGGGCTCGAACAGCGCATTCGCGAACCGCAGCGCGATCAGGTTCTGGACCGTCTCCTTGCCCAGGTAGTGATCTATCCGGAACACCTGCGACTCGTCGAACACTCCTAACACCTGCGCGTTCAGCTTCCGCGCCGAAGCCAGGTCGTAGCCGAAAGGCTTCTCGATCACGATCCGGGTCTGCGCCCGCTCGCTGCAGTCGAGTCGCGCAGCCCCGAGCTTGCCGGAGATCAACGGGAAGAACTGCGGCGCGGTCGACAGGTAGAACACCCGGTTCAGTTCGCGTCCGGCCCGCTCGTCGAACTCCGCCAGCGTGCGCGCGAGCCTGCTGTACACGCCGTCGTCGTCGAACGCGCCCGGGACGTAGCGCACATCCGCGAGCAGCGAATCGAGCACATCCGGATCCGGCCGACGGCGCGAAAAGCGCTCGATCGACTCGCGCGCGATCCGCCGGAAATCCTCGTGCGGCTGATCCGGCCGCGCTACCCCGATCAGCTCAAAACGCTCGGGGAGCGACCCCTCATGAGCAAGGTTGTACAGCGCCGGCAGCAGCTTGCGATGACCAAGGTCTCCCGTCGCGCCGAAGATCACCAGCACGGTTGGACGGACGGGCAGACGCTCCAGCCCCTCAACCAGAGGGTTCTCACCGCCGGGGCTCGATGTGATGGTCGAACTGCGCTCCACGGACTTGCAGCAAAGCGCACTGCCGGCGCCGTACAACCGGTCTTCAAGGTCGATCGATCAGCGTCGCCGATCGCCAACCGCGACACGCCAGCGGGTCATCGCGGATCCGGATCGCACGATTGGCGAAGGCGGTTGTAGTTGTGGGATCCCGGCGCAGACTGGCTGCATGTCACAGCTCCGGGCCGGAAAATCACTCGCGACCGTCTCGCGTCTGGCGTCAAGCGCCGCGCTGGGTGGCTTTCTATTCGGTTACGACAGCTCGGTGATCAACGGGGCGGTAAGTGCCATCGGCAACCATTACCGCGTCGGCGCCACCGGCTTGGGGTTCACCGTTTCTTCGGCGTTGCTCGGTGCGGCCGTGGGCGCAATCGTGGCGGGCCGGGCAGCGGATCGCTTCGGTCGGTTGAGCGCGATGCGGTTGGCCGCAGTTCTGTTCTTGATCAGCGCGCTGGGAACCGGGCTTGCCGACTCGCTGGCGTGGCTGATCGCGTTTCGCGTAATTGGTGGGGTTGGTGTCGGGATGGCGTCGGTCGTCGCGCCGACCTACATCGCGGAGATCGCCCCAGCGCGCGTCCGGGGTCGGCTGGGCTCAATGCAACAGCTGGCCATCGTGCTCGGGATCTTCGTGGCGCTGCTGGCCGACTATGCGTTTGCGACCGCGGCCGGCGGCTCGGATCACCGATTTTGGCTGGGCCTCGCGGCGTGGCGCTGGATGTTCTTGGCGATGACGGTCCCGGCGCTGATCTACGGTGGGTTGACGCTGACAATCCCCGAGTCGCCGCGCTACCTGGTCTCGCGGGAGCGTCTCCAGGAAGCGATGGGGGTGCTGCGCCGCGTGCTGGGTGACGTCGACGTGGATGCCAAGGTGGCTCAGATCCGCGAGACGCTGAACGTCGAACGCCCCCCGAGGCTGGCCGACGTGCGCGGGCCGGCGCTGGGCCTCTTGCCGATCGTGTGGGTCGGGATCGGCCTCTCGGTCTTCCAGCAATTCGTCGGGATCAACGTCATCTTCTACTACTCGAGCGTCCTGTGGCAGGCGGTGGGGTTCAGCGAGAGCAACTCGCTGGCGATCACGGTGATCACCAGCGCGGTCAACATCGTGACCACGCTGGTTGCGATCGCGCTGATCGACAAAGTGGGCCGCAAGCCGCTCCTGCTGGTCGGATCGGCCGGGATGACCGTCACGCTCGGCGCGATGGCGGCGATCTTCGGGACTGCCGCGACGGGCGCCAACGGCCAGCCTGTTCTACACGGCGCCGCGGGACCGGTCGCGCTCGTGGCCGCCAACGCGTTTGTGTTCTTCTTCGGGATGTCTTGGGGCCCCGTCGTGTGGGTGATGCTCGGCGAGAAGTTCCCCAACCGGATCCGCGCGTCTGCTCTGGCGGTGGCCGCGTCCGCCCAGTGGATCGCCAACTGGGCGATCTCGACCAGCTTTCCCTCGCTCAAGGATGCCGGACTGGGATTGGCCTACGGCATCTACGCCACCTTTGCGCTGCTGTCTTTTGTCTTCGTGCGCTGGGTGATCACCGAGACCAAGGGTCACGAACTCGAGGACATGCCCGAAGAGGTCACCGCGCGCGTTCCCAAGCGGGTGCAGCGCGCTCGCCGGGAGGTCCTAGCCGACCAACCAGGGCGCCCCTGAGCATGAGTGCCCGCCCTCGATCAACTCCCCGTCCATCCCCCGTCCCAAGGACTAGACGATGACCGCCGCTCTCACCACTTCCGATATCGCAACCTTGCCGCAGCTGGCCCGACAGTTGCGCGTCGATTCGATCCGGGCGAGCACGAGCGCAGGCTCCGGTCATCCCACCTCGAGCATGTCGGCTGCCGATGTCCTCGCGGTGCTCATTGCTCGCCACCTGCGCTACGACTGGGATCAGCCCGGGGCGGATGGCAACGACCACCTGATCTTCTCCAAGGGGCACGCCTCACCGTTGCTGTACTCCCTCTACAAGGCCGTCGGGGTGGTGTCCGACGAGGAGTTGATGACCGGCTACCGGCGCTTCGGGTCCCGCCTGCAGGGCCATCCGACTCCGGTGCTGCCGTGGGTCGACGTTGCCACCGGGTCGCTCGGCCAGGGCCTGCCCTACGGGGTGGGCGTGGCGCTGGCGGGGAAATATCTCGATCGCGTGCCGTTTCGCGTCTGGGTGCTCTGCGGCGACAGCGAGCTGGCGGAGGGCTCGATCTGGGAGGCGCTGGACAAAGCCGCCCACTACGAGCTATCGAATCTCGTCGCAATCGTCGACGTCAACCGGCTCGGCCAGCGCGGGCCGACCGAGCTGGGCTGGGATCTCGATGCCTACGCCCGCCGCGCTGAGGCCTTCGGGGCGCACGTGCTGGAAGTCGACGGGCACGATTTGAGCGCTGTGGACGACGCCTTGGCGGAGGCGGCTCGGGCGGAGGACAGGCCGACCGTGGTTCTCGCCCGGACCATCAAAGGTCGCGGGTTCTCAGAAGTCGAAGATCACGAGGGCTGGCACGGCAAGCCGTTTCCGGAGGACATGGCGGCGCGAGCAATCGCCGAGCTTGGCGGGCAGAGCAACCTGCTGGTGCGCGGACCTTTGCCCGCTCTCGAGTCGGTGAACGGCGCCGCCCCGGCGCCCGAGACCGACCCGGGCATCTCGTCGCCGAGCTACGCGCGAGGCGAGAAGGTGGCTACCCGCCAAGCCTACGGTGAAGCCCTGAAGGCGCTCGGCAGCCGCCGTCCGGGGGTGGTCGCGCTCGACGGCGAGGTGAGCAACTCCACCCGCGCCGACCTGTTCGCCAAGGCCTATCCGGACCGCTACTTCGAGATGTTCATCGCCGAGCAGCAGCTCGTGGCGTCGGCCGTCGGGCTGAGCGTTCGTCGCTACATCCCGTTCGCCTCGACCTTCGCGGCGTTCCTCACGCGCGCGTACGACTTCATCCGCATGGCGTCCGTCTCCCAGGCGAACGTGCGCCTGGTCGGCTCCCACGCCGGTGTCGAGATCGGCGCCGACGGGCCCTCGCAGATGGCGCTCGAGGACCTCGCGATGATGCGCGCCGTACAGGGATCCTCGGTGTTCTACCCCAGTGACGCCGTCAGCACCGCCGCGCTGGTGGACGTGATGGCCGACACCGACGGGATCAGCTATCTGCGCACCACTCGCGGTGCCTATCCGGTGCTCTACGACGCCGGGGAGCCCTTCCCGGCCGGCGGCTCGAAGCTCCTTCGGTCTGATCCGTCGGACGCGGTGACGCTGATCGGCGCCGGCGTGACCTTGCACGAATGCCTGCTCGCCGCCGATCAACTCGCGCGGGACGGCATCCGCGCACGCGTCATCGACCTGTATTCGATCAAGCCCATCGACAGCGAGACGCTGATCGCCGCCGCCGACGCCACCCAGGGCCGGATCGTGGTCGCCGAGGACCACCACCCCGAGGGCGGTCTCGGCTCAGCAGTGGCGTCTGCACTACTGGCGGCGGGAGTACAGCAATTGCACCTGGCGCACCTGAGCGTGTCCGAGCTGCCGGGCTCCGGCACGACAGGAGAACTGTTGAGGGCAGCCGGCATCGACGCCGCTCACATCGCGTTGGTCGCCGTCGCGCTGGTCGAAGAGGGCGAATGGCCCCGCGTAGCGGCGAGCGGGTGAGCGCGCCGGCCCGCCACCACGTGGTAGTGGTGGGTGGCGGCTTTGGCGGCATCGAGGCTGTGAAGCGTCTCGCGCGCGCCACGGTGGACGTGACCCTCGTGGACCGCCGCAACTTCCACCTCTTCCAACCGCTCACCTACCAGGTGGCGACGGGCGTGCTCTCGCAAGGCGAGGTCGCCTTCTCTCTACGGGCGCTGTTTCACCGGGCGAAGAACGTGCGCGTGATGTTGGCCGAGGTGACGGGATTCGACCTGGACGCGCGCGAGGTCAGGCTCGATTCCGTTACCGGAGGGCACACGCCGGACACGCTCGGCTACGACACGCTCATCGTCGCCGGGGGCTCGACCTACTCCTACTTCGGGCATGACGAATGGCGCGGCATCGCCCCGGAGGTGAAGTCGCTCGAAAGCGCACTCGAAACTCGCTCGCGGCTCTTGACCGCGTTCGAGAAGGCCGAGCTCGAGCCGGACCCTGAGGCGCGGCGCGCGCAGCTGACCTTCGTGGTGGTCGGCGCCGGGCCAACTGGCGTGGAGATGGCGGGGCAGATCGGCGAGATGGCGCGCGACACACTGCGGCGCGACTTCCGCGCGATCGACCCGCGTGAGGCGCGGATCGTGCTCGTGGAGGCGGGCCAGCGCGTGCTGTCCACCTTCCCACCCTCGCTGTCCGCCAAGGCGGAGCGAGCGCTCGCGCAGCTCGGCGTGACGACGATGCTGCGCACCGCCGTGGTGGGCATCGATCCGGACGGCGTCACGCTCCATCACGAGGACAACTCCGACTATCTGGCCGCCAGCACGGTCATCTGGGCTGCCGGAGTTCGCGCCTCGGCGCTCGCGGGAGAGCTCGCAAGCGCTGCGGGGACCCAGCCGGACCGCGCGGGCCGCGTGACCGTGGGGAGCGACCTGACGCTGCAGGGGCATCCCGAAGTGATCGCGCTTGGCGACATGGTGCGCGTGCGCGACAGGGACGGCGAGGTGCAGCAGCTTCCCGGCGTGGCGCCGGTGGCGATCCAGCAGGGCCGCTACGCCGGACGCCTAATTGCGAACCGGGTCCGCGGCAGCAAGACCCCGGCGTTCCACTACCGCGACAAGGGCAACCTGGCCACGATCGGCCGCGCCCGCGCCGTGGCGGATCTCCACTTCGTCCGGGTCAACGGTCCGCTCGCGTGGCTGCTCTGGCTGGGGGTGCACATCTTCTACCTGATCGGCTTCCAGAACCGGCTGGTCGTGCTCCTCCGCTGGGGCTTCAGCTTCGTCACGCGCGGGCGCGGCGCGCAGCTGATAACGGGCGCCGAGGCATCCCGCCACTGAGGCGGCGTCCGGATTCGCTCAGGCCCGCGCTCCGAGTTCGTCCGCGCGCTCGCCGTTCATCCGGCGCGTGTTGCGTGGGACGGGAAAGTGTTGGAGCTCCTGCTCGGCCAGCAGTGCCGCGCCCAAGACTCCCGCCTTACCGCCGTGCCGCGCCAGGCGGATCGTTGTGTTTCTACCGAGACCGGGCACGACATAGCCGAGCGCCGTCCGCCGAGCCGGCTCGAGCAGCAGGTCGCCCGCGCTCGCTGCGCCGCCGCCGATGACGACCTCGTTGGGATCGAACGTGTTGATCGCGTTCGCCACGCCGATGCCCAGCCGCTCACCCCAGAGCTCGATTATGCGTGCGGCCCTCGCGTCGCCCGCGCGTGCGCACCGCACCACATCCGGGCCAAGCACGGGCTTGCCTTCAGCTCGCCGTCGCCCGAGCGCAGAGTCCGAATCAGCGGCCGCGGCCCTCGCAGCGAGTCGGTCAAGCGCGTGCCCCGCGGCCAAACGCTCGAGCGATCCTGGTTGCGGGAAGGTGACTGGCGCGGGCACGGCGTCGACGAGATTCAGGCCAATGAGCGTGTGGCCGAGCTCTCCGGCGCCGCCCGTCGCGCCTCGGTAGATGCGACCGCCCAGTATGAGGCCGCCGCCGACCCCGGTCCCGACGGTGAGCATGACCAGATTGGGCGCCACCATCGATAGCTCGTCGTCATGAGCTTCGGCGAGTGCAGCCACCGCCGCATCGTTGTCGACGAACACAGGCACGCCGAGACGCTCCTCGAGTACCCGGCGCAGCGGCACGTCGGCGAGCGGCACGTTGACCGATGCGACCACGCGTCCGGTCTCGAATTCGACAATCGAGGGGACACCGATGCCCACGCCATCGAGCTGACGGCAGCGCAGCCTCTCGACCATTGAGACCAGCTGCTCGAGCAGCGCGGTAGAACCGGATCGCTCCGTCGGTGCGACCACCAACGCGCTCAGCTCACGCCCACGCAGCAAGCCCGCGGCAACCTTCGTGCCTCCGAGATCGACCCCTATGACCATCACGGCAGGTGGGCGGCACCCGAAGGCCGCTTGGTCTCGTTCTGCTTAGAGCCCACGCGTCAGAGAATGCGGCAGGCGCCTATCAGCCACAACAGCGTTGTGGGAGTCCACGATCCGTGCGAACGATCAAATTGGCAGGGCCTGGAGACGACGACTAGGGACTGGAGCGCCTGGCTGGTCGCGACTAGGGCGACTAGGGACTCGCACGAGGGCGCTCACGGATGCGAGTGCCGTTCGCTGGACGGACACTCCCCCTATGACCCGTTCACTTCCCCATATTCCTGACGAGCAGCAGACTTTGCGGTCGCTCGTAGACAAGTTCATCGAGAGCTGGGTCTGCTGGCGCGAGGCGTGTGAGGCCGTCCATAGCGCATACGCGCGCTGGCAGCAATGTGAGTCGGCGCAGCGTGGTCTCGCCTTCGAGGGCTACCGGGCGGCGCTTGACCGCGAGGACCAGGCGGCACAGGTCCACTCGATGCGTGCCGTCCGGGTCCGCGAGGCCAGGAACGGCTGCCATGTGTGACCATCTGCACGACACCACGTCCCGGTATGACGCTGCAGCGAAGTCGCTGACATTTCTTCGCGTCTGCCGGACCTGCGGCATCGAGCAGGTCGTCGAGACGCTCGAGTACGAGCCGAAGCCAGTAGGGACGGGCCGCGGAGCGCCGCCCCAGCTCGCCGTCCTACCGGTGGAATCGTCGATACCGCCTGACACAACGCTGGACGAGTGGCGCTACCGGAACCTGGCCGCGTGATCACTCGGCAATCGCGACACGAAGGAGCACGACGTGACGGTTAGAGACATCATCGAGCGACATCCCCGGGCGGTCAGCCTGGATCGCGACCTGCTCTTGCGCTGTATTGACGACTGCTACGACTGTTCCGCCACCTGTACCGCCTGCGCCGACGCCTGCCTCGGCGAGCCGGACGCGTTGGAGCTGATCCGGTCCATCCGGCTCAATCTCGACTGCGCCGACATCTGCGACGGCGTCGGCCGCGTCCTGACCCGCCAGACCGAAATCGATCTGAGCGTCGTCCGGGCAGCGATCGAGGCGTGCGTCGTCGTGTGTGGTGCGTGCGCCGAGGAGTGTGAGCGCCACGCGGCGCACCATGACCACTGCCGCGTCTGCGCGGAGGTCTGCCGCCGCTGCGAGCAGACGTGTCGCGATCTGCTCGCGTCGATGGGCTAAGCCGAGAGCGCGCGCAAGTCTGCGTCTTATCGCGACATCGGCGAGACCTATCTACAGCGGCCGTGCGATTGGCGAAGGTTGTCGATGATGTCTGTCCGCGTCGCCACCGAGGTCAGAAAGAAGCCGTTCCGGCGGGCGACGCTGTCGACAGGCGTGGCGTTTTGGGCAGCGGCCATGATCGCGTTCCTGGGATTTGCCGCGAATACGGCAGCCTCGCCCTTGTACCGGATCTACCAGGCCGAGTTCGGCTTCTCGGCAACCACGCTCACTCTGTTGTTTGCGGTCTACATCGTCGTCCTGCTGCTCACACTTCTTGTCCTCGGCTCCCTGTCTGATTACGTCGGTCGCAGGCGGGTGATGCTCGCGGGCCTGGCCTCAGGTGCGGTCGCGTGCGGATTGTTCTTGCTCGCGCACGGGGTTGGACCGCTGTTCGGCGCCCGCGCACTGCAAGGTCTGGCCGTCGGCCTCATCGCTGGCGCGGCCAGCGCGGCGCTACTCGATCTGCGACCAGGCAGCGGCGCTGCGCCGGTCGTTTCCAGCGCCGCGCCCACGGGCGGACAAGCGCTCGGCGCGATCGGAGCGAGCGTGCTGGCCCAGTACGCCGTGGCGCCGACCCAACTGGTCTGGTGGCTACTACTCGCGGCCTTCATCACAGGCGCTGTTGTTGTGCTTGCGATGCCCGAGCCTGGAGAGCTCCGTCCAGGCGTTGTGAGCTCACTGCGGCCGCAGGTCAGTCTGCCGCCGGCGGCCAGGGGCGCCTTCGCCGCGGCGGTGCCTGCCTTGATCGGAATGTGGGCACTCGCCGGCCTCTATCTGTCGCTGGGACCGTCGCTAGCCGTGCAGCTGCTGCACTCGAAAAACCTGCTCTGGGGCGGCATCTTGATCTTCCTGCTGACCGGTCTGGCGGCGGCAACCTCGGCCGTGCTTGCCAGGAAGAATCCATCCGGCGTGATGCTGGGCGGCTGCCTCGCTCTGATCGCTGGGGCCTTGGTGACGTTCGCCGCGATCGAGACCAGCACAGCAGCGGTCCTGTTCGTCGGCGCGGCGGTCGCCGGGCTCGGCCTCGGGCCGGCGTTCATGGGCGCCTACCGTTCGACGGTCGCGCTGGCCCCACCGGACGATCGGGCGGGGCTGATCACCGCGATCTACATCGTCAGCTACCTGTCAACAGGCATTCCGGCCGTGATCGGCGGCATCGCCACGTCGGACTATGGCCTGCACGAGACCGCACTCGTCTACTCGGTTGCCGTCGCGGTGCTCGCCGCTTCCGCGGTCGCCCTTCTTGCTCATCGCATGGCTACCGCGAGGGCGATGCGTGGAACCCACGATGCCGACGCGCCTCCAGGCCCGGGCACGGTGCCACCGTGCCCGCCAATCACGGCGCGCGCCGCTGAAGCGAAAGCATGAGCGCCGCTTCACGGATGTCATCACCGTGCCGGGGATGCACGAGCAGGCTGACCACCGGGGTTGGAGCTCCGGGGCCACGATTGCCTTGCTCGTCGGTCCGCGACTCGTCTCTGTCTGCCTGCACTCGGGCGGTGGCGGCGGCCGAGGTCGGCCACCTGGAGCTGGCCTTCGACTTCTCCGCGGGGGCTGCGCTGCCGGACCTTGACGACCTGGAGCACAACGCGCCCGACGGTCTGCACATTGCGTCGCTTGCCGGGACGTTGATCGCAGCGGTCACTGGATTCGGCGGGATGCGCGACCACTGTGGTTCGCCCCGTTTCACCCCACGCCTGCCCGAAGCCCTCGACCGCCTGGCCTTCCGGCTGTGCGTCCGCGACGACAGGCTGCGCGTGGACGTGCGACGGCGCACACCTCGAAACCGCGTCGGCAGCATCGACCGAAGGGCAGGGTAAGCCGTGCTTGCAGCGGGAATTCGAAGCGTTGGCGGCGAGGTCGAGATGATCGACTTGCCCGGGCCGCGTCCGCTCGCTGGGGACGAGGTGCTGATCCAAGTCATGGCGGCGGGCGTGGGACACTGGGACGGGATCGTCCGCACGGGCGGGTGGGATGTCGGCAGCAGGCCGCCGATGGCGCTGGGGGTGGAGGCCGCCGGCCTGGTTGCGGAGGTGGGGAGCATGGTCACCGCCTGGGCGCCCGGCGATGAGGTGATGACCCATCCGCTTCCGTTGCGAGACCAGGGGGCGTGGGCGCCGACGCTGATCGCTCCGGACGCGTCGCTCGCCCCCAAGCCCGCGGGCGTCTCGTGGAACGTTGCGGGCGTGTTTCCGGTACCCGCGCTCACGGCAGCGCAGGTTCTCGACGAGGCGCTGCAGGTCGGGCCCGGAGATCGGCTGCTTGTGAACGGCGCGGCCGGGGTGACCGGCGGTTTGCTGGTGTCGCTCGGGTCGCTTCGCGGTGCCGAGGTGCTCGCCACCGCGGGTCCCCACAGTCACCAAAGGGTCGCTGCGCTGGGAGCGCGCTCCGTGATCGACTACCGTGAGAAGGGGTGGCCGGATCGGGTGCTCGCCATCACCGGGGGCGCCGGCGTTTCCGCCGCGGTGAACGCCGCGCCCGCTGGTGCGGCGGATGCGATCCGGGCGGTCAGCGACGGCGGGCGTCTGGCAACGATCACCTCGGACCCACCTTCACAGGAGCGAGGGATCACCGTCTCGAGCGTCTACGTGAGACCGGATGGTGGCCAGCTGAGCGAGCTGGCTCAACTGCTCGCGGCCGGACATCTGGAGATCTCCCTCTCAAAAACGTATCCGCTTCGCGACGCAGCCTCTGCGCTCGCGATGGCGGTGGGCGGGCACGTCGGCGGAGCCGTCGCGCTCACGCTCGAACCCGCATCGCGGACACGCACCCTATGACCGCCTTGGTGAGGGCGATGAAATGGCACCGGCGGCGCACCTGGCGCGCAATCGAACGCCGGCAGCCTGGAAGTGGAAACCGGCCCGTGGCCGCTAAACCTGCTTGGTGGCGGAGAGGTCGAGCGCGAGCGTGACCCTATCGGCGACGACCAGATTGCCGCTGCCCAGCGCCTGCTGCAGCTTCATCTCGTAGTCCCCACGTGAGAGCTGGCCGGTGACCTCGAGGCCGACGCGCTGGTTGCCCCAGGGGTCGAGCTCGGTGCCGCCGACCTCGGCGTGCAACACGACCTCATTCGTGATGCCGTGGATGGTCAGCCGACCGGTGACCCGGAACTCGTCGTCGTCGAGGGCCTCGATCTTCGTGGACTCAAACACGATCTCGGGAAACTGTGCGGCGTCGAAGAAGTCGGGCGAGCGCAGATGTCCATCTCGATCGGTCTCGGCGGTGTCGATCGAAGCGACTTTGACGGTGCCGTAGGTCCTCCACGTCGACACCTCCTCGCCAATCTCGAGGGTTCCCTCGAAGTCCTTGAACTCGCCGCGAACCGTGGAGATGCCCAAGTGCTTCACCGCAAAGCCGATGCGTGAATGAGCCGGGTCCACGACCCAGGTTCCGGTGGGTATCAGCGTGATGTCAGTCGTCATTCGTAAACCTCCTCGTGGGCGCCGGGAGGGGACGCCGCGCGGGTGAGCGGCGTCCCTTCCCGACAGCGGTCAGGCCGCCTGAGCGCGTTCGTGCAGCACGATCCCGAAGCGAGCCGGATCCGCATCGCCGTCGTCGCGCGGCACAAAGAAGTACTCCGCGCCGGCGGGGTCGACCGTTATGACCAGACGAGCTTCGTCGCCACGTACGGACAGGCCATGGGGCACGTCCTTCGGCAGCGCGGCATAGGACCCCGCCTCCACGTCGATGCGCTGGTCACCGACGTAGGCGGTGATCGAACCATCAAGGACGTAGAGCGTCTCATCTTCGCGCGTATGCGTGTGGATCGGCGGCTCGTCACCGGCGCGCAGGCGCCACTCCACGACGGCCCATTCGCCGCCTGCTTGCTCACCTGCCAGCTTCAGCTCGAAGGTCGAGCCGCTGCCGTAGCTCACTGTGCGCCCGGCGCCGGGACCGGTCAAGACAGGCTCGTTGAGGGGCATGTGATTGCCTTTCTAGTTGGGAACTCGACTCGAGCCCGGACAGTGCTGGGCTCACAACGCAGGTTGCCGACGATTGCGACGGGCTCAAGCGCGATCGCCTATCAGCGGCCAAGCGGCAGCGATCGCCCGTCGCCCAGATCGCCTAGGGACGATCGTCGGAGGCTTGTTGTCCCCGGCCAGTTGAGTGCGGCGCCCCGAGCCGCTCCAGCAGGTGGTCGCCCACGCGCAGCGCGTTGGCCATGGCGGTGAGGCCGGGGTTCACGGCGCTCGAGGAAGGAAAGAAGCTGGTATCGACCACGTAGAGGTTGTCGACGTCGTGCGCCTTGCAGTTGAGGTCGAGCGCAGACCGCTTGGCGTCGGCACCGAATCGCACAGTGCCGCAGTTGTGCGCGATGCCGGCGAGAGGCACCTGCTGGCTGAGCACCGACCAACGCGGGATGCTCGTCCGGTGGCAACCCAGCGGACCCAGCAGGCCCTTCAGCTTCGCCAGCAGTCGCCTGTGAGCCTCGTTGTTGCGGTAGGTCTTGGCCAGGTGGATGTTCCCCTGGCGGTCGAGAGTCACCCGGTTCTGCGGATGGGGAAGGTCTTCGCTGGTCAGCCAAAAGTCGAGGGCGTGCCTGGCGATGTAGTCGAGCGCAAGCCCGGGCGCGAACCGGGGCGCGGCGCTGCGCAGGATGTTGCGATCCGACTTGCCGAGCATCTGTATGTGCCCGAGCGGGAGCTCCGAGTCGTCGGCGGCCCAGTAGTAATCGTTGAGGGCGAGCGTCTTCTGGAACCTGGTCTCGTTCGGTGTCTTGGAGATCGCGATCACGGCAGAGTTCAAGTGGGCCATGTAGTGCCGCCCGACCACGTCGGACGAGTTGGCGAGCCCGTCCGGGTGCTTGTCGCTCGTCGAGCGCAGCAGCAGCGCGGCGGAGTTCACGGCGCCGCAGGAGATGACGACCAAGTCCGCGCTGTAGGTCTCGTGGGTTCCGTTGCGGTCGACGATGACACGCTCGACCGTCCGTCCGGATGCGTCCACCTCGAGGCGCTGCACCCGCGCGTGGGTGCGCAGCGTGACGCCAGGGTGCTTGAGAGCCGGGCGCACGCAGACCACGTGGGCGTCTGCCTTGCCGTCCGTGGGGCACGGAAAGCCGTCGAACCGGTTGCAACGCACGCAGCGTCCGGCCTCGGAGTCGGATTCGTCGAGGTCGATCCCGATGGGCAGGTGGAACGGGTGGTGACCGACTCTCAGCAGGTCGTCATGGAGTTGCTGGATCCGCGGCTCATGGGAGACGGCGGGATATGGGAATGGCCCGGAGCGCGGCGGCTCAGTGGGGTCCTCGCCGGCCTGGCCGTGGACCAGGTAGAGCCGCTCGGCCTGCGCGTAGTAGGGCTCGAGGTCGGCATAGGAGATGGGCCAGGCGGGAGAGACGCCGCCGTAGTGCTTCACCTCCTGGAAGTCGCGCTCGCGAAGTCGCAGCAGGGCCCCGCCGTAGACCTTGGTGTTGCCGCCGACGAAGTACTGGGCGTGCGGGCGGAACGGGACGCCGTGCTTGTCGTACCAGCGCTCGGTGGTGACGTATCGGTCGCGCCCGAAGACCTCCTGGCTGTCCCAGTTCTCGAGCTCGCGCGGGAGGTAGCCGCCGCGCTCGAGCAGGAGGATCCTCTTGCCCGACGGGGCGAGGCGGTGCGCGAGCGTGCCACCGCCCGCGCCGGTGCCGATGATGATCACGTCGTAGTGGTCCATCGATGCTCTAGACGAGTGCGATCGGCGAGGTCCATGCCCCGGTGGCGCCGCGCAGCTTCGGGTGTGTGAGGATCAGCGCGAACTCGCGCACCCCGTCTCGCGCAAGCTCCGACGTGTCGAGGTTCTCGACGATGAACACGCCGTGGCGGACGTTGAGGAACTGTGGGACCTCGAATGGCCGGTCCGGGAACTCGGCGGGCACCGGGCCGTAACTCCAGGTGTCGCAGCCCGTGAGTGCGACACCCCGGTCCGCCAGCCAGGCGGCGAGCTCCAAGCCCGGGCCTGGCTCCCCGGAGAGGTACGTGACCGGGTCGTCCCACTCCGACCCCCACCCGGTGTGGAACAGCACCGCGTCGCCGGGCTCCGGATCGATGTCGGGCACGCCGATCACCTCGCCGGCGCGGAGGGGCGCGACGTCGACGAGCCAGCCGCGTGTGACGATCTGCGGCACCGTCTCTGCGCCAAGGCGCTTCACCCCAGCGCTGTCCGCGAGTTCGGTGACGCTCCAGCCGTTGTAACCGCGGTCGCCGATCTGCAGGTGACTCAGTGCATCGAGGTGCGTGCCGAGCTGCTGGGTACCGGCGACCTGCTCGGTGATCCAGTTGACGTGGTTAGCACCGATACCGCCGTCGTTCGCGTGGTGGGCGGTGGTGACCAGCGTCTGCCGGAAGTAGCGCCCAGGGAACGCGGGCACGTTCTCGTCGAGCACGCGCCCGAGGTCGTAGAGGCGCCCGGAGCGGACGCGCCGCAGCGCGGCGGCGCGCGTCGCGTCGGTGATGTGGTTGAGCATTCCGAGCTGGTCGCCGGGCCCGAATGGGGACGGCCACGACTCGGCGGCCTCATTTACGCGCGTTAGCTCCACCTGACCAACGATGCGCCAGGTGGCCGTCGCGGCAATAGCGTTGGGCGATCGTGCAATCGTTGCCCGCTGTTGAAGCGGACCGGTGGCCGCCTATAACCAGCCCATGGCACGAGCCCAGGGGATCATCGTCGGGCTGGGAGCGTCGTGGATCAAGGCGCTCACCGAGCCGCGGCTTCAATCAGTCGCGGAGCGGATCCTCCCGCCGTCGCCCGCCCAGAAGGAGGAGGTGGGAGCCGACCCGACGGGGCGGCCCGAGAACATGCCTCCGGCCTTCCTCGCCAACCGGACCGCCGTCGCGCTTGGCCACGGCGAGCTGACCGTCCGTCAGCGGCTGCGCGTCCAGGAGGCGATCCACTACAGCTTTGGCGCGGGCCTCGGCATTGCCTATTCGGACGCCGCGCGACGGTGGCGCGTGGTCAGCAGGGGCCGAGGTGCGCTCGCGGGCCTCGCTATCTATGCGGGCACCCACGCGTCGGTTCTCCCGGCGCTTGGAATCCAGCGGCCACCCTGGCGGCTGGCACCGGCGGCGGTGTTGTGGGAGTCGATGTCGCACGTGGTGTTCGGCACCGCCCTGGACGCGCTGCGCCGGGTCCCGTGCAGGTGAGAACTCAACACTGAGGGTGCCGGATGAAGGCGATTGTGGTGACGGACGAGGCTGCGGGAACGGCCGGGATGACGCTGGTGGAGCGGCCCGAACCGGAACCGGCGATAAACGACGTCGTCGTTGAGGTTCACGCGTCGGGATTCACCTCGGGCGAGCTGACGTGGCCTTCGACCTGGACCGATCGCCTCGGCCGTGACCGGACACCGTCGATTCCCGGGCAGGAGCTGGCCGGAGTGGTCACGGCCCTCGGGTACGGCACGACGGGGGTGTCGGTGGGACAGCGGGTGTTCGGCATGACGGACTCGTATCGCGGCGGCGGGCTGGCGGAGTATGTGGCGATCGAGGCGCGTAACCTCGCGCCGCTGCCGGGCGACGTTGACTTCACGGTGGGCGCGAGCCTGCCGATGCCGGGTCTGACCGCGTGGCAGGGCTTGTTCGACCACGGCCGCCTGCAGGCGGGCAAGAGCGTCCTCGTGCATGGCGCGGCAGGCGCCGTCGGGTCGATGGTGACCCAGCTCGCACGCGAGGCAGGCGCCTACGTCATCGGCACCGGGCGTGCTGCCGACCGTCAGAAGGCGCTCGACTTCGGCGCGCTGGAGTTCGTCGCCCTTGAGGACGACGCGCTGGAAGACGTCGGGGGCGTCGACCTGGTCTTCGACGTCATCGGCGGCGACATCCAGCAGCGCTCTGCAAGCCTGATCCGGGCCGGAGGAACACTCGTGACGATCGCCGGCCCGCCCGAGGCACGGCCCGCGGACGGCCTGGCGATCGATTTCGTCGTCCTGCCCGATCGTGCCCAACTGAGTGAGATCGTCCAGCGGGTGCGGGACGGACGACTGCGGACCAATATCGGCAACGTCGCAGCCCTTGACGATGCCGTTGCAGCCTTCAACCCGAGCGAGCGGATCAGCGGACAGACGATCACCCGCGTTCGTTCGTGAACCACCAAAGAGACAACCAAGCGAGGAGACGACTCCGATGAAAGCGATTGTGGTGACAGATGAGGCCGCGGGAACGGCCGGGATGACGCTGGTGGAGCGACCCGACCCGGAGCCGGCGATAAACGACGTCGTCGTTCGGGTTCATTCATCGGGATTCACCCCGGATGAGCTGACGTGGCCCTCGACCTGGACCGATCGGCTATTCCGTGCCCGAACGCCTTCGATCCCTGGCCACGAGCTGGCCGGAATGGTCACCGCCCTCGGCTACGGCACGACGGGGCTGTCGGTGGGACAGCGCGTGTTCGGCCTCACGGACTGGACTCGCGACGGCACGTTGGCGGAGTATGTGGCCGTCGAGGCGCGCAACCTCGCGCCGCTGCCGGACGACGTTGACTTCACGGTGGGCGCGAGCCTCGCGATGCCGGGTCTGACTGCGTGGCAGGGACTGTTCGAGCACGGCCGTCTGCAGGCGGGGCAGAGCGTCCTCGTGCACGGTGCGGCCGGCGCAGTCGGCTCGGTGGTGACGCAGCTCGCACGCGAGTTCGGCGCCTACGTCATCGGCACCGGGCGCGCTGCCGTCCGTCAGAAGGCGCTCGACTTCGGCGCGCAGGAGTTCGTCGACATCGACAACGACGTGCTCGAAGACGTCGGCGGCGTCGACCTGGTGTTCGACCTCATCGGCGGAGACATCCAGAAGCGCTCTGCAAGCCTGATCCGGCCCGGAGGAACCCTGGTGACCATCGTCGGGCCGCCCGAGGCGCGGCCCGCCGACGGCCTGGCCATCGACTTCGTCGTCGAGTCCGATCGCGCCCAACTGAGTGAGATCGTCCAGCGGGTGCGGGACGGACGACTGCGGACCAACATCGGCAACGTCGCGACGCTCGACGACGCCGTCGCAGCCCTCAACCCGACCGAGCGACGCAACGGGAAGACGATCATCCGCGTTCGCCCGTAAGGGTTCGGCCCTCCGCGAAGTGGTCCAACGCCGCCTATTCGGTGAGCTGCTCGGCGGCGACGAGTTCTGATCCTCTCGGCTTTCTGCTTCACCGCGCGGCGCGCGCCCCTCAGGCGCGCGCTGTGTCGTTATCGCGCAGGAGGCGCCGGCCTCGGATAACGGTGAGCGCCTGCTTCAAGATCGGCGCCGGCACACGGACTCAGCGCCGGGCACTCGACGGCGAGCCGGCCCAGGGCTGCGTCGCTGATCGACGAAGCGCAGGCGGTCAACGGGGCGATCGGAAGCCGTTCCCGCCCGAGGCGACGACGAACGAGGTGCTGCCTGCCCGCGCAACCGAGCGTGACCCTTTCGTCCTACCTGGATCGGCGGTCAGGCGGCGCGGTCTCCGACCGTTCCGAATCGCGGTCGCGGCCCATGATCAGGACCGCGACCGAGGTTCGGGGGCTCCCTGGGCTCTGGCTACGCGGCCTGAGGGACCGCCATTGCGTGCGCCGACGGGACCGGCGACTCGAAGCGCGTCGCCAGCGTCGCGAGCAGACCGGCTCCGCCGACAACCACGTAGAAGATGAGCGCGGGGGTGCGGTATGAGAAGCCGACCGCGAACGGCAGCACGATCAGCGCCAGCGTCACGAGCGTGTCCGCGTAGCCGTGCAGCAGTGGCGGGATGATCTTCACGATGCCAGTCGACCACGCCGTCGCCACGGCGAGCACAGCGGCACCACCGCCGAACACGAGGGCGATGATGGTCGCCGCCTTGTAGTCGAAGTCGAGCACGAGAGGGCCGGCAATGAGGATCGCCGCGAGCGGATAGTCGAGCACTCCGTGAACCTGCGGCGGCACGGGGCCTCGGGTCATGAACTTGTTGAGGGCGGACATTGTGGTGTCTCCTTGCTTGTGGACCTCGGCAGCTCCAGCAGCCGCCGGCCGAATCGATCGATCGGTGCCGTCAGCAAATCGCACAGATCGCGCCGCACAAGAAGCAATCACGTGCGGCCGATATGGGATCCCAATCGCTGACGCGCCCCGTGACTGCCGCGACCACGGACCCGGACCTCAGCTGACCACCAGCGCCCCGAGGGATAACTATGGATCGGTCGTCAGGCGGGTGGACGGCGTGTCGTCTCAGCCGTCACCCTCGAGCGGAACCGCCGCTGCGAAGCCGGCGGCCACGAAGCCCAGGAGGCACACCGCGCCGATCGCGTGAGCCCAGCCCGCCTCGGAAACGGTGAGGAGTCCAAAGCCCGCGATCAGCAGTGCTCCCGCCAGCCGGCCCATCAGCACGGGACGCGTACGGACCGGAGTGCCTGGCCTGGGCTCGACGCCGCGCTCGGCGCTGGGGTGGTCGAGCTGGCCGTGCAACAGCAGCCGGAAGAGCACGCCGAGCGACGGGAAGAGGATCACGCCACCCGCTACCACAGCCACGATCACGGCGACCAGCGCGTCGTGCGGCGCGGCCGCCTGCTGGACCGTCAGGCCCGACAGGAAGACCGGGTTCTGCGCGAGCGCCCAGCCGGCGACGACCGCGGCCACGGCGACGACCGCGCCGTAGCGGGCGGCCTCGAAGCGCCGCATCCAGACGAGCCCAAGAGTGCCCACTCCGGCGACCGCGGAGGCGACGAGTGCGGGCCGGCCGGGCCCCTTCACGAGACCGTCGTACAGCGGGTGTGCGTCATGGTGGATCACGATCAGCCCGGCGACCGCCATTGCTCCCGCGACGATCCCGGAGCCGAGCGCGCGCGTACGGAAGCGCCGCTCGAGCTCGTCGTCTCCGAGCCGACGGGCATCCGCACTCAGATACACGGCTGACAAGTACGCGCCCGTGGCGACCGCGAGGAGCCCGACGAAGATCGAGGTCGGGTTGAGCCAGCTCGAAAACAGGTGGCCGGCGGCGTTTCCGACGGGCACCCGGCGGGAGGCGATGCCTCCGACAGCGGCGCCAAGCGCGAATGGTGTCAGCACCGATGAGATTCCGAACAGCGTGTCGATTGTCCGCTGCTCCTGTCCCGCGGACGCGCCAGAGCGCAGGGCGTACGTGGCTCCTCGAAAGATGATTCCGACGGCCGCGATGAAGAGCGCGAAGCTGAGGGTCGACGCGATCGAACCGAACGCCGCCGGGTACGCCGTCCAGACCACGGTGAGGACGAAGATCAGCCAGACGTGGTTGGCCTCCCAGACGGCGGCCATCGAGTCGTGCGCGTGGTCCCGGATGCGCTCGCCGGCGCGCCCGCGGCCCGCCGTGAGCTGCCAGAAGCCGGCGCCAAAGTCCGCGCCGCCGAGCACCACGTAGAGGGCCAGGCCCACGAGAGCGAATGCAAGCGGAAGGTTGTAGAGGTGCATCAGAACCCGGCCGTCTCGCGCTGGGATTCGACAGGGCCGAGCGGCGCGAGGGCGAGCCGCCGCAGGATCCATGCGACCGCGCCCGCGAGCAGCAGATAGACCGCCACGAGCGTGCCGTAGCCAACTGGGATGCCAGAGGCCCCGGTCACGGCCTGCCTGGTGAGCATCACCTGGTAGACCACCCAGGGCTGGCGGCCAACCTCGGTGGTGACCCAGCCCGCGATCAGCGCGACCAGAGATAGCGGACCCGCGAGTGTCAGGGCCCGGTAGAACCAGACCGATTCCGGGAGCCTTCGTTTCCTGACGCGGACTGCGAGGAAGAACACGCCGAGGAGCGCCAGCAGCGTGCCAATCCCAACCATGAGCTGGAATGCGACGCGGACGACGTTCACCGGCGGACGGCGGTCAGGAGGGACGGCATCGAGCCCCTGGACTCGCGCGTTCGGGTCGTGATAGGCCAGGAACGAGAGCAGCTTGGGGATGCGCAGCCCGTACTTGACCCTGCCGTCGGTGTACCAGCCGAGCAGGTGCTCCGGGGCGCCGCGCGTCGTCTTCGGCACGCCCTCGAGGGCGGCGAGCTTGGTGGGCTGGGCGCTCGCCACCTCTCGTGCGGCCCAGTCGCCTACGAGGACCTGGGCCGGTGCGGCCAGCGCAGCGATCGTCAGCGGGATCGCCAACGCTGTGCGCTCGTAGCGCCCCCACCTTCCGCGTAGCCGCGCGAACGCGTAGGCGCCCGCCACCAGGAAGCCCGTGACGATGTAGCCCGCGATGTACATGTGCACGAGCTCGTGCCAAAAAAACCAGTTGCCGAACAGCGCGTCGACCGGGTGCACGTCGACGGCGTGCCCTGACCGCATGGTGAACCCGCTGGGATGCTGCATCCAGCCGTTCACCGAGATCACCATCAGCGAACCGGTCATCCCGGCTATGACGATCGGAAAGCCTGACGCGAAATGCCAACGCGGCGACAGCCGGTCCCAGCCGTAGACGTAGATCCCGATGAAGATCGCCTCGAGGAAGAACGAGAAACCCTCGACCGCGAATCCGAGCCCGAACACCGACCCGAAGGTGCCGGTGAAGTTGGGCCACAAGAGACCCATGTCGAAGCTGAGAATCGTGCCCGTAATCACCCCCACCGCGAACAGCGCAACCATCACGCGGGTCCAGCGCCTGGCGAGGGTGCGGTAGAGGTCGTCACCCGTGCGCAGGTAGAGCCACTCGGCGAACAGCACTATCGCTGGGAATGCGATCCCGAAGCAGACCAGCGGGATGTGCACCGTGAAGGACAGCGCCTGCATCTGGCGCGCCTCGTCCAGGTAGTGTTGCGAGACAGGAGCGAGCGCTGTTCCGAACACGGGAGGCACGCCTTTACCCGGAGTGCGGGCGCTCGTCGTAAGCGAGGCTGCGTCCGGCCGATCCGAGCTGCTCGCACGCTTGCCGGACCCGCTCCGCCATCGCTGCCTCTCCGGCGCGGCCCCATGCTCGCGGGTCGAAGCTGTGCTTGTCGCCCATTCCGCCGTCGACCCTGAGCACACCTTCCCAGTGGTCGAGCACGTGACCGGCGAGCGCCCGGGTGAACGCGTATTGGTTGTCGGTGTCGACGTTCACCTTGACCACCCCAAACGAGACCGCATCGGCGAGCTCTTGGGCGCTCGACCCGCTGCTGCCGTGGAACACGTACTGGAAGCGGGCACCGGGGTACGCGGTCGCAAGCGTTTGCTGGCCGGCTTGCAGGATCTCGGGGCGGAGAACCACGTTGCCTGGGGCGTAGGTTCCGTGCACGTTGCCGAACGTCGCCGCGACCAGGTACCGGCCCCGCTCGCCGACACCCAGTGCGTCGGCGACGCGGAGGAGGTCCGCGGGGGTGGTGTAAAGGTCGGCGTGCGCGTTGTCGGGCCCGGCGATGCCGTCTTCCTCTCCGCCTACCACACCGCATTCGATCTCGAGCACTATGTCGAGCTCGGCGCACATGGCGAGCAGCTCAGCTGCGATCCGCAGGTTCTCCGCCAGCGGAAGCGTGGAGCCGTCGAACATGTGCGAGTGGAAGAGAGGAGCGGCGTTGCGTGCGACCCGCCGGCGGGACTCGGCGAGCAGCGGGCGAAGCCAATCGTCGACGTGTGCCGGCGGGCAGTGATCGGTGTGAAGGGCGACGAGGACGGGGCTCGCCTCGGCGACGACGTGGGCGTAGTCCGCGAGCGCGCGCGCGCCGAGGAGCGCGTCGTTCGCCCCCGTCCCGGAGAGATACTCGGCTGCACCCACCGTGATCTGCATGATTCCATCCGCGTTCGCAAGCTCAAGCCCTCGCAGCGCGGCGTTCAAGGTCTCCGAAGAGGTGACGTTGACGGCCGCGTAGGCGTACCCGCGCTCAGCCGCCGCGTCGAGCATCGCCGCGTAGTGACGCGGCGTGGCGAGAGGCATCGGTCCTCCCTTCCTGGGCTTCAGTCGGTGGTGCGGACCCGGCTCACAGGGCGGCGCGGCGCAGGCACGCCGCGCGGGCGCGCAGGCCGCCCTTGGAGGAGGGGGACTGGACGGCGGGCATACCACGCCGCCCTGTCAGCCGGGTACGTTGGCGATCCAAGGATGCGGTGACGCGTAGGCCGTCACAACAGCAGTGTGCGATCGCTCGATAAGCACGGCCGGTTGAAGTCGGCCGGCATGGCTGGAGCCTTTAGGCATGCCGCGCTTGAGCCGTACCCGCGCTCGAAATCAAGCCAGGCGCAGAAGGCGCCTCGCACGTCTACGGCTTACCCGCCGCGAGAGACGCACCGCGGGCAAGAGCGGGCGAACGGTCTGAAACGAAGCGATCCAAGGAGGAGCCAATGGCTTCAATCGCAACATCGACACATCTCCCCGTCCTCGACGAGCCGCACGAGCACAAGGAGGTCGGGCACGTTCTCGAAGCGACGCTGCACGAGCTCGTCGACCTGTCCCTGATCGGCAAGCAGCTGCACTGGGCCGTGGTGGGATCGCTGTTTCGACCGCTCCACTTGCACCTCGATGAGCTCGTGGATTCCTGGCGCGAGCTGGCCGACACGGTCGCCGAGCGCGCGGTCTCGCTTGGCTACGTTCCCGATGGCCAGGCGCGCGCGGTCACGAGAGGCTCGGAGCTCGCGCCTATCGCACAGTCGCCGATCGAGGATCACGTGGTCGTGCGTGAGCTCACTCATCGCATCGCTCAGGCCAGCGAGCTGGCGCGTGGCCGGATGGATCGGCTGGGGGAGATCGACCTCGCGTCCCAGGATGTCCTGATCGATGTGGTGCGGACCCTCGAAGAGCAGCAGTGGATGCTTCGCGCGCAGCTCGGCACGGGGACCTGACGAGCTACGGTCGCGGATCAGCTGGGGGAGCCCGGCGTCGTCGCGCGGGCCAGTAGCTCGTCCGGCTCGTCGTTTCGGTCAGCTGGTCCCCCGATCGGGATCTCGACCTCGATGAGCGTTCCGCCTCCCATCGGGCTCTCGATCTTGATCCGCCCTCCGAGCGCCTCGATTCGATCCCTCAGCCCGGTCAGCCCGGACCCTCGGGACGCATCGGCTCCGCCCGCGCCGTCATCGCGAACCGAGAGAAGCAGCATGTCGTCCTCGACCCGGAGGGACACCAATGCGCGCCCGGCGTTCGCATGCTTGGACGCGTTGGTGAGGGCCTCCGAGACGGTGTAGTAGGCGGCTACCTCGACCTGGTCTGGTAACCGGTGCTCGAAGCCGACGTCCAGCTTGACCCGCACGTGCGAGCGCCGCCCTAGCGCTTTGAGCGCAGGCGAAAGCCCCCCCTCGGTGAGGATCGCCGGGTGAATACCCCGCGAGAGATCGCGGAGCTCGTTAACCGCGCCAGTCAGGCCGTCGGCGACCCGGCCGACGTCGGCACGCACCTCGTCGAGTCCGCTCGGAATCCTTGCCTGCGCCCTCTGCAGCGCAACCGCGAGCGTGACGAGCTGCTGTTGCGCTCCATCGTGGAGGTCGCGCTCGATGCGCCGTCGGCTTTCGTCGGCGGCCGCGATCACGCGGGCGCGGGAGGCTGCGAGCTCGGTGCGCATGACCGTGTTCGAGACCGTGGTGGCGAGCAGTTCTGCGAACTGGGCCAAGCGCTCCTCCGCGTCGGCGGGCGCTTGGTCATCCCCTCTCCAGCTTGCCCCGATCATGCCCCAAAGCGCGCCGTCGACGACGATCGGCGCCCCGACCGTGGCGTTGACCTCGTCGCGACGGAGTACCTCGGCGATGCTGCCGCTCCCCTCCTCCGCGAAATTGAGTCGCGCCGAGCGTCCCGTGCGCGCGATGCGGGCATTCACGCTGTCGCCATCGAGAGGCAGACGCACTCCGGGGCGGACGATCTCAGGGCTCTGGCCGCGAATCGCGAGGACCGAGATCTCGTGCTCATTCTCGTAGCGGGCCAAGCCGATCTGGGCTGCTCCGAGCAGCTGGCCCACCTCGGCGATGACGGCGTCGAATACCTCAGTGGGCGCGGCTCCCTCAGCGACGAGCGTCGCAACCCGGCGCAACGAGGCCTGCTCTTCCGCGAGTTCGTGAGCCCGCGCTTCCGAGGCGGCGAGCTCGGCACGGCTCTCCGCGTTCGCGATCGCCGTCGCCACGAGCTCGGCGAAGTTTTCGAGGCGGTTCTCGGCGTCGGCAGGGAGGCGTTTGGTCACGTCGCTTACCGTCACAAAGCCCCATTGCTTCCCCTCGACAACGATCGGGGCCCCGACACTGGAGACGGCGCCGATCTCGCGAAGAACGTCAGCCATGGGGCCGGACGCGTGTTCGAGGTCGCTCCACTCGATGCGCACGGGGCGACCGGTCCGGCTGACTCCAGTCGATGCCATATAGTCCTCGAGCTCCCAGCGCGACCCGATCGAGACCCCTCGGACGCCGTCGCTCACACCGACAACGACCATCGCCGACCCATCGGGTTCGAAGCGGCCCACGTACGCTTGCGGAGAGCCGAATAGTTGCGCCATTTCGTTGGTAACTGCGGAGAACGTCTCCTCTGGGCCGACGCCGCGGGCCACAAGCGTGGCCACCCGCCGCAGCGCCGCCTGCTCCTCGGCTAGCTCGCGAGCGCGCGCCTCCGACGCTGCCAGTTCGGCGCGCGCCTCGTAACTCGCGATCGCCGTTGCAACGAGCTCGATGAAATCGTGGAGGCGATCCTCCGTTCCCGCTGGAAGTACCGAGCCTACCCGCGAGAAGACGCACATCTTGCCCCAAACGGCTCCATTGACCACGATTGGACCCGCACAACCGGAACCGAGCCGCGCCCCACGCGCAAGATCCCCGACTGTTCCTGGCAACGTCGAGAAGTCATCGACTCGCGCTGGGCCGTGCGTGGTGAAGACTTGTGCAGCGAGGCTCCCAGGATCTGGTGGCATCCGCGTACCGACGCCGAGGAATTGCTCCGCGCCCGCCAGGTCGGGGCGAAATGCTTCACCGAGCGTGATGGCCATTCCGTCGCCGTCGTAGCGCGTGACGATCACGCCCGGCACATCCAATACAGATGCAACCTCGCGAGCGACGGTGGAGAAGAGCTGTTCTGACTCCGGCGTGCGGGCGACCATCGTGGCCACCCGCCGCAGCGCCGCCTGCTCGTCAGCGAGCCGGCTGAGCGCGGCACGCGACTCGGCGTTCGCGAGCGCCGTCGCGACGAGGTCCGTGAAGTCTGCGAGCCGCATCCCCGTGTCTTCGGGAAGCGATGCGCTTCGCGGCGAGAGAAGCACGATCGCGCCCCACACGCGTCCTCCGACGACAATCGGACTCCCGACCGCAGAGCGCATCCCTGCCGCCCGAACCGCACCAGCGCCGCCGCCAGGCGCCTGCGCGTAGTCCTCGACGCGCGCGGTTCGGCCGGTATGTCGGATCGTTGCCAGTAAGCCGGGCGTGTCGAACTGCCAGCGCGAACCGATCGGAAATGGCTCGTCGTCACTCTCGCTGAAGCCGCCTGCCACGACCGCGGCGGTCGGTTCGTAGCGGATCAGCCTGACCAATGGCACATCGAAGACCCGCGCGATCTGCTCGGCAACGACAGCGACGAGGCGTTCAGGAGACGACTCGTAGGCGACGAGGGTTGCGACCTGCCGCAAGGCGGCCTGCTCCTCGGCGAGTTTGCGCAGATGGCTCTCGGCCTGTTTCGTCGCAGAGATGTCGCGCAGCGCGCCGCAGATGAGAACCGGCTCGGCCTCGACCTGGCTCAGCGCCAGCTCAACAGGAAATTCGCTGCCGTCGGAGCGCATGCCGGTCAGCTCCACCCGGCGTCCGAGCATGCTCCCTTCGCGGGTCTTCACGAACCGAGCGAAGGCGGCGTTGTGGCGCTCGCGAAGCGAAGGCGGCACGATCAGCTCGGCCATCGTCCGCCCTAGCGCCTCCCTACGGGAATAGCCAAACGTCCGTTCGGCGGCCGGGTTGAATTCGACGATCCGGCCTGACTCGTCCGCCACGATGACGCAATCGATTGCTGCCTCCAGATATGCGCTCAGGTGGTCCGCCGCCCTGGGGCTAGGCACGCCGCTCTCGACTTCCCCGGCGCCTTCCAGGATCGCACGCGCGCGACGGGGCAGCTCGCTTCCTAGCAAGTTCGCGAGCGCACTCTTCGGCCGGTTCGAGCGCCTCGCCCCGCGCTGCCCTGGCGCGACGTGGGCCTGGCCGGCGGACGAGATAGGCCTCGCCCCGACCCAGCGCCTCCGCCACGGCGAGCGATCCGTCGCCCATTGCGATCTCGCCACCGCTCTCGGGAACGTCGAGTGGGATTGCGCGCTTCGCGTCGTCGCCGATCAGCACGTAGCCCTCTCGGTTCACGAGCAGATCGGTGCTTTTCGTCGTGAGATCGCCGTAGCGACGTCTCAGCCGGACCTCCTGGTCACGCTGGATGTCCGAGAGGCACTGCTCCACGGTCTTGGCGGCGGTGGTCACCAGCTAGGGGCTCCGAGGGTGCGCAATCTTCCAGAGGCTCGAGAGGTCGACGAGTCCAACTATCCGCCCGGACACAGGGTCGTGCACCGGAGCCCCAGAGCAGATCCATTCGTGGTGGCGTTGGTTGAAATGCTCGAGGCGAACACCTGAAGAGCGCGATCTGCGGCGAATGCAGTCCCGATAGCGTTCGGTGCCGTCGGTCGTTTCGCTATACCGTGCGCTCTCAAGCAGATTCATTTCGCGAGCGCGGTCCTTCAGCCAGTCGGCGCCATCGAGGTGCAAGAGGAGCCCCGAGGCATCGGTCACGACTACGAGGCTGTGCGTCTCCTCGGCAACGGCTCTGAGTTTTGCGGCGAGTACGTGCGCAGCCGAGCCGAGTGGATGCTCGAGCCAGCGCTCCCGCACCTCGGGCTCCTCCGCCTCGATGGGAGCCAACAAGTCGATCGGATCGAGGCCCCTCGCAACCGCGCGGCGCCACGACTCGACGATCATCGGCCGCATTCCCGCCGTCGCCTGTGGGGGGAAGCTCAGGGCCGTGGGCGCCCCCGCCGAGTAGACGGTCCCAGCTCCGTTGAATCTGCCGAGCACGCGCGAGCAGGTCGGTTCCCACTTCGACAGCCACCCACGGCGAGGGCATAGCCCAAGCCACCATACACCTGCGGCCCACCTTCAGGGCGGCGACCGTGTCGGCGCTCTGACGGTAGTAGGCAGTTCGCCTTCCCCAGCGCCTCAGCCTAGTTCCGCCGATCGTGCTGCGGGATACTCTCGCCGTGAGCGACGTCGATCCGAGGGGTACGCGAGTCATCGTCGCCGACGATGACGTGTTGATGCGCGAGGGCCTCGCGAGCCTGCTCGAGAGGGGCGGGTACGAGGTAGTTGGCCAGGCGGGTGACGGGTCTGAACTGATGCGTCTGGTGGGCGAGCAGCAGCCCGCTCTCGCGGTCGTCGATATCCGCATGCCTCCCGCCCATCGGACGGAGGGTCTCGAGGCAGCCCAGGCGATCCGCGAGCAATTCCCGGAGACGGCGCTCCTGATCCTCTCGGCACACGTGGAGGTGGAGCACGCGATGACGTTGCTTGCGAGCGGGCGCCGCACCGGCTACTTGCTCAAGAGTCGCGTTGCCGACGTCGACGAGTTCCTCGACGCCGTAGGACGAGTGAGTCGTGGCGGATCGGTCCTCGACCCCGCTCTGGTTCAGGAACTCGTGGCAGCGCGGGATGTCGAGGATCCGCTCGAGGAGCTCACCCGTCGCGAACGCGACGTGCTCGCGCTGATGGCCGAGGGGCGCTCCAATGCCGGCATCGGCCGGCGCCTCTGGATCACGGAGGGGACGGTTGAGAAGCACGTGCACAGCATCCTGATGAAGCTCCGCCTGCCCGAGACCGACGATGACCACCGCCGGGTGCTCGCGGTGGTCGCGTTCCTCGACACTCATCAGACCAGCTAGGACTCGTCGGCAGTATCGCCGTCGATGGCGGCGAGCATCTGTCGGATCGTTGCGGCCGACAGCTCGATCTTCGCCACAAACCCGATGGCCGAACTCGCCTCGATCAGGTCGGCGTACTCGGCTTCATCGTGAGTCGAGATCAGGATCAGGTGGGCGACCGCACCCTGACCCGGCTGCGCGCGCAGCTGGCGTGCCAGCTCGAGCCCGCTTTCGCCACCGAGGTCGATGTCGATCAGCGCGACGTCTGGCCGCAGCTCGCCGATCTGCCGATGCGCATCGGCCGCGGACCCGGCTCCGCCGACGACATCGAGGCCCTGTTCGGCGAGCAGACCGCGCATTTCCTCTCGGAAGCTCGTGTTGTCGTCGACGATCAGGCAACGCATACCCATAAGGTCTGCACGATTGCAAAAACGGCCGCGCAGCACCATTGGTGCTAGCCCCCAAAAGGAACTACAAGGCAGCCTCGCTCCGGCTAGCGTGAAGACGAAGATTGGGGGCTCGCCGCAGCCCCAGTTTGGGCGCTGGCCTTGCAGACAAGGAGAGTCCTGTAGGCGATGCTGCGCCGGCATGAACGCCGGACCGCAGACCATGGAACTTCGCCACCTCAGCCCGCCGATCGCGTCGGAAGGATCCGTGCTCGCCGCATGAGACTGCGCGCGTCAACCGCTATGAAGCTGCACGCTGCGGTCTGCGCCGGCGAGGCCCTGATCTGTCTGCGGCTTGGCGCGGCCGTACTTCGCGCTTACTCCGAGCCTCAGGCCGTTCACCCGGCCCGCGAGACAACTGCGAGCGGCGATCACCAACCCGACGCGGAGGCAGCGGCCGGCCTGGCCTTACTCGCGTACGAACTGCTTGACGCTCACGCCGACACGGCAGAGCTGGCGGACGGCCTCTCATACGACCGCTCGTGGGCGGCGCACCTTGACTACCTACGCGCGCTGCAACGCGAGGGGCGGGAAACGCTCGCACATACCACGTCCGACGAGCTCTCTTCTTTCCGTTGTGCCGAGGTCGGGTGGCTCGATGTTCGTTGAGCTCGACACAATGGGTCGCCGCGAGCGCGTTGGCCGAGCTGGCGTTGATCCAGGCTCCCCGAGCCCGCGCACCGCGTTCGTTCTTTCGGGCGGCGCGAGCCTCGGCGCACTCCAGGTTGGGATGCTCGAGGCGCTCTACGAGCGGGGCGTCACGCCCGATTTTCTGGTCGGCACCTCTGTCGGCGCGCTCAACGCTGCATTCGTCGCATCGCGGCCCCAGTCCGCCCAGACAGCGAGGGAGCTAGGCCGAGTGTGGCGCAGCCTGCAGCGGGAGGACGTCTTTCCGGTCAGCATGAGTGCACTGGTCGGCGGCGTTTGTGGTCGACGGGACCACCTCGTGCCGGACCGCGAGCTACGGCGGTTGATCCGCAGGCACGTCGAGTTTGGGGACCTCGCCGATGCGGCGATCCCGCTCCATCTGGTCGCGTTCGACTTGCTCGAGGGGCGCGAGGTGCGCCTTTCGACGGGCTCCGCAGTCGACGCCATCGCCGCGTCTGCGTCGATCCCAGGGATATTCCCCCCGGTCGCGATCGGTGAACAGCGGTTGATCGATGGAGGCATGGTCAACAACACGCCGATCTCCCACGCCGTCGAGCTCGGCGCCGAGCGCATCTATGTACTGCCGACGCAGGAGCCTCACAGTCGAACCGCCCGCGTCCCGACCGGCGCGCTCGACGCGGCCATCCAGGGGCTGCATCTTCTCGTGGGTTGCCGACTCGGGGCCGACATCGGCAGGTACTCGACAGAGGCGGAGCTGATCTTGCTCCCGGCCCCGAACGCGGGGTGCGTACAGCCGACGAGCTTCGAGCACTCCCACCGTCTGATCGCCGACGCGCGCGCAGCGACCCGGATGGTGCTCGAGCGATCACCGCGCCGCGCACACCTGCGACTGGTGAGCTGAGATCCACATGGCGAATCGGAGCATCACATGGCCCTCCACTGAGACAGAGCGCGTCTTCAGCGCCCCCGTCCTAAGGATGCCGAAGCTCGCCGAGGTACATGAGCAGCCAGTCGGTCGCGGGCTCAAGACACTTCGCGGCCGCCGCACCGAGTGCGAAACGCTCGACCATCTGCTCGAAGGCGTCCGTGTCGGCCAGAGCGGTGCGCTGGTGGTGCGTGGGAAGCCGGGCATCGGCAAGACGGCACTGCTGGAGTACGCGATCGACTCGGCGTCCGACCTCAGCGTTGTGCGGGCCGCCGCGGTCGAATCGGAGATGGAGCTCCCGTTCGCAGGGCTGCATCAGCTGTGCGTACCCATGCTCGATCGGCTGGCGCGCCTTCCAGCCCCCCAGCGCGACGCCCTCGAGGCCGTCTTCGGGCTGAGCACGGGGTCTCCGGCGGACCGTTTTCTCGTCGGCCTGGCGGTGCTGAGCCTGGTTTCGGAGGCGGCCGAGGAGCGCCCGCTTCTCTGCGTGGTCGACGATGCGCAGTGGTTGGATCGCGAGTCTGCGCAGGCGCTGGCATTCGTGGCGCGCCGGCTGTCGGCTGAGTCCGTCGCCATCCTCGTTGCCAGCCGCCAGCCGAGCGATGACTTCGGCGGGCTGCCGGAGCTGCTGGTTCAGGGTCTGGACAGCGATGACGCACGCGACCTCCTGAGCTCGGTCGTAGGCGGGCGGATGGATGCACACGTGCGCGAGCGGATCGTCGCCGAGACGCGCGGCAACCCGCTCGCGCTGCTCGAGCTGCCCCGCGGGCTCCCGCCCGAGCAGCTCGCCGGCGGCTTTGGACTCCCGAACGCCCTGCCGTTTTCAAGCCGGATCGAGGAGAGGTTCCTCCGGCGGCTCGAGGACCTGCCGGAGGAAACCCGGCTGCTGCTGCTGGTGGCGGCGGCTGAGCCGATCGGCGACCCGGCGCTGTTGTGGCGCGCAGCCGAGCGACTCGCGATCACAGGGGAAGCGGTGGAGCCTGCCACGGCGGCGGGCTTGCTCGAACTCGCCCCTCGAGTCCGCTTTCGCCATCCGCTGTTGCGCTCGGCGGTCTACCGGGCCGCGTCGTCAGGCGCCCGGCAAGAGGCGCACCGAGCGCTGGCGGCGGTGACCGATCCGGAGCTCGATCCCGACCGCCGCGCTTGGCACCGCGCGCAAGCTGCGCCGGGCCCTGACGAGGAAGTCGCCGCGGAGCTCGAGCGCTGGGCCGGCCGGGCACAGTTGCGTGGCGGCCTGGCGGCATCGGCCGCGTTCCTCGAACGAGCCGTCGCCTTGACAGTCGACCCAAGCTTGCGGGCGCGGCGAGCGCTGGCCGCGGCGCAGGCGAAGCACCTCGCGGGCACACCCGGCACGGCGCTTAGGCTCCTGGCGGTCGCGGACGCCGGGCCGCTGGACGAACTTGGGCGCGCCCGGATCGACCTTCTGCGCGCCCATATCGAGCAATCACAGAACCGCGGCAATGACGCTCCCCCAATGCTGCTGGCCGCCGCCGAGCGGCTCGAGCAGCTGGATGCCCGGCTGGCGCGCGAGACCTATCTGGACGGACTGTCCGCGGCGACCTTCGGTCGGCGGGCGCTCCGCGGCGGTGTGGTCGAGGTCGCACACGCCGCGCTCGCGGGACCACCGGCCCCGCAGCCTCCGCGCACCTCAGACCTCCTCCTCGATGGTTTGGCGACGCGATTCACAGCTGGCTATGCGGCCGGCGCGCCAGTCGTCAGGCGAGCGCTGAACGCGTTTGTGGGCGAGGACAACGCGAGCGAGGAAGAGCTTCGCGAGCTGTGGCTCGCCTGCCGTGCGGCCGTCGATTTGTGGGACGACGACATCTGGGAGGGGCTCGCGATCCGCCACCTGAAGCGCGCGCGCGAAGCCGGCGCGCTGACGGTGCTCCCACTGGCCCTCAGTCAACGCATCTCCGTCCACGCCTTTGCGGGTGAGCTGGCAGCGGGCGCGTCGCTGATCGAGGACATGCACGCGGCCACGGAGGCGACCGGCAGCCACAGCCCCCCATACGGTCCCCTGGTGCTCGCGGCCTGGCGTGGCCGTGAAGCGGAGGCGTCGAAGCTGATCGAGGCCATCGACAAGGAGGCGGTGTCACGAGGCGAGGGGCTCGGCGTGACCGTCACCCAGTGGGCGCGTGCGGTGCTCTACAACGGGCTCGGTCGCTACGAGGAAGCGCTGGCCGCGGCCGAGCTGGCCAGTGGGCATCCCGAGGACCTGGCCGTCTTCAACTGGGGCCTCGTCGAGCTGATCGTCGCCGCCGTCCGGAGCGGAAACGTGGAGCGCGCCGCCGCCGCACTCGAGCGCCTGTCGGAGATCACGCGCGCAAGCGGCACCGACTGGGCGCTGGGAATCGAGGCGCGCTCGCGCGCGCTGCTGAGCAAGGGCGATGCCGCCGAGCGGCTTTACCGCGAGGCGATAGAGCGACTCGGCCGGACCCATGTGCGCGTCGAGCTCGGGCGCGCCCACCTCGTCTATGGCGAATGGCTGCGCCGCGAGCGCCGGCGCGTCGACGCGCGTGAGCAGCTGCGCACGGCACACGAGATGTTCACCGCGATGGGTCTCGAGGCATTTGCCGGGCGCGCCGCGCGCGAGCTGCTCGCCACTGGCGAGCGTGCCCGCAAACGCACCGTCGAGACCCGGGAAGACCTCACCGCCCAAGAGGCCCAGGTCGCACGCCTCGCCCGTGACGGCCTCTCAAACCCCGAGATCGGCGCCCGCCTGTTCATCAGTGCGCGCACGGTCGAATACCACCTTCACAAGGTCTTCAGCAAGCTCAACATCCGCTCGCGCACCCAGCTCCCCCTGGCGCTTCCCGGGGACCCGGCTAGGGAGTTCGACTAGGGCCACTCGGATGCGACCGCGCCGCCCGTAGCGCAGGCTGGTCGCACCTACTGAAGGGGATGACACAACATGGAACTTCGACACCTCAGGTACTTCGTGGCAGTTGCGGAGGAGTTGCATTTCCGCCGGGCGGCGGAGCGGCTGCATGTCGCCCAGCCCGCGGTCAGCGAGCAGGTTCGCAAGCTCGAGGAGGAGCTGGGAGTGCGGCTTCTGAACCGCACCCAGCGGAGCGTCTCACTGACCCCCGCCGGAGCCGCATTCCTCACGGAAGCGCGCCGGGTGCTCGAGCAGGCGCAAACGGCCCAGGCGGCTGCCCGCAACGCACGCGACCGCGTCACGAGCTCGCTGCGCATCGGCTACATGCCTGCCTCTCTGCCGGCGAGCGTGCCGCGAACGTTGCAGCGCCTCGCAACGTCGATGCCGCGGCTGGAAACCACCCTGGAACACGGGTCCCGAGCTGAACTGATCGAGGCGGTCCGTGCGGAGCGGCTCGACGCCGCGATCGTGCCGCTCCCGGCGCCGACTGCCGGACTCCGGATAACGGCGCTCGGCGAACAGCGCGCGCTGGCCGCGCTGCCGGTGATCCACAACCACGCCGTGAAGTCGGAAATCTGCCTGGAGCAGGTGGCGCCCGATCGGATCGTGATGCTGCCGCGCGAGGCCAATCGTCCCTTCTATGACGCTGTCGTCGCGACCTGCCACGACGCCGGCCTATCGCCGACGCTCGTGGAGATGCCGGACGCGCAGATCGAGCGGGTCCTGCTCGCGATCGCGTCGGGGACCGGGATGGCGCTGCTTCCCGAGTCTGTGGCAGAGCGCTACGCCGCCCCAGGCGTCCGCTTCCTGCCGTTGGGCGGGGACGCGCCGAGCTTCGCAACGGCGGTCGTTACGCGCCGTGACACAGAACACATGCCCACGGTTGCCTTCCTGCGCGCCGTCCCGCAACCGCGCACGGTCACGGCCTCCGGAAGTCCGGTCGCTGCGGCCGCGTGAGCAGCTCGACACACAAAAGGAGACACGGATGAACGAACTAATCGACAAGCGACTGGTTGACGAAGCGCTCGACGCGTACATCGACTGGCGAGAGGAGTGCACGTCCGTCTGGGACGCGTACGCGCGCTGGACAAGCGCACCCCTGGCCGATTGCCCGTTGGCCTTCTCTGCCTATCGGGCCGCGCTGGATCGAGAGGAGTGCGCCGCGCAGGTGTACGCCGACATCGTAACGCGGGTGTCCGTGGCCGTACCGACCTTCCAGCTCGACCTTGCAGAAGAGAGCTGTGTACGAGCCTGAGTGGCTGACCGGAGCAGGAATCGCAGCAGTTTCAGCGACCGCACGCTGTGGGCTCGCAACGTCGCGGCGCCGCTGCGGGACTTCCTGACGGCCGAAACCGGCGGGGCGGTAGTGCTGCTCTGCGCCACCGTCGCGGCACTCGCATGGGCGAACTCACCCTGGCCGCACTCCTACGAATCGGTTTGGACGACCAGGCTTTCGATCCACCTCGGCAACTCCGGTATCGCGCTCGACCTGCGTCACTGGGTGAACGAGGGGCTGATGACGTTCTTCTTCCTCGTCGTCGGGCTCGAGGCCAAGCGCGAGCTCGCGATAGGGCAGATGCGCGACTTGCGGAACGTGCCGGTCCCGCTGGTGGCAGCACTGGGCGGCATGGCTCTGCCGGTAGCCATCTACCTGGCTTTCAATCTCGGTCGCGCAGGAGGACATGGCTGGGGAGCTGCAATGTCCACCGACACGGCGTTTGCCCTGGGTCTCCTTGCATTGGTGGCGCCCGGCGGCACGCGCCTGAGGGTGCGGCTACTGACGCTGGCGGTGGTCGACGATCTCGTCGCTCTGATCGTGATCGCCACCGTGTACACGAGCAACATATCGGCGGTCCCGCTAATAGTCGCGACCGCTCTCTTCGGAGGCCTCATGGCGCTTCGCTATGCGCCCCACGCGTGGCGTGCCAAGGCCGCCGCCGCCGTGGGCGTGGCTTTTTGGCTGGCTCTGTACGAGGCGCGGATCGATCCCGTGATCGCCGGGCTCATTGTCGGACTGGTCACAGGCGCCTACCCTCCGCAGCGCGCCGAGCTCGAGCGCGTCGTGGAACTTACGCGCTCGTTCCGCGAGCAGCCCACTCCTGAGCTGGCCCGCTCGGCCCGACGCGGCGTCGCGTCCGCGATCTCAGCCAACGAGCGTCTTCAGCACGCGCTCCATCCCTGGACGAGCTTCGTGATCGTGCCGCTGTTCGCGCTCGCCAACGCCGGCATCCATCTGAACGGGTCGCTGCTCAGCCGGGCGTTCACATCCCCGATCACGCTCGGCATCGTGGCGGGCTACGTCGTGGGGAAGCCGCTCGGAATCCTGGCTTCCGCCACGCTCGCCCTGCGACTGCGATTCGGGCGGCGTGCGCTCAGCTGGCCGGTGATCGCCGGTGGAGGCATCGTGGCCGGCATCGGCTTCACCGTCTCCCTGCTCATCTCGAGCCTGGCCTTCCAGGGGAGGGAGCTCGAGGAAGCCAAGCTCGGAGTGCTTTCCGCCGCGGTGCTGGCGGCCGTCGGCAGCTGGGCTGCATTCCGTCTGATCGCGCATTTGCCTGAATCCACGCGGGCGCGCCAGATCGCGGGCACGATCGATGACATCCCGGACCTCTCCGACGACGTCGACCCGGCGCGCGACCACATCCGGGGCGCCCAAGACGCACCCGTGACGCTGGTGGAGTACGGGGACTACCAGTGCCCGTACTGCGGCCAGGCCGAGGTAGTCGTCCGCGAGCTGCTGGTCTCGTTCGGCGACGACCTGCGCTACGTCTGGCGGCACCTGCCGTTGAACGACGTGCACCCGGACGCCCAGCTGGCGGCCGAGGCAGCGGAGGCGGCCAGCGCTCAGGGTGCTTTTTGGGAGATGCACGACCGGCTGCTCGACCACCAAGACGAACTCACGCCCGGCGATCTTGGTGCCCATGCCGAAGCCTTAGGGCTCGACATCGACCGCTTCTCGGACGAGCTTCGGCGGCGTCGGTATGCCGGGCGGGTCGAGGAAGACGTTGCGAGCGCAGACACGAGTGGTGTGGCCGGCACACCCAGCTTCTTCATCAACGGGAAGAGGCGCGGTGGCGCCTACGACGTGGACACGCTGACCGCCGCGGTGCAAGATGCACGAGCGCGCCGTATCGCTATCGAGCGATCGTCCGTTCCTCTTGCGGCTGCGTGAGACGGAGCGATCCTCTGTCGCGGTGGCTCGTCCCGACCACATCCAGCCCATCGATGACTCCGTAGTGCCGGACCGTCTGGGGCCCGCCGTCACTTTTGCCACCACGGAGCACTTCAACCTGCAAACCGCGCGAGCGGTCACTGTGTCCGAGGCGAACGGCCGCGCGAGTGTCTACCTCGCCGCGCTCTCCAGCAACCTCATCGCGCTGGCCTTCATCGGCCAGATGTCCCGCCTGGGTACGGCGTTCCACGCGTTTGCGCTGATCTTGCTGCCCGCGCTGGCGTTCGTGGGCACGGTGACGTTCCAGCGCCTGGTGCAATCGTCGATGGAGGACGTCGCCTACGCGCAGCGGATCGGCCGTCTGCGCGGCTTCTATCTCGCGCTCGCCCCGGAGCTCGAGCCATACGTGCTCGCGGTGAAGGGTCCGCGCGCGGAAACGCTCTTGCATCGTGAGAGCCTTGCCCCGAGCGGCTGGCAGCTGGCGCTGACGACAGCGGGAATGGTCGCCGTCGTGAACGGCGTCGTAGTCGGCGCGTGCGCCGGCCTCATCGCCCAGACGCTCGTCTCAGGCTCGCTTTCAGTCGCGCTTACGGTCGGCGGGCTCGCTGGCGTGACGACTCTGATCGTCCAGCGCCGCCACCACCTCCGTGTACGCGACGCCTTTGCGCCGGAGGCCGTCGACCGGGCCGCGATCTTCGTTCCCGCAGCGCACACGGCCGAGAAGGCCTGAAGGAGGAAATCGAATGGCACGAATCTCACGAGGCTTTCACGGGCGCCGCCCGGAGGTCGACGCCGACCGGGTGCCTCCCGGGCAATACATCACGCGGGACTTCCCGGTGCTGTCCGCCGGCCCGACGCCTCACACTCCGCTCGACGAGTGGACCTTCACGATCCGAGGGGACGTCCAAAGACCTTCGTCCTGGTCGTGGGAGGAGTTCATCGCTCTCCCGTCCGAGTCGGTCACCGCTGACATCCACTGCGTGACCAAGTGGTCCAAACTCGACACAACCTGGACCGGCGTCTCGCTCGACACACTGCTCAAACAAGCCGAACCGAAGGCGCAGTTCGTGCTCGCGTTTTGCGACGGCGGCTACACGACGAACGTGCCGCTCGCCGACCTCGTCGGCGGCCAGGCGTGGATCGCGTACGAGTACGACGGCGAGCCGCTCGAGCCGGAGCACGGCGGGCCCGCGCGGCTGCTCGTCCCGCATCTGTACTTCTGGAAGAGCGCCAAATGGGTGCGCGGAATCGAGCTCCACGACCACGACGAGCCCGGCTTCTGGGAGCGCTACGGCTACCACAACTACGGCGATCCCTGGAAAGAGCAGCGCTATTCGGGCGACTGAACGTGGGGCGGGCCGGCGATCTCGTCGTCGGCCGTCGGCTGGACTAGAGCGGGGCGGCTTCGAGGGGCAACGCTTCCGCGAGTTCCCACCGCTCGCCGCCTGATCGGCCAGCCATATCGCGCGGTAGCACACCGCTGTTGTGGCGGACTCCGCCAGCGGCATCGTGGAGTCCGTCACTACCGCGAGCGGCGCAGCCCGGCGCTCGCCCGAACTCCCGAAGGAGAAGACCGTGGAAAACGTCGAACAATCCTGGCGCCTGACGGACCGCCGTTCGTTCCTGCTGAAGGGTGCCGCGGTCGGAGCCGGCGCCATCGGCGCGAGCCGCTTGCTGACCGCTCCGCCAGCGTCCGCCGGCGGAGGGCTCACGAAGGGGGACGTGGCCATTCTGCAGTTCCTGGCCGCGGCCGAACTGCTCGAGGCGGACCTGTGGGAGCAGTACAACGAGCTGGGCGGGATCCAGGACAGCGAACGCCCGGGCGGAACCGGGAACAAGGCCTACACCAGAGCCCTCTCGGTGCTGGACAAGGACATCCCCCAGTACATCCACGACAACGCCGATGACGAGCAGAGCCACGCGAGCTTCATCAACGCGTATCTGGCGGCGAACGGCGCGGATCCGATCAACCTGGACAAGTTCCGCACGGTGCCGGGCAGCAAGGCGACTGGCGCTCGCCAGATCGGCCGCTTGACCAACCTGATGGAGCTGACCATCGACACCAGTTGGTGGACGCGGTACCGCAGCGACTCGAACAATCCGGACCTGGGTGACGCCCTGCCGCAGGCCGTCCCCGACCTGGCTGTCGGAAAGCATCCGGCGATCCCGCGCAGCGACGACGATCTGACACCGCGTAAGCACCTGCAGGCGATCGCAAACACGGCCGGCTTCCACTTCGGCACGATCGAGCAGGGCGGCACGAGCCTCTACGCCTCCCTCGCGCAGCGAGTGACGAACCCCGAGGTGCTGCGCATCTTGCTCAGCATCGGCCCCACGGAAACGATGCACTTCCAGACCTGGCAGGACAAGGCCGGGAACGCTCCGCCGCTGACCGACCCCACCACCGGGCTCACGTTCCCCGACCTGAACGCGGGAGGGGCACTGTTCAAGCCCAACCGGATCCTGCCCGAGCCAACGAGCTTCCTCGATCGGAAGTTCCCGAGCTGCTCGATCATCCGCCCCACCAACACCGAGGGCGCTGCCCTCGGCGCGGCGAAGTTCCTGACCGCCATGGGGCTGTTCAACGGACAGTCGCCAGATTTCTTCGCGGGCGTCAAGGCGCTCGCGGAGGCTGCGGACGCCGCGCAGCGTCAGTAACGAGCGTCGCCGCGAGAGCACGACGAGGGGCTCGCTGAAGCGGGCCCCTCGTCTTTGCCGTCCGCAGACAGGGAGCGATAGCCATGCCCTACCGGGCAATCGCCCAGCGTGCTTGAACCGATCCAGGGCGCAGTTACGGTCGAGCAACAGACCCGAACCACAAGGACCACCCATGATCGAGAGCATCCTCAGCCCCGCTCATCTCCTCCTCATCCTGGTCGTCGCGCTGATCGTGCTCGGCCCCAAGCGACTGCCCGAGGCAGGCCGCGGGCTTGGCTCGGCGATCCGCGGCTTCAAGGACTCGCTCTCCACGGCCGAACGGAGCGAGGAGCAGGCCGCGATCCAGCCGTCGCGCGAGCCCGATCACACGCCCGGCGCCTAGCCGAAGGAGGGCGCGATCCGAATGGAAGCGTTTCCGCTACGAGCCGTCGATCACGGCGAGCGCCTCACGCTGACGGAGCATCTCGGCGAGCTGCGAGCTCGGCTCCTGCTCAGCGTCGCGGTGCTGACGGTGCTGTTCGCAGGTTGTTTGTGGCAGAGCCGCTCGCTCCTGCACGTCCTCAACGTTCCGTTGGCCCAGCTTAGAACCAGCTCAGCGGCGGAGGGTGCCCACGGCGAGCTACCCCAAGCGCTGGCGCGCAGCGCCAGCGCGTTCACCCGGCTCGCGCACGCCTCGTCCCTCGCCCCTGCCGACCAGCGGGCCGCGCTTGACGCCGCCCGCTCCCTAGCGGCCGCCAGCCAGTCGCTCGCTCGCCCAGACGCCCGCGCGCCGGTGACGCTCGGGCTGGGGGAGCCGTTCTCCACCTCGGTCACGGTCGCCTTCGCCTTCGCGCTTCTCCTGGGCCTGCCGTTCCTGCTGATCCAGGCGTGGGCGTTCATCTCCCCGGCGGTCGCTCCCGCCGAGCGGCGCGCGGTGCGGCCGCTCCTGCTGTGCGCGCCCGCGCTCTTCGCTACCGGTGTTGCGTTCGCCTACTTCCTGGTCCTCCCGCCGGCCGTGAGGTTCCTACAGGGGTTCAATCACGGCGCCTTCGACGTCCTGGTTCAGGCGCGCGCCTACTACCGCTTCGAGCTCATGACCATGCTCGCGCTTGGCGCGATGTTCGAGATTCCCGTCCTGCTGCTGGCCCTCGGTCGGGTGGGCATCCTCAGCTCGGCCACGTTGCGCCGCCATCGGCGTTACGCCATCCTTGGGCTCACCGTCCTCGGGGCGCTTTTGCCCGGCGCAGACCCCGTGACCACGCTACTCGAGACGCTGCCGCTCTTCGCCCTCTACGAAGCAACGATCGTCCTGCTTCGCTTGAGCGAGCGCAGACGCAGCCGGCCGCCAGCGCTCTCCGGATAAGGCGCCCTTCCGGCCAAGGTCGGCACCCTCACCGCGTGGTGGGAGACCGAGCTTCACTCAGAGGCCCCGAGCAGGCGGTGCTCCGTTACATCGAGGCGCTCACCCGCGCCGCCCCACCGATCAGCACGCGGCGTGTCAGCGCTTCCACGACGCGCTCGCCGAGCACTCACCCCGGAGGAGATGCTCGAGATGGTCGCCGTTGTCGTCAACATGAACGTCTGGACACGGATCAAGCTTGCCGAGGGCGCGATGCCGGGCCCGGCGGATTGAGCAGCTTTCGCAGCTTCCTCACCGGGGAGGCGATGCCCTGCCCCGCCGGCCAGGCCAAGGATCCAGCGTCAATCTCCGGTCGCTCAGATGCCCAAGTCGATCCCCTCGCGACCGAGCATGAGCTGACCTTAGCGGGGATGATGGGGAGGGCGGATCTGCGCTGGCGACGCAACCACCACCACAGTCTGCAGCCCGCCAGCGCAGTTAGCGATGACTCATTGCCGCTCGGCGATACGGCTGTCCTATCAGGGAATCCCTGGCGCGGGATCCTCGTTGCCGACCGGCTCTGGCGAGACGGGGCCGTCGCCCACCCACTCCACGTCAGCGTCGAGTGGCGACGCGTCGGGGAAGATCATCTTGGGGTCGTCGGGTGGGTTATCGGCCTGCGCCACGCCTAGCGGCACCGCCTCGCGTGCGGGCGGCGACACGGGCGGGGGCAGGGGCAGCGGCTCGATCGCGTCGAGGGCGTCGGCGACTCGCCGTTCGCCATCGAGGACATTCACGACCTGGCGAGCGAGGTGTGGCCGCTCGAGGGCGTCCGCGATCGCGAGCGCCGCGACGTCGCGGCTCGTCGTGACCGGAGTGCCGGCGCGCACCACAGTGGAGATTCGCCCGTCGCCGGGATGCTCGGTCAGCTGGCCGAAGCGCAGGATCGTCCATGGCAGCTCGAGTGTTGCCAGCCGCCGTTCCGCGTGGTGCTTGGCCGCGAGGAACTCGCGTGCGGTGCCGTTGCGCCGGTGGGGCCGGTCGGCGCCGACAACGCTGGAGAGCACGAAGTGCCTGAAGTCGTAGCGATCAGCCGCCTCCGCCAGCTTTGCAGCACCGCCTGCGTCGATCGAACCCAGCTCGGAGCGGTGGCGCGCGGTGGCAGCGAAGACGGCGGCGGTGCAGCCTTCCGCCGTCCACTCGACGTCCTGGCTCAAGTCGGCGACCACCGTCTCGGCGCCGGCGTCCTGCAGTACCGCTGCCTGGGCCGGCGTGCGGACAAGGCCCCTGACGCGGTGTCCCCGGCGAAGCAGCAGGCCCACGACGCGGCTGCCGAGCCGGCCGTGGGCACCGGCAACCAGCACGATCACGATGCTTCTCTGTCGGCGGCTGGGTCGACGGCTTCGGCGAGCAACGCGCGGATGGCACCTTCGGTACGACCGTAGTTTCCCTCACCGACCTGGGTGTAGCGAATTCGACCGGCGCGATCGATCAGGTACATCGTCGGCCAGTACCGGTTTCCGTATGCGTTCCAAGCGACGAAGTCGTTGTCGACTCCGACGGGATATTTGAGGCCCTGCTCCCGCACGGCATGCTCGACGTTTTGAACGGACCCCTCGAATCCGAATTCGGGAGTGTGGACGCCGACGACTGTGAACTCAGGTTGATACCGACCATGCATCTGACGCAGGAACGGGAGGGTGCGCTGGCAGTTCACGCACGCGAAGGTCCAGAACTCGAGCAGGACGACGCGATCCCGAAGGGTCGCCAGTCTCAGCGGCTCCCCGTCTGGGGTGTTGAACCACGGGTCGACGCCGACCAGTTCCGGGGCGCGGCCCGGGACAGGCAGCCGACTCGCAGCATCCTCGTCCGTCGGCGCGCGGGAGGTATTTCGCGAAAGGAAGGTCACGGCAGTTCATGGTGACCGGCGGATGAGGTCCCAGCAATCTCGTCGGACGATTGACCGATAGTCCACGCGGCTTGAGCGGGCGGGATCCTCGGCGAACGTCCAGGGCCTCCAAAACGAAGAGGAGGACGATGACAAAGCAAATAATCGCGCTCGGCGCGTTCAAGCGAATGCTGCTGCTCGGTGCGCTCGCTGGTTCGCTCCGCGGGCGTGATGATGGCTGGCGTCGAGATGATCTACGGCTGGGCCTCACCGGTGCATTCCGTCTGGGATGCGCCCTTGGCGATTTGGGCCTATATCGGCGGACTCAACCACTTCGATCATCCGGCAAATCACGTTGGGTCGATCGTGCTCGGCATCGGCGGGCACATCATGAATGCGATCTTCGTCGCGATCGTGTTCGTGGCCTTGATGCGGATCCTAAAAGACCCACCCGGCGCGGTGGCGCTGGTATTCGGCATCGCCTATGGCCTCGGACTTTGGGCGCTGCAGCGCTACGTGACCCTGCCGATCAGCAAACCCGAGGACACGCTCTTCGCGGCGAAGACGATCCATACCTCACGACGGATCCCTAGCCGGCAGGCAGTCCGCGCCGCCTGAAAGACAGATCATCTGTCAAACACGCCCTATGCACGGCCGTACCGAGGGGGGCCCGAGAACCAAATACGGGGGATTTGCAGGTACAACCTGCTAGGCCCGCTCGCTTCACACGCGAGAGGTCGCTGGTTCGAAACCAGCCGCGCCCATTGCACGAATAGCCTGCATATTGGGACTTGTTTTCGCTGCGTATAAGCCTGGGAGCTTTCGCATGCAGGCCGTTGTCCCATTCCTTGTCCCACTGATTCCCCATTCATATGCGGATTTGAGGGCCTGCAAACGGAAGCTCTCAACGGCAGGTCGCGACGGCCGAGCGCAGCGCGGTGGGGCGTTACGACCGGAGTGCCAGTGACCGTAGGCGCGAGTCAAGCCGCCCCGGAGAAGAGAGCTGTGTCGAGCGGCCACCGGGACTGCCGCCAACGTCTCGCCCGACCGCGCGAGCGACCTGCATCGCGCGGACACCAGGGCAGTAGACACGTCGCGCCCCGCCGCACGAGAGCGCTCATTTGGAACGACTGCTGCGTTCCAGGCCAGGCCGCGCCGACATGCTCGGCGGTCTGACGTGCCGAGCCGCTTCCGCTTCCGCCTGGTCGCGGTCGCCTCAGCCCCGGTGCCGAGTGGCCCGCTCCGCGGACTGAGCACCACGTGCATGCGCGCGTCGTGCAACAGGCGTTGAGCCGCCTGTGCAAGTAGCCGGCGACCTCCCCCATCGCTCGAGTTTGGAGCCGCCCGGTCTCTGTGGCCATGCTCACGGGAAGCCCCGTGGACGCGAGCATCGCGTGCACGAGCATCAGCGGTGCTTCAAGTTCGTCAGCCAGCCGGCCGCCGTCCAGACCGCGCACCTCGTCCCGCGAGGGGGCGCAGCTCGCATATGTGACAAGAATCAGGCCAATGTCAGCACGCCCGCCCGCTTACGGCTTCTTCGAAGAGCGCAACCGCTGCCGTGACCAGGGTTGAGGGCCCCGTCAGCCGATGGCAGACTGCAGCAGGACGGATGACCGTGAAGGCCCCAGCAAGGGCGATCTGCATCGAGATGCTTGGTCGCTTCCGTGTGCTCAGCGAGACCGAGGATCTGGCGGCGGGAGGCTGGCCCGGTCGGCGCTCCGCTGAGCTCGTCCAGCTCCTTGCGCTCGCGGATGGCCGCCGGCTCAGTCGCGAGCAGGTGGTCGAAGCACTCTGGCCCCACCTCGATCCCGAGGCCGGTGCGGCGAATCTGCGGAAGGCGGCCCACCACACGAGGCGAGCGCTTGGGAGCACGGATGCCGTGGTCCTCCGTGGGGGGCTAGTCAGTCTGTTCCCCGCGCGCGATCTGAAGACCGACGTGGAGGCGTTTGAGCGGTCCGCAGAGCAGGCGTTGCGAGCGGACGACCCCGCTGCATGCGCCCGTGTGGCCGCCTCGTACACGGGCGACCTCCTACCCGACTCGCCCTACGAGCACTGGAACCAGGAGCGCCGGCGGTGGCTGCGTTCGCGGTGGCTCGAGCTGCTCCGGCGGTGCGGTGAGTGGGAGCGCCTCACCGAGGCCGAGCCGACGGACGAGCCCGCCTTCCGCGAGCTCATGAGAGCAGCGATGGCAGCCGGACGCCGCCACGAGGCGATCCGCTGGTACGGGCGGGTCAAGACGAGCCTGGCCCGCGAGCTCGGCGCGCTGCCTGACCCAATGACCGAAGGGCTGTACCGCGAGTGCGTCGCCGGCCTCGGCCCCGCGGAGCCCGAGTTCGTCGGTCGCCAGGTCGAGCTCGCGCGGGCCACCGCGGCGCTGCGCGCGGCCGCGCGGGCTGAGCTTGGTGCACTCGTGGTCCGCGGGCCCGCCGGAGTCGGCAAGTCGGCGCTGTGCCGACGGCTGGGAGACGTGGCGCGGGCTGAGGGCTGGCTCGCCGTCAGCGTCGCCATCGCCGACTGGGGCCGACCGTATGCGCCGCTCGAGGTGGCTGTCGACGAGCTTCTCAGCAACGACCGATCTGTACTCGACGGGCTCCCCGCGCACACGCGAGCAGTGCTTGCTCAGATCAGTTCGGTAGCCGCCCCAGCGCCTAAGCTCGACGGGCCGCTGACGCGGCATCAGGTGATTGGCGCGATCCGTTGCCTATTGCACGCCTGTGGAGATGCCGCCGGAACGGCGGCGATGCTCGTGGTTGACGATGCTCACGTCGCAGATGACGCCACGGCGGAGGTCTTGCATCACCTCGCCTGTGCCGGCTCGAAAGCGTTCGTCGTGGTGCTCTCCTACCGGCCCGAGCCCGCCCGCGAAACGCTGACGCGCGATGTCGCGAGCCTGGTGCGCGGCGGCAGGGCGATCGAGATCGAGCTTGGGCCACTCGAGCGAGACGACGCAGCAGCTCTGGTGGCGGCAGGCGCCGCGTCGAGGCTCGAGCCCACCGTGGTCGAACGGATCCTCGATCTGGCCGAGGGCAACCCCTTTTTCATTCTCGAGCTGAGCCGAGTGGCGGCCGGAGATGTCGGAACGGCGATACCGCCGACGGTCTGGGACGCCGTCGCTGCCCGCTTTCTCGATCTCGATGAAGCCACTCTCGGAATGCTCGCCCGGCTTGCGGTGGCCAGAGACGAGCTCGACCTCTCCAGCGTCCTTGCGCTCACCGGCATGGCCGAGTCAGAGGCGTCGATGCTGCTCGACGTCGCTCTCGACACTGGCGTGCTGGTCGTCGTAGGCTCGCGTTACCGCTTCCGGCATGAGCTCGTCCGCCAGGCGCTGGTGGAGCGCCTGCCGCACCACCGGCGCATTGCGGTGCATCGCGATGCCGCTCGCCGCCTTGCCGCGGGCGGCGCGCCAGCAGCGCTGATCGCGCGCCACTGGCTCGATGGGGAGCGCTCCGGGGAGGCGGTCCCGTGGCTGCTCACGGCCGCCCGCCACGCCATCAGCGTTGGTGCGTTCGCCGACGCGCTGGCCAGCGTCGAGCCGTTGCTCGAGCACGAACCAGAGAACGGCGAGGCTCTCTGCCTGCGCGCGGAGGTGCTCGAGGCGCTCGGCGACCGCCGAGCACCAGACGCTTACGCCAAAGCGGCGCGAGCCGTCGGCGAGCCGGCGGCGCATGAGATCCGGCCGAGGCAGGCGCTTGCAGAGATCAAGGCAGGCGATCCGGCCGCGGCCTTGAGAACGCTCGAGGGCGCCAGGCCGACCAGCGTGACAGGTCTGCTCTACGAAGCGCTCACGCTCAGCGCCGCAGCTGCCATCGGCAGGTACGGCGACCTTGAGCTCGCAGCTGAGAAGGCGGAGGAGGCGTACCGCTTGGCGCTCGAGACGGGCGAGAGCGGCGCGATACTCGACGCGTCGTGGGCAGCGGCCCTCGCGGCCCACGCGACAGGTCGGCTGCCCGACCGACTCCGCGAGTACCTCCTCGCGACGCACGAGCTGCCCGAGCTCGCGATCCGAGTCTTCGACGGCCAGCTCTGCGTCACGGAGCGGTTGCTGCATGGGGCGCTCCCGTACGACCAGGTGATTGCCTTTGCGGATTCGCTCGGAGCCGAGGCGAAGCGGCTGGGTGCCAGCCGCGGCATCGCGTTCGCCACGACGTTGCGGGGCGAAGCGCACCTAATGGCCGGGAACCTCGACGACGCCGATCGTGACCTCGCGGACGGCGCGCGACTCCACGCTGCGATCCCGGCACCGACTGGCGAAGCGCTTTCGCTGCAGCGGCGCGCGGAGGTCGCGCTCCACCGCGGGCGCCTCGCCGAGGCGGACGCAGTGCTCGACCAAGCACTCGCCAGGGCTCGCGAGTCGATCGCCGGCCATCACATCCTCGACCGCATCTATGGGACGAGGGCGGTCGCCGCGCCGAATGCCGAGCGCGCCCTGGCGGCGGTCGAGGAGGCGGAGGCCGGCATTCGCGGCCCCTCGGAGACATGCCCGACCTGCAGCATCACGTTCCTGGTCCCCGCCGCGATCGCATCGGCGCGCGGCGGGGATCTCGGTCGCGCTGCGCGATACGTGGAGCGAGCGGACACCCTGGTCGATGTGATCAGCCTGCCGCCTGCTTGGCGCGCTTCGGTCGAAGAGGCGAAGGGACATCTCGCAAGTGCTGCAGGGAGCCTCGACGTCGCAACCGGACATTTCCGCGCCGCGGCGGAGCGCTTCAGAGCCTACGGGCAGCCTCTCGACGAAAGGCGCTGTGCAGCCCTTGCGGCGAACCCGGCCTGATCAGGAACGTTTCGGGAACGCCCGCGAAGCACGCTGCTCCTGTCAGCGACGAAAGGACTGTCATGGCCGGAGCGATGCAAATGGTGGCCGCCGCCAAGGCGGGAATAGAGAACCTCACCCCGGCAGATGTTGCCGATGAGCTCGAGCGCCGCGACCCTCTACTGGTGGACCTACGCGAGACCGACGAGACCGCTGAAGGCGTGATCCCCGGCGCCGTGCGATCGCCGCGCGGCATGCTCGAGTTCCATGCCGACCCCGACACGCCTTTCTACCGCGAGGGATTCGAGCGCGATCGGCGCATCATTCTGTACTGCGCCGCGGGTTCACGCTCGGCACTCGGGGCATGCACGTTGCACCAGCTCGGCTACCGCGACGTGGCGCACCTCGACGGCGGCTTCACCGCATGGGTGAAGGAGGGCAGGCGGGTCGTTCGGCCAAGCGTCGCCTCTCTCGCCGCCGACGAGGACCCGATGCAGCGGCTGCCGCGAGAGGACCTGCCGGTCGCGATCGAAGGCGACGGCGTCGAGTTGCGCCTGCACGACGCCGGTGGAATGACGGTCTGCTTCGTCAGACTGCCTGCCGGCACCAACCTCGCTCCCGCCCTGCGAGGGTTGCCCAACGACCTCTGTCCCTGCCCTCACTGGGGCTACATGCTCAAGGGCTGTGTGCGGATGCACACCTTTGACGGTCCGCGCGACTACCCGGCCGGCGAGGCCTTCTACTGGGGTCCGGGCCACGCCCCGGAGGCGCTCGAGGACTCCGAGTACATCGACGTCTCACCCGCGGCGGAGTTCCACCGCGTGATCGACCACATCAAGACCGGCGGAGCGGGCTGACCGCCTGGCGCGGCGCGCTTCGCCGCGACCAGGTCAGCGCTCGGGTAGCCCAACCCCGGGCAGATGGAGAACCGACACCATGATCCGCCGCTCCCCGCGGTCGAACCCTGCGGCGACACGGGCGGTCTCGACGAAGCCGCGGATTCCACCAGCAGGAGCTCGCCTCTACTAAAGGTCGGAACCTCATCGAGCCAAATCTCGCTCGATAGCTCGCCCGCCCGTCCCGCCCACCTGACGCCAGTGCTCGGCGAGGCGGAGAACGCAGCGCCTGTTAGCGCCTGGGTCGGCCGTCGGACATAACTAGTCTCCCGCCGCGACCCGGACCAGTTCGGCCATCAGGTCGATCGCCTCGCGCTGGGACAGGTGCTGCCGCCATCCGACACTCGTCCGGCGAGAGTTCGCTGGTTCGAAACAAGCCGCGCCCATCCGGTGGGTACCTGGCCCTCTGCCGCAGTGCGGGCGTCAGGCTCGGCGGTGCACGATCAGGACCGAGCCGGGGAAATGCGCCACCGTGGCGGTTGCGACGCTGCCCAGCAAGTGGCCCTTCAGTCCGGTGCGGCGGTGGGAGCCCAGGACGATGAGGCTCGCCCCATGGTCCTCGGCCACGTCGACGATCCCCTGCCAGGTCGGCGCAGCTTGAACTGCAAGGCTCTGCGGTAGGAAGCCCGCCGCTTCCGCGAGCACTGCTCCGTGGGCCGCGGTCTGCTCGGCCGCCGCCCGGACCTCGTCGGCGGCGGCGGCGTGGAGGTGCCGGCCATCAGCAGGAACGAATCCGACATCGCCCGGCTGCCAAACACAGACGACCAGCGCAGCGCGGCTCGGTGAAAGCTGCTCGCCGGCCTGCTCGATCGCGAATCCGGCGAGCTCCGTGCCGTCGTAGGCGAAGAGGACCGGGCCGGTGGGCGTGCTCTGCGCCTCGGTCTGCGCAGCGTCGGGCGCCACGTCAGTCCACCCCTTCGGTGGCGGCCTGTGCGCGACCGGCGGAGAAGCGAAGCCGGGCCAGAAGGGGAGGCGAATACCAGGCGGGGTTCCGGGCCGCGAGGAAGCCATCGATGTCGGGGGTCTGCGGGCGCGCGCCTCCGAGCGCGTAGATGGCGACGCCGAGCGCGGCGCCGCCGATCGCGAGCCCGAGGCCGATCCACAGTGCGATCGTGATGCCGGCATCCGGGCTGCCGCCGACCGTCGCCGCGAAGTGGGCGAAGATCGGCGCGATCATGAACGCGGCCACTGCCCGGAACAGCTCGACGATTGCGAACACCCGCTGCAGGTTGAGGGCACGCAGCGAGAAGCCGGCGACGAACAGCGCCGGTGCGACCGTCGCGCCGAGCCCGATCCCGGTCAGGAAGGAGCCGACGAGCGTCAGCGCCTGACTCGAAGGCACCTCGATCAGGAAGATCGCGATCCCGGCCGCGAGAAATCCCATGCCGATCAATGGCAGATAGTGGATGGCGCGCCTGACGATCAATGCGCCCAGGAGGATCGCGGTGATCACCGCACCGGCCAGCTCGGGCACATAGAGCAGCCCCAGGTGAAGCGGTCCATATCGGTCGGCGAGCGCACTCGAGGTGAGCGCGGTGGCCGACACCGATGCCGCCGCGGCGAACAGCGCCACCACGATGCCCGCGATCGGCATCGTGCTGCCGAGCATCTCCCGAACCGTCAGCAGCGGGTTCTTCGCCCTGTACTGGTAGACGACCAGGATGACGATCGCCGCCAGACCACCCGCGAGGGGGAGGAACGTCACCGGACTGATGAACGGGTGGGTCAGCAACTGCGAAGAGCCGAAGAAGGCGGCCACGCAGCCCACCGCCGCGAGGCCGAGCGCCGGCAGGTCGCGGGGCGAGTCGGGGTCCGCCGGCGGCGCGTCCTCGAACGTCAACAAGGCCAGCAGCAGCGCCGTCGCGGCGACCGCAGCGACGATCCAGAACAGCGGCCGCCAGGCGTTCGCCTCGGCCTGAAGGCCGCCGATCGCCGGACCCAGCGCGACCGCCCCGAAGATGCACATGTTCATGATCATCGCGGTGGTGCGCAGCTTGCTCGTCGGGTAGCCGAGGGCCAGCGGCGGCACGGCGGCGATCAGGAGCAGGCTCGTGCAGAGGCCCTGGATGACATGCCCCGTGATGTACATGCCGGCGTTCTGCGCGGACGCAGCGAGGACCGACCCGATCACGAGCAACGCTGCATACGCGACCATCACCCGACGCTGCGGCAGGTGCTGTGCGAACTGGACCGCCAGCACGGTGCCGACCGCGTAGGCGGCGTTGGCCAGACCCGAGCCGAGACTCATCGTCTGGAGGCTCGTGTGCAGCTCTCGGGCGATGATCGGCGTCAGCGGCTCCAATGCCGCAGAGAGCGCGAGGTACGGGATCAGCGCGAGCATGACCATCGCGGCCACGGCGGGATAGCGACCGGCGAAAGGGCCCTGTCGCATCAGCAACCCCCGTCCGTCGCTACCCCGTGGTGCAAAAGCTTGTGGTCACATCGCGCCACGAACTGATGCTAGGACGGCCCGCCGGTTAGAGGCTACGTCGCTTCTGCACTGCCGATCGCCAGCGGGCGCACGACGCGCGGCATTCCGCTCCACTTGCGCCGGTTCAGGTCGGCCACGCGCATGCCGCTCTCCTCGAGCAGGTCGAGGGTGTTGCGGTTGCAGCGGCAGCCGGACGCGAACGCGGCCCACGGGCGGGCAAGGCGGTCCTGCCAGCGGCCCCAGGGCTCGGAGTCCGAGCGCACGTGCTCGATGAACAGGAGCGAGCCGCCCGGCTTCAGCACGCGCCGGATCTCCGCGAGGGCGCGATCGGGTTCGGGAACCGTGCAGAGGACGAGCGTGGACACGACGGTGTCGAAGGCGTCGTCGGGGAACGGCAGGCGCTCCGCCGGGGCCACGACCACGCGTGGCAGCGACCCCTCGCGCCTGGCCGCGCGGCGCTCGAGGCGGCGGGCCATGCTCGCCACCGGCTCGCTCAGCACGAGCTCGTCGACTCCGGGCGGGTAGTGGGGCACGTTCAGCCCGGTGCCGGCCCCGACCTCGAGCACGCGCCCTCGGGCGGCCGCGAGCAAGTCCCGGCGGCGCCCGGCCAAGCCGCGCCGTTCGCCGAGCCAGACCACCCGGTCGTAGATGAGGGCGCTGAATCGTTCATAGAAAGATGAGGTGGGTCGTTCGTTTGTCATGGTGCGATTAAACGCCCGGCCCGGCTCCTCGACTTCGCTTGATCCGGCCATCAGCGATGGCCCGATCCGGCCATCTTCAGAGCAGGCCCTGCCGCGCGGCGCTGGCCACGGCGGCGGCGCGCGAGGGCTCGCGCAGCTTGGCGCGCACGTTGGCCACATGGCGGTGGACGGTGTGCGGGCTCACGACGAGGCGTTCGGCAATCTCGCCGTCGCTCAGCCCTCGCGCCACGAGCCGGAGCACCTCCAGCTCGCGCTCCGTGAGTACGGCCGCCCCATCGTCCGCCGGCCGCCGCTCGGGCGCAGGCGCGGGACGGCCGTCCAGGAACTCGCCCACCGCCGCGACCGCCGCCGCGGCGTCACCTCGCCACGGCAGGTGCTGGCTCCCGTCGAGTGTGAACAGGCGTGCGCCGGGCACGGCGGCGGCCAGCTCGCGGCCGAGGTCGTAGGCGATCGCGCGGTCGTCGCGGCGGTGCAGCACGAGCGTCGGAGCCTGCACGCATGGCAGGTCCTCCCGGACGTCCACCGAGTAGACGAAGCCGAGATGCTCAGCGGCCGCCTCGGCCGAGGCCGCCTCGCGCTGAAAGCGCGCGAACGCCTCGAGCTCCGCCGCAGTGGCCTCGGGAAGGAAGACGTTCGCCAGCAGGCGGGAGCCGAGGCCCCAGTGCGCACGGACGGCCCCGAGGATGGAGTCGCGCACCTCGGGGGTCGTGATCCTGGCCCCCGACCCGTAGCCCCCGAGCAGCACGAGCGCCTCCACGCGCTCCGGCGAGCGTGCCGCCAGCGCGGCGGCCAGGCATGCTCCGCTCGAGATGCCAAGCAGCGCCGCGCGCGGCACATCCATCCCTTCGAGCACAGCCTCGAGCGTGACCAACCCGGCGTCGAGACCGCCGTGCTCGGCGTGCGTGCGGTCCGAGAGGCCGGTGCCGAGCGGGTCATAGCGGAGCACCGTTCGGTCCCGGGCGAGCGCCTCCACGAAGGCGCGGAAGTCAGGGCTCTCCCAGTCGAGCTCGATGTGGCTGATCCACCAGGGGGCGAGCACGAGCGGCGGCCCGTCGCCCACCGTCGCGCAGGCCACGCGTCCGCCCGGCACCTGACAGAAGCGGACCTCCTGGCGCATGGAGCGAGTCTATGTAGGGCGGGGCGACCCGCGTCCGGCCCTCATTCCGAGAGGTCGGCCAGGCGGCTCTCGAGGAACCGCTGCTCCGGCCCCGGCTGGGTCTGCTCGAGGGCGCGTGTGTAGGCGGCGCGCGCTTCCTCGGTTCGGCCGAGCCGTCGCAGCAGGTCGGCGCGTGTCGAGTGGTAGTAGCGGTAGTCATCGAGCTCGAGTCGGTCGAGTAGGGCGAGTCCCGCCTCGGGTCCTTCGAGCTCGGCGACGGCGATCGCGCGGTTCATCGTCACGACCGCCGAGCCGGTGATGTGCTCGAGCCTCTCGTAGAGGAGCGCGATCTCCTCCCAGTTGCGTGGCACCCGGAGGTGGAGCTCGGCGATCGCTGCCTGGATGACGTAGGGGCCGCTCCCGTGGAGGGTGAACGCGCGTTCGAGCAGTGCCCGGCCTTCGCCGATCTGGCGCTGGTCCCATAGCGACCTGTCCTGGTCGTCGAGCAGGACGATCTCGCCGCCCTGGAAACGCGCGGCAGTGCGCGCGTGGTTCATGAGCATGAGCGCGAGCAGGGCGTGCGCTTCGGCCTCGTCCGGCATCAGCTCGACAAGGGAGCGGCCCAGGCGGATCGCCTCCGCCGACAGGTCCACGCGCCCGCCGCCCCAGCCCTCGTTGAAGATCAGGTAGACCACCGCGAGCACGGCGTCGAGCCGCTCGGGCAGCAGGTGGTCGGCCGGGACGGCAAACGGTATGGCGGCGTCCCGGATCTTGTGCTTGGCGCGGGTCAGGCGCTTGCTCATGGTCTCGAACGGGACGAGGAAGGCGCGCGCGATCTCCTCGGTCGAGAGGCCGCCGAGCGTGCGCAGGGTGAGTCCGACCTGCGCGTCGAGTGCGAGCGCCGGGTGGCAGCAGGTGAAGATCAGCTCGAGCCGCTCGTCCGGGAAGGCCGCCGTCTCGTCCATCGTCTCCTCCGATCCCTCTCGCAGCTCCCGCTTCAGCGCCTCGGTCTTGATCGCGAGCGTCCGCTCGCGCCGGATGCGGTCGATCGCGCGGTTGCGAGCGGTGGCAATCAGCCAACCGGTCGGGTTCGCGGGCTGCCCGTCGCGCGGCCAGCGCTCGGCGGCCAGCGCGAAGGCCTCCTGTGCCGCGTCCTCGGCGAGCTCGATGTCGCCGAGGACGCCGACAAGCGTGGCGAGCACGCGTCCCCACTGATCGCGGAAGAGGACCTCAAGCACTCCCGAGCTCCTGCTCGAGCACAGGACGGACCTCGATCGCCGCCGTGACGTCGAGCTCCTGCAGCTCGGCTGCGACGGCAAGTGCGCCGTCGAGGTTCTCAGCCTCGATCAGGATCAGGCCGGCGAGGAACTCCTTGCTGTCGACGAAGGGGCCGTCGCTCAGGAGCACCTTGCGCGACTCGAGCCTGAGGGTCGTCGCCGACTCGGCTGGGAGCAGACGGATCCAGCCGCTCACATCGGGCCGCTCCAGTACCGCGGCCACACCGGGGTGCAGATCGCGTGGCCGGCCTTCCTCGGCCGTCCCCGCCTTCGTGTAGTTCAGCAGTACGTACTGCATCTGCGCTCCCTTCTCGAGCTGCCGGTTTCCCTCTTGGACGAACGGCAGCGGCCCAGACGGACACCTCGGCGGCTTATCGAGCGCCGTGTCCGTCTGGGCGCCGGCCGTTCGTCATGAGATCAAAGGGCCGGCATCCGCGCCGGCCGCGACCGAAAGGGGTGCAGAGATGGCCAATTACGTATTCGCGTACAGCGGCGGCCGGGGCGTGTCCACCGACGAGGCCGAGCGCAACGCGCAGTATGCGAGGTGGGGTCAGTGGTTCGGAGACCTCGGTTCGGCCGTGGTCGACGGCGGCGCCGCGACCGGCCCCGCGAAGACGGTCGGCCCGGGCGGCTCGGTCAGCGACGGCGGCTCGCGTGGCCTGAGCGGCTACTCGATCGTGTCGGCCGACAGTCTCGATGCGGCGGTCGAGCTTGCGAAGGGCTGCCCGGTCCTCGAGATCGGCGGCGCGGTTGACGTCTACGAAGCGATCTCGATGTAGCCGGCGCGCGGGGCGCCGGGCCGGCTAGCCCGGGGGACGCAGCGGCAGCCGGGCGCTGACGCGGGTTCCCGCGCCGGGCGGGCTGTCGACCTCGATGTGGCCGCCCAGCGAGTTGACCCGGTCGGCCAGCCCGCGCAGGCCAGTCCCTGATTCCGGCTCGGCGCCGCCTGAGCCGTCATCCACGACCTCCACGAGGAGGCCGTCCGCCACCGGGGCGACGCGGACCCGGACCGCGTCCGCCGCGGCGTACTTGCGCGCGTTCATGAGCGACTCGCAGACGATGAAGTACGCGGCGAGCTCGACATCGGCGGGCAGCTCGCCCTCGGCGATCTCCAGCTCGACCGGTATGTCGTGCCCGACCGTCAGCGACTCGAGCGCACTGCGCAGACCGCGCTCGGACAGCGCCACCGGGTGCAGCCCGCGGGCGAGGTCGCGCACCTCGGTCTGAGCCGCCTCGAGCTCGTCGGTCGCCAAACGGAGCACGTCAACCGCCTCATCGCCGCTGTCCAGCCGGCGCTGCGCCACGATGAGCAGATTCGCCACCGCCGCGAGCCGCTGCTGCGCGCCGTCGTGCAGGTCTCGTCCCACGCGGCGGCGCTCGGAATCGGCGGCCTCGATCACACGCGCGCGCGAACGCCGCAACGCGTCCGCCTGCCGGCGGCGCTCGAGCTCGGCCGCGGCCCGCGAGGCGAAGATGCGCATCGCATCGACGTCGTCATCCTCGGCCGCCATCGGCCCCGCGTCCATCACGCCCACATGGCCCAGGTGGGTGCCGTCGGCCGCGCGCAGGCAGACCGCGAGGTAGCTCTCGAGGCCCATCTCGATCGCCGGCTTCGCCTCGGGGAAACGCTCCGTCAGCGCCTCCGGGAACTCGACGACCGACCTCTCAACGACCAGGGCGCAGGGCTTCCCGTCTGTGTCGTACTCGAACGGCTCGATCCAGTCGCCCTCGTACCAGCCGCTCAGCACCCGCACATGGTCGCCGGTGGGATCACGGGCCTCTCCGACGAACGCGAACTTCGCGTCAAACGCCAGCGCGACGTGACGCACCAGGCAGCGAAGGAACTCGTCTCCGACCGCACCTGCGGTTCCCTCCGCAACAGTGCGGAGCAGATCACGGCGGCCGGATCGCGCACCGGGGCGCTGAGTTTCGACGTCAGAAGGCAGGACGGTCCTCCCAGGCGTCGATGGTAGCGCTCCCTACGCCGGTCAGCCTGCCTCGGGACAGGGGGCACCAGTTGCTCGTGCGCGCGTGGCGGGCTGAGCTCGGGGGCGACGCGGATGCCCGCGCTGCTCGAGCAGCCGTGTGGCGAGGCGTCCGGCGAGGAAGCCGGCGGCGGTGACGAGCAGCCCCGCGGCGACGTCGAACAGGAAGTGGTTGCCGGTGGCGACGACGGCGAGCGTCACCGCGGGGCCCCAGAGCAGGGCGAGCGCCTTGGCCCAGCGCCTGCGAAGCGCGGCGGCAACCGCTATCCCCACCGCGAACGCGAAGCCGGCGTGCAGGCTCGGAACGGCCGCGAAGGGGTTGTAGAAGCTGGTTGCGACGTGCGAGTTGAGGTTCGTCCCGGACTGGCCGCTGATCGTGTCGGCGATGCCGATTCCCGCGAGGCGCGGCGGCGCCACCGGGAAGAGGGCATAGATCGGCACCGCAATCAGCCAGGTGGCGAGCACGGTGTTCCGCAGCTCGCGGTAGATCGCCGGTGAGCGCGCGTACAGCCAGATCAGGACGCCCGGCACGACCACGAACTGGGCGCCCAGGTAGAGGTGGTTGAGGACCCAGATCGGCGCACCCGAGTCGAGGGCGCGCTGCACCGATCCCTCGACGCTCAGGTGCAGGCTCTGCTCGAGCCGGACGATCCAGCGCGCGTGCGCGGTCGCCTTCGGGACCTCGCCGGCGGCGATCCAGCGCGTGGAGCTGTACGCCCAGTAGGCGGACAGGTAGAGCAGCAGCTGCAGTCGCCACCTGCTGCCTGCCCAGCGAACCGCGGCCGTCATGGCGTCACGCCGCGAGCGGCGGAGCTTGCGCGTAGGCGAAGGGATGGTGGAACGCGGCGAGCGCGTCCGCCGAGTCGACCTCGAACTCGAAGGCCTCGCCGGAGCGTTCGTCGTTGACTGCCACCGACACGCGATCGGTGTGGGAGTTCCACAGCAACGTCACTTCGATTCCGTCGTTTCTCCGGCGATCCAGTTCGCGGAGTTCGGTCCTTGGTGTTGTGCTCATGGTCAGGTCCTGTTCATCTCGATCGTGGCATCTGCTTGTTAAGACGCAAGATCTGCTCCGATTTCATCGCTGCGGCGTTCATCACGCCGCCCTCGCCTCGGGCTCCTCCTGCCAGTCATGGCCCGGCAGTGCCTCCGCAATGCCCTCGTTCGCCTCGCCGCGCGTGTTGGTCGCTCGCAGCGCGATGGCCGCGGCGGCGAGGATCAGGAAGCTGCCGACGAGCAGCGCGCGCTGGAAGCCGGACGTTAGGGCCTGCGCGGGCGCGGCATGCGCGGCCAGCAGGTGGTTGGTGCGGCTCGTGGCGATCGCGGTGAAGATCGCCAGCCCGAGTGCGCCGCCAACCTGCTGGGAGGCGTTCAGCAGTGACGCGGCGAGCCCGGCCTTGTCGGGCGGCACGCCGGCGTTGGCGGCCGTGGTGACCCCGATGAAGACGGGGGCGATGCCGATCGACAGGACGAGCATTCCCGGGAGGAGGTCGGACAGGTAGGACCCGTGGACCGGGATCCGCGACAGCCAGTACATGCCGCCGGCGGCGATCAGCGCCCCGCCGACGATCACCGGCCGCGTGCCGAGCCGGGACAAGAGCTGGGATGAGACGCCCGCGCCGACGCCGATCGCGAAGCACAGGGGCAGGTACGCGGCGCCGGTCTGGATCGCGGAGTAGCCGAGCACGTTCTGCATGTAGAGCGTGAGGTAGAAGAACACTGCGAGGAAGCCCGCGAACGCGATCAGCTGCGTGAGGTTGGAGAAGCCCAGCCCGTTGATGCGGAAGATCGAGAGCGGCGCGAGCGGGTTGCGGTGGCGCAGCTCGTTCACCACGAAGGCCGCCAGCAGCGCGAGGGCGCCGGCGAGCTCGCCGATCGTGCGCCCGCTGCTCCACCCGACCGTGGGCGCCTTCACGAGCGCGTAGACGAGCAGCAGCATGCCGCCGGTGGCGAAGAGGGCGCCGAGCAGGTCGAAGTTCTCGAGGCGCGCACGACCGCGCTCGCCGGGGAGCACCTTGAGGATCCCGCCGAGGACGAACACGACGGCGATCGGGTTGACGAACATCACCCAGCGCCAGCCCGGTCCCTCGGTGAGCAGGCCGCCGAGCAGCACGCCCATCGCCGAGGCCAGCGCGGCGATCCCGCCCCAGACTCCGAGAGCGGTGTTGCGCTCCTGGCCCTCCTTGAAGCTGGTGGTGAGGATCGAGAGGGCGGCGGGAAGCGTCATCGCCGCGCCGAGGCCCTGGGCGAGCCGAGCCCCGACCAGCATGCCCGAGCTGCCGGCGAAGCCGCCGACGAGCGACGAGACGCCGATCGTCACGACGCCGGCGATCAGCACGCGGCGGCGGCCGATCAGGTCGGCGGCGCGGCCGCCGAGCAGCATGAACCCACCGTAGGTGAGCAGGTAGGCGCTCGGCACCCACTGCAGGTCGTCCTCGGAGAAGTGCAGCGCGCGCCTGATCGAGGGCAGCGCGATGTTGACGATCGAGGCGTCGACGAAGTCGAGGAACGCCACGGCGCACAGCAGCGCGAGCGTGAGTTTGCCGCGACGGGTTGCGAGGAAGGAGCTATCGGGAGTGGCTTGCATTTCAGGGTTCCTGATCGGGGGCTCTTCGGGTGTCTGTCTCTATGACCCGGCTGAGGGGTCGCGATGTGACAGGCCCGGAGGCGCCGGCCGGTTCTACGTGCGCGTGAGCGCTACGCCGCCCGCGCCTCGGCCACCCGCAGCGGCAGCCCCCGCTTGGGGCTGAGCGTGGGCATCATGCGGATGTCGAGGTCGTAATTGATCGGCGGCTCGAGCCGGTAGCGCTGCAACACGAGCGCGGTGATCGTCTTGATCTCGAGCTGGCCGAAGCGCATCCCGATGCACGTGCGCGAGCCGCCGCCGAACGGCACGTATGCCCCCTTCGGCAGCGCGGCCTTGCGCTCGGGGGTGAAGCGCTCCGGCCGGAACGCGTGCGGGTCGGGGAACACCTCGGGCAGCCGGTGGCTCGCCCACGAGCAGTAGTTGACAAGCATTCCCGACGGGCAGGGCACGCCCGCGAACTCGAAGCTCTCCACCGCCCTGCGCGGGCCGATCCACGCCGGCGGGTACATGCGCAGCGTTTCGTCCATCACGGCCTCGAGCTCGGGCATCCCCGCCATCAGATCCTCGGCCCCGGGCGGGCGCCCCGCCAGCACGGTGTCCACCTCCTCGGTCACCTTCGCGAGAGCGTCGGGTGCGCGCAGCAGCTCGTGGAAGAGGAACGCGACCGTCGAGGTCGTGGTGTCGTGGCCGGCGAACAGAAGGGTGACGAGGTGGTCGCGCACCTCGCGGTCGGACAGCGGCTCGCCGGCGTCGTCCGTGGCCTCGAGCAGGACGCTCATCAGGTCGTCGCGGCGCTCCTCGCTCGCCCGGCGCCGCTCGATCTCCTCGTAGACGAGCGCGTCGAGCCGCTGCTTGTGCCGCTGCATCCGCGAGAAGGGCGAGAACGGGCCGCGCACCGTCTGGAGCAGGTAGTCGCGTCCCCAGAAGGCGAGCGCCTCCTCGAACTCCTCGGCGGCATGGAGGTCCTCGCCACGGTCGGCGTCGAAGCCGAGCAGCGCGCGCATCGCGATCCGCAGGGCCAGGGCGCGGGTCCAGTGGTAGAGGTCGACCTGCCGGCCGACCGTCCAGGAGTCGAGCGCGTGCGCGGTCTCCTCGACCATGGTGTCCGCCGTCTGCGCGATCCGCTCGCGGTGGAAGGACGGCAGCATCACCTTCCGTGACTGGCGGTGGTAGGGGCCGTCGATCGTCAGCAGACCGTCGCCGAGCAGCGGGATCAGGTCGCCCATGCTGCCGTCGCGCCAGCGGAACTTCGACGCGTTCGACACGGTGACGAAGTGGTTGGCCTCCGGGCCGAGCATGAACACCACGGGGCTGTGCAGCACGCGTAGCGTGAACATCGGGCCGAAGCGCTCGTAGGAGTCGAGCAGGATCGGCAGCGGGTTGATGCCGAAGCGGCGTGTGAACGCCAGGCTGAAGTTGAGCCTGCCCGGCGGCATCGGGAATCCCCGACGAGCGCGCGGCGCGCTCGGTGCCGAGGTCGAACGCGATCCGCCGGACCGGGTTCGTGGTGGGGGCGGGAAGGAGCGACGCTGCCATCGACGCCAGCGTACCGGCGCCCGCCGATTCTCAATTTCATAAGCTGCCCCGCTCCTGTCTCAGGGAGCGTCCGCAGGGGGATCAGATGCTTCGACGTATCGCTGTCGCGGCGACGACGTTCGCCGTCCTGCTCATACCGGCCGCCGCACGCGCTGACGGCTGGACCACGTACGACCGGCCCGCTCAGTTCGCGACGGTCACCGACCGGGACGTGCCGATCACGATGAGCGACGGCGTGAAGCTCGACTCGGACGTCATCCGCCCGGACAAGCCCGGCCGCTACCCGGTGCTCGTCGAGCAGACGCCCTACAACAAGAACGTCGTCGACGGCAGCACGGCGTTCGGCGACACCAGCTACTTCGCGCAGCGCGGCTACGTCGTGGTGATCGTGGACGTGCGGGGCACGGGCAGCTCGGAGGGCCAGTGGCAGTCGTTCGACGATCGCGAGCAGCGCGACGGCTTCGAGACGGTGCAGTGGGCGGCGTCGCAGTCGTGGAGCGACGGCAAGGTGGGTCTGTTCGGACCGTCCTACATGGGCCTCAACCAGCTGCAGACGGCGGCCCAGCACCCGGCCGGCCTGAAGGCGATCTTCCCGGTCGTGCCGATGGCGGACGGCTACCGCGACATCACGTACTCGGGCGGAGAGATCAACACCGGCTTCATCCCGCTGTGGCTGGGGCTCGTGACGGGCACGAGCCTCGTGCCGCCGACGTACGCGCTCGACGGCAACCCGGCCGACCTGGTGCGAGCCGTCGACGGAGCTCGCCGGGCACGCGTCGGGGGTGGCCGGCTTCCAGCTCAGCACCCTGGTGAGCGGCATCACCGGTGGCGACGAGGCATACGACGGGCCGTTCTGGAAGACGCGCTCGCCGATCGAGGTGGTGGACAAGGTCAACGTGCCCACGTTCGTCGTCGGCGGGCTGCACGACCTCTTCCAGCGTGGCGAGCCGCTCATCTACGAGCGTCTGAAGAAGCGCGTGAACACGCGCCTCCTGGTGGGGCCGTGGACGCACGTCGACGCCTCGGTGGGCCAGGGGCTGCCGGGGAATGGCGTGCCCGAGTCGCTGTCGCAGCTCGAGCTGCGCTGGTTCGACCACTACCTCATGGGGATGGACACCCAGATCGGCTCGATCCCGAAGGTCACCCAATGGACGTGGGGAGACAGCCGCTTCGAGACCCAGGCCGACTGGCCCGACCCGCGGCTTGCGCCCACGCGCGAGTACCTACGCAGCGGCAAGACGCTGAGCGCCTCGCCGCCGGCGACGGCCGAGGCGCCCGACCAGTTCGTTCAGAACCCGGTGACGGGCGTGTGCACGCAGAGCACATCGCAATGGACCGCCGGCCTCGCCGGGCAGATCCCATGCACGACGGACGACCGCCTAGATGAGGCCACGAGCGGCGGCGCGAGCTTCACCACGCCGCCACTGGCGAGCGACCTGCGCTTCGACGGCCCGCTCATGGCCGACCTGTGGGTCTCCACCACGGCGCGGGATGCGGTGGCCACCGTGCGAGTGACCGACATCGCGCCGGACGGCACCTCGACGGAGCTCACGGACGGCTGGCTGGCGGCCTCGTTCCGCAAGCTCGACCCCACGCGCAGCCGCTATGTGAACGGCCAGCTCCTGCAGCCCTGGCACCCGTTCACGCGCGACTCCGTGCTGCCCGTCCCGTCGGGCCAGCCGCTCGAGATGCAGGTTGAGATCTTCCCCACCAACGCCGTGATCGCCAAGGGCCACAGCCTGCGTGTCGACGTCGAGGGCGGCGACTTCCCCCACGCGACGCCGCCGGCGCCGCTGCTGGCGAACGAGCTGGGCGGGGTGGTGAAGGTGCTCCACGATCCGCAGCATCCGTCCTACGTCGCGCTGCCGACCCTCGGCAGCGTCTCGGGCAACCTGCCCGTGCCGAACCTCACTCGCGGCTGAGTGCGGGCTTCCGCGCGCCCAGGTAGATCAGGACGCCGCCCACGATCAGCAGCAGTCCGCCGCCGGCGAAGAGGCCGATGGCGACCCATCTCAGGGCGGGCACCCGGGCACCGAGTCGCAGCGCCACGGATACGCCCCGCGAGCCGTCGGCGTTCATCGCGACCGCCGACCAGCTGCCCTTCTCGAGCGGCCATTTGATCGTCTGTCTCCCGGACCCCGATGCCTGCACGCGCCAGAAGCCCTGGGCGGCGGGCGGGGCCGGCCTCGCTGTCCCGCCGACGGGGTGGGACGTGAGCCGGAAGGGGTCCGTGTCGAGGTCCGTGATCTCCGTGTGCTGCACGCGCGCGAGATAGCGCTCCACGTCGCTGGGGCGGGCGATACCGATGAACACGGGCTGTCCTGAGCTCGCCTGGATGCGAACGGTCGCGAAGCTTCCGCCGAGCCAGCCCTGGGGATCCGGGCCCATGTCGAGCGTGTCGGAGACGAGGGCGTACGAAGGGGTCGACACGGGGTGGGTTCCGGTGCTGAAGTAACCGGAACCGTCCCGCTGTCCGAGGCCCCAGACCGCCGCGCCGCCCCCCGCGAGGAGGGCGAGCGCGACGAGGACCGCGATGCTGCCGAAGACAAGCAGGAGCACCCGCTTGGCCCCGAAGGGCGGCGATGACCGGCTGGGTGCAGCCGGCTGAGCGGTCGTGGTGCTCATGCCGGCGCCCCAGCGACCTCGCGCTCTTCACTGCGGTCGGCCGGCTCAGGCTCGAGCTCCGGAGGCAGACCGGGGTCGCCCTCCGTACCGACGTGCGGCAGCCACTCGAGCCACTTCGGCAGGTACCAGTTCCAGTCGCCGAGCACCTTCATCGACGCCGGCAGCAGCACGCCGCGGACGATCGTGGCGTCAATCAGAACCGCCACGGCGAGCCCGACTCCCATCTCCTTGAAGTCGAGGAAGCTGAGGGTGACGAAGACCGAGAACACGAAGACCATCACGACGGCGGCGCTCGTGACTGTCCCCGCCGTGGTCGAGATCCCGTGGCGCACGGCCTCCGACGTGCTCGCCCCCTTCTGCCACGCCTCCCGAATGCGGGACAGGATGAACACGTGGTAGTCCATCGACAGCCCGAACAGGATCACGAACAGGAACAGCGGCAGCCATGAGGTGACGCCTCCGTTCGACTTGAAGCCCAGGAGGCTCTCACCGTGCCCGTCCTGGAACACCAGCACCAGGACTCCGTACGCCGCTCCGACCGAGAGCAGGTTGAGCAGGATCGCCTTGATGGGGATCACGATCGAGCGGAACGCGAACAGCAGCAACAGGAACGCGAGCGCGAACACGAACCCGAAGATCAGCGGGAGCCGGTTGCGCAACTGGTCCCTGAAGTCCTTCGACGCGGCGGCGTTGCCGCTGACGTCGGCCTTCACCCCGTCGACCCTTCCGACGGTGCCGGGGATGATCCGATTCCGGACGTCGTTGAGCACGGCTGTCGAGGTCGCGTCGTTGCCGTTCCCCCTGGTCGGGATCGAGATCAGTGCCACCGTTCCGTCCCTGCTGACCGTCACGTCCGACCCGGGCAGCACGTCCCTGTTCCCGTGGGCCTGACGGTTGAGCTGCGCGATCGCGGCGGCCACGCGCGGGCTGCGCACGTTGTCGGCCTGCACCACGACGTCCACCGTGACTCCCTCCTTCGGGAAGGCAACCTTCAGCCGGTCGTAGGTCTTGACCACCTTGAGGTTCTGCGGCAGGTCGTCCACGCTGCCGGTGACGATGTTCATGCCCAACGCCGGGATGGCGAGCGCCACCAGGGCGCCTCCGGCGACGACGATCGCCACCCAGGGCCGCCGCATGACACGGCCCACCATCGCGGACCAGAAGCGGGACTCCCGCTCGGCATGCCGGCGGCGGAGGAACCGGATCCGGCCCTTCTCGATGCGGTCGCCCAGCCAGGCCAGGAGAGCCGCAAGCACGGTGACTGACGCGATCATCGCGATCGCGACCACGAGGATCGTTCCCTCGGCGAACGAGATGAAGGTCTTGTCGCCGCTCAGGAACATGCCGCCCATCGCGGCGATCACCGTGAGCCCCGAGATCAGCACCGCTCGCCCGGAGGTGGCGGCCGCCACCTCGAGGGCCGTGCGGGGCGCCCGCCCGGCGGCGCGCTCCTCACGCTCGCGCTTCAGGTAGAACAGCGAGTAGTCGACGCTGACCGCCAGTCCGATCAGCAGGATCACGGACGAGAGGTTTCCGTCGATGCCTGCGAGCTGGCTGGGGAGCGACACGAGCCCGAGCGCCGCGGCCACCGTGGTGATCGCGAGCAGCAGCGGCACGAGCGCGGCCACGACGGAGCCGAACACGAGGATCAGGATCACGAGCGTGATCGGGAGCGAGAGCATCTCGGCCTTGCCGAGATCGGACTGGAAGGTGTCGTTCAGCTCCTTCTGGGAGCTCACGCCCCCGAACTGGTCGACCCTGAGCTCGGGGTGCTTGGCCTGGATCGCCGCGACGACGTCCTCCGCCGGACCGAGGCGCTTGGCAGCCTCGAGCGAGTCTCCGGTGACGTCGAAGTCGACGAGTGCCGAGCGCCCGTCCGCGGAGACCGCGGCGTCCCCGCCATCAAGCGGCGACACGACGTTCCGCACGTAGCGCGTGCGGGAGAGCTCCGCATCGGCCTGCTGGATCGCGGCGCGGTACTGCGGGTCGCGGATCGTGAGCGTCTTGCTCTGGAAGAAGACGTGCTCGGTGTTGGGCCTCAGGCCGGCGCGGTAGAGCGCTGTCTCGGCGGCACCCGCCTCCCCCGAGAAGTTGTCGGGGCCCTGGAGCTGTTGCGGGCTGACCGCCCTGCCGATCAACACCGCCACGACCACGAAGGCGACCCAGCCCCAGATCGCGGTCTTCCGGTGGGTGGCGCTCCAGTGGCCCATGCGGGCCGCCAGGTTCCTCACCCGGGCGGGTCGCGGGGGCGAGCCGTTTCCGGGCCCCTCGCCGTTGCTGGGACCGTGTCCGTCTTGGATCACGCGCGTCTTCATTTCCGCTCCCGTGGGTCGGGTGATCCATCCACCCTCCCGTCCCGGGGCGCTGGGCGTAAGTGCGAAAACTGGCGGTTTCGGGGGCCGGTTTTCTGGTGTATCCGCGCGTCAGGAGCGCAGGAACAGCAGCACCGCGAGCACGCGCCGCGACTCGCTGCGCGTGGAAGGGAGGCCGAGCTTTCCGAAGATGCTCGACACGTACTTCTCCACGGCGCGGACGCTGATCACCAGCGCATCGGCGATCCCCTGGTTGGAGCTGCCGCCGGCCATCAGCTCGAGGACCTCCCGCTCGCGCGGCGTCAGGGTGGCGAGCGGATCGTCGCTCCGGCGGCGGGCGAGCAGGGTCGAGACGATGATGGGGTCGATGACCGAGCCGCCGGCTGCGACCCGCTGCACCGCGGCAATGAACTCCTTCACGTCGGCGATCCGGTCCTTGAGCAGATAGCCGACCCCCTCGGCCGAGTCGGACAGCAGCTTCATCGCCAGCCCGAGCTCCATGTACTGCGACAGCACGAGCACTCCCACCGCGGGGTGGCGGTCCCTGATCTCGAGGGCGGCGACGAGCCCCTCGTCGCTATGGGTCGGCGGCAGCCGGATGTCCACGATCGCCACGTCCACCGGGTAGCTGTCCACCTTCAGCCGCAGCTCGTCCGCAGTCCCGCATTGGGCGATGACGTCGAAACCGGCCTCGCCGAGCACGCGCGCGACCCCTTCGCGCAGCAGGACGCTGTCCTCGGCGATCGCTACGCGCACGGCATCTCCGCCCTCACGCGCGTGCCGCCACCGCGCGGGGTCCAGATGCGCAGCCGGCCGCCAAGACCCTCCACCCGGTCGGCCAGGCCGCGGAGGCCCGAGCCGCGCTCGGTGTCGGCGCCGCCCACACCGTCGTCCACGATCTCGACCACCACCTGCCCCTGCGTACGGCCCACGTCCACGGTCGCGGACGCGGCCCTGGAGTGCTTGGCGATGTTGGTGAGGCTCTCGCTGACGACGTAGTACGCGGCCACCTCGAGCCGCTCGGGGAGACGCCCATCCAGCTCGACGGTGAGCCGGACGGGAAGGGTGGCTCGAGCGGTGAGCGACTCGAGCGCGACCGCCAGGCCGTGGCCGGTCACCACCGCCGGGTGGATGCCACGCGCAACGGCGCGGAGCTCCTCCAGAGACTGCGCTATCTCCGCACGCGCCTGGTCGAGCTGGGTCTTCGTCTCGGGATCGTCTGCCAGCCGCTGCTCGAGCCGCCCCAGCTCGAGCGAGAGAGCGATCAGGCGTTGCTGGGCACCATCGTGGAGGTTGCGCTCGAGGCGCTGGCGTTCGAGCTGTCCGGCCTCGATCACCCGCCGCCGCGATCCGCGCAGCTCTTCGAGGCGGGCGTTGAGCTCCGCGTGGAGCCGGCCGTTCTCGAGCGCGATCGCGGCCGCCGCCCGGACGCCGTCCAGCAGCTGGGGCTCGTCCGCCAGCGAGGCATCGTGGATCAACACGGCCATGCGCTCTCCGTCCCGGTCGATGAGCGTGCTGGCTCGGCCGGAATCGGGTTCGGGCAGCTCGATCGGACGGCCCTGCCCGTCGACCCAGCGGCCGAACTCCGGCAGCCAGTACGCGACGGTCAGCGACTCGTCCCGAAGAGCGTCGGCGAGGGCCTCGCGCAGATCGCCGGGAGCAGGGTCCGCGCGCAACCGCACGAGCAGGTCGCCGAGGGTCGAGTGGGAGAGGTGCGCGTTGAGGAGGCCGACCAGGAAGGCAATCGGCGCGACGCCGATGATCCCGAACGTGACCCTCCGGATCGTCTCGAACTCGGGCCACTCGAAGGCGCCGGCCAGCAGCAGCACCGCTGTCGCCACGAGCCCGAGCGCGAACGAGTCGACGAAGAGCGCGATCCGGGGCCGAAGCGGCCGGACCGAGCCGCGCCTGCGGCCGGCGAGCAGGACCAGGGCCGCCAGGCACACGGCGCTCAGCGTGATCAACTGGACGTCCTCCATCGTCTGGACCACCCCGGACCCCGGCACCAGCGCGAGCACGTTCCTCGCCTCGGCGCCTCCGAGCAGCATCTTGGCGAGCTGGACGCCTATCGCCGCCGCATAACCCGCCGCCACGACCACCCGCTCGGGTTCCCCCTCGAGCCTGCCGGTCGGGAACGCCAGGAACAGGTGGACGAGGAGCGCGGCGGGCAGCAGGTCGAATGCCAGCCCGACCGTGTACGGCAGGCCGGCGCTCGACCACTGCAGGCTCGACAGGAACATCGTGAAGCCCGCGCCCACCATCAGCGGCCCGAAGCGGCTGTCGGGCCGCCGCGACCAGGCGATCACGCCCGCGACTATGTACGGCAGCGTGATCCAGTTGAGGAGCGCGGCCTGCAGCCCGCGCTCGGACAGCTCATCGCTTGCGAACGCCAGCTGGAACGAGCCGAGCGCGGCGGCGCAGGCAATGCCGACGATGAGCCAGCGAACGAAGTTGGCCGGCGGGGCGGTGCCGCCTTCACCCACTCCCTGAGCCAGTGCGGGAGCGGTCATGTCGCTCTTTCCTGTCGGAGCTACGTTGCCCTAAGCAGGCATCATCCCGGAACTGCGTGGCATCGCGCAAGAGGCCCCGGCCGGTGCAACCATGACCGGCCAGGATGGGTCGACTGCTCGCCTAAGTGGAGATGCAGCCACGCCAATTGCCATACGTGGACCCGGGGAGACCTCGGAGCGTCGTCTACCGCGCGTACGTGCGGCTCGCCGGCACGCGCCCGATGGGCTGGGTTTCGAGGCAGGTGGTGTGGCGGGTCGATCCGGTTCTGCTCCGGCTCAGCGGGGGGCGGCTCGGAATGGGGCTGCTGCTCCCCACCGCGCTGCTCGAGACACGGGGCGCGCGCACCGGGCAGCTGCGGCGTAACGGAGTGATCTACTTCCACGACGGCAGCCGTGTGACGATCATCGCCTCGAAGCTCGGCATGCCGGAGCATCCGGCCTGGTTCCACAACCTCCGCGCCCATCCCGAGGTGGCGCTCGGCGGTCAGCCGTTCCGCGCCGAGGTGATCGTCGATCGGAGCGAGCGCGCGCGTCTGTGGCAGCTCGCCGACCGCGTCTTCCCGGCGTACGCCGCCTACCGCAGGCGGTGCGAGCGCTCGGGCCGCACCATCCCCATCGTCCAGCTCATCCCTCGCTAGAGCCGCAGGACGGCGCCCTCACAGGTCGAGCGTGACCTCAGTCGCCGGCTGCGAGCAGCAGACGAGGACGCGGCCGTCTCCGGGCGGTTCGAGCGGTTCGGTCGTGTAGGCGATGTCGCCGCTCACCAGCCCGGTTTCGCAGGTGTGGCAGACACCGGTGCGGCAGCTGAAGCTGGCAGGGACGTCGCAGGCCTCCGCGAGCTCGAGCAGGCTGCCGTAGCTCGGGTCCCAGGCGACCGTGAGGTTGCTGCGCGCGAAGGAGACCGTGGGACCCGGTCCGGGTGCGCCTGGCGGCAGGTGGGGCTCGTGATGGTCCCCGGGCACCACGCCGGGGGCGACCGCCGAGGTGGCGCCGAACGTCTCCGTCGCGACGCGCTCGGGTGGGACGCCGCCGGCGGTGAGCGCGGCGGAGAACGCTCGCATGAAGGCATCGGGCCCGCACAGGTAGTACTCGGCGTCCGCTGGGATGTGCGCGCCGGCGAGCGTGTCGATGCTGAGCCTCCCCACGGCGTCGAATGCCTGTCCCGGCTCGTCGCCCGGCAGCGGGCGGCTGTAGGTGACGATCCGGTGGGAGTTCGGGAGCTCGGCGAGCAGCGAGTCGGCCTCGCGAGCGAAGACGTGCTCCTCGCTGTTGCGGGCCCGTGCAGCCACCAGACTTCGCGCTCGCTCCGGGCGCGCGCGAGCGCCTGGAGCATTGCCAGCACCGGGGTTGCGCCGACGCCGGCGCTGAGCAGCACGATCGCCCGCTCGCCGGCGCGCAGCACGAAGCTGCCGCGCGGGGCGGCCGTGTCGATCAGGTCCCCTTCGTGCACATGGGCGTGCACGTAGTGGCTCCCCACGCCGTCCGGTTCGAGCTTGACGCTGACACGGAAGCCGTGCGCGTCGGCGACCGAGGAGAGCGAGTAGCTGCGGATCAGCGGCGCCTGGCCCGCGCGGCCGGGTTGCAGCCGGAGCGTGAGGTACTGGCCGGGGAGCGAAGCGGGAACCGGCTGCCCGCTCGCCGGGACGAGCCGCACCGAGACGACCGTGCTGGTCTCGCGCTCCACGGACTCGACCCGGAGTGGCTCGAACCCCTCCCACGCGGCGCTCTTCTGCTCCCTCTGCTCGAGCAGCTCCCTGAACGAGCCCTTCCAGCCCTCGCTGAGCGCCGGGATGCGCAGCGCGCGCTCGAGCTTCCCGGGCGAGCGGTTGGGCAGGTACAGAAGCCCGTCGATGTCGGCGACGGAGATCTGCTCCTCACCCGTTTTGATCCGGGTGATCTCGTCGCCCGCCTGCACCAACCCCTCCTGGAGCACGCGCAGGTAGAACCCGGGCCGGTGGCGGGCCACGAGCAGCGATGGCATCGCCGGCTCCTGCATGCGGATGCCCACCCGGAAGCACGTGACGCGTGGCTGGGTGACCTCGAAGAGCGCCTCGCCGATCCGGTAGCGGTCGCCTATGCAGACCTCGTCGTCGGCGAGCCCCTCGACGGTGAAGTTCTCGCCGAACTGGCCGTAGCTGAAGTCGTCTCTGCCGAGCTCGCGCTCCCAGTAGCGGTAGGACTCGATCTGGTAGACGAACACGGCGCGGTGCTCGCCGCCGTGTCCCGCGCGGTCAGCCTGGTCGTCGCCGTCGATGTTGATCCGCCGGACCATGCGCGGCCCCTCGACGGCGTCCTTCCAGATGGCCGTGCGGACGGTCTTCCCCTCCCAGGCGACCTCGCGCGGCAGTCCGACGTTGACCGAGAGCAGCTGTCCCACGACTGCGTCCACGTTAACGGTGAGGCCGCTGCGTGCCCGGGGAGCGGATGAAGAGGCCGTCGAGCTCGATCACCCCGAGCTCCCCGTCTCGCATGACCGTGGTGAGGTGCGCCGGCCGGAACCCCTTGGCCTCCAGCCAGGCAAGGGCGTCCAGCCAGCCCACCGCGCCGTCGTAGATCGGCTGCACCGAAAGCTCGACCTGCAGTGCGAGAACGCGATCGAGAACGTGTTCGGCGCCCTCGATCACATGAAGGTCCCATCCCTGCGTGTCCGTCTTGAGCAGCACGCGGGGATCCGGGACGTGCTGCACGAGCCGGTCGAACACCGCATCGAGCCGCTCCACCTGCACCTCCTCCTCGCGCTCGACCGCGCTGGTGCCGAACACCTGAAGCGAGAAGCGCGTGGGGCGGAGGAACGAGGAGAAGTTCGTCGCCCGCGCCACCTGCAACCGCTCGCGGCCGGACTCCCTCCCGAGGGCCAGTCGATGCACGCGCCAGGCCGGGTCGCCCTCCGCCTGCCGCTCCAAGACTCGAAACGACTCCGCCGAGGGCTCCAGAGAGACGATCTCGCCGCGGTAGCCGGCGTTGCGTAGGAGCCGTCCGTACTCCCCGCGATGCGCGCCGACGTCGATCACGCAGTTCACCCCGATCCGCTCGATCAGGGCGCGGAGCAGCAGACGCTGGGCAGCGACCTCGACCGGCTGCGGTACGCCGATGTCGCGAGGCGGCCGATCCTTGAACAGCGTGTAGCCCGCTCGCCCGAGCAGCGTCTGAAGCGGCGCTTTCAGACGGTCCGCGGCGGTCATCGCGATCGCACGATCTGATCGAGCTGATCGAGCACGGCGCCGTCCACGGTCGTGTCGAACTTGCGCGCGAAGTCCGCGCCCGAGCCCACGATCCGGTCAAGGTCACGAGTGCACAGGACCGCGGGGCTCGACGCTCCGGGGCTCCACGACAGGAAGCGGCGGGTGTCGCCGGACAGGCGGAGGCCCGGTTCGGCGTACAGGACCGTGTGGGGGAAGGACTCCGTCGCAAGCGGCGTCCGGCGGTAGTGGCGCAGCAGAGCGGCGCGGTCGCGCGCCGCGCGAACGACAGTCTCGACCGCCGAACGGGAAAGCGTGAGCCAGTCCGACCCGATCCGGCAGGGGAGCGCGGCGGAGAACGCCGTGCGGCAGCGGCGGCCGAGCAGCGCGCCCCATGGCATGTCGAGCAGCGTCACGACGGGCCGCGCTGCCTCGATGATCCGTCGCACCGCACGTCCGGGTTCCGGGATCGGCCTGTAGCTGTAGAAGTACCGTCGCGCGAACTGGTCGACGTGCCGCCGGGCCAGCGGCGGCCGCCTCACCACGGCGCCCTCGACATAGGCGTCGTAGGGGCTCGCTGCGAGATCGTGCTCGATCGCTGACAGCGAGCGGGCAGGGTAGTCCTGGCCCGAGATGACCACCAGCCAATCGAAGGCGACGCGGTCGGCGGCCCAGTTCAAGGAGCGCAGAAGCATGTCGAGCTGCGACGTCCAGCCCCATCGAACGGGCGCGGGCGGGTGGATCAACTCGACCCCACCGAGGCGACCCAGTGCGCGCTCGTCCAATTTGGAGGCGTGATCGTCGTGGTGAATGACGAGAGGCGCCGCGGGGCTGCCGGCGCGTAGCGTCGCCGCCAGCCGAAGCACTTGATCGGGGAGGCGATGCGAGAGCACCAGGTACGCCACCGTCACTGCGCGAGAGCGTATCCGGCGCCGGTCCGGCACCATGACCACATGCCCACGGCGATCCGCGCGACAGCTCCGGCCCCAGAGGGCGGGCTCGAGGACGTTGCGCGGCGCGCGCGCGAGCTCGGGCTCGCCGGCTGGGTGCGCGCGGAGGGAGACGCCGGGCTCCGCTTGCATGCGGAGGGCGACCGGGCCGCGATCGACGCGCTGCTGGCCGAGCTCGGCGGCGCTCAGTCGGAGCCCGCGCGCGTGGAGGGTCACGAGCAGTTCGCGGTCCGCGGCGTCCCCGCCGGCGTGTTCGTCGTGCAGGAGCACCAGGCCACCGCGCACCACTACGACGTCCGGCTCGAGGTGGACGGCGTGATGCGCTCCTGGGCGGTGCCGAAGGGGCCGTCCATGGATCCGGCGGTGAAGCGGCTGGCGGTGCAGGTCGACGACCACGCGCTGGCCCACAACGACTACGAGGGCCGCGGCGTGATCGTCTGGGACCGCGGCTCCTACGAGCAGGGCGGGCGCGTGCCCTGGCCGGAGGCCATCGAGCGCGGCCACGCGGTGTTCGTGCTGCACGGCGAGAAGCTGCAGGGCGGCTTCGCCCTACAGCGCACGGGCGGCGGGGAGAAGCCGCAGTGGCTTCTGATCAAGCGCCGCGACGAGTGGTCACAATCGGGCTCGGACGTGGTCGCCGAGCGCCCCGAGTCCGTGCTCAGCGCGCGCACGCTCGAGCAGACGCTGGCCTAGTGTCCTGAGCTCACGACACTAATCCATCGATGCGAGCAGGACCCGGCATGCCTTCTCGCAGCGGCGGCAGACCTCCTCGCAGACCCGGCAGTGATCGTGGTGAGGGGCGTGGCGGTGGCACTCGTCCCCGCTCGCGCGGCAGGCGACGACGCATGCTTCCAGCGCCGCGCGGATCACGCCGAGGTCCGGCTCGGTTTGCCGGGTGACCACATTGCCAACCGCTTCGCAGATGTCGGCGCAGTCGTGGCAGAGCCGAGCGCATCGCACGAGCTCCGCCACGTCCGGCTCGCCCAGGCAGGCGTCGGCGCAGGCCGTGCAGGTGGCGGCGCAGTCGAAGCAGTCGTCGATGCAGGCCAGGAGCAGTTCCCGGTCGAGGCCGATGGGCCGCGGATGACGCTCGATGATCTCTCTGACCGTCACACCCCTCTCCTCTCGTCTCGGGCACTATAAGCAGGCTCGCCATCGCGAAAGGAACCCCAATGCCCGACTACGCCCCCGGCACCCCGTCCTGGGTCGAGCTGTCGTCGGCGGACACCGACGCCGCTGCCGCCTTCTACTCCGAGCTGATGGGCTGGGGCTCCACCGAGCCCGGGCCGGTCGAGGAGACCGGCGGCTACCGCATGTTCCAGCAGAGCGGCAAGAATGTCGGCGGGCTGATGGGCCACATGCAGGAGGGTCAGCCCACGGCGTGGGTGACCTACATCAGCGTTGCCGACGCCGACGAGACGGCGGGCAGGGTCAAGGCGGCGGGCGGCAGCGTCGTGGTCGAGCCGATGGACGTCATGGACCTGGGCCGCATGGCGTTCTTCGCCGATCCCACCGGCGCGGTGTTCGGGATCTGGCAGCCGCGGAGCTTCTCCGGCGCGGACTTGGTCAACGAGCCGGGCTCGCTGTGCTGGAACGAGGTGCTCACGCGCGACGCGGAGGCCGACAAGGGCTTCTACACCTCGGTCTTCCCCTGGAACGCAGGACGCCCCGGGTTCGAGGGCGCGCCCGACAGCTACACCGTCTGGGAGGTCGACGGGCGGCCGGTGGGGGGCATGATGCAGATGACCGACGACTACTTCCCGGCCGAGGTCCCTCCGCACTGGAGCGTCTGCTTCGCGGTGGCCGACTGCGACGCCACGGTGGCCAAGGCGCGCGAGCTCGGCGCGACGATCACCCAGGAGCCGATGGACATGCCGATCGGCCGTTTCGCCGGGATCCTCGACCCGCAGGGCGCCTCCTTCGCCGTGATGCAGATGCCCTAGCGGCGCGCACGTTGTATACAACGAGGCGAGCGCTGTCCGCGAAGGAGGAGAAAGCCATGAGCCAAAGCCTCGAAGACCTGCTCGCCGGCACCGACCCGGTGACGCTGCTGCGCAACTCGCAGGCGGGACCCAACGTCTACCCCGGCGTGCCGGCCGAGTTCACCAACTGGCGCGACGAGCAGCAGGCCTGGCAGCACACCTGCGTGCTCTTCAACCAGTCGTACCACATGGCCGACCTCGCGGTTGAGGGGCCGGACGCGCTCAGGCTTCTGTCGCACCTGGGCGTCAACACGTTCGACAACTTCGCGGTCGACAAGGCCAAGCAGTTCGTGCCCTGCACGCCGGATGGCTACGTGATCGGAGACGTGATCCTGTTCCACCTCGCTGAGCAGGAGTTCAACCTCGTGGGGCGCGCTCCAGTGCTGAATTGGGTCAGCTACCACGCCGAGACCGGCGGCTACGACGTGCGCGTGGAGCTCGACCAGCGCTCGGCGCTGCGCAGCGACGGGCGGCGCAAGTCCTACCGCTTCCAGGTCCAGGGCCCCAACGCGATGCAGGTGATCGAGAAGCTGCTCGGACAGGCGCCGCCGGAGCTCAAGTTCTTCAACCTGAGGGGCGTCGAGATCGCGGGCGTGCAGGTGCGGGCGCTGCGCCACGGCATGGCCGGCCAGCCCGGCTGGGAGCTGTTCGGCCCCTGGGACGATGGCGAGGCCGTGCGCGAGGCGATCGTCACCGCCGGCGAGGAGTTCGGCCTGCGGCAGGTCGGCGGCCGCGCCTACTCGTCGAACGCGCTCGAGTCGGGCTGGGTCCCCTCGCCGCTGCCCGCTGTATACACGGGCGAGGCGCTGCGGCCGTACCGCGAGTGGCTGCCCGCGAAGGGCTACGAGGGAGCGGCCTCGATCGGCGGGAGCTTCTACTCCGGCGACATCGAGGACTACTACTTCACCCCCTGGGACCTCGGCTACGGACACCTGGTGAAGTTCGATCACGACTTCATCGGCCGTGAGGCGCTCGAGCGCAGGGCCGGCGACGAGCACCGGCACAAGGTCACGCTGGCGCTGAACGACGACGACGTGACCGACACGATCGGGACGATGTTCCAGAAGAGCGACCGGGCCAAGTTCATCGACTGGCCGTCGGCGGTCTATGCGATGCACCCGTTCGACAAGGTGATGGCGAACGGCGAGGTCATCGGCGTCTCCACCTGGGTCGGCTACACGGCGAACGAGGGCAAGATGCTCACGCTCGCCATCGTCGATGCCGAGTACGCCGAGCCCGGCACGGAGGTCGTGTTCGTGTGGGGCGAGGAGGACGGCGGCTCGCGGAAGCCCACCGTCGAGCCCCACGTGCAGCGCGAGCTCCGCGCGATCGTCAGCCCGGTGCCGTACGTCGAGGCCGTGCGCAGCCAGTACGCGCCCGGAAGCTGGCGCGAGGTGCGCGCCTAGGCGGGACCGACCGGTTCCTCGGGCGTGTCCGGAGGCGGATCTGTGCGCGGGAAGGTCGGCTCCGTGCGCGCCCGATGGCGCCGCCAGAGCACGTAGCCCCCGACCACGAGGGCCGCCGCTCCGCAGCCGATCAGGAGCCAGCCCCACCACTCCAGGCCGCCGCTGGACCCGCCGCCGGAGTCGCCGCCGCTCGTCGTCGAGTTGGGCTTGACCACCGCGACCTTGGCCACGCCGTGGCTGCTGCGCTCGGTCACCGTCTGGGACTCGGTCGCGGTGAGGGTCTTCGACTTCGTGGTCGTGACCGCCTTCGCCGAGCTCGTCACGGTCTTGGTGGTCGCGGTCTTGGTCGACTGCGACGTGGTGGCGGCTGTGGTCGCGGGGGCCGAGGTGGCGGTGGCCGTCGCGGCCGCGGCGGTCGTCCGTTCCGCCGTCGTGCGCGTCGCCTGGGCGGTGGCGGACGATGCCGCCGCCTTGACCTTCTGCGCCACCGTGCCCGCGCCGCCGGAGCCGCAGGAGGTGAGCCCCAGGAGGACGACGATCGCGGCGGCGAGCGCGGGACCCACTTTGATCATGGAGCCGACGGTAGATCCCCCCGGCTGCCTGAGCATCGCCCGAAGTGGGTGACGCGGCGCCGTCAGCGGCCCGTCTCGATCTCCCCCTCGACGAACAGCGCCGTCGTGGCTTCCCTCCATCGCTCGATCTGCCGCTTGGTGAGAAACGGCTTCCGCAGTGTCCGGCTCACGCCCGGCTCCATGATCACCGTCCCGAGGTTGATCAGCACGGTGTGGAGGGCCGCCCACTCGAGATCGAGGTCGGCTCGCAGCATCCCCATCTGCTGGAGCTCGGCGAGCTGGCCGCGGCAGAGCTGGGTGAGCGTGTCGAAGATCGCCAGCGCGGCCTCGTCGCGTTCTGCCACACCGCGGGCGACGTACTGCAGCGCGGTGAAGTGATCGGCCACGAGGGCGGTGAGTCGCCGCGAGAGGTCCTCGATGATGTCGCCCTCCACCTGGCGCACCTCCAGCGCCGCCCGCGCAACCTGGGTGACGTGCTCGTCGACGGCCGCCCGCAGCGCCGCCTTCGAGCGGAAGTAGTGCTGCACCAGGCCGGGCGACACGCCGGCGGCCGCCGCGACGTCGCGGATCGACGTCCCCTTCACCCCGTCGCGCGCGAAAAGCTCCAGCGCGGCGCTCCGGATGCGATCGTGAGGAGGTGGTTGAGATGCTGACAATACGGTTGTATCGGACTTACGATACGATTGTATGGCTGTGTCGTTCAGGTGGAACGCGATCTGGAAGCAGGGCTCGCCGGAGCCGTTCCCGGGCCCCGTCCACGTGAGCATGAACGACTACCTGATCCACCGGTTGCGCGACATCCCCCGCGTGGCGCGCGCGGGCCTCCGCCTGCGCCGGCAGTGGCCTGAGACGGACGGCGCGCTCGGCCTCTGGTTCGCGAGCTTCAGGGCCGGGCGGCGCCAGGTCTCGGTCTCCGTCTGGCGAGACTCGGAGGATCTGCGCCGCTTCGTCCGCTCGGCGGAGCACCTGAGGATCATGCGCGAGTTCAGGGACACCGGCGCGCTCCACACCAACGCATGGACCGCGGAGCGGTTCGACCGCGAGCTGATCTGGACGCAGGCGACCGATCGGTTGGCTGGGCGCGTCGACGGCGTGGCCCACCACTAGCAATTGCGCGAAGATGGTCACGGTCGATTCGCAGCTAGAGCGAGAGCGAGAGCGCATGAGCGAGAGCGACAGGACCGGCGCCACCCAGCTCAAGGAGCTTATGAGGAGGGTGCTCGAGTCGGACGCGTCGGAGGAGTTCGAGCACTTCATTGTGCGGCGGATCGCGCTCGCGGCCCTGGCGCCGCGCGCGGGCGACGCCGTGCTCGAGGGTGTCGACGAATCGCCCGACGGAGGCGCGGCCATGGTCGACGCCTACCTGCTCGGCCTCCCCGAGGAGGAGCGCGACCAGCTCCTTGGGCGGGCGAGCGCAGAGGCGGGCCGCCGGCTGCACGCCGCGGCGATCGCCCTGCTCGAAGCGGTGGACGCCGCGCGGCTCTCCCTCGAGCTCACGCCCGAGATGGTGGCCGTGGCGGCGGTGACCGAGCTGGGCGACTCGCTCCCCGAGCGATGACTGCCGTTGCGCCCGATTACCTCATATGACGCATTCCGGCGATGTTCGTTCGCACCCGCCCATCTAGTCTCGGGCGGGACCAAGGATGGACGGCTCGCTTCCTCACGGCGTACGGCGCCGAGACAGTGCCCTTCGCGCGCTCCTGGAGGGGCTGCCTGACGCAGTCGTGGCCGCTCGCCGCGACGGCCTGATCGACTTCGTCAACGCGCGCGCGGGCGAGATGTTCGGCTACCGGCCGGAGGAGCTCGTGGGCCGGCACATCGCGCTTCTGTGGCCGGAGTCCGTGCGAGACGCCTACACGCGCAACATGGAGGCTCAGTTCGCGGCGGGTGGCTCGCTGCGCTTCACCCGGCTGGCCGAGGGGCTGCGGCAGGATGGGCGCGAGTTCCTCGGCGAGATGAGCTGGGGAATAGTCGAGACCGCGGAGCAGCCGCTCATGCTCGCCGTGGGCCGCGACATCACCGAGCGCCTGGCGATGGAGACTCGCCTGCGCCGCCACTCGGCGGAGAACGCCGTGCTGGCGTCGCTGGGCGAACGGGCGATCGCCGGCATCGACCCGATCGAGCTGGCCCCCGAGCTCGTGGAGGCGGTCGGCCAGACGATGGAGGCGGCGGTCGCCGTGCTGTTCGAGCTCGCGGGCGGCGAGGATGAGCTGCGGGTCGCCGCGATCTGGATCGACGCCGCCGACAGCCCGGTCGTCTCCGGGCGCCATGCCCGGGCCGCGCTCGATTCGGAGCACACGGTCGACCTCGCCGAGGGCCGGCCGGGCCAGGAAGGGTTCCGCAGCGGGCTGGCGGTGCCGGTGCGCACCCCCGACGAGAGCTTCGGCGTCCTCTGCGTCTACTCGCTCGCAGCCGATGCGTTCGACGAGGACGACAGCGGCTTCCTGGGCGCGGTGACCAACGTGCTCGCCAGCGCGATCAGCCGCCGCCGGATGGAGGAGCGCATCCAGCATCAGGCGCTCCACGACCCGCTCACGGGACTGGCCAACCGGACGCTGTGCCACGACCGGCTGGCCCAGGCCCTCGCCCGGTCGAAGCGCTCGGGCAAGACGGTCGGCGTCTTCTTCCTGGACCTCGATCGCTTCAAGGAGGTCAACGACCGCTACGGGCACGGCGCGGGTGACGCGGTGCTGGTCGTCGTGGCTCACGAACTCGAGCAGGCGGTGCGGCCGAGCGACACGGTTGGGCGCTTCGGCGGCGACGAGTTCCTGGTCGTCTGCGAGGACATCGGCGAACAGCTGGCGCTGGCGCTCCGGGACCGCCTCCGCGCCGCCGCACGGGTACCCGTGGAGGCGGCGGGAGCGGTGCACCAGCTGTCGGCGAGCGTCGGCTTCGCGCTCAGCGACGAAATCGGCCTCGACCCGGACGAGCTGATCAGGGCGGCCGACCAGGCCGTCTACCGCGCGAAGCAGACCGTCAGCGAACGCTGAGGGCGGCCATGCCTCAGGGCTGCGGGCGGTAGCCCAGGTAGACCACGCCGTTCTCGTACGCCTGGCTGGCGGCGAGCGAGAGCTTGAGGGACGGGCCGCCGTCGGGGAACAGCCGCGGGCCGGCGCCGCGCGTCAGCGGGTAGACCAACAGGTGCAGCCCGTCGACCAGGCCGTCGGCGAGCAGCCCTCGCACCAGCGTGCCGCTGCCGCTCACGTAGATGTCGCCGTCGACCTCTGCCTTGAGACGGCTGATCGTCTCGGGGTCGTACGGGCCGACGATCTCGGAGTTCCTCCAGGTCGCATCCGTGCGCGTGCCGGAGACGACGTACTTCATCGTGTCGTTGAAGAACGGCGCGCCCGGATCGTCCTCGACGGTGCGCGTCGACCACGCGGGCTCGAACATCTCGTAGGTCGTACGCCCGAGCAGGATCGCGCGGCTGCGCCCGGTCACAGCGGCGAGCGTCTCTCCCATCTGCGGGTCGAAGCCGTAGTCGAACGTCCAGGTCGGCGCGTCGATCACGCCGTCGAGGCTCATGAACTCGTGTACATGGATTTCGCCCATCTCCTACCTCCGTGTCGATGTCTGCCGTATAGACCGCGCGCGCTGCGCGGACTCATCGATGCGGCGATGGGCCTGCGTTTTAGGCCGCTGATCGATCCGCGCCTCGCAGGAGGTCTGCCACGACCTCGTGAGGCGTCTTCCCGCGTGCCTGAGCGATCCGCTCGAGGCGCCGTGCATCTTCGCCCTCGACGCTGACCAGAATCCGAAGCGTGGCGGTCGGATCGCCTTCGTGCCACTCGACGTACTCCGACTTGATCGTCGCAATCACGGCGTCAAAGTCTCCCGGCTGCGGATCGTCGGATGTCCAGGGGTCAGGGTTCAAGACTGTCTCGCGAGAAGGTTACGCTCAGCGTCCTTCGAGGCCCAACCGGTCAAGGAGCTGATGCACGACATCGGCCATCGGCCGTCGAGCTGGGAGCCGATCGAGGTGAAGCGCTCAGCTCTGCGGCGACTCAAGCGAAACGAGCAGGATTTCGCTGCGCATCGCCTCGGTGAGCTCGTGAATGACTGTGCTCGCCAGCTCGAGGTCGGATGCAGGCCGCTCACCCACCACGGGCGCGGACACGTCTGCAACCAGCCCGTGGAGGACCACCTCGATGGGCAGCGCGCCGAGATCCGAGAGGCCGGCGGCGTGGAACGTCTCCATGTGCTCGATGATCCGCCGGAGCACGCCGGCGCAGTCCAGGAGGTTGTCGACCAGCGAGTAGAGGGCCGGGTTGTGAGAGTCAGAGTGTTTGGTCATGGCCCCTTAAGGGCCGCGCCATCCTTTCTCGCCCCCTCGCCGCCCTGCAAGCTACGCTGCCGCCGTGCCGGTGATCTATGTCACGGGCCATCGCAACCCGGACACCGACTCGATCGCGGCGGCGATCGGCTACGCGGAGCTGAAGGGGCGCGTGGACCCGGGTACGGAGTACGTGCCCGTGCGCCTCGGCGAGGTGAACGAGCAGACGCGCTGGGCGCTCGAGCAGAGCGGCGCGCCGCAGCCCGAGTACCTTCCGCACGTGTTCCTGCGCGTCCGTGACGTGATGCGCACCAAGTTCCCCACGGCCGGTGTGGACCAGCCGGTCCGCGCGGTGGGCCTGGCGATGGCGGCGGGCCTCCTCGACTTCATGCCGGTCGTGGACGAGGACGGCGCCCTCGCCGGGGTGATGACCGAGCGCGCGCTGGCGCGCCGCTACATCCGCGAGTCGCGCGAGGTGTCGAGCCTCGTCGACGCGCCGACCAGCGTGAGCGCCGTGGTGAGCGTGCTGGAGGGCAGGCAGGTGGCGGGCGAGGACCGCGAGGTCGCCGGGCGCGTGTGGGCCCAGTCGATGGATGCGGCCTCGAAGAGCCGCATCGCCGAGGGCGACGTGGTGGTGGTCGGCGATCGCGCCGATGCCCAGCGGCTGGCCATCGAGAAGGGCGTCGCGCTCCTGATCACGAGCAACTGGAGCGTGCCGGACGACGAGATCCTGGCGCTGGCCGAGGAACGCGGAACCGCCGTGGTGTCCTCGCCGCTCGACACCTATGTCTCCGCGCGAATGGTCACGCTCGCCGCGCCCTGTCGCGGGCTGATGGACCCGGAGCCGCTCACCGTCGGTCCCGACGACCTCGTGGCCGACATCTCCGAGGAGGTGAAGGACGTCCACTACCGCGCCGCGGTGGCCGTCGACGCAGCCCGGCGGCCGATCGGCCTCGTGACGCGCTCCGCCCTGGTGAGCCCGCAGCCGCGCCGCGTGCTGCTCGTGGACCACGCCGAGGCGGCCCAGAGCGTGCGCGGAGTGGAGGAGGCCGAGATCGTCGAGATCCTCGACCACCACCACATCGGCTCGATCGAGACCCGCATCCCGGTGACCGCCACCTTCGACCCGGTCGGCTCGACCGCAACGCTCGTGATCCAGCGCTTCCGCCAGAACGGCCTCGAGCCGAGCCGCCCCACCGCGCTGATGCTGCTCGCGGCGGTGCTGTCCGACACGGTGCTGCTGCGCTCCCCCACCACGACCGAGCGCGATCGCTCCGCGGTGGACTACTTCGAGCGCGCGCTCGGCATCGACGCCACCGAGTTCGGCCGCCGCATGTTCGAGGAGAGCTCCGACACCTCCGGGATCTCCGCCGACCAGCTCGTTACGCGCGACGTCAAGGAGTACCAGGCGGGCGGGCAGCTGATCGGGATCGCCCAGGTCGAGACCGTCGGCAGCGGGCTGCTCGAGCGCAAGGACGAACTGGTGGCCGCGATGGCCGCCGAGCGCGAGCGCCGCGGCTACCCCTTCTACGCGCTGATGGTCACCGACATCCTGAGCGAGGGCACGCAGCTTCTGGTCGCCGGCGACAAGTCGGCCGTGGAGCGCGCGATGGGCGAGCGCATGACCGACGGCATGATCGCGCTGCCCGGGGTGATCAGCCGCAAGAAGCAGGTCGCGCCGCGGCTGCTCGCGGCCTTCTGAGCCGGCCGGCTACGCCGCGTCGGCGACGAGCATTGCCACCAGCCCGTCCACGTCCGCCTGAGCCCAGGCGTCGGCGTAGCGCCTGACACGGCGGCGCAGGCGGGCGTTCGCGAGCGAGGCCGCCGCGGGCGAGTCGGCCCGCTCGGGCGGCCCGGCGGCCACGGTGGCGCGGGCTCGCTGGAGCGCGCTGTAGACCGCGGTGGGTGTGGTGTCGAGGGAGGCGGCGACCTCGCCGGCGCTGAAGTCGAGCGCCTCGCGCATGATCAGCACGGCCCGCTGCCGCGAGGGGAGCTGCTCGTGCGCCGCCACCAGCGCGAGCTCCACCACCTCGCGCCGCTCGGCGCTCGCCTCGGGCGTGGGCGGCGACAGCTCGAGCGGCAGCTCCGCCAGCTCGGGCTCGATCGGGAGCGCGGGCGCGCGCCGCGAGCCGTGGATCGTCATCGCGCAGTTGGTGGCGATCCGGTACAGCCAGATGCGAAACGGCGCCCGGCCCTCGAAGCGAGGCAGCGCGCGCCAGGCGCGGAGCAGCGTCTCCTGGAGGGCGTCCTCGGCGTCGTGGCTGGAGCCGAGCAGCCGGCGGCAGTGCGCGAGCAGCTCGGTCCGGTGGGGCGCGACCAGCGCCGCGAAGGCGCGCTCGTCGCCGGCCTGGGCGGCGCGCAGCTGCTCGCTCATGCCCCACCTCGCAGGGACGCGGCGAGCTCGGGCAGCCGCCGCAGGTCGCCGCGCAGCTCGTCCACCTCGACGCCGCCGGCGCGCAGCGCGTCCGCATAGCGGTGGGCCGGCGAGTCGCCCGGCGGGCTCACGACGGTCGCAGGCGCGACGCCTGCAAGCGACCGGGCCCAGGCGCCGAGCTCGGGCAGAACGAGCAGCTGGCGGGTGAGCGGCGGCCAGCCGCGGTCGCGGGCCTCCAGGGCCAGCGCGGCCGCCAGCGCTCCACCCGAGCCGACGCCCGCCACGAGCAGCCGTCCGGGGTCGCCTCCGAGCTCGGCGCCGCGATCGGCCAGCCACTCGAGCGCGCTGGCCAGGTGCAGCGCGCCGGCGCCCTCCCGGGCCCGGACGACCAGCAGGGCGGCCTCGCCGCAGAGCGTGAGCGCAAGGGCGTCCGCGCCGTCGCCGCCGGGGCACAGCAGGGCGATCGCGGGGGCCGCGGCGGCGGCCGGCGGCCAGAGGAGCCGCACCGGCAGTGGCCCCAGCGGGCCGCGCAGGTGGAGCTCCGCGGCCCGCTCGGTGGTGTGCTCGGGGAGAGGCGTGTTCACGGCAGCCAGGGTCGCTGAGCCCGCGCGAAAAGGGAAAGGCCGATCGCGCATAGCTTTGGTGCACAGGCGGCATCACCAGCTCCGGCGATGGTGTTCATACTCAGGTTCATGAGCGAGGAGAGCGGACGGCTGCTGGTATTCCCACGCGCTGCGGACGCGATCGAGCTGCGCCACCTGCGCGCGTTCGTCGCGGTGGCGGAGGAGCTCAACTTCGGCCGCGCGGCGGCGGCGCTGTACGTGTCGCAGCCGGCGCTGAGCCGTCAGATCCGCGCGCTCGAGGAGCTGGTGGGCTGCCAGCTGCTGCGGCGCTCCACCCACCGTGTCGAGCTGACGATCGCCGGCGAGGCGCTGCTCGACCGCGCCCGCAGGCTGCTGGGCGATGTGGACGAGGCCGTGACCTCGGTGCAGGCCGTGGGTGGCGAGCTTGCGGAGCGCGCCGCTCGCCTGTGGGCGCCGATCGCCGACGTCTGGGGCCCGGGCGGCGACCTCGAGCAAGCGCGCGCGGCCTATGAGGAGCTTCAGTCCTCGTTCGACCCGCCGGATGGCGTGTCCGTGCGCTCCGTCAACACGAATGGCGTGCCCGGACTGACGGTCACGCCGGCCGATACGGACGCGATCGGCCTGCTGCACCTGCACGGCGGCGGCTGGGTGCTCGGCTCGGCGTTCGGCTACCAGGCGCTGGCGGGTGCGCTGGCCACCAACGCCGGCACGGGCGTGCTGGTGCCCGAGTACCGGCTGGCGCCCGAGCATCCCCATCCGGCGGCGGTGGACGACGCACTCAGCGCCTACCGCTGGCTGATCACCCGCACGCCCGCGGACCAGATCACGCTGACGGGCGACTCCGTGGGCGGCGGCCTGGTGATGGCGCTGATGCTGCGCATCCGCGAGGAGGGCCTGCCACTGCCGGGCGGCGCGGCGCTGCTGTGCCCGGGAGTCGACCTGACCCTCGAGTCCGCGCGGCAAGGCGCCGAGAGCGACCCGGCGGCGCAGGTGCGGCTCGAGCAGGCCCGCGGCTGCACCGAGGCGTACCTGGCCGGGCACCCGGCAGACGATCCCCTGCTCAACCCGCTCGCGGCGGACCTCAGCGGTCTACCCCCGCTGCTGATCCAGGTCGGCACCGCCGACTTCGTCAGTCACGAGTCCCAGGCACTACACGACCGGGCGAAGGCCCAGGGAGTGGACTCACGGCTCGAGCTGTTCCCGGTCGAGACGCACGTGTTCCACATCTTCTGGGCCTTCCTGCCCGAGGCGGTGGACGCGCTGCGCCAGGTCGGCGACTTCGTGCGCGACTGCCGGGCCGAGCTAGCCGGCCAGCTTCTGCGCGAAGGCTGACACCGCCTCCGCGATCTCGCGCGGGTACTCGACGTGCGGGTGGTGACCGGCGCCGTCGAGCATCAGCAGCTCGGAGCCGAGCTGCTCGACGATCCAGTCGGCCTCCGCCTTCGGGTCCGGCCAGTCCACGTCGCCGGTGCCCATGATCACGAGCGACGGCGCGCGCACCTTGCCGAGTCGCAGCTCGGCCTCGCGGTGCGACTGCTCGAACATGTAGGCGCGGATGACCCTGCGGCGGCTGGGCTCGCGGAGGTTCGCCTTCAGCTGGGCCATGTGGTCGTCGAAGTCGGCCGGCCGCCTGGGCTCCCACTTTGGGAAGTAGGAGGCGTAGATCGGCAGCGTGAGGAACGGGATCTTCATCACGCTCGTCAGCCGGCGCTGGACCCACGACAGCTCGCCGTCGCGGACGAAGGGCGCGCTGAGCACCAGCCCGCGGACGAGCTCCGGCGACTCGGCGGCGACGTAGACGCCGGCCGCCGCGCCGTTCGAGGTGCCGTAGATGATCGCGGGGCCCGCGTCGAGGTGGCGGATCAGCGCGCTGAGGTCGTGGGCCAGCGGGATGCTGCCGTAGGCCGGCCAGACGCCGCTGGTCTCCCCCATGCCGCGCTGGTCGACGGTGACCACGCGGAAGCCGGCGTCCACGAGCAGCGGGGTGAGGAAGCGGAGCTCCGAGCGGAGGTCGAGCATGGCGGGGGTGGCGACGATGAGGGGGCCCTCCCCCTGGTCGTCGTAGGCGAGGCGGCCGTCGGGACGGTCGAGGAACTGGGTCTGCACTGGTGTCTCCTGTTGCGGGGTTTTTTGGCTAACACTGTTAGCCATATTAGGCGAACAGTGTTAGCCTGTCAAGCGTGGACCGGCTGACACCGCGCGCGCGTGAGATCCTCGAGGCGGCTCGCGAGCTGCTCGACGAGGAGGGCCCCGACGGGCTGTCGATGCGCCGGCTGGCCGAGCGGCTCGGCATCCGCGCCCCCTCGATCTACAAGCACTTCCCGAGCAAGGAGGCGCTCGAGGCGGCGCTGATCTCGCAGGGCTTCGAGGAGCAGGGCGCGGCGTTCGAGGCCGCGCTCGAGGGCCCCCGCGAGCCGATCGTGGCCATAACCGCCACCTACCGCGCGTTCGCCCAGGAGCACCCGCACCTCTACCGGCTGATGTACGACCGCTCGCTCAACCGCGCGCTGCTCGAGCCGGGCAGCGAGGAGAGCGCGGTGGCGCCGGCGGTCAGGGCACTCGGGGACGACCGCGACCTCGCGCGCGCGACCTTCGGCTTCGCCCACGGCATGACGATCCTCGAGCTGAACGACCGCTTCCCGGCGGACGCCGACGTCGATGCCGCCTGGCGGCGCGGGCTCGCCGCGTTGACGGCATCGATCCCGCGCCGCGCCAGGCGGTCCGGTTGATCTAGCTCGAGGCGACTCCCACGCGGTGCCCGTGGGCGTCGGCGAAGACGCCGAAGGTGGTGCCGGGCACCTCCTGGGGAGGCTGCACGATCGTCCCGCCGAGCCCCTCGGCCCGCTTCAGCGTGGCGGCGACGTCCTCCACGCCCACGAAGAAGAGGACCTCGTCCTCGGCGTTCTGCCGCGGGCTGATCGCGGTGTACGGCAGCCCCTCGGCTCCGGTGTCGATGAACGTGTAGCCGGGATAGGCGCCCTCGGACGCGACCTTCCAGCCGAACAGCTCGCCGAAGAAGCGCCTCGTGGCGTCGGGGTCCTGCGAGCGAATCTCGACGTGGACCACTGGGTGGGGCATTTCCGTCTCCTTCCGGTCGTTGGGGCGACACGGGCGTCGGCCCTCTCAACCCCAGCGACGAACGGGCGGGCGGTGACGGGACGGGTTGCGTAACTGGCCCGGTCTGTGTTCAACTAGCCATGGAACTTGCACTCGCGCCCCTCCATCAAGCAACTGGCCGTCGCGGCTGCCCTCGCGCTGCTGTTCGCGGTGCTGCCCGCCGCCTCCGCCCTCGGCGCCGCCGACAACGTGGCGGCGCCCGAGCAGCTCAACCAGCCCGGCACGCCGCTCGCGGGGGGCTACACGCGCACCGACACGACCGTGGGGGCCACAGGGGGTTTCTTCTTCTGTAACGCGGTCAACTACACCGACGACGTCTGGTACCAGATCCACCCGCAGTCCTCGGGTCTGCTCGGCGTCCAGGTCAGCTCGAGCCAGTTCTTCCCGGTCGTGACGCTGTGGCAGGTGGACAACGGCAACCTGGGGGCGCTGTCCACCACCGGCACGAACCCCTGCAACACGGCATCGCCGGCCACCGGCACGGCCTCCCTCGGCGGGGTGCCGGTGCAGGCCGGCAAGACCTACGACGTGCAGGTCGGCATCCAGTGCATAACGAACAACGACTGCACGCAGCAGCAGACCGGCGGCGTCTACAACTTCAGCCTCGCCTACGACCCCGACAGCGATGGCGACGGCACGGTCGACTCGGTCGACGCCTGCAGGACGACCCCCGGGCCCGCGACGAACCACGGCTGCCCGCCGGACGGCGATCGCGACGGCGTGCCCGACGCGATCGACCGCTGCCCGAGCAACGCGGGGGACATCAAGGCCGGCGGCTGCCCTGTGCTCGGCGCGCTGATCGGGCAGAACTTCGCCTCGCTCACGCGCGTCCGCCAGATCTACGTGACGCAGGTGGCGGCCGGCACGACGCTGAGGGCCTACTGCCACGGCCGTGGCTGCTTCCGGGCGCGTACGCTCCACGTGCGCAGGAAGAAGGGCAAGGTCGTGCTGATCCACAAGTGGACGCTCAAGCGCAGAGACACGGTCACGGTGACCGCCACGGCGCCCGGCACGATCGGCAAGTACCGGCGGCTGAGGATCCGGCGCGGCTCGGCGCCCACGGTCGGCGACCTGCTCTGCCTGCGGCCGGGCTCCGCCAAGCCCTCGCGTTGCCCGAGCTGACCGCACGCCGGGGCGCCCTGCTCGCGCTGGTGCTGGTCGTGGCCTTCGGCCTCGCGTTCCTGATCGGCCGCGCCACCCGCTCGTCGGGCTCGCCCCAGGGCAGCGTCGTCCGGCTTCACGTGAAGGCGAGCGCGCCGTCGGTGCCGACCGTGGAATCCGTGGCGGTGCTGCCCCCTCTCAGGGTCAAGCCCAAGCCCCCGCGCCCGACCGCTCCGGTCTCGACCGGCGGCTCCACGACGGGCTCGACCACCGGGTCGACGACAGGCAGCGTCGCGCCCAGCTCGACCACCGGCTCAACCACCGGGGGGACGGGCGGAGGCGGTGGAGGCGGCGGCGGCGGAGGTGGCACGACCGGCAACACGACGGGCGGCGGCGGCACCACGACCCAGTAGCTGCGGCAGCCGCCGGGCGGGCCAGTCGGGCGGCAGCCACACCAGGTAGAGCACGAACAGCGCGAGGCTGAAGAAGCCCACGCGGATCGTCAGCTCGATGCCCAGGTGGAGCAGCAGGCCGGCGGCGAGCACCCACGGCCGCCAGCGCCGGTTCCAGACGAGCACGCCGAGCGCGAGCTCGGTCGCCACGGCGCCGTAGGTGAGGACATTCGAGGCGAGGACGCCGTCCCTCAGGAAGTGCGGCACGCCGAAGCGGTGCAGGTCCGCCACTCGCAGCGCGTACGACACCGCGGTGCCGTTGTTCCACGACTGGCCGCGCAGCTTCGCCCAGGCCGCCGAGAGATAGAGGACGCTGAACTGGACCTGCAGCAGCCGCCAGGCCCAGGGCGCGCGCGCCGGCGCCTCCCAGAAGCGCCCGGGCGCCCGCCGCACGCGGTCGAGCGACAGCGCGGCCCCCGCCGGCGCGAGCGCCAGGTAGAGCGCCATCACGCGCATCAGCCCGTCGCCCGAGTTGAACACGAACGGGTTGCGGCGCTCGAACGACGCGATCCCGGCGAAGACCACCAGTGCTGCGAGCCGCGTGCCGAGGCCGAGCATGAGGCAGACGCAGGCCGTGAGCAGCAGAGCGAACAACAGCGTCTCGTGGCCGGGCAGCAGGTCCCAGACGCCGCCGCCCTCGTGCGGCCGCTGCGGCAGCACCCCGCTGCGGGCGAAGAACGAGTGCAGGTCCGGCAGCAGCGAGATCGTCCAGAGCAGCGCCAGCAGGCCGAAGCAGATGCGAAACAGCCCGAGGGCGCCCGTCGGCTCGGGCTCGAACCAGAAGCGCGACCACGAGCGCCAGGCACGGCTCACAGCGCCGTCCCCCGCAGGTCGAGCGTGTAGTAGGCGAACGACTTCCAGGGGCCGCGATCGGGCCGTGTGCCCGGCGGCCGCAGGTCGTAGAAGCGGCGGATCAGGGTGACCTGAACCGGCCGGCCGCCGACCGTGGACGCCTGCCGAGCAGCGAACAGCGCGAGCGGCCGCCACAGCTTTCGGTTGGCGTCGGCGATCGCGTTCTCGAGCCACTTGCGCCAGCGGTAGTCGGAGTAGGCGCCGACGAGCGCGCCGCGGTAGGGCGGGCGCCAGGTCGCCTGCGAGCCGTCCGAGAAGGTCACGAGCGCGACCAGGTCGATCGCCTGCTTGCGCGGCTCCGGGGCGAAGACGTCCCAGTGCTGGTCGAGCCCGAAGGCGTTCAGGTACGGCTGGCCCGGCGTGAGCAGGTCGTGGCGCAGGCTCGAGCGGGGCAGGTTGGCCGCCACCACGAAGACGAGCGAGACGGCGATGAAGGCGCTGATCGCCACGCGACCGGCGGAGGTCGACTCGAGGCGCTGCTGGAGCCGCCAGGGGGCCACTGAAAACGCACGCTAACGCCTCGCGCAGCTGACGCGTTCGCCATAGACTGGCCCGAGTTTGCTCGCGAAGGGCACCACCCTGGCCGGTTACCGCCTCGACGGAGTCCTCGGGAAGGGCGGGATGGGCGTCGTCTACGAGGCGACGCAGCTCTCGCTCAACCGCACGGTCGCCCTCAAGGTCCTCGCTCCGCACCTGAGCGACGACGACGCGTTCCGTGAGCGCTTCCGCCGCGAGGGCCAGATCCAGGCGGCGATCGACCATCCGAACATCGTCACCGTCTACGAGGCGGGCGAGACCGAGCACGGCCTGTTCATCGCCATGCGCCTCGTGCGAGGGCCCACGCTGAAGGACATGATTCTGGCGCGCGAGCTCGACGCCGGGCGCAGCCTGCGCATCCTGCGCCCTGTTGGCGACGCGCTCGACACCGCGCACGACGCGGGTCTGATCCACCGCGACATCAAGCCGCAGAACGTCCTCGTCGCCGGCCGGGACCACGCCTACCTCGCGGACTTCGGGCTCACCAAGGCGATGGGCGACACCGGCCTGACCCGCACCGGCCAGTTCGTGGGCACGCTCGACTACATCTCGCCCGAGCAGATCCGCGGCGAGCAGGCCACCGGCCGCAGCGACGTCTACGCGCTGGCGGCCGTGCTGTTCGAGTGCCTCAGCGGCGTCGTGCCCTACCCGCGCGACTCCGACGTGGCGGTCCTCTACGCGCACATGTCCGACCCGCCGCCGAAGGTCAGCGAGCAGCGCCCGGACCTGCCGGACGGCCTCGACGAGGTGATCGGCACCGGGATGGCGAAGGACCCGGCGAAGCGTTACGCCTCGGCGGGCGAGCTGCTCGACGCCGCGGAAGAGGCGTTCGACCAGCAGACGCGCGCGGCGGCGACCCCGCCCGGGCCGATCGAGGTGCCCGAGGAGGCCGGCATCCGCGACGCCGAAGCGGCCGGCGCCGGCGACACCGAGGAGGCCGGCGCTGCTCTGGAGACCGCGCTCGGGGCGACGGTCAAGGCCGGCGTCTCGCCGACGGTCAAGGCCGACGCCTCGCCGACCGTGGACGCCGTCGTGGCGCCGACGGTGGACTCCCCCTCGCCGGCCGCGACTCCTCCCTCGCCGGCCGCGACTCCTCCCGCGCCGCCTGCGACTCCTCCCGAGCCGCCCGCTGCCCCCCCGGCGCCGCCAACCCCCAGCGAGCCCGCCAGCACCGCGCGCTCGGGGTCCCGGGCGTGGTGGCCGTACGCGGTCGTCGGTGGCGTGGTGGCCGCCGTCCTGCTCGGAGTGCTGCTCGGGCATTCGGGCGGCGGCGGCAGCAAGTCCACCGCCACCAGCGTCGCCTCTGCGGGGTCTGTGCAGGTGAGCGTGCCGAAGGCCTGGTCGAGCACCGCCCAGCCGCCCTCGATCCCCGGGTTGAGGTTCGGTGGCGATCAGATCGCGGCGGCGCCGGGCCATCCGGTCGACGGCGAGGCAATGGTCGTCGGGCAGGTGCAGACCGCCGGCGGACCGCTGCTGCTGCCCAAGGACTTCCTGGACGCGCTGCCGGACAGGCCGGACGGCGAGGCAGTGAAGCTCGGCAACCTGGAGGGCTATCGGTACGCCGGGCTGTTACCGAGCGGGCTCTCGTCGAAGACGCTCACGCTCTACACGGTGCCCACATCGCAGGGTGTGGCCACCGTGGCGTGCGTGTCCGGGTCGCACACGCCGTCGAGCTTCACGTCGGCATGCGCGCGCGCCGCCGGGTCGCTCCAGCTCCGCTCGGTCGAGCACTACACGCTCGGCGCGAGCGCCGATTACGCGAGCAAGCTCGGCGCCGTACTGGTCGAGCTCAACACGGCGATCGACGGTGGCAAGACGGCGCTGAGCAGCGCCCACTCGGGCGCCGCCCAGGCCAGCGCCGCCCTCGGGCTCTACGCCGCCTACGCCCATGCCGCCGGGCAGCTGGGCAAGGTCAAGCTGAGCCTGGCGGACGCTGCCGCGAACACCGCCCTGGTCACAGCGCTGCGCAAGACGAGCGAGGCGTACAGGACGGCCGCGTCCGCCGCCAAGAGCGGTAATCGCGCCGCCTATCGCGCCGCCGCGACCGCTGTCAGGAAGGACGCGCGGGACACCTACGCAGCGCAGGCCGCGCTCACCGATCTCGGCTACCCGGTCGAGTAGCGCTCGGCGCTGTCGCCGCCCGCCACCATGGGTTCGTCCAGCTTCCAGATGACCGCTGTCGGCCGCGTCGCCTATCCGTTCGGCCCGGAATCGCTCGCCGGGCTGAACGAGTTCTCACACACGTCGAGGTCGTCTACGTCTTCGACCGGGTCGAGCCCGGCAGCCTCGAGCTGAGCGCCCGGCGCCCGCGGGGCAACCCGGCGTGGCCCGAGGTCGGGTCTTCGCCCAGCGCAACAAGCGGCGACCGAACCGCATCGGCGTGAGCGTGTGCAGGCTGATCGCGATCGAGGGACGGGACCTTCTGGTCGAGGGGCTCGACGCCATCGATGGGACGCCGGTGCTCGACATCAAGCCGGTGATGGAGGAGTTCGCGCCGCGCGAACCCGTCCGGCAGCCCGCCTGGTCGCACGAATTGATGAGCGGCTACTGGTAGCCCGCTGGCCAACGGGACGCGACCCTGCAAAGATGACGCGCATGTCACCAGAGCATGTCGACGTCCTCATCGTCGGCGCGGGCATCTCGGGTGTCGGCGCCGGCTGCCGCGTGCAGCAGCAGTGCCCCGGCAAGACCTTCGCCATCCTCGAGTCGCGCGCCGACCTGGGCGGGACCTGGGACCTGTTCCGCTTCCCGGGCATCCGCTCGGATTCCGACATGTGGACGCTGAGCTACCCGTTCCGCCCCTGGTCCGGCGACCAGGCGATCGTGGACGGCTCGACGATCCTCAACTACGTGCGCGAGACCGCGCGCGACCTCCACATCGACGAGAAGATCCGCTTCCACCACCGAGCCGTGGCGGCAGAGTGGTCGTCGGCTGACGCGCGCTGGACCGTGGACGTCGAGCGCTCGGACACGGGCGAGACGCTGCAGATCAGCTGCAACTTCCTCTACGCCTGCACCGGCTACTACCGCTACGAGCAGGCGTACACGCCGGAGTTCGCGGGCGTGGAGAGCTTCGGCGGGGAGATCGTGCACCCGCAGTTCTGGACCGAGGACATCGACTACGACGGCAAGCGCGTGGTCGTGATCGGCAGCGGGGCGACGGCGGTGACGGTCGTGCCGGCGCTGGCCAAGCGCGCGTCGCACGTGACGATGCTCCAGCGCTCGCCGAGCTACCTGATCTCGCTGCCGATGGACGACCCGATCGCACGCTTGCTCGGGCGGCTCCTGCCGGTGCGCTACGCCTATCCGATCGTCCGCTGGAAGAACGTGCTGATGGCGCTGGCGATCTACGGCCTCAGCAAGCGGCGCCCGGAGACGATGAAGCGGCTTCTCCGCAAGGGCGTCGAGAAGCGGCTGCCGCCCGGCTACGACATCGACAAGCACTTCAAGCCGAGCTACGAGCCCTGGGACCAGCGCATGTGCATCGTGCCCGACGGCGATTTCTTCGAGGCGATCAACAACGGCAGCGTGAGCGTCGTGACCGACCACATCCGGAGCTTCACCGAGAAGGGCATCGAGCTCGACTCGGGCGATGACCTGGAGGCCGACCTGATCGTCACCGCCACCGGCCTCGATCTGGTGCCGTTCGGCGGCATGGACCTGAGCGTGGACGGCACTGAGATCGAGCTCGGCGGGAAGGTCGCCTACCAGGGCATGCAGATCAGCGATGTGCCCAACATGGCGTTCGCCTTCGGCTACGTGAACCAGTCCTGGACGCTCGGGGCCGACCTCACGAGCGAGACGGTCTGCCGACTGATCAACCACATGGATCGGTACGGCTACACGCACTGCACGCCTCGCATCCGCGACGCCTCGGTCGCGGCGGTGCCGTTCGCGGACCTCAGCTCCGGCTACATCAAGCGGGCGATCGACAAGTTCCCCAAGCAGACGGCCGCGGACCCCTGGCGCCGGGAGCAGAACTACGCGCGCAACCTCCGCATGCTGCGCCAGGAGACGTTCGACGACCCCGCGCTCGAGTTCTCACGGGCCGTTCCGAGCGGGGACGCCACCGCCGAAGTCGCCGCCTGACTCGACCACGACCTCGACTTCGCCATCGACGCGCACGTCGGTCAGCGCGACACCCTCCTCGTTGCGCTCGAAGCGCAGGTCCACGCGCCCGCCGCCGATCGCCAGGTCCTTCACCTCGACGCGGTCGAGCCGGCGCGGGAGTGACGGACGGCGCACGCGCAGCCGGCCGTTCAGCCCGTCCGGGTCGAGGCCCAGCCCGCTGACCAGCAGGTAGGGCAGCGCGCCGGAGGCCCAGGCCTGCGGGTGGCAGGCCACCGGATAGGGCACCGGGGTCGACGACTCCCTGCGCGAGAAGCCGGCGAACAGCTCCGGGAGGCTGTGGCCCTCGGCGTGCGAGGCCGCCTCGAGCAGGCCGTCGAACAGGCGCGTGAAGTCCTCGTCGAAGCCGTAGTCGCGCAGGCCGGCGGCGCAGATCGCGGTGTCGTGCGGCCAGACAGTGCCGAGGTGGTAGCCCAGCGGGTTGTAGCCGGCCTCGCCGCTGCCCAGCGTGCGCAGGCCGAAGCCCGAGCACAGCTCGTCGCTCATGAGCGCGTCGCGCACCGCCCGCGCGCGCTCGGGCGCCAGCGCGTGCGCCCACAGGAGGTGCCCCTGGTTCGAGGCGAGCGCGGGACTGGTGCGGCCGCCGCCGTCGATCGCCATCCCGTAGAAGCCGCGCTTCGGCAGCCAGAAGCGCTCGAGCCGCTGCTCGAGCCGGAGCGCGCGCTCGCGCAGCTCGCCGGCACGCTCCGCCCCGCCGTCGTGCTCGAACAGCCGCGCGATTCCGCGCAGCGCGCGGATCGCGTACGCCTGCGCCTCGACCAATGCGATCGGCGGCTCGAGCGGGACGCCGTGCTCGTCGATCACGCCGTCGTCGGAGTCCTTCCAGCCCTGGTTGCGCAGCCCCTCGGGCGTGCTCGCACGGTAGTCGAGCAGGCCGTCGCCGTTGTGGTCGCCGTGGTGGTCGAGCCAGCCGAGCGCCGCCTCCACCGCGCCGCGCAAACGGCGGAACAGGGCGAGGTCGCCGCACCAGTCCGCGTGCTGTGCGATCAGGCAGAGGAAGAGCGGCGTGGCGTCGACGCTGCCGTAGTAGCGCGCGAGCGGCGTGACGTCGCGCGCCGCCACCTCGCCGCCCCGGAGCTCGTGCAGCAGCTTGCCGGGCTCCTCCTCGTGCAGCGGGTCGACGCGCTCGCCGATCCGCTCGGCCAGCAGGCACAGGGTCCCTTCCGCGACCTCCGGAACGAAGGCGAGCAGCTCCATCGCCGAGATCAGGCTGTCGCGGCCGAACAGCGTGGCGTACCAGGGCACGCCAGCGGTGAAGTAGGTCGCTCCGTCGAGCCGCGAGCGGAGCATCGAGAGGTCCGCGAGCGAGCGGTCGATCATGCGCCCGAAGAGCTCGTCGTCGGCGTGGACGCGCGTGCCGCGAAGCGGAGGTGGCACGGTGAGCGCCGGGTCGCCGTCGTCACTCGCCGCGAGCGTAACGGTGAGCTCGATGTCCTGGCGCTCGCCGGGGCGCAGCTCGAGCGAGAAGCACAGCGTGCCGTGGCCAACCCGCTCGGCCGGCGTGTCGGCGGTGACCGTGGTTGTGCGCCGGACGCCGTCGGAGCCGGTGGCGGCGAAGCGCAGGCCCCGGTCAACGTCCTCGATCTGGACCGGCGCCGGCGGCAGCTCAACGATGTTCCGGATGGCGAACATGTGCCTGAAGTCGGCGGCGAGCGCAAGCTCGACGTCGATCGCCGCCGTCTTGTGGCCATCGTTTCGGAGGTGGACGCGCTCGCACAGCTGGCCGCGCGCGTCCAGGCGGCGCTCGAGCCGCATCTGTACCGCCTGCGGGTCGGCGCTGCAGACAAGCTCGTGGCCCGACAGGAAGCGGCAGTCCTCGCGGTAGAGCCCGAACGGGTGCTCGCCCCGCAGCGGCACGGTCCCGTCTCGCGCGCTGACGAGGTATACGTCGCCCTCCTTGAGGACGATCGACTCGGCGAGGCTTGAGACCGGAACGGCGTTCGTCATGGCGAGTTCACCCGATTCGGGGGACGCACGTACCGGGATGGCTTTCGATGATCGGCCGGACCCTGACCGGAGGATGCCATGGAAGCTGTGTCACAGGGGGCTTCGCACGCCGCGGAGCTCGATGAGCTGGGACCGATCGATCTCGTGGTGTTCGGCTATCCAGCCGGAGCGCCGATGACCGGAGATGCGGCCGACATCCTGGTCGATCTGGTCGACCGCGGGATCATCCGCGTGCTCGACGCCCTGTTCGTCCAGAAGGACGAGGATGGAAGCTTCTCCGGCTTCGAGGCTCGCGACCTGGACGCCGGCAAGGTCGGCGGATTCACCGTCTTCGAGGGCGTGTCGTCCGGGCTGCTCGGCGACGAGGACGCCGCGGCGGCCGCAGCGGCGATCGAGCCCGGCACCTCAGCCGTGCTGATCCTCTATGAGAACCGCTGGGCGGCGCCGTTCGCCGCGGCGGTGCGGCGCAACGGCGGCGTGCTGATCGACAACCAGCGCATCGCTCACCAGGACGTGATCGACGCGCTCGACGCGCTCGACGCGGCGTCCTGAACCGAAAGGAGACGAGATGGGGCTTCTTGGTGGAATGGCGCGCACGGCGGTGGTCGCGGGAACCGCGACCGCGGTGTCGAACCGCGTGAGCCGGCGGCAGGCGCAGAAATGGTCGCAGCAGGGGTCGGAGTACCAGCCGGTCCAGCGGGTGGGCTACGCCGAGCCGCCGCCGCAGCAGTATGCGGAGCCGGCGCCCGCGCCGCCCGCCCCGGACCCGATCCAGCAGCTCAAGGACCTGGCGGACCTGAAGAACCAGGGAATCCTCACCGAGCAGGAGTTTGCGCAGCAGAAGGCGAAGATCCTGGCTGCCTGACGCCGAGCTCGGCGTGGATGTGCACGGCGGCCGAGACGAGCGGCGCGGCCAGCACCAGCCCGACCATCCCGAACAGGGTGCCCGCCGCGATCGTCACGGTGAACACGACGAGCGGATTGAGCTCGAGCGTGGCGCCGTAGGCGATCGGCTGGACGATCTGCTGGAGCGGGCCGTTGGCCAGGAAGACGATCAGGGCCATGATGAAGGCCGTGGAGGTGCCCTGGTCGGCGAGCGCCAGGCCGAAGACGAAGAAGCCCGCCGTCCAGGCGCCGATGATCGGGACGTAGCTCGCCAGGAAGGTCACGAGCGCGATCGTCCCCACGAGCGGCACGCCCAGGACCAGGGCGCCGATCGCGACCACGAGCGCGTTGAACGCGCCGACGATCGTCAGGCCGAGGAAGTACTTGCGCAGGGCGCGGACGATGTTGCCGGTGACGATGCGGGCTGTGGCCGGCGGCATGCCCATGTGGTTCTCGATCCAGCGCCCCATCGTCGGCCCGTCCTTCAGCAGGAAGAACGTGATGAAGGCGGAGAAGCCGAGGAAGACGAGCAGCGACGTGAGGCCCGAGATCCCTCCGAGCACGCCCTTCAGCAGCGTGTGCCCGATCTGCGGCACCGCCTTCTTGATGTCCTTGGCCGCGTCCGCAGCAGAGGTGATCCCGAGGTCCTGCGCCCAGCCCCTCACCTTGTCGACCGCGTGGGACATCGAGGCGTCGATGTGCCCCGCCTGCGAGGTGATCCCGCCCAGCACGAGGCCCACCACCAGCACGCCGAGGGCGGCGATGGCGAGTATCAGGACCGCAGCGCCGAGCGGCCGCGGCCAGCGATGGCGCTCGAGCCAGTCGACCGCGGCGCCGCCCACCGCAGCCGCCACGAAGCCGAAGATCAGCGGCTCGGCGATGCTCGAGGTCTTGGCGAGCAGCCAGACGGCGCCGACGATCACCACCACCATCCCGACGAGGAGCCACGAGCCGAGCCCGAGGCGCTGCAGCCAGCGCGGCAGAGAGGCGAAGGCGTTGTCCATGCGCGACACCGTGCCGTGGGCGCGAACGCGCCGCATCGCCCGATTCGGATGACGCCGGTTCGGGCGGTCGGAGCGGAGACTGCGCCTGGTCCGAGTGCGCCGCGCAATTCGAGAGCTGATCGGTCTGTACTGGGAATCGGGCATCAGCGCCGACGTTCCCGCGCTGGCCTGGTACCTGCTGTCGTCGCTCGCGCCGCTCGCGCTCGGCCTGACCGCGCTCGCCGCGATCATCCTCGGCGACTACGCCGAGGCGCAGGCGCTCGCCGCGCGCGTGACCGGCGTGCTGCCGGCCGACGCCCACGAGCAGCTCGTCGCGCTCGTGCTGCGCACCAAGAAGGACTCACCGCTCCTGATTGCGGGCGCGATCATCGGCATGGTGTGGACGAGCTCGGGCATCGTCGGCGTCATCGACCGCGTGCTCAGGCGGACGCTCGACCGAGCCGCGACCAATCCGCTTGTGGGCAAGCTGCGCGACCTGGCGGTGGCGTTCGCCGTGGCGGTGCTGATCGTGCTGATGGTCGTGCTGGCCTCGCTCGGCACGGGCTTCGTGCACCGCCTCGAGATCGACTCCACGCTGGTGCGCATCGCGCTGCCGCTCATCGCCATTGCGATCATCGGCCTCATCTGCGCGTCCGTGTTCCGCGTTCTCGCGCGCGACGCGGGTAACTGGCGCAGCGCGCTGGCCGGCGGCGCCGTGAGCGGGGTGATCCTGCAGGTCACGCCGACGGCCGCCGGCTACTACATGCGCTGGGTCGCGGGGAACGCGCCCGTGAAGGCGTTCCTCGTGCTGGCCGGGGTGCTGATCACCTGCTACATCGTCGCCGGTGGGCTTTTGCTCGGGGCGGGCGTGATGGCGCGGGTGCGGCTGGGCCGGCGGCTGGGAGAGGTCAGCGCGGGTTGACCGCGATCCCGCCCCAGTCCTCGGGCGCGACGTCGGCCAGGGTCTCCGAGAACGTCCAGTAGTGGCCGGCCGGGTCGAGGGCGGCGTATTGGCGCTCGCCGTACTCGAAGTCGGTGGGCTCCATAAGGATCTCGGCGCCGTGCGCCCGGGCGCGCTCGCAGTGGGCGCGCGCGTCGTCCACCCTCACCACCACGGAGTGCGTGGCCTCGCCCGGCCGCGGCGGCCGGCGCTCGCCCCGCACATCGGCGACGATCAGGTCGCCATCGCCGAAGCTGAGCTGCGCGCGGTGGTCCTCGCCGATCTGCACGCACTCGATGAAGCCGAACGCCTCGCCGAGCCAGCTCACGGCCTCCCGCACGTCGGGATAGACGAGCACGGGAATCACCGTCGAGGCGGGGATCGAGCGGTTGCGCTGCACCGCTTTGGAGCTTAGGGGCGCCAGCATCGAGCCGTCGGCAAAGACGGCGGCCTTAGCGCGGGTCGGCTTGCCGTCGTCCTGGATCGGGGGTCGTATAGACCGCAGGGCAGGAGAGCATCGATAAGGGAGGCCCGAGCCGGGTCGCTTCCTGGATGAGTAGGCGCATGGCCTACTAGGACAGGACGGGGAAGCTCCCATGACCGTCTGGGCACGCTGCTCATTGCTGCCGTCGGCCTCGCATCAAGTTACGGCGAGGCGAGGCGAGGCCAACCTAGGGGTAAGCCCACCCAGAAGCGAAAGGACGCCGCCGGCTAGCCCGCCGCCGGCACGAGCTCGTCCAGGACGTCGGCGAGGCCTTTCAGGTCGGGCAGCTCACGTGTCGGCGGCGGGTCGCCGGTCTCGTGGAGGCGGTTGATCCACACGGACGGGATGCCGAGCTCGCTCGCCGGCACGATGTCGTGGAAGTGGCTCTGCGCGACGTGGACGTGGCGGCCGGGTTGGGCGCCCGTGGTCTCGTAGAACGCGCGCCAGTGGCCGTGGGCCGGCTTATATGAGCCCACCTCCGAGGCGACTATCGCGGCCTCGAACGGCACGCCGATCTCCTTCAGCGAGGCGTCGATCAGGTCGGGGTCGCTGTTCGACAGCGCCACCAGCTTCCACCCGCGCGCGTGCGCCTCGGCGAGCGAGGACGGCACCTCGGGGAAGACCGGCCAGCCGGGCAGCGAGCGTCCCAGTGCGTCCTCCTCCGCCGCCGGCAGCTCGCTGCCCTCGGCCGCAGCGAGCTCCGCCAGCACGAGCGCCATGACGCGCCGGTAGCTCATCGCCGGGTTCTCGCGCTGCACGCGCGGCTCGATCTCGTGGTAGGCGGCCAGCAGGCGCTCCTCGTTCGAGTCCCCGAACAGGCGGCCGAGCTGCCCCGCGATGCCCGCGTTCCAGTCCACGAGCGTCCCGTAGCAGTCGAAGGTGGCCCAGCGCGGTTCCGGCACGCGCGCAGCATAGAGCGAGGATGGCCAACCGGCAGGGCCGGGAGCGGCGGCTCGCTACCGTGTCTCGGGTGCCTCAACCCTCCGACATGGGCGGCTTCAACCTCGTCGGGCTGGTGTTCCTGGTTGTCATCCTGCTGCTGGCGTTCGGGCCGATCCTGCTCGGCCGCGGCGGCTCGTCGCCCGGGCAGTCGGACTCCGATTCCGACGACGGCGGCGGCGGAGGCCCGCGGCGTCCGCGCACACCGCACGACCTGCCTGGCGGCGGCCTCCCGCTCAGCGAGGTCACGCAGTCGCGGCTGCGGCTCAGGGGCCCGCGGCGGCTCGAGTCGCTCCGCGTGTCACGCGAGCGGCGGCGCACTCGTGAACCGCGCCGGGCGCCGGGGCCGCGCGTCCCTCACCCGTAGCGCACGCGCGGGTCGAGGAACGCGTACGCCACGTCCACGACCAGGTTCATCACCACGATGAAGAAGGCGCCGAGCAGGACGGTGCCCTGGATCATCGGCAGGTCGCTGTTCTGGATCGACTCGAACGCCAGGCGGCCGATCCCGGGGATGTTGAACACCGCCTCGATCAGGATCGCCCCGCCCAGCAGCAGTCCGATGTCGAGGCCGGCGGCGGTGACGATCGGCGTGATCGCGCTGCGGATGCCGTGGCGCATGACCACGCGCCGCTCGGTGAGCCCCTTGGCGCGTGCGGTGCGGATGTAGTCCTCGCCCATCACCTCGATCAGATTCGAGCGCAAGAGGCGCGCATAGAAGGCGGCGTACGAGGCCGCCAGCACGAACCAGGGCATGATCAGCGAGCCGAACCACTTGCCGGGGTCCTGCGTGAGCGGGACGTAGCTGCCGGAGCCTGGCAGCAGCTTGAACTTGCCGATGTCGCTGGCGAACAGGAACAGTGCGACTAGCCCGAGCCAGTAGACCGGCGCCGAGATCCCGACCAGCGCGCCCGTCATGGCCATCCGGTCGAACACGCTGCGGCTCTTCACCGCCGAGAGCGTGCCGACGCCTATGCCGATCACGAGCCACACCACCGCGGCGCCGATCGTCAGGGAGGCGGTGGCCGGGAGGCGGTCGAAGATCTGCCGCTTCACCGGGATGTTGTTCTGGAAGCTGTAGCCGAAGTCCCAGTGCAGGAACAGCCGGCCCATGTAGTGGACGTACTGGTCGTACCAGGGCCGGTCGAGGCCGAGCGCGTGGCGGATCTGCTCGACGAGCTGCGGGTTGGGCTGGCGGCCGGCGCGCAGCAGCGCCGGGTCGGCCGAGGGCAGCAGGTAGAAGATCACGAACGTGATCAGGCTGACCAGGAACAGCAGCACCACCATCCCCAAGAGGCGCCGCACGATGTAGGCAGCCATGCGGCCCGATGCTGGCCCCCGGGCACCGTGGGCGCCAGTGGCAAGAATGCCTACTTTGGTTGAATTCCAGCCAATGGCCCGGCACCGCGTGGTAGCGCTCACCCTGGAGCCCCTGGTGGCGCTCGACCTGGCCGCGCCCGCCCACGTCTTCGGCCATTGGGGCGGCGAGCGCTACTCGTTCCGGGTCGCCGGCGCCGATGGCTCGCCCGTCGCGACCTCGAGCGGGTTCGCCGTGGACGTCGAGGCCGGCCTGGGCGCGCTGCGCCGCGCGGACACCGTCGTGGTGCCAGGCTATGAGGGCGCCTCGCGCCGCCCGCCCGAGCCGGTGCTGCGCGAGCTGCGGCGCGCCGCCCGCCGCGGGGCGCGCGTGATGTCGATCTGCACCGGCGCCTTCGCGCTCGCCCACGCGGGCCTGCTGGACGGCCGCCGCGCCACCACCCACTGGGACTCGGCGGCGATCTTCGCCGAGCTGTTCCCGGCCGTGCGGCTCGACCCGGACGTGCTCTACGTCGACGAGGGGCAGCTTCTGACGAGCGCGGGCGTGGCGGCCGGGCTCGACCTCTGCCTGCACGTCGTGCGGCGCGACCACGGGGCACGGGTGGCCGGCCAGATCGCCCGGCAGACCGTGGTGGCGCCCCACCGCGAGGGCGGCCAGGCGCAGTTCATCGAGCACGCGCTGCAACCGGCGACGGGCGGGGCGGCACGGCTCGAGACCACGCGCGCCTGGGCGCTCGGACGGCTGGAACGGCCGCTCACGCTGGCCGACCTCGCCCGCCACGCCTGCGTCTCGCAGCGCACGTTCGCCCGCCGCTTCCGCGCCGAGACCGGCACGAGCCCGCATCAGTGGCTGCTGTCCCAGCGCGTGCTCCAGGCCCGGCAGCTGCTCGAGGAGGACGACATCCCGGTGGACGAGATCGCGCGCGTCTGCGGCTTCGCCGACGCCGCCGCGCTGCGCTACCACTTCCGCCGCGCGGTGGCCACTACGCCGAGCGCCTACCGGCGCAGCTTTCGCGCCGCTAGCCGCTGACGGTGCCGGTCAGGCGCACGTTGAACGTGTCGCCGCTGAGCTGGCCGTTGCCGGTGACCTTCAGGTTGCCGGCGCGCATCGTCCTGAAGGCCCCGCTCCCCTGCGTGATCTTGGCCGTGCCGCTGTAGGTGATCTTCGTGCCGGGGAAGTTGAGCGCGACGTTGCCGGTGCCATGCACGCTTCCGCGCCCGTTGGACAGGTCGAACGTGAACGTCGCACCCTTGCCGGTGCCGATCGTGGTGCTCAGCGAGATGTTGCCGCTGCCGAGCGGAGTGCCGTTGAAGGTCCCCTTCTGGCGCATCACGGCGCCGCCGCCCCCGAGCAGCTTGACCTTCCCGCTGATGTCGAGGCGGCGCCCGGCGCTCGAGGCCGGCTGCGAAAGCGCTCCCATGACGCCGAGCACAGCCAGCGCCAGGAGGGCGAGTGTCGACTTGCGAGAGGTCATCTCAGCCCTGAAGATCGGCATCCAGCCTCGCCGGTGCCATGGGCCGATCGTCCAGCAACATGCGAGCGATCTCGTCCGCGTCAACCGGGCGCGAGAACAGGAAGCCCTGGCCGTACTCCGCTCGCAGCTCGCGCATGAGCTGCGCCTGCTCGGGGAGCTCGATGCCCTCGACGACGACGGTGAGCCCGAGCGCGTGCCCCATGTCCACGATCCCGCGCACGAGACGCGCCTTCTCGTCGTCCTCCACGATGCCCGGCATGAACGAGCGGTCGATCTTGAGCAGGTCGACGGGGAACGAGCGCAGGTAGCTGAGCGCCGAGTAGCCGGTGCCGAAGTCGTCGATCGCCACCGGTACCCCCAGCGCCTTCAGCTCGGCGAGCTGGCGGAGCATCAGGTCGTTGTCCTCGGCGAGGAGCTGCTCGGTGATCTCGAGCGTCACCCGCCCCGCCGCCACGCCGGTCTCGCGGAGCACCGCTCGCACGTCGGAGGTGAAGCCGGGGTCGGCGAGCTGCCGGGGCGACACGTTCACGCTCATCTTCAGCTCCCCCAGCGCGGGATTCGCCGCCTGCCAGGCATGGAGCTGCCGGCAGGCGGTGGCCAGCACCCAGCGCCCGATGGCGATGATCAGCCCGCTCGACTCGGCGAGCGGTATGAAGCGGTCGGGAGGCACGAGGCCGCGCTCCGGGTGGTGCCAGCGCAGCAGCGCCTCGACGCCCTTGATGGCGCCGTCGTCCAGCGTGACCACCGGCTGGTAGACCAGAGCCAGCTCCCCTCGCTCGAGCGCCCCGTCGAGGTCCCGGGTGAGCTCGAGGCGCTCCACGACACGCGCGTGCATCGCGGGCTCGAAGATGGTTATGCGACCTCGGCCCAGCTCCTTGGCGACGTACATGGCCACGTCCGCGTTCGACAGGACGTCGCCCGGCGCGGCCGCGCCGTCGGGGTAGGCCACGCCGATGCTGGCCGCCACCCTGAGCGTCTGCCCGCCGAGCTCGAACGGCGGCGCGAGCTCGCGCTGGAAGCGCTCGGCCACGAGCATCGCGACTCCCGGCTCGTCGAGCTCCTCGATCAGGACCGCGAACTCGTCGCCCCCGAGGCGCGCTGCAGTGTCCTCCGGGCGCAGCGCCGCGTCGAGGCGGGCCGCCACGCCCTGCAGCAGCTCGTCGCCAACCGCGTGGCCGAGGCTGTCGTTCACGGTCTTGAAGTCGTCCAGGTCGATGTACATCACCGCCAGCGTCCCGCGCCGCCTGCGCTCGCGGGCCAGCGCGCGGGACAGCCGGTCCTCGAACAGGGCGCGGTTGGCCAGGCCGGTCAGCGTGTCGTGGAAGGCCTGATGGCGAAGCTGCTGCTCGAGCTCGAGCCGCTGCGAGACGTCGCGGAGGTTGACGAGCACGCCGTCGATCACCGGGTCCGACAGCCTGTTCTCGGCCACCAGCTCGAAGTGCCGGTAGTCGCCGGCGGGCGTACGAAGGCGCAGGCTCTCGCGCTCGATGCCGTGCTCGCGCGAGCTCGCGCGAGCCATGAAGGGCACGGCGCGGTGAGCGTCCTCGGGATGGACCAGCTCGGTGAGATGCCTCCCGGCCAGCTCCGTCTCCTCGTACCCGAGCACGCGCCCAACGGACTCGGCTATCCACTGGATCCGGCTCGACGAGTCGATCACGGCCACGACGTCGGACGAGTGGCGCACGATCGAGCGCAGCCGCTCTTCCGCCCGGCGCTCGACCGCGCGAGCGTGCGCGCCGACGGCTGCGCTGCGCTGCATCCGGTGCAGGCGCCAGCCGAGCAGCCCCAGGAGCAGCAGGCCGATCACGAGCGACCCGAGCGAGCCGAGCCGCTCGCGCCGCATGGCCCTCCGCGCGATGCCGGCCTGGCGCTTGGCCGCCTGGCCGATCGTCGTGTCGAGGCGCCCCATGGCCGGCGTGAAGGTGGCCATGGCCAGGCGGCGCGCCGCCGCCGGATTGCTGCGCGAGACGAGCAGCGCGCGCAGTCCGACACCGTAGGCGGCGCCGACGTGCTCCTCGATGGCGGTGGCGCTGCCCTTCGAGAGCCCCAGCTGGTGGAGCCGCCGCAGCGAGGCGTTCAAGTCCCTGTAGGTCTGGAGCGCGTCCGCGATCAGCGCCGGGTTCGGCCGCTCCGAGGCGCTCGAGGTGGCCATCGTCTGCCAGGTGATCCGGTCCACCTTCTGGCTGGCGGTGCCCACCTGCTCGATCAGCACCTGCGCCTGGCGCGCCCGGTCTGCCTCGTTGCGCGCGCCGTCGGCGAGCACGACCATGGCTGCGATCACGCCGAGCGCGCAGGCGAGCATGGCGAGAGCGCGCCAACTCCGGCGCGACCGCGCACGCTCGCTGGGTCCCTGCTTCACGACCTCTTGATCGACCGCCCGATGCGGGCCTTTATGGGTCTAGACGGGCGGCGGCGTGGGTGGCTGCTTGGACCCGGAGTGGGCGGCGTCGAGCAGAAGAGCGCAGGCCATCAGCGGCCCCAAGAGACCCACTCTTCGCATAACTCTCTCCTCTGGCGCGCTTCGCCCCAGCGCGCGCCCTCAACTGCGTTTAGAGACGGCGCGCCTGTACCCAAGCGCGCCGTCCCAAACGTGACTTCCTAGAAGGCGCCTGTGCCGTTCGGCGTGCCGAGCCCGGTGGGCCCGTCGAAGCCGGCCTTCGCGGTGCACAGGTAGCTGCCGCTGCAGCTGCCGTTGCTGCCCGATGTGACGTCGTTCAGCGCCGAGGTGTGCGAGTACGGGAACGAGCCGTACGTCAGCGACGACGCGTTGCCCGCCAGCGCGTACACCGACGCGACGATCGGCGACGAGGCGCTCGTGCCGCCGACGACGCCCCAGCCCTTGAAGCAGTTGCCGATGAGCTGGTTGATCTGGTTGCAGTTGCTGTCGTAGACGTTCACGCCGCTGTTCGGATCGGCCACGGCCGACACGTCGGCGACCGTGCGCTTCGCGCAGCCGCTGTCCGTCTGCCAGGACTGCTTCGCCTCATACGCGGAGCAGCCGCTGCCGGCGCCGCTCCAGGCGGCCTCGGTCCAGCCGCGCGTGCCCCCGCCCCGCGTGAGCGTCGTCCCGCCGACGGCGGTCACATACGGCGACGCCGCCGGGAACTCCACCCCGTAGCCGCCGTCGCCCGACGACACCGTGATCGCCACGCCCGGGTGTTTGTAGTGCGAGTTGTTGCTCGGGTCCGAGCTGGACTCGCTGCCGCCGTAGCTGTTCGAGATCTCGTTGGCGCCGAGCCGGGCGGCCGTGTCCACCGCCGCGTAGAGGTTGGCGTTGGCGTTCGAGCTCGCCTCGACGAGCAGGATCTTGCACTGCGGGCAGGTGGCCGAGACCATGTCGAGGTCCAGGCTGATCTCCAGGCCCCAGCCCTGGTTGCCCGTCGGGTAGGAGCCCTGTACGCCGCTCTGGTTGACCTTCTTGAAGCAGCCGTTGGCCGTCGTACACGGCGGCAGGCCGTAGGTCGAGCGGTAGGTGGCGAGGTCGGCCTCGGCGGTCGAGTCGTCATACGCGTCGACGATCGCGACGGTCTGACCCGCGCCGGCGCTCGACGAGGGCAGGTTGTAGGCGCTCTGCAGATCGCTCGGGCCGTAGCCGCCCGCAGGCGCGGCCGCGGCGAGCGGGCGCTTCTTGAGGTTGCCGAGCAGCTTCATGTTGCAGTGCGAAAACGCCGCGCGCAGGTCGAGCGAGCAGCCCGCATCGAGCACTGTGTGCGGCTTCACGCCCGCCGGAGGCAAGCCCGCCGCTCCCGCCGGAGCGGCGAACAGCAGCATCGTGGCGACAAGCCCGGCCGCAAGCGCGATCGAGCCGCGAAGGCGTATAGGCGTCATGGCCCAGCCTTTCTCTCGGCGAGGTCCCCTGCCGAGTGGTTCAGATTACGGTCGGACTCCCGCCGCCCGTCCCGGCCTGCGTGCCGGGCGGCGGCATTGTGTCCCTGTGGCGCCGGGCCGTCAAGTGGGAACGTGCCATTTCACGTTTCTGCACGGGCTGAGGCGCTGAACCGTGTCGTCTTGCTCACGGCCTCGAAGCCGAGTCGCGCGTAGATCCCGAAGGCGGCGGCGGTCGCGTCCAGGGAGGCGCGTCGCGCCCCGCGATCGCGCGCGTCGCGCAGCGCGACGGTGGTCATCGCGCGCCCGATGCCGCGGCCGCGCCAGCCGGGATCGGTGTTGACGAAGAAGACGTTCGCCTCCGCGCCGAAGGCGCCCGAGCCGGCTGTGCCGCGCACGGCGCCGGAGGTGTCGACGGCGACGAGCAGGCGGGTCTCGGGCGGCAGCGAGCGCAGGAAGGCGGCGAACGCCTGCGCCGGAGCCTGGATCCGCGGATCGGCCAGCAGTGCGGCGTCGACCGCGTCCTCGAGCGGCACCCCATCCGGCGCGTCCTCGGCCAGCCGTCGCACCGGCCATACGGTCAGCTCGCCGGGCAGCGGGACGTCGGGCACGGTCTCGAGGTCGCGGCAGACCATCGCCGTCGAGGTCTCGGAGCGGCTCCAGGCCGGGTGGTCGTCGAGCAGCCCGGCGCAGCGGGCCGCCGCTGCGAAGACGCTGATCGTTCCCTCGCGGGCCCGCCGGAGCTGCTCGGCGAGCCCGTCGTAGGCACGGTCGTCCGTGACCAGCAGCCGAGTGGACGGATCGTCCGCGCAGGGAGGCAGACCGTGCAGGCCGGGCTCGTCCAGAGCCCGCCCCCCAGGGTGCCGCCTCGCTTCCCAGCGGGCCACCGCGCCCGCGACGTAGACATCGGTGAGCCCGGCCCCCACGTCAGGCGGTGGGCGCCTCGGCCCGCGGCTTCTCCGAGAGCAGGTCGCGCGCCAGCCGGTTCAGCACGTGGGCGAACTGCTCCTGCTGCTCGGGCGTGCAGTCGGTGAGGCGCTCGGCTAGCCGCTCGCGGCGGAGCGTGACGAGGCGGTCGACCAGCTCCGTGCCCTCGGGCGTGGGCTCGTACCAGCCGTTCGTCGCCGCCACCAGCCCGCGCTCCTCGAGCGACTCGGCGGCTGAGCTCACGCGCTCGGGCTCCACGTCGATGGGGCGGGCGAGCTCGTCGACCGGCGGCCCGGCGCCCTCGTTGATGCGCGCGAGCGTCCAGGCCTCGAGCGGCGGCAGGTCGATGCCCGCCTCCTGCGCCAGGCGCTCGTAGAGGCGGCGGCGCACGTCGCGCCGCGCCAGCACGCTCAGCGCGCGTTCGATCTCCGCCACCGAGTCCGGGCTCCGCGGCGTGGCGAAGGTCTCCTGCGGGCCGGCCGCCCCCACGGTGTCGCGCAGCTCCTGGTCGGGCAGGGCGAGCGCGAGCGCGAAGCCGATCACCGCCACCCCGCCGGCCACCAGGAAGACGTCGCTCAACGCATTGGTGAAGGCGTGGACGTAGGCGTCGCGGGCGGCGGCCGGCAGGTGATGGAGCTGGGCGGGGCTCAGCCGCCCCTGCTGGCGGGTTGCGGCGCCGGCCGCGGCGCCGCTCAGCTCAGACGTCAGCCGGTTGGAGAAGATCGCGCCGAACGCCGCCGTGCCGATCGCCCCGCCGATCAGCCGGAAGAGAATGGCGCCGGAGGTGGCCACCCCAAGGTCCGGGTAGTCGACGGCGTTCTGCACGGCCAGCACCAGCACCTGCATCACCAGGCCGAGCCCGAGGCCCAGGATCAGCAACCGCCAGGAGGCGCTCAGCGTGCTGGTGCCGGCGCCCATCTTCGACATGAAGTAGAAGCCGATCGCCATCAGGGCCGTGCCGGCAATCGGGAACGGCCTGTAGCGCCCGATCCGGCTGATCACCTGGCCGGACCAGATCGAGGTGACCAGCAGGCCTGCGATCAGCGGCAGCGTGCGCAGGCCGGAGCCCGTGGGGCTTGCGCCGTTCACCGTCTGGAAGAAGAGCGGCAGGAAGACGCTCGAGCCGAACAGCGCGAAGCCGACGATCAGGCCGGTGGCGCCGGCAATCGTGAAGGTGCGGTTCTGGAACAGCCGCAACGGCAGCACGGGCTCCGCCGCCCGCCGCTCGACCAGGATGAACAGCACCCCGAGGACCACGCCGGCGCAGGCGGTGCCGATCAGATCGGCCGAGTCCCACGCCCAGGTGTTGCCGCCGAGGCTCGTGGCGAGCACGATGCAGCTCAGCGACGCGGCCAGCAGGCCGGCGCCGAGGTAGTCGATCTGCGGGCGCCCCCGCCGGCCGGTCGCGGGCAGCACGATCCCGAGCACCACGAGCGCGACGAGCCCCACAGGCAGGTTGATGTAGAAGATCCAGCGCCAGGAGAGGTTGTCGACGAAGAAGCCGCCGAGCAGCGGCCCGGCGATGCTCGACACGCCGAACACCGCGCCGAAGATGCCCATGTACTTGCCGCGCTCGCGGGGCGAGACGACATCGCCCACCAGCGCCTGGGTCAGCACGATCAGACCACCGCCGCCCAGTCCCTGCACCGCGCGGAACGCGATCAGCTCGCTCATGCTCTGAGCGGCGCCGCACAGCGCCGAGCCGGCCAAAAAGATCACGACAGCGACCTGGAGCACGCGCTTGCGCCCGTAGAGGTCGCCGAGCTTGCCGTAGACGGGGGTCACCGCCGTCTGCGCGAGCAGGTAGGCGCTGACCACCCACGACAGGTGCGCCAGGCCGCCGAGGTCGCCGACGATCGTCGGCAGCGCCGTGGAGACGATCGTCTGGTCGAGCGCCGCCAGCAGCATCACCAGCATCAGCCCGCTGAAGGTCACGAGGACCCTGCGCGGCTGAACGGCGGGCGGGGCGGCGGCGTTCACTTCATTCGCGCGGCTTGTAGCGGTGGTGCAGCATCAGCGCGTTCCCGTCGGGGTCCTCGAACAGCGCCATGTGGCAGACGCTGGTGTCGAACGTGTCGCCCTCGAATGCGATCCCCTTGGCCTCGAGCCCGGCGCGCGCGCCGGCCACGTCGTCGACGTGCAGCGCGAGCACCGCGTTCTTCTGCGGCGAGAACTCGCGGCCCTGCTGCGCCGGCTCCCAGATCCCGAAGCAGGTGTCGCCCACCCAGAACTCGAAGCGGGCCTTGTCGTCCGGCCGCAGCCCCAGTGTGTCGATGTAGAACGTCCGCGACCGCTCGGAGTCGGTCGACGGGACGCCTACGAAATCGAGCTTGGTGATCATGGCTCCTCCGGGTCGAGCTGATGGACCGGAGGATTGTGGCACCGCTCAGTTCACTGGGGTGAGCACGCCCAGATGCAGCTGATCCTCCGCGGCGAGCACGGCGGCTGAGGCCTCCCGACGCGACCTCACGCCGAGGCGGCGGAACGCGGACGAGAGGTGCGTCTTCACCGTGCTCTCCGCGAGATAGAGCCGCTCCGCGATCTGGGCGTTGGTGAAGCCCGCCACCACAAGCGCCAGGATCTGCCGCTCCCGGTGTGAGAGCGCCGGCGCCTCCACGATCTCGCGCATCGGCCGCGGAAGCGAGACCTGCCCGAGCGACACCGAGCGCACCGCGGCGGGCAGCACGTCGTCCATCTCCTCCTCGAGGACGATCGCATCGGCGCCGGCCGCTAGCAGGCTGCGGGTCTCGCCCTGAGCTGACTCCGGCACCACCACGACGATTCCGGCGTCGGGCGAGCGCCGCCGCGACTTCTGGATCGCGGCGGCGAGATCTGGGCCGCTCTCGACGATCAGCACGAGGTCCGTGTCGAGCTCGACCCGCTCGGCCGCGGCCGCCCCGGCGCCCAAATGGCGCGCCGCGATCTGTGGGCCGTCGTGCTCGAGCAGCTCCACCGCGCGCCAGGCGGTGTCCCCGTCAGGGGCGATCGCGGCGAGCGTCAGCGCCTCATCCGGCGAGCTGTCCCCCACGCCCATGCAGTAGATACGGACGGCGGCCCGCAGCGCTTACGGCGCCCGGCCCTTCTGCACGGCCGGGTTGCCGACCACCAGGGCGCCAGCCGGCACGTCGCGGGTCACCACGGCGCCGGCCCCCACGAAAGCGTGTGGGCCGATCGTCACACCGCAGACCACGGTGGCATTCGCTCCGATCGTCGCGCCTCGCCGCACCAGCGTGGGCAGGAAGTCGTCGTGGGACCGGCCGCTGCCCGCGCGCGGGACGAGGTCGTTGGTGAACACGGCGCCGGGTCCGAGGAAGACGTAGTCCTCTATCACCACGCGGTCCCAGATCAGCACACCGTTCTTCACTGTCACACCGTCGCCGACCCAGGCGCCGCTCTCGATGAACGAGTGCTCGCAGATGTTGCAGCCGGCGCCCACGTGCGCGCCCTCCATCACGTGCGCGAAGGGCCAGATCCGCGTTCCGGCACCAATGTCGTCGCTCTCGCAGAGCGCGAGCGGGTGGGCCTGGACGTCGGCGCAGGTCGTCATCGCCTCAGCACGATCCCGAACATCGCCCGTCCGTCGTCCGCGCGCGCGACCATCGACTCGGCCTCGGGGTGCGCCCGCGCGAACCGACCGAAGGCCGTGTTGCGGTCCACGTCGTCGGCGATCAGCAGGCCGCTTCGCATCGAGTCCCAGGCGCGCGTCAGCTCGAAGCGCAGGTTGCCCTCGGTGTGGCTGCTGTCATGCAGGAAGAGGCCGACGTCGCCCAGCTCCGCGAGCACGCCAGGCAGCATGCGCCGGCTCGTGCCGCTTACGTAGCTCCAGCGGCCGCGCAACTCGTCCGGCACCGCGGCGCCGATTTGAGCGCTCAGGCGTTCGTCGAGCGCGGGGATGTCGATGCTCCAGAGGCCACCCCCGCCGGTTCGCTCGAGCGCCTCGAGGATCACGCGCGAGCTGATCCCGCGGGCTACCCCGGTTTCGACCACGGTGCGCGGCCGCATGTGCAGCGTGGCGCACCAGACGGCGCGGGCGAGCGCCGGATCGGCGTCGTCCCAGCCGCCGTAGCTTGCCCGCCCGAGCGCGAGCCCGCTCGCCTCGAGGCGGGCGGCGACGTCCCGCCACAGCCGCGAGAAGTCGCATGCCGCGGGGCAGGGCCAGGGCGCACCCAGCCACTCGTGCAGCTGCCGCTCCCAGTCTGGCTCGGCCGCGTAGCCGTAGCGGGCCGGAGCGGCGCGCACCAGCCGCTTCGTGCGGACCAGGGCCCGGTCGAAGCCGTCGGCGGGCTCGCGCACCGTCAGGCGGGCCGCACCGGCCGCCCAGCGTAGTCGGCTGGCCAGGGCCGAGCCGCTCATCCGACCGCGAAGGCGCGCTGGAGCGCCGCGCCCACCCGCGAGGCTGCGTACCACGAGCCCGAGATGAAGCGCATGATCGGGCCGAAGCTCCAGGCCGCGGGCGCGCCCATGAAGTGCAGGCCGGGCACACTCGACTCGAGTCCCCAGCGCAGCAGCGGATAGCCGTTGACGCGCCGGATGCCGTCCACCAGCTCGGGCGAGAGGAAGTCATAGCCGGCCACGTCAACGCGGTAGCCGGTGCCGAGCAGCACGTGGTCGGCCTGCCGCTCGCTGCCGTCATCGAGGCGGAGCCGGACGCCGCCATCGCGCTCGCGCGCCTCGAGCACGCTGCGGCCGACGGTGAGCGGCACATCGGCCAGCCGCGGCACGAGCCAGCGCGCGCCCGCGGGCCGGATCGCCCGGTAAGCGAGTGGAGACTGGACGCGCCGCGGCAGCCGGGTGAACATGTCGGGCACGGCGACGAGCCTGCTCAGCCCGGCCGGCCCGACGTCGGTCTGGGCGTAGAGCAGCGGCTTGGCGCGACCGAGGCGGCGCTGGATCGTGCCGCCACGCAGCCAGTTGAGCTTCGGCGCGCGCGCGATCACCTCGACGCAGGCGCCCGACTCGTGCATCAGCGCCGCGGACTCGAGCGCGCTCTGGCCGCCGCCCACCACCACGACGACCCTGCCCGCGAAGCGGCTCAGGTCGCGGTGGTCGGACGAGTGCGAGACGAGCTCGCGTGGGAGGTCGCGGAACAGCGGCGGGCGCCAGGCAAACGACTCGATGCCAGCGGCCACGATCACACGCCGCGCCGAGGTCGCCTCGCCGTCCTCGAGCAGCACCCTGAAGCCGTCCCCCTCGCGGTCGATCCAGCTCACCCGCCGACAGTCCACGTCCGGCACCGCCGACGCCTGGAACCAGTCCGCGTACTCGAGGAAGCCGTCGAGCGGCACCGGGTTCCTGAAGCGACGACCGCAGAGGTCGCCGTATGCCTCAAGCGTGAGGTTGCCGCCGGGGAAGCCGATGAAGCAGGCGTCCCAGGTCGAGCGCAGCAGCATGCCTTTCGGCATTGACTTCCAGAACGACATCGGCTCGCCGAACACGCGCGTCTTGATGCCGGGCAGATGGGCCGCCGCCGACAGCCCATAGGGGCCGGCGCCGACGACCGCCACCTCGCAGGACGTCCCCCTCTGCGACTGCGGGGGCGGAGCGGTCATCACCCTTGCCATCGCTCTAGATACGGAGCGGGGCAGCGATTACTTACCGAAAGTTCTCGGGCGGCCGGCGCGTATCTCAACTACCGTGGCCCTTCCCGATCCGGCACCAACCGTCGCTGTTCCGCACCGCGTGGTCTCCGCGCCCCAGCCGTCGGACGCTCGCGCCCTGCCGCCCGCAGCGGTCGCCAACGAGCCGCGCCGCTCGAGCGACGCTTCGCTGCGGCGCGCGCTGCTCGCGGCAGACCTCGCCGCGCTGGTGCTGGCGGCGTCCGCGGCCTTGACGATGGGCTCGCCGGCGGGCGGCCTGCGGCAGCTGCTCGCGGCGCTCGCGTTCCTGCCGCTGATGGCCCTACTCGCCAAGCTCTACGGCCTCTACGACGCCAGCGCCAAGCGCATCAGCCACTCGACGATCGACGACATCCCGGACGTGTTCCACGTCGTGCTGATCGGGACGCTGGGACTGTGGGGCTATCTCAAGCTGCTCGACGAGCGGCTCGCGTTCCGAGAGGCCGCGCTCTTCCTGCTCGCCGGTGTGTGCACGACGCTGGCCGCGCGCGCGTCGGTGCGTCTGCTCGCGCGGCGCGTGGGAGCGCCCGAGCGGGTGCTGCTCGTCGGCGACGGCGACGGGGCGTCGCTGCTCGCCCGCAAGGTCAGCGCCGGCACGCGCTACCGCGGCACGCTGGTGGGCTACCTGTCGGAGAACGGCGGCATTCCGGACGCTGGCGTGCCGCAGCTCGGCTCCTGCCGCGACCTCGCGGCGGTCTGCCGCGCGCGCGGAATCGACCGGGTGCTGGTGGCGTCGCCCACGCTCGGCTGCGACGACCTCACGGACCTCGTGCGACAGGCGATCAGCGCCGACGTGAAGGTCAGCCTGCTCCCCTCGATGGCCGACGTGCTCGGCCCGGCCGCGCAGCTCGACGAGCTCGGCGGCGTGATGCTGCTCGGCGTTAACCCGGCTCGGTTCACGCGCTCGTCGTACGTGCTCAAGCGGACGCTCGACCTGACGGTGTCTGTGGCCGGGCTCGCCGTGGCGCTGCCACTGCTCCCGTTCGTGGCAGCCGCGATCAAGCTCGACTCGTCCGGGCCCGTCTTCCACGTACAGGAGCGGATGGGCCGGCGCGGCAGGCGCTTCCGCCTCTACAAGCTGCGCACGATGGTGGCCGACGCCGAGCAGCGCGTCGACGGGCTGCGCGCGCAGAGCCGTCACGCCGCCTGGCTGCTGCTCGACCGCGATCCCCGCATCACCCGCGTTGGCCGCTTCCTGCGCTCCACCAGCATCGACGAGCTGCCGCAGCTGTGGAACGTCGTGCGCGGCGAGATGAGCCTCGTGGGGCCGCGCCCCATGCCGCCTGACGTGGACCGCCACATCAACGGCTGGGGCCGGCTGCGACTCGACATCGCGCCGGGCATCACCGGCCTCTGGCAGGTGCTCGGGCGCGCCTCGATCCCGTTCGAGGAGATGCTCAAGCTCGACTATGTCTACGTGACCAACTGGAGCGTCTGGGAGGACGTGCGCCTGATGCTGCGCACGATCTTCGCGGTGCTCAGCATGAAGGGGGCGAACTAGTTGTCAAGGCGGGCGTCTCAGCGCAACCCCGTTCTGCGACCGGCTGAGACTGCCGAGCCGCCGCCCGAGCGCGAGTGGTCGAAGGTGCTCGCGCGGCGCTGGAAGCTGGTGGTGGTGGCCGTCGCCGCGGCCGTGCTGGCCGCACTCGCGCTGACGCTCACCGCGCCGCGCCGCTACGACGCGAGCGCCACCGTGCAGGTCGAGCCCGGCAGCTCGCTGGTGGGCGGCTCGGTGCGCTCGGACGATCTCGCCTACCTGGACCGCCTGATCAACACCTACGCCACGCTCGCCGCCGGCTCGCCGGCGCGCGAGCGCGTGACGCGCGACCTTCACCTGCGGCACCGGCCCGGCCTCTCGGTCACCGAGGTGGCCAACACCAACCTGATGAAGATCGGGGCGACCGCGGACAGCCCGCGCAACGCCGCCAGGGCGGCCAACGACGCCGCCTCGGTGCTGATCGCCGAGGTGAAGAGCTACTCGGGGAGGGTGGCCCAGGAGATGTACGCCGGCCTCGACAGCCGGGCGGGCCAGCTCGAGTCTCAGCTCGGGCAGGCGCAGGCGCGGCTCCAGACCCTTAGGACGGCGAGCACGGCGGCCACGTCGCCCGAGGCGCTCAAGCTCCAGCAGCAGATAAACGACCAGCGCGACAGCCTGACGGCTCTCCGCAACGACTACGAGGCGTCGCAGTCCGCCCAGCGCTCGCGCGCCAACGCCCTGTCGGTGATCACGCCCGCCACGCCGTCGCCGAAGCCCGCCAACCGCAAGCTGGCCCTGGTGCTGCCCGTGGGTGTGCTGCTCGGCGTGCTCGCCGGAGCCGGCCTTGTGCTCGTGGCGGAGAGCCTGTCGCGCAGGTCGCGCACCCGGGAGGAGGTCGAGGCATACCTCGACGCGCCGGTGCTCGCCTCGGTGCCCGCGGTCCAGCGCGTGTCGCGCGCGACGCTCTTCAACGGACACTCGCCGGCGGAGGAGGCGTTCCGGCGCCTGCGCACCAACCTGCTGCTTCAGCCGGGCGGCAAGCCGCGCAACGTGCTGGTCACGAGCTCGACTCCCGGAGAGGGCAAGTCGACCGTGGTGGCGAACCTCGCCCGCACGCTCGCCCAGGCCGGGCGGCGCACGGTGGCCGTCGACGCGGACCTCTGGGCGCCGGCGCTGCACCGCTTCTTCGGCACCGGCAACGAGAGCGGGTTGTGCGACCTGCTCGCCACCGCGCGCGGCGAGGCCGCGCCGCCGGTGCTCGAGTTCTGCCTGCCGACCTCGATCCCGGGCCTGTCGCTGCTGCCGGCCGGGGGCCCCGCGGATGACCCGGCGACGCTCCTGGCGTCTACCCGGGCGCAGCGGCTGTTCGCCAAGCTGGCCGCCGAGTTCGACTTCGTGCTGGTGGACTCGCCGGCGGTGCTGGCCGTCACCGACCCGCTCGTGCTGACGAAGAGCGTGGAGGGAGTGCTGTTCGTGGTGGGCGCCGACACCGACCCAGGCGTGCTGAAGGCCGCCTACTCGGAGCTGACGCGGATCGACGCGACGCCGCTCGGGATCGTGCTGAACGGCGGCCCGGACCAGAGTCTCCACGGCTACGGCGACCGCTACCGCCAGCCGGCGCGCCCCCTTGAGCCTGACTTCGCCGACGTGACCTGAGGAGATGGACCTCGATGTACGAACCAAACCTGCAGGACACGACCAAGCCGACTCGCGTGGCCGTGATCGGTTGCGGCTACTGGGGCATGAACTACGTGCGGGTACTCAACGAGCTGCCCGACGCCGAGGTGGCGGTGGTGTGCGACCAGCGCGCCGCGCGCCTCGACGAAATCGGCCGGCGCTACGGCGGCATCGGTCTCACGACAGACTGCGACGAGGCGCTCGCCGCGGAGGGGGTCGAGGCGGCAGTGGTCTGCACCGAAGCGACGTCGCACCGCCGCATCGCGGGCCAGGCGCTCGCGCGCGGGCTCCATGTGCTGGTGGAGAAGCCGCTGACCGTCACTGTGCAGGACGCCGACTGGCTGATCGCGAAGGCCGAGGACGCCGGCCGCATCCTGCTCGCCGGCCACACCTTCCTCTACAACGCGGGCGTCCAGCGCATCAAGGACATCGTGCGAGAGGGTGACCTCGGCGACCTCTACTACGTCTACGCCACGCGCACGAACTTGGGGCCCTTCCGCACCGACGTGAACGCGCTCTGGGACCTGGCGCCGCACGACATCGCCATCTTCAACCACCTCCTCGACGGCATCCCGGAGTGGGCGAGCGCGGTGGGCGCGTCCGTGCTCCGCAACGGGCGCCAGGACTTCGGCTTCATCTCGCTTGGCTATCCGAACGGCGTGGTCGGCCACGTACACGTGAGCTGGGCGGACCCGCAGAAGGTGCGCGAGTTCGTGATCGTCGGCAGCGACCGCCGCATCGCCTTCAACGACGTGCACCTGGTCGAGCGCGTGCGCGTATTCGACACCGGCGTGAAGCCCGACCTCCAGTCGGAGCCCACGAGCTTCGGCGAGCACACGCTCCAGGTGCGCCAGGGCGACATCGTCAGCCCGGCTGTGCCGGCCACCGAGCCGCTCAAGCAGCTCTGCGGCCACTTCATGCACTGCATCCGCCGTGGCGAGCGGCCGCGCACGCCGGGGCCGGACGGGCGCGCGGTGGTGGCGGTGATGCAGGCGGTGGAGCGCTCGCTCGAGCGCCGCGGCGCACCGGTCAGCGTGTTCAGCGCACCGTTCGCGAGCGACGACTTCGACCTCGCGGTGAGGCGCGAACTTGCGTATTCCGCTCGTTGACCTGGCCGAGCAGCAGCGAGAGCTCCAGCCGGAGCTCGACGCCGTCCTGCGCGGCATGCTTCAGCGCACCGACTGGGTGCTCGGCGACGAGCTCGAGCAGTTCGAGCGCGAGTTCGCCGCCTACTGCGGCGCCGGGCATGCGGTCGGCACCGACTCGGGGTTGTCGGCGCTCGAGCTGCTCCTGCGCGCGTATGGCATCGGCCCTGGCGACGAGGTGGTCACGGCCGCCAACACGTTCGTCGCCACCGTCCTGGCGATCAGCCACGCGGGCGCGACGCCAGTGCTGGCGGACGTCGACCCGCGCACCTTCACGCTCGATCCGGCCGCCCTCGAGGACGCGATCGGCGAGCGCACCAGGGCGATCGTGCCGGTGCACCTCTACGGGCAGCCGGCCCACATGGCCGCGATCCGCGAGCTCGCGGATCGCCACGACCTGGTGGTGATCGAGGACGCCTGCCAGGCCCACGGCGCCCGCTACCGGGGCGCGCGCGCCGGCTCGCTGGCCGATGCCGCCGCCTTCAGCTTCTACCCGGCCAAGAACCTGGGAGCGCTTGGCGACGGCGGTGTGGCGGTGACCGACGACGACGAGATCGCCGAGCGCCTGCGCCAGCTCCGCAACTACGGCCAGCGCGAGAAGTACGACCACGTGGTCAAGGGCTTCAACCGGCGGCTCGACACGCTCCAGGCGGGCGTGCTGCGCGTGAAGCTGCGCCGGCTCGACCGCTGGAGCGAGCGGCGGCGCCAGAACGCCGCGCTATACGAGTCGCTGCTGGCCGGCTCGGCGGTGGTCACTCCCTGGGTCGCCCCCTACGCCGAGCACGTCTGGCACCTCTACGTGATCCGCTGCCCGGAGCGGGACGCGGTGCGCGCCGAGCTCGCGGCGCGGCGCATCGACACGGGCATCCACTACCCGGTGCCGGTCCACCTCCAGCCGGCCTACCGCGACCTCTGCTACGCGCGCGGCGACTTCCCGGTGAGCGAGGCCGCCGCCGACGAGATCGTCTCGCTGCCGATGTACCCGGAGCTTCCCGCCGACATGGTGGTGCGTGTGGCCACCGCCGTGCGGGAGTGCCTGGCGGGGGTGCTCGAGCAATGCGCGTCCTGATTCTCACGCTCGAGCTGCCGACCGCCGAGCGGCCGGGGACCTGGGCGCCGGTGGCAAGCGAGATCGACGCCCTGCGCGCGTTCGGCATCGACGTGGACGTGCTCCAGGTGAGCGGCCCGCCGAAGGTGAAGTACCTCCAGGCGCTGCGGCGGCTGCGCGAGCGCCGCTCGGCGCCCGACCTGATCCACGCCAACTACGGCTACTGCGGCTGGCTGGCGCGCGGCCAGCTCGACCGCCCGGTGGTGGTGTCGTTCCTCGGCAGCGACCTGCTCGGCAGCTCCGACGGGCACGGCGGCGTGACGCCCTGGAGCCGTCCGGTCGTGGCCGCCAACCGGCGCCTCGCGAGGCTGGTGGACGCGGTGATCGTCAAGTCCTCCGAGATGGCGCGGCTGGTGGCGCCCGCGCGGGCGCACGTGATCCCGCACGGCGTGGACACCGCCCGCTTCCGGCCGCTCGACCGGGCGGAGGCACGGGCGCGGCTGGGCTGGGCGCACGGCGGCCGCTACGTGCTGTTCGCGGGCAACCCGGCGAACCCGGTGAAGGCCTACGGCGTGGCCGCCGCGGCGGTGGAGCGCGCGCGGGCACTGCGCGGCAACGGCGTGCAGCTCATGCCGCTGTCCGGCATCGCCCCCGAGCGGATGCCACTCCACATGAGCGCCGCGGATGCCCTCATCCTCACCTCCTACTGGGAGGGCTCGCCTAACGTCGTGAAGGAATCAATGGCCTGCAACCTGCCGGTGGTGTCCGTGCCGGTGGGCGACGTCCCGGAGCTGCTCGACGGCGTGACTCCCGGCGCGATCCGGCCCCGCGACCCGGCCGCGCTCGGCAGGGCGCTGGCGCGGCTGCTCTGTGCGCCGCGGCGGAGCAACGGGCGCGCGGCGCTCGTGGCCAAGGGTCTCGACGTCCAGCGGTCGAGCGCCAGGGTCGCCGGCATCTACCAGGAGGTGGTGGCACGGAACGCGACCTCAGGACGCTCGTAAGGGGCGGGGCGCTCAACGTCGTCGGCATCGCCGGGAACGCCGTGCTCGCGCTCGCCTACGGCGTGGCGATCTCGCGCGCGCTCGGCGCGGCCGGCGCCGGGACCTTCTTCGCGGCGGTGGCCCTTTTCAGCATCCTCGAGGGCGTGGCGCGGCTCGGCGCCGACACCGGTCTGATCCGCACGGTGCCGCGCTACCAGGCGCTAGGCCTGCCGGGCTGCACGCGCACCGCGCTGCGAGTTGGCGTCTGGCCGGTGGCGGCGGCCAGCGGAGCGTTGTCGGTGGCGCTGTTCGTGCTGGCGGCGCCGCTGGCGCGGCTGGTCGCGGGGCCGCACGCTTCCGAGGTCACCAGCTACATCCGAGTACTGGCGCCGTTCCTCGCGCCGGCCACGCTCTCGAGCCTGCTGCTGGCCGCCACGCGCGGCTTCGGCTCGATGCTGCCGTTCGTGGCGGTGGAGCGGATCGGGCGGGCGCTCGTCCGGCTCGCGCTCGCTCTGGTGGCGCTGGCGTTCGGCGCGGGGGCCGTCTTGCTGATGGTGGGCTGGGCGCTGCCGCTCGCGCTCGGCTGCGTGGCGGCGGCGGTGTGGCTTCGGCGGCTGGCCGACCCGGTAGCGCCGCGCGCGGCCGCCCGCAGCGGCGGGCGCTCGCGCGTGGCCTTCGAGTTCTGGAGCTTCAGCGCGGTGCGGGGAGTGGCGGCGGCGCTGCGGGTCGGGATCCTCTGGCTCGACCTGCTGCTCGTGGCCGCGCTCGGCTCAGCCCGCGACGCCGGTATCTACAACGCTGCAAGCCGCATCGTCGCGGCCGGGACGTTTGCCCTCCAGGCCGTGCTGATCGTGATCGGCCCGCAGATCAGCGAGCTGCTCACGCGCGGCGAGCGGGCCCGCGTCCAGCGGATCTACCAGCTCTCGAGCGCCTGGCTCACGTTGTTGTCGTTTCCCTTCTACGTGGCCGTCGCCGCCTTCGCGCCGCTGCTGCTGCGTGGCTTCGGGCCGGGCTTCTCGGCCGGCGCCACGGCGGTGGCGATCCTCTCGCTCGCAATGCTGCTCGACATGGCCACCGGCCCAGTGCAGACGGTGCTCCTGATGGCCGGCAAGAGCTCCTGGAACCTCCTCAGCATGGCCGCCACACTGGCGGTCAACGCGGCGCTCAACATCGTGCTGATCCCTCGACTCGGGCTCACTGGGGCGGCCATCGCCTGGCTCGTGAGCATCGTGGTGCAGAACGCGATTCCGCTCGTACAGGTGTGGCTCGGGCTCGGCCTCCACCCGTTCAGCCGCGCGCTGCTGGTGGCGGCGGGCGGCTCGCTCGCCTGCTTCGGCCTGGCGGCGGCCGGCGCGATCGGGCTGCTCGGGCAGACGATCCCGGCGCTCGCGCTGTTCGCCGTCGCGGCCCTGGTCGTCTACGCCGCCTTCCTCTTCAGGTTCCGTGCGGCGCTGGCGCTCGACGCTGTCCTGCCCGCGCTGCCGCTGCTGCCCCGCGCCCGCTACCCGACCTCCCGAGCGCTCCAGGAATGAGGATCGCCTACCTGTTCCCGGAGCGCGACGTGCCGCTGCTCTCCTCTCGCGGCTCGTGTGTCCACGTGCGGGAGATGTGCGATGCGCTCAGCGCACTCGGGCACGAGGTGAGCGTGTTCGCCGGGGTCGCCGGAGACGTGTCGCGGCGGACGTCGGGGTGGCGACTGCACGAGCTCACGCCCGGCGCGTCCGCAGTACCGCGGCGGGGGGCGGGAAACGGCCACGTGGAGGAGCTCGGCCAACCGTCATGGAGCGTCTCGGCGCTCGCCGCCGACGCCGCGCGGATCCCCTGGTGGCGGGCCTGGAGCGCGCTCTTCAGCCGGCGCGCGCGGCCGTTCCTCGAGCGGGAGCGGCCGGACCTGATCTACGAGCGCTACGTGCTCGGCTCGCGCGCCGGTGTGTGCCTGTCACGGCGGCTCCGGGTGCCGCTGATCGTCGAGATGAACGCGTCCTACACCTTCCCGGCGGAGTGGTGGGAGGCGCACACCCCGGTCTACCCGCTGACGGTGCGCCGCCAGGAGCGCGCGCTCGCCCGCCGGGCGGACCACGTCGTGGTCGTGTCGACGCGGCTGCGCGAGCACCTGCTTCGGCTCGGCGTGCCCGGGGACAAGGTATCCGTGCTGTTCAACGGCGTCGACGCCGAGCGCTTCCGGCCGGATCCGGTGGCCGCCGCCCGCGTGCGCGCCCGCTACGGGCTCGAGCCGCGGCACCGCGTGGTGGGCTTCGTGGGCTCGCTGAGGCGCTGGCACGGCGTGGAGCTGCTGCTGGCCGCCGTGCGGCGACTGGCCGCCGAGGCGCCCGAGCTGCGCGTGCTGGTCGTCGGCGACGGGCCGCTGCGGCCGGCGCTCGAGGCCGCGGCAGCCGAGCGCGTCGTTTTCACGGGCTCCGTTCCGCGCCAGGAGGTGCCCGCCCACATCGCGGCGATGGACATCGCGGCGGCGCCCTACCCGCGCCTGTGCGACTTCCACTTCTCCCCGCTGAAGCTGTTCGAGTACATGGCGGTAGGCAGGCCGGTGGTGGCCTCGCGCTATCCGGACATAGCGGCCGTGATCGAGGACGAGCGAAGCGGGCTGCTGGTGGAGCCTGGCGAGGTCGACGAGCTCGCGGCCGCGCTGCTGCGGCTGGTGCGCGACCCATCGCTCGCGGCGCGGCTTGGCGAGGAAGCGCGCCGCAGGGCGGCTGGTGAGCACAGCTGGCGGCGCAACGCGGAGGCGGTGGTCGAGCAGGCCCGGCGCGCGCTCGCGTCATGAAGCGCCTGATGGTCACGGGCCTGGCGGCCGCGGCGCTCGTCTGCGGCTGCGGCGGCGGGACGCACCACGTCGCGTACGTCGTGAGCGCGCACTCGAGCTGCACGCTCTATGTCTCCCCGCACGGGAGCGCGCACGCCGGCGGCCGGTCGGCCCCACACCCGCTCACGCTGGATGCCGCTGCCGCACGCATGGTGCCCGGCTCGGTGGTCTGCCTGCTGCCAGGCGTCTACAAGCGCGGCGGTGAGGTGTTCATCACCCGCTCGGGCCTACCGGGGAGGCCGATCACCATCCGCTCCCACGGCGGCCGCGCCGTGCTGCGCTGGGACGCCGGCAAGCCGGGCACGGGACTCGCGCTGATCAAGCTCGACCACGGCGTGCATGACGTCGCGGTGAGCGACCTCACGCTCGACGGCTCGAACCGCGCCTCCCAGGGCGTGAAGTGCGGGTCGGGCGACCACCACCTGCTCGTCAGCGGCAACACGATCCTCGACACCGGGTCCGCGGGGGTGGCGACCAAGCGCTGCGACTACGTCGCGGTGATCGGCAACAGCATCTACCACACCGGCTACGACCCCAAGGCCGGCTGGTCGAGCGGCGTCTCGCTCAACACGCCCGTGTGGAGCGACCGTGCGCCGGGCTTCCACAGCTACATCGTGGACAACATCATCTCGGGCGCGGACGACGAGTCCTTCCACCACAGCGAGGGCCACGGGATCATCCTCGACCTCGGTGGCAGCGCCCCCCCGGCACTCGTCGCGGGCAACGTCGTGTTCGAGAACGGCAACCGCTGCATCACGGTGCTGCGCGTCTCGGGCTCCTGGATCGTCAACAACACCTGCTACGCGGACGGGCTCGACCTGCGCGAGCAGGATCGCGGCGAGATCGCCGCGAGCGGCAGCGACGTGACCGGCACCCACGTGATCGACAACGTCGCGTACGCCTGGAACGGCCGCGAGCCGTACCAGTCGCTCGACGGCGCGCATGTGAGCTACCGGCGAAATGTCGCCTTCGGCGGCTCCGCCCGCGGGCTGCCCACGGGCGACGCCTCCAAGGTCCGGCGCGCCGACCCGCTGTTCGTCGCCCTGCCTCGGGTCGACCCGACCACCGGGGGCCAGCAGGCGAAGGCGCTGCCGCCCTGGCGACTCGGGGACGCGCTGATGCCGGGACCCGCGAGCCCGCTGCTCGACTCGGGCGCCAACCCGCTCGCCGACCCGGCGGCCACCCCGGCCCTGCGGAGGGGCCTGCGCCGCTACCTCGCGCGCGATCTCACCCGCACGCGCCGCCCGCAGGGGCGCGGCTGGGACATCGGAGCGTACGAGCGCCCCGGCCGGCACCGGTAAGCGGGGGCCCTCCCCGGTCGTATCTCCCATGGTGGCTGCGAACCCGGCCCACACGTCCACGCCGGACCGGCCTGCGCTTCAGCTCGGCGCGGCGGCCGCCGCCGTGGGGGCGGCGATGGGAGCGATCGCCGCGGGCGTCGGTAACTCGGGCTCCCTCACCTACGACCTCGCGGCGGTGGTGGCGCTCGGCGGCAGCGTCGGAGCGATAGCGGGCATGCGGCGCCTGCTGCTCGTGGCTCTCGTGCTCGACATCCCGCTGATGTGGGACGTGAACCTCTTCTACCGCGGGCCCGAGGCGTACCCCGGCGGGCTCAACATCTCGCTCACCACGCTGGCGCTCGCCGGGTTGTACGCCTCGTGGGCGAGCGGCAGGCTGCTCGGCCTGCGGCGCACCCCGGCGCTCCGCTGGCGGTACGCGCTCGTGCCGCTCTGCTACCTCGCGCTGAGCGCCATGTCGCTGCTCGTGGCGGCGGACAAGGTGCTCGCCCTGTTCGGGATCTGGCTGCTCGTGGAGTGCTTCCTGGTCTTCCTCTACGTCTCGAGCACGGTCCGCAGCCGCGAGGACGTGGCGCTGATCATGGTGGCGCTGATCGCGGGCGTCGCCCTCGAGAGCCTGGCGATCATCGCGTCGTATCTCGCGGGCCACGACTTCGCCTTCGCGGGCATCTCGAGCCACGCCTACACCGACCAGGCCACGGGCGCCATCTACCGTCCGGGCGGCACGATCGGGTCGCCGAACGTGGCGGGCTCCTTCCTCAGCCTCGTGCTCGCGCCGATCGCCATGGTCTTCGCCACCCGGCTGGGGCGGCCGGCCAAGCTGCTGGCCGCGCTGTCGTTCGGGCTCGGCGCCGTGGCGCTGGTGCTCACCGCCTCGCGCGGCGGCTGGCTCTCCTTCGCGGTGGCCATGTGCGTGATGGCGGTGCTCGCGGTCAGGCGCGGCCTGTTCGCTCCGTCGCGGCTCGTCCTGGTGATCTGCGCGCTGGCGGTGGTCGCCCTGGCCTTCAGCGGGCTGATCGCGGCGCGGCTGACGGGCAACGACCATGGCGCCGCGGCGTCGCGGGTGCCGCTGATGGCGATCGCCTGGGACATGATCCGCGCCCACCCGCTGTCCGGCGTGGGGATGAACAACTTCTCGAGCGCGATGAAGGGTTATGTCACCGCTCAGTTCAGCGGCACCTGGCTGGCCATCGTCCACAACCAGTATCTGCTCGTCTGGGCGGAGAGCGGCCTGGCGGCGCTCGTGGCTTTCCTGGCCTTCCTGGCTACCGCGATCGGGCGCGCCTGGCGCGCAACGGCCGCCGGCGACCGCCTGGTGGCGCCGTTGGCCGTCGGGCTCACCGCCGCGCTGGTGGGAATGCTCCCGAACATGTTCGTCGAGCGCTTCGTGAACCGCCCGCAGAGCGAGCTGCTGTGGCTGTTCGCCGGGCTGGCCACAGCGCTGGCGCTGGGCGTTCCTGGCGACGAGCGGGCTAGCGCGGCAGCAGCCGCTGCGCGTAGTCCCAGAGGCTCAGCGCATCGAGGTCGCCGGCGAAGCAGATCGCGCCCTTCAGCCCGTCGGGCCAGCGCGAGAGCTTGACCAGCGGCCCGGGCGAGCGCTCGATGTGCTCGAGCAGCCGCGGGCGGTCGCCGAGCTTGCGCACGGTCTCGCCGTCGAGCACCACGCTGCAGTCCGGCGCGTGCTCGCCGGTGTCGAGCAGGTAGCCCTGCTCGCGCAGGAAGGCGACCGTATCGTCGCCCACGCCGCGTGCTCCGAGCAGCGGCCGTACGGAACCGTCGAGCGCCACCTCCCGCGCCTCGAGCAGCTGCCAGCTCCCGTCCCAGGGCCGCCGCGGAGCCTCCCAGGGCCAGTCGCGCACGAGTACGGTCGCGCGCTCGCTGCCCTGCACGACCAGCCTCGGCCCCGGCCCACAGCGCAGGCTCACCGCCGCGCGCTCGAGCCACCAGGCGGCGAGCTCGCGCAGCTGCGTGAGCCAGACCCGCGGGCGCAGGCGGCGCGCCTCGGCCAGCAGCCCCTCCACGGGCCCGCGCAACAGGTCGAAGGACTCCGGATGGAACAGCGGCGCAAGCAGCTCAGAGCGGGTGTGCGCGGCGCGCAGCATCCGGCACCATGCCTGCTCCACACCATCTCCCCCGAGCCCCAGCGCGTCGAGCAGCTGCAGGTCGTCGGGCACCGAGGCGGGGATCTCCACCAGCCCGTCGCGCAGCTCCGGCGCGGAGATCACCCGGCTCGACGGCTTGGCGCGGTAGAAGCTCGCCAGCTGGCTGAAGACCGGATCCTCGACGTCCACCGAGACGACGTCCCAGGCGACCGCCTCGTTGCTGCTGTAGGCGAAGGCGCCCTCGGGGAGCGTCCCGCGCAAGCCGCCGCTATAGCTGAGGTACGGGCAGCGGAAGCCGTGGCACGGCACCCCGGCGGCCTCGTACGCCCGCACGGCCCGCTCGAACTGCGCCGCGGCCTCGGCCTCCGAGAGGCGCTGGAAGTTCACGTGCTGGTAGCCGTGCACGGCCAGCTCGGCGCCCGCCTCGGCCAGCTCGCGGAAGAAGGCGGGATGCCCCTCCACCACCCGTCCGGGCGTGGCGAAGGTGGGCAGCAGCCCCAGCTCGGCGGTGGTCTTCACGCAGCGCCGGACGCGCTCCTCGGCCCGGCCGACCGTGACCCCGTAGCGCCCGGCCACCGAGCGCAGGCGCCGGGCGAGGTAGCGCGAGTTGCGCCCGCCGAGCGCGTCGGTCAGCCGGCGGCGGTAGCCCGGCGGGGCCGGAGCGGCGAGGCCCTCAGAAGCCACGCTTCCACGCCAGGTAGGGGATCATCAGCAGCTCCGCCAGGCCGGGCAGCGGGTCCTCGCGGCTGAACACCGCGTCCGCGCGCGCGTCGCGGCGGAGCGTCCGCAGCAGCTCGCGCAGGCGCAGGCGGCCTGCCCGCATCTCGACGAGCGCGGTGGGCAGGTCGGTGGTCAGGCGGATCCAGTGCACGCCGACCGCGGCGTGGCGCGGCGAGACCTCGCGGTCCAGCTGGTCCTCGAACAGGAGCAGCGGGAAGTCCACCCCGGCGCGGCCGCCCAGCGCGTGGTACCCCCACGCGCGCGGGTTGAAGTCGAGCAGCTTGTACTCGCCGTCGCGCGGGTCGCGCTTGTACTCGAGCTCCGCCAGGCCGTAGTAGCCGATCTGGCGCAGGAGACGCTCGGAGCGCTCGCGCAGCACGGGCAGGTCCACGGTCTCGGCGAATGTCGTGGCCCGGCCGAACTCGGGCGGGTGCTGTCGCCGCCGCCGCGCCACCATGCTGCCCAGCGAGCGGCCGTCGCGGAAGAAGGCCCCGTAGGCGTACTGGCAGCAGCCGTCGCCCGGGATCAGCTCCTGGACCATCACCTCGCCGTTGCCCACGATCTCCCGCGCGCGTGTGAAGAGGCGCTCGAGCTGAGCCGCGTTGTCGGCCCGCCAGGCCTTCGCGCCGGTGACGTAGATGAAGCGCTCCTTGATCGCGGGCTTGATCGCGAACGGCGGCTCCGCGTCGATCGCCTTCAGCTCGTCGACCGACGCCGGGTGCCAGGTGCGCGGCGTCGGGATCCCGAGCGAGCCGGCCAACTCGTAGGTCCTGCGCTTGTCGAGCGCCCACTGCGCCACGCCCCAGTCCGGGATGGGCACTCGGTAGAGCCGCGCCAGCTCGTGCCGGTGCTGCGCGATCGCGGCCACGATCTCGTCCCGAGTCGGGTAGAGCACCCAGCCGTCGAGGCCCAGGCGGCGGCCGTGCGCGAGCAGCGCTGCCGCGGCCGCCTCGCTGTCCCGCAGGTCGGACACGCGCGCAGCGTGCACCGTGTAGCGCGAGAATTGGGTGATCGTGTGCTCGTCGTCCAGCACGCCGACCGGGATGCCGCGCCGGCCGAGGCTGCGGGCGATGCCGAGCCCGACGTAATCGCCGCCCACGATCAGCGCGCCCGGCCCGCTCATGCCAGCACGCTCCGGTAGGCCTCCAGCAGGCGCGGCGCGTTGTGCGGCCAGGCGAGCTGCCGTTCCACGCGCTCGCGCCCGATCGTCCCGAGCCGCGCCCGCTCGAGCGGGTCGTCGAGAAGCAGGGCGATGCAGCGCGCGAGGTCGGCGTCATCGTTCGGCCTGGCGTAGAGCGCGGCGCCGCGCGCGGTCTCGCGGTGCTCGGGCAGATCGAACGCGACCAGCGGGCGCCCGAGCGCCATGTAGTCCATCACCTTGATCATGGTCGAGCGGCGCGAGTAGTCGTTGGCGGGCGCCGGCTCCACTGCGACGTCGACCCGGGCCAGGCGCTCGACGAGCTCAGCCCGCGGCAGCCAGCCCGTGAAGGTCACCCGCCGGTCCAGACCGAGCTCGCTCACCAGGCCGCGCGCCGCGTCCAGACCGTCGCCGGCGCCCATGATCTCGCAGCGCAGGCCGCGGCGGCCCAACCCGTTGACGAGCACGTCGAGCGCACGCACCAGGTGCTCGACCCCGTCCTGGGGCCCGATCATGCCCGCGTAGCCCACGGTCTCCGCGGCCACCGCTCCGATCGGCCGAGCGGGCGATCGCAGGCTCGGGCCGTTGCGCACGATGCTGATCCGCTCGGGCGGCACCCGCCCCCGGGCCGTCGCCAGCTCGCGGTAGGAGCGGTTGGTGGCGATCACGTGGTCGGCGAGCCGGTAGGACTGCCACTCGAACAGGCGCAACAGCCGGTAGAGCAGCGGGTTGCCCCTGCCGCAGGTGCGGGCGAGGTACATCTCGGGCGCCACGTCGTGCTGGTCGTAGACGAAGCGCGCGCCGGCGAGCTTGCAGGCGAGCCCCACGAGGCAGAGCGTGTCCGGCGGGTTGTGTGCGTGGACGACATCGACCCGCTCGCGCGCCAGCAGCCGGAGGCAGTGAATCAGGATCGCAAGCGTCGATCCGCCCCAGGCACGTGCGTAGGCGGCGAAGCCACGGCCGCCCGAGTCGGGCTCGCGCAGGCCGCCGTTCTCCGCGGTGGTCCGCAGGCGCGCCTCGAACGGCTGCACGCGGCGGGACCGGTAGCGGTGAACCTCCACGTCGCCGACCCGCTCGCGCAGCGGCTCCTCCCCCACCGCCGAGCAGATCACAGACACGCGGTACCCCGCCGCGGCGAGCGCCGTTGCCTCGTGGAAAATGCGGCTGTCGGCAGGGTACGCGGTGACCGTGAGCATCAGCGCGTGCGGCCGCCGCCGCGCGCTATGCCGCCTGCTGCGCAACGGAACCGCGGATGGCCGGACGGAGGCCCATCGACAGCAGCGAGCGGATCGCCGCCTGGCGGGCACGGTGGTGACAGGTGTTGACGGCCGCCTCGGACTTGCCGAGCCGCTTGGCGACCTCCCGCGGGCTGAGGCCCAGCACCTCGCGCAGCAGCAGCACGTCGCGCTGCGCCTCGCTGAGCGCCTCGAACGTCTCGCGCAGCGAGCGACCGTGCTCGGCGGCGGACTCGGCGGCGCGGTCGACCGCCTCCGCCGGCTCACGCATCAGCGCAACCCGTTGCTTGCGCAGGTGGTCCACGGCGGCGTTGTGCGCCACGCGCAGCATCCAGGCCGAGAAGTCGGCGCGCCGCGCGTCGTACTTGTCCAGGCGGGTGGCCAGCTTCACAAACACCTGCTGGGTGACATCCTGCGCGTCGTAGTCGTTCATCAGCATGCGCCGCACATAGGCGAAGACGCCTGGTGCGTACTGCCGGTAGAGGTTGCTCAGCGCCTCTGGGTCGCCGCGACGGCGCCGAGACGCCGGCATGCGCCCGGGTCTTGCGAACAGCGGTGCGACTGTTGCTGCTGCCATGTCGCCCTCCCTCGGTCTTCGGCGTGCTCCAGCAGGATGCGCCACGGCGGTTGGCCGGACTTTGGGATGGACGTTTGGCGAGGATTTGTTTCGAGGGATCTTCGCCGGAGGCAATCACTCTGACCTTCTTGCCAATAGATCCGCTGACAGGGTTTCGGCGCTACCGCGCCTGGGGTAAGCTAATTTGTGGTAGACCGGACTCGCTGAGAGGACGGCTGACCCAGGGCCGAGAGGCCGGGGTGACCCCTGTTGGGCCCACGAGACGACGTGACTGGCACACTGCGCGCGGAGACGCGGTCGCGTGTGCGCGGGAACGCCGCGACGGCGGAGCGCGGCGTGCTGAGCGATGTGTTCGAGCAGCTGCCGCACGGCATCGCGGTGACCGACCGCGTCGGACGCGTGCTCGTCTGGAACGGCGCGCTCGAGGAGATCCTCGAGCTGGACGACGAGCTGCTGGGCAGAACCTGCTGCGAGTTGTTCGGCTGCAACCAGCCCGGCGGCCCACTCGGCGGCTGCCTCACCGAGCAGGCGATCCGCGCCGGCGACGATTCGATCGAGGTCCTGATCCAGCGCCCGGATGCCGCGCCGCTGTGGGCCAACGTCGCGCCGCTGCGCAGCGACGGCTCGCGGCTCGTGTTCGAAGTACGCCACATGCCCCGGAGCGAAACGCTCCCGCCCTCGCAGGGCCGCCTCTTCCGCGAGCCGCGCGTGCGGCTGTTCACGCTCGGCCGGACGGAGGTGCGCACGCCGGATGGCCCGCTCGACGGCGACTGGCTCGATCAGCGGGCCGGACAGCTGCTCAACTACCTGGTCTGCGAACGCCACCGCGTCGTGCCGGCCGAGGAGATCGCCGAGTCCGTCTGGCGGCACGCCCGGCACACGACGGTCAACACCGTGCGCTACTTCGTCCACACCCTGCGCTCGAAGCTCGAGCCGGGGCGGCCGAAGCATGGCCGCTCCTCCGTGGTGCTCGCGCGTCACGGCGGCTACACGCTGAACAGCGACGAGGTCTGGATCGACGCCGACGAGCTCGAGGTCCGAGTGGAGGCGGGCTCGACGGCCCTCGCACGCGGTGAGCGCGCCGAGGCCGTCGAGCACTTCGAGCGCGCCGTCTCGCTCTACCGCGGCGACTTCCTCGCTGACGAGCCCTACGCCGAGTGGGCGCTGCTCGAGCGCGAGCGGCTGCGGGAGCTGGTCGAGAAGCCGCTGCGGGCGCTCGGCGAGCTGCACGATGACGACCCCGACGCCGCGGCCGGCTATCTCGAGCGGCTCGCGCAGATGGAGCCGTTCGACGCAGGGGTCCAGCGCGAGCTGCTCTCGCTGTGGCTACGGCAGGGACGGCGCAGCCGCGCCGCCCGCCACTACCGCTCCTTCGAGCACAGGCTGCTGCGTGAGTTCGGCGAGCGCCCCGCGTTCAGCCTCTCCGAGCTCGTGATGCCGTCCCAGCGCGGCTAGTTTCCGTACACATCTGCGGCGGCCAGGGTCAGTCCCCGCGGCGCCCGTTCGTTCATTCAGCATGAGAGCGACGCGGGCCGTGATCCTGGCGCCGCCGGAGAAGAGTGGGGGCGACCCCTGGCCGCTCCCCTCGGTCAGGCGCGAGCTCGCCCCGGTCGCCAACCGGCCCCTGATCGAGCTCGAGCTCGAGGCGCTGCACGGTGTGGGGATCCGTGAGGTCGGCGTGGTGAGCGACCCGGAGCTGGCGGCCGCCGCGCGCGAGGCGGCGGCCGGCATCGGCCTCGACCTGTTCCACATCGCGCCGCCGCCGAAGGACGGGCTCGCGGCGCGGCTTCTGGCGGCGGAGCCGTTCGTCGGGCAGGAGCCGTTCGTGGCCGAGCTCGCGGGGAGCCTGACCCGTCACGACCTGCGCGGCAGCGTCGAGCTGGTCTGGCGCAAGCGGCTGGCCGCGCTCGTGGTCGTGCCCGCCCACTGGAGCCGCGCGCCGCAGGTGATCCCGCTGCGGCGCCGCGACGGTCCGCCCGGCGGCGGCCTGGCGGCCGACGCGCTGACCGGCGCCGGCTCGTTCGTGTTCGGGCCCGAGATCTTCGACGCCGCCCGCCGGGTGCTCGAGGCGCGCGGCGGCGAGGCCGGGCTCGCCGACGCGGTGGAGGAGCTTGCGGAGCGCCAGGGCCGCGTGCAAGCGGTGCAGGCCGCAGGGTGGTCGAAGCGGATCGAGACGGTTGAGGACCTGTTCGAGGTGAACCGCCTGCTGCTGAGCGAGCTGCCCGCCGAGGCGGACCCCGAGCGGCTGCGAGGCAACCGCGTGATGGGACCGGTCGCCGTCGCGGAGAGCGCCGCCGTGGAGGCCTCGGTGTTGAACGGCCCGCTGGCGATCGCGTGCGACGCACGCATCGCCGACTCCTACATCGGCCCCTACACCGCCATCGGAGCGGGCGCGACGCTCGACGGCGTGGAGATCGAGCGCTCGCTGGTCCTGGCGGGGGCGACAATCGAGCGCCCGGGAGCGCGGATCGAGGGCAGCTTGATCGGGCCGGGTGCCCGGGTCACGCGGGACTTCGGCCCGCCGCGCGCGCTGCGAGTCTGGGTCGACAGGCACGCCCGCGTGTCGCTCGTCTAGACGAGCGCCGTCAGCACCGACTCGATGCGATCGAGCGCCCAATCGAGGTCCTCGGCGCTGGTCACCAGCGGCGGCGCGATGCGGATCGTGTGGTCGTGGGTGTCCTTGCAGAGCACGCCGCGGTCGGCCAGCAGCTCGCACACTTCGCGGGCGCTGGCGGCGGACGGCTTGATGTCGAGCGCGATCCAGAGGCCGATCTGGCGGATGGCCGTCACGGCGCCGAAGGAGGCCGCGCGGAGGCGATCCGCGGCCGAGCGCCCGAGCTGTGCGGCGTCCTCGGCCAGCCGGCCGTCCTCGAGCAGGCGCAACACCTCACGCCCCACCGCGCACGCCAGCGGGTTGCCGCCGAAGGTGCTGCCGTGCTCGCCCGGGTTGAGCACCCCCAGCACGGCCTCGTCGGCCACGACCGCAGACAGCGGCAGGATCCCGCCGCCCAGCGCCTTGCCGAGCAGGTACACGTCCGGCGTCACGTCCTCGTGGTCTGACCCGAAGCGGCGCCCGGTGCGGCCGAGCCCGGTCTGCACCTCGTCCGCGATCAGCAGGATGCCCGCCTCGTCGCAAATCGCGCGCGCCGCCGCCAGGTAGCCCGGCGGCGGGATGATCACCCCAGCCTCGCCCTGCACCGGCTCGACGAGGAAGGCCACCGTGTGCTCGCCGATCGCGGCGCGCAGGGCGTCGGCATCGCCGAACGGGATCGACACGAAGCCGGGTGTGTAGGGGCCGAAGCCGGTGCGCGCCAGCGGGTCGCTCGAGAACGAGACGATCGTGGTGGTGCGGCCGTGGAAGTTGTCCTCGCAGACGACGATCTCGGCGCGATTGGGGGCCACGCCCTTGCGCTCGTAGCCCCACTTGCGGGCCACCTTGATCCCGCTCTCCACGGCCTCGGCGCCGGTGTTCATCGGCAGCACGAGCTCCTTGCCGCAGAAGGCCGCGAGCTCCTCGCAGAAGGGGCCGGCCTGGTCGTTGTGGAAGGCGCGGCTCGTGAGCGTGAGCCGCCCGAGCTGCTCGCTGGTGGCGGCCACCAGGCGCGGATGGCGATGGCCGAAGTTGAGCGCCGAGTAGGCCGACAGTGCGTCGTAGTAGCGCCGGCCGTCGACGTCCTCGACCCAGACGCCCTCGCCGCGTTCGATCACCACCGGCAGCGGGTTGTAGTTCCGCGCGCCGTAGGCCGCTTCGAGTGCCCGCAGCTCCTCGGAGCGGGTGGTGGCCCTGGTCACCCTGCGGTTTCTACCAGCCCCCGGGGTCCGGGCACACGCGCTCTACCGCATTCAGCAGCGCGGTCGCGACAAACGGCTTGGTCAGGTAGGTGGCGCCGAGGGCGCGCCCGGCGGCGATGTCCTGCTCGAGAATGCGGGCGCTGAGGAAGATCGCGGGCAGCTCCGCCATGCCGTCGCGGGAGCGCAGTGCGGGGAGCAGCTCGAGGCCGCTCATGCCCGGCATCGCCACGTCGAGCACCGCCACGTCGGGCCCCCCGCGCTCGTCCACGATCGACAGAGCCGCCTCGGCAGAGGCCGCTGTGAGCACCTGGTGGCCGCCCTTTCGGAGTCGCATCTCCACCAGCCGCCGTAGATCGGGATCGTCATCGACTACGAGTACGCGAGACATCGTCCGCCTTGGGTGGTGTTCACCCGGGACAATCGACCGCTGATGCGCCCGATTTAGGGCTAAATCTCACCTCACGCCAAGGAAGTTGCGGGTGAGAACACAGCAGACCCGCCTGACTCCGCGGGCCCGCTATGCGCGGCGCCGGCCCGACACGGGCCGGAAACCGTCTACTTCTTCCCCTCATGGGGGGCGCCAAGCGACTTGCCGGCGCTGTGCACAACGCTGCGGAGAAAGTCGTACTGCACCTTCACCAGACGCTCTGCCATGTTGAGGGCCGAGTCCACGACCTCCTCGCGCTTGGACGGCCCTTCGCCGAGCGGCATCGCCTCGTCGATCTTGTCGACGAACTTGCGAACCGCCTCGATCGCGGCACGCTGGCCGCTCTCGATCGATGCGAGGACCTCCTCCGACAGCTCGGTGGTCCTGTCGACGCCGGCGTCGAACCGTGTGCCGGTGCCCTTGGCGGGGGCACGCCTGTGCGCCGTTGCAGCAGCCTTCTTCGGCTGCGCCTTTGTCTGCGGCATGACCTTCGCTCCTTTCCGGATCGGGTCCCCTCGACCGTACGCCGGTCCGCCGCCCGCGCCATCCGTACAAAGGTGCACGCGGGGTGCGAAAGGCACTGAACCGCCAGTGTCGTGAGTCAGGACACTAGTGCTCGCCGAACAGCTTCCCGCCGCCCTCCTGCGTGAACCAGCGCGAGGTCACGGTCTTCTTGCGCGTGTAGAAGTCGACGGCGTCGCCGCCGTGCGCGTGCAGGTCGCCGAGGAAGGAGTCCTTCCAGCCCGAGAAGGGGAAGAACGCCACCGGCGCCGCCACGCCCACGTTCACGCCGATCATGCCCGCCTGCACGTCGTGGCGGTAGCGCCGAACCGCCGCCCCCGACTCCGTGAAGATCGACGTGCCGTTGCCGTAGCGGCTGCGGTTCACCACCTCGATCGCCTCCTCGAGCGTGTCCACGTGCACGATCGCCAGCACGGGACCGAACACCTCCTCGTGCACGACCGGCATCTCAGGCGTGACGTCGGTGAGGATCGTCGGCCCGAGGAAGGCGCCCTCGCTGCGCTCCTCGGCGCGCCCGTCGACGAGCACGGTCGCGCCGTCGTCCGCGGCGCGCTCGATCCAGCCGGCGATGCGGTCGCGCGCCTCGCACGAGATCACGGGCCCGACCGCCACGTCCGGGTCGGCGCCGTTGCCCACGCGCATGTCGCGGGTGGTCTCCGCCAGCGGGCCGAGCAGCCGTTCGTGCGCCTCCCCCACGGTGACCACCACCGAGCCCGCCATGCAGCGCTGGCCGGCGGCGCCGAAGGCGCTCGAGACGATTCCCGACACCGTCTTGTCGACCACGGCGTCCGGCATAACGACCATGTGGTTCTTCGCGCCGCCGAGCGCCTGTACGCGCTTGCCGCTCGCGGCCGCTCGCTCGTACACGTGCCGCGCGACGCGAGCCGAGCCGACGAACGACACCGCGTCGATGCCGGGTGAGTCGAGGATCGCGTTCACCACCTCGGCGTCGCCGTTCACAAGGTTCACCACGCCGGCCGGCAGGCCGAGCTCGTCCAGCAGCTCGAACACGCGGTTCTGCGTGAGCGGCACCTGCTCCGAGGGCTTGAGCACGAACGTGTTGCCACAGCCAATCGCGAACGGCAGGAACCAGAACGGGACCATCGCCGGGAAGTTGAACGGCACGATCGCGGCGCACACCCCTACCGGCTGTCGGATCGTCTCGCAGTCGACCTCGCGCGAGACGTTCTCGAGCACGCGTCCCTGCATCGTCGTCGGGATCGCGCAGGCGCATTCCACCATCTCGATCATGCGGCCGACCTCCGCGCGCGCGTCGGCCAGTGTCTTGCCCATCTCGAGCGTGACCAGGCGCGCCAGCTCGTCCGCCGACGCACTGAGCCGCTCGCGCACCGCGAACAGCAGCCGGGCGCGCTCGATCACCGAGGTCGAGCGCCATGCGGGGAAGGCCTCGCGCGCGGCAGCCACCGCCTCCTCCAGCTCGGCCGGCGTGGACAGCGGCACGCGCGCCAGCACCTCGAGCGTGGCCGGGTCGGTGACGTCGAGGCTGCGCTCCGAGCACGACGCACGCCAGCGGCCACCCACGTAGTTCTCGAGCACGCGCGTGGCGGTTGTGGGCTGGGTCTCGACCTCCGTGCTCATGCTCATCTCTCCTCGATTCGGGACAGGCAGATCATGACCGCCCGGCGCCGCTTGCGCTTGCGCGCGTGGCCGTCATAGGGTGGCTGCCAGGGAGGCAGTCGAGATGCGACCACGCACATTTCTCGCCGCAGGCGCCGGCGTCATTGCGTTCGCCGCGCCGGCCGTGGCCGCCGCGGGCGGGGTGCGCGACGGCGGCTTCAGCGGCAGCACCTCCCAGCGCGACGCGAGCGGCGCGCCGCACGCAGTGAGCTTCCGGCTGGCGGGCCATGGCCGGGCGCTCGCGCGCTTCCACCTCTCCTGGGATGCGCGCTGCGACAACGGCCAGACGCTCAGCTCGAGCACCGACGTCGCGCGCATCGCGCTCACCCGGCAGGGCTCGTTCAGGACCGTCGGCGCCTACAGCGCAGCCTTCCCGGACGGCAGCGGCTACTCGGCCCAGGTGTCCGCGCAGCTCAGCGGGCACCTGCGCCGCGACGGTCGCATCGGGGGGTCGCTGACCCTCAAGGCGGCGGTCAGCGACGCCCTCGGCGGCGCGGTCGCGAGCTGCTCGGTGGGGCCGATCGGGTACAGCGCCAAGCGCTCTTCGCGGTAGCCGATTTCGGCACTTTGCACGCTTCGGAACAACGTTTGACATTGTCGAACGCAGGCTGGTAATCTCGGCGCCGCTAGGAGGATTGGTCCGCGCATTGTTGGATTGGCGCTGTCCGGCACGCCTTTCAGCTGGCAGTGCCCCAACTGGGAGGAGGGCATGTGGCAGCAACCGAGGCAAGGCGGCCGGGACGGCTGGGCTGGCGTCAAGGCACAGCCGGCGAGCTCCTCGCCGAGTACTTCGGGACGTTCGTCCTGATCTGCTTCGGCGACGGCGTCGTCGCCATGGCAGTCGCAGCGCTGAACCAGTCGGGCCGAGGTCCCGCGATCTTCGTGGCCAGCGGCGACTGGTTGATCATCACGTTCGGATGGGCTTTCGCCGTGACGATGGCCGTCTATGTGGCGGGCGGAGTCAGCGGCGCGCACATCAATCCGGCGGTGACGCTGGCGAGCGCGGTGAAACGTGGGTTCCCATGGAGCAAGGTGCCGGCCTACTGGGCGGCGCAGGTCCTGGGTGCGTTCACAGGTGCGGCCCTCGTGTACTGGGTCTACGTGGACGCGATCAACAGCTACGACACGGCTCACCACATCACAAGAGGGGCCTCGGATTCGGTGGCGACGTACAGCATCTTCGCCACCTTCCCGGCCGGTTACTTCCACAACTGGAGCGGCCCGTTCCTGACAGAGCTCGTGGGTACGGCGTTCCTGATTTGCTTCGTGTTCGCCATCATCGACGAGTTCAACCAGGCGGTGAAGGCGAATCTCGCTCCGTTCATGGTCGGCATGGCGGTCTTCGCGATCGGCACGTCGTTCGGCGCGAACTCCGGCTACGCGATCAACCCGGCCCGCGACTTCGGTCCGCGCGTGTTCGCGGCGATCGCCGGTTGGGACAAGATCGCCTTCCCAGGCGACTACGGCAACATCAACACGTACTTCTGGGTCCCGATCGTCGCGCCATTAGTTGGCGCCTGTATCGGAGCCCTGATCTACGACCTGTTCATCCGGGACGTCCTCGTCGCAAGAGGAGCGGGCGCGGCCACGGATGTGATGGAAAGCGGGCGAACCGCCAGAGAGGTGACGACGCCGACACCAGAAGAGTTCTAGCCCCCGAATTGAAGGGCGGCGGCGCTTTCCTCGAGCGTCGCCGCCTTTCGCGATCATGGATCACTGATCACTGATCACTGATCACTGATCACTGAGGGGCGAGTTTCTAGTCTTGGTTTCTTAGGTCGGTGTGCCTGGCAACTTTCGTCAGCTCGACGCCTACCGGCTCGCCGCCGACCTCGCCTACGAGCGCCATGTATCGGTGCGCGGATGGTCTGGGCTCGAGCGCTATGTCATCGGCAGTCAACTGCTGAGGGCCGCATACAGCGTCGCGGCCAACATCGCGGAGGGGACGGGGCGCTGGCATGTCAAGGACCGGCAGCGCCTCTTCTGGATTGCCCGAGGCTCGCTCAACGAAGCCGAGCACTGGATCTTGGCTGCAGAGCGACAGGGACTGCTCGGAGCGAACACCGCGTCCCGCACAGACCCAATCGCGCGAACCCTGAACGGTCTGATACGGAAGGAAGCCCGTGATCAGTGATCAGTGATCCGTGATCAGTGGTCAGTCATCGGTGCGCCAGCCCCTCGATCGCACCCTGGACGCGCTCGATGAGTTCTCTCGGATCCTCTTCTTCGCGCGGATAGATCGGCCGGCCGAATGCCACGGTCGTGCGGCCCCGCTGTATCAGCCCGCGGCCCTTCGGCATGATCAGTGCGCTGCCGCCGACGTGGATCGGCACGAGCGGAGTCGAGGTGGCCAGGGCCAGGCGGGCCACTCCGGTGCGGAAGCCCTCGATCTGGCCGGACGAGCGGGTGGCCTGCGGGTAGAGCAGCACGTTGTAGCCCTGGCGCAGCAGCTCGGAGGCGCTGGCCAGGCCGCGCAGATCGCCGCCGCGGTCGAACGGGAAGGTGTTGATCCACAGCGAGGTGAGCACCGCGTGGCCGTGGGTGCGGTAGAAGCGGTCGGCGGCCGCGCCCACCAGCGTCCGGCTGCGCCAGATGTGCGGCAGCGCGGCGAGGATCAGCGGCGTGTCGATGTCGCTCGCGTGGTTGGGCGCGAGCAGCGCCGGCTGCGGGGCGTTGATGAGGTCGTCGGCTCCGATCACCCGCGGCCGGGCGACCGTGCGCGCCAGCGGGAAGAGGAACGCCTGCTGCAGCACGTTGCGGGCGGCCGAGCCGGCCGGCTCGCGCAGCCAGGTCTGATCGGGCGCGGGCGCGGTGCGCGCCCACGGGTCGAACCCCGCGCGGTGGGTGCGCCAGCGCCGCGGCGCGCTCCCGCCACTCGCGCGAGGGGCCGGGCCGGCGAGCCGCTCGAGCGCGCGGCCGCCGCTCGACAGCCTCATGCGACCTCGCAGTAGAACAGCGGCGGGCAGTGGAAGTGGGTGAGCGAAAAGTCGCGCCCCACCACGTGCTCGGCCATCTCGAGCGCGTCCCGCATCGTGTCTGCGCGGCGGAAGCCCATCCGGTGGCAGGCCTCGGCGTCGCCGCCCACGAAGATCACCTCGCCAAGGTGCTGGAGGGCGTGCGAGCCCCAGTACCACATGTAGAGCGGGTGGACGCCGTGGTAGGCGTAGGAGGTCCGGTACAGGTGGCGGTACCACTCGTCCTCGGCGTACTGCTTCTCGAAGCGCGCCTCGATCTCCACCGGGTCGGTGGTCTGCGCCAGCACCTCTTCGTAGAAGTCGATGTACGACGGGTGGTGCACCGGGTGGAACTCACGCTCCACCGGGTGGGTGAAGATCATCACGCCGCCCTCACGCACGAGCGGCGCGCCCTTGTACATGTTGAAGAAGTAGCCCAGCCCGAGGCACATCACGAGCACCGGGTTCATGATCGAGTTGATGTTGTAGGGGCAGATGTAGGGCAGCCCCGCGGTGACCACGTCGGCCTGCCCCTCGACCAGCACGGCCTGCTGGTCGGCGCAGCGGTCGAGCGTGGTCTGGTGCACCTCGTCGACGGCGCCGGCGTTCACGCCGGTCATCGCGTAGGGGGCGACCATGCGCTGGAAGATCGTCCGCCGCGTCTTGAGCGGGGTGCGGTCGAGCGTCCGCTTCATGCCGGCGAAGGTCGCCTGCTCGCGCGGGGTCCAGCGCCCCTCCGGCTTGGCCAGGAACGACATCGGGCCCGAGTACATGTCGTTATTCAGCGTCGTCTCGATGTGGAAGGTCGGCACGGCGCCCTCGACGAGCTCGCCCTGCCGGCGCGCCGAGCGGTGCAGCTCGCTCGACGGCGGGTCCATGAACGAGCGCGAGTGGCGCATCGTGTGCACGTTGTGGTGGGCGCGCAGCGAGCGGTAGGTGCCGAGGCCGATCGGCACGGACTTGTGCCCGCCGTCCATCGTGACCAGGTTGATGTTCACGTAGACGAGCAGGTCGGACTCAGCCGCCCGGCGGTTGAGCTCGACGGCCTCGCCCTGCTCGGTCTCCCCCAGCACCGTAATGCCGTCCGGATCCTCGGCGTCGTGGTTGTAGAGCCGGTCCGGGTAGAAGGCGTCGAACACGCGCGGGCCCACGGCGCGGCGCAGCTCCGCCGGGGTCATGCGCCGGTGCACGGCGAGCGCCGCGATCAGGTGGATGTCGTCCACCCCCGCCCGGTAGGCGCGCTCCAGCACCTGCTCGATCACCTGCTGGCGCACATCCGGGGTGCGCATCTGGGGCAGCGGCAGGGAGATGTCGTCGAAGGCGATCGTCAGCCGCATGCCCGGCCGCAGGAGAGCGTCCAAGGGCTCCATGCCGAGCGGGTTGTCGAGCGCCGCGGCGATCGCCGCCTGCGGGTCGGCGAGGCCCGACAGCGGCGGCGGCGGGTACACCACGCGCGAGCCCACCGGCAGCCGCTCGAGCCGCATCGACTCGCCGGAGTGGAAGAGCACGGGCGGCGACTTCTCGGTGACCTCGACGACGCAGGCGTCGCGCTGCGAGGCCGCGCGCGATGGCGTGATACTCGTGCGCTCGATCTGCGCGGGCGAGCGAACGCTCCGGCGCGGGATCGTGCTCACGCTGCGCGCCTCAGGTCGAAGACCGTCTTCACGCGGCCCGCCCGCGCCGCGCGCTTCGACTCGTCGAGCGCCCGGCGGTAGTCGCGCAGCTCCCAGCCGTGGGCGACGAGACGTCCCGGCCGCAGGCGCCGGGCCAGCTCGAGCGCGTCCTCGAAGTCGCTCTCGTAGCCGTAGGCGCCGCGGATCTCGACCTCGCGCTGCCAGGCCATCGCAAGGTCCGCCGATACCCGGCCGGGCATGCCGACGAGCATCACCGTGCCACGTGGGCGCACAGCCGCGACGGCGGACTCCAGGGAAGGGCCTGACCCCACGCAGTCAACTACCGCGTCGAAGCCTCCAAGTAACAGCTCGCGGCCGCCATAACCCACCAAACGTCGGGCCCCGGTCATGCGCGTGCCCTCCAGATGGAGTCGGCCGGGGGCACAGGTGTGGTCGGCGCCGGCGCGCCGCACCTCGAGCTCCTGCCCTCGGTGCTTGGCCACGGCCAGGATCGTGGCGTCCGGATGGCGGTCGCGCAGCGCCGCCGTGGTGAGCACGCCGATCGTGCCGGCGCCGATCACCGCGACGGTCGAGTCGGGATCGAGCTGCGTGCGCCGCGCCGCGTGGATGCCGCAGGCCAGCGGCTCGATCATCACCGCGTCCTCGTCGTCGAGCTCGTCGGGAACCTCGTGGAGCTGGCTGCGATGGGCCACGAGCCCCTCGCTCCAGCCGCCGCCCGTCTCGCGGCAGAAGCCGATCTGCAGACCCGCGCCCACCGTGCCCTCGGTCACAGCGACGCAGAGCGCGTGCCGGCCCTCCTCGCACTCCGGGCAGGGCGGCTCGTTGCCGCGCGCGCGGCAGCCCAGCGCCGGCTCCACCACCACGCGCTTGCCGCGCTCCTCGCCCGCGGTGACCTCGGCCACGATCTCGTGCCCGGGCACGAACGGCGACGAGGTGAGCGACGACAGGTACAGCGACGCGTGGCCGTCGATCATCGCCTGGTCCGAGCCGCAGATGCCCGACAGGCGCGGCCGCAGCGGCACCCAGTCGCGGTCGGGCAGGCGCGGCGGATCCATCTCGGTGAGGTGGAGCGCGCTCGCGCCGATGCGCGGCACCGCGCGTGTGGCGACGTAGCGCGCGAGCGACGGGCGGTACTCCAGCGCGAGCATGCGCGCTAGACCGCGACCTCGGTCGGCGCCGGTGGGCGCGTGCGCGCGCCCGGCTCGACGTCCCAGTCGAGCGTCAGCCAGCCGCGCCGGCGCGCCTCGCGCGCCAGCCGGAAGTCGGCGTTCACCGCCACCGGGTGACCCACCAGCTCGAGCAGCGGCAGGTCCGAGATCGAGTCGCCGTAGGCGTGGCAGTCGGCCAGGCTGACGCCGTGCTCGGCCGCGAGGCGAGCCGCCAGCGAGGCGCGCCCGTCCGCCGACAGCGGCGGCTCGGCGAGCTCGCCGGTGAACGCTCCGCGGCGCTCCACGAGCCGCGCGGCCACCAGCTCGTCCGCGAGGTGCTCGAGCGGCTGCACGAGGAAGTCGAGCGCGCCGGTGACGAGGACCACGCGGTCACCGCGCTGGCGGTGCGCGCGGATGCGGCGCACGGCGGCGTGGTGCACGCGCGGCAGGATGAACTCGCTCAGCGCGCGCTGCGCGCGCTGGCGCAGCTCGTCGGCCGGCAGGCCCCGGTACTCGCGGTAGAAGGCGCGGTTGAAGCTCGAGCGCGACTTGCGGTCGAGCGACACCCAGCCGCTCACGCGCGCGCCGAGCAGCGCCATCCAGATGGCGCGGTCCACCGACGGCATCGTGCCGCCGCGCAGCCAGGCGTAGAAGTGCACGACGGTGGCGTCGATCACCACGCCCTCCACGTCGAAGAACGCGAGCCCCGGCGTGCCCTCCGGCAGCCCGGCGTCGGGCGGGCGGCGTCCCACGGTCGGCAGCCCGCGGCGCGGCTGCCGCACCATCGCGCGCAGCGCCGGCAGGTGGATCTCCTGGATGTAGGTCGGCCAGTGGATGGCCTCCGTGTCGAAGCCGAAGTCCTCGCGGTCGTCCGGGTGGAGCTCGTCGAGCAGCTCGCGCGCGCCGCGGTCGTCGAACATGCAGTCGAGCTCGGTGTAGGGGCCGTAGATCTCGGCCAGCCGGCGCAGCCGCTCGAGGCGGCGCTGCTCCTTGTGCAGGCGCCGCTCGGCGTCGTCCACCCGCGGCACGGCCACGTGGTCGAGCAGCGAGCGCGCGATGCGGATGGCGCTCTGCCCGCGGTCGAGCGCGCCGAGTACGCGGGCGCTCGAGGTGAAGCGCCACTCGGGGACCTCCACCGGCAGCTGGTCCTCGTCCGCCAGCGGGTTGTCGCGGAAGTAGTCGGTGATCAGCGGCGCGAGGTCGTCGATCGTCAGCGGGTTGCGGCTGCCGCTGGCGATGGCCATCGTGCGCGGCTCGCCCGCCGGCGGGTGGGCGGCCGCGGCGATGCAGGCGTTGGCCACGAGGTCCACCGGCACCAGGTCGAGCCGCACCGAGCGGTGGCCCGGGAAGCGCGGCACCATGCCGGCGGCATAGGCGAGGAGCACCGGGTCGGCCACCTTCAGCCCCTCGATCCAGCCGGGGTATGGCGTGTGCAGCGCCGACTCGATGATCGTCGGGCGCACGATGGTCAGCGCCGGCAGATTTCTCTGCATCAGCATCCGCTCCGCGAGTGCCTTCGAGAGACCGTAGGCGTCGGTCCAGCCGAGCGCGCGCGAGCGCTCCCGCCCGCGCGACACGAGCTCGTCGACCACCCAGGAGCGGCGCAGCTCCTCGGCGCGCGCGCCCACCGCCGGGGCGCCGGCCGGCCCGAGTTCCTGCCGAGCGTCGGCCACGAAGCGGTGCTGGTGCTGCGGCAGGCGCGAGTCCGACTCGAGCTCGGCGCGCCAGCGGCGGGCGGCGGCCAGCTCTGCGTCGAGGTCGATGTCCGGCTCCGCTGGCGTGAGGCCCGAGGGGCGCTCGAGCACGAGCCCGCTGCGGCGGCCGGCGGCGTAGGCCGTGGACACGTGCACGAAGTTGGCTGGCGGCCCGGCGTCGATCAACGCCTCCACCAGGCCCCTCGTGCCGAGCACGTTCAGCTCGAGCATCTGGTCGAGCGGCTCCTCGAACGACACCGACGCGGCGCAGTGGATCACCACGTCCACGCCCTCGAGCGGCTTGAGGTCTGCGCGGCCGAGGTCGCCCTGCAGCAGGTCGCCGGCGAACGCGCTCAGGCGGCCCGTCTCCATCGCCAGCGCCACCTCGGCCGGCCCGAGATCCTCGAACGCGGTCGCGGTGAGCACCTCGCGCGCGAGGCGCTCGCGCGCCGCATCGTCGTCGGGCGCGCGCAAGAGGACGCGGATCGCGGCGATGTCGGGCAACTGCCGCAGGCAGGAGGCGAGCACGGCCTTGCCCAGGAAGCCGGAGGCTCCTGTGAGCAGCAGCGTACGTCCGGAGAGCTGCTGCGCTATGCGCTGCTGTCCGATGTCTTCCGGCACCGCAGCGTGCAAGAGTACCGGCTCTACTGACCTGTCAGTAGTCAACGTGAGCACGCTGCCCGACACGTCCCGAACAAGCTCCCAGGAGCGCATCCTCGAGGTCGCCCGCGAGGAGTTCGCCGAGCACGGCTACCACGGCGCGAAGCTGGCGAAGATCGCGCGCCGCGCCGGGCTCAGCCACCCCACGCTGCTGTACCACTTCAACTCGAAGGAAGACCTCTACGCGGCGGTGATCGCGGCCGCCGTGACCGACTGGGCGCACGACACCGAGGACGCGGCCTCGGCGGGGCTGTCCGGCTTCGCGCAGGTGGAGGCGATCCTCGACGCCGGCTTCGGCTTCCTCGCCACGCACCGCGACTTCGTGCGCATCGTCCGCCGCGAGGCGCTCGACGGCGGCGGCCGCCTCGAGGAGATGCTCGGCGACTACGCGCGCCCGTTCGTCGAGCGGGCGGTGGCATTCCTCGAGCGCGAGATCGAGGCCGGCCGGCTGCGGCCGCACGATCCGCTCGAGCTGATGCAGGTCTACTACGGGACGGTGTTCACCTACTTCTCGGACGCCGGCCTGCGCGAGCGGCTCACGGGCGACGACCCGCTGACCCCGGCCGCCCTCGAGCGGCACCGGCGCGCGCTCAGCGAGCTGCTGCGCCCGGCGCTGGATCCAGGTTGAGGCGGCCGGATTTGAACGGCCGCGGGTCGAGCTCCGCCCGCTCGTAGCCCGCTGAGAGGATCGCCCGCTCGATCGCCCTGCGCTCGCACTGCGCGCGCGGCAGCTCGTCGGCGGCCAGCTCGAGCCGGCCGAGCTCGCCATGGTGGCGCACCCGCAGCACGCGGTAGCCAAGCTCCTTCACCGCCCGCTCGGCGGCGTCGATCCGCCTGAGCGTGCCGAGCTCGACGGGGGTGCCGTAGGGAATGCGCGAGGCCAGGCAGGGGCTCGCCGGCTTCTGCGCGCTCGGCACACCGAGCCGCGCGGCGAGCCCGCGGACCTCGGCCTTGCCGGCGCTCGCCTCGAGCAGCGGGTGCAGCACGCCGTGGTCGGCGGCCGCGCGCAGGCCGGGGCGCCAGTCCCCAGCGTCGTCGGCGTTGGCGCCGGACAGCACGGCCGCGTAGCCGCGCTCGCCTGCGATCCGCGTGAGCGCCCCATACAGCTCGGTCTTGCAGTGGAAGCAGCGGAAGCGGTCGTTGCGGCGATAGTCCTCGCTGGCCAGCTCGTCGGTGCTGATCGTCTCGTGCGCGATGCCCACCGCGCGCGCCACCTCGCGGGCGCCGGCGAGCTCGCCGTCGGCAAGCGCGGGCGACACCGCGGTGATGGCCAGCGCGCGATCGCCCAGCGCGCGGGCCGCCAGCGCCGCGACGAGCGAGGAGTCGACGCCGCCCGAGAAGGCCACGATCGCCGAGCCGAGTGAGCCGATGCGCTGCTCGAGGTCCGCCTGCAGGCTCACGCGAGCTCCTCCCGCACCGCCCGAAGCGCCGCGCTCCACACCGCGCTGGCCGGCTCGCCCGTGGCCGCCGCCACGGCCGCGCAGTCGTCGTGCTCGGGCGCCAGCCGCAGCGCGCGCCCGTTGAGGCTGCCGATCTTCACGCGAACCTCCCTGCCTGACACCAGGACGGTGCGCCAGCGCCGTTCGAGCTCCCAGCGCCGCACGGTGCTGACGCGCACGCCGAGCGTGCCGCTCTCACCGAGCAGCGCGGCGGCCACCGCCTGCTCGCCGGCCGGCGGCGCGAGCGCCGAGAGCACGATGCCGGGCCGCCCCTTCTTCATCTGCACCGGCGTGACCCAGACGTCGAGCGCACCCGCCGCGAAGCAGGCCTCCACCACGTCGGGCACGAACTCGGGCGAGAGGTCGTCGAGGTTCGTCTCGATCAGCGAGACGTCGTGCGCGCGGCCGTGCTGCTCCACCGTCTGGCCGACCAGCACGCGCACGACGTTCGGCAGCTCGGCGAGGTCGCGGCTGCCGGCGCCGTAGCCGACGGCGTCGAGCGTCATCGCCGGCACCGGCCCGAACTCGCTGGCCAGCGCCGCCACCACGGCGGCGCCGGTCGGCGTGACCAGCTCAACGTCGAGGTCCACGCCGCGCACGGGCGCGCCGCGGAGCAGCTCGAGCACGGCGGGCGCGGGCAGCGGGATCGTGCCGTGGTCGGTCTCCGCGAAGCCGCGGCCGAGCGGCAGCGGCGAGCAGACGAGCTCGTCGACGTCGAGCGTCTCGAGCGCGACCGCGATGCCGCAGACGTCGGCGATCGCGTCGGCGGCGCCCACCTCGTGGAAGTGCACCTCCTCCGGCGCGATGCCGTGCACCCTCGCCTCCGCCTCGGCCAGGGCGGCGAACACCGACTGCGCTCGCGCGCGGGCGCGCGCGGGAAGCTCGGCGGCGTCGATCAGCTCGCGCACGTCGGGCCAGGTGCGGTGCACATGCTCCTCGGCGGCGGTGACGTGGACGGCGGTGGCGCTGATCGAGTGGCGGCCCACCGTAGCGATCTCCAGGTCGAGGCCCGGGATCCCCAGACCCCGGACCCCAGACCCCACCTCCTCCATGTCGGCGCCCGCCTGCACGAGCGCGCCGAGCAGCATGTCCCCGGCCGCGCCCGCGACCGCGTCCACGTAGACGAGCCGGCTCATCGCGCGCCGCCCGCGGCCCGCGCCACGCGCGCGGCGATCGTGCCGGCGCCGAAGCCGTCGTCGATGTTCACCACCGCCACACCCGCCGCGCACGAGCTGAGCATCGACAGCAGCGCCGAGACGCCGCCGAACGACGCGCCGTAGCCCGTGCTCGTGGGCACGCCGATGACCGGCGCCGACACGAGCCCGCCCACCACCGACGCGAGCGCGGCGTCCTGACCGGCGACCACCACGACGCAATCGGCCGCACGCAGGTCATCGAGCGCGGGCGCGAGGCGGTGGATGCCGGCCACGCCCGCGTCCTCGTGCACCGTGACGCTCGTCCCGAGCAGCTCGGCGCGCACGCGCGCCTCGTGCACCACGGCGGTGTCCGACGTGCCGCCGGAGACGATCGTCACGCGGCCGCACACGGCGGGCAGCGAGCGCGCGACCCAGGCGAGCCGCGCGCGCTCGTGCTCCTCGGCGTCGGGTGCGGCGCGGCGCACCGCCGCGCGCGCGCCGGCATCTGCGCGGGTAACCAGGACGCTTCCCGCCCCGCCACCGAGCAGCGAGCGCACGATCGCCTCGACCTCCTCAGGCGTCTTGCCCTCGGCGAGCACCGCCTCGGGGGCGCCCTGCCGCAACTCGCGGTGAGTGTCCACGCGCGCGAAGCCGAGGTCGTCGTAGGGGAGCGAGCCGAGCCGCTCGAAGGCGGCGCTCGCGCTCACCTCGCCGCTCTCCACGGCGGCGAGCAGGTCGAGGATGCGCGCTTGCAGGGACGTCGGGGCGCTCACGCGGCAACGGTACCCGTTCCGCAGTCCGCAGTCCGCAGTCCGCAGTCCGCAGTCCGCAGTCCTGTAACAGGCGTCACCAGCCGGGGTTTGGCTTATACGTGCGCCTCCCCTTCCGCCGCAAGCGGTCGTTTGCCGACCGGGTGAAGGTTCGCGGGCGGGACATCGGCAAGAAGGCCGCATCCCAGCTCGACGTCCCGATCGCACGCTCGTGGTTCGTGGGACTCGCCCGGGAGCTGTTCATGCGCCTGGTGCTCGAGCCGCTGATCGACTTCTACACGCGCCGCCGCTCCACCGGGGGCGAGCGGCTGGCCGGTGTGAAGGGGCCGGTGATCCTCGTGGCGAATCACCGCAGCCACATCGACACCCCGATCATCCTGGCCTCGCTGCCGCGCCGGCTGCGTCACCACACGGTGGTGGGCGCGGCCGCCGACTACTTCTACAAGAACCGCCTGCTGGCGACGGTCGTCTCGTTCATCTTCAACACCGTGCCCCTCGACCGGAAGGGCGGCGGCACCGAGAAGCTCGCGATGGCCCACGTCGACAAGCTGCTCGACAAGGGCTGGAGCCTGCTGCTCTACCCGGAGGGCACGCGCTCGCGCAGCGGCGGTCAGGGCCGCGTGCGCCGCGGCGCGGCGGTGCTTGCCGAGCGCCACAACATGCCGATCGTGCCGATCCGCGTCTCCGGCACCCGCGCGGCGATGCCCCCCGGCCGCTTCTGGCCAAAGCGCATCCAGGGCCTCTTCTTCACGAAGCGCCACCCGGTGAGCATCTCGTTCGGCGAGCCGATCTCACCGAACGAGGACGCGAACATCGTGGTGGAGAAGCTGGCGAAGTTCTTTACGGCTTCGGAGAGCTCGAATGGGTCCGCCAACGGCCGGCGAAAGAGTCGTTTCCGCAGTCCGCAGTCCGCAGTCCGCAGTCCGCGCCGCTAGTCCTCGTCATCCTCATCAACCCAATCCATCGTGCGCGCGACCGCCTTGCGCCACTTCCGGTAGCCCTTCTCGCGCGCGTGGCCGTTCATCCGCGGCAGCCACTCGGCGGCCTTGTGCCAGTGCTCGCGCAGGCTGTCGGTGTCGGGCCAGTAGCCCACGGCCAGGCCGGCCGCGTAGGCGGCGCCGAGTGAGACCGTCTCGGCCACGATCGGCCGCATAACCGGCACGTCGAGCACGTCGGCGAGGAACTGCATCAGGAGGTTGTTGGCGGTCATGCCCCCGTCGACGCGCAGCTCGGTGAGGTCCAGGCCGTACTCGGTGTTCATCGCCTCCACCACCTCCAGCGTCTGCCAGGCGGTGGCCTCCAGCACGGCGCGCGCCAGGTGGCCCTTGTTGATGTACGAGGTGAGCCCGGCGATCACGCCGCGCGCGTCCGAGCGCCAGTGCGGGGCGAACAGGCCCGAGAAGGCCGGCACGAAGTAGCAGCCGCCGCTGTCGTTGACTGTGCGCGCCAGGGTCTCGATCTCGGAGGCGCTGCCGATCAGGCCGAGGTTGTCGCGGAACCACTGCACGAGCGCGCCGGTGACCGCTATCGAGCCCTCGAGCGCGTAGGTGACCGGCGCGTCGTCGCCGAGCTTGTAGCCGATCGTGGTGAGCAGGCCGATGTCGGTCTGCACCGGCCGCTCGCCCGTGTTCAGCACGAGGAAGCTGCCGGTGCCGTAGGTGCACTTGGCGTCGCCGGGCGAGAAGCAGGTCTGGCCGACGAGCGCCGCGTGCTGGTCGCCGAGCGCCGAGGCCACCGGCACGCCTCCGAGCTGCTTGGCCTCGCCGTAGATCTCCGACGACGAGTGAATGTCCGGCAGCATCGCGCGCGGGATGCCCATCGCGTCGAGCAGTTCGTCGTCCCAGTCGAGCGTCTCGAGGTTCATCAGCATCGTGCGGCTGGCGTTGGTCACGTCGGTCACGTGCCGCCCGCACAGCTTCCAGATCAGCCAGCTGTCCATCGTCCCGAACAGCACCTCGCCCGCCTCGGCGCGCTCGCGCAGGCCGGAGATCCGGTCGAGCAGCCAGCGGATCTTCGGGCCGGAGAAGTACGTGGCCAGCGGCAGGCCGCAGCGCGCGCGGAAGCGGTCCTGGCCGGCGTCGCCCGCCAGCTCGTGGATCAGGTGATCGGTGCGGGTGTCCTGCCAGTTGATCGCGTTGTGCACCGGGTTCCCGCTGGCGCGCTCCCACACGAGCGTGGTCTCGCGCTGGTTGGCGATGCCGAGCGCGGCCAGGTCGGCGTGCTTGAGCTGGGCGTTGTCGAGCGCCTCGCCCACCACCGCGAGCACGTTCGCCCAGATCTCCTCCGGGTCGTGCTCGACCCAGCCCGGGCGCGGAAATTCCTGCCGGTGCTCCTTCTGGCCGACAGAGACGATTCGCCCCCGCTGGTCGAACACGATGCACCGCGACGAGGCGGTGCCCTGGTCTATCGAGGCGACGTAGCGGTCCACCTGGCGGTACTTCCTACCACGGGATCGCTCCCAACTCCCTCGAGACCGCCCTCGCGGTCTCGAGCACGAAGTCGACAAGCTCTCCCTTGGGGCCGGTCCCGGCGTACAGCCGGTCGGCGGCGCCGGAGATCCCCATCGCGCCGACGACCACTCTGCGGCGGTCCTCTATGGGCGCCGCGATCGAGGCGACACCGTGCAGCAGCTCGCCCTGATCGCTTGCCCAACCGCGCTCCGCGACCTCGTCGAGCTCCCGCCGCAGGCGGTAGACGTCCGTGATCGTCGAAGCGGTGTAGCTCTGCAGCGAGGCGCGAGCGACATCGCCCGCGATGTAGCGGTGGTGCGCAAGCAGCGCCTTGCCGAGCGCGGTGGCATGCGCCGGCATCAGCGCGCCCACCTCGAGCGCCTGGCGGCTGTCGTCGGGCCGGAACACGTGGTGCACGACAAGCACCTGCCCCTCGTGCAGCGTCCCGATGCGCACGCTCTCGCCGCTGCGGGCCGCCAGCGAGTCCGCCCAGTTGAGCGCGCGGGTGCGCAGCTCGTTCCCATCCAGGTAGCTCGACCCCATGTGGAGCAGCGCTGCGCCCAGCTGGTACTTGCCGGTCTCGCTGTCCTGCTCCACGAAGCCCACCTGCTGGAGCGTGCGCAGGATGCCGTGGACCGTGCCCTTGGGCAGGCCGAGCTCGCCGGCGAGCTCCGCGACGCCCAGGCGCCTCGAGCGCCCCGAGAGCAGCCGCAGGATGGCGGCCGCGCGCTCGATCGATTGTATGGGTCCTGGCACCGACTCCCCGTTCTAAGCGCCATTCTGCACTATCGGGCGGCGTTGATTGAACACCGTTTGACATTGTCGAACTCTTTCCGTTAATGTCGCGGCCCCAGGCCCTTGGTGCGTCTATTGGGAGCAGTCCTTGGAGGAGGGGTGGCTTCTGAGCATTTGTGGTGCTGAAGCGGCGGCGCGATGGAGCACGGCGCGCGCCGACCGGTCCTTTCGGTTCTCGAGTTGGAGGGCTGCATGAAGAAGCTGATCAACGCGCCCGACGCGGTCGTCACCGATGCGCTCCATGGAATGGAGGCGGCCCATTCGGACCTGTTGCGAGTCAACTACGACCCACCGTTCGTCGTACGCGCCGACGCGCCGGTGAGCGGCAAGGTGGGCATCATCTCAGGTGGCGGCTCGGGACACGAGCCCATGCACGGCGGCTTCGTCGGACGCGGCATGCTCGACGCCGCCTGTCCCGGTGAGGTCTTCACCTCCCCCACGCCCGACCAGATGCAGGCCGCCACCGAGGCCGTCGACGGCGGCGCCGGCGTCCTACACATCGTCAAGAACTACACGGGCGACGTCATGAACTTCGACATGGCCGCCGAGCTCGCGAAGAGCGGTGGCAGCGAGGTCGAGTCGATCCTCACGAATGACGACGTGGCGGTGGAGGACTCCCTCTACACCGCCGGCCGGCGCGGCGTGGGCGTGACCGTGCTCGTCGAGAAGATCTGCGGCGGCGCGGCCGAGGACGGCCGTTCCCTCCAAGAGGTCGCCGAGCTGGGCCGCCGCGTGAACGCCAACGGGCGCTCGATGGGCATGGCGCTGACGCCGTGCATCACTCCCGCCTCGGGCAACCCCAGCTTCGAGCTGGGCGAGGACGAGGTGGAGATCGGCATCGGCATCCACGGCGAGCCGGGCCGCTTCCGCGAGAAGATCGGCCCCGCCTCGCAGATCGCCGAGCGGCTGATGACGCCGATCCTCGAGGACCTGCCGTTCTCGTCCGGCGACAAGGTGCTGGCCTTCATGAACGGCATGGGCGGCACCCCGCTGATCGAGCTCTACGTGATGTACAACGAGGTGGCGAAGATCTGCGAGAGCCACGGCATTTCCATCGACCGCAAGCTGATCGGCAACTGGATCACGTCGCTCGAGATGCAGGGCTGCTCGATAACCCTGGTCAAGCTCGACGACGAGATGACCCGCTACTGGGACGCCCCCGTGCTGACCCCCGCCATGCGCTGGGGCACATGAGGTGCCGGTAAACCGCGACACGGTCCTCGACTGGATGCGCCGCTTCGCCGCCGAGATGGCAGAGCACCGAGAGGAGCTCGTACGGCTGGACACAGCCATCGGCGACGGCGACCACGGCACCAACATGGACCGCGGCATGCGCAAGGCGATGGAGAAGGTCGACGAGGCCGAGCAGGCCGACGCCGGCGCGGTGCTGAAGACTGTCGCGATGGCGCTCGTCTCGAGCGTCGGCGGCGCGGCAGGCCCCCTCTACGGGACGCTCTTCCTGCAGATGGGGGGCGCCGTGGCGGGGCAGCAGGATGTGGAGCTCTCGGCCTATGCCGGCGCCTGGCGCAAGGGCCTGGAAGGCGTCCAGGCGCGCGGCAAGGCCGAGGCCGGAGACAAGACCATGGTCGATGCTCTGATCCCCGCCGTGGAGGCGCTGGAGCAGAGCGGGGACCTCGACAGCGGGTTGCGCGCCTCGGCGGAGGCGGCCGAGCGCGGCATGAAGGACACGATCCCGCTCCAGGCCCGGAAGGGGCGCGCGAGCTACCTCGGGGAGCGCAGCATCGACCATCAGGACCCCGGCGCGACGTCCACCTATTACCTAGTGAGGAGCGCCGCGGAAGCGCTCTCCGGCTGAACTAAGGAGGAGGAGACCGGCATGGCGAAGTACGCGGCAGCACTCGATCAGGGCACCACCAGCACTCGCTGCATGGTTTTCGACCACGGCGGCAATGTCGTATCGGTGTCGCAGAAGGAGCACGAGCAGATCTATCCCAAGCCGGGCTGGGTCGAGCACGATCCCAAGGAGATCTGGGACCGCTCCCAGGAGGTCATGGACGCCGCTCTGAGCGAGGCCGGCGCGAGCGCGGACGACATCTCCGGGCTCGGCATCACGAACCAGCGCGAGACGACGGTGGTGTGGGACCGCAACACCGGCGAGCCGGTGCACAACGCGATCGTCTGGCAGGACACTCGTACGGACAAGATCTGCGACGAGCTGTCTGCCGACGGCGGCCAGGATCGCTTCCGCGAGAAGAACGGCCTGCCGATCGCCACCTACTTCTCGGGGCCGAAGGTGCGCTGGATCCTCGAGAACGTGGACGGCACACGCGACCGGGCCGAGGCGGGCGACCTGCTGTTCGGCAACATCGACACGTGGTGCATCTGGAACCTCACGGGCGGCACGAATGGCGGCCTGCACATCACCGACCCAAGCAACGCCAGCCGCACGATGCTGATGAACCTGGCGACGCTCGACTGGGACGACGATCTCTGCGGAACGATCGGCGTGCCGAGGAAGATGCTGCCGGAGATCCGCCCCTCGAGCGCGGTCTACGGTGAGGTCAAGGGCGGTGGGTTCGCGGGCGTGCAGGTCGCCGGCGACCTCGGCGACCAGCAGGCCGCGACCTTCGGCCAGACCTGCTTCGCGGTCGGCGAGGCGAAGAACACCTACGGCACCGGCAACTTCCTCCTGCTCAACACGGGCACCGAGGCGGTGCAGTCGAAGAACGGCCTGATCACGACCGTCGGCTACAAGATCGGCGACGACGCGGCGGTGTACTGCCTCGAGGGGTCGATCGCCATCACCGGCGCGCTCGTGCAGTGGCTGCGCGACAACCTCAAGATGATCAAGACCTCCGGTGAGGTCGAGGACCTGGCGGCCACGGTCGAGGACAACGGCGGCTGCTACATCGTGCCGGCGTTCTCGGGGCTGTTCGCGCCCTACTGGAAGTCGGACGCGCGCGGCGTGTTCGCCGGCCTCACGCGCTACGTGAACGCCGGCCACATCGCCCGTGCCACGCTCGAGGCCACGGCGTTCCAGAGCCGCGAGGTCGCGGATGCGATGAACGCGGACTCGGGCGTCGCGCTCGAGTCGCTCAAGGTCGACGGCGGCATGGTCGTGAACGAGACCCTGATGCAGTTCCAGGCGGACATCCTCGGTGTGCCGGTGATCCGGCCGAAGGTGGCGGAGACCACGGCGCTCGGCGCCGCATACGCCGCTGGGCTTGCCACCGGCCTGTGGGGCAACGTCGAGGACCTGCGCGAGAACTGGCTCGAGGACAAGCGCTGGGAGCCGCAGATGGACTCGGCAGCGCGCGACCGGGCGCTCCACTTCTGGAAGAAGGCCGTCGAGCGGACCTTCGACTGGGAGGAATAGAGGCAGGGCCGGCCTGCGGGGGCTAACCTGACGCCCGTGGCTGCTCTAACCACCGAGATCCTCGTCATCGGTGGTGGCGCCACGGGCGCCGGGGTGGCCTGGGACGCCGCACTGCGCGGCTTCGACGTGATCCTCGTCGACCGCCACGACCTCGCCCAGGGCACGAGCGGCCGCTTCCACGGCCTGCTCCACTCGGGCGGGCGCTACGCGGTGAAGGACCCGAAGGCAGCCGAGGAGTGCATCGGCGAGAACGTGATCCTGCGGCAGGTCGCCGCCGACGTGATCGAGGACACGGGCGGCCTGTTCGTCACCACGCCGTTCGACGACCCGGGCTACGCCGACCGCTTCAAGGACGGCTGCAAGCAGAGCGGCGTGCCCTGCGAGGAGATCGAGCCGGCCGAGGCGCTGCGCCAGGAGCCGCGGCTCAACCCGGGCATCTCGCGCGCCTTCCGCGTGCCGGACGGCAGCATGGACATCTGGAAGACCGTCTGGGGCCTCGCACGCGGCGCGCGCGAGCGGGGCGCTCGCATCCTCCCCTACCACGCGGTCACCCAGGTGCACCGCACGGACGGCGAGGTGCAGGGCGTGCGGCTGGTCGACACGCGCAGCGGCGACGAGGTCGACATCGAGGCCGGCGTGACCGTCAGCGCGACGGGAGCCTGGTCTGGCCAGCTCGCGGAGATGGCCGGCATCGAGGGCGTCCACGTGATGCCGGGCAAGGGGGTCATGATCGCCATGAACCACCGCCTGGTGAACACGGTGATCAACCGCTGCCAGCTACCCACGGACGGCGACATCATCGTGCCGATCCGGACCGTCAGCGTGATCGGCACGACCGACGTCCACGTCGACGACCCGGACGACAACGAGATCACCCAGGACGCCGTGGACGCGATGCTGCGAGAGGGCGACCAGCTCGTGCCCGGCTTCAAGGACGCCCGCGCGCTGCGCGTCTGGGCCGGCGTGCGCCCGCTGTTCGAGGACCAGAAGGAGGACGTGGCCTCCACGCGCGACATCACGCGCGCTCACTCGATCCTCGACCACAAGCAGCGCGACGGCGTGAGCCGCTTCTTCACCATCACCGGCGGCAAGGCCACGACCTTCCGGCTGATGGCGCAGGACACGATGGACGCCGTCTGCAAGCAGCTCGGCGAGGACCGGCCCTGCCTCACCGACACCACGTCGATTCCCGACTCCGAGCCGCTGCGGTACTACCGCATAAGCCATCGCCTCGGGCAGAAGGAGGAGCACCTGCGCGACTCCCAGCTCGTCTGCGAGTGCGAGCTCGTGTCGCGCGCCCGGCTCGAGGAGGCCTTCCGCCAGCGAGGCAGCTCCGAGCTCGACGACATCCGCCGCTACCTGCGGCTCGGGATGGGACCGTGCCAGGGCGGCTTCTGCATCTACCGCGCCACCGGCATCCTCCACGGGATGGGCGGAATCGAGGCCGAGGATGCCAACGGCTCGCTGCTGCGCTTCGTGCAGGAGCGCTGGAAGGGCGTCTGGCCGATCCTCTACGGCGACCAGCTGCGGCAGGCACGGCTCGACGAGTGGATCTTCCAGGGCGTGCTCGACGTGGAGCACCTATGAAGCCCGAGCTTCACTACGACGCGGTGGTCATCGGGACCGGCGTGGCGGGGCTCACCGCGGCGGTGCGGCTGGCCGAGGCCGGGGCGAGGGTGTGCGTGCTGGCCAAGGGGGTCGGCTCGACCCATCTGGCCGCGGGCACGGTCGACGTGCTCGGCTACGACGGGGAGCGCGTGGAGTCGCCCCTGGAGGCGCTGCCGGACTTCATCGCCCGCCGGCCGGACCATCCCTACGCGCTGCTCGGCCCCGACTCGATCGCACCGGCGCTCGACTGGTTCGCCGAGCGGGTGGAGGCCGGGCCGAAGCCGGGCTACCGCTATCGCGGCTCGCTCGAGCGCAACACGCTCCTTCCCACTGCTGTCGGCGCGGCCCGGCCCTCGGCGCTGTTCCCCGAGACGATGGCGCCCGGCGACCTGTCGCTGACCACGCCGGTCTGCTGCGTGGGAATCCGGGCGCTGCGCGACTTCCAAGCGTCCCTCTGCGCCGCCAACCTCCAGCGGCTCGGGATCGAGTCGCGCTCGCTCGAGATCGACGTGGACACGGGCCGCGCGGAGTCCAACGCGCTGGGGCTGGCGCGCATGCTGGACGACCCGGCTCAGCGAGCCGCCTTCACCGCGCGCCTGGCGCCCCTGATCCACGGCGAGCAGCGAGTTGCGCTGCCGGCCATCGCCGGCCTGGCCGACCCGCACGGCGTCTGGACCGACCTTCAGGAGAGGCTCGGGCGGGCCGTTTTCGAGATTCCCACGCTGCCGCCGTCGGTGCCCGGCATCCGCGTCTACGACATCCTGCGCGCGGCGCTGCGCCGGGCGCGCGGGCGGCTCGTGCTGGGCCCAGCCGTGGTCGGCGCTGAGCGCGACGGCGAGCGCGTCACCGCCGTGCGCGCCCATGCCAGCGGCCACGACACGCTCTTCGGCGCGCGCTGGTTCGTGCTCGCCAGCGGCGGCGTCGCCTCGGGCGCGCTCGAGCTGAACTCGGACTGGATCGCGCGTGACACCGTGCTCGACCTGCCGCTGCGCGGTCTGCCGGCCACCGGCGAGGACCGCTTCCGGCCCGAGTACTTCGCGGACCAGCCGATGGCCGGCGTGGGCATCGCGGTGGATGGGTCGCTGCTCGCCGAGGGCACGGAGAACGTGTTCGTCGCGGGTGCCTCGCTGCCGAGCGCGCACCCCTGGAACGAGCACTCCGGCGAGGGCATCGCGCTGGCGAGCGGCTACGCCGCGGCGACGACCATCCTGGAGCGCGAGGGGTCGAGGGCGGCCGCATGACCACCACTCCCCTGGACGGCCTGCTCGGTCACGAGGACCTGCGCAACTCGCTCGACCACTGCGTGAAGTGCACGATCTGCGAGACGGTCTGCCCGGTCTCGAACGTCACGCCGCTGTTCGCGGGGCCGAAGTACACCGGTCCGCAGGCCGAGCGCTACCGCGTGATCGGCCAGGAATCCGTGGAGTCGTCGGTGGACTACTGCTCCGGCTGCGGGCTGTGCACCCAGGCCTGCCCCCAGGGCGTGAAGATCGCCGAGCTGAACGCGCACGCGCGCCGCAAGCTCAAGCTCAAGAAGGGCGTGCCGCTGCGCGACCGGCTGATCGCCCGGCCCACCGTGCTGGGCCGGATCGGCACGCCGGTGGCGCCGCTGGCCAACGCCAGCCTGAAGTCTCGGCCGGTCCGCGTGCTCGCCGAGAAGCTGCTCGGCATCCACCGCGACGCGCCGGTGCCCAAGTTCGCAGGCCGCAGCTTCCGCGCCTGGGCGAAGAAGCACAAGAGCCCGCCGGCCTCGCAGCGGATCGTCTACTTCCATGGCTGCGGCACGCAGTACTACGAGCCGGACGTGGGCGAGAAGACCGTGGCGATCCTCGAGCACAACGGCTTCAAGGTGGACGTGCCGCTCGACCAGGACTGCTGCGGCCTGCCGCTCCAGTCGAACGGCCTGTTCGACGACGCGCGCAAGTACGTGCTGCGCCTGGCGAAGTCGCTCGCGCCGGCCGCGCGCGACGGCGCGCTGATCGTGGGCAACTCCACGAGCTGCACGGTGATGCTCAAGCGCGAGGCGCGCGAGATCCTCGGCCTCGAGGCCGACCCCGATCTCAAGCTCGTCAGCGAGCGCACCTACGACATCTGCGAGCTGCTGCTCGAGATGCATCACCGCGGCGAGCTCAAGACCGACTTCAAGCCGATCGAGGAGAGCGTCGCCTACCACGCCCCCTGCCAGCAGCAGGGCCACTGGATGGGCAAGCCGGCGCTCGAGCTGCTCGACCTGATCCCCGGCCTCGAGGTGCACGAGATGGACGCGCGCTGCTGCGGGATCGCGGGCACCTATGGGCTGAAGCTCGAGAAGTACGACATCGGCATGGACGTGGGCGCAGACCTGTTCCGGCAGGTGGAGGCGTCCGGCGCGGGCAGCGTCGTCTGCGACAGCGAGACCTGCCGCTGGCAGATCGAGCACGGCACGAAGCGCCCGTCGGTCCACCCGCTCGAGCTGCTGCATCGCGCGTACGGGCTTTAGTGGGAGGCGACCACTAGTTGGTCGGGCTCGTCATCGTCTCCCACAGCGCCGCGCTCGCCGCGGGCGTGGTGGAGCTGGCGCGGCAGATGGGCGGCGAGGAGGTGCGGATCGAGGCCGCCGGCGGGATGGAGGACGGCTCGATCGGCACCGACGCCGAGCGCGTGCGCGCGGCGATCGAGCGCGCGATGTCCGACGACGGCGTGCTCGTGCTGATGGACCTGGGCAGCGCACTGCTCAGCGCGGAGATGGCGGTCGAGCTGATGGACGGCGACGGCCGTGTGGAGCTGAGCGAGGCGCCGTTGGTGGAGGGGGCCGTGGCGGCGGCGGCGTCTGCGCGCGGCGGCGCATCGCTGGAGGAAGTGCGATCGGAAGCTGCCGCCGCGCTCGGGATGAAGGCAGCGCAGCTCGGGATCACGGATCACGGATCACGGATCACGGAGGAAGTGCCTTCTGCCGTGGATGCCGCCGCGACCGTGCCGATCCTCAACGAGATCGGACTGCATGCCCGCCCCGCGGCGCTCGTCGTCGAGCTCGCGGGCAGCTTCGACGCAGACCTGAGGCTCGCGAAGCCGGGTGGCAATCCGGTGAGCGCGAAGAGCCTCACCGGGCTGATGACCCTCTCTGCGCGCAAGGGCGACGAGCTCGAGGCCACCGCCGCTGGTCCGCAGGCAAGCGAGGCCATTGAGGCGCTCGAGGAGCTTGCGAAGGGAGGCTTCGGCGAGGGAGTCACAACGGCCCCCCGAGCCAAGGCCCCCGATACCCGACACCCGACGCCCGAGACCCCAAGTGCCGGCACCACACTCCGCGGTATCCCAGCCTCCGCGGGCCTCGCCATCGGCCCGGCTCGCCTGCTCCGCAGCGCGTCAGGACCACCGGCCCCCCGCGAATCCGAGGGAAGCGAAGCCGAGCTCAAACGCCTGGACGAAGCGCTTGCGACCGCTCGTGAGGCGATCGAGCGCGACCGTCAGGCCATGGCCGGCCGCGCCGGTGCGAGCGAGGCCGCGATCTTCACCGCGCATCTCGCGTTGCTCGACGACGAGGGGCTGCTCGCGCCGGCCCGGGCCGCGATCGAGGGCGGGGCCGCGGCCGAGGGCGCCTGGTACGCCGCCACGCAGGACGCCGCAGCGGTCGCCCGCGCGCTTGACGATCCGCTGCTCCAGGCGCGTGCGATCGACATCGAGGACGCCGGCCGGCGTGTGATCGCCGCCATCGCGGGGGACGCGGGAGGAGGGCGTCAGCGACGAGGGGTCGTGATCGCCGGGAAGCTCACCCCGCGACGCCGCCGGGCTCGACGTGGAGCTGGTGCGCGGCATCGCCACGGCACACGGCACCGCCACCGCGCACGCGGCGATCCTCTTCGCGGGTGCTCGGGCTGCCCGCCGTGGTGGGCATCGGCGAGCCGGTGCTGGCGATCGAGGAGGGCACCGAGCTGCTGCTCGACGGCGGCACGGGCGAGCTGCTCGTCGGGCCGAGCGAGGAGCAGGTGCGCGAGGCACGCGAGCGTGCCGAGCACGCGGAGGTGCGCCGCGCGAAAGCGCTCGAGCATACGCACGAGCCGGCGCAGACCGCGGACGGCACCCGCATCGAGGTGGCGGCGAACCTGGGCGGAGCCGGCGGCGCGGCGGCCGCGGTGGAGCTCGGCGCGGAGGGCGTCGGCCTGCTGCGTACCGAGTTCCTCTTCCTCGACCGCGCCGAGCTGCCGTCGGAGGAGGAGCAGGCCCGAGACGATCGCGCAGATCGCGCGCGAGCTCGACGGCCGCCCACTGGTGGTGCGCGCACGCTCGACGTGGGTGCCGACAAGCCGCTGCCGTCGATCCCGATGGAGCCCGAGGCCAACCCGTTCCTCGGGCTGCGCGGCCTGCGCCTCGGCCTCGCCGAGCTGCTCGCCGGCCAGCTCCGCGCGATCCTGCGCGTGGCGGTGGAGCACCCGCTGCGGGTGATGTTCCCGATGGTGGCCATGCAGGCCGAGGTGGATGCGGCCCTGGAGGCACTCGCCCGCGCGCGCGAGGCGACCGGTGTCGACGCCCCGGTCGAGACGGCATCATGGTCGAGGTCCCGTCGGCGGCGCTGGCTCCGCCCAGCTCGCCGAGCGACCGATTTCTTCTCGATCGGCACCAACGATCTCACCCAGTACACCATGGCCATGGATCGCGGCCACCAGACGGGGCGACCCCATGCCGGACCCACCCCGCGGTGCTGCGGCCGATCAGGAGACGGTGCTCGGCGCCGCGCCCACGGCCGCTGGGTGGGCGTCTGCGGGGGCTCGCGGGTGAGCCGGCGGTGGCGTCCTGCTCGCCGGCCTCGGCGTGCCAGAGCTGAGCATGGCGCTGCCGATCATCGCGGCGGTGAAGCAGGCGCTGCGCTCCCTCACCCTCGAACGCTGCCGCGAGCTGGCAGAGGGCGCGCTCGACGCGGTAGATGCAGCGGCTGCGCGCCAGCTTGCCGTTGAGGCGCTCTGAAACCCATTGGTAGGATCGCGGCCATGGAGGCCGGCACGGTGAGGTCGCGGCGCACGGGACCTGAGCGGGCGACCGCACTCCTGATCGCCGGGACGAGCCTGCGCATCGTGGCCGTCCCGTGGTGATGGCGCTCGTGATCCCGAAGTCGTTCACCACGGCGGCGATCGTGTTCTTCGTCGCGTCGTCGACGGACTGGTTCGACGGCCGCCTCGCCCGCCGCCGGAACGTGACCACCAGGCTCGGCTCGTTCCTCGACACCACCGCCGACAAGCTGCTCGTCACCGGCGCGCTGGTGGCCCTGCTCACAGTGGATCACGTGTCGCCCTGGATAGCGATCATCATCCGGCTGGAGCTCACCGCTGCTCGGCCTGCGCGCCGCGGTGGCGGCTCCGGGCCTGCACCTCAACCCCTCGCTGCTCGGCAAGTGGAAGGCCACCGTGCAGTTCGCGACGCTCGGCCTGGCGATCATCCGCCCCGACGTGACCATCGCGGGCGCGTACCTCGACGAGTGGGTGCTGGTGATCGCCGCGGTCATCACCGTCTGGTCGGGCGTCGAGTACTTCCTGCGCTTCCCTCCGCGCTGCGCGCGGATTCGTGAGCCGGGTCTTCGTCACCGGGGGCAGCGGGGTCGTCGGCCGGGCGCTGGTGGAGCGCCTCGCGGGGCGCGGCGACGAGGCGGCGGCGCTGTCGCGCTCGCCCGAGGCCGAGGCCAAGCTGGCGGCCGCCGGCGCGGCGCCCGTGCCCGGCGACATCTTCGACGAGGAGGCGCTGGCCCGAGCGATGGAGGGCGGCGCGATCGTGTTCAACGTGGCGGGGGTGAACTCGCTCTGCGTGGCGGATCCCGCCCCGATGCTGCGCGCGAACGTGGAGGGTCCGCCGGTGGTGGTCCGCGCCGCCGCGCGCGCAGGGGTGCCGCGCCTGGTGCACACGTCCTCGTCCGCGACGATCGGCGAGGAGACCGGCAGCGTGGGCCGCGAGGACTCGCCCCACCGCGGCTCGTACCTGTCCGAGTACGAGCGCTCGAAGACCGAGGGCGAGCGGGCCGCGTTCGAGCCGGGACGCGAGGCGGCGTGGAGGTCGTGAGTGTCAACCCCTCGTCGGTGCAGGGACCGGGACGCGTGACGGGCACCGGTGCTTCCTGCTCGCGTTCCTCGACGGCCGCCTGAAGGCGTTCGTGCAGACGAACATCAGCCTCGTGGACATCGCCGACTGCGCCGAGGGCCACCTGCTCGCGGCCGAGCGCGGCGCGCCCGGCGAGCGCTACCTGCTGAACGGGATGACGCTGACGATGAGCGAGGCGCTGGCGCTCGCCGCCGAGGTGGCCGGGGTGGAGCGCAACCCGCGCCTGATGCCGCGCCCGGTCGCCACCGCCGCAGCGTTCCCCGTGGAGGCCGCGTTCGAGCTCGCCCGCCGCCACCCGCCGGTCTGCCGCGAGATGGTCCGCACCCTGCTGCACGGCCACCGCTACGACGGCTCGCGCGCCGAGCGCGAGCTAAGACTCGGTACACGGACCCGCGCGAGACGCTGCGCCGCACCGTGGAGTGGGCGCGCGAAGCGGGCCTGATCCAGCCGGCGTGACGTCCGCCTCCAGTTCCCGAGCGCCGAGGTCGAGGCGATCGAGCGAGAATCGAGTACCAGGGCGACACGAGGTCGCCGCCGCGTGCGCCGCCGCGCGAAGGCGCGGCGACCTCACAAGCCGGAGTTGGTGCTGATCTGCGCGTGGAAGGCGGCTCGCAGCGGGAACCGCGTGGCGCGCAGCGCGACGGATTCGTCAAGGGCTTCACCCGCGCGGCCTTCGCCACCGACGAGAGGCCGAACGCATGGCGGCGCTTTATGCCCTGCAAGGCGTCGAGGCTCCCACGCCGGTGCTGCTGCGCTTCGCCTTCCCGGTGGTACCCGGTCATCGACTCGCGGGCGCTCGAGGCGATCGGCCAGTCCGGCAGGCACGTACTCCATCGGCTATAGGCTGTCCTGCGTGGACGGGTGCCGCGACTGCCGAGCGTGCCGTGTGACGAGGGAGCGCTCGACAAGGCCTCTGGCAGCACTCCGGGGAGCGTGGCTGGCTGCCAGGGCCAGCAGCCAGTAGACCTCGGATCGATCTCGCTTGTATCCGGCTGCCAGGGGTAGAGCTCCGACCGGGCCCGGCCAGCTCGAGCCCCACCGCGGCCGCGAAGCGATGCACGGCGTCGTGGGCGCGACCGAGCTCCGCGTAGTCGCCGCGATGGACCGCCATCGCCGCCCTGCCGCCCGGGAGCTGGGACGCCACCACTCGCCCCCCGCCCTCGAACGGCCCGCGCACGAGCACGCCCACCTCCACGCTCGGCCGCTCGTCCTTGTAGAGCATCACGTTGCGCCAGGTGCCGGCGTCATCTCCGCCGGGCTCGAGAGCCTCCTGGCCGCGAACGAACGCGTAGACCTAGGCGAGCACGGCTTCCAGGGCGCTGAGAACTCCTGCCACTCGTCGTCTCCGCCACCACGGCGGTCGGGCCAGGTCGACCTCGAGGGCCGACCCCTCCACGCCACCAGCCGCTTCACCGCGTCCTCCAGCACCTCCTGGCGCTTGCAGAAGGCGAAGCGCACCAGCGAGCGGGTGCGGTCGACCGGCGAGACGGTGAAGGCAGACAGCGGTATGGCCACCACGCCGGCCTCGTGCGGCAGCCGCTCGCAGAGCTCCACGGCGTCCTGGAAGCCGAGCGGGCGGCATCCGCGGTGAGGAAGTAGGTGCCCGCCGTGTGCAGCACGTCGAAGCCGGCCTCGCCGAGCCCGGCGGCGAGGAAGTCGCGCTTGCCCGCGAGGGCGGCGGCCAGCCTCTCCGGCTCGTCGCCCATGCGATCGCGCGCCACGGCCGCCGCGTGCTGGAGCGGCGTGCCGCCGGCGAACGTGAGGAACTGCTTGACGCCGCGGACGGCGCCCACCAGCTCCGGCGGGCCCGTGGCCCAGCCGATCTTCCAGCCGGTGAACGAGTAGCTCTTGCCCAGCGACGACACCGTGATCGTGCGCTCGGCCATGCCCGGCAGAGTGGCCAGCGGACGTGCTCGCCGCCGTCGAAGATGAGGTGCTCGTAGACCTCGTCGGTGAGGGCGATCACGTCGTGGCGGCGGCAGGCGTCGGCCAGGATGTCGAGCTCCGCGGCGTCGAGGACGTGTCCGGTGGGGTTGTGCGGCGAGTTCACGAGCAGCACGCGCGTGTGCTCGCCGATCGCCTGCTCCACCGCCTCGGCATCGACCCGCCACAGCGGCGGCTCCAGCCGGATCGGGCGCGGCACGCCGCCCGCAAGCGACACCACCGCCGCGTACGAGTCGTAGGAGGGATCGAGCATCGCCACCTCGTCGCCGGGCCTGACCAGCGCCAGCAGCGCCGACGCCAGCGCCTCGGTGGCGCCGAAGGTCACCTGCACCTGGGTGGCCGGATCGAGCTCGATCCCGTAGCGCGCCTGGTGCGCGGCGATCGCCTCCCGCAGCGCCGGGATGCCGGGCAGCGGCGCGTACTGGTTGTGCCCGGCTCGCAGCGCCTCCACCGCGGCTTCGATCACGGCCGCCGGCCCGTTTTCGTCCGGGAACCCCTGGCCGAGGTTGATCGCGCCGGTGCTCTCCGCCAGCGCGGTCATCGTGGTGAAGATCGTGGTGGAGGGCTGCTGACCACGCTCAGCCGCTCGCCAGACGCTCGATGTGGTCGGCCGCGACCGCCGCGCCGCCGAAGGCCTGGAGCCGGTGCGAGCAGGCGGCGAGCCGCTCGGCAAGGACGGAGTCCGCTCGCAGGCGGTCGATGGCGCCGAGGAGCTCGCTCGGGTCGTGCTCGTAAGTGGAGAGCCGCACGCCGAAGCCAGTCTCGTGCATCCGCTCCGCGTTGTCGTGCTGGTCCCAGAACAGGGGCAGCAGGACCATCGGCTTGCCGAAGTAGAGCGACTCCACCACCGTGTTGTTGCCGCCGTGCGTGATCACCACGTCCACCTCCGGCAGCACGGTGGTCTGCGGCAGGAACTCATCGCCGACCATGTTGTCCGCCAGATGAAGCTCATCCGCCCGCGGGCCCATCGACACCACCACGCGGTGGTCGCTGGCGCGAGCGCGTCGATCAGCCGCTGCATCAGCTCCACGTCCGCCGAGCCGAGCGAGCCCAGGCTGAGGTAGACCAGCGCGCCGTCCCCGTCCTTGACCCGATCCAGCTCGTGCCAGCCGGCCTCCGTTGTTCGCACGCTGGCCTGCACGTTGTGCCAGGTGGGGCCTAGGGCGCGGCCGCGCGTGTAATCCACCTCCTCGGGATAGCCGTAGAGGTTGAGCCAGCGGGACTCGTGCATGAACTCGAGCTCGGGCAGCGCCGGGGCGCCGCGCGCGCGGCAGAAGTCGTCGAAGCGGGTATGGACCCCGACAGGCCGCCGGTACTCCTCGCGGAACTCGCCCCAGGCCGAGCGGTCATCGAGCGGATGGCCCGAGTAGGGCGGCGGCAGCTCCGCGTCCGGCAGCTCGAGCGGGTTGCAGGAGACGATCCGCGCCCAGGGCGCCCCGCCGGGAGGGCCGGGAAGGCGATCACGTTGTCCTCCACCACCGCGCCGGGGCGCAGCTCGTCGAGGATCTCGGTGAGCCGCGCCTCCACGTACTTCGAGCCGTCGGCCAGCGCCTGGAAGGTCGGCGCCATGAAGCCCTCGACCTGCTCGATCGTGGGCCGGCGAAACACGGGCGCGTTCTCCTTCACGAAGTCCTTCCAGAACTGCCCGGGAACCTCCGCGGTCTCCGGCGGCGGGCCCAGCCGCATCAGCCGCTCCTCGAACCCCTGCGCCTCGAGCGCGCCCGCGAACGACTCCTCGATGATGAACACGACACGGTGGCCGCGCCCGCGCAGCACGTAGCCGATGCCCACGCAGTTGTTCGTAGGGCCATAGGCGCCCTCGGGGAAGAAGGCGAACCATCAGGCGGCGGCGCCCTCCACCGCGGCGGCCACCGCCGGTGAGCGCTGGGTGGAGCGCAGCACGCCGGTGTCACGCGTGAGCCTCTGGGCCAGCGCGACCGGGATCG
>CAWKDV010000005.1:0-37184 GCA_963848495.1 uncultured Thermoleophilaceae bacterium
GCCGCCGGCGACTGCCGCTCCCGCGTGAACTCGGCACCCTCGCTCCGGACGAGGAGCAGCAGCCGCTGTGGGCAAACAATGCTCAGCAAACAGCGCGCGATGGCGGCCCTCCGAGTAGCCGCCGGTCGTTCGCTGACGGCAACCGACCACGCTGGTGGCGAGGGTTCGTGTGGTGACTGACCAGGAGCTCCCGGCGGCGTAGCCGCCGGCGTGGGCGGGCACTACACGAACCTCTCGCAGACTCCGCGCAGCCCGTCCATCGTCGGCTCGACCCGCAAGCGGTAGAAATCGCAGCATGGCTGCCGAGCAGGACCACCTCGGAGTCCTCGGGCGGGGAGCCGACGCCTGGGACGCTCGGGATCGTGAGGGGTGGCTCGCGGGGTTCCATCCCGACATCGAGTACGTCGCCGCGCCCGGGCCCGAGGGCGGCGTCGTCCAGGGGCGCGAGGCGCTCGGCCGGCTGTACGACACCTGGTGGGACACGTGGTCTGAGATCATCCGGCGGGACTTCGAGCGAGTGGCCGCCGGACAGTGGGCGCTGTAGCTCGCCGAGCTGACCCTGCGAGGTGCGGCGAGCGGCCTCGAGATCACCCAGCCCGTGGGCTGGCTCTATCGCTTCGAGGACGGCCTCGTGATCTACGCGCGCCTGTTCTCCGACTCGCGCGACGCGCGCGAGGAGTTCGAGCACGTCACGGCGGGAGCGTCGCCGGTGATCGAGCGCTATTAGCCGCGGCCGAACAACCGGCCGAAGAAGCGCTTTATCCGCTCCCAGAGCACTGAGAAGAAGAGAGAGATCGCCTTGACCGGCGGCGCGTGGTGGTGGTGTTCCGCCGGAGGGGCGGCGGGGGCGGCCGGGACCGGGTCGGGCGCCGCCGCCTCGGCGGCCGCGGCGCCGGCGGCTTCCGGGGCGGTGGCCTCGGGCCTCACGGCTGCCGCGACCTCAGACTCTGACATCTGCCGCGTGGGCTGTTCCGAGCCGATCCGCTTCTCCAGGCAGGACGCGAAGTCGCGCAGGAGGCGGTTGGCGATGTCCTGCATCATCCCGCCGCGGCCGAAGCGGGCCAGCGCGCCGGTGATGGTGAAGTCGGTGATGACCTCGACGTGCGTGCCCTCGCCGGTCTCGCTGAGGCTGCTCACGATGGTCGCGTTGGCCGAGCCCTGGCCGCGCTTGTCCTGACCGCGCGCCGACATCGTGGCGGTGTGCGAGGCCTCGTCGAGCTCCTTCATCTCGAGCGAGCCGCGGTATGAGGCGGTGGTCGGGCCGACCTTCACCTGGAAGTCGCCGTGGTAGACGCCGTTGTCGGAGCCGGTGATCTTGGCGCCGGGCAGGCAGGGCGCCACCAGCTCGACGTCGACCAGCGTCTTCCAGACGACGTCGATCGGGGCCTTCACGTCGAACGACTGCTCGAGCTTCATCTGCGCAGCACCTCCAGGTCGGCGGGAGTGTCCACGTCCGCGGCGCTGGCGAGGTGGCCCGCCTCCACCTCCCGCACGCTCGCCTGCTCCAGCAGGTGGCGTGCCCCGACGTCTCCCTCAAGCTCCATGACGCGCGGAATCATGCCCGCCGGGAGCACGACAGGGTGTCCCGGCTGGCCGTCGTAGGTCATGCGCACCGGCCGCCGGCCGTCGAAATCGTCGAGCGCCATGGCGATCACCTGCGGCGTGATGCGCGGCTGGTCGCCAAGGGTGACGAGCGCGGCCTCCACGTCGCCGAGCGCGGCGAGTCCGGTCCGCAGCGAGGCCGCCTGACCCTCGCGCCAGTCCTCGCAGACGATCGGCTCGGTGTCGAGGAAGTCGACCTTCGCGCGGATTTCCTCGGCGTGGGCGCCGAGCACGACGACGATGCGGTCGATGGCCGGCACGGCGGAGACGGCGCGCAGGGCGTGCTCGAGCAGCGGCCGCCCGTCGAGCTCGGCAAGCTGCTTGGGGCCGCCGAAGCGGGTCGCCTCGCCGGCGGCGAGCACCACGCCGCCGATCACGACATCTCGTCCTGGAGCAGGTCGGCCAGCTCGGCGAGTGAGGCGATCGAGTTGCCGGCCAGGAAGTGGTCGACGTAGGGCAGCGCCGCCTGCATGCCGCGCGTGAGCGGCTCGTAGCCCGTGTGCGCCTTCAGCGGGTTGAGCCAGACGAGCCGGTGCGAGCAGCGCGCCAGCCGGGCCATCTCGGCAGCGAGCTCCTCGGGCTCACCGCGGTCCCAGCCATCGGACAGCACGACCACCACCGAGCCGCGGCCGATGCGGCGCCCGTGGGTGCGGTTCAGCTCCGCCAGCGAGTCCCCGATGCGCGTGCCGCCCGACCAGTCCGAGGCGGTGGAGGCGACTCGCGCCAGCGCGGTGTCATGGTCGCGGCGGCCCAGCTCGCGCGTCACGCGTGTGAGGCGGGTGCCGAAGACGAACGCCTCCACGCGCCGGCGCGCGACCACGTAGGCGTGCAGGTACTGGAGCAGCATGCGGGCGTACGGCTCCATCGATCCGGACACGTCGCAGACGAACACGAGCGGCCGTGGCTTGCGCGACGGCTCGCGCCAGCGCCGCTCGAGCGGCTCGCCGCCGTAGCGCAGGGACGCGCGCAGAGTCCGCCGCAGGTCGGGCGAGGCGGCGGCGCCGTGGGCGCCCCGGCGCCGCGACGGCCGCAGCCGCCGGCTGCGCCGCATCGGCCCGTGCAGCGCCAGGCGCGTTATCAGGCGCCGCGCCAGCTCACGCTCGGCCTCGCTGTAGTCGGCGAAGTCCTTGTGGCGCAGGATCTCGACGTCGCTCCACGCGGCCGGAAGCGGCCGCGGGTCGAGCCGCCCCGCATCGGGCGTCAGGGTGTCGCCTGGGACGACCACCCGTGGCAATACGAGGCCGGCCGCGTCCAGTTCGGCCTGCGCTCGGCCGGCCGTGCCGTCTCCGCCACGGCCGAACGTGGCGATGAACGCGGCGTCGAAGGCGACGAAGTCGGAGTGGCGCGAGCAGAGCGCCGCGCGCAGCGCGTTGTACGAATCGGAGCGGGACGAGGGGTCGATCGCGGCGAGCGCGCGGTGGCCCGCGAGCAGCTCGTCGACTCCGACACGAACCCCCTCTTCGCGCATCGCCCGGGCCAGCTTTCCAAGCTGGGCGGTCACCGCACCGCCCAGCCGGTTAGACACCCTCGAGCACCCCGAGCTCGCGCACCCGCTCGATGTCCTCGCGCACCTTGAGCGCGACCCCCAGCACCTCGTCGAGGTCCTGGTTGCCGAGCGCAATCAGCGCGCGCGCCCAGGCGATCGTCTCGCCGACACCCGGCAGCTTGTAGAGCTCCTCGCCACGGAGCCGCGCCACCGCCTCGCACACCCGTTGCGCGATCTCGTCGGGCACGTCGGGCAGCCGTGCGTGCACGATCTCCTCCTCACGCTCGGGCGTGGGGTAGTCGATCCAGTGGTAGAGGCAGCGCCGCTTGAGCGCGTCGTGCAGCTCGCGCGTGCGGTTGGAGGTGATGACCACGAGCGGGTGCCCGCGCGCCTCCACCGTGCCCAGCTCCGGGATCGTGACCTGGAACTCCGACAGGAACTCGAGCAGGAAGGCCTCGAACTCGTCGTCGGCGCGGTCGATCTCGTCGATCAGCAGGACGACCGGACCCTCCTCCTCGAGCGCGTCGAGCAGGGGCCGCTTGAGCAGGAACTCACGGCTGAACAGCCGCCCCTCGGGAGGGTCGCCGCCGTCCCGCGACTCGGCTGCCCTGATCGCCAGGAGCTGACGCTGGTAGTCCCAGTCGTAGAGCGCCTGGTGCAGGTCGATCCCCTCGTGGCACTGAAGCCGGATCAGGCGCGACTCGGTGGCCGCGGCCAGTGCCTTGGCCACCTCCGTCTTGCCGACACCAGCCTCGCCCTCTAACAGCAGCGGCTGGGAGAGCTGCGAGGCGAGGAAGATCGACGTGGCGAGAGCCCTGTCGGGCAGGTAGTGCTGCGCAGACAGAGCCTGCTCGACGTCTTCGATCGAGTTGAACACTCTGGTTAGAGCCTAGTTCCAAGCACCAAGCACCAAGCACTAACCTCCGGCCGCCGTCGCCAGCGCCCGCTGCGTCAACACACGCGCCAGATGCGCCTTGTACTCCGGCGTCGCATTCAAATCGCCCGGCGGGTCGGTGCCCTCGGCCGCGTGCGATGCCGCCTCCGCGATCGTGTCCGCGTTGAGGGGCTGGCCGCGCAGTGCGTCCTCCACGGCGGTCGCGCGGATCGGCGTGGAGCCCATGTGCGTCAGGCCGACGCGCACGTCCTCGGCCACGCCGCCGTTCGACTTCACCGCGGCGCCGACGCCGACCATCGCCCAGTCCTCGGCGCGGCGCACGAACTTCTCGTACGCGTGGCCGTAGCCGTCCATCGCCGGGATGTCGACGCTCGTCACCACCTCGGTCGGCTCGAGCGAGGTCGTGAGGTAGTCCTGGAACAGGTCTGAGGCCGCGATCTGGCGATCGCCGTTCGGCCCCTTCACGTTCAGCACGCCGTCGAGCGCGAGCACTATCGCCGGCAGATCGGAGGCAGGGTCGCCATGGGCGAGCGAGCCGCCGATCGTGCCGCGGTTGCGCACCTGCTGGTCGGCGATCACGCCGGCCGCCTCGGCCAGGAGGCCGAGGTCGGCGTTCGACTGCAGCTCGGCGTGCCGCGTGAGCGCGCCGATCCGCCAGCCGCCGTTGTGCCGCTCGACGCCGCTCAGCCCCGGCACCTTGCGCAGGTCCACGAGCAGCGTGGGGAACGCCAGCCGCAGCTTCATCAGCGGCAGCAGCGAATGGCCGCCGGCGAGCAGCTTGGCGTCCTCGCCGCCCTCGCCGAGCAGGCGGATTGCCTCCTCCAGCGAGTCCGGCGCCGTGTAGTCGAACTCGGCGGGAATCACCGCGCACCTCCTTGCCCGTTGCCGGCTTGTTGGATCGTGTTCCACACCCGCATGGGCGTCAGTGGCATGTCTATCCAGGTGACGCCCAGCGGCTTCAGCGCGTCGATGACAGCGTTCGTGACCGCCGGCGTGCAGGCGATCGTTCCGGCCTCGCCGATGCCCTTGACGCCGAGGGTGTTCGTGGGCGATGGGGTCTCGGTGCGGTCTGTCTCGAACGACGGCACCTCGGCCGCCGTCGGCAGGGCGTAGTCCACGAACGAGCCGGTGACCAGCTGGCCGTTCTCGTCATAGACCACCTGCTCGAACAGCGCCTGCCCCAGAGCGTGCACGATGCCGCCGTGCACCTGACCGTCGATGAGCAGGGGGTTGATCGCCGGGCCGCAGTCGTCAACGGCGAGGTAGCGGACGATCTCGACCTTGCCCGTGTCCACGTCCACGTCCAGGATGCAGGCGTGGGCGCCGAACGGCCAGACGAAGTTCTCCGGGTCGTAGAACGTCTGCTCGGAGAGTCCCGGCTCCATCCCCTCCGGTAGGTCCTCGGGGATGTAGGCCGCGCCGGAGATATCGGCCAGCGACATGGCCTTGTCCGGCGAGCCGCGCACCTGGTACTTGCCGTTCTTCAGCTCGATGTCCTCCGGTGCGGCCTCCAGCAGGTGTGCGGCGATCTCCGAGGCCTTGGCGCGCACCTTCTCGGCCGCCCGCGCTGCCGACTCGCCGCCGACCGCCAGCGAGCGCGATCCGTAGGTGCCCATGCCGAACGGCCCCGTCTGGGTGTCGCCGTGGATCACCTCGACCTGCTCCGGCGTGCAGCCGATCCTGTCGGCCACGATCTGGGCGAAGCCGGTCTCGTGGCCCTGGCCGTGCGGCGAGGAGCCAGTGAACAGCGTGGCGGTGCCGGTCGGGTGAACGCGCACCTGGGCGCTCTCCCAGTAGCCCGCCTGGAGGCCGAAGCCGCCGGGCCCGACCACGCGCGACGGAGCGAGTCCGCAGATCTCGACGTAGGTCGAGAAGCCGATGCCCCGGTAGACGCCGCGCTCGCGCAGCTCTGCCTGCTCCTTGCGGAAGGCGTCGAGGTCGATCTTCTCGAGCAGGAGGTCGAGCGTGCCGTCGTAGTCGCCAGAGTCGTAGATCACGCCGATCGGCAGCTCGGCCGGGAACTTATCCTTCGGGATGAAGTTCTTGCGCCTCAGCTCGAGCCGGTCCATGCCGAGCTCGTCGGCCAGCTGGTCCATGCACATCTCGATCATGTGCGTGGCCTCGGGCCGGCCCGCCCCGCGGATCGCGTCCGTGGCGAACTTGGTGGTGAACACGCCGACGATGTCGGTCTGGACAGCGGGGAAGGCGTAGCAGCCGCTCATCACGAAGGCGCCCAGGCACGGGATCACCGGACCCTCGATCAGGTGGTAGGAGCCGAGGTCCTGGATGATCCGCGCGTGGATGCCGGTGACCGTGCCGTCGCTCTTGGCGCCGACCTTCACGTACGCGATCTGGTCACGCCCGTGATGGGTGGTGGTCATGTTCTCCGAGCGCGTCTCGGTCCACTTCACCGCCCGTCCCAGCTTGCGCGATGCCCAGCAGACGAGGACCTCCTCGGGGTAGCACTGGAGCTTGGAGCCGAAGCCCCCGCCGACCTCGGGCGCCACCACGCGGATCTTCTCCTCTGACATCCCAAGCTGCATCGACAGGAGCAGCCGGAGGATGTGCGGTATCTGGGTCGAGGTCCAGAACGTGAGGTTGCCGGCCCTGTAGTCGGCCAGCGACGCCCGCGGCTCGATCGCGCCACCGGCGGTCCGGTGGTTCACCACGCGCCGCTCGACCACCACGTCGGCGTCGCGCATCGCGGCCTCCATGTCACCCCCGCCGAGCGACCACTCGTAGCACTTGTTGGTGCCGTACTCCTCGTGGATGACCGGCGAGTCGGCCTCGAGAGCCTTCTCCGGGTCTACGACCGCGGGCAGCGGGTCGTATTCCACGACCACCTTCTCGGCCGCGTCGACCACGCCGTACTTGTCGGCGCCGAGCACCATGGCCACCGCGTGGCCGACGTATCCGACCTTCCCCTTGGCCAGGGGCCAGTGGTCCGGCACCTTCACCTCCACGCCGGGAGGGGCCCAGACCATCGGGATCGGGGCCTCGATGCCGTCGAGGTCGTCACCGGTGAACACCGCCACGACGCCGGGATGCTGGAGCGCCTCGTGCGTGTCGATCGACTTGATGCGGGCGTGCGCCTCGGTGGAGCGCACGATCGCCGCGTACACCATGCCCGGCATGTTCATGTCGTCCGTATAGGTGGCTCGCCCGGTGATCAGGCGCGGGTCCTCCTTGCGGCGAAGCGCCTGGCCGACCCAGAGCTCGGGCTCTACCTGGGTGGTCATGCGCCCACCCCCTGACGGCCGCCCATCGTGTCGGCCGCCGACATCACGGCCTTGACGATGTTGTGGTAGCCGGTGCAGCGGCAGAGGTTGCCCTCGAGGCCGTGCCGCACCTCGTCCTCGCTCGGGTTCGGATTGCGCTGCAGCAGATCGGCCGCTGCCATGATCATGCCCGGCGTGCAGTAGCCGCACTGGAGCCCGTGGTGCTCCCAGAAGGCCTCCTGGAGCGGGTGCAGGGCGCCGTTCGAGGCGTCGCCCGCCATGCCCTCGATCGTGGTGACCTCGCTGCCGTCGGCCTGTGCCGCCAGCACCGTGCAGCTCTTCACCGACTCGCCGTTCATGAGCACCGTGCAGGCGCCGCAGTTGCTCGTGTCACAGCCGATGTGGGTGCCGGTCAACCCGAGCGTGTCGCGCAGGAAGTGGACGAGCAGGAGCCGTGGCTCCACCTCGGATTCGCGCGCCTCGCCGTTGACCGTGACGTTCACCCGGACGCCTTCCGCCATATCTCCTCCTCCGAGAGTGGGCCGACTCGGGCGTGATCCTACTCCTGTTGCATACATCTACGAGAGCACGCTCACAGAGCGCTTAGCGGTGGCTTAGCCACCCATCCGAGGATGAGTTCTCAGATGGGCACGGAGGGCAATGCGCGCCTGACGGCGACTACCGGCATGGTGCTCTTTGCCCTGCTCGCGGTGGAGGGCGTGACGATCCTCTCGGTCGTCCCGATGCTGTCGGTCCACGTGTTCGTCGGGCTCCTGCTGATCCCGCCGGTGGCCCTCAAGCTCGGCAGCACCGGCTGGCGCTTCATGCGCTACTACACGGGCAACGCCGAGTACCGGCGCAAGGGCCCGCCGCCCATGCCCCTGCGGCTGATGGCGCCGGTGATCGTGATCACGAGCATCGCCGTGCTGGCCAGCGGCGTCGCGCTGCTGCTGGCCGGCCCGTCGTCCAAGAGCACGCTGATGCCGATCCACAAGGTCAGCTTCATCGTCTGGCTGGCGTTCACGAGCGTTCACGTGCTCTGGCACATCTGGTCGATCCCGGGCCACGTGCGCGCCGACCTCCCCGGCGCACGCCCGCTCGCGGCCGGGGCGCCCGGACGGGCCGTGCGCTGGCTGCTCGTGGGCAGCGCCCTCGGCTGCGGGGTGGCGCTCGGCGTGGCGCTCCTCCCACACGCGCACACCTGGCAGCAGTTCCATCCCTAACCTTGCCCGCATGGGCAAGCGCTCCCGCCGCCGCGGCGCTGAGGCCGCGCCGGTCTCGACCAGCGACTACACCGACGCCGAGGGCAGCGTGCTCAGCCTGCGCGACGAGCTGTCGCCGGGCAGCGTGAAGAAGATCCGCCAGCTCGACTCGACGCCCGCGGCGTCCGGGGAGGACCGCTGGCAGCGCCGCTCGGAGCTCCTCTTCGAGCGCCTGGCCGTGCGCTGGGAGATCGCGGGCCTGCCGCTCGAGGGCCAGAAGGAGCTGCTCGGCCGCTACCGGATGGCCGACGGCGACACGCGCCGCTGGGTGCGCGACACGCTCGACGAGCACGTGCAGAACCACCTGCCAGAGCTAGCGCCGTAGGCGGTAGCGGTTACGCGAGGCTGGATGCCGAGAGTTCGGTCGGTACCGCGGGGCAGGATGCTCCGCGGGGCTAACCCCCGCGGCGCTGATCATCCTTTTGGTCGATGCGACGGGTCTAGCGCCCGCCGTACGTTCTTCACGTGCTCCCGAAGCGCAAGCGAAAGGGGCAGTCCCGGGAGGAGGACTTGCCGTGGGTCTACGGCGCGGCTCTCAGGGCTGCGTCGGACGAGGAATCGGCCGCGCTCGCGGCCCTCTCGGCCCTCGGCGACGATCCCTCTGGCGAAACCGGGGACGTCGGGGGGGAGCGTCGGAGGGCCTTGATGGCTAGAGCGGTCGCCTCGGCCCTCCGCTCCTCACCCAGCGAGCCGCTGGCCGCGCTGCCGCTCGACGAGCGTGAGACGATCGGCCTCGCGCGCATCGTCGGGATGAACGTGGACGAGATCGCCCTCTTCACCGGCACCGACGCGAGCGCCGTGAAGGCGTGCATGCGCTCTGGCCTCGAGCGGCTCGTCACCGGTCTGCGGGCGGCGAGCACCGCTTAGGGAGAGTCGGGAGAAGTGACGCGCCGCGAACGCGGCTGCCTCCGCGCGGTTGCGGAAGCGCAGCTTCTCGAGCACGTGGCGGACGTGCGTCTTCACGGTCGGCTCGCTGATCACGAGCCGCTCGGCGATCTCGCGGTTGCGCAGGCCGGCGGAGAGGAGCGACAGCACCTCGCGCTCGCGCTCGGTGAGCGGCGAGAGCGGGTCGTCCTCAGGCCCGCTCTCCTCGAGCTCGGCCAGCATCCGGCTCGCCATCGCGGGCGCGATGCGCGGCTCGCCACGGCCGGCCTGCAGCACGGCCTCGACAAGCTCGCCCGGCGGCATGTCCTTCAGCAGGTAGCCGGCCGCGCCCAGGCGCAGCGCGGCGTAGAGGTCCTCCTCCCGCTCGGACGCCGTGAGGATCAGCACCTCGATCCCGGGGAAGCGCTCGCGCAGGATCGCGCACACCTCGATGCCGTTCAGGCGCGGCATGCCCAGGTCGAGCAGGGCGACGTCCGGAGCACGCCGCTCGGCCAGCGCCACGGCCTCCGCGCCGTCCGCGGCAAGCCCCACCACCTCGATCTGGTCGTCGAGGCGTAGGAGCGCGGCCGTGCCCTCCCGCATCAGGCGGTGGTCCTCGGCTATCAAGACACGCGTGGGCGAGTCGCTCCTGCCCATCTCCAGCGAGGCAGTATGGTGAATCTTCGAGTGCTGGAGGAGGATCGCGGTACCTGCGCGACCGGCGGACTGGCCGGACGCCTGCCACCCGAAGTAGCAGCAGGTCTCGGGGCGCTCAGCCGCGTGGCGCGGGCGCTGAACTCGCCGGGCGCTCTCGACGAGCTGGCCGCGCACGCGCTGGGGGAGATGCGCTCGGCGCTGACGCTCTCGGCCGCCGTGCTGTACCTCCCCGACGCGCGCGGGCGGCCGATGCTGCGCCGCTACATCGAGGACATCCCCGAGGAGTCCGGCATAGCCACGCGCGAGGAGCTCCTGTTCGACGAGGAGGCCTGGCGGCTGGCCGTCACGAGCGCCCACCCGCTCGTGTTCCAGGACACGGGCAGCTGGGTTGTGGCCAACCCGTTCGAGCCCCAGGCACGCCACTGGCTGGCGCTGCCGATGGTGGCCGCGGGCGAGCTGCTGGGCGTGGTGATCGCCTCCCGCGCGATCCCGATCAACCTCGACCCGACCAGCCTCACCGTGCTGATGCTGCTGGGCGACCAGCTCACCGCCGGGATCGCCACCGCCCGCCTTCGCCAGCAGCTCCAGCACGCGGAGCTCGAGCGCGAGCGGATGCGGCTCGCGGCCGAGGTGCACGATGGCCTGGCGCAGGACCTCGCGCTGGCAATGCGCGAGCTGGCACTGCTGGAGAGCGATCCGGCGGCCGACGTGGCGGCCGCCAGCCGTGAGCGCCTCCGGGAGGCCGTGGCGGAGGCACACCAGCTCGTGCGCGCGCGGCTGGTGGACCTGTCCTCCACCGTGCCGCTCGGCGGCCTGCGCAGCGCGCTCGAGGAGGTCTGCGAGCGCTTCCAGCACCGCGGCCTCAGCATCGAGATCGAGGCGCCCGGCGACGCCTTCGAGGTGGCGCCGGACACCACCGCGATCGTCATCCGGGTGCTGAACGAGGCGCTGACCAACGTGGAGAAGCACGCTCACGCGCAGCGCGTCGGGGTCAGCGTGACCCGCAACAACGGCTGGCTGGAGCTCCAGGTGGCCGACGACGGCGACGGCTTCGAGGCCGGCAGCGCCCCGGCGGGCGAGGGCCACATGGGCATCGGCCTGATGCGGCGGCGTGCCGAGGACGCGGGTGGCACGCTTAAGCTCGATTCCACGCCCGGCCGCGGCACCTCGGTCACTCTGCGAGTGGCGGTCGAGCACCCTTGAGCCATAGCCGGGATCCGGGGTAGTGTGATGTCGATGCGCGGAGCGCGACCCAGCGCGGACCTGCAGGCCGCCGCGGTTGACTTCGAGCCGCCGACGGCGGACGCGTTCGCAGCCGCGGGCTGTCCGCACATGGCGATCCTCCTCGACTCCACGGAGGAGGTCGCGCCCGCGCTCGCCTCGTTCTACAACCTCGGCCTGCGCCGCAACGGCTGGCTTTTCCACCGCTCGCTGCCGGGTAAGGCTGACGAGGACCGCCAGGCGCTGGCGGCCGCCGGCCTCGACGTCGAGGCGCTCGAGGGGTCCGGCCGGATGGAGATCTGCGAGCTGCCCATCAAGGACCCGCCGGAGAGCTGGGCGCAGCCGTGGGTGCCGGTGGTGGACTCCCGGCTGGCCGAGGGCTACCAGGCGGTGTGGTGGTCGCGCTTTCCGTTCGGCGGCGACGACCGGATGTTCGAAGTGGCCATGCGCTACGACCGCTACTGGGACGACTGCTTCCGCGGCCGCAGTGCGGTGTCGCTCTGCGTCTACATCGTGGGCGACCTGCCCGCCGATCAGCGCGAGCGGCGGGAGAGCGATTTGCGCACGATGCACGATGCGACGCTGACGCTCCGCCACGACCACCACCTGAGCGCCAAGCCGCGCCAGTAAGCTCGGCCGATCGAAGCTCGATCGCACCCCGAAGGCGAGCGCCGGCTCGCGGTGATCGACCTCGGGTCGAACTCCTTCCGCCTTGTGGTCTTCACCTGGGTGCCGGGCGCCTGGTGGAAGCGCACCGACGAGATCTACGAGAGCGTGCGCGTGGGCGCCGGCCTCGACGCCTCCGGCGCGCTCCAGCCGGAGCCGATGGAGCGGGCGCTCGAGACGATCGACATGTTCGCCCACTTCTGTCGCGCCACCGAGATCGACGACGTGCGGCCCGTGGCCACCTCCGCGATCCGCGACGCCACCAACCGCAAGGAGCTGCTCAGGCGGGCGAGCAAGCAGGCCAAGCTCAACATCGACGTGCTCACGCCGGAGCAGGAGGCCTACTACGGCTTCGTGGCCACGGTCAACTCGACCTCGCTGGCGGACGGCGTGGCGCTCGACCTGGGCGGCGGCTCGCTCCAGCTCGTGCAGGTGGCCGAGCGCCACGAGCAGGACGCGCGCTCGTGGCCCCTTGGCGCCGTGCGCATGACCGAGCGCTTCCTCCCCGACGAGAAGGCGAAGAGCAAGCAGCTCAAGGAGCTGCGCGCGCACGTGCGCAGGGAGCTGGGCTCGGCCGGCTGGCTTGGGGACGCCGAGGAGAAGGACTGGAAGCTCGCGGGCATCGGCGGCACGCTGCGAAACCTCGCCACCGCCGCGCAGCTCGACGCCGGGCTGCCGTCGTACGGCGTGCAGGGGTTCGAGCTCACCGCCGAGGCGCTGGGTGAGCTCGTGGACAAGCTGGCGCGGCTGCCGGCGTCCCGCCGCAACGACATCCCGGGCATCAAGAAGGAGCGGGCCGACCTGATCCTCGCGGGCGCGGTGGTGATCCAGGAGGTGCTCGACGTCGGCGGCTTCTCAGCGATCGAGACGACGGAGGAGGGGCTGCGCGAGGGCGTCTTCTTCGCCACGCTGCTCGATGACCGCGAGCCGCCCCTGTTCGACAGCGTGCGCGAGACCAGCGTGCTCAACCTCGCGCGCCAGTACCACCCCGAGCCGGCCCACACGCGGCACGTGGCCAAGCTCGCGCTGGGCGCCTGGGACGAGCTGGCGGCGGCCGGCCTCCACGGCGGCGACCCCGAGGAGCGCGAGCTGCTCGAGGCGGCCGCGATGCTGCACGACATCGGTACGGCGATCGACTACGACGACCACCACAAGCACTCGCGCTACCTCGTGCTGAACGCCGGCCTGCCCGGCTTCTCCTCACGCGAGACGGCGCTGATCGCCCAGATCGTGCGCTACCACCGGAAGGGCACGCCCTCGATGGCCGACCTTGCGCCGCTGGCGCGCCCCGGCGACGACGAGTTGCTCACTCGCTGCGCGGCCGTGCTGCGCCTGGCCGAGCAGTTCGAGCGTGGCCGCGACCAGGCGGTGCGGGCCACGCGCGTCTCGGTGACCAACGGCATCGTGGACTTCACGCTCGAGGCGAGCGAGGACGTGACGGTGGCCCAGTGGGCGGCGGAACGGCAGGCGGATGTGTTCGAGCGCGCGTTCGGCAAGCAGCTGCGCGTGCACGCGCCTTCCTAGACGCCAGGCGAGCTCAGCCGCCCGCGTCCCTGCCTCGTGGTCTTGCCAGCCATCCCCGGCGTGGGGCGCAAGCGGCAACCGTGCGGACCGGTGGGCGACTCGCACGCGCCGACGTTTCGACACCTGGCCAAAGACCGGGCGCCGCGCCCGCCATAGGTTTGGCTTGGTATGGCCGTTCCCGAGCCGCTGCCCACCCCACGCGGGGCGCACCTGCAGATGGTGGGCGCGGTGCTGGCCGGAGAGGGTCTCGAGCGCATCGCAGAGATCGCGGCCGACCACGTGGGCGCGCCGGTGGCGGTGATCGTGCCCCGCATCGGCGAGAGCGTGGACCGCTGGGCGGCCTACGAGCGCTACGTGTCGTCGCGCCTGGCGGGCGCGCGCCCGGACCGGCCGCCGGGCGTGGTGGCCGAGGTGCCGATCGCCTCGGGCGGGCGCGAGCTCGGCGCAGTGCTGCAGCTCGGCCCCGGCCCACGGAACGCCAGCGAGTTCCTCCACATGGCCGCAATCGCCGCCCTTACGGCCGTGGCCGTGGTAGAGGCGCGCGACGAGACCGAGCAGAGCCTGCGCGGCTCGCTGGTGGAGGATCTGCTGGCCGGCGAGCGGCTCGACGAGGGCGACGTGCTGCGGCGCGCGCGCCGGCTCGGGGCGGACCTCCAGCACGGCGCCGTGGCCCTGTGCGCGCGGCCGCGGAACCGGGCGCCGGGACGGCTGCTCGCTGTGATCGCGGCCGAGCGGCCGGACGCGCTCACGCAGGAGGTCGACGGCCGCATCTACGTGCTCCTGCCCGGCACCACCGAGCAGGCGGCCAAGCTGGCGGCCCGGCTGAGCGCGCAGGCCACCGTCGGCGTCTCATCCCGCTACGCGAGCGCGGGCGATCTGGGCCAGGCGCTCGAGGAGGCTCAGCTCGTGCTCGACGTGCGCGCGCTGGGCGGTCACCCGGATCCCGACGCCTTCGAGGGCGGCACCTACCGCCTGCTGTTCCGGGCCTTCGCCAGCAACCCGGAGGAGGTCCGCAGCTTCTACGAGGAGACGATCGCGCCGCTCCACCGCTACGACGAGCAGTACACGACGGACCTGGTGCGGACGCTCGAGGCCTACTTCGCCTCCGACTGCAGCGTCAGCGCCACGGCGCATTCGCTCGAGACCCAGCCGCACACGGTGGGCTATCGCCTCGACCGCATCCGGGAGCTCAGCGGCCTCGACCCGGCCCGCGTGGAGGACCGCGAGCGGCTCGGGCTCGGCCTGAAGGCCTACAGGGTGTCGGACCCGCGCGGCTCGATTTCCGCCCGCCGGTAGGTACCGGGGCCGTCGAGGCGAGCGCATACTGCCTCTTGCACCACTCCTCCTAGTTGGACCCGATCGAAAGGGACGCGATGGCCTCGTGTAGCCGGCGCGGGGCCGGCAGTCCCTGGGGAGAGCTTCGCTTCGGCGGGGCTCTCCCCACGATCGGGGCCTAAGCGATGACCCGTCTCTCAGCACTCGACGCGTCCTTCCTACGGATTGAGACGCCTGAGGCCCACATGCACGTGGGTTGGCTGGCCACGCTGGAGGTGCCCGAGGGGCGCGATGCGCTCGACGCGCGGGCGCTCGCGGAGCGGATCGGCGCACGGCTGCACCTCGCCCCGCGCTTCCGCCAGCGGGTGGTGGGCGCGCCGCTCGGCTTCGGCGAGGCGGTCTGGCAGGACGACCCCGACTTCGACCTCGGCCGGCACGTGGAGATCGTCGACCCTCGCCTGCCGCTCAACACCGTGGGCCTGCAGCACCTGGCCGGCGACTTCTTCTCAGAACAGCTCGACCGCGAGCGGCCGCTCTGGCGGATCCTGATCGTGCCGCGCCTGCGAGGCCGGCGAGCGGCGGTGCTGGGCAAGGTGCACCACGCGATGGTGGACGGCATCGCAGCCGTGGAGCTGGGCATGGTGCTGTTCGACCTGGCGCCGGACGCCGATCTGCCCCAGGCTCTCGAGTGGTCGCCCGACGCCGGTCACGGCGGCCTGCGCATGGCGGTCGAGTCGGTGGCGGACGGCGCGCTCGAGCAGTTCCGCGGCATGCGCCGCGCGGCCTCGGTCGGGCTGTCGCCGCGCCGCACCCTGAGGGTGGCGGAGACGATGCGGCGGGCCGCGTTCTCGCTCGCCGAGGACGCGCTGCGGCCGGCGCCGCCCTCCTATCTCAACGTCGACATCGGTCCGCGCCGCGTGGTGGTGACCCACCGCATGGCGATGAAGCGCCTCACGGCGATCAAGGCCCGCAGCGGGGTGAAGCTGAACGACGTCGCGCTGGCCGTGGTGGCCGGCGCGCTGCGGCGGCTGGCGGCGCGGCGCGGCGCGGATCAGCACGACCTGCGGGTGATGGTGCCCGTGAGCGTGCGCGGCGAGGACCAGTCGGGCGGGAACCGCATCACGTTCGCGTTCATCGAGCTGCCGGTGTCCGAGCCCGACCCCTATCGGCGCCTGCTGGCCATCCGCGCGCAGACGATGGCGATCAAGGACTCCGGGCGCATCGAGGGCAGCGACCTGCTGCTGCGCTCGGTGGCCCTGCTGCCCGAGCCGGTGAAGGAGAAGACGGCGCGCCTGGCGGCCAGCCCGCGCATGTACAACCTCACGGTCTCGAACGTGCCCGGGCCGCGCGTTCCGCTCTACGCGGCCGGCGCGAAGGTGCTGTCGATCTACCCGATCATCCCGATCCCCGAGCGGCACGCGCTCTCGATCGGGGTGCTGAGCTACGGCGACCACCTGCACCTGAGCGCGTACGCCGATCCCGACGCGCTGCCCGGGCTCAGCCCGCTCTCGATCCTGGTCGAGGACTCGCTGGCCGAGCTCGAGATCGTCACCGCTCCGAGGACGCGCCTGCGCGCGCTGCCCGGCGGGTCAGCGGGTAAGCAGGAGCCAGACCGTCAGCTGCTCGCCCGCCCAGCCTGGCTCCCCGACGGAGATGATGTCGTAGGCTCGGCCCGCCACCTGGGTCCTGCCTGATCTCGGCAGCGCCGCACGCGTGGCCGCCGGGAGCGAGGCCAGCGGGCGGCCCCGACGGTCCCCGCACCACCACCTCGGTGCCGGTCACGCGGTGGACCAGCGACACGTAGCCGAGGATGTCCTGGATCGAGATCTCGATCTGGTCGCCCAGTGCGCGGCGGAACGGGTGCGACGCCGCCACCATCGCACGGTTGGCCTCGGCCTGGGTCGCCCTGACATCGCCGCGCGCCGCCGCCTGCACCAGGGCTAAGGCCCGGTTACCGCACGAGCACTGTGCAGCCGTGGGCCGTCAGCGTGGCCTCCAGCTCGCCGCCCGGGGGCAGCGTCCCGACGATCGCGCCGCCCGAGCCGGCGTAGTTCGCGCTCGCCCCGGCCGCTCGCGCCAGCTCGATCATCTCCACGTGGGCGGGCTCGAGCGGCCCCATCGCCCGGCGCTGGTCGAAGCTGCCGTCCACGCAGCGGGCGAACGCCTCGTGGTCGCCCGCCAGCAGCGCGTCACGGGCCTCGGAGGCCAGATCCGCCAGCCGCCCGAGACAGCGCCGCACCGAGCCGTCGCCCTCGTCGTGCCGGCGGCGCAGCTCCGCGTGGTAGTCGCCCGAGTGGGCGGCGGTGTCGTGGCGCCAGGCGACGAACAGGGGCGGGAGCAGCGCCGGGTCGAGCTCCTCCACCCGCCACGGGTCCACGCCGAAGTCCATCATCACCAGGCCGCCGTGGGACTGCACCACGCGGTCCTGCGGCCCGGCGGCGATGGCGAGCTCCTTGGTCTCCGCGGCAAGCGCAAGGGCCGCGAGCTCGTCGGCGCTCAGCCGCAGCTCGAAGGCGGTGCACAGCGCCCGGAGCGTTGCCACCACGAGCGCGCTGGAACCGGCCAGCCCGACCTCGGGCGGCACGCTCGAGCTGCAGCGCAGGGCGAACCCGCGCTCCGGCAGCTCGGCTGCGCGGCCCAGGCGGCGGAGGGCCGCCGCGAGCAGGGCGGGCTCGCGGCCGGCGGCCAGCGCGCGCTCGAGCTCGGCGCGTCCGGCGAGGCGCAGCGGCTCGGCGCCGGCCACGCCCAGCTCGAGCCCGTCGGCCGGCAGGACCTCCACGCGCGCCTCGAGCTCCGGCAGCGCGAGCGCCAGCGTCCGGCCGCCGTAGCCGTCCGAGGGGTTCCCGGCCAGGGCTGCGCGGGCCGGGGCGCTTGCGCTGGCGGGTAGCACGGCCCGGAGGATTCCAGTTCGGATTGCCGAACCCATGGTTGGGTACCTGCCCCATCGTTTTCCGCCGCGACTCGTCCTACTCTCATCCAATGACGATCGAGACACGGGCCATCTACGAGCACACCGACATCCCAGCCGGGATGACCTGTGCCGAGTACCGCCGCCGGCGCCACGCTGCCGAGCAGCGCCAGAGCCGGATCGCCCGCGTGCTGCGTCGCCTTCGCACCCGCGGCTAGTCGTCGTCTGGCCAGCGGCCGTGCTCTGAGAAGTACTCCCGCGCGGCGTCCTCGTCCACGCCCTGCGGCTTGCGCGCCACGACGCCGATCACAACGAGGTAGGCGAGCAGGCCCGCCACGGCGACCACGCCGGCGATGAACTCGACCGTCTGCACGCCGGCAACGCTAGCGCTGCCGGTCAGCAGCTGCGGCTGAGGTCCAGGGAGGCCGAGAGCGGGTGGTCCACCCGGTCCGGGGTCGTGACCACGAGGCCGACGTCGACGTGATCCGTCGCGGCGGCTGAGGGAAGCACGACGATTGCCGTCCTGCTCCCGCTGACCGTGTCGCCGATCTTCTGAGTGACGCCGGATGTTGCGTTTGCCTGTCCGGTCACCGCAGCGCTGCCGGACCCGCTGTAGCTGAACAGCGCATAGAGCGGCTGCCCACAGCCCGCGCTCCCGGTCACCGTCGAGCCGCTCGCGTAGACCTTCGTGCCCGCGGGGAGCGTGCCCGACGAGCCCGCGGGAGCGAAGGCGAGCCCCGCGAGGCTGACAGTCACCGGACCCGACGGCCCGGTCGGGAACGGCTTGGTCGAGCTCTTGCAGGCCCTGGTCAGCCCTCCGTGCTTCGCCTCGCTCACGTGCTTGAAGCCGCCTTCCAGCCTGAGCTTCACGCCGGTGCTGGAGAGCGGCCGCGGGCTGGGCTGGATGCTGAGGAAGGTCCCGGAGCCTCTCAGCCGTCCGTACCTCCCGCTCCCGCCGACCACGGCGAAGGTCCCGTAGAAGACCTGGTCGGCGTAGCCCGGCAGGCTCTTACCCTTGAACGACACGCACAGGGTGCCAGCCGCCTTCGAGCTGACGAGACCCATCGCGTTGAGCGTGATCTGATCGCTCTGCTGGCTGACGAAGTCGGCGGTCATACGGCCGAGCACGCTCGCGTGCCCGAAGGCGCGCAGCGAGTGCGTCGCCCACGCCGGCCCTCTATGCCCGGGCTTGAGCGAGATGGCGCCGCTCCACAGTCCCCGAGGATCGTGCACGGTGAACGACGCGACCCAGCCGAACTTGCCGTCCAAGTAGGCCGGGAACCTGCCCTCGAAGTCCTCGCGCGTGGGGTCGAGCTGGATCGGCTAACCGGCCGTAGAGCGGCAGTCAATCGCTGGTCACTCCCTCCGGGACGGGCGCTACGGTGCCCCGATGCGCCTGCTCGTCGCTCGCTGCGAGGTCCGCTACTCAGGCCGCCTGTCCGCCGTCCTCCCGGAGGCGCTGCGGCTGCTCATGTTCAAGTCGGACGGCTCGGTGATGGTGCACTCGGACGCCGGGGGCTACAAGCCCGAGAACTGGATGACGCCGCCCACCGTGATCGAGGAGAGCGACGAGGGCATCGTCGTGCGCAAGCTGGGCGGCGAGGACCGGCTCGACATCCGCCTCGCCGAGGTGGTGTCCGACGTCGAGCACGACATGGGCGAGGCGGCCGCGCTGCAGAAGGCCGGCGTCGAGCGCGAGCTGCAGGAGCTGCTTGCCGACGCACCGGAGAACTGCGGCGAGGGCTTCCGGCTCGTGCGGCGCGAGTGGCCCACCGACATCGGGCCGGTCGACCTCATGTGCCGTGACGCCGATGAGGATTGGATCGCGGTCGAGATCAAGCGCATCGGCACGATCTCGGCGGTGGACCAGCTCACGCGCTACCTGGACCGCATCCGGCTCGACCCGTCGATGGGCTCCTGCCGTGGCGTGCTCGCGGCGCAGTCGATCAAGCCGCAGGCGCGGGTGCTCGCGGAGGCGCGCGGGATCGATTGCGTCGAGGTGGACCTCGCGGTGCTGCGCGGAGAGCGCGAGCCGGACCTCACGCTGTTCGCCTGACCGCTGACCGCTGAGTCCGCAATCCGCAATCCGCAATCCGCGCAGTGGGCGCGACAGCGCTCACTACGCTCTATTTGTGTTCTCACCTCGCATGGCCCGCCTGGAGGCGAACGGGCGGGACGGCCGCGTGCCGCCGCCAGATCCTCAGGTCGACGTAGCTCACGTGCCGCTCCGGCGCGTGGCTCGCCTGTTCGTGCCCTACCGCAGGCGGCTGACGGTCCTCGTGACGATGATCGCCATCTCGGCCGGGATCGGCGTGATCAGCCCGTTCCTGCTGCGGGCGGTGCTGGACAACGCGATCCCGAACAAGGACACCACTCTGCTCACGCTGCTCGTGCTCGGCATGATCGCCGTGTCGGTGTCGAGCGGGGCGATCGGGGTCATGCAGACCTGGCTCTCCAACTCGGTCGGCCAACGGGTGATGCACGACCTGCGCTCCGCGGTCTACCAGCACCTCCAGCGGATGTCGCTCGCGTTTTTCACGCGCACGCACACGGGCGAGGTGCAGTCGCGCATCGCCAACGACATCGGCGGCATCGACAACGTCGTCACCAGCACCGCGACCTCGATCTTCTCGAACGTCACCACGGTACTGGCCACGCTCGTCGCCATGGTCCTGCTGGACTGGCGGCTGGCGGTCTTCTCGCTGATCCTGCTGCCGTTCTTCCTCTGGCTCACCCGCCGGGTGGGCGAGGAGCGCAAGCGCATCACCTCGGTGCGGCAGGGCCGGCTGGCCGACATGTCCACGCTGGTCGAGGAGTCGCTGTCGGTCTCCGGCATCCTGCTCGGCAAGACGATGGGGCGCGGGCCGGAGCTGGTCCGCCGCTTCAGCGACGAGTCCGAGGAGCTCGCCGACATCGAGGTGCGCAGCCGCATGGCGGGCCGCTGGCGCATGGCATCGGTGCAGATGAGCTTCGCCATCATGCCCGCGGCGGTCTACTGGTTCGCGGGCGAGAGCATCGCCCACGGCGGGCACGCGATCTCGATCGGCACGGTGGTCGCTTTCACCACGCTCCAGACGCGCCTCTTGTTCCCGCTCCAGTCGCTCCTCTCGGTCGGCCTCGACGTGCAGACCTCGCTGGCGATGTTCGCGCGCATCTTCGAGTACCTCGACCTGCCCGTCGACATCGACCAGCACCCGGATGCGGTGGAGCTCCACGACGTGCGCGGCGATGTGGCGTTCGAGGACGTCAGCTTCAGCTACGAGCACGACGGGCCGCTGACCCTCGACGACGTGAGCGCCGTGGTCCCGGCCGGCACCACCACGGCGATCGTCGGCGAGACCGGATCGGGGAAGACCACGATGGCCTACCTGGTCGCGCGCCTGTACGACCCCAGGGCCGGCCGCGTGACGATCGACGGGGTGGATGTGAAGCAGGCCAGCCACGCGTCGCTGGCCGCCGCCGTCGGGCTCGTCTCGCAGGAGACCTATCTCTTCCACGCGAGCATCCGCGAGAACCTGCGCTTCGCCTGCCCGGAGGCGAGCGACGAGCAGATCGAGTCGGCCGCCCGTGCCGCGCAGATCCACGACCTGATCGTCTCGCTCCCGAACGGCTACGAGACGATGGTGGGCGAGCGCGGCTATCGCTTCAGCGGCGGCGAGAAGCAGCGCATCGCCATCGCGCGCACGGTCCTGCGCAACCCGCCCGTGCTGGTGCTCGACGAGGCCACGAGCGCGCTCGACAACGAGACCGAGCGCGCCCTTCAGGAGGCCCTCGACGACCTCGCCCGCGGCCGCACGACGATCGCCATCGCGCACCGCCTGTCGACGATCCGCGACGCCGACCAGATCCTGGTGCTGGACCACGGCCGCGTGGCGGAGCGCGGCACGCACGCCGAGCTGATGGCGCTGGGCGGGCGCTACGCGGAGCTGGCGGGCGAGGAGCCCGTGGCGGCGCTGTAGGGCCGGCGCTTACGGCATCGATAAGGGGCGGCCCGAAGCCGATCTGGCAGGACGTGCATGGAGTTAGCCCCGAATAGCGGGGTTAAGTCCATGAACCCCCGCCCGGGCCGCCCCGTTATTGATGCCGTAAGCGTTCCGTCAGCCCAGCTCCTTCGGCCGCACGAACTCCACGAGCAGCGCGCTGTGCGGCGCCAGCGCGCTCCAGTCACCCTCGAACGACAGCGTGGCCAGCGCGCCAGTCGGGAACTTGTCGTGGATGCGGGCGAGGCCGTCGCCCTCGCGGGCCAGCATCAGGGTGAGCTCCTGTACAGACGGGTTGTGGCCGATCAGCATCACCGACTCGAGCGACGAGGGCAGCCGCCGCAGCCGGTCGAGCAGCTCGCCCTCCGTGGCGTCGTACAGGCCGTCGTCGTACTCGACGGGAGCGTCGAGCCCGAGCAGGTCCAGAGTCTCACGCGTGCGAGTGGCGGTGGAGCAGAGCACGAGCGCGGGCAAGGCGCCGCCGGCACGCAGGTGCTCGCCCATCCGGGCCGCGGCCTTCTGACCGCGCGGCGCCAGCGGCCGCTCGTGGTCGTGGAGGCCGAGGGTGTCCCAGCTCGACTTCGCGTGGCGCAGCAGGTAGAGCGTCGGCATGGGCCCGCGCATTCTCGCGGGCGGCTAAGACGGGTTCGCTACGCCGCGGGCGCCAGGCCGTGAGGCACGAGCTGCGGCTCGGTGCGCAGGTCGACCTCGTAGGGCTCGATCTGCTTGTTCGACGGATCGAACGCGACCCGCACCACCGGCAGGTCGAGGCGGTCGTGCGGCACCGAGACGACGATGCCGCGGCGGCCGTCGGTGAGCACGATCTCGTGGCCGGGCGGGTAGGGCGCGACGATCTTGCGGAAGGTGTCCACGATGCCCGGGTCGAACGCGCTGCCGCGCCCCTCGAGGATCGCTCGCACGCCGACATACGGCGGCGCCGCACGCGCGTAGGGCCGCTCGCTGGTGATCGCGTCGAACACGTCCGCCACCGCGGCGATGCGCGCGAACTCGGAGATGTCGGTGCCCGCCAGGCCGCCCGGGTAGCCGCTCCCGTCCCAGCGCTCGTGGTGGGAGCGCACGACGGACTTGGCCAGCGGGCCGATCATGTCGCCCGGCAGGAGCTCGAGGCCGACCATCGGGTGCGTCCGCATGATCGCCAGCTCCTCGGGATCGAGCGGGCCCGCCTTGTTGAGGATCGCCGCGGGCACGGCCAGCTTGCCGATGTCGTGCAGCAGCAGCCCGACGCCGAGCTTGACCAGGTACTGCTCGACGTGGTCGTAGCGGCGCTTGCCGACCGAGGCGGGCCGCCCGTAGCGGCGGAAGTGGCGGCGGGCGATGAGCACGCCGAGGGCCGTGACGTCGATCGAGTGCTGCAGCGTGTAGGCGTCGGCGGCGGCGAGGTCGCTCAGGGCGAGCACCGCGTCCTCGGCGTCGGCGAGATCGGCGGAGATGCGGGCCGCCACGTCGGCGAGCTCGTTGATCGCGGCGTCGGAGAGCGTCCTGCCCTCCGCGATCATCGCCGGGGCGGCCGAGAAGGACTTCTTCAACGCGCGCGTGGCGGACTCGCGGGTGTTGTCGCTGAGCGCCTGCGTCACCTCGATGCCGGCGCCGAGCTTGTCCTCGATGTAGACGGCGTGGATGCCCGCCTCCTGGAGGTGAAGCTTGTAGCGCTCGCTGATCGCCACCCCGGCGCGCAGCAGCGGCACGCGCCCGTGGACGTCGGTTACGACGTCACGCCCGAGTATCGCGCCCGGCTGCAGGCGGTTTGTGGCCACAAGACGCATCCAGACAGGTGATCGGCAGCCTGCACGCCGGGTTGAAGCCGCCGGGTCCCCTACCCGCGAACGTCGCGTTCTACTGCTTGGCCTACGGGCACGGGGCTTCTTCTCCAACCTGACGATTGTTGGGGTCCAGTGCGGCCATTACACTGGCGCCGCGTGCTCCACCAAGGAGGCACGGCGCCTGCCGCCGACAGCTCCACCGCCGCTCCAGAGGCCGCCTCGACGGCCGCCGCGGTCAGGCTGATTGGCCTGCGCAAGACCTACGGCGACGTGGTGGCGATCGAGCGCCTCTCGCTCGACATCCAGAGCGGCGAGTTCTTCACGATGCTCGGCCCCTCCGGCTCGGGGAAGACCACCACGCTGCGCCTCATCGCGGGCTTCGAGGCGCCCGACTCGGGAGCCATCGAGCTGCCGGGCATCATCACCGGCATGGCGCTGAACTCGTTCTTCAGCAACCGCGGGCTCACGTTCTCGCTGCTGACGATCGTGATCGGGCACGCCACCTTCTGCATCGTCACCGTCTACAACAACGTGCTCGCCCGGCTGCGGCGCACGCAGACCTCGCTGGTCGAGGCGTCGATGGACCTCGGCGCCGACGGCTGGCAGACGTTCCGCCTCGTCATCCTGCCGGTGATCGCCACCGCGCTCGTGGCCGGCGGTCTGCTCGCCTTCGCGCTCTCCTTCGACGAGGTCGTGGTCACCACGTTCACCGCCGGCGCGCAGAACACCCTGCCGATCTGGATCTTCGGCAACATCCGCCTGGGCCAGGCGCTGCCGCAGGTGAATGTGGTGGTGCTGTTCGTGATCGTTCTCACCACGATCCCGGTCGCGCTGGCCCAGAGGCTCACGCGTGACACCGGCGTGCTGCGCTCCACCCAGCGCTCACCGGCGGTGGCCGCCGCGGTGGAGGGCGCCGCCGCCTGATGGGCACGGTCGCCTTCTTCCCGGAGGGCGCCTACGGCCCCACCAACAACTGCGTCGGGATCGGCGACGTGCTGCGCTCGCGCGGTCACCGGGTCGTGTTCATCGTGGAGGAGTCGTTCGCGGGCACGCTCGCGGCGCAGGGCTTCGAGGAACGGCTGATGCGGCTGGGTCCGCCGCCCGAGACCGAGGAGGTGCCCGGCCAGTTCTGGAAGGACTACGTGGCGGAGAACGCGCCGGTGTTCCGCCGGCCAACGATCGAGCAGATCGAGGGCTTCATGGCGCCCACCTACGCGGCGCTCGTGGACGGCTCGATGTACGTGGAGGAACGGCTCGCGGAGATCATCGAGGAGCTCCAGCCCGATGTCGTGGTGGAGGACAACGTCGTCTCGTTCCCGGCGCTGCTCACGAGCGGGCGGCCGTGGGTGCGCATCGTCTCCTGCAACCCGCTCGAGCTGCCCGACGCCGAGCTGCCGCCGGCCTACTCGGGGCTGGCCGGCGACGACCGCCCCGGCTGGGAGGAGTTCCGCGCCGAGTACCGGCGCGCGATGTCGGAGGTCCATACCCGCTTCGACGACTTCTGCCGCGAGCGGGGCGCGCCGCCGCTGCCGGAGCTCGAGTTCACCCACGCCTCCGACTGGCTGAACCTCTACGGCTATCCGGACGAGGTGGACTACTCGCGCGGGCGCGCGCTCGGCGGGAGCTGGCACAACGTGCAGGCGAGCATCCGCGCGACCGAGATCCCCTGGGACCGGCTGCCCGAAGGCGAGGGCGCGCTCGTCTACCTGAGCCTGGGCTCGCTCGGCTCGGCCGACGTCGAGCTGATGCAGCGCCTGATCGACGTGCTGGGCGCCTCCGACCACCGCGTGATCGTGTCGCTCGGGCCGCGTGCGGACGAGCTGCGGCTCGCTCCGAACATGGTCGGCGAGGAGTTCCTGCCGCAGACGACGGTGCTTCCGCAGGTCGACGTGGTGATCACCCACGGCGGCAACAACACGGTGGTGGAGTCGCTCCACGCCGGCAAGCCGATGGTCCTGCTGCCCCTGTTCTGGGATCAGCACGACAATGCACAGCGCATGCACGAGACCGGCTTTGGCGTGAGGCTGTCGACCTACGAGCACTCCCCGGAGGAGCTGCTCGGCGCGATCGACCGTCTGCGCGGCGACGCCGCCCTGGCCGCGCGGCTCGCCGGTTGCTCGCGCCGCCTGGGCTCCTTTGGCGGCGCCGCCCGGGCCGCCTCGCTCATCGAGCAGGTGGCAGGTGCCGCAACAGCCTGAGACGACGATCTTCACGACGATGACCGCCCTCGCGGAGCGCACGGGGGCGATCAACCTCGGCCAGGGCTTCCCGGACGAGGACGGCCCGGCGGCCGTGCTCGAGGCGGCCGTCGCGGCCCTGCGCGGCGGGCACAACCAGTACGCGCCACTGCCCGGCGTGCCCGAGCTGCGCGAGGCCGTCGCCCTCCATCAGCGTGAGCGCTACGGCATCGAGCTCGACCCGGACACGCAGGTGCAGGTCACGTTCGGCGCCACCGAGGCGCTGGCGTCGGCGCTGCTCGCGCTCGTCCGGCCGGGCGACGAGGTGGCGATGCTCGACCCGTCGTACGACTCCTATGCGGCGGTCGTGTCTCTTGCCGGCGGCGTCGCGGTCCCAATCCCGCTCACGCCGCCGGACTGGCGCGCGAGCGCGGACGGGATCTCGGACAGGACGCGGGTCCTGCTGCTCAACTCGCCCCACAACCCCACCGGCCGCGTGCTCGACCGCGCCGAGCTCGAGCTGCTGGCCGAGGCCTGCCGCCGGCATGACGTGATCGCCGTGACCGACGAGGTCTACGAGCACCTCGTCTACGACGGCGTCAAGCACATCCCGCTCGCCACGCTGCCAGGGATGTTCGAGCGCACGATCACGGTGTCGTCGGTGGGCAAGACGTACTCGGTCACCGGCTGGAAGATCGGCTGGGCGAGCGGCCCGCCGGAGCTGGTGGCGGCCGTCCGCGGCGTGAAGCAGTTCCTCACCTTCGCCGGCGGCACGCCGCTGCAGCACGCCGCCGCGGCCGCCCTGCGCGACGCCGGGAGCGAGCCGGCGAAGCTGGCCGCCGCGCTGGCGCACAAGCGCGACCTCCTGTCCGAGGGCCTGGCGGCAGCCGGCTTCGACGTCTTCGGCACGGCCGGCACCTACTTCATCTGCGCCGACGCGCGCCCGCTCGGCTTCGGCGACGCGCTGGAGCTGTGCGAGCGGCTGCCGCTCGAGGCCGGCGTCGTGGCGATTCCCGTGTCGGCCTTCACGGCAGAGCCGGAGCGGCTCCGGTCGATCGTGCGCTTCGCGTTCTGCAAGCGCGAGGAGGTGCTGCGGGAGGCAGTGGAGAGGATCGCGGCATGGAGGTGACGGTCCTCGAGGTCGACCCTCGCCCGACCGCCGTGGTGGCGGAGACGACGAGCTGGCAGGAGTTCCCAGCGCGCTGGAAGCCGATGCTCGACGAGGTCTACGCGTTCGTTCGCGGCCAGGAGGCTCTCGAGCCCGGCGGAGATGACGCCGGCACCTGGCGCAACGTGATGCTCTACAAGGACGAGCGGCCGAGCGTGGAGGTGGGCGTGCTCGTGCGCGGGCCGTTCGAGGGCGGGGGGCGAGTGGTGGCGTCCCAGCTCCCGGGCGGCAGGGCGGCGATGGCGGTCCATCGCGGCGACTACGCGGAGCTCGGTCGCGCCCACGACGCCGTGCATCGCTTCGCGGCCGCGGAGGGGCTCGAGCTGGCCGGGCCGCGGTGGGAGATCTACGGCCACTGGCAGCCGGATACAAGCGAGATCGAGTCCGAGGTCTACTGGCTGCTGGCGCCTGGCAGCTAGCCACGCTCCCTGGAGTGCTGCCAGAGCGCCTTGTCGAGCGTTCGCATCGTCACACCGGCACGCTCGGCAAGCTCGCGGCACGCGTCCACGTAGGACAGCCAATAGCCGATCGAGTACGTCGCCTGCGCGGACTGGCCGAGCGCCTCGAGCGCCCGCCAGTCGATGATCGGGTAGCGATCCGGGAAGGCGAAGTGCAGCAGCACCGAGGCGCTGGGAGCCTCGACGCCTTGCAGGGCACACAGCGCCGCCATGCGTTCGGCCTCGTCGTCGGTGGCGAAGGCCGCGCGGGTGATGCCCTTGACGAATCCGTCGCTGTTGCGCGCCACGCGGCTCCTGCTGCGAGCCGTCTTCCACTCGCAGATCAGCACCAACTCCGGCTTGGTGTAGTAGCCGCGCCTTCGCGCGGCGGCGCCCGCGGCGGCGACCTCGTCGTCGCCCTCGTACTCGAAGCGCGCTGCGATCGCCTCGACCTCGCCGATCGGGAACTGGAGGCGGAACGTCACGTCGCCCGGATCAAGCCCTCTTCGCGCGCCCACTCCACGGTGCGGCGAAGCGTCTCGCGCGGGTCCGTGTACTCGAGTCCGAGCTCGCGCGTGGCGCGTGAGCCGTCGTAGCGGTGCCCGTGCAGCAGGGTGCGGACCATCTCGCGGCAGACCGGCGGGTGGCGGCGCACGAGCTTGAAGGCGCCCTCCACGGCGAAGGCGGCGCCGGTGGCGAGCGGGCGCGGCATGAGGCGCGGGTGGCGGTCCACCCCGGCCACCTCGGCGGCGAGTGCCAGCGCCTCGGTCATCGTCAGCGTCATGCCGTTCAGCAGGTAGCGCTCGCCGGGCGCGCCGCGCTCGGCCGCAAGCAGGTGGCCCTCGGCGCAGTCGGCGATGTCGACGAGGCTGATGTTCGTCTGCACGAACACCTTCAGGCGGCCGTCGAGGAACGCGAGCAGGAAGCGGCCCGTGCCCGACACGCGTCCGGGTCCCTGCACCGAGGAGGGGTTGACGCTCACGACCTCGATGCCCGCCTCGCGCCCGGCTGCGAACGCGGCCCGCTCGCCCTCGGTCTTCGAGCGCTCGTAGTCCGACAGGTACGAGCCGCGGTGGGGCGAGTCCTCGCGGCCCACGCTGCCGGTCTCCTCTCCCATCGTGGCCGCCGAGGACGTGTGCACCAGGCGCGGCACCCCTGCGCGCCCGGCGGCGCGGATCACGACCGGCGGACCGTCCACGTTCGCGTGCAGCATCGGCGCGGGGTCCGCGACGCAGAGCGAGTTCACGCCCGCCACGTGGAACACGAGCGAGGCGCCCTCCATCGCGCGCGCGAGAGCCTCCTCGTCGAAGATGTCGCCGCGCACGGGCGCGGCGCCGATCGCCGACAGCTTGGCGTCGGCCTCGGCCGAGCGCGACAGCGCCACCACCTCGTCGCCGCGACCTGCGAGGCGCTCCACCAGCGCCCGCCCGACGACACCGCTGCCGCCGGTGACGAAGACGCGACTCACGTATCGGAGCGCAGTGCGGAGGAGAAGCGCAGGAAGTACTCGACGCCCGACCAGACGGTGATCACCGCGGCGATCACCATCAGCCACTGGTCGAGGTAGGCGTCCGCGATCGTCACGTCGGGGCGGATCATCACCAGGCCGATCGTCACGAACTGCACGGTGGCCTTCCACTTCCCGAGCAGCGACGCCTCGAGGTGCATCCCCTGAGCCGCCACCGCGGCGCGCAGGCCGAGCAGCGTCAGCTCGCGGCCGATGATGATGATCGCTATCCAGGGCGACACGCGATCGACGGCGAGCAGCGCCACCAGCGCGCCGGTGACGAGCAGCTTGTCGGCGGTGGTGTCGAGGAACGAGCCGAGCTTGGTGGTGACGTTCCAGCGGCGGGCCAGCCGGCCGTCGAACCAGTCCGTCGACGACACGACGAAGAAGACGATCGCGGCCGTGGTGAACGACTTCGAGATCACCAGCGCCATGACGAACGGGACCGCGACGATGCGCAGGCTCGTGCCGGCGATCAGGAATGCCATGGCCCGCTCGGGGCCCGTGCGCCGCGCCCTCAGCGCGCCAGCCTCCATCGCCGCGATCCTACCAATGGGTTTCAGAGCGCCTCAACGGCAAGCTGGCGCGCAGCCGCTGCATCTACCGCGTCGAGCGCGCCCTCTGCCAGCTCGCGGCAGCGTTCGAGGGTGAGGGAGCGCAGCGCCTGCTTCACCTCCGGGATCAGCGGCGGCGCCATGCTCAGCTCGCGCACGCCCAGACCCACGAGCAGGACGGCCGCCGCAGGGTCGCCCGCGAGCTCACCGCAGACGCCCACCCAGCGGCCGTGGGCGTCGGCGCCGAGCACCGTCTCCCTGATCAGCCGCAGCACCGCCGGGTGGGTTCCGGCCAGGAGATCGCCCACGTGCTCGTTGCCGCGCTCGGCGGCCATCGTGTACTGGGTCAGGTCGTTGGTGCCGATCGAGAAGAAGTCGAGTCGCTCGGCGAGCTGGGCGGAGCGCAGGGCCGCCGCCGGGACCTCGACCATGATGCCGGTCTCGAGCGGGGCGTCGACACCGGTCGCCTCGCGCGCGCGGGCGAGTGCCTCCAGGGCCGCATCCACCTCGGCCTGCATGGCCACCATCGGGAACATCACCCGCAGCGGGTGCTCCACCGCCACGCGCAGGATCGCGCGGAGCTGGCCGGCGAGCAGCTCGGGCCGGGCGAGGCCGAGGCGCAGGCCGCGCAGCCCGAGGAACGGGTTGGCCTCGGGCTCCATCGGGATCGACGGCAGCGGCTTGTCGGCACCCACGTCGAGCGTGCGCACCACCAGTGGGCGGCCGTCGAGCTCGCGCGCGATCTGCGCGATCGTCTCGGCCTGCTCCTCCTCCGACGGCAGCTCGGCGCGGTCGAGGAAGAGGAACTCGGTACGCAGCAGGCCGACGCCCTCCGCGCCGAGCTCCACCGCGGCCGCCGCGCCGCCGGCTCCGCCCAGGTTCGCCGCCACCTCGATGCGGGTGCCGTCCGCGGTCTGCGCCGGCTCGTGCGCATGCTCGAGCGCTTTCGCGCGGCGCACCTCCGCGTGCTCGGCACGCTCGCGTGCCTCGCGCACCTGCTCCTCGCTCGGCCCGACGAGCAGCTCGCCCGTGCCGCCGTCGAGCAGCAGCTCCGTGCCCTCCTCGATCGCCAGCACCGGCTCGCCGATGCCCACCACGGCGGGCAGCCCGAGCGCCCGCGAGAGGATCGCCGCGTGCGCGGTGGCGGTGCCGTGTGCCGTGGCGATGCCGCGCACCAGCTCCACGTCGAGCCCGGCGGCGTCCGCGGGGGTGAGCTCCCCGGCGATCACGATCCCCTCGTCGCTGACGCCCTCTCCCGCGTCCCCCGCGATGGCGGCGATCACACGCCGGCCGGCGTCCTCGATGTCGATCGCACGCGCCTGGAGCAGCGGATCGTCAAGCGCGCGGGCGACCGCTGCGGCGTCCTGCGTGGCGGCGTACCAGGCGCCCTCGGCCGCGGCCCCGCCCTCGATCGCGGCCCGGGCCGGCGCGAGCAGCCCCTCGTCGTCGAGCAACGCGAGATGCGCGGTGAAGATCGCGGCCTCGCTCGCACCGGCGCGGCCGGCCATGGCCTGACGGTCGCGCTCGATCGCCTCACGAGCGGTCGCAAGCGCTTCGTCCAGGCGTTTGAGCTCGGCTTCGCTTCCCTCGGATTCGCGGGGGGCCGGTGGTCCTGACGCGCTGCGGAGCAGGCGAGCCGGGCCGATGGCGAGGCCCGCGGAGGCTGGGATACCGCGGAGTGTGGTGCCGGCACTTGGGGTCTCGGGCGTCGGGTGTCGGGTATCGGGGGCCTTGGCTCGGGGGGCCGTTGTGACTCCCTCGCCGAAGCCTCCCTTCGCAAGCTCCTCGAGCGCCTCAATGGCCTCGCTTGCCTGCGGACCAGCGGCGGTGGCCTCGAGCTCGTCGCCCTTGCGCGCAGAGAGGGTCATCAGCCCGGTGAGGCTCTTCGCGCTCACCGGATTGCCACCCGGCTTCGCGAGCCTCAGGTCTGCGTCGAAGCTGCCCGCGAGCTCGACGACGAGCGCCGCGGGGCGGGCATGCAGTCCGATCTCGTTGAGGATCGGCACGGTCGCGGCGGCATCCACGGCAGAAGGCACTTCCTCCGTGATCCGTGATCCGTGATCCGTGATCCCGAGCTGCGCTGCCTTCATCCCGAGCGCGGCGGCAGCTTCCGATCGCACTTCCTCCAGCGATGCGCCGCCGCGCGCAGACGCCGCCGCCGCCACGGCCCCCTCCACCAACGGCGCCTCGCTCAGCTCCACACGGCCGTCGCCGTCCATCAGCTCGACCGCCATCTCCGCGCTGAGCAGTGCGCTGCCCAGGTCCATCAGCACGAGCACGCCGTCGTCGGACATCGCGCGCTCGATCGCCGCGCGCACGCGCTCGGCGTCGGTGCCGATCGAGCCGTCCTCCATCCCGCCGGCGGCCTCGATCCGCACCTCCTCGCCGCCCATCTGCCGCGCCAGCTCCACCACGCCCGCGGCGAGCGCGGCGCTGTGGGAGACGATGACGAGCCCGACCAACTAGTGGTCGCCTCCCACTAAAGCCCGTACGCGCGATGCAGCAGCTCGAGCGGGTGGACCGACGGGCGCTTCGTGCCGTGCTCGATCTGCCAGCGGCAGGTCTCGCTGTCGCAGACGACGCTGCCCGCGCCGGACGCCTCCACCTGCCGGAACAGGTCTGCGCCCACGTCCATGCCGATGTCGTACTTCTCGAGCTTCAGCCCATAGGTGCCCGCGATCCCGCAGCAGCGCGCGTCCATCTCATGCACCTCGAGGCCGGGGATCAGGTCGAGCAGCTCGAGCGCCGGCTTGCCCATCCAGTGGCCCTGCTGCTGGCAGGGGGCGTGGTAGGCGACGCTCTCCTCGATCGGCTTGAAGTCGGTCTTGAGCTCGCCGCGGTGATGCATCTCGAGCAGCAGCTCGCAGATGTCGTAGGTGCGCTCGCTGACGAGCTTGAGATCGGGGTCGGCCTCGAGGCCGAGGATCTCGCGCGCCTCGCGCTTGAGCATCACCGTGCAGCTCGTGGAGTTGCCCACGATCAGCGCGCCGTCGCGCGCGGCCGGCGCGAGCGACTTCGCCAGGCGCAGCACGTACTTGCGCGCGTCGTCGAACAGGCCGTTCGACTGGAGCGGCAGGCCGCAGCAGTCCTGGTCGAGCGGCACGTCCACCTTGAAGCCGTTGTGCTCGAGGATCGCCACGGTCTTCTCGCCCACGTCCGGCTCGTAGTACTGCGTGCCGCAGCCATGGAAGTAGACGATCCGCTGCGAGGCCGGCGGGCTCTTGTGCTTCTTCGCCCAGGCGCGGAAGCTGCGGCCTGCGAACTTGGGCACCGGCGCGTCGCGGTGGATGCCGAGCAGCTTCTCGGCGAGCACGCGGACCGGCCGAGACTTCAGGCTGGCGTTGGCCAGCGGCGCCACCGGCGTGCCGATCCGGCCCAGCACGGTGGGCCGGGCGATCAGCCGGTCGCGCAGCGGCACGCCCTTCTTGAGCTTGAGCTTGCGGCGCGCGTGCGCGTTCAGCTCGGCGATCTTCACGCCCTGGGGGCAGGCCTGGGTGCACAGCCCGCAGCCGGAGCAGTAGTCCACCGACGACTCCACGGATTCCTGGCCGATCACGCGGTAGCGCTCGGCCTGCGGACCGGTGTACTTCGGCCCCGCGAACAGCGGCGTGACGTTCGAGACCGGGCAGACCGTCTCGCAGATCGTGCACTTCACGCAGTGGTCGAGCGAGTTGCGCAGGTCCTCGTGACCGAGCAGGCCGTCCAGGGGAGTGGTGGTCATGCGGCCGCCCTCGACCCCTCGCGCTCCAGGATGGTCGTCGCCGCGGCGTAGCCGCTCGCCAGCGCGATGCCCTCGCCGGAGTGCTCGTTCCAGGGGTGCGCGCTCGGCAGCGAGGCACCCGCGACGAACACGTTCTCCGTGCCCTCGGCGAGCAGCGACCCATCCACCGCGATGCCCACGCCGGCCATCGGCTGGTCCGCGAAGTACTCGGGCCGGAAGCGGTCCTCGCCGGTGGCCGGCAGACCGCGCAGCGGCAGGTCGAGCACGGTGTCACGCGCGATCCAGTCCGAGTTCAGCTCGAGCGCGCCCGAGGCGACGCCGCCGCTGGCGAGCACGAACCAGCGCGCGCCGAAGAGCGTGTCGTGGCCGCTGGCATGGGCGCGCACGGCGGTGACGCGCTCGCCGTCGCGCTCAGCGCCGACCACGGCTGGGCCCAGCACGAGCCGCCCGCGCGCCCGGCGCAGCGCCGCGCGCAGGATGTCGTAGACGCGGATGCCGGGCACCGACGGCGGCAGCGTGGGAATCTCGAAAACGGCCCGCCCGAGCCTCTCCTGAAGGTCGGTCCAGACGCCGTGCGGGTCGGCCAGGCCGGCGATGGCCGGCAGCGCAACTCGCTGCTCGCCGTGGATCAGGGGCGCCAGGCGCGCGGTGAAGGCGGCTCGCTGAGCCGGGTCGTCCAGCATGCGCGCCAGCCCCAGCGCGTTGGACTCCGCGCGGCCCGTGTCCACGTCGATCTCGAGCGAGCGCGACTCGATCCCGAGCCGCTGGAGGTTGGCGGCGCAGAGGGACGCTTGGAAGTCGCGCAGCGCCCGGATTCCCACGCAGCAGACCGGCGTGGTCAGCGACAGGTCGCCGGGCGCCATCGTCTCGGGGAACAGCGCCGAGGGCCGGGCCGCGCCGACAGCAGTGGGAAGGAGCGTGTTGCGCTCGAGCGAGCCGCGATAGCGGTAGCCCGGCTTCGGCCCGGCCTCCACCCGCTCGGCGAACCAGTCGAGCGCCGGTGCGATCGAGTCGGGGCCGAGCAGCGCGTAGGGATGGTCCGGCCGGCGGGCGATGAAGTCCGGCAGCGCCTCCAGGGGCGACTCCACGCGCTCCCCGTCGTAGCCGAGCACGTCGACCGTGCCCGCGGCCAGATGGGTCGAGCCGACCCCCTTGGCCAGCACGCACACCCTCGCCCCGGCCTCGGCCAGCCGCACCGCCGCGGTGAGCCCCGCCACGCCGGTCCCGATGACCACCGCGTCGTAGTGAAGCTCGGGCTTCATAGGTGCTCCACGTCGAGCACGCCCTGGAAGATCCACTCGTCGAGCCGTGCCTGCCGCAGCTGGTCGCCGTAGAGGATCGGCCAGACGCCCTTCCAGCGCTCCTGCACGAAGCGCAGCAGCGAGCCGTTGGCATCCTCGGCCTCGATTCCGCCCATCCCGTGGAGGATGCCGGTGGCGCGGTAGATGCAGAAGCCGCCCTGGCACGGTCCCATCCCGAGCCGCAGGTAGCGGCGGATGTCGTCGAGCTCGGAGCTGCCTCGCTGGCGGAAGGCCTCCTCGAGCCGGGCGCGCGACACGAGCTCGCACTCGCAGACGAGCTGGGAGTCGCGCAGGTGCTCCTCCTTCTGCCCGAGGCGATGGCTTATGCGGTAGTACCGCAGCGGCTCGGAGTCGGGAATCGACGTGGTGTCGGTGAGGCAGGGCCGGTCCTCGCCGAGCTGCTTGCAGACGGCGTCCATCGTGTCCTGCGCCATCAGCCGGAAGGTCGTGGCCTTGCCGCCGGTGATGGTGAAGAAGCGGCTCACGCCGTCGCGCTGCTTGTGGTCGAGGATCGAGTGAGCGCGCGTGATGTCGCGCGTGGAGGCCACGTCCTCCTTCTGGTCCTCGAACAGCGGGCGCACGCCGGCCCAGACGCGCAGCGCGCGGGCGTCCTTGAAGCCGGGCACGAGCTGGTCGCCCTCTCGCAGCATCGCGTCCACGGCGTCCTGGGTGATCTCGTTGTCGTCCGGGTCGTCGACGTGGACGTCGGTCGTGCCGATCACGCTGACGGTCCGGATCGGCACGATGATGTCGCCGTCCGTGGGTAGCTGGCAGCGGTTGATCACCGTGTTCACCAGGCGGTGGTTCATGGCGATCATGACCCCCTTGCCCGGCATCACGTGGACGCCCTCGATGCCGGCCATCTCCGCGAGCTGGCCAGACCAGGCTCCCGTTGCGCTGACGGTCACGCCGGCCTCGATGTCGACCTCGTCGCCGCTGCGCGTGTCGACCAGCCGCACGCCCTGCACCTCGCCGTCCGTGCGGTGCACCTGGGTGACCGCGTGGTAGGGGAGGATGCGAGCGCCCCGCTCGCGCGCGCCGCGTGCGAGGCCCCAGACGGTCTTCCAGATGTCCATGCTGCCGTCCGGCACGCGGAAGGCGCGCGAGATGCCCGGGTTGAGCCGCGGCTCCTGGCGCAGCGCCTCGGCCGGCTCGATCTCCTCGCAGGGCACGCCGCTCTGCTTGCAGCCGTCCTTGAAGCGGTCGGCGTAGCCCGGGTCGTCGAACGGCGTGGTGACGAACAGGCCGCCCGTGTCCTCGATCACGTCGGCGGCGACCTGCCGCAGGATCACGTTCTCGCCGATGCACTCCTCGGCTGCCTTCGGGTCCTTCACCGCGTAGCGCCCGCCCGAGTGGAGCAGGCCGTGGAAGCGGCCGCTCGTGCCCTGGGCGAGGTCGTGGCGGTCGACGAGGATCACGTCGAAGCCGCGCAGTGCGGCGTCCCAGGCCACCCCGGCGCCCGTGGCGCCACCACCGATGACGAGGATCTCGGTGGTTAGAGCAGCCACGGGCGTCAGGTTAGCCCCCGCAGGCCGGCCCTGCCTCTATTCCTCCCAGTCGAAGGTCCGCTCGACGGCCTTCTTCCAGAAGTGGAGCGCCCGGTCGCGCGCTGCCGAGTCCATCTGCGGCTCCCAGCGCTTGTCCTCGAGCCAGTTCTCGCGCAGGTCCTCGACGTTGCCCCACAGGCCGGTGGCAAGCCCAGCGGCGTATGCGGCGCCGAGCGCCGTGGTCTCCGCCACCTTCGGCCGGATCACCGGCACACCGAGGATGTCCGCCTGGAACTGCATCAGGGTCTCGTTCACGACCATGCCGCCGTCGACCTTGAGCGACTCGAGCGCGACGCCCGAGTCCGCGTTCATCGCATCCGCGACCTCGCGGCTCTGGAACGCCGTGGCCTCGAGCGTGGCACGGGCGATGTGGCCGGCGTTCACGTAGCGCGTGAGGCCGGCGAACACGCCGCGCGCGTCCGGCTTCCAGTAGGGCGCGAACAGGCCCGAGAACGCCGGCACGATGTAGCAGCCGCCGTTGTCCTCGACCGTGGCCGCCAGCTCCTCGACCTCACCGGAGGTCTTGATCATCTTGAGGTTGTCGCGCAGCCACTGCACGAGCGCGCCGGTGATGGCGATCGACCCCTCGAGGCAGTACACCGGCCGCGTCGTCGCCGATCTGTAGCCGACGGTCGTGATCAGGCCGTTCTTCGACTGCACCGCCTCGGTGCCCGTGTTGAGCAGGAGGAAGTTGCCGGTGCCATAGGTGTACTTAGCCTCGCCGACTGCGAAGCAGGCCTGGCCGAAGGTCGCGGCCTGCTGGTCGCCAAGGTCGCCCCCGACCTGCACGCCCGCCAGGGCCCGCCCTGACCTCACCGAAGACCGCGCTCGAGGAGCGGATCTCGGGCAGCATCGACCTCGGAACGCCGATCGTGTCCGCAGCAGATCGTCGTCCCAGTCGAGGGCCGCCAGGTCCATAAGGATCGTGCGGATGCCGTTGTTGGATCGGTGATGTGCACGCCGCCATTCATGCCGCCCGTGAGGTTCCAGAACCACCAGGAATCGACGTTGCCGAACAAGAGATCGCCGGCCTCGGCCCGGTCGCGTGTTCCGGCCACGTTCTCGAGGATCCAGCGAATCTTCGGCCCGGTGAAGTAGGTCGCCAGGGGCAGGCCGGTCTCGCGGAAGCGATCCCGGCCGGGGTCGGCCGAAAGATCGTCGCAGATCTGTGTCCGTACAGGTCCTGCCAGACGACCGCGTTGCACACCGGCTCGCCCGTGAATCGATCCCACACCACCGTCGTCTCGCGCTGGTTAGCGATCCCGAGCGCGGCGATGTCGTCCGCGCTCGCGCCGGCCTCGCTCAGAGCGGCGTCCATGACCTCCCTGGGAGCGGTCCCAGATCTCCTTGGGATCGTGCTCGACCCAGCCCGGCTTGGGATAGATTTGCTCGTGCTCCTTCTGCGACACCGATACGACATTGCCGCCGTGGTC